>NZ_ML660087.1:0-72976 GCF_007004655.1 Exilibacterium tricleocarpae
CTCTGCTACTCTAACAAAACGATAGTGCTAACTTGAGAGAATATTCTGGCTGCAACTCCTCGTTGTTTTTTTAACGGTGCCTGTCCTCGCCGTCTCTCTATTAACGGTGCCTGTCCTCGCCGTCCTCACTCGCCTTTTCTCGCCTTTTGTTCTCTTCTTGATAAAAAAGGAAAAGAATATCGTTGCTGGCCTAAATCCTATTAGTCAAGATTTGACCCCTCAATCGACCTCCCCTCAATCGACCTTTAACGGTGCCTGTCCTTTTTAACGCACTTTTTAACGCACAGTCTGTTACAGCGTCAGCTAACTTTTAATAGCTTAAGTTGCCAAGAGCTGCGGTAGTGTTTGAGGGTATTTTTGTGCTAACCTCCTCGCAGTTTCTGTTGCATGAAAATAATCTGCACATCATCTAACGATGCTTAGTGTATAATCAACTCCGTTATTTTCTAACTGGTAATTGAAACTAATTGACTCTCTTACCGGCAATACTGCCAAATAGTTCATCTCAACTAATATATCAAGAGATTCAGGATAGCTACCGTTTTCCATATAAAACTGTTTTAGGCTCTCATTCAATATCTTCAAATCAGTTTCAATTCTCTCATTATTGTCAACACCGTAGTAGTCGATCTCGTGTGAGGTCAAAATACCTAATACTACAACAGTTACACTGAAAACAGTCAGACTGGCTATCAAAGCTTTTTTACTAAATGGGTTTAATGGCTTTAAGATTACTTGTAACTTATTAAAGTCAGAGATTTTCATGATAATACCTCGCAAACTCGGCCCCGCTATAAGTTGGCTTTTCTAAACGACGCATCGTATTTACCCAAAGCTTCATTTCAGCACTTTTATCGATAACATATTGATGCGCTAAACCTCTCCATTGTCCACCGTATTGGCCGGGCTTGAAAGTATGCATGTCCATTACTAGAACACCAGCATAAGTGAAATTTTGGATCATCCAGCGATGTAGCGATTCATGGGCGATTAGCTCATAGTGATCAACCCAAGAAATATCGGGATTGACAAATTCTTCCATCGGTATCTTAATACAATGTTCTGTAACACAAGCTCTAGCTCTTTTTAATTCCTCAACTGGTATTACAGATAATCCATTTGTCAATTCCGGGTAATCACTGGAGAACTCAGAAAAGCCTTTTCTAAATGATCTCGATGCCCCATCTAAGGCGGCACCCTTCTGTGCACCATGACCATCGTCACTATCATACCCCGACGCGTCATCACTCGCATCAACCCCAGTATCAACCCGAGCATCAACCGTCGCTGCACGACCCAACCAAAACCCCGGATGAATAATCCCTGCAACGCTACCAATCGATCTACTGGAATTAGTGTAATTGTAAAGTTTTACCCCCGACTGAAACCAGTCCGATCCCGCATTTTTCACTTCACTATCAAATTTGTAACCAACAACATCAATCTGCTCTATCGTCTCAGAGGCATAACCCGTCGGATCGACAACACTCAACGGATTATTGAACACATAGCCGTAGCGGTTATAACTCTGACTGTTCAGCGGCGCTTGCACCAGTGGGTCCGGGCTCAGAAAACGTCCCAACTGTGGATCGTATACCCGCCCATTCATATGGATCAGACCCACGCGGTCCAGGTGCTCGTGATCGGTAAAACCGCGCGCGGAATCAACAGGCGGGTACGTGTCGTCGATACTGCCGTCCCACGTCTGGTGTCGCCGCTCGCCCCAGGGGCCGTTGGCCAGCCATTCCACGTCATTGGCACTGGTGGCCTGCTCACCGGATTTGGCGACCAGCGACCCCAGATGGTCACGGTGCTGGTAACGGTACGTACCGCCGCCGGCAACACCGGCGTCACTGAGATACAGCGCAAAGTCGCCGATATAATGAACCTGTCGGGTTATTCCACTCTTAGTAATTTCTTCATAGCTGCCAAGGCCGGCATAAACAGTGGTGCGGCCACCGCTGTCACCGTGCTTGACGCGACTTTTCGTGGGTCCATAGACAAAGTCCGACCATTTTTCCGACCCCGACGTAGTGTCACTGATACGCGAAGGCTTGTCAAAAGCCGTATAGGCGACGGACTTGACCGTCTGCGCGCCGGCCTTAGCCGCGATCATATTGCCGTTGGCATCGTAGGTGTACTGCAGATGATTGGCGCGGGTCACCGCGTGAGGACCCGCGCCATTCTGACCGTAACGATAGGGGCCTGCCACGCCGGTTTTCTGCGTAATATTACCCAACGCATCGTAGGTAAAGTCGCTACTGGCGGCAGAGCAGCTACCTGTGCGTGACGCCGTCAGGCGATTTAAATCGTCATAGCAAAAATTCTGGGTCACCGTGTGTTTATGATCAGTCCGCTGAGTGACATTACCCAAGGCATCAAACTGATAGCTGTGATCCTGGATCGCAAAGAGGCCTTTGTACGCGTGGATGGACTGAATACGCCCATCAATCGCCTCAAAGTGTCGATCGGTCACCACACCGTTGCCCAGGGTGAACTGCGTCAGATTGCCCCGGGCATCTGTGGCATTGGCCAACCATAACACCCGGCCGTCACTGCCCGCCCTCACAGCGTGCCGGAAGCCGTAGTCATTATAGTCTTCGATTGTCCGGTACCCACTGGGGTAGGTCATACCGGTGGGGCGGCTAAAGCCGTCGTAATGCCATTGGAACGTAAAGGCTTGGCCGTCAATCGCCGTCTGCTGACTACCGAGCTGGGACAGCGAGGTGTAGGTGTAGTGCTCAGCATACGGGGAACCATCGGTATTAAAACCCACCAAGGACCCCAACAACCCCTTACCCTTAGGCTTGTTATCGTAAGTCCAGATATGGGTTCGCGTCGCGGCACCGGCAGCCGTCGCATTGTCGACCCGTTGGGTGACGCGACCGAGCTTGTCGTAGTGGTATCGGGTTACCTGGTTTTTGGCATCGGTCTCTGAGTCCAACAGGCCCAGGGCGTTATAGGTGTAAACGCGCACGCCCGTATTCGGATCATCCAACCGGATTTTACGGCCCAGGCGGTCGTAACGGATGTCAACCGTGGTGGCGGCATTGCCGTCGACGATTGTCGAGGTGAGATCGCCAAAGGGCGAGTAACGGTAGGCTACCGCCGTGCCCGCAGCATCCCGGCTCAGCACAACCAGATTACCACCGGTAAGCTGTTGCAAGCTGGCCTGCCCCAGGCGATTGGTGGTGGTGACCTGGATGCCGTCGTAATCAATCGTTTCTGTGGTGTTGTCGGCAAAGGTGATTTTCGTCAGCCGGCGCAATACATCATACTCGTAGCGTGTATCGACGCTTGGCGTGGAGAAAAAGGGCGCCGTGCGAGTCGACAACTGACCCTGCGGATTGTAGTCACGACGTGTGTAGACAAACGTCCCGTCCAAGTTTCTCGAGCGCGTGCCCACTTCTCTGCCCTCGGCGTCCAAATAGGTACGCACCGCAGACCGCCCGGTGGTTTTCACTTGCACGTAAGAGGCTGCCGTCCCACTGTAAGCAAAACACCCCAGGCACGCCCGGACGTCATATTCCGTCAAGGTGCCATCGGGGTGGATGACAAAATCCACCCGGCCGAGATTGTCGTACACCGTATCGGTCACCAGAGCGTTGGCGTCGACTTCCCGCACTGGCAAGCCGAACTTGGCTGAGTAGCGGGTGGTCTGTGTCAGTCCTGCCGCATTGGTCAGCGTGACCGTGCGCACGCCGTCAACACCGTAAGTTTCGTCAGCGCGAGTGACCGTGGAGGTAAACCCCAATCCCGCTCCAGCACCCGTACCCCAGTTCTGTGTGGTGCGGTTCACGCTGCCGTAGGGGTTATAGTCATACTGGGTTTTCAGCCGCAGCGGACTGTTCGTGCTGTCATCCGGTTCAGACACACGCTCTGAAAGCTGGCCCAGCGTGTTGTAACGGAATGCCACGGTACGTACCTCTGAATCCAGGCTGCCGGGATGACCGATCCACCCCTGCGTACGTTGACGCTGAACCAAACCTTGCACCCACCGGTTTGTGGTGTCGATACCGGTAATATCAGAATACGTCGTATCGACAGCCGAGATAAACGCCTGCCCGTCGACGTTATCGCAAAACACCTGGCGAGAGAATAGGGGTACACCATAAGCACTGACATCCCTGTCGCTCGATGAACCTGCGAGGGTCGTCACCACGGCGGTGCTGACCGGTGAACAGGCAAAGCTGGTGGTGGTGAAATTCTTGGTCGTCTGACTGCCTTTGGTGCCCACCAAGTCCCACGACTGCTCATGGGTTTCCAGCAGGTAGGGAAAATAGTGCGGGCTCTTATGACCGGCATCGATATCATCGCGATAGAGGCGCACCTTCCACTGAAAGCGTTTATCACTCAACAGGCGCAAGGTGTTTCCCGACTGGGTGCTGTCCGTGGCATAGACCAACGTCCGGTGGGGGTAGCCCATCAGCGCATAGGCCTCATCGACCCGTTGATGGTAGTGGTTGACGGTTTTGCGCACCGCACCGGTGCTGTCCGTATCGGTCACTGCCACCGTATCGAACCCAAGCGATCCCCAACCGCTGTCATCGCGCCGATGGTTGTTATAGTGATAACTCAGGCTTTTGCGATCGCCTGCTGAGCGGGTGTCGACGACTGTTTCCACAACAAGGCGCGGTGTGGGCACGGGCAGCCTGGCTTCGTCCTCTTCCTCCTCGCGTCCTTCATACCCTTCGCCGGCATGGGTAAACGAAGAGGTCGTCCGGGTGGCCGCCGTTACCGTGTAATGCGCACTGGTGGTCATCGGCCCATACTGCACGGACAATTTACCTTCCAGGCCATCGACTACACCGTGTAGAAGTTTTCGGGTGACGCTATTCACCGTTCGCTCCCCACTAGCGTAGCTAACGGCGGAAAGGTCTGTCATGCCGTCGAGGTTGAAGTCGGCGACTATGGGGCGTTCATGTGAGTCGGCAAGCCATTTTACCGGCGGTAAGAATCCCTGTCCCCCGGCCTGGGACCCGGCGCAAGAGGACAATTCGACCCAGGTGTCGAATTTCCCATTCCCTTTTCTTCGGCCGAATTTGACCAGGTCAGCACACTTGTCGTCATTCAGATGGGCGAAGGCCAGCCTGGGGCTCAGCCCTCCATCCTGAGCGTTTGCCTGCCACTGCTGCCAGGGCGTGAAGCGCTCGCCTGTAGACAGGGCGACAAAGCCCGGTTCATTGTTGCCCGGGGAATGATAGACATCGATCAGACCGTCGCCATTGACATCGCCGACGCGCAGGAGGTGGGTTTTATTCGCGATGCTACCCCAGACACCACTCGAGACAAAACCTTGTCCGGTATTGATCAGCACCTCGAGATGACAATTCGACGCGGCTGTATGAGGAAAACGGCAAATGAGAAGATCGGTTAGTCCGTCGCCGTTAAAGTCACCAAAGTGACGCGGGGAATCACTGAGCTTGACAAAGTAGTCGGTGAGATTGTCCAACCATAGCCTGATAGGCTCGAATCCGCTGCCCGTATTGATCTTCACATACCATTTAGAATCCGCGGGATTTTGATGGTCAATCTTGTAGTAGTGCAGGTCGGGCAAACCGTCGTTGTTGATATCGCGCAAAAACCGCCTGGCCGTAAACAACCAACCGGATGAGAGTTCACTGAGGCCATCGGCCCAGGTTTCCGCGACAAACCCATTGCCCGTGGAGCGGTAGACAACGACCCTGTAAGTCGGTGCAAACTCGTTGAAATCGAAGCTCACCAGATCGTCCCTGCCATCCCGGTTCACATCATAGACGTGAGAGGGGACGGGGTAACTGTGGTCAAAACGGACATCCGGAAATCCATCGCCGCTGTCTCTGGGGTCTATGGCGGTGACAGAGAGCGTTAAGTCCCCGTTAACGCTATCCACGTCGGCACGGAAGTGCTCCAACAGGCCGTCGCCATCAAAATCTCCCGTACGCGCGGGAAAACGGTTATGAGCGGTCCCGGTGTCCACGCCAAACGTGGCCGACTCACTGTCGTTCCATTCGAAGCGCAAAGGTTCAACACACTGGGCGCCATAGCCGTAGCACAGATCGATCTGCGCCAGGTGGCTGGTTCTCACCGGGTCTTCAAACACCTTGCCAAAGTAACGCTGGCCATAGCGCTGGTAGTGCAGTGTGTAGGTGTTGAGGTTGACACCGCCGGCGCGGGTCTCGATGGTTTTCAACCGCTGGGGCATGTAATAGCGGGCACCGCCGCGGTAGGTCTCCAGCACATCGTCCCGGTCTTCATAGGTAAACAACACGGCATTATCCGTGCCGGTTGCCAGATCATTGTGGGTGTAATGGATGGCCTGGATACGATGAATCCCTTGGGCGGCGTCGTGGAAATACGTATAGGTCAGGTAATTCCCCGCCATATCCTGCCGGCGATTGAGATGCCAGGTTAAGGGCTGCGCCTGGTTATCGTAGCGCACGGCATCGCTAGTGGCGCCGTAGGTAAAAACCTCCCCATTGGGGTATTCAACGGTCCAGGCAGCCGGCGCCGTTGCGGTACCGCCGAGGCGGGTAATACGGGCAAAGTCATCCGCCTCGGTACGGTATTCACCGCTGGCAATTTCAACCAAACGCTCGCCATCCAGACAGAAGCGGTAGTCATCACCGGGATTGAGACCACTGAAGGCCTTATCCCGGGCAACGCTCGCCTTACAGCGCGTAATGGTGGATAGACCGCCGATCCGCCAGCCCCAACCGACTAGCCCGTTTTTTCGGTTGCTGCGGTAGGTCAAACTCAGGTTGGGCTGCATGCCGTTGATACCCGGCGCGATCACCAGGGGCAGGCGATAGCGGAAGTTGCCGGTGTCGCTGACGGTGTATTCGCCCTTGAGCAGGCCGTTGTACTCAGGTTCAGCCATCAGGTCATTGGCGGGGTCGATTTCGCCCGTGCCCGGACCGCCGACAAAGACCGACACCAGGCCGGAGGTTTGATAAGGACCACAGTGGGTGACACTGCCCTGGACGTTACAGGCGCGTACCCGGAAGATATAGTTGCCGTTGCCCAGACCGCTCACCGTCTTGGCGGTGCCACTGCCGGCGTAGACAAGCCCCCATTGGCTGCCGTTGGTTTGCTGGTACAGTTCATAGCGGTCCAGAGGGGCGCTGACACTCGCCCAAGAGACAGAGAAGGTCCCGTTATCATCGCTCGGCGGCACATCAATGCGCGCGGGTGCCCCGGGTCTGATGGCCGTGGTGCTGACGGTCGACGTCTTATAGGCACTGCAGGTGGTCAGGGTGCTTTCGACATTACAGGCACGGACCCGGTAACGATAGTCGCCATCGCCCAAGCCGCTGACGCTGCTTGTCCTCGCGGTGCCGGCGTAGACCTGCGACCAGCCGCCACCGCCCGCTTGCTGAAACAGCTCATAGCGATCCACCGAGCCGCTGGCGCTGCCCCAAGCGACAGTATAGGTGCCGCTGTCACTGGCTGCGGGCACGGTTATCGACGCCGGCACACCGGGCGTGATCGCCACCACCGTTTGCACGGCGCTTGAAAACGCACTCCACCCTTGCGCATTTTGCGCGCGCACCCGGTAGTGATAAATGCCGTCCCCGGGTACTGAATCCGTAAAACTCCGTGCAGCGCCGATATAGACACGTGACCACGCACCCTGCGCCCGGCGCTCTACTTCATACTGCGTGACATTAGGGCCTGTGCTCGCCGACCAGGAAACCGGAATACTGCTGGAAACGTGAGTGGCATTTAACGAGGGTGGGGTCATTTGCGGTGGAATGCTGGGAATATCCACAACCACAGTGTGCGAGCCTTCCAAGTTGTCGATAACATCACACTCTTCCCATACACAGATGGTCCAGCGCGTCCAGTGCTCGTAGCGATAGGTGCCGTTGTTTCTACCGGTTATCTGCAGCGTTTGGCCGGACGGGTAGAAGAAGTTTCTAACAAAAACACCGTTTTTGAATTCGACAATCTTGTACATTTGCTGTGGGCTGAAATGCAGCGTGTAATTGCCGTCGTTATCCGTAGCCGGACCGCTGATGGCCCAGGACTGGAGTGGCAACAACACGGTGATCAACAGTGGCAGTAAAGGCTTTATGACTTTTTCCATGTGGGGCCCCTTTTAATCCTTTAGCCTATTGACTTATTCTTACAGGAACAGTTCCTTCACGCGGGCATTGTCAGTTGCTGACAACAACCATTCTTGGCGCTTTTAAAGGCTGTAACGTTATTAGAACGACTGGCTTCCTTGCAATGTCTTGGTATTTCAGCGTCCTTAATTTTATTTTCTTCAAATTCCTTGAGCGGTGTTGAGTTCGAGATTTTTAATCCCGTTGCAGCTGCTACTTACGAGACCACAAATCCTAACAGGTTTAGCAAACAGAAAAGTGTAATATAGGATTATTTTAACCTGTGGGTTTTAAGCGCAAGGCCGTCTTTGGTATGCGGCAGCGTTTAATTCCGATAAAGCTTTCAACGCTTCCAGCAATACAAAGTTCGTCCTGTCACACTTGTAGTTCGTTGTCGCAACTTAAACCGCCGGATAGAAAAATTCAACACCCAAAGTCCTATATTGTTGTACACTCTCAGAATCCCTTCCATGCGAGACCTTAAAAAATAACTCCCTAAAACAAAACAATTCATCGCAAAAAATCCGCACCTCAATGACCGATAAAGACAAGAGCATTATAGCGGCGAGCACCTTGCTGATTGACTTAAGGCTCCCCAGAGGGGAAATATTTCAGCCGATATGCAATAACAATAGGTAAAAATATATCTCATATCCCGAATAATAATATGAGATTGAGGAAATCAACCCACTAGCCATAGCACTGGACATGCCAATTGTACGTATTTAGGTTGACACCACCCATACGCACCTTCGAGGGAGGCAGTCCTTAATGTCACTTCCTTAAGCGTATTTGCATCGTTTCATCGGTCGCTGCCCTAGCCACATCGGTCTCGATTTAGCGTACTGAGGGGCGGTCTGGCTTTCGCTGAAGCCAGACCGGTCAATTAGCACATAGTTGCTTAAGTGAAATCAGGGACAGGCTGCGATCGCGTTACCTTGATCCTGTTGGTGCTATCTAATGGTCTGGAACTGGCGGTGGTGGCCGGTTGGGAACCGCCGGTATCGACCGGTTGGGAACCGGCGGCAAGGGCCTGGTCGGACGCGGCTGACTCGATGCGGTTGGGATGGGTGGCAATGGTTTGCGCGGCAAGGGTTTCTTCGGTATCGGCGGCAGCGGTTTTTTGAGGGGTGGTAGACAATACAGATAAGCGGTCTGGGCGGCGTATTTCTTCAAGTGGTATCGATTGCCGGCGGTATCCCACAGATCGCTGGTAGCCGGGTCCAGGGTCATACTGCCGCTGCCTGAGTCGACACCGGTGAATCCCATTTTCAGGTAAAATTTTGTCGACTCGCCATTGTAAGACCAAAGTTCCAGTTTACCGCCATATCCCATGCCCCTAGAGAAATTGACTGCGTGCTCTATCATGATTGCGCCACCACCCTCGGAGCCGGGGTGCAGAACCAAGTCATTGATATAAGGCAGCAGATAATCGCTCATCGTCATGATGCCGACTGGGACGCCCTCGAGCAGGTAAACAAAGTTAAAGTCCTCGTTTTTAACCAGAGTTGCGATGGAATCCGAGTAGCCACAACGACTGTTCCATCCCTCTATCTCCGGGGGAACGTCATAGTCGGGCTCAGCCAGACGCCAGTTCTCGATATTGCGCAGTAGTTGTTTCCGGTAGCCGAGGAGAACACTCTCTTTCTTGACCTGTATGATCGGCGGCTTATTTATCCATTGATACTTTGCCATTACCAGTGCCTTGTTGTTATTGTCGAAGTGGATTTAACTGACAAGATCATCTCTTGGTTACTGCCCGAGGAGATTAAGAGTAAGGCTGATCACTGCATGTCAGTGACATAAGAGTGTAGCAAGTGATCTTTTGTTCCGTGGTCTAGGCCAGGTTTTTCTCGCCACACGATTTACGGACCTCTGAAGGCCGCCTGACTTTCCACCTGACCGGCAATCTTGTAACCTTGACGCGCCGGGCGGGAGCTGCCCGCTGACAACTATCGACGTTCAATGATTAATCAACGATTACAGTGACCCCTGAAACCATGACCGAAGAATTGCACACTCGCTATACGCCATCCCCGGACCGCTATGACTCAATCCCTTACCGTCGCTGCGGCAACAGCGGCATTCGACTGCCGTTGCTGTCATTGGGCCTGTGGCAGAACTTCGGCGGTGTCGACGCGCTGGAAAATGCCAGGGCCATGCTGCACCGGGCTTTCGATCTGGGCATTACGCATTTTGATTTGGCCAATAACTACGGCCCGCCCTTTGGTTCGGCGGAGTCCACGTTTGGCACGGTGTTGCGCCAGGGGCTCGGGGCTTACCGCGACGAGCTGATTATCTCCAGCAAAGCCGGTTACGATATGTGGCCGGGCCCCTACGGTATCGGCGGCTCGCGCAAGTATCTGGTGGCCAGTATCGATCAAAGCCTGAAGCGTACCGGGCTCGATTATTTCGATATCTTCTACAGCCACTGTCCGGACCCCGAGACGCCCATGGAGGAGACCATGGCGGCGCTGGACTACATTGTCCGCTCCGGTCGCGCGCTTTATGTCGGTATATCCTCCTACAGTCCGGCGCAGACACAGACGGCACTGGCACTGTTGCGTGAATTGGGCACGCCGTGCCTGATTCACCAGCCCCGTTACAATATGTTCGATCGCTCGATCGAGGAGGGGCTGCTTGCCGTGCTGAAGCGCGAGCGGGTCGGTGCCATCGTATTCTCACCCTTGGCGCAGGGTTTATTGACCAACAAATATCTGCAGGGGGTGCCGGCGGGGTCCCGGGCGGCGCGCAGCGAGCAGATCTATCTGGGTGCCGACCATGTCACGCCGGAAAAAATCGAGCGGGCGCGAGAGCTGGATGTGGTGGCCAGCGAGCGCGGCCAGACCCTGGCGCAGATGGCGGTGGCCTGGGTACTGCGCGATGAGACGGTCACCAGTGCGATTATCGGCGCCAGCCGGGTGGAGCAGATAGAGGACTGTGTGGCCGGGTTGGAGAATCTGAATTTTTCTGCCGATGAGTTGCAGCGGATTGAGGCGATTCTTGGGGAGTAGTGTTTGGGTATAAGTTTTAAGACGGAGTGAACCTTCCCCTGTTTATAGAACTCGCCTGAGGCGACATTGCTGCCGATTTAAAGTCTCCGTTAAAGTGGGGGAACCTCACCGTGCTGGGCTAAATGCATTAAGTTATAGCCAAAAAGCTCACAGCAGCAATTTTAAAAAAGCTTAAATTATATAAAAACTGCTTGTAGAAAACGGCGCCTGTTCAGTTGTTTCTTCCCCTATTTAGGGTGCATGGTGTGTAGGCTTCCGTAACGCAAAAAAAATGGCGTTGGTTTTATATAAATTATATATTTTAAGATTTGGATCGACAAAGAAAAGCTGTTTTGATTAAATGAGCTGAAAAAATAGTCTAAATTTTTCTATCACACCGTCCCTGGTTTATAGTTTTTTAATCTTTGAGCAGCGAGGTTGATTTATGTGTAAATCTACAAAAGTCGCTATCCTACTTTTCCTTATTGCGTTGGCAAACATTGCGCAAGCCGATTCTTACCAGGTTGTCGATTATGTTCGGTACAGTGGCACGGTTAGTTATTCCAACGCCGGGCGTTTTTTTTCCTATACCGATGTTTCAAACGACTATGCTAGCATCGTAAATCGGGCAGCGGATGTGCAGGCTATGGAGGGTGAGTTGCGCGCACAATTGCGAGCCGCCATACAAGAGGAGATTAATGGCAAGTTGTCGCTTAGAAATTATAATTTCAGAATTAATGGTCCAATCACACTGGCACTGTATGGCGAGCAAGATGGTACTATCAGTGTTCGCTTTGGTGGATTCACTGTGTATGCCAGCGCCCGATTAAGAAAAAACATATTGGCAGAAGCAGAAGTGTCTTTCAGTTCCACTCCCATCTGGCTTAATGGCAGTTACGATATTAGTAGTGGCGCAATTTATAACGTCTATGCAGATCCCAGCTTGCGAGTTGACGTCCACGTCGATGTGGATTCCATTTTAGATCTTATTCCGCTTTTTAACGCTATTGTCACGAACAAACTGGAAGACAGCCTTGAGGCTGAAGCGGAAGCTGCAATCTATGAGCGAATCAATGCACTCTCAGGTTATGAGACAGTTGTCTTCGGGTTGGATACGGAAATTCCTGACAATGTTTATGTATTTGAGGGTCGGGACTTGGGTAGAGAGGTTAAAGACGGCTTGCTGGACATTGTCAGTGGTGAGAGTTTGACAATTACATTGGAAGAGACGCCGGTCTATTATGTGGGCCTTTACGGACCCTTGTTCTACGATGTTGATACGGTGACAATAAATATTTCCGAGCATTTAGAGTTTTCGTTTACGGAGCAACCGTTCTTCAGGTGGCGAACAGATTGTCCAATAAATCGTCCTTGTGAGTTGCCGGATCATTAAGAGAAATCGGATGGGACGCCTGCAACTTAGCAACTTAGTACGTGCTTAAGGCAGTGCCATTCCAGGCGTCCCTGGTTGCTGGGCGTCCCTGGTTGCTGTGGGAGTCTGCCTGCACAACTGCAGTTTATCAAAGTTGGTCCAGACAAAGTGCCGGTGTAAAAAGCAATTAGCGCCGACGACGCCCGTGCCACTCCAGCGCCAGATCGGCCTAACCCTGGGGACTTTTTATAACACGGAGCCCCTTTATAACCAATAGGACTTTTCATAACGATGAAGCCTCATCAAGCAAGACCAGTCATGCCGTATCAGTCTATATAGGGGGTAGCCAAACGCCGGCATTCGGCCTAAGCTTCGGCAATAACAAGAATTCACGCTAACACCGGGTGGCGCAGGTTAGCGTAGTTATGTCGTTGCCTGAATCTTCCACATCCATTCATCTCCGCACCGGGCAGTTCTAAGAAGGGGAGCAGTATCTTTTAAGTGGGCGGCACAGATAAAGCAAAGGATAAGGGCTATGGCTGTAGCAATTATCATGGCTTTGATTGTTGTTGCGTCGGTCTTGTTCCATATACTCAGCCCCTGGCAGCAGACTGAGCTGGCCTCCAATTGGGGGACGATCGATGACACCCTGCTGATTACGGCTGTTATCTGCGGCATTTTCTTTGTCGGCATTCTGTTGTTTATGGCCTACGCCATTTTTCGCTACCGGCACCGCGAGGGGCATCGCGCTCACTACGAACCGGAAAACAAAAAACTCGAGTGGTGGCTGATCAGCATCACCACGGTGGGTATCTGCGGTATGCTCGCCCCCGGCCTGTTTGTCTACAGCGATTTTGTCCACGTGCCCGACGACGCCCATGTGGTGGAGGCGGTGGGGCAGCAGTGGCAGTGGAGCTATCGCTTTCCCGGCGACGACGGTGAACTGGGCACCGTCGATATCAAACACATCACGTTCGACAACCCGTTCGGCATCGACCTCTCCGACCCCAAGGGCCAGGACGACATCCTTGTCAGCAGTAACGAAGTCCACCTGCCACTCGATCGACCCGTGAAAATGCTGCTGCGTTCGAAAGACACCCTGCACAATTTTTATGTGCCCCAGTTTCGTGTGAAGATGGATACGGTGCCGGGACTGGTGACTTATTTCTGGTTTACGCCGACCAAGGTCGGCGAGTACGAGGTGCTCTGTGCGGAGTACTGCGGCGTCGGCCACGCCACTATGCGCGGCCGGGTGGTGGTGGAGAGCGAAGCGGCGTTTAGGGACTGGTTGTCGCGCCAGCCCACTGTGGCCGAGGCGGTAGTGAAGGACACCGGTGGCAGCCTGGCGGAACAGGGCCGACAGCTGGCCGAAGGGCTGGGGTGTCTGGCCTGCCACAGCACCGACGGCAGCCAGAGCCTGGGACCCGGCTGGCTGGGCTTGTACGGTAAAACCGAAACCCTCGTCGACGGCTCCACCGTCATCGTGGATGAGGCTTATCTAAAAGAATCGATCCTGGCGCCCAACGCCAAGCTGGTGCAAGGCTATCCGGCGGTGATGGTGCCCTACGACCTGAGCGAGGCGGAACTCAATCTGCTGGTGGCCTACACCCGCTCACTCGCCGGTGCCGGCCCGGATGCCGAACCCGGTGACGAGCCGTCGCCACCGCCTCAGGGCGCACTGGAGCCGGCGCCGGGCGATGCTGCGGCCCGCGGTCGGGCGCTGGCGCAGGCCCAGGGTTGTCTCGTCTGTCACAGTCTCGACGGCAGTCGCGGCCTCGGCCCCACCTGGAAAGGAATGTACGGTAAAACCGAAACCCTTGCCGACGGTTCTACGGTGGTAGTGGACGAGGCTTATCTGCGGGAATCCATTCTAGAGCCCAACGCCAAGCTGGTGGATGGCTATCCGCCGGTGATGCAGCCCTACCCGCTGAGCGACGCGCAACTCGACGATCTTATCGCCTTTACGAAAGCGATTAGCGAGGAGGAATAAATGGCCTACGCTGAAGATGCCGAAGTAGAACAGCTACACCACCCTAAAAGCTACTGGACCAAATATATCTGGAGCCAGGATCACAAAGTGATCGCCGTGCAGTACGCCCTGACGGCCATCGCCATCGGTCTTGTGGCCCTGGTGTTGTCGGGGCTGATGCGGATGCAGATCGGTTTTCCCGGCAGTCTCGAGTTTATGGATTCCTCGGCGTACTACCAGGCCATGACCATGCACGGCATGATCATGGTGATCTATCTGCTCACGGCGCTGTTTCTCGGCGGCTTTGGCAACTACCTGATTCCGCTGATGGTGGGCGCCCGCGATATGGTGTTCCCGTACGTCAATATGTTGAGTTACTGGTTTTACCTGCTGTCGGTCGTCGTGCTGGTGGCCAGTTTTTTCGTACCGGGCGGACCCACCGGCGCGGGCTGGACACTCTATCCGCCCCAGGCCATCACCCAGGGCACGCCGGGCACCGAGTGGGGCATTGTCCTGATGCTGGTGTCGCTGATTATTTTTATCGTCGCGGCGACCATGGGCGGTCTCAATTATGTCACCACGGTGTTGCAGGCGCGCACCCACGGTATGACCCTGTTTCGCATGCCGCTGTCGGTGTGGGGAATTTTTATGGCTACCATTCTGGCGTTGTTGGCGTTTCCGGCGCTGTTTGTCAGTGGTGTGATGATGCTGTTCGACAAAACCCTGGGCACCAGCTTTTTTATGCCGGAAATGCTGTCCATGGGCAGGCAACTGGATTACGAGGGCGGCAGTCCCATTTTGTTTCAACATCTGTTCTGGTTTTTCGGGCACCCCGAAGTCTACATTGTCGCGCTGCCGGCGTTCGGGTTGGTTTCCGACATTATCAGCGTGCACGCCCGTAAAAACATCTTCGGTTACAAAATGATGGTGTGGGCGATTGTCGCCATCGGCGTGCTGAGTTTCGTGGTCTGGGCGCACCATATGTATGTCAGTGGTATGAACCCGTATTTCGGGTTCTTTTTCGCCACCTCGACCTTGATTATCGCCGTGCCCACGGCGCTGAAGGTGTACAACTGGGTGCTGACCCTGTGGCGCGGCGATATTCACCTGACCGTGCCGATGTTGTTTGCACTGGCGTTTATTCTGACGTTTATGGCCGGCGGCCTCACCGGTTTGTTTTTGGGCAATGTGGTGGTGGACCTGCCGCTGTCGGATACCTATTTTGTGGTGGCGCACTTTCATATGGTGATGGGGGTGGCACCGATTCTGGTGGTGTTCGGTGCGATCTATCACTGGTACCCGAAAATTACCGGGCGTATGTTGAACGATACCCTGGGGAAACTGCATTTCTGGATTACTTTTCTCGGGACCTATGCCATCTATTTTCCCATGCACTACCTCGGCTTTCTCGGTATGCCGAGGCGCTATTACGATTACGAGGGCTACGAGTTTATTCCCCAATCGGCCCACGACCTGAATGCGTTTATTACGGTTATGGCACTGATCGTCGGGGTCGCCCAGTTACTTTTTCTCTACAACATGGCGCACAGCGCAGTAAAGGGCAAGCCGGCCGGCGCCAATCCGTGGAAGGCCACCACGCTCGAGTGGCTGACCCCCGATACGCCGCCGGTGCACGGCAACTGGGGGCCGAAATTGCCGGTGGTACACCGCTGGGCCTATGACTACAGCGTGCCCGGCGTGGAGGCGGATTTTGTGCCGCAGACCGTCTCTCACCGGGAAGTGCCGGCGGAGGTCACATGAACATACCGCCGGCCATGAAGGTTACCGATTTCAGCGGCCCGGGCGGCGGCGCCCCGGCGCTGGAGCGAGACGCCGATCGCGTTGCCGTTGTCGGCTTGCGGGTGTTCCTGGCGGTGGTGACGTCACTGTTTTTTCTGTTTACCACGGCTTACGTATTGCGTTCGCAAATCGCCGACTGGCAGCCGTTGTCGGATCAGTGGCAACCGCTGTTCGATCAGTCGCAACTGTGGGTCAACACGGCATTTCTCGTGTTGGGGAGCCTGGCTTTGCAGTGGGCCAAAGTGGCGGCCCGCCGCGGCGATGCGGCGCACACCCTGATCGGTTTTTCCCTGGGGGGGCTGTTTGCGCTGGCCTTTTTAGGCGGTCAGTTGTGGCTGTGGACGCAGATGCGCAGTTGGGGTTACGGCGTAGCGGGCAACCCGGCCAACAGTTTCTTCTATCTGCTGACCGGTTTGCACGGCCTGCATTTATTGGGCGGTGTGGTGGCCTGGAGCCGCACGGCGCGGGCGCTGTGGTGCGGGCGCACGCCGCCCAACCTGCCGGTCAGGATCGGCTTGTGTGCCACCTACTGGCACTACTTGCTGGGGTTGTGGTTGTTTCTGTTTGCGCTGCTGGTCAGCACACCGGAAACCTACAAAGCCATTGCCGCGTTCTGCGGTATTTCATTATAGGAAACAAGCGAGCGATGAATACACAACAGCAGGCCGTTTCCGGGTGGGACAGCGTCAGCGCCGACTGGTCCTCCGATAAAGATGCATTTAAGCGGGTGCCCTGGGGCAAGGCGATGATGTGGATCTTCCTGCTCAGCGACACGTTTATCTTCACCTGCTTTCTCACCAGCTATATGAAAGTGCGCATGACCACCACCGAGCCCTGGCCGATTCCGAGCGAAGTGTTTGCGCTGACGATTGCCGGTCAAAGTATTCCGCTGATTCTGATTGCGATTATGACGTTTATCCTGATCACCTCTAGCGGCACCATGGCGATGGCGGTCAATTTC
Organism: Exilibacterium tricleocarpae; assembly: GCF_007004655.1. Taxonomy (GTDB): domain Bacteria; phylum Pseudomonadota; class Gammaproteobacteria; order Pseudomonadales; family Cellvibrionaceae; genus Exilibacterium; species Exilibacterium tricleocarpae. The sequence continues at coordinate 17,183 of NZ_ML660087.1, forward strand.
GGCTACCGGCGCGACAAGAAAAAGGCTGCACTGCTGATGTTGGTCACAGCGTTGTTGGGTGCTTCTTTTGTCGGTATGCAGGCGTTTGAGTGGACTAAATTGATCGAGGACGGCGTGCGTCCCTGGGGCAACCCCATGGGCGCGGCGCAATTTGGTGCCAGCTTTTTTATGATTACCGGTTTTCACGGCCTGCATGTGAGTATCGGGGTGATTTATCTGCTGGTGGTGGCTCATAAAGTGCAACGTGGTGACTACGACCGGCAGGGCAAGTATGACATTGTCGAAATCACCGGGCTCTATTGGCACTTTGTCGACTTGGTCTGGGTTTTTATCTTTGCCTTTTTCTATTTGTGGTGATTTATGAATACTGAACATGGGGAAGGCCAGCAACATCCGATCGGTCTGTATCTGAAAATCTGGCTGCTGTTGTTCGTACTCAGCACCCTCTCTTATATGGTGGATTACTACCAGCTTGAGGGCTACCTGCGCTGGACGCTGATCATTGTCTTTATGTTGCTGAAAGCCGGGCTGATCGTAGCGGTTTTTATGCATATGCTGTGGGAGCGCCTGGCGTTGATCTACGCTATTTTGGTGCCGCCGTTGTGTCTGCTGGTGCTGGTGGGGTTAATGGCGGTGGAAGCTGATTATACGTTTTTGAGTCGGGTGATCTACTTTGGGCAGGAAGGTTAGGAGTAACTGATGTCTAATTACCGCAAGTCACTCTAAAAAAAGCCAGACAAGCAGTGCGGAGGTTAATGCGAAGCTCAAGGTTGGGTCAGTCTTTCCCAGGCCGTGCGCGGCAGGGAGCCGCGCTCGAGCCCCCAGGGAAGGGTTGACGGCGAGTCTGGGAAAGACTGACCCAACCTTGAGTGCCCCGTAATCAGCATAGAGCAGTATTTTAAGACGGCAGGTTCCCCTAAGGCGCCCAGCGTACGAACTGCCGGAACTTCTGCTGGGCCGTGACCACCCAGTGGGGCGCCGAGTCCCCGGTGCCGGCTTTCAGCAGTTGCGGATGTGCCTTTGCCACTTTCTCGAGCACGGCTTCCTGCTCGGGGTCGACGTCGACAAAGAAAATATGTTTTCCCGCCTGCAACACATCCTCAAAGCGTTTGAAATCGTGGTGCGGTTCCTGGATACCGAACAGGCCGCCCTCCCAGGTGCAAAAGCCGAGCACCACCACGGCCAGAAAAATAAACGGAATCCAGCCGGCCGGCGAGTTGGTCCAGCCGAACAGGTAGGCGCCGCCGAGAACCACGGCCGCCGCCACCACGCCGATAAGGGCGCCAATCTCGGTGGAGTGCACCACATCCTTTTTTAAGACCGATTCCACTTCGTGCAAATGGTGTTTCTCAACTTCGGCGTCGTTATCACTGAGCACGTGGATTTGCGGGGTGGTTACCCCGGCTGCTTCCAGCTCCTGCTCGACGGCTTCGAGGTCGTCCAGGTTATCGCTAATGAAGTAATGCCGCTGCATGACATATCTCCTATGTCTTTATTATTGGGTGCGGCAAAAAATTGTGCTGTTAGACGTTGCTTCGATAAGACCGCCACAGTCTTCGAACCACACCCGCCTTTAACAACCACGGTGTCGAGTATGGCCTGGAAACAGCGTTTTCGGTCCGTCCCCACAGGCGCGGACCCCTAGCCATACGGCATCGCTTATTAGCGCAGAGTATAGCACCGGCGCCGATGCCGACATCCCCTAAATGCGACCTGATACCCCAGCCGGGTCACTATTGGTTTCAAGTATGGTTTTAGCGCTCAGCCGCAGCCGTTTTATAAGTAAAACGTCTATCGACAGACGGAAAATGTCTATCGCTCAGCGTGCCAGCGCCATGGCTTTGATCTGCGCATAGACGGCGTCGCCGGTTTTCAAATCGAGCTGGCGGCGGGAGTGTTCGGAGATACGCGCCAACAGCACGGCATCGGCCACCGCCAGGCGCACCAGGCATTGGCCGCGGCCATCGCCGCTATCGATATCGAGGACCTGGGCCGGCAGGATATTCAAAATACTGGAGCGGGTCGGGCGGTCGAGGCAGAGACTGATATCCCGGGCATAGACCCTTAGCCTTACCCGCTGCTTTGGCTGTACGTCGAGCGGCGGCAGGCGCAGTGTTTGATCGCCGAGGCGCAGGGTGGTCAGCGCCTGTTGGGTACTCTCGACTTCACCGCCGACGATGCAAAATGCTTCGTCGGTGCGAGCCAGCGGGGTGTCCATGTCGCCGAGTACTTTGGCCAGGGGCCCCTCGGCGGCAAGGCGACCGTCTTTCAACAGCAACAGGTGATCGGCCAGACGCGCCACTTCGGCGGCCGCGTGACTGACGTAGATAATGGGCAGCGCCAGGGATTCGTGCAGTCGTTCCAGGTAAGGGAGAATCTCCGCCTTGCTGGCGCTGTCGAGGGCGGCCAGGGGTTCATCCATCAGCAGTAGCTGCGGACTGCTGAGCAGCGCCCGGCCAATGGCCACCCGCTGGCGCTCGCCGCCGGACAATTTATGGGTGTTGCGCTGCAACAGCGGTTCTACGCCGAGCAGACTTACCACCTGTTCAAACGATAAAGCCGCCGCGCGCCGCCGTTTGAGCGCATAGTCGAGGTTGCCGCGGACGGTGAGGTGAGGAAACAGGCTGGCTTCCTGAAACACATAACCCACTGCCCGCCGGTGAGTCGGTACCCAGGTGCCGGGCGCCTGCCAGATATCGTCATTGACGCTGACGCGACCGATGGCGTCGGGCTCGAGGCCGGCGATAGCACGCAACAGCGTGGTTTTGCCACAGCCCGAAGGGCCGAACACGGCGGTGATGCCGGAGCCCGGCGCGCAAAAGGACAGGTCCAGAGAAAAATCGCCGCGGCGCAATTGCAATTCGATATCGATACTCATGGCTGTTTTTTTGGGGTTTATGGCTTAATGGCGCTTGTTTCAGGTGGTACTTTAGCAAATATGTGCCACTTGATCGGTCTGCCTCCGGTGTTTTTAATCAAGGTCAGTAAAAATAGAGTAAGGGGCGATAAATTGCACAAATCCTGTTAAGTGCCATCAAAATGTAACAGCCTCAGGCGACAGCAGGCGCCCGAGGCGAGTGCTATTCGGCTCATGACACCATAATTTTTGGCTTATGGTTGCACAAAACTAAAGCGCCGGTTGAGGCTATAAACCGTCAGCAGTAACAGGAACGACAACAGCAAGAGTACCGCCGACAGCCAGTGGGCCTGGGCGTATTCCAGGGCCTCGACATGGTCGTATACCGCTATCGATACCACCTGGGTGCGGCCGGGAATATTGCCGCCGATCATCAACACCACGCCAAATTCCCCGAGCGTGTGGGCAAAACCCAAGACGGCCGCCGTCAGATAACCGTTGCGGGCCAGGGGCAGGGCCACACTGAGAAAACGGTCCAGCGGTGCGGCGCCGAGGGTGGCCGCCACTTCCAGGGGCCGTCGGCCCTGGGCGGCAAAGGCATACTGCAGCGGCTGCACCACGAACGGCATGGAATAGATAATCGAACCGATCACCAGGCCGGTAAACGTGAAGCTGAGGGCGGGCAGCCCGAACTGCTGCAGCGTGGCGCCGACCGGTCCCTGTGGCCCCAGGGCAATCAGCAGGTAAAACCCCAACACCGTGGGCGGCAGCACCAGCGGCAGGGCGATAATGGCCTCGATGGCGGCTTTGTAACGCCAGCGACTGCGGGCCAGCCACCAGGCCAGCGGCGTGCCGGCAAGAATCAGAATCAGCGTGCTGATACCCGCCAGTTTCAGGGTCAGCCACAAAGCTGCGAGATCAGCGGCCGACAACATCGCGACCCCAGGTGTAGTGAGACAGGTTTGCACCGGTTTCCGGTCGCTGGTAGCCATGAGCGCGGATGATACGTTGTGCTGTCTCTCCTTTCAGATAGTCGAGAAACCGCCGAGCCGCTGCGACCTCCTTTAACAATACCGCTTGTTGGTCGATGGGATCGTACAGATGCTGAGGTACCAGCCAGTGAGAGCCGGGCATTGGCGGGGAGGCTGCGTTTGTGTTTTGTCTGGGCTGAGGGTTTTGTGTCATCGGCTGGGGGATCTTTATGGCCGGCTCAGGGCTCTGTTTATTTGGCTCAGGGCTCTGTTTATTTGGCTGAGGGCTCTCTTTATTTGGCTGAGGGCTCTCTTTATTTGGCTGAGGGCTCTGTTTATTTGGCTGAGGGCTCTCTTTATTTGGCTGAGGGCTCTGTTTATTTAGCTGAGGGCTCTGTTTATTTAGCTGAGGGCTCTGTTGTTCAGTTGGCTGAAGACGCTGCATACTCGGCCGCGGTCGCTGTGGGGTCGACTGCATAATTTGTGAAAGAGAGACGAAGCCCAGTTGCGCCGCCCCGCTGTGTACGAACTGGTAGGTTTGCCCGATGTTTTCACCGCGCACCAACCGCGGTTGCAACCGTGCCAGCAGTTGTTTGGCTTCGAGCACCTGGCTGGCGGCACGCCCGTAAGGCGCCAGCCTGGGGTTGGCGATAGCCAGGTGCTTGAAGTCGCCGCCCGCCAGGACAGCACCCGCGGCATCTACCAGATCGGGGCTCGCACTCCACAGCACCAGGGTGCCCCGGGCATAGGTAAAGCGGGTGTCCGCCACTGTCTTGCCGTTTTCTTCCAGCAGCGCCGGACGCCGGGTGTCGGCGGCCAGGAAGGCATCAAACGGGGCACCGTTGAGAATATGGGCATAGTGTTTACCGGTGGCGCCGAAGGCCAGTAGCACCCGGTGACCGGTGGTCCGTTCAAATTCGGCGGCGATCTGCTTGGCGGTGCGGCTGAAATTGGAGGCGACCGCAACTGTAATCTCCGCCGCCGGCGCCGGAGTCGACAGGCACAGGCTAAGCCACAGGAAAACGGCAGTGCTGGCGGTGCTGCGGTGGGTTGTGTTTGGCATAGTGGCCCGGGTCGAGGGTGGCGGCAATGGCGCCCTATTGGAATATGCCGGCGGTTGTGCTGTCAATAATACCGGTACTTATTTTATAGTCATTATCCTTCCCAGGTCACAAAGCGGGATTGTCGTTTGTGGTAGGCTGGGCGCCAGCTATGGCTTATTTTGGGTAATTGTTTGTGTTAATTCCGCAAGGAGACTGTGTAATGAAGTTGAAGACTGCTGTGTTAGTGTTGCTGTCCACGGGGCTGGTGGCCTGCCAGACCATCGACCCCTATACCGGCGAAACCAAAACCTCCAAGGCCACCACGGGGGCGATTATCGGGGCCGTAGGCGGGGCTGTGGTAGGCGCGGCCACCTCCAGTAAAGACGACCGCAAAAAAGGCGCATTGATCGGCGCCACCGCCGGGGGTGCCATAGGCGCGGGGGTCGGTTACTATATGGACCAGCAGGAGGCCAAACTGCGCCAGCGACTGGCCGGCAGCGGCGTGCAGGTGGCGCGCAACGGCGATGAAATCACCCTGGTGATGCCCGGTAATATTACCTTTGATTCCGGTCGTTCGGAGTTGAAATCCAATTTTCATTCTGTCTTGTCTTCGGTTGGCACGGTGTTGCAGGAGTTCGACAAAACCCGAATCCAGATATCCGGCCACACCGATTCCACCGGTAGCGCCGATCTGAATCAGCGTCTGAGCGAAGCCCGTGCCGCCAGTGTGGCCAGTTATCTTTCAGCGCAGGGTGTGGCCAATGCGCGCATTGTGTCGCAGGGCTATGGTCCGCGCTATCCGGTGATGAGCAACAGCTCGTCCGAGGGCCGGGCGGCCAATCGCCGGGTGGAGCTGAAACTGGTGCCGATGCAGCAGGGTTAGGGCTGCAGAGTGGCAGAATGTAGGTGGGGATGTAAGTGGGGATGTAGGTTAGGGATATAGGTAGGGATGTACCGAGACGGCCGCCGAACGGCGGCCGTCCCAAACAAGTTCGGTTTGCGCAATTATGGGTGATGTTGTTCCTTTCAAAAAGCCGAAACTTTCCGAAAAGCACAAGGGCAAAAGCCTGTGTCGTTCCGGTTTTCACAAGTGGCAGGTGGTCAAGGAAAAACAGTTTGATGTCAAGCGGGGCAAGCTGGTGACGGTTTATCGTTGCAGTCGCTGCCAGGCCGAAAAGGTAACATCGCATTAGTGTTGAGAGCGGGAGGCTGCAATGGCGTCGCGCTGGTAAGGTCCCCGAACCCCAACACTCAACAAGGGTCTACCACCGAGCTTCTCTTTCTCTCCCTTTAGCCCTTTAACCATAACGACGGCCGGGAACGCGGCACGACTTCTCTCTGGGGTCCTGCCGGTGGACACAGACAGTTGTCCAGGCATTTGACAGGGTTCATGTGGCCTTACCGGGCCCGGGCGGATTCAGCAGGCAGTGTGGCTGCAGTATGTCTCTCACTTTCTCCAACGAGAAAAGCACCGGGGTGTTCCTGCACCCGGTTGCCGGCTTATATTCCCGCAGGCTTTGTCAAGTAATGCCGGGGTCTGATACCATCCGCTGACCCCATAGGCAGGACGGAACCCGGCAATGCTTATCAAAAAGGCCTTTACCCCGACCCTGGTGGCCGCACTGATGTCCTCGATCTCCGGCGCGGTCCTGGGCACAGCGATCTCTTACCCCACTACTGCCACCGTCGACCAGGTTGACGATTTTCACGGGGTCAAAATCTCCGATCCTTACCGCTGGCTGGAGCAGGATGTACGGGAGTCGAAGCCGGTGCGCGACTGGGTGAGCGCTCAGAATGAAGTCACCTTCCGTTATCTGGGGGCCATCGGCCAGCGCCCGCGAATTGTCGAGCGTATGACCCGGTTGTGGAACTATGAAAAATACCGGCCGCCGCTGCAGGCGGGTGGCCGCTATTTCTACCGCAAAAACGATGGCCTGCAAAATCAATATGTTGTCTATATGCAGGAATCGCTGGCGTCCGAGCCGGTGGCGGTGATCGATCCCAATACCTGGTCGAAAGACGGTACCGTGGCACTGTCGATCTTTGAACCGAGCCCGGACGGCCGCCACCTGGCCTACGGTATCCAGGACGGCGGCTCCGATTGGCGCAGTTGGCGCATTCTCGATCTGCAAACCGGCAAATTGCTGCCCGAAACCTTGCAGTGGTTGAAATTTACCAATGTGTCCTGGCTTCACGACAGCAGCGGCTTTTACTACAGCCGCTACCCCGCGCCTGAGGCGCAGGAAAAATTCCAAAGCCTGAACCTGAACCAGCGGGTATATTTTCACAAACTCGGCACTGCGCAATCCGAGGACCGCCTGGTCTTTGAGCGACCGGATAAACCCGAGTGGGGTTTCTCCCCGCAGGTGAGCGAAGACGGCGCTTATCTGGTCGTTACCGTCTGGAAGGGTACCGACGAGCGCTATCAGATTTACTACCGGGATTTGCGTCGTAAAAATGCGCCCATGGTGCATTTGGTGGATAACTTTGAGCACGATTACACCTTTGTCGGTAATCGGGGCAGTGAGCTGTTGTTCCGCACCAACCTGCAGGCGCCGCGGGGCCGTTTGCTCGGCATCGATGTGGGAAAACCCGGTAACCCCCGCCGCGAGGTGATTGCACAAACCGACAATGTGCTGATCAATGTCAGCTTTGCCGGCGACCGACTGCTGGCCGAGTACCTGCAAGATGCCAGGTCGCTGGTGCGCATTTACGATATCCAGGGCAAAGCCGTCGCCGAACTGGCGCTGCCCGGTATCGGCAGCGCGTCGGGGTTTAACGGCAAGCGCGACACCACCGAAGTCTTTTTTCAATACTCGAGTTTCAATACACCGCCGGCAGTTTACCGCTACGATGTGAAAACGGGGCAGCGGCATGTGTGGAAGCGTCCCAAAGTACCCTTCGACCCCGATGATTACCAGGTAGAGCAGGTCTTTTATCCCTCTGCAGACGGCACCCGGGTGCCGATGTTTATCGCCGCCAAAAAAGGCCTGCAACGCAATGGGCGCCAGCCGACCCTGCTCTACGGCTATGGCGGTTTCAACATCTCAGTGAAGCCACAGTTTTCCCCGGCCCGGTTCGCCTGGATGGATATGGGCGGTATCTACGCGGTGGCCAATCTGCGCGGTGGCGGAGAGTACGGCGAGCCCTGGCATAAAGCCGGCACCAGGTTGCAAAAGCAAAATGTGTTTGATGACTTTATTGCGGCGGCTGAATATCTTATCAAAACCAAATACACCAACCCCAACAGGCTGGCAATTTATGGTCGCAGCAACGGGGGGCTGCTGGTCGGCGCCGTTACCAACCAGCGCCCGGACCTGTTTGCCGCCGCCATGCCGGCGGTGGGGGTGATGGATATGCTGCGCTTTGACCAATTCACCGCCGGTCGCTTCTGGGTGGACGATTATGGCTCGGCGGCCGATCCGCAGGCATTCAAAGCGCTGCGTGCCTATTCGCCTTACCACAATATCAAACCGGTCGACTATCCGGCGGTGCTGGTGACCACCGCCGATACCGACGACCGGGTGGTGCCCGGGCACAGCTTCAAGTATATCGCCCGATTACAGGCGCAACACACAGGCGCCGACCCGGTGCTGGTGCGTATCGAGACCCGCGCCGGTCACGGTGCCGGCAAACCGACGGGTAAGATTATTGAAGAATACGCCGACCGTTGGGCTTTCCTGTTAAAAAACCTGGATATGAATTTACCGAAAAACTACGGCCGTTAGATCGCCTGGAACGGTACAGATGCAGAGGACAACGGAATCTGAAATGTCGCTTGATATGCACCACAAGTACCAGACATTAATGTTAGCCCGGACTGGTTGGTCCGACACGCCGGCACTATCCGGGTTAGGCCTGCGCACAGCAACCAGCCGAACACTCCCATGCACTCGATGAATTGAGGTCTATTATGAAACTGGAATCACTGGCGCTGCACCATGGTTACGAATCGGAAGCGACTACCAAAGCCGCTGCCGTGCCTATCTACCAAACCACGTCTTACACGTTCGACAACACCCAGCATGGTGCGGATTTGTTCGATCTGAAAGTTGCCGGCAATATTTACACCCGTATCATGAATCCCACCACGGCAGTGCTGGAGCAGCGGCTGGCGGAAATGGAGGGCGGTGTCGGAGCGCTGGCGGTGGCCTCGGGGATGGCGGCGATCACTTATGCGATCCAGTGCATCACCCGCACCGGTGACAATATTGTATCCAGCAGCCAGCTTTACGGTGGTACCTATAATTTATTTGCCCATACGTTTCCGCAGCAGGGTCTCGAGGTGCGTATGGCGCCCTTTGATGACTATGCCGCAATAGAAGGGCATATCGATGCCCGAACCCGGGCCATTTTCTGCGAATCCATCGGCAATCCCGCCGGTAACATCGTGGATATCGCCAAACTGGCGGAGATTGCCCATCGACACGGTATACCCCTGATCGTCGACAATACCGTCGCCACTCCTTATCTGTGCCGGGCGATTGACTTTGGTGCCGATATCGTCGTGCACTCGCTGACCAAATATATCGGCGGGCACGGCGTGGCGGTGGGCGGGATTATTATCGATTCCGGGCAGTTTGACTGGGCGGCGCATAAAGACCGTTTCCCCATGTTGAATGAGCCGGACCCCTCATACCACGGTGTTGTCTACACAGAAGCCTTGGGTCCGGCCGCGTTTATCGGCCGCTGTCGGGTGGTGCCGTTGCGCAATACCGGTGCCGCACTGTCTCCGCATAATGCGTTTCTGATACTGCAGGGTTTGGAAACCCTGGGGTTGCGGATGGACAGGCATTGTGAAAATGCCTTGCAGGTTGCCGAGTTTTTGCAAAAGCACCCACAGGTGGAGTGGGTAAACTACGGAGCCCTGCCTGACAGCCCTTATTACCCAACTGCCAAGTCCACTACCGGGGGACGGGCGTCCGGTATTTTAAGTTTTGGGATAAAAGGCGGCCAGGCGGCCGGCGCCCGGTTTATTGATGCGCTGCAAATGATCCTGCGTCTGGTCAATATCGGCGATGCCAAGTCCCTGGCCTGCCACCCGGCATCTACTACCCACCGGCAGTTGAATCCTGACGAACTCGCCGCGGCCGGCGTGTCGGAAGACCTGGTGCGGATATCGGTGGGTATCGAGCATATTGACGACATCATTGCGGATATCGAGCAGGCGCTTGCGCAAACCTGATCGTTGAAAGCCGGCAATTTGAACGTCGGCACGTCTAAACGGTTATTATCTAAACCTGGCAATCAGGGCGTGAGTAAATGGCGGCTTTTACTTATGCCTTGTATACCCTACATAAAGTTCAGAGAGGAGAATCAGCCATAGTATCGAACTGTTGTTGAGCTGGCTTGGGTGAGATGCCCTGGGTGACTCAAGTGGCAGGTTCTCACTCTGTCGTCTTAGGCCAGGCCATCAAAGTCTCGATACTAGTTAAAAAATTTTGCTATTGTTGGGGGTGGTTTTTTGCTTTTTTCCCATTGCAATATTCTTGATTGTCGGAACTTTCTTTGTACCACAGCGAATCTATTTTTTTGTGACGCTGGGTGAAATTGCATCTCTTATAGCTGTTAGCTTGACTTTAGGTGGGTGGTTTGGTCTGGTTGGATTGTTTATCCTTGTCAGCTATATATTTAACCGCACTCACTATCCGGTTGTTAGTCCCAGGATTACCCTTGGGTTACTTGCCATAGGGGTTATTTCATTATCGATTGCCGCTCAATTTGGGCTTCCTGGTTATTACAAATTAATCGCATTTTTACCACTTATCTGTACCGGTCATCTTGTTTACTTGGGTAGAAAATACTTGTTTGGTATGTCGGTATGATGCTGACTATTTAGCGCTGTCAGAGCTTATCCTATAAGCCCTGAAATCAAAGCTATATTTTGCTGTTGAAACCAAGTGGGCGTGGTAAATCAATAGCGGCCCTGACAATATATCCCTCTCTGACAACCTGTCCTGATGTTCATGGCGATAACAGAGGTCATAGGGTTATGACTATATGTCTGTCTATATTTGCCGGAATAATTTTATATACCTACTTCTTATATCCCTTGCTGCTGTTGGGTGTTGCCAGACTGCCGCACAGAAAAACACGCGCCACACGGGATGCCCCTCTTCCAAAACTGACTTTTATTGTGGCGGCGCATAATGCCGAAGCCGCTATCGAGGAAAAAATTCTCAATACGCTTCAGTGTGCCTATCCTGAAGATAAAATTGAGTATATTTTTGTATCTGATGGGTGCACTGACGAGACGGACAATATTATAAAGAAGTACCCCAGCATACACTTGATCAGCCTCGGGAATCGCCTCGGTAAGGAACAGGCCCTGCGGCAGGCGATAAACTGTGCTGACAGCGAAGTGCTCTGCTTTTCGGATGTCGGCACGCTTTTGGAGGTAGATGCCCTGGAGAAGCTGGCCACTAATTTCAGTGACCCGGATGTGGGGGCAGTGAGTTCATATGATCGCTCGCTGAGCGTCGAAACGACACTGGAGAGTATTCATGTGTGGTATGAATTCCTGCTTCGAAAACTGGAATCCGAAATTTCATCCTGTGTTGGTGTCAGCGGATCATTGTTTTTGGCTAGAATGGACATGTGCAAACTATTAACAACCGATTGTTGCTCTGATCTTGCCATCACTTTTATTTGCGTGAAGCATAACTATCGCTCTGTCTTGGAAAAATCCGCTTATGGTTACTACAGTAATACAACTTCGGTAAAGCAGGAGTTTTCGAGGAAGAAGAGGACAATAGTCCACGGAATCAACGCCGTGATTAAGCACAAAGAAGTTTTGTCTGTGTTCAAATACGGATTTTTTTCCTGGCAGGTATTGAGTCATAAGATACTGCGCTGGTTATCACCTGTTGCATTTATGGTGGTCTTGTTTTTGTCGGGCGTAAAATTTTTTGAAGGGCTGGACTTACGTTGGCTGGCATCTGGCGGCTATGGTGTGCTATTGATGGCGTTGCTTGCGATTACCGCAATGGTATTTCTTAAGCGTCTGCGCACAAATACATGGTTGTTCTTTGCGTATAACACCGCCTTGCTTGCCGCCCTCATCGATGTGATGAGGAGAAAGAAACTCACGGTTTGGCAGCCGACCGAACGCCGGTGAATTCAATGATATTCAATATGTGAGAATAAAATGGAACGCTTGCAGGAAGCCAAAAAAGATCTCTATAAAAAAGGCTACGTGCATCTGGCCCAGGTGTTGCCGGAGGCTTCTGTAGCGGATGGTCGGGTATTGCTCGATAGGCTGTTTGCCGATCACTGTGGTATTGCAGCTAAATATGCCACCCGGCACGCCTCGTCCCTCGAGCAGGCAACTGCTGAAATTCAGGAAATTAATCATGTGCTGGCGCTGGTTCCGAAAATGAAGCAAACATCGCTATATGCCCAGTGTCGGGCACTGGCCGGTGTACTTTTGGGGCGGCGGGCATACTATTCGTTCGACCATGCCATCTACAAGCCCCCTAAGAGCGGGGCTGTTTCCTGGCATCAGGATCAAGCTTATAAAAGCACAGTAAAGAAAATGCAAAGCATTCATATGTGGGTGCCTTTGCACGACGTGCCACTGCGAGCGGGGGCCCTGCAGTATGTGCCCTACAGCCACTTGCAGGCGCTAAAGGCGCACCGGCGCCATAAAGATACGGGAACTTTGTTTGTCGATGCCGATGTCGAGAGTAATTCCCCGATCAGCAAGTGCGCGGCAAAAATGGGTGATATTGTTGTGCATCTGCCAAACACGCTGCACAGCAGCCTGCCTAACCTGTCGAGGCAGACCCGCAAGGCCTGGATACTTCACTTTAGCCCCTACGGGAGATTCGAGATGTACTTGCCCCATAACATTCTGCACGGTCTGAGGCGCAGACTTATGGCCTAAAGTTTGCTCTAGGGTTGGCTAATGGGAACACTGGTTAATGGGAATGCTCGCAACCGCCGGCGTATAGCACGTGGCCGTGTTACAGTTTTTCCCTCGGGCTTTTCCGATTTTTGCCGCATGCAACGAGTTCGAGATTTTTGTGCGCGAGTTCCGCGGCCGGCTGTGCTGCTCGGTTAACTTACTTATTGAAACCCCGTCGATAACTACCGGGCGTGATCCCCAGCTTTTGACGAAAAATATCCGTCATATGGCTCTGCGAGGCGAACCCGCTGCTGTAGGCCACACCTGCCAGTGATAACTCGCTATGCGACAATAAACGTCTCGCCAATCCGATGCGGCGTTCCAAAATGTACTGGTAAGGACTCTGGCCCGTCGTGGTCTTGAACAAACGTGTAAAGGTAAACAAAGGCATATTGACTTCGGCAGCGAGATCGCGGATAGAAATTCCATCCCCCAGGCGGTTATCGATCTGTTCAATAATCTGTTTTAACGTGTCGTCACTTAGGCGGCGGGGAAGGCAATCTTTGTCGCCCTGCTGATCTATCGCCGTTACTGCATGGGTGAGCAGCACGCTGGCCAGTGCTTCGAGATAGATGGGCCCGGTGTAATGAGGCGCTAGCATATGACGACGAAGGGATTGGGCCGTCATGGGAATATCCGGGTCGCTGTAGCCAATGACAGGCCTGGTATGCCCCTTCTGATTGTAAAGACTGTATAGCCGGAGATCTTTAAGATGTGATGTGGCAACCGAGATGTAAATGTGCTCGATGGCAGCCGTTTGTCGAACTTTAACGTGGCTGCCCGGCGGCAGAAACGTCATAGTAAATGGGCATCTGCTGTGGCACAACCGACTACCGCGATGATCTGTCACCGATAATTTGCCCAAAGCGAGTGGAATAAGCAGTGCGCAGTGCTGCATGCCCATCTCCACGACAAAGGGCTTGGCCCGGGTGATGGCGACCAACACATTGTCACTCGCCATGGAGATGAGAGAGTCCGGCAAGCCTTGCAACATTTCTGACATCAAACAGATCCTCTCTGCGCTTGCAAACAAATAGCGATCCAGGCGTCAACACACTCCCCTGTCCCGGAAAGTGCCCGATCAATATACCGTAATTGTTATCCAGGTCACTGCCGGTGTCTTACATGCATTTGCCAGTTACAGGTTTTGTGTGGAGCGAATCATTGACACCCGCTGATGGCGGCCTTTTTAGAGAAGCAAAAAAATGACTAACGGGCGATGCTTAGTCAATAGAACTGCAGGCAATAGGTCTTTGAAAAAAAACCGCACTTTTCCAGTGGTGATCCACAGACATCGACAGGCAGGCAGGCAAGATCACAGAACCGTTTTTTTTCTGAAAGACTTTGGCGATGCCGGGCATAGACACTACACGCTGCAAATCCGGTGACATGAACGCATCGGGTTTGCACAAACAGCGACAATGACACTACAAAGTTATGGAGATCTAACATGGACAACCAGCTTGAATTGTTAACCCCCGATAACTCACAAATGATATTTATCGACCACCAGCCACAGATGGCCTTTGGCGTGCAGTCAATAGATCGCCAGATTCTCAAAAACAATGTTGTGGCACTTGCCAAAGCAGCCAAACTTTTTAGTATTCCCACCACGATAAGCACTGTGGAAACGGAAGCGTTTTCCGGACACACCTACCCGGAGCTGCTGGAGGTTTTTCCCGATAAGGAGATTCTCGAACGTACATCGATGAACTCCTGGGACGACCAGAAAGTGCGCGATGCGTTGGCGAAGGCGGGCCGCAAAAAAGTCGTCGTCTCCGGCCTGTGGACGGGTATCTGCAACTGTATGTTCGCACTTTCGGCGATGGCCGAAGGCGGCTATGAGGTTTATATGGTGGCCGACGCCTCGGGTGACACATCGCCATTGGCGCAGGACTTGGCCATGCAGCGGGTGAACCAGGCCGGTGCGATATCAACCACGACGATACAGACCATGTTGGAGTGGCAGCGTGACTGGGCACGCCGCAGTAGCTACGACGGTTTACTGGATATCATACGCGAGCACGGCGGTGCTTACGGTATGGGTGTGGATTACGCCTATACCATGGTGCACAAAGCCAAGGAGCGTGTGGAACACGGCCCGCGACTCGATCCGGTTGCGGCGGGTTAAATACCGGCACTGTCACTTTGCGCGGCGTTCGAGGCCAATCGCGGGAGACACGCGATGGAACCGTTGTCCGTCTGACGATATCTTTTTTTGAATTTAGGTTGCAGCCCACCTTTTGAAGGAGTGCTTATGGCTGACAAACCCCTGCCACAACGCAGTCTCTCGCGCCGCGAGCTTCTTTCTTACTCCGGCGCGGCCGCTGCCACAACCCTGGTACCGGGACTCGGTGTTCCGCCGGTGGGTGCCGACGCTCATAACGGTGCCGACCTGATCGTGACCGACGCCAATATCCTCACCCTCGACCCGGCGCGTCCGCGGGCACAAGCGCTGGCGGTCAAAAACGGATTGATTCAGGCCGTCGGTAGCAATAGTGACATATTGGCACTCAAAGGCCGGCGCAGCGAGGTGCTGTCCGCCGCCGGCAAGACGGTGATCCCCGGTCTCAACGACAGCCATATGCATCCCACCCGCGCCGGGCGTTTCTATGCCCTGGAACTGCGCTGGGATGGCGTCGACTCTCTCGAGCGCGGGCTTGGGATGATTCGCGAACAAGCTGGCAGGACGCCGCGGGATCAGTGGGTTCGCGTTATTGGCGGCTGGTCGCCGTATCAGTTTGCCGAACGGCGTATGCCGACACCGGAGGAGCTTACCCGAGCGGCTCCCGGTACACCCGTTTACGTGCTTTACCTGTACAGCCAGGGCTTTCTCAACAAAGCGGCGGTGGAGCGCCTGGGCCTGGGACCGCATACGCTGACCCCACCCGGCACTGCCTATGAATTTACCGCCGATGGCGGCGCTATCATTCACGCCCGCCCCAATCCCGACCTGCTCTACGGTACCATCGGCGCTCTGCCGTCGATGTCGGCGGCAGAGCAGGCAACGTCTACAAAGCATTTTTACCGTGAGTTGAATCGCTTTGGGCTAACCAGCGTAATTGACGCCGGCGGCGGCGGACATAAATTCCCACTTGACTACAAGGGTTCCGACATATTGGCGGAAACCGGCGAACTGTCGGTGCGTATCTCCAAGTACCTGTTTCCACAGAACAAGGGTCGGGAGCTTGCAGAGTTTCAGCAATGGACACGGCAGTGGCAAGTGGGAATCAACCGCGCGCAGTCGATTATGAATGCCTACGTATTACAGGGTGGTGGCGAATTCCTGGTGTGGTCGGCCGGTGACTACGAAAACTTTCTTGCCGATCGCCCCGATATCACGACGCGCGAGGGCTGGCGGCCACAGCTTTTGGCTGTGACTCGTCATCTGCTCGAGAACCGCTGGCCGTTGCGTATTCATGCGACCTATGATCAGTCGATCAACCATATCCTCAACGTGTTTGAAGATGCACACGCCCGCGAGGTCGCTGCCGGCCGTCGCGGTTTTGCCGGTATCCGCTGGGCCATCGATCACGGTGAAACCCTGCAACGCCCGACCTTGCAACGCATCAAAGCCCTTGGCGGCGGTATGGCGATGCAGGCACGCATGGCTTATGCCGGGGAGTATTTCCTGAATCGCTACGGCAAGAACATAACTCGCAATACGCCACCGCTGCGCGACGTGATCGAAGCGGGTTTGCCGCTGGGGCTGGGTTCGGATGCCACTCGCGTCGCCAGCTACAACCCCTGGTTGACCCTGTACTGGGCCACTACCGGTAAAAGCGTGGGCGGAACCGCATTGCACGGTCGCAAGCAGCGCCTGACGCGAGAAGAGGCCTTGTTTCATCACACCGTCGGTTCTGCCTGGTTTAGCCAGGAAGAGGTGCTGAAAGGGCGCCTCAAGCCCGGTCAATTTGCTGACTTCGCCATCTTGAATGCGCCCTATCTCGAGGTGGCCGATGAGGATTTGCGCCATATCGAAAGCGAACTGACAGTAATGAACGGGAAATCCGTTTACGGTGCCGGTAAGTTTGCCGATCTCATATCGCCGCCCGATCCCATCCAGCCGCAATGGTCACCGGTACGCACTTACGGCGGCTATCAGTCCGGGGGACTATCATGACAGACCTGATTCTATATAACGGCAAGATCACCACCTTGGATCGCACTCAACCGGAGGTCAGCGCGCTGGCCATCTCCGCTGGTCGCATTGACGAACTGGGAAGCGATGCCGAGATCCTCGGCGCAGCAGCACCGGGTACAAACAGGATAGATCTCAAGGGGCGGCGTGCGATTCCGGGATTAAACGACAGCCATACACATCTAATTCGCGGCGGTTTGTCTTTCAATATGGAACTGCGTTGGG
Organism: Exilibacterium tricleocarpae; assembly: GCF_007004655.1. Lineage (GTDB taxonomy): Bacteria > Pseudomonadota > Gammaproteobacteria > Pseudomonadales > Cellvibrionaceae > Exilibacterium > Exilibacterium tricleocarpae. Next base: position 34,326 of record NZ_ML660087.1, read on the forward strand.
AGGGCATCCCCTCTCTTGCCGATGCACTGGCGCGCCTTAAACAACAGGCACAACGCACACCGCCACCCCAGTGGGTGCGCGTAGTCGGCGGCTGGTCGGAATTTCAGTTTGCCGAACGGCGTATGCCAACACTCAAGGAAATCAACACCGCTGCGCCGGAAACGCCGGTGTTTATCCTCCATCTATACGGCCGCGCTTTGCTCAATCGCGCGGCACTGCATGCCCTGGGATTCAACCGTGACACCCCTGACCCGCCGGGGGGTGTCATAGAGCGGGATCCGAGCGGCAATCCCACTGGCCTGCTACTGGCAAAACCGTCCGCCCTGATTCTTTATTCCACCCTCGGGCAGGCGCCGGCTTTACCGCTGGCCGACCAGTTGAATTCCACCCGTCACTATATGCGCGAGATGAACAGGCTGGGTATTACCAGTGTTATTGACGCGGGAGGCGGCGGTCAGAACTACCCGCAGGACTATGAGGTCATTCAGCAGCTGCACGATAGAGATGAATTAACTGTGCGCATCGCCTACAACCTGTTTGCGCAAAAGGCCGGCACCGAATTGTCCGACTATGAGCGCTGGGTGGCAATGACGGAGCCGGGCGCCGGCGATGCCTACCTGCGTATGAACGGCGCGGGTGAGAACCTGGTCTGGTCGGCGGCTGATTTCGAAAACTTTTTGCAGCCCCGGCCTGATTTGCGCCCCGCCATGGAAGACGAACTTGAAAAAGTGGTGAGCCTGCTTGCAGATAATGCCTGGCCATTTCGTATCCATGCCACCTATGACGAAAGCATCGAGCGCTTCCTGACGGTATTCGAGCGCGTGCATGGCCGGCAACCCTTGCAGACACGTTTCATTATTGACCATGCTGAAACCATCAGCGTGCGCAATATCGAGCGTATTCAGGCATTGGGCGGCGGTATCGCGATTCAGCACCGTATGGCTTTTCAAGGTGAGTATTTTGTCGAGCGCTACGGTGCAACGGCAGCCGAGGCCACGCCGCCGGTCGCAGCCATGCTCGAGCGCGGTGTGCCGGTTGGCGCTGGTACCGACGCCACGCGGGTCGCCAGCTATGATCCCTGGGTCTCCTTGTACTGGCTGGTATCGGGCAAAACCCTCGGCGGCCTGACACTCTACCCCGAGAGCAGGCGCCTGGATCGCGAAACGGCCTTGTATCTGTGGACAGCCGGCTCGGCCTGGTTCTCGGGCGAGCAGCGTGTCAAGGGCAGGCTGAGTCCCGGCAGCTACGCTGATTTAGCGGTGTTGTCTGATGATTACTTTGGTGTTGCCACCGAGGATATTCGCTCCATAGTCTCGGTGCTGACACTTGTCGATGGTCGCATTGTCTATGCGGCGGATGATTATTCCAGCCTTTCGCCGCCGCCGTTGCCGGTGTCCCCGGACTGGTCACCGGCGGGTCTCCGGGGCGGCACTTATCGGCAGACCGATGCACAGGCACACCGTACCGATCTGCATCACGCTTGCGCGCTACACAGTCATCGCAGTGGCGCGCCGGCCCGACCCACCGCGGCCGACGCGTTTTGGGGGGCGCACGGTTGTTCCTGTTTCGTGTTTTAGCGCCCTTAAATCTGACACCGTGATAAACCTGTAAGGAGAGCCATCATGATCTACGAAACCCGCCACGGGCTGGCGGCGGATGTCCGCCGGCAAGTTATCCGCATTCTGCAGGCGGCGCTGACCGACGCGCTGGATGTGAGACTCGCAGTCAAGCAGGCTCATTGGAACGTCAAGGGCGAGCAGTTTATTGCACTGCATGAGCTGTTTGACAGCTTTGTGACACCGCTCGACGACGAAATCGACACTATTGCCGAACGCATCGCGACGCTGGGAGGCGCGCCCGACGGTATCGCACAGAGTGTAGTTGCCGGCACCACCTTGTCGGCTTACCCCAAGGATATCACCGATGGTGGCGCGCACTTGGCGGCGCTTGCCGAGCGCTTCGCCGCACTTGGCAATCGCTTGCGCGACGCCATTGATCAGAGTGCTGATCTTGGCGACGCGGATACCGCCGATTTGTTTACCGCAGCGTCACGCCTGCTGGATAAATCGCTGTGGTTGCTCGAAGCGCATCTGCAGGGTCCATCGGGTTGAGAGTCCATCGGGTTAAGAGTCCATCGGGTTAAGCCGTTATGAATCAGGCTTCCAGCTCACCGGCGCCCAGCCCGACTGTATCGGCCTGGGCGCCTTTTGGCCACGCTGCCTTCGCCCTGTTGTGGACAGCGACGCTGGTTTCCAATATCGGCACATGGATGCATGACGTTGGTGCCGGTTGGCTTATGACCACGCTTGACCCTTCACCGGCAACTGTGTCTCTGGTGCAAACCGCCACCACGCTGCCTGTGTTTCTGTTCGCATTGCTGGCCGGCACGCTGGCCGACCGGTTTGACAAACGCACCTTGCTAATCACGATCAATATCTTGCTGCTACTGGTAGCGGTCGGGCTGGCGACGCTGGTAGCGCTGCAACGCATGAGCCCAGGTCTGTTGATCGCTTTTACCTTTCTGATCGGCACCGGAGCGGCATTTCTCGGCCCCGCCTGGCAGTCCGTGGTGCCGGAACTGGTGCCGCGCAGGCACCTGACACCGGCAATTGCGCTCAATTCCATGGGCATCAATATCAGCCGCGCCATTGGCCCGGCACTGGCGGGCTTTCTGATTACCGGCATCGGCCTGTCTGCGCCTTTTGTGCTGAATGCCGCCAGCCATGTGGTGATTATCCTGGCGCTTTTCATTTGGCGGCCAGCACCCGCCACAGCGCGCACTCTGCCGCCGGAACCGATGATAGCGGCCATGCTCACAGGTCTTCGACACGCGGCCCACAATGCGCCACTGAAATCGACGCTGGTGCGAGCACTGGCTTTCTTCCTGTTTGCCAGTGCGTACTGGTCACTGCTGCCTTTGGTGGCGCGCGGACTGCCGGGCGGGGGCGCTGAGCTCTACGGCATATTACTGGGTGCTGTCGGAACGGGCGCGGTGGCGGGCGCGCTTTTACTGCCCGGTGTCAAGTCGACGTTTAATTCTCATCAACTCGCAGCTCTCGGCACAGCCGTAACGGCGTTTGCCATGGCGGTGCTGGCCACGGTCACTCTGCCTATAGCCGCGGCCGGCGCAGCGCTGCTGGGTGGTTTCGGCTGGATTATCGTGCTGACCAGCTTGAATGTCTCAGCGCAGACGGCGCTGCCGAATTGGGTTCGCGCGCGGGGCCTGGCGATATACCTGATGGTGTTTTTCGGCGCCATGGCTGCCGGTTCGGCGCTCTGGGGCCAGGTGGCGAATCTCACTTCGGTGCCCGCAGCATTGCTGGCCGCCGCGATCGGCGCGCTGGCGGCAATTGCTGTGACGTGGCGTGTGCGTCTGGGCCAGGCCGAAGAGTTTGATCTCTCGCCGTCGGCTCACTGGCCGGCGCCGGTGGTCGATACCGCTGTGGATGCGGTGCCTGATCGCGGTCCGGTGATGGTGACCATTACCTATATGATTGATCCTGCCACCCAGGCCGACTTTCTCCAAACCATTTACCAACTGGGCGAGGGTCGTTATCGGGACGGCGCCTACCAATGGGGCGTGTACCAGGACGCGGGGTCGCCGCAGCGTTGGATAGAGTGGTTTTTAGTGCCGAGTTGGGCTGAGCATCTGCGCCAGCATGAGCGCGTGTCTCATCACGACAAAGATATTCAAGAGGTTATAAAACAATTTCATATTACCGATGATACCCCAAACGTGGAGCATTGGTTGGCACCCGTCCCAGCGTCATCAGATCCAAAATCTGAAAACTGAGGAGATTGCACGATGAACACCAAGACCCTTCTGGGCTTCGCACTGGCTTTTCTTATCGGCATTGTCTGCCGCCTCGCGGCGATACCGCTGCCGGCGCCACCGGTGCTGATAGGGGCACTGTTGGTGGTGGCCATGACCCTGGGTTATGGGGTGATCGATCGCCTGGCGGTTCACCGGGCAAATGTTCAGCGTGCCCATTGCGGCGGTCCTACCGGTGAAACCAGAGGAAAGTCATCGTGATGGCGGGGCTGGGCATCGCCCTGGGCCTGGCGATCGGCGCGGCCTGCCGGTGGTGGGACCTGCCACTGCCGGCGCCGCCCAGACTCACGGGAGCCCTGCTAGTGGTGTGTATGACGCTGGGTTTTATCGTCACCGACACGCTGCTGGCGCATATTTAGGCTGCCGGTGCGACCGGGCGTGCGTCCGGGCACTGATCCAATAACAGGGTTATTGCGTAGTGGTAATCAGCGGGTGCGCTGTTTACGCCTTTTCCCTAATCTTTTTATGCCTATTTAAACGTGAGCGGAAAAAAAAGCGGCTTGGATGATTACCTCGCCTTCTATCGACGCGTGTACGGGGTTTATCTGCGCGAGGCACGCCTGTTAGAAGGAAAAGACACTATCGGCATGTTTCTCACTCAGCAACCGGAAGGTTGTTTTCCGGACGAGGCGACCTCAACCTACAATTTACAGCTCAATATTGGCAGTCCCGTGCTGGCCAGTGCAGACCTCGGTGTCGGCAAACGCGAAATGCCTATGCCGCGGGGAGGGTTTGTTATCGTGCCGCCCGAGACCAAAGCCGACTATGATGTGTATCTTGATCATCGAATCATGGGGCTTGGGATTCCGACAAGTTATTTCGATAACGCTGCCACCGACCTCGGCCTGTCTGGCCCGTCAATTGAGTCACTGTTGAGTGATGCGCACACAGATGCCATTGTCAAACAAGTCGTCAAGGAGTGCTGGGCGGAAGCCAACCGCCGGCTCCTGCGCGGCTCGCTTTTTATCGATGCCAATCTGATGATATTGACATCACGCATCTTGTCCCTCGCCGCCGGTCGTCGAAGTCGGGCCAAGACCGTCAAACCCGCTCTCCTATCCGACCGACACTACGATCTCATATGCCAGTATGTCGATAGCAATATCGAAACCAATCTGCGTATGAAATCACTCGCCAGGCTGGTCGATATGAGCGAACACAGCTTTTCGCGAGCCTTCAAAGCGCGCACCGGGCGTTCTCCCTACCAGTGGGTCATCGACCGGCGTCTGACTCGCGCCGAGATGCTGCTGAGAAAATCGAAAATGTCGCTGGCGGAAATTGCTTTTGCAGCCGGGTTTTCCAGCCAGGCGCATATGACTACGTTGTTTTCGCAACGCATGGGGACCACACCCGCTGAATTTAGACTAGTGCTGTCCTAGCCCGCTTTTGACCCCAGGTGTTTGCGGTACTCGCCGGGGGTGATGCCAAACTGGCGCGCAAACATGGCAGTCATATGCGCCTGGCTGGAGAAACCCGCTTCCAAAGCCGCATCTGCCAGGGTCATTTGTGTGTCCTCAAGCAAGTCCTGAACGCGCAGCACGCGCCGTTGAAGTATATAGCGTTGTGGCGACAGTCCGAGCGTTGCCTTGAAGGCGCGGGTAAAGCGGGCCGGGGGCATGGACACCGATCGCGCCAGGTCACTCACCAGGATGCATTGGTCCAACTGATCTTCGATCCTCATCAAAACAGTGTGGAGATTGCCATTAGTCAGCCCGCTACTCGACATAATCTGCGGGCCGGTATTTTGGAGATACCACAGGATTCTTGCGATTAACAACTCCGCCAGCATTTCCACATAAGGTTCATGTGGACATTGCGGAAAAGTCAAATGCCGCTCAATGGAATGGATCAGCGGAGGGATATCCGGATGAAGAATGGTGTCTATGGGTCCGCTTATGTTCAGATCACCGGATACGCAGCGCGCCCTCACGCTTGAAAACCAGCTCGATTCCACCTCGATCAGTAGCAGCTCTTCGCATCGGGCATAATCGAAATCGAACTTCAATCCCGATTGCAACAGGCACACGGTGTAAGGGCAGACCCGCAATATAAAAGTATCAGCCGGTATTGCCGAAACGGAAACCCGCAAGGGCCGGGTCGGAATGACCAATAACTCATGATCGACTTCGACGGTGTGCAGCAATTCCTCGCCGCGACCGCGAATGACAGATACACAGGCCGTATCGACACGATCAAAACCGGACGGGTAGTTCAACCGCGAGCGTAAGCGATACGGTTTAGTGTCATCCGGATGGGCGATCGGCTCGATGATTTTGGTCATGGGACAGCATCGCAGTTGCCTTGGGTGTTGCCCATCGTCGTCGTTTCATGGATGGAGGTCTTTCATATGCCCGGAAGCAGAGTAATTCTTGAGCCGATAGATAAGCTAAGTTATTGATTTTTATAAATATCGACTTTCTGCCAGACGCTGGAATCTGAAACGTGCAGAGATTTGAAAGAGCTTTTTGACATCATCGAATAACCTTAGTAACAGTGATAATTTTGTTTTGGGAGAAACCTGTGCTGACACTTTACTCGATGTCAGAAACCAGTGCCCTGGCTGTGCATATTGCCCTGGAGTGGGCTGAATTCAGCTACCAGGTCAAGGTACTTGCCGGCGGCGATAACAACCGCCTGGAGTATCTGCAGGTGAGCCCACTCGGAAAAGTACCGGCGGCGATATTTGACGATGGCAAGGTCCTGACAGAGACCACCGCACTATTGACTTATGTTGACGCGCAAAGACCGGAGTACTTTCCTTTGCCTGCGAGAGACAATTTTGGCAGAGCCAAACTGTTGGAAACACTGTCATTCTATGCTACGGAGCTGCATGGTGCCTTCGCCCCGTACTTTTGGCCCGCCCGTTTTCATCCGGACCAGGACGAGCATGCGGTATTGCAAGCCGTCGGCTGTGAGCGACTGCTGCGTCTTTTCGATCTCACCGATGATCATTTTACCGGTCCCTATGTCTTTGGTCCTTGTCGTAGTGTTGCCGATCCCTATCTGTATGTGCTAACGCGCTGGCTGTCGAGAACCTCGCTTGGGCTGGATAATTTTCCACTACTGTCAGCCTTTAAGGCCAATATGGATATGGACGAGGGCGTCAGGCGGGTTTTGAGTGCCTATAAGCGTCAACGCCCGGATTAAGGGTTAACTGTCGTAACCGCAGAAATTCGAACATCACGATTCTCAATTGGCGGGTAAGCTCTCTGTCACACCATACTGATGCCGGTTAGTTTCAGCATAAGCTTCTCTCGGTAAACCTTGCTCAGTGGTACATTGTCGCCGCTGTGCAGGACAATGCTGTATTTGTTATGATCCGAGACCTTAATCTCTTTTATTTCGCCCAGGCGGACAATTGCAGTGCGGTGAACTTTACAAAAGATCGAGTTGTCGATGTGTTTTTCAATAAATGCCAGTGTTGTACGATGGAGATGCATGCCTTCCCGGTGATGTACCTCGACGTAATTGCCTGAAGAGCGCAGCCAGCGAATATCATCAACCGCAATGACTCTTACGGACCCCGTTGTCTTGATAATCAGTCGAGTGATGTAGGGTGAGTGTGTTAACTGCTTTAGCTGCTCGGCGGCCAAATACGGACTAATCAGAGACAGATTGGTTTTTGCCCGCTCTACCGCCTGCGCGAAGCGTGGAGAATCAAAGGGTTTGAGAAGGTAGTCGATGGCATGAAGATCAAATGCCTGAACCGCATACTTGTCATAAGCGGTGACAAAAATGATAGCCGTATGCTGGTGTGTTGCCAGAATGCGGGAGGCTAACTCAATACCATTAACTGTTGGCATTTCGATATCAAGAAACAGGATATCTGGCATTAAGATCGCCAGTGTCTCCGAGGGTATGTCGCCATTGGAAAACTCGCCGACAACGGATATCTCGGGGAACGCCCCGAGCGCGTCGCTAATATTTAGTCTTGCCAGAGGTTCATCGTCAATAATAACGGCACGCAATTTAGTCATTGTTACCTCGCATAGGAAGTCGTAAGGTCACCTCATGGCATTGAGCGGTATGGCGTTGTGTCAAGCTGGCGTATTCACCGTAAAGTACAGTCAGGCGTTCTTTGAGATTGTTAAGGCCTGACCCCAATCCTTTTTTCGACCCGCCTCCGATTGTGGGTGTATTGATCACATTGATGTTAACGTGTAAAGCATCTGCAGCTCTAATGTCCACGTGGATGCGGGCGAAGTCTGCGTCGAGACTGACGCTGTGGAGAAAGGCATTCTCCACCAGTAGTTGTATGGCGAAAGGGGGGGTAGGTATGCTCAAAGCAAAGCTCGGGGCAGTGATGTCGAATTCAAAGCGATCGATGAAGCGCAGCGCTTGCAGGGCGACATAGTTTCTCACAAAAGCGATTTCCTCCTGTAACGTAATGGTGGTTCGGCTGTTTGCTTCGACAGCGAAGCGCAGCAAATCTCCCAGGCTCGCTATCGCGGTGACTACAGCTTCTCTATTGTCCATGCGTGCCAACGCACTGATTGAACCCAGCGAATTGAAAAGAAAATGAGGGCTCAATTGTGATTGCAGGGCCCGTACCTGCAGGTTGGAGAGATAAGACTGTTGCTCGGCTGCTCTTTTTTCCGCCTTTAGCTTTTCGATTAGTATTCTTTTGGAGTAGTGATATAGAGATGCCGCCAGGCAAAACCCACACATTAAGATGTATATGGTTGTGTAGAAAAATATCATCTGGTAGCTCAAAGTGGCCAGGACGTTTGCCATGCTTTCATGTTCCCTGATGCCCAGCCAGTAGGCGATGGTGGCGTCGATATAAAAGAAAGCAGGCAACCACAAAACTAAACCGACAATAAAGGTCATGGTCAGGTAATGCAGTTTCTTCTTGAGTAACAACCATTCGCTCAGGCTATAGACGAAATAACAGATAATCGACCAACTGGCATAGGTTGGGAGATAGTGCAGCAAATCCGTGAGTAATGGTGCAGCGTTAGAAGCGGCGGCTCGTATGTAATCAAAACGAACAAACATTAAGTGCAGGGCGCCGAAACCAACCCAAAGCCCAAACATTATGGCGAGACGTTTTACGTTAAGAGACAACATGGCGGCTGATAGTAGCATAATAATTGTGGTGCTAGCGATTACTTCCTATCCTGCTTAACCTATATAAACTTTGCCGTTTACAGATGTTGAGATCCACCCCTGGCAGACTGGTGACACGGTTGGCTTCATCTAATGTCTCGAGGGTGTTGTCATTAGCCCTCTGGTAGAGCTGTTTCCCGAAGCTGCGGCATTTCGTCCCTGAATCCCGGTGTTTTATCCCACCAATATCCGGTTTTAACACAAAGTGCTTGAGCAGGCGTTTGTGTTCAAAGGAAGCTTAGTGCCCTCTCATCGTGTTTAGGTCGAGGTTGTCATGTTTATACCAAAGTCTTTTGCTGCCGCTATATGCTTTTTATTCACTGCGGCGACTTGTGCAGGTGCAAAAAATGATCTGCCGCTTGCTGTACTAACTTTTGATGGAATTCACGCTGTCGATGACGGCACAATATACGCTGCAGCCGGATTCGGCGGCTCCCGTATTTACAGAATTTCCGATAGTGGCGTGGTTACCACTTTTGCGGATGGTTTTCAGGGACCAATAGATATCACTCAAACCGCAGACGGCAGTCTTTATGTCACTAACTACTCTGCCGCGAAAGTCAGTAAAATATCACCCGCCGGTGAGGTGTCTGATTTTGCGACAGTACTCGAAGGGCCGTCCGGCATTACATCCGATACCGAAGGTAATCTTTATGTCGCGCATTTTGGTGTTGGTGGCAGTGGCGGGGACACTATTCTAAAAATTGACTCAAAGGGAAATACCCTGGTGTTTTCTGCCGGCGTCTATTTGAATGCGCCAGTGGGTATTACCATTGATGGAGATAAAAATTTGTACGTGGCAAACACTTCTGATGGTGCTGTCGTAAAGATTGATCAACATGGAAATCAGCTCTTGATTACCGCTTTGCCCGCGGCGTCTGGTTTCGCCATCGGGCATCTTGAATACAGCAAGAACAGAATTTACGCAACCAATATTGGTGAAGGCACTCTTCACATGATTCGTCCCAGTGGTAATTCGCGCATTCTCAAAGCCAGCCGGCGTGTACAATCGCCGAATGGCATCACCTATAACGCTGTTAGCGGCAATATTATGGTGGCTGAGGCATTTGGCCCGGTCTCAAAGTTGGTGGGAGTCAGAGTTCAATCGAGAGCGAGGGATTGGTAATTGAATTATGGTGTACCCAGCGGAACACCACGCTGCGGGTTCGGTCGTGTTAAGACCATCGGACACAGCGTGCTCTCATTCTTTGTGCTTTGGGGCCGCTCGCTTTCACCTGAACCAGGACGAGTATACGGCGTTACAGGCCGTCAGCTGTGAATGCCTGCTGCGTCTTTTCGACCGGCCCCGATGTCTTTAAGGGCTCGGTCTTTAAGGGCTCGATCAGCTCCGACAAGGCACGCCTTTTAACAGTCTATGCTGATGTTCATGGCAATGAATCGGTTAATGGGAATGCCCGCAACCACCGGCGCTGTGCACATGGCCGTGTTGTAGTTCTTCCTCAGTGGCCTCGCGGATATCGGTCACCTCCACGGCAAAATTGAGCCGCACGCCGGCCAGCGGGTGATTGCCGTCAACGGTGACGTTGTCGCCGTCGACCTCGACCACTTCAACCGTCTGCCGGCCGTGTTGCGTTTCGGCGTGAAACGCCATACCCACTTCGATATTGTCAGTGCCGCCGAACATGGTGCGCGGCACCGCCTGAATCAACTGCGGGTCTTTTTCGCCGTAGCCTTCCGCGGGTTCCACCACCACATCCAGCTTGTCGCCGACTGCTTTGCCCTCCAGTTCTTTTTCCAGGCCAGGCACCAGGTTTTGTGCGCCGTGGAGGTAGGCGAGCGGTTCCTGGTCTTTGGAGGTGTCCAGCACCTCACCGGCATCATTGGTTAAGGTGTAGTGGATGCTGGCCACTTTTTTTGCACTGATATTCATGGGTATTTTCCCGGGTTGAGTGAACTGTTAGGCCTGTGTGTGGCCGAGCGTTTTTGTTTTTATGCAGGCGTTGGGAGGTCTGCGTCTGTAGTTGATGTAGTTGATGCAGTCGTTAAAGGCACTAAAATCCTTTTACCGCTTCGCCGTCGATCTTGGCCTTGGCAAGAATAATTTCGTAGGGTTTACCGTCTTTTTCCTGTTGGCTGATGCGCACCACCAACAGATTCCAGTCTTTGGCAAGCCACAGATGCGTGATGCGTTTGTTGCTCTTTTCTCGTACGCGTTTTACTTTTATGGTGTGCAGCCGCCCGACCGGTGTCTGTAATACCTCTTCGCCGACCACTTCGAACAGGTAGTGTTTGATCTTGCCGCCGTCGGCTACGATATAGCGTCCGGACTGTTTGTTATTCAACAGATCGCGGCGCAATTGAATCTGGTAGCTGAGTTTGTCCAGTGCCTCTGCCGGCAGGTCCATGGTCCAGGGTTTGTTCTGTACGTTGTTGACGACCCGTTTGTCCTCCCAGTTGAAGCTGAGGATGGCGTGGCGGTCGCGGCCCAGACCTTCGCGGTGATATTCGTAGTTCTTCGGCACCACCTGGCCCTGTTCATTCCAGCGGAAGTGGCTGAATTCGTCGATATTGGCGAGCCAGGAATCGGCGGAAAACCGCAATTCCTGCAAGCCGTTGTCCAGGGTTTTCAGCGAGCGCACCGCGGTAATCGGCACGCCTTTGAAGCTGGCTTCATATTTGGCCGTGAAATTTTTCGGTAGCAGGCCGGTGGTGGCGCCGGTCGCGGCGGGCCACATAACGGCGAGACCCAGGCAGGCGAGGCCCGCGCACCTGATTAAACGTTCAAAGCTGGGTAGTCCAATATCAATCATTAATACCGTCTCGTCCCGTAAAGCCGGCCGCGCCTGTGTGGCCGGGAGCCTGCGCGACCATTATCCCGTGTTATCGATTAGATAGCCATGCCGGGGTAAAGGTTCACCGTCCAGCCAACTTCGGTTGTCTGCCATGCGCAGGCGGGCAGCGCTGAACCACTGCACCGCCATCGGGTAGATAATATGTTCCTGCTGCCGGACCCGGTTGGCGAGGGTCTCCACGGTGTCGCCCGGGCGCACCGGCACCCGGGCCTGAATCACCGCCGGCCCGCCGTCCAGTTCTTCGGTGACGAAATGCACGGTGACGCCGTGCTCCCGGTCGCCGGCCTCCAGGGCCCGGCGGTGGGTGTGCAGACCCTGGTATTTGGGCAGCAGCGATGGGTGAATATTGAGCATGCGGCCCGCGTAGCGCTGAACGAAAGCGGGGGTCAGGATGCGCATAAACCCGGCCAGTACCACCAGATCCGGCCGGTAGCCGTCGATCAGGGCCGCCATGGCGGCGTCGAAGGCGTCGCGGCTGGCAAAGGCCGTGTGGTCCAGCACCTCGGTTGCAATAGCGGCGCGCTCGGCCCGCTGCAATCCATAGGCGTCAGGTCTGTTGCTGATAACGGCGCAGAGTTCGGCGTTGAGGACGCCCCGGTCGCGGGCGTCAATCAGTGCTTGCAGGTTGGTGCCGCTGCCGGAAATCAGCACCACGACGTTGGTGGTGCCGGCGGTCATCGCGGTCATAGGCGTGCCTGCGCCCCGATCAATTCCACCTGTTCGTCAGCGGGCGCGGCGGTGGCGACACTGCCGATCAGCAGCGCGGTCTCACCAGCGTCATTTAGCAAGTCGAGGGCCTGTTCGACGGTGTCGGCCGGCACGCACACCACCATGCCGATACCGCAGTTAAAGGTGCGGTACATCTCCCGCGCGGCCACATTGCCCTGTTGCTGCAGCCAGTCGAAAACCGCCGGCTGCGCCCAGGCGCGGGTATCGATTACCGCCTTGGTACCGGCGGGCAGCACCCGCGGCAGGTTCTCCAGCAGGCCGCCGCCGGTGATATGGGAGAGGGCATTGACTTGGCTGTGTTGCAGCAGTTGCAGCAGCGGTTTGACGTAAATTCGGGTCGGTTCCAGCAGGGTCTGGCCCAGGGTCCGGCCGGCCAGTGGCTGGTTCAGGTCGGCGCCGCTGACCTCGATGATTTTGCGAACCAGTGAGTAGCCGTTGGAGTGGGGACCGCTCGAGGCCAGGCCGATCAGCGCGTCGCCGGCTGCCACCCGGCTGCCGTCGAGAATCTCGGACTTTTCCACCACGCCCACGCAGAAGCCGGCCAGATCGTAGTCCTCGCCCGTGTACATCCCCGGCATTTCGGCCGTCTCGCCGCCCACCAGGGCGCAGCCCGCCTGCTCGCAGCCCGCACCGATACCGCTCACCACCGCGGCGGCGACTTCGACATTGAGCTGGCCGGTGGCGTAATAGTCGAGGAAGAACAGCGGCTCGGCGCCGGCCACCACCAGGTCGTTAACGCACATGGCCACCAGGTCGATGCCGATGGTGGCGTGCAGATTAAGGTCCATGGCCAGGCGCAGCTTAGTGCCGACCCCGTCGGTACCGGACACCAGCACCGGTTCCCGGTAGCCGCCGGGCAGGGCACAGAGGGCGCCAAAGCCACCCAGTCCGGCCAGCACCTCCGGGCGGCGGGTGCGTTTGGCGACGTCTTTGATACGGTCTACCAGGGCGTTGCCGGCGTCGATATCGACACCGGCGTCCTTGTAGCTCAGCGACGGCTTGGAATCGGTCATAAGTGAACTCGTTGCGGGGGTGGGTGGGTCGGCAAAGGCGCGTATTCTACCAAGGTCGCGCACAGCGAACTAGGGCCTGTCTACACTAACTCAGTTAGTGTAGACAGGCCCTATTAGCCCGGCGGGGAGGGGCCGGCGATCCGTGCCATATCCGGTCCGGCGCACGCAAGTGTGAGGCAGCGCACTAGTGTCTGGCGGCCAGCCTGTTTACAATGTCCGGCCTTACGGCGATACCACTGGGGGAATGAACGCGGCGGCACCTGCCCGCCCGTTTCGGAATCAATTTGTTCTACACATACGTTTTTGCAAAGGCCGGTTTTAGCACAAAGGCTGGTTTTAACAAAAAGGCTGGTTTTAACAAAAAGGCCAGTTTTGAAAAGGCAGAGGGTTGGCGGCGCCGGTGGCTGGCTGCTGTCGCGCTGGTGGCGTGCCTGGCGAGTGCTTTCGGGCGGGCGGAGCAACTCGTCGACCTCTACCAGACGGAAACGCTGGTTGCCTCGCAAAGTTCCCGCGAGCGGGCGCAAGCCGCTACCGACGGTCTGGCCGAGGTGGTCGTACGTATATCCGGCACGCTGAGCGCATTGCAGGCGCAGGCGGTGATTGACGGCATGCGCCGGGCGCAAAAGTATGTCTACCAGTTTCAATACGCCTCCACCGATGAGACCTTGACGATTGACGATAAGGAGGTGCCGGCCAGCCGCCTGATCCTGAAATTTTCACCCCAGGGTGTGGAGCGACTGTTGCGGCAGGCGAGCCTGCCGGTGTGGCCGGCCAACCGGCCCAGCCTGCTGGTGTGGATGGTGGTGGATGGTGCGGGCCAGGGCCGCCACCTGGCGGGCCCTGCGGATGATCCGCAGGCCCTGGATGCGCTCAACGCCGCGGCCGCGCGGCGCGGTTTACCGCTGCTGGCGCCGTTGCTGGACCTCGAAGACCGCGTAGCGCTGCCCGGCGAGGCGGCCTGGCGCCTGGCGGAGGACAGGATTCTGGCCGCCTCCCGGCGCTACCAGTCCGATGCGGTGCTGGTGGGGCGTTACAGTCGCACCTCCCAGGGTGAATGGCGGGCTACCTGGCTGTTGCTGCACAAAGGGCAGAGCCGGCTGTTCGACAGCGTCGGTTTTGCGCTCGACACCGTGATCGCCGCAGGCGTCAACCAAGTGGCGGATCACCTGGCCGGCATGTATGCGATAGTGCCGGGCGACGACGACTCGGGCGCTGTAGTCATGCAGTTGACCGGGGTTGCCGATTTCACCCGCTACGTGCGGGTGTTGGATTATCTGCAGAAGCTCGCCGTGGTGCGCCGCGCGCACCTGGCGGCAGTGCGCGGTGACGACCTGTTGCTGCACCTCTACACCGACGGCGATCTGGGGCTGTTGCTCAATGCGCTGGCACTGGACCGGCAACTGGTACCGAGCGATGCTGTTATCACGCCAGGTGCCGGCACCGCCCAGCCCGGCACCGCCGAGCCCGGCACGGCGATGCCCTGGCAACTGGGGCCGCGGGGCAGCATCCACAACCCCTTGCGCTACCGCTGGGCGGGGCCCGGTGCCCGGTGACGGCAACGGAGGTGAAAAATTGTCCGCCACGACAATTGTCCCTGGGGGTGTCGCTAAACGACGATGCCACCTTCGATAATTTCTATACCCGCCCCAATACCGGCAACGCCCAGGTGGTCAAAACCTTAAGGGGCCAGGCACAGGGTGAGGGCGGGGAGACTTATGTCTATCTTTGGGGTGGTGCGGGGGTCGGCCTTACCCACCTTCTGCAGGCTGCCTGTCACGCCTGTCACTTCCGGGGGCTGACGGCCCAGTATTTACCTCTGCGCGAGATGGTCGGCTTTACGCCGCAAGCTCTGCTCGAGGGCCTCGAAAGTGTGGATTTGCTGTGTCTCGACGGTTTGCAGGCGGTGGCCGGTCAAGCCCAGTGGGAGCGGGCGCTGTTCCATTTGTTCAATCGCCTGCACGACCAGCGCAACTGTCTGCTGGCGGCGGCGCATTGCAGTCTTGCCGAGTTGCCGGTGGAACTGGCGGACCTGGCCTCGCGTTTGCGTTCCGGCGTGGCGTTCCAGGTGACGGGGATGAGCGATGACGACAAGCAGGCAGCGCTGCAGGCACGCGCCGCCGCCCGCGGGCTGGATTTGAGCGATGAGGTGGCCCAGTACATTCTGCACCGCGCCCCCCGGGATACCAATGAGTTGTTCTATTGCCTCAACCGCCTGGATGACGCCTCCCTGGCGGAGCAGCGCCGCCTCACCATTCCCTTTGTCAAACGGGTGTTGAATTTATAGCCGCTATTGCAGATCGGCAATGGCGTCTATACCATATATTCAGCTAGACGTGCCAGTCGGTCCGCCGGACCGTGGGTCGAGCGCGTGACCCAAGTGATACCACTTACTAAAAATTACAGTAAGTTAGTGAACGAAGAGCTTTGCAATCGTTAAGATCACCGGTTGAACAGCCCAGCAATTGAACAGCTCAATAAACGAAAAGCCCAATGGTTGGGGCATTAATTGATTGAGAGGTTAATTGGCTGAGAAGCGCAGTGGTCTATTCGAGAAGCCCGGCAATTGAATAAGCCGGTGACCGAACAAGCCCGATAATTGAAGAGAACCAGCGCATAACAAAAGCCGTTGCGCTTGGGTGCATCGAGTAGAGCGTGTCGAGTAGCTTACCATGACTAAAGTATCGTCGAAGGGGAAACTGCCTGCGGGTGCCTGCACTGCCGCGCCGGAGGTTCTCACTTTCGACGAGCTGTATCGCCATTTCTGGCAGGAACTCTGCGCACACGTGCGCCGCACTTTCGGGCCGGGTCCCCCGGACCCGGAAGATGTCGCCCAGGCGGCCTTCACCCGTTACGTGAGTCTGGACGATCCGGATGCGGTGCTCAACCCGCGCGCGTTTTTGTTTACTACCGCGCGCAATATCGTGCTCGACCAGAAGCGCAAGGACAAAAGTCACCTGAAGTATGCCCAGTCGGTACTGGCGCAGTCTTCCGAGCTAAAATTGGATGAGTTGTCCCCTGAACGCGTCTTACTAGAGAAGCGGCGTTTCGACCGGGTTCGGCGCGCCATTGACCGGCTGCCGCACAAACAGAAGGTGGTGCTCAGCCTGCACCGCTATCGCGGTTACACCTTCAAGCAGATCACCGAGGAGACGGGCTGGTCTTACGGTGATGTTTACCGACAACTGGACACCGCACTGGCAACTCTGGCCAGGGCGCTAAAACAAATTTCATAAACGTCCGATTGACAGTATAGAGACGATATGGGTGGTGTTATGGAAGATAGTGACAGCATTGAAGCAATAGCCCGCGGTTGGGTCCTCTACCTGCACTCCGGTGCTGTCGATCCGGTGCGCCTGGTGGATTTTGAGGCCTGGGTGAGCGCCGATCCGGCGCACGCCAAGGCCTATCGCGATTACGAGCAACTGATGGGGGACCTGACCCTGGTCGAGGCGCTTGCCGATATCGAGATTGATGCCGGCGCTGATGCCGGCGTTGATATCGGTATGGATGCCAGCACTGATATCAATACTGCAGCGCCTGCCGTGCCGCCGCCTGCAGCCCGGCGCCTGCGCACCCCGGCGCTGGCACCGGTGGCGGCGCTGGCTGCCGTCCTGATGGTTGCGCTGTTGCTGACGACGCAGTGGCCGCTGGAGGCGACGCCGGCATTTGAGACCCGGGTGGCACAGACGCGCGACCTGCAGTTGCCCGACGGCAGCACTGTGGTTCTCGGCGGTCGCTCCAAGATCGAGACGGATTTTTCCGAGACAACGCGGCGTGTCACGCTGTTGGAGGGCGAGGCGTTCTTCGATGTGGTTGCCGATCCCGAGCGGCCGTTCCTGGTGGTCGTCGGCGATCGCCTGGTGCGGGTGGTGGGTACCAAGTTTGATGTCCGGCACGGACCGCAGCAGGTGCGGGTGGCGGTGTTGGAAGGTGTGGTCGAGGTACTGCGGCCCCCTACCACAAAATCGGCCACACAACCGGTTGAGCCGGTGTCGGCGGCGCAGGTACTGCGGGCCGGAGAGCAGGTGGTGGCGTTGATCGGCACCGCCGAGCAGACCCGGACCGCTGTCGAGCCGGATACCGCCGCCGCCTGGCGGCGGGGCTGGCTCAGCTACGAGAACGCGAGCCTGGCGGAGATCGCCGCCGATGCCAACCGCTACAATGACCGGCAGATTGTCTTCGCCTCGTCCGATCTCGAACATATCCGCGTGACCGCCTCCTTCGGCGCCGACGCTGTCGACCGGTTTATTGCCGGTCTCACCGCCTCGCAACCGATCCGCGCCGACTACTCCGATGACGATCGGGTCGTGTTGCACCGGGTTCGCTAGTGGCCGGTCGCCCGCCGCCCAATCGAAAAAAATAAAAAATACCGCGATTCTGGATAATCCGCGTTTCTGCACGTCATACCCGTAAAAAGCCGGCGTTCTGAGAGGCGTGCCCGGCTACCACAACAATGAGATACGGGGAGCGATATGAACGAACCTAGCGGTATGAGTCTGAGAAAAGCATTGGGGGCATCCGGGATTGTTGCGGCGGTTGTTGCAACATCGGTGTTCGGCCTGCCGGCGCAGGCGCAGGCGCAGGCGCAGAGCAGCAGTGCGGGGGAGGCACAAACAACGACCTTCGATATCAAGGCGCAGTCGCTGGCGAGGGCGCTGGTGCTGTATTCCGAGCAATCGCGCATTGTGTTGGTGGTGCCGGCGGAACTGGTCGACGGTAAAACCGCACCGGCGGTGCAAGGCGCTATGGCGCCGGAAGAGGCGCTGGCCAAACTGCTCGGCGGCACCGGCCTGAAGTCTTCCCGCGATGCCAGCGGCGCCCTGACCATCACCTCGACACGCGATGGTGCCGCCGCACCGGCGACTGAACTGCGCTCCATCCCGGTCGTCATCGATGATGATGGCGACAGCACCCAGGCGCTGGAGGTGATGGAGCAGATCACGGTGACCGGCAGCCGTATTGAAGGCGCTTCCGACTCCGGCGCCATCGCCGTGACGACGTTGTCGCGCGACGACCTGGCCGCACTGGGCGAAAACGGCACCGGTGATATTCTGTCGAATCTGCCGCAAGCCGGTTCGTTTGAAATCAACGATTCCTCCGACGGGCCCAACGATGCGCGCGGCGATGTCGCCACCGTCAATCTGCGCGGCCTGGGCACCGGCAATACGCTGATTCTGTTGAACGGCCGCCGCATTACCGCCCACGGTATCAATCAGGATGTCGGTTCGGTGCCGCGCCAGGTCACTAACGTCAATGCGTTTCCCGCCGCCGCTATCGAGCGGGTGGAGGTGCTCAGGGACGGCGCCTCGGCGCTCTACGGCGCCGACGCCACCGCGGGGGTGGTCAACACGATTCTCTCGCCGGACCTCGAACAATCGCGCTTTACCGTCAGGTATGACCAACTCGAGGGCACCAATTCCGATGAGTTATCGATGGACTTTGCGTTCGGCTTCGATTTTAACGGCGGCCGCACCCGGGCCATTACGGTGGGTTCTTTCTATACCCGCGACGGTGTTTACGCCAATGAACTCGGCCCCCAGTTCAGCAATGTCGATAAGCGCGCGCTGTTGGGCGATTCGCCCTATGCGGAGTCATCAGACTTCAGGAATACGTCAAGCAATTCACCGCTTGGCACTTTCGAGGTAATCAGTTCGTTCGACCGCGAGTCGGGCATATTTGAAGACGTGGATGTCAATCTCGATCCCGTCAGGGCTGCAGAGCTGGGATTGGACCCGGATGAGGTAAATCTCACCAGGGGCGGCACCTTCCATATTCAACCCTGCGATTTTAACGGGCGCTCGCGGATAGCAATCGGCGAGACGGTCGACGGTTGCATGGCCATCGGTGAACGCAGCCTGCCGACTCAACTGCGCTATGATTTCAACGGCCTGCAGCCGCTGGACAGCTTCGGTCGCGGGTTGGAGATCGCCGTCGATTCCCGCACGGCCCGCGGGCGCCAGTTGATCTCCGATGCCGATCGCCTCAATCTCTATACCATGGTCGAGCACGATTTCGACAACGGCGTTCAGGGGTTCGCCGAGGTGTTGTATTACCGCTCCGAGACCGAAGCCCAGCGCGCGGCCAGCCCGGTGAGCCTGTCCGACGGTATCGTGGTGCCGCGCACTAATTTTTATAATCCGTTCGGTGCGCTCGGTACCGAGCGGCGCCTGGACGAACTCGCAGACGGTGATGTGCCCGATGAGGGTTATGAGCTGTTGATCCGCAACTGGCGCCCCCAGGCCGGCGGCCCGCGTATTATTGAAACGAAGTCCGATACCTTTCGGGTACTCGGCGGCGCCCGCGGCGATTTTGGCGACTGGGATTGGGAGAGTGCGCTCGGCTACAGCGAAAACAGAACCGAAGATCGCGAAAACCGCATGTCCAAAACGCTGCTGAACGAGGCGCTGGCGCGCTCCACTCCGGATGCGCTGAATCCGTTCGGCTCCAATGCCAACACCGCCGAACAGTTGCGGGCGGTGCAGGTGACTGTGCAAGGCGAGGGTATGACGTCGCTGTTGACAGCGGATTTCCGGGTCAGCAACGCCAACCTTTTCAGCACTTGGGCCGGCGATGCGGGCGCGGCCTTCGGGGTGGATTTTCGCAACGAAGCCTATGACGAAGACCGCGACCCGCGTATTGACGGCACCTTGCAGTTCGACGGCAACGGCAGCGGCGTCTCCGATATTGTCGGTGTCAGCCCCACGGCCGACTCCGATGCCGATCGCAATGTGCTGGCGGCCTTTGCCGAGACCCTGATACCGCTGGTGGCGCCGTCGGGCGGGCTGGTCAGCAATGAAGTCAATCTGCAATTGGCGGTGCGCGCCGAGCATTTTGACGATATCGACGAGTCGGTGGCGACGCCGAAAATCGCGCTGTCGTATTTTCCCATCCGCGGTTTAAACCTGCGGGCGGCCTACTCTGAAGGTTTCCGTGCTCCCAATTTGATTCAGCTCAACCGCGGCGATACCAGTCGTCTCGACGACGGTTTTGTGGATTTCGTACGCGACGAGGCGATCGGTAATCCCGAGGACACCGGCAACGCCAATTTGCGCTCGGTGCGGATTTCCAATCCGGACCTCAAGCCCGAGGATACCGAGACCTTGGTGTTCGGACTGGCGCTGGACGCGACCGCGTGGTTTGAGCCCGAGTGGCTGGACAAACTGGATTTTACGCTCGACTTCTGGCGTTTCGAACAGACTGACGTGATCGATGTCTTCGGTGTACAGGAGGGCCTGGCGGTGGATTTTGTGCGCCGCCTGGAAGGCGGCAGCAATCCCAATGTGATTCGCGCCCCAGTTACCGCCGATGATCAAGTGCGGTTCGATGAATACAACGCTGCCAACCCCAATGCACAGGTGCCCGTTGCCGGCCAGGTATTGTTCGTCAATAATCCGTTTATCAACCTCGACCGCCAGGAGGCCGAGGGTATCGATATCGGTCTGGCGGCGCGTATCGAGACCGAGCGGGCGGGCTCGTTTAACTTTCGGGTCGATGTGTCGAAGCTTGAGAAGCTGGATGTTTTTCGCAGTGAGGAACTGGTGGATCTGGTTAACGACCCGCGCTTTGCCGCTGAGTTTTCCTCGTTGTCGGTGGATCAGGTCGAGGTCGACGGCAATCCGGAGTGGCGCGGCTCCGCCTCGCTCACCTGGCGCAAAGGGCCCTGGAGCGCTGCCGCCAGCGCGCGCTATGTGTCCGGTTTCTTCGATACCAGCGTTGACGATACCGATATCGACGGCGACGGTGAAATTGACTTCTTCGAAGTCGACAGCCAGACTCGTTTCAATGCCTATGTTGACTTTCGTGCGCGCTTCAGCACAGTAGAGGATCGCACCACGCGCATCCGCCTGGGCGTCAACAACCTGACCGATGAGGCGCCGCCGCTGGCCGACCAGTCGCGCGGTTTTTACACCTCCGTACACTCGTTGCGGGGGCGAGAGTTCTACTTGCAGATACGCACTGATTTTTAACACCACCACACACACAACCCCGATCGCCCGCCTTCGGCGGGCATTTCGCTGATGGAGGTAGCTGATATTTTGTCTTTTATGCATCGGTTTAAACGTTGTCAGTATGTTGTCCTGGTCCTGATATTGGTATTGAGCGGCTGTGAAAAAAGCGGCGAGACGGTTACCGGCGCGCCGGTCGCCGAGACTGCTAAAGAACATTCCCCTCAGCTGTCCACTGAACCGTCCACCGCTGTCCCCGTTGAACCCCCGGCGTGGCACTTTACCGACTGGCTCGACGGCGGCAAGGGCCGCTTTACATTTACCGAGTGGAAGGGACCGGCGATCCCGGTCTGGACTTATATCCCCACCGGGGCCGAGGCCGCGACACTGCCCATTGCCATTGTCATGCACGGCACCGGCCGCGACGGCGATCGCTATATGGAGGAGTGGGCGCCGGTTGCCGAGGCAAACCGTTTTATCGCCATAGTACCGGAGTTTTCCCGGCAGCATTTTGACGGCGCCACCGGTTACAATCTCGGCTATGTATTCAGCGACGAGACCCGGCAGCGGCGCCGGGATGAGGCGCTGTGGTCATTCTCGGCCATTGAGCCGCTGTTTACCCGGGTGGTCGACGCACTGAATAGCGATCAGACCCACTACACTCTCTACGGGCATTCCGCCGGTTCGCAATTTGTGCACCGGTTTCTGTTTTACAAACCCGAGGCGCGGGTAAAACGGTTTATTCCCGCCAACGCCGGCTGGTACACTCTACCGGATACCCAAGAACCTTACCCTTATGGTCTGCTGGGCGCGGGTGTCAGTGAAGCGGCCCTGAAGGCGGCGTTGCAAAGAGATGTGACCGTACTGCTCGGCGATCGCGATATCGATATCGCCCACAGCAGTCTGCGCCGCACGCCGGAGGCCATGCGCCAGGGAGAGAATCGCTTTGAACGCGGGCATGTGTTTTTTGAGCGCGCCCGCGCCAAGGCCGATGAACTCGGTGTCGCCTTCGGCTGGCAGCTCGATATCGTACCCGGTGCCGAGCACAGTAACCGGCAGATGGCCGTCGCGGCAGGGCAGTTAGTCGAATAAATCCGAGGATCGAATAAACCAGAGGAGAGAAATCATGCGCTTTTTTCGAGCGTTTGTTCTGTGTGTTGTCGGCGTCGTTAGCGCGGCCCCGGTCTTTACCGCCAGCGCCGCACCGGCCGCCAAGGGTGCCGTCCAGACACCGGCAGTAGGCAAACAGCCCGACTGGGTAATCGCCGTGCACGGCGGGGCGGGAGTCAAGCCGCGAGTGGAGTTGCCGGCGTCGCTGGAGGCGCAGTATCGCGCCGGGCTCAGTGCCGCGCTGGAGGCCGGTGCCGCGGTGCTCAGTCGCGGCGGCGACGGGCCCGAGGCGATAGAGGCGGCGCTGAAGGTGCTGGAGGATTCGCCGCTGTTTAACGCCGGTCGCGGTGCCGCGCTCGACACTCACGGCAATGCCCGCCACGATGCGTCCATTATGCGCGGTGATACTATGGATGCCGGTGCCGTTGCCGGCTCCTCGCGTATCCGCAATCCCATCACTGCCGCCCGTGCGGTGATGGAGCGCACGGAGAATGTGCTGATTCACGGTGAAGGTGCCGATTGGTTTGCCGCCGAACAGGGTCTGGCACTGGCCGACCCCCTCTATTACCAGACCCCGGCGCGGCGCGCGGCGCTGTTGAAAAAACGCGCCGAAAACCCCGGCCAGGTCGCCGCTGTTGAGCAGCCGGAAACCGCCTTCGGCACTGTCGGTGCGGTGGTGCTCGACCGTGCCGGCAATATCTCGGCCGGCACTTCCACCGGCGGGCGCACTAATAAACGCTACGGGCGGGTCGGCGACTCGCCGGTAATTGGGGCCGGTACCTACGCCTCGAACGGCTCCTGTGCGGTATCGGCAACCGGGCACGGGGAGTTTTTTATGCGCTATACGGTAGCCCGGGATATTTGCGCACGCCTGGAGTTTGGTAACGAGAGCCTGGCGGCTGCTGCCGAGGCGGTCATGATGGGTATCCTGCGTCCGGCCGGCGGCAAAGGCGCAGTGATTGCCATCGACCCCCGCGGGCAGGTGGTGTTTGCCATGAACCACAACGGCATGTACCGCGGCGTTATGTCCTCGGCGCTGCCGGCCCGCACCGCGATCTATGCCCACGAGACTGTTAAATGACCCCCGCGACACTGGCCGATCTGCAAACCCCGGCGCTGATCCTCGACCGCTCGAAGGTTCAGCGCAATATCTCCCGCATGGCGGAGCGGGCCGCGGCACTGGGCGTGGCGCTGCGACCGCATCTGAAAACCCCCAAGTGCGTGCATATCGCCGCGTTGTTGCAACGCGCCGGCGCCACCGGCTTCAATGTATCGACCTTGAAGGAAGCGGAATTTTTTCACGCCGCGGGGATCGACGATTTGTATTACTGCGTGCCTTTCGCGCCCAACAAGGCACAGCGGGCGGCGGCGCTGGTGCGCGACGGCTGCCGGCTGACACTGATGACCGACAGTCTCGACGGGGCGCGGGCGGCGGTGGCCGCCGCCGAAGCGCTGGCCGGGGATACGGTGTTGACCTTTACGCTGGAGATCGACGTCGACGGCTATCGCTCGGGGATGGCGCTGGACGGCCCGGACCTGGTGCTGGCGGCGCGGTTATTACAAAAGTCCCGGGCCACGCGCTTTGCCGGCATTATGTCTTACGCCGGTGCCTCCTACGGCAAGACCCCGGCACAAACCGCCGATCTCACAGAAACCCACCGGCGGGCGCTGGCGCGCGCGCGGGCAACGCTGTTGGAGTCGGGGCTGGATTGCGAGCGGGTGAGCTTCGGCTCTACACCGGCGGTGCTGCACGCTCGAGAACTGACCGGTATCACCGAGGCGCGCTGTGGTATCTATATGTTTCAGGACTTGTTTCAGGCCGGTATCGGTGCCTGTGAGCGGGACGATATCGCTTTGTCGGTGCTGGCCAGTGTCACCTCGCGCCAGCCGCGCCACAACCGGCTGGTGATCGATGCCGGGGGCCTGGCCCTGTCGAAGGACCGCAGCACTGCCGGGCGTGACTTCGATGCCGGTTACGGGCTGGTGTGCGATGCCGCCAGCGGTGCGCCGCTCGGCGATCTGGCGGTGACTGCCGTGAGCCAGGAGCTGGGACTGGTCACCAGCCTATCCGGCGCGCCGCTCGACTTCGGACGTTTTCCGGTCGGCGCTCTGGTGCGGATATTACCGAATCACGCCGATATGACCGCCGCCGCCTATGAGCACTATGCGGTAGTGGACGGCGGTGCCGAGGTGGAGACGGTGTGGGCGCGTACCAATCACTGGGCAGACTGAGTCACTAGTGTCGCCGCGGGTGCCATCAACGGTTGTACTCATAGCCATTAGCGCGCGCCGCCGAGCTATTAGGGCCGCGGGCAGGCCAGGCACTGGGCGTAGACGTAGCCGGGATCGTTCATACTGTCCAGCAGCTTGAACGGCTCGATCAACGCCCCCCAGGTCTGGCGAATACTGCGCGGCACCCAATTTGAGAGGGTGCCGATCCGCAACTGCGCCGACTCGCTGGCCAGTTCCTTGAGCAACTGTTCCTTCGGCGACAGTTGCCGCTCGATCAACTCCACACTGTAGTCGCTGATACCGGCCTTCGCCGCCGCTGCGGCAATGGCGTCCTGCAGATAGCCGAGCTGGTCAATCAGGCCCAGGTCTTTGGCGGTGGCGCCGCTCCAGACCCGGCCCTGGGCGATATCGTGGACGGCCTCCGGCGTGGTATTGCGGGCTTCGGCCACCAACACCAGAAAGCGCCGGTAAACGTCCTCGACACTTTGCTGGAGCACGTTTTTCGCAATCGGTGGCAGCGGCCGGTCGAGTCGCAGGGCGCCGGCCAGTTCAGTGGTGCCGAGACCGTCGGTGCTGATGCCCAGTTTTTGCAGTGATTTTTCCAGGGTCGGGAACATGCCGAACACGCCGATGGAGCCGGTGATGGTGGTCGGCGTCGCCCACACCTCGTCGGCGGCGGCGGTGATCCAATAGCCGCCGGAGGCCGCCACGCTGCCCATCGAGACAATGATCGGCAGGCCGGCGCGGCGGGTGGCCGCCAGCTCTTCGCGGATGACTTCAGAGGCAAACGAGCTGCCGCCGCCACTGTCCACCCGCAGCACCAGGGCACTGAGATCGCTGCGTTCCCGCGTCTGGCGCAACAGGCGTGCGAGGCTGTCGCTACCGATGGTGCCGGCGGGCTGCTCGCCGTCGACAATAGCGCCGGAGGCGACCAGCAGGCCGATCTTACGCTTGCCGGGCGCGGCCGGCACGCGGCGGATATGAGCCAGGTAGTCGCGGTAGTCAATAGCTTTAAAGCCGGTATTGTCGGCGTTGGGGCCGAACTTCTCCTGCAGTGTCTGGTGGACTTCCAGACGGCTGGCGAGGTGATCCACCAGACCCGCTTTGAAAGCCAGTGCCGCAAAGTCTCCCTGCTCGGCCACCAGGTTAGTATCCAGGTTGCTGATATAGTCGTCCACGGCGCCTTTGGGCAGGTTGCGCAGGTGTTCGACGCGGCTGGTATAGATGCCCCAGAGCTGGTTCAACCACTGCAGATTGTGCTCGCGAGAGGCGTCGGACATGCTGTCGCGGGTGTAGGGTTCCACGAAATCTTTGTAGGAGCCGACGCGAAAGACGTGAAAATTCACCGCCAGCTTATCCAGGGCCGATTTATAGTAATTGCGATAACTGCCGTAGCCGGTCAGCAGCACCGCGCCCATGGGATGCAGGTAGACCTCGTCGGCGTAGCTGGCGAGGTAGTATTGTTCCTGGCTGTAGTCGTCGCTGACGGCCAGAATCGGTTTGCCGCTGTCTTTGAAAGTGGCCAGCGCCTGTCCCACCTCCTCGAGCTTGCTGATACCGCCGCCGATCAGTTGGCTCAGATCCAGCACCAGGGCTGTGATCCGGGGGTCGCGCGCCGCCGCGTCGATAGTGGTTACCAGGTCGCGCACCACGGTTTCGGTCTCCTCCCATTGGCTGTCGCCCAGCAGTTGGCTGACCGGATCGATATAGGTGCGCTGATCGACCAGAAAACCGCTCGGGGCCAGGTGCAGGGCCGCCTGATCGGGCAGGGTCCGGGGTTGCTCCGGCATCAGGGCGAAGGCGATAACGGCCAGTATTGCCAGGAACAGCAGGTTGGTGAGGGCGACCCGCAACCAGGTGATGCCGCGCCACAGGCCGCTGAAGAAGCGGCGGATTAAACTGCGGGATGATTCTGCCATAACAAGTTTCCCAAATGTGTGTCCGGCCTCTGGCGCTTAAGCCGGCGGCCGCTGCCACGGTGGCCGTTGCCCCGTTCCTTATGCCAAGAAGCGCCCGGGGCTGTTAAGAGGTGCCGGGGGGCCCCGGGACGGGACCGCCGTCGGCCTGCGCTGCATGGTATTGCCAGTGCTGCAGCCAACGGCTGGCCAGCATGGCGGCGGTAAAGATTACCACAGACAGGGCCAGTGCCAGGGCATCGGTCCAGACAAACAGCGGTGACATCACTTCCACCACATAGGCGGTGAAGTAGATAAGTATAACGAAACACAGCCAACTGTAACTGCGGTGGCGATTGTCGAGCAGGCCCGGCAGGACCAGCAGCAAGGGTAACGTCTGCATCGCCCAGGTGGTCAGGGAGCCCTCAGGCCGCAGGATATTGAGGCCCAGGAACAGAGCCAACAGGGCGCTGTAGCAGGCCAGCGTGCAGCGGCGGGCCAGGGTGAATCTGATGCGGAAATAGTCCGATAATTCGTTCATGGTGCGTCTGTCGATGGCGGTGCTGTCGTCCCCGTCTCGTCTGTTACGTTGTTTGTAAGCAAGCAGATTGTACTGCTTGGTTTTTTCCAAGTGGCCGGTCGTGTATTTTTTGCCATAAGTTTGCGCTTCACAGCGTAGCACCTATTGCGGCGCTGCGGTCGCAAGTTTCAGCGCCAGACCGGCCAGGCGGCGACCCTGGGCCTGGCACAGGCTAATCTCGTCCTCGGTCAGGGGCTGGTCGGAGTTGCCGCCGGCGGCGTGCGACGCGCCGTAGGGTGTGCCGCCGGACCGGGTGCGCCGCAGGGCCGCCTCGCTGCTGGGCAGGCCGGCAATCACCATACCCTGGTGGAACAGGGGCAGCATCATCGATATCAGGGTGGTCTCCTGGCCGCCGTGCAGACTGCCGGTAGAGGTAAATACCGTCGCCGGTTTGCCGATCAGGTCGCCATTGATCCAGAGGCTGCCGGTAGTGTCGAGAAAATACTTCAACGGGGCCGCCATATTGCCGAACCGGGTGGGGCTGCCCAGGGCCAGACCGGCGCTGAGTTTGAGGTCCTCCTCCGTGCAGTAGACGGCGCCCTGCTCGGGAATCGCCGGGGCGGTGGCCTCGCTTACCGCCGAGACCGGCGGCACCGTGCGCAGCCGCGCCTCGATCCCCGCGACCTGCTCCACCCCGCGGGCGATATGTTGTGCCATAGCGCGGGTGGCGCCGTAGCGGCTGTAATAGAGGACCAGAATATAGGGATCGGTCGCCATCAGAGCAGCGCCAGCACGTTTTCCGGCGGGCGGCCGATAACCGCCCGGTTGCCCTTGACCACGATCGGGCGCTCGATCAGTTTGGGGTATTTGACCATGGCGGCGATCAGGTCGTCTTCACTCAGCCCCGGTGTTTTCAGGTTATTTTGCTTATAGGCGTCCTCGCCGGTGCGCAGCAGTTGCCTGGCGGTGAGGCCGAGTTTACGCAGCAATGCTCGCAGGGTGGCAGCATCGGGCGGGGTCTCCAGGTAGAGCACTACCTCGGGGTCAATATGGTGTTCCTGCAACAGCGCCAGTGTTTGACGGGATTTTGAACAACGCGGGTTGTGGTACATGGTCAGCATAAAGTGATTACCTGTTTGCGCGGGTTATGCGGCCCCAGCCGACTTTGAGGGTCGACAGTTTACCGCTAAGCGCGCACCGCTGACAGCAGTTTGACAGCCATTTTCAAGCCCGGTGACCTGCCGGGCAACCGGCATTTTCTTTTTTGCCGCACTACGCTGTAAACTGTCGGCTGTAAGATTTTTGCCATAACAGCGAGGCCGTAACGGTGAACAAGGCCAGGCAGATTCGATTGAAAACCGACATTTTGCCCATGATCCGGCACTTTGCCGTGTATGTGGCGGCGCAGTATAAACAGGCCCAGTGCCAGAAAAGTGCAGCGGCGCTTACCTATATGACGCTGTTCGCCATAGTGCCGCTGATGACGGTCACCTACGCGATGTTTTCAGTAATACCGGCATTCCAGGGGCTCGGCGACCAGTTGCGCGGATTTATCTTCGATCATTTCGTGCCCGATTCGGGGCAGGAGGTGCAGGAGTACCTGGCCGCCTTTTCGTCCCAGGCGCGCAGCCTCACCTGGGCGGGTTTGCTGATGCTGTTTGCCACCGCCTACCTGATGTTGAAAAACATCGAGAAAATTTTCAACGCCATCTGGGGGGTATCCCGAGGTCGTCACGGGTTGCCGAATTTTTTGCTTTACTGGGCCATTCTGAGCCTGGGGCCGCTGGTACTGGGGGTGGCGCTGGCCTCGAGCACCTACCTGATATCGGTGCGGCTGATCTTCGACGAACTGGACAGCTTCGGTATTTTGCCCTGGTTGTTTCAGTTTATTCCCTGGGTGCTGACCGCGGCGCTGTTCACCCTGTTATTTGCCGCGGTGCCCAATTGCAAGGTGCCCGTCAAGCACGCCATCACCGGCGGCCTGATTACCGCAGTGTGTTTTGAACTGGTAAAAGACCTGTTCAGTTTTGTGGTCTCCTATATCAGCATTGAAGTTATCTACGGTGCCTTTGCGGTGGTGCCGCTGTTTTTGTTGTGGATAAACCTGTTGTGGACCATCATTCTGGCGGGTGCGGTGTTGGTGCAGGTGTTGTCGAGTTATAAGACGTCGGCAGAGGGACGCGGTTACCCGGATCTGGTGGCCGCGCTGGTGGCGCTGTGGCAACTGAAACAGAAAAGCCGCAGCGGGCGGGCTGTCAAAGATGTGCATATGCTGGCGGCCGGACTGGCCTCATCCCAGTGGCAAGCCTTACGTGCGGCCTTTTTGCGCCATCGCCTGATAACGACTACCCAGCAGGGAGATTATGTGTTGTCCCGGGATCTCGACGAGGTAACCCTGCGCGAGTTGGCGGCGATAATCGCCATGCCGGTACAGATGCCGGTGATGGTGATGCCGCTGCAGCAGGCACCCTGGTTTGCGCCCCTGGCGGCGCGCCTGCAGGCGGTGGATGCGTATACGGATCGCGAATTTGAGATAAGCCTGGGCGCATTGTTTGCCGCCCGCGACGAGGCGCCGGCCGCTGGTGATCGTGACCCGGCGGCGCCAAAGCCCAAGGGCCGCAAACAGGCGGCGGGTTGAATCGACGTTTTTGATTAATTTATCCGGTAAAAATATCTTTGGGAAACGTGTCTTTGAAAATGATGTCTCTAAAAACGCTGCGTTTGGAAGCACTGTCTTTGCGAAGTATATCTCTGTATGTACCGCCTTTATTTATCCGCGCGCGCCTGACCACTGTCTGGCGTCGCGCCGCCTGGCTGGTGCTGGCTGCGGTATTGTCAGCGTGCGGCGGTTCGGCGCCCTCCATTGCGCTGTTGTCGGGAGAGCGGTTGAGTTTGCCGGAATTGCGCGGGCGTTGGGTCGTCGTCAACTACTGGGCGCAGTGGTGCAAACCCTGTGCGGAGGAAATCCCGGAACTGAACCAGTTCGCGCGCCAGCACGGCGAGGCGGTGCTGGTGCTGGGGGTTAACTTCGACGGCGTTACCGGGGATGAATTGCGCCGGCAGTCGCAGGCGTTTGCCATCGACTTCCCGGTGGCGGTCGAGGACCCCGCAGCTTTGCTGGGGTTGCCGCGGCCGTCGGCGTTGCCCACGACTTTCGTACTCGATCCCGAGGGTAACCTGCATCGGACACTACTGGGACCGCAGACCGAGTCGACACTGGAGCTGGCGTTGCAGCGACCGGTGGCGGGTGCCGCGGGCACGGCGGCACCGTGATTGGTCTCTATGGTTTGGTGTCCGGGCGGGTGCAGGGAGTTGGCTTCCGCTATTTTGTGCGCGACTGCGCCCGTCATTGTAAGGTGACGGGCTTTGCCAATAATCTCGCTGATGGTCGGGTGGAGGTGTTGTTGTCCTGAACGCCGTTGATCTCACGTATTAGTTGTAAGGGCCAAATAGATTCCATTGCCACAAAGCATAGATCACGCACAGACCGATCGCGGCAAAAGCGCTGTGATGGATTTTTCGTCCCAAACGCCACTGACTCACTTGCCAGACAGGCAGCGCTGAAAAAGCGAGTCCGGCCAACACCAGGCTTACCGCTATCGACACCCATTTGACAAGCACCATACCGGAGGTCGGATAAACACCGCCACTGTAGGCCGAGAGCTGCACCAGCATAAAGAGAAGGCAGACAAGAAAGCCCATGACCCCCAGCGCAGCCAGCACCGGCATCCTCCCGGGCCATGCTTGTTGGGCCTCGGGTTCGCGGCCTTTGCGATGCCAGGCACCAAGCAAGCTGGTGATGGAAAGTAGCAACGCCAAACCCAAAGACAGATAAAGGAACGTGGGCGTTTGCAGAAATCCAACTCTTTCGGCGGATCTGACGCCGTAGTGCAAGTCGGTGACATAGCGCAGGATACTGCCGTTTTCGTCTTCCTCGAAAACCATCATGTCGTTGCTCCTGGCGTTGCGGAATGTCAGGGGAGCGACTTCCAGCCAGGCCGTGCCGTCGCTGCGCAGCAGGTAACCGTCCTTATCGACGCTGATGGCGTTGTATTTGGTTGCGATTTCGAAAAACTTTTCCATTGTGGTGGAAGAGCGGCGATTGTTCATATAGTGCCCGGCGAACCGTTGCGCACGCTCACTAAAATCGGCAGGGGGAGAAATATCCGCCAGCGTCTGTTTGGCCGGAAACAGCGCCTTGACCAGCACTCTGGGGATTGCCAGGGAACTGAGGTTGCCGTCTTGCATATTGATGGAAAGAAACACACCAAAATTCAATTCGGGCACCATGGTCATCATCGACGAAAAGGTGGGGGTGCCGCCGGCATGGCCGATATACTGATAACCAGAAACATTGCCGGTAAAGAAACCGTGGGATAAGTCGGTGACGTTCATATGGTCGGTAAAATTTCGCTGTTGCATCTTTAAGGCCGTTGCCGGTTTCAAGATGCGCCGGCCATCGAGTTCGCCGTTTTGTAAAAACGCAACCATATAGCGTGCCATATCGGCTGCTGTGCTGGACACCGAACCGGCCGGTGCAAAAGAAGAAATGTATTCATAGCCGGGCTTGATATAGCGCCCGTTATTCAGCATATAACCCGATGCAATATGTGGTTGCAAATGCGCAGCCATACTGGGTTGGGGATGATCGTCCCCGAGCGGTTCGCGAAACGTCGTGTGATTCATACCTAGTGGTTTAAACAGATTTTCATCTACATAGTCTTGAAATGGCTGACCGGTTACATCCTCAATAATCAGACCGGCCAGTGCGACGGCGTAGTTGGAATAGGCCATTGCCGCACCGGGCTTGAGTACCTGTGCGGGCATATGCTTTTTAAGTACCTCCTCAATAGAAACTATAGCGTCAGGCGACTTCTGCATCAGGTAGCCGAGGTAGCCGTCTTCAAATCCCGATCGGTGACCCATCATATCATTGAGTGTCAATGGCACGCCGTGGGTGTGTGGAATTTGCACGTTTTTCAGATAAGTGTTTACATCGGCGCTCAAGTCAATACGGTCCTGTTCGACCAACTGCATAATGGCAATCCACGTCATGGTTTTTGAGATAGAACCGATGCGAAACAACGATTGCCGTGGGTCTACAGGTCTGCCTGTTTCCAAGTCTGCATAGCCATAGCCTTTTGTGACGACAGGCTTGCCATCCTTGACGATGGCCAGTGTCAGGCCGGGTATTTTATAATCCCGCATCAGCCCTTTAACCACCCCGTCGGCAATCAACTCTGCTTGCAGGGGAAAGGCCACCGCCTGTCGATTCGGCGCCGGCGCTGTCGGGTCGTCCTCGGCGACTGCGATGACCGTGCCAGCCATTGTTATAGCAACGGTTGTAGCAACTGTCGTAGCAACCGTAGATAAAAGTCTGAAAATACATCTCATAAAAAAACTCCGCATAACACCGATTTTTGATTATGGCCCCGTCTCTATTGCCGTGCGCTGACGCCTGGCGGGTGACCAGGCACAGTCGGAACTGGTTTAATCTCGCCCAACCTCTTGCTGCGATCTGGCGTTAAAGGTTCGCTTGTTACCTTTATACAAAGGCCATTCACTACTCGACAACGATATCTCGCGGCGGCGATGTATCGAGTAGATGTTCGACAAAATAGTCCATAAAGCGCTGAAAGACATAAGGTTTACCGGTATCTGCGTGGGTGCTGTTAGGCAGGTACAACAAGTCATAAGGCTTATTGGCATTGATCAGCGCATTGGCAAGCAGGAAAGCCTGTGTGGGTGGCACATTCTCATCCATCTCGCCGTAGACAATTAACAGGTTCCCCTGCAGATTGGCTGCCATCTGCGTGACATCGAGTGCATGCCAGTTGGCGGGCTTCTCCTGGGGGTTGGATCGATAGATAGAGCCGTCCGAGAATTTCGGCAGATCGACATAAGCTTCAAACGCGGAATACATTGTGGAATAGTCGTACAATCCGGCGCTGGATACGGCGACGTGATAAAAATCCGGCCAGCTGAGAATAGCCTGAGCCGCAAAGGTCCCGCCCCAGGACCAACCGTAGACACCGACCCGGTTGAGGTCCATTTCAGGATGGTCTTCTGCAAGCTGTTTAATCGCAGCGACATGGTCGTCGATACCCACCTGTGTCGCTTCGGGATACCCGGCGCGCCAAAACGCTTTGGAACGCGACGGCGTGCCACGCCCGTCGATGGTGACAACCGCAAAACCCAACTGTGTCATGCTGCTGGGATGGCCGGTGGCGCGGTTCAGGTAAGCTTCGATAAAGTTACGCGGGGCGACCGCCATTTGCGGGCCACCGTAAACGGCGTCAATAACAGGATGGCGGGCACCGGCAAGCGCTTTTTTCGGCGCGTAGTAAACGGCGTATATATCGGTGACGCCATCAGCTGCCTTCACTGCCTTGCGTACCGGTGCCTTCCAGCCCGCCGCAAACAACGCGCTGGCATCGGCGACTTCCAGGGTGGTGATTATGCGGCCGTCTTTTGTCGACCGCAGCACGGTTACCGGCGGTTGACTAACGGTTGAATAAGTGTCTATGAAAATACCCAGGTCCGGGCGAATCAGTTGCGCAACCGCAGCCGCCGCGCCCGCTTCCATAGAGGGCTCGGGGGTAAAGTGATGGTCGGCATCTTTATCGGTCAACAGCGTTACCGGGCCACCGTCGAGGGAGGCTTTGTAGAGATGACGAAAATAGGGATCACGTCCCCGCTCGCGACCACCACCGGTAAAATAGACTTCCCGTTTGCCGACATCCAGTTGATGGATATCCTGAACCAGCCAGTTGCCGCGGGTAATGCTGTTTTTCAGCGCGCCGGTCTGGGCGTCGTAAAGGTATAAATGCCCCCAGCCCGTACGCTCGGAAAACCAGACGATTTCGTCGCCGTCGCCCAAAACACGCACATTGGGCCTGTGGTACAACGCCGTATTCAACTGAACTCTGGTATCGGAGACTTCCTTTATAACAATTTTCGACTTGCCGGTTTTAAGATCCACACGAAAGATGCCGGCTTTTTTACTGCCAATACTGTAGTACAACATGAAAACCTGGTTGTGCTTCGCGCTCCAGCCGATTATTTTTCCGGTGCTGAGGCTGTAGTTGATACCTGCGGGCTTTTGAATAGGTATCGCTGTCCCGGTCTTAATATCGAATATAAAGCCGTCTATCTTCATTACATTGCGGTCACCCACAAAGCCCGAGCGCACCTTGTGGACTATGGGTTTTAACGAGCCGTCGGTCGGCACTGATTCCAAAAATGAATGCGTTGAAACATGTCGTTCATCCATTCGAGCCGCGATCAGGTAGCGTTCATCGGGTGAAAACTCAGCGCCAAACGGAGGCAGTTTGAGACCGGCCTTTTTTATCGGGATAGCCTGCAGTGCTGCATCCGGCAATTTACCATAGGAATAGTAAGGCTTGCCGTCGGTCGTAAGCTGGCGCTCCTTGCCGGTCTTGATGGTAGTGAGAACCAAGTTGTGGTCACGGGCTGTGAGGGCAAATGTCTTTGCGGGTGACAACAATTGATCGGTTCTCTGCGCCGGGATATCAAAAGCCTGGCAGCCGATAGCCGCCAGATTACAGCTAACGTATTTTGAGTCCTTAACGGCGGTCAGGGTCTTGAGGTCGTCACCGATAGTGACATAGGATAATCCCATATCGCCGGCTGTGACTTTCATACCCAGCGCGTTACTCAAGGCGGATGCCAGAGCAAGGTGGTCAAACGCGGGGATTTTGGTGCCGTCGCGACCTTCCACTACGACATACTCCTGGCCCTGGTCGCCGTCGCGACGGTACCAGAAGCGTCCGCTGTTGCCTAACCAATGCGGCTCCACGGTCGCGTTCTTTACCAGATTTTTGGTCTTGTTGTTAAACAGGGCTGCGGCTGCTTTGTAATCTGCAGCGGTTATTTTTGACGTGTTTGCAGTGTGAGTCACGCAGGCCGTCAACCCGGTGGCGAGTGCCAGCGTCATACTTGATCTGACCAGTGTGCCAACGACATTTACTTTCATGGTGTTCTTCTCGGTTTTTTGACGATATGTTTGCAACTAAGTGCCGGTGGCGAAAGGGTTGCGATTTCATTGAATAGCCTGCCGCTGCGAGGCTAATATGCTTGACATCTCTTGCGGCTCGGGTTGATGTTTGGCTTGCGGTGGCGGAGATCGTCCGGTTTGTCGGTCTTATGACCGTCCACTAGCCAGCCGATTGAGGCACCTGTTTTTCCTCAAGCATGAGAGATTGCCTGCGGGCTTTCTGGTGGTATCGTTCCTAATTTTGGTGTTTTCGTTACAAACCCTTCCAGGTTTTTTTCGAAGCGTAAAAATAAGAAGCAGCCTAACAATTCTTTTCACTTTTTACCAATTATTGGCTTGAGCTGGAAGTGCTTCTCTCTTTGGGCCATGGCGGTGGTGCCATGAAGGTCGAGGGGTCAAATCTTGACTAATAGTATTTAGCTCTACAATGATACTTTTGTCTACTTAGAAAAGGGGGTAACGTGGCTCGTGTTTAAGTATCAACTATTAGTCAAGATTTGACCCCCTCTCTATAGAAAAGGGGGTAACGTGGCTCGCGTTTAAGTATCAACTATTAGTCAAGACTTGACCCCCTCTCTTCCTCTCTTCAAGTTTTTTAGATTTCTCTCGTTGCTATTTTCATCTATCCACTCTGCAGGAAAGCGAAGATGGCTTCAGTTTTTGGTCTATAAAAAGTTGTTTTTATTGTCTTACCTGGACATGGGTATAGGTCCTGCTAGTCGTTGAGTCGGGATAACTGTTATCTCCGATCCACGCAAATCCGGATTGTCTGTTGTCCAGTATCTGCTCTTTGGAAATGACTATTATATCTGGGTTTCAACTGTTGCAGGAGAATTGGTGCTTGCGCCCTGACCCCAGTCTCGACCGGGATGGGCCATCCCTGTATGATCGGCCTCAAAAGAACCCATAGTATTTGACAATGTCCCTGAATCAGCTCCCAGACGCTTTTGTACACCGCCTAGAGCGTATAATTCCGCCCGCTCACTGGGAAACCACAGTCGCCGGCTTGCAACGGCAGTTACCCCCTTGCTTTCGGGTGAACACTCTGCGGGCCGCGGTTGACCAAGTGCTGGGGGAACTACAACAACAGGGTATCGACCTTGCATCCGTAAACTGGCGTGCCGACAGTTTTGTAGTGGCCGACACCCAGCGTCAGGCGCTGACCCACAGCCGGGCTTTTGCCGAGGGCAGGATTTATATCCAGAACCTCTCCAGCATTTTTACGGCCCAGGCGCTGGCGGCCCTCCCCGGCGAGGAAGTACTCGACCTGGCGGCGGCGCCGGGCGGCAAAACCCTGGTGCTGGCTTGCGCCATGGAAAATCGTGGCCGCATCGCTGCGGTGGAATCGGTCAAGTCCCGCTTCTTTCGCCTCAAACACAATATCGACCTGCACGGCGCTACCCTGGTCGAATGCTATCTCAAAGACGGTCGGCAGGTCGGACGTCAGGTTCCCGGTCGTTTTGACCGGGTGCTGCTGGATGCGCCCTGTTCCTCTGAAGCGCGGTTTTATACCGCGGACCCGGACAGCTACAAGTACTGGAGCGAAAAGAAAGTCAAGGAGATGCAGCGTAAACAAAAGCAACTGTTGCACTCTGCACTGCTGGCGCTGAAACCGGGCGGCACCCTGGTCTATAGTACCTGCTCCTTTGCCCCGGAGGAAAATGAAATGGTGCTGGATCGCCAGTTGCGCAAATGGGGCGACGGGTTGACGGTGTGCGATCTGGATACACCGTTTGCAAATTGCCAGCCGGGCCTGACCGAGTGGAACCGCAAGTCGCTGGACCCGCGCCTGTCCCGGGCCGTACGGATTTTACCCTCCGCGACCATGGAGGGGTTTTTTCTCTGCGTCCTGCGAAAAACCGCAGAGTAATTGTGATCCATAAAAGCTGTGAATATTTACAGATTATAGAAATAAATTATATTAATCTTTCTGCAAGGTATATCGTATCTCTATCGATTCAAACGACCAGAGACAACGACTATGGACTTTGCCTATACCCCGCAAATGGAGGAACTGCGCCGGCAGGTGCAGACCTTTATCGACGACCATATTTTGCCTCGCAATCGCCAGTGGCACCGGGAGGTGAAACAAGGCCAGTTTCCGGTATCTTTTATGGAGGATCTGAAGGCGCTGGCAAAATCCCAGGGCTTGTGGAACCTGTTCCTGCCGGGGCTGCGCGACGACGAACCGGGCATCGGCCTGAGTAACCTGGAGTATGCGCCCTTGGCGGAAATTATGGGTCGTATTCCCTGGTCTTCTGAGGTGTTCAACTGCAATGCGCCGGATACCGGCAATATGGAGCTGCTGCACCTTTTCGCCACCCCGGCGCAGCGCCAGCAGTGGCTGGAGCCGCTGTTGAACGGCGAAATCCGCTCTGCCTTTGCCATGACCGAACCCGATGTGGCTTCCTCCGACGCCACCAATATCCAGACGCTGATCCGGCGCGACGGCGACGATTATGTGATCAACGGTCGCAAGTGGTTTATCACCAACGCGGCGCACCCCAATTGCAAAGTGCTGATCGTTATGGGCAAAACCGATCCCGAAGCCAGCACCCATTTGCAACAGAGTATGGTGCTGGTGCCGCTCGATAATCCCGGTGTGGAAGTGGTGCGCAATATCGAGGTGCTGAATCACGTCGCGCCCGAGGGACACTGTGAAATTGTGTTTCGCGATGTGCGGGTACCGGCGGCCAATCTGTTGGGCGAGGAGGGCGGTGGTTTCGCCATGGCCCAGGCGCGCCTCGGGCCGGGCCGGATTCACCACTGTATGCGCTCCATCGGCATGGCGGAGCTGGCGTTGGAGCTGGCCATAGATCGGGCCCAGGAGCGCAAGGCATTCGGCAAATACTTGCAACAGTACAGCACCGTCAGTGAATGGATTGCCCGTTCGCGGCTCGAGATCGACCAGGCCCGGCTATTGGTACTGAAAGCGGCGTGGATGATCGACAAGGTGGGAGCCAAAGCCGCACGCAAGGAGATATCGATGATCAAAGCGGTGATTCCGACTATGCACACCAATGTGGTGGACCGGGCGATTCAAATTTTTGGTGCTATGGGGTTGAGCCCGGACACGCCGCTGGCGGACCTCTATACCGGTGGGCGGGCGTTGCGTTTTGCCGATGGGCCGGATGAGGTGCATTTGCGCAGTATAGCGAAAATGGAGATCAAGGGTCGCCGCGACCGGCTTGGCGAATCGGCTGCTTATTTGACTGCGCCGGAGTATCGTTAGGCGATCGAGATACGATCGTCTGTTTAGGGTGGAACCAAACGGTTTATAAGAACTGCCTTTTCGAGCGGCACCGTACCACCGGGAGAGGTGCCGTTTGAAGCTGGTGTGGTCCCCCTCGAAGGGGTCCTCGAAGGGGTCGGGGGGGGGGGGTTGTTTGTTTTGGTAGGGGGGGGGGGAATAAACAAAAAAACCCACCCCCCCCC
>NZ_ML660087.1:72986-483732 GCF_007004655.1 Exilibacterium tricleocarpae
TTGGGGGGGTGTTGGTTGTTCATTAATATATACCCCCCCCCCCCCACCCAACCCCCCCCCCCCCCCCCCGACCCCGCACCGGAAGCAAGCTTTTCGATATCATTGATAACTATATCCGCGATTCTAAGGCTAGAGCTGCCTATAGCGCTTGAAGCTTAGCTTCTATAAATTGCGATATTTCAATATTCTGAAGAGGAGTTCTTTTAAGGTTATCAACTAGACACTTAAATATTTTATCACTTTCCTTATCTTTTTCAGATATAGCTCGATGTAAAAACAACACTTCTCTCTCTAAAGATTCTTGATCAAACAATCCATGAACCATGTGCTCATACCTAAGTATCCTCACCCACCACAGGTAAGAACGTTGATTGATCGATAGTCCATCATAATGATTTAACCAGAAACTATCTTCAATAGAATCTCCTCTGAAAAACTCATTATTAATAGCCTCTAAAAATATACGAACAATGGTTGATTCAACCTCTTGAAATGACATAGCTGTTTTTCTATTAGTACGTTTTCATAGTATTGATCCCAAGTCACTGTCTGTTCGAGCGGCACCGTGCCGCGGGCAGAGGGGCCTTGAGGTAGGGGAGTGGCACCATTCTAAGGGGACGCAACTAAAGTTACGTCCCCGCACCGTGCCGCGGGAAGCGGTGCCGTTTGAGAGTGGGGTGGTCCCGCTCGAAGGGGACAGGTAAAACCTGTCCCCGCACCGTGCCGCCGGAGGAGGCGCCGTCTGATAGTGGTGTCATCCTCCCAGAGTGGGGTCATATTATTTCTTCAAACAGCCGACATGCCGCCGTCTACTGCAATCGCCTGGCCGTTCATAAACGTATTTTCCGGCGCGCACAACATCAGCATTACACTGACGACTTCCTCCGGTTGCGCCAAACGTTTCATCGGTGAACTTTGGGCCAGCGCCTTAAACGCCGTATCGTTGTCCATATGCCCCTTGCCGCTGTCGATAAACATCGGTGTCATGGTAAAAAATGGGCACACAGCGTTGACGCGGATGTTTTTCTTACCGTACTCTACCGCCGCGGTTTTGGTGAGACCGATAACCGCGTGTTTGGAAGCGGCATAGGCGCCGATATAAGGTGCGCCGCCGACGCCGGCCATGGAACTGGTATTGAGAATAACACCACCGTCCTGGGTCAACATCTGGCGAATCTGATGCTTCATACCGAACAGCACACCTTTTACGTTGACATTGTGCTGCCGGTCCAATAGCGCCTCGTCAGTATCGATCAACGGTATCATGTCCTGGGAAATACCGGCGTTGTTGACGGCGATATCCAGGCGGCCGAACTCGTCGACGGCAGCCTCCACCAGTGCTTTGCAGTCGCTTTCTTTGGACACATCGCAACGTCGGGTCACTACTGGTGCACCGCGCTTGCGCAGTGTCTCGGCAATTTCGTTGAGGCCGTCTTCATTGAGGTCGCCGAGGGCGAGCCTGGCGCCGGCCTCGGCGACTCTCTCTGCCAGTAACTTACCGAAACCGCTGGCGGCTCCGGTGATGAGTACCACTTTGTCTGAGTAGTCTGCTAGTGTCATAGGTGATCTCGCGCACATAGTTTAGGTAGTTTGGATTCTTGTTCAGAGGATTGCCGGGTTGACCAAGCCGAGACACCCGTAAACCGCTGCCTACCAAAAGCAGATGCTTTAGATGAAGCTCCCACTTTCGGCTGTTTGGCATCCCTGTTTCACAGCGTCTCGAAACGACTACCCCAGCAAGGCTTTAACCAACGCAGCACCGTCAAAATCGATTAAGGACACTGGTGGTAGGTCTGTCTCCGGGCTACTGCTGCTGAGACTTTGTGAGGCATGGATGCCGAAAAAAGCCCCATGGAAGGGTTCATGCGTGTCTCAGCAGCAGTAGCCCGGAGACAGACCGGGTCGTTTGGCACAAACCCTGCCCTGGTACTCTGACCAGTAAATCTTTTCACCCAAAACGGGTTTGTGCCCTTAACCGGATCGAGGCCTAAGTGCCGCCGAAGTGAAAATATTTCCTGGTCGAAGCACCGGTTTGGTCGTTTAGCACAAACCCTATCCCAGGTTGACCATTTGGCCCGAACCTGCCCCAGACCAACGTCAATCAACTCAAACCGTCATCCCGCCATCGACCACAATACACTCGCCGTTGGTGTAAGAGCTGGCGTCGGATACCAGGTACAGCACCGTGCCGGCCATCTCATTGGGCTCGGCGTGGCGATGCATGGGAATCGTCTGCAGCGCGGCCTTGTAGATTTCCTCGTGCTCGAACAGCGCGCCGGCAAACTGGGTTTTGGTCAACCCCGGCAACAGCGCATTGCAGCGAATGCCGAACTGCGCGCACTCTTTGGCAAAGACTTTCGTCATATTGATGACAGCCGCTTTGGTAATCGAGTAAATACCCTGGCCCGGCCCCGGCTGCAGGCCATTGATCGACGCGGTGTTGACGATAACGCCTTTGTTGTTGTCACGCATCAACTTGCCGGCTTCGATCGACATAAAGAAATAACCGCGAATATTCACATCAACCGTTTTCTGGTAGGCGCCCAGATCGGTATCCAGGACGTTGCCGAAAAAGGGATTGGTGGCGGCATTGTTGACGAGAATATCCAATTTGCCGAACTGATTGCGGATGTAGGTAAATGTCTTTTCAATATCCTCCATATTGCCCACATGGCAGGCCAGCGCCTCGGCGCTGCCGCCGGCGGCGCGAATGGTGTCGACCACCGCCTCGCAGCCTGCCACTTTGCGGCTGGTGACAATCACATGGGCGCCCTGTTCGGCCAGCAGTTTGGCGATCTCCTCGCCGATGCCGCGGCTGGCACCCGTTACCAGGGCGATGCGGCCGGTTAAATCGAATAATGTCGTCGTCATACGTAATACCTTTGGGAGGATGGTTCTAACAGCGCGGCGTTATCCCGGTCTGTCGTAAGCTGTATTGGGTAAGCTAGGGCCTGTTCAGGCCCAGCAGAGCTAACTCAATTAGTGTTAACAGGCCCTAGGGTTTCAACGTCATCTTGCCTTTCACCCGTCGACCCATCACTTTCTCCAGGGCGTCTTTGGTGTTTTCCAGCGGCACGACTTCATCCACCACCACCTTGACCTTGCCCTCTTCATACCACTGAATCAGCTCGCGCATATTCTCGGCAAAGTCGGCGGGTTGATGAGCCGTAAACGATCCCCAGAAAACACCCACTACGGAATAGCCTTTGACCAGCGCCAGATTGACGGGGAATTCGGGAATGCGCCCGGACGCAAAGCCGATGATCAACAGGCGTCCGTTCCAGGCCATGCAACGGGTACAGGCGTCGAAGGTGTCGCCGCCGACACACTCGTACACCACATCGACGCCCTTGCCGTCGTTGAGCTGCTTGAGTTCGGTTTTCAAGTCCTGTTCGGTGTAGTTGATCAGTACATCGGCGCCGTTGTCGCGGGCCACGTCGAGTTTCTCCTGGGTGGAGCACACCGCAATGACCTTGGCACCCATGGCTTTGCCGATCTGTACCGCCGCCAGGCCGGTGCCGCCGGCGGCGCCGGTTACCACCAGGGTTTCACCGGGCTGGATATTGGCACGCTGTTTCAACGCGTGGTGGGCGGTGGCGTGGGCGGTGGTTAGCGATGCCGCCTCCTCATCCGGAATACTGTCGGGCAGGGGCAGGATA
The DNA here is from genome assembly GCF_007004655.1 of Exilibacterium tricleocarpae. Taxonomy (GTDB): domain Bacteria; phylum Pseudomonadota; class Gammaproteobacteria; order Pseudomonadales; family Cellvibrionaceae; genus Exilibacterium; species Exilibacterium tricleocarpae. The sequence goes on from NZ_ML660087.1 coordinate 76,646, forward strand.
TTGTTGGCGGCACAGGCGACCTGTTCCGCATAGCCGCCGAGGCCGGTAAAACCGATGACACGGTCGCCGGTTTTGACCCGGGTCACGCCTTCACCGACGGCGCTGACCACACCCGCCACTTCGGAGCCGGGCACGAACGGAAACGGCGGTTTCATCTGGTACAGACCCTGCACCATCAGGCCGTCCGGGTAGTTGACACCGGCGGCTTTGACGTCGAGCACCACCATGCCCGGACCGGCAACCGGTGCGTCGATCTCCTTGTATTGCAGTTCATCGAGGGGGGCAAATTTTTCGCAGACAATAGCTTTCATTTATTTCTCTCCAGAGGCGGGCGCTGTGGGCGGGCCCGCGGTCAACCTTCTTTTTCTATGGTATCGAGCGCAAACTGTGCCAGCGGCTCCACCATGGCACCGACTTTCATCGCCTCTTTACTCGAGGCATTGCCGTCGTGGGCGCGTTTGGCCACGCCCTGGGCGATGGCGCCGAGGCGGAAAAAGCTGAAGGCGAGATAAAAAGCCCAGTTGGGTATGCTGTCCAGGCCCATGCGCTCGCAGTAGCGCGCCACATAGTCTTTTTCAGCGGGAATACCGAGCTTGGCCCGGTCGACGCCAAGCAGCCCGCGGGAGTGGCCGACCCCACCGGGCAGGCGCAGTTGCATGCACTGGTAGGCCAGGTCCGCGTAGGGATGACCGAGAGTCGACAGCTCCCAGTCCAACACCGCCAGGATGCGCGGCTCGCGCGGGTGGAACATCACATTGTCCAGGCGGTAGTCGCCGTGCACCAGGGAGATGCGACCGTCATCGGCCGGCAGGTGTTGTTCCAGCCAACTGATCAGGGTCTCCATCGCGTCGATTTTTTGCAGTTCCGAAGCCCGGTATTGCTTGGTCCATCGACCCAGTTGCCGCTCGAAGTAGTTGCCCGGGCGACCGTAGTCGGACAGGCCCACCGCCTCGATATCGACGCTGTGCAGCGCCGCCAGCACCCGGTTCATCTCTTCGTACATGGCGCTGCGTTCGGTGTTGCCGCTCACCTCCGGCAGCGCGGCATCCCAAAGCACGCGGCCCTCCACATACTCCATCAGGTAAAACATACTGCCGAGTATGTCCCGGTCCTCGCACAGGTGGTAGACCCGGGCGACGGGTACCTCGGTATCCCGCAAGGCGTGCAGCACCCGATATTCGCGGTCCACCGCGTGGGCCGATTTCAGCAGTTTACCCGGCGGTTGGCGCCGCAGCACGTAAACGCCGGACTGCGCCTCTATTTTGAAGGTGGGGTTGGATTGGCCGCCGGCGAATTTGGTGGCTGTCAGCGGGCCTTTAAAGGCGCCTGCCTGGCCGACCAGCGCCTGCGCCTCCAGGTAAGCGGCCAGTTTTTTCTCATCCAGGGTGTCAACTCTGTCGGACATAAGCGCTCTCTTTAGTTAACCTGCTACCGGACGTTCTTTTACCCGGCGTTGGCGTCTTTGATCAAGTTGCGGCCCAGTTGCATCATATGCACCTGATCGGGGCCGTCCGCCAGGCGCACTGTGCGGGCGTACATAAAGGCTTCCGCCAGCACGAAGTCGTCGCTGAGGCCGCCGGCGCCGTGTATTTGAATCGCGCGATCGATCACCTGCTGCGCCATAGTGGGCGCGACAATTTTGATCGCCGCGATCAAATCCCGGGAGACCTTGTTACCGTAGCGGTCCATTTTGTCAGCCGCTTTCAACGTCAACAAGCGCGCCTGTTCGATATCACAAAAACTCTGGGCAATATCTTCCCGTACCGACTGGTTTTTGCTCAGGGGCTGGCCGAAGGCAATACGGCTGTCGACTCTTTTGCAGGCCAGTTCCAGGGCTCGTTGGGCGCAGCCGACCAGGCGCATGCAGTGGTGAATGCGGCCGGGCCCGAGGCGGCCCTGGGCGATTTCGAAGCCGCGGCCCTCGCCGAGAATCAGGTTGCCCGCCGGCACTCGCACGTTTTCGAAGACCAGTTCGGCATGGCCCACCGGCTCGTCCAGGTAGCCCAGTACCGACATCGGGCGAATGACCTGCACGCCGGGGGCGTCCATGGGTACCAGGATTTGCGACTGTTGCAGATGCCGCGGCGCCTCGGGGTCGGTTTTGCCCATCACGATCATGATTTTGCAGCGCTCGTTCATGGCGCCACTGATATACCACTTGCGGCCGTTGATCACATAGTCGTCGCCGTCGCGGACGATAGAGGTCTCGATATTGGTGGCGTCCGAGGAGGCTACCGCCGGCTCGGTCATGGCAAAGGCGGAGCGGATTTCCCCGGCCAGCAGTGGCTTGAGCCACTGTTCTTTCTGCGCGTCGGAACCATACTTGGCCAGCACTTCCATATTGCCGGTGTCCGGCGCGCTGCAGTTGAAGGCCTCCGCCGCCCAGCCGGCGCGGCCCATGATCTCGCACAGCGGGGCGTACTCCAGGTTGGTGAGCCCGGCACCCCAGGGGCCGTATTCGTCCGGCATAAACAGATTCCAAAGACCTTCGGCGCGGGCCTTGGTTTTCAGGTCTTCCATGATGGCCGGGGTGGTCCAGGGGTTGTCGGCGTCTTTCAGCGCCTGGTGATAGTCCTTTTCCACCGGATAGACATGGGTGTCCATAAAGCGTTCGAGGCGGGCGATCAGTTCCTGGGTCTTATCCGAGTATTCAAAGTTCATGGGGCTCTCCTGTGATTTGTCGCCCCCGGCGGGGGCCGGTGCCTTAGCTGAAAGTAATGGAGTCGCTGCGGCCGTCGATATCCAAGTGTGGCACGTTGTTGAAGCTGCTCAGGCGCACGGCGGTGTCGCTGTAGTAAAAGTGGCTGACGCCGGTATTCTTCATCTGCATATTCAGGTTGATAACATTTTCCCCGTCAAAATCGAGTACGTGTCGCAACAGCATGGCCATGGCGCCGCCGGAGCTGACCACCAGCGTCGGCCGCGAGGTTTTGGTCTCGCAGATATAGCTCAGGGCCGCGCCGACACGCTGCTCGAACTGGGCCCAGGTCTCCGGCAGCTCGCCCTCCAACTCGCCCCGGCGCCAGGCCTGCATGGCGCGTTTCAAGACACCGTAAAACTCCCTCGCGCTGGCGCCGGCCGGGGGTTGCTGTTCCGGGTGGATGGCCAGGTAGGCGACACTGATGCGGTAGAAGTCGAATTCGTTCAGCCCGGTGTGAATGTCAAACTCCGGTACCGCCGGCAGCGCCTCGCACAGGCTCTGTGCGGTCTCCCGATGGCGCACCAGGTCGCCGATCAGCACCCGCTCGAAGTGAATGTCGCGAGCGGCAAAGTAATCCCCCAGCCAGCGCGCCTGTTGATGACCGAGGGGAGACAACTTGTCATAGTTTTCAGCCCCGAAAGAGGCTTGGCCATGGCGGACCAGGAAAAATTCGGACATGCACTATTCACTAAAGATTGAGAAACGTCGCGTCGCAGGGGACATCAGAATAGTAGTCCGGGCGACATTAATAAAGTTTATTATTTTAATATTTTGTTATTCATGTTATTTATATGTCCGGCGGCTGCAGCATAAGGGCGCACAGCACAAGCTTGGGATGCCATGCGCCACAAAATTCCAGACCGGGCAGGGCGGTAGTGAGATTGAGACGGCTGTCGGAATAAGTCATCGAGTATCAGTAATCGAGTATCAGTAATCGTTAGAACAGCGATTAGATAAGAGAGCGATTAGACAAGAGATAATTATAGAAGGTAGGTATAGAAAGCCCTATGCGTTTGAGCCAAGTGGATTTAAACCTGTTTGTCGTGTTTGACGCTATCTATACGGAGCGCAATCTGACCCGGGCCGCCGAGGTGCTCTGCATCACCCAGCCGGCGGTCAGCAACGCGCTCAACCGCCTGCGCAAAACCCTCAACGACCAACTGTTTGTGCGCACGCCCCAGGGCATGATGCCCACCCCGGTGGCTGAGAATATTGTCGGGCGGGTGCGCGAGGCACTGCAACTGCTTGGCGCCAGTGTGCACGAGGGCGGCAAGTTCGAACCCCAGCAGGCGGAGAAGGAGTTTCGGTTCAGTATGAACGACCTGGCCGAGGCGTTGATGTTGCCGCCGTTGCTGGAGCACGTGCAGCAGGCCGCCCCGGGTATCACCCTGAGCAGCTACCAGGTGGCACGCGAGGAGGTGGCCAAGGAGCTGGCCTCCGGCGCGGTGGACTTTGTCGTCGATGTACCACTGGCCAACGCCACGGATCTGTGCCATGCGCCGCTGTCACAGGAGGAGTATGTCTGCCTGGTGCGTGCCGACCATCCCGAGGTTGCCGAAGCACTGACGCTTGAACAGTACCTGGCGCTGGGGCACGTGCATATCTCCAGTCGCCGCAAGGGCATCGGACATGTGGATATGGCGCTCAACAAAATTGGCAAGCGCCGCGATATCCACCTGCGGCTGCAGCACTATATGATCGCCCCGCGGATCGTGCAACGCACCAACCTGGCCTGGACGGCGCCGCGGGCGCTGGGGCAGATCCTGGATCTCAAGGCGGTGGAGTTACCGTTTGAGCTGCAGACCATGGAGTGGCATTTGTATTGGCACAAAAGCGCCGACGGCGACCAGGCCAACCGCTGGATGCGGGATATCTTTCCGCGGGTACTGGCCCAGACCTATTGACGGCCGGCACGGCCAATCGTTTGCACCTGCAATTAATGACGCCTATCCCCGGGCAGTCAGGTCACCTCAGACTGCACGAAGGCGAGTTGTAACGGTGGGGTCTGTGTCCGCTGCAGGCGGTTCGATCCGAAACAACAGTGCATAAAGCACCGGCACCAGCCCAAGGCTTATCAGCGTCCCTGCAATGAGTCCACCCACGACCACGACATTGAACGATCGCCACAGGGGTTCGGCGGCCAGCATTAGGGGGATCAATCCGAAGATCGTGGTGAGCTGCGTCAGCACGATCGGGCGCAGCCGTTGCGTGGCGCCGTCAACCAGTGCCCGGTAGGGTGCTACGCCATCGGTGCGAAGCTGGTCAACCCGCTCAATGACCAGGATCGCATTGGACACAATAGTGCCGACCAGCGCGAAAATGCCGAGAAATGACATGAAGTCAAAGGGCATACCTGTCAGCAACAATGCCATACTGACGCCGACAAGACAGAATGGCACTGACGCAGCGATGATCGCGGTGCGGCGAACCGAATTGAATTGCAGCAGGAACAGCCCGAGAATCGCGATCAGGCAGTGGGGCAGGTATTCGGTGATGGCAGCCGAAGATTCTGCCGACTCCTCGATTTCGCCGCCAAGCTCGAGGGTGTAGCCGTCCTCGAGCAAGAGATTGTCGATTGACAGCTGTAGGCGGTTAACCAATTCCTGAGCCGTGATGTCGGGATGGCGGCCGGAAACGGTTATCGTCCGCTTGTGGTTGCGCCTGTGAATCACGCTCAGTTCGCCGACCAAAGCGAAGTCCGCCACGGTCGCAAGCGGGATCGATTGACCGTCACGGGCGGAGATATTCAGCGACCCGAGCGCCTCGATATTGGACCTTTCATGCTCCGGGGTGCGAAGCACTACGGGTAGTTGCGCCCCGTGCTCCCGGTAGACCGTGATTGGAGCGCCGCGCACGGCGCCTTCTAACGTCCGGGAGATTTGATCGTGGGTCAGACCGCTGGCCAACAGCCGCGCCTCGTCCACATCGGCGCGCAGTCGTGGGATCACCGTTTCCCAGTCGTGATGGACCTCGAGCGTTCCCGGAATCTGCGTCATAGCTTCATGCAACGCTTCGCCGTGCGCGCGTAAGGTGTCGGCGTCTCGCCCGGAAATTCGCAGTACCGCAGTGCCGGCATCGGTCTCACCCAGCGAGAACCGCTTGGGCCATGCTTCGACCTCCGGCATGGTGGTTTCTATGTGGTGGCGAACACGGGTGATGATGCTATCAATATCGGCGCCGTCGCCTGTGTTGACGACAAAAAATGCACGGTGCGGCGCTGCGGTGGGTGGGTTAAGGCCCAGAATGAAGCGCGGCCCGCCCGCACCGATGTACGCAACATGGTTGACGATGTCGGGGTTGTAGTCTCTGTCGTTTAGAAAAGCCGACAGCGCCTGCACTGCCTGGAGCGTCGCCTCCGGTGGTGCTCCGGGTGCGATTTCGAAGGGTATCTGAAACTGGTCACGATCAGAGGGCGGCAGGAAGCTGAATGGGATGTTGCCGGCTGCTATGAGTGCACCGATTAGGACACCGATCATCGCGCCCGCGAAAGGAATGCGCACCCGCAGGATCAATTTGAGAGTCCGGCGGTAACCGCGTAAAAACCATGGTTCCGGGCGCGTTGACGCCACTTTCCCGGGGCCGGCATCCTCTGGTGTGTGACGCCGGGTAATCAGGATTTGTATCAGCAGTGGCGTGACCGCAACGGCGACGACCCAGGAAATCAGCAACACGATCGCCATGACAAAAGCCAAGCCGAGCATGTATTGCGCTGAAAGACTGTCGGCGAAAATCGGTGGCGCGAACGCCAATGCGGTCGCCAGGGTCGAGATGAGCAACGGTGTTCCGAGCGTACGGGACGCCGCGGCGGCTGCTTGGTTGCCGGCTTCGCCGCCGCTGACACGGCGCGATATATCCTCTGCGATCACCGTGGCATTGTCGACCAGAATGCCCAAGGCAATGATAAAGGAGGCGATGGTGACCTGGTTGAGGTCCAGTCCCAGCGGTCGCATCAACAACAGCGCCCCAAGCATCGTAATCGGGATTGACAGACCGACGACCAATCCGGTTCGCCAACCCAGAAAAACAATCGTCACAATCAGGACCACAGCGACAGTCAGGTAGAGCGTCCGTTGCATGCCGTCGATGACGTCGGTCACTACGTCCGCCTGAAAACTGACCTCGGCGAGGTCGAAGCCGACCGGCAGTTGAGCGGCCAGGTTGCGCATTCGGTCCCGCAGCCGGTCGCCAAATAGCTGGACGTTCGTACCCGGCTGCATTTCAACGCCGATGACGACCGCCGGTTGACCATCCAGGCGCACGGCCGTGTCGAGTGGTTCGACAGTTTCACGGCGCACGCCGGCGATATCCCGCAACGCCACGGCACCCGCGCCGGCCAGCGGCAGGCGGAGATTGCGCAGATCGTCCAAGTCCTGTAGGCGCCCGTCGGCTTCGATCTCGATCCGTTGCCCGCCGGCAGGCAAGAACCCCGCCGGCCCCGTTGCGGTGTCGGCATTCACAAGGTCCGCGATTTGAGCGACTGAAAGGCCGAGAGCCGCTATGGCTTCCCGGGATAGCGTGATCACAATCCGCTCGGGCTGCAGGCCGGTGACGGTGATACGACCGACGTCTTCCAGTGTGTTCAGGTCATCGACCACCTCCCGGACCGCCAGCCGTGTATCGCCCCAGTTGTACCCCTCACCGGGAACGATCGCGTAAGTCGCAACGGCGACCCTGCCGAAGTCATCGTCTACGAAAGGTCCGACTGACCCGTCTGGCAATTCAGCGTCTGCGAGCCGCGTTCTCAGTCGCGCCCAGGCGGCGTCGGTGTCCGGATGGTTGTCAGCCAGTTCAACACGCAGCTGCGCTGTGCCGGCACGCACTGTTGTGTAGATGTTTGCGATCTCCGGCAGTTGTTCGACAATGGCTTCCAGTGGTTGTGCAATAAGGTTTTCTGTTTCCAATAGCGCAAGGCTGTGGTTTTCGGCGTAGACAACCGCCTGCTTGACGGGGATGGTCGGCTCTTCTTGTGATGGATAGCTGCGCAGTACCAATAACCCGCCCAAAACCACGGCCAAAACGCAGAAGAGGGTAAACCTGTTGTGATTTAGCGCCGCCGCCGCAATACGCATCGGTTCTACTCCGCGGTCGCAGGCAGGCGCCGCACGAGGTCGCCGTCATTCAGAAACCTGACGCCGGCTGAAACGATCAAGGTGCCCGGTGCGATTGAACGGGTTTCAAGCACGTCCCCGCCGGCAGGTGTAACGACGACATCCAAACGTTTGACCCGGTTTGTCTTTGCGTCGAGAACGAAGATGGCGCCTTCGTCGACCCTGTCACTTGGCAGGAAAGCGGCGAGCGGAATGTCGACGGTGCCCTGCGCCTGTGGCGTCGTTGTGAAGCGTGCCTCAATCGCGGAACCCGGAGCAAAGCCGGTGGCGGACCCGCCGATAAGCACTTCGACGGTCACCAGTCCACCGGCACGCTGTCGCTCGCCAATACGAAGTAAAGCTCCATCGGCCGTGATCGCACCGTTTTCCAGTGTTACCCTCGTGTTCGGCGACAATTGCGCCGCCACTGCCGCCGGAACCTTAACGACGACCTCCAGCGCACCGTCACCGTCGATCTCGAATATGGTTTGGCCCGGTTGCACGAACTCACCCGGTTCGACGGCACGCAGCGCAACTGTCCCACTTATCGGCGCCATAATGCGGGCCTCCCGGATGGCGCGCTCGGCGAGTTCAAGTCCGGACTGTGCTGCTTCCACGTCCGCGCGCGCCGCCTCGAGTTGCGACGCTGTACTGGCAAATTGAAGCCTTGGAAAAACGCCACGCTCGACCAATTGCGCCTGTGCAGTATGGCGCTGCTGAACTTCCCCGAAGGTCGCGGTCGCCCGCCTGAGACCAGCCGCTGCCTGCTCCCTGCGACGCTCGAATGGCTGCATCTCAAGTGCGGCGAGTTCCATTCCCGCTTCAACCTCGCCGCCAATGTCAGCGTGCATTGCATCGATAGGGCCCGGTTGGGCGAAAGCGAGGCGCACGCGTTCGGAGGCTTGAACGACACCGGCGAAAACGCGGGCGGTATAGGCGTTTGTCGGTTGAACCTCAGTGACCGCCACTGTCCGGCGCGGTGCCGGCTCGGGATTACCGGTGTCGGTTTTGTAGCACGCAGGCAGCAGGAGGATAAGCACGCTTGCAACTGTCGTTTTGATTATCTGAGTCATGAAATCAACTCGCGAGATCGGACCGGCTTAGTGAACATTGACGATTCCTTGCGCCCTCGACCGCCGCAGCGGCGGGGCTTGGATTTTTGCCTCTTGCGCAGGAGCCTGTGACCACTTGTGACTTTGCCATCTTTTAAAGGTTTTCAGCCTAAAAAGGTTCCGCAGTTTTCCTGCCACTGTTTTTACCGTGGGCAGGCGGCAGTTAGTGGAAAAAGGACTTACGAAATGGCTTCGATGAACCGTTTGAGAGAGATCGCGCAGGACACCACTTTGTCGGGGGCGACAAGACTGATATTGTCACTGTTTGTATGCGTGATGGTTTGCACGGCCATGTTTTCCAATAACCAGTTCGATGTGACAGCGAGCGCCGGACACCCCGATTGCACAAACATGCTGTGATCACCCTGCGGCCATAGGATACCTTTACAAGCGCCGGGTTGGCTCAGGAGTTCGATTTCGGCGCTCTGTTCCATATCGGCGGGTAAGTCGAACAGACTGAATGCCGTTTCACCCTCTATATAGCCGACTCCGTCAACGTTTATATTTAGTGCAACAGCATCGAATGTGTTGCGATTGGTGGTCATGTAGGCGACCTGCCCTGGAACGGCGTAGTGATCCTCGCCGTTCAGGGCTACAAGCTCGATGCAAAAACTGCCTTTATAGTCGGCGAGCAGCTCACTCAGCAACAGTAAGGTGGCGATGCCCGTGCCGTTGTCCAAGGCCCCGGGTACGCCCTTCTTTGCATCGATATGGGCGGTGACGACAATGCGTTGCAAGGCACCCTCGTTGATTCGGCCGATGACATTGGCAGCCCTGGTTGGTATTTGCCGGCTCTGCGAGATCAGGGTGAGGTTCTGTCCGACACACTGCAGGAGACGTTCACCCTCTTCCTGACTCGTGAACACCGATGGGATAATAAAGTCTCCGTCCTCGATCATGGGCGCGGGGTAGACACCTCCGGCGGCGACGCTGTCGCGGGTGGTGGCGCAAATGATTCCAACAGCGTCGCTTTTTTCCAGTAGTGCGATGATTTTTTGATGCTCTTCGACGCTGTAGAACGGAAAGTTTTTTGGCATCAACGGAGTGGCGGCGATAGGTCCGTGGAGTAAAAGAAGCTTATTGGCGGTGTCCGCTTTCTCTAACGCCTCAACGGTAGAGACCGCTGTCAACGGCGCGTGTACATCGCACCCGCGTGCGTAAGGGCTTGCGAAAACGTGAAACTCTGTCCCATCAACGGCCGTCAGTGTTGCACCATCGGTATGCCAGTCCAACGCTCTAAAACTTGGAACCTCCGTGCGCCACTTATGGGCTGAGAAAAACTCCGCGACGTACCGGGTTGCCTCGTGGTTACCCTGGCAACCGACACTGCGATCCCGGGTGTCGACGGTGAGATATTTCAGATGGGCGGCGACCAGGTCGCAATACCGGGTGTTTAGCTGCGGTTCGAGTATATTCATTGCATGACTCTTGGTTTCGGTTGGGGTATGAGAGCTTTTGGCTACTATCCAAACCGCTCTTGAGCGACTTGGTGAGATACGCCAAGCGCGGTGCCGATGACGGTCCAGCCAATTCCACGGCGGCGCAATTCCAGAATTTGGGTTTGCAGGGTATCCCTCATAGTGTCAACAAGCTCCGATGTGGCTGCGATCTCGCAAAGCAGAACCTCGTTATCGGTTTTGGCCCATTGGGCAAGGCCGGGGGGTGGCTGTTCCAGGGCGTCTCGGGTTTTGATTACACGTTCACCGATTCTGATGCATTGGTCGCAGATGTTGACATTGGGCCCTGCAAGCAAGGCAGCAACCGTGTCAGCCTTCGATCCACAAAACGAGCAGGTGAGCATCGGTTGTCTCCTTTCGGCCAGAGGGCGATTAGTGGGTTGTCGAGCTCGAAAGCATATTGATAACGATCATGCCGGAAACGATCAGGGCGATCCCGATCATGGCGGGAAGGTCGAGGCTTTGACGAAAAACCACCACACCAACGATTGAAATCAGGACAATTCCGGCCCCGGCCCAGATGGCATATGCCACCCCAAGCGGTATCGTCCGCAGCGCCAGCGCCAGGAAAAACAGCGCGGTTACGACCGCGGCAACCGTGAGCGCTGAGGGTCCCACCCGGGTGAAGGCATCGGATTGCTTGAGTGCTATACTCCCTGCGACTTCGGCGACGATGGCAATAGCCAGATAAAGCCAGTGCATGTCAGCTCCAATTCTCAAGGAGTTGTTCGACGGCAAATGCTATGTCGTTGGCAAGTGCATCAACACCATCTCCAAGCGAGCTGGCGTGTGCGAACTGGACCTGTAATGAAGCACCGTCGATTAAGGCAACGAGAACCTGTGCCAGACGTGCACGCCGGTCCGTTTCAAGGTGAGGTGCCATCAGCCCCACCAGTTGTTCGATATAGCTAAACACAAAGGCATATCCTTTTGTTTTCAGCAGCGCATACCGCGGATCATGCAAAGCCAGAAACTCGGCAATCGCATAAAACTGCCCGGCATCACTGGCATGGTGATGCAGCAGCGCGCTAACTGCCGCGCGGGTGCAGAGATCGGGGGTGGCGGGGTCCCAGGGGATTTCCCAGAGAACCGACAGGGATGTTTCGATTTCCCGTGTGATGATCGCCTCAACCAGATCATCCTTTGTTGGAAAATAATATTGCAGGTTCCCCACTGACATGCCGAGACTCGAGGCAATCGTCCGCAGAGACAAACAGGCGTAACCTTCGCTGAGTAATACTTGCCGCGCTTCGGCCTCGATCGCCTGTCGCCGTGCTTCGCCCTTGGTTCTTTTTGTGGAGTTGATCTTCACTGTCGCCATGTCTTGTTTAAACACGTCATCAATCATAATAGGTCATGGACCTAAAATCAAATGGATAAACAATGGCTACCTGTGAATAAGCCAAGTCCGCCGGCTGGTCCACTGGAGCAGTTTTGGATATCTATCACCGTGGTCCGCGATACGCCCAAGCCGTATCGAGCTGTGGGGCCGCGCCAGTGCGGCACTGTTCCACACGCCATTGTGTGGAACAGATCGCGCTAACAGCGCATCGAGGTGATAAGGTCGTACGGGAAACGCAGCCGGGTATTGGGCATATCCCGGTCAACAGACCCTGCCGCGCGAGTGCTGTCCTGGCGCGGGAGAGATGTAACGGATGTAGTGGGTGGTTGAAGTGGTGACGCCATTATTGCGGCGCTGGTTGGGGGTAATCTGTCGTGCGGAGCATGAGGGAGGCGGATGCGGCGGGCGGTTATTCCTCTTTCAGGTACTTTTTACGAATACGCTCGTAGGTACCATTTTGCCTGACCTTCTCGAGTGCTCGGGTCAGCTTTTTGGCCAGAGCCTGGTCCGACTCGATGTTCAGTGCCAGGTAGAGGTCTTTGGACAGAGGGCCCTCGTTGAAGGTGTACACCTGTTCCACCTCATCCAGGCTGACGCCGAGTTGGCGCAGTTTCGCTTTCATGTCGACTTCGCCGTGGGGAAAATAGTCGATTCTTCCCCCCAGCAGCATTTTCAGGTTCAACATGTCCTGGTGGACGATATAGATATGCTGGCCGGTCCTGAAACCGTGGTTGGCAATCAGGTATTCGGTCTTTACGTCTTTGTATACGCCGCCCATCTTGTAGCGTTTGGCATCTTCGAGGGTATTGATGACGATGTCTCTGCGTTTGCGCAGTTTCCAGAGATGGATTTTGTAGGGCGCCACTTCGCCGATCCAAAGAAAGTGATGCTCCCGCTCGTTGGTTCTCGCCAGCGAGTAGATGGCGGTGTTTTTATCCCGCAACGCCAGGTTGTAGGCTCTGGCCCAGGGGTACATGGCGATCTCGCCCTGCAATTGTGCTTCCTGCAGCACGGCCTCGACCACTTCCGTCGCCATGCCGGTTATGCGCTCCCCCTCGGCAAACTGAAATGGCGGCCAGTCTTCCGTTACGATCGTCAACGGGTTGGTGGCGTAGGTGGCCGAGGAATAGGTGGCCGAAGACAATAACAGCGCTGCGATGCAGAAGTAGTTAATCAAACCGGGCCCCGTTCTCTACCATCCGACCTCTCGATTAAGTAAAGCATAATACAGGCTTGATTGCAGGGTGATTGCGCGCACATGTGAACGTCGTCACTGCGTGGGTTGAATCACGCGGCTGCCGGGGTTGGGCTGGCTTTCCCCAGGTGGCTGATGCTATCTTGTAGCGCCTCTTTTCACAACTGTTTCTCACCAGGGCGCAGGCAGTGGGTAGGGCGCTGGCAGCGGAAACAGTGGGTAGACAGGCGGGCAAATAACAGGTGGGCGAATAAATAGTGCAACTCTCCTTTAAGGACAAGTTACTGGTTGAACAGGTGCGCTACATGGAGGAGGCCGGAGCCCTGGCAGTGGAGCCGGATGCGGTGGCCGAGCCCGGCGCCGATGCGTTGCCGTCGCTGCTGGTGGCGCGGGCCCGCCGGGTGGTTCAACAGCAGGGGCTGGGTTCCCGTGTCGCTCACGCGCCACAGTGGTGCCGGCGCTTCACCCTGGTGCTGGTGATATTCGCAGCCTTTGCCGGTGCGCTGGCGGTGCAGCAGGCGCTCGGCGCCAGTGCCGGCACACTCAATATTTACTGGTTGCTGCTGGTGTTGTTGGGGTTTAATTTCCTGTCGCTGGTGCTGTGGTTGGCAGGAGCGATATTAATGGGAACCTCATTACCCGGCGCCTCTGCTCCGGCCAATGGGCTGCTCAGTGGCGCCTGGCATTGGCTGGAGTCGCGCATCACTGGCAGTGATCGGCTGCGGGCTGCCGCCGACCGCGGCTGGTGGCTGGCATGTCTGCGCGGTGCCGCCGGCCGCTGGTGGTTTGCGGGTTTGTCCCACGGTTTGTGGATGATCTATCTGGCGGTGGGGTTTGCCGTGTTGTTGCTGCTGTTGATGACACGCCAGTACGATTTTATCTGGGCCACCACTATTCTTGCCGATGATGTCTTTATTACCGTCACCGGTTGGCTTGCCGCGCCGCTGGCGGGGCTGGGTTTCAGCGTGCCCGATCTGGAACTGGTGCAGTCGAGCCAGCACGGCAACCGGCCGCTGGCACCCGAGGCGGCGCGCCGGGCCTGGGCGTTTTTTCTGCTCGGCGGTCTGCTGGTCTACGGTGTGTTACCGCGGCTGGTGTTACTCGGGTTTTCACGCTTGATGCTGGCGTTGGCGCGGCGGCGCTATCAACTCGATCTGACCCTGCCTTATTACATCAAACTGCACCGGGCGCTGATACCCGAGTCGCGCGCCTGGCAAGTGGTTGATCCGGACAGCGCAGCCGGTAGCGGTGCGGCGCCGGTTCGCCGGCCGCCGGCGCATCGCACCCCGCCACTGGCGGCTTGCTGGGTGGGCGTGGAATTGGCGGCGGCAACCCGCTGGCCGCCGCCCGGGGTCAGCGCGCGGGACGATCTCGGTCAGGTCACCGGTTCCACAACCCTGGCGGCAGCGCTGGCTCGACTTGAAGGCCAGTCGGACCAGCCCCTGGTAGCGGCTGTCTCCCTCGCCCGGCCGGCAGATCGCGGGTTGCGACGCACGCTGGACAATCTCTACACCAACCGCCCTGCTGCGCAGCGGTGGCTGGCCCTGTTGCGACCGGCGGGCGCCGGCGATATATCTACTGAACGCCTGAACGGTTGGATGTCGCTGGCACAGACCTGTGGTGTGCCGGCCGATCAGCTTATCGTGATGGATGATATTGTCACGGACGGCGCGGTCGCGGACAGTCGCGGGGTGTGAAGATGGAAAACCACAAACCGCTCGGCCCGCCCCTCGCCCTGGCCATTGTCGGGCACACCAACACCGGCAAAACTTCCCTGATCAGAACCCTGTTGCGCAGCAGTCACTTCGGTCAGGTAGCGGATGCTGCCGGCACCACCCGCCATGTGGAAACCGCCACGGTAATGGCCGAGGCTGCTGCTGTTTTGCAACTGTTCGATACGCCCGGGTTGGAAGACTCGATAGCGCTGTTGCAGGTCTTGCAGGCGCTGCGGGCGGACGACGGCGCAGCCATGCCCACCGGTCGCGACCGCCTGGCGCAGTTTCTGCGCCACAGTGGCGAACACGTGGAATTCGATCAGGAAATCAAGGTGTTGCGCCAGGCGCTGGCCAGCGATGTGCTGTTATACGTAGTGGATGTACGCGAGCCTGTGTTGGGCAAGTACCGCGATGAAATTGCCGTGCTCAGCATGGTCGCCCGGCCCATTATTCCCGTGCTGAACTTTATCCGCGCCGAGGGGGCAAACCTCGATCGGTGGCGCGGCGCCATGGCCGACTTCAATCTCCATGCGCTGGTGGAGTTCGATACCGTGGCTTTCGATTTTGAGGCGGAGAAACGTCTGTACCAAAAGCTGCAAAGTGTGGTGGAGTGCCGTTACGACGCTATTCAGCGACTGATCGACTACCGGCAACGGCGCTGGCTGTCGCTGCGCCAGGCGGCGGTGCAGCAGGTGGCGGAGTTAATCGTCGATATCGCCAGTTACCGGCGACCGCAACCGCGCGATGGCGACCGCCGGGCGGCACAGGCGGATATGCAAACACAGGTGCGGGCGGCCGAGCGTCGGTGCCTGGCAACGGTGCTGGCTATTTTTGAGTTTACTGACCAGGACCTGGAACACCATCCGCTACCGGTGGCCAACGGCAGTTGGAATCGGGACTTATTCGAGGCGGCCACCTTGAAAGAGTTTGGTATGGATGCCGGTTCGGCAGCCGCCAAAGGCGCGGTGGTAGGGGCGGGTATCGATCTGCTGGTCGCCGGTCTCAGCCTGGGCACCGCCAGTGCCGCCGGCGCGCTTATCGGGGCGACCTGGTCCGGTGCCCGGCGGTTTGGCGGCGATCTGCTGGCCAAATTTAAGGGTCAACGCTGGTATTGTGTTGACGATGCCACTGTGACCCTGGTGTTGTTGCGCCAGCTTCGGTTGCTGGCGACACTGTCGCACCGCGGGCATGCGGCGCAGGAGAAGATAGTGGTGCCGCTCACCGTGGCTTCGGCACTGCCCGATGACTGGTCGCAGCGTCTCAATACGCTGCGCAATCATCCGCAGTGGTCGCAGCTCGATCAACCCGGCGATGAAGGCGATCGCAGTCGGCACCGGTTTGTTCGACAGCAGGCCGACTGGATCGCGACGTTGATTGTTAGGGGGACGCCTGCAACTTAGCAGATGCGCTGCCGTTCCGGCTTGTTGCAGGATCGTTTAAGTTGCTAGGTTGCAGGCGTCCCTCCACTTACTATAAGGAGGTTGTGCGTATGGTTGATCAACTTATTGTCATTGTCGGCATAACGTTTCTGGTGATGATCAGCCCGGGGCCGGATATGGTCATCGTCATGCGCAACACGCTGTGGGGTGGCCGCGGTGCCGGTTTGCAGACCTCACTGGGTGTGTTGACGGGCAATCTGGTGCACATTACCTATTGCGTGCTGGGTATCGGCTGGCTGATATCGAAAAGTATCCTCGCCTTCACGCTACTCAAGTATGCCGGCGCTGCATATCTTATCTACCTCGGTATCATGAGTTTCCGGGCTGGCACCACCGGACTCGAGGCGCGGGCCGACGCCGGCCTGCGCCGCAGCAACCCCTGGTATGTACAGGGATTGGTCAACAATGTTCTCAACCCGAAAGGCACTTTTTTTTATCTCGGTGTGTTTACCATGGTGATCACACCCGAGACACCGGCGAGCACTACCGTGATACTGATTTTGAGCAGCATACTGGTCAGTGCCGCTTTCTGGTTGTTTTTCGTTTATACCCTGGATCACCCGGCTATCCGGCAGTTTATTGAACGGTCGCAGCAGTTGGTCAACCGGGTGTTCGGTACTGTGCTGATTTTTCTCGGTGTCAGAGTAGCGGCTATGGAACGTTAGTCGATCCGTTGTCGGTGTTACTGCTACCATTCACATCCATGCTTGCAGTCATCTGCAAAACCAGCGACGTGTCGGTGCCGGGTGTTTTTCAGCCCTACACCAAAAACTTGTGCCAGAAGAGGGGGGTAGCAGCAGGCATTGGCGGATTGCAGAGGTCTCACCAGCGGAAGGCTTAAAAATACCCGGCACCGGCGCGGCGCGTGCCGGATGGCACTTCCCTGGCTCGTACCTTTAACAGAGATATATTAATTCTGTATTCAGCAACAGGATACAGCCCGCCACAGTTTTCAAATGCAGACAATAATGGAGGTGTCCAGACCTTAATAGTTGTGAAGAAGCGTCCATTGATTTGGCCGTAACAAGGATTAGATCGTGTTAATAAAACGATCTTTAAAACGTTTTAATTTTTTACATAAGCAGGAGAAAGCAATGAAAAAATATCTGATGATGCTGGTAATTGCCATCGCGTCGCAGCAGGTGAGTGCGGTTCCTTTTAGTAAGATGTATGTCTTGGGTGACAGTCTTTCGGA
The DNA here is from genome assembly GCF_007004655.1 of Exilibacterium tricleocarpae. Taxonomy (GTDB): domain Bacteria; phylum Pseudomonadota; class Gammaproteobacteria; order Pseudomonadales; family Cellvibrionaceae; genus Exilibacterium; species Exilibacterium tricleocarpae. Next base: position 93,889 of record NZ_ML660087.1, read on the forward strand.
CAACGGCAATCTTCGCTTCTATCTCTGTGAAGCCCAGGGCGTGCCGGACGAGGCCTGCACCACGCCGGCGCGATTCACCAATGGTGCGGTTGCCGTAGAGGTGCTGGCCGGCGCACTGACGCAGGCGGGTTTGCTGGCCGATCCGACCCTGGAGCCGGCAAAGTTCTCACCGCTCGGTGTGCAGGGAACCAACTTTGCCGTGGTCGGCGCCAGTGCCATCGACGCCAATGCGGATAACCTTCCCGGCGACCAGGGTTTTTGGAAAACCGTCAACCTGGACGATCAGTTGGCGGCCCTGCTGGTCAGCCAGGGCGTTATCGAGCCCCACAGCGGTGCTGCCACCGGTCACCGGCTCGATCCCGATGCCTTGTATATCGTCGGTTTTGCCGGCAACGACGTGCGGGCGGCGCGGGGCAAGCTCGATCCCGCCGGTGTTGAACTGTTGTTGGGGCCGGATTCGCAACCGATCGACCCGTTTGACAGGTTGGCTCATGGTTTGATTGCCAAAACGGCTATCAAAGGCGCAGTGATCGCCATTGGCGATGCCGTCACCACGCTGATTGATGCCGGTGCCCGACACATAGTGGTGCTCAACAACGCCGATACCGGCGTAATACCTGAGACCAGTGTGATTGCCGCAGTTATCGAACAGGCGGCGACTTCACCCAGAGAGAGGTATATTGCCCGGCGTTATCCGGCTTTTGCCAGTGCGCTGTCCGCCGGATTCAATGCGCTGTTGAGCTACAAGATCGATATCATCAGATATACCAGCGGGATCAACGTGCTGGAATATGATGTCGATGGCCTGAGAGATAAAGCCATCGGCGCCGGCGATTTCGACAATATCGAAGACGCCTGTCTGTTGACCACCACTTTCTGGTTTTTCGGTCTCGAGGCCCCGGGCTTTAACCCGCTCGGTTGCGGCCCGGCAGTGATAGACCGCTGGTATTTCTATGACGAATTCCACCCCACCCGAAATGTGCATCGCCTCGGCGGGCTGGACTTGTTCGAACTGGTGTCTGCGCCCTAGCGTGTCCGCGCCATAACAGAACCGCTGTCGCCGGTCTCACAGCGGCGGCCACGGCTGTTTCCGACAGTCGTGGCCGCTATGGTTAAAATAGCGCCCGGTAGTTTTCTCTGAGTTGGTTTTTCTGTATTTTGCCCATGGTGTTTCTGGGCAGTTCTGTCACGGTAATCACGCGTTTCGGTTGTTTGAAATTCGCCAGCTGCCCTTTGATGGCAGCCAAGACGGCTTGCTCATCGACGGCGCCCGCCGCTTGCGGCACCACTACAGCCACCACGGCCTCACCGAAATCGGCGTGCGGCACACCGATAACCGCCGATTCCCGAATGGCTGCCAGACTGTCCAGCACCGTTTCCACTTCTTTCGGGTAGACGTTCAATCCACCGCTGATAATCATATCTTTTGAACGGCCGACAATGGAGATATAACCGTCGGTGTCGATAACGCCGATATCGCCGGTATTAAAAAAACCGTCTGCGGTAAAATCCTCCCGCGTTTTCTCCGGCATCTGCCAATACCCCTTAAAGACATTGGGACCTCTTACCTGCAGATCACCCACCTCTCCCGCCGCCAGGGGCTGGCGATCCGGCCCCGCAATGCGCACCTCGACACCGGGTAACGGCAGGCCTACCGAGCCGGGTTTGCGCTTGCCGTGCAGGGGATTTGATGTGTTCATATTAGTCTCGGTCATCCCGTAACGCTCGAGGATGGTGTGTCCCGTGCGCGCTTCGAACGCCTTGAACGTCTCCGCCAGCAGCGGCGCCGAACCGGACACAAACAACCGCATATTGCGGCAAAGCGCACGGGACAAGCGGGGCTCGGCCAGCAGCCGGGTGTAGTAAGTGGGAACGCCCATCATCACGGTGGCCGCCGGCAGCTCTTTTAGCACCTGGTCGACATCGAATTTCGGCAGGTACACCAACTGTGCCCCGCTCATAAGCGCGCAGCCAAGCGCGACGAACAACCCGTGCACGTGGAACATCGGCAGAGCGTGGAGCAGTATATCGGTGTCGCTGAACGCCCAGGCCGCCACCAGCGCTCTGGCATTGGCAGCCAGATTGGCGTGACTCAGCATGATGCCCTTGGGGCGGCCGGTGGTGCCGGAGGAGTACAGCAGCGCGGCAATATCGCCGGCATCCGTGGGCACGGTTTTAAATGCCGGTTCATAACTGTGCAGATCGACACTGTGCTCGGGGCCGAGCAGTAGCCGGCAGTTGATACCCCGCGACTCGGCCAGCCTGTGCAGATTATTCGCATAGGGCGCCGAATAGACGACGGCGGTGGGTTGGGCGTTGTCGATAAAGTACTCGAGTTCGCCGTACTGATAGGCGGTGTTGAGTGGATGGTAGACAAGCCCCGCGCGCAGACAACCCAGATACAAGGTTATCCCCTGGGAGCATTTGTCGATCTGGACACTGACCCGGTCACCGGGTTTGAGCCCCTCGGCGGTCAGGAAATTGGCCCAGCGGCCGGATTCTTCGTACAGGTCCCGGTAGCGGTATGACGGCCCGGTGCCCGCGAGCGTGCGGATTGCCGTTCGGTTTCGGTCCGCGGGGCTGTGATTTTCGGGTTGACGGTTTTCGAGAAACTGACGGAAGAAAGCCTGGAACAGGTTGTGATTGTCCGACATGAAACGCCCCCGAATATGACAGTCAGATTACGCAGGCGGAATATAACACGATCTCTTGCCGGGCCGCAGAAGCTTTCGGCGCCGCGCCTGTTGTGACCCGCTGGCGTTGCCGGCATTGCCGCGCCGCTGGCGTTTGCTGAACATGTGTGAAAAGCCGAACAGATCGGGTCCAAGGGTTGTCGCCAATATGACTTGACGGGTGACGACGCCGATGGACAACCGGCCTCAACCGGCAGTACTCAGGTTGCGGTCGTCGCGAATGGCACTGCTTTAAGCAAAAGTGCGCTAATTGGCCGGTTTACCGCTGGGTGGGGCTTTCAGAAACACATCGTGAACCCATCCCTGGGGATTTCCCGACAGCATCCCTGCTGTCGAGAGTTTCTGAAAGCCCCACCCAACGGTAAACCTACTTCCGATATTCTTAACCAAGATCGTTAGGGATAGTGTGGAGGTCGATAAACTGCGCAAATTTGCTTAAAGCAGTGCCATTCCGGTCGTCGCCCATTTTGCTCTGTTCGTGCGGGGTGCAGATCAATCCCAGCCGGGTGCACCAATTTGGGGTGCGCCACCCGTGGCGCAACTGCGGCGCAACGCAGCCGTTTTCCTGCGCCGGGGATCTTGCCTGTGGCGCCTAACCAATCATTGTGTTTGCGCAGCTTGCCCGCCGTGCGAACGTTACGCTTGCGTTAACGTCATTGTCAAGCTTGAGCGGCTGCCGTTTCGATCATCTTATCTACTGCGTTTAAATCACTGCGCGGTTGCCTGCCGATAAATGTGTTGCCCGGCAATTCTGAAACGATTAACAAGGAGAAAAAAGAAGCTACTTGTTGATCGTGAGTGCAGACTTTTCACTGCTATAGAAAGTTTCATAGTCATTGTTTGGCGCAAGCGCCGCGATGTGGTTTATACTACCGGCGTCCCCCCGATTCGCCCCCTCGACTCCGAAGGAGTTTGTCATGCATAGTCAATTAAAAACCCAGCGGCTAACCTGGCGCAGACTTTTCCTGTTGCCATTGTTGGCGGTAGCGGTCGCCGCCTGTCAGGATCGCAGTGCCAACACTATGGTTTTTCCCGCTCCCGAGGTTGTGGTGGCGGCACCGCTGCAACAGAAGATTACCGATTGGGATGAGTATGTGGGCCGTTTCCAGGCCATCGAGCGGGTTGAAGTCCGCGCCCGGGTCAGCGGCTATCTGGAGTCGATTAATTTTGCTGACGGCCAGATCGTGGGTGAGGGCGATGTTCTGTTCGTAGTCGATCCGCGGCCGTTCAAAATAGACCTGGACCGAGCCAGGGCGCAGTACGAACTGGCGGTAAAAGAATATGAGCGCGCCGTTGACCTTAGGAAAAAAAGGGCTATTGCCCAGGAAGTGCTGGACCGCCGCGCCCAGGAGCGGTCGGTTACCAAGGCGGCTCTCGACGAAGCCGAACTGAACCTGGAGTTTACCGAAGTCAAGTCTCCCATCAACGGCCGCGTCAGCAGAAGTGCTGTCGATGTCGGCAACCTGATCACCGGTGGCAGCGCTGATGCCAGCCTGCTGACGACCGTGGTTTCCCTCGACCCCATTCATTTTTACTTCGAGGGCAGTGAGAGCGATCTGCTGAAATATATTCGCCTGGACCGTGCCGGTGAACGCCCCAGTTCTACCACCAATGCCAATCCGTTGCATGTGCGCTTGCAGGATGAAGACAGCTATGACCATAAGGGCTATATGGACTTTGTCGATAACGAACTCGATGCAAGCACCGGCACCATAGAGGGGCGCGCGATTATACCCAACCCCGACGGTGTGCTTTATCCGGGCCTGTTCGGCCGCGCCCGGCTGCTTGGCAGCGGCCAGTATGAGGCCTTGCTGGTACCCGACGAGGTTATCGGTACCGATCAATCGCGCCGCTTCGTGATGGTGGTGGGCGCGGAAGATAAGGTCGAAATGCGCTTTATCGAACCGGGCACCCTGCAGGATGACGGCCTGCGGGTTGTGCGCCGGGGTCTGGATGAAAGTGATCGGGTGGTGATTAACGGCCTGCAGCGGGCCCGCCCCGGTATGGCAGTGGTGCCGGTCGAGGGTGAAATCACGGGGGCGGCGCTGGCAGTGGCCGGCGTCAGTGCCGAGACCGCGCCACCGACAGTGGATATTGAGGCGGCTGAGGCTGCGCAGCCGGAAGTTGCTGCAGCAACAAACGAAGCGACAGCAACAAACGAAGCAACAACAAGCGAAGCAACAACAAGCGAAGCAGCAACAGCAAGCGAAGCCGCTGCGCAACCGCAGTAAGAACAGTCGCAATAAGAACAGTAGGGAACCTGAGACATGAAGCTCTCCCATTTCTCTATCGACCGGCCGATCTTTGCCTCGGTGTTGTCGATTCTGATTATGATTATCGGTGGCCTGTCGTATTTTTCACTGCCTATCGAACAGTATCCCCAGGTAGCGCCGCCGACTATCCAGGTCACCGCCACCTATCCCGGCGCCAATGCCGAAATAGTGTCGGACACGGTGGCCACACCGATCGAACAGGAAGTCAACGGTGTCGAAAATATGTTGTATATGCTGTCGCAGTCTACCGGCGACGGGCAGATGACGTTGACCATTACCTTTGAGTTGGGCACTGACCTGGACGAGGCGCAGGTGCTGGTGCAGAACCGGGTGGCGATCGCCGAGGCGCGCCTGCCGGAGCCGGTCAGAAGGCTGGGTATCACGACGCGAAAGAACTCACCGGATCTAATGATGGTGATCAATATGTTTTCGCCCGACGGCACCTACGACCAGACCTATATCGGCAACTATGCAGTGTTGCAATTGCGCGACCGACTGCGCCGCATTGAGGGTGTGGGCGACATTCAGTTGTTCGGTGCCAGCGAGTACTCCATGCGTATCTGGCTGGACCCGGATCGCATTCAGTCCCTGGGTCTGAGTGCCGGTGATGTGGTGCAGGCGCTGCGGGCGCAGAATATTCAGGTTGCCAGCGGCAACCTGAACCAGTCGCCGGTGCCGCAGCAAAATGCTTTTGAAATCAGTGTACAGACCCAGGGTCGCCTGATCGACCCGCAGCAGTTCGAAAACGTTATCGTCAAAGCCGACGACACCAGCGTGGTGCGGGTGCGGGATATCGGCCGGGTGGAGCTCGGCTCCCAGGCCTATGTCAACAAGGGCTACCTGGGCACTCAGCCCGCCGTCGCTATGCCGGTGTTTCAGCGGCCCGGCACCAATGCCATCGAAACGGCGCAAACCATTATCGCCACCATGGAAGAGCTGTCGGCGGACTTTCCCCAGGGGCTGGCCTATGAGATCGCCTATAATCCCACCGAGTTCGTGCAGAAATCCATCGATGCCGTGGTGGCCACCCTGATCGAAGCGGTGATACTGGTGGTGCTGGTTATCATTGTGTTTCTGCAAACCTGGCGTGCCGCCATTATTCCTATCCTGGCCATACCGATATCCCTGATCGGCACCTTTGCGGTGATGCAGGCGCTGGGCTTCTCCCTCAATAACCTCACTATGTTCGGCCTGGTGCTGGCGATCGGTATTGTCGTCGATGACGCCATCGTGGTGGTGGAGAATATGGAGCGCAACATGCGCCAGGGGCTGGACGCCCTGACCGCTGCCAGGCGCACTATGACTGAAGTGGGCGGCGCGCTGATATCCATGGGGCTGGTGCTGGTGGCAGTGTTCCTGCCCACCACCTTTCTCGAGGGGATATCCGGCCAGTTCTACCAGCAATTCGGTGTTACTATCGCCGTCGCCACGGTGATATCCGTTTTTACCTCGCTGACCCTGAGTCCGGCGCTGTCGGCAATTCTGTTAAAGGATCACAGCCCCGATGAACACAGCGGCAGGGGCGGCCCGATACAGGCTTTTTTCAATCTGTTCAACGCCATGCTGGATAAACTGGCGAAGAAGTACGGGGATATCATTTGTATCTTCGTCAAAAAGAGCGGTATGGTGGTGCTGGTCTATATCGGCCTGATGTTACTGGCGGCCTGGCAGTTTAGCCGCGTGCCCACCGGTTTTATTCCGCCGCAGGATCAGGGCTATTTTATCGTCAGTATTCAACTGCCGCCGGGTGCTTCGCTGTCGCGCACCGATGCGGTGGTGAAGGAGGCGACCGAGCAGTTGATGGATATGGATGCGGTGATCAACACGGTGGCTTTTACCGGTTTTGCCGGTGCCACATTTACCAACGCCACCAATGCCGCGGCTATCTTTCCGGTGCTGGCAGACTTTGACGAACGGGAAAAACTTGGCCTCGACTATAACGATGTGCTGGCCGAGATGGGTCGTCGCATGGCCGCCATCGAGGAGGCTTTTATCGTTGTCATTCCGCCGCCGCCGGTACGCGGTATGGGCAATGCCGGCGGCTTTCGCATGATGGTGCAAGACCAGCGCGGGCGCGGACTGCGGGCTCTGGAGGAAGCTACCTGGAGTCTCGCCGGTGCCGCCAACCAGGACCCGGCCGTGACCTCCGCCTTTACTTTTTTTGAAACCGGTACACCGCAGTTATACCTGGATATCAACCGCGAGAAGGCTGAACAACTGGGGGTGCCGGTGGCCAATATTTTCGAAGCACTGGAGGTCTATCTCGGCTCGTCGTTTATCAACGACTTTAATTTTCTCGGCCGGACTTTTCGCGTGACCGCCCAGGCCGATGCTCCCTACCGTCTGACCCCGGACGATGCCACCCGCATCCGCGTGCGCAACGAGCGCGGCGACATGGTGCCGATCGGCTCGGTGGCGGTGCCGCAAGACATTGCCGGCCCCTCGCGCGTGCCGCGCTACAACCTGTATCCGGCCGCGGGCCTGCTCGGCAATGCCGCGCCCGGTTACAGCACCGGTGAGGCCCTGGCCGCCATGGAGCGCCTGGCCGACCAGGTGCTGCCCAACGGCATGGGGTTCGAATGGACCGAGATCGCCCTGCAGGAAAAACAGGCCGGCGGCACCGCTGCAATCGCCTTTATACTGGCGGTGGTATTCGTCTACCTGCTGCTGGCAGCGCAGTATGAGAGCTGGACACTGCCGCTGGCGGTGATTCTGATCGTACCCATGTGTTTGCTGTCGGCGATTACCGGAGTGGCGCTGGCGGGTATGGACAACAATATCCTGACGCAAATAGGTTTTGTGGTGCTGGTGGCGTTGGCCAGTAAAAATGCGATCTTGATTGTGGAATTTGCCAAGCAGTTGGAAGACGAGGGACGCGACCGCTGGAACGCCGCCATCGATGCCGCCAAACTGCGCCTGCGGCCGATCCTGATGACCTCCTTTGCCTTTATACTCGGTGTGGTGCCGCTGGTGCTGGCCTCGGGAGCCGGGGCCGAGATGCGCCAGGCTCTGGGCGTTGCGGTGTTCAGCGGGATGCTGGGGGTAACTTTTTTCGGCCTGTTGTTTACGCCGGTATTTTATGTGCTGTGCCGCCAGTTGGCGGCACTCACCACCCGGACCCCCAGCAGACCCCTGGCCGCCGATGGCGCCTGATCTTTTTTACGGTAGCGCCGGCAATTGCCGAGAATTGATTGCGGGGATTATCTGTAATAGTGTGGCATCTGGAATCTCGAGGGGCAGCCATGAAGTTTCACGACGATAGTCATCATTTTGCCACCCTGGCCTACCACAGTGCGCAGGAGCTGGATGTGGCCGCGACCTGCAGCCAGACGATACTGGATGCGGTGGCGGCCTGGCAACAGCGTGCCGATGCGCACAGTGCGGGGGTGGAGTTTTTTACCCTGGATCGGTGCCGCAGTTTTAGCATTGACTACCAGGGGCACTCCAGTGGGCATTGGCCCAATGAACGGGACAATCTACTGGGTGAAAGCCTGGTGAGAGAGTTCCTGTTCGATGACGGTATCTGTTCGGTGGAGGAGACGGCAGTCAAGTTGTACAAAGTCAATTACAGCGTGATGGCCGGAGAGTATGGAAACGAGTATTTGCTGGTGTGCCCGTTTTTGACGGCGACGGGCAATATCGGCGGTATTGTCGTCACCTGTGTCAATATGTTGCTGCGGTAGTCTCGGCGGGAACCGGCCATGGCAGACAGGCAACCCATTGGCAAAGCCGAATTGGCGCGACAACTGCGCGAGTTTATTGATCCGCACTACGTGATCGAGGACGCCGAAACCCAGAAGGTCTACGAGTGCGACGGCTTGCCCATGTATTGTGCAACGCCGTTACTGGTGGTGGTGCCGGAGACTGTCGATCAGATACAACAGGCGATGCGAGTCTGTCACCGACACCGGATACCGGTGGTGGCGCGGGGGGCCGGAACCGGATTGAGTGCCGGCGCCATGCCCGTCAGTGACGGTGTTGTATTGTCGCTGGCGCGGTTGACGCGCATTGTCGATATCGATCCCCTGGCGCGCAGCGCCCGGGTGCAGCCGGGCGTGCGCAACCTCGCCATCAGCGAAGCTGCGGCCGAGCACGGGCTGTACTATGCGCCCGATCCCTCCTCGCAGATTGCCTGTACCATCGGCGGCAATGTCGCGGAGAACGCCGGCGGTGTTCACTGTTTGAAATACGGCCTCACGGTACACAATATCCTCAAACTGGAGGTGATTACGGTCGCCGGCGAAAAGGTGACGATCGGCAGCGAGGGTCTGGACACTGCCGGCTGTGATCTGTTGGCGTTGATGATCGGTTCTGAGGGGCTGCTCGGCGTAGTGACGGAGGTTACTGTCAAGCTGCTGCCGGTGCCGCAGCGGGCCCAGGTGGTGATGGCGGCGTTCGACCAGGTGCAGACAGCGGGCGCGGCGGTGGGCGAGGTGATCTCCCGCGGTATAGTGCCGGCTGGTCTGGAGATGATGGACAGCCATGCGATCAAAGCCGCGGAGGCTTTCTGCGGCGCCGGCTATCCGGTCGACGCCAAGGCTTTACTGTTGTGCGAACTCGATGGTACCCGTGAAGAAGTACAGCAGGGCATTGAACAGGTCGAGCACCTGTTTCTGCGCCTCGGTGCCACGGCAACCCGGGTGTCCCACGACGAGGCGGAGCGGGCCCTGTTGTGGAAAGGACGTAAATCGGCTTTTCCCGCCGTGGGTCGGATAGCACCGGATTACTATTGTATGGACGGCACCATTCCGCGCAGCCAGTTGGCCCGCGTGCTGGCGGAGATCGACACCCTGGCCGAACACTATAGTCTGCGGGTGGCCAATGTGTTCCACGCCGGCGACGGTAATCTGCACCCGCTGATTCTGTTCGATGCCAGCGTGCCGGGAGAGTTTGAAAAAACCGAGGAACTGGGCGGCAGGATTCTCGAACTCTGTGTGGCGGTGGGCGGGTGTATTACCGGTGAGCACGGTGTCGGGATCGAAAAAATCCGGCAGATGCACGTGCAGTTTGACGAGGTGGAGCTGGCGCAATTTCGCGCGATAAAGTCTGCCTTCGACGCCGGCGGCACGCTCAATCCCGGCAAAGGCATTCCGGTGCTGAAACGCTGCCAGGAGTATCGCGCCCTCGATGCCCGGGCGTCACTGCGGTGAGTGATAGTAGCGGCCAACTTGTGGAGCAGGTCAAAACGGCTCTGGCGCAGGGCTCGTCGCTCAATATTATCGGGCGTGGCAGCAAAGCGCACTTGGGGCGGACAGCCTCCGGTTCGCCGTTGCACCTGGCTGACCACAGCGGCATTGTGGATTATCAACCGGTGGAGTTGGTGGTGACGGCCCGAGCCGGTACTCCAATCACAGAAATTAACGACGTGCTGGCCGAACACAATCAAATGCTGTCGTTCGAGCCGCCCGATTGCGATGGCGCCGCCAGTATCGGCGGTACCCTGGCCTGTAATCTGTCCGGGCCGGGCCGGCCCTGGGGCGGCTCTGTGCGGGATATGCTACTGGGCATCCGACTGATCAACGGCAGGGGCGAGCACCTGCGTTTCGGTGGCCAGGTCATAAAGAATGTGGCCGGCTACGATGCGTCGCGGCTGCAGGCGGGAGCCATGGGCACGCTTGGCGTGGTGACAGAAGTCAGCTTGAAGGTGATGCCGAAACCGGCGCTGACGCAGACATTGGTACAACAGACCGATGCCGCCGAGGCAATCCTGATCATGAACCGGTTGGCCGGGCGGTCGCAGCCGTTGACCGCTGCCTGTTGGCTGGACGGTAATTTGTACGTGCGCCTGGCGGGCGCGCGCGCGGCTGTCGAGGCGGCCGCGGCTCAGTGGTCCGGTGAGCGGCTCGATGGAGATGGCGGGCGCTTCTGGGAACAGTTGCGGGAGCAGCAGCTCAGCTTTTTTGCCGGTCCGGCACCGCTGTGGCGCTTCTCGTTAAAACCCAGCGCGCCGCACTTTTTGCCGCAGGCCAGTTGGCTGCTCGACTGGGGTGGGGCACAACGTTGGTTACGCGGGGACGGTCTCGACCCTGAGTTTGATCGCGGCGAGTTGGAGGCTGCGGCAGTTGCCGGTGGTGGCCAGGTCAGTCTGTTTCGGGGCGGTGATCGCAGCGGTGAAGTTTTTCATACCCAAACAGAGATGTTGCAGACCATTCACAAACAGGTAAAGGCGGCTTTTGATCCCCGGGGGCTGTTTAATCCGGGCCGGCTGTACAGTTGGCTATAGGTCTTTTTAGTTGGCGATAGAATGTCTGGCCTTGAAACCCCAAGGTGAACCCTTGATCTCGAAAACCAGTCTTTAGCAAAGGCGCTCAACCATGCATGCGAAGTTGCATCACTCACTGGAATCCAAGGCGGCAGCTCGCGAGGCGCAGGCGTTATTGCGAAGCTGCGTGCACTGCGGTTTTTGTACGGCCACCTGTCCGACGTATTTGATGTTGGGCGATGAGCGCGATGGCCCCAGAGGGCGCATTCATCTGATTAAGCAGTTACTGGAGCAGGGCGAAGCTACTGATAAGACACGCCTGCACCTGGATCGGTGTTTGGGATGCAGAAGTTGTGAGACCACCTGTCCCTCGGGCGTGGAGTACGATCGCCTGGCCGGCATCGGTCGCACGCTTATCGAACAACAACAGGCGCGCCCTCCCTGGGAGCGACTACAGCGCTGGGGCTTGCGACAGGTCCTGCCCTTTCGCCATCGCTTTACCGCGCTGTTGCGATTGGGGCAGTGGCTGCGGCCGTTACTGCCGCGGTCGCTGCGGGAGAAGGTGCCGCCCAGAACCACCGTTACTGCCTGGCCGGCGCGCCGTCACCAGCGGGTTATGCTGGCGCTGGCCGGGTGCGTGCAACCGGGGACGACTCCCAATACCAATCGGGCCGCCGCCCGTGTGCTGGACCAGTTGGGCATTTCGTTGATTGAAGTACCCGAGGCGGGTTGCTGCGGTGCCTTGAGCCATCACTTGTCAAAGCCGGTCGAAGGGCTGGATTTTATGCGGCGCAATATCGACGCCTGGTGGCCCGCCGTGGCCGCCGGGGCGGAGGCGATTGTGATGACCGCCTCCGGGTGTGGCAGCACGATTAAGGAGTATGGGCACTTCCTCGAAACAGACCCCGAATATGCCGAGAAAGCCCGTCGTATCAGCGCGCTCACCCAAGATCTGAGTGAGGTGCTGGACGCTCAGGACTTGAGCCGTTTGGCTTTGCGCCCGGGCAGCAAAAAAGTAGCGGTGCACTGCCCTTGTAGTCTGCAACACGGGCAACAGTTGCCCGACAGTATCGGGGCCGTCTTGCGTAAAATCGGGGTAAACCTGGCCCGCACTCGGGATAATCATCTGTGCTGCGGCTCGGCGGGGACCTACTCCATCCTGCAGCCGGCACTCAGTCGCACCCTGTTGGATAATAAAGTGCAGGCGCTGACTCTCGACGATCCTGATTGTATTGCGACCGCGAATGTGGGTTGTCAACTGCACCTGGCATCGCAATCTCCGGTGCCTGTGCGCCATTGGATCGAACTGGTGGAGGAAATGCTTGGGGCGTAAAGGCCCGGGTCTCAACCAGGATATTTAGCCGGCGCCGGCGCCAGATCGAGCAGTGATGCTGTCGCGATGACCACCGCCACCAAAAGTAGGCGCTTTAAGCGAAAGTAAGCGCTTTAAGCGACAGTCGGCGCTTTAGAGGAGTCCCCATAGACGGGTTTATCGAGGGGACGCCTAGCCCGCGCTTCTAAAAGCACTATTTAGTTGTAGAGGCAGGTAGAGTAGTAGAGACAGGCCGATCCATCAGCACTGTTTTCACTTAACAGTCAGTGCCGTTAGTGTCAGTTCCGGTTTTTCTCGTTCTGAGCTTGTTCTGTATGCCGGCTTCCCTCGACCCACTCATCGAGCCATTGCAGAGAAGAACTCAGGCTGTCGTCGGGCCCGCCTTTCTCAAGTTTATCCCCTGGCTCTTCTTGTTCTTCCTGGTCGTCATCGTCAAACGCTTTGTCTTCGTTGTAGATAGCCTTTTCACGATTTGGGCTTTGATCATCGGTATCATTTGCGTCGTACGACACAGCGGAAAAACCGGTGCCGAAAGTATCATCGACGCCAGACGGTACATCTTCGATCTCGTGCGGGGCAGCGTCCGGAGACATGGCCTGGTATAGCTCCCAGTACCGGTCCTGAGATGTTATTGCCACCGTTTTTTGTGCTTGCATATGATTAACCTACCACCATCGGCACATGGCAGTGCCTTCACATTTTGCCCGCAAGTATAAGTGCACAGTTCACAAAATTCTAAAGATATAAGTTTTCCGTGTGTATCGAAATGTAATTGAATGTATTCGCCAAATTATACCGGAGGTACAGCGAAACCAGGGCGATTCGCCCTCGTCAGGGGATTCGATAACGCTGTCGGGGCGCGCTGGCAAAAGGCTTTACAGGGGCGCTATCGGCCCTTTTGGATAGCGGTGTAGAGTAGGCTCATAAGGCTGTTTTCATCGGCGAAAGTGACCTTACCGGTGGTGATTGCTCTAACAGGTCGACACACGACCTCGATCGGATCGGTGGTGTGGATGACGCGGCGGATGGCGGCGGGATAGTCGAAGTTTGCGGACAGGTGTTGCCAGTTGTTGCGCCACGACTGGGTGACGGTTGGATATTGATGACCCCAGCGACCTTCCAGTTCGGCTAGAGCGGCATCGGCGGATTCCCGGTTTTCTGCATCGTGGATTGATGACAGGGCAGCCATAACCGCCTGTTGGTTTTTGTCGGCGACCTGCCTCAGGGAATACCTGATTTGGTGGTTTACGCATAACTGCACATCGGTCTGCGGAAATGTCTGGCTGATGGCGTCGAGAAAGCCGTTGCTGCCGTCGGTGGCGACGACCGATATCAGTATGTCCTGAACGCCACGGGTGTTGAGGTCTCGCAGCAGGGAAAGCCAGAAACCCGCTTCGCTGCCGCTGACTATATATAGGCCCAAGACCTCTTTTTTACCGCTGAGGTTCAAGCCCAGCACGATGCATACCGACTTGGTCGTACAGGTGCCGTTGGTTTTTACCCGGTAGTCGGTGGTGGCGAACCAGACAAAGGGATAGTGGCTCTGTAAAGCCCTTTGTTGCCACTGTTGCAGATCGATAGCCCTCTGCCGGGCGGCGGGGGCGGTGATGGTGTCGTTTGGACGCTCTCGCGCTGGTTGCGGGCTCGGCTGACAGTCTATTTCCGGGGCCATAGCGGCCTCGGCCAGTTCCCGTATTAAGGTATTAAGGACGTTATCCTCACTCGAAGTGCCGCCGCCTTTACTCAAAGCAATCAATGCAATGTCGAAATCAAGTGGTAACGCCATATACTATCCCCCGATGTGCGCGACCTGGGTGGCGCTGTTGCAAAAGAAAAAAGGCGGTTCATTGGGACACCGCCGAGTATGGGCATAGGGGGGCCCTGTGAATCGGTACTGGCTTATTTGCAGCGCTGTTCCCGGAACAGCTCCTCAATAAGCGATTTTACATCCGGCGCCGTTTCTGCAATTAACTCGTTCATCAAGCTGATGGCGTTTACAGGCGTATCCGCTGGCAGTGCGGCGGTATCTGGATGGTCGATAGCGCCCGTCAGTCCTTTGATTGCACTTTTAGTTTGTTTGGTTTGCGACGCGGCAGAGCATCGGGTCGATGACGTGTTTTGATTGTCTTTGCTTTGAGTATTCTCTAACGGAGCTCTCGTTAACGGAACTCTCGTTAATCCGCTTTCTGTTAATTCACTCTGCGCTGATTCATATTTCATTAACCCTTCTTTTTTGTTAGCCGAGCTAACTTGGCCGGCCGAATTGTCTTGTCCAGTCGATCTGTCTTGCCCAGTAGAACTGTCTCGGTTAGTTAACCCCCCGGCCGAGCTTATCGAGCGAGTCATGATCTGCCCCCTTTTTTACGTTATTAATTTAGATGTCGGGCTGAATGGCAACACAATAACCACTTTTCCATCGAACATAAACCGCGGAATAGTAGGTTGTGTTATCTAACCTCATTACCAAGGTTGTATTTGTCTCTATATGTATCTTTGTTGGCGAGGTGTGCCCTCGTGCTAGTGGGCTTTTTTGCAGGACTGCTGTGGGTCACCCCCTGACGGTATTGATCGCGCCTTCCGGAATCAGGTAACCCTTGTTTCGCACAGTCACGACATACTTGGGTGCTTGAGGGGATTCTTCGATGCGTTTTCTCAGTCTGGTTACGATATTGTCTATCGCCCGGTCTTCAGGGTGCCAGTCTTTATCAAACATCTTTCTATAGAGTGCTTCTCTGGAAACCGCTTTTCCCTTTTCGCTGAGCAGGATGTTGACAAAATCGAATTCCGTCGAGCTCAATGAATACTCGATGCCCTCCAGCTTAAGTAATCTCTTATTGGTGTCGAAAATATTTTTTTGTTGCATATCCTGGCCGCCGATTTCCTGGTAACGTCGCAATACGGCGTTGGTTCTGGCAAGCAGCACCCGGGGGTCGAAAGGTTTGCTGATATAGTCATCGGCACCGATCTCCAGACCGCAAACAACATCGATGCTATCGTCCAGCGATGTTAGCAGCACGACAGGTAAGCCTTTGGTCGATTTAATCCATTTGGTCAATTCTATCCCGCTCTCGCCGGGTAGAATGATATCTACGGTGACAAGATCGAAGCTGTTTTTTTCGATTAAATCTTTGGCTTCTGCAGCATTGGATGCTATCGAGCTTTCAATACCGTGTTTTTCAAAAAACAGAGATAATCGATTTAGAATCATCTCATCGTCGTCGACGATTAAATACTTCTTGGCCATCATAATGTTTCACCCCATTAATAAGACGCTAAGGTTGTCTGTCACGGCGATATTTGTTTTTTTTAATAATATTTGAAATATCTATGTTGTATTTATTATTTTGTAAAGCTTTTATGATTCTGTGCTTACCCTCCTTCAGGTCTACTTTTTCCTGGTATAGGTCGATCACTTCAGGCGCGATTTTATGGCCCTTGTTATCTAATACCAGCGCAATTTTCGGCATCATCAGGTGAAAGGCTTTTGTCTCGATAACAATTCCCACTTCCCCTGAATCCAGTTCGACGACGGAGCCAACGGGATAGACGCCCAAAAACCTGATAAAAGACTCGACCAGCCTTTGATCAAATTTGATTCCCATCCATCGATAGAGCACGGACAACGCCTGGGCCGGCGAGTCAGTGTCGCGGTTGTGGGTCAGGCTGGAAACCATGGTGTCATAGGCTTCCACTATAGCGACGATGCGAGCGTTGTAGGGAATCGCTTCTCCCTTCAATTTTCTCGGGTACCCGGTGCCGTTTACACTCTCGTGGTGCGCATTAGCCACGTCAATTGCCGCCCAGAATTTCGGATTGTTAGCCAATATCCGTGGTCCGTGCAGGACGTGCGTTTCAGACTGCCGCCTATCACCCGCTGCTATACAGGCTGTCTTGTCGTATGTATTTGAGCTTGTGTTCAATATCCCCACATCGTGCAGGAGAGCGCCGAGTGCCAGGTTGTGCAGAGACTGGCCGGTAATGCCGAGATACTGACCGAAGCGGGTGCAAAGCACAAGGCAGGAAAGTGCATGATGTCTCAGATGCGGACTTTTTTTCTCCATCCGGGCGAGTAAGTCCAGGGTGTCCGGGTCGGTCAATATGTTTTCTATGCAGGTCCTAACGGGCGTGTTGTCACTTGGGAGCGGGTTGCCAAACTGCGTCTCCTCCAGTAGAGAGTAAGCGACTTCAAGCGTTTGGTTACGTAATTTTTCCATTGCCCATGATTGTCGCAGTCGCTGCAACGTGTGTAGGGTCTTTACTCTTATCCTGTCGTGCAAGGTACGCTTTTTCTTTTTTGTAGCTACGGGAACTGGCCAGAGTATAGATTCCTTAGTTATGAAAAGTTTAAAAAGCATGATCACTTGGCATAATTAAACATTAAAGTAAAAACTAAGTAAAGATTTCGAAAGCATCCGAGGTTTGATTACTAAAACAAGAAAAAATATTGCGTATAGGACAAAAAACTTGGTTCATAGCGAAAATACCTATAAGCAGATACCCGACACAGTATAGGGTCGACAGGCGTTTCCATCTCTCGCTTAGAAACAGTTTTTTCCTTAAATCCTGTCGCCTTTCAGGTACGACGAGGTAGAGCGAATCTGTTGTGGACACCGGAAACACGCGTTTGCTACCTCAAAACTCCGTGTTGCCCAGTATCTGTTAGGTTTGGCTAGGCCTAAGATAAGCATCCCTGCCTGTAAGTAAATTCCGGACCACTCGTCGGTGTGAGTTGTACAAAAAGCGCTCACAAGGAGTTGATCTCCAGCGGTCTATATGCCGCCTAATCGCCTGTTTGCGGACTATTACCCGCCACACATAATTGGCGAATGTATAGTGAAGTGGTCCTTGCAAGTCTATATTTTCGGCTTTATAACATATATATCGGCAATTCGTTGAAATTGGCGACAGAAATTACAAATTGATACATTTTGAAACATTTTCTACCGCCGCTTTGGTGGGATTAGTCCATAAGTCGGCATTCCCGAGAGATAGATAGCCGCCCGATCAATATAACCGGTAAAATTCGCCGGCCACGGCGGGGGGCGTTTTGTGCCGGTAGGTAAGGGTGTGAGGCTGTCTAGCCTGTATAGCAGGCATGGACAGCGGGTGGCGATCTGCCCCGGTGCGTTTTTGGGGACGATCGGGGCCGGCGAGGTGGGAGTGGAGTGTGTTCTTGGTGAACGCGGGTCTTTGGGCAAAAAAACAAGATTTTGAGTTTATGGCAATTTCGCACCAAACAAGGATAAAGACAATCGTATTCACCTGGCTTTCGATTGCCAGTTTGATTCCCGGCATTATCCTGTGTGTATCTTTTCTGGCCGGTTCCTGGGGCCGGTCTGCAGAGAGCTATATAGTCTACCTCTACCCCTTATTGCTTGCTGTTGCGGTTTTTTCCACCGGCTATCTTTTTCTCTGTCTGCTCAAGTCTGAGATAGTCAAGTATTTTTTCGGATTGATCCGGGATTGCGGTGGTGCGGAAAATTACGAGCTTTTTTTGCCCAAGTCCATTGATCAAATTTTACCGGCCGTGGTTTTTCATATCAACAGTCTGGAGCAGGAGAAATACCGGTTATCCGATGAAATAGAGAGGCAAAAAAACGAATACAGGTCGATTCTGGATTCGCAGGCGGAAATTATATTTATCATCAGTGAAGACGGCTTTATTTCTTACCGAAATATTTCCTTTACGTTGTTTTTCGATGACTTTGGCCGCCAGCGAGATGCCGATAGCCTGTGTGATATTTCCGGAAAGATATCGGACTTGTTGCAGGACCTCGAGGCGTTTTTGGCTGAGGCGAGAACCACCGGGGCCAAGCAGGAGTGCACGACGACAGTGTTTTTCGACGGAAAAAAAAGGTTTGTGGGCTGGAAAATCCAACCTATGCAGGAGTACCGCCCTGTCCGGTTCCTGCTGGTCGGCCGAGATGAAACGGAAAATATGATCATCCGGGAGAAAAACCTCAGGCTCGAGCGGATCGCCGTTATTGGTAAAGCGGCGTCGGCCATTTTCCATGAGGTGAATCAGCCGATGTCGGTGATGCAGATTTCCGCCTCGCTGATCGAAGACCTCTGTCGCAACTTTCCGGAGCAGGAGCAGGGGGCGAACACCGATGAGATACTGGCGAATACTAAAATAATCATCGATCAAATAGAGAGAACCAACCAAATAATACGAAATTTGAGGCTTTTACATTCACCCGAGCACCAGAAGATACAGACGGAGCTGTTTAACCCGAATCAGGTGATGTACCGGGTGCATCAGTATTTGGCGCAGGAACTCAGTGGCAACAACATAAGCTTCAGCTACGCGACCAAATCGCCAAATGCCATCATCGATGGAAATACCGTGCTTTTCTCCCAGGTGATCGTCAATATTGTGCAAAACTCCATCCACTCCCTGGCGTCCGATCCTGATCAGACAGACCGGCAGATTGCCGTGTTGTCGGAGGTGGTCGGTGATCAGTACATGATCATTATTACGGATAACGGCCAGGGTATTCCGGAAGCTGACTTGGCGAGAGTCATGGAGCCATTTTTTACCACCAAACCCCCTGATATCGGCTCCGGTATCGGCTTGTCGCTGTGTCAGGACATAGTGACCAAAATGAACGGCAAGCTCGGCATGAGCAATATCGAACCCCATGGCTTGAAAACTGTGATCGTGGTGCCGCTGCCCGGCGCCTGATATTTTTAACGACAACCCTGTTGCGCCAGCGATTACGTCACATTTATACATACTGTGACAAAATACGACATTGTCTTCCCGTTCTGTTGTCATCAAAACCGCTATGATTGTCGCTTATATCCACAGGTTGCTTAATGTAGCGGCCGTGTAACAGCGGGGCAGATCACAGTGTCGTGGCAGCTAATAACAAGACTGATAAAAAGCGGGATACTCGGTTTATTACTATACGGTGGTTGGGTTTGCACCGTCGCGGCACAGGCCGGTGTCGACCCCAGTCGGGTGGACGAGCGGGTGCGCCCCAGGGCCGATACGCCGGACCTGGAGACGCCGGTCGTGGTGCCGTCGACGCCTTCGCAAACGGCACCAAAGGGGGCCCGGCAACAGAAATTTCAGATCACCGGTGTGTTGTTCGACTGGCAGCTGGCACTGCCGGAGGGACGGTTACAGGCGCTTGCGGATCAGTACACCCACCGGGATATCACGCTTGCGGATGTCTATGAACTGGCAGCCCGGGTAACCGCAGCTTATCGCGATGCCGGGTATATCCTGACCCGTGCGGTGGTGCCGGCTCAGCGCATTAGTGATGGCCGGTTACGCCTGCAGATTGTCGAGGGTTTTATCGACAAGGTGGAAGTCGAGGGCGATGCGGGCGGCGCCCTGTCGCTGTTATTGCGCCACGCGCAACGCCTGACAGCGGCGCGGCCCCTCACCGCCGCGGTGCTCGAGCGCGAGCTGTTGCTGGCCGGCGACATAACCGGCCTGTCGCTGCGCAGCGTGCTGACGCCATCGGAAGGCACCGCCGGCGCCGCCAGTCTCACCCTGGTGGTGGATCGCAAGGCATTCGACGGCTACATCGCGGCGGATAACTTCGGCAGTCGCTACCTGGGCCGCGAGGAGCTGATGGCCGTCGGCTACCTCAATGATGTCTTGGGTACGGCCGGGCGGCTGGGTTTGACCGGCGTGATGACGCCGGATGGCGATCCGGAACTCGCCTATGGTGCGATCAGTTTCCAACAGCCGTTGAGTGCCAACGGGCTTTCACTGTTCACCTCTTACAGCCATTCGCGCACGCGCCCGGAGCTGGCTATCGGGGCTCTCGATACCGAGGGCGAAGCAAAAACAGTGCGGCTGGAGCTGTCTTATCCCTTTATCCGTTCGCGGGCGTTCAATCTGATGGGCACGCTCGGTCTTTACGGCAGCGACATAGGTTCCGACAATATCCTGGTCGACCCGGTGTTTGAAGACAATGTGCGCAATATCAACGTCCGGCTGTTTGCCAACAAGTTGGACGGCGGTGGGGGTTACAACACCGCTGAGCTGACCTATACCCACGGCGTCACTGCCCTGGGCGGTTCAAAAATTGGTGATGCCAACCTCTCCCGCGCCAACGCCGGCAGTGACTACCGGCGACTCAACTTTGAAGTGACCCGCCATCAGCCTCTCGGTAACGGGCTGGCGCTGTTGGTAGGGCTTGCCGGCCAGACGTCTTTCAACGAAGACCTGCTGGCATCCCAGGAACTGGGTTTTGGGGGCAGGTATTACGGTCGGGCGTTTGATCCCGCCGAGATTACCGGAGAAAAGGGGCTGGCGGGGAAAATGGAGCTGCAGTGGCGCATACCCGCGGCGCTTTCTTTTCTGCAAAGCACCGTGTTCTACGGCGCCTATGAAAACGCCACGGTTGAACAGGTCACTGTACTGCCTGGCGAGCAACGCCGGGAGAAATTTGAATCTCTGGGTATTGGTGCGCGCGCCACGCTGCTGCAGCGCTTCAACATCGACTTCTTCGTTGCCAAGCCGTTTGCGCGAGACGTGGGGGCCGAAGGCGATCGAAACCCACGTGTGTTTTTCTCCATGGCTTCCACGTTTTGAAGCTGAAGTATTTTGATAACGCGTGCCCGAAAACAGTAGCGCTCAACATAACAATACACTGAGGGCTTGGGACCGGTCTTTTTCTGTAGTCTGGCGGTCCTGTCCATTGGGCACTGTAGTCGACAGCCGGCGCCAGTGACGTTTTGCCGGGCTGGCCGCCGACCCGCACAGGAATCGATATGAACAGCCAATTCCATACCAAAAAAGCAGTTTTTACCGGACAGCCGGCGACCCTGACTGCCCGCACAGCGGCACTGAGCACCAGTGCTCTGGCTCTGGTGCTCAGTGCCGGAGCTGTTGCGCTGGACCCCGAGACCCTGCCGAGCGGTGCCAGCGTTGCGGGCGGCGCTGTGTCTATTTCCCGCAGCGGCGCGCGTCTGGATATCAATCAATCCACCCGGCGGGCGGTGATCGACTGGCGCAATTTCGATATCGGTGCGGCGGCACAGGTCAATTTTTCTCAACCGGGAGCCGCTGCGATAGCGGTCAACCGGGTCAACGGCAGTACCGATCCGACCCAGATCAACGGCGGGCTCAGCGCCAATGGCCAGGTCTGGGTGCTGAATCCAAACGGTGTCATGTTCGGTGCCGGGGCGCGGGTGGATACTGCAGGTCTGGTGGCCGCCGCCGCGGATATCGATGTAGAGCGCTTTATGGCGGGCGACACGCGCCTGGCGTTGCAGGGCGGTGGTGGCGGGACGGTATCGAACGACGGGCACATTACCATTAGCGAAGGCGGTCTGGCGGCCCTGGTGGGACCGTCGGTGAGTAACAGCGGGGTGATTCACGCCCGCCTCGGCAGCGTGACTTTGGCGGCGGGCGAGACCTTTACTCTGGACCTCGCCGGTGATCGACTGGTGGAGATCGGCGTGGGCGCTGAACAGGCGGCCGTTGCACAATTGGGGGAGGTGGCGGCGCAGGGCGGCGTCGTCACTCTCAGCGCGAAAGCGGCGGGCGGGCTGCTTGATTCCGTGATCAATGTGACGGGCGTTACCCTTGCAAACTCAGCTCAGGTTGTCGGCGGTGAGATCATCCTGGACGGCGGCGATATACAGATCGCCGGCACACTCGATGCCAGCGGCGCAGCCGGGGGCGGGTCTGTGGATATTCGGGGTACAACCATTACCACCGCCGCAGGTGCAGACATCAGGGCGGATGCTCTGGGTTACGGTGCGGGTGGCACAATCCGGGCTTACGCCGGCAACGACGGCTTCTATGACGGCAACTTCTCCGCGCGCGGCGGTGCCGGTGGTGGTGACGGTGGTTTTGTGGAAACCTCCGGCAAGCGTGTGGCGATTGCCGCCGGCCTGTCGGTAGATACCCTGGCGCCCCAGGGCGCTGCCGGCACCTGGTCCGTCGATCCGGATAACCTGACGGTAATTGCCAGTGGCGGCGACGGTGAGTCGACGCTCGGCGCCGACACTATCGTCGCCAACCTGGCAACCACCAATGTGCATCTCGAGGCGGCCGAGTCCATCACAATCGAGGCAACCATCGACAGCTCCGCGCAGGTAAACGGCAACAACCTGGCGCTGGTGGATGAGAACGGCGATGGCAAGCTGGCTGTAAATCTCAATGCCGGTATTTTGTTGGGGGACAATCAGACCCTGGCCGGGGAGGCCAGTGTCGTCAACGTGGCCGCCACCGGGCTGATTCAAAATGGCGTCGATATCGCGAATGTCAACGGGCTGGTGAACGTTGCGGCGGGTGTCTACGATGAAAATGTCTCTGTCCACGTGGCGGGCGTCACCGTCGCCGGCGCGGCCGGTGCCACGTTAACGACAGGCCTCGATCGGGAAACCGGTTTTTCTATTTCCGCCAACGATGTGACCGTTACCGGGATGACGGTGACCGGTCCGTTCAGCGATGCTTTCACCGATGTCGATTGGTCCGATCCGCTCAATCACAATACCGCGATCAACGTCGCTGCTAACCTGGCCGGTATCCGCATCATCGATAACGTGATCTCGGATGTTCGCACCGGTATCAATTTGGGCAGCGGCGCCGCCGTCACAGTGACCGGCAACCTGATTGAGAACACCAAGGGCTCGATACTGGTGCGCACCGATCTGGCGACGATCGACGCTAACCGCAGAGGTGACCGGGGCAGCGAGTGGGATATTGTCTTCTTTTCTGTCAGTGATGGTGCTTATACCACGTCGCCGTTTGTCGACGCGGCGCAATACGGCGCGGATATAATGGCGCTGTCGGCGGACAACGACGGTATGTGGATACTCGACCGGCGCTACGGTGCCGGCGGTTTTCTCGGCGATACGCCGGCGATCGGCAACCGCTCCCATGTGACGGTGTGGGCGGGGTCTACCGCTACGGCGGGCGACGATTTTGGTTTGGGCAACGGTCTCGGCAATCGGCGCCAACCCCTGGCAACTATCGGTGCGGGTATAGATGCGGTGGTAAATGGCGGTGTGGTGGACGTACAGGCGGGAGCCTATGCCGAGACCTTGACGCTCGACAAGACAGTTCTGTTGGCCGGACCCCAGGCCGGTGTCGACGGCCGCAATCGCAGCGGCGAGGAAGCGGTGTTGACGGGCAGTATCTTTATCACCGGTAACGCCGGCGGTTCTACTGTTGACGGGTTGACACTGGTGGACGGCGGGCGGGTGCAGGGCTCCAACGCCGGTATTTATATCGGTAGCGGCGCTACCGACATCACCATTCAAAACTCGGTTTTCAGCCGCTTCGGTGCAGCCGATGGTGACGGTTACCGCGGCATCTTAACCACTTCCGGTGGCGATCAGGGTGGTCTGTCGATTGTAAATAACCGGTTTGCCGGCTGGGCGACGGGTGTTTATCTGAATCCCGGGGCCGCCGGCGCCCGGGTTCTCGCCAATGACTTCGATGGCAATTTTGTCGGCATGTCCATCGATGGTCCGCAGGCGGCTGTGGTCAGCGGCAACCGCTTTACCGGCAGTTTGTTTGAAGGCCTCGGTTTGGGGCCGGGCAGTGCTACCGTTGCTGCCACTATCAGTGACAACGACTTCGATGCTAACACCACCCACGTCGGTCTCTACACCGGTGCAGGTACCACTGTTGCCCTGCAGGAAAATCGGTTTGACGGTGTTGCCGTTGCCGATATGAGCAACGACCAACTGCTTGCGCTGGCTGCCAAGGTCGGCGACGGCACTGACAGCGCGGGCGCTTACGCCGGATTTGCCGACCTCAGAGATGGTTATGTGGTGATTACCGCGGGCAATGATATTGAGACGGGACTCGGTTTCGCCGCCAGCGGCGATACGGTTTTGCTCGGCGACGGGACGTATCTGCTGGACAGCACCCTGAATATCGACACCGGCCTGACTTTGACGGGCCAGAGTCAGGCGGGCACCGTCATCGACGGCTCGGCGGTTAACGGCTACGGTGTTTACGTTACGGCCGATGCGGTCACCCTCAGTGATTTCACCCTCTATGGCCCGGCCGGCAACAGCGGTGGCCGCTACGGTATCAAGGTGAATCCGGCCAATGCCGGTGCGGCGGGCAGCCGGTTGACGGACTTCGCTATCGCGGATGTGACCATTCGCGGTTCCGGCCGCGCTGAACTCGATCTAAATGGTGTGCAGGGCGCGACTATTGCCCGGGTAACGGCCGATGGCCGCGCGCTGGCTGACAGCAGTCTCGAAACGGCGGGCGCCGGTATCCAGATTACCGACAGTGCTGACATCAGTCTGGCAGGGGTAACCACACTCGGCAATGCCTGGGGCGGTGTGGCGCTGTATCAGGCGAACCGCTTTTTTGATCAACAAACGGCCGGCATCCGCATCGATGCCGCTACCAGCACCTTCGCTGAAGCCGTCGGTGTGTTTAGCCAGGACAGCTCGGACACTCTCGATTTTGGGACGCTTGAACTGGCCGGCTTTTCCCACGTCGTCAGGAATCCCGATCACCGCCCCGGTGGTGACAGTTTCACGTTCTTCCGCACCTCACAGCAGGATGCTATCGATTTTGCCACCGGGCTTGCCGCGCCGGACTCCAGTTATATCGAAGGTTGGACCGGGACGGCGACCAACGGTAATTTTACGGTGGGCACCGCCAGTACCGGTGATGCTATGAGCATCGCCACTGCCGTCGCCGCGGCGGTGGCGGGTAATACGGTGATTGTGTTGGACGGCACCTATCGAGAGACGGTGACCGCCGAGCAGCCGTTGAACTTCTCTTTTGGTGACGTGGTTGTTGGCGGTTTGACGTTAAATGGCGCGGGTTCCTCGCTGAGCGGGCGCCTGGCGTCGGCGGGAGAGGGTTTTAGGTTCAACGCACCCCTGCTGCTCGCCGGAGATACCGCCCTGACCGCGACCGCCGCTGCGACGATTGTCGCGGGCGCTATCGATGCTGCAAGTGCGGGCGAACAGGGTTTCGAGGTCAATGCAGCCGGACCGGTAACCCTGGGGGCCCTCGGGGCGTCAAGCCGACTCGGTGTGGTCTCGATTGCGGCGGGGGATACGGTACTTGCCGGCGATACCTATCGGGCCGGCGACCTCACCTTTGCCGGTCCCGTGACCTTGACTCAGGCTTCAACCCGGTTTGATACCGGGGTATCGGCGACCGCGGCGGGCGATATCCGGTTCAGCGGTGACGTATTTGGTACTGTCGATGGCGAGCAGAGTATAGTGTTGGTTGCCGGTGACGGTAACGGCAGCGTGAACGGCGATGTTTTTATGCAGAATGCCGGCACTGCGGCGGTGAGACTGGGTTCGATGGCGGTGCAGGCGGATGACTTTTCCGCGGCCACGGTAAGGCTGGCGTCCACCTACGACGCCCTCCTTGCCGGTAACCAGGTATTTACCGATGAGACACTCACCGCCGGCGGCAGTGTCAACAGCATTGTCGGTGGCGATGCCGAGGGCCCGATCGTCAGCGGCGGTAATATTGTGGCGGTGATTGGCGGTCGTGCCTCAGGTTCAATGACGGCGGCGGGTGATGTAGACACCAGGGTCGCGGGAGATGCACTGCTCGAGATCGTCAGCGGCGGTGATGTGAAAACCGAGGTTGGCGGCGCGGTGACAGGTTCCATCGTCGCACGCGGCAGCGTTGACAGTACCGCCCAGGGTGACGCCTCGGTCGCCATTACCGCAACTACGGGTAATGTGGTGAATAATGTCGGTGGTAATTTTGACGGTTCGATGCTGGCAGGCGGGCAGGTTGAGAGCGCGGTCGGTGGCGATGCCGCGATAGTGATTACCGCCGATGGCGGTGTGGCCAGTAGCGTCGGCGGCAATCTCGACGGTTCGATTGTTGCCGGGGGGGATGTCGAGAGCAGCGCGACCGGGGATGTGGCAGTCGCCATTACCGCTGTGACCGGCAATGTTGTGAGTGCGGCTGATGGCAATATGACCGGTTCGATCGAGGCCGGTGGCCAGGTACTGGCCAGCTCCGGGGCTACTCTCAGTGGTGCTATCCGCGGTGACGATGTGGAGGTGGCAGCCGGGAATGTGCACGCCGATGTGACCGCCCGGCAAACGGCAGTAGTCACCGCTGAACAGGCTTACACCGGGGCGCTCAGTGCCGGCGACTCCGGTTTTATAACCGCACAGACTGTGGATATTGAACTCAGCGATGGCCGCTTTGTCGTCGATGCCACGACCGGTACGGTAACGGGGAACCCCCAGCGCATTGATCTCAGCGGTACAGGAACTCTGGCCGTGAATGGTCAGGTCATGGTGGGTAGCGGTGAGGTCAATCTCAACCAGATAGTCGTGGAGAGTTTCGATCTGCCGCAGCAACCCCCGATGATACCCAATGCGGACAACACGACGTTGTCGCAGGACGCCATCGATGCGATCGTCGCCCGCGTCGCACCGGCAGCCGCGGGTGATCAGTCGCAGGTGGTCTTTGTGCGCAGTGTCGAGAGCCTTGGAGAGCTGATGGCCAAGGGTTATAAGGCGATAGTGATTGACGTGGAGTAGGGGTGGGAAGGGCGTTGGGGTGACGGTGTCGCCGCTCCCGGCTATAGAAGCGTTTTGAAGGCTGCCGTTGTTCGAGTGCGGTGTCTGCCGGCGTCAGTAAACGGCGGCACGCCGCACCCGCTTACCCGGTGCGGCGCAAGTGTATCTTGGGTCTGGTTTTCAGCTTGAAAGAGTGCGGGTGGGACAGTGAATCCCAAAGCTCGTACAGAGGCTGCAGTAACGTATAGTCACAATCCCCCAGGTACCAGCGGTAGACATCGAGATTGGGAATATCCCGCTCCTCCATCCAGACCCTGTTGTTACAGAGCTTGCCCAGGCAGACAATGGCGATCGCGTCTTTACGCTCATTGACTTCGATGCCGAGCTTTGAACTGCCGCAGTTAATGCATTTTGATAAAGGTTTCATAGGCAGAGACAGAGTATAAAAGTGATAGTGTCAATGGATGGCTTCCGTGGCATTTCCATCTATAGTGTTTTCAGAATCCGCATTGCTCACGGATTTACAGTGTTTCCAGCGAGGCGCTTTGGCTGTTTCTTTAACTTCTTTAACCGCTTCTTTATCGCTACCGCTTCAATAAACCGCTCTAAATGAGATCACTTTTTATCGACTAAAGTTATCAAATGTAAGATAACCGGACCTCAAATAACCGCATTTTCGAGCTGATTATCGCCAGACCACAAATAGCCAAGTTAGTAAATAGCAAAATATAGGTTACCGGATACACAATACGCTATCTGTCGTCTATTACCACTAATACATTGTATGATTTGTATTGATAAAGAGTGTCTAAAAGGCGCCGTTAACGGCTGGCGGGAAGTCTTTGGCCATTCGCTCAGTTACGGCCGTCCAAAGTGTAAGGTCTGTTACATTGCCGTAAATTCGTGTTGATTCTGCCGCGCTTTCGAGTCGCAGGCTGGTGTCATTAAAGCTGTATACCGGTGTGAGATCGGCCCGGTTGGAGGCGCGAAGTAATCGCTTATCAATATTGTCGAGCACAAAAGGATCGGCCCCGGGCAGCGGATAGTAGAACAGCACCATATGACCTTGGGCACTGTTAGGCGTGATGGTGTAGGTGATGCGCAGTTTGGTTTGGGGGATACCGGCAGCTTTCAGGGAGAAATACTTGCCGATAGAGAAATCCTCGCAGTCACCGCCATTGGAGGAGAGCATCTCCACCGGTGTAGCCCAGTAGTCCTCCCTGGCCCAGTGGACGGTATCGCTGATCCAGCAGACCCGATTGAAAAAGTCATTAATAGCAGTGACTTTTTGCAGCTCTGACAGGGCGGCGTTGCTCTGCAGATCGGCGAGCAGGTGCTGCCAGGCTGCCAGGTGATTGGCGTTGTTGTCACCGCAGGGGTTGGCACCCATGCTCTGGGTCCAACCCGGCGCGCTCAGGGTCCAGGCCACCAGCAGTGCAATCATTGACCGATGCAGTATTTCCCTCACCCTTTATACCCCTACGGCCCATATCCCTAAGAAACGTCAGTGTGTCCCAGGGTTGTTGGGCAATGAATAAAGCCACTTAGTGTCGTGACCCTCTCTAACTCCTTGCCAGCTTAATGAGGCGTGCTTTGAACGAAACACTTACAATGTCTAGGTTTGTAACCCCCGGGCTGCGGGCGGAAAAGAAGTACCTGGTAGCAGTGACTGATGCCATCGAGTTGGCCGGTAGGGGGCGCCGTGGTTTTTGGTTACCGGGAAGCGGGTTTATCGCGGCGGGCGCAGCGACACAGATGATCTGTTTCAAGGCCCGTGTTCTGGAACAGGCACCAACACTCGAATCGAGACCTGCGCCGGATCAGGGTATCGAGTCCGCGGTCGTATGCGGGAGACTTATGAGGTCTTCGGGGGAGGCTAACCGGGCTTGGTAGCAGTAGCCCTTGAGCTGCAAAGACTTGCGAGGCCTGCGGAACTTTTTAGATAGCTTTTTTCAGATAGCCTGCATCGCTTTTTCCGCTGACTGCAGTCTGTTAAAGATGGTGGATTAATCAACCGCGGCAGCCAGTTTGCAGGTGCCGCCGAATAGGTCCGTTCCTTTGAGAAACATAAAAGGTTTTGGTTGGTTTCTATTAAAGACTTCTATATAAAGATAGTCCACGGCAGTTGTCGGTTCGTAAACTGTAATGACCTTGTAGGATTGTGTTTTCGAGCCGGCATCCACGACGGTCGGTTGACCCTCGGTATTGTGATTAGACAGTGCGCCATCCATTTTACCCGTTAGCGTCTCGACTGCGAAAAGCTTGCCGATATGCAGACGGGCAAAGTTACCTGCATCCAGGTGGCCATCGTTTTGAAGGCTTTGTGCCGATTGGACCTTGCATTTGTAAATTTCTTCGGCACCTAGTGTAGTGCTGTACGCGACAAACATAACGAGGAGAGACTTGCTGATTGGTAACATCATGATGAAGATTGGGGGACAGTATTTGGCGCTTAGTGTAACGGCTGTCGACGCCACATTCAAAGCTTATGCACTGAATAATGTAAGGCTTTGTACTTTGCGTACTGCTTGAGCGGTCTCGTGTATTGGCTTGTTGGTTCCAAGCTGTTTGCAGGCACTTTTGTGGTTGCTGTTTGACAGTATCGATAGCCCAAGCATTAAGCACGAGGCCGGCTTCGTCAGAGGCAATAGCACGGACAAAACGAGTTGGTCTCAGCGGCAATTTCCAAAAGGCTAAGAGAGGATATCCCTGTGTTGAGGTCGCCTAAACAGAGGTTGTGGCCCAACGCTTTTGGTTGTGACAAGGTGGCGCCGGCATCGCTAACGCCGGATCACAGTCGCTTCGTGATGACAGTGCTTCCCCCAGGCGACGAAGTGCTGCAGATTTCACCGCGGCCGCGATGTTACGGCAGTGGCCGGCACGCGAAAAGGTCGGAGGTATAGCGACGCCGTTTGCACAACCGTACAGGCTTGCCAGGGTTTCCAGTTGTCCGCTGTTTTTTCGAGTGGCAATTAGCTGTCTTTATTTGCAGTTCGCCAAGTGACGGCCGGGATTTTGCTGCGGTGCAGTTTTCATCACCTAAGTCCGGGTTGCGCCGGTGCGAATGAACAGGGACGCCCAGGCCAGCGCCGATGTGGCGGTCATCACCGCCGTTACCGTTATCGGACCGAAGCCGATCAGCAGTCCAACCAGTTGAGCGACCAGGCCGCTGACCGCCAACTGGGAAAAGCTGAACAGCCCCGATGCCGCACCGGAGCGCTGGCCTGCGGCGGCCAGGACGCCTATCTGGGCACCGGGCAAGGCCGCGCCCTGAGCCACTGCCACCGCTGCTGCCGGCAGAAACAGGCCCCAGGGTGTGAACAGCGTCGAATGACTGATCGCGGCAGCCACACTGCACGCCAGCAGCGATACCGCGGCACCCAGTGTCAACAGGCGTTCGCGGCCGATACGATCACCGTAGCGACCGGCCATAAAACTGCCGAGGGCAAAGCCGATGGGGATGCCGATAAAATAGAACCCATAAGCGGTGGCCGGCAGGCCGAAGTGATGGGTGATGATATAGGGCGCGCCGGCCAGGAATGCCATAAACGTGCACTGGGACATAGTGCCGAACAGCAGGTAGCGGCGATAGCGGTTCAGGGCCAGCAACTGGCGGAATACCGGAAAATCCAGTGCTGCCGATGTCGGTGGCAACGAGGCCGGGCGCGTTTCCGGCAACTGTACCGCCAATAGTAGCCACAGCAGCGCGGCGATCCCGCCGACAGAGGCAAAAACACTGCGCCAGCCGGTGGTCTCAATCAGAAAGCCGCCCAGGAGGGGTCCAAACATCGGTGCCAGGGTCATCGCGGCTGTGATATAGCCGAGCACGCTGGCAGCGCGACCGTCCCCATAGACATCCCGCACAATGACCCGAGCCAGCACAAACCCTGAGGTGGCGCCGGCCGCCTGCAGAGCCCTACCGGCAATCACCCACTCGATACTCGGTGCCAGCGCACACAGGCCGCTGCCGATAACAGCGATGGCAACGCCCCACAGCAACACGAAGCGGCGGCCGATACTGTCGGCGAGGGTACCGTAAAACAGTGAACACACTGCCATCGCCCAGATGGATACCGACAGCGTCAATTGCGCCACCGCCGGGGGCACGTCAAAACCGCGCTGTATCGCCGGAATTGCGGGGATAAACGACGTCATCGCCAGTGGTCCCAGTGCCGTAACCAGTACCAGTACCAGCAGAAATGACCAGGAGTCACGCACCTTACTGCAGGCGGCAACCGTGTTTGAATGAGAACTGCCGGCGGCTTCAAGCCCGTCGCTGGTTTCGGTCAGACAGCGTGCTTCACTGTGATCAGGCCTGGTTTTCATGCAGAGTAATCCACCGGATATCAATGGGCGTCGAACCGGCCCCTAGCAAAGCCCGCACTCGCCTGAGCGGACCTGTATTTTCCATGACATCGGCAGTGGCGGCTACTGTTTTATCGCCCCGCGCGACCACCGCCGCGGCCGCCAGGGGGTGTGTAAGCCGGATAACGGACCAAAACCACGCCGAAAACTGTCTCCGGAGTCAACCGGCAGAACTGCCTGCCAATATGCCTGCGGCGGGGCCCAGGCAATTGCCCCGTTTTGTTAAAGGTTGCACTATACGGTTGATGTCCGGCGCCGGCGTATAGCTTCAGCCGCGGTGTCACTGTCTGTTATTATCTTTAACGCTAACTTGAGGGGCTAAGGTAAATTCATGCGTATCCGTTGTGGAAAGTATTTCGGCGTCCTGTTTTGCGCGCTGTTTCCTGTTTCCCTGTTTGCTGCCAGCACGCCATTTGAAGTTTGTATATCGTCCCTCCAGCAACAGGCCCGGGCACAGGGACTGTCGGTGCGGACGGTGGAACTGTTGGCTCAGGTAAGCCCGGTTGAACGAGTCATCGAACTGGATCGCCGCCAGCCTGAATTCAACCAGAGTTTCGCCGATTATCTGACACGACGGGTCACCGCCGACCGGGTGCAGCGCGGGCGGGCGCAGTTGCGGCGCCACCGGTCTCTACTGAACCGCATCGCCGTCGATACCGGTGTGCCGGCCCATTATCTGGTCGCTTTTTGGGGACTGGAGACCAATTTCGGCAGTTTTCTGGGGTCCATGCCGGTACTGGACTCACTGGCCACACTGGCGTGCGATCTGCGTCGCAGCAGCTATTTTACCGGTGAACTGCTGGCGGCGCTGGAGATCGTCGACCGCGATGAGGTGACACCGCAGCAGATGCGCGGCTCCTGGGCTGGCGCTTTTGGCCATGTGCAATTTATGCCGTCAGTTTTTTTGCGCTATGCGATCGATGGTGATAATGATGGCAGACGGGACCTGTGGGGCAGCATACCGGACGCTATGGCGTCGGCGGGCAACTATCTGGCCAATTTGGGTTGGCAGCGGGAAGAGCGCTGGGGGCGGGAAGTGCGTTTGCCGGAAGATTTTCCTTACCATATGAGCGGTATCGATAAACCGCAGCCGCTGGCAAACTGGCGGCGTTTGGGCGTGCGCACTGCGCTGAACAAGCCGCTGGCGACGGTGGATATGCAGGCGGCTTTGCTGCTGCCCGCCGGCAGTCGAGGACCGGCCTTCCTGGTGTATGACAACTTCCACACGATTATGGGGTGGAATCGGTCAGAGTTTTATGCGCTGGCTGTAGGACGTCTGGCTGATCGCATCGCCGGCGCCGGCGGTCTGTGGCGCGCGCCTCCCGCTGATGTTCCACAACTACCCCGGCAGGCGGTGCAGAGCTTGCAAACCGAACTGGTGCAGCGGGGGCTTGAACCCGGGAAAGCGGACGGTATTTTGGGCCCGGCTACCCGTGCTGCCATTCGTGCGTTCCAACACGACCGCGGGATGTTAGCCGACGGTTATCCGCACCCCGAGGTGTTGCGGGCCTTGGGCTTAGAGAATAAGGATATAGAGAATAAGGGGTTAGAGAATAAGGGTTTAGAAGACGCGGGCGCGGAGGACATGGATGTTGAGGCTGCCGATGGCGAAGCGGCGAACAGGAAAGCTGTGGATTAGAACGCCATAAAATGTTGTTTGGGTGCTTTTTTCCGTGCATGATACACAAACGTGTTAGATTCGAAGTTGATAATTAAAGTCGATCATTGCCTGTAAAAAGTTGCACTCAAAACACTAGTTAAAATAAAGAAGCGTAAGGCCTCCCATTGCATTTTGATTGAGGGTGACTAAAGGAAATGGAACGCCGTCAACTGACATTAATGTTCACCGATATCGTCGGCTATTCGCGCCTGATGGGCCAGAATGAGGCGCAGACGATCGGTTTGTTGGGTGAATATCGGCGCATACTGTTGGCCCAGATCGAGCGTCAACAGGGCATAGTGATAGAGTATGTCGGCGATGCGGTATTTGCTCGCTTCGACACACCGGCCGCTGCCGTGCAGGCCGGCATCGATATTCAGAAAGACCTCGCTGCTTTCAATCGCAGGGCCGATGCCGGACTGCCGCGCCTGCAGTCGCGCATCGGCATTCATATGGGGGCGGTGACGCTGAAAGACGGTGCGCTGTTTGGTGACGATGTGAACATTGCCGCCCGACTGGAGCCCATTGCTGTGGCCGATGGCCTGTGTATTTCCGCCAGTGTGTACCGCGCGGTCAGTGCCGCACTTACCGAGCCGGTGCTGTCTCTCGGGGCGCAGTCGCTGAAAAATATCGATGGCAAAATTCACGCCTATCTGGTGCGACCCGCAGGTATTACCCTGGCGACGCACCTTCATTATTTACTGCGGACTTTGCGCCAGCGTGCTGCCGCTTACCGCTATCCGCTGGCGGCTGCAGTGCTGGCGCTGGTGGCGGTGGGTGTCTATTTTACTCCCCGTATGCTGGTACCTGGTTACAACGCCAATTATGTTGAAATCGCAGACTTCCGCAATCTGATGGCAGAGGAGGGCGGTGCCGACTACTTCAGCGCCGGTGTTACCGAGGCGCTGCGCTCGCAACTGGCGGATATCCGCAGTGTGTATATCCTGGCGGCGGGTAAAGGCGTGCGTGGCCCGATTCGCCTGGAGGGGAGCGTACAAAAAATCGGAGATCGCCTGCGCATCGCCTATCAGTTGTTTCGGCGCAAGGGCAATGTGCAGATAGCGGGCGGTAAGCTTGACGGCGCCTACAAAGATATTTTTATTCTACAGGACCGGGTGGTTGCGGAAATAGCCGGCTATCTGGCTGAAGAATTCAAACTTGAGGCATTGCGGCCCGCCGCGCGACACCTGACCGCAGATGTGACGGCTTATGATTACTATCTGCAGGGCCTGGCGTATTTGCGCGAGCCCGAATCACATGAGAATTTTGATGCGGCTATAAAACAGTTGTCTACGGCACTGGTGCACGACGCCAACTTCGCGTTGGCCAATACCGGGCTGTGCCGGGCTTATTGGGGTAAATATCTCCTGACCCGTACCATCGACTGGGCCGGCAAGGCTGAAGAATACTGCCAACTGGCGTTGCGGCAGGATAATACCCTGTCTGAGGTTTATGAATCTTTGGGCGTTATCTACAGAGACACCGGTCGCGAAGAAGAAGCTGTCGGGATTTTGGAGCAGGCTATCAAAATAGATTCGGCTAACCCGGATGCGGTTATCGCATTGGCGCAGGTGTATCGGGTTCAGAACCGCCCGGAGCTGGCGGAAGCACTCCTGCAGCGGGTTGTCGCCGAGCATCCCGATTATTGGGTGGCCTATCGGAACCTGGCATCTTTTTACATGTATGTGGGCAGGTTGAGAGAGGCGGTGGACACTTACCGGAAGGTCCTGCAAATTACACCCGAGAACACGGTAGCCTACAGTAACCTGGGTGTTGCCTATTTTTATTTGGGTGAGTATGAGTCGGCTGCCGATGCCCTGGATCATTCCGTGGCTTTGTCGCCGAGTAGCTGGGGCTACTCCAACACCGGCACCATGTACTATTTTGCCGGAGACTACGAAAAGGCGGCCGCGATGTTTAGGGAAGCCATTCGTCTCGCACCGGAGGACTTTCGGTTGTATCTCAATATGGGAGATACCTTGCGCCAGATGCCGCGCTACGAGAGTGAAGCCAGGCGTTATTATGCCAAGACTATTGATCTGGCACAGTCCGGCCTGGCAGTAAATGCAAAAGATGCCGAGCTGCACCAACATTTAGCCATCAGCTATCTTTTTATGGACCAGCGGGAAAAGGCCGAAGAATTTTTGAACAATGCGTTGGCCCTGAGCCCAAAAGATGTCGATATTCTTTATACGCGAGTAAAGTTCTGGTCTACCTTGAATCATCTTGACAAAGCGCTGGAGGCGTTTGCAGAACTGATGGGGGCCGGCTATTCGCAGTCTCTGGTGGAGGCGGACCCCGACCTCGAGGAGTTGCGCGGTCATCCGCGCTACGAAGAAGTTTTGCTGGCTGAGCAGGGCCTGTGATTTATTACCAAAAGGGTATTGATACGGGGCAATTGACTTGCCACTGTTAACTGAATTGATACAATCCGCTCAGGATCTACCAACCATGATAAGGAGTAAAACAATGAGAATAGGACTATTAGCCTGTGTGTCGGTACTGACGTTGATGACCGGTTGCGCGACAGTGAAAGGCACTTCGTCAGGTACTAACAATGCACCGGTTGGCGGTACCTTGGCGGGTACCGACACCGCACCGGTGAGAATATCGCTCGATAAAGAGGGGATGCCGCAAGTCGATATTGAGACGGTGGTCGTAAAGGTCGGTCAGCGTGTGGTTTTTGTCGGTCCCACCGAGTTCACGATTAATTTTCCTGAAGACACGCCTTTTGACCGGCAGAAATTCGAAACCGGGGATGCTGTTATCAATCTGGTAATACCACAGAGGGTTAAGAGAAAATTTCAGCAAAATATTCAAGAAATCAAGTTCAAGTATGATGTGATCGTAGGCGACAAAGTGTTAGACCCGCATATGATTGTCATACTCTAGGTCTCGGCTACGGATGTCTTTTGTGGAGGCCCGTCGCCGATAGGCCGGTAAGCCGACAAAAAAAGTGCCCTGCGATCAGTTGGAGAGGGTTGTCCGGCCGCTGTTGCAGGGGGTTTATCGGTTTAGTGGTTGTGGCCGACTGTGTCGTTGGTTTTGGTTGTGCCGGGGGCTGCCGAGCAGGCCTGCCATAAAGCAGGCGGGCGAGCCCCTCCCGCTTGAGCTGTCAGTCGGCGTACCACATGCGTGCTGAGCGTCCCGGTATGCGCACCCATTCGGAGCTGCTGTCGATACTGAACGTATCGCCGCTAAATACGTCCCGATAAGTACGGAACCAATAATATTTTTCGTTAGTATACAGTTCTATCCAGCGCTCGTTGCCGCACTTGTTGATACCGACTACACCCTCTTTGCCGCGGCGAAATGCCAGCACACAATCGTCGTAGTAGATCGTCTCTTGTCCCTGTCCCTGTACACGATTGTGAAACGCTATCATCGCGGTGATATCAGCCTGTTTGTAGTCATCCACCCAGCGGCCGTTATCCGTGCCGGTCTTGTCGCTGAAAATCATCGGTGCACCACCGTCGCGGCCGGTCAGGTAGGCGGTGGCCAGGTGTTCGTCGGTAGGGTCCATGATCAGGTAACGAAAGCCGTTGTTGAGTGGAATATCATGAGTGACAGCGACGGTTACCGCGCGGGTACCGGCCAGGGCATTGCCAAACGCAAACGGGTTTTCCAGCGCGCTGAGACTGCCGCCCGGCTTGAAGGCGTTGACCATAGCGTTTAACAGCGGGAAGTCGTAGGCGCTGTGGTCAGTGTACTGCAGGTAGGGGCCCAGAAACTTTTGATAGTCACTGCTGCCGGTGCCGCCGCCGGTAATCACCTCACCGAAGATATGCATCCCGTTTTTGATCGTTGCGTCAAAGACTTGATTGATATGCCAGATGGTCATATGTTTGGCGGCGTCGACCCGAAAGCCTTTAACGCCCATACTCTTCAGCGCTGATAGGTAACTGCGTTGTTGTTGTCGCACCCAGTTGTTAGGGTCCATATCCGGTAGACCGCGGTCGCCGTTGCCGCCACACAGGCGCCAGTATTGTACGGCACCAACGTCATTGTAGTCGGTAATGCAACCCTCGGGATGGAAGTCACCGGAGCCAAACAGACCGTAGTTCAGATCGCCGAACAGTTTTTGGTTATTCCAGTAACCCGGGTTGGATGCGTAAGCTGACAGGGCTGCCGTTCCCGGGAATGTCGTTGAGTTGTTGCGCTCGTTGGCCATGTGGTTGAGCACAATATCGGCGTAGGTGGACACGTTGACGGCGTTCAGCGCATTGATCATGGTTTGGAAGTCCTGCTTGTTGCCAAGACAGTGATCGATAACCCTCAGGTCCTGCGGTTGGTAGCGGCCCCACCAGGCACAGTTTGCCGCATCGCTTTTCAGCGGCGGTGCCACCAGTACTTGTTTGTAGCCGAGGCTGGCTATCTCCGAGGCTTTGGCGGCCACCTCGTCGTAGCGCCAGTTAAAGGCATGCAAAATAACATCTGCGTGGGAGTGTGAGGTGAGTAAAATCGTATGCAGCAGTAAAAACCAGGTAAAAAAACTTCTCTTTGCAATCATCATTAAGACCCTTTATTTTTTTGAAATCAAGCAACGCCGTCAATAATGGGTGTCCGGCGATGCGACCGATCATCACAACATGCTCGTTGAGCTGCAAGCACGCTTGCTGACGAAACTTTTTTGACGGATGCTATTTATTGTGTGGGCTGGTGTGTTTTCGAAAAACTACAGTAAAATATTTAGGCTGAGCAATGCCTTGCATACGTATTCATCAACGGGGTGCCGAAATTGACTCCGTGCAGGTTTGCTGGGGACAGGGTGAAGCTGCAGGTTTGCTGGGGACAGGGTGAAGCCGGCTCCGAAGGGAGCCGGCTGCTTACTGCAAAAATTTTGTGACTACTGTCACTATTGTGGTTGCGGTGTAAAACTCAATTCAAACGCCAGGTTGGCGCCGAATGGTGTAAAAGTATTACCGCCGTCAGTGGAAATAAAAGAGTTTCCGGTAAGCGGACCCAGTGTGTCGACGCCGACGGTCGGTGGAAAACCGTTGAAACCGGGAAAGGGTCCGTCCGGTAACTTGGCCAGCAGAAACAGATCGGTGTTGGTATTTTTGCTCAGCACCCAATTAACCCACTTGCTCAAAATTTTGGGACTGCGAAAAGAAAAGATGGATGAATCGGTGTCCTGACCGATAAACGGCGAGCGTTTCTGCAATGGGCGGTCGAGTTTGATCGAGGCGCTGCCATCCGGATTCAAACTGCCTGTTGCCAAGATGGCGCTGTCGAAGATGACCGGCACCGATGCATCCGACACGTCACTTAATACCAGCCCGGTATGCAGCACAGCGCCTGCGTCCAGAAGTGCTTTCACATCGGCGTTGGCAAAGCGCTCGGCATAGATGGTGCCACCGAGAGCGTCATTGGATTGGAACGCGTCCGAAATATCGGTGCCCAGTTGTTGCGTCACATTGGTCACGAAGTCAACGCCTGATTTTATTCGGCCGGGATAGACAAACAGCGGCTGGAATTGCGAAGGTTTGGTTTCGAAAGCGCCTTCGCGCCGGCCGTTCCAAAACTCCTCCTTGAAGGTGAGATCACCCACGATACCGCCGATGATCGCCGTCAGGCTGATGTTGCCGGCCGCTGCGGGGTTGCCGTCCAACGCCTGCATACCGATTTTATACAAGCCGAGCGGTACCGGCATCATATATTCGCCATTCAGTACAGAGCCGGGCAGAAATAGACCTGCATCGCTGTCTGTGCCGGTGGGCCCCAGTCCTACACTTAGCGTGGACAGGCCGCTGTAGGCGCCGACGACAACTTCGCCGGAGAGGAGGTTTTCGGCAAAGATATTGGCACCGGCAACCGGGATCGAGGTGCCGTCTGGCGCCACGCTTGAGACGCTGCCGGTGATCAGGCTGTAAACATGGCCAAATGGAATATCGCCGGGTTGCAGGGCTGCGATACCACTGTTGTCCGTACCCTCCGGATAACTCATGGAGCTCCAGGCGATATCGTCGCCGGCCGGGTCGCGCAGGGCTTGCTCCGCATCCGGATCGTTGACATCAACAAAGGGAAACATGGTGGCTCCGTTGCCGTCGACCCGGCTGATCTGGTTGACCAAACTGTGGGACAAGCCGTGTGAATGACCGAATTCATGTACGGCTACTGCCTGAATATCGGTGTTGATGGTGCCGTCGGGTTCTGTGACCCAGCCGAAGGTGCCGAGGATAGTGGCGGCAAAGAAGACATCGTTGTCGAGGATGGTACCGGCCGCGTAGTCCCCGGCGGGAAACTCGATATCGCCGTCGTTATCCACGTCGCTGCATCGATTGATACCCTCGGCGGCGGGATCGAAGACATCGGCATCGCCATCGAGATCAATATCCATACCGGCCACCAGCGTGGTGTCTTCCAGCAGCGATGTCGATGGTGACACCGCCAGCGCGTTGGTACCCGAGCGGAAATTTATCTCGTTTTTGAAGTTGAGGGAGCCCTCCGTGTTTTCCACCGTTGCAACGTCGACCAGGTTCAGCTCGATAAAAGACGTCGGAATGGCGTTCCATTTTTCGAAGGAAGCCTGAATTTCAGCTTGTAGTTGCGCAACGGGCACCGGCGGTGCAGCGGTGCCGGTTTCAAAATTGGCCGGCGTATCATCCAGCGTGTAGTTGACGGGAATACAGCGTTTATCCCAGTGAATACCGACCAGGGGCGTAAATTCAATCAGGCCGCTGGTGGGATTTACCTCAATACCGGTGATATTCGGGGTATCCAGGTTGCCGCCGGCAAAGCTCGGCAGTTGCAGAGCCAGTGCGACCAGCCCGGTAGAACAGCCTGCGATGATTTTTAAATAGTTCTTCATGTCGTCTCTCCTTCACTTGACCAGGCGGCGAATTTTTTCTTTAAAGGCTTCCAGCTGTTCGGCTTTGCCGTCCATCCGGCGGGCGGCAAAGCTGCTGGTGCCATTGTTTACCACGGCGTAAAAACCCTGCGAGAAGCCGACCAACGAATAGGCGTTGGTCAATCGATTGGAGTTCTCCAGAAAAAGTATCATCTCCTCATTGGGGGTGAGCGTGGGTATGCCCGGGTAAGTTACTGCCACCGGTACCGCGCGGGTTCTGTCCACGCCACCGGGCACCACCAGAGTGATTTCCCTGTCGACAATACCTTTCAGGGTGTCGGTAACGGAAATCGTAGCTTTGGTCACCAGTGATCCCTTTACCCATTGACTGGTAACGCCGGTGCAGCGCCCGTGGATAATGGAAACGGCACTATCTACCATATCGGCGCTGGACATTTTTATCAGACTGGTGGACCAGGCCCAGGACGGCGACAGTCCGATAAGCGTGATAAGCACGAGTTTTTTTATCGCTTTTTTGTTCATTGCTTGAACTC
The DNA here is from genome assembly GCF_007004655.1 of Exilibacterium tricleocarpae. Taxonomy (GTDB): domain Bacteria; phylum Pseudomonadota; class Gammaproteobacteria; order Pseudomonadales; family Cellvibrionaceae; genus Exilibacterium; species Exilibacterium tricleocarpae. The sequence continues at coordinate 134,210 of NZ_ML660087.1, forward strand.
CTTGTTGATGAAGGAAAGACTTTTCAGTGGAACGTCGTTTTAGGTTTAGTGTTGTCTGTGACAGACTGTCGATAAACGTCCCGGCAAAACACTATCGATAGGTAGTGTCGATAATATCGATAAATAACGCCGGTAAACGCTGTCGGTAACCATTGTCGACAACGGTTGCACCCTCGGTTTTCTGCAAGCGACTAAGGTAGACTTGGTAGTTGATAAATTAGCGTGGTCGCCGGCCGACCAAATGCAGCGGATTCCCGAAAATCCTATATTGCACAGGACGGGAAGCCGGTCCGATGGTTTGGGGCCGGCCTTCTACTGCGACAGCTTGGAGTGGCTTGTGCAGCCACTTAAATAGAGACGAATAACGCCTCGAATCAATTACCCCTATATGAGGTTTGATGTGTCAATCGCCAAAAAAAGTCCGCCCCGGCGTCAGTGCTGCTTCGGCGACTGCCATGCCACCCGCGAGTAGCGCCTCTTTAGTCGAAGGTAATCAATGTATCCTCCAGATCCAGGGCATTATTGGAACCGAATTCTTCATAGGTGGTGCCGGAGACAGGGAAGTTAGCGGCACCGGACAAGTCGGTAGAACCCGGATCGACGGCGCCGCCACCTTCACTAATGCCGACTAAGCGGGGCGTGGTTACATCATCGAGGTCACCGTAGTCGAAGGCGATACTGCCGTTGGCATTGAGTGTTACCGCAAACGTGTTGGGTTGAGTAATCGGAAACAGGGGCACGTTCGAGAAGGTGATGGTAGCCGTCGCCGACTGCACATTGGCGGTCACCAGTCCTTGACTGCCGGGGTCCAGGTCGGCCCAGAACTGGGCGATACGCGGTGGCCCGCTGAGCAGATTGCCAGCACTTGGAAATGACAGGTCGGGACTGCCGAAGGTCAAGTTACCATTGGAGTTGACAAACACACTGTCCCAGTTTTGACCCTGGAAGGGGAAGCTGAAATCCAGCTCCACTTCTTCACTCGATTCGTCTCTCAGGTTCAGCACACGGCCCTCTACACTGAAGACGTTCATTACATAACGGCCGTCACCGAGGCCGTTGCCGGTGAGTTCTGTATCCGGGGAGGCGCCAATAGCCAGCGCATAGGTGCCACTGTCAGGGACCTCGTACACCAGGCTGGTCGGGATACCGAAAGGTTCTTTGAAAGCCACTCGATTACCACTGGCGTCAAATAGTCCGAGCACTGGAGTGAAACTACCGCTCAAAAGCTCAACGATCACACTCTGCCCGGCCCGGGCGTGGAATCGATAATAGTCCACATCGTCGCCTCTGGGTTCGATAGCGGTGTAACGGCGATTGGTATCCTCGCTGTTGAAAGGCAGATGAATTCGGCGTGCGGTACTGAACGTATCGTTGGGCTCGAAGCGATCGCGAAACCGGCGGGTGCCGGGATAAAACAGGGGTGTGTCGATGAGGTCGGTGGCGCTCCCTGCGCGAGTGAAATCCTCAAACACCGCTGTTTTAAATAAGGATTTAAAGATGAACGGCGCCTCTGCACTGAGATCGCTCGATGTTTCAACACGGGAGGTTACCTTGCCGCCACAGCTGTAGCCGGAAATACCGGCTTCGGCGGTGAGACTGCCATAGGTTACACTGAAGGCATTGCCGAACGGGCTGCCTGGCAACTTGCGTTTCAAGGTGATGGTGAAGGAGTTGGCACCACCTTGGATAGATTCGGGCACATTGATCCAGTGCACGGAAAAGCGGTCCGGACCAGTGGTAAAGATAACGCTACCCCCCTGTGCCGGGTCCAAGTCTTTCCAGAGGCCGGCGATGCGGGGCGGACCGGCAAGAAATTCCGGAAGGAGCCTAAAGGCAACCAGACCATCTCTGCCGAAGGTCAGGCTGCCATCAGCATTGATAAATACGGAGGAGAAGTCTTGCCCGCACAGGGTAAAGGCAAATGGCAGGAAGACCTGGACGAAACTGCGGTCATCCAGCGGCAACGGCTCGCCGGGTAGGAGGGTTGCATTCAGCGTGATATCAATACCCGTCTGTTCGGTACCGGCGACAGGGATGAGAAGCTCGCGCTCTGTTGGGTTGTCGATAAAACTGTCATTGGATTCGTTGGCGCCGTTGTAGAACTCTTCGACCCCGGGCAGGGGGCGCAAAGGGGTGGTGCTGAAGCTGCCGGCCATAAGCTCATCGATATAAAGAACGTACCTGGCGCCGGGGGTAAGTCCGCCGATTGTATAGGCTCCCGGCACGCCGCGGTCGCCGGAAATCGCCGATACGGCGTTGAGAAAGGGCCTGAAAAGTCTACGAGCGACAACGTTAACGCCACTGAGTGGCGTGACGCCGTCCGATGCGTAAATAGTACCGCTGATGGAACCTCTTCTGGCAAAAAAATCGGGCACGGGATACAGGGTGGAGTAAAAGGCGATATCGTCAGCATGTAGCCTAGCCTGGCCGGCGCCGGGGATAAGAAAAGGATACATAGTTTCAAGTTCGTCCAACGAGGGAAGGCCGAAGCTAATGGGCGCCGGGCTCACGGCGTCGCCAAAGACGATAGACTGGCCATTGACCACGCTATGGGCCAAACCGCTGTAGTGACCGAATGCGTGTACTTGGACGGCTAAAAACTCTTCTCTCGATAAGTCCCTGTTAATCGCTCCTCCGTTTAGAAAAGCGACACCCTCAATAGGCACGCCGTCGCTGTCAAACGTATCGGCTGCGGCAAACCCCAAAATGCGGCTGGCACCGAACAGGGCGGTGAAGATGGCGCCGTCCTCGTCATAGACAATAGGACTCAAACCGTCCGCGTTATTGTTGCCGGTGAGAAGGTTTTTGATAAAGGGCAGAAAGTTAGTGACGTTTACGTCGAATGGCAGCGGGCCGTTGTTGCTGTACGTGGCCGTTGCCGTATCAATGTCCTGCCAGCGCTGAAAAGCAGCGGCGGTTTGCTGCACAGCTTCGTCGTTACTGAGAGGGCCGAGACCGCCGAGGTCGGGATTGTAGGGAATATTGACCCCACCGTTGGGCCAGCGGCTGAAGTTGTCCGGATCATTGGGATTGAGTTTCAAGGGCCCGCCGGCAAAGCTGGCTGTCAGCGGGAGGCACCACAACAGAGCGGCGAGGACGATATTTGACACTTTACCAGTGTGCATTCTCATAGCCAGACTCCCTTCATTGTTCGAGTAACGTGTGAATGTGAGCGGCCAGCTCCGGATTGGGGATTGCGCCCTTCGAGCCGGTGCTGCGCTGCCTGGTGTCAGCGAACACCGTCGTGTGGCTGACTACCATGGCGTGTGGTTTGTTAGATCAATAAAATGAAAATAGTAACGGATGATGCAGCGTTTGATGAAATCGTCAGCGATAGATAGGCGCCAATATTATTTCGTTATGCCGGCGCATTACGACCTGGTCGATACCCGGGCCACTCTACAGCCGAAAAACACAGGCTAAATAACAGCATGAAGGTTTTCTTTCCGCGTTAATGCCGTTATCCGGATATAAAGGTTTCTGAGGCGCTGATTGAGAGAGGCCGCTTAAAAGACCAATCGGTAAACAGGCAACCACCCGCCGGGTCGGTTTTACATTGCTGCCGACGGGTAGTTGAGGAGAGTGGGCGGCATCAAGGCCGCCCGGACTAAATGATGTTAGTCAAAGATAAGCAGGCTTTCGGCCAGATCGTTGTTATTGTCCGAATCGAACAGCTCATAGGTGGTGCCTGAGGCCGGCAGTGACATCGCCTCGGACAGATCAGTTGCCCCCGGATCGACCGCCCCCCCGCCTTCGGTAACACCGGCAATACCGTCAGTGGCCGCGAGCGCGCCGTAGTCAATGCCGACACTGCCGTCGGCATTGAGTGTTACCGAGAAGGTATTGGTCGTCGCCGCCAGGAACTCCGGCACGTTCGAGAACGTGATAGTGGCTGTATCCGATTGCACGTTGGCGATCACCAGTCCGCCGACATTAGGACTCAGATCGTCCCACAGCGGGGCAATACGCGGCAAGCCGTTGAGCAGGCCGGTCACACTTTCAGTGAATGCCGTGTCGCCGCCGCCGAAGGTCAGGTTGCCGTTGGAATTGACAAATACACTGTCCCAATTCTGGCCCTGAAACGGGAAACTGAAATCCAGAGGCAATTCGGTGCTGGTGTCGTCTCCAAGCGTTAGTACACGACCATTGACGGTAAAGGCGTCCAGCACGTAGCGGCCGTTGCCATTGCCATCGCCACTGAAATCAGTGTCCGGGAAGGTACCAATAGCCAGTGAATAGAGACCGTTGGCGGGAATTTCGGCCACCAGGCGCGACAGTGCCCCGACACCGCCGTCATCGTCAAAGGCGATCAGGTTGCCGTCGCTGTCGAACAGTCCGGCCACGGAATCGATATCACCGGTCAGAACCTCGGCAACCAGACTTTGCCCGGCCCGCGCGTAGAAACGATAGTAATCCACATCGTCACCTTCGGGCGCTATGGCGGTATAGGCTCGGCTGTTGCTTTCGCTGTTAAACGGCAAGTGAATCCAGCGGGCGCGTTTGAGGCTGTCGTTGGGTTCGAAGCGATCGCGGAATGTGCGGGTGCCCACGTAAAACGCAGCACTGCCGTTGAGGTCGATCGGTGTGTCGGCATCGAACTGTTCAAATACCGCGGTTTTAAACAGTGACTTGAGGATAAAAGGTGCCGCGGCGCTGAGATCGTTCTGGGTTTCAAAACGGGACGTGACCTTGCTGCCGCAGCTATATCCGGAAATACCGTCCACCAGGGTGAGGTCGTTGTAGGTGATGGCAAAGGCATTGCCAAACGGACTGCCGGGCAAATTGCGCTTTAAGGTAATTTTGAAAGAGTTGGCGCCGGCTTCCGGAAACTCCGGCACATCCGTCCAGCTGACAGAAAAGCGATGCGGGTCCGAGGCAAAGACGACGCTGCCGCCGGCGCTCGGATTCAGGTCGTCCCATACCCCGGCAATACGCGGCGGACCGGCGAGCAGGCCGTTGGCCGTTTCGCGGAACTCAGCATCCGGGGCACCAAAGGTGAGGTTGCCGTTGGCGTTGATAAAGACCGAGTCGAAGTCCTGCCCGCACATCGCAAACGTAAATGGCAGGAAGACTTCGACAAAACCGTCGTCACCAACCGGCAGCGGCACTCCGGCCGCGGCACCATTGAAAATGACATCGATACCTGTCTGGTTGGTGCCGGCCATGGCGGTGATGGTGACCGAGTCTGCAGGGTCATCGGCGGCGCCGTCATTGGATTCGCCGGCTCCGTTGTAGAATTCCTCGGGTCCGGGCAGGGGCTGTAAAGGTTCGGTGCTGAAGCCGCCATCGATAATCTCATCGATATAGAGGACGTACTCGGCTCCGGGGGTGAGGCCACCAATGGTGTAGATGCCCGGCACGCCCCGATCACCGGAAATCGCCGAGACGGCGTCGACAAACGGGTCGGCGACATTGCGTGCAATGACATTGACCCCGCTGAGCGGTGTGGTGCCGTTTGGTGCAATGATGGTGCCGCTGATGGAGCCTGTGGTGGAAAAAAAGTCGGGCGCCGGGTACAGGGTGGAGTAAAAGGCGATATCGTCAGCGTGGGGTGTGGCCTGCCCGCCGCCGCGGATAGCAAACGGATACATGGTTTCAACCTGATCCGCCGGGGCATTGCCGAAGGTGTTGTTGGGCGAGGGACCGGTGGCATCGTTGAAAGCAATGTTCTGGCCGTTGATAACGGTATGGGCCAGGCCGCTGTAATGGCCGAACTCGTGAACCTGAACGGCAAAAAAGTCCTCCAGCGGAAAGCCGTCGTTGAGCGCGCCGCCGTTCAGGAAAGAAACACCTTCAATGGGGGTGCCGTTGCTGTCGAAGGTATCCGCGCTGGCAAACCCCAAAATACCGCTCACTCCAAACAGGGCGATAAAGATAGAACCGTCTTCGTCGTAGACAATGGGACTCAAACCGTCTGAGTTGTTGTTTTCGTTGAACAGGTTGTCGATAAACGGCTGAAAGTTGGTGACGTCTACATCAAATGGCAGAGGGCCCGCGTTAACGTAGGTAGCCGTTGCTGTCGGGATGTCCTGCCAGCGCTGGAAAGCATCGACGGTCTGCTGCACGGCTTCGGCATTGCTCAGGGGACCAAGGCCGCTGAGATCAGGATTAAAAGGTATATTGGCCCCGCCGTTGGGCCAGCGACTGAAGTTTTCAGGGTCGTTGGGGTTGAGGTCAAGTGGTCCCCCGGCGAAACTGACGGTTAGGGGAATACAACCCAATAGTGTGGCCAGGAGGAGCTTGCATAGTGTGTAAGTGTTCTTTTTCATGACCGGAGACTCCCTTCATTGTCCGAGTAGCGTGTGAATTTGAGCGGCCAGTTCCGTATAGGGAATGGCGCCCTTTTGTCGATCGCTACCGGCACTGACGGGCGCCGCGATGCGGGCACCGGGTTGACTGGTGTCTGTGAACAGGCCGATATTATTGAACTCGTTAACCGCCACTTCAGTCTTGCCCCCGGAGAGAATTTGAAAAGCGCCCTGACCCAACCCCATAGTGGTGGTCAAGCCGGTCGGCCCGGCGGGAGCGACCATCAGCAGGTACTGCTTACCGGTGCTTAACAGCGGCAAACCGGGCAATACCCGCTGGCCGGCCTGCTGTTTTTGCAAAGTGCCGAGCATGGTGACTTTGGCAACACGCCTGTCTTTGACGGTTTGCACCTGACCTTTGAACACTTCGGTAACATCGAAGGTGTAAACCACAGCAGCGATCTCACCGCCGCCGATGTTGACCTTTGTCTTAGCGGCGTCGATGAGTGTGCCGCGGAAGATTTTTTCCGACTGAGTTGTCATATCAGCCAGATTCATTTGCAAGACGCTGGTGGCTTGTGTGGTGTTGATCGGTAGAAGGAAAATGAGTGTGAATAAAAGTAAAAGTCGCATAACAATTCCTTTTTAAAAAAATAAGAAATAACCGGAGAAGAGACCCAACTTCCCGGTGACGTATTTTGTAGTAGAAAATCAGAGTGAAAACACTAACGGATGAAGCATAGTTTGACTAAAGGGGTTTACAAGGTCGGTGGCAAAATATAGGCGCTAATAGTGCTTCACTGTGAAAGCGTTTTTCAGTGCCAGAGAGTAACCGCGGTGCGGTATTAGGCTCGGAAAATATAGTCTAAATAACTTAACTAAATTTCGTTGTCGGCGTTTAGATCAAGTTTCTATTATATATTCGCTTAATGTCTTAAAAGCAGTATTGTATCTCTCGTACCAGCTTCCCCTTGCGTTCATAAACCCAGAGGGTCAATTCATCGACGGTGGCCCTGACTCTCACAAAGCCGTCACCGGAGAAGAGATCGCTTACCGTGCCGAGCCGGTAGGCGTGATTCTTATCAGCAGAGACCGGGGGTTCGCTGAGGTGGAAGCGGTGGTATGGGTTGCGGGGGTAGGGCCAGTAAAAAGCCGATGCAATCACTGAATATATCTTCAGGGTATCGTCGCCGTCGGCACTGATATCCATCTCCGCGGTCACTGAACTGTGCGAGCCGCCGCAGAGGAAGATCACCTTGTCGATCCGGTGTTTGCGGATATGAGCGAAAATCTGGTCGCGCTGCCGGCAAAAACCGCCCCAATGCTGGTCACCGGGTTCTGTGCTATCCGGGAAAAAAGGCACGCTCGAGACGATAAACTTTACACCGTCGAAGCCGTTGTTCAGCCAGGCCAACAGGGCGCACATCTGTTGTTGCCCGATAATTTCCCCGGCGTTCGATTCCGGTTCCGAGCGGCGCTCGGTGCGGGTGTCGGTGACAAAAAACTCACAGCACCCGTCTTTAAAATCGTAGTAGTAGGCGTTGGGGGTACCCACCAGCCTGTTGTGGCTGTTCAGTTTGAACAGTGGACTGTGACTGGCCCGGTATATTTGCAGAGCGTGGGCGGCAGCGTGATGGGATGGTGGCTCGCCGCTGCCGGTGTGCGGAGACCGGTCGGCTGCGAGGCTGTTATCATCCAGCGTCATGTAAGTGGATATGCCGCTCATCAGCGCGCGGATATGGCGCTGCGAATAAGCTTGCTGATAACGCTGCAGGTACTCGTCAACCTGGTGGTCGGACCCCAGGGAGCTGAGATCATCCGTGTAGGGCTGATCGCCCACCAGTAATAGCTTACGGGTTTCCCGACCGCTGCGGATTTGGCGGAGAATTGTACGGAAGGCCTTGTCGCCGCGATCATCATACCAGCGGCCGTCCAGCATTCGCAGCCGATAGCGATGGGAGCCGAATACAAACTCGCAGGGACTATGGGTGTCGTTGCTGGCGGAGCGAAACTCCCCCCGAGAGGCGTTGTGCCAGTCTATCTCGGCGGTGCTGAACAGTTCACTGAAATCCTTGTCGGAAAAGAACCAACCCATTTGGAAAACATATTCAGTATCCGGCTTTAACTTGGAAAAAACTGCTATACCGCTCATATCAAAGTTGGGATTCATCTTGAAGTAGCGCGGTGGTTCGTAACCCCGACTTGCTTTTCTCCGCACGCGTGCGACGCCGAAACAGCGGCGCGGATTGCCGTCGCCGGTGAGTTCGTATCGGGCGCGTCCCCAGAGACGGACACTGTCAGCGTCCGTGTGCCCAACCACAGGTCCAACCGATAGTGGCTTGAGATCGATCATTTTTCCCCCCTTCTCTCGGTCACACGATTTTTCCTGGCTGGGTCGATAGTGGAAACCCGGGACTTCGCGCTGTGGTGCCGGAAGGCCAGCCGGGTTTAACCTTACATTTTCCGCGGTTTCTTTTGTTTCGGTTTGCGGTGGATGCCAGACACGTCTGCCGGCCTCTGCAGGTGCCCAAGAAATGCTATACGTGAGTTCTTTACAACACCTCAGTTACCTGGGGCTATATTTCATCAAATAGAGTCATCGGAGCTTTGAGAACAAGGGGACATAGTGAAATGGCACTTCCTGAAGCCGGCACCCGGGAGAGCAGACGGCAGCACCGTGCCGGCTTAAGGCCGTGTTATTCGGGGCACAGTGCCAAATCGGTGAGGTCGGTGCAGGCGGCGGCCTGAAGAGAACCCCCGAATTTGAGCGGAGTTCCGGACATGACACTTCGGAAGCTTTGTGTACCGGCGGTCATAACGCCGGACCTCCGCCGTCAATCCGGACGGTCTCGGGGGCGGTGTTTCACTCCTCCGCGGTGTCTGCCTGGCATTCGTCTTCAGCAGCCACCAAGGTACGCCTGATATCCTCGACAGTTTGCAGTATGTTGTGTTGGCTGTTCTCGAGCCAGGCCGAGGTGGTGGCCCAGCCGTGCTGGGTTTTCCTGTCGATACTTTCATCGTATCGCGCCGCTATCGATTCGACCGCCTCATAGTAGAAGTGATTAGCGGCGATAATGTCATAGAGTTGATCCTGCAGGTCCAGCAACTGTCTTGCGGCTTTGGATGTTGCGGCTTTGGACGCGGCGCGTTCCACCGTCAATACCGAGCTGTTATCGGGCTGGCGGATTTCAAAGCGAGGCGCCTGTCTGGGTTGCAACCGGTACAGATTGTTGCTCGTCAGGGCTCTGCTATTTTGGTTTGTGCGGTTTGTGTGGCTTGAGTGTATAGCAGGTTGTGGGTCTACCGTGTGGTGACGGTTTGCTTTGGGCATAGTCGGTACTCTCCTTAGTGAAATGTCTTACCTTGGTAAACTGTCTTGCCTTAGTAAGCTGTCTTGCCTTAGTAAATTATCTTGCCTTAAAAGCTTGCTTGCCTCAGTAGCCTGTTGTTGTGATAACTGTTGTGATAGCCGTTTTCTTGTCGTATGCCGCTGATTTGCGGGTTTTATTCTACTGTATTTATATACAGTGTCAAGGTTTCATTGCCAGCTTTTTCAAGCTAATTTTCTTAAGCTGACGAGGTATCGGAATGAAACCCCGAAGCCCGGTTGGCGATACCGGGGTTCGGGGTTTAAATAAAGAGAGAGGCGGGAGGTTCAGGCGGTTTCCTGTTGGAAGGTCAGACCGGCGTTGTCGACAAGGCGTTGGATCAGTCGCATGCCCATGGCGGGTGCCGGGGTCCAGATGCCACCCGGTGTTTCGGTGGCGTCCTGCACCAGGCACACCGCACTTTCGGCGATTATGCGCGAGGTTGAGCCATAGCCGGGGTCAAGGTCAGCGGATACGCTGACCCGCACGCTGCCGCCACCGGCCGCCTCGCCGATAAAGAGCACATCGTAGCAACCGGCCTCGCGTTCTGCCTTGCTGGGTCCTTCGCCGGGTTTGGGGCCGTCGTCGCTGGCCAGGGACTTATCCTCGGCAACCGCATTGGCGATGGCTTCGCCCTGTTCGCCGGGCCCGGTAATCAGCATTTCATCGTAAACAAAGTCCTCTCCATAGGGGTGATCCATAAGCGCGTTGGAGCGGTGTATATTGCGGGTGTTGATTACGGCCATGATAAAAGGGGCCACCCAGGTGTCGAGGTCCGCCTCGTAGAGCGGCTTGGTGCCGGATGGTTGCGCGGGGCCGCTGAAGCCCGGTGTCAGTGCAAAAGGATCGCGCAGCAGTTGCATAACCTCCGGGTCTTTGGCGGCGGCCATGGTCGCCTTGAGGCTCGCCGCGGTGCCGCCGGAAAAGGTCCCCTTCATTTTGCGGACCCGGCCCCTTACCCGGGACACCGGCGCCCCTAACTGCGCTTTGGCGGCTTCCTGCAGGTAGAGCACCCCCAGATCAAAGGGAATCGAATCAAAACCGCAGGAAAACACAATACGGGCACCACTGCCTTTGGCGGTTTCGCTGTGGGCATCGATCATGTTGCGCATCCAGGCAGGTTCGCCGCAGAGGTCCACGTAGTCGGTACCCGTGCGGGCACATGCTGCCACCAGCTCGGAGCCGTAGAGTTGATAAGGCCCGACTGTAGTCAGCACCACCTTTGCGCGCTTTACCATGGCGTCGAGAGAGTCGACATCGCCGGCGTCGGCGGTAACCAGGGGGGTGGCCGCAGGTGCGCCTATCTCGTCTCTGACGGCGGCCAGCTTTTCCGCACTGCGCCCGGCCATGGCCCAGGTCAGGCCGGCATTCAGACCGTACTGTTGGGACATGTACTCGGCTACCAGGCGCCCGGTGAAACCGGTAGCGCCATACACAATAATGTCGAACTCTCTCTCTGACGGCATTTGCTTGACTCCTGCTTGGAAACTGATACTTGAAAACTGACGGTAACCTTATCCATTACTCGGTGCTATGTCATTAACTTTGGTGGTGTCGAGGCCGGGCCGCGGCGGGCAGTTTTTTGCAAGTCGGGACAGCGCCGAACGGTGCCGGTGTTGACACCCGGACTGCGATCGGGGCGTCGGTTCTGGCTGTCGCCCGGCAAACCCGCACGCTCCCTGCGCGGGTCCCACCGGTACTGCCGGTTTCAGGCCTGCAGTTGATTGCCGATCGGCAGCCTGCGAATGCGTTTGCCGGTGGCGGCGTGAATGGCGTTGCACAGCGCCGGCGCAAACGGCGGCGTGGGCGGCTCGCCGACGCCGCCGGGAGGGGCGTCGCTGTCGACGATATGCACGTCGATTTTGTACGGGGCCTCATCCATGCGGGCGACCAGGAAGTCGTTGTAGTTACCTTGTTCGATGGCGCCATCTTTGGCGGTAATCTCCCCCAGCGCGCAGCTCAATCCGTAAATACTGCCACCTTCGCACTGGGCCCGGACATGCTCCGGGTTGACCACTGTGCCCGCGTCTATAGCGACATAGGTGGCGGGTATAGTGAGTGCGCCCTCGGCATCCACGGTCACTTCCACCACGGTTGCCACATAGGATAGAAAGCTGCGGTGTACGGCGATACCCAGGCCGCTGCCGGCCGGCCTGGGCCGCGACCAGTCGGCCCGCTCGGCGGCGATTTTCACCACATTGGCCAGGCGGCCGGTGTCGATCGGGTAGGTTTCGATGGGATCGCCGTAGTTGTCATACTCCACGCCCTTGGCTGCCAGGTCCACCAGGCGTGGGGCACCGATCAACTCCAGTAGATAGTCCTTGGGATCGCGGCCGGCGGCAACGGCCAGTTCGCAGGCAAATGACTGGGTGGCAAAGGCGTGGTAAACATTGGCCACCGCACGCAGCCAGCCGATACGCACGTGGGCCTCAGCTTCACCGTTTTCCAACCGCATATTGGGAATGTCGAACGGATTGTCTACAAAGCCGAGGCGCATCTCGCCGGCGCTGGCCGACTTGGTGCCCTGGGCGAAGGTGGCGCTGATGGAGGGAAACACCGTGCAGTGTTTCCAGGCCACTGCTTTGCCGCGCTCATCCAGGCCCGCTTCGATACACTGGGCGCTGACGCTGTGGAGATAACCGTTGCGAATATCGTCTTCACGGGTCCACATCACTTTCACCGGCGCGCCTACCTCCCTCGCGAGCAGCGCCGCCTCGACAGCGAAGTCCGGTTTGGATTTGCGACCGAAACCGCCGCCGAGCAGAGTGACGTTGACGGTGACCTGCTGTTCCTCGAACCCCAGTGCCTGCGCTACCGAACGCCGGGTCGCCTGGGGTGTCTGGGTACAGGCCCAGACCTCGGCCGTGGTCGCGGTGACCTGGGCCGTGGCACAGGGCGGCTCCATGGGTGCCTGGGATAAATGGGGGACGTAGTACTCCGCCTTTACCTTTTTGGCGGCGCCGCGCAGGGCCGTGTCCACATCGCCTTCGTTGCGCACCGGGCGCCCGGGGCGGTGGGCCGATGCCAGCAGCGCTTCGCCATAGGCCCGGGAGTCGTAATCGGCGTTGGCGCCGGCATTCCAATCGACGACCAGCGCCTCGCGGCCCCGGATAGCAGCCCAGCTATTACTGGCCACGACAGCTACACCACCCAAGGCTTTAAAGGCGGCCGGCGGGGTCAATACCGGTAACTCCACCACCTGTTCCACACCGGCGACCTCCAGCGCTGCGGTTCTATCCACTGACTCCGCTTTGCCGAACAAGGTGGGGGGGCGGGCGATTACCGCCACTTTCATACCGGGTAGTTGTACGTCGTAGCCGTAAATGGCCCGCCCCTGCAGGACGGACGCCATATCCACGCTGGTCTGACCTTTGCCGATATAACGCCAATCCCGGCGCGACTTCAGTATGACTGTTTCCGGGGCGGGCAGGGATAGCTGTGCTGCCGCCGGCACCAGGTCGCCGTAGGCCAGGCGCCGGCCACTGGGTTGATGCACGACGACGTGCAGGTCGGCTTTACATTCTCCGGCGGCCACCTGCCATTGCTCGGCTGCGGCCTGTTCCAGCAACTGGCGAGCGGCGGCGCCGGCCTGCCTGAGGCGGGTGAGATTGCGCCTCACGCTGCGCGAGCCATCGGTGTTCTGGTCGCCGTATTTGGGGTCGCCGGTGGCCTGTGCCACCACGACTTTATCCCAGTCCGCCTCCAGTTCATCGGCGACAATCTGCGCTATGCTGGTGCGGATTTGCTGCCCCATCTCCGATCTGTGGCAGGTGATGGTCACCGTGCCCGTTTCGTCAATGGCGACGAACACACCGGGCGACCAGGACTGGCCGGCGGGTTTGCCGGTTCGGGTGGGGTCTTCCGGCAGGGCGCAGCCGGGCAGCAACTGGACCCCGATAACCAGGCCCGCTCTGCCGGCGGCGGTTTTGAGGAAACTGCGCCGGTTCAATACCGGCTCAACGGTGTTGTTCATGATGTCGCCTCCGCCGCCGTTTTGATCGCGGCGCGAATTCTCACATAGGTGCCGCACCGACAGATATTGCCCGCCATAGCCTGGTCGATATCTGCGTCGCCGGGATTTTTGTTGCCCGCCAGCAGTGCCGCCGCCTGCATCATCTGCCCGCTCTGGCAATAGCCGCATTGGGGTACGTTGTGTTCCGCCCAGGCCTGTTGCACCGGGTGATCGCCGTTCTCGCTCAGTCCTTCGATGGTGGTGATGGTGCCGCCCTCGGCCACCGACATCGGGGTCATACAGGCGCGCACGGCCTGGCCGTCGAGATGCACCGTGCAGGCACCGCACAGCGCCATGCCGCAGCCGTACTTGGTGCCGGTGAGAGAGAGTTCATCGCGCAGGTACCAGAGTATCGGCATGCTGGGGTCGCCGCGGTAGTCGTGTGTCTTACCGTTGATCTTCACTTTCATATTGAGGTTCCTCGAGAGGTGAAATGGCCGCCTGCGCCGGGCGGGAGCGCGGAAGCAGAGTCGCAGTCTACAAATCTTTATATCGGCTGTTCAATGTTTTGTAGGGAGAATTGCCGCGGGCTTAGACTACCACTTGTCGCTCGGTGGTAGCAGGCGCCACAACGCTGGCCGCCGGCCGGAAAAAGCGTTTATAGTTAGCGCCATTATATAACTCTCAACGCCGAGGCCCGCGGTTTGCGCAGGAGCGCGGCGGACGGTGAAATTTGATGATCGTCAGTATCGACACTATCCAAGGCGCCCGGAAGCGGCTGGCGGGGCACGCCGTCGAGACGCCGCTGCTTACCAATCCGTTTCTCAACCAGCGCCTGGGCGGCGATATTTTTATCAAGACCGAGAGTCTCCAGCACGGCGGTGCTTTCAAGTTCCGCGGTGCTTACAACCGGCTGTCGCAATTGTCCGACAGCCAGCGGCAGGCAGGTGTGGTCGCCTATTCCTCCGGTAATCACGCCCAGGGTGTTGCCCTGGCCGCACGCCTGCTGGGCGTGTCCGCCACTATCGTGATGCCGGCGGATGCGCCGGCGATAAAACTCAGCCGTACCCGGGCCTATGGCGCTGACGTGCGGCTCTATGATCGCGCCACCGAAAGCCGGGAAGACATTGCCGCGGCGATCGCCGATGCGCGCGGCGCCGTGCTGGTGCCCGCCTATGACGACCCCGATATCATTGCCGGTCAGGGCACTTGCGGCCTGGAGCTGGTCAGACAGCTGCCGCGGCCGCCGGATATTTGCCTGGTGCCCTGCGGCGGCGGCGGGCTCCTGGCCGGCGTTGCCACCGCCGTGAAGGCGCTGGCGCCCGCGGCCCGGATTTGTGCGGTGGAGCCGCAGTATTTCGACGATCATTGCCGGTCGCTGCGCACCGGTGTGCGGCAGCGCAACGCCGCCGGCGCCGCTTCGATTTGCGATGCGCTGCTGGCGCCGACGCCGGGGGAACTTACCTGGGAGGTGAATCGGCGCTGTGTGGATGCCGGTTTGAGTGTGAGCGACGCGCAGGTGCTGCATGCGATGAGCTATGGGTTCAGTTATTTGAAGCTGGTGCTGGAGCCGGGCGGTGCGGTGACGCTGGCGGCGCTGCTGAGCGGAAAAGTGGATGTGGCCGGCAAGACGGTGGTTGCCATTGCCTCCGGCGGCAATGTGGATACCGAGCTGTTCGAGCGCTGCCTGCAGACTTATCCGTCGCCCTGACTGGCGCGGAGCCAAATGGTACTCGCTTCAGGCGTCTGTCTGTTGTTGATGGTATGCAATAAGATTTGCGCAGGTTATAGACCCCAACCCAGGTCCGATACCGGCAAAGTCGGCGGAGATCGGTAAGGTATCGTCAGCCTAAAGCTGCTGTCACTACACTAGCCGCGTATGTATCGCCCCATCCACCGGCAACACCGCACCGTTGATAAACGATCCGGCCGCGCTGGCCAGCAGTACTGCCGGGCCTATCAGTTCCTCCACCCGGCCCAGGCGCCTGGCCGGCATTTTGTCGATATAGCTTTTGCCGGCGGGCGTGTCAAAGTACTCGGCATTGATTTCCGTTTTGAACCAACCCGGTGCTATGGCATTGACCCGGATACCGTACTTCATCAGGTCGTTGGCCATGGCGCGGGTCAGTTGTAAGACGGCGCCCTTGGAGGCGCAGTAGGCGCTTTGTCCCGGTTGCACACCGAGCCCCAGCACCGAGGCGATATTGATAATACTGCCCGGCCGGCCCGCATCGACCAGGCGCCGCGCCCCTTCCTGGGCGACCTGCCAGACGCCGTTGAAATTGGTCTCCATAACGAAATCGAGTGTCGCCGGATCGGTCTTGAGAAAGTTGCGGGGTGCGGCCACACCGGCATTGTTGATAATAATATCCACCACCCCGAGGCGTTCCTGCGCTTCGGTGTAAGCCGCACCGATACTGTCGGTGTCGGTGACATCCATGGCCACGGCGATGGCGGTGCCCCCCGCCTGTTCAATCTCGCCTACCAGTTCATGCAGGCGCTCGACTCGCCGCGCCGCGGCGACGACGCTGGCGCCGGCCGCGGCCAACCCCTTGGCCAGACCGTGGCCGATACCGCTGGATGCACCGGTGACCAGTGCAGTGTGCTTGGCGAGACTGAATTGCTGTAAGGTCATAGTGGCTCCCGCTGTTTGTGGGTAGCGTGCCGGTTGCTGCCATTGCGACAGTGCGCAATGGCAGTTTTACGGACACCATCAGTAATGGCGCTGAGGTAAGAGGATTTGCACAATGTGTCGACCCTCTCGCTACCGTTATCAACCCTGATTAAAAGTACCGGAGACAGACCGGTAAGTTGACACCTCTTTGCTAAAGCACCGGAAGTAGGCGCCTGAAGCAAGTGCCGTTAGACATCGTCAGGCGATTTCAAACAGGCCCGCGGCACCCATGCCACCGCCGATACACATGGAGACGACGACGTACTTGACGCCGCGGCGGCGGCCCTCGATCAGCGCGTGGCCCACCAGGCGGGCACCGGTCATGCCGTAGGGATGGCCGACGGAAATACCGCCGCCGTTGACATTGTAAATAGCGGGATCGATGCCCAGTTGGTCGCGGCAATACATCACCTGGCAGGCGAAGGCTTCGTTCAACTCCCAAAGACCAATATCGCCGACACTGAGGTTGTGTTGCTTCAACAGCTTCGGAATGGCGTAGATCGGGCCGATCCCCATTTCTTCCGGCGCATTGCCGGCGACGGTCATACCGCGATAGATGCCGAGAGGTTGCAGACCTTTTTTCTCCGCCAGCGTGCCGTCCATAACAACACAGGCGGAGGCGCCATCGGACAGTTGGCTGGCATTGCCGGCGGTGATACAGCCGCCTTCGATCACCGGCTTGAGGCTCTGTAGTCCTTCCAGTGTTGTCTCCGGCCGGTTGCCTTCATCTTTGCTCAGCGTCACTTCGGCGAAGGTTTCCTCTTTGGTTTCTTTGTTGACGATTTTTTTGATCGCGGTAATGGGCACGATTTCATCGTCCAGGCGGCCGGCTGCCTGCGCCGCCGCCGTGCGCTGTTGTGATTGCAGCGAGTACTCGTCCTGTGACTCACGGCTGATGTCGTACTTTTTAGAGACGAACTCAGCGGTGTGCAACATCGGCATATAAGCGTGCTCGGCCGCCTTGATAACATTTTCGTCCACCGTTTGCGCCCCGAATTCACCGTAGGGAATCTGCACCGCCGAGATATTTTCCTGGCCGCCGGCGACGATCACATCGAAGCCGTCAACCATTACCTGTTTGGCGGCGGTGGCCACCGCCATCAGGCCCGATGCACACTGGCGATCGATGGTCTGGGCGGCGGCGGTTACCGGCAGGCCGGCGGCGAGGGCGGCGTTGCGGGCAATATTGCCGCCGGCGGTGCCGGCGTTGAGCACGGAGCCGATAACCACGTCCTCGACCTCGCCGCCTTCAATACCGGCGCGCGCGACAGCGTTGCTGATCGCATGGGCGGTCATGGTGGGTGATTTGATATTGTTGAGCGCTCCGCGAAACGCTTTGCCGATGGGGGTGCGGGCGGTGGAAACAATAACGGCGTCTCTCATGTGTTTGTCCTCAATAAAAGTATCAGTGGGGTTTGCTTACCCCACTTTGGTGTTATGACTTAACGGTGTATTGTTTGAACTGCTTGCCCTCTTTCACCAGCCGCTGCAGCAGTGGTGCGGGCTTGAACCACATTTCCCCATAGGCGCCGAGTTGTTGGCGATACTTCTCGATGGCTGCCAGCACGGTGTCCAGGCCGATTTCATCGGCATATTGCATGGGGCCGCCACGACCGATCGGAAAGCCGTAGCCGTTGCAATAGACGATGTCGCAGTCGCTGGAGCGGTAGGCGATACCCTCGTCGAGAATCTGCGCGCCTTCGTTGATCAACATATAGATTGTGCGCTCCAGTATCTCCTGGTCGGAAATCTCGCGGCGTTCAATACCGAGCTCTGCGGCGATCTCCTCTGCCAGCGTGACCACCTCCGGGTCCTCCTGTCGCTCGCGGCCCTCATAAATATAAAATCCCCGACCGGTCTTCTGCCCATAGCGGCCGAGTGCGTAAAGTTTATCGCTGATTTTCTGGTAACCGGGATCGTGTGCAATCTGGTCGCGAATGCCTTCGCGCACCAGAAAACTCACATCGATGCCGGCCAGGTCGCCCATGCTGAAAATACCCATCGCCAGCCCGAAATCGTAGAGTACCCGGTCGACCTGGGCCGGGGTGGCGCCCTCCAGCAGCAGTCGCGAGGCCTCGCGACTGTAGGGTTCGAGCATGCGGTTACCGACAAAACCAAAGCACACCCCCACAACCACAGGTATCTTTTTAATGGCCTGCGCCATTTTGATGCTGGTGACGATGACATCGTCGGCGGTGGCCTTGCCGCGCACGATCTCCAGCAGACGCATCACATTGGCGGGGCTGAAGAAATGCAAACCGATCACATCCTGCGGGCGTTTGGTGACTGCCGCAATCTCGTCCACATCCAGTGTCGAGGTATTGGTGGCGAGAATGGCGCCGGGCTTGCACACCTCGTCCAGCGTGGTAAACACTTTTTTCTTGATATCCATGTTTTCGAAGACTGCCTCGATCACCAGGTCGACGCCGGCAATACTCGCATACTCGGTGGTGGTGGTCAGCAGTTCCATCCGCTGTTCCACCTGTGCTTCGGTGAGCTTGCCTTTTTTGGCAGTGATGGCGTAGTTGTTGCGGATAACCTCGGCGCCGCGCTCGAGCGCTTCGGCGTTCAGGTCCAACACGGTTACGGGAATTCCCGCGTTCAGAAAGTTCATGGCGATGCCGCCACCCATGGTACCCGAACCGATGACGGCTACTTTTTCGATGTTGCGCACCGGCGTTTTGGGATCGACGCCGGGCACTTTGGTGGCGGCCCGCTCGGCGAAGAACAGGTGCTGTTGGGCGCGGGCCTGGGGTGTGTTCATACACTCGATAAACAGTTCGCCCTCCCGTTGCAGCCCCTCCGCCAGCGGCAGGGTGCAGGCTGCCTCCACCGCCTGGATGCAGCGCTCCGGTGCATAGAGTCCGCGCGTGCGGCGGGCGATAGAGCGGCGGAAATCGGCGAAGAAGTTGTCGGGCAGATCGGTGGTGTCGACACTGAGTGTGGCGCAGCTGTGGACGCTGGCGCCGCTGTCGACCAATTCAGCGGCGTAGGTGATAGCGGCATCGAGAAACTCGCCGGTGTCGTTATGGCGGCGATCGACCAGGCCTGCCTGTTGCGCCTTGTCCACCGAGATGGGGCGACCGGAGGTGATCATCTCCAGGGCCAGAGGCACGCCTGCCAGGCGCGGTAAACGCTGGGTGCCGCCGGCACCGGGTAAAATGCCCAGGTTGACCTCCGGCAGGCCGAACCTGGCGGCGGCGCCGGCAAAGCGATAGTCGCACACCAGCGCCAATTCCATGCCACCGCCGAGCGCCATGCCGTTTACCGCGGCGACTACGGGCTTGGGTGACTCCTCGAGCCGGTTCAACACCTGGGGCAGGTTGGGTTCGCGCAGCGCGCTGTCGCCGCCAAACTCGCTGATGTCGGCGCCGCCACAGAAGAGTTTGCCGGCCGAGGCAATGACGATGGCTGCAATGCCGTCATCGGCCAGCGCCCGTTCGAAATCGTCCAGCAGGCTGCGGCGCAGTGCGTGCCCGAGGCCGTTGACGGGGGGTGAATCCATGGTGATGACCGCGATATTGGCGTGTGTCGCGTAGTGAGTGGGAGCACTCATTGAGTTTATTCCTCCGGTAAATATAGTCGTTGTTGCGTTGACGGCGTCGTTTTAGAACCACTCGTTTTTCATATCGAAACAAACAGCGTTACAGTCTTTCAACAGCTTGGCCTGGGGTTGGATTTCCGGCAGTTCCCACTCGCAGTAGTAGCGGGCGGCCTGAAGTTTGCCCCGGTAAAAGTTGTCGTCATCCCGATGCAGGTTTTCTCGCTGCAGACCCCTGGCCGCAACCACGGCCTGTTCCACCCATAGCCAACCGGCCACCACGCGACCGAACAGGTCGAGATACAGCGTGGCATTGGCGAGACCGAGATCGACGTCGCGCGCCATCTGCGGCAGCAGCGTCTGGGTGACATCGTCGAGAGTATCGAGCGCCTGTTGCAGGGGCGCGACAAACTCAGTAGTCAATGCATCGGCTTGCGCGGTAGCGAGGGTTTGTGTCACGGTTTTCTTGAACAATGCGTAACCCTGCATGTTTTTCATGGGCACTTTTCGCCCGAGCAGGTCCAGACCGTGAATTGCCTCGGTGCCCTCGTGAATGGGGTTGAGGCGGTTGTCGCGGTAGTATTGCTCCACCGGGTACTCGCGGATATAGCCCGCGCCTCCCAGTACCTGAATCGCCAGCTCGTTGGCCTTCAAACCGTATTTTGACGGCCAGGACTTCACGATCGGTGTCAGCAGATCGAGCAGCTCAAACGCATCGCTGCGCGCCTGCTCGGTCGGCGCGGTCTCGGCATCCTCAAACAGCGAACTGGCATACAGGCACATGGCCATGGCGCCCTCGGCATACGCTTTCTGGGCCAGCAGCATGCGCCTGACATCGGCGTGCTCGATAATATTCACCTGCTTGGACTCGGGGTCCTTGCAGGAGGGCAGGCGGCCCTGGGGTCGCTCCCGCGCGTAGTTCAGGGAGTAGTTATAGCCCTGGTAGCCGAGAATGGCGGCCCCCAGGCCGACGCCGATACGGGCCTCGTTCATCATCTGGAACATGTAGTGCAGACCTTTGTGCGGTTCGCCGACCAGATAGGCTTCAGCACCGCCTTTCTCGCCGAAACTGAGTACCGTGGAGGTGGTGTTGCGATACCCCATTTTGTGCAGCAGGCCGGCCAGGGCGACGTCGTTGCGCGCGCCCAGGCTGCCGTCCTCGTTGACCAGCACTTTCGGACAGATAAACAGCGAGATACCTTTGACGCCGGCCGGCGCGCCTTTGATTTTTGCCAGCACCATATGCACGATATTTTCCGTGATCGATTGATCGCCGCCGGAGATATACATCTTTTGGCCGAACAGGCGGTAGGTGCCGTCCGCCTGGGGTTCGGCGTAGGTGCTGATATCCGCCAGCGCCGAGCCCTGGTTGGGTTCGGTCAGGGCCATGGTGCCGGAGAACCGGCCCTCCTGCATGGGGGGAATGAAACGGGCTTTCTGTTCCTCGCTGCCGAAGGAGCGCAGCAGGTTGGCGGCCCCCAGGCTGAGGAAGCCGTAGCCGGCGGTAGCGATATTGGCGGCGCTGATATAGGCGTTGGCGATACGCAGAACAATTTCCGGCATCTGCATGCCGCCCTCGTCGAAGTCATAGTGGGCGGCGAGGAAGCCCGCTTCGGCGAAGGCATCCCAGGCCTGTTTGGTCTCCGGAATCTGATGGACGTTTTCGCCGTCGAAGGTGGGTTCATTGGCATCGCCCTTGGCATTGTGATTGGCAAAATACTTCTCGGCGATGGTTTTGGCGGTATCCAGGGTGGCATTGAAGACCTCCCGGGAGTGTTCCCGATAGCGCTCGCGATTGAGCAGCTGCTCGCTGTCGAGCAGCTCATAGAGCATAAATTCCATATCGCGGTCGTTGAGCAGCGGGGTAGTCATAAAAACCTCTGCGGGTAAAGATTGGCGTAAATGGCGTATGAATTAGGGAAAACCCCTATTCTTAACCAGCTTATGGCGTTTGATCAAGTAAAAGATGCCGTTTACATTACGGGTTGTTACTTAGAGATGGATCATTTGTCATGACAGAAAGCACGCAGTGGGACGAGGGGCCGGGCGCCGAGGATGAGCGTTATCGCTTCATTCTCGAGCATATGGGGGACATGATTACCACCCACAGGCCCGGCGATTGGGCCTATACCACCATCAGCCCGCAGACGCTGCAGATATCGGGATTCACGGCCGGGGAGATGTTGGGCAGACCGGCCTACGACTTTTTCCACCCGGACGATGCCGCAGCGATGAAAAACAAGCTGATTCCGGCCATTTATCATCACGGTATTCGCACGTTTCGCTATCGCAGCTTGCACAAGAGCGGCAACTACTTCTGGGTGGAGAGCACCCACCGGTCGATTCGCGATGCCGATACCGGGGAGCTCAGGGAGGTGATTGCCGTGACCCGGGATATCTCCGAGCAGGTCAGGGCCGAACAGTCCACCCAGCGACTGGCGGCGGTGGTTGAAGCGTCCGCCGATATCATTTTGTTTTGCGATCACCGCACCCGGGTAACCTATATGAACCGGGCGGCGCAGGAGGGGTTAGGGCTAACTGACGACCCGACCTCGCGGGAAGGCGCGCAGTTGGAGTTGAAGCGGCTGCTGAGCACCGAGAGCTTCCAGAAAGTAAAGACCCTGGCGTTTCAGGTGGCCGGCACGCGGGGTAACTGGCAGGGGCGCCTGCGGGTCAAGTCGCCATTGGCAGCGGCGCGCTATTGGGTCCTGGAGCAGGTCATCGCGCAGCCGCAGTTGACGGAGACCGATGACTATTTTTCACTGATTATCCGCGACCAGACGGAGCAAAAGCGGGCCGAGCGGGAGGCCCAGGATCGGCAGGCGGAGCTGGTCCACGCCTCGCGCCTGATGACGCTGGGTGAAATGGCCAGCGGTCTCGCTCACGAAATCAATCAACCGCTGGCAACTACCTTGAACTATGCGCGGGGCAGTATCCGGCAACTGGACCGGGGCCGGCAGTTGGCACCCGACAAGCTGCGCGGCGTACTGGAATCGATTACCAAACAGGCGCAGCGGGCGGCGGATATCGTCAAGCGCCTGCGCAGTATGGTGAAGCGAACACCTTACCAGCCGGTGCGGTTTATGCTGGACGACGTATGCGCGGAGGTGTTGGGATTTCTGCAGTGGGAGGCCGCCGGGCAGCAGGTCGACCTGCATCTGCGCCGCAGCGAGACCCCCATTGCCCTGGTGGCCGATCGCATTCAGATCGAGCAGGTATTGATCAATTTAGTGCGCAACGCCATAGAGGCGTACCGCGGTAGCGAGGCGGCGGAAAAATCGGTGCAGGTAGAGCTGCAGCGCGATGCGCTGCACGCCCGCATCCGGGTTACAGATAGCGCCGGCGGTGTCGACGGGAATAAATTGGAGCAGATGTTCGAGCCCTACTACACCTCCAAGTCGGCAGGCCTGGGAATGGGATTGCAAATATCACGGTCTATCGTTGAAGCCCACGGCGGTCAGATAGCTGCCCGCTCAGATGGGGTTTGCCGCACTGTCTTGGAGGTGGTATTACCGCTATGATTTTTATTAAAGGTATATTTATGGCTTTTAAATCGGTCTATGGTTTTAAAGTATATAAATGTATAATTTATTAAGGTATTAAATAAAAGCTATATTGATGCCTTTTATTGTCTAAAAAAGCGGCTAAATACTTAATTATACCTTTTAGTGGTGTTCTCATGGACTACAACACAGTCAGCAATCAGGCGGTTTTGGCCGATCTGGGCAGGAAAATAGAAACCATCCGGCTCCAGCAAAACCTCAGGCGGGAGGATTTGGCGGCTGTTTCCGGTGTATCCAAAGGCACGGTAAAGAACATAGAGGGCGGCAACAGTGTCGGCAGCCTCTATCTGGTCGCGGTGTTGCGCGGCCTGGGTGAAGTCGGGTCTCTCAGCAGGTTGTTGCAGGTGCCCCCTTATCGGCCGGTGGACCTGAAGGCGGGTGGTGGCAAGCGGCGCCGGCGCGCTTCCGGTCACCGCATATCGGAAAGCCCTCCCGCAGGAGAGTGGAAATGGGGTGATGAGACGTGAGTGATCTGGCGCCGGAATTAATGGCGGATGTGATGCTGTGGGGCACCCGCGTCGGCGTCGTTATTTGGGACCCCGACGCTGCCCTGGGCTTTTTCGAGTACGACAGGACGTTTTTATCAGCGCCGGTGGAGCTGGCACCCATCGTCATGCCGAAAGCCGCAGGGAGTCGGGTTTTCTCATTTCCGGAGCTGAACCGGGAGACCTTCAAAGGTTTGCCGGGGCTGCTGGCCGATGCGCTGCCCGACCGCTTTGGCAATCGCCTGATCGACCGCTGGCTCGCTGAACAGGAGCGCTCGCCCGCCAGCTTTTCTCCGGTTGAGCGCCTGTGCTATGTGGGGGACCGGGCGATGGGAGCGCTGGAATTCAAACCGACCCTGCGCCAACCGGTTACGGTGGACAAGGCGCTGGATATTGCCCACCTGGTCGACCTGGCGTCAGACATCCTGACCGCTCGCGAGGACTTCAAGACCAATCTGCAGGATGCCAAGTCCGGTATCGAGGACATCCTGCTGGTGGGCACCTCGGCGGGCGGCGCGCGGGCCAAGGCGGTGATTGCCTGGAATCCGTCGAGCCACGAAGTTCGATCGGGACAGGTATCGACGCCGAGCGGCTTTGGCCATTGGTTGCTGAAGTTCGATGGCGTCGCCAATAATCGGGATAAAGAGTTGGCCGATCCCCAGGGTTTTGGTCGCATCGAGTATGCTTATTCCAAAATGGCGGCTGCGGCAGGTATTACCATGATGGAGTGCCGGCTGTTGGAAGAGCACCAGCGCGCTCACTTTATGACCCGGCGCTTCGACCGTCTGGAGGACGGCGATAAGCTGCATATGCAGTCACTGTGCGCCCTGGCCCACTACGATTTCAATGCGCCGGGGGCCTACTCCTACGAACAGGCGTTCCAGGTCCTGCGCCTGTTGGAGACTGCTCACCAGGCCGGCGAGTTGGAGCAGCTATTCCGGCGCATGGTGTTTAATATCGTCGCACGCAACCAGGACGACCATGTAAAGAACATTGCCTTTTTGATGAATCGCAAAGGCGAGTGGTCGCTGGCACCGGCTTATGACATGATTTACTCGTTCAATCCTCGCGGTAAATGGACCTCGCGCCACCAGATGAGCTGTAATGGCAAGCGGGAAGACTTTACCCTGCTCGATTTGATCGAAGCGGGTAAAAAAGCGAATCTGCCGCCGGCGCGGGCGCGGCGCATCGTCGGCGACATCGTCGACGTTTGCAGCAACTGGAAGAACTTTGCTCGCCAGGCACAGGTTTCCGATACGTGGATTCAACATATCGGCAGCCACCTGCGGTTGCATTTTGATTGACCCGAACCGCTATCAACTACAGTGACGGACCCATGCCGGCGACACCGCAAACGGTTTATATTGTTGACGACGATCGCGACTTTCGCGAGTCTCTGGGCTGGCTGCTGGACAGTGCGGGGTTGACTTGCCGGCAGTTCGAGAGCGCCGAGGCCTTTTTACAGGCCTATGCCGGCGGGCCCGGCTGCCTGTTATTGGATGTACGTATGTCGGGTATGAGCGGGCTGGCATTGCTGCAGGAACTCCAGCGCCAGGGGCGGGTGTTGCCGGTTATTGTCATTACCGGGCACGGCGATGTCGCCATGGCGGTGCAGGCGATGAAACACAGGGCTGTCGACTTTATTGAGAAACCGTTTGACGATGAGGCGCTGTTAAAGCTGGTGACCGCAACCCTGGTCCACAGCGACCGTGCGTTTAATCAGGCCCGGCGGGCCGAGCTTTTGCTGGCGCGCTGGCAGTCGTTGAGCCAGCGTGAACAACAGGTGGCCGAGCGGGTGATGACGGGCCTGTCCAACCGGGAGATCGCTGCGGCGCTGGCGATCAGTGTCAAAACCGTGGAAATCCATCGCAGCCGGGTGATGCGTAAAATGGGGGCGAATAATCTGCCCGAGTTGGTGGCGGCACTGCCCGAGCTCACCGATGCGGTGCCAGAACTTGCGGCTGGATTGTCCAGGCTCAAGACCGATGTGCCGGCGCCCGGGACTTGAGCGCGCAGGCTGGCTCGCCCGGGCGGCGGCGTGTCGCGGCTGGGTCATGTTCGATGCGGGCGGTGGGTACAGGTGCACCGCTTGGGGGCAGGGCGGTGCAACCGTGACACTCAGGACCTCCTGGCGGAACTAATGTTTGACGCGTTGTCAAAGCGAATTCCGGTCACCGCCGGCAAACCATTCTGATTTACTGGTTTAATGGTCGATTTAGTGGTTTAGTGATGGCGATAGCGGCGGTTTTGCCATAAATTTATAACTGGGTCTCGCCACTTGCCGGCGTTGTGAGACCAGTGAGGCAGTTAGTGATTGAGTGAATGACAGACTTTAAGTGAAGTGGTTGCAGTTTCTGAACAGATACCTTTAGCCGTTCTACCGACCGACAGCGAACCTAGCTTATGGAATTGATTCACAAATTACCCTGCGAGGCCTGCTCCACCGAGTTGTGTGGCGTACGCGAACAGGTACGGGACATTTGTATCCAACTGGGCTATCCCTCCACCGACACCGATTGCATTACCCTGGCGATCGATGAGGCCTGTGCCAATGTGATACGCCATGCCTATAAAGACCGCACGGATGGCAGGTTTATTTTAGAAATCTATCGGGATGACGGGATGGTGGTATTCAAGTTGCAGGATTTTGCCGATCCGGTGGATCGAGACTGCCTGCAGCCGCCGGCTGAGAACCTGCGCGAACCCGGTGGTCTGGGGCTGCTGCTGATCCACAAGGTCATGGACTCGGTCACCCTGCTGCCACCGCCGCCAAATGTCGGTAACTTGCTCGAAATGCGGAAAAAACTACCGCAATAACGCCAAAGGATATAACAACTATGTACGAAACCTCCGAGCACCTGCACTACCGGGTGTTGCACTTGCAGGGCGAGGTGGATTTGAACAACTCGCCGAAGCTGCGCGATGAAGTCTTATCTATTCTCGAACAGGGCCAGTCTTTGCTGGTCGATTTCACGTCACTAACCTATATCGACAGTTCCGGCATCGCCACGCTGGTGGAGGGGCTCAATGTGTCCAAGGGCAAAGACCTGCAATTTGCCATTATCGGGGCCAGCGGATCACCGCTGCAGGTGCTGCAGTTGACGCGGCTAGACCAGGTGTTTCCCCTGGCGGCCACCCTCGACGACGTGAGGGAGTAGCGCCTGTGGCAACAGCCGTCGAAGCGGGAGGCGACCCGCAGTCGCCTATCATTCAGGTCACCGATCTGGTCACCCACTACGGTGAGCGACAAATTCTCAAATCGGTCAACTTCAGCGTCAACCGCGGCGAGATTATGGTGGTCATGGGCGGCAGTGGTTCCGGTAAGAGTACGCTGTTGCGCCACTTGCTGGCATTGGAAAAGCCCACCTCCGGCCGGATAATGGTGGACGGTTTGGATGTCGCCGGCGCCAGCGGCAAACAGCTGGCCGAGTTGCGCAAACGCATCGGTGTGGCATTTCAAGGCGGTGCGCTGCTCAGTTCGATGACGGTGGGCGACAATGTCAAACTGCCGTTGCGCCAGCATACCAAGCTCAACGACGATACCATCGACATCATGGCGCGCCTCAAACTGGAGATGATGAACCTGGCCGGTTGCGAGGATTTTATGCCGGCGGAATTGTCCGGCGGCATGCTCAAGCGTACCGGCCTGGCGCGGGCCGTGATTATGGACCCGAAGTTGTTATTCTTCGATGAGCCCTCGGCGGGTCTGGACCCGGTGACCTCGGTGGAACTGGACGACCTGATTTTGAAGCTGCGCGAGGCTGTGAATATAACGGTTATTGTCGTGACTCACGAGTTGGAGAGCGCCTTTAAAATTGCCGATCGCATCACGGTGTTATTCGACGGTGAGATAGTGCAGACCGGCACGCCCGATGAAATCCGGGCCAGTACCGACGAGCGCATTCAGAACATGATCAACCGGCGCCCGCGCAAAGACCCGGTCGATGCCAATAAATATCTCAATCGTTTGACTGCGGGGGCCGACTGATGACAGCGAGCGATAGTGTCGAGTCCAACAGCCTGTTCCGTACCGTGTTGCTGGCGCCGGTCAGCCGCCTGGGCCGCGCTGCGATCCGTGTCGTGGAACAGGCCGGGCGCTTGGCGATCTTCTTTGTTACCTGCCTGTCGCGGCTGGTGTATTGGCCGTTTCCGGTTGCTGAAGTTATTAAGCAAATGCATTTTATCGGCGCCAGGTCGCTGCCGGTTATTGCGGTGGCCGGCCTGTTTACCGGAATGGTGGTGGCGCTGCAGTTTTACGATGCGCTGATTCGGTTCGGTTCGGTCGACCTGTTAGGATCGGTGGTGGCCCTGTCGCTGATTCGGGAACTGGGTCCGGTGATGGCGGCGCTGATGGTCATCGCCCGGGCCGGCTCCGCCACCTGTTCGGAAATTGCCATCATGCGTAACGAACAACAGTTCG
Source organism: Exilibacterium tricleocarpae (assembly GCF_007004655.1). GTDB lineage: Bacteria > Pseudomonadota > Gammaproteobacteria > Pseudomonadales > Cellvibrionaceae > Exilibacterium > Exilibacterium tricleocarpae. The sequence continues at coordinate 162,461 of NZ_ML660087.1, forward strand.
ATGCTCTGGATTGTATGGCGATTGACAGCTTTCGCTATGTTATGTTGCCGCGCCTGATTGCCGGTATTATCGCCGTGCCGCTGTTGACGGCGATTGTGAATGTGGTGGGCATTGGCGGCGGCTACATTGTCGGCGTCATCATTCAGGGTGTTAGTGACGGTGCTTACCTGGGTGGTATGGCCGATACGGTGCTGTGGTCGGACGTGCGTATGGGGCTGGTCAAATCGACGCTGTTTGGCGCGGTGATTTTTTGTGTGGTACTGGCCAAGGGCTATTACGTGCATATTGAACAACCGGTTTCCGGTGCCGAGGGCGTTGGTCGCGCCACTACCGATGCGGTGGTGTTGAGTGCGATGCTGATGCTGTTCACCGATTATGTGGTCAGCGCTTTGATGTTGTGAAAGTTTTGTGAAGAGTCACTTTGCTGTTGACAGTAAGGGGTTGGTGTCAGCTGTAGGCGGTTTTTTCGTATAACAGATTGTCGAATTTCGTTTGGGAAAAATAATGAAGAAATTTGGTGTGGAGTTTTTTGTTGGGATTTTTGTTTTGATGGGCACCGCGGCACTGGCCTATCTGGCCGTGGATATCGCCGGTGTCTCCGGCGATGCCGACAAGCGTTATTCGCTGGTCGCGCGGTTTGATAATTCTTCCGGTCTGAAGGAGGGGGCGTTTATCGAAGTGGCCGGCGTACGCGTAGGGCAGGTGCAAACCATTGCGCTGGACTACGACTCGTTTGAATCGGTGGTGACCATGGTTATCGATAAGGAAGTCAGTCTGCCGGAGGATTCTATCGCGTCGATTCGCACGGCCGGTATCATCGGTGACAGGTTTATCAAGCTGTCGCCCGGCGGCGCCGAAGAGGTGCTGGCTCCGGGAGATGAGATATTTGAAACAGAGTCTTCGATCAGTATCGAGGAGCTTGTCAGTAAATATATTTTTGAAGAGTAAGCGGTGCCGGTCCGGACGCTGAAAAAACGCGGGTGGCCGCAGTGGCGCTGTGACCCGGTGTAGCTAATTTACCCCTTGAGGATATCGAGATAACCATGAACGCGACCAGACCTTTGGTATTCACTATCATTTTGTTGCTTCTAACACCCGCAGCATGGGTGCAGGCGGCTCAAACTTCGAACCAGACACCGACCCAGACGCTGCAGCAGGCTGTCGACGGTTTACTTGCCATCGTTGTCGACGAGGATATGAGCAGTGAGCAGAAAAGGGTCAAGATGACGGCCATTGTCGATGAATATGCGGATTTCAGGGCCATGTCGCAACGGATAGTGGCTACTGACTGGCGCAAAGCCGAGACCGAAGACAAAGATGAGTTTATCGGTTTATTCTCTCAGGTAGTGGTAAATACCTACTACGGCTTACTGGATAAATACAGTGGCGAGAGCGTTGAGTACCTGGAGGAAGAGATTAGAAGGGACAAGTATGCGGTGGTCGACACCCATATCTTATCCCAGGGTAAAAAAATACCGGTCAAGTTCCGTATGATCAAGCGTGCCGAGGGCTGGCGTATCTACGATTACGTGGTGGAGGGTATTTCCCTGGTCAGCAGCTACAATAGCAGCTATAAACCGATATTGAGGCGCGGCGGGCTCAAAGCATTGAATGAATCACTGACACAGGAGCTGGCGTCGAACTGACGGCATACCCGGCTGCCTGACGGATCGGCAGCCGCCGGCTCCGGGAGCAAAATCTTGCGGTATCTACTACAACTCAGCCAGGCCAGCAGCGAGTCCAATGCGCTGGCGTTTCTCTACAAGGCACTGATGGAGGAGTTGGGTGGTTGTACGCTCGGTATCGTCAACAGCGTCGGCCTGGCGCAGGGTTGTTTTCAGCTGTCCGGGTTTTGCGACCAGCACTACTGCCCCATTTATTCTCCCGATGAGTTGCTGCTGCCCTCCGATGAATTTCCCGTTTATCAGGGTGACTTCATCGAGGTCTGGAAGGCGGCTGCCGAGCCGTTTACCGTATTGCGATCACAGGCGCCCGATCTGTTCAGAGATAATCTCCAGCGTTACGAAATTGCGTTTGTATTGCCGATCTGGCACGACAGGGAGGTCGAACGCTGGTTACTGGTGCTCGAGTCTGAATGTTCGATTCTCGATGTGGATACCGCAAAACTCGCGTTGATTGCCAATTATGCCTTCAGCAGCATGGCGCGCGTGGTAGAGAAGCGGCAGTTGAAGGAGGCGCAGCAGTGGATTGACCGCGAGATCAACGAAATGGCGCGCCTGCAAAAGCTGCTGCTGCCGGAAGAGGACACCAGCATTCCCGGTGTGGAACTCGCTTTCCGTTTCAAGGCGTATAAGCAAACCAGTGGCGACTACCTGGATATCAGCAGTTTGGGAGAAGACCAGCCGAGTTCGCAGCCCCATGAGTTCGGCGCTATGATTGCCGATGTTGCCGGCCACGGGCCCAGTGCTGCGGTGGAGGCGGCTATGCTGGACGCTATTGTGCGCACCTATCGGCCGGCGGGGGATGCCTCGGTAGATGAATTTTTAAACTACCTGAACACACACTTTTTTACCCGTAAGCATCGCGGCAAGTTTATCACCCTGAACACCTTTCACTATGAGCCGGCGCTGCGCAGGCTCAACTACTGTTCGGCGGGGCATCCGGTAGCCTATATCAAGCGTGACGAACAGGTGATCCCGCTGAGCGAGGCCCAGGATATCCCCGTTGGCGTATTGCGGGACTACCGCTGGCAGAGGCATGAATTTGCGATCGAGAGGGGCGATATACTCTTTATGTATACCGATGTGGTATTGGAGACCCGCAATACCGAGCAGCAGGAGTTTGGCCGGGAGCGTCTGGAAGCGTTGATCAAAACCACGGAGGCCTGCCCCCACTGTGTGGTGGATGCGGTGGAGGAGGCGCTGCAGGACTTTTGTGCGCAGAACGAATTTGAAGATGACTTAACGTTGTGTGCGATACAGTTTTTGCATTAGCTGCAGGTTGGCAGCCTTTAGCCCCGCTTCGTCTCCTGCACCCAGCGGTCCACCAAATCCTCCAACACATTGAGCGGCACCGGACCGTTGCGCAACACCACATCGTGGAATTGACGAATATCGAACCGCTTGCCCAGCGCCTGTTCCGATGTTGCGCGTAGCTGTTGAATTTTCAGCATACCGATTTTGTAGGCGGTGGCCTGGGACGGGATGACGATATAACGTTCGATGGCGTTGACAATATCGCCCTCGGGGTTGGGGGTATTGGCTTTTAAATAATCGATAGCCTGTTGTCGGGTCCATTGTTTGGCATGGATACCGGTATCCACCACCAGTCGGCAGGCCCGCCAGAGTTCCATGGCCAGCCGGCCGAAGTCAGAATAGGGGTCCTGGTAGAGTCCCATCTGCTTGGGTATCCACTCAGAGTAAAGCCCCCAGCCCTCGACGTAGGCCGTGTAACCGCCGAATTTGCGGAATTGTGGAATACCCTCCAATTCCTGGGCGATGGCAATTTGCATATGGTGGCCGGGGATGCCTTCGTGGTAAGCGAGCGCTTCCATCTGATAGGTGGGCATATTGGACATTCTGTACAAATTGGCATAGTACAGGCCGGGGCGCGAGCCATCCATGGACGGCCGCTGATAGAATGCCTTGCCGGCGGACTTCTCCCGGAATGCCTCCACGCGTTGCACTTTCAGAGCCGCCTTGGGGCGGGTGAGAAACAGCTCGTCGAGGCGCGACTCCATATTGTCGATAATAGCGGTGGCGGCAGCGAGGTACGCCTCTTTGCTGGCCTCGTCCTCCGGGTAGTAAAACTGCGGGTCGGTGCGCATAAACGTAAAGAACGCGGCCAGGTCGCCGGCGAAATTCACCTGTTTCATGATATCGCGCATCTCGCTGTGAATACGCGCGACTTCCTCCAGGCCGACGATATGAATCTCAGCGGCGCTGAACGACGTGGTGGTCGTGCGGGCCAGCGCGTTGTTGTAGAAAGCCTCGCCCTCGGGGAATTTCCAGGCGCCGTCGCGGGTGTCTGCCTGTTGTTCCAACTCGACCAGGTAGCGGATCAGCTTCTCATAGGCCGGTTTAACGTGTTGCCGCAAGGCGGTACTGGCATCTGTCAGCAGGGCCTCGCGCTGTGCATAGGTCAGTTGCAGGGCCCCGATCTTGCGCTTGAAATCAGCGTAGAGAACACTGTCGTCACCGGCGCCGAACGGCGCGCCGGTAATGATGTTATTGCTTGCCTCGATGGCGTAGGGGAAAACGAACTTGGGCATGACAATGCCCTTTTCAGCCCGGGCTCTCAGGCCGTCGATCAACTGGTCGAATAACACCGCGATACCCGCCAGGCGGGTAATGTAGGCCTCGGCATCCTGTCTGTTGTCAATATGGTGTTGGTTAATCAACAGCGACGGCGCTGTAGTGTGAATGCCAAACATCTGATTGACCGGGTAGTTGTGGTGGCGCCACCGGTAGTCGGCGATCGCATCTTCCAAGACCTGTCGCTGGAGCCGGAAACTCAGGGCGGTGGCGGCGTCCATATTCTCGGGGTTGAGCCGGCTCAGGCGCGCCAATTGATCGCGGCGCAGCGCATGGCTCATGGCCTCGAAAGCGTCGCTGATATTGTCCCATTTGTCGTAGTCAGTCTTGATGCCGAGGTAGGTCTGCCGCATGGGGCTGCGGGCTAGGTCTTCCTCGAAAAATGTCTCGAACAACGCATTGGCGCGTGCAGACTCGTCTTCCTGGCGCGAGGGCTCGGATGTGCTGCAGGCGGTAAACACCGCGGCTATTGCCACTATGCACAGTAAAGCGGTAAGGCGTGTCATGACGGGTTTCCCATTGGGTCAAATACCTGGGTCGAATAATTGGGTCAAAATAGTCGGGCTGAGTAAGTACAGTAGTGGACGAGCGTCGCGCCCTTCCCCTCAAGCTGCGGGCCTATTTTACCGCCTGTTTTGCCGCTTGTGTTGCCTGTTGTTATCTATTGTTGCCGGTGCGCTTGGGCTGTGGTGACAAACACGCTAAGCTTGTCGGTAAACACCGGAGCAACAGACCTGTTATGGCCATGCAGTTTTCTCGTTTTGGAGAGAAATACACCGCCGAGTCGGGCATCGTCACGCTAATGGACGATCTGGGCACCGCCCTGAACCTCAACCCCGATATGATTTCTATGGGTGGCGGCAACCCCAGCCGTATCCCCGCGGTGGAGCGGGTATTTCGTGACCGCCTACTGCAACTGCTCGGCAGTGACGCCGATCTGCACCGCTTACTGGGTATCTACCAGTCGCCCCAGGGAGACCCGCAACTGCTGGTACAGATAGCCGAGTTGCTGCAACGCCAGTTCGGCTGGCCGGTAACGGCAAAAAATATCGCCATCGCCAACGGCAGCCAGTCGGCTTTTTACATCCTGTTCAATATGTTTGCCGGCGAATTTGCCGACGGTAGCCACCGGCATATCCAGTTGCCGTTGGCGCCGGAGTACCTCGGTTACAGCGATGTCGGTCTGAGCCGGGACTTTTTCCGCGCAACCCGGCCCGCCATTGATATTCTCGACGACCACCTCTTTAAGTACCGGGTGGACTTCGACAAGTTGAGCGTCGACCATACCACCGGTGCGATCTGCGTATCCCGCCCCACCAACCCCACCGGTAACGTGCTGACCGATGCGGAAGTGGAACAGCTCGATGACCTGGCCCGCCAGCACGGCATTCCATTGATTATTGACGGCGCCTACGGCACCCCGTTTCCCGGCATTATTTTTACCGAGGTCAAGCCCCACTGGAACGACAACACCGTGTTGGTGCTGAGCCTGTCAAAGCTGGGATTGCCCGGAGCCCGCACCGGCATTGTCGTGGCCGAGGAGGCGCTGATCAGTGCCTTTACCCAGGCCAATACCATTATCAGCCTGGCCAGCGGCAACCTGGGACCGGCGCTGGCCCGGGAGCTGTTTCGCAGTGGTGAGATTCTGTCGGTCAGCAGCGATCTGGTGCAGCCGTTTTACCGAACCCGGTCGCAACAGGCGGTGACCGCCCTGCGCCGGGCCCTGGACGGTTTACCTTACTATATTCACAAACCGGAGGGCGCCATTTTTCTATGGCTGTGGTTCAAGGGGCTGCCCATTACCAGCCAGGCACTTTACGAGAGGCTCAAGGCTCGCGGGGTGTTGATTGTCGCCGGGCACCATTTTTTTGTCGGTATGGCGTCCTCTGACTGGCGCCATACCGAAGAGTGTATAAGGGTGACTTACAGCCAGGACCCGGAGGTGGTGGAGCGCGGCATCGACATTCTTGCCGACGAAGTGCGCAAAGCTTATAAAGGATAGACCTGGCAGTCCGATATGGGGACTGTGCACCGGCTAAGCGCCGAATGGCACTCGCGCCAGGCGCGAGTGCCATTCTCTCAACGCCAGTATTTCTGCCAGGCCATCATTACTTTTTCGACATAGGTGTAGCGGCCGTAACTGCCGTTGTAGCGGGCCAGGGCTTCGGCCAGATGACCGTTTGACCTGTTGAGATAGTGCTTGAGAATCGCACAGCCGTATTTGAGGTTGGTTTCCAGGTCAATCAGGTTGTCTTCCGGTCGGCCTATCTCATGTTTCCAAAACGGCATCACCTGCATCAGGCCCTGGGCGCCGACCCGCGAGACGGCGTAGCGGTTGAAGCCGCTTTCCACCTCGATGACCGCCAGCACCACCTCCGGCTGCAGGCCGGCGCGGCGGGCGGCGCGGTGAATGCTCTTCAGCATTGACATGCGTTTTTTCGGATTGTCGATAAAGCGCCGCAGTGGCGGCGACTTGGACACCAGCCAGACTTCCGCGTCAAAGCGATCGTCGAAACTGTCGGCTGCTTCGATGGTTTCCACCAACAGGCGTCGCAGTTCATCCTCTACTTCAAACTGCGGCGGCGCCGGCTCAATCTTCGGCTGCGCCAGCGCGCTGTGGCAGGTGCAGATAGCCAATAGCAGTGCCAGCCAACCATAAATCGCCTGGTTCGGGGTCGCCGGCGCGACCGGGGATTGAACCGGCGCCGCCAGTCTTGCTGCGATGCTTGTGGTTAATCCTGTTGCCAATCGTGAGGTCAGCCTGTTCATAACGGCGCATTATGTATTGCTGGGTTGGTTATTCTTCTCGCTTGAGCAAGTCTAGCAGGTCCTTCTCAGTGAGGTCACGACTGTCGGCGTCGCGCCGGCCTTTGTATTCGACCAGGCCTGCCTGCAGACCGCGTTCGCCCACCACCACGCGGTGGGGAATACCCATCAGTTCCACGTCGGCCAGCATACCGCCGAGGCGCGCTTTGGCCTCGTCCATAAACAGAACCGTGTATCCGGCGGCCTGGAGATCCCGGTAAAGTGCCTCGCACTTTGCGGCGACCGCCGCCGATTTGTGCATATTGATCGGCACCAGGGCAATGTCAAACGGGGCGATGGCGGCGGGCCAGATAATGCCGCTGTCGTCGTGATTCTGCTCGATGGCAGCGGCCACGATACGGCTGACACCGATGCCGTAGCAGCCCATCACCATGGTCTGTTCACGGCCGTTTTCGTCGAGTACGGTGGCATTCATGGTGCGGCTGTATTTATCGCCGAGTTGGAAGATATGGCCCACCTCGATACCCCGCTTGATGTCCAGGCTGCCGTTGCCGTCCGGGCTGGGATCGCCGGGCACCACATTGCGCAGGTCCGCGACCCGGTCGAGTTGCGCATCTCTGTCCCAGTTGACGCCGGTCAGGTGATAACCGTCTTTGTTGGCACCGCAGACAAAATCGGCCAGCACCGCGGCACTGCGATCGACGATGACCGGTATCGGCAGCCCCACCGGACCGATCGAGCCCACCTGGCAGCCGAGTGCGGTTTCGATCCGTTGCGGCGCCGCCAAGGTCAGCGGACTGGCGACGCCCGCCAGGTTTTCCGCTTTGACCGCATTGAGTTCGTGATCGCCGCGCAGCACCAGCGCCAGCAGCGGTTGCTCCTCTTCAGCGGTCGCTTCACCCAGGACAATCAGGGTTTTCACCATATCGGTAGGGGGCACCGCCAGAAAGTCCGAGACCTCCTCGATGGTGTGTTGATCCGGGGTTACCACCTCGATCAGCTCGCGGGTGGGGGCGGCGCGCTCGACAGTCGGTGCCACGGCTTCTGCCAACTCGACATTGGCCGCGTAATCGCTGTTATCGCTGAAGGCGATAGCATCTTCGCCGCTGTCGGCAAGGACGTGGAATTCATGGGAACTGGAGCCGCCGATGGCGCCGGTGGCGGCCAGCACCGGGCGAAAATCCAGGCCGATGCGGGTAAATATGCGGGTGTAAGCCCCGTGCATGATGTCGTAGGTGTCCTGCAACGAGGCCTGTTCGAGATGGAACGAATAAGCATCTTTCATCAGAAATTCACGCGCCCGCATAATGCCGAAGCGGGGTCGGGTTTCGTCGCGGAACTTGGTCTGAATCTGGTAGAGGTTTACCGGCAACTGGCGATAGCTTTTGATCTGCTGGCGAACCAGATCGGTGATAACCTCCTCGTGCGTGGGACCGAGGCAAAACGGGCGCTGGTGGCGGTCCTCGACGCGCAGTAACTCGGGGCCAAATTGCTCCCAGCGTTCGGATTCCTGCCACAACTCCGCCGGCTGCACCACCGGCATCAACACCTCCTGGGCGCCGGCGCCGTTCATTTCTTCGCGCACTATGGCTTCCACCTTGCGCAGCACTCTGAGCCCGAGCGGTAACCAGGTGTAGAGTCCGGCGGCCAGTTTGCGGATCATGCCGGCGCGCAGCATCAATTGGTGGCTGATGACCTCGGCATCTGCAGGGGTTTCCTTGAGGGTGGCAATCAAAAAACGGCTGGCTCGCATTGCTATACTTTTCTCTCAGGCATTCTGGCGGGTCGAGGCGGCTATTCTAAGTCGGATGCCTGTCCGGGTACAATGAAACCTGTAGCAAAAGAGAAAACAGCCAGCGGGAGCCGGAGCAATGATGGTTTCCGCGGCCACCCGGCGGGAGGATTGAAAAGTATGTTCGAATTGGCTGCAAAACTGCACGAGGATACGGTAGCGCTCGGCAAATTTCCGTTGTCGCTGGTACTGTTGCACCGCGACAGTAACTACCCCTGGTGTCTGCTGGTGCCCCGGCGTCGGGACATCCGCGAGATTCACCACTTGAATGAAGAGGACCGGCTGCAATTAATGCGTGAATCCTGTCACCTGGCGGAAGTCATGGCGGCGGTATTCGCTCCCAAAAAGATGAATATTGCCGCCCTGGGCAACCAGGTGCCACAACTCCATGTCCACCATGTCGCCCGCTTCGAGGATGATCCCGCCTGGCCCGGTCCGGTTTGGGGCGCGGTGGCGGCGCGGCCCTATGATAAAGAGGCGCTGGAGGAGCGGGTGGCTCGCCTGCGCAATGCGCTGGCCGGCGAAGGGTTTGAGGTAGGTGGATAACAGTTAATTGATAACTGTTAGCTGAATAATAAGGGGGAGGGAACCACACGACCCCGCCGTCACGGGGTCGGATGGGCTGCCTGCTAAGGCAGTTTAGCGCTGTCGGGAATTAGCTGTCGGCCATTTCCTTCAGCTTTTTCAGCGGACGCACCTTAACCTGGATGCTGGCCGGCTTGGCGGCAAATGTGGTTTCTTCACCGGTAAAGGGGTTGATCCCTTTGCGGGCTTTGCGAGCCGGCTTTTTCACGGTGGTGATCTTCAGCAGACCGGGCAACACGAATTCGCCGATGGCGCGCTTCTTAATATGTCCCTCGATGACATCAGTCAGTTCGTCCAAAACAGACTGAACCTGCTTTTTGGACAGTTCAGTGGCTTCGGCGATTTGATTGAGTATCTGGGTCTTGTTCATGCGCTCTTTAATGGCCTTGATCTTGCGATCAGGTACGGCGGCCTTCTTGGCGGCGGCTTTACGTGTGGTTTTTTTTGCAGCAGTCTTGCGAGCAGCCATGCGTGTTTCCTTCTTAAGTGGTAATGGTATGGAGCGTTTTATCAATCTAAGTTGATTAGTGTAAGTGTTTTCGACACTAACCCTTCCGCATTGGGTGGTTAATGGCGTAAACATGTTACAGCCAATGCAAATCGATATGGAGTATAGCAGAGCACATTACAACGTTAGCAATCTGGGCTGAAAAACTGCTCAAATAGCTGGCCCAAATACCTATAAATACAGGCTTAAAATCAATACCGATGCATTTGCGGCTATGTATATAGCATATTTTTGCCACGGGCAACAAAAAACTACTCAAAAGGCTAAAAAAATAAGGTTTTGAGACGAATGGAGGCGTGGTTCCGGTTATTTGCCGGTGAATTGGAAAAAAATACCCGGCAGCAACATTTGTTATTTTATCGGATCGGCTGATAAAAAATATCCGGCGGGCTGCCCGAAAGCGTGTCGTGCCCGCTTGGCTTGCTAGTAGCCGGTCGCCAATTGTAATTGTTTGTATCGGTTTTTATAACGGGCTCATGGCACCGGTGTTTAAGGTCGGGAGTCAGTGGCGGGTTTCCTGCCCGCGGGCCACCTTATTGAAGATGTCCACCCAAAACTGGCTGAATTGAGAGCCGGCGTAGCGGTTGACCTCCAGTACAGCGCGAATAAGCGGTCGCTGGGGTTCGCGGTTGTGGGCCCGGCTATGACTGCACGCCTCGAAGGCGTCAGCAATGGCAATAATTTTTGCGCCGTCGCAAATCTCCGCTTCCTGCAGGCCGTTCGGGTAACCCCTGCCGTCGCAGTGCTCGTGATGCTGCGACACCATTTCCGCCGCCGCCCGCCAGCGCTCCATGTGAGACAACAATCCATGGGCAATTTTTACATGATGATGTAGTTGTAATTGTTCAAGGTAGTCGTAGCTGGACTGCTTGTGCAGTAGTTCCAGGGGCAGAAACGCCATGCCGAAATCGTGCACATAAACCGCCGCCGCCAGTTGTGACGGATCGACCGGCCGGCCGGCAGCGTCATTCATAGCCAGGGCCAGTCGGGCGATGCGGCAGCTGCTGCCGTGCCAGTACTGCGAGCGCTGCTCGAACGCCAGCGCCAGGCCGGCGAAGAATTCCAGATCGGCGCAGGTCTCGACACCGAATTCCGCCAGCCCTGCGCCGCCGTTCGGTGCCGGTACGGATGGCCCGGCCGGGGGCTGTGGCGTTGGTCGCTGTACTTTGGTCCCGGGATCGAGTACCCGAATGGCATCGTAGATAGCCTGCTGCCGTTGCCGGGGCGGTGCGGATACCACTGCCCGAACGGCGCTGCATAGCGTCCCGAAAGTTGTTATGTCGATACGCGACGCACCTGGTGTCACACTGTCGTCCACCAGTTTTTTGATCGTATCGACGGCCAGTAACACCATATCGCTGATCAGGTCGTCGTAGGCCATTCTGCCTGCGTGCAACTCCTCCAGCACATCCTCCACCGCCTGTAACAGCGGGCAGAGTTCCTTCAGGCCCACATACACCAGATTGGCCTTGATCGTGTGCACTGAGCGGAGCAGCTTGTTGATCAGAACCTGGTCTTTCGGCGTCAGTTCCAGCGCCAGCAGTATCTTTTCACAGCGGCGGTAGGCGTCGTTGAGGTCATAAAAGAAGTCTTTCAGCAGCTCTTGGTTCAGGTCGTCGCTATAAAACGTGAACATGATTGAGGATTAAACCTTTGGGTAGTCCCGGTTGGCGCTATTATAAGCACAGGTATTGGCACTTGTGGAAGTGCGCGACAATATAGGCTGCCAATATCCCCGGCCGGGAGCGGTTTCTAGTCGCTTGGAAGCTGGGGTATAATGGCCGGCTTTTGGGCGGGCCCCGGACGAATCGGGGCCCTCAGCAGACTTAAATAATCGCCAGGTTGCAACTGAGAGGTAGCGTTCTTATGCCGATCTATGAGTATCAATGCCAGTCATGTCAGCATGAAATGGAAGCATTGCAAAAGATGAGTGATGCCCCCCTGCGCGACTGCCCGGCCTGCCAGCAACCGCAGTTAAAGAAGAAAATCTCGGCGGCCGGATTTCGCCTGACGGGCAGCGGCTGGTACGAGACGGATTTCAAGTCGGGTAATAAAAAGAAAAACCTGGCCGGCGACAACGGCAATGCGGGTGCTGATGCCAAAGCGACCCCCGCTTCTGCTGACAAGGCCGGGGCCGCCAAGCCCGCCGCCGCACCGGCCAAGACCGGCGCCGGTACCCAGTAACCGCAGCGCGGGCCCCGGGGCCCGCGCGGCAAACAGATCAGCTTTCAATTGACAGGAAACCAAGTATGCGCACCGACTACTGTGGCGCTGTAGATGCTTCATTTATAGGTCGTGAAGTGACCCTGTGTGGCTGGGTCGATCGCCGCCGCGACCACGGTGGGGTGATTTTTATCGACCTGCGCGACCGCGACGGGGTGCTCCAGGTGGTGTTTGACCCCGACGGCAAAGAGGATTTTCAGCGTGCCGATACCGTGCGCAGTGAATATGTGCTGCGAGTAACCGGCAAGGTGCGGGCGCGGTCGCCGGAGACCGTAAACCCCAATATGGCCACCGGCGAGGTAGAGGTCTACGGGCGCGAGCTGACAATTCTCAGCCGGGCCGAGACACCGCCTTTTCAACTGGACGAGCACACCGCCGTGGGCGAGGACGTGCGCCTCAAATACCGCTACCTGGATTTGCGTCGGGCGGAGATGCAACACCACTTCCGCTTTCGCTCCAAGGTGACCACGGCGATTCGCAACTACCTGGATCAGCAGGGCTTTCTCGATATCGAGACGCCGATCCTGACCCGCGCGACACCGGAGGGCGCGCGGGATTATCTGGTACCCTCCCGCACCCATGCCGGCAAATTCTTCGCGCTGCCGCAGTCGCCGCAACTGTTCAAGCAGCTTTTGATGGTGGCGGGCTTCGACCGCTATTACCAGATTGCCAAATGCTTTCGCGACGAAGACCTGCGCGCCGACCGGCAGCCGGAATTCACCCAGATTGACCTCGAGGCGTCGTTCGTCAGCGAAGAGGATGTGATGGCGGTCACCGAGGGCATGATCCGGCAACTGTTTCGCGACCACCAGGATGTGGAGCTGGGGGCGTTTCCGCGCCTGACCTTCGCCGAGGCCATGGCCAAGTATGGCTCGGACAAACCGGACCTGCGCATCCCCCTGCAGTTGGTGGATGTGAAGGATTTGATGACCGAGGTCGAGTTCAAGGTCTTTTCCGGCCCGGCCAGAGACCCCAATGGCCGGGTGACAGCCCTGAAACTGCCCGGCGGCAACGACAAACTGACCCGCAAACAGATCGACGACTACACCAAATTCGTCAGTATCTACGGCGCCAAAGGGCTTGCCTATATCAAGGTGAACGACAGGGACGACCTGCAAAACGGCCTGCAATCGCCGATTGTGAAACACCTGCCCACCGAGGTCTGCGCCGCTATCTTGCAGCGGGTGGAAGCCGAGAGCGGCGATCTGATCTTTTTCGGTGCCGATACCGGTAAAGTGGTGTCCGAGGCGCTGGGTGCGCTGCGCTGTCGGCTGGGTGAGGACCTCGATCTCTTTACCTGTGACTGGGCGCCCCTGTGGGTAGTGGATTTTCCCATGTTCGAACAGTTGGACGGCAGCGCCGGCGCCTGGACCCCGCTGCACCACCCGTTTACGGCGCCGTCCTGCTCGGCGGAGGCGTTGGCGGACGCCCCGGGTGCGGCTCTGTCGCGCGCTTACGACATGGTGTTGAACGGTACTGAACTGGGCGGCGGCTCCATTCGTATTCACGATCCGGTTATGCAGCAGACGGTGTTTCAGATACTCGGTATCGATGCGGCCGAGCAGCGGGAGAAATTCGGTTTTCTGCTCGATGCGCTTAAATACGGCGCACCCCCGCACGGCGGTCTGGCGTTCGGGCTCGATCGCCTGATTATGCTGATGACCGGGGCCGGTTCCATCCGCGATGTGATGGCGTTTCCGAAAACCCAGAGCGCCGCCTGTGTGATGACCGATGCACCGGGGGAAGTCGATGCGGCGGTGTTGCGTGAGCTGCATATCCGCCTGCGGCGCAAAGAGGAATCTGCAGGCTAGGCCGCCGGCGCAACGGCGGCTGCCATCGGGTTGCAACCTGGCGGGTTGCAACATACTGAGTTGCATCATACGACGCTGAATGGGCAACAGTGAATCAGAACGGCTGGAGATAGTTTCAATGGCGGGTCACTCCAAATGGGCAAATATCAAACACCGAAAAGCGGCGCAGGATGCCAAGCGCGGCAAGGTGTTTACCAAAATCATTCGCGAACTGACCGTCGCCGCCAAACAGGGCGGTAACCCGGACGACAACCCGCGCCTGCGCGCGGCGGTGGACAAGGCGCTGGGCGCGAATATGAAGCGCGATACCATCGACAAGGCGATCGCCCGCGGTGCCGGTGACGGCGAGGGTGAAAATTACGAGGAACTGACCTACGAAGGTTATGGTGTCGGCGGGGTGGCGGTGCTGGTTGAGGTCATGACCGACAATCGCAATCGCACCGTGGCCGAGGTGCGTCACGCTTTTTCCAAACGCGGCGGCAACCTGGGTACTGACGGGTCTGTGGCCTATCTGTTTACCCGCAAAGGGCAGATCAGTTTCGCGCCGGGTGCCGACGAGGACCAGATCATGGAGGCGGCGCTGGAGGCCGGCGCCGACGATGTGGTTGGCAATGAAGACGGCTCGGTGGATGTCACCACCACGTTTGAGGATTTTATCAACGTCAAGGAAGCCATGCTGGCAACGGGTCTGGAGCCTGCCGCCGCCGAAGTGACTATGATTCCGTCCACCAGCGTGACCCTGGATCTGGCCGGCGCCGAGAAGGTGATGGGGCTGGTGGATATGCTGGAGGACCTCGACGATGTGCAGAATGTCTACACTAATGCCGAGATTCCGGATGAGATACTGGCGCAATTGAGTTAGATTGCAGGTGTGGACCAACCACCGGCGACTGACATTATGGCCCTGATACTGGGTGTAGACCCCGGTTCCCGCAAAACCGGCTTCGGCATCATCAATACCCTCGGCGCTCGCAGCGAGTATGTTACCAGCGGGGTCATCCGGGTGCCGGACACGGTACTGCCCGAACGCTTGAAAGTGATATTCGACTCTATCACCCAGGTTATTGAGGAATACTGTCCTCAGGAAATGGCCGTTGAACAGGTGTTTATGGCCAAGAGCGCCGGCTCCGCGCTGAAGCTGGGGCAGGCCCGCGGCGCGGCGATCGTGGCGGGGGTGAGTCAGGATTTACCGGTTTCGGAGTACGAGGCGCGCAAGGTCAAGCAATCGGTGGTGGGCAGTGGTGCCGCCGACAAGGTGCAGGTGCAGCATATGGTAAAGGTGCTGCTCAAGCTGCCCGCAGCGCCCCAGGAGGATGCCGCCGATGCCCTGGCGGTCGCCCTGTGTCACGCCAACACGCAGCAACGGCTGATTAAGATGGCCTCGGCAAGTAAGTTTCGTCGGGGGCGGATTGTTTAGCTTGGTTTTGGAATTCTTTGGCGAGTGGTGCCAACCGATCCGGTCCTTGGCTGGGAGGGGGGGGTACGGCGTGTTTCCAGAGGTTCTTCCAGCAGTCTGACCGGGTTTTTGCCACCAACCTCCTGGTTAATCCAACCATAACTGGCAAATCACGAGACTCTCACTATGATTGGACGATTGAGCGGTGTTCTACTCGAAAAACAACCACCGCTTCTATTAATAGATGTACAGGGAGTCGGCTACGAGGTGCAGGCCCCGATGACGACTTTTTACCGGTTGCCGGAGCTGGGGGCGGAGGTGTCTCTGCACACCCACTTCGCCGTCAGCGAAACCGCCCAGCAGTTGTTCGGCTTTGCCGAACCCCGCGATCGGCAGTTGTTTCGGGCCCTGATCAAGGTCAATGGGGTCGGGCCGAAAATGGCACTCGGGATTCTCTCCGGTATGGAAGCGATCGACGTCGCCCGCTGTGTGATGGACAATAACGTCGCCGCCCTGGTAAAGGTGCCCGGAGTCGGTAAAAAGACGGCTGAGCGCCTGGTGGTGGAAATGCGGGATCGGCTCAAGGACTGGGACTCACAGGCGGCGCCGGCAGGTGACCTGGAAGCCGCCGTCGGTGCCGTGTCGCCACCGCACCACAATGCTGTGGTGGAAGAGGCCGAGAGTGCCTTGATCGCCCTCGGCTACAAGCCGACGGAAGCGGCGAAAGTCATTGCCGGAATCTTGCGGGAGCAGCCCGTGACCCGCAGTGAAGAACTGATTCGCCTGGCATTGCGCAGTATGGTGCCGGTCTAGACTGCACTGCCGGGCCGCCCGGCAATACCGGAGCCGACAGTGATATACAATGTCGGTTGACAACACCGATTTATGTCAAAAGTTTGCAACAGGTATCAACAACAGATATCAACAACAGGTATCAACAACAGGTATCAACAACAGGTATCAACAACAGCTTTGCAAAGTCGACTGACAGACCGGCTGACAACAGGTACGCCCAATGATAGAAAAAGACCGCCTGGTGGCGCCCACTGCAAAACCCCGGGAAGAGCAGCAGGACCGCGCCGTCAGGCCCAAGCGCCTGGCGGACTATGTCGGTCAGCCGGTGGTGCGCGAGCAGATGGAAATTTTTATCAGCGCCGCCAAGAATCGCGGTGAAGCGCTGGACCACACCCTGGTCTTTGGTCCCCCCGGATTGGGTAAGACCACCCTGGCCAATATCATTGCCGCGGAGATGGCGGTGGACCTGAAAACCACCTCCGGGCCGGTGTTGGAAAAAGCCGGCGACCTGGCGGCGTTGATGACCAACCTCGAGCCCGGTGATGTGTTGTTTATCGACGAGATACACCGCTTGAGCCCGGTGGTCGAGGAAGTGTTATACCCCGCCATGGAAGACTACCAACTCGATATCATGATCGGCGAGGGCCCCGCGGCTCGCTCCATCAAACTCGAGTTGCCCCCGTTCACCCTGGTCGGTGCCACCACCCGGGCCGGATTGCTGACCTCGCCGTTACGTGATCGCTTCGGTATTGTTCAACGTCTGGAATTCTATAATGTGGCCGACCTCACACAAATCGTATCCCGCTCGGCCCGCCTGATGGAAATCGATATGGATGAGGCCGGTGCGCTGGAGATTGCCAAGCGCTCACGCGGCACGCCGCGTATTGCCAACCGCCTGTTGCGGCGCGTGCGCGACTTCGCCGAGGTAAAGGGCGATGGTATTGTGACCGCCGTCATGGCCGACCGGGCGCTGAATATGTTAAACGTGGACGCCAGTGGTTTTGATCATATGGATCGCCGTCTGCTGTTGGCGTTGATAGAAAAGTTTGCCGGTGGCCCGGTGGGGGTGGAAAGCCTGGCAGCGGCGATAAGCGAAGAGCGCGATACGATCGAGGACGTGCTCGAACCCTATCTGATCCAGCAGGGCTATATCGCCCGCACACCGCGCGGCCGCGTGGTGACCCCCCACGCTTATCAGCATTTCGGGCTGGCGCTTCCCGCCAGACTGCAAGAAGCGGGTACGGGGTCGGCGCAGCCTTGAGCGCAGAAAAACCGGCCTTGAGCGCAGGAAGACCAGCCTTGAGCGCAAGAAGACCGGCCTTGGGAGCAAAGGCCATCTCAAGCCCGGGCAGGATCGACTTTGGGCCCGAGTGGGGGCCGGTATGAGGGAATTTTCACTACCGCAGCGCGTCTATATCGAAGATACGGATGCGGGGGGTATTGTTTATTATGTCAACTACCTGAAGTATATGGAGCGCAGTCGTACTGAATTGATGCGTCACCTGGGTTTTCACAAGCCGGCATTTATCCAAGAGGGTTTGATGCTGGTTGTACATTCGGCCCAAGTGAATTATCGTCGCCCTGCGCGTCTCGATGAAGAGATTATCGTGACCGCCGGCGTCAGTAAATTGGCGAAAAGCTACCTCGTCTTTCGCCAACGGGTCCTGCGCGCCGGTGAGGTGTTGTGTGAAGGCGACATTAAAGTCGCCTGTGTGTCGCAGAGCACTATGCAGCCATGTGCCATGCCGGGTGTGATTCGCACGGTGATCCAGCACTGGGTGGAGAGCGAGGAAGTGGCGGCACAGCAGTAGAGCGTCTCCGTTTGGCGGCACTGCCCGGCGTTACGGAATCGGTATTTCGGAACCCGTATTTTGGAACTGGTGTTTTAGAGCTGGTATCTTGGAACCGGTTTTTTTGAACCAGTATTCTTGAGTTAGTATTTTCGAACTAGTATTTTGGAACTGGTATTTCTGAACTGGTACTTTTGAGCTACAGGGGCTGACTTATTTATGAGCGAAACAGAAACCCTCTCGATTTGGAGTCTGGTGGCCAATGCCAGTCTGTTGGTTCAAATCGTCATGGCCATGTTGTTTCTGGCATCGGTGATCTCCTGGGTGATGATTATTCAGCGCGGGCTCTACCAGAGCCGGGCGAGAAGTTCTTTTCTCGAGTTCGAAAAACAGTTCTGGTCGGGGATCGACCTGAATCAGTTGTTCCGCCAGGGCAATGCCCGCAAGGGCGGTATCGGCGGCGTCGAAACTATTTTTCGCGCCGGCTTCAAAGAATTTACCCGCCTGCGCCAACAGGTGGGCGCCGACCCCGATGCCGTGATGGAGGGCACCCAGCGCGCCATGCGCGTGGCGTTGTCCCGCGAGGAGGAGAAACTGGAGACCAATCTCCCGTTTCTCGCCAGCGTTGCCTCGGTCAGTCCCTACATCGGTCTGTTCGGCACCGTTTGGGGCATCATGAATTCATTTCGCGGGCTGGCCAACGTGCACCAGGCCACGCTGGCGGCGGTGGCCCCGGGTATTTCCGAAGCGCTGGTGGCGACTGCCATGGGGTTGTTTGCGGCGATTCCGGCGGTGCTCGCCTACAACCGCTATTCCGCCAGAGCCGAGACTCTGAGTAACGGCTATGAAACCTTCGCTGAAGAGTTTTCCTCCATCTTGCACCGTCAGGTTCATGCCAAGTGACCGCCGGCGCAAGGGTGGGGTGCTGCGCATGAGGGCGCAACGCGATGGCTAAACGCAAGACGAAAAGAAAGCCCATGGCGGAGATCAACGTCGTGCCTTATATCGACGTGATGCTGGTATTGCTGGTAGTGTTTATGGTTACCGCACCGCTGTTGATGCAGGGTGTCAAGGTGGATTTGCCGCAGGCGCCCTCCGAGCCTATTGACGGTGACGATGAAGAACCCTTGATTGTGTCGGTAAAAACCGACGGCAGTTACTACATCAACCTGGGCAAGGACCAGAAACAGCCTAAACCCATTGCCCAGATCAAGGACACGGTGGCAAAGGTGCTGCGGCAACAGCCCAGAACGCTGGTGTTGGTCTGGGGTGACAGAGAGGTGGACTACGGTAAGGTGGTGGCGTTGATGACCGAGTTGCAGGCGGCCGGTGCGCCTTCAGTGGGGCTGGTTACCGATCCACCGCCCCTGTGACCGGAGGCTGCGGCGGTGAATAGCTCCTATCTGTTGCCGACCCTGGTTAGCGTGGGGATGCACCTGGTGCTGTTGGCGGCGGTAACCTGGGGTTGGGAGGCCAGCTCCCACACTACCCAGGTGCAGGTGCCGCGTTACGTGGAGGCGAAACTGGTGCAACTCAAACCGCAGGCCAAGGCAGCGGCGCAAAAGCCCCAGGTCAACAAGGTGGACCTGGTGGCAAAACGCAAGGCCCAGGAGCAAAAGCGCCGCGCGGCGGAGGAGAAACGGCGTCAGGAGGAGGCCCGCAAAGCCGCCGCGGCCAAAGCGAAACGGGAACGGGAACGCAAGGAACAGGCAGCGGAACTCGAGCGCCAGCGGCAACTCGAAGAACAACAGAAACTTGAAGAGCAACGACAGCGAGAGGAACAACGACAGCAACAGCAGTTGGCGCTGGAGGCGCAAATGGCCAGCGAGCTCGAACAGGAGCAATCGTTGTTGTTGGAGGAGCAATATGCCACGGAGGCACAGAGCTACGTGGCCTTGATCGCCTCGCGCATCGAGGACAACTGGAATCCGCCGCCGTCGGCCCGCAGGGGCATGAAGTGCAAGTTGACCCTGCAATTGGTACCGACGGGCCGGGTGGTCAATGTCACTGTCAGTGAGAGCAGTGGCAACAGTGCGTTTGACCGTTCTGCGTTGCAGGCGGTAAAAAAAGTGGAGCAGTTCCCGGAAGTACAGAAGATACCGCCAGCACTTTTTGAACGTGAATTCAGAACGATTACATTATTGTTTAATCCAAGGGATTTAAGGTTGTGAAACATTTTTATCTGGGGGTTGTGCTGACGCTGTCCAGTTGGATGGCGACAGCGGAGTTGACCATAGAAATTCAGAATTTTGTCGAAAACCCCACCTCTATTGCGATTGCGCCTTTCGGCTGGGAGGGTACTACCACTCTGCCTGAAAATATCGACGCGATAGTGGCGGCGGACCTCGAACGCAGTGGTCAGTTTCGCGCCGTGCCGCAGTCTGACATGCTCGCATTTCCCAAAGCCGGGGACACCATTTACTACCGCAACTGGCGGGTGTTGAAAGCCGAGTATCTACTGGTGGGTACCATCAGTGAAGCGGCGGGGCGTTACCGGGTTACCTATGAACTGTACGATGTTTTCGGCCAGCGCCGTTTGCTGGCGCAGCCGATCGATGGCAGTGTGTCGCAATTGCGTGACCTGGCCCACTATATCAGTGACTCCGTCTACGAAACCCTGACCGGCATTCGCGGTGCCTTTTCCACCAAGATCATCTATGTGGAGGCGCGCAAAGCCGGGTCGGGTTCCAACAAAGAAAAGTTTCGGCTGATTTATGCCGATGCCGACGGTGCCCGCGAACAGGTGATTCACGAATCCGATGCGCCGATCATGTCACCGGCCTGGTCGCCCGACGGTAAACAGGTGGCTTATGTGTCGTTTGAGACTTCCCGAGCGGCGGTGTTTCGCCAGGAACTCAGTTCGGGCAAGCGCGAACAACTGACCAATTTCAAAGGACTCAACGGCGCCCCGGCCTGGTCGCCGGATGGTCAAAAATTAGCCATGGTGCTCTCCAAAGACGGCAATCCGGAGATTTATACCCTCGATTTGACCACGCGCCGCTTTACCCGAATTACCCGACACTTCGCTATTGATACCGAACCAAACTGGACAAATGATGGAAAAGGCATCATTTTTACGTCTAATCGCGGAGGTAGACCACAAATTTACCAAGTAACACTTGCCAGTGGCCGTGTAGAGCGCTTAACCTTCGAGGGCGATTACAATGCGAGACCGAGGGTATCTCCGGATGGCAAGCACCTGGTCATGGTTCATCGCCATAACGGTATTTACCATATCGCGACCCAGGAACTGGTCAGCGGAGATATTCGCGTTTTAACGGAAACCCGTTTGGATGAATCGCCAAGCATAGCTCCCAACGGAGCCATGTTGATGTACGCGACACGCTACAACGGCAAAGGTATTCTGGCGGCAGTGTCGCTGGATGCCGGGGTAAAAGTGCGGCTGCCGTCGAAACTTGGGGATGCCCGTGAACCGGCATGGTCGCCGTATTTGAATTGAGATATGGCAGCCCAGGCGGTAAGCTTCGCCCATCGGTGGTCGAGCGGTTGTGAGCAGTTTTCATTAGCAACTGACAAGTAAAAGTCATTCAGTAAAGGTCATTTAGGACTAACAATAATTGGGAGTGAATTATGGGTATTAAAACGTTAAAGCACGGTCTGGGCCTGGTTTGTGTCATGGCGGTGTTAGCCGGTTGTTCGTCTGCTCCGGAAGTGGAAGAGCCGCCAGTCACCACCCCGGAACCTGAAGTGACAGAATCCGGCAGTGGCATAGATGATCCCGGCTTTGTGAGCGAGCCGGTCCCCGAGCCTGTTGTGGAACTGGACACCGTCTTTTATTTCGAGTTTGACAAGGCGGAGTTGTTGCCCGAAGCCCGTGCGGCACTCACTGCCCATGCTGAGCGGCTGAAGGCCGACTCACGCAGCATTCGCCTCGAAGGCCATGCTGACGAGCGCGGTACCCGCGAGTACAATATGGCTCTGGGCGAGCGTCGCGCCAATGCCGTGAGAGATTTCCTGGTGCTCCAAGGCGTGAGTTCCAGCTTTATCGAGACGGTAAGCTATGGTGAGGAGTATCCGGCGGTAGTCGGCTCCTATGAAAGCGCCTGGGAACAAAACCGCCGTGTGGAGTTAAAGTAATCACTCTCCAGCCCGGTGCGTTTCCGATAGGCATTTAACAGATTTTCTAAACATGAAAAAACCGAGTGTCGCCGCCGCCGTAATGGTGGCGGCTATTTATTTTCCGACAGATGCCCGCGCCCAGGTGGATGTGGTCGAATCTGCTCCGGTAAGAGGGGCGCCCCCGCTGACCGGGCAGCCCGGCGCAGGCACCACTCCCAATGTACAGGCTGAAATTTTTTACCAGTTGCAGGCATTGCAGCAGGAAGTGTTGCAACTGCGTGGCATGGTAGAAGAGCAGGCCTATGAACTGAAGCGTCTGAAGCAGCAGCGCCTGGATGATTATCTCGACCTCGACCGCCGCTTGAGCGGGCTGGGCAGTGCCGGCACCGGGTCGCGATCCGGCACTGGCGGCAGTCCGGACAGCGGTGTCCAAACTCCCACGCCGGCGCCGGCGCAACCCGCTGCCCAGGCCGGTGACGAGCTGCAGCAATACCGCAAAGCTATCGATCTGGTGCTCAAGCAAAAGGACTACGACAGCGCGATCGCTGAGTTGGACCGTTATCTGGGTACTTATCCCAGAGGTCGCTATGCCGCCAATGCGCACTACTGGCTCGGTGAGATTTACCTGCTGAAAAATGATCTCGAGCAGGCGCGTCAGTGGTTCACCCGTTTACTGGACGGCTTTGCCGATCATCGCAAGGCGCCGGATGCCAAGTTCAAACTTGGCAAGGTGTACGATCAGATGGGTGACAAGAGCAGGGCCAAGGTGCTGCTCGAAGAAGTGGCTGCCAGCGGCACCGATGCCTCTCGCCTGGCCCGCAACTACCTGGCGGAGAATTTCTAGGGTTCACAGCCGTTGCGGGCAGCGCAGCGGCTGTCCTGTTAAACCCGTCCCCGCCCTCCGGTTATTGTTATCTTATGAGTGAGTCCGCGCTTCGCATCACCGAAATTTTCTATTCCCTGCAGGGTGAAGCCAGGACAGTGGGCAGGCCCACGGTGTTTGTGCGCCTGACTGGCTGCCCGTTGCGTTGCCACTACTGTGATTCCGAGTACGCGTTTTACGGTGGCGAGAAGTTCACCCTCGACACCATACTCGCCAAGGTGGCCGCTTACCGGCCCGCTTTTGTCTGTGTAACCGGTGGGGAGCCACTGGCGCAACCCAATTGCCTGCCGCTGCTGGCGGCGCTTTGCGATGCCGGCTACGAGGTCTCTCTCGAGACCAGCGGTGCCCTGTCGCTACAGGGGATTGACGCGAGGGTAGTGGTGGTGATGGATTTGAAAACCCCCGCCTCCGGTGAGGTGAAGCGCAACGACTACGGTAACCTGGCGCTGCTCAAGCCGCGGGATCAGGTCAAGTTTGTGATCTGCGATCGCAGCGACTACGAGTGGGCCAGATTTAAAGTGTCGGAATATGCCTTGGAGCGGCGGGTGGAGGATGTGCTCTTTTCCCCGAGTGAGGGGCAGTTGGCGCCGCGGGAGCTGGCGGAATGGATTCTCGAGGACAACCTGCCGGTGCGCTTTCAATTGCAGGTGCATAAACTGCTTTGGGGTGACCAACCGGGTCATTAGTGCGGGAACTTAGCTGATATGAGTGACAAAAAAGCCGTTGTTCTGGTGTCCGGTGGCCTGGATTCCAGCACGGTGCTGGCCATGGCCGGGGCTGAGGGTTTTGCCTGTTATACCTTGAGTTTCGACTACGGCCAGCGCCATCGTGCGGAACTGGCCGCGGCGGCTCGTGTATCGGCAGCCATGGGTGCGGTGGAGCACAAGGTTGTAGCGCTGGATTTGCGCTGTATTGGCGGGTCCGCTCTTACCGATGACAGTATTGCGGTGCCGGAAGAGGCCAGTGAGGGCATCCCGGTGACCTATGTCCCTGCCCGCAATACAGTTTTTCTCTCTATTGCTTTGGGGTGGGCTGAGGTTTTGGGGGCGGGCGATATCTTTATCGGTGTCAATGCGGTGGATTATTCAGGTTACCCTGACTGCCGGCCGGAATATATCGATGCTTATGAGAAAATGGCTAATCTCGCCACCAAAGCTGGGGTAGAGGGTCATTCTTTGCGTATCAGATCGCCTTTGTTGACGCTGACCAAGGCTGAAATAATCCGCCGGGGTCTGGCCTTGGGAGTGGATTACGGCCTGACGGTCTCCTGTTACCAGGCGAGCGAGGCGGGTGAGGCCTGTGGCCGCTGTGACAGTTGCCGGCTGCGTCGGGCCGGGTTTGTTGAGGCCGGTGCGGCGGACCCTACCCGGTATCGGTAAGCTGTTGTTTATAGGGATAAATCCGATAAAAAAGTACAAGAAATTGCTTGTTTTTTCGGTTTAATTCATTAAGATATGCGCCTTTCCGGGTCGTTAGCTCAGTTGGTAGAGCAGTTGGCTTTTAACCAATTGGTCACTGGTTCGAATCCAGTACGACCCACCATATACTAAAAAGGCCGCCCAACTGGGCGGCCTTTTTAGTATATGGTGGGTCGTACTGGGTTTGTTCTTTAGGTCGGTTCGACAAACTGCGCAGCAGTTTGCAACGAGGCGCGCAGCGCCGAAGCCCGCAGGGTCAAAATAGCCCTGAGGCTATTTTGATTTATCCAGTGCGACTCTCCGATATATCAAAACAAGGCCGCCCAACTGGGCGGCCTTTTTAGTATATGGTGGGTCGTACTGGGTTTGTTCTTTAGGTCGGTTCGACAAACTGCGCGAGCAGTTTGCCACGAGGCGCGCAGCGCCGAAGCCCGCAGGGTCAAAATAGCCCTGAGGCTATTTTGATTTATCCAGTGCGACTCTCCGATATATCAAAACAAGGCCGCCCAGTTGGGCGGCCTTTTTAGTATATGGTGGGTCGTACTGGGTTTGTTCTTTAAGTCGGTTCGACAAACTGCGCGAGCAGTTTGCCACGAGGCGCGCAGCGCCGAAGCCCGCAGGGTCAAAATAGCCCTGAGGCTATTTTGATTTATCCAGTGCGACCCGCCATTTATATCAAGGTCTATACCGGAGACATTGTTAACATTTTCAGGCTCTACCCATTAACGGGGGGTGGGCACTCATCGAACCCGATCCCAGTACATCGTATCAAATAGCGCATACTATGAAGTCATTTACCTCTCATTTGTCCAGTCGAAACTTTGCTCAATGACAGACGATTAAGACTATCAGTCCAGCCATGCCGCACCAGTTTCTGATAATCCAGATTGAGACCCGTTTGGACCAGCGTGAGTTCGGTCTTGTCGCCATATCCTATAAATGTCACTTCCACAAGCGAGGGCTTGGTGGGAAGTTCGATTTGGTCCGGCACATCTGCTGAGCAATGGTCAAAAACTTTAAAAGAGAGCTTATTTGGCCGATCAAATTCCGTATAGATCCCAGTCATCGGGCAGCTAGCACCAGAAGGGCTGGTCATATCAAACACAAAATTGCCGTGAAGTCTTGGTTCCAGTCGTCTCACCTTAGTTTGGTAGCCTTCAGGACCCCACCAGACTTCTACTAGTTCCGGGGTCACCCAAGCATCAAAGACCTCCTCAGGAATCCCTTCAACAAGCTGACTTAATTCGACTCGATTGTCGCCAATACTCATCGTTTATTTCCCTGTTCTTTTCGCTTTTTTGACAGTGTTTTTTCTAAACGGCTTAGGGAGCCTTGCCAGAACTCCTTGTAGTTGTCAAGCCACTCATGTAATTCGGCTAAGGGTTCGCATTGAAGAGAGCAAATACGCCGCTGCCCTTCACGTCGTCGTTGCACTAATTGAGCACGCTCTAACACGTCAAGATGTCTCGTAATCGCAGACTGTGTTAAAGAGAATTGATCAACCACTTCGCCCACTGATAGCTCTTCATTGGCGAGGAGCGCAATAATAGCGCGGCGTGTGGGGTCTGATAACGCAGACAACGTTGAATCGAGCATATATTTATCACTACTCCTGTTTTTACCACTACTCTTACACTTATCACTACTTGATCATATGTGCATATTGCTATATAAAGATACACCCTGCTTCCGGATTTGTCTATCGGTAAAACGGGGTGAAAAACTAACTAATTTTCCTGGTGAGCTGCTGATAGTTAGCTCGTTACAATTCTCAAGGGGTTCAGTATGGCACAATTTTTATTCGTCTATCATGGTGGTGGAAAAAATTCACCTGAAGAAGCAGAGGCCGCGATCGCTGCCTGGGAGCGGTGGTTTACTGAGATTGGTTCCGACGTCATCGATGCTGGTAAACCAGTCGGTTTGTCGACCACAGTGATGAGCGACGGCAGCGTTGTTAATAATGGCGGTTCCAACCCGGTTGCCGGGTATGGAGTTTTCAGCGCCAAAAGCTTGGACGAGGCGATCTCAATTGCGCGCGGCTGTCCGCTGCTAGATGATGGTGGTTCAGTCGAAATTGCGGAAACTTTTGATCCGTGAGATTTACATTAGATGGGTCGTACGTGGATTAAGATTAATGTTGATGAGAATTTTTAAAGATATATACAAATGATCGGTATGAAAAAAGTTCGTACTTGTTTATGGTTCGGTGGCAAAAGGAGAGCAACGGCTTAGTTTTACGTGTCGCTACTTCCAAGCACTCAAATAGACCAGGAGTTTGATGGTTATCAAGACGACCCTCTTGTAAAAAATGGATGCTAACTTCAGAAAAATACTTGGTATATGGAGGATCAACATGACTTATGTAGATGGCTATTTACTGGCGGTTCCAACTGCAAATAAAAAAGCATACCTTACGCTTGCTGAGGAGGTGTCATTAGTGTTTAAAGACCACGGGGCGCTCTCAGTTGTTGAAAATTGGGGTGATGACATCCCCGACGGGGAAGTGACCTCATTTCCAATGGCGGTAAAATGTATGAAAGATGAAACCGTTGTATTTTCGTGGGTAGTGTGGCCGTCAAAGGACGTGAGAGATGCAGGAATGAAAAAGTCTATGGAAGACCCAAGAATGAAGGGGGTGAGCCCGGAGTCTATGCCGTTTGATGGCAAGCGGCTGATTTTTGGTGGGTTTGAAACTATTGTCGACAAATAATTGCACTACTCAATTTTGATGACTCAGGCTTGGCCCGACAGACGGCGTCAAATGTGCTCGAAACCAAGCTTCGAGGCAGATATCGAAAGCGACTAGGGCACCGGCGAACCATTGGTCCGCGGGCGGCGAAACAGAGTATTTCCGCGCAGCGGCCACTTGAGTCAGTTTAACCGTCGCTAACGGAACAGCCAACTACTCGATTCTTAGTAACGTTGCACCGGGTCGTGGGGGCAATCAACCGGAGCTGTCTTTGTCTCTACGAGAGCAATAAGCCGCTCCGGGAAAACTCTTCGATTGTTATGCAGAGTTTCAAAGTGTTTGGTATGAAATTGTATGCCAGGCTCTCTACGTCGTTGTCTCCAGATTAAGTTGCGATCTTGGCACCTAGGAACACATCTCTGGAAACCGTTGATTTTTAGGTCATGAGTGTTGGTGGAGAGCTTTCCAGCCTGTTGAAAAACCCGGAAACAGACTTGTTTTTTAGTCGGGCTTGTCAAAGAATTCTCCTTTTCAGGCGGGTATTATTGCTATAGGGTAGGCGGGGCAATAAGTACTTTTTAAATCATCAACGAGGGAGGTGTTTATGATTTTACACTGGCGACAACTCGAGCTTTTTTACGGTCCCGATGTCAATCGCCATCGAGCAGCGCTGTCGCAGGCGGGCCAGACCAGTTATGCGCTATTGATGTGTAACTGGACGCCAAGTGGGTCTCGCCGTATGGCCAGCAGCAGTGGTGATCATGCCGAACAGCGATTGTTGCAGGATTCCATCTGGCACATTGAGCTCGATGCGGCTTTTCAGCAGTGGACGCCACAGCTAAACGACCCGATAGTAGTCACCATAGCGATCAACCGTTCGCCCTGTGCCAGTTGTGCCGACAGGCTTAGCGATGCTCTCCATCAACTGCACTATCGATATGCGGCGCGCTTCCCCCATATGCGTTTTATCCTGGCCAGCAAGGGCTACTATCAGGGAGATTTTGTCGGTACCGGTGCAGGCGGCGGTATCAGCCGCGACCGGGTGACAACCGGCAGGGGCATGGCGCGACTGAAGGAAGCCGGATGGACAAACTGTGTACTGCAGTTTGGCGATCGATTGTCGGCCAGAGGCGAGGAGCTGCTGGAATTTCTAGAACCCGATCTGCGGCGGCGTCACACACCTGTGCGCCTGTCTTCGTAACGCATCCTGCTGGTTTGGACGGCCGGCTACCTCTGTGGCGAGCTTTCATGGTGTTAGGGCCACCGGCGGCTCGACTGTCGAATTAATCCCGGCCCCTTCAGTAGGCGGCGAAAAAGAGCGCTATGGTTTATACAGGCGCTCTTTTTATAGGGCCTTTATCGATATAGGACCTCTATCGATTACGGTTTAACCCAGTCAGTTGCATAGCGTGCATGTGTTCTTAGATAAGCCCCGGGCGAAAAGTACTTGTCGTAAAAATCCGTATCCAACGCATGTGCCTGCAGATACATCATTGCGAATATGGATGGGACAGACGCGGGAAAGCGCCCGAAGGTATCGAAAATATATTGCGCTATCGTGACGACGCAGTTTCTGAATTCCTCACCATGGGGCATTGCGCGACCGCGTATACCGGCGTTGTTCTTGTAAGGACCTAGTGTCTTTGCATTATAGGGACCGCCGCTGCCAAACTTGCGTTCTAGAACAGCATCAACAGCGGCGCCCATACTGCTGAAGTGGGGCGGGCAGTGACCCTCAAAAATACCTTGAAGGCCGGTGACGTTCGGCAGCGGCCAGCGTTCGTCGGTATCGTATCGAAAGCCCAACCCCGGAACGTCGTCTTCATTGCTGGCGCCGAGGATACTGAGTGGATTGATGCCTTCATACATCCAGCCGCCGAGACCCAGTGCCTGCAGCATCAGCGCCCCGGAATAACATGCCGTTGATACTTCTACAGTTACCTCGGTGAGGCCGGTCTGCTCTACAACACTAAGCGGATAGGCATTGTCGGTATCCACAATACCTTTGAATTGTTCTATGCCGGGGATCGCTCGACCGTTGATGTCGTCGTAAACGCACACACCGTTTTGCACCAGATAACATAGTACGAGAATAAGGTGTTGGGCCAGATCCGCGACCGGAATTATCAGCGTACTACCTGGGACATTTGCACACCAATCGTTGTGCATCTCCATATGCATCGGCGAGGCCGGCGTGTTGAGCCGACCGTCTGCCAGTTTGATGATCCTGTTTTTATGTGCGTCGAGATAAGCCCCGAGATCAGCTTCATCGGGCCCGCCGGCCGTCGTGAGCGGTGCGAGGTCCCGCGTTGGAAAAAAGTAAACACCCTTGTCATCCGTATAGAAGATTTCAGTGGTGTGAAAGCCTGCGGCGGAGGGAAAGCTTCTGCCGCCCGCCGCGGCCGCATAGTTAGGTATTGCGGGTCGATAATGGCGGTTGTAAGGAATAAGGTTTGACCATCCCGTATTGCCGCAAACTGCCGTCAGCAGCAACAATTGTTGCAGTTCGTCGAGCGGTTGCGGCGGATGCTTCGAGGTGTAAGCCAGCGGGCCGCCGGGTATACTGGCGCCGCGGGCGAAGCGGCGCGAGCGCCGGCCGTGAATGGCCTCGATCAGCGGGAAGTTTGCCGCTTCGACCAAGCCCGGCGGAAAATCTCCCATCCCGTTGAGTAGTAGGCGACCTCTGTGTGTAGTCCGAGCACCGGCCGACGGCAGGCCGCAGTTGCTGAGCAGGGTTCCGGCGCCAATCATGGCTGCTCCGAGGGCGTACCTGCGAGTCATTTCAAACATTTTTTCTTCTCCCATGGTTGTGATCACCGCTACGATCACTGTTACGGCGCTACTATGGGGGAAATTTCAGCATCGGGTTAGACGTGAAGTCGACAAAAACGGGTCAAATCTGCCAAACTTGCGCTATGTCACCCCCTACCTTGCCTTCAGCACTGTGTGTCAGCCTGTTAGCGGTCCCGGATGCTTCGGCGGCTGTGGTCTATAGTCTGCATGAAGTATTTTCATCGGTTGGCCGTACCTGGGAGGTGTTGACCGGCCAGCACCAAGACGCACGGTTGATGTCGCCACAGATTGTGGCCGAGTCGAAGCAAGCCTTTCGCACCGTTCTCGGTGTTCCCGTTGTGCCGGATCGGGTGTTTGCGGAAACGCAGCAGTCGGATATTGTTATTGTCGCCGATCTGGCGCTGGAGGACGGTTTCGACCCCCGCGACAGATGGCCGCAGGCGACCGCCTGGCTCAGGGAGGAATATGAGCGCGGTGCTATCATCTGTTCGGTATGTACCGGTGCGCTGATGCTCGCCGAGGCAGGCTTACTCAACCGGCTCGAAGCGACTACCCACTGGAGTGTGCAAAAAGTTCTACAGAACCACTATCCCGAGGTGGTGTTAAAAGCCGAGCGCGTGCTCTCCCCGGCGGGACCGGAACACCGGATAGTGACAAGCGGCGGGTCAGCCTCCTGGTCGGACCTCGCCCTTTATCTTATCGCTCGCTTCTCCGGCAAAGAGGAAGCCCGGAGAATTGCCAAAATCTTTCTCTTCGGTGATCGTCGCAACGGGCAGTTGCCTTTTGCGGCGATGGCGCGGCCAAAGCAGCACAATGATGCGGTGATCGCAAGGTGTCAGAGCTGGATTGCTTCTCACTACGCTGTCGCCAACCCGGTTGAGTGCCTGGTAGAGCAATCCGGTCTTGCCGGCCGCACCTTTGCCAGGCGTTTCAAGGCTGCCACCGGGTACGCGCCGCTTGACTACGTGCAAACTCTGCGAATTGAAGAAGCCAAACAAATGCTGGAGTCAACCCATACGCCGGTCGATGCAGTCGCCCTCGGCGTCGGTTATGATGACGCCGGTTCCTTTCGGCGGCTTTTCAAGCGCTGTACCGGCATTAGTCCAAGCGCATACAGACAACGATTTCAGGGTATTTAAAACGCGATAGGAAGCCTCGCTGAAGTTCTCGCGTGAGTCGGCGCTGAAAATGATAGTTATGAGATCAGCCTGCGCTACGCCGGAGATGATCATAAGGCGACGGTGGCTTCCTTCCGCAATGAAAGTGATATCGGTGCAACTTTGGACTCCATCTCACCGGAACTGCGTGGCAACTGGAAACGATCGCAGCCGAACCAGCCCCCATGGCGAGCGGAGCCAAACCCAAATGCTCCGCGATAGCTTTCCCGTCTGGCTTGTCACGGCGGCGTTGCGATAGCGACGTCATTGCTAAAGCAGACCGGTTTCCAAAATCTCACTATTGTGATTGGCAGTAAATATCATCATCCCCCACAGACTAAAACCCGAACGCTAGGGTTCATTCAGATCCCAGTCATAATCGTGATCGACTTTACCGTCAAATTGCCTTAGCTGCGTTGCCAGAGGCTCCTCGGCATATTGTATAAGGTGCTCGATCAGGGACTCGTGATTATCACCAAAGTCCTCGATGTACCAGTGGTAGATGCTGGATACAAGCAGCTTCTTACCTTTAAATTGCACGCCGCGCGGGTGGTTGACAAAATCGCGCGCGGCTCGATCAAGCAGGGAATCGGTATTCGCGGCGGTAAAGGCGGTAGCCGCCAAGTTCGGGCAGCCTATACTGGCGCAGTTAACACCGTAGTGAATGCGATTGTCCGGCCAGATGGGGCGCATTATGCCGTGCTCGATATCGTTTAAACTCAATTTTTGCCCCGCTATTTCCGCAATATTATCGTTCCACGGCCCGAAGCTGAAAAAGCGTTTGCCCAGTTTGGTGATGGATTTTACCGGGTAGTTATGCAGTATAAGTTCGACTGTGAGAGCGTTGTATAGATTGAACCAGAACGCTTTCTGCTCCGGGCGGCTGTAATCGCGAATATCTATGGCTTGCAGGCGTTGGAGATAGTTCTGCAGTTTCACGCGCTCCGCCTCGGTCACCGCCGCATAGTCAAAACGATTGACACCGGACGGGTGGGACGCATCGAGGCGGCTGTCCAGAATTTCTTGCCACTCACTGTGGTCGATTGATGCCGAGTTTTGATTATTACTGGGTGTCCAGAAATCGATCAGTTTTGCCTTGGGTCCCGCCGCAGTTAACGACGGAAGTGTCCACGACAAGCACAACAGCAACACTTGTAACACTGCGAGGCGGGCAGCGGCAGTTGGTACACGCCAGGCTATTAGGTGTTGAGTGACAGGCATAGTTTGTCTCCATTTTTTAATCAATTTAAGTGAACTTAGCGCCGTAGGATATGTCTGCTAATCGCTCCTTAAGCCGGCCATCAGCCATCAGCCACTCACGATATTGCGCACCGCAACTTCTTGGTCTACGGAAAACTTGAGTTCTATGACAGCCTTTTTTAAGGAAAGTGGCAAAATCAAGCTTCTTAAACACGCGATAGACAACACGGCCAGTATTTATCCCGGCCGAGAAAATGCCGTGGCAGCCAAACCTTCGCTGGAAATCTCTGAAAAAGGGGGGAATCTTGTCTATTTGTTCGCCTGCAGTCAGCGCCACCCCACGATTATGCAAAAGTGTTCTTAGCATATAGCTTTTCATTGCGGGTTATTTTTCCTGAGCGGCCCGGCCCACCCGGATGTGGCAGGGTTTTGTCAAACGTTGTTAGTATCTGACACTGGTTACCTAAGTAAAAATCCCCTCTTGCCCGAACTCTGTAGCACTATTTTATTTAATAAGTTAAGTGTATCACCATATAAAGCGTGTCCACATTGTCGCAGAAGTTCCCCTCTCGCCCGATAGGCTGGACGGTGGGTAAATAGGGCATATACGCGTCACGTTGCAATAGTGAAAAAGAAATCGATGCCACTTCAGCTAAGGTTGTAGCTGAGTTTTCGTTCGAGTGATCCGGGGTCAGGACCAGCACGTATCAGTGAGTAGATTGCAAACAGGACTTAGTCAACTCACTTATGTCAAGGGGTAATGTTATGATTTTTAGAAAGAGTATTTTCTTTACAGTTGCATTGTGTTTATCATTGATATCGGCAGCGGCTATGGCCGGCAGTGATAAATACGGGAAGAAAGCCAATAAGGACATTGTTGCCGTAGCTGCCAGTAATGAAGCGTTCACAACACTGGTTGCTGCAGTAAAGGCCGCAGGTTTGGTCGAGACGTTGCAGAGTAAAGGACCATTCACGGTATTCGCGCCAACCGATGAGGCCTTCGCAAAACTGCCCGCCGGAACGCTCGAGTCATTGTTGAAACCCGAGAACAGACAGCAGTTGGTCGATATCTTAACTTATCATGTGGTTTCCGGGGCCGTTTATGCAAAGGACGCCGCAGCGCTGAGTAAGGCGACAACAGTGCAGGGTGACGACATTAAAATTTCCGCTCGCGGTAATGGTGTCATGGTTGATAATGCTCGGGTTGTAGCTACGGATATCAAAGCTTCCAACGGTGTCATTCATGTGATCGATACGGTTATCCTACCGAATTCCTAAGCGTGTCGATGGATTAAGAAGGGGCTGTATGGTAAAGCTGCAGCCCTTTTCTTACTACCGCTATCTATTACCGTTTAACTTGGGCATTACTGGCCACGTCGGTATCATCAATGACGATGCCGTCAAATGAACCATGGCAACATCCGCGCTAGCGCCGGTCGGCGGGTTCGGTACGCAGACGTTGCATCAAAATCGCTGTCTGTAAAGGTCCCCGACCGTTATAGGTCGGCGGCGCTGAAGCCGTATAGCGATTTGCCGCCACGGATATCTGTTCATCCGGACAATGGTAAACGGCTGAACCAAAGAACCCTGAATGTCCCCAGCAGACAACACCGTCAACCGTTACTCTATTAATCCCGAGAGCATAGCCGTCGCCTGTTTTGGCAGATAAGTTGGTTGGTGATATATGGAGCATCCTGTCGAGGGTCGATCTTTGCTTGAATACTTTCCCGGCAAACAACTGCTGAATAAAACGGACTTGGTCTTGCAGCGTCGAAATCAGTCCGCCTCCCCCGTAAAGGTCGAACGATGGATTGATGTCGGTGATGTCGATCGGTCCGGCATATTGCCGTGCGCGGGGCGGCGCACCCGCAGCGGCGGCCTCAAGACTTTCGAACCAAGTATGGCGCAGCCCAAGCCGCTTATAGTCGATCAGGGTTCGATAAGCGGCTGCCTGGGGCATGCCGGTCGCACGCTCGATAATCTCGCTAAGGAGCACATAGCCGGTGTCGCTGTAGTGAAAGACCTCGCCCGGCTTGCCAATAGACCGCATTCGAACCGCACCCCAGCGAATTTGCTGCAATCTGGTCCATTGCCTCGACGGATCGGCAGAGATAGCCTGCTGATAGGCGGGGTCCGTGGCATAGTCAGGCATGCCGGATGTGTGTTCAATCAATTGGTGCACTGTTATAGCTTCTGGATCATATCCGCCCGCGATAAGTTCAGCCTTTGCTGCTTGGGAAATAAGACCTGCGATCGGCTGTCGCAGGGAGAGTTTGTCCTCTTCCATCAAGCGCAAAATAGCAGCCGCGGTGAACATTTTAGTCTGGCTTGCGACACGAAATGTCTCCGTTCCGGTTAAGGGTGTGTTGGTTCGGGCATCACGGATGCCAACAGCAACAACGCCATCGACATTGATTCTTGGCGCCGAGACATAAACGCTGCGCCCGGGCAAGCCATATTTGACGACACTGTTCGCAGCATGCGCGTGCATCAACGCCAGCGGATGGCCGCCACGCCCGCTGTGGGGAGGTACCCAGACCGGCTCCGCAATGGCAGAGATGCAACTCGTGTCGAGGTTGCCCGACGGGTTTTCAATAAACGCGCGTATCACACCTATTGAACAGGATTGCCGCTCGTAGATGACGGCATGCGCCGTCCACGGAAATATATAGAAGCGTGCATTGTCCAAACTCTCATGGGCGATTCGTCCATGGGACGGCGGTGCAATTGTGTCGTGCTCACCATACAAAATCAATGTGGGACGGTCACCGACCGGCGCCTGCGCCTGCGCCGGATCATCAGGCTCAAAACCCCACTGATCGCAAATTTGACGCTCCACTTTCTCTATGGCTTGAAGCACTTTGACAGTTGTCTCGTTCCATCCCTCGCGAACGGCCTTTTGTCTGCCCTTATCATTGCGGTTGTAGGGAAATTCTTCAGCACATAACATGCTAATCTGTTGGGCGTTATGCACTTCCAACGGATTGTAGCCCGTATTGGGCGGTACATAAGCAGGTTTGTATCCGGCATAGATCGAATTGATTGCCAGAAGAGCGTTGAAATCACCCTCTCCTGATGCCAGGATTGCCGCCGGCAGGCGCGACGTGGCGTCCAAACCCATCTGGTACAGGGACCAAACTACAAGATGTAGATAGCTTTCGGCGTCAATCCGATCTTTCTTCCCGGCATAAAGAATAGACTCCGGGCGTTTATGTAAGCGATTTATCGTTTTCTCGAAGATTTTACGGAGCTTGGGGTAAAGCGCGCCGCAATGGGGCGCAGCGGCGCAACGGTCGAAAAACGTTCCGATCGCACTCAACCGCTCCCACGGCGAAAACCAGGTGCCGGTGATCTGTGCAGAGTCCAGGACAACAGAGCGGATCGCCTTGGGATCTTTACGCATCAAGGTTGTAGCGACACGCCCGCCATAGGATACGCCATAGACATTCCATGACTCGATATCGAGAGCCTGTCTCAGGGCAATGAGGTCCTCCGCGGCAGACGGCGTGGTGTACGCCTGCAGATCAATGTTCTGGTCGAGCAGGTTGCGGCGACATGCGTTCACCGATTCCTCACCAGTGTAAGTAACGTTGCTGTTGTAAACGAGGTGCAGCCGATCGGCGAAAGGCACATCAGGGCAGCCAAAAAAGGGTGTTGCCATCGGGTTGCCGCGCTGCTCCATCACAATAACGTCGCGATTCATAATCGAAGGCAGAGCGGCGACATCGCGCAGAACGCTGAAGCCGCCACCGGTTCCGCCCATAAGGAATAAAAATGGATCGGGCGCTTTGCTGGTTTGGTCCGGGGCCGGAATGACCGCAATCGGCACAACAATTGTGCGGCTCTGCGCCAAGTCGCGCCGTTCCGGAACCAAAAGCTCACCGCAACGCGTTTCGGGACTCGCGCCAACCGGGCATTGATCAAGCCAGCGAATCTGTGCATCCGCATAAGCGAGTGATATCGCTGACAACGCGACCACCACACAGGCAACCGTGAACCCAGACTTCATAGAACTTCTCCTTAAAGGAACGCTGATATTACAATCAATACAGACACCGTCAGCATCAAAATTTGCTGCACGAAACGCCTCTGTGGGTTAAATCTGAATAAGCAGGAGAGGAGAGACCTTTCGAGGCGATGATGCGAGAAGAAACCTCGCATCATCGAGTGCCTGGTTATACCTGACTTTCTATTTTAATACGCGTTAGCTAAAAGTCCATGCGTGCACGCAGGCCTATTGTTCTTGGCTTGTTGCGGGAAATTCCGTCGGCTACAGTACCTCCGTATTCCACAAACTCATCTGACACAT
This sequence comes from Exilibacterium tricleocarpae, assembly GCF_007004655.1. Classification (GTDB taxonomy): domain Bacteria; phylum Pseudomonadota; class Gammaproteobacteria; order Pseudomonadales; family Cellvibrionaceae; genus Exilibacterium; species Exilibacterium tricleocarpae. The sequence goes on from NZ_ML660087.1 coordinate 198,930, forward strand.
TGTCGATGAATAACGTCAGAATAACGTCCTCGATTTCGAGGCCGACTTGCGCGTTGGCAAGCACATAATCGTCAAGGGTGTAGAACGTACCGGGCGCGCCCGTATCGGCCCGAACTGTGCTGACCTCGGCCTCTCCGGCATAACTGATATCAACATAGGCTGTAAAGCCAATTGTGTTGCTCAAGGACGACCGCCAGTCTGCGAATACGCTCGCGGAGTAATCCCGGGCGACCGGCAATGCCTGTCCATCAAGAACAATGAAATTAACGTCGCCGGCAGGTGTGGTAAACGGCAGCGCATCTTGCGAAAACTCGGCGTCTAAAAATGATAGTGTCGCGCCAAACTTAAGGTTACGTGTCAGAGCGGCAAGGGCTTCGAACTCTAAACCGCTGATATCGGCGCCCCCTGCATTGCGGACAACCGGAAACAGCCCATCCCGTACATCCTCGAACTGGGCGTCGCTGAGATCGGATATGTACGCTGCGGCGTTTAGGGTCAAAGCCCCGTCGAACCATTGCGACTTCAGCCCAACTTCATAGCTGGTCACCTCGTCAGACTCGAAGGCAAGCGGAGAGTCGGCTCCGGGGGTGGGATTGGCACGGGCGTTTACGCCGCCGGGGCGAAAGCCCTGAGCCGCGCTGAGATATGCCATCAGGTCGTCGGCGAAGTGGTAAGACGCCCCAAAATGCCACAGTGTTTTATCCTCGGTTGTTTCAACTTCCGGGAAGCTGGATGTAATGATCGTTAAGAAGGTTGGCCCGGGTGTACTGGCATCAATTGCTACAGCCGTCTGATCGCCGCGCACACGTTCCTCGAAGTAACGCAGTCCGCCGGTCACATCCAGCTGATCCGTAACGGCGTACGTCGCCTCACCGAACACCGCGTACTGGCGATAAGACACATCGGCGGTCGCAATCTGCAGTTCTCCAGCATAGTCGGGGTTACCGCTCAAGCCGAGACCCAGCAGAGTGGTATTTAGCGGAATAATGTCGGAGGCCCGGGTATCACTGTCAGAGAAAACATCCCGCGTCCGATAATATGCGCCAACGGTATAGCGCAAACCGGTATCGTCGTTTGAGGTCAGGCGCACTTCCTGTGCAAAGGTTTCGTTGCCGCTGGCATAGACAGTCTGGATACCGTTGGTCAATACGAAGGGGCCAAGACCGAGCGTGGTCGTCAGAGGCGTAAGCGCCGCTTCTACAGTGCGGGCCGTAGTCGTCTCGTCAAGCTCACCGTTGCGCTCCCGATCATAGTACGAAGTGGATGATGTTAGTGTTGCAAAACCGAAATCGTAGCTGATGACGCCATTAAAGATGCTGGCCTCATCTTCCGAAAATGTCGGCGACAGACGGTAGGCAACCTCATCGCCAAATGTCGTTAATCCCGGCGGCGTTAGACCTGGATCATTGGTCGGAAAAACATTTGATGGAATGCCGCCTTCAAATAACTGATGCATCGCCGTTAAATTCACGGATAGCGCATCAGTTGGCTCAACAAGAACAGAAATCCGGACACCCTGGCGTTCATAGGCGTCTTCGTCTTCTTGACCATTGCCGGCATTGTCTACAAAACCACCGTCATCTTCATAGAAGCCGGCAATACGGACGGCGGCAAGGTCCTCGACGAGCGGCAGGTTCACGGCTCCGGAAACCGTGTAATTCTCACCACCGGATCGGGTTGTCGAAGCCCCGGCAGTGGTAAAGCCCTCGATCATCTCAAAATTTGGCTTAACACTGATAAACTTAATGGTGCCGCCCATCGACCCTTCCCCGTAGAGCGTGCCTTGCGGTCCACGCAACACCTCAACACGCTCCAGGTCGATCAAACCGATATCCGGGATACTGGTTTCGCTGATCGGTACTTCGTCAAAGTAGGCGCCAACCATTGGAAATTCGGAGGCAGATCTGGTGAAGCTGGTCAAGCCACGTATCGACAGTTGATTAGAGGATCGATCCGCTCGTTGAAAAGCCAGTCCGGGAGCGCGGGCAACGAAATCGCTGATATCCGTGGCCCCCGTGTTCGCCAATTGTTCACCGTCAATCGCCGTAATCGCAACAGCCACATCTTGGAGATTCTGTTCCCGCTTGGCGGCGGTCACCACAATTACCTCTATGAGATCTGCCGGACCTGCTGGACTTTCTGTCCGCGCAATACCATCTGCCTGTGCAGACGCACCAAAAGGCGCTGCCAGCAATGCAGCGCTGCCCGTCACCAACACACTGCGCCGTAAAGTTAACCCCACTTTATTATTCATCCACCCCTCCTAGTCGCTCAAATAGCAGCTCAAAATTTGATCATATGATTTATAAAACAGAGCTTACCTATGTTATTTTAAATGTCAAGCAACAGAATGTTGACCCGATACAAGTAAGGTATCTTGGGCTTTCAGTGCGGATATACGCGTAAATTAGGCATAGAGCCTATTTTTATGGTCTCAAGGTCCTGTTTGAATGCGTTATACCAAAAAGAAATAATATTCTGTTTGGTGCGTCTATGCTGCAATGACGCTTATTTTAAGCTTGGCAAGTTCGGGCTAGGCTCGAGGTAGTGGATCGACGCTTTAGCGCCCTTCATGGTCTTTTCGGTAGGAGATGAAGATGAAAAGTTGTGCTTTGCGCAAATACAATCGCCGACAGCTCTGCCGCCAAAGTCGGCACAAATCAGAGCGCATCGAAATGTTGGTTTAAGCGTTTTTTCTATTTGGAGTACGACCGGCCAGCTTGTGGGTTGGGTCTTTGCCAAGTGCGCTCCGATACCAAATGATAGCCTGTTGTCTGATGAAAAAATCCGGTCCGGATGCCAGGCTCGACAGCTCGGTATTGCCTTTTGACATAAACACGGCAAACAGGAAGTCCTCGAGGCTTGACAACAGCAGGTGAGAGGTGAAAGCCACATCGACAGGTGTTTGCGCAGAGTGATCGGATAGAGCCCCGTGAATTGACTGTTCGATTTTTTCGCGCAGTGGCTTGCGGCTTTCAAGCCAAACCGCATGTGCCGTTGAACGACGAAAAACAACCGAATACATCAGTCGAGAAAGGACGGGGTTGCGTATATAGCTTTGATAATAGTGATGAATTATCTGGTGGGCGATTTCGAAAAAGTCACAGTCCCAGTTAATTTCATCGATGATAACGGTGTGATATCCCTTGCAGGTCTCAACCGCGATTTCCTCAATAAGTTCGTCTTTGCTCGAAAAATGAAAGTAAAAAGCGCCGACGGTCAACCCTGTCGCCTTGAGGATTTCATCTAACGTTATCTCAGCCCAACTTAAACGCCCATAAAGCACGATAAATGCGTCTTTGATGAGTCTTCGGGTTCTGGCCCCCTTTACGCTTTGACGCTTTTTCGGTGTAGTTGGCATTCAAAATATACTTTCTGGTAAACGCTGATTGCGATGATCACAAGCGGATCGACATTGATATAAGAGGCCCTGCAGACGGGCTGAGTGAGGGGAGTTTACCAACTTTGGGCGTTTTATCCAACTTTGGACCTGTGTGGGATATGCCCCCCCTTGACCCTAAATAACGGTGAATCGGGATGTCGCGGCTCGGCTGAGGTGGCAGTTTGCAGGTTGTGGGGTGGAAATTAGCTGCTTCGGCTTGCTGTTTTGCTGCTTTCCTTCCGGCGATCGGCGGTCATACCGAACTCGGCTTAGTAGCACCGCGAAATACAGTTTGCGTCGCCTGCTTAGAGTTATCAGATTTAGCAAAAATTTATTTGGCGACTATGTTTGCGGGTTGCGGTCGTGCGGTGGCGATAGGCCTGGGCAAACTTGCGCGATCAATCAGTGTCCGCAGCTCCGCTCTGGGCACACCCTCGATGCGCAGTGAAGCATCAAAGGGTGATGGCGTCAGGGTCGGCATGTCTTCTATCTCGGCCAAGATGCTGATCAGGCGGGTGCCAGGCCAGCCAGTGTCCTCGTCGGTCATGTCGGTCGGGTGTAGCACAAACGGCGCTGCATAAGCTGTAAGCGGGTATTGCATCAAGCGCACTTTTTTCGATTCGTTTTAAGCCTCCTATACCGCTACAAGAAGTCGTCCAGACAGGATTGCTTCGAACTATGGCCTTCAGTTTCTGCTGAAGGGAGGTGCACTTCATTGTGGTGAAAACACATATTTAAAAATATTATTACTCTTTTTTATTATCAAGAGTATAGATATAAAAACTAATATTTATATGAATTAGACAAAATTTCACTTTTTAATGAAATAAATAAGTAAAAATGTACTGAATTTTGTAAAAAATCTATTTTCAGCATTTGTTAAACAGATTGACACTCTTTTATTTTTGATGCAAGATTCAGTCGCACTGTAATGAGAGAGTGGCTCTGAGGCAGGCTTTGCCATTGCATTTACCGAAGATCAGCCTTATCCCGGTGGCCTGAAAATTCACGATTATTCAGTGTCATCTCAGAGAGCTTTTCCTCTGAAGTCAAGTAACATAAAGGTTAAACAAATGAGTGAGCCAAGCATGCAGAATGTGAGTAACTACGACGATTTAGCAGGGCAGGACTTGGGCGTAACACCTTGGCTTGAGCTGACGCAGGATCGAATCACCGCCTTCGGCGGTATAACGCTTGACTTTGATCCGCATCATATCGACCCCAGGCAGGCCGCCGATGGGCCCTTCGGTGTTGCCGCCGCGCAGGGTTTTTTGACCCTGTCTTTGCTCACGCACTTTGCCGGAATGCTGGCTGATCGGCGCGTGCCCCGCCAGCATATTAACTATGGGTTCAATCGTGTGCGCTTTATCCGGCCGGCTGTTGTCGGCAGCCGCCTGCGCGCTGCCTTCAAGTGCCGGTCTGTTAGTGAGCGGGAGCCGGGGCAATATCTTTTGGTATTTGATGTTACGGTAGAAGCCGATAATGACGACAAGCCCGTTATGACAGCAGAGTGGCTTGCCCTTATCCACGCATAAGCCTGATGCTTTGTTTGTTCTTCTGCTTTGTTTGTCCTTCTGCTTTGTTTGTCCCTCACGCAGTGCGAGTTGAAGCGAACAGCCAGGGCAGCGACAACAAAACCAGCACCATGGGTGCAATCCCTGCATAAAGCGTGGAAACGACAGCATCATTACCCAGTGCTAGTACCAGGCTTAATATCGCGGCTCCCCCGGCGAGGCCGAATTTTTCAGCGGCCACCCACAGGCCGGCGAACTTGGCTTCCTCCGCGGGGGCGGTGCTGCGCACAATTTCCGCGGCAAAGGAAAAAGGAAGTACCTGTAAGCCGGCGAAAAAGGTGCCCGCGACTCCCATCAGTAGTAGCGCAACTCCCCAGCTCCCAGCAACATAAATACTGATTGCCAGAGACATGGTGGCCAAAGCGTACCCTATGCCGGCAATGGCAATGCCGGCGGCAAAACCCAGTCGTTTACCCGCTATCGTCCATATTGGCACCGTTGCGAATGACGCGATAATGACTACACCAAGGCCCGCCCCGATATCTGCCTCGTTGCGTCCCAGCATCTGGCTGATAATGTAAGGAAGTGCCGCCGAAACACCGCCGTAGGCGGCCGCCTGTGCCAGAAAAGAGAAAAGCAGGCAGCGATAAGCTCGATTCGCAAGGGTCACCCGCATGCCGGCAAGATGATTGCCAATAGAGGGGGGTCTCCAGGATGTATCGCTAAAGTAATCGTGCCGGCTTAGCATTCTGATCGGAAGCAGCATTGCGATAAAGCATGCGGCGGCGACGATGGTGCCCATTGCCGCATACCCATCGCGACCGCCGTCAAACGCCGCAATCAAAACAGGAGCGCCCGCTGCGCCGGCCAGTATGCCGATCATCAGGACCATCATGCGCGCACCGACCAGGCGTAGCGTCATCGCCCCGTTGCCGGCGATTTCGGCGGGCACGGCGGTATACGGCACAGCAAAAAGCGAATAGAACGCATTCATTGTGAAGTAGGCCAGGGCCACCCACAATAAAAGCAACGGTGGTGTGAAGTCGGGCGGGCTGAACACTGCTGCAAACAGTAAGCTGGTCCCGGCCGCACCGACAATCATAAACGGTCGTCGGCGCCCCCATGACGATCTAACTGCGTCTGACCATGCCCCGACATAAGGGTCCCAAACGATAGAGCACAGCTTAGGTAAAACCAAGATGATCGCAACAGCCTGGGGAGCAAGAAGCAGCGTCTCCGTGCAGTAGTAAAGCAGCAGTACTGACGGCACTGTCGAAAATACGCCGGTTCCAAAGGAGCCTGCGGCATAAGACAGAGCCGAGATCTTGTCGCTATTTTGCTTTGATTTTGTTACATCGCTATCGATACGCCGAAGTCTCCGTTTTAACGGTTATGGGGTAGCCGCGATCGGCTGTCGGGCCATGGTTACGTGTTGCTAAACAATAGGCAGTTGTTATGTGAGCGTATAATCTGCTGCCTGTCCGCTTGTCGCCTTCAGTCCTTTTTCTAATCTTAATTATAGTTATAATCTTTTTTCAAGGGGTAAAACCACTTGAGTTGTTGAGGCTATATTTAATTTTCTATAAAAATCAATAATATAGATAAAAAATTGTTTTGCGAGATAAATTTTTATCTCCTTAAAAAAGAATAATACTTGTTTTTGTATTGATTCAAGGCGATGATTAGGCAAAGTTTTAGGCAGATACGAAACAGGCTTGCTAATGATCAATGCGGCGCAGGTAGTGATAACGGCTTTTCTCTTAACTGCAGCGGCGGCAGCGGCGTCAACACAAATAGTCCCCGATAAGTCCATTTCCAATTCTATGAAGGCACATATCACGTTTCTCGCTGATGACGCGTTGGAAGGACGCAAGCCGGGAGAGAAAGGCTATAAAATTGCAGCCCGTTATGTTGCGTCGCAATTTTCGGCACTTGGGCTGGCGCCAGTTGGAGACAACAGCAGTTTTTATCAGCATGTTCCTCTGTCTCGCGCCGGGTTGACGGCTGCAAAGCCCAGTATAAGGATCAACGGCCAGCGCCTCGACGGCGACAACGAGGACATAATGATAGGGCCTTCGGTCACCGCGGCCCATGAGATTGTAGAGGGTGAAGCTGTTTTTGTAGGTTACGGCATTGATGCGCCGCAGCACGGGCTGAATGACTATGCCGGGCTCGATCTCCGGGGCAAAGTCGCAGTTTTCTTAAACGGCTTTCCTGGCGATTTGCCGGGCGCAACAGGTGCTCACCTGGCCTTGCAGAAAACCGCCGCTGCCCGTCGACGCGGCGCTGTTGCAACCATTGAGCTGGAGACATCGGCATCACTAAAACGCCGGCCGTGGCGTCTTATCAAGGAGACATTCTCGCGGCCGATAACAACATGGGTGAACGAACAAGGTGAAGCATCTCCGGCACCGTCCGCCAATCGTGCGACGGCGCGCCTAACCGGATCGGCTTCGGAGATGTTGTTTGAAAAAGCGCAGAAGTCGTTTGCATCGATTCTGGCAGAAGCGGATCAGCTCGGCGGCAAACCGCGCGGCTTCCCATTGGGTGCCGCCGTCCGCATCGAGCGTACCAGTGCGATGCGAACGTTGACCAGCGAAAACATTGTTGCCATGCTGCCCGGCTCCGATGTCAGGCTTTCCAAAGAATCCGTTCTGTTGACAGCACATCTCGATCATATAGGCGTTATGGAGCAGCGGACAGACGATCCCATTTATAATGGTGCAATGGACAACGCCGCCGGAATTGCAGCGCTGATCGAAATTGCCCGGCTACTCGCCGAAGCGCCCACGCCCCCAAAACGGTCTGTAGTGTTCGCCGCACTAACGGCGGAAGAGGACGGCATGGTCGGTTCTCACTATCTTGCCAATCACCCCATTCGCCCTGATGGAGAGCGGATCGTGGCTGTGTTAAATTTCGATATGCCGATCTTGCTGTTTGATTTTACGGATATTATTGCGCTTGGCGCCGCGCACTCAACGCTTGAACTGGCAGTAAACCGGGCTGCCGCGCAAATGCGCCTGCGTCATGTTCCCGACCCTTCACCTGCAGAGGGTCACTTCACGCGCTCCGATCACTATCGCTTTGTTGAAAAGGGGGTTCCGGCACTGTCGATCAGGACCGCCGAGAAGACCAGGGGCAGCCCTATTAGCGCAACCTTCCTGCGGGAGCACTACCACCAGCCAAGCGACGACCCCGGGTTGCCTTTCAACTGGGTGGCGGCGGCGCGGTATGCGCAGATCAGCGCACTTATCACCCAGATGGTCGCCGACGCAGACGTTTCGCCCCGCTGGTATGCCGACAGCCCATTCGGACAAGCATTTGCACCGAACTCAGAAAAGTCGAACCCTCAAAACTGAATGTCAACGTGCGCATATACACGAGATTCGCAGATGGCTAAGTCGATAAAGGCCTGGAAGATACGGTTAGTGCTTGTCAGCAAACTCGCACTGGCCACAATCCCTATCCTGGCTTGGCCAAAGCCTGTGGCGGAACGGCCTCCTCATTTTAGCGGTCCTTTTAGCGGCAAAGCTCCTGTCGCTCGACCAGAAGGCCGCTATAGTTGGCGTTTACTATCCTCACAAGCTGTACTAACACGCGACAAAATTTCGCTCAGTACCGATATTTATCTGCCGCAAAATAGAACCCCGACTGAGCTTATTTTAATTCGTACGCCCTACGATAAGGACGCATTTCACCCGGACAACTCTGTACAGGGCACCGTTGCTACATTTGTAACCCACGGCTACGCGGTCGCCGTCCAGGATGTGCGCGGCAAATTCGATTCGGAGGGGGTTTTCGCTCCCACTTCACACGATGATGTCGACAGCTACGACACTATGGACTGGATTGTGCGCCAACCATGGTCGAACGGTAAAATCGGTACCTTCGGATGTTCCTATTTAGGTGAAAACCAGGTCACCGCCGCACGGCTGAAGCATGCTGCGTGGCGTGCTGCCATTCCTATCGCATCGGCCGGCGCAAGCGGCGGTGCCGGCGGTCGGTACCGGCAATTTGCATTCTGGAACGGCGGTGCCTTTGAGCTCGCTATGGGGCTGTCATGGTTTACCAGCCATGGGCGCAAAGTGCCGCAACGCATTGAGGGCCCGCCGAATTACACCGGGAGATTCTGGCCGTTAATGTTGACCCTGCCTGTCGCTGCGGCGCTTAATGACAAGGCGATCCCGGACAACGACTTTCTATCCTTTATCTCGAATTCGCCAAAAAGCCCCTATTGGGATCAGTTTCCCTATCTGCGCGATGGCGATGAGATTGCTGTGCCCGCCCTGTTTATTGAAAGTTGGTATGATTACGGTCCCGCAGATGTCTTTAGCCAACTGAAACACTTTCAAAGTCACTCCGGAGACCTTGGCGACGATCATCGCATCGTTATCGATCCGACCACCCATTGTATGCAACACAGTCTCAGCGGCTCAACGTTGGTTGGGCACCGCAATTTAGGTGATGCGCGCTTCGATTACTGGAAGCTCTACCTGAATTGGTTCGACCATTGGCTAAGGGGCGTTAATAATGGCATCAACGAAATGCCGGTGGTGCAATATTATCAGATGGGCCTAAATCGCTGGCGCACTTCTGAGTCCTGGCCTGTATCAAATACCCGGTTTACAAAATTCTATTTAGCCAGCACCCGCGGCGCCCGATCGCGCAAAGGTGATGGTGTGCTTAAGTCCGATGCGCCAAGCAAACCCGGTCGCGATACGTTTCTCTACAATCCTCTCAATCCCGTTCCCACGCGCGGCGGGCCAACCTGCTGTGTCCCTGTTGAAGACGGCAAGAGTGCAGAAGGGGCTTACGACCAGAGTGATATACAACTCCGGGAGGATGTACTGGTTTATTCTACTGCGCCTCTGAAGAAAAGCATTGATGTTACCGGTCCGGTTAAAGCCGTGCTTTTTGTGTCTTCAGATATGCCAGATACCGACTTTACCGCTAAATTAGTGGATGTCTACCCGGATGGTCGCGCTTTCAATATCGTTGACGGCATTACACGCATGCGATGGCGTAAAGGATATGATCGCGAACACTTCCTGCAACCAGGTCGAGTATATAAGGTTGAAATTGACCTGCAGGCCACCAGTAACGTGTTCTTGAAAGGCCATCAAATCCGGTTGGAGGTTTCCAGCAGCAACTTCCCGCGATTTGATCGAAATTTGAATACGGGCGGGGCAAACTTCGATGAAAAAGAAGGTCGCATCGCCACCAATTCAGTTCACTATTCACCAAAATACACATCTCATCTGGTGTTACCTGTTGTTTATGACGAGTAGTAAAAAAATGCCTATTGAGTATCGACACAAGTCAAATGATCCGTCCCGTCTTCCAAAGGCTTTTGACCGTATTGATGAATATTTGGCTTACGGCGCTGAGCACTTTCCTGAAAAGGCCGCATTTTTCTGCGAAGACCAGGTAGTGTCGTACTCGAGTGCACAATTAGCGGTGAATACGATATCAAAGGCTTTGCTTGCCGCCGGTGTTAAGCGCGGCGCCCGTGTGGCTCTGCTGGATCAGCCCGGCCCCGACTTTTTTTTGGTCTTTCTTGCGACAGTGTCAATTGGTGCTGTGTGGGTCGGGCTAAATCCAAAATACTCAAAAAGAGAGTTGACTCATCCGCTCAGGGATAGTATGCCGACTCTTGTTTTTTGCCGCACACAAATTGACGGGCGTGACTACGCTCAAGAATTGTCTGCAATTTTGGATGAAGCACACCTGTCATCGCAAATTATTAGCCTTCCGGACGCTGCGGGCGAGGTAGTAAACTCATCCTGGAGCGATTTTTTGGAGCGAGGTGAAAAAATAGCTGCAACCTTCTTAAATCAGGTCCGTGCCGCTGTTGCGTCAACAGATTCCTGTCTGATTGTCTATACGTCCGGCACCAGTGGCTCGCCGAAAGGTGCAATGTTGAACCACCAGGGTCTCATCTATTGTGGACGAACTGAAGCGAAATACAGCACAGAGGCTGATGCACGCATAGTCCTCTGCAACTTTCCCATAAATCATATTGCATGTGTTGGGGATGTCTGCTGCAATACCCTTGTTGGCGGCGGTTCAATTGTTTTTATGCGTGATTTCGACCCCAAGGGCATATTGAAAGAAATAGAAAAGCGTCGCATCACATCTCTCGGCCAAATTCCAGCGATGCTGCAAATGACATTTCCCGGTGAACCGCCTAAAGACGTCGACTTGTCTTCACTTAAAACTATTATCTGGGGCGGCAATCCAGCCCCTCTTGATCTGGTGCGCCGATTACGGAAAATCTGTCCTAATCTTGGCAATGTCTATGGCATGACGGAAACAACGGGCAACGTTATTTTTCTACGCGGCGAGGGTTATGACGACGAGACTCTCGCGTACACTGTGGGCTGGCCGCCCCCTGAGTATGAGGTGAACTTATTTAATTCTGATGGTCTGGAAACGCTCGATGGCGAGGTCGGGGAAATTTATGTACGCGGTTCTTTTCTGATGCAAAGTTACTGGCGTCAACCCGCGGCGACAGCTGCGGCCTTTACGAAAGACGGGTGGTTAAAAACAGGTGATTTAGCGAAACGGCGTAAAGACGGGGCCTTTATCATTGTCGGTCGTCGGTCGGAGATGTTTAAATCCGGCGGCTACAATATTTATCCGGCAGAAGTTGAAAAAGCACTGGAAAGTCACTCCGCCGTTGCCATGGCAGCTGTAATCGGCATACCTGATCCCCTTTATGCAGAAGTTGGTAAAGCCTATATCATCGCATCCGACCCGACTCTTGACGAAGGTGCCATCCGAGCTTATGCCAAAACCGTCCTCGCAAACTATAAAGTGCCAAAGTCATTTCATATCGTCGAAAACTTACCCATGCTGGCAAACGGAAAGATCGATAAATACACATTGAAAACCAAGGCCGAGTCTTGACTATTCCTTTAATTTCAAACGCCACGTTTTCCTGCACGCGACAAATTTAGAGAGTGCCTCGTCAATGCCAAATGTATCAATCGGGTATTCATAACCGCCGTTGACCACAGCAGTAGAAGCCTTGGGCATCGGTTTAGAGGAAATATACAATTTCCGATCATCCGATATCGCATTGCCTTTGCTATTTGTCTCTTCAATATATGTCCGAAACTTTATTTCAGGTTGCCGCTCCAGTCTCGCCAAGATGTCTGTAGCAGGTTGACCGTAAATATGATAGCTACTGTTTTGCGATAAAAGTTCCAACGGCTCTGTGGGTAAATAGGTTTCCTCCAGCCGCGGTTTAAATAAATAGCTTGTGCCATCGATGATCAGTTCACCTGGCTTGTCTTGAATTCGGACAGGGTGAGGCAGGTAGATCGACATCTGCAGGTTGCCAAGTGCGGGCTGCACCTGTTTTTCTGTTTGTGGGATGATTTGTTTAATGGGAAATTCAGTCGATGATTTGGTGAAGTCATCGTTATAGGAGAACCGGATATCAATGCGTAGCTCGGAGAGGTCGTTGTTGAGCTGGGTGAGACTGCAGTGATAGCCGTTATCTTCGAATAGCCAATAATCCTTCAGTCCGGTACGTTTTCCATCGCGGTAATCACGCAGCTTTTTGAGCTGGGTCAGTATGAAGTAGGCGTGCTGGCGCAGTCGCACCTTAGCAGTGTCGCCGGCATTGGTAGCTTCTATGACTTCTTTTAGAGATACTTTTCTCGCCTCCGGGTCGACTATGCCCTTGCCGCTGCAAACGGGCGATAGGCCATCTTCATTGAGGAATAACAAGTACGACTCACCGGCGACTAAAGGCTTTTCGTAGAATGCGTGGCTGCCGTCGATGACGAAATCCCTAGCTTCACCTTTGAATATGTCGGTGGCATTAATACTGCAGGTTCTTGTGTTCTGAGCGTTTTCACGGATTTCTACTGAACAGGCGAGTATCTCGGCAACGAGGACGCTGTGGAAGTTCTCATAGTTTCTTTGCAGGTCGAATGGCATGCAGGAGAAGGCTGGTGCCGGTTGAATTTGAATCAGGAAAAAAAGCCCAATAAGATATGTCAACTGTCTTGGTGACCTATCCGTAGTGAATCGACTTTTCATTAACGCCCTCCAGGTTCTCGGTTGGCATAGAACTACCAGCCTAATTTGAGGTAATCTGTATCCTCATTATGAGGTGTTGTGTTGGGATGACGCCTACTTTTTATAAAAACCTGTCTCTTATTCGTATGTAAAAACACGTTCCTTATTTATATGCCAACCTGCATCTGGAAAACGCTTTTGATATTTTACATTAAAATAAAGAGCGCATACCGTTTTTTTTCAATGTTTTATACATATACGTGATGCTGAAACCTATTTTTTATAATTTAAAAAATTTCTTCCTCGGTTTTACAGCCGAGTTAGGCGTTGGCTAACGCAGAAAGACTTTTCGATTTGCCGCGATTGCTGCTGGTTAGGTGGTGTTACCCAGCGCAGGAGTAAGTTAACTTAAGCAACAGAGATATTGAATTAGATATGAAGTTTGAAAGTGCTGAAGCAAATGGCAGCCGACGGGATCATGGCTTGCTGCCGTGCTGATCAAGATAGTAGCAGACGAGCAGTACGGTACCGGCCGCAATTACCGGGAGTGACGCGCCAACGAGGACAATCGGTGCCGCCCACGCATTGAAAAAGACCACTGACGCCAAACCTGTGACCAGAACCAGCACCCCGCCCACCAGTTCCCAGCGAAAGGCTACATAGACAACGATGGCCAGGCCCAGCCATGGCAGGGTATTGGGGAGGTTTGCCAGTAGTCCACGGAGACCGTTTCCCGCACCGGACAACACTGCAAAGCCGAACCAGGACAGGGCGACAACGGCCAAGGTTATTCGCGCAGAGTAGCGCAGCAGTTTGATTAATCGGGTGTTGTTCACTGTGAGTGCCGTCCTGCAAGCTGTGAGGTCAAAAATACCAGTGGCTCAATACGCCTTGGGAATTATGGCGTTCGAGGTTTAAATTTGTTGTGACCCACATCAATTGCAGCATGCTCCTCTTTTTTTAAAAGAAATCAATGAGTTGGCGAGCTTGCTGGACCTCGCGCCCGCCGTAGTTCTGTCAGGCTGGCTGGTGAACCGCACCAGATTGGCGTGCAAATAGAGTCCAAAGCCTGGATATCCCAAGCTGAAAGTCCTTGTCGACACGTGTCAATACCGTAGTAAAACCAACTGTTTAAGGTGAGTCACTTTACTCAACACCACCCTCCGATGACGGTCTTAAGTGGATATCATTGGCTTAATAGGCGATTTGAATGTCGTTATATCGCTAAAAATCTGAATACTGACCTGCGTCAAGGTAAAAAGCGCTTTACCCTCCATAGTTATGTTGCTGTTTCGTCAACGCCGCTTGGGGGATAAATGGCAAGTGCCCAAAATGCTGTCGACAGTCAGTTACTTCGCGAACTCAGCCTCTTCGAGGGCCTTGACCGCCTGCGGCTGGAAAAAGTCGCCGCTCTCTTCACGCTCGTGGATATTCCCGTCGATACAGAACTCCTGCGTGAAGGTGGACAGGCGGATTACTTCTATGTACTGCTGGAGGGGCGCGTAGCATTGTCCGTCTCGATTCCGGGACGAGCCCACTATGAAACCACTGTATCAACGCTTTCTAAGGGTCAGTTGGTGGGTTGGTCTGCACTCTTGCCGGACGGTGTTTGGCAGGCTTCAGCACACACGTTAAAACCCTGTCGCCTGCTACGCGTGACGGCGACAGCGGTGCGTGATTTGTGTGAGGCGGATCACGAGATCGGTTATCGCATCATGAAAAACGCGCTGGCTGCCGTTGGCCAGCGGCTTGCGGGCAGCCGCTTGCAGTTTCTGGATATATTCGGGAGCAGGGATGACTGAGTTAAAGGCCGACAGGCTCAAGTCCATGCCGCGCTCCGGCCTGGAAAAACTGCTTTCGCTGTTAACCAAAAAGGGCTTTCGGTTACTCGGGCCGACTGTCAGCAACGGTGCTATCGTCATTGGCGATATAGCCACTACGGCGGATTTGCCTGTGGGCTGGACGGACAGACAGGCACCGGGCAGCTATCGTTTGCAAAAAACGGGGGATAACCGCGCTTTCGATTTTGTTGTGGGGCCGCACGCCTGGAAACAGTATCTGTTTCCGGCCAGGGAAACCTTGCATCGAGCCACTTTTGACAAAGCGGCCGGGCTGTGGCGTCAATCCGACGACAATGCCGTCGCCACCGCGTTTATCGGCGCGCGCGCCTGCGATCTGGCCGCTATGGCTATTCAGGACCGTGTTTTTATCGGCGGTGAATATATCGATCGCGGTTATCACAACAGACGGCAAGCCAGCTTTATCGTTGCGGTTAATTGCCTGCGGGCCGGCGACCTCTGCTTCTGTGATTCCATGGGTACGGGTCCGGAGGTGAAATCGGGCTTCGATATTTGCCTGACGGAATTTGACGATACGTTTTTGGTACAGGCGGGCAGCCGGCGCGGTGAGAAGGTTGTCGCCCAACTACCGATTGAACCTGCAACTGAGAACCAATGTGATGACATGATGGCCGGCCTGGCACAATGCCGGCAACAAATGGGTCGGCACCTTGAGACCGAAAACCTGGAGGGTCTCTTATTTGCCAACCTTGAGCATCCCCAGTGGGATAACGTGGCAGAACGCTGTCTCGCCTGTGGCAACTGTACCATGGTGTGTCCAACCTGTTTTTGTTACTCCGTGGATGAGACAGCCGACCTGGGCGTTGCCCCCCCGCAGCGGGAACGCAGTTGGGACTCGTGTTTTTCCCAACAGCATTCGCAGGTCAACGGCGCCAGCTTTCAACCCGCCGTTAAGGACCGTTACCGGCAGTGGTTAACGCACAAACTGGGGGCCTGGAAATCTCAATTCGGCACCAGCGGCTGTGTCGGTTGTGGCCGTTGCATCGCCTGGTGCCCGGTCGGCATTGACCTGACCGAAGAGGTGGCGGCTATCGGCGTCGGTGCCGCACCGCCGGTGCCAATGCCCGAGCATCGGCCGATTGCCGTCAAGGGTGCTGACAGTTCTACGGCGCCTCTCTTTGCAACGACCAAAGTTTCTGTAACAGATGTGGTTGCCGAAGCACCGGAGGTCAAGACGCTGGTATTGAATATGCCGGCGGATTATCACTACCAGCCGGGGCAGTTCAATATGCTTTCCCTGCCAGGTATTGGTGAAGTGCCCATTTCCTTGTCCGGCAATAGCGAGGGGGCTGTTGAACACACCATTCGCAGTGTCGGCAATGTTACCGCGGCGCTTAGTGCGTTGAAATTCGGCGCGACGCTGGATATTCGCGGTCCCTACGGTTCAGCCTGGCCGATGGCGCAGACTCGCGATCGGCCCGTTACGGTGGTTGCCGGTGGCATTGGCCTGGCCCCGCTGCGGGGCGTGATGCGAAGCTTGGCGAATGAGGATAGAGACAACGACACTGAGTGGGTGCGCCTGATCTATGGCGCACGGCGGGCAGATGCGCTGTTGTTTACCCGGGAATTAAAACAGTGGCAGCAAAATCCGGCTTTGAGAGTGGCGGTGACTGTCGATCAGAGCACCCGCGACTGGACCGGTAATGTAGGCACCGTGATTACCTTACTGCGGCGCAAGGACATACCCGTGAATGGCCTCTACTTCGTGTGTGGCCCGGAGGTGATGATGCTGGCGGTGGTGCGGCTGCTGCGGGAGGCGCAGGTTCCTCCACAAAATATTTATCTCTCCATGGAGCGCAATATGAAATGCGCGGCCGGTCACTGCGGGCGCTGCCAGTACGGTCCCTACTTTATCTGCAAGGACGGACCGGTATTCAGCTACGACAGGCTGGCTTTTTTATTTGGCAAACAAGGGTTTTAAACCATGGTTGTTAGGAACAAAGCGGCACGACCGCGAGTGGGCGTTTTTAAGTTCGCCTCCTGCGACGGTTGCCAGTTAACGCTGCTGAATTGTGAAGATGAGCTGCTGCTGTTGGCCGGCAAAATCGATATCGTGCACTTTCCGGAAGGGGCTTCGCCGGCCCGGCCTGATGGGCCGTTCGATCTTGCCATTGTTGAGGGGTCGGTATCCACCCCCGAACAGTTGCGGGAAGTCAGGCATATTCGCAGCCGCTCCCGGGTACTGGTCACCCTGGGCGCCTGCGCCAGCAGTGGCGGCATCCAGGCTCTGCGCAACTTTGCCAATCACGATGAGTTTCGAAAAGCGGTTTATGCCAGGCCCGAATATATCGCCAGTCTGGCCACCTCCACACCGGTGTCGCACCATGTCCCGGTGGATTTTGAATTGCGCGGCTGCCCGATCGATAAGAACCAGCTGCTGGAGCTGATCAGCGCCTATTTGCGCGGCAGGTCGCCGGCGATTAAAAACGAAAGTGTTTGTTTTGAATGCAAACGCAGGGGCACGGTGTGCGTTGTGGTTGCGGATAACACGCCGTGTCTGGGACCGGTGACCCACGCCGGTTGCGGTGCTATTTGCCCGGCATTTCGGCGCGGTTGCTACGGCTGTTTTGGTCCCCGGGAAGCGGCTGCCACCGAGTCCCTGGCGGCGCATATGAAAAATATCGGCAAGTCGGAGCAGGAGATTCTGCGCTCGTTCCGGTTGTTTACGGCGGGCGCACCGGCCTTTGAAGACGAGAGCCGGCGGCATGAGTGACGGGGAAAAAGTCTACAAAGTCGATATGCTGACCCGGGTTGAGGGGGAGGGGCGTTTTTACCTGAAAGTCAGAGACGGCCAAGTGATTGAATCGCGCCTGAATATTTTTGAAGCCCCCCGCTATTTCGAGGCTTTTCTGCGCGGACGCGCGATCGAGGAAGTACCGGATATCGTGGCCAGAATCTGCGGTATCTGTCCGGTCGCGTATCAGATGAGCGCTGTGCGGGCACTGGAAAATGCCCTGGGACGTGTGCCGGCGTCACCGATTCGCGCACTGCGCCGGCTGCTCTACTGTGGCGAATGGATTGAGAGTCATGCGCTGCATATTTTTCTCCTCCACGCCCCGGACTTTCTCGGCTATGCCAGTGCCATGGCAATGGCGGCCGATCACAAGGCGGTTGTCGAGCGGGGCTTGCGTATAAAGAAAGCCGGCAATGGGTTGATTGCCTTACTGGGCGGGCGGGCGATACATCCGGTCAGTGTCCGGCTCGGTGGTTTTACCAGCGCGCCTGAGGCGCGTTTGCTGGCGGACTTGCGCCCGACTCTGCAAGAGGCGCTCAATGATGCCCTGGCGACCGTGCATTGGGCGGCAGGTTTTTCCTTCCCGGCATTCGAACAGGACTATACGTTTGTTTGTCTCGACGGCACTGACTACCCCCTGGAGTGGGGGGATCATATCTATATCAGTGGGCAGGGCAGGGTGGCAGTGGCCGATTTTCACAGCCGGATCACGGAATCCCAGGTGGCCCATTCCACTGCCCTGCAAAGTCGCCTGAAAAACGGACAGCACTATTTATGCGGTCCGATGGCCCGCCTCAACCGCCATCACCAGCGTCTGCATCCGCAGGCCTTGGATGCATTGCACAAAAGTAGTCTCACCTTGCCCGTGCGCAACCCTTATCAATCGATTGTGGTTCGTTCGCTGGAACTGGTCCATGCCCTTGCCGAAGCCCTGGATATCATCGACGCTTATCAGCGGCCGGTGCCTGCGTTTGAAGCTTACACGGCGCGCGCAGCCATCGCCGCGGGCGCTACCGAAGCGCCGCGCGGTCTGCTTTACCACCGTTATCAGATCGGTGACGACGGCCTGGTAAAAGAAGCGACAATCATCCCGCCCACCTCCCAGAACCAGGCACAGATCGAGGCGGACCTGGTGGCTGTGACGCCGCAACTGCTGGCGCTGGAAGATAAGCAGGAACATGAACAGGCGACGCACCTGTGTGAACAGTTGATTCGCTCTTACGACCCCTGTATCTCCTGCGCCACGCATTTTTTACGCCTTGATATCGACCGTGACGATACCGCTCAAGAGGTTGATCAGTGAAGATTGTCGCACTGGGTAACGCCGCCGCCGGTGATGATGGCGCGGCGCTTATCGTTGCCAAAATGATAGCTGCAAAAACGACAGCTGCAAAAACGACAGCTGCAAAAACGACAGTTGTAAAAACGACAGTTGTAAAAACGACAGTTGTAAAAACGACAGTTGTAAAAACAAAGGTGCCGAAAACGGAGACGGCGAATAAAGCCGGCGTCAGTGTGCTCGCGCAAAAAGCGCCGGCCGCCAACCCGGATATTGTTTTTGCCGGGCGACCAGGCGCTGAATTACTCGATCTGCTCGACAGCGATGGGCCGGTGATACTGCTGGACGTCGTGACAGGCGCGGGGCGGCCGGGGCAGGTGATTCGGCTGACCTTCGGCGAACTGATCAACCATGTGAGTCCCGCCAGGCAGGTGTCTTCACACGGATTCGGGCCGGCAGAAGTGCTGCAGTTGGGGCAGGCCCTCGGCCGGTGTCTGCCCGAGGGCTGTTTTATCGGTATTGAAGGTATGCAGTTTGAACCGGGAGCAGCGCTCTCGGCACCTGTCAGCCGGGCCATAGACGCATTTGCCGACCGCGTGCGGGCCGCTATTGGCGAGTTCGCCCGGGATTGAGGTGTTAACCCATGCCTCGAGGAGGGAAATATGCACGAGACCGGTATGATCCGCAGCCTGCTCGATACTGCGCTCGCCACCGCCCGCGATCGCGGCTCGCAATTGCGGGCCGTGTCGGTTCGTCTGGGTGTGTTGGCAGGCGGTTCCGCCGCCCATCTGCGGACACATTTTGAGCAGGAAATCGGCCGGCGCAAACTGGATGGCATCAGCCTGGATATTGTTGAAGATCCGGACTATCTGGGCAGTGTTGAAGTCGTCTCGGTCGACCTTGCGGAGCCGCTCGGTGATTGAATGGCGATGCGTGGAGGTCAGTGGCATTGTGCAGGGCGTGGGTTTTCGTCCGTTCGCTACACGGCTGTTCCCGCATTTGTTGATTGATCTGCGTCAATAACCGGTATTGCCGCTCTGGCCGGGCGAGGGCAAATTGGCAGACAATAGCCATAGCGAGGTTATGGCCCGCAAGGGTAACGATAAGGAGAACAGTGGCAAGCGGGTTACTGCGATGACAATTTTGACGGCAATGGGTGTGATTGGCGTGTTGACCTTCCTGCTCGCGTCACTGTTGCTGTTTGCCAGCCGAAAACTGCATGTCGAAGAAGATCCGCGGTTGGATGTGGTGGAGGCCATGCTGCCCCACAATAACTGCGGTGCCTGCGGTTACCCCAGTTGCCGCCTGTTTGCGGAAGCCCTGGTAGCGGCCGCGGTGCTACCCGGCAAGTGCACCGTCAGCTCGGAGGCTGAACGCGACAAAATCGCCACATTTTTGCACGTTGAGGCGGGGGTGGAAGTCAAACAGGTCGCACGACTTGCCTGTGCGGGTGGCGCCAATGTGGCAACAAAGGTTGCCCACTATCGCGGCGCAGCGACCTGTGGCGCTGCGGCGCAGGTCGCCGGCGGTGGCAAAGGTTGCTGGTGGGGATGTTTGGGGCTGGGTGATTGTGAGCGGGTCTGTGACTTTGACGCCATCGTCATGAACGACCACGATCTGCCGGTGGTGGATGAAGACAAGTGCACCGCCTGTGGCGACTGTATAGAGGCCTGTCCGAAAGACCTGTTTTCCCTACAGCGCGTGGACCATCACCTGTGGGTGCCCTGCAAAAACCTCGAAGAGGGGGACTGGATTCGGGGTTATTGCGAAGTGGCCTGCACTGCCTGCGGACGCTGTGCGGTGGACGCGCCGGGTCATCTTATCACCATGCAAAACAACCTGCCTGTGATCGACTATACCAAGGGCCGGGACTCTGTCGGTGACCGCGGCAGCCGCGTCGCCATCGAGCGCTGTCCCACCGGGGCTATTGTCTGGATTGACGACAGTGGTGAGATAACGAAAGGGGCGGCGAGCAAAAAGATAGTCCGCCATTCGATGCTGCCGGAAGGACCTTCTTGAGAGGAACTTCTTGAGAGGACCTTCTTGAGAGGACCTTCTTAAGACGACCTGCTTGAGAGGATCTGCTTAAGAAAACCTTCTCGATAGAACTTTCCAGTAGGACTTTCCTAAAAGGATTTTCCCGAACTGACTGCAAGAGTGGGATCGAACCAGATGAGCAGACCCAGAACCTTCAAATACCCGGGCAAACGCGCCGCTATGGACGGCAATACCGCCGTTATTATGTGCGAGCGCGAGTCCAGCGATGCCGCGGGCGCCTATCCTATCACGCCGTCGACACAGATGGGTGAAATGTGGGCCCAGGCAACAGCGCAGGGGCATATCAATATGTCCGGCAGGCCGTTGATTTTTATCGAACCGGAAGGCGAGCACGCCGCGGCGGCGGTAACGGCGGGCATGGCCATGAGCGGTTTGCGCGCTGCCAATTTTTCCTCCGGCCAGGGCATCGCCTATATGCACGAGTCACTGTATGCGGCCGTGGGCAAGCGCCTGACCTATGTATTGAATATCGGCGCCCGGGCGATGACCAAAGCCACGCTCAATGTTCACGCCGGGCACGACGATTACCACTGTGTGGATGATACGGGGTTCTTCCAGATGTTCGCCGCCAATGCGCAGCAGGCGGCGGACCTGAATATTATTGCCCACCGTATCGCGGAGCTGGCGCTGACCCCCGGTATCGTGGCGCAGGATGGTTTTTTGACAACCCACCTGATCGAGTCACTGCTGCTGCCGGAGCCGGCACTGATTGCGGAATACCTCGGGCGGCCGGACGATATTATCGATACGCCGACACCCGCACAGAAAATTATCTACGGCGACACCCGCCGGCGCATTCCCGAACTGTGGGATGTGGACAACCCGGTGATGGCGGGTGTGGTGCAAAACCAGGACGCCTATATGCAGAGCGTGGCAGCTCAGCGCCCGTTCTTTTTTGACCCTCTCAAAGAACTTACCGAGCAGGCGCTGTCCCAATTCTATGAATTGACCGGTCGCCGTTACGCCAGGGTCCAGGGTTACCGGCACGACGATGCCGATTACCTGATTGTCGGACAGGGCAGCCTGGTTCCCAACGCCGAGGCGGTGGCGGACTATCTGCGTGATTCCCGCGGCCTCAAAGTCGGTGTGGTTAATCTTTTGATGTTTCGACCCTTCCCTGCCGACCTGTTAAGTCTGATGCTGAAAGGTAAAAAGGGCGTTGTGGTGCTGGAGCGGCTCGACCAGCCGCTGGCGGTCGATCTGCCCCTGATGCGGGAGATTCGCGCGGCCGTCAGCCAGTGCATAGAGAATGGTAAGGGTGACAAGGCCGCGCCTCACCCCGAATTGGCGCACTATAAAAAAATGACCGATATCCCGGACCTCTATTCCGGGTCTTTCGGCTTAGGTAGTCGCGATCTGCAACCCGAAGGACTGATTGCGGCGGTAGAAAATATGTTGCCCGCCGGCAGACAAAAAAAGCATGTGTACCTCTCTATTGATTTCCTGCACGAACAGGCGTCGACGCCCAAACAAGATGTCTATCAGCAAACCCTTGCCGATGCCTACCCCGAGCTGCGCGAACTCGCTATTCGCGGCAGTGAAAATCCGAACCTGATGCCGGCGCAGAGCATCACCGTTCGCTTCCACTCGGTCGGTGGCTGGGGGGCCATTACCACCGGCAAAAACCTGGCCATGACCCTGTTTGAACTGCTGGGGTACCATATCAAGGCCAATCCGAAATACGGCTCAGAAAAAAAGGGGCAGCCGACCACTTACTACCTGTCCGCGGCGCCCGAACCGATTCGGGTCAACAGTGAGTATTTCTATGTGGATGTGGTCCTGTCACCGGACCCCAATGTTTTTCACCACACCAACGCCCTGGCTGGTCTGAGGGAGGGCGGGATTTTTATTATCCAAAGTGACAAGCCGTCGCCGCAGCGGGTGTGGGCGGCGATACCCGAGCACTATCAGCAGATGATTGTCGACAAACACATCCGGCTTTTTTACCTGGATGCCTTCAAGATTGCCCGCGAGGAAGCGACAGACCCCGATCTGCAGTTGCGCATGCAGGGCACGGCTTTTCAAGGCGCGTTTTTTGCGGCAGCGCCGGTGATGTCACAGAGCGGTTTTACCGAGGAAAAGTTACTGGCCGCCATTCGAGCGCAATTGCAACATAAATTCGGTGATAAAGGCGCCCGTGTCGTCGAGGAAAATGTGCGCGTGGTGCAGCGTGGTTTTGACGAGCTGCAGGAAATCCTCGACCAGCCGATTGGCGTGCAGGCGCTGAGCCTGGTGGAGCGCCACAGCGAACCGAGCCTGCCTATCATGGTTAAAAAACTGCCCCAAAGCGGCGCGGCGGCTACCGATATCCATCGGTTTTGGGAACAGACGGGCAGTTTCTACGCCCGCGGCCAGGGCAGCGACAACCTTGCCGATCCCTTTATCGGCCTGGGTGTGATGCCGGCGGCCTCGGCTTTGTTCCGCGATATGACGGGTATTCGATTCGAGCACCCGCAGTTTATCGGCGAAAACTGTACCGGGTGCGGCGACTGCTACACCGTTTGCCCGGACACTGCGATACCCGGGCTGGTCAATGAGGTGTCACAGGTGTTGGATACCGTGGTGACGCGAGTGAAGAAAAACGGGCATCCCCTCAAGTATTTGCCCCGTGCCGTACGTGCGCTGGAACCTGTGTTTCGCGAGCGGCTCAATCAGGCTGAAGAGGCCGACAGCGTCGGCCCGATGTTACACGAGGCGATTGAAAAAACCGTCGGCGACTACCGCCTGGCGGACGGCACCGCACTTGCCGATGCGCAAAAAGCTGAACTCAAGCAGGAATTTAACCTTTTCGAAGAGGCGCTTGATGGGTTTCAGTTTGCATTGACCCGCCCCTATTACACGCTGCATGAAAGACAACAGGTCGGCACCGGTGGACTGCTGAGTATTACCGTCAACCCCTATACCTGCAAAGGTTGCATGGAGTGTGTGGCCGTGTGTGGCGACGATGCCTTGCGGCCGGTGACACAAACCGACGAATCGGTAAAACAGTTAAAAGAGAACTGGGCGTTCTGGCTGGACCTGCCCAACACCCCGGATAACTATATTCGCGTCGATAATCTCGAGGAGGGTATTGGGGCGCTGGAGACTATCCTGCTGGATAAGGAGTCCTACCTGGGGTTGACCAGCGGCGATGGGGCTTGCCTCGGGTGTTCGGAAAAAACCGCCCTGCACCTTTTCATCGCCACGGTGGAATCCCTGATGCGGCCGCGAGTTGCCAGGCACCTGGCGTATCTTGACGAACTGCTGCAAAAACTTGAACAACACATCCAGTTAAAACTGGTGCAGGCTGTCAATATTGATGATACCGAGTCGATGGCCAAGGTTTTGAAGGCCAGGGTATCGAACGGTAAAAGTGAAGATGACCTGACACTGGCGGATATCGCCGCGCAGATGGAAGACCTGACCGGCAGTCAACCCATCGACCCGGCCTGGCTGGAAAAAATGACACAACTGGTCGCCAAGCTCAAGGACCTGAAGTGGCGCTATACCGAAGGCACCAGTGGCAAGGGGCGCGCTAATATGGGTATCCTCAACGCCACCGGCTGCAGCTCGGTATGGGGCAGCACCTATCCATTCAATCCCTACCCGTTTCCCTGGGCCAACCACCTGTTTCAGGATTCTGCCTCCCTGGCCATGGGTGTGTTCGAAGGACATATGGCGAAGATGGCCGAGGGATTCAAAGCGATTCGTTGCGCGGAACTGGAAGTTGCCGGCAACTACAACCCCGCTGAGCACGATGAATTTTTCACCTATTTTGATTGGCAGGCCTTCAGTGACGAGGAGTTCCAATTGTGCCCGCCGGTGGTGGCGGTTGGCGGCGATGGCGCCATGTATGATATCGGCTTTCAGAATCTCTCCCGCGCCATGATGTCGGGCAAACCCCTCAAAGTCGTGATCCTGGATACCCAGGCATACTCCAATACCGGCGGTCAGGCTTGTACCTCGGGCTTTTTCAGCCAGATATCGGATATGGCCGAATTCGGCAAGGTGATCAAAGGGAAGCAGGAGGCGCGCAAAGAGATCGGGCTGATCGCCATGGCCCATCGCACCACCTATGTTATGCAGAGCACTATCGCCAACGCCAACCATATGATCGAAGGGTTCATTGAGGGACTGATGACCCGGCGACCGGCGTTATTCAATCTGTATACCTCCTGCCAGCCGGAACACGGTATTGGCGATGATATGGGGCACCGCCAGGCCAAGCTGGCGGTCGAATCGCGGGCCTATCCGCTGTTCCGTTACAACCCCGACAACGGCAAGACCCCGGCGGAGTGCTTCGACCTGGAGCGCAACCCCGCCATTGACGATCTCTGGCCGCGTTATTCCCTCAAGTACCTGGAGGGCGGGCGGGAGAAAACCCTCGACGTCCCGATGACGTTTGCGGATTTTGCCATGACCGAGGCGCGTTTCCGCAAACACTTTCGCACCGCGCCGCCGGATACCTGGCATGAAAACATGGTGCCGCTGGCCGATTTTCTCGAACTGCCGGAAGCCGACCGGGAAGGGCAGTATCCGTTTATCTGGACCGTCGACAGGGAGCAGCGTTTGAGCCGCCTGTTGGTCGCCAAGGCGATGGTGGAATCCTGCGAAGACCGGCGCGACTTCTGGATTTTACTGAAAGCGGTCGCCGGCGTGGCGCGCAAACAGACACCGCCCGCTGCAGACCTGGAGGATAAGATTCGCCGGCAGGTGGTCAGTAAACTCACAGACGGCCTGCTCAAACTGGCGGGCGCGGAAGCCGCGCCGGCAACAGCGGGGGCCGCCGTGGCCGCTGCTGCCGGCCCGGCGATCGACACAGTGCCGGCGGTGTCTGTCGACGCCGATACGGCAACCTATATGGCGCCCTGGATCGATACCGAGGAGTGCACCGCCTGCGATGAGTGCACTAATCTGAACCCCGGTATTTTTGCTTACAACGACGCCAAGAAAGCCTATATCAAAAATCCATTGGCCGGCCCTTATAAAGACCTGGTCAAGGCGGCGGAAAAATGCACGGCCCGGATTATCCATCCGGGCTTGCCCGGCGACCGTTCGGCGAAAGATATCGACAAGTGGATTAAGCGCGGGGAAAAATTCAATTGACTGCGCAATGGTTTCGTCAAATGGCCGGACATTTTGTCCACCGGGACCCGAGCTTCGCCCACGGGGTGCATCCACCCATGTCGAAAGAGCAAACTCGTGGACTCGCGATTCGCCAGTTCCCTTTTGCCCCGGTGATGAATATTCCACTGGCGCAGCATATTGGCGAGGCTGCTGTGCCGGTGGTGCGGGAGGGACAGGAAGTGGAGCGCGGCCAGTTGCTGGCCGAGCCCGGCGGTTTCGTTTCCGTCGCCATGCACGCCCCAGCCTCGGGGCTGATCCAGCGGATTGGGTTAATGCCCAGCATCGCCGGGAAAATGGTAACCGGGATTTATTTGAAACCCTTCCCCGGCTCCACCCAGGAAGTCAGTTCCGGTACGCCCTGTGATCTCGATAGTGCCACTGCCGACGAAATTATCACAGCCATCCAGCGCGCCGGTATCGTCGGTCTCGGTGGTGCGGCCTTCCCCACCCATGTCAAACTAAAAGTCCCCGCCGGGCATAGCGTCGACACCCTTATTCTCAATGGTGTCGAGTGCGAACCTTACTTGACCACCGATTATCGCGTGATGCTGGAACAGCGACACGATATCTTTACCGGCATCGGCTACCTGCTTAAGGCCACAGGTGCCCGGCGTGCCATTATTGGCATAGAGGCCAATAAACAGGATGCCGCCACGGCTCTGCGCGCGGCTTTGCCCCGCGGTCATCACGTTTCGGTTGAGTTGCTCGAAGTCAAGTATCCACAGGGTGCTGAAAAACTGTTGATAAAGGCTTTACTGAACCGGGACGTGCCCTCCGGCGGACTGCCGGCGGATGTGCAGGCGGTGGTGGTCAATGTGGCTACCGCCGCCGAGGTCGGTCGCCTGTTGCCCCTTGGCCGCGGTATCCAGGAGCGGGTCATCACTATCGCCGGCCCGGCAATCAAAAAGCCGGGAAATTATCGCATTCCGGTTGGCACGCCGCTGCGGTTTGCCCTGGACTATGTCGGTGTCGAGAAGGACTTAAGCCAGGTTTTCCTGGGCGGACCCATGATGGGAGCCGCCCTGCCCAGCCTGGATATTCCCATCACCAAAGGCACCTCTGGATTCGTGGCATTCACCGAGCGCGAAACCGGTGGCAGACGTCGAGAATCCCCCTGTATTCGCTGCGCCTACTGTGTCGATGCCTGCCCGTTGTTTCTCAACCCCTCGCAGCTCGGTCTGCTCGCCAGGAACGAACAGTACGAAACCATGGTCGAAAAGTTTCATCTTATGGACTGTTTCGAGTGTGGTGCCTGTTCTTATGTGTGCCCTTCCCATATCCCGCTGGTGCAGTACTTTCGCGCCGCCAAGGTGATGGCAAAAAAACGGCGGGGCAAGCCATGAACGATCTGCGCAAGACGCTGGAAATCTCAACCTCGCCCCATATCGCCAGCGGGCGCAGTGTTGAAGATATTATGCGCAATGTGGTGTGGGCGCTGCTGCCGGCAACGGCGTTTGCGATCTATGCCTTCGGTATCGGTGCTTTGTTGACGCTGTCAGTGGCGACATTGACCTGTGTGGCGACCGAACACCTGCTCTGTCGCGGCGGTGGCCGGCGTTCAACCGTGGGGGACTGGTCGGCGGTGGTTACCGGGCTGCTTTATGGCTTGACCCTGCCGCCCGGGCTGCCGTTATGGATGGTGGTGGGCGGCGGCGTAGTCGCGCTGGCTTTGGGAAAGTACCTGTTCGGTGGGCTCGGCTACAATGCATTCAACCCCGCTTTGGTAGGGCGCGCCTTTTTACAGGCGGCGTTTCCCGCGGCGATGACGACCTGGACGCCGGCGCTGGCGCCGGAGCGCTTCCAGGTTTTGCCGTCGTCCACGCTGACGCTACCGTTTATGACACCCGATTACTCGCTTACCGCGGCCGATGGTGTTACCGGCGCGACGCCGCTGGCGCTGATGAAATTCGACCAGCAACCGACCGGCACTTACGACCTGGCTTTCGGGTTTACCGGCGGTTCCATGGGCGAGACCTGTGGTGTGTTGATTCTGTTGGGCGGCATCTGGCTGGTCGCGCGCAAGATGATGAACTGGAGAATTCCGGCCGCGATTTTTGGCACCGTGATTATTCTCAGCGCGCTGTTCAACGGGCTGGACCCGGCGCGCTATCCCGGGCCCTGGTTTACGCTGTTTTCCGGCGGCCTGATGCTCGGCGCGGTATTTATGGCCACCGATATGGTGGCCTCGCCAATGACCTCTCTGGGGGTGGTGATCTACGGTATCGTTATTGGTGCCCTGATTATCGTTATCCGTTTCTGGGGCGGTATGCCCGAGGGTGTTATGTATGCGATCTTGCTGGGCAACGCCCTGTCGCCCCATATTGACGCGCTGACCCAGCCGCGTGTGTTTGGCTATAAAAGCGGCCTGAAAAGCGAGAGATACCATGAAGATTATCGCCAGTGACAAACAGCCCGCCTGGATCGTCTACCGCGCCCTGGTCGGCGTGGGCTTGGTCTGTGCGCTGATGATTGTGTCGGTTTTTTTGCTGACGCTGTCGGCTATTGAGAAAAACCGGTCCGAAGCGTTGGCGCAGGCGATTTTTACCGTGCTGCCCGGCGCCAATACCAAGCTGGCCTTTGCGCTAACTGGCGGGGAACACTTTGTTGTTGCCGATGCGAACACAGATGCGTCCGACGCTGAGGCGGTGATCCACGCCGGGTACGGCGCGCACGGGCAGTTAATCGGCGTGGCGATAGAGGCGCAGGGGATGGGGTACCAGGATACGATTCGAATACTCTATGGTTATATACCGGATCGGCAGGTTATCGCCGGCATGCAGGTGCTGGAAAGTAAGGAGACGCCGGGACTGGGCAGTAAAATCGAAACGGATAAAAGCTTCCTTAAAAATTTTTCACAACTCGATGTCAGCCTGACGGCAGAGGGCAGTGCGATAAAGAACGCGATCGTAGCGGTCAAACCGGGACAAAAAACCGAGCCCTGGGAGATCGACGGTATTACCGGCGCTACCATTTCATCCAAGGCTGTCGCCGGCATACTCAGGGCCAGCACACGGCGATGGATTCCGCTCGTGCAGCGCCACCTCCAGGTATTTCATGCAGCCGGAGAAGCCCATAGTGATTCGTAAAGAGGTTGTCAGGCGCGGCAGCGCCGATGAGTTTCTCAAGGGACTGTGGCGGGAGAATCCGGTGTTCGTTCAGGTTCTGGGCATGTGTCCGGTGCTGGCGGTCACCAACTCGGCGATTAACGCCCTGACCATGGGGCTGGCCACCGCCTTTGTCTTGCTGCTGTCGAATCTGCTGGTCTCCTGCCTGCGTCACTATATTCCCCCACAGGTGCGCATCGCCACTTTTATACTGATCATTGCCACTTTTGTGACAGTGGTTGACTACCTGATTCAGGCCATCAGTCTTGAGATCCATAAAAGTCTCGGCGCGTTTATCTCGTTGATCGTCGTCAACTGCCTGATTTTGGGGCGCGCCGAAGCCTTTGCCTCCAGGAACAGTATCGGCAGGTCGTTGCTGGATGCTCTGGGTATGGGGGCGGGTTTTACCTTTGCGTTGCTCTGCATGGGAGGCGTTCGGGAAATACTGGGCGGCGGGACATTGTTCGGGGTCGCGCTGTTTGCCGATAACTATCAACCCTGGGTGGTGATGATTTTACCCAGCGGCGGCTTTTTTACCCTGGGTGCCTGGCTGCTGTTGTTCAACCGCATCAAGCAGCGTCAACAGCGAAAACAGCCACGGTTGCAAGCGAGATTGCAGGAGATGGGCAGTGAACAGTGATTCTCTATGGGAAGTTTTTATCAACGCCTGCCTGATCAACAATTTCGTGCTGGCGTATTTTCTCGGGATCTGTCCGTTCCTGGGCGTTTCGGCGAAACTGGAGACGGCTTCACGCATGGGGGTGGCCGTCTGCGTTGTGATGCTGGTCAGCTCCATCTGCGCCTATTTTATTCATCGGGTCCTGCAAGCACTCAACGCACCTTATCTACAGTTGATCGCTTTTATCGTCGTTATCGCCTCGACGGTGCAGTTGGTGGAGATGTTTATCAAGAAGGCCAGTCCGACATTGTTTCGCGCACTGGGCATTTTTCTGCCACTGATTACCAGTAACTGCGCGATTCTGGGAGTGGCACTGTTTCAGACAAACAAAGGTTACGATTTTATTCAGTCGATCGTCTATGCCTTCGGGGCGGGGCTCGGGTTTATGCTGGCATTGATACTGATGGCCGGCGTCCGGGAGAAGCTGGCCTTGGCCCGGTTACCGGATACCGTCGAGGGGACGGCCATCAGTTTGATGATCGCCGGTGTTCTCTCGCTCTCTTTTATGGGATTTGCAGGTTTGGGCTAAAACAACAGGAGGACTGCCATGCGTTTGCAGGATTACGATACGGGCGCCACCTATAAGGCAACAGTGTTGTCGAACACACGGATAACACCGGCCGCCTCGCCCGAGGAGGTCAGGGAGATAGTGCTCGAAGTGCAGCAGCAGGCGTTCGAGTACCGGATCGGGCAGAGTATCGGGGTGATTGTGCCCGGTTCTGACGAGATCGGCCACCGCCATCATTTCCGTCTCTACAGTGTCGCCGATACCGCCGACTGGAATAACAATGGTAAACCGGAAGTAAAACTGTGTGTGAAGCGTTGTAGTTATATCGACGCCTACAGCGGCGAGGAATACCGTGGTATCGCCTCCAACTACCTGTGTGACCTGCAGTCCGGTGCCAGCCTGACCATCAATGGCCCCTTCGGTTCACCTTTTCCCGTGCCCGAGGACAAGGACACCGATCTGCTGTTAATCGGTATGGGGACCGGCATTGCGCCTTTCCGCGCCTTTATCAAGCACCTGTATCGGGATGTGGGGGATTGGAGGGGCAGGGTCCGCTTGTTTTACGGCGCGCGATCGGGGATTGAACTGCTCTATATGAATAATGAGAAAGACGACTTTGGGCAATACTATGACGAGGAAACCTTCGAGGCGATCAAGGCCCTGAGTCCCAGGCCTCACTGGTCCGACCCCGTGGCCATGGACAGCGCACTGGAGCAGTGGGCCGAGGAGCTGTTTGAGATGCTGACCCATAAAAAGGGCTATAGCTATATTGCCGGCCGTATGGATATCCAGGCTACGCTGGATAAGGTGTTTGGCCGCATCGCGGGTTCTGCGGAGAAATGGCAACAGATAAAGTCGGAGCTTATCGAGGAAGATCGCTGGATAGAGCTAATCTATTAAGTGGCCGGGCCTGGCTCAGTTCGCTGGCTGCCGTTGGATATGGCTGCCGACCGCCCGGTATAGGGCCAGGCCGGCGTATTGGATCTCTAAAAGGCTGAACAACGGATACTGGTAATAATGCGCCTGCATTGATTTCCGTCATAATCTCAGGCTACTCTACCGGCTTTGGGGCCCAAGCTGTACAGTCTCGAATTTGGGTATCGTCATTCACCACAAGCTGTGTATTAAGGCGACTATTGATCGGTAAATCTATCAAGATTTCGCAGGAAGACACCGGTACACTGCATATCACCCTGGCGGGTGACTGGTTGTTGACGGGCGGCCTGGAGAATCCCGCCACCGGCATTGAGCGGGTGAGTCATGCGGATATCCGCCAACTGGTGGTCGACGGTCGGGACCTGGGCGAGTGGGACAGCACCTTGGTGTCCTACTTATTGCCTATCACCGCCGCTGCCCAAAGTCGCCGTATCGGCATCGAAAACCGTGATGTCCCCGAAGGGGTCGTGCGCCTGATCGCCCTGGCACAGGCCATACCGGCCCGTCCCGGTCAGCTCGACAGCAAACACAAGCCCGATTTTACGGAACGTATCGGCAGCCGCACTCTCTCGGTTTACAGTCAATTTATTGCCTTTGCCACTTTTATCGGCACAACCCTGGTCTCTATCGGCCACTGGCTGCGGGGTAAAGCCGTGTATCGACGCGCCGATTTGCTCGCCTTTTTATCCGATTGCGGGCCGGCGTCGCTGGGTATCGTCACCTTGATTAGCGTATTGATCGGTATGATCCTGGCTTTTGTCGGTGCCGTGCAACTGGAAAGGTTTGGCGCCAGTATTTATGTCGCCAGCCTGGTGGGCCTGGCGATGGCCCGGGAGATGGCGCCGATGATGACCGGCATTATTATGGCCGGTCGCACCGGTGCCGCCTTTGCCGCACAATTGGGCAGTATGCAGGTCAATGAAGAGATCGATGCGCTCAAGACCATGGGTGTGGCACCGGCGGATTTTCTGGTGTTGCCACGCACGCTGGCGCTGGTCATTATGATGCCGCTGCTGACTATCTACGCCAACCTGATGGGCATTCTCGGCGGCGGCCTGGTCAGTGTTGTGATGCTCGACCTGTCCTGGACGCTTTATTTTGAACAAATGATCGATAGCGTGCCGCTCAGGCACTTTGCTATCGGCCTGTTTAAAAGTGTGATATTCGGTATTTTAATCGCCCTGGCCGGTTGCTATATGGGCATGAACTCCGGCCGCAGCGCCACCGCCGTCGGCCGGGCGACAACCGCGGCGGTGGTGCTCGGTATAGTGCTGATTATTGTCTTTGATGCGCTCGTTACTATTGTCACGACCGTATTGGGCATTTGAGAACCCCCGACACTGTATATATCAAAACGATGAACCTTGACGCCGTCCATATCAAAGTCCGCGACCTGACCATGCGCTATGGGAGCAAAGTGATACAGCAAAATCTGACTTTCGATGTCAACCGGCGCGATATTTTTATTATTATGGGCGGCAGTGGCAGCGGTAAGAGCACTTTGTTAAAGCATATGTTCGGGTTACTGCACCCGGCGCAAGGAAAAGTGTTGATTAATGAAGCCAGTCTCTGGGATGCCGGCGAAACCGAGCGCCGGCAACTGATGCAGAAATTTGGCGTTTCCTATCAGGCCGGCGCCCTGGTCAGTTCGCTGACGCTGGCGGAAAATATCGGTATGCCACTGGAGTTGTATACCGCACTCAGCCGTGCGGAGATACGGGAGCTGGTGGAGCTTAAACTGGCGATGGTCGGCCTGGCCGGCTTTGCCGATTACTACCCCGCCGAGATCAGTGGTGGCATGTTGAAGCGGGCTGCCCTGGCGCGGGCAATTGCCATGGACCCGGAGATTCTGTTTTTCGATGAACCTTCCGCCGGTCTGGACCCGGTCAGCGCGCGCTTACTGGACGATTTGATTCTGGAACTGAATGCCAGCCTGAAGTCCACGATTGTTGTGGTTACCCACGAGCTTGCCAGTATCCTCACCATCGGCACCAATTCGGTATTCCTCGACCCGGAAACCAAAACCATGCTCACAACCGGCAAGCCGGCCGATTTGCTGGAGTACTGTGAGATTGAAAAAGTACAGCGTTTTTTACGGCGCGGAGCAACAAAAGAAGCGACATTATGTCCCAACAAGTAAGTGCCCGTAATATCGGGTTGTTCGCGATTGGCGCCATCCTGGTACTGACAGCCGGCTTGCTCGTCTTTGGTTCCGGCGACTGGTTTCAGCCGGAGCAGAAAGTTGAGATGGCGTTTGAGGGCAATGTGAAGGGGTTGGCAATTGGTTCCTATATCACCTTTCGCGGGGTAAGAATTGGCGAAGTGCGGACCATGAATCTGGAGCTCGACGAAAGTGAAACACGGATCGTTGTCAGAGTGACCGGTATTATCGTCCCTCAGGGAGATGATCCCGACCCGATAACTCAAGGTGAGCACCTGGCACTGATCCAAAATCTGGTGGCCCAGGGCGTTGCCGCACAGTTAGTGGCCGAAAATATGGTTACCGGGCGACTCCAGGTGCAGCTGGAATTTTTTGAAGACCTGGAGAAGTTTTCACTGCCGAGCAAGTACAACTATCCGGTTATTCCAACCGTGCCCAGCGACTATGAGATTGTGGCCGATGTAGTGCAGGACCTGGTGGACGACTTCAAGGCCATCGCTCAGGGGTTAAACAACATCCTCGGCTCAGAGGAGTCGCAGGCTACCGCGCAGCAACTGCGAGCCGCGATTACCCACCTGAACAGTATCCTGTCAGTGTTGGATAACGATAAAGAAACCTTGTCGACGGAACTAATGGCCGCTACACAATCCGTGCGACAAATGGCAGACTCGATCAATGAAGCGGCGGTTACAGCTAGGCCAGCACTCAAATCGGCATCCGCATCACTGGCACTGTTGGACACTACCCTGCAAGGGGCGATGAGCACGCTCAAGACGTATCAACAAGCCATACAGCCCGGATCGGAACTTAGCGTCGCTTTGATTCAGACGCTAGGTGCCTTTGAGCGCTCTGCTGATCAGGTTCGCCAGTTGGCTGAAACTCTGCAGCGTAACCCGGAATCCCTGTTAATGGGCAAACAACCCTAGGATAAAGTTATGAACCGTTTGTTGCGACTACCCATCCTGTCGCTAAGCATCTTGCTGGCGGGCTGCGTTTCCTCGGGAAAGTCCGTTGAGACCGATTACTACGTGCTGTCGTCGCCACAACTGGCCGATCAAAAGTTAGCGCATGGCGATATTAAGGTGATTGCACTCGGGCCGATTACTTTTGCTGACTATTTGAAGCGGGCGTCTATTGTCGAGCGTAATTCCAGCGTTAACATCAAGGTCTCCAATGTCAAGCAGTGGGCCGGCAATATCGAAAACGAATTTCAGATTGCACTGTTGAAACATTTCACTAATCTCGATTCCCGCTACCTGTATGTGAAACACCCGAGCATGCTCAATACCAGACCCCTACGGCGCTTGCGGGTCGATATCTTGCGCTTCGATGTAAAACTGGACGGCCCCGCACGGCTGGAAGCTGTCTGGGCCTGGCTGGACCAGCACGGTGAGGTGGTGGCTGCCGGCAATTTCTCGCGTACAAGTAGGGCTGAATCGACCCATGCAGGTGCAGTTTCAGCGATGAGCGCATTGTTGCAGCAGTTCAGTACCGAAGTGCACCAAGCGCTTACTGCAGCAGCCGGCTCTAAACGGAGCTAAATTGCATAATGGGCTGTAGCGGCCAATGACGGGATGATCGGCCGGGCGTTAGTAATGGTCGATATCGCATCACAGTATAATGTAGCCATTCCAGAGTGTCGGCCCGTTTTCACTGGGGTGGGCATATATAGCGTGGTTGCAACAATTAATGCTATAGCGCGTTGGTACAAATACGCGTGCTTGAGGTGATTCACCACCTTAGGCAATTCAACCTTGCCTCTCTCCAGCCATCCGTAGGTCAACATAAAAAATCACCACCGGAAAAAAGTTGTAAGCAGTCAGACCGTAACTGTTGGGTAACTACGGATAAGACGCAGTATTTTTTTGGCGATCAGAAAGTGCCGAACTCTCGTTTCGAATACATACTGGCGGTGAAAGACGCCATGGAGTGTCTTTGGGTGCCGGGCGCTGTCAAGAAGGTGCAGATTCTACGGTGGGGCGTCGACACACAGATGTAACGTGCACTGTTGTAAAAGTGTATTTGTAACATTGTAGTTGTAACAGGTGTTTTCTTGGTGGATGTCTTTGTAGCGCATATTATTGTATAAAACTTATTGGAAAAATTTTGAAAAAATATTCCATCTCTATGGGCTTGATCCTCGTGTCAGGTGTGTGGGTAAATTTGGTTTCTTTTCAATTAAACAGGAGTCGAAATTTTTCGCTTAACGACTTTCCCGGCAACACGAAAAATATTGCAGTTTTTTAACAGATCGACTGGTATGCCTTTTATTTGAGATACCTGTTCCCATTAAAAAACCTTTTTTCAATTGATATGC
This sequence comes from Exilibacterium tricleocarpae, assembly GCF_007004655.1. Classification (GTDB taxonomy): domain Bacteria; phylum Pseudomonadota; class Gammaproteobacteria; order Pseudomonadales; family Cellvibrionaceae; genus Exilibacterium; species Exilibacterium tricleocarpae. The sequence continues at coordinate 234,598 of NZ_ML660087.1, forward strand.
CATTGCTTGTAGTAAATGCCGGTGATGGATAAATCAACGGAGTGAAACAATGACACTAAGCAAATTAATACTAAGTACTACCCTGGCACTAACCCCCTTAACCTCTTTTGGCTTGTCTCATATCAATGCCTGCATTGAGGCGCCGCCGCACACCTATGAGGATGCGCGGGTCACCAGCTATTTTCATGTGGTCAAAGACGGATTTAGTTTGTGTTACACCAATAAACTTAACTACCCTGGTGAAACCCGGTATAACGACATTCAATCTCAGGTGTCGAGTGCTACCAGGGATGTGGTTACCCAGCGCTTCCTTTTACAGGCGGCAGTTAGTAACGAATTTAACCAGGCCGCGCGACAGTTGGCCGACGACGAGGGGCTGTCGCTGAAAAGAAGCAGCGCTGCATTGACAGGCCCGATTGAATTGCATGTTCAGGGAAACAGGGACTCTGTGGGCAATATTGGTGTCACCATTGGTGGTTTTAACATCTCGGCCTATGCCAGGTTTGAAAAGAGCTGGTATGCTGAAGCCTCAGCCTCGATTACCGCACAAAATATCAGGCTAACCGGTAATTATAACGTCTACACGGGACTTATCGATAATTTGGTATTTAACGACTTTCGATTGAATGTCAATGTCGATACCGACACGATTCTCGACTTTTTGATCCCCGGAATCAATTTGTTGACTAATCGTTTGGAAGAAAAATTTGCCAATGAAGTGGAAGATAAAATAAGAGAGAGCCTGAAACACAGAGCGGATAATTATTCCACCGTTATCTTTGGTTTAGATACCCATCTCCCCGAGGGCGAGTTTTTCTACAATGGTCAAGATCTCGCCCTATTGGTTAAAGACGAGCTTGCCAACCTGGTTACGAATGTGGATGTGAAGGTATCGGTTGGCTACGTTAACATTTACCCTACGGGCAATATAGTACAAATTTCTTTGCCGAGGAAAGGTCTAGCGGTTACCGCAGGGCAAAAAGGCTATATCGGATGGAATCCTTGTCGGTTCGGAAATGCAGAGAGCAACGGTATCACACCTTTCTGTAATTAGTGTCGGTATGCTGATACGAGCCGGCCTTGCAACGGCCGGCTCTTTTTTAAAAGGGTTAAGTTGACTGTTACCCTCGATATAATCTCCGTATATCCCTGCCTCCCCGATGCCCGTTCGTGCGCAGATCGCCGCGTTCCACCAGTTGCTGCACCTCTGTGATATCTGCACCGCTTTTCAGTCAGTAGGTTGTGAAAATATTCCTGTTTGCCTACCTCAAAGATATTGTCATTAGTAGAGAAACTTAGTGGTGCTGAAAAACCACTGTTACTCTAAGCGAAGGTTGCGGGCAATTAATTCTTGTAGTATCTGCTGACAAATTATTGTAACAAAATTCTTTCATAGCAAACATTTTGTAACGCTCGTTCCTGTAATATACGTTCTCATTGGGAATGACTTCGTAATATGTGTTTTTATAATAACCTGAAAAAATATTTCGCCTATATGGTCTTGATCCCAATGTAAGATCTATGGATAAATTTGATCCCTGTTCGATTAATCGGGAGTTGGCTTTTTTTGTGTAACAGTTTCGTTTAATAGGACGAAAAGTGTTACAAAATTGTAATTTTCCGGTTGATCGGTATTTTTTCAATTGACTTACCTCTGCTTGTGTCAAATGCTTGCAGAGGATAAATCAACGGAGTGATAAATGATGACGCTGAAAAAAATTGTACTAAGTGCCGTTGTGGCATTAACTCCCTTAACCTCTTTCGCCCTGACTCATATCAATGCCTGTATCGACGCGCCGCCCTATACCTATGAGACTGAGCGGGTTACCAGTTATTTCCATGTGGCTGCAAGCGGGTTTGGTCTATGCTATACCAACAAACTCAACTTTCCTGGCGAGGCTCGATACAACGAGATTCAATCACAGGTATCGAGTGCCACGATTGATGTGTTTATGCAGCGCCTGGCGTTACAGAGGGCGATTAGTACGCAACTTAACGAGGCGGCACGCCAGCTCGCCAGCGATGAAGGCCTATCGTTGAAGAGAAGCGGTGCCTCATTGACCGGTCCAATTGAATTTCATATTCAGGGAAACAGGGATTCCACAGGTAATATTCGGGTGAGTGTTGGTGGTTTTAATCTTTCAGCTCACGCCAAGTTTGAGAAGAGCTGGTATGCTGAAGCTTCAGCCTCAATCACGGCACAGAATATCAGGCTGACCGGTAATTATAACGTCTACACGGGACTTATCGATAATCTGGTGTTTAACGACTTTCGCTTAAATGTCAATGTAGATACCGATACGATACTTGACTTTTTGATCCCCGGGATCAATTTGTTAACCAACCGTCTTGAAGCAAAATTCGCCAGCGAAGTAGAAGAAAAAATAAGGGAGAGTCTTGAACACAGGGCGGATAATTACTCCAAGGTTATCTTTGGTTTGGATGTTTACCTTCCAGACGGTCAGTTTTACTACAATGGAGAAGACCTTGCCATAGTGGTTAAAAATGAGCTTGCCAGCTTGATCACTAACGTAGATCTCAAAATAACGGTCGGCGATGTTAGCTTTTACCCGATAGGTAATATATTGCAGATTGCTCTGCCAAGAAAAGGTATAGCTATCACCGCAGGGCAAAAAGGCTATAAGGGCTGGAACCCATGCCGGTTCACAGAGACGGCAGGCAGCGACATCGTCCCCTTCTGTAATTAAGTCTCAACTTTTGGAAGCGGGCAGGCCTGGAAATGGTTGGCCCGCTTTTTTGAAAGGTTGATATGACATACCGTTCTGAGATAATTTCTGCATAGCTTCTGCTTCTCAGGCCCGCGTTCGTGCGCAGACCACCGTGTCTCTCCTGCACTACCCTGGCTTTTCCGGTCAGCGGGTTTTGAGAGATGAGCCTTACATCTGGTATCAGCATTCTGTTGGAAAGCGCCTTTCTCGAGACTTATCCAATCGAGAATATGAAATCTTTATTCAGTTTAACTATTGCCCGACTGATCGTTGGAAACTCAATGAGATATCGACAAACGAAAAACACCTGGTACTAATCTGCTAGAGGTTTGGTGCAATTTGGCTTGAGGGTTTGAATTCATGATTTCGGTTGTCAACAGTTGCGTAATAGCAATACCCAGGCGTTGTGGATAACCGACAGCCTACTTCTCCTATCGGTAAGAAATTTATACTAATTTGAAATATAAATAGACACACTAAAAATAGAAAAACCTTATAACCGTCACGTTAACTAACCTTGTGTCATCCTTCCCTATTTCCTGTCACTGGAGTTAACCGACTTGCGGCGCGGTTAATGAGATTGATTCATCTCAGCCATAAAGACGAAGATATACCGCAAATATAGGCAATTGACATTTTTAGTTGAGAAGAGCCACTATTACGCCCAATGAGCACTGTAGGCGAAGAAAGTCAATATAAAAACTGCCTGTGTAACATTGACAGCCCTGCAAGCCTCGGAAACATGAGGACATACTTCTGAAGTGGGTGAAAAAGAAGTGTGTGAAGAATAAGAACTAGCTTTGTAATAGATACCCCGATATGCAGGAAGCGATAGCCCTACCCGAAATAGCCTGAAAATCCAACCGGTATAGATCACGCCATGCGTGATCGGCTTGCGCTTGGGGTGAAAGATCAATCGGCGAGTAAGATATGAAAAATTAGACGTCGAAAAGAGATAGCCTTTAAATAAAGGCAAATTAACTATCAAGTTTTATGATTTTTGGAAATTCTTCAGAAATTTCTAGAGCTTTATGTCGTCGCTCACAAAAGGAAATGCAGTCAGTTAGACCCAGGTTGGGTTGGATCACGACCCGGCACACACTAAAGTCAAGCGGAGATGCACAGTCATGAACGTCTATCAACTTTTAAAACCACTTTCCTATTTTCGTATTCTCAGTCTTATATCAGTTTTTATCATGTCGACAATCTCCGGCTTGGCTGCCGCGAAATCAGAGCCGCACGGCCATTATTCAAGCGCTTATCCACCAATGGCGGGTACGGAGTATGAGCAGTCGGTGATTACCATCCCCATTTATGATATGGCGAGAAGTGAAACCAGCCCGGTAGAAATTCTCAAGTTGACAGCCTTTATGAGACTGGAGAGAGAAAAACCCATAACCAACGGCCTCGGTTATCGGCAGATCGAGTTTACTATCGCCGATTGGGAGTTATATGGTTACAGCGAGTACCTCGACGCCGATGTCACTTTCACGCTGTCAGAGCTGCCCGTTCAGCCAAAGAGCCTGGTCATTGCCCTGCAGGAGGGCAGCGATTATCCGTCAAATATTATTTATAACGCCATCTATGATGTATGGATAGGGCAGAAACGTATAGTTTCCAATAAGCCGGGCGTAGCCTTTACGAAAAATGTCTTTGAGATACCGCCAAGGAATGTAAGCGTGGCTTTCGAAAAACCCACAGAAATCAAAGATTCAAGCGTACTGGGGGTCAACACCCAGGCGGCAGTAGGCAGGAACGCGGCTTCTGAAATTATCTTTCGCGATGGCACTTGCGAAGATATGCTGCAGATCACCGAAGAAGAGTATATGCTTGGCAAGAAGGTTGCTGAGGAGGTACGTAAGGGCCTGCGTTCGTTGAAAGATAGCTATTACTCTCACTAGTGATTGTTATCCTGCTAACAATAATAGATATGAACCTGGCCTCCGCTGTGGCGGCAGGCTAGGTCTTCTTAAGGGGTTATATATGGCACGTTGTGCGCTTTGGGGTATTTGTATCATTCTTATGTCATCGGCCAGTGCTACGGAGCTGGAAAAACTGTCATTCCTTTCCGGTTGCTGGCAAGGCAATATGGGTGAGAGCGGCAGTATCCGGGAGACTTTCACCAGGCCCAGGGGCGATACGATTCTGGGGAATAGTCAGATTGTTATTGACAATAAAAACAGGTTTGTAGAATTTATCAGGATTTACAAAGATCAATCGGGCGTCAATTATCGTCCCTATCCTGATGGAAAAGAGGCTGCAAATTTCAAAATGGTGAAGCTGGGTGATAAGGAAGTTGTATTTGAAAATATGGAAAATGACTATCCCAAAATAATCTCTTATCGTTATCAGAGCGATGGCATGCTAAATGCGCGCATCGAAGGTGCGAACAAAGAAAAAGTTCAAAACTTCTATATGGCGCCGGTTGATTGTGGTGCCGAGACACATTTGAAAGCGCTTAGAAGTAAAAAGCTTAAATAGTTTTAATAATTAACATTTTGTCGGTGGTGACGCTCGTATAGTCACTAGCTACAGTTCGTTATTGCTTGACATATTTGCGTCGCCTTTCAGCGCGTGTGGTCAGAAGCTGTTATGCATCTGTCGCGCCATCCTGGATGGCGCAAATACACTTAGCTGGTAAACATCAATATAAGTATTTTTTCCAGATAAGATCATTGGGTGTAAAGCAGTGCCAGGCTATTTGACAAAGAGTAAAAAATATGATCTCTGCAGGCACGGTAAGAAATGTTTTTTTCCTGGGAGCACTGCTTTTGGTCGTGAGTTGTGCACACAACAACAAAGAGACTGACGACCTGAATCTACTTTTGGTGAAGCAAGACAACAGATCATGTAATAAGTCGGCAAAGGTATTTTGTTCTTTGGCAGACGCGATCAACAGCGCCAATCAACATCCGGACAGAAGTGTTATACGTCTGGAAGACAATAGTGTCCATACCATAAAGGATATCGATCATCAAAGTGAAGCGGGCGTTGGTTTACCGGCATTGACGACCACTATCGAAATTCAAGGGGCTGGTTCGATTCTTGAGAGAAGTGACGCTTCGAACACAAAATATTTCAGGTTGCTTAGAATAAGCCGGTCGGCCGATGTCGTTATCCGCCGCTTGACAATCAGAAACGGCAGAACTCCCACTGGCTTTGATGGTGCGGCCATATGGAATGTCGGTTCCTTACATCTGGTAGATTCGACCATAGAGAAAAATGTATCGGGTGACGATGGTGGAGGCATTCGCAATGATGGAATCCTGAGAATTTCGCGCTCTATATTGCGTGAAAACCGGGCCTTTTGGAAATCGGGTGTTGGTGGTGCTATTCAAAATTCTGTGCAGTATGGCCCGGGTACTCTCATTGTTGAACAAAGTGCTATTTTAGCGAACGAGGCCCTGGGCCCTGGCGGCGGTATTTGGTCCAGAGGTGCCTCCACCATTACCAATACGACCATAAGCGGGAACTTTTCCGGTCAACGCGGTGGCGCGATACAAAACTATGACACCATGCTGCTAAAAAATACCACGATTACCAATAACAGCGCAGATATCTATGCCGGTGGTATCCACACTTTTGTTCCCGTTGTCATGTCCAACTCAATTCTGTCCGGTAACTTTGCACAGTTCTCACCCGACTGCAGCGGAGTGATAAATTCCAGTGGCTATAACCTCTTAGGCAAGACCTACAACTGCCAGTTTAACCGCCAGGAAGAAAATGATCGGGTCGGTATTTTGCCGGAGCTGCTGCCATTGCAACAAGTTGCCGGGAAACCCCCCTTTCACCCGCCAAAATCCAGCTCTCCGATAATAGATACAGGCAGTCCGTTTGATTTCAGCGAAAGTGCCTGTGAACAAAGGGATCAATTGGATCGGCCGAGGCTGAAAAATCAAAAAAATAAACGGTGTGATATCGGTGCTTACGAACTGCTGTAGCAAAAACGCAATAGTGATAAAACCTGTTAGGATGGCTCATGAGGGTGTAGTCAATGAAAAAAATAGCCGCTGTTATAAATAGATTAGCGCTTCTTACCTTATTGCTCTCTACCGCTTCGAGTTTTGCAGATGTTGAAAACAGTGCTATTAAAAAGCTGAAAGCCCTAGGGGCTGCGATTGAATACAAGGAAGATCACTATGGCAATAGGGGCATTATGGTTTCCATTGGTTCATTTTGGAAAGGTGGTGACAACGGCCTGAGCCATCTGGCAGAAGTGCCCAGCCTGTTTAAGTTAAGACTCGGCGGCGATATCACAGATGCAGGCATCGATCATATAACCGATATAGGATCGATCGTAGCGTTGGATTTACACTTGTTGAAGTTGACTGATGCCGGTATTGCCAAGTTAGGAAAAATGCATCAGCTAGAGCGGCTGAATCTGACTTATACACAAGTCACGGATCAGGGGTTGCAGAAATTGTCTACTCTGAAGAATCTTAAATGGCTTGGATTGGCCTATACCCAAGTATCAAAACCGGCTGTTAACAGGCTGAAACGTCAGTTGCACAACACCAAAATTGAGGGAAGGTTTAAGCCCGGCTAACGCGATTTCGATAAACTATGGAATAGGTTTTTAGGGAAACTATAAAACGAAGACCAACGTCGTCGCTATTTCATAGTTTTCATTTACAACTAAAGACAGTGAAGAGGTGTTTATGTTTGGGAAAAAGCTTAGTGAAGTAAATTGTGGACCGGGGGTAACTCTCCTTAAGCTGCTTGCAATAGCCGCCAGCTTGACAGTATTGCCTCTCAACACAGTGGCAGAACCGGAATCAGGCCTGCTTACCTATAAATACAAGTACGGGGAAGGTGGTGTGACCCTGGGGCGCTTCAATTCCATACAGGGGATCGTTGCCTTGGACCGTAAGAGTAGCAACCGCACCCTTGTTGTCTTGGCTGATAAGGGACGGGATATGGTTCGCGTTTACACCCATGATATGCAGTTTGTGGATAAATGGGGGACCAGCGGGGACCAACACGGCGAGTTTAAGGAGCCTCATGGTCTGGCGGTCGACCGCAAAGGAAAGCTCTATATTGTGGATACCCAAAACCACCGGGTGCAAAAGACCGAAGTGGGCTCGTCAAATTTACGCGAACGTCCTGGCAAATTCCTGCACGCTTTCGGCTCAAAGGGCACGAAAGAGGGGCAGTTTATTAACCCTACCGGAATTGCCATAGACGCAAAAGGTATGCTTTATGTCGTGGATACCGGCAATCACCGTGTACAGAAATTCAGCCCTGAGGGGAAACACCTGCTTTCCTGGGGTGGTTTCGGTACCAAGCCCGGTCAGATGCGTAAGCCGACCCACGTGGTGATAGACCGCAATGGGGATGTCCTGGTGGCAGATACAGCCAATCATCGCATTCAAAGGTTTACTGCGAAAGGGCAGTTTATTGATGAATTCGGCAGTGTCGGAACGGGAGAGGGCCAGTTTGTGGAGCCAAAGGGAATGGCAATTGACTCAGCTAATAGTTTATGGGTGGTTGATCGTCGCAATCACCGTTTGCAAAAATTTAGTGGAAAAGGAAAATTCCTGGGAGTCTATGGTGCGCGAGGAGAGAGTTCCGGGAAATTCCTGTTTCCCGAGGGTATCAGTATCGACTCGGTGGACAATCTCTACGTGGCTGATACCCGCAATAATAGAGTTCAAGTCTTTGCCGTTAACGGATTAAATAATGTCACCTCCCGTTAAAACGGTTTTTGGATTGCAGCCACAGGCAATTTCTAATGTGGCTGTAAGGCATCCCCGGCTAACTATCGGGTGCTTTTTCATTGTTTTGTTGCTGTGCCTGCCTGGATTATTCTCTATTGAGCTGAAGTTGGGTGGTGACGCCCTGGTGACGGATGACAATCTGTCAAGGCTTGCCGATCGAGAGATTGGTGAGCAGTTTAACCTTGGCGAAGAAGTTGTAATATATCTGGAGCGGCGCAATGGAGAAAGCGTACTCAATAGGGATACGCTTTCCCTGGTGGCGGAGCTGACCGAAGCCGTCAGCCGCATACCGGGCTTTGATATAAGACAAGTTTACAGTCTGGCCACTGAGGGGCGCGACAGGGTGGATTCCTTCAATTACGCCCCGTTTCTTGTGCCAATACCGGAAACAAAAAGAGAGCTACAGGCATTAAGGGCCGATATCGAGGCGGGCAGGATAGTGGCGGGAACGCTTATCGGCAGGGATTACTCCGGCGCTTCGGTCATAGTCAGCTTACAGCAAGATATGTCGAGGCCGCAGCTATTGGATCAGCTAAGCCGGATAGCTGCGCAGCACCAGGACGATATGCACCAGCTTCACCTGGTAGGCGCACCCGTTGCGGAAAATAGACTGGGCGATCATATCTTGCGCGATTTGGCCTATATGATGCCTCTCGCCGTTTTGGCCGTAGCGGCGATACTGTGGCTTGTGTTTCAACACAGTGGCGTTGTGGCTCTGTGTTTCTCCGAGGTTTTAGCCTGTTTGGCCTTTACCTTTGGTTTGTACGGTTGGAGTGGCGAGTCCATATATCTGACGACATCGGTTTTGCCTATTATCCTAATGTCGATGGGCCTGATCGATGAAGTGCATCTCTTTTCCTGGTACCGCAGCGCTCAGGCAGAGGGTATCGCGACCAGCAAGTTGTTTAACGCCAGGAGCTTTAACCGGTTAGCCGTCGCCATCGCTATGACGTCTGTCACAACAGCACTTGGTTTCTTGGCCTTTGTGTCCGCCGATCTGGTCTCATTGAGAGCAATGGGTATTTGGGCTGCGGTTGGCATCTTCTTTTGTATGTTCTGGTCGCTGATGTTTATACCGGCTGTCCTAACTCTGAAGCCCATCAAGCTTGGGAAGCGAAGGTTTACGCTGGTAGAGCTTTTAAGTGCTTTCAGTCGAAAAATGGCCTCGGGATGCGGCATTCGAAAGTCGCAGTACACACTTATAGTATCAGCGACGGTCGCTCTGCTCTTTTTGGGGCTTGTTCAGCTTGAAGTGCAGGATGGCTGGGTGCGGGGCTTTGCTAAAACCAGCCCGTTCTATCAAAGCATGCAAAAAGTTAACAGCGCATTGCTGGGCACGCACATCCTGCGGATAAGGGTCTCGTTTCCCGATAACGGCCAGGATATCCCACCTTTCCACCAAGCGGATATTATCGAAGCATTTGACAGATTTGAGGAAAGACTCAGACAACTGCCCAGTGTTGGCGGTGTGTTAGGGCCGGCTGTACATCTGAGGGTGGCTAAACACCTGGCCGACGGTCGACCCGATGGCCGGTATGAATTACCGACCGACCCGATAAACATTCGCCAGATGTGGAGGAAGATTGACCTGGGGCGGGGAGAGCACCGGCGCCGGGAAGTGGTGAACGACACATTGACGACTGCAATGGTCAATATCTATTTGAAAGAGGCGAATTACCGTGATACCGGGTTGATTATTGAAACTGCGAAGGGATTTCACGAATCGGTACTAAAACCCATGCAAGGCAAGATGACTTTTGGTGGTGATGTGTACAAGAGCCAGAATATGATCAGCCGCTTGGTGTCTTCACAGATAACATCGGTAATGCTCGCTATTGGGGGCATCTTTGTCTGCATGTGTTTTATAACATGCCACCCAATGCCGGCGGCGGTGCTGACTTTACCCTCTATTTTTGCCTGTGTGGCTTCCCTGGCTATTATGGGCTGGTTGTCTATTCCCTTAGGTATTGCAACGTCAATGTTTATTGCAGTGTGTCTCGGAGTGGGTGTCGATTTTTCGATTCACTATTTCTATCAGCGTGACGCTTTGCTAAAGCAAACAGTTGTATTTGCGATCTTAGTCGATTGCCTCATTATGCTGCTGGGATTTGGCATCTTGCTTTTCTCGACTGTACCGGCAAATACACAGTTGGGTTTGGTTCTTATGTCGGCGGTCACGGTTGCGGCGGTAGTCACTGTATTTGTCATGCAGGCCTTGCAGACGGAGACACAACAGAAAAATACAGACTTTCTTGAGATAACCGCAAGGCCCTAAGTTCAAGGAGCCCCATAATGACGAAAAGAGTGGCTAGTTTTCAAAATCAAGAGGGCAGTGCACCTTTAACGGATTTTTTTAAGTCCAAGCTGTATCTCTCCAAGAGGGAGGTGGATTTCGACTATCGGGGCTTTGACACCACCTGCCCAAAGCAAACGCAGCACTTGCAAAATATTGGTGAAAACTTTGTAGAAGGCTTTAATCTGGCTTTGGATAACGGAGATGTCGATAAGCTATCACTAGCTTTAGGAGTGGAGGATAGATTTCGTGGCTTCAGGTACGAAGGTGCGGCAATGTCTGTCTCGATCATTGATGCCACACTCCGGGCATTCAGCCAGAGAAAGCAATATCTGGAATTTCTTAAAATTAGTCAATCGTATAAGTATCTTTTTTATGTCGGAATAGGTTGGACATTTGCAAAGATACCCTGGTCGCGTTCACTGTTGTTTAAAGGTATGCATCCGTTGTTGCGTTGGTTGGCTTTGGATGGCTGGGGTTTTCACGATACTTTTTTTTACACAAAAAGGATTGTTACCGCTCGAAAAATAAGGTTTAGAGGCGCGAGCAGGAGTGTATATCTGCAAGGCGTTGGGCGCGCTATGTGGTTTGTCCATTGTGGTAGTCCCGAAAGAATCCATCAACAGATATTGACCTGGCCTGTTGAGGCGCAGGGTGAACTATGGAGCGGTATTGGCCTGGCTGCCGTCTATGCCGGCACTTATAACGATAGTCCCGATATTCCGGATAGACTGCTGTCCGCCTCCTCACGCTATCGGAGAGACTTCGCTCAAGGCTGTGCATTTGCAGCTTGTGCCCGGGCTCTTGAAGGGAGATGTGATGACTATGTCAATGATGTCAGCTTGCTTGTTACGGGCCGGACGCAAAGTGATTTGGCGGATATATGTCGATCTTTCGAAGCCAAGTTTTCAGGAGAAGGAACCCCGGAGAGTTATCAAAAGTGGCGGCATTCGGTTCGCTCTACAATATAGAAAAGGGAGGTGACTGGGATGAACAGAAACGGTAGGCATAATGTGACTTTTAAAAAGGTCGTCTTCTACTGTTGGCCGGTTGCAGCGCTGTTATTGAGTTACTTTACTTTGCTGAACAACCACAGTTTGTCCGACGAGGAAGGGCGACAGCTTTCTAAAGGTTTTACTTTTAAATCGACCGAGTTGGATAACGATATAGAGCCCAAAAGAACCATCAGAGCGGTTAATCAGGCAATCGAACATATTTCAGGGTGGATTTCGTCTGTGGGGTCGGCAACGGCACTCTATGATTTGAATGACGACGGATTGTCCAACGATCTGTGTCTCGTCGATCCACGCACCGATTCGATCGAAATCCGATCGTTACATGGGAAGTACGATAGTTTCTATTTAGGCTATCCACAGAACTCGAAAAATTCAATCGCCCCTATGGGGTGTCTCCCAGGTGACTTTAATGAAGACGGAAATGGGGATGTTATTGTCTATTTCTGGGGGCGGAGCCCGTTGATTTTTTTTCAAAGCCCCGGTGCTTCGACGATTTCCGCTGCGGATTTTTTTCCGGTTGATCTGGTCTCACCCACGGAAGCTTGGTATACCAATGCCGCTACCCAGGCTGATTTTAACGGAGACGGTCATATTGACTTGATTTTCGGTAACTACTTTCCCGAAGACAGTGCGATATTGGACGCCACCAGCTACGTCAGCGAAGTGATGCAACACTCTATGTCGAGGGCTGGAAATGCGGGTATGAATCGCATTTTTCTTTATGACAATAAGCACTCTCGAGCACCATTTAGAGACGTGTCCTCGCTATTCCCTGATCAATGGCGAAACGGCTGGACCCTGGCGATCGGCGCTGCGGATTTGGATGGTGACCTGTTGCCCGAAATCTATATTGCCAACGACTTTGGCCCGGACAAATTACTGCACAATATTTCAGATGGAAAGCGAATGGCATTTCGGTTAGTGGAAGCCGAATATTCAGTGCTGGTGCCCCGGTCGCACCGTTTAGGACATGATTCCTTCAAAGGCATGGGAGTGGATTTCTCCGACTTGAATAACGACGGCATCCTGGACATTTACGTCAGTAATATATCCCAGGTTTATGCACTTCGCGAGAGCCATTTTGCCTTTGTTTCTACCGGCGATGCCAGCGCTTTCAAACGGGGTATTGCACCCTATGTCAACCGCAGTGAGGATATGGGCGTCGGGCTGTCGGCCTGGTCCTGGGATGCGAAATTTGCTGACTTTAACAACGATGGCAAAGTGGAGATTGTCCAGGGAACCGGTTTTCTCAAAGGCGAAGTCGACCGCTGGCCGCAGCTACACGAGTTGGCCACGGGTAATGACGATTTGCTACGCCACGCACAGGTATGGCCCGAGTTTGGAAAAGGCGATGATCTGAGCGGACATGTGAAAAATGCATTTTATGCGCTGGCTGGCGACGGTCGCTACTACGATATTTCGACGACTATGGATATGGAGGTTGAACCGCTGGTTACCAGGGCAATTTCCATCGCCGATATTGACGGTGACGGTGATCTGGATTTCGTTGCCGGTAATCAATGGCAACCCTCTGTGCTCTATGAAAATCAGTTGGTGGATAATAACAAAAGTCTTCAGTTGTCGCTTAAGATTCCGGTTGCCTCGACACCGCAGATGGCAAGTTTTTTGGCAAAATCCACCACGTCGCTCCCCAAATCGAGGCCGGCAATCGGCGCCACCGCCAAATTGGTCAATGAAAGTCGTATTGATTTCGTCGACGGAGGAAATGGACACTCAGGCGTAAACAGTCCCGATATCCATTTTGGTCTGGGGCATGTCGCCGAATTCCGCAGGATTCCGGTTGAGATCAGGTGGATCGATTTGTCGGGCAAAAAACGCCGGCAGACCTTTGATTTGTTACCGGGAAGACACACAATCTATCTCATCTGATCCCAAGGAGTTACTCTGATGAATAAACAAATGCAATGGGTAGCTGCTCGTCGTTTCGGTGGGTTACTGCGATTTTCTCTTGCCTTAACCGCCCTCAATATTCTCGGTCATAGTATCCTCGGGTTTGAGATGGCCCCTATCACACCGTTTTTCACGGTGAGCGTAGCGATTTTGTTCCAATTATCCATCGACGTATTGGAGGGGTATGCCTTTAATAAGGAGCCGGCTTATCTGCGCTTAAAGGGGCGAGAGCTGATCGCTCACTTTTTACCTGCTTATATTACCAGCCTGGCTATCGGCATGCTGTTGTTTTCCAACGGGAGTTTAGGTGAACTGGCGTTTGCGGTGATTATAGCGATTGCATCGAAACAACTTATCAAAGCCCCGTTTAGCTTTATTGATAAGACCAACCCCGAGAAACCGGTCAAGAGGACTTCTTACCGACATTTTCTGAACCCTTCCAATTTTGGTATATCGGTGACTTTGCTGGTTTGCCCGTGGGTGGGCATTGCGCCGCCGTATCAGTTTGCAGAGGGCCTGGTGGGCATCTGGGACTGGATTATACCCCTGGTGCTTTTATGCGCGGGAAGTTTTCTCAATTGGCGGTTTACCGACCGCCTTGTCCTGATCATCTCCTGGTTCTTCTTCTTTGTCGTTCAAGCCGCGGTCCGGGCCTGGTGGCACGATACGTCCCTGGTGGCGGGTTTGATTCCCATGACGGGAATAGCATTTATTCTATTCAGTTTCTACATGATTACAGACCCGCCAACTTCACCGGCTTCCAAACGCGGGCAGATACTGTTTGGTTTAAGCAATGCAGTTTTGTACGCGTTCTTTATGGAGATTAACGTGGTCTTTGGCCTGTTCTATGCCTTAACCATCACGACTTTTGTCCGCGGCCTCTATTGCTGGTGGGCGTATGCATCTCAGAAATTTAGTTTTGCCGGTATCCGTTACGGATACCAGCTTAGTCGAGCTAAATAGAGGGGAGCTTCATGATCCATAAAATAGCGATCGTCGGTATAGGCTGCTGTTATCCTGACGCGTATTCCGCACAGGGGCTTTTTGAGAATGTTATTGCCAAAAAGAAGGCTTTCCGGGATATGCCCGCATCGCGTTTAGACCTGGATGCCTATATTGGTGAGAGTGAGGCGTGGGATCAAATCACGCCGATTCAAGTCGCGTTGCTTGAGGGGTATCGGTTTGACCGGCAGAAATTTAGAATTCCCGAAAGCACATTTGAGGTAACCGACTTAACTCATTGGCTGGCACTGGATATGGCCGACAGGGCCCTGGCTGACTCGGGTATAGTATTCACTGATGAACTCAGGGAAAAAACCGGCGTAATTGTCGGCAATACGCTGACCGGTGAGTTTTCCCGATCTTCACAAATACGGTTACGGTGGCCGTTTATTCAAAAGGCTATAAAGCAGGCCCTGGCATCGCAACCGGATATCGACGAGGCGGCGGCGCAAAGCGTTATTTCCGATACGGAATTGCTGTTGAAGTCCCGGTTTCCACAGCCCAATGAAGACAGTTTGAGCGGTGGCCTTGCCAACACGATAGCCGGTAGGGTTTGCAATTACTATGACTTTAAAGGCGGCGGATTTACTGTTGACGGTGCTTGTGCTTCATCTTTGCTGGCCGTTGAAAATGCCTGCAGGAAGCTCACCGCCGATGAATGGTCTGTCGCGGTCTGCGGTGGTGTAGACCTCAGTCTGGACCCTTTCGAGCTGGTAGGGTTTTCTCGGGTGGGCGCCTTAGCACGAGAGGAAATGCGGGTTTACGATCGCTACGCAAATGGGTTTTGGCCGGGAGAAGGCTGTGGTTTTATTATTTTGATGCGCGCTGACAAGGCGGACACACTTGAACTGCCGATTCATGCCTATATAGACGGCTGGGGTATGTCGTCTGATGGTCGTGGCGGTATGACCAGGCCGACGGTCAACGGCCAGCTGCTGGCTTTGCAACGGGCGTATGGTATGTCTGCAACAGATCCGAAGTCGGTTACTTTCTTTGAAGGCCATGGCACCGGCACCGTGGTGGGCGACAAGATCGAGCTTACCGCATTGAACAAGTTGATAGACGGCGCTGCCGAAAGCATTCCAGTCGGTTCAGTCAAGGCTAATATTGGACATACAAAAGCGGCTGCGGGAATGGCGTCTGTGATTAAGTCGGTCATGTGTCTAAAAGAGAAAGTGATTCCCCCCACGACGGGTTGTGAAGTGCCTCATCCGGTATTTCAGGAGAGCGATATAAAGTTGTCGACACTGGCAGAACCGGTAGAGATAAAGACCCGAAAACCTGTTGCCGGTGTCAGTGGTTTTGGATTTGGGGGCATTAATACGCATATCGTTTTACATAGTCCGGATGGCGGGGTTAGATCGACCGCTCAAACAGGTTTGCAGACCGTCCTTAAAGAAAAGCGGGCGAATACCGTTGGCGGAGAATCCTGGCAGCAGCTGGCCAGGTTTTCACATGGCCATGAGTTATTTGTGTTATCGGCGCCAAACCAGTCTGATTTATGCGAGCAAGCGGGCGCCCTGATAGGATACAACCTGTCTTATAGTGAGCTTGCATCGTTAGCGAAGAAGCTGGCCGAAAGCTCCGTTGGAGAGCGCTTCCGAGCTTGTATCGTGGTTGCAAGCCCCCGTGACTTCCAGAGAGCCGTCTATTCATTACTCGACTATTTAAAAACCCGTACTCTGAATCCGGGGCAATGGTACGAAAAGGACTCTTGGGTGTGTGGCTGTGTCGAAGGGGCAGCTAAAGTCGGATTTATATATCCTGGGCAGTCCGCCCCCGTCGGGGTGAAAGGCGGTTGGATGCGAAGATTCTTTCCTTTTGTTAGCTCAACTTATGCACTGTTTGACCTGGTGCCAGACGGAGAGGTAGATAAAGGCAATACTGAGTGGGTTCAACGCAGTATAGTTTGCGATGAGATCAGTGGTGGACAGTGGCTAAAAGCTGCAAATATCAATGCTGCCGTTGTGGCCGGTCATAGTGTTGGGGAGTTGGCCGCATGGCACTATGCAGGTGTGGTCGATACGGAACAGATAAAGCAGTTGGTTGTCGACCGCGGCCGGGCAATGCATAGTCACACACCCGTTAACACCGGCATGATAAGCGTTACTGCACCGCGAGATAAACTTGAGGCACTACTGTGCGGGAAGGATTTAGTTGTCGCCTGTGAAAACGGAGCTGATAACAGGGTTATTTCAGGGCCATGTGCTGATCTTGAAAGCCTTACCCGGCAAGCGCTTGCCGAGGGTTGTAATGTGGTTTCTCTCAAAGTGAATGGTGCCTATCACTCGCCGGCAATGAGAGCTGCAGCCGATGCTTTTTTCGGGACTTTGGCAGGAACGGCTTTCACTGTGCCCACAGTGCCGGTTTTATCCACCATCACGGGTCGACCCCTTCGCGGTGATGACGATTTCCGCCATTTGTTGTACCAGCAGGTCACTGACGTTGTGCAATTTTCCCGGGTTATAGAACAGTTGGAAAAGGATGTCGACATTATCATCGAAGTGGGGCCGGGAAAAGGATTGAGCAAACTCGTATCGAAAACAAGCAATAAGTCCATCGTAAATATTGATGTGACAGACAAGTCGATGGAGGGAACTTTAAAGGCCCTAGCGCTCAGTTGTTGCCGTGGTGTGGATGTGGATTTTTCGATCCTGTATCGCTATCGCAGCGTTCCGCCCTTGAAAAGCCGACCGTTGTCGTATCTCTCCAATCCTTGTGAAGGGTTCGATTCCAGCCCCACAGACTTTTCAATCGTGGATCAACGGCGCAGGTTTGAGCGACAAGAAAATTACCGGCACGCCGTTGAGAAGGTTAATCGGCCCGGGCAATTGACGGAAAATGAGCAAAAAGCGTTTTCCGTCAATGAATCAGATGATGGTATGGTCATTTTACAAAAACTGGTATCCCACTTTACCGGCCTGAGTATCGATGCGATACAAGCAGGTGACAGGCTGCTGGATGACTTACATCTCAACTCAATAGCGATAGCCAATATTATTGTCAAGTATGCGAGAATCCAAAAAAGAAAGCTCACCCAAGCACCCACTGATTTCTCTGAGTCTACTCTGCAGGAGGTGGCGAATAAAGTCGCGCTTATGGATAGTGCTGGCGATGGTGATAATGAAAGCAATGAACTGCGAGAACCGGCGGAGCGTTGGATCGGCTGTTATACGAATGAATACTATCCTGTCGAAGTTCCTCAAACGGAAAATGACCCGACTATATATTGGAAGACGGTATATATCGGCGAGCAGAAAGATGCGCAGACACCCCCTTTCCTCGGCGATCTGATCGCTCCTTATGAAAGCGACCAGCTCTCGTATGGCGTTATTGTCATTTTTCCGCCCCAACCCGAGTATCGGGAGATTCCACAGGTTGTTTGCATCTTGCAGGAGTTGCTAGATCCCGCAGGCTGGGTGCATATGGTGGCCATTGATCCCGGTGGTTGTTTCAGTGGGCTTTTAAAAAGCGTCAGCAAGGAGCGAAAAGAGTTATGCTTTCTCCATTTCGAGGGACGAGTGGAGTATCTGGCGCAAAAGCATCTTGGCTGTTTTAACAGTGAAGAAAAGCGCAGATGGCAAACCTACCGAGTGAATGAACATGGTGAATTGTTGACACCCAGGCTAAAACGACAGTTTTATCCTGAATATAGTGAGCAGGGTAGAGTACCCAAAGGCAGTGATACTTTTATTTTTACAGGTGCAGCCAAAGGTATTGGCAACAGTTGCGCCAAATATTTTATTCAACGCTTTGGTTGTCGGTTGGCAGTGATAGGGTCGTCGTCTGAGGATTCCATAGAGACCCGCAAGGGGTTGAAGCGTTTACGCGAACACGGCGAAGTGGATTACTATCAGTGTGACTTAAGTGACCATTCTCATGTAAAGCAAACGATAGCTACTATTGAGAGGGAGGCCGGTTCTATCGATGGCATTATTCATGCGGCGGGTATCAACACGCCTTGTAGCTTTTCTCATTTAAAAAGTACCGATGTGCAGGATACCCTTGCTGTCAAGGCATCCTCTGTAGAATACATTACTGACGCGTTGGCTGCGCCGGAAAGCCTTAAGTGGCTGGTAGGTTTTGGTTCTGTAATCGCCCAGTTTGGCTTGCACGGTGAGGCCCATTATGCAGTAGCTAACGAGTTGTTGTATCAAAGTATTCGCAAGTTGTCTGTCAAAATTCCACAGTGTCAACCACTGGTGCTGGACTGGTCGGTATGGGCGGAAGAGGGTATGGCGCACAAAATGAACATTATAGACTCGCTGGTTGACCAGGGTATCGCACCTTTGAAGTCAAGTGAAGCCTGCTCAGTTTTCGTTGAATTGTTTGAAAGGAATGTCGCCAGTGACAGACTTTTTGTCAGTAGCCGTTGGGGCAGCCACCATACCCTGGCTGAGGAGCAGTACCTGCCGCCGCTGCTGCGGTTTCTTAATAAACCCAAACTTTATTACTCCGAAGCAGAGGCAGTTTTTGATGTCGATTTGTCTGAGCACACGGATTTATATTTGGCAGACCATAAATTGAACGGTGATTGCATTTTTCCGGGTGTTATGCTGCTCGAAGCAATGGCCCAGGCGGCGACCAGTCTCGGTATGGCTCACCCGATTCGAGTCGACGAAGTGGCGTTCAGGCAGCCCGTAATTGTCCAATCGGAACAAGCTGTTAAGGTTCGTTTTGTCGCACAAAAAATGAATTGCAACCAATATCAAGTCAGAGTTTTCAGCTCGACAACCAGCTACGAAATACTCCACGCCAGTGGGCTGTACTCCAGCATACTTGAGGCGGGCGAAGGTCTATGCCAACCTGGCTCAGACACAGATAAGGGCGCTTTAGGTATTGATGTCGAGTCGTTATATGAAAGCCTGTATTTCAACCGAGGACGTTTTCAGCGAGTCGATTCCTTTTATCAGTTAAGTGATAAAGCCTGTCAGGCGACCGTTAATTGTGTCGATGATTTGCCCTGGTTTAGCCGGTATATGGTCAGCGGTCTCCTGCTGGGTGATGCCGGGGCCAGGGATGCGTGTATACACGTATTGCAGGCGTGTATTCCAAATGAAAGAGTGATCCCGGAGTCGGTTAAAAGTATCTCCTTTATCAGGAATTACCCGTCGAGCGGAAAGGTATGGCTAACAGCGACGGAGGGTGAAGTCAGTTCGAATTTTATCGAGTTCAATATTGAAATATACAATGAACAGAACCAAATCTGCGAGCGCTGGCAGGGTCTGCGTTTACGTCGCATCGAGGCAATTCTGCACCCGGATACCCTGCTATGGTCATTGGCTAACGCCTATTTTACACGAGAGGCCAGGCGGCTATTCCAGACTTATGATATCGATGTCGCTCTGGTAAAGGGTGACGACAAAGCACGGCGAAAGAACTTATTGTTGGGGACCTTGAATATTGACCGCGCTACCCTTGTCTACGAGCACAGGAAACCACGGCTGACCGATCGGCGTGAAATCAGTTTTTCACACTGCCAGGACTATTCATTGGCCTGTGTTTCGAGTGTCGCAGTTGGCTGTGACCTGGAACTGTTTTGTCGGAACCGGTTTACAAGGGATTTACGTGAGGCTCTACCTGTATGGGCGCGGAAGATGGTGACCTTATTGGAAAGTGATTTCGCCGTTGATACAGACCATGCTGTTTTTATGGTCTGGTGCTGTTTTGAGGCTGTTTTAAAAGTTCGCGATAAAAAAGACGGTGTGGATTTTTCAGTGTGCAAAAGAGCAAAAAACTTTTATGAGTTAAACTCTCCTCAGTATTTGGGTTTCGTCACTATGCTTAAAAAATCTGATGAAGAAGTATACGGCGTTTCGCTTATCGGTGAGCGTACGACAGGGGCTGGGCCGAGAAGAGATCACTAAAGTATTTTAAAACCAGGTTTTTCTACGTGGCCCATTTTACCTATCAACATATAGTCAGCTTTCAGGATACTAATCTTGTGGGCAATGTATACTTTGCTTCCTATCTTAACTGGCAGGGAAGGTGCCGTGAAATGTTTATCTACGAGCACTCTCCCAGTGTTCTGGAATTGATAAACACTGATTTAGCCTTGATCACATTAAGCTGTAGTTGTGAATATTTTGACGAACTGGTTGCTTTTGACAAGGTAGTGATCGAAATGAATTTGGTCAGTAAAGTGCAGAATCGGGTAAAGATGCAGTTCAATTACTTTAAGAGCGCTGAACAGGGAAGGAAGCTCGTCGCCACCGGTGCCCAGGAAGTCTGCTCAATGTTGCGGCGTGGCAATGATTTGGAACCCTGTGCGCTGCCGGCGGAGCTGGAGAAAGCTTTAGATGCGATAGTGCTCGAAAAACGATAATCTGCCGATTTCCACCGGCGTTGTTTGTCAGAAATAGTCTTATGGCGGCTTTTTCGACATTTCAAATACATTCTGGTCCGGAATCAGGTTCGCGTTGGCTGTTGTTGAAAGAAAGAGTGATAGTAAGTGAAGAGGCTGTCTCTAACCACTAAGCTTTATTTTCCTGCTGCCGTTGTTGCCGGCATGATCGCCTGGTCAGTCTATGTGTTTCATAAGGCGGACTTGTCTATTTTCGAGTCGCACTGGATCAGTGCTTTGGTTATGGTTTTTGGCTCGTTTATCGCCGGCTCTACTCCCTTGGGTGGCGGTGCGGCTGCGTTTCCCGTTTTCACCAAACTGTTGTTGGTCGATGCCTCACAAACGAAAATATTTTCTCTATTTATTCAGTCTGTAGGTATGACATATGCGACCTTGTTCTTTTACAGTGCCGGTTTAAAGATACATTGGAGGGTTATCCTGTATCTGATGCCGAGCACTATCTGTAGTATGGCGCTGGGGATATCATTAATCAGCTTCGCAGATCCCACCATCAAGCTGGTATTCAGCCTGTTTGCACTGGCTTCCGGCATTCTTCTTATTCATAGAAATATCAATAATAAGGCGGGTGGCGACTTCGGGGAAGCACCGACGCCTGTAACAACACTTGTTATTGTCGGGTTTTTATCCGGGCTGCTGGCGTCGATTATCGGTTCGGGTGCCGATACATTGTTGTTTTTTATTTTTACTCTCTTTTTTAATAGGGATGCAAAGCGATTTATACCGACCTCTGTCGCCTATATGGCGATTTCTTCCATAGTGGGTTCTATTTGTATTCTGTTGCTTACGCCGACTGCTATTTCTGACTTTGTCAGTCATAGCTGGATCGTATCGGTCCCCATAGTCATGATCGGTGCGCCTTTAGGCGGCTATATTATGAGCCGGACTTCGCCTCAATATTTGTTTATTCTGATAAAGGTTCTGTTGATCACGGAAGGGGTGTCGACATTTATGCTGGCCAGGCTGTCAGCAGCGCAGCAAGTTGTAATTTTGTTCTTTATCGCACTGGCGGCGTATTATCTGTTTTGCCAATGTCGTCATGTTCTCCGACTTAAAGTCAATAAAGAGGCGCGACCAGATCCTTGATTAACCATCAGTAAATTTCCCATCAAGCGGCCCATCATGCTCTATTTGTCCCGATTTGCCGGCTCTGGTAAAATCGCGATCTCAATTAGCTTATTGATTTTTATGGCAATCCACTTATTTTTCGTCGCGCCGACAAGTGTTTGCTCCATAAGTATAGTTGCGGAGAAAGTTGAGTACGAAGAAAGTAGAGTACGAAGAAAGTAGAGTACGAAGAAAGTAGAGTACGGGGAAAGTTGAAAGAGTAGAAGGGTC
This sequence comes from Exilibacterium tricleocarpae, assembly GCF_007004655.1. Taxonomy (GTDB): domain Bacteria; phylum Pseudomonadota; class Gammaproteobacteria; order Pseudomonadales; family Cellvibrionaceae; genus Exilibacterium; species Exilibacterium tricleocarpae. The sequence goes on from NZ_ML660087.1 coordinate 256,965, forward strand.
TCTTTTGGGTTGGCCGTCAGTTGTTCAAGTTGTAAAATCAGTTGCCGAAGGTGTAAAAATGAGTAACCGAAAAAAGATCAAAGACCCTATTGCACACTATATCGGTCTGGGCGTAGCGTTTGGCGTGGCCTTTGGTGTGATATTTGGTACAGCCCTCGACGATACCGGGACAGGTTTGGCCATAGGTATGGCCTTGGGCGTAGCTATGGGGGTCACCGTCGGCACCAAGGTAAAGAAAAAACAGAAAACTGGGAAGTGAAATCTCACATCACATATCCAGGTATTTCACAGGCCGGCCCGCGATCTCAGCGCGCCTCTGGCGCAGTGTCGTGATGGCGCTGCCGGATTAACCATACCGCCACCGGAAAAATCGCCAGCAGTATGAGCAGTAGCCAGGACTCGGTACCGATAAGATAGCTGTGCAGCAGGGCGATGACCGCAGCAGGTATCGCGCAGCGGTGAACCTGCAGCGCGCGGTGGTTGTAGTGTTTTAGACGGGCCATGATCAGCCCGCAGGGTATCACCACCGCCAGTATTATCAACGCCAGCCAGCCCAGGGTAATCGACGTGCGGTAGTAATCTCCATTGACCACCGGCGTCAGATAATGCCACGGCACAGTGCCTGTCCTCAATGCCACTGCGCCCATAAACAGTGCGATATGGCCGGTAACGGCGGCCGCTATGGCAAGGCCGATGGTCCGGTGCAGATGCCTGGTCGGGCGCAGTGAGGGGGGAGAGGAAGGCAGTCGACGCATTAGCGCCAGGGTGACTTGTGCCACTATCAGTGCGGCGGCCATCATGCCCGACAACTTTGATAGCAGGTACAACATCTGTCCCGGCGGCGCGGGACTAAACAGGTATTGCACAAATGCCGCGCCGGCGTAGAGCACCCAGACCACCAGGGGCAAGAGCGCCGCGGCGAAAAAGGTCAGGCGCACGACTTTTTGCCGGCCGCGATTTTTCATCTCCATCTCCTTGGTACCGGCGGTCACCCGCGTTACTCCAGCGCCGCGATACAGCGGTTGGGCATAGTGGCACACCGGCGCAGTTGCGCCAGGGCTGCCGCTTCCGTGTCGGCCCGGTAGTCGCCCTGTGCGATCGGCAGTCCCAGGGCTTTCCAGCCGGCGATGCCGTGGGGTTGCATCACGTGGACATTATCGATGCCCTGCGCGGCGAGGAAGCGCGCCACTTCATAGCCGCGAAAGTCTTTGACGCAATAGGGCACGACAATATCAGCTGTGCGCAATTGCGCCAGCGCCTGTCGATCCATGGCCCTGAGGGTTATGTTTTTCGCTCCCGGGATATGCCCGCGACGGTACTCCGGCGCTTCGCGGGTATCGACAAAGGTTACCGAGCGGCCGGCGGAAATCCACTCCACCAGCTTGGCAATCGAAGTAACCGCTACCTTTCCGGTTCCGGCAGCGGCGGGCTCGCCGGCGTTGCAATCGGCATAACTGGCGCCCTCCTGCCACAGGGTCCGGGTGAGATCTGTCACCGCGGCCGCGGCGAGAGCCTCGTAGGCGTAATCGAAAAATGTCACCATGCAGGCGGTGTCGTCGCCGAAGCGGCGCTGCGCTTCGCGCAGATTGGTCTCTACCACCATCGCCTCCCGGTCGCCGGCCCGGCGCCAGGGGGAAATCTCGATCGTCTCGATAATAGCGTTGAGGCGCCGCAGGGTGCTGTCATGCAGACCATAACCGTCGAGCAGGGCCGCAAACGCGGACCGCCGCTCCTCGCGGGCGTAGGTGCCCTGCGGAACGGCAATGGTGATGGCGTCTCCGGTCGGGGCGCCGGGCGGCAGCACTGTCACCTTGCTGCCGGGTGCAATCAATGTCTCCACCAGCCAGATCGATGCCAGTGTGTCCGGTTCCTGGCTGCTCCAGGTGACAAAGCCGGGCGCCTCGGTGGCACTGTCATGGGTCTGACCGGAGCAGCCGAAAAACAGAGGTAGGGAGAGCGTCAGCGCCAACAGTCTCGCGACTCGTTTCAATTGCCAGCCTGGGCGGTGCCGGTTGCCGCGCGGCCTCCTCGATTCGACTTGGGTGGGTCCTGTTGCCCAAGGGCGCCCGGGTACTGCGCAATATGTCGTTGTCATGTTGGGTTCCTGCAAACAGTGGGATCTGCAGCCGCATGGGGTATCGATAATGGACCAGCCGCCAGCTTGTTGCAAGCTCCGGCCCGGAACTTGCCGGCCCGACTGCCCGCGAACTTTAGCGTTGAATCCCGGCTGATCGGGGACCGCCAACGCAAAAATCCGTGTGACTTGAAAAATATTGGCGCCTAAAAAACTTGCAAAAAAAATGCACCAATAAAATCAAGGGGATTGAATTTTGTGGCGCGGGAAAAATCCACTTTTAGTGTGTGGATTGATTCACAATCCTCTGCTAGGGTTTACCCTCTAACGATAATAAGCAGAGGAAGCGCAAACCATGAGTCGATCGACCCCATCTCGGCTATCCAGGCTTCGACCAATCAGGTGTCAAACGGGTGCCATCCGCAGAGGCCTGTTGAGTATCACCCTGTTGACGTTTTTGGCTTCCATGTCGTCTGGCGCCAGTGCGCTGGTTATCGAATACAGCACGTCGTTCCTGGGTGGCGACAGCTATCGCTACGATTACACGATCACCAATGACGCCCCCAGCGGTGGCGATAATGTCGGTTTGTTCAGCATTCTCTTTGATACGCTGCTTTACGACTTCAGCTCACTGAATATCGTTTCAGACGCCTCCACCGCCAGCTGGGAGCAGTCGGTCCTGGCCCCGGCCATCGGTGTGCCGGCTGCGTTTGATTTCTTCGCTCTGGACTTCGGCCTCGGCGCCGGTGAGACGGCGGCCGGCTTCGCGATTGAGTTCGACTGGCTGGGCGACCCCGGTGATCCCGCGGCGCAGTTATTTGAGGTTTACGATCCCTTTTCTTTTGCTCTGCTCGATGTGGGTACCACCATAGCGGCGATGGTACCCGTCTCCGAGCCTCGCGGCCTGTTACTGCTTTTGCTGGGGCTTGGCGCACTGCTTTACCGCCGCCGTGCCCGAGCTGCTGGTTAACTGCGGACGTTGGGCAAAAAGCCACAAAGCGAGTGTTTGCAATACGGTTTAGCCAGGCGTTTCCACAAGACGTTATTGAGGGAATATGATGTCTAAGAGAATACTGCTGCAGGTATCGATATTCCTGCTGTTTGGGGCGATGGGTGTATCTGCCGGCGCGCAGATGCTGATCGGCGGCTATGAGCTGGTCAGCCAGGAGCGTATCGACCGCAACACGTTTCAACTGGAATATACCGCGCAGGCCACCAATACCGGCAGCGCGGTATCCGATGTTTCCGCCACCCTGGCCACCACCGGCCAGGGGGTCACGATCATAGACGGGTCCCTCACCTTCGGTGATATCGCCGCGGGTGTCACAGTTACCAGCACCGACACTTTCGTGCTCTACGTCGATCGGCGTTTCCCTCTTGAGGAGTCCGACCTGCGCTGGAATGTGACGGCGGGCCGCTTCGAGGCCATTGCCGACTGTTCACCGCTGTCGGGTCCGGCGCCACTGCAGGTGCGATTTCGCTCGCGGGGGGAATTTACCGGCGGCAGTATCGTGCGCTATCAATGGGACTTCAACGGCGACGGTATTTTTGAAACTTCTGATCCCGTTGCCCGCGACTATACCCGTATTTTCAACAGTGCCGGTCGCTTGGAGGCCGCACTGCGGGTCACCAATAACTTCGGCGATACCGCGACGGATACCTGCACCATCGATGTCACCGGCAATGCGCCGGTCGCCACGGCCAGCGTCAATCCCTCCAATGGCAGCCTGCCGCTGGTGGTGCAACTGAGCTGCAGTGCCAGCGATCCCGACGGCAGCATTGTCTTATATGAATGGGACTTCGAGGGCGACGGCGTATTCGACTACAGCTCGCCAACCACCGGCACCACCAGCAATACCTACACCACGGAGGGCGAATTCGAAGCGATCTGCCGCGTTACCGACAACACCGGTCTCACCGCCACCGCGCGGGCGACCACCACGGTGATTCGCATCGGCCCGCCGGGCACGCCGCAGGTAACTGCCCAGGCCTCGCCGGCGTCGGGTTTTGCGCCGCTGCGGGTCAACTTCAACGGCTTGGCGGTTGACGAAGGCGGCTCCATCGAGCTGTGGGAATGGGACTTCGAGGGCGACGGCGTGTTTGACTTCAGTTCCGCCACCTCGCCGCAGACAGCGTTTACCTACAATCAGGGCGGGATTTTTGCCGCCGCTCTCAGGGTCACTGACAACGACGGCTTGACCTCCATCGACAACGTCGAGGTCATCGTCAACCTGACCGCCTCTCTGACTGTGCTCGACGACACCTTTGACCCCAGCGCCGGCGAGGCGACCACGGTCAGAACGACATTGAGCGCCACCGTGCCCGCCCGCGTCCTGTTGCGCGATGGGCAGGGCAATACGGCGGCCACCCTGTTTTCCGGCGAGCGCCCGGCCGGCACTTATGACGACAGTTGGGACGGCACCGACGATCAGGGCAACCCGCTGCCCCAGGGCGCCTACTATGCCATTTTAGAATATGACTTTGCCGGCAATACGGTGACCGTGGACCTGACCGACACCACCGGCGGTGCCCGTTACAACCCGTCGCGGACCCGCTTCCCGCGCTCCTTCACCCCGTTTAACGACGATCTGCTCGATGTCACGTTTACCATTCCCTCGAACCGTGGCGCCTCGGAAGTGGAAGCGTTTATCGGATTGTTTAACGTCAACACCCGGATCATTAATCTGCTCAACCGCGATCCCCTCGGGGTCGGGCCGCATACCATCGCCTGGGATGGCTTTACCCCGGAAGGCGACTTTGCGGTGGCGCCGCCCGGCGATCGTTTCCTGTTTGGTCTCTTCGCCTACACGCTGCCGGACAATGCCATTTTACTGGAGCGGGCGCCGGAGATAACCGCGCTCAGTGTCGAGCCGAATTTTTACGGTGCTTCCACGCCGGATTACAACGCCGCCAGCACCGCGATTGCGACCCTGACGTTCGATCTCGACAAGACCGCCAATATCGAGGTTCAGGTCACCAACCTCGATACCGGCAACCTGATTCGGGACTATCTGGTGCCTGCGGTTGCCGCCGGCGCCGCGCGCAACCTGGCCTGGGATGGCAAGGCCAACGACGGCCGCTTTGCCGAGGAGGGCGCATACCGTCTGTCGGTCACCGCTGTCGACAGCACCGGTTCACGCTCGCTGAAGCGCGCCGCTTTGGTAAGGGTTCAGCATTGAGTTCAGAGGTGGGAGAGTTGTTATGTCAGTAATGCTACGCACTTACGCCCGGCGACTGCTCACGGTGGCCCTGTTTCTGGCTGCGTTCGGCCTCGGGGCGCAGACGGTTTTCGGCGATCGCAGCGACGCGGACTTCGATGTCGCCCGCTATATCGAAGCGACCGTTGCGCGCTTGCAGATGGTGCGCGACGCGATGGCCGCCGGTGCTTTGCCGACGCGCTCGCAGCAGGCGGCCGTGCTGGCCGGCTACGGCCTGGACGAGCGGGATTATTATCTCGACGCCAGCCGCCACGCCACCCAGATTGCCGTCTATTTGGAGAATCATCCGGGCGATCGGGCGCTGATAGAGAGTCTTTCCGAGCAGATCAAAAACCTGGTCTCAGAAGTTGCTGATTGATCGTTAGAGGAGCAAACGCTCATGGGTAAATGGATTCGCCGCGCAAGAGCCCAAAGCGGCACCATCGCCGCGCTTATTCTGTGCCTGTTTGCGCTCGGGCAAATACCGGCGGCTTATGCGTTTCACTTTCCCTGGGATCAGGGGCACGACACGTTCAACCCCAATCCGCCGCCACCGCCACCACCGCCACCGCCACCGCCGTGCCCACCGTCCAGCGGCTCGCCGCTGCATGTCAGCACCGGCAATTTTCATGTGACCATGACCGATTTCAAAATTCCCGGTATCGGTGTGCCGCTGCAGCTCAATCGGACTTACAACCACCAGGATACGCGCGAGGGCCCCTTCGGACGCGGTTGGAGCACCGACTGCGGCGTGCAGGTCATACCGGTAACCGACGGCCAGGACACCGGTGCCATCCTGCGCATGGCGGACGGACAAATCTATCGGTTTACCGAGGCAGCCGGGCAATTTACGCCGGTGGCCAGTGCGGATTTTCTCGAATTGTCCCGTGACAACCAGGGTAATTTCACGCTCGTTACCCGCAGTGGCACGCGCATGGAGTTCAACGTCTACGGCTTTTTAACCCTGTGGGTCGATCGTCTGGGTAACGGCCTGACGCTGACCTACGACACCTCGGGTGTGGTGCCGCAAACCATGACCGACGCCTCGGGTAGAACGGTGGAGTTTGTGATCGGCGTCAATGGCAAGGTGGCGAGTCTGATCGACCATACCGGCAGGGTATTCGGCTACGAGTATGACAGTGCCGGCAATCTGACCGCGACAATTGATCCCGCAGGCGGCAGGACCACTTATCTTTACGACACCCAGAATCGGCTTACTGGCATCACTGAACCCAAAGGTAACCGGGTGCAAACCGTCACCTATGACAGTGCCAATCGCGCGACCAGCTATACCTCCGGGGCGCAGCGGTTCAATATCACCTATGTGTCCGCCACCCAGACCCGCAAAGTGGACCTCGACGGCAATACCTGGGTGTATAACTTTAACAGTGAAGGGGGCATCACCTCCGAAGTGGACCCGCGCGGCAATACCCTCACCCGCGCCATCAGCGGCGGTGAAATCACTTCGGTGACCGACAAGCGCGGCAATACCTTGACCTTCGAGTTCGATCCAAACGGCAACCGCACCCGCCGGATCGACGCGGCGGGCAATGTCTCGGTGATGACCTATACCGACTTCGACCTGATGGCCTCACTGACCGACCCCCTTGGACGCACCACCAACTTCACTTACGATGCCAGCGGCAATCTAACTCGCCTGGTCGAGCCGGACGGTGCGGTAACGACCTTTGTTTACGATGCCAACGGCAATATGGTTTCCACCACCAATGCCGTTGGCAATACCTGGACTTACACCTACGACCAGTTCGGCCATCAGCTCGCCGGCACCTCACCCAACGGCCGCACCGTAACCCGGGCGTTTGATCAGCTCGGCAATGTTATCTCGATTACCAATGCCGCCAGTGGCACCTCGACCATGGAATACGATGTGCGCAATTTGCTGGTGCGCACTGTGGATACCCTTGGCAACGAGGTGTTGCACGAATACGACGCCAACGGCAATCAGGTGCGCACGGTGTGGTCCGATTCGGAGACCACCACCACCTACGACAATTTCAACCGTATGGCCAGCACGGTCAGTCGCACCGGGGCGGTGCGGACCCGCACCTATGATCGGATTGGCAACCTGTTGACCACCCGCGACGGCAACGGCTATACCACGGCTTTTGAGTACGATGCGCTCGGCAACACCACGGCGATTATCGATGCACTCGGCGGCCGTATCGCGGCCGTGGTCGATCCCTACGGCGCGCCGCTGACTGTCACGGACCCATTGGGGCGGACTTATTCCGAGCAGCATGATTTTCGCGGCAAGATCCTGGCGATGACCACGCCGTTGGCGCGCACTACCGGTTTTAATCACGATGCGCTCGGGAGCCTGATCAGTAAGACCGATGCGCTCGGCAACACCATTAACTACACGCGCGATGTGCGCGGCGAGGTGAGTCGAATTACCTACGCCGACGGCGACCAGGTGAACTTCAGTCGCGACGCCGGCGGCCGCATCACCCGTATCGTCGGCCCCGACAGCGACTTTTCCTATACCTATTCGAGCGACGACGATCTGCTGTCGGTGGTGGATGAACTGACCGGGGAGACCATCAGCTACACCTACACCGGCGGCGGCCAGGCGGCATCAATGACAGATTCTGCCGGCGTGGTGACCACCTACGGTTACGATGCACTGGGACGCCGGACCACCATTACCCGAGCGGGTGAAGTGGAAGCCAGCCATACCTACGATGCCCGCGGTCGCATAGTGACCACCACCCAGGGCAATGGCAGCGTCACCCGCTACGAATACGACAGCGGCAGCCGCCCGATCCGCATTGTCACCACCGATAACGACGACGCGGTGGTGTTCGAGCAGTTGCTGACTCGGGATATCGAGGGCCACGCCACCCGCATCGCCCAAACCCAGCGCTACCCCGACGCCACCGTGGTGCAGTCGTTTACCTATATGACCTACGATGCGCTCTACCGCCTGCTCAGTGAGGAACGCCGCGACAGCGACGACCAGACGGTGGTGTCGAGAATCACCTATACCTACGATGCCAACGGCAACCGCCTGTCGGCCACCGACCTTGGCGGTGCCCAGACTTCTTACAACTATGACCAGGCCAATCAACTGGTTTCGGAGGCAGGCCCGGCGGGTACGATCAATTACAGCTACGACAACAACGGCAACCTGGTCAGCGAAACCATGGACGGCAACACCATTACCTACGGTTACGATCACGAGAACCGTTTGGTGTCTATCAATGGTCCGACTTTTACCACCACCTATATACTCAGCCCCGATGGCAAGCGCCTGGCCAAAACCGTCAACGGTATTACCACCACCTATACCTACAACGGCCTCAATGCGATCGAGGAACGCAGCGGCGGCGAGCGCACCGGCTATCTCTACGGCGGTGCCGTGGATGAACTGCTGATGAAGGAGGAGGCCGGCGGCAACGCCTACTACCATCGCGGTAATGTTAACTCCGTCTATGCGCTGACCGACCAGGCAGCGGCGGTGGTTAACAGTTACGATTACTCTGCATTCGGTGAGCCCCTTTATACAGAAGAGGGCACGTTTAATCCCTATCGCTTTACCGGTCGCCGCTACGAAGCCGAGGCCGACCTTTATCACTTCCGTGAGCGCATGCTTTCCACTAGCAGCGGTCGTTTCACCTCGCTCGATCCGATCAGAACCGATGCCGCCCGCTCGATCCGCGTCGGACAACTGCCCGACCCGCAGGTGCAGCCATCGTTTACGCCGTTGTTCGCCTCGCGTCTCGAAGTCAATGTAACCGGCATGGATATGGCCGGCTACGCTTATACCGGCAACAACCCGGCTAACTTTATGGACCCCACCGGCGAGATCATTATCTGGAATCCCGCCAGTGCCTCCGGCACCAGCGGCTGCTTCGGCAGCGGTTGCCTGTTGAGCGGCTGCGGTGCCAGTGGTTGCGGTGGCAGTGCCTGTGCCGGCAGCGGTTGCATCGGCAGCGGCTGCGGTGCCAGCGGTTGCGGTGGCAGTGTCTGTGTCGGCAGTGGTTGCGGTGGCAGCGGCTGTGGCGTCAGTGGTTGTGGGCTCAGTGGCTGCTCAGCCAGCGGCTGTGGCGGCAGCGGTTGTATCGGCAGCGCCTGCGGTGGCAGCGCCTGCGCAGGTAGTGGCTGTATCGGCAGTGGTTGTGGTCTGAGTGCTTGCGTGGGCTCCGGGTGTACGTTGTCGGCCTGCTCCTTGAGTGGATGTTACGGCAGTGCCTGTGGTGGTTCCGTCTGTGCCGGTTCGGTCTGTGGTGGTAGCGGTTGCGGGGCCAGCGCTTGTGTCGGTAGTCTCTGTGGTGCTTCGACCTGCCAGGGTTCCGCCTGCCTGCAATCGTCGGGCTGTGCCGGCAGTTTGTGTGGTGGCCAGAGCGGTTGTGCCGGTCCCGGCAATTGCCCGCCGGACCCGCCCGATTGTTCTTGAGTAGAGACCTGGTGATGGTTAGCGTTTACAACAGGGCGTCAAGGCCGGTCCATGCTTAAGCGGGAGCACTATATCGATTGGCTACCGGGCCTGTCGGCGCTGATGCGGCGCCTCTCTGCCGCGCTGGCGGGGCAAGGCGGATCACCGCACCACAAGAACCTCCTGTTGTTGGCGGTATTGGCGGTATTTTTATTACCGGCGCTGCTGATGAGCGTACTGGATACCGCGTTGCCCTATAGCAGCGACGCCGCCTTGTTGGGCTGGCCGCTACTGGCAATCGGCGATATGCCGCGCGGCTGGATCAGTATCGGCGTCGCCCCGGTCGGCCTGATTGCTATCGGTGCGGCGCCGATTGGTGTGGTGTCGCTCGGCGGCCTGGCGCTGGGCCTGGTGTCGCTCGGCGGTATCGGTGTCGGGCTGCTGATGGCGGTTGGGGGTGTTGCAGTTGGCCCCTACGCGCTGGGGGGTATCAGTGTGGGACTTTACGCTGGGGGTGGTTGCGCATTGGGTTACTTTTATGCCGATGGCCGGCAGTACGAGAAATTGCTCTGACGCTTTGGGTGGGGCAGACAACGACAACAAGACAAATCGAGCAAAACGGAAATCGCGCTGACCATGAGTTCAGACAGCAGTTTGGCTGAAACTCGTTACTACACGATCAAAGCCTGGTGTCTGCTTGCAGCCGCCACGGTTGCCTATGGCTGTGTCAATGGCGCGCTGGGCACTTTTTCATTTCCCTCGCAACGGTTTCTCGGGTTTTTTGCCACCGCATTGCTGCTGGTAGCCGCCGCCGGTTTTGGTATTTCGCTGCGGGTGTCCCTGGCCGCTTTTGTGACGGCGGTGATCGCTGCACTTGCCACCACCGATCTGGCGATATGGAGTCTGTGCATCACGCTGGTGCTTGCTTGTCTGGCTTACGACGCCCGCGGCCAGCGCCTGGGCGAGTTGCTCGGGGCATTGGCGATCGGCGGGGTGCTGATAGCGTTTGCGGCTTTGTTGCTCGGACATCTGCCGGCTGCCTGGCGGGTTTATGTCGATGCCAGTGTGGCGCTGTCGTCGTGGCTCGCCGGTATCAGTGGCGCGCCGCACAATCTCGGTCCGTCCGCTGCCGGTAGCGGACTTATGCTTGTCTTTACGGCGATATGCGCAGGCTTTCTGCTGCGTGCACGTCGCGCGACGGATGTCCTGTTGGTCTTGGTTGCCCTGTTGATCGGCCTGGTCGCCCTGGTCGGCTTTTTGTCGATCGTGGTGTTGTACTGGCCGCTTTGGGTAAGCGGGCTGCTGGAGTGGCTCGATCCCCAGGCAGCATTCCAGGCCAGCCGGCGCGACCCGGCGGCGGTGGCGCTGCACGCGCCGCTGGCGTTGTTGGTGCTGCTGTTATTGCCGGTCGGGTTATTGCCGGCTGTGCAACTGCGGCCACTGCCGGGCCGTTTTCTGTCGCCCTGGCCGGGGGCGCTGCTGGGTGTTGTCCTGGCCTGGTTGATGACGCCGTTTTTTCCGACCGCACCGGCCAAAGAAACCGGGGTGCTGTTTTATAACAAGGGTATGCTGGACTGGCGCGTGCCCCGCAACGGCGCCTTCGGCTTGCAGCAGGCCGGGATGTTTGGTCTGTTTCCCCAATACCTGCAGGCGGCCGGTTACCGCACCCACCGGCTGTCGAAAATGGGGCGGATTACGCCGCAGTCGTTGGCACAGAACCAGGTGCTGGTCATTATCAATCCCACAGAGATGTTTTCAGCGCAGGAGCGTCAGGCTGTCTGGTCTTTTGTCGAGGCGGGCGGCGGACTGCTGGTGATGGGTGATCACACCGATCTGGCCGGTATGATGGCGCCGCTCAACACGCTGCTGGCGCCGGTGGATATTGCCTACCGCTTCGACTCCGCTTTCTCCATCCGGCAATGGCGGACGGACTATGAGATTTTCCCGCATCCGCTGACCCGGCGCCTGGACTGGTCCAATGAGTTGTTGCGACACAGCACGGGCGCGTCGCTCGCCCTGGGTGGTGGTGCGTTCCCACTGGTCTCGGGTAAGTTTGCGTTCTCTGATTACGGGGTCAGGGAAAACGAAGCCAATGGTTACCTGGGTGACTACCGCTATCAGACCAGCGAACTGTTGGGCGATGTGGTGATTGTCGCGGGCGCAACCTACGGGCGCGGGCGCGTGTTGGTATTCGGCGATACCTCCGCGTTTCAAAATATCGCCATCTATAATTCCGCGCCGTTTATTGTCGATGCGTTTGACTATTTATCGACGCCCGCCAGCGGCTCGATCGCCTGGCCGCGCTCGCTGCCGCTGCTGGTGTTGCTGCTACTTGTGGCAAGCTATCTGGTGCTGGCGCGCTGGCGTCCGTTAGCCGTGGCGGCGACGGCACTGGCGGTGGTATTGACCGCCGCCGGCCTGCGCTGGTGGACAGCGGCGCCGCTGCGTTTCGACCACCAGCGCCTGGCGCTGATCGAAGCCACCCAACTCAACCGTTTTGCACTCGCCCACTGGCAGCGCGACTCGATCGGCGGCCTCGCCGTCAACCTGTCCCGCGCCGGTTACCTGCCACTGATTCTGCGCAGCGGTGACTGGGATTATCTGCAACGCGCGCGGTTGTTGATCTCGATCGCGCCGGGCAAAACCTACACAGCGGCGCAGCGGCAACGCCTTCGCGATTTTATGACCGGTGGCGGCGGTTATCTGGTCGGTGTCGGTTGGGAGGAGCGCCACGCGGTTGCCCCTTTTCTCCGCGAGTTGGATTTCACTATCGGGCCGGCGCCGCTGGGGCCGGTACCGGTACGGCTGAAAACCGAAGACCCGCAACTGATTGGCGAACTGCGCCGCCGGCCGCAGTTTCACGAGGCCTGGCCGCTGGCGGGGGAGACGCCTTTCGACGAGGTGTTGTACGAGGACCTGGGTTATGTGATTGCCGCGCAGCGGCGCATCGGCGCCGGCAAGGCGGTGGTGATTGCCGACAGTTACTTTTTGATGGACAGGGCCCTGGAGGAGGAAAACGCCTGGTGGCCCGGCAATATTCTGTTCGTGCAGGCGTTGCTGCGCGACCTGGCTGAGTGAGGACGATGATCTGGTTTGCCATATTGCTGTCTGCCGCGGGCTGGGAGTTGCACTCCGGCTTTTACGTGGCCCCCGACCCCGGCGCGGCCTGGCGCTTGTGGGCGCTGGCGGTGGTGCTGTTACTGGCGGCTTACCCGCCCGCCGCCGGTCGGCGCCGGTCGCCGGCGGCCTACGGCAATACACTGGGTTGCGTCGTGGTGGCGGGCGCAGTGATTGTCTCGGTGCAATTTCTCTTCAGCCTGGGTTACGAACGCCTGCTGGTGGGGGCGCCGACGCTGGACTGGCTGGCCCCGTTGATCTGGCTGGCGGCCACTTTGCTCGGCTACGATGCCGGTATTGGCGAGGGTCTGGTACATATTCAGACCCAGCAACAATTGTTCTCTTTCAGTCTCGGTCCGGAAAAATTCGGCTTGCCTTTTATCGGCTTAGTGTTGTTGCCCGGCGCCGTGCTGCTTTACGCCGACACCCCCTCGCAGCGGCGCTTTTGGCAACGCCTTGCATTGCTCAGCGGCGCCGCGCTTGGCTACTGTGTCGCGCGTCTGGGTCTGTTGGTGGCGCTGTTTGTCGACTACGAAAAACTTTCTGTGTTCTGGCAACCGCTATGGTTGGTGTTGCAGTTCCTGCCGCTGGTGCTGTTGCTGGCGTTGTTGCTGCCGCTGCGTGCCACCGCGCCGGTGTGGCTGGCGCGCTGGCAGCCGCGGGAGGCCGCCTATGCCGGCCTGCTGGCGGCGCTGACACTGATGTTGACGGTTGTCGGCAGTTACCGGCCGGCGGGCGAGAAAACAGATGTCCGGGTTTTAATCGACGACGCCCACAGCGATTGGGCCTGGACCGATGTGGTGTTCGATAAATTTGCGTTCAACCGCAAGGCCACCTATTCCTACACCAACCTGGTGGAGCACCTGGGGCGTTATTACAGCGTGGAAGTCAATCGCGATCAGCCCTTGACGGCGGCGCTTTTGTCCGGCTTTGACGTGGTGGTGCTGAAAACGCCGACCCGGCCCTACGCCGAGGCGGAGATCGACGCCGTGGAGCGCTATGTCAGCGACGGCGGCGGCTTGTTCCTGATCGGCGATCACACCAACCTGTTTGGTATGACCACCCATATGAACCCGCTGGCCGGGCGCTTTGGCCTGCGCTTCGAAGACGACGACACTTTCGACCTCGCCTCCGGGCAGCCGTCGGTGTTGCGCAATTCACCGCTAAATCCCCATCCGATAGCCCAGGGCCTTAACGGCATGGCGTTTGAGACCTCGTGTTCCGTCGTGGCGCCGCTGCACGCCGATCGAGTGTTGGTGGGTTATGCACTCGGCAGTGAACTGGTGGACTACTCCCATATTAACTTCTTCGGCAATATGGCTGTCGATAGCCACGACCGCTACGGCGTTTTTCTACAGGGGGCGGCGCTGGATTATGGCCGCGGTCGGGTGTCGGCGTTTACCGACAGCACTATTTTCTCCAACTTCTCCGTGTTCCAGGAAGGGCGCGCGGAGTTGGCGCTGGCGACGGTGGCGTACCTGCAGGCGGGGCCGAGCTGGCACCGCGCCTGGTGGTGGTTGCTGCTGGTGCTGGCGGTTGCCGCGCTGGGGTTGGCGCTGCGCAAGCGCTGGGTCCATGCCAGCCTGCGCGCCGGTATGCCGGCGCTGGCATTGGCGCTGCCGGCCGGTCTGTTGTTGGTGAAGTTGGTGCACCTGCAACTTTATACGCCGCCCGAGCCCCGCGACCCTTACCCGAAACTGGTGTTTGATCGCTATTTCTCCCAGTATGAATTGCCGTCGATGATCGAGGTCGGCGGCGGCCTGCGCGAAAAAAGTTTCGACGCTTTCTTCGTCGCCACCCAGCGCATGGGTTTCGTGCCGCGCATTCGCCGGGATTTTGTCGATGCCCTGGGCGAGGGTTACCCGTTTATCTTGATCAATCCGGTTGGCGCGGTCTATACGCGTCACGCCGCTGCGGTTTCCGCCTATTTGCGCTCCGGCGGCTCCATGCTGGTGATGGTCGACGACAAGGGGCCTTTTCACAGTCTCAATGCCCTGCTCAATGAAGTGGGCGTGGGTATAGTGCCCAAGTTGCCCGGCGCCGGTGTGGGTGCCGGTGAGGTCGAGGTCGTCGGTGTCGAGCCGGTGGCCTTGCCGCCGGAATTTGCCGCGGCGGCGGGATCGGTGCCGGCTGTCTATCGGACCGAGTTTGGCCGGGGGCGGCTGGTGCTGGTGGTGGGCGCGCAGTACCTGAGCCAGGAGCGCATGGGGCCGGTGTTCAATAATCCGGATGAAGCCGAGCGAGCCCTGTACCTGCTGGAATACCATTTGATTGACGATATCCTGCTGCAAAACAATGCCGGCGAGACCCCCGCCGTGGGAGTGTTGTCACCGTGATCAGATATGGAGTTTGGATCGCCGCTTGCCTGTTCTGTGTGATGGGTTGCGAGCCGACCGAAGAGGACAAACTGGTGGTGGCGACAACCGCGGGCGTACCGGCACCGGCCTTTCGCCTGCGCGACCTGGCCGGCAACCCGGTGGCGCTTGCCGACTCCCACGGCGCGGTCAGGGTCATCAACTTCTGGGCCACCTGGTGCGCGCCCTGCAGAGTCGAAATGCCGACACTGGAAGCCCTGCAGGAACAGTTTGCGCCGGAGCAGGTATTGGTGCTGGCCGTCAGCGTCGATGAAAACCCCGCCGAGGTGGCCAGCTATATAGCGGCCGAACGCTATACATTCAGCGTACTGTTGGATAACCACCGGCAGGCGGCGCCCCGCTATGGGGCCAATATGTATCCGTTTAGTGTGATTGTCGATAAGCGGGGGCGGATGATCGACAAAATAGCCGGCATTACCGACTGGAGCAGCGCGGATAAAGTCGCTTACCTGCGCCAATTGGCCGAGCAGCCTGTGGAGTGATGCGGGTTGTTTTAAAACGCTGAAAAAAATACTACCGACAAGTGGAGAGAGCAGATGGCAGTAGATGCCGACCAGAGCGTGGAAAGCGGTGCGGAGACTGGGGGTGAAACAAGCGGCGACAGCAAAGGGGGCGGCGCCAACGTTACCCTGCTGTATGCCGCAATCGGTGTGCTGTTGCTGATCGTCGGGCTGCTCGGCGGTTATTTGCTGGCGCAGACGGGGCAACCCGCCGCCGCGGTGGCGCCACTGGCGCAGACTCATGCCCAGCACGCCGCACATGGCAGTGTAAACCTGAATCTGCCGGCTGAGCTTACCCAGTTTATGTCCGGCTGGGGTTGTCCCTGCGGCTGCGGCGATCCGCTGCTTGAGTGCCACTGCAGCGAACCCAATGGCGCCGAGGAAATTCGCGGCTATGTCAAAAATCTCTATGACGACGATATCCCACTCGAGGTCATCCGCGATCGCGTGATCAAGCGCTACGGTGCTTCAGTAGTCGGGGGGCTGTGATGGTTCGTGCCTTAGTGCTGCTTGCGGCTTGTCTGTGGTGTGCGAATGCTGCTGCGGACTTTGTGTTTACCGCTTTGGTAGACGGCCAGTGGCGCACCCACCACCAGAAAACCGCCGGCGCCAAACCGGTGCCGCTGGGGGATAAAAGCGGTGACCACGGCGCGCCGATTTTATCGCCCGATAAGAGCAGGCTGGCCTATGAAATCGCGGGCAAGGGCACCGCTATATGCCAGGTCGCCGCGGCGACTTGTCGAGCGGTCGCCGCCGACGGCGGTTTTTTTTCGGTGCGCCCGGTGTGGCTGGCGGCTGACGATCAACTGGCCATGGTCCGTTACCAGGTCGACAGCAAGCGCGAAGATTCGAGCCTGGTGGTTTATCGAATGGGCCCGGACCTGCGCCAGCCCGGCCAATTGCGGCCGCTGTTGGACCAGACCGGCAACCAGGACTATCCCGCTGTTTCCAGCGACGGCCGCTATCTCGCCTATTCCTCCGCCCAGTTGATAACCGTGCACCGCGCCGCGACCCGGGTGACCCAGGCACTGTGGCAGTTGGATCGCAGCAGTGGTATTACCCGGCCGTTGACCCAGGGTAACTGGCAGGATATTCACGCCGCGTTCAGCGGCAACGGGCGCTGGCTCAGTTTTGCCTCGAATCGCGATGGCCAGTTTGAAATCTACCTGATGAACCTGGCCAGCGGCGCCATTCGCCGGCTGACCGACGGGCCGGGACCAAAAACCTGGCCCCGCTGGCTGCCGTCGGATCGGGAGATCTCGTATACGCGGGTCAATCAAGGGCGCTATGAAATATGGGTGCAGGCGCTGGACTCGGATGAGACCCTGCAGGTGTTTCCGTTTGGCCGAACCGAGGCCGATCCGGTGCAGATTAGGGACGGAGAATTCAGATGATACGATTAGTTTTTTCGATAGTGTTTTGCGCGGTATGTAATGCACCGGTCTGCAGTGCCGATACCGGCGGCGGCCTGTCGCTGTCGGTGGGCTCGTTTAATCCCTCGACCGGTGCGAGTGTGACAGTGACTTACAACGTTGCAGTCCCGCAGGCGGTTACCTTGCGCGTCTATGATCCCGATCAGGCGCTGGTGCGCACCTTGTTGCGCGATGTCGAACGGGATCAAGGTGAACATACTGTCAGTTGGGACGGTAAAGACGATGCCGGCACTATCGTCCCGAATGAAGCCTATACCTTTGTAGTTGAGGGATCAAAAGGCCTGCTGGCAGACCCCTGGACCGTTTCCGGCGGTGTGGTTGAGGATATTCTCGATGCGGTATTCGATCCCAGTGACGACACCGTAAGGTACGATTTGCCGCAGCCGGCCCGTGTGTTGATCCGTCTCGGGGTAAAAAACGGTCCGCTGTATAAGACCCTGGTCGACTGGGAGCCGCGAGTCGGCGGCAGGGTGACGGAATACTGGAACGGCCGCGACGAAAACCAGCTGTTTGATCTGCGTGCCCACAAGGATTTTACCGCGTTGATAACTTACGTTACGCTGCCGCAGGCGACGGTGGTGACATTCGGCAACAAAAATATCAGCTACCCGCGCTACAAGCGTGAAGTGGCCGAGGGCAGGGCGCTCAAGGTGCAACGACCCTGGCGTGGGCCGGCGATGTTATTGCGCCCGGCCAACCTGGTGCCGCCGCACTGGGTCGATGCACCGGTGCCGTCGATGAAGTTTCCCGACCACCAGGAGGGCGCGCCGGTCGGCGAGCGCCTCAAGGTGCGGGTCGATGTCAGTGATATCGACCGCGATGTACTGGCCGATGATCAGTATGAAATTATTTTTTATGTCAACGATATTTTTTTCGGCGAGGCGGAGCGCGGCCATCTGCCGTTTAACTGGGTGTGGGAGCTGCACCAGTTTCCCAAGGGACGTCATCGACTCACGGTCAATATATCCAGTGCCAAGGGGATGATCGGGGTTGTCAGCAGGAATATAACGGTCGGCGGCAAGAATTGACGTAAGGAGCGGCAAGGTCTTGGGGGACGTCTGCAAAGCCTTGGGGACTCGCCTAAAGCGCCTACTTTTGGTCCCGACAGCATCCCTGCTGTCGAGAGTTTCTGAAGGCTTCCGCCAGAGCCAGACCTACCTTCAGTACACTTAATCGAGATCGATGTGGCTGGGCCGTGGCCGATAAGCCGATGCAAATACGCTTAAGGCATTACCATTCGGGATGCTTGCAACTTAATAAAACTTTCTGCGCTGTGTTAGCTCAGCGGTACAGGCCTAAGTTACGCAGTTGCTGACGTCGCACGGTGTTACTCAGTGTTCCAGGCATTATAAGTTGCTAAGTTGCAGGCGTCCCTCAAAAATATAAGCGTTCATACGAGTCTTCATGCTTGGCTTTATCGAGTTGTTTCGCCATGCTCTTTAAAGAGAATTTAATACTGCCGACATCCAATTTTGCCGAGCTACTCATATGACCAGGTAGATTTTTCTGGTGCTCCGCTTGCTCACTGGCATACTTGCCGCCCGTGTTTTTGGTGGGCGTGGTACCTGCGGCACCGTCTGCCTCGTCAACCATTTTCGTATAATTGTCAAGCTTGGCAAGCGCGGCACTCACATTGCAAGTCGCATCGACTTTAACTACGCCATCATAGCGCTTGCGCACCTTTTGAATAGTCTCGCGCGCACTTTTACGGGCGGCGGGGGCTTTTTCCATGCATCTTGGCTGTTTACCACAGACCAGTTAACTTGAAAGGAATTAAGACCACCTTTTTACGAAATATTACAATATCTAACTACCGTGATACGATCAAACATCAGTATGAGCTAGGGAAAGTGCACAGGTAAGCTTCTTATTAACCTTGACCACGATACGTTTAGCCGTTTATAAGCAACCACACCGATTGACCTAAAAACTAAAACCAATCGCCAGAAACCGATTGTTATATTAATGCCTAAACGGCTATCAGGATAAAATTTCCCCGCCTTGATAGAGATTTGGAGTGTCGGATCGAGTTGATAACGCCGCCGCACCAATGCCAGCATCAAGCGTGAAAATCCCAGTAATAACATCCGCGTTAGCACACCGTAGACCAACAGGCTGCCGAGCAGAAAAAGTGTCCACGCCTGCCCTTCCTATACTCGTTAAGAATTATAGTTTTTTTGGTTCGGTTTTTATAATTTTTCCAACGGAAGAAACAATTTTTTGTTTTTATAGTTATAGTTGGGAGTTCAAAACACCTTCGATTTTATTTAATAGAAAATAACTATATTGAAAATATTTGACCCATTTATGGAGGTTGTACAAACATTTACATAATTACCAAAACACGTGATTTAACATTTGGTCAAAATAAGAAGTGTGAAGCCTTGTTGAATAAGGGGAGGTCATCGCAAAAATGGGCGAACCCCAGGCGAGAACCCAACTGCCCAATGGCGGCGGGGAGAGAATCCAGTATCTCTGGTCGGAAGCCATCAATAATCAACTCGGTAGGCTTCCCGGTGTTGCCAGCTATACCACTCAGGTAATATGAATGAGCAATGATAAACGTTAGTAATGTTGAGCACTTAGTCGCACCTTCATCAATAAAAATATTGTTATTTTTTGGGTATTCATTTTTAGTAGTAGTCACCATTATCGTCGCGATAGCGATAGCGATAGCGATAGCGATAGCGATAGCGATAGCTATTGTTGGTATAGCGGTTGTTAAAGGCAGTAATTATGAGGTTATACGTATTAATCGCCCCAATAAAATAATCGCTAAGAGCCTTTGTTTGGCAATAGGTGATGACGTTATCGCTATGTTAGCTAAATGATCGTGTATCTATAACAGATAAGGAGTGTATATGAAAAAGCTAGTTGTTTTTTGGTTAATGCTGTCTTCCGTGGCCGTGTTTGCACAAGCCCCTGTTGAGTATTATTGGACTCAAGGGGCTAGTAGAGTTTATATGGGGCCTGCCAACGATAATATTTGCTATTTACAAGCAATGGGGGGACGCTTTGAAGGCAAGCGCGAGTCTGTGATGGTGGGGTATGATAACGGCCATTACAGACTGTCTGGAAGATCAAATCAACATAGCGTTTTTGCTAGAGCACGCTGTATCCAAGCTAATGGTGAGTTATATGAACACCGCGATGTGCTTTGGTGGCAGCCCCAAGATTCTGTGTTTGTTGCAGATAATAAAACGAATGTTTGTTATTTAAGACAAGTGAGTGGTAAATTTGAAGGGCCCGGAGAGGCAGTCAGGGTATACCGAGATGGCAATGGGTGGCGTATTAATGGCAAGTCTAATCAAATCAATGTGCATGCCCTTGCTAGATGTACAAAAATGCAAACCGGTTACTGGAGTAAAACCTATAGTTGGTCTCAGGGCCAACCCGACGTGGTGATGAGCCCATTTCATAATACTATTTGTGTATTGCAGCGTGTTACTGGTAAATTTGAGGGGTATGCAGAGTTTGTCCAAATTACCACCAATAATGGGAATGGGCGATACATGTTAGGGGGGAACTCTCGCCAAGTGGGAGTGGGAGCAACGGCTATCTGCTTTAAACCATCGGAAATAGGCACTTAATCTTAATCCACTCTGCTGTTTGTTTGTTCTTAGTCGGTGAGTGTTGAGAGTGTGTTTTAGTCTGGTAAGAGGTGCTGTTGAGTCGGTGCTGCACAGTCATCGTTTGATTGCTGTTACTTGCCAATAGCACAGTGAATGTTGTTCTATGTTTAGATGCTGTAACAAGCTGTCGCTATCGAACAGCTTGTTACGACCGATAGTGCAATGTTTTGCACTGTGCACTCAACTCGCCACCGCTAATCACAGCGTAAAGTCAATTAAAGCATGTTGTTGCTGTTATGCGATTGATATATCGATGATCAGCATTCAGTTGAGTGACGGGAAGTGCAGAGGCCAGCAATGCTGTAGCGATACACGCTAACGCTGCGTGATAAAGCCGATTGCTACATCGACACAATACAACACAAAAAATTTATCTAAGACCTCACAGCAAACAGTTATTGCCAGTTGTAACTACCCATTATCGCCATACTGATGTAACCAGTACTAGCAAATCATTAAGCCACAAAGCCTTGGGGACGCCTGCAACTTAGCAACCTACACCTAAATTGCTAAGTTGCAGGCGTCCCTCAAAAAGGTGGCAAGAATTGAGGTCAATCAATTGGCACACTTTTGCTTAAGGCAGTGCCATTCCAGGCGTCCCTCAGAGGTAGAGGCCAGCACCGACTCGGGCACCCAACCAACGGTTATATGTTTCGGTGCCCTGCCTGCGGCAATACGGGCCAGTTCGCGCTGCTCGCGGATCGAGACCAGGGACACATCGTCACTTCTCGTATTCGCCAACAGGCAGACTTCCCCGCTGCTGTCAAAAACAGACCAACTCGGTGCATTGCCGACCTCAACCAAAGCCGCCACGCGCATATCGGTCGTTGTCACCAGGCCGGCATAGTCCGAGGCGCGTCCGGCGACGCACAGGGTAGCTTCGTCGGGTGATAGGGCCAGGCCGTGGTGCGGCGCCTCGAAATCCCAATCAGTTTCTGAAACCCCGGCAGCAACCGGAAGATCGAGACGGGCGATACGGCTATCGGTCAACAGGTCGTGGGCGATCAGGCTGTGAGTGTTGGACAACTGTGCGTAAAGTGTGGCCTCGTTGCCGGTAACCTGAAAAGGTCGAACACCGGCTTCGAATGCATAGCGCCTAACGGTAGTTAAAGACTGCGAATCGACCACCGTCACGGTGTAAGCATCTTCGTCGAGACCGCGCTCGCGCAACGGTTTTTGCATGTTGCCCAGGCTCGCCGTATAAATATGTTTACCGTCTTGGGTCGTATGCACGTCATGCGGCCACTGGCCAGCGACAAAGCTACCCAGCTTATCTCCCGTTGTCGTGTCCAAAACTTCTACCGAGTTACCGCCGTAGATAGTGGCGGAAACATAGAGCCGCCTGCCATCGGGGGCTATGGTCATATGATCGGCGCGAAAGCCGGCAATGGGGGTGCGCCACAACACCTCGCCGGTGGCAATATCGAAGGCCGCCACATCGGCGAGAAAACCCCGGGAGACAAACAGCACCTGGCCGTCCCGGGAGAGATCGCTGTCCTGCGCGTAGTTTAACCCGCCCCGGCGCTCGATAATGGCCTGGCCCAGCCATTGCAACGGGTCGCGGAGGAAACCCACTTGGGCCCCGTCGGGCTTGATGTCGATCAAACCAACCTGTTGCTGCCCGGCAATATCAATAAGCGTCACAGTCCCGTCGACAGCATTTGAGACAAAAGCAATCTCCTTTGCCGGACCTTGTACGTTCGCCGTGGATTCTTTGCCACCACGGCCGTACGAGGCCTGGTTGAATACCTCAATGCCACAGACAATCAAGAGTGCCAGACTGATGGCGCCGGCGACAACCGCCAGTCGTTGTTTCATTCCTCCCCCTGTGAGACCTTGGGGGACGCCTGCAACTTAGCAACTTAGGTATAGGCTGCCGAATCCGCACAATGCAGCGAATTTTGATTAGTCGCCAAGTTGCAGGCGTCCCGAATGGCACTTCCTTAAGCAAAAATGTGCCAATTGACCGGTCTGGCTCAGGCTGAAGCCTTCAGAAACACGGGCTAGGCGCCCCCTCGATGAACCCGTCCATGGGGACTTCCCGACAGCATCCCTGCTGTCGAGAGTTTCTGAAGGCTTCAGCCTGAGCCAGACCTACTTTCAGTACGCTTAATCGAGGCTGGTTCGATTGGATCAGAGATCGATAAACCGACGCAAATACGCTTAAGGAAGTGCCATTCCAGGCGTCCCTCTATGCTATTCACCCTGTCCCAGTGAAAAGCCTCGCTTGCCGTCAAATTTGTAGAGATTTTCGCTTTTTATAACGTCGAAGCCACCGGCGTCCAAACTGGATAGCAAGGCCAGCACCTGCCGGTATTCGATTTTCTGGTAGACAGGCTCATCGGCGACTATATCGGCGTCGACCGAGACAAACCGGCAGCGCCAGTGATCTGTGCAAAATGTTTCCGGGATACCGTCCGGATAGACCTTGACCCCACGGTTGGTAACCATTTTTAATTTCAGGCCGCCGGCGCCGAGGGCGTTTAGCGCATGCCCCAGCTTATTGGCATCACGTTCCTGCCAATCCAGGAAAACATCCACGCCGACCAATGTTTTCTCGGCCGGCTTTCTTGAAAACGCCGGGATAACAATACGGCCTTGGCCGCCGCTTAAAGCGCTTTTTTTCAGCTGTTCAGGTTCCGCTCCCAATCTCTCTATCACCTCGGCGGCGAACTCATCCGTCGATACTGCCCGGGTACTTTGGCCTTCGATAAAAATGTCTTTGGTGTGAAAGCCCTGCTCAATCGTCGCCAGCCAAGCGTTTTTGACTTTGTCGGCTACGGTTTGCTGACCGATATGGGCCAGCATCATCACCGCGGCATTGAGCAGCCCCGAGGGGTTGGCGATATTGCGGCCGGCTATATCGGGTGCGGAGCCGTGAATGGCCTCGAACATGGCTACGTCGGTGCCTATGTTTGCAGAGCCCGCCATGCCCACCGAGCCGGCAATTTCCGCAGCGATATCCGAAACAATATCACCGTAAAGGTTGGAGGTAACGACCACGTCGTAGCCCTCCGGCCTGCTCGCCAGCCGTGCCGAAGCGATATCGATAATCTGCGCGTCCTTTTCGATGTCGGGATACTCGGCCCCTATTTCATCAAAAACAGTGTGGAAAAGCCCGTCGGTCAGTTTCATGATATTGTCTTTGACCATACAGGTGACCTTGCGCCTGTCATAAGCCCTTGCGTATTCGAAGGCGTAGCGCACAATACGCTCACAGCCCGGTCGGGTGATCAACTTCAGACACTGCACTACATCCTGGGTTTGCCGATGTTCGATACCCGCGTAGAGGTCCTCCTCGTTTTCACGGATAACAACGAGGTCCATTTCCGGAAAGTGTGTGTGGATATAAGGCGATAGCGACATCACCGGCCTGACATTGGCGAACAGCCCGAGCGACTTGCGCAGCGTCACATTCAGGCTTTTATACCCCTTGCCCTGGGGGGTGGTAATAGGGCTTTTTAAAATGACTTTGTTTTTCCTGACAGTATCCCATGCTGCCGCGGTGATGCCGGAGGTATTGCCCGACAGGTACACCGCCTTGCCGACATCGATAAATTCCGGTTCAATGCCGGCGCCCGCTGCATCCAGTATTCTCAAGGTGGCATCCATGATCTCGGGGCCTATGCCGTCCCCTCTGGCTACAGCTACTTTTACGAGTGTTTTTGTGTCGGTGTGGGGTGTGGCGGGTTGAGCTGATAAATTCTTCATCGATTTTCATTTACCCGAAGCGAGAGGAATAGGGTTGAGTGTCCGGGCGCTAAAAACGAGGCACCTGACCCTGGCGGGTAAGGCCGGCAGCGAGTGCGGACAATCTGACCGGGTATTCTAACCGCCGGGCCCTGCTACAACAATATGGTGTTGTTGTGCAGGTTCAAAACGTCGTGCCAATCATTTCCTTGGACGGACTGCCGTATAAGCATATGCCCGACTTTAAGAGTCCTTAGAAAAGATAGGTTTACTGCTTTTTCATGCAGTGGGCGTTGGACCATTGCGTGTAAAGTGTAGTCTTGCTTCTGGCGACTTGAAGAGGCTGAACATCTGCCCCTTCAAGTCGCCGATCCTGGTTAAAGGCTGCGACTTCGAAGCAGGGCGATCTAATACTTCAGGCTGGCTATTGATAGAAAGTATTTCAATGTCTTTCTCTTATTTCGTATACCCGGAAAAGTCATCGGCATCGATTCTTGCCCTGTTCTCGGCATTCAACTTGTCGTAATACCCTTTTTCCTTTTTTTATTAGGGTGTTGTGACGTGTATGACCAGAGGCTACGCAGAGACGCATTCACGTCTTAACCCGACGCAGTGTTGTTAGGACGAAGGCGCGGGTATAGCGATCGTGTGGTGGCGCATCACGCTAAAGAGCGTCAAACGTTATCATTCACCTTTATGCAAATACCGTTATCAATCCAAATGTCGTCGGAGGACTACGGATGGGAGTCATACTTTTTACTAGGCAAGCGGGGCGCGTAGTTGAGTCGGCGGACATTCGATCACAGATGTCGCCTTTACGAGGCGAGGCGAGGCGTGTTCACCCTCGGTAACCTGGAGCACTCAATTAGGTCTCCGACGGCTCTTAAGTTATTTCCAGAGCGGACATGTACCAGCGGAGGAAAATTTGGCGCTAAAATGTGTGAGGGTTCGGCCTGTCCCGTGTCTATTTTAGGAGTTTGTCAATTACATAGTTTTCCCAAGCGGTAATATATATGACAGGCTTTTAGAGATTTGATAAGAGTTTATCATCAGTTTGGCAGCGAACTTTTCTCGAAACCCTTGGTGGTAAGTATTAGAAAAATCGCTGAATTGAAGATCGCGAAAAAGCAGTTGGTAATTTTAAGTACGATTTTTGGCGGTTTTGTAAAAATAATGACGAATAGAAATTCACATAGAGCTTGCGAGAAAAATTCACGACTTGGTCTGGTTTGGTAATGGTTTTTACAAAAAACTACAATTTTTTTTAGTCGATCTGGGGTAGGATGCTATCCGGTGAAAAGATAGTTTCAAATATCAGCCAAGCATCAGTTTTGGTTATTGCTTTTTGAAGTAAAGGTCTAGGTTTTGAAGTAAAGGTCTAGGTTTTGAGGTAATAGTGGAAGGCGAACAGGTGTTCCCGGCGAGAGCCCATCTCTCTTACACGGAAAAGTATTCTGAGCTATAAAATTTTCGAACGCTATGTGACGAGAGCTTTTGGGGTTTTTGATAACTCCAGGAAAATTAATGGTGCAAAAAAGAAATTCCTAGTGTTGAGAAGGTTTTTTGAAAAGCGGTTTTTTGCCTGGAAAAACAGCGAGTTGTCTATTGGTCAACGTGTTTTCTGTTGAAAAACGACGTAGGGAATAGCGCCCCGGCCATTCTCGGTGGAATGGGGCGAAGCGCATGATGCTCATACGATAACGTTAATTAGGTGGAGGTGGTGCCATCTTGGCCGACTGGGCTGGCAATAGCGGACAGGGTGGCAGACTGAGTGATCGCAGCTGAGAATACTGTGTTATTCCGTGATTTTATAAAATGAAAATAACGAGGGTTTTATGGTGGTAAGTTTACGTGTTCTTTTAGTAGTTGCCGTGTTAAGTGTGACGGTGGCCGGTAACGTACTGTCGTCTGATAAGTTTGCAGTGACGCGATCTGCCACTGCTCTCAACAGCGGTGGTACTGTGATGATTCATTCGATACGCGCTTCCCGCACGGATTGTGTGTCCCCGTGCACCGTGGTTTTCAGTGCCGACAACGTGGAAGATACAGCCAGCAGCACAGATAATGACTGGTATAATCTCGGCTACTATTGGGATTATGGCGACAGCACTGCCGATGAAAACTACGGGCTCTACCGGCGCGGGGCTGACTACTTCAGGGACGATGCCAATGGGGCTTCGCGGGAATTCGATACTACGCCGCTCGGAGCCCATACCTATTTGTGTGAGAGCGGAACCTGCACATTTCACGCAGGGCTTTCAGTCCGGAATGCGCTAGGGGATTGGGCGACAGACTGGATAACCATAACGGTACGATCACAGTCTGTCGAATATCCCGGAACATCCACAGTCTGTGTATCGAGTGGTGCGAACTACGCCGACTGCCCGGCAGGTGCTCAACAGGCCCTAGCGTTACCCGATTACGGCACCTGGGAGAATAATACACGATATCTGCTCAAATCTGGTGAGACGCACAGCATGGATGGAAAGTGTATCGAGTTCGATACCGACAATGTTCTTATATCGTCATACGGCACAGACAGTTTTCCTACTTTGTCAACACTCCTTAATATTGGCAGTGATAGTGCAAACTGCAAGGATGTCACTCCGAACGATGCCACTGTTGCGGGATATGCTAATCCGTGGTGGATTAGTAATATTACCCTGACAAAACTTCGCATACGCGAAATCCGGCTTAACGCCTCGTTTCGAAATATAGGTCTGCATGACATTGATATGAATTGGGAGAATGAAGATTTCGGCGGGGGTATCCACACGTCATCAGTTGACTTTTGTTCTAAATCTCAAACTCTCACTTGTTCGAATGTACCTCTACCCTATGGTGTTTACATGTCGGAAGTTAAATTGGTCGGGTCGAGAGTCAATCCCCCTGGAACAAACGTTGGTTTTTGGACAACCAGTGGTGTGTCGTATATTGCATTTTTAAATAGTGTAGCGCACGTGGCCTATCAAC
Source organism: Exilibacterium tricleocarpae (assembly GCF_007004655.1). Classification (GTDB taxonomy): domain Bacteria; phylum Pseudomonadota; class Gammaproteobacteria; order Pseudomonadales; family Cellvibrionaceae; genus Exilibacterium; species Exilibacterium tricleocarpae. Next base: position 284,352 of record NZ_ML660087.1, read on the forward strand.
ATAATATTCGAATCGAAGGCGCTTCACGGGTGCTCGTTGCGCACAGTGATCTGCTCGGTGACCACATCGGAAAATCCGGAAAGAAGCATAAGGTTACAATAAGGCCGGAAGGCTACAGGAATGCAGATATGCTCAATCAAATGCGAGTTCCTTCAGGCGATAAATCACGGGTTTATGATAGCCGCTACATAGTGATTGCCGATAACTATATCGGTACTCCCGCTTCTGTTGGCAACGCATCGGCGATTGCCGTGATGACGACCAATGGGACGGTTGCAGAAACTGTGCGCTGGGGGATTGTGGATAACAACACGTTTGATTTATCGGGCGGCTCGGGCGATGGTCCGTCTGCATTCGATATTCGTTTGTCGGGATATGATCTGGGCTGTTATACGACTAATGACCAGGAGGCCCGACAGGGGTGTGGGGACGGAGGACAACGGGGAATACCGACTGGGTTTTACAACAAAAGACTATTTGGCGAAAAGCCGGTCGCACCAGACAGTCCGGGCACTTACGGTGGATTTTATTAGTGGCCGGGTGAGGCACAAGTGTTAAACAGAGCGCTTGGATAGGTTGACTGGTACTGAGTGGGGTTTACCTAAGCAATACTGGGTCACCTGATTGCTTGTTGTTAGTGGCCTGAGTTAGGGGGGCACCCGACACGTCCCTGATTCTTGCAGATTACCGGGGATAAATAATAGTGACAACCTGGTAACTTATGCATCCCGGTTATTGTTGTAGGCGCAATAGACTTTTGACATTGCGGTCATTTTTATCCTGCTACAGGCCGCTATACTGGGCGCGATAGTCAGATGCGAAAACTTTTCACCACCGTCTAATGCTGCTTCACGACCGGAGTCCGTATGAACCGTGTAAACATCCAGAAAATCCAACCCGCTGCCTATAAGGCTTTACTTGAACTTGAGGGCTACCTGGCCGACTCCAGGTTGCCGGCGTTATTGAGGGAGTTGATTCGGCTGCGCGCCTCACAAATCAATGGCTGTAGTCTCTGTCAAGGTATGCATACTGAAGGCGCCAAGAAACTTGGCGCAACAGATGAGCAACTGGTCGCGCTACCCCATTGGCGGTCAACCGACTTGTTTGACGAAAAAGAAAAAGCCGTACTGGCTGTTACCGAGGCGGTCACTTTAATCGCCGATGAAGGTTTGCCCGACCCACTGTATAGGGAAGTAAGGAAATTTTTAAAGGCAGAGGAAATTGCGCAGTTGATTGTGCTGATTGCCACCATCAACGCCTGGAACCGCATTGGCGTTGCAACCGCAGCCTGATGTGTGGTGGCGGTGACGCCGGAGTACTAAGCGTTATCGCCGTTTGTGGAAGCAGGCTATTGTAGCTAACCTTAAAAAGAGATTTACAAGGTATGAAATTAGTCGCATTGATCATGTTTGCACTATTCGGTCTCCGGTCACACTATGCCACCGCCCACGATGTCAATCATGGCGTGGAGCGAAAAATACTCAGTTCCTCTGCCCTGCAAAATATACCTGGGCACTCGCTGACCGCGGTGACTGTGGAATTGCAGCCGGGGATTTCCGTGCCGGCTCATAAGCATGAGGGGTTTGTGTTTGCCTATGTTATTAGCGGCGAGGTAAAGTCACAACTTAACCAGGAGGCAGCGAAGGTTTATCGTGCCGGTCAGAGTTGGATAGAAAAACCTGGCGACCAGCACAGTATCACAATGAATATCAGCAATACCGAGAACGCAAAACTGCTGGCGGTATTTGTTGCGCCAACAGGTGCTGCGCTGACCACGCCTACCTCTGCCGACCGGTAATCGAGAAGTTTGTAATCGCACCTCTCTCAGGGGCGATGCCGTTTTGCCGCATCAACACGCCGATATCGCTGATGTGCTTGCATTCACGTTGAAGTGCCGGTCCTTTTGCGCCAGACTATGCCGACCGGATAAACCGTCGGGGTTTATCCGGAACCGGCCGATATGGGGCTGTTCACTCTCGAACTGAACACCGGGCCAGGAGTTGGACCATGATGTTGGAACAAAACAAACAGGGGCGGGGTAGACGGCCATATGGGGCAAGGTAAAACAAGGTATTGGCGCGATATCCGGCCGGGCGAAACCTTCGAGACGGCGGCGATTACCCTCAGCACCGAGGATATTCTCGAGTTCGCCGCCGACTTCGATCCACAGCCTTACCATCTTGATAACGGCGCCGCCGCCGCTTCCATTTTCGGCGGCTTGTGTGCCAGCGGCTGGCATGTGTGCGCAGTGATGATGCGTTTGCTCACCGATACGTTCGTCGCGGCACGGATCGATCTACTGGGGTCTTCGGGGGTGGGTGCGCTGCGCTGGCGCAAGCCCGTGTTCGCCGGCGATGCGCTGTCTTCGACGATTACCGTGAGCGAGTGCCTGGCGCCGGTGGACAAGTCCGAATTTGGCCGGATCGTTTGTGCAGTCGACGTCAGCAATCAACAGGGCGATTCGGTGATCACCCTGACCACCACGCTGCTGATCGGCGGCGGTTCCCGGGAGGCAGGCAGCGATGGATAAAACACCGTTTATTCGCAGCCGCTGGTTTGAAGATATACCGGTAGGCGAATTTCACGTGTTCGGCAGCTACACCTTCAGCGAAAAAGAGATCGTCGAGTTCGGCAAGAAGTATGCGCCACAGGTTTACCACACCGACCCGGACGCCGCCCTGGATACGGTGTATCGCGGTTTGATTGCCTCCGGCTGGCATATCTGCGCGGTGTGGATGCGGATGATGGTCGACTATATGGAGCGCTTTGCCACCGGCGTCCAGGACGGACGCAGAAACGGTGCCGGTGTCGGTTTCGAAAACCTGGAGTGGCTGAAGCCGGTACGTCCGGGCCATACCCTGACGTTTACTTACGAGATTATCGACAAGCCCGATAAAGTCATTCGCGAGAAATGGGGCGTCATCCGCAGTCGCAATGAAGCGTTCAACCAATACGGCGATCTGGTCTTCAGCTTCGTGATCGATATTCTGGCGGAGCGCGCGCCCGACGTTTGAGCGCCGGTTTTACAAGACCACTTCAATCAGTCGCGGTCCCCTGGCTGCCATGGCCGCTTCGAATTGTGCCTGAAACTCTTCGGTGGTGGTGGCCCGGCTTGCGCTGACGCCCATGCCCGCGGCAATCTGCGTCCATTCGATACGGGGGTTGTCCAACTCCAGCATGGATTTGGCGCGTGCTCCCGGCTGCTCAACCCCGACACGCAGTAATTCCAGATTCAAGATAGCGTAGCTGCTGTTGTTATAGAGAACGACGCAGACATCCAGGTTTTCCCGCGCCATGGTCCACAGCGCCTGGTTCGTATACATGGCGCTGCCGTCGGCCTGGAGATTGATTACCTTGCGGTCCGGGCAGGCGATGGCGGCGCCGAGCGCCGCCGGCAGTCCCTGGCCGATGGCGCCTCCGGTCAGTGTCAACCAGTCGTGGGGCGCGGCGCCGTCGAAGTAGCCAAACGAAAACGCGCCGGCGGTATTGGCTTCATCTGAGACGATAGCCTGTGCCGGCAACAGGTTGGCGATAACGGCACCGACGGTCTCGGCGGTCAGCGGGCCTGTGGGAATATCCGGCAGCGCCGGTTCATCGATCGCCGGCGGCGCCGGCGCCTGCAGGTGTTCGGCCAGGGCTTCGAGCGCGGCGATCTGGTCCTGGTGCGGATCGGCCAGTTGTAGCAGGTTGCAGTTTGGCGGCCACAGCGTGCCCGGCTTGTCCGGGTAGGCGAAGAACGAGACCGGTGCCTTGGCGCCCACCATCACCATATGGGTGAAAGTGCCGAGCATATCGGCGGCCATTTCGCCGAAGTAGGGCAGGCGCTCGATCTTGGGCCGACCGACACCCCGTTGCAGCCGCGCGGGGAAGACCTCGCTGATCAGGCGCGTGCCGGTTGCCGCGGCGATGCGACTGGCGGCTTTGAGACCGCGTTCGCGCAGGGCCATACCGCCGAGAAACAGGCAGCCCGGCTCGCCGCTGCGCAATAAGTCGGCGGCGGCGGCAATACGCTCCTGCGGTATCCCGGGCCGCGGCGCCACGGCCAGTGGTGCCGCGACCTCACCGCCTTCGGTCCAGGCGTGGTCGGCGGGCACGATCAGGTTGGCCTGGCGTCCGGCCATGGCGGCCGCTACCGCTGCCACGCCGTCGGCGGCCATAGATTCGGCCGAGGCGCAGATTTTTACCCAATCGCTGGTGAGGGCCGCGTAGCCCGGCACATCGGAGGTCAGGGGCGCATCCAGGGGCAGGTGGTAGGTGGCGTGATCGCCGATGATATTGACGATGGGTGTGAAGGCGCGCCCGGCATTGTGGAGGTTGGCCATACCGTTGGCAAAGCCGGGCCCCAGGTGCAACAGCGTGGCGGCGGGCTTGTCTGCCATGCGCCCGTAACCGTCGGCCGCGCCGGTGACAACACCTTCAAACAGGCCCAGGATCGGCCGCATACCGGGTATCTTGTCGATCGCCGCCACCAGTTGCATTTCGGAGGTACCGGGGTTGGCAAAGCAGACTTCGACGCCGGCATCGATCAGGGATTGCAGCAGAGATTCAGCACCATTCATGTTAACGCCCTTGTATCAGGTCGGTTTTACACCGCTAGCGGGATGTTAAGGTATTGCCGATAGTAAAGAAATCCTTCCCTGAGTGTCTGTCACTTGGACGACAACCAAGTACAATGAGGCGTTGTCCTAGAGTGACCCTTTCCTGGGCCGGCATGGTGCGAGGTGAGGCCCTGCGCGGCGTAGGGTCAAACCATGGTAGGATGCGGGGTCTGGCCCGAATGGCACCTGAAGCGAGTGTCATTAGGTTGCCCAGTCGGTGAAAATGCCGGCGTCGATCCGCTGAGGTTTTTGCCGCTGAGTTCGTCATGTCGAGTTGACGACCAAACACAATAACAAGGCCCAAATATGTTGGACACCATCCTGGATTTTTTAAATAACGCCCTGATCGCCATTCTCATACCCATGGGCCTGCTGTTTACCGTCGTTTCCCGGGGGTTGCAGTTCCGCTACTTCAAACGCATGTTTCTGGTGATTCGCCAGGCGTTTCATCACGAGGGCAATCACCTGAGTTCATTCCAGGCCCTGACGCTCAGCGTCGCCGGCCGGGTCGGGGCCGGCAATATCGCCGGGGTGGCGGTGGCTATTACCCTGGGCGGTCCCGGGGCGGTATTCTGGTTCTGGATCGTCGGCCTGGTGGGTATGGCCACCAGCTTTTTTGAGTGTTCCCTGGCTCAGTTGTTTAAAAACGCCGAGCCCGACGGCACTTATCGCGGCGGACCCGCCTATTATATCCAGCGAGGCCTGGGCCAGAAATGGCTGGCGGCAATCTTTTCAATTTTACTATTGGTGACATTCGGGTTTGGGTTCAATGCGGTGCAGTCCTACACCGTGGCCACCTCGCTGCACGATGCTTTCGGCATACCGACGCTGGTCACCGGTATCTGCCTGGCCGGGGCACTGGGACTGGTGATTTTCGGCGGTATCAAACGGATTGCGGAGTTGGCGGAATATGTGGTGCCGGTTATGGCGCTGGGCTATTTCATTGTGGCGCTGGTGGTGATTGCCATTAACATTACCGAAATTCCGGCAGTGTTGGCGCTGATTGTCAAAAGCGCTTTTGGTCTGGATGCCGCCTTCGGCGGTGGTATGGGTGCGGCGTTACTGTGGGGGATAAAGCGCGGCCTGTTTTCCAACGAGGCGGGTTTGGGCAGCGCGCCCAATGTTGCCGCCGTCGCCCATGTGCCGCACCCGGCTAATCAGGGGGTGGTGCAGGCGTTTAGTGTTTTTGTCGACACCATCGTACTGTGCACCTGCACCGCGGCTATTATCCTGTTGTCGGATGTTTACCAGCCCGGCGGTGAAATCGGCGGCGTGGTATTGACACAAAATGCACTGGCCGAACACGTGGGCCAGTGGGGCGGCGGCTTTGTTACCATCGCCCTGCTGTTATTTTCCTTCACGTCGATTATGTACAACTACTACCTGGGGGAGAACAGCCTGAATTTCTTTAGCGAGGAGAATAAAACGCTGTTTACGGTGTTTCGGGTTATGACGCTGGTGCTGGTGCTCTGGGGGACTATGCAAAACCTGAGTTCGGTATTTTCCTTCGCCGACTTCACCATGGCTATGTTGGCGATCGTCAATCTCACGGCTTTGATGCTGTTGTTTAAAGTGGGCCTGCGGGTGATAAAGGATTTTGACGAGCAGCTACAACGGGGAGAAAAGTGGCCTAAATTCGATCCGAAAAAGTTTAGCGATCTCAATATTGATCACGATGCCTGGCGCGACAATGGGGCTAAGTAGTGCCGCTATTGTAACCGGCGGCTGGTAATAATATAGGATTTTTGGTCGCTATGAGAGCGCAGGGGTTGTGTGCTCGATACATCCGGTATGGTAGTATACCGAGCTTTAATTTTACCTGTGAGCTTCTTTTCTGTTGTTTAAAAAGTGATGAAAAGAAAGTTGAAGGCAAGCATGAAGAACCAACTGAGGGATAAGCCTGCTGAGACCGTGCACGGCAGGGATGCCGTGCGCGAGCCCCCAGGGATGGGTTTACGGCGAGTCTCAGCAGGCTTATCCCTCAGTTGGTTCGCCACGATCTTCAACAGAATTACGACTCAATAATCATTGCTTGTGGATAACTGGATGTATAGAACTCAGTAAAAACCGAGCTGCCGCCCGGAGCAATTCGCCGGTTGCAGTAGTTTGTTGGACGCCGGGTTCAGTAGCCCTGTAACTACAGAACCAGCATGTACTGCGGATTACTTAAAATAATAATTCTTCTATATAGGGAAGTGACATGACACAGCCCACTCTTATCATCGATATGCACACCCACCTGTTCAATGCCAGGTACGTTCCTTTAAAAGAAATATTTGTTTCAAAGAAAGTACCGAAAGCCCTGGCCGGTAAATTGGCGAAACTGGTTTTGCTGCTAACGGGACAGTCCAAGCTGCGGATTAACGTCCCGCAACCCCTGAGTGACGAAGTATCATTTGACTCGCTGCTAAAAAGCAATATGAATTTATCTCAGGAGCACGACCACCAGGTGACGGCGCTGGCGGGCACTATTGAAGACCTGGTGATGACCCAACTCTACCTGGAAATGCAGGGAGTTGAAGACGACTTCGAGGCTGCCATGGCCGTCGAAGACTGTGAGCTCTATCGACTGCTGTGCGAGTTGGATCGGGAGTTTGGCGATCCCGAATCAGCCGCGGCTCTCGATTTACAGGGCCCGGCGGGATTTGTGTCGATCAGTTTCGCCAATAAGCCGTTTTCCGGTGTCACGGATAAAGGACTTTTCAGCGGCCTGAGGAAAATGTTGAAACGGATGTTGAAGAAGGTGATCAGGTTTGTCGACGCCGGTGGCGATTTCCTGGATTTTGCGCTGACCATGATGCGAGGCGAAAAGAAGCTGCTGCGCCGCTTGGAGGGTTATTATAAAGCCACCCAGAGCAAATTCCTGTTAGTGCACTATATGATGGATATGGCGCACCCCTTCGAAGGCGATGTGCACTTTCCTTTCTACAACAAGCAGCTTGAAAAAATGACGGCACTGGAGAAGCACTCCGACGGCAGCCTGCTCGGTTTTGCCGCCTTTGACCCGATACGCTGTGTCGATCGGCAACTTTCCGAACCGGGCATTATCGATCTTCTCGAAACGGCTTTGCGTTATGGCAAGGTGGGTTTCAAATTTTACCCGCCGATGGGCTATCGAGCCGCGAATAACGAGGACAGTCCGGGACTGGAGTACGCGGTCGATGTGTTTTTTGATTACTGTGTCGCTAACCGCGTGCCGGTGTTTACCCATTGTACACCGGAAGGTTTTGAACAGACGCCCGGTAAAACCGGACCCAACAGCCATCCCAAATACTGGGAGGCGGCGCTGCAAAAGCCCGGTAGAGACGAACTTATCCTGTGCTTCGGACATGCCGGCGGCGGCAAACGCACGCTCGGCAACCGCACCGTGATGGGGTGGCTCTCCGGCACTGATGAACAGCAGTGGAACGACCAAGACAATTATGCCCGCTGGGTGGTCAGGCTGTGCCGGCAGTATAAAAATGTTTACTGTGAGATAGCCTATATGCACGAAATCATCGGCCACGGCGGCAGCAGCGACGCTTTTAAACAGCGGCTGATTGCCGAGTACCAGCGGGGTGTCGACGCTGAGCACCCCTATCCGTTTGCCGAGAAAATCATGTATGGTTCTGACTGGCATATGCCGAGTATGGTCAATGACATCGACGATTACCTGAGGGATGTCGTCAATATTTTTACCGCACCGGAGTTGGCACCGCACCGGGAAGCCTTTTTCTCGGGTAATGCCCTGCGATACCTGGATATTGACAATTATCTCGCGCGGGTAGCGGATATATTCGGTGCGACGTATATCGATGGTGTCAGGGCCAGGATCGGTTAGTTACGCCGAATCGATTTATCCTCGACTGTCCGATCAACCGACCGGACCTGCTCCGACGCCGTTGCCAGTAGTGATCTAAAGTTTGCAGAAGTTGGTAACCGTTTCGCGTGACCGAATGAGGTACTGAAAGATTTGCCCGGTGGTCCGTAGTGTCGTGGGGGCGTCATCCGTATCCGTTGACAGGCTTTCGGCGATATCCCGGGCGGCGGTCCAGGCGGCCAGAAGATGTGCACCGCTCCAGTCCAAGCGTAAATTCGGTAGCGGCAGTCGGCTCGTGTGCCGGGAATTTATACTCCCGTCAATGTTCCAGTCGTCCGGTAAGATCCCGAGCTGCGATAACAAAAGTCGCAGCCAGTCAGTTCCCGGCGATACCGGTGCCAGATTGGCGCCGAGGGCTTTCGCGGCTGCAGTCGCGGTGTTCAGGAATAACTGTTGGCAGGTCTCGGTGTCAGTCGGCATGGCGAGATTGAGATCCGATAACCCGAAACCGGGCAGATCGATAGCGGCGCTGGCTGTGGCTGCGTCACTCGCTGCGCCCCGGTTTATAAACGGTGAGCGCAGTGTCATCCGGCCGTTAAACTGTGCGGGCATTTCGATGTAAACCGACGTTGTCGAGAGTTTGAGATAGCGGCGCCGGGCGCATTGGCGCGAGGTCAGCTCGGCAGCCGTGACAGTAGCCAATCGGTTGTTGGCCAACGGCTGCCGCATTAGCCTGGCGATATCCTGCAATCCCTGCAATACGGTGCCTGCCACCGGCAGTCGCTGCATGTGAGCAACCAACAGGTCATCGTGCCGGCCGAATAAGGTAAACGGTATATCTGCAAGTTCACTCAGCACGCCGGCCATCGGGTAGAGAATAGCGGCGCGGTAAGCGGTGGGATAGTCGTCTCCTGCCGCCAGGAAACCCATTGCCGTTCGGTGTACGAATTCCAGATCGCGCCTGACAGCGGTAAGCCGTGTTTGGGGCCGGCGGTCATAAAACGGAAAATAAGTTTGCTGATCCAACACCCGGGTCCATACCGCGTTGAGATGGGAACCGTCGCGCTCCGGCACTATGGGTGTCAGGTAGTGGGTCAACATTGACTGCTGTTCCGGTGCGGTAAAAGCCGGCGGAGCATCGAGGAACAGGTGTTTGACTCGCGCGGGGTGGTGGCGGCCAAACTCCGCGGCTATGGCGGCGCCGGTGTGAATACCGTATAAATAAACCTGCTCCAGTTGCAGGCGGTCCAATAGTTGCCTCAAGGCACCGACAAAATCCTCAATTGTCGCTGTCCCGGGAGACGCGACAATCGGGTCTGAGTCACCGTAGCCGGGGGTATCCAGCGCGATGCAGCAATAGTGTGATGAAAGCTGCTCCAGCAGCGGCAGTACCGACAATGAAGAGCGCGGGCATTCGTGTAGCAGTATCAACGGCGGTCCGCTGCCTGCGTAGCGTATGTGCAGGTGGCCGCAGGTGAAGGGGATAAATGCCCGTGTTGGCTGAGTTTGCGCCATGGCCTAAGCGTCCTCTTTGGTGGTGAGGCCCAATATACCGGGCGCCAGTGTGTTGCCCGGGTCGACCCCGCGTTTGAGCTGCCGGATTAAGCGGCGGGTGACGGGGTTCAACCTGCTCAGATACTCATAGCTGCGTCCCAGTTGTACGTGCTGGGCGCCGAGACTGTCCATCAATGCCACCAGATCTTTTCTGGCTTCCCATATCTCAGTGTCCGATACGGGATGGTTTGCCGGTGGGGACTTTTGTTCGGCCTGCGGGCAGTGTTTGAGATGCAGCGGGTACAGCTCGCCGTCCCAAAGGAACATAGGCTCGATAAGCACATGATGGCGACCGGCGTTTATCAGCAGCATATGACACTCGACACGCTCAGGCCCCAGGCGGCGACGGATATCGTCCAGCGCTTTTAGCAGTGTGGCGCCCAGCTTCCGGCGTGCCGCCAGGGGAAATATGCCGTGTGCGGGCAACCAGCGCTCGTAGCGCCGACCCAGCATGCCGCGAACCGAATAAGGCCGGGTGTTCAAGACCTCTGCGACGCTGGTGGTGAGCCGGCGAAAACCGCGGCTGGCAGCAGTGTCGGCGGCGCGTCTCTCCAGGGCATTGGCCTCTTGCCGGCAATGGCTTTCGCAGATCACATGTACACCCCAGGTGCCCGACAGTGCTGTATCGCGCCACTGCAGCAGGGTGCGAAACATCTGCCCGGCACTTTGGACAGTTTGCAGCGGGTTCGATTTGCCAAGCAATACCCTGGCGCCGGTGCGCAGTTGCTGCCAGAAGCCCTGAGTCTGCAGGTTCTTGCTGCGTCCGGGATCAAAACAATAGGCCCGGTAGTTTCCCGGTAGCGGAGCCAGTGCCTCCAGTAGCGACAGATACTCATCGGGCGCGTTTACTGCGCAGGCAAAAAATCGCCGGTGCAGCGGCTGCGGTTCGAGTTTGATCCACGCCCGGCCCAGTATGCCCAGCGCTCCGCAGTCGCCGATAAACAAGCCGGTCAGATCGGGACCCTGGCCACGCCAGGCGCTACAGGACAGGGCGTCTGTCGCCAGGGAACCGGTGTGAAACACGGTGCCGTCGGCGGCTATGATCTCCAATGCCAGAACCGCATGCATATCTGCGGGCAATCCCTGCCGTATCGCGCCGCCGATGGTCGATACCGAACCTGAAAAAGGCGCGCTCAGGGCGGGGCGCATACCGCTGCCGTGCAGAAAGTCATCCAGTTGCTGCCAGGTTGCCCCGGCCTCGACGACAACGATATCCGTGGTCTGGTGCGCGTAGTCGATGCCGTTCAGGAGCGAGACGTCGAGTATCACCGAAGTGGCATTTTGAGGCAGGTAACCGCCGCTGTAGGACAGGCCGCCGGCGCGCACCTCGATACTCAACTCACTGCCCCCGGCGCAGGTTACCAGTGGACCTATCTCGTCACAACGTCGCGGTTGCAATACCGCCAGCGGCCTGTGCGCCGCCTGGAAAAACACATCGTGGTCATACAGAGCCAATAGTGCCGGGTCGGTATTTATCCGCCTGTGTAACCCGACTTCCTGCAAGGCTTGCTGTAGTGTTTGCAGCTGTTGCTTTGTGGCCTCCGGCATAGTCCCTGTCAGTTCCTCAACTGCGCTTTCTCAATTCGCGCCGCAACAGTTTACCGGTGGCATTGCGTGGCAGGGTGTCGATAAACTCTACGGTGCGCGGTACTTTGAACCCGGCCAAGTGATTGCCGCAGTAGTCGGTGATCTCCTGTTCTTTATGTGATGCAGCCGTAGGGTGTCGTACGACAAAGGCCTTGATTGCCTCGCCCCACTTGGCGTCGCTCACTCCCACCACGGCTGCTTCCTTCACCCATTCGATGGATTCAATCGTCGCCTCGATCTGCCTGGGGTAAATATTGATGCCGCCGGAGATGATCATGTCTTTCTTGCGGTCGATGATATAGATATAGCCCTCGTCATCCCGCACGGCGACATCGCCCACGGTAATCCAGCCGTGCGCATCGAGAGTGTCCTGCGTTTCTCCGGGGCGCTGCCAATAGCCACTGAAACCGGTGAGGTTGCGTGAAAACAGTTCGCCGGGTTCACCGGCTTTTACGGGCTCGCCGGCGTCGTTGCGCAGTTCCACTTCTGTGCCCTGAAAAGGCAGACCCACACAGTTGATTTTTGCCAGTTGTTTGTCGGGGCGCAGGTTGGTGACGATACCGCCCTCGGTGGAGCCATAAGTTTCATGCAGCAGCCCGTCACCGAAGTAGGCAATAATCTTCTCCTTCAGCGACTGGGGCAAGGCTGAGGCGTTGGAAATAATAGCTGTGAGCGCATGTCCGCGAAGACGTCCGAGGGTTGCCTGCGGCAGTGAAAAGATTGCTTCGAAGTGAGTCGGCACCAGGAAAATCCCGTCGTGGACCCGGCGTTTGAGAACCTCCAGCACCTGCTGTGCATCGAAGCGCTGCATGATCTCGACACTACCGCCGAAAAACAGCGGTGCAAAGGCGAAGGCGAAACCGGCTCCGTGGCACAAGGGGGCGATCGCCAGAAAGTGGCAGGTGCTGTTAAAGCAGCCGTATTCCACCGCCATGGCAAAAAAGGTGAGGGCCCGGGCGCGGTGCGGGAGCATGACTCCCTTCGGTGTGCCGGTGGTGCCGGATGTGTAGGGGATTGAGAAGGTGTCGAGTTCATCGCGCGCGAGCTGTGCCGGCTCACTAGCCTGTCGATTGATCGTCGCCTGGTAATCGGCGTCGATCACTACTACCTCCCGTAGAGAAGGGCAGGCTTCCCGATCCAACAGTGTTGTGCAATCCGGATGTATAAACAAAACCCGGGCCTGGCAGTCATTGAGTATCTGGCTTATTTCCCGGCGATTGAGCCGATAGTTGACGGTCGCCACCGCGATACCGGCGTCGCCGAGGCCGGCGACAATCTCGATGTATTCCAGGCAGTTGGGCGCTAAAATTGCGGCCCGGTTGCCCGGCTTTATTGCCATGTCGCGCACCAGGTGCACGACCCGGTTCACCCGGTTGATCAGTTGCCGGTAGCTGAGCCGGCGCTCGGAGTCTGTCAGTGCTATCTTATCCGGTGTTCGCATGGCGGCAGTGCGCAGACCACTGGTGAGGGTCAACGGCATCATGTCAAAGTCTCCCTTTCATCGATCAAATTCACTAGCTGCTCGACGTAGCCATGGTTAAAGGTTAAAGGTTAAAAACCTGTTGTGCGTTAACGCGCATTACCCGCTCGTAGGCCTCGGGTTTGAGGCGGTGCGCGCGCATCTCCTGCACCGCTCGCTGTGGATGAATCACCGGCCAGTCGGTGCCGAACAGGACTTTGGACTGACCGTAGCTGTTCATATAGTGAACCAGGTTTGGCGGCAGGTGTTTGGGCGCGTAGGCATCGATACCGACATAGACGTTTTTATGCTTCCAGGCCATGGCGATCATTTCATCTGTCCAGGGCACACCGATATGAATGCCGATTAACTTCAGCGTCGGGAAGTCAATCGCAACCTGGTCCAGCAATATGGGCCTGGCGACAGACGGTAGCCGGACGTCCCGCTGGTAAATCAGGTTTTGACCGACCTGCATCATCAGGGGAATATCCAGTTCGCAACAGCGGGCGTAGTAGGGGTAGTAGAGCGCCTGGTCGGGCGCCAGTTTAAACCAGTGGGGATACAGGTGAGCGCCGACAAACCCCAGTTCCCGAACGGCGTGGTCCAGCTCCCTGAGGCCGTCGATGCCGCGATAGGGGTCGATGCCCGCGAGGCCGGAAAAACGGTCGGGGTGTTGCCGGCACCACTGTGCAACCTGCTGATAAGGAATTTCGAACGAGCCCCGCATCGCGCGATCGCCGGCCCTGACGGCGATCAACAGCGACCGTTCAATACCTGCCGCGTCCATGATATGCAGGTATTGCTCCATGGTAACGCCCTTGCGCATGGCCGGTGGCATACGCACCTGTTCCATAAATTCTCCGTCAAAGCCGGTCTGGCCGTTTTGCACCTCCTGAGGTGAAAACAGATTGACCACAATGTCGATGGCGTTATTCATAAAAGGGCTCCTTTAGGCATTTCTCGCTGCCGTGCTGCGAGGCTGGCGCGGAAGGGTGTCTTGCAGGCAAACAAAAAGTAAATGCCGAGCGGCGCGCTGATTAAACAGGTTATGGCCATGGAATAGGGCAGTGCGGACTCATCGCCGAATACACCGTCGGTGAGCAGGGCGACGAGTGTGGCGCCCATGCCGATACCGATAAAATTCAGGCAAAATAGATACAGCGCCGAGGCCTGGGCCCGCAACTGCGGCGGCGCCGCCATTTGCATTGCCGCAGCGGCGGCGGCGTAGGGAAAGGCGGACCAGAAGAAAAACAGCGCCAGCAATATTGCCTTGAGCCCTGGGGTCGCCACCAGCGGCATGGCGATCCCGACCGGCAACAGCCAGCATCCCGCCAGCAGACCCGTGCGGATGGGGGCATCGGGCACCTGCCTGCGTGTCAGCCGGTCAGTGTGCCAGCCACCGGCAACAATGCCGAGGCTGCCGAAAACCATTATCGCAATGCCGATCTGCAGCCCCGCTTCGGCGGTGGTGTAGCCCATCTGGCGTATCAGCAGGCTTGGTGCCCAGGCGAGAAAGGCGTTGAAGAGGAGGCCCAGGGCCGCAAAACCCATAAAATGATTCAGGAAGGTACCGCGTTCGCGTTTGACCAACGAAAACACGGCGGCCAGGGGGAGTCCGGCAGCTGGACCACCGCCCAGTCGTTTCGGTTCGCGCAACGTCATGACCAGGACGGCAACCAGCAATCCGGGCGCACCCACCACGATAAATACCAGTTGCCAGGGTTTTAGACTGCCGACCAAAGGCAGTTGCACGGTGTCTGCCGTAAAGGCGATACCGATCAGGTAACCGCCAATCAAAAAAGCCAGGCCGGCGCCGATATAGACGCCCATGCTGTAGATGCCCAGTGCCCGTCCCAGCATCTGCCTTGGAAACAGATCGCAGATCATTGAGTATGCTGCCGGTGACAGGGCTGCCTCGCCCACCCCGACTCCCACTCGCGCGAGAAACAAATGCCAGAAGCGTCCAGCCAGTCCGCACAGGCAGGTGGCCAGAGACCAGGCGGCCACACCGATGGCGATAATCCGTTTTCTGGAGTAGTTGTCGGCCAGTCGGGCAATGGGTATGCCGAGCAGCGTGTAAAAGATCGCGAAAGCAAACCCGTGCAGCAGGCTGACTTCAGTATCGCTCAAATTCAGGTCGGCTTTGAGCGGCTCGACCAACAGCGACACTATGGTGCGATCGATAAAGGAAAAAGTATAGGCGATAAACAGGACGCTTAAGGCATACCAGGATGCGGGGGAAGCCGTTTGGGTGCCGGCATCCTCAGATGCTGTCGTCTCAGTGTTGGAATACTTCAAGTCGGACCCTCAAAAAAAAGCCGACCGGCGTGTGCGGATCGGCCCAAGCCGGGCTAGAGTCGGGCACTCAGAGCCAATTCGTAAAAACGCGGTGCGCCGGGGTAAACCATGACAAAACCTGACGCCGGAAAACTCAGGATACTGTCGAAGTACTCCTTGTCAAAGCAGTTGCGGCAGTTAACTGATACGGTGTATTTGCCGCCGCCGAAGCGGTAGCCGAGCGAGGCGTTGATCAGGGCAAAACCGCCGGTTTCGGCGAAGGGTCCGTTTTGCGGGTTGGTGTAGTAGTCGTCTGTATAGAAGGCATCGGCATTGATCAACAGGTCGCCACCGCGCAGTGGGTAGTCGACGGAAAAGCCCACTTTAGCTTGTAGTGCCGGGGCACGTTGTAACTCTTCGCCCAGTTGTGCGTCCACGGCGGGAGTCAGGTCCTCGTACTGTGTTTCCAGAATGCCCAGGTTGGCAAAAACGTCCAGCCAGGCGGTGGCGCGATAGGTCAGTTCGCTCTCCAGGCCGATAATTTCGGCATCGGCGGTGGCAACCAGAAACGTGTTGTCCGCGCCGGGAACCGAATTGAACAGGTCGGAGTAATCGGTCATGAAGGCGGCCAGATTCCATACCATTTTGCCGCCGAACAGGGTCGCCTTGGTGCCGGCCTCGAGGGAATCGACAATCTCCGCCGGGAAGTTCAGAAATTGGGCGGCATTATTGACCCGCGCCTGCCAGCCACCGCTGCGAAAACCGCGGGTGTAGGACACGTAGGCATTGAGGTTATCGTTGAAGACATAGTCCAGTCCCAGCTTCGGCGTAAATTCATCGAAATCGGGGTTGAGATCGACGCCCTGTTCCTCCAGTGTGGCGTCGTTGAAGCCCTGGGCCCCGTTGATGATCTGGTTGGTTTCAATCGATTTCTCATCAACGGTGTAGCGCCCGCCGATGATTGCTGTCAGATTGCCGGTAAGCCCGTAATCCACCTGTGCGTAAAGCGCGTAGCTCTCGGTGGTAACGTCGTAGAAACGGTCGGATATCAGTACCGGCTGTCGCGGTCCGTCGCGCGGCGGTGCGAAGTCGTCCTGTAAAAATACATCGCTCTGCTCGTAAAAAAAGTAGGTGCCCGCCGTTATATTGGTGCGCTCGTTGACTTGTCCGGAGAACTTGAACTCCTGGGAATATTGGGTGGACTCCGTATCCGTGCTCAACTGAAAAATAGGCACCGGCTGATCAGATATATCGAGATTGTATTTCTGGCTGGTTTTCCGCGAGCCCGTTATCGCTGCGAAGTTCCAGGTGTTGTTAATGCTCCAGTCGAAGCTGATACTGGCGCCGTAGGTTTCGGCCGTATTGTCGATATCTTCGCCGCTGAGTACTCTGAACAGATCGTCGGTCGACGGGCGGCTGACGTTGCCGATATCCGATCCGTACAGGCCGTTTTGCCTGTCGCGGCTCCAGTCTGCACTAAAGGTAATATCTGCGGCATCGGAAAAGACATAGCGCAGGGCACCGCGGGCACCCTGATAGTCCAGGTCGTTGACTTCTTTATTGAGCGTGACGTTTTTGGTATAGCCGTCTCCCTGCTCGGTCAGGACTGCGCCCCTGAAGAACAGACGATCCTCGAGCAATGCCGTGTTGCCGGCTACTTTGATGCGGTAGCGATCGAAGTTTCGGTAGGCGGCGTCGAGGTTTAACTCAGTCTCCGCCGACGGCTGCTTGTTGATAATTTTGACGGCGCCGCCGGTGGCGTTGCGCCCGTAAAGCGTGCCTTGGGGGCCGCGCAGAACTTCGATGCGCTCTATATCGAACAGATTGAAATTATTGACACCCTGACGTGCCACGTAAACGTCATCGACATAGACCGCGACAGTGGTGTCCACCGTCGCCAGCGACTCGGTGGTACCCACGCCACGCAAAAAGAAAGTGGTTGCTGTCTGCTGGCCGACGTTACTGTTGCCGGTCAGGTTGGGGACATTGAAGACAACCTGCTTGGCGTCGACAATCTGGCGGCGCTCGATGTTGTCTGCCGATAACGCGGTAACGGCGATAGGCACACTTTGCAGGCTCTGTTCGCGCCTCTGTGCAGTGACGGTGATTTCTTCGAGTACCGCACTGCGCTCGGCGTTCGCTGCAATGGCGGCTGGCAGGTTTGCGCCATTGGTGACGGCCACTATTGCGATGGTGAGTTTGAGTCCCGCTTTTTTATTGTTCCCCCGGCTACCCATGGCACTACCCTCTCGCTGCACATTTTTTTCATTTGTCTCACTTCTTTAACGATAGTGATCGACACTTGCAAAAGTCAACAAAATGCCAGATATTGGTAAGGTCTAACCATATAATTGAAAATCATGCGATGAAAGATGATGCGAATATCTCTATAAAAAGGCTTTTTCAGATCCTTGAGTTATTTCAACGGGAGCGCCGCCCGCTCACCGCTTCGACGATTCAGCAATTGGTGGACTGTCCCAGATCCAGTTTAAATCTACTGCTCAAGAGCCTGATCAATCTCGATTACCTGACGTTACACCGCAAGAGCAACGCTTATTTTCCCAGTGTGCGCCTGGAAGAACTGACCGCTTGGATTTTGCCTTCGATCCTGCAGGATCACTGCATTGGCGAGTCTCTGGAGCGACTAAAAAACCGGACCGGTGAGACAGTGGTATTAAGTATGCGTTCCGATATGGAAATGGAGGTGATCAGGGTGGCGACCAGTACGCAGGCGATCGCCCTGCGCATGGCCTGTGGTTCGCGCATTCCGATCTGGTCCACTGCAGTGGGGTGCGCGATGCTGGCCTCGCTGGCCGGCGGTGAATTGAAACGTTTATACTTTCGCGCCCGGCAATCGCCCAAGCGCAGCCTGAATGAGATACGCGCAGAGACCAAGCTGATTCAGGAGCGCGGCTTCGCCGTGTCCTATGGTGCTGTGCTGGAAGGGGTTGGCGCACTTGCGGCGGCTCTGCCTGTTACGTTTTCGGGGCGCGAGCTGGTGATCAGTGTCGGCGGTCCTTCGGAGCGTATCGCTAAAAAAGAACAGCAGTTGGGCGCTATCCTGTGCGCTCATGTGACGGAGATTGCCACGCGTATCAACTGATATGGCAGACTCCTGCGGCGAGGATGCGCCTGATCCACCTCAGCGGCGGCGGTCGAAGTGATTCACCGAATAAACAGATTGCGGGTCCACTGCCTGGCGCAGGGCAAACACATTGCCGTCAGGGTCCTGCGCATAAACCTGCCAGAAATCGTCCAGGTAAACCGGCTCGCCGGTGAAAGCCACGCCCAGTTTTTTTAAGCGCCGGTATTCTTCCTGGATATTTCCCACTTCAATAGAGAAAGAATAACCCAGGTCGGTGATGTCTCTTCGGCCTTTAAGTGCCGGCGTAGCGGGTTTTTTGTACTGCCAGAACTCCATCACTTTGGATGTGTCATTCATGCGAAACCAACCTCCCCGCAACGCCACCTGGTCGATCGCGGTAATTTGATCCAGCTTGGGGTTGGCATCGTAGTCGCCGGCGCGATAGGGCGCAAAGCCGAGCACTTTTTGGTAAAAGGCCATCAGCCTTTCAATATCGTGGGTGGCCAGTCCAACCTGGGACATCCACATGGGATGATTTTGCACTACCCAGGTGGAATCGTAGCCCGATTGCGCCAGTGCCTTTTCTTCCAACTGCTCAACTTCGATCATATTTCCTTCGGGATCGTAAGCGTAGGCGTAAGTGACGCCGTAGCCACCGATATCAACGGGCCGATCGCCGCGGCTCAACAAGCGGGCGCCCGCTTTGACGAACTTCTCGTAGCCGGATTCCGCTGCCGGCGACTGAAAGCAGGTGTGGGTCATACCGGGGCCCTGCACCGGCATGGTCGACAGGGTCGTCCCGGCGTTGTGTTTGAACGCCGTTAACTCAAGCAACATATTCGGCGCTTTCAATACCGCTATCTCGTAGGCGATATTGTCCCTGCCGTAGAGCTTATCCGCCGCCCGGTTGCCGCTGATGCGTTCCCGTTTAACCAACTCGAATCCGGTGGCCTGCTGATAAAATGCCAGTGTCTTGTCCAGGTCCCGCACCGACAGGCCGATATGATTGATTCCAAGGACGCTGGTGGAAGCATCTCTGATGCTCGCCTTGGGATCGACCTCCAGGGCATCCGCACCCAGGGTCACCAGGGCGGACAGCCCCAGTGTTCTCAATAGCCTGTTCAGTGGCATGGCAGGCTCCTTGGGCGAGGTGGGATTGGGTTTAATGAAGCTGGGCTCAATAAATTCACGGCTGGACTTTTTACCTTTCAAACTGCTCTCTATCGAGCGCTAACCGGGTCAGGTGAGGTGTGTTACGGGTGAGAATACTAACATTATTGACGAATTGTTCAATAGAGGCTGTTGGTTGTCCTCGATAATCCCGGCGCAGGGCGCCTGGGGTGGCCCGTTACAAGGCAAGTGCCGGCCTAGTCGGAGACCGCCGGTTTGAGCCCGCAGCCTTTCAGGATAATGTTGCTCAGCGTGCGGCTGATATGTTCGATATCCTCTGCCTCGTACTCGGCCTGATTCAACAGCGTCAAGACCTGGGCATCGAAGTCGGCGTAGTGCTGGGTGGAAGACCAGATCAGGAAGATCAGGTGGGTGGGGTCGACGCGGTTCATTTTACCTTGCGCCATCCAACTGTCGATCACGCGGGTGCGTTCGCGCAGCCACTGGCGCAGATCGCTACGAATATAGTCTTTCAGGCGCGGTGCGCCTTGAATGATTTCCATGGCGAAGATTTTGGAGGCGCGCGGATGGGTATAGGAGAGCTCGACTTTTTTGCGGATAAGGGCTTCCAGCACCAGAGCCGGGTCATCGTCCTCGCTCATCTCATCGAGCAGGGAATTCCACAGATCGATAATGTTTTCCAATACCGCGTTATAAAGTGTGAGCTTGTTTTGGAAGTAATAGTGAATATTGGCTTTAGGCAGCCCGGCGCGGTCGGCAATGGCCTGGATGCTGGCTCCTTTAAAACCGTGCAGCACGAATTCGTGTTCAGCGGCGGCGAGAATCTGCTCGACATTGCGCTCGCGAATTTTCCCGGTCCGGTATTTTTTGCTGGGTTCTGTCACTGCTGGAGTTCGCTCATGGGTGCAGAAATCTCGTGCTTTTGCCTCCGGTATTGAAATGTACGCTGTCGCGCCGTATTTGGCCAGTGAAAACTAAACGCTTGCGGTGAGTGCCTGCTTTAGCGGGCTGAGATATCAGTGGCAGTCGATTCGGTCCGCCTCAATGTGTCTGTCCTTTTTACTTGTTCATAAACATCTGGTTTGTCCATAAACATCGATAAACCCGCGTTGGGAATGGCTCTCGCTTCAGGCGCCTGGTGCTTAAGCGAAGATGTACTAATTGACCGGCCTGCCTCTGGCTGGGGCTTTCAGAAACACGTCGTGAACCCATCCCTGGGGACTCGCCTAAAGCGCCTACTCTTGGTCACGACAGCATCCCTGCTGTCGAGAGTTTCTGAAAGCCCCAGCCAGAGGCAGGCCTACCCGCAGTATTCTTAATCAAGACCGATAGGACCAGGGTTGAGATCGAGAAATTGGCCCAAATCTTCTTAAGCACCAGGAGTAGGCGCCTGAAGCGAGCGTCATTACCCGCGTTGGTATTTTTTCGCCAGGATTCACTTCAAATCGAATACATACCGCAATACAAAGATCGCCGCCAGAAAGTAAGTAATCGGCGTTACCTCCTTATACTTACCGGTGCCCAGCATTATACCCACGTAAACAATAAATCCCAGCGCGATGCCCTCGCTGATACTGAACGTCAGGGGCATGGCCAGCAGCGCCACCACGGCGGTGGCCAGTGCCGCCAGGTCATCGAAGTCGATCTGGCGCAGGGAGTCCATCATCATAATGCCGACCATAATCAAGGCGGGCGTGGTGGCCATTAACGGAATGGCTTTCATCAACGGCGTCAGAAACAGGGCCAGCAGAAAACAAATGGCCACCACCACAGAGGTGAGACCGGTTCTGCCGCCGGTACTGACCCCTGCCGCGGATTCCACATAGGAGGTAACCGGCGAGGTGCCGAGTGCCGCTCCCACCACACTGGCGCTGGCATCGGCGGTCAGCGCGGCGCCGATTTTCGGCAGTTTGCCCTGGGCATCGAGCAACTGCGCGCGGCGCGACACACCGAGCAGGGTGCCGATGGTGTCAAACATATTGACGAACACCAGTGCAAAGAGCAGGTCCCAGGTCTGGGCCAGGTGAGTGATGGGGTACATCAAATCCATCGCCAGCCAGGTATTGCCGATACCGTCGGGCAGGCCCACCAGGGCTTGCGGGTGTTTGGTCAGGTAGCCGCCGCCCTCGACCGGAATAAACGCGCCGATCAGCGTCAATAAAATAATCGACAACAGGATAGCGCCGTTCACCCGTTTTAGCACCAGCACGATGGTCAGGATAAGACCGAACAACGCCAGCAGGGTGGGGGGCTTGGAGAGATCGCCGATGGTTACGAAGGTGACCGGGTGATCGACAATCAGGCCGGCGTTATTGAGGCCGATAAAGGCGATAAACAGGCCGATACCGCACTGCACGCCGATTTTAAGCGCCGGTGGTATGGCGTTGGCCACCTTGGTGCGGATACCGGTCACCGACATCAGTAGAAACAGAATGCCGTTCCAGAACACGATGCCGAGCGCCGCCTCCCAGGGAATCTCCCGGCTCAGGCAGATGGTAAACGCAAAAAAGGCATTGAGCCCCATACCCGGCGCCAGGGCGATGGGATAGTTGGTCATTAATGCCATCATCAGCGTGCCGGCGCAGGCGGCCAGGGCCGTCACCGTAATCAGGCCCTCCACCGGCATGCCGCTGGCCGAAAGAATGCTTGGATTGACCACCAATACATAGGACATGGCGGCGAAGGTGGTCAGGCCCGCCACAATTTCCGTGCGCAGGGTGGTGGCATGTGCCTGCAGCTTGAAAAATTTTTCCAGCATGGGAATCGCTCTGCTCGATTGTACGCCCGGCCGGGGCGCTTGTTATTGTTGACAGACGTGCTGTTTAGTCGACTGTTTTATTAAAAATTGTCTATTCAGGCAAGAAGTGTACCTTTTATACCTGCTGGTATTAAAGGGTGGCGTTCTCATAGATTTAAAAACTTGTCTAAATGGTCAGATAATTGCATCATTGATGTCGGCAGCGGGCTGGCGCGCGGGATGCGGTGGGTGCTGGCGCTATCGGCATGGGCCTTTGGCGCCGCCGATGCGCTGATAACTATAGCTACAGTTGAATTTTTCAGGGTGGTGCCGTGATCGAATTCCTATTCAATGGGGAGCCGGTAACCGAGTCGAATCTGGACCCGGATTTGACCATTTTGCGCTACTTACGCACCAAAAAAGGGAGTATGGGCACCAAAGAGGGCTGCGCCTCGGGGGACTGTGGGGCTTGCACGGTGCTGGTGGGTGAGCGGCTGGCGCCTGCGGCTGATCGCGGCATCGATTACCGGGCGGTCAATGCCTGTATAGCGCTGGTGGGTTCCCTGCACGGCAAGCACCTGGTCACCGTCGAGGGGCTGGCCGGACCCGACGACGCGCTGCATCCGGTACAGCGCGCTATGGTCGACAACCACGCCTCGCAATGCGGATTTTGCACACCCGGTATCGTGATGTCGCTGGCTGCGCTGCATGAGTCTGCAGCCGATAACAATGTAGACAATGTGTTGGAAGCACTGTCGGGCAATCTCTGTCGCTGTACCGGTTACCGGCCGATTATCGATGCCGGCCTGAAAAGTCGGACTTATGCTGGGGCCGGCAATGGCCTCGGTATCGGCACCGGTGTAGACGACAGTCTCGACAACACCTCACCCAATGTTCCCGGCAAACCGCCCGGTAGCGATTTTAGCAACACGTCCAGCAGCGTTCCCGACTTGGCTCCCGACAGCGGTTTCGAAAAAACGCCCGGCAGTGTTCTCGACACGGCTGTCAGCAGTGTTCTCCACAAGACTGCCAACGGAGCAGGTCCCGACAACGCCTTTGTAAAAGCGCAGTCGCACTGGCCGGAAATCGGCGACCGGCAGGCCCCCGCCCTGGTATCGCCGCTCGGCCGCTGTGTCTACCCGCGCAGCGAGCGGGAATTGAAACACTGTATCGAGGCCATGCCCGCCGCTCGCTTTATTGCCGGCGGTACCGACCTGCTATTAGAGGTTACCCAGTCGTACCGGCGTCTACCGCAGTTAATCGGCTTGGCGGATGTGGCCGAACTGAAGACCCACAGTGTGACCGACAATGTCATAAGCCTGGGCGGTGCTCTCAGTTATACCGATGTCTGTGCAGTCCTGCGCGAGC
This sequence comes from Exilibacterium tricleocarpae, assembly GCF_007004655.1. Lineage (GTDB taxonomy): Bacteria > Pseudomonadota > Gammaproteobacteria > Pseudomonadales > Cellvibrionaceae > Exilibacterium > Exilibacterium tricleocarpae. The sequence continues at coordinate 307,947 of NZ_ML660087.1, forward strand.
CGCTACCGGAAGTCGTGGCGTTGCTGCACCGCTTTGGCTCGCGCCAGATTCGCAATCGCGGCACGCTCGGGGGCAATCTTGCCAATGCCTCGCCTATCGGTGATATGCCGCCATTGTTGCTGGCGTTGGATGCGGAACTGGAATTGTCCACCGTCACCGCCAGACGCCGTGTGGCGGTGGCGGATTTTTATCTGGACTATAAAAAAACGCTGTTGCAGCCCGGCGAATATATTCGCCGCATCATTATCCCGAGACCGGCGGCGGGGGATTTCTTTAAGTGCTATAAAGTCAGCAAGCGTTTTGAAGACGATATCTCCGCGGTGATGCTGGCCCTGCGCTGGCGCCTGCAGCAGGGTGTGATTACCGAGGTGTGTTTAGCCTATGGCGGTATGGCGGCGATACCGAAGCGGGCGGCGGGGGCGGAAGCGGTGCTGCTGGGGCAGCCGCTGGAAGCAGCCGCTATAGAACAGGCGGCAGCGGCCCTGGCTGGGGATTTTTCGCCACTGTCCGACGTGCGGGCCAGCAGCCAATACCGGTTGCGGGTTGCCGGGCGCCTGTTGCACAAAGCGTTTTTGGCGTGTCGGGCACCGGGGGTGGCAATCGATAGACTGGACGACAGACAGTACCAAAGCCCCGCGCGCTCAGCCACTCAGTCCTGGCCGTCTTAGGCAGGGTTCAAAAAGCGGCGCCGGGGTTACACCTGAGCGTCCCTCACGGGGCCAGGTCGGCACGGGGTTGAGCCGGTAGATAGCCGGTAGAGAGAGTAGAGGACTATGCGTCGAATCAAAGAGTACCAGGTACCGCTGCGACAACGCCCGCCCAAAACAGGGCTCGGGAAGCCGGCGGTGCACGACAGCGCCGTCAAGCATGTCACCGGCCGCGCCCGCTATGTGGACGATATGATCATGCCGCCCGGCGTCCTGCATCTGGCCAGCGGCGCCAGCACCTGCGCGCACGGAAAAATCAAGACGCTGGACCTGGCCGCGGTAAAAGCCAGTGACGGTGTAGTGGCGGTGTTTACCCGTGCCGATGTGCCGGGAGACATTGACGTGGGGCCGGTCTACGCCGGCGATCCCCTGTTTGCGGGCGATACCGTGGAGTTTGTCGGCCAGCAGCTTTTCACCGTCGCGGCGCACAGCTATGAACAGGCGCAGCGCGCGGTACAGAAAGCGGTGGTGGAGTATCAACCGCTGCCGGCGGTGTTGACAGTGTCGACAGCGCTGGCGCAGCAAGCGTTTGTGTTACCCACGCACACCATGCAATCGGGCGCGCTCGGCGCCGACGATTACCGGCGTGCCATTGAGGCGGCGCCGCAGCGGTTGTGCAACGACGTCTATATGAAAGGCCAGGAACATTTTTACCTCGAGGGGCAGGTGTGCCTGGTGTGCCCGACCGAGGACGGCGGTGTTCACGTGCATACCTCCAGCCAGCACCCCACCGAGGTGCAGAAGCTGGTGGCGCAGGTGTTGGGTCTGCCGATCCACCGGGTGCAGGCGGAGGTGCGACGTATGGGTGGCGGCTTTGGCGGCAAGGAATCCCAGGCCGGGGCACTGGCCTGCACCGCGGCCGTGGTCTGTTATCACACCGGGCGCGCGGTGACTTTCCGCCTGCCGCGACGCGAGGATATGGAGCGCACCGGCAAGCGCCACGATTTTTTAAGCCGGGTGGAGGTGGGGTTTTCCGAGCGCGGTGAAATTCGCGGTATCGATATCTGCCTGGCGGGCAAATGCGGCTATTCGCCGGACTTGTCCGAAGGCATTGTCGATCGGGCCATGTTCCATGCCGACAACGCCTATTATCTGGGGCCGGCACGGGTTGTGGGGCACCGCTGCAAGACCCACACGGTATCCAACACCGCGTTTCGCGGTTTTGGGGCACCCCAGGGGATGGTGGCGATCGAGGCGACGCTTGATGATATCGCCCGCCGACTGGGAGAAGACCCGCTCACTATTCGCAAGCGCAATCTTTATCGCCCCGGTTTTAATACCACGCATTACGGCCAGAAAATCGAGCAACATCTGTTGCCGGACATCGTTGGGCAGTTGGAGAACTCCAGCGATTACTGGCGGCGGCGCGCGGCGGTCACCGAGTTTAACCGGCACAATCCTTTCCTGAAAAAAGGCCTGGCCCTGACGCCGGTGAAATTCGGTGTTTCCTTTACTGCCACCCATTTAAACCAGGCCGGCGCGCTGGTACATATCTATACCGACGGCAGCCTGTTGGTCAATCACGCCGGGACTGAAATGGGGCAGGGACTCTACACCAAGGTCGCCCAGGTGGTGGCCGCTGAATTCGGTGTCGGTGTGGAGAGCGTACAGGTCACCGCCACCCGCACCGACAAGGTGGCCAACACCTCGCCGACGGCCGCCTCCTCCGGCACCGACCTCAACGGTATGGCCGCCAGGGACGCGGCGCGCCAGATCAAGCAGGGCCTGATCGAATTTGCCAGCACGCATTTTGCCGTGCCCGCGGACGCGGTGCGTTTTGCCGATAACCGCGTGATCGCCGGCACACAGGCGATGGCGTTTGCGGCCTTTGTGCGGCTGGCTTATCTCAACCGCGTAGCGCTGTGGTCCTCCGGTTTTTATACCACGCCAAAGATTCACTACGACCGCCAGAGCGCCAAAGGCCGGCCGTTTTTTTATTTCGCCAATGGTGCCGCGGCGGCTGAAGTGATTGTCGATACGTTTACCGGTGAGTACCGGGTCGAGCGGGTCGATATTCTTCACGACGTGGGTCGCTCCATTAACCCGGCGATCGATATCGGCCAGATCGAGGGTGGTTTTGTGCAGGGCATGGGCTGGTTGACGACAGAGGAACTGATGTGGGATGCGCAGGGCCGCGTCATCGCCAACAGCCCGGCCAACTATAAAATTCCCACCGCGGCGGATGTGCCGCCGGTTTTTAATGTCGCCCTGTATGAAAGTGCCAACGCGGAGGCGACTATCTTTAATTCCAAAGCCGTCGGCGAGCCGCCGCTGATGCTGGCGATCTCGGTATGGTCGGCGCTGCGCGACGCCTGCGCCAGTGTCGCCGATTATCGTTTTAGCCCGCCGCTGGACCCGCCGGCCACACCCGAGCGGGTGTTGGATGCCCTGGATGCGGCCCGCGCCCATGTCGGCGGCGAAGCGGCTGCCACAGCAGATCGCGAGGTGACAAAGTGAAAAGCTGTAGCTGGTATGAAGCTGTCGGTCGCTGCGAGGCAGCCGGGTGTGGTTATGTGTTGGCGACGGTAATGGGTGCGGCCGGCTCCACGCCGCGGGAACCGGCCAGCAAGATGGTCATCAGTGCAGACGATACTTTCGACACCATCGGTGGCGGTCAACTGGAATTCCTGGTGATCCAGCGCGCCCGGGAATTGTTGTTGGGCGCGGGCGGACAAGAGCTGAAAGCGTTTCCCCTGGCGGCGCAGGCGCGCCAGTGTTGCGGCGGTCATGTCAGTGTACTGCTGGAAACCTTTGCGCCCTGCGACTGGCAGTTGGCGATATACGGTGCCGGTCATGTCGCCCAGCGACTGGTCGGCATTGTGGCGGAGTTACCTTGTCGGATTACCTGGGTGGATAACCGGGCGGATTTATTCCCGCCCGCGCCCGGCGCCCGGGTGGTGTCGCGGGTGGAGTCCGACCCGGTGGCCACAGTGGCGCAGTTGGCGCCGGGTACCGACGTGTTGATTCTGACCCACGACCATGGACTCGACTTCGAGCTGTCGCAAGCGGCACTGGAGCGCACTGACCTCGGCTTTATCGGCCTGATCGGTTCACAAACCAAAGCGCAGCGGTTTCGCCGGCGTCTGGCCCGCGCCGGTGTCGCCGAGCAACGCCTGCGGGATTTGTGTTGCCCGGTAGGCTTGCCCGAGGTCTCGGGCAAGCTGCCGATGGAGGTGGCGGTGTCCATCAGCGCCCAGTTGCTGGCGTTGCGCAAAAAGGCGAGTGCGCCGGCGGGTCGTCGCGGTATCCAGTGGCGCGAAATGAAAACCGCGCTGGCAACCGGCGAGGTGCCGCTGCGTGAATAGTGCGACGGCTACCCAAAGTCTCGCCGCGCTCAACGCTATGCCGGCGGCGGCAGCGGTGGATTTTTTTCTCGGTTGTTGCCAGTGTCTGTCCTGGGCGCAGGCCATGGCGAGTGCCAGGCCTTTCGCCTCGGTGGCGGCGTTGGTCGCTGCCGCCGACCGTATCTGGGCGGCAGCGGATGAAGCCATGATGCTGGAGGCGTTTGCCGGCCATGCCCGCATCGGTGACCGGGCGGCGCTGGCACAGAAATTCAGCGCGGCGGCGCGGGAGCAGGGGCGGGTGGCCGCGGCGACCGAGGCGGAGATCGCCGCGCTGGCCGCCGGCAATGAGGCGTATATCGCGAAAAACGGTTTTCTGTTTATTGTGTGTGCCACCGGCAAGTCGGCCGCCCAGATGTTGGCGCTGCTGGAAACCCGTCTGGGCAACGAGCGCGGGCAGGAGTTGTATGAAGCCGCTCGGGAGCAAGGCAAAATCACTGCCCTGCGTTTGCGCCAGCGGGTGGAATCGTGACAACAAACCAATGAACAAAAAGTGAGGAATGTGCCGTGAGACCGCCGATTACCACCCATATTCTGGACACCCACCGCGGCGCGCCGGCCACGGGTGTGGGGGTTGGGCTCAGTCGCAGGACAACCAATGGCTGGCGGTCGCTGGCGTGCGGCAGCACTGACGGGGATGGCAGGATCGAGACGTGGAGCGAGGGCTTTGCCAGCGAACTCGGGGTCTACCAGCTCGAGTTTGCGACAGCCGACTACTTTCGCGGTCTCGGCGTGCAGACGTTTTACCCATCGGTTACTATCACCTTCGAAATCACCGATCGGCGGCAACACTATCATGTACCGCTGCTGTTGAGCGCCTATGGCTACTCGACGTATCGCGGTAGCTAGTAACTGATGAAGGGGACTTACTAAAAAGTTTTTATGTCGTTTAACGATTCTCACTTTACCCCAATTCATCTTGATTAAGGACACTGTGGGTAGGTCTGCCTCTGGATGGAGCTTTCAGAAACTCTCGACAGCACGGATGCTGTCGCGAAGCTCCCAGGGATGGGTTTATCGGGGGGACACCTAGTCCGTGTTTCTGAAAGCTCCATCCAGAGGCAGACCGATCAATTGGCACATAGTAACTAGAGCACGACTACTGAAGGTAGTTGCCTGAGGCAAGTGCCATCAGTAACTTACGACAGTTTTACAGGAACAGACTCTATGAGTGTTCGAGCCTATCGTGGCCCTCTCTTGCATTTTACCGCTGCGCCGACCAGCGCTGGCGAGGGGGTGGAATACTTCGCCGACGGCGTATTGGTGGTCGATGATGGCAGGGTGCGCCAGGTCGGGCCGGCCGCCGCCGTGCTTGCCGCTTTGCCGGCGGACTGTGAAGTGCGCCACCATCCCGATCACCTTATCATGCCGGGCTTCATCGATACCCATGTGCACTTTCCGCAAATCGATGTGATCGCCAGTTACGGCGAGCAGTTGCTGGACTGGCTCAATCATTACACGTTTCCCGCCGAGCAGCGGTTCGCTGAAGCGCAATACGCTGCCGCTGCCGCCGAGCGTTTCCTGGATGAACTGCTGCGCAACGGCACCACCACGGCGCTGACGTTCTGCACCGTTCACCCGGCCTCGGTGGAGGCGTTTTTCTCCGCCTCCACGCGCCGCGGTACCCGTATGCTTGCCGGTAAGGTGTTGATGGATCGCAATGCGCCGGACGGCTTGACCGATACCGCAGCCGGCGGGATTGCCGACAGCGAGCGCCTGATCGAAAAATGGCATAACAACGGTCGCCAAAGCTATGCCTTGACGCCGCGCTTTGCACCCACTTCAACGCCGGCACAGTTACAGAAAACCGGCGCGCTGCTGGCCAGGCACAGCGACGTTTATATGCAGACGCACCTGTCGGAAAATTCCGCCGAGGTGCAATGGGTGGAGACCTTGTTCCCGGAGCGAACGTCCTACCTGGATGTGTACGATCACTATGGTCTGTTGAGCGAACGCAGCGTCTTTGCCCACGGCATTCACCTGCGGGACAGGGAGTTGAGGCGCCTGGCCGAAACCGGTGCCTCGATTGCCTTTTGTCCCACCTCCAATTTGTTTCTGGGCAGTGGTCTGCTGGACTTGCAGCGGCTCCAAGACTTTGGGGTGACCTTCAGCCTGGCCACCGATGTCGGCGCCGGCACCAGTTTCTCGCAACTGCAAACACTGAACGAAGCCTATAAAGTCGCCCAGCTAAAGGGCTATCCACTGCACCCCTATGAAGCCTTTTACCGGTTGACGCTCGGCAATGCCAGGTCGTTGCACCTCGATCACTGTATCGGCAATTTCGAGGCGGGTAAGGAGGCGGACTTTGTCGTGCTCGACCCCAATGCCACACCGCTGCTCGCCTATCGCAGTCGCCAGTGCGAGTCGCCGTGGGAGAAGCTGTTTCTGTTGATGACGCTCGGCGATGATCGGGTGGTGGCGGAGACGTACGTGAACGGTGCCCGCGTTTATGAACGTCGCCAATATCGATAGGGGAGAGGTGCTACCGTGACCGCCTATATACTGGATTGGTTGAGTCTGCTGGCCCGCTGGTTTCACGTGCTGGTCGGCATCGCCTGGATCGGCGGTTCGTTTTTGTACGTGTGGATGGACAATCACCTGGAGCGGCCGCCGCAGTGGAAAGCGGACAAGGGCATCAAGGGCGATGTCTGGGCGATTCACGGCGGCGGTATTTACGAATTCCAGAAATACCAGGTGGCGCCGGCGCAGATGCCGGCGACCTTGCACTGGGTGAAGTGGGAGTCCTATTTCACCTGGTTGAGCGGCATGGCGTTGCTGGCGTTTATCTACTACGGCCAGGCGCGCAGTTATATGATGATTGACGGCGGTCTGCTGTCGGAACCCTGGATGGCGGTGGTCGCCGGTCTCGGTTTTTTAGCGGGCGCCTCGGCCGGTTATGAAATCCTGATCCGCACGCCGTTGGTCAACAAAGGTCAGGTGTTTGCCGCGACCATGGTGATTTATCTGCTGGGGTTGAGCTACCTGGCGATGGCGTTGTTTGCGCCCCGCGCCGCTGTCATTCATCTCGGCGCCGCCATAGGTACACTGATGGTGGGCAATGTGTTTTTCGGGATTATTCCCTCACAGAAGCGTTTTATTGCCGCCATCGAAGCCGGTCAGCCGCCGGATGTGGCCGGCGCCGCGTTTGCCAAACTGCGCTCGACCCACAATAACTACCTGACCTTGCCGGTGTTGTTGTGTATGGTCGCCAACCACTATCCGATGTTGTACAGCCGCGAGTCTGGCTGGTTACTGATTGTGGTGGTCGCAGCCATCAGCGCTTATGCCCGCCACTTTTTTAATCTGCGCCATCGGGGTATCTACAAACCGCATATCCTGGTGGTCGCCGCCGCGGCGCTGTTGCTGGTGGCGGTGTTGATTCGCCCGGAGACAGCGCCCGCTCGCACCGGTGCGGAGGTGGTGGGTCAAGTTGCTGACGGTATGCCCCTGGTGCAAAAACATTGCACCGGTTGCCACCGCCGGCAGCCGACCCAGCCGGGGTTTGTGGCACCGCCGGCGGGCGTGTTATTGGAAAGTGAAGCCCAGGTGCTGGCGCTGGCGGCGAGGATAAAGCAGGTCAGTGTTGCCACCCACTATATGCCGCTTGGTAATGTGACGCAGATGCAGGAGGTTGAGCGGCGCCAGTTGGGTGCCTGGCTGGACGCGCGGATTAGCGGGGAATGAGGTGGCCGATGATAGCGTAGACCTCGGGCCGATGGGTGCTGATCTCTGCGGCGGTCAGTCCCTCCAGTGAGAACGGGAACTTGATCCACTTTTCCGTGGTGTTGATATAGTAGTCGGGTATGCGGTCGGTTTTGTTGGAGTTGGGTTTGTACCAGGGTACCGCGACGCGGATATCTGCCGGCGCATTTTTGCGGGCCTTGGTTTTGAGTTCGTCGATAACGGCCTTGATGGTGAGGCCGGTATCGAAAACGTCGTCGACGATCAGCAGCGGGTCGTCGTAGTTGATGTTCTCCAGCAGGTAACTGAGGCCGTGGATATTGACCGTATTCGAGCGCTCGCCGACCCCTTTGTAGGACGAGGTCCTAATAGCGATATGGTCTGAGTGGCAACCGCCGTAATAATCGAGAAATTCCTGCACGGCGATACCGGTGGGGGTGCCGCCGCGCCACAGGGCGATAATGACTTTGGGGCGAAAACCGCTGGCCAGTATCTGCGCCCCGAGTTTGAAGGAGTCCCGTTGCAGGTCGTCGGCGGAGAGGTATATTTTGTCGGTCATAGCGAAATTCAATGCTGTTTGGCGGGCGAGGTAATAGTATAACGGTGGTTTGACCCTATTGCAGGTTCAAATATCACTTGGTCTTAAGATCGGTTACAAACGGATAGGCGTTATGCAAAAACAGTTTATCAGTCCGGAGCAACTACTGCAGGTCTCTTTCCAGCTGGCGGTGAAGATTTACGAGAGCGGGTTTCGGCCGAACTTTATTGTCGGCCTGTGGCGTGGCGGCAGTCCGGTGGGTATTGTGGTGCAGGACTGCCTGGCGTATCTGGAGATAAAAACCGATCATATTTCCCTGCGCACCTCTTACCGTGGTATGGAGAGTTACGGGGACATGGTCGACAACAGGGATCGCATTCGGGTGCATGGCACCCGCTACTTGTTCGATCGGCTCAATGCGGAGGATGCCCTGTTGATAGTGGACGATGTTTACAGCACGGGTTACAACATCGAGGCGGTGATTGAGCGGCTGCGGCGCAAAACCCGGCGCAATATGCCTGCCGATGTCCGTATTGCCGTACCTTGGTATAAGCCCACCCACAACCGCACCGGCCGGGTGCCGGATTTTTACCTGCACGAGACGGCTGATTGGCTGGTGTTACCCCATGAATTAAACGGGTTGACGGCAGAAGAGATAGCGTCGCACAAGCCGGAGGTGGCGCGCCTGGCGCAGGCAGCGCTGGGAAAGCGCCCGGAGTGAGTGGTACTTCTCAAGCCGGCTCGATGCAGGGTCTAATCATGACCCGCTACGGGTTAGATGGGCGCGGTGTGGGACCTACCCCAAATATTTTTAATCAAGTTCGTCTTCATTCATCATCTCAATCTACCTTCTCAAAATTGAGACCTTGCAATCCGTTTTTTTCTATCGCAGTTTTAAAGCTATCTGTACAGTAGAGACTTACACCACGATCAATCTCAAGGGTAGTTGGACAATTACTCTCGAAATGGTTTCAGAATTAACGTGCTACACAAGTCAGCTAATCAGTGATTAACGGTGAGTGATGACTATACCAATGATCGGCAATATCAATCCGCCGGCACAACCAAACAGCGTCGAAACCCAGCACATAATCCAAAAAGCGCCGCAGCGCCATGGTTCGGCCCGGTCGCCCCGCCAGGCGGCAGTGCAGCCCCACACTCAGCATCTTTGGCGCCGTGGCCCCCTCTTCGTACAGATAATCAAAACTGTCTTTCAAATACGTAAAAAACTGGTCGCCGCTTTTAAACCCCTGGGCTGTGGCAAAGCGCATATCATTGCAATCTAACGTATAGGGGATAATCAACAGCGGTTCGGCAAAGTCCGTACACCAGTAGGGCAGGTCGTCGGCGTAGGAATCGGCGTGGTATTTAAACCCGCCGTATTGCGCCACCAGCTTGCGGGTGTGGGGACTGTCGCGTCCGGTATACCAGCCCAGCGGCCGCGCGCCGCACACCCGCGTGTGCAAGGCCACGGCCCGGGCCATATGGTCGCTTTCCTCCGCTTCGGAAATGTCCTGGTAGTGAATCCATTTCAAACCGTGGCAGGCGATCTCCCAGTTGGCGGCGCGCATGGCTGCCACCGCCGCCGGGTGTCGCTCCAGTGCAGTGGCCACCCCGTAGACAGTGACCGGAACCTGCCGTTCAGTAAACAGCCGGTGCAGGCGCCAGAAACCGGCGCGGCTGCCGTATTCGTACAGGGATTCCATGCTCATATGCCGCTGCCCCGGGTAGGCCCGGGCGCCGACGATCTCAGATAAAAAAGCCTCCGAGGCCGGGTCGCCGTGCAGGATACAGCTTTCCCCGCCCTCCTCGTAGTTGATTACAAACTGCAGTGCCAGGCGCGCGCCGCCGGGCCAGCGCGGGTGCGGGGGGTGCTCGCCGTAACCGACCAGATCGCGGGGGTAGTGAGTCACGGGGAGGCCGGCGCCGTGACGATATCGGTAAACAGTTGCAGCGCGGTGTTGCGGTCAGTGCGCATACAGACCTTGATCGGCGGACCGGTTTTTGCGCGCCGGGTAATACCGGAGCGACCCGCATCGAGATGTTGTCGCGATTTGCCGTCCCAGCGGGTTTTGGGCATCGACAGATCGGATGTCTTTAAGTGCGCCGGTTTGTCGGTCGGGACATAACTGACCGTCACCGGCGTAACCTCCGGCCCGCAAAGGTCCGGTTTTACCGTAATCAGTGTGGCCAGCACATCCCAGAAGTAGTACTCGTTGGAGGCGATAAATTCGCGGTTCTCGATAAACACCCGATTGAAAAAATCGGCCGCGGGGTTGTTGACCCGGGCGCTAAACGCCTCGACATAGTCGCTGGTGACGCGCACGTGATTGGTGACATCGAGGCCCACCAGCTCGATATTGAGTCCGCTGCGCAATACTTTATCGGCCGCTAGCGGATCGATGAAAATATTCCACTCGGCTGAGGTATTGGGGTGATCGCCGGTAAAGCCCGGCACGATAATATTGCCTTTGGTGTCGAAGGCGCCGCCCATGATCACCACCCGGCCGACTTTAGCGCGATCTTCCGGATAGCGCTCCAGCCACTGGGCGATATTGGTGAGGGGGCCGACGGGTATCAGGGTGACCGGCTCCTTGGCCGCCGCCAGCACCCGGTGAATGGTTTCCACCGCGTGTTCGCCGCGGGGCCGGCGTTTGCTTTTCGGCACCGCGACGCCGGACAGGGTATCGGCCTGCTCTTGCCAGGGCAGGGGGAACACAAAATAGCCGTCCAGCGGATACTCGTCGCCACAACTTACCGCGACGGTCTCGGGTGCTCCGCCCAAGTCCAGCAGCGACAGCACATTTTGGATGCCCTCTTTGCAGTGGGTTTCGCCGCTGGCGGAAATAGTGACGGCCCGCAAATCCACGGCGGGATGCTTGGCGAGAAAGATCAGCGCCGACCAGTCGTCGATAGCCATATCGGTATCGTAGATAACCGGTTGCGCACCGCGCGCTGCGGTGCTGAACAAAACAGTGGTGCTGAGAAGGAAAAAGGCGAGATAGATATGCACGTTGACGGAAGCTGGCGACATAATAAGAAACCTGACCATCCGGATGATTATTGGGGTTCGAGGTCTCGACTATAAGTCGCAATGACACAAGCCTCAAGTCTGCGGATGCAAAATCGCCAGCCGGGTCTATAGTGTAGGCAGCGGCAGTTCTACCTCAGGTGTCCTTAGCTACAATCGTTAAGGACAGAGTGAAATGGCTTTTCCTTAAGCAAAAATGTGCCAACTGATCGGTGTGCCGCTGGGTGGGGCTTTCAGAAACACGCCGTGAACCCATCCCTGGGGTCTTCCCGACAGCATCCCTGCTGTCGAGAGTTTCTGAAAGCCCCACCCAGCGGCACACCTACCGCCGGTATTTTGATCGAGATCGATTAAAAGACAGCGTAAGTGCAAATCCGCTTAAGGAAGCACCACTCGGGGCTGAGTGGAAATCGACAACAGCCTATGTCTGCTCAATTGGCTGCAGTAAATGCTCGAAGCGACTGTCACGGGGGTATAAACCGATAACAGCGTTCGACGACAGATTGCGGCGACCCGCGTTGCACCGGCGAGTGATTTGGCCTCGATACTTTGCACTTAAATTGCGCATTTGTCGTCTCGATGCACTGCGACCAGTCGAACGCTGATCGCGGCGCCGTCATGACGGCGATGGTAAAGGCAAGTGGCGCCGCTAATTGCCTGATTTTACAGATGTTTTATTTTATTGACCATATGGACAAGAATTGGCATTATTGCTGCTGACGTTTTGGCATCTCTGCGTGTGTTCCGGCACGGGCATAACGTGCATAAAAAGGCGGGACAGGGCAGAAGATAATAACTCTAATCAATGACAAGACGTTCAGCTCGTAGTTTACGAGCAGCACAATCCTGTGAGGCGTGATTTCCCCGCGTGCTGTTCAGACTTCGTCTATGGCTGCCGACTGCTTCTACAACTTGTCATTTTGTTCGAAATCCTAATAAGTAGACAGAGGTAATCATGCGGACTCCTATCATGCAGACCTTAAGTGTTCAGACCTCAATCGGGCAGGCTTCAACCGCAAAGCCCTGTGGCCCCACGCGATTTAAGCAACACCTGTTGTTCCGGAGCCTGCTGCTGGCGTCGGCGCTGAGTGTCTGCACTGGCGCCGATGCTCAGAAAACCCTGGAAGAGATAGTGGTAACCGCGCAAAAGCGCGTGCAGTCCCTGCAGGATGTGCCCGCTGCCGTCTCGGCGATTGCGGGCGAGTCGGTGCGGGATTTTCTCGGCGCGGGGGAGAATATTCGCGCCCTGGCCGGGCGGGTGCCCAGTTTGCAGGTGGAGTCATCCAACGGGCGCCAGTCGCCGCGATTTTATATCCGCGGCCTGGGCAATTACGACTTCGATGTCAATGCCACCCAACCGGTATCGCTGATCCTGGACGAGGTGGCACTGGAGAACTCCGTGCTGAAGAGCTTACCCCTGTTTGATGTCGAACGGGTTGAAGTATTGAAAGGGCCGCAGGGAACCCTGTTCGGGCGCAGCACCACCGCCGGCGTGGTAAAAATCGATACGGTGAAGCCCCGCTACGAGACCGACGGTTACGTCAAAGCCGGTTACGGCAGTCGCGGCACCATCAGCACCGAGGGGGCCGTGGGTGGCGGCATTGGCCGGGATGTGGCCGCGCGGCTGTCGCTCAAATACCTGGACCGGGACGCGTGGATCGACAACACGGTCAACGGTGGCGGCGATGACTTCGGCGGTTTTGATGAACTCAGTTATCGCTTGCAGTTTTTGTGGACACCGAACGATGCGGCGACGGTGTTGTTTAAACTCCACGGCTTTCACCAGGACGGCGACCACCCGCAGATTTTTTACGCCAACGGTTTTACGCCGGGGCGCGAGGGGTTGCGACCGGGCTTTGATGAAGAGGTGGTGTCCCAGGACGGTGTCTCGGGTTTCGATCTCGACCATATCGGCGGCAGCGCCAAGGTCGAATACGAGTTTGACGCCGTGAAATTTACCTCCATCTCCGCCTATGATACGGTCGAGAGTTTCAGCCGCACAGACCTCGACGGCGGTCTGGTGGGCGGTCCGGAGGTGATCGGCGAACTGGGACGCCAGGCCTTCTTTAACGCCTCTTCCGGCGACGGTCTGTCCGATCACTTTCAATTTACCCAGGAGTTTCGCCTGTCCGGCGAGCAGCAGAATCTGTTCTACCAGGTGGGTTTGTTTTACCTGGCCGAGGATATCACCGTCGACAGCAACGATTTTGCCACACCTTCGGGGGTGTCAACGGCGTTGACCCAGGCCGAGCAGGAAACCACATCAGCGGCGGTGTTCGGCCAGGTGGAGTATGCGCTAAACGACGATCTGTCGGTAACCGGTGGCCTGCGTTTTACCCGCGATGACAAAGAACTCGAAGTGATTCCCGGCCCGGGCGCCACGGTGCCGGCGGCCAGTATCGACGCCGATGACGACTACGTCAGTTGGGAGTTGGCGCTCAACTACGACTACAGTGACAACGTCAGTCTCTACAGCCGTCTCGGCACTGCCTCGCGGGGCCCGGTCACCCTCGGCCGCTTTGGTTTTACCAGCCAGGCGGACACCGAAACCATCACCTCGTTCGAAGTGGGTTTTAAAAGCAGCCTGTTTGACGGCCGCGCCCGTTGGAACGCCACAATTTACGCCTATGAGATCGACGACCAGCAATTGACGGCCACCGGCGGCACCGGCAACACCAACGAACTGCTCAACGCCGATAAGACCGAGGGTTCGGGTTTTGAAACCGACTTCGAAGCGCTGATTACCGAGCACCTGCGGGTGGCTTTCAACCTGAGTTACAACGATACCGAAATCAAGGACTCGAACCTGAATGTGGAGCTGTGTTCCTCCACGCCCCTGTGCACCCCGAAAGACCCGATTGTCGATACGTTTGACGGCCGGTTCGGCACCGTCAACCTGGTTTCCGTCGACGGCAATCCGTTGCCGCGGGCGCCCGAGTGGCTATACAATATTTCCGCCCACTACGACTATCCGCTGGCGACCGGTACCCTCTATGCATCCACCGACTGGAACTACCGCAGCGAGTCCAATATTTTTCTCTACGAATCGGTTGAGTTTGTCGCCGAGGAGCGCTGGATCGGCGGTTTGCGCGTGGGTTACAAAAATGTCGACGACAATCTCGATATCGCCCTGGTGGGCCGCAATATTACCGATGAAATCGTTGCCGACGGCGCCATTGATTTTCTCAATATGACGGCTTTTGTTAACGAACCGCGGTTTTGGGGAGTCGAGGCGATTTATAGTTTTTAGCTTACAGCTTACAGCTTACAGCTTACAGCTTACAGCTTACAGCCGCGCTTTACGCTGCGCGGTTGTCAGCTGTTAATTTATATTAGGAAAGAGTCAGTCTGATGCCAAGCCCCGGTAATGCGAAAGAGCTTATCCGCCGCCTCCCCAAAGCCGAACTGCACCTGCATATCGAAGGCAGCCTGGAACCCGATATGGTGTTTGCGCTGGCGGCGCGCAACGGTATTGACTTACCCTATGCCTCACAGCAAGAGCTGATGAAACGCTATGACTTCAAAGACCTCCAGTCTTTTCTCGACCTCTATTATCAAGCCACGGCGGTACTGCTGACCGAAGAGGATTTCTTCGACCTGACCTGGGCCTATCTGAAAAAGTGCCAAGCCGACCGGGTGGTGCATACGGAAATATTTTTTGATCCGCAAAGTCACACCAGTCGCGGTGTGCCCTTTGCCGTGGTGATCGGTGGTATTCGGCGCGCACTGCACATGGCCGAGCGGGAGCTGGGGGTGACCAGCCGCCTGATCATGTGTTTCCTGCGCCACCTGCCGGCGGCGGATGCCTTTGCCACCTGGAAGATGGCCGCGCCGTTTCTGAACCAGATCGATGGTGTCGGACTCGATTCGTCGGAGCGGGATTTTCCGCCCGGCCTGTTCCGCGAGGTATTTGCCCTGGCGCGGGCTGCGGGTTTGCAGACGGTGGCCCATGCCGGCGAAGAGGGACCGCCGGCCTACATTCGCGAAGCCATAGACCTGTTGCAGGTGGCGCGCATCGATCACGGCGTGCGCATCACCGAGGCGCCGCAATTATTGGCGGAAGTGGCCGAGCGCAAGATACCGCTGACCGTGTGCCCGTTGTCGAACGTGCGCTTGCGTGTTTACGACACTATGGACACCCACCCGATACTCGCGCTCCTGGACCAGGGGGTGCGGGTGATGGTCAACTCCGACGACCCGGCGTATTTCGGCGGTTATGTGAACGCCAATTACGAGGCGCTGATCGATGCCCTGGCACCTACCCCGGAGCAATTGATAGCGCTGGTGAAGAACAGCTTTTTGTCGAGCTTTCTCGATGAGGCCAGCAAGCATTCGTGGCTGCAGGCCGTGGATGAAGAGGCCTCGCGGCATTGAGCCTGCAGCGAGATTCGAGGCCTTCAGCGGGGTTAAACCAAAAACCTTCAGCCAGATTAAAACCGAGAGCGGCTCAAGCTGAACACTGACAAAGGAGACCAGCGTGGACCGAACCCATGCAGTGGTGGTGGGAAGCACCAACTGGGATACCTGTATGCATCTGCCGCACCTGCCGGTGCCGGGCGAGACTGTCGCCGGCGGTCGCCTGCAGGCAGGTATCGGCGGCAAGGGCGCCAACCAGGCGGTGGCCTGCCACCGCGGCGGCGCTGACGTGCATTTTATTTCCGCCGTCGGCGATGATCAGACCGGCGCCGGTATCCTGGCGGAATTTCAAACCATGGGTTTGGCCGTGTCGGGCATAAAGACTGTGCCGGCGTGCCCGACGGGGGTGGCCTGCATTTTTATCGACGCCCGCGGCGAAAACTGTATTGGCCTGACCGCCGGTGCCAACGCCCGCCTGACGCCGCAGACCATCGAGCAGTATAGAGAACTGATCACGAGTGCCGGCGTGGTTTTGCTGCAGTTGGAGATTCCGCTGGAGACGGTGATGTCGGTGGCGCAGATCGCGGCCGGGGCCGGCGTCCCCGTGGTTCTGAATCCGGCGCCGGCCCGGGCGCTGCCCGATGAATTGCTGGCGGTGGTGGATATCCTGACCCCCAATCGCGGCGAGGCGGCGGCGTTGGCCGGTCTGTATACCGGCTCGGAGCCGGGGCTGGCCGCGGCTGCTAAAACTTTTCTGGATAAAGGTGTTGGCCGGGTGCTGGTCACGCTGGGCGCCGATGGCGCCGTGCTGTTTCAACCGAAAGCGGGTGCAGGCCAAGCGCCGGCGACGCAGCGCTTTGCCGCCCGCGCGGTGACGGCGGTGGATACCACCGGCGCCGGCGATGTGTTCAACGGTGTGTTCTGCGCCGGTTTGGTCCGGGGGCTCAGTTGTGAACAGGCGATAGAAGAGGCCATGGTTGCCGCGGCACTGGCAGTAACTCGCGAGGGCGCCATAGCTTCAATCCCCACCCGGGAGGAAATTCTGGCGTTCAGGACCTGAGGCGGTTGTCGACAGCGCTGGTAGATAGCCTGCCGATGGGCAGTTACGGGTTGAGTGACGCCCTGTTGGCAGTTATCAGTCCGGCAGTCACGTATCCGATTGTTATCGGATTGACTAAGTCCAAATTGGTAGCGGTCCCGTTTGTCGAAGCCAGAGTGGAATAGCGCTTACTTCAGGTGCCTGCTTTCGCTTAAAGCGCCTAAGTTTGGTGGTGGTGATACTTGAACAAAGACGTGCCAATTGACCGGCCATCCAAAGGCAGACCTACCCGCAGTATTCTTAATCAAGACCAATCGGACCGGGCGGGGATCAGTAAATTGGGGCAAGTCCTCTAGAGTACCACCACCACCAAACTTAGGCGCTTTAAGCGAAAGTGGGCACCAGAAACGAGTGCCATTATTGACAGTTACCCCATTGATAAATTTGAAAAACAGGAAACTAAAGTGATGAGTCAACGACACCTGTTGTGTGCGATAAGTATGGTTCTCGCCCTGGCAACGACCGGCTGCGACCCCTCCGGCGATGCCGGCGCACCGGCGCCGGATAGCGACCGGGTGCGGGTTGCCCTGGTGATGAAGTCCCTGGCCAATGAGTTCTTTATCGATATGGCCGCCGGCGCGGAAGCCCATCAGGCGGCCAACGCCGATAGCTACGAACTGCTGGTAAACGGCATCAAAAACGAAAGTGATCTGGCCCAGCAGGTGGCGCTGGTTGAGCAGATGATGGCCTCGCAGGTGGATGTTATTGTGATTGCGCCGGCCGATTCCAAGAGCCTGTTGCCGGTGGTTGCCCGCGCCGTAAACCAGGGTATCACCGTAGTCAATATCGATAACCGCTTTGACCGCGATCTACTGCGCGGGATGGGCCTGACCATCCCTTTTGTCGGACCGGACAATAAAGCCGGGGCCCGGGCGGTGGGCACCTATCTGGCGCAGCACTTACAGGCCGGTGACCAGGTGGCGATTATCGGCGGTATACCCAGCGCCTTTAATGCCCAACAGCGGCTCGAAGGTTTTCAGGCGGCCATGACGGCGGCGGGCATGGAGATCGTCAGTGTCCAGTCGGCGGATTGGGAGCAGGCCAAGGCCGCCGCCATCGCCGCGGCGATATTGTCAGAGCACCCGCAGTTAACCGCCATACTCGCCGCCAACGACAGTATGGCGTTGGGTGCGGTGGCGGCGGTGCGCCAGGCGGGTAAGCAGGGGCAGGTAAAAGTGGTTGGCTTTGACAATATCTCCGCCGCCAACGATCTGGTGCAGTCCGGTGCGATGCTGGCCACGGCGGATCAACACGGGCGCGACCTCGCCGTGTTTGGTATCGAGTATGCGCTCAGTGCGCTCGCCACCGGCGCTGCCCCCGCCGATAAGAAGACACCGGTCGACCTGATCATCAAAGGCGAGCAATAGCAGTGGCGGCCGGCACGCCCCTGCTGGAGGCCAGGGCGCTGGGTAAAACCTTTGCCGTACCGGTGCTGAGCGATCTCGACTTTCAATTGCGACCCGGCGAGGTGCACGCCCTGATGGGTAGTAACGGCGCCGGCAAGAGCACGCTGAGTAATCTGATTGCCGGTGTGCACCGGCCCAGCAGCGGGCAGATGCTGCTTGAGGGCCGCCGCCACGCGCCGGCGTCGGTGCGCGAGGCGGAGGCCGCCGGCGTGCGTATGGTGATGCAGGAGCTGAACCTGTTTCCGACGCTGTCGGTCGCCGAGAACCTGTGTTTTAAATCACTGGGTAACCGCTTTGGTGTAATCGACCGCAGGCAGTTGCGGCGGCGCGCGCAGCGCGCGTTGGAGAGTGTCGGCCTGGCTGAACTGAACCCGGATACCGCGGTCGGCGGCCTTGGTGTCGGCCAGCAACAGTTACTGGAAATTGCCGGTGTGCTGGCCGCGCCGGTGAAGCTGTTGATTCTCGATGAGCCCACGGCGGCGCTGACCGATCCACAGATTGAATTATTGTTTACCCGGCTGCGGCAACTGCGGGACGACGGCGCCGGTATTGTTTATATCTCCCATCGCATGGATGAAATTCAAAAGATCGCCGACCGGGTGTCGGTGTTGCGCGACGGCCGCCTGGTGGCCACCCGGCCGGTTGCGGCCATGGATATCGACACCATGGTGGAACTGATGGCCGGTGCGGACGCCGTCGCCGGCAGTGCTGCGCCGGCCGGTGTTGCAACATCGGCGGCGAAGACACAGGCGCAGCCGGTGCTGTTGAAAGTTGACGGCCTCGGTCGCCGCGGTGCCTTTGACGGTGTCGACCTGAGTATTCGCGCCGGCGAAGTCCTCGGGCTCG
Source organism: Exilibacterium tricleocarpae (assembly GCF_007004655.1). Taxonomy (GTDB): domain Bacteria; phylum Pseudomonadota; class Gammaproteobacteria; order Pseudomonadales; family Cellvibrionaceae; genus Exilibacterium; species Exilibacterium tricleocarpae. The sequence goes on from NZ_ML660087.1 coordinate 326,952, forward strand.
GCGGCCTGATCGGCGCCGGGCGCACCGAATTTTTGCGGGCTGTGTTCGGTGCCGATCGGGCCGACAGCGGCTGGTTGCGGTTTGCCGGCGATGATTTTACCGCCGGCCGGCGCCCGGCCTCACCCGCCGAGGCCATTGCCTGCGGCATAGGTATGGTGGTGGAGGACCGCAAGGCGGAGGGCTTGTTGCTGTCGCAATCGCTGCTGGCGAATATCTCCATCGGCAGTTTGTCGAAACTGCGCAGCCGCCTGGGTTTTATCGACACCGAGGCCGAAACGCGCCTGGTGGAAACCGCGACGGCGGCGCTGGCAGTCAAATCTGACAGCCTCGAACAACCGGTGTCGACACTCAGCGGCGGCAATCAACAAAAGGTGTTGATTGCCCGCTGGTTGCTGCGGGACCTGCAAGTGCTGTTGTTTGACGAACCGACCCGAGGTGTGGACGCGCGCGCCAAACTCCGCATCCACCGGTTACTGCGTGAGCTGGCGCAGCGGGGTAAGGCGGTGGTGATGGTTTCCAGTGAGACCCGCGAACTGTTGCAGGTGGCCGATCGCATCGCGGTGCTGTCCAATGGGCGCCTGGCCGGGGAGTTTGATGCGCGCACCCTGAGCGAGGAGCAGTTGCTTGAGGCCAGTTTCAAATACTACTCCGGTGTCGGGCAGTCCGCTGCGCGAACAAAAAATCAGGTGCGGGCGTGAGGGACAATAGCCCCGGGGTGTCGCAATAGAGCGGCGCTCGCTTTGGGCGCTCACTCCTCGTTTTTAAGAGAATTTGTACCAAGTTATCGATCCCTGCCCCAGTCGTATCGGTCTTGATTAAGAATACTGTGGGTAGGTTTGCCTCTGGATGGGGCTTTCAGAAACTCTCGACAGCAGGGATGCTGTCGTGACCAACAGTAGGCGCTTTAGGCGAGTTCCCAGGGGTGGAGCGGGAAACAGCGAAGCCCCGCTTCGCCCCGCGGAACGCCTAAAACCTCTGGTTTTGGGCTGGACCCGCTTGCGGGGGTTCACAACGTGTTTCTGAAAGCCCCATCCAGAGGCAAACCGGTCAATTGGCACCCCTCCGCTTAAGCACTAAGAGTAGGCGCCAGTTAGTGTCAGAGCAAATGGCGCTGAGTCTGTAAGCGGGTGGATTGAGAACAACAGAGATAGTCACTCACACACAAGGCAAGCAGATGAAAATTTTCACCCACAACGTCCAACTGCCCTGGAACTCCCTGGGCCTGATCGGTGTGCTGGTGCTGCTGGTTATCCTGTTCAGCATCATGAGCGAGTATTTTTTCTCGGCGGTAACGTTTCGCACCCTGGTCAACCAGATTCCGGCGCTGACGGTGATCGCCGTGGGCATGACATTTGTGTTGCTGGTGGCCGGTATCGATTTGTCGGTGGGTTCGGTGATGGCGCTGGCGGCGGCGGTAATGGGAGTGTTGATCGCCGATCACCAATGGTCGTTTGCCGCGGCTTTGCTGGCCTGCCTGGTGGTGGGGCTGACGTGTGGAGTTTGCAATGGCTATATCAGCGCCCACTGGCGCATCCCGTCTTTTGTCGTCACCCTGGGCATGTTGGAAATCGCCCGGGGCGGGGCCTACCTGGCAACCGATTCGCAAACCAAATACCTGGGTGCCTCGGTGGCGGCGCTGGGTGACCCGGTGCCGTTTCTGGGCGTGTCCACAGCATTGCTGATCGCTGTGGCGGTGGTAGTGGTGGCGCAGATCGTATTGAGCCGGACGGTGTTCGGGCGCTATATGATTGCCATCGGCACCAACGAAGAGGCGGTGCGGCTGTCGGGTATCAATCCCGTTACCTGGAAAGTGTTGGTCTTTGCCTGCGCCGGTTTACTGGCCGGTCTCGGCGGCGCTTTTCAACTGGGCTACCTGCAGTCGGCCGATCCCAATGCCGGCATTGGCCTGGAGCTGTCGGCGATTGCCGCCGTGGTCATCGGCGGCACCAGTCTGTCCGGCGGTCGGGGATCGGTGGTAAATTCTTTTCTGGGCGTGTTGATCATCGCCGTGATGCAGACCGGGTTGGCGCAACTGGGGGTGTCCGAGCCGGCCAAGCGGATTATTACCGGCCTGGTCATTATCGCAGCGGTGTTGTTCGATCAATATCGCGATAACCTGGGGGCTTTGTTTAAGGCTATAAGGGTTTAAGGCTATAAGGGTTTAAGGCTATAAGAGTTTAAGACTATCAGGGTTTAAAACTATCAGGCCCGAATCCGCCACTCCCCAGCGGGCGTGGAAGATCGGGCGGCAACGGAGATTGAAACAGATTATGGGTATCAACTATGCGCAATGGAGATCAGTCTGGGCTGTCGTTTTTATCACGCTGGCACCGGCCTTTGGGTCGGCACAGGCGGCGAACCAACCGGTTTATTATGTCTACCTGGCGGGTCCGGAAGTTTTTCTGCCGCAGCCGGTTGCAGCGGGTGAAGATAAGAAAGCGGTTATCGCGGCGTTAAACCGCCGACATAACTGGCCGTTTCAACTGGTCGGCCTCTACCCGATGGATAACGAGATTCCCGATTTCAAGCACGATCGGGCCACCGGGCTCAAAATCTACCGGGCCAATATCGCGCTGATGGACAAGGCACATTTCATTGCCGCCAATATGGTGCGTTTTCGCGGGCCCAGTATGGATGTGGGCACGGCATTTGAAATGGGTTATATGCGCGGGCAGGGCAAGCCGGTATTTGCTTATTACGAGTCAAAACCTTTTTACGGCCGCAGCGAAAAGCCCGGTATCTATGCCGATCGGGTGAAGCAATTCTATCGGGTCGATAAAGCGCGCAGCGGCTGGGATATTCACGGCCAATCGATAGAGGACTTCGGCATGGCCGACAACCTGATGATGATCGGTGCACTCGATGATGCCGGGGCCGACATTCAGCTCACTTTTGTCGCCGCTATCGAGCGCATTGCCGCCCATATTCAGGCCAGGACCAAAAAGGCCCCAACTCACCAGATGACAATGCCGGCGCATTGAGTGGCGTCTGTGCGCGGGGAAAGCGCGACATCAATGCGGCTTTTTATAGCTGCGTCGCACTTCTAGTGCACTGACCAGAATGACACGTAGCTTTAAGCAAAAGAGTGCCATTTAATCGGTCTGTCGCTGGGTGGGGCTTTCAGAAACACGCCGTTAACCCCCGTAAGCGGGCCCAGCCCAAAGCCAGAGGCTTTGGGCGTTGCGCGGGGCGAAACAGCGCTTCGCTGTTTCCCGCTCCACCCCTGGGGGCTGCCCGACAGCATCCCTGCTGTCGAGAGTTTCTGAAAGCCCCACCCAGCGACAGACCTACCCCCGATGTTTTTAATCAAGGCCGATAGGAATAGCATGGGGGGCTGGTTGGATATTGCGCTACCAATTAAACATCGTGCCGTCGAGCAGCCGGTTTACCGGCAGGTAGGCGCGCTTGTAGGGATGCTTTGCCGCCAGCTTTTCATCGATATCGACACCGTGGCCGGGTTTGTCGCCGGGGGTTAAATACCCGTCTGCAAAACTGTAGTCGTGGGGAAAAACCTCATCGGTCAGCGGCGTGTGGCGCATGTATTCCTGAATGCCGAAATTGGGCACCCACAGATCGAAATGCAGTGCCGCCCCCATAGTCGCGGGCGACAGGTCGGTGGCGCCGTGACAGCCGGTGCGCACATGGTACAGCGAGGCCAGGTCGGCGATGCGCCGCAGGTGGGTGATGCCGCCGGCGTGGGTCACCGTGGCGCGGATATAATCGATAAGCTGCTCTTCGATCAACTGTTTGGCGTCCCAGATACTATTGAAGACCTCGCCCACCGCCAGCGGTGTGGTGGTGTGTTCGCGGATGCGGCGAAAACCGGCCTGGTTGTCGGCGACCACGGCATCCTCCAGCCAGAACAGCTTGTAGGGCTCCAGTGCCTTGCCCAATTGCGCCGCCTCTATCGGGGTCAGGCGGTGGTGGGCATCGTGCAGCAGATGGTGCTCGAAACCGAACTTGTCCCGCAGGTGGTCGAACAGTTTGGGAATATGGTGCAGGTATTTTTCTGTCGACCAGAGGTTTTCGGCCGGCAGCCCGGCGTCGGCGGGCTCGTAAAACAGCTTGTCCTTGGAGACCCCATAGGTCGACGGCAGTCCGGGAATACCGCATTGAGCACGAATGGCCCGGTAGCCCATATCGATATATTTGGCGACCTCATCGGCAGTGTGGGCGATATCTGTGCCGTTGGCGTGTCCATATACCATAACCCCGTTGCGGCTTTTGCCGCCAAGTAGTTGATACAGCGGCATACCGGCCAGTTTGGCCTTGATATCCCACAGGGCGGTGTCCACCGCGGCAATGGCGGTCATAGTGACCGGACCCCGGCGCCAGTAGGCGCCGCGGTAAAGATACTGCCAGATATCCTCGATCTGACCCGGATCGCGCCCCAACAGGCAGGGGCCGATATGGTCCTGCAGGTAAGCGGCCACCGCCAGCTCGCGGCCGTTGAGTGTGGCGTCGCCGATGCCGTAAACGCCTTCGTCGGTGATCAGCTTCAGGGTGACGAAGTTGCGGTCGGGGCAACAGACGATAATTTTTGTGTCGATAATCTTCATGGGCTTATATAATTCCACTACCTCGCGAGTATGACCAATTTCATAAATTGGCTTTACCTCCGTGGGTGTCGGTGATAGCTGCCTGCCGGCTCCGCGCGAACAGCGGCGAAGCCGGCCTCAATGTAACTTTAGCGTTGATGTCAGCCTTGACAGCAGCCATTTTGTTTGTAAATCTAATTGGTAAGGCTACATGACCAATTTTGTTATGTCCAGCGCCGTTACCAGTGCGGTTATTTATTTAGGGTATCGAATGCCATGACAAAATCATCTGTCAAAATACAGCGGTTGTACCAGCAGGTCGCCCATGAATTGATGAGCCTGATCGCCAGCGGTCAGTACGGCGTCGGTGATCGCCTGCCCTCGGAGCGGGAGTTGGCGGCCAACTTCCAGGTCAGCCGTCCCACCATTCGCGAGGCGGTGATCGCCCTGGAGTTGGCCGGTATGGTCGAAGTGCGCAATGGCTCCGGCGTATATGTGATTGAGAAGACCAGCGATGCGCTGGAGCCAGCGGAAATGGATATCGGCCCGTTTGAACTGGCCGAGGCCAGGCGCCTGTTTGAAGGCGAGTCGGCGGCGCTGGCGGCGGGCCTGATCACGCCGGCCGAACTCGAGCGCCTGGAGGCCACCTTGCAGGAGATGGTGGAGGAGAACGAGCAGAATATCCTCGGCGAGCAGGCCGATCGCAGTTTCCACGTGCAGATCGCCCAGGCCACACAGAACAGCGCCATTGTCATGGCGATCGAAAATCTGTGGGATGTGCGCAATCACTCGCCGTTGTGCGTGCGCCTGTTCGAGAAGATTCGCGCCCAGGGCGTGAAGCCGCGCATCGATGAGCACATCGTCATCTTTGAGGCGCTGCGCCGGCAGGACCCCAAGGCCGCCCGCGCTGCCATGCGCGACCATCTCGGGCGGGTGATTGACGGCCTGCTGGAAGCGACCGAGATCGAGGCGATGGAGAAAACCCGCACCGAGATTCAGCGCCAGCGCGAGCGGCTGGCGAAAACAGAGTTGACCTGAGGCCGATCGCGACAGCAACCACGGCCGGGTACTCTGCCGTCACAAAAACCATAACAAGAGTAGACTGTGAGCGAACGACGACATAACCCGACCGTAACAATGGCGATCCGGCCTGTTGCAGTGCTGACTTGCCTGTTGTGTGTGCTGGCATTGTTGAGTGCCGGCTGTACCGACTCCAGCGCCGTGCGCCGCATCAAACTGGCTCACGGTCTCGATACTTCCCACCCCGTGCACAAGGGCATGGAATATCTCGCCGCGCGGGCGGCCGAGAAGTCCGCCGGTCAGCTTATTGTCGAAATCTATCCCAGCCAGCAACTGGGCACCGAGCGCCAGACCCTGGAGTTATTGCAAATCGGCAGTATCGGTATGACCAAGGTCTCGGCAGCGGTGCTGGAAAATTTTGCCCCCAACCTAAAAGTATTCAGTCTGCCGTATATTTTTAACGATCGCGCCCACAGCTTTGCTGTGCTCGACGGCCCTATCGGCAAGGAGCTGTTATTGCAGCCGCAACGCTACTGGCTCAGGGGACTGACGTATTACGACGCCGGCAGTCGCAGTTTTTACACCAAAGGGCGTCCCGTGCGCACCCCGGATGATTTGGCCGGTTTAAAGATTCGGGTGCAGCCGAGCGTCACCGCCATGGATATGGTGCGTGCCTTCGGCGGTTCGCCGACGCCGATCGCCTGGGGCGAACTTTACACCTCGCTGCAGCAGGGCGTGGTCGATGGTGCCGAGAACAATCCGCCCAGCTTTTATCTCTCGCGCCACTACGAGGTGTGTAAATACTACAGTTTAAACGAGCACACCCAGGTGCCCGACGTGCTGTTGATCAGTACCATTATCTGGGAGCGCCTGAGCCCCCAGGAACAGGACTGGTTGCAGGCGGCGGCGGATGAGTCGGCGGTGTACCAGCGCCGCTTGTGGGCGGAATCGGAACGTGAATCACTGGCCGCGGTAGCCGCCGCCGGTGTGGAAATACTGCGGCCGGACCCGCAGCCGTTTGCCGATAAAGTAAAGGCGTTGTTCGCCGAATATGAGAAGGACCCGGAGTTGTCCGAGCTGATCCGGCGCATCAGGGAGTTCGGTTCGTGACGGGCGCCGCGGGCGTGGCCGTGCGTCTCAGGCGCAGTATCGACGCAGTGCTGGGTCGGGTACTGATGGTGTTGATGGCAGCCCTGGTGATGGCCGTGCTCTGGCAGGTCGCCACCCGCTATTTATTGCACAACCCCAGTTCCTATACGGATGAGTTGGCGCGCTATCTGATGATTTGGGTGGCTCTGTTGGGGGCGGCCTTGATGACCGGTCGCCGCGGTCATCTGGCTATCGACATACTGCCCGGCCGATTGGCGCCCGCCCGGCGCCGCTATCTGGATATGTTTATCAACAGCCTTATCGCGCTGTTCGGTCTGTTGGTCATGGTGGTCGGTGGCAGCCGCCTGGTTTTTATCACCCTGACCCTGGAGCAGGCGTCGCCGGCGCTGCAGATACCCCTGGGGTATATCTACCTGGTGATTCCCTTCAGCGGTGTGCTTATTGTCGTGTATTCGTTACTCAATACTATCGACACCCGGCGTGGGGATATGCTGCATCAAACGGAAAAGGCGGTTTAGTTATGGCGTTGCTGGAAGTTCTGACACTGGTATTGTCGTTTGTGGCGTTGTTGGCCCTGGGTATGCCGATCGCCTATTGTATCGGCTTGTCGGCCACGCTGACATTGTTGATCAGTGTGCCGACCTTAGCGGCGTTTACCACCATGGCGCAGCGCCTCGCCACCGGGCTCGACAGTTTTACGTTGTTGGCCATTCCGTTTTTTATCCTGGCCGGGCAGTTGATGAACCGCGGCGGTATCGCCCGGCGCCTGGTGGACTTTGCCAAGGTGCTGGTGGGCGCGCTGCCCGGCGGGCTGGCATTTGTCAACATTGTCGCCAGTATGCTGTTCGGTGCGATTTCCGGTTCGGCGGTGGCGGCGGCGTCGGCTATCGGTGGTTTTATGGGGCCGCGGATGGAGCGCGAGGGTTACGATAAATCCTATGGTGCCGCGGTCAATATCACCGCTTCCACCACCGGCCTGATTATTCCGCCGAGTAATATCCTGATCGTGTACTCGCTGGCCAGCGGCGGGGTGTCGATCGCCGCGTTGTTTCTGGCCGGCTATGTGCCGGGGTTGCTGGTGGGGCTGGTGTTGATGCTGGTGGCGGGTGTGATTGCCCACAAAAATAAATACCCGCGCGGCGAGCGCGCCGGGTTGAGCGACGCTGCGAAAAAGTTCTTCCAGGCGGTGCCGAGTTTATTGTTGCTGGTGGTGGTGATCGGCGGCATTGTCGGCGGAATCTTTACCGCCACCGAGGCATCGGCGGTCGCGGTGCTTTACACCTTGATACTGGCGCTGGCTTACCGCGAGGTCAAGGTGGGGGAGTTGGGCGATATTTTACTGGAGACGGTTGCCACCACCTCGATTGTGCTTTTGTTAGTCGGCACATCGATCGGTCTGTCCTGGGTGATGGCCTATGAGAATATCCCGCAGAATGTCAGCGCCGCGCTGCTGTCCATCAGCAACGATATTATCGTGGTGCTGTTGATTATCAACCTGATTTTGCTGGTGGTCGGCATCTTTATGGATATGACGCCGGCGGTATTGATATTTACACCGATTTTTTTACCGGTAGTGACCGAGCTGGGCATGGACCCGGTGCATTTCGGTATCGTTATGGTGTTGAATTTATGTATTGGGTTGTGTACGCCGCCGGTGGGGTCGGTGCTGTTTGTGGGCTGCGGTGTTGCGGGGCTTAAGATTCAGCAGGTGCTGCGGCCGCTGCTGCCGCTGTTTCTGGCGTTGATTGCGGCGTTGATGTTGGTTACTTATATACCGCAGTTGAGTTTGTGGCTGCCGCAGCAGTTTGGGTTTTTGGGAGGGTCAAGTCTTGACTAATAGCAATTGAGGGGGTCAAGTCTTGACTAATAGTGAATACTTAAATGTAAGCCAGATTACCCTCCTCTACTTTTAGAAGCAGAGAAGTTTTAAAATGGTTCGGTCTTGAGCATATAGGAAGTCAATTTGAGACTTTAGCTTTTTGTCGCGGGCCTAAATACTATTCGTCAAGATTTGACCCCTTAGTTTCTCACGCCGTAAACCCATCCCTGGGGGCTTCGCGACAGCATCCCTGCTGTCGAGAGTTTCTGGAGGCTTCAGCCAGAGCCAGACCTCCCTTCAGTAGACTTAATCGAGGTCGGTTCGATTAAATCCGGGATCTATAAGCAGGTATACATACGCTTAAGACAGTGCCATTCGGGACGCCTGCAACTTAGCAACTTAACGAACATATGCTGCGTCGTGTAATCCCGGCGGCGTACGCTTAAGTTGCTAAGTTGCAGGCGTCCCTTAAGATCTTGTAGTTATTTCTTTGCTCGATTTTTTATAAATATTTTGTAAGAGAGTAAACGTTTTTTCTGTTTGGTAATTATAGCTATGATTTAAATTTGCGTTGGGCTTTATTGAGTAGATAATGACTGTAGTGAGAGCCTTTTACCTTCTTGCAGGGTTTGTACAAAATTTTACATAATCACCAAATATTTTGAACTAACATCAGCTGAAAATAAGAAATGTGAGGGCTTATTGAATTATTTATTAGCCCGTTAATCCAATCGTATCTAACACTTAGAGACTAAGCTGGGATTCAGCATGGGATTCCTTGGGCCACTAACAGCCATTCTTTTTGTCGCGGTGTGCGCTACCACTGAAGGGCGAAATTTCTATGTCGAGTTGGTAAAGTAATTCAAAAAGCGTAAATCCACTATTTGGGAGGCCACTGCTATTCCCTGGTTTTTTTGAGGTCTTTGTTTGGTTTTTTTGTCGAGTTTATGACTAAAAATTTTGAATTTGATGAAGCTCTGATTTTTATAAATTAAAAGCCTGTGGTTATGGTTTTATTTTTTATTAAGTGTTTAGTATTTTGTTTGTATTGTCATGGTTAAATCAATTCTAAGGTCAGCAAAATGAAAAAGTATATAGCCAGTATGGCACTAGTGTTTTGCGCGGTAGCAACCGCTGAGGTGCCCATCGAGTACTCATGGACTCAGTATGAATCACGTAAGTATCTGGGGAATAATCGTTACACTATTTGTTACTTACAAGGCATGGTAGGGCGATTTGAGGGAAAACATGAAATAGTGAATGTGTCTACATCATTGCCTGATTTTAATGGCTTTGGGTATTATCATTTGGGGGGCCGCTCTAATCAAAATGATGTTGGTGGGTGGGCCAGGTGTTTGAACAAACCTGGTCATCGCTACGATGATCGTCGATTTCATTGGGATCAAACGTATACCGCCCCGGTGTATCTAAGGACAGCTAGAGATCATGTGTGCTACATCAATGGGGTGGAAGGTGACTTCGAAGGCCCGGGCGAGGAGATTATTGTATATAGAGTCGGGGATAATTGGCGAATTCGCGGTCGTTCTAATCAGAAATTTGTTACCGCTCATCCACGGTGCACAAAGGTAAAACCGGGTTATTGGAGTAGAACTTATCACTGGGAGCAAGGGCAAAGCGGTGTAGTAATGAGTGACGTCAATAGCACCATTTGTATGCTGCAACGCGTTCGTGGCAAATTTAAGGGGTACGCCGAATATATTCGCATTACTACGCGTAACGGGCGTTATGTTCTCGGTGGAGGCTCACGTCAAGTGGGTGTTGCCGCTTCGGCAATTTGTATTAAGCAAGATAGTATTGGTGTGTAAGCTAGTCGATATCATTCGTGTTGCAGCCACGTTATAGTGCATGTAAAGCCCCTGGCAGGCTGGTTTGTCAGGGGCTTTGTTCGACAGATCAAGCCCCTCAATACCGCAGCTTTACCGGTTTTTCAGTAAATTTGATATCGACAACCTCTTGTGTAAGACCGTTAATCTGCACATTGTCAAAGCTCAGGTTCTCGATATCCCTGATCTGCATGGGAATCTCTGCACGGCCGATGATGACATCTTCCAGAGCGATATTGCGCACTGGTGCCCGGGGGTGGCCGATAATATGCAGACCCACCCGCGCCTCGCGGCAGTTCACGTTCCGTATCGACACATTTTCAAAGCGCGGCGGGTGGTTGCCGCCGCGGTAACCGTGATAGTCGTTGGTGAAGATAATGACAGAGGCAGCTCGCTCCGCCTGGATATCGCGTATATGGATATTGCTGATATTCCCCCCACGATCCAGGTTGCTCTTGAAATAGAGGGCGTGGTTGGAACGGGGGATTTTATAATTTTCGACATAGACATCGCTGACGCCGCCGGACATCTCGCTGCCGATGGCCATACCGCCGCCGGTGTTGCCGGTGTATTCGCAATTGCGCACCACAATATTGCGTGACGGTCGCCCGACGCGCCAGCCGTCCTGGTCGCGCCCGGACTTGATGGCGACACCGTCGTCGCCGACATTGAAGTTGCAGTTTTCAATCAGGACATTCGTGGAGGAATCGGGATCGACGCCATCGCTGTTGATATGGGTGCTGTTGACGGTGACATTGCGGACAATGGCTTGGTCGCAGTAGACCAGGTGCATCACCCAGAAGGGCGAGTCGATCAGTGTGGGGCCATCAATCAGCACCTGCCGGCAATTGTAAAACTGCACAAACTGCGGTCGCAACCAATGGCCGTCGCCAAACACCCGTTGTTCCACCGGCACGCCGTCATGGCCCATTTGCCGGAGTCGGTTTTTGTCGGCTTTCTGCTTTTTACGCCAGGGCAAAAAGTTCGCCGCCCCCTGGCCGTCGATGATGCCCGGGCCGGTAATCGCGACGTTTCTCAAGCCGTTGCCGAAAATCATCGGCGAGTAGTTGTAAACCTCGGTTCCCTCCCAGCGGGTGCGCACCAGGGGTTTGTAAAATTCCCGGTCGCCGGAAAAGCGAATATGGGCGCCCCGTTCGAGATGCAGGGCCATATCACTTTGGAGATGGATCGGGCCATCGAGCCGCCACAGACCTGCCGGCACCACCACGCGCCCGCCGCCCGCCGCGTTGCAGGCGGCGATGGCGTTTTTTATCGCCGGCAGACTGTCGCTGCCGGCGCCGGGGCGGGCACCGAAAGCGCGGATATCATAGTCGCGACCGGTGATCACCGGCGCTTGAATTCCCTCGACTATCTGCTGTGCCCGTCGCCAGGGTGCCGCTGTGGCGGCAGGTATAGAGCTGGCGAGGTGGCCGGTACAGCCGGTGGCGGCCAAACCGAACAGTACACAGGAATGTTTCAACAGCTCGCGGCGGCGCAGGTCGGACATAGTGGTATTGCTCCTGAAGTAAGTCGGTTTGGGCGCTGGTTCAGTCAGCGTCCGTTGCGGGTTTTGCAAACCGGGCGTGCCAGCGATCATAGGCGCCTGCCAGGCGGGCGACGATAGCCGGGTGGTGCGCGGCCAGGTCGCGGGTTTCTGTTTTATCGCGTTGCATATCGTAAAGTGCCCAGGTTCCTGCCTCGGCCGTTTTACCCTCTGCGTGGGACACCAGCTTCCAGCGCCCGTCGCGCACCGAGCGGCTGTGCTGCCAGCGCTGAAAGATCGGTTGAGGGCGCTTGATGGTGACATCTTTGTGTAGCAGCGGCGATAAATCGGCACCGGGTAAATCGGCTGTGGCGCCCGCCGGTCCGCCGGTGTAAACCGCACCGGTAACGGCCAGTAGCGTTGGGTGAATATCGAGAAAATAACCAGGCTCGTGCACGATGCGGCCCGGCTGTTTGATGCCCGTTGGCCAATGGGCAATCAGCGGCGTGGCCACACCGCCCTGGTGGCTGTAGTTTTTGTAAAAGCGATAGGGCGTGTTGGCGACACCGGCCCAGTCCGGCCCCAGGCTGGCCCAGCGCCCCACCGAACCGATCGGGTGGGTGTGGCCGATTTCCCGCGGCGGTGTGCCGGTCAGGACCCATTCCGCCGAGGCACCATTGTCCGACATAAACAAAATCAGCGTATTGTCAAACAAATCGCCCGCCTGCAGAAACTCGACAAGGCGACCGATATTTTCATCCAGGCGATCGATCATGGCGGCGTACACCTGCATGCGCAGGGTTTGCTCGCGGCGCTCGGCGGCGCTCAGTGTCGACCAGGTGCGGTAGGTGGGGGCGGGCAACGCGAAACTGTCGTCGATCAAACCGGTTGCGCGCATGCGGGCGTAGCGGGCGCGGGCGATAGACGCGTAACCCTGGCGGTACTGCCCGGCAAACTTATGCACGTTTGCCGCCGGTGCTTGCAGCGGATCGTGGGGCGCCTGATAGGCCAGGTACAGCAAAAACGGTTGTATCGGTTGCCGGGAGCGTGTTTCGCGCAAGAATTCAATGGCCCAATCCGTATAGGCATCGGTGGAGTAGAACTGCGGGTCTGGCGGTTGATACGTGTTTGTGCAGTCGCCGTCGAAGCACCAGGTCCTCACGCGCTTGCGCGCCGGCGGCGGTTCGCCCGGACGCGCCCGGGGACCCGGATTAAAATGATTGGCCGCACCGTCGCGCAAGCCCCGATAGCGGTCGAAGCCGAAAGATATCGGGTTTTCGATACCGTGATGCTTGCCCACCATCAGGGTTCGATAACCCGCCGCCTTGAGGCTGGAGGCGATGGTGGCGGCGTCGGTCATCGGGGTATAGGCGCGCTCCGCGCGATTGACCTGCTGTGGATAGAGGCCGGTCAGCAGCGCCGCCCGCGATGGAAAACATTTGGCGTGGTTGTGAAACTGCGTAAAGCGCAAGCCCGCGGCGGCGAGACTGTCGAGGTTGGGGGTGGGGATTTCGGAACCGTAGGCGCCCAGGTCCGACCAGCCGAGATCGTCGACGAGTATCAGCACGATATTCGGTGTCTTTGGTCGCGCCGCCGCCGGGTCAACCAGTAGCAGGGCGATGGTCAGGATGCAAAATAGCTGCAGCAGCGCCGGACGCATAACGTTTCAAACCAGTTGGCCCCCGGTGACACTGTTGTAGCTGGAGGGCTGGGTTAGGACACCGGCACCCAGACCGGCGGTGCGGGTGCCACTGATACCTTCATAGACCTTTGCTTGCGTAGACCTTTACTTGCACAGACCTTTGCTTGCGTAGACCTTTACTTGCACAGACCTTTACTTGCATAGACCTTTATTGCATAGACCTTTGTCAGTATCGGCGTGGCCAATTACACTGTTTGCCGGTGGGTATGCCGACTCAAGGCAGCAAGTATTATTGGTCTTACCAATTTATTGGTCGATGCATCTTAACATGCCTAATAAATAAGTCAAATGAGCGACTTTTTATTAACTGATTGTTATTTATAGCTTTTTTAGAGTGCCGTTGCTTTGATCTATCTTACCAGTGGCTTGAAGGTAGTTGTTTGATAGCTTTAGGGTAGATGCGTGACGGTTATTGAACTTACATTTGAATACAGGTGGATAAACATGTCTGATCAGCTCGATAGAACCGGAAGTTGTCTTTGTGGCGCCGTTCGTTTTACCGCAAAAAACGCCGCCAAAGCGTTAGGAGCCTGTCACTGCACTATGTGTAGGAAATGGGGCGGCGGCCCGTTTCTGGCGTTGGAGTGCGGCACGGAGGTAACCTTCGAGGGGGAAGAGAATATCTCGCTATACGATTCATCCGACTGGGCCGAGCGCGGATTTTGCCGCAACTGCGGTACCCATTTGTTCTATCGGTTGAAAGAAAACCAACTGTACATGATGTCGCCGGGGTTGTTTGCTGACGACAGCGAGTTGGTCTTTGACCATCAGGTTTTTATCGACGAAAAGCCGGCCTATTACAGCTTTGCCAATAAGACCAGCGATATGACCGGCGCCGAGGTTTTCGAGAAATACGCTGCGCCTTCGGAGTAAGTGAGACAAAAAGTAAGATTCAGGCGACAGAGAAACCCAGGGTACGTGCTTTGCTGACAGGCCCTGGCTTTTTGTGCCTGGCAGGAGCCCCGATGATTACACCTGAACCTTTAAGCGCCGCAGCTTTCGCCGCTTTTGGCGATGTGATCGAATGCGGTGATCGGGCCAAGCGGATCCCGATCAATTACGGCAATACGCTGCGCTTTCACGATCTCGCAGAGCTGGATGTAACCGGCGGCAACGGCCGGCCCCTGATGAGTATTTTTCGCTCGACACCGCTGCCGCGTCCCATCGATATCAAAGTCATGGAGCGGCACCCGCTGTCGAGTCAGGCGTTTTATCCCCTGAGCGGCCATCCCTATCTGGTGGCCGTCGCCCCGGCCGGGGTTTTTGATCTTACCCGGGTGCGCGTGTTTTTGGCGGGCCCGACCCAGGGCGTCAATTATGCGGCCGGTACCTGGCATCACTACAGCTTGGCGCTGGATGCCGTGTCCGAATTTTTGGTGATCGACCGGGGCGGTCCCGGTGACAATTGCGACGAGGTGACGCTCGAGCCGTCGCAGTGGCTGCGTGTTGACTATTAGAGACATGCGGATCACTAGATATCTGCACAACCGCAATGCGAGGACCCAAGGTTGACACAGCCCACTGAGGCCGCCCTGCCGGCATTTCTGATCGCTTACTCCGATTCATCGTTTACCAATCCCCACGACGTGGTGCGGCCAGATGAACCCAAAGACCGCCGCGGCGACTTTACCCATATGGGGGCAAAGTACTGGGGTTTGGAAACTGCCCGCCACCGGGCCACTGAGGTTTTGGCCGCAGAACAGGCGCTGGTTTACGATCACAATGCCCACCACTGGTTTCAGGTGGGTCTGCAGCGGCGCGCGCTGGTCGAGCGCATCACCCTGAGCACCCGCTGGTACACCGGCAACCAGGTACGGGCCGTATCGGTGCGCCTGACGGATCGCTTGAGCGGCGCCGGCGTCGAGGTGCTGACCCGCGAGCCGCTGGCGCCGGATCGGGAGCACGAGTTTGTTATAACCGCAACGCCGGCGACCGAATGTGAGGTGTTTTGTTTTTCCGAGGGCGGTATTGCCCGCATCAACTTGTTCGGGTCGATAACGGCGCAGCAGCCGGCGCATTGGGCCAACCTGCTGGAGAACGCCCGGATTTCCCATATCTCCAACGCCCATTTCGGCACTCCCGCCGCTGCGGTGCGGGGGCGGCGCACGCAGCAGCATATGGTCGGCTGGGAGTCGGCGCGCACCGGCTTTGGCGAGCGGGCGCTGTTTCATCTGCGCAAACCCGCCCGCGTTGCCGAGATTATCGTGGATACTTACCTGCACCGTCTCAACGCGCCGCTCACTTGCCACGTGTATGGCGCCGCCGTTACCGATGAGGAGCAAATCCCCGCATTGATGACAGCGGCGCCCCGCTGGAAGCTGGTGTTTGACTGCGGGCACGAAGTTGTACCGGAGGATTTCCAGATTTATATGCTTGCACAGGACTATCTTCGGGAACCCGTCTCCGAGTGCGAGCGATTTCAAATAAAGCTGCATTTGGAGAAGGGCAGTTTATGGCAGTCACTGCTGCCGTTCGCACCACTCAGGCCCGACACTTTCCATCGCTTTGATCAGCTGCGGGTAAACGATGCGGTCACTCATATCCTGTATATGCATTATCCCAACGGCGGTATTCACGGCCTGCAGGTGGGTGGGGTGGAGCAGGATTAGTTTATGGGCGGCGGCTTTAAGCCGTCCGGTGTAAACAAGGTGAATAACGGTTAGCGTTTACTCTTGCCTGAGAGTTTCGTATCGCCCTGTGACTCGACGTGGTGCGTTTGTTAAAACAGAATATATTTTCCCATGTGTTTACATCAGCCTTGATATCAATTAACTTCACTGGCGGGTTTTCCGGCAAGCTTAAACCCCCTGTGATGAAAAGTGTTTTTTGTCGATATCGTCTTTAGAAAACTCTATCCGTTGTTATAAGCAACTCCATGTTATCTGTGTTTCACTTTTCCCTGCACGAAGAAACTGTCATTAAGAATGCCAATAAGTAAGGGGTGCAGATGTTGCCAATAATAGGTTTATCGCGATTTCAACGTGACTTGGCCAAAAGGTTTCGCTCTCGTACTATCCTGACAATAGCCAAGAATTTTCGACTATGGCTATCGTTGCTCGCGCTCCTCGCGACACAGGCCCATGCGATTTCAATTCCCGCTCCGACCTCGGAGACCGGCTTCCCCGATCACCTGGTGGTGGGATGGGTTGGGGTTTACAACAAGACAGTTCAAGATACCAATGATGAAACCTGGGTGTTCCCCGCCGTGCACGGCGGTTACTGGGATTCTCGCGGCGGTTACTGGGACTTTGTGGACATGCACTATCTATGTTCCAGAAACTATGGCAGTGACGAGTTGTCTTACAGCTCGAACTATTTCGTCGAGGATGGCTCTGTTCGTCGCAACTCGAGATGGAGCGTCGATTTTTTACCCAATACCCGTGGATCGATTGATATCGAACATTCGAATTATCTCGACTATATCTACGATGAGGATACGGATGAAGAAGAGACAGAGGGTTGTGGTATCTATACCTTCGAAGTCAAACTCTTTTATAAATATGTCGCTCCAGCAACCCCCGCATCCATTTCCACTGTCCCCGCCAATCCGGGGGCGAATGGCAACTACACTGTCTCGTGGGCCTCGGTAAGTGGCGCGAACTACGAATTGCAGCAGCAGGTTGATGGTGGCAGTTGGAGCACAGTCAACAGTTCGGGCACGTCTAAGTCATTTAGTGGCCAGGCTCAAGGGAGCACCTTCCGTTATCGAGTCAGGGCGTTTTATGCATCGAATGGCTACCGAAAAAACAGCGACTGGCGCTACTCTTCCAATATAACCGTGCCATACGAGGCGCCTGTTATCAGCCTGCCGTCGAGTGATACTGATGGAAACTATACTGTCAGCTGGAACAGTGTAGCCGGCGCAACGAATTATACCCTTCAGGAAAAATCCGCGAACGGTAGCTGGGGGACCATTCAGGATACATCTGCTACCAGCAAAACCATTAGTGGCAAAAGTAACGGTACCTATTCCTATCGGGTCAGAGCGTGCAATCCCCAGTTATGTTCCGGTTACTCATCGGCTGGTAGCATCGTTGTCGGCCAGGCCTCCCAAACGCCTGAGAATATCGACACACCTCCTGTCCCACAATTGCAGTCCCCCTCAATTGTCTCCCCCCAGGCCCAGATTGATACCGATAAAGTTAATACCATTAGCGGTGACTTTCGTGTCAATGAAAGTGGTTCTGCGACCTACACGATTCCGATCATTATGGCCGAGGGTACGGCAGGTGTAAGACCGGATATCGGACTGACTTACGCCAATGCCGCGCCTATTGGTGTTGCGGGTAGAGGGTGGTCGATTAGTGGGATAGGTGATATCAGCCGCTGTCGCCAAACACTGGTCCAAGACAATAGAGCACTGCCGATCAGCTGGTCCACAACCGATCGATTTTGCCTGAACGGCACACGTTTGATATTGCATTCGGGCACTTATGGCAGCCCCGGCAGCACCTATAAAACAGAAATTGACAGCTTCGTCCTGGTGACGGCGGTTGGCGGCTCGGCGGGTCACCCGGATTACTTTACCGTGGCGGCAAAAGACGGCTCCACGACCCGCTACGGCGATTCCGGCGACAGCGATGCTGAGAAAGTTGCCTATGTCAGTGGTGCGAGACAGGCAAATCGTGTTTTAAGTTGGAGTATCAGCCGCTTTGAAGACAGTGTGGGAAACCGCATTACCTATCACTATCAAAACAGTGAAAACGACCATCTGGTTGATACGATTGACTATGCCTACGGTAACGCTACGAGCGGTGCGGCACAAATACGGTTTCAGTACGAGAACCGGCCGGATGTGACGTCTGTTTATGTCGCCGGCTATGAATTTAAACGCTCACAACGCCTGGCAGAAGTTGTCTCGTACAACGACAATGCGATTGTGCGGCGCTATGTGCTTCACTATCTGGGCAACGGTGTTTTTCCAAAGGATGAGATTTCGAGGCTGCAACGGATTGATATGTGTGTCGATGGTCACTGCCATACCAGTGATGTATCAACAGAATTCGAATGGCGTGTGCCGGGCTATACTTTCAGTCTGACGCCTGATCACAGCGAGGCGGTAGGAACTGATCGCGCCATAGTGAGCTACCAGTTTGCCGATATCAACGGTGATGGCAAATCGGATATGGTTTGGGTAGATGTCAAGCGCGTATCCGGTGGCTATCACTACAAACTCAGTTACCGTATGTTCGGCGAGTCAGCCGTCGTCGTCAAAAACTTTACTCAGCCAGAGCGATTGCTGGACACCAAGATCCACGTGCTCGATTACAATGCGGACGGCAAGCAAGATATCTACTTTGACAATAAGCTCTACCTTGCCTCTCCGATTGGTGATGGTGATTGGCACCTGCCTACCATTGATACCCCGACCAATATTACCCTCGATAACCCGACGTTTACCGATATCAACGGTGACGGGCTGGCAGATGTGGTCGATCTCACTGCCAGTGGTGTTGTAAAGGTGCAGTTTCTCGAAAGAGACCCCTCAGCAGGCCCGGCGAGCCAGCTCTTTTACCGGTACTCGGACCCGCAAACGTTTCGGCTCACCGGGGTGGACATTGGTGATTGGCAAACGCAATTGCTTGTCCCGAGCGGGCGTTTCTTCCACAAGGTTGATGTATTTACCTTTGGCGACTTTAACGGCGATGGTCAAACCGATATCGCCTTTAATGCCAGAGAGGAATTGTCGGAGACTTGCCGGGATGTTGGCGACGAACCTTCTGAGCCGGAAATTCAATGCTTCTATACTTACGACGACTTTATCGCCGTCTTTCTGAAAGAGGGTGATCAGTTTGCCTTCTTTGACCGGATTAGCCTGGGTACGGGGCGAACAGAGGACGACCAACTCGTCGAAGAGGGCGACATTCAGATTTATCTGGCGCCCAGTGTCGACGTCAATGGCGATGGCCTGACCGATTTGGTTTATGCCGGTGATCTCGGTGATGATACCGATACCTGGCAGTTTATGATCAGTACCGGTTCTGGCTTCCTGCCCAGCCAGACGATCCTGGCCGAGTCGTCTTTTGCCAACAAAGCGGCTTTTAGAAATCCAACATGGCTGGACTACAATCTCGATGGTTACACGGACTTCATCTGGCTGGCCGCTGGTTCCAATGATGTGAGATACAAGAGCTGGGACCCGGCATCGAATTCGTTCGCCAGTTCGTCCTCCAGAGTCGCCTCGGCATTTGTTGATGAAGGCCGGACGTATATCGTCAACGATATCAACGGCGATGGTTGGCACGATTTTATTCACTTTGATACCCAGCAAGGGCTGTTGGAAGTCCGGCATGGTAACGGGACGGCGGAGAACCGCCCGGACTTGATCTATAAGATTACTGATGGTCTCGGTAATGAAACTGATATTCGCTATGGTACGCTCAATCACTCCGGGCGTTATACCTCGTCGGCACAAGGGATTTCCACCAGTTCAACCGAGAAAACTATTTGCATTGACATTCCATGGCAAGGCGGCACGCGCGAATACTGCTATACCACCACCGTCTATGAAAATGATACCAGCGCATTCTATACCATGCTCAATACGCCTTTCGCTGATCTTGCGGGCGATGCCGTCACCCTCGCGGCGGAAAACCATGCGCCTGTGCTTGAAATTGCCGGTGCCGCACACGTAGTTATCGATGTTTACAGCAGTTCCCCCACCACCGCTAATCCCGACAACAAGGTGGGAGTCTCGTATTTTTACCATCAGTTACGTGCCCAGGCTGCCGGGCGTGGTCTGTTGGGCTTCAAACGCTTGAGCACCTGGGATCACCAGTCGGAAATCACTACCACGACCACTTACCGGCAGGACTGGCCGTTTATTGGCCAGCCTCTCAACACGGTCACGGAATCACCCAATGGTAAGGTCATCAGTGAATCGGAAAACAGCCATGCTATTTACGGGCTGGAAAGTGAGTCCAGCCGCGATGCCGCGATAGCCGAGGCCGAGGCTAATGGCACCGCGGCCCTTGGCGCTCTCCAGGTCTACAGTGCCGGCACTACCGATCGCGCCTATAAACTGGCCGCGAATGGGAGTGCCCAAGGTGTTGCGCTGTCAACAGTGGTATCTGAGTTTACACCTGACGCCTACGGCAACATGGTGGGCACCCTTGTCACCACTTATGCCGGTGACAGCAGCGGTAGCTATTTCTCCAGGGTAGAAACGGCCAACGCCTATGCAGGCGAAGGCAACGGCGAATTTCTGGGGCGTTTGATTCGCACTGATGTGACTACGCAGCGGCCGGGTGTCGATACGGCGATAACGCCCGCGTCAGTCACCAAAACAGCCAGATTCAGCTACTATGGCATCAATGGCGCGGGTGATTGTGCTGCCGACGCACATCTGGCAGGAATGCTGTGTGAGGAAAGCGTAGAGGTAGGCGGTGGTGTGAAAAGCACGCAGCGCCACTACTATGACGGATTCGGCAACAAGAGTTTCACCTACGCATTTGACGACGGCGGCCAGCATCGATTGTCGCCCTTGAGTGAATACGATAACGCAACCGGACGCTATGTCGATCGTGTGTATGACGTTTTTAGCGGTCTGCTCAACAACACGGGGGCGGCGCTCAGTAGTCGCTACCTGAACAAGGCCTCATCTCTCAACGCATCGGTACGCCTGGTTAGCGAGGTGACCGGTCGCAACCACTTTGGTTTGCCGACGCAGTCAATCACTTATGTCGATGGTAACAGTACCGTCGAGACAACTACCGCCTATACCCCCTATGGTGCGGCTTATTTCTCTGCCGACAGCACCGGTGCTTACAAAGCGACAACAGCCGCAAAAACCTCAGGCTTGTGTCCGGCGCATGCGGCCTACACCACGACCGAACATCTGGCCGGCGGCGGAGAGAAAGGCGCTTGTTACGATTCGTTGGGGCGTGTGATTCGGGATCGGGTCAAGAGCTTTGCCGGTAACTTGCAGAATTACCGGGGCTGGGTTTTCTCTGACACGGAATACGACTTCAAAGGACGAACATTGCGGGTAAGCCAGCCGTATTTTCAGGGAGACAGTGTTTATTGGACCCGAAATCTGGGTTTTGATCTGCTTGATCGCCCGACCCTGATCGCACACGCTTTTTATGAGACCGACGATGCTGGCAATAGCACCGGGGTTCATGCCCAGAGCCGCATTAGCTATGACGGTTTCACCACAGTAACGACCAACGCTGAAGGCCAACTTAAAACGGAGGTCACCAATGTTCTGGGGGAAATCGTCAGTGTCATAAATAACCAAAACGCAGCAGTGCAGTATGAGTATGATGTCTACGGCGAGCTTGTCAAAATGACCGATCCCGCCGCTAACCAGACCCGTATTCATTACAACGCCTTGGGCCAGAAGATATGGATGGACGATCCCGACATGGGCCGTTGGGAGTATGCGTATACAGGGTTTGGGGATTTGACCTGTCAGAAGGACGCCAAAGGCCAGATCATCAAAACCGACTACGATTTCAAGGGCCGCATGATACGGCGTCGTGACTACACTGGCGGCATCTGCAGCTCACCGGCGGGACTGGTGAATACCGCCACTTGGGAATACGACACTGCCAGTAACGGTGTCGGCCAACTCAGTGTGGAGTCTGACAGCCACAATTTTGCCCGGGCTTACTATTACGATACGTTCGGGCGTGCCGATGTTACGACAACCGAGATCCCCGGCGATAATCCTGCGGATATCAGCTATCACAGCAGTAAGGTCACTTACGATGATTATGGCCGCGTGTTCCAAATCTACGATGCGGCGCGGGACGAGGCGGATTTTAGTCAGGGCGCGGTACAGAATATTTATGATGATCACGGTTATCTCTGGCGCATTGCCGATGCCCACCGTATCGGCGGTGACTTTGCCACTGAATATTACCAGATAAATGCGATGGATCAATTGGGCAATGTAGTGGCAGCCGATATGGCGGATGGTGTGATCTCCGGCCAGGCCAGCTACAACGGACGCACCGGGCTGCTGGAGCGGTTGATAGCTTCAAGCAATGGCGGTTTGACCATCCTGCAGGATATGACCATGAAATGGGATCATATCAATAACCTGCGCTCGCGCCATGACCAGGGGCATAAGGGTAGTGGCCAGCGCCGCAATCTGTTGGAGCGTTTCGACTACGACGGTGCCAATCAGCTCATCAGCTATGTCGTCAGCGGTGATGCTGATCATACTACCACGGTGGAGTACAGTAGTGATGGTATCGGTAATATACACAACAAAAGCGATGTCGGTAATTACGACTATGCCAACGGACGACCCCATGCAGTATCCCGCGCGGGCGGTGTCAACTATGGTTATGACAGCAACGGTGATATGACAAGTGGTGATGGGAGAGCACTTGAGTACACGGTGTTCCGCAAAGTATCGCATATCGAGAAAAGCGCGACGCACTACACTGACTTTTTTTATGGCACCGATCGCGGCCGTTACAAACGTATAGATCGGCAGGGCGCGGCTACGACCACGACACTGTATATCGGTTCTGTGGAAAAAGTGTACTTCAGTGACAACAGCAGCCAATGGAAGCGCACTATCAACGGCATTGCGCAAATCACCATGGATTTTAACCAGGGTCTCTATCAACAGGAGGAAATTCATTACCTGATCAAAGACCACTTGGGTTCGGTTACGACCATCGTCAATGAGCTGGGACAAGCATTGGATTCTATGGCTTTTGATCCTTGGGGGGCGCGCCGAGACACGGAAAGCTGGGAAGATTTAGCGTTAAGCCTTATCCAGTCGAACTACTACGTCAGCCAAAAGCCCATTACCACACGTGGGTTCACCGGCCATGAGATGGTCGATGAAATGGGCATTATCCATATGGGCGGGCGGATCTATGAGCCAAAGCTCGGGCGTTTTATGCAAGCCGATACCATTATCCAGAGCCCCACCGTCGTCGGCAGCCTGAACCGCTACAGTTATACGTGGAACAATCCTCTGAATGCCACTGATCCCAGTGGGCATTTCGTCGAATTTTTTATAGCACTGATTGCCACTTACGCTGTCGGGGAGATTGCCCAGGAATTGGAGTTACCTTGGTTGGCGACGATAGCGCAGATTGCCGGTTGCTATTACGGGTCCTGTGTGGCCTCTTCGTTCGGCTCGACCTATGGTTTGACGGGTGACTTCAATGCCGCTTTTAAGTCGGCACTGATTGCGGGGGTGTCTCCACATGCCTACGGCGCTGCCGCCGACCTGTTCAGTGGGGTCGGCCTGGTTCTGGCGCATGGCGTGATCGGCGGCGTAAACAGTGTGATTCAGGGAGGGAAGTTTGGGCATGGGTTCGTCAGTGCAGGCATAACAAAAGCGGTGAATGTTAACCATATCGCCACGGGCCTGTCGGATCGGGCCACCTTGACGCGTATATCGCTTGCCGCAATTATTGGTGGTACCATGTCCGCAGCCACCGGTGGTAAGTTTGCCAATGGAGCGATCAGTGGGGCGTTTGGGCAGATGTTTAACGGGGAAACCCAGTGTCCGACTGATAAGGTTTGCAGTGGCGCCTCTGGTGCACAAAAGGAGGATTTAACAGGTGCTTATTCTCCGGTGCCGGGTACTTACCTTAGTGAAAATGGCGAAGCCGTTACAGTTGACTTGCAGGTTTACGGTAATGGTAATGAAGCTTTAGTTAGTGCGGATGGAACAACGGCTTATCAGTTCGATTACAAGACAGGGCTTCTCGTTAGTCCGTTAGCCACTGGCGCGGCTGCGTCTGTTTGCCCTGAGTGTTACTTGGTTGGAGCCGGTGGGCTTTTAAGAGCTGTATTTGGTGGTAGCAAGAGTGCTTTCGTAACTGTTACTTCATGGGCACCGGCTGGTACAACTGCTGACTTAGCTGCTGGCCGTTGGGTGGTTATGGGAGAGGCTACCAGGTGGAATTTTATCAGAACCGGGCTGTGGGGACCACAAATGACGGTGAGGCCTTTTTCTTTCTCTTGGGGGTCAGGGCAAGGAGCTTTTACTCCGGTTACGGGACAGGTGTTAAGGTCAAGGGTTGGGTATGGCCCGGGGCTTGATGGTTTAAAAGGCGCTTTATTCGGTCAGCGATATTTGAGGCACTAAGTGGACTTACTTTTCTATTTAATGACACTTATCTTTCTTCTAAAAGTAGCGTGGAACTTTTTAGTTCCACTGCTTCTTATTCGTATGGAAAAGAGCGACAGTAGTCAAAAACGGATCTCGATGATGCCTATTGAAGTGGTTTTTTGGCTGTTAGTTGTCGCTTATGCCTTTATTGAAAACGATTTTCGTATATTTGGATTGGGTTCGCTAGGTATAGCTCTTTCAGGTGCAGGACTGATCGTTTTATCTTATGCGAGCTGTATTTTTTTTGCATGGTATAAAACTAAAAAAGGGAATGATGTTGCTTGAGGAAAAGCGTTTTAGCTAACCAGGTTATTTCTTGGCTCTGCTCAAGGCTCTTAGATTTTTCTTCAAGAGTTGAGGCTCCGTTAAATGCTCCCCAGATTGCACCGGCCATTGAAGCAATGGTGTCGACGTCCCCGCCAAGTGTGAATATTTGGCTGAGCATTGACTCAAATTTTTGGTCACGGAATTTTAGTGAAAAGTAAATGGCAGTAACGCATGATTGCGGAGCTGCTATTCCATTGCCTAAGTTTCTTTTTATCTCTTTGATTTTCTTCTCTGATCGATTTAACGCTTCAGCGCAAAAAGTAATTTTATTTTTATAAATTCTTGATTGGCATTGGTGTAGTAGTTTCATCAGGATTGCCTCGTTTTCTAAGTCTCGAAATGCTGCTTGAGTTGCCAGTGCTATAAGTTTGGCGCCTTCAATGCCTAAAGGATGGGCATGAGTGATTTCGGCGCTTTTAGTGACATTGTTTAGCAAGGCTAGAGTGTTTGAAGGAAAGCACATTGCTAATATGGGGGCTCTCATTGCTGCGCCATTCCCAAATGACCCAGTTTTAAACTTTTTTTTGTTTGCATCTCTCCAGTTCTTTCCTTTTTTAATTAGCTTTAACAGTCGCGAAGTGGAGGGGCCATATCCCCTTGACCACTGATAGCTCTGAGCGAATCTGTACGCTAAATGATCCTGTTCGATTGCGCTGTTATGGAGGAATGATTCTGCTAGGTCGATTGCCATCTGAGTGTCGTCGGTATATCTCAGCTTGCCATCCCGCGTTTTACCTATGGCTTTCCAAAGTAGTCTCTCTAGTAGCCCTCCTTCGTAAGGTGCGCCAAAGGCATCACCAACGGCAAGCCCTAAAAAACAGCCTTTATACTTATCAATGCTTGTCATGATGATGCACCGCTAGAATTATTATCGATAGGTGAAACAGCGCCTTCAACACGCTGTCCTACAATCATGGCTTCAATCATCTTAATGATCGTTTCTTGATCTTCATGGGCAAATTACTCCAACTCTTTTAGTCGCTCCATTAGCGGGGTTCTGGGGACATTTTACCTAACTCGATCAGCCTCGTGTTTTGGTCAGTGAAAGGCTAGTTTTTATACAAGGAGTACTATCATGACAAGGATACCACGATTAGTCGTGCCGGGTTTTCCTCATCATGTAATACAGCGGGGTAACCGGCGAATGAGAACATTCTTTACTCAGCAAGACTATCAGTTTTACCTGGATTTGGCCGCTGGGGTTAAAGAATCTGTTGGCGCTTAGGTTTGGGCCTATTGTCTTATGCCAAATCATGTGCACCTTGTTATGGTTCCGACTTATGAAGATAGCCTGCCAAGACTGTTTCGGTCTGTACATCGTCATTACACGAGACGGATTGATTTTAGAGATGGATGAAAAGGGCATTTGTAGCAGGAGCGTTATCACTCTTTTGTCACGAATGAAGCCTATCTATTGGCTACCGTCAGGTATGTTGAATTAAACCCGGTTCGAGCGGGTTTATGCGTTTCAGCTGAGGATTGGGCCTGGTCTAGCGCGCGGGCTCATTTTCAAAGAAAGGATGATCAGATTGTTACGGTAAAATCCATGCTTGATCGGATCGCCGACTGGTCTGAATATCTGTCAGTCGAAGAAAAGGCAGCGGACTTAACGGCGATAAGGCAGCATGCACGAACGGGACGACCTATCGGTGACGAAGCATTTGTTGACTAGTTGGAGGTTTTAATAGGACGAAAGCTAAAGAAAAAAAGGCCAGGGCCAAAACCTAGAGTTAGGTGAACTGTCCCCGGAACTCTTCAGTTAAGTGAACTGTCCCCGGAACTCGTAAGTGAACTGTCCCCGGAACTCGTTGGGAACTTAACTCCCATTTTTAAAATATAGGCATCCCATTCCCCGGTATACTGTAGTAATTTTGGCAAGCCTTTTTTACTATTTTTTGAGGGCGCACCCATGCAACGACACAAACTCTGGCACTTTGAAGTTTTCAACCGAAACAGGCTTAAAAATTTCAGCGCTCTACCCTAAGATGATGCGGGTCTTAAACAAAGGATTAATTTTATTAGCTTATGAAAAATATACGGAGATGATCATGAAAAGAGTATTGAGTTTAACGAAAGTCTCACTGATTTTATGCGGCATTTTATCGATATCGATAACACCATTGTCTACAGCAGAAATTGTCGGTTGTACTAACTGCCTAGAACGACATGAAGATACTATTGTTCGAAGCTTTTCAAAAGCTTGTGCAAATCGCTTCTCATGGGCAAATGGCGATAAAATGCAGACCATTACCGGAGCCCCTATCGACGGGATGTTTTTTGCTAGTAATCACTACGACCGATGTGTGATAACTGCTCCAGGCGTATGTAGTCTTGTACTTTTCCATACTGTGGCGTCTCAAAACGTAAATCAAAATACATTAGACTCATCAGATAACGACCCTCTCCCAACGCCCGGCGGTTTTGTGCTTCCACCTGGTAGTACTAGCTGGTTTGTATTGACAGACGGAAGATATGCCATTAATGGGTCTATAGTAGCTTTTAGAACTTGGTCTGATACATGTATTACTGATTTTTAATTTGAACAGTATTATACGTGAGGGTATTGACATGAAAAACTATGTAATAGTTCTAGGTATCTTTATCTTTCCCGGATTCGTTTTGGCTGATTATTTGCACGAAAAGAACACCAGTAAAAATATACAATTACTTGATGATGGCAGTAAAAGTCAAGTCGTCTTCGATAAAAAAGGTGTTTTTAACATCATAACTTACTCAGATGCTTCGACCGATTTACCGTTGGCTATGATTGATAAAATGCAACAAAGAACTCTAGAGATACGCCAAAACGGCTATGCGATTGTAGACTATGAACTAAGCAATCATCATTTGTTAGAGCTGATGGATGATAAAAAAAACCCACAGAAAGATAGATCAAGGATTTTTGAAAGGTTGAGCTTTACACCTAAATCATTTGATACATTTAAGAAAGCCAATATTGTTGAGGTCAAAGTAGTCCCCGCAGGAGCTGTTGGCGCACTTCGCAGCACGGGAATCAAAAGGGTTGTACACTACAGCAAGTTAGGGGATTTGATTGTATACGAGAATGATTATGTTGAAGCCGGTCAAAAGATAGAATTTTTTAAAGAAGCTATAAATTTTTATGTAGGCAATGATCTGGAAAAACCCGGTATATTAACTAATCTCAGGAACTCTAGAGGTCAAACTCATACTGAGTTGCGTTGGATTTCTGGAAACAAATTCTTCACTATAAGCCATTACGGCGATGTAAGTTTGGGCCAGGAAAAAACTGAAGCATTGAAACAACTGGCAACTTGGTTGAGTGAATGATATCCGGTGTGCTCTGACCCAAATGACACTCGCCTATGGCGCCTGCTGTTGGTTCTTAAGAGAAAACCGCTGATTTATCGGCCCACCGCTTCGAAAGAATTTTAGGCATTGTGGGCCTATCTTCAATAGTAAATAACTCGTTGTTGTGCTCTATCGGTATGCATGCCCTGAAAAGTGCAGGCAAGCGTTTTATAAGGCGCTTAGACAACTACCTTAATACACTGCACACCACTCGATTCTTGCGTACACTCAACTTCATGGCATTGAAAATGTTATTTTCTAAACCGCATTATGCGAGCTGATCAAGTTCGTATAGAGCATTGCGCTTTTTTGGTGGCATGCTCGGCTTAAGAAAAGGTTAACTGGTTCATCGCTGGCTCCGCCCGTGTTTAAAATATTGCTATTGTGACAAGTTCTGGGACTTTTCAGAGATTTCTTAGACCAAAGCCTGGAGTTAGGTAAACTGTTCCTGATGGCGCAAACTATCTATGGAAATCAATGGGCGATGTACGTGGCTCATATCAAGTCTAGAGTTGTCCGCTGATCTGATTCTAAAGAATTCATGGGTAAGCTCGGTAGAGGTAAATATTTTGACAAAAATTTTGCCCCTACATTATTTGGCGGCTTAGATATTGATTGGGAGTAGATTGATTTGCCTGAGTATTTTGTTGAAGTTCATTTTGATGACTGCCTAATTGACAGGGATGGAATAAAGCAGGTTGGGGTGGTTCTTGTGCGAAACGCTATTTCTACTGAGTTGAGAGTGGGCCATACCCCAAGTCAGATGAGTGATGGGAGTAGCCGGGGATTAGTATTGGTGACGAAGTTACAGCGTATCGTAGTAATTAAACCCTGTTGGGCAAAAGGTCCAGTCTGCTAGAAACACTAAAATGATAGAGGTATGATAATCATTTTTTGAATCTGGGCACTACTTGGTTTCTAAGGAAACGGAAGAACTCATCGTGGTCTATTGACCAGCGAAGCGGCCTTTACAGACCACTTCGCTCAACAGATCGTTCAAGATTTTAGTTACTGCGGAATTGCACCCAGGACGATTTGATCACCAGAAAAACTGCCTTTTTGGGTCAAAAGAAATCTACCGTCTCGGCTCATCGCCGGTCTCGCAAGCGCGGTGACGGCAGAAAGCCCGTTGACGACAAAGCTACGGTTTTGTGTTGCGCGATCATAAACAAAGTGATCACCATTATTCAGATAGGAAATGCGCCGTCCTTCAGCATCCATCGTGGGCTCGGTTCCGCCATCGTTTGTGATTCGCGTCATTTCCAGCGTGGTGCGATCGAACATAAACACATCGGCTAATCCGTTGTTGTCACCCAAGACGATGTTTGAACTCGAGGAGGAAAAAACGATTTTTGAGCCGTCTGCCGACATTTGAGGAAATCGGCCGCCCGTAGGGGTTAGAGAAGTATAGGACCGACTGATTAACGTATAGCGATTGGTCGCGCGATCCAAAAGAAATACGTCCATTGTACGCTCGGCAGTGTCTCCCGGTACCACGTTACTTGCATTAGTCTCAAAGACAACGAAACGACCGTTGCTGCTAACAGATACGTTATCCATTAATGCATTGCGCGGGATTCTATTGCCGTCAAACCCTGGTGGAAGAATGTCAAACGCTCTACCGGTTTGAAAATCGTAGAAAGAGATGCCCTCATCCAGCATCGCGAGGTATCGGCCGTCGTCGCTATATTCAAACTCACGAACATTAAGCCCTGGGGTTAGAATGCTGAAATCTTTCGTAATGAGATCGCGCATTGTGACGCCGTCTCGGCTCATATATACCAAGAACCGCCCGTCGGGTGAGAACGCTGGTTGTACGGATTCTGCCTGGTGGAATGAACCATCGCTATTCTCGTTTGCGTAGAATGTACGGTTATTTATCCTATCCCGAACACCAATATGAACATATCGGTTGTCTGACACGGGAGGAGGCGTGACACTTGGGTCGAGGTTTAGCGCAGTTGTAACGAACGCCGCGGTCAAGCCATCAGGACTTATAGCGGGGAAAAAACTGTCGTCGTCTCCCTGTTCTCCTAGACTGTTGACGCTCAATACCTCCTCGCCCTTGATGTCAACAACGTGAACGTTCCCCCAATCTGTGAAGATTTGGAAATCGTGGACTGTACCCAAAAATCGAAGGCGAAATTCATGCTCGCCCGGGGCGTCAATGGAAAGCTCATATGTTGAGATGCTGGCATCTAATGTAGTGATGGTGGAAAAATCCGCCTCGACAGGAGCCCGTATTTGTAATTCTTTACTGGTAAATGGACTGGCTGGATCGGGGTTTTCAAGGGTTAAGGTAAATCTGCTACCACTGGACACAGAGGCGGGACCGCTTACGCTTGGGCCTGCCCCTGTTTGAGCGTGAACACCCATAATGTTAAAGCTAATGAAAAAGATAAAGCACTGAACGACAGATGAACGACTTAACATGCTAACGATACTCCCATAGTAAACAGCATGTGACTAATTTTTCTCCGTGCTGCGAATGGTATCATGGGGGGAGACGCTATGTGAGGTGAGGTATGCCACTTGCTTTGTTTAGACGTCACAAAATGGCGCGATGCTACGTTCTTTGAAATATTTCTCATTTCACAAAAACTCTGTAAGAATGTGTTGCAATGCGACGTTTAATAGTGATGTTAGTAAGTTCTGGGGACAGTTTATCTAACTCCACTAATCTCCTGCTTTGGCCAGTGACGGGCTTTTATATTTAGGCGAGAGGAGGCGCCTTAGGTGAGCGCTATCAGGTGCTGTGCAAGCAGACTTAGACTTTAGGAAACCCTTGATGAATGAGTCAACACTACTACTGGCGAAAATGATGGCCCCCTATCTCCTTGTAACGGGGTTAGGATTTTTTCTGTCCAAAGATTTTTATGTAAGAATGTTAAACGAATCTGACCGTGCCCATCCCGTGACGATTAATTTATCGGGAATGGTGCACTTCTTTATCGGTATGGCCGTTATTCTCGTCCATCCCTTGTGGGGCAGCTTGCTGGAGGTGATTGTCAGCCTGATGGGCATCGGCTTTATGCTGAAAGGCGCGCTGTTGATAGCGATACCCAAGGTGATTATGAAGTCCAACAACGCCACCGTTGCCCGACTTCCCAAAGTGGGAGCCGGCTTTCTGGCTATGAGTGCCTACCTCGCCTACGCCGCATTTTTCGCTGCCTGAGCTGCTGACTGGCAAAAGTTTAAGTCCCGACTGAAGTTACCGCTTGGGTCGGAGTCCGCGCTGTCGACCGGTCAAGTGGCCTGAAGTTAGGTCCCCGCACCGTGCCGCCGGGAGAGGCGCCCTATGGAAAGGGAGTGGCGCCGTTCTAGGGGGACGCAACTGGAGTTACGTCCCCGCACCGTGCCACTGGAAGAGGTGCCTTTAGAAAGGGGAGTGGCACCATTCTAGGGGGACGCAACTGAAGTTACGTCCCCGCACCGTGCCGCCGGGAGAGGCGCCCTAAGGAAGGGGAGTGGCACCAGTCTAAGGGGACGTAACTGAAGTTACATCCCTGCACCTTGCCACTGCGAGTAGTACCACTGCGAGTAGTGCCATTCCAGACAATCCCTACTTTTCTGCTTCCGTTCCCCCTCTCTGCGGGACCCAAAAATCGCAATGCAAAAAAATTTGTCCGGTGAGGGAATAAAACCCGCCGGCGCCCGTTTACCCAGTAAGAGACCCGATATTGTCTCACTCACGGCCGCTTAGGCGGGTTTTATTCGTATATGGGAGTTACTGTGATGGAAGTCAAATTGCGAGATGGTGAACTTAAAGCAGCCAAGGTTTCATTTGCCTGTCGGCGGGTGAATTTACAAAAAGCGCGCCTGTTGCTGCGTGAACCCTATAGCCCCCAAGCCGGCGATGTCGTGCTGGCGGAGATCGAGCGAATCGGTCAACACAAGCGCATCGAACTGGTCAATGGCCGCCGCGCGCTCCTGGCCGAAGGCGACCGGGTGATTCTGTCTTACGGCAACCGCTACGCCCCCGATCAATTCGAGGGCCTTGTACCTCACAACCTGGCCGTGTGCGATATGGTCGCCGCCGGAGGCATCGCCGCCACGGCCGTGGCGCGCAATCTGCGCATGGACCCGGCCACCCGTATCCGGCCGCTGGGAGTGCTCGCCGACGCCCAGGGCCGGGTGCTGAACCTGGCTGACTTCAGCCTGCCCGCAATGTCAGTCAAAGGCACTTTGCCGCCCGTGTTTGTGGTCTGCGGCACCTCGATGAACGCCGGTAAAACCCATGCCGCCTGCAGCCTGGTCACGGGCTTGAGCGCCATGGGATACCGGGTCGGTGCCACCAAGCTGACCGGCACCGGCGCCGGCGGCGATGTCTGGCGCATGATCGATGCCGGTGCCAGCAAGGTGCTCGATTTCACCGACGCCGGCCTGCCCTCGACTTACCTGGAGGACCCGCAGACATTGATCGAGGCGTCCGAGTCGCTACTCGCCAATCTGGCGGCGGCCGATGTCGACGTGATTGTCGCTGAGATTGCCGACGGCCTCGGCCACGCGGAAACCTGCGCGCTGTTGGAATCGGAACGCCTGCAGGCGCACACCCACGGCGTGTTGTTTGCCGCCGGTGATTCCCTCGGTGCCAGCGCCGGTTTCAACTGGCTGCTCGAGCGGCAACTGCCGGTACTCGGCATCAGCGGGGCGCTGACACTGTCGCCACTGGCGATTCGCGAAGTGCGTGCGCTGGTGCCGGTGGAACCCATCACGGCCCAGGAACTGGCCTCGCCCAGAGACTTGCGCACGATCCTGCCGGGCGAGGTATTGCCCTCGGCCATGATTCAAGCCCAGGTCAAGGCCATACCTGCCGCCGCGGTGATGTTGCCGGCGAACAGTGCTGAAATTTGCGGGCCGAGTGTTCAGTAGCGGCGCGCGGGTATAGGGACTGTTGGGGGTAGAGTCATGCAAAAGTCAAAGCGCGTTGAAAAGCCACTACCGATTTGGCAGGGCCGGCGCCGGCTGTATCTGGCCGGGCTGGTGGCCATGGGTATTGCCCAGGCGGTGGTGATTCTGGGGGTGGGGATGCTGGTGGCCCGGGTGTTCACCCGCATCGGCAACTCCCCCGACACCGGCACGGTGGCCGATGTCGCCCTGCCGCTGGCCCTGATAGCGGTAGCTGCAGTGGTACTGGCAGTGCTGCGCTGGGCGGAGCGGGTTTGTGCCGAGCACCTCGGCCAGGACTATGTCGTGCAAATGCGACTGCGGTTGTTCCGGCACCTGCTGCGCGCCAACCAACGGGTGGCGCAGCGGTGGTCTCACGGTGCCATGATGCTGCGGTTTGTGACCGACTTGAACGGCCTGCGCCGCTGGGTGGCACTGGGGTTGGGGCGGCTGCTGGTCATTGTCACCACGGCGGTGGTGGTGCTCGGTGCGCTGACTTACCTGCAGCCGATGCTGGCGGGCCTGATTGCGGCGGTGTTGTTGATCGGTTTGTTGATCGGCGGCTTGATCGGATCGGGATTGCCCGCGCCCACTCGCGCCGCTCGCAAATACCGCGCGCGTCTGGCCGCCACGGTTAATGATCGGGTCAGTACCGTATCGACCGTGCAGGCTTACCTGCAGGAGCAACGGGAAATGCGCCGGGTGCGCCGCCAGAGTAAAGACCTGTACCGGGAGCTGTTGGGGCGTGCGCACATACTGGGTTTTCTGCAGGGCGCGCTCGAAGCCACCGGCGTGCTCGCCACCGCCGCGCTGTTGATCGCCGGCCTCGGGCTGGTGGGCGAGGGGCGCCTGACCGCCGGCGATATCGCCGGTGGCATGACCCTGACGGGGCTGCTGTTGTCGCCGCTGCGCGATCTGGGGCGTATTTTTGACTACTGGCAGCAGTGGCAGATTTCCCACGAAAAGATCGCCGGCTTTATGCGTTTGCCGGCGCGCCGTCCCCGTACTGCGACGCCGGCGGCCGTCGATATTCCGCCGGAGGGACCGGGTCATCTGCGAGCCCGCGGCTTTGCCATCGACGGGTTGCTGGAGCCGTGTGATTTTGACATCGAAGCGGGACAGCATATCGTGCTCGAAGGCGCTAACGGCGTCGGCAAAACCACGCTGTTACTCACGCTTGCCGGGGTTTTGCCGCTGCAGCGAGGGTCGCTGGAACTGGACGGCTGTCCGCTCAGCGCCTACGGCGATATGGCGTTGCGCCGCGCCGGTATCGGCCTGGTGTCGCCGGACCTGGGCCTGATGCGCGGCTCGCTGGCCCGCAACATCACCTATGCCAACCCCGGTGCCAGTGAGCAGGAGATCGCCGCCGTTATCCGCGATTGCGGGCTGGCGGAACTGGTCGAGAGTCTGCCCGGTGGATTGAAGACACGTCTCAGCGAAGGCGGCAAAAATCTCTCGCTGGGCGAACGCAAGCGCGTGATGCTGGCGCGCACCTTACTGATCGGACCGCGTCTGCTGTTACTGGACGAAATGGATGCACACCTCGACAGCCAGTCTTTAAAACTTATCGAAGCCGCGTTGGCGCACTTTCAAGGCACTGTTATTGAAGTCAGCCATAGCCACCGGCTTTCCCTGAAAAAACGCCAGCGGCGCTGGCTTCTGCAAGAGCGCCGACTTAACGAAATTACCAATGATTCCGTGGAGGACTTATGTTAATTGCACAGAGAAATTTTCGCAGCGTTATTCGCACCCTGACCGCCGTCGCGGCCTGCAACCTTGCCGCAACTGCGCCCGCGCTCGCCGGCTTCAAGGACGGCCGTGTCGAAACTGAGGTTGGCGATCTCAAGGTGCGCCTGGACGGCCGCTTTATGTACGACGGCCTGCTCGATTCCAGTTTGCCCGCCGCCGACGAAAACAACGCCGACTGGCGCCGTGCCCGCCTCGGGTTGCGCCTGAACTGGGATAACGACTGGCGCTTTCGCGCCAGCGCCGACACTCTCGACGATGAGGTCAGCCTGCGCGACCTGCGGGTGGAGTATCGGGGCTGGCCGGTGCATCTGGCACTGGGTCGTATGCAAGAGCCGTTCGGTATGTCGGAAAACGAAAGCTCCAATAATCTCGGGCTAATGGAGCGCCCGCTCGCCACGGTGCTGGGGCCGGACTTTAGCACCGGTGTGCGGGCCAATACCCGCGGCAAAAACTGGGGGCTGACCATGGGTGTATTCGGGCCGGATATCGCCGGGCTGAAAATTACGAACGACGATGAGAACGCCGACGAGTCTATCAACGCCCGCGCCACCTACCGGCCGTTGCGTACCCGTCAGGTACTGTTACACCTGGGCGCCTCGGTCAGCCATCGCGAAACCGAGGGGGGTGTGCGTTTCAACTCGAGGCCGGAAAGCACACTGCTGAGTGGGCTGAATATCTCGCACCCGCGCATCGAGGACGCTGACCAGTATGGACTTTACGGTCTCGAGTTTGCACTGCGCAACGGGCCGCGATTGCTCAAGGCAGAATATATCGCCGCTGATGTCGATCGCGATCTGGGCGCCGCCGCCCAGTTCGACGGCTACTATGTCGAGGGGAGTTGGGCGCTGACCGGCGAGCGTCGTCGCTACAGTGTGCGCAACGGTGTGTTTGGCGGTATCGATCCAAAACGTCCGGTGACTGACGGCGGTCTGGGCGCCTGGGAAATTGCCGCCCGCTACAGCCGCTTGAACCTGCGCGACGCCGATATCGATCTGGATGGCGATATCGACGGCGAGGACGGGGAGGTGACTTCCCTGGGGTTGAACTGGTATCCGGTGCGCAATGCCCGTGTCATGGTCAATGCCCTGCGTATCAGCGAGATAGGCGGCAGCAGCACCGATAAGGAGAACGCGGTGCAGATTCGGGCACAGTTTTTCTTCTAAAAACCGGCGCCACCCGCTACAGTGTCCCGATCAGGATGATAACGGGGCACTGACCGATAGTGGCGCGGGGCTATCTGAACATGCAAATCAGCACCGCCGACCCTTGGGATTGACAGACAGATTTGAGGATAGATTTATGAACGTTTTCCGCAAGCACACTGAATTCTTGGCGATCTGCCTGGCCGCCGCCGCGCTGGCGCAACCGGCGTTCAGCGACTTCAGCGCCGAGGTCAGCGCCGGGGTGGAATATGACAGCAATATCTCCGTGGAGCGGCTGGATATCAACACCACAGAAAGTGATTATGCGGCCCTTGTGGATCTCGACCTGGACTATAAATTGTCCCTGACCAAGGCGGTGAAGGTAACGACCGGCTACAGTTTTTCCCAGAGCCTGCACCAGGACCTGGACGATTTCGATGTCCAGACGCATTTGTTCTCCGCCGGTTTGAGCAGCGATTTCGGTCGCACCACAGCGGGAGTGAACTATTATTACGCGGATTCATCGCTGGGTGGTGACGGTTTCCTGACGTTGCAGCAGGCCAGTCCTTATATCAGCCATTATTTTACCAAGCAGGTTTTTTTGCGCTCAGCTTTTACTTACACGGATAAAGACTTTGACGGCCGTCCGGCGCGAGATGCGGATGCCGCCGCAC
Organism: Exilibacterium tricleocarpae; assembly: GCF_007004655.1. Taxonomy (GTDB): domain Bacteria; phylum Pseudomonadota; class Gammaproteobacteria; order Pseudomonadales; family Cellvibrionaceae; genus Exilibacterium; species Exilibacterium tricleocarpae. The sequence goes on from NZ_ML660087.1 coordinate 363,666, forward strand.
TCGGTGCCGACCTGTACTATTTTATTGACGGTTCCAAGCACTATGTCTCTTTCGGTTACAAGTACGAAGATGAGGACGCCAACACCGACCGCTTTGATCACGACAGCCAACAACTGCGACTGCGCTGGGTCAAACGGCTGGATATTCTGGGGAAGGAATCGAAACTGAAACTGGGGTGGCGCTACGAGCAGCGCGACTACGATGCCATCGACTCCGCCGGTACCCGGCGGCGCGATGACGATCGTCACCGCTGGGAGGCGGAACTGGAGTTGCCCTTATCCAAGCAGAGTTACCTGGCGCTGGAATATCAATACAGCGATTACGAGTCGACGCTGGCCGCCGCCGATTACACCCAACATATGGCGCGGGTGCGTGCTGGTTATAAATTTTAACCGGTCAATTGGGACTTTCCTGCTCAAGCACTGCCATCGCCAAAAGTAAGCACCCGGATCGAGACCGTGTTAGTTAAGGGCACCAAAACCTGCTCGAGGTAAAAGTTTTCATTTGTCGAAGCACTAACTGATTGCCACTGCGGTTTACTGTCGCCGCAGTAATCCGACAAAGTGCAACAGCTCCCGGAGATTACACAGGCACACAATGCCTAGGGCGTATCGATTTGAATCAAACCGTGGCCGTAGATATCGTCGTGGCCCGGTGGGCCAAGGTCCTGGGCGGTGCGGAAGAGATGATCGAGCAGTTGGCGCTGATCGGGCCGGTTATTGCCTTTTTGTTTTTCCGCCGCCAAGGCCCAGGCCAGGCCGGCACTGACAAACGGAACCGCCAGCGAGGTGCCGGAGGAATAGGTGTAGCCGGCGTCGGCATCGGCGTGTTGCACTTCCACCCCCGGTGCTGCCAGGTCGATATGGAGACCGCGGTTGGCCATGTAGTAAACCTGCTTTTTATCGGTTACTGCTGTCACCGCCACTACGGAGTCATAGGCGGCCGGGTACAGCGGCCGGGCTACGGGGCCGGCGTTACCAACCGCCGCCACCACGATAATGCCGCGCTCGTGCAGTTTTTCCAGCGTAGCCTGCAGGAGACCGTTGCCCGGTCCGGTCAGGCTCATATTGATGATCTCAACGCCGGTTTGCGCCAGCCAGTCGAGACTGAGAATCAGACTGGTCACCAGCGCGCTTTCCCCGATTTTGGGTTGCTGGTGAAACACGCTGGCGGAATAGAGTTCGATGTCCGGCAGCAGGCCGCGATAGTGTCCCGAGCGGCCGCAGAGAATCGAGGCGATAGCGGTGCCGTGTGCGGCCGGCGGGGCAATATCGGTGCGCACGAAAGCCTTGCTGGTAATACGCGCATGGCTGAGCGTTTCATGGCTGGCATTGACCCGCGAATCGACCAGACCGACTTTGACCGAGGGCACGGACAGTTCAGGTAGCGCCAGCAGCGCATGGGGTTGCTGGCGGGTATCACGAGGTTGCATTATCCTGCGGGTGGGGTTGGGTGTCGCTTCCGGTTTATAGCTGTATATGTGGTTATAGTCGACCACCAGGTCGTCTTTTGGCAGCGCCGAGTGGGCGAGGTTGCGAATCTGGGCCAGGTCTTTGTCCCCGGGGTCTACCACTTCGACCAGCACCATATCCAGAGCTTTCAGTTTAGAGACCTTGGCGATCTCAAGGCCCAGTCGTCGAAAGGCTTCCAGGGACTGTTTATCGATCATAATGACCCAGGCATCGCGCGCGCGCAGAAAACCCTGATCGTCAGGGACTAATTCCGGTGCGGTGTCGAGCACCGTGTTTTCGAAGTCGTCATCGTCTTCATCATCATCGTCGTCGTCGTCGTCGTCGTCGTCGTCGTCATCGTCATCGTCATCGTCATCGTCATCGTCATCGTCGTCGTCGTCGTCGTCGTCGATTTCGCCGTCGTCGTCCTCGTCGTCGATTTCTACGTCATCATCGACTTCTTCATCGTCATCGATATCGTCGTCATCACCTTCGTCGAGATCACCTTTGTCGCCGGTTAGATCATCAAGATCGTCGTCGAGGTCGTCATCAATGTCGTCGTCGAGGTCGTCATCAATGTCGTCGTCTAGGTCGTCATCGAGGTCGTCATCGAGGTCGTCATCGAGGTCGTCATCGATATCATCCTCCATCGCATCCTCGGTGTCGTCGTCAAGGTCGTCGTCCAAGTCGCTTTCCAGGCGATTTTCCAGATCGACTTCCAGGCGTTCCTGGAGATCGTCTTCCACATCATCTTCGAGGTTATCTTCCAGTTGATCTTCGAGGTCATCTTCCAACTGGTCTTCGAGGTCATCTTCCAACTGGTCTTCGAGGTCGTCTTCCAACTGGTCCTCGAGGTCGTCCTCCAACTGGTCCTCGAGGTCGTCCTCCAACTGGTCCTCGAGGTCGTCTTCCAACTGGTCCTCGAGGGCATCTTCCAACTGGTCTTCGAGCTCATCTTCCAACTGGTCTTCGAGCTCATCTTCCAACTGGTCTTCGAGGGCATCTTCCAACTGGTCTTCGAGGGCATCTTCCAACTGGTCTTCGAGGGCATCTTCCAACTGGTCCTCGAGCTCATCTTCCAACTGGTCTTCGAGGGCATCTTCCAACTGGTCCTCGAGGTCGTCCTCCAACTGATCTTCGAGGTCGTCTTCCAGGTTGTCTTCGATCTCCTGCTCGATTTCCTCTTCTTGGGCCCAGGCGGTAGGGATCAGGCCCAGACCCTGATCTGCGCCGATATGGCGGTGAAAATACACCAAAAGTCCCAAAAAAACGTAAAGAGTTAGCTTTTTCACTGTCATTTCGATAGGCTACCACCCGGTGTGGGAATATGAATAGTAACCATTGGCCGTCGTATAATAAATGGCCGGGTCAACAATTAATTCCTCTTTGGAGGGAATAAAACAAGCTCTGGCGCGTTTACCAATTAACAGGTCGCATAAATGACACAAGCAGTAGGTGAGATTAAGGCGGTAATTTTGCAGGAGCTGCCGAGGTTGCGTCGGTTTGCCTTCTCTCTCACCGCCTCGAAAGCCGATGCCGATGACCTGGTGCAGAATGCCGTCGTGCGGATGCTCAAGGCGGGTCTGCCGGCCAATGCGGAAGTGGTGCCCTGGATGTTGCGAATTTGTAAAAATCTGTGGATCGACGAGATACGCTCCCGCGAAGTGCGGGTAAAGGCCGCCGATGCCATCAGTCTGGAAAGCGACACCCAGGTGCAGCAGGGCGAACAGCAGATTCAGGGCCGCCTGGATTTACAGCGGGTGGTGCGGGCAATGACGACGCTGTCGGACAACCAGCGTCTGGCCCTGACCCTGGTCGCTATCGACGGTATGAGTTATGCCGAGGCCGCCGAGGTGCTGGACGTTCCGGTGGGAACCATTATGAGTCGCGTGGCGCGCGCACGGGAAAGCTTGCAGAAGCATTTCCAACATCAAGCGGAGGAAATGACACCATGAACGACGACGATAAACGTTTGCTGTCGGCCTACCTGGACAAACAACTCAGCCCCGAGACAACGGCGGAACTGGAGCGGCGTTTGGAACAGGAGCCGGAACTGAGGCTGTATCTCGATCAAATCGGCGCCACCGATGAAGCCCTGTATGCGGCGTTCGACAGCATTAATGACGATCCGCTGCCGGCGGGCCTCGAGCAACTGCTGGCACAAGAGGAGCCGGCGCCGGTGCAGTCTGCCACTGTGACGTCTATCGCATCGCGTCGTACCTCCGCCGATGGCACTGCTACCGCTGTGACATCCTCCTGGTGGTCCTGGCCGGTGGCTATGGCGGCCTCGGTGGCCATGGCGTTGGGGGTTTTTATCGGCATGGACATGCCGTCATCCGAACTCGGCAACCCCATGTTGAGCCAGACCCTGCAACCCTCCGATGCATTGGTCCGCATATTGAGTGCCAGCCCCTCGGGCACGTTTGTACAGGCTGACAATCAGGCCCAGTTCGATGTGCGACCGGAATTATCGTTTATACACAATGACGGCAGCTTCTGCCGGCAGTACCGTATCCAGGACAGCCAGCAGGCATTTGTCGGTATCGCCTGCGCTGTCGACCAACAGTGGGAAAACCGGTTGCTGGCGCCGTCCAGCCCCGTTCCCGAGGACCAATACCTGCCGGCCTCGGGACCGGCGATACCGGAGGTACTGCACCAGTATCTCGGCAGTCATATAAAGGGTGTGCCCCTGGGTGGAGAAGAAGAACAGGCGCTGTTTGAGCAGTTTGCGAACTGAATGGCGGCCGACGAGTTAATCGGCGTCCTACGTGGCTGCCACTGCGTAAAAGAGACAATCGTCGCGAGCTATTTTGGCGTTGGTGGTGGCCATAAATAAACGCAGATTGCGGGCCGGATACAGCCAGCCGTTGTCTTCGCGCAGCAGGTGACTGACCCGATCGATACCGGCAGTGTCGGGCGCGGCCAACTGCCGCAGGCCGCCGGGACCCACCCAGCCCAGGCAGCGATCGACGGGAGTGATGCCGTAATTGCAGCGTTCAATATCCGGCCACAGGGTAACATCGCTGTCCTCCGATGGGCTGGCGCTGTAGGTCACAGTGACGGCCGGCTTTAAGATCACGCGTACAGGGTGATGGAGCACTTCCAACTCATGTCTTGGCGCCGCCGGGAACAACACATCGGCAGTCGTTATATTCTCAATGCCGGCGAGCGCGGTAGCCTGTGATTCCTCGTCCCGGGCGCCGCCACATTCGATGGTCACCGCCGGGCAACCGGCATCGATTTCCATAAGGCTACCCAGGCGCAGATCGGTGACGATCAGGCGCCGGCAGAAAAAACCGGCCAGGTTCCGCTGTGCAAATCCATCGGCTGTAGCGACTGCGAAGGAAGGGCCGCTGCCGGATGTGTTGTGAATATCGATAACGCACTCCGGTTGCAGGCTGATGATTCTCTCCATAATCTGTTGCGCGAGGTGTCCCTGTTGATCGTTAAACGGCGCTTTGAAACAGCGATTGAGGTCGCGCTGCCCGGCCGCCATGCGACGGGAAAAAACCGGCTCCTGCAGTGCTGTAGTTACCGAGGCGATGAGTAAGCTGATATTGACTGCCGGTGTGTCCAGACCTTGCAGCCAGCGGTGGATCGCCAGCACACCCGAGGGCTCGTTACCGTGCAACAAAGTGGTGAGCACCCGCCGACGGCTGCTGTCGATGCCGGGTATATCGATCCAACTGGGGCGGCCAAGCTGGCGCAACCAACTGACACTGTCCTGAGCCAGCGACGGCAACTGCGCTACGTTCAGCACGGCGACAGGTGTCTGTGACGCGCCGCCGCTCACGAGGGCAGGGCCCAGTCGCTCAGCACTTTCCCCCGGGCTTGTTCCCGACAGTACTGCTGTAGCATTTTGCGGCAGGCGGCAAGCCGGTCGTTGCCCGCCTGCTGGTAAAACGCCAGTGTCTCTCTTTGCCATCGGGACGGTGTCAGGCGCTGTTGGAAGCGGCGTTCGACAATGGCGAGGTAGCGACTGATATCGGCGGCGTCGACACCGGCTGCCGCCAGCCCTTTACCGGCGTAAGGCAACACGGCCTCGAGTATGCTGAGCAGCGGGGTCTCGACCACGCGCTGGCGTTTGCGGTGCGGCCACACCAGCACTGCGTCCAGGCCCTGTTGCGCGGCCCGGTAAAAATTGTACTCCGCGTAAGGGAAGGGAATCGATGGCAACCAGTCGCGCACATAATCTCGCAGTCCCATCGCCAGACCCACGTACAAGGCGGTATTGGCCACCATATCGCCGCTGCTCGGACCCGCCGGCAGGGCGCGCATCTCAATGCGCAGATGGCCGCCGTCGCTGTTGTCGTAAACGGCGCGATTCCAGGGCCACACCGATCCCATATGCAGCCTGAGTTCAGGCAGCTCCGGTGTCCCGCCGGCAACCGCCGTTGCGTCGGAGAGTACCGGCATGATCGGGCGATGCAGAGAAACCGTTTCGGCAAACAGCTCCCAGGCGCCGTCGCGCACCCAGCCGTGGCCAAAAGCGACCCGCGCCGGCTCCTGCCAGTTGCCGCGGCCCCGCATGCGATAGTCGACGGATTGTTTGAACAGGGCGATGCGGGTTTCCTCCCACAACAGCTTTTGCAGCAACAGCGGCGAATTGGCCGACAGCGCCAGCACCAGCGGTGTGACCAGTTGCAGTGTGTTAAAGGTATCGGCGAAGCGCTCCGGCTCCACCCGGAGGTGGATTTGAAAAGAGGTGTTGGCCCCCTCCAGCATGACATTTGAACTGGTGACCTGGAGGCTGTCGTCACCGCGAATATTGACGACGAAGTCCTCGCCGCGCAGCGCCTTTAAACTCTTCGACAGCACGCGGTAGCGAGGCAAATCCGTCATGGCGGAACCGTCCAGATCGGGCAGTTGCAGAGTCGGCAGTATGCCGATCGGAATGACCTGGCCGGCATGGCCCCGGGCGGCCTGCTGCAACATGTCGAGAGCGGCGGTCAGTTCGTTCTCGAGGCTGGAAAACGGTGTGCCTTGAAGCTGCACCGGTTGCAGATTGTATTCGATATTGTAGCGGTTGAGTTCCAGTTGTAACTGTGGGTGTTGCAGCTCGTCGACCAGTGTTTTATTGATCGGGAGGACACCGCCGTCGGGCCGGGTGATATAGGCCTCCACCTCTGCGCCCAGAGACAGGGGCCCCTGCCCGAAGCCCGGCTCGGCGAGCAGGTCGCGCAGTATATGCAGACTGTTTTGCAGGCGGGTGCCGAATTCCCGATGATCCTTTTCGGTGAAGTTTTCGCGATCGATATCCAGGCCCATAATTCCATCTCGGACGATAACAGTCGACAACAGGGGTATGTATATCGCCTTATTTAGCGTGTTTCCCCAATCCTTGTCAACAACACCCGGGCCAACCGGTTCACAACCGGCGCAGCAATCTGTCTAAAAACGGCGCCCGAGCAACAAGCTGTACACAAACGGGTCGATTTCCAGATCGACATCGAGCTTGCTGCCGTTGTCAAAGCTGATTTCGGCTGTCGTGTCTATATCTATCCATCTCATCGAGGCGTTGATGAACCAGTTGTCGCCGATCTGGTAGTCCAGCCCGAATTGCAGCGACAGGCCCCAGGAATTGTCCAACTCCAGGTCGGCGCCGGTAAGTCCGAGGCCGGTGAGTGTGGTGTCGGCAGCGCCGGTGACGTCTTCGCTGAAAAACAACGTGTAGTTCAGGCCCACGCCGGCATACGGCGTAGCGCGGCCGATAGGGTTGAAGTGGTAGATGGCGCTTAAGGTCGGTGGCAGGTGGTCGATCTCCGCTATATCCAGGTTCGCCAACTCTCCGGTCCCGGAAACGGTGTGGTTAAAAGGGGTGGCCGCCAGCAGCTCCAGGCCCCAGTTTTGCGTGAGCATATAAGTGGCGGTCAGGCCGAGTTGGGAGTTCTCGTCCACCTCGAGTTTTGAGGTGCCGCCGTTGAGACTGAGTGTCGCGCCGTTGAGCTTTACAGTGTCGCTGCTCTCGTCGGGGGCAACGGTCGCAACGCCGGCGCGCAGTATCCATTCTCCCGCTTCATAGGCAACCGCGGGTGCGGCGGCCAGCGGCAGCGTTAGGGCGGAAAAAAAGCCGAGTGTTTTGATGCGTGTGTTCATGGTGCTTCCTTTATCTTCGTCCGGTCGTTGTGTTAACATCGGCGCCTGTCTGAGCGTCCGCTCGCCTGCGGACGTTTTTGCTGGAACTCCTGCTCAGGCTCAACCCGATAATAACAAGCGCACAACGCCCTGCCCCGAAGCGACATAGAAGCCGGCGGGTCGGGCAATTCGATCTGCACTTATCTGGTGTTTCGAATCATCAGGTCTAAGGCAACGGCAAGACTCCGTTTTTCAGGGGCGACGATCGTTTACTGCCGCTCAGGCTGCAGTTCTAAAAAGCGTAGACTATTGATTGAAGAAAGCCTATTCGATTTGTTGAGAAGTTTGAAAAAAAGTATGTTTGGCTAAGGCGGCGACTTGTAGGCACTGACCCTGCGCCTTAGCGCGACGGCAGGTAAATGACGATGTTATCTGAACTGCGCAGCGTCCCCTACTGGCGACTGTCGAGCTTTTACTTTTTTAACTGCGCGGTGCTGGGCGCCATACTGCCCTATTGGGGGCTCTACCTCCAGGAGCTTGGGTTTTCCGCCACCCAGATCGGCAGTGTCGGCGCCATCCTGATGGCAACCAATATTGTCGCGCCCAATCTCTGGGGGTGGATATCCGATTATACCGGCCGCCGTCTGCTGGTAATTCGTGGCGGCATATTTCTCGCTTGCTTCAGTTTCCTCGGCATCTTTTATGTGGATTCTTTTATCGGTTTTGCGGTGCTTACAGGCTGCTGCAGTTTTTGTTGGCAGGGCCTGAATTCCCAATTTGAAGTTATCACCCTGGGGCATTTGAGCGGCCGCACTCAATACTATGGCCATATCCGGCTGTGGGGGTCGGTGGGGTTTGTGGCGGCGGTGGCCAGCCTGGGTTTGGCCCTTGATTATATGTCGATTCACCGCCTGCCTTATGTCGTGCTGAGTCTCCTGATCTGTATGTGGTTCAGCACCCTGTCGGTGAGCGGCGCCGGCAGTGCCAGTGGCGGGCGTGAATCCGGGACGGGGCTGGCGCAAGTAGTCAGGCAGCCGGTTGTGTGGGGCTTATTGTTATCGGTGACGTTGTTGCAACTCAGTCACGGTGCCTACTACACCTTCTACAGCCTGTATCTGGATAGCTACGGTTACAGCAAAGCGACAATCGGCGGCCTCTGGGCGCTGGCCGTTATCGCCGAGGTGTTGATGTTTCTGGTTATGTACAAGGTCGTGATGCGGATCAGTTTGCGCGGCATTCTAGCGTTTGGTATGGCGGTGGCGGCGGTGCGCTGGGGCGTTATTGCCGCCGCGCCGGATGCGCTGGTGGTGTTGATAGCGGCACAGCTTTGCCACGCCTTTACGTTCACGGCGGTTCATGTAGCGGTGATTGAATTTATCCGGCGTCACTTCGGCAGCCGCTATCAGGGCCAGGGGCAGGCACTGTATTGCTCGCTGTGTATCGGCGCGGGCGGTGCGTTGGGGGCGATGTTGAGCGGCCGCAGTTGGGAGTGGAGCGGGGCGGGTACTTTCGGTTTTGCCGCCTTGGCGGCAGCGCTCGGGCTGTGGGTGACTTGGCGTTGGGTGTATCCGTTGCCGCGCGAAAGCGATGAACAAACGCTGGTGACGGAAGCTAAGTAGCGCAGACATTGCAGTCATTGCAACAGTGTGCGTTAAAACCGGTATCTCGTGTTTGTCTGTCGGTTTATTTTCAATATAACTATGAGTGCATTTTGTGTTTGTACTTGCAGGGCAGGGCTGAAAAAATCGCCGCGCCTATTCCCGCGGCGCCGGTCCGGTGCTGCCACGGACTACCAGTTCATGGGGCAGGATATTGAGCGTTTTCTCCGGCTTTCTGCCTTCGATCAGGGCCAGCAGCGTTTCCATACTGATTTTCCCGATCTGTTCCATGGGTTGGGCGACCGTCGTTAACGGCGGCGCCGAATATTTTGCAGGGGCAACACCGTCCACGCCGATAACTGAAATATCTTCAGGCACGCGGTAACCCAGTTCCCGTAAAATATGCAGCGCGCCTATGGCCACTGAGTCTCCGAGGCAGAAAATAGCCGAGGGGCGCTGTTTGTGCTGCATCAACTGCCGGGTGCCTTCGACGCCGGATTCACTGGAGTAATCCCCGTAGCAGATAAGTTTCTCGTCAACGGTAATATCCGCTTCGGTGAGGGCGGCGCGGTACCCGGCGAGGCGGTCGATGGAGCTGCGCAGTTCGGTCGGCCCGGCAATGGCGGCAATACGGGTATGGCCGAGTTCCAGCAGATGGCGGGTGGCGGTGCGGCCAACCTCCTGATTGTCGACGACCACTTTGTGCACGCCCTCCGTGGGCACCACCTCGGCAATACTGACGAGAGGCGGCAACTGCAGCGCCAATTGCGTCTGTTCGTCTATATCGTAGGGCAGCCGCTGGGAGCTGATAATGATGCCGTCGGCCTGCCGGCTGCGCACCATTTTGGCAAAGGCGCGCTCGAGGGCGGGATCATCCAGAGTGTCTCCGAGCAGCACCGAGTAGCCGCGCGCGATGGCAACGCGCTCGATTTCTCTGACGATAGGGGAGAAGAAGGGATTAGTAATATCGGGCAGTATCACCACGATCGTGTGAGAACTGCCCTGGCGCAGGCTGGCGCCGAGGCGGTTGGGGGTATAGCCCAAACGATCGACGACTGACATTACCTTGTTGCGGGTTTCGGGAGAGACGATATCCGGATTGCGCAGCGTGCGCGACACTGTGGCTTTGCATACGCCCGCCTGGGCAGCAATATCATCGATCTTTATCGTGGCCATAAGTATCCGTTGACAGTAAGTGTTTTGCAGCAGTTGCTGTTCTCAATCGAGTACCGGCACACCCGCTGGTTGCTGAATAGGTTGATATCGTTTTCATCTGTCGCAGATTATGTCAGATGCAACCCTCGCTGCCAAATGTATCTGCAGTAAATGCCGGTAACGCTTCAGGTGGTTAAAGTCAGCTCCTTTCCGCCGCTCCCTTGCTTTGGGCCCTGCAGCCTCCCCAACATTCTAAGGACTGCGGTATCTTGTCATTTCTGTGGTTTTTATAGCCTACAAAACCCCTACGGGAACGCTAGCGGGTTTCGTGAGGAGTGCCGGCATTGAAGGGTTTCAGTTACCGGTCTCGATTGACAGGCCTGTAATACCACATTAGAGTGGGATGATATCGTTTTCATGTCAGCTAGAAAAGCTATTCGTCTCCCGGTTGTCTTTCTGCACGAGATTGGTGGAGCGGGTAGCGGGTCTGCATCGCGAAAACACACCACCAGACACTTGCCGCTGTTTTGCGCCATAACCATCTGGGCGCTGGTAGAATCCGGGGAGATTATCTGTGCGCACTGAGGATAACAACAACCAATCAAACGACTATCTCCGGGTTCCGCGAGCCCATGAGTTTCGCCCGACGTTGCGCCGGCTGGCGGCCGCGGGCCTGGTTCTGGGTTTGCTTTCGCTCGCCGGTGCTGCCCAGGCCAAAAAAAATGTCATCTTTATCCTTAGTGACGACCATCGCTACGACTTTATGAGTTTTATCGAGGCGGCGCCGGATTTTTTGAGTACACCGGCGCTGGACCGTATGGCGGCCGAAGGTATGCATTTGCGCAATGCTTTTGTTACCACCTCGCTGTGTTCACCCAGTCGGGCCTCGATTCTGACAGGGCAGTACGCGCATCGACACGGTGTTGTCGATAATTCCAGCCCGGTGCCGCAGGGGACGCGGTTTTTTCCCCGGGATTTGCAAAAGGTCGGTTACCGCACGGCATTTATCGGCAAGTGGCATATGGGAGAGGAGGACGACCGGCCGCGGCCCGGTTTTGATCATTGGGTGAGTTTTCGCGGGCAGGGCGTGTATGAGAACCCGACCCTCAACGTGAACGGCAGGCGTGTCGAACGGCGGGGTTATGTCACCGACCTCCTCACCGACTATGCGGTGGAATGGCTGCAGTCCCAGCGCGGTAGCAAGGCACCGTTTTTTCTTTATCTCTCGCACAAGGCTGTGCACGCCGAGTTTATTCCGGCGCCGCGCCATCTGGGCCGCTATGGCGAGGCCAAAACCCGGTTTCCGGCCACCATGGCCAACACCGAACGCAATTACCGCGGCAAACCCAAATGGGTGCGCGAGCAGCGCTACAGTTGGCACGGTGTCGACTACCCCTACCACGGACAGTTGGATGACTTTGACGGGTTTTACCGCCGCTATGCCGAGACTCTGTTGGCAGTCGATGACAGTGTCGCCCGCCTGTTGGCCTACCTTGGGCAACACGATCTGGCCAAAGACACGCTGGTTATGTATATGGGCGACAATGGTTTTCTGTTGGGCGAACACGGTCTGATCGATAAACGCAATGCCTACGAGGCCTCAATACGCGTGCCTATGCTGGCCTGGGCGCCAGGCTTTATTCGAGCCGGAACCGTGGCAGACACCCTGGTGCGAAATATTGACGTTGCGCCGACGTTGCTGGCGTTGGCGGGCGCCGATACGAGCATCGCCACGGATGGAGAATCTTTTTTGCCGCTGTTGCGTGGGCGCCCGCGGCGGAGTCTGCAGCGGGAGTTTCTCTACGAATACTACTGGGAACATGCGTTTCCCCATACGCCGACCACATTTGCCCTGCGCGGAGAGCGCTTCAAATATATTTATTATCATGGTGTTTGGGATCGCGCCGAACTCTATGACCTGGAGGCGGACCCTGAAGAGCGTCACAACCTGGCTGAGATACCCGCTTTTGTCGGTACTGCCAAAACCATGCATGAGCGCCTGTTCGATCGCCTAGAGGCCGATAATGCCATGCAGGTGCCACTGCGGCGGAGTCACTGGCAGGCAGGCGAGCGCTTGTTAGGGAAATAGGTCGGGTTGCAAACGCCGGTTGGTAACCTGGCCGGACCGGGCGCCGCTTGGTTTAGGCGGCTGCACAAAATGCCGGCTGTATTTGCGTGATGTGCCCGCACTTGTGTGACACCATCAACGGCAGTTTGGCTGGTGACCTGATTCTGTTGCCTGTCAGACGTTTGGACGACTCGTCCTTATACCGTTAGGCGCGATGTTGAGATATGTTTTTATAACCCTTCGAGCTCTATTCCGGCTGCAGCGAAGGGTTCTTGCTCCCACTTTGTCGCCGGCTGTTGACAAGGCTGAGAGGATTGAATAGAGTCAGGAAACCGATTTCATCCAGATAGTTTTTTTTAAGGCAGCTATGAAACCGATTTCACCGCTGCCTATTTCTTCTCAATGGATGAAATCGATTTCTTTCGGTTTATGGAAATTAGCCTCTGTTGTTGTTGAGGGCGACGATTAAAGGTGACGATAAAAGCGGCTCATACGGCTGGTGCTTACAGCAGGTGCTGGTGAAAGGTGCTCAAAAAAGTGCCCAAAAAAGTGCCCAAAGAAGTACCCAAAGAAGTACCCAAAAAAGTACCCAAAGAAGTACCCAAAAAAGTACCCAAAAAGTACCGAAAAAGTACCCAAAAAGTACCGAAAAAGTACCCGCAAAGTTGTGACGATGAAAAAACAATACCGATAAGTCTGTACCTATGACTCAGTACCGATAAACCAGAATAAAACATACGGTTGGAGCGGCCAGCACGCTTCGGCTTTCGGTGAGGAGAGTAATCATGAATCACTATTCCTATTGGTTAAAAACATGGGCGTGCTCGTTGATCCTGGTGGCGATGACGATTCCGCCGGCACTGGGGCAGATCGAGGCCGCCAGCCTGCGCGGTAAGATTGTTTTCGCGGATACCGCCAAAGCCGGCGTCGAAGTGGTCGCCGTCGATATCGAACGGGGTTATACCAGCACCGCCATCACCCGGGCGGACGGTTCCTATATTTTTGTCGGTATGAAACCGGGTCGCTATCGTATTTACGTCGGTGACGCCGGCGCCGAGCAGAGTGAGACGATTACGCTGCGCATCGGCCAGACCGCCAGTCTGGACTTCGATATCAACGCGGCCCCCGGCGGCGGTATGGATGAAATAGTGGTGGTGGCCGAGCGCATCGAGAATTTCCAGGGCGGTGAAGTCGGCACCACCATTACACCTGAGATGATGGCGCGCCTGCCCCAGGTCACGCGCAACTTTTTGTCGTTTGCCGAACTGGCGCCGGGGGTCAAGTTCAACCAGGGTGCCGACGGCAGCACCAGTATTCGCGGCGGGGCCCAGCACCAGCGGGGTGTCAATGTCTTTCTCGACGGCGTGAGCCAGAAAGACTATGTGTTGAAAGGTGGCATCACCGGCCAGGATACCAGCCGGGGCAATCCTTTTCCCCAATCGGCAGTCGGGGAATACAAGGTGATCACCCAGAATTACAAAGCGGAATATGACCATGTGGGCAGCACCGCCATTACCGCCGTAACCCGTTCGGGGACCAATGAATTTCACGGTGATTTTTTCTATGATTACACCAATCAGAGTCTGCGCTCGCGGACACCCGTTGAGGAAAAAACCGGTGAGAAGGTTGACTCGTCTCAGGAGCAATACGGCTTCACCTGGTCGGGCCCGATCATCAAGGACAAACTGCATTTTTTTGCATCCTATGAACGCAAAAACAACGAAGACCCGCGGGATGTGATTGCCACGACCACCGCAGCGCCGTTGCCGGCGGAATTGTTGGCGTTGACCGGCAGAAAGATTTCGGAGTTTGAAGAGGATTTGTTTTTCGGCAAGTTAAATTGGTCTATCGACCAGGCGCAAGCACTGGAGGCATCGATCAAGTACCGCGACGAAAGCGAGACCACCGGTTTTGGCGGTGTCAATACCCGGTCGTACGGCAGCAGCAGAGACCAGGAAGATGTGCGCGTGCAGGTAAAGCATACTTACAGCACGCCGAGCTGGCAGAATGAGGCCCGTATTACTTATGAGGATTCAAGCTGGAACCCCAATCCGCTGACGTCCGGTATCGGGACCGTGTTGCACAACAGTGCCCGCCAAACCATTTTGAATCTGGGCGCCGGCCGCAATTTCCAGGATAAGGGGCAGGAGGGGTGGTCGTTGCAAAATGATTTCACTTTTACGGATATCGAATGGCACGGCAGCCATGTGATCAAGGCCGGTATTAAATACAAGGAAATTACATTAAAGACGGTCCAGCTACAGCCGTTCAACCCGCAGTATTACTACAACGTCGAATTCAACGGCCCCGACACCTTTGCCCTTGTGCAGCCTTATCGCGTGGAGTGGGGCGTCGGTGTGGCGGGCTTTGACAACCGGGGGGCGATTGAGTCCGATAACACTCAGTTAGGCATCTACATCCAGGACGACTGGTATGTTACCGACCGCCTGACACTGAATCTGGGTATCCGCTGGGATTATGAGGAAACGCCTGTCTACAAGGATTATGTGACACCGCCGGATGTCGTGGACGCCTTGCGCAATTGGGAGAATATCAACAACCCCAACGCCGGTTTCGATATCAACGACTGGATCAGCACCGGCAGCAACCGGGATTACTTCACCGGCGCCTGGCAGCCGCGGCTGGGGTTCTCCTACACGCTCGACAGTGCTTCTCGCCACACGTTATTCGGCGGCTATGGTCGCTCCTACGACCGCAATCAGTTCGACTTCCTGCAAGTCGAGCAGACCAAAGGCACCTTTGCCGCCCGCTCATTCTTTTTTGAGGGAGACCCGGACAACCCCTGTTCCGGCGATACCTGTGTACCCTGGGACCCGATCTATCTCACCCAGGAGGGGCTGGACAGCCTACTGGCCAGTACCAGTGGCGCCGGGCGCGAAATCAACCTGCTGAACAACGATCTGGACGTGCCTTATTCGGACCAGTTCAGCCTCGGTGTGCGCAGCAGTTGGGACAGTGACTGGCGCACCGAAGTCACCCTGTCACGCGTTGAGAGTAAAAACGGTTTTAACTGGTTGCTGGGCAATCGCCGGGAAGATGGCAGTTTTTTTGCACCGGGCACTATTTGGCAAGCCCCGTTTGGCATCTCCCCGCCCGGATTCAGCAATCTGATTCTCTCCAGTAACGATCTCGAAAGCCGCACTAACGCCTTGTTCGTTAAAATCGAAAGACCGCATCTGGATAACTGGGGTTTCAGCCTGGCCTATACCTACACGGATGCCGAAGAAAACTGGCGCTACAACGGCACCTTCACACTCGCGTACCCCTCGGTGGATTTCCACGGCTGGCAAGACGCGATTGGCGTTTCTGATCATCGCATTATTGCCACCGGCACCTACGATCTGCCCTGGGGCATCTTTCTGTCAGGCAAACTGACTTTAGCCTCGACGCCGCCGTTTCAGTACACGGACTGCCTGGATGGACCCGATCAGTGTTTTTTTGATCGCATCGAGCCCGATGACGGTGAATTCCGGCAGTTGGACGTGGCGCTCAGTAAAGAGTTTGCGGCCGGTTTCGGATTGTTTGGCGATGACTCGACGTTTCGTATCCGCCTGGACATTCTGAACTTGTTTGACACCCGCAACTGGCGATCCTATGACCTGACTACCGGTAACCGCGATAACCCCAATGCCAACTTCGGCAGGCACCGGGACGAGTTGGAGGGGCCGTCGCGCACGGCCAAGCTGTCAGTGGGTTGGAGCTGGTAAAAAAGCGACTGTATGATCGTTTGCACATGCCCGGCTGCGGCTTCGCCCCGGGCACTGCCGACAATCGTCTTGGTAAACGGAGAACAACGCTATGCTGCGAAGAAGGCTTGCCGGTTGGTGCACGGCAATAGTGCTACTGTTGATGATGCCGCCCACCGATGCCGAACCGCCACCGCTGCAGGCCCAAGGCTATGATCGACACGTGGAGCTGCGGTGGCAGGGGCTGCATCAACCCGGTTTGCAGTATCAGCTTGCAGTATCGGTAAACGGCGGCAACTGGCAACACCGCATCACTACAACGGCCGCCTCGGCGCTGGATTTTGTCGGCGAGTTGGGGCGCAACCTGACGCTGCGCTATAAGCTTGTGGCGGTGAAAGACGGCGTCGAGCGCGAACTTGCCCGCGCCCGCGCAGAGACCCGGGACTTCTCCGATGCGGAATTGCTGGAGATGGTCCAACGCTACACCTTTCGCTATTTCTGGGACCATGCCGATCCGGCGTCGGGGTGGGCAAGGGAGCGTGAACCGAACGAGAAAGACGGCGATATTATTACCTCCGGCGGCACCGGCTTTGGTGTTATGGCAGTGATAGTGGGTGCTGAAAGAGGGTGGATCACTCGCGCCGAGGCGGTGCAGCGGCTGTTGAAACTGACCCGGTCGCTGCGCGAGTTCGAACGCTTTCACGGCATGTGGGCGCACTGGTATCACGCCGGGAGCCGGCAGGTCTTTCACTTCAGTCGATACGATGACGGTGGTGATATTGTCGAGTCGGCGTTTATGGCCCAGGGCCTGTTGACGGCGCGCCAGTACTTCGATGGCGACACGGCGCCCGAACAGCAACTGCGCCGGGAGATTACCGCGCTGTGGCGGGAGATGGAGTGGGACTGGTACACCAAGGGCGAGAATGTGCTCTATTGGCACTGGTCGAAAAGTCATGCCTGGCGTATGAACCACCCGATCAGGGGATATAACGAGGCGTTGATTGTCTATGTGCTGGCGGCCGCCTCGCCAACCCACCCCATCGCTGCGCCGGTTTATCACGAAGGCTGGGCCGGTTGGGACAACAAGACGTTTCGCAACTATCGCGATTACTACGGCATGGTGTTGCCGCTCGGACCCGCAGACCAGATGGGCGGTCCGCTGTTTTTCGCGCACTATTCATTTCTCGGTTTGAACCCAAAGGGGCTGCGGGATCGCTATGCCGATTACTGGCAACAGAACTACCGTCACACCCGCATAAACCGTGCCTACTGCATCGATAATCCCTATGGCTGGAGCGGCTACGGAGAGAACTTCTGGGGCTTGACCGCCGGCGACAAAGTGCCCTCCGGTTACGCTGCCCATGCACCGGGTTTTCTGCGAGACCAGGGGACGATTACACCGACAGCGGCGCTGTCTTCCATGCCTTATACGCCAGCCGCGTCCATGCAGGTGTTGAAAAACCTCTATTTCAACCATGGCAAGACGCTGTTCGGCCCTATGGGGTTCTATGACGGTATCAACCTCAGTGTCAGTGACAAGCCTGCAGAGCAGGTGAGGAAAACGTATCTGGCCATTGACCAGGGCCCGATTGTGGTGATGCTGGAGAACCACCGCAGCGGATTGCTGTGGAAATACTTTATGCGCGACCCGGATGTGCGGGCGGGGTTGCAAAAATTGGATTTTAAGATTGATGGTAAACCGATCAGGTAGGCCGCCGTGATCGCCGATGGCTGGCGTTACCAGGTCTTGTGATGCAGTGGACACGGGTTTAAGGAATCGGCAACTATGAAAAAACTGGCTAAATCACTCATCTTTTTGTGGGGCGTAAGTGGTTTTACCGTCACCGGTTGTGTGGTGTCCGCAGTGCCGGCGCCGCCTGTCGACAGCGTCGCTGAGGCGGCGGGGGCAGCGGAAAAAGTGTCGCGGACGCTCTGGGGCGACAATGTCGGGGCCATGGACCCTTTTATCGACGCCTTGTTGGCGAAGATGACACTGGAGGAAAAAATCGGCCAGTTAAACCTGCTTACCAGCGGTTGGGATGTCACCGGGCCAACCATGAACGAAGACTACAAAGACGATATCGCCGCCGGTAAGGTCGGCGCTGTTTTCAATGCTTTTACCGCATCCTATACCCGATCGCTGCAGAAAATAGCCGTGGAGCAAACCCGCCTGGGCATTCCGCTGTTGTTTGGCTACGACGTTATTCACGGTCACAGAACCATATTTCCCATCTCGCTGGGCGAGGCTGCTTCCTGGGATCTGGCGGCTATCGAGGCGGCGGCCAGGGTGGCGGCCACCGAGGCCGCCGCCGAGGGTGTGCACTGGACGTTTGCGCCTATGGTGGATATTGCCCGCGACCCCCGATGGGGCCGGATTTCCGAGGGTTCCGGAGAAGATGTCTATCTGAGCACGCAGATTGCAACCGCGAGAGTAAAAGGTTTTCAGGGCGAGGACTTGGCTGCGCTCGATACCCTGCTCGCCTGTGCCAAGCACTACGCCGCTTACGGCCAGGCGCAGGGCGGTCGTGATTACCACACTACCGATATGTCGGAGCGAGAGCTGTGGGACACCTACCTGCCGCCGTTTCAGGCGACTGTCGAGGCGGGCGTGGCAACCCTGATGACGGCTTTTAATGATTTGAACGGCGTGCCGACAACGGGTAGTGCGTATCTGCTGGACGATATATTGAAAACCCGTTGGGGTTTCGAGGGTTTCGTGGTGACTGACTACACCTCGATCAACGAGATGGTGCCCCACGGCTTCGCCCGCGATAACAGGCATGCCACCCAGTTGGCGATCAATACGGGCGTCGATATGGATATGCAGGGCGCTGTTTTTGTCGATCATCTCAAAGCTCTGGTGCTCGAGGGCAAGGTGGCACGGGACCGCATTGATGCGGCAGCGCGCAAAATACTGGCGATGAAATATCGCCTGGGGTTGTTTGACGATCCCTATCGTTATATGGACGAAGACCGCCAGCAACGGGAAATATACAAGCCTGAAAACCTGCAGGCGGCCAGGGACATGGCCAGAAAATCCATGGTGTTGTTAAAAAACGCCGATGGTTTACTGCCGTTGCGCAAAAATGGCCTGTCGCTCGCAGTGATTGGGCCGCTGGCCGATAGCAAAGCCGATATGATCGGTTCCTGGGCCGCTGCGGGCGACCGCCACGACAAACCTGTCACGTTACTGGAGGGGATTCGGGCTGCCGTCGGCGACGATACCAAAGTCACCTATGCGCGCGGCGGCGGCTACGAATTTGACGACACCGACCGTTCGGGATTTGCCGACGCCATGGCCATTGCCCGCACCGCCGATGTGATCATACTGGCAATGGGAGAGAAGTGGGACATGACCGGCGAGGCGGCCAGTCGCACCTCGCTCGACCTGCCCGGTACCCAGCCGGCGTTGATGCGGGCGTTGCGGGAACTCGGCAAACCGATGGTACTGGTGTTGATGAACGGCCGGCCGCTGACTATCAACTGGGCCGCCACGGAGGTGGATGCGATACTCGAAACCTGGTACGCCGGCACCATGGGGGGATTTGCCATTGCCGATGTGCTGTTCGGCGATTACAACCCATCGGGTAAACTGCCCGTCACCTTTCCCAGGTCGGTGGGGCAGATACCGCTGTATTACAATATGAAAAATACCGGGCGTCCCTACGATGTGAACGGTGTGGAACAGAAATACAGATCCAGGTATATCGACTCCCCCAATACGCCGCTTTATCCGTTTGGCTACGGCCTCAGTTACACCACCTTTACCTACTCGGAAATCCGTCTGGACAGCGCGCAGATGGCGGCAGGCGGCACCCTCACCGCCTCGGTGACAGTCACCAACAGCGGCGCACGTGACGGTGAGGAAGTGGTGCAACTTTATGTCAGGGATCTGGTGGGCTCCGTCACCCGGCCGGTGAGGGAACTGAAAGGTTTTCAGAAAATAATGTTGAAAAAAGGTCAGTCACAGACGGTAACCTTTGCGTTACAGCCGGCCGACCTGGCGTTTCACCGCCGGGATATGAGCTACGGCGCCGAGGCGGGTGAGTTCAAGCTGTTTATAGGCGGTAGTTCGGAAGCTGTTAAAGAAGCGGATTTTACTTTGTTGGACACCGTGGTGCTGCGCCCGGCACACTCGCCGCAAGTGCGCGCCTTACCCCACTACCACAGCACCCGTAACCCGATAGCGAGTCTTACCCATGAGTAGAACAGCACAAGGTCTACTGGCGCTCGTGACCCTTGGCCTGGCGCTAAGTGCCGCCGCCGATCGGCCGCTGCCGAATGTGGTGTTTATTCTGGCGGACGATGTCGGCTATGGTGATATCGGCGTCTATGGCGGCAAGGTGCCCACGCCGAATATCGACCGGCTGGCGCGCCAGGGTATGCGATTTACCGACGCCCATTCACCGGCCGCTCTGTGCGCACCCTCGCGCTTTAGTCTGCTGACCGGGAGTTATCCCTATCGCAACGGTCGCGCGGGGGGGAGTTGGGATATCAACAACAGTTCCGGTTTCAGTGTCAATGGCGATAAAACCCGGGCCGGTCGCCATATCACCGTCGGGGAAGTGATGCAGCAGGCGGGTTACCGCACGGCGTTTATCGGCAAGATGCACCTGGGCGGTGATGTTTACGATAAACGCGGGCGACTGATCCGGGACAAAGCTAAACTGAATACCATGGATTTTAGTCGCGGTGTCGGTGATACCATCAACCAACACGGTTTCGATTATTCCCTGGGCTTGCAAAGCGGTATCCAACACGAGCCCTATGCCTATTTTGAAAATGGCAGATACGTGCCGGTGGATCCCGCCAAGCCTGCCGACAATTCCAGTACCCGATTGCTGCACAACGGGTTTTACCGTGTCGGCACCAACGGCCTGTCGGAAATTGTGGAGGCAAAGAAAATTCCCGCCCGCGGCGATGTGGATTACGATTCGAGCCAGGCGGGTATTATTCTCAGTGATGGGGCGGTGCGGTTTATCGATCGCCATCTGGCCGCGAACCGGACGCGTCGTGAACAACGGCCCTTTCTGCTTTACTATGCTTCACAGGCGATTCATGTACCCCATACCCCGCCTTTCGACTTTGACGGTGACGCCTCGACCGTGGATCAACCGGTGTTGGGTGTGACCGGCGCCATGACCTCCGATGTGTTGTACGAACTGGACCTCCAGGTCGGTAAAATTATCGCCAAGCTGGAGGCTGAAGGCGTTGCGGACAACACCTTGATCTTCTTTACCAGTGACAACGGTGCGCTTTGGCCCGATGTGGCGAAATACGGCATCGCGGCCCACGACAATAACGGTCCGCTGCGCGGGTACAAGGCGTCGATCCATGAAGGGGGACACCGGGTGCCTTTTATCGTCAAGTGGGGCGATGGCACTGAGTCGGGCTCGGTAATCAAGCCCGACACGGTTTCCGAGCAACTGATCGTCGGTCTCGATTGGGTGGCTACGCTCTACGAACTGACCCGGCAAAACATGCAGGAGGACCAGGCGATGGACAGTACCTCCCTGTTACCGGTGCTGCTCGGGCGACAGCCGCCGGGCAAAGCACTGCGCGAGTTTGTGCTGTACCAGGCCGGTGCAGCCTCCGTTGGTGCCATTCGCGAGGGCGATCTGGTGCTGGTGGTGGATCAACACAAGCAGGCGACCGAGCTTTATGATTTGTCGACTGACCTGGCACAACAGCACAATCTGGTCGGTGAGTCGCGGTGGCGGGATACGGTGTCCCGATTGCGCGACAAATTCCTGACTTACCACGATCGGGACAATACCACCTTTGATGAACCGCGGACTACCCGGGCATACCGGGCTGCGGGGCATTTACCCCATCTACCTTGACCGTTGGCCAACATAGATTTAACGGCAGGGAGCCGATAACAGTTCCGAGTTCCTTCGCTATAACGTCCTCCAGACTTTGGGTGACTGTTTTATCGGCGACAGGGAAACGGATCCTCAGGATCTCGTGCCTGCAGTTTAACCGCTGGGTTTGCGCCGAGTCGGCCCGGGCGTCTGTGCGTATGTGCAACGCAACGGTAAGGGGGCGGTCAAGGTCTTGCAATTGAATCTCCAGGTTGACTACGGATACCATTTCGCTGGCCGCTTTCCAGCGGCTGACTCTGGGCGCGAATAGTTTTAAATTGCCGCTGTTGGATTTTAGTATTCGTGGAAACCTTGCATCAGTTCGCGTTTGTTTAGTATAGCCAGCTATATTGTGATGTCTGTAAGTCGACTTTTGCTCGTTATATTTGGAATTTCCTGTATAGGGATAAATCAGCAACAAGACCATGAATAGATACACAGGTTTCATAAGTACACTGCACAATAAAGGAGCATCGTCGCCATTGCCTGGACACCTTATGCTGTGGGTTTCTGGAACAACCGGCCGTACTTGCGGCAGGTGCGCATCCCGTTGAAATCACACCTGTAACGCGGTGTAATCTACCAGACCCCGGCGTTCGAGAAAGTGGACTTTAGGGCAATATGAATTTGGCTGGCAGCCGCCGCTCTCTTCTCCGGCAACAAGGCATGACGGGGTTTGCCGGGAGCGGTATTTGCTAGCCGAAAAAGACACGGGTACGAGCGTACCCGTGTAGAGTGCGGGTGAGAGAGACGGACTCTCCAGATCATAATAAGTTTACAGCGCCTGTTTCTCCATTGGACCAAAGGCCAATCACCACGGTTTTATTTGTTAGCTGCTTCGAAAGGGTGTATCCATCGGATAGCCCCCGGTGGATGCTACAGCGAAAGCTGACTTCAAGTCTGGACGTTATCTGTACTTTTGGATGGCAGTATCGGGTCGAACGCGGCCCGGGCGGATACTTTGTAATCCGGATATTACCCCAAGGGCTAATAGCTCGAGTCACTCCTAATCGTTAGCATGCTCTCACAAAATGTCGCTAACCTTTCGTTATATTGTTTTTAAGCAAATGGAGACTCATATGAATAAATCGATTGCAGCTTTAATCGTGGGGACCTGTCTGGCCTCACCGCTTGCTATCGCGCAGAGTAATGATACTGGCTGGTATCTGGGTCTGGGTGCAGGCCGGGCGTATCTGGAAGATGATAACCGCCTGGTGGGTGTCGACTTCGATGCCGACGACACCGCTATGAAAGTGTACTTCGGCTATAAGATTAACCAATATATAGCCATCGAGGGCAGTTATGCCGATTGGGGCGAGCCGGACGATCGCATCGGTGGCAATAAATATGAAGCCGACCTCAGTGGCTTTGGTGGTTTTGTGATGGGTATTCTGCCAGTGACGGATCGCTTTGACCTGTTCGCCAAGATAGGTGTTTATCTCTGGGATGCCGAATTGGAAAATAAACGCACTAACCTCGAACTGGCCGATGAAGATGGTTACAATCTGGGTTTCGGTTTTGGTGCCGGCTACGATCTCACCAATAACGTCGGCATTCGTGTGGAGTTTGAGGCCGTCGATGCCGATACCCTGGATGACGCCTATGCCGGCACGGTTGGTATACACTGGCAATTCTAGCCGGTAACCGGGTAGCTGCAAGTTCGTTCAGGGTTTGCCGCTACCTTGTTTCGCCACATAAACCGGCATGGCGGTTTCGATATGTGCTGCCAGGCTGCCTATCACGGTTTGACAAGCGATAGGCATTCAGCCTCGGATGGCCGTGGTCGGTAAACAAAAACCGCGTAATTCGGCGGCTGTCAAGACTCGCTGGTATCCCCCCTATGCGAGTTGATGTTTTTGTAGCCGGCTTCCCTCAATAGCCAGCTCACCCTCTTGCGCAGTTTTTTCGCCTTCCTGAAATTGGTATGTCTGTTGTAGCGTTTTGAATAATTGCGCAGCGAGAAGACCGACTTGGCGCCGACCCCATCGATAATCACAAACCTGTCATGCCGTTCGTCCCAGACCAGGTTGCTGGTGGAGAAATCCCGAACAATGACATTGCTGTTTAAGACGCTGTCGATGAGCATAACCAGTGCGTTGTTGTGTAAGGCGGTGTAACGGCCGGTCATGCAGAGCTGGCGAAGGGTTGGCGCCAAATTACCTTGCCGGTCCCGTACCGCGCGCACGACCATACCCAGTCCCATATCGGTATCGATAAAGCCGACAATGTGTTGCAAGTGGTATTGCTTGCCGGACCCGTGTTCCCTTATCGCAATATGCTCTGTTATTTCGTGCAGAAACGTCCGGTAACGTGAAAGCCGCTGTAAGCGCGATATCAGTGCGCGCGGCGGCAGGGGTGCCGCTGAGTTTTGCACTTTTATCAACAAGTCGGGTGACTGTGGGTGGGGATAAACCAATTTTTCTGCGCCGGCGGCGAGGGGCTTGAACCGGGAAAGCCGGCAGCCTTTCATCAACAGCGTTGTCTCCATAACTATCCCGAGTGTAGTGACTAATGGGCCGGTGGTATTACTCGGGTACCTGTTACCTCCTGCTGCACTGCTTTCCCAATCGCAAACTTTATCGCGTCGAGCAGTGCCATATCATCAATAGGTTTACGGAAATATCCTGCAGCGCCGACCTGACGCGATTCCTCCCGGCGGCTTTCACTGTCGTCAGCGGTGATAAAAATGACCGGAACCTCAATACCGCAGCCATTGAGAACACGTTTCAGTTCTATGCCTCCCATACCCGACATCGTAACGTCGGCTAGCAGGGCGTCGCCGGGTGCAAATGCGGCTTGTGTGAGCACGTCTTCAGCTTTGTGGTAGGTTTCTGCTTCGAGACCATTGGCCTGTATAAGCCGCCTCATGGCGTTACATACAGATTTGTCATCGTCGAGGATATAGATCACGGTGTCTTTGTCTCTGCTGATAAAAGCTGCAGGTCCAGGGCTCAGGCGGCCGGGTTTTCCCCACAAAATCAGAGCATAGTGAACTCCTGCCAATAGAAAAATGGGGCTTTGGGGCAATAGCGATGTGTAGCTTCTCCAGCTATTATGATTCGGCCAGAGATATTGGCTTTATGCCTACTTTGTCAGCAATTCTCACCAGGTCCACGATTGATTTGACATGCAGTTTTTGCTTGACGCGGGCTCGATGCACTTTGACGGTTTTCTCCGTAATGCGCAGATAGTAGGCTATCTGCTTATTGAGCTTGCCAGTGATAATGTATCTGAATATTTCCATTTCTCTTGCGGTTAGGGTTTCAACAGCTTGCTCTGTCAGTAGATAGTCTCTTTTCTGATCCTGGTGCTTGCGGTGCAGTGCGATGGCTTCGCAGATCGACTGTAGCAGGTCCTGTTCCACGACAGGCTTTTGCAAAAAATTGACGGCTCCCTTCTTGATGGCCGTTACCGAACTCGGTATATCTCCGCAGCCGGAGATGAATACTATGGGGTAGTCATACTTTCTGTCAATGAGTATTTCCTGCAGTTGTAAACCGCTCATATTCGGCATATTGATATCGAGAATGACACAGCCCAATTCGGTATCCCTGGCATGTAACAGAAATTCCGGCGCACTGGTGTAGATCTCAACATTGTAACCATGACCGTTCAATAAACGTGCTAATGCTTTACAGATTGAATAGTTGTCGTCGATAACAGCAATTTTCTCATTCATTGTGAATCTCCAGACCCATAACCGGTAGGTCAAACCCAAAGACACAACCACCGTTGGGTTTGCGATCAAAAAAAAGTCTTCCACCGTGTTTTTCTATAATCGATCTACAGATTGATAAACCCAGCCCCAGACCTCGGTTTTTAGTGGTGAAGAAAGCTTGAAATATTTTAGCCTCATCTTCCGGTAGAATGCCCTCGCCATTATCCGATATTCTCACAGCAACCCGGCCGCTGTCGCTCAGGAAGGCGTTAATGTGTAAGAGTCGGTCTTCGAGCGGGGTGTTTTCCATCGCTTCACAGGCATTGTTGATCAGGTTGAGTACAACCTGCTGGAGTTGTACCTTGTCTCCGCGGATGCTGGGGAGATTGTCTGCCAGGTCGATATGCAGCTGCAGGTGGTTTGCTGTTAGGTTTTCGCGAGTGAATTCGATGATTTCAGTGACCAGTTGATCTATTTTCAATAGTTCAGTCGCTGACTTGCCCTTTCTAATAAAGGTCCGCAGGCGCTGTACCACCGAGCTGGCAATTTTGTTGTCGGTAATGATGTCCTGGATGATTTCACCGAACTGGGTCAAATCAATCGGATTTGCTTTCAGTAGTGTTCTGGCCGCTTGGGCGTTGGCGAGGATGGCTGCCAGTGGTTGGTTGATTTGATGCGCCAGTGTGCCGGACAGCTCATTAGCCATGGTCACCCGGGAAAGATGAGCGAGATCGCTGCGCAGCGCAGCCATCTCCGTTTCTGTGCGTTTCTGGTGAGTGATGTCGACTAATACGACAACATAGTGGCTGACCTTCCCATCCCGCGCGACGACCGGAGACAGTTGCATAAGGCTCCAGAAGGGCGTTCGGTCGCTTTTGTAGTAGAGAATTTCACACGTGATCTCGCTGCTTTTCGCAACTGCCGTGTTGATTCGGGCAATGGTATCGGAGTCGGTATCGGCGCCATGCAGGAGCTTTGGGTTGCGTCCCAATACTTGCTCCGGACCATAACCGGTTAGCTCGCAGAACCGTTGATTGACATAGACAATAGGCTCGCCGGTGAGGCGGATATCTAGCAAAATAACGCCGTTAAGCATCACATCGATAACATCGAGCTGTGTTGGTACTGACTGATAGCCTGGCGACAGGCCGCAGCGTTGATTCGTTTCCGCCACCCCTTTTTACTCCTTTCTGACTACAGCTTTTTACAATATTCGTGAAGTAACCCCACAAAAAGCACACTGATTTGCGTGTTGTGCTCAACGGCAACGCCGCTAAAACCCTAATCGGTCTGCACAAAGAGCCATCTATCATCTCAGCCTGTTTATCATTGCGTTTTGCTCGGATGATCTTATTGACGCGCATCAAATAATAAAACAGTTGGAAAACGGGTTTAAACTGTCAGGTTTGTTATATGGGTGTGGAAATGGGTTTTTATCAGGACTTGCTGTCAATGGAAGCTCGTCGGGTGATTTCAAGTAGCCCAACCGCCCTGCAATACCATAGTCGTGTGGTCGTGATCAGCGGGAAAAAGGGGGCCCGCCTTCAGTGGCGCTCGCTTTAGACGCCTGAAACGAAAGCGGGCACCAGAAGCGACTGCCAGTAGTGACTGTCCTCAATTTGTCAATTTGCCTTTCGCTTTGCAAGCGTGGAAATTTATGCCAGCAGAGCACTGCCGCTAACCCAGCCGTTCGGTTTGCGGGGCCTACTCTCTTTGGTTAGTTGAGTGTCGCCAATAGCAGACAGATTTTTCTGTCTGCATTGGTTTGGAAAAGCGTCTGTTGTCTGCCGCTTCCCTCCCGGTCTGTTGAGAGTCGCTGTTTGAACAGAAACATCCTTGTGAGTGTATATCTTCCACAGCCACCACCGCCCATCGCTGTAGTGACACCGGTATTTAGTATGCATAAGAGTACCTTTTTCGTTAGGTGACCAGTATTGGACCAAGGGCCAATATTCAAGCGCAGGCAACCTGTTTGCAGTTAACGCAGCACACAGGCTCCCGCGGGCAATCCCCCTTCAATCTGGCGGACAGGAGTTGTACAGACAACATGCGTAAATTCGCTGGCATCTGTATTATCTTTTGTGTTGCGGCTATTGCTATTGGTATTTTTCTCTTTCATTCTATGCGGAGGGGCAGCTTGCCTCATAGCCGACGAATTGGGCTGCAAAAGAGACGAGCGCCGGGAGAAAAGTATGGACTATGTAGGTTGTTTTCTCCGCTGGCATCTGTTTGTGTACAGCGGTAAGACGGGCAAGGAGTTCTCTCCCTTTATCCACCTGGGGGCATTCCGTTCCCGTTGTATAAGTGCAGATATAAAAGTCCGCCGGGGTACAGAACTTTTAACGAGACTGGAGAGTGCGTAATGTCTATAGACCGTAGAAAATTCTTAGGGATGGGGGCAGTGCTTGGTGCTGCCTCTGTCGCCTATGGTCGGGATGCTTTACAGGCTGAGGCCCCCACCCCGGCAGAGATAGAGGGTCCACGGGGTTGTATCGAACTGGTTACTCAAATGTACTTCCCCGATGTAAAACTCAACGAGAAAGACCGCCTTCTGCAAAGCAAGAGCGCCGAAGAGCGGGCAATGATGATAGCTTCGCATAATGGTCACACAGAAAAGAGTGAGAGAATACTCTCGTACAATATAGTGCTGAAAAAATCTTTAAAGAAATAGCACCGCCAATGGGCTGCAGATTTAGGGGAAAGGGTTCAATTCATCCCTTTGTCCAACACTGTCACGCCGGCGGTCGTCACCAAGCCGCCGGCGAGGGCCTGTCTCTGAGATGTCTTGCGAGGTTATCGTGCAACGGGTAGATAACGATCTGTTCCGGGCCAATCCCGGGCGGCCCATCGATATGGACTAATCCTGCACGCCGGTCAAAGATAATGACCCGTTGATGGGGGCGGTCATTGGCTTGCGGCAGGTATTGTTGTTGGTGTTTTTAAGTGACACAGACTCGATGCTCTTAAAACGGGCAGCCACCGATTTTGCCCGGCGCTAGAGATATATCACGCGTCAAAATGACTGATAAGGCGCCTATATCTCTGTACCTGCTCCCGGTATTTAGCGATGCCGCAACCGAACCGATACTGCCTGCTACCGCGATCTGAGGTAAGGCAAACGTTCTTCGTCTATCTAACTGTCCCGGCGCTTTTTCCGGTGCCGGGTCATTTCTCCTTTTATTCTTTCTTATATTTAACCCGATGGAGTGGAAAAAATGATAAACATGAGTAAACCACTACTTATAACAATATTTTTTTTACTGGTTTCCGCTGTTGCGTCAGCGCAGGTGGTGCGGCAGGAAACCCTCGAGTCTGTGCGTGAAAACATTGTTTTTCCTGAACTGTCTCTCGCGGAAAAACGCGTTATGGCCGAGCAGGCGCAACTGTTTTTGAGAGACCTCTATGTACACCGGTTCGACAAGCTGGCGTTTTATCCCGGATTGACCGACCCCGTACCCGCTATAGAACAGATCGTTAATAATATCGATAGTTTGACGACGGCTGAAATGGAAGAGGCCATTTATCGAGAGTTTGTCGCGCAGCGGGATTTACACCTCAACTATATTTTCCCCTCTCCCCACGCGAATTTCCGCAGTTTTTTGCCGCTGACGTTTACGCGGACGGCCGGTAAATTCAACTTTTTCGAGGTCAGGGTCAACTCGGTAAATCAGGCGTTGTTTGAGCAGTTTGCGCCGGGACAGCGGGTGCCGGAAATTGGCGATCGCATCATCGGCTACAACGGTATGTCGATAAGGCGCGCAGTGCGCAAGCAATTGGCCACCGCCCAGGGCGCCAACCGTTTCGGTGGCTTCAGCCGGGCCTTGGGCCAGATGACCTTTGTGCCCCACAACCTGCATCTGGTGCCGGATGAAAATGAGATAAAACTGTGGCTTATCTCATCTAAGAACGGTCGCGATCTGTGGGGCAGTCTCTACTCCATTACCTTGCCCTGGATCGCCGAGTGGCGGGAAGCGGCCGCGGCGCGCCGCTCGCTGGTGGAACCCGCACCGCGCAAGCTGACCCCCGAAGATCTGACTCAGGGTGTGGATTTGTGGCAGCAGATGTACAACGATTTTGTCGTACAAAACGGCCTTGAGCCCCGCAGTGCCTATCCCAGCAATCCCAGCAACGAACCGACGCTGACCTGGGGCGTGATCGAAAACGGCTTTGGCAAGTTCGGTTACTTCAACCTCAGCAGTTTTGTGCCGGCAACCGGTGACGACGCTACCCTGGAAGAGATCAGGCGCATTGTCAATGCCGAGTTCCAGGACACCACCGGGTTGATTTTCGATGTGCGCAATAATGGCGGCGGTTCGATTATTCTGGCCGATAAAATGTCGCAGCTATTTATGCGCGATGACGCCCAGGTGATTAAAGCCCGGTTGTTGAATACCGATCTCAACCGACAGATTTTCAATGACTCTATTTTTGGCGCCTTCTCCAATCCGCAATGGACCGAGGTGATCAACGAGGCCGAGGGCACCGGTAATATCTATACGGAACTGGCCCCCTTCACCTTCGATGACCAGGCCAACGAGCTGGGGCAGGTGTACTACAAACCCGTCGCGGTGCTGGCCAATGCCAGAAGTTATTCCGCCACGGATCTGTTCACCTGCGGCATGCAGGACAATATTGCCGCGCTGGTTTACGGTGAAGACCCGCGTACCGGTGCCGGCGGCGCCAATGTGATTACGCACAATCTGTTTAATTTTGTCTTGCCGTCGGTCTTTGAAGCGCTGCCCGGTGACCACGCTATGCGGGTGTCCTGGAGACAGTCGGTGAGATTTGGCAAAAGCGCGGGCAAAATCATCGAGGACTTCGGCTGCTCCGCCAATATCGATGTCAGCCAGACGTTGAATGACATTGTCAGCGGTGGCGAGACGCAGATGCGCAGAATCACCCGCAGCCTTGCCTGGCGGGCCCGCGCGGATCGCTATCAGGCCTCGGTGAGAACCCTGCAAAACAGCCGCCAGCTCTTTCTCAGCAGGGGCGACAGTTATAGCTTCTTTGTCAAAAATACTGAGTATATCAATGTCGTGATCAACGGCGAGCTGTTCGAGCAGGTACCGGTATTTGCCGGTGGGCAGGAGGAAGCGTTCGATTTTATCTTACCGGCGGACCTGCCTGGTGGTGTGGTTAACTCGGTGGTGTTTGAAGGAATAGACGACCACCAGCGCAGACTTTGGAACCTGAAACGCCAGGTGATTTTCCTGGAAGATAAAGTGACTGTTGATGCCGGCGGGTTTGAGATCGATTTTGCCACGGCGACGGGGACGGCGCCTTTCAATATCCTGAACCAGAACCCGCCGGAAGACGGCTGGAACCTGGTGACGCCGAACCTGCAGATCGGTTACAACCCCACCTATGCGGACAACCTCGATACCGATGCGTTGTTATTCTTGGATTTGACCGGCGTCGCAACAGCCCAGTTGTCGTTCGATATGGAGTTTGATACGGAACCCGGCTTCGACTTTATCGAGGTCTTTGTGACCGACGACCAGGAGAACCGCGTGTCACTGTTGTTGCAAAGCGGCGGCGCGCCGTTGACGACCTACGAGTTTGATCTGAGCGCGTTTGCAGGACAGGACAATGTGATGGTGCACTTCCGGTTTACCAGTGACACCAATACCGTTGCACCCGGCGTCAGGTTACAGCGTGTCTCGATTCGTTAACCTTTCTGGCCGGTAGCTTTCTCCCGGCCGTTACCCCTTCACCGTTGCGGGTGAAGGGGTAAATGTCACCGCCGTCTTAAAACCGGCGGCCGACAAGCACACTGTAAACGAGCGGATCTATTTCGAGATCGGCATCGATATCACTGCCGTTATCGAAGCTGATCTTGGCGGTGGTATCGATATCTATCCAGCGGATAGAGGCGTTGATAAACCAAGTGTCGTCGAGTTGATAATCCGCCCCCACTTGTAAAGCGAAGCCGAAAGAGCTGTCCGCTTCCACATCTCCTCCCGTCAGACCGAGTCCGGACAAGGCCGTATCGGCGCTCCCGGTAAGGTCCTCGCTGAAAAACAGGGTGTAATTCAGACCGGCACCGACGTAGGGTGTAAAGCCTTCCACCGCACTGAAATGATAGACGGCACTGACCGTCGGTGGCAGGTGGGTGACCTCGGCGATATCGAGCCCCGCCAGTTCGCCGGCCCCCGATACCGTGTGGGTAAATGGAGTAGCGGCAAGCACTTCGATACCCCAGTTGGCATCCAGCATATAAGTGGCGGTTAAGCCCAGTTGCGTATTGTCGTCAACCTCCAGTTGCGAGGTGCCGCCGTCGAGGCTGAGCGTGTCGCCGTCTATGGCGACGTTGCTGCTGCTTTCATCGGGCGCTACCGTGGTCGCCCCGGCGCGCAATATCCACTCCCCGGGTTCGTAGGCGCCCGCCGGCAGGGCGGCGGTGGCGAGTGCGGCAGCAAGGACCAGGCCGGGTTTGCTGAGATGTGCTTTCATACATTTTCCTTTTAATGAGAA
This sequence comes from Exilibacterium tricleocarpae, assembly GCF_007004655.1. Taxonomy (GTDB): domain Bacteria; phylum Pseudomonadota; class Gammaproteobacteria; order Pseudomonadales; family Cellvibrionaceae; genus Exilibacterium; species Exilibacterium tricleocarpae. Next base: position 395,716 of record NZ_ML660087.1, read on the forward strand.
TACCGCCGGGCATCGAACGGATGCCGTTGTCAAAAGCCGGGTGAGATACCGCATTGAGTGGCGCATGTATCCAACCCTGCCAGCGATATAACAGGATAGCTAAAAGAAAGCGGACAACCGGGCCGGCGGTCGGTAGAGAGGTCGGTGGAGAAGCCGGATGTAGTTGGCAGGCCGGGCAACAAGTCGGAGAACCCGCCCGGTGCGACGGCGGGACATCGGAGCCCCGCCGCCGTTGCGGTTTAGCTGCTGGAAGCGGTATCGTCCGCGTCAGCTTCGCCTTCGGTGCTCTGTGTCTCCAGGGCAAGTTGCGGCATACCGACTGTGGTAATGTTCTCGTAGTCGATTTTGCTGATGCTGAACAGCATATCCTTGTCGCTGCGACCCACGTAATAATTATCGTCCGCCTGTATAAACCGGTAGGTCCAGTTACCGTTATTGCCGGTTACCTCCAGGGCAATGGCGTCACCTGCGGGTTCGGCCTCGACCACCGCCTGCACTTTGAGATCGGCCATCGCGGCCGCCAGTTGCTCCGCCTTTTCTATATTCAGTTTGGGCGCGTCGCCGGCGGCCAGGGGCGCGGTTTCGACGAACGTCCAGCCACTGTCGGTTTTGTTCAGCGCATAATCCGGCCCCTTGATGCTGGTGACTGCGCCGGCACCCAGCAGGGTTTTATCGAGCCAGTCGCTGCCGGCGGCCGGTAACTCGTAGCTGTTGAGTTCGACCGCAAAAATGGCGTCCTCCTGCCCGCGCCTGACGTGCACTTTGCGAAAACCGGGCGAGGTGCCGACATACAGACTCGCCACTGCCGCCTCGCCCTGATAGAGCCGCAGGTGGCGTTGGAAGTTATCCTCCGCCACCTCGAAGCGCTCGCGACCGGAGGCGGTGGTGGCCACCGGCCAGCCACTGTTCAAGGCGGCGAGTTTGGTCAAGATATCATCGAGTTTGTTGTCGTCGATGGGCAATTGATGCAGGTCTGGCAGTTGCCACTGATCGCCCGCTTTACGCAGCGTCACAGCGGCATCGCCGTCACTGATCTCAATGCGGTCCACCTGGCTTTTTTCAAAGCCGAGCAGTGGCTGTTGCAGATCGTGTTGCTGCTGTTGCTGGCTGTTCCAAAACAAACCGGCCGCCAGAACCAGTTGCAACACCAGCAGACCGCCGAGGCGGGATTGTAATTTTGTCATCGCTGGCCTCCGTTAATTTGCCAGTAACTGTAGGTAGTTACGTTCGATGGATTTTTTGCGCCGGTGTTGAACCAGTGCCACCAGGCCCAGCGCCAGAGCCGCCAGGGCGTAATTCAAATACTCCCAGAACATTTGGGTATTTTGCTCCATCGGCGGCAGGGTGCGATTGAAGTGACCTCGCGAACGGATGCTCAGCAGTCCCGCATCCTCCAGTGACCAGTCCACGGTATTGGCGACCAACTGCAGCGTGTTCAGGTACTGGCTGCCGCCGGCCGAGCCGGTCATTTGAATAATCTGATCGCGCAGAAAATCGTTGGAACCGAACAGAATGATGCGGGCGGACTCCGGGGAGCGATCTATGACACCGGAGATAGTACTCTGCGCGCTGCCGTCGGTCTCGCCCTCCGGTGCAGCCTCATCACCCTCTCCGGCGGCGTCTGCCTCGGGTTCCGAGGCCAGCAGCGGTGAGGGTTTACCGGCAAAATAGGATTCGAAGCGCCCGGCACTGACAACACCCAGCAGGTGTGAACCGCGCTCGCCCTGCGGTGCAAAGGCGCTCAACCCACTGCCTTCCAACTGGGGCATGATGTCGGTGGAAGCCGACAGCCAGGCGTCATCGGAACTGCGAAACAGTTCAGTGACCTGCCGGGCTCCCTGTTTTTCGCTATCGATGCTGATGGGGGAGGCCCAGGCCAGCGTTACCTGCGGCAAGTCCGCGGTGATGGCATTATCCCGATTCAGGCCGGCGCTGCGGATATCGACGAAGTAGGGATAGTCGAGCATACGCATCTCCTGCAACTGGAAACCGCCGACATTGCGGGTGACCGGCACCGGAAAGGCGGCGCTTTGCGGGTCCAGCACCACCTGCTCGTCGACACTCAGGCCGTGGTGGGCGAGCCACTGCGCCAGGCCGCTGTTGTGGCGCTGCAGCGTCAGGCTGCGGCTGCTGAAGCTGGCGCCGTAGGGCGAGGTGGCGGCGATCACGGTACCGCCCTGCATCAGAAACTGGTCGACGGCGAACAGTTGTTTTTCGTCCAGGTCTTTGGGCGAGGCCAGTAACAGGATATCGGCCGCACCGGACACCTGCCCGTCGCTCAGGTCTTCACGCTGCACATTGAGGTCGGCGCTGAGAAAACTCTCCAACTGATTGAAACGGGGGCCCGCTCCGCCGCCCATGCCGTACTGCGGATAGCTCGGAGCGGGGGCCGGCACCACCAGGGCCACGGTTTTGGTAAAGCCGGTGGCAAAGCGCTTGACAGCGGCTTCCAGGTTGCGCTCAAAACTGCCCTCGGTCAGATCGTCCAGCGGTATCTGCACCACCTGATCACCCTGGGCCAGCGTGAGATAAAAATAGAAGCTCTCGTTGCTGAACAGGCTGGTGGCCATGGGGCGAAAGCCGTAGTCGGCGGCGATCTGCTGGCCGACACTGCCGCCGTTGGCGTCCGGATCGATAAAGTGGGTGGTCAGGCGCCCGCGGGCGTTCTCTTCCATTTCCCCGATAATGCGGCTGACAATCTGTTGGAATTCCACCAACTGCTCCGGCAGCGCCGCCGCCGGTGATACATAGGCGTTGAATACCAGCTCGCCCTGTACAGTGTCGAACAGGTTGCCGCCGGCCTGGTAGGTTTGCAGCACTTTTTTAATGGCGCGGGTCAGGTCGTGTTCGGGGTTGCGCAGTTGCACGTCGATATCGGCTTCAGCGCGCGCCTTGACCTCAATCAGGTCCTGGAAGCCGAGCACTTGATGTTCGTCACCGTACTGCACCAGCACATTGAAGTAAGAGCTGACAATGGCGGACTGATAGCGGTCCGCGACCTGGAAGGGCACCGGCTGGATACCGAACTTCTGATTGGCTTCCTCCTCCAGTTCAGGATTGGCGGCGGGGTCGATAAATTCCACCCGCACCCGGCCGCGACCGGCGATTTCATACTCTTGAATCAGGTCCCGCAACTGCGGCACCAGCGGCGCCAGCAGCGGGTGGGTTTTGCCGCTGAAATAGCCGCGCAACAGCAGCGGCTCCTGCAGTTGTTGCAGGTAACCATGGGTGGCGTCAGAGATGGAATACTGATTGCCGGCGGTGGCGTCGACCCGCAGCGCGGTGATCTGGCCCAGCCACAGATTGGCGCCCAGCGCATTGGCCAGCAACAGCGCGGTAAGGGTGCGCCATTTCTGGTGGTGGGGGGTGCGTTGCCCGGTGGCCCAGCGCTCGCGCTCCAGCACAAAGGTGTTGAGGGCGAGAAAGACGGCGATAATGCTGAGATAGTAGTACAGGTCGCGCAGATCGATAACGCCGCGGGTAATGGCGTCGAAGCGCGAGCCGGTGCCGAGCAGGCGCAGCCACTCGCCGGCCTGGTTGCCGAAAAAGCTGGTAATGGTCGGCGTGCCGAGCAGGTAGAAGATGCCGCACACGGCAGTGGCGCTGATCAGGCTGACAATCTGGTTATCGCTGCGCGCCGAGACAAACAGGCCGATACTCAGGTAGGCGGCGCCGAGCAGAAAGGTTGCCAGGTAACCGGCCCAGACCGGACCCCAGTCCAGTTCGCCGATCAGGGCGACGGTAATCGGCAGCGGCAGCGTCATCGCCAGCGCGATGGCCAGCAGCAGCAGGCAGCCGGCGAATTTGCCCACCACAAACTGCCACAGCGGCACCGGTTGGGTGAGCACGTGCTCGAGCGTGCCCGTGCGCCGCTCTTCGCTCCACAGGCGCATGGTGAGGGTGCTGGCCAGAAAGATCAGCAGCACCGGCATCCATTCGAACAAGGGCCGCACATCGGCGATATTGCGGGAAAAGAACGCCTCTCCCCAAAAGAACACAAACAGCGTGACGGCGGCGAAGGTCGCCAAAAATAAATAGGCGATCGGCGAGGCGAAAAACAGTGTGACCTCTTTGGCGGCGATACGCCGAATCAGGGAATAGTTTGGCGCGGGCTCAGGCTGCATGGCTGATATCCTCCTTTTGTCCGGCAGCGGTAGGCGCGTCACTGACCTCTCGGAACAGGGTCTCCAGATCGCGGTGTTCGGTTTGCAACTGATACAGGTCGGCACCGGCTTCGACAACAGCCTTGGCGATGGCGGCGCTGACCGTGCCGGCCTGGCTGCCGTCGGCCAGTTGCAAACGGTAGTGGTGGGCGGCGGGTGTAGCCGCGACTGGCTGTTGTGGCTGCGGGTCCAGGCTCGCTACGCCCGCAATGGCGCTCAGCTTGCTTTGGGCCGCGGCCGTATCGAGCGATGTGACCAGCAGCAGGCGGTTGCTGTGGCGCAGGGTCTCCAGTTTGGCATCGACGGCCAGGCGGCCGCCGCGCAGGATCAGCACCCGGTCACAAAGGGCGTCCACCTCCTGCATGATATGGGTGGAGAGAATGACCGTGGCATGTTTGGCGATATCCCGGATGAGCTGGCGCATATGCTCGGTCTGGGTGGGGTCCAGGCCGTTGGTCGGCTCGTCGAGGATCAACAGCTTGGGGTCGCCGAGGATGGCCTGGGCGACACCGACGCGCTGCTTGTACCCGCGCGAGAGCGTGGCGATGGGGGACAGCAGTTTTTCACCGATCTCCGTAGCTTTGACGGCGCGCTGGATTTCCGCGGTTTTGGCGGGGTTTTTCAAGCCCTTGAGGTCGGCTGCATAATCCAGGTAGTCAGCCACTGACAGCTCTGGGTAGACGGGCAGATTTTCCGGCAGGTAGCCGAGCCGTTGTTGGATCACCTTGGCGTCGGCGGCCAGATCGAGGCCGTCGATCCTTATCTCGCCGCGGTTGGGTTCCAGGTAGCCGCTGAGCATTTTCATGATGGTGGTTTTACCGGCGCCGTTGTGGCCGAGCAGGCCGACGATCTCACCCTGGCCGATGGTGAAGTTGACGCTGTCCACCGCCACGAAACTGCCGTAGCTGCGGGTTAGCTCGCTGACTTCCAGCATGGGTTCCTCCTGTGGTCAAAGCTTCTTTATATAAGGAAATGGTCACTGCGAATCAAACCGGTGATTTTAGCGGGTAAATGGGGTGATTTGGAAAAATTTCAATGGGACTGTTTCGCATTTGCAGCGTTCAATTTTTGATCACTTGAAAAACTTTCCGTACCCCCCATCTACACAGCAAGCGCGTTATGTTTCCATCAGATTAACGCGGTGACAAGTTTTGGTTTTTATCTCGTATTGCTTCTGACGGAGGGTATGATATGACGCCACCTGGTTTTATCCCCAATGCCTTGGCTGTAGCGGTTGTCAGCGCTGCGGCCCGGCCCCCCGGTGACGGTGGGGCGGCGACCTGACTTTCCCTTATGACATCGGAGTTTGCTACAAAAACGGGTACGCCAGGTGTTGGCGGTTACCCGTTCTGGCGATGTCGAGCTCTGCGGCTGCAGATGGGGTCGACCGTCGCCTCCCGATCGGTTCATTAGCAATTTTCTTTTAATTCTGAACAGGAGTTAAGGCTATGGATCTACAAAAACTCAATCCCTGGAACTGGTTTAAACATGAGGAGTCTCCCGCGGCCGACGCCGGTCGGGTTCCCGTCAAGCGCGCCGCGGGCGAGGTCGGCCCGGCGGGCGCCGGTCACGACCATCCGGTTATGCAACTGCACCGGCAAATGGACCGACTGTTCGACGAGGTGTTTCGCGGCTTCGGTTTTCCGTCTGCCGGTTCGCGCTCCGGTGAGCCTGCCGGCTGGGCAGGGCAGGGGGTGTTTCGCCCGAGCCTGGATGTTGCCAGCGATGAAAAAAGTTACCACGTCACCCTGGAAGCACCGGGCATGACCGAGTCCGATCTGTCTATTGAGGTGCGCGGTGATGTGTTGACCATTCAAGGTCAGAAACAGGAGGAAAACGAAAGTAAGGACAAGCATTTTTACCGCATCGAGCGCAGCTATGGCGCCTTTCGCCGCACCCTTTCCCTGCCGGAGGATGCCAATGCCGACGGTATCGAGGCGGCGATGAAAAACGGTGTCTTGAGTCTGGTGATTCCGCGGCGTGAAGTGATCGACAGTGAAGTAAAGAAAATTTCCATTAACCCCTGAGGTCGCGGCGGGCGCTTCCGGTCGCCCGCCGGCTCCAGTCCTTTACCCCGGCAGTCACTATGATATAGGGTAGTCGGGTCGGGTGCCCGGCGGGCAGCGGCTGCGGGCTGCCCGGCGCGGCGTCGATCGTGGTTGTTGATCGGCCGTTCACTGATGTCGGGGATTGTCATGTTTAGCGAACTGGGTAGCGGTATTTATTGCATCGATGCGGACTATGTGCGCCGCGGTCTGGCCTGTTTTTACCTGCTGTATCACCGCGGAGAGATCGCGATTATCGAGACCGGTACCTCCCACAGCCTCCCGCACCTGCAGCAACTGATGGCGAGCAAGTCGATGTTGCCCGAGCAGGTGCGCTACGTGATTCCCACCCATGTTCACCTCGATCACGCCGGCGGGGCCGGCGCCATGATGGCGGCCTTTCCCGAGGCCGAACTGGTTGTGCATCCGCAGGGCGCCCGCCACCTGATCGATCCGGCCAAGCTGATTGCCAGCACTATCGCTGTTTATGGCGAGGAGATTTACCGGTCCCTCTACGGCGATATCCAGCCGGTTGCCGCCGAGCGGGTGATTCGGGCCGAGGACGGGCGGGTTTTGAACCTGGGCGGCAGGGCGCTTGAAATCAGGGATACCCCCGGACATGCCAACCACCATTTCTGCGTCTGGGACAGTCACAGCCGGGGCTGGTTTAGCGGCGATGTCTTCGGTATCAGTTATCCTGAGTTGCGTTTCGGCAGCGGTAATTTCGTGCTGCCCACCACCACGCCGACGCAGTTTAACCCGCAGGCGCTGATCAAATCGGTCAACCTCTTGCTCAGCTACGAGCCGGCTACCGTTTACCTTACCCACTTCAGTAATATCGATGAGATCGAGGGCGCTGCCACTCTGCTGTGCCGACAGATCGAGCAGTACCGCCTGATAGCGCTGCGACTCAAGGAGCGCGAGGACCGGGTGGAGGCGATACGGCAGGCGCTGAGTGAGTACACGCTGCAGCAACTGGCGGGTTTCATCGATACGCAGGCGCCGGCATTTTACGCCGGGCTGCTGGATATGGATATGCGGCTCAACGCCCAGGGGCTCGAGGTGTGGCTGGCCCGCGGTGGCAGTTGAGCTGCCGGTTTGAGCAATCATGGTATTGACTTTGTGTCAGTGGTTTCAGTTACTGTCCCTCCCTTTGATATCAGATTCTACCGCTGGGCTGTATGGCGCCCGCACCAATAATTCTCCCAGTTCACCGCACCTCACAAGTGTGCCGCCTTCGGTAACGAGAGGGTGAAGGGCAGTTGCAATTGTTTAATCGCGCGATTATATTAATCAATCGATTAGCTAATTGGAGCCGTTATGTCAACCACACCCGCGGAATCGCCGCCGGGCAGGGGGCGGCCGAAAGACCCGCAGCGGGAGGCAAAAGCCCGCGACTCGCTCCTGAAAGCTGCCGCTAAGTTGTTGAAAACAAAGAGCTATACGGATATATCTATCCGCGAACTGGGCGCCGAGGCGAAGCTTAATTCGGCGATGATCAGCTACTATTTCGGCAGCAAGGAAGATTTATTCTTTCAGGTGTTGAAGCGCGGTATCGGCGATGAGGCGTTCCAGACCCTGGGGCGCCTCGGCGCCGATCCCACCGTGGCACCACTGGAGAAACTGCAAACGCTGATCAGGACCTTTGTCTGCCTGCATCACGATCATCCCTGGATCTCGCGTCTGATCATCGATCAAGTGGTACTGCAGCAAGGTAAACTGCGGCGTTTGTTTATCCAAAACATTGTCAGAAAAAATGAGGCTATGATCCGCGGCCTGATCGAAGAGTTGGTTCAATGCGGCGAATTTCGCGAGGACCTGGATATTGAATACGCGCGCACCTCTTTAATCAGTCTGCTGGCGTTCCCGTTTGTCGCTGCGCCTATGCTTAAAGACGCTGTCGACTTTGATCTTTACCGCATGGATGTGGAACCCTGGGTCCGGCACACCTTTACCCTTTTTATTGCCGGTTGCGCAGCAGCGCCGCAACTGCGGGAGGATGGATGATGCTACGCTCACTGCTCCAACGCCGTCTGAGCCTGCCGGTGATCGTCGTCACCGCTGTGCTCGTGGTGGTGGCCCTGTTGAAGTTGACGCCGGGCGTCGATCACGATGCGCAAAACACAGTCGCCAGGACAGTGGAGTTTATCGAAGCCAGAACGCTGCCCTACAAATCCCGTGCTCTGGGGTACGGCACAGTCACCCCCACCACCGTGCTTGAGGCCAACACGGAGGTGGCTGGCAAGGTGATATTTGTGCACCCACAATTAAAGCAGGGTGCGACCCTGCCTCAGGGCACGCTGGTGGTCAGCATTGATCGCACCCACTACGATCTGGCGCTGGCGCAGGCCAGCGCCGATCTGGCCTCCCATCGGGCCAGTCTCGAGGAACTGGCCGTGGAGCAGGGCAATACCGAAGTGTCATTGCAGATCTCCCAGCGCCGGCTGGGCCTGGGAGAACAGGAACTGCAGCGTATCAAGCGCCTGGCGCAGCAGGGGTCGGTGTCGCAGTCAGATGCCGATCGCGAGGAGCAGAGCCTGCTGAATCTGCGCCAGGAGGTGCAGAATCTGAATAGCCAGCTCGCGTTGTTTCCCACCCGCCGCCAGGTTATCGAGGCGCAGATCGCCCGCGCCCGGGCGCAGGTGGAAGAGCAGCAACGCAACCTGGCGCGCACCGATATCGCATTGCCGTTTACGGCTCGCATCGGTGCCGTGCATGTGGAAGCCGGGGAGTTTGTCGCCAGTGGCACGGCGTTGTTCAGGGCCGCCGATATATCCCAGGTCGAAATCAAGGCGCAAATGCCGTTGCTGCACGCGCGGGCGCTGGTGTTGGGTCTGGCACCGGGCGCCGCCGCCGAAGTGCGGGGCACGCCCCCGGATATTCTCGAACACTTGCAGCTCGACGTCACCGTGCGCCTGGTCGGCGCGCCGCAGAGCGCCGTCTGGGAAGGGCGGGCGGTGCGTATCGGCGAGGCCCTGGACGCCGACAGCCGCACGATAGCGATTGTCGTTGCAGTTGATAACTCTTACGAAAAAATTGTGCCGGGTCAGCGCCCGCCGCTATTGGAAGGCATGTATACGGAAGTGGAGTTGCAGGCTCCGGCGCAACCCCGGCAGGTTATTCCTCGCCGCGCTATCCATGCGGGCCGGGTCTATATCGCCCGCGCCGACGATACGCTGGAAATTCGCCCGATCGCGGTGGCATTCCTGCAAGGTGAACTGGCAGTGGTGGAAGCGGGGGTCGAGGACGGCGAAAGGGTCATAGTGACCGATCTGGTACCGGCGGTGGCCGGCGTCAAGCTCAATCCCCGTCACCGGCCGGCAACGGAGCGGGAAATCGATTTGCTGGCGGCGGGCGGGGGCGTCTTCAAGTGATCCGCTATTTCGCTCTTCACCCCACCGCCGCCAACATCATGATGGTGGTTTTTCTGTGTGCGGGTATCGCGACACTGCCATCCATGAAACGCGAGACGTTTCCGGACATCGAAGCGTTCGAAGTGAAAGTATCGGTGGTCTATCCGGGTGCCGCCGCGGCCGATGTGGAGGAGAGTATCTGCCAGCCGCTCGAAGACGCCACCGACGGCATCAGCTTTATCGATGAAAGACGCTGTGAGGCCAAGGACAACCTCGGCGCTATGACACTGAAAATGCTCGAACTTGGCGATATGCAGCAGTTTATCGACGATATTAATACGGCGGTCGACGGCATCGATACGTTTCCGGATGCGGCGGAAATTCCGGTGGTGGAGGAACTCGGGCGCACTAATCAGGTGATCGGCGTGGCCATCAGTGCCGATGTCGGCCGCGCGGAGTTGAAGCGACTGGCGGAGTATTATCGCGAGCGACTGCTGCAACACCCCGACGTTCCCATTGTTACCGTCACCGGTTTTTCCACCCATCAGCTACAGATTGAGATTCCGGATTACAATTTGCGGCAATACGGGTTGAGTGTGGTCGATATTGCCGACCGGGTGGCGCGACAGGCCGTCGACCTGCCTGCCGGCGATATCGAGTCCGATCGCGGCGTGCACCAGATTCGCTTTACCGATCTGAGGCGCACGCCGCAGCAGCTGGCCGAGCTGATTGTGATCGCCGGTGAAGACGGCGCCGAGGTGCGGCTGGGGGATATCGCAACCATCGCCGATGCTTTTGAAGAGGAAGAGGATCGCATCGTTTTCAACGGCCGCGCCGCGGCGATCCTGCAGGTTTATAAAAACAAGATCGACGACAGTCTGGTGGTCTTCGATGCGGTCAGTGAATTTGTAGAGCGGGAAAACCGCGTGTTGCCCGAGGGCATTGCGCTGAGCCTGACCCAGGATATGGCGTCGATCGTCAAGGATCGCCTGCAGTTGATTGTGAAAAACAGTTGGCAGGGGTTATTGCTGGTTATCCTGGCACTGTACCTGTTTTTCAGTTGGCGCTATACCTTTTGGGTCGCCATGGGACTGCCCGTGTCTTTTCTCGGCAGCTTCCTGTTGATCACCTGGCTCGGTATCTCCATCAATATGATCAGTCTGGTGGCGTTGCTGATTGCCATCGGTATCCTGATGGATGACGCCATTGTTATTTCCGAAAGCATTGCCAGCGAGTATCAGAAGGGCAAGGCGCCGGCTCAGGCCGTGGTGGACGGTACCAAACTGGTGGCGCGCGGCGTGCTGTCCTCCTTTGTGACCACCCTGCTGATTTTCGGCGGACTGGTGACGTTACAAGGCGATATCGGTCAGGTGTTGCGGGTCCTGCCCATCGTTTTGATCTCGGTGTTGAGCGTGAGTTTGGTGGAGGCGTTTCTGATTCTGCCCCACCATCTGAAGCATGCGCTCGAGCGCGCAGGTGATGACGACGACATGCCGAAATGGAAGCAGGCGTTTACCCGCTGGTTCGAACGTCGGCGCGAGGCGCTGGGTCGCTACGTTGAGCTGGCTGTGCAGTATCGTTATGCCGCAGTGGGTGGCGCCATTGCGGTGCTGTTGTTGAGTGTGGCCATGCTGCCCACCGGTATCCTGAAATTCAAGGCTTTTCCCGATCTTGACGGCGATGTGATTCAGGCCCGTATCCTCTTGCCGCAGGGCACGGCGCTGAGTCGCACGGAGGCGGTGGTCGCGGAGGTGATCGCGGGGCTGCAGGCAACAGATGGCGACTTGCTGGCGGTGGAGGGGCGCAGCCTGCTGCGCAATATCAATGTCAGTTACAACCAAAACGCCGACGCCTTTGAAGCCGGCGCCCATGTGGCGACGGTGAGCGTCGATTTGGTGGCGGCCGAAAGCCGCCGCAGTAGTCTCGATACCCTTGCCCGCATCTGGCGTGAACATGTCGGCGATTTGCCCGGGGTGATCAATCTCCAGTACAAACAGCCGGTGCTGGGACCGGCCGGGCGGGCTTTGCATATTCGCCTGTCGGGGCGCGATCTCGAGCAGTTGTCGCAGGCGTCCTATGAGTTGCAGCAATGGCTTGGCGGCTACCCCGGCGTGGTGGACATCATGGACGATTTGCGGCCCGGCAAACCGCAGATCAATGTGCGGATGTTGCCGGGCACGCTGGCGACGGGTATCAGTGCCGAGACTATTGCCACCCAGCTGCGCGGCGCCTATCAGGGTCACAAGGTCGACGACGTACAGTTTGAGGATGAAGATTACGAAATCGAGGTACAGTTGGATGCCGCCTCCAGGGACAGTCTGACGGATTTTGATTACCTGGCGATCATCCACCCGCAGACCCGCCAGGCGGTACCGCTATCGGCGATTGCCGAGGTGACCGAATCGCGCGCTTTTGCCCGTATTCACCGGGTCGACAATCTGCGCACGGTATCGGTGTTCGGCGATGTGGATGGGGATATCGCCAATACGGGGGAAGTCATCGACCATACCCGGGTCAACTATTTGCCCGAGTTGTTGCAGAGGTATCCGGATGTACGCGTCGAGTTTGAGGGCGAGGTGAAAAATGCCGCCGTCACCGGCCAGTCGCTGCGCTTTGCCTTTATGCTGGGGGCACTGGGTATCTTTCTGTTGTTGAGCTTACAGTTCAGGAATTACCTCGAACCTATTATCGTGATGCTCGCCATTCCGCTGGCGCTTATCGGGGTGATCTGGGGACACCTGATCATGGGGCTCGACCTCACCATGCCGAGCATGATCGGGTTTGTCTCGCTGGCCGGCATTGTGGTGAACGACTCCATACTGCTGGTGGAATTCGTCAAGCGCAACGCCCGCGCCGGGATGACGGTGCACGCGGCGGCGTGCCTGGCTTCGCAGCAACGCTTTCGCGCCATTTTCCTGACCTCGTTTACGACCGTGGCAGGTGTCTCGCCGCTGTTATTTGAAACCAGCCTGCAGGCCCAGGTTTTGGTGCCGCTCGTGACCAGCATTGCTTTCGGTATTGTCACTTCCACGTTGTTGATCTTGATTGTGCTGCCGGCGATGTATGCCATCCTCGAAGATTTTGGTTTTACGCAGATCGCTACCGGCCCTGAGTCAGATTCTGCATTGGACACGGTCACAGGGCGGGAACTCGCCACGCCGCCGCCGGCCTGAGCGCCGCTGGCGTTTTTTTGGACATTTTCCCCCGGGCCCTTTAAGCTTCCGTCGAGTAGTGTAGACAGGCCCCAGGGTTGTTCCGGACATGTACAAGTGGTTTATGGTGAAAGACGTTGTTGTGGGTCGCTATGGAGTGCTCGCTGATGCAGATTGAGACCCAGCGTATCCTGGTAGTAGAAGACGATGTAAAACTGGCCGATCTGGTAGGCACCTATCTTGGCAAGCACCACTTCGAGGTCGCCTACGCCATTGATGGCAAAAGCGGCCTGGCGCAGGCGCGCGATACCCAGCCCCACCTGATCATTCTCGACCTGATGTTGCCGGAGATGGACGGCCTGTCGGTATGCCGGGAACTGCGCACCTGGTACCGGGGCCGTATTCTGGTGCTGACCGCCAGTGACGAAGACATGGACCAGGTGGCCTGCCTGGAGATCGGCGCTGACGACTACGTCACCAAGCCCATCCACCCGCGAGTACTGCTGGCCAGGATCCGGGTCTTGCTGCGGCGCGAAGAGTTCGAGCAGCCCGGTGCGACCTCTGCTGCGACAGATGAAATTGTTTACGGCGGGTTGTCTGTGCACCGGGGCCGCCGCCAGGTGACACTGGACGGCACGCCGGTGGTATTGACCGATGCGGAGTTCGAGCTGCTGTGCCTGCTGGCGGAAAATCCTGAGCAATCCCTGTCCCGGGACGCTATCATGCAGGCCACCCGCGGTGTGCAGCACGATGGCCTGGATCGCTCCATCGACAATCGCATTGTCGCGCTCAGGCGCAAGCTCGGCGACAACAAGGGCCTGCCCAAGCGTATTATTACCGTGCGTGGCAAGGGTTATCTGTTCGTCACGGACCAGTGGTAAGGCCGCTGCTTACACTATCTATACAAAACCTTTCACGAGGATGACAGAGTCAGCCACCCGTCTGCGGCACTATGATTCCCTGAGATCCCAATGAGCATCGGCCATGACGCAGAATGCGTGTTGTGCCGGCGGTTCCCGCCCGGTGACTCCACTGTCGCTCTGTGTGGCCGCGATGGTCCGGCAACGAAGGTAGCGCTGCCGGGCGTCGAGGCGTGCCACCGAGTGCCCCGGCAGTCGCTTGGCAGTCATAAACCAGCTTCTATAATGTGGGGATATTGACAGCCGCACTGTAGCCGGGTCGAGGATACATCATGGTGAGACTCTTCATTCCGCTCTATCTGTCACTGGTGGTGGTACTGGTGTTGGGGGCCAGTGTGCTGGAGCGATTTTTTTACCTGACCTTTCAACAGGAGATAACGCAGGACCTGACCCGCGACTATATCGGTGGCTTCATCCTGATGGAAAAACTCTACCTGCACTACAGCGAGACGCAGTGGCGCCAACTGCTGGAGGATATCAACGCCCGGTCGAACCTGCCGGTAGAGAGCCGGCCGATTGACGACTGGCAGTTCGATGATGGGGAACTTGCCGTGTTGAACCGCGGGGAGTTTTTAGTAGCAGATGCGGACAACGGGGTGATGTTCGGATCGATCGCCGAGGGCGTGGTGGCCCGGATCGGGCCTTTAGGCACGACGAGTAGCGTCGAGAACCTAGAACTCTGGTATCTGTTGACCATGGCCGGTTTGCTGGGGCTGCTGCTGTTGTTCTGGGTTGGTTGGCAGCAGTACAAGATCACCCGCCTGGCCCGCACTACGCTGAGCTTTAGCGAGGGAAATCTCCAGGTGCGCGCTAAAACCGGCCTGTCGGGGATGCCGGTGCTGAGCCGGGCGTTCAATCAAATGGCCGAGCGAATACAGCGCCTGTTCCAGAGCCACCGCCAGTTGACCAACGCCGTCTCCCATGAGTTGCGATCGCCGATTACTAAAATTCGGTTTCAATTAGAGTTGTTGGATGAGGCACCGGAACAACCGGAACGGGATCGCCTTATGGTGGGTATCTCCGATGACCTGGATGATATGGATGTGCTGATCGACGAGATGCTCGACTATGCCAAAATGGAACGGGCCGAGCCGGCTCTGTTTATCGAGACGCGATCACTCGGGGGATGGATCGCCGAGCAGGTTGAAGGCCTGAAAAAGGAGGTCAGAAAACCCCTGACTATCGCCGTGGCCGACGCGGGTATTGAGGCGCAGTTTGATCAAGTACTGATGGCGCGGTTGCTGCGCAACCTGGTGTCCAATGCCGAACGCTACGCCGAGCACGCCATTCAAGTGGGCGGTGAGCGCCGCGCCGGTCGCTACCGGTTATGGGTCGACGACGACGGTCCCGGTATTGCGCCGCAGGAAAGAGAGCGTTTGTTCGAACCGTTTACGCGGGTCGATCAAAGCCGTGACCGCCGTTCCGGCGGTCACGGCCTCGGGCTCGCGATAGTGGCGCAGATTGCCCGTTGGCACCGTGGCACCATCGAAATCGATGTCAGCCCCTTGGGCGGCGCGAGAGTGATATTGAGCTGGCCGCCGCTTGCAGCGGGCAACTCGTCAACCGGCCACTCTGCCGTGGAAAATCCCGCCCGGGACGAAGCTGCCAGGCACAACTCGTCCCCGGGTAAACCCGAGCGCGGAGCCCCGGTCGCGAATGGCAAGGACAAATGCTGATGATCCTGGATGCGGCTCGACTATACTCCCTATACCACTCTCACCATGATAGGAAGAAGACCATGGTTCATGCGTTGTGTCGCCCGTATCTGTCGGTGTTTACGGCGGTGTTGCTGCTGAGTGGTTGCGGTTTCCACGCCGGCAGCAAACCCCAGGCGCCGGTGTCGCTGGCCGCCGTTACCGGCACCTGGATAGCGCCGGGCACCGGCCTTATCCTGCGAATCGAAGCGGATGCGCTGCAAACCTTTTACCATACGCGCGCAACCTGTGCGGCCGGTCTGCGCTTTGCATCACTGGCCGAGGCCGGGCAGTATCTGCGCGATGTGCGAGTTGAAACCGGCGTTGCCGAACTGTCGCTGATTCCCGCCGGCGGCGCCGAAACCGATCGCATTTACTTTGCGCGGGCGCAGGCGCTGCCGCAAAGTTGTCACGGGGTCGATGTGGCCGCGTCGTTTGATCCGGAGTCAACTTTCCAGCATTTCTGGCACGCCTTCAACGACTACTACCCCTTTTTTGCACAGCGTGGCGTGGACTGGCAGCAACGCTATACGCAACACCGTCCCCGAGTGACAGCTACCACTACCCAGACCCAGCTTTTTGATCTGCTGACCGAGATGCTGTCGCCGCTGGACGACGGTCATGTATCTCTGGTGGTGGCAACCGGGGAATTGAAAAAGGGCTACAGCCCGGGTGTACCTCGAGACTGGAAAGTTACCGCTAACCTGGCCCGCGGTGGCGATCGCAGCGGCCGTGCGGCGGTGATCAATTATTTCAACCGGCGCCTCGAGACCGCCCACATTGACGGTGACCTGGCTTTGGTGGAAAGTGATGGCGGTGCTCCCGCCATGGTATGGGGCCGGCTCGACGGCAATGTCGGTTATTTGCAGATCAATCAGATGCAGGGCTTTGCCCCGCGCCGGGATGATCTGTTGCTCAACACGGCGGCGGATCTGGCGGCTGTTGAGAAAGTGATGGACGGCGTCTTGGATGACCTGCACGGAGTCACCGCACTGGTTGTGGATGTGCGCTTCAACGGCGGCGGCGCCGATTCGATCGCGCTGGCCATTGCCGGTCGGTTTGCCGATCAAAAACGGCTGGTGTTTGCCAAAGAAAAATATAACCGCGGCAGAGCCACCGCGCGTGCAGAAACTTATCTGCAGCCACATTCGGGGCGGCGCCTGCAAGTGCCGGTCGCTTTGATCACCGGGCCGGACACTGCCAGTGCCGCCGAGATATTCACTCTGGCGTTGCGGCAGTTGCCGAACGTGACTCATATCGGACAGCCTACCCGGGGCATATTGTCCGATATCCTCGACTTCACCCTGGCTTCCGGATGGGAATTGGGGCTTTCCCATGAAGTCTACTATGACGCCGGGGGTCGCGTGCACGAGGCGGTGGGTATAGTGCCCGATCGGAGAGTGCCGGTAACCAGTTTCAACGGTGCTGTCTGGGGGATGTTCCCCGCCGTCACCCAGGCGCTGGCTGGGTTTGACATCGACATCAGCCTGTCCGCAACGGAATTTTCGGTGCGGCTGCAGACGCTGATGGGCGATGCTTTGGTGCCGGGGTTGGCCGCCGCCTGGGTGAGCGACAGCGCTGTGCTGGCAACCCACGCTGCCGGTTACGCGGATATAGGCAAAGCGAGAAAGGTAACGGCGCGCACACCGTTCAATTTGGCTTCCGTCAGCAAAACCTTTATCGGCGTGGCGGTAGCGCAGGCCGTTGAACAGGGGCTGATTGCACTGGATACCCGCATGGGAGATTTGCCGATGCCGTTGCGGGTGGACAGTCCCAATACACCGGGGGCGGACATTACGTTGCAACATCTGGTGAGCCATACTGCCGGCATCAAGGACAGCGACGTTTATTTTTGCGGCTACTATATAGAACAAAGCAAAGCCAGTCTCGCCGCTGCTATGGGTATGTTGGACTGCCCTACGCCGGTGCGCACCGAACAGGCGGTTTTTTTGGCCGATTACCTGCAGCGGGGCGGGTCACTGTATGACGCGGCGGAAAACTTTCTGGCGGCGCCTGCCGGCGCGGTGCACTTTTATTCGAATGTGGGCGCGGCCCTGGCGTCGCGGATGCTGGCGGTGGCGACACGCACGGATTTTGAAACCTGGACCGAGAGAAATATCTTTACGCCTCTGCGAATGCGCGACACTCATTGGTTCAACAGCCGCTTTGACGGCGGCGGCGAAAGACCCGCAGTGCGTTACGTTATCGACGGGGACAAACCGGTGCCCTTGCCCGAATATGCGCTCGCAACCTGGGCCGACGGCGGCTTGAAAAGCAGTGCCGCGGATATGGCCCGCTATCTGCTGGCTATAGTGAGGGGAGGTGAGTTGGACGACCGGCGCATCGCTGATGCCGCGAGTGTGGACGCCATGTTGAGCCCGCAAACCGAGCTGCCGACGTTGCAGGGCAGTCAGGGTATATTCTGGGTCAACGACGGTTTTCTATTCGGCCACGACGGCTCCGATCCGGGCGCGACTACGCAGATGTTTTACGACCAGTACCACGACATGGGGTTTGTATTGCTGGTCAATGTCTCCGATCTTATGGATGACAATAAGGCGCTCGAGCGCAGGCTGCGGGCGCTGGTTCGCCTGGTCTACCGGCGCGGCCTGGCGCTGCGGCGCGATCAGTGACCGGACGCCCGGTGCGGTGTCCGTTGCGAGTTGGTGTTGGATACTGAGAAAGAAGAATAAGGGGCCTGATAAGAATGGCACTTCCATAAGCAAATATGTGCTAATTGACCGGTCTGGCTCTAGCTGCAGCCTTCAGAAACACGGACCAGGCGTCCCCCCGATGAGCCCTCCCTGGGGGCTCGCCTAAAGCGCCTACTGTTGGTCGCGACAGCATCCCCGCTGTCGAGAGTTTCTGAAGGCTGCAGCTAGAGCCAGACCTCCCTTCAGTACGCTTAATCGAGACCGATTCGACTGGGGTGGATATCAGTAAATTGATGCAAATACGCTTAAGGAAGTGCCTTCGGGCCTGATTAGATGATTTGTCAGGAAAGGTGATTGGTCAATTATCAAGCACTACGACCCCTATTCCGCACGACCCCTATTCCGCAACCCTTTATCGCAAGCGCACATGCCCTACATCGGCGTATGATGTATCTGCCCAAATCGTCGTGCATGTACTGGCAACATATATATCGACTGTTTTACCTGACATATATGCTGCCAACAACATCGAAAACCAATTTGAGTGTGTTTCCGAATTAATTATTACATCTCCGTTACTGTCAGTGGAACAATTATCTGGGTTGGCAAAATCCGACAACTTTATTAGCACTCGGTGGTTGTCAAGTGCATATATTCTTTCCACCGTACTCACTCCAGACCATCCGCTGGAATAGGCACTAGTTGACAGCACGAGGGCTACTAACAGGGTAAGAATATTTCCATAGCTTTTTCTCATAATTACTCCTTTGCCGACGCATAGCGCCGCTGGCAGGGGCGCGCTTTAGCAATAGATTGTCAGAAGGTGCCCGGTAAAGAGGGGAGAGCTACCATAGCCGTACCAATAATCTCTTGAATCTCTTGAGCGGTTACTCCGCCAGTATCTTGGAGTTTTCTCTGGATATCAACCATAGCGAATCGCTATAGGGTGCATATAGGGTATTGCCTGGGCCAGTCCCCCGAGCACGCTGTCAAAACCGGCTCCCAAAAGAGGCCCGTCCGTGCTGTGGCTTCGACGCCAAGCCTGCTCCAAGGCGATACCGGAATCAGCCAGGGAGAAATACTCGCTGTTAAAGCAGTATATGCCAGTCCGAATCCACCGGCTTCTGCCTTGTTATCCGGGTGCTGCCCCCGACACTGTCCGACCTAAACCGTAACCGCCGCAAAATGATGGTCGCCGCTGGGTGCTGTGTTGTCGATCAGGCGTTTTACATCTGCCGCCACCGCATCGGATTCCCTGTCGAACAAACCGCACAGCCGCAGCGCCGCGCGCAGATTGATATTGGCTCCCAACACCTCGTAGACGACGCGGGCGCAGGTGGGCAGGCGCAGGCTTTGCGCCGTCACCCCGAGCTTGAGACCGGTCAGATAAGTTGTGCGGTTATTGTACGTAGGCAGCAGTATGGTCTGGCTGATTTCGTTCTGGGTCAGGGAGTCGTAGTCCAACAAAAATAATCGCTCGGCCAGGTAGAAAGCCGCACCGTGGTAGCGGCGACTGGGACCGCGCCCGCTGCCGTTTTCCCGCGGCAGCCTCTCGAGGCGACTGAACCGGGCCGTCTCGCCGTCCCAGGTCAGCGACACCAGCGTGCGCAGAATCGAACTCGGGTAGGTCATGGCATAGTAGTATTCAAAATAAAAGCCCGCATAGTTGGCGATAGCACCTGAGCTGGCTCTTTGCAATTGCCCGATATGATCGCTGAACAGCGGGGCGGTGCTGGTGAGTTTACTGGGCCGCACCTGCAGCAACTGCCGGAACTGGTGTGCGGGCAGCAGGATCTCGTATTCCTCGACGCCGAAGAAATCGCAGATTTTGCGCAGGGTGTGACGGGCCGGAAAGGCGGCGGCGCCAAGGTACTTGTTGAACTGGGACCGGTTGATTTTCAGGCGCCGGCAAACCTCGGTGACCGATGGATAGAAGCTGCATAACAAGCCCAGGTTGTCGGCAAATTCTCTCTGTATTGACTCTCTCACTGCGGGTTTCTCGCAATTAGGGTGATGATTTCAACATGAGTGGCGCTAATTGGCGCTACTGTAGCATAAAATAGGATCAGCAAGCTTATCGACATTGGTGCTGATTTGTTTTCTTATAGCGTTCGGCAGGCGGCCGGCCTGTACCGAATCCCACACCGTGGTTGTATCGGCTCCGCTGGGGCTGCGCCCCCGGTTACTGCCCAGTGGGTAAGTCGCATGACTTAGGCTGGGCCCCGGCTGCGGATGAGTGCTTTTACCACCGACAGGTGCTTTTTTTATGACAGATGTAACTCAAATTGAACTCCGGGCCCCATACCTGGTTTTTATCGGCGATACCGACGTGCCGTCCTTCGCCAAGACCGGTTTCGGTATCGTGCAGTGGCGCCGGCAGCAGGTGGCGGGGCAGTTGCGCTTTGCGGGTAACAGCCTCGATTTGGGCGTGCCCGACATGGATATTCAACAGGCCGTCGCAGCGGGGGTGAAGAGTATTCTGATCGGCGTTGCGCCCATCGGTGGTTCGGTTGGTCCGCGCTGGATCAGCGTGCTGGCCGAGGCGGCCGCGGCCGGTCTGGATGTGGTTAACGGGTTGCATCTGCGGCTGGAGGACTTTCCGGAAATTGTAGCGGCGGCGCAGGCCTCCGGCGCCGCGCTGGTCAACGTGCGGGTGCCGCCGCCGGGCCTGCCGATTGGCAGCGGTAACAAGCGCAGCGGCCGGCGCCTGCTGATGGTGGGCACCGACTGTGCGGTGGGGAAAAAATATTCCGCCCTGGCATTGGCCGCGGCGATGAGCGGCGCCGGTATCAACGCCAGCTTCCGCGCTACCGGCCAGACCGGCATTATGATTGCCGGCAACGGTATGCCCATAGATGCGGTAGTGGCGGACTTTATCGCCGGTGCCGCCGAGGTACTGACGCCGGATAACGATCCGCAGCACTGGGATGTGATCGAGGGCCAGGGCTCGTTGTTCAGTCCCGCCTACGCCGGTGTCAGCCTCGGGTTGCTGCACGGCTCCCAGCCCGACGCCATAGTGGTTTGCCACGCCGCCGACCGGCGCAATATCATCGGTTCCCCCCAGGCCCGGATACCGACCATTGCCGAATGTATCGACCTCAATCTGCGCTGCGGGCGCATTACCAGCGCCGATATCCAGTGTGTGGGTGTCTGTGTCAATACCACCGGACTGGCGGCATCGGAGCGCGAGCCCTACCTGGCGGCGCTGAGCACGGAGTTGGGTCTACCGTGTGTCGATCCGATGACCGATGGCTGCGAGCCGATAGTGGCGCATATTCGCCGCTGCTTCTGAACCCGGGTTATTCATAAAACGGAATTACCCATAAAGCCGAATTACTCATAAAACCAAATTGCTCGTATAAAAACAGTACCGGCGAATTGTTGCGATTCGTTGTCGTCAATTGTAAGGAGATTGTTTAATGCGCAATGTCAGCTTTACCATCGAGTCCTGGAAACTCAAAAGCCCTTTTAGCATTACCGGTTATACATTTACCGAGCTGCGAGTGTTGCTGGTGCAGATCAGCGACGGGGGGATTACCGGGCGCGGAGAGGCCACCGGCATCTACTACGAGAACGAAAGCGCCGATTCGATTCTGGCACAGGCGCAAACCGCCAAAGCGGCGCTGGAGGGTGGGGCCGATCGCCAGGCCCTGCGCGAACTGCTGCCCAGGGGCGGCGCCCGCAACGCCATCGATTGCGCGCTGTGGGACCTCGAGGTCAAGTCGGGGGCGGCGTCCGTCTGGCAATTGACCGGTATCGAACCGGGTCGAATCACCACCGTCAACACCCTCGGTGTGGATACGCCGGAGCGGATGGCCGCGGCGGCGCGCAGTCTCGATACCCCGCGTATCAAGGTCAAGCTGAACCATGAGAAAAACATCGAGCGCCTGCAGGCGATTCGCGCGGCACGGCTCGACGCCGAGATTATCGTCGACGTCAACCAGGGTTGGACTTTCGAGCAATTAGTGGCGCTGGCGCCGAAGTTCAAACAGTTGGGGGTGGCGATGATCGAGCAGCCATTGCCCCGTGGCGGCGACACTGAGCTGGAAGGTTACGATTCACCGGTTACCCTGTGTGGCGACGAGTCGTGCCTCGATACCACGGAGCTGGAGCAGGCGGCGCGGCGCTACCAGATGATCAATATCAAACTCGATAAGACCGGTGGCCTGACCGAGGCGCTGGACCTTGCCGAGCGGGCTCAGGCGCTGGGGCTGGAGCTGATGGTGGGCAATATGCTGGGCACCTCCCTGGGCATGGCGCCGGCGTTTTTAATTGCGCAAAAGTGCCGCTACGTCGACCTCGACGGCCCCCTGTTTCTCACTGAGGATCGCGACCACGGCCTGAGCTATGACCGCGGCGTCGTCTCCGCGCCGGTGCCGGCACTGTGGGGATGAACCTATCAGACCGCAATGGCTTGAACTATACCAACCGGTATGTATAATTATTGCACTCTATAATAATGCCGAGGCGGTGCTATGCCTAAGTTGACTGATACCAGAGAGAAACTGTTGGAAACTGCTATTACGCTGATCTGGCAGAGTAGCTACAGCGACGTCGGCGTCGCTGAAATCTGCAAGCAAGCCGGAGTCACCAAGGGCAGTTTCTACCACTACTTCGAAACCAAAGCCGACCTCTTTTATGCGGCCTGCCAGCACGATTGGGAAATTACCAAAAAAGAGCTGGATACCCTGTTTTCACCGTCCTACACCGCTTTAGAGCAGTTGGAGAACCTGATCAGCTTCATTATTGAAAAGGAGGAGCGCAACGCCGTGGAGTGTATGCCGGTGACGGGCTGTCCCATTTTTACCGCCGGTGCCCAGTGTGGTTGCGATGACCAGAAAGTGCGACAGGCGGCCCTGGAAATGTCTGAAAACGCGCTGACGTACAACACCGCACTGATACGCAACCTCAAGGCCGAGGGGGTTTTGAACGGTGATCCGCAGCCGCGCCAGGTGGGGCGACTGCTGCACCAGTATATCGAGGGCCTGTTGGTGTTCGGCCGCGTCTACCGCAGTCTGGATATGGTCAAGGAGGACT
The DNA here is from genome assembly GCF_007004655.1 of Exilibacterium tricleocarpae. Lineage (GTDB taxonomy): Bacteria > Pseudomonadota > Gammaproteobacteria > Pseudomonadales > Cellvibrionaceae > Exilibacterium > Exilibacterium tricleocarpae. The sequence goes on from NZ_ML660087.1 coordinate 418,734, forward strand.
TGCGCGAGGGGCTCTATCGGCTCGTCGATCTCAAGCAGGAATACCGCCAGGGCGGGGTGCAAGGCGATGGCGAGCCACTGTCGGCGGCTTAGGAGCCGCTTGCCTCCGTTATTGGTGACGATTGCCGCTCTCCTGTGCAGTGGTATTTTTCGGACGCACTGAGCTAATTCACAGTGCTAAAAAAGGGATCGAGCAGCTTCTACTCCAAGTCAAGACACTGCTCTTCGGCAGGGGGGGGGAACCGGTGGCCAGAACCCGCTCCGGCTTGTGTGCCGCAATACGCCCTTGCGCCAGTTTAAACAGTCCTGAACTGGCCCTGATTAAACAGTCCTGAACTGGCCCTGATTAGACAGTCCTGAACTGGCCCTGATTAAACAGTCCTGAACTGGCCCTGATTAGACAGTCCTGAACTGGCCCTTAGAAACATACTGATCGGAATATAACCGCCGGTGCTGTTTCAAGCGCCATCGACAGCCCGTCTCCTGCGGCTTTTCTGTCGATTTTTTTTCGCTAGCAAAATCAAACTGTTACAAACATTACTTTGATTTGTGAGAAAACCGGTTGACACATACCAACCGGTATGAATATCATTGCAGCCATTCCCGTACCAACCGGTATGTATCCAGTGTTGGTCCAACCCCTGTTTAATTTCAGTCCAAATCAGAATCTGTCGGGAGAATAAGGTCATGAAATCTGTCAGCCGAGTGTTCAAAACCCGTACCGCCGTGGCGGCGATCGCCACGCTAACCACACTGGTTGCCGGTATCGGCGCCGTTCGTTACGCACCCGAGGTTGCCGCTGCCGAGCAGGTGCCGGCGGCGGCGGCCCTGCCGGCGGTGGATGTGGTCACCCTCGAGTCCCGCCCACTGCGCCTGTGGAGTCAATTCTCCGGGCACCTGACCGCCGTCGACCAGGTGGATGTGCGCCCCCGGGTAAGTGGCACCATTCACCGGGTGCTGTTTGCCGAAGGGCAGGTGGTGGCGGCGGGTGATCCGCTCTACATCATCGATCCGCGGCCGTTTGAGGCCGCTGTGGCCAGTGCCGAGGCCGCCCTGACATCCGCCGAATCCCGCACCCGCCTGGCCAAGCTGGAGTGGCGGCGGGCCGAGGGGCTGATCGCAAAGCAATTGATCTCCCAGAGCATCTACGACACCCGCCTCAACGACTACCGGGTAGCGGCGGCCAGTATCGACGCCGCCCGGGCCGCCCTGCAGCAGGCGCAGTTGGACCTCGAATACGCCCATATCACAGCGCCGGTGGCCGGGCGCATCAGTCGCGCGGAAATAACCGCCGGCAATGTCGTTGAGGCGGGGGCCAATGCGCCGGTGCTGACCACCATCATCGCCAATGATCGCCTCTACGCCGAGTTCGACGTCGATGAGCAGACTTATATCAAGGTCGTGCGCGCCGGCGCCTTGGCCGGCACCGGTCCGGCGGCTGCCATGCCGGTGGAACTGACGCTCGCCGGGGACACCAGTGTGGTGTACCAAGGGCAAATTCACGCCTTTGACAATCGCCTCGACACCCAGTCCGGCACCATCCGCGCCCGGGCCATTTTTGAAAACAGCGACGGCGCTCTGGTGCCCGGTATGTATGCCAATGTGCGCCTCGGCTCCGCCGAAAAAAATGACACCCTGCTGGTTAGCGAGCGCGCTATCGGCACGGATCAGGACCGCAAGTTTGTCTACACCGTCGATGCCGCCGGCCGGGTGTCCTATCGCGAGGTCACACTCGGTCGCACCCTCGGCGGCCAGCGGGTCGTGCTGTCGGGCCTGGCGCCGGGCGAGCGGGTTATCGTCAACGGCCTGCACCGGGTGCGCCCCGATATGCAGGTAGCGCCGGTGGATATCAGCACGGCGGCGCAAGACGGTCTGGTGGCCACTCGCTGAGGTGCCGCCCCGACTTTGATCTGCGCCTAATGGCGCCTGAAGCGAGCGCCATTCTGATCTGAGCCTACTCGCGGTTACAAACCTCGGCCTGGTTTGGAGCCGGCAGCACAGGTGGGAGTAGTGCCGAAAGTAACGACAGTGATGGCAGTAGTAGTGCCAGTAACGATAACGCCGGCAACAAAACCGATTCCGACAACGACAGTATCAAGAGAGCAACAACCATGAATATTTCTAAAGCGTTTATCGATCGACCGATTCTCGCGGGCGTGCTGTCGGTCGGTATTTTCCTGGCCGGTCTTATTTCCATGTTCCAACTGCCGATTTCCGAATACCCGGAAGTGGTGCCGCCGACGGTGGTCGTCAATGCGTCGTTTCCCGGTGCCAACCCCGAGGTGGTGGCCGAAACGGTCGCCACGCCGTTGGAAGAAGAAATAAACGGGGTGGAGAACATGCTTTATATGTACTCCCAGTCGACCGCCGACGGCCTGGTAACGCTCACCGTCACCTTTGAAATCGGCACCGATCCGGACCTGGCGCAACAACTGGTACAAAACCGGGTGTCACAGGCGCTGCCCCGGCTGCCCGCCGTGACCCGGCAACTGGGTGTTACAACGGTTAAGAGTTCGCCGGACCTGACAATGGTGGTGCACCTTACCTCGCCCAACGATCGCTACGATACCTTGTATCTGCGCAACTATGCCGTGTTGAACGTAAAAGACGAACTGGCGCGTATCGAGGGTGTGGGTCAGGTGCGCCTGTTCGGCGCCGGCAACTACGCCATGCGCCTGTGGTTGAACCCGGAAAAAATTGCCGAGCGCGGCCTCAGTGCCGGTGAAGTCGTCGCCGCGGTGCGCGAGCAAAACGTGCAGGTTGCCGCCGGCGTGATAGGGGGTGCACCCTATGACGATGCCATTGAATTTCAACTACCGGTGAACGCCAAAGGCCGGCTGGAGACGCCGGAGGAGTTTGAAGACATCATCATTCGCGCCGACCGCGACGGCAAGATCACCCGCCTGCGCGATGTGGCACGCGTGGAACTGGGCGCTTCGGAGTATGCGCTGCGTTCCCTGTTGGACAACAAGCGCGCCGTCGCGCTGCCCATATTCCAGTCGCCGGGCGCCAATGCGATAGAGATTTCCAATAACGTGCGCGCCAGGATGGAGCAGTTGCGGGAGAACTTTCCCGAAGGTGTCGAGTACAGTGTGGTCTACGATCCCACGGTGTTTGTCAGGGGCTCTATCAAAGCCGTAGTCAAGACGTTGTTGGAAGCGGTGGGCCTGGTGGTGCTGGTGGTGATTGTGTTCCTGCAGACCTGGCGTGCCTCCATTATCCCGCTGCTGGCGGTGCCGGTTTCTATTGTGGGCACCTTTGCCCTGATGCATCTGTTTGGTTTCTCCATCAATGCGCTGTCACTGTTCGGTCTGGTGCTGTCGATTGGTATTGTCGTCGACGACGCCATCGTGGTGGTTGAAAACGTCGAGCGCAATATCGAAGAGGGTCTGCGCCCCCGAGAGGCCACCTATAAAGCGATGCAAGAGGTGAGCGGTCCGATTATCGCCATCTCGCTGACACTGGTGGCGGTGTTTGTTCCCATCGCATTTATCAGCGGTCTTACCGGACAGTTCTATAAACAGTTTGCCCTGACTATCGCCATCTCCACGATTATTTCCGCGTTTAATTCGTTGACCTTGAGTCCGGCATTGTCGGCCCTGTTGCTGCGCAGCCACACCGACAAGCAGGACGCCCTGACCCGGGGTATGAACAAAGTCTTCGGTGGTTTTTTTAACGGCTTCAACCGTTTTTTCAAACGCAGCTCCGTGGGTTACTCCAAAGGTGTTGGCGGTATCCTGGGTCACAAGTCCGCCGCGCTGGCGGTTTACGGTTTGTTGCTGGGGTTGACCTATTTTGGTTTCCAGCAGGTACCGCAGGGCTTCGTGCCGGTACAGGACAAGCAATACCTGGTCAGTTTTGCCCAGTTGCCGGACGGCGCGACGCTGGAGCGCACCGAGGCGGTGATGCGGGAAATGTCCGACATTGCCCTCAATGAACCGGGAGTGACCGGGGCGGTGGCGTTTCCCGGTCTGTCGATCAACGGTTTCACCAACAGTTCCAGCGCCGGCATCGTGTTTGTGACCCTCGATGATTTTGACAATCGCACCGACGACTCCCTGTCGGGCGTAGCCATTTCCCAGCGCTTGCAGGAGAAATTCGGCGCTGTCGATGAAGCATTTATCGCGATTTTCCCGCCGCCGCCGGTACAGGGGCTGGGGACCATTGGCGGCTTCAAACTGCAAATCCAGGATCGCACCGACCGCGGCGATGAAGCGCTCAACGCCGCGCTCGGCGAGGTGTTACAAAAAGCTTACGCGGCGCCGGAACTGGCGGGTGTGTTTTCCAGTTACAAAATCAACGTGCCGCAGTTGTACGCCGATCTCGATCGCACCAAGGCCAAACAGCTGGGGCTCAATATCAATGAGGTTTTCGAGGCGATGCAGATTTACCTGGGCTCGCTCTACATCAACGATTTCAACCAGTTCGGGCGCACGTATCGGGTGGTGGCCCAGGCGGATAAACCCTTCCGTTCCACGCCCGAGGATATTCTCAAGTTGAAGGTGCGCAACGACCGCGGCGATATGGTGCCGCTCGGCGCGGTGTTGACCGTCAGCGAAAGCTTCGGGCCGGAGAGCGCCGGGCGCTACAACGCCTTCCGCGCCGCCGATATCAACGGCAATGCGGCACCGGGTTACTCCAGTGGCCAAGCGCAGGTGGCCATCGCCGCTATTGTCGAGGAGACACTGCCCAAGGGTATGGACTTCGAGTGGACCGAATTGACTTACCAGCAGATACTGGCCGGCAATACCGCGGTGTTGGTTTTTCCGCTGGTGGTACTGTTGGTGTTTTTGGTGCTGGCCGCTCAGTATGAAAGCCTGACCCTGCCGCTGGCGGTGATTTTAATTGTGCCCATGAGTCTGCTGTCGGCCATTGCCGGTGTCTGGCTGAGCGGCGGCGACAACAATATTTTTACCCAGATCAGTCTGTTTGTGCTGGTGGGGCTGGCGACCAAAAACGCGATTCTTATTGTTGAATTCGCCCGCGAACTGGAGACCCGGGGACGCGATATCGTAACCGCCGCCATCGAGGCTAGCCGGCTGCGCCTGCGCCCGATTCTGATGACATCTTTTGCCTTTATCATGGGTGTGCTGCCGATGGCGCTGTCCACCGGTGCCGGCGCCGAGATGCGCAATGCCATGGGCATCGCGGTGTTTTCGGGCATGCTGGGCGTCACTTTCTTCGGTTTGTTTTTGACGCCGTTGTTTTACGTGCTGCTGCGCAAGCTTGAGACGCGCAAGACGTCCACCCCGGCTGCACAGGAAAGTACGCGACTGGCCGCGTAGATTTAACACTGACGCTACGCGGCCCGGTGCTGTTGATACTGACAGACCGGTGGTTTGTTTGGCCGCTGTCAAAGGCAAGACCGGCCGCCCCCATGCAACCGCGCCGGCGGTATTCCCAGTGCCAGGCTTGGCGCGGTTTCTCACCGTACGCCGCTTTGGCAGCGGTATCGATAATTTTCCGGCTGTGTTTGACGCCGGGCGCGGGCTCGGGATCGTCCCGCGTAAAAGCGTAGCAGCTTTTGGTGAATCATCTGGATGAAGTTTATGGTGCGCCAGCGGTGGTTGTCAGGAAAAGGACCAACGCCTGAGCAAAGAAAACTTTCGCGCCGTATTTTTTCCGCGTTGTAAAAAGCAATGAACTTTTTCCGGCGCAGTGCCGTATACGTACGCGTTGGTGAAACACCAACTCATTGACGTTGTATTTTGTTGCTTTTTATGACACCGACCATCCCGATGGAGGGAAAAAATAATGAAGAGTTTGTATAGGGTATTAGCAGCCAGGCAGCGCGTCCTGGCCGGCGCTGTGACCGTTTTACTGATGTTGATGATGTCCACCTCGGCGCACGCCTGGCGCTACTACACCAAGTTGTCGGACGTGCTCGACAGCAACGGCTTCGGCACCTTGAAGTTTGCTTTGGACACGACCAATTTAACCTCGGTGCTGGACGAAAACCGGGTGACCTTGTTTGCGCCCACCGACGATGTTTTCGAGGCGACAGCGGCGGCGTTAGGGTGTTCGGATGCCCTGGATTTGGCCACCCGGTTGATCAACCTGCAGGTGGGTGATACCGATGCGCTGACCGCCATTCTTACTTATCACGCCACGCTGTATACCGTGAGGGGTAAATCCCGCCTGCTGCGGGCCGGCTCGCTGCACACTGTCAATGGCGGCAGCATCCAGACCGGTGTCAATCAGGGTGGCCTGTTCGTCCAGGGCGATGCCAATGCCACGGCCTCGCAGATTACGGTCGACGGTATTTCCGGCTACCGCTGGGTGGTTTATCCGATTAACCAGATATTGTTGCCGATTGCGCCGCCTGCTGATCTTTGTAGCTGAGGATAAGAGGGCAGGTTATCGGCACCAACAGCGCTGGCACGGTGTGGGGACGTAACTTTAGTTGCGTCCCCTTAGCATGGTGCCACTCCCCTTTTTAGAGGCACCGCTCCCGGCGGCACGGTGCGGGGACGTAACTTCAGTTGCGTCCCCTTAGAATGGTGCCACTTCACTTTTTTATGGCACCAACTGCGGTGGCACGGTGCGGGGACGTAACTTTAGTTGCGTCCCCTTAGAATGGTGCCTCCTCACTTCTTTATGGCACCAACTGCGGTGGCACGGTGCGGGGACGTAACTTCAGTTGCGTCCCCTTAGAATGGTGCCACCTCACTTCTTTATGGCACCAACTGCGGTGGCAAGGTGCGGGGACGTAACTTCAGTTGCGTCCCCTTAGAATGGTGCCACTTCACTCCTTCATGGCACCAACTGCGGTGGCACGGTGCGGGGACGTAACTTCAGTTGCGTCCCCATAGAATGGTGCCACTCCACTTCTTTATAGCACCACTTGCCACCGGAAAAGGGGGCTTCGTTGACCGGGAGTGGTTCCCTTCGAGGAGGACAGAGTGCCTGAATTTAGACCAGAAAAAGCCTGGTCAAAATTCAGGCACTCAGTCCCCGCACCGTGCCGCCGGGAGAGGCGCCCCCCTAACGGGGAGCAGTTCCCTGTACCATGCACCGGATTTTAGTCTGCAGACCCACATCTCCTCCAACCGCTTATTGACACTCTTTACAACAACTCTCCAAAAGCTGTTAGACTGTGATCCCCGATATCTGACAGCGGATGGTGATTATGGAAAAAGTACATACGGAGGCCGAGCCTGCCCGTACAAAGGAAGTTTCTAAAAATTATCGCATCTACGTTCTCGCTATTCTCACACTGGTTTATACCTTCAACTTTATCGACCGCCAGATCCTGGTCATTCTGCAGGAATCGGTAAAAGCCGAATTACAGCTCTCCGACGCCCAACTCGGGTTGCTCACCGGGCTCGCCTTCGCCGTTTTCTATGTCAGTCTGGGCATTCCTATCGCACGCTGGGCCGACCGCGGCAACCGCCGCGATATTATCGCTCTGGCGATTACCGTCTGGAGCGGCATGACGGTGCTGTGCGGGATGGCCCAGAATTATCTCCAACTGCTGTTGTACCGCATCGGCGTCGGGGTCGGCGAAGCCGGTTGCAGTCCGCCCGCCCACTCGATGATATCCGACTATTTTCCACCGCAGCAGCGCGCCACAGCCATGTCCGTATACTCCATGGGGGTCTATATCGGGATTTTGGCGGGTTTTCTCATCGGGGGCTGGGTCAACCAGATGTTCGGTTGGCGCATGGCCTTTTTTCTGGTGGGGGCGCCGGGTCTGCTGGTGGCGCTGGTGTTGCGCCTGACCGTGCGGGAACCGGTGCGCGGTATGTACGATGGCGGCACCGAAGCCGCGCCACCGAGTTTTCGTGCGACCATGGCGGCGCTGTGGCAGTTGCGCTCGTTTCGCTATTTTTCCCTGGGTACCGCCCTGGCGGCGTTTACCAGTTACGGCATCGGCAATTTTATGCCGTCTTTTTTAATCCGCTTTCACGGCTTTGACAGCTTGCAGACCGGTGCCAGCCTGGCGCTGGCCTCCGGTATCGGCGGCGGTCTGGGCACTATCTGCGGGGGCATAATAGCGGATCGCAAGGGTGCCGCCGATAAGCGCTGGTACCTGTGGGTGTCGGTCATAACACAGATAATGAATGTGCCGCTGATACTGGCCGGGTTGTTTGCCGGCGGGGCAACGGCAGCGCTCGTCTTTATCTTTTGCGCCACCTTTACCGGCGCCTGTTACCTGGGGCCGACACTGGCAATTACCCACACCCTGGTCAAGCCCCGCATGCGCGCCATGGCCTCGGCGGTGTTGTTTCTGATTCTGAATTTGATCGGACTGGGTTTCGGACCCTTGACCGTCGGCTTGCTGAGTGATTTTCTGGTGGCGACCCACGGGGCTGAATCACTGCGTTACTCGATGGCGATCGTTGCCTTGATGGCCCTGGTTGCGGCGCTGTGCTTTTTTATGGGTGCGCGCAGACTGCCCGGCGATCTGGCGCGGTCCTGAATTTGATCCGGCTAAGTATTTGGCCATTTACAGTCCCGTGCTTATACCCATGCAGCGCTCAAGGTTTAACCGGGGTTTTTCTGCACCCGTGCAGATTGTGCTATAGTAAGCGGCCATTTAGGAGTGCGTGAGCTGTAGTCAGTATGTCCGTCATCGCCAAGGTGCCGACAGGGGCCGATCCCACTGCGCGGGACCTCGTTAAAGAACACCTGGCCAAGCTGCAGGTGAGACCGCAATACTCACCCGCCGAGCAGCAGGTGCTCAAAGACCGTATCAAAGCGCTGTTGGTTGCGCAAAACGCCGTCGTTGTGGCCCATTACTATACCGACCCGGTGGTACAGGCGCTGGCGGAGGAAACCGGCGGCTGTGTCTCCGATTCGCTGGAAATGGCCCGCTTCGGCAAACAGCATCCGGCCGATATCCTGATCGTCGCCGGCGTCAAGTTTATGGGCGAGACAGCGAAGATACTCACGCCGCACAAAAAAGTCATTATGCCCACCCTGGAGGCCACCTGTTCCCTGGACCTCGGTTGCCCGGCGGATGAGTTTTCGGCGTTTTGCGACCAACACCCCGACCGCACGGTTGTTGTCTACGCCAATACCTCGGCGGCGGTAAAAGCCCGGTCCGACTGGGTCGTGACCTCGAGTATCGCACGGGATTTGATTGATCACCTGGATGCCCGCGGCGAGAAAATTATCTGGGCCCCGGACAAGCACCTGGGCAGTTACGTACAGCGGGAGACGGGCGCCGATATGATTCTCTGGGACGGTGCCTGCATCGTCCACGAGGAATTCAAAGCCAAAGGCGTGGCAGATCTGAAAACCCTCTATCCGGATGCGGCGGTGCTGGTGCACCCGGAATCGCCCCAAGCGGTGGTGGAATTAGCCGATGTCGTGGGCTCCACCTCGCAGTTGATCAAAGCTTCCCAGTCCCTGCCCAACCCGCAGTTTATCGTGGCCACTGACCAGGGGATTTTCTATAAAATGCAGCAGCTGTCCCCGCAGAAGGAATTTCATATCGCCCCCACCGCCGGCAGCGGTGCGACCTGCCGCAGTTGCGCCAACTGTCCGTGGATGGCGATGAACAGCCTCGACAGCCTGCTCGGCGCCCTCGAGCACGGTGGCGACGAGATTCACGTCGATCCGGCGCTGGCCGAGCGGGCGATGGTGCCGCTGCAGCGGATGCTGGATTTCAAAGCCTGAGTGTTGTTGAACCGTTAGGCCGGTTCCCGCTGCCGTGCCTCAGACCTTCTTCGTCCGGCCTCTTAGCGATTCATTTGTGATGGCCTGACCGCTGCCCGTTTCGTTACTGTTGGTCAGCCTGTTGCCGGTGCTGGCGGCGTACCCGCTGTTTGATCTTGCGGCGTTGTTCCGGGGTCAGTTGCCGCCAGCGCTCGCGCAGGGACTGGCGCTGTGCTGCCGGCAGATCTTTGAATTGTGCATAGATATCGCGCAGGCGCTGTTGCTCGTCGGGTTGCAGTTGCTTGAACTGCTGATAGCGCTGGCGGATGTGCCGCCTTTGGTCGACCGGCAGTGCCAGCCAGCGCTTGAAGCGTTGCCGGGCGTTGCGCTTTTGCTCAGGGCTCATAGCCAGCCAGCGCTGTGCACTGCGGTGAAGTTTGTGGCGTTTTTGGTTGGGCAGGCTGTCCCAGTCGGCGGCGTGATGTTGTAAGACTCTCTGTTCGGCGCGGTTGAGTTGTTGCCACTCGAGTGGGGCGTCTGCGTTTGCGCTAGCGCTCAGGCATACAGTGGCCAACAGCCAAACTGCCAGTGATCGTGCTGCCCGGCGTAGACTAGGCGCCATGATTCTCATCGCCCGACGCGGTGTCGATGCCTTCCCCGGACAGCCAGTGGTAGAACTCCAACTCATCAAAAAATTCCGGTTCCGCCTGGTCTTCCAGCAGGCCATCGGCAAAACCGTCCTCTGACAGAATAGTCGTCGGTCCCGCGTCGCTGCTATCGGGCTGCCAAAGCGCCACCGCCAGGACGCCGACCGCGGCTGCAGCGAGGCCGCCGCGCCACCAGGTTGCCGCCGTAAACCGCTGCCGTGGCCGATCCCGTTGTGCCAGCGCCGCCCGCCGCGCCTGCTCGAGATGCGAGTTGGTGGCGCTGTCAATGCGATCGGCCTCCGCGTCCAGTTGCTGTCTGGCCCGATCCAGCCAGGGGTCGGCCAACTGCTCTCGCTGTTTCACTGTCATGGAACGTATTCCTCCAAACTGGCACGCAGACTGTGAGTGGCTCGGGAGTAGTGGGTTTTTACGCTGCCCGCCGAGCAGCCCATGGCGGCGGCGGTTTCAGCCACACTCAAACCCTCCCAGGCGCGCAGCAGGAACGCCTGCTGCTGTCGCAACGGCAGTTTCTCGACGGCCTTGCCGAGTCGGCCCAGGCCGTCTTCCCGATGCAGCTCCTGCCAGGGCTGGCGACCCTGCGGGTCCGGCAACTGGTCGATGCCGGTGCCCGCCTCGCCACTGTTGTCGAGGCCCAGTTTATCCAGGCACAGGCGCCAGCGGTTGCGCACCGACTGACGCCGGTGCCAGTCGGTGATGCGACTGCCCAGAATCGTGAAAAACAGCGGCCGCCATTGCTCGGCCGGGCGGTTGCTGTAGCGCCGCACCAGCTCCAGCATGGTGTCCTGCACGATATCCAGCGCGTCTTCGTCATTGCCTGTGGCAATCCTTGCCATATAGCGGGCACGGCGCTCCGCCGAAGCGAGAAACCGCTCCAGTGCCTGCTTCGTCTCCGGCGTCGCAGTGGCGCTCTGGCGGCTATCGGTTAACCTGCCCAGAGGTGCCGTCCCGTCCCAGTCCGTAACCGCATTTACCATCCACTGGGCCGATTGCGGTGTTCAGTGCAGCCTGTGCCCCTGTGGTTACGGGTTTCGAGGTCTTCAGGGCTTGTCGCTGGTTCGTGATAAAACACGGGTTTTACTGACATCGGTGGTGCCTCCGTCGGCTGTGCGTCGTAAAATGCGAGGCGCGCCGCTGCGAAAAAAAGACCTGTTCTTGACGGCATTTACTTCAGGCGCCTACTTTTAGTGGTATTTAAAAGGACCACCACAGACCTGCACAGTTTATCGATCTTCATGCGCCCTTACCGAACTTGATTAAAAATGCCGGGGGTAGGTCTGCCTCGGGATGGGCCTTCAGAAACTCTCGACAGCAGGGATGCTGTCGGGAAGCTCCCATGGATGGGTTTACAGCGGGTTTCTGAGGGCCCATCCCGAGGCAGACCGATCAATTGGCACGTATTTGCTAAAATGCTACTACAAAACAAAGTAGGCGCCTGAAGTGGGTGCGATATAGAACCTGTCTTTTTCTAAACGCAGAAGTATCCAATAGGTTGACAGGCAGCTGCGCAACGCGCCGCTATCAAGCCGATTCCGCCGGCAGCGCCGTGATCAGGTAGGCGCAGCGGCGAGCGCCGTCGAGGATATACTCGCTGCGCTCCACCCGGGCGCGCAGGCAGCGGCGAAAAATCGCCAGTTCGGACCGGCAAAAATTCCGGCAACTGGCCGCGGCGGCACAAATCGGGCAATGGTTTTCCACCAGCAGCCACTGGCCGGGGCTTTGTTCGATCACTTCGGCCATATAGCCCTCGCCGGAGCGCAGTTCCGCCAGCCGCGCCAGGCGCGCGCCGAGTTCCGGCAGCGCCGCCAACTCGCGGCTGTAGTTGGCTTCGGCCTCCCGTTCCCGTTTGTCGATAAGTTGTTGCAGGCCCTCTTCGCCGAACAGCTCGCGGACATTGTCGATCAGCGCCAGGGTCAGATCCGCGTGGCGGTCGGGGAAGTGCTGCTGGGCCGTGGTGGTGAGCTGCCAGTAGCGACTCGGGCGGCCGACTTTTTCCTTGCGGTCAAAGGTCGAGACCAGGCCCTCGTTCTGCAAGTGGTGGAGGTGCTGGCGTGCGCCCATGGAGGTCATGTTCAACAGCACCGCCAGTTGCTGCGCGGTCATGGCGCCGCGGGTTTTTAGCAGGCGAAGAATTTTTTCACTGCTGGCGTTGATGGTCATAATGGCAAGACTGCGTCAGCGCAGTTTCTTCACGGCTCCGATTGCTTTTCCCCGCCGGTATCGGGACCTTTCGAGGATGTGGTTTTCTTGGATTTTAATACGGTTTCCCAGAAAGCTTTCTGCATCGAGCCCAGAGCCTGCAGATTTTCGGGCAGGTAAGGTTTCAACAGGTTGACCGCATCGAAGCCCTCGACACCCTGGGCCATTTTGTCCCGTATCTTGTTGATCATATTCTCCTGGATACCGCTGACATCCGGCATTCCCAGCAGCCGTCGCAGTTCCTCCGGCGTCATGTCGACTTCGATATTGAATTTCATTGGCCTGGCTCCCCGGGCTTATACAAGACATGTGGCGACCCAGGGCAGATTAGACCACGATCCGGGCTTCAGATCGAATAAAATTGCCGGCTGTGCCATCTCAGGCCGCCCCCGCTGCGCCGTCATCGGTGCGGCGCGACCGGATAGCGCCGGCAAACCAGCCCCATGCCAACAGGCAGCAGATACCGCCGGTCACCAGCGCCCAGTGGCTGCCCAGCACCGAGATCCAGCCTCCCGCCACCGCCATGATCACATTGGCGAGGAAAAACAGCGTGGTGCTGAGCCCCATGACATTGCCCTGGCCATAGTGATCGAAGCGCTCCGAGATCATAGCCGGGTAGACGCCGTTGACCAGGGCAATCAAACCGCCGCTCAGGCCGAATAGTACCCAAGCTGTGGCCCGTTGGGTAAAGGGCAGGATCAGCAAGGTCAGGGCGAAGGTGAGATTGGCCGCCATCAGCACCCGGTGTTTGCCGAGCCTGGCTGCCAGGGGCGTGACCACCAGGATGCTGGTGACAATCATCACCAGGGTAACCGCGATGGTGGTATTGGCAATGTCTTTGCTGCTGGCGGCAAAGCTGTCCACCAGCCAGAGGGGATAAAATTCATAAAAAGCGTTGGTGCCCAGGCAAAACAGCAATTGGAAGTAGATATAGGGTTTTATATCGTCGTACTTGAACAGTCTGAAGGAGTGCTCGCGCCACAGTTGCTGCCATTGCAGTGGCTCACCTGCGGGCGGGACGCGCCGGTCGCGAATACAGACCGCCACCAGCGCGGCGCACAGGAGCGAAGCCCCGGCCGCCAGTAAAAAAACCGCCTCTACCCCAAGGGGCATGGTGTAGCCGCCGATAATGGGGCCAATCAGCCAGCCGGCATAGGTCGCGGCAAACAGCAGTGACAGGGCCCGCGTGCGCGAAATGGCCGGGTGCAGTTCCGCCGCCATGGCGCGGGCGATGGCCACATTGCCCTCGCAGAGGCCGGTCAGCAGGCGCGCCAGCAGCAGTAACGGGAAGCTTTCCAGCCGGATCGCCAGGGCTGAGAGCAGGTAGCCGGCGGTGGCGGCAACCAGCGAGACGACGAGCAGCTGCCGGCGGTCGCGACGGTCTGACAAAGCGCCGAGAAAGCTGCTGCCGATCAGCACGCCCAGCGGATAGATGGCCAGCGCCAGGCCCAGCAGGATGTTGGGGTGCCAGTCGAGAAAGCGGGTCAGTGCATTGTCACCGGCGCTGAAAAAAGGCGCCAGCACCGGGTAGGGCAGGGCGATGCCGGCGGTTCCCAACACAGTCACCAGCATCAGCACCCAGAGGGTGGCGCGGGGAGAGGGCTGCATGGCGTGTCTCGATTCAATAAGTAAAGTTTAAAGTTTGTTTATTTTAGGGGGGTTGTCTGATAAGTAAAGTAAAAAATTTATATAACGTGGTGGTGGGCAATGGCGCTTACTTAAGAGAGCTAGCAAAATTAATTGGCTTCAGAGTTTTCTCTATCGGACTAGTTTAAGAATATGGTGGGTAGGTCTGCCGCTAGGTGGGGCTTTCAGAAACTCTCGGCAGCAGGGATGCCGCCGGGACCAAGAGTAGGCGCTTTAGGCGAGTCCCCAGGGAGGGGTTTATGACGTGTTTCTGAAAGCCTCACCTAGGGGCAGGCCGATCAATTGGCACATTTTTGCTTAAGTAAGTGTCATTAGTGGCGATGGGCGGATCGGAGTGCTGCGGTGGGGCCTCATCAGGCACTGCCTTGCCGCGGGTCGGCGGGGCTTGCTGTCGCCTATCGCTGTTTGACCTATCCGGGCTAGAATAGCGCGTTTAACCTAAACCGGGGCGTCGCTGTTAATACCATGTCTGCATCATTTATCCACCTGCGGGTTCATTCAGAGTTTTCCCTGGTCGACGGCCTGGTCCGTATCAAACCCCTGATTGCCAAAGTCGCCGAGATGGGGATGCCGGCCGTGGCCCTTACCGACCTGTGCAATTTCTACGGTTTGATCAAGTTTTACAAGGCTGCCCAGGGAGCCGGACTGAAACCTATCGGCGGCGGCGACTTCTGGCTCGCTAACCCGGACCCCGAGGGACAACCCACCCTGCTGACGCTGTTGGCCATGGACGACAAGGGTTACCGCAATATTATCGAACTTATCTCCCGCGCCTACCTGCACGGGCAGCGCCAGGGGGTCGCCTATCTGAAGCGCGAGTGGATTGCGGAATGCAACGAGGGCCTGATTGCGCTCTCGGGTGCCAAAATGGGCGATGTCGGGGTGGCATTGCTCAGTGGCCGGCAGGAGCAGGCCGCGGCCCTGCTAGATGCCTGGATGGCAGATTTTCCCGACCGGTTTTATCTGGAGTTGCAGCGCACCGAGCGCGAGCACGACGAGGAGTATCTGCACGCCGCCGTCGTCCTGGCGACCGCGCGCCAGTGTCCGGTAGTGGCCACCAACGATGTGCGGTTTATCGATCGCGATGAGTTTGATGTGCATGAGGCGCGGGTTTGTATCGGCGAGGGCCGCACGCTCGACGACCCGCGGCGCGAGCGCCGCTATGGCGAACAGCAATACCTGCGCAGCCCCGCGGAAATGGCGGAGCTGTTCAGCGATATTCCCGAAGCGCTTGAAAATACGGTGGAAATTGCCAAGCGCTGCAACCTGGATATCCAACTCGGCAAGTATTTTCTGCCCGAGTACCCGATTCCCGACGGACTGACGGAAAACCAGTACTTCGAGAAAATTTCTTTCGAGGGACTGGAGGAGCGCCTGCGCCTGCTGCTCGACCCCCAGGCGCCCGATTACGCCGAGCGGCGCAAGGTCTATGAGGAGCGCCTGCGGTTTGAGCTGGACATCATTATCCAGATGGGATTCCCCGGCTATTTCCTGATTGTGATGGACTTTATTCAGTGGGCCAAAGATCACGACATTTCGGTGGGGCCGGGGCGAGGTTCGGGTGCCGGCTCGCTGGTGGCCTACGTGCTTAAAATTACCGATCTCGATCCGCTGGAGTACGATCTGCTGTTCGAGCGCTTTCTCAATCCCGAGCGGGTTTCCATGCCGGACTTCGATGTCGACTTCTGTATGGACAACCGCGACCAGGTCATCAACTACGTGGCGGAAAATTACGGTCGCGATGCCGTCTCGCAGATCATCACCTTCGGCACCATGGCCGCCAAGGCGGTGGTGCGCGATGTGGCGCGGGTGCTCGGAAAATCCTACGGGCTGGCGGACAAGCTCTCCAAGATGATCCCGCCGGATGTGGGCATGACGCTGAAAAAAGCGTTTGATCAGGAGGAGATACTGCGGGACTTTCTGCAAAATGACGGCGATGCCCAGGAAATCTGGGAGATGGCGCTGCAGTTGGAAGGGGTAACCCGCAATGTCGGCAAACACGCCGGTGGCGTGGTGATTGCGCCGACCAAGCTGACGGATTTTGCCCCCCTGTTTTGCGACGAGGCCGGCGATGGCCTCGTCACCCAGTACGATAAAAACGATGTCGAGGATGCAGGGCTGGTGAAGTTCGACTTTCTCGGCCTGCGCACCCTGACGATTATCGACTGGGCCAAGCGGATGATTGACCGCCAGCGCGCCGCCGCCGGCGAGGCGCCGCTGGACATCGCCGCCATACCGCTCGACGATGCGGCGACTTTCACGCTGTTGAAAAAGGCTGAAACCACCGCGGTGTTCCAGTTGGAATCCCGCGGTATGAAAGACCTGATCAAACGCCTGCAACCGGATAACCTGGAGGATATGATCGCCCTGGTGGCGCTGTTTCGACCCGGTCCGCTGCAGTCCGGCATGGTGGACGATTTTATCAATCGCAAACACGGTCGCGCCCAGGTGGCCTACCCGGATGCCAAGTACCAGCACGAGAAACTCAAGCCGATTCTGGAGCCCACCTACGGGGTCATTGTCTACCAGGAACAGGTGATGCAGATCGCCCAGGAGCTGGCGGGGTATTCGCTCGGCGGCGCCGATCTGTTGCGCCGCGCCATGGGCAAGAAAAAACCCGAGGAGATGGCGAAACAGCGCTCCACCTTCAAAGACGGGGCGGCCGAGCAGGGGGTGAACCCCGAGCTGGCAATGAAGATTTTCGATCTGGTGGAGAAGTTTGCCGGTTATGGCTTCAACAAATCCCACTCCGCCGCTTATGCGTTGGTGTCTTATCAGACCGCCTGGCTGAAGGCGCACTACCCGGCGCATTTTATGGCCGCCACCATGTCCTCGGACATGGATAAGACCGATAAAGTTGTGACCTTTATCGAGGAATGTCGCGATATGGGGCTGACGCTGCTGCCCCCCGATGTAAACCGCGGTGAATTTCACTTTACGGTGGATGCCGACAACCATGTGATTTACGGCCTGGGGGCTATCAAAGGCATGGGCGAGGGGCCGGTGGAGAGTATTATCGAGGCGCGGCAAAGTGGCGGGCCGTTTAAAAACCTGTTCGACTTTTGCGCGCGGATCGATCCCCGCAAAGTCAACAAGCGGGCGCTGGAAGCACTGGTGCGCTCCGGGGCCATGGATTCGATCGGTCCCGGGGTGGAGCTGGACTATGATCGTGCGGTGATGTTTGCCGCCATGAACGAAGCGGTCAAGGCCGCCGAGCAGAGCGCTGCCAATGCCAGTGCCGGCATGGGTGACCTGTTCGGCGATGTCGTGCCGAGCGGTGATTCCGGTGATGATGTTTACAGTGAGTTTCGCCGCACCCGCAGTTGGCATATCAAGGAGCGCCTGCACGGTGAGAAGGACACCCTTGGTCTCTATCTCACCGGCCATCCCATCGATGAGTACCAACACGAACTACGCCATCTGGTGTCTTCGCGTATCGTCGATTTAAAAGCCGATCGCAGCAGTCAGCAGGTGGCGGGTCTGGTGGTCGGTTTGCGGGTGATGAAAACCAAGCGCGGCGACACCATGGCGTTTGTCACGCTCGACGACCGCTCCGGGCGGATCGAGGTGGCGGTGTTCTCTGACACTTACACGGAGTACCGGGAAAAACTGGTCAAGGATGATTTGCTGGTGATCGACGGGCAGGTGAGTCACGACGATTACAGCGGCGGCCTGAAGATGCGGGCCGAGTCGGTGCAGTCTTTGAGCGATGCCCGGCAGACCCTGGCGCGGGGCCTGCAGTTGCAGTTGTCGTCGTCTCGCCTGGGGGTAGACTTTTCGGCCCAACTGGCCGGCATCCTGGAGCCCTATCGCCAGGGCAACTGCCCGGTGTTGATCGACTACAGCCGCAGTGATGCCAAGGCGCAGTTAGAGTTGGGGCAACAGTGGCAGGTTCGGCCGGTGGACGAACTGTTGCAACAGTTGCGGGATGTATATGGGCGGGACAAGGTGTCCTTGTTGTATTGATCTATGGATCGCGACGATTAGGATCCCTGTTCCGCCGGTCACAAGACAACGCTGGAAAGATGAGTCGGATGTTGTAGCATATCGGCAACCAATAACAATGCCTCCTGACACGCCTGGCGACCGCCGGGGCCCCCGAGGCATAGCCTGACGGCGTGTGGCGGATTGTTGTCGGTGCAGAATGCTGAACTCGATACCACCCCTACGCCCTTCGACCGCAAGTGGGCAGCCACTACCGATGGGTTGGCGGTGATTGGCCTGGGCAAGTTGAGCCAGAGGTGAAACCCATCTGCATGCGCGCTGAACGTACTGCGCGCCAAATAGGTTTTAGCCAGCGCCTGGCGTGCATTAGCCTCGCGCCTGATTGCAGATGTCATATCCTGCAATGATCCATCCATTATCCACCCCGTAGTCAGCGCATTGGTAATCGGACTGGACATCACTGAAAGCGCGCGCAGGGCACCTGCCACGCGCTGCGCTATCGACTTGCCTGGCGTATACAAATAGGCGGTGCGCAGGCCGGCGCCAAAGCATTTTGATAAACCGGTGATGTAGTAGGTCAGTTGTGGCGCCAGGTTTGCTATCGGAACCGCGGGATTTTTGGGCAACAGACCGTAGGCGTCGTCCTCGATAATCGGAATGCTGTAGCGCAATGCCACGTCGGCAATTGCCTCGCGACGCACCCGGCTAAACGTTTGCGTAGTTGGGTTTTGTAGCGTCGGGTTGAGATAGATTGCTGCCACCTTTTGTGTTTTGCACAGGTTTTCCAGTGGGCGAATAAGCGGACCACTGCTGTCGCTTTCGATGGCTGTCAGCGTCACACCGAGTTGCGCCGCGATGGCCTTTAATCCCGGATAAACCAAACTTTCCACACAGATGGTTGCACTATCGTCGGCAAGCAGTGACAACAATGCGACCAATGCGCTATGGATTCCGGGGCACACCAGTAGCCGATCTCTATCGGGGTTATGCAAGAGGGGGCTAAGCAACTCAACCCCTGCTTCCTTGTCAATTGCGGTACCGCCAAAGTCTTGGTAGCGAAACATGGAGTAGATATCCGATTTTTCCAGGACCTGGTGAAACCCGGCGGTTATCTTCTCCAGCACTGCCGCGCTTCTCGGCTCAGGCGGCAGGTTCATCGTCATCTCGAAGTTGCTGTTGCGGTTGGGGCGCATCGAGTTGGTTTTGCCCTTCACAAATGTGCCGCTGCCGGGACGAGAATCGACCAGCCCACGCGATTTGGCCTCTTTGTAGCCACGCGCTACCGTGGTGTAGTCAAGCATTAGCATACCGGCCAGCTCTCTTAGCGGTGGCAACCTGTTTCTAACCTGCAGTTTACCGCTTTCGATATCGGCTTCGATCAGATCGGCAATCACCAGGTAAGCGGGGTTTTTATCAGCTTCGCTAATCGCATTGATCCAGTGCTGGTATTGGTTGTGTTTCATTTGCGTAGTCTCCAAGTGTTAGCCGTCTGGTGTTCTGCCTAGTAAATGTTTTCACCCAAAATCGGTTTTGGTGTCCTTAACCAGCCCGGTCTCAATCCGGGCATAGCCTTTCGGGATACGGACCAGGCGTCCCCCCGATTGATACCCGCAAGCGGACCCGGCCCGAAATCATAGATTTCGGTCGTTCCGCGGGGCGAAGCAGCGCTTCGCTGATTCCCGCTCCACCCTTGTAGGCTCTACGCCAGCATCCCTGCCGGCCAAGGTCCCGAAGGGCTATGCCCGGATCGAGATCTAAGTGCCACCGATGTGAAATAAGCTTCTGGTCGAAGCACCAGTGGTTCTTCCGATTTGATTCGCTTGCTATGGAGTCTTAATTATTCTGTACCGCAATAGCCACCTCGTTATTTAACCATTGATTGCACTGTTTATGCAGCATTGATTGCGTTCTTTTTGATGCTGGAAATGATAGATGTTGGTGCATCCTCAATCTTTTGTGTGCAGCGCTGGCGCATCTACGGCTGGAATCAGGTCGTTTTAGTGATAAAAAAAACAAAGTAGCTATTTTTTTTTCAAGTGCTCGATATGACCAGGTGAGTTTGATTGCATATTGATTGTATGGCCAGGTATGAGCAGTGGCATGGCGGTTGCAGGCTGGTAGGTTAGCGGCTCGCTATGACGGCGATTCGGGAAACAATCATTTATAAACTGGCCAACCCAGCATTTTTATTTAGGAGAAGCTTATGCCTGAAGTTACTGCCCCTCTGCATAAAGACGGCGATTTTTTTGTTGATTACGAAGAGAAAGTTTTCGAAGACGTGCAGGCGAAAGAGGGCGAGAAAGCCCTGGTAACCTTCCATACAGTGGCCTTTGAAGGTTCTATCGGACTGGTCAATATGCTGCAGGCGACTCGTTTGCAACGCAAAGGTTATGAAACTTCGATCCTATTGTATGGACCGGGCGTCACACTGGGTATCCAACGTGGATTTCCCAAGCTTGGCGCCGAGGCTTTTCCCGGCCATCAGAACTATGCCAATCAGTTGAAAAAATTTATGGGCGAGGGGGGGAAGGTCTATGCCTGTCGCTTTGCATTACAGGCTTTGTATGGCCACGGCGAGCCTTGCCTCGTGGAAGGTATCCGACCCATCAGTCCACTGGATGTGCTCGATATCAAGCTACTGCATATACGTGATAATGCGGTGATTATCGACACCTGGACTGTGTAAGGTGAGTGGCATGGCTCCAGCGAAAACAGTCAGGGTGGCCGCTGCTCAACTCGCCCCCGACTTGCACAGTTGTAAGGGCACACTGGCGAAAGTGCTGAATGCCATAGACGAGGCGGCAGGCAAGGGGGTTGAGCTGATCGTTTTTCCAGAGACGTTCGTACCTTACTACCCCTACTTCTCTTTTGTGTTACCGCCCGTTGCTTCGGGCAAAGAGCATATGCGCCTGTACGAGGAGGCTGTGGTTGTGCCCGGCCCTGTTACGGCTCTGGTTGCGGAGCGCGCCAGGGCTGCGAATATGGTTGTGGTGCTCGGTGTTACTGAACGTGATCACGGCTCTTTGTACAACGCTCAGTTGGTGTTTGATGCCGATGGACAGTTGGTATTAAAGCGCAGGAAAATCACACCGACCTTTCACGAGCGGATGATTTGGGGGCAAGGTGATGCCGCCGGCCTCAAGGTCGCGAAGACGGCGGTGGGAAAAGTGGGTGCATTGGCTTGTTGGGAGCACTACAACCCTTTGGCACGCTATGCACTGATGGCACAGCACGAGGAAATTCACTGTAGCCAATTTCCCGGGTCTTTGGTCGGTCCGATATTCGCCGAACAAATAGAAGTCACCATTCGCCACCATGCGTTGGAATCGGGTTGTTTTGTCGTCAATGCGACAGGCTGGCTCGACGATGCGCAAATAGCGGCTATCGAGCCCCAGGAAAAACTGCAGGCCGCACTGCGCGATGGCTGCCTCACCGCCATCGTCTCGCCCGAAGGTGTGTATCTCGCCGAGCCGCTGCGTAGTGGAGAGGGAATTGTTGTCGCCGATCTCGATATGTCACTGATTACCAAGCGCAAGCGCATGATGGATTCAGTCGGGCACTATGCCCGTCCTGAATTGCTGAGCCTCGCTATCAACAGCAAACCGGGCCAGTGCCGACACGCCATGAGTAAAATGCCTGGCGATGTTGAAGATCGACCTACCTTTATGGCAGAGGGAAAAGAACATGAATTCCTGGGTGAACTCGAAACAGCGTCTAATAACTGAAGTGCAGACACGCGGCGTGCGACTGGCCGGCGCCGAACAGGAGTGTACCAGCCGCCGTGGTGGTGCCGGCCCCTCGGACCACCAGGCGATGGTGATCGGTGATACGCCTGTTATGGTGCCGGTCCATACACATTCCGTCATGACCTCGCCTTTTACACTCGCCGCAGGCGACGGCGAAAAACTGAAGCTGCTGGACCGGGGCATACCGGTAACAGATGTGACGTTTGCAGGTACACCACGGTTTTATGCATTGAGCACAGCCGACGGTATCCCTTATTCACATATCGCTACATTACACGGCACCGATGTGCTGGCAACCACGGTTTTGCAAACCTGTATTCGCTATCAAAGCCGGCGTAAAACCTGCAAGTTTTGTGCTATCGGGCAATCGCTTGCAGCGGGTCGGACCATCGCGCACAAAACGCCGCAACAGTTGGCGGAGGTTGCACGGGCAGCGGTTGAACTCGATGGTGTCACGCATATGGTTATGACCACCGGCACACCGGCGACACCCGACCGGGGCGCGCGTGTTTTGTGTGAGAGTGTGGCGGCGGTGAAATCCGCCGTTGATATACCTATTCAGGTGCAGTGTGAACCCCCTGACGACTCCGCCTGGTTCCACAGGCTCAAGGCAGCGGGAGCAGATACCCTGGGTATGCACCTTGAATTGGTGACACCGGCGCTACGTGAGCAAATGATGCCGGGTAAAGCACAAGTGACGGTCGATGACTATATGCAAGCGTTCCGCGAGGCGGTACCGATATTTGGCCGCGGGCAGGTAAGCACCTATATTCTCGCCGGGTTGGGCGATGGCAAAGAGGCGATACTGGATACTTGTGAAAAATTGATAGAGATCGGCGTCTATCCTTTTGTGGTGCCGTTCGTCCCCATTCGCGGTACGCCGCTGGAGGACCACCCACCGCCGGATAGGGCATTTATGGAGACCATTTTGCAGCCATTGGCTGAAAAAACCGTCGCGGCTGATATGCGAGCTGAAAGTATCAAGGCGGGTTGCGGAAAATGCGGCGCCTGTTCACCGCTCAGCGCTTATGAACGCGCTGTCGATGCCGGCACATAGTGGGACAATACCATGGCTATCGCAACAACCGTTACACACTATTCTGACTATACCATTAAATGGGCAACACTCGAGTGGGAGCGCGAGCAGGCCTTTGCACTGCGCAAGCGGGTATTTTGCAACGAGCAAAGACTATTTAAGGACGATGACAGGGACGAAATTGATCATTGTGCCCAAGTGCTGGTGGCTATAGCCAATAACGGCGGCTGGCACGAAAAAATAGTCGGCACAGTCCGCATTCATGAAAATGCAAACAACGTTTGGTGGGGCTCCCGCCTGGCTGTCGATCGGCAGTTTCGCGGTGAGGCGAGTTTGGGCTCAGGCTTGATAACACTGGCCGTGTCCAGTGCCCACGCCCAGGGCTGTAGTTGCTTTCTGGCACAGGTCCAGAAAAAGAATGAAAAGCTCTTCCAGCGCCTTAAATGGTCCAGTCAATACGAAATGCTTGTGCATGGTCAGCCTCATGTCATGATGCAGGCTGAGCTGGAAAGCTACGCGCCTTTTTACAAGCCCCGCACAGGCTTTGTTGTAGTCGGCGATAACACCCGGTACCAGGCTGAGATAGTCCCACAGTTGTTAGCTGTGTCCACGGCTTCATTAACTCAGCCTAAAGGGTGGGATGCGGAGACCTATCATGCCGCTTAACGATTTGCTGGCGACTGTAAAACAGCACCCGGGTATACAGCAAAAAACAGCTATACAAACGGCGGGGCGGATTTTAGCGCAAGGTTTTGCCTGTTGCGACTATCCAAATGGCGACGATGCTGCGGTGATAAAGACTGCATCTGGCTATGAGCTTTTGGCCACAGAAGGTTTTATGCCGCAATTTGTACATACAGACCCCTGGTTTGCCGGCTGGTGCGGTTTGATGGTGAATATTAGTGATATTGCGGCGATGGGTGGTAGTGCGGTGGCCGTCGTAAATAGTATCTGGGGAAAGCGAGACGATCGCAGCCGGCAGGTGTTGCAGGGTATGGTGGACGCCTCGCATGTTTTTCGCGTCCCCATTGTGGGTGGCCATACAAATCTTGCCGGTGAACAGACGCAGTTAGCGGTCTCGATTCTGGGGCGGGCCAATCGCATCCTCAGCAGCTTTACAGCACGTGCAGGTCAACAGCTCGTGGTGGCGATAGACTTGCGTGGTGAATACCGTCAACCGTTTCTGAATTGGAATGCGGCTACCACGGCCCCGCCTGAACGGCTGCGCGGGGATTTATCTTTGCTGCCTTATATTGCTGAGAATAATCTTGCGACAGCAGCAAAGGATATCAGTCAAGCCGGCATTTTGGGCACCTGTGTGATGTTGCTTGAAAGTTCCGGAGTAGGGGCAAGTATTCGCCTGCAGGACATCCCGAAACCCGCGGCTGTCGAATGGCAGGACTGGTTATGCTCATTCCCAAGCTTTGGATATATATTGGCGACGGACTCTGTGAAGCTTCCGGCTTTATTAAAGTTATTCGCTGACAGAGATATATCTGCTGCCCATATCGGCAATATTAGCCACGACAAAACGTTTAAGGTAAGTCATGGAGGGCGTACAGAAATATTCTGGAATATAGGCAGTGAGGTGTTGACCGGTATGTCCGCGCGTATGAACCTTAATGAAAAGATTTGCTAGAGTGCTGAATTATGCCTGAAGTCTATTTTAATATTGAATGGCCCGATGGTTCGCAGGAATCCTGTTATTCCCCATCAACGGTGATCAAAGATCACCTGCAAGAAGGGGAGGAGTATTCAATGCAGCAATTTTTATTACTGGTGCGACAGGGTTTGAATGAAGCCAGCGAGAGAGTCAGACAAAAATATGGCTATGCCTGCTCAAGCGCAATAGATCAACTTCACAGCATTACTCATACCGCAGCGGGCTTTGGGACGCAGCAGAAGCTCAAGGTGCGAGTAAAGAAAATTGTATCGACTGGCTAAATAATCTGGAGAAGAGTAAATATGCACGTTTCGAAAAACAACAGCGAAAAATATTATCCGGTTATTATTGTCGGAGGCGGACAGGCAGGCTTATCCATTAGTTACTACTTACAGAAAAGCGGCATGGATCACCTGGTTATAGAAAAAACCACAGTGATGAATGCATGGAAGCACAAACGCTGGGATTCTTTTACACTGGTTACGCCAAATTGGCAGTGTGATTTGCCCGGGCACTCTTATGATGGTGACGATCCCCACGGTTTTATGAGCAGGGATGAAATTATTGCCTATCTCGAACGCTTTGCTGAAAAAGTCAATGCGCCGGTGCTGGAAAATACCAGTGTCAATAAAATAGTCTCCCGGGGTATTTCCGGTTATCGTGTTGAAACCAGTAGTGGTATTTTTCTTACTGATCAAGTTGTGGTGGCGGCCGGAGGTTATCACGAAGCGATCATACCGCGAATGGCTGAGCGCTTGCCTGAGACCATCTATCAACTTCACTCGGAGCAATATAGAAACCCACAGCAGTTGCCGGAAGGCGCAGTACTGGTGGTGGGGTCTGGCCAGTCCGGTGCGCAGATAGCCGAGGACCTTCATATTGCCGGCAAAAAAGTCTACCTGGCTACTGGCGATGCGCCTCGCTGTGCGCGTTTTTATCGCGGTCGCGATGTCGTTGACTGGCTGGCGGATATGAAATACTACGATATGCCGGTGCACGAACATCCGCTGCGCGAAGCGGTACGAGACAATACCAACCACTACGTTACCGGGCGTGATGGCGGCAGGGATATCGATCTGCGTAAATTTGCCCTGGAAGGCATGGAGCTGTTTGGCTCGATGAGTGGTTTTGACGGTGATCGGCTTTTGTTTAAAGACAATCTCACCGAAAATCTTGATCGCGCCGACGAGGTTTACAATAATATTAATATGCGCATTGACGACTATATTGCGGCAAACAATATCGACGCGCCCGGCGCGTATAGTTATGAGCCGGTTTGGCGGCCGGGGCAGGCGCGTAGCAGGCTTAGCCTGGCCGATTCCAATATCACCGCTGTACTGTGGTGTATTGGTTTTCGTCCTGACTTTAGTTGGCTCGATGTGCCTGTATTTAACGGTATGGGTTACCCTCAGCATCAGCGAGGCGTAACATCACAACCGGGATTATATTTCATTGGGCTACCCTGGCTGTATACCTGGGGTTCTGGTCGCTTCTCGGGTATCGCCCGCGATGCGGATTATCTGTGTCGACGCATTAGCGATTTTTCGGTAAGCGAAGGGGCGGAACTCAAATCAGCATAATAGGTTCCAACGCATAGCTGATCCGGAATTTTATGGAAACGGAGGCGCTTGCTGTGTATGGGTGTGCAAGCTGCCGGCTGTACGGTAGCTATTTGGATGCATCGCATAAAGCGATTAAAGAAGTCGGTTGGTTGAATGGTGGTGAGATGCAGGCTTGCAGTACACAACCGGCGGTGCCGGTGGCACGGTGCGGGGACACAACTGAAGTTATGTCCCCGCACCGTGCCGCCGGGAGTGGTGCCATTCGTTAATACATCGTAAAACTTTTCGGTATTAATTCACTGAGTCCTGACCGTGACGCCAAGCGCCTCATCATAAAGATCAGCGACACTAAATACGGACCCGCCGCCACAAATGCCTTTTACCGAACCATAGGCGCGAAAGTTAAAGGACCAACCGCCGCCGCTGTCGCCGCCAATGGCGCTGTTGCCGTTCATGCGCACCAGACGATCGTTGAACACACCGGATACTGTGCAGGAAACGGATGTTGCACTGACATCGAAACTGCAATCCCGGCTGTTGGACGACCTGCCGTAAAAGCAGATGGATTCACCGACACTGATACCGGCGCGAGGTTCTATCGAAGTGACGTCCCGAATACTGGCAGCGGTGGCGTAGAACTCGGCCGATTCAATGGCGACTGTGGTCTTCCACTCAATATCTCCCCAAATACCCCGGTGCTCGCTTTGGTGTGTCATCGCGTGAAGGCCGATGCCCGGATGTTCTATCTGGTTAATACCGGTACAGTGCCCCGCGGTGGTTACCCCGGTTGTTCCCGCACCGTTTTCAACTGACCAGCCCGCGGTGCACTCAAATACACCGTCATCTCTTACCGCCATGCCGCCGTAGGCAAATAGATCCACCGCGACCGGTTCATCACTGACAGTAATACTGACATCATCTCGCAGCGATTTTGGCAGTGTCGATCTAAGCTGACTGGCCTGTTCCGGCAACCCGTATTGTCGGGAAACTGCGGCATGGATTTTGCCGCCGGCCTGAAAGTCGAAAGAGGTGGCAATATTTTCGTAGCCCATCTCTGCAAGCGTACTGTGTACTTGAAGTTTGCGTTGTTCAAGCTCATCGAAGGAATAGGGTTGCTTTTCGACGATATTCACCTCTATACCCGACTTGGCAACCAGGTCGTAGACATCTTTCTCACCCGTCCCTTTCACGTATAGTGAAGGTACACCGCCGGGCTCCTCTGCCAAAACCGAACCCACATACAGGTCCGGGCGCGTGGCCGCCAGCCTCACAGCGATGGCGCCGATGGCCTCGGCGGCCTTAAAGTCAGCTGCGGCTTCGGCAATGGTCCAGCCTTTGGCGTTGGCAACCAACTCCAGGTCTTGTGCCAGAGCTTCTTCCTGTGTCTGTTTGTGGACTGTTGTAGAGGGATTATCGCCTGGCTGCATATCAGCCAGATCACCCTTCGCGGCGTGATGATGGTTTGCCGAAGAGTTGTCCGAAAACGCTGCGTTACCAAGAGTCAAAGCCAGACAGATGGCGCTGCAGAATACGTAGTTAGTGTTCATTGTTACCTCACGTAGATAGAATTATTAGGTTGTCTATGGAAATAATGCCCGTGACTTTCACGGGAATCAGAACGTCGTTAACTTGGTTTTAAGTGTTGATGAATAGCTTTTTCGTGTAGAAAACTCCTTATTTATATCAATATTTCCTTTTCGGTTAGCGCTAGTGCAGGCGCATACGCATTAACATAACGTATGGTTTTCCATATCAGAAGGTGTCGGTCACGGGCAATTTCATTGCGTAAAAACCTATTGAGAAAATACCACAATAAGGCTTTAACATTATGTAAGATCTACACGAGTTTATTTTTAGTAAATTGTTTTTTCAGGATTATTTTGAATAAGGACTTCAGGACATATCCATTTATGCGCCAAAGGTTTTTGTATAGATTTTTTTGTCTGCTTTTTGTGATTTTTTCACCATTTTGGTGTGAGATTATGCCAGTAAGCGAATAAGCTGTATATTGCGCCATGCCTGCTTTTCCTACCTGAAGATCAAGCTCTCTGCACAAGACAAGAATACTATTATCTGGCAGCGTACACTAACCGGTACACATAAATGCAAATGCAGGGTATACCGGCCTCCGGCAGCAAGGTGAAATGGTGTGATAGCCCGCCGTGAAGATGAAAAGATAGCGAACGAGTGGATTGTATCGGAGCTGATGGGAGAGTTGCTCTTGAAGGCGCCTTCCATTAAACGATGACCATAATCACCTAACAGGCGACTGTCGACGTGAATGACGCTTATACCCGGCAGTGTGTGATTTGGCGCTAGATTATTTGCAGAATAACTATACCCAGGCAAGCAAACCCAAGGGAGATAATGCTGAAATTTATCAGTATTGACTGAAAAGGGGCAGTCGGTTTATCCGCTTATAGACGCGATGGCAAAGTGGGGACTTGAAAATATTGAAGGTACTAAAGCCTACTTGAATTTCAAAAAATAACGGGGTTAGCTGCCGGCCAAAACAAGCATAATGCTTTATTTGCCGTCGGTGCAGACTATTTCAACGACACCAATCGGAGCCATATTTTCCCCACTGCCGGGGGGTGTGGAAAAGCCCCCGTCAGTTATTTCAAAGCCACCCTAAGCGGATCATACGAGTACAACCAGCTATCGCGATCCCGGGTGATCTCGCGGCGCCGGTCGTAGGCCCGGCGCAGTTCTTCCGCCGTTGCCAGGTGATTGATATGCGACATCTCCTGGGAGGAAACCACGATTTTCGCCGTGCGCGACAGCCTGTTTTGCTGAAACAGTTCCAGACAGTGGGCCGGCTCCTCGTCGCTTTCCAGCGCCCGCGCTAACACCGCAGCATCTTCGATAGCCATGGCCGCTCCCTGAGCCATAAAAGGCAGGGTCGGATGGGCGGCGTCGCCGATCAGGATCACCCTGTCGGTACGCCAGTTGTCGACCGGCGCGCGGCTGTTCAGGGCCCAGCGGTAGCAGGCGTCCCGGTCGCAGGCATCGATAACCGACTGCACGTCGGCGTGCCAGCCTTCAAAGTCGGCTTTCAGTTCCTCCCAGGGGCAGTGCAGGGTCCAGGACTCTTCCGCCCATTCGTGTCTTTCCACCGGCGCCACCATATTCAGCATTTTTCCCCCATCCAGCCAGTACATAATCATATGCCGGCCGGGACCGACCCAGGTCGTGGTCATATGAGACATAAAGTGTTGCGGCAGTGCCTCGGCGGCGATGACACAACGCCACGCCGTATTGCCGGTGTAGGTGATGGATTCCTTCGTTACTATGCGGCCGCGCAACGCCGACTTGATACCGTCTGCGCCGATAACAATAGATGCGCTAGCGTTTTTACCATTGGCAAATTCCACCGTCACTGCGTGGTCCGACTCGGTAAAGCCGACCGCGCGGGCACTCAGTGTAATGGCACCGGGATCGAACGATCGCACCAGCGCCACCAGCATGCGGTGAAGGTCGCGGCGGTGGAGCTGGTAGTAAGGTACGCCGTGGGTGTCTTCGTGGTGGTTGCCGAGGGATATTTCGTTGATGACTTCGCCGCTGTCGAACACTCGTGTCAGCCAAGTAAGTGGTGCCGACGACGCCTGGCGCAGTTGCTCTTCGAGGCCGAGGTGGTGCAGGACTCGGCCGGCGTTGGCACTGATTTGTATACCGGCGCCCAGTTCGCTCAGGTGGTCCGATTGCTCGTATACCCTGACCCTGTAACCGTTTTTCAACAGGCAGGCAGCGGCGGTCAGTCCGGCAATACCGGCCCCAATTACGATAACTTCAGGTTTCACGACGGTTTCTCCTTTTGGTCGCGCCCGTTTTACTGGCACCCGACGCCGGCGCCCGAATTGGAAGGTAGGGGGGCTATTTGTCATTGAAAACCGCAGCCTTGTCAATCCCGGCCCCGGCTATTATGTGATCCAGGTGCGCGGATACAGGTCGGATGGGACGCCTGCAACTTAGCAACTTAGTGCGTTCATTTCGGTCTTGGTTTGTTACTGCGTCAACTAGTTTCTAATCGCATAACTTAAGTTGCTAAGTTGCTAAGTTGCTAAGTTGCAGGCGTCCCGAATGGCACTTCCTTAAGCAACTATGTGCCAATTGACCGGTCTGGCTCAGGCTGAAGCCTTCAGAAACACGGACTGGGCGTCCCCTCGATGAACCCGTCCATGGGGACTTCCCGACAGCATCCCTGCTGTCGAGAGTTTCTGAAGGCTTCAGCCTGAGCCAGACCTACTTTCAGTACGCTTAATCGAGGCTGGTTCGATTGGATCAGAGATCGATAAACCGACGCAAATACGCTTAAGGAAGTGCCATTCCAGGCGTCCCTGTTGGCCCCATGTTGTCAATCCCGGATGCGGTCATTGTGTGATCCGCGTGCCGGGATAGGCCGGTTGGAAGCTCCGTCGTTTTTACCCGGTGACTGGCCAGGGGGGTGATTTCTACAAGGTCACGGTGGTGTTGCCACCATGCCCTGAGTACATGCGCTAAGCGGCCTTTGCTCTGACATATGGCGCCGCCGCCGGGTCGCCCGCTCGCAGGGCTGGATAACATTTGATCACAATGAGTATTCCTCGCACTGTGGCAGCGGTCCCGATCCTGCGGTAAAAACGCCGTTAACGGTCGACTACGGCTGCGCTTTAGCGTATTGTTGCCAGCGGCCGACACCACCGTGCGAAACACCCGTTTCCTTCAGATTCAGTTAGGACCCTAGCGTTGCCATGAACCCAAATTACCTCGATTTTGAACAGCCCATCGCGGAACTGGAAGGTAAGATTGAAGAGCTACAACTGGTCGGCAGTGATAACGATCTCAATATCACAGAAGAAATTGCCAAGCTGCGGGAAAAGAGCGTCAAGCTGACAGAAAATATCTACAAGAGCCTGAGCCCCTGGCAGGTGGTGCAGGTGGCCCGTCACCCGCACCGGCCCTATTCGCTGGACTATATCCAGCGCATTTTTGAAGACTGGGACGAACTCCACGGTGATCGCCATTTCGGCGACGACAACGCCATTGTCGGCGGTATCGCCCGCCTCGACGGCCGCCCGGTGATGGTGGTGGGGGAGGAGAAGGGCCGCAGCACCCAGGACAAGGTGCACCGCAACTTCGGTATGCCCAAACCCGAGGGTTATCGCAAGGCGCTGCGACTGATGGAGATGGCCGAGCGCTTTAAACTGCCGGTGCTGACGCTGATTGACACCCCTGGCGCCTACCCGGGTATCGATAGCGAGGAGCGGGGTATCAGCGAATCCATTGCCCGCAACCTGGCGGTGATGTCGCGCCTGCGCACGCCCATTATCTGCACCGTGATCGGCGAGGGTTCTTCCGGCGGCGCCCTGGCCATAGGTGTAGGCGATCACCTGAACATGTTGCAATACTCTACGTACTTCGTGATATCCCCGGAGGGCTGCGCCAATATTATCTGGAAGACGGTGGAAAAGGCGCCGTTGGCGGCCGAGGCCATGGGGGTGACGTCGAGCACCCTGGAGGAGTTGGGTATTGTGGATGAAACCATTGAGGAGCCCCTTGGCGGCGCTCACCGCGATATCGACGCTATGGCACAGCGACTGAAGGCGCGCCTGATAGAGCAGCTCGAACAGTTGTCCGGCATCGAGATTGACGAGTTGCTGGAGAAACGCTACCAGCGTTTGATGAGCTACGGCAGTATCTGACCTCCAGGACCCGTCCGCTGGTGGCGAGGTGTCGTTCAGAGTCGATGTTCCGGTGGCACGGTGCGGGGACGTAACCTCAGTTGCGTCCCCTTCGAGGGGGGCCACTTCCCTGTGCCAATAGCACCGCTTGCATGGCCTCGAAGGGGTGGTCTCGAAGGGGTCGCTCCGCTCGAAGGGGTCGGGGTGCTTGAATTTTAACCAGAAAAGGCCTGGTCAAAATTCAAGCACCCCGACCCCGTACCGTGACCTCGCACCGTGCCGCCGCAAGAGAGCCAAATCGCCGCAATGTGGCCGGCGGGCACTCAAATGGCAAGCAGGCGGTCGTAGCGTTTGCTCAGCAGATCGTAAAACTGTTCCCGCAGTGTCACTATATCTCGCTTGATCAGGGCGATTTCCTTTTCGCTGATATCCTGGCGCCCAACGTACACCTGTTTGCGAAAATAAGCGATCCTGGCGCCGTAGAGACGCAGGGTTTTCTCCATCACTTTTTCGCCGAGCATCAGCAGTTTGGCCTCGGCATCGGCGAGCTTCCGGAATTCCTTTACCAGTTCCCGGTTGGTGTGCTCCAGTTCTTCTTTGCGTGCCTCGGGCCAGCGGCTGCCGAAACGGGTCGACTCGATAACCAGGGCCGAGTACTTCGAAAACACGTGGTTGACGTCGCCGACGGCTGCGGAGATTTCCTCCAGCAGCGTCAAACGCCGGTTTATCGGCGTCCTGGCCTGGCTGAACCAGTGCCCGCCGCGGCTGCTGAGCCAAAAGGCCAGGCCCGCGATCAGCGCGCCCATGGCCACCTTGACCGAGGTGTCGATAATGGGCCAGTAATCCCAAGTTTCCATAGCTGTCGCTCTCCGAGACAGTGCCACTGTTTTGGCGGTTTGTGCCGGTTGAGGAGAAGTACAGCAAAAAATGCACCAGCTTTGACTCCCCCGGATTTGATCCGCGGGCTACTGCGGGGCGGTAACCGGCGCAGTGGCACCGGCAGAGTGTCATCGGTGGAACGTCACTGGCAGAGAGTCATTAGAAGGGAGTCATTGGAAGGGAGTCATTGGAAGTGAGTCACGGGCGTTGCGGTCACCGGAAGAGTTTTAGCAATAAGTGGCGTTATGCCGGCGCTCTCTAATCGGCCCGGGGGTTCGGTTGCCGCAGTGGTTGCAACAGATATTCCAGTCCGTTCACCTTGATCTGGTAGATAAGACTCAGTTGTGTCCCCAGCTTGCCGTTGGGGAAACCGTTGTTGGCAAACCAGACCAGGTAGGGCTCGGGCAGGTCCGCCAGCAGCCGCCCCTGGTAGCGCCCGAAAGGCATTTCCACGTTCACCAGGTCCTGCAACAGAGACGGATCGAAACCGGTATCCAAGTCCTCAGCCCCCCGCCAGTTTGACGCTCATGCCGCGCTGTTCAAGCGCCGCCTTCAAGGTCTGCCGGTGGTCGCCCTGGATTTCGATAACGCCGTCTTTAACGCTGCCGCCGGTACCGCACAATTGTTTGAGCTGTTTAGCCAGGGTTTTCAACTCCGCCGCCGGTAATTCGATGCCGCTGACGGTCGTTACCCCCTTGCCTTTGCGGCCCTTGGTTTCACGGCGAATGCGCACGGTGCCGTCGCCGGCCGGTGCGGTCGGAGCGGTCTCTGCCGGTTTGATCCGACCGGTGTCGGTGGAGTAGACCAGGCGGCTGTTTTTGCTCATGCTTTAACCATTTTTTGTGTGATCAGGCCCACTGCGACTATGGCGGCACCGAGGGCAAACAGGTAGCGCGGGTCCAGCAACTGCAACTCCCAGAAGTGGAACAGCGGGGCCAGGATCACCGCCACAAAGAGGCCGGCGGATACCAGGGTATCGGCTTTTTCCGGGAACAGGATCGACTTGTCGCAATGCGGGCAGGGGAAGGGCTTGCGGGCCAGGAAAGGCTTGAGCAGGCCGCGCTGGCGCAGCAGGCGTTTGTCGACCGGCTCCTTGCAGTAGGGGCAGCGCAAGGGTTTCAGGACCAACGCCATGGACGGTGCCTTTATCGGTGGTTGCGGTGGATGACTGTGATGGTGCCTAGAATAGCACAGATGGCGACCCGGGCGACCCGGGCGACCCGTCGCCTCGACTGACAGCCGCCAACTGTAAGCGGTGGACTAATTCGGTTATATTGGCCCCCGATCGACGGCAACTGAGTGTGCGGAGCCCGGTGTGGAACAGATGGAAGACAGCAGTTTGAGACAGCGCATTTACCGGGTTATTTTTGGCACCGATACCCCTGCCGGGCGCTTGTTCGACTTGGTCTTGATATACGCCATTCTCCTCAGTGTGGCGGCGGTGATGCTCGATTCGGTGGCCTGGGTCGCCGATAACTTCCACACCTATCTCTACGGTCTGGAATGGTTTTTTACCGTGCTGTTTACGATCGAATATATCCTGCGTGTCTACAGTTCGCCGCGGCCGTTTGCCTACATCCGCAGCTTCTACGGCGTGATTGATCTGCTGGCGATACTACCCACCTATCTCGGTATTTTCGTCACCGATGTCAACTACCTGTTGATCCTGCGCCTGCTGCGCGTTTTGCGCATCTTCCGCATACTGAAGCTGGTGCGGTATTTAACCGAAGCCAATGTGCTGTTGCGCTCGATGTTGAAGGCGCGGCGCAAGATTCTGATCTTTTTCATGTCGGTGCTGGTGCTCTCCACCGTATTCGGTTCGTTGATGTTTGTGGTCGAGGGGCCGCAGAACGGCTTCTCCAGTATTCCCAAAAGTATTTACTGGACAATTGTGACAATCACTACCGTGGGCTATGGCGATATCGTGCCGCAGACGATGTTTGGCCAGGTGATTTCGGCGATGGCGATGCTCACCGGTTACTCGATTATCGCCGTGCCTACCGGCATCCTTACCGCCGAGTTGTCCTACGAAATGCAACGCGAGCGTATCGGGCGACTGTGTCGCCACTGCAACCGCGGTGGCCACGAGGAAGATGCGGCCTACTGCCGGTTGTGCGGTGGTGAACTCGCCCCGCCCAAAGAGGCCGCTTGAGTGTCTGCGGGGGGCATTGACGTGCAGGGCATTGACCTTCAAGGTACTGTCGCCCCGGGGCTGGAGCCCGTGGCGCAGGCATTTGCCGATAACTTTCGCCATCGCGGTGAGCAGGGCGCCGCCCTGACCGTGATGCGCAGGGGCGAGGTTCTGCTCGAAATCTGGGCCGGTACCCGTGACAAGGGCGCCTCGCGACCCTGGCAGGCCGATACCCGGGTCAATATCTTCTCTGCCGGCAAAGCGTTCGTTGCCGCCTGTGTTTTGCAATTGGTGGAGCGGGGCGCGCTGGCGCTGGACGCACCTGTGGCGCAGTACTGGCCCGAGTTCGCGGCGCACGGCAAGCGGGAGATCACCCTGCGCCAGGTACTTTGCCACCGCGCCGGGGTCTCGGCATTTCAGCGGCGCCAGGACGATAAGGTGATCTTTGACTGGGCCGCGGTGACGGCACAGGTGGCCGCGGCCGAACCCTGGTGGACGCCGGGCACCGCCCAGGGTTACTCCCCCATGCTGTTTGGCTGGTTGCTGGGCGAACTGGTGCGGCGCACCTCGGGTTGTGACAGCTTTGACGATTATTTTCAGCAACAGGTGGCGCAGCCGTTGCAACTGGCCGCGGAGTTCGGTGTCGGCGCCGATCGACTCGTCGCTTTGGCTGATGTCGGGGTACTGGCCGTCGAGCACGCCGGTGCGGCGGCCGGCGGCCTGGCCGAGCGCCTGAAGAGCGATCCCAGAGGGGTGGCCAATCGGGCGTTCACCAATCCCATCAGCCTGCTGGTGGGTACCAATTCCCGGGCCTGGCGCCAGGCGCAGATTCCGGCCGCCAACGGTCACGCCTCGGCCACTGCACTCGCGCGTTTCTACCATGCCTTGAGTACCGGCGGCCGCCCGCTGCTGGATGCCCGCCACTGCGACTGGTGTTGGCAGCAACAGAGTGCCGGGGCCGATCGGGTACTGGCCACGCCGCTGCGCTTCAGCCTGGGATTTATGCTCAGCCAGGATCGGCCCGACTGCCGCTTCGGTACCGGCGCGCGCGGTTTCGGACATCCCGGAGCCGGCGGCTGCCTGGGTTTTGGCGATCCGGATCGGGAGCTGGGGTTTGGTTATGTGACCAATCGTATGGGGCAAAGTGTGTTGATGGATGCGCGTGCCGTGCGGCTGGTGCAGGCACTTTATGCGTGCCTGTGAATCTATCCCTGCGCCGCGGGCATTGGAGCATTGCCGTGGCAGAGGTTGAGGACGAGAAGATGCCGGATCAGAACCGGAAACCGGAGCGGACAGAAAAGCGAGGTCAAATCGAGGGTGCTGCAGTGGCACAATTGCGCCGGCAGGTGGAGGATTTACAGGGGCGCCTGGCATTTCAGGAGGACACCCTGCAGGCCCTCAACGATGTCGTGGCCCGCCAGGACGGTGAAATCCTGGCGTTGCGCGAGCAGATGGCGACCCTGGCGGAGAAACTGAAAGATTTGACCTACGCCCTGGAGCTGGGAGGCGCTGATACAGCTCAGGAGCGGCCACCCCATTATTGAGAGCAGCTCACCGCAGGCGCAAAAACCCGGGCCGCTGCAGACCTACTGCCCGGTGTTGCTGTTGTCGCCCTCCCACCGGTGCACAAGGCGTGGCGGCGACTTGTGTATAATTGGCCGGCATTATAAGAAATTCCCGTACTCGACGGACGTTATATGGCAGATACGATAGAGGCCGCACAGGGCGTGGGTGAGGCGCTGTCCCAGAACTACGGCGAGCAACAG
Source organism: Exilibacterium tricleocarpae (assembly GCF_007004655.1). Lineage (GTDB taxonomy): Bacteria > Pseudomonadota > Gammaproteobacteria > Pseudomonadales > Cellvibrionaceae > Exilibacterium > Exilibacterium tricleocarpae. Next base: position 455,235 of record NZ_ML660087.1, read on the forward strand.
TTGCTGCGCCTGGCGATGTCGACCATCGGCGCCATCGCCTGGCAGTGGGATCTGGACAGCGGCGTCTTCAGCTATTCGCTGCCCCTGGCGCAGGCGCTGGGTCTCGACAGCGATGGCGAGGACACCAGCCTGTTGGACCGTATCGACCGCGAGGACCAGGAGAACCTGCTGGCCGCCGCCGAGCGCGCCCACGAGGGGCGCGAGGCGTTCGAACATCTGGTGCATATCCGTATCGGCCCCGAGTATCACCCGTTTCGCATTATCGGCAGCCGGGTCGATTCGCCGCTGGCCAACCACCGCAGTATGTCGGGCATCCTGATGGCGGGTGTGGATGCGGGATTCCTCCTCAACAGTATTCTCAGCCACACCTCGGTGTTGGTGTTTGTCAAAGACCTGCAGGGCCACTACCTGTTCGTTAACCCGGAATACGCCCAGCAGTGCGGTATCGATGCCCACGACGCCCTGGGTAAAACCGACCGCGAGCTGTTTGGCGATAAGGTGGCTGACTACACCCTGCAACTGGAGCAGCGGGTCATCGAATCGGCCGAACAGATGCAGCGCGAGGAAAGTCCGCCGTTTCAGACCGACAACACCTATCTCGCCGAGCGCTTTCCCATTTACAACAGCCAGGGCGCCATCTATGCCCTCGGCTGTGTGTTTACCGACATCACCCAGAATAAAACTTACGAACAGACGATCAATCAACAGCGCCGCGAACTGGGCCTGGTGCTCGATGCGGTGCCGTCGCAGATATGGTATCTGGGTAGCGGCGGCGAGGTGATTGCCATCAACCGCCAGGCCTCAAGGTTGCTCGGTCTCGATATCAAACAGGTCAAAGATCGCACCCTGCTGGATTTGAGCAATGCTGTTCCCAATGCGCGGGAACGCCACCGGCAGATACTGCAGGTGATCGAAACCGGCACGCCGGTGTTTGGCAGCATAGAGAATTACCTCGATAACGGCGAGCGCGTGTGGGCGCGGGTCGATACCATTCCCATGCCGGGTAAAGGCGGGGAAATATCCGGTGTATTGCTGGTGGCGAATGACGTTACCGAACTCAAGCGCAAAGAGGAACACCTGGCTCGCAACGATGCCCGCTACCGCTCCTTTATCGCCAACAGCACCGAGGCCATCTTCGGCGCCGAGGTCGAGCCGCCGATGCCGTTGAATCTGCAACTCGAGCGGCAGATCGACTGGCTCAAGCAGCACACTCGCTATATCGAGTGCAACAAAATCTGCGCCTCCAGCTACGACCTGGAAATTGATGAATTCATCGGCAGCCGCCTCATTGATCTGGAAAGCAGTAAAGAGGTGTTCCGGCAAAAAGCACTGGCTTTTTTGCAAAACCGGTACCGGGTCAGCAACATCTCCGTGTGTGAGCTGGATCGCTTCGGCAACGAGCGCTGGTATGAGCTGTCGCTGCGTGGCCAGATCAGCCGCGAGGGGCTGACTGAAATCTGGGGCATGTTTCGCGACGTCACCGTCAACAAGCGCCAGGAGCTGGCGTTGAAGCACAGCGAGTCCCGCTATCGCAGTTTTATCGCCAACAGCCACGAGGGCATTTTCAATCTGGAGTTTCGCCAGAGCATCGCCATCGGCCTGCCGCTGGAACAACAGGTCGAGTGCTTTGTGCGCGATACCTACGTGAGCGAGTGCAACGATGTGTTTGCGCAACAGTACGGTTATGAGTCGGCCGCCGAGTGTGTGGGGCGCGGCATTATGGAGCTGAGCGACGCCGAGTCGGCGCGCAAAATGCTGCGCATTTTTATCAAAAACAATTATCAACTGGCCAATTTCGAAAGTCAGGTGCGCAGTAAGCACGCCGGTGTGTTCTGGTCCAGCGCCAGCCTCGAGGGGGTGATCGAAAACGATATGCTGGTGGGTTGCTGGGGCAGCCAGCGCGACACCACCGAGCGACGTAAATACCTCGAGGAACTGGAGTACCAGGCCACCCACGATTCCCTGACGCTGTTGCCCAACCGCAAAAAACTTTATATGGAGGCCGAGGCCAGCATCAGAAACCTGCATCCGGACAAGAGTCTGGCACTGATGCTGATCGATCTCGACCGCTTCAAGGAAATCAACGATACACTCGGCCACCATATGGGTGACCGCCTGTTGAAACAACTGGGGCCGCGTCTGGAGTTGATTATCAGTGAGCACCCGGGCCTGGTGGCGCGGCTCGGCGGCGATGAGTTTGCCGTCATGTTGGCTAACATCGCCGAGCAGGAGGCCACCGAGATCGCCCATCAGATTTTGTTACAGATTGGCGAGACTTTTGACCTGGGCGGGTTTCAGGCCGATATCAGCGCGTCTCTCGGCATCTCCTTCTGTCCCAAACATGGCCAGGATGTGGGCACCCTGATGCGCTATGCCGATGTCGCCATGTACCGGGCCAAAACCGAATCCATCGGGATGCTGGAGTACGCGCCGGCTTTCGACAAGCACACGCCCAAACGCCTGGCGCTGATGACCGATCTGGGACGCGCCATCCGCGAGGATCAACTGCTGCTACATTTTCAGCCCAAGATCGATGTCAACGGCAGGTTCATCCACGGTTTTGAGGCGCTGTTGCGCTGGGAGCATCCCCAGCACGGTGCCATTCCGCCAAGCGAATTCATTCCCCTGGCCGAAACCACGGAGCTGATTCGCCCGCTGACGCTGTGGGTCCTCGACGCCGCCATGGCCCAGTGCCGGCGCTGGCGCGGCGCCGGGCTCAATGTCAGGGTGGCGGTCAATCTGTCGACCCGCAACCTGCTCGACGATCAGATCGTCAATCAGGTGGAGCGCATTCTCGCCAATCACCAGGTGCCGGCCCATGCGCTGGAGCTGGAAATCACCGAGAGCGCGATCATGGCCGATCCCAAGCGCGCCCTGGAAGCCCTGGAAAGGGTCCACGCGCTGGGGGTACACCTGTCCATCGACGATTTCGGCACCGGCTATTCGTCACTGGCCTATATCAAGCGCCTGCCGGTGGAAACCCTCAAGATCGATTACTCGTTTGTCATCGATATGCTCGAAGACGAGCAGGATGAAATCATTGTGCGCTCGACTATCAACCTGGCCCATAACCTGGGTTTGAAGGTGGTGGCCGAGGGAGTCGAGAGCCGGGCCATTCTGGAGAAGTTGTACGGCATGGGTTGCGACCAGGCGCAGGGTTATTATATCGGCCGGCCCATGACCGAAGCGGACGCCGGCCAGTGGCTGCGCCGCGGCGAGTGGTCCAGCCTGCATCTGTTGACCTAGGGTCTCCTGCATAACGCATCAGCAGCGCTTTTTAATGCGCTCTCGGTGGGGCTTGCTAATGGCTCGTCATATTCGGGACTCCAGCCGGAGGTAGACCTACCCTCGGTATTTTTAATCCATATCGGTAAAGGGAGAGTGGGAGTCGATAAACTGTGCGAATCCTCTTAAGTGAGTGCCATTATCAACAGGGGGTTTTTAAACTAGAGTTCGGCCTGTGCGCGCATATCCCGCACGTCCCGCAGGCGCTCGCGCAACAGCGCGGTCAGGTGGAAGTTGCCCCGCGACAACTTCAGCGCGTTGTTCAATTGTTGCAGGGCCTTGTCGTAAACGCCGTTGAGGATGAAGTACTCCGCCCGCGCCCGGTGTACGCCGAGAATATTGCCCGCCAGGCCGTGCACCTCGGCCAGCAGGTACCAGACATAGTCGTCTTTGGGCCGCCGGCGCGAATAATCCGCCAGCACCTCTTCGCACAGCGGGTAGTTGCCCGACTGCATCAGCAGCTCGGCGTAGCGCACCGTCAGCGCGTGGCTGTTGGGGTGCACCTGCAGGGCGTCTTCGAGTATCTTCAGGGCAGCGGGGTAATTGTCTCCCGCCGCCTCCAGGTCGGCATGGGCGATCAGGTAGGGGATTTTGCCGGGCCTTTTTTCCAGCATCGGTGCCAGCGTAAACAGCGCGCGGTCGAGCTGGCCGGTGGCTGTGGCAGCCAGCACCAGGCCGTAGCGAGCCGCCTCGGGGGACAGGGATTCACCTTCGATTTCGCTGAGAAACCGCTTCACGCTCTCGCCCGGGGTCTTTTCATGCAATACCTGGATGCGGGCCCGCATCAGGTGGAAGTCCAGACTCTCGGGAAACTGTTTTTTCGGGTACTTCTGGGCCCGATTGCGGGAGTCGGCGATACGGCTCTCGGTAACCGGGTGGGTCAGCAGGAACTCCGGTGGCCGGCGGGTATAGCGGGTGGCGCGCAACATCCGCTCGAACATTTCCGGCACTGCGTGGGGGTTCATACCGGCCTCGACCATGGTCTGCATACCGATACGGTCGGCCTCCTGTTCGTTTTGCCGGCTGAAACGCAGCCGTGCGTCCAGCGCGGCCGCCTGGGTGGCGGTGAGCGCTGCCAGGCCGGCATCGCCGCCGGCGGTAGCCGCCAGCACCAGGCTGGCCAACAGGGCCGCCAGGGTTGGGGTGGAGGCATTCTGGCGCTGTTCCACGCCGCGGGCAAAGTGGCGCTGGCTCAGATGTGCCAGTTCGTGGGCCAGCACTGAAGCCAGTTGGTGTTCCGATTCGGCGTAAAGCAACAGGCCGGTGTGTACCCCCACCACGCCGCCGGGGACGGCAAAGGCGTTCATGGTGGGGTTCTTGACCACGATCAGCTCCAGGCGGCGGTCCCGCAACTGGCTGTGACCCACCAGCCGATACAGCGTCTGCTCGAGATATTCGTGCACCTGGGCGTCGGAGAAGGTGGGCACCTGGCTGCGAAACGCCCGCAACCAGCTCTGGCCGAGTTGGTACTCCTGCGCCGGTGAGACGATGCCCGATGCCGCATCCCCCAACTCCGGCAGCGCGATGCCAGAGGCCGGCGCCGCGGTGGGGGCTAACAGGGTGGCACACAGTGCGGCGGCAGCCAGGCAGGCAGACAGTCTGTGGCGGGCGGGGTGTGGCACGATGGGGGCGACTCCTTGGGGATAGTGACTGGCGCGATGACAACGCACTCTAGCGTGTTACTCCGCGGCTGCCTAGTGTCGAAGGGGCAACAAAGGTTACCGTTACAGGCATTTTGATAAATAAAACAACAATTTGTTCAACTTAAAGGCCCAAGTTTGCCTATAATCGGCAGGCCTTTGCCCGCGCACGATTGTTGCTTGGTTATAAAGATCAGATATAAAGATCGGGTGTAAAGATCAGGTGTAAAGATATGTGTGAAGAATTCGAGGTGGCGGCCGTCGTCGATGCAACCGGCCTGACCTGCCCGCTGCCACTGCTCAAAGCCAAGCAGGGATTAAAGAGCCTCGCCGCCGGGCAGGCGCTCAAGGTTATCGCCACCGATCCCGGTTCGGTGCGGGATTTCAACAGCTTTGCCGAACTCAGCGGCAACCGGCTACTGAGTTCGCGCGCCGAGGCGCAGCAGTACATATATATTATTGAAAAGGCCTGACGGTACAGCTCATGATCAATATTTTTCGCAGTTGGATCGACCGCTACTTCGCCGATGAGGAAGCGGTGCTGTTGGCGCTGTTCCTGGTCGCAGGTCTGATAGTTGTGGTTACCATGGGCACGGTATTGGCGCCCATGTTCGCCAGCCTCGTGATTGCCTTCCTGATGCAGGGGATGGTGGTGCGCCTGAAGCAGGCTCGGGTTCCCCATATTGTCGCTGTCACCATTGCCTTTGTGGTGCTGGTGGGAATGCTCGCTGCCAGTATGCTGGTGCTGTTGCCGATTCTCTGGCACCAGGCGGTTGCGCTGTTTTCCGAAGCGCCGCGGATGCTGACAGAGTGGCAGCGGCTGGCACTGCTGTTGCCGGAAAAATATCCGCAGTTGATCAGCGAGACACAGATTGAGCAGTTGATCAATCTGGCGGGCACTGAGGTGGGCAAGTTTGGGCAGAATATCCTCACGTTCTCAGTGGCCAACCTGCCGGTGCTGATCGCTATCCTGATCTACCTGGTGCTGGTGCCCATACTGGTTTTTTTCTTTCTCAAAGACAGCGACCGGATACAGGCCTGGGTGGGTTCGTTTTTGCCGAAGCAGCGGCCGGTGATGAGCAAAATCTGGCGCGAAATGAACCAGCAGATCGCCAACTATGTACGCGGTAAGGTGATAGAAATTTTAGTGGTGGCGGCCGTGTCCTATGTGTCGTTCGTCCTGCTCGGCCTTAACTATGCACTGTTGATGGCGCTGGTGGTGGGACTGTCGGTGGTGATCCCCTATATCGGCGCGGCGGTGGTGACGGTGCCGGTGGCCATGATCGGGTTTTTTCAGTGGGGCTGGAGTTCGGATTTTTTCTATCTGCTGCTGGTTTATGGGGTTATCCAGGCGCTGGACGGCAATGTGCTGGTGCCCTTGCTGTTTTCCGAGGCAGTCAATTTGCACCCGGTAGCGATTATCCTGGCGGTGCTGGTATTTGGCGGTATCTGGGGCTTTTGGGGCGTATTTTTTGCGATTCCGCTGGCTACGTTTATCAAGGCGATCCTCAACGCCTGGCCGACTCGCGACAGTGAGGGTGAAGAGCAATCGGAAATGCAGGCCTGACAATTCGGGCCCGTCCTTACTGAACCTCCGTGTTGTCGCCCCGTCGCTGGCTGCGTTCGCCAGCCGCGGTTTTGTGCAGCCGCCGCAAAAGAAAACTGTGCCAGGACTGATATCACGCCTATTGTTGCGGGCGCTGGGCGGCGTGTGGACAGGTCGCAGTCCTGCCCCCGCGCCGGTGTGCCGGTGGCCGCTGCCGGGCTGCTATGTCGCCAGGTCGGTGGTGGGATTCAAGCCCCGGACAGGCGTCTCTGGTGGCGGCTAGCGGCGTATGACGCCTTTGCAAAGGGGGCGGTCGGGGTATACTTACCCCCGGCGACGGGATAGCGCGGCACGGGTTTTACGTTCTTTTCCATGTAACTCTATTACATTACTGTCTAAATTTTGTTTCCTGTGTAACTGGCTGAAATTCAATAAGAAAGTTTTCTCATATCGAAGATTTTCTGGCCGGTTATGGGAAAATGATCTGGAAAATTACGACTTTATGTGTAAAATTACTACACATCGAATTGCCGGTCAGTCCCGGCATTGTTAACCCGTCAGCGGTTGAGTAACGAAAGAGCGGCTATCTCTTTCTACGAGTGAGGAAATCATCTCTATACTCAGAAGCACCACAACATCATCCTGATGACGAGCCCGAGACCCATAAGATGGCGGGATCGTCGCCGGCAGCAACACCTCACAAGGGTGTGAAATCGAGGAGAGCTGAATGCAAACCCAAGAGGATATCGATGCCCTCGAAACGCGAGAGTGGCTGGATGCACTTTACTCAGTAATACGCTATGGCGGCAAAGCGCGCGCCGCTTACCTGCTCAAGCAACTGGCCGATCGGGCCACCAGCGCCGGGGTTAAACTGCCCGCCGCCATCACCACGCCGTATCGCAATACCATCCCCGTCATCAATGAAAAGCGTATGCCGGGTGACCTGTTTATGGAGCGCCGCATCCGCTCGTTGATCCGCTGGAATGCGCTGGCCATGGTCATGCGGGCCAACGACAATGACGAGGGCCTCGGCGGCCATATTTCCAGTTTCTCCTCCGCCGCAACACTCTACGATATCGGTTTCAACTATTTTTTCCGCGGCAACGACGGTGACCAGCCCGGCGACCTGGTGTATTTTCAGGGCCACAGCGCACCGGGCATGTACGCCCGCTCCTACCTGGAGGGGCGCCTCACCGAAGAGCAGCTCGACAATTTCCGCCGCGAGGTGGACGGCAACGGGCTGTCCTCCTACCCGCACCCCTGGCTGATGCCCGAGTACTGGCAGTTTCCCACGGTATCTATGGGGCTCGGGCCGCTGCAGGCGATTTACCAGGCTCACGTGATGCGCTATATGTCGGCGCGCGGCCTGATGCCGCGTGGCGATCGCAAGGTCTGGGCGTTTCTCGGCGATGGCGAGTGTGACGAGCCGGAATCCCTGGGCGCTATTTCCCTGGCCGGACGCGAGCAATTGGAAAACCTGATTTTCGTGGTTAACTGCAACCTGCAGCGCCTCGACGGTCCGGTGCGCGGTAACGGCAAGATTATTCAGGAACTCGAAGGGGTCTTCCGCGGCGCCGGTTGGAATGTGATCAAAGTGGTCTGGGGCCGTCACTGGGACCCGCTGTTGGAGAAAGACGTCGAAGGCCTGCTGCAAAAACGTATGGATGAGGTCTGCGACGGCGAACTCCAGAACTTCAAAGCCAACGGCGGCGCCTACACCCGCGAACACTTTTTTGGCAAGTATCCGGCGCTGTTGGAAATGGTCAAGAACCTGAGCGACGACGACATCATGTACCTGAATCGCGGTGGTCACGATCCCTTTAAGGTCTATGCAGCCTATGCCCAGGCGGTGGAGCACAAGGGCCAGCCGACGGTCATCCTGGCGCAGACGGTCAAGGGCTACGGCATTGGCGCCGCCGGTGAGGCGGCCAATATCACCCACTCGGTGAAAAAGCTGGATAAAGACAGCCTGCGCAAATTTCGCGACCGTTTCGGTATTCCCATTTCCGACGATCAGCTCGACGGCGTGCCCTACTACCGCCCGGCGCCGGACAGCCCGGAGATGGTTTACATGCGCAAGCGCCGCGAGGAACTGCACGGCTATCTGCCGGCCCGGCGCGCCGACTTCGAGGCGTTGCAAACGCCGGAACTCGACGTGTTCAAGGGGCAACTCAAAGGCAGCGGCGACCGTGAGATATCCACCACCATGGCGTTTGTGCGCATTCTGTCTTCGCTGGTGAAAGACAAGCAGATCGGTGAGCAGGTAGTGCCCATTGTGCCGGATGAGGCGCGTACGTTTGGGATGGAGGGGATGTTCCGCCAACTGGGCATTTACTCCTCGGCCGGGCAGAAGTACACCCCCCACGATGCCGATCAGATCATGTATTACAAGGAAGACAAAAAGGGCCAGATCCTGGAGGAGGGCATCAACGAGGCCGGCGCCATGTGCGCCTGGATTGCCTGCGGCACCGCCTACAGCAACAGCAGCGTACCGCTGATCCCGTTTTACATCTTCTACTCGATGTTCGGCTTCCAGCGCATCGGCGACTTTGCCTGGGCCGCCGGCGACAGCCAGGCGCGCGGCTTCCTGATCGGCGCCACTGCCGGTCGCACCACCCTCAACGGCGAGGGGCTGCAACACCAGGACGGCCACAGTCATGTGCTTGCCAACACTATCCCCAACTGCCGCAGCTACGATCCGACCTATGGCTACGAACTGGCGGTGATTATCCAGGACGGGCTGCAGCGGATGTTCCGCGACAAGGAGAACTGTTTCTACTACATCACCACCATGAACGAAAACTACGTGCAGCCGGAGATGCCGATCGATGCCGAAGAGGGTATCAAAAAAGGTATCTACCTGCTGGAGACGGGCAAAAAGAAAGCCAAGCACCGGGTGCAGTTACTCGGCGCCGGCTCGATCCTGCGCGAAGTGCGCGGCGCCGCCGAGATATTGCGCCGCGACTACGATGTGGAGTGCGATGTCTGGAGCGTTACCAGTGTCAACGAACTGGTGCGCGAGGGCCAGGACTGCAGCCGCTGGAATCTGCTGCATCCCGAGGAAACACCGCGCCAGGCCTATATCACCCGGCAACTGGACGGGCACCAGGGGCCGGTGATCGCGGCCACGGATTATATGAAAAGCTACGTAGAGCCGCTGCGCAGTTTTATTCCGGCGCGCTTTACTGTACTGGGTACCGATGGCTTCGGCCGCAGTGACACCCGGGCGAAACTGCGGCGCTTCTTCGAGGTGAACAGTCACTATGTGGTGGTGGCGGCGCTCAAATCGCTGGCCGACGAAGGACAACTGGAGCCCGGCGTGGTTACCCGGGCCATCCAGGACCTGGGTATCGATGCGGACAAAACCAACCCACTTTATTGTTAAGGAGCTACGGTGACTACTCAGGTTATCCCAGTACCGGATATTGGTGGCGCGGAAAATGTCGATGTCATCGAGGTGTGTGTAGCGCCGGGTGATGCGGTCGATGCCGAACAATCACTGATTGTATTGGAAAGCGATAAGGCGTCGATGGAAGTGCCCAGCCCTGTGGCCGGCAAAGTGATCGCCCTCAAGGTGAATGAGGGCGACACCGTATCGGAAGGTGATCCCATCATTGAGCTGGATGTCGAGGGTGGTGAAACTGCGCCGTCTGCGTCTGCGTCTGCGTCTGCGTCTGCGTCTGAAGCTGCAGCCGAAACCAGCGCGGCGCAGTCCGAGCCCGCGGCTGCGGAGCCCGAACCGGCTGCGCCCGCAGCCGTACAATCGGAGCCCGAGTCGGCGCCCGCACCTCAGGCAGCCGCCACGGCAGAGATGCCCGTGGCGGTACCGGATATCGGCGGCGCCGAGGGTGTCGACGTTATCGAAGTCTGTGTAGCGGTGGGCGACGAAGTGGCCGAGGGCGACTCGCTGATCGTCCTGGAGAGTGACAAGGCCTCGATGGAGGTGCCTTCGCCTGCCGCCGGCAAGGTGCTGGCGCTGTCTGTCAACGAGGGCGATCAGGTGTCCGAAGGCGATGCCATACTGACACTGGCCGGCACCGCCGCGGCGCCGGCCCCGGAGACGGAAGCTGCGGCGCCGGCTCCACAGCAGGAAGCCGCCCCGGTGCCAGCTCCGGCCCCCGCACCGAGCGGGCCTCCCATTACGGAGCCCGCGGCACCCGCGCCGGCGCCGCAGGCACCGTCCGAACCCCAGGGCGACGATGTCTATGCCGGCCCCTCGGTGCGCAAGCTGGCCCGCCAGCTGGGGGTGGACCTCGCCGAGGTAAAAGCCAGCGGCCCGCGCAATCGCCATACCAAAAACGATGTGCGCGGCTATGTAAAAGATATGGTGGCCAGAAAGCCTGCGCCGGGTGCCGGTGGCGCGGGTATCCCGGCGGTGCCGGCAGTGGATTTCGCCAAGTTCGGGGATATCGAACTGGTGAAAATGAGCAAGATTCAAAAGGTAACTGTCGCCAGCATGGTGCGCAGTTGGCTCAACGTGCCCCATGTCACACAGTTTGACGAGGCCGATATCAGCGACCTGGAGAGCTTCCGCAAAGAGATGAAAGCGGAGGCGGAGAACCGCGGGGTTAAATTGACGCCGCTGCCGTTTCTGCTGAAAGCCTGCGCGGCGGCGCTGCGCCATGAGCCCAGCTTCAACACCTCACTGCATGCCGACGGCGAGCACATGGTGCAGAAACACTATGTCCATATCGGGGTCGCCGTGGCCACGCCCGCCGGCCTGTTGGTGCCGGTGATTCAGAATGTCGACAAGAAGGGGCTGTGGGAGTTGGCCGCGGAATCGGCCGAACTGGCAAAGAAAGCCCGCGACGGCAAGTTGCTGCCCCGGGATATGCAGGGTGCGTGTTTTACTGTCTCCAGTCTCGGCGCCATTGGCGGCAGCGGTTTTACACCGATCGTGAACACGCCTGAGGTCGGTATTCTGGGCGTCTCCAAAGCCGAAATAAAACCGGTGTGGAACGGTAGCGAGTTTGTGCCGCGGCAGATGCTGCCGTTGTCGCTGTCCTACGATCACCGGGCAGTCAACGGGGCCGATGCGGGCCGGTTTTTCACCTTCCTGGTGTCCCTGCTCGGCGATATTCGGCGTTTGATACTTTAGGGGCCCCTTTGATAGAGATTTGAACTGAGTGGTATTCGCTTGGGGTATCTGCTGTAGTTACTTGAGAAAAAATGCCAATTTACCGGTCTACCGCTGGGTGGGGCTTTCAGAAACACGGACTAGGCGTCCCCCCGATGAACCCCCGCAAGCGGGTCCAGCCCAAAGCCTGAGGCTTTGGGCGTTGCGCGGGACGAAGCGGTGCTTCGTTTTTCCCGCTCCACCCCTGGGGACTTTGCGACAGCATCCCTGCTGTCGACAATTTCTGAAGGCTTCAAGCAGGGCCAGACCGGTCAATTAGCACATAGTTGCGCAATGAAGTACGGGCGCATTGATAAACCCGCCTTATACTTACTCCTCACTCTAATAAATTACGCTGCCAACCCTCGGCTCGCTATACTGCGCTGCAGAGAGATCAGGGGAGGGGGCCATGCCCGACAACGACACGTCTGCCGTAAAAACCCACTACCGCACCTGCAATATCTGTGAAGCCATGTGCGGTATTGAGGTGAGCTACCGGGGCGAGGAGGTCATCGCCATTAAAGCGGATAAAGCCGATCCGCTGAGCCGCGGGCACATCTGCCCGAAGGCGGTGGCGTTGCAGGATTACTATACCGATCCGGACCGGGTGCAGACGCCGCTGCGCCGCCGCGGCGACGGCTGGGAGCCGGTCACCTGGGAGCAGGCGCTGGCGGAGATCGGCGAGCGCCTGCGCCATATCCAGGACGTCTGCGGCCGCCAGGCGGTCGCCACCTATGCCGGCAACCCCAACGCTCACAACGCCGGTTCGCTGATTTTTCTGGCGCGGCTGCGCAAGGGGCTCGGCACCTTCAATCACTACAGCTCGGCATCCGCCGATCAGTTGCCCCACCACGTCGCCTATAAACATATGTTCGGCCACGGCTCCCTGATCGCGGTGCCGGATATCGACCGCACTGACTATATGTTGATCATCGGGGGCAACCCGGTGGTGTCCAACGGCAGTATGATGACCGCGCCCGGTATTCCCAGGCGCCTCAAGGCGATTCAAAAGCGCGGCGGTAAAGTGGTAGTGGTGGACCCGCGCCGCACCGAGACGGCGGACAGGGCGGACGAGCATCTGTATATCAAGCCCAACACCGATGCGCTGTTACTGCTGGCGTTGAACCATGTGCTGTTTGCCGAGCAACTGATCGAGACCCGCCATCTCGGCGACGTGCTTACCGGACTCGACGACGTGCGGCAGGCGGTGTCCGCCTACAGTCCGGAGCGGGTGGCGCCGGTGACGGGGATCGAGGCGGCGACCATCCGCCGTATCGCCCGCGAGATGGCCGCGGCGCCGGCGGCCGTGTGCTACAGCCGCATGGGGGCCTCGACCCAGCAATTCGGCGGTCTGTGTCAGTGGCTGACGGTGGTTTTCAATATCTTAAGCGGCAATATGGACCGCGAGGGCGGCGCCATGTTTACCACACCGGCGTTCGACCTGGTGGGGATTACCAATGCCCGGGGCAAGCCCAACACCTTCGGCAGCAGGCACTCGCGGGTGCGCAACCTGCCCTACAACAACAACGAGTTTCCGATCGCCACCCTGGCCGACGAGATTCTCACCGGGGGGGAGGGACAGATCAGGGGGTTGATCGCCATTGCCGGCAATCCGGTAATCTCCGCCCCCAACGGCCCGCGCCTGGCACAGGCGTTGGAGGCGCTCGACTTTATGGTGGCGGTGGATATCTACATCAACGAGACTTCCCGCCACGCCGATATCATTTTGCCGGCCGCCTCCGGTTTACAGGTGTCCCAGTACGATATCGCTTTTCATATCAACGCGGTGCGCAACACCGCCAAGTACGCCCCGGCGCTGTTTGCCAAGCGCGGCGAGCAGAAGTACGACTGGGAAATTATGAAGCTGCTCAACAGCGCCATCAACGACATCGAGGACGATGGCTCGACACCGGAAAGCGTGATTGATTACACCCTGCGCCACGGACCTTATGCCGAGCAGGGTATGAGCCTGGAGCTGTTGCGCGGGCATCCCCATGGCCTCGACCTCGGCGCGCTGCAACCCAACCTCAAACAGCGACTGCAAACGCCGGATGGCAAACTGCACCTGGCGCCACCGCTTTACCTGGAGGATTTAGGGCGTTTGGAGCAGACTCTCTTCAGTCCTGCCACTGCCGATACCTACCCGTTTTCTTTGATCAGCCGCCGTGTCGTTCGCAGCCACAACTCCTGGACTCACAACTCCCGGCGCCTTATCAAGGGCAAAAACCAGTGCACGCTGCTGCTCAACCCGCATGATGCCGCGCGGCTGCGGCTCGACTCCGGGCAACTGGCGCAGGTCTCGTCGCGCACCGGAGTGTTGACCATCGAAGTGCAGGTGAGTGACGAGATGATGCCCGGTGTGGTCAGCATTCCCCACGGCTGGGGCCACGACCTGGCCGATACCCAATTGCGCGTGGCGGCCACCCGACCGGGCGTGAATATCAATGACCTCACCGATGACACCGTGGTGGATGAACTCACCGGCAATGCCAGCTTCAGCGGTGTGCCGGTGGCTATCAAAGCCGCCTGACTGCAGCCGTCGACGTGCGGTTGTCAACGTCCCGGGGTGACAATTTGCCATCTGGTTGATATGGATTAAGCCCTTCGCGCAAAGCGATGTTCTATTGTCTGCCGGTGTGGCAAGTTGGAAACTCCGCCGCTGTGCAGCCGCGAAGGCCCGGGGTGCTCGATGCAATTTGAAGAAATCTTTGATGCCAGCTATGAACGCGTGCTCCGGGTGGAGTTGGAGGGGCGGTTTTTTTTCGATGCGTTCTACGAAAACTTCATCGACTCATCGCCGGAAGTGCGGGATAAGTTTAAGAATACGGATATGGATCGCCAGCGAAAAATGCTCAAGAAATCTTTTTACAGCCTGGTGGTTTTCTATGCAACCAACAGTGTCGATGATTACCTGGTCAAAGTGGCCGAGCGACACAATCGCGAGAATATCGATATCCGGCCGGGTCTCTATGATTTATGGATCGAATCCCTGATCTTCACCGTCGCCCAGTACGACCCGGACTTTGACGAAACGGTGGAACTGGCTTGGCGTCTGGTGTTGGCGACCGGCATTACCTATATGAAATTCAAGTACAATCATCGCTAGCCGGTTAAGTATAACTTGCCGGCCAAAGCTTCGCGTAGTCAAGCACTTCACCGCCACCACGGGCGACCCGCATCAGGAAGACGGCTGCCTGCTCGCCCAGACCCCGCGCAGTACTATCAGCAGCAACAGAATCAGCCCCATTATGCTCCAGACACCGCCGGATGACTGCGAGCCGGAGGTATTGGGTGCGGGTGGGGGATCGTTGGGGGGGCGCACACTGCCATTACTGACAGTGACATTGGAATAAGCCGAATGGCGGTCGTTGTGGCTGGTTCGTACCCGATAGCGGTATTGTGTGTCGGCAGTTGCATCGGTGTCCGTGTAGGTAGCGGTACCGGCAGCCAGTGTTGTTAACAGAGAGTAGGTGTGGCCGCCGTCGTCGGAGCGTTCGATTTCGTGGCCGGCGCTGCCTTGCGTTGCGTCCGCCCAGGTCAAGGTGACCGCACCGCTGCCGGTGGCGGCCGTCGACGCTAAGTGCGTCGGTGTCAGATAGTGACAATTGCCAACATCAAAAGTAAAACGGATGCCGCATGGGGTCTGGAAAATGGCGCTGCTGTGACCGATACCGGGGCTCACGGCCAACAGGTGGGTGTTATGGATATCGTCACCGAAGTGGTCTCGAAGGTAGTTGTAGAAAATCAGGCCACGCTCGAGTCGTTGTCGCCCCTGTAAATTGGCGGCACACGATGTATCCAGGGAGCCACTGTTGGGATCGTTGTCGTTCTCTCCCAACAGATAGAGTAGTTCCCGCCCCGGGTATTGGGCTAGCACCTGCGCGGCGCCGCCGATACCGGTGACAAATGCATTCAAGTTGTCGCTGAGGCCGTATTTATAGTCGTCGTAGTCGGCACAGGCGCTGCTGTCCGGCACTTCAAACCGGTCTGTGGTGCCCGCTACCCGTCGTTTATTATCCATATAGACCACTGAGGACGGGTTGGCCGACACATAGCGCACCTGAATATCAGCGATAATGTCTTTCAAATCCTGCTCCAGCCTGCTGGTGGCGGCAAAGCGTTGTATATATTGGCCGCCGGCGGAGTGGCCTATCATCACAACCTTGTCAACACCGGGGTTGTTGATAACAATGCCCTTAACGATTTGATTGACTACCTCGAACGAACTGATTCTGCCCAAACCGTTATCCGTGGATAAGTGTCCCTGGCGCCACCCGTTCGGCCAGAACAGCACTGTCGGGCTCAAGGCGTTTTCTGTGACGTCGCTATTGGTTAAAAACTGAGGGGCGAAGATAAGTGTTTCATCGTGAGTGTCGTGATCTGTCGCTGCATCGAGTACCCGTTGGTAGGTGATGTTAGTGCGTGATGCGCCATGGACGATGACAATTATCCGCTCAATGGTACTGCCTGCGATATCGATATCCTGATTGCTTTCATAGTACAGGATGCGCGCATTGCCATCGACGATCAGTGACAGTTGTTTGGAGAAAAGGTGCTGAGCCGATGCGGTTGGTATGGCGAAGCCTACGCAGAGAACGAACGCCAGCCAGGCACTCATAAAACCTTGTCCCAATTGGTGGTTGGTCTCCGTTCGCGATGAGCCGGGCTTCTTTGACACTCGTTTTGCAAGGGCTCCGGAGATCTTCGAATGCAAGACGTCACTCCTTTTGTAAATTTATCATTATAGGTAACAGGAGACTGATTTTCTTTTTATTAATTGAGATGCTTAAGGCCTCACTTCAGCAATGCCGTAATAGCCGGCAAAATACTAACCCAAATCCTGTTTGGGTTCTAATTCTTTTCTCGCATGGAGTGTTGCGATTTTTGAATAGACGTTTTTTGGATGGCTACGCCTGAGAACCCGACCATGTTTGTGCTTATGCCCGTTTGCGAAGCTTGTTTAACTTTCGTCGCAGGGAAGCGTTTAGATGGTTGATTTTTTTGCGTATTACAGGCGAGTCAGGATGTTGAAAATTAAATTGATAGATGGGGGCGACTTTACCGCCTAATCGCAATTTATATTCCTCTGCACCCGGGCTGAAGTCTATGGTCGATATACCGCTTTCGATCATTTCTTTAATCAAGTAGGCGTACAGGGTTAAACCGGGACTAACCTGACCGCTATACTGTCGATTTATCCCCGCTGTGTGTAAATAACAACAGTCGGCGATTTGATAGCCGAATACAGTGGCTATAGTTTCACCGTCAAGGATCAGTTGCGGCAACAGAAAACGTTTGTTATTTTCTATCAAGTGAATGGCGACGGATGTTAAAAACTCCCTGTCTTTTATATTACTGAAGGTATTCCAGTTCTTAGCGTTCAGTTTGAACAGGTTGTGAAGATTATCGACGGCATCCTGCCCGCTTAAGAGTTTGAACTCCATGCCGGCTTTTGCGCTGTTTCTCAAGTATTTTTTGATGTCCTGGCGGGTGCGGGATCCGAGCGATGCCAGGTAGTCGTCGAAGTGATTCGGCAGTGTTACGGTGACGTACTGCATGGGTGTAGTGACGTCCCAGTTTATCGGATGTGAACGACTTGCATCGACAATAGCGGCTATCAAGTCAGAATAGGCCTGTTCATTGAGCGCCAGGCGTAAGCTGGTAAAGTCCCAGGTCCGGGTATGGTTGTACAGAAAGTCCAGTAGCTTGACCATATGCTTTTTAATGCTGGTTGTTTCGCATAATGGCCCCACGTAGTCTGTAAACGCACCGTCTGATTGTGCCATGAACTCTATTGTTTTTACCCTGCCTTTCCTGTTTTGCATAAGTGGGAAGAGGGTCGTTTTTTCATCGTCGCTAAGTATATATAAAGCTTTATTGGGGTCACTCTCACCATATCGTTTCCACCATTCAATGCACCACTCGTAGGTGTTTCCGAGTCCCTGGAAATGAGACTGTTTGTACTGTGCGTTCCAGTCCTCCTGAATGTAACTGAAGCTGGAATCTTGCCTGTCTGCTCGATGCAACATAAATGGTTGGCGTTTCCTATAGTTGACTCGATTGATAGTCGATACGATTAGACTTATTCAACTAGTGACGTCCAAATCTGGCGGTAGTGCCAGCGGGCAGTTGCCTGGCAAATCAGCCCGATTTGGCGACCAGCGAAAACTAACTACAAACATCAATTCTGCTGAGTTCACTATGTGGACCTAAGTTATCTGGAAACTGATTGGCAGGATGTATGTCTGCAGGATATATGCCAGCTGAGAAACCGACGCTTTTGACACCGTTCGGGCGAAAATGCAGGGCGCAGCGGGGCTTTTGAACCCATGAGAAACACGGGGGTGTTATTTGAGCCAGTTGCCATCGCGTTTTACCGGTGTTCGGAAAGAGCTGGTGAGCATTCAGTTTTTTAGAATTTTTACCAATGGACGGCAAAAAATACATTGAAAGGAGCGTTGGTCCGCTGATATCCGGAGAGAAGCTACCGGTTGGCATTTTATCTGCTCGCTGATATTGAAGTTCGTCAAGGGTTGTCGCGCCGGTAATCGATAGGAGTAACAGGCAACGATTTGCACGGCGTACTGCAATCCGTCCGTTGTGCAAAGGTTGGAGTTGGCAACGATTGGGCGGGGTGAACCGGTTGTCGTGGTTACTGCGTATAGAGTTCACTGTTGACCCAACTTCACGATCTCTCCAGTAGTTGTGACTTTCATCCCGGCTCAGGCCGGGTTTTTTTATCAGGTCCGGCCGCGGTCCAGGGTGGTTTGCAGTCGCTATAACAGTAGACTTTGAAAGGTTTTTTGGCTTGCGAGACTCCCCGCGGGTTGTTAACGATACAGGTTGCGCCGGATTCTCCTCAATGTTCGGGAGAGGTGGCTGCGTTACGATACGATCAAGCAGGTACGAATGTGTCTGTCAGCCAGTAGCGCCGGAGTAATCGCAGTGATTAATGGACTGGCCATTGGCAGACACCGGGTAAGTAACCTGTATTGCGATCCGGGGGTGAGGACACCCCACCCCGGGTCGCAGTTTGGGCAGACCGATGATTAACGGTTTCCCATACTTAGAAACGTAGGATGGCGCCTATGGTGAAGACATCACTCTCTACATTGATTTCATCGTCATCCACGATATCGTAAGACGCCGTTACCGCCAGCGTGTCCGACGCAAACCAGGAGCCGAATATGCTGTAGGTTGTCTCCTCAGTGTCGTCGGAATCTTCAAGTGCTGCGAGGGCGCCGATGCCGAAGTGACGGGTTGGGTAGTAGGTGAAAGAGCCGCCGTAAACAATCGGATCATCCCGTTCGTCGGCATCACCGATAGCCAGAAGACCTTCTAAACTCAGGTAGGCGCCGCCTGACAATTCGGCGATGTGTTTGACTTCCGCGACATAAAAGTCAGTATCGTCATTGCCTTCTTCTTCGGTTCTGTAGGTGAAGGTTACTGCTGTGTTCTCTGCGATATATTTGCCGACGGAAAAGTCCCAGGTCTCGGTCTCGTCGCCACCGTCATCGATTTCGAACTCGCTGTAATCGATGCTGAAGATCCAGCCGCTGGCACTGTCGACAAAACGACCACCCAGTGAGAATCTGTCAGTGTCTAAGTCGCCGCCGTTGCCGTCTATTTCACCCATGCCGTAAGACGCCCGGACACTGGAGGCGCGATCGAGGAAGGCTGCTTCTGCCAGTGGACCCTTGCTGTCGTCCACACCGCCGAAATAATATTCACCGCCGAGTCTAAACTCATCAATATCGACGTCTGCGCTACCGACTTCGATTTCCCCCGTCGAATAACTGGGTGTAATTTCCGTTTGATAAGTACCCGCGTGAGATAAACCGCTTGTCAATAACGCCAGGCCAATTGCAATTGGTGATTTTTTCATCCGCTGTCAACTCCTAATTAACTGCGTTGACACATCTGCCGAGTAAAAAACAGGTGTATCAATACATAGTCATCAATAACTAATGCTATTCATGTAATTCACTTTTTGCATAAAAATACCAGCTAAAAGTCGGCTGGATTATAAATGCCCAATTTGGTGCGCACAATCAGCTTTGCGCGCCAAAGTCGTAAAAATACGTAAAGAAATGGGCAGTCCTGCCCGCCCGAGCTCGGTTAAATATTTCAGAAAGTCGCCAGTTAACCGCATAGTTGCTGTAAAGTTGTTCCTGTTCGCTGCCAAATCGGTGCATTTGTGTTTTTGAGAAAAACCTGTCGTCGCTGTCGCAACGCCGTTAAGGTTCGGTCGGAAACGAGAGCTGTGTCCTAAATTGTGATGAGCCTGTCCTCATTAGTCATTGAGAGGTGCTGCCGGCTTCAGTAGATTGACGTGACGTCGCGGTGGTTGTTCTACCGACCGCGAATTATTTCAGTGCGCCGAGACTCTATAACATGGATTCTGTCGTCATCTTATACGCGACCCCTTTTTTTCTGCTGCTCATTGCCATCGAGCTGCTGGCAGAGAAAGTGAGAAACACTGATTTTTATAGGGTCAATGATGCCTTCGGCAGCTTGGCTTTGGGCATCACCAGCCAGTCGACGTTGCTGATTAAACTCAGTATCGGGGCCTATGTCATCAGCACGTTACTGGGGGAATGGAAGCTGGCGCAGTGGTCCGCCGCCAGTCCCTGGACCTGGATCATCACTTTTATCGGTTACGATCTGACCTATTACTGGAAACATCGCTGTGCCCATACCGTGAATTTCTGGTGGGCGGGCCACGCCATCCACCACTCCAGTGAGGAATTCAATCTCACGACTGCGCTGCGCCAGACCAGCTCCAGTGTATTCGGTTGGGTATTTTCCATACCGCTGTTGTGGCTTGGCGCACCGCTGGATGTTTTTCTCACCTGTGCGGCGTTGAACCTGGTGTACCAGTATTGGGTGCACACTCGCCATATCAAGCGGCTGGGCTGGTTGGAGCAGGTGATGGTGACACCGTCGCACCACCGGGTACACCACGGGCAAAATGCTGTTTACGTCGATAAAAACCACGGCGGTGTATTTATTATCTGGGACAAGCTGTTCGGCACCTTTCAGCGGGAACTGGACGAGGTGCCGGTTATCTACGGCGTGCGCCGGCCGCTGCAGCGGTTCAATCCGCTCAGCGCCAACTTCCAGGTCTGGGCGTCGTTGATCGGCGACGCCTGGCGCACCCGCAGTTGGTGGGATAAGTTGCGCATCTGGTTTATGCCCACCGGCTGGCGCCCGGCGGATATGCAGTGCAACTACCCGCTCGCTAAAACCGATCTCGACGACTTCCATAAGTACGATCCCGTCAACAGTGCCGCGGTCAAATGGTTCGCCGTGTTTCAACTTACAGCGGCGGTACCGGTCAGCGTCGGATTGGCGGGTTACCTGCAGGGGCTTCCCTATACCGCGGTATTTTTTTGCTGGAGTCTGGTTACCGCGCCGCTGATTACCACCGGCCTGTTACTCGAGGGACGCAAGTCGGCCCTGACAGTCGAAATGCTGCGGCTGCTCGCGAGTGGGGTAGTGTTTATCCTTATGGGTGCTGCGCTAACGGGGATGGCCTGGTGGTATGTGTTGGCTTACCTGAGTGTCAATAGTGTTTGGTGGTTGATCTTGTGGCGTTCGGGATCGGCCGGCGACAGCGAGATGCGTCGGGCGAGTGGCGACCTCGTCACGGCTGGCGAGGGAGGTCCTTCCTAAAGGCCGTGGCGGTGGTGCCGGTCCATTGTTTGAAGCTGCGGTGAAATGAACGGGTTTCGCTGAAGCCCAGGCGACGGGAGATCTCGTCGAGACTCAGCGAACTGTGTTCGAGGTAGTGGATGGCCAGTTCCCGGCGCACGTCTCTCAGCAGAGTGTTGTAGTTTTGTCCCTGCCCGCTCAAATGTCGCTGCAGCGTGCGGCTGCTCATACCCAGTTGTGCGGCGACCCGCTCCCGCGACGGCAGCGACTCGGCGAGCATCAGTCGAATCATATTCTTGACTCTGTGGCTAATCGACGCATCCCTGTCCACCGCCTCTAAACGCCGCGCGGCGTGCTCCAGCAGCGTTGCCAGCAGGGCCCGGTTGGCCTGGGGGAAAGGCGTATCCAAGTGGCTGTCGTCAATCCAGGAACCATCGCAAGGCTGCCCGAACAACACCTCGCAGCGAAAAATATCGTGGTAGTGGCGCAACAGGCCGACATCGCCCGGCGCCGGGTGGGAAAACCAGACTCTCAGCGGCTTGGCGTCCACGCCGATGATACGATTGGTGTAGAGCGTCCACGACGCCAGCACATTTTCGACCATATGGCGGCGTACCAAAGGGGAGCGGGCCCCGCAGTTCCAGCGCACCAGGGTCAGTTCGCCGCGCCGCTCGACCGTGGTGTAGCCGATGTCGCCGGCAGCGCCCTCATACAGTGGAAACAGCGCCAGCGCCTCGCGCATACTGGCGCAGTTGAGGGCAATGTACCCGAGTATATCGAAGGTATCCGGTTGTATCAGTTGTGCTGTCTTCAGTCCGAAACAGGGCTCGCGGGTGACCGGAATAATCCGCTCCAGGAAGTGTTCCATGGCGGCGTTGGTGATTGGAACCGGGTCCTTGCCTGCCAGTCGCTGCGGCGTGATACCTGCTGCCAGCAGGGCTGGGTTGCAGTTTACACCGCAGCGGGTCGCCATGGTGATATAGCGGCGCAACGATGTCGGTGTCGAGTAACCCGCGTCTTTCATTCGGCTGAATTAGTAAGTTAGTTAAACCGATTAAACTACTGCATTGTGCTGTGCAGGTCCATATCGGCCAGCCGTTTCAGCTCCTCTATGGCCTCGTCCAGTGGTAGCGCGGGGTAGTGATGATTTTGCAGGTAGTGAATAAATTTAAGTGTGCGAAAGGCGTCAAACCAGTCGTGAAAATGCCTGGCGCAGTGCTGCGCCGACCGACTCTGCCGCTCGAGATGAGCAAACAACTGCTCGATCTGTAAATGCTCAAGCGCCAGGCGACCGGGCAGTGGCAGCGCTTGCAGCCAATCCCGCAGTTGTGCGCGTTGCGGCCATAGCTGCGGGACTGCGCTGATAAGCTGGCGCAGTGCCAGCAGGGTTTTCGGGTTGTAGTAGCAATAGGGCCGGTTTTGGCCGGCCAGCTCGACAATGCGCTGCACTGCCGGCCCGGTGCCGAACGGAACGCGGCTTGACGCTCGCGCTTGCAAGGTGATGGGGGCACTGTCGGGAGTGTAGATAACCCCCAGCTTGGCCAGTTTGTTGAGGAGGTAGAAGTCTTCGCCGCCTGCGCGCTTGGGAAAACCCCGTGCCTGACAGTAGTGTTTTGCATTCACCGCCACCGCGCTGCCGAGGGTGTGGAAACTGTAGGGCGAACCGCTCCAGCGCAGGCCGGCGACGTAATAGTTAAGTGCTCGTTCGTAGGCGCGGGTAGCCCTGCCGATGGCGGTTTGGTCGCACCGATGGTTAAAGGGATAGACTGCGGCGGCGGCATCGCAGTCCGCCGGCACGGCGGTGAAGTAATCCGCCGGCAGGTGCGCATCGGCATCGGTGCTGTGAATCCACGGTGAGCGGACTGCGCCCAACTCGATGGCGGCCGCGGCGATATCGGCGCCGATCTTGCGCGCCAGCCCTACACCCTGATTATCCGGCAGTCGTTGCGCCGTCGTGAAACGGTCCACCAGCAACAGATGGGCCCCGGCTGGCGGCCATTGCAGCAACTGCAGGTTTTCAATCTGTGCCAACGGTTGCCCGCGCCTGGTCACGGCCTGCCACAGGTCGGTGTTGGCCGCAGTGTCGCTATCGCCTCGGGGCTGGTTGACCACCAGTATCACCAGCACTCGCTCGCGTGCCAGGGTAGAAGTAAAAAAATCCTCTATAAATGCCGGCGCTTCGCGGTAGGCGGGGATCACCAGCGTGTGGGTGTAAGCGCCGGCCGGCGCCGGCGTGCCCAACAGCGCCGGTAAATTAAGCGCCTCGGCTTCAGCATAGTGGCGTAAGTATTTGCCGAAAGCGGCCACGGGCGTCCAGCTCACCGGTGCCCGCATCAGTGCAGGGCCGCTCGCAGTGGCAGTCGGCTGACGATCTCCGCTTCTATATCGAGCAGTTGATGCAGCCTCCCGGTCACGGCGTCGGTGTCGAAGTAGCACTTGGCCAGATCGACAAAGACTTCTCGATGGCGCGACTCCGAGGTGGTGATGGCGGCGTAAAAATCCCGCAGCGGGCCCGGCTCCAGGGCCTCGGCAACCAGGCCGAAGCGTTCGCAACCGCGCGCCTCGATGACACCGCCGACCAGCAGGCGGTCGAGCAGGTAGGGGTCGCTGCCCTTGCGCATCGCCTTGCGCAACTGGTTGACATAGGGGTCCTTCTCGTCCGGGGTCGGTTGCAATCCCCGCGCCAGCATCAGCTTGATCACTTCGCGAAAATGATTCATCTCCTCGACAGCTAGGTCGGCCATGGTCCTGACCAGCTCCGGGCGGTCCGGGTAGTGGGACAACATGGAAATCGCCATGCCGGAGGCCTTCTTCTCCGCCGCTGCGTGATCGACTAAAAAGCGATCAAAATGCTCCATTACGATTTGGGTCCAGTCATCCGGGGTGTGGAAACGCAATGCAAACATGAGGGCCTTGGCCTGTTTTCAGTGGTGGGTTGAAACCCGTTGCCTGCGGTGCTGGTCGCGGGCAGCGGAGTGGTATTATAGCCGGGCTTTGGGCGCGGACGGACAAAAACACTGTTTTCTGTGAAGTGGAGGTCTATAATGTCCCGTCCGCCGGCCTGCTGTCGACCGCTAAAAATCGCAGGAAGTAACACGAACAGAGGAACAAGCGGCAGCAAAAAGACATAACGGGAAAACGGGTTGTGAACAGCGGCAGCCCTGATGAACAGTAGTAGTAGAAAGCCGCGGTTGCAGAGAGCGGTACTGTTAAAGAACAGCAGTTGTAAAGAACACAGGTAACAGGGTATCTGAATGATTATTAAGCCTAAAGTACGCGGTTTTATTTGCACCAACGCACACCCGCAGGGCTGTGCCGCCAACGTTCGCGAGCAGATCGACTATGTGCAGCGGCAGGCGCCGATTGACGGCGGCCCCAAAAACGTCCTGGTAATAGGTGCCTCCACCGGTTACGGTCTGGCCTCGCGGATTACCGCGGCTTTCGGTTGCGGCGCCAATACGGTCGGCGTGTTTTTTGAAAAGCCGCCCACCGACAAGCGCACCGCTTCGGCCGGTTACTACAACACCGCGGCTTTTCACTCCGCGGCCGAACAGGCCGGTCTGCAGGCGTTCAGTGTCAACGGCAATGCATTTTCCGACGCCTGCAAGCAGCAGACCGTCGAGCTGTTGAAAGACACCATCGGCGCGGTGGACCTGGTGGTTTACAGCCTCGGTGCGCCGCGCCGGGAGGACCCGAAAACCGGTGAACTCTACACCTCGGTGTTAAAACCGATCGGCACCGGCTATACCGCGAAGAACCTCAATACCGATACCCTGAAAATCGACGACATCACCGTAGAGCCGG
This sequence comes from Exilibacterium tricleocarpae, assembly GCF_007004655.1. Taxonomy (GTDB): domain Bacteria; phylum Pseudomonadota; class Gammaproteobacteria; order Pseudomonadales; family Cellvibrionaceae; genus Exilibacterium; species Exilibacterium tricleocarpae. Next base: position 480,280 of record NZ_ML660087.1, read on the forward strand.
CCAGCGAAGAGGAAATCGCGGCGACCGTCAAAGTGATGGGCGGGGAGGACTGGGAGCTGTGGATAGAGGTGCTGTCCGCCGCGGGCCTGCTGGCGCCGCAGTGCAGGACCGTGGCCTATACCTATCTCGGTGACAAGTTGACCTGGCCGATCTACGGCCACGCCACCATCGGCAGGGCCAAGGAAGACCTGGACCGGGCGGCTGTCGCTATCACCGAAAAGCTGGCGGACCTCGACGGCGGTGCCAATGTGGCGGTGCTGAAGGCCGTGGTGACGCAGTCGAGTTCGGCGATTCCGATTATGCCGCTGTACATCTCGCTGGTCTATCGGGTTATGAAAGAAGAGGGCACCCACGAGGGTTGCATCGAGCAGCTTTACCGGCTGTTCACCGAGGGACTCTACAGTGCCAGCCCGCGGCTCGACGAGGCGCACCGCCTGCGGGTGGACAATCTGGAACTGCAACCGCAAACCCAGGCCAAGATCGAAGCGCTTTGGCCCCAGGTCACCGAAGACAATCTGTTTGAATTGACTGACTTCAAAGGCTATCGCGAAGACTTTCTGCGGCTGTTCGGTTTTGGTGTGGCGGGCGTCGATTACGAGGCGGATACCAGTCCGCAGGTGGCAGCGGATTTCCGCTAACGCCGGTAATCGCCGTGACCGCATCGGGTCGGAGCAGTCCGGCTTTTTTCTGGGCGGCGTTTTTTTCCTGTGCAGCGTTGCTGCGGTCGGTTTACAGCTGAGGTTGGCATGGCGGATTTGCACAGCAGCGTGATCGAGTTTGATATTGCCCGCGACAGGGCGGTTGCCCTGAGTCCCCTGGTGCAGCGCATCACTGCGCCGAATGCGGGGCCGATGACCGGCCCCGGCACCAATACCTATCTGGTGGGGCGCGAACAGGTGGCGGTCATAGACCCGGGGCCGGCGCTCGACAGTCATCTGGATGTTATTTTGGCGGCCGCCGGCGAGCGCCTGCGCTGGGTGCTGGTCACCCACACCCATCCCGACCACTCGCCCGGCGCCCGGCGCCTGCGGGAGGCAACCGGGGCTGAGTTGATCGGCGCGGTCATGGCCGACGACGGCCACCAGGACCAGAGTTTTGTGCCGGACCAGCCGCTGGTCGAAGACTGGGTGCTGCACGCCCGCGATTTTACTCTGCAAGCGGTGGCGACACCGGGTCACGTCGGCAATCATTTTTGTTTCTACCTGCCGCAGGAGCACACACTGTTTACCGGCGATCATATTATGCAGGGGGCGACTGTGGTTATCGTGCCCCCCAGCGGTGATATGGCCGCTTACATCGCCTCGCTGGAAAAACTCAAGCACCTGCCCCTGCAGCGTTTGGCACCGGCCCATGGCCACCTGATGGGGGAGGCCGCGCGGGTGGTGGACGAACTGGTGCGCCACCGGTTGTCCCGCGAAGACAAAGTGATCAAGGCGCTGGCACAATCGGGACAGGCGAGCCTCGATCAGTTATTGGAGACGGTTTACGACGATGTCGACCCGCGCCTGCTGCGCGTTGCCAAGGTGTCGCTGTGGGCGCATCTGTTGAAACTGGAGAAAGAGGCGCGCGCCAGTAAACACGCCGAGGCGCATTGGTTGTTTGGCGAGGAACTGTGGGAATTGATTGAACACCGGAGTTAGCGATGCAATACCGAAAGTTGGGTAACACCGAGCTCGACGTGAGTCTGATCTGTCTGGGCACTATGACCTGGGGAGAGCAAAATACGCAAGCACAGGCCTTCGCCCAAATGGACTATGCGTTGGAGCGGGGTGTCAACTTCTGGGACACCGCTGAGATGTATCCGGTGCCGCCGCGGGCGGCGACCCAGGGGCGCACCGAGGAAATTATCGGCGCCTGGTTTGCCAAAACCGGGCGCCGCCGGCAAGTGGTGCTCGCCACTAAGGTGACCGGGCGCGGCGACCAGAATACCGGCATGGCACATGTGCGCGACGGGCCGCGCCTGACTCGCAGCCAGATCTTTGCGGCGGTTGAAGACTCACTGTCGCGCCTGCAAACCGACTACATCGATCTCTACCAGGTGCACTGGCCCGAACGGCGTACCAACTTTTTCGGCAATCTGGGTTACCGCCACTTCGACGACGATGGTGTGGCTATCGGTGAGACTCTGCAAGCCCTGGGAGACTTGGTGCAACAGGGCAAAGTTCGTTATATCGGCGTCTCCAACGAAACTCCCTGGGGTGTGATGGAATACCTGCGGCTTGCCGAGCGTGGGGGGCTGCCCGCGATTGTCAGTATCCAGAACCCTTACAACCTGCTCAACCGCACTTTCGAGGTGGGGTTGGCAGAGATGGCGATTCGCGAGCGGGTGGGGCTGTTGGCTTACTCACCGCTGGGATTCGGTGTGCTCAGCGGCAAGTACTTGAACGGGGCCCGGCCCGAGGGAGCGCGCCTGACCTTGTTTGACCGCTTTACCCGCTATCTGGGCGAGTCGGTGGTGGCGGCGACCCGGGCCTATGTCGACCTCGCCACGGCCCATGGCCTGGACCCCGCGCAGATGGCGCTGGCATTCGTCAACAGCCGGCAGTTCACGACAGCCAATATTATTGGCGCCACCGATATGGAGCAGTTGCGATCCAATATCGACAGTATTAACCTGAGTCTGAGCAAGGATGTGCTGGACGGTATTAACGCGATTCACCGCCGTTACAGCAATCCCGCCCCGTAATTGATTAGCGATAGTCATTCGGAAACTTTCCGTGCCGACCTCGCTTTTGGGGTCGGGGTGGAGTGGCACTTAGTTAAGCAAATGTGTGCTAATTGGCCGGTCTGGCCCTGGCTAAAGCCTTCAGAAACACGTCGTGAACCCGTCCCTGGGGACTTCCCGACAGCATCCCTGTTGTCGAGAGTTTCTGAAGGCTTTAGCCAGGGCCAGACCTACCTTCGGTACATTTAATCGAGATCGATGTGACTGGAGCGATGACCGATCAACTGACACAGTTTTGCTTAACTAAGTGCCATTCGGGTCGGGCTGGAAAGTGACGGGCAAACCGGCCTGAGAGTTGATTAGAGAGGTGATTGTTGATGGACACTTTTGAGCATTCCCTGAACACCTTGTTTGAGCAACTGGGTCTACCCGGCAGCGATAGCGACATTGAAGCCTTCGTGGCCCGCCACCGACCCCTCGCTAGGGCGGTGACTTTGCCCAACGCCAGTTTTTGGAATCAACACCAGGCCGATTTTATCCGCGAGGCGATCGAGCAGGATTCTGACTGGACCGAGTGGGTGGATCAGCTCGACGCCATGCTGCGGCACTGACGTGGGGAAAGGGTGATTCGCGGTCTCGGGTGCCACATGGCACGGAGACGTTCAGGCCCGGTCTTCCGTTGGCACGGTGCGGGGTCCAAGGTGCGGGGTCCACGGTGCGGGGTCGGGGGGGGGGGTGTTTATAAACGGCCGGTCGGGGGTGTATTTTAAAACACCCCCCCCCCACCG
>NZ_ML660087.1:483742-696616 GCF_007004655.1 Exilibacterium tricleocarpae
GGGGGGGGGGGGGGGTGTTTTTTTAATCCACCCCCCCCCCTCAATTAAAAAAACCCCCCCCCCCCCGACCCCTTCGAGGGGCACGAGGGGCAGACCCCTTCGAGGGGCGCCACACCACTCTCAAACGGCACCATCCCCGGCGGCACCGTGCCACAAAGAGCGCTGGTATTCGCTTACACCTGAGCTGAAAGGTGAAAGGAAACCGCAGTACACCAAACAGGTGCCCAAGAAAAGGGAAGTGGCACCATGCTAGGGGAGACGCAACTAGAGTTACGTCACCCCTAGCATGGTGCCACTGCAAAAGGTGCAAGTTGTCCATGCGCTCCCTATAATCGGCACTTTTGCCCGCTGTCCCACATTTCATGGATAAACCCCGTTTTAACGCCGCCATGCTCCACCCCCGCTTTTGGCCCACCTGGCTGGGGATTGGCTGCTGGTGGTTGATCTCGCAGTTGCCCTATCGCTGGCAGATGGGGTTGGGCCGCTTGTTTGGCTGGTTGTCGTTTTATTTTGCCCGGCGCCGCTACGCCATCGCCGATCGCAATCTGGCCCTATGCTTTCCTGAACTGGACGCCGCCGCGCGCCGGCAACTGTTGCGCGAGAACTTTTATTCCACCGGCATGGCGCTCTTCGAATCGGGTATCGCCTGGTTCTGGCCGCAGTGGCGGCTGCGCCGGCTGTTCACTATCGAGGGGTTGGAGCATTTGCAACGCGCCAAAGAGGCCGGTGAAGGCGTAGTGTTGCTGGCCATGCATTTCACCACTCTCGACATCGGCGCTGCCTTTATGAATATGAGCCACTCCATCGACGGTATGTATCGGCCCCACAACAACCCGGTCTACGATCTGGTACAGTATCGCGGCCGCGCCCGCCACAGCACCGATACCGCCGTTATTCCCCGGGGCGACCTGCGCGCCATGATTCGGGCCCTGCGCGACGGCCGCGCCGCCTGGTATGCCCCGGATCAGGATTATGGGCGCAGATTCAGTATCTTCGTGCCTTTTTTTGGTATTCCGGCCGCCACGGTCAGCGCTACCGCCAAGTTCGCCCGGCTCGGCGACGCCCGGGTCATACCGTTTACCCAAACCCGGTTACCCCGCGGGCGGGGCTATAAAGTGACGGTGCACGCGCCGCTGGAGAATTTTCCGAGTGGTGACGACAGCTTGGACGCGACCGCGATCAACGCCTTTATAGAGGCGCGTATTCGGGAGCAGCCGGAGCAATACCTGTGGGTGCACCGGCGTTTCAAAACACGCCCGCCGGGCGCTCCCGACCTCTATGACGATGCCGGCAAAAAACGCAAAAAGCGCCGCCCCGCTGCCGAACGGGCGTGATGGCCGCCGCCGGCTGTGCGGCGGGTGGCGGCCGCTTGACTGGGTCCGGGCATTTCCCGCATCCCATCGACAACGGCACCGCACAACGAAGTCACTGCCTCAAAACACTGCCGGCGACAGTCCCGGCCGTCACGAAACTGACAAAAAGCGGTAAAGAAAAGCGCCGCGGAACTTGTTTCACGGTTATGGCGTCAGTACCATTACGCCTTTGCCCGAAAGGTGCCGGCTACGGCAACCCATAGGTGGACGGAGATAACAGATGATCGAAGGCAGCATGGTCGCCCTGGTGACCCCGATGACAGCGGATAACCGACTGGATTGGGACAGCCTCCACAAACTGGTGGAGTGGCACCTGGAGCAGGGTACTCATGCCATAGTTGCCGTTGGTACCACCGGGGAGTCGGCCACCCTGAGCGTGACCGAGCACCTCGATGTGATCAAGCGGATTGTCGACCAGGTCAACGGCCGCATTCCGGTGATCGCCGGCACCGGTGCCAACGCCACCGACGAGGCGGTGGCGCTTACCGCCGCCGCCCGGGAACGGGGTGCCGACGCCTGCCTGCTGGTGACCCCCTACTACAACAAGCCGACTCAGGAAGGTTTGTTCCTGCACTACCAGCATATTGCCCGCGCTGTCGCCATTCCCCAGATACTTTATAACGTGCCGGGGCGCACCGGCGTTGATATGGACCCGCAGACGGTGATTCGCCTGGCGGCAGAGGACAATATTATCGGCGTCAAGGAGGCCACTGGAGAGCTGGCCCGGGTCAGCCATATTCTTGATGCCACCGACGACTTCCTGGTGTTATCCGGCGACGACGCCACCGCGGTTGAGTTAATGTTACTCGGCGGGCGCGGCAATATCTCCGTGACCGCCAATGTCGCCCCCGCGGCGATGGCGCGCCTGTGCGAGCTGGCGCTGGCCGATGCAACCGCGCAGGCGCGCGAGTTGGACCGGCAACTGGGGCCCCTGCATGAAGCGCTGTTTGTGGAATCAAACCCGATTCCGGTGAAGTGGGCGGTGGCACAGATGGGGCTGATCGGCACCGGTATACGTTTGCCCCTGACGCCGTTGGCCGCCCGCTACCACGACCAGGTGCGCGCGGCACTCGATGCTGCGGGCCTGTTGTAGTTCGGGAGAGGTAGCGCGGCAAAGATAGCGCGGCAAATCCATTGAGGTAGCAAAAAAAGATAATGATGAATGTTGTGTTCAGGTTGATTCTCTCCACTGCTTTGATCCCGGCCCTGGCGGGCTGCAGTATGCTGTTTGGACAGGAGGGGTATTTTCGCGATCGCGGTGACGACTACCTAAAAGCCGACTCGATCCCGCCGATCATCGTGCCGGAAGGGTTGAGTGAAAGCTCACTGGACGAACTCTACGTCATTCCCTCGGTGGCTCGCGACAGTGGTGAGGGCGTCGCCGGCGGCGTGTTCGAGGTGCCGCGGCCCCAGGAGCTCGGCACCGGCCAGCTGACCGAGAAGGTCAAAATCCAGCGCCTCGGCGAAAGCCGCTGGATTTTGATCAACACGCCGCCGAGCGAAGTCTGGCCGCGGGTGCGGAACTTTCTCGGTCGCGCCGGCCTGCAGGTGGCTTTCACCGACGCCACCAACGGCATTATCGAAACCGACTGGCTGCAGTTCAAAACGGACCCGGACAACAAAGACCGCTATCGGCTGCAAATCGAGCAGGGGGTGCAACCCGAAAGCACTGAAATTCATGTGCTGCATATGAGTGTGGGCAAAGACGTACCGGCGGGCGGGCAGGTCAACTGGCCGGCGGGATCAGCGAATGCCGAGCGCGAGTCCTGGATGATCGACGAATTGGCGGCAACGCTGGCCAGCGAAGAGAGCAGCGGTGCCACGTCGTTACTGGCGCAAACTATCGGCGGCGGTCCCAAGGTGGCGATTCTGACCACGACCATCGAGCCGCTGTTGCATATGGAACTGCCCTACACTCGTGCCTGGGCCACGGTGGGCTATGCGGTGCAGCGGGGCGGTTTTCACCTGTGGGATGACGATAAAACCATGGGGATTTACTATGTGGGGTTTCGCCAGGAGCCCGACGAGGATGAAGAGCCGGGTTTCCTGAGCCGCTGGTTCGGCGGTGACGAAGACGAGCCGCCGCCGCAGACACCTTATTCTTTGCAGCAGGTGCTGGCGCAGCTGCAGTTGGAGGACAACGCGCAAAACCGGGCGATCTTCGCCGATGTGTTGCTACAGGCCCAGGCGGACGCACTGGCCAACGCGCCGGGCTACCTGGTGGTGGTGCGCGGTGACGATAACAATATTGAGGTACGCGTGCGCGATGCCTACGCCCAGTTGCTGGCGCCGAAACAGGCGCAGGCGTTATTACAAGTGATTCGGCGGAACCTGATTTAGTGCAGTTTGCATCGCTCGGCAGCGGCAGTCGCGGCAACGCCACCCTGGTGCGATCCGGTGACGACTGCGTGCTGATCGACTGTGGTTTCACCGTCAAGGAAACCCAGCGCCGGCTGGCGCGCCTGGGGGTGGCGGCGGAGCAACTGGCGGCGGTCCTGGTCACCCATGAACACAGCGACCATCTCAGTGGTGTGGCGCCGCTGGCGCGGCGCTATCGACTGCCCGTCTATATGACCCCCGGCACCTACAAGGCGCGGGACCTCGGTGAACTGCCGGCGTTGGAATTGATCCACGGTTACCAATCGTTCAGTGTCGGCAGCTTGGATGTGACCCCGGTGGCAGTGCCCCACGACGCCCGGGAGCCGGCGCAATTCGTGGTGCAGGCGGCGGGTAAGCGGCTCGGGGTGCTCACCGACCTGGGCAGTATCACGCCCCACGTGGAAAACCACTACGCCGACTGTGACGCGCTCGTGCTGGAAGCCAACCACGACCCCGGCATGCTCGCAGCCGGGCCCTATCCGGTCTCGCTCAAGCGCCGTGTCGGCGGCCCCTGGGGACATTTGAGTAACCTCCAGACGGCCGGCTTTTTAGCCCGCCTGGAACGGCGCCGGCTGCAACATTTGGTAGTGGCCCATATCAGCCAGAAAAATAACTCTCTGGCCCTGGCGCAGGCCGCGTTAACCGATAAAATCAGCGGTATTGCCCGGGTCCACTATGCCTGCCAGGACCAGGGGTTCGACTGGTTGTCGATCGAGTAGGCAAGGCAGGCCAGACAAGGTAAGACGATGGAAAAACGCGACCAACTCTACGCGGGAAAGGCCAAATCGGTGTATACCACCGATGAGGAAGACAAGCTCATTCTCCTGTTTCGCAATGACACCTCGGCATTTGACGGCAAAAAAGTCGCTCAGCTTGAGCGCAAAGGCATGGTCAACAATAAGTTCAACGCGTTCATTATGGAAAAGCTCGCCGCCGCCGGCATTGCGACCCATTTCGAGCGCCTGCTGTCGGCCGAGGAGTCGCTGGTCAAGCGCCTGGAGATGATTCCGCTGGAGTGTGTGGTACGCAACATTGCCGCCGGCTCGATCTGCCGCCGTTTGGGGGTGGCTGAGGGGCGGACGCTGCAGCCGCCGACATTCGAGTTTTTTCTGAAAGACGATGCGCTCGGCGATCCGATGATCAATGAATACCATATTCGCTCGTTCGGTTGGGCCGAGCCGCAGCAGGTGGAAGCAATGAAGGCCCTGACTTTTCAAATCAACGACGTACTCAAGTCGCTGTTCCTGGCCGGCGATATGCTGCTGGTGGACTACAAACTCGAGTTCGGCGTTTACCGGGGCGAGTTGGTGCTGGGGGATGAATTTACCCCGGACGGCTGCCGCTTGTGGGACCGCGAGACACGCGAAAAGCTCGACAAGGACCGTTTTCGCCAGGACCTGGGCGATGTGGTCGAGTCCTATGAGCTGGTGGGGCGGCGGCTGGGGCTGACCTTCGACTGAGGGCCGCGGGCCCAACAGGACAGATCGTCAATGGAGTCGTACGTCAGTACAAGTTGGCGCTTACTACAGAGCTTGTGGTGGATTGACCTGACTAACCTGTCCGGATTTTTCCACATGTCCCGGATTCTGAACAGGCAGTGTCGAAAGTTTTTACTTGACAGTCGTTAAAATGCTAAAAAAATAGCACAACTTTTTGATATTTAAAGGCTTTTACCTCCTGATCACTTTGTCGTCAATTTGCAAATAGTCCTGCAAAAATACGGCTTTTAGCGGTTTTTAAGAGGTTCATTCACAGAGTTATCCACAGAATCTGTGGATTATTGGCGGTTTGTCTAAGGAGAACCGGGTCAAATCGCCGCAACCGGAACAGCCTGCAGCGAGCCTATTTTACCGCTGGTGTTTGAACTGGGCGCTTTTTGTGGTTTTATAGGCCAAAAGTGATGACATCCGCTATTATAAGACTAACCTGCAAGTATAAAACAAACCTACCAGTATAAGGAGTTACGCCAGTGGACGAGCGTCGCCGTTTCGAACGGAGGCCTACCTCAATTCGGGTGGAAATGGCCCATTCGGCCTTCGGGACCATTGTGGGTTTCACTCAAGATATTTCTGACGGTGGGGCAGCCGTACTTGTAGAAAACCAACCCATTCCGCCGGTGGGGACTGTGGTCAGCGTCAGGTTCAAGAAAGTTGTGGGCGCTATCAACGAAGAGCCGGTTTCCATGCGTATCGTGCACCATCACCGCAATATGATAGGGCTGACCTTTGCCGTTGGTATTGAGCGCCAGGCATAGGGTACCGAGCGCCGGGTACAGTGTGGCGCAGACACAGTGGTAGAGCGCTCATACCTGGCAGGTAGTGGGTCTCGTGCAGCTGTGGTGTTTAAAGAGCCCTGCAAGCGTCAAATGGAGCGTGTTGGGGGTGCGCTAGCGGCAGTGCTGCGGCAAAATGAATTCGCCGTTGAGACTACCGGTCAGCTGGCGCAGATCGCCGCACGGGAGATTGGGGTTTTTACTGACATCCAGATACTCCAGCCGCAACAGCGACAGTAGTGGCGCCGCGGCGGTGAGCCGGTTTTCACTGACGTCCAGGTGTACCAGTTGCGTCAGTGTCGCCAGTGGCGTGAGATCGGTCAGTCGGTTGCTCGACAGGCCGAGGCGGCGCAGGCCGGTAAACAGCTCGATACCCGCCAGCGACTCGATGCCCCCATAGCTGCACGAGAGCTGCTTGAGCGCGGTGGCACTGGTGATGCGGCGGTCGGCGATGGTCTGGTCGATGCACACTTTCAACCGGCGGTCTGCAACCTCATAATCGACAAACAAAGGGGGTGGGGTGTACACCGGACGATCGTTGAAAGTGACAGCATAATTGGCGCAGCCGGAGATTGTGGCCGCCGCGCCCACCAGTGTGCCGACCAGCAGCCGCAATGCCGGCCCCGCTGCCCTGAACCTTTTCATCTCGCCCAATCCCCACTGAGTAAAAAAATGACATTGTACGGCCCAAACCATCGCTTGTCGTCGCCACCCGGAGTTAACGCCATCGTGTCCACAACCTGGCAGACGGCAGCGGCAGCCAGATGATAGAGATACATCAGCTTTCCAAGCGCTTCGACACGATAACCGCGGTCGACAATCTCTCTTTTCAGGTGGCGCCGGGCGAGGTGTTGGGGTTTCTCGGTCCCAACGGGGCCGGCAAATCCACCACCATGAAGATGATTACCGGTTTTCTCACTCCCGATAGCGGCCGCATCAGCATCTATGGGACCGATATCAGCGGCGACCCCATTGCCGCCAAGCAGCAAATCGGTTACCTGCCGGAGGGTGCCCCCTGCTATGGGGATATGACCGTGCTGCACTTCCTGCGCTTTATCGCTTCGGTGCGACGCCTGGGGCGCGAGGAAAAAGGGCGCCGGATTGGCGAGCTGATATCCCTGTTGCAATTGGCATCAGTACAGCATCAGACGATAGACACGCTGTCGAAGGGGTACAAACGTCGCGTCGGCCTCGCCCAGGCCATTCTCCACGACCCCAAGGTCCTGATACTGGACGAGCCCACCGATGGTCTGGACCCCAACCAGAAACACCAGGTGCGGGAACTGATTCGAAACCTGGCGCAAGACAAGATCGTCATTATTTCCACCCATCTACTCGAGGAAGTCAGCGCCGTCTGTTCCCGTGCCATCATCATCCATCGCGGCGCCATTATTGCCGATGGCACCCCGGCGCAACTGCAGGCGCACTCGAAATACCACAAGGCGATAACGCTGCGTTTTACCCAACCCTATCCGGTGGCGCAGACGCTGGCGACCCTGCCCGGCGTGGCCGAAGTGGTCGGGGCCACACAGGGGCATGGTTACACTGTCTTCCCCGAAGCCGGTGTCGATATCTCCGCCGCCGTCAGCGCCTGTATTCACGATCGGGGCTGGTGTGTGGCGGAGATGCATACGCTCGAAGGACGCCTGGATGAAGTCTTTCGGCAGTTGACCGGAGGCCAGTCGTGACCCGGCTGCTGCCGGCGCTGCCGGCCCTGTTGCGACGCGAGTTGGGCAGTTACTTTGCCACGCCGCTCGCCTACCTGTTTATTGTGATCTTTCTTATGCTGAGTAGTTTTTTTACCTTTAAACTCGGCAATTTTTTCGATCGCGGGCAGGCCGACCTGACCTCGTTTTTCCTATTTCACCCCTGGCTGTACCTGATCCTGGCGCCGCCCCTGGCGATGCGACTGTGGGCCGAGGAGCGCAAATCCGGCACCATCGAGCTGTTGATGACCCTGCCTGTGACCCTGCTCGAGATGGTGCTGGGCAAGTTTCTTGCCGCCTGGTTGTTCACCGGAATTGCGCTGCTGCTGACCTTTCCGATCTGGCTAACGGTGAATTACCTCGGCGACCCCGACAACGGGGTGGTGGTGGCGGCCTACCTGGGAAGCTGGCTGATGGCCGGCGCGTTTCTGGCGGTGGGGTCGTGCCTGTCGGCGACCACCGGCAATCAGGTGATCGCTTTTATTTTGACCGTCAGCGTCTGTTTTGTGTTCGTTATTATCGGCTATCCGGCGTTGCTGGAGGTGTTGTACGGATGGGCGCCCAACTGGCTGGTGGACACACTCGCCTCGCTGAGTTTCCTCACGCATTTCCAGAGTATCGGCCGCGGCGTGCTGGATTGGCGCGACCTGTTGTTTTTCGTTCTGTTTATCGGGTGTTGGTTGCTGGCAACGGCGATTGTCATTCAAGTGAAGAAAGCGGGCTGAGGAAGATATGGGCACAACCCGACAGCGGCAATGGTGGCTCTCCGGCGCGGGGTTGGCGCTGCTGGCAGTGGTGTTGGTGGCGGGCGCAGGTCTGATTCAGCAGCTACCCTACTGGCGTCTGGACCTCACACAGGATCGACTCTACACCCTGAGCGAGGGCAGCCGGCAAATTCTCGCCGATATCAACGAGCCCATTGCACTGTCATTTTTTTTCTCCGACCAGGTCGCGCAGCAGTTTCCCCGCCAGCGCGAGTTTGCCCGGCGGGTGCGCGAGTTGCTCGAGGAGTACGCGTCTCTGAGTGGCGGCAAGCTGACCCTGGAAGTCGTCGATCCGGAGCCCTTCAGTACCGCGGAAGAGCGCGCGGCGGAGGCCGGTCTGCAAGGCTTGCCGGGGGGGGCTGGGAGTTTTGCCGTTTACTTTGGTCTGCTCGGGACCAACGCCGCGGGCGAGCAGCAGGTGATCAGCCTTTTCAGTCTTCAGCGCGAGGCCTTTCTGGAGTACGACATCAGCCAACTGATCTACCGGCTCGATAATGCCAAACCCGCGGTGGTAGGTGTTATCGCGTCGCTGGAGGTGTTTGGCGGTTTCGATGTCAGGACCCGCCAGCCGGCACCGCCCTGGCTGGTGATTGAGCAATTGCAACAGTTGACCCGGGTGCGGGCACTCGACCCCACCACTGTTGCCATCGATGCCGATGTGGACGTGCTGTTAATCATTCATCCCCGTGAACTCAGCGCGCCGACGCGCTATGCCATCGACCAGTTCGTCCTGCGCGGTGGTCGGGCCCTGATTTTTGTCGATCCCCACGCCGAAATGGCGCTGCCGGGGGCCGGCCGCTCAGCGTTACCGGCCCTGTTTGCAGCCTGGGGTGTGGCATTCGACCCCGAGCAGGTGCTGGGCGACAGTAAATGGGCCCTGCGCCTGGCCACCGCCGAGGATAAACTGCCGCTGCCTCACCTGGGTCTTTTTGGTTTGCAGGATGACGCGTTACATCGCGATGATATCGTTACCGCGGATCTCGAGAATATCAACCTCGCCACCGCCGGTAGCGTCGCACCGGCGCCGGGAGCGACCACCCGCTGGGTACCGCTGTTGACCAGCAGCGACAGCGCCATGCCCATGGCCAGCGACAAGTTTGCGAACCTGCGCGACCACGGCAAACTGTTGCAGGGTTTCGTACCGACCGGGCAGCGCTATACCCTGGCGGCGCGGGTGCGCGGGCCGGTGTCCAGCGCGTTTCCCGAGGGACCGCCTGCGGCGCCGGACGCCGCCGGTCCGACCGGGCAGACACCTCATCTGCAGGCTTCGCAGCGCGACATCAATATTGTCGTGGTCGCCGATACCGATATGCTCAGCGACCGGTTGTGGGTGCAGGTCAGCGACTTTTTCGGCCAGCGCGTGGCCGCGCCCTGGGCCAATAACGGCGCCTTTGTGATCAACGCGGTGGAAAACCTCAGTGGCAGTGCCGACCTGATCAGCGTGCGTTCCCGGGGCACTTACACACGCCCGTTCGAGGTGGTGGAGCGGCTGCAACGTGTGGCGACAGAACGCTTCCAGGAACAGGAACAGATTTTGATGGATAAGTTAGAGCAGCTTGAGGTGCAAATCCAACAGCTCAGTCAGACCGAGCAGGGCGAAATGGTACTGGAGTCGGACGCTGCCCAGCGGCAGGATATCAAGGCGTTTGAACTGGAAAAGCTGCAAGTGCGCCGTGACTTGCGGCAGGTACAGCACCAGTTGCGCAAGGATATCGGGGCCCTGGAGACCCGCCTGCTGCTGATCAACGCCGCGCTGGTGCCGGGGCTGCTCACGCTCGGCGCGATCGGCCTCGCCTGGATGCGCAGACGCCGGCGGCGGATCCGGCCGGCAGTCTAGTCGCTGCGCCATAACTGCCAGACTGCTGCGGCACTAAAGTGTGCTGATCCCCAGTTCTTTTCGCGAAATAGTATGGCTATATACCCCCGGCAAGCCGATTGTTGACGCATAGTGCTGCGTGCCTCGCTGCGTTTGGCCGTTATGGAACAGTGGCGACGCCATGCCTGCGGTGGTTGCCGCTACCGGTGTTTCCACTTGCCTCTTCCAAGATGTTTAATTGTGCCCACCGCCTGCCGGAGTGGTGGGTTTTAGCGCCTGGGGATCGAAAACGAAGCGCTGATTCCGGTACAGCTTGACGGAGGTCAGATTGAGCTCGGGTTTGTCGGTTATATTACCGGTGGACACCGGGTCGACTGGGTGAGGGCGCGATTTATTGCTTCTCGCGAGGAACTAAACAGGCTATCGATCCCTCAGAAATAGTGTAGTATGACGGCCACTGGCTGCAACCGGCCGGGATCGGGGAATGACCGATTGAATAAAGACTGATGTGGTAAAGATGAAAAATGGGGGTATCTTTTTGTCTCTGTCTGAATTGTGTTTGAGCGTGGCGCCGAGATGGCTGGTGAGTCTGTTACTGGGTCTGTCAATGCCGGTTGCCGGGTTGGCGGCACTGGCGGATGAAGACCTGCAGCGGCGCTATCAAGCCGCCGATATGGTCTCGCTGGTCAAAGTCAAGTATATCGGCGATCTGGTCAATCCGGCGATGTCGGTGCACGGGCTGATCGCGGTAGAGGGCTATGTCTATACCGCCCAGTTGCTGCAACAGTGGAAGGGGGCGGAGCAGCGCAATTTCAAAATCCGGGTTAACCTGAACGATTGCCATGCACGCCTGCAGCTCGACAGTGAGTATGTGGTGTTTGGCAAGCAGGCCAAGGATTATGACTTCCAAAGTTTTAGCTGTGATGACCTGGTGCCGCGGGAGCAGGCGCTTGCTCTGGTGGAGGCGCTGAATAACGTGCGTGATCGACAGGTGGCTGAGCACCCGAAAGCCGGGCCGGCGCCAATTTGAGTCGCTTCAACAGGGTGCTTATACCTGCGGAAGTCTCTCAGCGATAGCCATTTATACCCCCGTGCCGCCGGACCCGGCGCCGCTTGCTTGACAGCCCCGGCGGAATCAGCAATTATGCCGACCATGACTAAATCAACTCTGCGCCAGCGAATTATTAACATCATTATGCGAGTCAGCATGATGGGTTAAGTCGCGCAGATCAAAACAGACACAAAAACCCGTCAGCCTTGACGGGTTTTTTCGTTGCAGGGCTGGCAGTTAACCAAACCACAGGTAATGTCGTGAGCCCCGATACGTGCAATCCGATCAATGACAATTTTTCTTTCGTCGACCACGAACACCAGGTGCTGGCGTTTTGGCGTGAGCAGGCCGTTTTCGAACAGTCGCTGGCGCAAACCCGCGGCGGCAAACCTTACGTTTTCTATGACGGCCCGCCGTTTGCCACCGGGCTGCCGCACCACGGTCACCTGGTGGGTTCCATTCTCAAGGATATCGTGCCCCGTTACTTCACTATGAATGGTCGTTATGTCCAGCGGCGTTTCGGTTGGGATTGTCACGGCTTGCCCATAGAACACGAAATCGACAAAAGCCTGGGCCTGTCCGCGTCCGAGGCCGTCGCGCAGTTGGGGATCAAAGGGTATAACGACGAGTGCCGGCGTATCGTGCAGCGCTATACCGCCGAGTGGGAGTCCACTATCACCCGGGTGGGGCGCTGGGTGGACTTTGAGAATGACTACCGCACCATGGAGCCCTGGTATATGGAATCCGTCTGGTGGGTGGTAAAGCAACTCTGGGAGAAAGACCTGATTTATCAGGGCTTAAAAGTGGTTCCTTTCTCCACCGCACTGGGCACGGTGCTGTCCAACTTTGAGGCGGGTTCCAACTATCGACAGGTGCGGGACCCGGCCGTTACGGTGTTGTTCAAGCTGGCGGACGAAGACTGTTACCTGGCCGCCTGGACCACTACGCCCTGGACCCTGCCCGCCAACCTGGGCTTGTGTGTGGGCAGCTCGATTGAATACGTCAAGGTCCGGGATCGGGTTGCGGGTATCACACTGGTGATGTCCAGGACAGGTTTTGACAGGCTGGGTGAGCGGGAGCACCTCAGTGTCATCGGCAAAATAACAGGTCGCGACCTCGTGGGTAAACGTTACCAACCGCTGTTTCCTTATTTTACCGATTTACAAAACCGCGGTGCGTTTCAAGTACTGGCTGACGATTATGTCTCCACCGATGACGGCACCGGCATAGTACATCTGGCGCCCGCCTTCGGCGCAGACGACTTGCGTATTTTCAAAGCGGCGGCCATCGATGCCCTGGTCTGCCCGATAGATATGGCGGGGCGTTTTACCGCCGAGGTAGCCGATTTCGCCGGTCAAAAGGTCAAAGACGCCGACCGCAATATCCTGCGCGCGCTCAAGCACCGCGGGCATGTTTACCGGGAGGAGGTGATTACCCACAGTTATCCGTTCTGCCCGCGCTCCGACACCCCGATCATCTACCGGACCATACCCTCGTGGTATGTGCGGGTCGAATCTTTGCGCGCTGACCTGGTGCGGCTCAACCGGCAGATCAACTGGGTTCCCGAGCACCTGCAGAGCGGGCGCATGGGCAACTGGCTGGCGGCCGCCAACGACTGGGCTATTTCCCGCAACCGCTACTGGGGAACACCGCTGCCCATCTGGGTCAATGATGTGACCCAGCGGCAGATCTGTATCGGCTCGCGGGAGGAATTGGCATCGTACACCGGTGCCGCGCCGGCGGACTTGCATCGGGAACATGTGGACCCGCTGAGTTTTACCCGGGCGGGGGAACCGGGCACCTATCGCCGTGTCAGTGAAGTGCTGGACTGCTGGTTTGAGTCCGGTGCCATGCCCTATGCCCAGTTGCATTATCCGTTCGAAAACCAGTCGTTGTTCGGCGAGGGATTTCCCGCCGAGTTTATTGCCGAGGGCTTGGACCAGACCCGCGGTTGGTTTTACACGCTGTCGGTATTGAGCTGCGCGCTGTTTGACAAACCGGCGTTTAAAAACGTTATTGTCAACGGCATAGTGATGGCCGCGGACGGTAAGAAAATGTCAAAACGTCTGCGCAACTACACGCCGCCGGACGAGTTGATGGAAACCTACGGCGCCGACGCGCTGCGCCTTTATCTGATCAATTCGGGGCTGGTGAGGGCGCAGGAACAGGCGTTTGCCGATGCCGGTGTGCAGGATATGGTGCGCCGCGTTTTGTTGCCCTGGCTCAACGGGTTTCGGTTTTTACAGACTTATGCCGGCATTGATCAATGGCAACCCGGCACGCATCGGCAGGACAGCGATAACATACTCGATCAATGGTTGCTGTCGCGGTTGCAGTCGCTGCAGGCCACCGTTGCCGAGCAGATGCAACAATACCGGCTTTACCATGTGGTGCCCGCTTTGTTTGCCTTTATCGAGGATTTGACAAACGGCTACATTCGCCTTAACCGGTCCCGGTTCTGGGCTGCCGGTATGAGCGCCGATAAACAGGCCGCCTATACCACGTTGTATACCTGTCTGTTGGAATTGAGCCGGACAATGGCGCCGTTTACACCTTTTTTGTCTGAGACCTTGTACCGGCGCTTGATAGCGCTGGATACTTCAAGTGCGACGACCATGCCTTTGTCTGTTCACTTGTGCGCTTATCCGCAACCGCAATCCCGTCTGATAAAGCCTGAATTGGAACGCGGTGTTGAACGGATGCAGCAGGTTATCTTGTTGGGTCGGCAAAAACGCAATCAGGTTAAGATCAAAACCAAGACGCCGCTGGCAAAGTTGACCATTATCCACAGTGATTTGGCGTTGCTGGAGGCGCTACGGAACCTGGACCCTTATATCCGGTCCGAGCTTAACGTTAAACAGGTGTACTACTGCAATCGGGAGGAAGATTATATTCTCTTGCGGGGAAAACCCAACTCACCGGTGCTGGGTAAGCGCTTGGGCAGAGACTTTGCAAAGTATCGTGCCCTGATCGAAAATCTGACCACAGCGGAGCTGGCTCGCCTGCAGGCGAGCGGCGAAGTAGAGTTGGACGGCGAACGGTTTCGCTCTGATGATATTCTGGTATTCAGGCAGGCAAAGACCGGGACCGAGGTTGTCTGCGATCGGGATATAGCTATTGAACTGGATTGCCGTTTAACGGATGACTTGATTGCCGAGGGATGGGCGCGGGAGGTGATTAGCTGCATTCAAAAGACGCGCAAGCGATTGAAGTTACAGGTTACCGAGCGGATTGAGGTGACCTACCAGGCAGAGCAACCGTTGCACCTGGCCATCCGTCGACATCTCGATCATATCGCGCAAGAGACTCTGGCCTGTCGTATCGTCTGTGCCGATATGGACGAAAGCGGTGAGTTGTTTGAGATTGATGGATCGCCACTGCGGATGGTGATCGGTGCTGCGACTTAAGGCTGCCGATTTGAAAGACGTTTGTCGATAAAGCTCAAGCTTTCTCATATAAAAGCCGCTTCCCTTTCTGCCAAATCTCTTTATCGAACACTACCCCCAACCCGGGCGTGGTGGGGACGGGTATCACACCGTCGACGATTTTGAATTCCGGGTGATAACCATAGCGGTCTTTCGGCGGTGCGGCCTGGAACTCCTGGTGCGCGCCGATATTGGGTACGATCGAGGCGAAATGCAAGGTGTAGGAGACTTCGGAGTCGTTGCGCGGTGCGTGGGGGATAACCTTGAGCCCGGCCCGGGCGGCCATGCGGGCCACCGCCAGACAGCGTATCAGCCCGCCGTTGTAGAGCAGGTCCGGTTGCACGATGTCGAGTGCCCGGTGCTCGATCATCCAGCGCCACTTGGGCAGGCTGGAATCCTGCTCGCCGCCGGCAACGTCCATCTGCAGCGCATCGGCTACCTGCCTGGTCATTTCAAAGTCCTGCCAGGGACAGGGCTCTTCGAAAAAACTGACGCCGTGGTCCTGCAGCATATGCCCCACCCGGATGGCGGTGGGGGCGTCGTACGAACCGTTGGCATCCGCATAGATGACCATACGCTCGCCAAAGGTTTTGCGGGCCAGGGCCACCAGACCCTGGCTGCGTCCGGGCGCCGCATCGGCATTGCGGCTCATGCGGCCGCCGACTTTTATCTTGATGGCGCCGGCGCCGGTCTCCGCCACCCGCTTGCCGAGCCATGCCACCTCCTGTGCCGGTGTGGTGTCGCGGCGGGTACTGGACAGATAGAAGGGTAACTGCCGGTGGATGACTTTCCCCAGGAGCGCCCCCACGGATTTATTGGCCGTCTTGCCGAGCAGGTCGAGAGCGCTGAGCTCCAGATGACCGACGCTGTTCCAGTAGGGCAGACCGGCAAATTTGTAGCCGCGGCGGTAGTTGGGGACATTGGCCAGCAGGGTTTCCAGTCCGCGCAAGTCTTTGCCCAGGAAGAAGGGTACCACCAGGTTCTTAAACAAGGTGGGGTGGTGTTGTAAACGGCCATTACATTTGACGATGCCCTCCACGCCGTCGGTGGACCGGGTGCGCAGGAACAGTGTCTTGTGGTATTCGAACAGCTCGACGGCTGCCAGGATCACCGGCTGCGGGATTTGCGCCGGCAGGTGATGAAACTCGGGAAGCTGCCCGGGAAAAGTGAGCAGGGGAGCGCTGGCAACCGGCTCGCCAGCCATCACCGGCGGCAGCGTCGTCAACAGGCCGGTAGTCAGGCCGGTCCTTAACAGTTTCCTGCGTGTCAGTTGTCGGGGTCGTCGCATTTGTAGTGCCTTCGTTTACGGTTTCCGTTTGCCGGTGGGGTTGGCGGTTGATCATTTGGTGCCAGGTATTATAATTCGGTCAGGCCAATAATAGATTATGGTAAGGTAGGATGAAAGTATTAAATGTCAGTCTCTTGCCGGAATTACTGTTTTTGGTCGGACCAATTATAAAGGTTTAGTCTATTGCATTGATTTTATTGGCTTTTATCTAGTTGTATCGGTATCTGTGGTCAGCCCGGTTATAAACAAGCCTTGTCGAAGTGCGCTGGCAGGGGCGCAGCTATAAATACGATCACTCCAGCCGGCAGCTGGCCGGTCTCTAATTGGATTTTGCTTATGAATGCAGGACAGCGCAGATCAATTGCGCGTGTTGTAGTGGTTTTCGTTTTGACTTTCGCCATGACCTCGAGCGGCTGCGTCGACCGGGGCATCACCCCGCGGGCGGTGGGCGCGACCCTCCCCGCGGCGGCCGCCGGTGAACAGCTTTACCTGCGCCATTGCGCGGCCTGCCATCAAGTCGATGGCGAGGGGATTGTCGGCGTGGCGCCGCCGCTGATGGACACGGACTGGGTGAGTGGCAACCAGACCCGCCTGATCAATGTGCTGCTGCACGGGTTGCGCGGCCCGATACTGGTCAACGGCGAATACTGGGACGGGGAGATGCCGGGGTTCGAGCATCTACCGGACACTGACCTGGCGCAGTTGCTTTCTTATGTGCGCCGGCGTTTTAGCGATAGTGGCAAACCTATCGACAGTGCCGAAGTGGCGCGGGTGCGGGCTGCCAACCAGGCCTACGACAACCGGGTTCCCATTCTCGGGCGCAAAACCCGGCAAAAAAAATATAAAACCTTTGCCAAAGGCCATCGGGATCTGGCCGGCCTGAAACTGCCGCCGGGCTTCGAAATCGCCATTTACGCAGAGAATGTAAACGATGCCCGCTCGCTGGTGATGGGAGATCGGGGCACCGTCTTCGTCGGCAATAACAAATTCGGCGAGGAGGTGTACGCGTTGCAGGACACCGACCGGGATATGAAAGCCGACAAAAAGTATACGATCGCCTCGGGGCTTGCCAGGCCCAACGGGCTGGCCTTTGTCGACGGTGATCTCTATGTCGCCGAGATTATTCGGGTACTGAAGTTCACCGATATTGAAAACCGGCTCGATAACCCACCGCCGCCCGAGGTGATTTTCGATGCTTTCCCCAATCAGGTTAAACATGCGAAAAAGTTTATGGCGCTGGGACCGGATAACAAACTCTACATTCCGGTCGGTGCCGACTGTAACGTGTGTGAGCCGGGCAATCCGCTCGATGCGACCATCACCCGAATGAATCTGGACGGCACCGGTCTGGAGGTAATCGCCAAAGGGGTGCGAAATTCAGTGGGTATCGATTGGCATCCACAAACCGGGGAACTGTGGTTTTCCGACAATGGCCGCGACTTGATGGGCGACGATACGCCTCCCTGTGAAATCAACCGCCTGGCGCAACCGGGGCTGCATTTCGGTTTTCCCCATTGTCACGGCCGCGCGGTGATCGATCCGGAATTCGCCAACGCCCGGGGCTGCGCAGATTATCGAGCGCCGGAATGGGAGCTACAGGCCCACACCGCACCCCTGGGCATCAAATTCTACACTGGTACCATGTTCCCGCCGGACTATAAAAACGCCTTGTTTGTAGCGGAACACGGCTCCTGGAACAGAAGCGAGAAAGTGGGCTACCGCATTATGGTGGCCAAGCTCGACGGCAATCGTATTGTCAGCTACCAGCCTTTTGCCGAAGGTTGGCTGGACCGGGAAAAAGATGCTTACTGGGGCAGGCCGGTAGATATCCTGCAGTTGCAAGACGGCTCGCTATTGATATCCGACGACTGGGCCGATGTTATTTACCGCATCAGCTATCGCGGCGATGACGGCGCCTAACCGAGACGGCGATTGTCTTTCAACTGGCATAGAATTGTGGCGGCGTCTGGCAATAATTAGGCGCACGCCTTGCGATAAGTTTAGTAATAAGCGTTACATTTTTTGCTCTGCATGGTTTGCAAATTTCTGAAAAGTCGTTTTTTTCTACCTGTCTCTTCTCGGGCCTCTTCCTGTTTTTTTTCTTAACGCTAAGCCAGCGCATGCTGGCAAAGCCGGGGTTACCTCCGTACTAAAATTCGGCCATTTTTTCTTTGTTGTTATCGTATTGAAAATTTTTCCGGCGTGTTAACATACGGCGCCCTCGGTCGGCAAACGATTACCTGAAAACGGAAATAGATATACGGTTGCCAATGGCGCGAGAGACAGGAAGATCAAGATAGACGGGAGTAGCACGCAATGGAAGAGAGAGTAGTCAATGCTGAAGGGACCTAGCCGGTCTGTGGTGTTGTTACGTTTTTTTACATTTCCGGGAAATGGCTGCAGTCGTAATTCAAAGCCGTTGGCTTGGATGTCAACCCCAGGTTTTTTGAGCTACGGTTCAGCGAATTTGAGGCAACTGGATTCAGCCCGGCGACCGGATTCAGAGCGATTGTTCGAGCCATAATTTCTTTCCCTCTCTTGCCGGTGCAATCGATACGGCAATAGACAATAGTGACAAACAGAGTATCGGGTAGTGGTATTACCGGGTGTCGAATCTGACTGACTGGCGCCTGCCGGCGCCGGTCAGTCAATACTTGCGACTTGCCCGGGCCGGTCCATCGACATTACCCGGCCCCGGGGAAGCGCAGGCCATTAATGGAAGTTGGAGGTGAGGCCCATATGATTGTGGCAAATACGAAGATAGATGTGGTGAACCCAAATGAAAACCTGGTTCAAATACTGCGCGACGGCAGTATGGATACGCTTAGTCGCTCCGAGGAGGTTTGGAAAAATGCAGATGCGTATGATCGCTCGCACCTGGTTGGCTGCCTGCAGGCGAAAAAGCCGGAAGACCTGCATGAGGCGAGCTGGGAGATGCACCCTGATGGTGATGAGCTGCTCTATCTTGTCAGTGGTAGCACTAAAATATACTTCGACTTGCCTGGCGGTGATCATGAAGTTTTTCTGGCAAGTGAAAGTTTCTGTGTTGTACCTCAGGCTGTATGGCATAGATTTCAGTGGCTGATGCCGGTCACACTGTTATTTGTCACACCGGTTGTGGGAACGCAAATGAAGCCTTACACCGCTCCCTAAATGTACCTGCGACGCACGGCGTCAGTCCCAGCGCGCCGATGCAATGGATTCTTCTTAAAGGTTTTTGACGACCCGCATATTGATCCAGAAACACTTTTCCCTACTTTTTTGCGGCCGAGGTCTGGCGATTGATGCCCGGTGACAGGCAACACCAGGCGGTCTTCACCGAACCTTACGGCACCTGTTGCAGGTGCCGCCCGGGGCCGGCGCCGCAGATTGCAGGCTAATGGCGCCGTTCTCTCTGTGATGCCGCCCCGGTGGTTACCGTCCCGCTGTAAGCGCCCGACTCTCTTTGGTAGCCGGCCGTTTACAGTTTTCCGCTTAAAGTTTTGTTAAAAACCTGTAAAATTGCCGCCTAAACCGTTATAAATTGCCGGGAATTCCGCAGCTCGGGTGTCTGGCTATGGTGGTTCGGTAACTCAGTAATTCGCCAACCCGGTAAATTGTCAGCTCAGAAGGTAGCTTACCGCTCGGTTAACTCGTTGCGCATATCGGAGGATGGGTAATTATGCGGCAGGAGGTTATTGCTCGGGTAATGACGAGTGTCGACGGTGCGGTGCCCGGGGCCGGTGCGCCACTGCCCAAACACGTCAAAATGGCCGCCAGCCCGTTCAGTTTTATGCGCGGCAGTGCCGGACTTTTCTATCGCGACCTGGCGGCCGGTGAATGGCCCTCGTTGCCTCCATCGCTGTACCGCGATATTCCCCTCACCACCATCCAGGGCGATTGCCATCTGTCAAACTTCGGCTTTATCACCGAAGAGGGCTCCCACGGCGACAGTGTGATCTTCTCCCTCAACGATTTTGACGATGCCTGTATCGGCCACGCGGTCTGGGATATGCTGCGTTTTGCTGCCAGCATGCACCTGGCTGCGGACTATCTACAGGGTGTGAAAAGCGGCCGCTACCGAGCGGCCAAAGCGATGGACCCGGCTGCACAGGCCGCGCCTGACGACGCCTTGGTAATACGGGCCAACGGGGCATTCCTCGAGTGCTATATCGCCACCTGCGATGCCCTGGGCAGTGCCGGCCAGGGGCATCGGCAAGTGATTGATGAGTTTGCCGCCGGCCATGTTTTGCAGCCGTTGTGGATCAAAGCCAAACATCGCGCCGGCGGTGGCAAACATTTTGCCCGCAAGAGTGCGCTGGCCAAAGCGGCTGTCTGGGAGGCCGACGAGATTCGTTTTGACTCGCAAAATCCGAATTTTGCCGCGCCCGGGGACGTCGGCCGGCAGGCGCTGGAGACACACTTTGCCCCCTTTATGGACGACCGGGTTCTCGATGTCGCGGAGCGGCTCGGCGCGGGCACCGGCTCGGTCAATATGGGGCGTTACTATTTCCTGGTGGGACCGCGGGACGGCCGCTATCCGCGGGACCTGCCGCTTTGTCATATCGTCGAAGTCAAACAGCAGCGGCGGGCCGCACCGCTGGGCTTTTTCGACGACCTGAGCCCCACCAATCGCCTGAATCCGGCCCATCTGACCGTCGTCTGTCAACGGCGCATGCAACGCCAGCCGGACCTGGTGCTGGACGAAACCCGCTGGCGGGATGCCCACTGGCTGATACGCTCCCGGCATCACGCCAAGGTCGGCATAGCGCCGGAGATGTTGCTCAACCCCGGCGCAGCCGGGCCCGGCCTGATCGAGTATGCCGAGACCTGTGGTCGCGCCCTGGCGCTGGCCCACAGCCGCGGTGATCGGCGCTCCACCCGCTATGAACGGGCGGTTTGCGCAACCTTGGCGCAGCATCAGGAGATGCTGTTGGACACGGCGGCGCGCTGTGCCCGGCAAACCGTGCAGGACTGGGCCCTGCTCAATGATATGTTGGCGGTGTAACTCGTGACCAAAGTGCAACAGGCTGCTGTAACCACTCCCTTGCCTCTGGTGCTGGCGGGCCCCATTCTGCGTCGCTGTGATCCGCAGCGGGTGGCTTTCTGGCTGGTGACCAGTGAGCCTTGCGACTGCCGTTTGCACCTGGCCATTGGCCAGGGTGAGCTGGCCGCGGTTGCCGCGCCCGAATTGGAGCAGTTGAGCCTGCCGGTGGGTCGCCACTGCTTTGTGCACTGGATTTACTGGTCGCCGGGCGAGCCCCTGGCGCAGCGGGTGGAGGTGCGCTACGACTTTTCCCTCGAGACTGCAGCCGGTGCCGTTTGGCTGACTGAACAGGTGCCCGATATTAATTATGACGGTGCCGGCCACCCCAGTTTTGTGATCGACCTGGCTGTCAGCGAAGTGATTCACGGGTCCTGTCGCAAGCCTCATCACCGCTGCGACGATGCCCTGGTTCAGCTCGACCGGCGGCTCGCCACTCGTTTGGCCGGCGCGCAGGCCAGGCCGAATTTCCTGATGATGTCCGGTGATCAGGTTTATACCGACGATGTCGCCGGTCCCATGCTCTGGGCGATTCACCAGGTGATCGAGATGTTGGGGTTGTTCGATGAGAGCTGGTCGGGGGCGCTGGTGAACAATTCCGCCGAATTGTTTGCTCACCCGGATAATTTTTATCGCCGCGATGCCCTGTTGCCCGATGAAGATGCCAACGCGGCGGTCAGCAAGCGTTTCTGGCGCGGCAAGCGCAAGCCGATTTTTACCACGGTCAATGGCGGCAACCACCTGGTCACCTTTGCGGAAGTGATGGCCATGTACCTGCTGGTGTGGTCACCGGCCCTCTGGCAGAGGGTCAATCTCGGCAAAAAAGACCTGCAGCCCGCCGTGCAGGCCACCTACGAAAAAGAGAAAGGCATCATCGAGCGTTTTGTGGCGGGGTTACCGCAGGTGCGCCGGGTACTGGCTCATCTGCCCACCTACATGATCTTTGACGACCACGATGTAACCGACGATTGGAACCTGACCCGGGGCTGGGAAGAGGCGTCCTATTCCCACCCTTTTTCGAAGCGGATTATCGGCAATGCCCTGCTCGGGTACCTGTTGTGTCAAGGGTGGGGTAACGATCCTGAGGCGTTTGTGCCTTTGCACGACGAGTTGCAGACATGTTTTGGCGATGCCGGCCTCAAGGGCCAGGACCAACTGATAGAACGCCTGCTGGCATGGAGTAACTGGCACTACCGACTGCCAACCACACCGCCGACCATGGTGCTGGATACCCGCACCCAGCGCTGGCGCTCGGAGAGCAATCCGGCCAAGCCCAGCGGGTTGATGGACTGGGAGTCGCTGTGCGATCTGCAGCAACACCTGATCGGTCAGCGTTCGGTCATTATGGTGTCGGCAACGCCGGTCTACGGCGTCAAACTGATCGAGGTGATTCAAAAAATCTTCACCTTTTTCGGCAAGGCGCTGACGGTCGATGCTGAAAACTGGATGGCTCATAAAGGCACGGCCAGCGTTATGCTCAATATCTTTCGCCACCAGAGCACGCCGCCGCTGTTTATTATCCTGTCCGGCGATGTGCACTATTCTTTCGTCTACGATGTCACCTTGAGGTTCTCCCGCCAGAGCCCCCGTATCTGCCAGATCACGGCCAGTGGTATCAAAAATGAATTTCCGAGGACATTGCTGCTGTGGCTGGACAAGCTCAACCGCTGGCTGTATCACCGGCGTTCTCCCCTCAACTGGTTTACCCAGCGCCGCTATATGTCGATTCGGCCGCGCAAACCGCCTGGCGGGAAGGGGCGGACTCTGCTCAACACCAGTGGCCTGGGCGTGTTACAGCTTGATGGCGAGTGCAAAACTATACGGACTTTGGTTCTCACCGCAAGTGGCGATGAGCTGGAGTTTGTGCAGCACCGGAGTCCAAAGTTGTCTCCGGCACCGGTTGTGGTTGAGCGAACCAGCGACTAACGGCGTGAGGCTACGTTAATTGAGTCGATATTACTTCGGCGTCTGTAAAGCCCGGTGCACTCTTTTTTTCTGCGCACAACCGCTAAACCTTCACCAGACAACCTCTCCATAGTGCAATGTACAGACACTGTTAGGTTGCCATGCGGGGCAGTCTTTTCAAGACTGTAGGAGGCATGGATGCCGACGCCAAGCCTACAGGGATGTACTTGCGGCGTGTCTTGAAAAGACTGCCCCGCATGGCAACCGGATCGAGGGCAGGATACTCTGCCGCCGCGTCCCCAATTGCCGGGTGGATGGCAGCGACCTTAAGGCAATAAAGGATGTTTCATTTTTTTGATATCCGCCTGCGGGTACTCAGTGCCGGCGTATAGAAGTTTTCCCTCTTGCGGTAAGAACGACAGCGTCCCGTAGGATCTAAATGTCCTGATGGGCAGGCGCACCAAGGTGGTGAGTCGCTGTTGATCGAAATCATAGTGAATAATCTGGTGATGGTCAGATCTATTGCGGCGAAAATAAACACCCCCGGCAGCATAAGTCCACGCATAGGGATGAGAAAACACCCGGCTGTCGATTTTTTCAACCGGCGGCGCATCCGTGTCGATATCCCGTTGCCAGAGTCCTCTGCCATGGCGGGTATAGACTAGCGTGGTGGGCGTTGTCATGATGCCGAAGCGACCGCTGTCGGCGGTGAGTTGCCTGGCGGTGCCGTTATCGATATCAAATTGATATATCTCGCTGGTACTATTCTCATAGACGCCCACCACAATAGCGCTGTCATCATAGCTCCAGCTTGGTCTGTCAAAATCATCGTAGTCGGTGGATAGCGTGGACAGCTTGCCGGACTCCGTATCCATAATATAGATAGCATCGCCGCGGTTACTTTCGGCCTGTCCAATAAAGACCACCCGGCTGTCGCCGTTGGACCAGCGCGGATACCTGACGTTTGTTTTTAAACGGCTCAGTTGCTGCCTGTTTCTACCGTCGCTATCTGCCGTCCACAGCTCATAGTGGCCGGATTCATTGGAGACATAAACGATTTTATCCATTCGTTTCGAGTAGTTCGGCGAGTGATGACTGAATTTGGACTCGACAACCGGGAAGGGGGTTCGGCTAACAGTGTTATTGAGTTGTAAGCTCAATATTTTGGATTGCCTCACCCGTTGTTCGTAAAACAATTCTCCTGTTTTTCTGGAATAGGCGGGAAAACCAAAGCCGTCTATGTTTAGACTGTGGATTTTTTTGGAGTGAATGTCGATGATATAACCACTGCTGACATCGGCGCGTTCAGTGGCGTAGACAAGCTTGGTGCTGTCGGTATGCCAGGTCAGGCCGGTGATGTTCTCCTCGCCCTCGGTCAATTGCCGGGCATTTTTTGTGGCTAAATCCACCAGGTAAATATTTTCATCGTAGCTGTTGCGCCGGCGGGTAACTGCGATGTGCTGGCCATCGGGAGAAAAAGCCATATCCCTGTCTGTGTAATCGCAATCGACTGTGCAGGAAAATCTGACCGCCTCAGCCCCGGGGTTATCCAACTCGACAAAATAGATGCCGCGGCTGTTAGTCTTATCATCGTACCCTTGAAAGGCGAGAATCCTGTCGTCCGGCGAAATATCCATGTAAATGAAGCCGCTGTTGAGGCCACAGCTTGCGATAGGCTTCTCCTGATTAGTATCTACTTTTATCTGCAGAATTTCGCAGCTTGATTGCAGCCGGTTCCTGCGGTGGAAATACAGATATTGCCCATCATTGCTCCACACGGAGAAGCGTTGTCTCAGATTGTCAAATGTCAATTGCCTGGCGGGCATCTGCGGCTGCTCCAGGTCCCGCATAAACAGATTAATGGGTTGCCCGAAGGTCCGCCAGTGGTACACGATATAGCGGCCGTCAGGTGAAGGCGCTACATACAGCTCACTGCCGGGGTCAGTTGTGACACGCTGAATATCCGGTTCCTGGATCGGTTCGTATTGCGTCAGGTAATACCAACTTAGTAGGATGCTGCAGGGAACAACGACACTGTAGGCTACAAATTTTAGCAAACCTTTGGTGATCGACGTTCCATCGCGGCCGGAGACCCTGTGGTCGGGTTGCCTGTCGGGCTTGGCCGGATAGGATGCCGGCGCGCCCACTTCATCCAGCCACTGGGGTGCTATGACCAGGCGGTAGCCAACTTTGCGGATTGTCTCAATGATCTCTTTTTCAGCGTCGGGTGACTTTAGATGCTGGCGCAAGTGCCAGACAGCATTGGTCAGTGCCTTCTCGCCAACGGAGTCATTGCCGTTCCAGATCGTATCGATAAGCTCCTGACGCGGGATCACGCGCGGGTAGTGCTCTGCCAGGTAGGAAATTACCTCGACGAATTTTGGTTGCAGAGTCTGTTTTTCACAGCCGTCGAGTTGTATAGAGAGCGTGCTTGGCTGTATCAGACAATAGCCGAGTCGAAAACTGTTACCGAGCTTTGTCTGATGCATAAAGCTCCCCCGGCGATAGCAAACAGCACTTTTTACACTTATCATACAGCGGGTTGGTCAGACACCCCGGCAATATCCGGGCTGGCCCGCCGCTGAGTACAATGATACACAGGATGTAAATCGCGCACCACACCACTGTTGCCATCAACGCTGTCGGGTCGGTGCTTACCAGCCAGCGACTGCAGCAGGCCTTAGCCGACCGTCAAAGAGTTGGCAAACACTGACTGAAGATGATGTGGTGTTACAGTTTTATGAATTGCAGGTCCGGTGAAAAACTGATCCTGGCCCGGCGTTGATATTGCTCTCAGACAGATCGGTCAATTGGCACTTGTTTCGGTAAAGTAGGTGACTTAAAGAGCAGGCGTGTTATTCCAAGGCGTCGCGAACCGCCGGCATGACCCTGCGGCTAACCGGTACCTTGGCGCCATTGGATAAAACCAGTTGACCTACACCGGACGCCTCCCGTTGCAATGATCGGATCAATGTCGTATTGACCAGATATGAGCGGTGCACGCGCAGAAAGGTGGCGGGAAGTGCTTGTTCGAGCTTTCCCAGGCTGCCGCTGTGGAGCGCGTGGCCGCCATCCGTAAACACGATATCGACGTAATCACCGGCGCCCTGGCAGTAAGCAATGCGGTCGCTGGTCACCCACTCGACCTTGCCGGCGCTGGTAACCGCCAACCTGTGCGGCTGCGTGGATGCGCGCTTTTGGTCCAGTGCCAGTTGCAGGCGGTCGGCGCGGGCGCGCTCGGCAGCCAGAAGACGGCGTTCGCCGGCCAGCGCCAGCGCCTGTTGGACAATCAGGAAAAACACTATCCCGGCTACCACATAGTAAAAAAACAGATCCAAAAAACGGCCGGGTGCCCAGTAGATCACCGCCGCAAACAATGCCAGTGCCAGTGTGAACTGAGCGGCTTGCGGTTGCGACTGGCTCATCCGATAAACAGATAATAAGCCTGCCAGCACCGTCGGCACCAAAATGGCCACCGTCGTTTTGTTGTCATAGCCGCCCTCCAGTTGTACGAACAGGAGCGTTAGTGCTGCACCCGCCGGCAGCAGCCAGATGCTGCGACGGCCGCCGAAGATATGCACCACGTGTGCCAGCAGACTCAGGCCGAACACCAGTGCACACAGCAAGATCAGCAGCAATCTCACATCGTGTAGCGGGTAGGTGTAGGGCAGCAGCCCGCGGGAGGTCTCGATCAATAGCTGGGCGGCCGCCACTATCGCCATCAGGGGCAGCAGCAGGCGTTGTCGCGAACCCTGCTCGCTCCATGCCAGTGTAATCAGAAACAAAGCGGCCAATGCCAGGGCACCAAACGGCAACAGTGCTACCCAATAGTGCCGCAGTCTCTCGTCGGTGGGATTTGCGTAGTCGCCGATGGCGATCAAATGCATCGCGTTCACCAGATTCAATGTCGAATGGTGAGCTGACATTTCCAGGACCAGCTCATTGCGTCCCGGCGTTACCAACCGTTGCGGCAGCGGCAGGGCGGCATCCATAAGACCCGGCGTTTCCGCAGCCGCGGTAGCGGCAGGCGTGCCGTTGCTGCCGAGATAGTCGCCATTGATAAATACCCGGCTGGCGGCTTTGCCCAAAATAAAGACGCCCAGGGGCTGGAGCTGGGCGACGCGGGTAGCCGGTAAATCGATATAGGCGCGAACCCAGATATGAGAGCGGTGCGGATTGATGGCCGCCGCGCGTGTGGATTTACAATCCGGGTGGTCGAAGGAGGGGGGTGACCCCGCCGGTGATAAAGCACCGGGACATACCGTAACCGGTTGCTGCTCGATCGACAACAGCGGCTGTGCGACTGCGGGTGCGACTGCGGGTGCGATTGCGGGTGCGATTGCGGGTGCGATTGCGGGTGAGAGTGCCAATATCAACACGATCGAGCATAACAGACGGTAAATGATTGGTTTCATCCCGCAAATGGTAGAGGAGTTCGCCAGGCGGCACTAGGCCGCCCACCGAAAAATACCCACCGCTTGCCGATTGGCGCGTGAGTTCTGTGCCGGTGTTTGTAAGCTGCGAATACGTCTTCAGCCAGGGTATTGGAGTCAATTGGATGAAAGTCATAAAGTGGATGAAAGTCATGCTGACGCTGCCGGCCGCGCTGCTAATGCTCGCCTGCACCACCGTCGAACCCCGCGGGCCAAAGCTGCTTGCCGGTGAAACTGAATACATCTTTACCGCCGCCAGCGGCGAGTCTGTCGCCGCCCTGCGCGGCGCGATTGCGGTGCCCGAGCGCCGCGACAACCCGCACAGCCGCATGATCCCGCTGACTTACGTCAGATTCCCGGCCACCGGTAAACGACCGGGGGCGCCGATTGTGTACCTGTCCGGCGGGCCGGGCGGATCGGGGATCGCGACGGCTCGGCGCAACCGTTTTCCACTGTTTATGGCGATGCGGGAATTTGGTGACGTTATCGCGCTCGATCAACGGGGTACGGGCGCATCCAATGTTTTACCGGCGTGCCGATCCAGCCGGGTGATCCCGGTTGACCGGCCGCTGAGTGACCGGCGCTATATCGGCCTGCATCGTGACGCATTGCGCGAGTGTCTGGTGTTCTGGGAAGACCACGACATCGATTTGAAAGGTTACAACACCCTGGAGAGCGTCAGTGACCTGGATGCCCTGCGACGCCACCTCGGTGCCCGCAAGCTGACGTTGTGGGGCATTTCCTACGGCAGCCACCTGGCATTGGCCGCACTCAAGCAGATGGATACGAGTCTCGAGCGCGTGATCCTCGCCAGCGCCGAGGGCCTGCACCAGACCATCAAACTGCCGGCCCGCACTGACGCCTATTTCGAGCGCCTGCAACAGGCCGTTGATACCCAGCCCGAGGCCCGGCTGGCCTACCCGGATATCAAGGCGTTGATCAGGCGTGTGCACGCCAGGCTGGAGCTGTCGCCCGCGGAGCTTGAAATTACCTACCCGGACGGATCCGTCGCTGAATACTTGCTGCAGCGCCGGGATATGCAGCGCACAGCGTCGGCGCTGATCGCCGATCCACAGCGCGCGGCGCGCCTGTTGTCTCTTTACGCCGCAGTGGATCGGGGCGATCTGCAACCGATTGCCCGCCTGTTATCCCGCTGGCACCGGCCCGGTGAACCTGTCGCTTACCAGCCGATGTCCGAGGCCATGGATATTGCATCGGGCATCGGCGCCGAGCGCCGTGCGCGCGTTTATCAACAGGCGGAAAGTGCGTTGTTAGGTACCTACCTCAACGCCACATTGCACTTGCTCGATGCCGCCCCGCTGCT
The DNA here is from genome assembly GCF_007004655.1 of Exilibacterium tricleocarpae. Classification (GTDB taxonomy): domain Bacteria; phylum Pseudomonadota; class Gammaproteobacteria; order Pseudomonadales; family Cellvibrionaceae; genus Exilibacterium; species Exilibacterium tricleocarpae. The sequence continues at coordinate 512,502 of NZ_ML660087.1, forward strand.
GGACCTCGGTGACAGTTTCCGCAAGCAGCCCGAGAGCGGCGTGCCGGTGCTGCTGTTTAGCGGGACCCTGGACGGGCGCACCTATCTTGAAAGCCAGCGCGAAGCCGTGGTGGGGCTGACGAACCTGACCGCCGTTACGGTCGTCAATGCCGGACACAACCTGTTTATGTCCTCACCCGCCGTCAAAGAAGCCATGGCGGATTTTATGCGAGGCAGGCCGGTCGCAACCCGGCAGATCACTGTGCCGCTGCCCGAGCTGCTTGTTCCCTGACCGTTGGCGCCGGTTCAGGAAAAATAGCGTCAATCTTTGTCGATCCATCTGCTCAAAGGGATCATAAAAAGCGCGGCCAAACCACGAGTCCCCCCAGACCTACCTTCAGTACGCTGAATCGAGGCCGGCTCAATTGGATCAGGGATCGATAAACGGGTGCAAACACGCTCAAGGCAGTGCCATTACCCCCAGGGCAGTTTTATCCGCCAAACCGTATTTTTGACCCAATCGCTGCTTTACAAAAAAAGCCTTTGTTATCAATGGGCTAAGTATATTCATAAAAATAGGTGCTATTTTTTTAGCAGTTAACTATTGACCTTTTCTTTCAAGGTGCTATTTTTGCAGCACGGTGCTAAAAAAGTAGCACTCCGTTTTTTCCTAAAATTCCGGGCACAGGACCCGAGCGATATGACAAAAGACACCCACGACCGGCTGAGTCGCCGCGAACGGCAAATCATGGATATTCTCTACGAGCGCCAGGAGCTATCGGCACAGGCTATTCGCGCGGCGCTGCCCGAGCCGCCCAGCTATTCCGCCGTGCGGGCGATGCTGGCGAAGTTGGTGGATAAAGGCGTGGTGAAACACCGGGAAGAGGGCCCCCGCTATATCTATTCACCAGTGCTGGAGCAGGACGATGCCCGCGCCTCGGCGCTGCGCAAGTTGCTGAAGACGTTCTTCGACGGCTCCGCCGTGCAGGCGGTAAATGCGTTACTGGGGATGGAAAAAAACCAGTTGAGCGATGCGGAACTGGCCGAACTGGAGCGGGCCATCCGGGAAGCAAAAAACAAACAATGACCTGAGGGACGGCTATGTTCGATTTAGGCGATATTGTTACCCTGGTTTCCTTTTTGGTGATCAAGCCGACGTTGATCCTGTTGTTAATCTTTTGGCTGTTGAAGCAATTTACCTATGATTCGGCCGCTGCCCAGTTTTATTGCCTGTCGCTTGGGATGTTGGCGCTGCTGGGCCTGCCGCTGGCGGCGGCACTGATGCCCGCTATTGAAGTGGCTGTGTTGCCGGCTCACAACCCCGCCTGGACGCTTGCCGGGCCGCTCTCCGGGACCACCGCCGTGCTGGCGGGACTGCTCGCTATCTACCTGCTGGGTGTGTTTTGGGTGCTTTTTTACACGGCCAGTGGTGTGTTGATGGTGTATCGTCGCGGCCGCGGCTGTCCCCCTTGCCGGGACCGGCACACCCTGGCGCTGATCGACGAATTGCGCGCGGCACTTGGTATCGGGCGGCCGGTGGCGGTTGTGGTGGTGCCAAGTCTGCATACACCCCAGGTTTGGGGCTGGCGGCGCCCGCTGCTGCTGATTCCGCCGGCGCTGACGATCTGGCCGGCCGAGCGCCAGCGGCGCGTGCTGATTCACGAACTGGCCCATGTGCAGCGCCACGACTGGGCGTTGTTGATGCTGACCAAGCTGGTGTGTGCGCTGTTTTGGTTTCTGCCTCTCACCTGGTTGGCCGGCCGCCGTTTGCAGGCCATGGCCGAACTGGCCTGCGACGACCGCGTGGTGGAGCTGGCGGGGCGGCGGCTCGACTACGCCGAGGACCTGATCAGCATGGTGAAGCATGCCCGCCGGCAGGCCCACAGCGATGTGGTCCTGTCGGCGGCGGCCCCCTCACAGTTGGCCGACCGGATTCGTGCCCTGCTGGACGGGGCGCGGGATCGCGGTCATTGCAGCACAGCCAGCCGGATCGGCTTGTGGCTGCTGGTGCTGGCGCTGCTGTTGCCGCTGTCATCGCTGCAGGCGACCAGTCTGCCCGATGCCGTCGCCCGGGTGAAGCACTATCTGGTGCAACCGGTGTCGCTGGCTGCAGCGCATGCCGACCTGGAAACAGTCGATAAGCCGGCAACTGAATCGCCTGCCACTATTGATCTCGCCGCGATGAAGGCGGGGTTGCAGGTCGATTCACCGCCACCGATGGAGCAACTTTTGGTGGTGGCCCGGCAGGCGCCGGAACAGCGCGAGGATTGGGTGGCAGGCATCGCACAGCCGTTACTGGCACCGGTGCAGCACGCCGAGGTGCAGATTCTGGGTTATATGCCGCTGGTCACGGTCACGCCCATTTATCCGGAGCGGGCCCGGCGCCGGGGCCTGGAGGGGCGGGTTATCGTGCAGTTTACGATTTCGCCGCAGGGCCGTGTCGAGCAGCCGCGCATCCTGGTGTCGCAGCCGGGCCGGGTGTTTGACCGGGCGGTGTTGCGGGCACTGCGGGGCTTTCGTTTTCGCCCCTACCGTATCGAGGGTGAGCCGGTGGCTGTTACCGGTGTGACTGAAACCTTTATTTTCCGACTTACTGAGCCCGAGAATCCGCAGCGGCGGCGACATCCGCCACCCTTTGCCGGGCCCACTCAAATAGCGCGGGCGCCCGCCACCTGACGCCAGCGGCGACAGACTGAACCGGGCCGCGCGCGCCCAACTTCATTGCCACCGATGTTTCTTTTCACGCTGTGTCTCAACCGCGAGGGTATCGCTATGTCTGTATATTTATCGTCTTTGCCGGCAGGCTTAAAGGCTACGCCTATCTCTGCATGGTCTCCGTCCGGTCACTATTCCCACTACCGGCTTATCGCCATGCTGCCGGTCTCGGCCCTGGTGACTCTGTTGCTGTTTTATCTGATGCACCGCCTGGTGTTTGTTGAGGAAGTGGTGGTCGATGAGCCGCCCACCCAGTCGATAAAGCCGTTTTTTATGGAAGAAAAGGTGATCGAAACCCACAAAGAAAAGCCCCCGGAGCGGCCGCAAGAGAATGATCCGCCGCCGACGATCATTGAACCGGATCGGATAAAGCCCCCCTTGATCGATGACGGTTCATTGTTTACCGGCGGTCCCGGCAGTGTCAATCCGGAGATTCCCACGATCAATATCGGCGGCGGCAGCCTGGTGCGGCAGGTGGGGGTGGCGCCGCAGTATCCGCGCAGTATGTTGGCGCGGGGAGTCGAGGGTTTTGTGGACCTGGAGTTCGACGTGACTGCCTACGGGGCCACCACTAATATCCGCATCCTGCAGTCGCAACCGGAGGGGGCGTTTGACCGCGCGGCGGTAAAGGCGGTACAGCGTTGGAAATATAAGCCGCGCTATGTCGAAGAAGAAGCGGTGGCATCGTACAATATTCGCGAGCGCATTCGTTTTGTTATCGAGGGCAGCTAACGGGCGAGTGGCGACTTATGCACGGTAAACGGGAAAACGCAGGCGATTGATATTGGAGCGTGGTACAGAGGCTCTAGCGGATGTTGATCGGCAATCTGTGATTTTTATTGCATTTGTAAAACAATGGTGTGAACTTAGCTGGGTAAAAAGAGACGGTATCTTGATGGTTCAACAGTTGGTCACCCCACAGCTCGACATTATCTGTAACAGTCGCAGCGCGCTGCCTGCCGCACAGCAACTGGCGGCGTCGACCGATTTGCCGTTGCTGGTGGATGCTGAGGTGGGCGGGCGGCAGCGAGCGGAGTACGCCCTGCTGTTTGATGCCCAGGGCGTCAGTCTGGTGCAGGGCGGTCCGGGTGCCGCCGGCGCCGTGCGCGCCGACTTTGTCGGGGGACAGGTCAATCACCGGCGCCGTTATGGCGGTGGTAAAGGCCAACTGATTGCGCGGGCGGTGGGTATCAAAGCGGCCCGGCGTCCGGCGGTGATGGATGCGACCGCGGGGCTGGGACGGGATGCTTTCGTATTGGCCACATTGGGTTGCGAGGTCTTGTTGCTAGAACGTTCGCCTATCGTCCACGCGCTGCTTGCCGACGGTCTTGAGCGGGCCCACAACGAGGCGCAGTCGGATGGCGGGCTGGCAGAAATATTAGCGCGCATGTCTCTGCACTTCGGTTGCGCGCAGACTTATTTGCAAGCTTTGCCAGATACCGCCCGACCGGATGTCGTCTATCTGGACCCGATGTTCCCGGAGCGGGAAAAATCGGCGAGTGTAAAAAAGGAAATGCGGGCGTTTCATTCTGTTGTGGGGCGCGACCTCGATGCGGGCGCGCTGTTGACTGTCGCCCTCGAGCGGGCTGGCTACCGTGTCGTTGTAAAAAGACCGCGCAAGTCACCGCCTATTGCGGGACGTTCTCCCAGCTTTGTTCTTGAAGGCAAGTCCAGTCGCTACGATATCTATGCTTTGCGCAAGATGGATACATGAGTTGGATGTCGCTGGTGTGGGACTGAAAAACACCTGCACCACCTCGTCCCTGGTTGGGCAGGTTGCCGCGAGTTGACATGTTGATGGTGGCATTGGACCAGGTTTGCGTCGGGGGTGACTGTGTTAGGCCCCACACTTAAATCCGGTGCCAGAAGGGGGGTGTAGTAGCAAGCAGTACCCGACGGCAGAGGTCCTGTTGCCGGCAGGTCTAACACAGTCACCCCCGGCGTGGACCGGCCGGGTTGGCACGGTGTCGTTTTCAATGAATTGTATGTCCTCGGCTGGGACAATGCAGGGTTGACGGATTGGTGCCTGATTAAAACTCGCCCGGCTCGCGCTGCTTATATCACAGCTTACTTTTTCTGCATAAACTGCACGATACGGCCGATCACCAGTCGCACCTGTGCCAGCATGGCCACAACAAACCCTATCCCCGCCAGCGCCAGGCCGCCCAGCAGGACTATCTCCTGTTGCCACGACGCCGGCATCTGGCTGGCCAGGTACACGACCGCCAGGCCGCCGAAAAACACCATGGCACCGTTGCGAAATTGGCGAAACACCCCGCTCAGAGGTTCTGAATAGTAGGCCAGTAACGCTTGCCTGTACTGCTTCCATCGGTGTTTTTGCGACACGCCATTTCCCCGGGATAACTGGCCGCCATGATAAACCTGCCACCCCTATATGCCAATAAGTGCTTATGAAGCCGGCACGGTTTGACCCATATCAAATCGGGTGCAGAAAAATTCCATTACGGTGGGCTTTATCTTGAGGGAGGAGGTGCGCGATGCACCCGGTGCAGCGGCAATTGTATATCGATCACTACCACCTGCAGCAGCTTCTGCAGTGCCTGCGGTATCAGCTCGACTGCTTTGCCGATCGCGGTCTGGGGGAGCCGGACTTGGGGTTGATTCTTGATATGCTGGACTATATCACTGTCTACCCCGAGCACTGGCACCACCCGGTCGAAGACGAGTTGTTTGTAATGCTGCTGCGCCATCCCATCGCCGAGGCCGGCATCGTCGAGCAGACGCTGGCAGAGCATGCGGAGCTCGAAAAACTCACCGCCGAACTGAATCGCCTGTTTGACGCCGTGGCGAAAGACTGTGTGGTGTCGGGGGATGAGTTGGTGGATAAGGCGCGCCACTTTATGGCCCGCCAGGGGATTCATATCGAGCGCGAGAATGAGTTGATTTACCCACTGTTCAATCGCTATCTGACAGCGGCGGACTGGCGCCGGCTTGAGCAGCGCATCCAGCAGGAGGACGATCCCCTGTTCGGCGGGCAGTTGAAGTCCAGCTACGATAACCTCTACAACTATGTGCTGGCCTGTAAGGGTCCCCTGCAGCCGCCGTTCAGTAAGCGCTCCGCGTCATAGTCGGCGGCGTGATGGCTGCCCATAGCATAGCCGCAGGTGCCGAGTAGTCCGGATCAGAGTTGCCCGCATCAGAGATGTCGGTACCGGGGGTTGTTTGTACCAGGGTCACCAGCGTTTCGCGGCGTCCCGATCGGTGTCGCGGGCCTCGACCCAGCGGTGGCCGCCGGCAGTGCGCTCCTGTTTCCAAAACGGCGCCCTGGTTTTTAAAAAGTCCATAATAAATTCGCAGGCGGCGAAGGCATCGCCGCGGTGGGCACTGGCGCAACCCACCAGCACGATCTGGTCGGCTGGCGCCAGGGCACCGACCCGGTGTAGGATACTGACCTGCAGCAGCCGCCAGCGCTGCCGGGCTTCGGTGACAATATCGGCCAACACCTTTTCCGTCATGCCCGGGTAGTGTTCCAGTGTCAGGCCCCGCACAGCGTCGCCCTGGTTGAGGTCCCGGACCAGGCCGGTAAACAGCACCACGGCGCCGGCTGCGGCGTCAATGCCGCGCAGTGTCTGGTACTCGGCCTGCAAATCGAAGTCGTCAGTCTGCACACGAATGCGATCGACAGCTTTGGCGGGCGTTGCTGCGGTCACTTCAGCCCCCCGTTACCGGCGGAAAAAAGGCGATCTCGTCGCCGTCTTTTACCGCTGTTTCAAATCCACTGATCTCCTGGTTGACGGCAACCAGCGCCTGTGAGTCCGCCAGGGTGCCGCGCCAGTTTGCGCCCCGCTCGCTCAGGTGGGCGGCCAGGTCCGCCACTGTGTCGATATGCGCCGGCAGTGCCAGTTGTTCTTCGGCGCAATCAAGCTGGTCGCGAAAGCGGGCGAAATACAATAGCTTGATCACGGTTGCGCCTCCGCGCTCCAGTCGCCGGACTTGCCGCCGTGCTTCTGTAGCAGCCGCAGTCCGTTGACGACCATGCCCCGGTCGACGGCTTTACACATATCGTAAAGGGTAAGGGCGGCCACCGAGGCGGCGGTGAGCGCTTCCATTTCTACCCCGGTCTGGCCTTTGAGTTTGCAGGTGGCTTCGATACGTACCCGATTGTGCTCGGGCTGGGCGGTCAGTTCGACATTGATGGCGGTGAGCAGCAGCGGATGGCACAGCGGAATCAGGTCGGCGCACTTCTTGGCCGCCTGGATACCGGCAATGCGGGCGACGGCAAAGACATCGCCTTTCTTGTGGCCGCCGCTGGCAATCAGGTCCAGGGTCTGCGGCAGCAGTGTGACGTAGGCTTCGGCGGTGGCGCTGCGCCGGGTATCGGCTTTCGCGCCCACATCGACCATTTGGGCCTGGCCGCGGGTATCAAGGTGAGTGAGTTCGTTCATAGCGGGGATGTGGGGCTGCTGGCAACGGGAGTCCATGATACTAAAGTTGACCGGTCACAGCTAACAGGCGCGGTGTGCCACCGTGGGTCAGGCCGCCGGTTGCGAATCCCGGGTTTTATATGATCCGCGAATACTTCACCTGCTGTGCCTCTACCTTCAGATAGGCATCAAACACCATGCAAATCCGCCGAATTAACAGCCGGCCCTCGGCGGTCACCTGAATCTGTTCCGGCGTCAGGGTCACCAGCTTGTCTTTTGCCAGTGGCTGCAGGGCTTCGAGTTCGGCGGCAAAATAGTCGTCGAAGCGAATGGCGAAGCGCTGTTCCAGGGCGCGGATATCGAGGGCGAACTGGCAGGTCAACTCGCGGATCACTGCCTGGCGCAGGCGGTCGTCGGCGCTCAGTGCCAGCCCCCGCGCCAGGGGCAACTGCTTGCCGTTGAGCGCCCGGGTGTAGTCGTCGATCTGCTTGTGATTCTGCACGAACACATTGTCGATAGCGCTGATGGCCGACACGCCGAAGGCGAACAGGTCGCAGTCGCCGTGGGTGGCGTAACCCTGGAAGTTGCGTTGCAACTCGCCGCGGGCCTGGGCCAGCGCCAGGGGATCGTCGGGTTTGGCGAAGTGGTCCATGCCGATATAGCGATAGCCGGCGCGGGTCAGCCGGTCGATAGCAAATTCCAGCATCCGCAGTTTCAGCGCCGGGGCGGGCAGGGTGGCGGCATCGATCTGGCGCTGGGTTTTGAACAGGTGCGGCATATGGGCGTAGTTGAACAGCGACAGACGGTCCGGTGCCAGTTCGATGACCTGCGCCAGTGTCTTGTCGAAGCTGGCGAGGTTCTGGCGCGGCAGGCCGTAGATCAAGTCCATACTGAGGGAGTGAAACCCCTCGTGTCGGGCCGCCTCTACCAGTGCTGTGACCTGATCCACCGAATTGAAGCGGTTGACAGCCTGCTGGACATCCGCATCGAAGTCCTGAATGCCCATACTCAAGCGGTTGAAGCCGAGGCTGCGCAGGTGGGCGACGGTGCTCACGTTCATGCGGCCGGGGTGAACCTCGATAGAGTATTCACCGCTGTCGTCGTCGCGCAGGGCGAATAGACTGCGCAGGTTGGCCATCAGCTCGGCCATTTCCCCGTCGCTGATAAAGGTCGGGGTGCCGCCGCCGAGGTGCAGCTGGTTGACCTGGCGCTGCGCGTCTACCAGCGGCGCCAGCATCCGCATTTCCTCGTAGAGGTTATCGAGGTAGGGTCGGGCCCGGTTTTTATTGGCGGTCACTATTTTGTTGCAGGCGCAGTAGTAGCAAACCGTATCGCAAAAGGGAATGTGTACATACAGCGACAGCGGCCGCTGGGAGGCGTTGCTGCGGTCGATCGCCGCGGTCAGTTCGGCGCTCGTAAAGTTCTCGCGAAACTGGGGGGCGGTGGGATAAGAGGTGTAGCGGGGGCCGGCCAGATCGTAGCGGCGAATCAGTTCAGTATTCCAACGGATGGGCTGGCAGTTCATCGGGTCCTGGTCTCAGCTAGCGTGAGTGCGGCAGTATAGCAAACAGGTGCCCGAGGGGCGGTTGATTTACGTCATGTCTTGCACGGTGGGGGCGGACCGGTCGCTTTCATCTCACTGTGCGGTGGTGGACAGGCAATGGCACAGTACGGGGCCAGACCAGAGTGGCACTCGCTTCGGGTGCCTACCTCTGGTGCTTAAGCGTTGGGGTGCCAATTGACCGGTCTACCTCTGGACCGGGCTTTCAGAAACACGCCGTAAACCCATCCCTGGGGGCTTCACGACAGCATCCCTGCTGTCGAGAGTTTCTGAAAGCCCGGTCCAGAGGCAGACCTGCCCACAGCATTCTTAATCAAGACCAATGAGGCTGGGGCAGAGATCAATAAGTTGGTGCAAACCCTCTTAGGCAAGTGCCACCTTAGGTAAGTGCCACTTGAGTCAGAGCAAAAATTGTGATTTTAATTTTTTGCTCTGACCCCTGCTGGTGCTTACCCTGCTGGTGCTGACCCTGCTGGTGGGTACCACTGCGACATCACCATCGCGAAGCGACGTCAGGTCAACAGGCGCGCCAGCATATCCTGGTAGATACAGCTCAAGGTATCCAGGTCCGCCGCCGCTACACATTCGTCCACCTTGTGGATAGTGGCGTTGACGGGGCCCAATTCCACCACCTGGGCGCCGGTAGGGGCGATAAAGCGACCGTCTGAGGTGCCGCCGGCGGTGGAAAGTGCCGGCTTGTGCCCGGTTTGCGCCTCCACAGCGGCCACCGCCGCCTGCACCAACTCGCCCTCGGCGGTAAGAAAGGGCTCGCCGCTCAGGTGCCAGTCGATAGTGGCATCGAGGTGATACCGCGCCAGTATCGCCGCGGTGCGCTCTTGCAATTGCGCGGCGCTGACCTCGGTGGAAAAACGGAAGTTGCACACCACCGTCACCGAGCCGGGAATCACATTGGTGGCGCCGGTGCCGCCGTTGATATTCGATATCTGGAAGCTGGTGGCGGGAAAGAACGCGTTGCCCTCATCCCACACCTCTGCCGCCAGCGCCGCCAGTGCCGGCGCCGCCCGGTGAATCGGGTTGTCGGCCAGGTGCGGGTAGGCCACATGGCCCTGGGTGCCTTTTATCACCAGGGTGGCGCCGAGGGAGCCGCGGCGGCCGTTCTTGATCACGTCACCGACCCGTGTGGTGCTGGAGGGTTCGCCCACCACGCACCAGTCGATCTTGGTGTTGCGGGCTTCGAGCCAGTCCACGACCTTGACCGTGCCGTCGGCGGCCGGGCCCTCTTCGTCGCTGGTGATTAAAAAGCCGATGCGACCTCGATGATCCGGGTGTTGTGCTACAAAGCGCTCACAGGCGGTGACCATGGCGGCCAGGCTGCCTTTCATATCGGCGGCGCCGCGGCCTTTGAGCAGGCCGTCTTCGAGTTCGGCGGCAAACGGCGGCGTCTGCCACTGGGCCTCGGGTCCGGTGGGTACCACATCGGTATGGCCGGCGAACGCCAGCAGCGGCCCGTCATCACCGCGCTGCGCCCAGAAATTGTCCACGGCGCCGAAACGCAGGCGCTCGACCGCAAAGCCGAGTGCCTGCAGGCGCTCGATCATCAGGTCCTGGCAGCCGGCGTCTTCCGGCGTTACAGAGCGGCGCCGAATCAATGCCCTGGCCAGTTGCAGGGTCGGTGAGAGATCGGTGTCAGGTACCGGTGTATTCGGTGGGGACATTGGCTATCAGGTCTCCGGTGGCCAGGGATGGTTGCCGGTGGCAAAGCCACCGGGTTGGCGCTGCTCTCACAAGGGGATTACCCCCTCATGGGCGCGGCGCCTGCCCATTTTAAAGTTTTTTGCGGCGCCCACCAGTTCGCGCAGAACTGTCGAAGGCACGTGTCTCAGGCATTTACTTTGGCTCAAAGTGCCTGCTTTTACCTAAAGCGGCTACTTCTGGTGTTGGTGATGATGCTTAAACGGAGCTGCACCAATTTATTAACCTCTCTCCCAATCGTATCCAGCTTGGTCAAGAATGCTGTGGGTAGGCCAGCCTCTGGAAAGGACTTTCAGAAACGCTCAACAGCAGGGATGCTGTTGTGAAGTCCCTAAGGACGGGGCGAGGGGGCGCCCAGCCCGTGTTTCTGAAAGCCCTTTCCAGAGGCTGGCCGATCGATTGGCACGCCTTCGTTCAGGTCGATGTCTTAGAGACCACACCGGTGTCAATCCGCAGCGCATCGGTATTGCCCGCGAAGGTCATAGCGGAGCTGTCTTTAATTATGCGCGTGCAGCTCGGCGTTCAGGGCAACCGCGGATTTATTGGTTTTACATTCCACCGCCCCGCTGGTGGAATTGCGCCGGAACAGCAAGTCGGATTTGCCGGCCAGGTCGCGGGCCTTGATCTGTTCCACCGCCTCGCCGCGGTCATCCAACAGGGTCACTTTGGTGCCGGCGGTGATATAGAGGCCGGCCTCCACGGTGCAGCGGTCGCCGAGCGGAATACCGACCCCGGCATTGGCGCCGAGCAGACATTCGGCGCCCACGGATATGACGATATCGCCACCGCCGGACAAGGTGCCCATAGTCGAGCAGCCGCCACCGAGATCGGAGCCGGCGCCGACAAATACGCCGGCGGAGATACGACCCTCGATCATGCCGGGCCCGGCGGTGCCGGCGTTGAAGTTGACGAAGCCCTCGTGCATAACGGTGGTGCCTTCACCCAGGTAGGCGCCCAGTCGCACCCGCGCCGTATGGGCGATGCGGACCCCGGCGGGCACTACATAGTTGGTCATCTTCGGGAATTTATCGACACAGGCCACCTCCAGCACGTCGCCCTGTAGCCGCGCCTGCAACTGGCGCTCGGGCAGTTCCTCCAGGTCGATGGCGCCCTGGCTGGTCCAGGCCACGTTCGGCAGCACCCCGAACAGGCCGCTGAGGTCGGTGCCATGGGGTTTTACCAGGCGGTGGGAGATCAGGTGCAGTTTCAGGTAGCCCTCGGGGACTGAGGCCGGTGCGGCGTCGGTTTCCAGCAAGGTGGCTACCAGTGGGCGGCGGCTGTGCTGGAATGCCCGGGCGATGGCTGCCTGTTGCGTGTTACCGGCGTTTTCCAGGGCGGTGGCCAGCAGCTCCATCTTGCTGCCGTCGAGGGCGATGGCCCGATTGCCGCCACGGTAGTCGAGGGCATCGGCCAGCGCCCGGCTCACATTTTCGTCGGGGTTGAGCAGTGGCTGCGGGTAGAATACCTCCAGCCAGTCGCCTTTACTGTTGTTGGTACCTACGCCGAGGCCCAGACTGTAGAGCTTGGTCATCATCTTGTCCTGTTTGAGGGTTGGCGATCAGCGAAAAAGCTGGCGATAGTCGGTTTCTTTAAAGCCCGTGTGGTAGTGTCCGTCGAGGTCGAGCAGTGGTCGTTTGATCAGGGTCGGGTTGGCCAGGACAACGGCGACCACGTTACTGTCGTTCAGCCCGTTGCGGGTGGTTTCGCCGAGTTGTTTCCAGGTGGTGCTGCGTTTGTTGACCAGTGCTTCCCAGCCGAGTTGGTCGACCCAGGTGGCGACTTGTGCTTTGCTCAAACCGTCGGCCCGAAAATCGTGAAAGTTGTAATCGACAGCCTGCTGCTCGAGCCAGCGGCGCGCTTTTTTGACGGTGTCGCAGTTTTTAATGCCGTAGAGAGTGGTGGCCACAGATGCTCCTGAACTGTCCGGTTGCGCGCGGGGGCGCCAGCATATCAAAATTGCGGTTTGGGGTCACCGCTGAAGGTGCCCGCCTCACCGTGCCTAAGGCTGCGCATTGAGAGACCAGCTGCCGGTTTGCGGATCAAACGGCACCGAGAGGTGCTCATGCACCAACCGCCAACCCTCTTCCCTGAGTCGATAGCAGGACGTGTGGCGCACCCACATATCGGTCGAGCCGCCGGCTTGGAAATTGCCCGAGTACCGATTGAGACTGTAGGCGAACGCCGTATCGCCGTCGGCCGACACAACGAGATCGTTCAATTCAACACTCACGGGTCCGTCGAAACCATCGAACCATTCCTGTCCGCGCCGTCGTACATCTTCGATGCGCGTGTGGCGCAGCGGATCGAGTACGTCGAACACAATGACGTCCTCTACCAAAGGCGCCGTGGCTGCCTCGGCATCTTTGGCGCGAATGGCCTGATAACGCTCTTCGATCAGCTTGCGGACCGCGGCTGCAGCGCGAATGTCGTCGCTCTGCCAGCGGCCATGTCCGGCCGGCGGGTTGCCGAAGAAGACCTCGACGTCATGGAGCAGACTGTCGCGAAAGGTGAGCCGCTCGACATTTCGAAAGGTCTCCCCCGCTTTCGTCTCAAGCTCATAGAGCACGAATGCGACCTCGCCCTTTGTATGGATGTGCTCAACCCTGTGGTCCATTACCGGATGATTGCCCGGCCAGCAGCGCTCCATGAACGCGTCTTTGTCAATGGCGTCGTCATAGGGGCTGGTGAATGAGAAATCCGGGTGTAGCAGTTTGAGAAACGCTGTTGCGTCTCGCGCTGTATAGGCATCGAACACTGCGCGAACCTTGTCCTCAATCTTCGAAAAGTCAGCCATGGTCCATCCTCCCAAACCAGTGCATATTTGCAAGTGGTCGTAGAATGACCTAACCTCTGCGATAATGCAAGTGGTTTTAAGGGGAGAGCGATATCGCCATGACTGAACCTCGTTCGGGATGTCCCATTAATCTGACTGTCGAACTGCTCGGTGACCGATGGAGTCTTGTCGTTCTGCGGGACGTGATGTTCGGCAATCGGCGCACCTATGGGGCGCTGTTGTCCGGCTCCGATGAGAAGATTTCATCGAACCTGTTAGCGGATCGGTTGAAGAAGCTGGTCGATGCCGGCATGCTCACCAGGCATGATGATCCGACCCATAAGCAGAAGGCCATTTTTTCGCTGACAGAAAAATCGATCGCGCTGGTGCCGGTCTTCGTCCATCTCGGCGCCTGGGGGCGCCGGTGGCTACCCTCGACACCGCAATATTCCATCCGGGCGCAACTCCTCGAGGAAGGTGGTCCCGAGATGTGGTCGAGATTTATGGACGATCTGCGCTGCGAGCATTTAGGTACGCGGAGAAAACGAAAGGGGATGACGGTCGTTGAGGAACTGCAGGCGGCTTTTGAGGCGTTAGGCGAATAACCGGTTGTGGCGCCTTGGCAAAGTCGTTTGCTGATTATTGATCGATGTCCGTTTTTGGCAAGGGGCTGCGATTATTCGAGACCTGATTGGAGCAAAGAGCATTAGTGGGTTCGGAACCCAATGGCAGTTACTTTAGAGAGTAGTGTTAATCGACCGGCCTGTCTCTGTATCGTTTTTTCTTTCAATTGCCTGTTGCAGGTTTTTCGATACTGAGGCAGTTTGCAAGAGGGAAGGCTCGCGGTGTAATTGCCCGCTTGCAACGGCTGATGGGGATTAGTGGACCGCGCCTGTCGACTCTATAAGTGCGTGACTCCGTTGTGAGTGGATCGGCTAAAGTTATGTCCCCGCACCGTGCCGCTCGAAGCGTCGCCACTGGCGACGCTTTTTCCGACCGCTGATGACTTATTGAAACCCAAACCTCTGCTCAAGCTTTCTTTGTCTTCTTCGGCCGCTTGCGCTGCGGATAACAAGTCGTACAAATTTCACAAACCGTCCCGTCACAACCGCGGGCCGAACAGTATTCCCGCCCGTAGTAAATAATCTGCAGATGCAGCGCATTCCACTTCTCCCTCGGAAACAGGCGCTTCAAATCTTTCTCCGTCTGGGCGACGTTTTTACCACTGCTCAAACCCCAGCGCTGTGCCAGGCGGTGAATATGCGTGTCCACCGGAAACGCCGGCTCACCAAACGCCTGCGACATCACCACGCTGGCGGTTTTGTGGCCGACACCGGGCAGAGTTTCCAGCGCAGCCATATCCGCCGGCACTTCGCCCCCGTAGTCGTCCACCAGAATTTGCGATAACCCGGCGATGGCCTTGGACTTTTGCGGCGACAGGCCACAGGGACGGATTACCGCCTTGATCTCTTCCACCGGCACACCAGCCATATCGAATGGGTTGTCCGCCAGTTGCCATAATGCCGGCGTTACCTTATTGACCCGCTCATCAGTGCACTGGGCCGACAGCAACACCGCTACCAGCAGCGTATACGGGTCACGGTGGTCGAGGGGAATCGGAGGGTCGGGATAGAGCGCCTGCAGTTTGGCCTGGACAAAATCGACGCGCTCCGGCTTTGAAAGGTTTTGGGTGGGCATGGTCTCTACGGATAATTGCGATGGCTGGTTTTTTGTCGGTAGTGGCTACGGATGATCTCTATAAATGCTCAACAAACACTTTCAGGCGTTCGGCCGCTTCAATGCACTGAGCCAGCGGTGCCACCAGCGCCATGCGCACATGGTCGATACCGGGGTTGCCCGCCGGCGTGTCGCGGGCAATAAAACGTCCGGGCAACACGGTAATATGCTGCCTGGCAAAAAGCTCGCGGGCAAAGTCGGTATCGGCGATCGGGGTGCGCGGCCACAGGTAAAAACCGGCATCGGGCCGGGCGACCGGCAGGCAGTCACCGAGAATCTCCAGCACCGCGGCGAACTTTTCGCGGTAGGCATCGCGGTTGGCTTTGACATGCCCCTCGTCGCGCCAGGCGGCCGTACTCGCCAATTGGCTGGCGACCGGCATGGCGCAGCCGTGATAGGTGCGGTAGAGCAAAAACTTTTCCAGCACCTGGGCGTCGCCGGCCACAAAGCCCGACCGCAGTCCCGGCAGGTTCGAGCGCTTCGACAGGCTGTGAAACACCACGCAGCGGGCAAAGTCCCGTCGCCCCAGCGCCGCACAGGCCTGCAGCAGTCCGGCCGGAGGTCGGGCCTCGTCGAAGTAGAGTTCGCTGTAGCACTCGTCGCTGGCAATAACAAAGTCGTGAGCGTCGGCCAGTTCAATCACTTTTTTCAGATTGGCCAGGTCGGCCACGGCACCGGTCGGGTTGCCGGGTGAGCACAGGTACAACAGCCGGCAGCGCTGCCAAATGGCCTCCGGCACCTGATCGAAATCGGGCAGGTAACCGGTGGCGGCGGTACAGTTGAGGAAATAGGGTTCAGCGCCGGCCAGTAACGCAGCGCCTTCATAAATCTGGTAAAAAGGGTTGGGGCAGAGCACCAGCGGCGCGCCGGCGCGATCCACCACCGCCTGGGCAAAGGCGAACAGAGCCTCGCGGGTGCCGCTGACCGGCAACACCTGGCGCTCGGGATCGAGGCCATCGGCGCCCAGCGCAAAGCGCCGCGTCGCCCAGTCGGCAATCGCCTGGCGCAGCTCCGGCAGTCCTTTGGTGGTCGGGTAGTTGGCCAGTCGACCGAGGTTTTGGGCCAGGTGTTCCAACACCAGCGGCGGCGGCGGGTGCTTGGGCTCGCCGATGGACAGGGCGATATGCTCGCGATCGCGGGGCGGATTGATGCCGGTTTTCAAAGCGGCGAGTCGTTCGAAAGGATAGGGTTGCAGTTTGTCTAAATCCGAATTCATAGGGGTCCTGAATCAGCCTTCCTCTACCCGCTGGTCCAATCGCCGGCAGATTTCTTCCTGTAACTCTTTACACAGCGACGGATCGCTCAGGGGCGCGCCCTGTTTATCGGTGATAAAGAAAACGTCCTCCACCCGCTCGCCCAGGGTGGCGATCTTGGCATTTTGCAGTTGGATGCCGAACTCGAGAAAAATCCGCCCGATATGGGCCAGCAGACCGGGCCGGTCCGGACTGATCACTTCCAGCACCGTGTAGCTGCTGTGCAGTTCGTTGCTGAGGGTGGCGCGGGTGGGCATGGCAAAATGCTTGAGTCGGCGCGGCGTGCGGCGGCGAATGATATCGGAGTACGCATCCACCAGGCTGAGTTCGTGCAGCAGCGCCTGCCTGATTTCCTCGACCCGGGCGCTGTCGTCACCAATGGGCTCGTCGTTTTCGTTGAGGACGTAAAACGTATCGATGGTGTAGCCCTCAACGGAGCTGTAAAGGCGCGCGTCCTGAATGTTCAGTCCCAGCAGCGACAGGGCGGTGGCGGTGGCGGCGAACACATTGTCCCGGTCTTTGGTGCGAATAAAAATCTGGGTGGCGCCCTCGTGTTCCCGGCTGGTGGTTTCCTTGATCAGCACCAGCGGGTCCTGGTGGCGGTTGCGCCAGATGGCCTCGGCCTGCCAGGCGATATCCAGGTGGCCTTCGCGGAGGAAGTAGTCGTCGCCGATATCGCCCCACAGGTCCCGCACCAACTGTTCGTCGAGGCCCTTGTCGGCGAGCTTGTCGATGGCCGCCAGTTGGGTTTCCTCGACCAGCTCTTTTTGGTCAACGGTATGTTCCAGGCCGCGGCGCAGGGCGCGCTTGGTCTCCAGGTAGAGCTGGCGCATAAGGCTGGCGCGCCAGGTATTCCAGATATCCGGGTTGGTGGCGTTCATGTCGGCGACGGTCAGCGCGTAGAGGTAATCGAGGCGGTTCTGGTCGCCGACTTCGAGGGCGAAATTGTGGATCACTTCGGGGTCGGAGATATCCTGCTTTTGCGATACCGCCGACATCAGCAGGTGTTTCTCCACCAGCCAGCACACCAGTCGTGTCTCCCGTGGCGACAGGCCGTGTTGGACGCAAAAGGCCTCGGCATCGACGGCGCCGAGGGTGGAATGGTCGCCGCCGCGGCCCTTGCCGATATCGTGGTAGAGGCCGGCGATATACAGCAGCTCATGCTTCGGCAGGCGCTTCATGATATGGGCGGCGATCGGAAACAGAGTCTGCGCTTCCGGGTGGCGGAAGCGGCGCATGTTCTTCACCACCAGCAGCGTATGGGCGTCGACGGTGTAGATATGGAACAGGTCGTGCTGCATCTGGCCGGTCACCTGGCCGAATTCCGGCAGGTAGCGACCGAGCACACCGTAGCGTTTCATGCGCTTGAGCTGGGTTACCAGGCCGTGGGGGGAGCCCAGCAATTCCATGAACAGGCGGTTGTTGGTCGGGTCGCGGCGAAACGCGTCGTCGATTAGGTTGCGGCAGGCGCGCATCAGGCGGATGGTGGTGGCCCGCACGCCCTGAATGTCGGGATCGCGCCCCATCATCACGAAGATTTCCAACAGTGCCGACGGTGTCTGGCGGAATACCTCGGGGTGGGTGACCTCGATATAGCCGTCGCGCAGTTGGAAGCGCGCATTGATGGGGGTGGTGGCTTGCTTGTCGGGGGACTGCAAAATCGCTTCGTCCAGGTATTGCAGCAGCACGTCGTTGAGTTCCCGCAACGCCAGCACAATGCGGTAGTAGGCGTGCATAAACTGTTCGACTGCGAGGCGCCGGTCCGAATCGCGGTAGCCGAACAGCTGCGCCAGTTCCCGCTGGTGATGAAACAGCAGGCGTTCCTCGGCGCGACCGGCAATCATGTGCAGGCCGTAGCGCACTCGCCAGATAAACTCTTCGCCGGCCATCAGGATGCCGAATTCCTCGTCGGTGAAGAACTCCCTGCCGGCCAGCTCCCGCAGCGAGCGCACGCCGAAAAAACGCTTCGCCACCCAGCCGATCATCTGGATGTCGCGCAGGCCGCCGGGGGCATTCTTGACATTGGGCTCGAGGTTGTACTCGGTGTGATTGTGCTTGTCGTGACGGGCGATCTGCTCGTTCCACTTGGCGCGGAAAAATTCGTTGGCGGGCCAGATATTTTGAGGGCCGGTCATCTCCCGCAGTTTGTCCCGCAACAGCTCGCTGCCGGCCAGGGTACGGCACTCCATGATATTGGTCGCCACCGTGATATCCGTCGCTGCGATGTCGACGCACTGGTTGAGGCTGCGCACGCTGTGGCCGATCTCCAGGCCGATATCCCAGAGAAAGGTAATGAGTCGCTCGATACTTTCCAGATGCGGGTTGTCGCCGTCGTCCTCGAGCAGGATCAGCAGATCGATATCGGAATGGGGGTGCAGTTCGCCGCGGCCGTAGCCCCCCACCGCCAGCAGGCTGATATGTGTGTTCCAGCGGAACTGGTGCCAGGCGTAGTGCAGCATGCAGTCGATAAACAGCGCCCGGTCCGATACCAGGGCGCGAATGTCTTCGCCCTCGCGAAAGCGGGCGTTGAACTGCGCGTTGGCGGCGCTGATGGCGTCTTTGAACACCGTAATACTATTGCCCGCGGCCAGGGCACGGCGAAACCGGCTCTGGTCGAAAAAAAACAGCGGGCGTTCGAAATAGGGTGTCTGCATCTTGTCTCAAAAGCGAGCTTGAGGGTAGCTGTGTCTGTGGCCGTTGCCGACCCTGCGCACGCGCCCCACGGTTGTCAGTTCGGGCCGGAGCATCGATACCGGCTAGAAGGCTTCCTCGCCGCGGGCGGTCAACACCTCTACGCCATCAGCGGTGACCGCCATGGTGTGCTCCCATTGTGCCGACAGGCGCCCATCGCGTGTTTCCACGGTCCAGCCGTCAGGTTTAAGCTTGGTCTGCGCCTTGCCGGCATTGATCATGGGCTCGATGGTGAAGGTCATGCCCTCCTGTAACTCCATCCCGGTATTGGGTCTCCCGTAGTGGAGCACCTGCGGCTCCTCGTGAAATACCGTGCCAATCCCGTGGCCGCAGTACTCCCTGACCACGGAATAGTAGTTTTTTTGCGCATGCTGCTGGATAGCGTGGCCGATATCCCCCAGGCGCGCGCCGGGCCGTACCAGCTCTATGCCCTTGTACATGCATTCCTGGGTGACCTTTACCAGCCGCTCGGCGTGGCTGGCGACCTTGCCCACCAGAAACATCTTGCTGGTGTCGCCGTGATACCCCTGGTAGATAACGGTGACATCGATATTGATGATATCGCCGTCCTTCAACACCTTCTTCTCCGAGGGGATGCCGTGGCACACCACCTGGTTGATAGAGGTGCAGATAGACTTGGGGAAGCCCTTGTAGTTCAGGCAGGCGGGTATGGCGTGCTGTACCTCGGTAATATGCTGGTGACAGATACGATCGAGTTCGGCGGTGGTGACGCCCGGGCGCACGTGGTCGCCGATCAGCTCCAGCACTTCGGCCGCCATGCGGCCGGCAACACGCATTTTTTCGATATCGGCCGGGGTTTTGATGGTTACTGTCATAAAATTCTGGGTATCGCGGGCCCGTTACAGCGGGCGATGGGTTGAGAGCGCGCATTGTAAACCAAGCAGCGGCCCGGCGGCAGCTTTTCGGGCTGGCAAAGCCGATGAAATGCGGTTGAAGACGCACGCTCGATTATGGTATAAAGCGCCGCGCCTGGCTATTAGCATCCAGGGCCGGCGTAACTACTGTCCGGTCAGCGCCTTGCTGTCTACCGACACAGCCGTCAAACAGCTGTTGAGCGCGTAAATAGCCGGCTTGCCGGACAGATACTATATACAAACACACAAACGTCACACATATACCGGCACATTTGCCTGGGTGCCCGGGTTGGGCCGGCCGCTTCGACGGTCGCCGCACGGGTTGGTCAATGGGGTATATGGAGGCTTAACCCGGAACAAGGAACAATTATGCCTACTGTAAGCATGCGCGATATGCTGCAGGCTGGTGTGCACTTTGGCCACCAGACCCGCTACTGGAACCCGAAGATGGGGCAATTCATCTTTGGCGCCCGCAACAAGATTCACATTATCAACCTCGAGCACACGGTACCCGCGTTCAACGATGCGTTGAGTGTGGTGGTGAAGATGGCGTCGCAGAAGAAGAAGGTGCTGTTTGTCGGCACCAAGCGCGCCGCTCAAAAAACCATCAGGGAGCAGGCCGAGCGCGCCGGTCAGCCCTATGTCAGCCATCGCTGGCTGGGCGGTATGCTGACCAATTACAAGACCATCCGCGCCTCCATCCGCCGCTACCGGGAGCTCGAGGCCCAGAGCCGCGACGGCACTTTCGATAAATTGACCAAGAAAGAAGCCCTGATGCGCACCCGCACCATGGAAAAGCTGGAGCGCTCCATCGGCGGTATCAAGGATATGGGTGGTCTGCCCGATGCGCTGTTTATTGTGGACGTGGAACATGAGCGTATCGCCATTCAGGAAGCCAACAAGCTGGGTATACCGGTGATTGGCGTGGTGGACACCAACAGTGATCCGGTCGGCGTCGACTATATTATCCCCGGCAACGACGACGCTATCCGGGCCATCAAGCTGTATGTGACCGCGGTCGCGGACGCCTGTATCGAAGGCGCGGCCAATGCGCAATCTGCGACACCGAGCAAAGACGAGTTTGTCGAGATTCAGGACGACGAAGCGGCGGCCGAATAGGCGCTGCCCGCCACCTGACGTGTCGATAACATGTTGAGTGCGAG
Organism: Exilibacterium tricleocarpae; assembly: GCF_007004655.1. Lineage (GTDB taxonomy): Bacteria > Pseudomonadota > Gammaproteobacteria > Pseudomonadales > Cellvibrionaceae > Exilibacterium > Exilibacterium tricleocarpae. The sequence continues at coordinate 533,347 of NZ_ML660087.1, forward strand.
GAAGGGGCTTACCCTGATGGTACTTACTTAAGCAAAAATGTGCCAGTTGATCGGTCTGCCGCTGGGTGGGGCTTTCAGAAACACGCCGTAGACCCCTCCCTGGGGACTTCCCGGCAGCATCCCTGCTGCCGAGAGTTTCTGAAAGCCCCACCCAGCGGCAGACCTACCCGCGATATTCTTAAACCAGTTCTACAGAGAGAGCCCGGGGCCGGACATTGAACTTTTCAGCCGCGGCGCTGAAGCGATTAAATGAGGATAAGCTAATGGCAGCTATTACAGCAGCAATGGTGAAAGAACTGCGCGAGCGCACCAGCCTCGCGATGATGGAGTGTAAAAAAGCCCTGGTCGAAGCCGATGGCGATATTGAACTGGCCATTGAAAACCTGCGCAAGGCCAGCGGCCTGAAGGCGGCGAAGAAAGCCGATCGTACTGCCGCCGATGGCGTGGTGGCGGCCAAGGTGGCGGCCGACGGCAGCTACGGGCTGGTGGCCGAGGTCAACAGCGAAACCGACTTTGTGGCCCGCGACGAAAACTTCCTGGGTTTTGTCGGCAAGGTGGTCGATAAGGCCTTTGCCGACAAGCAGACCGACGTGGCGGCGCTGATGGCCGACGGCCTGGAGGAAGTCCGCCAGGCGCTGGTGCAGAAGATCGGTGAAAACATCAACGTGCGCCGCCTGACGCTGGTCGAGGCGAGCGACGGCGTGGTCGGGGCCTATGTGCATTCCAACAACCGCATTGCCGTGCTGACCCGGCTGCGCGGCGGCAACGCCGAACTGGCCCGGGATATCGCCATGCATGTGGCCGCAGTCAACCCGCAGGTGGTCAAGCCCGAACAGATGCCCGAGGACGTGCTGAACAAGGAAAAGGAAATCATCAAGGCGCAGCCGGATATGGAAGGTAAGCCGGCGGAGATCGTCGAGAAGATGATGGGGGGGCGGATCAAGAAGTTCCTGAAGGAAAACAGCCTGACCGAGCAGCCGTTTGTGAAGGACCCGGATGTGACCGTCGGCGGCCTGGCCAAGCAAGCCGACGCCGAGGTGGAGGACTTTGTCCGCTACGAGGTCGGTGAGGGCATTGAGGTGGCAGAGGTCGATTTTGCTGCTGAGGTGGCGGCTCAGGTCAACGCGTCGAAGTAAGGTTACGGCTAAACCACAGCTCAGGTACATTCTTAGGTACAACAGCCAAGTTACCGCGAAGCCGATAACGAACCACAAAGCGGGCGCCGGATGGCATCTGAAACCGCTGGCGTCGCACCGACCCCAGATCTGAACGCCGCTCGATAAGGCGCGCGGCTGCAGGCTGCGAACTGACAACCCGGGGTGAGGCCCACTCGCTGTCAACCCGGGTAAAAAGGCGGGACTGCATCTCCCGCCTTTTTACTGTTAAACTGCTGCGGATTTGCAGCCGGCGCCACTGGGGAGACCTCTACATGCCAACCACGCGGGACAAGAAGTACAAGCGGATACTGCTCAAGCTCAGTGGCGAAGAGCTGATGGGGGAAGAGGGCTTCGGCATCGACCCCAAGGTGCTGGATAAAATGGCGCTGGAGATCGGCCAACTGGTCGGTATCGGCGTGCAGGTGGGGTTGGTGATCGGCGGTGGCAATCTGTTTCGGGGCGCCGCCCTGAGCGCGGCCGGCCTCGACCGCGTGACCGGTGACCATATGGGCATGCTGGCGACAGTGATGAATGCCCTGGCCATGCGCGATGCGCTCGAGCGTTGTAATATCTCCTCACGTGTGATGTCGGCGATTCCCATGAGCGGCATTGTTGAACACTATGACCGCCGCCGCGCCATCCGTTTTCTCGACGGCGGCGAAGTAGTGGTGTTTTCCGCCGGTACCGGCAACCCTTTCTTTACCACTGACTCCGCCGCCTGTTTGCGCGGTATCGAAGTAGACGCCGAATTGGTACTGAAAGCCACCAAGGTCGACGGTGTATACTCGGCCGATCCGATGAAGGACACAACCGCAACCAAATACGACCGCCTGACCTACGATGCAGTGCTGGATAAGAAGCTCGGTGTGATGGACCTCACAGCCATCTGCCTGTGCCGTGAACACGACATGCCGGTACGGGTGTTTCGCATGGACAAAGCCGGCGCGCTGTTGAATATTGTTGTCGGCGGTGACGAGGGCACACTGATCGAAGAGGGCCCTGCCACCACAGAGGACGCGAGCCATGATTAACGAAATCAAACAAGACGCCGAAGAGCGCATGCAGAAAAGCGTCGAGGCGCTGGGCAATAACTTTAATAAAATCCGCACCGGGCGGGCCCATCCGAGTATTCTCGACGGCATTACCGTCAACTATTACGGCAGCGATACGCCGCTGAATCAGGTGGCGAATATTTCCGTGCTGGACGCGCGCACACTGTCCTTGAGCCCCTGGGAAAAGCAGATGGTGCCGGAAATCGAGAAGGCGATTATGAAGTCCGATCTCGGCCTGAATCCGGCCACCACCGGCGAGTTGATTCGCATACCCATGCCACCGCTGACCGAGGAGACGCGCAAGGGCTTTATCAAACAGGCGCGCGCCGAGGCGGAAGGCGCCCGCGTCTCCATCCGCAGTGTGCGTCGCGATGCCATTGCCCACATTAAAGATCTGTTAAAAGAAAAAGAGATCGGTGAAGACGACGAGCGCCGCGCCGAGGACGATATCCAGAAAATCACCGATAAGTTTGTCGCTGAAGTCGATAAGGCGCTGGCGGTGAAGGAAGCTGACCTGATGGAAATCTAAGGGTCCAGCGCGTGGTTGCCGAATCCTCGGCGACCGCGCCGGTGTAGCACGCCGGTGTAGTGAATATGTTTTGTCGGAGTATCAGTCAGTGAGTGCCCAACCCATTCGCCATATTGCCATTATTATGGATGGCAACAACCGTTGGGCCAAGCAAAAGGGGGTGCCGGGGCCTTCGGGTCACAAGGCCGGGGTCGAGCGTATTCGCGACGTGATGCGCTGTTGTCGCGAGCACGAGGTTGAAGTATTGACACTGTTTGCCTTCAGCAGCGAAAACTGGCAGCGCCCGCCGCGGGAAGTGGAGGCGCTGATGGCCCTGTTTCTCACCTATCTCAAACGCGAGTCCAAGCGGCTCAGGAAAGAGGGGGTGCGCCTGCGGGTGATCGGTAATCGCGCCCGCTTCAGCGAGCGCATCCAGCGGGCGATTCGGGAGGCTGAGGATACCGCCGCCGACGGTGATCGCCACCTGGTGATTGCGGCCGACTACGGCGGCCAGTGGGATATTGCCAACGCCGCCAGGCGCCTGGCCGAGCAGGTGCGGGCCGGTGCCCTGGAGCCGGGCGATATCAACGAGGATACCTTGCAGGCGCACATCGCCCTGGCCGATTTGCCCGCCCCGGACCTGTTGATCCGTACCGGCGGCGAGCTGCGTATCAGCAACTTCCTGCTCTGGCAAAGCGCCTACACCGAGCTGTATTTCAGCGATCTCTACTGGCCGGATTTCGATGCCGCCGCGCTGGAGGCGGCGATTGCGGACTTTCGCTGCCGCCAGCGGCGCTTTGGGTTGTCGGGCGAGCAGATAGAGGGCGTCGCCAATGCTTAAGGAACGCCTGGTGACGGCAATACTGCTGGCGCTGGTCTTTCTGGCGGTGCTGTTTTACCTGCCGGTGGGATTGTTTTCGCTGTTTATCATACTCGCGGTGCTGATGGCTGCCTGGGAGTGGGCCAACCTGGCCGGTTTCAGTCGCGTGCCCCAGCGCCTGGCCTACCAGGCGGTAGTGGTGACGCTGTTTGGCTCGGCCATTTATTTCACCGGTTTCAGCGGTGCCTGGATGTTCGACGAGGCGGCGGTGCGCGGCATCCTGGTGGCGAGCTGTATCTGGTGGGCCTTGGCCTTGCTCTGGGTGCAGAGCTACCCGCAGAGCGCGGTGCTGTGGGGCAACCGCTGGCTGCGGGGGTTGATCGGGCTGCTGGTGCTGGTACCCACCGGTGTCGCCTGTGTCTATATTCGTATTCAACCTCAGGGCGCCTGGCTGATTTTGATGGTGGTGGCCATAGTGGTCAGTGCCGACGTGGGTGCCTATTTTTCCGGCAAGGCATTTGGCAAGCACAAACTGGCACCGGCGGTCAGTCCGGGCAAATCCTGGGAGGGTTTTTGGGGTGGTCTGGGTGCTGCCACGGTGCTGGCACTGGTGATTGGCGCCATCACGGGTGGGGCACAATGGTGGGTACCGCTGGCGCTGGTGATTCCCACCAGTCTCGCCTCCGTCCTGGGTGACTTGCTCGAAAGCATGATAAAGCGCCACCGCGGTCTGAAGGACTCCAGTCATATCCTGCCGGGGCATGGCGGCCTGATGGATCGGGTCGACAGCCTGACCGCCGCGGCACCGGTGTTCGCCCTGGGCCTGATGCTGTCGGGTTGGCGACTCTGATGGCAGTCCTGACAAACGCGGCGGTGACAAGGGTAGCGACGGTGATGCAGAGACGGCAGCTATTGCAGGGGCGGCAGTAATGCAGGCGGTGACCATCCTCGGCTCAACCGGCTCCGTTGGCGCCAGCACGCTCGATGTGCTGGCCCGCCATCCCCAGCGCTTTAGTGTCTTTGCTCTGACCGCCAATCGCCAGCACGAGCTGCTGGCCCGCCAGTGCCTGGCGCACCGACCTCGCTACGCTGTGCTCCGGGACGCCACGGCGGCCGCCCGGCTCGCTGAGCAACTGGGCGCCGCCGGCGCCGCCACTGAAGTACTCTGGGGTGAGGACAACCTGGCCCGGGTGGCCGCCGCCGCCGAGGTGGATGCGGTGATGGCGGCCATTGTCGGTGCCGCCGGCCTGCAGCCGACCCTGGCCGCGGTCGCGGCCGGCAAGAAGGTGATGCTGGCCAATAAGGAGGCACTGGTAATGGCCGGTGACCTGTTTATGCAGGCGGTAGCGGAAAGTGGCGCCACCCTGCTGCCGATCGACAGCGAGCACAACGCCATTTTTCAGTGTTTGCCGCGGCCGTTCGACGGTCTCGAGCGGGCCGGCGTCGAGCGCATACTGTTGACCGGCTCGGGCGGACCCTTTCGCACTATTGCCCTGGAGGCCCTGGCGCGGGTAACCCCCGACCAGGCCTGTGCCCACCCCAACTGGTCCATGGGGCGCAAGATTTCGGTGGATTCCGCCACCATGATGAACAAGGGGCTGGAGTTTATAGAGGCCTGCCGCCTGTTTGCCGCGCATCCCCGGCAGATACAAGTCGTCGTGCACCCGCAAAGTGTTATCCATTCCATGGTAGAGTATGTCGACGGTTCGGTACTGGCCCAACTCGGCAATCCGGATATGCGCACCCCGATTGCCCATGCGCTGGCCTGGCCGGAGCGGATGGCGGCGGGTGTCGCCGGACTGGACCTGATTGCCCAGGCCCGGCTCGATTTCGAGGCGCCGGATATGCAGCGCTTCCCCTGCCTGGGGCTGGCAATGGCCGCGGCGGCGGCGGGCGGCACGGCGCCGGCCCTGCTCAACGCCGCCAACGAGGTGGCGGTGGCGGCGTTTCTGCGCGGGCGCCTGCCGTTTGTAAGGATCGCCACGGTCATCGAAGCCGTTTTGGAGCAGGTGCCCACCGCTGAACCTCGCGACCTGAATGTGGTCCAAGACGCGGATCGACAAGCGCGCGAGGCGGCCCTTCGAGTGGTTGAAACATATTGATAAAACAACTAACGGCGCCATCCGGCCAGACCGGTGGACCGCCAAGGTGAGGTATTGAGTGGTATGGATGGGCTGCTGACAATCGTCTGGTTTATCGTCGCCCTGGGTGTTCTGGTGACGTTCCATGAATTTGGCCACTACTATGTCGCCCGGCGATGCGGTGTGCGCGTGTTGCGTTTTTCCGTCGGTTTCGGCAAACCCCTGTTGACTTGGCGCGACCGCCGCGACACGGAATTCGTGCTGGCGGCGATCCCCCTCGGCGGCTACGTCAAAATGCTCGACGAGCGCGAGGGCGAGGTGGCGCCGGAGGATCTCGACCAAGCGTTCACCCGCAAGTCGGTGTGGCAGCGCATCGCCATAGTGGCGGCCGGGCCGATAGCCAATTTCCTGTTGGCGATAGTGCTGTTTTGGGGGCAACTGCTGCCCGGTTCCACCGATGTGATACCGATCGTGGGTGCGGTCGAGACCGGCAGTCTCGCCGAGCAGGCGGGACTGGAGCCGGGGCAGGAGATCCTCGCGGTGGACGGCATGCCGACCCCTACCTGGACCGCCCTTAACCGCCAATTGCTGCAGCGCCTGGGCGAAACCGGCAGCCTGAAATTTACCGTTAAATACCCCGATTCCAATCTTAATTATGAATCCGAGGTCATCCTGGAACAGTGGCTGAGAGGCGCCGAAGAACCGGACCCGATGGCGGGTATCGGCCTGACCTTGCAGCGACCGCCGGTGGTGATCGATACGGTGGAGTCCGACAGTCCGGCCGCCCGCGCCGGTTTACAGCCGCTCGACCGCATCGTGAGTGCAGATGGTAAAACCATGAATACCTGGTCGGACTGGGTGACCTATGTGCGGGCGCACCCGGAGCAGACTATCGACCTGATAGTTGAACGCAGCGGCCGGCAGCTGGCGTTGGCTATTACCCCCGCCGCCGCCGAGGGTGCCGACGGCGAGGCCTTCGGCCGGGTCGGTGTGGGTTTTCGCTGGCCCGAGGAGTTGCTGCGCGAGACCGAGTACACCATTGCCGGTGCCTTTACCCAGGCTGTCGACAAGACCTGGGAAACCAGTGTTTTCGTACTGGCGTCGGTGAAGAAACTGATTCTCGGGCAAATATCCACGAAAAACTTGAGTGGTCCTATTACCATTGCTAAAGTGGCGGGCGCTTCTGCCAAAGCCGGCTGGGTCTATTATCTGGGCTTTTTAGGCCTGCTCAGCGTCAGCCTGGGAGTGTTTAACCTGTTGCCGATCCCGGTGTTGGACGGCGGACATCTGCTGTATTACCTGGTTGAAGCCGTTAAGGGCAGCCCGGTTTCCGAGCGTGTGCAGATGATTGGCTACCAACTCGGCCTGTGCGTGATTGTCGGGGTAATGGTGCTGGCGTTTTACAATGACATCATGCGACTCGGGTAGGCCGGGCGGCCGCTGTAGCGCGACACAACAATAAATGTAGTGGGCAACACCAATTTATAATCTCAGGTAGGATTAGAACAGTCTAATTATGAAGTGTTTCGGGTTATCTCTATTTGCTTGCCGACTGCCGTTGCTGGCGCTGTGGCTGGTGCCGTTACTGGTGCAGGCGCAGGCGTTTCGGGTTCAGGATATTCGCGTCGAAGGGCTGCAACGGGTTTCGGCGGGCACCGTGTTCGCCTCGCTGCCGGTGCAGATTGGCGATACCCTCGACAGCATCTCGATTCAGCAGGCCACCCGGGCGCTGTTCAAGTCCGGTTATTTTGCCGATATTCAAATCGCCCGCGAGGGTGGTGTGCTGATTATTCAGGTGAAAGAGCGCCCCGCCATCAGCGCTATCAGTATTGACGGCAACAAGGCCATCAAAACCGAAGACCTGATGAAAGGGCTTAACGACAATGGCCTGTCGGAGGGGCAGATTTTCAAACGCGCCACCCTGCAGGGCCTGACCCAGGAGTTGCAGCGTCAATATGTAGCGCAGGGGCGCTACGGCGCCTCGGTGGAAACTACCGTGGAGGACCTGCCGCGCAACCAGGTAAAGCTCAATATTGAAGTCGACGAAGGCGAGGTGGCGGCGATCAAGCACATCAATATCGTCGGCAATTCGGCGTTTGATGATGAAGAGCTGCAGGACCTGTTTGAACTCAAATCCACCGGTATGCTCTCGTGGTTGAACGGCAATGACAAGTATGCCCGCGAAAAGCTGTCTGGTGATCTGGAGCGGCTCGAGTCCTATTACCTGGACCGCGGTTACCTGAAGTTCAGTATCGACTCCACCCAGGTATCACTGAGTCCGGATAAAGAATCGGTGTATATCACCGTCAACGTTAGCGAAGGTGATGTGTTCAAGGTCAGCGAAGTCGACCTGGCCGGCGATCCGGTGGTAGGTGAAGACCAGATTCGGCTGCTGGTGTTGATGCGTGAGGGGCAGACGTTTTCCCAGGTGTTGATGACCACGACCTCTGACTATATTACCAAGCGCCTCGGCAACGAAGGCTACACCTTTGCGGAGGTGCGCGGCATACCGGAGCTGAACGAGGAAGACAACACGGTAAAAGTGACCTTTTTTATCGATCCGGGTAAACGTGCTTATGTGCGCCGGATCGAATTTCGCGGCAACACCCGCACCGCCGACAATGTGCTGCGCCGGGAAATGCGCCAGATGGAGGGCGCCTCGGCGTCGTCCTCGCGGATAGAACATTCAAAGGTGCGACTGGAACGCCTGGGCTTTTTCAAGGAAGTGACGGTGGACACGGTGGAGGTGCCGGGCACTTCCGACCAGGTGGATGTGGAATATACGGTCGAAGAGCAGCCCTCGGGCAGCATCGGTGCCAGTCTCGGCTATGCAGACGGTTCCGGCCTGGTGCTCGGTGCCAACGTCACCCAGGACAACTGGTTCGGCAGCGGCAAGCAGGTGGGTTTCTCTATCAGTAACAGCCGCTTCCAGACGGTTTACAGTTTCAACTACACCGATCCCTATTTTACACCCGATGGTGTGAGCCGCGGTTTTAGCGTGTTTTTCCGCGAGCGTGACTTTTCCGAGTTTAACCTCAGTACGTTTACCACCGACTCTTACGGGGCCAGTGTTAATTTTGGCTATCCGATTTCCGATATCGAGCGGCTGGGTTTCAGTTTTGGTTACAACAATATTTCCATTAAAACCGGCGACTTTGCGGTGCAGGAAATCATCGGCTCGCCGCGGTTGGACCCGCGGGTGGAGTTTGCGGTGTTGGAGGAGGAATACCGGGATCGCTGTTTTGACGACAACGGCGCGGCCCAGGAGTGCGATCTCTCCGATGTGCGGCAGTTGGTCTCGGAGCTGCCGGAGAGCGTACTGACGGAAACGTCAGACGGTTTTATCGATGAAAACGGCGATAACTTCAACAGCTATTCCTTCACCTTGTCCTGGGTCCAGTCGACCCTGAACCGCGGGCGCATGGCAACGCGGGGAGCCTCGCAACGCCTGTCGTTGGAAGTTGCTCTGCCGGGCGGCGACCTGGAGTACTACAAGCTCATCTATAACGCCCAGTATTTTCAACCGCTGACGCGCAACCTGACGCTGCGCCTGCGCACGCGGCTGGGCTGGGCCGACTCCTATGGCGCCACCTCGGAGCTGCCGTTTTTCGAACACTTTTACGCCGGTGGCTTCGGCTCGGTGCGCGGCTTCGAACGCAATACCCTGGGGCCGCTCAGCAGCCCGGCGATACGCTATGACCAGCCGGTGGCCTCGGTGCTGACCGCCGATGAAAGTGAGCGCCTGATTCCCACGGATGCGGCTTACCTGATCAACACCAACGGCAAGATCGGCACCGGGACCTTTGGCGACGATGACGATCCCTTCGGTGGCAATGTGCTGGTGGAAGCCGGCGCTGAAATCCTGTTCCCGCTGCCGTTCATCAAAGACCAGCGCTCGCTGCAATCGGCATTTTTCCTCGATGCCGGTAATGTATTCGATACCAATTGCGGCCCCAACCAACTAAATTGTTTTGATGTCGATTTAAACAAGTTGAGCGCTTCAGTGGGTATCGGTGTCAGTTGGATTACCGGCTTCGGGCCCATGACATTCAGCCTGTCCAAGCCCATCAGGGAGAACGAGTTTGATGAAACCAAGGTGTTTGACTTTTCCCTGGGGACAAATTTTTAGGACAACCTGAACCCGTCGAGGGTTATTTTTTCAAGACCTCAATATAGTGGCTTAATGACCGTTAGTTGATAGAGCCGCTTAACACACTCACTCAATAGAGTTGCTTTACAATAACATTGAACGGAGAACACAACGTGCGTATGACGAAAATGATTTTGGTGCTGGTGGCGTTACTGGCCGGCAATTTTGCTGTTGCGGAGGGAAAGGTCGCCGTGTTCGATGCGCAAGCTGCCATGTTCAACACCGATCTGGCTAAGAAGCGCATAGACGAGTATACGAAAAAGCCGGAGATCGCCAGTATGCGAGCCAAGTTCGAGGGCTTGCAGTCGGATTTGCAGAACATGCAGAAAGAGAAGGAAACCAATGGCATGACCTGGTCTCAGGATCAGGCGGCCGAGCATCGCAAACAGGAAGAGTACAAGGCAGCCGACTTACAGCTTCTCGTTAAAAAGCTCAAAGCCGAAGAAAATGCGGCGCTCGGACAGATTCAGCGGGAGTTGGCGCCGAAGGTGCAGACCGCAGTCAACCAGCTTGTCGCCTCCGAGGGTATTGGCCTGTTGTTGCACAAGCGCGCCGCAGTCTATGTCGAGCCGGCTCTCGATATTACCGATAAGATCACTGACAAGTTGAACAAAGCCAAATAAGCCAGGTTTTTGTGGTTACGCCAAACGAGGATAAGCCGGACGGGACGGAGACCGGCAAAGTTGCATCGGGTAAAGTGGAATCGGGTAAAGCTGAATCGGGTAAAGCTGAATCGGGTAAAGCTCAGTCCGATGCAGCCAAGTTGGATGAAGCCTGGCCGAATAAAGTCAAACCCGACAGGGTTATCGGCGGCGACGGTATCGCCGCCTACCGCCTTGACGACCTGGCTCAATACCTGGATGCCACTTTGCTCGGTGACGGCGACTACCCGATTGCCGGCTTGGCCACCCTGCAAAGTGCACAGAGCCGACAACTGTCGTTTCTGGCGAATCCCGTCTATCGCAAGTATCTTTCCCAGTCCCGGGCCGGCGCTGTTATCCTGCGTGCCGATGTGGCTGACGAATTTCCCGGCAACCGCCTGCTGCTGGACAATCCCTATCTCGGCTATGCCCGGGTCTCGGCACTGTTTGACTGTGCGCCGGCTGTAGCGACCGGTATCCATCCGAGTGCCCAGGTCGCCGCCGGTGCCAGCGTTGATGCCAGCGCTTGCATCGGCGCTCAGGCGGTGGTGGAGGACAACGTCGAGATAGGCGCGAATGTCCAGATCGGTGCCGGCTGTTATATCGGTGAGGACTCCGTGATCGGTGCCGGCACGCGGCTCTATGCCGGTGTCTCCATCTATCATGGTGTCAGCCTCGGAAACGGCTGCATAATCCACAGCGGTGCTGTGATAGGTTCCGATGGTTTCGGTATTGTGCCCGCTGGGCCGGAGATGCCGGGATGGGTTAAAATCCACCAACTCGGCGGTGTCGAGGTTGGCGCTGACGTCGAGATTGGAGCCAATACCACCATCGACCGTGGCGCACTCGACAATACGGTTATCAGCCGGGGTGTTAAGCTGGATAACCAGGTGCATATCGCCCACAATGTACGAATTGGCGAAAATACCGCTGTTGCTGGCTGTGTCGGCATTGCGGGGAGCACAACAATTGGGGCAAACTGCACCATTGCCGGCGCGGCGGGCATAATTGGACATTTGTACATTGCGGACAATGTCCACATCACCGCCATGACGCTGGTCACCAAGTCGATCAGAGAGCCGGGGTCCTATTCTTCCGGTACGCCTCTGGCGGCTACCCGGGAGTGGCGCAGAAATGCGGTTCGCTTTGGCCAGTTGGAAAAGATCGCAACGCGACTGAAGCGACTTGAACAACAGTAGTCCCCGGCGTTTAACCCACCGGTTTCCGGGCGGGGTTGACCCGCCAAAAAAATCGTTGCCACAATGATATCGGCTGTTTGGAAGAAGGCGGCGCAGGCGGGTTATGTGGTTATTGAGCACAATTGAATACAGTAGTTAAACAACGTGAGTCAACACAGTTGCGAATACATAACTACGAAGACATTTTTACAATGAGAGCCAGGCTGGGTTTTTAGGGGTCGTCGACCATGATGGATGTAAATGAAGTTCGAGAATACTTGCCGCACCGCTATCCGTTTCTGCTGATCGATAGAGTTGTAGCCCTGAATAAAGGCGAGTCTATTGTCGCTTACAAGAACATTACTGTGAACGAGGCCGTCTTCAACGGACACTTTCCCCAGGCGCCGATTTTTCCCGGCGTGATGATTGTGGAGGCCATGGCCCAGGCAGCCGGCATTCTCGGATTTAAAACGCTGGACAAGAAACCCCAGGACGGGTCCATTTATTTGTTTGCCGGCGCCGACCGGGTGCGCTTTAAACGCCAAGTGGTACCGGGCGACCGCCTGCAGCTGGAGGCCGTGGTGTTATCGGATAAACGCGGCATCTGGAAGTTCGAATGCAAGGCCACGGTCGACGGTGAGCTGGCCGCCTCCGCTACCATTATGTGCGCGGACCGTTCGATTTAATTGAGCGACAATCACTGATAAGAATAAGGTATGAAAGCATTGATTGATCCCCGCGCGATTATCGATCCGTCCGCCAAGCTTGGCGACAATGTTGAAGTGGGTCCCTGGTCAATAGTGGGGCCGGATGTCGACATTGGGGAGGGAACCAAGGTTCACTCCCATGTTGTGATCAAAGGGCCGACCCGCATTGGCCGGCACAACCAGATATACCAGTTTTCCTCCGTCGGTGAAGACACCCCCGACCTCAAGTACCAGGGCGAGCCCACGCGCCTGGTGATCGGCGACAACAATGTTATCAGAGAGGGCGTTACCATTCACCGCGGCACTGTGCAGGACCGCGGTGAAACGACCATCGGTGACGACAATCTGCTGATGGCCTATGTCCATATCGGCCACGACAGCGTGATCGGCAACCACTGTATCCTGGTCAATAACGCCGCTCTCGCCGGTCACGTCTATATCGATGACTGGGCGATACTCAGCGGCTTTACGTTGGTTCACCAGTTCTGCAAAATCGGCGCCCATGCCTTTACCGGTATGGGCAGCGCCATCGGCAAGGATGTGCCCGCCTATGTGATCGTCAACGGCAACCCGGCGGCGGCGAAAAGCATCAATGTGGAAGGTCTGCGGCGGCGGGGTTTCAGCAAAACCGACATTGCCGCCATCAACAAAGCCTTCAAGCTGGTGTACCGCCGGGGGCTGACTGTAGAGGAGGCGATAGTGGAGCTGCAGGCATTGGCGCAACAGTGCGCTGCTGTCGAAGCGCTGGTGACCTCCCTGCAATCTTCCTCCCGCGGCATAGTCCGCTGACCACCGCCGCAGCATCCGGTATGGGGCAATCTCTGCGTATCGGTATGGTTGTCGGCGAGGCCTCCGGCGATATACTCGGCGCCGGCCTGATGAGCGCTATCCGCGATCGTCATCCCGCGGCGAGCTTCGTCGGCGTCGGCGGGCCGCGAATGCTGGCGCTCGGTTTCGAGTCTCTGTACGCCCAGGATCGCCTGGCGGTCATGGGGTATATCGAACCGCTCAAACGCCTGCCGGAACTGCTGCGTATGCGCGCCGGCTTGAAACGGTATTTCACCGAGCACCGGCCCGATCTGTTTGTCGGCATCGACTCTCCGGATTTTAATCTGGACCTGGAGCGGGCGTTGCGGGAAGCCGGTATTCCCACCGTGCACTATGTCAGTCCCTCGGTGTGGGCCTGGAAACAAAAACGTATCGTCAAAATAGCCAGGTCGGTCGATCTGATGCTGACGCTGTTTCCGTTCGAGGCAGACTTCTACCGGCGCCACCAGGTGGCGGTGGAATTTGTCGGCCACCCACTCGCCGATACCATACCCCTGGCGTGCGACACGCCAGCGGCGCGGCACAAGCTGGGGATAGAGGCCGGTGCCGAGGTCATCGCACTGATGCCCGGCAGCCGCGGCGGAGAAATCAAATTTCTGGCCCCGGTCTTTTTGCAGACCGCCCGCTGGTGTCTGCAACGCAGACCGAACCTGCGTTTTGTTCTCCCCGCTGCCAATAGCCAGCGCCGCCAACAATTGGAACTCATGGTGTCGGACTACGGCGATTTGCCACTCACGCTGCTCGATGGTGACTCGCACACGGCGATGGCGGCGGCCGATGCCGTGCTGATGGCCTCGGGCACCACCACCCTGGAAGCGCTGCTGTTAAAACGGCCGATGGTGGTGGCTTACAAGATGGCGGCGCTATCCTATGCCATTGTGTCCAGAATGGTGAAGTCCGAGTTTATCTCCCTGCCGAATCTGTTGGCCGGGCAACAGCTGGTGCCGGAGATTTTACAGAGCCAGGCGACGCCGGAAAACCTCGGCGCGGCGCTGCTGCACTACCTGGAACAGCCGGACGCGGCGACTGCACTGCAAAGCGATTATCTGTCGATACACCGGCAACTGCGTTGCGACGCCAGCGCCAGGGCCGCCGCCGCGGTGCTGAACCTGATTGGCAGGGGCGCATGAAAGGGCGCCTGATGCAGCCGTTTGTCAGTGGGTATCGCGGCGTGTTGGGTGCCGGTGTCGATGAGGTCGGCCGCGGTCCGCTGGCGGGTGATGTGGTGACCGCCGCGGTGATACTCGACCCGCAGCAACCCATTGCCGGACTTGACGATTCGAAAAAACTGACGGAAAAAAGTCGCGCTGCGCTGTTTGAAGAGATCCAGTCAAAGGCGAAAAGCTGGTATATCGCGCGCGCCAGTATCGCCGAGATCGATCGGCTCAACATTTTACAGGCGAGCCTGCTGGCGATGCGGCGCGCAGTGGAGGGATTGCCGATACAACCGGAGCATGTGTGGGTGGACGGCAATAAAATTCCCCGCTGGGATTACCCGGCAGAGGCGGTCGTCAAAGGCGATAGCCGGGTAGCGGCCATCAGTGCCGCCTCGATTCTGGCCAAGGTAACCCGCGACCGCGAAATGATCGCCTACGACAAAAAATATCCGGGTTACGGTTTTGCCGGCCACAAGGGTTATCCGACCAAAGCCCACATGGAGGCGCTGGAGCGCCTCGGTGTGTCACCGATTCACCGGACGTCTTACGGTCCGGTGCGGGCGAAACTGGCGCAACAACGCCTGTTTTGAAGTGCCGCGGCGTCTTTGATGCAGGGCGCTTTATCAAAAGGCGTTGTTTGATCAAAAGACGTAGTTTAAAAATCTCAGAACGTCAGTTTGGCCGAGAGCTGCAACCTGTTCATGTCGCCGTCGGCACCCGACTCCAGATCGCGGCTGGCGTAACTCAGTTCTGCGCCGACACTCAGGCGCGGCGTGGGGCTGTAAATAAGATTCAGCCTGGTGCTTTGCGTTGATTCGGAAACGCCGGTGCCGGTCAAGTCAGTATCGTTGTCGATATCGATGGCGGAGTAGATAAACGAGCTGCGCCATTGCGAGTTCCAGAAATGCCGGTAGGCGATGGCGTATCCGGTCGAGTCGATAGCTTCGAGATCACCGCCGGCGTCCAGCACCGCGCCATTGGCGAGGTTGAGGCCGATATAGCGCCCCAGGCCGCGGCCGCTGTTGAGGACAAAACGAATATCGTCGCTGGTAAACTGATAGCGGCCGGAGATACTGAGGCCAAAGCTTACTTCAGTATCGTCGATGCCGTTGCCGTCGTCGTAGCTGAGTTGGCGCAGCAGTGCCGCGGTGACCAGCGACAGCTTGCCGTGCTTGTAATTGTAGCGAACCACGGCATCGGGGGCGAGGTTGTCGTCGGTGACAATACGCCCACCGCCGCCGAATGGTGTGACAGTGGTTTCCGGATTTTCCAGGGCGAACTGCCAGGGGCCGGCGGAATAACGCACTTGTGCCTGGCGCACGAAAATGGTGGCATCGGCGTTACCGATAAAGTCGAGGCTGTCGGGCAGCGCGCCCACATTCATAAACGTAGTCCAGGTTTGCCCCAGCAACCAGTTGTTGTACTTCAGGTAAGCGTGACGCATGCGCGGCTCGTAGGAATTGGAGACTCGCTCATTGCCGTCGGGCGTTACCAGGAAATCGAATTCGAAGTAAGTTTCTACCGTATCCTCATCCAACTGGGTCGAGGTGCCGAAGCTGATACGGCTCTGGCGGGCATGGAAGTCGGTGACGGCAGAACTACTTTCGCCGCCCACCGGTATCAGCGGGGGTAAATAAAAGTCTCGCCCCAGATTGCCGGCACTGAGTTCGCCGTCGCTGTAGTTCGACACCAGTGCGTCAAACTTGACGTAGCCTTTCATGGTCACTTTGGTGCCGTTGATTTCGGTCAGGGTTGCCGCCTGGGAGGGAGTCCAGCACAGCCCGGCGATCAGCAGTGTCGCCAATGTATTTTTATAGCCTTTTTGCATTGTTATGTCTCCAGCCAATTCATCGCATTCACTTGAGTCTAGTTACTCTTTACCCATCTCGCCTATTTTTGAGTTTAATTGATCCGTGCCGCCTGGGTATTAGCAGTTAGTCGAATATCGACTATCGTCTAAGGCGCGGGCGTTGCGACCTATGTCTGAATGGCGACCAGTGTCTGAGTTGCGACCAATGTCTAATTTGTTTTCCGGTGCCTGGGTCCACAATAGCAGTAGTGCAATCGGCAGTAAGGAGTGGAAGATGGCAGAGGCAAGTCAAGGCGGTAAAACGGGGCAGTCCTTGTCGGGGCAAGTGGCCACTACATCGGGCCAGGCAGCCGTCGCGGCGCTGCCGGCGGTCGATAGTCCACAGGACTATGAGCGCCTGTACCGGCATTCGACCTGTGAGGGCGAGGCTTTTTGGGCCGAGCAGGCCCGTTGTATTGATTGGTTGCGGCCGTTTGAGCAGGTAAAGAATGTTTCCTACGCCACTGAGGATTTGCATATCCGCTGGTATGAGGATGGCTTGCTGAATGTGTGCGTCAATTGTGTCGACCGCCACCTGGCAACGCGGCGCGATAAAACGGCGATCCTCTGGCAGGGCGATGCGCCGGCGGATACCAGATCCATCAGTTACGGCGAACTGCATACACAGGTCTGTCGCCTGGCTAACGGTTTGCAGGCGCAGGGTATCGACAGCGGCGATCGGGTGGTGATCTATATGCCGATGGTGCCCGAGGCGGTGTTCGCCATGCTCGCCTGTGCCCGCATCGGTGCGGTGCACTCGGTGGTCTTCGGTGGCTTCTCTGCCAACGCGCTGGCTGATCGCATCATCGATTGCGGTGCGAAGATGGTCATCACCGCCGACGCCGGTGTGCGCGGTGGCAAATCCATTCCACTGAAGGCCAATGTCGATGCCGCCCTGGCCAGGGCGGGCACCGAGTGTGTCGACGCCGTGCTGGTGCTCGAGCGCAGCGGCGCGGATATCGCCTGGCAGGCCGGTCGTGATATCTGGTATCACGAGTTGGTGGCACGGCAGGCGGATCGGCACAGTGCGGCCGGTGTCGGTGCCGAACACCCGTTGTTTGTGCTCTATACTTCCGGTTCCACCGGCAAACCCAAAGGTTTACAGCATTGCAGCGGTGGCTACCTGGTTTACGCCGCGGCTACTTTTCGCTACGTGTTTGATTATCGCGAAGACGATGTCTACTGGTGCACAGCGGATATCGGCTGGATTACCGGGCACAGCTATGTGGTCTACGGCCCACTGGCCAATGGTGCGACTACGGTGATGTTCGAGGGTGTGCCCAACTATCCGGACCTGGGTCGCTTCGGTCAAATTATCGATCGGTATCGGGTAAGCCTGTTCTATACCGCGCCCACCGCGGTGCGCACGCTGATGTCCGATGCCGACGCTGCCTTGGCCGGCAGTGGGCGCGACAGCCTGCGGCTGCTGGCCTGTGCCGGCGAGCCTATCAATCCGGGGGTCTGGCGCTGGTACAGCGACGCGTTCGGCAACGGCCGCTGCCCGGTGATCGACACCTGGTGGCAGACGGAGACCGGTGGTGTCATGATCGCACCCCTGCCAAAGGCGACAGCGCTCAAGCCGGGTTCGGCGACCCGGCCCTTTTTCGGTATCGAGCCGCAACTGGTCGATGCCAACAGCGATATTCTCACCGGCGCGGCGGATGGACACCTGGTGATTCTCGACGCCTGGCCGGGCCAGGCGCGCACGATCTGGGGCGATCACCAGCGCTTTATCGACACCTATTTTTCGACGCATCCGGGTATGTACTTTACCGGCGACGGCGCCCGGCGCGACGCCGACGGTGACTATTGGATTACCGGGCGTGTCGACGATGTGTTGAACGTTTCGGGTCACCGGTTGGGCACGGCGGAAATTGAGAGCGCCACCGTCTCGCACCCGGCCGTGGCCGAGGCGGCGGTGGTGGGTTTTCCCCATCCGATAAAAGGTGAAGCGATCTATATTTACGCCACGCCTGTTGCCGGCATCGAAGCGAACACCGAGTTGACCGCCGAGCTGTGTGCCTGGGTGCGCAAAGAGCTTGGTCCGGTGGCCACACCGGATCGGGTGCAGTGGACACCGGGGCTGCCGAAAACCCGTTCCGGCAAGATTATGCGGCGTATTCTGCGCAAGATTGCCGCCGACGATTTTGCCAGCCTCGGCGATACCTCGACGCTGGCCGAGCCCGGGGTGGTGGAGGAGCTGATTGCGGGGCGGCTCAATCGTGCGGCGGCTGGTAACTGACGGTTTTGCGGCGGGGCGTTTTTTGAAGGCTGTTTTTAGGCGTTGTTCTGAATGGCTCCCACTTTTTGGTGGTGGTGTTTAAGGGAAAACGTGCCAATTAACGGTCTGCCTCTGGGTGACGCTTTCAGAAACACGCCGTGAACCCATCCCTGGGGGCTTCCCGACAGCATCCCTGCTGTCGAGAGTTTCTGAAAGCGTCACCCAGAGACAGACCTCCCTTCGATATTCTTAACTATTACGGACACTATTTGTACTACGGTGGTAGGTCCTAACCCGGTGTAGGGGTTCGAGACTCTCGACAGCAGGGATGCTGTCGTGACCAACAGTAGGCGCTTTAGGCGAGTTTACAGGGATGTACTTGCAACGTGTCTCGAACCCCTACACCGGGTTAGGACCGAATCGATTGGCACCGACCCGCTCAAGCACTACCACCAAAAAGTGGGAGCCTGTGCCCGCCTGAGGTCAAAATGCAAGCACTCTGACCCCTTGGAACGACCCCTTGGAACGTCGCCCAGAGGCAGACCGCGCAAGTGGCGCGACTTCGCCCAGGTCGGTTCCATTAAGGCCTGGCCCGCCGCCTCGGCTATATTCGAACTGACAGTCGTCATCGGCCTGAAATTGGGTTATGGTTCTCCCCCTAGACCCTTACTTGCACCGACACGGCTGTGTTTCCAGGGACAATCGGAGTAGCTATGTTGCATTTTCATATCGCCGACGATCACCCGCTGTTTCGCAGCGCTTTGTTGGATGTGATCAATCAGCATTTTGTCGATGCCGACATCACCGAGTCTTCCGATCTGGACACCACCCTGGCCGCGCTCGAGCAGCTGGCGGATATCGATCTGCTACTGCTCGATATCAATATGCCCGGCAGCCAGGACCTGTTCGGATTGGTCAGTGTGCGGGAGAAGTTTCCCAGCGTGCCGGTGGCGATGGTCTCGGCCAGTGAAGACCCGGATACCATCAGCAAGGCCATAGGCCATGGTGCCAGCGCCTATATTCCCAAGTCGGTTTCGCCGCGGGACATCTACCAGGCGCTCAACGCCGTGCTCGCCGGGGATAAGTGGGTGCCGGCGGCAGTGCGCCAGCAGCTTAAACCGGTGGGTGCAGAGGAAAAAAACCTGGCCGCTAAAATAGCGGCGCTGACACCGCAGCAATACAAGGTGCTGTGTTATTTGCGCGAGGGTCTGCTCAACAAACAGATCGGTTATGAACTGGGTGTCACCGAGGCGACGGTGAAAGCGCATATCACCGCGATTTTTCGCAAACTCGGTGTCAGCAACCGCACCCAGGCGGTGATTGTACTGGCGAAGATGTCGCTGGAAGAGCCCTAGCCCGAATACTGCCGACGTGTCGGACCCATCGGCACACGCCGTCTGCACTTCACCATTGCGTCTAAACTAAACTGTCTGCAAACGTTTTTTAAACTGCGCCAACAGCGCCCGCAACTTGCCGGGCCTGACCGGTTTGCGCAGGAACTGGTAGCCCTGGGCTGCCGCCAGTCTGGGCAAGTCCACCTCTCCCGCCGCCGAGACGATGCATACCTCCACCGGGGTCGACCACTGCCGGCACAGTTCTGTCGCCAACTGGATGCCGTTGTAGTTTTCATCGTTGAGATGGTAGTCCATCAGCATCACATCCGGGGCTGGCAGCGCGCCGGCCGCGCGCGCCTGTTGCGTGGTCTGCGCAGTGGTGACCCGGCACTGCCAGCGCTCGAGCAGGTGTTGGGTGGCATCGAGGTTCTGCGCCTCGTCGTCGACATAGAGCACGGTCAGGTCGCCGAGGTCCTCTTCGGGCGCGAGGGTGTCGGGTTCGCTGTGCCCGGTGTCGGCCCGGGTCACCGGCACCAGCAGTGTAAAACAACTGCCTTTACCGAGTTCGGACTGCAGTCTGATGGGCGTGCCCAGCAGACTGCCGAAGCGGGCCGCAACCGCCAGCCCCAGGCCGGCACCGGTCTGGTGGCGCTGGGCGTCGGCCCGGTAGAAGTCGTTGAATATCTGTTTTTGATCGGCCTCGGAGATGCCGGGTCCGGTGTCGATAACCTGGATTTCGACACTGTCGCCACGGCGCCGGCAGCCGACGAGAATACGTCCGGTCTGGGTGTATTTGACGGCATTGGAAAGAAAATTTTGCAGGATGCGACGCAGGTAGTGGCGGTCGGTTTTCACCAGCACCGAGCAGGGGCGATAGCGCAGCGCCACGGCGCCGCCGGTGAGCAGGCGAAACTCATCGACCAGGGGTTGTAGGATCTCATTGAGGGAAAAACGGTGGGTTTCCGGCGCCAGCGCGCCGGTGTCCAGTTTGGCGATTTCCATAAGGCTGGAGATAATTGACTCCGCCGACTGGATTGCCGTTTGCAGGCGCTGGGTGGTGGTGGCATCGGCGCCTTCGTTATCCGCCTTTTCCAGCAGGGCGCTGGCATAGAGATTGGCGGCGTTGAGCGGTTGCAGAATATCGTGGCTGGCCAGGGCCAGAAATTTGGTTTTACTGGCATTGGCCTGCTCCGCCTCCGATTTGGCCTGCAACATCTCCTGCTCGAGCCGCTCGCGCCGGCGAATTTCCGCGCGCAGGTCTTTGTTGATTTGCTCGATGGTTTCGGTGCGCTCCCTGACCCGGTCCTCGAGATCGGTGTTGGTCTGTTCGAGCGCTTTCTGGGTGGAGATGAAATCGGTAATATCGTCGTAGGTGGTGACATAGCCGCCGTTTGGCAGCGGCAGCCCCTTTATTTCAATGACGGTGCCGCTGTGGTCGCGCACCACCCGATAGGGTTTGCCCGACTGCAGATGCGTCAGGCGACGTTTGACGTGTTCGTCCTCCGAACCGGGGCCGAGCATACCGCGCCGGGCATTAAAGCGCACCAGGTCGGCCACCGGACGGCCGACGTTGAGCATACCTTGCGGGTAGTTGAACATATCCTCATAGCGGCGATTCCAGGCGACCATCTGCAAGTCGGAATTGACGATACTGATGGCCGAGGAGATATTTTCAAACGACGCGAACAGTATGTCCTGGTTGAAACGCAGCGCCCGGGTGGTTTCCTCAAAGATGTTGACCACATCCTCCACCGCCAGGTTTTCACCGGTGCGCAGACTGTTGACCATGGCTTTGGCGGAGGCCACGCCGACCACGCCGGAGAGGGTCTGCTCGGCCTGGTCCACCAATTGGTTGCTGAGACTGTTGTCGCCGCTGTGGTGGCGCGCGAGAAAATCCGCGGTATGGCCGGCGCCGAGAAATTGTTCCAACAGCGCTTTCAGATCATCCAGGGCGATATCCGCATACTTGGGCTGCGCCGTTTTTGGCGCCGGGTCGAGATAGCAAAATGCCCTTGCCTGAATTCTGTCGGCGAGCGTGGTGGCGCCGCGGCGGGAGAAGAACACGAAGGCCGCCAGGTTTGCGCTCAGGCTGATGACCACGCCGCGGGTATAGGCATCGCTGAACGTCAGGTTGAATAAACTCTCCGGCCGCAGCCACGACAGGTTAAACAACCCTCCGGTGAGTAGCGCGTGGTCGATCAGACCCGCTCTGGCCAGCAGCGGTAACATCAGTGTGTAGAACCAAAACCCGAGCCCGCAGGCAAGGCCGGCGTAAACGCCGCGGGAGTTACCGGTTTTCCAGTACATACCCAGGACGATGGCCGGCGCCAACTGTACTGCCAGGGCGAAGGCGATCAGGCCGATACTGGTGAGGGCGACATTTTCCGCCAGCGCCACCTGGTACAGGTAGGCCAGGCCCACCACCACCAGGACGGTTGCGCGACGCGTGAAAATCAATGCGCCGGAGTAGTCCCGCAGCGGACCGCGCCCGGCATTGCTGCGCATCAGCAGCGGCAGTATGACATCGTTGCTGAGCATCTGGCTGAGGGTGATGGTGGCGACGATAATCATCGCCGTGGCAGCCGAGAAGCCGCCGATAAACGCCAGCAGCGACAAGCCGCCGGCGTTCTCCAGCAACGGCATGGCCAGGACATAGGTGTCGCCGCTGACCGCGCGGCCGGCAAACAAAACGTTGCCCGCCGCCGCGATAACGACAATGCAGGCCGTGATGGCGAGCAGGTAGCCGCTGAAGACCCAGCGGGAGTAGTGCAGGTGGCGTTCGGAAAGCTGCTCTACAAAGGTGACGTGAAACATGCGCGGCAGGCAGAAAATGGTGCAGGCCGCCACCAGCGTTTCCACTACGGCCCGCAGGCTCAGGGAAAACGCCCAGACAGACCCGCTGTCACCATTCAACGGCGCCGGCCGCTGCGGCGGTGCGAACTGACTCAGCAACCCCACGGCAAACACCGCCAGGATAACCAGGGCGATCAGCTTGACCAGCGATTCGAAGGCAATGGCCGACATCAGGCCGCTGTGGTAACCGGAGACGTCGAGCCGCCGGGCACCGAAAATAAGGGCGAACGCCGCCATACTCAGGGCGATCAGCAAGGTCACGTTTTGGTAACCGGCGAGCCTGCCCTCCATGGTCAGGATCAGGGTGTCGGATACCGCTTTCAACTGCAGGGCGATATAGGGCACCGTGGCCAGCAGCACCACCAGCGTCGTGGTCGCCGCCACCGCCTGGCGCTTGCCGTAACGGGAGGCGAGAAAGTCGGCGATACTGTGAATATGCTCCTGCTTGCAGATGCGCGAGATGCGCTGCAGCAGTGGAAAACCCAGCGTAAACAGTAACATCGGACCCAACAGGATCGGCAGAAAACCCCAGCCCCGGGTGGAGGCGGTGCCCACCAGACCGTAAAACGTCCAGGAGGTGCAGTAGACACCCAGTGCCAGCGCATAGACCAGGGGGTGACGGGTGATACTGGTGGCCTGGTATTTCTCCTTGTCGCCCAGGCGCGCCACCCAGAACAGCACCAGGGTATAGGCAAACACGGTGAGGAGAAGGGTGCTTGGCGACATATCCGCTCTCTGCCTTATCGTTATGCCGTCATTATACCCATTTAGACTATAGTCGTAATTTAGACCAAAGTCGGGGACCCCCGGGCGGGTAGACCTGATAAATTTTGGCTGACGAAAAATAATGTGTGGGGAGTAGATAGCGATGGCTTTTAAAACTAAAGAGCAGGCAGCCGCTTATTGGAAAGCCAATATCCGGCTGATGTTGACGTTGCTGGCGGTGTGGTTCGTGGTGTCTTACGGCTTTGGCATCCTGTTGGTCGACCTGTTGGACCAGGTGCGTTTCTTCGGCTTCAAGCTGGGGTTTTGGTTCTCTCAGCAGGGTTCCATTTATACATTTGTAGTGCTGATTTTTGTGTATGTCGCGAGAATGAATAAGCTCGATCGCGATTTCGGCGTACAAGAAGACGATTCCTGAGGCAAGCGACATGGATATTCAAACGGCAACTTTTCTGATTGTTGGACTGACATTTATCGTCTATATCGGTATTGCGATCTGGTCGCGCGCCGGCTCCACCAACGAGTTTTATGTGGCGGGCGGCGGCGTGCATCCGGTCGCCAACGGTATGGCGACCGCGGCGGACTGGATGTCGGCGGCGTCTTTTATTTCCATGGCCGGGCTGATCTCGTTTCTCGGCTACGACGGCGGTGTATACCTGATGGGCTGGACCGGCGGCTATGTGCTGCTGGCGCTGTGTCTGGCGCCTTACCTGCGTAAATTTGGCAAGTTCACGGTGCCGGATTTTATCGGCGATCGGTATTATTCGCAGACCGCCCGCACGGTGGCGGTGGTCTGTGCGATCTTTGTCTCCTTCACCTATGTGGCCGGGCAGATGCGCGGCGTCGGTGTGGTGTTCTCGCGCTTTTTGGAGGTGGATATCACCACCGGCGTGATTATCGGCATGGGAGTGGTATTCTTCTACGCGGTGCTCGGCGGCATGAAAGGCATCACCTATACCCAGGTGGCGCAGTACTGTGTGTTGATTTTCGCCTACCTGGTACCGGCGGTGTTTATCTCCATTATGATGACCGGGCATGTGATCCCGCAGTTGGGCTTTGGCGCGGAACTGGCAGATGGCTCGGGCACTTATCTACTGGATAAACTTGACGGTTTGTCCCGGGAACTCGGCTTTACCGCTTACACCGACGGCAGTAAAGCGACCATCGATGTCTTTTTTATTACCGCGGCGCTGATGTTGGGTACCGCCGGTTTACCCCACGTGATCGTGCGTTTTTTTACGGTGCCCAAAGTCCGTGATGCCCGGTCTTCCGCCGGTTGGGCGCTGGTGTTTATTGCCATCCTCTACACCACAGCGCCGGCGCTGGCGTCGTTTGCCCGGGTCAATATGATCGACACCATCAACGGTCCCGACGCCCAGGGCACCGCCTATGAAGAGGCGCCCAGCTGGATTAGCAACTGGGAGAAAACAGGGCTGATTACCTGGGACGACAAGAATGGGGACGGCCGCATGTTCTATGCCGGCGACGAGCGCAATGAGATGAATATCGACCGCGACATTATGGTGCTGGCCAACCCCGAGATTGCCCGCCTGCCGGTCTGGGTTATTGCGCTGGTGGCCGCCGGCGGTATTGCCGCTGCCCTGTCCACCTCGGCCGGCCTGTTGTTGGTCATCTCGACCTCGGTGTCCCACGATTTGCTGAAACGCAACCTTATGCCCAACATCTCGGACCGCCAGGAGCTGCTTTACGCCCGCCTGGCGGCGGCGGCGGGAATTTGTGTGGCCGGCTATCTGGGTATCAATCCACCGGGTTTTGTGGCTCAGGTGGTGGCGTTTGCCTTTGGCCTGGCGGCGTCATCCTTCTTCCCGGCCATTATCCTCGGGATTTTCAGCAAACGCATGAACAAGGAGGGGGCGATTGCCGGTATGCTGTCCGGTATTACCTTTACCGCGGCGTATATCATTTACTTTAAGTTTATCAACCCGGCGGCCAATGTGCCGGACAACTGGCTGTTCGGCATCTCGCCGGAAGGTATCGGCACATTGGGGATGTTGATCAATTTTGCAGTGGCCATCGGCGTTAGCAGAATGACGGCAGAGACACCGCAGCCGGTGCAGGACTTGGTGGAAAGTATTCGCCATCCCAAAGGGGCCGGGGGGGCTTCGGCTCACTGATGAGGTGCTTGGCAGGCCTCGGGGCCGGGCTGGAGAGGCGCCGATACCTGGCGCAGCCAGCCTCTGCCGTGGCGGTGGGGAAGGGACGCCGATCGGCAGGGGGCCCCGAACGCATCGTGGCTCGACCGGGCGCGGGGGCTTGGGGTTCGAGACCCGTATCAGTCCCTCCCCGGGCCTTGCTCAGGGCACCTGCTTTTGGCTGCTCGGCCTCATGTCTCCCAAGGTCCCGAACCTCGAGCCTGCCTGGCCTGGAACCTCATAGCCAAGGACCTCATAGCCAAGGACCTCATAGCCAAGGACCCCATATCTGTAGTTTTAATCAGTGATAATGAGTCATTTGGAAACTATTGCGGTTCGGCCGCTTCTGTGAAAACCTTCCAAGATCGGATGTCCGTGTAACCGCAGGCATCCCAGGCAGGCCCTGCGAGATAGACATGGGGCTGCTCCGGCGGTCTCTTCCGAGGCAGGACGGGTCAGTTGGCACAGTTCCTTGCTGTAGCGACATCACCAACAGAATCTATAAAAACGAAAACGTGACGAGTGAACGATATGGTTGGCGAAATTCCTGAAATTACCGGTTTTATCCGCACCTGCCCGCCGTTTGACAAGGCGGAGGAGGAGGCTCTGACCAAACTGGTCAGGCACTTGAGTGTCAGCTACCACAAGTCCGGTGACACTATCGATCTCGCCGGTGGCGATCCCGACTTTTACCTGATTCGCAGCGGCAGCGTCGAGATTCGCGCGAGCGACAATCAACTGGTGGACCGCCTGAGTGCCGGTGACGGCTTTGGGCACGCTTGCGAACTGGCCAGCGGCAACCGCCATCACCTCGCCACGGTGCTGGAGGACTGCCTGCTCTATGTGATTCCACCGGCCGTTATTGGCGACCTGCGGCAGACCGATGCCAATGTCGACAGCTTTTTCAAGCGGGAGAAACTGGCCCACTGCGGCGACCGGGAGGTAGACACCGACAGGGATTATCAACTGGGTCAACGGGTGGGGGACATTGTGACCCGCGCGGCTGTTTGCGCGGCCCAGGATATGTCAGTGGCTGCCGCCGCCAGGCTGATGACCCGGGAGCGAGTGTCTTCGGTGGTGGTGGTCGACAGTGAACGCCTGGTGGGGGTGGTGACGGACCGGGATTTGCGCACCCGTGTGCTGGCTGCCAACCTGCCGCCCGCGACGCAACTGCACCGGGTGATGACCCCGGAGCCGCAGTTTGTGACCAGCGCCAGCCGTCTGCACGATGCCCAGCTCACCATGATGTCCGCCAATATTCACCACTTGCCGGTGATCGAGATAGACGCCGGGGTGCAGCGGCCGGTGGGTATGCTGACCACCAACGACCTGCTGCTGGCGCAGAATTCGCAACCGCTGTTTTTGATCAAGTCGATCAACCGCTGCCGCGATGCGGCGGCGGTGGCCCGGGTGGCGGAAAAGCTGCCCGCATTGATTCAAAAGCTGATCAAGGCCGATGCCAGGGTCGAGGATATCGGGCGCATCATTACGTCGGTCACCGACGCCATGACCACCCAGTTGCTGCGCCTGGCCGAGCAGCAGCTCGGCCAGGCGCCGGTGCCCTACGCCTGGCTGGCGTTTGGCTCCCAGGGACGCCAGGACCAGATGCTGGGCGCCGATCAAGACAATGCCCTGCTGATCGACGACAGCGCCGGGCCCGGGGACGACGATTATTTCACCGAACTGGCCCGATTTGTCTGCGACGGTCTGCACCGTTGCGGTATTCGCTATTGCCCGGGTGATATTATGGCCACCACTCCGCGCTGGCGTCAGTCCCTGTCGCAGTGGCAGCAGTATTTCGCCCGCTGGATTGACGAGCCCTCGGCGAAGGCGTTGATGCACGCCTGTATCTTTTTTGATTTGCGGCATATTTTCGGCGCCAAGGACCTGACCCAACGGCTCACGGAGTTTGTTCATACCCGGGCCAGAAAAAACAGTATTTTTCTGGCCGGGATGACTGAAAACGCCCTCGGGCACCGGCCACCGCTGGGTTTTTTCAAAACCTTTGTACTGGAGCGCGACGGCAACCACGAACCGGTGCTGGACCTGAAGCACAGGGGGACTATCCCGATTGTCGATATCGCGCGTATCTACGCATTGTCGGCCGGTATCGATGCTGTCAATACCATGGATCGCCTGCGCGGTTTGGAGGACCATAACGAGCTGTCCGCCGGCGATATCCACAACCTGCTCGACGCCCATGAGTTTATCGCCCGCATCCGCATCGAAAACCAGGGCGAGCAACTGGCGCAGGGGCGCGAAGTAACCAACAGCCTCAACCCCAAGATGCTGTCGCCGCTGGTGCGGCACCAGTTGAAAGAGGCCTTTGCCGTAGTACAGAGCTGCCAGCAGGGTATGAAGATGGGGTTTGGTGGCGGTGCTCTATAGTCTGCGCCACCGGGCGCTGGCCACGTTGCGGCGCTATCGGGCCCGCGGCACGCCGTTTGAAGCCCTTTACGACGCGCCGCCGCCGCCGCTGCGGGCGGCGTTCGACGATCTTCGGTTCGTGGTGTTGGATGCGGAGATGAGTGGGCTCAATCCCACCCGCCACAGTCTGTTGAGCCTCGGTTGGGTAGTCATCGAGAGGGGACGTATCGTCGGCGACTCGGGGCGGCACTTTCTGATTCACGCCGATACCCGGGTCGGGGAGAGCACCAAGATTCACGGCCTGCGCGACAGCGCCATTGCCGGTGCCGCCAGCGTGGCGCGGGTGCTGGCTTTGCTGGCGGCCCAGGCGCAGGGTGCGGTGCTGGTCTTTCACCACGCTGCCCTCGATATCGCCTTTATTCAACGGGCCGCCGTGCAGACCGTGCGCTGCCCGCTGCTGGCGGTCTACCTCGATACCATGGAAATTGAAAAGCGGCGCCTGCGCCGTCAGGGCAAGTCTGCCAGTCTGCGCCTGAAACTCTGCCGCGACCGCTACGGTCTGCCGGCTACAGCGCAGCACAATGCGCTGAGCGATGCCTATGCTACCGCGGAACTGTTCCTGGCCCAGGTTGCCTATCTCGGCGATCGGGGCCGCCTGCGATTGCGGGACTTGTATCCGGTCGGTGTCAGTTAAGCGGCCCAAGTTGCCGCATCGCCTGTCTTGCTGTCGGTTTGTTCTCGCTGTTTGAGCTTGCAATATTTCAGTTATGGCCATTAGTGCCACTTGTCTTAGTAGAGAAGTGCTAATTGACCGGCCTGCCTTTGGGCGGAGCTTTCTGAAACACGGACTTGGTGTTCCGGCTCAACCCCCGCTAGCGGGTCCAACTCAAAACCACAGGTAATGAGCGCTCTGTGGGCGAAGCACTGCTTCGTTGTTTCCTGCTACACTCCTGGGGTGCCTGCCTTTGGCGGCGGTAGTGCTGAAGCGAGTTCCAATAGTCCCGGCTATGGATGTCTCGATGGCTGCTTATCGGTTGTCATCTACTCGACGAATCGATAGGTATTTTGACGATTTGCAAGTAAGGGAATGCCATTGAGGTTTGCGGGCGTCAGGCTGTTGCAACGCGGTTGACGATGCCACTGGCCAAGAGGCTTTGACTGTGTTGTGGTTTGGGGCGGGAACACTTCGACTGCCAGTGTTATCTTTTCCGGTCGATGCTCTGCGAAAGTAGCTTTTTTATAGCGCTTTACTATCCTTTTGATAAAAGGTTTTTATCGTATGAGTACAAAAATATCAGCGTCTTGCGGCTGCGGAAAAATACGATTTGAATCTTCGAAAAAACCGATGATTCAGCTTTGCTGCCACTGTGCGGACTGCCGGCACGCATCACAAAAGGATTATTCAACAATTGCCTTTTTTAAAGTAAACTCTGTGCAAATAGTCGGACAGGCCACCGAGCACCGCTATGTGAGTGATGCGGGCAATCAAACGGCCAGACTTGCCTGTGCGGATTGTGGTGTGTTGATGTTCGATAAATCTGAGGGGTTTCCCGGTTTGATTGGCGTTATGGCCGACCGGATCAATGCACCGTTTGCGGTTCAGCCGCAATATCATGTATGGGTTGCGAGCAAACTTTCCGGGGTGGTAATTCCCGAGGGAAGTACAGTGTACGAGAAAGGTATTGGTTGAGTAGTCGTAGCGAATACTTTTTGTTTGAAAGCTGTTTACAGCCGCGGGGCGTCGCGGTGGGCGTGGTCAATGTCATTGAGGACGACCGCAATAAACCCTCTGTTCCGAAAGGGTTAAGCGGCAGTTTTTGAAGGGCTATTTACGAAGGGCTATTAGTAAGCGCTATTTGAAAGAGTTACTGGTTTTAAAACGACGATATCATCAATCTCATAGAGGAAAGTACAGTGCCAATGAAAAGTACAGTGCAAATGAAAAGTACAGTGCCAATGAAAAGTACAGTGCCAATGAAAAGTACCGTGCAGACAGTTAGAATAATTCAGTTCGCCCTGGTTTCGTTGCTGGCAGGTTTTTCGACTCTGGGTCATGCGGCGGAGGCCTGTGTTGGCTTTGGACCGCAAACTCCCAGGGATATCGATAGTGCGGTCGGGACAAACCCGCGCGCCTTCTCGATGGCGCCGAGCTATCAAACGATGAACCTGTGTAACATTCACTTCCATGCCAACGCTGAACACAAAGCAAAGGATTTTTCTATCTATGCGGGAGATGGTGTTAACGGGGGGTATCAGTGTAATGTCAGCAAGTCGTTGAGCCGTGCGGAGTTGAAGGCGCCGAAGGTCAATCACTGTAAAGGTATAAAACCGGGCGACACCATCGAGGTACATTGGGTGCATTCATCCTGTGACGTAAAACCGGGTAAAGGACTTGGTTCCTGTTTGTCGGAGCAGTGTGCCAACCCCGATCTGCGAGTGGAAACCCAGGTCTTTACCGTCGTCAATGATACCAATGCGCTGGACTTTGCCGATTTCAGCTATGCCGGCAACCGTGCCAAGGGTTACCACCAGGCCAAGGCGCTGCCGAGTGGCACTGGCGAGCCAGTGCAGTTCCAGGGCTCTACTACCGGACCCAGTTACACCGAAGCAACCTGTTCACCGCTGCAGGTATCGTGGAGCGTGCGACCGCAGTGCGCCAAGTTGGATATCAACAGTTTGAGTAAGTGGTGTGAGAACAATGTGTTTGAAGAAGACTATGCCCACGGTGTCAGGAAACTGGTGACCAATCCCAAGCTTTTGTCTGAGATTAAATAGCCGGGTTATCTGTTTGCGGGTTGGGGCAGGCCACGCCTTTCGATTGAAACCGTGGCCTAGTTGTCTGGTTTTTAAAACTGATAAGAGAATACTGAAGGTAAGTAAGAAGAATCGACTGGAGGAGATGCATGCTGAGACCGTGCACGGCAGGGATGCCGTGCGCGAGCCCCCAGGGATGGGTTTACGGCGCGTCTCAGCATGCATCTCCTCCAGTCGATTCGCCACGATCTTCAACAACCGTGTCATTCCTTATTTACGGGCAGTTACATGGTTAAAGTAGAATCACTGCAGAGCGCGCAAGAGCACTGTCGGCAGGCGGGATTGTGTAGCCCTGAATTGTCATCAACTGTAATCGGAAGCTGTCAAAATTCGACAGCATACACCGGTTTTACTGGCTCCTTCGTGGAACGGCTTCAGCTTGTTACAAACTGGCAATCTTGCCGCGCTGCTCCTTGAGCTTGCCCAATGCGCCCCGCATCTCCGCCAGCTTGTCCCGCTCTTTCTGCACCACAGCTTCCGGCGCCTTGTCGACAAACTTTGAATTACTGAGTTTGCCCTGCACCCGCGCCAGGTCCTTGTTCAGTTTGTCCAGCTCCCGATCCAGGCGCGCCAGCTCGGCGTCTTTGTCGATAAGCCCGCTCATCGGCACCAGCACCTCCATATCGTCGACCAGACCCGTGGCCGATAGCGGCGCCTGTTCGCCCTGCGCCAGCCAGGTGATGGATTCGAGGCTGGCGAGTTTGAGCAGAAACTGTCGGTTCTCCTGCAGGCGGCGTTGATCGCCAGCGCCGCCGTTTTGAAAATACACCGGCAGCGCCTTGGCGGGTGAGATATTCATCTCCCCGCGAATATTGCGCACGGCGATAATCACTTTTTTCACCCACTCGATATCGGCGGTGGCGGCCTGGTCAATCTTGTCGACGTCGGCCACAGGGTAGGGCGCCAGCATAATGGAATCGCCCTCGACACCCGCCAGGGTTTTTACCCGCTGCCAGATTTCCTCGGTGATAAACGGCATAAACGGATGTGCCAGGCGTAGTACCGTTTCCAGCACCCGGATCAGCGTACGGCGGGTGCCCGTCTTTTGCGCGTCGCTGGCGGTGTCGCTCCACAGCATCGGCTTGGACAACTCCAGGTACCAGTCGCAGTACTCGTTCCAGACAAATTCGTACAGCGCCTGGCTGGCAAGATCAAAACGATAGGTCTCGATGCCCTCCGTTACCGCCTGTTCGGCCTGTTGCAGTCGGGAGATGATCCAGCGGTCGGCCAGCGACAGCTCTACGGCG
The DNA here is from genome assembly GCF_007004655.1 of Exilibacterium tricleocarpae. Taxonomy (GTDB): domain Bacteria; phylum Pseudomonadota; class Gammaproteobacteria; order Pseudomonadales; family Cellvibrionaceae; genus Exilibacterium; species Exilibacterium tricleocarpae. The sequence continues at coordinate 565,187 of NZ_ML660087.1, forward strand.
CCGCCGTCTTGGCCGCAGTCCCGATCCTGGGTATTCATCAGTACATAGCGGGCGGCGTTCCAGATCTTGTTGCAGAAGTTGCGAAATCCCTCGATGCGACCGACATCGAACTTGATATCCCGGCCGGTGGATGCCAGTGAGTAGTAGGTATAACGCAGGGCATCGGTGCCGTAGGGGGCCAGACCCTCGGGAAACTCCTTGCGCGTTTGCGCTGCGATTTTATTGCGCAACTGCGGCAGCATCATGCCCTCGCTGCGCTTTTGCACCAGAGCCTCGAGGTCGATACCGTCGATCAGATCGATCGGGTCGAGTACATTGCCTTTAGACTTCGACATCTTCTGCCCGTGACCGTCGCGCACCAAACCGGTGATATACACGGTGTGGAAGGGAATTTCCTTGCGAAAGTACAGGGTCAGCATAATCATGCGGGCAACCCAGAAGAAAATAATATCGAAAGCGGTAACCAGCACACTGCTCGGGTGGAACGTCTCCAGGTCCGGTGACTGTTCCGGCCAGCCGAGCGTGCCAAATGTCCACAGCCCCGACGAGAACCAGGTGTCGAGTACGTCTTCGTCCTGTTGTAACCTGATGTCGTCACCCAACTGGTGTTTGCGACGTACCTCGGCTTCATCGCGCCCCACATACACCTCGCCCTGGTCATCGTACCAGGCGGGAATACGGTGGCCCCACCACAGTTGCCGGGAGATACACCAGTCCTGGATATCGCGCATCCAGGAGAAGTACATATTTGCATATTGTTTAGGCACGAACTGAATGCTGCCGTCCTCGACTTTTTCGATCGCCTCCTGTGCCAGCGGCTCGGTCTTTACATACCACTGATAGGTCAGATAGGGCTCGATCACCACCCCGCTGCGGTCGCCGCGGGGTACTTTTAGCTTGTGGTCGTCGACTTTTTCCAGCAGTCCGAGTTGGTCCAGGTCGGCAACCACCTGCTTGCGGGCCTCGAAGCGATCCATGCCGCGGTATTTTGCCGGCGCGCTGGCATTGATCCTGGCGTCGGCATCGAGCACGTTGATCACGTCCAACTGGTGGCGCTGGCCCATCTCGTAATCGTTGAAATCGTGGGCGGGTGTGATTTTGACGCAGCCGGTGCCGAAATCGCGGTCGACATAGTCGTCGGCGATAATCGGGATTTCGCGATCGGTCAGCGGCAGTTTCAGGGTCTGGCCGATCAGGTCTCGATAGCGCTCATCTTCGGGGTGCACGGCCACCGCCGTATCGCCCAGCATGGTCTCGGGGCGGGTGGTGGCCACCGTCAGATGACCATCACCGCTGCTCAGCGGGTAGCGGAAGTGCCAGAGATGGCCCTGCTCCTCTTCACTGATCACCTCCAGGTCGGAGATCGCCGTATGCAGTTTCGGGTCCCAGTTCACCAGGCGCTTGCCGCGGTAGATAAGACCGTCGTCATAGAGTTTGATAAACACTTCCTGCACGGCTTTGTAAAAGCCGTCGTCCATGGTGAAGCGCTCGCGGGACCAGTCGGGCGAGGCGCCGAGGCGGCGCAACTGGCGGGTGATATTGCCGCCGGAATGGTGCTTCCAGTCCCACACTTTCTCGATAAATTTTTCCCGGCCGAGGTCGTGGCGCGATACCCCCTCGGTTTCCAGCAGCCGCTCCACCACCATCTGGGTGGCGATACCGGCGTGGTCGGTGCCCACCTGCCAGAGGGTGTTTTTGCCACACATGCGGTGGTAGCGAATCAGCGCATCCATGATGCTTTCCTGAAAACCGTGCCCCATATGCAGACTGCCGGTGACATTGGGCGGCGGGATCATGATGCTGTAAGGCTCGCCTTTGCCGCTCGGGGCAAAATAGCCCCGCGCTTCCCAGGTCTCGTACCAGTGGGTTTCCAGGGCTTGGGGTTGGTAGGTTTTGTCCAGCGCCGGTGGCGCAGTATCGTCAGTCATGGCAATGGGTATTGTCGATTGATAGTGTCGATTGATGGTAACAGGGCAGCGGATTATACAATGCCCTCAGCCTGCTCGAAACTGATTGCTTCGCGAAACGGTAAGCCGGCGTTGTCAATCGTCGCCGGCGGAGCGCGGCGGCTTATCGGGAGTGGAGCGCGGCGGCTTATTGTCGGTAGGGCGCGGCAGCTTAGGGTCGGTAGGGCGCTGCAGCTTAGGGTCGGTAGGGCGCTGCAGCTTAGGGTCGGTAGAGAGTGCCTGCAACCGCCGGCGCAATTCGTGCTCGATGGCCGGCATAAATTCGGCGACCAACTGCTCGATCAACTCGTCCCGGGCGGTCAATACCGGGGTCGGTTCGGGCACCGGCAACATGGCGGGGCTGGCGGCCAGCTTCGCGGCGGACGGTAACTCGTGGCTTGCGGTCGGCTCGACACCGGCAGTTGATTCGGGGCCGGGTGGTGTATCGGCGGTGGCAGCGGGCCCGGAGTCGAGTCCTGACTTATCACCGAAGGTGGATTCAGCGTCGAAAGTCGCCTCGACAGTGAGAGTGGGCTCGAGGTCGAGTGGCAGCTCGCCACCGAGGTCGGATTCAGCGTCGGCAGTTGCCTCGGCAGTAAGGGTGGGCTCGAGGTCGAGTGGCAGTTCGTCACCGAGGTCGGATTCAGCGTCGGCAGTTGCCTGGGCAGTGAGAGTGGGCTCGAGATCGAGTGGTGACCCGTCACCGAGGGTGGATTCGACGTCGGAAGTTGCCTCGACAGTGAGAGTGGGGCTGAGTGCTGACTCGTCATTGAGGGTGGATTCAGCGTCGAAGTTTGACTCATCGGTGGGAGCGAGTCCGGGGTCGAGTGCCGACTCGTCGCTAAGGGCGGATTTAGCGCCGTGAGTCGGCTCGACGATAGGGAAGGATGCCGCACTGGGGCCGGACTCTGCCGGGGGGACGAACTCAGCGCCGGGTGGCGGCTCGACACCATGAGCGGGTTCGGAGCTTGAGGCCGGCGCAGTGTTGGGCGTTGGTTCAGGCTCGGTATTGGCTTCAGTCCCGACGGTCGGCTCGGGACCATAAGCGGACTCAGGGTTTAAGGCCGGCCCGTTGTCGAGCGCAAATTCTGGGCTCGACGGCGATTGAGTAGTGGGATCAGCGTCGCTGAGACCCTCAGTGGCCGGGGGCTGAGCAGGGCTGGAGGCCGCTTCGGGCGGAAACGGGAAGTCGCGAAACGCAGGGGACTCCTTGATCTGGTCGACCAGCGTTTTGGTCGTGTGCAGGCGGTCGCGAATATGCTTGGGTAAAAACGGGTTGTCCCCCTGGGCCTTGACGGGAGTGTTGCGCTTGGGCGCCGGGGATTTGCGTTGCGTCGCCGGCTTGGCTTTGGTCGCCGGCGCCCGTCTTTCTGCCGCTGTCTTGCCTTTGCTTTGCTGCGCCGGTTGCGGCGGCGGATCGTCAAACAGGCTGTGCTGGCCGGGCAGAGGTTTGGGCGCGCCGCTGTCGGAGGGCGGTGGCGTGGAGACGACTTCGGTTGCGGCCGGCGGGTCTCGCACATCCGTCTGCGCGTTGCTCTGCGCCTGTTCCTCCCGGGCGGCTTGGATTTCTTCATCCGCCGCCTTGGCCAGGGTCGCGGCCGTGACTTCTTCCGGCACCGGTGGTTCCATAGCGTCCAGCGCCAGCTCGTCTGCCGGCGCAGTCGGTTGCCCAGGCTGCTGTGATTGCCGCGATGTCGGGCCGGGTGATTCGGTATTTGGCGGCGGGTCCGCGGGGTTGTTCAATAGCGGCGGCACGTCGGGCCCGCCCGGTGGCAGGGTATCGGTCAGCAGCGGCGGCTCGATTGCCTCGACGTCCAACAGCGGCGGCGTGGGTTCGAGTACCGGTATCGCGTCTTCGTCTTCTATCAGGAGGTCCTTGATGGACTCCAGCTCGCCGAGCAGCGCTTTTTTGGTTTCTTTCTTATTTCTGGGCATACGGTCCCAATACTCCGACAGCCTTATCCGGACGTGTTGCCGCCCAGATGGTGTGATTGTATCGGATAGCCGCGGTCGCGGTAAAATGTGTAGTTATTGCGAGTCGCCTGCAAAATCTCCGGCACCTGTATCACCACCTCAGCCAGGCGCTCGAAACGGCTGAAATAACCCGGTACGGCGTCGCCGAGATTGATCAGCAGGTCGTGGTGATCGTCGCCGGCGGGACGGTGACTGATCAGCACCGGCGAGGGCGCCAGGGCCCGGACATCGGCATCGGCAGCGTCCCGGTCGACGGCGCTGTGACCGATAAAGGATTCCGGCCTGAAGCTCCACAGCAGTTGGTCCAGCGCCGCGGTTTGGCGGGTGTCCCCGGTGGCGACAAAGACGCGTTTGTCGAGGCGGCGGGCCTTGTCGATCAGGCGGCAGGTAAAAGCCAGTCGCGCGGCCGCCGACTCGGCGGCGAGGATATAGAAATCCACCTGTGTCACCGCCGGGCGTTCCTAGACCTGATCCAGCAGATATCTGACCAACAGCGGCACCGGCCGTCCGGTGGCCCCCTTCTGGTTGCCCGACAGCCAGGCGGTGCCGGCGATATCCAGGTGCGCCCAGGGGTACTTTTTGGCAAACCGCGAGAGAAAGCACGCCGCCGTAACACTGCCGCCCGGGGCGCCGCCGATATTGGCCATATCGGCGAAATTGCTGTCCAGTTGCTTTTGGTACTCGTCCCACAGTGGCATATGCCAGGCTTTGTCGGCCGCCTCGCGGCCCGCCGCCAACAGTGCCTGGGCCAGGGTGTGGCGGTTGCTGTAGAGGCCGGTGGCGTGTTTGCCCAGCGCGATAACGCAGGCCCCGGTCAGGGTGGCAACGTCAATGACCGCCTCCGGCTTGTAACGCTCGACGTAGGTCAGTGCGTCGCACAGCACCAGACGGCCCTCCGCATCGGTATTGAGTATCTCGATGGTCTGGCCGGACATGGAGGTGACGATATCGCCCGGTTTGGTGGCGCGCCCGCTGGGCATGTTCTCGCTGGCCACCACCACAGCCACCACATTGAGTGTCGGTTGCAGGTCGAGCAGCGCCCGCATGGCGCCGAATACACTGGCGGCCCCGCACATATCGAACTTCATTTCGTCCATGGCGGCGCCGGGCTTGAGACTGATACCACCGGAGTCGAAGGTGATGCCTTTGCCCACCAGCACGTAGGGCGCCTTGCTTTTAGCGGCGCCTTTGTATTCCATGATGATCATCTGGGCCGGTTCCTCGGTACCGGCCGCTACAGACAGCAGTGAGTGCATACCCAATTCCCGCATCTGTTTTTCCTGCAGTATCTTGGTGGTCAGCCTGGGTTGATTGCGAGCCAGGCGCCTGGCTTCTGCAGCCAGGTAGGTGGGGGTGCAGACGTTGCCCGGGTGATTGCCCAGGTCGCGTGCCAGGTTCGCGCCCGCGGTTACCGCCGCACCGGCCTTGATGCCTGCCTGGGTCGTTTTGCGCTGTTTGGCATCCGCCACGGCGAGGGTGACTTTCTTGAGTTTGACGGGGTCGCTCTTTTTGCTCTTGTGGGCGTTGAATTGGTAATAGGTCGAGCCGAACACCTCCACCGCCTGCTGGGCTTTCCAGGCCGTATCGCGGTTGGGTGTGGATTTATCGTCGCCTGAGTGGGTCTCGATCTTTACGTTGATATCATCCAGGTGCAGCACGGCATTTTCGCAGCCGCTGCCTTTGAGCGCCTCGGCGGTACCTTTGATCAGGCGTTGATAGTCGGCCTCCGAACAGCCCGATTGAGCGCCGGCGCCCAGCAGCAGTATACGTTTGGCCTTGATACCGTCGAGGCCGTGCAGCCAGGTGGTTTTACCAGGCTTGCCGGTGATGTCTTTCTGCTTGATTAATTGTTGCACAATTTTATGGCAGGCTTTGTTGACCGCCTGGGCGCCGGCTGAGAGCTTGCCGTCTTTGAAGACGGCAACCACTGCACAATCGGTGGTATCGTTAATAACGTCGGAAGCTTTCGCCTGAAAATTCATAATAGTGGTTTCCCGCTGGATTATTGTTCTCGCTGCACCGGTACCGAAACTGGCGCCGGCTCAAACAATTGACTCAAATAACTGTCCCAAGTAGTGGTGTCTGTTAATTAACTATACCCAGTAGTTAGCTACATCTGGTAAGCAAGCGTATCCGGTAACCAGCTACACCTGGTAACTAACGACACCTGACACCTGGTAACTAACTATACGCGCCGCCGGACTTAGTCCTCATAGGACGTTGGTCACGAGACATTGTAATGGGTTTGGGAGATAATGCCGCATCGTCAGCCGCCGGGCGCTAGTTTACACCAAGCCCGCGTTGTTTGGGCTGGTATTTGGCTGGTCCCACCGCTGGTGTGGCAGCGTTGTTTAGCGGACTTTTTAACCCGATGATCAGGAAACCTTTACCGCTGCTGTGATTGTATTTCGATACCTGGCCCGCGAGGTGCTGTTCAGTATGACAGCCGTCAGCGCGGTGCTGTTGATGTTCACCCTAAGCGCCCGTTTTGTAAAGTATCTGGCGGATGCCGCCGCCGGTAAACTTGCCTCCGATGTGTTGTTCGCCGTCATGGGTTACCGCCTGCCCGGGTTTCTCGAGTTGATCCTGCCGCTGGGTCTGTTCCTGGCGATCCTGTTCGCTTACGGGCGCTTGTATATGGACAGTGAAATGACGGTGCTGTCAGCCTGCGGTATGAGCCAACGGCGACTGCTGGGGTACTCCCTGATACCCGCGCTGGGTGTGGCGATGGTGGTGGCCGGTTTCAGTCTGTTTGTAAGCCCGCTGGGTGCGGAGCGGGCCGAGGCGATCCTCAGCGAGCAGCGCAAACGCACCGAGTTCGACGCCCTGACGCCGGCCCGCTTCGAGGCCATGCGCAACGGCCAGAGTATCACCTATGCCGAGTCGCTCAGCAGTGATCGCAAGCAGATGTTTGGGGTGTTTATGGCGCAGATGGCCGACGGGTCGGCGAGTGCTGATTTGGCGGTTATCGTGGCGGAGTCGGGCAATCAGATTACCCATGAGGAGAACGGCCAGCGTTATCTGATTTTGAAAAACGGCCACCGCTACGAGGGGCGACCCGGAGAGGCCGACTACCGTATCACCCGGTTTGCGCAGTTCGCCCAGCGCCTCGAGCAGCCCCACGCACGCGAAAAGCGCAAGGCTAAGGCAGACTCGACTCCCACCCGGGCGCTATTGGGGTCGGACAAGCTCGTCGATCAGGCGACGCTGCAGTGGCGGCTGTCAATTCCGGTGCTGGTGGTGATTTTGACGTTGATGGCAGTGCCCCTCAGTAAGACCAGTCCGCGCCAGGGTCGCTACCTGAAAATGATACCCGCTATTTTGCTGTACATCATTTACCTGGTCTCTCTGAGTTCTGCCCGCGGGGCAATCGAGGACGGCCGTCTGCCGGTGCACTTCGGTCTCTGGGCGGTGCACTCGATATTTTTTGTTATTGCTCTGCTGTTGTTGACGGCGGGGAGCTGGAGGTCCTGGTTGCGACGGCGACCGGCGCTGCAGGCGCAGGGGGGAGAGGGCAGTGATGCGTAGGCTCAACCGCTATGTGGGCCGCGCCATTATCGGTTCGGTTGCCACGGTGTTGCTGGTGTTAGTGGCGCTGGACGGGATTTCCGCCCTGGTCGACGAGATGAGCGATCGGAAAGACGCGTATACGGGGTTGGAGGTTTTGATCTATGTGGGGCTGACCCTGCCCGCGCGTCTTTACGAACAGATACCTTTCGCGGTGTTGGTGGGTTGCCTGTGGGGGTTGGGCAGTCTGGCCGGTGCCAGTGAGCTGGTGGTTATGCGGGCCGCCGGCGTGTCGGTGGCGCGGGTGAGTTGGATGGTGCTGAAGCCGGTGCTGTGGTTTATGGCGCTGGGCCTGGCGCTGGGTGAATATGTCATACCCTATACCGACCAGATCGCCGAGAGCCGGCGCGCGCTGGCCCAGGGTGAGGACCGCGCCCTGCAATCGCGGCGCGGCCTGTGGAGTCGCGAGGGCGATGAGTATATGCATTTCAACGCGGTACTGCCCAACGGCGTGCTGTTTGGGGTGACCCGCTACGGTTTCGATGAGCGCCGCCAACTGGTGTTCTCCAGTTTCACCAAACGCGCGACCTACCAGGGCGGCGGCGTCTGGCTCGAGGAACAGGGGCAGGTTACCGACCTGAGCGGGGCCGAGATCACCACCAGTACGTTCACCACCCGCCGCTGGCGCACCGGGATATCACCGGCGCTGCTGAATATTCTGGTGCTGCCGCCCGAAGCGCTGTCGATTCGACGTCTGTATTCCTACGCTACTTACCTCGGGCAGCAGGGTCTCGGCAGTGATGAATACTGGCTGGCATTTTGGCAAAAACTGTTGCAACCGCTGGCCGCGGCGAGTCTGGTGTTGATTGCCATATCGTTTATTTTTGGTCCGCTGCGGGAAGTCACCATGGGCTTTCGGGTGTTCAGCGGGGTGGTGGTGGGCATTGTGTTTCGCACCAGCCAGGACCTGTTGGGTCCGTCGAGTCTGGTATTCGGGTTTTCACCGCTGCTGGCGGTGTTGGTGCCGATTTTGATTTGTGCGGCGGTCGGGGTGGTGTTGCTGCGCCGGAGCCTTTGACCGAGCGGACGGCCTGGCGCCAGTCTCCAGTTCAGCGTCCGGCCTTCGGTACCACCACCACGCGCGTCGCGCTGAGTCGATCCTGCAGGCTGCGGCCTTTGGGATCGAAATAGCACCACCAGTAACCGAGACCGGCAGCGGCCAGGGCCGGGGGTGCTACCAGGCAACGCAACAGACATTCGCGCCACCCGGGGATTGTGCCGCCGCCGTCACCCTCGGTATCGCGCTCCAGTTTCAGGCGCCAGGCGCGCATCCCCAGGGTCTGGCCACCGCGCCGCCAGAACACACAGTAAAACAGGGCGAGGGTGATGACCCAGCCAATGAAAAGCCAGGGACTGGCAGCGATCGGCTCGAGAGTTTGCGGGTCGGCGCCCGTTATCACTACCGTTATCGCCACGCCCAAGAATCCGTAGGCCAGACTCAGTGCGATCAGCAACAGACTGTCGTAAACCAGCGCGGCGACACGGCGCAGTGGGCCGGCACTGGGGTTGGTGATGGAATCGGCCGGCGTCGGCGCGGTTGTCGATGGCATAAATAAAAAGGCCCGCTGAACTGTGCGGGCCTGATTGTAGCAGATGTGTGAAGTAGCGTTTAAAACTTATAGTCCATAGACAGTTTCAGTTTATTGCCGGAAATCTTGAGGTCGTAGTCGACCTCACTTTTGGTGAAACTGCTGCGGTAGGACTTTTTGCTGCCGGAACCCGTACCCAGGCTGTTCTTTCCCGTCATAAATCCCGGCTTTTGCATATTGTCCCAGTAAGTACGCAAGCCCATTTTCAACAACTTGGACAAGACCTTACTATCGTGTTCGAGATCGGTCTGGTGGTGATGTTGATGCAACCACTGGTAGTTCAGCGCCCGCTGGGTCGAGTTCATCTGGTTGTCGCGAAAATGCATGGCGGCCTGTTCCAGCGCCTGGTTATCGAGACCGGTGGTGCTGGGGAGTGCGGAAATTTCCACGCGATTATCGGTCTGCTTGAGGGGGTTGTAAAACAAGAGGTTATCGGGGATGAATATATCGTCGCTGTTTTCAGCCCAACTGAGCTGGGGCGCGATGGCACTCAGTGCCAGAAGCAGGGTGGCCATATAGAACGGCAGTGGGTGTATTCGATCCGTCAAAACAATTGCTCCGAGGTTGGCGTCGCCGGGCGACGGTTTGTTCAACTGTTTTGTGTACTTTGTCTTGTTTGTGTTTGTCGTGTTGTCTTTGTTTTCAGTTTTGTTCGTACTTTTCTTGCTCTTGCTCTTGCTTTTCTCGCTCGTGCTTACTTGGTTCGTACTTATCTGGTTCGCGCTTATTTGGTTTGTATTTCTATGGTCCGTACTTCTCGTCATCTCGCCAAGCTCCTGTTTCCAGAAGTATGGATCATCTTGCCCTGATCGCTGTGGATTATAAAGCCTCTTTTTAGATCGAAATGTATGGAAAATGTAAGCGGTTCATCGGCGTGACTGCTCAGCCATTCCAGGCGTCGGCCCGGGGGCTACCAGCCTCTTGCACAGGGGGGTGAGTGAATCTTAACTTGCCAAATGGAATTTTTGTCCCGGCTGTGACGTCTTAATTCTCTCAGCAGTTTCAGAAGAGGCCGAGTAGAACAAATCGATCTAGTCGCTGGTCGGGATTTAAACGATTTGTGTCATTTTTGTTTCTTTTTAAAAGCCAAAAAGAATTAAAAAATAAAAAAATAGACTTTTTTATTCTATTGAGGCTGAGTAGGGCAGCGCACTGCCGCTTAGCTGAGGCGAAAACGAATCACTTCGGTGCTGGGTTTATCGGTCTGGCCGCCGATGCCGATACTGCCTTCGCCCTGCAGCGGCACTTCCTCGCGGCGCAGGTAAATCGGTTCGTGACCGGGCGTGGTGACATAGGTGCCGTTGGTGCTGTGGTCCACCAGTACAAACTTGCCGCGGCGGAAGTCGATATGGCAGTGGTCGCGGGAGGCGAGGCTGGTATTGATAAAGAGATCCACACGCCGCGGGTCCCTGCCGATCACAAACGGTGTCTCCTGTGGCGTAAGCTGCAATTCGCCGTCGCTGTGAGCCAGGGTCAGGCGCTGGCTGGCGGGATTATCCCCGCTGAGTTCCTGCAGTGCCATGACGCGCGTGGCGCTGTAGGTTTGGTCGGGCAGCTCCCACTGCAGGCGGTAGATCAACGAGATTTGGCCCTCGCCCTTGATGGGGATGCGGTCAAACTCCTGGCAGGCGTCGCGCAATGACGGCGGCAACTCGTCCACTATCGCCTGGGTGACAACCGTCTGCCGGGCGCGGGCGATATGGGCGACGCAGGCCGCATCGTTGACCGTATCGCCGAACACATCGCCGTCCACCAGCAGGGTCGCGCCATAAGCCAGGCCGATGCGAATGGCCAGGCCGTTGCCGTCCTGACTGCCCTGCTGCATGGCGATGGCGGCGCTGCAGGCGGCCTCGGGGTGATCGAAGCGCGCCATGACTTCATCGCCAATGGTTTTTACCACGATACCGTTATTGGCCTCCGTGAGGGCCCGCATAGTGCCGATAGTTTCGTCGATCAGGCTTTTTGCCTCGAGGTTGCCCACGCGTTTGTACAGCGCCGAGCTGCCCGACACATCGGCGAACATGATGGCTTGCAGCTGGCTGGTATCGCTCATGGCTTGACTCCGGTGATGCAGGCACGGCTGCCCGGTTGCCAAGTATATCGACTGTCGGCGCCTTATCGCAAAAAGCCACAGGCAAATTCGTGCCAGCGGTCTGGACCCCGGCCGGATTTCAGGGCGCCTTCAGCCAGACGTAGCGGGCCTCTGCGATAGCGACGACTTCGCCATTGGTATCGGTCAGCTCCTGGTGGTTGATCAGGCTGCTCTTGCCCTCGGCCAGGGTCTCGCGCTGCAGGCGTTCGAACTCTGCCTCGGCAATCTCCAGCGACATAAACACATCGGTCAGCGCCGGGCGGCGAAACCGTATTTTTACCTCCGCCACTATGGGCAGTATTTTGCGGGTGTCCACCCGGCGCACGAACAGGGCGCCGGCGGGGAACTCGGCCAGGGTAAACAGACTGCCCGCATACATGGTGCCGACATGGTTGACGTTGGGAGCCAGGGGCATGGTGGCGGTTACCCGGTTGTCATCGAGCGAAAGGATACGCGCACCCATCTTCTCAATGATATCGATCGTCATGGCTGGTTGGTCGGTGGTCATGGCAACTCGCTTATCGGTTGACTGGCAAAGGTGGTAGAAGCTGAAAGTTACCCGATGCCGGGGATGGCATTGCTTTAAGCGAATTTGCACAATTTATCGACCCTCGTTATCCCTATCGATCTCGGCTAAGAATATCGGAGGTAGGTTTGCCGCTGGGTAGGGCTTCCAGAAACTCTCGACAGCAGGGATGCTGTCGGGACCAAAAGTAGGCGCTTTAGGCGAGTCCCCAGGTACGGGTTCACGACGTGTTTCTGAAAGCCCTACCCAGCGGCAAACCGGCCAATTGGCACGCTTTTGCTTAAGGCATTGCTATTCCCGACGCCGGCAGTTTGCCGGTGCCGGCAGTGCGGGTCCGCTGGCAGATTATTTTAGAAAATATCCATACATTTGCAGTGACGTTAACTATCAACGACGGTGACATTTCATGAAGTTTCTATGCGTTGCTGCGGTATATGTTATGGTGGGCGGCCGGGAAGCCGCGTGGCGGCCTGTCGCACCCGGCCCGCGGCGGCCTTCGTGGGCCTGTGGTTTGCGGACCATGTCTGCCGGCTGACGTTCAGCGGCCATTGTGCGGCGGAGAATCCTCACCGACGAAGGTTGGACGGCAGGTGATGGACTGCGCAGGTGAAGTGAAAAGTGGAGTGGATAAATGACGGATCAAGGTATCGATACGCGGCACGCGCCCGCGGATAAGCCGCAAAAGCGCGAGTTGTTTGCCTGGGCGATGTACGACTTCGCCAACTCGGGTTACACCACGGTGGTGCTCACCACGGTTTTCAATGTGTATTTCGTCGGTGTGGTGGCGAGTAGCCTGAATGCCGACAACGGCGGCAGCGCCACTTTCCTGTGGACCCTGGCCATGGGGATCGCCAACGCCATCGTGCTGTTGTCGGCGCCGGTGCTCGGAGCCATCGCCGACTATCACGCGATCAAAAAGCCGCTGTTGGTGGTCACCACCATCGGTTGTGTCGCGGGCACGGCGTTGCTCGCGCTGGCCGGGGCGGGCGACCTGGTGATGGCCATGACGCTGGTGATTATCTCCAATGTTATGTTTGCCAGTGGCGAAAACCTGATTTCCGCCTTTTTGCCGGAGATCAGCGACAGAAAAAATATGGGCCGGGTATCGGGCTTTGCCTGGGGGCTGGGTTATTTCGGCGGCATACTGTCGCTGGTGTTGTGCCTGCTCTATATCAACTGGGCCGAGGGCCGCGGCGCCGATGCCAGCCAGTATGTACCGGTAACCATGCTGATCGTTGCGGTGATGTTTGCCTTGGCGGCGCTGCCGACGTTTTTATGGCTGCGTGAGCGGGCGGTGCCGGTGGCCCCCGTCACCCGGCAATTTTCTCTGTTGCAGGCCGGCCGGGTCGGCCTGAATCGGGGGCTGGGGCGGGTACTGCACACGCTCAGGGAGGCCTCCCACTACCGGGACCTGTTTCGTTTTCTGCTGACGCTGGCGGTCTACCAAAGCGGCGTCAGCACGGTCATTGTGCTGGCGGCGGTGTATGCCCAGGAGGTGGTGGGGCTGTCGCAGCAGGATATTATTCTGTTGATCCTGGTGGTCAACTTTACCGCGGCGCTCGGTGCGGTGGTGTTCGGGCTGATCCAGGACAAACTCGGCTCCATACGCACGCTGGCGATCACACTACTGATTTGGATAGTGGCGGTCGCCGTGGTCTTTCGCGCGTCGCAGCCGCTGGATATGTGGATCGCCGGCAACCTTATCGGTCTCGCTATGGGCGCGACTCAGTCGGCCGGGCGGGCGTTGATCGGGCAGTTCACCCCACCGGCGCGCACCGCGGAATTTTTTGGTTTGTGGGGTCTGGCCATGCGGGTGGCGGCGATAGTGGGGCCGGTGAGTTACGGTGTGATCAGCTATTTCAGCGGCGGCGACCACCGCCTGGCACTGCTGTCGACGTTGCTGTTTTTCGTCGTCGGTCTGCTGTTGTTACTGACCGTCGATGAAAAGCGCGGGCAGGTGGCCGTCAGCCGTTACGGCGACAACGACACCGCAACGGCCGACGTGGAGCCGGCTGCTTAAAAGCTGGCCATCCTGGCCAGCAGATCGCAGACCCGGGAGGAGTAGCCCCATTCGTTGTCGTACCAGTTCAGGGTTTTGACATAGCGCTTGCCCACCACCTGAGTAAAGCTGGCGTCGTAAATGGAAGAGTGGGGGTTGCCGATGATATCGGACGAGACCAGGGGCTGGTCGGTAAACTGCAGGATGTTGTGCAGCGCCTCGGTGGCGCAGGCTTCTTTGACGGCAGTGTGGATGTCTTCCACGGTGACGTCCTGATTCAGCTCCGCTGCCAGGTCCACCACCGAGCCGTCTGGCACCGGCACCCGCGAGGCGATACCGTCGAGCTTGCCCTTCAACTCCGGCAGCACCTCACCTACCGCCTTGGCGGCGCCGGTGGAGGTGGGGATGATATTCTCGGCGGCCGCACGGCTGCGACGCCAGTCGGAGTGGGGCACATCGGCCAGGCGCTGGTCGTTGGTGTAGGCGTGCACCGTGTTGATCACCCCTTCGGCAATGCCGAAGGCGTCGTTGAGGACCTTGGCCATCGGCGCCAGGCAGTTGGTGGTGCAACTGGCGTTGGAGACGATACGGTGCTGGGGGGTGAGGCCGTCGTCGTTGACACCCAGTACCACGGTGTAGTCGATCTCATCCTTGGCGGGCACGGTCAGGATCACCCGCTTGGCACCGGCCTGCAGGTGTTTTTCCAACTGCGCCTTGGCCCGGAACGCACCGGTGGATTCCACCACCACATCGATATTGAGGTCGCCCCAGGGCAGGTTGTCCGGGTCCCGCTCGGCCAGCATGGTCACATCGGAATGGGCGGTTTTCAGGTGGTTGTCCTGCAGTTCCAGCGGGCCCTTGAAACGGCCCATGACCGTGTCGAAGCTGAGTAGGTATTTCAGTGCCGCCGGGTCGAACAGATCGTTGATGGCGACTACCTGTATATCGGTTCTTTGATCCAGAATGCGAAAGACCGCGCGACCGATGCGCCCGAAACCGTTGATTGCAACTCGCACGATTATTCTCCTTTTTCCAGATTGGCTTGTTCCAGGTCGGCATAGGCCCGCACCACATCGATAATGCGACAGGCGTGGCCGACACTTTCATACCAGGCGATGGTCTTGACCATTTTCTGCCCCGATTTAATAGTCGCTTTGAGGTCGAACAGTGCCGACTGCCGGCAGCCGATCACATCCGATGACACAATCGGCTCAGCGGTGGCTGCCAGTAGGTTGGGGGTCTGCTCCGCGCCCTTGACGATAGCCGTGTTGACATCCTCCACAGTAACGGCCGGGTCCTTGAAAATAATCGTGCAATCGAGCATCGAACCTTTCTGAACCGGCACATTGAGGGCGTTGCCGCACAGGCGGCCGGCAAACTGCGGCATAATTTTTTCAACCCAGGCGGGCGACAGGTTGGTATTGGGGATGATGTTCTCCGCCGCCGAGCGGCTGCGGCGGTAGTCCTCGCCGGCGGCGTCCTGCAGAGACTGGTCACTGGTGTAGGCGTGGACCGACGTCATAATCGCGTAGTCGACTTTGAGATTGGCCCTGTCGACGGCGTTCAGCACGGTCGCCAGGGCGCCGGTGGTGGCCGAGCCGGCGCAAATCATACGGTCCCCGGCCTTAATGGTGTCGTCGTTGATACCCGGTATTACAAAGCGGTCGATATGATCTTTCGGCAGCATTGCGATAATGACCCGTTTAGCGCCGGCGTCCAGGTGGGCCTGCATATCGTCGCGACCGTCGTATTTGCGGGTGGCGTCGATGACGAAATCCACCTCGAACAGGTCCCAGGGTACATCGCTCGGGTGCGAGCCGTTGAGAATCCGGGTGGAGAATTTCGGATTGCGCAGGTAGTTCCCATCCAGGGTACAATCCAGGCCTTCGACCCCCTCGGTCTCCAACAGGTAGTGAATAATTTCCGGCTTGCCGATGTCGCAGACTGCAACGATTTCTATGTCATCGCCCTCCAGCGCCAGGCGATAGAGATGCCTGCCGATATGGCCGAAACCCATAATACCCAATCGAATCTTTTGTGTAGCCAAGACTGACACCCCCTGCTTGCTGTGGTTGAAGGTAATAGTTGAAGGCAATAGTTAACGGCAATGGTTAACAGTAGTCGTTAAGCGCAACAGTTGAAACCCCGGTTTGCGCAGGTTCCAGCTATTCCATGGCGTAGCTTAATTGACCTGTGGGTGTATTCCAAGTGGCGCAACTGTGCTCAGGGCCTGACTGAAGGATATAGTGTTACAGGCCCCGGGTGGCGTTTCTGGCGGGGGAAAAACAAGCCGTTGTCGCGAGTCGCTGGTGTGAATGACAACGATGCTGGGTTAATGGTTTGCGGACAAGGATATACGCGCCTGGATCCCCTCGATTAAGGTGCCGTTTGCCCATACTGCGGTGCCGCTTGCCTATGTGCTCGGAGATGGATCAGGCAGCTTACCCGCATGCCCCTCCTGCGTCATCCTTATCGCTAACCCGTATTTGGGGCGGCACTGAGCTGATCCCCGGACCCAGTGTGTTAACTGGATCAAAAAATTGCGCGAAAAAGTTTCATTGGATCGAGTGAGGCGATTTATCCGCGGTCGACCAGCACAATTGCCACCGCAGTGAAAGCGCTGGCGGCGCAACCGAGTATTAAATGTGCACCTTTAGTGCATAGTTGGCATATACCCGGTAACAGCGGCGCCGCAACGTATCGTCTCTCTGGCTATCGCCTGTCTAGATTCTTGCCCAACCTCGGGAAGGTGAACAGGAATGAGAAAAGTGTTGATACTGGTGGCGGCCCTCGCGTTTTGTTGGCGTGGCTTTAGTGCGGTAGCTACTGTAGAAACCCGCGCCGAATCCGCGCCGCAGGCCGGGTATTCTTATTGTTGCGGGCCGCTGTCCACTACTACCCGTTACTACCGGCCGGTACTGGCTCGCTTTGTGTCAGCAGACCCCTCCGATCCGTTGGGCGATGGTGTCGGACTTAATCGCTACGCTTATGCGTTTAACAACCCGGTGTTTGTCAGAGACCCCAGCGGCTTGTCTGCCGAAGCCAATGATCCACAAGATACCGACAGCGAGGCCGCGGCTGAGAATGACGGTGGTGCCGGTGAGCACGCCGATGCGGACCCGGGCGGGCAGCAGCCCGGTAAGTCCGAAGACGCCGTCGAGCAGGAGGACGAACAACAGGGTGAACTGACCGAGGAGGAACGGGAAGCGATAAAAGACAAAATGGAACAACTTGAAGACGCGCGTCAAAAAGCGCTGGAGAAGGCGCAGCGCTTGTCGGACCGGTTGAATGACCTGCAGGATATATTGGATAAAAATGCATTTCCCGAGCCGGGCCGGCAACCGCAGCCCGGATTGCCCAGTGATGTCGAACCCGTTGCGCCGCTGGATAACGCCAGCCCGGGGGCGAGGCCTGATGAGCCGAATCCCCATGCCGATGAGCCGGCTCCCAAACGTTAACCGGACGGTTTGTCGTCGGCTTTTCGGCTCAGCGGGAAGTTGAGGTTTTATCGTTAACACGACTCATCTGATAATAGGAAAGACTATGAATAGATCAGGCTTAGGTGTGGCGTTTTTCTTGGTGTTTAGCTGTGGATTCGACACTGTATCGGCGAGTCAGACAGGCGGCGACGCGGGAGTGGCTGTTGCGGTGTCGACTGAGGCCGGCGACACCGCTGCGGCCACGGTGCCGTCGAATGCAGATACCCCGGATAGTGAGACGGTTGCGGTGCCTGCCGAGACCGTTGCGGCGCCCGCCGACGGGCAACCCAGCCCGGCCTCCGTGGCGGTGGCAGACAAGGAGGCGGCGACCGCCAGCACAGTCGGAGTCAGTGAGGTTGACGGTACCGTGAGCAGCGATGCCGCCAACGCCGGTGAGATCAGTTACGATACGCACGCATTTAATGGTGAGTATACGACCACAATTGATATCGACTTACCCAAGTATCGGGATTTGACACCGGCCCTCGCCTTGAAGTACGAGTCTAACAGCCGCAATGGCCAACTGGGGCTGGGCTGGCATATCGGTGGGTTGTCGACTATTACCCGGGCCTCCCCGGGGCGCGGCGCACCGCGCTATGACGATACGGATATTTTTCTGTTTAACGGCAGTGTTATCGATATTATTCCCTGTACCCCCGACATGTCGAGCCCGGGGTGTCAAAACGGCGGCACGCACACTACCAAGGTCGAAAGCTACCAGCGCCTTACCCTCGACAGCGAAGCGAATAAATGGACGCTCACGTTCAAAGACGGCACCCGTTTTATCTATACCCGTCAGTTGCGCGATCTGTCGAACCCGACAGGTTTTCCGCCGAATACACCGGAAACCACCTTCCGCTGGGCGCTGAGTGCGATGTTGGATACCCATGGTAACCAAGTCACCTACTGGTACTGGTGCGACGGTGCTGGCGGTATCTTCCCGACCAGCTCTACGCCGCAAAAAGACTGTTATATCAAAAAGATTTTCTACAACCGCGCCAGTGTTAACTTCTATTGGGAGACACGACCGGACCCGATTTTTCGGGCCACGGGGAGAGGCATGGTAAAAACCCGGTACCGCTTAAAAACCATCGATGTACGGGTGGGTGACGAGCGGCGCAATAGCTATTCCTTGAGCTATACGCAAAGCGCCGGGTCAAAAAAGTCGCTGCTGAGTCGAGTGACAACCCATGGCCGCGATGCTGTGGTCGACAGCGACGGCATAGTGACGGACCCGGGCACCACCCTGGCGCCGATCGAGATGCGCTACGCCGAGGAAACCGTCGATCCGGTCACCCGTGTGGCAGACAGTGTGAGATGGTGTGCAGGGAATTTTTCCTCCGGCGGTGACTTTAACGGCGATGGCCGCACCGACTATCGTTGCGGCACCCGCATCGGCCTGTCTAACGGCGATGGCAGTTTCGAGTTTATGGACGACGGCAGTTGGTGTGGCGGAGAGCAGCTTTCTCTCGGCGACTTCAACGGCGATGGCCAAACCGATTTCCAATGTCACCGCCGGCGGGACGGCAAGAACTGGATCAAGGAATCCAGCCACGGTTTGGGCTTTTTTGTGCGTGAAGGAGAGAAGTGGTGCACCGAGCCCAATATCTTCTCGCTGGGGGATTTTAATGGCGACGGCAAGACGGACTACCACTGTAAGCGGGCCCGAGACGGCCAGACCTGGGTGCAGTTCTCCAACGGCGACGGTACCTTCACGCTGGCGATGGGTCCCGAAACATGCAAGCGCGGTACGCTTTCTTTCGGTGACTTCAACGGCGATGGTAAAACCGACTACCTGTGTCGACAGGGACAGGAAAACGGTATTAGGCTGTCCAGGGGGGACGGCACTTTTGTCGCCGTGGGTGGAATAAACTACTGTCTGGGTAGTACCGAATATCGACTTTCTCTGGGAGATTTTAACGGCGACGGCGCGACCGACTTGCAATGCCACAACATTCTGAAAGGCGATAATTCGGTAGCGCTCTCAAAAGGCGGCGGCAGCTTTGCCATAGTGGCTGGCCCCAGGTTTTGCAAAGGTACGCCTGGCGCCGACAACTTTTCTCTGGGCGACTTTAATGGGGATTACTTAACTGACTTGCAATGCCACGATCGCCGGTCCGGCACCACCGCCATCGCCTTTTCCAAAGGCGATGGTACCTTTACCGCACGTACCGGGTCCGTCTTTTGTAAAGAGAATCGGGTTAATACCTTTTCTCTCGGTGATTTTAACGGTGATGGTCGCACCGACTATCAATGTCACAACACCGACAACGGCAGCAATTTTGTTCGGCTTACCGATCCCAACCAGCACCTGAAGCTCGTTGAAGTAACCAATCACTTTGGCGGCACCACCCGCGTGGAGTACACACCGTCCTCCGCTTGGTTCAACCTCTTTAATCCGCGCATCGTGCAGACAGTGACAGCGATCAGTAAGGACGACGGCCGCAACCGCAGCGATAGCGTGCGCCGCACAGAGTATACCTACTGGGTGGGGGTGGAAGACAAGAAAGCCCGGCTGTTTATGGGCTTTGCCCGCGTTACCGCGTATCTGCCCTGCCTCCAGGGAGAGTCGGTCTGTCCTTATGAACGGGCAACTTATCGGCTGGATTTGGCCACTCGGGGACAGATTGCCGATATCTCGCGCAACAACGGCGACAGCACCTTTACCCGCAGCCTCAGCTATCAATACGATGTAGATCTCACCCGGGTCCCGCATACAGCACTGGTCACCGGGCGAACTGAAACCGTTGGGCACAACCGCGAGTACAAGAGAATTGGTATCGAAAAAACATTTGATGACTTCGGCAATGTGGTGAGTAAAACCCTGTTGGGCGATGTGACGCTCGAAGGTGATGAACGCACTGTTAGAACCACCTATGTGCCCAATACCGATGACTATATCGTGAATCTGCCTGCCAGAGTTGAAACTTTTGACGGGCTTGCCGACGGCGGTAGTAAAGTCGCCGAGGTGCGCTACCTCTACGACAATGCCGCCACCTGGTCTAGCGCGCCGACGGTGGGCAATCGCACCGAAGAGCAGCACTGGCTCAACACTGAAAATCGCTTTGTGTCCTCGCGGGCGCAATACGATGCCGAGGGCAATATCATCAACGCCTACGATGCAGTGGGGGCCCGAACGGAGTTTATCTACGATGAACTCGACCGACAATTTGTGGTTGAAACCCGCAAGCCGTTATATTTTACCGGTGACACCCGCCACAAAACACTGATGCAGTGGGACCCCGTCTGTGGCGTGGAACGCCTGGCGACCGATGAGAATAACCAAGTTACACGTTCGCAGTACGATGCATTGTGCCGGGTTACCCGGGTTGATTTTCCCGGTGACGATTTCGAGATCACGGCTTACAATCATTACGGCGATCCCCAAACGCAATTCACTGAGGTGGTAACACCCGGGGCGGATGGTCAGCCCGATCTTTGGCGGCGTGAATTTTTGGACGGTTTCGAGCGCGTTTACCAGAGTCAAAAACCGGCCGGCGACGGCGCTGTATTGCAACACTTGACACGCTTTAACCAACGGGGGTTGGTGGCTGCGAACAGTGACTGGCATCGCGCGACGACGACACCGCGGTGGAGCTTGAGTTACCACGATGGTTTAGACCGATTGATCCAAACCACTGAAGCCGATGGCCGTATAACTCGCTGGGACTATCTGCACGGCCCCTATTTTGAAAAAGTGGTACGCACCAATCATCAGCAAAAACGCAGTGTCGCGCACTACGATGCCTATCGACAGCGCGTGCAAAGCGACCGTTTCTTAAACGATCGGAGCGTATCTACCCGGATGTCGTTTGACGCGCTGGGTCGCATTGTTGGCATAGTCGATAATGTCGGCAATACCTGGACCTATGACTTTGACTCGCTTGGCCGGCAAACCCGGATTGACGATCCGGATTTAGGGATCAGGTCGTATGAATATGACGATGTCGGGCGTCAGCTCGCCAGCACCGATGCCCTCGGCCAGCGCACCCGCTACGAGTACGATTTGCTCGGTCGTAAACGCAGGGAGACTTATCGCGCCGGTACACCCGACGCTGAAATCAATGAGTATATCTACGATGAAGCGTACGGCGGATACTTTAATGTCGGTCGCCTTAGCACAGCCCGTAATGAAAACATGACGGTGGGATACAACTATGATGCGGCTGGTCGTGCGGTGCAAAGCACCCACCATATCGACGGTAACACTTACGCCTTTGATACCGGTTTTGACGCCGCTGGCCGAATCCGCTGGCAGCGCTATCCCGATGGTGATCTGATCGGCAGTGATACCCAACCCTGGCGCTATGATGCTGCCGGTCGCCTGCAGGGAATACCGGGCTTGATCGAGAGTATTTCCTACAACGATCACGGCATGATGGTCCAGAAAGTATTGGCCAATGGGGTGACTACCGATTATGGTTACAATGACGACAACGACTGGCTGATGTCCATCAACTCCCGGGCCGGGGGGCGCAGTATTCAGGCCATTGTCCACGAGCGGGATTCCATCGGGTTGATAACGACAATCACCAGTGGTTTTGCCAATGAAAGCTGGGCCTATGTTTATGACGATTTGTATCGGCTAAAGAGTGCCGCCAATATCGACGATACGATGCTTAGTCAGACGTTTGATTATGACACTGTCGACAATATGATTTTCAATTCCAGGGTGGGGGTGTACGATTATCCCGCTCCCGGCAGTGATCGGCCTCACGCGGTGTTGTCGGCCGGCGCGCACTCGGATTACCGCTATGACGCCAACGGCAATATGGTTGCCGGCAGTGGTCGCGAGATCGAGTACGACGGTCGCGATCGCCCGCTTCGCATTGACAGCAGCACTTTTCTCTACGGTCCCAATGGCGAGCGCGTCAAGAAAACCGAAAATGGTGTGACCACTTTGTATGTCAATAACCTGGAGATTCGCGACGGTGAGATCACGAAATATCTGCCGGAGGACACGAAACGCGAAGCCGGGCAAACTTTCTGGTTGCACAAAGATCACTTACAGTCGGTGCAGGCGGTAACCGACAGCAATGGCGATATGATACAGCGTTATACCTATGCGGCATTCGGGGAGCAGTTAAGTCAATCCAGTGAACATATCGAGACTCACAGCTTTATAGGCGAACGTCTGGATGACAGTGGATTGATGTTTTTAAATGCACGCTATTACGACCCGGTACTGGCCCGTTTGGTAGTGGCCGATCCGTCGAATTCCCAAACCGATAGCGATGAGTTGAGTAGATACCTCGATAATGCCGATAGTCAGGTGTATGCAAAGGGCCCAGGCGAAGTTGCCGATGGCCTGGGCGAGGATAGCACTGACGGTGATACACCCTCTAGCAATGTCGATAGTGAGAGCCAGCGTGAAGTTGAAAGTGAAAACTCTGGTATATGCGTTGACGGCCTTTAGATGGAGCGAGCAGCTCCTCGATAAGCGCAGGCGCATTGGCATACAAATAATCCCCCATTGCGCCAGCAGGCATGTTGTGGTGTATACGCGTGCGTTAATTGCTTTTCTTATAGTCTTTTCTGTAGTGGCCGATGCAGAGTATCGGTCCACAGATGTTGTTGAGAAAATACAGAGGTTTTTAGCTCTGCCGGAAGATGAAATTGATCTGGCGCGCACACGTTTTTTGATCGAGGCCGCTCTCTACGACGATATGGATGTTGCCGCGAGTGAAAGAAATATCAGTAATATCGTGGCGACGATCAAAACCATGCCCGAATACGGCCCGTCGTCCCTGGAAAAACTGGGCACAGCCATACGTTACCTGTACACCGCGGGCCCATGGAATCACCAGCAGGCCTATCGATATGATCTCGACGACCCGATGGGAACGTTGAAGCCGAGGGGAAAGTCGGTGGTCAACTATATGGCCACCAAAAAAGGAAATTGTGTATCAATGCCGATTTTATTGCTGTTGCTCAGTGAAAGACTGGGTGTCGGTGTGAATTTGGTGCTTGCACCTCACCATATGTTTGTGCGCTATACCGATGCAGACAAAAAATCGACCAATATTGAAACGACTTCGGGCACGCTGCTGAGCGATGCCAGGTATGTCGAAGAATTCGGGATTCGACCGGAGGCGATCGAGCAGGGGGTCTACCTGCGCAGTTTGACTAAAAAAGAGGCGGTGGCGCTGATGCTCTATGATTTGGGGCAGGCTTATCTCGATAGTGGCCAGTACGATATAGCGCATAAGACGGTTGATTTAATGTTGGGTTACCACCCCAAGTTTGTTAACGCTGTGCTACTAAAGGGAAACCTTTATGCGCGAATGCTGCATAGCGAATTAGCCACGATGAAAGCGGCAGGTCTGCCGCGAAGCCAAGCCGAGCGACGGCGGCTCGACTCGTTGCAGCGACAGAATCTGGCTTGGTTTTCGAAGGCGGAAGCACTCGGTTGGCGAGAGCCCGCGGCGGGGCTTTCGGAAAGGTATATGCACACTGTTGAGCGTTTCAAAGCGCATCGGGGTAACTGACTCTGGCCCGGGTGTTGGCGTCGCTAACTTTGGTGATGTTCATGTCCATGCAGCAGAATTGGGAATGGGTGGCTGTCCCGTTATGATGATGAGCGCTGCGTTGCGCGATCTGCTGACAAGTATTTTGACAGGGTAAAAAATACAGTCGTACCTTTTCCCTCTTCTGACTCGATCCGGATTTCTCCGGCATGACATTGCACCACTTTTTTTGCCAGGGTAAGCCCCAGGCCGAGACCGGGGTAATCGGTTTCACGAGCCGCCCGGGTGAATATGTCAAAAACTCGACCGATTCTATTAGCTGCAATGCCTATACCGTTATCAGTGAGCGTAAATTGCCAATAGTGTTCTATCTCAACTGCGGCCACCGAGACAGCCGGGACTTGGCCCGCTGGCTGATAGTGCTTTGCGTTATGCAAGAGGTGATAAAAAAGTGTCGCCAACTGTTTCCTGTATCCGTCAATTACCGGTAGTGGTCCCGCTATTAGTTGTTCGCCCCCATCTGTGTCGAATAATTGCGTTAGCGTCCGCTTGACGAGTGCGTTACAGTCGACCGGGCCGAGGGGTTCCTCTGTGGTGCTTAAGCGTGAAAACGCCAGCAGTGCCTCCAACAACGCTTCGGCGCGCGCAACGCTGTTATCCACTACCGCGAAATCTTCCCGGCTCTTCTCGTCCAATGTATCCTTCAAGCGCTTCTTAATGCGCTTGGTGAAACCATCGATGTGTCGTAAAGGTGATTTTAAATCGTGACAGACAACATAGGCGAACTGTTGGTACTCCGCCTTCAAGGCCTCGTACTTTGCCTGCGTTTGCGTCACCGAATCCACCGGCTTTCTCAACATGCCGCCCCTCCTGGTTACACCGGCTTAGGAGGCAGGCATACGACCTCCACCCAGAAGTTTTCCACCTGTTGCACTACATTGATAAATTTAGTGGCATCGATCGGTTTGACAATGTAGCAATTGGCGTATAAGTCATAACTCTCTATAACATCCGTATCGGCCTGCGAGCTGGTTAAAACAATAGTTGGGATACGGCGTAAATTG
Organism: Exilibacterium tricleocarpae; assembly: GCF_007004655.1. GTDB lineage: Bacteria > Pseudomonadota > Gammaproteobacteria > Pseudomonadales > Cellvibrionaceae > Exilibacterium > Exilibacterium tricleocarpae. The sequence continues at coordinate 589,890 of NZ_ML660087.1, forward strand.
GCATCTTTCTTGATAATCTTTAGAACTTCCCGACCATCCATTTTGGGCATGTTAAGGTCCAGTAAAATGATATCAGGCGTTACTGCAGACTTGAATTTATTGCGCTTGAATAAATAGTCTACGGCATCTTCGCCATCGCGCACGACGTGCAGGTTGTTGCGCAACTTGGCCTCCGCAAATGCATCTCGTGTGAGATCGATATCGGCCAGGTTGTCTTCGACCAGTAGAATCTCGGCAAGTTTTGTATTCATCGTTCAATGCCTCCCCTTGGATTACTTGGCTAATCAGCTGACTTTAGCAGCGTAAAGTAGAAGGTGGAACCGACGCCTTTTTCGGATTCGACCCAAATCCTCCCTCCGTGACGCTCTGCTACTTTCTTGCAGATTGACAAACCAATGCCCGTACCTGCATATTCGTCAGTGTGATGCAGTCTTTGAAATACCTCGAAAATTCTGACCAGATGCCGCTTGTCCATACCTATGCCGTTGTCGTTCACCGCGATTTGCCAGTGGCTGTCCAGCTCGCAAACACCGACATGAACTTTTGGCCTGGTGTTAGTCTTCTGATATTTTAAAGCATTACCAATAAGATTCGAGAGCAGTTGGTAAAGTTGAGTTTTGTGCCCTAAGACTTCCGGTAGGGAATCATAGGTGATACAGCCACTGCTTTCTTCCAGATTGGCTTGCAAATGGCTTTTCGTCACATCGATCAGTTCGCTGAGGGAAACCTTTTCGGGTTTTTGCGTATCTCGATCTACACTGGCGTAAGTAAGGATGTCGGCGATCATGTTTTGAGCGCGGGCCGCGCCCTCAGTGAGGTAACCAAAGTAACGCCGGGCTTTGGTGTCATTCTGGAGCTTGTCATCCATATGGCGCAGAAGTTTCTCGGAAAAGCTGCGGATCATGCGCAGCGGCTCCTGCAAGTCATGAGAACAGATATAAGCGAAACGTTCCAACTCTTCGTTGGAGGAGACCAGTTTCTGAATCAACGCTTCACGTTCCGTTATATCAAGTGCAACCCCCAGGATAAAACGGTCACCACGGGTGTTGTGGAAGCGAATTTTTTGCGTGTCGTAGATTTTGATCTCTCCGCTGGGTGTGGTGAAAGTTTCCTCGACTCGGGAGTACCCCTCTTCAAACGCCTTTTGATCCATCTCAAGAAAATCTTGTCGATCTTTTTTGCTGTACTTTTCCAGTGTGGTGTGGCCGATAATTTCGTCGTGCATTGCGCGCGGATACATATTAATAAAATGCTGATTTGCGTCAACGATTTTGAACGCAGCGTCCTTTACAAACAGTAGTAGCGGGTTGGTGTCAAACACGAGTTTTTGAAAGCGATAGGCGTCGTGTAACCGCTCTTCAGATTTCTTGCGATCTGAAATGTCCTGTACAGAACCGGCCATGCGAGTGGCTTGGCCTTCTTTATCCCACACTGCTTGACCACTGGTATGAATCCAGACATAGTGTCCGGCGCTGTGCCTTAACTGATACTCTGTGTCGAAGGGCTCTCTATCGGCGAAGTGCCGCTCCAAGGCGTGCAGAACTGCGGCGTGATCATTTGGGTGAAGTCGGTTCTCAAATTCACTAAAGTGCCGGATAAACTGGTTGTCATCGATACCGATGATATTCTTGAAGCGTTCTGACCAATACAGCTGGTTAGTTTTTAAGTTCCAATCCCATAGGCCGACGCTGGAGCCGCGCACGGCGATATCATAGCGCTCCTCACTCTCACGCAGGCGTCGTTGACTTTCATTGATTACGTCGGTTTGACGTTTCACTTCCTGTGTGATGCGCAGATTATCGCTGGCATATCTAAAGGCGCTATACCCCACCAGTCCAGTAATGAGAAGTGCCAGCAACAGAACCAACCACGAGGCATACTCCGCAGCGCTGGAGAAGTACTCGGAGGTTGGGATGAAAAGAATTTTCCAGTCTCTATTGAGGACTGAAATGGATTGCTGAATATGATAAATGGCGAAACGTTCCGTTGTTTTGTAGTCATCAGTGCCGGCAAGCTGATTGCGATAGGTTTCGGCATTGCTATCCATCGGCCTGAGGCGGTAAACTGGCATTCCGAGGTCAGTCTCGTCGTACAGATAAGCGCGCTTTTGGTGTTTTTTCCAGGTCAGCGTCTCAATAATTATCGATCCCAGATCCAATGCAACTGTTATCAGGCCCCGTGCGTTTTCACCATTATCTAAAGGGAGCATAATAACCAGCGTTGTGGCTCCGTCTTCGTGTTTCTCATACGCTACAGCGCCTTTGTGGGCCACGGAGTCCAGTGTCGGCAGGCGGGCGTCGCTGAGTGCCGGAGCCTTGGTGCCGACTGAGTAGACTGTTTCGTAGGTTTGATCCGGCCGGTAACGCACCCAAGCTACGTAACTGTAGGCCGGGTCTGAAAACAACGGCTCCGCATAGTCAGTAAATTCCTTTTGCGAGAAAAATTCCGAAACATCAAAAAAGCTGCGCAGCAGTTCAGCATGTAAAACGTGCTGCTGGAGCTGCATTTCCAACGCTTTGGATTCAAATACAGAAAATTTTTCGAAGTCTGATTTTAGACGTGTGAGTCCACTTTGGATGCTCCACATAAAGAGAAATATACTGATCAGTACGCCCGCTGCCGTGGTGATAACCGGCACCCGAAAATAGGTGAGTGTTTCGCCGGCGGTAGCGAAACGAGCTGTATCAGTCGACATGCTCTGCAGTCTGTGTCAGGGAACTCAGTTGTGAAAACTTTTTCATAAGAGCGGGGATCAAGGGGAAAATCATAATTGCTGTGGCGACGGAGACGGCTGCAGTGAGAACTTTCATTAACCCCTCAAGGTAGTAGATGGGGTACCATAGGGTGACAAGTTCAATCAGGTGTGTGGCGCCACATAAAAAAATAAAGATTGCAAACATGTTAAAAACCCAGCGGTAGGGCATGGTCTGCCTGTTTTTACGCAGCAGGTACAGAATTGTAATCGGAATTGAAAAGTAGGCGATGGCGATGGCGATATCGCCGATCACATGCATCCAAAGCAATTCCTGTTGCCACAAAAAACAGTACCCATGCGGCATGAAACGCTCTGTACTAAACAGATTGGTCAGGGTATCAATCAGGGTAATATTCCAGTCTGGCATGGAGAGTTTCCTCATGGTGGGACAGTAGCTGCTGGATTTGGGCGCTGAGTGTTTCCACACTGCTGCTACCGCTCAAGTGGCCACTCAGCGTGCCGTCGGCGTCGAAAACATACAAATACGCACTGTGGTTAAACCCTTGTGTGGTCCCCGGTAGCTTTTTGACATAAGCACGCAAGCGACTGTAGAGCTGTTGCAGCGACCTATCAGGGCCGCTGAGACCGATAATTTGCTGGTGAAACTGCTTTAAATACCGCGCCATTCGTTCCGGCGTATCCGTGTGCGGGTCCACAGTGACAAACAAGACATTCACGTTCCGGCTCTGTGCATCCAGTGACTCCAGAGCCCGGGACAGCCGGGCGAGTGTGGTTGGGCATACGTGGGGACAGGCCGTAAAACCCAAAAACAGCAATGTTGGGCGCCCCACCAGCTCCCGCTCAGTCATCGGGTGCTGGTTATGAGTTGTGAGATTGAACTGCAGGGTAGGCGCAGGATCGGGAAACGCCTGCACGATTGCGACAATCGCAATTGCTGCGGCCGAGAGAAAACCACCAATACTGATCCAAAAACGCGAAGGCAAGGTCAGGCCTCGCTCGTGCTGTCAGCGGATTGACGCCAAATCTCGCGTATTCGCAAGGGTGTCTTCGTAAGTTGATATGCAGTGTCCAGGTTTCCGCGGCGGCGTACTGGGTACCTTGTCGCCACCAACCAGGGCCCGCGGGCGGCCATGACGATACTTGGGCAATATTGCTGCGTATCGCTTATTCGCGCACAGCCCCTCCTGTTGAATAACAACATCGGCGCATTACATTTTTTACAGTCCGTAAAATAACCTGTGGTCACAGATTGGGCCTCCGAGCCATACCGCCTTAAGCGTAGCCCATATCCTCCTATTGTCCAGCGAACACCGCCTGGCAAACCAATTCGCGCCGTAGGTCTTGTTGTGTAAGTAGCTGTTGGTAGCGCTGGTTTACCCCCAGTTGTCGCCTATACTTGGCAAATTACTCTATTGTTTTAAGCGATGTGCACTGATAGTCATGGCCCAAGACGAAAAAGGCGTCCGCGTTCTCCTTATCGAAGACGATCCGCACGACAGCAAACTCTTTCGCGAAGCATTGGAAGACAGTTATCTACAACATTTCAGTTGCACCATAGCGACGGAGGTGAAAGATGCTATCGGCTGTCTCCTGAATACCTCTTTCGATGTCATTGTGACGGACCTCAACCTTCCCGATTCGAGAAATCTCGACACGGTTAACGACCTGCTCAAGGCCGCTTGTAAAACGCCGGTGGTCATCCTGTCGGGTAGCGAAGATGACGAACTGGTCCTGCAGGCCGTACATGTAGGGGTTGAAGAATACATTTCAAAGCGTTACCTGCACGACAGCAGCCTGATTGTTAGAACTTTACGTCATGCGGTGGAGAGACATCGGTTGAAATTGGGTATAGAAGCTATTCGGGATCGCGAGCATCTTCTGGCGAACTATGACCCTATTACCCGCTTGCCTAACCGTTTACTATTCCTCGATCGCCTCAGTCAGGCGGTGTTGCAGTCTCAGCGCAACAATGAATGCTTTACCCTGTGTTTTCTCGACCTGGACAGATTCAAATCTGTCAATGATACCCTGGGACATGGCGCCGGAGATGAAGTGTTGCGTACGGTCTCCAAGCGGCTGTCGACATTGATTAGAGACAGTGACACGGCGGCGCGACTGGGGGGAGATGAGTTCACTTTGATCCTGCGCCAGACGCATCGGCAAGCCGACCTTGCCAAGATTGCCCAACAGGTGATCGACCTGGTCAATGTTCCGATCAATCTCGGACAAAAAACCTGCTCAGTGGGTGTCAGTATGGGCTTAACCTGCTACCCGCGCCACGGAACTACGCCGAGCCAATTACTCAAGAATGCCGATATGGCGATGTATGAGGCCAAGAATAGAGGCCGTAATCAATACCACTTCTTTTCTCCCCTGTTATCACGGCAACAGCAGCAGGCTTATGAACAGGAAATGTCGTTAAAAGAAACCCTGCAGGGTCTTGCGGGATCTTTTGCGCTGGCTTACCAGCCCAAAGTTAATCTTCTCAATGGACGCATAAGCTCGGTGGAAGCACTGTTGCGCTGGCATCACCCTGCGCTGGGAGCCGTATCGCCGGCCGATTTTATTCCCATGGCCGAGGAGTCAGGTTTGCTTGCACAAATCGACGAATGGGTGTTGCGTCGGGCCTGCCTGCAACTACAGCAGTGGCAGGATCGGGATGAATGGCTGAGCATTTGTATCAACCTCTCGGGTCGTTCGTTTAATGATGACTGTTTTTTGGGTTCGACCTTAGTGGCTGTTCTGGAGGAATACAAAGTTCCAGGACATCGGTTGGAAATTGAAATTACGGAGCACATGCTGCTGGAAAACCTAAAAGAGGTGGAAAAGCGGTTGACGGCATTGAAAAACCTCGGTATTCGCATTGCGATAGATGATTTTGGAACGGGTTTTTCTTCGCTAAGTTATTTAAGCCGGTTACCTATCGATACATTGAAAATTGACGGTGCGTTTATCCGCCATGTTGATACCAACCCTAAAGACCAGGCGGTGCTCAAGGCTATTGTCTCGCTGGGCCGGGCGTTGGAATTGAATGTCGTGGCGGAGTGCATCGAGACCGACGCGCAAAAACAGAGACTCAAAGAGTTGGGGTGTAATGAAGGCCAGGGATTTTTATGGGGAGAGCCGAGCACCGATTGGCAGCCGAAACCGGTATTGCCGGGAAAGTCTGATATCAAACTCATGGGCTGAAGCAGCCACCCATTGACAATTCACCCGGCGCGTTTGCGAACGCCTGTGTCTACCGGCTTCAACAAAAAACCAAATCAATGGACGGGGCTTAACAAAGAAGCCCAGTGGTACAATAATAGCGGAGCAATGGCTGGACTAGTGTGACCTGTGAGGCCTCAGGCGATAGTGAATAAATTGATATATCGCGCGGAAAGTCACTATCGATACGGGCGTTCGTCCGGATAGAGACAGCTCAGGCCCACTTGTTCGCTGTCGAGCCGAAGATTGGCACTGGCTGTAGCCCTTGGATGGAGCTAACCATGAGTGACTATTTTAATTCCGCTTACCCTGACAGCGCAGACTTGGAACGCCGGGCACAACAACGAATGCCCGCTTTCGCGTTCGACTATCTCCAGGGTGGTTGTAATGAAGAGGTCGGGGTACGTCGCAATCGAGATGATATACAGGCCGTTCAGCTTCACAGTGAATTACTCAAGCCCGCTGTGAGCTGTGATTTGAGTGTCGAACTGTTTGGGCATCGATACAGCGCGCCCTTCGGCATTGCGCCGGTTGGCTTACAGGGGCTGATGTGGCCGAAATGCCCAGAAATACTGGCCGCATCGGCTGCGGAGGGGAATATACCGTTTGTATTGAGTACAGTCTCCTCGGCCGGTCTTGAGCGCATCGCCGAAATTACCCAAGGCAATGCCTGGTTCCAGCTCTACAACCCTACCGACAGTGCCACCAGAACAGACTTGTTGCGGCGTATTTCCGCGGCCCGATACCGGGTGCTGGTTGTGACCGTCGACGTTCCTACCTTCGGCTTTCGTCCGCGCGATATCAAAAACGGATTGGCGATGCCCCCCACTATGACCTGGTCAAACATTATCCGGATGCTAACCAGACCGCGCTGGTTACTGGAGACCGCGCGGGCAGGGAAGCCGGAAATGCAAACGCTTAAACCCTATATGCCGAAAAACCTGCTCGCTACCGAACTGGCTGGTTTTATGAATAAGACGGTCATGGGTCCCGTGGATTCTGAGGGCCTTAAAGCTATCCGGGATATGTGGAAAGGTCCCTTGGTGATAAAAGGACTGACCAGCGAATACGACGTCGATAAGGCCGTTGAACTCGGCGCCGATGCTGTAGTGATATCCAACCATGGCGGCAGACAGTTGGACATTGGCGAATCGTCGATCAGGGCACTGCAACGTATAGCACCGAAATACCGCGAAAAAATAAAAATTTTCATGGACAGTGGCCTGCGCTCCGGTCCCAATATCGCCAGTGCGCTGGCTTGTGGGGCAGACTTTACGTTTCTCGGGCGCACCTTTGTTTACGGTGTTGCGGCGCTTGGGAAGAGGGGTGGGGAACACACGATTAACAGCCTGAAGATGCAACTGCAGCAGATCATGAGGCAATTGGGATGCGGCACGGTGGCGCAGTTGTCCCGCCACCGAGTTGTATGGCCTCCCGTTTAAGGCGTGGCGGCTGTTCGGAAATAAAAGCCAGCGGGACGTGGCTGACCAAATAAATATTTCACAATCCGCTTACCAACAGTTGGAAAACTCGGAAGCTAAAAAGCAGAAACGGGGACTGGAGAAACTTGCCAGCGCTTTTGACTGCCAGCTTGAGCAATTAACAGTAATGAAGGAAAACAAGTACTCAGGCAAGCGTGAAACTGCGTCGACACTTTGTTGACACTTTTGCAGGCTAGAAACAAAAAGGCTTACGCCATATTACGTAAGCCCTTGATTTTACTGGTACCAGAGGTCGGACTCGAACCGACACGCCCGTTAAGGCAACGGATTTTGAATCCGTCGTGTCTACCAATTTCACCACTCTGGCTTCTCAGAGGCGCAGATTATAGCAGCGGTTCTACCCGGGTCAACGCCTTATCTGCGGCCGGTAGCCAAAGTGACGGTTTTCCGATACTCTACCCGCCCTCAACGATCACCAGTTTAGCGGATGTGTCCGTCAAGCACAGTCTATGCGTCGCCAGGATTTTTACTACACCTTACCAGACGAACTGATCGCCCGCGCGCCCGCCGCCGAGCGGCGCGGCAGTCGTCTATTGGTCCTTGACGGCCCCTCGGGGCAGGTCAGCCACCGCCGTTTTCCGGATATTCTCGATTGCCTGCAGCCCGGGGATTTGATGGTTTTCAACGACACCCGGGTGATACCGGCGCGGGTATTCGGGCGCAAGCCCACCGGTGGGCGGGTCGAGATTCTGATCGAGCGGGTCCTGCCCGATAACCGGGTGTTAGCTCACACCCGGGCCAGTAAATCGCCCCGGGTCGGCACCGATATCCTGCTTGAAGACGGCACTGTTTTGGCGGTGGTGGCCAGGCACGAGGAGCTGTTTGAGCTGCGCTTCCCGCCCGCCAAGCCGGTACTGGAGGTGCTGGAGAACATCGGCCATATGCCCCTGCCGCCCTATATCGACCGGGCCGATGAGGTGACCGATCGTGAGCGTTACCAGACTGTCTACGGACACCGCCAGGGCGCGGTGGCGGCGCCCACCGCGGGTCTGCATTTCGACGCCGAGTTACTGGAGCAACTGCGGGCTGCCGGCGTCCAGATTGCCTTTGTGACCCTGCATGTGGGCGCGGGTACCTTCCAGCCGGTGCGGGTGGACAATATTCACGAGCACAATATGCACTCGGAGATCATGGAGGTATCCGCCGCGGTCTGTGAGCAGGTGCGCGCCACCCGGGCGGCGGGCAAGCGGGTGATCGCCGTGGGCACCACCAGCGTGCGCTGTCTCGAGACGGCAGCCCAGAGCGGTGAGCTTCAACCCTATCAAGGCGAGACCAATATCTTTATCTATCCCAGTTACCGCTATCGGGTGGTGGACGCCCTGGTAACCAATTTCCACCTGCCGGAGTCAACGCTGTTGATGCTGGTGTCGGCGTTCGCCGGCTACCGCCACACGCTGGAGGCCTATCGCCAGGCGGTGCAAAATCGCTATCGTTTCTTCAGCTATGGCGATGCCATGTTTATCACCCGCAATTCCAACGCCGGCGACGATATGCCCGGCCGGCGCGCCGGGTACCCGGGCTGATGCGCACTTGCCATATGCGGTTTGAGCTGGACACGCCCGGTCAGGCTGCAGGGGCGCGCCGCGGGCGCCTGCACTTTCCCCGTGGGGTAGTGGAAACCCCGGCGTTTATGCCGGTCGGCACCTATGGCAGTGTCAAAGGCATGTTACCGCGGGATATCGGCGCCACCGGCGCCCAGATCATTCTCGGCAATACCTTTCACCTGATGTTGCGACCGGGTACCGAGGTGGTGCGGGCCCATGGCGATCTGCACGACTTTATGCAATGGCCCGGCCCGATCCTGACCGACTCGGGCGGTTTTCAGGTATTCAGCCTGGGCAAGCTGCGCAAGATTACGGAGGCGGGGGTCTCCTTCAAATCGCCCATCGACGGCAGCCCGGTCTATCTGGACCCGGAAACATCGATTCAGGTCCAGCGCGACCTGGGTGCCGATATTGTGATGATTTTCGATGAATGCACGCCGTATCCGGCCACCGCCGCCGAGGCGCGCGACTCCATGGCGCTGTCGCTGCGCTGGGCCGCCCGCAGTAAAGCGGCCCACGGCGACAGTGCGGCGGCGCTGTTCGGCATAGTGCAGGGGGGCATGTACCCGGAGTTGCGCGCCGAATCCCTGGCCGGCCTGACGGCTATCGGCTTTGACGGCTATGCTATCGGCGGTCTCTCGGTGGGGGAACCGAAAGCCGAAATGCTGCGGGTGCTGGAGGAACTGACACCTCTGATGCCGGCGGCGCAGCCGCGTTACCTGATGGGTGTGGGTAAACCCGAAGATATCGTCGAGGCCGTGCGCCGGGGTGTGGATATGTTCGACTGTGTGATGCCCACCCGCAACGCCCGCAACGGCCACCTGTTTACCGGTGCCGGCGTGATCAAGATTCGCAACGCCCGCCACCGTCACGATACCGGCCCCCTGGACCCGGACTGCACTTGCTATACCTGCGCGAATTTCAGCCGCGCCTACCTGCACCATCTGGACAAATGCGGTGAAATCCTGGGGTCGCAGCTCAATACGATTCACAACCTGCATTACTACCAGGCGCTGATGGCCGGGCTGCGGGAGGCCATCGCCGGCGGGCGGCTGGATGGGTTCCTTGAGACGTTTTACGGTGGGTTGGGCCAGTCTGTACCCGAATTGCGGGCCGGTTAGTGGTCTGGGCCATTGTGGTAGAAGGGGAAACCGCTATAATCGCTGGCCAGAATTGGTAGGGATTGTCGGGGCGGTTGTGCTAACCGATCCGGTCCGACTTGAGGGCGCGCTTCTAGAAACACGCCGTAAACCCATCCCTGGGGGCTTGCCTAAGGCACCTACGTTTGGCTCTTCGGCATCCATGCCTCAGAAGGTTTCTAGAAGCGCGCCCTCAAGTCGAACCTACCACCGCAGTTGATAAAATACCGTTGAGAAGTATCGGTAGAGCTACGGTGGTAGGTCCCTGCCCAAGAGCAGGACTTAGGGTTCGAGACCTTGTGAGGCATGGATGCCGAACCAGAGCCCCCAGGGATGGGTATACGGCGTGTCTCGAACCCTAAGTCCTGCTCTTGGGCAGGGGCCGGGTCGGTTGGCACGACCCCGAGGAAATATCCAAACCTCTAAACCCCCTTTTAACCCCAAGAAACGGCCCCATATCAGGCCAGATACCACAAAGATTACACGGCTAAGGTACCCTCTATGATAAACCGCTACCCCCTCTGGAAGTACCTTCTTATTCTCTTTGTGGCCGTGCTGGGGTTTATCTACGCCGCTCCCAATATGTACGCCCCCGACCCTGCGGTGCAGGTTTCGGGTCAATCGAGCGCTATGGAAATTGATCAGCGGGTGCTCGACCGCGCTACCGGGGCCCTGTCCGACGCCGGTATCGCCCACTTCGGCGCCGTGGTGGGGGACAATAATTCGGTGCTGATCCGCCTCGAGGACCGGGAGCAGCAGTTGGCGGCCAAAAAGCGTATTCAACGGGTGTTGGGGGAGGACTACGTCGTCGCCCTCAACCTGGCGCCCACCACGCCGGGCTGGCTCAGGTCGATGGGCGCGGCACCGATGAAGCTGGGGCTGGACCTGGCCGGCGGCGTGCACTTCCTGCTGGAGGTGGATACCGATACCGCTGTGGCCACGCGTCTGGAAACCCTGGTCAGTGAAATCAAAGACCAGTTGCGCGGCGAGGCCCGCTACCAGTCGATCGTGGTCAATCAGGAGAATGTTATCGTGGCCCGCTTCCGATCCGACGAGTTGCGCGATCAGGCAAACAACATTATCCGCAGTGAATTCAACCAGTTGGAGCGGGTCAGTGAGGACGACAGCGACGGCTATTATATCTATGCGCGGCTGACGGATGTGGCGGTGCGCGAGATCGAGGACTACGCCCTCAACCAGAACCTCACCACGCTGCGCAACCGGGTCAATGAGCTGGGGGTTTCCGAGCCGCTGGTGCAGCGCCAGGGGCGCAACCGGGTAGTGGTGGAACTGCCCGGCGTGCAGGACACAGCGGAGGCCAAGCGCATTATCGGCAAGACCGCCAATCTGGAATTCCGGCTGGAAGCGGAACCGAAAGCCCTGGCCTCGCGCAAGGAGCTGTTCGAGTTTCGCAGCGAGCGCGACGCCGGGCGCACCGCCTGGCTGGAGCGCAAGCTGATTATCGCCGGCGATTCCGTCTCCGGGGCCCAGTCGAATTTCGACCCGGAAACCAATCAGCCCCAGGTCAGCATCAGCCTCGACGGTATCGGCGGCAAGAAGATGAACCGCGCTACCCGTACCAATGTGGGCAGGCGCATGGGTGTGCTGTTTATCGAGTATAAAACCAGCATGGACTACCAGACCACCGCCGCCGGTGAGGAAATCGCCATTCCCACCCAGACGGTGGAGAAAAAGATCATCAGTCTGGCCACCATCCAGAGCGCGCTCGGGGTGCAGTTTCGCATCACCGGCCTGGACAGTCCGGCCGAATCCTCGGAACTGGCGCTGCTGCTGCGCTCCGGTGCCCTGGCCGCGCCCATGTATTTCGTCGAGGAGCGCACCATAGGCCCGTCGCTCGGGGCGGAGAATATCGCGGTGGGGGTCAAGTCGGTGCAGATCGGCCTGTCGCTGGTGTTGGTTTTTATGCTGGTCTACTACCGGGTGTTCGGCCTGGCGGCGAATATCGCCCTGGCGGTGAACCTGCTGCTGTTGCTGGCCTGTATGTCGATGTTCGGCGCCACCCTGACGCTGCCGGGTATCGCCGGTATCGTGTTGACGGTGGGTATGGCGGTGGATGCCAACGTATTGATTTTTTCGCGGATTCGCGAGGAGCTTAAAAACGGCCTGCCGATCCAGTCGGCGATCAACTCCGGTTTCGAACGGGCGTTTACCACCATTCTCGATGCCAATATCACCACCCTGATTGTCGCGGTGATTTTGTTCGCCATCGGCTCGGGACCGGTGCAGGGGTTTGCGGTAACCCTTTCAATCGGCATTCTAACCTCGATGTTTACCGCTATCATGGGCACCCGGGCCCTGATCAATCTGATCTACGGCGGGCGTAACGTGCAAAAGTTGTGGATCTAGTGGGGGCGTAAACCAATGGCTGAGATGAAAGTAATTCGTTTTATGGCGCAGCGTAAGATCGCTGCGGTGTTTTCCGCAATACTGTTGCTGGGAGCGGTGGCGTCCCTGGCGGTCAACGGGCTGCAGTTCGGGCTGGATTTTACCGGTGGCACGCAACTGGAGGTCGGCTTCGAGCAGCCGGTGGAGCTGGAGAAAGTCCGGGCGACGCTGGAGCAGCAGTCCATCAGGAATACCTCGGTGGTGCACTTCGGCACTGACGTCGATGTATTGATTCGCCTGCAGGGGGCGTTGAAAGATATCGGCGTACAGCAACTGCAGCGCGATCTGACGGCGTTGACCGAAGGTGCGCAGGTCGAACTCGACAGCAAAGGCATCAACAGCGATCAATATGTCGAGCGCTTGCTGATTCGCGGTGCCCCCGCGCTCGCCGGCGATCCGGTGGCCCTGTTTCCGGTTGCCAGGTACGGCAATGTCTTTACCGAGACCGATGACGACGGCAACCTGGTGGTGTTTCTCAAAACCAGCCTTGAGGAGATAGTAACTCGCGAGTTGATTGCGGGGCTGGCCGCGGCCGCCGGGCAGCCCGCCGAGTTGCGCCGCAGCGAATTTGTCGGTCCCCAGGTGGGCGAGGAGTTGCGCGATGACGGCGGCCTGGGGTTGCTGTTTGCACTGGCAGTGGTGATGGTTTACGTGGCGATGCGCTTTCAGTTCAAGTTCTCCGTCGGTGCTGTCGCCGCACTGGCCCACGATGTGCTGGTGGTGCTGGGGCTGTTTTCGCTGCTGCACCTCGACTTTGACCTCACCGTGCTGGCGGCGGTGCTGGCGGTGATCGGTTACTCGCTCAACGATACGATTGTGGTCTCGGACCGGATTCGAGAGAATTTTCGCAAGGTGCGCAAGAAGGGCTCCGAGGAGATTATCGATATCTCCCTGACCCAGACACTGGGCCGCACCTTGGTCACCTCCGCCACCACCTTGCTGGTGTTGTTGGCGTTGTTTCTGGTCGGCGGTGAACTCATCCGCGGCTTTGCCACGGCGTTGATTGCCGGTATTTTTGTGGGGACCTATTCATCGGTCTACGTGGTGCCGAATGTGCTGCTGCTGATGAATATCAGCAAGGAAGACCTGATGGTGCCGGAGAAAGAAGGGGCCGAACTCGAAGAGACGCTCTGAGTCGGTCAACCCGCCGGAAACTGCGCAGCCCAACCGCGCTCCGCGCTAGGCCGCGCCGTCTTCCTTGACCCGTGCCTGCAACCAGGACTCCAGCTCCGGTTTCGGCAGTGGCCGACTCAGCAGGTAACCCTGGGCAACGTCGCAGCCCTCGCGCTTGAGAAAGTCTCGTTGCGCTTCGGTCTCGACGCCTTCGGCAACGATTTTCATACCGAGACGGTGACCGAGGGCGATGATACTGCCGGCGATGGCGGCGCTGTCGGTGTCGTCGGGCAAATCCTTGATGAAGGTGCGATCGATCTTCAGGGTATCTACCGGAAACTGTTTGAGATAACTCAATGAGGAATAGCCGGTGCCGAAATCGTCGATCGCCAGAGTGACGCCGAGACTTTTCAGGTGTTGCAGCTGCTCGACGATCTCCTGATTGCTGTCTGCCAGTGTATCCTCGGTCAACTCGAGTTTTAACAGGTTGTGGGGGATGTCGGTCTCGGCCAGAATGTCCTTGATTTTATTGAACAACACATCGCCGCCCAACTGTCGGCCGGAGACGTTCACCGCTACCGGCAGCGGCACAATGCCCTGATCCAGCCACGCTTTTTGCTGCCGGCAGGCGTGGAGCAATACCCAGTCGCCGAGGGCGTTGATCAGTCCGGACTGTTCCGCCAGCGGAATGAATTCCGAGGGCGGCAGCAACCCCCGCTGCGGGTGTTGCCAGCGCACCAGCGCCTCCATACCCACCAGCTTGCCGGTGAGCAAATCCATCTGCGGTTGATAGTGCAGTACCAACTCATTGGTCTGCAGCGCCTGGCGCAACTCGCTTTCCAGTTCCAACTGGCGGGATATCTCCGTTGCCATGCCGTATTCATAAAACTGGAAGGCGCCGCCGCCCTTCGCCTTGGCGCTGAACATGGCGGTATCGGCATGTTTCATCAGGGTGCCGATATTGCCGCCGTTTTGCGGGTAGAGGGCGATACCGATACTGGCGGAGACGTAGACCTGCTGGGCCAGGAAAGCGAACGGCTGGACCAGTCGGCGGCAGATTTTTTCCGCGACCCTGACGACCGTCTCCGGTGACTCGATATCGTTCAGCAAAATCGTAAAGTCGTCGCCCCCTAGGCGCGCTACGATATCCGCCCCGCGGATACTGCCCTGCAGTCGCAATGACACCGTCTTCAACAACAGATCGCCGGCGTCGTGGCCCTGGGTATCGTTGACGAGTTTGAAACGGTCGAGGTCCAAAAACATCAGGGCCATCATCTGCTGCTTGGCTTCGGCCTGCTGCAGCAGTTCGCGGGCGCGCTCCAAAAACAGGGTGCGGTTGGGCAGGTTGGTGAGGCTGTCGTAGTAGGCGAGTTGGTGGGCGGTTTTCTCAGCGCTGTTGGTTTTCAGCAGTCGCGCGATCCGCTGGCGCAGCACCGTCAGGTTGACCGGCTTCGGAATAAAATCGGTGGCGCCGCTGGCAAAGGCCCGCTCAATCGACTCCTCGTCCTGCAGTGCGGTGACCATCAAGATCGGCGGCGTCGATGGCAGTTCCAATGTCTGAATGCGCTGGCAGGCGGTGAAGCCGTCCATATCCGGCATCATCGCGTCCATTAATACCAGGTCCGGGCTCTGGCGCTTGCAGGCGGCAACGGCCTCAGCGCCGTTTTTGGCCTCGGAAATGGCGTAGCCGTCGCGCTCCAGGATACCGTGCAGTGCCAGGCGGGCACTGCTTTCATCGTCGACGACCAGTATGCGATGTTGGTCGGGTATTGCCGGCGGTTGTTCTGATGGTGCGGTCTCCTGCAGCGGTTGCTGCGCCAACTGTTGGGTCAGCAGCTCCACCAACGAACGGTATTCACACTCGATCTGTGCCGCCAATTCGCCGGTGCCGGCCATCTGCCGCGCGGCCCCTAGCTGTTCCAGATCCCGGCTGAAGCGGGCCAGCCTGACAGCGCCCAGATTATTGGCACTGCCGGTGATACTGTGTGACAGGGCGTGAATCTTCCCGGCGTCCTCCTCGTTGACGGCGGTTTTGAGGTTCTCTATGTGGCGGGGCGTGTCTTCGAGAAATGCCTCCAGCATGGCTTGAAAACGCTTGCCCACCAGTTCCCGCAGTTTGTCGATGGTTGCCGTATCGAGCGTCGGCAGTTGCTCGATGTCTGCCGTGTCTGGCTGCGGGGCAGTGCCGGTTGAGTCGACGGTTTGGGTCGCGGCAGGCATATCGGCGGCCGGCTCATCGGCAGGCGCAGCCGCCTGTCCGAGCCAGTTGCCCAGCGCAGTCTGCAGGTCCGCCAGGTTTACCGGTTTGGTCAGATAGTCGTCCATGCCGGCGTCCAGGCAGCGCTGGCGGTC
The DNA here is from genome assembly GCF_007004655.1 of Exilibacterium tricleocarpae. Lineage (GTDB taxonomy): Bacteria > Pseudomonadota > Gammaproteobacteria > Pseudomonadales > Cellvibrionaceae > Exilibacterium > Exilibacterium tricleocarpae. Next base: position 605,869 of record NZ_ML660087.1, read on the forward strand.
GCTCGGACCGACGTTGGCGGTCATGGCGATGATCGGTATGCGGTTGCTGTCGGTCTCCTCGCGGCGGATCAAGCGGGTGGCTTCGTAGCCGTCCATACCGGGCATAATGCAATCCATCAACACCAGGTCAAAATGCTGTTGCTGCAGCAGCGTTATCGCCTCCTCCCCGTCACCGGCCAGGTGGCCTGTATGGCCGAGCCTTTCCAGCATACCGAGGGCAACTTGCTGGTTGGCGGTGTTGTCTTCTGCGATCAGCACTGTGGCGGCGACTGCGGCTTCGACTGCGGCCGGCGCCACTTTGCGGGGAGCTTTGGCCGGGCGCTTGGAAAGCTGTTGGTCGATAGCATCAAACAGTGCCAGTGCTTGCGGCTGGCGCGGCAGCCAGGTAGCCGAGGCGGTCTCGACAGCAGCCTCCCCGGTCGGCTCACCCAGCAGGATGATGTGGGTTTTGCGCAGTGTCTCCTCACTGTGCATGCGCTCGATAAATTCGGTGATCGACAGGTCGTCGATGGGCGTGTCGATAATCACCAGATCGAAAGGTCGACCCTGGGCCGCCGCGGCTTGCAGTGCGCTGAGGCCGGTTTGGCCGTTGCTGGTGGTGCGGTGGAAGGTCTCCCAGTCGAGCAGCGATTTTTCCAGGTGTTCGATAGGCTCGGCATCGTTGCCGACCAGCAGTATGCGCAGGCCCACCAGTTTGGTGTGGTCGATTTCCCTTACCGGTACTGCGCCGACGCCGGCTTCCAGGGGAATGGAAAACCAAAAAGTACTGCCCTGGCCGGGCTGGCTGTGGACGCCGATGTTGCCCCCCATCAGCTCCACCAACTGGCCACAGATCGCCAGGCCCAGACCGGTACCGCCATATTTGCGGGTGGTGGAACTGTCGGCTTGGGCAAAGGCTTCGAAGATGCGCTGTTGCGCCTCGACGGGTATACCGATACCGGTATCCTCCACTTCGAAATACAGCTCCTCCGGAGCGTCGTTGAGCAGTGTGTTGTCACTGGCGCGCAGGCTCAGGCGCAGCGTTACCGAGCCGTGTTCGGTAAACTTGATGGCGTTACCGGTGAGATTGATCAGCACCTGGCGGATACGACCGGAATCGCCGCGCATGCTTGCCGGTACCGGCGCTGCCGTGTCACAGTGCAGGGTGACATCGCGCTGGCGGGCCTGGGTGGTGAGTAACTCCACGATATCCTGCAACATTTCCCGTGGATCGATATCGGTCAGGTGCAGCTTCATTTTTCCGGACTCTATTTTCGAGAAGTCCAGGATGTCGTCAATCAATGCCAGCAGTGACTCGCCCGAGGTGCGGGCCACCTTGATGTACTCCTCTTGCTTATCGCTGAGACCCATTCCGTGCAGCAGTTCCAACATACCCATGATGCCGTTCATCGGGGTGCGTAACTCATGGCTCACCGTTGCCGCAAACTCCCCCTTGACCTGGGCTGACGCCAGCGCCGTGTCACGGGCGCGCTTCAATTCCTGTTCCCGCGACTGCAGCTCCGACATCATGGTATTAAAAGCGGTCTCCATCTCGATGATGTCTTTGGGGCCTTGCAACTGCGCCCGTACATCGGTTTGTCCCTGTTCCGCCCGTCCCATAATCTGGGCGAGGTTTTTGATCGGTTGGGTCACGTGACGGGTGATCATCAACAGCAGCGGCAGCAGGAAAATCGACAAGCCCCCGGCCACCAGCAGATTGCTGCGCAAGATCTTCACGCTCATGGCTTTGAGGCTGTCTTTGCTGACCACCACTTCGACGAAGCCGATCAACTCGCGCAGTGATGTCTCAGTGTCAAACGGGGAACCGCCGCCGGTTACATCCTCCTCCAGGGTTTCTCCCGCATAGACCGGTGCGGAAAAAAACCAGGCGTCGTCGTTCTCTGTGTAGATTTGCTCGGCGACCGGCAGGTTTTTCGCATTGTCAGTGGCGGGGTTGCTGGCACCGAAATGGTAGAGTGTGTTTCTGTCGGGCGTATAGATGGTGACACCGGCAACGTCCGGAAACGCCAGGGTGCTCTGGGCCGACTCCTCGGCACTGTCGGGGCTGCGGTATAACAGTGACAGTGTTGCCTGTTCTGCAAAGGCCTCGGTGACCTGGCGGCCCTCGTTTAACATCTGTTCGTAAACCGTGTTGTTGGACACAGATGAGATAACCAGTGACGAGGTGATGGCCAGACAGCTAATGCCGAGACTGAACGTTAAGACCAGTTGTTGGCGAAAGCTGAGGCGGGACCAGGTTTTATCCGGTGACTTAGACATGGTCGGCCTCTCGTTGACTGACTGGTACTGTATCTGCATCGTCTGCCTCGCTACCGCGGCGGATAGATCAAATCGAATTTTTCAGATTTCGGGAATTTCAGGCCCAGGTGGTCCGCTGTGCGTCGATTCAATGCCAGCAGCAGGTCGCTTAACGGGGCGGCCTTGGGCACCGCCTCGCCGGCGAGCCTGCGCTGGGCGATCATCCCGAGTTGTATGCCCATGGCCTTGTTGTTGGGGTAGAAAGCGAATAGCGCGCCCCGCTTCACATACCCCGGGTTGCTGGTGATGACCAGCGCGTTATGACTCCAGGCCTGCTCGAGAATATTGTTGACGATGGTTTTGTCCCGTGAAAATGCCGCTTCCAGCAGCCAGATAACGTCTTGATTTGCTTTTGCGGCTTTGAAGATATCCAGATAGTGGTTGGCGACCTCGCGCAGGTCGGCAGCGGCATAGGTTTTCAATACAAAGTTTTGCTGCTGCGCCGATTGGGCCGCCTGCTGCAACAGCCAGCCGGACCGCTTGGTGTGAAAAACGACGTGAATCCGCCGCGCCTCGGGTGCCAGACGCCGCAGTGTCTCGAACATCACCGCCGGGTCGGGTTCGACCAGAATGCCGCCGAAATTGTCCGGTATCTGGCTGGGATTCAGGTTAACCGCGCCGAACACCACCGGATGGGTAGAGCCGTGGGCGGCCTTCAACCCGCGTTTGCCCAGTGCCACGATCACGGGATTGTTGGCGCTGGCAAAAGTTGGTGGTGCCTGGCCTTTTTTAAGCGGAATTCTCTGCGCCGCTACTTTCAGCTCAGCCTCGATGCCCTCGATAATATCGAGGAAGATGCTGCGGTAGGGTTCGCGCATATCGGGGTAGTAGATAACGACTTTGGGGTCGGCGGCGGTGGCGCAAAGTGTCCATGCCACCAGTATCACCGGCGTCAATACCCTGAGCATAGCTGAGAGAATCAATCCAGTAACGTGGTGCAAGAATGGCGGTCCTCTGAATAACAGTCTTCGAAACACTGATTCTCGAAGCAACAATTCCCGAAACAACAGTCCCTGCAGCAGTAGCCTGCGGAACAACGAGTTGCTGTCGATGCAAAGCCCTCGCGGGGTTGTATAGACGACTTTTCACAGAGATGCCAGGGGCCTGTCAGTCTGTTTTTCATGCATGGCTTCCCGTGCCAGTTGTGCCCTTAAAACTGGTAGCGAAGCTCGCCGAAGTAGTGGCGACCGGCCATCGGTAAGTCGTTGGGGATGGAGGCTGAGGGTGTCCCCGCCAGACTCGGTTCTCTGATATCGGCGTCGAAAATATTGCGAGCGGCGAAGGATACTTCCCAATTGTCGTGGGCGCTGCGGCGCCTGATAGTCAAGTCCACCTTGCGGTAATCGTCGATGTCCCGCCGATTGTCTCCCGGCTCCCGCTTTCTATCCATCACCCAGTTGAGTTGCGTGTTTAAATGCCAGCCCGATCCAAACTGCCAGTCGAGTTGCAAATACAGCTGGTTTTGCGGCGAGTTGGCGGCGTCCTGGTCAGTGTCTTCGTTAGTGGTGTCGTGAAACGCGTAATTACCTTTTAACTCCAGGTTGGTGGTCGGTTGCCAACTGGTCTCCAGTTCCAGGCCCTGGCCGGTTTGTTTACCGGCATTTTGGGCGGTGCTGGAAGCCCCGCCGGGGTCTGGAACAAACAGTATGATGTCGTCCCAGGTGTAGCTGAAGAGGTTGACCGCGTAGCTGACAGTTTCCGACGCACGAAAATCGAAGGCCAGCTCGAAGCTCTCTATAGTTTCCGGCTCCAAGTCGGGGTTGCCCAGGGTCAAGGGATTGTTGGCGTTTAGCGTCTCGGCGAAGGACGGGGCTCGAAAGGCACGGCCGAGCAGTAGTTTACTGGTTAGATTGTTGGTGACTGACCAAACCAGTGCCAAACGCGGATTCACCGTGTTGCCGAAGTCGGAGTAATCGTCATATCTGACCCCGGCGGTGAGTTCCCAGTCGTTGGTGAATTTCCAGATATCCTGCACGAAGACAAAATAGTTTTCCCGGTCCTCTTCCGGTAAAAATGCAAAAGGCGTATCGCTGATGTCGATGACCGGACTGTCCGGCGGCAGCGGCAGCCCGGTGGCGGGATTGACACCAAAATTCCGGTGGTCGGTGACTCGGTACAGATCGCCGTAGTAGGCCCCGCCGCCCACGCGCAGTGTGTGTGAGGAGAAACCGTCGTAAAAGGCTGAAAAATTGGCCCGGTAGTGGCGCTCGTATACCTCGGGGTTGCCGATCAGGCCATTGGGCATGACACCGAAGCCGGTATTGGACCCCGGCGGAAAGATCACTAAATCTTCTTCAATTTCCTGGGTGGTATTGAGATAACTCACCTGCGCGGTGACATCCCAGTTTTCGAACGCTTCGGCATTGCGGTAAGTGAGATCGGCGCTCCAGCGGTCACTGGCGTAGCGGTTATTGGGATCGAGGGCCTGGCCGGCGCCGGCGCCGATTCCCAGATCGTCGCGGTGCTGCAAGCCGGCGCGAAAGTTCCAGTTGTTGTAGTGCAGATCAAAACGCATATCGAGACTTTGGCGCATCAGGCTGAGCGGCCCCGGCGCCAGCGAGGCATCGGTATTGAATACCGTGTCGAGAAAGGTCTGCGCATCGATATCGATGATTTCATCCTGGCCGTCGGTGTCGTGATATTCGAGCACAAACGCAAATTCCGCTGCGCCGATATCGCCTCCGTGCACCAGCCAGGCGTCGCGTGTATTGTGAGAGCCGGCCCGAATACCCGTCTCGGTTTTATCGATATCGCCAGCCGTCTTGGTAATAATGTTAATCACGCCGGCAAAAGCGTCGGCACCGTAGATCGCTGAACCCGGCCCGCGAATAACCTCGACGCGGGAGATTGAGTTGACCGGCATCCCGCCCCATACCACGCTGCGGTCACCGTGAAAAAGGTTGGTAATGGGAATACCGTTGACCAGCATCAGTATTTGCGGGTTGAGGTCGGCATGGATACCGCGAAAAGTATAGATGGGGTTGTAGCCGGCCGCGCGCACCGAGACATGCAGCCCCGGCACCGTCTCCAACACCTCGTCGAGGTCGGTTGCGCCCATATTGTGAATTTGCTTTGCCGTGATGACTGTCGCCACTGCCGGTGCCTTGGCTATCAGTTGCTGGCTGCCGGTGGCGATACTGATCATGTCCTCGTTGCCGTACAGGTCCAGCAGACTCTCTTCGTCGTCGGAGAATTGCGCCAGGCTCACAGAACTGGACAGAAGTAGGGCGAGCTTAAGTGTTCCGGGAATACATCTCTCGATTTTCATCTTTACTAAAACCTTCACCTAACGCCGGTTGGCCCGACCGCTATACTGCCGATAATCAGATCGTTTCGGTCCTCCATTGACGTGGTGCTGTTCCGTGGTAATCGATGCTGGCGCATCGCATGGGAAAGAAACTGCCCGGCGGATGCGTGGCGGCATCGGCGGCGCAGAACAAAATGCCGCCACTAGAGCATAGCACGCATAATTGATATTGCTGCTGCGGGGTATAGCCCTGATCAGTGAGCAGCGCCGCCATCAATCCCGCTACGTTTAAGTATAGATGTCGATATCCACTTTGCTGCAAAACCTTTTCCATGCTAAAGGCCAGCTTGACTGCGGGGCCCCGATCGCACGCCAGTTTACCGGCCAATTCCAGCAGCGGTGCGATGCGCTCGTCGCGCGAGGACACCGGGCGTCCGAACCCCGGCAGTGCTGCCAGGCGGTGTCGTTTTTTTGACGCTTGACCGGATGCCGGCGCGCAGCCGGACGCTTTGTTCAGTTTATTGGCGAGCATCTCCTCCAGCGTTTCCCCCCGCTCCAGTTTCCGCTGTGCCTCCAGCAGCAGGCCTGCGGCTCCCAGCAGGGGCCGCAGACCGTAGAGCAAAGCTTCCGTTACGGCCAGGCCGGCGCTTACACCCAGGGTTGAGGTGCTGCCGGCAGCGCCCGCCAGCGCGCCGATGCGATTGTTCCAGATACGGGGGTCGGGGTAACTGGTGCCGAGCGCCCAGATACCGTTGAGCAGGCGCTCCTGGTTTGCATCCGGCAGCCTGCCGGTAACGCCATAGATCAGTAACCCCATCCAACTTAAATCCTGCAGCTCGGTGAACAGGTCTTTGCCCCTCAGAACCACGCGCTCGCCTGGGAAATAGGCTCCCATTTCAGTGGTCCAGCTTTGTTCCCACGCCTCCAGCACTGTTTTCATGTTGACGATTTGCTCCCGTTGTCGATTAAGGGCTCCCGCGTTTCGGGCCCGGATCGTTTTGGAGATTGATGCCGTTGCGAAAGAAGGGAAACGTGCGCCGGCTTTGCCCGTGTTGATCGAGCGCGTGGGCGGCGGCGCCCGGCAGGCGCAGCAGCAGATAAAGCATTTCTCCTTGTTGGTGATCGAAGCCCAGATCCATAAAAGCCGCGGCGGCCACGCCGCTGATGGCCAGGGGTAAAGCGGCGGCGGCCTCCATGTCAGAGCGGTGTTCCTGCAGCCATTGCAGATGTATTGCCACGTTGTTGTCGGCCAGTTGGGTCAGGGTTTGTCGAATCGGGGTGGGACAAGAGATGCCCCGGGGATCAAAGCCCGGTGGGTGTTGCGCTGCCGGCCAGATATCCGCCGTCACGGTTTGCCGGGCATTGCGATACTGCTCCAGCGCCCGTTGCCAGGTGTTGAGATCGCGGCCGCACTGCTCCCACAACCCCATGGCCTCGCAAACTTCCCGCGCACCGCCGAGGCGACCGGCGCCCACCGCCAACGCCGCCATCAGATTGGACGCCAGTGTCGAACCCCCGGCACCGGCCGCCATAGCGGCGTGCACGCTGTAGTCCCGGGGACCGGGGTTGGCGATGGCTACGGCAAGGCCGTTCAAGAGTTTAGTCTGCGCTGCGTCGGGCTGTTCTCCCTGAAACAACAGATAGAGATATTCGATCCAGCTCGCCTTACCCAGTAAATCGCCGTAGACATCGAAGCCGGCACAGCGACACACCGCGGCCGCAAAAGGGTTGTCGGGCTCTGCCTGCTCGTGCCAAAAACTGGAGCGAATGGTCTCTTTGGGGTCGTCGTTGCTGTCGTTGTTATTTTTGTTATCGGCGTTCTCGGCGTTCATCAATTCTCCGTCAGCGTCTGGATGCGGTTTTTCAACGGCGGCACGGCTTCCGGATCGATATGCACGTCGATCACCGTGGGGCACTTGGCGCGACACAGCGCACTGCCGTCCAGGCGCGCCAGGTCCAGTGGTGAGCGGATCGTGTAAGCCCGGGCGCCCATCGATTGGGCCAGCAGTGTAAAGTCAGTGGGCGGCAGGGCGTTGCCGATCGATTCGGCGCCCGTCAGGCGCTGGCCGTGTTTCACCATACCCAGACTGGAATCGTTCAAGATAATAAAGACAATCGGCAACTGCTCCTGCACGGCGACGGTGATCTCCTGGCCGCTCATCAACAGGCTGCCGTCGCCGGTAATGCAGACCATCGGTTCTCCGCGCCTGCCGAGGGCTGTGCCTATGGCAGAGCCGATGGCCCAGCCCATCGAGGTAAATTCGACAGTGGCCCGAAACAGTCGTCCCATCGGGTTTCGTGTACCGCTTATACGCCGATCCAGCGGGTGCAGGTAGTGTAGTGCCCACGCAAGGCCGGCCCCGGAATCTACCAGAAAGCAGGTATTGCGGGGGAAAATTCGCGGCAGCTCTCGCATCAGTCGCTGCGGTTTGAGCGGCGTGTCACCGCTTTTATAGGCCCCTTCGTCGTCCAGTGTAAAACGCCTGTCGAGGCCAGTCGCCGGCGCGGGCGGGGCCGATGGTGTTTTGCTGCGCAGGCGACGGCCGCCGGTATGGCGCAACAGGAGGTCGAAAATTGTCGCAAGCCGCCCTCTGACGTGCAAGTCGGCCATGGGGGTATAGGTGAAGTGGCTTTCTACCTCATCGATATGAATCAGTTGTTGGTGAGGTTTGATGTGATTCAGCCAGTTCTTGCCGGCTCGTTCGCTCATCAAGGTGCCGACACAAATAATGGTATCTATGGCCGGATCGCTGATCGCAGTGACGGCGCTGCTGTGCCCGGCGTAACCCAGCATACCGCGGAACAGAGGATGGTAGGGGTTGACCAGTCCCTTGCCGTGTGGCGTGGTCAGCAACTGTGCGCCGATGTGGTCGGCGACCTTCAAAATACTGCCGATTGCCTCCTCACCGGCGTTGCCGATAACCATTGTGGTTGCGCGACTGTCGGCGAGAATGTTTAGCAGCGTTTCGATATCCCCGGCGTCGTGCAGACACGGTTTTTTCAGCAGCCTGTTGATATCGAATGAAGCGCGGGCCGGTGCCGGGCAGCGCATAATATCGATGGGCACACTCAGGTGTACCGGGCCGCGCTGCGTCGTGCAGGCAGTGACGATAGCGGTCACCAGTTTCTTTTCAAACTGGTCGATATGGGAGACCAGCGAACTATAATGCGTGCAGTGTTCCAGTATGCCGACGGTATTGATACCGGCGCACGAGGATTCCTGAAATGCACCCTGACCGAAACCCGGCATTGCGGTCTGGCCGGTGATCACCAGTAACGGTACGTTGTTGATATAGGCGGAAGCCACCCCGGTCAGCAGATTAGTGGCGCCGGGACCGGAGGTGGCACAACACACGCCGAGCTTTCCCGATTGAGTGCTGTAACCGTCAGCCATAAAGGCGGCGCCGGTTTCGTGTCTGGCGACGATGGATCGCGGACCGCCGCGTCTTTCGCTGCGGGCCAGGGCGTTGTAGAGGGGTTCGATGGCGCCGCCCGGAACACCGAAGACATAGTCGACGTCCAGTTTTTCCAGATAGTGAAGCAGCAAGTCACCCTGCTCCCACGCCAGCTCTGCGTTGCGTGCCCCCAATGCTGTGTGGCTATTTGCTTTCATCAGCCGGTTCACCCCTTAATCAGAGTGGTCTCTGGCATCTTGTTACGCCCATTGTCAGCGAGCGGACCAGTGATGTTTGGTTATAGTTGTTATGTCACTTATTGACTGTGCAGATACAGTGTCGAGTTTACATTTTTTTTACAGTTTTACTGCGTATCTGCTTACCTACTTGCATTTACAAAAGTTAAACACCATTCATAAATGTAGACCATCTTTAGCCGGTCGCAACAAAATGTTTTGAAAAAAGTCGATGGCGTCGTATAAATTTTTTATGGCACTCCAATTTTTCTCGGCGATGTGTGCCATTGCGGCGGAGCATCAATAGTGATGCCGATACTTTTAAGTATCGTCTGAACGGGCGAGAACAGTTGGCGTTTGCTGTGTCCTTAACGACCCGATTGCTGCCGCAGGCTGTTGTTGGCAGCGCTGCGGGCGGTGGGCACCGGTCAACGGACATTTGCCACAAGGCACGCAATTCTCCGCGAAAATGGCGAAGTAGTTTTCCAAATACTGCCGGAATTTATTCAGCATGGCATACCTTACGTGACGGCGCTGTTTATTATAGAGTGTAGTCGATTGGAGCGCGGGTGGGGTGTTGCCAACCACCGGAGTGTTGGCGCGGGTGCGCGGGCATGGGGGGACTTGGATATGTGTGGGATTTTGACGCTGTTTTCGGCAAGCGGTCAGGTTGAGCGCAGCCTTCTGGAGCGCGGCCTGGATGTCATCGGTCACCGGGGACCGGACAACCGGGGCACCTGGATTGCCGCCGACGGCAGGGTGGGCCTCGGCCACACCCGCTTGAGCATCATGGGATTGGAGACCGGCGACCAGCCTTTGTCCAGTGAGCAGGACGGTTTGCACCTGGTGGTCAACGGGGAATTTTATGACTTTGAAAAGATTCGCACCCAACTGCAGGCTCAGGGATATGCTTTCAGAACCGAGTCTGACAGCGAGATAGCGCTGCATTTATACCACCGCTACGGAACGGCGGCGCTGGCGCATCTGCGCGGCGAGTTTGCCTTCTGTCTGTGGGATGAGGCCAGTCAGACGCTGTTTGCCGCACGCGACAGATTCGGTATCAAGCCGTTGTATTACACCGTGCAGGGTGACACGGTCCTGCTCAGTTCGGAAATCAAAGCGCTGCTGGCCGCCGGGGTGCCCGCCGGTTGGGATGTGGATGCCTACTTGTCGCGGGCTTTCTTTTTTCGCGATCGCACGCTGTTTAAAGACATCCACCAGGTGCCGCCCGGACATTTTCTGTTGGCCACCGCCGGCGGTGTGCGGCTGGGTAAGTATTGGGATTTCAACTACCTGCCGCCGGGCCGGGAGGGCACCGATGAGCAGACCGCGGTTGCCGATCTGAGGGCGGCGCTGCTGGAGGCCGTTGAGACGCGCTTGCGGGCCGATGTACCGGTGGGTGTCTATCTCAGCGGCGGTATCGATTCCTGTGCGGTGTTGGGTATGGCCGCGCATTTGCGACAGGCGCCCATCGACACCTTCACCCTGTCATTCAGCGATCGCGATTACGACGAAGCGGCGCTGGCCCGGTCTATGGCCGAAAAAGCAGGTGCCAGACATCACTGTATTTCCGTCACCCAGGATGACCTGGCGGACAATTTTGCCGAGGCAATCCGGCACGGCGAAACACTGCTGTTCAATGCCCATGGTGTTGCCAAGTTTCAGTTGAGTAAATATGTCAGAGAGTTCGGTCTGAAAGTGGTGCTCACCGGCGAGGGGGCCGATGAGATTTTTGCCGGTTACTCGGCTTTTCGCGGCGATGCCATTCTTACTGATGCCAAACGGCAGGCGGCCGGTACCACGGCGCAGGCGCTGGAAGAATTGAAGGCGCGCAATAAAGTGTCAGCCGGTTTGCTGTTGCCGACCGGCACCGGCCAGCAAGCGGCGTTTATCCGGCGCCTGCTGGGATACGAACCGGCGTGGCTGCTGCCGCTGGCGGAAATCTTCACGGCAATGAAACAGTTTTATCATGCCGACACCTTGCGGCGGCTGGGCGAGGTGCACCCGATTCAGCAGTTTTTGCAGCATCTGGATTACAACCGAATCGCGGGCGTGGAACCGGTGCACGCTTCCATGTATATGATGTCGAAGGCGGTGTTGCCCAATTACGTGCTGACCAATCTTGGCGATCGTATGGAAATGGCTCATTCCATTGAGGGGCGCCTGCCATTTTTGGATCACCGCGTGGTGGAGATGGTTACCCCGCTGCCGGTCGGCCTCAAGATAAAAGGCAAGACGGAAAAATACCTGTTGCGCGAGGCTGTGCGGCCATTTGTGATCGACGCTGTCTATAAACGGCAGAAGCATCCATTTCTTGCCCCGCCGTCGGTGATTGCCCCGCACGAAAAGTTCTACCAACTGGTGCAGGACACGCTGCGGGGAACCGTGATGGACAGTCTGCCGTTTTTCGATAAAAAGGCGGTGGTGGGGTTTCTCGACAAGGTGCCGTCACTGCCGCAAAACGCCTGGCCTCAAACCGAAGCGTTATTGCTGGAATTGATGAGCCTTTGTTGTTTGCAGAAGCATTTCAACCTGGGAAGCCAGTGACTGAATCCGGAGGGCAACGATATGCAACGGCATTGGGATGAACCAAAAGGGGGCGAACCACAAGGGGATGAACAGCAAGCGACTTTGAGTGACCGCAGGATGTGGGAAATATGGCAAACAGTTACCCAGATCAATTCCCTGACGGCGGCCGATGAGCTGGGGTTGTTCAGCCTGCTTGCGCCGCAACCGCTGACCGTTGCCGCCATCGCTGAGAGACTCGCCGTGCAACCCCGGGCCGCTGTGGCTATCACCGGCTATATGGCAGCACTTGGTTTCCTCGACTGCGATGAGACCCGGCGCTACGGCTTAACCGCGTTGGCGAGAAAATATATGCTGCCGGATTCCGATTACTACTGGGGCCCGGTTTGGCAGTGTACCCGCAATGCACCGGCGTCTGCCGATATGTTTGTCGAGGCACTGCAAAAAAACAATTCCACTATCCACGATGGCAACCCGCTGTTTGAGTTTCTCAGCAGCAATAAGGATTTTGCCCGGGAATTTGCCTACTCGATGCACAGCCGGGGCCTTTACAGTGCCGAACAGGTGGCAAAATCGGTGCTGTTCAATGGTGTTACCCGATTGCTTGATATCGGCGGCGGCATAGGTACCTTTGCCACCCAAATCGTCACCAACCATGCGGCCATGACCGCGCAGGTTATCGACTTGCCGATGGTCTGTGAACTCGGTGAGGAGTATGCGGCGAGCCGCGGCCTGCAGCAACGGGTTTCCTTTCGGGCCTTGGATTTTTTCAACGAGGCCTGGCCGACCGATGCCGACGGTATGTTTTTCTCCGATATTTTTCATGACTGGAATTTTGACACCTGTCGTGAAATTGCGGACAAAGCGTTTACGGCGCTGCGTCGGGGCGGCAGGATTTTTATCTGCGAGTTGTTGAAAGACGACGACCGCTGCGGTCCCTGGCTTGCCAACAGCTACGATATGGCGATGATCATTCACACCGAGGGCCAGCAGTTCACGTTTGCCGAATTGCGCGCCATTGTCGAGGGTGCGGGATTTACCGGTGTCGTCAAGGAACCGGCCGGCGATGTGTTTACGCTGGTCAGTGCCACCAAGCCGTAAGCGGTTCGTATCAAGAGGCGGTGTAGCGGTGGACGACCGCGCCGATCTGCACCTGGGGTTCGATATTGGTGTAGTTGACGATATCCGCCGCAAACTCCTCGCCGTGCTGCTCGATGCCGCGCAGGCCGGCTTCGAGTGTGGTGAAGTAGATATGAAAGATACACAGGTGCTCGGCGGGGCTGCCATCGGGGTTGGACATGCCTTTGATCACCTCCATGCCCACCAGACCGGCACCCTCCATGCGCTGCCTGATCAGTTCCAGATGGGTATCGACATAGTAGTCGAAATCGAAGTGAGCGCCCTCGGTGTTTTGGTATAGCGTGGTAATGCGGACCATGGCCTGCTCCTTGTTGCGGGTGCCGTCACGCCCCAATTACACACCATCGAGCATGACATCTGTCACTTTACAGTTTGCACCTTATGACTTGCAACCGACAACCAACAGCAGGGGTGGTTTCAAATGTCGCCCAAGTGTTTCTGCACAATGGTCAACAACGGCTTGAAGACCTTCGGCGCGGCGCAGACCACATGGCCCTTGTCGAGAAAATCGTTGCCGCCATTGAAATCGCTGATCAGGCCGCCGGCTTCCTTGACCAGCAGCGAACCGGCGGCGATATCCCACTGTTTCAGGTTCATCTCCCAGAAGCCGTCAAACCGACCGGCCGCCACGTAGGCCAGGTCCAGTGCGGCTGACCCGGGCCGGCGAATCCCGGCGGTGCGACCGGCGATATCCTGCAGTGCCGCCAGATAGGGGGCAATATGCTCCAGTGCGAAACCGCTGAACGGAATACCGGTGCCGATCAGCGCGCCGTCGAGACCGCGGCGGCTGGTGGTGCGGATGCGGCGATCGTTGAGGGTGGCGCCGCGGCCGCGACTGGCGGTGAATTCCTCGCGTTTGACCGGGTCCAACACGACGGCGTGTTCCACCTGGCCCTTTAACTTGCAGGCGATGGAAACCGCAAAATGGGGGATGCCGTGCAGGAAGTTGGTGGTGCCGTCGAGGGGGTCGATAACCCATTCGTAATCGCTGTTTTTACCTTCCTGCACGCCGGTCTCTTCGCCCCGGATACCGTGGTCGGGGTAGGCTTTGCGCAGGTGGTAGATAATTTCCCGCTCCGCGGCTCGATCGACTTCGGAGACGAAGTCGTTGCGGCCCTTTTCCTCGACAGGAATGATATCGACGCGCTCCAGGGCGCGCTCAATCAACTCACCGGCCTTGCGCGCCGCGCGCAGGGCGATATTTAACATGGGTTCCATGGGACATTGACTCGTAAAGATCGACTCGTAGGACGTGGTAAGGAACCGGGCGGCGCATCTGTGTCGGGCGCCCCGGTCCGCGGCAGCGGATTATACCAGCGACGCCTGTGCTTCTCCAGCGGGGGCTGTCGCTCCGGGGCGGGTTTATTGGTAAACTGCGCGCCCGTTTTAGCGTTGGTGCCGATTCCATGTCCGCGAATTTAGAGCGTCTGTTCGACAACATCCGTATCGTCCTGGTGAATACCTCCCACCCCGGCAATATCGGCGGCGCGGCGCGGGCGATGAAAAATATGGGGTTGTCGCGGCTGTACCTGGTGGCGCCGAAGGAGTTTCCCGCCGACAAGGCCGTGTGGCGGGCGGCCGGCGCCCTCGATGTGCTCGATCGGGCCGTGGTGGTGGACACCCTGGATGAAGCCGTTGCCGAGTGTGGGCTGGTAGTGGGCACCAGCGCACGGGAGCGCCGCATTCCCTGGCCCCTGCTGACGCCGCGCGAGTGTGGCGAGCGCTGCTGGGCGGAGGTCGATCGACACGAGGTGGCCATTGTCTTTGGCCGCGAAGACCGCGGTCTGACCAATGAAGAGTTACACAAGTGCAACTATCATGTTCATATCCCTGCCAACGCGGATTACAGCTCGCTCAATCTCGCCGCCGCGGTGCAGGTGCTGGCCTACGAAGTGCGCATGGGGTACCTGACCGCGAAAGAGGGCAAGCTGCCGCATTTCGATGACTGGGATATGCCGCCGGCCAACCAGAAAGCCCTGGAGATGTATTATCAACACCTGCAGGAAACGCTGGAGGAACTGGGGTTTCTCGAACCCGATAATCCGCGCCAGACCCTGACCCGGTTGCGACGACTCTACAACCGGGTTCGGCTCGACGAAATGGAGTTGAGCATTCTGCGCGGCGTATTGACCGCGACGCAGAATTATATCTATCACAGCAAAAAGCAGGGCGATCAAACATAAGTGCTTCCCGCCGGGGGAGCCCGCCGCTGCTTCGATGGCTAGGGGCTGACCCGAATCCACGCATCCCGCCAGTGTGCCCCCACGCCCGGTTCATAGGCGTTGGCGCCGGGTGAGTAAATCGTGCACCAACCGGCGTAGGGAAAGGGTTTGCACTGGTAAATGTTGTCGTCTTTTGCCAGCACTTTGGTACCGGCCCGGTACTGCCTCAGGTTGTCGGGAAACACATAATCGTAGTCCTGGGGTCCGCTGCTTTCGCTGATGAGCTGCAGACTGAAAGACTTTTGAGCAAAGTCATCGTTTGCCGACTCGCCTTTAATCACCAGTGTGTAGGCACCGGCTTGGGCATTGTTGACCCTGAGGGAGAGATTGCGGTAGCCGTCGACATCGGCCGTTGTACTGGCCACCGACTGGTTGCCGCTCGACAGCAGATCGACTTGCACGCTGGCCCTTTGGTTGGTGGTGACGGCAAATTCAATGGTGACCGCGTTGTTGGCGACGGTGTAGCGATTATTGACGCCGTCGACATCCAGGCTCAGGGACGGCGTGCCGGACCTTTCGATGGATATCTCGACCCGTTGCAAGGCACTGTCTTGTGTGAAGACATCATTTTTTCCCGCTGCGGGACGAATGACGCCGCCGCTGAGGACCCCGGCGCGCAGTTCCGTGTGCAGGCGATTGTTTTTTTCCGCCAACAGTCTCGGCCAGGTATTGCGGGCGCCGTCGGCGGCAGAGCCGATGACCAACTCGGTCGACAGGCTGGGTATCTCGCCGCGCAGGTCGAATACCCGGGTGCTGGCGCTATCGCCCGGCGCCAGATCGACAGTCGGGTTGATATCGCCGATGTCCCGCCACGTGGGTGTCGGGTTGGGGTTCTGGCCGTCGAAGACGACATCGACGACTTGATAAAAGGATTTGTTTGTATCCCCTACATCCCAGACGCCGAGAATAATATGGTGACCGCTTCTGGACGGCACGTTACAGCTGTGGCTGACCTCTGCCGGCGGCTGACGATTGTTACCGCTCTTTTCACAAAAGGGCGACAGCTCGAAAGAGCTTCGCGTCAGCGGTTGATTGGCATTCCAGTTGGACTTGGTAATAAAGTAGCGCCAGTCACGGGTGACATGGCGGGCTGTAAAGCGCCATTTGAATACATTGCTGCCGGCTTTGAAGGGTGTTTTATGCCAGCGCGTTGCCGTCTGTTCGTTGAGCGGGGAAAACTGTGCCAGGCCACCGGCAGCGATTGTGCCGTCGGCGGGGCCGCTGCCCGGAAAGCGATCGTCCCCTTCAACACTTTGCGGTTCCCACTGGATAGAGCCGCAATTGGCATTGACGCGCTCTTTGCAAAGTAAGCTGCGGGATTTTGGTTCCGAAATATAACCGTGGGCTTCAACGTCGATTGACATAGACAACGACATGGCGAAAACCGTGCCGGCACTGATGATCGTGATAAATGATTTCATATTACGCACCTCTAAGATCTCTGGATATCTCTGGCGAAAACAGCCCTGTTGCGGGCGATAGACAGCCGTCGAACACGCTGCTAAAAGCGTGAAACGGTGGACAAAGCACTCGCTGCTTGAGTCTGGTTTTGTTTTATTTAGAACGGCAAAAACACGCGTCTCGGGTGCCGCGGCAAAACTGGCTCCCAAGCGTTTACCGCTTGACTGTATGAAATCGACTGGCAAGCAGTTTAGGGAAAATGACAACGATGTCTCAAGGTATCAGTTCACAAATTGCGTTGATACTTAGGTGTGTTTTGTCGCTTGATTTGCGCGACCAGTGTGAATGGAGGTGTTGACGTGAATTGGCGCCGTTGTTGGGGACGATGAAGGTCGGAGTGAGCCGCGGCTGGTGTCGTTGTCTCCCGGACTTTACTTCTGTTGCGGACACTGGAGGAACACCCTGTGCCGGCAGTTCTCACAGATAGCCTGCTCCAACCGCGGCACCAGCGCGTGGAGCGCCTCGTCGGCGTTGACAAAAAAGTTTTCGCGCCCGAGCTTGTCCATATAGTTGATGGATTCCAGTTCGTCTATCACCGTATTTTTCATCGCGCAGTAGCTCAGCGCCCCGCCTTTATCTTTAAAGCGCCGGGCCTCGTTAATCAGCATTTCGGCGCCGGCGATATCGATAAAGTGAATGCCGGGGCACAGCAACAGGATATGCTTGGCCTCGGGATATTTATCGGCGACCCGCTGCAGTTCCCGTTGAATATGATCCACCGCACCGAAAAAAATCGAGCCGTCGATACGCACGACCTTCAGTTGCGGGCACTGATCGAGACCGAAACGCTCAATGCTGCGAAAGCCGCGACTGGTGGCAAAGATTTTCGGGGCCACCTCCATCAGCCGCGGCTTGGAAGAGCGGTGCAGATAAAGCAACAACGACAACAGGACACCGAGGTAAATCGCATACTCGAGTTCCACCAGCAGTGTCGAGGCGAAGGTGACCAGCAACACGGAGGTCTCTTGCCGGTTGCTGCGCAAAATTTCGCGAATATGATGAAAGTCAATCAGATTCCAGGCGATCAGGACGATGGCACCGGCCATGGCCGGCAGCGGCAGATAAGCGGTTATCTGTGGCAACAGCAGCAACACCAGCACCAGAATGAGCGCGGCGAACACGCCCGCCAGCGGTGTGCGGGCGCCGGCATCGTAGTTGGCGCCGGAGCGGGTAAAAGAGCCGGAACCGGCATAGCAGGAGAAGAAGCTGCCGCAAAGATTTGACAGGCCCTGGCCGACAAACTCCCGGTTGCCGTCGATGCGCTGGCCGGAGCGGATGGCGATGGCCCGGGCGACAGAGACCGCTTCCACCAGTCCCAGAACCGCCACCGCCACCGCGCCCGGCAGCAGGGCACTGATGGTGTCGATGGAGAGGTCCGGCATCGAGGGGCCGGGCAAACTGCCGGGCAGTGGCCCCACCAGTTGAATACCCCGGGTGGCCCCGTCGATCAGCCAGCAGGCCAGGCTGCCCGCCACCATACCCACCAGCATATAGGGCAGGCGCCTATCGATACGTTTTACCGCCAGGGTGGTCGCCATGGTGATCAGGGCAATGGCCGCCGCGTAGGGATTGATATTGCCCAGTTGGTGCCAGAGCGCCGCCCAGGTATCGATAAACGAGGCGCCCTTGGGCGCCGGCACGCCGAAAAAATACTTGAGCTGGCTGGTGCAGATCAACAGCGCCGCTCCCGCGGCGAAACCGATAATGACGGTGTGGGAGATAAAATTGACCAGGGTCCCCATCCGCGCCAGCCCAAGACCGAACTGGATCAGGCCGCACAACAGCGTCAGCGTCAGCACGGTGGGAATAAACTCGGTGCTGCCCGGTGGCGCAATGGTGCTGGTGACACTGAGCACGACAATGGAAATGGGCGCAGTGGGGCCGGATATCAGGTGTACCGAGGAACCGAACAGACCGGCGATCACCGGGGTGATAATCGCCGTGTAGAGCCCGTACTCCGGCGGCAGGCCGGCAATCAGGGCGTAGGCGACGCCCTGCGGCAGCACGATAACGGCGCCGGTGAGGCCGGCGAGCAGATCGGCGGTGAGCGATTGCCCGGTTACCTGGCGACCCCAGGTCAAGAAGGGAAATAACCTGGCAATGAGGCCGGTTGGGGGTGGGGCGGCTTTTGCTTTCAACGTTGCCTTCTTAAAAAGTTAGGGCGCCAACGGTCAGGGTTGAAACAGTGCTGTATTGTCACCGCATTATTGCCGCACCAATAATTGTCGCGTCGATATAGCCGGACAAGCGGCGATTCACGGTGCCGGCGATCGGAAAGTCGCGTTGGAAGTCTACTCGTTTTTGTCTTATAAAAAAAGCTAACGCCTTGTTCTAAAAAGGAAAAAGCAGTGATAGCCGCGATTATGGATACCTGCTGAAGCCCCGCGATAACGCCAGGACGTGAATTGACGCAGGAAAAATGACGGCAAATTTTGTACATTTTAACCAATGAGAAAGGGCGCTCGCGGTCCGGTCGTCCAGCGGCGAGTGGATAGTCGTATCTGTCTGTAACGCTTGAGGCTAGTGTTGAAAGCCGTGAGCAAGGCAAGGTCATGGCGAAGTCCCACGATCCAGAGTAATGAGGAATCGGTAAATGGCAACACTGGCAAAAGTGACCGCTGCGGCTTTGGCTCTCGCCATGTTTGGTTGCGGCGGCGGCGGTGGTGGCGGCACTGAGACGGGTGACGGCACCAGTGTGCCGCCGCAGCCGCAACTGGCGAATATCAGCGCGTTTGTCGACAGTTCGTCCTATGCGGGTGTGCTGGTGGGTTGTGTGGCGGCGGAAGAGCAGTCCGAGTCCTGTTCGCTGGACACCTTGCCGCTGATCGGACTCGAGCACAGCGACCCCGATATCGACGCCATTATGGCGCGGGTGGCCGTCTCCCACACCTGGATGGGGGAGCGCTTTGCGGCGGTGTTGGCGGAGTTGCCGGCCGATATTTTGACATTGCTGAAAGGCGTTACCGCCATTGTTATCGACGACGATATTCGGCCCTCGTTCTACACCACCCTGACCGGCGCCATCTACCTGGACCCCGCCAATCTGTGGCTTACCAATGCGGAGAAGGCGACGATCAACCGCGAAGAGGATTTCCGCAGTAATTTCGGCAATGAACTCGCTTTCCGGTCGCTTTGGCGCTACACGCTAAACAGCGTCCGCGCCTACCAGTTCTACCCCCTGGACGGCGACGAACAGCGTGAACTGGGTGATATCGTCTACCGCCTGGCGGCGCTGCTGTTTCACGAATTGGCCCATGCCAACGATTTTTTTCCACCGGATATCATCGGCGGACTGGATACCACGCAGTCGGTATTGGCCGCCGCCGCCAGCATTCAGGGCCAGCGGGTGGCGGTGCAGTTGCAGGATGACATACCGCTGAGTTCGGACACCCTGCGCGGTCTGGCCGGCGTAATGTTTCGCGGCGACACGCCCAGCGCGGAACAGCGGGCGCTGAGCGCGGCGCAGGTGGGTGAGCTGTTTGCCGCCGATGGGGCCAACGACGACTATGCCTACTCGTCGATTTATGAAGACGTTGCCATGTTATTCGAAGAGACCATGATGAAATACCACTTCAATATCGACCGCGATACGGGCTATACCAGTGCGCCCGCCGAGGCCGGCGGTTGCGAGGAGTTTGTGGTGGGGTGGGGCAATCGCAATCGCTTGGGCGACACCGAGGTCAAGTCCCGCGCCCGCTACGTTACCGAAGCCTTGCTGCCGCAGGCCGATTTGAGCACTTTCTTCGACAACCTCACTCTGCCGGTCGAGATGGTGCCCGGCGTTAGCTGGTGCTTTAACCTGCTGTCACCCCCCGCCCGTCCCGGCTCGGGGACAAGCCTGCGAATCGACCGCGAGCACCGGTTCCATCCAGAAGACTTGCTGAGACATCACTAACTGCACTGCCGATCTTTGATTGCCGTCCTCGGAGCCCTGAATGGAGGGGCTCCCGACCGGAACTATCGATACTTATAGAATTTATCGCTATTAGAACATATTTCCTTATTCTTAAATAAACCTTAATACCTGAGCTAAATGCTGGGTTATATACTTGACTAAGATAGTGGGTTTTTTGATAATGTCTACCCCTGCACAGCCTATGGGCTCGACTTATGCGACTGACGACGAAAGGCCGCTACGCGGTAACCGCAATGTTGGATTTAGCGCTGCACAGCGACAAAGGACCTGTCAGCCTTGCCGGTATCTCCAAGCGACAGGAAATCTCTCTCTCTTATCTGGAACAACTTTTTGCCAAGCTGCGCCAGCACAAGCTGGTCACCAGTGTCAGGGGGCCGGGCGGCGGGTACAAGCTCAGCCGCGACGCCGGTGAGTTGTACGTGGCGGAAATTGTTGATGCCGTCAACGAGTCCATCGACGCCACCAGTTGTGGTGGAAAGAGCACCTGCCAACACGGCGAGGTGTGCCTGACCCACTACCTCTGGGAAGACCTCAGCAATCAAATTCATGAGTTTCTCAGCGGCATCAGCCTGGCCAGCCTGGTTGCCCGTCGCGATGTGCGGGCGGTGTCAGATCGCCAGGACAAGCGCGAGCAGGAGGAGCAAATGAAAGATCGACTGGATGTGATCGAAGCGTCCAGTCTGGGGTAAGATAATGCAGGTTTGCGACCGGTGCCGGAGAGCGGGCGCCGGTCAGGCATTATTGGAGAACGCCCCATGAAGTTACCGATTTACCTCGATTACGCTGCCACCACCCCGGTGGACCCCAGGGTGGCTGAGAAAGTGATGGCATGCCTGACGCTCGAGGGAAATTTTGGCAACCCCGCGTCGCGCTCGCACTTTTTTGGCTGGAAAGCGGAGGAGGCGGTGGAGAATGCCCGCCGCCAGGTTGCCGACCTTATCAACGCCGATCCCCGCGAGATTGTCTGGACCAGTGGCGCCACCGAGGCGGACAACCTGGCGATCAAGGGGGTTGCCCATTTCCATCGCCAGCGCGGTCGGCATATCGTCACCTCGATGATCGAGCACAAAGCGGTGCTCGACACCTGCGGTCAACTCGAGGCCGAGGGGTTCGAGGTCACTTACCTGACCCCTGACAGCAACGGTATCATCCACCCGCAACAGGTTGCCGACGCCATTCGCAACGACACCACGCTGGTGTCGCTGATGCACGCCAACAATGAAATCGGTGTGATAACCGATATTGCCGCCATAGGTATGATTTGCCGGGAAAAGTCGGTGCCCTTTCACGTCGACGCCGCCCAGAGTGCCGGTAAGATTCCTATTGACCTGGCGGCGATGCAGGTGGATTTAATGTCTTTCTCCGCCCACAAGATATATGGCCCCAAGGGGGTGGGGGCGCTTTACGTGAGGCGCAACCCTCGGGTACGACTGGAGGCGCAGATTCACGGTGGCGGCCATGAGCGGGGCATGCGCTCCGGCACCCTTGCCACGCACCAGATCGTCGGCATGGGAGAGGCGTTTCGCATTGCCAGGGAAGAAATGACAGAGGAGAGCGCACGCATTCTGGGTTTGCGCAATCGACTGCTTGAGGGCATCAAGGATTTGGAGCACGTGCAGGTGAACGGCTCTCTCGAACGGCGCCTGGCCGGTATTCTCAATCTTAGTTTTGCCTATGTTGACGGCGAATCTCTGTTGATGGCGCTGAAAGATTTGGCGGTGTCATCGGGTTCCGCCTGCACCTCCGCCAGTTTGGAACCTTCCTACGTGTTGCGAGCGCTCGGTCTTGACGACGCGCTGGCACACAGCTCCCTGCGTTTCAGCTTTGGCCGTTTTACTACCGAGGCAGAGGTGGACGTCGCGATCGATAAGATACACCAGGCGGTAACTAAGTTGCGGGAGTTGTCGCCGCTTTGGCATAGTTATAAAAGCGGCGTTGGTGGCAGCGCCGGACATAGTGACATTGAGCACAGGTCTCACTGAATAATTTAGCTAAGAAATATCATAGATGTTGAGAACCGTCCTTGTATTACCGTGCCACTACACCGGCCCGATAGCGCTCTGAGCCCGGCCGTAAGCTTGTCAAGGTTGTCGGCGGCTGCGGAACTCAACCATTTTTTGCTGCGCAAAAATTGATTCAAATACGCTAAGGCGTATTTTCACCCTTCGGGCAGCCTAAAGGCTGTCGAAATTGCATGCAATTTTTCGGGATTCGGACAGTCCTGGCCTAAAAACGCCGACAACCTTGACAAGCTTAAACACGGCCTGATTGGGCTCAGAGCGCTACCGGGTCGCTATCGGGCCTACCCCCTGACTTCGACAGAAAAAATCGTTGCCCCGTCGCTGTATGGCGAACTTACTCTACGAAAGACTAAACTGTTGCTGTAATGATATCTTTTTCTTACTGCCTGTCATGGATCTCTCGATACATGAACAATGCGCAATAGGTAAGGCCCGGCGGGGGTGCGCGGTCCCGATCACTCAGGGCGCGTTTAAGCTTGCCTGTTGCCCCGGCGTTTTTAGGCGAGGACTGTCTGAGTCCCAATTTTTTGCAAAGCAAAAAATGGTCGAGTTCCGCAGCCGCCGGGGCGACAGGCAAGCTTGCGACCGATCGGGACCGCGCACCCCCGACGGGCCGTGGTGTGGCACGCAAAAAGTTTAGAACGCCAAACTCTGCAGGGTATCCGCTCCCGACACTTTTTCACTTTCAGGGCTCATCCATACATCACAACTAAAATATCTGATCAGATGTGAATGATTACACCTGAAGCGAACCACCGAGCGGCGTAGTATCGGCGACCCGCCTCAGCGCCACCCCGACACCTCCACCCAGGAGTCGCGGGTCACGGTCAGAAACCGGCGGCCGTAACGCTCGACCACTGACGCGCCCAGGACGCAGGCCAGGCCCACACCCGCCAGCATAATCCAGGTACTGGTGTGGATATTGGTCAGCGCCAGCAGTACCAGGCTAGTGAGGCTGACACAGATTCCCGCGCCACCGGACAGCGTCGGTTCGCGATAACGCAACAGGATACCCCAGGCGAGCAGTGCCGTGGCGATCAGCAGCGCACTGAGCGATGCCAATACCGTGGTTTCCCAGCAGAGTAACAGATAGATACCGAAGGCGAGCAAAGCGGTGCCCGCGGTGCGGTAAGTGCGACCCCGCGCTGGCGTATAGCGGCTGGCAGTAAACAACAGGCCCGCCAGGGGTATCAGCATAGCCACGGACTGATAAGCGTTTTGGTGCCAGTTGAGTACATTGAGCGCGTAGACCGTCCAACTGACAGCTCCGAGCACAACGCCGCCGAACAGCAGCAGTTCGCGCGTCCGACTGTGTGTCGTCCAGTGCCGGCAACTGCCGATCGCCATCAGGCTGGCGATACCGCCAAGGGCACAGTAGCCGGCCAGCGTATCGGCGTGAAACCCGGCCCGCGCCAGGGCGATAAACAGCGGCGCCAGGAACATGGCGCGGATAGCCCGGCCCTCCAGGGTGCGGTAGGCCGCTTTATGGGAGAAGAAGCGCTGTTCCATTGCCAGGGCCGCTACTACCAGAGCGCCCAAAACGCCTATGCCTGCGACCGAGGTACGTACCGGCAGCAGCAGCGTCGCGTTGATCGCCAGAAACAGCAGGCAGAGCGTTTTTGCCTCCCGCCGCGCCAGCACCGAGAAACCGGCAAAGGCGACCGGGGCCGACAGGCCCAGGGTTGCGGCCGCAACCGTGGCGATTAAAAAGGCTGGGATATCCTCCGCGCTCCCCGGTGTGGAGACGGCAACCCACTCAAACAGCATGCCGCCCAGTTGGGAAAACTGCACCGGTATCAAGGCCGCGGCCAGGGCGAAAAGCAGGCGCGCGCTCTTGGCGTCATCCATGGCCAGACGGCTGATGACGCCGCCGCCGCACAGCAGCCCCATCAGGATCAGGTAGACCCAGTTGCGCAGTTGTAAATCGATGTGCTCCACACCCTGCAATAAGTAGATCAGTGCGGAGAGCGCGACGGCGCCGGCGCCGAGCCAGCGCAACAGGGAAGCGAGGCGGCTGCCGGCAGGCCTCGCGGGTGGGGTGTCGGTGTCGGCCTTTATGGACACGTATTCAGTTTGCATCGCGAGTTTCTCCCTTCTGCCCGTCGGTCGCGGCAGCCTTTTTGATGTCGTCCAAGGTTGCGCGCAGATCATCCAGCTCCTCGGCGGCGAGAAATTCCCGCTCGAAACTGTCGGTGGACTCGTCGCACACCCCCTCGCGGTATTCGTCCTCCAGCACGGCGGTCTCCCAGCGGTCGAAGACCTGCTCCATATCCGTCAGCGTTTCCTCGCCGCGGGTGCCGGCGAGGGCGGATGCCCGCGCGCTGCGTGAGGAGAGCGCCGTCTTCTTGAGTCGCAATTGTTCCAGGCGCTGTTCTACGTCCGTGAGGTTGCTTTGCAGCCGCTCGTCCATGCTGTGGTATTCATCGATCTGATGTTCCACTTGGCGCAGGCGGGATTTGGTTAACTTGAAATGCCTCACGCACTGCAGACTGCGCTGTTCCTCGGTGTCGCCCAATTGCAGGGCCCGTTTGCGCCAGCGCTCCTGTTCGGTTTGCAGCTTTTTTTGCTCGGCGCCGAGGCGCTGCAGTTGATGTTGAATGCGGCCCCTTTGGACCCGGAGTTTGGCGGCGGCGGCCCGTACATCGGCGATGACGGAGTCCGCTACTGCTTCGTGGTTCTCCACTTTGCTGATAAAGCTCTCAAAACTGGCCCCAAAGGACGCAATAAGTCGTTTAACTCTCATACTTTTTACCCCGTTAGCAGATTGTCGTAGCTGGCGCCGGTGCGGCGATGGCTGCTAAAACTAGAGGGTGGGCGGGGTCGGGGCAAGCAGTGGCGGGGACTAGTGAAAAAGTAGCACTATATGCCACTGGCGGGTGTCGGGCGTGAAACCCGGGCGGCCGCCCGGGTCGCGATCAGGTGCCTATTGCGAGGTTATACGCTGGCCAGGCGCGCCATCGGCTTCAATAAATCCATGCTGGTAATCACACCGATGACTTTTTCCTGCCGGGTGACGAACAGCCGATGTACGTCGTTTTTCAACATGGTCGCGCATGCATTGAACAATGGCGTGGTGGCGTCGATATGAATCACATCCCTCGTCATAATACTGTCGACCGTACAAATCGTGCTGGCCCCGGCGCTGAGCTTGCGCAGCTCCTGCGCATCGAGGGTGTCGCGGGCGATACTGTCGTAGTGGTCCCGGGTCACGGCGATCGTGTCGTCATCGGCGGAGGCACTTTCGAATTTCATGATGTCGGTGATGGTAACCACCCCTGTCAACTGGTCGCCTCCGGTCACGACCGGCGCGCCGGCGATTTGATTGTCGACGAAGAAATCGGCCAGGCGCTTGATGGACCAGTCCTCATAGACGGGCATAACCTGGGTGGACATGACGTCCTGTGCGGTAATACCGGCGAGATCAACCGTTTTGGCATCACCCCCTACCTCTAACGCTTGCATTGTTCAGTCTCCTGCAATGAATACCTGTAAGCTACAGTGTCGCAGAACTTGGTGATAAAGTCTTGAGGGAGATCAATAGTAACCGGGACCGACCCTAACCACACTTGGAGTCGCCGCAGCTCAGGCAGGTCATACAGCCGTCGAGCAGCACGACGGCTTTGGTATGGCACTTTTTACACAGTGTTGCGCCATGGGGGTAGGTCTCGGTGTCGTCGTCGACACCGTTGGCGGCGCTGTATTCCGCCCGTTTCTGGTCCAGAATGGCCTGCTGGTGGGCGCTCATTTCTTCAGGCTGCAAGAGTCCGATCATGCGCAGGTGACTTTCGATGGCATGGCCGATTTCAGCGACCAGAGACGGCATAAACTTGCCCCCGGTCTTGAAGTAACCGCCCTGGGGGTCGAAGACGGCTTTGAGCTCATCCACCAGAAACGTGCAATCGCCGCCCTTGCGGAAGACGGCGGAGATCACCCGGGTCAGGGCCACCACCCATTGAAAGTGGTCCATGTTTTTCGAATTGATAAAGATTTCAAACGGTCGCCGCAGTTCGTGGTCGGTGCCCGGGTTGAGTACAATATCGTTGATGGTGACATACAGCGCGTGATCCGACAGCGGCGTTTTTATCTTGTAAGTCGCACCGAGCAGAAGTTCCGGCCGGTCGACCTTTTCGTGCATATGAATGATTTCCGCCTCGGCTTTTTCGGCACCGGCCGCCTCGGTACCGGTATTGTCGGCGCCGACATCGGGTTTTGGTTTCAGCACTTCACAGTCGATGATTTTCTTATCGATAACTTTGGTCATGGCAAACAGTCCTAGAGCTTTCCGTAATAGCCTTCTTTTAACGCGTCGAACAGGTTAGCGGCACTGTGCACCTCGCCGTCGTACTCGATTTCTTCATTGCCTTTGACGTCGACATGGCTGCCGTCGGCGAGGGTAAACCGATAGGTGGTGTTTTGCAGGTCTTCCTCTTTGACCAACACACCCTGGAACGCTTCGGGGTTGTAGCGGAACGTAGTGCAGCCTTTCAGTCCCTTTTCATAGGCGTACAGGTAAATTCCTTTGAAGTCATCGTAGGGGTAATCGGTGGGTATGTTGATGGTTTTGGAAATGGAGGAGTCGATCCATTTCTGCGCCGCCGCCTGCACGTCGATGTGGCTGGTGGGTTCGATATCGTCGGTGCTGGCAAAATAGTCCGGCAACTGCCGGTCCGGCTCGGTGGCGTGCACATCGGCGTGCGGGTTGATCAGGTGCCGGTAGGCGAGCAGTTCATAGGAGTAAACGTCGACTTTTTCTTTGGTCTTCTTCCCTTCGCGGATAATATTGCGGGCGTAGTGATGGGCGAAACTCGGTTCGATGCCGTTGCTGGCATTGTTTGCCAGTGACAGCGAGATGGTGCCGGTGGGGGCGATTGACGTGTGGTGGGTAAAGCGGGCGCCGGTCGTCGCCAGTTTCTCCACCAGTTGCGGGTCGATGGTGGCCAATTGTTGCATGTAGCGACTGTAACGGCTGTGCAGAATCTTGCCTTTGACGCTGTCGCCGACTTGATAGCCGTCCGTTGCCATTTCCGGTCGCTGGGCGAGCATGGCGGCGCTGACGGTAAATGTCTGTTCCATAATCGGCGCCGGTCCCTTCTCCTGCGCCAGTTCCAGCGCCGCCTGCCAGCCGCTCAGGGCCAGCTCCCGGGTGACCCGTTCGGTAAACTGCAGCGACGGCGGTGAGCCGTACTTTATGCCGAGCAGTGTCATGGCCGAGCCCAGTCCGAGGAAACCCATACCGTGGCGGCGCTTGTGCTCGATTTCGTGGCGCTGCTCCGCCAGTGGCAGGCCATTGATTTCCACGACATTGTCCAACATGCGGGCGAAGATTTTGACCAGCTTGCGAAAGCGTTCCCAGTCGAACGCGGCCTGGGCAGTGAAGGGGTTGTCGACAAAGCGGGTCAGATTGACCGAGCCCAACAGGCAACTGCCGTTTGGGGGCAGGGGTTGCTCGCCGCAGGGATTGGTGGCGCGGATGTTTTCGCAAAACCAGTTGTTGTTATAGTCATTGACCTTGTCGATCAGGATGAAACCCGGCTCGGCAAAATCGTAGGTGGAGGTCATGATAACGTCCCACAGTCGCCGCGCCGGCAGGGTCTGGTAGATTTTGCACGCCACCAGTCCGCGCTGGTCGGTGATATAGCCCTCGCTGGTCGGGTACTCGCGCCAGATGACCTGGCGCGAATCATCGAGATCGATAGCATCTTTTTGCCGTTCCTGTTCGGTCAAGGGGAACGACAGTGTCCAGTCGCTGTCGTCACTTACGGCTTGGATAAAGTCGTCGGTGATCAGCAGTGACAGGTTGAACTGGCGCAGGCGCCCGTCCTCGCGCTTGGCGCGAATAAACTCGATAACATCCGGGTGGCTGATGTCGAATGTCGCCATCTGCGCGCCGCGCCTTCCGCCCGCTGAAGAAACGGTAAAACACATCTTGTCGTAGATATCCATAAAAGACAGCGGGCCGGAGGTGTGGGCGCCGGCACCGGTCACATAGGCGCCGCGGGGCCGCAGTGTGGAAAATTCATAACCGATGCCGCAACCGGCTTTCAGGGTCAGGCCCGCCTGTAGATTCTTGGTGAGAATGTCGTGCATCGAGTCGGCAATGGTGTCAGAGACCGTGCAGTTGATGGTGGAGGTGGCGGGCTTGTACTGCTGGGCGCCGGCATTGGATACAATGCGCCCGGCCGGGATGGCGCCGTTGCGCAGCGCCCAGAGAAATTTTTTATACCAAGTATCGCGCAAGTCCTGCCGTTCCAGATCGGCCAGTGCCCGGGCGACGCGCTGGTAGGTCTCATCGATAGTGCCGTCCACCGCTTTGCCGGTGTGATCTTTGAGCCGGTATTTTTTATCCCAGATATCCAGCGACGCGGCTTGCAAAGGCGCGGGGCCGGCTCCCTCTGAATTTTGAAACGGCAGAGAGTTGGCGGTCATTGATTTACCTGATGTTGTGGGTTGAGGAATGTGGCCCATAATGGACTCGACGACCACAGGCTGTGTTGACTTAGATCAAGGTGCCCAACATGTTGTAGGTTACTATCCCCGTTACAAGCACGGGTGCGGTGCTAATGTTTTCGACAAGCAACCTTTTGGAAGAGCAGTATTTTGGCAGAGCAGGGCTTGGAGAAGCAGTAACCCGGAGGTGGACAAATCGATGAAGGCGTTTGGATTAGTGGGTTGGTCCGGCAGTGGATGCACGGACCTGTTGATCAGGCTGATCAGGTATTACCGCCTCCGAAACCTGCTGGTTTCCACCGTCAAGCTCGCCTCGGTTCGCGACGACGAAGGCGTTATTTCCATGGAGAGCCGGCGTCTGCGTGGCGCCGGCTGTGAGCAAGCGGTATTTTTGCGGCCCGGTGAGTGGCACAGTGCGGATGAGGATTTTTCCCACACCGATGCACTGGCGGCATTGCTGCGTAAAATGACGCCGGTGGATTTGGTCTTGATTGAGGGGCTGAAAGAAATCACCCAGCCAAAGTTGTTGTTGGTGCACCCGAAGCTGCACCACCAGTTGGAGAATACCCAGTTGCTTGCCACCGCCTGCCCCAATGTGGTGGGGCTGGTGGCCGAGGAGCCGACTGCCGGTCTCAATGCACTCGATTTGCCGGTGTTGAAAGCGGCTGACACCGGTAAAATTGCCGCTTTTATCTGCCGCACCTGCCTGGTCCCCGTCAAGGCTGAAGTTTTCGCACTGCCGGGACAACACGCTCGTTAGCTTTTGACTCCACTGCGATCACTGCGCGGTTGGCAGTGGTTGCATCTGCCTGTACTCTCTATCGTTGAACCCGGTCATGGTGAGCCTGTCTATAGCTGAGACAATCTGTGTTTGAACCTGGTTATGGCTCTGGTTATGGCTGAACCTGGTTATGGCTGAACCTGATTGTGGTTGAGCCTGAGGCTATTTGAACCCGGCTGGGTTTGAACCTGTCCATGGTTGAACCCGATTGCGGTTAAACCCGGCTGGGCTTAAATCGGACTCTGGTTACACCTGACAATGCGTAACCCTCGACTTACCGGCTGGGCCTGACTGACCAGGGCCGATGCCGGGATGCCGTTTTTCCCGAGTGAAGTCTATGCGATTATATGCAACTGCAATTATCCAACCGCCGCTACAGTTACCCGTCTGTCTTTCCTTGTGGCCGCGCCGGGTGGTTTGGCTCCTGCTGGCGGCGGCTTTTTCCGGCGCCGCCTGGGTAGAGGCCGGTGTTGCCGAGGGGCAGGTGGCGAGTATTCATATCGCCAACCACGCCGGTTACGTGTTGTTTGACCTCGACGCCGAGATTAAAAACTCGCCGCGCTGCAATACCCGCCGCAAGTTCGCCATCGATCTGGGCAAGCCCGGGGGGCGGGCGGCGTATTCGGCGCTGCTCGAGGCCAAGCGCGGCAGTTTCAAGGTGTCCGTGGTGGGGCTCAACACATGCGGAGTACACCTTGAGTCCGAGGGTGTCAAGACACTGGAGGTACAATAAGGAGTTATGGTGTAATGGCCGCGTGCAGACAGCGACGGGGTTATGGGTTTGACAGCGAACGACTTGACTAGGGTGAATCCGGCATCGACGTCTCTGGCGTTAAGGTCTCTGGCGACGGGTGAGACCTTTGCGCTGGAGGGCGAGATGCTGGTGGGGCGCGAGGTGGAGTGCGCCATCATTTTAAGCTCCCGCCAGATATCCCGCTATCACGCCAAAATACTGGTGGCGGCGAACAAAGTCTTTATCGAGGACCTGCACTCCTCCAACGGCACTTTCGTCAACGGTAAGCAAATAGCATCGCGCACCCTTTTGACGCTCGGCGACGAGGTCGCCTTCGACGAATTGGCCTATCGGGTAACCTCCCGCCAGTCCGGTGCGGCGGCGGCCACTGTGGTGGCAACTCCCAAGATGAAACAGGCCGCCGCCGATCGCGGCAGGGCTGCCGACGGCGAGCGGCCCGCGCAATCCCCCGCCGCGGGCTCGGTGGCGCCACCTGTTACACCGGCAGCGGGTGTGGTGCCGATGGCCGCGGAGCCGGTTTCGGTAGCGGTGACGCCCGACCCCGGCGCTGCTGCGGCCAATGCCCGGGCCAACAGTACGAAGATGCTGACGCCGGACCGGCGCGAGCAAATTGAGTCGGTCAATCGCCAGTTCCAGAGGGATGTGAGCGTAGGCTCGGGCCCCCGGCTGGTGGTGATGACGGCGCCGATGCGCGGGCAGGTCTTTACACTGGACAACAATGTCAAGGGCAAGGAATGGCTGATTGGACGGGATAAAGATGCGGATATCCACATTCAGGAGAAGTCCGTCTCCCGCGATCACGCGCGCCTGATCCGGCTCGATTCGAGCTATCGGATCCTGGCCACCCGGGCGGCCAACGGAGTCGTGGTCAATGGCGAGACCAAAAGTGCGAGCGGACTGCGTCACAACGATCGCATTCAGATCGGGCGCATTACCCTGGTTTTCAAGACCGATGAGCCGCAGTTGGAGCAGAATCCGGAGGAGACGCAGATCGCGGCGCGCAGCCGCGGACTCAGAATCGGTATTATTGCCGCCTTTGTCGGCTTGCTGCTGGTGATCCTGGCGCTGATCATCGCGGACTGAGCCGCGCCGTCAAAGGAGTGCCAGATAGCCCCACGGCGACTTGATCGTCGCCACCACCATGATATAGCCAAACACCATCAGTGCCGCTACCCAGGCGACGCCCCTGACGGTTTTGGTCTTGCCGCGCTTCAGCGCCACAGTGCCGAGGCCGATGTACAGCACCAGCGCCAGGATTTTGGCCAGCAGCCAGGGTTGCTGGGTCGGCGACAGATGCATCTGCACGGCCAGCACCAGCGCCGAGCCCAGCAACAGGGTATCAATGATGTGCGGTGCGATTTTGACCCAGCGCCGCTGTAACAGGGGAGAATCCGCCAGCATCCAGACGCCGCGCAGGGTAAAGCCGGCCAGAGCGAGCAGGGCGCAGCTCATGTGTATTATTTTCAGTGTTCCCATGGCAGGGTGACTGTCCTCCTCTGAAGCCGGGGTGGAATAAAACGACGGCTGCTGCGGATACTATCACCAAAATACGCCGGCGCCAGCGCTAAAACCCTAAAACGACGGCACGCCGGCTTTGCCTGCCAATCGGTGGTTTTCGGTGTCAGTCGAGGCGTGCGACAGTGCCTCGTTCGAAAAATATGCCGGCATTCTGCGACGGGCGGCGCTTTTCACCAAAAGAGGGTGCTAAGCGGTTGCTGAATACCCAGTAAGCCCTTAAAATTCACCGGTTTAGCTAACT
The DNA here is from genome assembly GCF_007004655.1 of Exilibacterium tricleocarpae. Lineage (GTDB taxonomy): Bacteria > Pseudomonadota > Gammaproteobacteria > Pseudomonadales > Cellvibrionaceae > Exilibacterium > Exilibacterium tricleocarpae. The sequence continues at coordinate 638,072 of NZ_ML660087.1, forward strand.
GAACGCGGCAATGCCGGAGCGCTGGCGATACGGGCTGCCGGCAGTGCCGTGGCAGGCATAGGTCCGCGCCGGGCGTTACGGGCGCCGGCTCGGTTTTCTACTGTGAAATTGGGCGCCGCAAGCCGGTGGCTGCCTATTGGTTGAGTGACGATATCCTCGAACAGGACTTTGACCGGAGGGCCTTGGCGGGCCCACCGGGATTTTTAAGTATTATCACAACTTTTAACTTTTAGTGAATTTTAAGTAGTAACACAATAATCGGAGATTTTTTAAATGGCTGTTGAACGTACACTTTCCATTATCAAGCCGGATGCGGTCGCCAAGAATGTGATTGGCCAGATATACAGCCGCTTCGAGCAGGCCGGTTTGAAACTCGTGGCCGCGAAAATGCAGCGGTTGTCCCGCGAACAGGCCGAGGGCTTTTACGCCGAGCACAGAGAGCGCCCGTTTTTCAAGGACTTGGTGGACTTTATGACATCCGGCCCGGTGGTGGTCCAGGTGTTGGAAGGTGAGAACGCCATCGCGCTGAATCGCGATTTGATGGGCGCGACCAATCCCCGGGAGGCGGCCGCGGGCACGATTCGCGCCGACTTTGCCCAGTCCATCGACGCCAATGCCGTCCACGGTTCCGACGGCCCTGAGTCAGCGGCCCGCGAAGTGGCCTACTTCTTTGCCGAAGAAGAGATCTGCGCACGCTGATCGCGCGCCGCCGGTAACGGCAAGTGAGACAGTTGCAGAGGTGCAGTCATGACTGAACAGGCGCAAACCACAGACGCCCGGACGCCCAAGGTAAATCTGCTCGGCCTGACCCAGGCGGAGCTGGAGGATTTTTTTGCGCGCATTGGCGAGAAGCGTTTTCGCGCCGCCCAGGTGCTGAAGTGGATACACCAACAGGGCGTAGCCGACTTCGACGCGATGACCAATATCAGCAAAGACCTGCGGGGCAAACTCTCGCGTCTGGCTGAGGTCAGGGCGCCGGAGGTCCTGCAGCAACTGGACTCTGCCGACGGCACCCGCAAGTTTTTAATTCGCGTCAGCGGTGGCAATGCCATCGAGACGGTTTTTATTCCCGATGGCGAACGCGGCACGCTCTGTGTGTCATCGCAGGTGGGCTGCTCACTGGATTGCAGTTTCTGCGCCACCGGCAAACAGGGTTTCAACCGCGATCTGACCGCGGCGGAGATTATCGGCCAGGTGTGGATTGCGGCCAAGTCGTTCGGCCAGTTGGGCAGTGCCGGGGTGCGCAAGATCACCAATGTGGTGATGATGGGCATGGGAGAGCCGCTGTTGAACTTTGACAACGTCGTGGCGGCCATGAACCTGATGCTGCACGACAACTGCTACGGCCTCTCCAAGCGCCGGGTGACCCTGAGTACCTCCGGGGTAGTGCCCGCCCTGGATCGACTGGGCGAGTATACCGATGTGTGCCTGGCCATATCGCTGCACGCGCCCAATGATGAGTTGCGCAACCAACTGGTGCCCATCAACCGCAAATACCCGATTGCCATGCTGCTGGCGTCGGCACGGCGCTATATCGAAGGGTTGCCGGACAATCACCGCAAAATCACCATTGAGTACACCTTGATCGACGGGGTCAACGATCGCCCGCACCACGCCCGGGAGCTGGCGGAACTGTTGAAAGATGTGCCGGTCAAGATTAATCTGATTCCGTTTAATCCGTTTTCCCAGTCCGATTACCGGCGGGTCAGCGACGGTGCCCTGCGCCGGTTTCAGAATTTATTGATACAGGCGGGCTTTACGACCACCGTGCGCACGACCCGCGGTGACGACATCGATGCGGCCTGCGGCCAGTTGGCCGGCAGTGTCAATGATCGCACGCGCCGCAGCGAGCGCTACCGGGACGCCCGCAACGGCGCGCAACAGCGCGTGCAGCCGGAGCCGGTGCGATTCGTCGCCGGGCGTTGATAAACGCAACGATTGATTGAATATAACCGTCGATACAGACGATAGCAGGGGGTGGTTAAAGATGGCAGTAGCTGTGATCGGCGCTGGTGTCGCAGGAGACCGTATCCGAGGAGACAGTTTCCGAGGAGAGAATGGTGGAGGCGCTGGTCGCGGGTGGTCCGCCCGCGTCGCGTTGCTGCTGCTGACGGGCGTTCTGGCGCTTGTTTCCGGCTGTGTCACCACCAATGCGCCGGGGAGCAAACCCAAACCCAAGATTGATAAGGAAAAGGCGCTGCAGACTTATATTCAACTCGGCATAGGCTATCTCAGCAAGAAAAACCGCGAATCGGCCCGCTACCACTTCAATAAGGCGTTTGAGATCGACCGCAATGCACCCGGTGCCCACAACGGCATGGCGCTACTATACAAGCTCGAGGGAGAGCCGGAACTGGCGGAAAAGCATTTTCGTCGCGCCATCAGGGTGAATCCGCGATTTTCCCAGGCGCACAACAATTACGGGTCATTTCTGTATTCGCGCGAGCGTTACAAAGAGGCCTACAAGCATTTCAAACTGGCTGCTGACGATATCGGCTACGACCGGCGGCCGATCGCGCTGGCGAATCTGGGTCGCGCGGCCTTGAGACTGGACCGTGTGGAGCGGGCCAAGGCCGTCTTCGAGCACTCCCTGAGTCTCGATAACCGGCTATCCATGGCGTTGGTGGAGCTGGCGGATATTTATTTTCAGGAGCAGGATTATGCCGCCGCCAAACGCCATCTGGACCAGTTTGCGCGGGTCGCGCCGCAGACGCCACGGACCCTGTGGCTGGGTATTCGTATAGAGCGCATTTTTGGCAACAAGGACAAAGAGGCCAGTTACGCGCTGGCGTTGAGAAATTTGCATCGCTACTCGCGAGAGTACCTCGAGTATCAAAAAGCGCTAAAAAACTAAACGACATGTCCATGAGCGCCGACGACACCTCAACAACTTCCCCGCCGCCGGCAACCGACCACACGCCGGGGGCGCGGCTGCGGGCGGCTCGCGAAGCGGCCAATCTGACGCCCCAGAGTGTGGCGGCGGAACTGCGTATACCTGAAGACAAGTTGTGCGCACTGGAGCAGGACCATTACGAATATATGGTGTCTGAAACCTTTGTGCGCGGTTATATCCGCCGCTACGCCGGGCTGGTGAATCTGGACGGCGACGAACTGGTCGCCTGTTACGACCACTATCTGGCGGAGATGCGGCGCACCACGGAGCGGGTCACCCAGGCGGACCTCGGCACCGGGCGCCAAGCGGCGGCGCGGCGGTTGCCGAGCTGGATGATGCCCGCGGCCATTGCCAGCGCGTTGATGCTGGTGTGGGTATTGGCCGTGAACCTATTTGAGGAGCCGCAATCGCCCGGACCGATGGCCGCGCCCGGCACCGGTGTGGCCGGCGAGTCGCCGGCGCCGTCGGGTCCGGCCTCCATCGACAGCGATGGTCTGCAGGACCAGCCGGCGCCGGCAGGTGAACTGGCGTCGATGGCCCCGGCCACCGCTGAGCCTGCGCCGGCCGCACCTGTGTCTGCCGAACCCGCGGCGGACGCTTCCGGCCCGGCAGACCTCGTTGCGCCAGCGCCGCAGGTGGCTGCGGTCAGCGATAGTTTGGAATTGTCCTTCACCGACGAATGCTGGGTCGAGGTCACCGACGCCGGCGGCAAGGTGCTGATCGCTGACCTGCAGCGGGCCGGGCAAACGGTGTCCCTGAGCGGCGCGGCGCCGTTCAATATTATGTTGGGTAATGCGCGCGCCGTTGCCGTGACACTCAATGGGGCGGCGGTCGCCGTCAATCCGCAGAGCGGGCGGAAAACGCTGCGCTTCATCGTCGGTGAATAGTCCGGTCCCGACCCCCAGTGTATAGGTAGCTAGACTATGTTTTATCAATCCCCCATCAAACGTCGCCGGTCGCGCCAGATTATGGTCGGCAAGGTGGCGGTGGGCGGTGACGCCCCCATCTCCGTGCAGAGTATGACCAACACGGAGACCACCGATGTGGCGGCCACAGTGGAGCAGATTCAGCGTCTGGAAAACGCCGGCGCCGATATTGTCCGGGTCTCGGTGCCCTCGTTGGATGCCGCCGAGGCGTTCGGCAAAATCCGCGCCCAGGTCGAGGTACCGCTGGTGGCCGATATCCATTTTGACTACCGCATTGCGCTGCGGGTGGCCGACCTGGGGGTCGACTGCCTGCGCATCAACCCGGGCAATATCGGGCGCGAGAAGCGTATCCGCGCGGTGGTCGACAAGGCCCGCGACCTGGGTATTCCGATTCGCATCGGTGTCAATGCCGGTTCATTGGAGAAGGACCTGCAGAAAAAATACGGTGAACCGACGCCGGCGGCCCTGGTGGAGTCGGCTTTGCGCCACGTGGCCATTTTGGACGACCTGGATTTCAGGGATTTCAAAGTCAGTGTCAAAGCTTCCGATGTCTTTATGGCGGTGGCGGCCTACCGCGAACTGGCCGGGCAGATCGAGCAACCGCTGCATCTGGGCATTACCGAGGCCGGCGGCCTGCGCTCCGGTACCGTTAAATCCGCTGTCGGTCTGGGCGCGCTGCTGATGGACGGGATCGGCGATACGCTGCGCATTTCGCTGGCCGCCGATCCGGTGGAGGAGGTCAAGGTCGGCTGGGATCTGCTGAAGAGCCTGAAGTTGCGTTCCAAGGGCATCAACTTTATTGCCTGCCCCAGTTGCTCGCGGCAGAACTTCGACGTGATTCAGACCATGAACGAACTGGAGACCCGTCTCGAAGATGTGACGACGGCACTGGATGTGGCGGTGATCGGCTGTGTGGTGAACGGACCGGGGGAGGCGAAAGAGGCGGATATCGGCCTGGCCGGCGGCACTCCCAATAACCTGATTTATATCGACGGTGAACCGAGCCAGAAACTCAAAAAAGAGTCCCTGGTCGATGATCTGGAGCGTTTGATCAGGGAAAAAGCCGCCGTCAAGGCGGAGCAACAGAAAGACCTGATTGCAAAAGCCTGACCCCCGGTAAACCGGCGGCCGATTGTTTTGCTGTTGACAATGAAGTTGGGAATTAATCTTGGAAAAAATTCAAGCTATACGGGGTATGAACGATCTGCTACCGGACCAATCGGCGCTCTGGCAATACCTGGAGGCCGCGGTCGCGGGCGTCGTACAAGGTTACGGTTACCGGCAGATTCGTTTCCCTATTCTCGAGGAAACCGAACTGTTCAAGCGCTCTATCGGTGAGGTGACCGATATTGTTGAAAAAGAGATGTACACCTTCGACGATCGCAATGGTAAGAGCGTGACCCTGCGACCCGAGGGCACGGCGTCCTGTGTGCGCGCCTGTGAGGAACACGGTCTGCTATACAACCAGGTACAGCGTCTCTGGTACGGCGGGCCCATGTTCCGCTATGAAAAACCACAGAAGGGGCGCCTGCGCCAGTTCCACCAGATCGGGGTGGAGGCCTTCGGCATGGCGGGGCCTGATATCGACGCCGAGATTTTATTACTGAGTGCCAGGCTGTGGCGGACGCTGGGGGTCGAGCAGGCGGTGACCCTGCAGCTCAACACGCTCGGTACACCGGCGTCGCGGGCCGCCTTTCGCGATGCCCTGGTGGCTTACCTGAGCGCAAGAAAGGACCAACTCGATGCGGACAGCCGGCGCCGGCTGGACAGTAACCCGCTGCGTATCCTCGACAGCAAAGATGCCGATACCCAGGCGCTGCTGGCGCAGGCGCCGGTACTGTTCGATTACCTGGACGACGAATCACGCGCACATTTTGACCGTTTGCAGGGGCTGCTGGACGCCGCCGGTATTGCCTATCAAATCAACCCCCGTATAGTGAGGGGCCTGGATTACTACAGCAACACGGTGTTCGAGTGGGTCACCGATAAGCTGGGTGCCCAGGGTACCGTGTGCGCCGGCGGCCGCTACGATGGCCTGGTGGCGCAGTTGGGGGGGCGACCGACTCCCGCGGTGGGGTTTGCCATGGGTATCGAGCGCCTGGCTTTGCTGGTGGAAACGCTGGACCGGATACCCCCGGGGCTTGATCGACAGGCCGACATTTACCTGGTAGTGGCGGGTGACGTGCAGGCCGCGGCGGTCCGGCTCGGGGAACAATTGCGCACGGCGTTGCCGCGCCTGAGACTGCTGACCCATTGCGGCGGGGGCAGTTTCAAGAGCCAGATGAAAAAGGCCGACCGCAGTGGCGCGTCGGTGGCACTGATTCTCGGTGCGGATGAAGTGGCCGGCAATCGGGTTGCGCTGAAGTATTTACGTGAGGAAAAGGCGCAGGAAACTCTCACCGTTGAAGAGGTTATCAGCCGCCTGCGAGGCTGAGTCGAACGGCGCCTGCGAAGGTGTCGCGGGGGCCCACAACAGGTGCGTGAAGGATAGTGGTGAGCGGCGGCGGTCAGGAAATGTATTCCCGGAAAATAGCCAGAGACCGTAGTGAAAGAAAGGTAGTTGAAGAAAGATAGTTGAAGAAAGCTAGTGGCTAGCAATAGTAGCTAGAAGCAGTAGTTAGAAACAGTAGCTGAAAACCTTGGCAAAACAGTAATCAGGAGTCTTTTGTGGCGGATCATCTTACCGAAGAAGAACAATTAGAAACCCTTAAAAGGTGGTGGAAGGAGAATGGCAAGTCCACGATAGCGGGGGTGGTTCTCGCTGTTGCAGGTTATTTCGGCTGGGAGGCCTGGCAGACTCAGCAGCGCGATCAGGCCGAGTCCTCGGCGGCGCTCTACGAACAACTGGTCGAGGTGCTGGCGGTCGAGCCCGGCCAGTCGTTGAGCGAGGAGCAGCGGGCCAATGCCACCCATTTTGTCCAGCAGTTGCAGGACGGTGATCCGGGCAGTCTCTATGCCAAGAATGCGGCACTGATGGTGGCGAAACTGAGTGCTGAGAACGACGACCTCGAGCAGGCGGCAATCCATTTGCGTTGGATTCTCGACAACCGGCCGTCGGACGGCATCAGCCTGGTGGCCAGGGTGCGCTTGTCGCGCGTGTTACTGGCCCAGGCGCAGTTGGATGAGGCGCTGGCGCTGGTGGAGGGCGAGACGGACCCGAGCTTCACCGCGGTCTATGCCGAGGCCAGGGGTGATGTGTTGGTCGCCATGGAACGGGTTGCGGACGCTCGTGCGGCCTATCAGTTGGCACTCGACAGGCTGTTGCCGGGTCAGTCCAACCGCCGTCCCATCCTGCAAATGAAACTCGACGACCTGCAGCTCGCCGCGCCCGCCGTCGCCAGTGCGGAGGAGGCGCCATGAGGCGTCTCACGCTCGCTCTGTGCGCCGCCCTGATTGTCGGCTGTTCCTCAACCGACAGCATCGATCTGGAGCCCGCTGAGCTGGTGGATTTTGAAGCCACCGGCAAGATTCGGACCGTCTGGTCCAGAAATGTGGGTGCCGGGCAGGATAAACGCTATACCCTGCTGGTGCCGGCGCTTGCTGCAGAGGCGGTGTTTGCGGTTGATGTAAAAGGCCGGGTCACGGCGCTAAACCGCAGTGACGGCAAGCGGCTGTGGAGAACCGACCTGGACACGCCGGTATCGGGTGGTGTCGGTGCCGGCTCCGGGCTGGTGCTGGTGGGGACCTACGCGGGACAGGTCATAGCGTTGAACCAGGCGGACGGCAGCGAGTTGTGGCGCACCCAGGTAAGCAGTGAAGTGCTGGCACCGCCGCAGACCAATGGTGACATCGTGGTGGCGCAGACTGTGGACGGCAAACTGGTCGGCCTCGAGGCCAAAACCGGGGCGCGCCGCTGGTTATATGAAAACACTCTGCCGGTGCTGACCCTGCGGGGTACGGGTACGCCGGTATTGAGAGGCGACGCTGTCTACGCCGGCTTTGCCAACGGCAAGGTCATTGCGGTGAGCGCCAGTGACGGGGTATTGCGTTGGGAACAACGGGTGGGGTTGGCCCAGGGCCGCACCGAGTTGGAGCGAGTGGTGGATATCGACGGCTCGCCGATGTTGCACGGCGATTTAGTCTATGCCGTCAGCTTTCAGGGTCGCCTCGGTGCCTTTGGTCGTGCCAATGGTCGCGTGATTTGGGCCCAGGAAAATTCGAGCTTCCAGAATCTGGCGGCCGGTATCTCCAATGTGTATGTGGTAACCGACAGTGACAGCGTACAGGCCTACCAGGCCAACAGCGGTGAACTGATCTGGGACAACGACCAGTTGGTTCGCCGCAAGGTATCGGCGCCGCAAACCTTCGCCAACTATGTGGCCGTGGGTGATGACGATGGCTATCTGCATGTCTTCAGCCAGGCGGATGGCAGCTACGTGGCCCGGCGCAAGCTCGACGGCGATGGTTTGCGCTCGCCTATGATTGCCGCCGGCGACCAGCTTTTTGCTCTGGGCAACAGCGGCAAATTGGTCGCCCTAGAGGTCGTGAAAAAGTAAGCCCGCGTTGAGGCCACTTCAGAGACAGGTGTCATGGTTCCGGTAATCGCTTTGGTGGGACGTCCCAATGTAGGCAAGTCCACCCTGTTCAACTGCCTGACTCGCTCGCGCGATGCGCTGGTGGCCAACTACGCCGGTCTCACCCGCGATCGCAAGTACGGCGAGGCGGATATCGCCGGTCGCCGTTGTATCGTGATCGATACCGGCGGCATCAGCGGCGATGAGACCGGGATAGATACCATCATGGCCGGCCAGTCGCTGCAGGCGATCGATGAAGCCGACAGCGTGCTGTTTATGGTCGATTGCCGCGACGGCCTGACCCCGGCTGACGCAATGATTGCCAAGCACCTGCGTGTCACCGGCAAGCGCACCTACCTGGTGGCCAATAAAATCGACGGTCTCAACCACGATCTGGCCGTTGCACCTTTCTATGAACTCGGTCTCGGCGATATCTATGCCACTACCGCCACTCACGGGCGCGGGGTGAAAACCCTGATGCAGGCGGTGCTCGACGGCTGCGAGCCACAGGCGACTGCCGGCGTTGCGGAAAACTCAGAGGATGAACGCTCAGAAAATAAAACAGCAGCGGGCGAAGACACGGCGGAGGAAATCGCCGGTGGGATTAAGATTGCTATTGCCGGGCGACCCAATGTGGGTAAGTCCACGCTGGTCAATCGCCTGCTCGGCGAAGAGCGGGTGGTGGTATACGATCTGCCGGGCACCACCCGGGACAGTATCTACATCAACTATGAGCGCCAGGGCAAGGCTTATACACTGATTGATACGGCGGGTGTGCGGCGGCGCAAGAACATCAAGTTAACCGTGGAAAAGTTTTCCATTGTAAAAACACTGCAGGCTATTGACGACGCCAACGTCGTGATTCTATTGCTTGATGCCAGCGAGGGGCTGGTGGATCAGGACCTGCATCTAATGGGACATGTTATCGATGCGGGACGCGCCCTGGTGGTCGCCCTGAACAAGTGGGACGGCCTCGAAGACGATCACAAGAGCTACCTAAAAAAGGAATTGGAACGCCGGCTGCGCTTTGTGGATTTTGCAGACATTCATTTTATTTCGGCGTTGCACGGCACCGGTGTCGGGCATTTATATCAATCGGTGGAGCGGGCCTACCACTCCGCCACCGACAAATTAACCACCAACCACCTCACCCGCATTTTGCAGGATGCCGTCGGCGACCACCCGCCACCGCTGGTACACGGCCATCGGATCAAGCTGCGTTATGCCCACCCGGGCGGGCACAACCCGCCCATTATCGTGATTCACGGCAACCAGACTGAGGCGGTGCCGGCGCACTATCGGCGCTATCTCGAAAAGACGTTTCGACGCGCTCTGGAGTTACACGGCACACCGATTCGGATTGAATTCAAAACCACCGAGAACCCCTTTGCCGGGCGCAAGAACAAGCTGACGGCGCGGCAGATTGCCAAAAAACGCCGGTTGATGAAACACACCAAGAAGAAAAAGTAACGGCCGGGCTCACAGCACGGCGTAGTGGCCCTCGCGCCTTAGAATTTCTTTTTTGTATCCCGCCATATAGGCCGATTGCGTGCGAATTTTGTAAGCGCGTATCCCCTGTCTCACAAAAACGGTTACCAGGCCTGCGATCAGACCGATGACCACCGCGGCGATGAGTATCAACGCGGTTTTGGGCGCGGCGGGTTGTGTCGGGGCAAGAATTGAAGCCGGCAGGGTAAATGCGTCGATACTGGTTTGATGCTGGCGTACTTTCTCGGCATCCATCAGCAGCGCGCTTTTGGCTGCTTCCAGTTGTCGCAGCTCGGGGATGAATGCATCTTTTTGTTTGCGGCTTTGCAGTGCTGCAAGTTCCGCCTGTAGCGCCCTGGTGCCCAACAGGTAGAGTTTGTCATTGAACGGCGTTACTTCCGTGTGGGCCAGATGGTCGATCCTCGGTTCCTGGATGCTGAGTGCCGCGGCGATATCTGCGGCTTCGGCCAGAACTGCGGCCTTATCAAGCCGTTTGTTTTCAGCCTGTTGCCGGGCCTGTTCCATCGATCGGTCGATATACTGGATGCTGGCGTCGAGGGCGGCCAACAGGTCCCGGGAGACCGACACGATGACTGCCTGGCTGACAAAGTTCAGGTATGCTTTGAGTTGCGTTGCGGTTTCCTGCGGTTGTGTGCCGTGCAGGTTGATGGCGGCCCGGGTACCGCTTTTCTCTTTGCTAACACTCAAAGCGTCGAGAAATTGCTTGGCCGTTTGTGGGTTTGCGCCTTGCGGATTGACTTGTGCACCCGTGGTGGAGAGAAACTGCTCCGCCATATTTTCACTGTGCAGTTTCATTAACGCGGTGTTGAACAACAGTTCGGGACTGAGTTCACCGGTAGCGCGGTTTTCTGCATCCGCGCTGAAACCGGGAGAGATCAGCGCCAGTTGAATGGTATTGACCGGATAAATATCGGCACTGGCGTTGTACAGTTTAGGTGTCAGGCCGACATAGATCGCCGCCAGCGTCACGGCGGTGACCATCAGACCCAGCAACACCCGGCGGCCGTTCCAAACGACGGCGATCAATTCGAACAAGTCTATTTCGTCATCGGAACCGACGGTGGCCGACTGCAACGGAATCTGATTGGCAGGAGCGTTCATAGTCTGTATCTCGAAGTGATTACACTGTGCCACATTCTGAGATAGTTTGAGCTGTTCCGAGAGCTTGGCACAGATTTAGCCAGCGGATCGCATAGGGCGTAATTAGATCGATACCACTAGCGCACATAATAGCGGTGTGCGCGGAAGTGGAACCAGTAAAAAGTTGTAAACTGTCATGCAGGAGAATACGCCGCCAGAAAAGTGTGTACTGCCGGTACAGTAAAATGGAAACAGTGGGGCGACAACCGACGGCGCGGGTTGTCACCCGACAGGAGCGTTACTGGCTGTTACAGCTCCAACCCCAGCCCTGGAGTTTTTCTACAAAAGTGGCGGCCTGTTGTTCGCAATAGCCCTCGGCACTGCTCGCACTCCACAGTGTTTGTTTGACACCGGGCGTTTCCACATCTTTGTAGTAACTCACTTCGCAGGGAGTATTGGTCACCGGGTCCAGGTAGTCTACCTCCACGCGTCGCTGTAAATCTTGCAGCACACAGGTGTAGCTGATCGTGCGCGGGTCCGTGTCGCCGGTTACTTCAGCGGCGGCGCTTTCCTCTTGCGTCACTGGTGTTGCGTCGGCTTCGGCTGCGGTTGGCGTTGCTGCCTCCGACTCCAGCTGCGTGGCTTGTTCCACCGCCTGCTCGCCGGTGTTGGTTTGCGCCGTCGCTGCAACGGCAGCGATAAGCAGCAGAAAACTTATGCCAGACATCAGTGAATTATTTATTGTCATGGTGCTTGTCTCCCTGTTGGGTATTGGCAACGAACGCCCATTCTAGATAAGTCAGACGAAAAAAAAGGTGAACTCAGTGACAGAAATGGCAACTGAGCGGCATATTAGTGTTGTCATTCACCCTGTTGATGCCAGAACGGCTGCCCCAGTGTCGGTGTGCTGGGAGTCGCGGTCTGTCGTTTATGCATCAACCCGGCCCGCGATGCCTGGCGCCCCGCCCCGATGGCGGCGGCAAAAGCGGCGGCCATGGCGGCCGGGTCCCGCGCCCGGGCGACGGCGGTGTTTAACAGCACCGCATCGAAGCCCATTTCCATGGCTTCTGCGGCCTGCGAAGGTGCGCCGAGACCGGCATCGATAATCAACACGGTATCGGGCAGGCGTTCGCGCAGTGTGCGCAAGTGATAGCGATTCAACAGCCCTTGACCGGTGCCGATCGGCGCCCCCCAGGGCATCAGTACCCGACAGCCCACATCGAGCAGGCGCTGGCAGAGAATCAGATCGTCGGTGCAGTAGGGCAGCACTTTAAATCCCCGCCGCACGAGTTGTTCGGCGGCATCGACCAGACCGAAAGGGTCCGGTTGCAAGTTATAGTCGTCGCCGATCACTTCCAGTTTAATCCAGGGAGTGGCAAAAATTTCCCGCGACATTTCCGCCAGCGTCACCGCCTCTTTGGCGGATTTGCAGCCGGCGGTATTTGGCAACAGTTTGCGCCCGCTTTGCCGAATGCAGTCCCACAGGCTGTCGCCGTCGCGATCGGCAGGATTTTGCCGGCGCAGTCCCAGGGTTACAATTTCACAGCCCGAGGCGGTGATTGCCTCGCGCATAATTTGCGGCGACGGGTAGAGCGCTGTGCCGAGTAGAAATCGGCTGGAGAATGTTTCGTCGTAAAGTGTTAGTGCGTCATCCATCAGCCACCTCCCACAGGTTTAACGATATCGATTCGATCACCCGCTTCCAGGATTCGCGTCGCGTAATTTGAACGGGATACAAACTCGCCGTTGATAGCGACTGCAATAGTTTGACCGCCAAATTGCCACAGCTCGATGGCGGCGCTGAGTGTCGTAGCGCCGGCAACTTCTACCGGCTCGTTGTTTAAGCTGACCTTCACTATGTCTTCTCGTCGCAGTATTACAAATAGTGTTGCAAGGTATGCCAACCCGCCGGATGATCTGTCAGGCAACCTGTTCCATACCGAGAGCATCGGCAAACGGCAGGGCTCCGCCTTCGATCAATGCCAGAATATGACCGATGACCACCGGTGCCAGCAGGTACCCGTGCCGGTAGAGGCCGTTGGCGCTGATCAGGCCTTGCCGGTGTTGAACACGGGGCAGATTGTCCAGCAGTGCCGGGCGCAGGTTAGCCTTCAGCTCCACCACCCGGGCTTCGGCGAAGGCCGGATTGAGCGTATAGAGGGCACTGCCCAATTCCAGGTTGGACCTCAGGGTCACGGGACCGCGGTCCTCGCTTTCAATTTGCGTGGCGCCGATGACGAAACAGTGGTTGGCTTTCGGTACAACGTAGAGCTGGTAACGCGGGTGCATAAGCCGAACCGGGCGCTGCAGAGTCACTTCGGGGGTTTGCACTGCCAGCACTTCGCCGCGCACACCGCGCAATCCGGGCCACTGGCGTTTAGCGCCGACGCCGCGGCAATCGACCACCAGATCGAACTCCTCGCGTTGTCCGCTGTTTATGGATACGGCGCCGGGCTGCAGTTCGACAGCACAGTTTTCCCGACAGTCCGCCCGCTGCGTGCGGATGACCTGCAGCAGGGCCCGCAATAAATGCCGGTTATCGATATGGGCTTCGTCCTCCAGCAGCAGCCCCTGTTGAAACTGGCCGCTGAGGTCGGGTTCGTGCGCCTCGATGCCGGCGCCGTCGAGCCAATGAAAGCGACCGCGGTCGGCCAGTGTGTGGCGCAGGTCGCTGTGAAACTGCAGCAGCTCGGCGCTGTCCTGGGGATGGGCGACGATCAGGCTGCCATTGTGCTGGCAGGCCACGGCCTCGCCGCTTTGCTCGTGCAGTTCGCGCAGCCAGTCGGGCCAGAGGGCCAGTGCTGCCATGCCCATCTCGTAGACGCTGGCGCCGCCTTCCACCGCCTCGCTGAGCGGTGCGATCATACCGGCGGCGGTATGGGCGGCGGCCGCCGGTTGTGCCAGCGCCCCGGCTTCGAACAGGGTGACGGCGTGTCCCCGGCGCAACAGCCGCCAGGCCAGCAGGCGTCCGAGCAGGCCGGCACCGGCGATGGCAATTCGTTGAGTCTGCTCTGTCATTCAGTGGCCCGCAATATCAGAGAGCGAGTGGATGGTGACGATTTAACGGACTGTCTGCCGGTGGCGGGGGATCAGGGCGAGTGGGATACAAGCGGGTCTGGACCATAAATAATGGGCATGGAGCCCGGGGTCGCCGTCTTGTTTCCTACGCAGGATTTAACCTGATCAGGTTCCACGGGTTCGGTTGTCCGATCTCAGCCCCGCGCGCAAACTGCGCCGGGCGCCCCGACAAGAGTCAGCAGGCAGTCTACTTTGGATGGTGTGCGGCTGCAATACGTTTGCGCTATTCGGCCACCGCCGGCACCTGGTGGGCGATATGGAACTTGCGCCGGTATTCGCTGGGTGAGACCTTGCAGAGTTTTTTGAACAGGCGTCGAAACGCACTTTCGTCGCTGTAGCCGCAGCGTTCGACGATTTCACTGAAACGCAATTGGGTGGTCTCCAACAGCAGCTTGCTGTGCTCGATACGCGCCCGCTGGGTGTAGGTCTGGGGACTTTCCGCCAGGGTGTTTTGAAACCGTCGAATCAGGGTACGTGAACTCACTGCTACATGACGGGCGACATCCTCGACCTTGAAATCCTGCTGCAGATGGCGGTGAATCCAGGCCTGGGCTCTGGCGACCACGACGTCATCGTGGTTGGTATCGGGCAGGATAGCGTAGGGCGCCTGGCTGCGGCGCTGGTTATCCACCAGCATATACTTCGCTACCGTGCGTGCCAGCGGCTGACCGCCGTAGCGCTCGATAATGACCAGCATCAGGTCGGTGAAGCAACCGGAGCCGCCCCCGAGGATAAAGTGGTCACTGCAACGACAGATGGCATCCGCATCCAAATCCACCTGCGGATAGCGGCGGGCAAAGGCTTTGGTCAGCCACCAGGAGGTGGTGGCGGATTTGCCATCTAACAGTCCTGCTTCCGCCAGCAGGAAGGTGGCGCTGCAGTTGGTCACTACCCGATCAAAACGTTGATGGTTGTGTTTGAGCCAGTCTATCTGCGGTCGGTAGTGGGACAGGGCCCGGTCCAGGTGTCTACCGTCAGCCAGCATCAACCCCGGGACAATAAGCACGCCGTTGGATTCGGCGCTTGCCAGGTCGCCATCCACGGCCAGCGGATAGCCGGTGGAGCAGATGACCGGCTGCCCGTCGAGAGACAGCATGCGCAGCTTGAAGGGCTCCGGCTGCCCCTGGCTCAGGGCGACCCGGTTGGCCACATAGATCATATCGGCAAAGCCCATGACGCTGGCTGCCATGACTTTTGGGGCCAGCAGGAGGGTAGCGGTGATCACATCCGGACTCTCTGTGTTGGTAGTCATAGTGAACTGTCTGCCGAG
Organism: Exilibacterium tricleocarpae; assembly: GCF_007004655.1. Taxonomy (GTDB): domain Bacteria; phylum Pseudomonadota; class Gammaproteobacteria; order Pseudomonadales; family Cellvibrionaceae; genus Exilibacterium; species Exilibacterium tricleocarpae. Next base: position 653,342 of record NZ_ML660087.1, read on the forward strand.
TCTATGTCTTTTTGTCTCAAATAGCACGAAAAATGTCATATCCGCCACTTCTGTCTCTACGCACCACTGCCTAAACTGACTCCAACCCTGGCGCTAATGGAGGTAGTAGTGATGAAAGCTATTTCACGTCGTCGATTTCTCGCGTACACGGTTTCGGTTGCTGCGACGGCCTGGTTGCCGGGCTTGTTCAGCGGTTGCCAACGCCTGTCACCGGCGCCGTTTCAGACCGGTCGCCAGGTGCCGCCGCCCAAGGGTTGCACTGACCTGCGCGAGGTTGATCCGGGAGGGGATTGCTGATGCAAAGTGAAGAATTGCGGAGGGTATTGCTGGGGGTTCACCGGCAGGTTATGCGACACTTTATTTTTCGCTCCGACCGTGCCGAGCGCTGGGATATGCCGCCGCGCGGCTACGATGGCAGCGCGGTGCTGCGCGATGACTGCGACGGTTTCTGTCTGGCCTGCCGCACACTGCTGCGGCGGGCGGGCCTGCGCAGTCGGCTGGTGTATTGCGAAATCGCGCGCCGCGGGCACCTGGTGGTGGAGGTCGACGGCTGGATTCTGGACAACCTGCAAAAGACGGTCGTGCCCAATACCGTGTTGCGGGACTACCGCTGGTTGCGGATATCGGGTTACGAGCCCGGCGATCCCTGGCGCGAAATTATCTAGCCGCTGCCGCGACTCGCAGTACCTGAGGCCGGCTCAGAGGGTTTTCAGAAACTCCACCAAGTCGAACTTTTCGGCGTCGGTCAGGCCGCTGCCGTAGGGGTGTCCGCCGTTGTGATTGCCCGCCAGCCGGGTGTCAAATTCGAAGCCCCCGGTGCCGGCATCGGAGCGATAGCCGACCTTGATCGGGTCGAACTCGCGGCTGCCCACGTAAAAGCGGGTGGCGCGATGTTCCGGCGCCAGCAGCAGTTCGAACAGGTTGGGCACCGAGCCGTTGTGCAGGTAAGGTGCGGTTGCCCAGATGCCGTTCAGGGGCCGCGCCTTGTAGGAGCGCGGGTTAAAGGTTTTTTCAGCCCGGGCGCGACTGTAACTCTGAAATGCGGCTTTGACTGCGGCGGGGGGATGGCCCAGCAGGACGCCGGTGCCGACGGTGACCAGGGCGCTGCCCCTGGGGCTGATGGGCTGACTGCCGGCCCGGGTGGGTAGCTCGGGGCCGTAGCGGTCACCGCCAATCACATAGGCATGGGTACCCTCCAGTTTGCCGCTGGCCCAGGGCTGGCCGGTGCGGGTATTGGTGGCCAGGAGAAAATTGTCGGCCACTTTCGGATCTGTGCCCACTTTGGCCACCTCTATCATGACCGGTTCATAGCTTTTGTACTGGTCCCGGCGCGCCACCAGGGCATGACAGGCAATGCAGCGGGCGCGATAGATGGCCTCGCCGCGGGCCGCTTTGGCCGGGTCCGGCGCCGGCAGCAGGTTGGCCGGCCAGCGCGGTGCGCGCAGGCGCCGTACCAGCTTTTCGAGACGCCCTAAGTTTTCCATATTGACCGAGGACCGGTAGCCGAACCTGGAGGCGTTGCGCAGGTGGTCTTCCAGGGTATCCTCGGCCCTGAGGTAGGCGTCGCCGCTGCGGTTGACCACCTCCACCACGCCAAAGACGCCGATCACCTCACCGACATTGCGCATCAGTGGCCCGAAACCGGCCCTGTCGTTGGGGGCCAGGCCGGTCCACTGCACTACAGACGACTGCGAGGCCCCCCACAGGAAGGGATAGCTTACCGGTGCATCGGCCGGGCGCCAGTTATCCGGCGCCTTCAGTATCTGCGCCGTCACCTGGTTGAAGATCGCCCCGATAGCGTCGACGCGGCCGTGGCCGTAGGGATAGGGCCCCCGGTTTTGCTCTTGTTTGATTGCCAGCACCTGGGTCTGTAACTGCATCTTGCCCATCAACTCGGCCCTGGCGGCTGAGCTGGCGTTGTCGCCGAGCACCTTGCCGGCGAAGCGGTCGAATTTCTCCGCTGTCGTCCAGGTCATCAACAGGGCGTCGATAATCTGCTGGTTGAACGTTTCGAAGTCGCCCAGGGTGGGTGCGCCGTCGATAAGCGTGGGTTTGCCATCGAGCGCGATCCTATTGACGTGGCACAGGGCACAGGTGGGGCCGAGCCAGACGGTGCCCTCGGTGTCGGCGCCACCCTTGGCCAGTCCGATCGGCAGGCCGTCCGGGTTCCAGGTGGGATCGGCCGGGGCGGGAATATAGCCAAGGCGCTCGATATTGGCGTCGGCGCGCAGCAACTGTGTGCTGTCCTCCAACTCCAGGTGCAGAAACCAGTCGTAGGGGAGCAGCCGCGAGCCCTGGTCCATAAACCAGAATTGTTTGCGCTGGGTGTCACTCCAGCCCTGGGAAACTTCCCACCAGGGCAGGCCCTCGGCCGGGCGGGCGTCTGCGTAGTCGTCGCCGGACCAGACCGAGCAGTTGCTGAGGGTGACGGCGCCGGCGAGTAACAGGGCCAAGGCGTGCCATCTCGATCTCATACCGGGCTCCCCTGGTTTGTTATTGTCTGTGCACTGGGCTTGGAAGCTGTTTTACGCCGGCCCGGCTCCTGCGGCGTTATTTGTTATTGACCTGGCCAAGCCGGGCAGTTATGCAACAGCACCTGGTGATTATGAAACAGTATCCTGTTTATTAACAATGTCAAACAATACAGACCCACCCGATGGCCGATAAGGGACCCGATCAAGGTTCCTGGGTCAATAGTTGTTGCAGGTAGGCGGCCTGTTCGGGAAAGCGCCAGGAGAGTTGCTGAAACTGATCGGCGGGCAGCCAGCGCACTGCTTTGACTTCGCCGCGGTCGCTTGGGTTGGGGGTGGCGTGAGGGGTGGCGTGAGGGCCGGCGGCGCTGCAACGGAACAGGTGAAAACCGTTGTTGAATACCCGCACCAGGTTGCCGACTTCGACTGCGAGGCCGGTCTCTTCCCAGGTTTCCCGCTGCGCGGTGCACTGTGCCGCTTCGCCCCGGCCCGAGCTGCCGCCGGGCAGACTCCAGCGTCCGGAACGCTGCTGAATAACGAGCAGTTTCTTGTCGTGAATGACAAGGCAGCCGGCGTTGGCCCCGGGCAACGGGTTGGCGGGGGTGGAGCAGGTGAAATCCGCTGCGCAGCCGGTCAGAAACAGAAGACACACTGCAGGTGCCAGCAGTTTTACAGGGCAAATTAATTGCGGTAATTGCGTGATCATAGTGACGATGCCGGTTGTCTGGTCATAGCCGTGATTGAGTGCCGGGCACCGTTTTTAAAGCGATAGATAAGCCCGGTAACGCTCCCGGATACCGCGCACATAGTTAACCGGTTCGCGCCCGCGCACGTAACCAAAGCGTGCTTTACTGGCGTATTCCTGTTTGCTCAATAACAACATCGTGGTTTCCACATTGTCGAACCAACGATCCGGGTCGAGCCCTTTTTGGCGCGCCAGACGCCTGGCGTCGTATACGTGGCCGTAACCGGCGTTGTAGGCCGCCAGTGTGAACCAGAGTCTCTCTTCCAGCGGCAGGTGCGCCTCGAACCTGTCCCTGACCCAGTTCAGGTATTGCACGCCGGCATGGATGCCGCTGTGCACGGAAAACGGTACCTCGTAGCCCATTTGCCTGGCGGTGCGGGGCATGACCTGCAACAAACCTTGGGCGCCGGCGAAAGATTCGGCATCGGGGTCGAAACGACTTTCCTGATACATCTGCGCCACGATCAGGCGCCAGTCGAGCTGATAGGCGCGCGCGGCGGCGCGCACCACGTCATCATAGGGCGATAGCGCCCCGTCCCGGTTGAGCCGCTGGCCCTGGTATTTCTGGATGCGTTTTGGGTTCTTGAAGTACTTGTTGTAAGTCACGTTGAAGAACAATCCCCGGTGGTGTTTTTTCAAGTAGCTGTTCAACGCTGCCAAGAGCTCCGGATTGTCTTTGCGCACCGCCCAGGCGTGCTGTCGCTCCGGTTGGACGACAAAGCCCGGCTGCAGGCCGTCCACGAAGCGGTGTTCGATAGCCACCAGGTGGCTGTCCGCCAGTGTGGCATCGAAGCTGCCGTTGGCGACACCGATCAGCAATTCGTCGGTATTCATGTGGGCCGGTGCCGCCTGCAGGGTAAACTGGTGGCCCTGCTGTAGCCAGGTGGTGGCGGTCTGCCAATAGGCGGTGTTTTTTCTCACCACCAGGGTCCGGCCCTGAAGATTGTCGAGTGTTTGCAGGGCGGGGCGATCGCTGCCGGTCACCAGTTGTTCACCAACTGTGTTGTAGGGGCGCGTGAAGGTGAGGTCGCGGCGGCTGCGCGCCGGCGTGACCGTAAACGATGCGGCGATCAGGTCGCCGCGGCCCTGGTTCAGCCAATCGATCATATCGGCTTCCGGCGGCGCTACCACCACCTCCAGTTTCAGTTGCTGTGATTTGGCAAAGCGTTTGACCAGATCGTATTCAAAGCCCATCAGTTCGCCGCGCCAGAGGAAATAATTGGTCGGTGTATTGCGGGTGATCATCCGCAGTGTTTTGCGTTTTTTGATACCCGGCAGGTCGTCGCGAAACCTGGCCTGGTGATCTCGCAGAGTCAGGATTTCGGTGATAAACAGATTCAGTTGCGCCAGCAGTTGCCCGGCGTTCGGGCGCACCGCCCAGGCAATATTGCGCGGCGGGCTGATGGTGGTGCCGACGCGAAAATCGTTGCGGTAGGCGCTCACCGACAGGGCGATATCGTGATCGAGTACGGTAGCGTCAAATTCGCCGCTGTTAACTCGATCCAGCAGCGCATCGGGGTCGGCGGCGTCGGTAAGGGATACGATCTGCAGGTCGAGTGTCGGGTTTTCGAGTGCGAGCTGCTGCAGCGATTCCTCATAGGCACTGCCGGCGGCCACTGCCACTGTTTTGTTGTTGAGTGCTTCTATCCGGTCGATCGGCGCGGCATCGACGGCGCTGATGATATGTTCCCGCACCTGGTTGATCGGCAGGGTAAAATCCACTCGCTCGGCGCGCGCCGGGGTGTGGGTAAGATTGGTGACGATAATATCACCCCGGCCTGCCAGGAGCGCCGGAATCAAGGCGTCCAGGCTGTCGACGGTCACCCACTGGACCTCGAGTTGGAGGTTAGCGGCGAATTCCTCGGTCATCTGCCGGTACGCCTCGGTGGGCAGGCCCTGGCGCGGCAGGGCGGGATCCGTATCCCAGCGGGGCACCAGCAGGCGCAGCCGGTCGTGTTGCCGGATTGCGTCCAGGTCGCCTTGTTCGATATAGGGCGGTGGGCCGGCGACAATCGTTGCGGCGGCTGTCTCGGCGGGCGATGCCGCGGGCGGAGGGTCGCCGGAACAGCCTGTGGTCAGCAGCAGGACTGTGAGTTGGGCGGCGAGCAGGACGCCTAGTTTACCGATCTGCAGTAGTGATAGTTTTGTATTCATAAGGCGAGTCTGCAGTTGAGCTGCTGTTTTTCTGGATCGCTGTTTTCGTTCGAGCAGGCAGGCCAGAGCTTGGGTGCTGTGTGGATTGTACGAACTACCGCGTCGCCTTCACTTCGCACACTAATTGCCCTTGTGACAGGCGCGCCGTGACTTCATCTCCCGGTTGCATCCTGGCCGCATCGCGCACCAGGCCGCCTTGCTTGTCGCTGACGATGGCGTAGCCGCGGGCCAGCACATTTAGCGGGCTGACCGATTGCAGTAACTGCGAAGCCGCGGCCAGGCGCTGCCGCTGCTGTTGCAGCAGCGTTTGGGTACGGGTTTGCAGCCGGCTGCGCAGATGTTGCAGGCGCTGCTGATAATTGTCGATCAACCCTTCGGGGTGCAGGCGCTGCTGGCGCAACGCGAGCTGTTGCAGGTTGGCCGCCTGTCGCTGTAGTACGGCGCCCATACTTTTGATCAGGCGCATTTCCAGGTGATCGAGGTGTTGGGCCCGGCTTTGCAGCCGCTCACCGGGGTGGCGCAGGCGCGTGCGCAGATGGTCGAGATGCCGGCGGGCAGTATCGATCTGTCGCTGCATGGCCTGGGTCAGGAGCACTTCGTAGCCTTGGTAGGTTTGCAGCCAGTCGCCGCCGTCGGGACTCACCAGTTCCGCCGCCGCCGAGGGGGTGGGGGCGCGCACATCGGCGACAAAATCGGCAATGGTAAAATCCACCTCATGACCGACAGCGCTGACAATCGGGATGCGGCTGGCGGCGATGGCGCGCGCCACGGTTTCTTCATTGAACGCCCATAAATCTTCCAGCGAGCCGCCGCCGCGGCCGAGAATAATGGTGTCGATGGCGGGGTGTTTATGGGCCAGGCCGATGGCATTGATAATGGCCGGCGCCGCCTCGGGTCCCTGCACCGTCACCGGAATCACCGACACCGGGGTGGCGGGAAAGCGCCGCGCCAGCACTGTGAGAATATCGCGCACGGCGGCGCCGGTGGGCGAGGTGATAACGGCAATATGTTCGGGCAGGCCCGGCAGCGGTTGCTTGCGCTCGGGGTCAAACAGGCCCTCGGCGGCCAGCTTCGCCTTGAGCTCTTCGAATGCCCGCTGCAAAGCACCGTGGCCGGCCTCCTCCATATGCTCGACAATGAGCTGGTAATTGCCGCGTGGCTCGTACAGGCTGGCCCGGGCCCGCACCAGGACCTGTTGGCCGCGCTCGGGGACAAACCGCACCTGGCTGTTGCGATTGCGGAACATGGCGCAACTGATCTGCGCCGCACTGTCTTTAAGGCTGAAATACCAGTGGCCGGAGGAATGTCGGGTCAGATTGGAAATTTCGCCTTCCACCCACAGCAGCGACAGGTGGGTCTCGAGCAGTTGCCGGACTTTTTTATTGAGCTGGCTGACGCTGAGGATATCGCGCTGGGCGGTTGTGGTGGCAGTGTGCATGGCGGCATTATAAGTCACTGCCGCCACAAACCCCAGTTGGATATTCCAGTTTACCGGTTGTGCACAAAAGCCTATAATTGCGGGTTTACCTGCGGGTATGGCCAAGCTGGTAAGGAAGTGCCTTTTAATTAAGCGCCATCGCCGCGCCATGCCCCTGCACAGCTTGAGGTTGGACCCCTATGTTACGTATCGCTCAGGAAGCCCTTACCTTTGATGATGTCTTGCTGGTGCCCGGTTACTCGTCCGTTACCGCCAGGGACGTCTCCCTGGTGACGCAGTTGACGCGAAAGATTCATCTCAATATTCCCCTGGTGTCCGCCGCCATGGACACGGTTACCGAATCGCGCCTCGCCATCGCCCTGGCGCAGGAGGGTGGCATCGGTATTATTCACAAGAGTATGAGCATCGAACAGCAGGCGCTGGAGGTGCGGGCGGTGAAGAAGTTTGAAGCCGGTGTAGTGAAAAACCCCATTACGATTGAGTCAAACGCCACCATCCGGGACCTGGTGGCGCTCACCAAACAGCACAATATATCCGGTGTGCCGGTGTTGGAAAACGGCGACCTGGTGGGCATAGTCACCGGTCGCGACGTGCGTTTCGAAACCAATCTCGACGCTACCGTGGCCAGTATAATGACCGGCAAACAAAAGCTGGTGACGGCGAAGGAAGGCACTGATGCCGATGCCGTGCGCGGCCTGCTGCACAAGCATCGCATCGAGAAAGTACTGGTGGTCAACGACAACTTCGAGCTGCGCGGCCTGATCACGGTTAAAGACATCAATAAAGCCGAGACCTTTCCCAATGCCTGTAAAGATCCCGAGGGCCGCCTGCGGGTCGGCGCCTCGGTCGGCACCAGTCCCGATACGGACGACCGCGTCGCCGCGCTGATCGAGGCCGGCGCCGATGTGCTGGTGGTCGATACCGCCCACGGGCACTCCCGCAATGTGATCGACCGGGTCAAACGGATTAAAGACCAGTACCCGGATATGCAGGTGATCGGCGGTAATATCGCCACCGGCGAAGCGGCCAAGGCGCTGGTGGAGGCGGGCGCCGACGGGGTAAAAGTGGGCATAGGGCCCGGCTCCATCTGCACCACCCGGATTGTCAGCGGGGTGGGTATGCCCCAGGTGTCGGCGGTCGCCAATGTGGTGACCGCGCTCAAAGGTTCCGATGTGCCTGTTATCTCCGACGGCGGCATTCGCTTTTCGGGGGATATTGCCAAGGCCCTGGTGGCCGGTGCCCACTGCGTGATGATGGGTTCGATGTTTGCCGGTACGGAAGAGGCGCCCGGCGAAGTGGAACTGTTTCAGGGTCGCACCTACAAGTCCTATCGCGGTATGGGTTCTCTCGGTGCCATGGCGCGAACCCAAGGCTCCTCCGACCGTTATTTTCAGGATGCCAGCCAGGGCACGGAGAAACTGGTGCCGGAAGGTATTGAAGGTCGGGTGCCCTACAAGGGGCCGCTGTCGGCGATTGTGCACCAGATGATGGGCGGCGTGCAGTCGGCGATGGGGTATACGGGTTGCGTGGACATTCCCACCATGCGCACCAAGCCCGAGTTCGTCAGGGTGACTGCCGCGGGCATGGGAGAGAGCCATGTTCACGATGTTCAAATTACCAAGGAAGCGCCCAATTACCCGGTGGGGGGGAGATAGACGTCGACACTATACAGCCCGCGGCCTAAAGCCGCGGGCTGGAAACAGTAAACCGCCCGCCGCCCGTTTTTCTACGAGATTCGCAATGACCCAGGATATACACGCCCAACGTATTTTAATTCTCGATTTTGGTTCCCAGTACACACAGTTGATTGCCCGCCGGGTGCGCGAAGTCGGTGTGTATTCGGAAATTCGCGCTTTCGATATGAGCGAGCGGGAGATACGGGAGTTCGAGCCGCGGGGCATTATTCTGGCCGGCGGGCCTGAATCGGTGACCACCGGCACCTCGCCGCGGGCCCCCGATGTGGTTTTTACGCTCGGCGTGCCGGTGCTTGGCATCTGCTATGGGATGCAGACGATGGCCGAGCAACTGGGCGGCGAGGTGGAAACATCGCCGCTACACGAATTTGGATATGCCCAGGTGAAAGTGCAGGGCAAGAGTGCGCTGCTGCACGACATCAAGGATCACGTCGACCACGATGGTGGTGCCTTGCTGGATGTGTGGATGAGTCACGGCGACAAAGTAAAACGCATGCCCGCCGGCTTCGAACTGCTGGCCTCCACCGATTCCTGCCCCATTGCCGGTATGTACTGTGAGGAAAGAGATTTTTACGGCGTGCAGTTTCACCCGGAGGTCACTCACACGCTGCAGGGTAAACGCATTTTCGAGCACTTTGTGCTGGAGCTTTGCGGCTGTGAGGTGTTGTGGACGGCGGCGAATATCGTCGAAGACGCCGTGCGCAAAGTGCGCGAACAGGTGGGCGGCGACAAGGTGTTGCTGGGGTTGTCCGGCGGGGTCGACTCCTCGGTGGTGGCGGCGCTGCTGCACCGGGCCATCGGCACCCAGTTGACCTGTGTGTTTGTGGACAACGGCCTGTTGCGCAAGAACGAAGGCGACCAGGTGATGGATATGTTTGCCAAGAACATGGGGGTCAAGGTAATTCGCGCCGATGCCGAGGCGCTGTTTCTGGGTAAACTGGAAGGCGCCGATGAGCCGGAACAAAAGCGCAAGATTATCGGCAACACGTTTATCGAGGTGTTTGATCGGGAGGCGCACAAGCTTGCCGATGTGAGATGGCTGGCGCAGGGCACCATCTACCCGGATGTAATTGAGTCCGCCGCGGCTAAAACCGGCAAGGCCCATGTGATCAAATCCCATCACAATGTGGGCGGCCTGCCTGAGGATATGCAGTTTGAGCTGGTAGAACCGTTGCGCGAACTGTTCAAGGACGAGGTGCGGCAAATCGGTTTGGAGCTGGGGCTGCCCTACGATATGGTGTATCGCCACCCGTTTCCCGGGCCGGGTCTGGGGGTGAGAATTCTCGGTGAAGTCAGGAAGGAATACGCGGATATCCTGCGTGAGGCCGACGCTATTTTTATCGAAGAGCTGCACGCTGCCGGCTGGTATCACAAAACCAGCCAGGCGTTTGCGGTATTTCTACCGGTCAAGTCGGTCGGTGTGGTGGGCGACGGCCGCCGCTATGAATGGGTGATTGCACTGCGCGCGGTGGAGACGGTGGATTTTATGACCGCCCGCTGGGCCCACCTGCCCTATGAACTCCTGGCCAAAGTTTCCAGCCGCATTATTAATGAAATTGCCGGTGTGTCGCGGGTGACCTATGACGTTTCGAGCAAACCGCCGGCGACGATTGAGTGGGAGTAGGTGGGGCTTTATCAAATCATGGTATTTGGACGCTCAATCAACAAATTGCCCGCTTTTGTTTGATGATCTTTGAGTCTCCTAGCTTAACTAGGGATTATGCTGCTACGGCGAGGCTCTCCGCTCTTCAAGGTTGGCGTTGAGCCAGAGTTAATAAGCCATAGTTGCTCTTAGCTGCAAGCATTGGGTCGGCAAGACGTCAATCTCCCCAGAATATATAGCGCAGTCTCATTAAGGTTCGGCAGAGCATGGCTGCTAACTTCAGTTCCCGTGATTAGTTACCAGCTAAAGATACCTTTGCTTCACCTCTTGGGAGGTGTGGCAGGATTATATGGGGGGCATCATGCGCTAAAAATCACTATCTCATTGATTTAAAATGGCCTGTCACTATCTCGGGACATCCCTGTCTTTGGGGTGACTGTATATTAGGTGGCGTTCGCAACAAAACTGTGCTAAATTTAGCGCAGTTTTGCATGGGAGGCAGCCAGGATGTCGCAGGGTATTAAGATAACAACAAAGGACATCTGTACAGCTTTAGATATTGGCCGTCATCAGATCCGAACCTGGGCAGAGACCCTTGCACCTTATTCTAGCCGTGCTACCAGGGAAAGGTCGGCCAATCGCTATGATTCCGGTGATCTACTCTTTTTTGCTGTTGTAAAGTATTTACACGAATCTTTGGGTGTATCAATTCCCTTTATCTCTGGATTCTCCGAATCTCTGTATGCCTGTGTTAGGGAGCCCCAGGACCCAGGTTCAACACCCTTTATATTTATAAGTGCAGAGAATCGAAAATGTATCAGGCTGGTTCCTGAAGAGGTTTCTCAGCAAGGAATTGTGGTTGATTTACAGCCTGCTCAAGCACAAGTGTATAAATTTCTGGGTATATCGACCCAGCAGCAAGCCCAGTTGCAGTTGGGTTTAATAAAAGTGAATTAATATGATTTCGGCGACATGGTTAAAATCGTTACGGTTAGAAGATCGTAAATCGCCTGAATTCATCCAGTCAGGAGATGATTTAGGTGGCGTTCGACACAGCTCCTTAATTCGTAAATCTTTTGATGAGTTGGGATTGGCAGCGGTACACTGCATCTCTGGTGTGCCCAGTGTTGCATTTCTCGTACAAGACTCTCTCGATCAAAACCAAATCGACAAAGTGCATAAAGCACTTTGGAATCAAGGTTTGGCGACACTTCTGCTTGTCATTACTGGTGATACACTAAGGGCATACTCCCTATCTCAGCTTCCGAAATCAGATCAACAGTCATCCGAAAGGTTAGTAAAAGTCTTTGACTTGCTGAGTGATGCACTAGAACTTAAAGATCTAGTGTTGGGTGTGGAGTCGGGCAGGTTTGTAAATGAACATTCAGAGAAATTTGATACTAAGTATCGAGTTGACCAGATCCTGCTGACAAATCTCGAAACAACTGTTAAGCGTCTTGTCGGTAGCGGTTTACAGCTTGAGTCTGCACAAGCGTTGTTAATGCAGATTATGTTTATCGCCTATCTTGAAGATAAAGAGATCATAAATGCCGAGTATTTCTATGCGGGAACGGGTAACTCTAAAATCGATTCTCTAGTCTCTCTTTTGGGGGACAGGCATGTTGCTAAATTCAACAAGCTTTTTAAATTGTTGAAAGAGCATTTTAATGGTGATCTATTCGTAGCTCCGTGTTCTTTCGAGGTAAATGAGCAGGTTGAAAAAGTAACAGAAGAGCACATTGAAGTTCTTTCAGAGTTCCGCGCAGGAAATGTGGATTTGAATTCCGGTCAGTTTCAGTTCTGGCCCTATGATTTTAAATTTATCCCCATTGATCTTATAAGCGCAGTTTATGATAGGTTTCTTGGTTACGATCCAATAACCCGGCGTGAATCCGGTGCTTACTATACCCCTATGTTCTTGGCAGACCTTGTGGCCGAGCAAGCATGGTCTGAATTATCCGCTAAGCAAAGATCAGAAGGTAAGTTTGTAGATCCCTCTTGTGGTTCGGGTATTTTTCTTGTCAGATTGTTTGAAAAAGCTATTGATGAATGGCAGGTTCAGCACAACAACCAGCGACCAACATGGCCCGCCCTCAAGGCTATGCTGAAAAGAATCCATGGTTTTGATGTTAAAAAAGAAGCCGTTCGTGTAGCAGCGTTTTCTCTATACATAGCCTTGCTTGAAAATACCCGCCCAGCAGAGCTCTTAGCGCTTATGGAGAAGGGGCGTCTACTGCCTAAGCTGTGTGGTGAAACTCTTAATGCCATAGATTTCTTTGAAGTTGATGCAGGCAGCAATAAATACGATCTGATAGTTGGAAATCCACCCTGGATTAGTAGGAGGGGCGATCAAAAAATAGCTGAACATTGGTGCAAAGAAAATGGGTATGAGATGCCCGCCAAAGAAATGGCGTGGGATTTTGCATGGAAGGCCCTTTCCCATGCTAATAAGGATGGTGTCGCGGCTTTGCTTCTAAAAGCTACTAGTTTTCTGACAAACCATAGCCCGACGTTTATCAAAACTCGTAAGCAGTGGATGTCTAGAAGCAGAATAAAGCGCATTGTTAATTTTGCTGATACACGTTTTCAGCTTTTTGAGGGAGGTGATGCTCCTGCGGTGCTCGCTATTTATCAGCCAATCAAACAAGAAGGCAAGCACTATAGCTTTGATTACTGGGTTCCAAAAGCCGATTTGAATTTGAAAACTAATAGGTTAATGACTCTTAGTAGTGCTGATCAGGCAAAATTGCCGATAGATCTGGTGATTAAAGATCAGCTGTTTATGAAACGGCGTATGTGGATGCAAACGCCGGATGAAAAATTGTTTCAATATTTAAGTGGGTTGCCAAAGCTTGAAAGAACGCTTGTTACCTATCAGCAATCAAGAAAAATTGAAGCTGATACTGATGGAAAGTGGATTATTGGTCAGGGGTTTAAGCCTGCACAGGAAAACAAACTCAATGATAGTAACTATAAAACATCGATTTCCGAAATAGTTGACAAGATTCCGCATTTGCCAACGAATATGTTTAAAGCAATAGTTATGCCTGAAATAGAAACAGGAGGCTGGAACACAAACTTAGTACATAGAAAGGGGTTTGAGCAAGGTTTTAAAGCTCCGCATGTGTTAATACCTCAAGGTGTCTCTAGTGAACAAGGGCGTTTGCGGGCTAGCTTTTGTGATCAGGACTTAAGTTTTAGGGATTCTATTCAAGCTATTAGTTTTGATAGAAGTGAGGAGGATCGGGCTAAATTTTTGACTGTGCTTTTAAATAGTTCGTTTACAGCATGGTTTTTATTTCACCATAGTTCTAATACTGGCATGGAGCGAGATAAAGTTCATCAGGAGCAATTGCTCGATATACCATTTCCATTGCCTGAGGATATGAATGATGCGAGTCGAGCTAGGAAAGCTTTCAAGCACAGCGTTGAGTTAATAGACAGGCTTGCTGAGAATAAAGGTGATTTACTTGTTGAGGAATCTTCTCAAATATATTCACAAATAGATCGCATTGTTTGCGACTATTTTGGTCTTGGCGCGTCGGACATTTTTCTGATAGAGGATACGCTTAATCATATTGTTTCAAGTATGCAGCCGAGAGCAAATTCAAAGAAAACCCCAAGCTTATGGATGGATACTACGGAAAAGGATTGGGCTAATTATTCGGAATCTCTATCTTCATCGCTGGAAAGGTGGATCGATGCACCGCTTAAGGCTGTGTCTGAGGTCGGAGGAGTTTCTAAAGATTTGGTTGTATTAGCTGTGCAGCTTACAAGTGATACGAGTATGCCCAGGTTTTCAAATAATCAAGGCCAAGATGTTGATATCGCTTTGTCTAAAATTTGGCGAGCTTTGCCTAAATCCTTACCGGGTAATTTTCAGCTTATTCCAGATTTGCGAATTTTTATTGATGATATTCTTTATATCGTTAAACCGCGGAAGAAACGGTTTTGGCTAAGGTCTACAGCCTTTGCTGATGCGGATGCTATTGCGTCTGATTTGTTGAGTCAGCAAGGGTAAGGATCGGATATGACAATTGGGAAGTCTACTCTATGGCTGAATAGTATAAAGGATGTTGATAAGGAATTAATCAAGTGTGTGGAGCGGGTTTGGCCTGCTGTGATTTCAAGGCTTTCTGCTTTAGATGTTGAAGATAAAATTACTGAGCGTCTTGTGAATATTCTGAGAAAAGAAAGGGACGTATGGAACCTCGGTTTTCTTGATCTTCAATTTAAGCTGAGAGAAGAAGAAAAAGACGGTGATTTTACGACGAAGGGAATTATCGATATTGTTTTGTTTCTCGATAATAGCTACCAAAAATATATTGCGTATGAAGCTAAGCGTTTAAATACCGTTGATAGTTCTGGTAAACGCAAGGCTTCTCAAGCTGGCAAGTATTTAGAGCAGGGCGTAGTAAGGTATGTGACGGCTCAATATTCTGAAAAACTGCCTTATGGTTGTATGCTTGGGTATGTAATGGATGGCGATCAAGTTTTTGCTTTTCAGCAGATAGTTTCGGCGATGGGCGGTCGGAAAGCTCTTCTCAATATCAATTCTACTGATATTGAGTCTCGCGTTGCTTATTACACTGAGTTTGAAACGGTGCACATGAGAAAAAGTAGTAAAACAGAAATTGTTGTAAGGCACCGGCTGTTTTCTATTCCGGCCTAGTGGTTATTGTAAGTCTGTAGCTTTAGGCGGCGACTTTTAAATTAGTGGCTTGAGTGTTAGCTAATTGCGCTGACCAGCGCTGGTAAGGCTTGATAGGCGCGAGTGCGTGCACCGCTGCCGCCTTGATTTTTTTTACACATGCTACTGGTCAAGTATGCCCAGTCCTGGTGTGCCGAAAAACCCTGGTAGAAGCACTTCGGTATCGCGTCCGTGATAGCCGCATAGAGTATCGCAGACATTTTGCATAGGAACTATTTTAGTTCATAAAAACTGAATAAAAATATTTTGAGAAAAATCTTGAAAAATCCTCACGATGGAATTGAATGATTTTCAATGGCCGTGCGTTTGACATACTTTTACCATCCCTGGATGCTAATTTACAATTCTCCAGTATTGTCCTGTTAGTCATCTCCGCTACTCTCTCGCTGGTTGTCAAAAACCTGACAATGAAAGAAAAAGTCAAAATACACAATAAGCACAGGCACCAGGATAAACTTTCGGCTGAACTCCAAATGTTTCCATTGCTGCGTGCGTCAGATATCTATCGAGAGTATTACTATGGAACCAACATTGGAAAAAAACGAGCAAACATTGGCTAGTAGATGGAGCAGGCTGCTTGCATTTCTGATTGACAGCATTGTTCTTATCGTATCTTTCTCGCCGGTGATCTGGCTGAGTGGCGTGTTTGATGATGAGGATTCTGCTCAGATTTCTACGGCGGCGATTTTAACGCTTATTGTACTGGGTTACGCTCTTTTTTTTGCCATCAATTGGCTGCCTTTAAAGGAGCAGGCTCAAACTTGGGGAAAACGGTTCTTGAATATTAAGATTGTTGGAGACGATGGGTGCAAGCTACCAATTAAAGACTTAATATTTAAAAGATACGCCTTCGGTTTTGGTGTCGGGTTTATTCCTGTTGTAGGTGATTTTTTCGTGCTGGTTAATCATCTGTTTATATTTACAGCGAGTAAAAAGTGCTTACATGATCATGTTGCAAAGTCCAGTGTGGTCAATGCCTAATAAGCGACTGTGATGTCAAGCCGCAGGCCTGATGTCGCTTTCTGCCCAGTAAGTCCCGTCCCTTATTATCCTATTTAGTCAAGGCGGTCGGCCGTATATACAGGCACTTGCACTACTGCAGTCCAGGTGCTTATACTTGATGGTCTTTAGTATATTCGGCAAGTTATAAGTGGGGTGCCGCGATAAGCAAAAAATGTAGCTTATTGCTGGGGTGAAAAACTGGTAAGTATAGTGAAAAACGCTTGCTCTATTTTGAAAGGTTCTGTGATTAATCAAAATGAAAACCTATTTAGTGATATTTTCATTCTTTCTCATTGGGAGTAGTTTTGCGAGCGACGGGATACCCGATCTTATCATCGAAGAAATTCAAAAGGGTGTATATCTACATAAATCATTCAGTCACATCGACGGCTTTGGGTTAGTCAGCTCAAATGGGGTTGTCGTTGTCGACGAGGGAAAAGCATTTATCGTCGATACACCCTGGTCGGACCGAGATACGCAAAAGCTTGTGGAATGGATAGCAGAGAAAAACTACGATTTACTTGGAAGTATTTCTACACATTCACACGAAGATAGAACCGCCGGTATAAAATGGCTTAACGCCAACGCAATCCCGACTTACGCTTCGGCCTTAACCAACTCAATTTTACACAAGCAAGACAAAGCGTTAGCAAAATATACCCTCGAAGATATAGAATCCCCTATCGCAGGCGGTCTGGTAGAAATTTTCTATCCCGGGGGTGGCCATACGATAGACAACATCGTTGTCTGGCTTCCAAAATCAAAAGTATTAGTTGGAGGTTGTTTGGTTCGAAGCCTGGCGGCCAAGGGGTTAGGTTATACCGGTGAAGCGCATATCGGCAATTGGTCCAAATCAGTGGATAAGGTGCAGTCAAGATACGCCGATGCCAAGCTTGTCATTCCCGGTCATGGTAAAGTCGGTGATACTCAGCTATTGCTGCATACCAAGACACTGGCTGAGTCGGCCTACAATAAGCTGGCCGAGCCTACCGAATAGTTCCCGTGAAAGAGTCAAACACGGTGAATGCCATCAAAATGCGCTGTGTACCAGCCGCAATACTTAAATGCCAGTCGGGGGAACTTCAATCTGACCCTAACCTCGCGCGGCCATGCCCGGTTGATCAAGCCGGCATATTTCGGTAGTTTGTGCAGTTGCAGCCCACCAACGGATATTTGCCGCCTGGGGCTATGGAGACCCTCCGGTAGGGACCCCGGGGGAGGCGAGCGCTGGTTGCGCAAATGGGTCTGCCGGCGGATGCAATAACCGATGCACACTCTTGGCAGTGATCACCGGCTCGCCGTCCCAGAAGGCTAACCCGGCCGCAACACGGCCAACATAAAAAGGCAATCCGAACCATGTTTGAAATAGCCGCCATTGACCATATCGTCTTGCGTACCAGTCGTCGCGAACAGATGTTGCAGTTTTACTGCGGAGTGCTGGGTTGCCGGGTGGAGCGGGAAACGGCTCCGGAGACCGGCCTGACCCAATTGCGGGCCGGCAACGCGCTGATCGATATCGTTACGATCGACAGTGATTTAGGCCGTCGCGGCGGTCCCGCACCGGCGGCCGATGGCAACAACCTCGACCATTTCTGCCTCCAGCTCAAGCCGGTTGCGGAACAGGCTATGCGCGAATATCTGCAGACTCACGGCATAGAGGCCGGTGAATTTAAGCGCCGTTACGGCGCGCAGGGTTTTGGTCCCTCCCTGTATATCAGGGACCCGGAGGGCAATACCGTTGAACTCAAATCCCAGTTGCCGCCTGAGGATGGCGATGGTGGCTCCGGCAACTAGGCAAGCGGCGTGAAAGGCTTCTTTATAACCGTCCTCGTCGGCTATGTGCTGCTGTGTCTGCTGCTCGGCTTGTCCCAGCGGCGGCTGCTTTACTTTCCGCAGGCCGCCGAGCCGGTGCGACAGGCGGAGGGGATCAGTTTCGACAATGCCGGAATCATGTTGCGCGGCTGGGTACTCAACCCGGGCCGGGACAGGGCGGTGTTGTATTACGGCGGCAATGCCGAAAATGTTGAATACAACATCGATTTTTTTCGGGCGGTTTTGCCTGAATACAGCGTTTACCTGATACCTTACCGCGGCTACGGCAACAGTGACGGCAGCCCCAGCGAGGCGGGGTTTTACAGCGACGCGCTGTATATTCACGACCAGGTCAGACCGCGTCACACCAGCGTGGCGTTGATAGGCCGCAGCCTCGGCAGCGGGGTGGCGACCTATGTGGCCGCCGAGCGGGATGTTGAACGGGTACTGTTGGTAAGCCCCTTCGACAGTGTTGAAAACCTGGCGAAGCAGCGTTTTCGGATATTCCCCGTCGGTCTCTTGCTGGTGGATAAATACCGCTCCTATGAACGCGCCCGGCGTATCGATGCGCCGGTGCTGGTGTTGATTGCCGAAAACGACCAGGTGGTTCCCCGCCCCCGCACAGATGCACTGCTCGCCGCCTTTACGCCAGAGCAACAGGTGGAGGCGGTGGTGATCAAAAATGCGGGGCACAATGATATTTCCGGGTTTGCCCAGTACAGCTCACAGGTGCGCAACTTTTTTTCGGCGGCTGCGACACTACCCTAAGTTGTCGCTGTATGGTGTGGAGGCAGTAGTTTTCGAGGAGGCGGTCTTTGCCTTTATTTTTTGGATAGAAAGGGAAGACAGAAAGTCGGGCACTTTGGTGTCAAAGTAGTTGCTGATCCTTTGCGGGACAGTTTTTTCCTGCAATCGCTAACCTCCTGTTCTCATTGAGACCGCGCCGCGACACACCCGTCGCGGCGCATTGAACATCAAGCGGATATCAACAACCGGTGTTACCCGGCCCGACCGTAGTCCCCAGAATCTGCACAAAGTTGACATAACGATTGATCCGCGCCTGCACCTTGGCCGGTTGCCTGCCGCCGCATTCCAGCGCGCCGTTGATACTTCTGATCGTCTCGCCAAAGCCGCGTCCACCCACCATCGCCGCGTGTGGGGTCATGGTACCGGGGCCGCTCTGGGTCATCCAATACCAGATCCCGGTTTTCATCGCGATAGCCGGGTTCTGTGCCACCAGGTTCGGGTTGTGGAGCAGATCGATACCCAGTGCCGCGCCAGCGGCGCCGTAGTTAAAGTTCCAACTCAATTGAATCGGACCGCGACCAAAGTACTGGTAGTGCACACCGCCTTTGTCACAATTGGCGGTAAAGCCGGTGCTGCGCGCGTAATTGGGGTCGCAGTAGCTGTCGTGATTGGCGGTATTGATTTCAGTGATATAAACCAGATCGCCTGTTTCATGCCCGACATTGGCGAGAAACGCCGCTGCCTCGCGCTTTTGTGTATCGATGCTGCCGGTTTTTGCAAAAGCCGGATAGGCTGACAGCGCATTGACCAGACCCTGGTAGGTATAGAAAGGATTGCGCGACGGGAACATGCTGTTGAATTGCGCTTCGCTGACGACAAAGCCGCCGCTGGAGGAGGAACTGCTGGAGCTGGACGAACTGGAACTAGAGCTGGAGCCGCCGCAGCCCGCCGAAGTCGGGTCCCAGAACCAGGTGCTGATAACCGGGCTGTAACCGGGGTTGGCGTGCTCCGCAATATAGTTACTGCCCTGATAGCTCACAATATCCCCGGCATTATAAGGCCGACCGGCAACCCAGACCGGGCAGGCACCGCCGCCGCTGGAGGACGAGCTGCTGGAGCTGGAGGAACTTGAGCTGGAACTTGAACTGGAGCCGCCGCATCCGCTCGAAGTGGGCTCCCAGAACCAGGTGCTGATAACCGGGCTGTAACCGGGATTGGCGTGCTCCGCAATATAGTTATTGCCCTGATAGCTGACAATATCGCCGGCATTGTAAAAGCGGCCCGCGACCCAGGCCGAGCAGGTGCCGCCGCCGGAGGAAGAACTGCTCGAACTGGAGCTCGAGGAACTGGAGCCGCTGCAACCGTCACAGTTTCCCTGCAAACGCCACTCCTGGGATTGACCGGAACGGGTTTCGGGATTGTCGCCCTGGGTCCACCAGGCTGCAGTATAAGTCTTGCAGTTGTGGGCGACCTGGGCACCACCGCTGTAGGCGGTGCCCGGGTTCCATGCCGGTATGCCGGCGCAGTTAACGGCCAGTGCCTGGGCCGAGAGTAAATAAACGCCTACTATTGCGGAGATTCGCCATAAAACGCTCATTGATTGTCACCTTTCGAAAATGGAGTAAAAAAGATTTACACCGATCGGGGATCGGCATTGCCGGGGGGGCTTGCGAGGGCGGCTGTGTGTCTTTCGTCAATCTACCGGGCTGTTCCCCCTGCGACTGATCGCACCTGACACCCTCTGGCTCCAGCGCCATCCGGCTGCTAGCGGGTTGACACATAAAACTTTTTTTTGTCACGTTATATTTCTTCACTGTCCATTTGGCTCAATAAAGACAACGTTGTCCAAAAGGTATATGCAGTGGGACAACGTTGTCAATCGGTTTTCGGATATAGCCCTGCCGGGAAGTCCCAAGTGTGAACAAGCGAGCAAACTGTTATTGGCGTCTGTATTGCCTCGGGGTTTAAGCCGAAGGGGCGCCGCCGATCGTTGCCGATGGATAGGCGAGCGTGAATTGCGCTTTCATACCCGACTACAGGTATTGGCGATGTGATGACTTGCAGAAATAAGCGAGTCGGCTGGATAAGCCTTATTGTGATCGCTATTGGCGGTCTCGACAGGTCACTGCGGGTTTGCGGTGATAGATACAGCACTAGAACTGTGCAAGACGGGGTGCCGGAGCTACTCTTTCGCCAGGTGATCTCCGCCTGTTGCAGCCTGACTGCGCCTGATACAAGTCGAGCGACCAATGCAGGGTAGTCTGTGTCTGATAGTTGTGTTGTGCGCATCTGCCGGCGAGGTGGCGGCCGGCATCTGGAGCGCCGCGGCCGACTCGACAGCGTTGCCTTCTATAAACACTGCCGTATTTTTTATGTTCGCGCGGGAACAGGTGCTCTGTCTCGACATTAACAGCACGATAGTAAAGGTAGGTACAAATTATTTAAAAAAGTAACTCAGCGCGATTGTCGTGCGATGATCGCAGTAAGTCGTCACAATGGAGAAATCCTCTCGCTGCGGGGAACTTATTAATCAATCAAAAAACTAACTAACAGTCTGTAAGGGGCTGGACTTATGTTCCCCCAATACAGGAAATTCTCTACTGAAGGACAGGCGAGGCTATCCCGCTTTTGTTTATCCGAGGTGTCGGTTTGCAGTAACTCGCTGACGATAAAAGCAGGGTGGTTTTGAAAGATTTAACAGATATTCTCTCTACCCCTACATCCACCAAGCGGTATGTTTTCAATTCTGGTTTCCGGTTTTTGGGCTACCAGGGGGAGGGTGGCTGCAGCG
Organism: Exilibacterium tricleocarpae; assembly: GCF_007004655.1. GTDB lineage: Bacteria > Pseudomonadota > Gammaproteobacteria > Pseudomonadales > Cellvibrionaceae > Exilibacterium > Exilibacterium tricleocarpae. The sequence continues at coordinate 674,510 of NZ_ML660087.1, forward strand.
AAATTTCACCAACCGGTGGGCAAACTCTCAAGCCAGCACAATCATTTAAAGAGGCGTGTTATGTTACAAGTAAGCGTACCCCGGCAAAAACTAGCCTGGTCTCTTTTTGGACTTCGGCTGGGTATTTTTATCGTGATGGTTATGTGGACAGTGGATAAATTCGTGAACCCGGAACATGCCGCTGCAGTATTCAAGACGTTTTATATGATTGAAGGCCTGAGTAACATGGGCGCCTACGTGGTAGGTGCCCTCCAGGCTGCCGTCATCCTGGCCTTTTTGGTGGGATTTCAAAAACGTTGGTCAACGGGGTTGGTATTGGCGATGCATTTGGTGTCGACACTAACGCCTATGGCCCGCTATTTCGATCCCTGGGCGGGCTCAAATCTGCTGTTTTTCGCAGCCTGGCCGATGCTTTTCGCCATCGTCGCTTTGTATATACTGCGAGACTACGATACGCAGTTCTCCGTAGCAGCAACCGTCCCGGCGAGCAAAGGAAGCTCATCTTGACTCCCGTTCTGGCAAAGAGGCGACCTTTGTCTGTTTCCTCAGTACCGCGAAACAGCCGCCTCCCGGTTAGTCCGCCCAGACTCTCAGTCAAGCCTCGCTGATATAGATGTTAGCCGGTACAAACTTGTGCAGCGGCGTGCCGATAAACTTGTCCCGATGATCGCTGCTGGTCAGCTCATTGGCGTAAACACCGCTGTCGACAGGTTTGCCCGCCTCATCTTCGAAATGCATACCCTGGCCATTGGGCACTGAAAGCGTGCCGGGATGCAGCCGTTCATCGTAGGCCACTCTGGCCTCGGCTTGGCCGCCCTTGGTTTTAAGGGTAACCCTCGCCCCGTCGGGAATATTTAACCGTTGCGCGTCGTCGGGGTGGATGGTCAATGCCGTCGCCGCTTTGCCTTTTGCCCAGCGGGGATCGCGAATTGCGCAATTGGCAGTGTAGGCACGTCGCGATCCGGCCACCAGGGCAAACGGGTATTCGGTCGATGTATCGACCAGCGGGCGCAGGCGCTGTAACTCGTCGAGTTCTTCAAATAGCTCGCCGATCACCAGCCGTATTTTATGATCCGGGAAGGGCACGCGTTTGAATGTGTCTGCGTGAGAGGCGACGGCAATCACGGCCCCGGAGGGCGAATCCAGCAGCGTGTTGAACAGAGCCGTGGCGGCCGCCGGTCCGGTAAAACCGGCTTTTGCCACATACTCGGGATAAGTCATGGCGAATACCTGGCACAGCCCCCAAACCGCGGCGGTGGTGGCCTTACCCTCCGGCAGGGTGGGCCCCAGCGTGCGATACAACACGTAGGAAATAGCTTTCTTTATCTTCGGATTACCCATTACCGCATTGAAAAACACATCCCGGTAAGTCTCTATGCCCGCGGCGGCGGCTTCGTGTAACTCATCGAGTTCGCCGTCGGCAAAGTACCCCAAGGCCTCGACCAGGCGCGCATGAATTTCCGCTTCCGGCAGGGTGCCCGGCAAGGGCGCTATCACAGGGGGACGCAAATGAAAGTAATTTTCAGGGAAGTTGCGGGGAAAGTAGGTCGCCTCCCATTTCTCGTACTGGGTGGATGCCGGCAGTATATAATCGCATTCCCGCGCGGTTTCCGTCATGGCGATATCTATCGCCACGCTGCACTCCAGCGAGCGAATGGCCCGGCGCAGCTTATCTGCCTGGGCCAGCGAGTGAACCGGGTTCGAACTCTCGATTACAATGGCCCGTGGTCGTTCATCGCTGTCGTTTAGGATTTCCTCGGCCAGGTAGTTGCCCGGGTACATATTGCTGTGAATCGGTGCTTTGGTCACCGGCAACTGCCGTCTCGATACCTCTTTATCGTTTTCATCCAGTTCGCCAAAACGGTCCACCGGCAGAATATCAACCAGTTGCACGGGAATTGCCAGGGTCCCCGGGCGTCCAAAATGACCGGTCAACAAACTGAGCAACATATTTAAGTAGGACACCAAAGTGGAATGCGGGGCCATTTGAACCCCGATATCCTCCTCTGTTGCGAAAGAGGTTGAGCGTGCAATGACGGCGGCGACTTCATTTACCTGCTCGGGCTCGAGACCGGCGAAACGCGCGTATTGTGCTACCGGTATAGCGTTGAATTTTGCCATGACTTTTTCGCAGCCACTGGTGTGTTCGCTCAACCACGCCAGCGGCAGGGTTTCGGCCTGGACAATACGACCGATAATGGCCGCCAGGCACCAGGCGTCGCGCCCCGGTTTCACCGCTAAATGGATATCGGCGTAGTCCGCTGTCTCCGAACGCCGGGGGTCGATAACAATCAGCGTGCGGGAGGCATCTTTGGCAATGGCGCGCAGGAAGTTTCTGGCCTGGTTCATCCCATTGCTCATAAACGGGTTCTTGCCCAGGAACATGACTGTCTGCGCTTTTTCAATTTCGGCGTGGGGGCAGGCGCCCAGCATCCGGCTAAACACCCACGCCAAGCCGGTTTTTTCCTGTGACAGGGCGTTGCCTTTATATTTGACACCCAGCACGCCGAGGGTTGAACTGCCGTAGGCCCCACCCAGGTGATTGCCCTGGCTGCCGCCGCCGTAATAGAAGATTCGCTCGCCGCCGTGGTGTTCTTTGATGGCCTGCAGCTTGGCGGCGATCTCTGCGATGGCGGTTTCCCAGCTTACCTGTTCGAAGCTACCGTCCTGGCGGCGGCGCAAGGGATGCTGCAGGCGCGCGGCACTGTTCTGATAGAAGTCGAGACGCGCGGCTTTGTTGCAGATGTAACCCTGGGACTTCGGGTGCGCTTTGTCTCCGCGAACTTTCACGATCTCGCGTTCGCCCTCTCCCCCCAGTTGTACCTCAACACCGCAGTTGACGTAGCACAGATTGCATGCCGTTTGCTTCCATTCGCTCATAGTCGACACCTCTTTATAGACGAAGATAAAAGACGCTATCGCCGTGAAGCTGATAGCCACAGGACGGAAACCCGGGCGGCTGGCGACGGATTATTATGGATTGTTACTAAAAAACTACCTTATATAAGGGCAACGCTGATAACCTTTTGGTTTCTTAACGAAACCATACGAATAGCTGAATTTATCATTGGAGGTTTTATTAAGCAACCATTGAATGCTACACTTTCGCCGTGTCACGAAAACGCTTCGACAAAATGAATTGCTCTATCGCCCGGGCCCTGGAGGTCTTGGGTGATTGGTGGACGTTTCTGATTATTCGGGAATGTTTTGTGGGTACCCGCAGATTCAGTGATTTTCAAACCAATCTCGGTATTGCGAAAAACATCCTCAGCAATCGACTACAGCATCTGGTGGATCACGGGGTGCTGGAGAGAGTCGAGGTACAGCAGCGGGGCAGCCGCCATGAATACTGGCTCACCGATCAGGGCAAAGATCTCTACACCACCTTAACGGCTCTGCGCGAGTGGTCCGACAAGTGGATTATGGGTAAAGGCAAGGAACCCATTGTGGTGAAAGATAGTCGCACCGGTAAACCCGTTCCGCCGGTGAAAGTCCTCGACTACGAAGGTAAGCCCGTTAACCCCAAGTATTTATCCATAGAGCCGGGCCCCGGTGCCGATGTCGAAACCCGCAAGCGTTTTAAAAGGGGATATTAGGCATTCAGGTGCTATATAGAGGTACTTGAATGCCAGTTCGGTTCTGGGAATACTCTCAAACACACAACCGCCTGGCGAAGCGCAGTGAAAGCCTGCCCCGGTTAGTCCCATCGGCACAAAGCATACAGAGTCGTATTCACGCGGGGACGTTCGTGTCAACTTTCTGAAATTTCTTCCGCGGTGGACTGATAGATTGGCGTTGTTGTCTCGATTGAGCTCTATTGCCGGCGACGGCCTTATCTTGAACAGTGATCGCTCGCGCCTTTTTGCTGTAAATGGTGCCTATTTTGTTGAAAAACGCCTCCCAGGCATATAACGACACCCGCTGACGCTGGATAATTTGTGTGTTGGTTCGGTAAGCTTCGTGGCTTAGTCGATACTACAGCCGGTGATGAGTGGCTTGAGGTTGCAGCTTTTGGAGTTGATATCAGCGTTGTTAGTGAATCCAGCGCCATCGTGGTGATTTGTGTGACGGGTTTGATGGATGGCCGGCTTCGGTCTCGCTGCAAATGTTAACCACCTTAGCGTATAAAAACAAAGATGGTCATTAATTCAATACCTATGTCCGGTTATCAGACGCTTTACTGTGAACAGATTACAAGGTTTTCTTACCACTTTGCTGCGTGTGACAGCAAAAGAACTTGTGACTAGAAATGTGAAGATTTCACATACATAAAGTATCAATTTTCATATAGTGACGACTTGAGCGGTTCCGTGAATTTATCAATTGATGGAAAATAAGCCGTAACACGGAGCGTTTCCGGATGATTACCATAGCTATCGTTTCAGATGTCAGAGTCTACGGGGAAGGACTGGCTCAGGCGCTTTCGAGTTCCGATACCCTCCAGGTGGTCAGCATCGAAGGCAGTGTAGAGAACGCTGTCACTACCCTGAAACAGTACCCCACCGATGCCGCTTTGCTGGATATGAGAATGGATGCCAGTTGTCGCCTGGCGGCGACACTGGTGCAGGCCTGCCCGGCGACCAAGTTACTGGCGCTGGCCATGCCGAAGGATGAAAATCATGTATTTGAATGTGTGGAGGCGGGGATAGCCGGCTATGTTCCCAAAGAGGCATCCACGGCTGAGGTCATAGACGCAATAACCAGAGTGAAAAACGGGGAGTTCTACTGTCCGCCTGAAATTGCAGCCTGTATCTTCAGCAAGGTTAGAAAAGTCGCCAAAGATGTAAAGACCCGGCAACCTCCAACAGTAAACCACGATGAGGAGTGTCTGTTTGCAGGGCTGACGAAAAGGGAGCGCCAAATCGTCTCACTGCTGGCTGACGGACTCTCCAATAAACAGATCTCCCGCGAACTGAACATCGAGGTCTCCACAGTCAAAAACCATGTCCACAACACGCTCGTCAAGTTGGGTGTGAAGAGTCGTACCCAGGCTGTATCGCTGTTGCAGCGCCTGTCTCGCCACAGTTTTTCTGAATCTTTAGATCTAGATCATCGCCTCGAGGTGCTGTAACGAACTAGATCCAAGAGCGTGTACCCTTTCTGAATCATTAATCCTTCATTAGATTTATTCAATTGTATTCTTAACCCTGGCAGACTTCTGTAGTAGACGGTGAGAGATAAATGCTGGGGGGCTTCTCTGTCCTACCGATATTTCCTTCCCCTTTGTCTTTTACAGAGAGCCATTGAAAGGTTGTAGCTGATGGATTTGGAGTTGTTGTAGTAGCCGATGTGCGGATATGGCGGTAAGTCCTATTGGGCGGCGCCTGGGTTGTTTTCTGATTAGGGATTGTGCACAAATGAATAGGGTTGGTTGGAACAGCACTGTTGAAAATAATCAAAGCGGTTGTCATAAAAGTGACCACGTAGCAGAGGCGGAGATAAGAAAGCATATTAAAAATATGAATTTCGCGCCCATCTCGCACTATTTTAAACCTGCTTTGCAACAAGCCTACCGAGACGAGCTGACACATTCACAATTCGTGCTGGAGACTATAGCAAATATAGGCAATGTCGCCTTGGCTGAAAGACCGGCCCTACTTATATTGATAATGACTGATGTCATTAGAAAACTTACCCGCCACGAGTCCGCTTTCTTCGATTGTGGCACTTTCCCATGGATAACTGACGTTGAAAAACTCTATCCCAGCATTGTCGATGAAGTGGAAGTTGCCTTAGACAACAGCGAAGTAATACCTGCTTTTCAGGAGATACAAAAAGAACAGGAAGAAATCACCTGCGATGAAAAATGGAAAGTAGTACTGTTTAAAGGCTATGGAGAAGATATCGATAAAAACCTGGATCTCTTTCCAAAGACGGCACAGCTACTTAACCACATACCCGGCTGGACAACCGGAATGTTCTCTATCTTGCTGCCCGGCAAGGAAATACCTGCCCACGTCGGCCCCTACGCCGGTGTTTTGCGCTACCACCTGGGGTTGAAAATACCCGATAACTGCGGCATCAGCGTCAGGGGCGAAGTGCGCACCTGGCAAGAGGGAAAAAGCCTGGTGTTTGACGATTCGTTTGAGCATTTCGCCTGGAACAGATCCGGCAAAAAGCGTGTTGTGTTGTTCGTCGACTTCTTACGACCTTTGCCTTTTCCGCTTAACCTCCTCAACGAGTGGGTGGTCTTGGAGGTCATGAATAACTCCGATTTTATTCGGGGGTTGGTTGATAACCTGCACAAATATAAAGCGCTGCATGAACTTTTAAATTAGTTGCAAATTTGTACACCTGGCTGGCGTTGCAGCCGCCGTTAGATGATTAGAGATAGTGTGAGTGGATAATGGAATATGAAACGCGCGGCAGGCTGGCTTCCTATGAACCCGCCTTATTGGAAAATTGGTACCGCTATAACTACTTCAACAACGAGATAGATATCAGCGGGAGCGGGGTAGAAGAATATACCTTTGGAGAAGTCAAAGAGATAGCGGGTTTTAGCTTTCGAGAGCTAGATCCTTTGCAGATCAGGGACTGTGAGACGGTCGGTGGCTTTGTTATCAGGAAACAGCTGGCTGACTTATTTGGAACCGGCAGTTCTGAAAGGGTGATGGTAACCAACGGTTCCAATGAGGCCCTGCAGTTGGTGGTACGCTCGATTCTCGCCGCCGGTGATGAAGTTGTCACCCAAGCCCCGTGCTATCACTGTCATGACAAGATTGCCCTGTCCATGGGTTGCACGGTAACAAAGTGGCAGTTTTCATCCCCTGAGAGTTTTGATCTGGATTTACATGACCTGCGTCGTCTTGTCACCAAAAAGACCAAGGCGGTTATCTTGAACTTTCCCCATAACCCAACGGGCGTCAGCATAACCCAACAGATGCTTGACGATATCGTCGATATCGTCAGGGAAAACGCTGCATTTCTGATCTGGGATGCCGCGTTTCAAGGGTTAACCTACGATACGCAGCCGTTGAGGGACCCTGTTAACGACTACGATAAAGTTGTAAGCGTGGGAACCTTTTCAAAAGTGTATGGCGCGCCCGGCCTGCGATTTGGCTGGATAATTGCTGCGCCGGAGATTCTAGCCGGCTGTGTCCGCCAGAAAGACTACGGCAATTTATTTGTGGCGCCCATTATTGAATTTGTAGCTGAAAAAATGCTGGCGAAAATCGATGACTTTTCGCAGCCGAGGTTGCTGCAGGCCGGAGACAACCGGGAAATTGTCGATACATGGATTCGGAAAAATAAACGGCTGGATTGGCGATTGCCGGACGGCGGTGTATGCGGGTTGATGACGTTGCCGCCGGGCATCGATGACACTGATTTCTGCAAAAGCCTGCTGGCAGAGTACGGTGTTTTGCTGGTCCCGGGAAGCTGTTTCGACAGACCTGGCTGCGTACGCTTGGGCTTTGGTGGAAACACCGCAGAATTGAAAGAAGGGCTTTGTAGATTAGGTAGGTTTATTAGATAAACAGTCATTCGAAGGACTGAGTTATGAGTGAAAATACGTTTGTGACATCCGATGAAGAGTGGGACAAAATACATACGTTGATAAAGTTTTACTTCGACGATTTCAAGGATTTCAACAGTGTTGATTTTTTGAAGAATCTACCGGCCGTCGCTTATCAGCTGCCGGCCAGGTTGGTGAAGTTCCTGAATGATTTCAAATACGATGTTTCCCCCTCCGGTTACTGTATCGTTTCGAACTTGAAAATCGATGATAAGACGCTCGGCTCGACGCCGCCCCACTGGCAGTTGCCTACCAACAATGATACCTGTGAAGAAATCGTGGTCGCCATGTGCCTTATATCAACGATACTGGGCGACATTTTCGGCTGGTTGACCCAGCAGGACGGCCGTATGGTGCACGATGTGCTGCCGATCAGGAACCTGGAGCAGGAGCAGCTTGGCTGTGGTAGCAAAGAAAAACTGTGGTGGCATACCGAAGATGCTTTCCACGAACTGCGGGGTGACTACCTAATGCTGATGTGCCTGCGCAATCATCGCGCTGTACCCACCATAGTGTCGAGGCCGGACTATTCTAAGTTAACGACAAGTCAGCTCGACAGGCTTTTTGAAAAGCACTATACCATCCGGCCCGATAACTCTCACAAGATTGAAAATGAATCTGAATCGCGTGCACTGATGCGTAAAAGCGGAATTTTGGGCGATGTGAGTGCGGCCTACAGAGAAGTGGTGCAGCGGGATACGCAACCGGAGAAAATAGCCGTTCTGTTCGGCGATAGAGACGATCCTTACCTGCGAATTGACCCCTACTTTATGGGGGAACCGGAAAATGCGGAAGCCGGAGATGCCTTGCACACGCTGATTGACCTTATCGACAATGCCATTGTTGAGGTACCCCTGAAGCAGGGGGAGTGCCTGATACTCGACAACTACAAGGTCGTTCACGGCAGGCCGGGGTTCGGCGCCAGCTACGACGGCACAGACAGATGGCTCAAGAGGATCAATATAACCAGAGATATCCGCAAGTGTCACCAGGTATTGCAGGTCGCGCAACCCAGGATTATCTATTGACAGTGTTTTCGTATTGGGAACTGACTTGCTGGACGCTACGGGTTTTGAGATGGCATATCATCAAAATAAGAATGTTAGTACCGTATTAGATAGTTTCGACTATCTCACAAAAAGTATACCCAAAGATAACGCGTATACTTTTTTAAACGAACAGGGGAAGGAAGAGGAGATTTCCTTCGCAGCGCTGTATGAAGAGGTTAATGCAGTGGCCAAAACGCTTGTTGAACTGGGTAATCCAGGCGACAGGGTTTTGATCCTGCTGGAGAGCAGCCTTGAATATGTGGCGGCTTTTTGGGGTTGTCTCTATGCGGGTATGCTCGCAGTGCCGCTGTACGCGCCCAAGCCCAATGACAAGCGGGATAGATTCTCCAGCGTAGTTGCGGATTGTACGCCGGAATTGGCATTTGTCCCCAGTGGTATGTCTGAGCAGGCACTGGATATTCTGCCGGCAGAGCTGCGTTGCATAAAGTATGCACTGGGTGACTTTAAAGATAGCCCTGATGTAAAGCTGCCGGTAGTCAGTCCGGAGGACGTGGCCTATCTCCAGTATAGCTCCGGCTCTACAGGTAAACCGAAAGGTGTGGTGGTCAGGCACCGGAATCTCCTGGCCAATGTTGATGCCCTAAATACCTGTGCGCGAGGTACAGGCGACGATGTGTTCGTCGGCTGGCTGCCTCTGTTTCACGATATGGGGCTTATTTCCATTGCTGTCTGGCCGTTGGTCATAGGCGCGCATTCAGTGTTTTTCTCGCCCATAAAATTTGTGCGACGGCCCCTGTTTTGGTTGCAGACCATTGGGCGGTTTAACGGAACTATATCTTTAGCGCCAAACTTTGCCTACGAACTCTGCGTCTCAAAGGCGCAGGATGCCGATCGGATCAGCGCGTTGGATTTGGCTGGTTGGCGCTTTGCCCTCAATGGTGCCGAGCCGATACAAGAGAAAACCTTGAGTAGCTTTGCGCAGGTGTTCGCTGCTGCGGGGTTCAAGCCGAATGCCTTTGTAGCCGGATATGGCATGGCTGAGGCGACCTTGTTCGTGACCGCCGCTTACAGCGAGGCGGGGCCGAAAATCATCCACGTCGATAATGAAGCACTGCAAAATCGCATCGTCAAAACCACCGGCAGCCCCGGACAGGGGGCTACGGCAATTGTCGGCTGCGGGTGTCCCTCCGCGGACTACGATGTCATTATCGTCGACCCCGACACCTCAACTCGCCTGGGTGAGGACCGCGTCGGCGAAGTGTGGATCAGTGGTGAAAGTATTGCGACTGGATACTGGCGGCGAGCGTCGTTGAACGAAGCGGTTTTTCAAGCGTTTACCGACGGGCGTGCCGGGCCTTACTTCAGAACCGGCGACCTGGGTTTTTTTCATGATCAGCAGCTCTTTCTATCGGGCCGGCTCGCTGACCTGATCATCGTCAACGGCAGAAATGTCTATCCCCACGATATAGAGCTGAAGTCGAGTTCGATAGTCAGTGAATACGGGTTTGGCAACGCGGCTGCGATTGGTGTGGATGATAGAGGTACCCAGGGAGTCGTACTGATTCAAGAAGTCAGAAACAAGGCTGGTGACTTTGACCATCGTGCATTGGCTGAAAGGATACAGGCTGAAATATTCGCTGCATTTGACCTGCTCCTGAAAGCTGTGGTCATGGTGCCGAAAGGGGCCCTGGTAAAGACCACCAGTGGAAAGATAAGGCGCAGAGCCATAAGGGAGCGCTATCTGAGCGGCAGTCTGGCCACCATTTTTACCACGGATGTAACACCGGAATATGACCTTACTCCGAATGTTGAGCTGCGCACGACCCTTGAAAAAGAACTGGCCCAAATCTGGGCTTTGCTACTGGACAGGGAGGTGACGTCCTCACGAGCCAACTTTATTCATTTGGGTGGGGACTCGCTGCTGGTCAACCGCATGATTGCAATGGTGCGGGAAAAGTGGAGTATCGACCTCGATATAACCAGGCTGTTTGAGGAGCCGGTGCTATCCGCGGTAGCGCAGGCTATCCAACAGTGTTTGTCTGTCCGCACTGCTGAAAATAAATCGAGCGAACAAGAGCCGATTGATACGATTGCGCTTTCGCAGCAACAGCAAGGCCTGTGGTTGTCGGATCAGATAGAAGGCGGCAGGGCCAAAAATAATATCTTTTTTGCCTTTCAACTGGAGGGGGAACTCGATCTCCGGGCGTTTGAAAAAACCTGCCGTAAAATGGTCGACCGGCACCCGAGTCTCCGAACACGTTTTTTCGTAGCCGCCGATGCCGAACCGCAACAACAGGTATACGTCAACGCAGAGTTATCCGTCCCGCTAATCGAGCTTGACGAACCGGATGAGGCAAGCACGCAAAAGTGTTTACAAGCGCTGTTGCGAGAGGAGTCTGTAGCCACATTTGATCTCTCGGCAGACTGTATGTTGCGGGCCAAGCTGCTAAAACTTTCCGCCGCCCGTTACGCCGCCCTTTTTACCCTACACCACATTGCGTCGGACGGCTGGTCTGTCGGCCTGTTTTTAAAAGAGTTTGGTGAAATCTACCAAGGCCTTGTAACCGGGCGGGACGCCAGTTTGCCGGTATTGACGGCGCAGTATAAGGACTACGTCATTCAGCAGCGCGGCGAGAAGATGTCAGATCGCACAGGTGCCGATATTGACTACTGGCGCCGGCAGCTCAGTTCGGCGCCGGAGGTGCACAGTCTCCCCCTGGACTTTAAGCGCAAAGAGGCCCAGTCTTATTCCGGTGCAGAGTACAGAACGGCTTTTGATGCGCGGATCACCGAACAGCTAAAGGCACTTTCCCGGCAACAAAATGCAACCCTGTTTATGGGCTTGCACGCGGCTTTTGTCGCTTTTTTAGCTTACTACAGCGGTGAAGAAGACGTTGTCGTCGGAACGTCTTCCGCCAATCGGCACGACGCCGATTTTTACGATGTCATCGGCTGTTTTGTCAATGTGCTTGCGTTGCGGGCCAATATTGACGACAACGACAGTTTTACACAGTTGCTGACCCAATCCAAGCGCCTGTGTTTGGAGGCTTTTCATCACCAGAGTGTTTCTCTCGATCGCCTGATCACGGATTTAAATCCACACAGAAGCTCGTCCTACCAGCCGCTGGTGCAGATACTGTTGGTGCTCCAAAACAACCAGCCGGCTTCACTAACTCTACCCGGGCTGTCATGCCGGTTACTGGAGGCGCCGACCCAGTACTCACAATTTGATCTCACGTTGGAGGTGTCCGAACAATCTGGTGAGTTGGCATTGAGTTGGAAATTTAACCGGGAGATTTTCAGCAGCGTTAGCATTCAACGGCTGGCGGCACGTTTTGAGAGGCTGGTCAGGCAAATGGTGGCACAGCCGGAGCGGGGCGTATTCAGCTTGTCACTACTGTCCGGCGCCGAGCGGGACAGTATAGAAGCTCACGTTGGAGACATCCACAGCCGCCCTGTTGCCACTGCGCTGATGCACCAACGGTTTGAAGCTGCCGTCGAGGCCGACCCGCTGGCGATTGCCCTTACCTATGGTGAGGCAAACCTGAGCTACGGGGAATTGAACCGGCGGGCGAACCAATTGGCGCACTACCTGTTGGCACAAGGCGTCAGGCCCGATACGCTGGTGGGATTGTGCATGATGCCTGCGCCGGAGCTGGTGATCGGCATACTCGGGATATTGAAAGCAGGCGGGGCCTACGTGCCTTTGGACCCCAACAATCCCCGGGAGCGCCTGCAATACCAGTTGGATGATGCCCAACCGGCGCTGATCATTACCCAGCGAGCGGTGCTCGCTGCTGCGCCTGTCCCGCCGGCGCAGTCCTTATGTCTCGACGACAGCGATGTTGAAGCCACCCTGGTTGGCTACAGCGATGAAAACCCCGATCCGGCGACGCTGGGACTCGACGCCGGCCATCTGATGTACGTGATTTACACGTCCGGTTCTACGGGACAGCCAAAAGGGGTATTGGTAGAGCACGGTCACGCCAGTCGCCTGTTCGGCGCCACCGAAGACAGTTTTGGTTTCAACAGCCGGGACGTGTGGACCTTGTTTCACTCGGTGGCGTTTGATTTTTCAGTATGGGAGCTTTGGGGAGCCTTATCTTACGGGGGGCGCCTGGTCATTGTGGACAAGCTGCTGACTCGCTCACCGGAGGCGTTCTACGGGTTGCTGGAGCGGGAAGGGGTCACGGTATTGAACCAAACCCCCAGCGCTTTCAATCAATTCGTCGGCGTGGACCGATCGGCGGGCGAGTCCGGGTTGCGGCTGCGCTATATCATTTTTGGCGGTGAAGCACTGAACCCGGCGCTGTTGCAGCCCTGGGTGGCGGCACACGGCGATGTGGAGCCGCAGTTGATCAATATGTACGGCATTACGGAAACCACCGTCCACGTCACCTATCGGCGCCTGTATCAGGCGGATACGGTTGCTGCTGACAGTGTGATCGGACACCCGTTGCCGGATCTGTCGGTATTGCTGCTGTCCGCTGGGCGGCAGCCGGTGCCCGCCGGCGTCGTGGGGGAGATATATGTCGGCGGTGCCGGCCTCAGCCGGGGGTATTTAAACCAGCCCGGCTTGACCGCGTCCCGTTTTATCGAGCACCCGTTTATCGAGGGACAGCGATTGTATCGAAGCGGCGATCTGGGACGCTACAACGAAGCGGGAGAATTGGTCTACCTCGGCCGCAATGATCAGCAGATAAAACTGCGCGGCTTTCGCATTGAATTAGGTGATATTGAAACACGACTGCTGGCCTACCCGGCCATTGACGCGGCGGCTGTGTTGCTGGAGCGGCGCGTTGAAAAACCGGATCGACTCCTGGCCTATGTCACCGCGACCGAGGGCGCGACCCTGGATGTGCCGAACTTGCACGCCTACCTCGGCGCTCACCTGCCCACTTATATGTTACCCGCGGCGGTGGTCGTATTAGAGTGTCTGCCTTTGACGGCAAACGGCAAACTGGATCGCAAGGCCCTGCTGCAGGCGGATATCGAGCCGCTGCCGTTGACAAACTACGCAGTGCCCGTGGGGCCTATCGAGCAAACACTCGCGGCCATCTGGGCAGAGTTACTGGATCGCGAACAGATCGGTCGCAACGATAACTTCTTTGCCCTGGGCGGCCATTCGCTGCTGGCGGTACGTCTGGTCACCATGGTGCGGCACCGCCTGGGTCGCGAGCTGAACGTGCGGGAGGTATTCGACCAGCCGGTGTTGCGGTCGCTGGCCTATCGGTTGGGCGGGTCGCACTTTGTGCTCCGTGAACGTATTGACGTGGCGGACCGTGGGGAGCCACTGCCGCTATCCTGGGCGCAACAGCGCCTGTGGTTCCTGGCGAAACTGGAGGGGGCGAATGCCGCCTATCATATCCCGGTGGCACTGCGGCTGAGTGGTTCCCTGGCGGTGGCAGCCCTTACCGGAACACTGAACACTATCGTATCCCGTCACGAAGCTTTGCGGACGGTATTCAGAGAAGAGCAAGGCGAGCCCCGACAAGTGATTCTACCGGCGGATCACTTTGCTTTTGTGCAAAAAGATATCAGCGATCTGGACGCAGAAGCTCGCCGGCGCGCACTTGCGGAAGAGATCGAGACGGCGGCGACGGCGGCCTTTGATTTAACGGAGGGACCGCTGTTTCGCGGCCGCCTGTTGCGGCTGGCGGCAACCGATCACGTCCTGTTGCTGACCTTGCATCATATTGTGGCTGATGGTTGGTCAATGCGCGTTCTAGTTGATGAAATCAACGCGCTCTATCGTTCTCATATTGCAAATGAATCGAATCCTTTACCGCCGCCGGCGCTCCAGTATGGGGACTATGCTGCCTGGCAACGCGGCTGGCTGACGGGTAAAGCACTGCAGCGGCAGGAAGCCTACTGGCAATCCCATTTACACGATGCGCCGGCACTGCTGGAGCTCCCCACCGATCGGCGCCGGCCGGCCGTGCAAAGCTATCGCGGCGACAGTATCGCCGTGGTGTTGCCGCCAAATTTGAGCGGACAGGTAAAGGCACTGGCGCGCGCACAGGGGCTGACGGTGCATATGGTGTTGTATGCGGCCTGGGCGACGCTGCTGTCGCGGTTGAGCGGACAGGACCAGATCGTAGTGGGTACACCGGTGGCAAACCGCCCAACCCGCGAGTTGGAAGAGCTTATCGGTTTTTTTGTCAACACCCTGCCGCTGCGGGTTGATTTAGGTGGTGATCCCAGTGTCGGCGAGCTTCTCGCCCGGGTAAAGGCGCTGACGCTGTCAGCGTATACGCATCAGGATGTACCGTTTGAGCGCATTGTGGAAATCACCCAGCCGCTCCGCAGTATGGGGCACAGTCCGGTATTTCAGGTGTTGTTCAATCTCGATAACGAATCCGCTTGTGCACTTGAGTTGCCCGGTTTGCAAACGGCAGCCATGGAAGTCAGCACCTTGATTTCCAAGTATGATCTCAGCCTGTTGTTGGAAGAGAAGGCCCACGGCATTGCCGGACGACTGGAATATGCGACGGATTTGTTTGACCGACAAACGGTCGCGGGTTGGGCGGGCAATTTTACCTGCCTGCTGGAGAATCTGTGCGCCGACCTGGAGGCGTCGGTTCGACAACTGGATTTGCTGCCGGCAACCGAGCGGCATCGATTGGTGTATGAATTCAACCGCACCGCGGTGGCCTATCCGCAAGACAGCCTGATCCACCAACTATTTGAAACACAGGTTGCCGCGACACCGACGGCCACCGCCCTGGTGTATCAGGATCAGACACTGAGTTACGGCGAGTTGAACGCGCGGGCCAACCGCCTGGCGCACTACCTGATAACCCAAGGCGTAACACCGGATACCCTGGTGGGGTTATGTGTAGAACGGGGTCTCGACATGCTGGTCGGTGTGTTGGGCATTTTAAAGGCCGGCGGCGCCTACGTGCCTCTCGACCCCGGCTACCCGGACGCCCGTCTCCGTTACCAGATCGACGATGCGGGACTGGCACTGGTGCTGACGCAAGGCGAGTTAGCCGCGCGCCTGCCGGCCGCGACAGCGCTGTGTCTGGACGATCCGCAGCTACAGCAGACGCTGGCGGCTTACCCTGTGGACAATCCGCCGCCGTCGGCGACCGACCTTACCGCCAGTCACCTGGCCTACGTGATCTACACCTCCGGCACCACCGGCCAACCCAAGGGCAGTCTGCTGACCCACCGGGGCTTGGTAAACCTGTCGCTGGCGCAACAGCGCGAGCTGCGGGTCGAGCCCGACAGCCGGGTGTTGCAATTTGCCTCGGCGGCGTTTGACGCCTCGGTGTGGGAGTGGAGCATGAGCCTGTGCCACGGCGCCCGCCTGGTGATACCGAGTGCAGCGGTGCAAAAGGATCCGCAACAGCTGACAGAATTAGTGGTCGCTGCGGGGGTCACCCACGCCACCTTGCCGCCGTCGCTACTGGCACACCTTGAGCGAGCGAACTGGCAATCGGTACAGGTATTGGTAGTGGCGGGGGAGAGCTGCCCGCTGGCGCTGGCCAGGCAGTGGCGAGAGGGCCGCATGTTTGTCAACGGCTATGGACCGTCGGAAGCGACTGTGTGTTCGAGCATGATGACGTTTACCGAGAGCAGCGAATGCCTGACGATCGGCAAGCCGCTGCAAAATGTGCAGTACTATGTGGTTGAATCCGTCGTTGAAACCACGGATGAGACCACGGATGAAAACGCGGGTAAAAGCGTAGTTGAAAACTTAGCCGAGAGTATAACAGATGCTGCGCGCGAAGGTGCCGATGAGAAGCGCCTGCGCCTGGTGCCGCAAGGTGTCCCCGGAGAATTGCTGATCGGCGGTGCGGGTCTGGCGCGGGGCTATTTAAACCGCCCCGAACTGACGGCGGCCAAGTTTATTCGCAATCCGTTTGACGCCGGGGGCAGCGAGCGACTGTACCGCACCGGCGATCGGGTGCGCTGGACGGCACAGGGCGAGTTGGAATTTCTCGGCCGGGTGGACCAGCAGGTAAGCCTGCGGGGCTTTCGCATCGAGTTGGGCGAGATTGAAACCCATCTGGCGGCCCATCCAAATGTTGCTGCAACCGTGGTGGTTTTGGACACAGGCGATGGCGGCGAGCAGCAGTTAATCGCCTACCTGACGCCGGCCGCCGAACCTAACCCGGCACCGGGGGTGCTGCGCGATTACCTGCACAGTCGCCTGCCGGCGTATATGATTCCCGCCGCCTTCGTCGTTCTGGCGTCGCTGCCGCTCACCGCCAGTGGCAAGGTAGACCGCCGGGGCCTGCCGGCACCGGACGCCGCCAGTTTTCTGCACCGCCGTTACGAGGCGCCGGTGGGTGAGATCGAAGAGGGGCTCGCTGAGGTCTGGCGGGAACTGCTGAGTGTCGAACGGGTCGGGCGCGAAGACAGTTTTTTTGAATTGGGCGGCCATTCCCTGCTGGTGGTGCAGTTGATCGCACGCCTGCAGGCGAAGGGGCTGCAGGCCGACGTGCGGGCGGTATTTACCGCGCCGAAGCTGCGGGAATTGGCGAGGGCAATAAAAAAACAGTTGCACGGCAACTTTAAGGCGCCTGCCAACCGGATACCCGCCGACTGCACCGCCCTGACACCGGACCTGTTGCCGTTGGTGAGTCTCGAGCAGGCCCAGATCGATGAGATCGTAGCCCGCATACCGGGCGGCGCCGAAAATATCGAAGATATCTATCCGCTGGCTCCATTGCAGGAGGGCGTGCTGTTTCACCATATGCTCAGCGAGCCGGCCGCCGGAGACACCTATATCCTGCCCATTCTGTTGGCCGCCAATGACCCGGCCCTGTTGCGACAGTTGCCGGACGCTCTGCGAGCAGTGATTGCCAGGCACGATGTGTTGCGCACGGCGGTGCTGTGGGAAGGGTTACCGCAGGCGGTACAGGTGGTGCAGCGAAGCGCCGAGCTTGCGGTCACCGCCATCGAACTGGACCCGGACATCGATCCCCGCACCCAATTGCAACAACGCATCGCACCGGAAAAGCTTTGGATGGCGTTGTCGCAGGCACCGCTGTTGCAGTTGGAGACCGCGGCCGATCCGCAATCGGACCAATACTTCGCCATTATCTACCTGCATCACATCGTCAACGATCATGTGGGGCTGGAGGTCCTGATTGAAGAGCTGGGTTTGTTTCTGGAAGCGGACGCACTCGCGTTGCCCGCGCCGATTCCCTACCGGGAATTTGTCGCCCATACCCTGGCGCTGGCGCAAAGCGCAGATACCGCGGCCTATTTCCGCGCGCGCCTGGGCGATGTAGAGGAACCGACACTGCCGTTCGGCCTGGCGGATATTCAGGTGCAGGCGGCGCAGATCAGCGAGGCCCGGTTGGCGGTCGAGCCGGCGTTGGCGGCGGCCATTCGCGCCCGGAGCCAGCGTCTGGGCGTCAATGCGGCGAGTGTCTTTCACCTCGCCTGGGCATTGGTGGTGGGTCGCTGCAGCGATCGCGATGACGTCGTGTTCGGCACGGTTTTATCCGGGCGCCTGCAGGGCACCCGCGGTGCCGAGCGAATGCTGGGACTATTTATCAACACCTTGCCGCTGCGGCTGTCGTTGCGCGGGTCGGTCTCGGACTGCCTGGAGTCGACTTACCGCGAGCTGGTGGGACTGCTGGATTACGAACAGGCGTCGCTCAACGCGGCCCAGGCCTGCAGTGCGCTGGTGGGGGACACGCCGCTATTCAGCGCGCTGATCAATTACAGGTACTCGGGCATCACCGAAACTGATAACCGTTTAAATGCGTCAGGTATCGAAGTGCTGGTCGCCCAGGAGCGGGGCAACTATCCCTTTGATCTGTCGGTGGATGATTTTGGCGCGGCGGGTTTCAGGCTGGTGGTGCAGGTGGAAGCGGCGCTGGACCCGCAGCGTATCGCCGCCTATATGCACTGCGCACTGGAGGGCATTGTCGACGCTCTGGAGCGGGCGCCGCAGCGTTCGCTGGCGGAACTCGATATCCTGCCGCCGGCCGAACGCGAGTGTTTGTTGCACACGTTCAACCGCAACGGCGGCGCGGCGATCGCTCCCGCCTTGATTCACCAGGTGTTTGAGGCGCAGGTTCTACGCGACCCCGAAGCCCGTGCCGTCGAGCACGGCGACGCGCACCTCAGCTACGGCGCCCTCAATGCCCGGGCCAATCAACTGGCCCGCTATCTGCGTGAGGGCGGTGTCGTCCCCGGCGATCGAGTGGGATTGTTGTTGCCGCGCTCACTGGACTTTGCCATAGCGATGCTGGGTGTTTTAAAAGCCGGCGGTGTCTACGTGGTGCTGGACCCGGAGCATCCCGGGGCGCGCCTGCAGCAAATTGGCGAGCGGGCGCAACTGCACACCTTGATCAGCGGCCGGAGCCTGGCGCCGGCGTGGTGGGCCGGTAACCTGTTGTGTGTAGACGCCGCAGAGGTACGGAGCGCCCTGGCCCGCCAGTCAGTTGATAATCCGGACGTGACACTGGACGCGCGCGCGCCGGCTTTTGCATTCTTCACCTCCGGCTCCACCGGCACGCCCAAAGGCGCCCTCAACAGTCATGCCGGTGTCGTCAACAATATGCAGGCCATGGCGCGGGAGCTGGCACTGACACCGGCGGACCGGGTATTGCAATTTGCATCGTTGGGCTTCGATGTCGTGATCGAAGAGCTGTATCCGGCCTGGTTCGCGGGCGCGACGGTGGTGCTGCGCGACGAAGAGGGGCTGCTGGACTGCGAGCAGTTACAGGCGCTGTTGCGGCGCACGGCGGTCACGGTATGCGAGCTGATAACCGGTTACTGGGCGCAATGGCTAGCGTATCTGTGCCAGCGGCGGCTGCGGCCGCCGGCGACGTTGCGCCGCCTGATGGTGGGCGGCGATCGGGTGGCGCTGTCGCTTTATCAACAGTGGCGGGCGTTTGGGATTCCACTGATCAATGTCTTTGGACTGACAGAGGCAGGTTGTACCTCGCTGGTTTATGCTGCTGGTTGTCGAGAGCCTTCAGCTTTGGATAGAGAGCCTTCAGCTTTGGATAGAGAGCCCTCAGCTTTAGATAGAGAGCCTTCAGCTTTAGATAGAGAGCCCTCAGCTTTAGATAGAGAGCCTTCAGCTTTAGGTGAAGAGCCCTCAGCTTTAGGTGGAGAGCCTTCGGCTTTAACCCGGGAGCTTTCAGCACCAGAAAAAAAACCTTCAACTGCAAGTAAAAGTCGCTCAACGCCGACCGAAAAAACGGCGGCTTACTTACCCTGCGGCCGTCCCCTCGTCAATACCCAGGCCTATATACTGGACCGCCGCGGCGAGCCGGTGCCCCTGGGTGTCGTGGGTGAACTCTATCTCGGCGGAGCGGGTGTGGGTCTCGGTTATCTGGACGAGCCCGAGTTAAGCGCGGCCCACTTTGTGCCGCATCCGTTTGATCCAACTTCGGGTAACGTCTGCAGAACCGGCGATCTGGCGCGCTGGCGGGCAGACGGTGAGTTGGAGTTTATCGGGCGGCGCGACTGCCAGGTAAAAGTGCGGGGCTTTCGCATCGAACTGGAGGAAATCGAAGCGCAATTACTGCGCGACGCCGCTGTGGGTGCAGCGGCGGTCGTGTTGCACGAAGAGCAAGACCGCGGCAATACCGCCACCGAGCCCGGTCATTTGATTGCCTGGGTCAGCCCGGCCGACAGTGCCGGCTTGGACACCGAACAGGTGCGGCGCAACCTGGCGCAACGGCTACCGGCTTATATGCTGCCGGCGGCGATTTTCGAGCTGGCTGTCTTGCCGTTGACCGCAAGTGGCAAGGTGGATCGCCCGGCACTGCCGGCGCCGGATCTGCGGGCCCTGGCGGCGGCCTACGAAGCGCCGGTGGGCGCCACCGAAACGGTGTTGGCAGAAATTTGGCAAGCGCTGCTCGGGGTAGAACAAGTCGGACGGCACGACAATTTTTATCAACTGGGCGGCCACTCCCTGCTGGCCATCCGCCTGGTGACAAGCGTGCAATATCGCCTGGGCCGGGCGTTGAGCCTCCGGGACGTGTTTGAATACCCGGTGCTGAAAGACTTGGGCCACCAGTTGGATGCTGCGCACTTTATCACCCGGCAACCGCTCGAGGTGGTGGCCAGAGACGAGCCGCTGCCGCTGTCCCGGGCGCAGCAACGGTTGTGGTTTATCGCCAGGCTCGAAGGCGCCACCGCGGCCTATCACGTGCCCGGCGCCCTGCGCTTAAACGGTTCCCTGTCAGTCACCGCGTTAAACGCAACACTGACGACCCTTGTGATGCGCCACGAAGTGTTGCGCACCGTGTTTACCGAGGTGCACGGCGAGCCCCGGCAAGTGATTGGGGCGGCGCAGGACTTTGTGTTAACCCAACTGGATTTAAGTCATCTGCGCGGCAAGGCCCGCCGGCGGGCGGTCAGGGCGCAGGTGCAGGAAGAGTCGACAGCGCCGTTCGATCTGAGTCAGGGTCCTTTGTTTCGCGGCCGCCTGCTGCGGTTATCGACGCGCGAGCACGTGTTGCTGTTGACCCTGCACCATATCGTCGCCGACGGCTGGTCCATGGACATATTGATCCGCGAAATCAATACCTTGTACCGGGCCTACTGCGCCGGCGCAGTCAACCCGTTGCCGCCGCTGGCCATTCAATATGCGGATTATGCGGTCTGGCAGCGGCGCTGGCTGGCGGGTGAAGTGCTGGAGCGGCAGGAAACCTATTGGCAAAACCATTTACAGGAGGCGCCGGCGCTGCTGGCGTTGCCCACCGACCGGCCGCGCCCGGCACAGCAGAGCTACCGCGGCGACAGTGTTGCGGTAACGCTGGCGAGCGATACAGTCGCACAGGTCAAAGCGCTGGCGCAGGCGCAGGGCTTGACGGTGCATATGGTGTTGTTGGCCGCCTGGGTCGTGGTGTTATCGCGGTTAAGCGGGCAGGAGCGGATCGTGGTGGGCACGCCGGTGGCGAATCGCCAGCGCCACGAGTTGGAAGGACTGATCGGCTTTTTCGTCAACACCCTGCCGCTGTGTGCCGATCTCAGCGGCAATCCCACCGGCGTCGAGTTACTGCGGCGAGTCAAGGCACTGAGTCTGGCAGGTTACGCGCACCAGGACGTACCGTTTGAGCGCATAGTGGAAGTGATGCAGCCGGCCAGGAGCATGAGCTACAGTCCGCTGTTCCAGGTGTTGTTCGATCTCGATCACGAATCGCAAACCACGCTGTCGCTGCCGGGGTTGCAGTTGCAGGCCGAGGCCGTCGAAACCGCCGCTTTCAGCGCGCGTTTCGATCTCAGTCTGTCGCTGGTGGACGGCGCCGCGGGCATCGGCGGGGTATTGCGCTATGCGACGGATTTGTTCGATCGCAAAACGATTGTGCGGTGGGCGGACTATTTCACGCGCGTGGTAGCCGCGCTGGTAAGCGATGTCGAAATACCGGTACAGCTTTTGTCGTTACTGCCGGACAGCGAACGGGATCAGTTGCTGCGCAACGGGCGCCACCCGACCGCCGTCAAAGCCTCTGTCGCACCGAAAGTGGAGCTATTGCACGCACTGTTCGAGGCTCAGGTGCGTAAACACGGTGCGGCCCCCGCCGTGATTTACGAAGAACACACCCTCAGCTACCGGCAGCTAAACCGGCGCGCCAACCGGCTGGCCCGTTACCTGATGGC
>NZ_ML660088.1:0-202829 GCF_007004655.1 Exilibacterium tricleocarpae
CCCCGACCCCTTCGAGAGGAACCACGCCACCTCAAAAAGGCACCTCTCCCGGCGGCACGACAAAGCAAAGTACATCGTCACCCACTCAAAACCCCGCTGCATAGACAGTAAAGAAACCGCAGTACACCAAACAGGTGTTTTAAGGAAGGGGAGTGGCACCATTCTAGGGGGACGCAACTAAAGTTACGTCCCCGCACTGTGCCGCTCGAAGCGGCAGTTTTGATAAACCGTGTGGCACCATTCTAAGGGGACGCAACTGAAGTTACGTCCCCGCACCGTGCCGCTCGACGGGGCAGTTTTGATAAAATGTGTGGCACCATCCTAAGGGGACGCAACTGAAGTTACGTCCCCGCACCGTGCCGCCGCGAGAGTTACCATGAATATCCTTATCGCACCCGATACCACATTGTTCTGGACCGCGCTGGCCACCAACGGGCTGTTCCTGGCTGCGGCATTGCGTTATGCACCCTGGCATGCGGTATTGCGGGTCGCAGTCCGGCAACATGCGCTGCTCGGCGCCACCCTGGCCCTCGGCGTGTTCTGGCACCTGCAGGTGGCGGTCGGGGAAGTCATTGCCATCCACCCCCTGGCGATAACCACGCTGACCATCGTTTTCGGTTGGAGCCTGGCAGTCGTGGCCGGTACCCTGGCCTGCGGTATTTTCCAATTACTGGGGGACGGTCTCTGGTATGCCTGGCCGGTGGACAGCCTGCTATCGGTTATCCTGCCTGCCAGCGCCACCTGGCTGGTGCTGCTGATCATCGAGCGGATCACCTGGAAAAACCTGTTTACCTATATGCTCGGCGCCGGTTTCGCCGGGGCCATGCTGTCGGTGCTGGCCTGCGGTGCCGGTGCCCTGGCGCTGTTCTGGCTCACCGGTGCGCAGCCGCTGCTGGCGGTCACCCGCGAGCATTTTTATCTCTACGGGCTGTTGATGTTTCCGGAAGGCTTTATCAACGGCGCTATGGTCAGCGTGATTACGGTGTTCTGGCCGCAGATGGTCAAAACCTATGATGACGATACGTATCTGGGCCGGTAGTACTCAACCGAAAGGTTTTGCAGGGAATCACTGAGGCACCGGTATCGAACAGCGGTCAAGGCACTACACGCCCCAGCTATTATCCGATCCGGCCCAGATAAAAAAATCCCCGCCATAAGGCGGGGATTTATCAGTCGATAACAACAGTCGATTAGAAGCTCGCTTTAAACCCGAGATACCAGGCGCGACCGATAGCATCATACACACCTGCTGTAGTCTCGGTACCGGTATCACTGTCGGACAGACCGGCGGAAATGACAGGCGGGTCTTCATCAAACACGTTTTCGATACCGCCAAACAGCTCCAGGTTAGCACCTGCCAGCGAACCCGGCAGCCGGTAACGCAACTGGAAGTCCGAGTAGTAGATTTCATCGACGAAGCAGTTGCGTTGACGGCAGCCACTACTGGGAATGTCGCCATCCTCGATGCGGGATTCTCCGATAAAGCGGACTTGCCACTGCATGGAAAGATTATCCCAGTTATAGCGGATATTGCTGTTCCACTTGTGCGAGGCACTGCCGATTTCCCCGTCCTCGATATCCACCCGGGCACCGGGTGCGTTGACGATATTATAATCGTCCACATGCGTGTAAACCGTACCTATGGACAGTTCACCGGGAACGGGCAAGCCGAGCACGTCGAGATCAAAACTGAGCTGGAAATCGACATCGACACCCTTTGCCTCAATGGAGCTGAGATTCTCCTCGAAAGCGTTGACTTGATCCAGAGCACCCTCTTGAGTGTTGCCCAAAGGGAACCGAGTGATATTGTCACACTGGGGGTCAGGGTCGGTCTGGAAGTCAGGGTCATCGTAACACAGGCTCAACACGTTATTTCGGAGCACCAACTCAATGGCATCCTCGATCTCGATATCCCAGTAGTCGACAGCCAGCGTGGCACCCAGCCAATCCGGCAGGTTGGTCGGCGTATAGGCAAAGCCGAGGGTAAAGGTTTCCGCCGTTTCCTCAAACAGGAAGGGGTTGCCGCCCTGCAGACCGCCGGTGCCCTGCAATTCCGTTTGAGTCAGGGTAAACGCACCATCAGGATCGCTATCGATCCGCGACTGGATTGCCGGAATAGAGCGGCAGTTTGCAGCGCGAGTACCGGGAGTAGTGTTGGTAACACCTGCGCAGGGGTCCGTGACCTGCGCAAAAGTTTCGGTGCCCGGATCGAAAAGCTCCTCGATATTGGGCGCACGTATGGCGCGCGCCGCGGACGTGCGCAACAACCAATCGTCGTTGATTTTCAACTCGAAGCGCCCTTCAAACGTGGTGGTATCCCCTACCCCTGGGATGGAATAACTCGAATGCCTGGCCGCCGTGCCAAAACCAAAGTAGTCGACATACTGATTACTCAAAATCGGCACATTGAATTCAACATAGACTTCATCGACATCAAACTCGCCTTGGACGTTCGGGGTGATATTGCCCGAATTGAGGCCGCGCACAGTAAGGGTATCGTTGATCGCGCGGGACTCTTCCTCGCGGCGCTCCAGACCGAAGGCTATCTGCAGGGGGCCGGACGGCATTTCAAACAGGTCCCCGCTCATATTGAGCTGATAGACTTTCTGCTCAATGGTAGCGTTGCGGGATTTATCGGCGGTGATATAAGCGACGGCTTCTGGACTAATGCTGTTAAAGCCAAACACATTGACCGGTACACAACCACTCGCCCTGGCCTCCGCATCGACACAGCGAAACTGGCCGGGATTATCCGGATCGGCCTCCGACAGCAGCGCGTTGCGCATTGCCGTTGTATCGATATTCCCCTCGGAGATTTGCGACTGAGTGGTGCGACCGTAGGTAATACTCGCATCCCAGAGCCAGCCGCCGTCGGTGGAGCCTTCCAGACCGGTACTGAACCGAAACGTCTGGCGTTCATTGCTAGCGGTGCGCGGCCCGAATTCCGCAATACGGCGGCGGAACCTGACTCCTTCAATGCCATTGCCCTGTGCCACGGTCAGGATTTCGGCGGGCATAAACGGGTGTGAGATCATGTCGCCATTGCTGTTCTCGTAAGCCAGCGGGATACCGCCGTCGGCGTTCTCCTGGAAAACATCGTCCGAATCCAATGGAAACGGTTCCAGTACCGCGTTGGTATCGATACCGGAGTAGGTACTCTCAAAGAAGGCCCTGACATTATCATTGAGATCATAGTGAATATTGGTGGCCGCCAGAAAGCGTTCCGTGGGAATAGCAATGGTGCGGAAAGCACTGCGATTAAAGCCGTCGGCGGCACGATTATTACCGTTGGTATCAAAGCTATCAACCAAGGTCCCGTCGGACAGGAAAGTATAGTTGAAACCGGTGAGACGCCGACCTTGGTCATCCGCCACACCAGCATCAAAACGCCCCTGTAGCGGAAAGCTGGAAAAGAAAGGCTTGACCTGCCCAAAGAGCTCAAGTGTGGTGTCGCGTGGATTTAACGCTGCCGGCGACACTGCATCTATCCGGGAGATATCCCGGTCCCGGGAAAATATCGCACCTTGATCCGTAAAACCAATATAAGCCGTAGCATTACCGCGACCGCCATCAAAATTAGCGCCGATCAACAAGCTGATATCGTTTTCTTCCCCGTCGCTCTCATCGGTGATCTCATAGCGGCTGCTCAACTCAACCCCTTCGAAATCATCTTTAAGAATAAAGTTGATAACCCCGGCAATGGCATCGGAACCGTACACGGCCGACGCGCCCCCGGTGATCACCTCAACCCGTTCGACCATCGCGCTCGGGATGGCGTTCAAGTCAACGGCAGAACTGCCCGGTACGCCGGCCACAAAACGGCGTCCGTTGACAAGGGTCAGGGTGCGCTCGATACCCAGGTCGCGCAAATCGACATTGACCACCCCGGAGTTGTTGATATCGAAGTTGGAGTTGGTGCGGTTAAACAGCGGCTGACCCAGCGCCGGCAACTGATTCAGGTAGTCGCCGATATTGGTTTCCGCCCCCAGATTGATGTCCTCTGCGGTGAGTACTTGCAAAGGCGTGGCTGACTCCAGCGAGGCGCGGGCGATACGCGACCCCGTTACCACAACCTCTTCGATCGCCTCATCTGCTTCCTCTCCTTGTGCCAGCACTGCGGTGGGCAAAGCAAACGACGCCATACCCAGCACAGCCGTACTGATGGCACAGGCCAACGGCTTTTTCATCCTCATGATGTTTTCCTCTTCTAGCATGCATGTTTAATGATTATTTAATGGTTATTAGAGAGTGGGCGCAGGTCTGTAGCTTTATTGGCTTTTCTTAAGCGCACACTCGAGGCATGTCCTGAGACGAAATACTTTTTTCTTCCCTCAACAGAAACGAAATATTTGTTACGTAACAGGATTTAAGTCCAGGTCAGGACAGGAGGAAGGGCCATTTCATATAGCGATAAGTTGGCATTGATATGCCAACTTATCGCTATATGAAATTACTCATTTTCGGTGCCGGCGCGAAAGGCGAGTGTCAGCTCAGACTGTTGTTTGGCAGGCAAAGCATCATAGTGACTGAGCACCAGCGTGTAACTGCCCTCCCCCGCCGTCATCGACTTAAGCTTGGACTGGTAGTCGTTCAACTCAGCCAGCGGCACCTTGGCGGCGACCTCGACCCGCCCGCCAGGCAGTGCCGAGGTGCCGTTGATCAGGCCGCGCCTGGCGGCGAGATCGCCGGTGATATCGCCGACGGCAGCCGCCGGAACGGCGATGGTCAGCCCGACAATCGGCTCGAGCACAATGGGATCCGCTTTGCGCACGGCGTCGAGAAACGCTCGCTTCCCCGCCATCACAAAGGCAATTTCTTTGGAGTCCACCGCGTGATGCTTGCCGTCCTGTAAGATTACCCTGACATCCTGTAGAGGAAAGCCGGCGATAGCGCCAAGCTCCAACACCTGGCGCACACCTTTCTCCACCGCCGGGATAAAGGTGTGGGGAATGGCCCCGCCCACCACCTTGTCGACGAACTCGAACCCCCCGCCGCGCGCCAGTGGTTCTACCTTTAAAAACACTTCACCGAACTGTCCGGCGCCGCCGGTTTGTTTTTTGTGGCGGTGATGTCCGCTGGCGGCAGTGGTTACGGTCTCGCGATAGGCAATGCTCGGGGGCCGGGTCGCCACCGGTACCTGGTACTGGTCGCGCATTTTATCCAGCACGATGCGCAGATGCAGATCGCCGCAACCGTAGAGTACAGTTTCATTCTGTGCGGGGCGGTGCTCGATACGCAGGCTCGGGTCTTCCGCCGCCAGCTTGTGCAACGCATCGGCCAGCTTCTGTTCATCGCCGCGGCGGGTGGGCAGTATGGCGAGGCCGCACATGGGCGGCGGCAGCGTCAGCGAGCGCAGATGGTAGTGGTCTTCGTCGTGGGAGTCGTGCAGAACCGCGTCGAAATGAATATCGTCCACCCGGGCCACCGCGCAAATATCGCCCGGTACCGCCGCGTGGATTTCAGTGTGCTTTTTGCCCTGCAGTTTCAGCAGGTGCGCCACTTTGAACGGCTTGCGCCCGTCGCCGATAAACAACTGCGCATTGGTGGACACCTTACCCTGGTGAACCCGAAATACCCCCAGGCGGCCCAGGTAGGGATCGACCGCGACCTTAAAGACATGGGCCACCAGGTGCCGCTTTGGATCGGCAACCACATCCACCGGCACAGCAGCAGGCGCTTCGCCGCGCAAAAATACCGGCGGATTACCCTCCAGCGGATTGGGCATCAACTTGGCAAAAATATCCAATAATTGCGCAATCCCCGCACCGCTGCGGGCGGAAACAAAACAGATGGGTATCAAGTGACCTTCGCGCAGGGCCTGCTCGAAGGGCGCGTGTAGCTGCTCGGGATTCAGTTCCTCCCCCTGCTCCAGATAGAGTTGCATCAGCGTCTCGTCCAACTCCACGACCTGGTCGACGATAGCGGTGTGAGCCGCCGCCACCGACAGGCACGCCGTCGGCTGCTCGCCGTGCTCAAAAAAACAGTCCACTACGGTGTCGCCGCCAATACCGGGCAAATTAATCGGCAGGCACTCGGGCCCGAACGCCTGCTGCAAATCCGCGATCAATTGCGCAAAATCCACCTCGGCCGCATCGATCTTATTGATCACCAGCATACGGCAGAGATTGCGCTCGAGCGCGACCTCCATCATGCGCCGGGTGGCCTGCTCGATACCGCACTGGGCACTGACACACACCGCGACACTGTCCACCGCCGGCAGAATACTGATCGCGCGCCCGTAAAAATCCGGGTACCCGGGTGTATCCAACAGATTTACATGACCGCCGGCGTGATCAAAACTGCACAGGGTGGGATCGAGGGAGTGTTGCAGTTGTCGCTCCCGGGGATCGAAATCGCAGACCGTGGTACCCCGCTCGACGCTGCCGGTCGCCTGGATGGCACCGGCGGCCTGCAGCAGCGACTCAACCAGGGTGGTCTTACCGACACCGGCATGACCCAATACGGCGATATTGCGGATATTCTCGGTGGAAAATCTTGGCATGGCGCAGCCTCATCGCCAGTCCCAGCCAAAACGCACATCGAACGGGAAGTGAAAAAAACAGGGAGCCCGCCCCCTGACGTCCAAGAATAACCAACTTGACGGCAGGAAGCTATTTATCGGCGACACGCGGTTTTAAAGCGACAATACCGGGGGTCAACAATACCGGGGGTCAATATCCACTCGCCGGCCGGCCCGGAGA
Organism: Exilibacterium tricleocarpae; assembly: GCF_007004655.1. GTDB lineage: Bacteria > Pseudomonadota > Gammaproteobacteria > Pseudomonadales > Cellvibrionaceae > Exilibacterium > Exilibacterium tricleocarpae. Next base: position 6,702 of record NZ_ML660088.1, read on the forward strand.
CCACCCGGTAAAAAACGCCAGCCCACCGGCACGCTCAATAGCTTGTCGCCGTTACCGTCAGCATTTACCGAGGGTTCGCAGCACATCCCAACAGGCGCCGAGGGTATGGTAGTCACACTTGCCGCCCGCCGTGGATTTTGCATCGGACAGCTTTTCGTTGCGGCGATTCAAGACGCGATACCAGGCACCGTATCGATGATCGAGCAGATGTCGATAGGCGTAATCCCAGATGCGGTCATACCAGTCCCAGTAGCCATCCTCGCCGGTAACGGTCGCCAGCCGCGCGGCGGCGGCAAAGGTCTCGGCCTGCACCCAGAAATATTTATCATCGTCACAGATACTGCCGTCCGGCGCGAAGCCGTAGAGAATGCCTCCGTGGGACTGATCCCAGGCAATCGCCAGGGCCCGGTCAAACAACGCTTGCGCGCGCGTCAGGAGCCAGGGTTCCGGGCAATGCCCGTAGAGTATCAATAGCAGCTTGCACCACTCGGTCTGATGACCCGGTTGAAAGCCCCAGGGACGATACAGGTTTTTCGGATCGTCGCGATTGTATTCCCAATCCACCGACAGGTCGGCGGTGTAGTGTTCCCATATCAGACCGTCAGCTTTATCAGCCATTTCCAGGGCGAATTTTTTCGCCAGTTGATAGGCGCGCTCGAGGTAGACGTGGTCAGCCGTGGCTTCAAACGCCGCTAACATAGCTTCACAGCTATGCATATTGGCGTTTTGACCGCGATACGGTGAAAGTTGCGACCAATCACTGGTAGCCTCATCGGCATAGAGGCTATCGCCATCTAGCCAAAAGTGTTTTTCCATCAACACAAAGGCACGCTCGAGGTCTTCGGCGGCGTCTTCAAAACCTGCGTCAAGCGCCGCGGCGAAGGCCAGCACGACAAACGCCAAGCCGTAGCAGTGGTTGGTTTGATCGTCGGCCCGATGTTCGTTCAGCGTCCAGTGATAAGCGCCCCGCTCGCCGTCCCAGTGCCTTTCCCGCAGATAGGCCAAACCGTGGGCGGCACGGCGCCGATACGCCTCGTCGCCGAACAGGCGGTAGGCCTTGCAGTAATTGAAGATCATGCGGGTACTGCTGACCAGGTGCCGCTGGCCGGGGTTGAAAACAGTGCCGTCGTCGCGAAAGTTTTGAAAAAAACCGCCGGACTCATCGACGCTGGTGGGATGGTAAAAATCGAGAATGCTTTTAATATGATCGCGCAGGAAAGTCTCGTCGCGATAGTTTATGGCATATCGATCCAATGGCCCTCTACCTCATCGAAGGTGGGCAGCGCGGGAAAGGCACCCGGGCGGGTGACTGTCAGCGCGCTGCATTGTACGGCAAAATTCAACAGGCCATTCAGGTAGCGGGACTCGGCGGTAATCGCCGCCAGGCCGGTCGCGCAACTCAGACCGTACAGCAAAGCGCCGCTAAAGGCGTCCCCGGCCGCCGTAGTATCCACGGCGGTTACCGGCGGGGCATCGATATAGCCGTGGCTGTGGCCGGTGATATAACGCACCGGCTTGGGGCCGTCCGTCACCAGTATCAGTTGCGCGCCCCCGTGCAGGCAGGTTTTCAGATAGTCCTCGTCGTCACCAGCGGCCAGATAGGCGAGTTCTTCGCGCGCAAACTTAAGCAGATCGGCCTCGAATACACAGGCGTTAACCGTCTCGCGATCGACGCAATGGCCCGGCCATAAATTGTGTCGCAGGTTAACGTCAAAACTGACCGTGGCGCCGGCCGCCTTGGCCCTGGCCAGGGCCGCCCGCGTCACTCCGGCAATGGCATGCTCGGTCAGGGTATTACTGCAGATATGGAAAACCGGTTGGCCGTCAAACCAGCGCTCGTCGATCTGCTGTTCCTGAAACAACAGGTCGGCAGTTTCGTGACGGTGGAACGCAAAGCTGCGATCCCCGTGTGCATCCAGGATAACGAAAGCCAGGGGTGTTTTCGCCCACTCATGCCGGTGCAGATAATCCGTATTGACACCATACTCGCGCAGGGCAGTCGCTAAAAACTCACCAAACGGATCGCTGCCCACCTGACCGGCAAACCTCGCCTCGCCGCCAAGCTTGGCCACTGCCACCGCCGCATTAGCCGGCGCCCCTCCCGGGTATTGCCGGTATTCCGCCAGCGCCAGCGGACCCTCCCGGTGCTGCCCGACATTGAGAAAATCAATCAGTACCTCACCAAAACAAAGGACCGGTTTCATGGGGTTGTACTCCTTAATACCTTATTACCGCCAAGGCAACACCGGCCAACAGCAGGGACGGCGGTGGTACTGCCTGAAGGGAGTCGCACTATCGCCGACCACCCTCTCTAAACGGCACTTCTAAGCGAAGCCGTGCCAATTGACCGGTCTACCTGTGTGTTTACACCACCGCCCCCATGGCCCAGGGTACAAACTCATACTCGCCCAATCCAAGCTTTTCGCTGGCGGTCGGACGCCCGCCGGCGGTGGCGATAATGGCGTGAAAAATTTCCTCGCCGAGTTCATCGATACTGCGCGCACCGCCGGCGATGGGACCGCAGTTAATATCCATATCCTCCCGCATGCGGGCAAATAACTGCTGGTTACTGGCCAATTTCAACGTCGGCGCCCCGGCCGCGCCAAAAGTGGAGCCGCGACCGGTGGTAAAACAAACCAGATTGGCGCCGGCGGCTATCTCCCCGGTTACCGAGCAGGGATCGTAACCCGGCGAGTCCATAAACAACAGGCCGCTGTCCGGCGCGGCCCGACCGTAGTCAAGCACGCCATTGAGTGTGGACGATCCGCTTTTGGCCACCGCGCCCAGCGACTTCTCCAGGATGGTGGTAATACCGCCGGCGAGGTTTCCCGGTGAGGGATTATTGTTCATATCCTTGCCGTGCTGCGCAAGGTAATCCTGCCACCAGGCAATTTTTTCCCGCAGGCGGGCGGCTACTGCCGGGCTCGTCGCGCGGGCCAGTAACAGTTGTTCGGCCCCGTAGATTTCCGGCGTCTCGGCCAGTATGGCAGTGCCGCCGGCCGCCACCAGGCGATCGACGGCGGCGCCGAGTGCCGGATTTGCGGTAACACCGGACCAGCCATCGGAGCCGCCGCACTGCAAACCGACTTTCAGCTTTGTCAGGGGCAACACCTGGCGTCGGCTCTGCGCCGCCACCGACATCAACGCCTCCACCTGTTCGATACCCCGGGTCACCGCGGCGCTGGTTCCGCCCACCTCCTGAATGGTGACCTCGCGCACCGGTGCGGCCCTGCCCTGCCCGGCGGCACCGAGCAACTGCTCGGCCTGGTTGACCTCGCAGCCCAGACCGACCAGCACCCAGCCGCAAAAGTTGGGATTGTGCAGGTAACCGGACAAGACCCGCTGCAACAGCGACAACTCCACACCGCCGCTGGCCGGGATGCCGCAACCGGACTGGTGCACCACCGGTATTACCGCATCGACGCCCGCGTCCCGCAGGCGCGGGTGCTGGTAGAAATGCCGGGCAATGCGCGCCACCACCGTGGCCGAGCAATTGACCGTCGCCATGATGCCGATATAGTTGCGGGTCCCCGCCTGGCCATCGGCGCGCAGATAACCCTTGAACAGGTTTGCACCCGCATCGGGCTCTGCGCCGAAACCGCCCGCCACCGGTGGCGCGGCTGCACCCCTGTCCGGTTCGGCCACCGGTGCATAACCGAGGTTGTGTGTGTGCACGTGCTCGCCGGCGGCGATGGCCCGGGTGGCGACGCCGATCACCTGACCGTATTTGTATACCGGCGCCCCCGCTGCCGCAGGTCGCACCGCAACCTTATGGCCGGCGGCAACCGCCTCGCGGCACACCAGCGCTTCGCCCAGTTCCTGGCCCTCGACCAGCGGTTGCAGGGCAATCGCCACCGTATCGCACTCGTGCATCGATAAAATTAAGGCTGACATGACAACTCCCGCTCGCACAGCTCGGTGAATTCGCGCCAGGCTTTTTCCGGTAACAGCGCGCCCTGGACACCCACCACAGCGGCGGCTACCCGATGGGCAAACCGGATCGCCGCCGGCATCGCCGCGCCGCCGATCAAGCCCGCCATCAACGCGCCGCTGAACGCATCACCCGCCCCGGTAGTGTCGACAACGGCAGCAGACTGGGGCAACGCATAACGGGTTACCTGTTGCGGGGTTATCCAGAGCGCCTCACCCGGCAGTGTCATCACCGCCTCCGCTACCCCGGTGCGCTGCAGGGCCGCAGTTATCGCCACCTCGCTGTCGAGGCCGCGAATGGCGCATTCGTCGTCGAGGCTCGGCAGGTAGAGATCGGTGTGGGCAATGGCGCTGTCGTAGATGGCGGCCACCGAATCCTGACTGCGCCACAGCGCCGCGCGGTAGTTGCTGTCAAAGTAAACCCGTCCGCCGCCGGCCCGATAGGCCTCCAAAAAGCGGAACAGGCACTCGCGCACCGCCGGCGCCATCAATGCCAGGGTGATACCGCTCCAGTAAAAAAACGGCGCCGGACACATACACTCGAAAGTCTCCGCAAAGCGGTCGACATCGCCGAACCACTGCCGGGCGGCAGACTGATCGCGCCAATAGGTAAAACGGCGCTCCCCCGCGGCGTCGGTTTCGATGGCGTACAACCCGGGCACGGCGCCGGCGCTGGTGGCGATATGACTGTCGCCGATCCCCCGGGCTTCAATCGCTGTGCGAATCCGCCGGCTAAAGCCGTCGGTGCCGAGGGCGGTGACATACTCACTGGGCACCCCCAGTTGCGCCAGGGCCACGGCGGTGTTGAAAGTATCGCCGGCGACTCCGGGCCGAAAGCTGCCGTCCGCCTGCGGCGACAGCTCGATCATCACCTCCCCCAGCACCGTCACCGCCGGTCCCTGACCGGGTGCACCCGGGCGCGCGACTGTTTTCTGCGTCATAACGTGAGTAACCTGTTTTTACCGTTGCAGCAGCTACTTTGAAAGTAAATCTACTTTGAAAGCGACTCTAATCTGCAAGCGACCCTAACCTGAAAGCGACCCTAAACTGAAAGCGACTCTAAACTGAAAGCGACTCTAAACTGAAAGTAACTCTACTTTGAAAATAAACTGATTTTTAAGCCGAACCGACTTTTAACTCGCACCCACTGTAACTTGAACCCAGCGTCCAGCGCTGGAGCTATCGGGGAGTGGCAGCACCGACCTATAGCACCTGGGCCAGGAAAAAGCACTTGAACTCGAGGAACCCTTTCGTTTAAATTGGTCAAGCCAGTTATCGCAAAACCATAGCTGGTCATACCAATTAAATCAATAGTTAATTTGGTCAGACCGATAGTTTTACTGAATAGACGCCCTATGCTGATAGAAACCGACATATCCCGCCGGCGCTACCAACAAATTGCCGACCGCCTGGCGGACCATATCCGCACCGCCGACATGGCAGCCGGCGACCGGCTGCCCTCGGAGAGAGACCTGGCGAGCAGCTTCGATGTCAGCCGCCAGACTGTGCGCGAGGCGCTAATCGCCCTGGAGGTTGCGGGCGTTGTGGAAATCCGCCTGGGCTCCGGTATCTATGTCAAGGCGCCCGGAGCCACCGCTGCCACCATCGTCTATGAGGACGCCCCGGGACCACTGGAAATACTCGAGGCGCGCCGGACTATCGAGCGGGAGACGGCGGCGCTGGCGGCGCAGCGTATCAGCAACGAGGAATTACAACAGCTGCAAGTCCTGCTGCGGCTGATGGAGCAAAGTGCCGCACAACAACAAACCGAAGAGGCGGAAGCCCACGACGGCCGCTTTCATATCGCCGTCGCCAAAGCCAGCCGCAACAGCGCTCTGGCCAGCACCGTCAATTGGCTGTGGGCACTGCGGGTGAAGTCGGATATCAGCCGGTATTTCCACCAGAAGGTCCGGGCGCGGGGCTCGCAACCGGATATCGATGATCACCTGCGAGTCTTCGAGGCCCTGGCCCGGCACAATCGCGAGGCGGCCCGCGACGCCATGCACGACCATATCGAGCGGGTCTATCAGGAATTCTCAGAATTTTCCCTGGAGTGATCGCCGCCCGCTCCCGGGCGAGTCCGAAAAGTCTTCAAGGTGCCGGTCACCCCCTGCGCCAGCAACTCGCCGAGCCAGTGGGTCAGGCGGTTTTTAAAGCGGTCGTCGCCGCGCAGGTCCGTGCCAAACACTGCGCTGACCTCGAGATAAGCATCGACCAATCCTCCGGCATCCGGGCGGGCGCGTGCCTGTTGTTTAATCCCCTGTTGTTCAACCCCGGGAGCACCGATCTCCCGCAACAGTGCCGCCATAGGGTCCTGCACAGCGATGACCGCGCCGTGTTCGTCGACGCCCATCACATAGCGCAGCCACCCGGCGACGGCCAGCGCCAGGTGTTCGATATCCCCGCCCGCCGCCAATTGATCCCGCAGGGTGCCGAGCAGGCGCTGCGGCAACTTTTGCGAACCGTCCATGGCGATCTGGTAAGTCCGGTGCCTGAGGCTCGGATTGGCAAAGCGCTGTAACAGGCTGTCGGCATAGGTCGCCAGGTCAACGCCTTCGGGCGCCACCAGTCCCGGAATGACTTCAGTATTCATCAGGCCGCGCAAAAACGCCACAAAGTCCCCATCCTCCATCACCTGGTGGACAAACTCATAGCCGGCGAGAAAACCCAAATACGCCAGCGACGAGTGGGTGCCGTTCAGCAGCCGCAGTTTCGCCAATTCAAACGGCTCCACATCACTCACCAGTGTGGCACCCACCGCCTCCCAGGCAGGTCGGCCGGCGCTGAAGTTGTCCTCGATCACCCACTGGCTGAAACCCTCGGCTTTGACCATACCGAGATCCCGATAACCGCAAACCCGTTGCAGATCGGCAATGTCCTCCGCCTGGGTCGCCGGCACGATGCGATCGACCATGGTGTTGGGAAACGGGACCCGGCTGTCAATCCATGCCGCCAACTGCGCGTCACGTGCGCGGGCAAACTCCACCGCTATCCGTTTTAAGGTTGTGCCGTTACTGGGCAGATTGTCGCAACACAATATCGTCGGTATCGGCGCGTCCTGCCGGCGCCGCCGGTGCAGGGCTTCGACAATAAAGCCGATGGCTGTCTTCGGCGCCGCCGGGGTGTGCAGGTCGTGAAGGATATCGGGATGTTGTCGGTTCAGATGGCCGCTGGCGGGGTCGTGGCAATAGCCTTTTTCAGTGATCGTCAACGAAATAATTTTGCAGCTCGCCGCGGTCAGGGCCTGCAACACGGCCGCGGGGTCTTCCGGGGCCACCAAAACACCGCCGACCGCGCCGACAATACGATACCTCGCCGCCGGCGCCCCCATTTCCACCAGGGTATACAAACCGTCCTGGGGATTCAGTTGATCCCTGACGCCGGCGCTGCGCAGAGATACCCCGAGAATTTTCCAATCCCCCCCTTGTCGGGCCAGCACCTCATCGGTGTAAACCGCCTGGTGGGCACGTTGAAAGGCGCCGATACCGAGGTGCACGATGCCGGTACCGCAGGCTTGCCGGTCATAACCCGGCGCCGTTACCGGGGCTCCCTCGCGGGGCGTATAACCGGCGTGTAAACGGCTGCCGCTCTCCGTTGTCTCGTCATCAACAGTCTCGTTAGTCATGTTTCGTTATCCAGATTTACCGCTTTTTTACAGCGTTATTGACGCGGTGTCGTTGCAACTGAAGCCCTCGAGATCGGACCTAAAGTTTGTAGGCGGCCTTGGCGAAGCTGTAGCTCAGGTCGACGATAATCTCCGCGGCTTCATCCTCTTCGAGGCGATGGCTCGCCACCAGTTCCGCCAGGTGCACGCAGTCCATGCGCCGGGCCATATCGTGGCGGGCGGGTATGGACAGAAACGCGCGGGTGTCGTCATTGAACCCCACTACATTGGCAAAGCCGGCCACTTCGTGGGTGGCGCGGCGAAACCGCAACATGCCCTCGGGGCTGTCGTGGAACCACCAGGGCGGCCCCAGTTTCAGCATCGGGTAGTGCCCGGCCAGGGGTGCCAGCTCGCGGCTGTAGTTGGATTCATCAAGGGTAAAGAGAATGACGCTCAGCGCGGTCTCGTTGCCATAGCGGTCCAACAGCGGCTTCAAGTCGGCAACGTAATTGGTGCGCATGGGAATATCGGCACCCTTATCACGACCGTAACGGGCAAACACGCCGGCATTGTGATTGCGGCTGGCGCCGGGGTGAATCTGCAAAACCAGGCCGTCCTCCAGCGACATTGCCGCCATCTCGACCAGCATATGGGCGCGAAACAACTCTGCATCGGCCGCCGCACAGGGGCCGGGCGCCGTCACCCTGGCAAACAGTTTTTCAGCTTCGGCACGGGTCAGATCGGCGGTCTTGGCTGTCGGGTGGCCATGATCGGTGGAGGTGGCCCCCAGGGTTTTAAAAAAGGCACGCCGCTGGCGCAGCGCATCGAGGTATTGCGCGTAGTCGAAGCAATCGCTGCCGGTCATGTCGCCGAGTTGCGCCAGGTTGTCGCGGAAGCCTTCATAGTCGGGGTCCAGCACCGGATCGGGACGAAAGGCGGTAATCACCCGCCCGGACCAGCCGGAGGTGGCCAGGGCGCGATGGTGTTCCAGCGTGTCCAGCGGCGATTCCGTGGTCGCCAGCACCTCGATGTTATAGCGTTCAAACAGGGCCCGCGGCTTGCACGCCGGGGTCGCCAGGGCAGCGTCGATGGTGTCGTAATAAAGATCGGCGGTGGCGCTGTTCAAGCGCACCTCCAGACCAAACACCTGACTGAAAACATAGTTCAGCCAATAGGCCGAGGGCGTGCCTCTGAACAAGTGGTAGTGCTCGGCAAACAACCGCCACACCGCCCGCGGGTCCACAGCGGCGGCGCTGCCGTCGCTGCGGCGAATACCCAGGGTGTCGAGCCCGATACCCTGACTGTAGAGCATGCGATAAACGTAGTGATCGGGCTGAATCAACAACTCGGTGGGGTTGGCAAAGCGTTGGTTCTCGGCAAACCAGCGGGGATCGGTATGACCGTGGGGGCTGATAATCGGCAGCTGCTCCACCTCCCGGTGCAGCCTGAGTGCTATCGCCCGCTGGGTCGGATCGGAAGAAAACAACCGTTCGGGGCGCATCTCCAGGGCTTTTGACATGTTGACCCTCTCTCATTTGAGCCCCGCCGGCACCGGCGCAGACACGCGTTGGCGGAACAGGGTTTGGATATCCGGGTTCGGCGGCTTGAGTGGTCAAGCAGCTATGTTGGTGGTTTTATACTGCCAATTGACACCGGTGTCAATTGGCAGTATAAACCTTGACTGGTGGATATTGATGGCTTGCTCTTGTAGCTGTGCGTTGTCTTGGGCGTGAAAAAGCGGATAACTTGTGTAGTTTGGCGTTCTAAACCGTTTACGTGCCACACCACGGCCCGACGGGGGTTCTCTTTCCCGATCGGGCGCAAGCTTGCCTGTCGCCCCGGCGGCTGCCGGGTCTCTGCCGGGCCAGTGCTGTGGCACAATACCCAATCGATCGCCGAAAAGTACCGCTCAGCACCAGAATCAAACAGCGGTAGCAAGGTAAGAATAAAACAGGAAAGCACTAAAGATATGGGTAACACTACTATCGTCGATGTTGCCAAACACGCTGGAGTTTCCAAGAAAACGGTTTCCCGCGTATTGAACGCCGAGCCCAACGTGCGACCGGCCACCAGGGAAAAAGTCATGCAGGCCATAGCCGCGCTGGATTTCAAACGCAACCCCCTGGGCCTGGCCCTGGCCCGCAAACGCTCCTACTTACTGGCGCTGGTTTACGACAATCCCAGCCCCAACTTCCTGATGCACCTGCAGACCGGCATTATGGCAGCCTGCAAGGCACGCGGCATGGGTTTGTACCTGCACAATTGCAACTATCAGGCGCCGGACCTGGTCGAGGACATCGGCCAGATGGTGGCCGGCACCCTGGTGGACGGTTTGATTCTGTCATCACCGGTATGTGATCAACAGCCGTTGATCGATATGCTGGCGCAGCGCCGTATCCACTACGTCAGCATCAATCCCAAAGACACCGGCCACGGCCTTGCCGTGGCAGTCAACAACCGGCGCGCGGCGTTCGATCTCACCGACCACCTGATCGGCCTCGGCCACCGGCGCATCGCCTATGTCAAAGGCCATCCCGATCTCGCCTCCAGCGCCCAGCGCGAAGCGGGTTTTCGCGCCGCCATGAGCAAACGCCGACTCGCCGTCGACGAAGCACTGGTAATCCAGGGCCTGAACAATTTCGCCTCGGGCCGTGCCGCCGCCGCGACGCTGCTGGAACAATCCGAACCGCCGACGGCGATCTTCGCGGGCAATGACGATATGGCCGCCGGCCTGCTCTACGAAATGCACAGCCGCAATATCCAGGTGCCGCAGGAGATATCGCTGGTGGGTTTTGACAATACGCCCTTTTCACAACAGGTCTGGCCACGCCTGACCACCGCCAGCCAGCCTTTCGATGATATCGGCCGCACTGCGGCGTCACTGCTGATCGATCAGTTCAGCGGCGGGGACGAAACGGCCGGCGAGCCGACCAGACCGGTCACCATGGATTGCGAACTTCAGCTCCGCGAATCCAGCGCTGCCCTGTAAGTACCGGCGCCGGGGGTCTCGCTTCACCATGTTGCTAGTTTTAGGGTGGGAAAACAGTGTTTTTTTATGAACTCCGTGGCGCCCGACCTGGCTATGGCGGTATGAAACACGCCGTGAATACGTCCCTGTAGGCTCGAGGGCCGCATCCCTGCGGCCCACGGTTTCATACCGCCATAGCCAGGTCGCGCTTCTCATTGCAGCGCCAGGTTCATGTAAGGCCGGGATCAACTGTAAAAAAACTGTGCAATTACAGGTCTGCAGGCCACTCGAATACGAAGCGCGCGCCGCCCGCAGGCGCATCGACAACGTAGGTGCGGCCCTTATGCCATTTGGCAATTTGCCCGACAATCGCCAGGCCCAACCCGTGCCCTGCCCCCTCGGCATTGTCATCAAGCCGGGTGAAAGGTTTGAAAATTCGCTCGCGGTCGGCGGCCGCAACACCGCAACCGTCGTCATCAACCATTACCCGGCACCAGCCGTCGGTCACCGTAAAGCTCACCTCAATCCGGTGATCGGCATAGCGCAGCGCGTTTTCCAACAGGTTGGCGAGCGCCCGGGCCAGGGCGCCGCGATCAAACACACACTGCAAATCGGCGACCGGCCCCGGCGGGATCCACACCACCTCGATACCGCGTGGATTATCGACAAACAACGCGACCTCATCGGTTAAAAAGCTGTAGACAGCGTAGTTATTGAAGGTGCGGGCGGAGGGAGTCCGTTCAAATCTGGCATGCACCAGCAACTCATTGATCAGCTCCTCCAGCGAGGCGACACTGTGTTGAATATTGTGAATATAGCGGTCGCGGTCTTCAGTATCGTTTTCAGTTTCCAACATTTCCAACGCAAAGCGCAACCGCGACATCGGCGTACGCAGATCGTGGGATACGGCATTGATCAATTCCTTCTGGCCGTCAATCAGTTGCTGAATACTTGCAGCCATGCTGTTGAAAGACTGCCCCAGTCCCGCCACTACCGAACTGTTTTTCAGCGCAGCGCGGGCGTCGAAATAACCCTCGCCAAACTCGGCGGCGACTGTATCCATATGCTTTAAGTCACGCCAGAGAGGACGCAGCCAAATATAAATACCCAGAGCCAGGGCCCCGCACAGGGTCGAGAAGGCGATCACCAGCAGCAGCAAGTCTGAAGTACCGCCCGAACGGGTCTCAGCCCGGATAACATGCCGGCGATCGTCGAGCAATATATAGCTGACTTCAGCCAGTTGCTCCGGCCGATAGGTATAGATTCGATTGCGTCGCAATTGCGCCTTTTGATCGCGACTCAAACTTAAACGATCGCTGTCTATATCCAGCACGTCAATGGCGAAACCAAAGTGGGGCTGGTAAGCGGCAATGACAGCCGCCCATTGCTGCGGCGGATGCAGCTTCAGTTGTTGCTGCAACAGATACATGGTGCCCCGTCGCCGGCGCTCTTCTATCTCGTCCTGCGTCTCTCCCAAAAACATCTGCAACACAAAGCGAGACTGCGCCACGCGGCGAACCAACACAGCCGGCTCTCCGCCACGGAAGAGAAATTCGCCACTGCGTAAGCTGCTCTTTTCAAGAGCGCTGAAGCTATCGCTTTCGAGTTTTTCCAGTACCAGGCGATAACCGAAATGCGGCGCCAGATCGACAATATGCTGAGGCCACTGCTCGACAGGCCTGGTTTCGAGATCTTCCTGCACCAGGTGGAAAGTGCCCCGATATAACGCAATGTAGGTATCGCGCGCCATATCGTTGATGATCCCGTGCACCGGATTGAGGCCGTCAAACCACCAGAGAACACCGAGCGGTATGGTTACGACGACCCATAGGCGCAAAAAAATTCGCACCAGTGTGAACGGTCGGTGGTGTCTCGATACCGCTAGGGGCATAAGATATAACCTTTACCCCGTACTGTTTTAATGCGCTTGGGGTTGTCCGGATCGTCACCCAACTTTTTGCGCAAGCGGGAAATGCGCCTGTCGATCGAGCGGTCGAGACCGTCGTAGTCGAGACCGCGTATGCGCTGCAGGATAGTGTCCCTGTTCACTACCTTACCGGCCGCCTCCGCCAGCACCCACAACAACTCAAATTCGGCCGTGGTCAGTTTGATCGGGCTGCTCCCGACCGCCAGGGTGCGGGAAACCCGGTTGATGCAAAGGTCGCCAACCGCGAGCTGATCATCGGCGCTGACCTCAGTGGGCTGGGGCGTTCGATTCACCGGCGTTCTGCGCAACAAGGCGTGAATACGCGATAACAACAGGCGCGGCACCACCGGTTTGACCACGTAATCATCGGCGCCCAGTTCCAGCCCGAGCATCTGGTCCATATCGTCATCCAGGGCCGTCAACATCAGGATCAATCCGCTGAAGGCCGGCCGCACGCGGCGGCATATCTCCATACCGGTGATACCGGGCAGCATAACGTCCAGAATGACCACATCCGGCTTTTCCTCGAGAATACGCCGGGCCGCGGTTATGCCGTCGGACTCCGCCGCCACCGCAAACCCTTTCTTGGTGAAGTACTCCTGTACCAGCGCCGACAGCCCCGCATCGTCCTCGACCAAAAACAGGCGAATTGCCGCCGCATCAGAACTCTTCATGAAAATACCCGGTGTCCGCAATCAAAAAATGCTTTCCGTTTATTGTATATGATCACCTTTTATAGCGCCTTACGCCCAGGGGTCAAAGTGTGACAGAATGTGACACCACTGCCGCTCACTAAGGCGCAGGCTATAGTGACAACTCTTTCTGACAACGATGCCATCTTATTCGGCATTCTGGTGGCTATCCTGGGGGCCATTTTTTTCACTGCCCACTGCGGGCACAGATTCTGGCGAAAGTTCTACCGCATCGTGCCCATTGTGTTGATGTGTTATCTGCTGCCCTCCCTTCTCAACACCTTCAACATCGTCTCCTTCGAAAACGCCAATCTATGGCCGATGGCAAAAGACTACTTTCTGCCGGCGAGTTTGGCATTGATGACACTGAGCATCGATTTAAAGGCGGTGATGGGCCTCGGCAACCAGGCGCTGATTACGTTTTTCACCGCGACTGTCGGCATCGTGCTGGGTGGACCGGTAGCGGTGTAGGTGATGTCGCTGATACACCCGCAAACCGTGGGCGGCGAAGGCGCAGATGCGGTCTGGCGCGGCTTGTCGACGCTGGCCGGCAGCTGGATCGGCGGCGGCGCCAACCAGACCGCGATGCTGCAACTCTACGGTTTCAATCAGGAAAAATACGCGATGATGGTGGCGGTTGCCAAGTTTATCCGGGCACCGTTTTTTTCTCGCCGTCGGCAGCAAAGCCAATGTCGGCGGCGCCGCCCCGGCACCGGTGGTGGCCGCCGCCTTCCGCCCGGCACTCGCCCCGGTCGGTGTGCTGCTGGCGGTACTGGGTTATGTGCCCGGCACCTGCGGCGCTATCTTCTGTGCCCAGCTTATGCAACTGGTTGCGCCGTGACGGGATTTCAGGCTAACGCACCGGGCTTTCAAAACCCGCCGGCTTGACCGTGATCACAGAAGTGTCGATCGATTGCAAAACGGTTTCCGCCGTGTTGCCGATAAACAGGCCCGGAATACCGCTGCGGCCGACGGTGCCCATCACCACAGTACCAATCTCGTGATCGCGGACAAACGTCGGAATGCAGGTATCGGGGTTACCTTTGACAAGATGCTTTACGAACGGCACATCGTTATAGCGTGCACAAAGCTGCCGTTGGCACCGCTGCTGCGCCGCCTGCTCAGCATCCAACAACGCCTCGATTTCGGCATCCGGCACATTCAAAAACGCACTGTGTCGCAACGCACTCTCACTGTACAACGTCCAGCACGACAACATATGCAGTTCGCCACCTTCCCAGCGCGACAAGGTTGTGGCCAGGTCCATAATCAGGGTGTTTAGAGCCTGTCCCTCGGCATCGGCCTCCAGAGCCAGGTCCACCGCCGCCAGGATTTTTCCACTGCCGGCGCCGAGCGCGGATTTCAGCAACCAAACCGGGCGCGGACACTTGCGCATCAAATGCAGATCACCGCCGGCGAAGATACCGGTACTGCGTTCCGCTGTTTTGATAACGAGATCGTGCCCGCCCTGCAACACCTGGCGGATAATTTCGATAAAATCGCGACCACTGGCGACTTTGGTGATTACCTCAATGCCGTCTCGCAGCAGCGGCGCGGCAATATGGTCGAGCGCTTTTTTGCGCTCCGACTGGACCAAATCCGTCAGTTCGTCGATATCGATAATACCCTTGTACTGCTTGAGCGTAGCCGGTGGTGCGCTGACGACATCCATCAGTGTCAGGCGGGCATCATTGCGCCGGGCCAGGGCGGCACCGCGGGCGATGGCGACATTTTCGCCGGTATCGGTGTCGGCACCGGCGATAACCAGAATATTCTTGAAACGTCGCATAGTGGTTTCTCCCGTCTCGTCGATAACACCCGCCTATGGCGGCACTACCTGTTTGCATACAACCCATGGCCGCTGGTAGCCAAGCAATCTCCGCGCGCCAATAGTGGTCGCTTCTGGCAATAAACGCCTATGAAAAAGTCACCGCCAACAACGCAAACAATACGACGATGAACACCAGCCCGGGGTTGCTCCAATAAACCTGCAATGGCAGGGACGGTCCGTCGCTGCGATCGGCGCCGGCAGTCGCCAGGCGAGCAAACTGCTGCTGTAATTGCCGGTAACCCCCCAGGGCCGGCGCCGGTCGGGCCGGACGTCGCCACCAGCGGCGCCAGTACAACAGCGCCGCCTCCACCGGCACAATAATATCGCCGGCCGGCAAAGGCGCGGTTTTCTGCAGCAACGCGCGGCAAACCAGGTACACCGCCACACCGACCGCCGCCGGCCAAACCGCCGTCCACAGCGTCGACGGCACCGTCAACGCCGGTAGAAACACCTGTGCTTCGGGCAACAGAAACGCCGCGCCGGCCAACGGCAACAACAGCATCATAAAAGGTAACAGCAAAAAGCCACCCACTGCGCCCGGCGCTTTTTGCTCAGCCACGCCCTGGCGCAAAAGATCCATAAAACGAATCATTAACAATGCCGTCCCTATGGCGGTTACCGGCAACACCGCGGTCAATACGGCGAGGTCGGCCACTGCTGTTTTGAGCGCGACCTTGGCCAGGGCGCCGCTGGTAAACGGCAGCCCCGCCAGGGCCAGCGCCGGCAGTGCTACAGCCACCCACAGCCAGCGCCGCTGCGGTGCCGCCAGCTGCGCGGTGAGGCCGACACTGAAGAACAGCGCACCTTTGGCCAGGCCGTGGTGCAGGGCATAGACCAGCAGTGCCGGCACCAGCAGCGGCCACAGCTCCGGGCGCAGCAAACCGGCACCAAAGCCTGCGGCAATAATGCCCATTTGACTGATGGTGGAGTAGGCCAGCAGGGTTTTCGGGTTGCGCTGCACCACACCGGCCAGCACCGCCAGCACCGCGCCGCCCAACCCCAACCAAAGCAGCACTGTACCCCAATCGATCGCAGTCGCGGCAGCGGCATCGCCGTCGGACATAAAGCGCAGCCAGCCGAGCAGCCCGGCCTTGACCATCACACCGCTCAGCACGGCGCTGGCCGGTATCGGCGCCACCGGGTGCGCCCGCGGCAGCCATACATGCATGGACAAGAGCCCGGCCTTGATGCCAAACCCGGCGATCAACAGGCCGAAGATCCAATCGTTGTGGGGCGCGGCGGCAAGCGCGCGAATCTCCGAGCTGCCGGCGCTGTATGCCAGCCAGGTAAAGCCCGCGAACAACAGCACCTCACCGATAATGACCCACTGCATATAGGTCTTGCCGGCGCGCAGGGCCTCGCGAGTGCCGGTGTGCACCACCAGCCCATAAGCGGCCAGGCTCATCAGGGTAAAAAAAGTAATGAAACCGAACGCATCGAGCGACAGAATCAAACCGAAATTGCCGCCCATAGCAAGCAGAAAAAAGAGGAAGAAGCGTTCTTTCTGCGGATCGTCACGCAGGTATTCGCGCGCATAAAGCGCGGCGGTCAGCCACAGCACCGCAGCCAGCAACAGAAACACCCGGCCCACGGAATCCAGCTCGACAATACTGCCGAAAAACAACCAGGGCAGCAGATTCTGGCCCTCGCTGGACCAGACTGCAGCGGCCAGCGCCGGCAGCGCTGTCCAGGGGGCCCAGTACCAACACCGGCGGCGCAGGCGGGGGAACGCCAGGGCGGCAGCCAACAGCAGCGGCGCCAGTATCGCCGCCCACAACAACGGTACCTGCAACAGACCCGGCGTTACCGCCGGCAGCGCCCCGAGCCCGTACTCGCGCGCGGCGATCAATGTCGTCCAGGTCAGGGGGCTGGCGAATCCACCGGCAAACACGCCTACCCCCAGCGCCACCAGCATGGTAATCAACGGCGGTAATAGCAGCATCCAGTGGGTTTCCCAGGCGCCGAAGCGGCGCTCAGCGGGCCAGGTGCCACGCTGGGGTTTGAACCAGGCGCGAAACAGCAGCGGTAGAAAATAGGCGGCGTTCAGCAGACTGCTGGCCGCCAGCACCAGTATCACCCAGAACGCATCGGCCTCCATCGCGCCGACACCCAGATACCACTTGGACACAAATCCGGCCACCGGCGGCATGCCGATCATACCCAGTGCCGCCAGGGTAAACGCCACCATGGTCCAGGGCATGCGCCGCCCGACCCCGTCCATTTCGCTGACTTTGTGGATGCCGAGCGTCTCGGCCAGGTTACCGGCGCCGAAGAACAGGGTAATTTTCATCAACCCCTGGTGCACCAGGTGCACGATACCGCCGATGGTCGCCACCGGCCCGGCGATAGCCGTGCCGAGCGCGATATAGGACACCTGGCTCACCGTCGAATAAGCCAGCCGTTTTTTCAGGTCGTCCTGAAACAGCGCGCGCAGCGAACCGTAGACGATGGTGACCGCGGCGATCGCCGCCAGCACTGGTGTCACATTCAACTCGCGCGCAAAATCGATGCCGTACACATCGTAGACCACGCGCACAATGCCGAAGGCACCGGCTTTCACCACCGCCACCGCATGCAGCAGCGCACTGACCGGCGCCGGCGCCGCCATCGCCACCGGCAACCAACCGTGCAGCGGCACCAGCGCCGCCTTGACCCCCAGGCCCGCGATCAGCAGCGCGAAAATGATCTGCAACTGACCGCGCTCGAGGTGGGGCAGGTCCGCCAGCATACCGTTGGCGGTAAAATCCAGCGCCCCGGCCAGCGACTTCAACCACACGACGCCACCCAACAACAAGGCGCCGCCGATCATCGTATAAAGAAGGTAGATACGACCGGCGCGCAGCGACTTGGCGGTGCCGCGATGCACCACCAGCGGATAGGTGGTCAGGGTCAGGAGTTCATAAAAGATTAGAAACGTAATTAAATTACCGGCCAGTGCAATCCCGAGCGTGGCGCTGACACAAAAGCTGAAGAAGCCGAAAAAACGACTGCGGTTGGGAGAATCCTCGAGATAACCGATGGCGTAAACGGTGGTCACCAGCCACAGCAAACCGGACAGGCTGACAAACAGTAACGACAGTGCATCGGCGTGCAGAACGATATCCATATCCGGCAGCAGCGGCAGGCGGGTCTCGACCAGATCGCCCTGATACACACCCGACACCATGATACCGATCAACACCAGCGTCGTCAGTGCGCCACAGATATTCAATGTGGTACGCAGCGTGCGGCGACTCTCGTCGAGACAAAAAATTATCAGGCCGGGCACCAGCGCGCTCAGCACAATCAACAACGGCAGCAGACTGTTCCAGTTCATAGCGCCTCCCCGTCGGCGGCCAATTGCAGCGGCGGCACGCCGATATCCAGCACCTCCAGCACCCAGAGCGCGTTAAAGCCGAGCAGCACCGTGATGATCGCCAGCGCAAACGCGCCGAGCGGCAGCAGCCGCGGCAACACCGGCTGCGCCTCGGCGGCCGGCGGCTGCTCGGCACTGTCGGTGAAGGCGAGATTCAATACCCGGAAGACATAGACCGCCGCCAGCAACCCCCCGGCAATCACCGTGATCAGCCACCACCACTGGCCCGCATCGATGGCGGCATTCAGCAGCAGCCACTTGGCGACAAAACCGCCGCTTGGCGGCAAGCCGATCAGACTGGCCCCGGCGATGGCAAAGGCAAACAGGCTCAGCGGCTGGCGCCGCGCAATACCGTGCAAACGGCTGATATCGTCGTGGCCGGCGGCCCGCTGGATATTGCCGGCGGCCAGAAACATGGCGGCCTTGGCGCAGGCGTGAGCGATGATAAAGTAGGCCACCGCATCGACCACCGCGCCGCCGAGACCGGCAGTGTCAGACGGCCGCCCGAACAGTGGGAACAGCAAAAACAGATAGCCCAGTTGCGCCACCGTCGAGTAGGCGACAATCAGTTTTAGTCGCTGGGCGCGAATCGCCTGTATCGACCCCACCAGCACCGCCGCTGCGCCCAAGACGCCCAATACCTGTAATCCCTGGGCAGTGGTGGCGGCCGACAGCGTTTCCAGCCAGAAGCGGGCCAGCAGATAAAACGACGCCTTCACCACCAGCGCCGACAGCGCGGCGCTGACCGGCGCCGGCGCGTTGGCATGGGCCGGCGGTAACCAGAAATGCAAGGGCAGGAGCGCGGTTTTCAATAACAGGCCGACGGTGATCAACCCTAACGCCGCCCAGCTCAGGGGCGCAGCGTGCACCAATTGTCCCAACTGTGCCAGATCGAGGGTGCCGTAAGCCCGATAGAGCAGCGCCACTCCGAGCAGGTAACACAGCGAACCCAAGAGCCCCACCAGGAGATAGCGCAAGGCTGCCTGCAGCGCCGGCCGGCCGCCCTGCAGAGCGACCAGGGCCACGGCCGCGAGGCCGAGTATCTCTAGTGTCACATAAATATTAAACGCATCCGCCGCCAGAAAAACCGCATTCAGGGCTACCATCAGCAGCCACCACAACGGCCAAAAGCGCGCCGCCTGGTCCGGCTCGGTAAAGTAGCTGCAGCTATAGAGGCTGAGTACGAATCCCAGCGCGGCGGTGATGGCAATCATCAGCCCGGCAAAACCGTCTATATAGAGATCGATACCCAGGGGGGCGCCCCAACCGCCGAGCGTATAGCGCTGCCCCAGTCCGCTGTCGCCGGCCGCCAGCAGCCACAACACAAGGACCGCCAGCGCCAACTGCGCCGCCGCGCCCACCGCATTGAGCCAGCGACCGGCAACCCAGCGCTGCCCGGCGAAACTGGCCGCCGCCGCCAGCAGCGGCAGGCCGACCAGCCAGGGCAGCAGGGCTGGAAGAGACAGTCCGCTCATCGGCCGGCGTCCTGTTCGGTGTCGTCCGACAGGGCGTAGATGCGACACACCAGCGACAGTGCCAACGCGGTGCCGGCGACCGCCACCACAATCCCTGTGAGAACCATGGCGTGAGGCACCGGATCGATAGCCGGCGCGCGGCTTTGGGCGGTGGCGATCAGCACCATGAAAACACCGGTGCCCATCACATTGACGGCCAGAATTTTCTGCAGAATATGCGGCGGTATCAGCAGTCCGTAGAGACCGATACCAAACAGGGCGATACCGCAAATACTGTAAAACAGATCCTGAGTCACGATGCGGGCTCCTTGGTCCCGGCAAGCGGGCCGGACGGCACCGGCTCGGCCAGGTTGCCGTACAGCAACAACAGGGTGGCAGCGATGGACACGGTGGCCGCGGCTTCAATTACCAGTATCAGAACCCCGGCAGCGGCAACGGGATATTGCAGAAAGGCGCCAGTTATCGCTCCCACTGCCGCCGCCACTGCGGTAAACACCACCAGCCCCACCACCAGCAGCGGCCGGGCCGGCAGTGCCGCCAGTGAAAATCCGCCGGCCAGCGACAGCAGCACGCCGGCACCGGCGAGCAGAGCGCCGGCCTGAAACGCGCCACCCGGCGCATAGGCGCCCACCCACAATAAATAACCGCCGGTCAATACCACCAGCGGCACCAGTAATTTGACCAGTGCCGCCAGCACCGGCTCGACGGCAACGGCCTCGGTGCGCTGTGGTGCGACAGCACGACGTAGCGGCAGGGTGGCCACCGCCACCACAAACAAGACGGCAATTTCCAACAGCGTGTCATAGCTGCGAAAGTTCAGCAGCACCGCCGTCACCGGATTTTCGACGCCGCTGTGCGGCAGGGCCGCGGCGACGGCGGCTTGCAGGCCGGGAGCAGCGGGGCCCGAAACCACCACCGCCGCTATCAACGCGAGTGTCAGGCCAACGATGGCCAGCGCGCAAACGATGCGCAGTCCCGCAGGTGGTGCAGCGTTACTGTTCAGTTCACGAAACATGGTTGTCCCCCGCCTTGCGGCGCGTGTTGCCCGGCACCGTCCGCAGGCGCCGCCAGGCGGCCAGCAGCAAGGCACCGGTCAGTCCGGCGCCGATGGCCGCCTCGGCGATCGCGACATCCACGGCACCGAGTCGCGCCCAGGTAATCGTGACCAGCAAACCCAAACTGATAAACAGCACAATGGCTTTGAATAAATTGGTCGTCGACAGGCTGAGCCAGGCGAGCACCAGCACGCCCGCCCCCAGGGTAAAGTCGATAGTCATGTCAATCGGCACGCTCTTCTCTCCCGTTTTCAACACGGCGCTGTGCGTTATAGGCATGGCGCGCTACCAGATGACAGCAGGCAGCACCGGCCGCCATTACCAGCAGCCAGATCAGCAGCAACAGCACTATCTGGAAAGCATTGGCCATCTGCGGCGCCAACCCCAGCAAAAGCAGACCTAAGCCGAGATTGTCGGCCTTGGTCAGGGCATGCAGCCGGCTGTAGACATCCGGAAAGCGCAACAGGCCCACCGAGCCGGCCAGGTAGAAAAACAACCCGCCACCGGTAAGCAGCACAGTGGCAATATCGACGGGGCTCATGGGGCTTGCTCCGACGGAGAAGCTTGCCCGGAAAAAGGGGTCCGCTCAGCAGAAGGAGCCTGGTTCGACAGCGGCGCCGACTCCGACAACGCGGCTTTGTCCACCCCTGACGCCTGGTCCGGCGCCGCCTCCTTCTTCAATAATTTAGCTCGCTCCGGCAGGGGGACATCCTCCGACAGTCGAATAAACGCGATCAAGGCCAACGGCGCCAGCAGCGCCAACACC
Source organism: Exilibacterium tricleocarpae (assembly GCF_007004655.1). Lineage (GTDB taxonomy): Bacteria > Pseudomonadota > Gammaproteobacteria > Pseudomonadales > Cellvibrionaceae > Exilibacterium > Exilibacterium tricleocarpae. The sequence continues at coordinate 28,305 of NZ_ML660088.1, forward strand.
AGGGCGACATGCAGCAGCGCCGACTGGTCCTGCGCCACCGCCAACAACACCAGAATACCGACCCCGGTGGTACCGAAAAGTTGTGCAGCCAGCATACGATCGGCCGCCGAAGGACCGCGCAAAACCCGCACCAGCCCCGCCAGCAAAACCAGCAGCAGTGCGACGGCGACGGCTGTCAGATAGTAATTCACAGTGTCCCTCCCTGCGCCTGTGCGTCACCGCTCGCAACGTCTATACCGAACAGCAGCGCCACCCGTCGCTCGCATTCGCGCAACTCCTGCGTGTCCAGGTTTTCCTTGTTGAGCAGGTGCACCACCCCGCCGTCAGCGTCAAATTCGACACTCAGGGAACCGGGCAGCAGACTGATGATATTCATAAAAAACAGCCGCGCGCCGGTATCCGGCAACCACTGTAAGCGATACTCGATAAAGCCCGGCGACACCGGTAAATCGGGCCGCAGGGCGCGCCTGGCGACATCGAGGCCGCCGCGCAGCGACTGGTACAGAAAGTAAGGAATGAACCGCAGCAGCCCGATTGCGCTGATGCCCGCCGCCGATGTGGCGGTGGTCGCCGGTGCCAGGCGGGTGGCAAGCAGCAGGCTCAACCACGATGCCCCCAACACCGCAACCGCACCGACCGTCCAGGATGCCGCCACCCCTTCGGCGAGCAACCACCAGAGCGCGGCAAAAATCGCCAGCCGCGGCAGCCAGGCGCGCACCGAGAGGATGTTTATTCCCGCTTTCACGGCATCGCTTCCGCGCGTTGGGCACCGCCGAGATCGGCGGGGCCAGAGCGCTGGCGCCAGTGTTTTTCCAGTCCGATAATCAGTGAAATCATCAGGCCGCAGGCGAGGATGCGCAACCAGGCATCGATGCCGATAGGCGCGGTGTCAAACCACTGGTTCATAACCGGCAGGTAAGTGAACAACAGTTGCAGAATCGCCATCACGGCAATGCCAAACCAGATCCAGGGATTGGAAAAGAACCCGACCTTGAACACCGACTGCGTCAGGGAGCGACAGTTAAACAAATAGAAGGCCTCACCGACGACAAACATGGCCACCGCCACAGTGCGTGCCTCGGTCTCGGTGGCACCCCACAGGAGTTCCAGTTCAAACAGACCAAACGCCGACACGGACAACAACGAAGAGACCAGCAATATACGCCAAAGCAGGGTACTGTCAAGAATCGATGTGTTGGGTTGATGGGGCGGACGCTCCATGATGTTGGCCTCCGCCGGCTCGAACGCCAGCATCAGCCCCAGGCAAATGGCGGTGGTCATATTCACCCAGAGAATATGCACCGGCAGCAGCGGCAGCGAGATGCCGAGCAACACCGCCACCAGAATCACCAGCGCCTCGCCGCCGTTGGTGGGCAGGGTCCAGACAATGAACTTTTTCAAGTTGTCAAAGACGCTGCGCCCCTCCTCCACCGCTGCGCGGATAGTGGCAAAGTTATCGTCGGTGAGCATCATGTCGGCGGCCTCGCGGGCGACTTCGGTGCCGTTTAAGGCCATGGCCACACCGATATCGGCACGCCGCAGGGCCGGCGCGTCGTTGACCCCGTCGCCGGTCATGGCGACGACCTGGTCGCCGGCCTGCAGCGCTTTTACCAACTGCAGTTTATGGTCGGGGCTTACCCGGGCAAAAACCGGTACCTCCCCGGCCAGGTCCTCCAACTGACCGGCATCGACATCGGTCAGCTCCCGCCCGGTCACCACCGGCCGTTTCTCGTCCGCCGCCACAATCCCCAGTTGCCGCGCGATACTGACGGCGGTCAGTGCGTGGTCGCCGGTAATCATCTTCACTGCGATACCGGCCCGGTGGCAGGCCGCCACGGCGCGGGCGGCCTCCGGGCGCGGCGGGTCGATCATCGCCTGCAGTCCCAGAAACTCCAGCGCCCCGGCCACATCTTCGTGCTCGAGGGTATCGCTGCCGGCAGCGGCACGCTTGCGCGCAAACGCCAGCACCCGCAGCCCCCGGGCCGCCATTTCCTCGGCCCGCCGCTGCACATCAGCGGCATCGATAGGCCCCGGTCGGCCGCCACTGTCCAGCACACTGTCGCACTTGGGCAGCACGCTTTCCAGGGAGCCTTTGATATAGATAACGCAGGTGTCAACCTCGCGGTCGCGACACAGCGTTGCCATATATTGGTATTCGGATTGAAAGGGAATCGTATCGATTTTCTCGAACCGCGCCTGCGCGGTGGCTGTGGTCAAGCCAGCTTTATGCGCCGATACCAGCAGCGCACCCTCGGTGGGATCGCCGGTTATCTGCCACTGGGCCGCCGTCGAAGTCGCGCCGGCATCCGCATCGGCCGGCGGCAACAGACTCGCCTCATTGCAAAGCAGGCCGGCCGTCAGCGTCTCCCGCAACGCCGCATCGGCACCGGCATCGACAACATCACCTGGGTCCCGATCAGCACCGGGGTGGTAAAATTCACCGTGCGGATCATAACCGTCGCCGCTGACATCAACGAGCTGTGCGCCTGACCACAGCTCGCGCACTGTCATTTCATTTTTGGTCAGGGTGCCGGTTTTATCCGAGCAGATCACCGTGGTGCTGCCGAGCGTTTCCACCGCCGGCAGATTGCGGATAATCGCCCGCCGCCGGGCCATCCGCGACACGCCGATCGCCAGCATGATGGTCACCGCCGCCGGCAGTCCCTCGGGAATGGCACCCACCGCCAGGGCCACCGCCGCCATAAATGTCTCCAGCAGGGAGCCACCGTGCAACCAACCGACCAACAGCGTCACGCCCGCCAGCGCCAGAATCGCATAGAGCAGCAGGTGGCTGAACTGCTTTATCCGTTTAGTCAGCGGCGTATCCAACGTCTGGGTAGTGGCAATCAACGCCGAGATTTTGCCGATTTCGGTGTCGTCCCCGATGCCGGTTACCAAACCCAGGCCGGTGCCGTAAGTGACCAGGGTCGAGGAATAGCCCATGTTGCGCCGGTCACCCAGTTCGCTGTCGGCGGGAAGCTCTGCGGTAGTTTTTTCCGCAGGCACCGACTCCCCGGTCAACGCCGACTCGTCGATCTGCAAATCCCGCGACTTGATCAGCCGCATATCAGCCGGCACTTTATCGCCGGGTTGCAACACCACCAGATCGCCGGGCACCAGCTGGTCGGCGGCAATACTCTGGCGCTGCCCGTCGCGAATAACCGTCGCAACGCTGTGTAAGCGCTTGGAAAGCGCATTGATTGCGCGCAGCGCCTTGGCCTCCTGCACGAAACCGATAATCGCGTTTAACAACACCACCATGGCGATCACGGCGGCATCGACCCATTCCTGCAGGGCCAACGTGACAGCCACCGCCGACAGCAAGATGTAAACCAGGGGTTGGTGAAACTGCAACAGGAAGCGCTTCACCGGCCCCATGCCCTTGTGTTCAGTCAACCTGTTAAGACCGTAGCGCTGTTGTCGTTGCGCCGCTGCGGCCGCCGACAGACCCTCGGTACTGTCGGCACTCAAGTGTTCGGTTACCTCCTCGACAGGTGTCGCGTGCCACCTCTGTTCAGAACGCATAGGTCTCTCCCATACTCGGCAGTTTATTCACAAACGCGGCGTCGTTACCCCCTTGGCAAGCGCCGGCAGACAAACAGTAGCCCAAGCCAATAGTTCATAAAAGTCGAATATTCGTGTTTTTTGATTCGATTTTTCCGATATTCGGAGTTGGCTGAGAAACTGCGAAATGCAAAAATACACAATAAAAAAGGGAATAATCTGTAATACAGTCAATGGGCGTGTTCGGTTTTACCGATGATTTAAAAAAAAATAAACGAGTTTTTCTCGATACGAAAGCCCCGTACCATCACCTTCTTACAAGGTTGACAGTATCACTCCTTACAAGGTTGATTTTGTATGTTGTATCACGTGGTACACAAGCTCACTCCACAGCAGCGACACGTAGTTCTGGTATTGGGTCTATGACATTGGAAATCCTAAGATGTAGGAGCCCTGATACTAGCGTCTTAGCATCCACTACCCAGGTCTTGGTAACTATTCGAGGAGCACAACCATGAATATCAAAGCGCGGGCCCAGGGCTTTAAACTGTCCCTGGCGATGCACGACCATATCAACTCCCGGTTATATCTGGCGCTAGGGCGATACTATGGCAAAATTCAACAGGCGGAGGTGACCTTGGTCAAGATCGAGGACGCCGAGGACGGCAAAGACCAGCAGTGTGAGATCAAGTTACAACTCGACCATTTGAAAGATGTGGTCGTCACCGAGAGGGGGGACGATCTGCGCCAGACGATCAATACCTGCGTGCACTGGGCCAAGCGGGCAGTGGAGCGCCATCATAACTATATGCGGCGTATGAATCTTAAGCGATACTATGGTTACAACTGAGATTACAACTAGGGTTAAAACTAGGGCTACAACCAGGGTTACAACCGGAGCGGCAGAGAGTTGGCCGCTACCTGAGCAAGCTCATTTGTTCAATAGACGCAATGCAACAATATTTTTACGGCTTTTTATACAGCCATAACCTCGCATAAAAGACATTCTCCTGACTCATCGTCCCAACACCACCCGATTCCCATGGTTTACCGGAGCAGCACTCAAACAGGATTCAGGAAGTGTTGAGCCAATACGCCTCGACACAACTCAGGAGCCGGTTAAACGGCTAAATCGAGGGCGGTCATCGATTTAGCTGTTTAACCGGACTGAGACTGGCAAAACTTCCAGGCTTTAGAAACTGAAACGTACTCCAACCGAAGCGGTGCGGTCTTTATTGGGACGGGCACCATAAGGCTGGCGACCGAGAATATCCTCTTCACCGGTGAGATTCTCGACCCGGGCAAACAGGTTTAACTGCTCGGTGAGCTGATAATTGCCGGACAGATCGACAGTCAGGGAGTCATCGGTCTCCTCGAAGGCTTCGCAAGAAGCACGCACACAGACCTCATCGACATAGTTGGCATTGAGATAGGCGGCCCAGCGTACCTGCTCGATACCCACCGTCAACTGGAACTGATTTTCGGGGATATAGGGAATCGGGTCACCTTCATTGACATCGCCGAAGAAATCGGTATCGGCAATATCGGTATCGAACTCCCCGTCGATATAGGTATAGGTAAACGTCAGTGGCACGGCAAAGGTATCTCCAGACATCAGGTTGGCCGACGCCAGCACTTCGATACCCTTCACCGTGGCCGCATCACCATTGAAAGCTTCCCCGATTTCGCAATCCGAACCCGAGGAGGACGTGCACTCGCCGAGCAGATTGTCGTAGTCGCTCAGAAATGCCACTACTTCTGTGCTGAGGTTTGCGGACTGGTAACGCACACCCAACTCATAGTTGATGGCTTCCTCCTCCTCCACGCCCGGCGAGTTGCTCGGTGCGGTAAAACCTTTGTGCACTCCACCCAACAACACCACCTCGTCGTTGACGTTGTAGAGCACACCCAGACCGGGCAGCCAGACACTGGTGTCGTTCTCGCGACTGTCGCGGAATGTGCGGGCAGCGCCGTCGTTGTAGCGGGTACGTTTTTGCTCGATATCTTCGTAGCGCAATCCCGGCGTGAACACCCAATCACCGAACTCGATCCGGTCATAAATATGTACCGCCAGGGCTTCCGCTTCCTGCACGCGGTTGCCGGCGTTGCCGAGTTCACCCAGATCATCCAACACCAGGGCACCGCCGCGCTGACTGTAGGTACTGTTGCGCTGCAGGCGATCCTCTTCGTCTTCATGCACGCGCACACCGACCTCGAGACTATGGGTCGCACCGCCCAGTTGACCCTCCCAATTCAAACCCAGTTGAATGCCCCGCGAATAATATTCACGGGCATTGGAGCGCAGTTGAATACTGCCGGCTACGGTGTCCTGGGTGCCGTCGAGAATCCCCTGCAACTGGGCGGGGGAAAATCCGTCGACGCTGTCACCGCTGTTGATGGCATTGATAATACTTGCCCAACTGGTGCGATCAAAATCGCCGGCATTGGCGCTGCCGTCCAAGTCGACGCCCTCGGTTTTAAACCAGTCGCGTTCGTGTTCGTTATTGTAGGCGGTCGCCGAGAGACTCAGGGCATCGCTGATTTGAAACTGGTAGCGCAAAATAACCTGCTCGTGCTCGGTTTCAATATTGTCGAGCGCCGACAGACCGTAGCGACGAAAGGCATCGTCATTAAAATCGGCGTCGGTCAGGCCCAGGTAGCTTTGATTGGAATCCTGGTCGGCGTATTGAAGTTTCAGCTTAACACTGTGGGGAGAGCCTTCCGGCGCATAGCTGAGCTTGACGGTGTAATCTTTGATATCCAGGCCGGTATCGCTGCCGCTGCGGTCGATATCCTGGAACCCGTCGGACTGCCATTGGTGGGTCTCCAGCAAAAAACCAAAACCGTTGTTCAGTTCGCCGCCGTAGGTGGCGTGCATGCGGTAGGTGGTATCTTCACCAGCTTCGAATAACAGGTCGCCGCCCAGGTCCTGCGGGATCGGGGTCGACACCATATTCAGTGCACCGCCGATGGTGTAGGGCCCCTGGGTTATGGCGGCGGGTCCTTTCACCACTTCGAACGCGTGCATGCGACCGACGGTGGGAAAGTAGTAAGCCGATGGCGCCGAGTAAGGCGCCGGCGCGATCAGGACATTATCCTCCAGCAGGGTGATGCGGCCGCTGCGCTCGGTGGCGACGCCGCGAATACTGATATTAGGGCGCAGGCCGTAGCCGTCTTCGACCTGGATGGAAACGCCCGGTACCTGGCGGGCGATACGCTGGATATCGGAGTAGGCAAACTGCTGTAGTTCTTCGGCGCCGATAAAGTGCGCCGAACCGGTGGCGTTGCGCACCTCGTCCTGGCTTCCGACAATGGTAATTTCCTCGTGAAACCTGGACTCCACTACCTGCCCCGCCTCTGTCGCTTCCGCCCCTGTGGCAGAGAAACTTGCGACAGAGTTACTCACCACGGCAGCTACCGCCGCAGCCAGTCTGACCTTTCTCATAGAATTATCCCCAACAAAACACTCTGCTGTGCGGCAGGCTGGCTATGCCCATCCACCGCGCTCAATCTTGAAATCCTAGCCAACTATTAAAACAAATGCAAATCATTATCATTATTTTAACGATTAACAAGCGCTTTTCGGTTTAATTGTCAGATACCGACAATGAATACACACGCCTAGATGATTATGTATAGAAGCAAGATTATAAAAGCAGGCAGCGGGAGGCGACTCGCGAGATACCCTGCACGTTACCGAACAGGCTGGTCAGATTGAATTGAGGGATAAGGCCCGACCGTCGTCTGTCAAAGACAACACCGATACTGACAGAAGGCCCACGTCGATGAATACCAGCATCAGTTTCCTCGCGATCATTCTGCTTTGCGCCGGCTGTACGGTACCGCCGGCAGCCACCTCGCCAACCCGGGATGACCCCCAGGTCCGCGAGCAACAGCGGGAAGTCTATCGGCGCAAGGCGCCCCAGAAGCTACCGCCGGCAGCAGCGGCCAAGCCTGTTACCGGCGAGGTGCCCGAGCCACTGCTGGAGCGCGTGCGCCGGGCGCTGGTACAGCAGCTCGGGCACGACCGCTTGCGCCTGCACCGCGCCGAAGCGGTCACCTGGCCCAGCGGCGCTATGGGTTGTGCCCTGCCGGGACAGGTTTACACCCAGGCTTCGGTAAACGGTTATCACGTGGTGTTCGAAGCGGACGGTAAATACTGGGACTATCGCCTCAATCAACGCGGTGGTTTTCGACACTGTGAAAACCCAGGGCCGACAAAGCGAGTGCTCCAGTATCCGACCCAATAAAAACGGGGCCCGAAGGCCCCGTTGAGATTCAGAGAAGATTAACGACGGTCAATCATCGTCCCTATCGTCATCGTCATCGTCATCATCATCGTCATCATCGTCATCGTCGTCCTCATCATCGTCCTTGGCCTTGGGCAGAGGCGCAGGTGGGTCGACATCCGGTGCCAGGAACAGCAGCGCCTCGGTCGCTTCAGTAGCACCGCCATGAGCACCGGCACCACGATCGCCGTTGGTCAACAGCATCACGCCACTTTGCGGTGAACTGCCGGGAAAGTCACCGAAATCAGTCACGCTCAAAGTCCCGGAAGCGCGGGCCGCCAGGTCGCCGCTGGGTATGCCGAGAAAACGCTCACCAAACGGCGCAATGGTAATATCGCTGATGGCATCGCCCGGACCGCCGTAGTAGAAGTCCTGCGTCACAACATCGATATCGACATTGGTAACCAGGGCATCGGCAGCACTCAAACCGAGATGTTCACCGCAAGCCAGCAGTACCGTGTTACCGGTGTTGGTCGCGTGTTCGGCAAAGAAGAAGGCATTGGCATCACCGGTGCTGAGATCGACCACCCAGGTCAACTGGCGACCGTCGGTAACATTGTCGAAAGTGACATCCCGATTCAGCAGCAGGTAGTCATCAGTGCCGTCCCGATCGATATCAAACGCTATCTGATGACTCACCGGCACTAAATGGGTTTGTCGATCCCAGGTATTGATAGCGAATGCCCACAGGAATTCCGAGGTGCAGAAGCCGCTGTCCACCGGCAGGGTGGAGACGCCGACAGCGCGCAAGTCCGGCATCGGCGACATCAGACCTCGCCCGCCACGGGGCATTTCATCGCTAAGACCGACAATGGCATAGGCATCGTTTTGCGCAATACCGGCACCCTTGTTGACCAGGCCAATGGAATCGGTGCCACCGGTCACCAGGGTGCGGCGATCGGGCACGACCCGGGCAGCCTGGCGCGGCAGGATGTGCCAGGGCAGAGCCACTTCTTCGCCACCCCTTTCCTTGAGCAGCAGATAACCGTCGAACTCGGAAGCGGTCAGGGCGGCGGGGTTGTTGCCGTCGCTGCCGGAGTTCATGGCGTTGCCGCTGAGCTTGCGGGGATCGACCCAGAACAGCATGGTGAAGCGTCTCGAGCTATGTCCGGAGACACTGATGCGACGCTTTTTCGGGTAGACACGCACCGCGCGCGAAGCTTCATCGTCGGCAAACCGGAAGGTCGGCGTCACCGTGATTTTCTTGCGCTTATCGGACAGGTTCTGCACCTTCACCGTACGGCGGATGATCATCGGCTTGTCGACATCGGCAAAGCCAAGGCTCAACGACGGCTGATTGTCATCAGGGGAGAAAGCCAGGAAGGTGGCCGCTGCCGACGCATCAGCTCGCACTTCACCCCCGCCGATGCGGGTGATTTCAGTCAGTTCACCGGTGGTATCGCTGATGATATCGCGGAAACCGTTATTCATCAGCAACGCCTTCAGCTCCAGTGGCGAACAACCGCTTCTACTATCGTCGTCATCGTCGTCGTCATCATCGTCATCGTAACCCCGGGAGCGACATGCTTGTTGCAGCAGTGCCGCAGCGCCAGCCACCATGGGACTGGCACCGGAAGTACCACCGAACGGTGTGCGCACGGTACCGGTGGCGACCTCGGCAGAAATAGAGGCGCCGGGTGCACCGATCCCCGGCTTGATGGCATTAAACGACATATCCGGTCCGCGCGCGGTGCTGCTCACTGTGATTCCCACCAAAGGCGAACTGAACTCCGGCCCGAACTGCACCACGGCATCGCCGGCGCGCAGGATATCGCCATCGGCCTGGCTGATATTGAAACCGGGGATATTGATGGCCGGTCCGCCACCGAACCCACCGGGAAAGGGCGCTTCAGGCGTAATCAGCATCACAATACCCGCAACGCCGCCGGCAATTTCAATATTGCGAATCTTGTCACTGAAGTTACAGGCGCCGCGGTCCACCGCCACGATCAACCCGCTGAGATCACCTGCGAACGGGGCGCAGCCATTGAGGTTGCTGCCATCGAGATCACCGTATTGTACGGTGGAGGAAATCAGGCTGACCGGGTCCGGCGTCCAGGGATACTTCACCGCGTCGTAAAGCCCCGCAGCCGCTTCCGGTTCCACCACATTCATTGCAAACGCCTTGGCTGAGGGCACCTGAGTCTGGGCCACAGCCAGTGCGGTAGGTGCCGATGAAGGCGTACCTGTGCAGTAAGGCAGATCACCGCAGTTGCCGGCTGAAGACACCGTCAGCACACCGAGCGCCGAAGCATTGTCCACGGCCGTGGAAAGGTCGTCGTCAAACGGCTGGCCGTAGTTCGCACCCAGCGACATATTGATGATATCCACCCGGTCGTCGGTATCGCCATCGCCGTTGGGGTCCACCGAAAACTCCATTCCCAGGATCAGCGAGATGCCGTTACAGGCAGAGGCCAGCGATGCGCAGACCTTGACCGCATAGATATCGGCACCCGGCGCGACGCCATTGACACCGGCGATAATATCCGCCACATGGGTGCCGTGGCCGGCAAAAGCACCTGGCACCAGCGCCAGGTCATCGATGGGATCGGGATCGGGCTTGGGCGGATCGTCGTTGCCGTTGGGGCCCAGCGGCCACTCGTTGCCCAGGAAGTCGAAACCGCCAACGACCTTGGCCGTCGGAAACGTGCCCGGCTCGATAATGGTGCCGTCGTTATTGGCGTAGTCGGCGGGGTCGCCTGAGCCGCCCAGGTCGGCATGGGTGTAATCGACGCCGCTATCGAGCACCGCCACACTGATACCGCTGCCGTCGAGACCGGCTGCCTGCACGGCCGCCGCGCCAATATAGGGCACTGTCTCAGACAGGTCCATCTTATAGTCACCCACCGGTCCGACCCGTTCCACAAAGGGATCGGAGGCAATCTCTGCCAGGGCCGCAGCCGGCACGTCCAGAAACACGGCATTCAGAACATGCTGGACGCGCCCGAGTACGCGAATGGAGGGTTCGCTGGCCATACAACGACCGACGAAAGCATCCTGTTCGGCTTCAATGGCATACTTGTGATCGCGACGGGTCGCGGCGAAGCTTGCCGGCAGAGCCGAGGTCGCTGAACTTTTCAGCCGCACAATGACGCGCTGTCTGCCGGTGGCGCCAATCAACGCAGCGTCGAGTGCCGCCGGCACAGCATTGCGCGCCGGCAGCGCCTGGGCCGGTTGTACGCCCTGGCTGCTGAGCGGGGCGTCCAGTTTTAAGTTTCTGAGTTCGGGACGCGTGTCGTCGAGACCACTGCGCCCCGCCATCCGGTCTGCGCCGGGTGCGGCCGACGCCAACCCCAGCAATGCTACCACCCACAGCAGCCGAAACCGCTGTCTGTACAAGCCATTCATAACTTTCATAGGAATGAACTCCGTGCTTTATTTTATTGGACGGGCAGGCGCGACGAAGCGCAGGGTGTCTTGCAACGGTGCAAAAACAATTGGAGAGCGCTTGCGAGTGACAACAGGCGCCACCGGGCTCAAGCCCCGGCGCCACTCGCAGAGCAAATCACATTGCGTGAAACATTTGTTTTTATAGTCGATGCGGGAAGGCGCGTCATAGCCTCGCTTCCTGCTTATTATTAACTTGTCATTCATCATCCACTTGCTGCTTATAAATGGATAAAGCTGGTCTTGACAGCCGTTACGGCAACACACCAACAGGCAACTGAGCCACAGTATTTTTCGTCACACCCATTTTTTTATGCGCTAATGAAAACACGCATATGCTTGGTTCGAATAGATAGACGTATGGCAGGGGTAACACCTCAAGGCGCTGTTCGTTAAGATCGCGCACCGGCGGCATACACTTCATTCCTACCATAGCGAGGGCATCTATGAATCGCGCAAATCCAGCGCCTGACAGCCTTATACTGCTGATATCCAGTGGTAAAACCGAGGGTTGAAACGCATTTTTATTCTTAAACGACAAGAAACCACATGTCGCGCCACTATATATTCTTTATATTTTTCCACCATAAGAAATTTTTCTCTGATTCACATTTGTTGTAACGTGACAAAAGTGCCCGGCTGTTGTTTCCACCCTGCAACGCCTGCAAACCCGAGGGTTGCGCGTGTGTCGAAGCGTTGCCACATTACAACACAGGATTCAAGGAGCAGACACCAAGCCAGACGAATGAAAAGCTCACCAACGTCATCATCAACAACAGCACGTGCGCCGGGCCGGATACACGCACTCATGGCAAACGCCCTTTCCTTGCAGGTAAAAGTTCCACGTAAAAAAACAGATTTACAAACAAAAAAAATTAACAGCAAAACAGCACAAGAAAATTTTTAGAAAAAGTTAATCGAGACATTTTTGCTTTACTGCTGTGGCCGTTTTCTGTGGCTGGCGGGCGAACTGATCGGGCTTAGCGCAGCAATGTATTCGTGACACGTTATCATCCTTGACTAGCGACCAGCTCCCAGGAAGTCACCAAGAGCCGCGCCAGACAGTTTGCCCCACTTGGCAAACTCGCCGCCTGTCTCACGCCTTCGGGTACACACGGGTACGAGGAATGAGATATTTACTCCGCACATTCAGTGGTTAACACCACACAGCGTGTAAACAGTAGGAAACAGATTACGTTTTTTGTTAAGCAAAGGCGCGCTGGCCAGAAAGCAAGCACTACACCCCTGCCCGCTCTCAAATCAAACCGCTCCAGTTATAGGGTATGACAATGAATAAACAGGCAATCTAAAAACGAAACATTCACAACCACCGGTTTTATCCAATCTGTTTCAGCTACCAGCATAAGAGAGAGGAAACGCTTAGACACATTTCAATCAAGAAAATATATTTCAAATATATTTTGATTCCGTTGTGGACTCGAGACGCCCAATCTATGTAGCATCCTGGCAGAAAGTAAATACAGAGCCGTGTTTTAAACACTTTACACTCCAGCACGGGATGGTACTCACACTGGTAAGCTCGATTGCCCAACAGCATTTGCGAGACAGTAGCAGTTACAAAACGTCTGGTTTTATACAACCGGGTAAAGAGCGCTTAAAATATGCCGGATAACCAAACCAACTACGACTTTTTCAAAGACCTGAAAGACAAAGGCACCTCCGCAAAAGAAGCTGTGGATGCTGCGGCCGAAAGAGGCATGGAAGAAATTTCAATCGTACGGATGCTGAGAGAAGTCTACGGTTTGTCCTTTTTCACTGCTGCAGATCTCGCCAGACAACCGAACTAATACGCAAAAAAATTATATTAAGGCGTATATATTTACAGGTTGTCGACAAAAATTTGACCCGGTCTTTAAAGGTAAAACAGAGCAACAACGCGACCGGCAAACAAGTTCCAGCCCGCTATCGACACACCAGAGTCCCCAGTCGCCCGATCTGGCGCTGCGGTTGATAATCGGGCACCGCAACACGACATTGATCCGTTCGGGTTCTCACCTCAAGCTGTTTTACACCCTGCTTGAGCTCGGCCTGAAACAGCCCAAATTCATCCGTCACCGCCAGCCCCTCAACCCCTTCAATCAAGGCATTCGCCAGCGGCGCTCCGGAGTCAGTGACAATTCGCCCAAAGACCACATCGATCCTGGCAACAGTCCATTTGATTCGCTTGACATTGCCGGGATACAGAGTGATCTCCTCTTCTTTCTGTTCATAGGCCAGGAATTGCTCGCCGGTGTCTTTCACTTTTACCCGATAGGTTTCAAACGGCCTTAGATTGACCACGGAAATCCTGCCAGGCTTGGTATAACTGCGAACCGCGTCGTCCACCAGCACATCAAAATGCCCGTCGTATTTCTCCGAATCCATTTCAATAATGACAGCACTCTGATTTATCTCCCGCCCTCCCATGGCCAGCCCCTCGGTATCGCCGATCAGCGAGGTGGTCAACACGCCGCTGTAACCGGTCTCAGTGTCCCCGTCAAGGGTTCGCTGATTGAGCGAGGCCCTGATTTGCGCGCGGGACGACTCCCATCTCATATCCGCGTCTACAGACTGCGCGCCATTGTCATTCTGCGCAATCAGACCGACGTCGAGGTTACTGGTCAACAGCTCTCTGTCGTTCCAGTTCACGCTTACCTGCGATATGTCATCCGCATTGCCGTTTTTCTCCTCAAACCGGGATTGGGAAGCCCGGTACTGCCAATGGTCAGAGCTAAAATTGATCGAAACGCGGATCAACGCCTGCCAGTCACCTTCTTGCTCAGTGACGGAAAAATCGGTAAGCAGGTGAGCGGTATCGGAAAATCGCAGCGTCGGTAGATTGAGACTTAGCGTGTTGGAAGCAAGGCGGTCGCCATTGCGCTCGTTTAAACGGTGCTCAAAGTCTATGCGCCCCTTACCCAGCGGATAGGTCAGCCGCAGGTTGGCCTGGGCGCTGGCCTCTTCACCGAGCAACAGTTCATCATCTGGGGACAGCGGGCCGCGCGTCTCGACATCCAGCTCGCGAAAGTTACCGTTAATAAAGAGATCGCCGATCCTTGCATTTGTCGATACAAAATAACCCGAATCCCCCCGGGAGGTTTGCGCCGCAGACAGCGTTGCATTTAAATGTCTGCCCAGGAAAAACACCCCCGCTTCCACCAGAGCATCGGTATCGGTAACGGCCCCGCCACCCTGGACACCGAGGCTGTCGGCAACCCGGGTTGAGTAGCTGCCTCTGACCAGCCAGTTGTCCCTGCTATCCGGAAACGTGTTATCCGCCTCGTCAGCCATCAACCGCCCTGCTTCGAGGAAATACACGCTTTGGTCGGTCGGGGGAATCTGATTGGTTTTGCGATAAAAACGGATTTCTTCAAAGACCAGGGTCGCCCCCTCAAGCACCCTGATGGTGATATCGTAGGCACCGCTGGGCAACAGGCTGGTGTCCAACACCTGGTTGCCGGCGGGATAGACATCGGCGCTGATCAGCCTGCCGTCCCGCAACAGCTCAACCCGGCTGCGGTTAGTCAGGAAAATCGCCAGCGGTGTGCCCTCGGAAAAGTCCAGGTCATTGCGGGTATCGAGTGTGCTGGCAAGCCTGATACCCGCAATCTGCAGGGGTGGAAGAAATTCAGAGTCCTGGTTGTTGGTTTGCAGGAGCCCGATCTGGCGGGACTTTCCTTCAAAGTCGTTCTCCAGCGCCACGAGGTCAAACACCAGATCATCCCGCTTTGATAGATTGCTGAACATCCTCAGCCGCGATTCACCCAACGCAATCAAGGTGCTGCCGTTGATGCTGTAGTCCTCGTCCTGACTCCGGGTACCGGAGTAGGCCGCCGAAATTCCGTGGATAAAAGAGAGGCCGGCGTCTGACGCCGGTAGAAACTTCGGTACGGTCAACTGTTGCACGCTGAGTTCCTCGGGCGAGACAAACAGGTCGACCCGATAACCGGATTCGTCAAAGATCACACCGGTCACCAGGCTTGGCAGCTTCCCGCAGTCGGCAGTCCGGCTGGCCCGGCAAAGCAGACTTTCATTACTGGCAAGCCCCTGGGAAAGGACTTCCAGAGTACGGCTTCGACTGAGCAGGTTGGGAATCCTGGCCACCACCTCCTCGGGGTTACTGAAGGTGATTTCACCCGGCGTGTAGGTGGCCAGAGTGGAGACCAGAAACTGTCCGCCGTAGTAAACATCCACCAGGGTGGTCTGGGGCTCCAGCAAAAACTCAAACCCCGGCGGCACTGCCGGGGCTTTCGCCTTAGTCTGCAATTTCGGGGTTAGCGGTGCAGGAGCCTCAAGCTTTGAGGTTTTGGATTCAACCGCTATCGCTGTCAGCGCTGTCGGTTTAGGTGCTGTGGACCTAAGTGTCGTGGGCGTAATCGCTGTAGGTTCAAACGCCGTAGATTTTAATGTTGTCACTTCGAAAAGCCGCGACTCGGACACGCCCGAGCCGAATGATTTCGGCTCAGCACTGTTCAGCTCAGCGATACCCGCCGCCACGAGTTGGCGCGGACCACCAGCGGGCGTCGAGGTCGACGCCTGCGGCGTGTCTTTATGGGGGAAACCTGACCAGACACCAGGACCAACAGGAACTGCCTCTGTTGACTGAACAATACCGTCAACCGGGTCGAGAGCCGCCGGAAATAACCCGTCGCCCTGCCCCAACTGATATCCCAGTCCTTCCCACAACACTGTCAAAACAACGATTGCTAACACTAGCCGAACTTACCCGCGCTTTTATCATAGGTCTTAACGCTTGAGCAGATAAATGTCTATACCGGCCGGGCGCACTAAAAAAGCCGACATCCAATGCCGGCTTTCGTGGCCTACCGCCAGACAACTTATAAAACCTAATTGGGCGCGACCAGGAAAGTTAAGGTGTCGCTGTAGGTATTGGGAGCGGCGCTGTCGATCTCGCTTTGTGCCACTGAGATGATCACCTCGGTGGGCTCAGTGCCGCCGCAATCGATAGCCGTCGTATTTGCGGCAAAACCCCCGCCGTCATTGTTGTTGACACCTTCACTCAGGGTTACGCCGTCGTAGCTGACAGAGTAGGTCATGGTAGCGGTGCCGCTGTCGAGTAGAAATGCACCGGTATCGCCATTATTGGTGTCTGCAGTGGAGGTGGCGGTGACATTGTAGGTGCCTGCCGCGGCATTGGTATAAACGCAAAAGTTCTCCGTTACCGTCGCACCTGAACCCGGGGTATAGGAAAGGGTTTGATCATCCAAACTGGAGATGCGAATCAGGTCGGGAACGACTAAGTCGACAACGAAGTCACCGCTGGAAGAGGTTCCGAGCGTGCCGTCATTGGCAGCCAGGGCCGGTAAAGCGCCACATACCAAGGCTGTAGCATAGAGAGATTTTATCAGCTTGTTCATAACTCAAATTTCCGTGGTTGATCCGGGTGAGTGGAGAGTCACTCTCCCGTGTTTACGATTTCTATGGTTTTTTATTCACCGCTTATGGTTTTTGAAAAAGTTTCCTTACTGTTTCGCATTCAGCTTTTAAACCGCTATTTCTGAAAATCACCCTTTGGAAATCCTTTAAACCGACCTTTATAACTACTTAATCTAACAGTCTGCTGATTTTCTTAGAATAATTACAGCTGCCTGTAGATCGCGCTTATTACCAAATAAAACCAAGTATTGTCTTCTTATATCTCAATGGTTTTAAACGACAACCGCGTTAGACACACTATATATAACCGGGTATTGAATCTCAATAAAATAGTCAACTTTACGTCAGCTTTTTACGACCACTCATCCGCCTTTTTAAAAACGTCAAAGTCCTGACGTTCGCTCATGCAAACTGATCTCGCTACCATAACTTGTTGATGAGACGGTTTTTTTGAGTCGATAGAAGTGCAACGAGACTTACAATTACATGGCTTTTGGCGGTGATAACACGCGCACCTGGCTCGGTATTCTCGCCGGCTTGTGCTTTACCTTCACGAATGTTTTCAGTGATAAAAGTTATGGCGCCGGCAGTATTGATAACCGTTCTGTTAAAAACCAGGCGCAGGTCAGTGCACGCATCAATCTGCGACTGGTGATACCCCGCGTCGTCAAACTGCAATCTCCGAAACAATCCGCTCCCCAGCCCCATTTCACCTTCGACCATCACCGAAGTCTGAATGAAGCGGAGTTTTGTTTTCGCCAACGCGGTGTCCCGCACTACCAACTGCTGTTCTCCCACGATGCAAAGCAGCGGGTTGCCGCCGTCAAAACCCGTGCCGTCAACCAAGCCATCGGCTGCCACCAACCTTTCGGAAACTACACAGCGGCACAATTATCCCACCTCGGGAAGCAGCAAAATAATGCGCTTATCTTGACAGTCTCCCCTCTCTAACCCACATAATATAGGCCTTTGAGACTACCGTTACCGGCATATGGGTTGTGCTGAAATGCTGAATATGTTAGAGATACTGTCTTTATGTTAGAGATACCTTCTTTATGTTAGCCGTACCGTTTTTTAGGGGGCAGATCCTTGGATAAGAGACAGCAAAGGGGAAAGCTTGGAAAGGCCATGCTTGCGGGCCTGCTCCTGTGTTTTTTGGCGTCCACCGGCGGTGCGGCCATTCAGGGTGAAACCGGGTTGACCTCAGTCGGGCAAATCGTGATACGTCTCAACCTGGAGCCGTTTTACCAGATCTCACGGCTCGATGATATCGTCCTCCGGGTTACCGACTTTGAGAGCCCGATCAGGCATCGCGAGGGGCTGTGTATCCGCGGCCCCCGAAACAGCACCTACACCATTACTACCGACAGTGAGGCGGGCAGTAGTTTCACTGTCGGCGACGGGGCCGGTAACTCGATTCCTTATCAGGTTTTCTTCTACGAAGATATCCAGCAGACCAACGCCGACCAATTGCAGGTCGAGCAGCGCTCAAGACCCTATGCCATCAGAGACAGCGGCGTCGATTGTGACGGCCGGGATAATAGCGCCATCGAGATCTTTATCGATGCCGAGGACCTGCGCAATGCGGAGTACGGCATTTATAACGGCGTTTTGGTCCTCACCGTCGGGTCCGTATAAGCCATATTTCAATGGCACAACTATAAGATTTCAACAACAAAACTTCACACGCTTGGGAGTGCACTATGCAAATGTTGGTCGGTAAAAGATCGAGAGGAACTATGCGGTTGAGATCGACCGACCTCAGACGACTGTGGATATTCGTTGCGCTGCTGGGTTTGTCTCCGGCCGTTTCCCACGCCATGTATCTGGACAGATCGATTGTCGAATTTCTGCCGGGAGAAAGTCCGAGGCAGGATGTCAGGGTTATCAATGACACCGACGAGCAGCTCTATGTGCAGGTGGATGTACTGGACGTCAAAAACCCGGGCACCGATGCCGAAAGCCGCGACCGCGTCACCGACCCCGACAGTATCAGGCTGCTGGTCACCCCGACCAAGCTGATCGTGCCCCCGAAGTCATCGAAAATTGTCCGTATGGTCAATCTCGATGAGCAACTCAATGCAGAGAAAGTCTATCGCGTGAACTTCACCCCGATCCTGCCACCGCTGCAGGAGGATGCCGGCAGTAAAGTGAGGCTGGTGGTGGCTTATCAGGTGCTGGTATTGGCGGCCCCCAAGAACCCCAGGCACAATCTGGTGGCGCAGCGCCAGGGTAAGACGCTGACGCTGACCAATACCGGCAACTCTTACGTGATGGTTACCGAAGGAAAGCAGTGCGCAGCTTCTCCGACCGGTGGTGAGCAAAACGACGCGTGTCACAATTTAAACGCGCGCCGACTCTATCCCGGCAATACTTACCAGGCAGAGCTGCCTTACGACAGTCCTCTGGAGCTATCGCTACAGAGTGTTGCGGGCAATGAAAAACAAGTTGTGCCGTAACCAAAACAAAACACTGTAGGCACCGATTGTCGGTCACCGGCGTAAGGCGGCCGATAGCGGATGCCGGTCTGGGTAAGCGACTCCAAACTCACCTGAACCACCAACGTGGACGGAGGACCAGTCGGTTCAAGAACCGGCATTCTATGCTTATATACCAGCATATTTTCAAAACTAACCAGGGGTAAGTCTCACCCGTTTGGCTGATTTTAGCTTGCTCTCACAGATGCCAGTCAGTATTTGTTCGGCTAATCCGGTTCAACATAGATAGTGACGGTATCGTCGTAACTCCCCGGCGCACTGGTGCCAATATCCCCGGCGGAGACAGAAATCCTCACAGTTGTATTGGTGCCCCCCACATTTGTGCAATCTCTGACGCTTTCGCCGGCAAAGCCGGAAGCCGCTGCACTGATAGTGACACCAGGCTGGGCAGCGAAGAAACCACCGCCCTGGCTGTACTCGACCGTGTAGGGTATGGTACCCGGGCCACTCAGATTGAACTGCGTCGCCGTGTCGTTACCGCCATTGGTTCTAATCGCCACCCCGCCTTTACCATTGCGAAACACGCAGAACTCTTCCGAAACCTGCAAGTCGTCTTGACCATTCCAGGTTCCCAAATCCACATCGTTCAGGTTTGTCACCTGTACAAGTTCCGGCAGGTTGACCGAAAAGCTCACCTCGGCGGTGCACTCGAGTCCACCCTGCACGCGGCGACACAGGTCCAGTCGAAAAGTTTCAGCATAGACCCCGGCGCTGGCGCCAGCCAACTGATCGGCGGGCAGGGTAACGGCGATAGAGGTCTGTGAATTGGGATCCTGGGTGCAACTGTAGGCACCCGGCACCCGGGGAGTGGGCCTCCTGGTGACACTATAGTTGGTCAATCGTGTGGTGCCCGCAGTGGGGTGCGTCCAATCCAGATAGACCAACAGATTGTCTGCGCCGTTACTGATATAGAAGTTACCTGCACCGTCAGTTACGCCATTGGTGTAGGCGGCGGTGTCGTAATTGCGACGATGCCCCCGGCGCTCACAACCACGGGCGCAGGACCGCGAGCAGAAAGTATCGGAGCCCACCAGGTTCCCGGTGGCTCCGGCCCAAGCTGTAATGGCAATATCGTCCAGCCCCGACAACTCGACCTCGGCGGCACTGTGAGCACTGACCAATACACCGAGCAAGACTGCGCACAGCCGGAATCGCCGGCCCGGCGGATTGGCCTGGCAACTATACATACTGTTGTGCAGGGTGTTGGACATAGTAGAGTCTGTCGCGCCGAATTATATTTTTCCCCACTATACTACTTAAAACTGTACCTGAAAATTGCGGATTATCTGCTCACTCGTGGCCGACATTCAAAAACAGTATTACCGGCACGTATCGATATTGAAGTTATGACGGAAAACCACCTGTCCTGGGGTTTTAAGAACAAAACGGAAGTTAAAAAAAACGAATCAGTCAATCGATGAGTTCCGGCATCTGTCGCTGCCGGACATTAACCTGTGCCGTCATGCCTTGCACTCACGTGCAATACGTTTGATCCGCTCGACCATAGCGCGCAGACCATTGCCCCGGGTGGGACTGAGATGCGACAGGAGATTGAGTTCCGCGAAGTATCCTTCGATATCGAAGTCGCGCACGGCATCCGGCGATTTGTTATTGTAGGCAGCCATAACGACACCGAGAAGCCCTTTGACGATAAACGCATCGCTATCGACATTGAGTTGCAGGCGCCCGTCCTCACACACGTAGTCGATCCATACCTGGCTCTGGCAGCCCCGCACCAGGCGGTCTTCGGTTTTTTTGACATCGGGCAGGCCGGGCAATTCTTTGCCCAGGTCGATGATGTATTTATACCGCTCTTCCCAACTGCCGAAAAACTGCAGGCTGTCGACAATATCCTGTGACGTAATATCGGTGCCGAACGGCATAGCGGTGGTGCTGTTTTCTTTATGCATAGCGGAACTAGAATACCATGCCGGTTTCCAGTTGGGCCTCTTCCGACATCATATGCCGCTGCCAGGGCGGGTCGAACACCAGCTCCACCGCCACCCGCTTGACATTGGGCACCTGTGCAACCCGATACTCGACATCCCCCACCAGTACCGGCCCCATACCGCAGCCGGGGGCAGTGAGGGTCATAGTGATGGTCACGGCCTGGCTGGCCTGGTCAATAGTCATCGAATAAATCAGGCCCAGGTTAACCAGGTCCACCGGTATCTCGGGGTCGTAGACAGACTTTAATGCCTCCCACACCTGCGCCTCACTGATCTTGCCGTCACCGGGATCGACAAATGACAAGCGAGTGGGCTCCAAACCCAGGGCGTCGGCATCGGTTCCGTCGATGCGGACCATGTTGCCGTTGTGTACCACGGTGTAGTTGCCGCCCAGCGACTGGGTAATCGTGACAAAGGTATTGGCCGGCACTGTTACGGGGTCACCCACCGGCACCAGCCGGCCGGGACACTCCCGCGTTGTACTGACGAGTCGTCGTTCGGACATGGTACTACTCACTTTTGATACTGCTCACTTGTAACACTGTTCAAGTGTGACGTTTAACCTGTGTAGCTCTTCACCGGTGAACCCGTACCGGTAAACTTTCACCTGAGGCACTTCACCGGAGGCACTTCACCTTAGCATCTTCACCTGAGACTCTATTTGCCTGCTGCCCTATTAACCTGCGGACCTTCACTGCGCCTTTACCCGTCTACAACTCCAGTCATTCACGACTCTACTCCATTCACGACTCTACTCCATTCACGACTCTACTCGTTGATGGCAAAGCTCTCGCCGCAACCGCAGGCGCTGGTGGCATTGGGGTTGTCTATCTTAATGACTTTATTGATGCCTTCAAGTACATAATCAATATTGGAGCCGCCCAATACCGGTATCGCAGCGGGATCGACAGCAACCACCACACCGTTGTCCAGGGGGATCTCGATATCGGAACCGGCCGCCGCATCCACCTGGTCGAGCACGTACATAAAGCCGGTGCAGCCGCTTTGCTTGACACCTATACGCACAACGCGACCGCCGTCCTTATCGAGCTGCTGCCGGAAGTAAGCGGCGGCGGCGGGGGTCACGGTGACCAGGTCACGATTTTCAAATTTTTCCACAGTCATCGGCATCACCTTTATGACATTACCTTTATGACACTAACGCTATAACAACTGTTACAACAACTGTTAGAACAACAGGCGCCTGGCCTTTTCAAGCGCCGCAAACAGCCGATCGACATCGGCAAAGGTATTGTAAAAAGAAAACGAAGCGCGCACCGTGCCGGGTATGGCAAACCGCTCCATCAGCGGTTGCGCGCAGTGGTGTCCGGTACGTACTGCAACACCCTGTTGATCGAGCAACATGCCCACATCACCCGGGTGCGCGCCGTCGACCAGAAAGCTGTAAATACTCGCCGCCCGCTGCGGTGCTCCAACCCGCGTCAGGCCGCCACAATCAGCGGCGCGTTGCAGGGCGTAATCGAGCAGCGCCGCCTCGTGTTGCGCCGCCGCCGACCGATCGAGGCTCTCGATATAGTCGACCGCCGCACCGAGGCCAATGGCGCCGGCAATATTGGGTGTACCCGCCTCGAATTTGTAGGGCAGGCTGTTAAATGTGGTACCGCTGAAACTGACCCTTTCGATCATTTCACCGCCGCCCTGGTAAGGCGGCATCGCGTCGAGAAGGTCGCGGCGGCCCCAGAGCGCGCCAATGCCGGTGGGGCCAAACATCTTGTGACCGGAGAAGGCGTAAAAATCGCAGCCGAGCGCCTGTACATCAACCGGCCAATGGGCGGCACCCTGGGCACCATCGACCAGCACCTTGGCACCGACGCTGCGGGCTTTTGCAATCACCGCTTCGACCGGGTTTAACGTGCCCAACGCATTGGATGCGTGGGACAGGGCCACCAGCTTGACCCGCTCGTCGAGCAGAGTCTCCAGCGCATCGAGATCGAGTTCGCCGCGGTCGGTAACCGGCAGCACGACCAACTGTGCACCTTTTTCCTGTGCCAGCAATTGCCAGGGCACAATATTGGAGTGGTGTTCGAGCTCGGTAACGAGCACCTTGTCACCGGCGGCGATATTGGCCCGCCCCCAACTGCCGGCCACCAGGTTAATGGCCTCGGTGGTGCCGCGGGTCCAGATCAACTCTTCGGTGCCGGCGCTGTTGATAAAACGGGCCAGCTTGCTGCGCGCGGCTTCAAAAGCGGCGGTAGCCCGGCCACTCAGGGCATGGGCGGCGCGGTGCACATTGGCATTGTCGTTGCGATAGTAGTCACCGACGGCATCGATAACTGCGTCTGGCTTCTGCGTGGTCGCCGCATTGTCCAGATACACCAGGGCATTGTCATTGACGATCTGGTCCAGTGCCGGAAAATCCCGGCGCACCGCCTCGGCATCAAACCGGTTCAGTTGGGGTTGTTGCAAAGCGC
Organism: Exilibacterium tricleocarpae; assembly: GCF_007004655.1. Lineage (GTDB taxonomy): Bacteria > Pseudomonadota > Gammaproteobacteria > Pseudomonadales > Cellvibrionaceae > Exilibacterium > Exilibacterium tricleocarpae. The sequence continues at coordinate 51,761 of NZ_ML660088.1, forward strand.
TCATACGGGTGGCTCCGCCAGGTGGTTCCCGTCACCGAAAAAATCCGACAACAGGGGTCTTAAATGCGTCGCGACAGCGGGATCGGCGATGCGGTTAAGCAATTCGTTGATAAAGCCGAAACTGAGCATAACCCGCGCCTGCTCCGGCGCCAGGCCGCGCGTGCGCAGGTAGTGCAGCGAGGTTTCGTCCAGCTGCGCAACCGTAGCGCCGTGGGCGCACTGCACATCGTCGGCGTAGATTTCCAGCTCCGGCTTGGTATCGACTTCTGCCTGGGCGCTGGTCAGCAGGTTCTTGTTACTCAGCTGTGCCAGGGTCTTTTGCGCATTGGGATGAATATGAATACGCCCGTTAAATACGGCGCGCGCCGCACCGCCAACAATCCCGCGAAACACTTCATCCGTGGTGCAATGGGGCACCCGGTGCTCGATGCAGGTATGGTAATCAACGTGTTGTTTGTTGCGCAGCAGATAAACCCCCTGCAGCGTGCAGTGAGCCCCGGGACCGGCGTGATTGACAACGATGTCGATCCGTTTCAGAGCGCCGCCGGTGGCCAGGTGAAAGCTGTTGAGATCGGCATCGCGCCCGAGACTGGCGTGCACGCCGCCGATATGCAGCGCCTGTTCCTGCTCCGTGTGCAGGCGATAGTGTTGCAGGCGGGCGTTGTCACCCAGCACCAGTTCGGTGATGCCATTGGTGAAGCTGTTCTGCTGTGTCGTATCGGAGGTGAAGTATTCCAGCAACTCGGCCTCGCTGCCGGACTCCATCACCAGCAATAATCGCTGCGAAACGGTAAACGCCTCGCTCTGGGGCGTCGTCAGCCAGACCACTTGAATAGGGGTCTCCAACCGCACATTGGGCTTTACCCGAAGATAGACACCGTCTTGCAACCCGCTCTCGTTGAGCGCGGTAAATATCGATTGCTCGCGCTGGGCGACCTCGCCAAGCCGGGTCTGGATGGCCCGGGCCTGGGCCTCGTCCGCTTCGCTGAAGCGCACCAACTCGACACCCTCCGGCAAGGCGTTGCCCGACAGCGCCGGGCTGAAGTGTCCGTTGACAAAAACCAGTGTATAACTGTCGAAGCCGTCAATATGATAGTGGGTTTCGAGTGGCGCCTGCGCCGGGGTCGGCAGGCCGGCATAGTTATCCTGCTCGAGTGCGCGCAGACTGGTGTACTTCCAGCTCTCGGTTTTGGGCGTCGGCAGGGTGCGGGCCAGGCAACTGCGCCGTCCCTCCCGGTGCACGGCATCCAGCCAGGGCGGCGCATTTTGCGGGTGGCGCTGCAGGACCTGTGCGAGATAGTCCGGCATCAGGCCACCTCCTCTTCGAGCCAGCCATAGCCCTTGGCCTCGAGTTCCAGCGCCAGAGACTTGTCCCCGGATTTGACGATGCGCCCACCGGCCAACACATGTACGAAGTCCGGCTCGATATGATTCAACAGTCGCTGATAGTGCGTCACCAGCACTATGGCACGCTCGGGATCGCGCAGGTGATTGACGCCGTCGGCCACCACTTGCAGCGCATCGATATCCAGGCCGGAATCGGTTTCGTCGAGGATTGCCAGACGGGGTTCCAGCAACAGCATCTGCATCAGTTCGTTGCGCTTTTTTTCGCCGCCCGAAAACCCTTCGTTCACGCCTCGGCGCAAAAAACTCTGGTCGAGTGACACCTGCTCGCAGACGGCCCGCGCCTGTTTCAGGAACGCCACCGAGTCAACCGGCGGCTCGCCGCGCTGAGCCCGCACCGCATCCACGGCGGCCTTGAGAAATTCCATATTGCTGACACCGGGTATTTCCACCGGGTACTGAAAAGCCAAAAACAACCCCTCGCGGGCCCGCTCCTCGGTTTCCATGGCGAGCAAATCCACACCGTTGAAAGCAACCGAGCCGGCCGTAACCTCATAACCGGGGCGGCCTGCCAGAACATGGCCCAGGGTACTTTTACCGGAGCCGTTGGGCCCCATGATCGCATGTACCTCGCCGGCTTTGACCTGTAAGCTCAAGCCGTTGAGAATATCCTTGCCGGCAACGGTGGCCCGCAGGTTTTCAATTGACAACATCACAGTAGACTCCATACGCGATTGTTTTTATCCCACTGAACCTTCGAGGCTCACTTCCAGCAGTTTGCCGGCCTCTACCGCAAATTCCATCGGCAGTTCTTTGAACACCTCTTTGCAAAAGCCGTTGACGATCATCGATACGGCTTTTTCGGTATCGATACCGCGCTGCTGGCACAGGTACAGTTGATCATCGCTGACCTTGGAGGTCGTGGCTTCGTGCTCGACCACCGCCGAAGGGTTGCGGCTTTCGATATAGGGAAACGTATGCGCCGCGCAGCGATCGCCGATCAACAGCGAATCGCACTGGGTATAGTTGCGCGAGCCTGAGGACCGCGGACTCATCCGCACCAGGCCGCGATAGGCATTGGAACTGCGGCCGGCCGAGATACCTTTGGAGATAATGGTGGAGCGGGTATTGTTGCCGATATGAATCATCTTGGTGCCGGTATCGGCCTGCTGAAAATTATTGGTCAGGGCCACAGAGTAGAATTCGCCGATACTGTTGTCGCCGCGCAGGATAACACTCGGGTATTTCCAGGTGACGGCAGAACCGGTTTCCACCTGGGTCCAGGAAATATGGGCATTGGTGTGGGCGACACCGCGCTTGGTGACGAAGTTATAAATGCCGCCGCGCCCCTCGGCGTCACCCGGATACCAGTTCTGCACCGTCGAATACTTGATCTGCGCATTATCCAGCGCCACCAGTTCAACCACCGCCGCATGCAACTGGTTCTCGTCGCGCATGGGGGCGGTGCATCCCTCCAGATAGCTTACATAACTGCCTTCGTCGGCGATGATAAGGGTGCGCTCGAACTGACCGGTTTTGGCCTCATTGATACGGAAATAGGTGGAGAGCTCCATCGGGCAGCGCACCCCTTTAGGGATATAGACAAAGGAGCCATCGCTGAATACTGCGCTGTTGAGCGCGGCGTAGAAGTTATCGCGGGGTGGAACGACGCTGCCGAGATACTTGCGTACCAGTTCCGGGTGAGTCTGCACCGCCTCGGAGATGGGACAAAAAATAACGCCGGCCTCAGCCAGCTTGTGGCGAAACGTGGTAGCCACGGATACCGAGTCGAACACCGCATCCACCGCCACTCCGGCCAGGGCCTCCTGCTCGTGCAGTGGAATACCCAGCTTTTCGTAGGTGGCCAACAGCTCCGGGTCCACCTCATCCAGGCTCTGGGGTCGGTCCGCCATGGCCTTGGGAGAGGAGTAGTATGAAACGGCGTCGAAATCGATCTGCGGGTAACCCACCTGGGCCCATGCGGGCTCCGTCATTTGCCGCCAACCGCGGTAGGCCTCGAGCCGCCAGGCGCGCAGCCAGTCGGGCTCATTTTTCTTGCTGGAGATAAAGGCGACAACCTCTTCATCCAACCCCGGTGGCAGGGTGTCGGATTCAATATCGGTGGTAAACCCGGCGGCGTACTCGGTGCGTATCAGATGATCCAAAGATTCCTGTGCCATGCTGTTGCTGTGCCTCCGGACAGATTGCGAACCTGGTGGTTTCAGGCGCTGCACTTTCGAATCCAGCGCTTGAAACTTAACCCTAAAACTTAACCCTAAAAACAGTCATTCACATCGGGTTATCAAAAGCCGCGGCCTAGCCTACAGAACTGGCCGCCAACCGCTTCGAGCCCAGGCGACAATATGATATAACCAAGCAAAATAGTCAAGTATTTATCCGAGTGTTTCTGTCAGGTATTTTAAGGCGGCGGCGCGCCCCTTTCCAGTTCGAACAGCGACCGCAGGATAGATCGCCACTGACCGTACTGGGTCTCAAGGTCACCGCTGAGGTTGACTACCGAATCTTCCAGCTCCAGCACTGTGGGCACCACCTCGTTATTGAAGCCACCCGACAGCTCCTCCATCAGTTGCTCCTGCCGCCGAAACCACTCGTAATCCCCGTAGGTGGCATTCAGCCAGGCGAAGCTGCCGCGGCGCAATCCCCGCCGCTGACTGGGGTCGCGGCTGTCGTCGGCCCTGATATACAGCAGCAGCTCGCGACTGTAGCGGCGCCAGAGATTGTAGGTCTTTTGCATCTCACCGAACAGGCCGAGATACTGTTCATCCGCGGTATCTATAAATAGATGCTCGTAGCGGCGGATGCGCTCGATGCGCCCGAACATGGGATCGTCCTGCGCCGGCAGGCGGCGCAACTGGTAAATCCCCGCCTCGTCACGCTGCAAATAGGCCTCGAAGGTCTCCGGCGAGAGTTCCGCGCCGTAGCGCAAGCGGGCCAGTTGGGTGATCTGCCGATGCTGAGCGGGCGTCAACCCCGCAGCCGCGGCCAGTAAATCCCGGGCGATGACATCGAACAGCGCCTGAAACGGATCGACTCCGGAGCGCTGGTAATCCTGCTCAGTGGCGGTATGTTGGTAGGTTTTATCGAGCCACATGCGCCCGGCGCCGTCGCGGGCTTCGATAGCCAGCGTCAGCACCTCACCGTCTGAGTGTCGGATAACACCCTCAATCAACAAATCCGACGATTGATAGGCCTGCGGCATCACCCTGACCACGCCCCAGTGTCCGCTGTCTATTAGTGTCTGGCGCAAGAGAGCCGGCAGGTAGCGCCCCTCCGCCTTGCGAATCAGGGGAAACACCCCCAACTGGCGCTGGGCGGTGGGGTCCTCGGGAAGACCGGGATCGAAAACCACTATGCCGATATCCAGCGCCACTGCGGGCGGTTGCAAGCCCGGCCCCGGAACCTGCGCAGCAGATGCCTCGGGTGATGCAGAGGGTTCTACCGTTGTAAGCGCTTGAGCCGAAGTGGCCTTTGCAGTGTCAGTTACCGGCCCCGCCGCGGGCCCCGGCGCCACCACCGGTCCGGCACAGCCGCCCAGTACCAGAACGACCAGCCACCACACTGCGCAGCTTGAGAGGCGGACCATGGATTACCTTTGCGACTGCGTATCGGTGGCCAGGCTGCAAACCTTGCCGCGGGTCACGGTTTGTTCACAGTTGTAGTGGTTGGGCAAACCCTCGAAGCGCATATAGGCGCGATTGAGCGTAAACGGCTCGGGCGCCTGGTCCAACCGCAACGTGGTGGCGACGTTCATTTGCCGGCCATCGCGCGACAGCGTCAGTCGCTGCTGCAGGTCCATGCCACCGGGCAGGCTCAGGTAAAAGACCAACTGGTGCCCGTCCCAACCACACAGCTCTTTACCGAACGGATTGTCGTGGGTCTGCTGCTTGCTGTCATCGAACCGGCAATCGAGGGAAAAGGTCCCCTCCCGCTCGATACTGATACTGTCGTAAGTCTGCTCGATGTCCATGGTGGTGATCCGGGTGATCTGCTCGACAAACCGCGCCATATCGACCACGGTTGCGGCACTGCCGGCATAACCGCCAATTATCATGCCCCGGCGCTCGAGTCCACGCTGGGGGTCCTGGCGCTCAGCCGCCCTGCGCATACGGTAAAAGTAGTTGTCCAGCTTGGCCCGCACGTCGTCGTTAAGGCTGTAATCCATTTCCCAGGCGCCGGAAAAATCGGCTCTGACAGGCTCGCGGAACGTCTGTGGTTTAGTGCCTTTGCCACAAGCTGTGACCAAAAAAGCAGCCAAAGTCAAAAAAATTGCCCCAGTATACTTCATCTTAAGCATCTTCATCAGTTGCTGTGCCAGCCTGCCACACCGGCCCCGGTTGGTGCAATCCGGACCGACGTAATCCAGATCGCCCCGAGCGACGCCACTCGAGTCCGAGCCGATACAATTTCACCCGATACTCTTTAATCAACCCGAAACCCTTTAATTCCCCCGAACCCCTTCAGGCCGTCCCACCCAAGCCAGCACCACCTGACGCCCGCAAGGGCGGCCGAGACCAGTGGTAATCCGGACACAATTATGTTGCCGTCGTTGCACGAAGCGCCAGTGCGGCGCCAGCATTTTGCCGACTCATAAAACGATACATTGTTTCACATTGTCATAGGACCCGTCAGCTCAATTGTCGTTCAATATTGAACCCGTTATAGAGCAGGCAGCGAACAGCCGCCCCCAGGTTGTGAGCAGGAGTCAATATTTCCGTCTTAGGTAAGCCGGTATTTGGCTTTACCTGTCGCACTGCAGAATGCGCCAAAACCGCCGTGCTGACGGCTGCCGCTGCTAATCCTCCAGGATTGATCTAAACCAGTTAACTTAAACCTGTCCGAAAGCGGCGCACAAATGTCGAGTTGGGTACAAACATGAACACCGTCGAAACTTTATCAGCGGCGGACACTCTATAGGCTCGGTTCACATCAACTTCCTCCGCTCCGGAGACAAGTTGGCGAACCGCTAGCCAGTGTAGAGTTATGACTCCTTGATATAGCGTTATAACCCACTACTATTCAGTTATAACTTTATATCGAAAAAGGAAACATTTATGTTCAAGCAAAAAATCATAACGCTGATTGGCGCACTGCTGATGTCCGGCGCAGCGATGGCTGCCGACCCCGAAGTCTATTCGCACAAAAAACACGGCGCTATCAAAGGCACTGATCCCGTCGCCTATTTTTCTCTGCAGCCGGGCCAGGACGCCGTATCCGGTTCCGATCAGTTTACTTATGAATGGAATGGCGCGACCTGGAAGTTCGCATCGGCTGAAAACCGGGAAAAGTTTATCGCCAATCCCGAGCAGTATGCACCCCAATATGGCGGCTACTGCGCTTTTGCGGTATCGCACAATTTTACCAAACCGACTGATCCGGATGCCTGGCGCATTGTCGACAACAAGCTGTATCTGAATCTAAGCAAGCGTGTTCAGAAGAAGTGGGTCAAAGATATTCCGGGTAATATCGCCAAAGCCGATAGCAACTGGCCCGGTGTATTAAACAACTGAGACAGGAGATGAGTAATGCCCGGCACCAGTATTGGAGAATTTGAAAAAGTAGGACGCGAAGGGTTAGTGCAGAAATGCAAGTCTGTTCTCGCCGCCGGCGGCACGGTCTATCTTGGAGAAACCCACACGAGCGGTGATGCCAGAGAAATTTGCTGTGAAATTCTGGCGACCTGCTGCGTTCAGTACCTTTGTATAGAATACGACAGTTCACTACAGAAAAACTCCTCGTCTGAAGAAATCCTCAAGATGATTGATTATCAGGAATCCGGTCCTATGGGCCATGCCCCACCTGTCCCCATGCGGACGGTAATAGAGACGTGCAACAAAGCAGACACGAAAGTCGTGTTAGCCGATAATCAATTGACCACCTCAAAAAAGCGTCAGCGACACTTCGCCAAACAAGTGGTGAAATGCAGGCATAGAGTCGATCGTGCCGGGCGAGGTGTGCTCGTATTGATCGGGTCCGACCACCTCAAGGACGTCAATGGAAAAGTAAACGTGTGGCGAGCGCTACAGAGAATTGTCTATAAGGGATTGAGCTTTGTTCATGGTCAATGGGGCACCTGTAGGATGGTTTGGCAATTGTCTTGAGTTGCCTGGCGGTTTTGTCTTTCGCTAGGGCCTGTCTACACTAATTGAGTCAGCTCAGGCGATATGACAATGAACTGCCAGTTTTCCATCGAAGTGAGGAGGCAGGCCGGGCTTCGACCCGTATCGCGGCTCTATCGGCCGGCGTTGTATGGCTTTATTTTTATAGAAAGCATAGCGTCAGTAGCAATCGGTATTTAAAAGCCGACGCTGTTGGACAGCGCCAGTCAATTAGTCACCCGGGAAAACCTTACCGTTAACAGCGCCCCCCAACAACTATGAGTTATTAGCCCGGCCCCATACCCTGCTGGCGCCGCAATCGTAAAAACTCCGCCCGGGTCTTGGGCCCATAAGTCGTAAAACTCGGGTCAGGTTGCTCCAAATACACTTGTTTTTTCGTGGAAACCTTATCGGCTTTGGAACGGCGCAATACTTCCTCTGTGGAGACACCGTAAGGTTTAGTGGCATTCAGACCAAAAATCCTGGCCTTTAAATCCCGCGACAACATCGGGTAACCGAAGCGCTCCTGAAACTCAGATGATATCTGGAAGGCGCGCAATGCCTGTATTTGATCCTGTGGTGATCCGTACCAGATAGAGTCTGTGCCCCATAGTACATTGTGCTCGCCACAGTACTTAATCAATTTCCCCAGTAAGTGCGCAGCCTGCTCCGGGTCTCGCATAAGAAAGCGCCAGGTGGAACCGAGTTCGGCATAGACGTTGGTATTAGGCGGGACTTTGTGGTCGATCAATGACTGGCACAACACGTCGATACCGGCGGCCTTACCTTTGCCCGGCACAAATGCCTCTTCCTTTACATTCACATCGTAACCGGAATGATAGATGATAAAGTTCATATCGGGATGGCGCTTGGCAATCGGGCCGATGTCGCTGCAAAGGCTGTGTTCGTATGAGTTGGGGCCAAAAGACAGGCCTTTGTGGATGGCAATATTGCGCACGCCCAAAGCCTTGGCCTTGGCGATAAACGCCTCTCCTACGTCATCGGTCAGGAAAAAACCCTTGCCGTTCGGACCCCATTGGGTATAGGTTTTCCATGCGGCGATCGGAAATTCCGCCGCCAGGCGTTCCATGTCCTCCAGATCACCGGCCTGGTTGGGGTTAACCCTGCCGTGCAGCATCAACCGGTGCTCGCCTTCCATGGCATCGATAATACGGCGGGTCTGGTCGGCTTCCTCTATCGTCAGGGGTTCCGACTCTCGCGTGCTGGGAACAAATGACAGCACCATCATATCGGTGTCCGAATCCAGAAAAATGTCTTTGATAAATTCATCGGCACGCAAACACTTCAGATAGTCGAGCCCCTCTTTCGGCGCATCCAATATACAGGGATTGTTGAGTCGAAACGGCTGTCGGCCCGGCGGCAGCTTGCGCACCCACTCCCCTTCCGGGTTCACATAATGTCCTTGAATATCAAAGATAAATTCTTTACCGCTCAGGGTTTCTGCCGCAGCGGCTTCATCCAGGGCCGCCTCGCCGGCCAGCTCAAAGCGCCCGCCGGTTTTCCCCGCCGCCGCGTTCATATGGTTGAACGCCATCAGCGTCGACGCCGCACCGGCCAGCGACATCATAAATGCCCGCCGACTCATGCCCGTGCGGCGGGCGTTGTCACCGGCCCACCGCTGGGCAAGCTCATTGGCGGCGACACTGTGGGGGGCCAAAGCTTGTGGTGCATACTCACCATTGGAGGTGGCATCGATGCGAACAGGGAGTAACTGACCGTCGGGATCGCGCTGGCTCATGGCAAAGCTCCTCTTAAATACTGTGGGTGCAGACAGGGATTCCCTGTCAAGGGCGAGGTATTGAATCACTTGCCAAGAAAATGGTGGCACTTGACCACTCGGCAGGGAGTTCAACCATCGACGATGCCTTACAGGGGAATAAGCTTAAGCATCCCAGCATTAACGGCATCTGACAAGGGCGTAACAGACAGATTTAGTTGTCATGAGGATTTAAGTGACGAAAGCCTGTTCTGCGGCTGCCGGGGACGGCACCTCCGCCGAATGCGGAATCACAGATACCGGCAATGGTCTCGAAGCTGCTACTAAAGCCACTACCTGAAGGCAACCAATCCAAACTGTCACACGCTTTTTCAATAAGCCTGTAAGTCTCGCCGGCACGCTGTTTTACTATTTACAAGTGGAGTCAATAGCCTCGCTTAATCGAAAAAGCTGTGTGAAATACTTCAATATAAAATACTGGAAACTAGTGGTCCTTACCTAAAACCCTCGTATAACTGCATCCCGCAGTTGAATTGCCACTGTCTTCAACACATTTGCAATCCAGTAAATACTATTTGCTGGTAATCAAATAGGCAAACTGCGGTATCCAACTAGAATTTTCGCTATAAAAAAAATAAAAGTCACACTGAATATAGATATCTAATATTTTTTTACACCTATGTAGGACAGTAAAGGCCAATCAAATTTCATAGGATATAAATATAAAGCAAGGTGGGTATTCCAGCGCCAGCCCGACCGACTTGATAATTCCTATGTGTAGCCGCCACTAAAATCCTGCGTTCGCAGGAAAGCGAGCAAAATCAAAAAAAACAATAGCTTACCCATCGTCGCGTTCATTCTGGCGCCGACATCGACTTTTACTAAAAGGATATATTTCGACCTGCGTTAATAGAAAGCCGAAAAAAGTAACAGGTGTTACAAGCCAATTTCTTAACGTTTACAGCGGAAGAAAAATATATAAATAGCGGCATACTTGTCGCGTTAATTATCTCAACTCAGTTTGATTATCAAATTTTGAATAAATATTTCCTTAATAAATTTAATAAATTTTACTTTCATACGACTTGACAACAATCGAGGACATTGAGTTAGACTAGGCAGCAGCACTGCTTGAATACCAATCAAAAGCAACCAGTGAATTTTTCCTTTAGCCGATTTTCCACCAGTGAAAGAATGTGCTGTACTGATGCCTTACTGTGAAACGGCCCGCCCTTGCGAACAGCCAGAGTCGGCTCGTGCAGATTAAAAACATCAGCAAGGTTTTAGTAAAAACGTAAAAAAGAAAACGTATAAAAACTGAATAGACGTAGCAGCTCGAAAAAAGCAAGAAAAATAGCAACCGATTCCAGGTAAACCGCGCTGAAACAGGGAGAGGGCATTAAGAAATGAACAGCATCCGTCAGCAGTTTCCGGCACCACACACTTTTTCTTTCATCCACACAATAACCCAGTGTTGCAAGCGTATAGGCACAGCTCACACAGGTCGTTGTCACGTAAACACCTGCCACAGGAGAGCTTTTCGCCTGGGCACCTGGACACTATGGGTAATCACCGCTTTGTTTGCGCTACCGGCCAATGCCCAATGGCCGGCCGGAGCCAGTACCAGCGATGGCGGACACAGTACCGATGGCAGCTACAACGTCACCATCAACGCTGATTTCAACTATCCGGCCACTTGTCATGGCATCGTCTGTAACAAAAAGGAAATAAGTTACGATATCTATGAAAGTGTTAACGGCGGTGCCTGGACAATTATTGCGCAAACCGGCCGCATACCTGCGGCAAGCTATTCTTTGTCACTCAATCGCGGCAATGGTACCTACCGCTATAAGGCGTTCGTGCGTCGCCACTACACCTTGCTCACCGGGTGGCCAACACTGAAGGAAGTGGATCGGTTTGATTCGGAAGCCTGGTCCGGCGAGACCCGAACCACGGTAACCAGGCTGCCCGGAACCCCCGGAACCATCACTTACTCACCAACCAGCCTGACTTGCGGCAACGCCAGTGATTTTACCGTGCGCTGGGGCGCCGCAACCGGCGCCGGCCTTTACCAAGTCATCCAACGCCAGCGGGTGTCCGGCGGCAACTGGTCGGCGTGGTCCACCCTGTCCTCAACCCATACCTCCACGTCATACTCGCGTTCAAATCTGCCCGCCGGTTACGACTATGAATTTGCCGTCCGGGCCCGCTACCAATTGGGTGGGTATTACAGCGGGTGGGGGCCCTATCGCTACGGCGCAGGCATTCGCAAGCCCTACTGTCAGCCGGGCGCTATCAGCGGCTTCGCCCTGTCCGATGCCAATCCATTGACTACCGGCAACTACACCGTATCCTGGAACGCCGCCACCGGCACCGTCGGCAGCTATGAGTTGCAGGAACGGTTCAACAGCGGCAACTGGAGCACCGTACAAAACAACAGTCAGCGCAGCAAGACATTCAGCAGCCGCGCCCGCGGCACCTATTGCTATCGAGTAAGAGCACGCAATGCAGATGCCAGTAGCGCTTACACCGGGGCACAGTGCGCTACGGTTCGCTATCCCGCACCCGGGGTAAGTATCTCGACTGACGTGGGCTCGGTGGGTTCCAACACTTATGATGCCGGCTACTACGGTCGCTACAAAGTGCTGTGGTCAACCTCCGGTGTGGCAACCACCGTGGAACTGCTCAATGACCAGGGCAGTGTCGTGCCCAACAGCGACGGCATCGCCGGCCAGGAGTATTTTGACCAGCCGGATAACTATACCGCCACCGACGCCCGCTACACTTATCGCGTTCGGGCAGCCAACGCCGATGCCGTCACGGTCAGCGACCCGATTACGGTGCTGGTGCGCCCCTATCCGATTGCGGGGGCGCCGGGCGACTTCCGACTCGAGGGTGCGGTCAGCAGCGCGGGCAACTACAGCCTTAGCTGGGTGCTGCCGAACGAGTTTATCAACCCGGCGCCGGGAGTGAATAATTTCTTCCGCCTGAGTCGGGACGGTACGCTATTGCCGTCACTCTCACCGGATACCACCCGCTACAGCTTTACCGGTGGCGTTTACGGGCAGACCTACTACCACCGGATTCAATCCTGCGCCAACGACATTGACCACTGCAGCGGCTTCACGCCGGGCGGCACGGGTCTGGCAGTTTATATCCCCTACCCCGCACCCGGCGTGCCGGGCGGCATTCAGATAGCCACACTACCCGATGACAGCGGCAACCTTTCCCTTATTTGGGGGATAGCCGATGGCGTGCGCATCGATAACTATGTACTCGAACAACGTGGCCCCGGTGGTGGTAGCTGGGAAGAGATACAAACCAGCGACAGCCTGACGGCCGATATTCAGGTGAGTGCCGGCGGAGTCTATGAATATCGGGTAAAAGCCTGCAACCGGGACAACTGCAGTGGCTATACTGCGGTTATCCCCGTAGAGGTCACGATCGTGCTGCCGCCACAGGCGCCGCCCGCACCGGCAGCCAAGCCGGCGGCGCCGGACAGCGGTGCCTCGGACAGCGTTGGCGCAACGGCCGGGCAATTCCGGGTGGATGAATCCGGTGCAGCCGTCTACCGCATTCCGATTCCAACTCCGGAGGGCACCGCTGGTGTCGCACCGGAGATTTCCCTGGCCTACTCGAGTCAAAACCGCAATGGGATTGTAGGAAAGGGGTGGACGGTAACGGGTATGTCGGGTATCAACCGCTGCCGCCAAACACTCTCCCAGGATGCACTGGCCAAGCCGATTACGTTCAGTGAACACGATCGTTTCTGTCTGGACGGCCAACGCTTGATTGTCGACAACGGTTTTACCTACGGGGCTGTAGGCGCTGTTTACACTACGGAAATTGACAGCTACTCGCGCATCACATCCCACGGTGGAACTCGCGGGCACCCCGAGTACTTTACGGTAGTCCGCAAAGACGGATCTATCAGCTACTATGGCAACACCGCCGATACACGCCAGCAGGGTGGGCCAACAGCCACCGTGACCTGGGCCCTCAGCCGGTTCGAGGACAGCGCGGGTAACGGTATTGACTATAACTACATCAATAACAGTGACGGCCACCTTATCGATACGATTCAGTACGCATACGGCGGCGGCAACAGCCCCAACGCGGAAATCGTGTTTGACTATGAGCTGAATGATCGCTCGGACCCCATACAGGCTTATATTGCCGGTTATGTATTTGAAACCAAAAAACGCCTGGCCGGTATCGAGGTAAGAAACAACGGCACAACCATCAATCGCTACGACTTCACCTATCTGCCGGTCGGTGGCGCGGCCAATAAGATCAGCAAACTCGAAACAGTGCGGGAACGGGCCGGTGGCGTTTACTTAACCCCGACAGACTTGACCTGGTCAGTGCCGCAGCCGGGTTTCTCCGCCAACCATATCAGCAGCCTTAACCTGTCACCAAAAGACGACCGAGGGGTATTTGACTACAGGCCGGCAGATATTAACGGTGACGGTTTTATGGATTTGGTCTGGCTGGAGTGGGACCTCGACGGCAGCGACACCGACCACCAACTCAAATATGCGGTCTCCGACGGTACGCAACTGCAGGCGGCGGTTTTCAGCACCGGCGCAACAGAGGTGACATTTGGTGAAGATGTGGGCAGCGAAGCGGTCAATATGGAAGTCATCGACTACAACGCCGACGGTCGGCACGACGTCATTGTCTACAACAAGCGCAGTGGACGCTGGCGGGTATTCCTGTCCAAACCGCAAGCAGGTGGCGGTTGGAGGTTGTCAGCCTCTCCCTTGGCCACTCCGGTGACCACTGAGGACGCCAAGTTTGTCGATATCAACAGCGACGGTCTCCTTGACGTGCTGTATGTGACGTCTGCACAAGTGCGGGTGCGCTATATGCAGCCGGACCCGTCCCAGCCGCTGGGTTCCGATCACTACTACCACTTCGGCCCGGAGGTGACACTGACCATAGATTACCTCGTGGGGAAGAGCAATACCTACCTGTCGCTAAAAGATTCGCAATTTGCTGATTTCAACGGCGACGGCATGACGGACATCTACGGGCATTACAAAACTGTCGACAGCAGTTGTGGTCTCGGGGGTGGCTGCGTATTCTCCGCCTACAATATCAGCGTGCACAACGGCGACGAAACCTTCAGCACTTACACAAGCAACGTGCCTGCAGTTCCGAAACGGGCACGCATTATCGACTTAAATGCCGACGGCCTGGCAGACATTGTCTATGGCCAGACCGATACCGCCAGTGAGTGGCAGTACCGGATTAACAACGGCGACGGTTTCAATGCCCCGATCAGTCTGGGCACTCTGCCAAAGGACAACCAGGTCCAGTTCACCGACTACAACGGGGACGGTTTCCCGGATTTGATCTGGCACGACCCGGTTGCAAAAAAGATGTATGTGCGGACCTGGAACCACACCGGCTTCAACCTTGCCCTACCCTGGCGCAACACCTCCGGCAACGCCAAGGACGCCCATCAATTTGTTGATTTCACCGGCGATGGCCTGCCTGACTATATCTATGTAACGCGCAATTACCTGTTTAACTTTCCCGGTAACAACCCCGCTGACCAGCCGTTGAATGTCATCACCCGTATCGACAACGGTCTCGGTCAAAACACCAATATCACGTACAAGTCGTTGACCGACAGCAATCACTACAACAATATCGACGTCAGCACCCGGGAGCAGTGTAGCAATCGACCCGTCGTTTTCTTTAATGCCCAGCAGCCCAGGGAAATAGTCAACTACTGTTTTACCAGTTTCAGTCTCTTTTACGAGCATCTAAACGGCGGCTGGGAGCTGCCCGCCGGCAACCATAGTTTCGGTAAGACCAACCCCGTAACCGGCACCTACCAACCGACCCTCGAATGGCGAGCGCCGGTTTATGTGGTGACACGTGTTTCTTCCTCCGCTCCGGCAGCGGGCGACTTACCGGGTATCAACGCCAGTGCCGCCAACAACGTCAGTTATTATTATGGCGAGGCAAAAATTCAAGCCGGTGGACGGGGGTTTCTAGGCTTTCACAAGGTTAAATCCCGGGATGAACAAACCGGCGTGGAAACCACTACCACCTATCGACAGGACTTCCCCTTCATCGGCTACCCCCTGAGCACTGAGGTACGCACGGCCACCGGTGCAATTCTCAGCCGTACTGACAACATCTGGAAGTTGCAAGGCTGGAACGGCACCGGCGCACCACCGGCGGGGCCTTATCAGCCTTATGTTGCTGAAAGTAAGGAAATCACCTACCAGACCAGCACCAATGAGAGCAACAGCGATAACCTGGATGTCAGTGCGACGGCGCTGCAAACTGTCACCACCACCAGCAGTTACGACAGCCACGGCAATCCGGAAACCATCACTGCCGTAACCACAGGCAATGGAGAGACATTCACCAAAACCTCGGTCAATCAGTACGGGACCGGCCAGAGTCTGAACCTGCACGGCACCAGTTTCAGCTACGCCGAGTTGGGTCGGTTGACGCGTGCCGAAGTCACCGCCCGTCGAGATGGCCTTGCTGCCAAAACCCGCGTATCCGTTTTCAATTACTACTCCAGCGGTGCTCACAGCGGGTTGCTGGCGACGGAAATCGTCGAACCCGATCGGCCCACCCTGGCGCTGACCACGACTTACGAGCGTGATCAATTCGGCAATACGATCAAAACCAGTCAGGGCGGGCAGGGAGTCACAACGCGCGTCAGTGAGTCGGTATACGACAGCATCGGTCGCTATATCGATGTGACCAAGAATGGGTACGGTCAGGTCACCCGGCAGGTATTGGCCAGAAACGCACGGGGCCAGGCGACACTGACACGCGATGTGAACGGCGTTACCGCCAGTGTGGACTACGGTGCATTTGGTCGCACAGTCCAGGAATACACCAGCACCGGCGGCTGGAGTCGTACGTTATGGAGTTACTGCGACGGCTCCTGCCCCGCCAGTGGCCATTACAAGATAACCACCACCCGGGCCGGCGGCGGCACCAGCTATGTTATCAACGACCAGCTCGGGCGCGAGATTCGCACCGCTGTGCGCACTTTCGACGGTAGTTGGTCATACCAGGATACCGAGTACGATCACCTGGGCAGAGTGAAGCGAACATCCGAACCTCACAGCGGTGTTGCCCGGTACTGGACCGAAATGAAGTACGACATCCTGGGCCGGGTGATTCGCACCGACCTGCCCGGCGTCAACGGCGATGTCACGGTGGCATACAGCGGTTATATCACGACCACCACCAATCCCCTCGGCCATGTGAACACGCAAACTCACAACGCCCTTGGGGAACCAATCCAGGTGGCAGACCACGACAATGGCCGCGTTACCCATACCTACGACGTTGAAGGAAACCTGGAAACAAGCACCAGCCACGGCACACCTGCCGACCCCCGCACGGTTGTGATCACCATGAGCTACGACCACTTGGGGCGCAAAATCGCTATGAGCGATCCGGATAAAGGCGACTGGCACTACACCTACAATGTCTTCGGCGAACTGCTGACCGAAACAGACGCTAAAAGTCAGATCAGCACAATGGACTACGATATTCTGGGACGCATGGTCAGCCGCGTGGACCGGCGCGCAGACGGCAGTGTCGAGAGCAACGCCACCTGGCAGTACAACAACGCGCTGAGCGGCTTTGGGCTGGCCGCATTGGAACTGGTTCAGGACAGTACCAGCGGCTACATCAAGCAGTTGTACTACGACAATTTCGGTCGCATCGATGAAACCGCCACTAACCTCGGCGGTGACGGCGACGACAATCATTATGAAAAGGCGACCTACGACCAGTACGGCCGCGACTTCCAGCTCTACGACGCAGGCGGCAACGGCGACTGGCGGAACAGTGCCATCGAGAACCGCTACAACGCCCGCGGTTACCTCCACCAGGTGGTCGACGCCAACAGCATCAACGGCCAACAAACGCCTTACTACACCGTGGTCAGCATGGACCTGCGCGGCAATGTGACCGAGTCACTGGGCGGCAACGGCGTGACCAGCCGCAACAGCTATGACGCCGCTACCGGCCGCCTGCTGGCGTTATCAAGTGAGCTGGCGCCGGGGCTTGGCGATATACAGGATCACACCTATAGCTGGGACGACATCAATAATCTGGTGGACCGTTACGATTACAGCGGTGGCAAAAACCTGCACGAGCACTTCGACTACGACAATCTCAATCGACTGGTATCCGCGCAGGTCACCGGCCGTGCCGCGCAGACGTTACAGTACGATGGCCTCGGCAATATTACGTTCAAGTCTGACGTCGGTGACTACCGCTACGGCAGCCAATGCAGCAACGGCTTCGGCCCGCGCGCCGTCTGTGAAACCTCTGATGGCGTCACTTACCAATACGACGCTAACGGCAATATGACCAGCGACGGCAACGGTCGCACGCTTGCTTATACCACCTTCGACAAACCCTACCGAATCGACAAAGGCTCTCACTCCACGACTTTCAAGTACGGCCCGCAGCGCACCCGCTATCTGCGCACCGATACCGGTGCCGGCGGCACCACCACCACACGCTATATCGGTGACGTGGAGAAAACGACAAAACCCGACGGCACCCGGGAAATCAGGCGTTACCTGCCGGGCAACGTCTTGATTACGGTCTCCCGCGATGCCCTGGGTGCCGAGACCGGCGAAAACACGCACTACCTGTATAAAGATCATCTGGGCTCTATCGACACCATTACGGATCGGGCGGGAACGGTTCTCCAGACAATGAGTTTCGATGCCTGGGGGCAGCGTCGGGCAGCCCAGGACTGGCATGCACTCACGGCTGCCGAACTGGTGAGCTTTGACCACAGCATTACCACTCACGGTTTCACCGGGCACGAAATGCTGGACGAGGTAGGGCTTGTGCATATGAACGGGCGAGTCTACGATCCTCGCCTCGGACGTTTCCTGCAGGCCGATCCGCTGATTCAGGACCCGGCCAGTACTCAAAGTTACAACCGCTATGCTTATGCCATGAATAACCCGCTGAAGTACACTGATCCAAGTGGGTACTTTTTCAAAAAACTTTTCAAAAACAAGGTTTTTCAATTTGTAGCCGTAGCCGTCATCAGCGTAGCGACCTATGGCGCGGCTTCCAGCTGGGCCGCCAGCGCTCTGGTCGGTACCAATGTCGGTAGCTCCATAGCTGCCTCTACCCTGATAACCGGTGCCGCGGGAGGTGCGGCGGCTGGCTTTGCCGCCGGAGTATCAATGGCTGCGTTTAACGGAGCCAGTCTCGGGGATAGCATACAGGCCGGCTTTAAAGGGGCTCTGACTGGCGCGGTTGCCGGCGGGCTGGGCAATTATGCGGCGACTGTCTCACCCAGTTTGGGCGCAAGGTTGGCTTCAGGTGCTATTAATGGGCGGTTAATGGGTGGTGACGGTAAAGGTGCATTGAGAGGTGCGCTGGCCGCATTTATTCCTGTGGACTTAGGAATGACCAAGCTCTTCAAGACGAATCAGTTTGCCAACTTCTTTATCAACCATTTTTCTGATTACCTGAAAGGCTACGTGATTGATGGGACTCGTGGAGGCAAAAACAATCTCTACGGCGGCATACTTAACCGCACCGTCGGGCACTCGGTTGGGCTCTATTCTTCGCGCGGGGCTTCTCCCGAATTCAGGGAGGGGGTCTATGTGTATGAGGACAGACGCAATAATTTTCTCAATGGGGAAGCGATTACATTAGGCAATGTTGTGACCGGCCACCCGCAATCGCTGGCCGATCCGCGAACATTCAGCCACGAGTTGGGCCACTTTTACAATCAAAGTAATTTAGGCGCTAACTACCTGCCGGTTCACGGGTTGAGCATGGGATTGGGCCTCATAACCAGAAGCCGATATGGCGTGGCCAACAACCCCTTCTTCTTTATGGAGCAGTATCCTTTTAAAGACATTCCATACAGTGAGCTATTACATTGATAAGGACAGCTTTACTCTTCACCGCGACGGCATTCCGAGTTTGCCAGCGGTCACCCCTGCTCCTGCGGGGGCAGGATCTCCTGCAACTTGCGATAGAGCGAACGCACGCTGATACCGGCGATCTGTGCCACCTTCTCCTTATCGCCCCCATACGCCTGCAGCAGTCCGCGCAAATAGTTTTGCTCCAGGGTCTTGAGGTCGATCTGAACATTCAGGTCGACCTGAGTCCCGGGTCCGTCGCCCGCGGCCCCGCGATCGTCGAGGCACTCGGCAATCACCTGCCGATCGATCACGGTGGTGTTGGCAAGCACCGTGGCGCGCGTCAGAATATTCCTCAGCTCGCGGATATTGCCGCGGTAGTTGTGCCCCCGCAACAGGGCCATCGCCGATTCCGTCAAACGGTAGTGGGTTTGGTCACCGAGCTGCTTGAGCAGGGCATTGGCAATCAGCGGGACGTCCTCACTGCGCTCGGCGAGCGACGGAATATGGATCGGGAACACATTGATACGGTAGTAGAGGTCCTGGCGAAAACTGCCCGCCTCCACCATTTGCCAGAGGTTTTTATGGGTGGCGCAGATCAGGCGAAAATCGGCTCTCTTGGTCTGCGAACTCCCCACCGGCCGGTAGGTCCCGGTTTCGATCAAGCGCAGCAATTTAACCTGTAGCGCGTAGGGGATATCGCCGATTTCATCGAGAAACAGGGTGCCGCCGTCCGCCGCCTCCACCAGCCCCTGCTTGGCATAGTTGGCACCGGTGAACGCACCCTTCAGGTGGCCGAACAATTCGCTTTCGAACAATGTCTCGGTAAGGCCGGCACACTCCAGTGCCACAAAAGGCTTGCCGGCGCGATGACTGGTCTCGTGCAATGCGTGAGCCACCAGTTCTTTGCCGCTGCCGGATTCACCCAGCAACAATACCGCGGCATTGCTCGGCCCCACCCGGGAAACCAATCCCAACATCTTATTGAAAGCACGGCTGGCGCCAATCAGCGCTTGCCTGCTGGCTCCGACGCTGGCCACCGCAACCGTCTTCAACAGTTCGACAAAATATTTTAAGGTGCCGCGCTCGTCAAAAATCGGCAGCATCTCCACATCAATATGCTCTTTGCCACGCGGGGACTGGTGCACATGCAATACGCGCTCCTTCTGTCCGGAAGCCTTGGCCGCCGCCAGTGGACATTCCTCGCCGGCCTGGTCGCAGGGGCTGTCGTAACCATGGGAGACCCGGTAACAATAAGCCGGCGCATCGGTGGCAATACTGCCGAAGCTCTGTCGATAGCGCTCATTGGTGGCCAGGATACGGTAGTCGGCAGTCACCAGGATGGCCGGGTGATCATAGCCGTCGAGCATGCGGGCAACACCGCGATCGGTGTCTTTGGCGATTACTTCCATCGCTGATCACCTTTGCCATATTTGTCAGAGAGCCTGCCATATTTGGCAGACTTGCTATTGAATCAGTATTCAAAGCCGCCTGCAAGGGTTGCGGGGCATAAAGAAAAATCCAATATTTTCAATAAGTTAAATTTTTCCATCCCGTTTCCCGGGCGATGGCATAAATCTGGCTGTAGCTCTCCCTACAGAGCTCTGCAGGGGGTGCCGGTATCGATATAGCCGGAAAAGCACCATTGAACTCTCCTGACAACGACTGATATCTCAGCCCGGAGGACACGCGATGCACGCACAACTACCTTTTCAACCGGATATAGACACCCGGCCGGTTGTGACGCCTTTTTTTGACGAGGCGACCAATACTTTTTCCTATATCGTCAAAGACCCGACCAGTAACGCCTGTGCGGTGATCGATTCGGTGATGAATTTCGAGCAGGCCTCGGGCACCATCAGCTTCACGGGCGCCGACCAGATTATCGCCTACATAGTCAAACACGAACTGTCGTTACAGTGGATTCTTGAGACTCACGTGCACGCCGATCACCTCTCGGCGGCCCCCTATATTCAAGAACACGCCGGCGGTAGACTCGCTATCGGTGCCCATATCACCACAGTGCAAAAGACCTTTGGCAAGGTATTCAACGAGGGCACGGCGTTTTGTCGCGACGGCTCCCAGTTTGATGTCTTGCTTAACGATGGTGATACTTTTGAACTGGGTGGTATGCTCGGCCACGCCCTGTCCACCCCGGGGCACACACCGGCCTGTATGACTTACGTAATCGGTGATGCGGCCTTTGTCGGCGACACCCTGTTTATGCCCGACAGCGGCACCGCCCGCGCGGATTTCCCCGGCGGCGACGCCCGCCAGTTATACCACTCGATTCAACGCGTCCTGAGCCTGCCGGACTCAACCCGGCTGTTTATGTGTCACGACTACTGCGGCAACGGCCGCGAGGTGGAGTACGAAACAACGGTCGCCGCCGAGCGCGACAGCAATATCCATGTCAACCGCACCATCAGCGAAGCGGAGTTTGTCAAGATGCGCGAGGCGCGTGACGCCACCCTGGATATGCCCAAACTTATTCTGCCCTCGCTGCAGGTCAATATGCGCGCCGGGCACCTGCCGTGCGCAGAAGACAACGGCGAGGTATACCTGAAAATACCCATAAATGCTTTTTCTTAGCGCTTACGGTCACACCAACACGGCGGCCCTGAAAAAATAAAATACAGAGTGAAACAGCGATGAACAAACAGCAAGTCAATAAAGAGTTTTCCGTTTCCGGACAGCTACTGCCCGCGGAGGTGGCCACACTGGCGGCGGCCGGCGTCAAGTCAATTATCTGCAACCGCCCCGACGGCGAGGGCGCCGACCAACCGAATATGGTCGAGATACAACAGGCCGCACAGCAGGCACAACTCGAGTTTGTCTACCTGCCAGTGTTATCGGGCAAGGTGACGGACGAGAACGCCGCCGAATTCCAACGCGCCTACACACGCCTGGCAAAACCCGTACACGCCTACTGCCGCAGCGGCACGCGCAGTATGACACTGTGGTCGCTGGCGCAGGCGCGCCAGGGCATGACGGCGGCGCAAATCCTCGCCGCCGCCAAGGCCGCGGGCTACGATATGAGCAGCGTCGCCCGGCGCATTGCCGGTTATCGCCAGGGCAACGGCACGCAACGACACTACGATGTGTTGATTGTCGGCGCCGGTGCCGCCGGTATCGCTGCGGCGTCGAGCCTGCTGGCAAGAGACCGGCAGGTTTCAGTCGCCGTAATCGATCCGGCTGAAGTGCACTATTACCAGCCCGGCTGGACCCTGGTCGGAGCGGGAGTCTTCGAGCCGGGGAAAACCGTGAAAACCCTGGCGTCACTCATCCCCACAGAGGTGGAGTGGATAAAAGCGGCGGTGGCAGCTTTCGATCCACAAAACAATTGTGTAACACTGGAAAACTGCCAGCCGATTTACTACGGCCGTCTGATCGTTGCACCGGGTATCAAACTGGATTGGCAGGCTATCGAGGGACTGCCCGAGACCCTGGGACACAACGGTGTCACCTCCAACTACCGCTTCGATCTGGCGCAGTACACCTGGCAACTGGTGAAAAACCTGAAGGCCGGGCGGGCACTGTTTACCCAGCCGCCGATGCCGATCAAATGCGCCGGCGCGCCGCAGAAAGCCCTGTATCTGTCGGCAGATCACTGGTACCGGCAGCAACTGCTCGACAATATTGAGATCGGCTTTTACAACGCCGGAGCCGTTTTATTCGGGGTCAAGGACTATGTGCCGGCACTGATGGCCTATGTGGAAAAATACCGCGCCCAACTCAGTTTTTCCCACAACCTGGTGAAGATCGACGGTGAGGCAAAAACCGCCTGGTTCGAACGGCAGGACGATCGGGGTAATCGCGAACTTGTGGCCAGGGAGTTCGACATGATTCATGTTTGTCCGCCGCAGTGTGCCCCGGATTTTATCAAAGCCAGCCCGCTGGCGGATGCCGCCGGCTGGGTGGATGTGGACCAGACCACACTGCGTCACAAACAGTTTGACAATATCTGGTCGCTCGGCGACGTCATCAATGCGCCCAACGCCAAGACCGCGGCGGCGGCGCGCATGCAGGCGCCGGTGGTGGCCAACAATGTGCTCGAAGACATGGGCGTGGTCAAGGGAGTGGCTCACTACAACGGTTATGGCTCCTGTCCG
Organism: Exilibacterium tricleocarpae; assembly: GCF_007004655.1. Classification (GTDB taxonomy): domain Bacteria; phylum Pseudomonadota; class Gammaproteobacteria; order Pseudomonadales; family Cellvibrionaceae; genus Exilibacterium; species Exilibacterium tricleocarpae. Next base: position 74,967 of record NZ_ML660088.1, read on the forward strand.
TTGACGGTGGAGCGGGGCAAAATCGTATTGGCCGAGTTCGGCTACGGCGGCAAGTTGCTGCCGAGTTTCCCGCGCTGGGTGATCGACGGCACCAAGCCCAGCCGTACCGCCTGGTGGTTAAAAGAAGCGATATTGCCACCGATTTACTGGAGGGCCATGCTCAAAGGCAGGGAGTGGTTGGCCAAGCCGGTTAAAGCCGGCGCCTGATGCGGACTCCCGCATGGCAGCGCTATCTGCCCGCACTCGACTGGGCCAAAGGCTATAACCGGCAACTGCTGAGCAGTGACCTGATCGCCGCGCTGATCGTCACTGTTATGCTGATCCCCCAGTCGCTGGCCTACGCCATGCTCGCCGGTCTGCCCGCGCAGATGGGCTTGTATGCGAGCATTCTGCCGCTGGTGGTCTATGCGCTGTTTGGCAGCAGCCGCACCCTGTCGGTAGGCCCGGTGGCGGTGGCTTCGCTGATGACCGCCGCCGCGATTGCCGGGGTTGTCGATGCCGGCCACGCCGACGCCATCGGCGCCGCCATCGCCCTGGCCCTGCTGTCGGGTCTGATGTTGATCGCCATGGGGCTGCTGCGTTTCGGCTTTTTTGCCAACTTTCTTTCCCATCCGGTGGTGGCCGGTTTTATTACTGCCTCCGGCCTGATTATCGCCCTCAGCCAGCTAAAGCATATACTGGGTGTTGAGGCCCGCGGCGAGAATCTGCTGGAGCTGGGGATATCGCTGTGGCGCAATCTGCATCAGGTCAATCTCCCTACTGTGGCCATAGGCGCCGGCGCCCTGGTGTTTTTGTTCTGGGCCCGCAAAGGTCTTAAAGGCGCGTTGACGGGGGTCGGCTTCACCCCCGCCAACGCGGCGGTGCTTGCCAAGACGGCACCCGTTATCGTGGTGATCGTCACCACTGTCACCGCTTACCTGCTGAATATGCAGGTACAGGGCGTGGCATTGGTAGGCGCAATTCCGCGTGGATTGCCCAGTCTCCAACTGCCGGTCTTCTCCGCTGAGCTGTGGTCGTCGCTGGCCGGCTCCGCACTATTGATCTCCATTATCGGCTACGTGGAGTCGGTATCAGTCGGCAAAACCCTGGCGGCCAAACGCCGCCAACGCATCGATCCCGACCAGGAGCTGATCGGCCTCGGCGGTGCCAATGTGGCCTCGGCGGTCAGCGCCGGCTTCCCCGTTACCGGGGGTTTTTCCCGTTCAATTGTCAATTTCGACGCCGGCGCCGCGACTCAGGCAGCCAGTATTTTTACAGCGCTGGGCATTGCTTTCGCCGCGCTGTTTTTAACGCCGTTGTTGTACTATTTGCCCAAAGCCACGCTGGCGGCGACGATTATCGTCGCCGTTTTATCACTGGTGGATTTTTCTCTGCTGCGCCAGACCTGGCGCTATTCGAAATCGGATTTTATCGGCCTTGTCATCACTATTGCCGTAACCCTGCTGCTCGGCGTCGAGCACGGTGTGCTCAGCGGTGTACTGGCATCGATTGCGCTGCACCTCTACAAAACCTCACACCCCCATATTGCCATAGTCGGTGAAGTGCCGGGCACTGAACATTTTCGCAATATCCTGCGCCACAACGTCACTACCCACCCGCAAATTATCTCACTGCGAGTCGACGAGAGTCTGTATTTTGCCAATGCCGCTTACCTGGAGGATAAAGTCTATGCGTTGCTGGCGGAAAACCATCAGGTAAAGCACGTAGTATTAATGTGTTCGGCAATCAACGAGATCGATATGAGTGCTCTGGAGACGCTGGAGGCGATCAACGAGCGCCTGACCGAATTGGACCTCAGCTTTCATCTAAGCGAAGTCAAAGGACCGGTGATGGATTGCCTTAAAAAGACCAAGTTCCTTCAACGTTTAAGCGGTCAGGTATTCCTTACCCAGCACCAGGCTATTGAGCAGCTTACATGCGCCAGTGGCAATAACCAGTGACAGAAAATAGGAGAACTGTGTATCTACCCGACCCTCTGCTATATTTGTTTACATCTATCGCCTGACGAACCTTTTATAAATTCTTCAAAAAAATCCAGGAAAAACGTTATAGCGTGTCTAAAAAAACAGCCCCGGCCCAGTCCGGACTGGTTATTCAAGAAAGCTCAGCGGTCAAGAAGTCGTAAACTACGCGAACGCGTCGGCTAGTCTTGAGTTCGCGGTGAGCGACCAGCCACACCTCGGCATTAAACGCCGGGAGGTCCGGCAAGACTCTCTCAACCGAGGGTTCTGCGTCGCCGACATCCGTTTGGATAACACCGATACCAGCCCCCTTTTTTACCAGCTCCCAATGCACAATATGGTTTTCGGTCATCACTGGAAAATTATCGAGCGTTACATCGACGCCATGTTCACGCAGCGCTGCGATATAGCGATTGGTTGAGTCAAAACCGATAAAATCCGCCTCATTGAGTGCTGCCAGCGAAGCGGGGCGACCCAGTTGCTCGAGATAAGCCGCGGACGCATACAAGCGCATGTCGATATCGCGCAGTTTTTTTGCGATAAGGTCGGGCTGTGTGGGCCTGAACGAGCGGATGGCAATATCGGCTTCTCTGCGCTTTAAATCACTAACACTATTGGAAGCGATAATTTCTACGTAAATACCCGGTTGCTGCCGTCGCAGCTTTTGCACAATGGCTGGCAATACGAACACAGCCATTACCTCGGTGGCAGAGAGGCAAATATGCCCTGCAACCGAATCGGCCTGTCCCGAGGCGGTCAACGAGAAGGCGTTTGCCGCGGCCCCCATCGCTCGCACATGTTCGACCAGGTCCAAACCACTCGGCGTCAGCTCCAGCCCCTTACCGCAACGCTCGAACAGCGCCACGCCCAATTCCTGTTCGAGCGCCGCTACCTGGCGGCCCAGGGTGGGCTGGGTCATATTCAAGGCGCGCGCCGCAGCCGACAACGACCCCTCCTCCGCAGTAACGAGAAAAGCCCGCGCGCGGTTCCAGTCAAATTTAATCGATCGCCAGTCCATACAAATACGTATACATAAAATGCGCAGCTTAGCATTTTCATTCGCTTTTTGCATTGCTATCATCTCTGACCGATTCGCAGCGGATTTACCCACAGGTCAGCCGCACCCCTTGGCACCGTATTCTTCCAATACCCGCATATTGGCACTGGAGTAAAAATGACAGATTATTCAATCAAATTTTGGGACCGAATTGCCGAACGCTATGCCAAAACACCGGTCAGTGACGAGGAGACATACCAAAAAAAGCTACGGGTAACACAGCAGTATTTTCGCCCGCATATGCAGGTGCTGGAGTTCGGGTGTGGCACGGGTTCAACCGCCCTGATCCACGCTCCGCATGTGCAGCACTACCATGCGATCGATGCCTCCCCCAAGATGATCGAGATTGCTGAACGTAAACTGGCGCAGGAGAGTATCGACAACCTGAGCTTCGACGCCGTGGCAATGGAGGACCTGGCGGTAGAGGATCAATCACTGGACGCGGTATTGGGGTTAAATATTCTGCATTTAATGGATGACTGGGAAAAGGTGGTTCAGCATGTCTATCAGATATTGAGACCCGGCGGCGTTTTTGTCAGCAGCACCGTTTGCCTGGGAAACACCATGCACCATTTTCGCTTTATCGCTCCCATAGGTAAGCTTTTTGGGTTGGCGCCGGCGGTCAAGATAGTAACCCGGCAGGCGCTGGAGGATACAATAAAGGAAACCGGATTTGCTATCGAGTATAAACTGAATCAGGAGGCCAAGCGACTGATGAGTATTTTCCTGATCGCTAAAAAGCCGGCAACCAAAAAAAATTAGCTTCGTAAAGTAGCGCTTGCATTGAGTGACAACACCACTATCGGTGCAGCTTCTTCGGGTAACGTCAGCGTGCACCAAGTGAGAAGTGTCGAGAATATCATCACCTGTAGTCTCCTAAGGACAAGGTATTTTTCAAACGCAGCTACCCCGGGTCAGGCTAAAGCACTTTTTCCTTGATAGTGAATCGCTCACTGGCAGCATGTAACTCGGCGACATAACCAAGCAACTGGCTACCGTATTGCGCGGCCTCAGTTGCCTGACCGTGGATCGATTGTGCGGCGGCGTCGAGATAATTGGTATTTTGCGAGATGTCTTCCGCCGCCTGGGACTGCTGGTCTGTAGCCGTTGCAATCTGAGAGTTCAGGCCAAGCAGGCGATCCACATCCACCCGGATTTGCTGCAGCACATCGCCGGCCTTGGTGATTTCCTCTACCGCCAGCGTGGCCTGGCTTTTGCCGGCCTTTGCCGCACTCACCGCCTTACTGGTGCCCACTTGCAGCTTCTCTATCATCGTTTGAATTTCTGAAGTGGATTGCTGTGTGCGACTGGCCAGACCGCGCACCTCATCGGCCACAACCGCAAACCCTCGCCCTTGTTCACCGGCGCGGGCGGCTTCGATAGCGGCGTTTAAGGCCAGCAAGTTGGTTTGCTCAGCGATGGTTTTAATAACATCGATAACACTGCCAATATCGCTCACCTCGGATTCCAAATTCACAATGCTGGTCGAGACATTGTCCACATCAGCGGCTAATTCATTAATGGCCACCACGGCATTTTTGACAATACTCTCCCCGTTTTCCGCCGTCGCCTGGGCATTCTGTGTCGCTTCACTGGCAACGCTGCAGTGTTCCGCCACTTCTTTTACCGTTGCAGCCATCTCTGTGGCCGCGGTGGCGACCAGATTGGTCTGTTCACGTTGACTGCCGGCCTGCTCTTGGCTGGTTGCAGCGACATGCTGTAGCTTTTCCGTGGTGCTGGTAACAGAGCGGGACGAGTGTTGAATACCTTCGACCAGGTTTGCCACTGACAGGATCATATCGTTGAGGCTGTTGGCGATATCTGTGAACGCATCTTTCGTTACCAGAGTAAAACGTGTGGCGAAATTCCCGTTGGATAACCGCCGGGTATTTTCCTGAATCCCCTCTACAGACAAGCGAATTGAGGTGGTAATTCCAACGGCCATATAGCCGCATACAACCAACGTTGCCAGCGCGACCAAGGTTAATATATTACGGTGCTGTTGCTGGGCAGCAATATCAGCATCAGCGAACTTTTTTAGAAGTTCGATACCGCCGGCGTTCAACGCAGCCAGTTTCCCGATACTGCTGGAGCCGGCACTGAAGAACTGATCGCTGGAGACACTCGCGGCGTCGGTGATCACCGCTCCGGCATCGACCAATGCCAAAAAACTGGTCATTTCTTTTTCAAAATTTTCCACTGCTCCGGCCAGTTCACTATCGGACAATCCACTCTGTTTCATGACATCCAGATTTCCCTCCAACTTGCCCCGATCATTTTTCACTATTATCGAAAGAGAGAGCATCTCAATTTGCTCCTCTGCGGTTACTTTGCCATCGGCAAGCGCGCCGGCGCCTTTACCTCTCAGTTGACCCAGTGTTTCCTGCAGGGCTGGGATCGAAAAAGTAATTGCACCCATCAAATGAAACACCCGCAGATCTGACTGCAATATTAACCCGGACTTATGGGCAACCCGTTCAAGCAGTCGCAAAACATCGGCGATCACATCGGTATGAGCCCGAAAATTCACATCGGGTTCCCGCGGGGCCTGCGCTAACTGCAGTGGTTTCCAAGCTTGCCGTATTGGATCAATAGTGAGCCTCTCGGTGGAGAAGCTCGTTATCTTCTCACGCTCCGCCTCATAGTCGGAAAACAGTTTTTGTAACTGCGCCTCCAACTCTCGAATAACAGCCGCCTTGCCTGACAGACCATTTAAATATTGACTGCTGTTGCCCCGATGCTTCGCCATGGTGGTCGCAATCGGCTTGAGCGCCAGAATAAGCTCTTCGGCGGCTTTTCCCTGCTCGGCCTTGTTGATGGCTACTGTCGCATCCCAATAGACTTTGCCGAAGGTTATCGCCAGGGGAACCAAAAACAGCATAAATATCGTCAGGAATTTCTGCGAAAATGGCAGTTGATTAGCGATAAATATCGCCGGATTCAGTAGCTTGCGCATGGAGCCGCCTCAAATGCAGGGCCTGGGGTCGGAAGCTGTTCCGCAACTACAGGGTACCGCGGCGGCACGTCATTGTGCTGGCATGAACAATTTTTCACTCACCCCGCCATGGCCGGTAATTCAGAGGCAACTTCAAGTCATCTAGAAGTGTAGTCAGTGTTTACGTCCAAGACCAAATACGCCCGGGACAATTGCGGTCACAAGATATCTTATTGGACGCGGTGTTGACCGTGACCTATATTACAAAGGTTGTAACAGCGTCTCTGGTGGCCGGGAACGCCTCCCCCACAGCACCCGCGCAATCTATCGTCAATCACGGAAAAAGTCCCCGGCACGCCGGCCAAAAACGCGGCCAAACGTCAGGTAAAAGGCCTCTCTGCCATTTTCGGCACGGCCATAACCCAGGTAAAAAGGACCGAGAGCGGTTTCTGTACCGACAAAGAGACTGCCGGCGAAGATAGTATTGTCAAAGCCGATATCACTCTCCCGCTCCCACACATTGCCCAACTCCATGGTCAAGCCGGCATACACCGGCAGGAAGCTGACATTTCCTAGCCGCCGGTAGTAGGCCAGCGCGGCCAGACCGGCATGCTGGCCGGAAAGCTGATTGCGCTGCAGCCCGGATAAGTTGAACAGCCCCCCCAGGGCAAAGCGGCTCTGGATAGGCGCATCGTCGTCTTTGGTCCCGAACCAACTGAAACTGCCCACGATTGAATGACGCCCCCAGGTCCGCGCGCCCAGGGCGCCCAGGGCATACTGCTCAAACTGACTATCCGCACCGAGGGTTTCCCGTGAGACCAGATACTCGGCAATGACCTGCCTGCCATGACGCGGGAAATCAACGTTATCGAGCCGGTCCGTAGACATTCTCAGGAAGGCCTCGCCAGTGTCAAAACGGATGTCCGGAACTCGCGCGCCAGCCCTGACTTCGGCATCTCCCGCAATACCGCGCAGCCCCAGGCGCAACTCACCCCACTGGCCGAATTCATAACCGGCGGCGAGGACGCCACCGTATTCGGTCACCTGAAATTCGGAGACGATATCACCGGCTCGGTTGAATAAATTGACGTTGCGCTGGCCGTAACCGACCAGCGACTCGACAAAAAAAGACGTTTGCGCATCCAAAGGTTGATACCACTCGCCAAATACCCCCGGCGCCTGGCCGATGGTCGCGAAGGTACGCATTTCCCCACCCAGGGAGTTCACCCCGGTGCGCAGATAGCCGGCGGTCAGGTCAAAGAAATTATCGCCCTCAAAGTTATCCGACAGGGTTAACCCGAACTGCAGATAGTTGGGTCCCCAACTGCGCGCCTCGGCGTCTATCACCAGACCCGTGCGCCCGTCATCTTCAACAATGTCATAGCGCACATTTTGAAATATCTCCAAACCAAAAATCTTGTCGATATCGCGCTCCAGCTCCGACAGGTCGAGCGGGCGGCCGGGCTCGAGTGTGGCGAGGCGGTCTTTGAGTACTGCATCGGCAAGCGGCGAGTCATTGTTCACGGTAATGAAATCGAGCATTGGGGCCTGTCTCGCCGGCCGCGTGAGCGCCGACAGGTAATGATTGTAGGCGCGCTCAGAGAGCGCAAGGTCAGCCAGAGCGTCGCGTTGTTTGCGCACCGCCTGGCTGCCCAGTTCAATAGCCTGCTCAGAGCGCGCGAAATCAGCACCGCCAATATCGATCAACAGTGGTTTTATATAGATGTCTTTATCGGATAAGGTCGCAATTTGTTGTACGGTATTCCTGTGAGTGAGCAACGCCGTCAGTTGCTCGGTCACGGTCAACACCGAGGTTATCTCCTCCTTGTTCCTCAGAGGCTTGCTCAAATCGACGGCGATCACAATATCCGCTCCCATGTCCCGGGCCACGTCGACGGGAAGATTGTTAGCCAGGCCGCCATCGACCAGCAGGCGGCCGTGTATATCGACCGGGGAAAAAATTGCCGGTATCGACATGCTCGCGCGAATCGCCCGCGCCAGATTGCCGGAGGCCAGCACCACGCTATCACCGGTCACCAGGTCCGCCGCCACCGCCCGATAAGGGATGGTAAGCTTATCGAAGTCCCTGACTCGTGCGGCAGGCAAGGTCGCTCGCGACAGCAGCAACTCGATCTTCTGCCCGTAGGTCAACCCCGTCGGCAATTGCAACTCGCCGCCGTTGAACCCCGGTTTAGATTTGACCAGAAAGCGCTCATCATCGAGCTTGCGCCGAAACGAGCGGTTCTGACGGGCAATGGCGTCGTCGAAAATATCGTCCCAGTCGATGCCGGTAATAATATCCTCGATTTCCCCGACCTCCAGCCCCGACGCGTAAAAGCCACCGATAATGGCACCGACGCTGGTGCCGACAATGCAGTCGACGGGAACCCGCAACCGCTCCAACTCATGCAGTACCCCTACGTGAGCACCGCCCCGGGCGCCGCCACCGCCAAGCACCAGTCCGATACGCGGCCGACTACCGTCGCCGCAGGGAGAGACCTGGCTGTGCCGCCCCTGTCGTGTCTCTGCATCAACCGGTATGCCCCCCGCCATATCGGCCCGTGCAACCGCAGCAGTAATCACGACGAATAAGAGTAGCGTTAACAAAGCAGGAGCCAAGCAGTGTATGCAGTTTGCAAACCGGCGACAGCTTACCCGTGGTCTCTCAATCTGGATCATATGGTCACCCATCCCTAACTGCCAGCGGGCAGGCAAGGGCGAACTTGAAAAAAAAAACACCGGTAGATTACCCCGTCTGCCTATCCTAGTGTCAGCAACACATAATGTCACATCGGCGCGACCTGACAACGTGCGACAGCCGGCACTGGTGGTTTTTTAAACTGCATGAACCGTCTTTAAGCCAGGTTTAAGTTTACCCGCCTAGACTCTGGCAGTGATTGACTGGCCCTGAAACTGATCTCCTGACGCACGTTCAGTTCCCTGTGGCCCGGGTTTAGTTTTTTTTGGAGCGGCAATGATTTTCAATCTGGTGGGTTCACTCGGCCTGTTCCTGCTCGGCATGTGGCTAATGACCGAGGGCCTCAAGCTGGCCGGCGGCCATGCGCTGGAACGGCTGCTGGGCCAGTGGACCTCGAGTCGCGGGCGCGGACTCCTGTCCGGGATATTGATTACCGGCCTGGTGCAGTCATCCAGCGCCGTAACTGTCGCCACTATCGGTTTTGTCAACGCGGGCATTCTGACTTTCCAACGGGCGCTGTGGGTCGTCTTCGGCAGTAACGTCGGCACCACCCTGACCGCCTGGATCGTGACCTTTTTCGGCTTCAATGTGAAAATCGATGCACTTACCTTTCCCCTGGTGGGCGTGGGGGCCGCTTTGCGTATCTTCGCCCCGTATGAGCGGGGCAAGGCGCTCGGCATGGCGCTGGCCGGTTTTGGCCTGCTGTTTATGGGTATCGACGCCCTGAAGGTGAACTTTTCCGGTTATGCAAGCCAGATTGATATCCAGAGCCTGGTTGCGGATGGCGGCCACGAAATACTGTGGGGCTTGGCCATCGGCATTATGTTGACGGTACTCACCCAGTCCTCGAGCGCGGCCATCGCCATCATCCTGACAGCCGTGGCCAGTGGTGTGGCGGGTATTTATATGGCCGCCGCTGCGGTCATTGGCGCCAATATCGGCACCACCTCGACAGCGCTGGTCGCGAGCATCGGCGCCACGCCACACGTCAAACGCCTGGCCTGGGCCCATGTGGTCTTCAACCTGCTCACCGGCGCGGTGGCGCTGTGCATACTGCCGCTGTTCTGGTCACTGGTTACAGCTATTGCCACGGCCTCGCAGGTCGGCGACAACCTGACCGTGTTGCTGGCGGTGTTTCATACCTGTTTCAATGTGCTGGGCGTGGTGTTGATGTGGCCGCTAGCACCGCGACTATCGGCATTCCTGCTGGCGCGTTTTCAGACATCAACGACGGCGGAGACGGAGGAGTCTCACCTCGATGCCAATATCGCCACCGTGCCCGACCTGGCGATTCGCGCCCTGGGCCTGGAGTTGAATTCACTGCTGGGGGCATCCGGGCAGCTCGCCTTTCATTCCACGGCACCACAAGAGGCACAAACAGCGGCCCAGACAGCGTTTAAGAAGCGCATCGAACACGTTAACCACTTTATCGGACTGTGCTTGAAGTCCAGCTTGACCCACGCCCAGGGCGAGCAGTTGAGTACCGGCCTATCGGCGTGTCACCACCTGTACAATGCCTATAGAACCCATAGAGAGGCACTCGTCCAGTACCAGTCCATCAAAACCTCGACATTACCTGTCCTGCAGCAGCTCAAGCAATGGCTGGAGGCCGTCGACTCGGTGAACCATACCTTGGTTCATAGCGATACAACCCTGCAGCAAGAACAATTGTCTGAACTGCAGGAAACCTATCACCGGCTGAAAACCAAACTGTTCACCGCCGCGGTGGATGAAAAAGCGGATATTACTATCGTCGACACTGCACTGCAGGTGGCCAGCCTGAGTCGGCGTTTTATCGAGCAGATATCGCAAGCCAATACCGCCAATCAGCATTTTACCGGAACGACCACGGCCGTGGAGCCCCCGCTGGAGGCCGGGCCCGACCAGGTCCCGAATCACTTATAAAAGGATGACACTGCATGGACTTTCTGGTCGCCGCGATGGCGCTCGCTGCTCTGACCCTGGGGGCGGAACTGTTGGTAAAGGGTGCGGTTAGTATCGCTGAGTTGGCCCGCCTGTCTCCCTGGTTTATCGGTATCGCCTTGGTAGGCTTCGGCACCAGCACCCCAGAGTTGACGGTCAGCGTGATTTCGGGCCTGGAAGGCAAGAGCGGTACCGCTGTCGGCAACGCCGTCGGCAGCAATCTGTTTAATACACTTTTTATTCTGGGCATCGTAGCGCTGTTGTCGCCATTGCTGGTCAACCGGCTGCTGCTGCGACTCGAACTAGCGGCCTTAATCGGCTCGGCGCTGCTGTTGTGGGGTTTTTCCCTCGATCAACGCATCAGCCATACAGAAGGCCTGATCTTCCTATCCCTGATGCTGGTCTACCTGTTATGCGCATTCTTTGCCAGCCGGCGATCGATCGACGGCCCTGAGCCAAACGACAGCCCTGAGCTAAACAACAGCCCTGAGCTAAACAACAGCCCTGAGCTAAACGACAGCCCTGAGCCAAACGACAGCCTTGAGCCGGTCGACAGCCCAGCGACTGCTTTGAACTCGACCGGACTTGCAGGTGTTGAGGCTGATAGAGCGCAAAAAAACTACCTGAGGATAGCAACGCAAATCGCTTTTATCCTGGTCGGCCTGGTTTTGCTGATTATGGGATCAAAAGTATTTGTGCAAAGCGCCGTAACCATTGCCAGAAGTTTTGGTGTGAGCGAACTGGTAATCGGGCTAACCCTGGTAGCCGCCGGCACTTCACTGCCGGAGCTGGTCAGTTCCGCACTGGCGAGTCTGCGGGGCCACAGCGATATTGCCGTGGGCAGTGTTATTGGCAGTAACATTTTCAACGTCCTGACCGTGCTCGGCGTTGCCACCTTTACCCAGGCAGAGGGTTTAGTCTTGCACCCGAGCCTGCTACAGATTGATATTCCGCTGCTGGTGTTTATTAGTGCTGTCGCCACCGTGGTGTTGTTGCGCGGGCGAGCGTCTTATCTCGTCGGACTCGCCTGTCTGGGCACCTACGCCTGCTACACAACCTATCTTGTGCTTTTATCAACCGGCTCTGAACTGACCGGGTTGTATTTTTTAATTCAGTCAATCCTCTCCCCCGCAACCTTGCTGCTCAGCGGATTGGCACTGCTTTACTGGGCCTGGGTCTTTGTACCGTCACTGAAACAGAGACTACAGAGAGGTTAGCCGGCCTCAATCCCAAAAGACCGGCTCTCCTGTGATGTCCCTAACTGTCTGCCCAGCTAATCTAATCGCTGTCTTTAGCGGCAGCACGCCAGCGACTAGACAGCCAAGCATGATCTGCATTTTCATATTTACTTTCCTATCCATAACAATTTGGCCATCGGAAGCAATACCGCCGGCCGGATCGAACAGAAACCCTTGCTCTCGTGCATTTGCCCTCACCAGCCAAACGACCTCCTGGCCGCGGTGTGCCTGCCGGCCCGGATGTCACCCAAGGCGGGCTAGACCGCGTAGATCTCCGCCGGGTCGCTGCCCAGGCAGTAGGACTGCTCGGAATCGACCACAAAGCGACCGTTAAGCGCATTGCGCCCCAGCAACATCCGAAAGCGCATGTTTTCCCGGTCTGTCAGCGTTACCTGGCTTTTGAACCTATGCTGGCCCACAGCCAAGTCAGTCTCGATCACAAACCGATTTTCGATATGCCCGCCGGAATCCGTGACATTACGCCGCTCAACCAACTTGGCATGGCATTCCACTGATAAATCCGCTCGGTCCTGGTATGGGTGTATATCGAAACGCAACCAGTCTTGATTATCTTTTTGGTAAACCTCGATAAAATAGGCGTGTAAAGCGCAGGTCTTGGCGCCTGTGTCAATTTTGGCCTTGATTGCATCGATATGCAGCGCCGGCAGGCACACCCATTCCCGCCAGCCCAGCAGAGTTTTTTCTTCAGGCATTTTTATCTCTCTGGTGCAAAACAGTTTCCTCAGGTAACAGCGGATGCCGACTTAACGACCGCGCGTTTCATACCACATCAGCCGCACCTGCAGCTCGGTCAGTTCATCCAGCAGTTCCAGCGCCAGCGCAGCCCCGGCCAGATTGACGCCGAGATCTCGCTGAAAGCGGCGCACGGATTGCGCGCGGCGCAGGCACACGCCGCTAAAACGCCAGTGTGCCAGGTCGCCACCTTCAGGTTCAAGAATACCCTCATCCACCAGCGCAATCACCCAGTCGGCTGATGTTCTGCAAGCCTGGCTAAGTTCCGCCAGGCTGAGCCTGGCCTCCTCATCGAGCAGTATCCCCTGCAGCACGCGGGTCTCGTTCATCGCTTATACCCCCAGCTTCGCTCTTGGGTTGTAGTCGAGTTTCTCCTGCATCTCGCGGTACAGCGCCTGCGCCGTAGCGCTGTCGGCCCGAGGTACGGTAACCTGAATCACAGCGTATAAATCGCCGGGGGGACTACCCGGAATACCCCTGCCCTTGAGCCGCAATTTACCACCCGACCCGGAACCGGAAGGAATCTTGAGGTCCACTGTACCACCGGGGGTGGGGACTTTGATACTCGCACCGAGGGCCGCCTCCCACGGGGCTACCGGCAAGTCCAGGTACACATCTCTGCCCTCGGCCCGATAAAGGCTATGGGGCCTATATTGGACTTCAAGATATAGATCGCCGGCGGCACCCTGGCCCAGACCTGCACCGCCCTGGCCCGCCAGCCGGATCTGCTGCCCCTGGCGAATACCCTTGGGAATAGTGACGTTCAGGGTGCGGTCCCTGAGCAGCGGCCGGCCATCGGGGCCAAGTTCGGAATGGCGCAGGGTGATGGTGCGGGTACAGCCGCGATAGGCGTCCTCGAGATCGATGGACACCCGGGAATAGGTATCCTCGCCGCGCCGGCTGAACTGCCCGCCGCCGGAGTGCCGCGGGCCGGCACCAAAACCGCCGCCGAACAGCGACTCGAAAAAATCGCTGAAACCGGCGGTGTCGGCGCCGGTGAAACCGCCGCCGTGGAATTCGAAACCCTCGGCCCAATCCGGCGGCGGCCGGAAATCCTGGCCGCTGTCCCAGTTGGCGCCAAGCTGGTCATAGGCGCCGCGCTTTTCCGGGTCGCGCAGTACCTCGTAGGCTTCGCCCAGCTCTTTGAAGCGCTCGTCGGCATCGGCCTCTTTGCTGACATCGGGGTGGTATTTGCGCGCCAGTTTGCGATAAGACCTCTTGATATCCGCCTGGCTGGCGCTGCGGTCCAGACCCAACACTTTGTAGTAGTCTTTGTATTCCACGATGCATGTCCCGGCTGAAATTTACGACATGGGGTTAGCGGTTAAGGTTCATGAACGCAATATACGTCCGTTGCTGCCTTTTTCAAGGCTCTTACATGGACCTTTTTTATTTAGCTGGTTATGCCCTTTAAAAGGCGCCCGAGCAAGTCGGCACCGGTAATGATCCGGCGCTGCTCTCCCCACAGCAGAATCACATCATCCTCGATAACTCCATCGTGGTTGCGGTCATCGCGCTCGTTGATTTTCAGTTGGTAAATCAAATCGCCCAGCGGTACCTTGGGATCGGTGACCACAATGGGGCGGTGGCAATAGTCGTAGGGGTCGAAAGGCTGCTCGCGGTTGAACACGGCGTCGCGCAGGCAACCGTCGGCATCGACGACCAGTAACGGCTCCCCGGCGTCATTGGTGAGTATCACCCAGCTTTGTCCGGAGGCGTCCAGGCGCTGCAGAAACGGGTCGTCCGGTGATCGTTCGATCTCCGGTATCAACGGAAAGTCGACTTTTGCGGGCAGTGGGATAACACTTTGCTCATTCACCACTTCGCCCTCATCACTGACGGATAAATCATCTATCGCGAGAAAGTTTATCGCACCGATACCTTCGACTGGCTGTACTTCAGCGTCCTCCGCTTCGATATGCGCACGAATCACGGCTTTTAGGTCGTTTTCACGCAAGTAGTCGATACCTTCCCGACCCAGCCAGGCATCCAGAACTTTCGCTGAGGGTTTGGCCACCGGATACAGCAAAAACTGGTAAAACCGCAGCACCGGCGCCAATAGTGAGGCCATGCGCAGGGCATTGCGGGAGAAATAGGCCTGCGGCGTAATTTCACCGAAAAAGGTGATCACAACGGTGGAGAACAAAAATGCCGTGGCGCCGGCCATCACCGAGTTCGACAGCAATGTCAGCAGTACGTTGATGGCGACATTGCCCCATAAAATGGTCGTGAGCAGGAAGTTGGAGTCCTTACGCAGCGCCAGTACCCGGTCGGCGGCGCGCATGCCCCGGTCGGAATCAACCTGTAACTGCATCCGGCTCAAGCTGAAAAAAGCCAGGTTCAGACCCGAAAATAACGCCGATTGCGATACGCAAAAAGCGATGCCTATCCACGTCAATTCCTGTAGCATCGACGGCAACTCCCCAATTTTTTGTTGTGTCCACGCTTGCTGTGTAGCGCCTGCTGGTGCTTCGACAAGTAAAGGTTTTCACTTCGGTTGCACTGAGGTCTCGAGCCGGGGGCAGCCCTTCGGGACCTTCGCCAGCAGGGATGCTGGCGTAGAGCCTACAGGGATGTATGTACGGCGTGTCCCGAAGGGCTGTCCCCGGCTCGAGACCGTGTCAGCTAAGGACACCGAAACCCGTTTTGGGTGAAAATCTTTATTTGTCGAAGCACTAGGACCGACAAGGAATCTTCGCAACCAGTCTGGCAATGGCGGGTTCGAGAACCTCCCGATTAATCAGCTTCACCTGCCGTTTGTTCTGCATTACCTGAATCGCACCGCGCCAGCTAAAGTGATCTTCGCCCCGGCGCACCATACCCACTATCAGGGTGCCTTCGTCGTGACGTTTGCGCCCGGACGACAGCATGGTTCTCAGGCCAAACAGGTTGGCGATGTCTTCATCGTCAATCGCACTGTCCACCTCCATGGCACCGCAATCAGGTAAGCGCTCTCATCACTCCAAGCAATGGGGACGCTACCTCGCCCTGCGACGCCAGCAATTAAAGTCAGGGCTCAGTGCAGAGCGCGAGAACAGAAACGGCGAACCCGACCAGAGCCATATGGGTTTGCACCGGTGCCTTTCAAGGGGGTCAGTATATATTTCGCCACGGGCGGGAGTCACGCCTGTTAACGCTTCACAGATTAATCTTTTTTTCTGGACTTTTTAACGATCAGTCTTATATGCAGAGATAGCAGTTGCTGGGAAGCAGAGGCGTTCCTTAGCTTCGAGAGAAGTATAGAAACAATGTGACTTTTTGCGTCACAGGTTCGTCTAAACCCGTGCCTACCTAGCCAACGAGGACTTCACCCGTTCACTGTAAGTTGATTTTGAGGACATTGAGGTATGAATAAAGTTAACTTCCCACTCATAGCAATGATCGCCGTCACCCTGGGTTTAGGCATTTCCGGGTGTGCCAGCAATAAAGGACTGTCGGACCAACAACTATCCCAACAATACCCGGAGGTTGCGAGGCTTCAACGCCAGCTCGAAGCGGGGCGCAGTAACGAACTGGCCATACTGTCCCCGCAGCGGTACCAAAACGCCAACAGCGCCTACGACGAGGCGGTAAAGCTGGCACGCGACGGCAATACAAAAGCCAATCAGCAGGTTAAAGCGGGCCTGGCGGCCCTGGCGCGAGCTGACGAAAATGCCGCCACTGCGCGGGACCTGCTCGAGGAGGTGCTCGAGGCCCGCCAAAAAGCCAGAGACGCCAACGCGGAACAAACCAGTCCGGAGGCGTTCGCACGGGCGGAAAGAAACCTGTTGGCGTTAACCCGCTCAATCGAGGAGGGTCGCATCGACAGAGCCAAGGCCGGTCGCGCCGAGGCGATACGTGCCTATTCAAACATTGAGCTGACCGCCTTGAAGACCAACGCCGTCGATCAGGCAAAAGCCTCGCTGGCCCGGGCGAAAAACCGCGACGTCGGCGATGTCGCCCCAAAAACCATGCGCCTGGCTGAGGAGGAATACCAACTGGCGCTGAATACGCTTGACGCCGATCGGCGCGATACCGCCAAAGCCGGCGTTCACGCACAGCGGGCGCTGTGGCATATCCAACGGGCGATGCAGATAGCCGATATCATTACCCATTTCAGGACGTCGGACTTTGAAGAAGAAGACAAGGTACTCTGGTATCAGGAGCAGTTGGCCGAGGTGGTGGCCCCAGTAGAAAAGAATGTGTCCTTCAACCAGCCCAACAAGCGCGTGGTGAAGGACTTACGCACACAATTGAGCAAGGTGCTGGACGAAAAAGAGTCGGTGCAAATGGCACTGGAGCAGACCAGAACCAGCGGGCTGAAAACCGTTCGGGAAAAAGAGCTGGCATTACAGGCAGCGCAGGAGCAATCGGAAATTGAAAAACGCCGCAACCAGGCGATTGCGGCAAAGTTTGACTATGTCCAGTCACTGTTCAGCGCCAGCGAGGCGGAGGTGTATCGGCAAACCAACAACATCCTCATCCGCGCGCACGGGTTCGCCTTCAAATCCGGCGACAGTGAAATCGACTCTGTCAATTTCGGTCTATTGAACAAAATTGTCAAAGCCGTCGAGCAATTCCCGGACTCCCGGCTGGTTGTGTCCGGCCATACCGACAATCGCGGCAGCGACGATATCAATCTCAACTTGTCGATGCAACGGGCAGAAAATGTCGCAACCTTCCTGAACCAGGTCGGTCGTATCGAGCTGCAGCGTATTGATGCAACCGGATACGGTAAGCAGCGACCGGTAGTGAGTAACGACACCGACGCCGGGCGGGCCGCCAATCGCCGGGTGGAAGTCTTGATTGTCAACAAAGACGGTGTCTAGCGTCTGTGCTGTTTGCCGCGCCGCTGATCGGCGGCGGTGGCAAATGGCCGATAAACTCAGGTCCCTCAGGGGACCGGCTGACCCGCATTTTATTTTCCAGCCGGGCGACTGGATCCTGACCGGGGCAGCGCCAGGCCTATCAATACACCGATCGCCAACACGAGCAACAGCAGCACCGCCCGGGGCAAAACCAATTGCCAGAGCAACAGGTTAACGGTCACCGTTTCGGTATTCTGCACCAGGAACAGCGCGAGGATTACAAGTGCCGACAGCACCAGGTAGCGCTTGGGTTTTGCCATCTTGCTTTGCCTTTTCGAGTGGATCGAAAGCTCATATAGGGTAGCCGGACAGACTTCAACAAGAGTCACATAACTGGATAGCGGATGCACATCCAGGCGCGACACCGCTATAGAACTGGGCTAGAATCACGCCATTACCTGGTGAGATATTAACCTATGACTTATTGTGTCGCCATTTCGACCCGCGAGGGGCTGGTCTTCTGCTCCGATTCACGTACCAATGCCGGTCCGGATATGCTGTCGTCCTACAGCAAGATGCACATTTTCCACCCCAGTCCCGACCAAGTCTTCATCCTGATGACGGCCGGCAACCTGGCCACGACCCAGGCTATCGTCAGCCGCCTGGAGCAGGACCTGGAAGCCCCGGATAGTGTCAACCTGGGTAGCTGCGGCAAAATGCATGAAGCGGCCCGCTATGTCAGCAATATCAGCCGCGAGGTGCAGACCGATGCTCAAAATTCGGTCAATACCAGCGGTATCGACACCTCCGCCTCCCTGATCCTGGGCGGGCAGATCAAGGGGGGAGAGCCGGCCCTCTACCTGGTCTACGCGGCCAGCAACTTTATCACCGACTCCGACGAAACACCGTTTTTACAGATCGGCGAAAGCAAGTACGGCAGGCCGATTCTGGACCGGATACTGACCCGGACCACCAGCCTCGAGGATGCCGCCCGATGCGCGATCGTCTCCATGGACTCCACCATCAAGTCCAATGCCACGGTGGGCCCGCCGATCGAGGTCCTGATCTATGAAAAGAATACCTTTGAGTCCAATCACCACATCAAACTGGACGAAGAGGACCAGTATCTGCGCGACATCAAAAAAAGCTGGAATGACGCGTTGAAAACCAGCTTTTCCGCCCTGCCCCGTTTCGACTGGGAACACCGCAGTTCGATTACCCCGTTACAGGCGGTGGGCACGCCTTTCCCGAACTCGCAAAATGATAACCCGGGCTCAGGGGACGCCGGATAGCGGGCCGATGCCATGTCCATCCGGATAGCCATTCACCACGAGACGGTCTACAGCTACGACAGGGAGGTGATGCTGTCGCCGCACCTGATACGACTGCACCCGGCGGCACACTGTTTCACCACCGTTCACAGTTACCGTCTCGATGTGCGGCCCGAAACCCGTTTTCTCAACTGGCAGCAGGACCCGCTCGGCAACCTGGTGGCCCGCTGTGTGTTCCCGGAACTCGTGCGGGAACTGATTATCGATATGGAGATGGTGGTCGATATCATTGTGGCCAACCCCTTCAACTTTTTTGTGGAAGACTATGCCCAACATTGGCCTTTCACCTATGAGGCCTCTACGGCCCGGGATCTGTCGCCCTATTTCGGACTGTCTGAAGACGGCCCGTTGTTGCAACGCTATCTCGATGGTATCAGCCGGGACCGGCACGACACGGTCACGTTTCTGGTGCAGTTGAACCAGCAACTGCAACAACACATTGCCTATATCCAGCGACTGGAGCCCGGCGTGCAGAGCTGCGAGCAAACACTGGCCAGCGCCGCCGGCTCGTGCCGCGACAGCGCCTGGTTACTGGTGCAGGTGCTGCGCCACCTGGGCCTGGCAGCCCGGTTTGTATCCGGTTACCTGGTAGAGCTTGAGACACCCGACGCAAAGTCACAACAGGATACCACCGCCCTGCATGCCTGGACCGAGGTGTTTATACCCGGCGCCGGCTGGATGGGTCTCGATCCCACTTCCGGCCTGTTTGCCAGTGAAGGGCATATTCCCCTGTGCTGCACCTCCGAACCCACCTCCGCAGCACCGGTGACCGGATTTACGGAGGCCTGCAAAACCCGATTTCACTTTGCCAGCACGGTTACCCGGCTGGGGGAGAGCGACTAAGCCTCGTTATCCGCTCACTTCAGGCTCAAACCAAGTGGCGTTGACAACCTCGTGAATACTATCGAGACGCACCTGGAGCGTGTCGATAAACTCGTGCAGCGCCATCCCGGCGAGGTCGCGCATATCGGTCTCTGCCAGGTATGTCTTCACCTCGGTCACCACCTTCAGCGCCTGCTTATTATGCGGCAACTGATCGATGCAGGCGGCAATGACGCTGAGATTGTGGGCGGTGGCGCGCGGAAACACCTCACTTTTCAATAAAAAATTCAGCACCGAACTCGACTTGACATTGCGCCGGATATTGAGCCGATACATTTGGTAGGCACTTAACGATTGCAGAACACTGATCCACAACACGTTGCGGTAGGGTTGCACGTCCTCTTCCTCTCCGGCCAGCTCTGCCGAGCCCGCATCCACGATCCGGGTACTCATATCGGCGCGCTCCAGGTTGCGGCCGAGTCGCAGTAACTGATAGGCCTCGTCATGGTTCATGGTGCCCGCCAGCAACCCCACTACCTGCTGGCAGGACTGGATAATGCCGTTGAGCACCTTGTGTCTGACGCCGCGCGGCAGTTCCCGGTTGCTGCGCTGAGCCACGCTCAGGTACAGACTGTTGACCCGCTCCCAGGTTTCGCTGGTGATGACTTCACGAGTGGTGCGGATGTTTTCCCTGGCATTGGCAATGGAGGAGATAATGGAACCGGGGTTGTCGCGGTCGCCAAAGACATAAGCAATCACATTTTTTTCTGTAGGCTTGCGCTGGGTTTTTTCGAAGTTTTCACTCGCCCCAAGCACATTCACCAATAACTCCCACTCGGGTTGAATGGCCGCCGGCAGGTCGAGAATCAACTGGTGTCGCACCAGCATCAGCCGGGCGGTGTTTTCGGTGCGCTCCATGTAGCGGGCGAACCAATACAGCCGCTGGGCTACCCGGGACAACATCAGCGCCGGCCCTCCGTATCCACCACCCAGGTGTCTTTACTGCCGCCGCCCTGGGAGGAATTTACCACCAGCGAGCCCCGGCGCATGGCGACCCGCGTCAGCCCGCCGGCAGTTACATAGTGACCGCTACCCTGCAATATAAACGGCCGCAAATCCAGGTGTCGCGGCTCCATCTTGCCGCCGCACAGTGTCGGCGCCGTGGACAGGCTCAAGGCCGGCTGCGCCATGTAGTTGCGCGGGTGTTTTTTTATCAGTTGGGTAAATTTGCGCCGCTCCGCCTGGGTGGAGGCCGGTCCTACCAACATACCGTAGCCGCCGGATTCGTTGGCGGGCTTGACCACCATGTTTTCAAGGTTGGCCAGCACATGATCGCGCTCAGTGTCACGGACGCAGAGATAGGAGGGCACGTTGGGAATAATCGGGTCCTGATCCAGGTAGAACCGAATAATATCGGGCACATAGGTATAGACCACCTTGTCGTCCGCCACGCCCGCCCCCGGCGCGTTGGCCAGCCCCACGTTGCCGGCGCGCCAGGCGCGAAACAGGCCCGGCGTGCCCAGTTGCGAATTGGCGCGAAAGGCTTCCGGGTCGAGAAAGTCGTCGTTAACGCGGCGGTAGATAACATCGACCCGCTCGAGCCCCTGGATGGTTTTCATGTAAACGCAATCGTCATCGCCCACCACCAGGTCCGATCCTTCGACCAATTCGGCACCCATGCGCTGGGCCAGGTAGGCGTGCTCGAAATACGCTGAATTGTAGATGCCGGGTGTCATCACCACGATTTCGGGATCATCGGACGGACGCGGGGAGAGAGAGGCGAGCATATCGAACAACTGCGACGGATAGTCGTCCACCGGCAGCACATAGTGCTGGCGAAACAACTGCGGCAGGATACGCTTGGTCACGGCGCGATTTTCCAGCAGGTAGGACACGCCGGAGGGTACCCGCAGATTGTCTTCCAGCACATAGACCGTGCCGTCTTTGTCCCTGACCAGATCGGAACCGCAGATATGCGCCCAGACCCGATGTCGGGGTTTGATACCTACGCATTGCTTGAGAAAGTCCTTGGAGCTGTGAATAATCTCCGCTGGAAATACCTTGTCCTTGATAATTCGCTGCTCGTTGTAAACGTCGTCGATAAACAGATTCAACGCGGTCAGGCGCTGCACCAGCCCCTGCTCCAGCCGTTGCCATTCTTTCCGCGGTATCACCCGCGGGATGATATCCACCGGCCAGGCGCGATCGATATTGGTGCCTTCGCTGTAGACCGTAAAGCTGATGCCCATCTCCTGAATCGCCAGGTCGGCGGCTTTTTGCCGGGCCATCAGTTTTTTTTCGGAATAGCGCCGCAGGTAAGAGATCACGCCTCGCGCCGCCACCCGGGGATGATCGGGCGAGCTGATCAACTCGTCGTAAAAAATGCCCGGATCATAGTCCGCCCAGTTGATCCTGGTTCGCACGGTTGCAGCTCTTTTGGCACTAGCGCCCATGGTTTTTCTCCCAGCTACCCCAGAGCAGCTTACACCCAGCCGGGCCGTTTGTCATAACTTCACTCCCCCGCATCGCTATCGCGCCCAACGGGTTCCCGCAGCGGCTTGAGCATTCGCCGGCTTGCCGATCGCGCACGCAAACGGTGCACAAACCGCAAAGTCCAGTGGTAACCGATCCAGGCCCCAAGGATCGCCCAGGGTAGACTTCCCACAAACAGCGGCAGTCCGACACTGGAAATGAGGTTAAGGGTGTAGACCCACAGTGTTTCCAACAACCCGGCATTTTCCGGTAGCGTGGCGGACAACCTCTCCTGGAAGCGCTGAAACGGCCGCAGGCGATCATAATCACCGAGTAACAACCGCCCGGTCAGTAAAAACACGTAGTACAAAAACGGCAGGGTCACCACGTTGCTCACCAGTGTCCAGGCCGATGCCAGCGCCAGGCTAAAATCCCAGCGCGGCAAAAACCGGCGCACCAGTCCCCAGATCAACACCAGCATGGGAATCTGTATACCCACAGTGGGGGTCAGGGCGAGAAACAAGCCGATCAGGGAAGCGCGGGCAAAATAGACCGGTTCACGGTTGTGGCGCCTGAACAGCCTTAAGACATTGCGCCCGATCCAGCGCTTGAAATACCGGGCCACCATTACCCTCAGATACACCACTTGCGCTCTATCGTCCTCTGGCTAATTGCAGTCAGCAATGATTACCGGGTATCGGCTGCGCCGGGCTCAGGACATATAAATCGGAGCGGCTGATTTTCAAGTGCCCCGCTATGGGGTTAAAGGGGCAGAGAGCAACGACGCAAAACTTTTTGGTGCCTAGTGCTTCGACCAGAAACCATTTTCACTTCGATGGCACTGAGGTCTGGACCGGGCCAGCCAAGAACGCCAAAACCCCTTTTCAGGTGAAAATCTTCATTGGTCGAAGCACTAGTTTTCTGTGCACCGAGCGCATGACCTATAGCTGCACCCCTCGCAGCACCAGACCAATATGATCGATCAAGGCGTCGGCATCCACGGGTTTGCGCAGTACGTACTGAACCACCTGACTGGCCTCCTCCAGTTCGTTGTCCAGGGTTTGTCCGGTCAACATGATGGCGGGAATGTCCCGGCCTAACGGCGCCCGTATCTCACGCACCAGTGTGTGGCCGTAAACAGGACCGGGGAGCCACCAATCCACCAGGATAATATCGGGTATAGCACCTTGGTTTGCGACTAATGCGACGGCCTCATCATGCCCCGCCGCGCTCATGACTTTAAAGCCTTCCATTTCCAGCAGCACTTCGACGGCATCAACCAGACCGGGGTCATCCTCAATATAAAGCACCGTGGCGCCCTCACCGTCGCCCCCGGTGGCAACAGCCTCGACAACCGGGGCGGCCTCCTGCGTTGCAAGGGGTATATCGATCGAAAAAACCGACCCCTGCCCCAGGTGTGACTCGACCGCGACGGGATGTTGCAGGAGGTCCGCAAGCTGTCTCACCACGGCCAACCCCAGTCCCAGACTCTTTTGCTGCTGTTGCCGGTCCGGGTTGAGTTGTACATACTCGTGAAAGATCATCTCCAATCGGCCTTCTGGCATACCGCAACCGGTGTCCCGCACGGAAACACGACAGTGGTCACCGACCCTCTCCCACTGGATTTCAACCGCTCCCGCCTCGGTGTATTTGACGGCGTTGGAAATCAGGTTGCGCAGAATCTCACCGAGCAGATAGGGGTCGGAGTTCACCAGGGTGTCGGCTTCCATGCCGCTACCCCGGCATGCGGTCAAGGCCAGTCCCTTATCGTCGGCGAGATAGGAAAAGTCGGTTTGTAAAGTCTTTATCAACGTGCCGATCTGGAAGCTCTCCCGGGTCGGCGTAACCGCGCCCGCCTCGAGCTTGCTGAAGTCCAGCAAATTGTTGAGCATGGTCTCCATCACGGCAATAGCATCGCCCATAGCGGCAATATGACTCTGTGCATCGGCGTTATCCACCAGCCGGGCGAGCACGCCGCGAATGGCACTGATGGTCTGCAGCGGCTGGCGCAGATCGTGGCTGGCCATGGCCAGAAAGCGGGCTTTGGTCTCCCGGGACTGCGACGCCAAGGTCATGGCGTGCTCCAAAGTCTGGGTTTTTTCTTGCACCCGCTCCTCAACACCCTGCCTAAGGGCGAGGTGCTCCAGCGCCACCGCCGCACTCGCCGCCAGAGCCTCGAGTAAATTCGCCTGCTGTATGGGGATATCCGCACTGCCTTCAAACCGGCAAGTAACTTCGCCACCGTCGACACTAAAATTGATTTCACCGATGCCCGTGATATTGCGGGCCGCTGCCGCGGCTATGCCCGCGATCTCTTCGGCGCAAGCGGCCTGGGACATCTGTTTGATGGCACTCACAAATCCGTCCATTGGGCTAAATACACCTGACTCAGCTTGGGTGAAGCGTATTATGCCATCGGCTGTCGTGATTTAGCAGGCCCGCTT
The DNA here is from genome assembly GCF_007004655.1 of Exilibacterium tricleocarpae. GTDB lineage: Bacteria > Pseudomonadota > Gammaproteobacteria > Pseudomonadales > Cellvibrionaceae > Exilibacterium > Exilibacterium tricleocarpae. Next base: position 99,388 of record NZ_ML660088.1, read on the forward strand.
GTCTCCGCTGCCGACCGGGAAGGTCACAGCAACGGTAAGCCCGCGGCCGCCGGTACCCTCCCCCAGAACCAGATCGCCGCTGTGCAGTTCCACAACGCGCTTGGCGATGGCCAGACCCAGCCCCGTACCGGTTTTGGTGCCCGCGGCCGACTTCTGGAAGCGGCGCAGCACCCGCGCCCGGTCCGCCTCCGGTACGCCGGGCCCCTCATCAGTTACAGATATAGTGACACCACCCAAGTCCCGCGCCAGGCTTATGTGGACACAGCCCCCTTCGGGACTGAACTGGATGGCATTTAACAGCAGATTATCCAGCAGCGTCAGTATGCTGCTTTTCTCGGCCATCAGGGTGAACACCGCCTGGTCGTTGTCAATCTCAATCGTTATCCTCTTGGCATCGGCAGCCCCCGCCAGGGCCTCCACGGCAATTTCACAACAGCGGCGCAGATCAACCTGTTCCGGGTTCAGCACTTTTTTATCAGCGGTCAGTCTCGATAAAGTGAGCAGTTGTTCAACCAGGCGAGTGCCCCGGTCTATCGCCACCAGGATATTCTTGTGGGCCCTGGCCTGCTTGGCCGCGTCGTCCGTGCGCATGGCGATCTGGGTTTGTAGGCGCACACCGGCCAGTGGGGTGCGCAGTTCATGGGACGCGTCGGCGATAAAATCACGCTCCTGCCGGTGACGGTCCTCGTGATAGTCCAACAACAGGTTGTACGCCTGGGTAATGGGCAATATTTCCTCAGGAACACCCTTTTCCTCGATTGCTTTTGCCTCGCCGCCAATGCCGGGCACAATTTCACTCGCCAGCGCGTTAATTCGACGAATCTCCTGTACCGGCAACAGGTGGCGCTGTAGCCCGACAACAGCCACCGCCAAGACGACCGAAAGTAGAAACAGCAGGTAAACGGTAGACGACGCGCCGTGCTCATATAGAAAATAAACAGTGGCAACCCAGACAAACCCAAGTGTAGCCAACAGTAGATTTAGCAGGCGGCGTTTCGCGGCCGACCGGTTAAGCATCCGTCGCTACCCGGTAACCGACATGGCGTACAGTTTCGATAAAGGTCTTGCCGAGCTTCTTGCGCAGCCCGTGGATATGCACCTCAATGGTGTTGCTTTCCACCTCCATATCCCAACCGTATAAGCTGTCCTCTATCTGTCGCTTTGACACCACTTTACCCGCTCTTTCCATCAACACGTGCAAAATGGCAAACTCCTTCGGCCCCACCTTCACCAACTCGCCGGCGAGGGTTACCTGATGGGTTGAGGGAATGAGAATCACCGGTCCCAACTGCAACTGGGGCGTCCTACGACCGCTGGCGCGGCGGCGCAGGGCGCGAACCCGGGCCAATAATTCCTCCAGGTCAAACGGCTTGATCAGATAGTCATCGGCACCCAGATCGAGGCCCTTCACTTTGTCGGAGGTTTCATCGTAAGCGGTCAGAATGAGCACCGGCATATTCCCGTCCGTACGCCGCAGGCTGTCGAGCACATCGAACCCCGAGCCGTCCGGCAAGCCGATATCCAAGATCATCAGATCGTAGGTAGTGAGGTCGAGGGCGCCCCTGGCGTGTTTGACGGTGGTCACCCAGTCCACGGCATAGCTCTCCAACTGCAACCCCTGGGACACACCATCGCCAATAATCTTGTCGTCTTCAACCAGGAGGATACGCATAACGGGCCTGTTCAATTCATCTTTTGGCGCAAACTATCTAATGCGGTGTCGGGTCATTCCGCCGTGACTTTATCGCGAACAACTCTAACCCATTGTTTGAGGGTTTGAAACGCCCGTTCACCAAAAGATGGATCGACTTCGGCCAGTTCCGCCCTCAGCGTTTCTATCTCTGCCGCCAGAGCGGCCTGTTCATCCTCCGAAAGTGCATCGCCGGCGTTTTCGAGGCTGGTTGCCGCATAGCGCAGGGCACGCCGGGTAGCTGCATAGTTATCAGTCTCAGAATACTGCTCGGCCAGCAGTAAAAAGTGATAGAGCTGTGAGACGGGATCGAGCACCGGCTCCTCCCGGGTTACGGCAGTGTCGGCCAGGGTATCCAGCACATTCACCGCCTCTTCGATATCGCCGGCGGCAATCGCCGCTCGCGCCGCTGCCAGGGATCGCCTGACCTGCAATAAATCAAGACTGACCGTCAGACGCATCAATACCGGCTTTCCCGCCGGCCAGTCCTCAGCATGGCCCTGGCGGGCGATATCGGCGACATCATCGAAGGCAAAAAACACGTCGTTGATGACCGGAATATAGTAACGATTCTCCTGGTCAGGCGGGCCGATAGTAAACCTGCCGTAGGTCTGCCCGCTCAGCGACAGTGTGTTGTCGTCGAGCTGCTGAATCAACGACTCGTTGACACTGGCGGCCTGCTGCAGGTGTTGGTCGGCCTCCTGCTGCAGGTCCAGATACAGCGAGGAGCCGGCAAGGTAGATATAGCCCAGCAACTGGTTGGCATCCCGGAGTGCCTGTTCGGTGATATCGGTAAAATACTCGCCCGGCATTTCGATCTCGGCAGATCGATCCTGACAGCCAGACAGCAGGGAGAGGCTGGCTATCAGCAGCATAACCAGTTGCTTAAGTGGAGTTTTCACGGCTGGCTTACCCATCGCAATTGTCGGTTAATCGGCTGATGAGGAGTATCGCCTGCCTGACCTTAAAGCCCGCTTAAGCTTGACGCTTTTTTCCCCCATTCGACTTAAGGATGGCTTAAGTCATGGATGATTTACTGCCATTCGGTCGCAAATACCGGCGTCCATGCAAAGCCAGTTTCTATTTAAGGAGTACCGGAACATGACTGTACCTATCAGCCTTACCAACACCTTGCCTGCGATCACCGCCGGCACTTTTAACCAGTACCTTGAGGTAATCCGGGTGATGCCGTTGCTGTCACCCGACGAAGAGCGGCACCTGTTTATCCGCTATCAGGAGCAGGGTGATCTTGAAGCTGCCAAAAAACTGGTGCTTTCCCACCTGGGTTTAGTCATTAAAGTGGCCAAGCGCTATTTCAGACTGGGTTTACCGAGGGAAGATCTTGTGCAACAGGGCAATATCGGCCTGATGACCGCCGTTAAAAAATTTGACCTGAATTTTTCTGTGCGCCTGTCGACCTACGCCTTGCATTGGATCCGGGCGGAGATAGCCGACTACATCATCAAAAACTGGAAGATTGTCAAAGTCGCCACTACCAAAGTGCAACGGCAGTTATTTTTCAATCTGCATAAATTAAAGAAGCTGCCTGGACCCCTGGCTCAGGATGACGCGCAATCCATTGCCGCGCAAACCGGAACCAGCTGCCGGGAAGTCATCGATATGAATCAGCGTATTTGCGGCCATGATGAGTCCTTCGAAACGCTGGGTGAGACCATGGCGGACGAGGCAATCGCTTTTCGGTGTCCTTTGGCGCTATTACTGGAACAGGAGCGGACGTCGCGATACGACGATATTGTCGAGGCGATAAAATCACTGGATGAGCGTAGTCGGGATATTCTTGAAAACCGCTGGCTCGGCGAGCGCAAGCAAACACTGGCGTCGCTGGCGAGCAAATACCGGCTATCAAAAGAAAGGGTTCGGCAAATCGAAACCGCGGCGCTGGCTACGCTGAAAAAACAGTTGGCTGATGAGTCTCAGCATTGATCGCGCCACACAGAGCATCGCCAGCATTTACTCTCAATGGCTGTGCCGCTCTCGGGCGGCTTGCAGCAGTCCAATGGAGAACCAAAGATGAACAACCCTCGGATTCAAGTCCATGGCTCGTCCCCAGCGCAGCCGCGAGAGGAACGGGGTTTGGGGGATGACGATGATCTCTACAAAGAAACGGTGATGTCCAGGGATCAACAGCTTGCGGCTGTCAGCCATGCGCTTCGCCAGCCGCTGCAATCGCTTGGGCTCTACCTGTCGGTGCTCCAACACCACCTCGACAGCGAGGACACACAGCTAATAAGTAACAGGATGCGAGCCTCATTGAGGCGTGCGAGTGAAATCCTCGATAGGCTAGCCGACCACGCCAATGAGGCGGTGACGCCGCCACTCAGTGCACAGAGGGTTGAAATTAAAGAACCGGAAAAAGTCCGCGTTTCCACTGATACCATCAAACAAACGACCGCTAATTGATAAAGCCATGCAAAAATCAACTTTGAGTAATCCGTTAATCGAACTCACCGATCAACTGCAGCGGTTGATTCGGGGCAAGCTGTGGCTGCAGGTTCTGATAGGCCTGGCGGCCGGAATAATCACAGGAGTAGTGTTGGGGCCGGATATCGGCTGGATTCCGCCGGATACGGCCGCGGTTATCGGCAGTTGGCTGGCGCTGCCCGGCAGCCTGTTTCTCACTCTGGTGCAGATGATTATCGTACCGCTGGTATTTGCCTCCATTATTCTCGGATTAGCCTCCAGCAGCTCCATGGGTCAACTCAAAGTGCTGGGTACAGCGGGCAGCTTGTACTTTTTGATCACCACCGTACTCGCAACCACACTCGGTTTGCTGTTGGCGTTGGCCATCAAGCCCGGCGATTACATAAACCCGGAGCTGGTCAGGGCAACCGTGGGAGCCGTGAGTGCAGCGCCGACCGGGCAACTTCCCAAGGTACCGGGCATACTGGATCTACCCGGCGCCGTAAGCGCTCTGTTGCCGACCAACCCGCTTGCCGCCATGGTTAAGGGCGAGATGCTTCAAGTCATTCTGTTCGCAGTCGTGTTTGGTATTGCCCTGCTTAACGTGGCGGCGAAAAAGTCGGCACCCTTGTTCGATCTTCTGGGCGCATTGCAGGAGGTCTGCATCAAGATTGTCTCCGGAGCCATGCGGCTGGCGCCAATAGCTGTATTTGGCCTGATGGCCCGTTTAACCTCGACCGTGGGCGGCCAGGTTATTTTCGGTTTATCGATGTATGTGTTGGTGGTACTTGTCGGCCTCGGCCTCCTGCTGGCCATGCACGGAATCATCGCCATGCTGGTGGCGCAATGCGGGTTGCGGGATTATGTCACCAAAATCCGGGACGTGGCGCTGTTGGCTTTCTCGACTTCCAGTTCCGCTGCCGTTATGCCGCTGACGTTGCAAATCGTCCAGGAAAGGTTCGCCGTGCGGCCCGCAGTGGCGCAGTTAATCGTCCCGTTGGGAGCTACGATCAATGTGAATGGCACTGCACTTTATCAAGGTATAGCCGCGGTGTTTCTCGCCCAGGTTTTCGATGTTCAACTCGGCACCGCAGGTCTGGTATTTATCGTTTCGATGGCCGTGGCAGCATCTATTGGATCACCGGCAACACCCGGCGCCGGTATTGTCATCCTGGCCATGGTACTGGAAGGCGTGGGTATACCGGCCGCCGGAATTGGGTTGCTGATCGGCGTCGACCGCATTCTGGATATGAGCCGTACATCGGCCAACGTGGTGGGGGATGTTACCGCCTGCCTTGTGGTTGATCGATTGACCCCGGCTGTTGAGAAAAGCGCGCAGCCGATGGGGGATGCAGGAGCAAATACAAGCTAAGACGCTGGTGGTTTGACCACTGGCGTTATTTGCTTCGCGCCGGCCAGATATGCTCAGCGCTCAGAAGGTACGCGACAGCAGCCCGACACCGTTTTACCCCTGTGAAGCTTGCCTGTCGGCTCGGTTCCCATTGCTGCCCAATGATGGGTCGAACCTGCGACTGTCCGGCTCACGAAGAAAGATATAAAGGCCCTTTAAAACCATATAGTCAGGCAGGCCACCGTCACTCTCAAAACCTAATAATGCCGAGGCACCTGAATGCTTTGGCTTCGGAAAAGGGTAGCTGATCCATTGATTTTACCCGGGTTTGGTAGCTTTATTGTGTGATTGTATTTTTCAGGACTTATTCAGAGGTTCCTTAAATTTACAACGATGCTTTTGTCAACTTAGATAGGGTTTAATATGGCTAGCGTTTAAGTATTAACCATTAGTCAAGATTTGATAAACATAAGGCAACCTCCGCCTCACCATCGCACAAATATGCATGTTGAGGCCGTGAGGCGTACAATGATTGTCGACCAAAACAAATCACCGGATGTTGCCATGACACTTTACTGTGGAATCGACTTACACTCAACCAACAGTGTTATTTGCGTCATCAATGACAACGATAAACGTCTCTATGAGGCGCGACTGGACAACTCTGCCGATTTGGTCATTCGTGCGCTTGCCAAATATAAAAAGCGACTAAAAGGAATAGCCATCGAATCGACATTCAACGGGTATTGGCTCGTCGATGCCCTAATGGCTGCGGGCTTTCATGTTGATTTGGTTAATACAGCCAAAGTGGTTCAATACCGTGGACTAAAACGCACAAATGACCGTTACGATGCCTTTCACCTTGCCCATCTCATGCGTCTTGACATATTGCCCACAGGGTATATTTATCCGAAGCCAGAGCGCACTCTACGCGATCTCCTGCGCAAACGCATGTTGTTGGCACAAGATCGAAGCGCCCATATTATTCGATTTAAATCTCAATGCCAAATACACACAGGAGAAAGCTTACGCGCCGATAAAATAAAGGCCAAGAAGTTTGATATGCCTGTCGTTGGCGACCAGAATGTCCAGCTATCTTTTCAATGTCATCTCAATTTGATACGGTCGCTATCATTACAAATAAGCGCACTGGAACATGCCATTGCCGATCAAGTAGAACCGATACGTCGTTTCAATCAACTCAAGAGTGTGCCGAGGGTGGGCGATATACTCGCACAGACTATCATGCTGGAAACCGGCGATATTCATCGATTCAAAGGGCCTGGTAATTTCGCATCTTATTAGTCGCTGTGTGGACAGTCGTCGGGAAAGCAATGGCAAAAAGAAAGGCGAAAGCAATCGTAAGAATGGTAACCGTTACTTGGCATGGGCATTTATTGAAGCGGCTAATTTTTGTGTGCGGTATAGCACCAAAGCGAAGCAGTTTTACCTGAAAAAATCTCGTGCGACCAACCCAATCGTAGCGAGAAAGGCACTGGCTCATAAATTGTCGAGAGCCTGTTATTGGATTATGAAGCGAGGTGTGCTGTTTGACGAAGATTTGTTATTTAAGTAAATCAGACGTGTTTTGAAAAGGTGGAACAACCAGAATAGGGGTTGGCTCACAACCACCAGATTTGATTGGCCCCGCCTTTTCACCCAACGCACGCTCTATAGTGTGCCCATACGCTGAGCCCGCTTAGGTTGGTCGTGACAGGCCCAAGATCTGTTATTCGATTGGACAGCGTATGGTCCCGACGTTTTTCTGGGGCAAACGCCAGGGCGGCGATGCAAGTTTTTAGCCGCTTGATCCCGATGGGTGACTGGTGCACATATTTTGTGACACTCACCGAATGAAAATGCGGATGCATACTGCCAAAGCGCGCGGGCTTCCGTGCCTCCTGGCCAACCGGGATAATCTTTTTGTGGTTTTTCTTGACAAAAAGCCTAATGGGTGACCCCTCCACCCTGACCCCTCCACGCTAAAAAAATAGGTGATACGCATGGCAGTCAACAAATTAACATGACTATTTTTTGAATATAGCATTGCGATACAGTCTTGCAGATTTTCTATGAAATGAGAAATATTTCAAAGAATGTAAAACCGTTCCATTTCGTGACGTCTAAACAAAGTAGCTGACATGAATCACCTCACATAGCTTATTACCCCATGTTACCATCCGCAGCACGGATCAAAATTAATCGCGTGCTGTTTAATATGGGAGTATTGTTAGCATGTCAAGTCGTTCAACTGTTATTCGGTGCTTTATCTTTTTCGTTAGCTTTAACATTATGGGCGTTCACGCTCAAACAGGGGCAGGTCCAAACATAAGCGGTCCTGCATCTGTGCCCAGTGGTAGCAGGTTTACCTTAACCCTTGAAAACCCCGATCCCGCCAGCCCATTTACCAGTAAAGAACTACAAATACGGGCTCCCGTCGATATGGACTTCTCCACCATCACCACATTAGATGCCAGTGTCTCAACATATGAACTTTCAATTGATACTTCGGGCGAGCATGAATTTCGTCTTCGCTTTCTGGGCAAAGTCTTCGACTTCGATATTACTACTAACTGGGGGAACGTTCACGTTGTTGATGTCAAGGGCGAAGAGCTGTTGAGCGTCAACAGTTTAGGAGAACAGGGCGACGACCTAAGTTTTTTTCCCGCCATAAGTCCTGATGGACTGACCGCCGCGTTTGTTACAGGTGCGCTAAACCTCGACCCAAGTGCCACGCCTCCTCCTGCCGCAGACAACCTAGCTTTGAATATTGGTGTTCGGGACAGGGTAAATAACCGTACGTTTTACGCAAACCAGAATAGCGATGGTTCATTCCAAAAGATAGAGTCCGTGCAACCGGCGTTTTCACCCGATGGAAGATTCGTCGTATACAAGAGCCTAGACGGCATCACGGTGCGTGATCTTATTACGAAAGATTTCAGCATTATAGCCAGAGGACTTAACGTTAAGGAGTTTGAATATAGCGACGACGGCCGATACATCGCGATGTTGACCGAGGGCATCTCTTTCTATGAGTTTCAAACAGGTAGAGTTTTTGACATTCTTCCACCCGGGTTTGATGGTAACAGAATCCAGCGCAATGGCGTAATTGATAATATATCTGTTAGTAGTAACGGTCGTTTCGTTGTCTTTGAGACTAATGCAAGTAACGTGGTACCGGGAGATACCGTTGAGCGCACCATGGATGTGTTTCTTTTGGATCGTGCAACCAATCGCTATACGTTAATCAGTCGGTCCTTTACTTCACTAACCCCAGCGGGCGGGCGATTCCCTCAGATATCTGCAGACGGCTCAAAAATCGCTTTTGCCTCAGCAAGCTCAAACATCGTTTTGGGCGACAACAACGGATTGTCCGATGTGTTTCTGTTCGATCGTATCACGCAGGAAATGACGCGAATCACAAACGACGGCGGAACCGAGCCCACGATGGATGCTGAAGGGCGGCGCATTTCGTATATGAGAAATAGTGAACACTTTGTTTATGATCGCGCAACGCAAAACCGAAGCTTTGTTGTCAACGGGCTTTCTGCCATCACAGGGCTCGCGAGACCGGCGATGAGCCGAGACGGTAGATTTCTTTTGACTCAAACGAGCCGTTTTCTTAACGATCAAATCGTCCTAGGTGCGATTCCGCAGTAATTGAAACTTGAGCGAAACCCGGCACAAGGCCGGGTCTTTTTATATGGCGCGCTCGGGAGGATTAACTCAAAACAGGCTCAGGCCTGTTTTGACCCCTGCGGGGCTCGCCTGCCGGCTCGGTTCCCATTGCTGCGCAATGGGTCGAACCTGCGGAGCTTCTTCACCGCCCAAACACCCCATATAAAAAAACCCGGCACAAGGCCGGGTCTTTTTATATGGCGCGCTCGGGAGGATTCGAACCTCCGACCGCCTGGTTCGTAGGCTGATCTGATCTGTATAATTATCAATAGCTTAGTAAGAACCCTTTTGGGGGTACAGTCACCACAAAGCGCCAGCTTATCTAGCTAGATTTGCCCATTTTGGGGGTTGATTTCAGAGGTCAAGTGCCAGGAGATTTGAGTCGGGAAGCGAGACTCGAACTAATATTTTATCGTTTTAAGCAAGCCCACTCCAAATAACTACTTGATTTTATTAGACTATCTGGTTCTGCGTAGCATTGCCTATACACATCTGCGACCAAAAATGCGACCAATCGCACGTATGATGCAAAGGCGCTGCCACCGGCTCTACAACAGCCAATCCCTGGGCAAATAGCCGGTGTGTGGTGGCAGCAGATTAAGGCTACCAAACGCTAAAGTAGATGTCTGTAGGACATCGTCAGCTTAAGTTGTAAGAGATTTCGTACTACACTGCGCGGCTCAAAAGCACTAAAATTTACATTCGAAGCCCTTATAGCCGATCTAGCAGCAGGACAAGACACCCAGTGGGCGGGGCGACACGCCCCGACGGCCTCTGCGAGAGGTTTTGAGGGAAATGGATGTATTTGCATAGAAAGATAAGGAATAATTCGTAACTATGGACGAAACCATTGAGTATATCGAAAAGGGTTATCATGGAATTGACTCAAACCTTAAATCTAATTGGTCTGCTGCTAATCACTTACGGCAGCATTTCAGCAGCCTACGCCTCGCCTGCTCCAAGATATCAGTCTGATGGGTCTGTTTACTTAAGTGGGGAGCCAGACCAAAAGAAACGCATAGCAATTCATAAGAGGCAAAAAAGATTTCCAAATTTCTTGATGGCAATAGGGTTTGGGGCTGCACTTCAGGCCATCGCGTTGATAGTGGGTGCTCTGTAGAAGCACCAACACCTATAAAAGAGTAACACTATTAATGCTGGAATTTATGTCTAGTCTATCTTGGCAAAACGTAGGTGTGCCAGTGATTAGAGCACTGATAGCCGGCCGTGGATTTAAAGTTGAGCAGTTTATCCGTGAGGGTATGGCATTGCAGGAACCACTCCCGCGTCTTTCGTACATGTATGAAGGTGAATATTTGGTACTGCAGGTGGGTAACCAACACAGCACAACTCAACCTCATAGTAAATAAATAGCTAGGCGCCGACAGAGACAACGGCTACGCGCTGAGCGACAAACAGCACGAAATATTAAAGCGGATACAGAGCAAGCTGGATTAGCAATGGCAGTCCTTCCCTCTTACGAATTCACCACCGGACGCCTCGCGATACAAGATTGGGCTCCCAGAGGCCATCGAATAGAAGCGACTTTTGAGCAATACTACGCGAAACTGTATAGTCGCAATCAATCCGTTAAATCAATATGGGAACAGTCCAACCATGAAGAAAAATAATCTATTGATTTCGTGCATCACTGGAGGTTGGATATTATTTTGGGTTTTTATAATTTCCTGCAATTGGGGTTCTTCCAAAGCTTTGACTCTTAATGAGTGGGGAGATTTTTTCGCCGGCACATTTGCTCCTTTAGCTTTCCTTTGGTTGATAGCCGGATACATCCAGCAAGGCATTGAACTTCGCCAAAACACTAGAACATTACAACAACAAGAAGAAGCTTTAACACTTCAAGTCCAAGAATTGAAGGCGTCGGTTGAGCAGCAAAAAGAGCTTGTTAGTATTACAAAGACGGATCTAGTTTATCGCAAGAGATTGGCTAAAATTGAAGCTCAGCCAAATCTGGAAGCGACAAATATAAGAGTGCTCAAAATGAGAAAAGACAACGAGAGGTTTAAAAGCATAACTATAGAGCTAACTAATCGTGGCCACCCTTGCACAAACGTTTCGGCCTGCCTTGTTAACCATCTTGATATGATTATAGAAGACTTCAATATGGAGGCGTGGAATACGAATGAACCCGCACTAATAAAAGTCCGAAGTTACAATTCAGACGCAACAACTGACTTTTATTTTGACATCGTTTTTAAGTTTGAAGATAAAAATCAAGAACTATCAAAGCAGAGGCTTCCAGTAAGGAAGTCCGGCGGAGATTTTGAATTAGTATCCAGAAAAGCAATTTTTTTAGATGTATGACATAGAAAACATAACCGCATACAAGCCCGTTGCTGTCCTGATATGTGGTAATTTCGCAGAACAATCACAACACGTCGTCTTCGCTAGTCCTTTCGGCAATACGTCAACACATAGTAGGGGGGCATGTTGTTATGCGCGATTCCACCACCAGCCCGTGATGTCAATGCAGCTGCAGCAGGGGCATAGGCACCTCCATGTACGGTATCCTTGTTTCCACCCGAGCCAAAAATGTGCTGATGGGGCAGAGTTCCTAGGCGTGTCTCGTGTTGATGTGCAGGAAGATGCTGATACTGTAATAGGACTTGCGCCTCACCACCCCGATCCCCAAAATCCTCACGCGTTTCAGCGCCAAGAATAAATTTACCTCGTGCGGGCTCAAATACAGACCACCCTTCAGGGCAGCTTCTGAGATCGAACGCTGCAACTTCTCCTCTAGGAATCTCTGAAAGCAGACGATTTTGAGCTGCCTCGATTCTAGCAAAATCTCTCTCAATAGAATCGAGACTGTCCGCCTTCAATTGATTTAGAAACTTAATGTACAACTCTTTTTCATACTCGGCTTGCCGGCCTTGGCCAGCCGTATCCATAACACTTGCAACGTAGTCCGTACTCGTGACCACAAGCGTTGTTACAAGCGACGTCACAAGCGCGACAATAACCCCCACAAATATGTTTCTTTTTAAATCTCTCTCCACAACCTTGCCCTCCCTTCTAGCCATACCTATTTACATGACTAGTTCGATTTTTATTAGTCCACTTAAGCAGTATACTAATCTCACATGTAGTGTTAGATAAGCTCGAGCTAATCTTGGCATCTTTTGAAACAAGCGGCGACACGCAAGCTTTTGATTTACAAGTGCGGCAACGTATTTTTATGAGTGTTATCAAAAGTACAGCCAGTTATAATTTACCAAGATGCTGTCACCAGCTCTACTACAAGCACAGTCCCTGGAACTTTAGCCGGTTGTTGGCAGCAATCAAGCACATTGCTGTAAGACTGTAGTTATTGTCTGTAGGGCTTCGACAGGACAGCTTGTGAGATATAGCCTACATTACTTATCTTGGGCTTTCGTCAAAGACAGATGATTCGATAAAATCTTTCACCACCGCTAACCAAATGTGATCCGCTAAATACGAATTATCACTTTTAACAATACTTTTCCGCTCCTGAAGAGATTTGGTGATGTCTCTACCTTCCACTAGGTAGAATCTAGATATTTCAACCGCTTCGCCGGACAAGTCAACAAAAAACCTATACTCTACTGAAAGACCACGGTCTGAGTCTTTCACAACCTTCGAAGTTGCCACTAAATCGTGTCCACCATATTCGACTACTACTCGGGCACCATCCACAAATATCCCCGCGGGGACACGATCGTCTTTAGCTCGCGGATTTTGAAGCTCAGCTAGGAATTTTTTGTTTAAACCCTCAGCGTTTTTTAGTTGAGCTGAAAAGGCCTCTATTAGCCCCACTTGTTTCTCTAATTTCATATCTTACCCTCCAAACTAGCTAATCAACTGCCACACCAAGCCTATAAGTCATTCTCTTTCTATTTTTCTCAACTGCAGTTGAGCCAGTAAAGCAAATCGGGCAGGTCGGAGATATGGTAAGATCGTACATAAAGCCCGATACACAGCGAAGTGATATTTTGCTATAACGAGAATAGTCCATGAAAACGCATGCTAATAAGCCTCTGGTGGCTTAACGGTTGCAAAATTGATCTGTTATACTGGCCTAACATAAAAACAAACAGCGTTACGGATGTATCGATCACTTAAGGAGAAGCACAATGAGGCAGCTATTGGTCCCTCTGGTGGTATTTTTCAGTCTACAAGCCCAAGCGGTAAAAATCATATCAATGAATGTCGAATTCTTTTGGGATACTGAGGAGCCCCATGAAGGTCAGATTGTCGGTTATGGTGAAGGCAAAATTCAGCCCCCTTCATCTAAGGAATTCGTCCTAAAGGCCTACGGTATCGCCAAAACCATAGAGGCTGAAGATGCTGACATTGTTGGTCTAATTGAGATTGAGAACGAAAATGTAGTCAATAGTATCCGGCAGTATCTTGACTCTGAATGGAAGGTCATCTTTGTCAAAGGACGTGATACTTACACGGGCCAAGATGTCGGACTTCTGACTCGCTTTGATGTAATACCCAACACAGCAACTAACTTCCCTGGTTATATAGGAGAAGCCCCGGATGGCACTGATAAGCGGCCATCAAAAGTACTTGGAATACAACTGACAGATCATACCGATAAGTATTGCGTATACGTTGCCCACCTCCTATCAAAGCGGGGCAGCAATGACTCTGCGCGCTTAGCACAGGCAGATGCGATTCGGAACGCCGTGGTTGACCAGTATGGTCAATGCGATCACTACATCGTAATGGGCGATATGAACGATCTTCCCGGCAGTGCTGTTTTAGAGCGGCTCAAAGGGCAAGGGGACCCACAAAGAGATCTGAGGCAGACCGCAAATACTGCTGGTAACAATGCCGACTATTCCTACGTCTTCAGGGGAAGCAAACAGCTAATAGACCATATACTGGTAGATCGTGATCTCGCTAACGGTGCCGAATTCTACACACTACAACTTCCAGAAGCTATCACAGATCACAGAGCTGTGATCCTGGACACGAGATAATTTAGGAATTCGAGCAACTGTCCACACATGATTTTGATTCAAAAACAGCCCACAATCGACGGCCTGAAGCATATCGAATCGCTAAAGGGTTTAAGTTTTATGACCTATTCTTCATGGGTATCCGCTTTTCAGTGGGTTGGTCTTATCGGAGCAATTTGCGCTCTGATTTCATTTGTGGGAATTTGGTACTGTGGTAATAAAGCCTCTGCTGAACAACAGCGGAAAATACTCGTACTTGAAAGATCTACCGATATACTCGCTCAGTTCGGAGAGATTGCAATGTTAGGCATGCACGGAAGTGAATATGCCATACCAAGTGTCATAAAAGTCTCTACACCACTGACTCAGTCATTGGAAGGCACATATGACGTCCTAGATGGGCGATTGCAGTATCGCAATACTGATGAAAGCTTGGAAATACTTCTCAACTCAGCTCGTCAGTTTCCAGACTTTCCCTTTTCACACTATGCCATCGCATATATTCTCTACCAAAGAGATGATGCTTCTTGGCGTGAACACGCAGAAAAATCTTTAGAAATACTTGAAAAAACAACAACAATCCCCAATCACAACCCCGATCATGACAAAATTCTTGCTGAGCTAAAGAGTGAGTTAAAGTAACTTTGTTTAAGCTGAGAAGAAAACGATGCGAGCATCAGATGAAATCGAACAAAGACACCTCGACCGACTCCAGTCGGCCCGACAACACTCCTATGACCTTACGCAGCGCCTAACGTTTTACGTCATAAGTGCTGAATTGGTTATTTGTGGATACCTACTATTAAATGCCGAAAAATTTGCTTTGGTAGACTATTCCAAGTTTCTATTTTTATTAAGCGGGATTGCCGCGTTCTTTGGGTTGGTGTGGAGAGCGGCTTACAATGAAAAGTATCATATGTCCACCCACTACATTGAAAACTGGAAAATCAAACGGCTTGAAAATATTCAGTTAATATTGTATTGGCTATACGTTACGTCGTCAGCGATCTTTTTCGTTTCGATGATAGTTATAGGGTATATGTATTTATTAAAAGTAAGCACGATCCCCATGAGCAGCACAGAAACATCAATACCTCAAATAAGCCAACAGAGATTCAAAACGATGCGTTCGCACAACGATAGGCTATCGGATCAGATTAAAAAGCTAACTGGCGTAATGAAAATCGAGCTAACAGATATGAAGACCGACAGCAATAAAATCTCTTCAGAACTTTCAGAATTAAGATTGCGGGTGGACAGCCTGTCCAAAAGGGTAGTAGAAGAATCGCAGGGCTAAACTGTTTGGACATAGGCATTTTGATTAAGTATGCACTGAAGCCACTTTCCATTAGGACTCGATAGACTGTCCTTTCACTGCTTAAAAGTGACGCTATATACTAGGCGTTTTCACTATCCCGACCAGCAGCGGTCGCCATGCGTGATTCAGAGCAAGCATTCGCACCCCAAGGTTACGAAAACCTGAAACCGCGAGGATTCCTGACGATGAGCGCAAAAAAGTGAGCCGCCCGCCAACACTACGAATAGAATTACGGACGGCCTCAACCTCTATTGCCTTACATCCAGTAGACTTACAACCAAAGCGCCAGTCACCTAAGGAGGTGCAATCTCTACATAGCCCAGAGACAACGGACCACTTGAGGAGACACTCATAGTAATCTATGACTGATTATGGCTGACGTCGCCCACCACATAAAGTGAATAGATTCAACCGAACTGACATAGCAAAGACGGTTATACGTATGCATTTAGACTGATTTGGTAAAATTTTATCACTTTCACCCTCACCTGGAGGCAACTTTCTGTTTCCGCCGTTTAGACTTTTCAGTACCTTTCCTTTTTTTTCAGCCTTTTTTTTAGGCGGTTTTCTGGTCTTTATCGCTCTAACAAGTACATCTACAATGTTCTGTATGGTTTTCAATGCTAGATTCCTCCTGAAATTGGATTTAGCAGAAAATCATTAAGCCGGGTCTCTTCGCGGGGGTTCGGCTTATTCTTTCTACCTACCTACACTCACGCAGAGACTAGCTAGTCACCTCATGAAAAAAAGTGAAAAGTGCTTTAGAAACAAACAATTACAGATTTTGACTATTGAGTGCGACAGATTAATGTAGGTTGGATTATGGCTAAATACTACTGTAATACTACTTAGCAGTTCTTAAAGGAGTTTTAATAAAAAACAGAAGCGTCGGCGGCTCGCCGGCAGAAAACCAGCGAAGATAACAAAGCGCACAGAGAAATACCGTATGCCGCCTGGCGCTTGTTGCTGATTACCGCCGGCGTTGTATCGGTTAATTAAGTGTACCCGGATCGATCCCCAACAGCTCAAACAGCCGGCTAAATACGCTGCCGACGTCTACGCGCGCGTGGTGGGTATCACTGACCGCTTGCAGGTAGCCGGCGACGAAGACCCTATGATCGCCGTCGAGGACCTTGACCACGTCCAGCGGCGACAGTGGCTCTGCGTAGGTGCCGCGAACACTCACCAACGCAACGGGGTTGTTGTGCAGCAAGTCCAATTGCCAGCCAACAATTTCGAATTGATACATTTCCATACATTCCACTCCTCGGCTATGCCGTTTTTTTGGGACCGATTATCATAAGATGGTCACAAAACCGGGGAGTTGATCCAGCACCTCTCCACCACGCCGACATACCGCCTGAATGGATACCCCTGCAACCAGACAGGAAACCGCAGACGCTGGGAAGTACGGAAAAAAAGAAACTTAAGAGTAGCAAGTCATGACGGGACTCGCGTTAATGGGCTGGATTGGCAGACGATGAACGGCTTTATCAGTGGGATGTGTGGCGGGCAAAAGGCTCGAGGTCAACAGAGCTTACGCTAGACCGCCGCTAAGCCGGTCTGGCGCATTGGAGAAAGTACTGCGCCCGTTAGACAGCAACACCGGCGGCCCAACCAGCGACCTTACGCACAGTGAGAACGGATTCGTCATCGATGTACCAGGGTTTACCGATCGGCGACGTGTAGAACTCCCACACGGTTTCTGCGTCCCGCCACACCGCGATTTCATTCTCGTGGCCGGCCCAGAGACCTGTGGGCGCTGGACCGACAATATACGTATCACCATCAGTGGGCATCGCCGGCGGTGCACTCAAATTGCGATCCAACACAGTAGCACGATTGAAAATATCCAGCCGCCGCAGATTCGTGGTCATCTGCTGATCCCAACCGGATTCGTCAAAGTCCCAACCGTAGTACAACCCGATCCCCGGCCCCTGCGTCGCAGGCATAGCGTCACCTCATGTTTTACAGCGGTAGGCTTTCCCCACGGCCGTTGTGTTAGTGGTCCCCAACGACCCATAGGCGTTGGTGTTTTTCATGTCCTGGATGTAAACCAGATTAGCGCCCAACTGGTGCGCCTTGTTGCGCAACTCATTACGGGCACCAATGACCAAATTTTCGTTTGAGGTAATATCGCCGGTAAACCAATTACCCTGGGACCCGACAATTTCACCGACGTACTTGCAACGCGCCTTGTCCGGTGACTCGTTAACCAACTCGACCCGCTCGGCACCGGGCACTAATTTATTGGCGGCACAGCCGACAAGTGACGCAAAACACAGCAAGAGGAGTGATCGTTTCATGGTTGTATCCCTATCGTTTTTATAATGGCGCCTGAAACATACCATAAAATATCCCCAGGGTTAATTCCCCCAGTGCGCACCCCAACGCATCCCCCAACCCCGCCGCTCAATAGTATGATTAAAAAGCGTGTGGCTGCTCAGCAGGCCATTTTCGGTCGTTAGCGTGATCCTGAGTCGGTCATTGATCCGGGGGACCGGCGCCGGCACGGCGGGTGACGCCAAACCACTTTCCGCCTGCTCGTCGGCCTCCAGATAGGTGTAGGATGAAACTATTAAACCGGCCACGTCGCGCACCAGGACATCATTTTCGCCATAGAACCTAATACGATAACTATCACCGGACCCGATAGCACCCTCGCCGACAAACCAACTGACGATGCCCGCCGCATGCCCCGCTGCCGTCCGATACGCCCAACTGACGGTGGTAGGCGATGCGGCCACAGCCGGGAAGTAGCCCGCGTTGATTTGGACATTGGCCGGCGGTAGCGGCTTGTCATGCCGTCCCGCAATGACCACGTTACGGGGTGTCGCCGATGCCGGGTCGAGCTGCCCTCGCGACGTCACCGGCAGCAGGCGCAGGTCCAGTACCTGCGCAACCGCAAACGCCTCCTCAATGACAAAGCTGTTGTCCAATAAATACAGGCTATCATCCGCGAGCACCGGCGCCGGCGAGGTATCGATCAGGCCACGCTCCACACCGCCAAGTGTCGTTTGATCCAGGACGCTGTCATAGGTGGCGGACAGAAACCCCACCAGCTCGCCAGACGTCAACAGAGCGAGATTGTAGCGCTCCTGCAGCACCTCGGTCGCACTGACGGTATCCGCCAAGAGCTGGCCGGAGACCACCAACGTCGTCGCCCCCGGCCCGGCCGCCAACAGGGAATAGGCATCGACAAAATCCGCCGTGTCATCCAGTTCACGCCAGTCACTCCCCGAGTTTACCTCGAGGGCATAATGCACACCGTCAGACACTGGCGCCACCACGAGGACCGCCAACGCATGCGCGGGTTGATCACCGATCAGAAACACCGGCAGCTCCATGATTACCAGGTCGTCGACATCGATGGGTAGTTGACCGATCGGCGCCGGAACCGGTGACGGGGCGACATCAAAGACAAACTGGCCAAAACTAAATTTATCCTCAATCACGGTCATCCGGACCACCGGCTGCGCGTCCGTGATACGGCCCGGATCAATTGCCCCGACCCGCAACACGAGGCCGGTTAACCCTAAGCGCGAGTCTGAAAACACAAACGGTTTACCCGGCTCCCAATCCCAGGGTGTGCGATCCAGGGTTAATGTGCCGCTGTAGAGCGGCTGGAATTGCCGCTTGCCTTCACGCGTCAACAGCTTCTGCGCCAGATCACCACGCGAGCAGGCTGGGAAGTCGAGCTGCTCGAGAATCCGCCGGCCCAGATTCGCCCGGTTTGCCGTGTTGGGCAACCGCACCGTCACCGGCTTATCCGCTTCGCGATCGGTATATTTGAGACTCAAATCGGTGGCGACGCCGGTGATACTGGGCTGAGTTAGCTCAGGCTCACCGACCAGGTTGTCCTGGGTTAACACCGGCAGTTCACCGACGAGATCATCCTCACGGATCACCCGCAGTTTGATCGTTCGGGTTCGCGGGTCGGTGTAGCGCATCCCGTCGATCAAATCCAAACACTCTTGCTCCAATGCAGCACCTTGGCCCTCTTGCCAAGTACGGGCCATGCCAAACCCCTCAGTCAACAACCGTGCCGCTACCGCCTGCACACTCACCTGGTCGGGCAGCGCGCGTATGTCTGCGCCGTAGGCAGGGTGCTTCCACAGGTTGTACAGCACATAGGCGGGGTTCGCATCCTGGCCGATTTTGTGGTCGACCGCTGCGAACGGGTTCGGGAAATGCCCGTACCGGAATGAGAGACCGCGGAATGTCCGGGTATTGCCAAACCAGAAATCTTCGAACACGCAATAGGCCAGAAAAGGATAACCGGGCTGTCGACTGCTTAACCGCGACTCGGCGTAGCTGTCGGAGCTCTGAACCGGATTGCCGGGATAAAACCGCACCCACCCGCGGACACCGCCGTTAACTTTGTCACCGAATAGCAAAGGCTTATCGATAAAAAACCGGGTAAACGCGGTCAACGCCACACCACCGTTGTCTGCCACATAGTCCCATATTTTAAAATCGCCGAGCCAAATCTCGTACAACTCGCCCGGGCCATAGCCAATCCCGGCTACGATATCTAAAAAATAGCGCTCCGCAATCGTGCTTTTTATTCGCCCGGTGATGAAATTCCCGGATTTTTTTTTGACTTTTTGCACACGTAAATTGCCGGCATCGAGTATGTTTGGCCCGCTGGTTTTGCTATTACCGACCGTCAGCGGAATATGGCGAGACTGGCTCACCGTTGGTAGATTAAAATCCTCGAGCGTGGCCGGCTCCTGCCCCTCCGGACCGCGTGGGCGAGCCAGCCGGGCAATGATCGCCGCTAACGCAATCTGCTTAATCAGGGCAATAAAAAACGCAGTCACGGCTACTTGTCTCCGTCGATACCCTCACCCACAAACGGGTTGAGGCTATTGGCGTGCGGCGCCCCCAAGAACTGCGCACGGTTATCAAACACCGTATCACACCGATTGAATGCACCGCGGCACGACGGCGTCACCGTCACTGTCTGCCCGACCGCTAAATCGGGCAACCGGCGATCTAAAAGCACGGTGGTCGCATCCTGCGACACAATCCAGGCACTGAGGTTTTCCGCGGTGGTGAACCGGCCACCGCGCACATGCTCGGCGGGCTGACCGGCGATGGCGTCGGTGGTGATCGTTAAGCCATTGATCGCACTGACCGTCCCGGACAGCTCCCAGTCCGAGACAATCAATCGACAGTTCTCATCATACTGAGACCACTGACAGTCGGGCCCATACGTAGGCGTCAACACCGGACGGTTGATCTCATGATCGAAGGATTTACAGATAAACGCCACACTCGGAAAACGAATACGTGGCGCGACCACCGCCCCCGCCCACAGCAACAGTTTTTCCTGATCGACATCGGTTTCATGGATCGCAAAGATCGCGATATCCATTTCGCGGGTGCCGATAAACTTCAGCAGTTCGCGGGCCACCGCCTGGTTGTGTGGAAGGGTGACGGTAACATCGTCCTGCGCATCACCGGTCTGCGATCCGCCCACATAGTCCAACCCAGGGACCGTCGTGTAGGTGTTAAACCCGAGCACGTAATCCCTGTTAGCGGACGTGTGATAAAAGGTGGTCAACCCTAAACTGAACTCGTACAACACCACCGGCAGGCCACCCTCGGTGGCCAATTCCAAATCATTAAACGCCATTAGAGTGTGCTCACCGGTGTATTGACGCGTTGAATATGCTGCGCATAGCGGCCGGCGTGGTTTAACCCGATACTGTCTGATCCCTGCCGATACAGCCGCAACAGACTGACCCGCCGTATTTGCTCAATGGCCAGGTCGACACCCAACGCGGCCGCCAAAATTAACCGATCTGTGCCCGGCAACTCGGCGACCGCGGTGACCTGACGATAAAACCGCTGCTTATCCACTGACTCGACCATCACATCAAACGGCCCCGCCATGCCGACCGGTTCGACATCGATGGCCGTCGCGCTGCTGCCGATACCCGACTGTGGCAAGAAATCCCGCTGCCAGGATGGCACCCAAAAAGGAAGATGCCGCCCTTGGCGGGCATACAGCCACTGTCGAATAGCCCAAGCCCGGACATGGCCCTTCGTCACCCAGCCCTGGGACTCCACCGCCCGCGTTCGGTTTTCAGCGGGATAAAACCCGAACACGCCAATGCCATTGTCCAGCCGGTGGCGGCGCTGAGAAAAGCTTAGCGTCACCTTGCCCGCTAGGACAGTGGGGTCCTCCAACACATCAAACCCCCGATGCTGCGGGTAGGTGTCAGGCACGACGATGCCGTACTGGTTAATCAGGAAATCCACCTGCGCTAGATTGTTGTCGGCGCCCAACCGGTCGATCGTGTGCTGTTGAATAAACCCCACGCGCATCGGCATCGCAACTGGGGCAGCGTAGGCGTTGACCACCGGCCGGCTGAAGGTGATCTGGCTATTGGTCAGACTCTGGACTTCGATGGCCTCATTGTGGGTATCGGTCTCATACAAAAACAACAACTCCCCCACCCGGTAATCACTATATCGGGTATCAATCAACAAGGTCTCTGCACCGGCCGCCACTGCCCCAACCGACTGGGCCTCCCACATCACAGGAACCCCGTAGGCCCGGGTTTGGTCTTGTAACAGCGCCTCAAACTGCGTGCGTCTATCGTTTGGTAGATAGTACTGATACTGTATCGATTGTCGCGGCGCCCGCCGTAAAGCAGCCCGTTGCTCCTGGGCAAAGGCGGGCACGATGCGTGTCCGCCAGGCCAGTGTTTCAGTGGCTTGATACTGCACCAAAAACGGCACTAGCACGACCCGCGCACCCGTCACCACTAGCGTGACCTGATCCAGGTCAAAGACAAAGGTAAAACGAGTGTCCACTACCACCGGGCCGGATTCTGACACCGAGAGCGTGTAAGATTCTAGCTGAAACGGCTGATACACGCCCGACAACAAGCCGTTCAGATCGACACCGTCCACATTGGTTCCGGTGATATCGATCAGTGTTTGAGGTGTTAAATGCGCATTCCAAACGTCCACGCTACGCACCTGTTCACTGGCCACATTCCCGAGATCAATCGCCGCCGGCAAAACATGCACACGAAAATAAAAGAAAGAAAACCAACTCTCTGATTTTTCCCCTGCCTTTGCAACACCGGGAACCATCACGGGCTGATTATTGACAACGGCGCCTACCGCTGACGGCTGGACCTGAATAGACTCCGGTTGCTGGGGATCGGTAAACGCGTTCGTCATCCAAGCTGCTGCAGGCGCTTGCAACGGGACTACGGAAGGCGATGGCGTCGCTAAAAAATCGGGCATATCACAAATCGTTACGGGACTATTCTGTAGGCAATGCCCATGTTGGCAGAGTTTGGCACTATCACACTATCGCCATTCTTGCGGGTCACGGGATACACATGCCACTGGTCCGACCCTACCGTGAAAATGGTATCGGGCGTTAGGTTTTCGATGTTAATGACACCAATGTCGTAAAAAGCACCAAGGGGAATAAAAAGCTGACCCGCATCTTCCCAACCAAACAATTCCATCGGGTGCACCTGCGCCTCAGGCGCTACGGGTCCTGGGGCATCCATTAACAATGGCGCCACAAAACTGAAGTTACCGATATCATTCATCACCGATATTGCATAATGCGGAAAACCACGGTACCGGAACTGAGCCCAAATACTGGCGATACCAGGCAATTCGTGGTGTACCGCCCCAAAAAATGACGCACTACGACTATCTACAGTATAGGGGGTGCAGTTATTCAAACTACCACCGATAGTCGCTGCGGGTGATCGATAGTAACCGCCCGTACAAAAGCCACCCCCTGTCCAAGCCTCATTTTTATCCAAATCAACACCAAACCCCATATGGTTAAACATACCGCTAGCCACTTCCAGCGCGATATAGATGTAATCTCCCGCACCATTGGAAAAAAACTTATGAGACACATAAGGGCCATCGACGTCGTAGAATGTCAACGCCGCTTGATGCGATCCATTCGGTATAACGTTGTACCATTCGTTGGCCCAAACACGCGACAACTTAAGATCGACATGAAACCTCGCATTAAAATCTCGCAGCCGAAAGTGGAAATAGTAACCATCTTTTAGCAGATGCCAGACCGTGTCGGAGCCTTCGATTGTCTTACCCAAATCCGTGTAGCCGACCGTAATAGCAAACGCCACCAATTGGTCAAGAAAGTCCGTTCGATCGCTCGCCGACCCCACCACCGTTGCCATATCAAACCTTTTGGATTGCTGCCATCATATCAAAATCAGAACGCGTTGCCGCTTGCGTCACAAAATATTGGTTACCTGCCAGAGTATTCGCTGGACCATTACTAAAACCCGTCACAAAATAGACTCCTTCCAGGGTCATATAGTTTTGGCCCACACCGGTATTGCCATGGACCGTCGCCGGCCACAGCCGGTATGTGCCACCCATGCCAGGGCGCAACTGTTGCGGCGCAGGAAGCATTAAACCGGTACCTGCCCACGGCCAAACATTTGTACCGGCTGTCGGGCTTCCGCTAATGTTACGATTCAGCACATCAACCCAACTGCCGTCAAAGTGGTACACCTTGGCACACCCAGCCCCAGGCTGAAAAAACGCGAGGTGCCGAAAATCACTGGCGGACCAACGCGCATTAAACACCCCATGATTCGCCCCGATAAACATCGGAAAGGGATAGTTGGTCGCAAAGACAGACGGCAAGCCAAAGCCCATATACATAGGCTCAAAACTACCCATGACTTGCGCATCACCTGTCAGGTGACGACCATTGACCTTAATACGGTAGTTAATGGCACTGTTAATCAATAACCAAAAGACCTCACCACTGTGATTCGGCTGATTAAAAAACGACGACGCACTACTATAGCCTGTAGCAGCGCTGATACCGATATTGAACCAGTCGGCGGCCACACTCTCTATACGACGCAATTGTAAAAAGGGCTGTGCGCCCCCTGGTGACCCCGGCGCCCTCAGATACACGTGACGCTCATTCAATGAGCCACCTTCCTCGGTGTCTGCCAGCACAGTCCATCTCTCATTAACCGGTAACGGATTCATGGCCACATCCAATTCAACACCCGTCACGATACTCAGGAGACGATCTATCAGCGCGTTGTGCCCAATCACACTGCCCTCAAAGTACGCCACGCGCTAAATCCCCAATGCCTGTCTAAACTCGCTGGCCCGCCTGCGCATGGTGTCCAACGCGACGTCTTGACCGCGTCGTGATGCTAATGCCTCCAACGCTTTTTCCTCACTGTCCACCACAATCACCATGGGTTCAGGCACGCTTTGTGGTTGGCCCAAATCGCTAAACGGGACAATCGTGCCGGCTGTATCTGGGACAAACAATTCAGGTTCACCACCATCCCCGACAACGCTAACTCGGCCCAACGGTGGACGCCCACCTTGAGCAAAGGCACCACCAAACAACGATGAAAAAATGCCCGTAGTACCGCTCGTCGTGGTGCCGCCAAGTCCCAACACCTGAGAGAGTTGAGCCCCAGCGGCCTCCACAATCAACCGCGACAACAGACCCTTGAAGCGGTCCTCGATATTGTCAAAATCCGTGAAGAGTTGCGCCAATTCACCCGCGCCGAAAATCGAGTCAAACCCTTTGGGCGTCTCGTCTTTCAACGACTCTAATTCCTCGGTACGCTGCTTTTCGGCTTTAGCAATCAACTCACTGGCCTTCGCCTCCTCATCAACCGTACGCTGGATGATGGCAATGCGGGCATCCCATACATCATTGACGCGCTGCACATCGTCCTTAAGCAACTGCTCGATGCCTGCGAGTTCTGACAATAGCTGCTTTTGGGTTTCGGCAGCATCAACCCGTGCCGCGGCACCCAATAACGCTTCCTTTTGCCCTTCTGACAACGCTGCGAAACGCCCTTTCTCTAACTCGAAGAGCACCCGCTGCTTTTCCGTAGTAGCATCGAGCAGTGAAAGCTTTTTTTCGAACCCGACTAACTCCTCTTCCGCACTCTTACGCAATGATTCTTGCAATTCCTTCGCATTAGTCTGCTGGTTCAGCGTATCAGCGACCCCTTGCAGATCGGCCACAGGCGTTACACCAGGTTCTGGAGTGGCTACTCCCTCTCCCGCCGACGGGCCAGAATTCTCGACGACAGCGGCCTTTAAACTGTTTGACAGATCAAGCAACTCTTGGGTTTTACGGATTTGCAGATCAAGCGCCTGCACGCGAGGGTCTTCTGCAGGGTTCGTACCAAAAGCCTCAGCCTGGCGAAAAAGCGCTGCTCGCTTCTCGGTAAGCCGATCCAGCTGGCGATTCAGGCGGTCGAAATCCCCAACGGCGACTCCGCTGATATCCGCGGCTACTGACTCGGCAAAGGATTTAACCAGGTTCACCGTCCCGGCGATGGCCTGCGTGGCAGCGGTAAACCCTTTAATAATGGCGGACGTCAACACCTGCACAGCTTGCACCGTGGCCGGGTCTTTTAATAACGCGGTCAAGGTTTCAATATCGGCGGTGGTATTGTCGAGGTTGTCAGTGACTTCAAACAAATCACCGAACGCATTTTTTAACCCTTGAAGTGCACCACCGAAAGTCTCGCGCGCGGCGCGGGCCGACCCACCAAACTGCGTCTCCAACTCTTTGAGGATGACACGCTGAGCATCAGCAACCCGCCCGCTTTCAAAAAGCGTCTTAATCAGCTCTTTTTGCCCTTTATCGAACTGTATACCCGCTCGGGATAGGGCGCCTAAGTTGGCGACAGGATCATTCAGCGCCTTACCCAGCTGTAAAGCCGCAGAGCGTAAGTCGCCCTGAAACTTCTTGGCCAAATCTAAGGCCAGTTCGGTGGACCGCTGGAACTCATCGCCCGTAATACGCGTAAACGTGGCCAACTGGGACTGGGCACGGATGATCTTCTCATCACCGAAGACGGTGACGTCCTGCAGTTCGGACGCTTTCGCCACCAGGTCATCAAATGATACACCAACCGCATTATTGGTACTGAGCAACGTTTGCTGCAGTTGGGCTAAAGCGTCTTCTTGCTCGGCTGTCGCATCTCTAACCTTGTTGACAACCGCTGCCAAGCTGATCACACCGACGGCGGTCTTCAGCGTTCGACTGATACGCTTACCCCAATCCTGGGTATCAACCACGCTACGATTCAGCTCGCGGCGCAAACTGGTTCCGTCCCCCTTCAGTTCGGTAATCAGGGTCTCAATAACACGTCTCGGCATTAACTCAATACCTGCTTTGTACGCGCGACCAGGCGCCGACTATAGGCGATTTGTTCATCGCCATCCAATTGTGCATATTCTTCTTCGCTCAACTCACCACACTCAAACGGGTCCTGGCAGCATAAATCTGCTATGGTGGTGCCGGGTTGCAGGCGGCCGGTCGCCGCAATTAACTGATGAGCAAGCTTGCCGGTCAGATAATCGAGCGCGGAAAACCCCCAGGGTTCACGGCTGTATTCCGCCTGCCAATAGGGCAACTCCCAAGCCGGCACTCTGTCCCCGACCTCAGAGATCGGACACCCAAACAATTTGGCGAGGCGCACTCGGAGCTTGACATCCGAGTGCACTCTCAGTTTTTTTGGGCATCCTTTTGGGCTTTATGCCCAAAACCATTGATATCCAGCGCCTTACTGTACATGTCCTTGATCTGCGGCAAGGTGTAGGTAGCAGTCATAAAATCGATATCGTCTAGCGTCGGTTCATAGCCTGGCGGGTTCAGCAGACATACGACTTGATGTACCCTGCTTGGAACAACGCCTTCACCCGATTCATGATTCAATATTTTTTCGAAGTCGTTCCACGAAAATCGGTAAATCAGAATATCCTCCGACAGACCGTCGATCTGAACCGATTCGGGTTCAAGCTCCAGACTACCGCCGCGCTGCCGCATCTCCTGAAACGAGATAGCCATTAGACTTCACTCCAACTAACATCACCCGATTGTTGCCCAAACACAATCTGCTGCAGCTGCGTGTTTCCCTCCGGGTCTTCCATGATACGCCCAGAGGTCACCAGCACAAAATCGCCCCGGTCGCCCGATTTGTAATCAGCACGCATATTCAGCGTTTCGTCATTGTCCACCAGGCCCAGAAACTCCTGATAATTGCCATTGCCCGGCACATGATTAAACGTGATTTGTTTGGTTGGCGGAGTCTTCAGGCCACCTATGTATTCCCTGACCTCCGCCGAAATCGGTGTCGTTTCGACAAACTCCCCCTGGGTACCTAACTGGCCAATGCGAAGCGCATTGGCCAGATGTTTGTACACCCCTGGCTCTGCGGGGTTTTCAAAATACAGGCGCGTGCCGGCGCCAAGTTTTACTGTGGTTGCGAAAGCCATAAACTGATCTCCTCAATGATGCGTAATAACCAAGCGGCGTTCGGCGCTACACAACACCCGTTAAAATGATGTCGTACGACGCAGCACCCGCAGCATCGGTATTGGTAATCCGCAGCAAATCACCTGTACCGGCAGTGACGGTATAAGCAGCGTCATCCGGTGCGGATAACACAAATAGACCACCGGGACGCAACCGCACCACATGCGCCGCAGCGCCGACCCAATCGGCGAAGCCATTGGCTGCTGCACCACCGACCTCAATAACATCACCATTGCTTTCTGCAGCGAACATCACCACACTTTTAATTTTGGTGAAGGCAATAGCACTGCCAAACGCATCGGTCAGAGCACCAGACAAATCCAACTCTTCATTAGCGGACGCTGCCAACGTTCGTTGGTCGTGGTAAGTTTTGTTGGCCTGGTTGGCCCCCGTCCCTTCCAGCAACTGGATTGCTTTAGCATAGCTGAGTGAATCTTTCGGAGCGGAAAAGTCTAACGCGGCCGTTTGCTCGACAGTCAAACTCACGCTAAGTCGTGCACTGTGTGTCATAGCTTTGTCCTCAATAGGTGATCACATAGTTGTGTAACAGGGACGAAAATTCGGCTGTCGTATCGCTGTACTGAAACCCCGTCGGCGTCAACCCTTGCGCCACATCGCCTAAATCGGGTTCATTGTCGAGTAAGGCCGCAATCGGTTCCATCCCAGCGTCTAGCTGGTCGTCTTTGGGGTGCCCTGCACGGTGGTAACCGACCACTAACCGGGCTTCGGTAAATCGATAAAGGCCCTCAGTGATGATCTCGCCTTCCTCAAAGTAGATATTGACGTACTCATCCAAACCGCGCCCGTCGGTATCGCGGGTCGTGAAGACCCGACCAGGGTAAACCGTCTCCACTAAGGCGCCAATGTGGTCACGAATGGCTTTACGTTCGTCGACCATATTTACTCAACCTGAAATTTAGGTCCTGTTGCAACAGACGAAAGTAATCTTTTCGCATGACGCGGGTGCTCACCGCTGCGGTAATGCGCTCCGCCTCCGCTTGAATAGCAATGCGTTCGACATCGATCAACTCTACACGACGCCCGCCACGTGGACCCGCCACTCGCTTGAACTTACCCTGCCGGGTGAACACATGCAGATTTCCACTTTTCCCCCGCTGAATAAACGCGTGGTCAATCTGGCGTCCACGGGCGCGCACACCCCGTCGGTTAGTCCCCGTCCCGACACTGCGCCCAATTTGCCCCTTTGTGAGCAACTGGACAAACGAGATATCTTTCGCATAGACCTTGTACAGCACACGTAGCGTGCGGAGTGTTGATCGGCTGATAAAAATTTTCTGTCGTATCAGCTTTTGCGGTACCCGAATCGACCGGGAGAGACCGCGCACCACCCGCGTGTTAACCCGTTGCGCCGCTTTATTCAGTGCGGAGTTTGTCGCGAGTCGCGTGTCGCGTTTGGCAATCCTGTTTAACTTACGGGCTAAGCGAGCAGCCTGCTGCTGGGGCGATACCGTCATGATGCCCACACCTGGACAACGGTACCATCATCAGCGATCAGCCCTTTCACGACAAACCGCTCTGTGCCTGCGATGACGTAATCGTCCACCTTCGCGGTACCAATTTCCTCACTGAGGAAATGCAGCACGGTTGTTTTCATGGTAGCCATACCGCCCTCGGGAATGATGGTGACATCCCGCTGGATTATCACCAGAATCGGGTCTATCAGAACAGCGCCATCGGCGGTGCGGTAAGCTGCGGGTACCGCCCCCAACAGTACAAATTGCTGCCGGGCGTTTAGTCCCGCCAAGGCGTTAAAGTCTGCCATACTCGCCCATCCCTAACCGGCAACGCGGTACCAGCACGGTTGACTTTATACCGCAGGTAACAGCTTGACGTCGGCGACAGCGTCGCCATTGACAGCAGCCTTGGCGAAAACCCCAATTTTGGTATTGCCGGTAGCAGTGGTCGTGACACGCTTCGTCGTATCGTTCCAATAGGCGGTTGCAAACTGATCTGGGGCATTTGCAACGGTTTTGGGTAGTGAAAATACGCCCTTAACCCTGGCTTCACCACTCTGCCCGGTGACAACGTCATAACTGTTCACAGCAAAGAAACCGTTCGCATTCAGTAGAAATCCCGCACCGGCGACAATATCAGCCGTTGCTACAAATGTGAGAGTGTCACCGTTCTTGATAAAATTTTTCATTGTATAAGCCTCATTGAGACCCAGCCGGCCCCGAGGCTGGCTGAGTGCTACATCGGGTGGAAAAGTGGATTAAGCGCCCGGGTTACGGACGGCACCACGGAAGTCCTCCCAGCCCGCACCAAAGTCATGCCGCACCTTCAGCTGCATACCGTCAACCTCGAAGCCCTCCTTGGTTTCAATGTACGGACCGGATTCTCCCTCTAGATACGCGTAGACCAACGTGTCGATAGCCATCGGACTAGCAAACGTGTAAAACGCATTGGTACCATTGTTCACTCGTGTTTCAACAATCAACTCCATCGACCGCGAAAAAGGGTTTACGCTCGATGTCTGCTCGGGCTGAACAGCCGCCAGAATTTTTTGCGCGGCCAGCTCCCGAACTTCGTTCACTACCAGGTAAGAGGGCGCCACATTGATTTTTTCACCATCTAAACCCAGCATCTTACGGTGTAGCTGTCGCATCGCATCCAAACCCGCCTCAGTCACACCCGTACCCGCGACTTGGTTCCGCAACCCCACCGGTCGGGCTGTCCCAAACACCGGGTTACCGTCACTCAGATTCGGGTTTGCGTTCACCAGTCCCCACACTATGTTGCTTTCTTTGCGAGAGGCCAGATTACCGATCCGCTGAAAAAAGCGCATAAAGACATCCAGGTCGTCATTGATCATCAACTGACGGCTGAAATTGAAAATACGGCCAAAGGTCGACAGCCTATACGTCTCCTTCGATTCGCTCACCGTACCTTGTGCGAATTCACCGTTTTCGTTGACCTCCTCGAGGCCGGTACCGTTACCCAATTGGATGCTACTTTTGGCCTTAAAGTCAGCCGCAGTAGTTTGTCGAGCAATGGGCGTAAACGTTCTTGGTGTCTCCTCATAGGCGCGTCGCAGCTCTTTATTGGCTACGTCCGCCACGACCGCCGGGAAATCGCTGGTAGTGTGCATGGCCATCGCCAAGACTTCCCGTTTATTCTTACCACGTACACTTTGGCCATTTAGCTCAAGGTACGCTTTCGCCATTTCGACAAAGGACAAATTGGCAAACTCGGCGCTACCCTCGTCTAGCGGATAGACACCGGGTTCCGCGCGGTGCAACATGGCGGCGCCTAGCGCTTCACGCAACGCTGAGGGGTCGCCCGATTGGTTACGGATGTGACCCTGCGCCGGGGCACCTTGGTCGTCCCGATCAGCGACGAGTGCCAATGCTTTTTCCCGGGCATCCTCAACCGTAACACCGTCATCGATCCACTGTTGGACCATGGATGCATCGGCGCTTGCCATCGCACCAACTTCCCGTACCGCTTTCGCCCGCTGCCTTTCTGCGGCGGTGGCATCAGCCGCCGCTTTCTTTGCCACGGTTTCTGTGTCCGCGGTGGCTGCTGCTGGCACATCTGCCGAATCTGGGGGCGCAGGCGTCGCCGGCGAGGTCGCGGCGGTGTTTTTTGCGGCATCAGGTTTCGCCGCCGGTTTGGTCGTACTATTCATATCGGATTGCTCCTGTTGGCGTGATAACGCGGGCGAAGCCGCAGGGTGTTGAAACAATAGTGTCAATTTGTCGGACGGCGGGTTAACCGCCGTGAGGTCTATCGAGGCGGCGGCTTGAATCGGTTCCACAACCTCATCGGCGAAGCCCATCTCAAGCGCCTCCGCACCATTAAACCAGGTCTCATCGGCCAACATATCCGCCAGGTTTTTTTCATCCAGGCCCGTTTTCTGCTGGTAAATCATCAGAATACTGGTTTCCATCAGATCGAGCGCATCCGCTTCATGCCGTAGTTCCTCGGCATCGCCGCAGGCGCACAACCAGGGTTTATGGACCATCATGAGCGCGTTATCGGGCATGATCACCCGATCGCCCGCCATGGCGATCACACTGGCCATACTCGCGGCGATACCATCGATATGCACCGTGACAGATTTGGGCGATTGTTTGAGCCGGTTGTAAATGGCAAGGCCCTCCATGATCAGGCCACCGCCAGAGTGAATACGAACTACCAACTCATCGCCGGGTAGCGCCTCCATTTGCCGTACGACGCCGGCCGCGTCCAGGTCGTCCCACCAATCACCGATGGCCCCGTACAACAACAACTCGCCATCAGCACTGATACTGTTACGGGCGGCAATAGCACCCCCGCTACTATTCATCGGTGCCTGCCGCCTCATCATCGTCCTCATTGTCATCCTCGTTATCGCCGTCGGTATTTGGTGACACCGTCGCTGCGGCTTGAAGCTGGCCCGATCGCGTCGTGCGCCGAGGATCACTGTCAAGCACTAGGCCCAATTCATCTAAAAATTCAAAGTCTTCGGCCAGCTCTTGCAGCATTTCGCGCGGATTCGACACACCGCGTTCTCGCAGTGAACCGCTGAGAGAGTTTCCACCCGCCCGGACCTCCTGGATAATGGCCGGCATTTCATTCTTGATGTCTAAAATTTCCTTCTTCGGTGGCGTCCAATCGAATGTGACACCGGCAAGGTCGTGACCACGAAAGGCTGCTGCTGCCAAAAACCAGCGCTCCACTGTTTTACAGAAGTGAGGAATAAACATATGCTTTCGCCACCGGTTGATATTGGCGTACATCTGGATACGACCCATTTTGCCGCTGGCAAAGTTCACAAGGCTGTGGTCACCGGTTAAGGATTCGTAGGTAATACCCCATCCCGCCGCGATCAAATGCTCCTCACCGCGTACAAATTCACTTTGCCCGGAGACACTGGGCGGGGTGTTGAACAATACCTGCTCGCCCTGCTTGAGGCGGGCCAATAGCCCGGGCTCCAACTTTTCAGGCAACATATTGCCGGTGCTTTCATCTTCAGCAGTAATAAAAGCGGCTAAGCATGCTGCAATTTTTTGCTGTTCGATACGGGCATCCTGGAAGTCGTCAAGTCCCTTCACCTTGGTAAAGACTGAGACACCCCGCGGTATACCGCGTACTTGCCCAATACGGCGTTCGTCGTAGACATGTGCCACTTGGTCAGCACTTACCGGCTCAGAGGTCACACGTGTGCGGCCGCTTTCACCCGGGTGTTGATCAAACAGCCAATAGCGAGACCGGCGACCACCTCGAA
Source organism: Exilibacterium tricleocarpae (assembly GCF_007004655.1). Lineage (GTDB taxonomy): Bacteria > Pseudomonadota > Gammaproteobacteria > Pseudomonadales > Cellvibrionaceae > Exilibacterium > Exilibacterium tricleocarpae. Next base: position 132,371 of record NZ_ML660088.1, read on the forward strand.
GTTCCACACCTTGAATGACCTGCGTGTCGCCGTTAAGGTCCTGGTTTTTCTGATGATCGAGGTAGTCACCTTCCAGCAACTGCAATTGCAACGGGATAGCTAACCGAGAATTTCTCGACATGCGCCGAATGGCCAGACTCTCCCCCGACAGGGATTCACCATGCATCGCCAGGGCTTGCAAACCAAACAAGTTGTGGCGTCCAGTGAAGTCACACTGCGTACTGTTGGCCCAGTCCGTCATTAGCCTATCGGCAAGTTGTTTTTTCCGTTTGCTTGTCGGGTGCTTGGCCACCGGGGTGATCCCTACCCCGATCGTATTGGCTGTCACAACCCAATTTGCGGTTTCCACATAAACGTTATTGCGGTCCAGCTCCCGAGCCGCAGCACGTATCGTGGGTAGCGAGCGGCGTAACACCGTGTTTTGATCCGCATCAGTGCCGCGAAACCACCGCCGTCCACGACCACCTGCATCGTAGTCGGCCTGCGCGCTCAATATCTCAGTCTGGAAACGAGCCCGCGCACGCCGGTGGGCACGTATGGGGTCGAAATACGCGATAACCCGATCCAGGCCATTCAATCTCATTGATAGCCTCGGTCATAGCTGGTAAACGTATGCGGTGTCCTTACTTTGCCACTCAACTGCGCTCGAGCTTCCTCAAGAAGTGCTTTCATTTCCTCGAAGCTGCGGTATTCGGTTTCCCTGTCTTGGTACTTCACCTTCAAGACGCCGGACTTAAACGCCTTTTCCAGGTCATCCAAGTCTTTCTGTGTCCACGCCATATCAACGATTCCAAAAGGTAGAGGGTCTGCGTGCATCGCCGCGCACGGGGTCAGAATCGACAGCCGGTAGCGACACCAAATCCGTCGTCGGTGCGACGGTGAACAGATCGTTCTGTTTCAGCTCGGCTTCCAGGGTTAGCCAGGCATCCAGCTGCATCAAATGCACTCGCTTCGCGCGAGCAGCATGGAGTGCATACACCTCACAGTCCCACGCCTCGCAACGGCGCCCGGACTTACACTCCCACACTTTTTTGCCGGGGGATCGCTTACTGGGTATTTTGGCCTCAGCGGTCATGTGATCGAAGTAGTCATCCCGGACACCCTGGTAGTAGTGGAAGCGCCCGGGTCCAGCCCCGAACAACTTCATATGGGCGGCCAACCAATCTTTTGCTTTGTTAGTACCAACGCTGAACACCTTGACGCCGTACTTATCAGCCTTCGTCTGTTTTTTCGGGTTTTTATGGTCGACGGATTTCACCTTGGGTGTCGAGAAAATTTCCGGGTCACCGAGGCTTGCCCCTTTGATCGCCATTACCAATCGCTCGCGGTATTGCTTCTGGCGCGAACGCACCCAGTGGTATACCGCATCGCTCGTGGCACCATCACTGCTGTCGATTGAAATTGCCTTGACATAAATCTGACAGCCCGTCGCGTGTCGAATAGACGCAAAAATTTGGCTATCCAATGCCGGCCAAACCGCATCATTTTTATCAGCGCAGCTACCGTCGGCATAAATCGCGCCATAGTAAAGAAGCCAGCTTTCTTCACCGACGCCCCACGCTCGGAACACCAATTCCACCCGATCATGTTGCACATCAATGCCACAGGTCACCAATAAGCCCTGTGCTGGACACACCAATTCCGCGCCCTGGGAAAACTCGTCTTGCTTTGCCCGCTCGCGTAGCGACTGGGCATCGTCCCGCCCATCATCGTACTCATACGGCCGCCCCAACTTTGAGTTGACGAATACAATTTCCGCATTGTCATCACCCTGTGCTTTTCGGTGATCGGCCTGCAGCTTGGCTTCAACCAGCTCCCGCATACCGGCGCCCGGCAGACAGCTGTACAGCTCGCTCAGCTCCATAAAACCAGCCACACCGGCAAACGTGCCTTGTGCAACCCATCCACAGTTAAGATCACCCGCTGCAATCGCTGCCATCACGGTATCGCGAATGTTCTCTTTGCGCTGGTAATCGTCCCAAGTAACGCCGCAGTGTGGACAAACATAGAACGCTGTGTCGGGCAACGCTCGCCCGTACTCTTCGTGCCAGGGCATCTCTGCCTCATCCCATTTGACATGGTCAAAATCCAAGACATGCTTTTCACCACAGGCATGGCAAGCCACCGGTAACACCCGCCGATCCGATCGAAGAATGTGTCGCTCAACGCGAGAGAAGCCCTTTAACGCTGGCGTGCCGCCTAAGATTTTCTTAGGCTTTCGCTGCCGCTTCGCCCGCTCCCACAACAGCAACACGGAATCGCCCTGCTCTTTCACATTCTCGTTGCTGTCGTCGGGCTCTTCGACAAATAACACTTTCGCGGGCGTGGACTTTACTGACCTAATGGCGTTAGAGCTGATCAGCTTTAAGAAACCGCCTGGGAAATTTCGGTGTAATGTCCGGTTACCTGAACGACGTGACATCGAAATATCAATTTTCGCTTGGACGCGCGCTGTTTCTTTGACAATAGGCACAAGCTTTTCATCACTGAATTCCCGTGCCGCGCCCTCCCCGGCAAACATGCCGATAATCGCCGACGGGTCACAGTCAACCCGCTTCAGGATGTAGGCAATCAGCGCCGTCGTCCACGCGACTTGCGCCGCTTTCATGCAGTTGACCTCCGGAATGTCGGGATCATCAAGCGCAGCGAAAATACCGTACAGGTACGGTGCGTAGTACAGATCGTACTCGCCTGGTGTATCACTATTTTCTTTCGGTAGTTTCAGATAAGCTTGCGCCCATTCAGCCGTATCAACGCGATCAGCCGGTTGTAGTTTCCTCAGCGCTTGGCAAAAGATGCTGTGCAAGTTCGCCCGCGCTGCCTGCAACAGCATCCAAGGCGGCACGTAGGTGTTTGTCGACACTGTCATCATCCAAAGTCAATGCGTGCTTAGACTCGATCGCTTCGATGATCTTGTCCTTAGCATTCATCACCTGGGATTGAATCGACAGACATAGATTCTCCAAAAGCGGGGCAATATCCTCCCGCCATACGACGAGCTTCATACGGTCCATGTATTCAATCTCTTTCAGATTGGCTGACATTTCCGTTTCCCGAATCCGAGCCGAGGACAACCGGTCACCTTGGTCACGTCCGGCCGCCTCTGTGCGGAGGCGTTCCACGTAGGCCAACAGCCATTCGCGATAAGTACCACCCTCGGCAAGCACCCCCTTGTCTTTCAATTGGCTCACAGCTTGCTGCGATATGCCGACGAACTGGGCAAAGCGGGTCTGGACCGCTTTTTCGACGGGGTTAGGCCACATTCGGCGTCACCCGAATCAGATATTCGCCTACCACTACAACCCCCCTTAGACTTTTGTTATTAGCGAGAATCCGCGCCGCAGCGCTCCGTACTTCAGTTTCCCCGGGAAGGACCCAATAGCCCCCCTACCACCCGACCAATAAGCAAGACCGGCTATCAGACAGGAAGCGGAACCCCCTATGCGCCCGCGACTTTTCAATTAACCTGCGTGCAGTACCCCCGTACGCTACCGGCCTCAGGGAGGACCCATTGCCGGCAAGCAACGCCCTCAGCTCTTCCCGCCAAACCAACGCGACAGCAGCCCCTGATCTTGCATCATCGAGAACTCGCCATTGCTGGCCGCGTAGCGCGACTGCTTTTCAGTCGTGCGTAAACCAAAGTAGGCACGCAGCAGGTAGGTTGGCGTAGCCAACACAGCCCCCACGAACAACCAACTATCCGCAACACTCTTTGCCATCACTGCATCAGCCAACACAATGGCGTACACATAGCCGCCAACAGTAGCGAGCGCACACACGACAACCAACCACGCCATCATCAACGCAATTAGCGGGCGTGTTGAATGTCCAGTCATATCGACTTGGGCCATCGCTCGCACATTAGCGGTAAAGTTCTGGGACTCAGCAATACGCACAGCAGCGAATTGTTGATACACCTTTGCTCGATCGCCTGCGGTTAAACCACCGATAGCTGATTCCACGTCAACACCAGTAGCGGTGGCCGGTAGCGCATCGGTCACAGGTAAATACTTATTGACGATACTCAATAACGCAGCACCAACCGGGTGCTGACCTATTGCAACCGTGGCCATAGATTTTAGAAACGATTTCCAATTCATCGCGCACTACTCGCTAGTAGATGTTCCCCGTGGAACTATTCTGAACGACCGCCAAACTTGCGCTGCAAGCTTTGCTCTAACAACGCTATTGCGCGGCTGCCCATATGCCCAGAGACACCAACGAACGCCGCCGTCAGCAGTGGTGGAAACGCCGCCAACTCACATAACCAAAACGTCAACATGCCGGCAAAGGCTGATATTACCATTTCACCGACCAGCTCAAGAATGGAGAACCGCTTTGTATGACCGTCGCGGACGTTCCGAAAGTAGCTTGCCAATCCACCCCAAGCTGACAACCCAAATACCCAAAGATAGGTCAGCAAGCTATAGCCAAACGGGTCTTTCTCAATCATCTGTGATTGACTCACTTAAATCATCGAGCAATGTGGCATTTCGCATATACTCGCCAACAGACCCTTTTCCAGCCACGGTGTTGTAGTGCCGCTTCCAATAGCCGGCGCGCTCGGCCAGGCTCTGTGGAATAGGATCGGGGATTAACAAATAAAATAAACGGCATACCACGAAAGATAGCAGCGGACTTAGCTCTAACTCTCGGTAGTGAACCAGCGACAGGTCAATACCAAAATATTCGATAGTCTTGTAGCGATGGACATCGCGCGTCCGCGTTAACACATCATCGAACCCAATCTGGTCAACCTGGCAAAGCCCAGTCCCTGCGGCGTAGGGTGTCAAATCCCGATAAGTCCCTAGTCGTGTCTCTTGGGCCGCCGTCTCGAGCAGCAACCTATCGGCATTTCGGTTGGCGCCATTGCCCAACACGTTACACACAGCTTTAGCGATTTCTACCGCATGCACCCGCTTGGCCAAACCGTAGTACATAATCATCCCCGGATTTCAGGCAATAAAAAACCGCAGCCGGTCGCCCGAATGCGGTTTTTAATAGAGTTCTTGTACACTGACGATCTGCTTAAGCGGCAAAACCGCAGTGTTGGCAGAATCCTACAGTTTTTGTCTAGACAGCGCAAATATTTTTTCAGCTAAGCCGCGACCCGGCTTAAGTCGGAGTCAACCCAAGCTACCCCAGCACGCAGACTGGTAGCCGCTCGGTCCTTGCTAAGCCCTAGCTCTTTTCCCAACGCCCTGACAGTCAAACCCCGCACAAAATACAACACCACACAGCGACCCAATTCGCGATCCCGCCCTAATAGTCGTCCGACAGCTCGATCAACGAGCAACGCCTCATCGTCGCTGATACAGGGCTGAGGGTAGACAGCCCCCATGTTACCCTTGATCAACGCAAACGCCGGCGACACATAGCCGGTAACACCGCTCGCAAAAATTACCCATTGCCCCCATTGCGTTAACTTCTGCTCGGTTTCCTCAAAGCTCATTTTTTGCCCTCAGATGTCATGAATTCTTCCGACAAGACGCTGCCGCCTCCGGACTGTTTGCAACGTACTCGCTAAATAACCACTCCCAATCGACCCTTGCGTCACCCCGGTCCCGCCAATAAACCCGGAACTCTAACCCCTTCCGCTCGACAACACCCACGCTCAGTCGGTGCAGCATCGACAACCGATCAACCAAATCATCGGGTGGTTTCCAGTCAGTGGGAATCACCTCCCCTGCGCGCGCGCGCGTGCGCGTATATATATATTTATTTATACACTTGTTATTACTAATATCGGATAATACGGAGGTGTGGCGCGCTTCTTGTGGCGCGCTCCTGGCGGGCTCTACCCCTCCAGGCCCCGTAGTTACTGGATTCTCATGTGGCGGGCTTCTTGTGGCGCGCTTATGGCGCGCTTCATGCGGACGGACTCCCCCTATGTCCATCAGGGAGAGTTTAAAAATCATGCTATTTCGCGGAGAAGTGCGGTCGTGAAGCGGTTCGATGAAACCGGCATTGATCAACCGAGATAAGTAGCGCTTTATCTGATCTCGGCTGTAAATTTTCTTAATTTCGTTAGAGTTCCTATGTGGCAGGTACTCAAGGAATTCGCGGATACTCTGGTAGCTAACACGGCGTGTGTACCCAACACACCCAGAATCATAATCTACCCAACGTCGAAAATAAATATAAATCAGTTTACATTCGTGTGGCAAATCGGACGGCAACATCACACTGTCAAACTCAGCTTGCTGCACAAAACTCTCCGAATAACCCCTGATGACAACATGTTATAAAAGACTAAATACTGTATAAAAATACATACATTCTTAAACAACTACACTTGAGTTAACCTGCAGCCAAATAGCAGAGGGTGCAACCAACGCACGTCCAACTACAGCCAATTAGCCAGCGCCATAAATGTCAGGACGTAGACGGGAGTTAGTGACAATCATGCCTTTTTTCTTAAGCGCGGCAACAACAGCAGGCAGCCTCTCAGCAGGTATCTTGTGGCTAGTTTTCACCCAATAAGAGACGCTTTGCTGTTTGACCTTTGCAGCGCGAGCAGTCGCCGTCTGCCCACCCAAAACCTCAATAACCCACAACAGCGCCTCATGCTCTGCCGCCAAACCAGTAGCAGTGCTATCATCGGACGCGAAAACGCCACTCATACCCACCTCCAGAGATGTTACAGATCACCAGAATACAAATATTTTTGTAGAGATTCAACAAAATACTTGTAGAGACTTGCTACAAAACAATCTGTATCTTCTCTAAAAACTGTGTACTTATGAGAATGGCTGAACACGAGGAAAAATCTAGCTACGCCAAGCGGCTGCGATCTGCGCTCGAGTGGGCCAACATGTCCAAATCCGAGTTGGCACGAAGAACAGGAGTTAGCGTGCAGACAGTACAGTACCTCTGCAGAAAAGGCCAAGGATCTGCCCACACCAATAAAATGGCACAGATGCTAGACGTGAACCCTATCTGGCTGGAGCGCGGAGTAGGCCCCAACAAGCCTTATCATCTGCCGCATGCCCCATCACAGAATAGTGACTACGCAAGAGTAATCCAAGTCCCAATAATAAACATGGCCGACGCCATAAACTGGCAGGAACTATCGAGTAAAACCGGCGAGTTTATGCTTTACGCAGTGACAAATAGCCTACCAACCGACACAGAGCACTTGTTTGCATTTGAAATGCAAGGCGAGAGCATGCAGCGAGATACAGGATTATCTATTCCCGAAGGGGCTATGGTGATAATAGCACCAGGGCTCGAACCACAAGAAACAAAGCATAAACTTGCGCTGATTTATGTTGAAAAAGACGACAAAGTCGTCTTCCGAAAACTCGCCAAAGAACCCACCGAAACCTATCTGCAAACGCTCAAAACCAGCTACAATCCAGAAATACTCCCCCGCCTTCAGCCTGGCGACATCGTAATCGGGTCCATGGTCAGCGCCGTGATAACAGGCAGCCTCAAGTTTTAAGAACCAGCACAACAATCCTAGCCAAACCGCCGAATCCATACCCACAACACCAATAATTACCTCAAATCACAAAGAATCCTGTTGACAGATGCAAGTTTATCTGTATCCTTTAATACAAATATATTTGTATTCTAGATGCTAAGGATTCAAGCACCATGTCGCACTCACCTTACGCTGAACATCTCATCGAACGAACCGCACACGGGTATTCATTGAACCGTATTGAAGCGGTGAAACTACCCCCGCGACAATCACTCGCACTGCTATATAAATCTGCAGGCCTAACTCAGGGACAGATCGCAGAGGAAATGGATTGCAGCGCCGATAACGCCCGCAACCTTATCCGCGAGCTGCATTTCAAACTACAGACCACCCGGGAAACGGCTCTAATAGCCCGAGCATTTCTAAACGGCTACCTGCGACTACTGAACTTCATGGCGGCCGCTTTCCTGATCGGATTGACAACCCTCAGCAATCCAGCAAGCGCTAGCCGCGACCCCGATCAACTCCGTGTTCGCCATCGCCCAGGGCGAACACATCGCACGCGAAACAACAAAAAAATCATCCCTTGGTGGGATGAAGAACAAGGCAAGTTTTTCATCGACGACTATAGCGGAGGCATAAAGCCATGGCAGTAACCGAAACCAATATCCTGATTGGGGTCTCGGGCGTCTCAGGCACTGGACGGCATGGCGCCGCGATGTACCTGGCCCGCCACCTGGAACTGCGCCCACATGCGATTGCCCTCCCTATCCTTCGGTGCTGCGCGGCGACCATCAACATGGATTTTGAGATTTTTAAAAACCTCGAAAAAGATCAAACGATAGGCATGCTCGGTAACCGGACAAAGCGGCAGTTCCTTCGCGATGTGGGAAAGTTTTACCGCGAACAAGTCGATGTGTTTTTTCTACTCCGCCAACTGGAGCACCGCATCCAATGCGAGGAGGCATCCAATAATCTATTTAACGGCAATCTTGTTACAGACGTCAAACTGGACACAGAAGCCGAGTGGGTACGGTTTAACGGCGGCCAGGTGATCCACATAAAGCAAGACAAAGCGCCAGCTGATTTTGATGTGATCGACTTAGGCGTGGAGGTCGACCGCGCCGATATCGTCATTCAGAACAACGGTACCGTGGAACAACTCCACAAAAAACTGGACAGCGTTATCCAGCTAATCCGCACCAATAGCGGACTACCCGTAACGTAAGCGGTGACCACTATGAAAAAGGCGCGCGACTTAAAACTCAAACCTGGCGAGCACGACAGCAACAGTGCTGCCGAGGTACTTGGTGTCTCAAAGCTGAAGTTGCTAAAAACACTGCGCGAAGTCGGTTTTTTGCAAACCGACACCAAGCACGGCATGGCTGGCGATCGGCACAACCTCCCCCGCGACGGCATCAAGCGCCTGGGTTGGGCATACACGCAAAAGCTCACCTTTGGTGATGGCCCCAACCGTGAGCGAAATCGCGAGTACTACATCGTGATATTCACGCGCCGCGGCTTTCTCGAAGTAAAAAAGATCATGCAGGACCCAGACGGCTACGAAATGCCCGAGATGCCGCCAATTGATCTGCAAACCCAGATCACACCCGCGGGCAATGTACGAAAAAGAACCATCAAACAGCGCGCCGAGGCCGCACACCGCAGCTACCTGAAAGATCTCAAAAATATAGGTATCGAGATCGACGGCAGCGTGGCCGACAACTAACAGTTGAGGAGCCATTATGAATGTTGAGATACCCAAAGGCGTTAAAAAATGGGCCCAGGACCTCAAAGAGCTGCACCTGATCAACACAGAGAAGTTAAGCACCGATGAGCGAAAAACGTTAACGGAAAATGAAAACAACCTGGCCAAAAAAATCGCGCTTTACGTCATTTATGAGTTAGATGAAGCCGGTACACTAGATTAACCACAGGCATAACTTTTTAGGAGCGAAACATGCCATACAGACCAGACCTCTATATCCACACCGTCTCAGAGCTAAACAGCGGCCGGCGGCAAGAGGAATTAAGCAAAAAACTAAACGAACTGGTAAACGCGTGCCGGGACACTGGTAAAGCAGGCAGCTTGACACTGAAAATCAGCATCAAACCTGACAAGGGCGAGACCGGACAATACTTTCTGGAGAGCGCCATCACTGAAAAACGGCCGGAGTTCGAACCGGGGAAAACCATAATGTTTGGCACGCCCGACGGCAACTTACAACGCAGCGACCCGCGCCAAGGAAGCCTGGACTTCCGGACCATTGGCGGAACAGATCAACCCGCAAAGTCGGTCGCTGAAACGACTCAGGAAACACGAGAGGTTTAACCCTCACTCACTTGAAACTCACAGGAAAAACCATGGACCAGAATCAGTGCAATATCCAACACGCTATTGAAGCGGGCAAAAATCAGACGTTTTCGGCTGAGCATTTTGGTGTCCCAACCTATGTGATACCTCGAGACATGAAGATCGAAGCGCTGGAAGCACTCGCACTAAAGCACCAGGAGAGACCAACGCGGCTAGAACAACGTATCACACTGCTCAGCCCGGAAAGCTTTATCGATTACCACAACCGCTACGCGAGCCAACATTCCACCATTTTTGTTGACCCGGCCGCCGGGCTGTTTGTCTCTGTATTGGACTACCATCAGTCGCCAACAGAACCCGCCTGGGGTAGTCATATAGCTGAATACAAATGCCCGCACACACCAGAGTGGAAACAGTGGACCAAGCATCACAACGAGCACATGAGCCAGGAAAATTTTGCGCTATTCATCGAGGAAAACTACAAACAAATCGATGAACCGAATCCAGCCGAAATGCTGGAAATCGCGACCACACTGAAAAGCAAAACCGACGTAAATTTCAAATCGTCAATTCGGTTGGATAATGGGCAAAACCAAATCCAATACGAAGAAACGATCAATGGCCAGGCCGGCATCATGGGGCAACTGGAAATTCCCGAAGTTTTTAAGCTGGTCATACAGCCCTTTCTCGGATCGCCCGCCTATAAAGTCGAAGCGCGGTTCCGCTATCGCAACCACGGCGGCCAATTGAAAATGTGGTACACGCTGATCACGCCACATCTCGTCATTGAGGACGCCGTTAACGACGTCATTGCCTCAGTGGAGGACGGGACCAACCTGGGCCAACTTCTGCGCGGCGAGCACCCGCGCTAACCCTACCCTTTGCTGGTGGTCGCTTGCCCCGCCTTCGGGCGGGGATTTTTTCTAAATTCAGGAATGCACAAATGAACAAAATGGAAATCCGACACTTTCACCTCTTCTGCGGGATCGGCGGCGGCGCGGCCGGTTTTAATCGCGGTCAGGCACGGATAAACGGCCTTGAGGGAAAATTTCGCTGCCTGGGCGGCATCGATGTCGATCCTAACGCTATTAAAGATTTCAACACCGTCAGCGGCGTACCGGGCGCCGTGCTCGACCTGTTTGACCGACAGCAATACATCGACTGGCACGGCCAGGAACCGCCCAGCGATTGGCAAGAGGCGACGCCTGACGACATCCGACGTGCTGCCGGCAACGAACGCCCACACATGGTGTTTACCAGCCCCCCATGCAAAGGGTTTTCTGGCCTACTTAGCCAACGCGTCAGCGCCACAAAACGCTACCAAGCGCTAAACCGATTAACCGTGCGCGGTTTGTGGCTCACACTCGAGGCGTGGCGAGATGACCCGCCCGAGTTTGTTTTGCTGGAGAATGTACCGCGTATCGCTACCCGCGGCGGTCCCCTGCTGGACCAGCTCGAGGCCATGCTATCGCACTACGGTTACACCGTGGCCCGCACCACGCACGACTGCGGCGAACTGGGCGGGCTGGCGCAGAGCCGCCGGCGCTTTCTGTTGGTGGCGCGGCACGCCGAAAAAGTGCCGCCGTTTTTGTATGAGCCGGTAACCCGCCCCCTGCGCGGTGTCGGCGAGGTGATCGGTAAACTCCCGGTACCGGGCACACCCGGCGCCGGCGCCATGCACCAACTCCCGAGCCTGCAATGGAAAACCTGGGTTCGTCTGGCCTTTGTCGAGGCGGGCAGCGACTGGCGGTCCCTGCGGCGCCTGGCGATCGAGAACGGCTACCTGCGGGATTACCTCATTACCCCCGAGCGGTACGGCCACCGCGGCGCCCTGGGCGTCGTGGGCTGGGATGAGACCGCCGGCACCGTTACCGGCCAGTCCAGACCCGCCAACGGCCGGTTTAGCGTGGCAGACCCCCGGTACCCAGGCGGCCACGAGTATGGGCAGTACGGGGTGCGCACTTGGTCCGAGACCTGCGGCGCTGTCAGCGGTCAGTCGGCACCCGGCGGCGGCCGGTACGCCATTGCTGATCCCCGGCTATCCGGAGTGAGACACAACAATGTGTACCGCATTATCCCCTGGGACCGCCACAGCGCTGCGGTGACCGCTGGTGGCGGCCCTAGCGCCGGCGGCCTGGCGGTGGCCGACCCGCGCCCGCACATACCAGGCAAACCATTCCCCAAGTACCGAGTAACACCTTTTGCCCAACCGGCCCACACCGTTATCGCCGGTAGTGGCAAGGGCGAAGGGGCGTTTGCCGTCGCCGATCCACGCACAGGCATCGATCGCCACCAGGGCGATCACTACCTCACCGCCAACCACTATGGCGTGCTGCCCTGGGATGCCCCGAGCGGGTCTGTGACGGCCAGCGCTAAACACGACAACGGGCAGTGGAGCGTGGCCGACCCGCGGGAACTCCCCGCCCCCACCGACAACTTGGTGACCATGATCCGCGCCTTGGATAACACCTGGCATCGGCCGTTTACCACGCTCGAGTTGGCGGCTCTGCAGGGACTGGTGGATACCGACAACGACCTCACCCTATGCGGCAACAGCCACAGCGCCTGGCGCGAACGCATTGGCAACATGGTACCACCACCCGCAGCACAGGCTATCGCCTCAGTCATGGGGACTACCCTGCTACTGGCCTGGAGCGGAGAAACGTTTGTACTCGGGTCTACGCCGATATGGGTACGCCCGTTAGCCATTGCGGCAACCATCAAAAACAACCCACCGCAGGACACGCTATGAAAAACATCGACAGCACGGACAGATACATGGTGTTAGACACCGAGGACATCGGCGATGCCCTGTCATTCGCGGAGATAAAGTGTCTACGACGGCTTGAGAAAAAAATCGACGGCTACCGGCAATCCAAAAACAAACCACCTCTACAGTATGGAGTGGTGGACCCCGACTGGGATAAAAAACTGTTAGACGGCCGCACAGTGGTGCAGTCGATCACGCATGCAGAAAACAGCCGCCGACCGTTTAGCGCCACGGTGTCTATGGGACTGCTTACGATTGAGTCCGGGATTAACCCCATCATTCAAGCATTTCAAAATTCGTATCACTCGTTCGACCTCGGTGTGCAGATCACCAATCGAGCCGGCTTTGTCCAGGACATTGTAGATGTGCTGTCGCGGAAGGTACCGGGTATTGGCGCCATGTTTTACGCCAGCACCAACACGGCCGCCGTCGAGGCGCTGAGCCAAGGCAGTCAACACGCCGCTGTCAAATGCCAATACAACAACGCATCTGCGGGAGAGTAACCAATGGACGACAACAAATTCGAACAATGGGCCATCGTCGAACTGATGGGCCACCAACGCATGGCCGGCTGGGTCACCGAACAGCAAGTCGGCGGGACTAATTTCGTGCGGGTCGACGTGCCCGCCGCTGGCGACAATCCGGCATTTACACGGCTATTGGGATCATCGGCCATCTATGCGATCAATCCAGTGACCCAGGAGATTGCCACAGCGGCCGCTAACGCGTACAAGTCGGCGCCGATTAGCGCGTATGAATTGCCGCGACAACCCTACAGCGGGCGCAGCCTGGAGTCTGACTGTGACGATGACGAACAGGAAATCTAACGCTATGTAGTAGCGGGAGGCAGCAATGGCCAGTGCGGCACAAAAACTACCAGACTGCTCAAACCGACGGTTACTGGTCTACGCCAGGATAGACAAAACAGCCTGGGGTACATTGATCATTGAGGCTGAAAAACGCGGTCGATTTACAGAACAGGACAAAATGCGGGCGATAACGATGTGGCCACTTGATGATGATTTCACTGCGGCTGTTGTCAGCGATGATATTACAACTGCAACCGCACTCATTATTAAAATCGAGAATGATCTAACGGCAAACTGGCAGAGTCACACCGGACGGAAACTGTAAAGCATGGCAAACCTACACGACATCAAACGACAAACTACCTCGATGATTCGGTGGTTACACGTCTTAGACTGCGGACTGCACGGCGATCCAGCACAGCTAGGTTCAGGGCAAGGATCAGCATTTCAAAAATGCATGGAAAGGATGGGCTTTACACTGCTATCCAAAACCCAAGCCGCAAAGGAAAACCTTGCGTTGAAACCGCAACAGAAACCCATCGTCCGGCGCTACTACGATGCACCCATCAGCGCCTATTACGATTTGTACTTGATCGAACAATTTAATGCAAAGAAAAGCAGAGGGAGAAAAACATGATAGTGTTAGCTCTGATTATCGCTCTACTACAATGCACTATTGCCGCAAGCATTTTTGTCCATATTGCCCCCGATTTGTGGACGGCGAGCTACTACCCACCTGTGCTGCAATTGATCGTTACCGCGTTTGGCGTTGTCTGTGCGGCTACAGCGGTCCTTTTGGTATATGTTGCTGTGCGGTTTGCGGGAGAGAGTGAGGTTGTTGTCGTTGAAGCTGAAAAACTGCGCGCATACTTCAAGGCCGCGAACAAACCCGTCAAAGAACCCATTGTAGCGGATGACTGGGAGAAGGGTCTGCAAGTAGGTATCAATCACATGGCCATCCTGGCGCTCCACGAGATCGAGCACGAATGTTTTACGATTAGCGGCTATCAACCTAGGCGTGACAGCCGCAATGCCATAGCACCTGGAGACGAGTAATGGCCGACAAAACAGGTATCGAATGGACGGACACGACCTGGAACCCGATACGGGGTTGCTCGCGCGTGTCAGAGGGTTGCCGCAACTGTTACGCCGAAACCGTCGCGAACCGGTTTAAACGCTCCGGACAGCCCTATCATGGGCTGATAGCTAAAGGCGGGCAGTGGAACGGTGAGGTTAAGTTGGTGGACTACAAACTCGAGGACCCATTACATTGGATAAAGCCCCGGAGGGTGTTTGTAAATTCGATGTCCGATCTGTTCCACGAGAAAGTGCCGGAGGATTACATCTGGAATGTTTTTGCGGTGATGGCATTAACGCCGCGACACACGTTTCAGATTCTCACCAAGCGCCCGGAGCGCATGCTCAAGTTTATGCAACACCTCAACAGCTCGCCCGACTATTTGGGAGATGTGGCGGCGCAGTATGTCGAGTACGACAAAATCCCGGAACACAAACATTGGCCGCCCAGAAATATTTGGCTGGGCGTGAGTGTTGAAGATCAGCTAACGGCAGACTATCGAATTGCACTACTGATGGAATCGCCAGCCGCTGTCCGCTGGGTGTCGATAGAGCCGATGATCGGCGGCGTCAATTTAAAAAAAATCGCAGTCGGTGGTGGTTACGTCGATGCACTCATCGGCGCGCGACCTGCCTGGCACCCACTCGATTGGGTCGTTGTCGGCGGCGAGTCCGGACACAATGCCAGACCGATGCAAGCAGATTGGGTGCGCAATATTCGAGACCAGTGCGCCGACACAAAAACAGCTTTCTTTTTCAAGCAGTGGGGAGCATGGGCGCCGAATTGGTATAACGATGACAACGGCAACATGATCCCCGGCAGTGAATGGCTAGACCGGACCGGCCAAAAAAAAGCGAAACCGGTATTAGACGGTAGAGAACATACCGAATGGCCTAACACGGAGACCTCCTATGGTAATTGTAAATAACCACGACAATTTAGTTTTCGATGAATGCAGCCCGGACTGCCACCTGCAAGTAGAGCAAAGCCAGGGCCAGCTCTTTGCGTTCGTGCAGTGTGTTGACGCCTCATTACAAGAGCACCGCAGCGGCAAAAATCGGGGGACCAAGCGCTACTGGGGCAAGTTCGACTGGAGCACTAAAGAAGAGTCTATCAGGGCCATTTTACACTACGGCGGCAAGTGGCCGACGCTACCCAAATCCCAATAATGTACGGAGGTAGAGATATGATAAAGATCGATGAAGTAAATAATCCCGCTAGCTGTTTAAACAAAGCAAACGATGACGAGCTTTTGTTTGTACTGCTAGAGCGAGACAAAGCTGCCGCTGATACAGTTAGATACTGGTGTCAAAGACGCATAGAACTGGGGTTAAACAAACCTGATGACAAACAAATTATAGAGGCTATGCATTGGGTAGATCAGGTTTCATTGATTTGATTCTAAGACGCAATTTTGTACCGGCAGGGAGTTTTAGAAGTGGCGGAAATCAGCTTTTCTGACTGGCAAAAAAAGCTGGTATTTGTGGCACAGCAAACCAAGCAGGCCATGGATAAAAATCGGCCATTTGTTAGGTGCGGATGCCAGAAAAAGCTGTGGATGCAGAATGCATACAAATGCCTCTATTGCGGCGAGTGGTACTGTAAAGAGTGCGCCGAAATCCACTTTGGGAAAACCGTTGCGGAGTACCGGGCGCAACACCCTGTAGCTGTACTAACTGAGACATAGATATCCATATGAATCAAGCAAAAAATCAGAGCGATATTTTCATCCAGCTACTTAAAGCCCAGCAGAAAATAGAGAGTCTCAAGCCCAAATTGAAGGCGGCGCCCTGGCAAATCGAGGTGGGCGCAGTCAAGGTCATAACGCACGACTTTTTGCCTAACGGCACTATATTGGTCAGCCGTGAACTTGGCGATGCGCTTTTTACCGCTCTGAGTGAACAAGCAAACGACTGTACTAACTGAGAGATAAACCATGCCAACCCCAGATTTTGCGCAGATCGAGAAGGAAGCCGTTGCAGGAAACTATAAGCCCCTAAGACGACTTTCCCGCGCGGAGCGGGTGGCGTTTATTGAAGACCTCGAAAGCTGGAACTCTACGCGAGCCCTGGCGATGGCGATGGCGAAGCTTATTATTTCAGGAGAGATAAATGCGGCAAAGAGTTAGAGGTGAAAGCAAGTGGAAAGGCAAGCTGCATGTCATACAAGATATGGCCGGTCTTGCCTCGACACAGGAAATTGCAAACGAGTTGGGCGTTTCTGTTAACAACCTGCATAAAATTTGCCATCGCAACTCGATTTCATTGCCACGCGACCCGAAATCCTATACAGGGCCGAAAGGAAAAAAGAGGCAAGCGGGTGATATCGAATGCGCTAAAAACCTGTTGAGAGAAGCCGGGTATGTCGTGGTTTCTCCGGCCAGCTTTTAGTCGCCCGTGAATGTACTAACTGAGATCATCTTAATGAGAAAGAACCCTAGAAAAACGGTGGTGTCCGTTGAAGTTAGATCAAATACCGGCCCAACCAAAACTCTTTTCCGTGAGTGCGCCGCTGCCGTCCTTGAGTGCGGACATAAAATAGATTGCGGGGTCGGCGTCGAATACGCGCGATCAAAAAAAAGAATGGCCTGCAGTGAATGCATAAATTTAGCCAGCGGTTTCAACGAAGAACACACCGAAAAGATAGTCTGCCCAAGGTGTGGACTAGCCCAGGACGCAACGGTGCAGCATACAGTCCCTTGGGACACCTATGTTCATCATTGTGACTGCGGCCACACTATAACTGAGAGCGAATGGCAACAGGTATGAAACACGAACAAATGCACTGCCCTTTTTGCGGTGGCACCAACCTGCTAACCAATATCTGGGACGTTGACGACCAAGAGGTTGACGCCCTCGAGTGTGACACCTGCAAGGCCGGCGCGCCGATGGCAGCGTGGATGAGGCACAACGCAACAACGCTGGGAAACACCTGGATTGATGGATCAGTGCCAACCCAACCTGGGCAGCAGGTTGTACGTTATTATCTGGCCAATGACGGCAGTGCCATTGGCCCGATCATTTCCACACCGGTTCGTGCCGACGGCACCACAACCTACAACGGCAAACCGATTTACAAACCCACAGTCTGGTGGCTGGCTCTGCCGCCACTCCCACAAACTGCAGAGGACTAAACGATGCAATCCGACAAACAGACCGATGTCATGCAAGTAGGCCGCTTGGCGATGCGACAGGAAGGCGGGAACTGGAATGCCTACTACGCCCTCCCTGGCACCATGGACAATGCACACCTGCTCGGCTCAGTAAAAATGGCGCTAATCATCGGTCGGCCTGACAGAAAAAATTCCTTTATAGACCTAATGCGTGACTGCGTAGCCGATCTGATCGAAGACACCACCAGCACCAGACCAGACTGGGGAGAGCCAGCGACCGCCCCTGCAC
The DNA here is from genome assembly GCF_007004655.1 of Exilibacterium tricleocarpae. Classification (GTDB taxonomy): domain Bacteria; phylum Pseudomonadota; class Gammaproteobacteria; order Pseudomonadales; family Cellvibrionaceae; genus Exilibacterium; species Exilibacterium tricleocarpae. Next base: position 150,169 of record NZ_ML660088.1, read on the forward strand.
ACGAGCAGGCCGGCAACGCATAGAACAAACCGATGAGTGCACTACTGAGAGTGGATAAATGGGTGCGTTAGTAAACGAAGATGAACTAAAAAGCTGGCTGGGCTTCGACAGACGCAGCGCAATAGAGAACTGGCTAGACAAGCACAAAATCCCCTTCCACTACGGCAAAGGGAATCAAATCTGCACTACACAACGTGCCATAGATGCTAGTCTGCGCCTGACGAACGATGCTGACAACGACAGCGAATGGAAACTGTAGTCTGAATGGCCAGAAAGCGAAACGACAGTAACTCAAAGCTGCCGCCTTACACCTACCGCCGAGAGCGCGATGGCGGTTACTACCTGCGCCCCTATCTTGGGTCAGAAAATGGGAAGCCGAAATTCGGTAAAGACATCCGGCTGTGCGGCTTGAAAGCCCCTCTCTCTGAAATCTGGAAATGCTGGGAGCGGGAGACCAACCAAACCAAAGATACATTACGCTGGCTGCTGGGCGAGTATCATGATAGCAATCAATTCAAAGACCTCAGCGGCAGCACGCAAGGCAATTATGAGGATTACCGGGAAAAGCTCACAAACCGATCCACCCAGTCAGGTAAAAAATGGGGCGACGCGCCTCTTACAGCAGTTTCAACGAAAGATATCATGCGGTACCTGGACACCTACCCCGCAAAAATTAGCGCAAACCGGCATATCCAATACCTGAAGGCCGTCTGGAATTGGGGCCGGCTGCGCTACGATCAGGTACCCCAACGCAATCCATGTATGGGCGTACCGCTCAACACAGAGACCCCCTCAGAACGGTACGTCGAAGATTGGGAGTATCACTTGGTGCTAGACCTGGCCAAGGAAAGCAAAAGGGTACCCTACTTGTGGATCATGATGGAGATTGCTTACCTCTGCCGTGCCCGACGTGGAGAAGTAACCAACCTCAAAATCAGCGATATCCGCAACGGCAGAGTCAGACTCATCCGCGGCAAGGGCTCAAAGGGAGAATTGACCAAGATTTCTCCAAGACTACAGCTTGCCGTCGATGCCGCTATGAAACTGCACCCAAACGCTCCCAGCCCTCTCTCAGGAGGCTATCTGATTCATGACAAGCACGGACTGCCAATCAAGAAGAACGCATTCGACAGCGCCTGGCAGCGCCTTTTGCGCAAAGCCAAAGAACTGGGGTTAAAGATCGGCGATGAAGTCCTTAAGCTCGAAAAGCACTTCACATACCACAATCTAAAGGCGAAGGGAGTGACGGACCACACCGAGCAATGGGCAGGTCATAAGTCAGAAAAGGCCCGCATGGTCTACATCCGCAAACTTAAGGAAATAGACGCAACACGATAAAGTGTGGTGGCTCAGGTGTGATCTGACAGACAATGTCAGAAATCGTTGGAGTTCCCCCCAAAGGAGGTTAATATATTCAAGATCGATTTGGGGGGGGATTTATGACAAGTATGATTCCATGGTGGAAGTTCTCCGTGCCCAATTACCGCTGGTCCCACTGGGTGCCGTATATTGATGGATGGATACCCAAAATTGCTTTCACGGTTCCTATCGTAGGATATCTTCTAATATTTAATGATCAAATAGCAGATGTACTGAAATTTCAGCAGCTAACCGAGCAGGAGGCTCGCAGTGCTGAATTATCTGCAGTGACACGTTTGCGACTATTATACTTTGGTCTTGTGTCATTGGGGGTGAGCAACTTCATTTACAGACTTCGAAAACCGACGCTCTTTGCATACGGCACCAACGAATATAGCTTCATAAAGGAAGGGTTGCAGGTCTTTACTTATAGAGAATTTCTCCAGTTCTATAAACTTATTCAGCGAGACGGCAATAAAAATTATGATAGTGAATGGGGAAGATTTGAACACGAAGTCGGCGCGCTTAGTAGAAAAAATGAAATCAGTAAAAGCGTCAACTGGGAGGAAGCTAAGCGCAGCAATGGTAACGTATTGACTGAAATCTTGATGCATACCTTTTTACAAAACGACAGAACAAACCTGAAATCACTTACGGCATGCTTAGTGCTTTCAACAATTGGCTATATTTTCTTGGCGATACCAAGCGCGGATATTTTCCTTAAAGTTGTTATCTCAACATTGCCTTTTTAACATTACGAGAAAAATAATAAGTTTTTAGTCTCATTGGTAATATGTAGCCTTTTAGTCCTGACCCTGTCTGCCAGGTCAGATACCGACTATTACAAACAAAGCATAACTGGCAGCCTTGGGGCTTGCCACCTGAAACACGGAACAGTTAGATTCGTTGACCCCTACTCCTGGGATATCGTGTTTCTGGCGGATGGTATGACGGGCCATTTATCGTGCTTTTGCAAGCTAAACAATGCCAAACATCATTCTTACCACCCTGCAGCCTAACCAGGTTAGAATCAACATCCTGGCACCTTTGACAGTATGGCCCTGAGTTTACCCCATTACCCTCAGTCCCATTTTCCGTCTTCAACCAGTAAAGACCCGCTTCGTACACTAGGTTCCCTTGCGTGGCAAGCTTGCCCTCTAGCTCCTTGATCTTCTCTTTTAAAGAGCTGTTTTCCTCCTGTAACTCAAGCGCCCCCTCTCTTAGCGCCATTATCTGTTCCTGAGCCTCGACAGTCGCACCCTTCTTCATAAGCGCCAATATATCCTTGTACCTTGGAAGCATAAACAGTTACCCCATTTGCCATCTCATTACCCAGGATAAAAACATGCCGGTTAAGGCAGTTGCTGTCAATGGTAATAAGTTTTGGGGGGATATTTTGTGGGAGAGAAAAAAGGCTAGTGGTAGTTAACCTTCTAGCCCTTTATATATGGCGCGCTCGGCAGGATTCGAACCTGCGACCGCCTGGTTCGTAGCCAGGTACTCTATCCAGCTGAGCTACGAGCGCGTACTAACACCGTCTGCCGGTAAGGCCGCGTATAGTAGAGATTTGGCCCGATTGAGTCAAGCATCACAGTCCACCAAACCCATAAATTTAATACTTCTTTCAGTGACTTATCCCGCACCGACAGCACTCGCCAACAGCACGCCCCACTCTCCGCCCTTGACAGCTTAAGTACTCACCCTTAACATCAAATGAGAATTATTATCATTTGATGTTAAGGGTCTATATGTCTTTCCTCTGCACACGCCACCGGCAAAACGTTACAGCAGCGCCCGCCAAAGCCTATCCCACCTGGCGGCGGTTGATGGGTGATGGCGCTAAAGCGCACAAATCCGGCGACTACCGGCAGGCCCACGACTGCTTCGGTAGCGCCAGTGAAATCGCCAGCTTGATCCTGGATAAAAGGCCCCTGGACCACAAGCAGCTCCATCCCATGGACATGTGGGTCAGGGCCACCCACAATCTGTCGGCAACGCTAAATGCGGCTGGAGAGCACGCCGCGGCAGAGAACCTACTCAGGCAACTGCATCGCGATCTGCTGTCACTGTGCCAGTTGTCCAACAAACAACGCCATATGCGGGTGGCCGCCCTGGCTTGTCTGGATATCGCACTGTTCTCACTGACGTCGCAATTAGGTAAATCCGGTAAAATTGGCGATATCTACGACCTGATCAGCGAGTCAGAGCGAGTTGGCGATGCCACCGCAAGCCAGTTGTTTCACTGATTGAAAACGGGCTCCGCTCGCCCAGGACCGCAATACTCAAAACCACAAACAGGCGGCTGCCGTCTATAAATCTGCCGGCTCCGGTGGCAATGACTTTATCGGTGGAAAAAGATCACCGACCTCTACACCCAGAGCCATTGCAATACGGATCAAACTCAACGCCGCCACGTTGCGATCGCCGCGCTCCACACCACCGAAATAGGAGCGGCCAAAGCCCGCTTCATTGGCAAAGCCTTCCTGCGAGTAGCCTGCGGCCTTGCGAGTAGAGCGAATCCGGCAACCGACGGCAATCTGGTAGGGATGTCCTTTCATGCCGCCAAAACTATAGAAGCTCCTCTTATAAGGACACGCCCTATCGGTACCGTTGGCATTATAGTCAACGACTGCGCAGGGGTTGAAAATTGGTGTTACGACTCGGAGGATAATGATGTAACCGGCGGAAACAGGTCTCCCACTTCCACCTCGAGGGCCATGGCAATACGCACCAGGTTGACAATACCCGGATTGCGCTCGCCACGCTCTACACCTCCGATATAGGATCGATCAATGCCGATGTGCTCGGCAAGTCGCTTCTGCTTGTAGCCCTTCTCCAGACGCAGATGCTTAATGCGCCTGCCAAGGGCGAGCAGGTGGGGATGAGGAGGAATGTCTGGCATGCCAGGAAGATAGCGGAAAGGCACTTTTGCAAACACGCCCTATAAATACCCTATGAAAAGCATATCGCTCTTGGGTGGCGTGAATTCAGGGGATAAAAAAGCCCGGCAAATGCCGGGCTTTTTGTAGAAAGCGTCTTAACTTTGGATAGAGTGCGCTGGGGGGATAAAAAAGAACGCAGTGAACTGGAGCCAGGGATTTAATGATTACAGCCTAAGGGCTGTAATCACCCCTGCGGGGCTTCGGCGCCGACGCGCCTCGTTACAAATGCTGCGCATTTGTCGAACAAGGGTTCGAACCAAGGCCTCCCTCTCCGCCATCCACAAAAAAGCCCGGCAGATGCCGGGCTTTTTTGTGGATGGCGGAGAGGGAGGGATTCGAACCCTCGATCAGGTTTCCCCGATACTCCCTTAGCAGGGGAGCGCCTTCGACCACTCGGCCACCTCTCCAACGGAGCGGCATAATACCACATTACACACAAAATCAAAGGCTTGTATGCGGCTAAATAATCGCTGGCACAGCACAAAACGAAGGCTGCCGGATCGCCAACTACCGGACTCTCAACCGGCATTAAACGACTCGATGAAGGGAAGCCCAGCTCAGTAGGGTAAGTACCGAGCCGGACAGACTACGACATGATCAGCCGGTTTGCTGATCCTGCTGTTCCTGCTTTTCGCGTTGAATTCGCTGGTAAATTTCTTCGCGGTGAACGGCGATTTCTTTTGGTGCGTTAACACCTATGCGAACCTGGTTACCTTTTACACCTAGTACGGTGACGGTAACCTCATCGCCGACCATTAAGGTCTCGCCAATGCGGCGCGTCAATATCAACATATATATCTCCTTTATATCATCCTGTGAGAACAACGGTTTTCTGTGAGAAACTTACACTACCTAAGCTGTTGCCCTAACCCGTTGCCGGTTACCTTAACCTGCCCCTGTGTCGCCGATTTTTTTGTTGCTATTGGCGCTGCTACCTTCAGTATTGCCCAGCTTAGTAAAATTGGAAAATAAAACCTTCTCTATAGACCCTATAATTTTGTTATGGTTTCAGGTTGTACCTATTAGCCTGAGTTCTAAGCATTTCACTACGTTTTACTGGAAATTACCAGCAAAATTAGCGACTTTCTATCGGGTCGGCATCCAGCTCAAAAGCCGAGTGAAGGCTGCGCACCGCCAGTTCCAGGTAGCGCTCCTCTATCACCACGGAGATCTTGATCTCCGAGGTCGTGATCATCTGAATATTGATGTTATCGTTGGCCAGCGCGTTGAACATCCGCGAAGCCACCCCCGCGTGGGACCGCATGCCTACGCCAACAATGGATACTTTAGCAATTTTGTCATCTGAAACAACCTCTCTGGCCCCGATTTCCGTCGTTACCTGCTTCAGAACAGCGGTCGCACGGTCGATATCAGTCCGATGTACGGTGAATGTGAGGTCAGTGGTTTTGTCTTCGGCCACATTCTGCACGATAACATCCACCTCGATATTGGCCTCACCGATGGGAGCCAGAATGCGCGAGGCCACGCCCGGCGTGTCCGGCACTCCCATCACGGTGACCTTGGCTTCGTCACGGTTAAACGCTATTCCGGAAACAACGGGCTGTTCCATGGTGGGATATTCCTCATCGAGGGTGATCAGGGTCCCGGGACCCTCTTCAAAGCTGGACAACACCCGCAGGGGCACACTGTATTTACCGGCAAACTCCACAGCCCGAATCTGCAACACTTTAGAGCCCAGGCTCGCCATCTCCAGCATTTCTTCAAAAGTGATCCGATCCAGACGCCGGGCGCTGCTGACCACCCGCGGATCGGTGGTGTAGACGCCGTCCACATCGGTGTAGATCTGACACTCATCCGCTTTCAAAGCCGCTGCCAGGGCCACTCCCGTGGTGTCCGAGCCGCCACGCCCCAGGGTGGTGATATTGCCCTGTTCGTCGACGCCCTGGAAACCGGCGACCACCACTACCCGGCCGGCATCAAGATCGCCGCGCATATTGGCAACGTCGATATCCTGGATGCGCGCTTTGGTGTGGGAGTTGTCGGTGAGAATACGCACCTGGCTACCGGTATAAGAGCGGGCGTCCCAACCGCGCTTTTTCAACGCCATACACAACAGGGCTATAGTCACCTGCTCGCCGGTGGACACCAACACGTCCATTTCCCGCGGATCGGGACACTCCTGTATGTCGTGGGCAAGTGCTATCAAGCGGTTGGTTTCACCGCTCATAGCGGATACTACCACGACGAGGTCATGCCCCTGTTGGCGAAACGCAGACACCTTGTCGGCAACAGCCTGAATACGCTCAACGGTACCGACCGAAGTTCCACCATATTTGTGTACAAACAAGCTCATCCGCGGGCTTATCCCAGAATCAAGTCAAACCAACATCCGTCAACAACCGGAACTCAAGTAAAAACAGTGGATTGCGATCAAAAAAAGGGCCGCCAATTAAACACTAGTTTGGCGCCAAAGTTAACCAACTTATTGGAATAATGAAAGCTTATACTTCACAAAAACCAACTTAGCCGCACTAACCCACCAGCTGAGTTTTTACCCATTCCGGCACGGCACCCAAAACCGCCGGCAGACTGGCGACATCGGAACCGCCCCCCTGGGCCATGTCCGCCCGCCCGCCACCTTTGCCGCCTACCTGAGCGGCTACATGTTTCATCAGGTCACCGGCTTTCACCCGTTTGGTCAGGTTTTTGGTCACACCCGCCACCAGTGCCACCTTATCGCCCGTCACCGCCGCCAGCAACACCACCGCCGGCTCCAGCTTGTTTTTGAGCTGGTCAGCGGTATCGCGCAACGACTTGGCATCGGCCCCCTCGAGGTTTACCGCCAGCACATTTACACCGTCAATATTCACCGCCTGTGTCTGCAAATCACCGCTGGCGGCACTGGCCAGTTTGGCTTTTAGCACTGCGATTTCTTTCTCCGCAGCCCGGTTTTGCTGTACCAGTTGAGCCAGTTTGTCAGTCAGTGTCTCGGTATTGGTCTTCAGCAGACCCGCGGCCCGCTCTACCTGCGCCTGAGTGCGGTCAAACAGCGCCAGGGCCCCGGCGCCGGTTACCGCTTCGATACGGCGCACCCCGGCGGCAATCCCCGACTCCGATACAACACGCAGCAGACCGATATCACCGGTGCGCTCGACGTGGGTGCCGCCACACAGCTCCACGGAAAAGCCCTGCCCCATAGTCAATACCCGCACTTCATCGCCGTACTTTTCGTCAAACAGTGCCATAGCGCCGCGCGCGATGGCGGTATCCATATCGCAAAGTTCGATTTGCACCGGGGAATTGAGGCGGATCTGTTCGTTGACCAGTTGCTCGATCGTCTTCAACTGTGCCGCACTGACCGGCTCAAAATGCGAAAAATCAAAGCGCAGCCGCTGCGAATCCACCAGCGACCCTTTCTGGGTCACATGCTGCCCCAGGACCTGCCGCAGCGCCGCGTGCAGCAGGTGCGTGGCGGAGTGGTTGAGGGCCGTATCCCGGCGCACGCCGGCATCCACCTCGGCGTCGAGACTGTCCCCCACTTTGATATGACCTTCCAGCAGACAGCCATGGTGCAGATGGTTGCCGCCGCCTTTGGTGCAATCGCGCACTTCGAAACGGCTGCCGGCCCCGGACAGAAAACCGGTATCCCCCACCTGCCCCCCCGCTTCGGCATAAAAGGGCGTGCGGTCCAACACGATAACCCCCTGCTCGCCGGCCTTCAGGCTGTCCACCGGGCCCTGTTCGCTCAACAGCGCCACCACTTTGCCGCTCTCGGCCAGTGAATCGTAACCGAGAAAATCGGTGTCGCCCTCCAGATTCAGACTGGCCGTGTAATCCACTTTAAAACTGCCTGCCGCGCGAGCGCGGGCGCGCTGCTGCTCCATACAGGTTTCATAGCCGCCCATGTCCAGCGTTAACCCCCGCTCGCGGGCAATATCGTTGGTGAGGTCGGCCGGGAAGCCATAGGTATCATAGAGATTGAACACCACGGCGCCGGGTATTTCCGTTCCCTTGAGGTCCACCAACGCCGCCTCGAGCACCGCCATACCCTTATCGAGGGTTTTCTCAAACTGTTCCTCTTCGGCGAGCAGAACCTTTTCGATGCGGGCCTGCTGCTCGACCAACTCCGGATAGGCGGGGCCCATTTCCGCGGCCAGCGCCGCCACCAGCCGATGGAAAAACGCCTTTTTCTGCCCCAGTTTATGCCCGTGGCGGATAGCCCGGCGAATAATGCGCCGCAGTACATAACCGCGGCCTTCATTGGCGGGAATGACGCCATCGGCGACTAAAAACGCACAGGATCGAATATGATCGGCAATCACACACAGGGATTTGCTGTTCGAATCCCTTGCACCGGTTACCTCAACTGCCGCCTGCAACAGATGTTGAAACAGGTCGATCTCATAGTTGCTGTGTACCCCCTGCATAACCGCGGCGATGCGCTCGAGCCCCATACCGGTGTCCACTGAGGGTTTGGGCAGCGGTACCAGTTCGCCATCGGGCTGGCGCTCGTACTGCATAAACACCAGGTTCCATATCTCGATATAGCGATCCAGATCATCGTTGTCGCTGCCCGGCGGTCCGCCGGGCACCGCTTCCCCGTGGTCGTAGAAAATCTCCGAGCAGGGACCGCAGGGACCGGTATCACCCATCTGCCAAAAGTTGTCCTCGTCGAGGCGGGAAAAGCGCGCCGGATCAATACCGATTTCATCCATCCAGATGGCGGCCGCCTCGTCGTCGGAGACATGCACGGTCACCCACAGGCGCGCCGGCGGCAGGCCGAGCACCGCGGTCAAAAACTGCCAGGCAAAACGGATGGCATCGCGCTTGAAATAATCGCCAAAGCTGAAGTTACCGAGCATTTCGAAAAACGTGTGGTGGCGCGCCGTGTAGCCGACGTTCTCCAGGTCGTTGTGCTTGCCGCCGGCCCGCACACAGCGCTGGGAACTGGCGGCACGGGTGTAGGGGCGCTTGTCGGCGCCGAGAAATACGTCTTTGAATTGATTCATCCCCGCGTTGGTAAACAATAGCGTGGGATCATCGGCAGGCACCAGAGAGCTGCTCGGCACCCGGGTATGGCCCTGACTTTCGAAAAACTTCAAAAAAGCGTCGCGTATTTCTGCGCTCTTCATAAATACCGTACCGTTATCAATAGCTGAACTGTCGCCGGGACCGACCCCGGCACCGCCGTGGCGGTCACCCGGGCGGGCGCTAAGTATATAGGGAACCGGCGACATATTCACCGGCAGCGGTCGAATCGGCAGAACCTTTGATCTGAGTCAAAGCCATCAGCCGCGATTTCCGCTTATGCTGCCGGTTCCAAGCGTGCCGCCCCGGAGATTACCCGATGGACGACTCACAAGTGTGGAAAAACCTTGGTATTGTGATCCTGTGCCTGGGCGCACTGGCAGTCGTTCTGATCGTGCTGGCCAACCTCTTCTAGCGATCCGAATCCGCGGTCATCTGTAACCGCAGCGGGTCCCGGGTGCTCAATAGACCGTAACTTGGAGGCTAGGACCTATTGGCCGGAACTTAACGACCCCTAGAATCCCAGATCGTTCTCGGCAAATGCTTTGCCCGCCAGCAGATGCAGGTGCAGGTGGAACACGGTTTGCCCGGCCCCGGTGCCGTTGTTGATCACTACCCGAAAAGCCTCTTCCACGCCCACCTGGCGGGCGATATCGCCGACCTTCAGCAACAGGTGTCCCAACAGCGCCTGATCGGCCGCGCCGGCATCGGCCAGGCGGGGGATGGGTTGCCGCGGAATAATCAGCAGGTGGGTGGGCGCTTTCGGCGCGATATCCCGAATGCAGATACAGTCGTCATCCTCGTAAAGGATATCGGCGGGAATATCGCCGTTGATAATGCGGGTAAATATTGACGGTTCCGGCGCGGATGCTTCTGTCATGGCGACAACCTTTTTCTAGCGTTTCAGCGTTTTTGCTTTTCTTCCTCGGTCAAGTGCCGGGCCTGTGTCTCCAGCATGACCGGAATGCCATCGCGAATCGGATAGGCCAGCCCGCTCGCCTTGCAGACCAGTTCCTGGTTTTCCTTGTCGTATTCGAGTGGGGCTTTAGTCACGGGACAAACCAGGATGCTTAGTAGTTTCTGATCGATCATAGTCATACTTAGATGTAAAGTCAGGGTTCAAAGTCAGGCGCTATGGTACACCGGCACCGGCGCCCCGTCTCTAGTCTGGCCCCGGCATATCCCCCACCAGCAACTGCGGGTCGACCCGAAACTCGAACCAGTTCATACGCCAATCCAGGTGGGGGCCCGTGGCCCGACCGGTGGCACCCACCTCGGCAATGGCCTGACCCTGGCTGATCTCCTGCCCCGACTCCACCAGTATCTTACTGAGGTGGATGAATGTGGAAGAGAGACCGTGACCGTGATCGAGGATCAAGGTGCCGCCGGAGAAAAACATGTCGTCGTAAGCAAGGGTAACTTTCCCCGCCGCCGGCGCGCGTACCGGGGTACCGGTGGGCGCCGCCACATCCACGCCGTAATGGGGCCGGCGCGGCTCGCCGTTGTAGTAGCGCTGGCTGCCGTAAACACCGGTCACCGGACCCTGCAAAGGCCAGATAAACCCCTGCAGGAAATCCTGGCGAGGCAAGTCCTGCCGGCGCGCCTCGCGCGCCAGGGCCGCCTCCCGGCGGATGCGCGCGAGCGCCTCGGACGGCGGATTGACGGTCTTCTTGGGCACCCCCTCGATTCGCTGGATATTGTACTGGCGCTGTTTTACGGCAAACCGGTGTTCGGCCACCGCCCCGGTTTGGCTGTGTACCCGAATCACCGCCTCAGGGGCGGCATCCCGATCCAAGCCGACCACGAAGTGCCCCTGTTCCGTGGTCCTGAGGCGACGGCCGGCAAAACTGACCTGCGCCTGCGGCGCCACCCGGCCAACCAGCGTGGCCCCCTGCTGCCATACACCTTCGATTTCCAGACCGGAGCAGGCGCCACTGCCGGCCAGGCATAGCCCAACCACCAAGCCTTGCAGTTTACCTTTGACACTCATTGGTACAACCCCATATTTTGCAACAATATAATCACTTTACACCGCTGTGCCGTATCTTTGCTGCGATTTCATCAGTCCCGGCGCCCAACGGCTGTTGCTCGCTAAACCCCAACGGCCAGCAGCCGTCCGCTATATCCTGGCGACCAATAGCGGCGGCTCTTTCCATTTGCCGCTCTCCATCAGCCACTCCCCAGGAGACCAGCGTCTATATACCCCGACATCTGCCAATCCCCCTGGCGCCAACAGGCTTTTGCCGGTGGTTATGTTTGAACATATTCGGGCTAACACTTTTGCACCAACCTTCTCTTACCGACACTTTTCAATAAACATTTCCTCACCAACAACGTTATCATTAAGGCTCCACAACTGTAAAACCCGTGTTGCTTGCAGCTTATGTCAGATGCTATACCCGAACCGTCCCCGCCCGCGTTTGTCCCACCGCGCTGGTTGCGCAGCCCCCATGTGCAAAATATCACCTCGAGTGTCGGTTTGCGCAAGTGGCTGGTACACCACCAGGCCAGAACCCTGCGGCAAAAAACCGAGGATTGTATCTTAACGTGCGATGACGTGCGGCTACACGGCGAACTGAGCCGACACCCGGATGCCGCGGCCGGCATGGTATTGTTGTTTCACGGCTGGGAAGGTTCGAGTCGATCGACCTATGTGGTATCGGCGGCGACCCATCTGTTTAAGCTCGGCTACAATGTTTTTCGGCTTAACTTTCGCGACCATGGCGACAGCCACCGCCTCAACCGCGGCCTGTTTAATTCAACCCTGATCGAGGAGGTAGTCACAGCAGTGGGCGCCGTGCAGCAGCAATTCCCTCACCCGCGCTACTACCTGGCCGGTTTTTCCCTCGGCGGCAACTTCGCCCTGCGCACCGCGCTGCGCGCGCCCGAGCGCGGCATTCAGCTCGATCGGGTCGTGGCGGTCTGTCCGGTGATCGATCCGGCCAGCGCCATGGCCGCGCTCGAGAACGGCAGGTTTTTCTACCATCAATACTTCGTCAGTAAATGGAAACAATCGCTCGGCAGAAAGCTGCGCCATTTTCCGGAGTACAACTACGGCGAGGCGTTGCGCCGAATCAAGACGCTGCGGGGAATGAACAATCACTTTATTCCCAAATACACCCAGTATCAAAAGGTGGAGGACTACTTCGACGCCTATACACTGACCGGCGATCGACTGGCTTCGCTGCAGGTAGATACCACCATTATTCACAGTCGGGACGACCCGATCATCCTTCACGATGACTTTGCCAAACTGGCCGCCTCGCGGCACCTGCGCGTGGAGACCACTCCCTACGGAGCTCACTGCGCCTTCCTGGAAAACAGCCGCCTGGGCAGTTGGGCCGATCGGCGGCTCGGTGAGATATTCAGCGCCTAGCGCCGGCCGTCCCGGCTAACTACTGATCCACAGACAGGTTATTGTTGTTCAACAGGTTATCGAGAATCTGGTTGTTATCTGTCAGCCCGAAAGTCAAGTCACTGTTCTGCACCACAATAGTCTGGTCGGGCGACGTGAAATCACCGCCGTCGGCGTCAATCACCACCCGGGTATCATCGGCGGCGCCGTCGGCATCAAAATCACCCAGCGTCAGTTGAATAAAATCCGCCAGGGAGGCCTCCGGGTCTTCCTCACCATTGAGGAGATCGCGCAGATCGAGCACATCGCCATCCGCTGTAGAAAAATCGACAATTGTATCCGTACCGCCGTCGGCGTCAGCGGCAGCCCAGGCAAATACGTCGGCCCCGCTTCCTCCGCTCAGGCTGTCGGCTCCGCTACCGCCAAGCAGAATGTCATCGCCGTCGCCGCCAAATAAAATATCATTGCCGGCGTCGCCGATCAGTGTGTCGTCACCGGCGCCGGCCACCAGTGTATCGGCGCCGTTGCCGGCCACGAGAATTTCATCTTCTCCGGTGCCCGTCAACGTATTGCCGTTGACAACCACAACATCGGCCCTGGCGGTATCCTGGTCGCCGCCCTCGCTAATCGTGTAATCAAAGCCCGCCAGGCGATCGACAGACACCCACAGGTCGTAGTCGCCGCTGTCGGCATTGCTAAAAGAGGTAATCTGCAGATAGTACTCACCATCGGCCTCGGCGGTGTACTCCAGATAGGCGTCCCGTGCGTTTGCCGAGCCCGCTCCCCCCAGCGAAGCCGGCGCGTCATCATTCGAACTGATTAGGTTACCGGCGCTGTCGTAGAGAAAAATAACGGTGTCCACACTGACATCGGCACCGCCGTTGGCATGGCCGTTATCGATGTCAAAGATAACCCGCTCACCGCGATCCAGGCTGATTTTGATCCAGTCCTGATCTTTGCCACCGGCCGCCACCAGCTGCCCGGAGTACTTGACACTCAACATGGTGGCATCGGCAACATTAGCCGCATCGGCAGCGCCGACAAAACCAAACTCGGAGCGGTCGATCTCCGTGGCGGTGGCGAGGCTGCCGTTAAGTTCATTGGTCTCGCTGTCGGCGGGGTTCTCGACTATCTCACCGGCCTCGGCCTTGGTAAAGGAAACCACACCGCCGGCAAAAGCCACAGTGCCGCCGTTGGCGTTGGACACACCGGTGACTTGCTGCGCGCCGTTGCCCGAATCATTGTTCAACAGCGCCAGGCCGGGAATCTCAATCACCGGCCCCTCGTCGACGTTGGTTAGAATAATGTCCCGGTTGGCATCGAGGTTCGCCACATAGTCCAGGGTCACCACCATATCGATGGTGGTGGTGTCGCCGTCGCCGTCGACGACACTGAACGTAATGGTTTCCTGTTCGCCCTGGATCGTCTGATCCAGACTGACATAGTAACGGTATTCGCCGGTAACAAAGTTAAAATCCAAAAACGCGCCTTTGGGCGTATTGATGGTCGTGCTTTGCGCATCGCCCGGCGTATAGGTGTAAACGACGCCGTCGATGGTAATGGCATTGATGTAACCGCCGTCGGCACCGGTGATCACACCATCGCCGCCGGTGCCCGCCAGAATGGATATGTCACCGGCCACAACACCGCCGTCGATGGTGCTCAGCAACGTGGACGCCAGGTCTTCGGCATTCGACAGCGTGATCGCGTAATCTTCGTTGCCATCGTTGTTGCCGTCGTCGTCGGGATAGGCCACCGGCTGCAACGACCCTAACCCGGCATCGCCGATACCGATGCCGAAAGAGAGGTCCACATTATTGTCCTGTAAGAACTGAATCCAGCTGGCTTCACCGGCCGCATCAATTTCATTGCCGGCGGTGGGTTCGCCGTCGGAGACGAAATAGACAACCGTCTTATCGGCCGGCGGCGGCGCGTAACCGGACATGACCTCATTGAGCGCGGCATCGTAAGCGGTCTCACCACCGGTCGCCACCGCCTGGAGATAGTCCACCGCACCGTTGATATCATCCACATACCAGGCGGACTTGTTGGCGGCATCGGCAAAGTCGACAATCTGTACATTGACGTTGCCGGCTTTGTCATAGGCATCAAACAACTGCTCAAGCGCATCCTTGGCGATATCCATACGCGTGCGGCCGTTTTCGTCGCTGTTCATGCTGCCGGAGCGGTCGAGCACAATCACCAGGTTGAAACTCGAGGCGCCGGAACCATCGTCGAGCGTGACATTGATATCGCTGCCCTGGGGAGCATCGTCCAGTATATTCACCGAGAGCGTGGAACTGGCCGATTGCCCGGTTAAGGTATTCTCAACGGTGTAACTGAAGGCTTCCAGATCATTGACACCTTCGGTGGCACTGGTTTGTAACACGTACTCATAATCACCGGCCTGCTGGCCGGCGACAGCCGCGGTATAGACCGTCAGCACACCCAGCGGCGTGGTCACCGTGATAATGCCGTCGCCGTCGCTGTCGGTCTGTCCCGCCACTTCGGTAATTTGGGTGACCGCACTGATGCCGGTGTCGTTATCCAGTAAATTACCGCTGGCGCGGGTCGCCGCCACGCCCGCTTCGGTGCCGGTGGGCAGACCGGCTTCACTGACCTCAGCCGCATCGGCATTGCCGCCGAGCAACTCGTGTTGCACGGAAAGCACTGCAGTATCGGTATCGCCGTCGATATCCGACAACTGATAGGTAAATTCATCCAGGGGCAAAGATGAGTTATCAACGCCAAATCTCAAGCCGTTGACACGGATTAGTGAAGTGTCGGCTTCAACGACAATGTAGCGAATCGTGTCCAGGCCGGCGTCGATATTAGCGGCGGCCGCCTGTGACGGATCACCGGTAACAGTGCCATTGGTCACCAGGTTACCGTTTTCATCGAACGCATACCAATCGGCGGATTCGATCGGACGGATACTGGTAAAATCAACAATGGCCAGTGACGAATCGGCGCCTAAATCGAGCACCAGGTATTCGCCGGGACCCAGTTTGCCATCGCCGTTGCCACCTTCGACACCGAGCCCGTCCTGGTTGGTTCCGGTTGCGTCATCAAAAGTTACTATGTCAGAGGCACTGGCATTGAGTTTTGTCAGGTCGAGGCCGCCACTGATATCATCGCCGACAAATGGCGTGGTATCGCCGCCGCCATCGTTGTCAAAGCCATAGTAACCGACACCGACAGCGTCCCAGTCCGCGGCATCCGGTCCCGACACAATGTCGGAAAACAGTGTCGACAGGTAGCTGTAGTTTCCGCTCTGATCCATACTCAGCACACCGCTGTCGGTGGTAATGGTCCAGGTCCCGGTATTACTGTCGAATACGCTGCTAACAGGGGTGCCGTTGTAGCTGACGTTCGTTATCTGTACAGGGTCGGCGCCGGTGGTATCGGTGCCGCCGGGGCCGGTAATCACATTGCCGATGGCGGTGGCGCCCAGGCCGACGCTGTCGCTGTCGTCGACAGCAATGGGGGCAGTATCGGCAACGTCGATAATCACCGTTGTCCAATCACTGGTGTCTGCGCCGTCGGAGGTGCGATAGGTAAAACTGTCCTGCAGTACATCCGCCGCGCTGTGATCGAGACTTGCCGGTGCGGTATAACTAAATGAACCGTCCGCATTTACGATCACACTGCCGCCCAACGCTGTAGCAATGGAGGTTACGCCGTCTACCGCCACAGCCCCTGCGCCAGAGGTATCGACGGCAACTTCAGTTACGGACAGCGCAGAGCCTTCGGCGTCGGTGTCATTATTCAAGACGCCGGCGGCGGCATCGATCGTCAGACTGTCGCCCTCGCTCGCGGAATAGCTATCCACCACAGCCACCGGCGCATCGTTGACACCGGTGACGGTGATGGTAACGGTGGCCGGTGCGCTGACGGTACCGTTATTGTCGGTGGCCGTGTAGGTAAAACTGATATCGCGGCTGGCGCCAGGGGCCAGATCGTCAAAGTCGCTGCCCGGGGTAAATGTGTAACTGCCGTCGGCGTTAAAAACCAAGGTGCCCGCCGTGACACCGGTCACCAAGGCATAACCAGTAGCATTCACCGTACCATCGACGTCGGTGGCCGCCGGTACCGCGCCGTTTAATACCGTGTCCTCATCGGTGCTCGCCGCCGCGGCACTCGCGATAGGGGCATCGTTGGTCCCCGTCACGGTAATCGTAACGGTGGCCGGTGTACTGACGCCGCCGTTATTGTCGGTGGCCGTGTAGGTAAAACTGATATCGCGGCTGGCCCCCGGGGCCAGATCGTCAAAGTCGGTGCCCGGCGTAAACGTGTAACTGCCATCGGCGTTAAACACCAAGGTGCCCGCGCTGACATCGGTCACCAACGCGTAGCCATTGGGGTCGATGGTGCCGTCCACATCGGTCGCCGCCGGCACCGCGCTGTTTAATACTGTGTTTTCCTCCGTGCTGGCCGTCGCCGCACTCGCCACTGGTGCATCGTTGGTGCCCGTCACCGTAATCGTGACGGTGGCCGGCGCACTGACGCCGCCGTTATTGTCGGTGGCGGTGTAAGTAAAACTGATATCGCGACTGGCCCCCGGGGGCAGATCGTCAAAGTCGCTGCCCGGCGTAAACGTGTAACTGCCATCGGCGTTAAACACCAGGGCACCCGCGGTGACATCCGTAACCAATGCATAACCGTTGGGATCAATGGTGCCATCGATATCGGTCGCCGCTGGTACCGCGCCGTTTAATACTGTGTTTTCTTCAGTGCTGGCGGTGGCCGCACTCGCCACCGGCGCATCATTGGTCCCCGTCACGGTAATCGTGACGGTGGCCGGTGCACTGACACCACCATTATTGTCGGTGGCCGTGTAAGTAAAACTGATATCGCGACTGGCCCCCGGGGGCAGATCGTCAAAGTCGCTGCCCGGCGTAAACGTGTAACTGCCATCGGCGTTAAACACCAAAGTACCCGCGCTGACATCGGTCACCAACGCGTAGCCATTGGGATCGATGGTGCCATCGATATCGGTCGCCGCCGGCACCGCGCTGTTTAATACTGTGTTTTCCTCCGTGCTGGCCGTCGCCGCACTCGCCACCGGCGCATCGTTGGTGCCCGTCACCGTAATCGTGACGGTGGCCGGTGCACTGACACCACCATTATTGTCGGTGGCCGTGTAGGTAAAACTGATATCGCGGCTGGCACCCGGGGCCAGATCGTCAAAGTCGCTGCCCGGCGTAAACGTGTAACTGCCATCGGCGTTAAACACCAAGGTGCCCGCGCTGACATCGGTCACCAACGCGTAGCCATTGGGGTCGATGGTGCCATCGATATCGGTCGCCGCCGGCACCACGCTGTTTAATACTGTGTTTTCCTCCGTGCTGGCCGTCGCCGCACTCGCCACCGGCGCATCGTTGGTGCCCGTCACCGTAATCGTGACGGTGGCCGGTGCACTGACACCACCATTATTGTCGGTGGCCGTGTAGGTAAAACTGATATCGCGGCTGGCACCCGGGGCCAGATCGTCAAAGTCGCTGCCCGGCGTAAACGTGTAACTGCCATCGGCGTTAAACACCAAGGTGCCCGCGCTGACATCGGTCACCAACGCGTAGCCATTGGGGTCGATGGTGCCATCGATATCGGTCGCCGCCGGCACCACGCCGTTTAATACCGTGTTTTCCTCCGTGCTGGCGGTGGCCGCACTCGCCACCGGCGCATCGTTGGTGCCCGTCACCGTAATCGTGACGGTGGCCGGCGCACTGACGCCGCCGTTATTGTCGGTGGCGGTGTAAGTAAAACTGATATCGCGACTGGCCCCCGGGGCCAGATCGTCAAAGTCGGTGCCCGGCGTAAACGTGTAACTGCCATCGGCGTTAAACACCAGGGCACCCGTGGCGACATCCGCAACCAATGCATAACCGTTGGGATCAATGGTGCCATCGATATCGGTCGCCGCCGGCACCGCGCCGTTTAATACTGTGTTTTCTTCCGTGCTGGCGGTGGCCGCACTCGCCACCGGCGCATCATTGGTCCCCGTCACGGTAATCGTGACGGTGGCCGGTGCACTCACGCCGCCGTTATTGTCGGTGGCGGTATAGGTAAAACTGATATCGCGGCTGGCGCCTGCCGCCAGATCATCAAAGTCGCTGCCCGGGGTAAACGTATAACTGCCGTCAGCGTTAAACACCAAAGTACCCGCCGGCACATCAGTAACCAAGGCATAACCGTTGGGGTCCACAGTGCCATCCACATCGGTCGCCGCCGGCACGGTGTCAACCAAAACGGTATTCTCTTCAGTATTACCGGCGGCATCGGCCGCCAAAGGGGGATCATTGAATCGCGCAATATTACTGATGCCAGTCGCGCTAGCCGTGTTAGTGCCGTCGCTGACCTGGACGGTAACCGGCAGGTTTGTCAGGCCAAGCGCATCACTGTTGATCGCATCAACGCCGGCCTGCGTCAACAACACATCCGTGCCACTTATCTCGAAGTAGCCGTTGGGATCATTTGCCAGCGTATAGGTCAGGCTGTCGCCATCCACATCGACAGCGCCGATAGTGGCGATCACATCGCCGACGGCGACGCCATTTTCCGCCATATCATTGATCGATAAAGACGCCGAGGGCGCATCGTTGACGGCGGTTACCTGGAAGGATACAGACCCCGTTATTGAACTATTGCCGTCACTCACGCTGTATGTCAGAACGCCGGCATCAACACCGTCGTAAGCAGGCCCGGGGCCATCAAATTGCAGACCCTCCAATGCCTCTGCACTCAGCACCTGACCACTGACCACAGGCGAGCCGTCGGCAAGTTTTACCGTGCCGACAGTCGGCAAGCCGGTTACTGTAATAGTCAACTCGGCGCTGTCCACATCGGTCGGAGCACTCAGTCCCAAACCCACATTTGCCGCCGTTTCCACCACGGCGACAGTGGCGGTGTCCACCACCGGTGCATCGTCGGTGGCAATGACAGAAATATCAACCGCCCCGTTTACCGTTTCAGTCCCGTCACTCACGCTGTAAGTAAAACCACCGACATCATCGCCGTCATAGGCCGCACCCGGGCCGCTGTATTGGAGGCCTTCAAACTGCGTCGCGGTCAATACCTGGCCGACCGCAACCGGGGTCCCGTCAGCCAGCGTCATGCCACCTTGGGACGGCAAACCGGTTACCGTGATCGTCAGGCTGTCACCGTCGGCATCGGTCGGTGCATTGACGCCAAGGTCGACGTTGGCATCCATCTCGCCAACACTGAGCGCAGCGCCGGTGATTTCGGGTGCGGTATTTTGTGCGGCCAGTAAGTCATTGCTGTCCCGGCCGCTGAGTTCATCCGCTACAACGGTGTTGCTAAACCCGAAACCCGTGGTTTCAAAACCGCTGTCGGGTGTTACCTGTTCATTGGTGTAAAAAATGCGAATACCGGGGATCCCCGCAGCCGCTGAATCACCGGGACCTTCTTCACCTGCAGCGGCGGGCGGCAGCAAGTCTTCAATACTGCGACCTTCAGCCAGCGCTTCGGCCAGCAAATCAAAATTAACAGGCTCGGCATCCTCGGCAGTACGTTGTTCTTCGAGCAGGGCTTCCAGGCGGTCGAGGAGTGCCTGGTCGAGGGTCAACAGTCTGTCGTGCCCGATATTCACCACCGCACCGTTGGCAAATTTCAGCAGCACGGCACTGGCACCCAGTGTTTCAAGTGTATCGCCCAACTGTATCGACTGGCCGCCGCTCAGCGGCCGGCTCTGATCACCACCCGGGGCATACATCACCTCACCTTGAAAGGCAGTCACCACCGCCAGCGGTGCCTGGGTTGCAGATTCATTCGATTGATTGTCAGTCATAATACACCTACCTCAAGAACTAACATCGCCTCACGGCGGTAAACGTTGTGGCAAAATCGGGCTCAACTGCCGATATTGTCCAACAACTCACCCATAGCGTTGTAGATTCGGTACTGGGCAAACAGTTTGTCGTAGCCCGCCTCAACCAATGCTCGCTTCGCCTCTACCAGCTCGTTTTCGGTATTGAGCAGGTCCAATAGCGTACGCTTGCCGATATTGAACTGCTTGGTATAGGCCGATTTGGTGTCGAGCGCAGCTTTCACATGCAACTCCAGATACTTCATTTGTTCGGTCACCGCCTGGTAGGCACTCCAGGACAAGCGCGCACTTTCGACGACCTGGCGGCGCGTATTGTTGCGAATCTCCCGGGCCTCCTCGCGCAGGTGGGCAGTCTGGCGCCGGCGCGCGGAATCGCCGCCGCCGTTGTAAAGGTTGTACCGCAGGCGCAGGGCAACGATTAAAGCTTCATCGTCACCTTCGACGCCACCGATATCCTGATCGAAATTTTTCTCGGCCTCTAACTGCAACCGCGGCCAAAACGTGCTTTTGCTGGCCTGGTACTGCGCCTCGGCGGCATCGATGTCGGCGTTGGCGGACATCAGTGTCGGATGGTTGTCCGTGGCTTTCTGCAACGCGGCCTCCAGGGAGCCGGGCAGCGCCTGCTCGATACTCGGTTTGGACAGGTCGGCGACATCGGGTAGAGCACCGATTACCCGAAAAAAATTGGTTCTGGCATCCAACAGATTGTTCTGCGCCGCAATTGCATTGCTATGGGCCAACGCCAGGCGTGCGGTAATCTGGTCCAGGTCCGCTTTGCTGCCGACACCGGACCTGTTACGCAATACCATCTGATCGTGAATGTTCTGGTGCTGGTAGAGCGTTTCCAGGGCGAGCTTGCGCAGTTCATCGCGTCGCAATACATTCAAATAAACTTCGGTAGTGCGCAATGCAATATTTTCACTGGCGGCCCGGGCCGCGTGCAGGGAACTGTCGGTGCGGGCCTCCTGGCGCTCCACCTCAGAGCGCGTGGCAAAGCCGTCAAACACCAACTGTCGCGCCTGGATCGAGGCTTCCTGCCGCGTCAGGCGAACCTTCTCGTCGTCGGTAACGGGCGAGCGGGATTCCTCCCGCCCGATACCGGCGGCAAGATCGAGGTCGGGCAGATAACCGGCTCTGGCCTGCCCGATTTCTTCCCGCCGCGATGCGAGTTGTTGACGCGCAGCCAATATTTCCGGATGCGAATCCAGGGTCCGCTGTACTGCCTCCTCCAGCGTCATGGCGTAGCCGTGAATATGGCCGAGGCAAGTCAGGAAAACGACCATTCCAAGTTTTGTCAGCTTTCTTCCTAATGTGGTCATTGACGAAATAAATCCCCCACGATTCAATACGTTAGTAACATTATTCACCATAGCTCAATATGCCCGCGGGCACCGGCGTAAACGCGGTGCCGCCATATCCATAACGCATAAAAACGGCGTTTTAAGTTTGCTTTGTTATATCCGGATGGGCTAATGCTGGATATTTTTTATCGCCTGACAGACTTAGCTGTCGCTATGCAGTTATCAGGCCAAGGGCTCAGTGCGGAAACACAAAAAGGCTTAATTGTCTTTAAAAGCCGTTAAGTTGTGACAAAACTGTAACAATTTCCTGACTGCCCGCCGCGAAAAAGTAACGATGGGAGGTTGTTGTTGACAACCGTTTGCCGTTTTGCGGAGGGCAATGACAAATATCTCGACAGCTTTCTCGGGGATGATGGAAAAAATACCGACAGCTCGAAATGGCTATGATTCGCGCCGGCACCATTGGTCGCATAGACAGACCGGCGAAAAAACAGCCCTAGCGTTCGCGCAGGGCCAACTGTTTGGTTTTCAATACCGGTTTCAACAGATAATCGAGCACCGTTTTTTTACCGGTCAGTATATCCACTCCCGCTGTCATACCGGGGATAATCGGCAGCGGGGCCGAGGCGGGCCCCAGGTAACCGCGCTCGGTCTGTACTTTTACCAGGTAAAAGCTTTCGCTGTTTTCATCGACGATGGTATCGGGGCTGATATGCACCACTTCGCCCTCCAGACCGCCGTGAATGGAGAAATCATAGGCGGTGAATTTGACCATAGCCCGCTGTTGCGGGTGTAAAAATGCAATATCCGCGGGCCTTATTTTAGCCTCGATCAACAGGCTGTCCTCGCTCGGGACGATCTCGACAATATCCATACCCGGTTGAATCACGCCGCCGATGGTTTTTACGAACAATTGCTTGACGGTGCCCGCCACCGGCGACCGTACCAGAGTGCGATCGACCCGGTCCTCGAGCGCACCACTGGTTTCGCTGAGACGGGAAAGCTCGGCGGTCGCCTCGTTCAGCTCCTGATAAGCCTCGCTGCGAAAAGCCGATTCGGCGTTGGACAGCTTTTGCCTCGCCTCCTGCAAACTCGACTCGGCCCGGGGAATGGCCAACTTCGCACCTTCGAGTTCGCCGGCCATATCGTTGAGCTGCCGCTCCAGCCGCAGTAACTCCACTTGTGAAATGGCGCCCTCTTTTGCGAGGGGGCGGGTCATGACCAATTCACTGTTGAGCAGGTCGAAACTGCGCTGTAACTGGTTTTGCTTGGCGCGCAGTTCCGAGAGTTCCTGGCGCCTTTGCGAGACCTGCTCCACCAGCACCTGGTTGGCGCTGCGCATTTCCCGGCGCCGCGATTCAAACAACGCCAGTTCCTGGGCGGCAACCGACTGGCTGATATCGGGCAGACTCTCGGAAGTAAAAGTATCGCCCTCGGCTTCAGCCCGCAGGCGTGCCACCTTCGCACGCAGCTGGTCCAGAGTGACCCCTGCCTCGCGCAGCGAAGAGGCGAAGCGGGTGTCGTCGATACGTAACAGCGGTTGATCCCGTTGTACCGTTTGCCCCTCGCGGACATACAGCTCGGCGACAATACCACCCTCCAGGTTCTGGATCACTTGCAGGTAGCTCGAGGGAATGACTTTGCCCTCGCCGCGGGTGAATTCGTCCACTTCCGCCCAGGCGGCCCAGACAATGGCGATCAAAAAGAAGCCGGCAATGGCCCACAACAACTGCTGGCCGCCCCTGGGGCTCTGCTGCAATACCGCCGCCGCCGCGGAGGACATATAGGACAAATCCTCCTCACGACCCCCGGGGCGACTTTCAAACCAACGCCGTTTGCCGATCCAACTGCGCAGTCGGCCCGGCGCCGCGGTGGTGGTTTCAGGCAACACGTAACTGTCCTTTTTTCAATGCCGCAAGCACCGACTCCTTCGGGCCATCGGCGAGGAGCTTGCCGCGATCGAGCACCAAAATCCGATCAACCAGCGACAGCAGGGATGTCTTATGGGTAACCAGCAGCAAGGTTTTCTCCTGCAAATGCTCGTGCAGTTGACGCAACATCCGCGCCTCACTGCTGTGATCCATCGCCGTGGTGGGCTCGTCGAGCAGGTACAGGGGCGGATCGTTCAACACCGCCCGCGCCACACCGATACTCTGGCGCTGCCCGCCCGACAGCGCCTCGCCGCGCTCGCCCACCGGGCGCTGGAACCCGAGCGGATGGCTGTTGATAAACTCATTCAGTCCGGCAATTTCCGCCGCCCGCACGATCTGCGCATCGTCGCAGTGGGGAGCGCCAAACGCGATATTGTCTTTGATACTGCCGAAAAACAACGTGATATCCTGTGACACGTAACCGATGCTGCTGCGCAAATCCGCCGGGTCAATTTGTTTGATGTCGATGTCATCCACCAGTACCGCACCCTCCTGCGGCTGATAGAGGCCCATAACCAGTTTCTGCACCGTCGATTTACCTGAGCCGATCCGCCCGATCACGGCAACCCGTTCCCCCGGTGCAATTTTAAAAGAGACGTTATCGAGCGCCGGCACCTCTTCACCGGGATAACAAAAACTGACTTTGTCAAACTGAACGCCGCCGCGCACATCCGGGCGTTGGATAAAATGCCGGTCGGCGTCGCGCTCCTGCGGCTTGTTGACGATATCGTCCAGCGACCGCAGCGCCGTCTGCGTCTGGTGATAATTAACCAGCAGGCTGGCGACCTGCGCCATGGGCGCCAGGGCGCGGGAAGTCAACAATACGCAGGCAATCAGGGCCCCCACTGTCAACTCTTTTTCGGCGATCAGGTAGACCCCGGACACTACTACCACCACCGAGGTGAACTGTTGCACGGCGCCGGCGACGGTGGCCGCGGAGTTGGACAGGGTTCGCGTCTGCTGCCCCCACTGCGCCAGATGTCCCACCGACTTTTCCCACAGCCGTTGCAGGCGTCCTTCCGCCCCCAGGGTTTTCACCGTTTCTATTCCGGTCAGGGTTTCGACCAGGGTGGCATTTTTTTGCGCCGAGGACTGGAACGTCTGCTCGACCGCCCGCCGCAGCGGCCCCTGCACGAACAGACCGTAGCCGATGATCACCGGAATTGCCAACAGCGGCCCGAATACCAGCGGCCCGCCGACGTAGGCGATAACCGCCAGGAACAGCACGACAAACGGCAGGTCGATAAACGCCGTCACGGTAGAAGAGGTAATGAAATTGCGCACTGATTCAAACTCGCGAAACTGGCTGGCAAAGGCGCCGACCGACGCCGGCCGATCCGCCAGCTTCGCCCCCAGCACCCGCTCAAAGATCAGCGACGACAGCAATATATCCGATTTTTTACCGGCAACCTCGATAAAATAGGCACGCAACGTTTTTAACAACAAGTCGAAACCGTACACAATCGACACGCCGATGGCCAATACCCACAGGGTTTCGAGGGCGGCATTGGGCACCACCCGATCGTAGACATTCATCACGAACAGCGGATTGGCGAGCACGAACAGGTTAATCAGCAATGAGGCCAAGAGCACATCGCGGTAGATGCGCCAGGACTTCGCCATCACGCCCCAAAACCAGTGGCCCTGTTGCCGGCGTCTGCCGGCGCGGGTTTCCAGCTCCCGGGTGCGGGCGTCGAAGCGATATTGCGGTCGGGTAAATATCGCATAACCCGAATAGTGCCGGCCCAAGTCATCGACACTGCATCGGCGCTCGCCCCCCGACTCGGACTCGAGCAGCCGCGCCACGCCGCGCTCAGCATCCAACTCTACCAGCACTGCCGCACGGTTGTCGTCCAGCAGCACAACGGCCGGTAAAACCAAGTTGGATAACTGCCCGAGCGGGCGCGCTACAATCTTCGCGCTAAAACCCGCCCGGGCGGCGGCGCGCACAAACAATTCCGGGGTCAGACATTGCTCAACAAGCGGCAGGCCGGCGGTCAATGCCGTCGCCGAACAGGGGGTCTGCTCGAGTTTGCACAGCAACAGCAGGCACTCCAGCAGCGGATCGTGAAACGTATCCGCGGGCGCCGGCGGCGCTTGTTTTGCAGCTTCCTGTTTCATGCAGGCTCGTTCTCTATTTATTTGCGCTTAATTATTGCATAGTCAACGACTCCTGGCATTGTAAACGAAACTTGCACTAAAATGCCTGGAGTTATTGTCAATCGGGAGGCCGCCATGCCCTACGTCCAGCGCGATGCAGACGGCAAAGTTATTGCCCTGCTGCACGCCCAGGCCGACCACGAGGAACACCTGTCCGCCACTCACCCCGATGTTGTCGCGTTCCTCAGCGCCGAGCAGAGCGACGCCTCACCGCTGCTGGCGCTGGCGGAGTCAGATGCCGAGATAGCCCGGGTCACCGAGGATCTGATCCATTTGCTGATCGCCAAAAATCTCATTCTGTTCACCGACCTGCCAGCGGCGGTGCAACAGAAATTACTGGTACGGGAAAAGCTGCGTTCGTCCCTGCAAGACAGTATTGAAAACTTTCTCGACGACAGTGAGTCCCTCTGATAAGCGCCGTATCAGCGCTCCAGCACGCGTCGGATCTGTTCGCCGGTAAACCCCCGATACTGCAAAAACCGCATCTGCCGGGCGCGGTCTTTTGGGTCTTTTGTGTCCGTTGCAACGGCAGCACCAAAACGTTTGCGATAGACCTCGCGCGCCAGCTCCACCCAGTCCGAGTCACTTTCATCGAGGTGGCTGTCAATCAGATTAGCGCAAATACCGCGTTCCTGCAGCTCCAGCCGAATCCGCACCGGCCCCTGCCCCTTGCGGGTGCGCATCGCCACGAGGGCTTCACAGAAGCGCTCGTCGGACTGTAACCCCTCGGCCGCCAGTTGCTCGACGGCGGCGGCGACCGCCGTCGCGTCGCTAAAGCGGCGCGAGAGTTTGGCCAAGAGTTCGGCGCGGGCATGCTCGCGGCGGGCCAGCAGATTCATGGCGGCAATGCGTATGTCCCTGGCTTCCCGGTCTTCTGTCATGTAACGCCTGGCCTCCTGCTCGATACTGCTATGGTAAAACTGCGGTGGACTGCCTGATAACCAACTGCGAGGGGATCACCGGCGCCGTATCGATCTCTGTCTGACCGCGCAGCCGGCCGATAAGAATTTGTGCCGCCGTCTCCGCCATAGCCTTAATGGGTTGTTGCACGGTGGTCAGCGGCGGCCAGATTTGTCGGGCGATAGGCGTGTCGTCGAAGCCGGCCACAGACAGGCCGGCAGGAATGGCAATGCCCATTTGGTGGGCCACCATCATCACCCCGGCGGCCATATCGTCATTGCTGGCAAAGATGGCCGAAGGCGGTTCTTTTCGCAGCAGCAATTGTCGCGCGCAGGCTTCTCCCGACTCGAACGAATTGTAACCCTGCACCACCAGATGCTGCTGTGGTTGCACATCGAATGCCCGCAGCGCCTCGCGGTAACCCTCAAGACGCCGCGCCATGGCGCGGTGATCCGGGTGGCCGGAGATAAAACCGATCTCGCGATGGCCGAGCGCAATCAAATGCTCGGTCATGGCAAACGCCGCCTGGTGGTCGTCGGTGGCGACACAGACGGCGCCCTCGTCCGACTGCCGGGGGGCAATACTGACGAAGGGTATCCGCGCCTGCTGCAGTGCGGCCACCACCGTTTCGGTATCGGACAGCGGCGGCGTGAGCAGCACGCCGTCCATTTTTGATTGCGCCACCAGACCGACAACTTCCTCACAAATACCCGAGTGTTTATAGTTGCAGGGATGAATCAACAGGTCGTAATGCTGTTCCCGGCAGGCTGCCAGGACACCGTATTGCAGGTCTGTCACATAGTTGGCACTGGGGTTATCGTACAGCAAACCGATCAGGTAGGACCTGTCGCCCGCCAGGCTGCGGGCGGAGGCGTTGGGCCGGTAGTTGAGCGCGCGCACCGCATTGAGCACTCTCTCACGGGTCGCCTGACGCACATTGGGCTCGGCGTTGACCACCCGGGATACGGTTTTAATGGAAACGCCGGCGAGGCCGGCCACATCGTCAATCGTCGCCTTGGGCATTGCCTCTGTTTACCTCTCGTGGCTGTCAACCCGTGTCTGCTATCGCGCTCAAGCCGTCGTGCTCTAATGCCTGAAACCAACGGTTGCCATCCGCCGCCGGCAGATCGTCGGCAGCCCGGGGCCCCCAACTGCCGGCGCGGTAGATATGTAAGGGACTGTAACCCCGCGCCCAGGCCTCGGCAATCGGGTCGGCCCACTGCCAGGCCCGATCGACCTCGCGGCGGTGGATAAACAAGCTCGGATTGCCGTCGATCGCATCGATCAACAGGCGCTTGTAAGCATCGCCTGCCTTGTAGTTGAAGGTCTCGGCAAAGTTCAAATTCAACGCCACCGGTTTCAGCCCCTCGCGCTCGGCATTGAACTTGTTTGTCATCAACGTCAGCTTGATACCCTCCTCCGGCTGCAGGCGGATATTGAGGCGATTGGGCTCCAGCGAGTTGGCCAGCGGGCTGTCGTAAACGGCGTGGGAGACCGGTTTGAACTGCACCACGATTTCGGCAAAGCGCTCCTTCATACGCTTACCGGTACGCAGGTAAAAGGGCACGCCGGCCCAGCGCCAATTGTCGATATGAGCGCGGATGGCGACAAAGGTTTCAGTGGTGCTCCCCTGCCCCAGTTCATCGACGTAACTCGGCAGGTGTTCGCCAGCCGGGCCCTCCGCGGCGACATACTGCCCGCGCACGGTGAAGGCGGTAACCTGGTCGCCGGTGATGGGACGCAGCGCCTTCAGCACTTTCAGTTTTTCGTCACGAATATTCTCGGCATCCAGTTTGTGGGGCGGCTCCATCGCCACCAGGCACAACAACTGCAACAGGTGGTTTTGTACCATATCGCGCAAAGCGCCGGCTTTATCGTAAAAACCGGCACGGGCTTCCACGCCCACGGTTTCGGCAATGGTAATCTGCACATGCGCGATGGTCTTGCTGTCCCACAGATGTTCGAACAGCGAGTTGCTGAACCTCAATGCCAGCAGATTCTGCACTGTCTCCTTGCCCAGGTAGTGGTCGATGCGATAAATACTCGACTCGGGAAAAAACGCGGCAATTTCAGTATTGATGGCATTGGCGGAGGCGCCGTCGTAACCCAGCGGCTTCTCCACCACCACCCGGGACTCGGGCGTAACCAGTTGTGTCTCTGCCAGATGTTTACAGGCGACCCCGAACAGACTGGGCGGAATAGCGAGATAAAAAAGCCGCACGCAGGCGCGGTGTTGATCGAGACGTTCGGCAAACTGCGTCCAACCCGCCTGCAAATCATTGATATCCAGATCGACGTAGTGCAGGCGCTCGGCGAAGCGGGTCCACAGGTCTTCGTTAAACTCGCCGCTCAACAAATAGGTTTTTAGCCCCTGCTCGACCTGCCGCTGGCGCCGGCCGCGATCAGCATCGCCCTGGCAGGTGAGAAAAATCCGGCTGTTGTCACTGAAACGATGTTCCAGCTCCGACCGATACAGCGCCGGCAGCAACTTGCGCAGCGAGAGATCGCCCATGCCGCCGAAAATCACTATATCCACTTCCTGAGTCATACCTGTACCCCATTGCCGTAGCGCTGAAGACAGCGCTGTCATTCTAACCAAAACACACTTACCACCGGGCAATATTGTATAGCTTTTAGCTGTTTCTAACAGCCTTAAAATCCGAAAAAGACTCAGTAGGAAAAATACCACCACAACCAGGCGATCAGCACCAGCAGCGCGATGCTGAGCAGTTTGTCCCGCTTGCGCCAGACCCCGTCCAGCTCGGTGCCGGTCAGGCGCTGCGGCACGGCGCTGAACGTCAGGTTCTGTAACTGCTCGGCGGAGGGCGCGGCGGCAGTCAGGCTTGCTGCAACCAGGGCAATCACCGAGGCGATAAAAATGATAATGGCGAAATGCAGAAAGTTGATACTGGCCAGCATCAGCCAGACCCCGTCAAGCGACGCCTTGTTCATTTCCAGCACCAGGCGGCCGATACCGAGCACAAATCCCACCGCTAATGCGGCAATCGCGCCGCGGGCGTTGGCGCCACGCCACATAATACCGATCAAAAACACGGCGGCGATTGGCGGTGAAATATAGGCCTGCACACTTTGCAGGTAAGTAAACAGACGCCCGGAAATCAATTCCATAAAGGGTATCCACAGCAATCCGCACCCCACCAGCAGCAGTGTCGATATCTGCCCGACCACAACCAGATGGCGCTCGCCGACCTGGGGCCGGAGACGCTTATACAAATCAAACGTAATCAGGGTGGAACAGGAGTTGAACACCGATGACAGGGAACTCATCAGCGCCGCCAGCAGCCCGGCAACCACCAGCCCCCGCAAGCCGTCCGGCAGCAGCGCACCAATCAGCGCCGGCAGGGCCTGGTCGGCTTGCTCCATCTGCAACTGACCAGACTTGGACAGCACATAGGCGATAATGCCCGGCACCACAAAAATGAACAGCGGCAGTTGCTTCAAAAACGCCGCGAACACGGTGCCGCGCCGGGCATTGTCTTCATCGCGGGCCGACAGTACCCGCTGCACGATAAATTGATCCGTACACCAGTACCAGACCCCCAGGATGGGCGCGCCAAACAAAATACCGGTCCAGGGAAATTCCGGGTCACTCAGTGGTTTCCACAGGTCAAAATAGTCATCGCCCGCCTGCACCTGCAGCTCGCGCCAACCGCCCACTTCCTGCAGACCGATAACGGTGACGGCGATAGCCCCGCCGATCAGCACGAACATCTGCACCGTATCGGTGTAAAGCACGGCACGCAATCCGCCCCAGACGGTATAGATACCGGTGGCCACCACCACGATCAATGCCCCGGTCCAAAAGTCGATACCCATCAGGGTTTCAAACACGATACCGCCGGCGGCAATAGTGACGGAGATTTTTGTCAGCACATAGCCGACGATGGAAATGATGGCCAGGTACAGGCGGGGTCCGGAAGAATAACGGCGCTCGAGAAATTCCGGCATGGTGAACACGCCGCTTTTCAGGTAAAAGGGCACGAACACCCAGCCCAGCAACAACAGGATCAAGCCCGCCAGAATTTCAAACTGGGCCACCGCGACTCCGCCGGCGGCACCCGCCCCTGCCAGCCCTACCAGGTGTTCCGAACCGATGTTGGAGGCAAACAGCGAGGCGCCGATAATAAACCAACCCACATTCTTGCCGGCGAGAAAAAACGCTTCGGTATTTTCCTGAGCTTGCTCGCGGTAACCGGACCAAAAAGCCACCCCGAACACCAGGGCAAAATAAGCGCCCACCACCATCCAATCCAAACCGACCAGCGTGTTCATCGCGTCCTCCCGGGTCATTGTCAGTTATTTTTGTTGTTCTATCTTTTTGTAAAGCCGTCCTTTTTGTACAGCCGTCCATCGCTTTTTGTGCGGCGGTACTTGGTCGGAGGGCTTTTTATCGAGTCACTGTGTTGCTCGGTTCTCTTCTTCTAGTTGTTCGGACTTATAACTAATCGGTCTTCCAAACAATCAGGCTTCTACACAGTCGTTTCCCCTGCCACCGCTTTTCCAAACGATCGCTCCACGCGGTATACGACCGTCCCGGACGGTGGCGTCGCTCCGGCGAATCGTGCGCGAATAATGCTATTCACGCCGCCGCTACACCTCGTGCGGCATTGGGCCCGGCAATTTTGACGATCTAGGCTAACCTCAATTGACAGCGCTGTCAATTGAGGTTAGCATCCGCTGTTATCAATCAGAATAAAAGTGGGATGGCAGGACTTATGGGCGCTCTCCTCTTGGTAGCGGATATCGGCGGCACCAACGCCCGTTTCGGCCTCGCCCGTAAAACACCGGCGGGCGCCTTTCATATCCAGGCCCAACACACACTTAAATGCGACGACTTTGCCGATCCCGGTGCTCTGGTGCGGGCCTATCTCGCGCGCCTGGATAGAGACACACAATCGCCGCAGTACGCCTGCCTGGCGGTGGCGGGCCCGGTCAGCAACGACATCATTGAGATGACCAACCGCCAATGGCGGTGTGCCGGCGACGCCCTGGCCCAACAGTTGGACATCAAGGTTGTCAAAGTGCTTAATGATTGGGCTGCCATGGCCTACGCGGCGCCTTTTTTCGCCGCCACTGATATAGAAACACTGTTTGTCGGTACCCCCGACCCGCAGGGCACCTTCGCCCTGATGGGCCCCGGCACCGGTTTTGGCGCCTCGGCGCTGAAACCCACCGGCCGTGGTTACGAAATCCTCGCCACCGAGGGCGGTCATGTCGCCTTTGCACCGGGCGATGCCCGGGAGCTGGAACTGCTGGGACTGCTGCGGCGGGAACGGGATTATGTCAGTGTCGAAGACCTGCTGTCCGGTGCCGGCCTGGTGACGATTTACCGCGGCCTGGCGCAACTGGCCGGCCTCACACCGACACCGAAAAAACCCAACGAGATCACCGCGGCGGGGTTATCCGGTACAGACCCCTTGTGTGTCGAGGCGCTGACGCTGTTTTGCAATGTTTTGGGCGGTGTTGCCGGGGACAAGGCACTGGATTTCTACGCCAGCGGCGGCGTCTTTATCGGTGGCGGCATAGTGCCGCATCTGAAAGATTTTCTAAGTCGCACCGATTTTATGGTGCGTTTCCAACACAAAGGGCTGATGACTCCGTTTACCTCGCACATTCCGCTGCATCTGATCAAAACGGATAACGCTGCACTCATCGGTTGCGCGGCCTGGCTGGAGACGTTTATCACCTGACGGCTTGCCGGCATCGTCAGCAACTGCCAGCGACCGGGCCGAAGTTGTCTCCCTCAAGCGATCTTCGTGTTAGGGCGCCCCCACTTTCGAGTGGAAGGGCGCCCTTTTTTCCCCGCCGGTAAAACCGACAGATGCGAGATCGAGCGAAAATCAGGCGAGCTTGTACGGGCACAAAAGGTACCCGTGGTTTGCATTAAAAAACCAACCTCGAAAATAGACTTGATGCCCGCGTGCAGATTATCCGCCTGCTACAGCCCACCGGTTCAACAACCGGCTTAAAGCTCCGTGAACAACGTGGCCCCGGTATCGGCGCTGCTGACACGCTCCCGCATCGAGGCAAACAATTCGCGGCCCAGGCCGGCAGTTTCTCTCTCATCGTCGACAACGGCTTCCCGCGCCTGCCACTGCCCGGCATCGACCAATACCTCAAGTGAGCTGTCGCGGGCGTCCAGGCGCACCAGGTCACCATCGCGCAATTTGGCGATAGGGCCGCCGGCATAGGCTTCCGGTGTCACATGGATGGCGGCGGGAATCTTGCCACTGGCGCCGGACATACGCCCGTCGGTGACCAGTGCAACCTTGAAACCGCGATCCTGTAACACCGCCAGCGTCGGCGTCAATTTATGCAGCTCGGGCATGCCGTTGGCCCGGGGTCCCTGGAAGCGCACCACGGCCACCATATCGCCGTCCAGTTCACCCGCGGAGAACGCCGCCTCCAGCGCGGCCTGGGAGTGAAAAATTCGCGCCGGTGCCTCCACCACCCAGTCGGCCTCGGGTACGGCGGAAATCTTGATCACCGCCTGTCCCAGATTGCCTTGCAATACTTTGATCCCCCCGCTGGCCTGGAAGGGCTGCCCGGCTGGCGCGATGATACCCGGATCGCGGGTTTGCGGATTTACCGGCTTCCAGGTCAACGCCTCGCCATCGAGTTGTGGCTCGCGCGCATAGCGTTCAAGCCCGGGACCGGCAACTGTCTTGACATCGTCATGAACCAGTTCGGCCTGTAATAACTGCTGCACGATCAACGCCATGCCGCCGGCCCCATGGAACTGATTGACATCGGCATCACCGTTCGGATACACCCGTGCCAACAAGGGCACCACCTCGGACAGCTCGGCAATATCCTGCCACTGCAACTCTATGCCCGCCGCCCGGGCAATGGCGACCAGGTGCAGGGTATGGTTGGTGGAGCCACCGGTGGCCAACAGGCCCGCCACCGCATTGACCAGCGCTTTTTCCGTCACCACCTCCGCCAGCGGCTGGTACTCGATACTCAGCTTGGTGGAACGCGCCGCGATGCGGGCCGCCGCGGCCGTCAGCAGCGGGCGTATTTCAT
Source organism: Exilibacterium tricleocarpae (assembly GCF_007004655.1). Classification (GTDB taxonomy): domain Bacteria; phylum Pseudomonadota; class Gammaproteobacteria; order Pseudomonadales; family Cellvibrionaceae; genus Exilibacterium; species Exilibacterium tricleocarpae. The sequence continues at coordinate 183,999 of NZ_ML660088.1, forward strand.
CTTGCGGATGCACAAACGAGGAACCCGGCAACTGCAGGCCCATCATTTCCATCAACATTTGGTTGCTGTTGGCGGTACCGTAAAAAGTACAGGTGCCCTGGCTGTGATAAGACTTTGACTCCGCCTCCAGCAGCGCCTCATAACCCACTTCGCCGGCGCGATACTGTTTCCGCACCCGCTGTTTTTCACTGTTGGGCAGCCCTGTCGCCATAGGCCCGGCCGGAATAAACAGCACCGGCAGGTGGCCGAAACGCAGGGCACCGATCAACAGGCCCGGCACGATTTTGTCGCAAATGCCCAGGCAGGTAACGGCGTCGAACATATTGTGGGACAGGGCGATGGCGGTCGACAGGGCGATCTGGTCGCGGCTGAACAGGCTCAACTCCATACCCGGCTGCCCCTGGGTCACCCCGTCACACATGGCCGGCACGCCGCCGGCCACCTGAGCGGTGGCCCCCATTTCAGCCACCGCAACCTTGATCTGGTCGGGGTAGGTTTTGTAGGGTGCGTGGGCAGACAGCATATCGTTGTAGGCGGTCACTATACCCACATTGGGTGCCTGGTAGCCTTTCAGGCGATCCTTGTCCGCCGCCGGCGAAGCGGCAAACCCGTGTACCAGGTTGCCGCAACTGAGTACCTCGCGCTGGGCGCCGTCGCGGGCGCTTTTCTCCATCAAGGTCAGATAGCGTTTGCGCCGGGACTGGCTGCGCTCGATGATGCGCCGGGTGACGGCGTCGACAGTTGGATGCATATCACTGTCCTCCTCTAATTAAGTTCTCAGGAACACCAGTGCACGGTCACCGGCACCTGGTGCTGAAATAAGACGGCCCTGACCGGCAGCGCCGGGATCTCGCTCCCTGCCAGTGCCTGCTCGTAGACTTTCAGTTTGTTGTCACCCTTGAGGGTCAGGGCGATATTGCGACTGTGTAACAGTCTCGGCAGAGTCATGGAGAGTCGCGCATGGGGTGCCGACGTGGGATGTACCGCAAGACAGTGCCGGGCCGGCTCACCCGCCAGGCCGGCTGCCAGTTCCGGCGCACAGGGAAACAATGATGCGGTATGGCCGTCATCACCCATACCCAGCAAGACGATGTCGAAAGCGTCTTCCATTTCCCCCAACTGCCGGTCCATGCTGGCCGCATCAGCCGCTATATCTCCGCTGTAGGGATAGGGTATGAAGGTAGCCGCGGCCGCCGGTCCCACCAATAAGTGCTGCCGGACCAGGCCGGCATTGCTCTCGGGGTGGTCATGGGGAAGCCAGCGCTCGTCGGCGAGCAACACGGTGACCTGCTGCCAGGGCAGGTGGTGTTGCGCCAGGGCTGCAAAAATGGGGGCCGGGGTGCGCCCCCCGGAGACCACCAGACTGACCTTGCCCCGCTCGGCGAGGGCGCGCTGCAACTGATCGGCAACCCAGGCAGTAACGGACTGCACGAATTGGGCTGTGGATGGGTGTTTGATAAGGGATACCGCGGGTTCCACTGCACTAGTCACGACAATACTCTTTTTTCTATCAAAAGGTTGAATTAAGTCTGCCCCCATATAAAGAGCGGCTGATTAGGAAAACACTAGAGACACTGTAATTTAATTACGAATTCTCGCGCTTTTCAGCGATATTAACAAGTAGATATTGTAATTAAATTACATTTAGATAACACTAAGCGCTTTATCAACCAGGTGGAAAACCCGGAAAGTCGGTTTATGGGCATACTGCAAACACTGCAAACCCAATTGCAGACCCTCAGCAACGCCGAGCGGCGCATCGCGGAGATAGTGCTGGCCGAACCGGCATCGGTTATCCACACCAGCACCGCCAGCCTGGCGCGCCGGGCCCAGGTCAGTGACCCCACGGTGGCACGCTTTTGTCGCAGTCTGGGCTGCAGCGGGTTTCCCGCGTTCAAGGTGTTGCTCGCCCAACACCTGGCCCGCGGCGCCCCTTATCTGTCGCGGGCGGTTTCAGCGGGGGACTCGACCGACGGCTATATCAATAAATTGATCGATGCGACCCAGGCCGGGCTGGAAGCGGTCAGAACCCAGATCGACCGCAGCGCAGTGGAGCAGGCAGTGGCCGCCTTGACCCGGGCCCGGCGCCTGGAAATCTACGGCATGGGCGCCGGCGCCGCTATCGCCCAGGACGCACAGCACAAGTTCTTTCGCCTGGGAAAACCTGTCATCGCCTACGAGGACAACCTGAAACAACGGATGGCCGCCGCCACGGCGGAGGGCGATACGGCAATTGTGCTGTTGTCGTTTACCGGACGCACCACCGCGCTGCTGGAGGTGGCGGAGATCGCCCGCCAAAGCAGCGCCGTGTGCCTGGCGATTACCGCTCCGGACTCTCCCCTGGCCGCCCGCTGTCAGCACGCCATCACTGTCGATACCAGTTGGGAGGACACCACCCTCTACACGCCCATGACCAGCCGCATGGCGTTTCTGGCAGTGGTCGATATCCTGGCCACCGGTGTTGCACTGCAATTGGGAGACCGGATCGCGCCCCGATTGCGGCGGGTCAAGGAAAGTCTGCTGGCAACCAAAACCGATAAATAGCGGCCTCCCCGTCCACGGCGCCGAACTTTCCGCGCCGCACCTCTCTCTAATTGCTACAATTCGCCGATACTCCCGCTGGACGCCACTGTGAAGAAACAAGTGACTATCGCGAGCCTGATTTTTATCGGGCTTATTTTTGTCGCACTGATTTTACTCCTCGCCTTGCGCCAGACGGTGGCGAAACTGGCGGTTGAGACGGCATTGGCTGACACGTCTCTGACACTGGAGCAACTACAGGGACTGGAGCTGCACTGGGAGTACGCGCGTCTGGAGGAATTGGCGCTGCGCCCCGACAATTTTCCGGAGCCAATTCGCCTGCGCGGTATTGAAGCCAGGTTTTCACTCCCTGACGGGCGTCTCGAGACAATTACGATCGATCATCTTTGGTTGCCCTCAGAGGCCGGCGGCCAGACCGCTACAGACGCCGAAGCGCCGCTGCTTGTCAGCGATCTGATCCGCACCCTGCACGAGCTGCCTTTGCAGGGCCTGAACGTGACCCGGATAACCTGGGGGCAACAACCGGTGGCGGAGCAACTGCAGTGGCGCCGCAGTAACGACGGCCAGCAACTGCGTGCGAGACACCATAACTTCTTATTGACTCTGGCTCTGCAAACGACTGCCGCACCGGGGGCGGCGGCGGAGCTGGGCGGCCAACTGCAACTGCGCCGTGACAATGACGAGCTGCTGCTGTCGACATTCGATCTCGAATACACCGCAGCGGGCTATCTGAGTCAGATAACCCTGACAGTGATGCAGGAAGATTGGAACGAAGCACTGGACTCACTGCGGCACCCATTCCCCGCCGTCGCCGCAGTGAGCGACGCCCGTGGCAAACTCGACCTTTCCCTGCACACCACGATTGCCGATAACCTCGATACAGCGCTGCAAGACGGACTCGAAATCACCCTGACACCGGCGCTGGATATCAACCTCGGCTATACCGATGCCACCCTGCCGGTGCCCGCCTTTGCTACCCGGGTCGAAGTGAATCGGCCGATAACACTCAGTGCCCGGCAGGAGGACGTGTTGTCTCTGGCGATCGATATCCCGGCATTGCAGATATCGGCGTCGGCTCCCGGCGATCGGGTGACCTCGGCTCTGCACCTGGACAATATCCACTGCCGCTATCGGCAGACAGTTGATTGCAGCGGGAATCTCGATCTGGCGTTCAGCGCCACTGAGTTTACCGTGCACGATTTCACAGCCCAATCGATCACCGGCGGCACCCGGGGAACCCTGACAATTATCGGCAATAATATCGACACAACCGTGACCAGCACCGAATTACTGCAGGCACAGCAGTTGCGACACCGGGATGTCGTCGTTAGCGACCTGGCGTTAAGTGCCCCGTCCGCACTCCATATTTCCTTTGATGCCGCCACCAGCGCGGTTGCCCTCAATGCCGACCGCCTGCAGTTGGACCTCACCGATCTCACCCAGGCAGGCAACACCCTGACCAGTAAGCTGATCCTCGACGATCTACAGCTTAACCAAGCCGAAACCCTGGCGTTCGAAGCCGGCTTCTCAGCCTCACCCATTGTCGTTGACATACCAGACCACGCCTTGCCCCGTTTCGCTGTCGATGGCAACATCGCGGCACGTGACAACCGGCTGACGCTGGCAGCCTCATTGAACAGCGATACAGCCAGGCCATTGATCGCCATCGAGGTCGATCACCATCTTCTCAAGCAGACCGGCAGTGCCGAGCTGCGCTCAGCCACAATCCCCTTTGATCAAAAAGCCAATAAGCTATCCCGACACTTTTCCCGCTGGCCACTGCAACTGGATATCTTGGCCGGGGACTGGACTATGAATGGACAACTGGCCTGGCGCCAGGCCGACGCCGACTGGCATTTGACGGGCCGCCTGGACCAGCAACTCGGAAAATTGGCCGGCTACTATAAAGATTATGCCTTCACCGACCTCGACAGCACTCTCGCCGCACAACTCACAGCCGCCGGTCCCTGGGTGAGCGTCAAACCCGCTCAGGTCGATATAGGCCTGCTGGATATCGGTCTGCCGGTGACAGACCTGGCTGCGCGTTTCTCCTTTGACAGTGGATCGCCGCAGCTCGAGGTGCACCGCCTGCAAGCGGCGCTGCTCGGCGGTCAGGTTTCGACCGCGGATATTGTGTATCGGCCCGGCCAAGGGGATACCAATGCCGTAGTCGCCATCGACAACATCGATTTGGGGGAACTGGTGCGCCTCACCGCGTCTGAGGATATCTCGGCCAGCGGCAAGGTCAGCGGGAAATTGCCGTTTGTGATCGGCCCCGACGGCCTGCGTATGGAGCAGGGCCAGCTCGGCGCCCTGCAACCGGGCGGGGTGCTGGCTTACCACCCGGACCCGCAGACGCTGCAGGCCATTGCGGAAAACCCCACCACCAAATTCGCCTACGATGTACTTAGCAACTATCACTATTCCACCCTGGATACCCAAATCCGCTATCAACCCGACGGCTGGATGGTACTGGCCAACCGCATGTACGGCGTTAACCCGGACCTCAATAACGGCCAGCCGATCAAACTTAATCCCAAAATAGAGGTCAACGCCCTGGACACCTTGCGCAGCCTCAGAGTCAGTCGAACAGTGTCGGACTTTTTTGAAAACCAGTTGGGCAACCCTTGACGGCGGCCAATCCGGTGACTGTTCGTGCCCGCTCTTGGGGAGGTTCCCCTCTGGCCACGGATGTTCAGCTAATGTTAATCTTCGCTACCGTAACATCGAATTCAACAATTGGATGAGATACACCATTATGGTTAGAACCACACTCACTGCCTTGCCACTAGTCGTCCTGTTACTGGGGGTTACGGCCTGTACACCCACCGTGCAGGTGGCGGTACCCGACAAGCCCATTGAGATCAATCTCAATGTTAAAATCGAGCACGAAATTCGCGTCAAGGTGGATAAGGAACTCGACGAACTATTTGAAGAAGACAGCGAGCTGTTCTAAGGGGTGAATGCAATGATGAAGAAATTTTTCCTCGGACTGATGTTAGTGGTTGTCGGCCTGAATTCAGCTTTCGCATTGGACCTCAGAGAGGCCAAGGCAAAAGGCCTGGTGGGTGAACGCAACGACGGTTACGTGGGCTATGTGGTAAAACCGGCCAGTGCTGAGGTCAAGGCCGTCGTCAAGGAGGTCAACAACAAGCGCAAGGCGAAGTTTGCCGCCACCGCCGGCAACAACAATATTACCATCGAGCAGGTAGCCGCCCGGTTTTACCAGCGCGCCGTCAGCCAGACTCGAGCAGGGCATTACTACCAGGATGCCGGCGGTAAATGGGTGAAGAAGTAAAAAAAACGCCAGCGCTAACCGCTGGCGTTTTTTTTAGCCCGGATTTTAACTGCGCTTGCATTTTAACTGTGCCAGGAATGCACCTGTAAACCAGGGTTGCGATTGCAACCTGGCTTAAACTCTGGCATCAGCCAGGCGCCGGTTTAGACTAAGGCCCACGAGGACAAATGGGCCGACAGATCCACGGGATATGCCGGCCCACCGGAGCTATGTCAGAACTGTTTGTTCAATGTCAGACCGTAGGTCCGGGGCTCCTGGGGATATGACATAAGCTTGCCATCCTGGATGGGCACGTCAAAGGTTGTACCAAACACTTCCTCGTCGAATATATTGCGCCCCCATAAAGTCAGGTCAATATCGTATTCATCAAACCGCAGACCGGCGCGAAAATTGACCCGCTCGTAATCGTCCTGAATTTTGAAAGGGTCCTGGTTACCGTCGAGGATAATCTCTGAGGAATAGGTCACCTCAGCCAGCACGTAACCACTGATCGCATTCGAAAGGTCAAACTCCTTTTTACCGGACACCACCAGATAATCCTCAGAGTTCCCGTCTACCCGATCACCGCTGCGGTCACAGGAACCGAAATCCGGATCACCCTCCGCCCTGGCGCCCGGGTCAACCACGCCGGTTTGCCAGGTGAAACCCACCCAACAGGTGCCGCGCTCGAAAGATTCGAAATCGGCGTTGATACGGGCATAGGCAAGGTTGACCTCCACAGTTTCGGTGGGTGCCCAGTAGAGTTCGATCTCACCGCCCGAAGACTCAATTTCACCGGCGTTTTGCAAGTTGAAGCCGTTACCGGTAAACGAGTTGGCCTGAAAGTCATCGATGGCCGTGTAGTACAGGGCCGCATTGATACGCAGCCCCCGGTCCGGAAACTCTGTCTTGATACCGACTTCAAACGATTCACTGGTTTCCGCATCGAAAACCGGGTTAAAAGTGGCGTCGATACGATCGGTATTGGTGCCGCCGGACTTATAGCCGGTACCGTAAGAGACATACACCATAGTGTCATCGTTGGCCAGGTAACTGAGTTTGAGCGTTCCCGTCACCTGCTCATCACTGAGCGTGGGCGGATTCACATCGGGCCGGGGCGAAGTGGTCACGCCTATGGAATTAAATCCCCAGCCCGGCGTCTGCAGCGGTGCGATGGCATTGAGATCGGCTTGCGACGGGTTGAGGGGGTCGGCGGCTATCCGTTGTAACGCCGCTCCCGCAGCACCGAGCGTGGTCAGCAAGTCGGGCACTTCGGGCACAGGACCGCCATCTGCGCCTACCTCGGTAAATACGGTAAGCAGATCTTTTTCTTCATCGGTATACCGCAGGCCGGCGGTCAGTATCAGTTTATCTGTCAGGTTATAATCGAGCTGACCAAAAATCGCCCAGCTCTCATGTTCCTGCTCTGCCAGGTGATCGAAGCGAGTGCCGCCGGGCGCACCCTCAGCCGCCGGGGCGTACAAACCGCCTGTGTTGGCACTGAGTTCGTTGAGCCCATTTAAAATCTGTAAGGCTGCAGCCGGCAGGCCAGCCGAGAAAAAGGCATCGAATTGAGAATTGGTAAACAGGCTGTAATCGAGGTCCAAATCCTGGGTAAAGTAGTAGGCACCAACGACATAATTCATCCGGTCGCCGGCGTAGGACAGCCGCAGTTCCTGGGAGATGGAACTCTGTTCCGCATCATTGGTGGTACCGAACAGATCGACGTTACTGAAGTCGCTGTCGATAGTATCGAGGGAGTCAAACGCCCGATACGATGTCAGCGAGGTCACAGTGTAATCGCCGCGATCCCAGTTTACTTCAACCGACAAGCCCCGGTCTTCGTTTTCAGATGTGGGCAAATCGTTTAGTGCGGTCCTGAAATCAAAAAAGTCGCCGCCGGGAAAAATTGTGCCGCCTAACTGGCGCAGTAGATTATCGCTGCCCGGTATCCCCGGCGCGCTGGGGTCTTGAGAGACCAAATTCAGATTACTTACCCGGGTCAATGCAGCACAACAGACTTCGTCAATTTCGGAAAAGTCGGCAATCACTCTGACGGACAGATCGTCGCTCGGTGTATAGAGCGCCTGCAGTCGCGCACCCCAACGATCCCGGTCGTTCAACACGTCATCGCCGAACCCGTCAACACTGACAAAACCGTCACGCTGGCCGGAAAACCCGGTTACCCGGAAGGCCAGGACATCTTCAATCGCAGAAAACGAAGCCGCGCCGGCCACATTCACCAAGCCATAGTTACCGGCGGTTACCTCAACGAAACCATCGGTCTCATGACTCGGGGCGCGGGTACGAAACAGGATCGCACCGGAGGGCGTGTTCTTGCCGAACAGCGTGCCCTGGGGGCCACGCAACACTTCGACCGCCTCGATATCCACCATATTGTTGATCATCGCGTTTTGGCGCGAGCGATAGGCGCCGTCGACATACAAACCCACCGATGACTCCAGGCCAAAATTCTGCGACGAGGTGCCAACACCGCGAATGGAAAATGTCGTGTTGGTCGAACTCTGGCTGGTGCCAACGGTCAGGCCGGGCACATTGGTCTGTAGATCGAATACATCTTTAATCACCGCTTCGGTCAATGCCGCGCCGGTAAAAGCGGATACGGAAACCGGCACATCCTGCAGGTTCTGCTCGCGCTTCTGCGCGGTGACTACCACTTCTTCAAGCAGGTCCTGGGCCTGCACGCCGTTACTGGCTAAGCAGATGGCCGCGGTTAACAGGGGAATTGATTTTGACCAATGAGTTGGCGCATTTCTTATCATCGTTAAATCTCCAAAAACTGATAGTCCTTTAAACCAACCTCTTCAAGCTGGTTCCTTTCGATGGTTATTATGGTCTGTCGCAAACCGGCAACAACTCAGCCAGTTGCTGGCTGCTTTTACCGCCGCCGGCGATCTCCCACCTGCGACGCTGTTTGCCCGCACACTGTAGTCTAATACGCACTGTGAATCTAGAATCAGTCACCTAAATCAGAACCTTATTCCAGGTTATTTTTGTGACCCACAATCCATAGCTTCCACCATATCAGAACAATGGTTCCTGTGACCAGATAGTCGATACATAACGGGGAATAAGTAGGGCTGCTGAAACAATATCCGAAAAAAAAAACTGCCGATTGAGGTCTCCGTTGATTAACGAGGATCACCCAATCGGTTATATGGCGGGCAGTTCACCGAGGCCCAAAAGAAGTTAGAGACGCCACTTGTTTGCGCGATTTTATGTAGTTGCGCCGGGTTATATAGTTGCGCGGTGCTATTCCGCTTCCAAGACCGGCTCCGGAGCCTGTTCGCTGTCCTCGGGTGTGCCCAACAGGGCCGCTCGCACCCGACCCTCGATTTCACTGGCCATATCCGGATTATCCTGTAAGAACTTGACTACATTGTTTTTACCCTGGCCAATTTTATCGCCCTGGTAGCTGTACCAGGCGCCGGCTTTGTCAATCATGCCAAGTTTTACACCGTGGTCGATAAGCTCTCCCAGCAGATTGATACCCTGTCCGTAAAGTATCTGGAATTCGGTTTGCTTAAACGGCGGTGCCACCTTGTTTTTCACCACCTTGACACGGGTATCCGAGCCGATCACCTCATCGCCCTCCTTCACCGCGCCGATACGGCGAATATCGAGGCGCACGGAGGAGTAAAACTTCAGTGCGTTACCGCCGGTGGTGGTCTCCGGGTTGCCGAACATAACGCCGATTTTCATCCGAATCTGGTTGATGAAAATCGCCAGGCAATTGGCGTTTTTGATATTGCCGGTAATTTTCCGCAGCGCCTGGGACATCAGCCGGGCCTGCAAGCCCACGTGATGATCCCCCATCTCGCCTTCGATTTCCGCCTTCGGGGTCAGCGCCGCCACCGAGTCGACCACCAGGACATCAACGGCACCGGAGCGCACCAGCATATCCGCCACTTCCAGCGCCTGCTCACCGGTATCGGGCTGCGACACGATCAGGTCATCCACATTGACGCCGAGCTTTTCCGCATAGAGAGGGTCGAGGGCGTGTTCCGCATCGATAAAAGCACAAGTGCCGCCCTGTTTCTGGGCCTCGGCGATCACCTGCAGTGTCAGCGTGGTTTTACCGGAGGACTCCGGCCCGTAGATTTCCACGATACGGCCTTTCGGCAAACCGCCAATGCCGAGCGCCACATCCAGGCCCAGTGAGCCGGTGGAGATGGCCGGAATGCGCTCCTGCTCCTTGTCCCCCATGCGCATGACGGTGCCCTTGCCAAACTGTCGCTCGATCTGGCCCAGCGCTGCCTGCAGCGCCTTCTCTTTATTCGCATCCATTTAAACACCTCTTGTTACGGTAGTATGGTCAATACTGTTGCTTGCATTTGCTTGCATTTGCTTGCCAGCCAGCTTGATTGACCCATCTATTAATTTACGTTGCCCGATTCGAACCGCGAACCGGCGCCGGGTATTTGTTTATCCACTAGCACAGGGGATAACCTTGACGCCGGTAAGCTTACGACACTTTTACTGTATAGGCAAACAGTACTATTTTTATATACAGTAATCGGCATATCGGTCACCTTTCAGGCCAGGCGCTCAGTGTATCGATCAGCCCCTGCAGAGCACAGGCCACAGCCTGGCGCCGCACCGCAGCGCGGTCACCGGCAAAGACGCGGTGGGCGGTAATCAGGCGACCGTCGTCCCGCGCCCAGGCAAACCAGACGGTGCCGACCGGTTTTTCCGCACTGCCGCCGTCCGGCCCGGCGATGCCGCTTACAGCCACGGCCACCCGGGCTGCGGCCGCCGCCAGGGCGCCCCGGGCCATCTGGCTGACCACCGGCTCGCTGACCGCACCGTGGCTGCGCAGCACGTCCGGGTCGACGCCCACCAGGGCGGATTTCGCCGTGTTGGCGTAGGTGACGAAGCCGTATTCGAACCAGGCGGAGCTGCCCGGAATCTCAGTAATGGCGGCCGCCACACCGCCGCCGGTGCAGGATTCCGCGGTGGTTACCGTGCCGCCGCCGGTGCCGAGCAACTCGCCCAGACGCCCGGCCAATTGGTGTATTTGCGCCTCCATGGGCGCTACCGTAAGGCACTGCAAACGGTAGCGCAAGCGAAACCGGCGAATACGACCCGTGGCGTGTTCAGCGTCCGCGCTTTGCCGTAGAATGCGTGCCAACCAACCGCGAGCCCGGACTCAGGGCCTGCCAAAAGCCGCTAATACAACCCTTTAACTTCAGACCCATAATGGCCAGCGTTATCGAAACAAACACCCAACATACGCCGATGATGCAGCAGTATTTGCGCATCAAGGCCCAACACCCCCAGGAACTGGTTTTCTACCGCATGGGGGACTTCTACGAACTTTTTTACGACGACGCCAAGCGCGCCGCAGAGCTGCTCGACGTCACCCTCACCGCGCGCGGCAAATCCGCCGGCAATCCCATTCCCATGGCCGGTATTCCCTATCACGCCGCCGATACTTACCTGGCCAAGCTGGTACGACTGGGGGAATCGGTCGCCATCTGTGAGCAGATCGGCGACCCCGCCGCCAGCAAGGGCCCGGTGGAACGCAAAGTAGTGCGTATCGTCACCCCCGGCACTGTCAGTGACGAGGCACTGCTGGACGAGCGCCGGGACAATTTACTGGTGGCGGTGAACGAGAGCGACGGCACCTACGGCATCGCCACCCTGGATATCGGCAGCGGTCGTTTTCAAGTGCTCGAGGTTTCCGGCCTGGAGACCGCGCAGAGCGAACTGCAGCGCCTTAACCCGGCGGAGCTGTTGATCCCCGACGACTGCACCGACGATGAACTGGGCCGGCCGCGCCGCGGGTTGCGCCGGCGCCCGCCCTGGGAGTTTGAACTGGATACCGCCACCCGGCTGCTGACCCAACAGTTCGGCACCCAGGACCTGGCCGGTTTCGGCTGTGAAAGCCTCACCGTAGCCGTCGCCGCGGCCGGCTGCCTGCTGGCCTACGCTCGGGAAACCCAACGCACCGCGCTGCCGCATATCCGCGCCATCGGCGTCGAGGACCGCGACCTGGCAGTCGCCATGGACGCCGCCACCCGCCGCAACCTCGAGATCGATACCAATCTCGGCGGCGGCGACGCCAACACCCTTTATGCCGCTCTCAACAACAGCGCCACCGCCATGGGCGCGCGCCTGCTGCGGCGCTGGCTGAATCGCCCGCTGCGCGACCTGACCACCCTGGTGGAGCGCCAGGAGGCCATCGCCCAGTTGCAGATCAACTACAGTTTTGAAAGCCTGCAGACCGAGCTGCGCCAGATCGGCGACCTGGAACGTATTCTCGGCCGCCTGGCGCTGCGTTCGGCACGTCCGCGCGATCTCTCCCGCTTGTGTTCATCACTGGCGATCTACCCCATCGTGCAAGGACAGTTGCGGGAGTTCGACGGCCCCCTGCTAAAAACATTAGGGCTCTCGATTGGCGAATTTCCCGATATTGTGGACCTGCTGTCACGCGCCATCGTCGACAATCCGCCGGTGGTGATTCGCGACGGCGGCGTCATCGCCGAGGGCTATGACGAACAGCTGGACGAGCTGCGCAATATCAGCACCAACGCCGGGCAGTTTCTCACCGATCTGGAAACTCGCGAACGCCAGCGCACCGGACTGGCGACCTTGAAAGTGGGCTATAACCGTGTACACGGCTATTTTATCGAAATCAGCCGCGCCCAGGCGGAACAGGCCCCGGTCGACTATATTCGCCGGCAGACATTGAAAAATGCCGAACGCTTCATCACTCCGGAGCTGAAGGAATTCGAGGACAAGGCGCTGTCGGCCAAAAGCCGCGCCCTGGCCCGGGAAAAAGCCTTGTACGAGACACTGCTGGAAACCCTCAACCAGCAGTTGGCGGCCCTGCAGGAGTCAGCCGCCGCGGTGGCCGAGCTGGACGTACTGGCCAACCTCGCGGAACGGGCCGATACCCTGGGCTGGTGCCGCCCGGAACTGGCCACCGAACCGGGTATCGATATCCGCGCCGGGCGCCACCCGGTCGTCGAGCAGGTGCTCGATACGCCCTTTGTACCCAACGATCTGACCTTTGACGACGACCGCCGCATGCTGATCGTGACCGGCCCCAATATGGGCGGCAAATCGACCTATATGCGCCAGACCGCATTGATTGCGCTGCTGGCCCATATCGGCGGTTTCGTACCGGCGGAGGCCTGTCGCCTGGGCTTGCTGGACCGGATTTTCACTCGCATCGGCTCCTCCGACGACCTGGCCGGCGGCCGCTCCACATTTATGGTGGAAATGACCGAGACGGCCAATATTCTCCACAATGCCACTGCCGAAAGCCTGGTCTTAATGGATGAAATCGGCCGCGGCACCAGCACCTTCGACGGCCTCTCGCTCGCCTGGGCCTGCGCCGTGCACCTGGCAGAGAACGTCAGGGCATTCACCCTGTTCGCCACTCACTACTTTGAAATTACCGCGCTGCCTGAGACGGTTGCCGGGGTCAGCAACGTGCACCTGGATGCGACCGAATACAATGACAACATTGTCTTCCTGCACAATATCCAGCCGGGTCCGGCCAGTCAGAGCTACGGCCTGCAGGTGGCCAAACTGGCCGGCATTCCGGCGCCGGTGCTGGTCGCTGCCCGGCGACAGTTGCAGTTGCTGGAAAGTGGCCAGCACCCCCAGGTGCACCCGGCGGCGGCGGCGGACAAGCCCGCAGCCCGCGCCGTGGAAGCCGGCGCCGATCCGTTTCAGGGCGAGTTGTTCAGCGGCCCCGCGCCCCACACCGCCGTCGACCGGTTGCGGGACATCAACCCCGACGAACTGACACCGCGCCAGGCGCTGGAGGCGCTCTACCGATTGAAAGACCTGGTTGAGCAGGAGTGACGGCTGTCGAGTGTCGGTGTAAACAGTCGATGTAAACAAAGGCAATTCTCACCCCAGCGAGTATTTATGGTTCTGGCTTTTGGTTAGAAAACCCGGATTTACGCCAAAATCCTCCACAACCAATAAAAAATGCTGGTAAAATGCGCGCCGTACTGAACATTGATAGACGGAGTCCTGTCCCATGACATTTGTGGTTGGGGAAAATTGCATTAAGTGTAAACACACAGACTGTGTGGAGGTATGCCCGGTAGATTGCTTTTACGAGGGCCCCAACTTTTTGGTCATTCACCCGGACGAATGTATAGACTGTGCCCTGTGCGAACCGGAGTGCCCGGTAGACGCCATTTTTTCAGAGGATGAACTGCCGGACGGACAGGAAGTATTCCTTGAGTTAAACGCCGAACTCGCCGAAGTCTGGCCCAATATTACCGAAAAGAAAGAAGCGCTGCCGGATGCCGAGGAGTGGGACGGTGTCGAGGGCAAACTGCAGCACCTGGAGCGCTGAAGCGGAGCGAACTACCAGACAGCAAAAACCGCGGCGATCGCCGCGGTTTTTTTATGGCCGCCGGATAAAGCGGAGGCAAGTCGCTAACGGCATTTCCTTAGCGTATTTGCATCAGCTTATCGATCCTTGCTCCAATTGCATCGATCTCGATTAAGCGCACTGAAGGTAGGTCTAGCACTGACTGGGGCTTTCAGAAACTCTCGACAGCAGGGATGCTGTCGGGACCAACAGTAGGCGCTTTAGGCGAGTCCCCAGGGACGGGTTTACGACGTGTTTCTGAAAGCCCCAGTCAGTGCTAGACCGATCAATTAGCACATATTTGCTTAGAGAAGTGCCATTCGGGCAAGTCCCCGCATTTTATGCCTACCCCTCTATACCAAAGTGCTGCATCGCCTTTTTGAGAAATTTTTCCGTCTGCTGGCCGCCGGCGGTCAATTCCCGCTGCGTCGCGGCCGCATTGAGTTCATCCCAGCGGGCGACGACATTTTCCGGCGTCTGCTCTTCGGGCGCCAGATAAATCCCCTCGGTTTCGTAGATGTGGGCACTGGCAAAACCGCCGGCACCGCAGCACAGAATAAAGCGATTGGGCGCGTCCTCGTGACACAGCGTCAACAACCCGGCGGTCACCGATTCCGGTGTCATCAGTTTGAAGAGTTCCTCAGGTATCAGGTCCTCGGTCATGCGGGTGCCGGCTGTCGGCGCCAGGGTATTGACCCGAATATCGTATTTCTGCCCCTCCAGCACCAGGGTGTTCATCAGCCCGACGACCGCCGTCTTCGCCGCGCCGTAGTTGGCCTGACCGAAATTGCCGTATAAACCGCTGGAAGACGACGTCATCACGATGCGGCCGTAACCCTGGTCCTTCATAATGTCCCAGACGGCTTTGGTACAGTTGACCGACCCCATCAAATGCACCTGGATCACCAGGGCAAAATCGTCCAAGGTCATTTTGGCAAACGACTTGTCCCGCAAAATTCCCGCATTATTGATGAGAATATCGACCCGCCCCCATCTGGCCACGGCCGCATCCACCATCGCCTTGACCTCATCGTAATCGGCCACATTGGCGCCGTTGGCCAGCGCCTCGCCGCCCGCCGCTTCGATTTCGCGCACCACCGCCAGCGCCGCCTCGGAGGAGGCGCCACTGCCGTCGCGGGCCCCACCCAGGTCGTTGACCACAACCCTGGCACCGCGCCGCGCCAACGCCAGCGCATGGCAACGCCCCAAACCGTTGCCGGCGCCGGTAACTATGGCAACGCGCCCTTCAAAACTGATACTCATCTCGCTCCACTCCAACTGTCAAAGTTATTGATCTGTTAAGGCTGTTGAACTGTTAAATTTACTGCACTGTTATATTTACTGCACCGTTACATTTATTGCACTATCTGCATACCCAGCCACTCGGCCGACAGTGCCGGCTTTTCCTGGCCTTTGATCTCCACGGTAACAGCGTATTTGGTCAGCCACTGGCCGGGGTTCTTCTCCTCGATACTCACGACTGTCGCTACCGCGCGAATCTCACTGTCGACTGTTACCGGATTGATGAAACGCACCTTGTCGAAGCCATAGTTGATACCCATCTGCGCCCCTTCGAGCACCAGCGCAAAGCTCTCAGCCAGGTGCGATAACAGCGATAACGTCAGAAAACCGTGAGCGATGGTAGTGCCAAAAGGCGTGCGTGCGGCAGCTTCAGGATCGACATGGATAAACTGGTGATCTTCGGTAACCTCGGCAAACGTGTTAATACGGGACTGGTCAATTTTAAACCAGGGCGATGGTGGCAGTTGCCTGCCGACAAAGTCGGCGATCTGGTCTTTGGAAATAGGGGCGCTCATGTCACGGTACTCCTGTTGTTCAGCCTGTGCCGGTTGGCTTGTGTTTATTGATAGGGGTTAATGAAATCTGTTGACGGGAATGAGTTGACCGAACTTCCATAACCGCACACTCATGACCAAATGCCGTGGATCGAATACCGGCAGTCAAAACGTGTTGGTCTGATCGAGTGACTTGAATTGGGTTGACTTGGCTGAGTGGGCCTTGCGCAGTAAATGTTGATTACCCATCTTGGCTTCCTGTTACGATCTCCCCAGAGATTGCTGATCCGGTTTCCTCACGAGTAATTTGAACTTACAGTATGTAAACCTAACTTTCAAGAATCGTTGCGCACTCGCATGATGTACAACCAGACCGACAGCCTTAACCGGATGCGCGGATCGTGGTACGATTCGAACCTCGAGTATGTTTTTTGATCCAGACCGGACCCCTCTCCGCGATATGACCACTACGGCATCGCCCTTTAACCGGGAACAACAGCACCAGCAGAAAAGGCAGGCGATATTGTCGGAAGCGGCAAAACTGTTTAATCGCCAGGGCACGCGCGCGACTACGCTGGCGGAGATAGCAGCACGCCTGCAACTGACCAAAACCAGTCTTTACTACTATGTCAAAACCAAGGAAGAGCTGATCTACCTGTGTTACCTGAACAGTTGCAACGAGCAGGACAAACTCTATCGCCTGGCCGCGGCAGCCGGCATCAGCGGCCGGCAAAGAATCGAGCAGCTGACCCGCGCCTACTTCTGCAGTTGCCAGAATATCGCCCTGAAACGCCAGGCAGAAGCCGCCGTACTGACCGAAATTAAAACGCTGAAAGACAAGCACCGCAAAGATATCAGCCGGCGCTACCGGGCGCTGTATCGCGGCGTACGCGGTTTTATCGAGCAGGGGGTCGCAGACGGCAGCCTGGTATCGCGCGATCCCGCCGCCACGGCACTGGCGTTTTTCTTCAACCTGCAGTGGACCTTCACTTGGCTGCAGATGCTGAAAGCGGAGGAAATACCCGCAGCGGGTGAGTCTTTTCTCGATATCTGTCTGCACGGCTTCGCCACCGAACCCAGAGAGCCACCCCGCCAGACACCGGCACTCGGCAGCCCCGCTATCGAAGCGGGCTTCGACCGCAGTGTGCAAAGTCAACGGAAACAGGCGGCCTTTTTTCGCACCGGCAGTCGTTACTTTAACAGCAAGGGTTTCAAAGGCACGTCACTGGACGAAATCGCCCGGGCGCTGGATGTCACCAAGGGCGCGTTCTACTATCACATTCAAAGCAAAGAGGATTTACTCTACCAGTGTTTTAAACGCACGCTGGATCTGACCGCGCAGATGCAGGCGCGCGCGCGCCGCAGCGGTGACGGCTTGACGCAACTGCAACTGTGTCTGCACTATTTGTTCTGTATTCAAAGTTCCGCCGAGGGGCCACTGGTCAGGTACAACCTGGTCAACGCCCTCGATGCGAGGCGCCGCAAAAAAGTGATCGAACTGATCAGGGGGGTCGACCGGCAATTCCGGCAATTCGTGCAGACCGGTATTGACGACGGCAGCATTCGTCCCCTCAACACTCTGGTTGCCGAGCAGATGATCTCCGGCACCCTCAACGCCAGCGCCGATCTCGACGAGCGACTGCCAACAGCGGCGCCCGGTCGGCTGTCTGCCGATTTTTACCAGATGTTGTTCGACGGCATCAGCGCACAGTAACTCAGCACACAGCAAGATAGAGGCAGGGCACATGCTAACGACACTTTATCTCGTCAGACACGGCGAGGCCGCCGCCGACTGGGACAATGCCGCAGACCCGGGACTCAGTGCCAAAGGCTGGCAGCAGGCCCGCCGGGTGGCCGACACTTTGCGTCATCAGGAACCCATGGCGCTGATCGCCAGTCCACTGGCGCGCACACGCGAAACCTCACAACCGCTGGCCGAACACTGGGGTGTGGAGGCGCATATCGATTCCCGCTTTGCGGAAATACCCTCCGATGGCCTGGCACTGGAAGAGCGTGGCCAGTGGCTGCGGCAACTGTTTCACCAGCGTTGGGAGCAGCAGTCCACGCAGCTGCGACAGTGGCGACAGACAGCGGTGGAGGGTTTATGTGCGCTGCCACAGGACACGGTTATCTTTACTCACTTTGTGTTGATCAATGCGGTGGTCAGTGCGATCCGCGAACAGGATGAGGTGCTGCAGTTTTTGCCGGACAACGGTTCCATCACCCGGCTACAACGGCGGGATGACCGACTGGAGGTGGTGTCGCTGGGGGAGGAAAACCTTTCACTGGTGAACTGATGAGGGGCGGGGTTGGCGGCAGCTTATCGATCCTCACTCCAACCGCATCGATATTGATAAACGCACCGAAGGCAGGCCTGGCTCTGGCTGAAACCTTCAGAAACTCTCGACAGCAGGGATGCTGTCGGGAAGTCCACAGGGACGGGTTCACGACGTGTTTCTGAAGGTTTCAGCCAGAGCCAGGCCGATCGAGTGGCACGTATTTGATCAAGTGCACGTATTTGATTAAGGGAGTGCCGTTATGATCCGACCCCGCATGGTGCCGCCGGGAGAGGTACCTTCGTTGAATGGGAGTGGCCCCTCTCGAAGGGGACACAACTGAAGTTATGTCCCCGCACCGTGTCGCTGAGAGAATTGCCCTCGTTAAAGGGGAGTGGTGCCCTTCGAAGGGGACAGGTAAAACCTGTCCCCAAATCGTGCCACCGGAACCGGTGCCATCGTTGAATTGAAGGGGTTCCTATTATTCCATAGCGCGGTGCGGGGTCGGGGGGGGGGGGGGGGGGGGGGGGGGGGGGGTGGGGTTGGGGGGGGAGCCACCCCCCCCCCCCCCGCCCCCGC
>NZ_ML660088.1:202839-506165 GCF_007004655.1 Exilibacterium tricleocarpae
GGGTTGGTGTTTTTTCATTCTTCCCCCTTCTTTTTTCTCAAAAAAAAACCCCCCCCCCCGACCCCTTCGAAGGGTACCACTCCCCTGTACCAATGGCACCGACAACCGCCGGCAAGCTGCCAATCAGCCCTGAAACAACTCAAACACTAAACAGCGCTTCGCCGTTGAGCCCCTGCTTCTCGAGAATATCCCGCAGTCGTTTCAATGCTTCGACCTGAATCTGCCGCACCCGCTCGCGGGTCAGGCCAATTTCCCGGCCCACCTCCTCCAGCGTGCTCATCTCGTAACCGCGCAGGCCAAAACGCCGGGCCACCACCTCGCGCTGCTTTTCAGTCAGCTCCGATAACCAGTCGTTGATACTGGCGCTTAAGTCACTGTCTTGCAGCAGTGCCGCCGGATCGGAAACATGTTGGTCGGGAATGGTGTCGACCAGCGCTTTCTCGGATGAGGGACCGATAGGCACATCGACGGACGCTACCCGTTCGTTGAGGCCGAGCATTTTTTCCACGTCCTCGACCGGCCTTTCCAGCAGGGTGGCGATATCGTCCGGCGTGGGTTCATGGTCGAGTTTCTGCGCCAGTTCCCGCGCGGCACGCAGATACACATTCAGCTCTTTCACCACGTGAATCGGCAGCCGGATGGTGCGCGTCTGGTTCATGATGGCCCGCTCGATAGTCTGGCGAATCCACCAAGTGGCATAGGTGGAGAACCGAAAACCCCGCTCCGGGTCAAACTTCTCCACCGCCCTGATCAAACCCAGGTTGCCCTCTTCAATCAGGTCCAACAGCGCCAGCCCGCGATTGACATAGCGGCGGGCAATTTTCACCACCAGCCGCAGATTACTTTCAATCATGCGTTTGCGGGCAGCCTCTTCACCGCGCAGTGCTTTACGGGCAAAGAAAACCTCTTCTTCGGCACTCAACAACGGCGAGAAGCCGATTTCGTTTAAGTAGAGCTGGGTGGCGTCGAGCGTTTTCTGAAACTTATCAGTCTCAATACGGCTGTTGCCGGGTTTAGGTTTGGCTCTGGTTTTTGCCTTGGGTTGCGGGGCGGGTCGTGCGGCGGCTTGTGCAGATGATTCAATTGCATCGGGGTCCACATCCTGATCCGTGCTTACTTCCACATCTAATTCCTGTACCAGGAACTTTTCTTCTATCTGGCTGTTGCTCTCTTCCCTACGTAATACTGCCATGTTGCTAGCCCTTTGAGTTATCGGTTGTGTGTCAATCCGGACCGGCAAACACGCCAGTCCAAATGCCGTACACCCTCTGTGGACCACTACTTTTTGATCGCTGCAGCAGTAGCAACTGCATGTAGTTTTTTATTGTGCGATCAACAACTCCATTTCTTGTTTCTTATCGTTTTGGCAGGTATTTAAGTGGATCAACCGGTTTACCATTACGACGTATCTCAAAATGCAGTTTGTTCCTGTCAGTGCCACTTGAACCTATTTCGGCAATTTTCTGTCCCGCTTTAACGCGGTCACCCTCTCTCACGAGTATTCTGCGACTGTGAGCGTAAGCACTCAGATACCGCTGGTTGTGCTTGACGATGAGTAAGTTGCCGTAACCGCGAACCCCGTTGCCGGCGTAAACCACCATTCCCGGAGCCGCTGAAAGTACAGGCTGGCCTAAATTTCCGACAATATCAATCCCTTTATTGAGGCCATTGTTAGGGGAGAAGCGCTGCAGTATTTTGCCCTGTACAGGCCATCGCCACCGCAATTGATTGTTTGACGGTTGCGGCGCCGGAACCACCGGCGCGGATTTCGTTTGACTTTTTGAACGCAATTTCGGTTTCGCCGGCGGCGGCTTTGCAACCGGTTTGAGTCTTACGTCCAGCGCCAGGCGCTGGCCGGGATAGATTCTGTACTCAGCGTCAATACCGTTGCGGCGCGCTAGGGCCTTGTAATCAAGACCATACCTCCAGGCGATCGAAAATAATGTGTCGCCCCGGGTCACCGTGTGGTGGGTCAGCTTCTGTGACGGCGGCGGTGAAAGGTCCTGAACGGGCGCTTCCTGCGGTGAACTACTACAGGCTGCAAGCCATAAAAGCGTGCTCAATATTTTGAACACCCCAGCCAGCCTACCGGCGGCTACTCGGGTAAATGTCCGCATGCCGACAACCTGGTTAATGTGAGTAAATGTTAGCAACCAATATGTACTTTTGTGCTTAATACCAAAAACTTATTAGAAATTTGTCTAACCTGCCCTACAAATTTTTACGAAAAAATCATTGCCAATTAGAAATTTCCGATTTTTTGTACTCTACCAATAGTAATAGCCTTTACAATTATAGGTCTTTAGACTGTCTATTTTCGCCGCCAGCAAGCCTCTCAAAACCCAAAACCACGACCATGCCCAATAATGCCAGCATTAGCGCCCAGCCGGTATGGGCGGCAAGGCCGGTGAGTTCGCTGTAGGTGGCGGGCCAGAGGTTTGACTGCACCAGCGGCACTTCTTCTCCGTGGCGATTCAGAGTCGTCTGCAAGGTCTGCTTCCAGGGCCAGATAATATTCAGGGAACCGACTAAGAACCCGGTCAGGAACGACAGCGTCAGGGTGTAAAAACGCCGCAGCAGCCACGACAGCACATGGGAAAACGCCAGTAGGCCACAGGCACAGCCAACACCGAAACTGGCCAACAACAACCAATCCAGGTCTTCGATGGCCCTCAGGATGGCACTGTACATACCCATCAACAGCAAAATAAAACTGCCAGATATGCCTGGCAGTATCATCGCGCAGATGGCAACACTACCGGCCAGCAACGCCATCCACCACTCGCCCGGCAGGGCGGCGGGTTTGGCCATGGAGATAGCCAGGGCAATGCCCGTGCCCAGCACCAGGGCCAGCAGTTCGCGCCGGTGCCAGGCACCGGTCTGGCGCACCATGTAGAAGATCGAAGCCAGAATCAGCCCGAAGAAAAACGACCACACATGGATCGGGTAATGGGTCAGGCAGTAATTGATCACCCGGGCAAGGGTCACCAGGCTAATGGCGATACCGGTAAACAGGGCCAGCAGGAAGTTGCCGTTAATGACTTGCCAGCAGGCCCCGATGCCGCGGCGGCGCAGCGTCTGCAAGGCCTCGAGATTGATGCTTCTGAGCGAGTCAATCAACTCTGAGTAGATACCCGAGATAAACGCAATGGTGCCGCCGGATACCCCGGGCACCACATCGGCGGCTCCCATGGCCATCCCCTTCAATACTAAAACCGGGTAGCGTGAACGCCCCATGGTCAACTCTCTCCTAGTGTTTTGTCCGGATGACTTGCATGATTTCGGAGCCCTTGGGAAAGGCCGCACAAAATGAAAGGTCGCACAAAACAATATGAGTTGCGCGGATAGCATTCGCTATATTGCCGAGGGAGACACCCAACGTGAGCGCGGCGCGGCGTATCAGCGCCGGCGGAGCACGCCAGCCAGGGCCGCCGGAGACCTTGTAATTGCCGGTGGTCGGTGAGGCAAGACCTGCCACCGGTGTTGGATGTTGCGTTGAAAGGATGCGCATCAAGCGGAGCGGACACTAGCGTGTGGTCCCGGATAACAGCGGCACGAATTTTACCGACTCGAGGGTTTGGGTAATGAAATTGTCCGTATCGTCCTCGCGCAGAATCAAGCGCAATTCCTGCGCGCCGGCCCCCACCGGAATCACCAATGCGCCGCCCGGCGCCAGCTGCGCCAGTAGCTCCCGCGGCACTTCGCGGGGCGCGGCGGTGCTCAAAATACCGTTAAACGGCCCCATCTCCGGCCAGCCGAGACCACCGTCGGCATGGCGCAGTTGCACATTGCGCAACCCCAGCCGCCGCAACCGATCACGGGCTTTGTCCTGCAGGGGTTTGATGCGCTCGACACTGAACACCTGCTCCACCATTTGCGCCAGTATAGCGGTCTGGTAACCGGAGCCGGTCCCCACCTCCAGCACCTTGTCCAACCGCCCGGCCGCACCGATCAGGACCTCGGTCATACGGGCGACGATATAGGGCTGGGAGAGTGTCTGGCCGTGGCCGATAGGCAGCGCCGTGTCTTCATAGGCGCGGTGGGAGAGCGCCTCGTCCAGAAAAATATGCCGGGGGGTATTGCCGATGATATCGAGCACCTGCAGGTCCGCCACGCCCTGCTCCTGCAGACGCTGAACCAGGCGTTCGCGCGTGCGCTGGGACGTCATGCCGACGCCCTCTAAATTTATACGGTTCACACCCTTCCCCCAAACAACAGCTACGGCTCCCGGATTAAAAAGCGCCAACTATATCACAGGAAACCCGCCCACCCGTCAACTCTCCAGCACCGCTATTTCCCGCAACAGCGAGGTCGCAAACTCACCCGGCGCCAGCGCGAACTCGAGCTGCAAGTCCGCCTCCAGCCAACGCCAGCGAAACTGTTGCGGTCGCAACACCGTGACACGCCGCGCCTGTTTTAACCCGGTGTGCTCCAGGCCGTGGCACCAGCCGTGCCAATCCGCCAGCGCCCGCTGTTCCAGCGCCGATGCGGCGCCGGTCGCCGGCGCGCGCCCCCGCCCCCACAGCGGTGCGGTGGGCTGGCCGTCGACGGCAGCCTCCCCATCGAGCAGGATGTTCCAACTGCCGTCACTGACCCGCTGTGCCAACACCAGATTAAACAAATAAGCGCGCGCCGCAGACAACAGCAGCCCACGCTGATGACGATCGCGCCCGGCCGCGGCCCGATCGACCAGTAGCCGCTCGGCCCGGCGCAGGTTATCGCCCTGGCGGCCAAAGCGCTGCTCGCCGAAATAGTTGGGGCAGCCGTCGTCGGCCAGGTGCCGCAGGCGCGCTTCCAGCGCCTGCGTTTCCCCCCGCAACTGGCGCAGGCACACCACAAAATGATTGCGCCGGTGCTGGCCGCGCCGCAATTTACTGCGGTGGCGGGTCTGTGCCAACACGGTCAAGCCCGCCGGCAGGTCGTGCCACCGGGGCTCGGCGGCAGCGGCAAGATAGACACTGAACCACTGCCGGGTGACCGCATGCCTGTCCTTCAAACCGCAGTAACCGACATCCAGACCGCGCACGCCCGCCAACTCGGCAAGCCGGGCCGCCACCCAGGCAGTATTCGCACCGCGCTTTTCGATATGCAGATAGGCATGTTCGCCACTGCCGTCGGGTTCCCAACCGAGCTCCTCGTCGACCCAGAAGTCCTCGGGCCGAGCCCGAAACACGGCCCGCACCGGCGGCTCGCCGCCAATGCGGGGAAAGTCCAGGAAAAAGTCATTCATCAGGGTGCGTCGGTCAACAGCACGACGGCATGAGCGGCAATTCCCTCCCGGCGACCGGTAAAACCGAGTCGCTCGGTGGTGGTGGCCTTGACGTTGACCTGGTCCACTTGCGCCTCCAGGTCGGCCGCTATATTGGCTGACATATGGGGGATATAAGTCGCCATTCTCGGCGCCTCGGCCACCAGGGTCAGGTCGGCGTTACCGAGCCGCAGGCCGGCGGCCTTCACCTTGGTAAACACCAGGCGCAGCAGCGTGCGGCTGTCGGCGTTGCGGTACTGCGGGTCGGAATCGGGAAAGTGCCGGCCGATATCACCGGCGGCTATGGCCCCGAGCAGTGCGTCGCAGAGCGCGTGCAAGAGCACATCGCCGTCAGAATGAGCAATCAGCCCCTGCGAATGGGGTATCACCACGCCGCCGATAACGATCTTATCACCGGCACCGAAGGCGTGAACGTCGTAACCGTGTCCGATTCTCACCGGCCGTTTTCCTCACCTGGCTGGAGCGCCTCACCCTGCTGGCGGGACAAAATCATGGCGGCCAGCGCCAAATCCTCCGGCCGGGTAATTTTTATATTGTCGCGACTCCCCTCCACCATCCGCGGGCAATAACCCAGGGCTTCCAGCGCCGAGGCTTCATCGGTCACCGCCCGTTTGTTCGCCGCCGCCTCTTCGAGCGCCTGGCGCAACAGGCCGTAGCGAAACATTTGCGGGGTCTGGGCGTACCAGAGCGCACGTCGATCCAGCGTCGCCTGGATACCGTAGTGTTCGTCGAGTCGCTTCAGTGTGTCGCTGACCGGCACGCCGAGAATACCGCCGACCAGGTGTTCGCGCAGCGCTTCACAGAGCGTGTGAATGGTCTCGGCACGCACGCAGGGTCGCGCCGCGTCGTGAACCAGCACCCAGTCCAGTTTGTGTGCCCGGGGCGCCAGTTGCCGCAGCCCGTTCAACACCGAGTCACAGCGCTCGTGGCCGCCGTCCACCGACTCGATTCTTGGGTCTTGGGCCAACGGCAACGCCGGCCACAGGTCATCGAAGGGGTGAATGGCAACCACCAAGCCCTCGATACCGGCCAGGCTCAGCAGGCGCTGCAACGTGTGCTCGAGCACTGTCTGCCCGAGCAGCGAGAGATATTGTTTGGGCTTGTCGGCACCCATGCGGGTACCGATACCCGCCGCCGGCACCACGACCCAGAATTTGGGCGCACCGGCGGCACTGGACTGATCAGGCAAGATGGCGGGTCCCGGTGTTATTGTTTATCGTCATCGACAACCATGTAGAAAGTCTCCCCGTTTTTGATCATCCCCATATCCTCACGGGCGCGGGCCTCGACACTGTCGAGCCCCGCTTTCAACTCTCCCACCTCGATCGCCAGTACCCGATTGCGCTCGCGCAGGCGATCGTTTTCGACGTGTTGCTGGCGAATTTCGCGCTCCAGGCGCGTCACTTCCGCAAAGCTGCCATCTCCCACCCAGAGCCGATACTGCAGCCCGAGCAGCAGCAAGAGTAAAATGCCAACAATCCACTTCATAGTCTGTCCCCGGTCCGCCGGCGGGTATCAGGCCTTAAACTCGGCGCGGCCGCGATAGGGTGCCTGCGCGCCCAGCTCCGCCTCGATACGCAAGAGCCGATTGTACTTGGCAACCCGGTCGGAGCGACACAGCGAACCGGTCTTGATCTGACCGGCGGCAGTCGCCACCGCCAGGTCGGCGATGGTGGTATCTTCGGTCTCGCCGGAGCGGTGGGAGATAACCGCGGTGAAGCCGGCATCTTTCGCCATCTTTATGGCATCGAGGGTCTCCGACAGCGAGCCGATCTGGTTGAACTTGATCAGGATCGAATTGGCGGTATTACTGTCTATACCGCGCTTGAGTATTTTGGTGTTGGTGACAAACAAGTCATCGCCCACGAGTTGCACTTTATCACCCAGCTTCGCCGTCAATGTCGCCCAACCGTCCCAATCGCTCTCATCCATACCGTCTTCAATCGACAGAACCGGGTAGCGGGCCGCCAGCTCAGCGAGGTAGTCGGCAAACTCCGCGGCAGAATACACCTTACCTTCGCCGGCCAGATCGTACTTGCCGTTTTTGTAAAACTCCGAAGCGGCGCAGTCCATGGCCAGGGTGATATCGTCACCGAGTGTGTAGCCGGCGTTGGCAACGGCTTCGGCAATCACCTCGAGCGCGGCTTCATTGGACGGCAGGTCCGGGGCAAACCCTCCTTCGTCGCCGACCGCGGTGCTGAGCCCGCGCTCCTGCAGCACTTTTTTCAGGGCGTGAAAAATTTCCGCGCCCTGGCGCAGGGCCTCGGCAAAGCTGTCGACCTTGACCGGTTGAATCATAAACTCCTGGATGTCGACGTTGTTGTCGGCGTGTTCGCCGCCATTGAGAATATTCATCATCGGCACCGGCAGGGTGTAGTGGCCGGCGCTGCCGTTGATCTCGGCAATGTGCTGGTACAGCGGTATTCCCTTGTCGGCCGCCGCGGCTTTCGCCGCCGCCAGGGAGACGGCCAACACGGCATTGGCGCCGAGTACGGATTTGTTTTCCGTACCGTCCGCCTCGATCATGGCGCGATCGAGGCCGCGTTGATCTGCCGCGTCCTTACCTACCAACAATTCTCTGATGGTGGTGTTGATGTTGGCCACCGCTTTCAACACGCCTTTGCCCAGGTAACGGCTCTTGTCGCCGTCGCGCAACTCCAGTGCTTCGCGCGAACCGGTGGAGGCGCCGGAGGGCGCGCAGGCGGAACCGACAACCCCCGACTCCAGCACGACGTCGGCATTGACGGTGGGATTGCCGCGGCTGTCGAGAACCTCAAAGGCTTTGATATCAACGATCTTACTCATGTTAAAAATAGCTCCAGGGTTGGTCTTGCTTGTCTTGTTTTATCTTGGTGTGCGACCTCCGCGCCGCCCCGGCGCCAGATCATCACGTAATCTCCAGCGGCGGCAAACACTTGACCATATCATCGACCGCTTTCATCTGTGCCAGGAAAGGTTCGAGTTGGTGCAGAGGCAGGGCGCTGGGACCATCACAGAGCGCCTGATCGGGGGACGGGTGCGCCTCCAAAAACAACCCCGCCAAACCCACCGCCATACCGGCGCGACCCAACTCCGCCACCTGCCGGCGGCGGCCGCCGGACGCCGCACCCAGGGGATCGCGACACTGCAGCGCATGGGTCACGTCGAAGATCAGGGGCGCGCCGCCGCTGGCCTCCGCCATGGTGCGAAACCCCAGCATATCCACCACCAGGTTATCGTAGCCGAAACAACTGCCGCGCTCGCACAACAGTAGCCGATCGTTGCCACATTCGCGAAATTTTTCCACGATATTACCCATCTGGGCGGGGCTGATAAACTGCGGCTTCTTGATATTGATCGCCGCACCGGTGCGGGCCATGGCCGCCACCAGGTCGGTCTGCCGGGCCAGGAAGGCCGGCAATTGAATCACATCGGCAACCTCCGCCACCGGCGCGGCTTGCTGCGGCTCGTGCAGATCGGTGATGACCGGCACCCCGAAAGTCGCCTTTATCTCTTCGAAAATCTTTAACCCCGCTTCTATACCGGGCCCGCGGTAAGAATGCACCGAGGAGCGATTAGCCTTGTCAAACGAGGCTTTGAAGATATAACCGATGCCCAGTTTGTCGGTGACTTCCTTATAAGCTTCAGCGGTCTGCAAGGCCAGGTCGCGGGACTCCAGCACATTCATACCTCCGAACAGCACAAACGGCCGGTCGTTGGCGATATCCATATTCCCGACAGTAACGGTTCTACACTGCATACCTAAACTCTCAATAACACTTTTAATGGAAGTTTCAATAAAGGGCCGACAACCTGTCTGCTGACATCACCGCGCCTGCACCGTTTATGCGCCGCGGTAATCAATGGCGGCCTTGACAAAAGAAATGAACAACGGGTGGCCATCGCGCGGGGTGGAGGTGAACTCCGGATGAAACTGACAGGCGACAAACCAGGGGTGATCGACAACCTCCACCACTTCCACCAGGGTGTCGTCGGCCGACCAGCCACCGACACGCAACCCCGCCTGTTGCAGCCGGTCGACGTAATTATTGTTGACTTCAAAGCGGTGGCGATGCCGTTCCACAATCACATCAGCACCGTAGATGGCGCGGGTATTGGCGCCGCTGACCAGACGGCACTCCTGGCCGCCCAGGCGCATGGTGCCGCCGAGATCGG
The DNA here is from genome assembly GCF_007004655.1 of Exilibacterium tricleocarpae. Classification (GTDB taxonomy): domain Bacteria; phylum Pseudomonadota; class Gammaproteobacteria; order Pseudomonadales; family Cellvibrionaceae; genus Exilibacterium; species Exilibacterium tricleocarpae. The sequence continues at coordinate 212,264 of NZ_ML660088.1, forward strand.
AGCTTTCGTCCCGGGTTTCGACACTGCCCTCGGCAGTGGTCCACTCGGTAATCAAACCGATCACCGGGTGCGGGGTGCGCCGGTCGAACTCGGTGCTGTTGGCGGCCTCGAGCTTCAACACATTGCGGGCAAATTCAATCACCGCCGTCTGCATACCCAGGCAGATACCCAGGTAGGGCACCTTGTTTTCGCGGGCGTAGCGCACCGACATCAGTTTGCCGTCGAGCCCGCGCTCGCCGAAACCGCCGGGGACGAGGATGGCATCGGCGTCGGCGAGAATATCCACCCCCTGCTCTTCGACCTGTTCGGCGTTGATGTACCTGATATTGACCCGGGTCCGGGTATGGATACCGGCGTGCACCAGTGACTCATTCAGGGACTTGTAGGCGTCGAGCAAATCCATATATTTGCCCACCATGGCGATGGTGATATCGCGCTCCGGGTTCAGTTCACCGTCAACAACCCGGTCCCATGCCGATAAATCCGCCGGCGGCGCCTCGAGACCGAATTTATCCAACACAATCTGATCCAGGTCGTGTTCTTTCAGCAGCCGCGGTATGGCGTAGATAGTATCGGCATCGGGCAGCGGTACCACCGCGCGTTCCTCGACATTGGTAAACAGGGCGATCTTGCGCCGCGAATCCTCCGGCACCACCTGCTCGGAACGGCACAACAGCACATCCGGTTGCAGGCCGATAGAGCGCAGCTCCTTGACGGAGTGCTGGGTCGGCTTGGTCTTGGTTTCGCCGGCGGTGGCGATATAGGGCACCAGGGTCAGGTGAATCAACTGTGCCCGCTGCGCGCCCATTTCCACCTTCAACTGGCGTACCGCCTCCAGAAACGGTTGCGATTCGATATCGCCTACGGTGCCGCCGATTTCCACCAGCGCCACCTCCGCATCGCGGCCGCCCTCGACGATCCGGCGTTTAATTTCATCGGTAATGTGGGGAATGACCTGCACCGTACCGCCCAGATAGTCGCCGCGTCGCTCTTTTCGCAACACCGTCTCGTAGACCCGGCCGGTGGTAAAGTTGTTGCGGCGGGTCATCTTCGCGTGCAGAAAACGCTCGTAGTGCCCGAGATCGAGGTCGGTCTCGGCGCCGTCCTCAGTGACATAGACCTCGCCGTGCTGGAACGGGCTCATGGTCCCCGGGTCCACGTTGATATAGGGGTCCAGCTTTAAAATGGTGACGTTTAGCCCGCGGGCCTCCAAAATAGCACCGAGCGAGGCGGAAGCAATGCCTTTGCCCAATGAGGACACAACACCGCCGGTAACGAAAATATATCGCGTCATGTATAACCTTGCTGGTCAACAGATGTTTAATCGGAGCAGGTGGCAAGGATGTCGGCCAGGGGAAATAGGCAATTGACCCAGTCATGTTGACACGCGCTTTTGCCGGCACTCATATCCGCACTTTTACCCGAGCTTTTACCCGCACATTTGCTGGCGCTGCAGCTGGAACTTTTGCTAATAAATCAAAAACTTTCGCCGCTTTTGCAACTCGTTTCGAAACCCTGGCCGGGGTCCTCGAGATGGGGCGCCAGATTACCAGAAAGTCGGCTGCGCCTCAATCCAATGTGGTGACTGGCCGGAGCCACCCTGACAGTCGGCGCCGGCCGGCGACGGCTGCGGCAACCTAGTCAAAGCGCCAGTCAAGTTCGAGCCCGGGCTCACCGGCCTCTGCCACAAACCCGCGGCAAACCCACAGATCGCCCACCGCCGCCAACTTGCCGTCGACGTATATCAGCGGCACCCGATCCCGCAGCCAGGGCTCCAGCCGGCGTTCCTGGAGCAGTTTTTTCAGGGTCTGGGAGTGCCCGCGATCGTGGGGACGGCAGCGCTCACCACCGCGGCGCCGGCGCACCTCGACCCGGCTCACCGGGCGCAAGCGCCCGGCTCCGCCGGTCGCGCTCGACGCCGCCAGCAGCCCCCCGTCCGGCAGTAATAACACCGTGTCGGGACACCATTGCAGCACCCTGTCAGCGGGGGCCGGCAAGGACGGCAAACAATACAGGCGCTCGCCATAGCTGCGCACCTCCAGTTCACCCCAGGCCACGGCAGCTGCGGCGCTGGCGCGGACGTCCAGCAACTGCTGCTCGACTTGCTGAAGATGCACCAGGGCGGGTGTCGAGAGTTGCTGCGAGGCAAACCAGTGGCGCAGCACATTGTGGCGCCGATAGCCGGGCCAGGCACGCAATTGCGGCAGATCGATACTCTGCCCCAGACGCTCCCCACGCGGTTGCAGCGCGGCCAGATCCGCCTCCGCCTGGTCGCGGTTCAAGCGCTCTGTGGCGGCACACAGAGCCGCTGTCTGGTCCAGGCGCTGGCGGTAGTCGGGCCAGCGCGCGGCCAGCAGCGGCAACACTGAGTGGCGCAGGTAGTTGCGGTCAAAACGGGTATCGGCGTTGCTGCCGTCCTCAATCCAATCCAGGCCCCGCTCGCGGGCATAGTCGTGCAACTGGTCACGGCGCCAGGCCAGCAGCGGCCGCAGCAGCGTCCCCCGCCCCAGGTTCCGCTGCGGCCGTATACCCGCCAGCCCGCGCGGACCGCTGCCACGCAGTAGCCGCAACAACAGGGTCTCGGCTTGATCATCGAGATGATGGGCCTGCAGCAGGCAGTCGCCCGCCTGCAGAAACTGCTCGAAAGCCGCGTAGCGGGCATGTCGCGCCGCCGCCTCGGGACCCTCGCCGGCAGGCGTCACCGCCACGGTAACGGCGAAAAAGTCGATCCGCCAGCGGGCACAGGCGGCCGCGCAGTGTTGCTGCCACTGATCACTCTGCGCCGCCAGGCGGTGATTGATATGCAGGGCACAGCACGGAATGGCCGGCGCCAGTTGCGCGAGGGCGTGCAGGAGTACGCTGGAATCCAGGCCGCCGCTGTAGGCGACGACCCAGCGTCGCGGCGCCGGCTGTTGCTGCAGAGCGGCGGCGAGACTATCGGGTGAGAACGACAAAGACATTGGCCATGTGTAGAGAGTGCCTGGGGTCACAAGTACTTGGTTTAGAGAGTACCTCGATTAGAGAGTACCTGGAACAACAAGTATCCGAAAATGAGAAAGTACCTGGATCCAGAAAGCGTCTGGAGTAGAAAATGCCCGGGGTCGGCAAGGTCCGCAACATGCTTGCCGGGTCAGGCATTGCCGGGGGTAAATCGCCTGAGGAAACGGGCCGACGGCCGAAAACATCAAGGTCGCAATATCGGTCAGGGTACGCAAGGAAACCGCCGGGGTAAATTGCCGCAGCCCCGTCGAGCCGGCACCGCTGGTACCAATACCATTTAAGTCTGCCGCCGATGCTGCTAACTTTGTCCTTTTACCCCGCCACCCGGAAGGATACCCGCAAGCCCAATGAGTAAAATAACCGCCCCCTATGGTAGCTGGCCCTCTGCGGTTACCACTGAGTTGTTGACCGCCAAGTCTGTGCGCTTGTCGGAGCCGCAGCTGGACGGGACCGATCTCTATTGGATCGAATCCCGGCCCCTGGAAAAAGGGCGCAACGCCATTGTCCACCGCGACGCCGGTGGCATCACCCGCGATGTGCTTCCGCACCCTCTCAACGCCCGCTCGCGCGTACACGAATACGGCGGCGGCAGCTTTTGCGTCGACCGGGGTGTGCTGTATTTCGTCTTGTTCGACGACCAGCGCATCTACCGGCTCGACACCCGCCAATCAACACCCCTGCCGCAACCGCTGACACCGCTGGGCGCCTATCGCCACGCCGATCTGTGCCTGGACCGCCAACGCCGGCGCCTGATCTGTGTACGTGAAGATCACAGCGTCGATAAAGCGGAGCCGCGCAACACCCTGGTAGCGGTGCCGCTCGACGGCGAGCCGGCGGTCCAGGTTTTGGTACAGGGCGACGACTTCTACGCCAACCCGCGACTGTCGCCCGCCGGTGATCAGCTGAGCTGGCTGTGCTGGAATCACCCCGATATGCCGTGGGACAGCAGCGAGTGTCGCCTGGCATCCCTGGATACGACCGGCCGGCCCGGCCCGGCGCGCACCATCGCCGGTGGCGATGGCGAATCGGTATTTCAGCCGCAGTGGTCACCACAAGGACATCTCTATCTGGTCTCGGACCGCAGCAACTGGTGGAATCTTTACCGCTATATACCGGCAGCGGGGCCGGTGCGACTGGAACCGGTTGCGCCGCTGGCGGCGGAATTCGCTACCCCGCAGTGGAGCTTCGGCATGTCGACCTACGGCTTTCTGGGACAGGGCCGTGTATTGTGCTGCTACACCGCCGCCGGGCGCTGGCAGTTGGCTACGCTCGACCCGGTGGCCGGAGAGCTGACACGGATGGCCGAAGAATTGAGCGATATCTCGGCACTGTGCTGCAACCCGGAAGCCGCCGACGACCAGCCTCAGGCACTGTTCCTGGGCGCCTCGGCCACCTGCGGCGAGAGCCTCTGGCAGTGGCAAACCGACGGCGGCCTGCAACAGATCGCCACCGCCGGCGATGCCGCCCTGGAACCCGAGGATATCGCTGTCCCCCGCGCAGTTACCTTTGCCAGCGGCACCGCCCTTGCCCACGGTTTCTACTACCCGCCCACCAACGCGCGCTATCAGGGCCCGGCTCCTGAAAAACCACCGCTGTTGGTGTTTTGTCACGGCGGCCCCACCGGCGCCACAGAGTCTTCGCTGAACCTGAAGATCCAGTACTGGACCAGCCGCGGCTTTGCGGTACTGGATGTGAATTATCGCGGCAGCACCGGCTACGGCCGCGATTACCGCCGCCAACTCTACGGCAACTGGGGCATAACCGATGTTGAAGACGTCTGCGCCGGCGCTGCGCACCTGGTCGAGGAGGGTCTGGCTGACCCGGACCGGCTGGCGATCCGGGGCAGTAGTGCCGGCGGCTACACCGTGCTGGCGGCGCTGGCGTTTGCCGATACCTTTGCCGCCGGCGCCAGCCTCTATGGCATCGGCGATCTGGAAACCCTCGCGCGGGACACACACAAATTTGAAGCCCGCTACATGGACCGCCTGGTGGGTTCCTATCCGGCCGAGCGCGCACTTTATCGCACCCGCTCACCGGTTCATCACGGCGCGCGCCTCAATTGTCCGGTCATCTTTTTTCAGGGCTTGGACGATAAAGTGGTGCCGCCCAACCAGGCCGAGACCATGGTGGACATGCTGCGCCGGAGAGGCGTGCCGGTAAGCTATATTACTTTTGCCGGCGAGGGACACGGTTTTCGCCAGGCCGCCTCCATCAAGCGCGCCCTGGAGAGCGAACTGTCGTTCTACAGCCAATTGTTCGGCTTTACCCCCGCCGATGCGATAGAGGCGGTAACCGTGGTCGGGTTGGCGGCGGACTAAAGAATGAGGTTCATCGCTTGCGCACACCACTGATTACCCGGCAAGGCTACGAAAGCCTTCGCCAAGAACTTGACCAGTTATGGCGGATCGAACGCCCTGAGGTGACCAACAAGGTCGCCTGGGCGGCAAGCCTTGGCGATCGCAGCGAAAATGCCGACTATCAATACAACAAGAAAAGGCTGCGCGAGATAGACCGCCGGGTTCGCTACCTGCGCAAATGTCTCGAAAACCTCAAAATAGTGGACTACCGGTCCGAGCAAGAGGGTAAGGTTTTTTTTGGTGCCTGGGTGGAGGTCGAGAACGAGGCCGGCACTACGCTGAAGTTCCGGATTGTGGGCTACGATGAGATATTCAGCCGCAAAGACTACATCTCGATAGACTCTCCCATGGCCAGGGCTTTGTTGAAAAAAGAAGTCGACGACGAAGCCGTGGTAAAAACGGAAGCCGGCACTATCACCTGGTGCATCAACTCTATCGAATACGAAAAGTAATCTATTCACTGTGCCAACAAAAATAACTCGAACTATCCGCGTGCAGCGTCCGCCAGTCGAGTCTTGATTGGCCCGGCCCTGTCATTCAGACATACCAGTGAAGCAAAAGTGAGCACAATGACTACGGAGAATATCCGCAAACTTTTCGCGCCTTTAGCATCGTAGCTCTCCCGCCAAGCACCCCTTAAAAGAAAAGCGAACGTGTAAGTAGCCACGGATTTATGCACTAATTTCACGCCCATGCACGCAAGATACCTCGCTACCGCCAGCCTCAAAACAGTAAGGCAGACGGTACATTCTCGGCGTTCCGCCCAGGCCCTCTCAACCTTTACAAAATGTTAACAATATCCTAGCTTTTACAAATTAGTAACAAATAGGATATGTGTCAAATGCTAGTATTCCGCGCAACTATAAACTACCTGACTTATCTCTTGAAGGGGCAGCTAATGGACTACAATAAACGCCGTGGTGGCGTTTTCTCTTTAGTACTATTGATCAGTGCATTACTTTTCCAAAGTTCTACAACAATCGCCTCAACAAAAAACGAAAAAATGGTGGCGAGCCAGCTCAGCAAAATTGAGAGAACTTTTGACCGGCTGCAGAAAGCTACCGATAGCGCTGTAGTGGGAGTACCACTCACCGAACGGGAGCTGAAACGCACGCAAGGCTATCTGGATAATATCCTGAGATATAAGTCACGAATAGAAAAAATTGATCCCACTTATGACCTGAACGAAATCACTTCACGCTACGATTCCTTTATCACTTTCTTTGAGAACAAGAAAAAAGAGCCGGCTGGCAAACCCGCCGCAAAGGTGGCAGCCACGCCGGCACAAAAAACAGACGCAAAGACCGTCAATAAAAAGGTCGGCAGCGGCTCCGGTGCCGCACCAAAGGCGCTTTCCGCAGGCCAGGCAAAAATACTACAGGGGCAGGTCGACAAATTCGAAAGCAACCTTACCCGACTCGAGAAAATCGTTGACGCCAGCATAGTCGGCGTGCCGTTGACAGACAAAGAAATAAAGAACTCTGACAACTACTTCAAGAGAATCAGCGGTTATATCAAGAAGATCAAAAACATGGACCCCAGCTACAACCTGGATGAGCTTATTGCCCGCAAAGAATCCTTTGAGTCCTACTTAGATCACAAAAAACAAGAACCAGCCAGCACGGCCGCCGAAGAAATTAAATCCATATACACCACCTTGGCGAGTATCGAAAAAGGTGCGAGATTCAGAGCAAGACCTCAGTTTAGCTCCGATACCGATGTCACGAAAACCTCTTATTATTTCCTGTCGTCGACTTTTGTCACCGCCAAACAAAAAGACCCGAATTATGACTATTCGCAAATAATCGAAAGGTTTCAACCCCATGCCCGTGCCTTTGTCGAAGTAACGGGCCGCTTACTGCCGCATATGCCCGGCAGCGACGCAGAGGTCCGCGCCCTGGCAGCATTGGAACCGGCGATTAAACTTTCCCGGTGGCTGAGGAACGCCATGTGGGAATCCGGCGACGGCACTATGCCGGCGGCCGAAAAAGCGAAACTGGATCAGTATCTGGCAACCGCCGAAAAAGAACTCAAAGCAGCCAAATCTGCGGCACCGGAATACTACAAGCCACAACAAGCCCAAAACAGCATAGAGGCACTAAAGTATTTCTCAGTCGCCAGCACCCGCAATGAGTTTGAGTCGTACGATAAACAGGACACCGCCTGCCAAAAAGCCATAGTCGGAAAGGTTGCCTTCAGCAATGAAACTCTGGGTATAGAGTGTAGCGAAAAGGACTTTATATCCGCCTACGAACTGGGTCAGCCGCTGAATATTCGCGCCGGTTTCGCCAACTCGGCCGTCAACGAATATATCAAGATGCGCAACCATGAAAAGACATTGGGCGTCCCCGGAAGTATCGAAATCAAAGTGGTCTATGAGCTGGACGGCAAGAAAGTGTTTTCCTTTTCCCCGCGCAGCTTTATCAGCACCCAGCCGTACATCTACGTTGGCTTGCAAACAAAATATTTCCCCCAAACCAACCTGGACTACTATCAGGGCTTCAGGGATATCGTCTTGAAAATGGTCGATGAGAATATCCGCAAAGCGACATTCGGTATAAAAATCTATGCCCATAACAGTCACCAGGAAGTCGACCCGCAGTTAACGCAGGGGCCGCTGTTGGCACAGGGTCAGATACCGATCGACGCCTCCACGAAAGCGGCCAAACAGTTTATTTTAAAAGGGCAGGTCGGGGTTCCCGACCCCGGTCCGCTACACGGGCGATTTGCCAAAAACGCACAACGCGCAATGCAACGCAGCGAAATCCCCTTCGATGTGCTGCACATGACCAGCAGTGAAGCGACGGTGGTCAAAAACGGCCTGGGCCTTCCGTTGAAAATAGTCATGGCGGGGGTTGTGGCCAGTAAGCATGAAGACAACACCTGCTCATCTTACGTTCAGTGGTTTAAGCAGACCTACACCGGCGGTGGCAACTACTCGGCCGGCCTGTCGCTGGATAAAAAAGAAATCACAAGAACAGTACCCTGCATAGCGGTAGAACAGTATTTGTAGCAAGTTGCGCCGACTATAGATCGTATCGCCAAATACGGCCGCGGGCACTGAATACACAAAGTATCCGCGGTCACCACCTCGACCTAGTGCCTTCAACGAAAAGCACTGAGGCTTCACGGTTTGACTGGAACAGCCTTTAGAAAACTCACAACCTGAGCTACAGGCATTTACCCCACATGGATAAAATTGCACTTTTCATTTGTTTGGGCATAAGCTTTGCGCCGATAATTGGCCTGGCCGCGGGCAGTGACGATAAACAAGCGCAGTGGCAGGAGAAGCAGGCTCACTGGCAGGAGCAAAAAACGGAGCGTGCGTTCTCATCGCTGCGCAAGACACTCGTCACATTGGAAGTGTACCGCAAGCAGGCAATACCACAAGTACCGCTGCGGGGCGAAGTCCGAACCGTTGCACCCAGAGGGCTGAAACTGATCGCCTCAAGACTGCATATATTGCAAAACACAGACCTTCCTCAACCGCAAAAGCAGGAGATCGAACAGTTTCGCTTACGCTACGAAGCGCTCAAAACATTTTTTCAAGAGAAACAAGACGAAACACCGAGCCCGGCTCATCACCATATCCGGTTTCTGCACAGTGAACTGTATATGCTTGAACAACCCGACTACACATCCAGTAAATTTTTACTCGATCGGCGCCTGTCCATTATCCAGAGCCTCGGCTACAGGGCAGCAAGGATTCGCGAACAGGACCCGGATTATCAGCTCACCCCCCTGCTCGAACGCATGGAACCGCTGGCAAAAGAGTATGTCATCGCCAAACAGCGGTTGCTGGAGATTCAACCCGGTTACCGGGAGCTGGGCCGGGCGATGACTTACCTGCATTCAGCGGAAAGTCTGATAGGCTCACAGGCACCACCCCGTCACGAGCTTCTCAACACCAATGTCAAAAAAGCCGCGACTTATGCGGCTGCAGCAAAAAAGCTGGCGCCGGACTACTTCAATCCCACCCGCATGGAAAAAAGATTAGCCTGGGTACTCAAATACACAAAACAAGACAACGGTAGCGGGACGGCGGCACAAAACGCACCGGCAGATACCGGCGCAAAATCAGCGTCGCCGAACACCTAGACGACACAGGGCACCCGACAAGGCCCGGACAAAGACTGATGCCGTTGACCATGGCACTCGCTTATCGGGCCTGCATCCGGATACCGCCATCGAGCCGCAGGGTCTCGCCGTTGAGATAAGTGTTGCTGGCTATATGCACCACCAGGCTGCCGAATTCCGCCGGCAATCCCATCCGTTTCGGAAACTGTATGGCGGCAACCAGATTATCCTGCACCTGTTGCGGCGCGGCGCGCATCAACGGCGTTCCCATAATGCCCGGCGCTATGGTGTTGACGCGAATCCCCAGCGTCGCCAGGTCCCGCGCCATCGGCAGCGTCAGGCCGACGATACCGCCCTTGCTGGCGGCGTAGGCACACTGCCCCATCTGTCCCTCGTAGGCGGCAATCGAGGCGGTGTTAATAATCACCCCCCGCTCCCCCGCCTCGCCCTGGGGCGGGTTTTTTGCCATTTGCGCCGCCGCCAGCCGGGCGACATTAAATGTGCCGGTCAGATTGACAGCCAGCGTTTTCTCAAACGCCGCCAGCGGCAGCGGTTCGTTATCGCGGTTCAGCACTTTACCGGCGCTGCCGATACCGGCACAGTTGACACACAGGTGAATGGCACCGAACACATCGACAGTGTCGGCAATTGCTGTGGCCACCGACTGCTCATCGCTGACATCGACCCGCTGGTAACGAACTTTATCCGGCCCCAGCGCCTGCACCGCCTCCTGTGCCAGCTCCTCGTTGAGATCGAAGATGGCGACCTTGACACCCGCCGCCGCCAACTGATCACAGGCGGCCCGACCCAGACCGGACGCGCCGCCGGTTACCACGGCGACTTTGTTCTGTAATTCCATAGAATATCCTCAGCTTCTAAATGACACTCGCTGCATGCGCCTAATGTTGGCTCTTAAGAGGATTTGCACAATTTATCAAACCTCACTTTTTGCCGATCTTAATGAATAGTACCGGGGTAGGTCTGCCCCATCAACGCCGGCATCACAGCCGACACTGGGTTCAAATTAGAAACAGTTTACGGGTAATTGATTTCACTCAAAAGCTGGCGCGCAATGATAATACGCTGCACCTCGCTGGTACCTTCATAGATGGTGGTGATCCGGGCATCGCGGGCCAGGCGCTCGAGCGGATACTCCTTGATATACCCATAGCCCCCCAACATCTGCAGCGCGGCGTAACAGGCCCGGTTGGCTTTTTCCGAGGCAAACAACTTGGCCATCGAAGCCTGTTTGGCAAACGGCAGCCCGCCCTCTTTCAACGCCGCCGCGTTCAGCAACAGCAACCGCGCCGCCTCCATATCGGTGTAGTGGTCCGCCAGCATCCACTGCAACCCCTGAAACTCAGCCAGTGGCTGGCCAAACTGGCGGCGCTCGGTGAGATAGTGTCGGGCATAGTCCAGCGCCGCCCCGCCGAGGCCGAGCGCCAGCGACCCGATGCCGATACGCCCGCCGGCCAATTCGCCCACGGCGATTCGAAACCCCTGCTCCGGCGCGCCGAGCAGCCCCGAAATGGGCACCAGGCAATCCTCGAAATGCACGGTATTGGTGGTCGAAGCTTTCTGACCCATTTTTTCCTCGGCCTTGCCGATCCGCAATCCGGGCGTATCCCGATCGACGAGAAAACAGGAGATGCCTTTACCTTTACGCGCGCTCGGGTCAGTCACCGCCCAGACCACAAAGACGCCGGCATAGGCCGCGCTGGTAATAAACATCTTGCTGCCGTTAAGCCGGTAGTGATCGCCCTCGCACACAGCCGTGGTTTTCATGGCCGCCGGATCACTGCCCGCGTCAGCTTCTGTGAGACAAAAACTACCGGCCGGATATTCACCGCTGCACAGGCGCGGCAAGAACTGTTGCTTCTGGGCGGCATTGCCCACCGCCTGAATCACCTCCGCCACCATGTTGGTCACCGAGACGGTCACCGCGGTGGAGGCACAACCCCGCGCCAGCTCCGTGATGGCGAGGCTGAACGCAATACTGCCCGCCTCGGCACCGCCATAGTCGGCGTCGATGGCCAATCCCATAAAACCCAGCTCAGCCAGTTTGCGCAGATTGCCGGTAAACGCCGTCGGGTTTTCACCGCGATCGAAGCTGGCGGCCAGTGGTTCCAGTTCGGCTGCCGCAAACTGCCGCGCCGTGTCCTGGATCATCTGCTGTTCAGATGTCAGTGTGAAATCCATGTGGTTATCGCTCCTAACGCTTCCATCGATAAAGGTTTTTACCTAAAACGGAATTTGGTGCCCTTGGTCGACACGGTCTCAATCAGGGGGGCGCCTAGCCTACAGTCCTTCGGGACTCGCCGTGAATACCCGCAAGCGGGCCCAGCCCGAAATCATAGATTTCGGGCGTTCCGCGGGGCAAAGCAGCGCTTCGCTGTTTCCCGCTCCACCCCTGTAGGCTCCTCGCCAGCATCCATGCTGGCGAAGGTCCCGAAGGACTGTAGGCTAGGCGCCCCCCTGATCGAGACCTGAGTGCCACCGACGTGAAAATCTTTACAGGTCGAAGCACTACCTTCATCCAAACATCACCCTCAAGCAAAACTACCGCCTTTGAGGTTAGTAAACCCGTCGCACCGGCAGTTCACAAGACCGACATCACCGCACCGGTGACACGGTCGAGGTTGTGCCGACTCAGTCCGGCGATATTGATACGGCTGGAGCTGAGCATATATATGCTAGAAGCCTCCCGTATTTTCTGCACCTGCTCCGGTGCAATACCCAAAAATGAAAACATACCCTGCTGCCTGGCGATAAAATCGAAACGCCCTTCGGCCCCCTTTCGATTGAAGCTCTCTACCAGTTGGCGCCGCAGTTCGTTGATACGATCGCGCATTGCACCAAGCTCATCGGTCCACTGCCGGCGCAGCTCGACGTCGTTCAGGATAATATCCACAATGGCACCGCCGTGGGACGGCGGCATGGAATAGATACCGCGGATAACGCTGATCAACTGGCTGCGGGCGGCGCTCGCCTGCTGCGTATCGCTCGCCACCAGGGTGACCGATCCCACCCGCTCCCGGTAGAGACCGAAATTCTTCGAACAGGAACTGGCGACAAACAACTCCGGCACGGTGTCCGCGCACACGCGAATACCATCGGCGTCCTCGTCGAGCCCCCGGGCAAAACCCTGGTAGGCGATGTCGATAAACGGGGTAAGACCGCGTTTGACGGCCAGGGTCGCCACCGCCTGCCACTGCTCCGGCGTCAGGTCGGCGCCGCAGGGGTTGTGGCAGCAGCCGTGCAGCAACACCAGGTCGCCGGCCTCGGCCCGCTCCAGGGTAGCCATCATCTCATCGAAACGAATGCTGTTGGTGTTGCGATCGTAATAAGGATATTCGCGAATGGTAATTCCGGCATCCCCCAACAGGGGCACGTGATTGGCCCAGGTGGGATCGCTGACCCAGATGGTGGCGGCATCATTGCAGCGGCCGATCAATTCCGCGGCCACCCGCAGCGCGCCACAACCGCCAGGTGTCTGTACCGTGACCACCCGCCCGTCCCGCACTGCAGCGTGCTCCGATCCGAACAGCAGCGTCTGGGTGGCACTGACAAACCCCTCGGTGCCGGCGGGACCAATGTAGGCCTTGGTCGCCTCGGCTTCATGGTGGCGCTGTTGCGCCGCCTTGACACTGGCGAGTATCGGGGTGCGCCCCTGCTCGTCGCGATAGACACCGACGCCGAGGTCGACTTTGTTCGGGTTGGGGTCCTGCTGATGGAGCGCCATCAGACCGAGAATGGGATCGGCGGGCAGCACGTCTAACTGTTCGAACATATCGGGTCCTCTTGCTGTTCTCTTTTTACTGATCTCTGCAATGGGTTTGGGATACCGGGCAGGTCAGCGATTATAGCGCCGAATTTAGCTGACATGTAATTTAATTACCCGCTCCCGCACCGGCGGCAACCGCCTCAGCCGATAGTTGCGCTTTTTTGGAAATGCCGGCTAAGATTAGGATACAACCCTCACAATACTTGAGATATTTAGGATGAAATCCCCTGTTGAGCTGGACGAATTCGACCGCAAAATTCTGCGTGCCCTGCAGGACAGTGCCGACTATTCCATGGCCGAGTTGGGAGAGAAAGTCGGCCTCTCCCACACACCCTGCTGGCGGCGCATCAAGCGCCTGGAGGCCGAAGGCGTCATCCAGGGCAGGGTCACCCTGCTGAGCCCGGCAAAACTCAACCTCGGGGTGTCGGTACATGCTTACGTTACGATTAAAAGCCACGACGAAGCGTCGCTCAACGCGTTCGAGTCAGCGGTACACAACATCGATGAAATTGTCGAGTGCTACTCCACCACGGGGGAGCGCGACTATATGCTGCGCATCGTGGTCGACAGTGTCGACCAGTATGAAAAGCTGTTGAAGGGCACCATCGTCCACCTGCCCAACGTAGCCTCGGTGAATTCGACTTTCGCGCTGAAACAGGTCAAATATACGACCCAGTTGCCGCTGTAGTTGCGGGCAGTTACCGACCTCTTTCCGGCGTTATCAGAAACGGGCAAGCGCCCGGATAATCTCACCGATAATTCGCTCCGGCGTCTTGTCGTGACAGTCGACGACAATATCGGCGTGCTGTAGATACAGCGTCCGGCGCTCGGCGAACAGCGCCTCAAACGTCTGCCCCGGCCGCCGCGCGATGCCGCGCTCGGCGTAGTTGTGAATGCGCCGCTGCAAATCCGCCAGCGGCAGGTCCAGAAACACCGCCACACCATACTGCTTCAAATGCTGCATGCCCGCGTCGCTGTATACCGCGCTGCCGCCGGTGGCCACCACGTGAGCGGGCAAATGGGCGTCGAGCAGCGCCGCCTCCTCAATCTGGCGCAAATGCAGATAGTCTGCGCCGTCCATAATACTCTGCAGGGTCCGACCCTCGCGCACCTGAATCAGCACATCCGTATCGACAAAGTCTTTGGCCAATTCCTTGGCCAACATCACCCCAATGGTGCTCTTGCCCGCACCCGGCATGCCGATTAACACCACGCTACCCGCTGTTTTCTCTGCGCCTTTTGCCGCCATAACCGCTTTGCTACCCCCGATTGTTGCCAACTGCCTCTGCCACCCGTGCCCTTACGTCTCGCGCCGGGCAATATCAATCCACTGTTTGTGCAGGCGGCTATAGTGCTTGGGGGAGCGCCGCGCGGTCAACTTGATATCCTCGAAAAGGCTGGCGGCCAAGCTCAACTTACCCTGCCTCTTCAACAACAGCGCATAACGGCACTTGGCCTCGGGGCCGGGGTAGTACTGGGCCAGCGTCTCGTACTCGTGCAGGGCGCGGTCCACTTCGCCGAGGGACTCCTGCGCCCGCGCGTACAACAGGTGGCCGTCGGCGGATTTGAATTCCGGGTGCTGTTCGATCAATTGGTCCAGCGTGGTTACCGTATCGGCGAAGTGACTCGCGGCAAACTGGGCGCGCGCCAGGCCCAGCATCAATTTGGGGTCGAACTCGAACAGCCCGTGCATGGCGTCGCGGTAGGCCTGTATCGCCTCGTCATAGTGGCCCTTTTCCACACACTGTTCGGCAAACTCGATGACATTGTCGACATTGTTGGAAACCTGCAGGCGGTCGGTGGATTCACGCAACTGGCGATCGGGGTCGAGCTTATCGATCACAAACCGGTTGGCCCGGCGTGCAGTCCGGGAGTGGCGCAGTTCCGGCAATACCTCCGCCAGAATATAGGCCACACAGCCAATCATGGGCGCCAGCACGATAAAGTACAGCCATTTATTATCGCGTCCGGTTCTGACCGCGTGCACGGCGCAGGCGACTTGTAAGACAATCGTTAAAATAAATAATGGCATATCCCTATCACCTTTATCATCGCGCTGGCCGGAGCGGGATATTGTAGAGGGAGTCTGTATGGAAAACTACCGTCCGGCCGAGAATGGTGCCAGGAACACGTTATTCCCCTCTGCCATTGCCCCCTCCCTGGCAACGCAGATAGACTCGCGCTACCCTTGCCAAGATAGGGCTTTTTGCCGCCAGACCCTAAAAGAATTCAAGAGCCGTGAATCCAAACACCACCCCCACCGCGTCATAACCCAATGACTCGAGCCGCCCTCACGTTTTGACCAGCGGAATATAGACTTATGCAGCGATTGAAGACCTTTCTCACCACCACCACCCTGTATCTGCTACTGGCCCTGGCGACGGCCGGCCAGGCGGCGGCAGACGGTGCCAATAACGACCCCGATAACAGCGAGACAGTGACCTTGAGGGTCATGGAGAAATTACAGCAGCGGGGGCTGGTGGATGCACAGCAAGTCGAGGCCGCCAGGGAACAGGCGCGGAAAACCGCCGCCAGCCAGCCACCGGAGAGCACGGCGGACAGCGCCGCCGCACTCTACGCCATTGCCGCCGAATACAGACTCGAAGCCATTCTCGCCGCCATCACCGTGGTCGCGCTACTCAGTACGCCGGTATTGATCGTGGGGCTGGTCAGCATCAACCAGCACCGGCGCCGCAAACTGCTACACGACAATATCAACAAGATGATCGAAAAGGGCAGAGAGCTGCCGCCGGAACTGTTCGACCATCTGGAAAGCCGCCCCAGGCACCGGGAAACCGGCGTGAAATATATGGCCGTGGGACTCGGCACCGCTATCAGCTTGGCGATTATCGATGACCTCGCACTCGGCAGCCTGGGGCTGATTCCGCTGTTTCTCGGACTGGCCCACCTGCTGATCTGGAAGCTGAATCAACCGCCAGCCGGCACCGCACCCTGACACCCATGACAGTCAGTGACCTGGACCTGGTGCGACGCACGCAGCAACACCGCGACCACTACGCCTACTCGCAACTGGTGCGCCGCTATCAGTCGCGCCTGCGCACGTCGCTGCGGGGCTGGTGTCGCGGCGATCACGCCCTGGCGGAGGACCTGGCGCAGGAGGCATTTATCAAAGCTTACCAGGCGCTCGGGAATTTCCGCGGCGAGGCACAGTTCGGCACCTGGCTCTATCGCATCGCCTACAATGTGATGGTGAGTCAGCGCCGCAAACAGGCAACCGGCACCGGCGACACGGCCAGTGAGTTGCCCGAGGTACCCACCGAACCGCAGCGGGCCGATATCGCCCGCGATCTGGACACGGCCATGGCACAGTTGTCAGAACCCCAGCGGGTGGCCATCCATCTTTGCCTGCAGCGGGGTTTTTCACACCAGGAGGCGGCGCAAATCATGGACATTCCGCTCGGTTCGGTAAAAACTCACGTATTGAGAGGCAAGCAGAAACTGCAATCATTATTGGCTCCCTGGCGGGAGGTTGAATCCCATGTCTGAAAACGAAAAGTTTGAGAACAAACAGCCTGAAACCGAGAAGCTGGAAAATGAAAAAACCGAAAACGAACCCTGTAGCCGTGAGATACCCGCCGATGCGGCTTTCGATCGGTGGCTCGGCGACCAGTTGGAGCGCGGCGAAACCTATCTCGACGACAACGGCTTTACCGATACCGTCATGGCCCGCCTGCCCGGTGCGCGCCTGGGTGATAAAGCCGCGGCATTGATTCTCACCCTGACGCTGTTGATCACCTCGGCCGCGGTGCTATGGCAGTTACCGGTCCTGGGTATCCTGATCGATATCGGCATATCCCTGTCATTGCTGAGCGACACCTTCACCATCGGCGGCACACTGGCTTTTATCCTGCTCAGCAGTGGTCTGGGTATCTGGGCGCTAAAGCGAGACAGCGCGTAAGCCGGACTTTTTTTTCATCGGGTGAATCCAAATGCAAGTCCACCGGCGTCTATCCTGACACCAACACAACGATTCACTCTATTGAAAGGACTACTACCATGGCCTCGACCAATACTTCCCATTGCGGGTGGCAACGCATTTTACTGGCAGCGTTGACCCTTGCCTTCACCACGCTGTTCGCCCACGCATCCACCACCGAAACCCGTGACCTGAGCGGATTTACCGCCGTCAAAATGCTGGCCGCGGGCAACGTCAGCGTCAACGAGGGCGCGAATTTCGAAGTCACCGTGACCGGCCCCGCCGAGTTGCTGGACAGCGTCAAAACCCAGGTGCGGAACAAAACCCTGGATATTGCCATCGACAACAACGGGTCCGGCAACAAAAACATCGACGACTTACACATTGATGTCACCATGCCGCGCATCGATGGTATTCATTTGACCGGCGCCGGCGATATCGCGGTGGGACCGCTGGTCACCGTCGATCTCTCGGTGTCCATTACCGGCTCCGGTGACATCGTCATGGAAAGTGTCACCGCCCAGAATTTGTCCGTGGCCATCAAGGGATCGGGCGATATTGACATCGCCCAAGTCGAGGCCATCAACTCGGCCGCCACCATCAGCGGCAGCGGCGACATTGGGGTGAGCGGCGAAGTAAAGAACCAGCAAATCAATATTGCCGGTTCCGGCAGCTTCGACGGCGCCAACCTGAGCGCGAAAAACGTGAGGGGCTCCATCATGGGATCGGGGGACATAGAGATGGGTCGGGCCGAGCGGCGCGATATTCGCAAAACCGGCTCGGGCAGGGTAAGCTTCAGCAGCGATGGCGAAACCCTGTCGAGCCTGAGCCGCGATCACTACCTATTTGCCCTGCCGGAGGGGCGGCGCTTGCTCCGGTAAATTGTCTGGTGCTTCGACCAGAGAATACTCTCCCTCGTTGGCACTGAGGTCTCGATCCGGGGGGGGCCTAGCCCGTATCCCGAGGGGCTAGCCCCCCCGGATCGAGACCGTGTCAGCTAAGGAAACCAAAACCCGTTTTAGGTGAAAAACTTTATTTGTCGAAGCACTAGCGGTTGAACACTACCGTTTTATTACCGTTTAACAACACCCGGTGCTCGGCGTGCCAGCGCACGGCGCGGTTGAGTACCACAGCCTCGGTGTCCCGGCCGATTTCCACCAGCTCCTGCGGCGTATCGGCATGGGATACCCGCTCCACCGCCTGCTCGATAATCGGGCCTTCATCCAACTCCGCCGTCACATAATGGGCCGTTGCGCCGATCAGTTTCACCCCGCGATCAAAGGCCTGATGGTAAGGTTTGGCCCCTTTGAACCCCGGCAGAAAAGAGTGATGAATGTTAATGGCACGACCGGCGAGCTGCTGGCATAAACCGTTGGAGAGAATCTGCATGTAGCGCGCCAGCACCAGGAAATCACTGCCGGTGCGCTCCAGCAGTGCCAGCACCTGCGCTTCCTGCTCAGCCTTGTTGGCAGCCGTAACCGGCAGGTGGTGAAACGGTACGCCGTACCACTCGGTCAGCGAGCGCATATCCTGGTGATTGGAAAACACCCCCACCAGTTCCACCGGCAGGGTGCCGCGCTTCCAACTGTTTAACAGATTATTGAGACAGTGCCCCCACTGCGACACAGCAACCAGCATACGCGGCTTGTATACCCGGTCGTAGAGTTCCCAGTTCATGCCATAACGCTCGGCCACCGACAAAAATGCCGCTTTCACGGCTGCCAGTTGTTTCGGTCCCTCGACCGACTCCAGCACCGTGCGCATAAAAAAGCGGCCGGTCGACACATCTTCATACTGGGAGGATTCACGGATATTGAAACCCTGCAAGGTAAACAGACCGGCCACGGCAGCGACGATACCCGGCTGATCCCGGCAACTGAATTTCAGCACCAAATCGCTGACACCTGACATACTCGACCCACGCAGCTCGCCAAAAAGGCGCTATCTTACACCATTACGGGGTTCGAATAATGGCCTCAGGCGCGCCCACCATGGCCCGGTAAACATCCGCGTAGCTGTTGGCCACCGGTGTGTCCGCCAGCACTCCCTTGGCAGTCAGGAAGCGGTGCAGCGCCGCCAGCCGGTAGGGAGGCACCCCGGGCGCCCAGTGGTGTTCCATATGATAGTTGACGTGGTTGGGGGCAAACGTCAGCCGCTCCAGCCAATTCACATGGGTGGTACGGGCGTGCAGGCGCGGGTCGCGATCCAGCAGATCGGGGACATTGGCGTGCTCGGCGGCATTGCGCATACGCGCGAAAAACATGAACAACGTCAGATAGGCCAGCACCCACAAGCCGAAGAGATAGCCGTGCCCGGTGCTGTACAGCAGAACCCAGAGCCCGACATTGACCAGCACCGGCGCCCACAGGTTGCGCGCTAAATTGCCCATAATCGCCAGCGGTCCCGGCCGTTTGCGGGCACGGTGATGCTGGTAGGACATATCGTACTCGAGCAACCCCGCGTGCATTAACAGCACTGCATAAAACGTCTTCAACCCCGTATAGCCCACCAGGTCGCGCAACGTTTTGCGCACTACACTCATTTTGGTGACGGGGTAATTCTTGTAGTTGGGATAATCGGGATCGGCCGTGGTGCCGGCGTCGCGGTGGTGGCGCATGTGGTAGCGCCGGTAGCCGTCGAGATCGGCAAACACCGGGGCGGCACACAGCCACTTGCCCACCCACTGGTTCAGGCCGCGGGAGCGAAACAGCGCCTGGTGTGAGCAGTCGTGCATCAGTACGCTGATACCGAGTTGGCGGTTAGCCAGCACAATCACAGCCACCAGACAGGTCAGCAGGTTGGGCCAGAATGCGACCAGTGCAAACGCGGCGGCAATCAAGCCCCAGTTGCACACCAGCAGCCACAGGCCCCAGGCATCGGACTTCTGCAGGAAAGGCTCAAGCTCTTCCCGCGTCAGCAGCTTACGAAAGTCCATGTTCATCGCCCCTTATCGGTTATTTGCCGTCAATTACTTGTCGATATGCTAGATCAGAACGCCGCGACGGGTTAGCCCGTATCAGCCATTCGCTCTACACTTTCGGCCAGGTAGCGGTCAGGGATAGCACTCGGGCGGTATCGGGCTCATCCAATCGAAGCGGTCACTGCCGCGGCCCTCCTGGATATCCAGCAGCGCCTGGCGCAACTGCCGGGCCACGGGTCCCGGGGTGTCGGGCAGTTCGTAGACCTGGCCGTCGGCATCGCCGAGAACGCTGATGGGACTGACAATGGTGGCCGTGCCGCAGGCAAAAGCCTCGGTGCAGGTGCCGGACTTTATCAGCGCCAGCAGATCGTCAATGTCCATCGGGCGTTCGTGTACGGTGATATCGAGTGCCCGCGCGAGCTGTATCAGCGAATCGCGGGTGACGCCCGGCAGAATCGACCCGCTCAGGGCGGGCGTGTGCAGCTCGCCTTCCATCACCGCAAAAAAATTCATTCCCGACAACTCTTCGATATGGCGGCGATCGGAGGGATGCAGCCACAGGGTCTGGTCAAACCCCTTGGCCAGTGTGGCCTGCACCGACTGCAGCGACGCCGCGTAGTTGCCGCCGACTTTCTCCGCCCCGGTGCCGCCCACCGCAGCCCGGGAGTCGTTGCGCTCGACCAGTACCCGCATACTGCCGCTGTGGTAGACCTCCGACGGACTGGCGATTACCAAAAAGCTGTAGCTGTTGGCGGCGGCCACCGATAAATCCGGCTGGGTGCCGAACATAAACGGCCGCAGATACAGCGACTGCCCGCTGTTGCGCGGAATGAAGTCTTCACAGTAGGCGGTAACCGTCTGCACCGCCTGCATAAAAATATCACGCGGAATATCCGGCATACACAGGCGCCGGGCCGACAAATTCATCCGCTCCCAGTTCATTTGCGGTCGAAACAGGGCAGCCCGGTCGCGATCGACCCGATAGGCCTTCAGGCCCTCGAAAATCTCCTGTGCGTAATGTAAGACCTTGGCTGCGGGGTCTATTTGCAGCGGACCGTAAGGCATCAGCTCGGCGTCCCACCAGCGGCCGTCCTGGTATTGACAGCGGTACATGACCGGCGCCATCAAGACACCGAAACCGAGCCGTTGCGGCATTTCGAATGCGGCCAGGGCATCTGCAACACCGGTGTCAACGTGAATACTTCTCATTTTTCTCTCCTTTATCTTCTCTTTCTGAGATGGCGCTTGTTACAACATTCTGTGCGCCTAAAAACAATAGACGAACCTGTTAGTGTCGGCTCAAGCCGACCAATCTTTTCGCTATAAGCCAATCGCCACCCGACCTCGGGAACAGCGGAATCTCTATACTGATTTGCGATATCCAAATTCATTCTTATCTTCTTTTCATCTAATTAATATCAGGCAATTCCACAAGCTGGCCTGCGGTAACACCAAACCTTCGCAGCGGCGCACCACCCGGCACAGTTTTCGTCCCGCCGGAGCGGCAGCGGCCGGAAAAGCGGGAATCTGACACAGCATAATCGAAGCGGACTTGGCTATACTTGATGACATCGTTTTCTGTTGCGTGTCCATGTGTTTGCCTTGTGTCTAGGGCGCCGGTGGGGCGCCGGGCCGCCAGTCCCGGTTATTTCGCCAAACCGCTATTTTTGCTCGTCAAACTGTCAAACATGGCACGTATATTGAGTCTCTGTACGCTGGACCTATAGGCTATTTTCAGCCTGACGGGGCCATTGTAGAGTGCCGATCACGCAGTGTAGAGTGTCAATCTTGTAGAGTATCCATATAGGCATTCAATATGGCTGGCCAACCTGGGTAAGATAGACCGGAGACCCGGCAGATATATTGGCGAGCGCAACGGCAGAACAGAGACAGCAGTACTGGAGCAGGTCTTGGAGACAGTACCGCACACAGCACCGGAAATTTATGAGTTGTAAGGCAGCGTTCGTCCCAATTTATTGAGTTAACTGCAACCTTATCAGTCTTATACAGTATCAGGGTATGGGGACGCAGAGCCTGACCAAAGGGCGAATGTCAGTCTAAGTGAGTTTTCACTAACATCGAACCAGTTTATTGCCGGCACGCAGGGCAGTTGGAAGTACAGGGCGTGCAGGTGTCAAGGAGGCAAGGAACCCAGCGCATAGAATGGGCTCTAACCTTAGTTGTTGGGTCTTGTGTGTCAATCACTGAATAAAAACGCGGTTCAACTGTGCATACTCTAAATTGTTGTCGTTACTTCGATCGGGCTTACGCTGACATCAAGCACCTGGGTCGTAGCTGTTTGGGTCACAGGTTCCGGGGTAACAGGCTCCCCCAACCCAGCTATGGAAATCTCCACGACGCCTCCCGCGAAAACTCGGCCCCCGGCCGACAGCGGACCAAATCCTATACCGCTATCTGTCTGATTGCCGGACTTCCCCTTATGGCCGGCGCCCAGTCCCAGGGATCGGCGGTCACAGACTATCTGATCAGCCCCGGCGAAAAGGGCGAGGGCAGCAGCATCGCACGTATCGTCAGCGAGGAGGATACGAGGCCCAAAGTTCGCTCCACCAACGACTATCAGCTCGAAATCGATCGGGTCGAGACCGAACAGGGTGCCTATGGCAGCCAGTTGTCGGAACACCTGGTGGGCCTGGGTATCACCTATCAGACCGAGGGCGAACACGACGATGCCATCGAGGCGTTTAAGCGCGCCATGCATGTCAACCGGGTCAACGAAGGACTCTACAGCCTCAGCCAGGTACCCATCCTGGAGCGCCTGATCGAGAGCCACGTGGCGCGCGGTCAGTGGAGCGAGGCTAACGACCGCCATCAATACCTCTACTGGCTGCACCGCCGCAACTTCGGTACCGAGGACCCGCGCATGCTGCCGGTGATCGACAAATTGAGCGCCTGGCACCTGAATGCCTACGCCCTGGATATGGGGGCGGGCCTGTTCAACCATCTGATCAGCGCCCACAAGTTGTTCAATCTGGCGGTGGACATCATCGACACCAACTACGGCAAAAATGACCTGCGGCTGATCGACGCACTGCGCGGCATCACCGTCTCCAATTATTACCTTGCCACCTACAAGGGCGAAACCGAACCCAGCTTTCAACTGCGCGCCGGCAGCGAACCCACCAGCGCCGAGCAGAAAGCGCGCCTCGACCAGTACATTACCAACAGCTACAACAGCGGCAAGCGGGCCATCAGCCGCATGGTAAATGTCTACGCCAACAACCCCGACTCCCCGCCCTGGGCCGAGGCCAAAGCCAAGGTGGAACTCGGCGACTGGTACCTGTTGTTCAACAAGTGGCAGTCGGCGCTGGCAATTTACCAGGAGTCCCACGATGCGCTCAGGGACGGCAATATCGACCAGACCCAGATCGACCTGTTGTTCGGACAACCGGTGGCATTGCCCGACTTGCCCTTGGTCGATTCCTCAGTAGTGGAGGAGGATGAAGAGAACCAACCCTATGTCTTGGTGTCATTTGATGTAACCCCTTACGGCAGAGCACGAAATGTGGCCATAATAGAATCTATGCCGGAAGACAATGTGCGTATTCGCTCACGGGTACGCAAGGCACTGAAGTTGGCAAAATTTCGACCCCGATTTGAAAACGGGTCACCGACGCTGACGACGGGAATGACCCACAGATACTTATTTGCCGACGACTGACAACCACCCCAGGCGAGGGATTACCGGGGTTGAAGGGTCGGCTGACCATTAGAGACGCAACACTCTAAGGAAGGTGGAAAGATGAAGACCGTAAAAGTGATACCCCTGGTAGCGGCCCTGGCACTGTCGGCGGCGGCCCTGCAAGGCTGCAAGACACAACAGACGCAGCAGCAGAGCATGCCGCAGCCACCCTCGCCGTCGAGTTCCAGCTCGTCTTCCAGCAGCTCGTCCTCGAGTAGTTCTTCGTCCAGCAGTTCTTCGTCCAGCAGTTCTTCGTCCAGCAGTTCTTCGTCGAGCAGTTCAGGCCAGCAGTCCGGGTCTCCGAGTTCGGGCATGCCCTCTTCCGGTATGCCATCTTCGGGCATGCCCTCCACCGGCGGCCTGCCGAGTGCCGGCCTGCCCTCTTCCGGCATGCCCGGTATGCCGAGTATTCCGAGCGGTTCGTCACGGGGCGAGCAGGGCGACAGCCGCGCCGACGGGCGCCGCTCCGGCGAGCGTGACCGCGGCCGCACCGCCGATGGCGGCGCCACCGCCGAAAGCGGTGAACGCAGCGATGGCGAGCAGGTCTCCTACGGCGACTCGAATCAACCTTCCGAAGACATCAGCAGCGGCGAGCAGGGCCGCGACAGCGGCGATATCGATTTCTCTGAGGAGGAGTCCGGTGGCGGCCAGAGCAGCGCCAGCGATCAGTCCCAGGGCGGCCAATCCGGCGGCTCCCTTCCCAACGAAGCTGCCGCCACCGCGGCTGAGCGGGCCGCCGAACTGGAAGGCGAACTGGACGATTCCATCGCCAGCTACGACGGTATGATCCTGCGCGAGCGCGGCTATATCCTCAATCGCGGCAACCAGCAGGGCAGCGAAGAAGACCTGGAGCCGGCCGGCGGCGGCGGGGTCCCCTACGATGAGGGCGGCGACGGCGATCAGCCCCCGTTTGGCGGCGGCGCACCGGGCGGTGCTCCGCCCCGCTACGACTCCGACTCCGCCGGCGGCGGCTACGGCCCGGACTCGGCCCCCAAACGCTCGGGCGACTACCAGCACGACAATCAAACCGCGCCGCCACCACCGGACATCCCGGACGGTAGCGATGACGATGTCGTGGCCCGGCAGATTCGCGAGGCGGCCATGCGCGAGACCGATCCGGTGTTGAGGGAAAAACTCTGGGAGGAATACCGCAAATACAAGAATCAAAGCCAATAGGATTGATACCGATGAGACAACTGAACTTCGGCTACCTACTCTTCCTCGCAATGGCGCTGAGCCTGGCGGGTTGCTCCAGCCAGGTGGTCAAGACCACGGCCAACGTGCCCGTCATGCAGGAGACCGGTGAGATCGCGGAAGATCAACTGCTCGATGTGGGTATCATGACATTCGATGCCGGCCTCGACGACGCCGCCGACAGTGACGACGTGGTGATATTCCCGGAAATCCGCAAGGCGGAATCCCGCTTTATCGCCGTGCACCTGATGGAGACCATGCAGAGCAGCGCCGCCTGGGGTGCGGTGCGGGTCATACCCAACGAGCAGAGCGCTGTCGACGTCACCGTCGACGGTGTCATCCTGCAATCCGACGGCGAGTCGCTGGTGGTGGAGGTGACGGTGCGCGACGCCACCGGGCGGGAGTGGTTTCAAAAAGAATACCGCGAGCTGGCCAGCCGCTATGCCTACGACCCCAAGCGCACGATAAAGATCGAGCCGTTCCAGAATCTGTATAACAAAATAGCCAACGATATCCTTATTCACCGCCGCACGCTGGAGGCGGCGGATATCAGGAATGTGAGACTGGTCTCCGAACTGAAGTTCGCCCGCAGTTTTTCACCGGACGCCTTCGGCGATCACCTCGGTCAGGACAAGCAGGGGCAATTGCAGATCAAGCGCCTGCCCTCAGAGAACGACCCGATGCTGGACCGCATCCGCAGTATCCGCGAGCGCGATTATCTGTTTGTCGACACGCTGCAGGACTATTACGGCACCTTCGTCAAAGAGATGGCAGAACCCTACAAAGAATGGCGCCGCCTCAGCTACAGAGAAGTGATGGCGGTGCGGGACCTGAAAAAAGAGGCGCGCGCCCAGACCATCGCCGGGGTGGTGGCTATTCTCGGCGGAATCGCCGCGGCCGGCAGCGATAACCGCTCGGCCCGATCGGCCGGTACCATCGCCGTCGCCGGCGGCGGCTACCTGATCAAAGGCGGCTTTGACAAGCGCGCCGAGGCTCAAATTCACGTCGAGGCGCTGCAGGAACTCGGCGACTCGCTGGAGGCCGATATCGAGCCCCAGGTCATCGAGTTGGAAGATCGCACCATCACGCTGTCGGGCAGCGTCGAGAACCAGTACAACCAATGGCGCGAACTGCTGCGCGACCTCTATCGCCTCGACACCGGCGGTGTCGACCCGAGTGCCGGGGAACAAGACCCGGAAAAATAAATCAATGAGTACAGGACGCCGAGCCATGCCAGCGCGTGGCGGCATCCTGTTGACTTAACGACTCGGAGTGGCAACATAATTACTCCCATTGATCTGACGCCATCCGGAGCAAGAGGCGAGACCCAGCGTATATGAGCGACCCAACGGAAAAACAGTCCGGCCCTGAAGACGGCGCAGCGCCCGCTCCGAGCCCGGCAACCACTTCCCCTCCGGCCCCCGGCTCGCCGAACTCAGCGGCGGCGGCGCTGCCCTGGTGGCAGCACAAGCGCAACCAGGGCATTGCCTTTGCGGCCTTGATGCTGCTGGTGGTGGCGGTGGTATTCTGGCTGCCGAACGTGGTCGAACCCCCGCCCCCGCCGGCCGCCGGGGAGAGCAGCGCGCCGGTACCGCCGCCCAGCAAACCCATCGAGTCCCCCTGGAGTGATGCCCAACTGGCCAAAGAGCGCCGCGCCGCCCAGGACATACTGTCCGACATGCTGAAAAAACAGGAACAACTTGAAGATATGTCGGTTTCCCAATGGGCCGCCGCCGAATACCAGCAGGCGCTGGAGACGGCGACGGCGGGGGACACCTACTACCGCCAGCGCAAATTCGAGCAGGCCAGGGAGAACTACGAGAGTGGCCAGGCGCAGTTTGATCGACTGCTGCAGCAATCCGCGACTGTCTTCGACACCGCCCTCGAAGCCGGCACTGCGGCGCTGGAGGCAGGCCGGGCCGACGACGCCCTCGCCCAGTTCGGCCTCGCCGGCGCCATCCGACCGGACGACGACACCGCCCAACAGGGCCTGGCCAGGGCCCAGGTGCTGGAGCAGGTACTGGCGCTGCTGCAGTCGG
Source organism: Exilibacterium tricleocarpae (assembly GCF_007004655.1). GTDB lineage: Bacteria > Pseudomonadota > Gammaproteobacteria > Pseudomonadales > Cellvibrionaceae > Exilibacterium > Exilibacterium tricleocarpae. The sequence goes on from NZ_ML660088.1 coordinate 239,272, forward strand.
CCACCGGGTTAAAGCGAGAACAGCAGCTGGAAGCGGCCCTCGAGGCCGTCGAGCAAGCGCTGGCGCTGGACGCGGCATCGTCGCCGGCGCAGACGGCACTGGCCGCTATCAAACAGGCGATTCAGGACCGCGACTTCTCCCAGGCCATGTCCGAGGGTTATGCCGCGCTCTACAGCAAACGCTTCACCCAGGCCAAACGGTCGTTCCAACAGGCGCTGACCATCCGGCCCGGCGCCGCCGAAGCCAACAACGCCCTGACCCAGGCCCGCAACCAGCACACCCAGACCCGTATCCAGGCGGCCTTGGCCGAGGCCGAGCGCCTCGAGCAAAAAGAACAGTGGGCGGCGGCCAATGACAGCTACGGCAAGGCGCTGGCACTGGACAGCAGCCTGGTCGCCGGCCGCATCGGCCAGATTCGCAGCAGTGCCCGGGCGACACTGGACACCACCGTTGAGAAACTGCTGGCCGATCCCCTGCGCCTGTCCGACCCGGCCGTGCACCGGCAGGGCCGCGCGACCCTCGGCGATATGCAGGCCATCGCCAACCCCGGCAGCCGCCTGCAGCAACAGACACAGCGCCTGTCTGCCCTGCTCACCGAAGCACAGCAGCCGGTGACCATCACTTTACAATCGGACAACCAGACCCAGGTCACCGTTTACCGGGTGGGCAATCTGGGTCGCTTCACCAACCGGGAGCTGTCGCTGAAGCCGGGCCGCTACACGGCCGTGGGTATTCGCGAGGGTTACCGCGACGTGCGCCGGGAGTTTTCGGTGACCCCCGGCGGCCAGACCGAGACCATCGTTATCCAGTCTGTGGAGAAGATATCACTGGATGGATAAGCAGCCCCTGACACCGCCGCCTGTCGAGCCCGGCGCCGCCGGGACCGGCCAGCCCGATGCGGGCAATATCATTCAACCGACGGCATTTACCCCGGCAAGCGGCGAGACGCGCCGGTCCCGCCTCGCCATCCGGCCGGTAACGGTGATACTCGGCAGCCTGCTGTTGGTATGCAGCCTGATCGCCTGGTTCCTGTTTACCGCCAAGTCCGTGTTGATCAACACCACCCCGGCCACCGCGCAGATAGACGTGTCCGACAAGCTCAACTTCAGGCTCGGCGAACACTATCTTATGCGCCCCGGCAGCGCCGGACTGACGCTGTCGGCACCGGGCTACTATCCACTGCAGACCGAACTGCAAATCTCCGCACAGCAAAACCAGACTTTTGACTATGTCCTGGAAAAACTGCCGGGCCACCTGACTGTCACCACCACCCCGGAGACCAACGCCCAGGTATCGATCGACGGCGAGGTAGTCGGCAGCGCCGGCAGCAAAATATCCGACATCAGCGCCGGCGAACACCTGCTCGAAGTTCGGGCCGAACGTTATCGGACGCACAGCCAGCCGCTGGTGATCGAAGGGCTCGATACCCACCAGCAACTGGCGCTCACGCTGGAGCCGGCCTGGGCCGAGGTCAGCCTCAGCAGCACCCCGGCCGGCGCCCGGTTACTGGTGGACGGCGAAGCAGCGGGCAGCACGCCGCTGACGGCGGAAATTCTCGAAGGAAAGCGGGACCTGATGGTTAAACTCGCCGGCTATAAGGCCTGGCAGACACAACTTGAGATCACCGCCGGCAACCCGGTGGAACTGCCTCCCATCGCCCTGGAAAAAGCCGACGGACTGGTGCTTTTGAGGTCCCGGCCCCAGGGGGCCGGGGTGACGGTCAACGGCCAATACCGGGGCCAGACACCACTGGAACTGACCCTGCCGCCGGGCCAGGATTACAAGTTCACCCTCTACAAAGACGGTTTTCAGCCCGCTCACCGGCAGTTGCAAGTGGTCTCCGGCGCAGACCAGAACCTGGATATCACCCTGCAGGCGCAACTGGGCCAGGTCGACATTCGCGCGCCACACGCCGATGCCCTGGTCTATATCGACGACCGTCTGATGGGGCGCGCCAACCAGGTGTTCTCCCTGCCCGCGCGCCAGCATCGGGTAGTGGTCAGGAAAGAGGGGTTTGTCGACTACCAGACCAGAATCCTGCCGCGCCCGGGGCTGGAACAGGTGGTGGTGGCAAAGCTCAGGACCGAGGAGGAAGCCAAGTGGGAGAATATAAAAACCGAAATCACCACCGCCGCCGGCCAGAAGCTCAAGCTGTTCAAACCCAACGAGGACTTTACTATGGGCGCCTCGCGCCGGGAGCAGGGACGCCGCGCCAACGAGGCGCAGCGACAGGTCGCCCTGACCCGGCCGTTTTATCTCGGGCTGACGCACGTCACCAACGCCGAGTTCCGCCGCTTCAGCAAATTTCACTCCTCCGGCCACGTCAAGGGCAACAGCCTCAACAACGACCGCCATCCGGTGGTCAACGTGTCCTGGCAACAGGCGGCCCTGTACAGTAACTGGTTGTCGGAACAGGAAAAACTGCCGCTGTTTTACCAGGTCGAAGGCGGCAAGGTGACGGGCTTCAACCCAGCGGCCAGCGGCTATCGGCTGCCCACCGAAACCGAGTGGGCCTGGGCGGCCCGCCGCCGGCAAAACACTATGCTGAAATACCCCTGGGGCAACAACCTGCCGCCGTCGAAAAACGCCGGCAACTATGCCGATCGCAACGCCGCCCCCCTGGTCGGCAATATCCTGGCCGACTACGACGACGGCTTCGCCGTCACCGCGCCGGTCGCCAGCTTTGCCGCAAACCCCAGGGGCCTGTACGACCTCGGCGGCAACGCGGCGGAATGGCTCAACGATTTTTACGGCATCAAAACCGGACTGTCACTGCAGAAAGAAGTGGACCCGATGGGTCCCGAAACCGGCGACTTTCACGTTATCCGCGGTTCCAGTTGGGCCCACGGTACGGTAACCGACCTGCGCCTGTCGTTTCGCGACTACGGCACCGAGGCCCGCAATGACGTGGGTTTTCGCCTGGCGCGTTTCGTCGATTGAGCAGGACCTAGGCCGAGAAGCGCACAAACTTGGGAGACTGAGCTATGGGCTATGTAAAGAGAATCAGACTATTGAGCGCAAGCCTGGCACTGGCGCTCGCCGCCGGCGCCGTGTCGCTGGCCGCCCAGGAGGATAAACCGGCCGCCGGCAAAGATGAAAAACAGGGCCAGGCCGAGGTGGCCCAGCCCCCTGCCGCAGCGCAGCAGGGCGAGGAGCAGGCCCAGAGCAGCGAGGACTTTATTCCGAGCGAGGAGATTTCAGAGGACCTGTCGGTATCGTTTCCGATTGATATCTAGCCGGCACTGCTTGCGACGCTTGTTCACGTTACTTGTTTACGGCTCTTGTTAACGACTTTTTTCATGACACAGGTTCATGACACAGGGCCACCCTACTAACAATAAAGGTCATTTATGAAACGCAGTTCAGGCTCAGATTTTATTTTCCAGGTATTCGCCCTGATTTTATCTTTCATTATCGTCCACGCCATCTACGTTGCCCTGATCCGCCCCAACGCCGACGCGCTGCTAAAGGAACAACTCGAGCGCCAGGCCGCCGGCGAAGCGTATATCGTACAGCGCTCGCTCTATATCGTTATGCGCGACTACGAGCAGGAGGCCTGTTTCGTACTGATGCTCTGGGCCATGGCCATTATGGGCTATAAGGCCAGGCGCTCGCTGCAGGAGCGGCGGATGCTGGACCAGTCCTTTCTCAACATCACCGAGGGCACCAGTATCCTGCCCGAGGACGCCCGGGAGTTTTCCCGCCCCCTGCAGGCACTGCCCGAACCCCAGCAGAACCTGCTGGTGCCGCGCACCCTGCTGACGGTGTTGCAGCGCTTCGGCTCCACCCGCAATGTCGCCGATGCCTCGGCTACGGTGAAGGAAGTTTGTGACACCGAGTCGGACCGGCTCGACAGCGAACTGGCGATGGTGCGCTATATCGCCTGGGCGATACCGTCGATCGGCTTTATCGGCACCGTGCGCGGTATCGGCGAGGCCCTGGGACAGGCCCACCGCGCCGTGGAGGGCGATATCGCCGGAGTCACGGTCAGCCTCGGGGTCGCGTTTAACTCGACATTTATCGCCCTGGTAATCAGTATTGTGATTATGTTCCTGACCCATCAACTGCAACTGCTGCAGGAGCGGCTGGTACTCGACACCCATACCTACTGCGACAACAACCTGCTGCGGCACTTGAATGTACATACTTAATTCGCCGGCATTATTGTAGGACCTAAGCGCGCGGCCAGGGGTCAAAGGGGCAGTGAGGGATGGCACTTCCTTAAGTAAAAATGTGCCAATTGACCGGTCTGCGGGCGGGTGGGGCTTTCAGAAACACGGACTAGGCGTCCCCCTGATGAACCCGTCCCTGGGAGCTTCCCGACAGCATCCCTGCTGTCGAGAGTTTCTGAAAGCCCCACCCGCCCGCAGACCTACCTCCGGTATCTTGATCGAGAAAGACTAACAGGCATGACAGTAGCAGTTATCGAATTAAACGACGCAGATGTGCGACTGTCGCGCGACGGCAAATTGCTGGCGCGCCAGCCCGGCTATGCCCAGATCAACGCCGGCGGGCTGCTGCTCGGGGAGGCCGCCCGGGAACAGGCGCGCATCCATCCCCTGCAAACCAACAACCAGTTCTGGCACCAGCTCAACCTGGATGATATCGCATCGCCCAACCCCAAGGTGAGACACCACGGGGACCTGGCCCATTTGCAACTGGACCAGTTGTGCGAAGGCCAGTCGCTTGCCGACGTCGTTTTCGCGGTGCCGGGCAGTTTCACCGGTGCCCAGCTGTCACTGCTGCTGGGTATCGCCCACCAGAGCCCGTTTACCACTGTCGGTATGGTGGACAGCGCCGTGGCGATCGCCGCCCAATGTGCGCCGCCGGGTCAGTTCACCGTCCTGGACATGCAACTGCACCAAACCGTCGTCACCCGGGTTGAGGTTGGCGACACAGTGGTGCGCAGGGACGTCGACAGCGTCGCCAATGCCGGCCTGCTGGCCTGTTATGAGCGCCTGGCAACGCTGGTGGCGGACCAGTTTATCCGCTTTACCCGCTTCAACCCGCGCCATGACGCCGCCACCGAGCAAACCCTGTTTAACCAATTGCCCGACTGGCTGACTCACTGCCGTACCGACAGCGACTACGAATTCGAGCTGGAGGGCAAATCGGTACAACTGTCGAGAAATCTGTTGCTGGAGTGCGTGGCGCCGGTGTACGAACTGTTGCGCCGGCGCGTGCAAAGCGCCGGCGACGGCATCCTGATGAATCCGGCGGCGGGTTCGCTGCCGGGGCTGGCCGAATCCTGGCCGGCCACCCACAGCGTTGACACCACCGCCGTCGCCACCGCCTGCCACCAGCTCCTGCCCCATATCCGCCAGGCGGCCGCCGGCATCAGTTTCGCCACCGAACTGCCGGCGACCCGGGCCCCGGTTACCCTGCAGCGTCATCGGGCCGGCGATCGGGCCACCCACCTGCTGCACAGGCACCGCGCCTATCCCCTGAGCCGGGGGACGCTCTATGTGGGCGGCGGCGAGCAGCCGGTGGTGGGTCCCCGGTTGAGCGCCGACAGCCGCTACGCCATCGCCGCGGCTGCCGGACAGTGGCACCTGCAGTTGATCGACGGCTATACGCCCCTGGTCAACGATAAACCGGGCACCGAGGGCGCTGTTTTACAGGTGGGCGACACCCTGCGGTCAGCGCGCGACGAGACCGCGATGACGGTCATCAGTGTGTTGCCCGATAGCGGCTATCTAAACGGGGGCTAGAGGCAGACCGACATGGCACGCAAACGCGGTTTCAGTACCTTCAGTCTATCGTTTCTCGACATCATGTCCTGTGGTTTCGGTGCGGTTGCGTTGATTTTTCTGATTATCAAACACGAGACCGACAACCAGGTCAAAGAGACCAACTTCGAACTGCAGGCCGAGGTGAACCTGCTGCAGGAAGAGGTGAACGACGGCGAAGAGCACCTCGTCAGGTTGCGCAATACCCTGTCGGCGCTGGACCAGCAGTTAGTCGACGCCCAGGGGCTGGCGCGGCGCATCAACGAGGATATCGAGGCGACCCGCAAGCGCATTGAAGACCTGTCTGACAGCGATGCCGACCAGGAGATTCGCGATCTGCAGGAAAAACTCCGCAGCCTCGACGAAGAGCGCCAGCGCATCGAGGATGAAAACGAGGAGCGCCGCAACGATGTGCGCCGCATCCTCGGCCAGGGCGACCGCCAATACCTGACCGGCCTGAAACTCGGCGGCAGCCACGTGTTGATACTGCTGGACAGCTCCGCCAGTATGCTCGACAACAGCCTGGTCAATGTGATCCGGCGGCGCAATATGTCCGACTCGGTCAAGCGCGCCTCGAAAAAGTGGCAGCGCTCCCTGGCCACGGTGGAGTGGCTGGTCGCCAAGTTGCCCCAGGGTGTCAACTACCAGATTTACACCTTCAACACCGAGGTCAAACCGGCGTTGAAAAACAGCCTGGCGCAGTGGCAAAATCTGGGCGATGCGGACAAACTGGATGAGAGCATTGCCAACCTGCGCCAGGTCATCCCCGCCGGCGGCACCAATCTGGAGCGGGCGTTTCGCGCCGTGCAGGGCCTGGACCCGATGCCGGACAACGTGTTCCTGATTACCGACGGCCTGCCGACCCAGGGCGCCAAGCCCGCCAAGCGCAATACCGTAAGCGGCACCGAGAGGCTCAGGTTGTTTGACCAGGCGGTGAAAATACTGCCGCGCAGTATTCCGGTCAATGTGATCCTCGCACCCATGGAGGGCGACCCCCTGGCCGCCGCCAAGTTCTGGCGGCTGGCACAAATCAGCCGGGGCTCGTTTCTCAGCCCCTCGGAGGACTGGCCATGAAACGTAAACGTCGCAACTCCGAAGAATTCAATATCTCTTTTCTCGATGTGATCTGCTGTGGTTTCGGGGCCATCGTGCTGCTGCTGATGATCACCAAAACTCTGGAGCCGATCATCCTCGAGAACAGCGCCGTGAACCTGGACGGACAGGTGGCGGATTTGCAAAAGAAACTGTTCGAGATTCGCGGTGAAACCAATATCCTCAACCGCGACCTAAACGCCAAGCACGAACAGATATCGCTCGAGACCCAGCGCATCGCCATCCTCAAGACCCGCAGTGATACGGTGGAGTCGGTCTATGCGGAGCTGGCCGCCGCCTCGGCCATCGACTCAACGCTGCAGGGCAAACTGGAGCTGGCACTGCAACAGCTCACCGAGGAGATGCAACGCCTGCTCGGCGAGGGCTTCCAGCGCAACAACGACCTGGTCGGCGGTATTCCGGTCGACAGTGAATACATTGTCTTCATTATCGACACCTCCGGCAGCATGTTCGACTACGCTTGGGACAGGGTCGTGGACGAATTGGTGGCGACGCTGGAAATCTACCCGCAGGTCAAGGGCATCCAGGTCATGAACGATATGGGCGATTACATGTTCTCCAACTACCGCGGCCAGTGGATACCCGATACCCCGGGCCGCCGCAGCGCCGTGATCCGGCGGCTGCGGACCTGGAACCCGTTCAGCAACAGCAGCCCGGTCGAAGGTATCCAACGCGCCGTGAGAACCTTCTACGATCCCAACAAGAAAATCAGCCTCTATGTCTTCGGCGACGACTTCCGCGGCCGCTCCATCCGCGAGGTGGTGAAAACCGTCGACCGGCTCAACCGCGAGCGCAAACCCGGCGAGCGAATGGTGCGTATTCACGCCGTGGGTTTTCCGGTACAGTTTACCCTGCCGCTGCATTTGCAGACCACCGGCTTTCGTTTCGCGGCACTGATGCGGGAGCTGGCTTACCGCAACGGCGGCACCTTTGTGGGGCTCAACGACTACCGGCCGCAACGCTGATCGAACCAGAACAACCAGACAGGCTAAGGCATGACTCACTATCTACGACCCGGCATTGTGCTTCCAACCCCGCTGCGGATAATGGTCCCGGCCCTGCTCCTGCTGCTGGGCGGCTGTACCAATACGCTGGTCGTGCAGGGCGAATTTCCCTCGCCGCAGGTCAACCAACTGCCTATCACCCTGGCCGTACACTACGACGAGGCATTTCGCGGGCACACCTACGAAGAGAAGAGCAAGGACCGGTCAAAATGGGTCATCACCAGCGGTCCGGCCCAGATGCAACTGTTTAACCGAGTACTGCCGCAAATGTTCGAGGCGGTGGTGGAAGTGAGCGAAATACCCCCGGCCGAGGCCGAGGTGGACCTGATCCTGGCGCCGGCAATCAAGGAATTCCAGTATGCGGTGCCTCGCGAAACCAAGGTCAATGTCTTCGAGGTCTGGATCAAGTTCAATATGCAGGTGTTCGACAAAAACGGCGAGCTGATCGCCGACTGGATACTGCCCGCCTACGGCAAGACGCCCACGGCTTTCTTAAAATCCAAGGAAGAGGCCATGAATGAAGCCGTGGTGGTGGCCCTGCGCGATATCGGCGCCAGCCTGTCCCTCGGCTTTACCCGGGTGCCGGAAATCAGAGCCTGGTTGGAACAGCACCAGCGCGCTATGCTTTAGTCAGGCCGGCGATCGGATTGAGCCGGCGATGGGATTGAATCAGGGATCGGATTGAATCAGCGATCGGATTGAATCAGCGATCGGATTAAAGGTTTATAAAACTACACAGAAGGTTATGAACGCGGCCGGGCTTGTAGTATCCTGGACCGCCAGACAATCGGCTGGCTCCTTAAAACCGCCGGCTATAAAGCGGGGTATACATCCACAGGCATAATGCATATCGGCCCTGTCTGTCCATCCCGTGACCCTGGAGACCGCCATGGTTACCCGCAACAACGACGTTACCTGCACTATCAAAACGGTTTTATTGCGCGTCCTCCTCCACCGTGTGTGGTTGCTCGGCGCCCTGCTGCTGGGCCTGCAGGCCTGTACCTCCGTTGTCATTGATGAAGACCGGCGCGGCACCACCGATCTGCAAGGCGATGAGTCGGTGGTGGTGTTGGGTCGGCGCCACGCCAGCGACTATGAAACCGAACCGGAACTCATCAGCTGCATCGGCAACACCCTGGCCGGCGGCGGCAGGGGTATCAATGTTATTTCCGAAGACGATTTTGTCGATCAGCTCTATCCCTGGTTCGAGCCACGCACAGCACCTATGAAGGTCAAGGACCTCGACCGCCTGTTGAAACAGGAGTATCTGGCCAAAGCCGTCGAGGACTATAAGGTACGCTACATTATCTGGGTCGACGGCAATACGGAAACCACCAACAGCGCCGGCTCCATCGGCTGTTCCATCGGCACCGGCGGCGCCGGCTGCTTCGGCTTCGGCACCTGGGACAAGGAGTCCGACTACGAGGTGACCGTCTGGGACTACAAAAACCTCAAAACCATGGGCAAAATCAGCGCCGATGCCTCCGGCACCTCCTACATGCCGGCGGTCGTGATTCCCATTCCGATCATCGCCCGCGTCCAGGCCAGTGCCTGTAAGGGTATCGGCCAGCAGTTGCGCTCCTTTCTGCAGCCGGAGGTGGCATCCACAGGGAAGTAAGTCCCCGCCAGCGCCTGCCCCGCTATGCAGAAAATTTCGGTTTTGGTTGTCTAACCCGCAAACTGTATCAGCAAAAAACGGCCTAACCTGAAAATAACACGAGGATGGAATTGTGCATGCCGCTCGGATAACCCTTATCGCCAGCCTGCTTGTGTCGGGGTTCTTACTGAATTCATGTGCTATCAACCCGGCTACGGGCACACCGAACCTGGTCCTTATGTCAGAAGCCCAGGAGATCAAAATCGGCAAGGAGATGCACGAGAAAATTCTCGAAACCACGCCCATCTACCAGGACGAAGCCCTGCAGGCCTATGTCGACAGCATCGGCCAGAAAGTGGCGGCCAACAGCGACCGACCCGACCTGAAATACTACTTCACTATCATTGACGAACCCAATATCAACGCCTTTGCCCTGCCCGGCGGCTATATATACATCAATCGCGGTCTGATGGGCTACCTCAACTCTGAGGCGCAACTGGCGGCGGTACTCGCCCATGAGGTGGGTCATGTCACCGCCCGTCATACTGTGCGGCAGAAGACCGCTGCGGCCGGTGCCGGGGTGCTGTCGGTGCTATCGGTGCTCGCCACCGGCAGCACCGTGGTCGGCGACGTCACCAATCTTTGGAGCAGTGCGGCGGTGGTGGGCTACGGTCGCGAGATGGAGCTGGAGGCCGACGGTTTTGGCGCCCAGTATCTCTACAACAGCGGCTACGACCCCAATGCCATGGCGGAGGTCATCGGCGTGCTGAAAGACCAGGAGAAATACGCACGGCGCAAGGCTCGCGAGGAAGGGAGAGAGATCAGGACCTACCACGGCGTCTTCTCCACCCACCCGCGCAACGACAAGCGCCTGAAAGAGGTCATCGCCAAAGCCGGTACTCTGCCGGAAAGCGAGCAGGCAGTGACTAACGAGGATGTGTTCCGCGAGAAGATCAACGGTCTCGTCTACGGGATCAACGTCCAGCCTGTTGCCGGCAAGCCCGGGGACAGCAACCGCTACACCCACAACAAACTGGGTTTTACCCTGGTGTTTCCGGAAGCCTGGAAAGTCGAAAATACCCGCACCGCCATTATCGGCGCCCCGGAAGATAAAAGTGCGGAGCTGCGTTTGGGGGTCGGCCGGGTCCAGGCGCAAACGCGGCCGGATCAATATATCCGCGACACCATGGGTATTCCCCTGCTGACCCAGTCCGAGCCCTTCGCCCAGGCGGGCCTGATCGGCCATATGGGCATCAGGCCCGCCGACAGCAAGCACCCGCACCCGAGCCGGATCGCCGTGCTCCTGCAGGGCAGCCGGGCCTATACCTTCGAGGGCCTGGTCACGGAACCCCAGGAAGACGTGAATTACGACACCCTGTTCGTCGATGCCATTCGCACCTTTCGCCCGGCCCGCAGCGTCCGCAACCGGCCCACCAAGGTGCGCAAGATAGAGTACGTCCGCGCCAACCAAAGCACCACCTACGCGGCGCTGGCGAAATATATCGGTATGGGCAACCAGGGCGAACAACAACTGCGCCTGCTCAACGGACACTATCCCCGCGGCGAACCCAAACCCGGGGACTGGATCAAGATCGTTCGCTAACCGCGGCGACCGGGACTGTCAGTGCCTGCCGCCGGTACTGACGGTAAACCCGGCAGCCTCTGTGCCAGCCCGCCTATTGCCAGGGTGTCGGGTCAATCGGTCTGTCGCTGCCGCCGGTCAACCCGGCAGCAGTTGCGCCAGAGTCTGGGCCATGGAGCCGGCACCCGCCTGGGCCCAACCGCCGTCAACCGGGATGACCGTGCCGCTGATATAACCGGCCAGCGGCGAGGCGAGAAACAGGCAGGCATTGCCGATATCATCCACCTCACCGAGCCGCCGCAGCGGCACGCTGGCCAGGGTCAGGGCCCGAATCTCCTCGGTAGGCGCCAGGCGTTTCATCCCCTCAGTGTTATCGATCGGACCGGGTGTCACCGAATTCACACGAATGCCCTCGGGGCCCCACTCCAGCGCCAGGCAGCGGGTGACCATATCCACGCCGGCTTTGGCGGCACAGACATGGGACTGGGCCTCCATGGCAATAAACGCCTGGGGGGCGGAGATGTTCACTACGCTGGCACCGGGCTTGCGCAGATAGGGATGGGCCGCCTGTAAGACGTGAAACGTACCCAGCAGATCGATATCCACCACGGCGCGGAAACCGTTCGGGGACATGCCCATGGCGCGAGCCGGAAAATTGCCCGCCGCGCCGGACACCAGCACATCGAAGTCGCCGAAGCGTTCATGGACGCCCTGAAGGCCGGCCTTTACCGCCGCCGCGTCCCGCACATCGGCGGCGAACCCGACCGCCTCGGCGCCCAGTTGCCGCAGTGCGGCAAGGGTGTCGTCCACTTTCTCCTGCGAGCGGCTGGCCACCGCCACCTGGGCACCGTGACGGGCAAACAGTTCGGCAATACCGCGGTTGATGCCGCTGGTGCCGCCGACCACGACGACGGTTTTAGCGGAAAAATCAAGTGTGATACTCATGGAATCATCTCCTGCCGGGACAGCGGCTTGAAAAACGCCCGCACCCTGGCGACATAGTTGGAAAAACCCGCAATATCATTGTGATAACTGACCAAACTGCACCACACGCAGTGATGATGGCAACCAGGCGAGAACCGCGGGCCCGTCACTGGGGCCGGGAATCGGGATCACGCAGGGGATTGCCGAACCAGGCGCCGAGCAGCTTGACACAGGCCAGCACCACAGCACCCGCCACAATCCCGCCCAGGGCGCTCAGCAGTGTCGGCGTCAGCGCCGCCAGCACTGCCCCGATAGCCGCCAGTTCCCGCACGCTGTCGGCCGCCTGCTGCAACAGCGCCTCGGCCCCGGGAATACCGTGCACCAGGATACCACCGCCGACCATAAACATGGCGGCGGTGCCGACCACCGACAGGGTTTTCATCAGGTAGGGGGCAAAGCGCAGAATACCGCGGCCCAGGCGGCGCTGCGCGGCACCCCAAAAACTGGCGGTGGAGACCCTGGCCAGATACAACCCGCCGTCATCCAGCTTGACGATCGCCGCTACCAGGCTGTATACCCCAAGGGTCATGATGGCGGCAATACTGATCACCGTCGCCACCTGCATAGTAAAGGCGGCCTCTTTCACGGTGCCCAGCGCAATCACGATAATTTCCGCCGACAAAATAAAATCGGTGCGTACAGCGCCTTTGATTTTCTCTTTTTCAAAGGCCACCAGATCCACCGCCGGATCGCTCAGGGCCTTGAGCTTGGCGGTGTGCTCGGCGCGATCCTGCGCCTCGCTGTGCAGGAATTTATGGGCGAGTTTTTCAAAGCCCTCGTAGCACAAAAAGGCGCCGCCCACCATCAGCAGCGGCGTGATCATCCAGGGCAGGACGGCGCTGATAGCCAGCGCCGCCGGCACCAGGATCAGCTTGTTTTTCGCCGATCCCTTGGCCACCGCCCATACCACCGGCAACTCCCGCTCGGCCCGCACGCCGGAAACCTGTTCGGCGTTGAGGGCCAGATCATCACCCAGCACACCGGCGGTTTTCTTGGCCGCCACTTTGGTCATTGCCGCAACGTCGTCAAGTACGCTGGCGATATCGTCGAGCAGCGCTAACAGACTGGTACCGGCCATACTGTCACTCCCTGATAATCGTATTCAACACGATCGAGGCCTCGGCAATAACCGGGCTAGGCCACCGTCAATAAAATGGGCTGGCCTTTGGTAATCACCATCGTGTGTTCAAACTGCGCCGTTAGATTGCCCCGTCCCGTCACCAGGGTCCAGCCGTCGTCGGCTTCCACCGCACAGGTGCTCTTGCTGGATAAAAACGGTTCGATGGTAATCACCAGTCCGTTGTGCAGTTGTCTGCGGTCACGCGGTTCATAGTACCCGGTGATCTCCGCCGGCTCTTCATGGAGTTGCCGGCCGACGCCGTGGCTGCAAAGATTCTTGACGATTTTTAGGCCGCTCTTTTTCGCCACCGTCTGAATCGCCTTGCCGATACCATTTAGCGGTTGTCCGGCCCGCGCCCTGCCGCAGGCCTCCCGCAAGGCCAGTCGGGTCGAGTGCAGGAGTCTCGCTTTCAACGGCGAGCCCGGCGGCACGACAAAGGAGCCGCCAGTATCGGCAAAATACCCGTTTTTTTCCGCCGACACATCGATATTGACCATATCACCGGCTTTGATGACCCGTGGCCCGGGCACGCCGTGGGCGGCCTCTTCATTGATACTGATACAGGTGTAGCCCGGAAATCCATAAGTGAGCCGCGGCGCCGAGTTGGCTTCGAATTTTTCCAGCAGCACCCGGCCGATGTCATCCAGCTCCGCCGTTGTCATCCCCGGCTCGGTCCGCGCGATCATTTCTTTCAGAACCCGGGCGACAATACCGCCGATCCCCTTTAACGCCTGCAAATCCCCTTCAGTTTCTATTGTCACGAGAATACCTATCCTCCATAAATTCTGGCATCCACATCATACGCTAACAGGCACACAAGCTGCACCTGTCAACACGATGATGCGGGCGCCGCCACACCGCCGTCGCCGATATGCCGAACAAAATTCGACCGGGACAGCAGGACCATGGCGGCGCCGGCAGCCCGCCAGACAGGGTCTTGACTTCCGCCACTCTTGGTAATAACGTCGCCACAACAAATAGTTAAAGGGAGTTAGCTATGCCCAGGATACGCCTTTCCATTCCATCTTGTTCCTCCAACCCGAGCCTGGCACCGGCCGCTTGGCGCCCCTGTGTCGGCGCGCCGGACACGCCGCCCGACCACTGAAATGCCGGCGATTGAAATACCAGCTATTGAAACATCAGCCACTGGAATAAGAGTAACCATGGAAGACACCGGCAACAACACCAACCAACTCGACTGGCGCTGCTATATCAACGCTGACAACTGGCTTGAACACCTGGATATGCTGTTTGAACAATTACTGGAAGTCGGCGACCGGCCCAGTTTTGCCGCCATCGCCACCGCCGTCGATATCTGGCTCGAACTTATGGGACTGATCACCGACCTGGCACCCCAAGAGCAGGAATTAGTCCAAGCGCAACTGGCACTTTTCCTGCCGCCGGAATGGCGCACCTGGGTGGACTTCACCCTCGATGCCACGACCCTGACCCAACCGGGTCTGACGCCCTTTGTGTGCAGCAAAACCCCGGTGCATTAACGCGCTGGCAGAACAGGGGAAGGCACTACTTACTAGCTGAAACGGGAAAAGTCCGCCGGCCGTTTCTCGAAAAACGCCGCTGCGGCCTCGGCAAATTCATCGGATTGCAGACCGCTGGAAAAATACGCCATCTCCCGCCGGATCGCCTGCTGACCCTGTTCCCCCAGCACCTCTTTCATCAGGCGCTTGGTATTGCGCACTGCGGCTGGAGGCAGCTGGGCGAGTTGATGGCAGCGCTGGCGAGCGTAGTCGAGCAGTTCAGCGGCGGCCACCTCCCGATTGACAATGCCGCAGGCGGCCGCCTCGGCGGCGCTGAAAGGCTCGCCCAACAGCAGCAACTCCGCCGCCTTTACATGCCCCATAATGCGCGGCAGGATCATGCTGGAGGCGTATTCGGGGCACAGGCCCAGCTTGACAAACGGCATCTGAAATCTGGCGTTATCGGCGGCGTAAACCAGATCGCAGTGCAGGAGCAAGGTGGTGCCGATTCCCACCGCATGGCCGTGTACGGCGGCGGCGACAGGTTTTTCCGTGTGGTAGAGCGCCTGCATAAAACGGGCGACGGGGCTGTCCTCGCCGGCCGGCGGGTTATTGACAAAATCCTCGAGGTCATTGCCGCCGGTAAAACCATCACCGGCACCACTGAGCAGAATCACCCGCACACCGGCGCCGGCACCGTCGATAGCAGCCGCCAGCGCCGAGTACATGGCCATCGTCAGGGCATTCTTGCGCTCCGGTCGATTGATGATCAGGTGTAATACACCGCCCTGTTCCTGCCGCACCTCGATTTGGTCGCTACCGGACATCAACTTCTCTCCCCTCATGCTGATTAAACAAACGCTCGTTTGATAGGGATTATAGGCGTTCGCCAGGGAAACAGAAGTGCCAAACAGGACAGGCGGGTCATATTCGACCGCTGCACAGCCGACGGCGTCCGGCCGGCAATGGCATTGGCCTTGCATCTGGCGCGCGCCAGGCTACAATCCCGCTACTTTGTTATTTGCCGGGTTGAAGTCCCGATACGGTCTGTCTATGAATATTCGCAAACTGCTGAGCGCCAAGGTGCAAGCGGCAATGGCGGCGGTCGGGATTCCCCCGGCCTGCGCCGCCCAGGTAGTGCCCAGTAAAAAGCCGGGGTTTGGCGACTACCAGGCCAATGGCGCCATGGGTGCCGCCAAAGCGATGAAAACCAACCCCCGGGAACTGGCGCAGGCCATCGTCGGGCAACTGTCGCAGGTCAGGGCACTGGAGGACATCGCCGAGAAAGTGGAAATCGCCGGGCCCGGCTTTATCAATATTCACCTGGCCCCCGCCTGGCTGGGACAGCAGGCGGGCCAGGTATTGGCAGCCGCGCGCCTGGGCATCGATGCCCAACAACCGCAGACAGTGATAGTGGATTACTCCTCGCCCAACCTGGCCAAGGAAATGCACGTCGGGCACCTGCGTTCCACCATTATTGGCGACGCCCAGGCGCGTATTCTCGAATTCCTGGGCCACCGGGTCATTCGCCAGAACCATGTCGGCGACTGGGGCACCCAGTTCGGTATGTTGATCGCGGAACTGGAGGAGCACCTGGGCAGCGGCGAGGCGGCGGACTTTGCGCTACAGGACCTGGAGACATTCTATCGCCAGGCGAAACAACACTTCGACAGCGACCCCGACTTTGCCGATCGCGCCCGCGACTATGTGGTAAAACTGCAGGCGGGGGACACCGATATCCTCGCCCTGTGGCAGCAGTTCCGCGAGGTGTCCCTGCACCACAGCGAAGCCATCTACCGGCGCCTGAACGTGACCCTGGCGCGCGACCACGTATGCGGCGAAAGCGCCTACAATGCCGATTTGCCGGTGTTGTTGGAAGACTTGCAGCAGCGCGGCCTGGTGATCGAAGACCAGGGTGCCCAGGTGATGTTTCTGCCGGAGCTGGCCGATAAGGAGGGCAACCCCTGCCCGGTCATTATGCAAAAGCGCGGCGGCGGCTATCTCTATGCCACCACCGATATGGCCGCTATGCGCCACCGGGTGACGACGCTGAAGGCAGATCGCATCCTCTATTTTATCGACGCCCGCCAATCGCTGCATATGCAACAGGTGTTTGCCGCCGCGCGCCGGGCGGGTTATGTCGGCGAGCAGGTCAGCCTCGAACACCACGCCTTCGGTACCATGATGGGGGAGGACGGCACGCCGTTTAAAACCCGCAGTGGCGACACCGTTAAACTGGCAGGCCTGCTGGCGGAAGCCGAACAGCGGGCCGCCGCCCTGCTGAGCGGCAAAGCCTCGGAGTTGACGCCCGCCGAACAGGCGGAGGTATCACGCAAGGTCGGTATAGGTGCGGTGAAGTACGCCGATTTATCCAAGACCCGTACCCACGATTACATTTTCAGTTGGGACGCCATGTTAAGCATGGACGGCAATACGGCACCCTATCTGCAATATGCCTATACGCGGGTGAAGAGTATCTTTCGCAACGCGGGTGTCGATCCGGCCTCGCTGGCGGGCGATATCGTCGTCAGCGCGCCGGCGGAAACGGCACTCGTCCTCAAACTGTTGCAGTTTTCTGAAGCCGTCGAACAGGTCGCCCGCGAGGCCTACCCGCATATTTTGTGCACTTACCTCTACGAGGTGGCCAGTCTGTATATGCGCTTTTACGAGGCCTGTCCAATCTTGAAAGAGGGGGTGGATGAGAAGACCCGGGCGAGTCGACTGCGTCTGTGTGACCTGGTGGCACAGACCCTGAATACCGGCTTGGATTTACTCGGCATTGAAACCATGGAAAGGATGTAGGCGCGCCACGGCGGATACTGCCGTGGAATCACCAACCTAAGAAGCCATTTCTACCCGCAGGCCTATGTCGGTATGATGCGGCTTGTGTGGCGTGTCACTCAGACAGTAAACAATGCCGGCAAGTATGATAATCTTGTCCGTGTTCTAATCGGCTATTCGATATTGTTCGGGCAGCTCGCTTCTTGCGTACAGTAGTACGTCGCAACCGCGGCGGCCAACCAACGGCTTGCCACCCTTCGTGGCGCCTTAGCTACCGCTGTTATCGACTTGCGTTGTCAATCAAACGGCGAGGATTTTAGTAAACGCCGCAAATTATAAATAAGGGAGTATCCAATGAAAAAAGTCGCACCTTTAGCGTTTATAGTAGTGGCTGTACTGGCAGGATGTATGGCAAACCAAAAACACCACATACGAGACCAACCCGCGACTGGGAGTAAAATTCCCCGCAAAGCAGTTACAGGGCCGATTCCTTTCAATAAGAATTATGAGGAACTGACAGATTCTGAGAAAAAGGCATTCACTCTAGTTTACGAAAACTTTCCCCCGCAAGATGAGCCGCCCTTTCCAATAGGAGGCTTAGAGGTTATCAGCAAGCCGATTCATAAAGCACAGGAAAAGCGTCTTGCGAGAGGCTCGCTCAGCATAATTGCAGTTGTCGATGAGCAGGGCGTCGTGAGGAAAGCTGAAGTTTATGAAAGCCCGGATAAGTACATAAGCAAGGTGGCCACCGCCGTGCTGTTCAGTACGAAATTCAAACCAGGCAAGTGCTCCGGCACGCCGTGTGTTATGGAATTTCCATTTTTTTTTAATTTTCTCGTCAAGTAGATCGACAAAGAAGCAAAAGCCATGGATCACTTCGAACCCGTCTCTTCGGGCGCTGTATATCGAACTCCGTGGCTTTAGCAGGGTAAATGGCCGGCATTACTTCTTCCCCATAGCTATCCATAGGCAACTGTTGCAGCTTGTAGTGCTATGACCATGAAATCCTTTCACCCGAAACAGATTTTCGTTTCCTTAAACAGCCCGAGTTCGATGCGGAAATCGCCCTTCGGGACCCGCCGTATATACCCGCAGGCGGGCCCGGCCCGAGATCATGGATTTCGGTCGTTCCGCGGAGCGAAGCAGTGCTTCGCTGGTGCCCGCTCCACCCCTGTAGGCTCTGCGCCGGCATCCCTGTAGGCGAAGGTTCCGAAAGGCGATTCCCGTAACGAGCTCTAAGTGCCAGCCAGGTAAGTATATTTTCTGGTCAAAGCAGTAGCGCAAACGGCATAGTCCTTTTGACAGATTGTCCCGCCAAGCAGTCCACAATATAGTCGCTATTAAAAGGCGGCAAATTTTTTATTTGCGACTACAAAAGGCAATGCTACCTGGGTCTTAAAATACGGCTTATGAAAATTAGACGCGGCGAGACAGAAATGCACTGGTACCGGGCCGACCGGTTTTTCAGTACCAGCGACGGTTGGTTTTTTCTGACACGAGAAGGGGAAAACGTCGGCCCCTTTGAAAATCGCCAGGAAGCTGAAAGGGCCGTAGTGCTGTACATCAGGTACTCCTCGAACGACCAGTTGAGCCACGACTATAGTGTGAAGTTGGCGAAACAAGGCATCTGGGCGCTAACACTGTTTCGATAGAGAATGCAACGGCAGTTGTCCTCGCTGTAGTCAGCACACTCATTGCAACTATTGCCATGGCGACTGACACCACCCGCAAACCGGTTTTTATACAAGCATCCTGGGGGAACAACGCCGGCCTCACCCGCCGGGCCGGACGGAGACGTCGATACGCAATTGCGGACCGCCCATCTGTACTCCCCCCGATAACGGATAAATCAAGGCAGTGAGAACCGCGATCGCACAAAAATATCCCGTTCACCGTTGACGTCGTTGTCAATCAAATTTGTCGCCTCTGAATCAAACGTTACACTGAAGCCGATCCAGTCGATGACCGGCCGGTTAAACACCGAAACAATACCGTCTTCCAGGCGCGTGACTATACCACTGCCAGCATCACCTTGGGTGCCATCTGCGGCCGTGCTCACGCGTTTGGTTTTACCCAAGAGGCGGTCGCGGACAAAAACGTCACTTACCGCATTGGTATCGCCGCCTACCAGATTATCCGCCTGCGAGCGAAAGACGACAAAACGCCCGCCGAAGGATATGGAGGCATAGGCACTGGCCGCATTACCCTCACCGCCATTAGCGGCGATACTGACCCGCTCAGTCTTATCCAGAACCAGATCGCGAACGAAAACATCGGTCTGTTCGTTGCTATCACCGACGACAAGGTTGGCGGCTTTCGAACTGAAGATCACGTAGCGCCCCGCCGGCGGCAGGCTTGCATCAAACACCAGGGACGTGGGGGCAACACCCGGCGGCAACTGTGCCTGCAAACCGTCATCGGCCGATATCGATGCCTGGCGGCTCTGCGAGCCAATAAACTGGCGGTTACTTTCATCCAAACTCACCCGTTTTATATCGGCACCGGCCTGCGCATACACGGCTGTTAGCAGACCCCAGGCGCCGGCTAACACGGTCTGTTTGATGCCGGCTGACAATCGGTAAAGTATTTCTTTCATGGCCTCCTCCGAGAGGTGTAGAGGTACTCTTGACTACCATACTCAGGCGATAACCAGCGCAACCTTTGAATTCGAGTAAATACCGACTGTATAAAAGGAAAGCACGAGTTATCGGCAAAACAATATGTAACGCTTAAATGAAGTTATAAAGACTTTTATTCAAATAGATCGAATATAGGCACTATAAACATTCTCTTTATTTTCGAGCCCTTTTTCACCGAACACCATGCGAGTACACCAAGCATCGTGCGAGTGCAATTATGACCGCCACCAGCCATCGTCAAAGAAATGTGTTTGCCCAAAAAAAGACAGATTGCTCGGCACTGTAAGGTTGGCTACTATCCCGTGGGACTGGCGCATCTGCCAACCGGCACTGCCTTTTGCTTTGCAAATCAGCTGAGGCGCTATGCCCTGGTGGCAAAAAAACTCGATAGTTGCCAGGTCGCACGGGGCGCCGGTTTCAGTTTCTCTGCGGCGATGCCGTGACCGCAGCGCGACCCGGTGGCGAATGTTCGCTGCAGTAAGGAAATTTGAGCTTGAGGACGAATTTACCGGTAGAAATATCTGTCCACATCGCGCACCAGTTGATCATTATCCGGTTGTAGGAAGATATTCACATCCAGGGGACCGGTTGCCGACATGGGTTTTAGTTTATAGCCATTGACAGCGGCCAGGGCCTCCATGGCATTTCTCGCAATGGCCATATTGCCCCCCTGGTACATATGGCTGCCCACAGTGAGCACCCCTACGCGAAGTATGGCCTCCTTTCGCTCCCGATCGCTTTTACTGTGGTCAATCGCCACCTGAAAGGCTTCTTCTATGCCTTTCTGAACTTTCACTATGTCGGCCAGTTTTGTGTTAAATCCCCAGTAAACCTCACCGCCGCTGCGGTTGACTGAGGTGGAAATCAAGGGTGTGACTTCGCCGGCAATGGTAATGGTGTTGTCGACCTTGGAGCTACCGCCTTCGGCGGCGGGAAAGGACTGGATAAATCTCGATGTATAAGCGGGATAGCGGGTGTTCAAAGACGTGCCCATCCCCCAACGACCTCAACGCTTTGGCAGAGCTGGGCGGGTGCGATGCGGGTGCCGCCGGTGCTTGTCTGACATCAATGGCCATAAAACTTTTCCCACAACCTTGAGCAACAGATTACAGGATTTGTTGATACTGCCAATATAGCGTAAGCCATAGTACCAACAGGCGATCCTTGCAATAGCCGATCTAACGCCCACCACCGAGAATACGATCAATACTCTCCAGCCTTTTGATCAGAACCCGGGAGTTTAATCCCATACCATTGAAATACTCCTGCGCCATCGGGGCAATGCCGCACTTGCGTGGCAAATCGAGTTCTTCATCTACCAACACATACATACGCGGCAGGAAAATAAACTGTAACCACTGCACAAACGTCAGGGTATCGATACAAAACGGCTGCACGCTGCTGAGTGCCTCGGCAGACGGCGGCTCGTCCTGCCACAACATAAGCTCGCGCAGTTCCTTTTCGATGTCCATCAGCACCGCGGCGATTTGCAGATGTCTATCACTCATGGCTCGCTCCCGGTTGGCGTCGAGTGCCGGCTTTTACCCTCGGCATTTGACGCCAGCCTTTGATTCTAACCTTCAGTTCTGATTTCTAACCGCAAGCTTCCAACCTCAGCTTTTTATCAAAGCTGTAAGCCGGGCCTATAAACCACAGTCATAAACCCGGCCCCTCAACCAAAATCCCGCTGGAACGGCGGCAGTGAGTTGAGAATGGCTTTGCCATAGCGGCGCGTCAACAAGCGCTTATCGAGTAAACTGATGGTCCCGGTATCGGCCTCGGTGCGCAACAGGCGGCCGCTGGCCTGGATCATTTTCAGCGCCGCATCGGGCACGGTGATTTCCATAAACGCATTGCCGCCGCGAGACTCCACCCATTCGGACAGGGCCGCCTCCACCGGGTCGTCGGGCACGGCGAAGGGAATCTTTGCCATCACCACATGGCGGCAGTAGGCACCGGGTAAATCCAAACCCTCGGCAAAACTCGCCAGGCCGAACAGCACACTGCCCTCCCCTTCATCGATGCGCTGCCGGTGCGCATTCAGGGTTTCCTGCTTGGAGCGCTCGCCCTGCAGGAGAATTTTCTCCTGCCACGCCGGCGCCAGCCCGTCGTACACATCGAGCATCTGCCGGCGCGAGGCAAACAGCACCAGGCTGCCCTGCTTCGCGTCGAGAATCTCCGGCAACAGCGTCACCAGTGACCGCGTGTGGGCGGCGGCATCGCCGGCATCCACCGCCGCCGCGGGAATGCGCACCACCGCTTTGCTGTAGTCGAAGGGACTGGGCACCACCTGGTACACACTGTCGGGCGGCGTCCCGGCGCGCATCTGGTAACGGTCGAATTTGCCGAGAGCGGTGAGAGTGGCGGAGGTCACCACAGCACTGCAGCAGTGACGCCAGAGGCTTTGCTCCAGCGTATTCGCGGCCAGTATAGGACTGGAGCAGACTTCAAAGTCCAGCGGCCCGGTCTGGTCCACCAGGGTCACCCAACGCGCCTTGGGCGGACCCCGATCGCCGTCCGGCGTGGCATAACTGACCCAGAGTGCGCGGTTGGCCTCAGCCCGGGCCAGCCAGGTGCCGATCACCGGATACCAGTTTTCCATATCGGCCCGGGGCACGCCGCAGTGGCGGTCTTCTATGGCCTCGTCCAGCTCCGCGGTGATCTTGCCGTACAGATCGGCGAGACGATCAAAACACTGTGCCAGTTCCTGCGCCAGGGCCTTTAGCCCGGACGGCACCAGCCCTCGCTCAAACCGGTAGCGTTGCGGCGGCTCCGCTTCACCGCCGGCATCCATCAGGGTTTCGACCAGCGGAAACGCCAGTTCGATGCGCTGTTTCACCGCGCCGATGGCGGCGGGCAACTGTTCGGTGTAGTGGTCGATATTGCCGGCACCACTCAACTGGCCGGACAGCGACGGCAGGGCTTTATTACACTGATCCAACCATTTGTTGGTGGCCAGCAAGCGGCTGTGATGGGCAAAATGATTCAGCGCCTTGGCCGGCAGGTGGTGGCCTTCGTCGAAAATATAAATGGTATCGGCGGGGGCGGGCAGAATGGCGCCGCCGCCCAGCGCCAGGTCGGCCAGCACCAGATCGTGGTTGGTCACCACGCAATCCACCGCGCCGAGATTGTCGCGGGACTTAAAAAAGCTGCAAGAAGAGACATTGGAACAGCGCCGGCCGGTGCACTGGCGGTGATCGGTGGTCACACGGCTCCAGGCCTCATTGTCGATGGCATCGGGCCAGTTGTCGCGGTCGCCGTCCCAACGGTTGGCCGCCAGTGCCTCCACCATGGTGTTGTAGATTTTTATGGATGTCTCACCCACCTGCGGCAGTTCGTCCTCGTAGAGCGGTCGGGTGGGATTCTGGGCGCTCTCGTGTTCCATCAGCAGCCGGTCGAGCTTCGACAGGCACAGGTAACGACCGCGCCCCTTGGCAAGCGCAAAGCTGAACTGCAGGCCGCTGTGCTCGCGCAGCTCCGGCAAATCCTTGTTGACGATCTGCTCTTGCAACGCCACGGTGGCCGTGGAAATCACCAGTTTCTTGCCCAGTGCCCGGGCTATGGGCAGGGCGGCAATCAGATAGGCCACGGTCTTACCGGTGCCGGTACCCGCCTCCACCACGCAGACATGCCCGTCGCTGAGTCGGGCGCCGTCATCCCCCAGGGTCAGGCCGCCAAGGGTTTTGGCCACCTCGGCAATCATCAGTTTCTGGCCTAAACGGGGCTTGAGCCCGCGGCTGTCGAGAAACTGGCTGTAGGCCTGTTGAATGGTCTGCTTGAGGTCGTCGGTGAGCATCGAGAATCCGCTGGGGAAAAGCCGCAATTCTAGCGGGATTCGGCCGCAAGTGCAGCTCTGTCGCAAGCGGATTTACGAGCCTTGATGGCACTCGCTTCAGGGGTCTATCTTTGGTGGAGCTTAAACGTAGGCGTGCCAATTGACCGGTCTGCCCCTGGAGGGGGCTTTCAGAAACACGTCGTGAACCCGTCCCTGGGGACTTCCCGACAGCATCCCTGCTGTCGAGAGTTTCTGAAAGCCCCCTCCAGAGGCAGACCTACCCTCAGTATTCTTAATCAAGACCAATAGAACCGGGGCAGTGATTAGTAAATTGGCGCAGAACCCTCTAAGCAACACTACCAAAAGTAGGCGCTCTAAGCGCAAGCAGGCACCTGAGACGAGTGCCATTATTTACAGCCCCTGAAATGAAAAGTTGATGCCCACGGCGACAAAAAACGGAATACCCTCCTCGTCGTCGGCCAGTACCGTGCCGGCACCACGTAGCGGGTATCGGCGCCGGGCCGCGTTTTCCCGATCGACCACATTGAGTATATCCACGTAATAGAGCACCTCGCCGAAACCGTATTGCGAGGTTTTCTCAACGCGAATATCGAGTCTGCTGTAGTCGCCCAGCCTCTCGCTGAAAGGCTCCCCAAACAGCGGCAGCGGTGCGCCGGTGTCCGGATCCGCCGTCATACCGGCCAGCGGCGTAAACGGATCGCCGCTCTGGAAACGGTATTTGGCGCCGAGCTTCCAGCCGTGGTCGAAGGCATAGGTGGCGGCAACGGTGGCGCTGACCGGCGGCGCGAATCGATTGTCAACCTCCAGACCCCGGCTCCGATCCGACACCGAGCCGTCGCTGAACGACAGTGCCGCCCAGCCGTAAAAGCGCGAGCCAATCGGTCTGGCCAGGAGTATATCAAGGCCGTAAGTTTCACCTTCAAACGCGCGCTGTAAGCCCGTGCCAATCAATTCGGTGCGCTCGAAATCTTTGAACCAGATTTCCGTCTGCAGGCGCCAGCCGTCGGCCCGGTCCCAGCGCTGTCCGATCAAAGCCTGAGTAGAGCGCTCACTTTGCTGCCGGTCAGCAAGTAAATTGAGAATCAACAATTCCTGCGGCTGTGGCGCCACATGGTGTTGCCCGGCCCGCGCGTAGAGTTCCCATTGATGGGTGGCGCGGTAGAAAACGTCGGCTCTCGGTTCAATAAAACGCTGGTCCAGAAAGTGGTCCTCGGCGGCGTGTAAACCCAGCCCCAGGTGCAGCCGATCGCTGATGGCAATACGGTCACCGGCATAGAGCTCAGTGTTTCGCAAGGTGGCATCGAAACGCGCCGGGACGGCGGCGAAGACGCCACCGCAGTTTTGCTCCAGGCGATCGCAGAGCGGAACCGAGCCGCGAAAATCGAGACGGTTATCCCCTCGAGCCAGGTTGACACCGGCGGCCAGTTGATGGCGCCCGGCGGTGTGAGACAGCTCGCTGCGCAGGGCGAGGACCTGCGCCTGCCGCCGGATAAAACTGCCGTTGACCTGGCGCCGGTGTGTATCGATATCGGAGTGGGACAGGGTAACGGCAAGCTCGGTGTGCTCAGACAGCTGCGAACGAAAACCCACTGCCCGGGCGTCCAGTTGCCGGGTTTCCTCTTCGCCCAGCACAGCAGACAAGTTCGACTCCCTGGCCACCTCCTCAGTGCGATCCCAAGCGCCGAGCGCCGTCAGCGTCAGGGCCGTGTGATTGCCGCGCCAGATAAGGCGACCGCTGTAGTCGTCGCTCCTCGGCATGCGAAACACAAGGGCATCGTTGCCCCGCTCGAATTCCTCGAGAAACAGATGCGCCAGGTTGCGCCGGTAGCTGCCGTAGACGGCAACGCTGTCCGTTACCGGGGTCTCCAGCAACAGGCCTGATTTCAACTGGCCCAGGTCGAGCTTGAGATGGCGCTCGGACGCGCTCGGATCGCGCAGCCCGATATCGATAACCCCGCCGGTGACATTGCCGTAGCGCGGCGCAAAGGCCGCAGCGTGCAGGTCGAACGTGCGAATGACATTCGGGCTGACAATCGAGTCGCTGAGTTCGTGAAACAGGTTCTCGACCGGAATACCGTCGATCAGAAACAGGTTGTCTGCCGGTCCACTGCCGCGCACCACCGGCGCATCGAGGTCGCCGCCGCCAAAAGTGATGCCGGGCAGCGCCAGCAGCGCTTTCAGCGGATCGTTGACATCGCCGGGCGTCGCCAGCAGGGACGCCGCGTCGGGGGCCATCAGCGAAGCATCCGCAGTGGTCTCGACCGCGGTGACAATGATTTCCTCAAGCTGTGGTGCCGTCGCCCCGGCGGCCACCGGCAGACTGCCACCACTCAGAGACAAAAGCAGTCCGGCGCAGCTCAGCGCCGTGCGGCGGCTGTTCTGGTTCATACTGTGATTCCTGTTTGGATGCTAAGCCGGCGGCGCTGCGGATTCAGTCTTCATCGGGTGTATCCTGAACAAACTCGAGGATATCGCCCGGCTGGCACTCAAGCACCTGGCAAATCTTGGCCAGGGTTGCAAAACGCACCCCCTTCACCTTGTTGGTTTTAATGGTCGACAGCGCCTGCTCGGTCAACCCGATCGCCGCCGCCAGTTCTTTCAGCCGCATTTTGCGCTTGGCGAGCATCACATCGAGATTGACAACAATCTTCACAGGCTCTCCGAGCGCCTACAAAAACGCGGCGTTTTCATCTTTTGCCTGCTTGCCCTCCGCAAAGACATGGGCGACGAACACCAACAACAGCCCCATAAAGAGAGCCTGTAATTCCTCACTGCCAAGGCGAATATCGAGGGTTCCTTGATGGGTTGGGTCACTCAACGAAAAGATGACAATCCAGCCCGTGCGCTGAACAATGCCGATAAATACCATCGCCAGAGTGACCCAGGCAAAACGTCGAAAACCGTTGACGGCGCGCGCCGACAGCGATCTGCCGGCCACCGCCTCCTGAAACGTCTGACGCAACCCCAACAGGCCGTAAGCCTGCACTACAGCCCCGAGCAGAGCCAGCGCAAACCCCGCCAGCCGTGCGCCGACACCGAGATGGGTGAGGTCGAAGGCATAGCCGAGGTTACCGGCGGCAAATGGCGCCAGTTTTGTCCAGAACAGCCAGATTGCCGCCGCTGACAACGGCAGGGCAATGGCCGCCAGGAGCGTTATTAAAGCGAGAAATTCGGCTAGACGATAACGAGCGACAGGCATAGACTTAACCTTGGTTTTACTTTTAAAAATTAAAGTAACACTTTAATTATTTAAACTCAAGAGTTAATTTTCTTGAAGCACTTTAGATCGCACCCAGCGCTGCACCGCCGCCATCAGCGAAGGCGGTACCCTAGTCGGGTGGTGCAGTGGATGGCGCCGGGCGTAAACACCACAAGCAAGCCTTGATTAAAAAAGTGCCGGACGAACGAACGGTTTTTTGACGAAGCAGTGCCAGCCGCGAAGGATCATTCAGAACCCTCACGGGACGCCTGCAACTTTGCTACTTGAGAGCACATTGCCGGGCTGGCACAACGCGGCAAATTTTAAGTAAGTTGCTAAATTGCAGGCGTCCCTCAAGACTGGGGGGAGGGCCATCCGGCACCACCCCGTCCCTGGTTGGGCAGATGCTGCAAGCTGGGATGTCGAAGCCCCCAAATAGTAGTGGCGCGGTGTAGGATCAACGCGCCCAGAGTTTACACTCCCTGTTACGGTTTTCTCGATACGAAACAAAATATGCAGGAGGTAAGGCCCGGCGAAGCACCAGGCCTTACGGCTCCGGTTCACAACTGAACATGGGCGGGTCGATACGCGTACTTTTACACTGTGGGCACTTGCCCGGCTTTTTTACCCGATGCCGCGATTCAAACACGTAACCACATTTGAGACACTGCGCCGGAATCACCTGCAGCGACTTGTACTTTTTCAAGCTCTCGAGATGATCGTACAGCTCCGCCTCGGATTTACCCATCTGTTTGGACAACTCACCAATCGTGAGTTCGCGGCCACCCAGCAGATTCACAATCTCCTGCCTGAGGGTTTCGCGCCGCTCCGGCGGCGCCTTTTCTCTATCGGCCACGCACCTAGGTTTCCCGCAAAGCCAGCGCCACCGGCATGCGCGCGGCTCGCACAGCCGGGAGGAGTCCCCCCAGCAGACCGATCAGCATGGCGACCATGACGCCCTGCACCACCAGTTCGCCGGTCACCGCAAAATCAAAGACCACCTGGCTGAAGCTGGCGCCGTTGATGGTCGATACCGTGTAGCCGTTAAAGATGACATACACCGCCGCCGCGCCCAGCCCGCCGCCGATCAGTGCCAGAATCAGGGATTCAATCAACGTCGATATCGCCACCGGGACGGCACCAAAACCCAACGCCCGCAAGGTGGCAATTTCCCGGGTGCGGGCCGACACCGAGGCGTACATGGTATTGATAGCGCCAAACACCGCACCGAGACTCATCAGCACCGCCAGCGGATAGCCCAGCACGCGGATAAACTTGCTCAGCGGCTCGGACTGCTCCGCCGAATACTCCGACTCCAGCTTGATATCCACATCCAATTGCGGATTCGCGGCCAGTGCCCGCTTCAGGGTCGGCAGCGCATCCGTGTCCGCCAGTTTTACCCGCACGCTCTGAAAAGAGTTGCCGCGGCGATAGGCCGGTTGCAAAACGCGCACATCGCACCACAACTCCGATTCGTTGACGCCACCGCCCGCTTCAAACACTCCCACCACCTGCCAGTCAAGCTGGCCGAAGGTAACCGTGGAGCCCACCTCGAGATTGGCAAACTGAGCCTGGGCACCCTTGCCCACAATCAGTTCATGACGGCCCGGTTCAAAATTGCGGCCCTCGATGATTTTCACATTCTCACGCACCGCAAAGGCACCCGGCTGCACACCGCGCAGAGGTACATTGGCAGAGGTGTTGGTCGCGCGTTTGGGAATATCGACGATAACGAACAGTTCCGCCGAGGTTATCGCGCGGCCGTCCTCGCGCAAAATGCCCGGGGCGTCGGCAATAAGTTGAGTTTGATCATAACCGAGACCGCTGTTGAGTTCCGCGGTGGCACCGGAGCGCATCACCAGTGCCACGTCGTCCGCCGTGGCACTGAGCATGGTTTTTTCAAAACCGGCCGCCATGGACAAAACCGCCACAAAAACACCGACCACACCGGCCACGCCGAACACCGCCACCGACGAGGCCCCCAGGCGCTGGCGAATATTGCCCAGATTCATCAGCGACATAACAACTAATTGAGATATCCAGTTAAACATGGCAATCAACGCCTCCCCAGTGCGCTGACGATACTCAAGCGCATTCCCTGTAACGCGGGAAATATTCCCGTGACAAAACCCAGCGCTACGCTCAACAGCGCACCGCTGAAAACAATAGAGGTGGGCATGGCAAAGCCCGGCAAAAACGCCTGCAGATTGGCCTGGGCACCGGAGATAAACAGCCAGGCCAGACCGACCCCGGTGAGACCGCCCGCCACCGCCAGCAGGATGGACTCCGCCAGCACCATCAGCAGGATGGAGGCACCCGAAAAGCCGATGGTCTTCATTACCGCCAGCTCCGGTATCCGCTCGCGCACCGACTGCGCCATGGTATTGCCCGCCACCAGCAACATGGTAAAGAACACCGCCGCCAGGATGGCGCTGACGATAGCACCGATATCGCCGAACTGCTTGGCAAACGATTCCACAAACACTTTTTCGGTGCTGGTTTTGGTCTCCGCCGAGGAGTTGGCAAACAGCATATCGATTTCATCGGCTACCCGGTTGGCCACCTCCGGGCTGTCCACCCGCAGGATAAGCCAGCCGACCGTGCCTTCGCCGAACGCCCGCGCCTCATCGAAATAGTCGTAGTGGAAAAACATGGTGCTGGTATCGACCACCTGCCCTTCCCTGGCCTCGTAGATACCCTCGATCACAAACTCCCAGACCCGCTCGCCGTCTTTTTTGTCGTAGAGCGCTTTGAGGGGAACCCGGTCTCCCACTTTCCAACCAAAGCGCTCCACCAGCGAGCGGCCCACCACCGCGCCGAGCCGGTTTTTGCGCCAGGCTTCCATCTGCTCCGGCGGCAATACAACCGTGTCGTACATGGCGAAGTACTCCTCCGCCACCACCGGAAATTGTGGAAACTGGTTTTTCGGGTCCTGGTAATAGCCGCCGAACCAGGTGGCGTGGGTGACATCGGCGACCCCCTCGACCGACCTCACCTTGTTGACATAACTGTAGGGCAACTGTTGTATCAGTGAGGTCTTGTGAATAGTGATCAGGCGGTCGGCGCCGGCCAGGTCCACACCCATGCTAAACGCGTAGTTCAGCGTCCCCAGGGCGGCATAGAGTATAAATGCCACCACGATCGACAATACAGTTAACAGTGTTCTGGTTTTTTTGCGCAGCAGATTGCGCCAAACAAAATATAAGTAAGCCATTTTTCTCCCTCCCCCGGCACTCGGTTTGAACGCGCGCCGCTGGCACGGCAGCCGTCAAACCGATTATCGGCTATCAGTGTTCCAGCGCGCCTTTGTTCAAATTGAGCGTGTGCTTGGCATGATCCGCCGCCTTGGGATCGTGGGTGACCATTATGATGGTCTTGTTTTGCTGTTCGTTCAAATCCCGCAGCAGGTCCAGAATTTCATCGGCCGTGGCGCGGTCCAGATCGCCCGTCGGCTCGTCGCACAACAGCAACGTGGGATCGGAGACGATGGCGCGGGCGATGGCCACCCGTTGCTCCTGGCCGCCGGACAACTCCGACGGATAGTGTTTGGCCCGATCCTGTAACCCCACCAGCGCCAAGGCCGTATCCACATGCTGTCTGCGCTGCTTCTTTGAGAGCTTGGTCAACAACAGCGGCAGCTCCACGTTGCGCTCGGTGGTCAACACCGGCATCAGATTGTAAAACTGGAAGATAAACCCGACATGTCGGGCGCGCCAGCGGGTGAGCTGACCCTGGCTGAGTTTGTCGATCTGATCACCGTCGATTCTGAGACTTCCCGAGGTCGGGCTGTCGAGGCCGCCGAGTAAATTCAGCAGTGTCGATTTACCGGAGCCGGAGGGCCCCATCAGGGCGAGGAAATCGCCGCGTTTTATTTCCAAATCCAGGCCCGACAGTACCTTCACTGTCTCTTTACCTTTGCGATAAGATTTTTCAATCTGCTTGAGGTCGACCAGAATATCCTGTTCCATGTTCACACCTTTTTTGCATCTGTTTTAATTTTGGTAAAGCCGCTCGTTCGCGACGCAGCTCTTTCAATAAGGCAGCCCTCCCGACGAGGCAACTGTGCCGTGCCGCCGTCAGTTTGGCGCCACCGCAGCGCCGTCATAAAGCGCCTCGGGTACTTCGACGACATAGCTCTCGCCGGGCTGCAATCCGGATAGCACCTGGCGCCGCCTGCCGTTGCGATCGCCGACGGTCACGGCGCGGCGTTCGGCCACATTCGCGCTCACCACATAGATCGCGTAACCGTCATCGTCGGTTACCAGCGCCGAGTCCGGCACCTGGATACCCTCGGGTTTGGCCGCCGGTGTCGCGGCACCGGCCGGCGCTGCCGGCTGGCTGCCGCGAAACGCCACCCTTACGCCCATATCCGGCAAAATACGCGGGTCCAACTGATCGAAACCGATGCGCACCCGCACCGTGGCCTTCTGCCGATCGGCGGTGGGGACAATGGCGATGACCTTGGCTGGAATTTTCCAATCGGGATAGGCCTCGAGGCTGGCCTCCACCACCTGCTTGGGAAATACCCGCTGAATGTATGCCTCGTTGACATCCACCTCGATTTCCAAAGAATCCATATCCACAATGCTGCAAATACCGGTGCGGGTAAAACCGCCGCCGGCGGACACCGGCGATATCATCTCGCCGGGTTGGGCGTTTTTGGTCACCACCACACCGGCAAACGGGGCCCGCAACATCAGGTCGTCGAGGTCTTGCTGTCGCAGCGCCACTTCCCGTTCAGCGGTGACAACCTCCGCCCGCCGCGTGGCCAACTGCGCATTGAGTGAATCGTATTGAGCCTGAGCGGCGTCGAGTTCTGCCTGGCTGGTCAGTTTGCGGCGGGTCAACTCCGCCACCCGGCGCAGGTTGAGCTGTGCTTCGGTGGCCCGGGCCCGCGCTTCCAACACCCGGGTCTTGGCCGTTGCCAGACTGGCGGTCGCCAGATCGAACCGGCGGCGCAGATTGACATCGTCGAGCCGGGCAACCACCTGTCCCTCCTCCACGGCCATGCCCTCTTCCACCAACACCTCCAGCACTTTGCCGGTGACTTTTGAGGAGACGGTAGCCTGGCGCCTGGCGGTGACATAGCCGGTAGCATCCAGCACACTGTTGCCACCGGTCTGTAACAGAGATACCCGCGCCATCTCGACATTCACCGCAATGACCTGCGGTCCGGAAAAAAACCAGTAGAGCAGTCCCGCCAGGACCAGCGCCAATCCGACCAGTCCTCCCCAGAGGCCATAGCGGGGGGAATCGGTTTCCGCGACGTCGCGATTGATGCGCAACTGAGAAAGCAACTCCGCGTTGTTATTCGCCATTACCAAACCATCTCCATAGGTAGCATTTTTTTACAACGTATCCCTGGCAAGCTTCCGCAGTAATCGTTCAGACTTGAATCGCACCTCTTTAACCAAATATGTGCGAATTGATCGGTCTGGCCTCCATGGGGACAATAACGCCGCCACGGCGCGCCCTGGCGACTCACACCAACCCGAGCAGATGGTAACGAAAGTACTGCACAAAGCAATACGTTTAACCTTTATTAACAGACTCACCGGCAACAGATTAGCGGTTTAACAGACCAGCGGTTACCCGCCCACTCCGTCAAGCCGGAATCACCCGGTAATACCCGTCGCGCTCAAGGACCCGCAGCGGCGTGCGGTACAACTCACTGAGTACGGCATCGGTCAATACATCCCGCTTACGGCCGCGCTCAACTACCTTACCCCCGGCCACCAAAACCACCGTGTCGACCTCGGGAATAATCTCTTCAATATGATGGGTCGCCAGCACCAGCGCGGTACCCGTGTCACTGAGCCGGCGCAGCGTGCGCAACAATTCGAATGCCGCGCCGATATCCAGACTCGCCGTCGGCTCGTCGAGAATCAGCGTTTGCGGTTCGTGGATCAGCGCCCGGGCCAGCAGCAACCGGCGCTGTTGGCCGGTGGACAGATGCATGAACATGCGCTCCCTCAGCGCGACCAGCCCCAGGCGTTCAAGCAGCGCCTCGACCCGCTGCAACTGCTCGGCACTCGGTTGCAAATGCCGGTACATACCCACCGATCCGAAAAAACCCGACACCACCACATCGAAGCCGGTTGCACAAGCCAGGTAGCCGGCTTGCAGATCATGGGAGACAAGACCGATGACTGAGCGCAGCCTACGGATGTCGATCAGTTCGCGACCCAGCACCCGGATATGGGAATCGGGCTGCACCACAGGGTAAACTTCCCGGGTGATCAGCTTCAACAACGTGCTTTTACCGGCGCCGTTGGGGCCCATGATAGCAACGTTTTCCCCCCGCTCAATATCCAGCGAGAGCCGCTCAAATACCCGGGTTTCACCCCGGTAAACAGTGGCGTTGACTATCTCCAATAACTTGTCGCTGTGCATGGGCGCCGCCCTCGTTGATCGCCGGTTTTGCGCGGCGTTTGAACCGTCCCTATTGTGACCAGGGGAATGAATAGGGTACTCTTTTACTCACCGCCCCTGTCACCCTGGAAGGATATAAGGGCAGCCTTATGAGGATTGAGTTTTTTAACCGCATCGCCTTCAAACTGATGCGTTCAAGCCTGGCTATCGCCCTGACCCTGGGGGTCATCGTTGCCCTGGTACAGGTCTACATGGACCTGAGCGACCAGCGCCACGCCATCGACAACAACATTCAGGAAATTTTTCGCGTTACCGAAAATCCCGCACAGCGGGCTGTTCATCTTTTGGACAGCACGCTGGCCGGCGAAGTCGTCAAGGGACTGGAATACTACAACTTCCTCACCTACGCCGCCATTCTCGATGATAAGAACCAAATCATGGCCGAACACCGCCGGGAGCCGGGCCCCTCAGGTACGCTGTGGCTCACGCAACTGCTGATGGACGAAATCAAACAGTATGAACTCGACCTGATTTATAGCGATGGCACCTACGAGGGACGCATTGTACTGCGTATCAGCAACGACCTGGCGCTGGCGCCTTTCTACGCCCGCTCCACCACTATTTTCATCTCCGGACTGCTGCGCAATATGAGCCTGGCGCTGGTGCTTATGGTGCTCTACCACTACGCGTTGACCCGCCCGTTGATCCAGATTTCCAACAAGTTCTCCACCATCCGCCCGGACCACACCGAGGGCCGGCGCATCGACCACGTCAAAGGTCACAAGTCGGACGAACTCGGGCAGATTGTAGAGGCCGCCAATGCCTTTATCGCCACCCTCGAGGAGCGCCAGACCGGACTGACCCAGAGCGAGCAGCAGTTGCGCATTATCCTGGACGCCAGTCCGAACCAGATCTTTGCCGTCAATAAAAGCGGCGAGTTTGTGTTCCTGAATATCGCCACCGAGAGGTTCTACGGCCAGGCGCACGGCAAACTGATCGGCAAAAACTACTACGGTATTCACAAGGCCATCAGTGACAAGGAGGCCAATGCGATCCTGATCAACATCAAGCGAGCCGATTCGGACAAGCGCAAAAGTCTCGACATGGAGCAACGCCTCACCGATGCCAAGGGCGTCGTCTTCGCCATGCAGATGTCGTATATCCCCTTCGACTTTTACGGCGAATCCTGCGTGCTGGTGATCGGTGCGGATATCACCGGGCGGGTCGAAGCGGAGGAACGGGTGGAACACCTGGCCTACTTCGACACCCTCACCGACCTGCCCAACCGCAATATGCTCTACGACCATTTGAAAATGGATATTTCCCGCTGCCGCCGCACCGGCTCCTACGGCGCGCTGCTGTTTATCGACCTGGACGACTTCAAGCGTATCAACGATACCCTCGGGCATTCGCTCGGCGATCAGTTACTGCTGCAGTTGTCGCAACAGATGCAGTCACAAAAACGCCAGACCGACACCCTGGCGCGGCTCGGCGGCGATGAGTTCATTCTCAGTCTGCCTGATTTGCACAACGATATCGATTTTGCCAAGCAGCAGGCGACGGAGCTGGCCAAGCGGCTACTGGACAGGATCAGCACCCCGATCACACTGGAAAACCGCGAGTTCATTATCAGCGCCAGCATCGGCATCGTCATCTATCCCTACGGCGAGAGCGACACGGAATCACTGCTGCGCTTCGCCGACACCGCCATGTACAAAGCCAAACAAAGCGGCCGCAATTGCTGCCAGATTTTCGAGGAGTCCATGGCCACCGAGGCCAACAACCTGGTGCAGTTGGAATCTGAACTGCGCACCGCCATTCAGAGCCAGCAGTTTGTGTTGCGGGTACAACCGATCATCGACGGCCAGTCCGGTAAGCTGGCGGCGGCCGAGGCGCTGATCCGCTGGAACCACCCCGAGCGGGGGATGGTGTCGCCGCTGGAGTTTATCGGCTTTCTCGAAAGCTCGGGCATGATCAGGGAAGTGGATCAACTCGTTTTTGTAGAGGTGTGCCAGTACATTCACGCCCTGCGCAGTACCGGTGAAATGCCCGAGGAGTTTCGCTTTTCGGTCAACCTCAGCGCCAGCACGCTGCACCGCTCCGATTTCGTGCAGCGGGTGGAATCCACGCTGGCGCAATACAACCTGCCGGGTACCTGCATCGAGTTCGAGATTACCGAGGGCGCCGCGCTGCAGCGACTCGATGAAGTCATCCAAAAACTGAAAGTCCTGCAACTGCAGGGCCTCACCTTTGCGCTGGATGATTTCGGCACCGGCTACAGTTCACTCAGCTATCTCAAGCGCCTGCCCATCAACAAAATCAAAATCGACAAGTCCTTCATCAAAGACCTGATCTTCGATCCCCAGGACGAGGCGCTGGTGGCGTCGGTCATCGCCATCGCCGATACGCTCAACCTGCGCGTGGTGGCCGAGGGCGTGGAGTCAGAGGATCAAGCCGCCTGGCTGAATTGTTACAGCGATATCTGGTACCAGGGCTACCTGTTCGACAGGCCGCTGCACCCGGAGGCGTTCAGGGAAAAATACCTGCAGCCGCAGCAAACCCCCAGGCTGGTGACCGATAACGTGCTCAAATACTGAGAATACCGAGCCGGCATTCGCATCAAAAATGATAACTCAGGCGCAGCCCCCACTCCCGCGGGCGGGCATAGTGGCCTTCAGAACCGCCGGATGCCGCCAGTTCGGTGGAGCCGCTCAACAGGTAGGTTTTGTCGGTGAGGTTGGTGACGAACACCTCCGCGCCCAGGCGCCCGCCCGCATCCTGCCAGCCGAGTGCGGTATTGACGAGTGTGAGGCCGCCCTGGGCGATCGCCTCGACATTGGTCGGGTCGTGGTAGACCTTGCTTTTATAGCTCGCATCCAGGGAGAACTGCACCGAGCCGTACTCACCCAGACCCCAACGGTAGCGCCCGCTCATGTAGATATTCCAGCGCGGGGTGCGCACCAGTTCCTTATTCCTGTCCACCGCCACACCCGGGTCCAGTTCTGTGTAACGTCCGTCCAGATAACCGGCGCCGGCCTGCACTGCCAACCCGCGGGAATTTTGCAGCGCAAGTTTTAACTCGGCGCCGGTAATGCGCGCCCTGGCAGCATTGTTAATCACCGGGATCAGCACACCGGTATCGCCGGACAAGACCGTAAACTGCATATCCTCGTAATTGCTGTCAAACAGCGCCGCCTCCAGCACCAGCCCGCTGTACCCGAGCCGGGCTTTGAAGCCCAATTCCAAGCTGGTGACAGATTCGGGGTCGAACTGGTCCACCGGACCGGGAAAGATCTGCCGCCCATTGTAGCCGCCGCTCTTAAAACCGCGGCTGGCACTCAGGTAGACCAGGGTATTGTCATTCCACTGATAGTCCAGACTCAACATGGGTGAAGTGTTAGTCCAACGATCGGAGACTTTAACGGGGCCGACAAACTGCACACCGGAAGCCAGGGCAAAGTTGTCGACCCGGAACACCTTTTTCTCGGTCATGGCGCGCAGTCCGCCGGTGAGACTGGCCCGGTCCGTCAACTGCCAGCTCAACTGCGAAAACAGCGCGCGGCTGTCGGTAACCTGATCATTGTTGACCTTAAAATCAAAATCCAGATCGGGTCTGCCGGTCGCCTGAAACAATCCGGAAAACAGAAAACCCTCCGTCAGGTTGACGCCGTGCTCGCGCAGGTAATAGGCGCCCGCCAGCCACTGCAGACGCCGCTCGAACGCCGCACCCGCCAGCCGCAACTCCTGTGAGAACTGCCTGTGGTCGTCGCGGTTGATGCTGTGGCCGTAGCGCAGCGGCGAATTATCCGGGTCTCTGGCGTAGTCGGCGTTGAGGCGCCGGTAACCGCTGACAGCGCTCAGTTGAGCCCAGTCCAAATCGTAATCCAGCGCCAGTGACAGACCCGTTATATCCAGGTCATCCCGGCTCGGTCCGGTCTGGAAAGTCGTGAACGGATCGCCGGTGAGCCAGCGCGCATCCCAGGCGGTGCCGAGGGGCGCGGCCACCACCGCATTGTAGAGGTCCTTCAACGGGGTGGAATCCACCACCGCCAGGAGACTTTGGGCAATGGCCTCCTGGCGCTGGTGAGTGTGGTCGATAAACAAACGGATATCGGCGCGTGCGGACGGTTGGTAGGCAAGACCGGCACGCAGGGTCCGGCGGTCGATATCGCCCAGGTCGGCGCCGCCCAGCAGGCGCTTTACATAACCGTCGCGGTGCTCCGACAACACACTCAGGCGACCCTGCAGATTATCAGCCAGGGCGCCCTCGACGGCGGCGTTGAAGTCCAGTCGATTGGCCTCACCGGAGATCAGTGACAAGTGCCCGCCCGCCTCAATGCCGGGGACCCGCGAATGGACGGAGATCGCCCCGCCGATGGTGTTTTTACCAAATAACGTGCCCTGCGGCCCGCTCAGCACCTCGACCCGATCGATGTCCACCAGTTCCAGCACACCGCCAATGGCGCGCGAGATATAGACGCCGTCGAGATAGATACCCACACCCGGATCTGTGGTCAGCAAAAAGTCATTCTGTCC
The DNA here is from genome assembly GCF_007004655.1 of Exilibacterium tricleocarpae. Classification (GTDB taxonomy): domain Bacteria; phylum Pseudomonadota; class Gammaproteobacteria; order Pseudomonadales; family Cellvibrionaceae; genus Exilibacterium; species Exilibacterium tricleocarpae. The sequence continues at coordinate 277,202 of NZ_ML660088.1, forward strand.
GACGCCGCGAATAAAGACGGTGGCCGCATTGCTGCTGCCGGCCAGCGGCGCGGTAGCTGTAAAATCCATATTGGGAGTAAGTGCTCCCAAACCGGCAATATCATCCAGAGTCGGTGCCGCCAGTTGTTCACGGGTAAAAATGGTGAGCGCGACAGGCACCGCCAGCGGCTGCTCCTCGCGCTTGCGCGCGGTGACCACGACTTCCTCCAGCGCAGCAGCCGGTGGCGCACTGCGCGAGGCGTGGGAGGGCAACGGGACCGGCAGCAGCGCAAGACAGCAGACGCAGTAAGACGCAGCGAATACACTTTTTATTATCATGGCCATTTTTATCTATCACCCGCCCGGCATGGCGTCGGCAGAAGCATCGGGAGGTCGCTACGTTAGCACAGTATCGGCGGTGGGCCCATCATATTCCCCGCACGCGATCCCGACACCAGCCGCGCCAATGGATTTTTGGAAACACAAAAACGCTTTTTTCACAGTGAAGTTTTTCGCAATGTATAGGCTATCTTTATATTATTTAAGAATATAAAAACATTTTTTAATTTCATAAACGACGAAATGATTTTGATAATAGTAAGCGCTTACATTCCACGCCGGCCAAACCTAAAAAGGGGTATTGAAAATAAGTGCACTCAGCGGGTCACTGTGCCCCATGCAGATACTTAAAGGTAGCAGCTCGATCAACCCCAATGGCCACTTCGGACGGTGGCATGAAAAACAACATTAGTCTATATTTCGCGCTTTCCGCACCCAACGCGAAGGAACCCTCCTCTTCGAAGGCGTAAAAGCCATGCTGAAACCCGTTAAACACCCCCAAACCCCAACCCCGCAACGGCGGTCCGTTGTCACCAGACTGGAGCCTCAGGCAACGCCGGCCGCCGACGAAAGTACCTATGCCGACATGATTGTGGAGTATCTCGAACGGCTGCATATCGATACCGTTTTTGGCGTTCCCGGCGGCGCCATCGAACCCTTCCTGAATGCCCTGGCCCGCTCCGAGCGGCGCGGCGGGCCCAGACTGGTCGTCGCCCGGCACGAGTGCGGCGCGGCTTTTATGGCCGACGGCTACTACCGCGAAACCGGCAAACTGGGCGTAGTCTGTGCAACCACCGGTCCGGGGGCAACCAATTTAATCACCGGTATCAGCTCGGCGCTGGCCGATGAGGTACCGATACTGGCCATCACCGCGCAGACCCCGCTGCCCAAGTTCGGCAAGCGGGCGCTACAAGAATCCAGTTGTACCGCCATCGATACCGTGGCGCTGTTTCGTCACTGTACCCAGTTCAATACCCTGATCTCCCATCACGAACAGTTCGAGAGCAAACTGGTATCGGCCATCATGGCGGCCCACCGGCTCCCCAGGGGACCGGTCCATATCAGCATTCCATCGGACATCCTGCGCACACCGGCCCAGATCAGGCCCCACATACACTCAGATTTGCTGGTCCACGACTTTTCCGTCTCGGATGAAACAGCGATCGACCGCCTGTGCGAGAAGCTCGGCCAAGTGGACACCATCGCCATGTATATCGGCAGTGGCGCCGGCGCCGCCAGCAACCAGATCATGGCGTTTATAGAACTCACCGGCGCCGCCTTCGCCACCGGCCCCATGGGCAAAACCTGGGTCGATGAGACCCACCCGCAGTATCGCGGCGTCTACGGTTTTGCCGGCCACGACAGCGCCAAAAGACTGTTTCAAGATCACGAAGTCGACCTGGTTCTGGCAGTGGGGGCGGCGCTGGACGAACTGGGCACCAGCGGCTGGAACAGCGATCTGCTCAACACCAAGTTGGTACACATCGATTCGTCGGTCGAACACTTTACCCGCTCGCCCATGGCCAACCTGCACGTGTTCGGCAATCTCGATACGATTTTTTCACGGTTGCTTGAGAATGTCGCCACTGCGCGTCGCTGGGGTCGCACCTGGCGCACCTCGGCGGGCAGCGGCGAGGCAAACCTGCTGGGCAACTTCGTGACTCTGAAAGAGGCGGAAAAATGCCTGAGCGACGCAGTACCGGTTAAACCGCAACGCCTGATGTCGTATCTGACATTCAACCTGCCGACCCAGGCACGGGTGTTTGTCGACGCCGGCAATGCCTGGTCGTGGGCGACGCATTACCTGACCAGCCCCAGCAACCAGGGTTTTTACCGCCTGGCCATGGGCTATGGCTCCATGGCCTGGGCCATCGGCGCCGCCGTCGGCAGCGCCGCCGGTAATCCGAAGGCCCCGACTCTGTGCCTGGTGGGCGACGGTTCATACCTGATGGGTGCGCAGGAGATCACCGTGGCGGCACAACACAAGTTGGCGGTGGTGTTTATGGTGCTGAACGACGCCGCCCTCGGTATGGTGATGCACGGCCAGAACATGGGCGGCCAGGAATCCATCGGCTGGCAACTGAACCGCATCGACTATGCCGCCATGGCCGAGGCGATGGGCATTGAAGGTATTGTCGTCAACACCCCCCATGAACTGGAATCCCTGGATATCCATCGGCTGTTTGCAAAAAAAGGCCCGACCCTGATCGATGTGCGTATCGACAGAGACGAACAACCACCGATGGGTGATCGCATCAAAGGCCTGGCGGTAAACGGTTCGGCCACGCCGGGGGGATAAGTAAAAAGATGTCTTCGACTTCCGCCAATGTGCGCAGCCGCGGTGAAAAATTTACACCGCGTATCGAAACCAAAATCACCCGCGAAATACCCGCTGCTCACAACCCGTATCTGGTCCGGCAGTCCCGCCTTCACGGCTATGACCACCTCGAACTGATGCGCGATCACGAACTGTCCGACGTCATCTTTCTGCTGTTTCGCGGCGAGCTGCCCGATCACCACGAGCGCCAGCTGTTCCGGCGATTGATGATCGGACTGATCAATCCCGGTCCGCGCCATCCGGCCACCCAGGCGAGTATCACCGCCGGTGTCGGCAAGACCATGAGTGTCAATGTGCTGCCGATAGCGCTGTCCATTTTCGGCGGTGAATTTGACGGCGCGGCAACAGTGGAGGACGCAATGCGCTTTTTGCGCCGCGCCAGTCGCAAACCTGCACGCGACTGTGCTGAGTCAGATGCGACACAGCTGCCGGGCTTCGGTACTCTCTACGGCGACCCGGACCCCTACGCGGAAAAACTGCTTTACACGCTGGTCGATGAACAGGCGGGCAAAATACTCCGCTGGGCGGCGCAACTTCACGAAGCACTGCGATCGGGCCACCTCGGCATTTTGAAAAGCGGCCTGTGCGCGGCGGTGTTGGCAGACCTGGGCTTTCAGCCGCGCCAGGGCAATGGCCTGATGCAATTGATGGCCGCCCCGGGCCTGCTGGCTCACGGTGTGGAGTTCGCCAACAAGCCGCTGACCAGTATGCTGTTCGAGCCGGACGACTGCTACGAGGTTGCGTATGCGTGCACGCCTGCGCGCCAGTCCGCGGAGCCGACCTCGTGAATTATCAATCGTGGCAGCAACTGCGGGGCAGGATCAAAAGCAAGAAGGGTATGTGGCGCATCGGCGCGGGGGTGGAAAGCCACGGCTACGACCTGATCAATGAACTGGTCGGCCACTACTCCTATATGCAGGTGGTGGTGCTCAACGCCACCGGGCGCATGCCGAGTAAAGGGCTCGCCGACTGGTTCGAGGCGGTGCATATCTGCCTGAGCTGGCCCGATCCGCGCATCTGGTGCAACCGCATCGGCGCCCTAGGCGGGGCGAGCGGCGCCAGCGTGGTCGCCGCCACCAGCGCCGGCATTATGGCGAGCGACTCCCGCGCTTACGGTATACGACCCATTGTCGAGGGCATAGAGTTTATCCAGCGGGCCCGTCGCGAGGTGTCGGCACCGGCGTTGAGCGCGGCCGAGTTCGTGGCCCGGGAGGTAAAGAAACACAATGGTAAACCCTACTTAATGGGTTATGCCCGTCCGGTGGCCAAGGGTGACGAACGCATCCCTGCGCTCGAGCGGGTTGCCCGACAGCATCACTTCGAAACCGGTCCCCATCTGCGGCTGGCCTACGAAATCGAGGCACTTCTGAGCGCGCAGTTTGACGAGTCAATGAATATCAACGGCTATGTATCGGCGTTTTTATCCGATCTCGATTTCAGTGCGCAGGAGGTTTATCGCATTTTTTCCGCCGTGGTGTTCAGTGGTATCACCGCCTGCTATGTCGACACCGCCGATCGGGAACCGGGGCACTTCGCACCTCTGCAAGTGGCGGACATCGAGTACACGGGAAAAGAGGATCGGGAACTTGGCTGACCCGGCACCGGCGTGGTGATATCGCCGCTAAAGTACAACCTCGACATGCGGCCCCAGAATGTTACGCAGCTCGCCGGACTTTTTCAGTCTTTCGAGATACTGATCAAACTGCGCCACAAATCTGCGCGTCACCGGGCTCTCGTGACAAATAAGTGATGCGCCCTCATCGCGAAACAGCGCCAGTGATTCGTCGTAATGGGGTGGGGCCAGGGCCAGGGCATCGGCCGCCAGCAACACATCCGGCGTAAAACCCAGGATGGCATCGATGCGGCCCGCCTCCAGCATCCGCACACGGACTTCCTCGCTGGGTGTGGTTTCCACTTTGACGGTGAGCCCCTGCAAAAAAATCTCCGGATCGAGGCCGTTCCACAACGCCACCCGCCTGCCGTTTAACTGTTGGAGGTCGGTTATTTTGCCGGCCCCGGCACGGGTAAAAACTCTGAGACTGATCTGATCGACCGGCGCCGAAGCCACCAACGGCATGGACGCAAGGTGCGGCACCGCCATTTTTATCGCATTCATCGACGTCGGGAAAAAGCAACCGGAACCCTCGGCAAAGCGGCGCATTACCCGGGTCAGTGGCCGCACCACCAGTTCAAACTCCAGGCCCATGGCCGCCAATTGGTGGAACAATTTATTGTACTGCTCCTCGCCTCGTTCCTGAAGGCGATAGTTCAATGCGTGGCCGTAGATGCGCACCTTCGCTGCAGCCGCCTCGTTCGCCCCATGTACCTCACCTGTGTCCGGATTAACATCCGCATGCGCGGATCGAACAGCGGCAAGGCTGCAGACCAGAACCATCGCCATGGTCACGCTGAGGTATTTTATGGGCGTACGCTCTTGTGTGTACGACAAACTCACCACCGCTGAATTAAAATCGATCGATTTAGCTCGAAGAATCTACCGATCCCGTCTCAATAAATCAAATGACATTTCTTTTCTTAACACTGCAGTGCTGCACCCGTGATCGGTCCCGTCACCGCCATGTTCACCTGCGCGATGCCGGCTCAAACAACGGGCGACACGCCTGCGGGTGACCGTCTGTTTACCGCACCACTGGTGTAAACACGAACGGCGGTTTACTGAAGTCGCCCGAGCACCATTACCTCAGGGGTAATTGAGGCAACGCCAAAGTTTTATACCATTACCATTTCCAGCCTAAGCTCAATTAAAGGAACACCACTATGACCCGACGCAAATGGTTACTCGCAATCACCGGTGCCGCCAGCATACTGTTCGGCCTGTTCTCACTCACACTGCCGGGCAATCTGGCGGCAACGCTGCAACTCCAACCCCTGGCGCCGCCGGCTTTTATCGAGCTGCGCGCTGCCTATGGCGGCATGTTCCTGGGCCTGGGCCTGTTCTATCTGTGCGCGGCCTATCGCGCCCACTACCAACTGCCGGCGCTGTGGTCCGCCGCGGCGCTGATCGGCGGCCTGGCGGCGGGACGCGTGATCGGTTTTATCGCCGACGGCAGTCCGGACGCAGTGCAGTACGGGGCACTGGTTTTCGAAATAGTAGTGCTCAGTGTTATCGCCTGGAGCATGCGCGGCGATACCGCCGGCGACGGACACCACAGTGGCAACAGCCGCCGTGCTGTTACCACCTGAGCGCGGGGACACCGGCGTCGGGCTGGCCGGTAGCGGCAACACCCGACGCCTGAAACCAGACCCAAAGCCACGCCCGTAACAGTCGCCAAACCCTCAGCGGCAAATGATTTTTGCGCCACCCACCCGATCGGCGCCACTCGTCGCCGCCGTTCATTCTGAACTTCGGTGCTTTTTTATCTTGGTCTGCGCCGGCAAAACGCATAAACTGGACTACATATCGACAAAAATTTCCGCGCGTCCTGAATGAACGGATGGTCCGCTAACCGATAAATTGAGGTGTTTTGTTGCAACACTCCACCCACCTGTTGTTCCTCACATCCACCCGGTTTTGGGTGCGGTTGTCACTCCCGTTGGGCCTCGCCCTGTTGCTCAGCCTGAGCGGTTGCGTCACCAGCGGGCACGAGCGCGTGTCGTTTTTCCGGGCCGTCTCCACCCACGACGGCTACACACTGAGGGAATTGCAGGGTGAGGTCGAAATGGCCATTGAGGAAATCGGCTATGCGCCAGGCAGCGGCGGCAAATGGAAAAGCCGCGGCGGCGGCAACTACATTGTGCTGGAACGGGAAAACGCCCTGCAGCCGACTATCGATATTGCCGTCTATGCCGAGTCCCCCACCACCGGCCTGCGCGAAGTGCTGACAGAGGAGGTGTCGCTGGCCCTGACCACCAAGCTCGGCCGCCGCATGAAGCGCGGCGAAGTCAAAATACTGAAAGGCTTCAATAACACTTTTTCCAGTATTTGATTGCCAGATCTGCTATGGTCAATAGAGGTTCCATGCACCGTGGGACCTCCGTCCCACCCACTCAGGGAGGCATGCGACCCAGCATCATTGAAGGATGTTCGACCTAACCCCCAGACAGGCTGAGGAAATTCGTCATCAGCAGGTCCGCATACTGTATGACCGTTTCCCGCAAGCGCTTATCGCCACGGTCATTAACTCAGGACTGATCTCCGTCGCACTCTGGCAAGTTATCGCGCACCCGGTTTTGATCGGCTGGCTGCTGGGTCTGCTGGCGACCACACTCCTACGCCTGTTGCTATACCTGCAGTATAAAAAGCAACAACCGGCGGCATCCGCCGCCGTTGTTTGGGAACGGCGTTTTTTAATCGGCGTGATCGCCAGCGCCGTCATCTGGAGCAGCGCCGGCGTTTTGTTGTTTGCCCAGCACTCGGTATTACACCAGGTTTTTCTCGCCTTCGTGGTGGGCGGTATGAGCGTCGGCTCTGTAACCAGCCTGTCGTCCCGCTGGCCGATGGCACTGTTGTTTATTCTTCTGGCCACGACCCCGATCAGTATCCAGTTTCTGAACACCGATGACCGGGTATTGATCGTTATGGGTTTTATCTATGCAATTTTTTTCCTGTTGATTCTGCGCCTGGCGCGCGACTTTCACCTCAACACCAAAGAAAACATCACCTTGCAGGTACTCAGCACCGACCGCGCCCGGCAACTGGAAGTGGCAAAACAAAACGCCGAAGAAGCCAGCCAGGCGAAATCGACTTTTCTCTCACAAATGAGCCACGAATTCAGAACACCCCTGAACGCCATCATGGGTTTTGCCCAAATTATACAACTGGCCGCAGCCGACGATGAAAAACAGCGAGCGCGGCGCGAGCGGGCGGCCAAAGAAATACTGGTGGCCGGCGAATACCTGGAGCGCCTTATCGAAGACGTGCTCGACCTCGCCGCCGTAGAGAAACATCGGATTAAGGTGCAACTGGAACCGGTGGAGGCCTGCGCGCTGGTGCAGGAGTGCGCCGGCTTACTGGCACCGCTGGCGGAGGAGCACGGCGTGACGCTGATCGTCAACGAGTGCCCCGGCGTCGTGATGGCCGATCCGACCCGCGCGCGCCAGATACTGCTCAACCTGATCATCAATGCCATTCAATACAATCGAGATCAGGGTAGCGTTACCCTGCACACCCACTTCCTGGCAGATAAAAAAATCCGCTTCAGCGTCGCCGACAACGGCCCGGGTATTGAAGCTGCAGCCCAGGACAACCTGTTCGAGTCTTTTCAACACCTGGGAAAATCCGGGGCCAAGAGCATAGGCATCGGCCTGACCATAGCCAAATCCCTGACCGAACTGATGCATGGCAGCATCGGCGTCGATTCCACTGAGGGCCGGGGCAGCACCTTCTGGATCGATCTGCCGAGTGCCTCGATTGACTATTAGCGCCGGCCCCGGTAATCGAGTATTTCAAACCGCAGCGGCGGTTACCACCTCGAGCGCTTTATCCTGTAGCATAAAACACTATGAGTGAACTAAAGATTTGGGTAGATGCCGACGCCTGCCCCAAGCCCGTCAAAGAAATACTGTTTCGCGCCGCCGCCCGGGTAAAGGTGCTGACCACTCTGGTGGCCAACCAACCCCTGGCGATACCGAAGTCACCGTATATCCGCGCGCTGCAGGTCGGCAGCGGTTTCGATGTCGCGGACAACCTGATCGTGCAGGAAGTCGAGCCCGGCGACGTGGTGATTACTGCGGATATTCCCCTGGCGGCGGAGGTGGTCGAAAAAGGCGCGGTAGCGCTGAACCCCCGGGGCGAACGCTACACCAGCGAAAATATTCGCCAGCGGCTGCAAATGCGTGACTTTATGGAAGAGATGCGCAGTGCCGGACAGGTCTCCGGCGGGCCGCCGCCCTACGGCCAGACGGAGCGCCAGGCCTTTGCCAATGCCCTGGACCGACTGCTGGCGACCCGTATCAAAAGAAAAAATGCCTGATCGCCTGCAACACCAGCAGCAGCGCTATCAATGGCAGGATATACCGGCTCATTTTGCTGATATCGGCATCGGACTGCTTACCCCCGAAACGCTCGATCAAAGGCACCGCCACTATCAGCAACAAAAACAGAACCCCCAGAATAATCAGTAAATTTCCCATACGGTGTAATACTCCTGTGTTTTTGGTCCGCGCACTGGTACCAATAGTACCAGACCGATCGCATCCGGCGGCGCCGGCAGACCTGATACAACGATCAAATATAAAGGTATACCAATAGATCATTTATAGCGATAATCGCATAGTGGCTATCCGGCAGTTGGCTTTTGCCCGCCGGGCGGGCATGCTTGACGAAAAAAACAACTGACCGGCGCGGGCCGGCACCCGGTATCGCGATGGACACAAAAGTCGTATTGATCACCTTGGTGATCTACAAACTGGTACTTATCACCATTGGCCTCTGGGCGCAGCGCCGCACCAAAAGCCAGGAAGACTTCTTTTTGGGGGGGCGGGCCCTGGGGCCGGTAGTGGCCTCGATCAGTTATGCCGCCAGCGCCGCCTCCGCCTGGACCCTGCTGGGTATGAGCGGGGCCGCCTATATGCTGGGTCTTTCGGCCCTGTGGATTGCACTGGGTGTGGTGATCGGCTGCGCCATCAACTGGTGGTGGCTGGCGCCGCGCATGATGCGCTACAGTCACCGGCATCGGGTGCTGACGCTGACTGAATTCCTGGTTCACACCGCCACGCCGGACCGCAACCCCTTTCGCCCGCTCACCGTCAGGGTGGCTTCCCTGATCCTGCTGGTCTCCTTTCTTTTTTATATCGCCTCCCAATTCCAGGGTGCCGGCAACACCTTTGCCACCACTTTCGATCTGGGCATGGCCGACAGTATCCTCCTCGGCGGACTGATCATTATGATCTACACGTTGCTCGGGGGCTTTTGGGCGGTGAGTCTGACCGATACGTTACAGGGCCTGTTGATGGTGACGGCCGCCATCCTGTTGCCCTTGAGCGCACTGCTCGCCGTGGGTGGCTTCGAGGGTTTCGGCGCGGGCCTGGCCCGGTTCAGCAGCGCCGACCAGTTGAGTTGGACCGGCCGCCATACGGGGCTGCTGGCCATAGGTATCGTAGTGGGTTCACTGGCCACCGGCACCGGTACCTTCGGGCAACCGCACCTGCTCACCCGTTTTATGGCGCTGCGCGACGAGCGCGCCTGGCGCCAGGCGCGGCTGTTGGCGGTAGGCTGGTATGCCACAGTCTTTGCCGGCATGTGCTTTCTCGGCCTGGCGGGCCGGGTGCTGGTACCGGCAATCGACAACCCCGAAACCATTTTCATCCATCTCACCAGTGAATTGTTTCCGCCCCTGGTAAGCGCGATCGTGCTGGCGGCGGTACTGTCAGCCATTATGTCCACCGCCGACAGCATGCTACTGGTGGCCGCCTCCGCGGTATCCTACGACCTGGGTTTGAGCAAAGTCTTTCCCAACCGGCGCCTGTTGATCTCGCGCCTGGCCATCGGGGTACTGTGCCTGCTCGCGATAGTGGTGGCGATCGCCTTGCCGGCCAGTATTTTCGACCGCGTCCTGTTTGCCTGGATCGCCATAGGGGCGGCGTTTGGACCCCCCGTGTTTTTCCGCCTGGCCGGTGTCGAGGTAAAACCCGGGGCTGTCTTCGCCGCCATGTTGACCGGTTTCACATTGGCGGTGGTTTTCTATCTGTTGCCCAATACTCCGGGGGATATCGCCGAGCGTTTGTTGCCGTTTTGCGCCGGGCTGCTGGTGTTGTGGTTTGGGCGCCAGACGCCCGGGATGAAGCCTGCGGTCACAGACAATTTGGTGTCCACTAAGTAAATTGCGAATGCCCGGTAGCACTCAAAATGTATTGGGCCCGTGTTAGGCGGCACTCCCACTCGTTAAAAAACAATCATGATCGCGCCACTGCACGCAGCAGAGCGTATCGGTTATTTGACTCCGATACCGGATTGATGGCACCTTGCCGCCTGAACAATCTCTAACGCAGACGCTTATTCTATGCAGGCAAAAAAGAATCCTGAAACCACCCCCTCCACACCGAATACACCACTGGCAGGCTTTCGCGTGCTCGATATGAGCCGCGTACTGGCAGGTCCCTGGACGGGGCAGATACTCGCCGACCTCGGAGCCGAAGTGATTAAAGTGGAGCGCCCGCAAACCGGTGACGACACCCGCCAGTGGGGACCGCCGTTTCTCGACAACCAGCACGGCGACGACACCGAATCCGCCTACTACCTGGCCGCCAACCGCGGCAAGAAGTCCATCACCATCGATATCACCCAACCCGAGGGACAGGCACTGATCCGCCAGCTCGCCGGAAAGGTGGATGTACTGGTGGAAAACTTCAAAGTCGGCGGCCTGGAAAAATACGGCCTCGACTACCCGTCGCTGCAACCGCTCAACCCGCAACTGGTGTACTGCTCGATCACCGGCTTCGGCCAGACCGGTCCCTACGCCCGGCGCCCGGGCTACGACTTCCTGATCCAGGCCATGGGCGGCCTGATGAGCATCACCGGCCAACCCGACGGCAGCCCCGGCGCCGAGCCGGTCAAAGTCGGTGTCGCCATCACCGACCTGGTCACCGGCCTGTATGCAGCCATCGCGATTCAGGGCGCTCTGCTGGAACGGGTGCAATCGGGCCTGGGCCAACATATCGACCTGGCGCTGCTGGACACATCGGCAGCCATCCTCGCCAACCAGGCCACCAACTACCTGGTCGGCCATCAGGTGCCGCGACGACTCGGCAATGCCCACCCGAATATCGTGCCCTACCAGGCCTTTGCCACCGCCGATGGCCATATCATCATCGCGGTAGGTAACGACAAACAGTTTGCCAACCTGTGCCGGCTGTTAGGCATTCCCGAGTTGGCCACAGACCCCCGTGCCAACACCAACCCGCAGCGGGTGAAACACCGCGAATTCGTTATCGAGCAACTGGCGCCGGCGATGCAGCAACATACCAGCGAGGCACTGCTGAGTGCCTGCGAACAGGCTGATGTGCCCTGCGGCCCCATCAACACTATTGAGCAAACGTTCGACGATCCCTCAATCCTGGCGCGAGGTATGCGGCTGTCGCTGCAACACCCCCACAACGACGATCTGCAACTGCCGGGCAACCCCATTAAGATGAGTCGCAACCAACTGGTACAGAATCACCCGCCGCCTTTGTTAGGACAACATACCCGGGAAGTCTTGAGAACACTGCTCGACTGCGATGCCGAAACCCTGCAGAAGCTGGCAGACAAGCAAGTCATTTGACACCAGCATCATCACAGGCGCCGGGATTACACGCCGTTCTCCGATTTTTCGCGTCCTTTCCAGGCGGCATCATCACGGATTCCGGGATTACACACCACCGGCCCCACTATTGATGAAAGTGTCAATAGCCATGCCCGCCGGTTTGCCTTATCATAGCCCGGCACCAAGAGCTGTTCCGAAAACCCGCGCCAAACCGTCACGAAAACCTGCAACAGAGCACCGCATGCTGCAAACGACAGTTCGTCTGATCAGCCCTGCTATTCTGACATTGGTTGTACTCAGTAGTATCTGCGCCGCGGCGGCAACCGCAGCTCGACCGCTGTACGCCGTACCCGGCGCCGACGCACCGGAATTGGCTCACCGCGGCGAGTTCGCGGTGGGCGTGCGCCGGCTGGTACTGGTGAACCCGGATCAGGTGGACATCGCGCAAATTGACCGCGAGACCATGGCGGCACCAAAATCAGACCGCCGTCTTCCGGTACAACTCTGGTATCCCGCCATAAAAAATAAACCGGGACAGCGGGAGGAAACCACTTACCCGGGGACGTTTCCCCGCATATCGCCAACCGCTATGGCGTGGACCTGCACTACCCGACTCGGGCTCGAACTTCACCACCTGGCCCCCGGCGCCGGGAAAAAACCTTAACTGGAGCGCTGGGAGGCGACTATGACCTGGTTGTTCTTGCTGTTTGCACTGGCTTGCGGCTGGCTGAGCTACAACCTCTACCACCCGGTTTACCGGCACACCTACGGCGCTTCGGTGAGTTTTGTATTCGGCCTGTTGGCCGGTGAGCTCGCACCCCACGTGATAGCGTTGCAGGTGTTGATCACCGCGCTGTTTGCCGCCTTCGGCGCCCTGTCCGGCCTCGCGGGCACTGTGGGTCTGGTGGTAATGCTGGCGGCCTGGACGGCCATGGCCGTTCACTACGGCAGCAGCATGCGTCTGCCCGGACTGCTGCGCAACAGCTTGGAGCGGGACCTGGGCCCGAACTACCGCGACGCGATAACCCAGCCGCCGCGCAACACCATCGACCGGCGGGCCCTGCTGCGGCCGCTGGCCTCGATGATTAAAAGCACCGAATACCACCCCGAGGTGGAGTGCCTGAAAAATATCATTTTTCACCGCAGCAACGGTTTGAACCTGAAGCTGGATATACGCCGGCCCCGGTCCGTCACCTCGCCCCGGCCGGTGTTGTTACAGATTCACGGCGGTGCCTGGACGTATAAACTCGGCAGCAAAGACCGCCAGGCGCTGCCGCTGATGAACCACCTGGCCGCCCACGGCTGGGTGTGCGTGGCCATCTCCTACCGTTTAAGTCCGCTGGCGACTTTTCCGGACCATATTATCGACTGCAAACGCGCCCTGGCCTGGGTGAAAACCCATATCGCCGAGTACGGTGGCGACCCGGACTTTATTCTGGCCACCGGCGGCTCGGCCGGCGGCCACCTGAGCGCGCTGCTGGCGCTGACACCGAACCAAACACAGTGGCAACCGGGCTTCGAAGGCGCCGACACCCGCGTGCAGGGGTGCATACCCTTCTACGGCATCTACGATTTTTGCAACAGCAACCGGCAGCAGTTGAACAACGGACTGGAGAGCTGGCTGGAGCGCATGGTCATCAAGTCGCCGACGCAAGAGTCACCCGATACCTACCGGCTGGCCTCGCCGATCGTGCACGTGCACCCCCAGGCGCCGCCGTTTTTTGTGATCCAAGGCGATACCGACACCCTGGTGCCGGCGGCCGAGGGTCGCCACTTCGTCGATGCCCTGCGCGCGGTCTCAAAGCAGCCGGTCGTCTACGCCGAAATACCCCGGGCCCAACACGCATTCGATCTGTTCCCGTCGCTGCGCACCCAGCGGGTGGTGCACGCCGTCGAGGAGTTTGCCGATTGGGTCTACGCCGGCCACCGGCGCGAGACCGGCGCCGGGACCCGGACCTGACTCTATTCGCCCATTGCATTTGGGAGTAAAGTAACCAACCTGACCGATGAGGAGACGACCTATGTTGGAAAAACTATTTGACCTGTCCGGACGCACGGCGCTGGTGACCGGAGGGTCCCGCGGCATTGGCGAGATGATCGCCAGAGGCCTGGTGGAAAGCGGCGTTAAAACCTATATCTCCTCGCGCAAAGGCGACGCCTGTGCCAGCCTGGCCGATGAACTCAGCGCCTCGGGCGAGTGCATCGCACTGCCGGCGGACCTGTCACAAATGAGTGAGATAGACCGGCTCGCGGCCGCACTCGGCGAGCGCGAGCAGCAACTGGACATTCTGGTCAACAATGCCGGCGCCGCCTGGGGCGAACCCTACGACGAGTTCAGCGAAGGCGGCTGGGACAAGGTGATGAACCTGAACCTGAAGTCGGTGTTCTTTTTGACCCAGAAGTGCACGCCGTTGTTGCGGGCCGCAGCGACGGCCGAGCGGCCTGCCAAGGTGATCAATATCGCCTCCATCGACGGTATTCGCGTACCGGACCTCGAAACCTATTCCTACTCGGCCAGCAAGTCCGGCCTGATCCATCTCACCCGGCGCCTGGCGAAGCGTCTGATCGAGGACCGTATCATCGTCACCGGTATCGCCCCGGGCGCGTTCGCTTCATCGATGAACAAGATGGCCCGCGATCAGGCCGACGAAGTCAGCCAGTGGGTGCCGGCAAAACGTATCGGCACGCCGGAGGATATGGCGGGCACGGTGATCTTCCTCGCCTCGCGCGCCGGCGACTATGTTGTCGGTTCCACCATTGCCGTGGACGGCGGCGTAGCCTATGCCATGTGACAACCGTGGAGCAACACCATGTAGTAAAATCATGTAGCGAAAACATGCCAGCAAACAAGGTAACGAAACCCGCTAACGAAACTCACGCACACAGAGAGGCTCGGCGTTATGACCGCTAAACGGGCAAGTTTCAAAAATTTCAAAGACAGCACAGCGGAGGACTGGCAGCTTATCGCCGCTGAGTACATAGAGTTTGCCGCCCGCCTGCCGCAGCGGGTGCTGGACCACTTGCGGTTGCTGGAAGGCGACTACGGCGGTTTTCCGGTGGACCGCCTGGAACACTGCCTGCAAACGGCAACCCTGGCCCATCGGGGCGGTGAAGACGAGGAATATGTGGTCTGCGCGTTGCTTCACGATATCGGCGATACACTGGGTTCATACAACCACGCCGATGTCGCCGCGGCTATTCTGCAACCCTTTATCAGCGAGGAAAACCACTGGCTGATCAAACACCACCAGATTTTCCAGGGCTACGATTACTTTCACCACCTGGGCATGGACCGCAACGCCCGCGACCGCTTTAAAGATCACCCCTGCTACGAACGCACCAAACGCTTCTGCGATCTCTATGACGGCCCGGCCTTCGACCCCGAGTTTGAATCGCTGCCGCTGGAATTTTTCGAACCGATGGTAAAGCGGGTATTGGCCAGCCCCAAACACGGCTTCCTGGCACAGCGAGACTAGCGGGAATTTCACAACTGCCGGGTACTGCCGCGCACCACCAGTTCGTGCGGCAGTATATAGCGCGTTTTCTCCAGGGTCTCGCCGTTCATCACTTTCAGCAGCAGCTCCACACAGTAGGTG
Source organism: Exilibacterium tricleocarpae (assembly GCF_007004655.1). Classification (GTDB taxonomy): domain Bacteria; phylum Pseudomonadota; class Gammaproteobacteria; order Pseudomonadales; family Cellvibrionaceae; genus Exilibacterium; species Exilibacterium tricleocarpae. The sequence goes on from NZ_ML660088.1 coordinate 292,657, forward strand.
CCGATGGCCTCCACGGGCTGTGCGACAGTGGTAAGTGGCGGGGAAAAGTGCCGCGCGTAGCGAATATCGTCAAAACCCATCACCGACATATCGGCGGGCACGCGAAAACCGTGTTCCTGCAGCGAGGAATAGCAACCCAGTGCTATTTCATCGCTAAAACAGAAGATGGCGCTGGGCCGGTCGCGGCGCAACAACAACTGATTAGTACTGGCCTGGCCGTTCTCGACCGTGTATGCGCCGTGGATAACATGGCGTTCGTTGATCGCCAGCCCGGCCGCCTGCATGGCCTGGCGAAAACCCAGCAGACGATCCTGGCTGCTGGGACTTTCCATATCGCCGGTAATCACCGAGATATTCCTGTGCCCATAGCCGATCAAATGGTCGACCGCCTCGCGGGCGGCGGCCACATTGTCGATGGTGACCGTGGGAATACCGGGCACCGCCACCGGCTCGCAGGAATTCACCAGCGGCGGCATTTGTTGCGCGGCCGGCTGTTGCGGATCGATATCAAACGGCAGGTGTTGGGAAAATAAAATCACACCATCGGCGTGGCGCGATCGCACCATCTCCGCATAGGCCCGCTCGCGCTCCTGGGAGCCGTGGGTATCGCCCAACAGCACCGAATAGCCGTGGTTGTTGGCCGCTTTTTCGATGGCGCGGATAACACCGAAGTTAAACGAATCACCGACATCGGGAATAATGGCGACAATATTGCCGGACTTTGCCGTGCGCAGGCTGACCCCGAGTTTATTGGGTGTGTAGCCGGCCTCGCTGACCGCGGCCAGGACGCGCTCGCGCGTCGCCTTCGACACCCGCCCCGGATTGCGCAGCGCGCGGGACACCGTAGTGATGGAAACTCCGGCTATCGCGGCAACGTCTTTAATACCGATGGACGACATACCTCAGGTTTACACTCCCGTTTGACTTCGACTATCAACCTCGATTATCAACCTCGACTATCGACCCCGACCATCGACCTCGACCATCGACCTCGACTACCGAGCCGCCGCGTTGATGGCCTAGTATAAACCAAAACCCGAGAAGAAAACCCCCGGCGGAGATACTCCGCCGGGGGAAAACCTCACACTTGCGAGGCGAGAGAAGCTCGTTCCCGGTCCCGGGGCCAGACAGCGGGCGTCGACATCGGCACCATCGTTTACAACGCCGGATGGTCGATGGTCAAAAACTGGTCCGCCGGTATGTCGTTGAGCAGCGTATCGGGTGCCGGATCGCTGCCGATAACCCGCGGCCACACCACCCTGACCTGATCGATGGTAGCCGCCTGCCCCAGGCCGAAATGCTGTTCGACGGGATTGTTGGAGGCGTAGTTACCACCTAGCATCACCTCCCGCATTTGGGTTTCCTGCCCGAGGGTGATATAGATACGCGCACCCACCGCCGCGCGGTTGGGATCGATACCGTTCAGGCGCACACCCAGGTAGTGGTTATCGCTGTCCTCGGAATCGTTGCGGTAGTAGACCACGGAGTTTTGGCCATCAGGGTTGTTATTGGTAATCAGAATGTCGACATCGCCATCCACGTCGAAATCCGCACAGACCACGCCGCGCCCGTGACCGGTATCGTCCAGGCCCACCCGAGACGCAACCTCGCGGTAACTGCCGTCGCCTTCCGCTAAAAACAGCCGCACCTGATCAGTTTCGTAGTTATCGCCGTCGGCTTCGTTGTCCCAACCGTTGGTATGGAACAAATCCAGCAGGCCGTCGTTATCGAAGTCGGCCATACAGGCGGCCCAACCCCAGCCGCCCCGATCGACACCGGCGGGGGTAACGGTAACATCAGTAAACTCGCCGTTGCCGAGGTTTTTATAAAGCCGGTTGCCGATACTGAGCACATTGCCGCCGTCGGTGACATTGAAAATGGCGGTCACAAACCAGTCCAGGTCGCCGTCGTTATCGATATCACCGATGGCGCTGCCCATACCGTTCCTGTCTTTGATCACATCATTGGTGACATTGCGAAACGTGCCGTCCTGATTGTTGAGAAAAACCTGGGTCTGGGAAAAATCGGAGACCATCGCCAGATCCGGAAAGCCGTCGTTGTTCAAATCCGCAAATGTGGGGGTAAAGCTGTAGTCGATATCGTCATCGCCGAGAACACCGTTCTGAGACTCGCCGACGATAGTCGCGGCAATACCGGTGGCAACGCTGGCGCTGGCGAAGGTGATGGCCCCGCCGCCGCTGGTGTTTTCCCAGATATGCTGGGTATCGGCCTGTTTTTGTGCGCCCCAATGAGCCAGCGCCAAGTCCAGGTCGCCGTCGAGATCATAGTCGCCGCAGGCGGCAGAAATCGTATTGGCCACGGTAACCGTCAATCCCGACGTGGCGGTCACATCGTTAAATGTATCGTTGCCGGCGTTTTGCAACAGGTAATTCGGATCGCCCTCGACGCCACCGACAAAAATATCCTCCAGACCGTCGCCGTCGAAGTCACAGAAGATAGGCCCGCTGCCTTTCATAACCAGGCTGTCGATGCCGGTGATCTCGACGAAGCGATTGTCACCTTGATTGCGAAACAGGCGGTTGGCTTCGGTATCGCCGGCGGCAAAATACAAATCCGTCAAACCGTCGTTATCGAAGTCCCCCGCCCCCACACCGCCGGCAAACATTTCCGGCATGGAGTTGGCGGTGGGATTCTCGATGCCCCAAGCATGCATTAGACCGGTATCGGCCGACATATCGGTAAAGCTGAACCGCAACTCTCCTCCACTGTCCACATTGTTGCCGTTATCGACCGCGGTACCGCCGCCCCCACCGCCGCCACAGGCGGCGAGGCAAAAAACACAAACCGGTAAAATAAACGTCAGTAGTGATTTCACGGGAAAGTCCAACCTGGTTAGTTACGTCGTCAGAAGTTTAATGAAGTCAAAGTTCTACTGACCTCACGCCCGTGACACAGGGGCCCGGCACGGACCCCTGCGCCTGTCACCGCTTATTCAAAAGCGGCTTTGAAGGTGACGCCTGCAGTGCGCGGCGGCAACAACTGCCCCACCAGGCCGTCGGGAGTCACGAAGCCGCCGGCATCGGTGCGGACCACCTCATCGGAGGCATTCTTCACCCAGGCTTCAATGCCCCAACCGCGATCGGACTCGTAGCGCAGACTCAAGTCCCACATTTCGTAGCTCTCCTGAATGGACAGGTTTCTCGCTCCCGCCGCCTGGCCGAATTCACCGGCATCGATATCGCCGCGGTTGAAATCATCGAGAAAGTAATCATCCACCACCCGCAGCGTCACCTGCGGCGTCAGGGTGCCGCCGGCCAGCTCGATATCGTGGGACACGATAGTGGTAAATTCAAAGTCGGGCGCGCGCTTGGGTGTATTGCCGTTGAGATTGTTCGACGTCAGGTCCGGGATCGGATTACCGTTGTTGTCCAACAGCGGCACGCTCGGGTTGAAGCGGTCGCCAAACTGGCCGTCCGATCTGATATAATCGCCGAACTCCGCATCCATGATATTGCCGACCAATTGCAGGCGTGTGGCATCGGTAATGGCCCAGAGAAATTCGAACTCGAAGCCCATCACATCCAGGTCCGAGGCGTTCAATATCTGCTGGCTGCCCTGGGAGTCGACAATGCCGTCACCATCGGTATCGACCAGATTCGTGGTAGCCACCTGATAGCCTTCGTAGTCCATCGTATAAAACGCGGTATTCAAACGCATGGCACCGCCGAAAAAGTCCGTCTTCATCCCCACCTCCAGGGACTCGACCTCTTCAGGATCGGCAATATTAAACTCGTCCTGGATGTGGCCCGATTTAAACCCGGTGCCGGCGGAGGCATAGGCCATGAAGTCACCGCTCAAATCCATCTCGTAGCGCAGCAGCCAGGTGACCTTGTCCCAGTCGGCTTCCTTGTCATTGACCTGCCGCACCCAACAGGGCTCGCCGTTATTGCCGGCGTTGGTGCCGTTGTCATAGGGCAGTCCGGCAGCGATGGCCGCCGCGGCGCCGGCGTCGGCAAAGATCTGGCTGGGCAGCGGGCGCGTCGCATTGAGCGCATTGTTCCTGTCGGGCACCCGACCAAACAACTCACAGTTGATCGAGCGGCCGCCGCTGTCGGATTTTTCGTCCTCCAGATATCTGAGACCCACCGTCAACCGATTCGAATCGTTGATATCGTAGGTGCCCTGGGCGAAGGCGGCAGTGGAACTCAATTCCCGCTGTGGCTGAATAAAATAGGCGGCGCCGGCACCGCCGTTGGCACCGCCGCCGATCCAGCCGCTGGTATTGCCGTCCTCGTCGAAGGCGGCAAAATCGATCACAAAATTGATTTCGTTATCTTCCTCATTGTTGAAAAATCCCAACAACCAGCGAAAGCGGGCATCGTCGGAGTTCTTCAACTGGAACTCGTTCATGTAAGACTCAAAATTCGACGACTCGGTACGGTTTTCCTGAAAGCTGTTGGAGGTGCCGCCGTCGGCGTCAAAGACCTGGCTGCGCTGCATTTCCGAATAGCCGAATACGTGGGAAAAGGTCAGGTCGTTGCCGAAGGTATAGTCGATACGCGACCGGTAAGTGGTGGTGGTCAAATCGGTAAAAATATTCGAATCGATCACCTGCACCCGATCCCCCCTGTCGGCCAGAAACGGGTCCAGTTGCGGGCTGCCGGTGCTGTTGTCCTCATAGCGTTCGGCACTTAAAAACCAACTGAGATTTTCATTCGGCTGCCACAGGCCGCTGAGACGCCAGGACTGGCGATCATCGGACTCGGGCCCCTCGCCGGTATAGGTCGAGAACTGTGTTTCCGGGGTGAGATCGGCCACGGTGGCGCCGTAGTGGGGGCCGCGGCCGGCGTAATTGCCAATAACCTTGGTGTAACCGCCGCGATTGACATTGATACCCGCCACCCGCAGGGCCAGGGTATCGGAAACCGGCAGATTCACAGCCCCTTTTACCTCGGTCAAGTCATAGGTGCCGGTGGTAACGGACAGGTTGCCGTTGTACTCGCCGATTTCCGGCTTGTTCGTATGGATATTGATACTGCCGACGGTGGCGTTGCGGCCAAACAATGTGCCCTGGGGTCCGCGCAGCACCTCTACCCGATCGACGTCGTACATCAGGGTGGCAGCCCCCTGCACGCGCGGGGCATAGACGCCGTCGACGTGAAAGGCGACGGTGGGGTCGGCGAGTTCGGTGTTACTGTTGCCACCGATTCCGCGCAGGGTGACGAACAGCGCTGCCGAATCGGAGTGGTTCGAGACCATCAGCGACGGCACCAGGTCGGTCAACCCGCGTAAATCCTTGATTTGATGCCGATCGAGCGCGTCCTGGCTGAACGCCGACACGGCGATCGGGGTGTCCTGCAGATTGGTCGCGCGCTTGGTGGCGGTGACCACCACCTCCTCCAGCACAGCGCTGCCATCCTGGGCCAGGGCGACCTGACTGCAGACAACGGCGCCTATGACTAGCGAAAGACAAGACCTGTTTAACATACATCCTCCCATCCGACTGACTTAGTGTTGTGTGTTTATTGCTTGGTGGTAAATGCTTTTCAGTAACCAAACGCCTGAACAGCAAACCCGCGGGATATAAAAACTGCCGCGACGGCAAACCGGCGCGAGCGGCAACCCCTGGATCAACAATCACTTGATCGGCAACTCGCTGGCCGCACTGGACAGCGGCCGATATTTCCAAGCAAATGGAAATCGTTTTCCATCAAAAGGAAAATTTTTCCCCTCCGGTTGTATCGCAAGCAGTCAAAATCTCGACAATGATACTGACTGCACTGTTTCCGTCGATAAAACACGGGGCTATGCAGCAGCCAGACACTGGCTAGCTCACCGGCCATGCTCGTTTTTATCAAATCCGGCCAAATCGCTGACTATCTGTGGGTTAGCTGTTCGCTAATGGTCGACTGCATCATCACTTGGTAATTATTTATAAATCTTTTATAGAAAACGTTTTCCAATTTCGCCGATTATTCAAAAAAAACTTGAAAGCGTCAACAGCAAAACCGGGCCAATCTTTAAATATATGCCAAAAATATCTTTATCTACTTGTTTTTAAAGAATTTTCAACCTAAAAAAAATCAAATAATTATTTGTGATAACACGTTATCGTCAAATTACTCAACGTTTATGATGATTCTGATGAGTTAACTTTTTAGAATACAAAAATCATTACCTGCTTGTTTTTATTGAAATTATTCTACTGCCACGACTGAATTTCGTGCCCTGGCCGGGCAAACTCTGCTCAAGTATCTTTACAAACCAAATGGAAAACGTTTACCATTCTTGAGTAGTTACCTAAGAGCCTCAGCCCCCTGAATCAGGAACCTCAGCGCCCTGAATCAGGAGCCTCAGCCCGGTAACCATAGAACGGTACAGTGCCAGCTACGAACAGCCCGGCCCACGGTATCGGCACGCTGGCAGCGCACGAAACCGCACCAGTAAAACCACAGCATGAGAAGTAGTAAGACCCTAAAAAGTAAGACCCTAAAAAAACAAAACCATAAAATATACGGCAACCCAGAATAATACTTACCGAAGAGCGTGGCGATGCAACTTCACACTATAGACCTGTGCATTATCGGGCTTTACCTGCTGTCGACCGTGATAGTGGGCCTGGCCCTCAAACGCCGGGCCGGCAAAAACCTCAAGTCCTACTTTCAGGGCGGTAAACGCCTGCCGTGGTATATGCTGGGGCTGTCCAACGCCTCGGGCATGTTCGATATTTCCGGCACCATGTGGCTGGTGACCCTGTGTTTCGTCTACGGCATGAAAAGTATCTGGATTCCGTGGCTGTGGCCGGTGTTCAATCAGGTATTCCTCGCCGTGTTCCTCTCGATCTGGCTGCGTCGCTCCAACGTGCTGACCGGTGCCGAGTGGATACGAACCCGCTTCGGCGATGGCCCGGGCGGCCGCCTGTCCCATATCGTGGTGGTGGTTTTCGCCGTTATCAGTGTGCTCGGCTTTCTCTCCTACGGTTTTGTCGGGGTCGGCAAATTTATGGAGATTTTCATTCCCTGGGAAGTGGTCAGTCCCTACCTGCCGTTCAGCGTTGCGCCGCAGTACATACCTCATGTGTACGGCATCTTCTTTACGCTGATTGCCACCTTCTACGTGGTGATGGGCGGTATGCTCAGTATCGTCTGGACCGATGTTATTCAATTTACCATCATGACCGCCTCGGCTGTCGCCATCGGCCTGATCGCCATGAACAACGTCAGCCATGCCGATCTCCAGGCCGCGACGCCGCAGGGCTGGAGCAATCCGTTTTTCGGCTGGACGCTGGACCTCGACTGGGAGGCGCTGATTGCCGAGGTCAATACCAAAATAGTCGCCGACGGTTACTCGCTGTTCAGCATCGTCTTTATGATGATGCTGTTCAAAGGCATTCTGATCAGCGCCGCGGGGCCGGCGCCCAACTACGATATGCAGAAAATTCTCGCCACCCGCTCGCCCCGCGAAGGCGCGCTGATGAGCGCATTCGTCTCCGTCGCGCTGATGCCGATTCGCTATTTTATGATCGCCGGGTTTGCGGTGCTGGCGGTGGTCTACTACGAGCGGCTGGATTTAATGTCGGGCGGCCGCCTGGATTTTGAAAACATACTGCCGTCGGCCATTCTGCAGTTCGCGCCTACCGGTATTCTGGGTCTGTTGCTGGCGGGTCTGCTGGCGGCGTTTATGTCCACCTTCGCCTCCACCGTCAATGCCGCGCCCGCCTACCTGGTCAACGATATCTACCGGCGCTATATCAACCCGCAGGCGAGCAACAGGCGCCTGATTTACGCCAGTTACCTGGTCTCCTTCCTGGTGGTGGTTATCAGCACCTCAATCGGCTTTTTCGTACAGAGCATCAACAGTGTGCTGTTGTGGCTGGTGTCGGGGCTCTGGGGCGGTTATGTGGTTTCCAATGTGTTGAAATGGTACTGGTGGCGGTTGAACGGCTATGGTTTTTTCTGGGGTATGGCGGCGGGGATTATCGGCGCCCTGTCGTTCCCGGCTGTTTTTTCCGGGCTGCTGCCGGGGGTGGCCTCCGATATTCTGCCGCTGTACCTGTTTCCGGTGTTGCTGCTGTTCTCCGGCACCGTCTGCGTGGTGACCAGTCTCACCACCGAGCCCGATGACGAGGCGGTATTGAAGCACTTCTATCGCACGGTCAGGCCCTGGGGCTTCTGGCGGCCCATCCACGACAAAGTGGTGGCCGAACACCCCGAGTTTGAGGCCAACCCGCATTTTAAACGGGATATGGTCAACGTCCTGGTAGGCACTATCGCCCAGACCACCCTGGTCGCGCTGCCCATATTTATTGTTATTCGGGAATCCAATTCCGTGATCGCCACCGCCTGCATCCTGGTGGTCAGTGCGGTGTTCCTGAAGAAAAACTGGTACGACAACCTGGACAGCGAACCGGCTGGCCAGACCGATGCACCGTTCACCGCTGTAGATGGTAACAATGAAAATTACTACTTCGAAAAAGATGCCAGAGAAGCCGCCAAATAAGCAGACCGAATTCGGGTATTTCGACGATGAGCATAAGGAATATGTCATCATCGATCCGAAAACGCCTTACCCCTGGATCAACTACCTGGGTAACGACGGTTTCTACTCGCTGATATCGAACACCACCGGCGGCTATACGTTTTACAAGGATGCAAAATTTCGCCGCCTCACCCGCTATCGCTACAACAATGTGCCAGTCGATTCCGGCGGCAAGTACTTTTATATCAGAGAAGGGGGGTGTGTCTGGTCACCCGGCTGGAAACCGGCGCAGGCGCCGCTGGATCAGTACCAGTGCCGCCACGGGCTGGGGTACAGTCGGTTTTTGAGCAGCAAACGCCAGGTGCACTGTGACCTGACCTGCTTCGTGCCGCTCGGCACCCGCGCTGAAGTCCAGCGCCTGCGCCTGAGCAACCGCACGGAAGCACCGAAAAAACTCCAGCTCTATTCCCTGCTCGAGTGGTGTCTGTGGAACGCCGAAGATGATATGACCAACTTTCAGCGCAACTTCTCCACCGGCGAGGTGGAGGTGGACGGTTCGCATATCTATCATAAAACCGAGTACCGCGAGCGCCGCGATCACTATGCGTTCTATTCGGTCAACAGCGAGATTCAGGGTTTCGACACCGACCGCGAAGCCTTTTTGGGCCTGTACAACGGTTTCGAAGCGCCGGAGGCGGTCACCCGGGGCCGCGCCGGCAACAGTATCGCCCACGGCTGGTCACCGATTGCCTCGCACTTCCTCGAGTTCGAACTCGGCCCGGGGGAAACCAAAGAATGGATTTTTGTTTTGGGCTATGTCGAAAATCCCGCTGGCGAAAAATGGACGGCCGACGGCGGCCTCAACAAAACCCGCGCGCTGCAGATGGCGGCGGATTTTGACAGCGGTGAAAAAGTCACTCGGGCACTGGCGGCACTGGCGGACTATTGGCAAAACCTGCTCGACGCCTACCAGATCAGCGGCCCGGACACTCGCCTGAACCGCATGGTGAACATCTGGAACCAATACCAGTGCATGGTCACCTTCAACTTTTCCCGCAGCGCGTCTTTCTTCGAGTCCGGCATCGGCCGCGGCATGGGGTTTCGCGACTCCAACCAGGACCTGTTGGGCGTGGTGCATATGATTCCGGAACGGGCCCGCGAGCGCATTCTCGATATCGCCGCCACCCAGTTCGAGGACGGCTCGGCCTATCACCAGTATCAACCGCTGACCAAGCGCGGCAACGCCGCCATCGGCAAGAATTTCAACGACGATCCGCTGTGGTTGATCCAATCGACGCTGGCCTATATCAAAGAAACCGGTGACTTCGACATTCTCGAGGAATCCGTGCCTTTTGATAACGATCCCGCCAAGGCCAACAGCCTGTTCGCGCACCTGACCGCCTCTTTCGACCATGTGGTAAATAACCTGGGTCCGCACGGCTTGCCATTGATCGGCCGCGCCGACTGGAACGACTGCCTGAACCTCAACTGCTTTTCCCAGGACCCCAACGAATCTTTCCAAACCACTGAAAACCGCGCCGGCGAGGTTGCCGAATCCGTTATGATCGCCGGCATGTTCATCGCGTTTGGCCGCGACTACGTCGCTCTGTGTCGCCATCGGGGACACACAGAGGAAGCCGAGCGGGCCGAGCGACACCTGCAGGCTATGGCGACCGCCATCGACCGCCACGGCTGGGACGGCGACTGGTTTCTGCGCGCTTACGACGCCGCCGGCAAACCCATCGGCAGCCACGCCAACCGCCAGGGCCGGATTTTTATCGAGCCCCAGGGTTTTTGTATAATGGCCGGTGTCGGCCTGGACGACGGCCGGGCCCGGACCGCGCTCGATTCGGTCAACAAGCTGCTTGCCTACGAACACGGTATCGTCCTCAACTACCCGGCCTATACCCAATACCACCCCGAGTACGGCGAGATTTCCACCTATCCCCAGGGTTACAAGGAAAACGGCGGCGTTTTTTGCCACAGCAACCCCTGGATCATGATCGCCGAAACCCTGGTCGGCAACGGCGACCGCGCGTTCGACTACTACACCCGGCTGGCACCGGCATTTCGCGAAAAGCACGCGGCGCTGCACAAAACCGAACCCTACGTCTACGCACAGATGATTGCCGGCAAGGAGGCCGCCACCCCGGGCCAGGCCAAGAACTCCTGGCTGACCGGCACCGCCGCCTGGAACTACTACGCCGTCACCCAGTTTATTCTGGGTGTGCGACCGACGTTCGACGGCCTGCTGATCGATCCCTGCATTCCCGCGGCGATGAAAGGGTTTCAGATTACCCGCAAGTTTCGCGGCGCCACTTATGAAATCAGCGTCGCCAACCCCGCCGGGGTCAGCCGGGGCGTCCAGCAGATGTGGGTGGACGGCACCGCGGTAGCGGGCAATCTGTTGCCGGTATTTGCCCCGCGGTCTTATCACCGGGTGGAAGTTTTATTGGGGTGAGTTTTCCTGCGCTGTCCCCTCAAGTCGCCCTGCCGGCAATGGGGCCGGTGCCGGACTGTAGCGTTCTCGGAAACGGGGCCCGCGCGGAGCTGTAGGACTTTCGGCAACCAGCCCGTGTAGAACTGCAGCTCTTTTGGCAAATAGGGCCCGTGTGGGGCTAACGGCTGTCAGGCCTTTGTCCAGCCGGTAATCCATAGGCCTGCTGCCCCCTTTGCCCTTTGTATTAAACCTCTACTGTTTCGAGTGGCACGCAGTTTGGGCGCCACTCTCCCATTAGATGCTTGTTTTTGTTTAAAGGCGCTTAGCGTTGATGGTAGTCGTGCTTGAACGGATCAGTGCCAATCGATCCGGTCCTAACCCGGTGTGGGGGTTCGAGACACGTTGCAAGTACGTCCCTGTAAACTTCCCGACAGCATCCCTGCTGTCGAGAGTCTCGAACCCCCACACCGGGTTAGCACCTACCACCGCGGTACTATCGATATTAATTAAGAATACCGAAGGGAGGCCTGTCTCTGGGCGGAGCTTTCAGAAACTCTCGACAGCAGGGATGCTGTCGGGAAGTCCCCAGGGATGGGTTCACGACGTGTTTCTGAAAGCTCCGCCCAGAGACAGGCCGGTCAATTGGCACTTTTTAGATACTACTACCATCAACGCTAAGCGCCTTTAAACAAAAACAGGCACCCAAAGCAAGTGCCATTCCAGCCCGGCATCTCTTTACCCCCAACCATCGGCTGCTAACCCCCGACCATGGACACGTTGTATACTTGAGGCCCTACGCCTGACAATCGTCATAGCTGCACAGTTTTGACCTCGCGGTTCAGTGCACTTTCTCAACCGTTCACTGTCATTTTCTTAAGGCTTACAAAAGACAGCCTGACCTGATAAGAACAGACAACCGGGCCCGCTACCTATGAACCTGACCCGCACCTCCATCGACAACCCCGCCGCCATCGCCGTGCTGGTGGCCCTGGTGCTGACTTTCGGTGTCGTCAGTATCACTAAACTGCCGGTGCAGTTGCTGCCGGATATCGAACGCCCGCAAATCACCATATCCACCGGCTGGCGGGCCGCAGCGCCGGAAGAAATGGAAGCGGTCATTATCGAACCCCAGGAAAACGTGCTGAAAAACATCAGCGGCATTTCCCAGATCACCACCGAGATTCAGCCCGGACGCGGCTTTATCAACCTCACCTTTGAAATCGGCACCGATATGCAGGAGGCACTGCTGGCGGTCATCAACAACCTCAACCAGACCCCGCCGCTGCCCCTGGATGCCGATGAGCCGCAGGTCACCGCCGGCGGCGGCGGTGGTGGTGGCGGCCGCGACACCGCCGCCTCACTGCTGGTCAAGGCCATGCCCGATAGCGGCATCGAGGATATCGCGCCCTACCAGGACATCATTGAGGATATCGTCGAGCCCCGCCTGAGTCGCATCTCGGGGGTCGCCAGGGTCAACCTCAACAGCCGCCGGCCACAGGAGCTGCGGATTGACTTCGACCCCTACCGCACCGCGGCGCTGGGCCTGCAACTGGGCGATATCAGCAGTGCCATCGCCCGCGCCACCGACGCCTCCGGCGGTTTCGCCGATGTCGGCAGGCGCCAGTACACGGTCCGGTTCGCCGGCCAGTACGATGTCGGCAGCCTGGAGCAGATGATTATCGGCTGGAGCGACGAACGGCCCATCCACCTGCAGGACGTGGCGACGGTGGCAGTCACCTTCGCCGATTCCACCGCCTTCAACCTGCGCAACGGCGACCCCGCCTACTACATCACCATCAGCCGCGCCAACAAAGCCAATACCGTGGAGCTGCTGGATGCCATCAACCTGGCACTGCGCGAACTGAATGAGGAGGTCCTCAACCCCCTGGGGCTGGAGATCGATCTCAGTTTCGACGCCTCGGTGCATATCCGCAATGCGGTTGCCATGGTGCAGAGCAACCTCGGCCTCGGGGTCATCCTGGCGCTGTCCATTCTCTGGTTCTTTTTGCGCGGCTTGCGCCCGACACTGATTATCGCCAGCACCATCCCGCTCTCGATTATGGTCGCGTTTATCGCCCTCAGTGCCTTCGGCCGCAGCCTGAATGTCATCTCCCTGGCGGGCCTGGCATTTGCCGTGGGCATGGTGCTGGATGCCGCTATCATTGTGCAGGAGAATATCGTGCGCCTGCGCCTGGAGGGCATGGCCAATCGCAAAGCCATTTTCAAAGGCACACTACAGGTCACCGGCGCGCTGTTCACCTCCACAGTGACCAGCGTCGCCATTTTCCTGCCCATCCTGTTTATGGAGGGGGTCGAGGCGCAACTGTTCTCCGACCTGGCCATCGCCCTGTCGATCGCGGTGATTGCCTCGATGGTGGTGGCCATCACCGTGCTGCCGGTGGCGAGTCAGTTCTGGCTGCGCGACGAAAAACGCGAGGATGCCTTCGGCGCCTACTGGGACCGACTCACCGGCTTCGTGATGCGTCTGACCGACACCCCGGCGCGGCGCCTGCTGTGGGCCGGCGGCCTGCTCGGCGGTGCGGTGCTGATTACGGCGCTGTTGATGCCAAAAGCGGACTTTCTGCCGCGGGTCCCCACCGACGGCTTTTTCTTCTCCCTCGACCTGCCGCCCGGCGGCAACCTGGCGTTTGTCAAACAGGAGATTGCCGAGCGGGTCAAGGAACGCATCGAGCCCTTTATGCATGGCGACAGTGAGCCCCCTATCAAAAGCTACAACTTCTTCAGCTCCCGCGGCAACACCGGCGGTTTTATCTACTCGGCGGACCCGCAGCGCACTGCGGAGCTGATGGCGGTGGCCCGGGAAGAAATCTTTGCCGGCATCCCCGATTCCATTCTCTACATGTTTCGCGGCTCCATGCTCGGTTTCTCCGGCGGCGGAGGCCGGGTTATCTCTGTTGATCTGCAAGGGCCCGATATCGAGGCCCTGATCAATGCCGCCAATACCGGTATGGATGCCTTTGCCCGCGCCATGCCCGAGGCGATGGTGCAGCCGCATCCGGGCCTGAGTCTGGCGGAACCGGAACTGCGCCTGGTACCGGACGACCGGCGTATCACCCAGGCCGGCCTCGACCGTCGCACCGTAGCCAACGCCGTGCGCGCCATGACCGACGGGCTGTTTGTCAGCGAGTATTTTGACGGCAACGAACGTATCAACGTGATACTGCGAGGCAGCGACTGGCAGACCCCGGAGGAACTGGCCGATCTGCCGCTACACACACCGCTGGCCGGCGTACAGCACCTCGGTGAATTGACCAGCATTCAGCGGGTCGTCGGTCCCAGCCAGTTGCGTCGCGTCAACGGCAAACGCACTATCACCCTCGAGGTGACGCCACCGGCCACCATGCCCATGCAGGTCGCTATGGATATCATCAAAAACCAGGTCGGCCCGGTAGTCCAGGCGGCGCTGCCGGGGGATTCCGGTATGCAGATGAGCGGTCGGGCCGATCAGTTGGCGGGGGCGATCACCGATATGGCGCTGAATTTCGTCATGGCACTGCTGATTCTGTTCCTGATCATGACCGCCCTGTTCAAGTCGCCGAAAGACAGTCTGCTGGTGCTGCTGGTGATGCCACTGGCGCTGGCCGGCGGTATGATATCGCTGGCACTGTTGAACCTGGTCACGTTCCAGTCACTCGATCTGCTGACCATGATCGGTTTTATCATTTTGCTGGGTCTGGTGGTCAATAACGCCATTTTGCTGGTAGACCAGACCCGCAGCGCCGAGCGCGCCGGCCTCGACCGCTGCGCGGCGGTGGCCCAGGCGGTGCGCATTCGCGCGCGGCCGGTCTATATGAGCACCCTGACCAGCCTGTTCGGTATGCTGCCGCTGATGCTGGTACCGGGGATCGGCTCCGAAATATACCGGGGCCTGGCCACGGTGATCGTCGGTGGCATGGCGGTCAGCGCCACCTTCACCCTGGTGCTGCTGCCAAGCCTGCTGCGGATGGGGGAACCTCGGCACCGCGAACCAGTCACAGACAATGTTATCGACCTGGCCTTCGAAAAAAGCGCCGCCGGGCACCAGGACTAAAGGGAGTACAGTATGCAAACAAGCGGGAGAAGCAGCGCCACCCTGTCATCACGACAACGACTTCAACTGACGGCCGGCATCGTCCTCGCGGCGGTCATCTACGCCGTGTCGACCACACCCGCCCGGGCCCAGACCGAGCCGGCGGCGGTGCAGGTCCAGATCGACCGCGTCAAGGAATTCTCCGTCCAGCCGAAGGTCAAGGTCGCCGGCACCCTGCACAGCCGCAACCGGGTGGCGATAAACGCCGGTATCGACGGCCAACTGGAATGGGTGGCCGAGCCGGGCACGGCCATTGCGCAGGGACAGAATATCGTCAAGTTCAACGCCCGACCGCTGGCGCTGCAACTGGCGGAACAACAGGCCATTATCAAGCGCAACCAGGTGCAATTGCAGTACCTCGGGCGCGAAGCAAAGCGCATCGAGGCCCTGAGACAGAACAATAATGCCTCTCTCGATGAGCTGGAACGCATCCAGTCGCGGCGCGATCTGGCGGCCGGAGATCTGGCAATCGCCCGCGCCCGGGTCGAGCAGATCAAGGAGCGGCTCGAGCGCACCGAGATCAAAGCGCCGTTCAACGGCACCGTTACCGAACGCCTCCATCGCGGCGGCGAGGAAGTCAATCGCAAGGACCTGATCGCCCGCTTTCTCGACACCGATCACCTGGAACTGCGGGTGTTCGTGCCGGTAAAACATTTTTCACAGGTGGCAGTGGGCGACACGCTGACGTTGAGCAGCGGCGACACCACCTATGACGGTCACAACGTGGTGTTCGAGGGCAAGGTGCGGGTGATCGTGCCCAACGCCGATGTCCGTTCCCAGACCTTCGAGGTGCGCATCGACGTTCCCGTACCCGCCACTCGCCACTGGACCGCCGGGCAACTGGTGGAAACCGCGATCCCGCTGAAGTA
Organism: Exilibacterium tricleocarpae; assembly: GCF_007004655.1. Classification (GTDB taxonomy): domain Bacteria; phylum Pseudomonadota; class Gammaproteobacteria; order Pseudomonadales; family Cellvibrionaceae; genus Exilibacterium; species Exilibacterium tricleocarpae. The sequence goes on from NZ_ML660088.1 coordinate 308,495, forward strand.
CGGGAAAAACGCGCTGGCGGTGCCGCGCGACGCCCTGCTGCTGCGCCGCGACGGCACCTACGTGGTGTTGATCGACAACCAAAACAAGGCCCACCGCGTAAAAGTGACGGTCGGCAATGCGCAGGACCAGTGGGTATCGGTCTCGGGTCGGCTCGCCAAAGGCGACCGGGTGGCGGTGCGCGGCGCGGAACGCCTGAAAGAAGGGGATAAGGTTACTGTTACGGAACCGGCGGCCTGAATCGGATCAGTTTGAGTTGCCTGATGAGATCGCAAGCAGCACGATAGAGTTTAAGGCCGATCCAACGGCGGCACGGTGCGGGGACGTAACTTTAGTTGCGTCCCCTTCGAGGAGAACCACGCCACCCTCAAACCGCACCGCCTCCGGCGGCACAGTGCCGCAAAAAGCATCATCACTTGCTCACAACATCACTGGGAAACAAAAGAAAACCGCAGTACACCGGGCAGGTGTTCTTAAGGAAGGGGAGTGGCACCATTCTAAGGGGACGCAACTAAAGTTACGTCCCCGCACCGTGCCACCGGAAGTGGTGCCTACTGCCCAAGGACACATCAACCTTACTTGCGTATGCCTTCAACCGTCAAAAACAATTCGACCTGGCCGGACTCCGGCCCCAACTGCTCGATCATCTTGATACCGAATTCGTCGGGCATAATAACCGCACGGCCTTCAAAACCATGGCGGTAGCCACCCCAGGGATCGACGCCGCCGCCGATGTGCTCCACCGCAATAGTAACCGGCCGGGTCACCCCATGCAGCGTCAGGTTACCGGTGAGTTCGCCGGTACTTTTGCCGGTCGGTTTGTAGGCGGTGCTTTTGAACGTCGCTTTGGGAAATTTATCGGTGTTGAGAAAATCCGACGAGCGCAGGTGCTTGTCCCGCTCGGCATGGTTGGAATCCACACTGGAAGTGTCTATCTCCAGCGAAATCCTGCTGGCTTCGGGTCGCTTCGGGTCGTACCTGAAATCGCCGGAGAATTTGTTGAAGCGGCCGTACAGCCAACTGTACCCCAGGTGTTTGACGCGAAACTGGACGAACGCGTGCATGCCCTTGGTGTCGATCACATAATTGTCCGCCTGTGCGCCGGCGCTCAGCAGAACAGCCCCTGACAAGGCCATGACGGTCGTCAAAATACCCGCTAGCTTTTTCATAGTTACTCTCCGTTACTTCCATCACTCAAAGATCGGGGAACAAGCATACGCAACAACGTGTTGTCGCGGTCAATGAAATGGTGCTTTAACGCCGCCAGACCATGGGCTGCACCCAGCCCGATAACAGTAAATGCCAGTATCTCGTGCACATCGCCGGCGATATCCTCCAAGTTGTCTATTCCGGTAATGGTGGCCGGCAGGATAAACCAGTCGAAGACCGATATCCCCTGGCCTTTCGCCGTGGTAATCAGATAGCCGCTGGCGAACATCGCCAACAGCAGAATATAAAACAGTGCGTGGACCCCGCGGGCAACAGCTTGCTCCCAGACGCGATGGCTCGGCAACGGCGTTGGTCGCGGGTTGCCGAGACGCCACAGCAAACGCAGAATGACCACGGCAGCCAGCAGCACACCAATGCTGCGGTGCAGGTCCGGACCCCGCTGATACCAGGCATCATAGTAGGTCAAGTCCACCATCCACAGCCCCAGCGCGAACAGACCGACAACGGTTAGTGCGGTCAGCCAGTGGAGGACAATGGCTACCGAGCCATAGGCCGTTGGCGTGTTTTTCAACATGAAACTGAACACATCCCCCTGTTCACACCTGCCGGCAACAGGCTTTAACCGATACCAAGCTGCAATACTACAGCACTGAGGGCGCTTAGGAAAAAGCATGACGCCTGGGTCATCCGTGATATCGGCGCGGCGGGATGGGTATACACAAAAAAACCACCCCGGCGTTGCCGGGGTGGTTACAAGGCCAACACTGGTGAGAGCGCTGGTATACTTCCGGATCGGTGGGTTTACTTCTTCTCGGCGGTCTTCGCCTCGGCCAGCTTGGCCACGATCTCGGTCAGGGCGTCGACTTTAGCGCTCAATTCATCCAGTTTGGTGGCTTCTTCGCTCTCGCTGAGACCCAATTTGCTGCGTACCTGGTTGACACTGCTTTCAAACGCCTGGGTGGACTGCACGCGCGCCTCTTCCAGCTTGGTGCGGGTCACGGCTTCTATCTCAGCGCCCTTATCCACCAACTCGCCGAACAGTTGTGATGTCTTTTCGTTGATTTGCTTGTACTGGTCCAACGCCTCGTCAAAACTGCGACCGTAGGCCCCCAGACCTGCCAGCCAGATTTTCTTGGCCAGTGATTCTTTCGCTTCGGTGCTAGTTTCCGCTTGTGCTTCTTTCGCCGCCATAGTAGCCTCCGGGACTGTAGTAAAAAGTAAGTTAAAGAAATAAACTCAACAAATTAGAAAAATTCAAAAAATACCAATAAAAATACACGATAAGAACTGCCGCTGAATCTGGTGAGAACGATACCGATAAAAATTAGAAACCGCTTACTAATACTCGGCAACACATAGACACATATCGAATATTAGCGGCGCCAGTAAGAATCTTCCGAAATATGGTAGTTCGTACTAGAGATCGTATCGCCCTGACCGCCCGCGAATTGTTCAACCTGGAAGGCGAACAGAATGTCGCGATGGTGGACATCGCCATGGCGATGGATATCAGCCCGGGCAACCTTTACTACCACTACCGCGGCAAAGAGCAACTGATACCGGCACTGGTCGACCTGTTCGAGCGGGAAATCGAGCAACTGCTGCACGCGCCACTGGACAACCTCGACTCCCTGGGCGACCACTGGAGCTATCTTTACCTGCTGCTCGAAGCGATTCACAACAACCGCTTTATCTACAACAATCTGACCGACATCAGCCAGAGAGATAAATCCCTGGCGCGCCGCTTCGCCCGCACTCTCGCCCTGAAACGCAAAACAGTCGGGGCACTTTGCACTAAACTTTCCAAACAGGGACACATAACGCTGGACGCCCCGAGCCGCGATAACCTGCTAGATACGCTGGTGCTGACGCTGACCTACTGGCTCAACTACGCCGCACTGCAGTACCCGAATGAGGACTTATCGATCCGGCTGCACCGGGGGGTATATCGACTGGCCACGCTGTTGGCGCCGTATATGAATGACCGGCAGGCATTTGCCGAGCACTGCCGGCTACTCTACCAATCGCAGTTACCGATAAAACCGACCGGCGCCATAGCGCCGGCCTAGAATAACAAGCGCATTGAGGCGAGGAGGGAAACATCATGTCAGATGACAGTTCCGCAAAACAAAACAACCGGGAGCTGATAGATAAACTGTTGGGCACCGTCAAAGAACTCGATGCCGCCATCAAATACCTCGACGCCGACGTCGCCAAGGAGGTGCGGGATAAACTGGGACACCTGGTCGCCGGCAACAAGCCCCACAATACCCAAAAGGAGGCCGGCGAAAGGGCCACTGAGGCGATCCTCGGCCCCAACCCCATGGTCGGCCTGAGCGGTCGCGACATCGGCAATGCCGCGGTGGACGTCGCCAAACAGGCGCTGGCCAATCCCGGCAAAACCCTGCGCAGCGCCGGTCGCCTGGGCCGGGAAGTGCTCACAATCCTGGCCGGCAAATCGCAGCTCAAGCCGGAGCGCGGCGACAAGCGCTTCCTCGACCCGACCTGGACCCAAAACCCGGTGTACCGGCGCCTGATGCAGGCCTACCTGGCCTGGACCCGACAGATGCAGGCACTGTGCGACGACATCATGGAAATGGAGGACGATAAAAAGCGGGCGCGCTTTATCATGGCGTTGCTGACCGACACTTTCTCGCCCACCAACACGCTCGCCAACCCGGCTGCCATCAAGCGGCTGCTGGAGACCGGCGGCATCAGCCTGGTCAAAGGCTTTCAACATTTTCTCGACGACATGCGCAACAACGGCGGCCTGCCGTCCCAGGTGGATACCTCGGCGTTTGAGGTGGGCGAGAATATCGCCACCTCCGCCGGCGCCGTGGTGTTTCGCAACGAGTTGCTGGAGTTGATCCAGTATGCGCCAACGACCGACAAGGTGTACAAGCGCCCGCTGCTCACCATCCCGCCGCAGATCAATAAATTCTATGTACTCGACCTCACCCCCGACAAAAGCATGGTGAAGTTTCTCACCGACAGCGGCTTTCAGTATTTCGTCATCAGTTGGCGCAACCCCACGGTGCGCCATCGCGACTGCGGCATGAATGAATATGTAGCCGCCGTGATTGAGGCAATGGATGTCGTGCGCGAGATTACCGGCGCCAAGGATATCAATATCACCGGGGCCTGCTCGGGCGGTATCACCGCGGTGATTAGCCTGGCCCACCTGGCCGCCAAAAAACAAAAAAAAGTGCACACCGCGACGCTGATGGTCAGTATGCTGGATACCGTAACCGAAGCCGAGGCGGCCCTGTTCGCCACCGAGTCCACGGTGGAATTCGCCAAACAGCGCTCCCACAAAAAGGGCTACGTCGACAGCCGCGAGATGGCCAATGCCTTTGCCTGGCTCAGGCCCAACGACCTGATTTGGAACTATTGGGTCAACAACTATCTGATGGGCAACAATCCGCCGGCGTTCGATATCCTCTACTGGAACAACGACGCCACCCGTCTCTCGGCGGCGCTGCACCGGGACTTCATCGATATTTTCGCCCAGAACGCCCTGGTGGAAGACCAGGGCCTGGAGATACTGGGCACTCCCATCGACTTAAACGCTATCGCAGTCGATTACTACTGCGTCGCAGGCATCACCGACCATATCACTCCCTGGAAAACCTGTTACCGCTCGCAAAAACTGCTCGGCGGCAAGGGCACTTTCGTGCTCGCCAACAGCGGCCACATCCAAAGTCTGGTGAATCCGCCGCTCAACCCCAAAGCCAAGTTTTTCAGCAACGACGATCTGAGTCTGGAGCCGAACGCCTGGCTCGAGGCCGCCAGCCTCCAGCAAGGCTCCTGGTGGGTGCACTGGGGCGAATGGCTGGCACAGAAATCCGGCAACCAGGTCGCGGCGCCGGCGAACCTGGGCAGTGCGACCCACGAGGTTCTGATGGAGGCCCCCGGGCGCTATGTGTTTGAATAGGTTTCAGTTACGAGAGGTAGTGGCAGTCAATGCGTTATTTTACATTGGAAATCGATGCTCAACAGTTGCGGGTCGGCGTCAAAGCGGGTAGCGGCGGCCAAACACCGCTGTTGCTGTTCAACGGTATCGGCGCCAATCTGGAGCTGCTGGAACCCTTTACCCTGTCGCCGGAGATGGCGGACACTGAAATCATCACCTTCGATATTCCCGGCACCGGCGGTTCGCCAAACCCCAGCAAGCCCTACCGTTTTCCGGGTATGGCAAAAATGGCGTCGCGCCTGCTCGACCAGTTGTCCTACGGCCAGGTGGATGTGCTGGGTCTTTCCTGGGGCGGCGCACTGGCACAACAATACGCCAAGGATCATCCCGACCGCTGCCGGCGCCTGGTGCTGGCCGCCACCAGCACCGGCATGATTGCGGTGCCGCCCAAGCTCGGCGTACTGCTGCGCATGGCCACGCCGCGGCGCTACCTGCAGACGTCTTATATGCAGCGCATCGCCCCTTCCATTTACGGCGGACGGTTCCGCCGCGACCAAAAAAGCATCACCGAGCACCGTAAAAAAGTTATCGCACCGTCGATGATGGGCTATGCATGCCAACTGTTTGCCGGCTATGGCTGGACCAGCCTTCCCTGGCTGCGCCGGATCAGGCAACCGACACTGATCATGTCCGGCGACGATGATCCGCTGATTCCGCTCGCCAATGCGAAAATCCTGCACCGCCTGATCCGCAACAGCCGCCTGGAAATCATGCCCTGCGGACACCTGTTTATGTTGACCATGGCCGCCCAGACCGCGGAGCTGGTGCGCGAGTTCTGTGCCGAACAAAATCACGGTGTACTGCGCCCGTCACGAGCTGCCAGTGGCCAAACCGGGTAACGCCGAAAATAAAAACCGATAACGATGGACGACGACAGCAACCAGCGCTTCGACAAATGAAGATTTTCACCCAAAGTGGGTTTTGATGTCCTAGCCGACACGGTCTCGATCCGGGCCGAGCCCTTCGGGACACGGACTAGGCGTCCCCCCGGTACATACATCCCTGTAGGCTCTACGCCAGCATCCCTGCTGGCGAAGGTCCCGAAGGGCTCGGCCCGGATCGAGACCTCAGTGCCACCGAAGTGACAATGTTTTCTGGTCGAAGTACTGGATAGCAACAGCCGTTGGCAGTAATCGACAGCAACAACAGTTTGCAATGACATATTAGGCACAAAACATAGGCTGACTCGACGCAGGAGAAAACATCATGCAACAGCTCTCGGGGATGGACGCATCCTTTCTCTATTTTGAAACCGCAAACATGCCGATGCATATCGGCGGCCTGCAGATTTATGATCAGTCGACGGCGCCGGACGGCCAAGTGGGTTTCAAAGACATACTGCGTTTTTTCGAAAGCCGCCTGCACAAAGCACCGAGTTTTCGCCGGCGCGCGGTACGGGTGCCGCTGGGTGCCGACCACCCCTACTGGATCGAGGACCCGGAGTTCGACCTGGAATTTCACGTGCGCCACGTCGCTCTGCCCAGGCCCGGCGACTGGCGCCAGTTGTGCATCGAAACCTCGCGCCTGCTGTCGCGGCCGCTGGATGAACGCAAACCGCTGTGGGAGGCATACATTATCGAGGGGTTGGACAACGTGGAAGGCATGCCGAAGGGTGCGTTTGCCATGCTGACCAAAATTCACCACGCCTGCGTCGACGGCCTGTCGGGGGCGGAGATTGCCAAGGCCATCCACGACACCGCCCCCGGGGTGACGGTGGAGCCGCCACAGCGACCCTGGGTGGCCGAGCGCCTGCCCACCGGCATGGAGCTGTTCGGTCGCACACTGGTGAGCGGCATCAAGCGTCCGTTCCAGTTTGCCCGCCTGGTGGGCACCAGTATTCCGGTGGTGAAAAACGTCGCCGAGGGTTTTATCAAGCGGGAGTTGAAGCTGAATCTGCGGGTACCGCGCACGCGTTTTAACGAAGCCGTGTCGCCGCACCGGGTCTTCGACGGGCGCAGCTTCGACCTCGAGGAAATCCGCGCGATCAAGACCGCCGTTGCCGGCGCCACCGTCAATGACGTCGCCGTCGCCGTGTGCGGCGGCGCTCTGCGCAAATACCTGCAGGCAAAGAATGAACTGCCGGCGCAAACCTGTGTCGCCATGGCGCCGATCTCGGTGCGTACCGAAGCCCAGCGCCACGATGCCGGCAACCTGGTGTCGGCCATGAGTTTGCCGATTCGCTCCGATATCGAAGACCCGCTGGAGCGGTTGCGGGCGGTGCACGAGGAATCGCAACAGGCGAAAAAGCTGGCCGCCACCGTGGGCGGACAAATGGCGGTGGAGGCGGCGCAGTTCCTGCCGGCGGCGGTGGTACCACTGGCGGTGCGCGCCTACGAACGCAGCGGTTTGAACAAGCGTGTGCCGGCACTGGTGAACTGCATCATCACCAATGTGCCGAGCGCCAACTTTCCTCTTTACTCCATGGGCTGTGAAATGGTGGCCCACTTCGGCCTCGGCCCCATCACCCACGGTGTCGGTCTGTTCCAGCCGATCGTCAGCTACAACGGCCGGGTCACCATCAGCGCTGTCTCCTGTCGCGATATGATGCCCGACCCGGCATTCTATATGGAGTGTCTGGAGGCGGCTTACGATGAACTCAAGCTTGCCGCCATCGGAGAGCCTGAAGTTGCGGCGGAGAAAAAAAGCGCGCCGAAGAAAAGAGCGGCGCGCAGGCCGACAAAAAAATCGGACCCGGCGCCTTAGGAGATCACTTCAACAGCGTCGAGGCCCAGAAGCCGTGCTTTGCCAGTCTGGCCCCGTAGGTACCGCTGCCGGATTCGTTGTTGGTGTATTTGATATAGAGTTTCACCGCGGTCTCCGCAACGCTGCGGGACACAAACGGCCCGACGTTTTCGCCTTCGCGGGTGGAAAAAAACCAGCCGTCGCTGGTATTGTAAAACCGATCGAACCGATACCACCGCTGTTCGACTTCGCCAACTCTGCATTTCATAGACTTTAACTTCTCCTCTGCCGGTGCGGTCGGCGACCGCACCGGCACCGGACATTGAGCCCTCCCCCGGTGTGCCGCGCCGGCAATAACGGGGGAGTGCAGTTAACCTTGGACTCTGCGTCAATTTTCCGTCGACCAGAGTCCGGTAAAACCAGGTCCCTTGTGCAAGTTCCCTTGATGTAGTTCCTTTTAATAAAGTTTCCTTGTCTAACTTCCCTTGGGTAAGAACACAGGCGATTTTCGTACCAACATAAAAATTTCTTTTAAAAACAGAAAGTTATGTTTAGGAGTTAACTATCATGTAAAAAATTGCGACAAAAATACGTCAGAATCACCGGTGGCACTTCTCGCGGTGGCACGGTGCGGGGACGTAACTTCAGTTGCGTCCCCTTCGAGCGGGACCACGCCACCCTCAAACGGCACCTCTACCAGTGGCACGGTGCAGGTAACAACATCGGCGGAACTATTTTGCGGCGAAAAGTATCGTCACTCGCTCAAAACTCAGAGGGAGAGATAAAAAAGAAACCGCAGCACACCGGAAAGGTGCCCTAATAGAGGGGAGCGGCACCCCGACCCCACACCGTGCCGAAGGAGGAGGTGCCGATAACAATCCGAGAGGATTTCGGCAGGTCGCAGCCCCTACACGGTTTTTAATATTTCACTGTACAACCATAAGCCCGCGTCACAGGCTTACTGATAACGGCACCGGCCAGCAGCTCAGTCATGCCCTGCTCCACATAATTGGTGGCCCGCTCGATATCGGCCACATTCGCGGAATTGATACTGTCAATAGCCCCCATATACCGCAAAGTTCCCTTACTATCGATAATGTACATGTGCGGCGTGGTCTTGGCCGCATAGAGACGCCCCACTGTTCCCGCCGCATCCATCAACACCCGCGAAGGTTTGGCCGCGCGGCTGGTCGTCAGGCGATCAGCTTCTTGCGCACTGACATGCCCCTGCTTGCCCGGCGCCGAAGAAATCACCGACAGCCACACTACCCCCTCCCCGGTATACTTCTCCTGCAGGGCCTGCATATTGCCACTGGCGTAGTGCTTTTCCACAAACGGACACAGGTGATTGGTCCACTCCAGAATCACCACCTTGCCGGCATAGTCGTCCAGACTGACCTGGTTACCACGGGTATCGGCGACAGAAAAAGACGGCGCCGGCTGACCGATAACCGGCTTGGCACTGCTCAAACCGCTACCGATAACAGCGGCCACTACCACGATCCACAACGTCAGGGTTTTCATAATATAAGGCTCTCCAGAAGTCCATCCATCAGGGTTTGAATTTGACCAGCCAGGCCCGGCGCCGGTCGACGACCAACAACCCCTCGACACTGTCCGGCAAACGGGTAAACGTCAGGGCCCGGGGCTGCTCGATACTCAACCGGTTTTTCTTCCAGCGCAGCTTGGCGGGCTCCCCGTACTCCACCAGGTCTTCGGTGGCGGGAATAAACTCCACCCGCTGCGCCCCGTCGAAGACCGGCTGGGTGGCATAGATATCAATGGCGATCGCCTCACCGCCCGCCACCGCCGAGGCGCCCAGCAGACCCAGTGGTTGGGGTTGGCGCTCGCGGGCGCGGCGAAACAGCGGCGCCACCTGCGCGTCGACCACAGCGGCGCCCGCCCGTACCGGCAGCGTCAACTCGAGCCGCGCTGAACCCGGCACACAGGTCTCCTTACACACCAGCCAACTGGCTTGCGCGACCAGCGACACCGGACCCGCCGGCACCGACTCGGCAACCCGGACCGCCACCGGCAACAGCACCTGGTCGTGGTAGCCGAAGTTCATCAAATGTTGTACCGGTATGGGTTGCGGGAACGGCCATTGAATGGCACCCATATCGATACCGGCAGGCGTATCCCAGTTCAATCGGGGCGGCATACCTGAATCGCCCGGGTTGCGCCAATAGACGTGCCAGTCCGGATCGGGTTGTAACAACAGCCCGACGGTTACTGTCCCGCCGGGTATCAGACTGTCGACCTCACTGACCAGGCTGGCGCGGATATGGGGCTGGCGCACCGGTTCGGTGGTCAGCGCCTGCAGCGGCAGCGACAGGCAGGCGATCGCCAGCCATCCCATCCAGCGCCAGTATCCCCCTTTACCATCGCCCATTGCGGCTCCCACTCATTTTTTGTCAACGGCAAGTTTGGACCGGCGAATGGCCGGCGAGTTCGCCCCTGTTGTTCGATATCTTCATCTGCCCGGCTTCCCACCCCTACTCCCATCGAGCAAAACCCCCTAAGATTGGCCGTTCGCAGTTACCAGCGGGAGTAAACCCATGATTTTCAGGGCTTTGAGCGCCACCTGTCCTGCGGGGGCGGGCCTGTTGTCGGCGGTGACAGTCTCGATGGTGATAATGGCAATCGACGCCCGCGCAACCGCCGCCGACTACACCACACTGCTCGCGGATATCGATACTATCCGCAAAAACTACGGCGTGCCCGCAGTGGGCTTCAGTCTCACCGATAAGAATCGAGTACTGTGGTCCGGCGCCCTGGGCGTAACCGATATCAAAACCCGCCGGCCGGTAACCCCGCAAACGCGATTTCGCATCGGCTCCATCACCAAAGCGTTTACCGGCCTGGCGGCACTGGCGCTGCAGGAGGACGGCAAGCTGCGCCTGTCCGACCCGATCGCCCGCTGGGTACCCGCCGGTCTCTACCACAATCCCTGGGCGCAGACACACCCGATCCGCGTCGCACACCTGCTGGAACATACCGCGGGCTTTACCGATATGTCGCCGGCAGAGTTTGACCACAACATTCCCATCGCCGCCTTGCCGGCGCTGGCGTTGCACCCGCAATCGCGCCGGGCGCGCTGGCCGCCGGGGTATCACGCCTCCTACTCCAACTCCGGCGCCGGTCTGGCCGGCCTGATTATCGAGCAGTTGGCGGACCAGTCCTATGAAACCTTTGTAGAGCGACGGTTACTGCAACCGCTGGCGATGGCAAACACCGGGTTTTCCCCGCACCGGCAACTGGCCCAGGGCTATCAGGCCGACGGCATCGAGCCGATTCCCTACTGGCACATTTTGTTTCGCCCCGCCGGGGCCATCAACAGCACCCCGCGGGATATGGCGGCATTTGTCAGACTGCTGCTCAACAATGGCCGCCACCGCGGCCGCCAGCTGCTGGCGCCGGCCTCCGTCGCCCGAATGGAAAAACCCGCCACCACCCTGGCCGCCAAGTCCGGCCTCAACCACGGTTACGGACTCGGTGTTTACCAATGGCTGCACAATGGCTTTCGCTTCCATGGCCACGGCGGCGACGGCGACGGTTATCTCGCCCACTTCGGCTACAACCGCGACAGTGGTCTCGGTTACTTCGTCGTGGTGACGGTTTTCAATCACCGGCCGTTGCGGGAGATTCGCACTAAAATCGAAGATCATATTGTGCGCAACCTGCCCGCGCCGGTAAAACCGATAGCTGCCGACAGTGCTGTTCCACTCAAACGCTATGAAGGCAGCTACCACCCGGTCACCTATCGTTTCGGCGAGCGACCCGAGCGCGACGAAAAGCTAAAGGTATTTTTGCGCGACGGCAAACTGCACACCCGGATCAATAAGCGCCGCAGCCGGCCGTTGATTGCCGTCAACGGCGGCCACTTTCGCCGCCCGGGTGACACCGTCGCCACTATGGCTTTTGTGGAGGCGCAAGGAGAAATGTATCTGCAGGCGGATTTCGGCAACTACCGGCGGGAGCGATAGCCCGCATATTGCCCGGGTGTCGAACCAGGAACAGCGGGCAACCTGCAACAAATAAATTTGCGTATAACAGTTCATTATTCGTCTTCAGGTGTGGAGAGGGACAGGTGCTATAAGCAAGCTCAAAAAAGTACCAAGGCAGAGCGTTGCACACCATCAGTACACAAACGCAATAGGAACTTCCAATGACCATCAGAGAGTTATTCATCATAATAACCGCCGCAGCCTTATTGACAGCCTGCTCCGATAACGGCCGGCAGGTGGCGAGCGAAACCCAGACCGCGCCTCAGGCCACCGTCACCCGCGCCGAGATAGATACCCTGGTAGACACCCACACACTGGCATTTATGCAATCACAACCGGTGTTATCGACATTGCTGGATATCGATGAGAAGCTGGTCGGCGGTAAGTACAACCACCGCCTGCCGGACTATTCGCCGGACGGTATGAACGCCGTACAAAGCGCTATGGCAGCCGCCGCCGCGCAGTTGGACGCGGTCAACCGCGACGGGCTGTCCGCCAAAGACCGGCTGCACCTGGATGTAGTTGCCGTCATCGACCGCTACTACGCCGGCCACCAGCCTTTCAGCGCCGGTTATATCGATACCTGGGGCGGACATCTGCCCTACATCGTCAACCAGATCGCCGGGCCGCTGATCGATATTCCCAAAGCCATGCAGGTCCAGCAGCGCATTGCCAGCCTCGAGGATGCGCGGGACTATCTGGCGCGCCTGCAGGCCTTTGCGCCGTTTACCGAGCAGGTGCTCGCCAAGCTCAAAGCCGATGAAAGCGCCGGTGTAATCCTGCCGAAAAAACTGTTCGGCAAAACCCTGACTTACTTCGACAACTTCCTGGCCGCCACGCCCGCCGAGCACGCCCTGGTAACCACCTTCAGCACACGGCTGGAGAAAGTCGACGCCCTCTCCGCCGCACAACGCCAGCAGTTAACCCAGCAGGCAATCGATAACGTCAACGCTGTGGTTTACCCGGGTTACCAAAAGATTGCGGCTTTTATGCGCGAACAGGAACAGCGCGCGCCCTCAAACGACGGCATCTGGGCCCAGCCCGGCGGCGCGGATTACTATCTCCACGCCATTCAATTCCTTGGGGACTCCGCCCTCAGTGCCGCCGCCATTCACACCACCGGTGTCAATGAAGTGCAGCGCATCACCACCGAGATGGACGGCATTCTCAAAGCCAACGGCTTGACCGACGGCAGCGTCGGCGAGCGGATGATGGCGCTGAACAGCGATCCGCGTTTTCTCTATGAGGACTCCGATGCCGGGCGGGCGCAGCTACTGGCCGATCTCAACACTCAGGTGGAAGAAGTGATGGCAAAGGCGCCGGCCATGTTTGCCACTTTACCCGACGCCGATATAGAGGTCAGGCGCATCCCGGTGGTCTCCCAGGCCGGTGAGGCGGGCGGATTCTATACCGCCCCCTCCCTGGACGGCAGCCGGCCCGGTATCTATTGGATCAATCTGCGCGACATGAAGGCCAACCCCAGCTATAGCCTCAAGACGCTCACTTACCACGAAGCCGTACCCGGACACCATTTTCAAATCGCTTTGAATATGGCCCAGACCGATATCGGTCTGTTGCGCCAAAATGCGCCGTTCAATGCCTACGTCGAGGGCTGGGCGCTGTATTCGGAACTGCTGGCAAAAGAAATGGGCATGTACCAGGACGACCCCTGGGGAGACCTGGGTCGTTTGCAGGCGGAACTGTATCGCGCCGTACGCCTGGTGGTGGATACCGGTCTGCACGCCAAGCAGTGGACCCGGGAACAGGCCATCGATTACTTTTACCAGACCACCGGCAACCCCATCACCGATGTGATCGCCGAAATCGAGCGCTATATGGCCTGGCCGGGCCAGGCACTCGGTTACAAACTGGGTATGCTGCAATTTGTGGAGCTGCGGGCCAAAGCCCAGACGGCTCTCGGCGAGGCCTTCGATCTGCGGGAATTCCACGACCTGATTCTGCTGCCCGGCGCGCGCCCGATGGCTGCGGTGCAACGGGATGTGACCGCCTGGATCGCCGCCAAACAAAGCGGCTAGCCGCTGCCGGTTTCTTCACCTACACTGAAAGAAGCCGGGGAGCAGGATGGACGAGGGGCCGGATCAGACGCCGGTACACCATGCAGCAAATCGACGTAATCAAGATATACAGCACCAAAAAGTGCCTGATCATCGATGACTTCACAGAGGTGCGCGGTTCCCTCAAACGCATGTTGAAGGCATTTGGCGCCTCTCATATCGACACCGCCGCCAGCGGCAGGGATGCCATCCACATGTGCCAGGCGCGCACCTACGATATCGTCCTGTGCGACTACAACCTGGGTACCGGTAAAGACGGCCAACAGATTCTCGAGGAGCTGCGCTACCTGCGCGCACTGACCAACACCAGCCTGTTTGTGATGATCACCGCCGAGTCCTCCCGGCAGATGGTGCTCGGCGCCCTCGAATGCCAGCCCGACGACTACATCACCAAGCCGATTACCCAGGCCTCCCTGCGCCTGCGCCTGGACAAGGCGTTGATCAAGCACCAGGTTTTTTTCGATATCAAACAGGCCATCGACAACCGCGACTACCACCGCGGCCTGGCATTGTGCGACCAGGTCATGGACGGGCACAGAAGATACGCCGCCGACTGTTTGCGGATAAAGGCGCAACTCCACTACCTGCTGAACCAGCACGAAGAGGCCATCACCCTCTATCGGGAGACACTGGCGGAGAAGCCTCACACCTGGGCCAAACTGGGACTGGGGAAAACCCTGCTGGCCACCGGTGAACTCGATGAGGCGGAGGCGTTGCTGCTGGCTGTGATCGAGGAAGACACCCGCTATGTGGAAGCCCACGATTTACTGGCCGAACTCTACGCGGCGAGAAACGATACCCTGACCGCCCAGGCGTACACAACCCAGGCCACGGAGGTGTCGCCAAGATCGGTGGTGCGCCACCGTCAGCTGGCCGCGCTGGCCGAGCAAAACCACGATGACGACGTCTGTATCGGCTCTCACCAAAACGCCATCAAATGGGGGTTGGACTCCTGCCATGAATCTGCGCAGGACACGTTTAACTACGCCCGAAAAATCGCCGAGGTGGTCAACGGCGACACCTCGGCCGAGGGCAGGGCGAAAGCCAAGCAGGCCATGAAAAGCCTCGACCGGGTGGTGAAGCGCTTTGCCGAGGACAGTGCGGTAGCCCTGCAGGCCAAGCTGGTGGAGACCCAGGTGCACGCCAGCCAGAAAGACACCGAGGCGGCGGCTGCAGCCGCCGCGCAGGCGCACGCCCTCTATGAAGAAACAGAGGACCCCGCAATCGAGACCAGCCTCGATTGCGCCCGCGCCCTGCTGGCAACCGGTCGCCACAGGGAAGCCCAGATACTGCTGGTGCGCCTGGCGCGGGAACACCCGGACGATGCCGACCTGATCGCCAAGATCGACGCCCTGGCACAGGAGCCGGTCAGTGAGCCCGGCAAAAAACTCGCCGGCGATCTGACCCGCCAGGGTATCAGCCAGTATGAGGCAAAACAGTACCGCGAGGCGATCGACACGTTTACCGAGGCGATCGGCCTGTACCCGAAGCATATCGGCCTGAACCTCAATCTGGTCCAGGTAATACTGGCTGAGGCCAAGGCCAGGCAAAACCTGGGCGAATACACCAGCCTCTACCGCCGCTGCCTGCGCCAGGTGACGGGTATCGGCGCCAATCACCCGCAGTTCGAGCGTTTCAGCTACCTGCAGCGACAGATAAAAAAGCTCGAAGCCGCCACCACTAGCGACTCATCCACAACCACTGCCCAACTACCAGAATAAACAACAGTGCGGTCACCAATTGCCAGAAGCGAGTCGGGTTGCGCTCCAGCAAGGGCGCGCTTTCACTGCGCTCGAGCGCAGCCCGATTGGGGGTGCACAGGTCCTGCAAAAACTCTGATAACGCCTGGTAGCGGCGCGCCGGCTGGGGCCGGGTGGCACGGCGCAGCGCCAGGTCAACCCACACAGGCAGGGCCGGGCACACCAGGCGCGCTGAACGGTAGTGCCACTGATCGAAGCGCACCGGCGGGCGCCGGTGCACATTCGACATCGCAAAAGGCACTCTGCCGGTCAGCATTTCGTAGACGACAACACCCAGCGAAAAGATATCGGACTGATGGGTGCCGCGCTGCCCGAGCAGGTATTCCGGCGCGATATAGTCGACCGAGCCCACCGGATACTGCTCGTGCAACGGTGCCGCGATTTCCTCCAGGCCGCCCACCTGCACAGTGCCAAAATCAATTAGTTTGATCTGGCCGGTCGCCGTGACCATGATGTTTTCCGGTTTCAAATCGCGGTGCACCATGCCCATACGTTGAAACACCCGCAGCGCTGTGATCACACCACGGGTCACATCCCTCACCTCGGTCAGCGATGGTTGCGGATGATCAAACATCCACTGTCGCAGCGTTTGTCCTTCAATATATTCACACAAATGGTAGAGAAACGGGCTGGCCGGCGGCGCATACATTTTCATCACCCCGCGGTGATCGATCCGCTGCCCGACCCAGCGCTCGCGGATAAAACTTTCCAGGTATTGCGGATCGTCAGCAAAATTCGGCGACGGCGCCTTCAGCACTTTGAGGTCGTCACCGGCGGGGTCCCGAACCAGATAAACGTGGCTGCGGGTGCCGTTGTGCAGCACCCGCAAGACCTCGTAACCATCCAACTTCATGCCCTCCTCCAGCGCCGGCGGAATAGCCAGTTGGGTGAGCTTGCGGTGCACTTCGTCGATATCTTCAAGCGGCACCTGGTTGACGCGCACCAACAGACAGCTGAGATTGTCATCACTGCCGCGGGCCAGCGCCCGCTCGACAACCCGGGTCGCCAGCGCTTCCAGGTTCGCATCCGGGTCGCCGAGCCCCGCCCGCAACAAGTCGCCGAGTGCCTTGAGTGGCAACACACCGTGCACACCGTCGGAGGTCAATATCAATATATCTCCGGACTGCACCTCCTCGCCGTGATAGTCCACTTCTAAATGGGTATCCATACCCAGGGCGCGGATCAGGCAACCGGCATCTTCCGCGCGGGTGTGATCGCGGGTCAGCAGTTCGAGCGTCGAGCCGCGCAAGCGGTAGATACGACTGTCACCGACATGCAGCAGGTGCGCGGTGTTGGATTTGACGATAGCGGCGCTGAACGTCGTCACCAGACTGTTGTGCGGCAGCGTCTGCTGGCGCCCGTGGTGATAGAGCCAGGCATTGAGAGCCGCCAGCACCCGCGCTGCCGCGGTTTTTACCGGCCAGGTGTCAGGGGTGCTGTAGTAGTCCTCGATAAAGTGGGTCACGCTGGTCTGGCTGGCCAGTTGAGCGTTGTCGCTGCTGCTGACCCCATCGGCGATACAGGCGACGACACCTTTTAACTGCCGCGCACCGGCAGCCGGCTGGTGGGCGGCAAAGGCATCCTGGTTCTCCGCCTTGCGCCCCGCTGCCGTGTAGCCGCCGAACTCCACGTCCAACCGCCTCTGACTCTGTGCGGCGGTGCCGGTTGGCACCATATCGACCGGGCGTTTGTGGTCAACCCACATTGATCAGTTCCACGGAACCGTCTTCGCGCACTTCGGCTATATGACCCTCGGGTTCTTCCATAAACAACAACGTGATAAATCCCAATACCGCGGTGGCGGCAATAACCAGAAAGAAAGTAGCGTAGTCAACAAACGACAACACCGTCAGGTAAGTCACCGCACCCACATTGCCGTAAGCACCGGTCATACCGGCAATCTGCCCGGTGAGACGGCGTTTGATCAGCGGCACCACCGCAAACACCGCGCCCTCGCCGGACTGCACGAAAAAAGAACAGACCATAGCTGCCAGCACCGCCGCCCAGAGCGCCCACTGGCTGTCGACCAGCGACATGGTGAAGTACCCCAGGGCCAGGCCGCCGGTCAAAATCAACAACGTGGGTTTGCGGCCGCACTTATCGGAAATCCAGCCGCCGGCCGGGCGCGACATCAGATTCATAAAGGCGTAAGCAGAGGCCACCATGCCCGCCATCACCGCACTCAGTTCAAAGGTTTCAGCAAAAAACAGTGGCAACATCGACACCACGGCCAACTCCGAACCAAACGTGGCGAAATACAACACGTTCAGCACAGCCACCTGTTTGAACGGGTAGCGATGCAGCGGGGCCACCGGTTTGACGAAAATATTGCGGTTGACTTTCCAGACCTGGGACACCTCGTACAGGTACAGTGCTGCCAAACCCAGATAAATTCCGTAAACCGCGCCCTGGCTGACCATATCGACACCGGCGGGCGACAGCTTCCAGGCCAAGCAAGCGAGGGCCGCGTACATGGGAATCTTCATCAACAGCAGAAAGAAAAAATCGCCCTTGCTGGTCACCTCCATAGCCATGCTGTTTTTGGGTTTAAAATACGTGGAGCCTTTGGGCGTATCCGTAACATTGGCATAGTAGATAAACGAAAACCCCAGGCTCAGCAAACCGGTGACGCCGATCGCATAGCGCCAGCCGTTCTCGCCACCAAACAGCAGCGCCAGCGTCGGCAACGTAAAAGCCGCCGCCGCCGAACCGAAGTTACCCCAGCCGCCGTAGATGCCCTCGGCCGTACCCAGTTCGCCGGCCGGAAACCACTCGGAGACCATGCGGATACCGATAACAAAACCGGCGCCGATAAAGCCGAGCAAAAAGCGGGAAATGGCCAGTTGGGTAAAGTCATCGGCCAGCGCAAACATAAAACAGGGTACCGACCCCAGCGCCAGCAGCGCGGAGTAAACCAGGCGCGGGCCGTAGCGATCGGTCAACATGCCGATCACGATACGCGCCGGTATCGTCAGGGCCACGTTGAGAATCAGCAGTGTTTTAACCTGGTCGGCTTGCAGTCCGAGGCTGGCGGCTATCGCCTGCAGCATGGGAGCGTGGTTGAACCACACTACAAACGTAATAAAAAACGCGATCCAACTGAGGTGCAGCACCTTCATTTTTCCTGTAAAGGACAGCAGGTTGAACTTTTCCACAGACATAGTCGTCCCCTCGATGCTCAGGCATCTTCATTAGTCATAGAATTGAAAAAAACGGGCGGACGTGCCGCCCTGCTTAGGGCCTGTTAACCCTCTTTCAGTTAGCTCTGTTGGGCCTGACAAAGCGCCAATCTAGGCGCGAGGAGCGTGGTTTGGTACAACCAAATGAGTGACGAGCAACGACGAGTGGCGCTTTGTCAGGCCCAACCCGAAGGGCCGGGGCTGTATTGCCGCCCAGCGGCGTTATCAGTCGCTCATTTGGTTGTACCAAACCACGCTCCTTCTGCCTTGCTGGGCGGCAATACAGCCCCGGCAGAGCTAACTGAAAGAGGGTTAACAGGCCCGAGTGCAGAGAACAACTAAAAAACGGTTTGCACCTGAATCTCTCCATCGTGTATGCGCACCGGATAAATTTTTAGCCGATGTTCGGCCTGTTCCAGGCAGGCGCCGGTCAGCAGGCTGAAGTGCTGTTTATAAAGCGGTGAGGCGACCACCACTTCATCGTCAATCGACCCCAGGATGCCGCGCGACAGGACATTCGCCCCGCCAATAGGGTCGTAGTTGGATATCGCGTAGACGCTGCGGGAGCGGCTCTCATTAAAAATCGCCACCTGTTCGCCATTTACCAGGGCGCAGACTCCGGTATCCGGTGCCAAATCCGCCGCCCGGCATACACTGACCCATTGATCTCTGGCCGGCGCCGGTTGCTGCCGGCGCTGCCGCATTACTGCTTCGCTCATATTGACTCTCTATAACACGTTTATTGTTTTAATCGACTCTTCTCGATCTGCCGGCCGGCGCTGGCCGCGCTCCTGCACATAGGCGAGCTTGTCGTCGGTGGCACCGGAGTTGATAAAGTGGCTGAAGCGCTTGAGTTTGCGGGGATTGCCGAGTGTGGTTTTCCACTCGCATTGATAGGTACCCACCACCTTGGTCATTTCAGCTTCCAGTTCTTCGCAAATACCGAGTGTGTCGGCAATCACAACCTCGCGCAGGTACTCAAGGCCGCCCTCGAGCTTCTCCAGCCAGACCGATGTACGCTGCAGGCGATCGGCGGTGCGGACATAAAACATCAGCAATCGGTCGATATAGCGCACCAGGGTTTCATCGTCGAGATCGATGGCAAATAAATCCCCGTGCCGCGGCCGCATACCGCCGTTGCCGCAGACATAAAGGTTCCAGCCTCTCTCCGTGGCAATTACCCCGACATCTTTCGACTGGGCCTCGGCACACTCGCGGGTACACCCCGACACCGCCATCTTGAGTTTGTGGGGCGAACGCAAACCCTTGTAGCGGTTTTCAAGCGCAATTGCCATGGCGACGCTGTCCTGCACACCGTAGCGACACCAGGTGCTGCCGACACAGGATTTCACCGTGCGCAGCGCTTTACCGTAGGCGTGACCGGTCTCAAAACCGGCATCGATCAATTTGCCCCAGATCGCGGGCAGCTCGTGCAACTGGGCGCCGAACAGGTCCACCCGCTGCGCGCCGGTAATTTTGGTGTAGAGTTTGTACTCATCGGCCACCTGACCCAGGGCAATCAGTTTCTGTGGCGTGATCTCACCGCCGGGCACACGCGGCACCACCGAGTAGGTGCCGTCTTTCTGCATATTGGCGAGAAAAATATCGTTGGTGTCCTGCAGGCCGATATGATCGTCCGTTAACACATACTCGTTTTCATAAGACGCCAGGATGGATGCCACCGCCGGCTTACAGATATCGCAGCCCAGACCGCTGCCGCACTGATCCAGCAACTGTCCGAACGTGGCCAGTTTTTTCACTCTGACGATATCGGCCAGTTCGCGACGCGAATAGGCGAAGTGTTCGCAGAGATGGTTGTTCACTGCCACCCCCAGACTTGCCAGCTCGCTGTCCATAACCTGTTTGGCCAGTGCCGCACAACCGCCGCAGCCGGTGGAGGCACTGGTTTGCGCCTTGAGTGCGCCCATATCTGCACAGCCGTTTTGCACGGCGCCGCAGATATCGCCTTTGCTGACGTCGAAACAGGAACAGATCTGTGCGGTGGCGGGCAGCGCATCCACACCCTCGGCAGCGACGGCCCCTGGTGATACCGGCAGAATCAGTCCCTCGGGATTGTCCGGCAAGGCCATATCGTTGAGTTTGAGTTGCAGCAAGTTGCCGTAGGCTTCAACATCGCCGACCAGTACCGCCCCCAACAGCCGGCTGCCGTCTGCGGAGACAATCAAGCGCTTGTAAAGCTGTTCGACCTCGTCGATATAGGTATAGCTTTTCGCACCCGGGGTCTGAGCCCGGGCATCGCCGATACTGGCGACGTCGACACCCAACAGCTTCAACTTGGTGCTCATATCCGCACCGGTAAAGCTGGCATCCGCGCCGGCTATATGCGCCGCCGCCACCTTCGCCATCTGGTAGCCGGGCGCTACCAGGCCGAAGATCCGACCGTCCCAGAGCGCGCACTCGCCAATGGCGTAAACCGCGTCTGCGGAAGTCCGGCAGTAATTATCGATAACAATACCACCGCGCTCGCCCACCGCCAGCCCGTGCCGGCGCGCCAGTTCGTCCCGCGGGCGAATACCGGCGGAAAACAAAACCATATCCGTTTCCAGATGGGAACCGTCGGCAAAGTTCATGCGATAGCGGTGGCGGTCGCCGGCGACAATGGCCCGGGTGTTTTTTTCTGTGTGCACCTCGACACCCAGCGCCTCGATCTTGCGGCGCAGCAGTTCGCCGCCATCGGCGTCCAGTTGTACCGCCATCAGGCGCGGTGCAAATTCAACCACATGGGTTTTTAAACCGAGTTCTTTTAACGCGTTGGCCGCTTCCAGACCAAGCAGCCCGCCGCCGACCACAACACCCACCGCGCTGTCCCGGGCCGACGCCGTAATAGCCTCCAGGTCCTCAATGGTGCGGTAGACCAGGCAGTGAGGTCGGTCGGCACCCGCTATCGGCGGCACGAATGGCGACGATCCGGTTGCCAGTACCAGCTTGTCGTAGGTGGCGCGGCGCCCGGCGGTGGTGGTCACCACCCGTGCTTGCACATCGATCTGCTCCACCTTGTCGTCGAGCACATAGTTGACGCCGCTGTTGCGGTAAGTATCCGTATCTGCCAGCGCCAGATCGGCGGCGGTGGAACCGGCAAAGTAGGTACTCAATTGGACCCGGTCATAGGCCAGCCGCGGTTCCTCGGAAAAGGTGGTAATGTCATAGCCGTCGCCCGACTGCAACAACGTCTCGATAAACCGATGCCCCACCATCCCGTTACCGACGACGACAATGCGTTGTTTACTCATATAAACGGCTCCTTCCCCAATCCCTGACTAGGCTGATAATTGTTTTAATACAGTGGCGGAGAAGAGTTCTCCGCCATCGGGTTCACATTGCCCGAACCAATGCAGTTGATCCGCGAGCGCCACGACGTCCCCCACCACGATCAGCGCCGGTGAACGCACAGCCTCGCGCTGTACCAGCGACGCCAGTTCATCCAACCGGCCGCGCACAACGCGCTGCCCCGCGCGACAACCGTTTTCGATCAGCGCCACCGGCACCTGCGCTGACATCCCGGCGTTGCGCAACTGCGTGCTGATCAAGCCGGCCTTGCTGAGACCCATATAAAACACCAGGGTGTGGCCCGCTTGCGCCAGGCTGGTCCAGTTGACCGACAATGCTTTCTCGCCATGTGCCGTCACCAGCGTGCAGCCCTGAGATACACCGCGATGAGTCAGTGGGATGCCCGCATAACTGGTGCAACCGGAAGCGGCAGTAATACCCGGCACCACCTCGACGGCGATACCCGCCTGGCGCAACGCCAACATTTCCTCGCCGCCGCGGCCGAATACAAATGCATCTCCACCTTTCAGCCGGCAGACGTTAAACCCCCGCAGCGCTTTGGCGATCAGCAGCCGATTGAGCCGGTCCTGGGGCACGCTGTGGCAACCTTTGGCTTTGCCGACATAAAGGGCCCGGGTGCGCGGGGGAAACAACGCGCGGATCTCCGCGCTGACCAACCGATCAAACAAAATCAAATCCGCCATTTGAATGCAGCGCAACGCCTTTACCGTCAACAGCTCCGGATCGCCGGGTCCCGCTCCCACCAGAGCGACACGGCCGCGACCGGCGGTGTTGGAGCAGGCGGGTAAAGGGGTCACGCTCATAACGGCTACCTCAATCAAATACGTTCGACTAAAAAAATCTGCTGCAATCGACAACCCCCGCGGGCACCAGGCATAAACAGTTGCCGACAAGGGCTGGTGACAGCAAGGACGGTGCCAG
The DNA here is from genome assembly GCF_007004655.1 of Exilibacterium tricleocarpae. Taxonomy (GTDB): domain Bacteria; phylum Pseudomonadota; class Gammaproteobacteria; order Pseudomonadales; family Cellvibrionaceae; genus Exilibacterium; species Exilibacterium tricleocarpae. The sequence continues at coordinate 331,569 of NZ_ML660088.1, forward strand.
CTTTCCCGCAATCTGAACATTGCTATGAAAATCAACAGGATAAATATAAGAAGCGCCATTAAAGTGCACGCGTCTCGATAAAAAACGCACGCCGTTAACGCACAACCGGGCAACTGAGAACCACATCGGCGCACAAACAATCAAAAACAACAGCTCCGCTATCGCGAAAAAACACCGGCGAGTCTCACCAAAATAGTGCACAAAATATTAACTGTTTGTTTTCAAGACGCTTTTCCGGCTCGGTGGTAAATCGGTTGGGACCTTGGTTTGATTATTGCTGAGGTTTAGGCGCTGGAGAGATTTAGTGATTACCGGAGTTTGCTTACCGGTGACGCTCAACAGACGTTTACCAACAGGTAAAGTTTCACCACTACCGGTGTCGAAACGGGCGCGGTCGCCGCAGCCGCCCCGATCATCGCCACCCATTACACAGGCAACGTTATGCTATTTGGTCGCAACGATCGCAAACCGATCGTCATACCACAAAAAAAAGTCAAACAGTGGAAGTACACCACCTGTAACTATTGCTCGACCGGTTGCGCTATCCAGATCGGCCTCGACGCGGCCGGTCGGGTCGTGACCAGCCGCGGCCACGCCGGAGCGGACGTCAATCGCGGCAAACTCTGTATCAAGGGTATTCTGGAACACGAGCTGTTCGACTCGCCGGGCCGCGGCGCCGAGCCGCTGTGGCGGGACAAACTTCACCAGCCCTGGCAACCGGTCGATTGGGATACCGCGCTGGATCACACCGCCGCGCGCATCAAAGCCATCCAGGCCGAGCACGGCCGCGACAGCTTCGCGGTGGTCTCCACCGGCCAGTTGTTAACCGAAGAATTCTATACCCTGGGCAAACTGGTGCGCGGCTGTATCGGCACCAATAACTACGACGGCAACACCACCTTGTGTATGGCCTCCGCGGTCTCCGGCTACAAGCGTTCGTTCGGTGCCGACGGTCCGCCCGGCTGTTACGACGATTTCGAGCACACCGATTGCCTGATCGCGTTCGGCTCCAACCTGCCGGAACAGCACCCGATCATTTACTGGCGCCTGAAAGAGGCGCGCGAGCGGCGGCGCTTCCCGATGATCGTGGTGGACCCCAGGGTCACCATGCTGGCCCAGTTCGCCGATATTCACCTGCCCATCACCCCGGGCACCGACTGCGTGCTGATCAACGCCATGCTGCATGTAATTTTCGCCGAAGGTCTGGAAGACCGCGCTTACCTGCAGGCCCACACCAATAACCTGCCGCAACTGCAGGCGCTGGTTGCGGAATATGATCCGCAAAGTGCCCAGCACATCTGCGGTATCGACGAGGATATGATTCGCACCGTGGCCCGGCTCTATGCCGGCGCCGGCACGGCCATGAGTATCTGGACCATGGGCATCAACCAGAGCACCCACGGCTCGGACGGGGTCGCCAATATCAATAACCTCAACCTGGTGACCGGCAATATCGGCAAGCCCGGCGGCACCAGTCTGTCGATCACCGGCCAGTGCAACGCCATGGGCACCCGCGAGTGGTCCTCCTGTTCGGGCCTGCCCGGTTACCGCCAACTGGAAAACCCCGAGCACCGCCGCCAGGTCGCCGACTACTGGGGCGTAGACCCGGACTTCTTTCCCGAGCGGCGCGGCCTTACCCAGACCGATATTTTTCCGGCCATCGAAACCGGGGCCATCAAAGGGCTGTGGTTGGTCGCCACCAATCCGCTCACATCGATGCCGAACCAGCCGCGCATTCGCAAGGCGATGGAGAAACTCGATTTCCTGGTGGTGCAGGATGTCTACGAGGATGTTGAAACCAACCAGTATTCACACGTCTATCTGCCGGCTGCGGTGTGGGCGGAAAAAGAAGGCTGTCACACCAACACCGAACGCCGCGTCAATCTGGTTCGCAACGTGGTGCAGCCGTACGGCAATGCCAAACCCGACTTCTGGATCTTCCGGAAGCTGGCCGAGCGCTTTACCGGCAACAGTGGAATCAGCTTTGCCGAAACGCCGGAACAGACCTTCGAGGAAATGAAACAACTGTCGACCGGCGCCGGGCGCACGCTCGATATTTCGGGTATGACTTACGCCAATATCGAAGCGGCCCGCGGCATTCAGTGGCCGTTTACGCAGGCGCATGCGCAGCGTCCAGCTACCGACCCCGACTATTTAAAAGGCGAACCCCGCCTGTATACGGACGGCAGGTTTCAGACTCCGGACGGCAAAGCCAACCTGATCCCGGTGCGTTTCGTCAACAACAACGAATGCCCGGACGACGACTACCCGTTTTGGCTCAACAGCGGCCGCGTGGTGGAGCATTTTCACACCCGCACCCGCACCGGCAAGATCGGCAACTGCAATAAATTCAGCCCGACCCCCTATATGGAAATGAACCCGGACGCCGCCGCCGAGCAGGGCGTGCAACACCAGCAGTACGTGCGCCTGACCTCGCGCCGCGGCGACGCCGTGGTAATGGTGCAACTCACCCACCGGGTGCCGCGCAATATGGTGTTTATCCCGTTTCATTTTTACGACTGTGTGAATCGTTTAACGCTTGGGTTGCTGGACCCGTACTCACGCCAGCCGGCGTTTAAGCAGAGCGCCGTGAGGATTGAAGCGGTGGATCAGCAGGAGGCGGCGCGGATTAATGCTGAGAGGCGGGCTTATTGATTGTGTTTTAAGGGCGGTGGCAACCGATCCGGTTTGACTTGCGGTAAAGCCGCTGGAAACACGGACTGGGCGTCCCCCCGATAAACCCATCCATGGGGGCTTGCCTGCCGCATCCCTGCGGCAGACAGTTTCCAGCGGCTTTACCGCAAGTCAAACCTACCATTGCAGTTTCTAAAGGAGCTTCGGAACTACGGTATTAGGTCTTTGTTCAGTGCAAAGTAGTCGAGACTGTCTGTCGCTGGATGATAGCAGACAATTTCCAGCAAGTTTGCTGCAAGCTAAACCCACCACGGCAGTTTCTAAACTGACTTTAGGACTGCGATGGTAGGTTCTTGTTCGGTGCAGAGTGGTCGAGACTGTCTGTCGCAGGGATGCGACAGGCAAGCCCCCAGGGGTGGAGCGGAAACAGCGAAGTACGGCTTCGCTCCGCGGCACGCCCGAAATCTATGATTTCGGGTTGGACCCGCTTGCGGGGGTTTATCGGGGGGACGCCCGGTCCGTGTCTCGACCACTCTGCACCGAACAAGAACCGGATCGGATAGCACCAACCAGATCAATGCAAAAAGTGAAACCAAAAACCAAACCAAGAGCCGTCGGAACAACACCTATGCTTAAACCAAGCCAAACACTGCACAATCACCTCGAAAAAATCCCCGGCGACGATCTTAACGGCGTAAAAACCTTCGACCCCGTTGTCGACCGCGCCGCCGCCGAACAGAGTACACTCTGGGAAGTACGCACCGAAGAACAACCCTACGCCTTTCTAAGCGATCCCACAGTCGAAGAAAAAAACCGCTATGGACAAAAAATCGATCTGCTCGACCTGAGCGGCCTGCCCGCCGAGCGCTCGCTCTATATCAACGACAACCCCGAGGTCGGTGCCAATCCCAACCGCAATAAGCAGCACGGTTTCTTTTTCACCGCCGACAACTGCATCGGCTGTCACGCCTGTGAAGCGGCCTGCGCCGAGAAAAACGAAACCCCCGCCCACCTCGCCTTTCGCTCGGTGGGCTATGTGGAAGGCGGCAGCTTTCCCGATTACCAGCGCCTGAATATCTCCATGGCCTGCAACCACTGCGACGATCCGGTCTGCCTCAAAGGCTGCCCCACCCGCGCCTATACCAAACACGCCGAATACGGGGCGGTACTGCAGGACCCGGATACCTGTTTCGGCTGCGGTTACTGTACCTGGGTCTGCCCCTATAACGCGCCGCAACTGGACCCCATCGAAGGCCAGGTATCCAAGTGCAATATGTGTGTCGACCGCCTGGAGGTGGGATTAAAACCCGCCTGTGTATCCGCCTGCGTCGGCAATGCGCTGGATTTCGGGGTTATCGAAAATGTACCTCACAACCGCGAACAGGCCGAGGCCTCCATTCCCGGTTTTCCCGACCCGACCATCACCCACCCCAATATCCGTTTCCAGCAGACGCGGGGACTGCCGGACGAGATGAAACGCACCGATAGCGCTCCGGTCAAATACCGCAAGGCGGCATCCGGCCGCTATGAACCGGTGGTGGACAGGAGCAAAGACGCGACGACAGGCGGCTCCACCCGTCACTGGAACCTGGCGCGCTTGAGTTCCCGGGAGAACCCGCTGGTACTGTTCACCCTCGCCACCCAGGCCGCCGTCGGCACCTTTGCGCTGGCGTTTCTGGGGGACCAGTTCGGCATCGAGGCGCTGGTGCGTTTCAATCAAGGCCCGGCCTACGTGCTGCTGGCCACGCTGAGTTGGCTGCTGGCCGCCGGCGGGCTGTTTATGTCGACCCTGCACCTGGGCAAGCCGCTGCGCTTCTATCGCGGCTTCAATAACCTGCGCCACTCGCCGGTTTGTCGCGAAGGTCTGGGCATCGCCTTATTTCTCGGCGCGCTGGCACTGCACATACTGTTTTCACTACCGGCCAACGGCTGGATACAAAGTCTTTACGCCGGCCTTTTCGGCGCCGCCATCAACACGCTGATCGCGCCTGCCACGGCGGCCGCCATTGCCGCTGCCTGGGGCGCGCTCGCCATTGCCGGAGGACTGGCGGGGCTGTACTACATGAACCGCTGCTACCGTATCAAGGCCCGGCCGTTCTGGGATCACTGGCAGGTAGCCAGCAGTTTTTTCGGTACCGCCCTGTCTCTCGGGGCGCTGCTCGGTGGTGCTGTGATGATAGCCGCCCTCGCCCTGGAGGGCGCTGCCTATAGCGAGATTATCCTGCTGGCCGGCACAGTGCTGAGTCTCGGACTGGCCATCGAGGGGCTGGGCCTGCTGGCCCATGCGCGCGCCATGAATGCGGCGCAGCACGAGGGCGCAGCGTCCCACTACGTCCAGCGCACCACTTTCGGCAACACCTATCGGCTGCGCAACCTGCTGCTCGGCACCGGTCTGCTGGCGGCTGTGGCCCTGGTGATCAGCGGCGCCAGCAGTCCCTGGGCGCTGGCGGCCTGGGGGGTACTGGGAGCGGCACTGCTCGCCGCCAGCGCCATCGGCCGCGCCCTCTTCTACGTACTGGTGATCCCGACCACCATGCCCGGCGCTTTCTTCTGGAAAAACAAAGGCTTTGAGGAACACGCCCGCGCAATCGGACTGGCTGCCATGCCCCAGGTCGGTGTAGTGCCCCAGGGTCATTGAAACGAGCGGCGCCGATATCAAAACGGCGGGTTTTCTGGTAACTTTGGTCATCCAAATCCGGTGAGCACAGTTGCCTATGTTGAAAGACGGTTTCGGGTTGAAAGACGGTTTCGGGTTGAAAGACGGTTTCGGGCGCGAAATCACTTACCTGCGGCTGTCGGTTACCGACCGCTGCGATTTCCGCTGCGTTTACTGTATGGCAGAGGAGATGACATTCCTGCCCCGGGCCAAACTCCTGACCCTGGAGGAACTGACCACGGTGGCCGCGGCTTTTGTCGACCTGGGTGTCAAAAAAATACGGGTCACCGGCGGTGAGCCCCTGATCCGGCGCAATATCATGGCGCTGTTCGAGCAGTTGGGACGCCTGCCGGGCCTGGAAGAACTGACGCTCACCACCAACGCTTCACGACTGGCGGACTTGGCCAAACCCCTGCGCGAGGCGGGGGTCAAGCGTATCAATGTCAGTCTCGACAGCCTCAACCCGGCGCGCTTTCGCGAACTTACCCGTCACGGCGACCTGCACCAGGTGCTGCGCGGCATTGAGGCCGCCCGCAGTGCCGGTATCGAACGTATCAAACTCAACAGCGTAGTGTTGAAAAACCGCAATGCCGATGAGGTTGAAGACCTGGTCGCCTTTGCCCTCGGCCACGACCTGGATATCAGTTTTATCGAGGAAATGCCCCTTGGCGCCATCAGCGAACACTGCCGCGACGAGGAATTTGTCAGCAGTGCCGAGCTGCGCCGGCAACTGGCGCAGCGCTACTCCCTGCAACCCCTGGAAGTGGAAACCGCCGGCCCCTCCCGCTATTGGGGTATCGCCGGGCAGCGCTCGCGCATCGGCTTTATCTCACCTCACAGCGAAAACTTTTGCGGCACCTGCAACCGCGTGCGCCTGAGTGCCGAGGGCCGCCTGTTGCTGTGCCTGGGCAACGAACACGCCGCCGACCTGCGCGCTGTGGTGCGCAACCACCCCAATGACGGTGAACGCCTGCGCCGGGCCATTGTCGAGGCCATGACCCTGAAACCCGAACGCCACCATTTCGATCTCGCCGCAGAACCGCAGATAGTGCGTTTTATGAACGCCACGGGTGGCTGAAACCACTCCCAAACAGATAGGCAGAAGATGAAAGTTTTCGGCATTACCGGATGGAAAAACAGCGGTAAAACCACGCTGGTGGCAGACCTGGTGACGCGGTTCAGGCAGCGGGGGCTCAGCGTCTCCACCGTCAAGCACGCCCATCACAATTTTGATATCGACAAGCCCGGCACCGATAGTTACAAACACCGCCAGGCCGGCGCCAAAGAGGTATTGATCAGCTCCGCCAACCGCTGGGCCCTGATGCACGAAACCGTCGGCGACCGCGAACCGGAGCTGGAAGCGCTGCTGGCAAGGTTGTCGCCGGTGGACCTGGTGCTGGTGGAGGGCTTTAAGCGCAGTGATCACCCGAAGCTGCAGGTGATTCGTGCCGGCAACAATACGGAGCCGCTGCCTGCCAGTGCGCAACCGCTGGTGGCGATCGTCAGTGATGGGGATTTGAATCCGTCGGACTACAATTGCAAAGGGCCGTTACTGCCGTTGGAGGATACGCAGAAGATTGCTGATTTTATTCTTGCGTATTCTGGGTTGGAAAAAGAGGTTGTGTAGCGAGGCGGGTGATAAATGGCGCTTGTTTTTGGTGATGGTTGTACTTAACAAGTTCTCGACCGCTGCTAGAAAGAACTTTCAGTATTGGCCCCTGTCCCAGTGGCACGGTGCGGGGACGTAACTTCAGTTGCGTCCCCCTCGAGGGGAACCACTCCCCGTTAACGAGGGCACCTCTCCCGGCGACACGGTGCGGGGACTGAGCGCCTGAATTTTGACCAGGCTTTTTCTGGTCTAAATTCAGGCACTCTGTCCCCCTCGAGGGGAACCACTCCCGGTCAACGAAGGCCTCTTTTCCGGTGGCAAGTGGTGCCATAAAAAAGTGAAGTGGCACCATTCTAAGGGGACGCAACTGAAGTTACGTCCCCGCACCGTGCCACCGGTGGTGGTGCCTTAAGAAAAGGGAGTGGCACCATTCTAGGGGGACGCAACTGAAGTTACGTCCCCGCACCGTGCCACCGGTGGTGGTGCCTTAAGAAAAGGGAGTGGCACCATTCTAAGGGGACGCAACTGAAGTTACGTCCCCGCACCGTGCCGCCGGAGGATCGACCCCGGCTGACACCGTGCCGGCATTGGTTAAGAAATCAGCCAGCACCGTTTTCAAAAATACCTCCCTACTATAGATTGACACCAACATAGACCGACACCAACCAGAGATTCCACAATGAGCAAAGAGTTTACAGCCCTCAACTGCGCCGTGCTGACCGTATCCGATACCCGCACAGAAACCACCGACAAATCCGGCGCCTTACTGGCAGAAGCACTGCAGGAAGCCGGCCACCGGCTGGCGGAAAAACACATCGTCAAAGACGATGTCTACCAGATTCGCGCCGTCGTCTCGCGCTGGATTGCCGACCCTGAAGTACAGGCAATCGTACTGACCGGGGGCACCGGTTTTGCCGGCCGCGACAGTACCCCCGAGGCCGTGGCCCCCCTGTTCGACAAAGAAGTGGTGGGCTTTGGCGAGCTGTTCCGGCATATCTCCATCGAGCAGATCGGCAACGCCACGGTACAATCCCGCGCGCTGGCCGGGCTCGCCAATAAAACCGTGATCTTCGCCCTGCCCGGCTCCACCAATGCCTGCCGCACCGCCTGGGACGGTATTCTGCGCGACCAACTCGACAGCCGCCACCAGCCCTGTAACTTCGTCGAATTACTCGTCTAACCTGAGTTGATGACCATGTTGACCGTTGCCCAAGCCCGGCAAAAAATACTCGCCGCACTGCCGGCACCACTATCGGAAACCGAGACGCTGCCGCTGCAGGAATGCCCCGGCAGAGTACTGGCCGAACCGCAAAACGCCGGCGTCGATGTGCCCCCCGCCGACAACAGCGCCATGGACGGCTACGCCGTCGACACCGCCAGCCTCACGGCCGGCGAGGAGACCTGGCTGCCGGTGTCGCAGCGCCTGCCCGCCGGCATCGCCCCGCAACCGCTACAGCCACACACCGCGGCGCGGATTTTTACCGGCGCGGAAATTCCCCCCAATGCCAACGCCGTGGTTATGCAGGAAAAATGCGAAACCGACGGCGAGCAGGTGCGACTGCCGGCGGATGTCGCGCCGCAACAGAACATTCGCCTCCGCGGCCAGGACATCCACAGCGGGCAACAAATCCTGGCCGCGGGCCAGTTGCTGCAGCCCCAGGATATCGGTCTGCTGGCATCGGTAGGTATCGCCGAAGTCAACGTGTTGCGCCGCCTGCGCATCGCGGTTATCTCAACCGGCGACGAGTTGGTCAACCCGGGCCAGCCCCTGGCGCCGGGGCAGATCTACAATTCCAACCGTTTCCAGCTCAGCGCCCTGCTGCAAAAACTGAATATGCAAACCGTCGATCTCGGCAATATCGCCGACGATCCGGCCTCCACCCGGGCGGCGCTGATTGCCGCAGCGGCACAGGCCGACTGCATTCTCACCACCGGGGGCGTATCCGTCGGCGAGGAAGACTATGTCAAACAGGCGGTGGCGGACCTGGGCCGGCTCGAGCTGTGGCGGCTGGCGCTGAAACCGGGCAAGCCCCTGGCGTTCGGCGACGTGCAGGGCACACCGGTGTTCGGGCTGCCGGGCAATCCGGTATCGACGTTTGTGACATTTATGATTTTCGTGCGCCCCTACCTTTTGCAAATGCAGGGACTGGACTACCAGGAGCCCCGGCCCGAACAACGGCGGATCAACTTCGCGGTAACAAAAGCCAGTTTTCGCCAGGAGTACAAACGGGTGCGCATCAACGACGCCGGCACCCTGGACGCCTACGCCAATCAAAGCTCCGGCGTACTGTCTTCCATTGCCTGGGCCAACGCCTTTGCCGTAATTCCCCCCGACACCACCCTGGCACCGGGAGATGAGGTCGCCACCTTGCCTTTTGCCAGCCTGTTTTTATAGGGTGAGTATGATAGATTTGTCTTTGACATCAATGACACTTACCTTTAGCGAAGAAGTGCTAATTGACCGGTCTGCCTCTGGATGGGGCTTTCAGAAACACGGACTAGGCGTCCCCTCGATAAACCCCTCCCTGGGGACTTCCCGACAGCATCCCTGCTGTCGAGAGTTTCTGAAAGCCCCATCCAGAGGCAGACCTACCCTCGGTATTCTTAACCAAGATCGGTAAAGATAGCGTGAAGGTCGTTAAATTGTGCAAATCTTCTTGAGAAAGTGCCATTTATCCCTGACACCACGTTTTCGAGAACCACTATGGACCAGCAAACCCGCACCGAACTTGAAGCCGCCACCTTCCGCCGCCTGCTCCAGCACCTGGATCAGCGCAAGGACCTGCAAAATATCGACCTGATGAACCTGGCGGGCTTTTGCCGCAACTGCCTCGGCAAGTGGTATCAGGCCGCAGCGGCGGAACAAGGGCTCGAACTCGACCGCGACCAGGCCCGCGAGATCATTTACGGCATGCCCTACGAACAGTGGAAAGCCAAGTATCAAACGCCGGCAACACCGGAAAAGCTACAACAGTTCGAACACAACAAGCCGGAATAAAACCCGCGCCTCGATAACAACCCGACACAGAAAAGGCCCAGCAGGTGAGTGACACAGTAACCGTAACCGGTTTATACATTTACCCCGTCAAATCGCTCCGCGGCATAGCGGTAAACCACCACCGCCTGCTACCCACCGGCCTGGAATTCGATCGCCGGTGGATGCTGGTAATGCCCAACGGCCGCTTTGTAACCCAGCGGCAGATGCCCAAAATGGCCACCATCACCACCGAGTTAACCGATGAATCTCTGGTGCTCAGCGCCGCCGGCCACGGCTCCATAAAAATTTCCAAAGACGCCGCTGAAAATGAGGATATTTGCGATGTCACCATCTGGCGCGATGACTGTGAGGCCACAGAGGCAGGCGCAGAGGTATCGGCCTGGCTGACCGCAGCGCTCGAGAGTCCGAAACCCCTGCGCCTGGTGCGGTTGCGCCCCGACTTCAGCCGCCCCCAGTCAAAACCGGAATTGATGGGGCCGGCCACCACGACCCACTTTGCCGACGCCGCACCCTATCTGGTGGTCAACCAGGCATCGATCGACCAACTCAACCGGGAGCTGCTGGACAGGGGCCTGGCACAGGTCGACCACCGCCGCTTTCGCCCCAATATCCTGGTGACCGGCCCGGCGCCGTTCGCCGAACACAGCAGCGCCGGCCTGTCCGAGATCGACGGCCGCTACCGGCTCAAACACTGCTATCCCTGCGAACGCTGCATCATGACCACCATCGACCAGGATCACGGCACCCGCGACCCCGATATGCAGCCGTTTAAAACGCTGATCGCGCTAAACGAAATGCCGGGCAACCCCCAGGCGCCGGCGTTCGGTGAGAACACCACCTTGACCGAAGGCAGCGGTAACCGTATTGCACTCGGCGATCGGCTGCACATAGTGCCGGCGGCGGCCGGCTAAACTGGATAGTGCGTCCATGTCCAATGGCATTACCTTAGGCGTATTTACATCGGTTTATCGGTCACCGCTTCATTCACATCGGCTTCGATTAAGCGTACTGAGGGGAGGTCTGGCTCCGGCCGTGTCAAAAAGGCCAGACCAACGGCACCAGCAGCACGGTTACCACACCCACCGCCACCGTCAACGGCAAGCCGATTTTTAAAAAATCCACAAACCGGTAACCGCCCGGGCCGTAGACCATCAGGTTGGTTTGATAACCGATAGGCGTGGCGAAACAGGCGGAGGCGGCCACCATCAGGGTGACCGCAAACGGTGTGACATCGACCCCCAGTTGTTGGGCCGCCGACAGCGCCACCGGAAACAACAGCACTGCCGCTGCCAGATTGGAAATGATCGCAGAAAAACCCGCCGTCAATGTAAACAACAACGCCAGCGTCAGCCAGGGCGAAGCGCCGCCCAGGCCGATCAGGGACTGGGCGATCGTCTGCGCCGCGCCGGTCTTCTGCAAAGCGCCCCCGAGCGCGATGGCGGCGGCGATTACCAGCAAGACCTGCCAGTCGATACTGCGCCTGGCCGCCTGTACCCCCAGGCAGCGTCCCACGATCATGGCGCCGGCGGCCAGGATCGCCGCCTCGAACATGGTGGTCAGGCCGGCGGCGACGGCGGCGACCATGGCCAACATAATCGCCGCCGCCAGCAGGCGCCTCCTGTGGCGCAGCGGCTCTGAGTTTTCTATGCGGCTGACCAGTAAAAAATCTCTCGAGTAGCTCTGCTGGTCCACAAATTCCTCGTGGCACTCCAGCAACAGCGTATCGCCGGGTCGCAGGACCATATCGCCGATCCGGGATTTTATGCGCTCGCCGCCCCGCGCCATGGCGATAATCACTGCACCGTAATGCTTGCGAAAACCCATATCGCGGACGGTTTTCCCCAGTCCCGGAAAGTTGGGTGACACCACCACTTCCACCAGGCAGCGTGAGTACTCGCTTTCCGACAGTTTGAAAACCTGGTCTTCAGAGACGCGCAACCCGTGAATATTTTTCAGGTCGACCACCGACCGCACATCGCCGGCAAACACCAGGTGATCGCCGGCCACCAGTTTTTCGGTGGGCGCCACGGCGGTCATCAAGTGGCCGTCGCGCTCAACTTCAATCAGAAACACACCGGGCAACTGCCGCAGTCCGGCCTTTTCTATCGACAGCCCCTCGAGCGGGCTGTCTTCCTCCACCTCCATCTCGAGAATATACTGGCGCGCATCTTCAAACCGGCTCCCCTGCAGCTCCGTGCGATTCGGCAACAACCAGCGACTGGCGATGACGACAAAGACCATTACCACGAGTACGCAGGGAATACCGACCCAGGCCAAATCAAACATCGACAACCCCGGACCCGTCGTGGCCTCGATCAGCATACCGTTGACCACCAGGTTGGTGCTGCTGCCCACCAGCGTGCAGGTACCGCCTACCACCGCGGCGTAACTGAGTGGAATCATCAACTGCGACACGGAGAAGCCGATGCGTTTGGCCCAGTTCTCCACCGCCGGCACCATCATCGCCACCACCGGTGTATTGTTCAGCACCGTGCTGAGGGCCGCCACCGGCGCCATCAGTCGCAACTGGGCACCGGCCACCGAGCCGGGCCGCCCCAGCAGCGTCTGGGCAATCCAGCCCACCACGCCGGTATCCACCAGCCCCCGCGCCACGATAAACAGGACGCCGACGGTCGCCATGCCTTCGTTGGCCAGACCGGCCAGCGCTTCGGGTGCGGTGATCACGCCGAGCAACAACAACAGGGCAACGCCGCCCACCAGCACCAGATCGGCCGGGAGTCGCGAAAAAACCAACAGGGAAAAACACAGGGCAATAGTGGCGAACGTCAGCCAGGCGTCGGGGCTAAACATCATAGGGGCTTGAAGCTTTATCTGCAGTTGGCGACGATCATAGCAAACCCTGACCAAAAATAGTGCCGTCCCCTTGGTCAAGTTCACACTAAGCGTTAAAATGCACGCCCCGACAGGCCGCCGCTGCCCCTTTACCATGATTCCAAGACTCCGCGAAACCACCGCCGTGCAAGCCCGCTACCTCGATTTTATCGAGGCGCTGAAGGCCGGCGGTTTCGAGGGCGACCTCAACCCCGATTACGCCAATCGCACGGTGTTGGCGACGGATAACTCGATTTACCAGGTGCTGCCCCAGGGCGTGGTCTATCCGCGCCACCACGCCGACCTGCAGCGGCTGGCGGAATTGAGCAACAGCAAACCGTTCGCGGATATCGTGCTGAGCCCCCGCGGCGGCGGTACCGGCACCAACGGCCAGTCACTGACCGATGGCCTGGTGGTCGATCTGTCCAGGCATATGAATCAAATCCTGGAAATCAACGCGCAACAGCGCTGGGTCAGGGTGCAGACCGGGGTGGTCAAGGACCAGTTGAATGCGGCGCTGAAACCGCACGGCCTGTTTTTCGCGCCGGACCTGTCCACCAGCAACCGCGCCACTATCGGCGGCATGATCAACACCGATGCCTCCGGCCAGGGCTCCTGCCGCTACGGCAAAACCCGCGATCATGTGCTGGAGCTGCGCACCGTGCTGCTCGACGGCAGCGAATGGACGTCGCGGCCGCTGACCGGGGAGGAACTGGCGGCGGCCTGCGAACGGCAGGATCGGGCCGGCCTGATTCACCGCCTGGTCGACAATATCCAAAAAGAACACGCCGGGACCATAGCCGCCACCTTTCCACCCCTGAACCGCTGCCTGACCGGCTACGACCTCGCCCATATCCGCGACGAACAGGGCCGTTTTGATCTCAACAGTATTCTCTGCGGCAGCGAGGGCACCCTCGGTTTTATCACCGAGGCCAAGCTCAACGTACTGCCGATTCCCAAGTGCACGGCCCTGGTCAACGTCCTCTACCGCGACTTCGATACCGCCCTGCGCGATGCCACCGACCTGATGACCGCGCAGCCGACATCGATAGAGACAGTCGACTCCAAGGTGCTGGGGCTGGCCAAGCGCGATATCGTCTGGCATTCGGTAGCGGAATTTTTTCCCGCCGACGGCGGTGGTGAGATTGCCGGTGTCAACCTGGTCGAATACACCGCCGACGACGAGCCCACTCTGCAGGCCGAGGTGCAAAAACTGCGCGACCATCTGGACGGGGTACAGGGCCGGGACGGCAAGTCGGTGGGCTATACGGTAGCCTGGGGTCGCGCGGCGGTCGAGCGCATCTGGGGCATGCGCAAAAAATCTGTCGGCCTGCTGGGCAACACCCGGGGCGAGGCGCGGCCGATTCCGTTCGTGGAGGATACGGCGGTGCCGCCGCAGCACCTGGCCGACTTTATTCGGGACTTTCGTCAAATCCTCGACAGCGAGGGCCTGGAGTACGGCATGTTCGGCCATGTCGATGCCGGCGTGTTGCACGTGCGCCCGGCGCTCGATATGAAGGACCCCGAGCAGGAGAAATTTATCCGGCCCATTACCGACCGCGTTGTCGCCCTGGTGCAGCGCTATAACGGCCTGCTCTGGGGCGAGCACGGCAAGGGCGTGCGATCGGAGTATGCACCGGCGTTTTTCGGCGATCTCTATCCGCAACTGCAGCGAATCAAGGCGTGCTTCGATCCCCGCAACCAGCTCAATCCCGGCAAGATCGCCTCGACCGGCGCGCACACGGAACTACTTAAAATCGATGCGGTACCGACCCGCGGACAACAGGACCGGCAGATACCGGCGCAGGTCTGGGACGGTTATGCCGAGGGCGTCCACTGCAACGGTAACGGCCTGTGCCACAACTGGAATTACGACGACCCCATGTGCCCGAGTTGGAAGGGGACCCGCGAGCGCATCCACTCACCCAAGGGGCGGGCCTCACTGATGCGCGAGTGGCTGCGGCAACTGAGCCGCCGCGGCGTCGACCCGGTGGCGGAGCAGCGGCGGCTGGGTACTGTTTCTTTTCGTCAGACGCTGTTGCCGCGCCTGCGCAACAGTTGGCGCAAACTGCGCGGCGAGTACGACTTTTCCCACGAGGTGCACAACGCCATGAGCGGCTGCCTGGCGTGCAAGTCCTGTGCGGGACAGTGTCCGATCAAAGTGGATGTGCCGGAGTTTCGCAGCAAGTTCCTGGCGTTGTACTACAGCCGTTACCTGCGGCCGCTGAAAGATTATTTCATCGGCGGCCTGGAGTTTATACTGCCGAGCCTGGCCAAAGTGCCGCGTCTCTATAACGGGTTGCTGCGACCGCGCTTTATGCAGCAGTTGCTCGGCGCCACCACCGGCATGGTCGACAGCCCGCTGCTGAGTGGCGTGACGCTGGACCAGGCCCTGCCGGATATGGGTATCCGCTACGCGACCCCCGACGCTTTGCAAAGCCTGAGCGAAACGGAAAAACAACGCGCCGTAATTGTGGTACAGGATGCTTTTACCAGTTACTTCGATACCCAAGTGGTTATCGATCTGCTGCAACTATTGCAGAAGCTGGACTTTGTGCCGCTGGTAACGCCGTTCAAACCCAACGGCAAACCCCTGCACGTGCACGGTTTTCTGGCGCGTTTTGCCGACACCGCCCGCGACAATGCCCGGATGCTCAACGCCGTCGCCGCCAGCGGCGTACCGCTGATCGGCGTCGACCCCTCCATGACCCTGACCTACCGGAGCGAGTACCGCAAACTGCTGGGCGAGGAGGCGCCGGCGGTGGAACTGATGCAGGAATGGCTGGCCAGGCAGACACAGCACCTGGAGCAGCATCGCTACCTGTTCCAAAGAGGCGCCTACAAACTGCTCGGGCACTGCACGGAAAAAACCAACGCCGCCCCGGCGATGCAAGCCTGGCAGACGGTGTTCGAGCAACTGGAACTGGAATTGACACAGGTGGAGACAGGCTGCTGTGGTATGGCCGGTACCTACGGTCACGAAGCCGCTAATCTCGCCACCTCAAAAACCATCTACGCGCAGTCCTGGGGCCCGGCAATCGCCGCCGGGGTTGGCGGCGAACGGTTGATGGCAACCGGCTACTCCTGCCGCTGCCAGGTAAAACGTATCGACGGACAGCAGTTACCGCATCCGGTGCAGGCGCTGCTGCAGGCGACCTCCGGCAAGCTGGCTGGCGGCTGACTCGAGTGGCACTCGCTATAAGCACCTACTTTCGGTACATAAAAAATTTGCACTAAGTTATCGATTCCCGCCCAGTCGTGTCGGTATTGATTAAGAATACTGTGGTTAGGTCTGTCTCTGGGTGAGGCTTTCAGAAACTCTCGACAGCAGGGATGCTGTCGGGACCACCAAGAGTAGGCGCCTTAAGCGAAAGTAGGCGCTTTAGGCGAGCCCCCATGGACGGGTTCACGGCGTGTTTCTGAAAGCCCCATCCAGAGATAGACCGGCCATTTAGCACGCCTTCGCCTACGTAAGTGCCGTCAGCAGTTTCCCCCGATAGTGCCAGAGCGACGCAGGGCAATGAATCTGAAACCTCTCTCGTAACAGGAACCGCCCTCACGGCTTTCCCCAGCCTTCACGTCAGCCAGTCGAGAAACGGAATTGGCACTTTTGCAGCCACCGGGTTTACCGACGTGCGGCAAGCGTGGAGGCTATAGATCAGTCCTCCACAATACTCACAATAAACAACAAATCACCACTGGATACCTGTTGGCCGTTGGTATTGTTAACCCGCTCGATCCGATAACGCTTATCAGCGGGATATAACTCCACATCCGCGCGATTGAAGTCGCTGAGGTTGACCTGGCGAAACATTTTCATCGCTTCCATCACCGCCAGGGTCTGGGTGGAGGTGACGATATCGCCGGGCTTGACGAAATCCGGGTCGGCCGGCGACGAGGCGGTATAAAATATGCCGGCACTGTCGGCAAAGACTTTCAATTCGTGACTGTCGTCGACCCGAATCGCCTCCTTGCTCAAGCCCTGACTGGCACTGCTGGCGGCCGCTTCGGTCTCGGCAATCAAGGCGCCGGCATCCAGCGTCGCCATAAAGGCCGGCAGATAGTTGGTATCGTAGTTGCCTTTATTGAAGGTCTCGTCTTTTAAAATGCGTTTGAGCAGTGGAATATTGGTGGCAATGCCCTCTATCACCACCGAATCCAGGTAGCGGTAGAGTTTCTCGATAACATCGTCGCGACTGCTGCCGCGGCAGATAATCTGCGCGATCAGGCTGTCGTAAAACGGCGACACCTCGATATCGGAGGCGGCGATGGAAATCACCTCCACGTCCTCGCGCTCGGGCATCTCGCAATGCGTAATCAACCCCGGGTTGGGCGCCAACTGCATAACACCGTCGCTGTCGAGCACGATTTTTTCCGCCGTGACCCGCACCTCTATGGCGTACCCCTGTTCCCGCGGTTGCAGTTGCTCGATGCTGGCGCCGGCGGCTATTTCAAACTGGGTTTTGACGATATCCACACCCGATGTCGCCTCGGTTACCGGGTGCTCAACCTGCAGGCGGGTATTCATTTCCATAAAGTAGACGGCGTTGGCGTCCAGGTCGTAGATAAACTCCACCGTGCCCGCCCCCGTGTAATCCACCGCATCGGCAATCGCGAGGGTGTAGTCGAAGACTTTTTGCTGCAGCTCTTTTGGCAGCAAGGTCGAGCCCGATTCCTCCACCACTTTTTGATTGTTGCGCTGCACGGAGCAGTCGCGCAGTCCCAACACCCGGCTGTTGCCCAGGCTGTCGCGCAGCAACTGCACTTCGATATGGCGCATCGATGTTACGAACTTCTCGAGGTACAAGTCACCGTTGCCGAATGCCGAGCGCGCCTCGGTGCTGATCTGGGTGTAGTAGTGAAACATCTCCTCGCGCGAGCCCACCACCTGGATGCCCTTGCCACCACCGCCGTGCACCGCTTTGAGCAGCACCGGATAGCCGATCTCCTCGGCGATATCAACCGCCTGGTCGACGCTGGCGAGAATACCGTGACTGCCCGGCACCACCGGCACCCGGCATTCCTGGACGGTCTGGATCGCATTGGATTTGTTGCCCATGGTCATCATGCTGTGCGCACTGGGGCCGATAAAGTTAATCCCGTTATTGACACAGAGGCTGGCAAACTGCGGTGTCTCCGACAAAAAGCCGATGCCCGGATGCAGCGCGCCGACGTTTTCATACTCGGCAATCTTCAACACCGACTGGGCATTCAAATAACTTTCGTCAGACGAGTTGCCGCCCAGGCATACCAGCTTGTCACTGGACCGCAACATCAACGCCGGCACCGCTTTCATATCCGGGTCCGATGCCACCAGCACGACATTGATACCGCTTTCATGCGCCTTGCGGATAAGTTTGACCGCGGTACAACCGCGGGCGTGGACCAGGACCTTTTGTATCGGCCGCATCAGCGACTTGGGATCGGTGTGCCGGGTAGTGGTCTCCGCCGGATAGCTCGGCACGACACTGGACAGCGCCTGGGCGATGACCTGCTGCACCGTGGTATCCGGCAGGGGGATGCGGGCGTCGATATCGCGCAGTTTGACGTCCAGTTCCGGCGCAAACGGATGCTTGACCAGGCCGTCCATGGAGCCGGCCACTACCGACAGGTAATTGGATAACGTGGACGTCGAAGGCAGGTAGGACGGCACCACCATCTGACCGGCAAACGGCATATTGGTGCCGGAAAAATAGTAGGTCTGCACCAGCGGATGGGTGACAAAACTGGCCTGGGCACCGCCGGTGCAATCGCCGAAACCGAAGACCACCACCGGCAGTTCGTTATCGCGCACAAAACGGGTCAGGCGGTCATTGACCACCGCCATGGAAAACAGTGCGGCCGCCCCCTCTTTGGTCTGCATGCCGCCGGAGCTGATAAAGCAGACCACCGGCAGGCGCTGCTTGGCGGCCTCCACCAGTAAGCGGCAAAACTTTTCCGCACTGGCCATATCGAAGGCACCGGCCTGAAAATTCATATTCGACACCGCCAGGGCCACACGCCTGACGCCGGCGTTTTCCGCCGGGTTTTCAACACCGGCGTCACTGAGATCGATGGCACCGATGCCGGTCACCAGCCCGCAGGCACGGATTCCCTGTTCGAGCGCCTGCTCGATGGACTGGCGAAAGCCCGGAAATTCCACCGGGTTGGCGCTGGTCTTATCGGCATCCAACTCGTTAAACTCAGTGCACAGTGCGGCGATCATGGCATCGGGGCCGGTGCGGTTACTCTTCTTTTCACCGGCCAGCAGTCGCTGAATCAACAGGTCGCGGTAACCCATGGTCAGGCGATTCCAGAAGTCTTTGCGCCGGCCGATGCGAAACGGGTTGATCGCACCTTTGAAACTGCCGGAATCCTCGCTCTCGAAATAGGCCGGCAGCAGGCGCTCGAAATAGTAAGTCAGTATGACAAACAAACTGTCATTCATCTGTGGAAAGCCGATGCTCTTCCACTGTTCAACCTTGACCAGCAGCACGCCCCGATGTCCCTGGGCGAGAAAATAGCGCAACCAGGGCTCAAAACCGGCATCGGTTTGCTCGCCCTGTTGGTCCTGTTCACTTTGCCGGTCCCGTTCCCCCTGCGGGTCCTGCTCACCCTGTAGATCCGTGGCCGGCAGCCCGCCGGCCTTACCGTCGCCAAACTTCTTCATCACCGACCCGAGGGAGCTGTCGAGCAGCGCGGCGACCGATTCCCGCGACAGGGCTTTGTGATCCATCGCCTCTTTGGCGATGGAGGCCAGGTTGGCGATAACATTGTCGTAGAGCGCATCGAAGATAAGGACATTGCGACACTGGGTAATAAACGGCTCGCGCAGCTCTTGATGCTGCACCACATCGATCACCGTCACTTGACTGGTGGCGGGCCAGGTCGTGGTGACCGGACACTTTTTTTCGTCTTTCAACAGCCGGATCAAGGCGTCAAAATTATGCACGGCGGTGTTCTTCCAGCGGTTGTAGAGTGAAAAACTCAACTCGAACAGCAGCGAATGGACCGCCTTATCGTAGTTCTCTTTGGGCTCGCCCAGAATAAAGCGGGTCAGCGAATTGCGCTCCGTGTCAACCTCCTCGCGCTTGGCCAGAAAGTGCTTCCAGGCTTTTGCCAGGCGTTCCTCGTAAACCAGTTTGTCGGGATTGTCGAGCCAGTTGTCAAACGCTTTGGACTGCTCGTGCCGCAGCCGCTCCTGCAAGTCTCCCTGCGGTTGTGTCAGTTTGGAGAGCCGCCCGATTTCCCCGACCGCCACCGAGTGAATCCGACCGCGCAACGTCAGATACCGCATGTAGCGGTAACACAAACCGAAGATATTCGGGTGCGCGGTGGGTGTGCTGGACAAGTTCATGGCCGAGTGGTTCTGCAGCGCCCGCTGGTAGTCGGTGGGCTCGATATAGCGGGCCAGGCTGCGCTGGTAGTGTTCCATCAAATCCGGCGTCTGTTTGACAAAATCGACCGCGGCCCTCTCCACCGCCTCGATACTCGACACTATGGCTTTTTGCAGGTTGAGTTGGCTGCCTTCACTGTCCATGGGCGAATAGTCGATAATACCGTCCAGGCAACCCTGGGCACACAATTCTTCGGGGGAGACGCCAACCCCCTTGGCGCACTCCTGCCACGACAGGTTGAACTTGCGGGCAATGCTCTGCAGGCCGTGGGGTTGAATGGTATTGAAAATACCGTCCCTTACTGAAAGCAGTATATTGGCGGTGGCGAGCGGTATTGCCCCGCCCGAATAGCCCACCCCGATAACAATCCCCACCGTCGGCACATCGACGTTGGCACTTTCGGCAATCATTTTGGAAATACTGTGGGCCTGGTTGGTGCTGTTGGCCTCTTCCCCGGCGTCGGCGCCGGGGGTATCGATCAGGTAGACGATCGGCAACGACAACTCGGTAAACCGGTCCAGGGCCAGACAAGCCAGCTCGTGATGCTCCGGCATCCAGGTGCCGTTGGCGGCACTGCGCTCCTGGGCGATGATGCCGATCCGGCGCGGCCCCGCGGGAAACGCCAGTTCGAGTTCAGCGCTGAAAAAAGGTCCTTTTTCTTCACTGTTAAGTATGCGCCCATTCAGCGTCGCCACTATGGCTTTGGCACCCGGTCGCCGGGTGTGCTGGGCGGGCAGTACAGTCTGTTCAATATACGCGTCTACGTCCAGTTTTCGAATGGTTTTGAGCCGTGCCGCAATGGCACTATCGTCCATCAGGCCCTGTAGCTGTTCGGCGACGGAGAGGACCTTTTGTGTAGAAAACCTTTTTCCCGAATGCTTTTCACCGGAAAACACCGAAAAATCCGCCGCCAGTTGCTCGGCCTGTAAAAACAGTGGATCGACGTCGGCGGTGCTTCCCAAATTCGGTTTTGCTGTCATAATTCACTCACCCGGGGGTTGGTTTATTGTCATCGGTTTGTTCTGGTTGGATTTCTTCCAGGGTGGGACATTATCGCGATTCCCCGCAACAAGGGTACCCTCGCGGCTCGAACGCTCCGTTTCATTTGTGCAACGCTCAGCGCAACCGAGCAAATGACCGGATATGATGGAGGTACAGACACCAGTGATAGACCTGAACGCGATGATCATGTTCGCCAAGGTGGTGGAGGCACAGAGCTACACCCAGGCGGCGCGGGAGCTGGGGATCCCCAAATCCACGATCAGCCGCAAAATCTCCCAGATAGAGGAACAGCTGGGTGTGCGTTTGTTGCAGCGCAACTCACGCAGCCTCAGCTTGACGGAACTTGGTTCCCGGGTTTACGAGAACTGCGTCACCATTCTGCACGAAATGGAATCGGTTCAGGCAACGATTGAAAATTCGCGGCAACAGGTATCCGGCGCGTTAAAAGTCGCCGTGCCCATCTCGCTCAACCAGGACGTTATCGCCACTCTGTGCGCCGGTTTTTTGAAAAAACATCCCAAGGTCGATCTGGATATTCAGTTCAGTGACGGCAATGTCGATTTGATTCGCAGCGGCTACGATATCGCGGTGATGTTCGGCCCCCTGACCAGTTCCGATCTGGTGGCGCGGCTGCTGTTCGAGCGGGCTATGATCCTGGTGGCGAGCCCGGCCTACCTGCGCACCCGGGGCCGCCCCCATGCGCCGCAGGAACTGAGTCAACACCAGGGCATTCTGCTGGGCAGTCACAGCAGCGCCCCCATCTGGCCGCTCGGGACGGGCAATCAGAAGAGCCTGGTCAGTTTCCGGGCCAAGGTTTGCGCCAACTCCTCCACCACGGTCAAGCAGATGGCGGTAGCGGGGCTGGGTATCGCGATGATGACCGAGGCCCAGTGTCGCCGGGAACTGCAAAACGGCACCCTGGTGCAGGTCTTAAAGGAGTGCCCGATTGAACCGCTGAAAGCCTACGGACTCTACTCCAGCCGCTATCAACTGGCACCCAAGATAACCGTGTTCCTGGACTATTTCGCCCGCCATATCGACAACCACGAGTCCCAACAGCCGGTGCAGTTGACCCCGGTGCGGGCGGTCCCGCGACCTTAGAGGGACTAAAACGTCAGTACCCCGGAGGCCTCGCCGATACCCGCTTCGGTAACCTGCACCCGCACCGGCTCGCTGATCACCGACATATAAACCGGAAAGCCCACCACGTAGGAGGTGCGGTAGTAATAGGTGCCGGGGGGTTTTGAGAATTCCATAAACGCCGGCGCATTGGCAAAGCTGCTGATCACCTGCCAGTTGATCCCGTCGGTGCTCTCCTGCAGATAGTACAGATTCCAGCTCACGGTGTAATTGCCGTTGCTGATGGCGGGCGCCGAGGGCGGCGGCCCCTCGATCTGTGCAGTTGCGGCCGCAGCCAGCAGCAAGGCGGCAACGATGATGACAATTCGGGATAAGATGGATCGATTTACCAGGCCCATGACACTCTCCTGCCCAATGATATTGTTAAACACTTGTTTGGTCCCGACGACAATGGCGACTGCAGTTTAACCCGGCCGCTGCCCGGCAGCGATGGCCGAAACGCCAAGAGCGGCATTGGTTCACAAACCGACTGACGGCACAGAACACCGCTATTATGACGCGCAAGTTTGCCTTAGGCCATACTTTTAACCCCTAGCTGAGGCTAATATTTGCCGCGGTGACGACATCCACTGCGAATGAATGGTGCGCCTGGGGATTTTCCGGGGCTCTGGCGGCTGTAACTGCCGGTGACGATTGGCACTAGGCTCAGGCGGCTACTTTCTCCTCGGGGTACCTCCTTCTGGTGGTGGTACTTAGTAGGGGCAGTGCCAATCGATTCGGTCTTAACCCGGTGTAGGGGTTCGAGACACGTTGCAAGTACATCCCTGTAAACTCGCCTAAAGCGCCTACTTTTGGTCCCGACAGCATCCCTGCTGTCGAGAGTCTCGAACCCCTACACCGGGTTAGGACCTACCACCGCAGTACTGTCTATATTGATTAAGAATACCGAAGGGAGGTCTGCCTCTAGGCGGAGCTTTCAGAAACTCTCGACAGCAGGGATGCTGTCGGGAAGTCCCCAGGGATGGGTTCACGACGTGTTTCTGAAAGCTCCGCCTAGAGGCAGACCGGTTTATCGGCACGCTCTCGCTTAAGCACCACCACCAGAAGGAGGTACCCCGAGGAGAAAGTAGCCGCCTGAGGCAAGTGCTATTACTTTTCATGACCGATTAACGCTTTCTAGTCCCGCCTGACACGCAGAAAGCTCGCAAACCGAGGCACTCCGTTTTTGCTGGTGCCGTAGAATTTGTAGGTAATCACACTGCCCACCGGCGGCGGCCGGCGGCGCTCGGCATCGGAAAACCCGCTGCCCACGGCAAACCGCACACCCGCCGGCGTCTCCACCACCAGGGCTCCCAGCATACCGGCATATTTACCGCGGCCGGGCGTATGGGCAATAACTGTCGCCTCGGCGTCGGTGTGGCGTTTCAGCTTCAACAGATCATCCGAGCGACCGCCAGCATACAGGGAGTCACCCCGATGCAACATCAACCCTTCCCCGCCGCCGTCCACAACCCGCTCAAGCAGGATCATAAGCTCAGCGTGATCGGCAACCCGGCGCTGCGCCACGGCGTCGATATAAGGTGACTCCAAACCCTCGAGCAGTCGCTTCAAGCGCAGCAGGCGCCGGTCGAAAGTGCCGGCGGCCGCGGGCAGGTCGAAGACCATATACCGGATTCGGCGCCACTGGCGGTCATCGGGAATCTGGCGCCGCACGGCGCCGGACAGCTCCGCAAAGGTGTCGCGCCCCATCCACAACTCACCGTCCAGCGGCGTGGCCGGGAACCCATCGGTAAACCAGGCCGGCGCCGCAAAGACGTTGCCCCGCCTGGACAGCAGTTGGCGACCATCCCAGTAGGCCCGCACGCCGTCGAGTTTTTCGCTGACCCAGTAATCCTCGAGCGCGATGCCGCGTTCATAAACATTGGCGAGCAGCAACCCGGGGGCAGGCGTTTTGGCCTGGCTTGTGGCCAGGTAGAGAAAAGAACCGATAAGGGAGAGAAAAACGACGGACAGCAGGGAAACAATAAAACGCGGCATGATTTATCCTCCTTGATAAAACCGAGCCGGCAAAGTCTATTAAATCGAAGAGGTTGTTTCAAGAACCGGCGATGCGACTCTGGCTGATCAAGCAGTACAATGGCCAATATGAAGATCGGGGTTGGGTCGGGCTTTCCCAGACCGTGTGCGGCAGGGATGCTGCGCTCGAGCCCCCAGGGGTGGAGCGGGAAACAGCGAAGCACTGCTTCGCCCCGTGGAACGCCCGAAATCTATGATTTCGGGCTGGGCCCGCTGGCGGGGGTTGAGGGGGGGCGCCTAGTCCGGGTCTGGGAAAGCCCGACCCAACCTCGAGCGCCCCGCTCTCAAACAGAATAGTGCTCTAAAACAAACCATTGTGGGAATTAGAGAGCCTTACACTCCGGCCACCCGCCGCACCCTCAACCGGTATTGGCACCTGGAGGCGTTCGCTTCACTTCGCGATGACCGGCCCGCTTGGGGTCGCGCAATGAAAACCTATCCGGCTGTCTATCCATATGGGGGAAAAACTTGGTGTCTTTGTAGGGCAGCTTCATAAAGCCCGATACCCCAAGGCCGCGAATCAGGTGCAGGTTTTCGAGTATGGCGTCGAGACAGCCCTGAAATTCGTCCCGGCGCGCCGGGTCCAGCAGTTTCAGGTAGTTGTGTATCTTCAGGTCGTACTCCAGGCTCTCGAAAATAATACAGCCGGTGTGGTGAATGGCGTTCATGGTGGCCAGGGTATCGCGGATGACGTTCGGCAGTTCCAGCATTTCGTCGGGATCGTCACCGTCTTCAAAATACGAGTGCAGGCGGCTCTCGTCCTCGAGCACCGGTGCTTCGCTGATCTCAAACGGAATCCGCATCTCAGCGGTCACCGCAAACGCTTGGTCCTGGTGGGCGCGCTCCACATGCAGCGTCTTGCGGGCATCGAACATACAGCTTTTGAATACCCCGGTTTTGCAAATCGCCTGGCCCAGGTAAACCATGTTGTTGACCGCGCTCACGAAGGCCGGCAACAAACTCTTGTCGTATAGATTCAAACTGGAATCGATATAAATACCGCCGTGATCCCAGTGAATCGCCAGGCCGCCAACCACCGGATAATCCCCCAGGCGACTGACCGCCGTGATGAACGCTTTTTCGGTATCGCCCATGCCGCTGAGATAGTTTTTGTAGTAGCGGTCCAACTCGGTGGCATCGATATCGGCAAAGACTTTTTCGTCCATCTCGCGGCGTAAGAACGATTTGCGCGAGCTGTAAACCACGGTATCCAACGCCTGGTATTCGGCACTGAGCCAGACCGGAATCAGCGGCACGGCGTCGTTGCGTTCCTCAGACCCGGTAACGATATGGCGCATATAGCGCATATTTTTGAGGAAGTAATCACCGGCCTCCTCGCGCCGTTTTTTGTCTTCCGCCAGCATGCCGGACAACGTCTTGGCAAACTCCACCGGCAGTCTCAGGGAATTGGCGGTGATAACCTTGCTGCCAAAGCGACTCGATTGTGCAGAGGCCAGCGCATAGAGCGTGCCCGCCACCCCCTGCTCGTCGAAACGCGGCGTCGACAAACCGCCCTGCAACTGGTCGGCACCGATAAAATAGATATCCCCCAATTTGGCATTGGTCTGGTAAAGGTCGTTCGACAGCGTGTTGAGACCGGCGGCGGCGTAGTGCTGGCCCCGCTCATCTATCTGTGCAAACACCGCCGCGCCCCAGTCGATCAGGCCGATGCGTTCGGTCTGCGGATTGAATACGATATTGGAGGGTTTGATATCACCGTGCACTACCGGCGCGCGCCCGGCAGCCCGCGCAGCGGCCCGCACCTGCAACAGAATATCGGCCAGCTGCGCGGCGATCTTCAACAACAGCCGCGCCGGCAGGCGGCCCCGCTCGCGGGACAGTTGTTCCAGGTTGATCCCGCTGACCCGCTCCATCATCAGGATCGATTGACCCCGCACACACTGGAATTCAATAAAAGCCGGAATGTTGGAATGCGGCACCTGGGACAGCATATAACCCTCTTCCTCCAGGCGTTCCTGAACATGCCTGGGCAGGGTTATGCGGGAAAACTTGAACACATACTCGCAGCCGTTGGCGGCATTGGCGGCAAATACAAAGGCGTAGGCGCCCTTGCCGATCAGCTCGATATCGCTGTAGCCGAGCCGCGCCAGTTGCGCCTCGCAGAGATCGAGCCAGTCCTTGAGTTTCTGCGCATCGCGGTGGCTCAGCAGATAGATGGACTGCTCTTCATTGATGTAGAAATGGTGAAGATGCCGACTTTCCATACTAGACCTCAGTGGCACTCGCTTCAGGGGTCTGCTTTCGTTTAAAGCGCCCCTACTCTCGCTTTAGGCGCCTACTTTAAGGCGCCTGGATAGTTTAGCGTTCTAAACTTTTTATGTGCCACTCCACGACCCGGCGGGGGTGCGCGGTCCCGATCGGGCGCAAGCTTGCCTGTCGCCCCGGCGGCTGCGGAACTCAACAGCAGTGTTGAGGGACGCCTGCAACTTAGCAACCAACTAAAATTTGCTGCGTTGTGCCACCCCGACGATGCACACTTAAGTAGCAAAGTTGCAGGCGTCCCCCGAGGGCGGACGCAAACCGGCCCTTGTCTTCAGCTCATGGCAACCAGCATCGATGCCGGCTGTTCCAGATACTCCTTCCACTGGTTGCAAAAACGCGCAATAGTACCGCCATCGATAACCCGGTGATCGCCGGACCAGCTAACAGTCATAATCTTGCGGGCCACCACTTGCCCGGCGGCATCGAAACGCGGCAACTCCTGCACCTTACCGAGGGCAACAATAGCCACCTCCGGTTTCGTGATCAGCGGGGTGGCCGCAGTGCCGCCAATCGCCCCCACATTGGAGATGGTAATGGTGCCGCCCTTTAAGTCTTCCGGGCTGACCCTACCGGCCCTGGCCACTTCGGTCAACCGCGTGACTTCGGCAGCTATCTCCAATATTGACAGGTTTTGTACATTTTTTACGTTGGGTACCAACAGGCCAACTTTAGCATCTACCGCCATTCCAATATTGTGGCTGGCCTTGTAATACAGTTCGGTAAACGCTTCATTGACCTGGCTGTTGATGATCGGGTATTCCTTCAGCGCCAGGGACAGCGCTTTCATAAACAGCGGCATCATCGTCAGTTTGATGCCCTCGGCGGCGTATTTTTCTTTCAATTGTAACCGCAGCGCCACCAACTCTGTGATATCCACTTCATCGACATAGGTGAAATGGGGAATCGTCGATACCGACTCCACCATGCGTTTCGCCATCACCGCCTTGATGCGCTGAATCGGCTCCACCCGGTCCCGTGCCTGATCCGTCACCGGGGTTGCCACCTCCGGCTCGAGCGGCGCCGTGCCGGCACCGGCGGCTGCCGGGGTGCCGGCGCCAGCGATATAGTTCAACACATCTTCTTTTAGAATCCGGCCGTTTTTGCCGGTGCCGGGTACCAGACTCAGGGTAATGGCGTTTTCCCGGGCGATACGCCGCACGGCGGGTGTGGTCAGGACCTTGTCCCCACCGGCAGCCGACTGCTGGTGCGCCGCCGCGGGCTTGTCGATCGCCGTCGCCGGCTGCGCGACCGCGGCCGCCTGCGGCGCCTCGGCAACAGCAGCAGCACCCTCGCCGCCGCTTCCGTTGCCGCCTTTGTCGCCGTTGCCACCCTCGTCGATATCGATGGCAAACAGCGGCGAATGCACCTTGGCGATATCGCCCTGCTCGTAATAGAGCTTGACCACCCGACCGTTGTGCATGGAGGGAATTTCAACCACCGCCTTATCGGTGCTGACATCGGCTACCGGTTGATCCTCTTCAATCAGGTCGCCCTCTTTCACCCGCCACTCGATAATTTCACATTCGACGATGCCCTCGCCGATATCGGGTAAGATAAAGTCTTTACTCATTATGTCCTCTCCTCACTGCGCCAACGGTTGCAGCAACCATCACCACCGCCTCGTTCAGTAGGAAACCGTCGCCTTGATGGCTTCATAGACTTTCAGCTGATCGGGCAGATATTCTTTTTCGTGTACCAGCGGAAACGGGGTGTCGAGACCGGTGACCCGGCAGATGGGCGCCTCCAGCGACAAAAAGCAGCGCTCTTGAATCGCCGCACATATCTCACCGGCGAAGCCGCCGGTGCGCGGCGCCTCATGGCTGACAATCAGACGCCCGGTTTTGCTGACCGAGGCGGCCAGGGTTTCTTCGTCCCAGGGCAGCAGGGTGCGCAAATCGATCAGCTCGCAGGAGATACCGTCGGCCTCGGCCAGTTCCGCCGCCTGGCGCAGGTAGTCCATCTGGGCGCCCCAGGCGACCAGGGTGATATCGTCTCCCTCGCGCACAACTTCGGCACGCCCCAGGGGCAATTCGTAATCGTCCTCCGGCACCTCGCCCTGCGCTGCCCGGTACAGGCGCTTGGGTTCGAAGAACAGAATCGGGTTGGGGTCCCTGATGGCCGCCAGCAGTAACCCCTTGGCCTGGTAGGGCGTGCTGGGCACCACCACTTTGAGACCGGGGGTGTGGCAGAAGTAGGACTCCGGCGACTGGGAATGGTAGAGCCCGCCGGCAATACCGCCGCCGTAGGGAGTGCGGATGGTCAACCCCGCCACATTGAATTCGTTGCCCGAGCGATAGCGAAACTTTGCCGCCTCGTTGACGAGTTGATCGAAGGCCGGAAAGATATAATCGGCGAACTGAATTTCCGCCACCGGCACTGAACCCTGGGCGGCCAGGCCAATGGCAAAACCCGCAATGCCCTGTTCGGTCAGCGGTGTATTGAAACAGCGTTCGCGGCCGTACTTTTCCTGCAGGTGGCTGGTGGCCCGGAAGACGCCGCCGAACTTGCCCACATCCTCGCCCAGGCAGATCACCCGCCGGTTGTCGGCCATGGCGATATCCAGCGCGTTGTTGACAGCCTGTAACAAATTCATCGTCGCCATCGTCTACGCCCCCCGACTGGCCGGATAGTGATCCGGGTACTTGCGCAGGTGTTCACCGAGACTGTCGTACTGGGCCTGCAAATGGGCCGGCACCTGATCGTAGACGTCGGTAATCAGCTCTTCAAGGGCCGGCGGCGACAGTTTTTCCTGGCGCTTCAAGGTGTCCAGGACTTCTTTGCGGTAGGCCTCGAGGCTGCGGGTGTCTTCTTCCTCAGACCACCACTGCTGCTTGATCAGCCAGTTTTTCATGCGCTCGATCGGGTCCTGCTCGCGCCACTTGTCCTCCTCTTCCCGACTGCGGTAGCCGCTGGGATCGTCGGAGGTGGAATGGGCCCCGAGCCGGTAGCTCATGGTTTCGATCAACACCGGCTCGTTGGTTTCTATGACAATTTTTCTCGCTTCCACCGTCGCCGCGTAGACCGCCAGCAGGTCGTTGCCGTCGACCCGGATACTCTGCATGCCGTAACCCACCCCCCGCGAGGCGATACCGTCGCCGGCGAACTGTTCCTCGGTGGGCGTGGAAATCGCATAGCCGTTATTGCGGCATACGAAGATCACCGGCGCCTTTAACACCGCGGCCATATTCAGGCCGGCGTGAAAGTCGCCCTCCGATGCCGCGCCTTCGCCAAAGTAGCAGAGGGTGCAGGCCTGTTCACCGTCGAGTTTTTGCCCGTAGGCATAGCCGGCCGCCTGGGGGATTTGGGTCGCCAGCGGTGAGCTGATGGTCATGTAGTTGAGTGCGCGGGTGCCGTAGTGAATGGGCATCTGCCGGCCCTTGCCCAGATCTTTTTCGTTGCTAAGCATCTGGTTCATAAACTGCTCGGTGGTAAAGCCGCGAAAGCGCAGGGCACCCTGCTCCCGGTACTGCCCCATAATCATATCCGCCGGCTCGCAGGCCGCGGCGGCGCCGATAACTGCCGCCTCTTCGCCGGTGCAGGTGAGGTAAAAGCTCAGTCGCCCCTGGCGCTGGGCGGCCACCATGCGTTCATCGAGCACGCGAATATAGATCATGGTCTGGTAAATTTTGCGGGCCAACGCCTGCTCGAGCGCCGGTGGCGCCGCCCCCGCGTGCAGGGTGCCGTCGGCTTTGAGAATCTCCAGTGTCGGTATCGGTAGCTGCTTCGCGGCGATAAACCCGGGTTTGTGTACTTTGTTGTTATTCAGGTCGTTACTGATGTTGTTATTGATAGCGTTATTCGCGTTCATCACGTCGCCTCTGCGCCAGCTCCGGCCCTTGTCACGGCCCTGTTTGGATTCGTCTGCGGTTACGGAAAATTAGCATAAGCGGCACCAAGAAATCCTACCAAACTGGCAGCGCCCAAACAGCCAAAACGAGCATTTATTGCTCTATGATAGAATTTATTAGCGATTTATTGTGTGTTTTCGAAAAAAGGACGAAATTACACCAATTTGTGACGGTTACTTGGCACTACACTTTACAAGCGCAGACGAATTCGCCAATCTTGCGGCACAGGCGCCACCACAGACGGCTACCCCACGACAACTACACCACAACAACTACGCCACGGCCACCTGGCCACAGCGACCGGACCCCGGATAAGCCCTATGACAGAATTCAAGCTGGATGCCATCGACCGCAAAATCCTGGAGATTCTGCAGGCCGATGCCGGCACTCCCAATATCGAGCTGGCCGAGCGGGTGGCGCTGTCGCCTTCACCCTGCTCGCGGCGGGTGAAAAACCTGGAGGACCAGGGCTATATCAGTCGCCGGGTCACGCTGCTGGACCCCGGCAAAGTGGGACTGCCGGTCAGTGTCTTTATCCAGGTGACTCTCAACCACCAGATCAAGAAGCAGCTCGAGGGCTTTGAGCGCGAGATCGCCAAGTGGCCGGAGGTCATGGAGTGTTACCTGATGGCGGGAGACGTGGATTACCTGATTCGCCTGGTGGTGCCGGACCTGCACGCCTACCAGGAGTTCCTCGACCAGAAGCTGACCCAGCTGGAAGGCATTGACCATATCAAAAGCAGCTTTTCCCTAAAGCAGGTCAGGTACAAAACGGAGTTTCCACTGGACCATCTGGCACCGGACTAACGGCTTATTAAATTACCCGCCAGTCCAGCACAGCCACTGTGGATCGACCTTGACGCACATCAACCTGCCGCCGCCGTTTTTCTTTTAAACTGTACGCCTTTAAAGATAAAAACGGTATAACGACAATGGCAATCGGCGGCAGCTCGGCCCACGAGCTCTACAATAAAAATGGTCATGAATGTCTGGTGTTTACCAGCCTGGTGGAGGGACACGGCATACAGTCCAATCAGTTCCTGCTAATCGATGGCGACCACGCCGCGGTTATCGATCCCGGCGGCGACCTGACCTACACGGCACTGTCAATCGAACTCAGCAAACACATCGATATCAGCAGCCTCGACTATGTGTTTGCGAGTCACCAGGACCCGGACATTATCGCCTCGCTGCCGCGCTGGCTGATGCACACCCGCTGCCATGTGGTTACCTCGCGACTGTGGGGGCGCTTCCTGCCCCACCTGGCCTCCAGTTTCGTCACCAACAAATTTTCCAGCGATATGGAAGAGCGCATTATCGAGGTGCCCGATGAGGGGATGTCCATCGCTTTCGGCACCTCCACCATCAGGGCGGTGCCGGCGCACTTTCTGCACTCGGTGGGCAATTTCCATTTCTACGACCCGGTCAGCAAGATTCTGTTTTGCGGCGATATGGGGGCGTCGATGGTAGACGACCACGCCGACGAGCCGGTGACCGATTTCGCCGCCCATATTCCCTATATGGAGGGCTTTCACAAGCGCTATATGGGCAGCAACAGGGCCTGCCGTCTGTGGGCCAATATGGTCAGTAAAATGGACGTGGAAATGCTGGTGCCGCAACACGGAAAACCGTTTGTGGGCAAGCCGATGGTAGCAGAATTTTTAAAATGGATAGCCAGCCTGCAGTGCGGTATAGATTTGCTGTCGGAGAAGGACTTCAGCTTCCGCTAGCCTGGAGATTGCCGCGGTATCGGGCCGCCCGGGTGGCGCGAAGGTAACGGGTCTAAAATGCCATTCAATCCACACTACAAACAACAAACACCAATTTTGGCGCGCACTAATTCAATCCCCGAGCCAGCTCGGGGATTGCCGGGATGTCGGACTAACCCATTGCCTGTCATTGCGCGTTGAATTCGCACTTGTCGGTGCGGTGGGACGGGCGGACCAAAGTGGCCGCCGGCATAACCACAGCTAAAGCGGCGCGGGACCGCATGCCGGTGCAGTAACCGCGTTGACCGGCGGTCCCGGTTTAACGCAACCGGAACCGCTCCTCCGCCATCCGATCTGCCACGACACTGGTCGGTAATTGGTCCCGTTCGCTGCGCTGAAAAATTTCCAACAAGGTCTGTTCGATGGTTTCCACATGCGCCTTTAGCTGCTCTGCGGAACCGCCGTGGCGCTGGTAGTAGGCGTCCATAATGCCGCCGGCGTTGATCACATAGTCGGGCGCATAGAGTATTTCTTTTTGCCGCAGCATATCGCCATGTGCCTCACTGGCGAGCTGGTTATTGGCCGCCCCGGCAACGATCGGCGCCCGCAGCCGTTCGATGGTGGTATCGTTGATTACCGCCCCCAGGGCGCAGGGCGCAAACACATCGACGTCGAGGTCCCACAGCCCCTCCTCGCTCACCGCCGTGGCACCCAGCTCGGTGACGGCTCTGTCGACATTTTGCGCAAAGATATCCGTTACATAAAGTTCGGCGCCGGCGTCGCGGAGGTGTTGCGCCAACCGGAAACCGACATTGCCGACCCCCTGCACCGCCACCTTGAGACCACTCAGGTCACTTTTGCCGAAGCGGTGTTCGACCGCCGCCTGTAAACCGACAAACACGCCGTAAGCGGTGGTCGGCGACGGGTCGCCGCCGTGCTCGCTGCCCTGTACCAGTCCGGAGATATGCGCGGTGCGTTCGGCTATCTTGGCGATATCGGCCACCTTGGTGCCGGAGTCCTCTGCCGTGATGTAGCGCCCGCCCAGGCTCTCGATAAAATCGCCCATGGCGTGCAGGAGGGCATCGGTTTTCCCGCTGCGCGGATCGCCGATAATCACCGCTTTGCCACCGCCGAGCTTGAGGTTGGCGATGGCGGATTTATAGGTCATACCCCGCGACAGGCGCAGCACATCGCGCAGCGCTTCCTCGTCACTGGCATAAGGCCACATGCGACAGCCGCCCAGCGCCGGCCCAAGCTGGGTATTGTGGATGGCTATAATGGCTTTCAAACCGCTGCTGCGGTCGTAGTGAAAGGCTACATGCTGGTGGTCGCGGTACTCGGGATGGGAGAAGACTGACATCGCCTGGCCTCTGTCTTGTTATCGTAAGACCGATATTCTACTGCCGCTATCCCCATTAAAAATTGCAAATTACGACGCGGTTTGCGCCGGTCAGGCATTTTTTCACCAATATTTCGCCTCAAAGTTACCAGTTATGCCAAGGACTCCATTTACACAAGCAACGCCCGGCTATCGCTGAAAGCTATCGGCCGGATTTCAACTTTGCCGGCCTGGATATGGGGGATGCGCTCGGCATAGTCGATCGCCTGCTCCAGGGTATCGCACTGAAAGACGTAAAAGCCGGCCAGCACTTCTTTGGTCTCCGAGAAAGGACCATCGGTGACCGTCACCTTGCCGCCCTCCTTGTTGACGGTGATCGCGGTGGCCGAAGGCGTCAACTTGACTGCTGCGCCGAAAGTCCCCTGCTGTTTGGTGTGCTCCTGCAACGCGCCGTGCTTACCCAGCAGCGCTTCCTGCTCCGCGGCTGACAACGCCTCCCAAAGCCCCTCTGCCTGATATATCAATAGTGCGTAATGCATGGTTCTCCCCCCGTGGTAGTTGATCTGTTAAAGGTGTCGATAAAATTAGTGTGGCGTTGAAACTCAGAGTATCACTGCAATTCCTGGTTGTAGCGGAATCAAGACTGCCCCCCACGACCGGCGGCTTTGCGCAACTGCCGCTCGAGGTAATCCCTTTCAACCTGGTTGCTGGACAATTGAATGGCGCTTTTATAGGCCTCGATGGCCGCTTCAGTAGCGCCGACCCGCTTCAACATATCCGCCCGCGCCGCGTGATAGGGCTGGTAGCGGTGCAGCTCTGTCTGCAATTGCTCCAGCGCCCGCAGTCCCGCCGCCGCACCGCGGTGAAACGAATGGGCCACCGCGGCGTTGAGTTTGATAACCGGCGACGGCTGCAACTCGTACAGCTTGTCGTAGAGCAAGGTAATCTCGTGCCAGTCGGTGTCGGCGAAGGCCGCCGCCCGGGCGTGGACGGCGCTGATGGCAGCCTGAATCTGGTAGGGACCGGGGCGGCGTAAAGACAGCGCCGTATCGAGGTAGGTGATACCGGCGCGAATCCGCCCCCGATCCCAGCGGTCGCGATCCTGTTGCTCCAGGGTCAGGTAGCCGCCGTGGCCGTCGACCCGGGCCTCGCGCCGGGAGTCGTGCAACAGCATCAGCGCCAGCAGGCCGGCCGCTTCCGGCTCGCCCTGTAACAGCCGGGTCAGCAGTTGCCCCAGTCGTATCGCCTCACCACACAGTTCCTCCCGGGTCAGGCTGCCGCCTTGGGTCGCGGTATAACCCTCGTTGAAAATCAGGTAGATAACCGCCAGCACCGAACTCAGGCGTTCCTGCCACTGATCCGGGTCCGGTACCTTGTAGGGAATATTGGCGGCTTTGATTTTGCGTTTGGCCCGCACCAGGCGCTGAGCCAGGGTGGTCTCCGGCAACAGGAACGCCCGCGCTATCTCGGTGGTGGTCAATCCGCCCAGGGTTCTCAGGGTCAGTGCCACCCGCGCCTGTTCGCCCAGCGCCGGGTGACAGCAGGTAAACACCAGTTTCAGCCGCTCGTCGGGGAAGGTATCGTCGGTAGTCATTTCCCCCTCCTGCCGCTCGAGTTCCAGCAGCACCTCCAACTCGGCAGCTTTGGCGGCAAAGTTGCGCCGCCGGCGGATACGGTCGATGGCCTTGCGCCGCGCCGTTTGCAGCAGCCAGGCGCGGGGGGATGCCGGCACCCCCTCCCCGGGCCAGTGTTCGAGCGCGGCGACCAGCGCCTCCTGCAGGACCTCCTCGGCGAGATCGAAGTCATTGAGGTACTTCACCAGACTCGCGTAGAGGCGGCCCCATTCGTGCTTTACGGTCTGTGCGATAACGGCTTGTGCCGGGTCCACTATAACCACCCCGCCGCCGGCGCCAACCCTCTGTGTGGCCGGCGCCTAGTCAAATACCATAACCGGCCTGATCTCGATCGAGCCCAACTCGGCGGCGGGAATTTTGGCGGCATATTCAATGGCTTGGTCCAGGTCCTTACAATCCAGCAGATAATACCCCCCCAGTACCTCCTTGGTTTCGGCAAAGGGCCCGTCGGTGGTGTCCACCTCGTTTTTTCGCACCCGGACCGTGGTTGCGGTGTTTACCTTCTCCAGGGCATCGCCGGCTACGAACAATCCCTTGTCTTTAACCTCCTGGGTAAATTCCATGTAACGCTGCATATAGGTGCCGAATTCCGCGGTGCCCGGGGCCGGCTCAGTGGTATCGTCGGTATAGATTAATAGCATATATTGCATAACGCATCTCCTAATGTAGTCGTGCCGAAATAACAGTGGTTTCGGTGCCTGCTTATCCAGACTCCACTATAGAGACGATCGGGGGATTGGCAAATCGACAACCGGCAAAAAATACCGGGGGCAGGCCGGCCCGCTAGGCCAGCCTGCGTTTGAGACCGCGCTCCCGGCGGGCCAGTGAGCGGCGCGAGCGACGTCGATACCAGACGCTGATACCGGTTATCGCCAGCACCAGCGGTGCGAGCCCGGCCAGGCACCAGAGAATACGGGTGAACAGGCCGCCGAAGGTGCCGAAGTGCAAGTGCCGGAAGCTATCCACGGTCTTGGTCCAGAGACCGGCGTCGCGGATATCTGCCGCGCTCAACAACTCGCCCTTGAACGGGCTGAAGGTCACATAACTGGCATACTGACTCAACAAAATATTGCCGGTGGGAACCTGGCCGAAGAAGGTCATAGGGCCATCAGGCTCGTGGGGAAAGGAAATGTAGCGCGGTACAAAGCCATCAATCCGCGCTGCCGCGCGCGCGCTCAGCGTCTCCAGCGACACTGTATCGCTGTACATACGCTCCGCCATAACGAAGGATGCGTGGGCGGCGGTATGCTCGAACTCTTCGTGCACAAAATGGACAATGTTCCAGTAAGCACCGGTGATACCCACCAGCAAAAACACCGGTGTGAACACAACCCCGACCATCTTGTGCAGATCGGTAAAAAAGACCGTCATGCGACTGTTCCAGCGCAGTGTGAAAAAACGTTTCCAGAACTTGCGGTAAATAACCAGGCCGCTGATCCCGAGCAGGCACAGCACCGTGGAGACCAGGCTGGCCAGCAGCAGCCCGGCGTGATCCAGCAATAGCGTAGCGTGCAGGTCGAGCAGCCAGTCGGTCAGGTAGTGGCCCAGGGGATAGGCATCGGCGAGAACAGCACCCGAGTAAGGGTTCAGAAACGTATACGACCACGCCTGGCTGCCGCGCGCCATCAAAAACACTACATCGGCGCGCTGCGGGTCGGCGAACAGCGTCCAGCCCACGACTTCATAACGGTCGAAGCGCGCATTGACTGCCTCCAGCAGGTTATCCAGACTGCGCCGCTCGCCGGCGGCATCCACCGCCACCCGGTCCGCGATCAACAGCGCGTCGATTTCGTGTTTGAACACCAGCAGACTGCCGGTCAGGCAGATCAGCAACAGCGGCACCGCCAGCACCAGCGCCAGCCAGGTATGCACTTTGACAAGTGTTTTATTCATCGGTTAAACCAGCGCTAACGCAAACATCAAAAGTTGTAACGCACGCCGGCCGTTACCGTGCGTCTTTCACCGATAAAGCAATCGCCGCGGGAGAGGCAGGTGGAGATATATTCCCGGTCACTCAGGTTGCGCAGATTCAGAGCGAAATCCCAGTTTGCCATTTCGTAACCGATCATCAGGTCGGCCAGGGTATACGAGGGCGTCGTCAGGGAATCGGTGCCGTTGTTGCTCTCGCCGACATAGCGCAGACCCAGTCCGGCCTTGAACCCCTGCCAGACCCGGCTGGGTCGATAGCCGATCCAGGTCGAGGCCTGCAGTTCAGGCACACTGGCAAACTGGTAGCCGTTGGCGTTCTCCGTGTCGAGGTAGCTGAGGTTCGCCTCGACGGTAAAATCAGCCAGGGTCGCCACCCCCTCGATCTCAGCTCCTTTCACCTTGGCGACACCCTTCTGCTGTCCGAAACTTCCCCCCACAGCGTCGGGGTCGGCCAGATTGGTCTGCTCGATATCGAAATAGGCGAAGGTCACGAACGCCGACGAGCCGGGCGGTTGATACTTGACCCCCACCTCGTATTGCCGGCCTTCCTGGGGGTCCAGCAATTCGTCTTCGTTGGTGCCGACCACCGGCTGAAATGACTCGGCAAAGCTGGCGTAGGGAGACAGACCGTTTTCGAATTGATAGAGCACCCCCACACTGGTGCTGACGGCATCGTCGTCCTGGTCCTTCACGCCGTTATCGCTGCTGACATCGTCGACCCGGACACCGAGGGTGAAACGCCAGTCGGCGTAACTGATCTGGTTGCTGATGTAAAGTCCGCGATCCTTGGTGTTGGCCGGTAAGCCATCGCGCAGGAACCGGTCGATAATCTCCTGCGGTGGCACCCTGCCGTAAACGGGATTGAAGATATCGATCCAATAGGTATCGCCCAAGATATTATCGGGGCGTCCGGTTTCCAGGTCATAACCCAGGGCATAGGCATAGGCGCGATCATCTTCGGTGGTAACGTCCTGGTACTGCGCTCCCACCAGCACCTGGTGCTCGACGGCACCGGTGTCGAAATTTGCCCGCAGGCGCACATCCACCGCCTGTTGCTCGGAGGTCGCAAAGCTGTCGTAGAAACTGCGCGGTACGCGCCCGCCTTCATAGAGAGAACCGTCGTCGTTATAGACAAACCGGTCGCCGCCAATCAGCGCCGTCCAGGCCTGCTGGTAATCGGCCTCGCCATCGGTGTAGCGGGCCGTTGCCTCAAGGCTCCAGGTATCATTCAGTTGGTGATCGGCCAGCAGGGTCAACGAGGTCGTCTTGGTATCGTAGCGGTTGAACGAGGGTTCCCCGGCATAAAAGTCGAAGTCGATCCGGCGGCCGTTGGGCGCCCGGTTCAGGGTTCCCGCGATAGGCAGAAACTGGGCGCCGGCATCGCTTTCGGTTTCCTGGTAGCTCGCCAGCAGGGTGATATTGCTGAGCTCGGTCGGCCGCCAGGTCAGGGAGGGGGCAAACAGGCGGGTATTGTCTTCGATAAAGTCCACTTGGGTGTCGCTGTCGCGGTAGACGCCGATAAGGCGGTACAACCAGCGCCCGCTGTCGTCAATGGACCCGGTGAGGTCGGCGGCCACCTGGGTGCGATCGAAATTGCCGTACTCCAGCACCAGCTCTCTCTCGGTGCGCTCTTGCGGGCGCTTACTGACGATATTCACCAGACCGCCCGGAGACCCCTGGCCATACAAGACGGAAGCCGGCCCCTTGAGGATTTCCACCTGCTCGACGGTGTAGATTTCCGGGCGCGTGTTGTTGTAGTTGCTGAACAGCGCCTGCAGGCTGTCGCGGTACTCCGGCACATCGAGGCCGCGCACCCGCAGCCAGTCGCCGCGGGTGGCGAAGCCAAACGCCTCCCCGGTGACACCCGCGGAGTAGACGTAAGTGTCAGCCAGGTTGAGCGCGCCTTTATCAATGATTTGTTGCAGTGTCTCGATGGAGACGGAGCGCGCGGTTTCCAGGATTGGGGTATCGGACTTGGTGGCTGAATAGCGCGTCAGATGGCCTTGTACCAGGACCTCTTCCAGGATATCGGCACTATCAGCGGTACTCTCAGCGGTACTCTCAGCGGCACTCTGCCCGGCATCCGGTTCGGCCGCCGCTACCGGCAGTGACAATGCCATAACCAGCCCGCCGAGGTAGTGATACAGGCGTTTTAGCCGAGCACCGCCGGCGTCTTGAGGCAGTGTTGCAGTCATGTTCTCCCCTTTTATTGTTTGGCTTTATCAAATAATCGAGCGGCGCCGCCCGGTTTGGGTCCAGCACCGGCCTCATCTATGAAAAGCGAAATATATACTAAATGCAAATAATTTGCATTTAGATTAGCAAAAAAAATACTTCACCTGGGTGGATTGATTGGTTTCCGGGCCGGGTTTTACCTGGATTCACTGTATCCCTGTCTTCCGGATGACAAGTTTATGCTCGCGCAGCGATTGGACCAGGAGCGTCAGGACGAGCATCACCGGCATCAAAGCCAGCACGCCGGCTGCCTGCAACTGCTGGTAGCCCAGCCACCCCATTCCCCAGCAGATCAACACCCACTGAATCACATACAGGGAGGTCACCCGCTTACTGCAATAGCAAAGGCAGTCAAACAGCCGGTTGGGGCCCACGGCTTCCGCCAGCCTGTGGATGGCCCACAGGCCCATCAGGTTGAGACCGGCCAGATACAGGGCGCCGCCCGGTCCCAGATGAAAGAAATTGCCAAAATGGTAGTCGGCGTTCCACAGGCACAGGGCACCGCCAAGCACGGCAAACCCCGCGCCGAGGGGTAACATCCCGCCGAACACATGACCATAACGACGGCGCTGCTCGCCGAACCAGGCACCGAGAAACATACCCAGCAGAATAAAAGCAAGCCACGGAAATACCGGAAAGTAAACCTGGTAACTCTCGCTCCAGAAGAGCCGGAGAACATAATCCAGGACGGCATTATCGTTCTCTACGGCGCCGGCCAGCCGCGCCGAGAACATCACCACCACAGCACCGGCCAACAACCCATACTTGTTTTTCACATAATGGCGAACCACGGCCAACACGATCAAAGAAAGCCCCGCCAACTGCAGGATATCCCCTGTCAGCACCAGGTACAGCAATTGCCCGGACGTCAACGGAAAATCCCAGCCGTAGGCGGCGGCGAACTCCGGCGGCATGGTTCCGAACACGCTTATGGGTACCAAAAACTTCAGTGTGTTCATAGCATAACCCAGCGCCAGCACCCCTATCCCGCGCCGCACTGCGCCGGCCACGCTTTGATCGCGCGAGAGCATAAACGATATGCCCATCGCAACCAGAAACACCGGCGTTCCCTTGCCAATCATATGCACGGCGGTACCCAACAGCGACTCGGTTTGGGTCTCTACATCGGCATACATCCAAAGTGTGTGAACGGTGACCATCAGTACCACACTGAGCCCGCGCGCCAGGTCCACCGCTAAAATTCTGTCGGCATCAACACTCATGCTTTACCCTTTCCTTTCTGTCAATCGCCTTGTCGACTCAATAACACTGGCCGGCGACAGGCGCTTACGGCGGGGTCGTCAGGAACCGGTGGCTGGCGCCGATACGGAGTCGCCGTACCTGTAACCCGCAATCGGGTTGGTCAGGTTACCGGCAAACTTAAGATTTTTGGCCGGATCGGCAAGGTCAACCATCTGCCGGTTATTGCTCAGTTGCAGCCGGTTCAGACAGGAGAGCAGAAATTCATCGGCAAACAGATCGTGGCGATCAAACTTGTCCTGCAAATGTGGATTGGCGGCCTGGTAAGCGTTTATACACTGGGCAACCAGGCGCCAAAACGCTTCCTGGGAATAGTCGGCCCGGGCCACAAGTATCTGCACCAGGAAACGAAAGAAACAGTCGAAGACATCGGTAAAAATCGACAAAATCTCGAGTTCCTCCGGCATGGCAACTGCTATTCTGCGTACCGACTGCGGCAGCTCGAGATCGCTGTTGAGCAGGCAGACCTCCTCCCCGATATCTTTCATGATCGCCTTTACCGGCACGTAGTTTTCCAGCACCAGTATCACGTTTTCACCGTGGGGCATAAAAACCAGGCTGTGCCGGTAGTAACAGTGCAGCAGTGGGCTCAAGTAGCAGTCAAGGTAGCGCGACAACCACTCGGTGGCACTTAAGCCCGAGGCCGCAATCAATGCCGGCAGCACGGCCTCGCCCTCCCGATCGCTATGCAGCAGGGCCGCCATAGTCATCAGGGTTTGTCCCGGTTTCAACAAGTTGACCGGGCTTTCACGCCACAGGGCGGCCAGCATTTTCCTGTGAGGGCCGTCGGCCATTGCTGCGGTGTCGTAGTGGGGATTGCTGTAACCCACCGCCGCCACTTCGCGAAGAATACTGAAACCTTTTTCGCGGAGATAGGCGTCGCCTTGCACGAGATCATTGACCCAGTCGTTGATCGCCGGCGTAGTGCGCATATAGTAGGCGGACAACCCCCGCACAAAACCCATATTCAGGATCGACAGCGCCGTTTTCACGTAGTGTTTGTGCGGGTGACTGATATTGAAGAAGGTGCGAATCGACTGTTGGGCCAGATAAGCATCGTCGCCATAGCCGAGACACACCAGATCACGGGCGGCGATGTCCGCCGCAAAAATACTCGCCAACTTGTTGAACCACTGCCAGGGGTGAACCGGTATCAAAAGGTAGTCTTGTGGCGCCAGGCCCTGCTGCTGTAATTTCCGGGTAAACGAGACACGGGTTGTCGGGTCT
The DNA here is from genome assembly GCF_007004655.1 of Exilibacterium tricleocarpae. Taxonomy (GTDB): domain Bacteria; phylum Pseudomonadota; class Gammaproteobacteria; order Pseudomonadales; family Cellvibrionaceae; genus Exilibacterium; species Exilibacterium tricleocarpae. Next base: position 373,295 of record NZ_ML660088.1, read on the forward strand.
ATCTCCCCGCGCAGAAGCGCATCGTATTCCAAATCCGTGGTGGCGGAAAATGACGCCCGCCGTTTGTGTGCCGCCAGCCAGATAAGTTTCACCGGACAGCCCGCCTCCGGCGCATAGGCGCGGTAGTCAATCGCGTCGAACCCAATACGACCGTTATTGGCGATAAAACACGGGTGGCCCTCCGCCATGGCGATTTCCACCTCCTGAAAACCGGCATCGATCAATTGCCGGGCACTCAACGAAGGCCGCGTATCTTTGTAGGCACTGCCGTAGAGCGTGCTGGCGATTTCCTCTAGATAGGTCGGCAGCATGTGCGAATCGATGCCCAGGCGGCCGCTGAATTCAATCACAAACTTGATGGAATCAAGCGGCTCGAGACGATTGTTGTCGAACTTCAACATCGAGTCCGGGTCGATAAACCAGTGCTGCAAACTCAGAATCCGGGCTCGAAAGCGATATTCGACGCCGGTCTGCTCCGCACGTAACGCATAATTGCCCCAGACCCCATCGCGATTTTTCAGCTCCGGTTCAATTAATCGCTCGTGAGCCAACTCGCTAACGGCCTTGCAAAGATGCAACCTGTTGACCCGGGTCCAGGTATCAGGCTGAAGTGCTTCGACGGCCGTCTCCGGTTGTGTCGACCGGCCGGCAACAAGATTGCTCTCCCATTTGCAGGCGATCTCATAACGCTCCCTGTCGCAGAACGCCAGGTAAGCAGCCTTGTCGTCGATTTGTATCACTTGTTCGTGCCGAAAGCCCGCGCGCCGGTTCAGCCGATGTATCTTGACATTGCGGCGATCCGGCTCGACGACGATGCGTCGCACATGCGTGTCGTCGAATAAAAAGTCCATTGCCACGGTAAAAACGGCATAGGTAAAGTTTGCCAATTGGCGATCGGCAGGCGCGACGAGTAGGTGCATACCGCGATCACCCTGCTCCACAGCATAGTGTTTGCCGACGGCGGCCTGGCGCGGATCGTAGTGTTCGAGCAAAAAGACCGCCTGCCCCTGATAAAAACCGAGACACGCTTCGGTATGGCCGCTGTCCTGCAACTCGGTATAGAAATCTTTCACAGCATCCAGAGAGTGGTTCTGCATTCCCCAAAACCTGGCATATGGGCGACTGACCCAACTGTGGACCACCGCAGCATCTTCCGGCATCCGCAGCCGGCGCAGGCAGAACTCCCCCAGACCGGGTACCTGCTTGGCAAAACGGGTGGTCAATGTCTCCACTGTTCTTTGCTTACTCTTCATTTGTTTTCAACTCTTTTGTTCTTGAAAGCTGTGTTCCATTTGCCAGGCACAACAGTGCGCAGCCGAGTGGTAAACAGCGCCGCTGCCACCCCTTGGGTATGAGCAGTTGCTAGCCTCTTCCCGCCATCAGATCACTACCGGCAACAGCATCGCCTGTTCCATCGGCTTCGGCCGGCAACAGGCGGTAAAACAACAGCGCGGTGACAAGCAACCCGAGACAGGCAAACACAAAGGGGAGCTGCAGGCCGAAAGCGGCCACAATCGCGCCACCGGCAAAAGCGGAAAGCAATACGCCAATATTCTGGAACAGGTGTATTTTGCTGAAGTCGGTGGCATAGGACTCGGGCGTGCTGATATTGAACAGCAAAACCTCCAACCGCACTGTCGCCTGAAACATGGCCCAACCGAACAGACAACGCCCTGCCAATACGATCAGCTCCTGTTGGGTGCCTTGCAGAAACAAACCCAGAACACCCAACAGAAAAGCAGACATAATGTGCCGCTGTCGCGGCGTGGCACGGGTCGACCGGCTATTCAGCCACAACCCTGCCAAAGCGGCCCAGGCCGGAATCGAGTAGACAAATCCGGTCAGTATTTCCCCGCCGAGGTCGGATATGGATTCCCAATACAGCGAAAAAAACGGACGGATCAAAAAAGCGCTGAAGTAAAATACCGCCGTCACCAAACCCAGCCGGTACACCAAAGATCCGAACGGGTGGCGTGGTCGCCGCGGTAAAGCCGGGTCCGGCGCGACGTCGCCCGGCTCACGCTTGGCGGGCACTTGGTGCCTTTTGATCAGATAAAGACAGACGAGCACCTGTAACGCATCGCCGGCGGCCATAATCAGATAGACATCGCGCGGTTCAAATACCTGCAATGTCAAGCCGCCCAACAAGGCACCGCCAATACCGCCAAAGTGCATCAACACGGAAAACAGGCCGACCATCCCCAGGTGTTTGTCCTTTTCTTCCAGCCTCATAACAAACGGATAAATCAGCAGGTAACTGGCCTTGAAAACCAGCATGGTTTGCGAAATTACCCAAAAGGCGGGCAACGACGTTGCGAAAAAGCAACCGATACCCAAAATACCGGCGGCAATCTGGGTGTACACCCACAGATGTAACTCGTGCACGCTTTTCGCCACTCGCGCCCAAACGGGAAAAGCCAACATAACAGTGATGCAACAGGCGGCAATATACATCCCCACATGGCGCGGATCATCCTGCCCGAACGTCTCGGCAAAGAACTGCGGGTAAAACGGCAACAGCAAAGTATCGCAAACCACCGAAACCACCGTGAGCAAAATAAGCGCGTGTTTTATCTTCATACCGAGGCCGGGGCAGTGCTGTTTAATGTCGCCAACGGTGCGGCAAACCGTTGGAAGGCGATGCGCTGCTCGAGCGGGTAGTGCTCCACGCCGGTTATCTCCCTGATGATATAAGCGTTGCGGTAACACGCCATACCCAAGTCCGGGGTGACGAAGCCATGGGTGTGCAACTCGGCGTTCTGGACAAATATTTCACAGCCGTCGCGGTCGATGGTGTAGTTTCTGTGGGTATCAAAACGACCGTTGCTATCCCAGCGGATACGCCGGTTTATCCCCGCGAGAAAGTCCGGCAGCCGGTAGGTATAACCGGTGGCCAATACAAGACCCGCGGTGCTGATACGGTAGTTATCGCCCTGCTCCCGCTGTTGAAACGTCAGATCAAACAGGCACTCGCGCGCGCGGTACTCGGCCTGTATCAGCTCTGAATTGGTGAGGAGATTGGCGCGCAACTCGCCGTGCAGACGCTTCACATACATCAGGTCATAGATCTCATTAATCAGGCTGCTGTTAATGCCTTTGTACAGAGACTTCTGGCTGTGAACGAGTTGAGTCCGTTGTGCGGCGGGAAGACTGTAGAAATAATCAACATACTCCGGTGAGGTCATCTCCAATGTCAGCTTGCTGTACTCAAGCGGAAAGTAACGTGGCGAGCGGGTGACCCAGTTCAGCTCATAACCGCAGTCATGAATATCCTGCAACAGATCATAGTAGATCTCGGCGGCGCTCTGTCCGCTTCCCAAGATGGTAACCGACCGCTTCTCCTGTAACCGTTTTTTATTGGCGAGATAGTCGGAGGAATGCGTGGCGTACTCCAGCAACGGCTGGCAACACTCAGGCACGTAGGGTACCGGACCGGTACCCAGCACCAGCTTTTTCGCTCTATAGGTTTTAACAGCGCCGCCGGCCGCACAAGTGGCCCGCACAATGTAAACTCGCTCACGCTCGCAATAGTCAATGTGATCAACGCAGGTACCAAACTCAATCGTCGACAGCTTATCGGCAGCCCATTGACAGTATTGGTTGTATTCGCTGCGCACCAGGAAGAAATCTTCCCTGATATAAAACGAGTAGATCCTGCCCTGCTGCTTTATATAATTCAGGAAACTCAACGGATGGGTGGGGTCGGCCAGGGTTACCAGGTCGGACAGAAAAGGCGTCTGCAAAGTGGCCCGCTCAAGCATCATGCCCGGATGCCAATCGAACCTCTCGTGACGCTCGAGAAACACCCCGTTAACCGCATCGATAGGCTCGGTCAGACAAGCCAGCCCCAGGTTAAACGGACCCAGGCCAATCGCCACAAAATCGTATACGCTCTCACTCATTGTCTGCTCCCCGTTGTGTTTGCACGGACGGTGTCGACTCAGGCTGCGCCAGGTATTGCCGTCCATAGGCTATAATCAACTCCACAACCGCTTCGATGTCGGCAAGCGTGGTGGCAGGATTGAGTATGGTGAATTTCAGGTATCGACGAGCGCCGACCTTGGTGCTGGCAATAACCGCTTGCCCCGACCGAAAAATCGCCTTGCGAATAAATTCGTTGGCCGCATCGATCTCCGATGCCGAGTGGCTTTCATTGGGCCGGTAACGAAATACCAGCGTGCTCAACTCGGGTCGGTGAAGGACATCAATACTGCTCTGTGCATCGAGCAGGCAATAGGCCTGGCGGGCCAGCGCCGTCACCCGCTCAAAAACGTCGCCCAGTTTCCCGGGGCCCATGATGCGCAGGGTGAGCCACAGCTTCAGGGCGTCGAAGCGCCGGGTGGTCTGGATACTTTTATCAACCAGGTTCGGTGTGCCTTCCCGGCGTTGACTCAAGGGATTTAGATACTCGGCATGATGCGTTACCAGCGCCAGATCGGCCCCGTCCTTGACAAAAAAAGCACCGCAGCTAACCGGTTGGAAAAACGACTTGTGGTAGTCGACAGTTACCGAATCCGCCCGCTCGATGCCGCCCAGCAGATAACGTAGGTTCTGCGCCACCAACAGGCCACACCCGTAAGCGGCGTCCGCATGCAGCCACAGGCCGTACTCCTCGCAAAGGTCGGCAATCTCATCCAGTGGGTCGATACTGCCGAAATCCGTAGTGCCGGCGGTGGCGACCACGGCCATGGGTATATGCCCGTCTCCCAGGCAGGCGACAATGGCCCGGCGCAATTGGGCGATATCCATTTTGAAGCGCCGATCACAACTTACCGGCACCACCGCGTTGTGCCCCAAGCCTAAAATAGCCGCGGACTTTTGTACGCTGAAGTGACTGACTTGAGAGGTAAAAATCCGAAACCGGTGCGCCTCTTGCGGCAAGCCGTCTGTCTTGTTGCTATGGCCCGCACAGCGAGCAGTGCTGAGACTGTCGCGCGCCAGCAACAGTGCCATCAGGTTGGACTGGGTACCGCCACTGGTAAACACGCCGTCCGCCGCCGCGCCGTAGCCGATTTTATCGGCACACCAGTCAATCAACTTTTGCTCGATAAGCGTGGCGCCGGCGCTTTGATCCCAGGTGTCGAGAGACGAGTTGACGCTACAGAGAATTAACTCAGCCAGAATGGCCGGGTATACAATCGGACAATTCAGGTGAGCGAGATACTTAGGATGGTGGAAATAGATGGCATGGTCGAGATACAAGCGCTCAACTTCGCTGAGCACCTCTTGCATCGACCCGAGAGGGCGGTCGAGATCGATAGGCGCAAACGCCTGTGCCAGTTCGCCGGGTGACACGCCACTGTGAGGACGTGCCACCTCGGCAAGTTTGCGCTGGAGCAGATCAATGCTTTGCTGCAAGCCGACTGCAAAGGCCGGCAGATTATGAGAATTGAACAGGAAACCGTCGCCCCGCTCCCTCGCGCCTGCTGCCGCCGTTACGGCGGGTTCCAAATCCGGATCTTTCAGCATAACTACACCCTTGATGTCATCTCTTTATTGTTCACGGTCCCTGCGTGGTTGGCGTCGGAATAAAGCCTGTCAGTCGACAACAACCGCATGGGCTTATGGCGGGCTCAACGCACAGATGCAAATATAAATGATTATGATTATCATTTCTATATTGAATAAGATGATATACCGGCCAGTAAGTCGATAAACAGGACAATTTCGCAACTTTAAGCCGCTAGGCTCACCGGATACGGGGACAGGTCGGATTGAGTAGACAGGAAACTGTAAACCGCAGGCCGCCCAATAATCGGGCCCGCGGCTTTTTTGCAGGAGTCCGGCAGACGCAACCTTGCGCCTGCTGTCGGGTAGACCGGTCTGATAGACAGTCAGCTATCGGATCGATCAACTGGCAGGTCAATCAGGTTTTCGGCAAAGTGACGCCCGTTTGTCCGAGGTACTTGCCGCCGCGGTCTTTGTAAGACGTCTCGCACACCTCGTCGGACTCGAAAAACAACATCTGCGCCACCCCTTCATTGGCATAGATCTTCGCCGGCAGCGGTGTGGTATTGGAGAATTCCAGTGTCACATGACCCTCCCACTCCGGCTCCAGGGGCGTGACGTTGACGATAATACCGCAACGGGCATAAGTGGATTTGCCCAGGCACATGGTCAACACATTGCGCGGAATCCGAAAGTACTCCACGGTACGCGCCAGGGCAAAAGAGTTCGGCGGGATAATACAGACATCGTTGGTCACGTCGACGAAACTGTCCTGATCGAAATTCTTCGGGTCCACCGTAGGAGAGTGTACATTGGTAAAAATCTTAAACTCATTAGCGCAACGCACATCGTAGCCGTAGCTGGAGGTACCGTAAGACACCAGGCGCTCACCGCCCTCGTTATAGCGCACCTGACCCGCCTCGAACGGCTCGATCATGCCCGCCTCCTGCGCCATACGGCGAATCCATTTATCGGCTTTGATGCTCATGCTGCTCCCCGCAATTTTCTGTGTGACATCAGTCGCTTGATATAAAGGGGCGCATAATAATCGTTTTACCGCCGGGAGTCTCTAGCCTCGACCGGGCCGCCGCGTCAATCGTCGGTAATGACAATATCCGGCCCGGCGGTCCGACTGCCCTGGAGCCAGAGGGTTGCTGCCATGCGGCGGGCAATCTCGCGGTACTGCCGGCTGACGGGCGACTCGGGGTCGGCCGCCACCGAGGGATTGCCGCCGTCGGCCTGCTCGCGAATACTGAGCGCCAAAGGCAGTGAGCCCAACAGTTGGGTGTCGTACTCCCGGGCGATACGCTCGCCGCCGCCGGCGCCGAAAATGGGCTCCTGGTGACCACAATTCGAGCAGATATGGGTGGCCATATTTTCCACCACCCCGAGAATGGGAATATTGACTTTGCGAAACATTTCAATGCCTTTCTTGGCATCGAGCAGCGCAATGTCCTGGGGGGTGGTGACAATGACCGCGCCGCTGACCGGCACCTTTTGCGACAGGGTCAGTTGAATATCGCCGGTGCCCGGCGGCATGTCGACGATCAGGTAGTCGACGTCCTGCCAGCGGGTCTGGGTCAGCAACTGTTGCAGCGCGCCGCTGACCATGGGGCCGCGCCACACCATGGGTGTCTGTTCAGTGACCAGATAGCCCATGGAGATGGACTGCACGCCGTGGGATTCCACCGGCAGCATAAACTGATTGTTCTCCACTTCCGGCCGGCGGTTGGCCACACCCAGCATCTGCGGCTGGCTCGGGCCGTAGATATCCGCGTCCAACACCCCGACCCGGGCGCCCTCCGCTGCCAGAGCCAGGGCCAGATTGACGGCGGTGGTGGACTTACCGACACCGCCCTTACCGGACGCCACTGCAATAATATTTTTTACGCCGGCGATCGCATCGCTGCCGGTGCTGGCTTTGCCCCCGGCGATCAGCCAGCCGATATCCACAGAAACGGCGTCGACGCCGGGCAGGTCCTTGAGCGCCCGCCAGACCTCGCCGCTGATGGTTTCCTGTAAACCGGCCGCCGGGTAGCCCAGTACCAGCACCACATCGATCTTGCCGCCATCGATACGGATGTCGTCCACTGCGCCAAGGCTGACCAAATCCCTGCCGGTGGTAGGGTCGGACACTTGGGCTAAGGTTTGCTTGAGGGCTTCGGGAGTGAGAGTGGACATAGGGGCTCCTTAAACTGGTCAGTCAACACGGCAAAGACCCATAATAGTGGCATTGAGCAAAAAACCAAGCATTTCACTAAGGTATTTCCTTCCGATGGCGCTACCGGCACCTCTTCCGGCGGCACAGTGCGCCCCTCGAAGGGGTCGGGGTGCTTGCATTTTAACCAGAAAAGGCCTGGTCAAAATGCAAGCACCCCGACCCCGCACCGTGGACCCGGCACCGCGACCCCGCACCGCGCCGCCGGAGGCGGTGCCAATCCAACAGAACCTTCAGCAAACCCGCCGAAGTGCCTGATATACCTATGAAAAAATGCTATAGTTGCGCGCCTGTCCCGGGCCCCGCGCCAACTGATGCCAGAGGCCCCGACAGCTAATTGCTACCAACTTCCAGAGAGTATCCACAACCCCCTATGACTGAACGCCGTAATATCCTGGTCACCAGCGCCCTGCCCTACGCCAACGGCGCCATCCATCTCGGGCACCTGGTGGAATACATTCAAACGGATATCTGGGTCCGCTTCCAAAAAGAACGCGGCCACGAATGCACCTATGTCTGCGCCGACGACGCCCACGGTACCGCTATCATGCTCAAGGCGGAACAACTGGGCCTCACACCGGAGCAGCAGATAGCGGCAGTCAAACAAGAACACGAAACCGATTTTGCCGGCTTTTTCGTTGCCTTCGACAACTTCCACTCGACCCACTCCGAGGAAAACCGGGTGCTGAGCGAGATGATCTACAACCGCCTGCTGGCCAAAGACAAGATCGCCCGCCGCACCATCACCCAGGCCTACGATCCGGAGAAACAACTGTTTCTCGCCGATCGCTATATCAAGGGCTCCTGCCCGCGCTGCAAAGCGGAGGATCAATACGGGGATAACTGCGAAGTCTGCGGCGCCACCTATGCGCCGACGGAGCTTATCGACGCGAAATCTGTACTCTCCGGGGCAACACCGGTAGCCAAGGAGTCAGAGCACTTCTTTTTCAAGCTGCCGGAGTTTGAAGATTTCCTGCGGCACTGGACCCGCGCCGGACACCTGCAGGAAGAGGTTGCCAACAAACTGGCCGAATGGCTCGACACCGGGCTGCAGGAATGGGATATTTCCCGCGACGCTCCCTATTTCGGCTTTGAAATCCCCGGCGAACCCGGCAAGTTTTTTTACGTCTGGCTGGATGCCCCCATCGGTTATATCGCCAGCTTTAGACACTATTGCGAATCGCCGGCCGGGCGCGCCCGCGGTCTGGATTGGGAGAACTATTGGCGCAAGGACTCCGACACGGAGGTGTATCATTTTATCGGCAAGGACATCGTCAACTTTCACGCGCTGTTTTGGCCCGCCATTCTCGCCTGTGCCGACCTGCGCACGCCGACGCAGGTCTGCGTGCACGGCTTTCTCACCGTCAACGGCAAAAAAATGTCGAAGTCCCGCGGTACGTTTATCAACGCCCGCACCTATCTGGACCACCTGGACCCGGAGTACCTGCGCTACTACTTCGCCGCCAAACTGACCGGCGGGGTCGACGATCTGGATTTGAACCTGGATGATTTCGTCCAGCGGGTCAATGCCGACCTGGTGGGCAAGGTCGTCAATATCGCCAGCCGCACGGCAAAATTCGTTGCCAAACACGGCGGTGTGCTGGCGCCGGCGCCGGCCGACGAGACACTTTGGCAAGGTTTCACAGAGCGTGGCGACACCATCGCCGCACACTATGAAAACCGCGATTTCAGTAAGGCCATGCGCGAAATCATGGCGCTGGCCGACGCCGCCAACGAGTATATCGCCGCACAGGCACCCTGGACCCTGGCCAAGCAGCCCGGCAACGAACAACAGGTGTTGGATATCTGCTCGCTCGGTATTAATATGTTCCGCGCGTTGATGACGTACCTGAAACCGGTGCTGCCGCAGATGGCCGCGAAGGCTGAAGCCTTCCTCGGCGAAACGCTGAGTTGGGCAGAGCCTGTCGCCTACCGGGGCGGTGTTGCCATCAATAAGTTTGAACCACTGCTGCAACGGGTGGATAAAGACAAGGTCGAAGCCATGGTGGCAGACAGCCGCGAAGAGACCGCGCAAGCCGCTGCTGCATCGCAGGCGACTGTTTCGAGTGCTGGTGCTGGAGCATCGAGTACTGAAAAATCGGGTACTGGAGAGTCGGGCACTAGAGAGTCGAGTGCTAAAAAACCGAGTGCTGACGAGTCCGCAGCTGAAGGACCCGCTATCGCAGAACCGATAGCCCCGGAGATAGGCATTGACGACTTTACAAAAGTCGACCTGCGGGTCGCCAGGATTATCAAGGCCGATACCGTGACGGGAGCGGACAAGCTGTTAAAACTCACCCTGGACCTCGGCGGCGAAACCCGCAGTGTCTTCTCCGGCATAAAAGGCGCCTATAAGCCACAGGACCTGGAGGGCAGACTAACGGTGATGGTCGCCAATCTGAAGGCCCGCAAGATGAAGTTCGGTGTCTCCCAGGGCATGGTGCTGGCGGCGGGCCCGGGCGGCAAGGAGATTTACCTGCTCGACCCCGATGCCGGCGCACAACCCGGCATGCGGGTGATGTAAACGGCCGGCGGTTGCCTGCGGGCCGCGAGAGGTTTTGCTATGACTGACTTTGCCGTTATCCTGATCGGCACGATCTTGGTCAACAATTTTGTCCTGGTGCAGTTTCTGGGGCTGTGCCCGTTTATGGGCGTCTCCAACAAACTGGAGACCGCCATTGGTATGAGCGGCGCCACCACCTTTGTGTTGACGCTGGCGTCGATCTGCAGTTACCTGGTTCATACCTGGATTCTGGCACCGCTCGGACTCGAGTACCTGCGCACCATCTCGTTCATCCTGGTAATTGCCGTCGTCGTGCAGTTTGCCAAGATGTTTATCGAAAAAACCAGCCCGCTGCTGTATCGCGTGCTCGGCGTATTCCTGCCGTTGATCACCACTAACTGCGCCGTGCTGGGCGTGGCCCTGCAGAACACCACCAAGGCCCATTCGTTTTTCGAGTCCACCCTCTACGGCTTCGGCGCGGCGCTGGGCTTTTCCCTGGTGCTGGTCTTGTTTTCAGCCATGCGCGAGCGCCTGGCCGCCGCCGATGTGCCGGCGCCGTTCAGAGGCGCCGCCATCGGCATGATCACCGCCGGTCTGATGTCGCTCGCTTTTATGGGCTTTGGCGGTCTGGTCTAAGATGCTGGAATTTTTCACTCAATACCCGATTGCCGGTGCCGTCATCGCGCTGGGCTCACTGTCTCTGGTGTTCGGCGCCATCCTCGGTTTCGCCGCCATCCGCTTCAAGGTGGAAGGCGACCCGGTGGTCGAGCAACTGGACGCGCTGCTGCCCCAGACCCAGTGCGGGCAGTGCGGCTACCCCGGCTGCCGCCCCTATGCCCAGGCCATCGCCAACGGCGACGCTATCAATAAATGCCCGCCCGGCGGCCAGGCCACCATCAACGCCATTGCCGATCTGCTGGATGTCGAGGCGCCAACGCTCGATGCTGAACACGGCGAAGAATCCGAAGTAAAGAAGGTGGCCTATATTCGCGAGGACGAGTGCATCGGCTGTACCAAATGTATTCAAGCCTGCCCCGTGGACGCCATTCTCGGCGCCGCCAAACAAATGCATACCGTCATTATCGACGAATGTACAGGTTGCGATCTCTGTGTTGAGCCCTGTCCGGTCGACTGTATCGATATGGTGCCGGTAGCGGCCACCGTGGAACACTGGAAATGGGATACGCCAGCGGCTTCGGGTGCGCCGGCCATGGAGCTGATCGCCACCGATAAAGACCCGGCGCCCGACACAAAACCGCCGTCTCAATCCGACCGGGGAGAAGCGGCGTGAGGAAAACCTGGGACATACCCGGCGGTGTCCACCCACCGGAGAACAAAAGCCAGTCGCTGCAACAGCCGCTCGGTGAAGTGGGTCTGCCGGCGGAGCTGGTGCTGCCGCTGAATCAGCATATCGGCGCGGCGGCCGAGCCGGTGGTGGCGGTGGGCGATCACGTGCTTGCCGGCCAACAGATCGCCGCCGCCATCGGCCTGGTCAGCGCACCGGTGCACGCCTCCACCTCCGGTCACATCGTCGCTATCGAGGAGCGCCCGATACCCCACCCGTCCGGCATGCAGGACTTGTGCATCGTGCTGCGCCCGGACGGGAAAGACCGCTGGATCGAGTTGGAGCCCTGCGAAAACTACACGCAACTTTCTCACGCGGCACTGCTCGAGAAAATTCGCGCTGCGGGCATTGCCGGGATGGGTGGCGCCGGCTTTCCCACCGCGGTCAAGCTCAACCCGCGGGCCAACTACGATATCGATACGCTGATCATCAACGGTACCGAGTGCGAACCCTATATCACCGCCGACGATATCCTGATGCAAACCAGCCCCGCGGAAGTGATTGCCGGAACCCGACTGCTGGCCTACCTGCTCAACCAACCCAAGCAGGTGTTGATCGGTATCGAGGACAATAAACCGGATGCCATAGCGGCACTTGAGCGAGCAGTCGCCGAACTGAACGACGACGATTGCCGCATCGAAATCTGCACCTTCCCAACCAAGTATCCGTCCGGCGGCGAAAAGCAGTTGATCCAAATCCTGACCGGCCGTGAGGTACCCAGCGGCGAGCTGCCGGCCGCCGTGGGCGTGATCAGCCAAAATGTCGGCACCGCCGTTGCCGCCTGGCGGGCGGTGCGCTACGGAGAGCCGCTGCTGTCGCGCATCACTACCGTCGTCGGCACGGCGCTGGCCACACAGCGCAATGTCCGGGTGCGCCTGGGCACCCCCATCGAACATGTATTGACGCAGCACGGCTTTGACCCCCAGCGCTGCCCGCGCCTGGTGATGGGTGGTCCCATGATGGGGTTTACGCTGCCCTCAGCACAGGTGCCGGTGATAAAAACCACCAACTGTATCCTCGCGCCCAGCCGCGAGGAATTGCCGCCACCGCCGCCGGCCCAGGCCTGTATTCGCTGCGGCCTGTGCGCCGAAGCCTGCCCGGCGAGCCTGTTGCCGCAGCAACTCTACTGGTACGCCCGGGCGGAGGACTATGAAAGACTGACAGCCCACAGCCTTACCGATTGCATCGAATGCGGCGCCTGTGCCTATGTCTGCCCGAGCAATATCCCACTGGTGCAGTATTACCGGGCAGCCAAAGGCACTATCCGCCAAATGGAAATTGAAAAAGAAAAATCCGATCGTTCGCGGCAGCGCTTCGAATTTCGCAAGGAACGTGTTGCCAGGGCCGAAGCGGAAAAAGAGGCGAAGCGAGAGGCGCGCAAAAAAGCGGCCGCAGTGGCGAAAAAGAAACTGGCGGCAGCGCAGGCCGGCGCGCAACAAGACAGCCGCCCGTCCGGTAAACAACAATCCGGCGCACAGCCCCATGAAGGACTAGCGGGCGATCGACAGACCGGCGCCCAGCCGGATATGGTCGCCGCAGCCATGGCCCGCGTTCAGGAAAAACAGCTCGCGCCGCAACAGCAACGGGAAAAACTCCAGCGCGCGATTGCCAGTGCGGAAAGTCGCCTGCAAAAGGCGCAGCAACGCCACGTCGAGGCCAGCGCCGAGCACCAGGGAAAAATGCAGGCCAGGGTGAGAGAAGCCGAGGTCAGACTCGCCGACGCCCGGCAAAAACTCGCAGCGCTGGACACCGCCACACCGGCGCCAGCGGAAAATGCTGACCCGGTGGCGGCAGCCATTGCCAGGGCGCAGGCAAAAATGGCGCTGTCGCCCACCGAGAAACTGCAGGGAAATCTGACCTCGCTGCAAAAACGCCTGGCGACCGCCAGAGAAAAACTCGCCGCCGCCGAAGCCGAAGGCAGCGACACAGCGGCGGCGCTGGCAACCGGTGTGGCAAAACTCGAAGAAAAAATAGCCACAGTACAAACCGAGTTAAACGCAGCGCCGGCACAGGTGCCGGGCCCCGCCGCCGCCACAAAAACCGCAGCAACAGACGCCGCCGCCGTCGCTATCGAGAAGGCCAAAACCCGGGCGGCGGCACAGGCGGATATGAGTGCGGAGGAGAAGCTGCAAAAGCAACTGGATTCACTCCAACACCGGCTGCAAAAAGCGCGCTTGCGCCTGGAGCAGGCAGAGGCCGACAACGATGCTCACATTGATGCGTTGCGCAGCGGCGTGGAGAAACTTGAGGCCAAGTTAGCCCAAACCCGGGCCCAACTGGAAGATACAGCCAGTCCCTAGTGGTCTGACACCGGCGGTTTGACAGCCGCAAACAGAGAAAGCAACCATGGCCCTGATGCGAATCACATCCCCTCATGCCCACAGCCCCGGCGACACCGGCGATGTGATGCGGCAGGTGATTTTCGCCACCATTCCGGGCTTGATCGCACTGAGCTACTTCTTCGGTCCCGGCAGCCTGATGAATGTCATCATGGCAAGTTTTACCGCGGTGGTATGCGAAGCGGCGGTGATGAAACTGCGCCGCCGCCCGATAGCATTCTATCTCAACGACTACAGCGCCGTGGTTACCGGTGTGCTGCTGGGCCTGGCGCTGCCGCCGTATTGTCCCTGGTGGATCGTGGCGGTGGGCACCGCCAGTGCCATTCTGGTGGCCAAGCACCTGTACGGCGGTATGGGCTACAATCCGTTCAACCCGGCCATGGTCGGCTATGTGGTGGTGTTGATTTCGTTTCCGGTGGAGATGACTCAGTGGGCCGCGCCGCGCACCGCCCTGACCGAGGGGCAGTCATTGCTGGGACCCTTGGCCGCACTGCAAACCATCTGGCTGGATGCTGCAATCGACGGCTACACCGGCGCCACCCCGCTTGATGTCTTCAAACAAAACAACAGTCAACTGGTGCAGCACCTCTACGCCACCGAACCGGTATTCGCCAGCGGCCGCTGGGCCGGTGCCGGCTGGGAGTGGGCTAACATCGGTTTCCTGCTGGGCGGCGCCTATCTGTTGTATCGGCGGATCTTCACCTGGCACGCCCCGGTCGCCACGCTGACCGTACTGATCGTGCTGTCGACACTGTTCTACGACGGCGGCAGCTCCACCAGCGGCGGCTCGCCGCTGCTGCATCTGCTGTCCGGCGGCACCATGCTCGGCGCATTTTTTATTGTTACCGACCCGGTGACCTCGGCGGTCAGCAATCGGGGGCGCTTGATTTACGGCGCCGGTGTCGGGGCGCTGATTTACATTATCCGCACCTGGGGCAACTACCCGGATGCGGTGGCGTTTGCGGTATTGTTGATGAACTTTGCCGCGCCGTTTATCGACTACTACACCCTGCCGCGCACCTACGGCCACGAAAAACCCCGTCGCGCCACCGAGACGGAAGAATAGGACACAGAGATACCGCTTATGCTGGGCACTTCTATCGGCAGCAACAGTTTAATCCTCGGTGTCTTCGCCCTGGCCACCGCGGCGCTGTTATCCGGTACTTATCAGGGCACCAGGGATCGCATCGCCAGCGAGGAGCGCAAAGCCGCGCAAAAGGCGCTGTTGGAAATCGTACCCAGCAGCCGCCACAACAACGATCTGCTGATGGATACGCTTGCCGTTCCCAAGGTCCACTGGGAATTGCTGGGGCTGAAAAACGGCGGCGATATCAATATCGCCCGCGACGGCGACCAGCCGATCGCCGTGATCATCCCGGCGGTGGCGCCGGACGGCTACAGCGGTGCAATCAAGCTGATCGCCGGCGTCAATCGCGACGGCACGCTGGCGGGAGTGCGGGTGCTCGCCCATACCGAGACACCGGGGCTCGGTGACAAGGTGGATTTAAAGAAAAGCGACTGGATACTCGGCTTCAACGGCACGTCATTGCAAAGTCCAATGCCCGACCAATGGCAAGTCAAAAAGGACGGCGGTGACTTCGACCAGTTCACCGGCGCCACCATTACGCCCAGGGCAGTGGTTAAACAGGTGCGCAAAGTATTAGAATTCTACCAACTCAACCAGACCTTGCTGTTTGAAGCCGAGCCCGCGCCGCAATCCGAGGAACCGGTCAATGAATAACCCCGTCAACTATCCGGAAATCACCAAAAACGGCTTGTGGAACAACAACCCGGCGCTGGTACAGTTGCTGGGTTTGTGTCCGCTGCTGGCCGTCACCGGCTCGGTGGCCAACGCACTGGGCCTGGGACTGGCAACGCTGCTGGTGCTGGTGGGTTCGAACATTGCGGTGTCTATGATTCGCAAGGCCGTCAGCGACGCGATCAGGCTGCCCGCCTTCGTGATGATTATCGCCACATTTACCACCTGTACGGAACTGCTGATGCGGGCCTTTACGTTCGAGCTGTATCAGATTCTCGGCATTTTTATTCCACTGATCGTAACCAACTGCTCGATTCTGGGCCGCGCCGATGCGTTCGCCAGCAAGAACCCCGTTATCCCCTCGGCCGTGGACGGTTTTATGATGGGCCTGGGCTTTGGCCTGGTATTGCTGGCCGTGGGCGCGATACGCGAGGTACTCGGCAACGGCACCCTGTTTGCCGATATGCACCTGCTGTTCGGCGAGGGGGCCAGGGACTGGACTGTGCACCTGTTTGGTGACTACAGTGGCTTTCTGATTGCGGTGCTGCCGCCCGGCGCCTTTCTGGCAACCGGTTTTCTGATTGCGCTGAAAAATATTATCGACACCGAACTCAAAAAGCGCGCCGATGCACGCAAAGCCAGACCCGTGCAAGGCAGCAAGCGGGTCAGGACCACCGGCGCCATTACCTGAGGCAGGTCGAGCACCCACGCTCAAACCCCCGCGCGCAACACAGACCCGACTATTTTCCCGGCACGGGTTGTGATATAACACGTCGACCAGGTAAGTCACAGATTGACCCTCGCTCGAGAGGGATCGACTCAAGCTGTAGTGACAGCATTTCGTAGACAGTCATACCGAAACAAAAACCCGACCTGACACAGGTCAATGCAGGTGCGGGCGCTGCTGGTCAATACTCTGACGGGATCGGCCACCAGTAAAACTGGATACCGGTGGGACCGAACAAATTTATAGGAGGTGAAGGTTGTCACTGCTGATTTTTGGACTATTGATATTTGTTGCCATACATATGATTCCCTCTGCACCGGGCTTGCGCAGCTCGCTGTTGGCCAAGTTGGGACCGATCGCCTACAAGGTGCTTTTCAGCCTGCTCTCCCTGGCCGGACTGGTTATGATTGTCAACGGCCTGAAGGTGGCACCTTTCGAACCGCTTTACCAGCCACCGGACTGGGGTCGCCATCTGGCGATGCTGCTGATGTTACCGGCCGTCTATCTGTTTATTTCCAATTCCGCGCTGCCGGTTCACTCCTTTGCGCAGACAGTCACGGCTCATCCCGTTAACTGGAGTGTTATTATCTGGTCGGTGGGGCATTTACTGGCCAATGGCGACCTCGCTCATGTTCTGCTGTTTACCAGCCTCGGCCTGTTCGCCGTTGCCAGCATTATCACCGGCAATGCGCGCGGTCTGAAGCCTAGGCAGGAACGGCCATCCGCGGTTAAAGAGGCGGTTATGATCGCGCTGACCCTGGTGGTTTACGTCGGCCTGTTTGGCGGGCACCGCTTTTTTACCGGTATGCCGCTTGTCTCCTGAGAACCGGTGCCTGATAAATGCCATGTCATTAGTGTAGAAAATAGAACACTGCAAATTCAGCTTGATGTCTTTTCATCACTCTAGAGACAGAGAGAGGGAATATTACCGGCAGATTATGTGTGAATTGTCATTGCCACAAACAGATGGACGACAGTTGTGCATAACACCGCGCCACAACCGTGGCAGCAGCCGGGCCGTCAACTGTCATCCCACCTCGACCGGAGTCTGCGCCGTCGCCGCGGTTTCCTGGGGCAACACAAACCAGCGCAGTAACTCGGCCGCCGGCGGCAGTTCGATACTGAAGCGCCTGCCCTGGCGCGATGTGCGCGTCAGCTCCTGTTGCGCCAGGGCCAGGCACGTTGCGAGCGATGGCGGCGCGACAGGCTTGCCCAGGGTGCTCTGCGAGGCAAAGTAATCGATGTCGCTCAAACGCGTCTGCAACGCCATGTCCTCGCCCTGATAGCGCCACACACCGCTTTCCGATTGATACCGATAGTAGGGCAACAGACGCCAGCCGTGCGCGGCCACCAGCTCTACCGCGGCCACCAGGTATTCAAACATCTCATCGCTGATAAAGTAGTTGAAGTTAACTCGCACCCAGCCTGGCCGCATAATCATATGGCCTGCGAGCAACTGCGCCTCAAGCGCTTTGCTGTAATCCATATCCATACCGAGCAAAGTGTGACCGTAGGGGCCGGCACAGGAACACCCGCCACGGGCCTGGATACCGAACAGATCGTTCAGCAGTGCCGCCACAAAGCCGTAGTGCAGGTCCTTTTGTTTATACTTGATCCGCAGAGCGACAATCGAGAGTCGGGGCGCCGTGGTATTGCCCAGCACCTCGATGGTGTCACAGGCAGACCAGCGCGCCAGCGCCCGGCGCACCAACGCCGACTCGCGCTGCTCGATCATATCGGTGCCGACATCCTGCTGCAGTTTGAACACCAGGCCGGCGCGAATCGACTCGACAATGGCGGGGGTGCCCCCCTCCTCCCGCCGCTCGGGATCGGCGCTAAACCGATGGTCTTCAGGCGTTACGTAGACGACGGTGCCGCCCCCCGGCACCGCCGGCACCCGATTGGCCAGCAGGTGCTGTTTGACCACCAGCACGCCGGGCGTACCCGGTCCGCCGATAAACTTGTGCGGAGAGATAAACACGGCGTCCTTACTGCTGTCACCGCCTCGAGTGTGTTCTCCCGTCATATCGATGCCGACGTAGGGCGCCGCCGCGGCGTAGTCCCAAAAGCCGAGCGCACCGTGGCGATGCAATAACCGCGCAATTTTATCGACATCGGTTTTGATACCCGTGACATTGGAAGCGGCGGAAAAACTGCCGATTTTAAGCGGCCGCCCGGCATAGTCATGCAGTTGCTGCTCCAGGGCATCCACATCCAGTAAACCGTCGCTGTCGAGAGGTATGACCACCAGTTCGGCAATACTCTCGCGCCAGGGTATCTCATTGGAGTGGTGCTCATAGGGACCGATAAAAACCACCGGCCGGTCGGCGTCGGCAAGCTGGCGATCAAACCGGTAGCGCCGGTTTAAATCCGCCGGCAGGCGCAGGTTGAGAATATCGATCAACTTGTGAATGGCGGCGGTGCTGCCGGCGCCGCAGAAGATGACCCGATCATCCTCGCCGCCGTTGACACTGCGGTGAATAAGCTGCCGCGCCTGCTCCCGCAGGGCCGTGGTCTGGCTGCCGGTAAAGGAACTCTCGGTGTGGGTGTTGGCGTAAAACGGCAACACCCGCTGGTGAATATAGTCCTCGATAAAACCCAGGGCGCGGCCGGAGGCGGTATAGTCGGCGTAAACCAGCGGCTTGGGTCCGAACGGCGTTTCGATGCCGGCGCCCTCGCCGATTACCGAGTCCCGGATTCTGTCTATCAGTGCAATCTTCTCTACCATAAGTCCCCATCACCACCGTGTAAAAAAGGCTCTCATTGTACGATTGACTCGCTTAAACAATGTCTCTATTTGGGTCGAATATTATCGCCATATAAAAACAATGTTCCTTTAAACATATATTTAACGTAATATCGTTTCACTTATCACCCTGAAGAAAGTACAAACTCAACTATGATCAGCAAATACGACAGAGCCATTTTGGAACTGCTGCAACAGGACGCCACCCTGTCGGTGGGGGAAATAGCCGAGCGGGTGGCACTGTCCAAATCCGCCTGCTGGCGGCGCATTCAAAAGCTGGAACAGGACGGGGTGTTGCGGGAGCGGGTGGCCATTATCAACCAGGACAAGGTCAATCTGCCCCTCACGGTATACATTTCGATTCGCACCAACCAGCACAACGACAACTGGTCGGCAAACTTCAAGCGTCTGGTGGAGACCATCCCCGAAGTGATGGAGGTGTACCGGATGAGCGGCGAACTGGATTATCTGATGAAGGCCGTGGTCACGGATATGCCGGGTTACGACCGGCTTTACAAGGAAATCATCAAAGCGGACTTATTCGATGTCAGCTCCAGCTTTGTGATGGAGACCATGAAACAAACTACGCGCCTTCCGTTGCATCATCTACAGAGCGAATAGCGATCAGTCTGGGGGCATCACCTCTGTGGTCGATGACTCATGACACTTGCTTCAGGCACCGACTTTCGCCTCAAGCGCCTACTTCCGGTGGTGGCGGTAACTAAAAGGATTTGTGCTAATTTACCGTTTCCTGCTATCTGTTACTGGCTTCGCGCGCCTCGTCACTGCATTTTTGCAGTGGCGAGGAGTATTCCTAGCTTAGACTGCCCTATTTTGGTGATCGTAGGTGCTTTTAAAGTTTTGAAGTTCTTTAACTACGCAAATATCTGACTCAGTCTCTATCATGTTTTTTCATTCTTGAATAACAATAAAGCATTCATGATTTTAGCCTGCCTCACCGAACAGGCTGAGCAAATTTCAATTTAATAGATCTTATTTATTGCCTCTCAGCCGCCTTTAGCCAATCATTGATGGAACTTGCACCCAACGACAATAGTGAATCCTGGACTGAGACCACGCGCCTGAGCATCTCGCCACAATCTGATTCTTCTCTTTCTTCCGCTTCGGCAAAGAGCCTCGTGGTAAGCTGGACAAGCTGATTATCATGGTCATAAAAATATGGCCGGCCGCGCTTGATATAGGCCAAGTATATCTCTAGCGATGCCAGGGCAGCTCCAGGATCACGCTGCGCGGTAGTGTTGAGCCACGCATCAAATCCAAACACCTTTTGACCTTTATTCTCACGATCACTTTCAAGTACATTGAAGCAGAGACGAATCAGGTTTATTGGCACGACAACCGTATGCGCGCTGTCCCTGAAAATACTGTTCATCTTACTTGCGACCGCCATTGCATGGGAAGTTTCTGCATTCAGCCCCGTTTCTATACCTGTAAGGCACTGTTCACGATGATGTTTGATATTCTCAGGATGACTCCAAACGCTTGCCGCCCCTTTCCATGCCTCGGTAAGATTCAGCGCACTCAAATCGTTAACAAATTCGACAGAATCAATATGTCCAGTCAGGGCGGCTAAAGCTGAAATCCGCCCCCAAATTTCCATATCTTTGTCATTTCCCTCGCCGCGAATTCGATCCAGCGAGGGTGCAACCTTATCGAAATGATCGCGATAAGCGTAATATAGGCAGCGTCCTGCATTCCTCCAAAGCCCCGCAGCATTCTGCGTGGCCCGATGAAACAACTCCCAACCTAATTCTGGATTTTTACTCTGGAGATACGGCAAGCGTCGTAGAATCAATGCGCGGATCGCAGGATGCTCGTTGCTGGAAAACAGACATAATACATTCGGCATTAATTCGGGCAGCCCAACACCCTGCTCATGAAAGTTGCAGGTTAAGATCATCAGAGCTTCAGCAACTTTTCCACTCGTCATGTTGATACCCTTATTAGTCCAATCATCCGAGTCATCTTGAAGGACACTTTTCTCTCTAAAATTCAAGTAGCCCATTGCCAAAAACACCAGTCGATCAGCCTCCTGAGTGTCCAGAATGACGTGTGCGCAAGATTCCAATGCATTGGCAGCAGAACGATTTAGCCGCCAGTGTGCAGAATGTCTTTCCAGCTCATCCAGTGTTTGATTAGCCAATATTGGACCATCTGGTACCTCAACTGGCTCCCAGTTATTGTTTGCTCTCAAGTTACCATAGCGATGCGCCAGATAGCTGGCAACTCCGTCCATAATTTCATCGCTAAAACCCTCCGATATATCTTCCCATCTCGATGATAGCAAATCTAAGAATCGCGATGGATGGCGAGACGAAGCCTCGCGTAGTTGCCAACCGACTTCTCTCTCTCCTCCGATTCCAAGATTATCGAAATCCCAATCATATCCCGTATAATGCGCCAATAAGTCAACCACACCATCATCACTGGCCTCCAGAAATACCTCATATGAAAACGGGGCCGATACCAAGCCACCGCGCATACCGATGGACGGTAGTCTGAAAAATGTGCCACCTATTTTTTCACAAGCATCCAATATCTTTTGGAGTTCCACTGATCGCAGGTGACATGGAATTGCAGATATATATTCAGCTCGCTTCCTCAATATCCAGAAACGTGTATCCCTATCTTCTGTAGGTTCTTCCCATATAGTTTGCAATACCTCCAACACCCCATCTTGTGTGGCATCATCAAGGTACACAAATGTTGATCGAATTAATGTACCCAGTTCAAAAGAGAGTTCGAACTCTAGGAAATCCTTATCGCACAATAGACGTCCAATCAAATCCAGGTTGGAGGCTGGTGAATTTGTTAAGGCAAGGACGGCGAAGTAACACAGTGCGCCCTCGTGGTTAAAGCACAGGCGCTCTCGGTTCTTCTGCCACCAATCAGAATTGCTCTTAGCATGATTGAGGATAGCTGCCTCAATTGCATTCATCAGAACTCGATCACTATCTATATGTTGATCATCGGTCTCAGAATGGGTGTCATGGTATGAGGTTTCTCCGAGAAACCCATAACGATAGCCGACTCTGGTCTCTCCATAGCAAGCAGATTGTATTTGACTCCACTGCTCAACTGCCTCCAACGCCAGATCAAGCAAAGCTGTTGACCGCACCATCCTTTGTGTCAGGAAGTTATCGTTCTTATCTCCAAAGTAATGGGGCTCACAATGCAGTTTGTTGTCAAAATGAAATTTCGTTATATCTTCCTCACTGATTTCGCCAGCGATGTATTGCCATAAAAGCTTGTCATCTACAACGCCCTCTGTGATACAGCGTGCAATTATTCGCCCCAGAAAGATACGCCTGCCTTCAAGCATTGGCATACTCAGCAACTGCTCTATTAAGGGCACAGCCAACGACAAATCCTCTGTTTCAAGTTCTGGTAACGAAAGAATCAGTTGCTCTGCGATTCTATTGCTATCCAGCCAATCCAGCGACAGCATGTCCGTCCAAAACCCCAGCACCCCCTCAGCATCTTCATTAATCCACTGCGTTATCCTATGGGCATGGGTCGTTAGCCCCTCCGCATCATTCACGCCTCTCAACTCTGGAACCAAATAAGAAAACCAGAAACGGTGCCACTCAATCAATGAAGCTTGAGTGTAGACCACCTGAAATACCTCGCGATACTGGTTTCGCAAGTCTCGTATCAGCGGCCAGTCAGCATCTTGTGGCACCTGCTGTGCAAACAATTCGGCGATCAGGCGGCGAATGTGAAAGACGGTGTTGCTTGTCAATACCGTTCGAAGTTGCTTTCGAAACTCGCGACGCTCTCCCATCGCCAACTGGGCGAAAAAGCTGCGTATGCTCGGACGCACAAAGGGCACGGGGGGCAACCCCTCGATGAACTCATTGAGAGAAACGCCCTGACGTATGGCTCTACTAACCACCAATGCATCCAGTAGAGTCTGATGACCAAACATCAGCCTACCATCATGGGTATCTTGCAGCACATTGAGGCTTTTCAGTTGTCGCAAGATGTCTTGTGGCGCATTAAAACGCTGATTTGGAATCGACAAGCTGCGAGACCTCAACATTTCATCTGCGACATCCTCAATTATCTGCATCGCGGCATCCCCCAACGCAGAGTCATTTTGCACGATGGCGTTGAGGTAGCGCTGTGTCAGTGCTTGGCTGGTTACTACACTAAAGCTACCTTCATGCTGGGCCAGTTCAACAAACAGGGCGAGTTCGCGTGGGTTTCGGATCAACTCACGGGTAACTTCATCAATAGCCGTTAAATCGATCCCGAGCATATCGAGCAACGGTGCAATTTCGGTATCCCAGTTTAATGGTAGGCACTGAAATTCGCAGTCCCACTGCCTAGTAGCGATACGTCTATCATACTTACGATCGAAGTCACGACAAGCTGTCACAACAGTGACATTGGGAATCAGCAGTAACTGATCGACTTGCGCGAGGAAATACGTAAGAACACTGTGCTCACGAGCAATGGACAAGACATCCAGCGAATCAATGACTACAACTACATGCGTCTCCTCCGCCAAACGAGCAGCTTGCGCCACCCATTGCTCTGGCAATCCTTGTGCTTGGCGTTCCTGCGCCGTTGCCAAGTCAGCAAATTCACGCGACTGGATGAAGAGTGGAACCAAGTCTCCCCAGGCTTTCATGCGCTGCTCAAGTTTTTCTTGCAAGCTCAGCATTACGCAGGTTTTGCCAGACCCTGGAAGGCCTGTCAGCAAGATCGCACGTTCCTTGGCATCGATAGCAGACAACAGTCCATTCACAGTTGGATTAATAATACGCCGACCAGCAACGTCGCGATGCCAGCTCCTGCCGATAGCCGATGTATTGGAAAATGATGTTCTCACTTGTGCAGTGGACATCACAGGAACTAGCATTGCTCCCGCGTGGCGGAGAATTTCTTTGAGGTCTTCCTTAGTTAGGCGATACATGCTGGAGGCAGCCAGATTGCCATCTCCCATGTGTCCACCAAGTTTATCTAGGGTTGTCCAGAGAGCGTTGTAGGCGGCATCTGAATTGCTCGCTATTTGACGCAAACGCTCACGAAGCAACATATCCATGCGATCAAAATTTAAGCCGCCTTCAAAAGAGGTTCGACTGAGGAATTCATAGGTGGAGAGGCCAGGAGCATGATCGGCAATGCGAGTGGCCAATATCTCATTTGTCTTAGTATGCTCTGTAGTGAGATTCGCAATATAATCAGTCTCATTGCTATAAAGAGCGCTGTATTCACACAGTTTGGCGACTGAACCAAATTCACTACGCGAATAGAAACGGACTTTGGCTTGTGGGGTTCTTGAAAGTTCTACAGCGGCTTTATCCAGCTCCTCTCCAAGATCAGAGATTGACCATGATTTGAAATCAGTTTGGTTCTTCTTGCACTGACAGCAGATCAGGGAGCCGTCGGACTTGCCAATTACGACATCATCTACTTTAGAGGTCGTTGAATCCACTTCTAGCCACTGATACTCTGGATCAGACAAGATGGTCAATGCCCAGTCAAAAGCAATCAAGGTTTGATAAATATCGCCGCGATTGGAACGTTTCCCTGCCTCACTCATAAGGCAATCCCTACTTATAATTAGCTTTTATTTCCCCCAAGGCACTTGATCAACCTTTTCTGTAAGTCAGAGCGCTTGGCTGGGTTTTTCTCTTTAAGTTTCCGGAGATTGTGCAACTTCCATTGGATTGCGGGCATAGACTCCAGCCCATTCACTGGGCATATGGACCAATCAGGGTCTCCAGTTGTAAAGCTAATAAAGAACTCCTTGTCCCGATCAGACAGCCGGTCATTCACTCTACTTACGAGGTTTTCTCTGGTAGTCTCGAAATCCTCATAAGTAAAAGGTCGGGTAGCCATCCCTTCAAACTTGGTTTTAAATGCTGCTCTTTGATCTTTTAAATTAGGCTGTAATAGCTCATGTAGTGGTTTGTTACTTCCTAACAATGACGCGATAAATCCTAGCCTAACTTGCTCGGTAATCCCCTCCTCGTCGAGAAGTATCTTGATGTCAAAAAGGTCTCGTGGATGCTGTCTGTCCAGTGCAGCACATATTTTTCCGCCGTACAGCTCACCTTTCGAGACAATCCTTATCGCAGCAAACCGTTCAAACTCATCCTGCACAGCGTCAACCACTGCCATTTCCACAGGCTCCCACAGGTATCCGCGTAGGGTCGTATTGACCTCTACCTTTATATCGGTGCGGCCAAGCTGGCACAATAGTTTTGCTTCAGCCCCATCACTTTGGGGTAGCTTTGTAACTCTTATTCCCTGAATAGCGCCTTCGAGCGCTTTTTGGATACGACCAAGGCCATCAGAAATGCCCTTCATTGCCGTTTTACGGTCTTCTTTTGGCAGATAGGTGAGGTCGATATCAACAGATAGCCGTGGAAAATCTCTGTGAAAGAGATTGATCGCCGTCCCCCCTTTTAGGGCAAAGATCCCCTCTTCAGCCACATAAGGTAAAACCTGCAAAAGAAGCCCGACCTGCTCCTTGTACTCGGAAGGCTTCATCCTGATTCCAGCTCCTTGGGTATGCTTATTTTATATTTTGCCACATAGGTTCCATTTGGAACTATGACGCGATCACCTTCACCAAGGCTTATGCCACCTGTCTCGACATACTTCAACCATTTATGACTCGCCTTATCTGCCATGTATAAAAACAGTCTTTTGACTTTTACAGACCGGCAGTCTTCGAGAAGTCCCTGTACGACTTTAGGGCGAAGATTAACAAGGCCCTCCAGTATTTCATAGATCTCTTCAAGACTGTGAAATTTTGGGGCAAGATAAAGGCATTCAAGTATCGCCCTTTCAGGGCCGGATATTTTCAGGTTAAACGGAGACGAGGGCGAGGCAAGCCCCATTTTGATGACATCGCCTATGCCCAGCTCTTCAGGCAAGAACCCTGTTTTGACATGCTCTATTCTTGCACCCCAGTCATGCGTACTAAACCAGGCAGGAAACTTTACTTTGAGAGGAGTGAACAGAAAAGCTGTCTCCTCACCAAACCTCATATACTGATTTGAACCTTGCTTGGTTAAGGCCGTTAGCCCCCCGACATGCACCTGCAACCCGGCTTGTTCTTTCAGGGCGTACACTCCCCCTTCCCACTCCACATGATCGCCCGGCCTTTTATAGGCGCCGCGGCCAAATGGCGCTAGCCACCCTGCTCTCCGGTAGTATTTCTGCAAGTCATAAGAGATGCCCTGCTTCTTCAACCAGGATGCCAAACAGAGCGTTCCTGGCTTATGCAAGCTCATCAACTTCATTACTTTTGTTCTATTTACGGTAGTTAAGCTCACTATAATAAATTATTTTTAATGAATAAAAACAGTATCTGTGGTTCATTTCAGTAAATATATTGTAAAATAGGGAGCATTACTACCTTATAGAGACTATTTATAATGTCCAGAGAGTGAGAAAACCAGTTTTTGAAGTCACTTAGCTGCGACTTCCGGTGAGCCACTGGCAATTTGCTACCCACACGTTTCGCCAGCGGGTCAGGAGCGCAAGGCTGCGCTCTAACTCTCCAGAAACTCTCGACAGCAAGAATGCTGTCGGGACCACCACCAAAAAGTAGGCGCTCCAAACGAAAGCAGGCACCCAAAGCAACTATCCTCGCAGCCCGCGACTTCAATGCATATGCTGATAATACTCAACAGTATCCGGCGTACAGCTAATGGTGGCGTGATCGGCATCTTCCATCAGACGCATAAACTCGTCGTGGCCGATATGGATCAAATGACGATGATCGCCCCCCTCGAAATACACTTCATCGGCATGACGCAGTGTATTGTCCCAGACCACATGCAGGCCGTAGGCCTGGCCCAGCGGCGGCACGGCGCCGGCTTCACAGTCGGGAAACAGCTTCGCCAGTTCGTCTTCGGTGGCGAGCCGGTAGTGGCCTTTATAGTCCGTATCGACCCAGTTCATAACCAGGATATGCGAGGCCGGTAACACACACATCATATAGCGGTCCTGATCCCTGACGACGACGGCCTTGGCCAGTTGCGCCGGAGTTACGTGGGCGGCATGGGCAGTCTGCATGGAGGTGGTGGAGCGGGGGTGCTCCAGGACATCGAAAGGTATATCACTTTGACTCAAATAGGATTCTACAGCCGGAGATAAGCTCATCGGAGGGTCCTCCTCTGTCATGACAAGGGGGTATAGTTGACCCGATTCCGGCCCTAAAAGCTAAGAAGATATCCGTCTAACCGGCCCGCCTGTTAGGACCGGTGATCGGTGACCGCCCGGATATTACCCATATGTCGGATCAACCGGTTGGCGCAACATCCGGGTTATGCCAGCACATCTGTCGCCACATGATAATTCGGGTCCTCCCAGACATTGACTTCACAGAGATCGCCAGCGCGCTTCAGCAAGCGGCGACACTCCGGACTCAGATGGCGCAGATGCAGGGTTTTGCCGGCATTCTGGTAGCGCTCGGCCAGCACATCCAGCGCCTCGATGCCGGAGTGATCGCTGACGCGGGAGCGCTGGAACTCGATCACTACATGCTCGGGATCGCCCTTGGGGTCGAACAGTTCTTTGAAATTGGCTACCGAGCCAAAAAAGATGGGGCCGCGCAGGGCGTAAACCTTATAGCCATTGGCATCGATATAGGTATCCACATTGATATGTTTGGCGTGCTGCCAGGCAAACACCAGCGCCGATACAATCACCCCCACCACCACAGCGACGGCCAGGTCGGCAATCACGGTAACGGCGGAAACCAGCACCAGAATAAACGCGTCAGACCGGGGAATCTTGCGAATAATACGGAAAGATGACCACTCGAAGGTTCCCAGTACCACCATAAACATAATGCCCACCAGTACCGCCAGTGGAATCATTTCAAGGTACTTGGCGCCAAATAGAATAAATCCCAGCAGCACCAGCGCCGCGGTGATACCGGACAGCCGGCCACGCCCGCCGGAGTTAATATTGATCATACTCTGCCCGATCATGGCACAGCCGCCCATGCCACCAAAGAAACCGTTGGCGGTGTTGGCAATCCCCTGCCCCAGGCATTCGCGATTGCCCTGACCGCGGGTGTCGGTAATCTCGTCGATCACAGTCAGCGTCAGCAGCGATTCGATCAGGCCGATGGCGGCAATAATCAGTGCATAGGGCAAAATAATGCGCAGCGTCTCCAGGTTGAAAGGCACGTTCGGAATGGCAAAGTGCGGCAGCTCACCTTTCAGCGTAACGCCGGCGGCCTGGTCGGCGGGCACCATATCGCGCACGAAATCGATCACCGTGCGGGCCTCCAGGTTCAACCCCAACACCGCCAGCGTGATCACCACGATCGCCACCAGGCCGGCGGGAACCGCGGTGGTGAACTTGGGCAGAAAATGGATGATCAGCATGGTTGCAGCAATCAGCGCACCCATGGTGTAGAGCATCTCGCCCTGCATCCAGTCCATGGCGCCGGCGCTGTCCCTGATCTGAAACTGCCCGAGTTGGGCGAGAAAAATCACAATGGCCAGACCGTTGACAAAACCCAACATCACTGGGTGAGGCACCATGCGGATAAACTTGCCGAGCTTTAGCACGCCGGCGGCGACCTGCACCAGACCCGCCAGTACCACCGCAGCAAACAGGTACTGCACGCCGTGCTCAGCCACCAGTGACACCATCACCACCGCGGTGGCGCCGGTCGCGCCTGAGATCATCCCCGGGCGGCCGCCGAATATAGACGCCAGCAGGCCCATCATAAAGGCCGCATACAGCCCCACCATGGGCTCCACCCCGGCGACAAAGGCGAAGGCGACCGCCTCGGGTACCAGGGCCAGGGCCACGGTAACACCGGAGAGCAGATCATTTTTCAGATTGGCTTGATTGGGGTTGATCAGATTAAACATCGACGACTCGCACCTGACTCTCGTACCTAACTATCGTCCCTGACCACAGGAACTAACAGAAACTACAGGACTGCACTGCCGCAACCGTGTCCGGGGGCACGGCGGTGGGCGCAAAAGGCCGGCGATACTAACAGATTGGCGCGGCAGAAGCGAATGCCGCCGCGCGCAGGGATCAAGAGGCGGCGCTACTGAGGTGGCAGGGTTGGCTGCGGGCATACTCCACCAGCAGTGCATCGGCTCGATGCAGACGCCGGCTGGCTTCGCGGGCGATATTGAGGGTCAGCAGTCCAAACAGCTCCTTGTCGGCGGCGAAAATCGACATCAGCGCTTCGCGCGACATTGCCGCCAGTTCGGTATCCTCCACAGCAATGGTTGAAGCGCAGTGGGCCTGAATACCGATAACGGAGGTTTCGCCAAAGGAGGCACCGGGTGCAAACTCGGTTTCTGACAGCGGATGCTGCTGCAGATCGAAGGCAAGGCGCACCTTACCGCTGACAACAATGTAGATGTAAGACGGCCGATCACCCTGTTTGAAGATGGTCTCTCCGGCCCGGTAACGCACGCTTTTCAACAACGGAAAGACGCTGTGCAACTGCAGGTCGGACAGGCCGCCGAACAGGGAAATCCGGTCCATGATCGGCCGTATTTTCTCGACATTCAACAATGGCTCGTGGGGAATACGTTCGGCCATAGCGTTCTACCTCTGGTAAAGCCGACGGATCACAGCCACCGGTGGGCGACTGTTCCGAGTGCTGTGTTGCCTCCACTGCCAGCCGCGGGCCGCACAGCGGGGTTCATTTTCATTGCCGTTAAAGTCTTCGACAAATACCGGCCGGCGAGTTCCCTTGATCACCGACCGTATCGCACTACACGACCTTCACTTAAATCATAGCCGCTAACTCGGGAACCGGCCATTAAACACACGGGTATTAATGCCAATGACGGTGCACCCGGCGACAATTTTTATAGGGCCAACAGCGGTGATCGCGATAGAAGCGTTTATCGCGGTAGTACCGCGGCTTGTGGTGATAAGGTTTGGAGTAATAGCGCCAGTATTTATCGCGGTAGCGCCGGTGTTTGGCACGGTGGCGATCGTAATGGCGGTCGTAGCGTCTATCGCGGTGTTTGTCATAGTGCCGCTTCCAGCGCTTGCGCTCCCAGTGGTAGTCGCCGTAGTGCCAGTCGTGACAATAACGCTTGCCTTTTTTATGGCGCCGGTCGTCGTCATCAGCGAACGCACTTGCCGCCGGCAAGAGAGCAGCGAGTAACAGGCTCGAGATTATCAACAGTCGTTTCATAGCAGCACTCCTGGTTATCGCAAAACCGCCGCAGCGGCCGCATTCATAGGATGTAGCTGCAAGGGTAGACAGCTGTCACTGAATGCAAACTGAATGCGAGAGAGCTGCCAATACCGGCAGTCGATGCTCAGAGCGTCGGGATGTTTCCTGACAGTTTTTTATCTGACGGGCATGGCGGGACGCGGGATATAATGGCGCTTTCAAGATATTTAGCACCTTCACTGTCCCGGTGGCCCGACGGTCATACAACAGTTGTTAGTGATGGTGCTGATGAGAAGCGTCGCCAGCGGCAGCGGCAGTGTGTCCCATATGGGCCAGGGGCGCCCACAGCGTCCAGACGCCAAAACCGATAATCGCGAGTGCGAATAACTGCCGCACCCGATGCCGCTGCAACAGCGCCTGTAAACGCTCGGCCAACACACCACTGGCAAACACCGCCGGCAGGGTGCCGAGTCCGAAGGCGAGCATGATAATGCCGGCATCGATAGGATTGGCACTGACCGCCGCATAGGCCAGGGCGCTGTACACCAGCCCGCAGGGCAACCAACCCCACAGGGCGCCCAGCGCCAGGGCCTGCAACGGCGATTGCACCGGGGTAAACCGCTTGCCCAGCGGCTGGATGTGACGCCAGAGCGCCGCCCCCATCCGTTCGAGGTAGGTCAGGCCGCGCCACCAGTTGGCCAGATACAATCCCATGGCAATCAACAGCAGACCCGCCACTATGCGCAGCACACCGCCGCCGTGGCCGCCGGCCGCCAGACCGCCCAGGACACCCAGCGCCACCCCCATCAAACCATAGCTGCCGATGCGACCCAGGTTGTAGCACAGCACCAGCCACAGGCGCCGGGCCGTCGCCTGGCTCGGCAGCGAAAATGTCAGGGCGGCCATGATGCCCCCGCACATTCCGATGCAATGGGCCCCGCCCAGTAACCCCAATACGAAAGCGGCGGCGTAACTCCCCAATTCCGGCATTATCTAACCTTTGCAGTTCCCAGTTTTCCGTGTGTCATCCCGTTCAGGCGGGACTGTCAGTCGCACTGTTCACAGTGCGCAGCACGGCAAATATCGAAAAAAGTGAATGTCCGTCCCTGTGGCAGTGCTGGACGGTGGCGGTGCTGGACGGTGACGGCGTTAATGCTCAATGACGCCGCCAATCCAATAGAATCTCAACTGTCGCTTTCCCGGCGTTGCGCGTCCTGCTCCGCCTCCCCCTCACTGTCCCGGCGCGGCTGTCGCGGTTTGATATCGTCGAACAAGATTCGGTGCGCCTCGGTATCCAGATCGTCATACTGCCCGCTTTTCACCGCCCAAAACAAAACCTTGATCGCGATAGCGACAAAGACCAGTGCGATGGGAATCAGTAAATACAGACTTTCCACCGCCCTCTCCCCCGCCAACTAGCGCCGGCCGAGACGCAGCGCATTCAACACCACCACCAGCGAACTGGCGGACATACCCAGCGCCGCCGCGTAGGGCGGCACCCACCCCATGGCGGCCAGCGGCAGCGCCAGGCCGTTATAACCTGCCGCCCATCCCAGGTTCTGGCGGATTGTCCGCCGCGCCCGGCGCGCAAACACCAGCGCTGCGGGCAACTGTTCCAACTGGCCGTTCAACAGAATACTGTCGGCGCGGGTCTGTGCCAAATCCGAGGCCGAGCCCATGGCCACGGAGACATCGGCGCCGCTCAATACCGGAATGTCGTTGATGCCGTCGCCGACCATCATCACCACATCGCCGTAGCGCTGGCGCGCCTGGATATAGTCGAGCTTGTCCTGGGGTGTCGCCCCGCCGCGATAATTAGCGATGCCGACCGCGGCGGCGACCTCCGCCGTAGCGCTGGAGCTGTCGCCACTGAGCAGCACCACCTCGAGTTGCAGTTCTTCCCGCAGTGCCGCCACGGCAGCCGCGGCCCGCTCGCGCACCTGGTCACGCAGTGAAAACCAGGCCAGCAGTTGTACGCGTCCGCTGGTTGCATCCGTCACCGACAGCGCCAGCCACTGGCCGGCACCGGCCGGTGGCGGTGCCCCGGCGGCGGCGAAGTCGGCGGTGCCCAGGCGGTAGTCGCGCCCGTCAATGCGACCGCTCACACCACTGCCGGTGACTGTCTCAATCCCCTCCGCAAACACCGTGCCACTGTAGTCGGCAAACGCCCGCGCCAGGGGATGGTTGGAGCCCGTCTCCAACGCCGCCGCCACTGCCAGGCACCGTTGCCGCGACAGCTCTCCGGTAACGACCACATCTTCCACCCGCGGCTCGCCCTGGGTCAGGGTGCCGGTTTTATCGAAGACCACGCAGGTGACCTTCTCCAACCCTTCCACCACATGGGCCCGGGTCACCAGCAGCCCGCGCCGGCGCAGCGTATCGATCGCGGTCGTCAGCGCCGTGGGCGTGGCCAGCGACAGCGCGCAGGGGCAGGTTACCACCAGCACTGAGAGACAAATCCAAAAAGCCTGCTCCGGCGCCTGGTGATACCAGAACCACCCCACCAGGCCGGTAACGATCAACACCACGCCGACAAAATACCCGGCGACGCGATCGGCCAGCGCCACCTGTGAGGGTTTCTCCTGTTGCGCCTGCTCCACCAGCTGTTCGATTGCCGACAACTGCGTGTGTTGACCCAGCGCCTTGACCTCCACCAACAGACTGCCGTCGGTGTTGAGGGTGCCGGCCGACACCCGGTCGCCCGGCTGTTTCAACACCGGCTCGGCCTCGCCGGTCAACATCGCCTCGACGGCGCCGCTGCGCCCTTCCAGCACCTCGCCGTCGCAGGCAAACGTCTCGCCGGCACGCACCCGGATGCAGTCGCCAACCTGCAATTGTTTTACGGCCACATCGGCGATCTCCTCGCCGGCCTCGCTGCGCCGCACGCGCCTGACACTGAGCGGCAACAGGTGCGCCAGGCGACCGCTGGCCGCGGCATTGCGATGGCGCGCCCGCATCTCCAGGTAGCGCCCGAGCAACAGGAAAAATGTGAACATGGAAACAGAGTCGAAATAAACCTCGCCACCGCCGAACAACGTCGCCCAACAACTGGCGGCGTAGGCGCCGCCTATCGCCATGGCGACCGGCACATCCATGGACAGATGGCGGGCGCGCAGCACCCGCAGCGCACCGCTGAAAAAGGGCCGGGCACTGTAGAACACCACCGGTGTGGCAATCAACATACTGACCCAGCGCAGCAAGTGTTCCCAGGTTTCGCCGATACCCTGCAGGCCGCCGGCATAGAGGCCGATAGCGACCATCCCCACCTGCATCATGCCGATGCCCGCCACACCCAGGCGCAACAGGGCCTGGCGACTCTCCCGGCGCTGCAGGTCCTGCAGGCGATCGTCGGTGGCGGGCATGGGCCGGTAGCCGATCGCGGCCAGCGCCGCCATCAGGTCACTCAAGCGCCCCGCCTCGGGCTGCCAGTCGACAACACAGCGATGGGTATGGGCATTGACTTTTACCCCGGTCACGGCCCCATAGCCATCGAGATAATGCTCGATCAGCCACACACAGGCCGCACAGGTAATACCCTCGATCAGCAACTGCGCCCGGCGGGTGCCGTCGTCCAGTTGTTGCACGAACGACTGCTGTAACTCGGGCGTGTCGTATATCCGGTAGTCCTCGGCGTCGACCTCGGCCTCGGCGCGACTGTTGAGTTCCGTGCGAAACTGGTAAAAGTTACCCAGGCCGCCGGCAATAATAGCGCCGGCTACCGCACGGCAGGCGGGACAGCAAAACGGCTGCCGGTCGCCGTCGATCTCTAACTGAAAGTCACAGCCCGCCGGTACCGGCAACCCGCAGTGGTAGCAACCCTGGGCGGCCTGTCCGGCGGTAACGCTGGTCAGATCATCGGAAAGATTTTTCTTCAGCGCAACGGTCATGTCTAATGCGGCACCAATACCAGGTCGTCGGTCAAGTCAAAATCGAGTTCACCCAACAGGCGCCACTGCGCCTGACTGCGCTGGGCCCGCTCGGCGACCGGCATGACATAAACATACCAGCGATGGGCCAGCGAGCGGGTCAGCTCGGCGCGATAGCGACCCGGCGCCAGCGATTGCAGCCGCAGGGTCTTATCCCTGCCCGCAATTGCGGGGTGGTCCAGCAGCAACAGCAGGTCTTCGGGCAGCACCCCGTCATCGTGGGCCTGCAAAGCCAGGTGCACTTCGCCCAGGGAGAAATCAAACCGCAATGTGCCCTCGAGGCCCAACTCGGCGGCGCGCTGGTCCTGCTCGAAGCGCTGATTGATCATGCGGCCTTCCTTGTAGTAATTGTCCATCACCACATCGTCTTTGTGGCGAAACGCCAGGGAAACCATAATGCTGCAGGAAATAATCACCACGATCAGCGGGGTCAGAATAAACCACGCCCAAAACTCTTTGTACCAGGGCAGCCGGGGCAGGGGTTGGGCGTCTTTTGCGTACATGGGTTTGCGTACCTGTTTTCACTACTGTTTTAACTACTGCGCCGATCACTCGGAGCTGTTAACGGATTTAGGGCCGATAAAACTGGTTTTCTGGGTCGCTGTAATCGTATCATCATCGGCGGCGGTTACGGTTATTTCGATCTCATTGGTCGGGGATGTCAAGGCCGACCGGTCGACCGATATCCGCACCGGCACGGTGAAAATCTCCCCTTCGTCCAACTCCACTACCCGCAGTCCGCGCAACCGGTACTCGTGTTCACCGCTGACCCTGATATCGTAGGTATGCGCGCGCCGGTCCATATTGTTGATTTTCACGGTATAGACGTTTTGCACCTGGTCGCCGGTGACGCGGTAAAGCCTGGCACCGCGATCGCGAATGACGTCGACAGACACCGGCAGGCGATGTGAAACCGCGTAGACGAACACCCCCACCATCGCAACCAGCACCAGGGTGTAGCCGAACAGGCGCGGGCGCCAAAAGCGCGTGCGCCCGGTCTCGAGTGCATCGGCCGAGGTAAAGCGGATCAGCCCGCGCGGATATTCCATCTTATCCATTACCGTATCACAGGCGTCGACGCACAGGCCGCAGTTGATACACTCATACTGCAGGCCCTCGCGAATATCGATATCCACAGGACAGACCTGTACACACCAGGAACAGTCGATGCAGTCGCCCAGCCCCGCCGCTTTGTAATCCTCATCGTGCTTGCGGGGCCCGCGCTTCTCCCCCCGGCCGGCATCGTAGTGCACGGCCAGGGTTTCCCGGTCGTACATCACCGACTGAAATCGCGCATAGGGGCACATGTACTTACATACCTGCTCGCGCATCCAGCCGGCGTTGAGGTAGGTCATGCCGGCGAAGAAAAACGTCCAGAAAGCCGCCGCGTAGTGGATATCCCAATAGACAAATCCGGTGGTCGGGTCGCGATTCGGCCACAACCCGAGCAGCAGCTCCCGAATGGGGGTAAAGTAGCCGACAAAAGTAACGCCGGTAATAAACGCTATGGTAAACCAGAGAAAGTGTTTACTGCTTTTGCGAAAGAGTTTGTTCGCCGTCCACGGCTGCCGGTCCAGCTTGATGCGCTGGTTCCTGTCGCCTTCACAAAAATGTTCCACAGAGATAAACATCAGCGTCCAGACAGTCTGCGGGCAGGTAAAACCACACCAGACCCGTCCCACCAACACGGTAACCGTAAACAGGGCAAACGCGCTGATGATCAACACCCAGGCGAGAAACATGCCGTCCTGGGGCCAGAACGTCATCCAGAATATATGGAACTTGCGCTCGGGCAAGTCGAACAGCATCGCCGGACGCCCGTCGATAACCAACCAGGGTATCAGCAGGTAAGCCGCCATCAACGGCAAGCCGGTATAGCGGCGCAGCTTCTGAAAGAAACCGGTAATCTTGCGCGTGTAAACTTTGTGGTCGGATTCGTAGAGATCGACGTAGTGCACAGCGCTCTGCGAGTTGCTATCGCTGGCTATGACCGCTGGCTCTACAGACTCCACTTTTGAATCTGCAGACTGTTTTTTCGCGGAATGCTTCTCACTCACAAGTCAAACCTCAGCATTGAGTGAATCGGGGGGCGGGCGGTCCGGCGGCCTGAAAGCAGCCGCCGGCAATAGGGAACTATTCGGAATCGTCTAGGGAAAGGCTGTAGACGTACGCCGCCAGCAGGTGGATTTTTTCCTCTCGCAGTTTATCGCTTTGCGCAGGCATATTACCGAAGCGGCCGCTGCGAACCGACTGGCGAATACCGGCGGCAGTGCCACTGTAGAGCCAGATATCATCGGTCAGGTTCGGCGCGCCCACGACCTGATTGCCGGTACCGTCGGCGGCGTGGCAGGCCGCACAGTTTTGCGCGTAGACCTGGGCACCGGTGGCAAGCTGGGTCTCATCGTGCGGTTGTCCCGATAGAGACAACACATACTCAGACACCGCAATCACATTTTCCTCGCCGATAATATTATCCCAGGCGGGCATCTGGCCGACGCGCCCTTGCACCAGCGAGTGCAGGATTTGTTCGGGCGAACCGCCGTACAGCCAATCGTCATCGGTGAGATCGGGAAAACCGAAGTTGCCACCGGCATCCGCGCCGTGACAGACTGCGCAGTTGTTGCCAAACAGCCGCACACCGATTTTCACGGCGGCCGGCTCCCGCGCCACCTCTTCAATCGGCATACTCATGTATTTGCCGAAGACGGTATTGAAATTTTCAGCTGCCTTTTCCTGCTCCCGCTCCAGCTGATTAATCTGGGTCCAGCCCAACAACCCCTGCCAGGAACCCAGGCCGGGGTACAGGGCCAGGTAGATGATGGTAAAAATCAGAGTGCCCAAAAACATCTGAAACCACCACTTCGGCAACGGATTGTCGTATTCCTCGATACCGTCATAAACGTGGCCGGTTTTTTTGTTCTCGGGGTCCTCATCGTCACTGACGGCGACTTTTCGGTTGGCCATCAGCACCCAAAAAATCAGGATCAGGTTGACGACGGTCAGGATAATAATCCAAAGGCTCCAGAATGTACTCATAGTTTTTCCTGCCTTGCTGCATCGGAGGAATGAAGTTGTTGTGGGTTCTCATCTTGTCGCTCGGCGCGTCGATCGCCGGCATGCGGCGGCACATCGCCCCCAACGGCATCGTCGTCAAACGGCAGGTTAGCGGCTTCTTTGAAACGCTGCTTGCGCCTCGGTGAAAAGGCCCACCAGCACACGCCCACAAAGGCGATCATGACAAGAACCGTGGAGAGACCTCGCAGTGTATTGATATCCATCATGTCTACCGTTTTTGCTGCAATAAAACGCCGAGTTGCTGGAGATAGGCAACCAGCGCATCAACCTCACTGACCCCTTTTACGGCCTCTTCCGCACCCGCTATATCTTCATCGGTATAAGGCACGCCGACAGCTCTCAGCGCCGACATTTTTGCAGCGGTGTCCTTGCCGTCGAGTATATTGTCAAACAGCCACGGGAACGCCGGCATATTGGACTCGGGCACGACATTGCGCGGGTCGAACAGGTGCGCTTTGTGCCAGGCATCGCTATAGCGGCCACCCACCCGCGCCAGATCGGGACCGGTGCGCTTGGAACCCCACAGGAACGGGTGTTCATAGACGAACTCACCGGCGACGGAATAGTGCCCGTAGCGCTCCACCTCGGCCCGCAACGGACGCACCATCTGCGTGTGGCAAACGTGGCAGCCTTCACGGATATAAATGTCGCGCCCCTCCAGCTCAACCGCTGCCCAGGGCTTCAGGCCCTCTACCGGTTCGGTGGTTTCCTTGATAAAAAACTGCGGCACAATTTCCACCAGGCCACCGAAACTGATAGCCACCAGGATCAGCACCACCATCAAGCCAACATTCTTCTCTACTATGTCATGGTTTTTCACAGTCGCTTCTCCTTATTGGGCCGGTTGCGGCTGCGCCGGCGCCGCGGCTTCATCTTCAGGCGCCGCCACGGTGCGGTAGCAGTTATACATCATCAACAACATGCCAAGGAGGAAAAAGGCTCCGCCCAGGACCCGCACAAAGTAACCGGGACCACTGGCTTCCACCGACTCCACGAACGTGTATGTCAGGGTGCCGTCGGCATTGAAAGCCCGCCACATAAGTCCCTGCATAATGCCGTTGACCCACATGGATGCGATATAGAGCACGGTGCCCACGGTCGCGAGCCAGAAATGCGTGTTGATCAATTTCACCGAGAACATTTCTTTGCGGTTATACAGCACCGGCAGCAGGTGATAGACGGCGCCGATGGAGATCATCGCCACCCAGCCGAGCGCGCCGGAGTGCACGTGGCCAACGGTCCAGTCGGTGTTGTGTGACAGCGCGTTGACGGTCTTGATCGACATCATGGGACCTTCGAATGTCGACATACCGTAAAATGACAGCGATACCACGAGAAAACGCAGGGTGGGGTCGGTGCGCAACTTATGCCAGGCACCGGACAGGGTCATAATCCCGTTGATCATGCCGCCCCAGGACGGCGCCAGCAGCACCAGCGACATCACCATGCCCAGACTCTGGGCCCAGTCGGGCAGTGCCGAGTAGTGCAGGTGGTGCGGTCCGGCCCAGATATACAGCGATATCAGCGCCCAAAAATGCACGATCGACAGTTGGTAAGAGTACACCGGACGACCCGCCTGCTTGGGTACGAAGTAGTACATCATGCCGAGAAAGCCGGCCGTCAGGAAGAAGCCCACCGCGTTGTGACCGTACCACCACTGCACCATCGCGTCGGCGGCACCGGCGTAGGCGGAGTAGGATTTAAACAGCGTTACCGGCACCGCCGCGCTGTTGACGACGTGCAACATGGCAACGGCAATGATGAAGGCACCGAAAAACCAGTTCGCTACATAAATGTGGGATGTCTTGCGCTTGATGATGGTGCCAAAGAACACAATCGCGTAGGACACCCACACCAGCGTGATCAGGATATCGATCGGCCACTCGAGTTCCGCGTATTCCTTGGCGGAAGTATAGCCCATGGGCAGGGTAATGGCGGCGGCGAGGATAACGATCTGCCAACCCCAAAACGTAAACGGCACCAGAAAACCACCGAACAGCGGCGCCTGGCAGGTCCGCTGCACGACATAGTAGGACGTGGCAAACAGGGCGCAACCGCCGAAGGCAAATATCACTGCGTTGGTGTGCAGCGGTCGCAGACGCCCGAAATGGGAGTAGGGCTGCAACAGATCGTTCAGCGCGGGCCAGTATAATTGGGCCGCGATCAGCACCCCCACCGCCATGCCCACTACGCCCCAAACGACGGTCATGATGGTAAATTGGCGGACTACCCGATAGTCGTAAGCGGGTGTGTCGTACACCGGTGTATCGCCGGTTGCTGCCAGGTTACTACTCATAGTGACTTTCCTAGTAGATTTGTAATTGAGGAAGTATTAAAGACAGAAATCGTTACCGCCATTTCATCAATGGACTCCAAGACAACCTGCACCCCACGGACAACCCGGTACCCGTGCACCGACGCCCGACCCTATTCCGCGACCACCGGATCACGACCACCGGCGCTGCCGGCGGGGTGGTTTCCGGCACATAGGGAATTGTGCGCCGTGATGACCATCAATAAGTTGATTCGAATCAACTAAATGCAACTCACGCTAAACCGCTAGAACCCTAGCGCCAGTGTAGATCAGGTTTTACCTGTTTGCCGCGGGGCCGCAGCCCCGCCTTGGTTACAGCAGATTGCGGCCTTTGCCGGCCGCGATGCGCATGCGCAGGGCATTGAGTTTGATAAAGCCCTCCGCATCCTTTTGGTGATACGCACCGGCATCATCTTCAAAGGTAGCAATTTTTTCATCAAAGAGGCTGTCCGCAGATCGTCGACCCACCACAGTGACCGCACCTTTATAGAGTTTCAGGCGCACCTCACCGTTGACCACCTGCTGCGACTCATCGATGGCGGCTTGCAGCATTTTGCGCTCCGGACTCCACCAATAGCCGTTGTAGATCAATTCGGCGTATTTGGGCATCAGTTGGTCTTTCAGGTGGGCTACTTCCCGGTCGAGCGTAAGCGACTCGATACCGCGGTGGGCCTTCAGCATGATAGTGCCGCCAGGCGTTTCGTATACGCCGCGGGATTTCATCCCCACATAGCGGTTCTCGACAATATCCAGCCGACCGATGCCGTTGGCACCGCCGAGCCGGTTGAGTTCGGCCAGTACCGCCGCGGGCGTCATCGACTGCCCGTCAATGGCCACAATATCGCCGCGGGCATAGGTCAATTCGACATAGGTGGGCGTATCCGGCGCCGCCTCGGGTGAGACGCTCCAGCGGTACATATCGTCGTCGGCCTCGCACCAGGGGTCCTCCAGATTGCCGCCCTCGTAGGAGATATGCAGCAGATTGGCATCCATCGAGTAGGGGGATTTCTTCTTGCCGCCGGCGAAATCCACCGGGATATTGTGCTGCTCGCAGTAGGCCATCAGGGTCTCGCGGGAGCTCAGTTCCCACTCGCGCCAGGGGGCGATCACCTGAATGCCCGGCTTCAATGCGTAGGCCCCCAACTCGAAGCGCACCTGGTCGTTGCCCTTGCCGGTGGCGCCGTGGGAGATGGCATCGGCGCCCGTCTGGTTGGCAATCTCGATCAGGCGCTTGGCGATCAGCGGGCGGGCGATGGAGGTGCCCAGCAGGTATTCGCCCTCGTAGAGGGTATTGGCGCGAAACATCGGAAATACGAAGTCCCGCACAAACTCCTCGCGCAGGTCATCGATAAAGATTTCTTTGATACCCAGCGCCTCGGCTTTGGCGCGCGCCGGCTCCACTTCCTCGCCCTGGCCGATATCGGCGGTAAAGGTCACCACTTCGCAGTGATAGGTCTCCTGCAACCATTTGACAATCACTGAGGTGTCGAGGCCGCCGGAATAGGCTAACACGACCTTGCTGACATTCGGGGTTTGACTGGACGACATAGACCTCTCCGCACAAGACAGCGTTGAAGAAGTGGCGGTGACAATAGCGGCCCGGTCTGTTGCGACCTCTGAGCCGACTTCACCACCAGAAATCAGGCGCGCGCATTGTATATCTAAAAATCGGAAAATTGTAGGTAAATCTGGTCACTATGGCGATTTTCCGATACGGAGCACCCAAGCAGATGCGAGCCGCCGCGGGTCTGGCGATGGCAAGGAACCAGTGACAATGCTCTTGGGGCACCGAGCAGCCGGAGGGACAACACTACTAGGTCGAAGGCAGCTCAAGTTCACCCTTATCCAGACGAATAGTCACACGGCGGTTCTTGGCGCGGCTCTTGCGGTCCCGGTTAGTGCTCACCGGATAGCGCTCGCCGTGCCAGCGGGTGGCAATCTTCTCCCGATCCACCCCTTTGCCAATCAGGTAGCGGGCCACACCCTCAGCCCGCATCCGGGACAGCTCCAGGTTGTCTGAGCGCCTGCCGACACTGTCGGTGTGGCCGTCAATCACGTAGGCGACAACCGCGGGATCGGCCTGAATATACAGCGCCACCCGATCCAGCTTGCGGGTCTCAGTGGGGCGCAGCTCGTCGCGGCCGGAGGGAAAGTAAATGGCGGTACGGGCCACCTGATCATAGTTAACCGGCAACAGCCCGGTCAGGCAATCCAGGTACTTGGCGTAAGCCAGCGCAAAATTCACCGGCGTGAGTCCCACATCCACGGATTCCCGGCCGCCATACCAGGGCGCCCGGGTAAACACCACTTCCATACCCCGATGCAGCTCCGCTAACATCTGCTCCGCCAGCACCCGCTTCAACGTCACCGGGACCCGACCCTGCTTCACCGGCACCAGACCGAGTTTGCGCGCATCCGCCACCGGCTTCCAGACCGGCGTTTTCGCCTGCAGCCGCGCCTGGCCGGTTTTCAGCCGACTGCTCTTTGAACGCAGTAAAAAATGTGATTGCTCGCCCGCCCGGCGCAGGAACACCCCCTCGCCATAGTAGGGAATGGGCTGACTTAGACGACATTCGAAGACCGAGGCCTCCACCTGCCACTGGGCCTCGTTGGGACGCGGCTTGTAGGTGACACCAGCGGCATCAGCCGCTAACAACGACGGTCCACACAATAGAAGTATGCACTTACTAATAGTCTTCAACATAGCCCTGCAACACGGCGCGGCACAGCGGCGGCCGGGGTCGCCGCCAAACAGTGTCCACTTAAGGAGTATATCGGCATTTTGGGACTGTGCTTTAACGTCCAATTTCGGTAGCATGCGCTGTCCCGGAGACAGTGGCAGGCCAAGCACAGGCACGCGAGCGATGCGCAACTGAGTTTCGACCTCCCCACGACCACCTGAAATAGTTGAACATCATGAACCGACAACTGATTCTCACCCGCCCGGATGACTGGCATATCCACCTGCGCGACGGCGCCGCCCTGGCCACTACTGTGGCCGATGCAGCGCGCAGCTTTCGGCGGGCGATCGTTATGCCCAACCTGGTGCCACCGGTCACCACCGCAACCCAGGCCCTGGCCTACCGCGATCGCATTCTGT
This sequence comes from Exilibacterium tricleocarpae, assembly GCF_007004655.1. GTDB lineage: Bacteria > Pseudomonadota > Gammaproteobacteria > Pseudomonadales > Cellvibrionaceae > Exilibacterium > Exilibacterium tricleocarpae. The sequence goes on from NZ_ML660088.1 coordinate 415,953, forward strand.
CCCAATGCCCCGCCGGCAGCCGTTTCGAGCCGTTGATGGTGCTTTATCTCACGGACAACACCACCCCCGGGGACATCGCCGCCGCCAGGCGCGCCGGCGTAGTGGCCGCGAAGCTTTACCCGGCGGGGGCAACCACGAATTCGGATGCCGGCGTCACCGATATCGACAACCTCTACCCGGTCCTCGAAGCGATGCAGGAGCAGGGACTGCGGTTTCTGATTCACGGCGAGGTAACCGATGCCGATATCGATATCTTCGACCGGGAAAAAGTCTTTATCGACCGGATTCTGGTCAAGCTGGTAGACGCCTTTCCGGCACTCAAACTGGTGCTGGAACATATCACCACCAGCGATGCCGCCGAATTTGTCAGCGCCGCCGGACCCAATGTCGCAGCCACCATTACCGCCCATCACCTGCTCTACAACCGCAATCACCTGCTTGCCGGGGGTATTCGCCCGCACTATTTCTGCCTGCCCATCTTAAAGCGCGACAGCCATCAGCGGGCGCTGATTGCCGCCGCCACCAGCGGCGATCCCAAGTTCTTCCTCGGCACCGACTCGGCACCCCACGCGCAGGACAAAAAAGAGGCCGCCTGTGGCTGCGCCGGCTGCTACACCGCCTGTGCCGCGCTGGAACTCTACGCCGAAGCCTTCGACAGCGCCGGTGCACTGGACAAGCTCGAGGGCTTTGCCAGCCACTTCGGCCCGGACTTTTACGGCCTGCCGCGCAACGACGACACGGTAACCCTGGTCAGAGAGCCCTGGCAGGTGCCCTCGCAATTGCCCCTGGGGGATGCCACACTGGTACCCCTGGCCGCCGGCGAAACCCTGCAATGGCGCCTGCAGAACACCGTTCAAGCATAAGAGACTGGCTGTGACCTCAGACCCCCTAGAAACGGACGTCCTCGCGACAAAAACCCTGATGGCACAGCGGTTTCGCGGCTTTTTACCGGTCGTAATCGATGTCGAGACCGGCGGCTTTAACGCCGCCACCGACGCCCTGCTGGAAATCGCCGCGGTGACCCTGAAAATAGACGACGACGGCGTGCTGTGCCGCGACCAGACTTTTGCCTATCACGTCGACCCCTTTGAAGGCGCCAACATCGAACAGTCGGCGCTGGACTTCACCGGTATTATGCTGGAAAGCCCGGAGCGGGCATCGCAACCGGAGCCGGTCATCCTCGGCGACCTGTTCAAGGCAGTGCGCAAATCGATCAAGGAGGCGGTCTGCACCCGGGCCGTGGTGGTCGGTCACAACGCTCACTTCGACCTCGGTTTTCTCAACGCAGCGGCCAATCGCTGCGAAATCAAGCGCAACCCCTTTCACCCCTTCTCCTGTTTCGATACCGCCACCCTGGCGGGACTGGCGTTCGGCCATACGGTGCTGGCGCGGGCCTGCCAACTGGCCAATATCGAGTTCAGCAATGCCGAGGCCCACAGCGCTGCCTACGACGCCGAGAAAACCGCCGAGCTCTTCTGCACCATCGTCAACCGCTGGCGGGAGCTGGGGGGTTGGCCGGTCGCCGCTGAGTAGTAGATACGACGGCCCGGTATGCAGTCGCCTGCCGCGAACGCCGCTGTAAGGGGACTGGCCCGGGAACCAGGGCCCAAGCACTGCGCCCTGAACCCAGGCATCGCGTCCTAAACCCAAGCACCGCGTCCTAAACATTGTGGCCTGATAAGCCTACTCCGAGCTCTGCGGAGCAAAAAAAACCCGGCGCCGGGGCCGGGTTTTTCGAGCGGTAAAGCCGCGTCAGCGGTTACAGACTGTCGGCGTTCTCACTCAGGTAAGCCGCCACACCATCAGGGGAGGCCGTCATACCCTTGTCGCCCTCCTGCCAGCCGGCCGGACAGACTTCGCCGTGCTCCTGGTGGAACGCCAGGGCATCCACCATGCGCAGCATTTCATCGACGTTGCGGCCGAGCGGCAGGTCGTTGACCACCTGGTGGCGCACCAGGCCGGCCTCGTCGATCAGAAAGGAGCCGCGAAACGCTACACCACCCTCAGATTCCACATCATAGGCCTGACAGATAGCGTGGGTAACATCCGCTACCAGCGTGTACTTGACCGGTCCTATGCCCCCTTCACTAACGGGGGTATTGCGCCAGGCATTGTGGGTAAACTGGGAGTCGATGGACACACCGATCACCTCCACGCCGCGCTTTTGAAACTCTTCGACCCGGTGATCGAAGGCCAGCAGTTCCGAGGGACAGACAAAGGTAAAGTCCAGCGGGTAGAAAAAGACAACAGCTTTCTTGCCTTCGATAGCCTGGGACAGGGTAAAGTTGTCGACAATTTCACCGTTGCCCAACACGGCCGCGGCGGTAAAGTCGGGTGCGGATTTGCCTACTAATACGCCCATTTGAAAACTCCGTTAAGATCAGTGATCTGCAATATTGAGGATTGACGATAAGCCCCGTGATGGAGTCGTCTCCATCGGCGGAAAATAACGATAATGACCGCAAGGTTACCTATATCAGGAACCCGACGATGATAGGAGCCGGCTATGATACACATTTGCCCGAAGGTGTCTCATTAAATTTTTATATGGCGTTCATAGCATCATCTTAACCATCGACGTGGCATCTGGGCTTCACTCGAATCAAAAAAATCCAATAAAAATAATACGTTAGACTTTAGACAGCGGGATGCCGGCGACTGCATACAAATAAAAACCATTCCCAGCCACCGTTGACAATAATTCTCATTACAGTTAAGATTCAGCAACTTTCTGCCGGAATAACGCTATCCGGATGGCTTCTTACCCGAGCCCTGGCAGAGAGAGCTGCCGGGGCGCCGTCGTGGAGCTACCGGCAAAACCTTGCTAAAAACTGTGTTAAATCCAAGCATCGAGAAGTTATACCCACGCCATGTACGTCTGTCTCTGCAAAGGTATTACCGACAACCAAATCAAGGACGCGGTCTGTGGCGGCGCCACCACCCTGCGCAAGGTCCGCAATCAACTGGGCGCCATGTCCCAGTGCGGTAAATGTGCCATGCTGACCAAGGAAATCGTGGAAGACACGCTGGCTCAACAACACTACGACGCCACCGAATCCGTATTCTACGCTGTCAACTGACACCTCCTCCTGCGCCCTGCACTTGTTTTCACACCCGGCGAACAGCGGGTTTTCCTGTCTAGACTATTTCGCTGTGACCTTCCCATCTCCGCGGCCCGGGGCTCGCCCGGCTCAAGGTTTCCCCGCCCGCGACCCGAATCGTAAACCACACTGATTCGCACTCTTATTTATATTTATTTTTTCTTGAAAATCAATAAGTTAACTTGACTAGCCGATAAATCCGGCGCACACTTGCGCAACATTGAATACGCCACGCAGACCTGTACAGGAGAAGAAAATGAAGGGCGATGCCAAGGTTATCGATATTCTCAATAAAGTCCTGGCTAATGAGCTGGTGGCCATCAACCAGTATTTTCTACATTCGCGCATGTACAAAGACTGGGGGCTGAAGGAGCTGGCGGAGTACGAGTACGGAGAGTCCATCGATGAAATGAAACACGCCGACCACCTGATCGAGCGCATTCTGTTTCTGGAAGGTATTCCCAATCTGCAGGACCTGGGCAAGCTGTTTATCGGCGAAAACACCGAAGAGATGCTCAAGTGCGACCTGAAACTGGAAATGATAGCCATCCCCGATCTGCGCGAGGGCATCGCCTACTGTGAGTCGGTGAAAGACTATGTCAGCCGGGAACTGCTCGAGGACATCCTGGAAGACGAAGAGGAACATGTCGACTGGCTGGAAACCCAACTGGAACTGATCAATAAGATCGGCCTGCAAAATTACCTGCAGTCGAAGATGAATTCCTGAGCGCGCCTCAGTTAAGCAACCCGTAAACCCCGAGCGAGTAGGCGCGGCGGCTTTTCGCACCATCGAGTGCCGCCGCCGGCACTACAGCACCCAGCCCGATATCCGTTGCCATAAAGCGCGTGTCGCCGGTGCCGGTGTCGAAACTGACCGAGGTGGCCTGGGGAAAGTAGTAGGCCACCACATCGCCTTTCTCCACCCCCACGGCAACCGGAAAATTAATTCTGGTAAGCCCGGGTTCGGTAATCGTCAGGGGTTTGCTCTCCCAGATCACCACCTTCTGCTGATCGACGGCGCGCAGCACTTTGACCGTCAGCGTGGTCGGCTTGGTGAAATGTCCGCCCAGGCCGGTGAGGGTACCGCTGCCCGGCACTGTATTGGCCAGGTCCACCAGCAGCAACGGCTGTTCGTCGACACGGCTGCGGGCGACCAACTCGCCGCCGACATAGTCGAGCAGGTTGCCGCGCACCAGAAACTCTCTGAGTAAATCGATCTGCTGCAGCACAAAACCCCGCACCTGGCCGCGCAGATTAGAGGACTCCAACACCCGCGAACTCTTTTCCGTGCCCAGCACACCGATCACCCGATTGAGTTCATCGGCATCCTCCCGCAATTGAGCCTCGCGCCCCTGCAGCTCGGCGATCTGCCGATTCGCCTGCTGTAATTGTTGCTGCAGTGCCCGGTTCTGATCCTGTACCTCTTTGATAACCGGCGGGGCCTGGCAGCCGGCCAAAACCAGTGCCGCCAGCGCGGCCAATATCCCTCTGCGACTCATAGTCTGATCCCCACAGTGCTTACTCCCGTAACCCTCAATACCCACTCCCTCATCGTCGAGCGCAGGCCGGGGCGCCGGCTCAAGGGATAGGGGCGCCGCTTTCCACTTTGAAAGCTGCCGTGGTCAGACGGTCGCCACCCAACAGAAGGTCGATGTTGTAGCCGCCCTCGGCAAACCCTGCCACCGGCCGGTCGATGCGAAAAAAGGTGACGCCCTCGTTACCGCTGACAATCACCGGCACCTGGGCAATCTGTAAACTGCGGGCACCGTCGTAGAGTATAGCCTGCACCACCGAGGTGGCCTGGGCAAAGTTCTGGTAGCGAAAACCGATATGAATGGTGCGGTCGACCTGCAGGGTATCTGCCTGGCGCGCGGTGATGCTGGTCAGCTCGGCATTGCTGACGATCACTTCGGGAATTTTTGGCAACTCCGCCAGCGCCTTGGACTCGAACGCCAGTTCCAGCTCCACCTGCAGGGTCTGCAGGGCGGTGGCGCCGGTGAGACGGCTCTGCGCCTCGACCAATTGCTGGCGGGCGCTCTCGAGTTCCCGCGCCTCTATTTGCGTGGCGATACGCTCCACCAACAGTCGCTCGATATCCTCCAACCCCCGCTGCGCGGCGGGATCGCCGGGGTGTTCCGCCAACACGGCCCGGAAGAGATCGAAGGCGCTGGCCTGACGCGGTGTGATCAGGCGCCCCTGATCCATCAGTTGTCGCGCTTCGGCCACCTGCTGCTGCCGCTGCCGCAGCGCCCGCCGCTGGGCGGCCACCGCCTGTGCCAGCTCCTGCAATTGATTATCGTCCGGCATCACGGCCAGCCCGCGGTCGAGCAGACTGCGGGCCCGCTCGAACTCGCCGGCCCGCAGTTGCCGCTGGGCCAGCACACCGTAGCGCGCCGCCACCGCCTGTAAGCCCTGCTGCGCCTGGCGGTTGTCCGGGTCCGCCGCCAACACGGCCCGGAAGCGCTCGAGGGCATTGGCGCCGGCCGGCGCACCGAGCGCATCCTCAGCCAGGTACCGGTTGCCCTGTTCGAGCCACTGCCGGTGCTGCTCGGCCTGTTCCAACTGTGCGATCAGGCGCTGGTATTTGTCATCGGCCTCGACCGCCGCGGGAAAGCTGGCCCTGGCGGAATCCAGGTAGAGTCGCACCCGGGGCAGGTCTCCGGCTTCCAGTGACTGGCGCAGCTGGCGTTGATGGTAATCCTGCAACTGTTTCAGCCCCCAGCGCGCCTGCTGGTTGTCCGGTGCCGCCTCGAGAATGTCCCGGTACACCTGCGCCAGTTCGGGCGCAACAGACAAATCCTGCTCCAACTGTTTTCGCAATTCCCGCACCCGATCGGCCACCGGACCCACTGCCGCAGTGCCCGCCTGGATAGTCGCACCGGCATTGCCGGCAGACCCGGTGGCAACTGCCAGCGTCGAGTCAGCGGGCGTCGCCGGGGCGGTGCCTGGCTGCTCTCCGCCCCTCTCACCGTCTGCCACCCCGGCAGTTGCCTCTTGAACTCTGTCGGCAGGTTCCGGCACGGCCACCGCCGGCGCGGAGTCCGCCTCCCGGCTGACCGCCACCGCCGGCGCCGCAGCTACCGGCTGCGGCTGCGGGTCGGCGTCAGTCCACAACGTATCCAAGACCTGCGGGTGATTTTGCTGAACATAGACAAAAGTCGCCACCGCCACGGCTACCAGCCCGCCAGCGAGCCACGGCAGGATTGGGGAGTGTTCGCGGGGGTGGTGAAAATCCGCGCGGTGATCGGCAGCGGCAGCACCGGAGGCAGCTGCTGCTGTAGCCGCTGGCGGAGGCGGTGTAGAAGACGCTGCGGAAGCGGGGGCGGCAGCGGCCCTGGGCGATTTGGATTCGGGTAGTGCCCGCGACCTGGGCGATAGCGCCCGCTTGGTGTCCGGGGCGGGTTTCTTCTTCGCTTCGGCGACGGCTGCCGCTGTCCCGCTGACAACCGTGGGAGCGGTGGTATCGACATTGCCCAGCGGCGGCTCCGGCGGTCGCTGGTCCGCCGCCATAGCGGCAAGCTCGGTGTCGGTAATGGTGTTGAGATCGGCAATAAACTGGGCGCCGTTTTGATAGCGCTGCTCCGGGTCCTTGGCGAGCACCCGATCAATGACCCGCTGAAAGCGCTCCAACGCATCGGGCAGCCGCGGAATGGGATCGGCGACATGTTTGATACCCACCGCCACCGCGGAGTCGGCGTCAAACGGCACGCGCCCCACCAGCAGCAGGTACAGCACCACCCCAAGACTGTAGAGGTCGGAGCGCAGATCGACGGGCTTGCCCTTGGCCTGCTCGGGGCTCATATAATGAGGCGTGCCGATAGCCGTGCCGGTCTGGGTCATACCCGAAGCGGTATCTGTGGGGCGGGCGATACCGAAATCCATCAGCACGGCGCGCCCGTCCTCCTCGTGCAGCATGATGTTTTCGGGCTTCACATCGCGGTGCACATAGCCCTTCTTGCCGGCAAAATCCAGCGCCCGGGCGACGTCCTTAACCACGCGCACAGCGTCGCGGTGCGACAGGCGCTGGCGTTTTTGCTTGAGATCCTGACCCGGCACATATTCCATGGAAAGAAAGTGCTGGCCTTCGTGCACCCCAACATCGTAGACGGTCACTATATTGGGATGCACCAGGCGGCTGACGATCCGCGCCTCGCGGCTGAAACGCTCGCCGAATGCCGGATCGGCCGACAGGGCGGGCGACATCACTTTCAGCGCAACTTCCCGCTCGAAGCTGACCTGAATGGCCAGATACACGGTGGCCATGCCACCCTGGCCCAGTGTGCGTATGATCTTGTAGCCGGGAATATCTGTTTTCAACGTGCTCCACCCGCCCGTATCACCCTGCGCCGATATCGGGATGGCGTCGCGCCGGCATGGCCGGAGACCCTTTTTTGCGCACCTGCTTCAAGCATTTGATTATTAAGTATTAATTACTTTTTAGTTAGGGCTTCTTTATGCCCCTTTAGCCGGGTCAAGTCAACTTGCACAGCGCCTTACTGGCCGGTTTTGATAAGTCTGTACCAACCCGTTACCCCGGCAGCCGGGATCGGGGCCGGCCCACCTTGACAAACGGCGCATCGGCGCCGAAAAGCTGTGTTGCCATTGTCCGCGCGACAACTGTCCGGACCCTGGCGCAAACCTGTCGGTTTATGTGAGCAATTCCCGAACGCGGGAGCCGCCCGGCAGGTATCTTAATCGATACCTGCGGCATCAACATGACAGCCTGTGTGGGGGATCTGTCCGACTGTCAGTTTTTTGCAGGTAAAGCCGTGCGGGCGACATGTGTGTCGGACATTCAGCGCCGGCCAGCGAGTGAGACGGTGGAAAGCGAGTACCACTCTCACCGGCAGCGACGGGAAACGCCGGCGATAACGGCACCCGTCAGTGTTTCCGGTACCGGCAGCCCCACCGGAGTTAGCACATCCGGGCTGCCGACGGGACAGCTCAATAAGCGGGTTTGAAGACTAGCTCTGCTGAGTCTGCTCCACAGCCGTGTCCAACAGTTGCTTCAGTTCGCCCTGCTCGTGCATTTCGGTAACGATATCACAACCGCCCACCAGTTCACCGTTGACCCAAAGCTGAGGGAAGGTAGGCCAGTTACCGTACTGGGGCAGGTTGGCGCGGATTTCAGGGTTGGACAGCACATCGACATAGGCAAAACGCTGGCCGCAGGCCATCAGCACCTGGGAGGTGCGCATCGAAAAACCACATTGCGGGGCATTGGGAGAGCCTTTCATATATAAGATGATGGGGTTCTCTTCAATTTGCTGTTTGATGGTTTCCATAATTTCCATGGTGACAATTCAACCTCTTGCGCCAATTGAAACGGCTGTTGCGGGTCTGTGGGGGATGAAAAACCAAGTTTTTCACTCAGGTATTCGCGGCATTTTACATGAGTCGGACGGGAATGTGAAAAGCACTTTCAGGCGCCGCCCCAACCGCCCCCACCGGGGGTGGCCAGGGTGAGCACCTGCCCCGCCGTCACCTGCAGACTGCACTTGCCCGGCAGCGGCCGATCGTCGAGGCGGTTGACGCCGGCCGCCCCGTAACCGCCACCGGCCAGTCCCCAGGGCCGCCGCCGCCGGCGCTCAGTCAGCAAGGTCACCTGCGCCGGTGCCAGGAATTGAAATTCACGCACAATGCCAAGCCCGCCCGCGCGGCGCCCACTGCCGCCGCTGCCGGGCCGCAGGGCGTAACGCAGGATGCGCAGCGGATAGTGCTGCTCGAGGCTTTCGATCGGCGTGTTGAGGGTGTTGGTCATATGGGTTTGCACGCCCGACCAGCCGGCGGCGGCCGGCCCGGCCCCCATACCGCCACCAATGGTTTCGTAGTAATCCCAAGCCGCCCGGTCCGCGGTTGCCGCTGCCCCCATGGCGATATTGTTCATAGAGCCGTGACTGGCGGCCGGTATTCGCTCGGGCAGGGCTTGGGCCAGGGCGCCGAGCACGACATCGACAATGCGCGTGGAAGTCTCCACGTTACCGGCGGCCACCGCTGCCGGGCGCTCGGCATTGAGCAGGCAGGCGTGCGGCGCCCGCAGTCGCAGCGGCCGGAAGCTGCCCGCGCAGGCCGGTGTATGGGCCGGCATCAGGCATCGGAACACGTAGTAAACGGCCGCCGCCGCAACTGACAGGGGACAATTGATATTGCCCTTTACCTGTGCCGCGGTACCGTCGAAATCAATCTCGACCCGCTGCCCGCGCACCCGGATACAGACGCTGATGGCGATATCCTCGCCTCCCACGCCATCGTCATCCATAAAATCGGTAAAGGTATAATCGCCGTCCGGAATTGCCGCCAGCGCCGCCGCCGCCAGCCGCTCACCATAGTCATTGAGCGCCACCAGCGCCGCCTGAAAAGCATTCGCCTTGCCCATAGCCGCAATCAACTCCGATAACCGCTGCACCCCCAGTCTGTTGGCACTGATCTGGGCGGCGAAATCACCTTCGGCGGCGGCCCCCTCGCGCCCGCCGCACAGGCGCGCCATCACCGCCGGTCGGGGCCGGCCATCGCGCTGGATAAAAGTCGGGGCGATCACCACGCCCTCCTCCTCCAATGCCGTCGAAATCGGCATGGAGCCGGGACTCGCAGCGCCGATATTGGCGTGGTGAGCCCGGTTGGCGACAAAGCCCTGCAGGCGGGCCTCGACAAAAACCGGTGCAATCAGGGTGACATCGGGCAGATGGGTGCCGCCCAGGTAAGGGTCGTTTACCACCACCATATCGCCCTCCCGCCAGGCCATGCGGCCGACAATATCCGCCATGGCATACGCCATGCTGCCGAGATGGACCGGAATATGCGCCGCCTGCGCGCACAGGTTCCCCCCGGCATCGAACACAGCGCAGGAAAAATCCAGCCGGTCTTTGATATTGGGAGAGAACGCCGCGCGTTTGAGCACCGCACCCATCTCTTCACAGACCGATTCAATGCGGCTGGAAAAAACACTCAGTTCTATCGGATTCATCTCTACCTCCCACGTCTGCGCGTATTTTGCCCCAGGGCGGCCGGTAAAGGGAAATTGCCAAGTGTCCTGTTTGCTTATACTATTAACGGTTCCCCAGGCAGCAGCGGCTGCCTGTTTTGTTTTCAGCGCAGGGAAAGCGAGCAAAAGCAGGGAAAGCGAAAGTGCGTTAGGAAGAAAGTGCGTTAGGAAGAAAGTGCATCAGAAACAAAAGGGAGTTTGAGCGAGAGACGAGTTAGAAACAAGCGATGAGTTAGAGGCGAGAGATGAGTTCGACGGCCTTAATGAATACCTACGGTGACAGAACGACGACCCTGGTAAAGGGCGAGGGCGCGCGCCTGTGGGATGATCGCGGCAACTGCTTTCTCGACGCCCTGAGCGGCATTGCCGTGTGCGGCCTGGGCCACTCCCACCCCGCCGTCACCCGGGCCATCAGCGAGCAGGCAGCCACGCTGGTGCACACCTCCAACCTGTTCAATATCGAGCCCCAGCAGCGCCTGGCGCAAAAGCTCCGGCAGGTGTCGGGCATGGATAACGCGTTTTTCTCCAACTCCGGTGCGGAGGCCAACGAGGCGGCCATCAAGCTGGCGAGGAAATACGGCAATGACCGGGGGATCCCGGCGCCCGCTATCGTGGTGATGGAGAACAGCTTCCACGGCCGCACCCTAGCAACGCTGAGCGCCACCGGTAACCCCAAGGTACAGCACGGCTTCGAACCGCTGGTGACCGGCTTCGTGCGGGTCCCCTTTAACGACATCACCGCCATCGAAACAGTGGCCGCCGACAACAACAGCATAGTCGCCGTATTGGTTGAACCGATACAGGGAGAGGGCGGGGTGCGGGTGCCCGCCGGCGATTACTTGCAGCGCCTGCGCCAGCTCTGCGACCGGCATCGATGGCTGCTGATGCTGGATGAAATTCAAACCGGCAATGGTCGCACGGGAAAGTTTTTTGCCTTTCAGCACAGCGGCATCACCCCGGATGTCGTGACCACGGCCAAAGGCCTCGGCAACGGCGTGCCCATCGGCGTCTGCCTGGCGGCCGGCGCGGCGGGGGGGATTTTTCAGCCCGGCAACCACGGTTCCACCTTCGGCGGCAACCCACTCGCCTGCCGGGTCGCTGAAACCGTGATCGATACGCTGTTACAGCCGTCGCAAGCAGGAGGCAACCTGATCGACCGGGCAAACCAACTGGGCGGACAGATGCTCGCCGGATTGCGTGAGGCACTTGGCGGCTGCGCGACCGTAGCCGATATTCGCGGCCGCGGTCTGATGTTGGGGATCGAACTGAAACGCCCCTGCGGCGAGTTGGTGGAGCGGGCCAGGCAACACGGCCTGATTATCAATGTGACCGCCGGCAACACCGTGCGGCTGTTGCCGCCGTTTATACTGAGCGACGCCGAGGCGGGCGAGATTGTCGAGAAGGTATCGGCACTGGTGAAGGCTTTTTAGCCGTTGCGTTTCTCTTCACTTTCACCGGTTTTATTTTTACATGTGTTTTATTTTTGTTGATTTTTTAATGGGGTCCGCAGCATGTCTGTCAGGCACTTTTTAACGTTACTGGATCTATCGCCCGAAGAGCTGCACGGTGTTATCGAGCGCGCTGTCGAGATGAAGGCGCTGCACCGCCAGGGCGCCGCCGGCGAGCCGTTTCACAACAAAGTGCTCGGCATGATTTTCGAAAAATCATCTACCCGCACGCGCGTGTCCTTTGAGGCGGGCATGGCGCAGTTGGGTGGCAAGGCGCTGTTTCTGTCGCCGCGCGATACCCAACTCGGGCGCGGCGAACCCATCGAGGACGCCGCCCGGGTGATGTCGCGGATGCTCGATATCATTATGATTCGCACTTTTGCCCACGAGAAACTCGAACGCTTTGCCGAACATTCCCGCGTACCGGTGATCAATGCGCTGACCGACAGCTACCACCCCTGCCAGTTACTGGCCGACATCCAGACCTTTGTCGAACACCGCGGTGACCCCCAGGGTAAGGTAGTGACCTGGATCGGCGACGGCAACAACATGTGTCACTCGTATATCAATGCCGCCCGCCAGTGCGATTTCGAATTGCGCATTGCCTGCCCTGAAGGTTTTGAGCCGGACGCCGATCTGGTGGCGGTCAACAGCGACCGGGTCGCGCTGGTGCGGGACCCGAAAAGCGCTGTAAAAAATGCCGATTGGGTCGCCACCGATGTCTGGGCGTCGATGGGGCAAGAGGACGAACAGGCGCACCGGGAAGCGCAGTTCGCCGGTTATCAGGTCAATCATGAGTTGATGAGTTACGCTCGCAGCGACGCGCTGTTTATGCACTGCCTGCCCGCCCACCGCGGCGAGGAGGTCAGTGCCGAGCTGCTCGAGGACGAGCGCGTGTCGGTCGTTTGGGATGAAGCGGAAAACCGCCTGCACGCGCAGAAGGCACTGATGGAATTTTTGCTGCTCAGCGACTGACGACAGACACCCGCCATGCCCAGCCTACTCGAAGTCGATGCGATTACCTGCCGGTACGACCTGCAACCGGTGGTGGAAAACCTCAGCTTTGATCTCGACACCGGCGCCATCGCCTGCCTGTTGGGACAGAGCGGCTGCGGCAAGACCACGGTGTTGCGGGCTATTGCCGGTTTCCAGCCGGTTGCGACGGGACGCATCGCGCTGCAGGGCAAGAACCTGTCGGCCCCCGGCTTCACCCTGGCGCCGGAAAAGCGCCGTATCGGTATGGTGTTCCAGGACTATGCGCTCTTCCCTCACCTCAGCGTCAGTGACAATATCACCTTCGGTCTCAACGGGCTCGACCCGCGGGCGCGGCAGAGCGCCTGCGCGGAACTGCTGGAGTTGGTGCAACTCACCGGCTTTGCGCGGCGCTATCCCCACGAACTGTCCGGCGGACAACAACAGCGCGTGGCCCTGGCCCGCGCGCTGGCGCCGCAGCCGACGCTACTGCTGCTGGACGAGCCCTTTTCAAGTCTGGATGTGGATTTGCGCCGGGCGCTGGCGCTGGAGGTCAGAGATATCCTGAAAGCGCGGCAGATCAGTGCCGTGATGGTCACCCACGACCAGGAGGAGGCGTTTGCCTTCGCCGACCAGATCGGTGTCGTCGACCGCGGTCGCGTGGAGCAGTGGGATACGCCGTTTAATCTCTACCACCAGCCGGTCTCGCGCTTTGTCGCCAACTTTATCGGCCAGGGCGTGCTGTTGCCGGGCCGGGCCCTGAGCGCTACTGCGGTGGCCACGGAGTTGGGCCGGATTACCGGCAAGCATCACTACGAATGGCTGGCCAATACGCCGGTGGAAGTGCTGTTGCGTCCGGACGATATTATCCACGACGACGGCAGCGACAAGCGCGCTCGCATCGTCAGCAAGGTATTTGCCGGCACCTCGACGCTTTACACGCTGCAACTTCCCACCGGCGGCGTGATTGAATCGGCGTTTCCCAGTCATCACGATTATAAAGTTGGCGACAACGTGGGTATTCGCGTCGAGGCCGAACACCTGATTGCGTTTACTTGCGCACAACCCTGAGCGAAGGTCATGGTTTGGGGTGGGGTCCGCTTCCTGAAAGCAAATATGTGCTAACCGATCGGTCTGGCATTGACTGGGGCTTTCAGAAACTCTCGACAGCAGGGATGCTGTCGTGACCAACAGTAGGCGCTTTAGGCGAGCCCCCAGGGACGGGTTTACGGCGTGTTTCTGCAGGCCCCACCCGGTGGCAGACCGATCAATTAGCACATTTTTACTTAAAGAGGTGTCATTCTGTTCCGACCCCACATCGAACCAAATTAGGAGCGCGCCATTTGCACCACTCGCTCAAAGCTTTTTGTGGGAACCGTCACACACAGGCGCGCGATCCGACTGCTTGCAGGCACAGAAAAATACCCGCCGGCTGTCAGCCGCTTCATAGCGCTGTGGCGCAAAACCGGTATCCTTATGGGAGCCGTCACAAAACGGCTGCTTGCTGCTGCGACCACAAGCACACCACCAATACGTCTTGCCCGCCTCCACCTCCACTGCAATCGGCACGGACTGCGCCACCATCGGTTTTTCCATCATGCTTCTCCAAAAAGTTTCAACTGATCAGGTTGGCGAGCCACCGCAGGCACAAGTGCGGAAAAAAACACCACCCCAGGGTTCACACTAAGGTTACCCACGCATTATCCCCGCAAGGTTTGGCATCTGGCTATAGTTGGGCCACGACTCTAGATGAAAATATTATAATGTGTGCTTTTTAAGCAACTAAAGGGTATACCCTAGTAGCTGTGCAGAGTAGCGGATTAGTGGTCACTGACATGCTGACTTACCCACATTTTATCCACAAGAACTCATCACACTATTTACCTTGCAATAACCGGAAAACCGCATTATCTTGTATGTCAACTCCAAAACACCCCAACATATAGGGGTGTTGTAGTTTAGCAAGGCACCTGCTAATTCAACTGTCAGACTGATAAATACTATATGCCGAGCGCTATCGCGAGCGATAGAAGACCCGGCAGGTAGAGGCTAAATCGCAAAATCAGGGTTTTTAAAACTGGAGTCTCAACGGGCTTCTAACCAGAGTCTCAACGGGCTTTTAACCAGAGTCTCAACGGGCTTCTAACCAAAGTCTCAACGGGCTTCTAAAACCAGCGGCTCAACGAGCCGAGACCCAAAGCATAGAGACTCAAAAAACAGAGACCCAAAACGTCGTCAAGAGGCATTCGACACAACAATAATGAAGATCGATTGGACATCGCAAATATCGCCGGCAACCGGCACTGCGCATCTGTTCAGCAGAGCCACCGGCAGCGGCGTCTCACCCAGTGACACAAAAAACCTCTTTTTCTGTGACCTGCGCCACCAAGCCTCACGCAACACTTCATGTAAGGGCAACACACATCGCCACCCCCACTACCGGTGCGATGGTAACCATTTATTACTGGCATAACACACACGTACGCGGAGACGTTCATGCACACCGAAACCACTGTAAGTCAATCACGGTCCGCCAGCCCGGAACCGGCAGCGCTCAGCAGCAGCACGACTGTCTCAGCGACGGCGCCCGGTCAATTGCGTGTTATCAAACGCAATGGCACCGTAGTGCCTTACGATGACAGCAAGATCGCTGTCGCCATGACCAAAGCTTTCCTGGCCGTCGAAGGCGGTACAGCAGCCGCCTCGAGCCGAATACACGAAACCGTCAACGCCCTCACCAAGCAGATTTCGGCAACCTTCCAACGCCGGATGCCGTCCGGGGGCACTATTCATATCGAAGATATCCAGGACCAGGTCGAGCTGGTGCTGATGCGCTCGGGTGACCAAAAAGTTGCCCGCGACTACGTGCTCTACCGGGAGGAGCACGCGCGCCTGCGTGCCGAAAAGCAACAGGCCCAACCCGACCCCGATTACCCCAGGCTGCAGGTGACGCTCGCCGACGGCAGCCGCCGGGACCTGGATATGGGACGCGTGCGCACCGTGGTTGAGGAGGCCTGCGCCGGGCTCAAGGACGTTGAGGCCAAAACCATTCTCGACGAAGCCATGCGCAATCTGTACGACGGCGTTTCGCTCGACGATGTCAATACATCGCTGGTCATTACCGCCCGCACCCTGGTGGAGCAAGAGCCCAATTACTCATTCGCCACCGCGCGCCTGCTGTTGGATAAACTGCGCGCTGAGGCCCTGTCGTTCCTGGGCGTCGCCGAATCCGCCACCCAGGCCGATATGAGCGAGTACTACGCCCAGGCCCTGCCCGCCTATATCCGCAAAGGGGTCGAATTGGAGCTGCTATCGCCGGAACTCCTGCAGTTCGATATGGCGAAGCTGGCCGCCGCACTGGACGCCGAACGCGATCTGCAGTTCACCTATCTGGGGCTACAGACTCTCTATGATCGCTATTTTATTCACAGCGATGAGGTGCGCTTTGAGCTGCCGCAAATCTTTTTTATGCGCGTGGCGATGGGACTGGCGGTCGAGGAACCCGAAAAAGAGGCGCGCGCGGTCGAGTTTTATCAACTGCTGTCGTCTTTCGACTACATGAGTTCCACCCCGACCCTGTTCAACGCCGGCACCCTGCGACCACAGCTCTCCTCTTGTTACCTCACCACGGTACCCGACGACCTGCGCGGTATCTACGGCGCCATTCAGGACAACGCCATGCTGTCGAAATGGGCCGGCGGCCTCGGCAACGACTGGACCCCGGTGCGCTCGCTCGGCGCCTACATTAAGGGCACCAACGGCAAGTCCCAGGGCGTGGTGCCGTTTCTCAAAGTCGCCAACGATACGGCGGTGGCGGTCAACCAGGGTGGCAAGCGCAAAGGTGCCGTCTGCGCCTACCTGGAGACCTGGCACCTGGATATCGAGGAGTTTCTGGAACTGCGCAAAAACACCGGCGACGACCGCCGCCGCACCCATGATATGAACACCGCCAACTGGGTGCCCGACCTGTTTATGAAGCGGGTCTTCGAAGACAAGGACTGGACGTTGTTTTCCCCCAACGACGTTCCGGATTTGCACGACCTCTACGGCCAAGCTTTCGAGCAACGTTACGAAGAATATGAACACCAGACCAGCACCGGTGAGATGAAACTGTTCAAGCGTATCCGCGCCCAGGAACTGTGGCGCAAGATGCTCGGCATGCTGTTCGAAACCGGACATCCGTGGATTACCTTCAAAGACAGTTGCAACCTGCGCAGCCCGCAGCAACACGCCGGGGTGATCCACTCGTCCAACCTGTGCACCGAAATTACCCTGAACACCAAATCGGATAAGGAAATTGCGGTGTGCAACCTGGGTTCGGTGAACCTGGCCCAACACGTAGTCGACGGCGCCCTGGATACGGACAAGCTGCGCCGCACGGTAAAAACCGCCGTGCGTATGCTCGATAACGTGATCGACATCAACTACTACTCAGTGCCGGCGGCGCGCGCCTCCAACCTCCGCCACCGCCCCATCGGGCTCGGCATTATGGGGTTTCAGGATTCACTCTACAAACTGCGCATCGGCTACGGCTCCGATGCCGCGGTGGAGTTTGCCGATCGCTCCATGGAGGCGATCAGCTACTACGCCATCGAGGCCTCCAGCAACCTGGCGACCGAGCGCGGCAGCTATATCAGTTACGAGGGGTCGCTGTGGAGTAAAGGCACGCTGCCGATCGATTCCATTGAGATTCTCAGCAGGAACCGCGGCGAGCAGTTTATCGAAGTCGACCGCAGTCAAACGCTCGATTGGGACGGCCTGCGCGTGCAGGTAAAAAACAACGGTATGCGCAACTCCAATGTGCTCGCCATCGCGCCGACCGCCACCATCGCCAATATTACCGGTGTGTCTCAATCCATCGAGCCGACCTATCAGAACCTCTATGTGAAGTCGAACCTGTCCGGTGAATTTACCGTGGTCAACCCCTACCTGGTGCACGACCTCAAGGATCGCGGCCTGTGGGATACGGTGATGGTCAACGACCTGAAATACTACGAGGGCTCGGTGCAGAAAATCGATCGCATTCCGGCAGACCTGAAACACCTGTATGCCAACGCCTTCGAGGTGGAGCCCCGCTGGATCGTCGATGCGGCCAGCCGCCGGCAAAAGTGGATCGACCAGGCCCAGAGCCTGAACCTGTATATCGCCGGCGCCAGCGGCAAAAAGCTGGATGTCACCTATCGCATGGCCTGGTACCGGGGTTTGAAAACCACCTACTACCTGCGGGCCCTGGCGGCCACCACCACGGAGAAGTCCACGGTCGAAACCGGCACCCTGAATGCCGTCGCAGCCAGCGCCACGGAAGTGCCGCAGGCCTGCGCGCTGGACGATCCCGATTGCGAGGCGTGTCAATAACGGATTAAGGGGAGAGCGTCAGTCTGGCGGGGGCTTCGGCCCCCGCCCAGACCTTTTAGCGCGAACACCCTAGTCATAACGATAGTCAAACCGCTAGCCACACTGAATTTCACTGTACAAGTTTTGAGGATCAACAACACTATGCTGAGCTGGGATGAGTACAAAGACGAAGCACCCGCCGCCCCCGAACCGCAACTGGCCCCGGTCGCTGAAAAACCCGAACTTAAAATACGCGAACCGGAGCCGGTAGCGGCCCAACCGGCCGCCCCCGCCAGCGCCGACAGCGCGCCGGCGCCCGCTGCTGACGACGCGCCGGCGGCTCCCGCCGACGACAGTACCCTGGCCGCCGCCAAAGCCGCCGTCAAGGCGCTCGACCCGGCCCCCGGACTGGAGGAGCTGGAAATGGGCGCCGCCCGGGTGATGGTTGACGACAAAGCCATGATCAACTGTCGCGCCGATCTCAACCAACTGGTGCCCTTCAAATACGACTGGGCCTGGCAGAAATACCTCGACGGCTGCGCCAACCACTGGATGCCCCAGGAGGTCAACATGACCGCGGATATCGCCCTGTGGAAAAGCAGTGAGGGTCTGTCCGAGGATGAACGCCGCATCGTGATGCGCTCACTGGGCTATTTCTCCACCGCCGACAGCCTGGTCGCCAACAACCTGGTGCTCGCCATCTATCGCCTGGTCACCAACCCCGAGTGTCGCCAGTATATCCTGCGGCAGGCGTTCGAGGAGGCGATTCACACCCATGCTTACCAGTACTGCATTGAATCTCTGGGCATGGACGAGGGCGAGGTTTTCAACATGTATCGGGAACTGCCGTCGGTCGCCAACAAAGCGGCGTGGAGCCTCAAACATACCCACTCGCTCGGCAACCCCACGTTTACCACCGGCACGGTGGAGAGTGACCGGGAACTGTTGCGCAATCTGGTCGCTTTTTACGTCGTCACCGAAGGTATTTTCTTTTACTGCGGCTTTACCCAGATCTTGTCGATGGGCCGGCGCAATAAAATGACCGGAGTGGCCGAGCAGTTCCAATATATTTTGCGCGACGAATCCATGCACTTGAATTTCGGCATCGATGTGATCAACCAGATCAAACTTGAAAATCCACAACTGTGGACCGCCGAGTTCCAGCAGGAAGTGGCGCAGATGATCCTGGAGGGCACAGAGCTGGAAATCCAATACGCCCGTGACTCCATGCCCCGCGGCGTCCTGGGTATGAATGCGGCCACCATGGAGGAATACCTGCACTTCATCGCCAACCGCCGCCTGGCGCAACTGGGTCTGCCGGAGCAATTTGCCGGTGCGCAAAACCCCTTCCCGTGGATGAGTGAAATCATGGATCTGCGCAAAGAGAAGAACTTTTTTGAAACGCGGGTGATTGAATACCAAACCGGCGGCGCCCTGAGCTGGGAGTAGGCATGACAGAGGTCGCGCCCCAACCGACCGGGGCGCGACGCCAGGGCCACTACGGCACACTCGCTTTGGAGGAAAATGTGAACAAACAACACGCCAGCCCGGAAAGCATCATCAAAGCGCTGAACCAACTCAGCCAGACCATCGAAGCCATGGCGATTGTGGTCAACCGGCTAAAACGGTCTGTGGAACATGATTCAAACCAGGCCGCAGTCGCCGCAGCGGAGGCCGACCAGCACTGCGACCGCAAATTACACTGACTCGCCACGCCGGTGCCGGGCGATCGTCTTGAACTTCACCGTCACAGAGGTTTTCAGGAAAGGGGGTATCTGTGAGCGCGCAAATCAGCGACGCCCTGCAAGAGATTCAGCAGCCGTTAACAGACCACAGCCAGAAATCAAAGTATCGCCAAGTTGCCCGTATCATCACGCATCTGCGGAATGAACTGCACCAGCAGCATCCTCAGTTGGCCATGCCCACCAGTTGGATGATTGAGTGCCTGGTCTTTAATTGCCCCGCCAGTGACTTTAACGGCGATAACTGGCAGGATATCGTCAACGCTGTTTTAGATCGTATCAGCGACGATATGGCGCGGGACTACGGCCGTGAGTGCCACTACCACCAGACCGACGGCACTACCCCGTTGTTTCCCAATCATGACCTCTACGACGAAACAGACGCCTACCATTTCTGCCAGCGCCTGTCACAGTACCTGGAAAAGGACATGGGCTAGCGCCGCGCCACCATCTTTGCGGGAGTGTCCCTATGGTAAATACGGCAAGCCCCAGTCAGGCTCTCTACCAATTACTCAACGAACAGCAACCCCAACAGGTATTAAGCTGCTCGCGAAGCGATATCCCGGCACTGGCAGCCTACTGTCAGGCGCATGACTGCGAGTTCGTCCATCTCGACCCCGCCGACGACGGTATCGACCCGAAACGCTACGATCTGGCGGTGGTCGCCGACTGTCTGGAACATCTGGATAAGGCACGGGGTACGGCATTGTTGGCACGGCTGCGCAATTTACACAGCCACCGCATCTGGGTAGTAGTCGACGAGACCGCCGGCTGGCAGTTAACGGACTTTATTGCACTGGGCTTTCAGCGCCTGCAAGCGTTCAGTGATGAATCGCAGGCCGGCGAAAAAACTCGCTGTTACTGCAGCTATGGTTATGATATCAACACCTATAACCACACCCGCACCTGGAATAACCCGCGCTTTTGGGCCAACCCGGAGAACTTCGGCAAATATTGGTGGTGAGGTGTCAGTTGGACATGACTATATAACTGACCTGCCATCTCCTAGTATCAGCGCCATATTCTCGAATCGTATGCATCTGCGGTGAATTTTTCGCCCGTCAACTCATCACCGCCGGCAATACCGTTTCCGGTAATATGGGTCGGCTATCCCGCCGGCGGGGGCAGATAAAACACACCGTTTTTTGCCAGCTTGTAGTTTGAAGGTGTTTTTCCCAGGTCGATTGCCTGATAGCCTGACTTTGACAGGTCATAGGCGAGCAAAGTGGCCGTCGGACCCAGCGATAACATAATCAGCCAACTGGTATCGTATTGCTTAATAGCACTAAGGATATGGTCGTACTTTTCAAAGGCATTCTTACCGGGGGCGTAGATAAATTCATGTTGGGCAATATTGTGAAACAAATCCTCCTCAAAGAAAAAATGGCTGTTTTTGCCCACCACAAAAACGACTTTGCGGTTATGCCATACCTGCTTCAGCAATTCGATATAGCTATCGAATGCCTCTTTTTGACTGGGAAAAATAGTAGTGATGGTAGATGAGTCGTAAGTTCTATTACAATTAAACAGCCTGAGGACTCTATTACCTCGCCTGATGATAAATTTTTTCCAGGTTTTTGTCAGATCATTTTCACTATTGATGGTATTGATACCGATTAGAATATTGTTGTCGCTGGTATTAAGAATCTGCTTCAACCTTGCGACCAGCTCGAGATCGTATTTCTGCATCGCCTTGGTGATTCCAATACAGAGATTGAATTCGCCGTCGCCAAAGCGGGCTATACTTTTTCTTTCTGCCAATATTTTCTGAATGGTCTCTGTTTCAGTTCTGACTTTGGGATAGTGATGAACAAAGTGTTCGATTTTTTTCCGATGGAGCCTGATAACCAGGTCGTCGATCTTATTTCTGACATGCGTGCGCCATGATTTGATCGGCACAAGGCCGACAAAAAGACTGGAAATCTTACGGACTATACCCCTTGGGATTTCCAGATCACTCCCCAAGACTTTTTCCCAATATCTATCTGTATGCACTGGTAGTTTTGCTCCCTGGCGGGGTTTACTAAGCCCCATAGACGTTTAGTTATATTGGTTTTTTACGCTTTCTTGCAGGATAGCGGGCGGCTTCCAAATACGGTTTCTTGGAAAGCCTCTGTAATAGTAAAAGACTGGTTGTATGTTTGACATATGCGGATTATGAGCTTTTTATTACGCAGGTTGTCGTTATTCTGCCAGCATCGTGGCTGGTTGGTTGCCACATGCCTGGAATCAGTTCCCAAAGGCCGGAACTTTACCATAGTAGCGTTAAATGTGGTACGGGTCCTTCCGCCAGCCTACTTGGCCACCAGGGCGGCGCCGGTTGGCACCGGTGGCGAGGTCGCGCCGGGCTTGGCGATACCCAGGACCGCCTGCACCACCAGGACCACCCAGATGGTGATGACCCAGGGCTTTACCCGCGCGAGACTGCGGATCATCAGTTGGTTGTCGGCGTCGGTGTAACTATCCCGCACCAGCTTGGCATAGGTGGCGCTGAAGCCTTTCAGGTTAACGCGGATCATCAGACCGCAGAAAATCAGAAAAGCAAAGGCCAGCAGTTTCGCCACCACCCAGGGGGCCTCGGCCAGTCGCCCGCTGGTGATTGAATAGA
The DNA here is from genome assembly GCF_007004655.1 of Exilibacterium tricleocarpae. Taxonomy (GTDB): domain Bacteria; phylum Pseudomonadota; class Gammaproteobacteria; order Pseudomonadales; family Cellvibrionaceae; genus Exilibacterium; species Exilibacterium tricleocarpae. The sequence continues at coordinate 438,140 of NZ_ML660088.1, forward strand.
TGCAGGAGACCACCAGGGCCAGGATCACCAGCCAGCGAAAGTGGAAGTCAATGCGGGTCAACGCCGGAATAAAAGCGGCGTTGTGCTTGAAATGCAGCACCAGTACCAGGCTCAGCCACACCGGACCCAGCAGTACGATGGCCGCCATCTGCCAGGGTGGGTGGGCAATACCGTTGAACTCAGTGAGCAGGCCGCCGGCGGTCAGCATTAAGCTCATGCAGATTTTCGGGATCAGATCGCAACCGAGCATAATCCTGGCGGCAGTCAAGCGGGTCTCACGGCAGAGACGCGGGTCGACGACAAAGCGGCTCGAGTAAAACACGCCCACATCACCACCGAGCCAGTAACAGAACAGGAGGATATGAATCAGCAGGGTCAACTCGTAGGCAGACAGCATTTTTTGAGACCAGCGACAACCTATACAAAATGGCTTATATTTATAACAATGGGTTTTATTGTACTGCCTCCCCGCATAAATTCAATCCAACTGAGGGAGAAACAAAGACACAGGTGAAATCTGGAGCCCTGATTAAAGACGGCGGCGATGCCCGACGCCGGGCCGGCCCAGATGAACGATAGCGCCAGTGGGATCTTCTATGCAGCCTGGCAACCAGGTTGTCGGCCCTGTTTCTGGGGTTGGTTCGACATGATTGAATCGACGCGAGATTGAACAAAACAGGGGAGATTTTACAGCGTATATTCCGTAAGGTTTCCCAATTACTCCCCAATATCTATCTATAGGCTTATATCAACACCTACAACGCACCCGGCTGTAAAACCCAGTGATCTTCCGCCCGCAAGATCCAAAACTCCGGGTCCGCGCGAGAAAAACGATAAAGGACTCGGGGTCGCTACCAGCAGCCTCGCGCACGCAAAGCTGATTAGCGCTTGGGTTTAAGTTTTACCGCGGTGCCATAGGCTAATAATTCCGCTGAGCCCTGCATAACCGGTGAAGTCGTAAATCGCATCGCCATTATCGCATCAGCACCTTTTGCCTGCGCTTCGGCGATCATCCTGTCAATGGCCTGTTCCCTGGACTCGGCGAGCATTTTTGTATATTCGGTAATCTCACCGCCCACGAGTGTTCTCAGTCCCGCCAGTATATCTTTACCGACATGTCTGGCTCTGATGGTATTGCCGCGCACCAGACCGATGGTTTCGGTAATTTCATAGTCAGACAGTTCATCCTGGGTGGTTATCAGCATTATTTATCGACCTTTTTTGAGTAATAGTCATCTTCTTTGTTGTTTAACCGTTCTCTTACAACTTTCAGCAGCAGAACACCGACACCGCCAAGCAACACCAGGCCGATAATCCCGTAGGGAAACGCAGCAACTATGCCAAACAGCATTGCCGCCAGGTAGAGAGCGGCTATGATGGCAAGTAATGAGTAACCAATTTTCTCGTAGTTATCCATAGTAGTTACCCGCCTTTCTCTCTGTAATACAGTTACGTGATAAAAACACAAACTTGTCTACTGGCCGACAGGCCAGCCATACCAAGCTGAGGTGGATGACTATACCCTGGATTCAGCGAAAAGCGGTAGCAGCAAATACCGCGCCAAAGGGTATTTTTACAAATCTTTGCAAGACCGGAGCCCGTCCGCAGACAAGTGCGGGTCATCCATCGCTTTGCAGGATGCGGTGCACGTTTGTCACCGACCTGACGGCGCCGTCCCTTCGCCAGACTTGAGCCCGGCTCGTACGGCTCTCGAAAAACAGATACTGCCGGTCCTTAAAAAAGTGGGTATAGTGGATGATCCGATACAGGGCATGTTTTTCTGTACGGACACCATAGCACACAGCATGAACAATACTGACTTAAGTGAGGAAAAAGGGCTCTACCCCCGGACTCTCGCGAGCCTGAACACTGTCTAAAAACACAGCATTGCAATAAATAATTCGTATCGCCAACATTGGAGGCGATTTGATGTGTTTATAAGCATGACGCATTCAGAAAATTGACCTAAGAAACTGATATTAAAAGGAATTTTATACTCAAGTCAAAAGCCTTGCCCGTAGCGTACAGCGCGATGACGTTTTTCAGAACGCTTGCATGGCGCTAGTTGCAATGTTTTGCAAAAACGTCGTGCGAAATCGTGCATTTGTTTAAAGGGAGATATTCATGCCAAAACTATACGAGTAACTTGGAATTGTTCTATTTTTTTACAGCAATGAACATGAACCGATCCATGTACATGGAAAATACGATGGAAAGGAGACAAAGGCTGAAATCCGTTTTTTACAGAAAAATAAGCAAAATCGTACTGAAAGACAAAGGTCCTGGTTTGGAACCCGCAAAGCGAAAAGACTTTGAGCAGTTCGTGAACGTTTACGCGGAAGAAATTGCCAACAAATGGGTAGACTACTTTGTCAAGAAAAAGTCGATGGCACCAAAAGTCATCACTTAGAAGGTGAGAAGTGTCCGAGTTATTGGTTAGTTCCGTAAGACATATAAGTCCCATATTCTCGAACTAACTTTCAATGATGGTCATGTACAACTAGTAGATAGTAGATTTTGCCCAGTTCATTTTTTCGAACGGACATCCGGACTATGATAAGTACAAGACTGAAAGTGGTTTTCTAACATACGAACTGGTTGACGGAAACCTGAATTGGGATGACTACACAATGATTTTCCCGGTAGAAGATCTGTACAGAGGTAAAATATAAAGGCATAACATGGTGTCTATACACAAACGGCGCACTGGATTCTCTCCATGTCGCACCGGTCGCCGCGTAGCGTTGGGCACTTAAACCAATCAAAAAACTCAAAGGGTGGCAAAATGAGCAATCCGGTCGGCTGGTTTGAACTTTATGTAGACGATATCGAAAGAGCTAAAAACTTTTATCAGGCAATCTTTGACACGACTCTGGAAAGACTGAGTGACCCTACGGATGCCAACGCGGAGATGTGGGCTTTTTCTTCAGATTACGAAAATTATGGCGCTGCCGGTGCGCTGGTCAAAATGGAGGGGTTTGCCGCAGGAGCAAACAGCACAATAGTATATTTTTCCTGCGAGGACTGCGCAGTGGAAGAGGCGAGAGTAGAAGCTGCCGGCGGTAAAATCCAACAGGCAAAAATGTCGATTGGCGATCACGGTTTCTGCACGCTTGCCATAGACACCGAAGGAAATATGTTCGGGCTGCATTCAAATAAATAGGTATCTGATACCTCAAAGGCCGCGAATAACCGGACCCTGCGGGCGAAAAGCCCCAGAGTTCCGGTTGGGCTAATAGCGAAAGGGGGCTCGCCAGGAGAGAATGCCATTCAAGCCGTGGTTCACTGGCCATCGACCGCACGACTTACCCAGTGAGAAGCGGTCAAACTCCGGCAGTTCGCCTTCGAGATCGCGCACATCAAAGGCAAAACTGCCAACCACACCGGCAGACGGGCGCTCGCGCGCATCCAGGCAAAGAGATGACAGTTTGGCCGGAATACCCCACAATCCACCGGCAAACAGGACTACACGTCGATGCTGACCACGAGGCGCCTATGTTGACCGAACACCAGGATCGCTGCCCTTACTGCGGTGAAACCATCTCGCTCCTGGTGGACTGCTCCGATGGCGCGCAAACCTACATAGAGGACTGCGAGGTCTGCTGCCGGCCAATTCAGGTGCGATTTTCAGTCACCGAAGCCGGTGAACTGCAGTCGGTTGACCTGTTCAGTGAAACAGATGTGATCTAGTCCCCATTCTTGTAGGAAATATCTCACAGAGATTTCAGCCATTGTCATCTATTCTAGCAACCGTTCCTGCGAGACAATACGCAGTAACAGGGAAGTACACACGGACGTCCCCAGGCCATGTAGGGTCAAGGGAAGCGACCTTTAAGATGCAAAGGAGACGCATCTATCAGGGAGCATCCTCACTCGCAGGATTGTGCGTCAGTGAGATGCAGAAGCTATGGACGGTTTTCCAAGGGAAAGGGTCGCAACGGATATTCAAGGTAGTCAACACCGGTCATGGAACAAAGGAAGCTCGCAGACTACGGCTCTTAGGGAAACTCCATTCAGGGCCAGGTCTCACGACCTGGCCCTTTTGGTTTTCTTTTTTATCTTACCGTCATCCCCCGCGGGTCAGCTTTTGTGGGTCCAGCAGCCGCTCCAGTTCGGCGCGCCCCAAATCGGTTTGCTCCTCCGCCACATCGACAATCGGACGCTCCTCCCGATAGGCTTGCTTGGCAATTTCCGCCGCTTTCAGGTAGCCGATTACCGGATTTAACGCCGTGACCAAAACCGGATTGCGAGTCAATGCCTGCTGCAAACGGGTCTCGTTAACAGCAAAAGAGGCAATCGCCTTGTCCGCCAACAGGCCGCCGGCGGCACTCATCAGTTGCAGACTGCCCAAGAGATTGTTGGCTATCATCGGCAACATCACATTGAGTTCGAAGTTGCCCGACTGGCCGCCGATACTGATCGCGGTATCGTTGCCGATAACCTGGGCGCAGACCATGGCCACCGCTTCAGGAATGACCGGGTTGACCTTGCCCGGCATAATCGACGACCCCGGCTGCAACGCCTCGAGTTCTATCTCGCCAAGCCCTGCCAGGGGTCCGGAGTTCATCCAGCGCAGATCGTTGGCAATTTTCATCAGGGTGACCGCCGCGGTCTTCAACTGGCCCGACAGCGCCACCGCGGTGTCCTGTGAACCGATGGCGGCAAAGAAGTTGTCACTGGGAGTAAACCCCAGACCGGCCATATCGCTCAACTCGCGACAGAAACGCCGGGCAAAATCCGGATGCGCGTTGACACCGGTGCCCACCGCCGTCCCCCCTTGCGCCAATCGGGTAACGGCGGACTGCAAACCCCGCAACTGCTCGATGTTCTGCCTTATCTGCGCCGCCCATCCGGACAGCACCTGATCGAGGCGCACCGGCATCGCGTCCATCAGGTGCGTGCGTCCCGTTTTGGTATACGGCACGGCTTTCCCCTTGGTATCGATCACCTCACCCAGATGCTGCAAAGCCGGCAGTAAATCGTTGACCAACCCCAACGCCGCGCTGACATGAATGGTGGTGGGAATCACGTCGTTGCTGCTTTGACCGCAATTCACATCGTCATTGGGACTGACCGCTTGCCCCAGAATACGACTCGCCAGGGTGGCGACCACCTCATTGGCGTTCATATTGGAGCTGGTGCCGGAGCCGGTCTGGAACACATCTACGGGAAAATGGGCCATAAAATCCTGCTGCAGCAGTTGTTGGCAGGCGCTTGAGATGGCGTCTCCCCGCGCCTGCGGCAACTGCCCTAAGGCTACATTGGCCCGGGCCGCAGCCCCTTTCACCAGCAACAGGGCGCGGATAAACGCCGCCGGCAGCGGCTGCCCGCTGATCGGAAAGTTATCGACGGCGCGCTGGGTCTGGGCTCCGTAGAGCGCTGTCGCGGGCACCGCCACCTCGCCCATGCTGTCTCGTTCGATACGGGTGTCTGTCATAATCGCAAGTCCTGGAGGTGTCTGAGACAGGTGCTCAACCCGGCTGATCAGCGCGGGTTCGCTCGGCCAGATAACCCTCGTAGTCCGGCACCTCACGACTGTAAGCGCAGTCCATCTGCGGCGCGGCGATCAACAGATCCGCGGAGCTGCGATTGCAGGCGACGGGAATATTCCACACGGCGGCTATGCGCAATAGTGCCTTGACATCGGGGTCGTGAGGCAGGGGTTCGAAGGGGTCCCAGAAAAAGATGAGGAAATCGATATGGCCCTGGCTGATCATGGCGCCCAATTGCTGATCTCCCCCCATCGGGCCGCTGATCAGCTTGTCGATCGGCAGCCCCAGGGCCGCCTCCACCTGCGCGCCGGTGGTGCCGGTGGCGAACAGTTGATGCGCCTGGAGGCGGTCGCGGTGGCTGCGACACCAGTCGATCATAGCGGCTTTGCGGTTATCGTGGGCGACCAGCGCGATTTTTTTTTGGGGTGGAGATGTGATCTGCTTGTAACGCACGGCTTAACCTCTCTGCCTAGTGTCCTGTCGCCACCGGCAGCACCATGACTACCGGCAAGCCGATTCCGGCCGATAATCTCCGTTGCTACCGATACACCCTGTTACTGTCGAAATCCCACAGCTGCAACCAGCAGCAACCCATGCCGGAGCCTCGGGGACTTCGCCATTATAAACAGATAAAAGCGCTGCGTTTTAATCGCGACGCAGCCTGCAACCGGCGGTCACCCCGCAGCGACCCCGGACGGGATCGCTGCCTCATAGGTATTTTCGCGCGCAGGAAAAGTTCCGGCCCGAACCTCGCGCGCAAACGCCGTCGCGGCCTGATCGATCACCTCCCGCACCGCGCCGAACTCCTTGTTGAACCGCATCGGCGCCGGGCCGGCATTGAACCCGACCATATCGTTGATCACCAGCACCTGGCCATCACAGTCGGGCCCGGCGCCGATACCAATGGTGGGAATGCCGATGCAGCGGCTGACCTCCCCGGCCAGTTCGCCGGGAATGGCTTCCAATACCAGGGCAAAGGCCCCCGCCTCTTCCAGCGCCCTGGCATCGCGCAGCAGTTGCGCGGCCGCCTGCGACTCCCGCGCCTGCACCTTGTTGCCACCCAGCACGTGGAACGATTGCGGTGTCAGCCCCAGGTGCGCCACCACCGGAATGCCCGCCGCGCTGATGGCCCGCACCGAATCACAGACCCTACCTCCGCCCTCCAGCTTGACCGCACTCACATCGCTTTCCTTGAGCAGGCGCAGTGCAGCCTGCAGCGCCTGCGGCGGCCCCTGCTGATAGGTGCCGAACGGCAGATCGACCACCACCAGCGCCTGCCGGGCACCGCGGCTGACCATCCCGGCGTGATAAATCATCTGTTCGAGCGTCACTTTGAGCGTGGTGTCGTGTCCCTGCACGACACACCCCAGGGTGTCCCCCACCAGCAGTATATCGGCGTGACTGTCGAGCAGGGTCGCCATGGTGAAGTCATAGGCGGTGAGCATAACGATTTTGCGGCCGCCCTTGCGACCGACAATATCCGGTACCCTGATGGGTTTGAATTGCTGCATAGTACCTCCGCTGCCGTGAACGGCGTATCGCTAAAAGTGGTCGTTTCGGATTGATCTGTTTCAATGGCTTCCGCTCCATCTCAACTATCTCCATCTCAACTATCTCCATCTCAACTACGCCGCGAGAATGGTCCATGCTAAGATCATAGTCAATTATAGGATTTAGTATGTATCCCTTAGAAATCCCTTATACTTGAAAGCCGTTCTATACTCGCCTGACCACTGTGAGGTGAGTTATGCGGGTTCTGGAATCCTCCTTTAGACAGAGAGCGGGGAGCGGATAATGACACTCGACGACCTGGATATTTTTATCGCCGTCTGCCAGGCGGAGAACCTCAGCGCTGTGGCCCGCGACCTGGGCTGCACCCAGCCGGCGGTCAGCCAGCATATCACCCGCCTGGAAAACGAACTGGGGACTCCCCTGCTCGAGCGCCGCGCCCGCGGCGTATCGGTAACGCCCGCCGGGCGACTGTTCTACGAGCATGTGGTGGAGGGGCTGGGCACGCTGAAACTGGGTGTGCGCCAGGTCAGGCAACTGCAGGCCGGCGAAGCCGGCGCGCTGGGTATCACCACCGGCAGCACCACCATCCGCCATTTTATGACCGATGTGGTAAGCGCTTTTCGCGAGCGCTATCCCCAGGTGCAATTGCAATTTCACTCCGCCAACTCTCACCGCCGCTGTATCGATGCCCTGCGTAACGAACAGGCCGATCTCGCGTTCGTTACCATGGGCACCCCCATCCGCGGACTCGAACAGCGGCCCGTCGTGGAAATGCCCTGGGTTCTGGTAACCCCGCAGTCCGCGGCCTGGAGTGAAAAGGACACGGTGGCGCTGCAGGACCTGAAACGTATCCCCTATATCCGCCTGAAGGAATCGTCCACCTCCCAGGGCCAGCTCGAATCGCTGCTGCTCGATGCCGGTATTCACCTGGAAACCTCGACCACGGTCGACGACTGGGATACGGCGATTTTGTTCGCCAGTATGGGGTTGGGCTGCGCGGTGACACCGGCGCTGCACGCCGAGCACCTGGCGCAGCAGCACAGCATTGCCATCTACCCGATTGAGAGCCTGCCGCCGGTGGTGTTTGGTTGGGCATCGCGGCGGTGGAAATCGCTGCCGAAAGTAGCCAGGGATTTTATCGAGATGTTTGCCGGCAATACGTCTATCGCCCCTCACTACCTGAAGAAAAATAGTGAAGTCAATCGCTGAGCGGACCGGCCAATCGGCACCTCTTTGCTAAAACACCAGGAAGTAAACGCCTCAAGCAAGTGCCGTTGGACACCGGGTGTGGATAACGTGCAAAAATCCGAAAAAATAGTTTCAAAAAAAACCAAAGCCGTCTAGAATCTACCATCGGCAGTTATGGTACCGTACCCAACGGGCGCACTGCCGGCTTCAGTTGTTGTGATCAAGTCTCAACCCTACAAGCAGACTCGCAGCAAGTAGCGTCAATAGATAGCTCGTAATAGATAGCTCGTAACAGTTAGTTTGCAAAAAAGTACCCTGTATAGTTTGCAAAAAAGTACCCTGTAAAAAGCCAGCCCGTAAAAAGCTAGCCCGTAAAAGGCATTGTCAGAAGGACGTATAGCCATGACAGTTTACAAACCTTTCCCCATGCTGCGCCGCTAATCGCGCCACCGACCGCTACGCACAACCTCTCTCTAGTTATAGCTAATCCCGAGGCGCGCCTAGCGCGTCACAGGGCCGTTGTGTGCTCGTGCAACGGAAAAAGGTCAAACAGCCCAGTGAATTAACACTTATGGATCAGGAACATCAACCTATTCCCCAGGCGGGGCAGCCCCTCAGGCAACGCTGGCAGGGGGAAATACGGGTGCTCGCGGTCTTGGGCGGGCCGATCGTCGTCACCCAACTGCTGCAAATGGCCACCGGCGTGGTCGACACGATTATGTCCGGCCGCGCCAGCGCCCAGGACCTGGCCGGCGTCTCCATCGGCGTCAGCCTGTGGATTCCCATTTTTCTCTTTTCTCTCGGCACCCTGATGGCGTTGACGCCGGTTGTCGCTCACGCGCGGGGTGCGCAACAGGACGACGAGATAGCGCCGGCCGTCTATCAGGGGTTTTGGATATCCCTGCTCGCCAGCGTTTTGATTGTGGCGCTGCTGGTCAATATCGACCCGGTGCTCGGCTGGATCAACGTCAACGATGAGATAAGGCCCATCACTGCCGGCTACCTGTACGCGATGGCATTCGGTATGCCCGCCATTCTCGGCTTCAATGTCCTGCGCGCCTATGCCGACGGCCTGTCACTGACACGCCCGGCAATGATCGCCAGCATTATCAGCCTGGCCGTGAATGTACCGCTGAACTACGTCTTGATCTACGGTAAGTTGGGCTTTCCGGCGTTTGGCGGCGTCGGTTGCGGCTGGGCCAGCGCCGCGGCGCTGTGGGTCAGTTTTGCCGTCATGATCGGCTATGTGGCCCTGGCTCGCGGTTTTCGAGGCACATGGCTATTTACCCGCGTCCACCCACCGCAGTGGCAGCAAATAAAGGCCTTGTTGAAACTCGGCGTGCCGATCGGCTGCAGCTACCTGGTCGAATCCAGCATGTTCTCCGTGATCGCCCTGTTTCTGGCCGTTTACGGCGCCGTGGTAGTGGCATCGCACCAGATCGCCCTGAACGTGGCATCCCTGGTCTTTATGATACCGCTCAGCCTCGGCCTGGCGCTGACGATTCGCGTGGGTTTTTTGAGCGGCGCCGGGCAACCGCTGGCAGCGCGTTTTTCAGCGTTTACGGGCGTCGCACTGGCGCTGATTTACGGCACTGTCAGCGCCGTCTGCCTGTGGGTATTCGCACCCACCATCGTCTCCTGGTATACCCCCGAGTACCAGGTCCAGCGCCTGGCCGCGGAACTGCTGGTGTTGGCGGCGGTATTCCAGCTCACCGACGCCGTGCAGGTAACCTGCGCCGGCGCCCTGCGCGGTTACAAAGACACCGCCGTGCCCATGGTGATGACCGTCGTTGCGTTCTGGTTGCTGTGCCTGCCGCTGGGCTATGGTCTGGGCATGACCGATTGGTTTGGCCCGGCCCTGCAGGCCAGGGGGTTTTGGATCGGACTGGTGTTGGGGCTTTCGGTGGCGGCAGTGTTTCTTTCGACCAGGCTTTATCTACTCAGCCGCCGCAGAATATTGCCGCCGCAGACCGGCCATGGTTTCAGTGCCCAGGTGCGGTAAGATAGCCCGGCCTGCGCCGAATGGCATTACGGCCTGCTACCCGGAACCGGAAGATATTTTGCCTAGACGAATGGAATGGATGCGATATTGAAATCTTCACTCCCGCTCAGCCGCGGCCGCCTGCTGTTGATGGGTGCCGGTTTGGGCGTTCTCGGCACCGTGCTGCTGACAGTGCAGTTACCCGGGGATGATCGTTTTACCCGAGCCCTGCAAAATGCCGGGCATGCGGGCCTGTTTGCACTGCTGACGATCGTCGTACTGCCGGCAATGCGCCCGGCAAACACAGCCGCCCCGTTGCGCCCGCTGGTCGTTATGTTTGTACTCGCCTGTCTGGCGCTGGGTGTGGGAGTGGAACTGGTGCAGTCGTTTATCGGCCGCCAGGCCTCCTGGAAAGATATCGCCCTGAATATGGCCGGCGTCGGCATCGGACTGTGCCTGTTGACGAGTTTCAGGCCCGGCTCGTCCCTGCCCTTGCGCGCCACCGCGGCGTTTGTCTGTTTACTGCTGTTGGCGGCGAGCTTTACCGACCCCGCCTTGTGGTGGTACCGGCAACTGCAACGCGACCGCCAGTTTCCCGTGATAGCCGCCTTCGAGTCGCCCTGGGTCAATCGCTTTGCCTCATCGAGCTACGGTAGCCAGCTCGCTATAGTGCCGGCGCCGGCGGCCTGGTCGCAAAACCTTTCGCAGGTGGCGCGGCTGACACTGCGCCGTCGCGGGCCCTGGCCGGGCCTGGCCCTGGTTGAGGTCTATCCCGATTGGCGCGACTACCGCTTCCTGTCTTTCGAAATCTTTTCGGCCAACCCCGATCCCCTTGACCTGTCCCTGCGCATTCACGATAAATCCCACGACTATAGACACGCCGACCGATTCAATCGACAACTGCGCGTCAACCCCGGCGTCAACCGTTATACGATTCCCCTGGAGGCCGTTCGGCAGGCACCCGCCGGCCGCGATATGGATATGCGCAATGTTCACACCCTGGTCTGGTTCTCGCATCGCCCCCGGCACGAGAAGGTGATTTTCTTTGATAACGTGAGGTTGTTGTAGGGATAGGCTGTGGGGATAGGCTGTAGGGCTATGTTCAACTGTGCCGCAGCAACCGGCTGAAGATGCGCGTCAGGTCGCGCAGTGAATTGCACGGCTCCACCTGCGAACAGAAAGGGGCGTAGTCCCGCATAATGGAGTCACCGGTATTCCAGCTGACCCGACTCTCCGGGTTGAGCCAGATGACCCGGCGGCTGCGCCGATAGACCCGCTCCCACACCCCGGCATTGCCGTCGGCGTCATTGTTGCGGGCATCGCCAAGCATGATCACTGTTGTCTTGTTGTCGATATCGCTGAGCAGGTGGGCGTCCAGCTCCCGCAATGCCCGGCCGTAGTCCGTAGACATATTACCCCAGTTGTTCAATAGGTCTGACACCGCCGCTTCCAGCTCCAGTTCGGCAAAGCAATCGGTCACCTCGGTCAGTGCGGCGGTGAAAACAAAAGATCGCACCCGCGGCATAACGTCCTGCAGGCTATAGAGAAACAACAGCAGAAAACGCGCGACCCGGCTCACCGACCCGCTCACATCACAAATGGCCACCACCTTGGGCCGATCGATGCGCACCGACTTCCAGCGGGTGCGAAACTGTATACCGTCGAACGCCGCATTGGCAGCTATGGTTCTGCGCACATCCAACAGGCCCCGTTTCGCCACCTTGCGGCGCCGGGCGTGCTGCGCCGCCAACTGTTTGGCAGCTTTGCGCACCAACCTGGTCATATGCTGGTAGTGGTGTAGATCGATATTGGTGAGCCTGACTTTCTGCAACGACTCGTCCTGTAAACGCCTGCCCTGTTGCCCGGCAAACAACAGGTACTGTTGTTCCACATAGTCTTTGACCTGATCGACCAGTTGCTGGCGACGGTGCTGCAGCCTGGTCAGCAACAGCTGCTGCCCGAGGTCTGCAGGGTTCTGATTCAAGGTATTGATTTCGCGGTTTAAGGCATCCATGCCCAACCGCTGTAACACGTCATAGCTGTAGCGACTCTTTTGGGTAAACACCTGAATTTGGTTGACCCCGGCCTCCCGCGCCGCCGTCGCCACCGCCAGGGAGAGTTCGGCGGCATCGCCATCGAGCAATTGCCGGCCCAACGCGGAGACAACCGCAGCGGCGGCGTCGCCGTCCGCGATCAGCGGCATCGGGTCCTCGGGGTTTTGCGCCGCAGTGGCGTCAGCACCGACCGGCTCATCAACTTCCGCCCCGGGCGCACCCGGAACCTGAAAGTAGCGGTCGAACAATTGTTCGTACAGATATTTCTGGTCTTGCGATTTAGCCAGTACCAGACCCAACGCCGTTTTCAGGCGCGGCCGGTCATCGAGACCAATTATCTTCAGGGTATGCAGAGCATCCAATGTCTCTGCCGGCGATACACCCACATCGGACTGGCGCAGCGCAACGATAAATTCATTTAAGACCTGCTGCATGGCGCGCTAGTTTTTCGGATTCAACAGTCGGCCAAGTTCGGGTTCGACAATCTCAATATCCTCCTGGTATTTCAGCAACAGGTTCAAGGTATCCCGCACCCAGGCGCGGTCGAGGGATTCGACATTGAGCAGCAGCAAAGCCCTGGCCCAGTCGATGGTTTCACTGATGGCCGGCGCCTTTTTCAGCGCCATGGCCCGCAACTGATCGACAAACTGAATGAGTTGCTCGCGCAGTTGTCGTTGCATCTGCGGCACCTGGGTGGCGATAATCTGCGCCTCCAGCGCCGGTTCCGGAAAGGGAATATACAGGTGCAGACAGCGGCGTTTCAACGCATCGCCCAGTTCCCGGGTGTTATTGCTGGTGAGCAGGACTATCGGGGTGGATTTGGCCTTGATGGTGCCGATTTCAGGAATCGAGACCTGATAGTCGGACAGCAACTCCAACAGGAAGGCCTCAAATTCCTGGTCCGCCTTATCGATTTCGTCCACCAGTAATATCGCCCCGTCCTCCACCTGCAGCGTTTGCAGCAGGGGCCGCGCCTCGAGAAACTCCGGCGAATAAAAGATATCGCCGAACTGGTGCAGGCGGCTCACCGATTCCTCCAGGCCGCGCGCACCGCGCAGGATATCGCCGAGTTGATCTTTCAACACCTGGGTGTAAAGCAGCTGCTTGCCGTATTTCCATTCGTAGAGCGCCTTGACCTCGTCCAGGCCCTCGTAACACTGCATGCGGATCAAAGGCGCGCCGAGATACTCAGCGGTTTTCTTGGCCAGTTCGGTCTTGCCGACCCCCGGCGGTCCCTCCACCAGGATGGGTTTTTGCAACTGGCAGGCCAGGTACATGGCGGTGGCAATGGCATCGCTGCAAATGTAGCCCAGTTTTTCAAAACCTTCCCGCACTACCTCGGGCGAGGAGATCTTATCGTGATGTTTGATTTTCACCGCTACACCTTAAATCGGGAGACCTGGCCAGTGTAACGCCGAGGGCCCGGCTTATGAACCTAATAATGGTGATAGTGGCCGATTAGTCCGGATGATAGCCTTAGCAGACAGCGAGCCTACCGCTGACATCGCTTTTGCCAGACAAACAGGGCAATGCTGATGGCATTCGCTTCAGATGCTCACTTTCGCTTAAGGTGCCTACTTTTAGTGAAGATGGTGCTAAAAAGATTTTGCGGCAATTTATCAACCCTCACTCGGGTCTTATCGATCTTGATTAAGAAGATCAAGGTTAAGCCTACCTCTGGACAGTGCTTTCAGAAACTCTCGACAGCAGGGATGCTGTCGTGACCACCAAAAGTAGGCGCCTTAAGCGAGAGTAGGCGCTTTAGGCGAGTCCCCATGGATGGGTTCATCGAGGGGACGCCTAGTCCGTGTTTCTGAAAGCACTGTCCAGAGGTAGACCGGTCAATTGGCACAAATCGTCTTAATTAATCGCACTACAGGGCAATGCCATTCACGCCAGCACCAAGACGCAGCCCGCCTTTACACAAACTCCCCATTCGAAACACTTCTTTACCGTCCTTGAACCAACTTTGAGGCCAGCTCAGTAAACTGCAACACATGGATTAACACAGCCCTGACCGCCCACAACCCGAGGATCACACTATGTTTATGTCAATCGCCCTTATCGTCACCCTAGGCCTGCTCACTGCAATCGCAGCTCAGGATCTGGCGGCTTAACCAGCCGCCAAAACCTTTAACGTTCGCCCTGAATAAACAGATATTAGGACCCAGCTCCAGCGGTCTGCCAACACCAGTCTTACTCACGGCGTTTAGCGACTAACCGGCCGCCGCACAATACCGCGCAGACTCTAGCGACCAGTATCGACCAGTCCGCTAGCGCTCGAACTTCTTCGACAGCACTACCGACGTCAGCGTGCGTCGCACCCCTTCCAGTTCCGCCAACCGGTCTATCTGCCGATCCAGATCGGCGGTGGTTTCCTCCTGCACCACGGCAAAGATATCGTATTCACCGCTGATGGAGTAAAGCGCCTTTACCGCCGGGATTTTCTCGATCTGCCTGTTTAACTGGGCCGGCTGCTTCTGATCGGTCGCAATCAGCACATGGGCAACCACCCGGGTATTGAGATAATCCGCCGCAAAGCGGATGGTGTAGCCCTGAATAACCTGCTGCTTCTCCAGCCGGCGCATGCGCTCCTGGACCGTCGCTCGACTGACACTTAACTTCTGTGCCAACACCGTCACACTTTCGCGGCCGTTTTCCGACAATAGCGCCAGCAGTCGCTGATCCAACTTATCCATTTATCAATCTGCCATATAAGCCTGACAATTTGCTCAAAATTATTGCACATCTTGCTCATAGTGACCATACAAATTGATACTCCCCTGTCTTACCATGGCCGGATACCCAGCTGGTCGAGGTCAAAAATGGGCTGTCAAAACACTGCAACGGAGCAACACCATCCCCACCAACCCCTGGAGTTCGCCCATACCTCTCTGCTGGAGGTGCTGCGCGATGGCTATCCCGGTCCGTTTCTGCTGATGGATTCCGCCGTAGTGCGCGACCGGGCCCGCCAGTTCCACTCGGCACTGCCGAATATCGCCCCACATTTCGCGGTCAAAGCCAATCCGGACCTGCGCATCCTCAAAGCCCTGCGGGCGGAGGGGGTCAGTTTTGAAATCGCCTCGCGCCAGGAGCTGGAGTTGCTGTTGCCTCTGGGGGTGGCGCCGGCAGATATTTTTTTCAGTAATCCGGTAAAACCGCGTGAGCATATCGCCGCCGCCGCAGCCGCCGGCGTCGAGTGGTTCGCCATCGACAGCATCGAGGAGCTGCGCAAGGTCCACAGCATCAAGCCCGACGCCAAACTGTACCTGCGCATCTTTACCAGTAATGAGGGTTCAGTCTGTCCGTTGTCGGGCAAGTTCGGCGCCCACCCGGCGGAGATACGGGACATCCTCGCCGCGGCGACCGCGTTGCAGGCCGACCTGGCCGGGGTCACCTTCCATGTCGGCTCCCAGTGCACCAATATCGACAACTGGCGCATCGGTATCCGCGCCGCCCACGATGTCCTGCAGCAATTTTCCGCGGCCGGTCTGACACCGCAACTGCTCGACCTGGGTGGCGGCTTTCCGGTGCGCCTGGGCGACCCGGTGCCGGATATCACCGATATCGCCAAGGTTATCCGGGAAGAACTCGACGCCATCGAGATGCCGCTGCGCCTGATCGCCGAACCGGGGCGTTTTCTGGTGGCGGAGGCCGGCTGTCTGGTCACCAGCGCGGTGGGCACCACGCTGCGCAACAATGAGCGCTGGCTCTATCTGGACGCGGGGTTTTACAGCGGCC
The DNA here is from genome assembly GCF_007004655.1 of Exilibacterium tricleocarpae. GTDB lineage: Bacteria > Pseudomonadota > Gammaproteobacteria > Pseudomonadales > Cellvibrionaceae > Exilibacterium > Exilibacterium tricleocarpae. The sequence goes on from NZ_ML660088.1 coordinate 454,108, forward strand.
TGATGGAACTCAAAGACGGTATTCCCTATATCCTGGACACCGAGCGCAATGGCCGGCCGGTACCCTGGACCATAGCCGGCCCTACCTGCGATTCCATCGACGTCTGTTTCAAGGGTTATTTACTGCCCGACAATCTGGCCGAGGGCGACCTGATCTACGTGCGCAGCGCCGGCGCCTACAGCAGCGCCTGCAGCACCCGCTTCAACGGCTTTCCCTCGCCGGAGGTTCTGGTTATCTGAGCCGCACCTGCAAGCCGATCTTTCAAGCAGCCCCCTCAAGCGGCAGCCAAACTGTATGGTCCGCAGCGATCGGCACTAATAAACCGGCACCTATAACGGTTTGAACTAAGCAAACCGGCGGCGGCCATTATACTTAAAACACGAGTGCGTTAACTATGCAGGCCGCCGCAGTCACGGGCCGGCAACCAACGCAACCACCGTGACCGGAGCGGCCGTATTTTTGCGGGAGATTTGGCCGTGGGCATCGCCATCACACTGAAAAACTACCTTCAAGCCAATCGCGTGGCTTTCGATTTGCTCCACCATCACTATGCGGAGGGTTCACACAATACCGCCTGCGCCGCGCGCATACCGTCGCGCAGCCTCGCCAAAGCCGTGGTGTTTCGGGATGAGGACTTCTACTACACCCTGGCGGTAATTCCCTCGGACAGGAAGGTCCGCCGCCACACGCTCAACCAGATCTTCGACCGCCACCTGGAACTGGCCGACGAGGAGGAACTGGACCGGTTATTCAGCGACTGCGCCCGCGGCGCCGTGCCGGCCCTGGGTCAGGCCTACGGCGTCAACGTCATCTGGGACGAGCAGTTGCTGGACGTGGACGATATCTGGATGCAGGCGGGCGATCACGAGCACCTGATCCATATCAGCCGGCGCCAGTTCGAAATCTTGATGGAAACAACCCTGCGGGAAAAGTTCAGTGCCGAGGCGCCGGGACCGGCGTTAAAAAAAGCCGGTTGATCAAAACGCAGAAGGCGGTATAGGGGGAGAGACAGGCAATTGCAGCGAAAGACGCCCCCGAGCGGGAGCGCCCCTGCGCAGACGCGGCGCTACTGCATGGCCACCAGGGATACCTGGTTGACACCCGCCTCGCGGGCGGCGTCGGCAATCGCCACAAAGGTGGCGGCTTCGGACTCTTCGTCAGCTTTGACAATCACGATACCATTGGGAAACTCGGCGTGCAGGCGCTCGATATTGGCGCGCACAGCCCGTGCATCGATGCGCCGCTGCTCCAACCAGATCTCGTTGGTAGCGGTGACGGTAATCAGGATATTCTGCTCATCGGGATTGGGCGGCGGCGGGTTTTCCTGCTCTTCCGGCACATTCAGATCAATTACGGATTCTTTAATAAAGGATGCCGTCACGATAAAGAAGATCAGCATAATAAAGACGACGTCCAACATTGGGGTCAAGTCGATATCAGAGCTATCATCGCCATCTTTACGACTCTTTTTTCGGCTCACAATAGTGTCCCCTTACAATCTTTAAAAAAGTTATTCGAATTTTAAAGGCGGTAATCTTACCCTGTCTGACGCTACAACACTATTCTTGATTAATGCCTTTGACACCGCCAGCGCCTTAATTGCTTAAAAAACAAACGTTTTATTCCCACCCACTGCCGCTGCCCGCTCAAGGAGCGGATATGACCGACAAGACAAGCTGCCACCGATAGTACATTTGTGCAATCTCTGTTAGTCTGCGGCCATCCTATCCCATAAATCCGGCAGCGGACGGAGGCCAATATGACATCAACGGCTGGCGTGACCGAAGCAACCAGAGAAAAAGTGACCGAGATAGCACAATCCAGTCAAGTTAGCGAAATGTTTAACCGCCAGCGCGACGCCTATTTCAATAACCCCTACCCCACCCTTGAGGAACGCCGCCGCCATCTGCTGGCGCTGGAAAACCTGCTGCGGGACAATCAGGATGCCATCGCCGAGGCGATCGACAAGGATTTCGGCGGGCGCTCCGTGCATGAAACCCAGGCGCTGGAGCTGTTCAGTTCCATCGACGGGCTGCGCGACTGCCGCAAGAAGCTGAAAAAGTGGATGAAACCCCAGCGCCGCCAGGTATCCATCTGGTTCGCCGGGGCCAGCAATACCGTGCTGCCGCAACCGAAAGGCGTGGTGGGCATCGTGGTGCCCTGGAACTATCCGCTGTTTTTATCGATGGGCCCCATCGCCAATGCACTGGCGGCCGGTAACCGCTGCCTTGTCAAAATGGCGGCCAATTCCCAGCACCTGTGCCGGCTGTTGGCGGAGCTGGTGGCGGAAAAGCTGCCGCCGGAGACCCTAACGTTCCTGCCAGGTGTCTCCGCCGCGGAATTTACCGACCACCCTTTCGATCACTTGATCTTTACCGGCTCTCCCGGTGTGGGCAAAACGGTTATGAAAAAGGCGGCCGAATTTCTCACCCCCGTCACCCTGGAGCTGGGCGGAAAATCACCGACGATTATCGCCGAGGACTTCGATATCAAGGCGGCGGCCGAGCGTATCGTGCAGTCCAAACTGTACAATGCCGGCCAGACCTGCGTGGCGCCGGATTACCTGTTCGTGCCCAGGCACCGGGTCGACGAGTTTATCGAGCAGGCCCGCCGCGTGGTCGCCAAGCGCTACGGCCGGCTGGAAACACCGGACTACACCGCGATTATCGACACCCGGGCTTACAGCCGACTACTGCAGACACTGGATGACGCCGAGCGCAAGGGCGCCCGTCCGATCAGCCTGCTGGAAGGGGTACAGCCCGACAACGACCTGCAGAAAATCCCACCCACCCTGTTACTCGATGTCGGCGACGATATGACCGTTATGCAGGAGGAAATTTTCGGCCCGCTGCTGCCGATCAAACCCTATGAGAACCTCGACGATGTGCTGGCGTTTATCAACGCAAAAGAGCGGCCGCTCGCGCTCTACCTGTTCAGCAACGATAAAAAACTACAGCAGCAGGTGCTGACCAACACGATCTCGGGCGGCGTCTGCATTAACGACTGTATGATGCATCCGGCCCAACACGATCTGCCTTTCGGCGGTATCGGCAACAGCGGCATGGGCCATTACCACGGCTATGAGGGTTTTGTGGAGTTTTCCAAATTGCGCCCTGTATTCAAACAGGCCAGGCTGCCCGGCGCTGCTCTGCTGGCGCCGCCCTACGGCAAGCTGTTCGATTTCCTTTATAAACTGATGGTGAAGTAGGGCCTGTTTACACTAAAAGCATCGCCATTCCAGACGTCCCCGGCTAAAACAACTGGAGCTGGAGTTCGCGGGCAGGCGGCGCGGTAAATTGCGAACAGTCGAGTTCCCACTCCCGCCGCGGGACCAGCCCGAGTTTTTTACGGGCCAGTGCGAAACGTTTGGCAATCAGTTCCGCATACACACCGGTGCCGCGCATGCGGGTGCCGTAGGCCGACTGGTAATCCGCACCGCCGCGACTCTGCCGTATCAGGCTGATCACATGCTCGGCCCGCTGCGGATAATGCGCCCGCAACCACTCGTAAAACAACGACTTCACTTCCAGCGGCAGGCGCAGCAGAATATAGTTGGCCGACAGTGCCCCGGCGGCGCTGCAACGCCGCAGCAGAGTCTCAATTTCCGCATCGTTGATCATCGGGATAATCGGCGCCATCAGCACGCCGGTGGGAACGCCTTCGCCGCGCAGTTGCTCGACCAGCTTGAGCCGGGCCTGCGGCGCGGCGGCGCGGGGTTCCAGCCGCCGTTTCAATTCGCTGTCGAGGGTGGTGACACTGATCATCACCGAACACAAGCGCCGCTTTGCCATGGCGCCGAGCAGATCGATATCCCGCTCGATCAGGCCGCCCTTGGTGACAATCGACACGGGGTGGCGCCGGGCATACAGCAATTCCAGCAACTTGCGGGTCACCTGGTAAAACTTCTCTATGGGTTGATAGGGGTCGGTATTGGTGCCAAACACCAGCGGCTTACACCGATAGCCCGGGTGGCGCAACTGTTGCTCCAGCAGTTCGACCGCATTGGCTTTGTAGAACAGCTTGGTTTCAAAATCGAGCCCGGGAGACAAATCCCAATAGGCGTGGGTCGGCCTGGCAAAACAATAAACACACCCGTGCTCGCAACCGCGATAGGGGTTGATCGACTGATCGAAGGGCACATCCGGCGATCCGTTGCGGGCGATGATGCTCTTGGCGTACTCGGGCCGTACATCTGTGGCAACCGAAGTCTCCGCCGCCGGCGAACACCAGCCGTCGTCTTCCCGCAAGGTGTGATAGCGATCAAACCGCTTGGCCGGGTTGGACAGGGCGCCGCGCCCTTTCAACGGCCGCCCGGCACCGGCGTCATCACTGCCATTGGGAGTCGTCATTGCGGACTTGTTCGCTGGTAGAGGATTATCATCACGGACACCCTGAAACACTGTATAAATAAACAGTATATGAGTCTTGCGATAATATGCAATCCCATTCCTTGAGCCGGCGTAGAATTAATAAGGCGGTGATAGTCCGGCGTTTATCGCAACCCGCTATAACACCGATTCACGACGGCATCAAAGTCCGCCGATCAACCGCCAAACCCACCTGCTCCAATTCCAATGCCACAAAGCGGTCGGTGTCGGCGGCGGTCGCCACCTGCAGATGATCGCACCGGTATCGCCACGACCAGACCCGCGCCCAGGGCAGGAACAAGCCCAGCGAAAAGACCACCGCCACGGCATTGGCAAGCACCCTCAGGGCATAGAAAACCCTATCATCGGCAACATCGAAGCGGTGCCCGTCAAGCGCCGCGGCCCGCAACAGGGCATTGCCGTGGCCGACAGCGCAGTGAGAAAAGACGATCACGTAAACAGCGACCGCCAGCAGCAGCCCCGCGGCGCCGGCGACCAGCGACATCACGGCCAGGCCACAGAGCAGGCCGGCCGCCGTGGCGAACACCGAAAGCCGGTAAAAAGAGGCCGGCGTGGCATTGAATTCGAAGCGCCGCAGGCCGTAAAGGTAATTGCGGATCAAAAAACCCTGCTGCCGGTGAACAGCCGCGGGTGCCAGCACCCCCAGCGTCACCAGTGCCAGCAGCGGCCAGCCCAGAAACGCCCGGCCGGCCTCCAGCGCCGATCCCCGGAAGCCGAAGCGGATATTGCGATAGGCGCTGTTGTGAGCATTAAACGCCAGCGATCGAACCAGCAGCCAGGGCGCGAGTACCACCAGTCCCGCCAGCAACACCAAGCCGAGGGCCTGGGACACAGTTAAGGCCAACACCACGGCGGCAATCGCGGCCGTGACAGCAATACGACTTTTGAGAATGCTGAGCGGGCTGGCCAGATACTCAAACGACATGTCGTCCAACCGGGTGCGCTCATAGACATAGCACTTGCGCCTGACCTTGGCCCAGGCCGAATAGATGCCCAGTGTCACCAGGGTCAACAAGAGATCGGTCAACCATACCTTGAAGTAGTCATTGCCGGCGCCGCTGAAACTAAAGCGCAGGTGGCGTTCCTGCAGTCCCAATGTCACCGGCTCGGCCCGATCCGTAACGACAGTCGCCGCGGGTTGTTGTGCAGGTGGTGCGTCAGGCTGCGGATCGGGTGGTGCGTCAGGCGGCAGTTCAGGTGGCGGCGCCGAAGGCAGCACAGCCGGGGCGACGTCGGCCGCGGCAATCGGGTCGGCCGGCGCCAGTCGGCCAAACGGCAGATGCGGCTCGATGGCGACCAGCACACCAATCTCAGCCAACGCCGTGCAGAATTTTTCCGCGCCCGATTCATCGAGGTCAGATTTCAGCGTCAACTGCTCGGCTGAGAAAATGCGCTCCAGGGTTTTGCGGGTGACCGGAAAGAGTTCCGCAAACCGGCGTTTCACCTTATCGCGATCGAAACCGTCGACAGTTTCCCCGTAGAATACAATATCGAAACGAGCCTCGGGCATCGCGCCTCCCGTTGTTATGTTTTCAGCTCCGCGCCGGCGCACACCGGGCACTGTCGGTCGCGCGCCAGCTTGAGCTGGGTCCACACCATGGCCTTGGCGTCGAGTATCAGCAGGCGCCCCACCAGGCACTCGCCGAAACCGACCAACAGTTTGATGGTTTCCAGCGCCTGCACCGAGCCCACGATACCGACCAGCGGTGCCAACACCCCGCTTTCGGCACAACTGAGATTTTCATCTTCCGCCACATCATAAAGACAGCGGTAACAGGGCGCCCCGTCCACCCGGGCATCAAATACTGCCACCTGGCCCTCGAGCCGGATCGCGGCACCGGAGACCAGCGGGGTTTTTTGCGCCACGCAGGCCCGGTTCAGCGCAAAGCGGGTAGTGAAGTTGTCCGAACAGTCCACTACTACATCGGCAGTGCCCACTTCCGCCAGCAGCCGCTGCTCGCTCAAGCGGCACTCGAGCGCCACAATATCGACCGCCGGATTGAGTTCGCGCAGCGTGGCCGCCGCCGATTCCACCTTGGCCGCGCCGATGCGCGCGGTGCGATGGACGATCTGGCGCTGCAGGTTACTCAAATCAACCCGGTCAAAATCCGCCAGGACCAGGCTGCCCACTCCCGCCGCCGCCAGATACATGGCCACCGGACTGCCGAGGCCACCCAATCCCACCACCAGCACTCGCGCGGCGAGCAGCTTTTCCTGTCCCTGGAGATCGATCTCCGGCAACATAATCTGGCGGCTGTAACGTAATAGTTCGTCGTCGTTCATGGCTTTTCACCCGTCTGCGCCCGGTCCTGAAAGAATAGTTGGCAGGCGCCCCTCGGTCATTCGCTCGCATCCGGCCATATCGGTATGTGTCGCTGTTTGGACAAAGCCGCAACGCCGCAACAGCGCCCGCACGGCAGCGCCCTGGCGGTAGCCGTGCTCCACCAACAGCCAGCCGCCGGGCTCGAGCCGCCCGCACGCCTGTTGCGCAATGGTGTCGATCGCCGCCAGGCCACCGGCAGCGGCCACCAGCGCGCTGCGGGGCTCGAAGCGCACATCACCGCGTTGCAGGTGGGGATCGGCCGCATCGATATACGGCGGATTGCTGACCACCATATCCAAACGCGCGACCGCATCAAATGCCGCCAGCCAGTTTCCGCGTTGCACTGTCACATTGTCGAGCCCCAGGCGGCAGCGATTCTGCTCGGCCAGCGCCACCGCCGCGGTGCTGGCATCCACGGCAAACACTTGCCACTGCGGCCTTTCACCGGCCAGGGCCAGGGCGATGGCGCCGCTGCCGGTACCGAGATCGATGACCCGGCAGGGGGTTGGCGGCAGCAACTGCAGGGCTCTTTCCACCAGGCACTCGGTCTCCGGCCGCGGAATCAGCGTAGCATCATTAACCTGCAACGACAGCGACCAGAATTCTTTCTCACCGAGTATATAGGCAATGGGAGTACCCGCCAGGCGCTGCTCGATGTAGGCCGCAAACAATGCCCTTTGGGTGCCGTCGAGTTCTCGCTCCGGCCAGGTATAGAGATAGGCGCGATCGCGCTCCAGTACCCGCGCCAGCAACACCTCGACATCGAGGCGCGGCGACTCGCTCACCGCCGCCAGTTCCGCAGCCCGCTGTAAACAGTCGCCGATGGTCGCCACGGATTACCCGGCTAACGCTGCCAGTTGGTCCGCCTGATACTCGTTGACCAGGGGCTGCACCACATCCCCGAGACCACCTTCCATCACTTCCGCCAGCTTGTACAAGGTCAAATTGATACGGTGGTCGGTCACCCGGCCCTGGGGATAATTATAAGTGCGAATACGTTCGGAGCGATCGCCGCTGCCCACCAGATTGCGCCGTTCATCGGCAATCTCCTGCGCGGCCTTTTCCTCCTGCACCGTATTCAGCCGGGCCGCCAGCAGCGACATGGCGCGGGCGCGGTTTTTGTGTTGCGATCGCTCGTCCTGGCACTCGACCACAATGCCGGTGGGCAGATGGGTAATGCGAATCGCCGAATCGGTTTTATTGACGTGCTGACCGCCGGCGCCACTGGCGCGGAAGGTATCGATACGCAGGTCCGCCTTGTTAATATTCACCTCTGCCACCTCGTCGGCTTCCGGCATCACCGCCACGGTGCAGGCGGAGGTGTGGATGCGGCCCTGGGACTCGGTTTCCGGTACCCGCTGCACCCGGTGCGCGCCGGACTCGAACTTCAACTGCGAATAGACCCCGCGGCCCACGACCCGGGTAATTATTTCTTTATACCCGCCGTGCTCCCCGGCGTTCTCGCTGAGGATTTCCACCTGCCAGCCGCGGCTCTCGGCAAATTTTGAATACATGCGAAACAGATCGCCGGAAAAAATCGCCGCTTCATCACCGCCGGTGCCGGCGCGAATTTCCAGGAACACATTCTTCTCGTCGTTGGGGTCCTTCGGCAACAGTAATGTCTGTAGCTCCAGCTCCAGCGGTTCGATCTGCTGTTCGGAGGACTGCAACTCCTCCTGCGCCATCTCGCGCATATCGGCATCGCCGTCTTTGAGCAGTTGCCTGGCTTCCTCGACATCGTCGAGCAGTTGCCGGTAGCGGTTATAACACCCCACCACCGGCTCCAACTCCGCATATTCCTTGCCGAGCGATCGAAACTTGTTCTGATCGCCGATGATCTGCGGATCGCCGAGCAGCGCACCCACCTCGTCGTAACGTTCCTGCAGGTTTTCCAGTTTTTCCAGTATTGACGCTTTCATTATTTCTCGCTTCAGTGAGACCGGCCGCCGCCAGGATTACTCCTGTTCCATATCGTCCTGGGTCAGTTCAAACAACTCCTGGGTAACGCCAATCATATCACTGCGGCCGGTGGCACTGGCCTGCTTCAGTTTCGCCGTGGGCGTGTGCAGCAACTTGTTGGTCAGGTTGCGGGCAAGCTGGGCCAGCACCTGCTCGGGATCGCCGCCGGACTGCAACAGCCGCTGTGCCTTGGCCAACTCCTCATCGCGCAACACTTCCGCCTTGCGCCGGTAGGCCTTGATGGTGGATACCGAATTCAGCGCCCGCAACTCATCCAAATACAGCGCTACCCCCTGATCGATAATGGTATCGGCTTTGCGCGCCGCCTCGCGGCGCGACTTGCGATTCTCCTCGATCACTTCGCGCAGATCGTCCACCGTGTACAGATAGACGTCTTCCAGTTCCCCCACTTCGGCCTCGATATCCCGCGGCACGGCGATATCGACCATAAAAATCGGCTGGTGTTTGCGCCGTTTCAACGCCGATTCCACCGCCCCCTTGCCGAGCAGCGGCAACTGACTTGCCGTGGAAGAGACGACAATGTCGGCCCGGTACAACTGCTCGGGAATATCCGCCAGCAGTATCGCCTCGGCGCCGAAGCGACGGGCCAGCTCTTCGGCCCGGCCCAGGGTGCGGTTGGCCACGATAATCTTTCTCACACCTTGCTGGGACAGGTGTCTGGCCACCAGTTCGATGGTCTCGCCGGCGCCGATAAGCAGTGCTGTGTCCTGTTTCAGGTCGGAGAAAATCTGGCTCGCCAGACTCACTGCCGCATAGGCCACCGATACCGGATTTTCACCGATGGCGGTTTCGGTGCGCACGCGCTTGGCGATACTGAAGACCTGCTGAAACGCCCCGTGCAGCTTGGCGCGGATCGTGCCCATGCCATGGGCCACCGCATAGGCCGATTTCATTTGCCCGAGTATCTGTGGTTCTCCCAGCACCAGCGAGTCGAGACCACAGGCCACTTTCATCATATGGCGAATGGCCGCTTCCCCCCGATGCCAGTAGTGATAGGGCTCAATATCGGCCAGTGACAAATGATGGTAACGGGCCAGCCACTCCATCAGCAAAGCAGACGGCTCGACACCGGCCGCCTGCGCGCAGGCATAGATTTCCGTGCGGTTGCAGGTGGAGAGAATCGCCACTTCCTCGAGTCCGGCCGAGCGTTGCACATCCGCCAGCGCATCGCTCATCTGCTCGGGTGCAAAAGCCACCCGCTCGCGCAGGGCCAGCGACGCTGTATTGTGATTGATCCCGAATGCCAACAATGCCATGGATTATCTTTAAAAAACGGAACTTGTTTATAAAACCGCTGATCTATCTATTGTATAGCTGGTGTAGAGCATCATGCGGCAATGGTTATGAGCCAATAGTTATCAGGCAATAACGGCACCGCACTCACGCAAACCTCAAAAGGACTAAAAGGCGACATTCTCCCGGTACAGCAAATCGCTGGCAAGGAAAAAAGCGATTTGCGGGCCGACGGTCGGTTACCGGGACCGTATGGACGGTATCAGGTTGAATCCGCAAACCGCAAAACCCCGTATATCCGGGGGGTACACTTATACCAGCGCCTGTGACCAACTCCCGCAATTGCGCGCAGAGAAGTGTACGTAGAGAGATACCTTTGCCTTATAATAATCCGTCCACCGACTAGGAAGCACAACGCTTGCGAAATTCCATGAAAGCACCCAATGCGCTGGCAGTGGCCGTTATCGGCACGCTTACCCTCTACGGCTGTGCTACCCAGACGCCGGTTCCCGTGACCGAAACACCGGTCGAAGTCGTGCCGGAGCCGGTGGTAGAAGCTCCGCCGCGGCCGTTTCCAGCGGAAACGCTCTACGCCCTGCTGGTGGCCGAAATGGCAGGCAGCCGCGAGCGTTATGATATAGCCCTCGGCAACTATATCCAGCAGGCCCACAAGACCCGCGACCCCGGCGTCACCGCCCGCGCCACCCGCATCGCCCGCTTTTTGGGCGCCCGGCAGGCAGCATTGAACACGGCGCTGCTGTGGGTGCAACTGCAACCCGACAACCGCGAGGCGCGCATGATTGCCGCCACAGAGCTGGCGCAGGCCGGCCGCCTGCTGGAGGCCTTCGAACAATCGAGCCAGCTGCTCGCGCTGGGCAGCACCCCTATCTTTCAAACCATAGCCGCCAGAGCCGTACAGGTCACTGACACCCAACGCGAGCAATTGCTGGAGCAGTACCAAATGCTACTGTTACAACACCCGCAAAACATGCAACTGCTGGTAGGTCGGGGGCTGCTGCTGCAACAGCAGACGGAATTGGAAGCGGCTCTCGACAGTGCCCGCCAGGCGCTGGCTCAGGACACCACCTATATCCCGGCGGCTATCCTCGAGGCGAAGCTGTTGCACCAGTTGGAGATGCCGGAGCAGGCGTTGGAGCGCCTGGTGCAGCTGCTGCAGCAATTCCCCGAAAACAAACGCCTGCGCCTGCAGTATGCCCGCCTGCTGGCCAACTACGACCTGGAACAGGCGCACCGGCAATTCAGCCTGCTGGTGGAACAGTCACCGGACGACCCGGAACTGGTGTTTTCACTGGCATTGGTCAGCAATGAACGGGGTTTGAAGGAAGAGGCGCGCCGGTATTTCGAGCGCCTGTTGACACTCGGTCACCGGCGCTCATCGGCGCACTTCTATCTGGGCCGGCTGGAGGAGGAGAGTGAAAACTACAATCAGGCCCTGCAGCACTACTGGCAGGTGGAACCGGGCCCCGACTTCCTGCCGGCAATACTGCAATCGACCGATATACTGGTGCGGCAAAACAGCCTCGGCGAGGCCAACGAGCGGCTCGATAAACTGCGCCAGCGCTTTCCGGACCAGGCCGAGCGCTTCTACCTGCTGGAGTCGGAAGTCCTCGGCCAGCACGATTACCTGGACGAGGCGCAATCCCTGCTGACCGGCGCGCTGCAGCAAAACCCCACCAGTGCCAAACTGCTCTATGCGCGCGCGATGATCAACGAAAGGCGCGATCTACTGGATGTCATGGAGCGCGATCTGCGCACCATTCTCAAATACGAACCCAACAACGCCACCGCTCTCAATGCCCTCGGCTACACCCTGGCCGATCGCACCACCCGCTATGAAGAGGCGCTGGAGCTGATCAGCCAGGCACTCGATATCAGGCCGGATGACCCGGCCATTATCGACAGCATGGGCTGGGTACACTACCGCCTCGGCAACTTTGACGAGGCGCTGCTGCGCCTGCGCGAGGCCATGAAGGCCTATCCCGACCACGAGATTGCCGCCCATCTCGGCGAGGTGCTCTGGGTGCTCGGCCGCGAGCAGGAGGCCCGCGAAATCTGGCGGGAGGGATTGCGGCTCAACCCCAACAGCGAAGTGATTCCCGCCACCATGCAGCGGCTGCAAAAACAAGTCAGTGAGGACAGCGGCAAGTGACCTTCACAGGCTTGTGCCGCCGCAGTCTGTGGCTGGTGCTGGCGGCGCTGCTAGGCGGCTGCGCCGGCCAGCCCAAACTGCCGCCCATCGACAACTGGGACGCTTATCAACAGCAACTGGCGCAGTTACATAACTGGCAGTTGCGCGGCAAGCTGGGGGTTCGCATGCCGGCGGATTCCGGCAGTGTCACCCTGGACTGGGAACAGGAAGCAAGTCTCTACGCCATTCGCCTGAGCGGCCCGTTCGGGCAGGGCACCACCTGGATTCGCGGCAATCGCCGGCAGGTGCAGCTCGAGCAGGCGGGCCAGCCGCCGCTGTCGGCCGGCACACCGGAGGAGTTGATTCAAAGCGCGCTCGGCTGGGACATTCCTGTGCGCGACCTGTATTACTGGGTCAGGGGAATTCCCGCTCCGCGCGCGCCGGTGGCTTCGCAAGAGAAGACCGCCAACGGTGCCCTGGCCTATCTGGAACAATCCGGCTGGCAACTCTCCTACAGCCGCTATAACACTGTGGGCCCCTGGCAGTTGCCGGGCAAAATCGTGGCGATCCGCGACCCTCTGAAACTGACACTGGTTATCAGACAGTGGGAGGTGGGGGATCGATAGTGTCACCTCCTTAAGCAAATATGTGTCAATTGATCGGTCTGGCACTGACTGGGGCCTTCAGAAACTCTCGACAGCAGGGATGCTGTCGGGAAGTCCCCAGGGACGGGTTCACGACGTGTTTCTGAAGGCCCCAGTCAGTGCCAGACCTACCTTCAGTACGCTTAATTGAGGTCGGTTCGATGGGATCGGGGATCGATAAACTGATGCAAATACTCTCAATGAAGTGCCGTTGATGCCCGACCTGACTCTTCCCGCTCCGGCCAAGCTCAACCTCTTCCTGCATATCACCGGCCGCCGGCCCGATGGCTATCACAACCTGCAGACCCTCTTTCAACTACTGGACTACGGCGACCAATTGGATATCAGCCTGCGCAGCGACAGTGAAATTCGCCTGCAACCGACCCTGCCCGGGGTGCCGGAACAGGACAATCTGGTGGTCAAGGCAGCTCGCGCCCTGCAACAGGCCACCGGCGCCCGCCGCGGTGCGGATATATACCTGCACAAGCGCCTGCCCATGGGCGGCGGCATCGGCGGCGGCAGCTCCGATGCCGCCAGCGCCCTGATCGGGCTCAACCATCTCTGGAACTGCGGCTTGTCCCGCCCGGCACTGGCCGCTTTAGGCGCCCGCCTGGGCGCCGATATCCCGGTCTTCGTGGAGGCTCGAACCGCCTGGGCGGAGGGTATCGGCGAGCAGTTGCAAGCCATTGAAATGCCTGAGAAATGGTTCCTGGTATTGGCCCCCAAATGCACGGTATCGACGGCCTCGATTTTTTCCCGCAGGGAATTGACAAGAGACACGACGGCCATTACAGTAGCGGCCTTTCTTGAGCGGGGTGGTCGAAACGACTGTCAGGCACTGGTAGCGGGCCTTTATCCCCCGGTGGATGAGGCGCTGCGCTGGCTAAGTCAGCACAGCCCGGCTCAGATGACGGGAACAGGCGCGTGCATATTTGCCGCTTTCGCATCGGCCGCACAGGCACAGGCAGTACTGGCGCAGCGACCGGCACATATACCGGGTTTCGTGGCGAAGGGTATCAACCGCTCACCGGTTTATGACCGACTCCCAATGTCGTAACACATGTCAGGTCTTATTACATGCTAGACCTTATATAAAGGCGTTGTACAAGCTACTGGGGTGTAGCCAAGCGGTAAGGCAGCGGGTTTTGATCCCGTCATGCGAAGGTTCGAATCCTTCCACCCCAGCCATTTTCCAGGCTATATTTTCACACATGGATTTTCACATAAGGTCCCGCACCTCACATCTGCAAACCCGATTCCGACAAAGATAAGAAGGGAGAGAAAGTGGCTGACTTAATGGTCTTTACCGGGAACGCAAACCCGGCCCTGGCAAAGAAGGTTGTCGACAAATTGGGTATCCCCATGGGGGACGCCACAGTCAGCCAGTTCTCCGACGGTGAAATCGCGGTGGAACTCAATGAGAACGTGCGCGGACGCGATGTGTTTGTGGTGCAATCCACCTGCGCACCCACCAACGACAATTTGATGGAATTGTTCGTGATGATCGATGCGCTGCGACGCGCCTCCGCCGGCCGGATTACCGCGGTGGTGCCCTACTTCGGTTATGCGCGGCAGGACCGGCGGGTGCGCTCCTCCCGGGTGCCCATCAGCGCCAAAGTGGTGGCCGATATGATGGTCAGTGTCGGTATCGACCGGGTGTTGACCGTGGACTTGCACGCCGAACAGATTCAGGGCTTTTTCGATGTGCCGGTGGACAATGTCTACGGCTCGCCGGTGCTGCTGGACGACATCAACCGCCAGAATTACGAAGACCTGATCGTGGTGTCGCCCGATATCGGCGGTGTCGTGCGGGCCCGGGCCGTCGCCAAGCAGTTGGAAATTGAGCTGGCCATTATCGACAAACGCCGGCCCCAGGCCAATGTGGCGGAAATTATGAACCTGATCGGTGAAGTGGAAGGCCGCACCTGCCTGCTGGTGGACGATATGGTGGACACCGCCGGCACCCTGTGCAATGCCGCCACCGCACTGAAAGAAAAGGGCGCCAAGAAAGTGGTTGCCTATTGTACGCACCCGGTCCTGTCGGGCAATGCCATTGCCAATATCGACAACTCAGTACTGGACGAGTTAGTGGTAACCGACTCGATTCCACTGCGCAAGGAGGCCCAGGCGTGTAAGCATATCCGCCAGCTCACCCTGTCGCATATGTTGGCTGAAGCGGTGCGCCGTCTCAGCAATGAAGAATCGCTGAGCGCGATGTTCCGATAAGTATTACACCGGCCGCCGGCTTGCCGGCGGCCGACTAACCGCCTCTACGGCCATGACTGTGCAGCGATATTGCTGCCCAAAACAGGGTGGGGAGGCATCAACACGCTAGGGCATGTTCTGGTCGCGGACTGCCGTAGTTTTTAACTCGAGAGGATCTGGCAATGTCTGCTGAAGATTTCGTATTGAATGCCGAGGCCCGTGCAGACGCAGGGAAAGGTGCGAGCCGCCGCCTGCGTCGCCTGGCCGAAAAAGTACCCGCCGTCGTTTACGGTGGCAAGAAAAAACCGCAAAGCATCGCGGTGGGCCACAACGAGCTGCTGAAACACCTGGAAAACGAAGCGTTCTACTCCCACATTATCGAACTGAATGTGGACGGTAAAAGCGAGAACGTTATTCTGAAAGACCTGCAGCGCCACCCGGCGAAAGCGCTGGTCATGCACGCGGATTTTCTGCGTGTCTCCAAAACCAAGAAATTCAGCACCCGCGTACCCCTGCACTTTATCAATGAAGAAAAGTGCGTGGGGGTCAAAATGCAGGGCGGCTCGATCTCGCGCAATATGACTGAGCTCGATATCAACTGCCTGCCCGCCGATTTGCCGGAGTACATCGAAGTCGACCTGGCTGAGATTGAAGCGGGTCAAATCGTGCATATCTCCGACCTGACCCTGCCCAAGGGTGTGGAGTCCGTCGCCCTCTCCCACGGCGCCGGCCACGATCTGCCGGTCGCTACCGTAAACAAACCGCGCGGCAGCGTCGAAGACGGGGACGAGGAAAGCGAGGAGGAAGGCAGCGCCGAAGAATAGCCCGGCCGCCACTCTCCCCCTGCCGGGTGCAACCCATTGTGCGGGTGCCACCCGGCAGGCAGGTCGGGTTAGACCTACAGACGACATGGACACGCCAATCCGCTTGATAGTCGGCCTGGGTAACCCGGGCGCTGAATACGCGCGAACCCGGCACAATGCCGGCGCCGACTTCGTGACTGAGCTGGCGCGCCACCACAGCGCCGACCTGGCTCCGGAAAGCAAGTTTTTCGGCCACAGCGGTCGGATTCACGTGGCGGGTGCCGATATTCGCCTCCTCAATCCCACCACCTTTATGAACCGCAGCGGTCAGGCGGTTGCCGCTATGGCGAACTTTTTCAAGATACCCCCCGAGGCGATTCTGGTGGCCCATGACGAATTGGACCTGGCACCGGGAACCGTGCGCCTGAAGCACGGCGGCGGCCATGGTGGCCACAATGGCCTGCGGGACATTATCAAAGCCCTGGGTAATAATAAAAACTTCGCGCGCCTGCGCATCGGTATCGGCCATCCCGGCAGCGCCGACCAGGTAATCGGTTATGTGCTGAAAAAGGCCGGCGGCGCCGAGCAACAGTTGGTTGACCAAAGCATCGGTGCGGCGGTGGACGCACTGCCGCTGGCCGCCGCCGGGGACTGGAACCGGGCCATGCGGCAACTGCACACCAGGCAGAGCTAATGCCGCCAGAAATTGGCGGCCAAATTTCACTACGAGTCAGACACTATGGGCTTTAACTGCGGCATTGTCGGTCTTCCCAACGTCGGCAAATCCACCCTTTTCAATGCACTGACCAAAGCCGGTATCGATGCGGAGAACTTCCCCTTCTGCACCATCGACCCCAACGCCGGCGTGGTACCCGTTCCCGATCCGCGCCAGGACAAGCTGGCGGCCATCGTCAAACCGCAAAAAGTCATCCCCACGACCATGGAGTTTGTCGATATCGCCGGCCTGGTCGCCGGCGCCTCCAAAGGCGAGGGGCTCGGCAACAAATTTCTTGCCAATATTCGCGAGACCGACGCTATTGCCCACGTCGTGCGCTGTTTCGACAACGACAATGTCATCCATGTCGCCAACCAGATCGACCCGGCAGCGGATATCGAAATTATCAATACCGAACTGGCACTGGCCGATCTGGAAACCGTGGAAAAAGCCCTGCAACGGGTCACCCGCACGGCCAAAAGCGGCGACAAGGACGCGCTGGCACTGAAGGTGCTGCTCGAGCAAATCCAGCCGCACCTGGACCAGGCCAAACCGCTGCGCTCCTTCGGCCTGGCGGACGATGCCATGGCGCGACTGCGGGAATTGAACCTGCTGACGGTAAAACCCACCATGTATATCGCCAACGTGGATGAGGACGGCTTTGCGGATAACCCCCACCTGGAGCAGGTGCGCGCCATCGCCGCTGCCGAGGGTGCCGTAACGGTGCCGGTGTGCAACCAACTCGAAGCGGAAATCGCCGAACTGGAAGACGACGAGAAACTGGAGTTCCTGGAGGGCCTGGGGATGGTGGAGCCGGGCTTGAACCGGGTCATTCGGGCCGGCTATGAGCTTTTGAACCTGCACACCTACTTCACCGCAGGGCCGAAAGAGGTGCGCGCCTGGACCATTCCCGTGGGCGCCACCGCCCCCCAGGCGGCCGGCAAGATTCATACGGACTTTGAGAAGGGCTTTATTCGCGCCGAGGTGATCAGCTACCAGCACTATATCGAGTGCAACGGCGAGCAGGGCGCCAAAGATGCGGGTAAATGGCGCCTGGAGGGCAAAGACTATGTCGTGCGCGACGGCGATGTTATCCACTTCCGCTTTAATGTCTGAGCCCGCCCGCAAGGCTTGACTTTATCGGGCGGGGCGGAGAAAATACGCGCCCTCCCAGGTACCCGAACCAGCGCCGGGACTTGGGTTTGTGGCAAGGTAGCTCAGCTGGTTAGAGCGCAGCACTCATAATGCTGAGGTCGGGAGTTCAAGTCTCCCCCTTGCTACCATCTTCCAGCAATTACCGCTTTAAAATCGGGTGGTATTGAGCTTTTCAGCCGACAGTTTTTTAATCGAAGGGGATTGGTCGCCGGCAAGGCGTTAAGAATTCACCAGGTTGAACATCGGCTCCAGTTCCTCGATATTGATCACCCGGTTGCGTCCCTGTTCTTTGGCGTAGTAGAGCGCGCGATCGGCGGCATCGAGCAGCTGGGACACGCTGGAAATCGCGCCATCGGCGGCGCAGGCCAAACCGATGCTGATGGTAACCTGTTCGGCGCCGAGGTTTTTCTCCTCCACTTTGCGCCGCAAACGCTCTGCCAGCGTTATGGCTTCCCGGCAGTTGGTGCGGGGCAGGACCACGGCGAATTCCTCGCCGCCGAAACGACAGGGAATATTCGGTTTGCGCACATTCGAGTTCAGGAGTCCGCCCACCATCTTTAACACTTCGTCACCTTTGGCATGACCGAAACGGTCGTTAAAGCTTTTAAAGTAATCGATATCGATCATCAGCAGCGACAGCGGCTGGCCGTGGCGATAGGCGCGGTGAAACTCACTGCGCAGAATTTCATCGAACTCGCGCCGGTTGGCCAGGGACGTGAGCGCATCGGTGCGACTCTGGCGTTTTAAATCGTTGACGCGGCTGCCAAGCGCCAGCGACAGCAACACCATCTCGATCAACGAACCGATCTGAAAGCCATTTTCGGTAAAGAACGTATGTGGCAGCAAACCGAAAATTTTCAACATATAAACAATCACACCAAAGATCAGCGCCGACCAGGCCACCATAAAATAGCGCGCCGGTGCAAAGCCGGCCAGTAAGCACAGCACTCCCATACACAAAATGAGCGGCATCTCCACCATCGTCAGGATGGACAGCGCCACGATCATAAACGAGTAGGGAAATACAATGGCACCGCACAGACTGATAAACACCACCGCCAACAGTGCCAGGGAGATTTTATCCAGGCGCGGGGAAAAGGATGCAATCGAGAGGATTTTGCGGGAAAACTGCAACGCCCAAAACAGCGACAGTGCCAGCAGCACCACCAGACTCTGGTTGCCCCAACCGGGGTAGTCGGGCCAGAGGAACTGAAACGCCAGGCCGTTGTGACAGGCCATGTAAAGACCGTAGCTGACAACATAAAGCAGGTAGTAGAGAAATACTCGATCGCGCACGGCAATAAAAATAAACAGGTTGTAAATCACCAGCACCAAGAAGCCACCATAGTAGAGGCCGTAGGCGAGCTGTTCTTTACTGAGCGCTTTGATCAGCTTGAGCGGGGTGTACATCGACAGGGAGATGTCGATCGGACCCTCGGTTTCGTAGCGCAGGTAATGAACGGTGCGACTGTCGGGCGGCAGCGTCATACGAAACAGAAAGTCTTTATGCTCGATATCCCGCTCGTGAAACGGTCGCATATCGCCGGTGCGATGCAACGTCCAGTTGTCTTCACCCTGCGCTTCCCAGAGATCGATGTAATCGATGAGCGGATAAATCTGCCGCAAAATGACGTCGAGTTCTTCCGGGTTGGTATTGACCAGGGTGACTTTTACCCACCAGGCGGATTTGGTGTAACCGATATTGGGGGAAATACTGCCCGGGGGGGCAAACTTACCCAGCCGGTCCAGGCGTTTAACGTCGCTGATGGTAAGATTGGCCTGTCTGTCCTCCAGCAGCTGGATATGATCCGACAACTTGAGACCTTCCATGTTGTCGCGCACGGTAAAGGACGAACCGCCCGGCGCGGCACTGCCTTCAAACTGGGCCAGCGCCGTATCCGGTGTCCAAAGACCGCCGAGCAACACGTATACGCCTATCCCCGGTGCCGTCCTGGCCACCCATGCATTGACGGCCCGCACCCAAGCGTTAAAAAGATCGATTCTCATTAATATCCGAGCACCTGCGGTCAGCAAGCCGCACTTGTTTGGTAGATTCAACCGGTCTCAGAGGTAACCGGGACCGAGGGCCTGTTAACAGCCGACCTGTTTTTTTGCGCTTATTATAATGAGGGTTGAAAAAAAAGTCTGGTCTTATATAACGCCCGGGCCAAAACGGCCGCCAGGCCCCACTGTTTCCGGCCAGCATCGCTTGGCAACGAGCCTCGCGGATGCCCCTCCAGGCACAAAAAATATTGCTAAATCCAGTGCCAGCGATTAGTTTAGATGCCTAAAAAGGCAGATAAGAAAAAATATAAGGATCATAGCTCTTATGCTTCGGTATTTAAAAACTACCAGAATCACTCGCACCCGACCGCCGCACGCCGGCCCAAGGCCAGCCCGTCGCCTCGGCACCATAGCGGTGCAGCGCCACCTGACCACCGCCCTGGGCCGGGTGCTGTTTATCCTAGCCACCGCGAGTATCATCGGCTGCGACACCACTGACGAGTCGATACAAACCGGCGACATCGTTCGGGGAACTCAGGATGTGATAGCCCTGGAACAGGGTTGGAGCGCAGAAACACAGGACAGGGTGTGGTTCAGTTCGTTCGGTTCACGGCTGGTCCCCTATGACTGGTTCCTGGTTCTGGAGCAAGCCGGCGCCACCGAGCGCTTTCGCAGTGATGCGCACTTGGGGCATTTAGGCTTTATCACCCAGTCCCCCACCCCGCACAACCCCGACGGCCTGCCGGTGGGGTTTGCGCGGGACTCCGACAGCGCCACGGGAGATTGGGTGGGGCTGACTTGCGCCGCTTGCCATACCGCGGAATTAACCGCCAAAGGCCATAACATTCGGATCAGCGGCGGCCAGGGCCTGATCGACTTCGAAACCTTCGAGGGCGAACTGGTAGCGGCGCTGAAATCAACCAAGAATGACGACGCCAAGTTTCAGCGCTTCGCCCGCGCGCTCGGCGACGACAGCTCCAAACTGCGCCAGGCCCTCGATGTTCAACTGCAGCGCCTGCAGGCAATTCACGACAGCAACCACACTGCTTACCCCTACGGCTACGGCCGGCTCGACGCCTTTGGTCAGATATTCAATGCCGTGGCAGTGGGCGCCCTGGGTATGGCGGAAAATACCCGCTCGCCCGATGCGCCGGTCAGCTTCCCGGTACTGTGGAGAGCGCCGCACCAGGATGTCGTGCAATGGAACGGCTCGGCCCCCAACGCCGGGCCCGGGCCACTGTTCCAGAACGTCACCACAGCGCTGGCCGTCTACGGCACTATTGAGGTTGGCGATCGCAGCGGTCATTTAGGGTATCCGTCGTCGGTCGACATCGGCAATCTGGGGTTTTTGCAGCAGCAGTTCTTTCGGCTCAAATCGCCGCAGTGGCCGCAGGATATACTGGGCAGACTCGACCCGGAGCGCCTCGCCCGGGGCAAACAACTCTACGACAAAAACTGCGTGTCCTGTCATGCCATCGTCGATCGCAACGACGCCGAGGTAAAAATCAAGGCAACACTGATCCCCGCGGCCGAAGTCGGTACCGACCCGCGCATGGTCGACAATTTTGTCAGCGCCACAGTCAAGTCGGGCGCCTTTTCCGGCCGCCGCAAAGCCATTTATTTCGGCGAAGAACTGGCCCCTGAGACAAACAGCATCGGGGTGGTGTTACACGCGGCCACCGGCGCTGTCATTCGGCACCCTTTCGAGTCCGTTCTTGCCGGGTTCCGCGGCTATGGCAGCGTCTATGACACCCCGCTCAAAGAGGTTGCCAACAACTACAAGGCCCGCCCTCTGGACGGTATCTGGACAGCGGCCCCCTACCTGCACAACGGTTCGGTGCCCAATCTCTACGAGGTATTACTGCCGCCGGCACAACGCAGCACCAGCTTCCACGTCGGCAATCGGGAGTTGGACACCGTCAAGGTCGGGTTGCACACGACGGCGACCGCCAGCAGCAGCCTGTTCGACACCCGGTTACCGGGCAATGCCAACAGCGGCCACCTCTATGGCACGCACTTAACGGAAGCGGAACGCTGGGATTTGATCGAGTACTTAAAAAGCCTTTAGCGTAATTAAAAAGCCTTTAGCTCAACTAAACAGCCTGTAGCTCAACTAAACAGCCTGTAGCGCCGGAGAACACACAACACAGTTGCGCCCGTGGGCCTTGGCCTCGTAGAGCGCCGTATCGGCGGCATCCAACAGTCCCTCGATACTGCCGCTGTCGGTGGGGAGCAGCGCTGCCAGTCCCACGCTGATGGTAATACGCTCGTACTGGTCAAACTCCTTGGCGATACGCCGGCGCAGGCGCTCGGCAACCGCGGCGGCATCAGTGGCGTTGGTGCGCGGCAGTATAACGGCAAACTCCTCGCCGCCAAACCGAAACGACAGCGCCGGTTTGCGCACCGAATGGCTGAGAATACCGCCAATTCTCTTCAGCACCTTATCACCCTCGGCGTGACCGAACTGATCGTTGAGCTGTTTAAAATGATCGATATCCAACAATAACAGTGCCAGCGGCTGGTTGAATCGCGTGGCCCGATTGAATTCAGACTGTAACAGCTCATTGAACTGGCGCCGGTTAAACAATTGAGTCAGCGAATCAGTACGGCTTTCAATCCTGAACACGCGAAACCGACTGCCGAGCGCCAGCGACAGCAGCACCATTTCTATCAGGCAGCCGATCTGGGTACTGTGCTGGGTGAAAAAGTTATGCGGCAACAGGCCAAACGACTTCATCAGATAACAGCCGATACCGACCAGCAACGCCACCCAAGCCAGCAGGAAGTAGATAGCCGACGTATCCCCGGACAACACCCGCAGACTCACCAACCACAACACAATCACCGCCGTCGCCGACGCCAGTAACGCGATCAATGCGATCAGTTGCGGGTATGGCAACAACCATGCAGCGGGTAGCGCGCAGGCAAACGACACCATGGCAAGCCTCGACAGACGGTCGAGTGCGGCCGAGTGGCGGCGCAACGCCAAAACACTGCGCGCAAACTGTAACACGGACACCATGGCCAGCACGGCAAAGACACCGACACTGCGGTTGCCCCAATCGGGGTTGTCGGGCCAGAGAAACTGAAACGCAAAACCGGAGTGAATGGCAAGGTTCATCACGGTAAAAAACAGGTAGGCCAGATAGTAGAGAAACACCCTGTCGCGAACCACGAAAAAAATACACAGGTTGTAGGCAATCAACACCAGATAAGCGCCGTAAAAGAGACCGTTCAACAACTGGTCGACACTCAGCGTTTGAATCAAGCTCTCGGGGGAGTAGAGAAATAAGCCGATATTGATCGGCCCCTTGGAGGCAAACCGCATATAGTAGGTGGCGACACTGTCGGCGGGCACTTCGAAAACAAACAGAAAATCCCGGTGCTCTATATCCCGTTGCCAGAACGGTAACTGATCTCCGGAGCGACGCTCCCGCCATTGGCCGGCCGGCGTTTTTTCCCACAGCGCTATCTGATCGATAAGCGGGTAGTCCTGCCGCACCAGGTAAGTGACGGACCTGGGGTTGGGGTTGTGCAAACTGAAGCGCACCCACCAGGCGGATTGATTAAAACCAAATCCGCCGGCGGTGGTGTCGAGCCGGCGATACTCCCGGCGCATGGATTCCGCACTCACCTGGGCAAACGTCAGCGCACCGGTCCGGTCCTGCAGAAATTCAATATAAGGTGCGAGAGAATAGCCCCGCAGTTCCAGCCGCAACGACACCGGCTCGGGTGCCGCCAGCACCGGCACCCCCCCGATCATCCCGGCGATAAAAAAGGCCCAAACCCGCCACACAGAGGTTGCCGTCATAAACGACCCGAAACCCGGCGTCGCCACTCAAACAAGGCGTGATCTCCGGCAATCGGATGTAGCGGGGCGCCCGGGTCCAGCAGCGTTTGCAGCAGTCGGTATCATTGTTATTTAGTGAGGAGTTTTGGTGTTGACGTTACAGCGCAATTATAGAGACGGGAGATAGGTTAGAGAAGCACTATCGCCAGTGACTATTCACCACCATCCACACGCAAGGTTGTTTACCCAGGCGCAACGGACAGGGTTATACTGGCCTGCCCAGGTAACCTGCACAATTACCTCTGAGGTAAAGGTCTCACTGTCAGGGAACCTGCGCCGATCGATTCTCCAGCCAGGCTGGGGAGGGGTCGAAACGCCTATACGATAAAACGACAAGACAGGTCAGGAGGATGCGTACATGGGTGTCGGTCTGTTGCTCAAAGATTACCGCCAAACCCGCAAATTGAGCCAGTTGGAGTTATCGCTGGAGGCGGAAGTCTCGGCGCGGCACATCAGCTTTCTGGAAACCGGTCGCAGCCGGCCCAGTCGCGCGGTATTGCTAAAATTGGCCCAGGCCCTCGACCTGTCGCTACGCGACACCAATGTGCTGCTGGTTAGCGCCGGGTTCAATCCCCATTACCCGCAGCGCTCCCTCGACGATCCCGCCATGCAGGCCGTACGCCAGGCGCTCGATTTTGTTTTGAGGAACCACGCGCCGTTTCCGGCCGTAGTAATCGACAGCGACTGGAATCTGCTGATGGCCAATACGCCGCAACTGGAACTGACTCGTCGCCTGATGTCCGCCCAGCCCAACTGGCCGCAAACCACCAATGTATTGGAGCTGCTGCTGGACCCTAACGCCTTCCGCCCTTTCGTACGCAATTGGGAGCAACTTACGAAACTACTGCTACGCCGCCGCTACCGGGAGGAATCCTTTAACCCGCCGGCGGCGGGCGAGGAGAGCCTGCTGGAGCGCCTGCTCACTTACCCGGACCTGCCGCCGTCCTGGCGCCGGCAGGATCACGACGAACTGGAGATGCCCATGCTGACGCTGGAACTGACTGTAGGGAATCAGCAGCTACGCTGTTTTTCCAGTATCGCCACATTCGGCACCGCGGTGGATATTACCCTGCAGAATCTGCATATCGAAACCTATTTTCCCGCGGATGAAGAAACCAGGCGCTGCTTTATCGAGTGGGCACGGCAATCGTCGTAGGCACAGAGCACAGACCCGGATGGCACAAGCTTCAGAAAACTTGGTAAGTCGGATCAGGAAAGTGCCACCCGGCACGGTGCGGCGTCGAAGCGACCTATTTTACACTGCCTGTTACGGTTTTCTCGATACAAGAACAGTGTACAGGAGGTAAGGCCCGGCGGGGGTGCGCGGTCCCGATCATTCAGGGTGCGTTTAAGCTTGCCTGTCGCCCCGGCGTTGTTGAGCGAGGACTGTTCGAATCCCAATTTTTTTTGCGAGCAAAAAAAATGGTTGAGTTCCGCAGCCGCCGGGGCGACAGGCAAGCTTGCGCCCGATCGGGACCGCGCACCCCCGCCGGGCCGTGGAGTGGCACATAAAAAATTTAGAACGCGAAACTATCCAAGCTGTATTCTCTCAACAGCTTTAAGCACCACCACCAAAAGTAGGCGCCTTAGGCGAAAGTAGGCGCTTGAAACGAGAGCCACTCGTGATAGCCCGCTATTTTTCCAGCCCCTTGAGCACATCGATAGGCAGGGGAAAAACAATAGTATTGCTTTTATCACCGGCAATCTCGGTCAGGGTCTGCAGGTAGCGCAACTGCAGCGCCTGGCTCTGTTTGGCCAGGGTGTTGGCGGCGCCGAGTAATTTTTCCGCCGCCTCGAATTCGCCGTTGGCGTGAATGACCTTGGCGCGTCGCTCCCGCTCCGCTTCCGCCTGTTTGGCAATGGCCCGGATCATACTTTCATCCAGGTCGACATGTTTGATTTCGACATTGGACACCTTGATCCCCCAGGCATCGGTCTGCTGATCGAGAATGGTCTGGATATCGGTGTTGAGACGCTCGCGGCCCGCCAGCATATCGTCCAACTCGTGCTGTCCCAACACCGAACGCAGCGTGGTCTGGGATAACTGACTGGTGGCCTCAAGGAAATTTTCCACCTGGATGATGGCCCGCTCCGGGTCCACCACCCGAAAATAAATCACCGCGTTTACCTTGACGGAGACATTGTCCCGGGAAATGACATCCTGGGTGGGCACATCCATCACCACCGTGCGCAAGTCCACTTTTACCATCTGCTGGACCACCGGAATCACGATGATCAGACCCGGCCCCTTGACTTTATAAAACCGGCCCAGCATAAAAATCACGCCGCGTTCATACTCGCGCAGAATACGAAACATCGACAACAGAAAGACGACCACCAACGCAATCAGTGTGACAGTAAAATAACTCATCATGAGGCTCCCCCGGTCTTCTCCACCTGCAAAATAATGTGCTCGGCAACTTTTACCCGCACCGTGTCGCCCACGATCAGCGGCTGGTCGCAAGCAACCTGCCACAATTCACCCTGCAGGCGAATCATCGGGGCATCGCCACCCACCTGCTCGACTCTCGCGATCTCTCCCACCAGGGTTGCCAGACCGGTGACCACAGCGCTGCGCCTGGCGCGGGCGATAATGCCCAGCAACAGTATCAACAACCCCGCGCTGGCCGTGGCAAACGCCAGAATAATCGGCAGCGCAATCTGGAAACCCGGCAACTCCGTATCCATAAGGATGATCGAGCCGATGATAAACGCGACTATCCCGCCCAGGCCGAGCACGCCGAAACTCGGCGCAAACGCCTCCGCTGCCATCAGTCCCGCCCCGAGAATAATCAGTGCCACCCCTGCGTAGCTGACCGGCAATACCTGAAACGCATAGAGCGCCAGCAGCAGACAAATAGCACCGACAATACCCGGTACACCCATACCGGGATTGGAAAACTCAAAAATCAAGCCGTAGATGCCCACCAGCATCAACACGTAGGCGACGTTGGGATCGGTAATCACCGCCAGGAACTCACTGCGCCAGTCCGGCTCCTTTGGTACCACGGCCGCCCCCTCAGTGGCGAGGGTGTAGTCCCTGTCGTTGACCGTCACCGTGCGCCCGTCGACTGCCGTCAACAGCGCATCGAGATCGGTGGCAACCAGGTCGATGACCTGTAACTCCAACGCCTCCCGCGCTGCGAGACTGGCCCCCTCGCGCACCGCCTTCACCGCCCAATCACTGTTGCGGTTGCGCAGCCGGGCCAGGCCCTCGATATAGGCCGCGGCATCGTTGACAATCTTGCGCTCCATGGCGGTGGCCGGCTCGAAGCGGGAGCTGTCCTCCTCACCGTCGGGTGACTCATCCCGGGGCATGCCGGGCAGGCCCGGCGCGCCGATTTGTACCGGTGTCGCCGCCCCCAGATTGGTGGCCGGCGCCATCGCCGCGACATGAGAGGCATAGAGAATATAGGTTCCGGCACTGGCTGCCCGGGCGCCCCCGGGTGCCACATAACCGATCACCGGCACCGAGGCGGAGAGAATGGCCTGCACCATGGTGCGCATGGATTTATCGAGTCCCCCGGGAGTATCCAGCCGCAAAACCACGGCGTGGGCACCGCCGCGAGCGGCGCCTTCGATGCCCCGCACGACATAGTCGGCCGAGGCCGGACCGATCACGCCGCGCACATCCAACACCCACACCGCTCGCGACACCGTCCCCTGGGCGTTGGCCAAGGCATTCAACCCGCAGGCCAGCAGCAGCCCGGCAAACACATACCACAGTCGCCCGGGTCTCGTCTGCCGCGGCCGCAGGAATTGCGGTTGTACCTCTAACGGTTGTACCTCCAACTGTCGATGCATAGGGGGTGTGGCTCTCAACAGAGGCATGGCGATAGACCGCGCCAGGCTATCGGTATGCCGGCCATTATACACAACCCGACTGACCGCCAGTTGATACAGATTCCCTATTGGCGCGTTTAGCCCGCCCGCCTTAAAAACGCTCACTTATAAGCAGACAAGTCTCTAAACCCATTTTAGTGATATACAAGTCGGGTTTTTGGCGGCAAAATGTTCTTTTTTATCGATGCTGACACGGGAACCCACGCTGGTAAGCAAATATGGCCAGAGTGCTAATCATTGATGACAGGCCGATGACGGTCAGGGGTATCTGGCGCTACCTCCGCAACCACGGCTACGACGTTGAGGTGGCCACATCCGGCGGCGGCGGCCTGCAAATGGCGCGCCGCAAAATACCCGATGTCATTCTCCTCAATGTCACCCTGCCGGGCCTCAGCGGTCTCGATGTGTTGCAGGAACTGCTGCGGGACCGGGACCCGGCTTTCAAACGCATCCCTGTGATAATGCTGTCCGCTGCCAATACTGAGGCCGAGGCGGTGCAAGCACTCGACCTCGGAGCCCAGGATTATATTCTCAAACCGGTGAAGCTGACCGTATTCGCCGCCCGCCTGCGTATGGCGCTGCGGGTCAAATTCAACCAGGAGGCACTGGAGCGGGCCAACGAGTACCTGTTGACCCTGTCCTCCATCGACCCGCTGACCCAGACTTTCAACCGCCGCCGCTTTTACGAACTCGCCACCCGCGAGCTGGCCAAGGCGCAGCGGTTTCAGCGGGAATTGTCGGCGATCATGATCGATGCCGATCATTTCAAAGCACTCAACGACAGGTTTGGCCACGCCCTCGGCGATAAAGCCCTGTGCATGCTGGCCGATGTGTTGCGCAAGAGCTGCCGCGATATCGATATCATCGCCCGCATGGGCGGTGAAGAGTTCGCCGTTTGCTGCCCGGAAACCAATCTGGGCGGCGCCATGCAACTGGCGGAGCGCATTCGGCGCGGCATCGAAGTCGCCTCGTTTAATCTCGGCCCGGGAACGGTGCGAGTTACCGTCAGTGTCGGTGTCGCCACGCTTTGCGATATCGACCGCAGTGTGGACAGTCTGCTGGAACGGGCCGACCGGATGATGTATCGCGCCAAACAGGGTGGGCGCAACCGTGTGGTGGGAGCCTAAAGAGACATAGACATTACGCCCCAGAGGCGGGTTTTGCTTTTGCCCGGCGATAGGACGATAATCCGCAGGCATCGCCGGTCAATTTTATCGCAACCGCCGGCGCGTATCGGAAGTCGAAACTGAATCACCGGGAGATCGCTGTTGACTCACCCATCACCGGAGTCCGGACCGACAGCGCTTGCCAAGCCGACAGTTTACCGCCAACCTGCGCGCCGACTGCAAAAGTCGCAACAGCCGGGGGGAAGTGGCTCGGGCCATTTGTTGAAATGGTTCTTGGACGCACGCTTAGCCGGTTTTTTCGCTCGCCTGTCTAGAGGTCTGCTGATCGCCTGTCTACCCGCGCTCGCCATCAGCGAACCGCTGAGCTTCGACGCCATGAACCTGGCGCCCTATGGTTTCAAAATACCGGGGGGTTTCAAAATACCGGGGAGTTTCAAAACACCGGGGGGTTTCAAAACTCCGGGGGGTTTCAAAACTCCGGGCGGCGAGGTAAAAGGTATTTTTATCGATATGCTGAAAGCGATTAGTCGCTCAGCGAAACTCGATACCGTGCACAACGTGTACTCCGTCCCCCGCATTTCTCAAAGAATGCGCAACCGCCAGTGCGCCTGCTCGATTTTCATGCGCCTGCCCCGGCTGGACCGCCAGTTTGTCTTCGTGGCGCAGATACCCTGGGAAATAGACATTGTGGTAATGGGCGAAAAAAATCTGGATTTAAGCTCGCTGCAAGCGCTGCGACGGCTGCGTGTGGCAGTGCCCCGCGGCATGCACTTCAGCAACGCACTCGACGCCGCCGATGCTTTTATCCGCTTTCCCACCAACGGTTACCTGCAGAGCACCCGCATGTTGAAACGCGGGCGCGTGGATGCCATGGCGGGCACCGAACCCAGTCTGACCTATCTGATCCGCCAGGAGCGCCTCACCCGCCCCCTGACCACCCTGGTGGTCGATACCCGACCGGTGGCCCTCTATTGTATCGACGGACTCGACTTCTACGACAAACTGCGTCGGGCCGTAGAAACCTTGCAGGAAACAGGTCGCCTGGCCGATATTATCCGCCAGTACCGGGTGCCGCCGGCCGACACAGCGGTGCCACCCGCGGTGCGCCCGGCGGCGCCGGCACCTTATTGACAACCCTATGCCGAAGCCGGCGCCGGCGCGCCACTTTGCTGAAAGGAACGTCGCTGCGCAAACACTATAAAAGCGGCCGGCACGAAATAGAACGACAACAGCGTGGTCAGCAGCGTACCGCCGGCAATGGCTACGGCAAACGGCGGCCAGAAGCCTCCGCCGCCGAGAATCAGCGGCAGAAAACCGCCGAGAGTGGTGATGGTGGTCGAGGTGATATGCCGGGCACAGTTTTGCACACCGGTCACCACATCGGTCTCATCACCGCGCACCGCGTTGGCATCCGACTTCAGTTCCGCCAGGATGACGATAGCCGCGTTAATTGCCAAGCCGATCAAGCCCAACAAGGCGATCAACACAACGAACCCAAACGCGTAATCGAACAAATAGACACTGAGCAGCCCCAGTCCCGCAGCCTGGATGGCGACGGAGAAGATGATAGCGCTCATGCGAAAGGAGTTAAACGACAACACCACCACTACCACCAGCAGTGTGACAATCACGCCGACATAGGCCAACAGATTGCCGACGGCATCATTGCGCTTCTCGCCCTCGCCGCCGAATTCCAGCCGGTAGCCGGCCGGCACCTGAAACCCCTCACGCTGCAGTGTGTCTTTAACCGCCGTCACTACCGCTGCCGGCAAAACGCCATCGCGCAAATACCCCTCGATAGTGTTTACCCGTTCGCCGTCGCGCCGCGGAATCGTACCGCGCGCCGGCAATACCTGCAGCTCGCCGATGGCCGCCAGCGGCAGGCCCGCGTAGCCGCCCGGCAACTGCGGCGGCACAAAATCGAGGGAGGCCAGGTCCGCCAGTTCGGCGCGCTCGCCGCCGTCGAGTCGAATCCGCACCGGCAGCTCCTGGGTGGATTCCAGCAGCGAACCCTGCACCACACCGTCCAGCGCATTTTGTAATTGCTGCGACAACGCGGTCAGCGGCAGGCCGCTGCGGTTGCTGTCTTCCTCGCGCACCGAAACCCACAGCTTGGGCACAGCGCTGCCGAGGGTGGCCCGGCTGTGCAAGACATCGGGCGTTGCGGCCAGCACCCGGCGCAGTTCGTCACCCAGCGCCCGCAGGCGATTCAGGTTCGGCCCGTAGACTCGCAACTCAACCGGTGCATTAAACGGCGGCCCCTGCTCCAGCTTGCGCACCAGAATCTGTGCCTGGGGAAAGCGGTCGTCCAACTGCCGCTGCAACCTGGGAATCATCTGGTTGACCACCTTAAAATCGGCGCCGGTCACCATCGCCTGCGCGTAGTACTGGGCACCGTCGCGGCGGGCGATCAGGTTGTAGTAAAACGCCGGTGCGCTGGCCCCCACAAACCAGTGCAGGCCGCGCACGCCGTTTTGCGCCTCGATCACGCGGCCCACATCTGCAGTCAGCTCCAGAGTGGCGTCCAGTGAAGCCGACTCCGGCAGAAACACCTCGACATGGAACATATCCCGATCGGAGGCGGGAAAGAACTGCTCGGTTAGCTGCGCGGCGGCGACAAAACCGAGTGCCGGTACACTCGCCACCAACAACAGCGTCAGGCGCGGGCGCCGCAGCGCCCATACCAGGGAGCTCCCGAACCAGCGACTCAAGGCGCCGAAGTAGACGCCGTTTTGCCACCAGCGCTGGCGGCCCTCGGTGGCGGGTTTGATCCAGCGCCCCGCCAGACCGGCGATCAAGGTGTGGGAAATAACATAGGATCCCACCAGCGAAAACACCACCGACAGCGCAATGCCGCCAACAAACTCTCCGGCCGGCCCCGGCATCAGCGCTATGGGTAAAAACGCCAGAATCGTGGTCGTGGTGGACCCCAGCAGCGGCAGCCACAGGTGCCGAATCGAGCGCTGCACCGCCTGCACCCGAGTGGCGCCGCGCTGCCGCTCCCGCGCCACGGTATCTACCATCACAATGGCGTTGTCCACCATAATACCCAGGGCCACAATCAAGCCGGTCACCGACATCTGATGAATCGGCAGCCCGTAATACTGCATGCAACTCAGGGTGAAAAACGCCGTCAGCGGCAGCGCCGCCGCCACAATCAATGCCGAGCGCCAGCCCAGGGTGAAAAGCAGCACGGTGAGGATCAAAACAAAACCGAGAGCGACATTGTTCATCAACTGACTCAGGCGCTCGCGGGTGTAGTCGTTCTGGTTAAAAATGATTTCGGCGGTGATATTGCCCGGCAGCGTAGCGGAAAACTGCGCCAGGCTGCGCTCGACCCGCGCCGTCCACTGGTCGACCCGCACCGCCGGCACCATCCGCGCGGCCACCACTACAGCCCGGTTGCCGTGCACTATGGCGAGTTCGTCTGCCGGCAACTTTTCCTGGCGGCTGACCCGGGCCACATCGCCGATGCGGATCACCGTGCCGTCGGCATCGACTTTCAGCGGCACCCGGCGCACCCGCTCCAGATCATCCAGTTCCCCGGCCACCTCCACGGCGACCCGGAAGTTATCGTTGTAGAGTTGCCCCGCCGCCACCTTGGCGTCGGCCCCGGCCAGCGCGGTCCCCACCTCGCCGGCGGACAGACCCAGGCTGGCAAGTTTGTGAGAGTCGACCGCCACCAGTACCTCTTCGCGCGGCGGACCGCGCAGCGATACCAGGTCAGTGCCGGTAATACTGCGCAGGCGACTCTCCAGCTCCTCGCCATAGCGCCCGAGCACCGCCATTTCCGGCGGGCTGCTGCCGGCCCAGGTCAGCGCCACCAACACGGTGTAGGCATGCACCCGATCCTCATCCAGGCTCGACGGCAGGGCACCGGCGGGCATGTCTGCCTGCGCCTCTTCCAGCAGGTCCCGGGCTCGCGACCAGATCAGATCGACCTGGCGCGGGCCGATCTGATCTTCCAGTTCCAGCGTGATAAACGACAGCCCCGAGCGGGACACTGAAGTGATGTGCTTGAGTTCCGCCAGCTCGCGCAGCTTGTTTTCCAGCTTCTCGGTAACCAGTGCCTCCACCCGCTCCGCGCTGGCACCGGGAAACGGCGTTAACACCGCTGCGGAGCGCCCGGTTATATAGGGGTCTTCGCTGCGCGGCAGGGTCGACAAAGCCCCCAGGCCCGAGACAATCAGCAGGGCGATAACCAGAGCAACGACCCGGCCGTTTTCGACAAAACTCCTCACCATTATGCGCCCCGCCTATTCCTGCGCCAACGCGTCGGCAGTTCGTTTGAGAACGACCCGCTGACCGGGCACCAACCGGTGCAGACCGGCTGCCACCAGCTTCTCGCCACTGCTGACGGCACCGTTGATAAACACCTGTTCGCGGTTGGCGTGGATAACCTGGATGTCGCGGGATTCCAGCCGGTACGCGTTACCGGCCCCGGCCGTGCCATTCTCATCGGCAGCGAGTAAATAAACACTCCAAAGACCGCGAATGCCGTCGGTTATCGCCGCTGCCGGCACCCAAAAGCCGGGGCTGTCGACCGTTTCGGTGAGGGTGAGGTAAGCGAGGTCACCGTTGACCACCAGGGCATCATCGGGCAGGCGAAAGCGAACCATCACGGTGCGGGTAACGGCATGGACATCGGCACCGACCGCCAGCACCCGCGCCGCCAGGGTATTGCCGTCGACTTCAATGCGGCTGGGATCGCCCGGCTGCAGGATCGGCAACATGCGCACCGGCACGCCGATATGGGCCTCCATAGCCCCCTGCTGCTGCAAACGCAGGACGGCTACGCCCGCGTTCAGGACCACCCCCTGATCGGCGAAGCGCCGGGTTACCACCCCGTCGAACGGGGCTGTCAGGGTGGATTTGCGAATCCGCGACGCCACCGACGCCACCGACGCATCCAGCCGGGCGATACTGGCGATCAACGCCGCGCGCTCCGCATCGAGTTCGTCCAGCCGCTGTTCGGAGGTGAAGCCGCTCTGGCGCAGGGAGCGCTGGCGCCGCAAGCTGGCCTCGGTGAGCTGCAATTGCGCCCGGGTTTCAGCCAGTTGCGCATCGAGTTCGCGCCGCTCGATGCGCAGCAGTTCCGTATCCAGGACTGCCAGCACATCGCCCTCGGCCAGGGTTTCACCCTCATCCACCAGCACCTCTGCCAGCTTGCCCGCCTGTTCGAAACCCATATCGGCATGCTGGCGGGCGCTGACTTCGCCGCTGAAGCGGCGCTCGACCTGGTAACTGCTTTGTTCGCTCAGTACCAGTGGGCTGACGCGGTGAAAATACGGCGCCAACACCGCTTCGCCGGGGTCCTCGCCAAGCGCCGCCAGAATCACGCCGGCCAGGCCGATCAAAGCGGCAATCAGCAGCATCTGAATGCGGGAGAAGGAATAGAGGATCATTGCGGTACCTCGAAGTAGCTCCGGGTCGTGAAACCCGACAAATCAAACTGGGCAGTCCAGTTTGATGGAGTATAGACAAATCATACTGGACGGTCTAGTCTATTTTTCATATCGCAAAATCGCTACACTGAAAGACCTGTTAGCCAGCTACCTGAGGTGATATCTTTCGCGCCATGACCACAGATAATATCGATCATCCGGCAACCGATCGGCCTGCAGCCGCCAGCCTCCAGCCCAGAGGTCGCTCGCGCAGTGAGGAAAAGCGCCAGCAGATTTTCGATACCGCCGCCAACCTGTTTGCCACCAACGGTTATACGGGGACCAGTATGGACCAGATCGCCGAGGCGGCCGGGGTGTCCAAACAGACCGTCTACAGTCACTTCGGCGATAAGCAGGGGCTGTTTATTGCCTCGATCCGGCACAAATGCATCGTCAATGCCCTCGACGCCGACTTTTTCCAATGTGACTTGCCACCGCGGGAAGTGTTGCTGAAACTGGCGCAAAACTTTATCGAGCTACTGCTTAGCGAGGGCGCCGTCAGGGTCCACAGAGTCTGTGTCGGCGGCGCCGAACAGCACCCGGAGGTGTCTCAAATGTTCTACGAGGCCGGGCCGCAACCCCTGGTGGAGTTGTTGACAAACTACCTGCAGAGCCAGGCAGACCGGGGCGAGTTGGCGCTGGACAACGCCCGCCACGCCGCCTCACAGTTTTTATCCATGATCAATGGGGATGCGCCGTTTCGGGCAGTGTTGGGGCTGGAACAGCAACACAGCGCGGAGGAGCTGGACAGCTACAACCGCAGTTGCGTCGACATGTTCCTGCGTGCCTATCGGCCTTGAGGAACGCGGGCCTTTGAGAAAAGAATTACGGGCCTTGAAGAACAGTTCAGGCCCGCCACAGCGTCCAGCAGCCGATCACAATAAAACCGATACCGGCAACCACCGACAGGGTTTTCGGCCCGAGATAGTTCGACACGACACCGCCGGCGAGCACACCCAGCCCCGAGGCTGCAATCAGGGCCAGGCAGGCGCCGGCAAAAACCGCCCATTTATCTACCGATTTATCCGCCGCAAACAGCATGGTGGCCAGTTGGGTTTTATCCCCCAGCTCCGCCACAAACACCGTCGCAAAAACCGTCAAGATCACTTTAATATCCACATGGACTCCACTGTTTAATGCCACCCTGCGGTCACCACAGGGCCGCGAAGAAAATCGCCAAACCCAATTAAAACTTGCCGGTATTGGCGTTATAATGCCCGTCCTCTTTCATTTCAGGCTCCGCGCCCAGCCTCGCATCGCGGCTGCACTTTAACCAAACTGGGGTAAATTGTCTTGCAACTGGATCAAGCCACCGCCGAGAAGCTGCAGCAATGGGAACGGGACCTGAACGCTGAATACGAACAATTGCAGTCCCGCTCACTCAATCTCGATCTGACCCGCGGCAAACCGTCCGCCGAGCAACTGTCCCTGTCGAACGCTATGGACGGCATTCTCGCCGGCGACTATACCAGCGCCGATGGTACCGATACCCGCAACTACGGCGGTATCGACGGCATCAAAGAAATGAAACGCCTGGGCGCCGAAATTCTACAAGTCGACGACGGCGAGGTACTCGTCGGCGGCAACAGCAGCCTGACGCTGATGTTCCAGGCGGTACTGCACGCCTACCTGTTTGGTTTTGACGGCCCGCAAAGCGCCTGGAGCCGGCAGCAGCCGGTACAGTTTGTCTGCCCGGTGCCCGGCTACGACCGCCATTTCGCCATCTGCGAGCAATTGGGTATCGAGATGCTGACGGTCCCCATGACGGCCGCCGGCCCGGATATGGACGCGCTGGAAAACCTCGTGCGCAACGACCCGGCGATCAAGGGCCTCTGGTGCGTACCCAAGTATTCCAACCCGACCGGAGCCGTCTACAGCGCTGCGGTGGTCGAGCGGATCGCCGGACTCGGGCGTATCGCCGGCGCCGGCTTTCGGGTGTTTTGGGATAACGCCTACGCCGTTCACGACCTCGGCGACACGCCGGCGGCACTGGCGAGCATTATGGACTGCTGCCGCAAACAGGGTACCGAGGATTCAGTCATTCAGTTTGCCTCCACCTCTAAAATCACGTTTGCCGGGGCCGGAGTGGCATTTATGGCGGCCAGCGCCGCCAACCTGAACGCCTTCAAAGGTTCCCTGGGAATCGCCACCATCGGTCCCGATAAGGTCAACCAGTTGCGCCATGCTCGCCTGTTTCCCTCGCTGGCGGCGCTGCACGACCACATGAGAAAACACGCACAGATCATCAAACCGCGCTTTGCCTGTGTGCTCGATCAGTTGGAAGCCGCGTTTGGCCACTGTGACCTGGGCCGTTGGGAAAGCGGCAGCGGCGGCTACTTTATCTCTTTCAGCACGCGCCCGGGGCTGGCGGCGGAGGTGGTGCGACTGGCGGCAGCGGCGGGCGTCAAACTGACACCCGCCGGCGCGACCTTTCCCTATGGTCGCGACCCCG
Source organism: Exilibacterium tricleocarpae (assembly GCF_007004655.1). Lineage (GTDB taxonomy): Bacteria > Pseudomonadota > Gammaproteobacteria > Pseudomonadales > Cellvibrionaceae > Exilibacterium > Exilibacterium tricleocarpae. Next base: position 490,423 of record NZ_ML660088.1, read on the forward strand.
ATGACAGCAATATCCGTATCGCCCCCACCGTGCCCAACGTGGCAGAGCTGGATACGGCGATGCAGGTGTTTGTAATCTGTGTAAAGCTGGCCTCGGTGAGGCAGGCGATTGCAACGCGCCAATAATAGTAACGCGTTAATAATAGCAACGCGCTAATAGCGGCAACGCATTAGCAGCAGCGCGCTGACAGCCTGTCGCCGGCGCGGCGAGCGATAGACTTTGCCCCGTTAGCGGTAAAGTTTTCCCAACAGGCTGTAACTTTTTATGCAACTCAGGTCTCGACCATGTGCGAACTCCTGGGCATGAGCGCCAACGTGCCGACCGATATCTGCTTTTCCTGGGCCGGGATGATGAACCGCGGCGGCGCCACCGGTCCCCACAAAGACGGCTGGGGCATCGCCTTCTACGAGGGCCGCGGCATCCGCGAATTTCGCGATCCGGCACCCAGTTATACCTCGGAAATCGCCCGGTTCGTGCGCAATTACCCGATCAAAAGCGAAACCGTGATCAGCCATATTCGCCAGGCCAATGTGGGCAACATCTGCCTCGAAAACACCCACCCTTTTATCCGCGAACTGCACGGCAGCTATTGGTGCTACGCCCACAACGGCCAGTTGCAAAACTTCACCGAGCTGCCGCTCGGGCAGTTCCGGCCGGTGGGCACCACCGACAGTGAGCACGCTTTTTGCTGGCTGTTACAGCAAATCGCCGGTGAGGTGCCGACCACAGCGTCCAGCGCCGAACTCGGTGCGGTGCTACACCGCTGCTGCCGGACACTCAGTGACTACGGTGTCTTCAATATGCTGCTGTCGAATGCGCAAACGCTGTTCGTCTACTGTTCCACCAAGCTGCACTGGATAACCCGGCGGGCACCGTTTGGCAAAGCGCAATTGCAGGACAACGAACTGACCGTCAACTTTGCCGAACACACCACCCCCACCGATGTAGTCAGCGTCATCGCGACCGAGCCCCTGACCACCAACGAGACCTGGACCGCACTCGCCCCCGGGGAACTGATCGCGTTTGCCGCCGGCGAGGTGGTGGGCCGTTGGCCGGCGACCCGTGACTGACCGGCATGTCCTAGATCAAGACTTTAGCTGCCGCATCGGGTTATAGTCTGCCCCTTGACCTGACTGCAACATACGCAGACTATAGGTTTGCGGGCGCGCCCGACACCGGTGCCGCGGCCGTCCAACGTTGAACGACAGACGACAGTAAACAAAAGACGACAGTAAACAAATCGGGTGACAATGAAAGGCTCTCGCAAGCGCGCACTGCTGATGTCCGACCTGGCGAAGATGGCGGGGGTATCGAAATCGACCGTATCGAGAGCACTGGCCGGCAGCGATCTGGTCAACAAAGAGACCCGTGCCCTGATTCAAAAGCTGGCCGCGGAGCACAACTACCGTATCAACACCAACGCCCGCAACTTTTTCCTGCAGAACTCCCTGACCATCGCCGTGTTGCTGCCGTCGGCCAACAAAGGTGACTGGCGCATATCGGACCCTTTCTTTCTGGAACTGCTGGGCGGCATCGCCGAGGCCGTCAACGAAAAAGGGCACCAGTTATTGCTCGCCAAAACCCACCCGCAGACCGGCAATTGGATCGAGGATTTTATCAACGCCCACACCACCGACGGCGTGATACTGATCGGCCAGGGTTCACAACACCAAAAGATCAATGAAATTGCCGAGCACTTCAAAGGCCTCTCGGTATGGGGAGCCGAGGTCGACGACGGCCAGCACTACGCCACCGTCGGCAGTGACAACGAACTCGGCGGTTACAAAGCCACCCGCCACCTGATCGATCAGGGTCGCCGGCATATCGTGTTTTTGGGTTACACCACATTGCCCGAGGTCAGTTTGCGTCACGCGGGCTATCAGCGCGCGCTGCTGGAGGTCGGCCTGCCCATCGACAAGCAACTGGAAAGACCGGCGCGCCACAGTCGCAGCGCCGGTTATGCCTCCACCAAAAAGCTTATCGAAGCGGGCGTCACCTTCGACGCCATTTTTGCCGTCAGCGACCTGTTCGCGATGGCGGCGATTACCGCGCTGCAGGAAGAGGGTATCCGGGTACCGGAAGACGTCGCGGTGGTCGGCTACGACGATGTCGCCATTTCCGCTTTTTACAACCCGCCGCTCACCAGTATCCGCCAGGACCGCACCGAGGGCGGACGCCTGCTGGTGGACAATCTGCTCGCCGCCATCGATGGCGAAACGCCGCCGTGCAGGGTACTGGACACCGAGTTGATCGTCAGAAAATCCTCCGGCGGCTGACGCCACCAGGCCAGCAAGCGCGATTTTGGGTTGGCGGCGAAACCGCAACGGAAAAGCCGGCGCCTTGGCCAGCCTGGTCATATTCTGACCTATGAAATACACTTAATTCGCTTCAAAGGGCTACTTTTGCTAAATATTTTCCGGTTTTGCCCTTAAGGGCCATACAAAATACAACTCAACATATTGTACTACCACTCAAACCAGCTAATAATAGCTCTACTGTAATGCTGATATTTGAAAATATTTGTTCAAATACTGCCATTTAGAGCAATTTAGTCATGATTATTGATATTACAATCGCCAATTTCCGCTCGATTAAAGAGAAACAGACCATAAGTTTGTGTGCTGAAAGCACACCAAGACACCTTAAGAATAATATCGCCTTCCCCGGGGATGGTAAGATCGGTGTACTCAAAAGTTGCGGCGTTTATGGCGCCAACGCCTCGGGGAAGTCAAACCTGCTGCTGGCTTTTGAGGCGTTGAGATATATTATTTGCCGAAGTGGCGACCTCAAGGACGGAGATGAAATTCCTTGCTACGAACCTTTTAAGTTATCTGCTTCAGAGCCTTTGAAGCCCGTCGAATTTGAAATCGAATTTTTCGGTCCGGACGCCAGGAGGTTTTTATATGCCGTTTCCTTTGATAGCAATTCAATTATTACTGAATCGCTAGATTTCTACCCCGGACGAATTAAAGCCAATTTGTTCAAAAGAGAAGAGGGAGATAGCTGGCAAGACATAAAATTTGGAACACACTACAAAGGTGGAAAAAAGCGAGTCGCATGTTTCAGAAACAATAGCTACCTGTCAAAAGCAGGAAATAGCGCTGATGCATCTGAGGTGATCCAGGGCATATATAATTATTTTAGAAAAGACATCTTTCACTTAGGTGCAGGACAACAAGTTGCAATGTTCGATTGGAAAGATGACAGCGAAATCGTCCAAAAAATCTCAAAATTACTTTGTCATATTGACACGGGTATTGTTGAGGTTGAATTTAAAGATAGTGAATTTGATGACGGGGGTATTGATTTTTCCTCTTCGGTCCCTGAACCTTTGAGAAAAAAGATATTGAAGGATCGGCGTAGAAAAGCGTATTTTTCACACAAAGACCAAAATGGTGGTGTGGTTAAATTTACTGAAGAAATGGAATCTTCCGGCACCGTCAAACTCTTTAATACTCTACCCTTATTGTTGGAGGCATTTGAATATGGGGGGGTTTTACTACTAGATGAGCTAGACAATAGTTTTCATCCACATGTGGTGGAATTTTTGATTTCCTTATTTAACTCTTCAGAAGTAAATACAAACAATGCTCAACTCATTTTTACAACTCACAATATTAATCTAATGTCTCCCAATTTACTTCGGCGAGATCAAATTTGGTTTGTTGAAAAAGAAAATGGGGCATCTCTTTTTCACAGCTTGGATGAATATGACAAATCAAAAGTAAAGAGCAACAGTCCCTTTCGAAAATGGTATGAAGAAGGCAGGTTTGGTGCTATTCCTCGAATTAACAAGGAAAAAATATCCGAAATCTTAAGACATGGTGCAAGCTAAATGCCTAAAAAGAGAGGTAAACGGGTAAGGCAGCCAAAACCCGTAATGCATATTTATTGTGAAGGAGAGAAAACCGAGCCAAATTACATTAATGGATATATAAATGCCAAGCATCAAGGAAATAGAAGGCTAAAAATAGTACACATCGAAAAAACTTCAAAAAACACGCCCATTCAATTAGTCGAAGAGGCTTTGAAACAACAAAAAAACCGCTCCACACCTGATGAAGATGTTTTTTGGGTTGTTTACGACAGAGAGTCGAATCAGAAGTACCCCGACAACCTGCACAAAAAAGCCTATGAAAAAGCTGGAAACCGACTAAATATAGCTCTTTCGAATGTATGTTTCGAGATTTGGTTATTACTTCATTTTCAAGAAGTCACAGCACCATACTTAAATTATGACGATCTATATAAAAACAGCCAGCTTTGCAATCACCTTGCAGAAGCCGGTCTTAATAAGTACGAAAAGAGCGCTGCGTCGTTATATTCTTACCTTGATAAAAACGTGTTAGATGCGAAATCGAGAGCAGACAAAATGAATAAGGCTACTGTGAATTCATCAGGAATAGAGGCCCCCAAACCCTATCAACTGAATCCATTCACTGAAATGCATAAGCTCTTAGATGCCATTGATGAATTCATGGAAAAGAATTCATAGTTACAAGAAACATGACGCCACCACTCCTCGGCCGCTCAGCATAGCAGCCAGGCGTAACCATAAGGCGGCAGTGTCAGTGTGCCGTCAGCGCCGGCGCAAGCCGTACCGATTAAGTCCCGGCAGCCATCCGGCGCTCCAATTTCATCCAGCCCAACCGCACCGGCGCGACCGCTGAAATTAGCCAGCGCGACAAGCCTCTGCCCCCGGTAGCGGCGCACGCAGCCCAACACCGCCGGCGCCGCCAGCGTTGGAATATCCACCTCTGCCTGAGCGTGAAACACCGGTTGCGCGGCGCGCACCCGTGCCATCTGGGCCAGCGCGGCTTGAATGCGCTTGGCGGCCTGGCGGTGCAAAGGGGCCTGCGGGCCCTGTAAGGCGGGTCGGTGCAACCAGCGACCGTCCCGTCCGCTGCCGGCGGCGCTCTGTGTGTAGTCGTTCAACAACCCTACTTCATCCCCCATATTGATCAGGGGCACACCGCTCTGGGAAAAAATGATGCTGTATAACACTGTGATACGGGCCACCGCCAGGTTCACCGCGGCGCGATCGCCGTCCTGCAGCGCCTGCTCCAGGCCGGCCAGCGACGCCAGGGTACCGTTGGTGCCGTGCACCCGGTGTTCAGCCTGGGTCTCAAACCGCTGCCCGCGGGCATAAGTCTGGCCAGCGGCACTCGAGCCGGCGTAAAAATCCGCCACCCGTTCCAGTTCGGCAGCATCGGAAGACCAGTGGGCAGCGGCACTGTCGAGCAGCGTGCCCCAGCCGATATCGTCGTGGCAGCGAATGTAGTTCACCCAGGCGGTGCCGGCGGGATTGTGTGGCAGATCGCGCAGGAGGTGGGCGGTTTTGGTCGCTTCTTCAAGCGCCAGCGAGCGCCACAGCGACGCCATCAGGGCATTGTGATAAGCGATATGCCCCTCGCGCCCCTGGTAATCGCCCGCGCCGAAATACATCGTGGCCTGACGCGCGCCGACAATCGCCTCCACCTTCAAAATAACGCTGGGCACGGCGATCGCCACCAGGGCGCGAAACGCGCGCAACAGGGCGTGGGTCTCCGGCTGATTGAGGCAGTCGGTGCCGGCCCGCTTCCAGGAGAAAGCTGCCGCATCCATGCGAAACACCTCGACCCCTTTGTTGGCCAGGAACAACAGGTTTTTCAGCATTTCCAGAAACACTTCCGGATTATGGTAGTTCAGGTCCCATTGAAACGGATAAAACGTGGTCCAGACCCAGGCGTCCAACGCCGGCTCGAACGTAAAGTTGCCCGGCGCCGACACCGGGAAAACTTCGTCAAGATAGGATTCATAGGCCTGTTTCTCGGCTTCGGTTTCGAGCAGGTAGTAATAGTCCCGGTAGCGCTGCTCGCCCGCCAGGGCCTTGCGCGCCCACAGATGTTCCCTGGCCGTGTGGTTGTAGACGAAGTCGATACACAGGCTGATGCCGGCCTTCCGCAACGCGGCGGCGAGGCGCTCCAAATCGTCGATGCCACCCAGTTCGGCATGGGTCTGGCGATAGTCCTCAATGGCAAAACCGCCGTCGCTGTCGCCCGCTCGCGACTTCAACACCGACAGCAAATGCAGATAACTGACGCCCATGGACTTCAGGTAGGGAATGCGCCGGGCGACGCCGTCGAAATCGCCGGCGAACCGATCGACATAACAGGTATAGCCGATCAGGTCCGGTTGTTGATACCAATCTGTAGCGACCTGCTCGCGCGCCTGGTCGAGTTCACCCAGCACCTCGGGGCGGGCGCGGTTGGCCAGGCGCAATTCGGCAAAGACCCGGGACGTGACCTCAGTAAAATCGGGGCGCTGGCCGTAGAGGTCACCGAGGGCGCCGAGAGCCTGCTGTCGATACTGCTGCAGCCGGTCGTTAAACCCGGCTTCCCCCTGCCAACCCCCGTTGCCTTTACTGCTGGTCATGGTCTAGCGGCAATCGCGTTGAACGTTAACACCGATATCGTCCGCCCGGGCCAGGCCTCAGCACCCGGCAGGCGGTCAGGGCAACGCCATTGAACCATTATCAAAATGTGTACCTGAAGCTTACCGATGTGGAGGTACCGCTCAACGGCCGGGCACGCACAATATCGCCCGCTGCCGCCGTCCCCTCCTCCACCTCGGTAACGACAAATTCGTCGGTCAGGTTGTTGACATTGAACGACGCGCTGAGCGTGTCGGTAACGTTCCACAACGCAAACAGGTTAACCAGGGTGTAGCCTTCCTGTTCGAGGTCATTGTTGTCCTGCACGTAATAGTCGGTGGAGCCCTGTAAAGTCAGCCCGACGCTGTAGCGATCGGTTTCGTAACGCGGGGTGATCGTGTAGATAAAGTCCGCCTGGCGCCGCGGGGTGTTGCCTTCGAGGGCTGGATTATTGACGTCGGAAGTAATCTCGGCGTCGGTCCAGGTGACGTTGGCCAGCACATCAAAACTGTCCAGCACCTGCCAGGCCATCTCGAGTTCGAGCCCGGTGGCGTCATATTCGCGCACGAAGGTCACACCGCTGGTCAGTTCCGCCTGGGACTCTTCAGTGGTGGTATCGAACAGGGTGGCAAACAAATCGATCCTGTCGCCGTTGAACTTGTAACCGATCTCCAACTGCTCCACGTTATCGTAGCCGTCGGTGGTGCGTGTCAGTGAGCCGTCGGGGTTCAGGGTATTACTGATTTGCAACAGCCGATCACCGACGGCGCGACCGCCTTCACTGTAGCGGGCAAACACCGAGGAATTATCACCCAGCAAATAAGTGCCGCCGAGGGAATAAAACGTATCGTCGGCTTCGTAGTTGACGACCTGGGAGGCGCGCTGGCCCGGTGTCAGGTTGATGACGCCGCCGCTGAAAGAGGCCAGCACAGAATCGGCATCTTCCTGCAGGGTGTTGATCAGGCCATCGCCGTTGAGGTCCACATCGCCATTGCCGCCGCAACAAACCGCAATCTGCTCGCCGGATGCCTCGACCGTATCGCGACGCACACTGACGTCAATGGTGAGGTCGTCGCCGATATCGAAGCCCAGGTTCAGGTAGGGGGCGGTAACCGTGTAGTCGAGGTCCCAGACAAACGACAGGAAGCTCGGCGCCCACAGGCCATTGTCCACCAGCGCCGTGCCGTTGGCATCGCGGATATCGAGATATTGGGAGTCGCTGCCGTCCACGGTTTGAATAAAGACGGGCCAACTGTTCCACTGTGTGCTGATCGACTGTTTGGAGTAATAAAAACCCACCGTCACGGTCGGACCATTGTCGAACTCTTTGGTTAAATTGATATCGTTGATGGTGTTGCCCAGATCTTTCAGCGAGGTGTCAAAGAGCAGATTCAGGAACGCCAGGCCACTGTAGGGATCGCCGGCGCCGGGACCGTTGGCCAGGGTGACCGAGGTGGCGCTGCAGTCGATAGCGGGCTGTCCGGAGCCTGGCGCCTGGGCGGTATTGGCGCAGATGGTCGCCGCCATCGACGCCGCCGACTGCGGTCCGAAATCACCCAGTGTATCGGTAAACGGCGCGATAAAACTGCCGCTGATACTGGCGTTGCGAAATTTCTCCACCAGGGTCAAGCCCGGCTCGATTTCAAACCTGGCCTCGACCCCGAAAGCATCCACTTTCGACTCGATCCCGTCGCGCAAATCGCGGTTGCGCGGGTTGCCAAAGGCATCGAAGGTGTTGATGCGCGTGGTGTTGGCCGAGTGCAGGGTTTCCGTGCTGGCATCGAAGCCGGGCACGCTGCCGAAGCTGCCGTTGCTTTTTACCCGCACCGGTGCCGGCAGGTAGGTTGTCACCTTGTCATCCAGCGTCTTGGCCAGGAAACGGATATAACCGTTATCCAGCTCTTTGGTGATATTGAATTTAAGCTGGCCGCCGTTGTCGCCGCGGTAACCGGTATCGCGGATACCCTCGCCGTCTCTGACAAAGCCGCCGATATGAAAGCGCAGGCCGTCAGTAATTTCGCCGCCGTATTCGAAGTCGGAGCGCAGTTCATCGTAGTCGACGCCGAAGCTTACCCCGAAGCTGCCGCCCTCCTCTTCGCCGGTTTTGCTGATCATATTGATAACACCGCCGGGTGAGTTGCTGGCCAGTGTCGAGGCGGAACCGCCGCGAATCGATTCGATGCGCTTGATGGTCCAGTCGAAGCGGGTGAAGTTGTCGGTGTTGCCAAAGTTGATATCGCCGAACTCCAGCACCGGCAGGCCGTCCTCGTGTATTTGCATGTATTTGGAGCCGCCGGTTGCCAGCGGAATCCCGCGCACGGTGATATTGGCATTGCCGTTACCGCCGGAACTCTCGGCGCGTATGCCCGGCAGGCTGCGGAACACCTCGGCAATGGAACGGGGCGCGACCTTGTAGACGTCGTCGGTATTGATGCTGCTGACGGAGACGCTGGCCTGGAGTTTATTGACTGCGCGGGGCACCGCAGTCACCACCACCTCCTCGATCATCATCGCATCGCCACTGGTCTGGGCCCTTGCCTGGCTGGATACCTGACTCAATACCACCGCTGCCATCGCGACCGGCAGAACCGCCAGGGCTCGATTGAATCTCTCTTCTTGCAGAAACATTTTCCCTCCTCGCTCGCTGGCGTGATCGCTCTCTTTTTGGTTATATTTTTGGCTGTGTAAGGGTTGGCCGCCCGGGTAGGAAAGATGCGACCGAAATTAGATTACGCCTTGATACAACCGGTTGCAAGTCTTTTTACAACCGGTTGTAAAGAGCTTAAAAATAACTTAACGAAAACAAAAGGATACCGTCACACTCTTTTAAATCTTGATATGGGCACCGCCGCTGGTGGCACAGTGTGGGGCAGGTTTTACCTGTCCTTCTTGGAGGGGACCACTCCCCTGTGCCAGTAGCACCGCTTGCAGGATACCGCGGGGTAGTTTCAGCGTAGCCGGTAGGGGAGTGGCACCATTCTAGGGAGACGCAACTAAAGTTACGTCCCCACACCGTGCCACCGGATGACCGTCCTTGAAGGTGGTGGTTCTCTCGGCACAGGCACTATCTGTGCGCTGTGTGCAGATAGCCGATAAGAAGTAACAACAAGACGACCAGCGGTCGGGAAAAACGCTCTATACCAGCGGATGGCGCCTGCATGCCAGAATCAAACGCCAGTGTCTTTATAGGCTTGTCCATGGTTAGTACCCCAGCAGAGAAAATGGATCGTTAACAGTGCCTGTCCCCACTGTTGCTATGCCCTACGTACATCTCCGACGGTTGTCACACCAACTTTCTTATGAGGAATACCTTGGGTTAACTCTTGAAGTGATTTGCCTGGGGCACTATTTACAGACACACCATCAAGCTTTCCGGCAGCATCCGTCGTAACGCCAGAACCGCTTGTAAACCTATCGGCAGTACAACTACCATCACGGCATACAATAGCATTATCAGGTAATCCTCCCTTTGTAGCATTACTGCTTCAATTAAGTGTAGTTTACTCCTGCATCATACCCTTGTATTTACCTGAATTAGCAAGGTATTCAATAGCCTTTTCCATATGACTACGATCAACTGATTCCAATACCAACAGATTACTTTCGAAAAATATGGGTTCATCCTCCAATTCATCATCGATATCTTGAGTAAGTCTCGCTTGATCATAAAATGTTATTTGATAGCGTACACCATCAAACTCTGCAAGAGCTTGAAACCAGCCTTTGGATTCCACCTCCCAAGCATACTCTTCGAAATCATCTGGTAGTTTAAGCTGATAGTTGATCATAGTTATACCTTTAATTAGAGCAACTGATTTTGCTACATGCATCAATAAACTGCTGCGGAGTAAGATTAGCCCCAGGTTTTGGAGTGATTTCAAAATGACGTGGAACTTTGCCCCGCTGAATAATCTGGAGGGTGTCAGGTACTGAGCTCTGATCCACTTTATGTGGAACAAATCCCTTCGAAGAAACACTACTTGGATTATCAAACACAGAAACACCATGAGTTGGTTTCACTGTACCTGTAACTTTGTCTACCTTAAATTCATTGGGTCGCGGAGTAAAATCAGGCGCAGCTCCAGGTTTAGCGCCACGATAGAAATCTGGTCCCTTTGTAGCATCCTTACCCTCCTTCTTCAAAAGCTTCTTACTCAGAAACTTCGCCGCCCCCTTCCCCGAAAACAACGCCGGCATGCCCGTCGCACGTTCGAAGCCTTCCGCCGCCAGCTCCTTGGCGACCATCACTACCAGCGGTATGAGAAACGCCGCATTGCCATCCGGATCTACATATTTATAGGGATTGTTGTTCGCATACGCATAGCGATTAAAACTGACCGGATTATCAGCCTGAAAACCCACCGCGTCAATCCCCATAAACCGACCTATCGCGGGGTCGTAATACCGGGCACCCATATACGTCAGACCAGTCGCCTCGTCGTGAGGTTTACCGGTAAAGGACAACGAATGCGGACTGCCCTCGCCATCATCGACCTTATCACCGTAGGGACGATAGCTCTTTCGCCATAACAAGGCACCCGTTTCATCCGAAGCCGCCACCACTGAACCCGTCGCATCCGTGTGATAATAGGTGGTGGTTCTCTCGGCATAGGCACTACCTGTGCACAGATAGCCTATAAAAAGTAACAACAAGATGATCAGCGGTCGAGAAAAACGCTCTATACCAGCGGATGGCGCCTGCATGCCAGAATCAAACGCCAGTGTCTTTATAGGCTTGTCCATTTTTTAACAGTGCCTGTCCCCGCTGTTGTTGCTAATTTCGGAAGTTTGATTTGTCGGGCCTTTGTTGCGAGCACCGGCACCTTGAATACTCTTCTTCAGTTCAGATTGACTTGCATGTGTTGCAGTCCCATTTCTCGAAACAATAAAGTCAGTTCCGCTTTTTCCCTTTGTAACATTTAATCATCCAAATTACGAAGTCTCTATTAACACAGCCCCTATAAATTTTTTTTCTCCTTCACCTAAATAAACAATACATATTTTTTTGTAACTATTCAGCACATTCAGAGAAAATTCCAGGCAATGTACTCTGAAACAAAGAGGTTAAAGCATGAGTGGCGGTGAGTCCCTGCTTGCGGCAAGACGATACATAGCCACGTATACGTGAAAATATCACCGCCCCTTCCGGCGATCGAAAGCACCCCGATATTTTTTGCTGAACTTTGGTCATCCGAATATCGTTTTCACCCCGATTATTGGTGAAGGGCACAAAATCAATCACCATAAAGCGAAGAATATCATCCTCAAACTCTCTGAGTCGCTCCAGAAGATTGCGCGATTTCGACCGTTTTATCCTACCCCTCTGGCCTGCTTTTCGCTGTGATTTATCCGGTGGCGGGCATTCTTTTTCAGCGTCATCCAGTATGTCCCGATATTTTTTTCGATAATATCGCTCCTTTTGAGTCGGTAACTGACCTCCGGCATCTTTGACCTTTTCATTCAACTTCAACAGAAATGCCTGCATCACCTTCGCCCACTGCTGCCCGTCCTTGTCCCAGGCATATTCCAGTTCTCTCAGGTGATGGGCATTACACAAAGCGTGAGCGCAGTCATTGTACTGGTAGTAAGGCTTCCAATGATCGTGACAGGCTATGCCACGATAACCTGGCAGAATTCCCATCGCATCCATGGCTTCAACCCCCCGCTTTTGATGAGGGAACAAACAGGTCCACCGCGCATTGGAGGCACAATGCAGCCAATGCCGCTTGCCACCGACATTCACGCCGGTTTCATCCACATGAATCACTGGAGCGGCACACAGCTGGGCTTTGATGTAGTCTTCAGCACCCAGTGCTGCAATCAACTCGGCCGCTTCCTGGTTGAAGTTGAAAAGGGAGCCCACGCTGATGGGAATGTTCAATTGATCGGCGAAGTACTCTTCAATGCGGCTGTAAGGCAGCAACGGATATTGAGACAGGTAAACCGCGTGCGCCTTCAGTTGCTGCCCGTATTGAACGGGGCGATTTACCCCGTCGGGAAAAGCGGCGATAAAACGCTCCCCTTGTGCATTGGCTAACTACAGGGACGTACTTGCTGCGTGTCTTGAAAAGACCTACCGGTACAGCAGCCGGTTCGAAGCTCCCATGCTTGGAATTAATGCATGTGCTGAATAGTTACGTAGCAACAAGCTAAATCAGAGAAATAAAGCTACTCCAACGCCATAGCTTTTTCTTTAACTACGTTCTGGTTAGATTCCAAGAATGCTTCGTATTTTTCAAGCCAAGATGTTAGATCATTTTCTGTTGGCTGTGTCATTTGAACAGTTGGCCCTTCTGCAACAATCAAGTCATTTCCATCACAAATATCTGCTTCTACGAAATATATCCCATTACGATTAATAACATCCACCGTAATAGAGATTTCACCACCATTCCTATCCTTCATAAAAGTAAGATAGGCTCGCAAAGGAAAAGCAGTGTTACTGCTTTTCCCAATATCATGAATGAACTCATCACTAGAGTTGCATACGTACTCAACCAATGAAACAAATAGTGACTGTAATCGTAGCCATAAAAATTGAGTTAAATTGTCATTCATAATTATTTTCCGCTTACTTTTTAACCTGATCTACAACAGCGTCCATAAGCTCTTGTGTTAAGGGGTGCGTCGTACCACTACCTCTACTATCTATCCAGCCCTGCATTTGACTCATATCTTTGGGTTTTATCGGGACATGCCCGGTTTTAGAGTTGTCACAAACTGCGCACAGCTTGTCAAGTTTAGATGTATCTATAACTTGGTTTTTGCCAGGCATAGGATTGATGTTTCCAGACAGCCCGCCTGTATCCTTCGGCCGCGGAGTTAAGTTCGTTGGTGTTCCAGAGCCACCACGGTAAACTAGATTATCTCCCCCCTTTGTAGCAACAAACTATAGACTAGGCCATGGTTCTCCTACTATTTCTTCAATAGACCTGCATTTATTCATTTTGCTCTGGTTAAAATGTTCAACATATTCCACAGAATGATCTTTCACCCCTAATCGAGTACGAATCAAGTCTTCTGCATATGCAAGATTTACACGAATCTCCACAATCTCATCTGCTGATGGTTCATACTCCGTCCGTTCAATTAACCCTGCCGCTTGTAATAACCACCAACATATAAATGACAATTCATCTTCTTTGAGTACAAACTTTCCAAAAAGCGGTTTTGCGACAGAAAAGCTGTTAGCAACAGGCTTGCTTGGCATTGCTTTAGGGGGTACATCATAACCAGAGATTTCTGAGAGCCGAAAAATTATATCACGACAATTTGGTTGACCTCCCAAATAGTCAACCATATCTGCCCATTTTCCACCTAAAGCCCTATCAAATGAGAGCTGTAGCATCCTGATAAATAGAAACAAACCCATTAGAAATGTTTCATCAAACTTCATCGCTTACTCCTATTGACGCCTAATTTTGGGATTTGAACTCTTAATATCAAACGGTTTATCAGTTGGAATTACCCCTGTATTCCTGGGGCCAACTTTTGTAGGCTGTATCGAACTACGCGGAACGTCGAACTCAACAAACCTCCCCCTACCAAAAGCCCCTGTTTCAGCAGATGCAGATTTCGATGGTCCGAAAGGAGCTGTTTCTACATGAACACCCGCAGGATCACCTCTCCCTGGATTGATAGCGCCATCCTTTTTAGTGCCTCTTGCTCCTTCTGGAGATGTATGATGACGAACACGAACCAGGTCATCTCCTCCCTTTGTAGCATTAAATTAGCTCCAAACGACTGGTGACTTCCCCTCCTGTCTTAGCACCATTGCTTCAGGCCCGTTGTAATCGTCATCCTTTAAGCCAACCGAAATGGTTCTACCATCATCAAAGATGATTAAAACGCTATCACCAGACTCCTCTACAGATTTAACCTTCCTACCTTCAATACCTGTTACTGGCCCACCGTCATAGACATAGTTATTGAAAATACTCAGCGTCGTACCATCAGAAAACACAACCTGGATGTAGTCATGCACTTCTTCAATCTTGCTGATAATAAGCCCAATCAAAATCTGTAGAGCAGTCATATTCAGTCCTTAATCTATTGAGAAATGACTATCTTTATTGGAAAGAGTACGCCCGGTGTATGGATCTACCCCTTGACCGGACTTATTCTCATACTTGATATAGCCGTTCGGATAACCTGGGCTTTTTCCACGCGGTGGAGTTGGGTTCATGATACGCATCGTATCCACTTTTCCATTCGCGCCACCTTTACCACCAGTAAACGCACTACCAGTGGTCTTGCCTCCTGGGTTTACAACAGGCGTCGGCCCAGTAGCACCTTTTGGTACAGGGAATGCGGTACCTCCTGGTGACACGACAAAGTCAGGAGCCTTATCAGATGCTTTTCCTACCCCCTTTGTCGCACTAAATTTCTGCTTTTAGCCAAAATTTTTTAGGCCTCTGGCAATTTATCCTTCAGGCGCTGAATTTCAGCAAGCAGCTTAGGCACATCTTGTCTCGCATGGGCTATAAAATCTTGGTCTGCAACTGTAGCACCAATTAATTCAATATCGTCCCCTCTGTCTTCACCCTCTCCAGTCATTATGAAATTAGAACCACTGGTATGATTACGACCTTCCACATAAGATACCCATGGTGCACATGTTGCGGCGTCACATCGTAATCGTATTTCTTTAAGCTCAGCCTCAGTCATACCAGTAGATTCTTTACTCATGGAAATATTACCTATTCGGATTCTTCATCGTTGGAGTCATAAGATTTTCTGCTTGCTTAGCAGTTATACCTGATAAAGTTGCATGATTCGGATTATTCTTCGTAGGCGATGCGACTACATCCCCCCCAGCCCTACGTACATCTCCGACGGTTGTCACACCAACTTTCTTGTGAGGAATACCTTGGGTTAACTCTTGAAGTGATTTGCCTGGGGCACTATTTACAGACACACCATCAAGCTTTCCGGCAGCATCCGTCGTAACGCCAGAACCGCTTGTAAACCTATCGGCAGTACAACTACCACCACGGCATACAATAGCATTATCAGGTAATCCTCCCTTTGTCGCATCCTTACCCTCCTTCTTCAAAAGCTTCTTACTCAGAAACTTCGCCGCCCCCTTCCCCGAAAACAACGCCGGCATGCCCGTCGCACGTTCGAAGCCTTCCGCCGCCACTTCCTTGGCGACCATCACTACCAGCGGTATGAGAAACGCCGCATTGCCATCCGGATCTACATATTTATAAGGATTGTTGTTCGCATACGCATAGCGATTAAAACTGACCGGATTATCAGCCTGAAAACCCACCGCGTCAATCCCCATAAACCGACCTATCGCGGGATCGTAATACCGGGCACCCATATA
>NZ_ML660089.1 GCF_007004655.1 Exilibacterium tricleocarpae
CCTTGCCGGACCCGGATGCGCACGCGTTGCAGGCGGAAACTTATGAAGCGCCGGTGGGCGAGATAGAGCAGGTGCTGGCGGATATCTGGCAGGCGTTGCTGGGTGTGGCGCGGGTCGGCCGGCGCGATAACTTCTACCAACTGGGCGGGCACTCGCTGCTGGTTATTCAGTTGATTGCACGCCTGCAGGAACAGGCGCTGCAGACGGACGTGCACACGGTGTATACCCTGCCGAGACTGCAAGACCTGGCGCAGGCCATCGGCGAGCAGCGGCGAATACAGTTCAAGGCGCCGCCGAATTTGATTCCGGCGCACTGTACCGAGATTACCCCCGGGCTCTTGCCGCTGGTGGAACTCACCCAGGCACAGATCGATCGAATTGCCGGTCTGGTGCCGGGTGGCGCCGGCAATATTCAGGATATCTACCCACTGGCGCCGCTACAGCAGGGTATTTTGTTTCACCATATGCTGCGCGAAGCGGCGCGCGGTGACAGCTATATTGTGCCCACCGTGCTGGCGGTGGATAACCGCATGCAGTTGGAAAGGTTTCTCGACGCCCTGCGCGCGGTGATTGCGCGCCACGATGTGTTGCGCACGGCGGTGTTGTGGCAGGACCTGCCCCAGGCCGTACAGGTGGTATTGCGGCGCGCCGAGCTGCCGGTCGCCGAGTTGACGCTCGAGCCCGGTGTCGCCGCCCGGATGCAGTTGGAGGCGAGAATCGCCCCGCAAAACCTGTGGATGGATTTGACACAAGCGCCGCTGCTGCGAGTGGAAACCGCCGCCGACCCCGAATCGGATCAGTATTTCCTGATCGTGTACCAGCACCATATCATCAACGACCATATCGGTCTGGAAATTTTAATCGAAGAACTGGGCGCCTATCTCCGGACCGACAGCCCCGCTCTTGCCGACCCGGTGCCTTATCGGGAGTTTGTCGCCCATACCCTGGCGCTCAATGATGACGACGCGGTGGAGATGTATTTCCGTTCCCGTTTGCAGACTGTTGACGAGCCGACTCTGCCGTTCGGTTTGAGCGATGTAAACGTCGAGGGCAGTCGTATCGGCGAGGCGACACTGCGGCTTGACACGCAGTGGTCGGCGCGGATACGCCGGTTGGCGCGGCAATCGGAAGTGAGTCCGGCGAGCCTGTTTCACCTGGTATGGGCGCTGGTGCTCGGGCGTTGCAGCGGGCGCGATGATGTGGTTTTTGGCACGGTGTTGTCCGGTCGCCTGCAGGGCACCGCAGGTGCGAACAGAACGCCGGGTTTGTTTCTCAATACCCTGCCGATTCGTCTGTCTGTTACGGGTTCGGTACAAGCCGGTCTGGCGGCGGCTCACCGGGAGTTGGTGGAACTGTTGAATTACGAACAGGCGGCGCCGGCCAGGGTGCAATCCTGCAGTGGTCTCGGGGGTGAGGTCCCTTTGTTTACCAGCTTGCTGAATTATCGTTATTCGGAGCCCGCGGTTGAGCAAGAGCCTTCAGCGGAACAAGAGCCTTCAGCGCAACAAGAGCCCTCAGCGCAACAAGAGCCTTCAGCGCAACAAGAGCCCTCAGCGGAACAAAAGCCCTCAGCGGAACAAGAGCCCTCAGCGGAACAAGAGCCTTCAGCGCAACAAGAGCCTTCAGCGCAACAAGAGCCCTCAGCGGAACAAGAGCCTTCAGCGCAACAAGAGCCTTCAGCGGAACAAGAGCCTTCAGCGCAACAAGAGCCTTCAGCGGAACAAGAGCCTTCAGCGCAACAAAAGCCTGCAGCACAACGGGAGTCTTTATCTGAACAAGAGCCTGCAATCGGGCAGGGAGCCCCAGTCCAACAGAGGTCTCCCAGCGCCAGTATCGCCGAACCGGTATCGCTGCGGGAAGTGGGGGGTTACGAGCGCACGACCTATCCCCTGACGCTCTCCGTCGACGATATGGGCAGACTCGGCTTTGATCTGGTGGTGCAGGTCGAGATGTCGGTGGCGCCGGAAACGGTTGCAGCTTACGTGCAGCAAGTCCTGCAAGGCGTGGTGGTGGCGTTGGAGAGCGCACCGCAGCAGTCCTTGCAGGCTATCGACCTGTTGCCGGCGGCGGAGCGGCAGCGCCTGGTGGTCGACTTCAACCGCACCGCGGTGGCCTATCCGCAAGACAGCCTGATCCACCAGCTATTTGAAACACACGTTGCCGCGACACCGACGGCCACCGCCCTGGTGTATCAGGATCAGGCGTTGAGTTACAGCGAGTTGAATGCGCGGGCCAACCGCCTGGCGCACTACCTGATAGCCCAAGGTGTAACACCGGATACCCTGGTGGGGTTATGTGTAGAACGGGGTCTCGACATGCTGGTCGGTGTGCTGGCCATTTTAAAGGCCGGCGGCGCCTACGTGCCTCTCGACCCCGGCTACCCGGACGCCCGTCTCCGTTACCAGATCGACGATGCGGGACTGGCACTGGTGCTGACGCAGGGCGAGTTAGCCGCGCGCCTGCCGGCCGCGACAGCGCTGTGTCTGGACGACCCGCAGCTACAGCAGACGCTGGCGGCTTACCCTGCGGACAATCCGCCGCCGTCGGCGACCGACCTCACCGCCAGTCACCTGGCCTACGTGATCTACACCTCCGGCACCACCGGTCAACCCAAGGGCAGTCTGCTGACTCACCGGGGCTTGGTAAACCTGTCACTGGCGCAACAGCGCGAGCTGCGGGTCGAGCCCGACAGCCGGGTGTTGCAATTTGCCTCGGCGGCGTTTGACGCCTCGGTGTGGGAGTGGAGCATGAGCCTGTGCCACGGCGCCCGCCTGGTGATACCGAGTGCAGCGGTGCAAAAAGATCCGCAACAGCTGACAGAATTAGTAGTTGCTGCGGGAGTCACCCACGCCACCTTGCCGCCGTCGCTACTGGCACACCTTGAGCGAGCGAACTGGCAATCGGTACGGGTATTGGTAGTGGCGGGGGAGAGCTGCCCGCCGGCGCTGGCCCGGCAGTGGCGAGAGGGCCGTATGTTTGTCAACGGCTATGGGCCCTCGGAAGCGACTGTGTGTTCGAGCATGATGACGTTTACCGAGAGCAGCGAACGCCTGACGATCGGCAAGCCGCTGCAAAACGTGCAGTACTACGTTGTTGAAGACGTTGTTGAAGACGTTGTTGAAGACGTTGTTGAAGACGTTTTTGAAGGTGTTGTTGAAGACGTTGTTGAAGACGTTTTTGAAGACGTTTTTGAAGACCTTGCTGAGGATGTGGTTGAAAACACGGGTGAAAACGTAGTTGGAAACACTGTTAAAAACATTGCTGAAAACGTTATTGAAAACGCAGTTGAGAGTGTCGCCGGCGCTGCGTGCGAAGGTACGGTTAGAAAGCGCCTGCGCCTGGTACCGCAAGGTGTTGCCGGAGAATTGCTGATCGGCGGTGCAGGTCTGGCGCGGGGCTATTTAAATCGCCCCGAACTGACGGCGGCCAAGTTTATTCGCAATCCGTTTGACGCCGGGGGCAGCGAGCGACTGTACCGCACCGGCGATCGGGTGCGCTGGACGGCACAGGGCGAGTTGGAATTTCTCGGCCGGGTGGACCAGCAGGTGAAACTGCGGGGCTTTCGCATCGAGTTGGGCGAGATCGAGGCCAGGCTCACCGGCCACCCCTCCCTGAGTGAGGCGGCAGTGGTTTTGGACACAGGCACAGGGCGCGGGCAACTGGTCGCCTATATCGTGCAGTGCGTCGCAGAAACCCTAACGGCGGAGAGCCTGCGGGAGTACCTGCGCCGCGACCTGCCGGAGTATATGGTGCCCGCCGCCTTTGTCGTGCTGGACGCATTGCCGTTGACCCCCAGCGGTAAAATAGATCGCCGCGCCTTGCCGGCGCCGGCCGGCGCCGATCTGGCCAATCGGGATTACGAGGCGCCCATCGGCGCTATTGAAAAGACGCTGGCCGATATTTGGCAGACGTTGTTACAGGTTGAGCGGGTTGGCCGGCACGACAGTTTTTTTGATCTGGGCGGCCACTCCCTGCTGGTGATGCAACTGATCGCGCAATTACAAGCCGCGGCATTGAACACCGATGTCGCCACCGTATTTGCCGCGCCGCGCCTGCTGGATTTGGCGCAGGCGATCAGGGAGCAGCGGCGCACACAGTTTAAAGCGCCGCCGAACCTGATTGCCCCGGGCTGCACGGCGATCACGCCGGCACTGTTGCCGCTGGTGAAGCTGGAGCAGGCCCAGATCGATGCCATTGCGGCGCAGATACCGGGCGGCGCCGCCAATATTCAGGATATCTATCCGCTGGCGCCGTTGCAGGAGGGCATACTGTTTCATCATATGCTCAGTGCGCCGGCCAAAGGCGACACGTATATCCTGCCGACGCTGTTGACGGTGGACAACCGCGCCCAACGCGACAGCTTCCTCAATGCCGTGCGGGCCATTGTCGCCCGCCACGATGTATTGCGCACGGCGATTTTCTGGGAGGGTTTGCCACAGGCGGTGCAGGTGGTTCAGCGCACCGCCACACTGTCGGTCACGACGATTGACCTCGACGCCGGCGGCGACATCCAGGCGCAACTGGAGGCGCGCATAGCGCCGGAAAACCTGTGGATGGACCTGGCCCGGGCGCCGCTGCTGCGGATAGAGACCGCGGCCGACCCCGCCTCGGACAAATATTTTCTCATTATCTATCTGCACCATATCACCAATGATCATGTGGGGCTGGAGGTGTTTATCGATGAGTTGGGCGCTTATCTCGAGACGGATACGCCCGAGCTGCCGACCCCGGTTCCCTACCGTGAGTTTGTCGCCCATGCACTCACCATCAACGCCAGTACCGCCGCGCAGGCGTACTTCCGTTCCCGCCTGGGGGATATCGATGAGCCGACGCTGCCGTTTGATTTGCGCAATGCGCATCTGCAGGGCAAACAGATCAGCGAGGCGAGCCTGCGGCTGGATACGGACCTGGCCGCCCGCATCCGCACCGTCACCCGACAACTGGGTGCGACACCGGCCAGCCTGTTTCACCTGGTATGGGCCACAGTGGTCGGTGCCTGCAGCGGGCGGGACGATGTCGTGTTCGGTACCGTGTTGCTGGGCCGCCTGCAGGGTACCGCCGGCGCGGGCAGCACCATGGGCCTGTTTGTCAATACCCTGCCGATCCGCCTGTCGCTGGCGGGTTCGGTACAGGCCTGCCTGCAATCCACCCATCGGGAACTGGTGGAATTGTTGAACTACGAGCAGGCATCCCTGGCAAAAGCCCAGTCCTACACCGCCTTGCCCGGCGATATGCCCCTGTTTACCAGTCTGTTGAACTATCGTTATTCGGAATCCGAAAGGGAAAGCTTTCAGAATGTGGTGATCGATGAACTCGGCGGTTACGAACGCACCAACTATCCGCTGACCATGTCGGTGGACGATATGGGTGAGGCCGGCTTTCAAATGATTGTGCTGACCGAGTCCTCTATCGATCCGCAACAGATTACCGCTTATGTGCAACAGGTTGCCGATGAACTGGTCGTCGCGCTGGAGTCGGCGCCGCAACGGCCGATACAGACGATCGAGATACTGCCGGCCGCTGAGCGTCGCCTGCTGAGTGTCGACTTTAACCGCCCGGCCGAAGCCTCTTCGCCGCTGCCGGCTGCCGACACACCGGTCGGTATTCACAGCCTGTTCGAAGCGCAGGCCGAACGACAGCCGGGCGCGGTGGCATTGAGCTGCGCCGGTCGGTCGCTGTGTTATGACGACTTGAACCGCCGCGCCAATCGCCTGGCTCACTACCTGATGGCACGGGGTGTCAAACCCGATACGCGGGTGGGCGTGTGCATGCCGCGCTCACTGGAGATGGTGATCGGGATACTGGGTATTCTCAAAGCGGGCGGCGCCTATGTGCCGCTCGATCCCACTTATCCGCCGGCCCGCATCGCCTACCAACTGGAAGACGCGCAGCTCACCCTGGTTATCACCGAACGGGCGCTGCTGGAGACCGTATCGATTCCACCCGAGCGGGCGCTGTGTCTGGACGACGCTGATCTACGGCAACAGTTGCGCGACTGCGCCGCTGCTAATCCTGATACCCGACAGCAGGGTTTACAGGCCGGGCATCTCGCCTATGTGATTTATACCTCGGGCTCCACCGGTAAACCCAAAGGGGTGATGATCGAACATCGCAACGCGCTGGCGCTCCTGCGCTGGAGCCTGGCGCAGTACAGTGCCGATCAGCTGCGCTGTGTGCTGGCCTCCACCTCGGTCTGTTTCGATTTGTCGGTGTTCGAACTCTTTGCCCCGCTCAGCGCGGGCGGCCAGGCGGTGCTGGTCGAATCGATTTTAGCGCTCAGCGAAGCGCTGCCGGACGAACCGATCACCCTGATCAACACTGTGCCTTCCGGCATCCAGGCCTTGCTCGATACTGTTGGCCTGGCGCCGACGGTCACCACGGTCAACCTGGCCGGTGAACCTTTAAGCGCCGCCCTGGCGGACCGGCTTTACGCGGCGGGGGTGGAAAGAGTTTACGACCTGTACGGCCCTTCAGAAGATACCACCTACTCGACGTTTGCGTTGCGGGAGCGCGGCGGTGTGGCCACTATCGGCCGGCCGATCGCCGATACGGCGGTCTATCTGGTAAACGACCGGGGACAACTGGTGCCCCGGGGTGTCAAAGGGGAGTTGTGGCTCGGTGGTGCGGGCCTGGCGCGGGGCTATCTGAATGCGCCGGCGCTGACGGCGGAGAAATTTATCGACAACCCGTTCAGCGACGATCCCGGCAGTCGCCTTTACAAAACGGGCGACCTGGCGCGCTGGTTGCCGGACGGCAGACTGGTGTTTCTGGGCCGGGGCGATCACCAGATCAAGCTGCGCGGCTTTCGCATCGAGTTAAGTGAAATCGACGCGCACCTGGTCGGTCATCCGGCGGTTCGCGATGGCGTGGTGGTGCTGGCTCGGGGAGCGGCGGATGCGCAGTGCCTGGTCGCCTATGTGACGCCCGCAGACCAGATGCAAATATCGATCGACGAGCTGCGCGACCACCTGCAGGCACAACTGCCGGATTATATGATCCCCGCCGTGTTTGTGGTGATGGAGGCCTTGCCGCTGACGGCCAACGGTAAAGTCGACCGCAAGGCACTGCCGGCGCCCGCTACAACCGCATTGGAAGGTACCGAATTTATTGCTCCGCGCGGGGACACCGAAACGACTCTGGCGGCTATCTGGCAAGACCTGCTGCAGATTGAGCGCGTGGGTCGCGGCGACAGCTTTTTCGAACTGGGCGGGCAATCGCTGTTAGTCGTACAGCTTATTGCGCGCCTGCAGGCGCAGGGCCTCAACATTGATGTCGCCAGCGTCTATGCCGCGCCGCGTTTGGCCGCATTGGCGGCGGCGATCCGGCAGCGACAGCGCGAGCAGTTTAAAGCGCCGCCCAATCTTATCGCCCCGGACTGCACCGCGATTACGCCGGCGCTGTTGCCGCTGGTCGACCTGGATGCGGCGCAGATTGACCGGATCGTGCAGCGCATTCCCGGCGGTGCCGCCAATATTCAGGATATCTACCCGCTGGCGTCGTTGCAGCAAGGTATTCTGTTTCACCATATGTTCAGTGAACAGTCACGCGGTGATACCTACATCATACCGGTGCTGCTGGCGGTGGATACGAAACTACAGCTGGAGCGTTTTTTAGCGGCACTGCGCGCAGTGATCGCGCGGCACGATGTGCTGCGCACAGCGGTGTTGTGGCAGGGTTTACCCCAGGCGGTACAGGTAGTGCAGCGCAGTGTCGAACTGGTGCCCCGGGAGCTGCAGTTAGACAGTAGCATCGATATTCGGGCCCAACTCGAGGCGCGTATCGCGCCGGAAAATCTTTGGATGGATTTGACCCGGGCGCCTTTGTTGCAGGTGGAAATTGCCGCCGATCCGCTATCGGAACGCTATTACCTGATTATCTGCCAGCACCATATCATCAACGACCATATCGGTCTGGCAGTCCTGACCAAGGAGATAGAGGCCTACCTCGAAGCGGACACGCCTGCGCTTGGCTCTAAACCCGCACCGGTTCCCTACCGGGAGTTTGTCGCCCACAGCCTCGCCATCAATGCCGGGACGGCGGCGCGAGATTACTTCCGCGCCCGTCTTGGCGATGTCGACGAGCCGACCCTGCCGTTTGATTTGCGTGACGCCCATATGCAGGGCAGCGCTATCGGCGAGCAGAGCCGGCCGTTGGATGCGGCCCTGGCCGAGCGTATCCGCGCCGCCACCCGGCGTCTTGAGGTGAGTGCGGCGAGCCTGTTTCACCTGGCCTGGGCCCTGGTCATAGGGCATTGCAGCGGGCGCGACGATGTGGTGTTCGGCACCGTGCTGTCCGGCCGTTTGCAAGGCACCGCCGGCGCGCAGGATACCATGGGGTTGTTTATCAATACGCTGCCGGTGCGTTTGCCGTTGTCGGGTTCGGTGCAAGACTGTCTGGTCTTTACCCATCGGGAACTGGTGGAGCTACTGAACTATGAACAGGTATCGCTGGCGGTCGCACAATCCTGTGCTGCGTTGCCCGGTGAAGTGCCGCTGTTTACCAGCTTGTTGAATTATCGTTATGCGCAGGGGGATGAAGATAGTGATAAAGAACGCCCAGCCGGTGACAGTGAGCAGACTGCGGCACGACATCGTACTCAGGAAAACTTTTTTCACGATAT
Organism: Exilibacterium tricleocarpae; assembly: GCF_007004655.1. Classification (GTDB taxonomy): domain Bacteria; phylum Pseudomonadota; class Gammaproteobacteria; order Pseudomonadales; family Cellvibrionaceae; genus Exilibacterium; species Exilibacterium tricleocarpae. Next base: position 8,621 of record NZ_ML660089.1, read on the forward strand.
AGGAGGTTACGAACGGACCAACTACCCCCTCACCCTGTCAGTTGACGACCTGGGTAACGCGGGCTTCGCCCTGGTTCTGCAAACTGAGGCATCCATTGATCCGGCGCAAATGATCGCTTACGTCCAGCAGACTCTGGAAAGTCTGGTGCGGGCTTTGGAATCGGCACCGCAGGCATCCGTCCACACTATCGATATATTGCCGCCCGCCGAGCGTCGCCTGTTGAGTGTCGATTTTAACCGCCCGGCCGAAGCCTCTTCGCCGCTGCCGGCTGCCGACACACCGGCCGGTATTCACAGCCTGTTCGAAGCGCAGGCCGAACGACAGCCGGGCGCGGTGGCATTGAGCTGCGCCGGTCGGTCGCTGTGTTATGACGACTTGAACCGCCGCGCCAATCGCCTGGCTCACTACCTGATGGCACGGGGTGTCAAACCCGATACGCGGGTGGGCGTGTGCATGCCGCGCTCACTGGAGATGGTGATCGGGATACTGGGTATTCTCAAAGCGGGCGGCGCCTATGTGCCGCTCGATCCCACTTATCCGCCGGCCCGCATCGCCTACCAACTGGAAGACGCGCAGCTCACCCTGGTTATCACCGAACGGGCGCTGCTGGAGACCGTATCGATTCCACCCGAGCGGGCGCTGTGTCTGGACGACGCTGATCTACGGCAACAGTTGCGCGACTGCGCCGCTGCTAATCCTGATACCCGACAGCAGGGTTTACAGGCCGGGCATCTCGCCTATGTGATTTATACCTCGGGCTCCACCGGTAAACCCAAAGGGGTGATGATCGAACATCGCAACGCGCTGGCGCTCCTGCGCTGGAGCCTGGCGCAGTACAGTGCCGATCAGCTGCGCTGTGTGCTGGCCTCCACCTCGGTCTGTTTCGATTTGTCGGTGTTCGAACTCTTTGCCCCGCTCAGCGCGGGCGGCCAGGCGGTGCTGGTCGAATCGATTTTAGCGCTCAGCGAAGCGCTGCCGGACGAACCGATCACCCTGATCAACACTGTGCCTTCCGGCATCCAGGCCTTGCTCGATACTGTTGGCCTGGCGCCGACGGTCACCACGGTCAACCTGGCCGGTGAACCTTTAAGCGCCGCCCTGGCGGACCGGCTTTACGCGGCGGGGGTGGAAAGAGTTTACGACCTGTACGGCCCTTCAGAAGATACCACCTACTCGACGTTTGCGTTGCGGGAGCGCGGCGGTGTGGCCACTATCGGCCGGCCGATCGCCGATACGGCGGTCTATCTGGTAAACGACCGGGGACAACTGGTGCCCCGGGGTGTCAAAGGGGAGTTGTGGCTCGGTGGTGCGGGCCTGGCGCGGGGCTATCTGAATGCGCCGGCGCTGACGGCGGAGAAATTTATCGACAACCCGTTCAGCGACGATCCCGGCAGTCGCCTTTACAAAACGGGCGACCTGGCGCGCTGGTTGCCGGACGGCAGACTGGTGTTTCTGGGCCGGCGCGATCACCAGATCAAGTTGCGCGGCTTTCGCATTGAACTGAGCGAGATCGAAGTCCAGCTTGCCGCCCACCCGGCTCTCGAAGCGGCGGTCGTGGTATTGCATCAACCCCGACACGGGGATGCGAATGCTGTTGCAGCCAACCCGCAATTGCTGGCTTATGTAACCAGGTCGGGCGAGGACGATCTGTCCGCGCAGATGCTGCGGGATTACCTGAAAAGCCGTTTGCCGGATTATATGATCCCCGCCGTGTTTGTGGTGATGGAGGCCTTGCCGCTGACCGCTAACGGCAAGGTGGACCGCAAGGCGTTGCCGGCGCTTGAAGCGCTCGGTTGGGAGGGCTCTTCTTCCCAAGCTGACGGCTCTGCTTCTCAAGCTGACGGCTCTGCTTCTCAAGCTGACGGCTCTGCTTCTCAAGCTGACGGCTCTGCTTCTCAAGCTGACGGCTCTCCTTCTCAAGCTGACGGCTCTCCTTCTCAAGCTGACGGCTCTCCTTCTCAGACTGGCGACTCCTGTTCAGGAACCGGCGACTCTTCGTCAAATATTGAAAGTCCCTCTGCAGGCGCTGAATGTTTTTCTCAAAACGCTAAAGTTTTACCTGCAAATGTTGAAGTCTTGATTTCAACTGCTGAAGGCTCAGTTTTAAACGCTGAAGGCTCAGTTTTAAACGCTGAAGGCTCTCCCCTAAAAACCCTTGGTTTTGCAGCGCCCGCCGGTGCGATGGAAGAGATCCTGGCAGAGATATGGCAACAGCTTCTGGGTGTCGAGCGGGTGGGGCGCCTGGATAATTTTTTCGATCTGGGCGGACATTCACTATTGGCGATCAGTCTGATCGCCAGCGTGCGCGAGCGTCTCGGCCTCGAACTCAGCCTGCGCAAACTGTTTGAACACGCCCGCCTGGATGAACTGGCCGGTGCGCTAAACTCCGCCCGCGCTGCGCTTGACCAGCCCCTGGTGCCGGTCGACCGCACGGGTGCCTTACCGCTGTCGTGGGCCCAGCAGCGCATGTGGTTTCTGGCGCAGTTGGAGGAGGCCAATAGCGCCTACCATATACCGGCGGCGCTGAAGTTGCGCGGGCCGCTGTCGGTGACTGCCCTGGAGCGGTCGCTGGCGACCGTCGTGTCCCGCCATGAAGTGCTGCGCACGGTGTTTCCGCAACGGCACGGCGAACCCTGCCAGGAGATTCTGCCGGGCGCTGATTTTACGCTGGTGCACAAAGATTTGAGTAGGCTGGAAGCCGGGGCACAACAGCGGGCTGTCGCGCGCGAAGCGGCAGAGGAATCTGCCGCACCTTTTGACCTGGCCGAGGGCCCCCTGTTTCGCGGCCGCCTGTTGCGACTGGCGCAAGACGAGCACGTATTGCTGGTCACCATGCATCATATCGTGTCCGATGCCTGGTCGATGGGCGTGCTGGTGGGAGAGATCAATACACTCTACCGGGCTTACCGTGAAGCGAAACCGAATCCGCTAGCGCCGCTGACGCTGCAGTATAGCGACTACGCGGCCTGGCAGCAGCGCCACTTGAGCGGCGCGGCACTGGAGCGCCAGGAATCCTACTGGCGCTCGCACCTGCAGGACGCGCCCCCACTGCTGGCGCTGCCCACCGATCGACCCCGCCCCGCGCTGCAGAGTTACCGGGGCGACAGTGTCGACATTTGCCTGGGTAAAGCATTGAGCGAGAAGGTCAGCGCCCTGGCCAGCGCCGAAGGGATGACTTTGCATATGGTGTTGCTCACAGCCTGGGTGATACTGCTCGCGCGCCTGAGCAGCCAGGACCAGATCGTGGTGGGCACGCCGGTGGCCAATCGCCAGCGGCGCGAGTTGGAGGGGTTGATCGGTTTTTTCGTCAACACCCTGGCGCTGCGCATCGATTTGAGCGGCGATCCCAGTGCGCGCGAGTTGCTGGCCCGGGTCAAGGCGCTGAGCCTGGCGGGCTACGCCCATCAGGATATTCCTTTTGAGCGGGTGGTGGAGGTGCTGCAACCGGCCCGCAGCCTGAGTCACAGCCCGTTGTTCCAGGTATTGTTTGATCTCGATCACGACTCCGCCAACGGACTCGAACTGCCGGGCCTGCAATTGGAGCCGATGGATGCCGGTGGCACCGTTGCCAAATTCGATCTCAGCCTCTCGCTGGGGCATCACGCCGGTGGCATAACCGGCAGCCTGAAATACGCGGCTGATCTGTTTGAGCGCGCCACGGTTGAACGCTGGGTGACTTACTTCTCCCGCATCGTTGCCGCACTGGTTGCCCGGGTGACTGAGCCGCTGCACCGCCTGCAGCTACTGTCGCCGGCCGAACGCGATTGTTTGCTGTTCGAGTTTAACCGCACGGCGGCGCCGTATCCCGCGTCGACCCTGGTACATCAATGGTTTGAGTCCCGCGTTGCGGAACATCCGGAGAGTATCGCACTGGTTTTCGAAGACGAGTCGCTGACTTACGCCGCATTGAACAGCAGGGCGAATCAGTTGGCCCACTATCTGATCGAACGGGGCGTTGGACCGGACACCTTAGTGGGCATCTGTATGCAGCGCTCCCTCGACCTGGTGATCGCGCTGCTCGGTATTGTCAAAGCCGGCGGCGCTTATGTACCCTTCGATCCGACCCATCCCGAAGCGCGCTTGCGTTACCAATTCGAAGACGCCGGCTGTGAACTGGTGCTGGCGCAGCGACACGTGCTGCCGGCACTGCCGCTGGCGCCGGCGCAGGCGGTCTGTCTCGATGACGCAGTGCTGCAACGCCGTTTGGCGACTTATTGCGACGACAACCCGGTGCCGGGCGAGTTGGGATTGCGACCGGATCACCTCGTCTATGTGCTGTATACGTCGGGCTCTACCGGACGGCCCAAGGGGGTAATGGTCGAACACCGGGCGCTGGTCAACCGCCTGGACTGGGCCCAAAAAACTTACGCTTTGACGCCGCAGGATAAGGTCCTGCAAAAAACCCCGTTCAGTTTTGACGTTTCCGTCTGGGAGTTCTTCTGGTCCCTGGGGCAGGGCTGTCAACTGGTGATTGCCCGGCCGGAAGGACATAGAGACAGCGCCTATCTGATTGATATTATCCGGCGCCGGGAAATTACGGTACTGCACTTTATTCCCCCGATGTTGCGGGTGCTGCTTGAAACAGAAGGCTGGCACGAGTGCAGGACGCTTAAAAAGGTATTCTGCGGTGGTGAAACGCTGGAGAAATCCCTGCAGGATCGTTTCTTTGCCGCAACCCCGGGCAGTGAATTGCATAATTTGTACGGTCCCACCGAGGCCACCATCGATGTGACCTCCTGGGTCTGCAGGCCGGGGGATCAAAACCCCCGGGTGCCGATCGGCAAACCGATACAGAATACTTGCTTACACGTTGTCGATAAACACTTGTCGCCGGTGCCGCTGGGCGTGGCGGGCGAGTTGTTGATCGGTGGTATCGGCCTCGCGCGCGGGTATCTGCGACGCCCGCAATTGACCGCGGAAAAATTTATCGCCGATCCTTTCAGTAGCGATCCGGACGCTCGCTTATACCGCAGCGGCGACTGGGTGCGCCGTTGGCCCGATGGCACCCTGGAGTATATCGGTCGCATTGACCACCAGGTGAAACTGCGCGGTTTCAGGATTGAGTTGGGTGAGATCGAGACGCAGCTCAGCGATCATGCGAGCGTGCGCGACGCCGTTGTTGTCGTGCAGCAAGGTGCGGCTCTGGAAGGACGTTTGGTGGCCTATGTCACGGCGGCGGCGCAAGCGCAGCTCGACCCGCAGGCGCTGCGGGATCATCTGCAGGGTCGCCTGCCTGAACATATGCTGCCGGCGGCGTTTATAGAACTCGATACCCTGCCGCTGACGCCAAGTGGCAAGGTCGACCGCAACGCTTTGCCGGCGTTGTCCGCCGACAGTCTGGGCGGCGAGTGTGAGTATGAACCGCCGGTTGGTGTGACCGAGAGTATCCTGGCAGATGTCTGGCAGACGCTGTTGGCGGTGCCAAAAGCGGGCCGGCAGGACAGTTTTTTTGCCCTCGGCGGACACTCGCTACTGGTTATACAATTAATAGCCCGACTGCAGGCGCGGGGCTTGAATACCGATGTTCGCACGGTATTTACCGCCCCCAGGCTGCAAGACCTGGCGCGGGAGATTCGGGTACAGAGTCGCGCCCGCTTTCAAGCGCCCCCGAATCTGTTGGCAGCGGATTGTACTGCCATTACGCCGGCGTTGTTGCCCCTGGTGCAGCTGGAGCAGGCGCAGATCGATCGTATTGTCAGCCGGGTTCCCGGTGGTGCCGCCAATATTCAGGATATCTATCCGCTCGCACCGCTGCAGGAGGGCATCCTGTTTCACCACCTGCTCAACGACCGGTCTCGCGGCGACACTTATATTATTCCGATACTGCTGTCGGTGGACAGCAGCGCCCGGTTGCAGCGATTTCTGGATGCCCTGCGCGCCGTGATTGCCCGTCACGATGTGCTGCGCTCGGCGGTGTTCTGGGAGGGGTTACCGCGGGCGGTGCAGGTCGTGCAGCGCCGGGCCGAGCTGGCCGTTACCGAAATCACACTGGACCCCGGCCGTTGCGCTCAAGCGCAACTCGAAGCGCGTATGGTGCCTGAAAAACTGTGGATGGACCTCAACCGCGCGCAGTTGTTGCAGGTGGAGTTTGCGTCCGATCCCGATTCTGCCGGCTACTTCGTTATTGTTTATCAGCACCATATTATCAACGACCATATCGGCCTCGAGGTCCTGGTCGAAGAGCTGGATGCTTATCTGGAACAAGACCGCCCCGATCTGCCGCCGCCGGTTCCCTATCGTGAATTTGTGGCTCACACCCTGGCACTGGCGCAGAGCGAGAATACCGAACAGTACTTTCGCACCCGCCTGGGTGATCTGGAGGAACCGACGCTGCCGTTCGGGATAGCGGATATCCAGGTGGACGGCAGCCGTATTCGCGAGAGCGAGTTAGAGGTCGACCGGACGCTGGCGACAGCCATTCGTCGCTTGAGCCTGCAATTGGGCGTGAGTGCGGCGAGTGTGTTTCACCTGGCTTGGGGTTTGGTGGTGGGGCGCTGCAGCGGCCGTGACGATGTGGTGTTTGGCACTGTGCTGTCCGGGCGCCTGCAGGGTACCCGGGGTGCCGAGCGGATGTTGGGTTTGTTTATCAACACGCTGCCGTTGCGGTTGCCCTTGACGGGTTCTGTGAAAAGCTGCCTCGATTTTACCTACAACGAGTTGGTGGCCCTGTTGAGCCATGAGCAGACAGCGCTGAATCGGGCGCAGGCCTGCAGTGGTTTAACCGGTGACGCGCCTTTGTTTAGCGCCCTGATCAATTACCGCTATTCGGGCTCCGCAGAACCGCTGGAAGCAGCGGGAGAGTCCGCGACCTCGGATGGCGGAACGCCGGCGCGAATTCAAGAGCCTTCGTCACCGCATGAACAGTCCGGTATTAACGTGCTGGTTGCCCAAGAGCGCGGCAATTACCCGTTCGATCTGTCGGTGGACGATTTCGGCGCGGCGGGCTTTAGACTGGTGGTGCAGGTGGAGGCGTCGTTGGACCCGCAGTGTATTGCCACCTATATGCACTGCGCACTGGCGGGTCTTGTCGAGGCGCTGGACCAGGCGCCGCAGCGCCCTATGGCGGAACTCGATATCCTGCCGCCGGCGACGCGCGAGCAGGTGCTGCAGACATTCGGTCACCGCGAGGCGCCGGCCACTGCCCCCGCCCTGATTCACCAGGTATTCGAAGCACAGGTGTTGCGCGATCCCGATGCCCGCGCTGTCGAACACGGTGAAGCACATCTCAGTTACGGTGCTCTCAACGCCCGGGCGAATCAGTTGGCCCACTATTTACGCGCGCAGGGTGTCACCCCCGGCGACCGGGTGGGGTTGTTGTTGCCACGTTCACTGGACTTTGCCGTGGCGATGTTGGGGGTGTTAAAAGCGGGCGGTGTCTATATAGTGCTGGACCCGGAACATCCCGCCACACGGCTGCAACAAATTGGGGAGCGGGCGCGACTGCACACCTTGATCACTTGCCGGGGTTTGGCACCGGCCTGGTATGCGGACAACTTGCTGCAGTTAGACGTTGTCGATACGCAAACTGATCTGGCCCGGCAGCCGGTCGATAATCTGGATGTAACACTGGATACCCGTGCACCGGCGTTTGCGTTTTTCACCTCCGGTTCCACCGGCACGCCCAAAGGCGCCCTCAACAGCCATGCCGGCGTTGTCAATAATATGCAGGCCATGGCGCAAGAGCTTGCGCTCACGCCCGCGGACCGGGTCTTGCAGTTCGCCGCGCTGGGCTTCGATGTGGTGATCGAAGAGTTGTATCCGGCCTGGTTTGCCGGTGCGACGGTCGTGTTGCGCGATGAAGAAGGACTGTTGGGCTGCGCGCAGTTGCAGGCCTTGTTGACGCGAACGACGGTCACTGTGTGCGAATTGATGGCCGGTTACTGGACGCATTGGGTGCAGTATTTACAGCAGCAAAAGCTGCGACCGCCGTCGAGCTTACGCTGCTTGCTGTTGGGTAGTGACCGGGTCCCGGTGTCGATATATCAACAGTGGCAGGCGTTTGGGATTCCGGTAGTCAATGTTTTCGGCCTGACGGAAACGGGTTGTACGTCACTCGTTTATCACGCTGAGAATAAAGAGTCCCCGGCGTCGACCGACCCAACACAAGCCTACCTGCCCAACGGCCGGCCGCTGGCCAATACGGAAGTCTATGTTTTGGACGCTCGGGGCGCCCCGGTGGCGCCGGATGTGGTCGGTGAACTTTACCTGGGCGGCGCCGGCGTGGGCCTGGGGTACCTCGATGAGCCCGAACTAACCGCGGCGCACTTTATCCCGCACCCGTTTCATCAAGGTGGCGGTCAGGTCTACAAAACCGGCGATCTGGCGCGCTGGCGGGCGGACGGCAATCTGGAATTTATCGGGCGGCGCGATCATCAGGTGAAGGTGCGCGGCTTTCGCATCGAACTGGAAGAAATCGAAGCGCAGTTGTTACTTGACGCCGCGGTGGGTGAGGCCGCCGTTGTATTGTACGAACAGGAAGGCAGCGACGATACCGCTACGGCCCAGAGCCATTTGATTGCCTGGGTCAGTCCAGCCGATGGAACCGAATTGGATACCGAAGCGGTGCGGCACAATCTATCGCAACGACTTCCAGCGTATATGTTGCCGGCAGCGATTATGGTTCAAGCGGCGCTGCCGCTGACGGTCAGTGGCAAGGTGGACCGACAGGCGCTGCCGGCGCCGGACCTGAGTGCCCTGGCCGCGGTTTATGAGGCGCCGGAAGGGGACATCGAAACCGCGCTGGCGGAAATTTGGCAAGCGCTGCTGGGCGTAGAGCGGGTTGGACGGCGGGATAATTTTTTCCGTCTCGGCGGCCACTCGCTGTTGGTGATTCAACTGATCGCGCGCCTGCAGTCGCAGGGCCTGCACGCGGAAGTGCGGGCGGTGTTCGACCAGCCCACGTTACAGGCGTTGGCGGCCGTGATTGAAACGCAAGGGCGGCCACAGTTTCGGGCACCGCCGAACCTGATTGCGCCGGATTGCCGGCGGATCACGCCCGAGCTGTTGCCGTTGGTGGCGCTAAAGCAGGAAGAGATCGATCATATTGCCGCGCAGGTGCCCGGCGGCGCCGGCAATATCCAGGATATCTATCCGCTGGCGCCATTACAGGCCGGTATTCTATTTCACCATATGCTGGCGACACCCGAGCAGGGCGATGCCTATATCACGCCGATCCTGCTGGCCGCGGACAGCAAGGGGCACCTGGATCGCTTTCTGGCGGCGTTAAATAAGCTGGTGGCGCGCCACGATGTCTTGCGCACCGGCGTGTTTTGGGAGGGGTTGTCGCAGCCGGTGCAGGTAGTGCTGCGCGAGGCGCGGTTGCAGGTGCGGGAGCTCGAATTGGATGCCGCCGTCGACGGGCAGCAACAGTTGGAAGCGCGCATTGCGCCGGGCCGGCTGTGGATGGCGCTGCAGCAGGCGCCGCTGTTGCAGGTGGACGTTGCTGCCGATCCTCGCTCGGAAAAATATTTTATCCTTCTCTGCGAGCATCACCTTATCAATGACCATATCGGCCTGGAAATCCTGGTTGAGGAACTGAATACCTGTCTCCGTTCGGATAACCCGCAATTGCCGCCGCCGGTGCCCTATCGCGAGTTTGTGGCCCACGCCCTGGCGCTGGCGCAGAGCGAGGCAACGCAGCAGTACTTCCGTGTCCGCCTCGGTGATATGCAAGAGCCGACACTCCCCTTCGGCATACAGGATATTCAGGTGCGCGCCGACCGGATTCGCGAGGCCCGGTTGACGGTCGAGCCGGCACTGGCGGACCTGGTGCGGCCGTTGAGCCGGCGCCTGGGGGTGAGTGTGGCGAGTATTTTCCACCTGGCCTGGGCGCTGGTGGTGGGGCGTTGCAGTGGTCGCGACGACGTTGTTTTCGGCACGGTTTTATCCGGGCGTTTGCAGGGGACTCAGGGTGCCGAACGGATGCTCGGCCTGTTTATCAACACCTTGCCGCTGCGGCTGCCGCTTAAGGGTTCCGTCGAGAGTTGTCTGGAGTTTACCTACCGCGAACTGGTGGCATTGCTGGAGCATGAACAGGCGTCGCTCAATACCGCCCAGGCCTGCAGTGGTCTGGCCGCGGACACGCCTTTATTCAGCGCGCTGATCAACTACAGATATTCGGAACTTACCGAGCGGGACGACAGTACCGATACATCGGGTATCGAGGGGTTGATCGCCCATGAACGGGGCAACTATCCCTTCGATCTATCCGTGGATGATTTCGGTGCGACGGGTTTCCGGCTGGTGGTGCAGGTGGAGGCGTCGTTGGACCCGCAGTGTATTGCCACCTATATGCACTGCGCACTGGCGGGTCTTGTCGAGGCGCTGGACCAGGCTCCGCAGCGCCCTATGGCGGAACTCGATATCCTGCCGCCGGCGACGCGCGAGCAGGTGCTGCAGACGTTCAACCACAGCGATGCGCCGGCTGTTGCTCCCGCCCTGATTCACCAGGTGTTTGAAGCGCAGGTGTTGCGCGATCCTGGCGCCCGCGCTGTCGAACACGGTGAAGCACATCTCAGTTACGGTGCTCTCAACGCCCGGGCGAATCAGTTGGCCCACCATCTACGCGCGCAAGGGGTCACCCCCGGCGACCGGGTGGGGTTGTTGTTGCCGCGTTCACTGGACTTTGCCGTGGCGATGTTGGGGGTGTTAAAAGCGGGCGGTGTCTATATAGTGCTGGACCCGGAACATCCCGCGACACGGCTGCAACAAATTGGCGAGCGGGCGCGACTGCATACCTTGATGACTTGCCGGCGTTTGGCACCGGCCTGGTATGCGGACAACCTGCTGCTGTTAGACGCTGTCGCTGTGCAAACCGATCTGGCCGGACAGCCGGTGGATAATCTGGATGTAACGCTGGATACCCGTGCACCGGCCTTCGCATTTTTCACTTCCGGTTCCACCGGCACGCCCAAGGGCGCCCTCAACAGTCATGCCGGCGTTGTCAATAATATGCAGGCCATGGCGCAGGCACTTTCACTAACACCCGCAGACCGCGTCTTGCAGTTTGCCGCGCTGGGCTTCGATGTGGTGATCGAAGAGTTGTACCCGGCCTGGTTTGCCGGTGCGACGGTGGTGTTGCGCGATGAAGAAGGATTGTTGGGCTGTGAGCAGTTGCAGACCTTGTTGGCTCGCACGGCGGTCACGGTGTGTGAACTGATGGCCGGTTACTGGACGCACTGGGTACAGTATTTACAGCAGCAAAAGCAGCGCCCGCCGTCGAGCTTGCGTTGCTTGCTGTTGGGCAGTGACCGGGTACCGGTATCGGTGTATGAACAGTGGCAGGCATTTGATATTCCCGTGGTCAATGTTTTTGGTCTGACCGAGACCGGCTGTACATCGCTGGTTTATCACGCGAGTGGTAAGGAGCCTTCAGCCCTGGGTAAAGAGCCTTCAGCTCTGGGTAAAGAGCCTTCAGCCCCGGGTAAAGAGCCTTCAGCTCTGGGTAGAGAGCCTTCAGCTCTGGGTAGAGAGCCTTCAGCCCCGGGTAAAGAGCCTTCAGCTTTAGGTGGGGAGCCTTCCGTAACCACTGGCGCAGTAAAGGCTTACTTGCCCAATGGCCGACCGCTGGTCAACACGGAAGTCTATGTCCTGGACGCGCGGCGTGCCCCGGTGGCGCCGGGTGTGGTCGGTGAACTCTACCTGGGTGGCGCCGGCGTGGGCCTGGGGTACCTCGACGAGCCCGAGTTAACCGCGGCGCACTTTATCCCGCACCCGTTTCATCAAGATGGAGGCCAGGTTTACAAAACCGGCGATCTGGCACGCTGGCGGGCGGACGGCAATCTGGAATTTATCGGGCGGCGCGATCACCAGGTGAAGGTGCGCGGCTTCCGCATTGAATTGGAGGAAATCGAAGCACAGTTGTTACTTGACGCCGCGGTGGGCGAGGCCGCCGTTGTATTGTATGAACAGGAAGGCGGCGGCGATGCCGCTACGGCGCAGAGCCATTTGATCGCCTGGGTCAGTCCAGCCGATGGGATTGAACTGGATACTGAGGCGGTGCGGCACAATCTATCGCAACGACTACCGGCGTATATGTTGCCGGCGGCGATTATGGTTCAAGCGGCGCTGCCGCTAACAGTCAGTGGCAAGGTGGACCGACAGGCGCTGCCGGCGCCGGACCTGAGTGCCCTGGCCGCGGTTTATGAGGCGCCGGAAGGGGACATCGAAACCGCGCTGGCAGAAATTTGGCAAGCGCTGCTGGGCGTGGAGCGGGTCGGACGGCGGGATAATTTTTTCCGCCTCGGTGGCCACTCGCTGCTGGTGATTCAGCTGATCGCGCGCCTGCAGTCGCAGGGCCTGCACGCGCAAGTGCGGGCGGTGTTCGACCAGCCCACGTTACAGGCGTTGGCGGCCGTGCTTGAAACACAAGCGCAGCCACAGTTCCGGGCCCCGCCGAACCTGATTGCGCCGGATTGCCGGCGGATCACGCCCGAGCTGTTGCCGCTGGTGGCGCTGGAGCAGGAAGAGATCGATCATATTGCCGCGCAGGTGCCCGGCGGCGCCGGCAATATTCAGGATATTTATCCGCTCGGCCCGCTGCAGGAAGGTATTTTGTTCCATCACCGCTTAAGCGAGCCGGCCAGTGGTGATACTTATGTGACGCCGACGCTGCTGGTGCTCGATAACCGCGCGGCACTGGAGCGGCTGTTAACTGCATTCAACGCCGTTATCGCCCGCCACGATGTCTTGCGAACCGCTGTATTTTGGGACGGCTTGCCGCAGCCGGTGCAAGTGGTGCTGCGCGCGGCAAAGATGCCGGTCAACGATATTCCACTGGATGCCGGCGTCGATGTGCGGGCACAGTTGGAGCAGTATATCGCGCCCGGCAACCTGTGGATGGACCTCGGCCGGGCGCCGTTGTTACAGGCGGAGGTTGCCGCCGATCCCCATTCTGAAAAATACTTTGTCGTTATTAACGAACACCATATTATCAATGACGACATCGGATTAGAAATACTGCTCGAAGAGCTGGAAGCCTTTAGTAAAGCCGATAAACCGGATTTGCCGCCACCGATACCCTATCGTGAATTTATCGCACAAACCCTGGCTGCCGCGAAGAACCGGGAATCGGAGACCTATTTTCACAACCGTCTGCACTCGGTCGACGAGCCGACACTGCCCTATGGTTTGAGTGATGTGCATTTAGACGGCGGCCGCATTCGCGAGGCGAAGTCCCGGTTGCGACCGGACCTGTCGCAGCAACTGCGTGATTTGACAACAGCGCTGGGTGTTATTCCCGCCAGTTTTTTCCATCTGGCCTGGGCGCTGGTGGTGGGCCGCTGCAGTGATCGCGAAGACGTGGTTTTCGGCACCGTGCTGTCCGGCCGCCTGCAAGGTACTCAGGGCGCGGATCGCACTATGGGTCTGTTTATAAATACCTTGCCCATTCGCCTGTCACTGGCGGGTTCAATAAAGGCGTGTCTCGAATTTACGCATAACGAGTTGATGGCGTTATTGAAGCACGAGCAGGTGTCGTTGAATGTGGCGCAGAGCTTCAGCGGTCTGAGCGGTGATATGCCGTTGTTCAGCGCGTTGATTAACTTCAGGCACTCGGAACACCACGGTGGTGGCGACACCGATGAAGAGGATTCGGAAATCGATATCCTGTCGGGGCATGAGCGGGGCAACTACCCGTTTGATTTGTCGGTCGATGACTTTGGTGCCGACGGTTTTGGCCTGGTGGCCCAGGTTGAGCAGGCGTTGGACCCGCAGCGCATTATCGCTTATATGCATTGCGCGCTGGAAGGCATTGTCGAAGCTCTCCAACAGGCGCCGCACCGCCCCATGGCGGAACTCGAAATCCTGCCGTCGGCTGAGCGCGAGCAAGTGCTGCGCGGGTTCAGTGACAGTGATACGGCAGCTATTGCACCCGCCCTGATTCACCAGGTTTTCGAAGCGCAGGTGCTGCGCGATCCCGCTGCCCGCGCTGTCGAACACGGTGAGGCGCATCTGAGTTACGGCGCCCTTAACGCTCAGGCGAATCAACTGGCCCGCTATCTGCATGCGCGAGGTGTCGCCCCCGGCGATCGGGTGGGGTTATTGTTGCCGCGTTCACTGAACTTTGCCGTGGCGATGCTGGGCGTTTTAAAAGCGGGTGGTGTCTATGTGGTATTGGACCCGGATCATCCCGCGGCACGCCTGCAACAAATCGGCGAGCGGGCGCGGCTGCACACCTTGATGACTTGCCGGAGTTTGGCACCAGCCCGGTATGCAGGCAATCTTTTGCACTTAGACGCTGTCGATGTACAAACCGATCTGGCCCGGCAGCCGGTTGATAATCTGGATGTAACACTGGATACCCGCGCGCCGGCGTTTGCGTTTTTCACCTCCGGTTCCACCGGTACGCCCAAAGGCGCTCTCAATAGTCACGCCGGCGTTGTCAACAATATGCAGGCCATGGCGCTGGAACTGGCGCTGACGCCCGCGGACCGGGTCTTGCAGTTCGCCGCCTTGGGTTTCGATGTGGTGATCGAAGAGTTGTACCCGGCCTGGTTTGCCGGCGCGACTGTGGTGCTGCGCGACGAAGAGGGATTGCTGGGCTGTGAGCAGTTGCAGGCGCTGTTGACTCGCACGGCGACCACGGTGTGTGAGTTAATGGCCGGTTACTGGGTGCATTGGGTGCAGTATTTGCAGCAGCAGGGGCTGCGACCGCCGCCGGCCCTGCGTTGCCTGCTGTTGGGTAGTGACCGGGTGCCGGTATCGGTGTACGAGCAGTGGCAGGGGTTTGGGATTCCGGTAGTCAATGTCTTCGGTCTGACCGAGACCGGCTGCACGTCGCTGGTTTATCACGCCGATGATAAGGAGCCTTCAGCTTCAGGTGATGAGCCTTCAGCTTCAGGTGATGAGCCTTCAGCTTTAGGTAAAGAGCCTTCAGCTTTAGGTAAAGAGCCTTCAGCCTTAGGTAGAGAGCCTTCAGCCTTAGGTAGAGAGCCTTCAGCCCTAGGTAGAAAGTCTTCAGTATCCACCGACACAACCCAGGCTTACCTGCCCAACGGCCGGCCGCTGGCCAATACAGAAGTTTATGTTCTGGACGGTCGGGGTGCGCCGGTGCCGCCGGGTGTGGTCGGTGAACTCTATCTGGGCGGCGCCGGCGTGGGCTTGGGCTACCTCGACGACCCCGAGTTAACCGCAGCGCACTTTGTGCCGCACCCGTTCGATCCACATCGAGGCCGGGTCTACAAAACCGGGGACCTGGCGCGCTGGCAGGCGGACGGCAACCTGGAATTTATCGGGCGGCGCGATCACCAGGTGAAGGTGCGCGGCTTTCGCATCGAACTGGAAGAAATCGAAGCGCAGTTGTTGCGCGACGCCGCGGTAGGTGAGGCCGCTGTCGTGCTGTACGAAAATTCCGATAGCGGCGATGCGGCCGCGACTCAGGGCCACTTGATTGCCTGGGTCAGCCCGGCCGCCGGCGTTGAACTGGATACGGAGCAGGTGCAGCGCAACCTGGCACAACGGCTGCCGGCGTATATGTTGCCGGCGGCGATTATGGTCCGGGCGACGCTGCCGTTGACGCTCAGCGGCAAGGTGGACCGGCGGGCGCTGCCGGCGCCGGACCTGAGTGCCCTGGCAGCCGTGTACGAGCCCCCGCAGGGGGACATCGAAACGGTGCTGGCAGAGATCTGGCAAACACTGCTGGGCGTGGAGCGGGTCGGGCGGCAGGATAATTTCTTCCGCCTCGGCGGCCACTCGCTGTTGGTCATGCAACTGATCGCCAGTTTGCAGGCGAGGGGCCTGAATACTAGTTTGCGCGCCGTGTTCGACCAGCCCAGTTTGCAGGGGCTGGCCGGGGCAATCGGGACGCAGCGGCACCGGCAGTATAAAGCGCCGCCGAATCTGATCCCGGCGGACTGCCGGCGGATTACGCCCGAGCTGTTGCCGCTGGTGACGCTGGCGCAGGCGCAGATCGACCATATCGCCGCCCAGGTGCCCGGCGGTGCCGGCAATATCCAGGACATCTACCCGCTCGGCCCGCTCCAGGAGGGCATCCTGTTTCACCATATGCTAGCCACGCCCGAGCAGGGCGACACCTACATTATGCCCACCTTGCTCACCGTATCCGATCAGGTGCAACTGGAGCGCTTGTTGGCGGCGTTGAACAAGCTGGTGACACGTCACGATATTCTGCGCACCGCAGTGTTCTGGCGCGGCCTGCCGCAGGCTGTACAGGTGGTGCTGCGCGAGGCGCCGCTGCGGGTGAAAACGTTTGATTTGGACGGATCGCGGGATCTGCTGACACAGTTGCGCGCCCGTATCGCACCGGAAAACCTGTGGATAGCACTCGACCAGGCGCCGTTGCTACAGGTGGAGGTCGCCGCCGACCCGCAGTCAGCAAAGTATTTTGTAATTATTAACGAGCACCACATTATCAACGACCATATCGGCCTGGAAGTCCTGGTCGAGGAGTTGGAGGCGTGCCTGCAGTCCGACAATCCCCCGTTGCCGGCGCCGGTGCCCTACCGCGAGTTTGTCGCCCACACCCTGGCTTTGGCGCAAAGCGGCGCGACCGAAAAGTACTTCCGCTCGCGGCTGGGGGATGTCGACGAGCCCACGCTGCCTTTCGGTATACAAGACATTCAGGTCAAAGCCAGCCAGATTAACGAAGCCAGTTTGCCGGTGGCGCCGGTGCTGGGCGGGAAAATTCGCGCCCTGAGTCAGCGCCTGGGTGTAAGCGCGGCGAGTATTTTCCATCTGGCCTGGGCGCTGGTGGTAGGTCGTTGCAGCGATCGCGACGATGTGGTGTTCGGCACGGTGTTGTCCGGGCGCCTGCAGGGCACGGAAGGTGCCGATCGGATGATCGGTCTGTTTATCAATACGTTACCGCTGCGTTTGCGACTGACCGGCTCGGTTGCGGACTGCCTCGACCACGCCCACCGGGAAATTATTGAACTGCTGAGTTACGAACAAGCTTCATTGTCGACGGCGCAGGCGTGTGCGGCGCTGCCCAATGATATGCCGTTGTTTACCAGTCTGTTCAACTACCGCTATGACCGCATGGCCGGGCGCCGGGACCAGCCGGATACCGGTGCCGGCCAATTGCCGGAGGATGCTATTTTTGATACCGGCGAAGGGCACGAGCGAGGTAACTACCCCTTCGATCTGTCGGTGGATGACTATGGCGAGTACGGTTTTGAACTGGTGGCCCAGGTGGAGGCGTCGATCGACCCCCACTGTATCGCCGCCTATGTTCACCACGCATTGACAGACATTGTCGAGGCACTGGACCAGGCGCCGCAGCGCTCCATGGCAGAACTCGATATCCTGCCGCCGGCGACGCGCGAGCAGGTGCTGCAGACATTCGGTCACAGCGACGCGCCGGCCATTGCCCCCGCCCTGATTCACCAGGTAGTCGAAGCACAGGTGTTGCGCGATCCCGACGCCCGCGCTGTCGAACACGGTGAGGCGTATCTCAGTTACGGTGCGCTTAATGCCCGCGCCAATCAACTGGCCCGCTATCTGTGCGCGCAGGGTGTCGCCCCCGGCGATCGGGTGGGACTATTGTTGCCGCGTTCACTGGACTTTGCCGTGGCGATGCTGGGTGTGTTAAAAGCGGGTGGCGTCTATGTGGTGCTGGACCCGGATCATCCCGCGGCACGGCTGCAACAAATTGGCGAGCGGGCGCGGCTGCACACCCTGATCACGTGCCGGAGTTTGGCGCCAGCCTGGTATGCGGACAACCTGTTGTGTTTGGACGCCGTCGATGTACAAACCGATCTGGCCCGGCAGCCGGTTGATAATCCGGCGTTAACACTGGACACCCGCGCGCCGGCGTTTGCCTTTTTCACCTCCGGTTCCACCGGTACGCCCAAAGGGGCTCTCAACAGCCATGCCGGCGTTGTCAATAATATGCAGGCCATGGCGCAAGAGCTTTCGCTCACGCCCGCGGACCGGGTCTTACAGTTCGCCGCACTGGGCTTCGATGTGGTGATCGAAGAGTTGTACCCGGCCTGGTTTGCCGGCGCGACAGTCGTACTGCGCGACGAAGAGGGATTGCTGGGCTGCGAGCAGTTGCAGGCCTTGTTGACGCGCACATCGGTCACCGTGTGTGAACTGATGGCCGGTTACTGGGCGCATTGGGTGCAGTATTTACAGCAGCAGGCGCTGCGCCCGCCGTCGAGCTTGCGCTGTTTGCTGTTGGGCAGTGACCGGGTCCCGGTGTCGGTGTATCAACAGTGGCAGGGGTTTGGGATTCCGGTAGTCAATGTCTTCGGTCTGACCGAGACCGGCTGCACGTCGCTGGTTTACCACGCCGGTGATAAGGAGCCTTCAGCTTTGGGTAAGGAGCCTTCAGCTTTGGGTGAGGAGCCTTCAGCTTTGGGTGAGGAGCCTTCAGCTTCAGGTAAAAAGCCCTCAGCCTTAGGCAAAGAGCCTTCAGCGTGCACCGATACAACCCAGGCCTACCTGCCCAATGGCCGGCCGCTGGCCAATACGGAAGTCTATGTTTTGGATGCTCGGGGTGCCCCGGTGGCGCCGGGTGTGGTCGGTGAACTTTACCTCGGCGGCGCCGGCGTGGGCCTGGGGTACCTCGACGAGCCCGAATTAACCGCGACGCACTTTATCCCGCACCCGTTTAATCAAGGTGGCGGTCAAGTTTACAAAACCGGCGATCTGGCACGTTGGCGGTCGGACGGCAATCTGGAGTTTATCGGGCGGCGCGATCACCAGGTGAAGGTGCGCGGCTTTCGCATCGAACTGGAGGAAATCGAGGCGCAGTTGTTACTTGACGCCGCGGTGGGTGAGGCCGCTGTCGTGTTGTATGAACAGGAGGACTGCGACGATGCTGCTACAGCCCAGAGCCATTTGATTGCCTGGGTCAGTCCGGCCGACGGCGCCGAATTGGATACGGAGCAGGTGTGGCACACGCTATCGCAACGGGTACCGGCGTATATGTTGCCGGCGGCGATTATGGTGCGGGCGTCGCTGCCGCTGACGGTCAGTGGCAAAGTGGACCGACAGGCGCTGCCGGCGCCGGACCTGAGTGCGCTGGCCGCGGTTTATGAAGCCCCGGAAGGGGAAATCGAAACCGCGCTGGCGGCGATCTGGCAATCGCTGCTGGGCGTGGAGCGGGTCGGACGGCGGGACAACTTTTTCCGCCTCGGCGGCCACTCGCTGTTGGTGATTCAACTGATCGCGCGCCTGCAGTCGCAGGACCTGCACGCAGAAGTGCGGGCGGTGTTCGATCAGCCCAGTTTGCAGGCGTTGGCCGCCGTGATTGAAACACAGGGGCGGCCACAGTTTCAGGCACCGCCAAATCTGATTGCGCCGGATTGCCGGCGGATCACGCCCGAGCTGTTGCCGTTGGTGGCGCTGGAGCAGGAGGAGATCGATCATATTGCCGCCCGGGTGCCCGGCGGCGCCGGCAATATCCAGGATATTTATCCGCTCGGCCCCCTGCAGGAGGGCATCCTGTTTCACCACATGCTGGCCACACCCGAACAGGGCGACACCTATATTATGCCCACTTTGTTGACGGTGTCCGATCAGGTGCAACTGGAACGCTTTCTGGCGGCGCTGAACAAGTTGGTGGCGCGCCACGATATTTTGCGCACGGCGGTATTCTGGCGGGGCCTGTCGCGGGCGGTACAGGTGGTACTGCGCGAGGCGCCGCTGCGGGTGACGACCTTCGACCTGGACGGGTCGCGGGAGCCACTGGCGCAGTTGCGCGCCCGGATCGAGCCGGACAACCTCTGGATAGACCTCGGTCAGGCACCGCTGCTGCAGGTGGAAGTCGCCGCCGACCCGCAGTCGGAAAACTATTTTGTGATCATCAACGAACACCACATTATCAACGACCATATCGGGCTGGAAGTGTTGGTCGAGGAGTTGGAGGCGTGCCTGCAGGCGGACGATCCCCAGTTGCCGCCACCGGTGCCTTACCGGGAGTTTATTGCCCACACCCTGGCGCTGGCGCAGAGCGGCGAGACAGAGAAATACTTCCGCTCACGCCTCGGTGATGTCGATGAACCGACGCAACCTTTCGGGCTCACCAATATTCATGTAGAGCCGGCCAAAATCAAAGAGGCGGTAGTGCCGGTGGAGCGGGGTGTTGCGAAGGACATTCGTCGCCACAGCCAGCGCCTGGGCATCAGTCCGGCCAGTTTCTTCCACCTGGCCTGGGGGTTGGTGGTGGGCCGCTGCAGCGATCGCGACGATGTGGTGTTCGGCACCGTGTTGTCGGGGCGTTTGCAAGGCACCCGCGGCGCTGAGCGTATGCTCGGCCTGTTTATCAATACCCTGCCTGTGCGCCTGTCTTTGCAAGGCAGCGTAACAACGGCGTTGCAGCTCGCACACCGCGAACTGGTGAATTTGCTGAACTATGAGCAGGCGTCACTGGTTGCCGCGCGCGCCTGTTCGGCACTGCCCGGCGATACACCGCTGTTTACCAGTTTGCTCAACTACCGCAATGACCGCCACAGCGTCGATACTCGCCGCGAACCGGCGGCGGATACCGGCGCCGCTGCGGCGCACAACGATATCATCGATCTGGGTGAGGGGCATGAGCAGACCAATTATCCCGTCACCATGGCTGTTGACGATATCGGTGATGCCGGTTTCGCGCTGGTCGCGCAGGTGGTCGATTGTCTCGATCCGCAGCAACTCGCCGCTTACCTGCAACGCGCAGCGCAATCGCTGTTACTGGCGCTCGAGGAGGCGCCGCAGACCTGCCTGTCCACGCTCGATATCGTGCCCGTTGCCGAGCGCCGCCTTTTGCTGTCGCAATCCAACCCGCCGGCCGTGGCTTATCCGCAGGAATGCCCGATCCATAGCTTGTTTGAACGGCAAACCAGGTGCCAGCCGACAGCGACGGCGCTGGTTTATGAAGATACGTCGCTCACCTATGCGGAGTTGAACCAGCGAGCCAACCAGTTGGCTCGCCACCTGATGGAGCAGGGGGTGCAACCGGACACGCTGGTGGGACTGTATATGGAGCGCTCATTGGAAATGGTGATCGGCATGCTGGGGATTTTGAAGGCGGGAGGCGCCTATGTGCCGTTGGACCCGTCCTATCCCCAGGCGCGCCTGGCGTATCAACTCGAAGATGCGCAGTTAGCGATTGTGGTGACCCAACAGGCGCTGGCCGAGCGCGCGACCATTGCGCCTGAGCGGTTTATTTGCCTGGATAGCGAAAGCCTGCAAAGACAGCTAAAAGGTTATAGCGATACTGATCCGCAGCCGGCAAACCAGGGCCTGGATTCGGGCCACCTCGCGTATGTCATCTATACCTCCGGTTCGACGGGGCGGCCCAAAGGCGTGATGGTGGAACACCGCGCGGTCGTCAACCGTATCGACTGGATGCAAAAAGAATACGGCCTCAACCGGCAGGACCGTGTGCTGCAAAAGACGCCTTTCAGTTTCGATGTGTCGGTATGGGAGTTTTTCTGGCCGCTGGCCCATGGCGGTCGCCTGGTCCTGGCGCGGCCGGATGGGCACAGAGACAGCACCTACCTGGTGGATGTGATTCGGCAGCAGCAGATTACGGTGCTGCATTTTGTGCCCTCGATGCTGCGCGCCTTGCTGGCGGCGCAGGACTGGCACCAATGCCACAGCGTAACCAAAGTTTTTTGCAGCGGCGAAGTGCTGGACAAGCCGCTGCAAGACCGTTTTTTCGCCACCGGTACGGCCAGCGAACTGCACAACCTGTACGGGCCCACGGAGGCGACTGTCGACGTCAGCTACTGGGCCTGTTCGCGTGACGACCGCGGCCGTTACGTCCCCATCGGTAAACCGATTCAAAATACCGCGCTATACGTGGTGAACCGGCAACTGCAGCCGGTACCCCCGGGGGTTGCCGGAGAATTGCTGATCGGCGGTGCCGGCCTGGCCCGCGGCTACTTGAATCGCGCCGGGTTGACGGCGGAAAAATTTTTCCGCAATCCTTTTAGTGACGATCCCCACAGCCGGCTTTACAAAACCGGCGATCTGGTGCGGCGCCGGCCCGACGGCAACCTGGTGTTTATCGGTCGCCGGGATCACCAGGTGAAGTTGCGCGGCCTGCGCATCGAACTGGGTGAAATAGACGCCCAGCTGTTGCGCCACGAGGCGGTGCGCGAAGCCGTGGTGGTTTTGGGCCGGGGTGCGGCGGACGATGAGCGCCTGATCGCCTATGTGACGGCGGCGCCGCAGGCGGATATAGACACCGGCGACCTGCGTGAATACCTGCGGGCGAGCCTGCCCGATTATATGGTTCCCGCGGCGTTTGTGGTGTTGGCGTCACTGCCCCTGACCAGCAGCGGCAAAATCGATCGCAAAGCGCTGCCGGACCCGGACCCCGATGCCTGCACCGGCCGCGACTATGAAGCACCGCTCGGCAACACCGAGCAGACCCTGGCGCAACTCTGGCAGGACTTGCTGGGCGTTGAAAAAGTCGGTCGCGACGATGGGTTTTTCGAACTGGGTGGACAATCGCTGTTGGTGATCCAGCTGATTGCCCGTTTGCAGGCAGCGGGGCTGAGTACGGATGTGGCGACGGTATTTGCCGCACCCCGCCTGCGGGATTTGGCCGCCGCAATTCAACAGCGCCAGCGCGCGGAGTTCAAGGCGCCACCGAATCTGATTGCGGCGGATTGTACCGCGATCACGCCGCAACTGTTACCGCTGGTGGAACTCGATCAGGCTCAGATCGATCTGATTGCCGCGCGGGTACCGGGCGGCGCCGCCAATATTCAGGATATCTATCCGCTGGCACCGTTGCAGGAAGGCATCTTGTTTCACCATATGTTGGGCTCGCCGGAGCAGGGCGATGTTTACACCCTGCCCACACTCTTGGTGGTGCCGAACCGGGCGCGGTTGGACAGGTTTTTGACGGCATTGAGAAAGCTGGTTGTCCGCCACGACGTATTGCGCACCGCGGTGCTGTGGGAGGGTTTGCCGCAGGCCGTGCAGGTGGTGTTGCGCGAGGCGGACTTTGAGGTCAACGAATTCCAACTGGATGCATCCCGCGAGCTGTTGCCGCAGTTGCGGGCCCGGATCGCGCCGAAAAATGCCTGGATGGATTTGGGGCAGGCACCGCTGTTGAAAGTGGAGGTCGCGGCGGAGCCGGTTGCCGAAACGGCGTTGTCGGATGATTCTCTTAGGGACTCTACCCGCTACTACATCATCATCAATGTCCACCATATCAGTAACGATCACGTCGGCCTGGAAATCCTGATCGAAGAGCTGGAGGCCTATCTGCAGGCGGACGGCCCGCCCTTGCCGGCACCGGTTCCCTACCGCGAGTTTGTCGCCCACACCCTGGCGCTGGCGGCGAGCGGCGCGGCCGAAGACTACTTCCGGTCGCGCCTGGCGGACGTCGACGAGTTGACGCTGCCGTTTGGTGTCACCGATACCCAGGTGGAACCCGGCGCGGTCAGGGAGGCGGTCCGGCCGCTGGATCAGAACCTGTCGCTACAGATTCGCCGTTACAGCCAGCAACTGGGTATCAGCACCGCCAGCTTCTTCCACCTGGTCTGGGCGCTGGTGGTGGGGCGTTGCAGCAATCGCGACGATGTCGTTTTCGGTACCGTATTGTCGGGACGCCTGCAGGGGACTCGCGGAGCGGAGCGGATGCTGGGCCTGTTTATCAACACCCTGCCTATCCGCCTTTATCTGCGCGGCCCGGTGCGGGCGGCGCTGCAAACCGTTCACCGGGAACTGATGGAGCTGTTAAATTACGAGCAGGCCTCGCTGGCTGCGGTCAATGCCTGTACGGGTATCGCCAACAACACGCCGCTGTTTACCAATTTGTTTAACTATCGCTACGTTCGGCACACCGCAGAAGAAGACGCAGCACCTGAGGAGGACGGGTCGCGCGAAGACGATATCGTCGATCTGGACGAGGGTTTCGAGCAGACCAACTACCCCATCGCCATGTCGGTCGACGATATGGGCGAGGCCGGCTTTGCGCTGGTCGCACAGGTGATACCGGCGCTGGACCCGCAACGCCTGGCGGCTTATATGCAGTGCGCGGCCGTCAATTTGATCGGGGCTTTGGCCGCGGCACCGGAGCAGGACCTGGCGGCGATAGATATACTGCCCGCAGTTGAGCGCGAGCAACTGGCTGTCGAGTTCAACCGCACCGCGGTGGCCTATCCGCAAGACAGCCTGATCCACCAACTATTTGAAACACACGTTGCCGCGACACCGACGGCTACCGCCCTGGTGTATCAGGAGCAGACGTTGAGTTACGGCGAGTTGAATGCGCGGGCCAACCGCCTGGCGCATTTCCTGATAGCGCAAGGCGTAACGCCGGATACCCTGGTGGGTTTGTGTGTAGAGCGGGGCCCCGACATGATGGTCGGTGTGCTGGGCATTTTAAAAGCCGGCGGCGCCTATGTGCCCATGGACCCCGGCTACCCGGATGCCCGCCTCCGTTACCAGATCGCCGATGCGGGACTGGCACTGGTGCTGACGCAAGGCGAGTTAGCTGCGCGCCTGCCGGCCGCGACAGCGCTGTGTCTGGACGATCCGCAGCTACAGCAGACGCTGGCGGCTCACCCTGCGGACAATCCGCCGCCGTCGGCGACCGAACTTACCGCCAGTCACCTGGCTTACGTGATCTACACCTCCGGTACCACCGGCCAACCCAAGGGCAGTCTGTTGACCCACCGGGGCTTGGTAAACCTGTCACTGGCGCAACAGCGCGAGTTGCGGGTCGAGCCCGACAGCCGGGTATTGCAATTCGCCTCGGCGGCGTTTGACGCTTCGGTGTGGGAGTGGAGCATGAGCCTGTGCCACGGTGCCCGCCTGGTGATACCGAGTGCAGCGGTGCAAAAAGATCCGCAACAGCTAACGGAATTAGTGGTTGGCGCGGGAGTCACCCACGCAACCCTACCGCCGTCGCTGCTGGCGCACCTGGAGCGAACGCAGTGGCAGTCGGTGCAGGTGTTGGTGGTGGCGGGGGAGAGCTGCCCGCTGGCGCTGGCCCGGCAGTGGCGAGAGGGCCGCACGTTTGTCAACGGCTATGGACCCTCGGAAGCGACTGTGTGTTCGAGCATGATGACGTTTACCGAAACTAGCGAATGCCTGACGATCGGCAGGCCGCTGCAAAATGTGCAGTACTATGTTGTTGAGGACGTTGTTGAGGACGTCGTTGAGGACGTTGTTGATGGTGTTGTCGAGGACGCTGCTGAGTCCATTGTTGAAAACGCGGGTAAACGCGTAGTTGAAAATATAGCTGAGAGCACCACAGACGCTGCGCGCGAAGGTGCTGTTGAGAAGCGCCTGCGCCTGGTGCCGCAAGGCGTTGCCGGAGAATTGCTGATCGGCGGTGTAGGCTTGGCGCGAGGCTATTTAAACCGCCCTGAACTGACCGCGGCCAAGTTTATTCGCAACCCGTTTGACGCCGGGGGCAGCGAGCGCCTGTACCGCACCGGCGATCGGGTGCGTTGGACGGCACAGGGCGAGTTGGAATTTCTCGGCCGGGTGGACCAGCAGGTAAGCCTGCGGGGCTTTCGGATCGAGTTGGGCGAAATCGAGACGCAGCTTGCCGAGCATCCGGCGGTGGGAGAGGCGGTGGTGGTGCTGCAAAAAACACGCGCCGGTGACGGACGTCTGGTTGCCTATGTGACGGCGGCGGAGGCCGGGGGAGAACCCGATGCGGGGAATTTGCGCGATCACCTGAAAAACCGCCTGCCCGAGCATGCGTTGCCGGCGGCCTTTGTGGTGATGTCCGCGCTGCCGTTGACCCGCAGCGGTAAAGTTGACAGAAAGAATCTGCCACAACCCGAACAGGATTTATCCGCTGTCAAAAGCTATGTGCCGCCGTGGGGTAAAACGGAAGAGTTGCTGGCTGCTGCCTGGGCGGACTTGCTGGACGTGGCAACAGTGGGCCGACACGATAACTTCTTTGAACTGGGCGGCCACTCGATTATTGCGCTGAAGCTGGCCAGTCGGTTGAAGACTGAAGGGTACCAACTGCCGTTAGCGGCACTGTTCGAGCACCAAACCATCGCCACCCTGGCAATGCATCTCGATCGCGCGATATCAAAACTGGAAAACCCGATCGCGCTCAACCGGCCCGCCGGTAAAGCGTGCGCTCCGCTGTTTCTCGTGCACGAAGTGAGCGGTGAAATTTTCTTTTACAATCATCTGGCCAAACTGCTGGAAGCCCATATGCCGGTGTATGGGTTGCAGTTGCTGCAGATGGATATAGCGCTGGAGAATGTATCGGTAAAATCCCTGGCGGCTACCTACATCGAGTCGCTGAAGCGTATTCAGCCGACCGGTCCCTATCGAATCATGGGCTGGTCCGCCGGCGGCAGTATTGCCTATGAAATGGCCTACCAGTTACTGGGTGCGCAGGAGCAGGTCGAGTTGCTGGGCCTTATCGACACCGGCCGGGAAGGTTCCGAGCGCGAAGCGCGGGATTTTGATGTGTTCGACAGTCTTAACGACGACCTGGAGAGCCTCTTTGGTATCCGGGTCGATATCGCGCCGTTAAGGCAATTTGCCAATACCGATGGTGCCTGCCCATTGATCGGCGCCGACCGGATTGACGCCATGGCCGCCGTGCCGGAAGTGGCTGCGCTGTTTGAGACGGCGGCGGCCGGCGGACTTGACCGGGAGATCTTTATCGAGCGGATTAACGTTTATCACGCGGTCAATCTCGCGGTGTTGCGGTACTATCCGCCGCAGTTGCCGTTGACGGTGAAATTGTTTTCCGCAGCCGGCGGCGATGACGATACCCTGGCGCAGTGGCAGACCCTGTTGGGCGATAAGGTAGAGAACACTGAAGTGGGCGGCGATCACTGGACGATAGTAAAACCGCCCCATGTCGAGGTGCTGGCCGAAAAGATTCTGGACAGTCTCAACAGGATAAAACCCCAACCCGCGGCTGCCGACCGGCTCTATTCGCCGCTGGTCCATATTCAAAAGGGGAGACAGGGACAGACGCCGCTTATCTGCATTCCCGGTTCGGCGGAAAGCGCTACCTGCTTTTTGGACCTGGCCCGCTCGCTCGGCCCCGATATACCGCTGGTGGCGGTACAGCCAAAAGGGCTGGATACGCTGACGGTACCCCATATCTCGGTGGAGCATGCTGCAAGCTGTTACCTCGACGCCATAAAAGCGGAATACCCCTCGGGACCCTATTGCCTGCTGGGTCATTCATTTGGTGGCTGGGTTGGCTACGAGATGGCTGTCAGGCTGATAATGGGGGGCGATCAAGTGGCGTCGCTGGTGCTGGTGGACTCCGAGCCTCCGGCGTTGCAGGCCCGCGCATCGAAGCGTCCCTCCCGGGTGGACCATCTTCTGGAGCTTATAGAAGTCCTAGAACAAAGCGCGAACAAGGATTTTGCCATTACCCATAAGCAGTTGACTGCGCTCTGTGAAGACGAGCAGTTGCGGTTGTTGCTGGAGCGGATGGTTGCGGCGGGGCTGGTATCGGCCGATATGGATATCCAGTTTATCAGGGCGATGGTAAATACCTTTATCACCAACGCTGAAACGGTTTACCTGCAGGACGTCCAATATCGGGGTGAGGCACTGTTAATCACTGCCGGACAGCGGGGTAAAAATGAACGGCTGTCGCCGGAGGAGATTGCCGCTGCCTGGCAATCGAACCTGCCGAATTTAAAATCGATCACTATCGACGGGAATCATATGTCCATTTTACAACGTCCCATGGTCGATCAGATCGGGCGTCTCCTGAGACGTGAATTACTCGAGGCGCCGTCCGGCGAAATATCGGTTGTTCACTAAATTTACTGCAAGTTCAGTTTTGTACATTAAGTACATTGGGAAAGTGAGTTATGGATAAAGCGAGCGCGGGTGAAACAGTGGATGGCGCCGGGGAAAAAATAGAGGGTTACGCCTCTTTAAAGCGGTTGTTTGTCTTTTTGAAACCTTTTGCACCCATGCTGACAATGGTCTTTCTGATGACCTTATCGGTGGCGGGGCTGTCGATGCTGATTCCGAAAGTAGTGGGGGACGTTATCGACAATTCCCTCAAACAAGGTAATTTGTCCGACTTAAACAGTATTTCGCTCTATTTGCTGTTTTTGATTCTTTGTATGGCGTTGTTGAGATATTTTTCTTCCTATTTTTTGGGGCGTGTCGGCGCTAAGCTGCTGCGTCAACTGAGATCGCGCTTATTTGAACATATCGTCTTTTTATCGTTGAATTTTTTCCAAAAACGTCAAGGCGGTGAATTGAATGCCAGAATCACCAGTAATCTGCAGACCATCCAGCAGTTATTGACCTCCGAGATGCTGGGCGGCATACAGTCGGCGCTGCAGATGATCGGTATTGTCGTGATCTTGTTTTACACCAATTTCGAGCTGACAATCATTGCGCTGGCGGCCTGTCTTCCGGTTATCGTGATCAGCAGTATTTACGGTGGTTTGCTGGAGTCTTCTTTCGTAAAAATCAGCGATGCCCTGGCCAACTCCTCGGCCAATGTGGAGGAGGTGGTCAAGGGCATAGATACGGTGCAGGCGTTCGGCAGGGAGCAGGCGGAGATTTCCCGCTACCGGCGGCTGATGGGCAATCTGTTTGGCGCGCAGATGCTGCTGGTAAAAAGAGAGAGCACTTACAACGCCTTGCTGGAATTTTTCGGGTTCTCCGCTATTGCCGTGGTGTTATGGTTCGGCGGCAAGCTGATTTTAAACGACCAGCTTTCAATCGGTGATCTGACTGCCTGCCTGATGTATATGTTGATTTTCGCCTTTTCGGTGCAGGAGATAGGCATATTTTTTGCCAACCTCAAGGAGTTGACCGGGGTCAGTCATCGGGTGTTCCAGATCTTGGATGAACAGCCACTGGTAAAAGATAAAGGTCCAGCTACCATTGACCGCGCCCGGCCGTTGCATATCGAGTTGTCCAATGTATCGTTTTCATACCCTGCCAACGCCGGAAAAACGGTGCTCAATGACGTTTCCCTGGATATAAAGGAAGGGGAAAAAATCGCCATTGTGGGCCCGACCGGGTCCGGAAAGACAACGCTTTTCAAACTGCTGATGCGGTTCTATGACCTCCAGGACGGCAGCATCCGGGTCAACGGGATCGATCAGTCTGCCTATAGACTTGACAGTTTGCGCAATTTATTCGGGCTGGTGTCGCAGGATATATTTCTTTTTTCGGGCACCGTTTATGAAAATATCAGCTACGTCAATAATCGTGTTTCCGCAGTGGAAGTGGAGGATGCTATCGAGGCGATAGGGGCCACGGAGTTTATCGATTCGTTGAAACACGGGCTGCAGGAGCAGGTCGGTGTCGGCGGCTCCCGGCTGTCGGGCGGGCAGCGGCAACTGCTGGGGCTGGCCCGGATTTACCTGAAGAATCCACGGGTGTTGCTGCTGGATGAAGCGACCAGTTCCCTGGATTCGGAGTCGGAAGAAAAGATACAAAATAGTCTGAAGAAACTGAAGGAAAACAGAACCACCCTTGTGATTGCCCATCGCCTGGCAACAGTAGTGGAGTCGGAGCGAATCGTGGTACTGCAGGGCGGGAATATCATTGCCATGGGGGATCACATCCATTTGATCAAAAACTGTGAACTCTACAGCAAGTACTGGCGCTGGCAGTCCCGCGGTGCCGATCCGGTGATCTCGAAAGATATCGATCTGGCGATTAATTGATGCTTCGAAGAGGAGGCCGATAGCATGTTGAAATACAGTGAGAATATTGTCAGCAAAACGAACAGTCAACTGGACGCCGTTAAGATAGACAAGCTCAACGACATTGTCCTGTTGATAACACCGGCTGCCGAGATCGATCTGGTGGCCTGGACACAGGCACATAGAGATATTATCGACGGTCTTGTCGTCGATACACCGGCGATCTTGTTCAGGGGATTCAGCGGGATTTCCCGGGATAGCTTTACACGATTCTGCGGTGTATTTGCCGAACCTATGAATTATATCTACCGCTCCACCCCGAGGACCGAACTGAGCGGCGGTTTGTATACGGCGACGGAGTACCCCTGCGAGGCGACCATACCGCAACACTGTGAAAACGCCTATCAGAAAGTATGGCCGTTGAAGCTCTATTTCTACTGTGAAAAATCTGCGCCGCAGGGCGGCGAGACGCCGTTGAGCGATATCCGCAGCGTGACCGCGACCATACCTGCGGAGATAAAGGAAAAGTTCAGGCAAAAAAAAGTCATGTATGTTCGCAATTACAGGCCCGGTATGGATATACCCTGGCAGACGGTGTTCCAGACCACACAGAGGGAGGTGGTGGAGAAGTTCTGCGAGGCCAATGCGATCGAGTGCGAGTGGAAAGACGGCGATTCGCTGCGCACGGTACAGATCTGCCAGGGGCTGGCGCAACACCCGATTACCGGAGAGGAGTTGTGGTTTAACCAGGCGCACCTCTTTCATGTCTCCAGCCTCGAGCCCCAGATCAGGGACACGCTGTTGCAGATTTATCCGCAGGAGAATTTACCGAGAAACGCTTATTATGGCGACGGCAGTCCGCTCGAAGAGGATGTGCTGAAGCAGATTAGCCAGGCCTATGAAAAATACAAGTTTACCTTCAAGTGGCACGACGGTGACTTTCTGTTGGTGGATAACATGTTGTGCGCGCATGGCAGAAATCCCTTTTCCGGCGACCGGAAAGTATTGGTTTCCATGAATATTCCGACCTCAGCCTAGGGCGGGGAGATGCAGTCAATATGATTTACCGACATAAAACCCTGTGGGCGGTCGCCTTGTTGGGCCTGGGTGTGCTGGCGTTATGGCTGCTGCCTTCCCTGCAGCCGGAGGCGGAGAAAATGCAGGAAGCGGAAGCACCGCCGTTCGTCACTGCCACGCCGATCGCGTTTTCCTCCATGCACCTGATGGTGAGTTCTTACGGTTTTGTGCAACCTCGGTATGAAACGGACATAGTGTCCCAGGTGCAAGGCAATATTGTCTATCTGTCGCCAAAGTTTATGCGCGGCGGACTGGTAAAGAAAGGCGAAGTACTGGTTAAGATTGACGACCGGGACTACCAGTCACTGCTGGTCGAAGCGGAGGCCGACCTGGCCAAGGCGCAGGCCGACCTGGCACTGGAGCTGGCACGCAGTAAAGTGGCGAAAGCGGAGTGGGAAAACATCACCAACAAAAAACCGAGCAGCCTGGGTTTACGCCATCCCCAGTTGGCCCACGAAATGGCTCGGCTCAGGGGCTCGGAAGCGTTGCTGAGCCGGGCCCGGAACAATCTTCTGCGCACTAAAATCAGTGCGCCTTTTGACGGCCTGGTTGCCAATCGGGCCCAGGGTTTGGGGGCCTATGTCGGTGCCGGGACCGTGCTCGGCACAGTTATGAGTACCGATGTGGCCGAAGTGCGCCTGCCGCTGGCCGGTAAAAACCTGAAACATCTCGCCGATTCCGGCAGGGGTGCGGGTATAGGCGCGGAGGTCACCCTGGCGTCGGAGTTTCTCGGCGAAAGTGTCACCTGGCGCGGCGAGGTGGTGAGGGAGGAGGGGCTGATCGACCGCAAAAGCCGGATGAGCTACTTGGTAGCCGAAATTGCCGACCCCTATAAAACCGCGAACCCGGGCGAGTCGGCGGTGGCGCCGCTGCGATTTGGTACCTATGTCAATGCCAAAATACAGGGCGTTTTTCTCGAGAAAGCTGCGGTTGTGCCGGAGCATCTGGTGCGTGACGGCCGTATCGCCATTATGTCGAAGTCGGAGACGCTCGAATATATACCGGTAGAGGTGGTTAAACGCGATGGCGACAGGGTTGTTATTAACGGCGATCTCCAAAATGGCGATCTGATGATCACCACGGCGTTGTCCTATCCGGTCGAGGGGATGCGACTGCGGTTGCTGGAGGTGGGGTACGACGGTTCGGGTACCCGGGCTGTCGGCCAGAATCTGCAATGAGGCTTTGAGGTGCAGGCATGATACCCGCTAAGGACCGCAGTTCACAGACCGGCATTATTGCCTGGTTTGTTAAAAACCCGATTGCCGCCAATCTGTTAATGCTGATGATACTGGCGGGTGGCTGGCTCACTGCCGGTACTATTAACAAGCAGTTGTTTCCGCAGCCCACCGTCGATGAAATCGGTATCGATATCGCCTATCCCGGGGCGTCTGCGAAGGAGGTGGAGCTTGGCATCGCACTAAAAGTCGAGGACGCCCTGGGGCCGGTGCAGGGTATTCAACAAATTGTAACTTTTTCCAACCGGGATGATTTTTCCGCCCAGTTAAAGCTGGCGCAGGGGCACGACCCTCAAGCTGTCCTGAATGAAGTCAAGAACAGTATCGATGCCATTTCCTCGCTGCCCGAGAACGCCGAAAAGCCGGTCGTGCAGTTATACAAGCACCAGCAACAGGCCATGTACGTCAGTCTCTACGGCGATTTGAGCCAACACCAGTTAAAAAGGCTCGGCAACACTATATACGAAGAATTACGAGCGCTGCCCTCGATCAGTATCGTGCGCTTCTCCGGCGGTCTGGATTATGAAATCAGCGTCGAGATAGACAAGGGCAAGTTGCGCGAGTACCAACTGTCGTTTCAGGAGGTCGCCGAGGCTATCCGTCGCTATTCGGGCAATATGGCGGCCGGACAGGTGAGATCCAAAGAGGGGGTAGTGTCGTTGCGCATTGAGAACCAGGCGTACACGGCCAGAGATTTCAATCATATACCCATTGTCTCCGTCGATGACGGTACGCGGGTGTTGTTGCAGGATATCGCTCAGGTAAACGACGGTTTTGTCGACGAAATTCAGTACTCGAGATTTAACGGCAAAAATGCCGTCTCTTTCTTTATCGGCGCCAATGAGCAACAGAGTATTGCCGATGTTGCCGAGATCGTCAGGGACTACGTGGAGCAAAAGTCTGCCGACTTGCCCGAGGGCGTAGTGCTGCAGGGCTGGATCGATTTTACCTACTATCTCGAAGACCGCCTGCAGACCATGCTGGACAACATCAAATGGGGGGCACTGTTAGTCTTTGTGTTGCTGGGGCTGTTTCTGCAGATGCGGTTGGCATTTTGGGTGATGATGGGACTGCCGGTGAGCTTTATGGGAGCCTTGTTGTTGATGCCCACCAACTGGATCGATGTCACTCTCAATGTCAGCAGCCTGTTTGGTTTTATCCTGGTGTTGGGTATTGTGGTTGACGATGCCATTGTTATCAGCGAAAGCGTCCACTCCCGTGTCAGAAAGCATGGCCATAGTCTGGACAGTGTTGTCGCCGGCGTCAAAACCGTGGCGCTGCCTGTGACTGTCGGTGTGGTTACCACGATAATCGTGTTTGTCCCCATGCTCTTTATGAGTGGCGGTGATGCCTCGGCATCGAAGGCGATCGCCTGGGTGGTGATTTTGTGTTTACTGTTTTCGCTGGTGGAATCGAAATGGATTTTACCCGCTCATCTGTATCACTTTTGTCCACCGGTAAAAACCGCGAAGTCCAGTCCCCTGGATAACCTGCGGGCGGCAATCGATACACGCATAGAGCGGTTTCTGGCGGGGCGTTTTGTGCGGCTTCTGCACGGTGCGATGGCCTGGCGTTATGTGATCATAGCCGCCTTTATCAGCATCTTGTTGTTCGGCATTGGGTTGGTGTTGGCGGGCGTTATCAAGTACGTCGGTATTCCGAAAATACCGCACGACTATCCGAAAATAGAAATTGCGATGGCGAAAAACAGCGCGCCGGAAGCGACCCTCAATGCGCTCCAGCAGATAGAGTCCGTCGTTTACCAGGTCGAGTCGCGGCTCAAGCAGGAGTACGGTCGCGGGATGCTGGCCGACCTGTATGTCAATATGCTGTCCAGGTCGGAAGCCGAATTGACCGCCAAGTTGGTCGAACCCGAGGACCGGCCGATCGATACGTTTGCGTTATCCAGCCGCTGGCGCGGTGCCCTGCCGGATATCCCCGGCCTGCAAAAACTCGTGATTGTCGACGATGCCTTTGGTCTGGAACAGGGCGAAGGGGATATCGGTATCAGCTTCGAGAGCGGGAATTTCGCCGAACTGGAACAGGCGGCAGAAGAGTTTAAACGCGCGCTGAAAGGTTTGCCCGGCATCAGTAATATAACCGATAGCCGCCAACACGGCAGCAGGGATGTCAAGATAGTGTTGAAACCACTGGCTTACAACCTCGGCTTGAGCCACGCGCTGGTTGCCGAGCAGGTCAATTACGGCTTTTACGGGCTGGAGGCGCAACGGGTAATTCGCGATGGCGAGGAAATCCGGGTAATGATTCGCTACCCTGAATACCAGCGTCAGACATTTGCGCATATCGAAGACACACTGATCACCCTGGGCGAGGGGGTCGAAATCCCCCTGTCGGCGGTGGCCGATGTTTACTACGAGGACAGCCTGGCGGAGATTCGGCGGGAAAACGGCAAGCTCGATATCAGTATCTGGGGCGATATCGACAGTCGCGACGGCAGTGAGGTGGAGGCGCGGTTTGAACGATTAGTCGATCAACTGATACCGGATATTCTGGCAAAATACCCCTCCGTTGCGGTGGAGAGCGGTGGCAGGATTATTGAGCAGGAGAAAAACCAGCAGCGGCTGCTGCGCAATTACCTGCTCTGTTGCCTTCTTATTTTTTCATTGATCGCAATCTTGATGAAGTCCTATTTACAGCCGTTTATCATTATGTCGGCGATACCCTTTAGCGTGATCGGTGCGGGGTTGGGGCACCTGCTGCTCGGTATGAACCTGAGTTCTTTTTCGGTCTTCGGTATTATTGCCGCATCGGGGGTTTGCATTAACGACGCGCTGGTGCTGGTGGACTTTATCAACCGGGCGCGCCGGGAGCGCGGTTTGAGTATCGGTGACGCCATTGTCGAATCGATTCAACAGCGTTTTCGGGCTGTGATCTTAACGTCGATTACGACGTTTGTCGGGCTGATTCCCATTATGGCGGAGTCGAGTCTGCAGGCTAAGCTGGTGGTGCCCATGGCGGTCTCGCTGGCGTTCGGGGTGCTGTTTGCAACACTGATCACGCTGGTGCTGGTGCCTTGCCTGTACTTTGTCGCCGACGATATGAAAAAAGCGATGGGTAAAAGCAGTGCCTTGCTATTGGGTTGGTCTTTCCGCTTGTAGTTTGTCAAACAGTTTGCAATTTATTCGGTTTTTCTCGTCCGTGCTTTACTTTTTCCGGAATATCCTGTGCTGGTCACTTCATCGATCAACCTCGTTTTCCCCTTTGATTGTGTAGGCAGTCCAGTGACAGATATTTGCGGGTTCCCTATAAGCATTGAAACTATCATGTATCCAGGCGCGGCCCTTCATTCTGTCCTGGCATTAGTAACTTTTAAATCTCGTCACAAACCTTATTCCACTCGTCCTCATATCCAATACTGGATAGATAGCCGCCCACAATGTTGAGCAGCCTTTCCATCCAGTATTGTAAACCGACTTCACCGAGGACTTTCACGCCATTTTCTTGGTCTTCGGCTGAGGCATCCAGCATCTTCCAATAGAACTCAGCAAGTTTCCTTGCTTCGTCTTTATCTGTTACCTCCCGTTTGTTTTCGATAAGCTCAATAGTGATCAAGTCGTCAAACTGATTCGCATAGTGCAGGGCGACAAGCTTTGCCTTTTGGTCATTTCCACTGAAGTCCAGCATTATCTTTCTCCAAAAGTTAAGTCTTTGACGACTGACATTTTATAGCCAATTTGCTTTAAGTTCGTCACCAAAGTATTGATATGCATTCTTTCGGTAACCGCCAGAAAATAGTGATGTCTATCCTTAGGGTCTTGTACAAACGCCATTCCGACAGGGAGATCTCGATTCTCAAAAATCCACCAGGCAACATCCGCCGGTCCCGGATTGTTTCTCCCTTTTGCGTGACGGCTCAGCATCTTCCGTGTATTTTTCAGATGTGAATATGTTTTCGAAAATGAGAGTCCCATTGTCCAGTCTGGAATGACCCACTCTAGCCCTGTTGATGTTTCGAATTTATAATCGCAGACCCTAACTCCCTCAACCAGCTGATACGGTCACTGAGAGCCCTCTCTATAGGTAGTGGGATTATTCGGTGGAACTACAACTCGGAACATAACGCCGAGCTTTCCCTTTTTGGCATCTCGATGTTCATCAATAAGCTTGTTAACAAGCCCATGGAGATCTTCAATAGTTTTGAACTGCGCCACATACTGGCCATCGCCCATGGCACTATCCTTCTGTAGAATGTTACCAACCCACCATAGCTACGATCTGGCCCCAGCTATCAGGTTAAGAGATGAACTTTTAATCGCAGTTTAAGAACTGAAAACCGAGTCTACTATTTTTTTTGACAATTTCGCCACATGCTCAAGCATATATTCAAAATTAGATATGGTTGTATGCAAGCCAAAGTAAACTATTCGTAGCACCGTCGGTCACCGCCTAACGTCTTTCTGCGCTGCGCACCGCAGCCAGATGCGCACACATTTGTCGCGCCCCGGACAGGATACGCAGCGTGTGCCGTTGTATGTTGTCCGCCGGCACGACATACAGGTGGTTATTACGCACCGCGCGCAGCTCCGGCCAGCGGCGCCAGTGGTCGAGCCAGGCGGGGCGCGCCGTGCCCATACCGCTGGCGATGATGACATCGGGGTTGCGCTGAAACACCGCCTCCAGGCTGATTTTGGGAGCCAGCGAGACGGCATCGTCGAACACATTGCGACCGCCGCACAGTTCGATAACGTCAGTGATAATGTGTTTGCCGTTCAGCGTTTGCAGCGGTTCATGCCAGACCTGGTATAACACTGTCACCGGTTTTTTATCGACAAACTGCGTGCGCAGGGTGTCGAGCTGCCGCAGATAGTTGCGCGCCCGGGGTTCGCTGACCGATGCCGTACCGGCGAGGGTGCCGAAATCGCGCAGGGAGCGGGCTACGTCCGCGAGCCGGCGCGGGTCGTCGAGGTACACGGTGATACCCAGGTCCAGCAGTCGTTGCACCAGGGCACTGCTGGTACCGGCGGCCCAGGCGATAACCAGGTCCGGTGCCAGCGCGACTATGGCCTCCAGGCTCACCGCACTGTGGCCGCCGACCCGGGCTTTATGCCTGGCGGCCGCGGGAAAATCACTGTACTCCACCACGCCGACGATTTTGTCGCCGGCGCCGGCCGCATAGAGATTCTCCACCACGTGGGGCGCCAGTGCGACAATCCGCGCGGCGGGTTTGGGCAGCGACACCAGGCGATCCTGATAATCCTGGACCCGGACTTCGCCCCGAGCTGCGGCGGCACCGATACAGAGCAACCATATCAGCGCTTTGATGGTATTGACTAAAGTCTTTTTCAAAGTACTTCTTCAACCCCCCTTCAAAATGTCTGTCAGAGACAAGTGGCACCCGCCTCAGGCGCCTACTTCTGGTGGTGCTTAAGCCAGGCAGAGTGCGCAACCGGATACCTCAGTAGCGAAGTTTCGATGAACGCTGGTAGTTGATGCACGCAGAGAAAAAACAGCCTGGATAGTTTAGCGTCCTAAAATTTTTTTTGTGCCACTCCACGGCCCGGCGGGGGTGCACTGTCCCGATCGGGCGCAAGCTTGCCTGTCGCCCCGGCGGCTGCGGAACTCAACCATTTTTTTTGCTGCGCAAAAAAAATTGGGATTCGAACAGTCCTCGCGCAAAAACGCCGGGGCGACAGGCAAGCTTAAACGCGCCCTGAATGATCGGGACAGTGCACCCCCGCCGGACCTTAACTCTTGCACACTGTTCCTATATCGAGAAAACCGTAACAGGCAGTATGAAAGAGACCACTTTGATCCCGCACCGTGCCATATCCCTCCCCGACTTCCCAACTCGCCTTTATCTGCCCAACCAGGGACGGGGTGGTGCAGGGTGTTTTTCAGCCCCACACCTGAACCTCGTGCCAGAAGGGGAATGTAGTAGCAAGCAGGTCCGGATGGCAGAGGTCCCGCTACCGGAAGGCTTAAAAATACCCTGTACCGGCGCGGCCCTTGCCGGATGGCACTCCTCTAAATCGCGTCGCCTAATCGAAAAGCCGCGTTGCCTAATCGAAAAGCCGCGTTGCTATGCGATGTGTTTCAGTCGCTGCTATCCCAGTTCAGGGCAGACTTACCTCCGGGATGCGTGACCGCACCGTATCACTCAAGTGAGCAGGTTGTGCGCCACCAGCCTGGCATAATCGCCGTTGCCGGTGTGCAGCACTTCTACCCGACTGAGGCAGGCGTGGGGCACCGCAAAGCGGCTCACGGCAGTCAGCGGCATCTGCAGCACATGGGCAAGCAGCATGCGAATCACACCGCCGTGGGTGACCAGCAACACCCGTTTGCCGCGGTAGTTGTTGACGATGCGGTTGTAGCCGCCGAGCACGCGGTAGAAGAATTCACGGGTGGTTTCGCCCTCCGGTGGGGAGGCCGCTACCGGGTCTTCGATCCAGGCGATCACGGCGGACTTTTCAGTCTGCCAGACTTCGTCCACCTCGCGGCCTTCCCAGGTGCCGAAATCCGTTTCTCGCAGCCGCGATTCCACCATCAGCGGCAGGTCCTCGTCGCTCGACAATTGTGTTGCAAATCGGTAACAGCGCTGCAGCGGGGAGGTGATAATCTGCTGCCAGGGCGCGGGAGAGGCGTCGATGGCGTTGCGCATCTGGCGCCAGCCCGACTCGGTCAGCAGCACATCGGTGCTGCCCAGATAGAGTTGGCCGCCCTCGCACTCGCCGTGACGGAGGATATCGAGTGTTGTGGTTTTACTCATCGTTTTCCCCGCTGCGCCCGCAGGCGGTCGATGTGCTGCCCCTTGTCACGGCGCCGGGATGTCCTGCCAGGCGCGGGCGTAGGTGGTGAAAACCACTGCGGGGAAC
Organism: Exilibacterium tricleocarpae; assembly: GCF_007004655.1. Classification (GTDB taxonomy): domain Bacteria; phylum Pseudomonadota; class Gammaproteobacteria; order Pseudomonadales; family Cellvibrionaceae; genus Exilibacterium; species Exilibacterium tricleocarpae. Next base: position 47,301 of record NZ_ML660089.1, read on the forward strand.
TTCCCCGGTGTAAAAAATCCCCGGTCTAAATAAGACCCGTTGCAAAAGAAGCTGTGGTAAAGACCCTTGTCGAAGCATTGTTTTAATCAGTTTCCCATCTATATATAGGCTGTTTTTTACCTGTGGCCCGCGGCGGTGCCACCACCGATTGAGGCTAGTATCCGATCCTACTGCATTAACGGCCATAATCACATCCGCCCGATCACTCGTTATGGAGCGGGACAACGACGGACAGGGGACCGAACGATATCTCTCCGAACAGCATTTTGAACTGGAGAGCGCATTGCAGTTCCCGGACCGGTCGCGAAGTGACGTTATAGACCGAGAATCTCGGGTTTGCCAGTATCGGGGTGTTTCACCACACGGACATCGACATTAAATAACTGCCTGATCACCGCCGCCGTCAGCACCTCGGGCACGGTACCCGCGGCCAGTGCCCGGCCCTGGTGCAAAGCCAGCAATCGATCGGCGTAGCGGGCGGCCAGGTTCAGGTCGTGGACCACCATGACCACGGCCACGCCCTGGGCGGCGAAGCGGCGGATCGCCGCCATTAACTGGTGCTGGTGTCCCAGGTCCAGGGCGGTGGTCGGTTCGTCCAGCAGCAACAGGCGCGGCTCGGCATCGGCGCCGCGCCAGACCTGGGCCATAACCCGGGCCAGTTGTACCCGCTGCTTTTCGCCGCCGGAGAGCTGCGGGTAGAGGCGCCCGCGCAGGTGCTCGATATCCATCGCCGCCAGGGCCGCGGCTACGATATCGCGATCGACCCGGATACCGGAGTTGTGGGGCGTGCGGCCCAGGTTGACCACCTCCTCCGCCGTGTAGGGGAAATTCAGCAGGCTCAACTGCGGCAGCACCGCCAGGTGGCGGGCCCGGCGGGGTGTCGGCCGCGGGGTGGGTGCGGCGCCGCACACCGACAGGGTGCCCGACGTCGCCGCCAGCTCACCGGTAAGCGTGCGCAGCAGACTGGTTTTGCCCGCGCCGTTGGCACCGATGACGGCCAGGACCTGGCCCGCCGCCAGGCTCAGGCTGACGCCGGACAGCAGTGTCACCCGCCGGGTTTTGACGGTCACCGCCTGCAGGGCCATTACCGGCGTGCTATTGCATGGCGTATTCATGGCGTCGCAGCAACAGTGAGATAAAAAACGGTGCTCCCAGCAGGGCGGTGACCAGCCCCACCGGTAACTCGGTGGGGGCGATTATCACCCGCGCCAAGGTATCGGCCAGCAATAGCAGCACCGCGCCGGCCAGGGCCGAGGCGGGCAGCAGATAGCGGTGGTCGGGCCCGGCCAGCAGCCGCATAATATGCGGCACCACCAGGCCGACAAAGGCGATGGTACCGGCCAGCGCAACCGAGACGCCGACACCGGCGGCTACCAGCACGATCAGGCGGTTTTTGACGGTTTCCACATCGATGCCCAGATGGCGGGCCTCGGACTCACCCAGCAGCAGCGCATTCAGGGCCCGGCTGTAACGGGGCAGCAGCGCCAGGACGATAAGCCCTACAGCGGCGGCCAGAGTTACGCGCTGGTAGCTGGCGCCGTCGAGTCCCCCCATACGCCAGAGGCTGATACGTCGCAACATGGCATTGTCAGCGGAGAATTCCAGCAGGCTGGTAAGACTGCCCGCCACGGCGGTCACGGCTATGCCCGCCAGCAACATGGTGGCCACCGAGGTGCCGGTGGCACCGGTGGCCAGCCGGTACACCAGCCCCACCGCCAGCATACCGCCGGCAAAGGCGCCCAGCGACACCAGTGACAGTGCCCACAGACCCGCCGCCGCCAGGCCGCCGAGCACAATCACGACAGCGGCGCCGGCAGCGGCACCGGCGGTGACTCCAAGCAGCGAGGGATCGGCGAGGGGATTGCGAAACAGGCCCTGCATAGCCGCCCCACTCACACCCAGCAGGGCGCCGACGATTGCCGCCAGCAGGGCCCGCGGCAGGCGTATCTGGGTAATGATCAGCTGCGCGCTGGCGCCACCGGATGGGTCGCCGGTGCCCGTCAGCAGAGCCGCAAGTTCCGCCGGCGGCAGAGTGACCGCGCCCACGATGACCGCCAGCAAAAAGCAGGCGGGCAGGGTGGGTGCCAGGAGCAGCAGAACCCGCCGCTGTGCGATATTCACAGGTTCGCCGCCGTTTGGAGGGCCGGGCGGCGCCGGGCAGAACCGCACCGGGGGCGAAGACGGTTTTGTGTCCACCCTGGTGTGTCAGCCATTAGAAATCCACGCCCCGGCGGGCCTTGATACCGGCTTTGAAGGCGTGCTTTATTTCTTTCACTTCCGATACCGTATCCATCACGTCCTGCAGCGCCGCGCCGCCGCCGCGTCCCGTGACCACCACACTCTGCCCGGCGGGGCGATTGGCAATGGCGGTGATTACCTGCCCGGCATCGAGGTAGTCGTAAGCCAGCATATAAGTGAGTTCATCCAATACCACCAACTGATAGCGGCTATCGGCCAGCATCGGGGCAGCCACGGCCCAGGTCCGTTGTGCGGCGGCGATATCGCCGCTGCGGTCCTGGGTATCCCAGGTAAATCCGGTGCCCATCTGGTAGAACGTCACCTGCGGGCAGTGATCGCGCAGGTACAGTTCCTCACCGGAGAGTTGTTCGCCTTTGATAAACTGCACTACGCCCACTTGCTGTCCGTAACCCAGCGCGCGCATCACCATGCCGAACGCCGAACTCGATTTGCCTTTGCCGTCGCCGGTCAGCAGCACGGCCACCCCTCTGTCGGTGGTGGCGGCCGCGATTGCGGCATCGACCCGGGTTTTTTGTTTTTGCATGGAGGCTTTGTGTTTTTGTGCTTTTTTGTCGAGTTCGGACATCGGTGGTTATTACCTGGTTTTAGACAAATGGCCTGGGTCGAGTGGCACTCACTTAAGAGGGTTTGTGCAGTTTATCTACCCTCACTCTACCCTTATCGAACTTTGTTAAAGATACCAGGGGCAGACCGATTAAGTGGCACGTATTTGCTAAAGTACCACCACCACCACCACCAAAAGTAGGCGCCTTAAGCGAAAGTAGGCGCCTTAAGCGAAAGTAGGCGCCTTAAGCGTGTGCCATCAGAGTTCGTGTCAGTAATTGAGCCTGACACCCACATACCCGGCCGTGTCGGCGGTATTGTAAGTCACTATCTCCTGGTAGTCCTCGCCAAACGCATTTTCGACGCGACCGTAGACTTCCAGCGCTTCGCTGAATCGATAACGGGCGTTGATGGTGACGACTTCGTAATCATCCAGATCGGCACTGCTGTCCACCGCGTCGCGGGCGCTGCGCAGGTTGAAACCCCAACCCCAGTTGCCGTTGTCGTAAGCGGCGAGCAGATTGGCCAGGTGGCGCGGGCGCTGTACGCGCAGGGTGTCGCCGGCCGTTTCGGTATCGTTGTAAGTGTAGTTGGCCGACAGCGTCCACCGGGTGCCGAGCGGGAAGTCCGCCGAGAGTTCAACGCCGGTGGATTCACTGCGGCCCGGGTCCTGTATATAACCGGAAAACGTCGCCAGATCGAACTGAATCTCGTCCTCAACCTGCTGGTCGAAGTAAACCGCTTCCAGATGCAGGCCGCCGCTACCGAAGTACTCCACGCCCAGGTCAAACCCCCGGCTGGTCTCCTCTTCCAGCACCACCAGGCTTGCCGGCTCTCTATCAGCATTGGCATTGATGTCAATTTCCGACAGGCTCGGTGCGCGGAACCCGGTGCCGTAGCTGGCTTTCCATTTCAGGGTGGCGCCGTTGTCCAGCGCCGTTAAGTAGGCGGCGGTGGTGCGGTAGCTGGTATGTTCGCCAAAGTCGTCGTTGTCGTCATGGCGCACGCCCAGGGTGACAAACAACGCATCGCCGTAGTTGTTCTGGTAGAGGTTGCTCTGGTATTCGACGTAGTAACCCAGTTGATCTCTCTCGCGATCGCCGCTGTCGCCGTCGAGGGTTTGTTGCTCGTGTTCGATGCCGTAGATCAGGGCGTCGCCGTTGCCGAGTTCGGTGTCGCCCAGGTATTCGACGCGGCGGGTATTGCCGTCATTGCCGAAGGTGCGCGTGCCGGCGGTAAAAAACGCGGTTTCCACCTCGTTGTTTTCCACGGCGAACTCGTGATTGAACACCTCGCCTTCATAGCGGGCCGTCAGCCTGAGGCTGGTCTGGTCGTAGTCGTCGCTGCAGTCGTCGGTGGTGGCCGAACAGGAATCGTATTCGTTGGTGCCGGCCACATCGCGCACGACGCCCTCCAGTCGCAGCTGGTCGGTGACGGTCCAGCCCAGCCGCCCGTGCACGGTGGTGTTGTCGTAGCCGTCGTCGTCGCGCAGCACGGTGTCGGTATCGCGGGCGTTAAAGCCGTCGAGACTGAAATCGGCCGCGGCGATAAAAAAGTCCAGGGCGTCACTGCCGCCGCTGACCGTGCCGGCGAGTTTGCGTGAGCCGTAGCGGCCCGCTTCGACATCGACATTGCCCTCAAGGTTCTGTGCGCCGCGGCGCGTCGTAATATTGATGACGCCGCCGGCATCGGCGCCGTACATCATGCCCTGGGCACCGCGCAGTACTTCCACCCGGTCAATGCCGGCGCTGAGCAGATGCTGGGCCTGCGGGCCTACCCGGGGGGCGGTGGGATCGGAGATATCCATACCGTCGATCAGCACCAGGGTGCGGAAACCCTCTTCGCCGCGAACACGCAGCGAGGTAGGCTTGCCGATGCCGCCGTTGCTGCTGACGGCAACCGCCGGCAGCGTGCGCAGGACATCGGCCAGCGAATTGAAGCCGCGGGCGTCGATGGCGGCGGCGTCCAACACCGAGACCGAGGTGCCGACCTGGCGCAACGGCATGGCGATGCGCGAGGAGATCACCACAATCTCCTCGAGTTTGTTCTCAACCCCTTTGTCTGCAACATCGGCGTGCAGGGCGAATGGCAGCGCGGTAAGCGCCAGGGTGGCGAAAGCCGTGTTTTTCATAATGAACCTCAATGGCCAGTAAAAAAGTCAAGGCGATTGAGGGAGGGGACAAGGATGGCAAAGCCGGTTGACAGGCCGGCGCTATCAGCCCTGGATGGCAGCCCTCCGCTCCATCAGTCGAACCTGCAGGGGGCCGGTGTCGGGCTCACAGGCGGTAACCTGTTTACCGTTGCGGGGGCAGCGCTGGATTTGCACCAGACTTCCCGTTTAACCTGTCCGCGCCGCGGCGGGGACAGGCACCTCTCACAGTGGCGCAGAATGTAGAGTTTGGGATGGGTTATGTCAAGTGACGCAGATCAACTGATAGGCGCTAAGTCGCTGACCTCACGCAAAAGAGATCGAGCGCCGCACCGTGAGCAGCCGGCGGCGCGCGGGTTCAGGCCACCAGTGCAAAGCTGATTTGCCGTTTATCCATATCGACGGCGACCACCTTGACCTGCACCGGTTCGTCGAGCCGGTACACGGTGTCGTCGACTTTCAACAGCAGCCGGTGCTGATCAAACGACAGCTTGAGTTTGTCTGCGTCTTTCTTCTTGCTGTTTTTCTTCGTGTTGTCCTTCTTGTGATTAAAGGACACAAAGCCCTCGATGCCGGTGTCGTCCAGGCGAATGCCCAGCCCCTGGCTGTTGAGCAGGACGATTTTGCCGGCGTAGGCGGCGTCTTTTTGCGCCTGCCAGTGCCGTTGTATATATTGGCACAGCAGCCACTGGTCCAACTGCTTGCAGGCCAGGCGCCCGACCGCGAGTTGCTGCCTGATGGCTTCCAGATCGTCGCCGCTCAATGAGGGCGCCTTGTGATCGGCGATAATCTGCTTGATGGCCAAGTGGTTAAAATAGTCCTGATAACGCCGGATCGGTGAGGTGACTGTGGCGTAGCGGGTGAAGCCCAGCCCGAAATGGGGTTCGGCGTCGAGCGATAACCGACTCGGTTGCAGCATGCGCTTTAAGGTCGACAGGATCGATGCCCTGGCCTCGCCCTCGCGTTGCAATGCGAGAATCACGGCGCGATAGCCGTCGAGACTGCCGACATCGGGGGCCAGGCTGCCGTGGCCGTTTTCTTCCAGCAGCAGTTGCACATCGGCCAGGCGTTCCTCGCGAAAGCCGGCGTGGCAGGAAAACAGTCCTAGCCGGTGCTCGGCGAGCAGTTCACCAGCGCAGCAATTGGTGGCCAGCATGGCTTCCTCGACGATACGGTGGGCCACCGTGCGCCGTTGCTTTTCGATGCGCTCGATTTTTTGCTGAGCGTTCAATACCAATTCATAGTCCGGCCGCTCGTCCATAATCAGCGCGTGTTCGGCGCGGTACTGATAGCGGGCGTTGCTGCATTGCGCGAGCAGTGCCAGAACGGCGCCAATCTCGGCGTCGATGCCGGTGCCGTCCACTTGCTCCAGGTAGTCTGCCACCTTGTGGTAGCTGAGTTTTTGGCGCGAGCGGATGATTCCCTGTGCAAATTCAAAACCGCTGACCGCGCCGCTGGCGGCCAGTGTCAGTTTGCACACCAGGGCCGGGCGCGGGGCTTGCGCCACCAGCGATACTGTCTGGTGGGACAGTGTCTCCGGCAACATGGTAAGGGCGCCGCCGGTGAGGTAGACCGTGTTTGCACGCCGGCGGGCAATGCGGTCGATAGGGCTGTCAACGGCAATCAGGCCGGTAGGATCGGCAATGGCTACATAGAGTTGCCAGCCGTCTTCGGCGGCTTCGATAAACAGCGCATCGTCCATATCCCGGGTGGTTTCGGCATCGATGGTGAAAAATGGCAGGTGGCTGAAATCCTCGCGCCGGTTGTCGCCCTGCGTTGGCGCCAGCGGTGCTGCGAGCTGTTGCCGCGTGTCTGCAGGCGCTTGTGGTGTTGCTTCAGTCTCTTGCCGGGTTCCCGCTGTTTCTTGCTGTGCGGCTGTTGTGTCTTGCCGGGCGCCTGGGTCCTGTTGAGTTCCTTCAACCGCCTGCTGCGCCTGGAGTTGCTGCTCGGCCGCCTTGCTCCAGTGCTCCGGCAGCTTGTGTTTGGCGATGATATAGCGGCGTTCGATGCCCACATCGGTTTCTGCACCGATCACCGCTTCTATCTTGGCCTGCCCTTTACCGTCGTTGTGAAACGGGTGGCGGGTGACCCGCGCTGCCACGAAGTCCCCGTCTTTGGCGTTGCTGCGGCTTTTCGGCGGCAGAAAGATCCAGCGGTTCAACAACGGGTAATCGGTGGCGACAAAATGGCCTTTACCGCGTACCAGGTAGCGGCCGGTAAACGCTTTGAAGTCACTGCTGATCAATTTTTCCAGCTCTGCCTCGGGTTTGCCCTTGGCGTTGGTGATCACGTTGACTTCCACCCGGTCGCCGGGAAACACCCGCTGCATGGTATCGGGATTCAGGAAGGCTTCGCGGCCGTCGTCGAGCATGACAAACCCGAAGCGGCCCTGGGTGCCGCGCACCACTCCCTGGGCGAGGTCTTTCTGGGCGCGAATCGAAGCTTTGAGTTGTGTGAGTTGTTGCAGGGCGTCGTCTTTAAGCATAGCGAGAGTGTGTGCGGTTGATACCTGTGATTGAAAGCTGTCGTTGAAAAACTCAGTTGAAAACTGTACCGGGAACTTTGGTCGGGGCCTGTGGTTGAGAACCCTTGTTGAAAATCGTTGTAGTGCTTTGGTCAGAAGACATTTTCACTTCGGTTGCACTGAGGTCTCGATCAGGGGCGCGCCTAGCCTGTAGCCCTTCGGGACCTTCGCCAGCAGGGATGCTGGCGTAGAGCCTACAGGGATGTATTCACGGCGTGTCCCGAAGGGCTACAGGCTAGGCGCGCCCCCCTGATCGAGACCGTGTCAGCTAAGGACACCAAAACCTGTTTTAGGTAAAAATCTTTATTTGTCGAAACACTAGAAACCGTTGTTTAAACCATTGTTAAAAACTGCAATTGAGGCTCCCAGATAGGGCTTGTAATCGAGACCCATAGCTGCAAAGGCGGCGATGATAGCAGATTTCGCTAAAATTCAAACATGTCCGGCGCTCAATGGAGAATATAGGCGGCCGGCGGGCCCAGGGCCCGCCGGTGTGTTGCCAATCGCTATCCCGCTAGGCTTTGTCATAGCCCATCACAGCTTTGATCTCGAGAAAATCCTCAAAGCCGTGGGCACCCCACTCGCGGCCATTGCCCGATTGCTTGTAACCGCCGAACGGCGCCCTGATATCGGTGGCGGCGCCGTTGAGGTGAACCATACCGGTGCGCAGCCGCGCGGCGACCCGGCGCGCCCGCGCGATATCGCCGGCCGAGACGTAACCGGACAGGCCATAGGGGGTGTCGTTGGCGATCTGCACGGCCTCGGCTTCGGTCGAGTAGGGGATAATCGCCAGCACCGGGCCGAACACTTCCTCCCGGGCGATGGTTTTGTCATTGCTGACATTGGCGAAGATAGTGGGTTTGACGAAATACCCGGTGCCCAGGCCTTCCGGCTTGCCGGGGCCGCCGGTGACCAACTCGCAGCCCTCTTCGACGGCGCGGTGCAGCAGTCCCTGAATTTTCTTGTACTGGGCCTCGCTTACCACCGGTCCCATGGTGGTGGCCGGGTCTTGCGGATCACCGGGTATGGCCGCGGCGGCGGCCTTTTTGGCGATGGCGACCGCCTCATCGTGCAGCGACGCCGGCACCAGCATACGGGTCGGCGCGTTGCAGGACTGTCCGGTATTGCCGAAGCAGCTCATCACCCCGCGGCTGACAGCCTTCTCCAGGTTGGCGTCGTCGAGAATAATATTGGCAGATTTGCCCCCCAGTTCCTGGGCCACCCGTTTCACGGTATCGGCGGCGGCCTTGGCCACCTGAATGCCGGCGCGGGTGGAACCGGTAAAGGACATCATATCGATACCCGGGTGCTGGCTGAGGGCGTGGCCGACGGTGGGGCCGTCGCCGTTGACCAGGTTGAAAACCCCCGCCGGCACGCCGGCGGCGTCGAGAATCTCGGCAAACAAATAGGCTGACAGCGGCGCCACCTCGCTGGGTTTCAAGACCATGGTGCAGCCGGTAGCCAGTGCCGGCGCCACCTTGCAGGCAATCTGGTTAATGGGCCAGTTCCAGGGAGTAATCAGGCCGCACACGCCCACCGGTTCTTTGAAAATGTGGGTGCCGCCGAGGTCTTCTTCAAAGGGGTAGGTTTTCAGCACCTCCAGGGCGGTGGCGATATGGCCGGTGCCGCAGGGGGCCTGGGCGTGGGTGGCAAACGCCATGGGGGCGCCCATCTCGGCGCTGATGGCGGCGGCCATCTCGCCGATGCGCTCCTGGTAGATGGCCAGAATCCGCTCCAGCAGGGCGATGCGTTCTTCGCGGCTGGTCTGCGAGTAGTGTTCAAAAGCGTCGCGGGCGGCGTCCACAGCGGCGTCCACGTCGTAGCTGCTGCCCAGTGAGATAGTGGCCACCGGCTGCTCGGTGGCCGGGTTGATCACTTCCAGGGGGTTGGGGCTCATGGGGTCTACCCAGACGCCGTCGATATAAAACTGCTGGCATTGTTTCATAGGCTGGTTTCTCTCTAAGCTGGTTTCTCCACTAAGCCGATTTCTCTCTAAGCCGATTTCTCTCTAAGCTAAGTTGTCTTTAAGATAGTGGCTCACATGGCTGTTTCAGGCCGCAGCCACAGCGCCGGGAGGTCTGCGGCGCAGATTCGGGCTGGAAAGTGTGGTAATGGTACAGGTTATCGCCGATTATGCCAGGGCCCCGATCAATATGACCGGTTTTTTGCGACTGTCACGGGATTGGCGGGCACGCTCGGCGCAATCGCTTGTCTCAGTTCAGTAGCGGCGGCGGGGGTGGCCGAGTTAATGGATTCTTGCAACTGACAATCTATTGCGAATAACAACCTATTGCAGATAACAACTTCTTTGCCAACAACAACCCGAACTTAACAAGGTGGAAATCATGCTGCGTCTGCTGGTGAAACTGTTGAAGGTGCTCAACGCGGAGGATAACCCGGCGCAAATAGCGCTGGCGGTGTGCCTGGCGGCGATCCTGGGCCTCACACCCCTGCTGTCGTTACACAATCTGCTGATCCTGTTCCTGGTGCTGGTATTGCGGGTCAATATCAGCGCGTTTTTGCTGTTTGCCCTGGTTTTCTCCGGTATCGCCTATCTGCTCGATCCCCTGTTTCACCGCCTCGGCCACAGTCTGCTGACCGCCGAGGGGTTGCAGGGGATGTGGACGCTGCTCTACAACACCGCCGCCGGGCGTTTGAGCGAGTTCAACAACACCCTGACCCTGGGCAGCCTGGTGTTTGCGGTGGCGCTCTCGGTGCCGCTGTTTTTTGCGGCTAAAACAGGCGTCGACCGCTATCGCGCCAGGTTGCTGCCCTGGGTAGAGAAAACCCATTTGGTGCGGGTGCTCAAGGCCTCGCGGTTTTACCGCCTTTACACACAAACCGGCTGGGAGTAGAGCGATGGGACAAGTGATACGTTGGCCGGGTATTGGCGCCTTTTTCGCCGTCATAGCCCTGTTGATAGCGGTGGGGCTGTTATGGATCGACACCCTGTTTGAGAACGGCCTGGAGGCGACCGCGACGGAGATTGTCGGTGCCAGGGTCGAGCTTGAGGCAGCCAGCGTCAGTCTGCTCGAGCAGTCGGTGGAGTTACGCGGCCTGGCGGTGGCCAACCCCGATCGGCCCATGACCAACATGCTGGAGGCTGAGCGTATCCGCTTCGATTTGGCCTTCGGACCGCTGTTGTGGCGGCGACTGCATATCGACAGTATGGTGGTCGCCGGCGTGCAATTGAACACCCCCCGGCAGGAATCCGGGGCTCTCGAGGGTGGCCGCCTCGGCGAGCGGGTGGCCACCAGCCTCAGCGGCCTGTTGCCGGCGCCGACCCTGCCCCGCTTCGAACTGCCGAGCCCCGCTGAAGCGGTAGCGAACGAACAGTTGCAAACCCCCGCTGCCGTCGAGGCGCTGGAACGGGATATCGAGAAAAAGACTGAGCACATTCAGGAGAGTATCGACAGACTGCCTGACGCTGAAGATATCGCCGCCTACCGGGAGCGTTTGCGAGCGCTAAAAGCGAAGGACTTCGACCCGCTGGCGCTGCTGGCGAAAAGTGACGAAATCAAGTCGTTGCGCGCCGATTTCAAGGCCGATATAGCGCGGATAAAGGCGCTGCGCAAAGAGATTTCGGCAACCCAGACCTATCTGCGCGACAAGCTTGCCGAGGTGAAAAAAATGCCCCAGGCCGATGTCGAGCGTATCCGCAATAAGTACAGCTTAAGTGGTGACTGGCTGGAGGGCTTGACCGGGCAAATTTTCGGCCGCCAGATCGCCGGCTGGGTCGATCGCGGCTGGCGCTGGTTTAAAACGCTGCAACCCTACCTCGGCGGTAGCGGCCGCGGCGGCGATGACGCCGCACCACCGCCGCCGGCGCGCGGGCAGGGCGTGGCTGTCAGGTTTGCGGAGACGGAGCCGGCGCCGGAGTTTTTGATCAAGGAGATGCTGTTGTCCGCGGGCGACGAGCAGCGCCAGGCCCGTGTCAGCGGCGAATTGCATCACCTCAATGATCAGCCCGGTGCCTGGCCGCACCCGATCACGTTTGCGCTGGCAGGTGAGGGGATAGACGCGGTGCCGGCGTTTCAACTGGACGGCCGTATCGACCGCCGCCAGGCCGTCGGCCAGGACCGGATGACCCTGGCGTTACAGGGTTTGAAGGCAGAGAATCTGGTATTGTCGGCGGCGCCGGCGTTTCCGGTGACCATCGACAGTGGCACGGCGCAGGTGGGGGCGGTGTTTAGCGCTCGGGGTCGAGAGGTGGATTTGTCCGTGGATATAGGCATCGAGGCGCTCTCTATGCCGGCGCCGGCTACCGGCGGTGCCGAGGGCGTGGCCGATGCGCTGTTGCGGGCGGTGGCCGAGCTGGACGCGGTTAACTTTACGATTGGTGTAAAGGGCGATATCGAGCAGCCGCAAATCAGTATCGACTCCGATCTGGATCGATTGTTGGGCGATGTATTGAAGCGGGAGCTGGCCCGGGAAACGGCGGCGTTTACGCAAAAAATAGAGGGTGAGGTGCTGAAAAAAACCCAGGGTTTGTTTGCGCCCCTGAATGAGCGACTGGGCGGGTTGGAAGGTATGTTGTCGCAGGTGAATGACAAGGGTAAGGTGATGGATGGGTTGTTGGATAGGCTTTGAGGTCGTGGGGTTGGTTATTTTTTCTCGTTGATAATATAAATGTCAGCTTTGTGGGTGGGAGTGACTGCTATTACAAATTGGGGACATACTAGTGGATCAGCGATTAAAACAGCTCTTAAGTCATATGGATTCCGAAGATGCCAGGTTGTTGAGAACGCTGATAGAGGGTTTTAATGGTGGAAAGACGGAAGAAAAGTCTCTGGCGGAGTTGCAAGAACGCTTGGAACAAACCAGAGCCCGTATAAAGGTGATTGAAGAAAAAGCACGCCGCAAGATGGCGGACGCAAAGGCAAACCCCTTTTGCCACTATTGTCGTGTTAAAGCCAGTGATGTCGAATATATGTTTCAGTCGGATACAAACGTGAATATTTGCAGTAACTGTGTTGTGCACGGCTATAGACAATTACGGATGTTGCGCCGGGAGTCGTGAAGCAGATACTAGATAAGTGCAATATTAGGTTCTGGGCCGGTGAGTCAGGTATTCCTTTGCCGTCAACGCGATATCTGGAAACGCTTTCAGTAATTTTTTATCTGTGGTAATTCCCTCCAGCGCAAGGGCGGAAACTCTATCGCCGGTGTAGAGCAAAAATTGCAGCGGCAGCTATCGGCAAAAGGCCTGCGCTACGGTGCCCCGATCTTTATACGTATCTTCAAAATCCCCGCCGCAGGCGATCAGCCGCTACCTGGCATCGCGCCACATTAACCACAGCGGCGGACAACCCGCGGCCGGCACGACTTCTTCAACAATCTCAAACCCGTGTTTGCGGTAAAACGCAATATTGTCTTGTTTGGAATTCTCGAGATAGGCGGGTTGCCGCTGGCGATCAACTTCCTCCAGGGCCACCTTCATGAGTCGGCTGCCGACGCCGCGCCCCTGCAGCGACGGATGAACCGCGATGGTAAACAGATAATAGTGAGGCTTCTGCGGATGCCGCTTTTCCAGAAAATCCAGCGCCGCCAGCGAGCGTCTAAACGCGGTCAGTCCGCCGTGGCGAAAAATATGCCAGCCTATTTTAGCGGTGCCGGCGATGCCGCAGCTCTCTTTTTGGCCCGGCGGCAGCCACAGGGTGCCGGCAAGCTGGTCCCGGGTATAGTGGCCGAAGCCGCGCCGCAGGTAACAGTAGCGGGCGAGATCGGTAAACACCGGTAACAAGGCGTCACTGCCGTTAAACGCCCACAGGTTCACCGCATCGTCTTTGAAACCCGCTGCAAGTATGGCGCCGATAAGATCGAACTGGTGAGGTTGCAAGCGCTCGATCTGTGCATCGGTTGGCACCGTTCCGTTATTTTTGCCAAGCTGCAAAAGTTCCCCCTTCTCCGGCCAGTCGCTCCAGCAGTGGCGCCGGCTCCCAATTCTCGGCCCCGTACTGATCGCGGAATTTGCACACGGTTTCGTAAACCTGTTTTAACCCGAGGCTGTCGGCGTAGTGCATGGGGCCGCCGCGGGCGGCGGGAAAGCCGTAGCCGTAGACGTACACCACGTCGATATCGCCGGCGCGCTGGGCAATACCTTCCTCGAGAATTTTCGCCCCCTCATTCACCAGCGCGAAAATCAAACGGTTGACAATTTCCTCGTCCTCGAACAGACGGCGTTTTACCCCGTGTTTTGCCGCCTGCTGTTCCACTACCTCGAGCACGGCCGGGTCGGGGGTGCGGGCGCGGGTTTCGGGATCATATTGGTAGTAGCCGGCGCCGGACTTTTGTCCGAGGCGTCCCATTTCCACCAGCATATCGGCGACCGCGTAGGTTTTGGGGTCGCCTTTTTCGGCCTCGCTCAGGCCCTGGCGCGCTTTATAGCCGATATCCAGCCCGGCCAGGTCACCGACCGCCAGCGGGCCCATGGCCATGCCCCAGTTCTGCATGGCGGTATCGATCTGTTCCGGCGTGCAACCCTCGAGCAGGCACAGTTGCGCTTCGCGACCATAGTAGCGCAGCATACGGTTGCCGATAAAGCCGTAGCAGACGCCGGACAGGACCGGAATTTTACCAATGGTCTTGGCCAGTTTCATGGCGGTAGCGATAACTGTGGCGGCAGTTTTTTCGGCGCGCACTACCTCCAGCAGTTTCATGATATTGGCGGGGCTGAAAAAGTGCAGGCCGATGACGTCTTGCGGGCGTGCGGTGGCCGCGGCAATGGCGTCGACATTCTGGTAGGAGGTGTTGGTGGCGAGGATGGCGCCGGGTTTACAGACTGTATCGAGTTTGGTAAACACCTGCTTTTTGATATCGAGGTTTTCAAAGACCGCCTCGATCACCAGGTCGACCTCGGCGAGGTCCCGATAGTCGGTGCTGCCGCCGATCAGGCTTTGCCGCCGGCCCGACTCGGCTTCGGTTAACTTGCCTTTTTTTACGGTGGTGGCGTAGTTTTTGGCGATAATTCCCAGACCCCGCTGCAGGGCGTCGTCGTCAAGCTCCAGCAGTGTCACCGGAATACCGGCGTTGGCAAAATTCATGGCGATGCCGCCGCCCATGGTGCCGCCGCCGATAATACCCACGGTGCGGATACCGCGCACCGGTGTGTCTCTGTCCAGCCCCCTGACTTTGGCGGCTTCCCGCTCGGCAAAGAACAGGTGACGCATGGCCGCCGACTGCGGCGATTGCATGCACTCGATAAACAGTTGCCGCTCCGTTTGCAGGCCTGCATCCATGGGCTGGGTCACTGCCGCTTCGATACAACTGACAATATGCTGCGGTGCCAGTTGCCCGCGAGCCCGTTTGGCCAGTTTTTTCCGATAGCCCTCGAACAGCTCGGCGGGGGCTGTTTGGGGGTCAATGTTGATATCCCGCACCCGTTTTAGCGGGGCATCCTCGGCGACCAGCTCGCGGGCGTAGTCGATGGCCTGGGCGAGCAGATCGCCGTCCGCAAATACCCGGTCCACCAGCCCCAGCCGGGTGGCGGTATCTGCCGGCAGCGGGTTGCCGCCGGTGATCAGATCGAGAGCCGCCTCGACACCGGCCAGGCGCGGCACTCGCTGGGTGCCGCCGGCACCGGGCAGCAGCCCCAGTTTTACTTCCGGCAAACCCACCCTGGCAGTCGCCATGGCGCAGCGATAGTGGCAGGCCAGGGCCGTTTCGAAACCGCCGCCGAGCGCAGTGCCGTGGAGAGCGGCGATCACCGGTTTGGCCGATGCCTCTATGGCCAGCAGCATATCGGGCAGGGAAGAGGACTGCGGTGGTTTGCCGAATTCGGTAATATCGGCGCCGGCGATAAAGGTACGGCCCTCGCAGGCCAGCACTATGGCACGGCTGGTGTCTGTTCCGGCGGCCTCTATCGCTTCGGTGATGCCCTTGCGCACCTGATGGGAAAGTGCATTTACAGGGGGGTTGTTAATGCGAACAATGCCGATATCACCGTTCAGTTCGTAGCTGACAATAGACATGGGTTTCTCCCGGTCAGTATGACGAGGTTAAGCTCTCGAGTTAAAGGCCAAGCTCTCGGGTTAGCCGCCCCAGGGGTGCCGGTTTGCGGGGCTGAGAGTGTTGCCAGGGCGAGGTTTTATAGCACTTTTAAGGCGTCAATGCATCACTAATTCCACTGTGCGGAATTGTATGGTAGTTTGGCATTCGATATCCTTACTAGATCAACCGTCGATACGAGTTAACCGACACCAGGAGTTACCCATGAATATTGACCTCTCCCCGGCAGAGCTGGATTTTCAGGCACAGGTGCGACAGTTCCTCGAAGAGAAACTGCCGTCGCACTACAGCGACAGGGTGCTGAAAGGCCTCTACCTGAAAAAAGAAGAATATATCGACTGGCAGAAAACGCTCTACCAGCAGGGCTGGGCAGCGACCAACTGGCCGGTGGAGCACGGCGGCACCGGCTGGACCCCGACGCAGAAGTATATCTGGGCCAACGAATGCGCGGAGGCCGGCGCGCCGGATGTGATTCCCTTCGGTATGAAAATGGTGGCGCCGGTCATCTACACCTACGGCAACGATGAACAGAAAGAGCGTTTTTTGCCGGATATTCTCGCCAGTAACGTATGGTGGTGCCAGGGCTATTCCGAGCCCAATGCCGGCTCCGACCTGGCCTCGTTGAAAACTACCGCGGTGCGCGATGGCGATGACTACCTCGTCAACGGCACCAAGACCTGGACCACGCTCGGTCACTACGGGGACTGGATTTTCTGCCTGGTGCGCACCGGCCGTCCGGAGGAGAAAAACCAGGAGGCTATCAGCTTCCTGCTGATCGATATGACGACTCCCGGCATCACTGTCTCACCGATTATTACCCTCGACGGTCACCGCGAGGTCAACGAAGTGCACTTCGACAATGTGCGGGTGCCGGTGGCGAACCGGGTCGGTGAAGAGGGTGGGGGCTGGACCTATGCCAAGGTGTTGCTCACCCACGAACGCACGGGCATTGCCCGAGTGGCCAATTCGAAGCGCAGCCTGCGGCAGTTGAAAAAGCTGGCCGCCGAAACCGGCGATGGCGGCGCCACGTTAATGGAAAACCCGAGCTTTGCGCAAAAGATCACCGAGGTGGAGTTTGACTTGATGGCCCTCGAATACACCGAATTGCGCACACTGGCGGCAGTCAGTACCGGCAAGGCGCCGGGACCTGAGTCGTCCATTTTGAAAATCAAGGGCACCGAAGTGGCCCAGGCCATCGATGAACTCTATGTCGAGATGGCCGGTTACTACAGCCTGCCGTTTGTAAAAGAACAATTCGAACCGGACTTCGCCGGCGAGCCTGTCGGCCCCGGTATGGCCGCCGACAGCGCGCCGCATTATTTCAACAATCGCAAGGCCTCGATTTACGGAGGCAGTAACGAGATTCAAAAGAATATTATTTGTAAGGCCGTACTGGGTCTTTAACGGCTACACATTTTAACAGTAAGCGAATTTGGAGAACGACCGTGGATTTTTCCTACAGTGAAGAGCAGCAGATGCTGCAGGACAGTATTTCGAAATTTGTCGCCCAGGACTACGATTTTGATACCCGCAAAAAAATTATCCAGACCCCTGAGGGTTTCAGCACAGAAAACTGGAAGCTGTTTGCCGACCTCGGCTGGTTGATGGTGCCCTTCGGCGAAGCCGATGGCGGTCTCGGCGGCTCGGCGACAGACCTGATGGTGGTGATGGAAGAGCTGGGCAAGGGCATAGTGGTCGAGCCCTATCTCGCCTGTGTGGTGATGGCCGGTGGGCTGGTGGCCGAACTTGGCAGCGAGCAGCAGAAACAGGAGATACTGGGTCCGGTGATGGCCGGAGAACGCCAGCTTGCCTTCGCCTTTGCCGAGGCGCAGGGGCGCTATAACCTGGCCGATGTCGGCGTGCGCGCGCAGCAGCAGGGGGACGACTGGATCGTCGACGGACACAAGGCCGTGGTGCTCAACGGCGAGGCCGCCGAGCAATTGGTAGTGTCGGTGCGCACCGCCGGCGATCGCACCGATGCCGCCGGCATCAGCCTTTTGGTTATCGATGCCGGGGCGCCGGGCGTAACCCGCAAGGGCTACCAAACCGTGGATGGACAACGGGCTGCGGAGGTGACTTTCGATCGGGTAACAGTGCCGGCCGGCGCCGTGCTGGGTCCGGTTGACCAGGCTCTGCCGGCGATCGAAAAAGTTATCGACCGCGCCACCCTGGCGGTGTGTGCCGAAGCGGTGGGGGCGATGGAGGTGACTTATAAAAAGACCGTCGAGTATACAAAAACCCGTAAGCAGTTCGGTGTGCCGCTGGCCAAATTCCAGGCATTGCAGCACCGGATGGCGGAAATGTTTATGGAATATGAGCTGGCCCGCTCCATGTTGTTGATGGCGGCCATGCAACTGGACGCCAGCGACGGCCTGGCGCCAAAAGCGGTGTCGGCGGCAAAAAACCGCATCGGCAAAGCCGCGCGTTTGATCGGCCAGGAGGCGGTGCAGCTGCACGGGGGTATCGGTGTTACCGAGGAGCTGGATATCGGCCACTATTTCAAGCGCCTGACTACGATCCAGTTTATCTTTGGCAGCGGCGACTATCATTTACAGCGGTATCAACAGTAGCGGGCGCCATGGGCTTTGGGCGTTCCGTTGTCGGTATGAAAAGCAAGTGCGCCGGTGACGGAGGTTGCCGGGGCCGGGCTGTCGTTGAGATCAGTGATGATAAAGATTCGTCCCTATAAATCTTGTGACTGGCCAAGGCTTTGCGAAATACACGACTTGTCACGCCTGGATGAGCTGGGCTTAACCGTGGGCACAGATGCGTTTCTCACGCTTGAACAAACGGCTGAAAATGAAGGGCTTTTCGATAACAAGCTCTGTGTAGCTGAAGTTGATGGCACCGTGCAGGGGTTTGTTGCCTACAGTGACGGAGAACTGGCATGGCTCTATGTCGATCCTGACTTCTACAGGAAGGGTGTGGGTCGCGCACTGGTTCGCCGGGCGGTGGCAGACTCGGCGCCGGTAATGGAGCTTGAACTGCTTGAGGGCAATACCCCCGCTTTGGAGCTGTATCTTTCCGAGGGCTTTAAAGTCATTAGGCGTATGGAAGGCAGGCTTGCAGGTAATGAAGGGTTTGCCGCGGTGGGACTTGTTTTACGGTTTGAAGGTAATTAGCGCTAAGTTGGAGGCGCCCTGTGTACGCATGTCCCGGAGCCTGGCGTGCCATAGCGACCACATACAATAGAGCTTGGGATAAACATGAGTATACTCAATCAGTTTCAAATCACGGACAAAATCGCATCCTCCGGGCAGCCCACTGAGGCTCAATTTGAAGAGATTGCCGCCAATGGCTATGAAGCGGTGATCAATTTAGCGATGCCGGACCATAAAAACGCTGTTGTTAACGAGGGTAGTATAGTGACCTCACTGGGAATGGCTTATATTCATATCCCGGTACCGTTTGATGCACCAAATCAAGACCATTTGGCGGTGTTTTCAGGTTGTATGGATACGTTAAAGAATAAAAAAGTTTGGGTTCACTGCGTGGTCAACGCTCGTGTTTCGGCCTTTCTTTTTTGTTATCTGCAGAAACAGAGAGGTCTCTCGGCACAGGCGTCGGTCACACCGATCCTGGAACGATGGCTGCCGGAAATGGATGCTGTCTGGCGGGAGTTTATCAGCCATGCACCGGAACAACTATAGCGAGGGGTGGCAGGTCCCAGTCTGTGGCCGCGGGTTTTGATTGTGCGTACTTTCCTGCAGGGCTGAGTGGTATCTGGGTAACATTTTGGTACAGCGGGATTCCCCTGGTGACAGACGATTCACCTTGGGCGGAACAACGGGAGACATACCGAGACTGAGAGCCATAGACTTTAAGGTAAAAATCGATACCCAAGTTTGGCCCCTACCGGGGCCTTTGTTGTTTCTGAACGCCTTACAACTGCTCCCGCTCGGACCTGATCAGCAAATCGGTAAAACTCTGCCGGTCCAGGCTGGCCCTGGCGGAGCTGTCGGTTACCGACACCCACCAGGCCGCCGCAAACGCCGCCGGCATGGTAAAAAGCGCGGGGTAGTCGTAAGGAAAAACGGCCTCTTGATAACCGAAGATAGCGACCCAAACGTTCGGCCCCAACACCATCAGACCGATGGAGGAAACAAAGCCGGTTGCGGCGCCGGCGATGGCGCCGCGGGTAGTCATCCGGTCCCAGTACATGGAGAGGATCAGCACCGGAAAGTTTACACTGGCGGCCACCACCATCGGCAGCGCGGCAATAATGGCGATATTCTGGTGCTGGAAGACAATGCCCAGGGCCACCGCCAGCACGCCCAGTGCTACGGTAACAAGCCGGGTCAGTTTGATTTCCGTCGCCGCATCCGGCTTGTCGTCGCAGAGAATGCCGGCGTAGAGGTCATGGGAGATCGAGGCGGCGCCGGCTACTGTCAAACCCGCCACCACGGCGAGAATGGTGGCAAAGGCGACCGCCGACATAAATCCCATCAACAGGCTGCCGCCGAGGGCGTGGGCGAGATGGATGGCCGCCATATTGCCGCCGCCTATCAGGGCGCCGGTGTCGGTCAGATAGGCGGGATTTCCGGTTACGTGTACGACCGCGCCAAACCCGACGATCACCAGCAGTAAGTAGAAGTAACCGATAAACAACGATGCGTAAAAAGCCGAGCGGCGCGACTCCCGGGCGTTGGGCACGGTAAACAGTCGCATTAAAATATGGGGCAGACCAAGTATCCCGAACATCATGGATACCAAAATGGTTGCCACTTGAATGGGATCGTCGTAGAGCGCCCCCGGTTGCAGAATGGCCGTCCCCTTGGGATGGGTTGTCGCCGCTTGCGACAACAACGCTTCGATGTTGAAGTCGACGCTGACCAACACCAGTATGGCCATGATGGTAATACCGAGCAGTAACAGCACCGCCTTGACAATCTGCACCCAGGTGGTGGCCAGCATACCGCCGAAGGCGACATAGGCAATTACCAGTACACTGATCACCACCACGGCGATTTCATAGGGCAGGCCGAACAACAACTCGATCAGTTTGCCGGCGCCGACCATCTGCGCGATCAGATACATGACCACCACGGAAATGGAGCCCAGCACGGCGATGGCACGGGTGCGCTTTTTCTCCAGCCGCTGAGCCACCACGTCGGTAAAGGTAAACTTGCCCAGATTGCGTACCCGCTCGGACAGGAGAAACAACAGGATTGGCCAGCCGGCAAAGGCTCCCAGGCCGAAAATCAAACCGTCGAAACCGGCGCTGAACATCAGCGCCGAAATGCCGAGAAAAGAGGCCGCCGACATAAAATCGCCGGCGATGGCGGCCCCGTTTTGCAGACCGGTGATATTGCCGCCGGCGGTGTAAAACTCGCTGCTGGTGGAGGTGCGTTTCGAGGCCCAGTAGCTGATTCCGAGGGTGGCGACGACAAATAAAAGAAACAGTGTGATGGCGCTCGGGTTCAGCGATTGGCGGGTTGCCTCTGTGTCGAGGGCGCCGGCGGCGAGACTGGCGCCGGCGGGCACCAGTGACGCCAGGATTAGCAGCATCGATCGCGCCGCGACGGTGGTGGATACGCGGGTAAGTGAAAACCGGCGGGCTTTAGCGATCCGCATAAGCTGCCGCCTCGTCTGCCCGGGTATTGCGACCGATCGCGGTGCTCTTGTCCGCCAGCCGCAGGTAGATAAACTCCAGCAGCAAAAACAGCACGATCAGAAACACGAAATAGGCCAGGGCGAAGACAACAGGCGAGGTGGCGGTAACGGTTTTGGCAAACAGCTCGCGCAGCGGTCCATAGCCAAGGGCAAAGCCCCCGTAGAGGACGCAGACAATGGCGGAAAAACCGAATCGCAGTTGCAGGCGACGGCGGATGATCTGCCGCTCTACCGGCGCCAGCGCCGGCGACAGTGGGGGCGAAGTTACTGGCATGGATGGCTCTCCCGTAAGTAGCGCTATTGTCTAGTAACTGTAGGTGACTGTCACCCCTGAGGTGCGCGGCGGTCCAAACGGCGCGAAGGCGATTTCGCCACCGCGCTGGGTAAAGACGTGCGTGCGGTATTCCTCTTCGCGCAGGTTCTTGACCCAGGCGGCTACCTCCCACTGGTCGTTGGCGGACTGCCAGGCCAGGCGCGCATCCCAGAGTCGATAGCGGGGGATAACTGCCTGGGCGTTGTTGTCGGGGTCGTAAAAACTGTGGTCTTGAAAGCGGTAATCGAGTTTTGCCGTCAGTCGTCCCATGGCATCGAGATCCCAGTGATACTTGGTATAAAAACTGGCGGTCTTGCGCGGTGCCTGGCGCAGCTTGTTGCCTGAGAAATCGGGAATAACCGGATTGCCGGCACCGTCATCGTTGGGGGTACTCGGTGTGAACTCGTCGAATTCGGCATTCAGATAGGCAAAACTGCCGCCGAGTTCCAAGGCTTCTGTAGGCACCAGCATAAACTCGATTTCGATACCATCGATGGTCGCCGTGGCTGCGTTTTCGGTAATAAACTCACCGAAGGTGCCGCCGGCCGGTAAAAAGAAACGGGTGACCTGAAGATCCTCATAGTCAGTGTAAAAAACGCTGGCGTTTAACCGCAGGCGGTTTTCCCACCACTGCGATTTCAAACCGATTTCAAAACTGGTGGCCTCCTCGGGATCAAACGGCGTGGTGGCCCGTTCGGCCGTTGACGAGGAACCGGTAAAGCCGCCGCTTTTAAAGCCGGTGGAAACACTGCCGTAGAGCAGGATGTCCTCGGCCACGGCCCAATCCAATGCCAGCCGGCCGGAGACATTGTCCCAGCTCTCATCCGCCGCAACAGTGTCAAAGGGCTGTAGTAAAACGGCCGCTCCCGTCACCTCATTGGCGACTTTGATTTCTTTCTCTTCGGTGGAATAGCGCAGGCCGGCAGTGAGTGACAGGTCGTCCGTGAAGTTGTAGGAGCCCTGCCCGTAGACGGCCCAACTGGTGGATTCATTCTCCTGAAAAGATGTCTGTTCGCTGGCGAAAGAGGTGAAGGGGAAGGTCTCGGCGCGCTCGATATCTTCGAGGCTGTAGAAAACCCCGAGCACCCACTCCACCGCGATGTTGCCGCTCGAGGTCAGGCGCAGTTCCTGGGTGACCTGCTGTGTGTCCTCAACGGCGGCGTTGTTGACGTCGAGGAAGAAGCCGGTGGCGGCGGGCGCACCGGGCCCGGCGCTCGACGGCGGCAGGCCTTCGGAATCCTCCAGCCAGTCAAAGTCGCTTTCGCGATAGCTGGTTATCGAAGTCAGGGTCATCGCGTCCAGGGCCCAGTTGACTTTAACGCTGTAGCCGTTTACCTGGCGATCGGTAAACCCCTCGGTTTCGGCCAGTGTGGTGTAGGGGTCGCCGGCACCGCCCAGCGCCCGGTTGACTGCCAGTGGGTCGAGGTTATCGCCGTTGCCGGAGCGGCCGACCCCGCCCACCGGTTCCCGGTTGCTGGCGCCGAGTTCGTCATCGGCACCGTCGGCACTGAACATGATTTCAATGTCGTCGTTGAGTAGCCAGCGCAGTTGGGCGCGCCAGGCCAGGGTTTCCTGCTCGCCCCAATCGTCGCCGCTCGGCAGGTGGCGCAGAAACCCGTCGCTCTCGCGGCGACTGAAGGCTATTTTTCCAAACAGGTTTTCGGCCAGGGCGCCGCTCAGCAAACCGCCGGTGTCATTGCGGCCGTAGTTGCCGAAGGACTGGCGCACGCGGACTTCAGTTTTTTCGCCGGGCTTTGAGGTAACGAAATTGATCGAGCCGCCGATGGAGTTCTTGCCGTACAGGGTGCCTTGCGGACCGCGCAACACTTCCACCCGCTCGAGATCGAAGATATCGAACACCTGGGCGGTGCGGGCGGCGATATACACATCGTCGATGGAGACCACGGTGGAGTCACTGGCGGCGGCGCCGTCCTCCTTGGTGCCGATACCGCGAATGGCAATTTCCGGCTGGCCGGCGCTGAATGCGGCGAACACCATACCCGGGGTGCGGTTGCCGATGTCCTCCAGACCGGCGACACCGTCCTCGCGCAGTTGGTCGCCGCTAAAGGCGCTGATGGCGAGCGGTACCTCCTGGAGGCTCTCCGCGCGTTTTTGCGCGGTGACCAGGATTTCCTCGATACCGGCGTTACTCTGCGCCAGCGTGGGTTGGGAAGTGCCGGCGGCCGCAGCGAGGGCCAACAGGTGAAAGCGGTGTCTGGTGAACTCGATCATCATCACTCTCCGTCGTTATTATGGGGTGGTGCTGCGTGTAACACCGCAGCGCCGCCACCCCTCCACGATTTCTGTGACTGTCCGGAATTGATGTGACTGTCCAGAATTGAGATGACTGGGCCGAATTCAGTGAAAACGCCAGGCGATACTGACGCCGTAGGTGCGCGGCGTGCCGTAGAGGGCGTAGTCGTTGCCGCCGAGGACGTAGAGGTGAGAGATATACTCTTCGTCCAATAAATTTTTTCCCCACAGCGATGCCTGCCAGCGCCGGTCCGGGGTGCTGTAGGTGATACTGCCGTCCACCAGACGGAACGCCGGCAGGCGTGTGCCGCTGTTGCTGGGTTCGCGAAAACTTTGCGACTGATAGCGATAGGCGAGGTCGGTGTGCAGCTCGCCTTTGAATACGGGGCGCCGGTATTGCAGTGCCAGATGGGCGCTGTGTTTGGGCGCTTGACGCAAGTGGTTGCCGGTGAAGTCGCGACCCTCGGGGTCGTTGTAGTTGTCGTAGGTGGCGCGCAGGAAGGCATAGGAACCGGACACCGTCAGACCTGTCGAGGGGGACATGACAAACTCTGCCTCAAGGCCGCGCAGGCTGGCCGAGGCGGCGTTGTCGGTCTCGAACAAACCGAAGTTGTCGATAGTGCGAAACTGGACCACTTGCAAGTCCCGGTAATCGGTATAAAACGCGGCGACGTTCAGGCGCAGGCGGTCCTGCAGCCACTGCGATTTGAAGCCCGCCTCATAGTCCCAGGCAGATTCGGGTTCGATGGTCCTGCTGGCGCTGGCCAGAGTTCCCGGGGCTCCCTGAAAGCCGCCGCTTTTCATGCCGGAGGTAATGGAGCCGTACCACAGTACCGAGTCGCTGAACTGGTAGGACAGCGCCAGGCGCGGTGAAAAATCGTCCCAGTCGCCTTCGGATTTCAATTGGAAGTCCTCCAGTACCACACCCGGCGCGCCGTTGCTGACCGCCCTTTGCCGCAGCACTTTGGTGTCATAACTGTAGCGACCGCCCAGATTCAACGCCAGGCTCGGGGAAAGCGGGTAACGCAGCTCGCCGAACAGGGCGTAGCTGCGGGTGGTGTTGCGCTGGTCGGAGCGCGCGGTTAGCGCCTGGAACGGAAATTTTTCATCGCGGTGGGTGTATTCATTCAGGTAGTAAAGCCCCATCACCAGAGACTGGTTGGCCGGCCCTTGCCGGGCCCAGCGCAACTCCTGTGAAAACTGCCGGTGGGTTTCCAGCACGGCGTTGTCGACAAACTGGTCGGTGGTCGAACTCGGCAGTCCGGTGGACTCCTCGGCCCAGTCGTAGCGGCCGTCGCGATAGCCGGTAATGGCAGTCAGGGTACCGCCGCCGCTGTCGTAAACCAGTCGCTGGGTGGCGCCCCAGAGATAGCGGTCGGTAAAGCCTTCGCCGTCATTGGTGGCATGGCGCGGGTCGCCGCCGAGGGCCCGAAAAATATCGGTGGGCAGGCGGGTTTCATACAGGGGTTGGTCGCCCTCTGGCGTGCTGTTGAACAGCGGCTGGCCCTGTGCATCGCGGCGCGGGATCGGGTTGCCGCCGGCATCGAGAATACGCAGCGGAACGCGGCTGTGCACCGGTATGCGGCCCGAGGCGTTGAGGTTTTCCCGGCTGCCGTCCAGGCTCCAGTGCGCCTCCAGATGCTGCTGCGGGCGGTAGAGCAATTTGCCCCGCAGTGCCCATTTGTTGTCGTCCTGTTGTCGCTCACCGGTGGTAAGGTTTTGTTGCCAGCCATCGCGCTGGCGGCTGTCAAACGACAGGCGCCCGAGCAGTGATGTCGAGCCGAGGGGGCCGTTGAGAATACCGCTGACACCGCGGTAGTTATAATTCCCTGACGACAGTTTGATTTCGCGGTAGGCGCCGGGGGCGGGGGTTTTACTGACCAGCTTTATGGCCCCGCCGATGGCGTTCTTGCCATAGAGAGTGCCCTGGGGACCGCGCAGGACTTCCACCCGTTCGAGATCGAGGATATTGAGATCGATATGGGTGATGCGCCCGACATAGATGTCGTCGACAAACACCGCCACGGAATTGTCCATGGCCGCGCCGTCATCGTTGGAGCCGATCCCCCGCATATGAATGGTGGGCTGGCCCAGGCTGTAGGAGGCAACGGTCAGGCCGGGCACCCGGGTACCCAGGTCGGTTAAATCTTTGATATCCGCCCGCTCCAGTTCGACGCGGTTCAACACCGATACCGCCACCGGCACCTTTTGCAGGTTCTGGCTGGTGCGCTGGGCCGTTACGAGTACTTCTTCAATGCCGGCGTCGGCACGGGTGGTGGCCGCTGTCACGCGCGGTTCGCTGGCGACCGGCGCTTTTTTTTCCTCCAGTAGCGCCGCCGAGATGGACACGGTTTGGCGATCGACAAACCGATACCCCAGACCGGTACCGCGCAGCAGCCGTTGCAGTGCCTGGGAAGGGGTCATCACCCCGTTCAGAGGTGCGGCATGCAGGTGGGCCACGGCGGTTTTAGACACCAGCAGTGACACCTCGGCCTGTTCGGCGAACTGAATCAGGGATTGCGACAGGGGCCCCGGCGTCAGGTCGAACTGTACCAGCAGCTTGGCACCGAAACTCGGGTTGACCATCGCCAGTAGGCCGATGACATAGACGGCAAACACTTTGTAAACGCGGGCCCGTCTAGACGATCGCAGGGGATTGGGAGACACACTGTGAAGCAAAACTTAATCCATCGGCTGTTCTCGTTGTTTTATTGCGGGTCTTTTGGGTTTGCTGATGTTTTTATTCGTGCAACTGGCCGCTGGGGTACAACACCACCAGGCCGGCGGACTCCTCCACGGCAACCACGCTGAAGGCCGACTCCAGCGCGGCGATGGCACTGGCTTTATTCTGCAGATCGATGACGGCGACTATCTCAATGTTTTCTAACGACCGATCACCGAGCTTGATGTCGCCGGGGAAATAACGGCTCAAATCGGCAACGACCTCGATAAAGCGCTCACCGTTGTAGACCTGTCGGCCCTGGCGCCAGGTGGTTACCGCCTGGGCATCCACCCGGCGTGGTTGACTGTCGGTTCGATCCGCCGCCAGGGTAATCTGCTGGTTTTTCAGCAACTGGGTCTCGGCGTTGAAGTCCGCCGCCACCAGCGCGTCGACCGGCATATGTCCGGCAACGCCGACACGCCCGTGGGCAACGGTGACGACCGTCTCGCGTGCGCTGGCGCGCACATTAAAACTGGTGCCCAACACCCGCACCGACCCGGTCGGGGTCGCCACCACAAACGGACGCTGGGGATCGGGAGTGATATTGAAAAAGGCCTCGCCGTTTTCCAACTGCACCAGGCGGTGTTGTGTTTTCAGTTCCACTTGCAGGCGGGAATTGGTGTTGATGACAATATCGGAACCGTCCGCCAGCTTGACCTGCTGTCGCTCGCCGGTGCGGGTTTGGTAGTGGGTGGTTTTGGTGGCGGGCCACAACTGCAGCAGCAACAGGACAGCGAGGCCGGCGCAGGTGGCGGCCAGGGCCTGCGGACGCCGGTACCATCTACCGCGAGCGCGAATAATTTTAGAGTTGCTACTGCCGCCGTCCTTACGGGTGGTGTTGTACTGTGATGCCGGTGCGTCATTGGCGCCGGTGTGCGGCAGACCTTCCACCACCCCCAATGCTTGCCAGTGTTGTTCCGCCTCGATATAGGCCTGCTGGTGTTCCGGCTTGTGGTTGAGCCAGGCAAAAAACGCCTGCTCCTGCGCGGGCGTCAACTGGGGTGATTGCAGTCGCACCAGCCATTCGGTGGCGGTGCGCCTGGCGGCTGCATCCGGTGTCGGTGGTTTCATGTCAAAAGCTCGTTGCTTTCATTAGCGTTGCTTTCGTTGTGATTGCATGCGTTTATATCGCTCGCGTTCAGGTGCTTGCATCCAGTGCTTCGACCAGGAAGTAATTTCACTTCGGTGACACTGAGGTCTCGATCCGGGTACAGTCCTTCGGGACCTTCGCCAGCAGGGATGCTGGCGCAGAGCCTACAGGGGTGGAGCGGAAAGAGGTGAAGCACTGCTTCGCCCCGCGGAACGCCCGAAATCTGTGATTTCGGGGTGGGCCCGCTTGAGGGTACTAGCGGCGTGTCCCGAAGGGCTGTACCCGGATTGAGACCGGGCTGGTTAAGGAGACCAAAACCCGTCTTGGGGTGAAACGATTTACTGGTCAGAGGACTAGTTGCTTGCATTGATGTTCCTTGCGTCGATACTGCGCAGTTCCAGGTGCATCGTCGCTGTTGTCGTTAACGCTTTATTGCACTGCTGTTGCCTTGTTCTCAAGGGCTGCACGATAGTTATTGCGCTGTCGGCCACTGTCTCCATTAACACCGCAGCGGTAAATATCCTCACACCAGTTGCGCTATTGCCGCCGTCCAGGCCGGCAGTGAGTGCGCAGATGTTCCAGGGCGCGGATCAGGTATTTCTCCACGGTACTGATCGACACACCCAACTCGACGCTGATTTCCCGATAGCTGCTGCCCTGGGCCCGGCTCAGCATAAAGGCGCGGCGGCATTGCTCCGGAAGAGTATCCACCGCGGCCAGCACGGCTTCCAGCTCGTATTGCGCACAGACCGTTCGCTCGGTAGACGGTGTTGTCGCCGTGTTATGCAGGCCTGCCTCAGCGTGCAGGGTGCGCTCGCAGCTACCCTGGCGGCGCTGTTTGCGCAAGCGGTTCAGGGCCAGGTTGGCGGCGGTCTGGAACAGGTAGGCCCTGGCGTTTTCCAACTGTTCCGGTTGTTTGACCCGCAGCATATTATGGTAGGCATCCTGGGCGATATCCTCAGCTTCATGGGGGTCTGCCAGTTTTGCCGTCAGAAAGCGCAACAGGCTGGTGTTGTGCTCGCGGAACATCGATTGCAAAAAAGTCACGCTTTTGGTCTTCATCGTCTCGTTGCCAGTCACCTGGACGCTGAATATTCAGCTTATCGTTATGTTGTTACTTTTGGTATGGCTATTTCGGGTACTGCTGCCAGTATTGCTGCGTCGGCTATTGTGCCGCTCGGGCAACTCCCCGGCGATGGTGCCGGAGTGCTGCGCAAACGCGGCCCAATTCTGTTAAACACCGCAGTCGCCCGACACCTCCTGAATAAGCCCGGGCATTGGCCAAGCGCATCACCAATTGCTATCGAAATGATACAAGAAAAAATTTGACAGTGAAAATTCCGTAATACAAAATCCAGGGCTCCTGCGGTATGAGGCGGGGATGACCCGTTGTCGGACCCCGTTCACAAAACGATAATAATGCGGTTGCGGCGGTCCCGGACTGGCGGCCCGCAGAGGCGATGTCAATGTCGAGTCGACAACAGGGGTTGCACCCCATTGAAACGGCGAGTCTGGATGAGTTGCGGGCTTTACAACTGGAGCGGCTGCGTTGGTCGTTGGACCATGCCTATCGCAACTCCCCTTTTTATCGCGCCCATTTTGACGCTCACGGCGTCCATCCGGATGAGCTGCGCCAACTCGAAGACCTGGCTAAGTTTCCCTTTACCGGCAAACAAAATCTGCGCGATAACTATCCATTCGGGATGTTTGCCGTGCCCCAGTCCCGGGTGGCCAGGGTGCATGCTTCCAGCGGTACCACCGGCAAACCGACGGTGGTGGGTTACAGCAAAAACGATATCGACACCTGGGCTCAGGCAGTGGCCCGCTCCATTTACGCCGCCGGCGGCCGCGCCGGGGACAAGGTGCATATCGCCTATGGCTATGGCCTGTTCACCGGTGGCCTGGGTGCTCACTACGGGGCCGAGGCGCTGGGGTGCCTGGTGATTCCCATGTCCGGCGGGCAGACGGAGAAACAGGCGATGTTGATCCGCGATTTTGATCCCGATGTGATTATGGTGACGCCCTCCTACATGCTCAATATTGTCGATGAGCTGGAGCGCCAGGGTGTCTCCGCCGAGTCATTGGCGTTGCGCACGGGGATTTTTGGCGCCGAGCCCTGGACCGACGCCATGCGCCGCAAGCTGGAGGCCCGCGCCGGTATCGATGCGGTGGATATCTACGGGTTGTCGGAAGTGATCGGTCCCGGCGTGGCACAGGAGTGTGTGGAATCCAAAGACGGTCCCACAGTATGGGAGGATCTGTTTTACCCGGAGATTATCGATCCCGCCACCGGTCGGGTATTGCCCAATGGCGAGGAGGGCGAACTGGTCTTTACCAGTCTCACCAAAGAAGCGATGCCCGTCATTCGCTATCGCACCCGCGATTTAACCCGCCTGTTGCCCGGCACCGCGCGGGTGATGCGTCGCATGGACAAGATTACCGGCCGCAGCGACGATATGATGATCATTCGGGGCGTGAATGTGTTTCCGACCCAGATCGAGGAATTGTTGCTGGATATTGCCGAACTGGCACCGCATTACCAGATAAAGCTGTCCCGCAGCGGCAATCTCGACACCATGGCCATCTGCGTGGAGTTGAATCACGCCGCTGTCGACACTACCGCCGAGCAACTGGCCCGGGGCCTGCAGCAGCGGATCAAAACCATGATCGGCGTCAGCAGCACCGTGCATGTCGGCCAGCCGGGCAGTGTGGAGCGATCACAGGGTAAGGCGAGGCGGATTGTCGACGAGCGCTGACCTGTGTGGTGTCTTTGCGGGAGCTGGATCGATCGTTAAGCGTGTCTTGACTGCGGGCCAATTTATATCTGCGGCGTTAAGTGCCGTGGGTGTGCAGCGGTTATTGGTGGTAGTGCCAAGTGGCACTTACCTTAGGGGGATTTAAACCATGTTATCGATCCCTGCTCCCGTTATATCGATCTTAATTAAGAGTACTGCGGGTAGGTCTGCCTCTGGCTTGGGCTTTCAGAAACTCTCGACAGCAGGGATGCTGTCGTGACCAACAGTAGGCGCTTTAGGCGAGTCCCCATGGATGGGTTCATCGAGGGGACGCCTAGTCCGTGTTTCTGAAAGCCCAAGCCAGAGGCAGGCCGGTCAATTGGCACGTTTCCGCTTAAGTACTACCAGGTAGACGCCTGCTGCAAGCGCCATTCGTCTCAGTACTGAATCAAGGTGGCCTCAATATTGCGCACCATATTTTTCAACTGTGGAGCGACCTCTTGTTGCAGGTAATCTTCCTTTAATCGATAGGCCGG
The DNA here is from genome assembly GCF_007004655.1 of Exilibacterium tricleocarpae. Taxonomy (GTDB): domain Bacteria; phylum Pseudomonadota; class Gammaproteobacteria; order Pseudomonadales; family Cellvibrionaceae; genus Exilibacterium; species Exilibacterium tricleocarpae. The sequence continues at coordinate 78,045 of NZ_ML660089.1, forward strand.
ACCGCCGCAGTTAAACGAAAAAATATTGCCCTGGTTCATAATCAGCGGCACGGCGACACCGTTGACGTCCCGGTTCCACTCGCCGATCACGCAACAAAACCCGTGGCGCTGGTAAAACTCGACGGCGGCCAACAACCTGGACTGGATATCGGGCCAGTCCGCCCCCGACTTGTCTTTTACATGGGTAAGAAAGTACTCGCGTTCGCTGGGCGGCAGGGCCGCAAAATAAGCGCGTCCGATTGCGCTGGTGGCCAGGGGAATGCGATCGCCGATTTCACTGCGAAACGTCATCACATCAGCGGGCGCGCAATACTCCACGTAAATCATATCGAGGCGGTCGCGGCTGGCCAGGCCGACGGCGGTGTCGGTGGTATTGGCCAGTTGCTGCATCATCGGTTGGGCGATACGGCGGATGGCGAGGTTGGAGATAAAGGCGTAACCCAGGGCCAGCACGCCGCTGTCGAGCTGGTATTTTTCCAGGCGCTCGGAATAGGACAGGTAACCGAGCTTGGTTAAGGTGTAGGTAATGCGCGAGACGCTGGAGCGGGGCAAGCCGGTGCGGGCGCTGATTTCCTGATTGCCGAGAAAACCGTCGCCGGGCTGAAAGGCCCGCAGCACGTCGAGGCCGCGGGCCAGGGCCTCGATAAACTTGCGGTCGGTCTCCTCGCCTTTCTCCCGCGGCAGCCCGGTCAGTTTGCTCATGGGTTAGTGACGGGACACTAGTATTGGGATTCCGGCAGGCGCACAATCAGGCCGTCCAGTTCGTCGGTGACCTGAATTTGGCAACTGAGTCGGCTGTTTTCCTGCGGCTGTGGCGTCGCTTCGAGCATTTCTTTTTCAATATCGCTGGGCGGACCCACTTTTTCGACCCAGTCGGCGTCGACGTAACAGTGGCAGGTGGCGCAGGCGCAGGCGCCGCCGCATTCGGCCAGGATACCGTCGATCATATTGTCGATCGCGCCCTGCATAACGGAATTGCCCGCCGGCACGTCGATCTCGTGCTCGGCGCCATTAGCTTCTATGTAGATAATCTGAGGCATAGTGAATAAAACCTTATTATGCGCAAGTGTTGGGTTGTCGTTGTGCCGGTCGGTTTGTCAGCCGGGGTGTTCGCCCACCAGTGCTTTCAAATCGACTGTCTCATCGGCCAGGTCTGCGCTTGTGGCGCGGGTACCTTGCGCCAGCATTTGTTTTGCCAGCATGAATTCTTTCGGTCGATTGATGCAATCGGCCGCCAGCAGTTTACCTGCTTTTAAATACCACGCAACAAAACTGCGCGAGTTCTGCGGGTCGCCGCGCAACACTACGTCGTCATAGCCCTGGTTGAGGCCGGCGATCTGCAATTTCATATCGTATTGATCGGACCAGAACCAGGGGTGGCTGGCGTAGGGCTTGCGTTTGCCGCAGAGGGTCGCCGCTGCGGTTTTGGCCTGCTCGGTGGCGTTGGGGACGGACTCCAGTCGCAGCCGTCGGTCCAGTAAACGGTTGGGGTGGTTGGTGCAGTCGCCGGCGGCGACAATATCCTCATCACTGGTAAGGGCGTATTCGTCGACCACGATACCATTGTCCACCTGCAGCCCCGCCGCCTGTGCCAGTTCCACATCGGGCAGGATGCCGGCGCCGATAATCACCAGGTCGGCAGCGTAGTGTGAGCCGTCTTCGCAGTGCACCGCCGCGACCCGCTGCTTGCCGGCCAGCGCCGTGACAGCTTTGGCAGTTTCTATGGTGACGCCCTGTTCCGTGTGCACGCGCGTGTAGAATGCCGATACCGGTGCGGCTGTCACCCGTTGTAAAACCCGGTCCATCATCTCCAACACCCGCACTTCGAGTCCCAGGGTGCGCAAAACAGCGGCAGTTTCCAGGCCGATATAGCCGCCGCCGATAATCACCACCTGTCGGGTATCGGCCAGGTTCGCTTTGATGGCCTCGACATCCGCCAGGGTGCGCAGGTAGTGAACGCCCGCCAGGTCCGCCCCGGGCAGCGGCAGCCGCCGCGCCTGCGAGCCGGTACACAGCGCCAACTTGTCATAGCCCAGTGCTGCGCCGTTGTCCAGTTGCACGGTTTTGGTCTGCCGGTCGATGCCGGTGGCCCGCACCCCCGGTTTTAATTCGATCCCGTGTTTTTCATAGGCCGCCTGGGGGCGAATCAGTATTTGATCGATCGTTTTTGTGCCGGCCAGAAATGTCTTGGACAGGGGCGGGCGGTGATAGGGTGGCTGCGCCTCTGCGCCGACAACGACAATCGAACCCTGCCAGCCCTCCTGTTTCAGGCTGGGGGCGAGTTGGGCGGCGGCGTGCCCGGCGCCGATAATAATGCAGCGGTTTTGCATGGTTTCTCTCGCTTGCTCAATCCAATGGTTGTCAGTATACACAAGGTGGCGCGGCTTTCTCGATGCCCGCTGCGGCCTTCACCGTGGCCCAATTACAGACGTAGCGAGTGGCACTGCCTTGAGCAAATGTGTGCTACCTGACCGGTCTGACACTGGCTGGAGCCTTCAGTATGCTCAATCGAGACCGGCGCGGTTGAGTTGGGGATCGATAAACTCATGCTAATACGCTTAAGGTAGTGCCATTCCAGACGTAGTCAGCGGGCCAGCAGCTTGTTGACGGCGTTTATCACGAAGCCGGCATAGTCGTTGGCGCTGACACCTTCTTTGGCAAAGCGCCAGTTTTTCAGGTACCAGTTTTGAATCATGACGATGATGGTGGAGCTGACCATATTGGCGTCGATCAACGGGTCGAAAATATCCTGATGCTGGCCAGCTTCGATCATGTCCCGAAACATGGCGATATCGCGAATTTCCATACCTTTTGCAAGTTCTTTTTGCCGCTTGGTCATGCTTCTGGTTTCCATGAAAATAAACTGGTACCACGGCAGAAAGATTTCACCCAGGTAGATATAGACCCGCACGGTGGTCTCCAACCGGTTCCGCAGGTCCGCAATGCTGTCGACGAATTCGCGGCCGGTATTGGTCATATGGATATCCATAAACGACTCGATCATATGGGCCAGCTCTTCCTTGCTGCCGATATAGTTGTACAGCCCGCCCATACTGATACCGGTCTCTCTGCTCAGGTCGCGCAGACTCATGGCGTCGAAACTGTGGCGGCTGGAGAGCCGGAAGGTGGCTTTGAAGATTTTCTCCAGATTGGGTACGGCGGCGTCCTCGCGCTGCACCTGGATACGGTTGGAGAACGCCCGGAACACGGCGCGGTAGACAGAGGATTGGTTGAACGGCATCTGTTTCTTAAATGCCACTAGGGAGCAGTCGTGGGGCCAGGAATCGGACATGGGTAAAAAAGTCTTGCCGTCAGCTAATTGTAATTATTTATATGGTTGTTGAATTTCAATATAACCCATTGACAGGGCAGAGTACACGGCGGACCCGATCCGGGTCACCGATAGGTTGACTCGCCCCTATAAGGTCAGTATAGAATAGCGAGCGCTCGCTCGGTGGCTTGGCCGAGGGTGAAGCTGGGGGTAAAGCTGGGGGTGAAAACAGATTTTGGTGTCCTTAGCTGACCCGGATCGAGACCTCAGTGCAACCGGCGTGAAAACATTTTCCGGTCAAAGCAAGGGATGGGGCGAGGGGTGTGACAAAAGTTAAGTCGCTGCGATCAAGCGATATGAGTAAGCGATGTAATGATGGAAGAGCACCGTGTAGTAAAGCGCTGCAGCGAGATATTTTAATGGTCGAAGCGTTGCGATGACCGAGCTTTGCGACCCAAAAGATCGGATGAACACACTGGGCAGATGCCCTAGCAGTCGCGCCTGCGTATCGTGTGTGAGCCCGGTAAAACGAACCCTGCCCGCGGAGGCTTTACTACCATCGCCACACAAGGTTTAGAGCAGCGCCTGGTCGCCGTCAACGATATCGAGCTGTTTGTCGCCATGCAGGGCGAGGGGCCTCTGGTGGTGCTGGTGCACGGATTTCCCGAATCCTGGTATTCCTGGCGGCACCAACTGCCGGCCCTGGCGGCGGCGGGTTTTAAGGCGGTGGCGGTGGATATGCCGGGTTACGGCAGCTCCGCCAAACCTGAAGCGATCAACCGTTACAACCAGGTCGCACTGGCAGCCGATATCGCCGAGCTGGCCACGCAGCTGGGCGCCGATGAGTTTGTTGTCGTCGGCCACGATTGGGGCGCGCCCACGGCCTGGCACACCGCACTGCTTTATCCCGACCGGGTTAAAGCGGTGGTAGGTTTGAGCGTCCCCTACGGCGGGCGCCCGCCGCTGCCGCCGACCCAGGGGATGCGCCGGCTGTTTAAAGATGCTTTTTTCTACATGCTGTATTTCCAGGAACCGGGGGTGGCGGAACGGGAGCTGGAAGCGGACATCCCGCGCTTTATTCGCGCTTTCGTATACAGTTGCAGCGGCGACAATCCGCGGGACTACTTTCGCGCTGAGGCGTTTCCCGCCGATGCCACACTGTTGCAGACCGTGACCGATCCGGGCCGCCCGCCCGCCTGGATGAGCGCCGCAGACCTGGCTTTTTACGTTGGTGAGTTCGAGCGGTCCGGGCTGCGGGGTCCGCTCAACTACTATCGCAATCTCGATCACACCTGGCGCCTGACCGAACACCTGCAGGATCGACAGATACTGCAACCGGCGCTGTTTATCAGCGGCGACAGGGACCCGGTGCCGAAGCTGGGCCGGGAATACCAGCGTATGGATCACGCGGTGCCCGGCATCGAAAAGATCGTTATTCCAAAAGTCGGGCACTGGACCCAGCAGGAGGCGCCCGCTGCCGTCAACCGGGCATTGACGGCATTTCTGAACCATCTTTAACAGTCGCCGGTCTACATCCCTTTGCGAGCAAAAGCGGGAACCGGCGAGCGCAACCTGCCTGTTGCGACGAGAGAACTCGTGTGGTTGCGATGGCCACCGGGACTGCCGTGGCTCTATCGAAAGTCGCCAGCAAGGGTATGGCGTCGCGGCCACGACGGTGAGAGTGCAGTAACAGACACCGCCCGGGAGGCGTGCAGTGGCTGTATTGCGGATGTAACTGCTGACAACCCGAAGGGGATTGATAACGAATGAAGATGAGACTTAATGCAACTCGACTGAGCCTGGCTGTAGGCCTGGTCAATGCGATGGTCGCCGGCACTGTCGCCGCCAATGAATTTGTGCTTGAGGAGATTGTCGTGACCGCGCAAAAGCGCGAGCAGAGTATTCAGGATGTGCCTATTTCCGTCAGCGCGGTGAGCGGTGAGAAAATTGAAGAGGCCGGCATTACCGACCTGGCCAATTTATCGGCCTACGTGCCCAATTTGAATATTTCCGATGGGGGTGAAACCACCAATATTTTTATGCGCGGACTGGGTTCCGGTGTGAACTTTGGCTTTGAGCAGTCGGTCGGCATGTATATCGATGGCATCTACTACGGTCGCGATCGCCAGTACCGCTCGCCCTTTCTGGACCTGGAGCGCGTCGAAGTCCTGCGCGGCCCGCAGGGGACGCTGTTTGGGAAGAATACGATTGCCGGAGCGATCAACATTACCACCGCCAAACCGACCCGGGAATTGGAGGGGAATGTCTCTGTTGAATACGAACCCGAATACAATACCCAAACCATAACCGGCGTACTGTCCGGTCCGCTGAGCGATACCCTGGCCGGCCGTTTGGCGGTGAAACATTCCGAGACTGATGGTTTTCTGGAAAACACGCTGACCGGAGATGACGAGCCGGCGGAAGACGAGTTTGTGATTCGCGGTACGCTGTTGTGGGAGCCGACCGATACCCTGGAAGTGATCACCAAGTTGGAGACCGCTGAGTTTGATACCAACGGTCGCAATACCCAGATCTCCGAGGTGGGCAGTCCCGGTTTGCTGGCTCTGTATCGCTTGGCGGACCCGGCTTTTGACGGTGAACTGAATGACAAGACTTCCAAGCAGGAGGAATTTGCCGAGATCGACTCTGATAACTTCAGTGTCACCGTCAACTACGATCTGGGCGGTTTTACCCTGACTTCCATCAGTGGTTACTCGGCCTACGAGTTTACCGAGCAGCAGGACGCCGATTACTCGCCGTTGGAAGTGCTGCCACAGGCGTTCGATCAGGATTTCGAGCAGTTGAGCCAGGAGATCAGGTTAACTTCTCCCATCGGCGGTGACTTCGACTATATCGTCGGCTTTTACTATCAAACCACCGAACTGGAACACTCCCGTTTGACCAGTGGCAACGGCGGCCCCCTGGGCCTGGATGTCAGGTTTGGCAACGAGGCGTTTGCCACGCCCTCCGCGCGCTATACGACATTTGAGCAAGACAGCGACAGTTACGCACTGTTCGCCCAGGGCACCTGGCATATCACCGATACCTGGCGTTTGACCGGCGGTTTGCGTTATACCGATGAAGAAAAAACCGCAGACCAGGGGGTTGATTTCACCCGTTTCGGCACTACCGTAGCGATAGACCCGGTGACAGAGGCACAGCTGCACGCCCGCGCGACGCTCTTTTGGAACACGTTCGGCAGCTTTGAGCATCAGTTTAACGATGTGGACCGCAACGAGGAAGACGTATCACCGATGGTGAACCTGCAGTGGGACGTGACGGACGATGTCATGCTCTACACCAGCCTGAGCAAAGGTTTCAAAGGGGGAGGGTTCAATCCCAATGACGTGGCCGGTAACAATCTCGAGTTTGACGAGGAAGAGGCCACCGCGTTTGAATTCGGCGGCAAGACTACGCTGGCGGACGGTGCGGCGCAGTTGAACTTTGCGTTGTTTTACACCGAGTACGACAACCTCCAAGTCAGTTCTTTTGACGGCACCGTCTTTGTGGTGACCAATGCCGCGGCCGCCACTACCCAGGGGCTCGAGGTGGACGGCATCTGGCGGTTGACGGAAAACCTGACCGTCACCGGTGCGTTTGCCTGGCTCGATACCGAGTTTGATGAATTTGACACGGCGGCCTGTTCGGTGGCCCAAAACCCGCAGAACGACCCCACTTGCACCCAGGACCTTGCCGGGGAGGATTTGACCTTTGCGCCGGAGTTGACGGCGAACCTTGGTGTACAATACGTGCGACCGTTGACTGACTCTCTCGAGTTGCGCACGCGGCTCGATGTCAATTACTCTGACGAGTATCAAATTCAACAGGACCTCGACCCGGCCGATCGCGTCGAAAGTCACACGCTGATCAACGCCAGCGTCGGTCTGGCCAGTAACGAGGACAACTGGTCGTTGGCATTGATCGGGCAGAATCTGACCGATGAGGATCATCGCACCTACAGTTTCGACGTGCCGATTCAACTCGGCACCCACGCGGCTCTGATTACGCCGCCGCGCACCCTGGCAATCAGGGCAACTTATAACTTCTAACAAAAAAGCGACGGAGAAAAAAATGTCAAACTATAAAAACCGCAGAATAGTCTTAGCGCGCCGCCCCAAAGGTGAAGTGGCCGATGAGGATTTGCGTCTGGAAAGCGTCGATATGAAGCCGCTGGACGACGGTGAAATTCTGATCAAGGTGCTGTGGCTGTCCCTCGACCCCTATATGCGCCCGCGCATGAACGATTTGAAGTCGTATATGGACCCGATCGCCATCGATGCCGTTATTGTGGGTGAAAGTGTCGGCCAGGTGGTGGAGTCGCGCTCCGGGAAGTACGCGGTGGGCGACTATGTCACCAGCTATTCCGGCTGGCAGGAATACTATGTTGCGCCCGAGACCGAAGCCATGATGTACAAGGTCGACCCCCGGGGCTTGCCGTTGTCGGTGTTTCTCGGCGCCGCGGGCATGCCCGCGCGCACGGCCTACCTGGGGTTGACCCGGGTCGGTAAACCCGAAGCCGGCGAAACAGTGGTGGTTTCCGCCGCGTCCGGCGCTGTGGGTTCGGTGGTGGGGCAGATTGCCAAAACCCTTGGATGTCGCGTGGTGGGTATCGCCGGCGGCGAAAAAAAATGCAGCTATGTCACCGGCGAGTTGGGTTTTGATGCCTGCGTCGACTACAAAGCCGGCAATCTCGACGCCGACCTGGCGGCGGCTTGCCCGGCGGGCATTGATGTCTATTTTGAGAATGTCGGCGGCGCGGTCACCCGTGCCGTGGCGCCGTTGCTAAACAAGGGATCGCGGGTGCCGGTGTGCGGCTACATATCGGCTTACAATGAGCAGGACATCACCGCCGTCGAGACCCCGTTTCATATTCTCGGCGCTCTGCCGGAGCCGCCCGAGCATCGCTTTTTTGTTGTGACCGAGTGGCAGGATGAGCACGAGGAGGTCACCCGCCAGCTGGTCGACTGGGTCAAGGACGGCAAGATCAAGTACAGTGAGTCGGTGGCTGACGGCCTCGACAATGCTGTCGATGCGTTTCGCGGTATGTTGCAGGGTAAAAACTTCGGCAAGCAACTGGTTAAGATTGCCGAACAATGATGCGCCTGAGACAGGGGCAGCAATATGGACGGCAATGATACCGGCGGCCGGCACAGGGATGGCGACAGTGTTGCCATTCGACCCGGCCGCTATCGCCATTTTAAAGGCGATGAGTACCAGGTGATGGACCTCGCCCGGCACAGCGAAACGCGGGAATGGATGGTGGTGTATCGTTGTTTATACGGCGATCACAGCCTCTGGGTGCGACCGCTGGCGCTGTTTAATGAGTGGGTTGAGGTGGACGGCAGCAGGGTGCCCCGGTTTGCTTATCTGGGTGCCGGGGATTAAGCTGCGGTTCGAACTTCCAGCGTCGGTCTGAGCCGATGGGGTCACGGTGGTGAGGGGTTACCACGGCCCCGGGACGCCGCCGGCGCATCACCGACACCTTGCTCGCTATGCCGACACCCACTGACAGTGATTGGATGCAACAAGCTCTCGCCCTGGCCGAGCGCGCCGCGGCGCTCGGCGAGGTGCCGGTCGGCGCACTTGTAGTACAGGGCGATCGTGTCGTCGGGCGGGGTTGGAATCAGCCTATCTCCGCCTGTGACCCCAGCGCCCACGCCGAGATAGTCGCCCTGCGCGACGCCGCCCGCCACCTGGAGAACTATCGCCTGCCCGGCTGTCGTCTCTATGTCACCATCGAACCCTGTGGCATGTGCGCCGGGGCCCTGGTGCATGCGCGGATCGAGAAACTGTGGTTTGGCGCGCTCGAGCCCAAGGCGGGCGCGGTGGTGAGCAATCAGGGCGCGCTGGATGCGGCCTATCTCAACCATCGCGTCGCCTATGAGGGCGGCCTCTGTGCGGAGGCCTGCAGCAAGCTGATAAGAGAGTTTTTTCAGACCCGGCGCACTGCCGCCAAACGCGAGCGGTCGCCCGGAGCCCAGCCCGGCACTTAGCCCTGCCTTACAGCAGCGACATAGACATGTTCAAGGTATAGGGCAGGTTGACCTTGCGGAATTCGCCTTCGGGCTCGTCTGCGGCTTCCAGGGCGGCGATACGGCGCTGCTCCAAATGCTCGTTCCAGGCGAGAATATTATAGAACTGGCGAATGTGCTGGACGTAGGTGACCGGCTCCCAGCCGCGGGCGTAGCCGTGTTTGGTGGTGCGGTAATACTTGCGCTTGGCCAGCTTGGGCAGGTGTTCGCGCACGTCCACCCACTTGTCCGGATTGCCGCCGAAACGCTCGGTGAGGACCCGGGCGTCCTCCAGGTGGCCGAAGCCGACGTTGTAGGCCGCCAGTGACAGCCACAGGCGGTCGCTGCCCTGGATATCTGCGGGGATGCGGTCGTAGATCTTTCTAAAGTACTTGGCGCCGCCGTGCACACTCTGGGTCGGGTCCATGCGGTTGCTGACGCCCATTTCGCGAGCGGTGGGCCGGGTCAGCATCATCAGGCCCCTGACGCCGGTGGGGGATTTGGCGCGCGCGTTCCAGTGGGATTCCTGGTAACTGATGGCCGCCAGCAGTTGCCAGTCGAGATCGAATATCTCGGCCGCCTCCTGCATGTCTTTTTTCCACTTCGGCAGTCGCGATTTGATGCGCTTGGCAAACAACAGGGCACCGCCGTTATTGATTTCGTCGACATGGCCATAATAGCGCTCGCGGATATCGTCGAGGGTGCCGTCAGACTTGATGCGCTCGAAGAAGGTCTGGGCGGCGTCGTAGAGGCTGCTGTCGCGCTGGCGCGAGAAGGCCCAGGCCAACTGTTGCTCTTCCTCCAGGTCAAAGGCGATTCGGGCGCGGGGGTAGAGGCTGCGATTGATGGAGTAGGCATTGGAGTCGACGATGGCATAATCGATCTCGCCGCTGTGGACCATTTCCACCAGGTCCAGCATTTCCAGCTCGGACTGCTCGCGCCAGCGCAGCGTCGGGTGTTGCTGCTGCAGTTGCCGCAGGCGTTCGGCGTGGGCACTGTCGGCAATTACCAACAGGTCTTTATCGGCGGCGACAACATCCTCGAAAGACCGGGGGCGTTTTTCGCCGGCCCGGTACAGCAGCTGCTGGGTGATGGCGAGGTAAGCGGGGCCGAATACGACTTGTTCGCTGCGCGAGGGGGTGATGGTCAGGCCGGAGGCCCCGAGATTGATCTGCGGGTCGTCAACGGCGTCGATCAGGCGGCCCAGGTGTTCCTCGTCGCGAATCGCCAGGGAGACATTGAGTTCATCGGCAAAGGCCTTGGCGAGGGTATATTCAAACCCGGCCAGACCGTCGGTGCCTTCATAGTAGGTGGTGGGACCGTTGCGGGAGACGATATGCAGGACGCCGTCGGCCTTGATGCGCTCCAGTTCGGTCGGCGCCCGGCTGGCTACCGCCAGCGTGCTGACCAGGCCGATAAGTACGGCGACATTAAAGCCGCGCCGCAGGGGTGATAACCTCTGTAAACCCCACTGTCTGGAGCGATTGCGCATACGAATACCCTGTCTCGATATCAAGTCCGATTTTCTGCGTTTTCCAACGGCTGGTTTCGAACCGCTGTTTTCAAAAACGTCTGCAAAGCACGTTTGGTCCACATTACGCGAGGCCGTAAGGGGAGGGGGTTAACGCCCGTATCCCGCCCGCGGCTGCCCCCCACATATGACTACTCTGACCTACACAAACACAAAATGTGCCTTTATTATTCCTTTATTGTTGTTCTTCGCGCCAAGGTCGCGCAAAATCTGTGCGATTGTATAAGGTTAGGCTGTGATCCTCTAGCTTGTTTTTTGCAAAAAATTAGTGTAATGGGTTTTGGTGAAATCAAATGCCATTGGTCGGAAAGCTGTGCAGGTGCTTGGGCACTTGTTGCCGAGATTTCTTACAATTTCTATAGGATTTCACCGTTGTCGCTGTGATTTTGCAATTTAGATGCCAAAAGAGTGTATTACAGGCGGTTTATAAGCCTTAGCTGCGGTGGGGTTTGGGTGTGGGCTGCAGTGGGGTTGAAAGGCGGATCGGAGGCGGCAAAGGGAGCAATTGCGGGTGGTATTGGAACCGGCGGACAGGGTCCCGCTGAAAAGGGAAAAGTATAGGGGACGTATAGGGACAAATAGGCCGGCGGCAGGCCGTGAAAGCGGCTGCCCAAACCCTGGGATATCCAGTACAATTGCGGCCTTTTCGAACCCCCCTGTTGTTACGTAACTGACTAGAGGCTCCACACTGACTATGCTGACCCTTCGCGGCGCTGCGGCACTTTCTGATTTTCGCACCCAAAAGCTCCTCCAACAGTTACAGTCAGTGGACCCGTCGATCACCGGTATCCATGCCGAATTCGTGCATTTTGCCGAACTTATCGAGCCTCTGCCCGCCGACCGACAGGGGGTGTTGGAGGCGCTGTTGAATTACGGGCCGACGCTGCTCCGGTATTCTCAGGCAGATCAATCTCAAGCGGATCACTCGCAACCCGATCAGGCGCAACCTGGCCGGGCACAACGAGAGCAGGCCCAACCAGAACAACCGCCGCAGGGCCGCCTGCGGCTGGTGGTGCCGCGCCCCGGCACCATATCCCCCTGGTCGTCCAAAGCCACCGAGATAGCCCACAACGCCGGGTTGGCGCAAATCCGGCGTCTGGAGCGGGGTGTTGCCTATTATATTGCCGGGGGCGACGAGGCCCTGGACCCGGCCGCGCAACTGCACGATCGCATGGTGGAGGCGGTGCTGGACACCTTCGAGGCGGCGGAGCAGCTGTTTCACCACGACTACCCCAAGCCGCCGCGGGAGGTCGATGTGCTTGGCGGCGGGCGCAAGGCGCTGGCCAAAGCCAATATCAACCTGGGGCTGGCGCTGGCTGATGATGAGATCGATTACCTGGCCAGCAGTTTCGAGGCGCTGCGACGCAACCCGGTCGATGTGGAACTGATGATGTTTGCCCAGGCCAATTCGGAGCACTGTCGCCACAAGATATTCAATGCGAACTGGACCCTCGACGGCGAGGAGCAGCCGCTGTCGCTGTTCCAGATGATAAAAAACACCCATGTCGAGGGCGGCGACGGTGTACTGTCGGCTTATGCCGACAACGCCGCAGTGGTAACGGGCAGCACCGCCGGGCGTTTTTACCCCGACCCCGAGACCCGTGAATACGGCTACAGCCGCGAGCCGGTGCATCTGTTAATGAAGGTGGAAACACACAATCATCCTACTGCCATCGCGCCCCATCCCGGCGCCGGTACCGGCGCCGGCGGTGAAATCCGTGACGAAGGGGCGGTGGGGCGCGGCTCCAAGCCGAAGGCGGGGCTTACCGGCTTTACCGTCTCGAACCTGCAAATCCCCGGTTTTCAACAGCCCTGGGAGCAGGACTACGGCAAGCCCGAGCGCATCGTCTCGGCGCTGGACATTATGCTCGAGGGGCCGATCGGCGGCGCCGCGTTCAACAATGAGTTCGGCCGTCCCAATATCTGCGGTTATTTCCGGACCTTCGAACAGGACTTCAACGGCGAGCGCCGCGGCTATCACAAGCCGATTATGCTGGCCGGCGGTTACGGCAATATCCGCGAGGAACATGTGGAGCAGCGGGAGTTTGCGCCGGGCTCCCGACTGGTGGTGCTCGGCGGCCCGGCGATGCTGATCGGTCTCGGCGGCGGGGCGGCCTCGTCCATGACCTCGGGCAGCTCCAGCGAGGCGCTGGATTTTGCCTCGGTGCAGCGGCAGAATCCGGAGATGCAGCGCCGCTGCCAGGAAGTGATCGATCACTGCTGGCAGTTGGGGGCAGATAACCCTATTGCCTTTATCCACGATGTGGGGGCCGGCGGTCTGTCCAATGCCTTTCCGGAGCTGGCCAAAGACGGCGGTTGTGGAGCGGTGTTCGATTTGCGCAGTATTCCCAACGACGAACCGGGCATGAGTCCGCTGGAAATCTGGTGCAACGAATCCCAGGAGCGCTATGTACTGGCGATCAGTCCCGCCGACCTGCCGGCCTTCGAAGCCATTTGCCGGCGCGAGCGCTGCCCCTATGCGGTGGTGGGGGAAGCCACCAAAGCCAAACAGCTGGTGGTCAACGACACCCTGCTCGATGCCACACCGGTGGACTTGCCGATGTCGGTGTTGTTCGGCAAACCGCCGAAGATGCACCGCGATGCGGTGCGGCGGGATGTCAGTACCCGGGTTTTCGAGACGGCGGATATTGATATCAACGATGCCGCCGAGCGGGTACTCAAGCACCCGGCTGTGGCCAGCAAGAGTTTCCTGATTACCATCGGCGACCGCACCGTGACCGGCCAGGTAAGTCGCGATCAGATGGTCGGCCCCTGGCAAGTGCCGGTGGCCGATTGTGCCGTGACTACAGTGTCCTACGAGGGCTATGCCGGCGAGGCCATGGCTATGGGCGAGCGCACCCCCGCGGCGCTGATCGACGGGCCGGCGGCCGGACGCATGGCCATCGCCGAGGCGATTACCAATATCGCCGCGGCGCCGGTCGGACACTTGTCCGCTGTCAAACTTTCTGCCAACTGGATGTGTGCCGCGGGCCACCCCGGGGAGGACGAAAAACTCTACCGCACCGTGCAGACTGTCGGTATGGAGGTGTGCCCGCAGTTGGGTATCACAATACCCGTGGGCAAAGACTCCATGTCAATGCGCACCGCCTGGACCGATGCGGCCGGCGAGGCCAAAGCCGTGACGGCGCCGCTGTCGCTGGTGATTTCCGCGTTTGCCCCGGTCGCGGATGTGCGCCGGACCCTGACGCCGTGCCTGCAAACCGATCAGGGCGAATGCGATTTGGTGCTGGTTGATCTGGGGGCCGGCAAAAACCGCTTGGGAGCCTCTATTCTTGCCCAGGTACACAACCGGATGGGGGAGGCGGTGGCCGACCTCGACGACCCCGAGTTACTGAAAGGCTTTTTCACCGCCCTGCAGGACAGCCTGGCGGCCGAACACCTGCTTGCCTACCACGACCGCAGTGACGGCGGTCTGTTCGTTACCCTCACCGAAATGGCATTTGCCGGGCACTGTGGTATCGATATCGATATCGATGGCTTGGGGGACGATCCGATTGCGGCTCTGTTCAGTGAAGAACTGGGCGCAGTGGTGCAGGTGCCGCGCCAGCACACTGCGGCTGTTGTAGAGCGATTCGAGGCAGCCGGGTTGCGCGACTGTGTGCACCTGCTCGGCACCACTAACGCCGAAGACCAGGTGTGTATCCGACATCGCGGCAATATCGTGTTTGAACAGGCGCGGGCATTTTTGCAGCTGTTGTGGAGTGAAACCAGCTATCGCTTACAGGCGCTGCGGGACAACCCGGACTGTGCGCAGCAGGAGTTTGACCGGATTCTACAGGCCGATCCGGGGCTCAGCGCGCGGCTGACGTATGACTGCGCCGAGGATATTGCCGCGCCGTTTATCGACACCGGTGTGCGACCCCGGGTGGCGATCCTGCGGGAGCAGGGAGTCAACAGCCAGGTGGAGATGGCGGCGGCCTTCGACCGCGCCGGCTTCGCCGCTGTGGATGTGCATATGAGCGATATCCTCAACGACCGGGTGCAACTGGCGGACTTCAGGGGATTGGTGGCCTGTGGCGGATTTTCCTACGGTGATGTGTTGGGAGCGGGTGAGGGCTGGGCGAAAACGATACTGTTCAACCCATTGGTCAGGGACCAGTTCCAGCAGTTCTTTCACCGCGACGACACCTTTAGCCTGGGTGTCTGTAACGGCTGTCAGATGATGGCGGCCATCAAGGCGCTGATTCCGGGTACCCGGCACTGGCCGCGTTTTGTGCGCAACCTTTCAGAGCAATATGAGGCGCGTTTCAGCCTGGTGCAGGTGCAGACCAGCCCGTCCGTGCTGTTTCGCGACATGGAGGGGTCGCATATGCCGATCGCCGTCGCCCATGGTGAGGGTCGGGCTGAATTTAGCGGGCCGGCAGCGCTGCAGGCTTGTGACGACAGCGGACTGGTGCCATTGCGCTTTGTCGGCAACGATATCAGCCAAACGGAAGTTTATCCGTCCAACCCCAATGGCTCGCCGAAGGGGATCACCGGTATTTGCAATGAAGGTGGCAGGGTCACCATTATGATGCCCCACCCGGAGCGGGTATTCCGCACGGTTTCCAACTCCTGGCACCCGCGCGACTGGGGCGAGGACAGTGCCTGGATGCGGATATTTCGCAACGCGCGGGTGTTTGTCAGTTAGACGAGAGGCACCGGCAAGTCTTACAACTCGAAAGACGACAGCAGGCAGCAACGCGCAGGGAAAAGTTTACTGTTAACAGCTTACAGCGGCCCACAGTGATAATATACTGTTAGCTGTTAGCTGTTAGCTGTTAGCTGTTAGCTGTTAGCTGTTAGCTGTTAGCTGTTAGCTGTTAGCTGTTAGCTGTTAGCTGTTAGCTGTATTTTTATTTATCAAAAGGTTGTCAATGTTAAAACATATCGCCGTTAGACTGCAGAAAGTTCACCATGCCGAAATCGGCTTCTCACTGAAAAACGCAAAACTCGTAAACGCCGCTCTGGAAAAGCGCGATCCGGCGCTAAAGAACCTGCTGGAAGGATTAAATCGCAACGGCCTCGAATACGTGGTCGACGGTTGCGACCTCTACTGGTTTCAGATTGAAGACGAGCGTCCGTTGAGTTTTTATGCATCATTGAACGAAGTGGAGTGTGTGTTTGACAGCAGTTGGTTCGAAACCGAAAAAGAGAAGATCCGGCATTTGTCCGGAGTCCGGTACTTTGACGCCAGCGCCGGCCTGGCGGACCAGTTTGTGATTAAAGACCAGCAACGCGCTATCGATTACGACATTTCCCTGGTTGCTGCCGCCTAGTCCGACACTCTGTTTCGACGTGAGGTCAGGACCCCAGGGTAACCTCGGGTGGCGATCTTTATCCCGCCAGTTTGGCCGCCCGTAAAATAATCGGCCAACGCACGCGTTTCTTCTCGTCGGGCTTTTGCCACAGAGCTTCGAGTTCCGGCATCAGCGTTGCCAGCGGAAAAAATCCTGCGGCCGCGGCTTTTTGGGTGGCGGACCAGGTTTGCAGGTAACCGCGGAGTTCCGCCAGGGTCCAGGCGGTCTCTATAGTGAACACCGGCGTTGGCAGATCGCGAAACGGAAACAGCAGATCGCGGTACTGATTGTCGATGTAACGACGTTCTGCAGGCCAGTAACTCCCCAGGTCCTCACTGTAAAGGGCGTGCAATGCCTGATTGACCGGCGCCGATTCAAATTCCAAAAGACCGTAGCTGACCAGGGCAATAGCGGCCTCGGGTCTGGCGACTCGTTTCACTTCCCGGTAAAAACGCGGCAAATCAAACCAATGAGCGGCTTGCGCCACCACCACCAGATCTACGGATTGTTCCTCAATCGTTGTCTGTTCCGCCGGCGCCACGCTGTAGGCAATGCGCGGGTGGGGCTGCGCCTCGGCGATCTGGGCGGCGCTGGCGTCGGTGGCGATGACTTGCTGAAAATATTCCGCCAGCGGTCGTGACAACTGACCGTTGCCACAGCCGCAATCCCATACGCAGCGGTCGGCCGGTGCCAGCTCCGCCAGCCACTGCACCAATTCCCGCGGGTAGCTGGGCCGGTAGATGGCATAGCCGGTGGCGCCCTGGGAAAAATGATCCTTGAAATCGACCTCACTCATGTTTGCCTGCTCTCTTTAACCGGGTGTTGTTTCAGGCACCGCGAACATGCCAACCGACGTAGAGTGTAGGGGAGGTGATTGCCGCCTTAAAGAATCAGAACTCTGTGGTCGATATCAGTCATATTTATACAAACCGTGACCCCTTCCTTTCTTCTGGCGAGCCAAGCAATAACCGCCGGTACTGCTGCCATTCGCAGGCAGGCCCCTCAGCACATGACTGACTTTGGCTTCGTTGACCGCGTTCTGGCAAGAGCCATCGGTACTCATGGCTTGCCCGAAAACATGGCCAATTTATACAACGCTTTGTGCACCCCGGAAAAGGCTGCAGTTTGTGGGGCAAGGATCGAACAACTGCGAGTTGCGGTTCTTTTTCCACCGGTCCACAAAGAGCCGGTGTCTGTTTTCTGCCGTGACGCTTATCTGCGGTTACGGCGCGATCTCACCGCCGGATGGTGTTTTGCGACCCGAGATGGCAAAATTACCGCTTTCCTCCGCGGGAGCTTGAAACCATGAAAGCAATAAAAATAATCATTGGTAGTATCGTCGGTCTGTTAGTCATCGTGGTAGTGGTGGGATTATTCCTGCCGGATACGGCGCATGTGGAACGCTCCGTCGTTATCAAAGCACCGGTCTCCGATGTCTACCAGATGCTCAACGGCTTTAAACGCTTCAACGAATGGTCGCCCTGGCACGCCAAGGACCCCGATACCGAATACACGTTCAGCGGCCCTGAGCAGGGTGTCGGCGCGCGCATGACCTGGGCCAGTGAAAATCGGAATGTCGGCAGCGGCAGCCAGGAAATTATCGCCACGCAGGAGAACCAACGCATTGAGGTGCAGCTGGATTTCGGTGCCGAGGGTGATGCCGTTTCCTACTACCAGATGCAGCCCGCCGGTGACGGTACCCGGGTGACCTGGGGCTTCGACACCGATTTCAAAGGCAATATTATCGGCCGCTACTTTGGCCTGATGTTCGACGGTATGCTCGGGCCCGATTATGAAAATGGCCTGGCCCGGTTACAGGCGTTGTTGGAGCAGTAACACCGCTGTCAGCAGCGACTGACCACCGGGCTTTTTTTGCAGCAGCACTCGCTGTTATGGCGAGTGCTGCCGGTCGTTGCGCGGCAGTGGCTTTTTAGGTTTTCGCAACCCTGTACCGGCGCTTGGCGATCAGTAAGTTATAGGCTTGGTGCGGACAGTAAAATGCCGCCCCAGTAATTTAACACCGCAAAAAGCTATAGCCCCAGCAGTGCTTTACCCTGATTAAAACTGACATCCACCGGAATACCCCGCGCCGCCAGCAAGTCGAGGTCCGCCTGCAATTGCGGGCCGATAACGCCCTGTTCCTGTAACAACTGCTTGGCCTTGGCATAGTCGCCGTCACCCTGGATCGTCAGAATAATGCGGGACAAATCTGCCATGGCCGCCTGCATCTTATCGAAGTTTATCCGGTAGTGGCCGGATACCGGGTCGCGGCTAAATGCGCCCGCCTGCGCAAAGAAGTTGAAGCGAATCATATTGGCCTGGCCGTGGGCGCTGGCAGCGCCGAAACGAATGGAGCGGAAAATGCTCGCCATAAACGTCACGTAGTTATCCATCAACGCGCCGTCGTCCAACTCGCCCTTGTTGAAAAGTTCAGTGACCATATACAGACCGAGCACATCCGCCTTGCCTTCCTCCAGTGCCGCAGAGGTTTCCTTCAGCGCTTTGCGCACCGACTCGCCGCCGGTTATCGTTTTCTTAATTCCCAGCCCATGGGCCACCTCATGGAACATGGTGTTGGCGAAAAACGCATCGAAGGTAATGTGCGGGCGCTGGTCTGCCGCGATCAGGGCAGTGGACAGCGGTACCAGGATTTTGTCGAATTTGGCTCGCATGGCGTTTTTCAACTGCAGCCGCCGGGTGCCTTTCTCAAGCTGCACTTCCTCGTCGTTGGGCAGATTGATGGCGATAGTCTTGGCGCCCGCATTGCAGTCGCCGGCGTAGAAGACGACATCGTAGGCGTTCAACTCGGAATCGGTGCCCGGTGTTTCGCTTTTATACGGGTCGGGCACCGGCAGGCCCCGCTGCAGCTCGGGTAAAAACTGTGTCAGGCGCGCGAGTCTCCGGCTCCAGGCGATATCTTTGATTAACACATAGCCTTCAAAGGCCGTGCGGTAATTAAACAGTCGGTCTTCATAGTTTTCGATCGGACCGATAACCACATCCACCTGGTTGTTTTTCATCTCCATCCAGGCCATATCGCTGGCCCGGTAGTCGTCGTTCAGGAATGCCTCGGCCCGCAGGCGCAAATAGCGGGCAAAGTCCGGGTCCTGGGCCAGGTCGGCAGCTTCGCGTAGCAGCGCTGCGGCCCGGGTGAGTTCCGGCCGGTAGGCGGCGCTGTAGGGAACCAGCGTGAGCTGGCCGGCGCTGTCGCGTTGCACCAGGGAATAAAGCCCCCGCTTTTCCGGTTCCGCCCAGGCTTCAAACTCCGCCTTGCTCATATCGACAGGGTAGAAGTTGGCGCCCAGGGGTTTTGGTCCCACACCGCTGATAAACGGCTTGTTGCCGTCAAGCCTGTCCCAGGGGCCGTAGTTGAGCGCGGCGAAGCGGCGCGCGGCGGGATCGGGGATACCGGTGAGCAACTCCTCGGGATTGCCGTAGGACTGGCGCCAGAACAGCCCGTCCATAACCGTGGCGGCGTCGATCAGTGTCGCCACCATGCGTTTTTGAGTAGGCGACAGGTGGCTGAGGTCAGCACGCAGATCGACGCTGGCGTAGATATCGAAGCGGGGATTGGCGGGCGCGGGGCTGGTGGCGGTGGCGTTCGGTTTTGAGGTCGGTGCCGGGGTTTCGGCAGCGCCGGGTGCCGGTGATTGATCGCAACCGGCCAGCGCGACAAGCGCGGCGAATGCCAGGGTGATTAGGTAAATTTTCATATTTATAGACCTGGTTGTTTTGGGGTCAGCTATGGGACGACTGGCACTGGCGTGCCCTCAAGCACGAGTGACCGGATAAATAAAGCCGTGCATGTTTATCGCACTTGGCCCGGCCGCCGCTATGATCTCGGTCAGACTATGCCGTAGCTTCTCTGTAAAGTCGCTGTTGACCGGGTGTGTCAGGCTTGACGCTTTGGCGGTAAACTCTATATATTGACGATTTATTCAATAGTCGTGCCGAGCTGTTCCAAATTCGATGGGTGAACGGTGTCGAGGGGGGAGGCTGAATGAGTAACCTGTTGAGCAGTTGCCGGCCGGATCGGTTGCCGGGAGTGATTGTTAAAGTGGCCTTACTGTGCCTGGTGTTATCGGCCTGCTCAGAAGCTCCCCTGCAAACCGACCCGGCTGTTGAATATGCCAATGAGGTCAATAGCGGCGGCCCCGTTTTCAAGTCGGGCTTTGCGGAGGTGGGGGCGCAGCGTTTTCACTATGTCGAGGCCGGAGCGGGTCCGCTGATGCTCTTCTATCACGGCTTCCCGTCCTACTGGTTTTCTTTTTACCATCAGATGGTGGAATTCAGCCGGGAGTACCGGGTGGTCGCCATCGACGGCCTGGGCGCCAACCTGTCGTCGAAGCCGGATGACCTGGCGCCTTATGCCATCGAGAACCTGGCCCGCCAGCTCGATGCCGTTGCCCGGCAACTGGCGGGTGATGCGCCGTTTGTATTGGTGGGACACGATTGGGGCGGCGCACTGGCCTGGGCCTTCGCGCAGCGCTATCCCGAGCGTTTGACACAGGTTATCGGTATTAGCGCACCGCCCTACAATCAGTTTCTGGAGCTGTTGCGCAGCAACGAGCGACAGCAGAGCACGTCCTCTTATATGTTCGATATGCGCGGCGGCTATCGAAATTTTCTGATGACGCTAAACGGCGGCTACCTGGTGTGGCGGCGGGGCCTTGCCGGTCTGCGTGAGTCCGGACGCCTGAATGCGCGTGAGGACGCGCTGTTTAAACATGGCCTGGCCAGGCCGGGCGCGATCGATGCGGGCATCAACTGGTATCGGGCCAATATACCGCGGCCGCAGGAGATCGGGCCGGCCGACTATTGGCCCTCCCGAACGGCGCGGGTGGAGGTGCCCGGCCTGCTGATCTGGGGGGAGCGAGACACCGCCTTTGTCGATGTGTTTATTGATGAGCTTCCCAACTACGTGACGCAATTGTCGGTTGAGCGGCTGCCGGACGTCGGCCACTGGCCGACGCTACAAAGCCCGACCGCGGTCAACCAGGCGATGCGGCGATTTTTGCAGCAGTAAGAGGCGGTAGGGGGCAGCAGCGGTAAGTGCCCCCGGACACGCTAACTGTGTTTGTGAGGTTGCCGCCGGATCAGTGGCTTGAGGGAGGTCTGGTATTTTTGCCGCAGCCCTTCGATGCTGCCGATAATCATGGCCACCGTGATATCTTCAATGGTCTGCCGGCTGACATCGTGTCGTGTCAGGTAGTGACCGGCTGCAGCGGGCATGCCGAAAGAGATATCCACTGCGGGCATTGCCAACTCCAGGTCGATGGAGAAGTTGTCGCTCAGGATCTGGGCCACATATTTCACTGCGGTTTCGCGGCCGTATTCAGTCGGATCGCCGTGGTCGGCCACACTCGGCTCGGCCGCCAGCCGATCCAGGATCAGGCCGCGTTTCTCGATATAGGTCAGATAGGTGTGAGTGATGCGTCGCACCAGTTGTTCGAAGGTTTCCGCGCTCTCAGCGGCGGCGGTCTGCAGCTCCCGCAGGTGTTTGTACTCCCGCCGCAGCAGCGACTGCAGTAGCTCCTGCATACTCGGGTAGTAAGCGTACACCAGCGATTTACTGATATCGGCCGCCCGCCCCAGTCGTTCCATGCTCAGTGCCGATACGCCCTCGGCGGCAATGATCTCCGCGGCGTGGTCCAGAATCATGGATTTTCGTGCTTCCGGGGAAAGTCGTGTTCTGGTTTTCTGGGGTTTTGCCATAGTGGGGCTGCAGCCGCTCGTTAACGAAGTACTGATGATGCTGGAGCATGGTAAGTATAGGGCGCGGGGATTGCAAATTGCAGGGTGCCACTATGCCTGCTGTCAATCGCCGGCGGGCCGTGAGGTGGTTTGGGGATATGGGTGAGAGTGGCGCCTGCCGCCGGTGACAAGGACTTGTTTTCCCGCCAGACCCGGATCCATAATTTATCCTTCTACAAACCCGTTGATTTAAAGATGCCGTTCCCTGCCCGATCCTGTGCCGTCCGTGCTCGGTCAACCCAGAGCGATCACCGGCGCAGGCCTGTGTCGGTGGCGGCTAATGTCAAATTCTGCTGCTATTTATTGAATGGAAATACATTAAGATTCTGATTTTGGTTGAATTTCTAGCTATTTTTATAAGCTAACTGGACTTTTCGTATATAAAAGCTGATCCAGGACTTAAATTCTATCTGGAAAGTCTAATAGTGACAGATTTTTTTGGCTTCAAACAGGTTTTTTAGAGGTTTTGATTTTTTCTTTTAAAAATATTTTTATTATAAATATCAAATAGTTAAATAATTTTACACAATTCCGTTCGCGTACTGCTTGACTCTCTTCACCAATCCGAATAGTTTTATTGCAAATTAATTCAATAAGCTTTTGCGCCTGTCCCGGGATTTGCGGGGCCAGTGCGATGACGCCATAAAAACAGTGATGCAGGAGAGAGATGATGCGAACGTTTAAACGCTTAGAGCTTTGGTTGGCGATAACTTCCGTGCCCTTCCTGATGGTAGAGGCCGCGGCCCAGGACCAGGTTGCGGTCTCCGGGCTCGAGGAGATTGTGGTCACCGCGGAGAAACGCGAGGCGACCGCACAGGACACCGCCATTGCCATCAGCGCGTTCAGTGAGACGATGCTCAACGAACTGGATATCGAAAACGCGCTCGATATCCAGTTCGCCGTGCCCAATACCATGGTGGCTGCCAACGGTAGCTACAATATTCGCGGCGTCGGCAACAATGCGCTTTCTTCCAGTTCGGACCCCGGCACCGGCGTCCATGTCAACGGCGTCTACCTGACCCAGAACCCGATCCAGCTCGAGTACTATGACCTCGAGGGTATCGAGGTGCTGCGTGGCCCCCAGGGCACCCTGTATGGGCGCAACACCACCGCCGGTGTGGTCAATGTCAAGACCCGGCGCCCCGACGATGAGTTCGCCGTCGATCTGAGCACCGAAATCGGCAGCTTCAACAGTATTCGCACGACGGGTGCGGTCAACCTGCCACTGACCGACACCATCAAGCAACGCTTTGCGTTTAACACCTTCAACCGCGACGGTTACACCGAAAACCGGTTTGACAACAAAGATATCGACGGGCGCGACCAGTTTTCCCTGAGAAGCTCAACCACGTTCACACTCAGTGAGAATACCGAGGTGTTTTTGTTTGGGGAGTACCTGAAAGAAGACAGCGATCGCACCCGCTCCGTGGGGGTGCGCTGCAAGGCCGATGCTGAGCTTGGCTGCAGCGATACCGAGACCGGCTTTGAGTACCCCAATTCGAGTTTTACCAACGGCAGCCTGGTCAATACCACCCGGTTTATTTTCTCCAGGTTGGGTGCGGCGCTGGGTGTACCGCCGGACCAAATCCCGGCGTTTGTGGCCGCCAATGTGCCGTCCACCCGGCCCAATCATTACAACACCAATCCCGATGGTTCGCCCCGTGCAATTTCGACAGACCCGCGCACGGTCGATCTGGACTACCGGCCGCATTT
The DNA here is from genome assembly GCF_007004655.1 of Exilibacterium tricleocarpae. Lineage (GTDB taxonomy): Bacteria > Pseudomonadota > Gammaproteobacteria > Pseudomonadales > Cellvibrionaceae > Exilibacterium > Exilibacterium tricleocarpae. Next base: position 101,625 of record NZ_ML660089.1, read on the forward strand.
CGACCTGGAGGACCTGCTGGTGTCGCTGGAGGTCAACCACAGCTTCGGCGACTACACGTTTACTTCGGTCACCGCCTTTCACGACCGCGACCGGGACCTGCGTGAGGACTTCGATAACGGCAGCAGTAGTCTCGCCTTCAGCACACCGGTCTCCTACCAACTCGACGCCGAGACCTTCCTGACCGACACCACGGCTTATCGCAGTTCCAACGAAAACCGCGAGTCGAGCGAACAGATCAGCCAGGAGTTGCGCCTGGCGTCATACTTCTCCGGCGATTTTAACTATACCCTGGGCGTGTTCTGGATGGACTTCGAACAGTCGGCCCGCTCCACTTTTTACTTTCCCGAGCTGTCTTTTCTCGGCCAGTTTCTCGATCTCCCCGCTCAGAATCACACTTTCGACTTTTTCACGCCCAACTTCGAGACCAAGACCTGGGCGGTTTTTTCCGAAGGGTATTGGGACCTCAGTGAGCGGTTGAAGCTAACCGCGGGGGTGCGCTACACCGAGGAGGAGAAAAGCATCAGAACCAAGCAGGAATCGGCATTCGATTTTGCCGACCCCACCTATGATCCCGATGCCGCCTTTGTCGAAGACGGCGGCGAGTGGGAGGAGTTCACCGGTAAACTGGGTATCAACTACCAGGCGGACGTGGCGTTTACCGATGCGTCCATGTTCTACGCAACCTTGTCCAGGGGTTACAAGGGCGGCGGTATCAATCCGGGCGCTGTCGCCTCGGCCGCACCCGAGACGTTTGATCCGGAGTATATCAACGCGCTGGAGTTAGGCAGCAAAAATACGCTGCTCGATCGCCGCTTGCAGCTCAATGCGACGCTGTTCTTCTATCAGTACGACGGCCTGCAGGTGGGTGGCGTGCTGGCCAACAGCGATGTGTTCAATACCAATGTCGATGCCGAAGTGCAGGGTGCGGAGTTCGAGTTGGTGGCGGCGCCGCTCGATGGCCTGCGGATTAACTTGAATCTGGCACTGTTGGATACGGAGGTTACGGAGAGATTCGAGACCGCGCCCGACGTAACCACCGCCAGCCCCGATCCGGTTGATATCAGGGGTAATGAGTTGCCATTCGCGCCGGAGAGGTCCCTGCAGTTGGGTGTGCAGTACAGCCACTCGCTGGGGCGAAACTGGGACATTACCTACCGCGCGCAGAGCTACTGGCAGGACGAGTTTTGGGCGCGCCTGTACAACACCCCCAATGATCGGCTCGACAGCTGGAGTCAAACGGATTTGACGGTGTCGCTGAGCCAGACCTCCGGTACCTGGGGCGTGGAGGCCTTCGTTAAAAATATCGAAGACGACGCCTCGCTGGCAGGGCTTTCGGCAGAAGGGGCGCTGATCGGGCGCTACCGCAAGCCCAACGTATTGGAGCCGCGCACCTATGGCGTGCGGGTGAGCTACAGTTACTTCTGATCGAGGTGGCGCCCGGCGGTGAGCGGTTTACTGCGCAGCGCCGGGTTTTGATAAGCGCCTTGCCAGCAAGACCTGATTCGCCCCGTTCGCCGGCAGTTGTTTTATCGCTGGGGGTTGCGGGCACTTTTGCGGGTAGTGGTGCGATTAATTTTGGGCCACAGGGGACGTTTACAGCCCGAACACCAACAGTACATTGCCGGGTATCTCTCTGAATTTATCGTAGCCGGAATTGATCAGCAGCATGCCGTTGGCGACCACGGCACCATCTGAATCTATCGAACCCCCTTTTGCCTTGACACCATTGACGGTGGTAAAGGCGCGATGGGTCTCATAGGTCCAAAGGGGCGTGCCGTCAGTGGTGGAATAGGCGTGCAGTGTACCGTCGAGACCGCCGGCGAATACCAGTCCCGGCGTCAAAGTAACGGCCGCCGACAGCGCCGGGAAGCAGCGGTAGTGGCGCTCGGCACAGGTAGGTGGCTCAAACCGGCTCCACAGCGGTGCCCCGGACCGCACGTCGAAAGCGTGGAGCCCCGGGCGCGCTGCACCGACAGTCTGGTGGTGGCCGGGGGTATCGGCGATGGGCACATAAAGTGTGTCGCCATCGGTTGTCATGCCCCAGTGAATACCGCCGTTGTAACCGCCCATACCGGCCCGCTGTTGCCACAGGGTTCGACCCCTGGCGTCGGGGTCCATGGCGTAAACCATACCGGATTTCTGGCCGGCCAGTATGATGTCTTTGCCGGTGGCGAGGGTAGTTAAAATCGGTGGCGCGCCGAAATCGAAGTCGGGCCCGTCCTCTTCCGGACAGTTGATTCGGGTCCTGACACAGGAGCCATTCCAGGCATCGTTGGCAATCGTCTGGTTTACCCAGCGCACGCCCCCTGTGTCGATATCGATGGCGATGATGGCGTCGCTCTTGTCGTTGGCGGGGGAGGAATAGTTTTCCCCGGTGCCGACGTAGAGTAAACCGCGCTTGCGGTCGACAGTGGGGGTCGACCAGATGGGGGCGCCCGAGGGACCCCACATCTGCACACCGTCACTGTTTTTGCGCCGTTTTTCCGGTTCGGGCACTGTATACATCCGCCACAGGACCTTGCCTTGGCGGGTGTCCAGTGCGGTGACGCCGCCGCGAAACGTACAACACTCATAGGCCGGATTGGCGGCGTTGATCACTTCGGTGGAAGACAGCGGCACGAACAGACGATCGCCGTGCAGGGCCACCGAGCCGGTGATGGTCGCTACCGGGTGCTCGCTCACACTTTGCTTCCACAGCAGTTTGCCGGTGGCGGCGTCGAGGCTGTAAACGTTGGCATTAAAGTCGCCGAAGAACAAGCGCTGTGGTTTGCCGGCCGGGTCCACATCGAGCGTGATGGCATTGCGCACTTCAGCTTCGGCCTTGAACGTCCACCACAGGCAGCCGGTCTCCAGGCCGAGCGCGTAAATCGTGCCGTCCTGGCTGCCGGTAAACAGGGCTTCGCGGGTGACTGCCGGTTGCGATCTGGCCCTGACGGCGCCCGGGAAACCGAATGCCCATTTCAGTTGCAGGCGTTTGACATTGCCGGCGGAGAGGCCGGAGACGGCAGCGGGTTGAAATCGCGCGTTGCTGAGACTGTTGCCCCAGCGGTTCCATAGCGGTGGGCCGGTCAATTGTAATTGACCCGCGCAGCGGGCGTGGGTCTGTTGGGCCGGGCCGACGGCCGGGGCGGGCGCAAGCCACGCGGCTATCGCTTGTTTATCTGCCCCGCTCAGGCCGGTGGCCATTTCCCGCATCACGCCGGTGGTCATGGCGGCGAGGACTTTTTCGCTGCCCAGCATGCCCATGGCGTCAACGGTGGGCGCTTCCCCCGCGCCACTCAGGTGACAGCTTGCGCACCGGTTTTCAAACAGTTGCTGTCCGGACAATTGGAGTTCAACTGTTTTTTGTTCAAGCGACTGAACGACGCTGCCGGCCGCGGCCTGGGCGGCACTGAGGAGGCCGATGGCGGCGCTGCAGAGGCCGCGTCGCAGTGGTAGCGGAAACTTGGCAAACATAGCGGCTCTTCATCTCTATTGACGAAAAGTATAATAGAGCTGGTGTGGCCTAATTACAAGCGTGCGCGGGCGTCCCGGGAGGCTAGGATGCCTGTTCCCGAAACTGTAATTGCGCCAGCCGGCGGTAGAGGTCGCAGGTGGCCAGGAGGGTATTGTGATCACCGAGGGAAACCAGGCGGCCGCGCTCCAGGACCGCGATACGGTCGGCGTGAAGAATGGTCGAGAGACGGTGGGCGATAATGATTGTGGTGCGGTTGCGCATCAATTCCTCGAGTGCCTGCTGCACGTGAAATTCGCTTTCCGCATCCAGCGCGCTGGTGGCTTCGTCCAGCAGCAGGATTTGGGGGTCTTTGAGAATTGCCCGGGCGATGGCGATACGCTGGCGCTGGCCGCCGGACAACCGCACCCCCTGTTCGCCCAGGTTGCTGTGGTAGCCTTCGGGCAGCTTTTCTATAAATTCATGGGCGTGGGCGGCGCGGGCGGCGGCGATGACCTGGGCGTCGGAGGCGTCCGGTTTACCGTAGCGGATATTGTGGCTGACATCCCCGGTAAACAGGGCCGGCTGCTGCGGCACCAGCGCCATCTGCCGGCGCAGTTGCTGCGGGTCCAGCAGCCGAATATCGGTGCCGCCGAGGGTAATCTCGCCTTCCTGCGGATCGTAAAACCGCTGTAACAACTCGAATACCGTTGACTTACCGGCCCCTGAGGGGCCCACCAAAGCCAGGCTTTTGCCCGGTTCCACCGCAAGGGTGAGGTTTTCCAGCGCCGGCTGCCCGGGCCGGGAGGGGTAGTGAAACCGCACATCCCTGAAGTGCACAGCGGCAGTTAGTGTCTGTTCGCCGGCGACTTGCAGCTCCGGTGCCTTGATCAGGCTTTCGACCTGCAGCAGCTCCAGCAGCCGCTCGGTGGCGCCGGCCGCCCGCTGCAGTTCGCCGTAGACTTCGGCAATGGTTGCCACACCGCTGGCCATGATGATGGCGTAGAACACAAAAGCGCCCAGTTCGCCACCGCTCATTCGCCCGGCGAGCACGTCGTTGCCGCCCACCCACAACATGCCGGCGATAGCCCCGAATACCATCAGAATCACCGCCACGATCAACACCGCCCGCTGTTGTACCCGCTTGCGGGCCACCTCGAAGGCTCGTTCCACCTCGGTGGCAAAGGCCCGCTTTTCATCGCTCTCGCGGGTGTAACTCTGCACGGTTTTGATATGTTGAATCGCCTCGCCGGCGTAGCTGCCCACCTCGGCGATGGTGTCCTGGCTGCGCCGCGCCAGGTTTCTGACCCGGCGCCCGAACAACAGTATCGGCATCAGCACCAGCGGCACGCAGGCGAGCACCATGAGACTGAGTTTCAAGTTGGTCACCAGCAGCATCACCAGGGCGCCGGTGAAGGTCAGCAGGCTGCGCAGGGCCATGGAAAACGACGAGCCGATAATGGTTTGCAGCAGCGTGGTGTCGGTGGTCAGGCGCGACATGATTTCGCCGCTGCGGTTGGTCTCGAAAAAACTCGGGTGCAGGCCGATCACCCGGTCGAAAACCGTCTTGCGGATATCGGCGCTGACGCGCTCGCCGAGCCAGGAGACCAGGTAAAAACGAATGAATGTCCCTATCGCAATCAATACTGTCAGTCCCACGATAAAGGCGACGGCGCTGTTGAGCTCCGTCGCTGAACCGGCGGCGAAGCCCCGGTCGATCAGTATGCGCACGCCCTGGCCGATGGCCAGCGTCACCCCGGCGGTAAATATCAGGGCGGCCGCGGCCGCGGCCAATGTGCCTTTGTAGGGTGTCAGAAATTGGGCGAGCTGAAGTAAAACCGACAGGTCGCGTTTTGATGTTGTGGTCTCGGACATAGACTTCGATGCTGCGGGTCGGGCAGATACACTGAATTCACGTCGGTGAATCATAACCCAATGGGTGCGCCTGTGCGTGTAAGGAAGCGTAAGGTGGCGCTGGCCCGCGGTTGCCTTTCAAGCTTAAAATAGCGGCTCGGTGCAAATGGTGCTTGCTTCAGGCGGCCTACTCTTGATACTTAAGCAAAAGCGTGCCAAGTGACCGGTCTGGCTCCGGCTGGGGCACAAATGATAGGGCGTACAGAAGGTAGAGAAATAGGCGGGAGGTGAAGGTGAGTTCACTACAGGATCAATTACTGAAAGCGGGCCTGGTGGATAAAAAGAAAGCGGCCAAGGTCAGCAAGGACAAACGTAAAAGCGAAAAACTGCAGCGCAAGACCAAGCAGGTGCAGGTGGACGCCAGCAAGGTCCGGGCGCAACAGGTCAGAGCGGAGAAGGCGGAAAAAGACCGCCAGCTAAACCAGCAGAGACAGCTTGAGGCCGAGCAAAAAGCCGTCGCGGCGCAAATCCGCCAGTTGATAACCATGAACCGGATTGCGCGCGATGGCGCCGACAGCGATTACAACTTTACCGACGGCAAGACCATCAAGACCCTGCGGGTGTCGGACCTGATGGCGCGACAACTTGCCCACGGCTACCTGGCAATTGTCAAACTCGACGACAATTATGCAGTGGTGCCGGCGGCGGTGGCCGAGAAAATCGATCAGCGTGACGCCTCGTACATCGTTTTGCGCAATCAACGCGAAGCGACACCCGAGGACGAGAATGACCCCTACGCAGACTACAAAATTCCCGACGACCTGATGTGGTGACCGGCGGCCCGGTGTCCCGGCAGGTAGCCAACGATGCCGTCAATAGTCCGGTACCCTCCGGTACACGACCAAACCGACACGGTGAGCAACCTGCAGACGCCGCGGGCGGGTCCATCGACGGCGGGTCAGGGCCGGTTGCTGATCAGACCGACTGCCCAGGTGTTGCGGGGCCAACTGATCACACGGGCGGTTCAGTTTTCGATGTCGCCCGGGCCCGCACGCTGCCGGGCGATTTGCCAAACCACCGGCGACAGACCCGACCGAAGTTGGCGGGGTCGCGATAGCCGACCCGGGCGCCGATATCGGCAATCGGGATTTTGGTTGCGGTTAACAGATAGTCGACCCGTTCTTTCACCACCTCGTCGCGCAGCGCCTGATAGGACGTCTGTGCCCGTTTCAGGCGCCGGATCAGGGTGCGGTTGGTAATATGCAGGTGCGCCGCCACCTCGCTTGCCGACGGAATACGGTTGTACTGATCGCCGCCGGGATGCCGGTCCAGCGCCTCTCTGATCAGGCGCTTGACGGTGTGTCGGGTTGTGTCTCCCGCCTCCCGGCTGGTCAGCAGGGCCGCGCATTCGGCCAGCGATGTCTGCCACATCAGAGGGTCGTGCAGCGGACTGGCCAGGTCGGCCCACTGCGCCGGTATGATCAGCTCATTGACTCCCGCCGCAAACGCCACCGGGCAGTGAAACCACTGGCCGTAGAGGTCGCCGTAGCTGGGTTTGGGGTAGCGAAAGCGCAGCTTTGCCGCCTGTATCGGGCTCTCGGTAAACGTCTCCACATACGTTTGGGCCACCTGCATGACCATTTCCATCAGGGTTGGTTCAAGGGCATCCAGGGGCAGGGTGGAGACGCTGTGCAGGTGCAGTAAGTCGCCGTCAATGCGTGACTCGGTGGCGATAAAAGCGGTCCTGATACTCAGATATTTATCCCAGATACCGATACCGTCGCGCAGCGTCGGGGCGCTGACTGCTGCGATACCGAGCGGGCCCAGGGTGTTGAGACTGATACGGCTGCCGAACTTCAGCGCCCAGGCGGGGTCGCCGCTGGTCGCCGCGTAGTTGGCCATTACCTGTAACTGCTGATTCAGGGTGACATGGGTGGCAGTCTTGAGGTTGTCCAGGTCGAGCCCGGTGCCCTCCAGCAATTTGTCGCCGCCGGGGTCGCCTTTGGCCAGCAGGCGCACATAAACAGCCGGTACTTGTGTCTGCAGCAGGTCTTGCGGCAAGTGGAGAAACGCGTCGAGTTGCATTGGCGGCTTTGCCTGTCACTTAGTGACCAGTATCATGTCACAGCGGTGCCGGTGAGGTCCATCTGTTCGATGCCGGTTGTCTGTACCTGCGGTCTTTCGGTATTCTAGGGATTGTTGACGGCGCCCTACAGAACAGCGTCGCTATGGTGGTATTTCCTTATCGGCCTTGCTAACCGGTTGTAGTGAAAGGAATATTTGAAACAATAACAGTTCCTTAGGCAGGCTCGAGCGAAGACTTATAAAACAGGGTGTTAGACAGCATGGCTCGGTTACCGAGACTGAATTTGATTGATGTGCCGCAACATATCGTACAGACGGGGCACAACCGCCTCGCCTGTTTTTTTGACGATGAAGACTATGATTTCTATTTAAAAAGCCTGCACGTGGCAGCGCAGCAGTACCAGGTTCAGATTCATGCCTATGTGCTGCTGCAGAATATGGTTCAGGTGATCGCCACGCCCAAGGTGCCGGCGGGTATATCCTCGATGATGCAATCCCTGGGCCGACGCTATGTGCAGTATGTCAATCATCGCTATCAGCGCAGTGGCACCCTGTGGGGAGGTCGCTACAAGAGCAGCCTTATCGACTCCGACGCGTTTCTGCTCTCCTGCTATCGCTATGTGGAGCTGCGCCCTTTCAGCCTGGGGCTGGTGGAGGATTTGAGCGAGTATCCCTGGTCGAGTTTTGCCCATCATTCCGGCGCCGCCAATAACGAGCTGATTACCGATCACCGGCTGTACCTGGAGCTGGGTGAGAGCCGGGAGGACCGCTGTAACGCCTATAATCAACTGTTTCGCTACAGCTTTGACAGCCGGCTGCAGGACTACATCGCCGAAACTATCGGTATGGGACAGATTCTCGGCGGTGACAAATTCAAGGACGAGATCGAGCGTATCGCCAACCAACGCGTGCGGCCCCTGCGGCGCGGGCGCCCCAAAAAAAGCCATAAAGGCAGTGGGGGCGGTACGGACTCTGACGTCGATAAGTCCGCCAAGCCGGCCCTGGGCGGCACCGTTAACGCGGATTGAAGCGCCGGCTTACCCTTCTCGCATTGATGCTTTTACAGCCTCGATTTGCTGCAGTATCCGAGGCCACTCCTCCACCCAACAGCAGCGGTGATCGTAGCGTGGATAAATAGCGGGTGTCGTTGCGGTGTGTTGAAAGAAGCGGCGGGTGGCGGCCAGCGGCACGTTCTGATCGCGACCGCCGACCAGGTGCAACTGCCGCACGCCGGCCGGAGGTTCGACAGCGGCGGGATTCACTGAGGTGCGCAGCGGCAGATAACCGTGAAATGCGGTCCAGCCCTCGATATCCAGATTGCTGGCGACTGTGACCACCAGATCAGCGCAGGGCAGTTGGCGGGCGCCGAGCAGGGCGATGACGCCGCCGCCGCTGTAGCCGATCAGTACCAGTCGATGGTTCTCGCAATAATCTCCCAGCACACTCATCATGCTGTCAATGACGGGTTCGGCATAGCGGCCGTCGGTCCAGTAGGTTGTCTCGCAGTGGGGATCGTCGGTGCCGAAGTAACAGGGCCGGCCGAGGTAGATGGCGCGCCCGCTGTCCAGCGACATCAGGTGCAGGGCCAGCGGGTAGCGCGGCGTGGGATCGTCGTTTATGTGCCGGTGATTGATCCAGGGAATGCCATCGCCCTCGATATAGACATGCAGCCAGCCGCCGCCGGTCGCCGGTTGGCGGGCCGCTGCGGCTGCGGGCTGGAGGCGCTCCACCACCAGGTGGCGAAACGGTTTTCCGGCACGGTAGCCAACCGCATCCGCAGGCGCCAGAGACTCGAAGTCAGGCAGCATGGGTGCCTGGCAACCGGCTGCCGCAAGCGCCGCCAGGCAGGGTATCAACTTGGCTAAAAATCGATCTATGAGGGCTAAACCACGGGTAATAATATGACCAATCCGTATTAACATTGTCGCCCAAAAGAGACTCGTGTCATGAAATTTCACTATCTATAATTATATAATTGCTTGTTAGCATGACTTATAAGAATATCGCAAGCAGTTATAACGGCGGCGTTTAACGACTGTTCGCATGATTTAAACGCATCAACATACCACCTTGCCAATGAAGACGACAGAGTATGCGTAGACTATTGAACCGAGCTGATAATGATCTGGTGTGCAAATCCCGGCGCGTGTTACTGGCGGCGGGCTGTGCGTTAACGGGTACTTTACTGGCGTCCTGCACCGCCAACGCCCCCACGACGGCCGGTGCCGAGCCCATCAACCCGGTCGCCGATCTGCATGTCGTCGACTGCCTGTTGCCGGGCCAGGTGCGTATGCTGGGCAATACATCCTATATCACGCCGCGCCGCCCCACCCGGACCACGGCGGCCGACTGTCGCACCCGCGGCGGTGAGTACGTGGCCTATGACCGCGCCGATTATAAAACCGCGTTATCGGTCTGGATGCCCGCCGCCGACAAGGGCGACGCCGAGGCCCAGACCAATGTCGGTGAAATTTTCGAACGGGGTTTGGGCGGCGAGCCGAATTATGAGGCGGCCTTGATCTGGTACCGCAAGGCGGCCGAACAGGGCAATACCCGGGCGCAGTACAATCTTGGCACGCTCTACGAACAGGGCCACGGTGTCGAGAAGAGCCAGGTGGAAGCCTTGAACTGGTACCGCAAAGCCTGGGGTCTGCCGCCGGACAACCTGATTTTCCAGTCCGCTGCGGCCAAGGCGCAAAGTTCGCTGCGCGCCGATCTGCAGCGGCAGATAAACCAGAAGGACGCCCAGATCAAAGCGCTGCAAAACCAGATCGAGCGGCTGCAGAGCAAGCTGCAGTCGCAACAGGTCGACACCGGCGTGCAGGAGGAGCTGCAATCGCTGCAGGACTTGGTGGCGCAGTTGGAGAACGAGCGCCGGCAGAATGTGCAAAAAGTCGCGGCGCTGCCGAAGTTCCGCCAGCCGGTTAAAGCGTCTGCCACCCGCACAGCGTCGTTAACCGGTAAGGCGCTCTCTGCCCAGGGCATGAACTTCGGTAAATACCATGCCCTGGTGATCGGCAACGAAAGCTACCAGATGCTGGACAACCTCGATACCTCGCGGCTCGATGCGCAGCGGGCGGCCAATCTTCTGCGCGATAAGTACGGGTTCTCCGTACGCACCCTGATCAACGCCGACAACATCCAGGTTATGAAAGCCATCAATGAGCTGAATGACTTGCTGACCGAGGAGGATAACCTCGTTATCTTTTACGCCGGGCACGGCAGCCGCGTGCAGACGGGGGACTTCGTCTCCGGCTACTGGTTACCGACCAACGCCGAGCCGCCGCCCACCGATACGTTTTGGGTCTCCAACGAATTTGTCACCCGACACCTGGCGCGGATGAAAGCCAAACGGGTGCTGGTGGTGGCCGACTCCTGTTACGCGGGCCTGTTGTCTTCTGCGCCGGGTTACCTGTTTATGGGCGAAGACGTGCAGTTCAATGCCGACTATGTGCGCTACAAGCTGCCGCGGCGCTCGCGCCTGTTGTTGTCCTCCGGCGGTGATTATCCCGTGTTGGACAACGCCGGGCAGGGGCACTCGGTGTTTGCCCGCGCGCTGCTGGACGAATTGGAGAGCAATGATGTGGTGCTGTCGGGCCCCGAACTCTTTTTGCGGATTCGCGACCGGGTTAAAGCCGGTGCGGCTGCCATCGGCGTGAAACAGGAACCGGAATTCAAAGCGATCAAGGGCGCCGGGCACGAAGTGGGCGACTTCTTTTTTGTTCCTCAGGATGGCATCGCCAGTCGTTGAGGGCTATCGAAAAAACTAATAATCTGCGACAAGACTGGCGACTTTTTTATAAAGCTGAAGGCTCTCGATAACGCTGAGGGCTCTTGATAACGCTGAAGGCTCTTGATAACGCTGAGGGCTCTTGATAACGCTGAGGGCTCTCGATAACGCTGAAGGCTCTCGATAACGCTGAAGGCTCTCGATAACGCTGAAGGCTCTCGATAACGCTGAAGGCTCTCGATAACGCTGAGGGCTTTTTATAGAGGGCTCTTGATAAAGCTAAAGGCTTTTATAGAGCTGAGGGCTTTTTATAGCGCTAAAGGCTTTTCATAGAGCTGAGGGCTTTTCATAGAGCTGAGGGCTCTCGATAAAACAAAAAAAATTTTTATTAGGCCGGGAACTCCCGGCCAGCTGACGTATTTAATAATCAACACGGATGAACAATATCATGCGTATTTTACCTGACAGATTTTTGGGGTGTTTGGGTGTGGTGTCCCTGCTCGGTGCGGCGTCTCCGGGGTTTGCCGATTTAGCCGATCTGGCCGGCGATTTTCAGACCGAGTTGGAGGAGCTGGCGGCGGTCACCAACCAACAGGTCTATGAAAACCTGCTGGCGCAGGGGTGTGAAGATACCCAGCGGGAAGCGGACAGTGAGGGTTGCGGCGGCCAGACGTTTGTGTTGTTTACCAATGTGCGTGAGCTGGTGCACACCGCCAATGAAATCTTGGGCAGTGGTCCCACCCAGTTCAGTTTGGGGGTGAATCTCGAAGAACTCGGCTTTGCCCTGCGCTGGACTGCGGCGGAAGAGTTCGCCGCCCAGGGCTCCCTTTCCAGCGGTTTTGTCAATGGCCAGTTGTCCGGCCTGGCCGGGCGTATCACGGCGCTGCGGCGCGGCGCGCGCGGTTTTGTGGTTAATTTTAACGGCGCGGAGGATGTTCTGGTGGCCGGTTCTGCGCAGCGGCTCGGCGCCGGTGCGAGTGCCGACGATGGAGCTGGTCTCAACGATCGATGGAGTCAATGGGGCGGTTTTTTAAACGGTTCCTTTCTCTACGGTGAGAAGGCGCCCACGGAGCTGGAAAATGCCTTTGATTTCGACGGTCAGGATATCAACGGCGGTATCGACTATCGCATCTCCGCCCATTGGGTCGCGGGCGCGGTCTTCGGTTACCAGGAGCAGGAGGTGGACTTCGACTCCCGCCGCAGTATCGTCGACGGCGGCATCACCATGGAGGGCTTTTCGATCATGCCGTTTGTGCTCTACCAGAGCGACCGCTGGTACTTTAGCGGCTCCGCCGGTTACCAGTCTCTCGAGTTCGATACCGAACGCAGTATCCGGTACCCGTCGTTGAATCCGGATTCCGAAAGCGTCGATACCCTTGCCGTCAGCACCGCCGATGCCGAGGTGTTTTCGATGTATGCCACCGCCGGCTACAGCTGGCGTTTGCATGAGCAACTCCGGCTCGAACCCTACCTGTCCCTGGAGTATCAGGACATTACGGTGGATAAATACCGCGAGCGGGATATTTTTAACGACGGCTTCGATTTTATTGTGCCGGAGCAGAATATCGATTCCTTTGAAACCGTGCTCGGCGCCAAGGCGCAGTTTCTGTTCAGCAATACCTGGGGTGTTCTCAACCCCTATCTGGACCTCCAGTGGCGCCATCAAATGGAGGACGACGCCCGCAATATCCGCGCCCTTTACGCCAGTGCCGACGGCCTTGGTGACGCCGAGTCGTTTGTGATTCCCACCGACGTGCCCGACAGTGAGTACTACATGTACACCCTGGGGCTGGCGGCAGTGCTGCGCGGCGCCGCCGAGGGCGGTGGCGGCGGTCCCGCGGCAGGCGGTATCCAGGCATTTCTTAACTGGCGGTTCATTGACGGCCTGGACAACTATGAACAAGATGTCATTGCGCTGGGTGTCCGCTACGAATTTTAGGAAAAGCTGCACAGTTTGAAGGTGGCTACCTCAGTGGAACTGCCTTAAGTCTATTTGCATCGGTCTATCGATCGGTGCCCCGCAGTCGCATCGAACTTGATTAGGCGTACTGAAGGCTCCAGCCAGTGCCAGACCGATCAATTAGCACATATTCGCTGAGGGCAGTGCCACTAGTGGTTACCCCTTTCGGGTTGGGCCGTGGTCTGGGTCCGGTTACCGGTTTTGTAACGATGGGATTTTGGGGAGCTTAGACCATGAACGGATATGTAAAATCCGGTCTCTTGTGTATCGGGTTACTGCTTGGCAGTTGCGGCGGCGGCAGCGACGTCGGTGATCAGAGCGATGCGGCGCCCAGCGCGCGGGCGCTTGCCCTCGGCCTCGGGGAGGGCGGCGCCGACAATACCTACTCTGTACGCGCCGGTTCCGAAGTATTGCTCAGCGGCAAAGACAGCGACGGGGTAGACGATCCGCTGCTCGCGTTCACCTGGGAACAGACCGATGCCGGCAGCCTTGCGGTCGCCCTGTTCGAACGCAGCCGCAACAGCCGCGCTTTTACGGCGCCCGATGTCACTACCGAAACCCAGTTGCAGTTTCGCTTGACCGTCGAAGACGCCGACGGTCGCACCGCCACGGATACGGTCACTATCAATGTCTTGCCGATAGCGGATGTAAACCGGTTTTTGCTGGACCCCAGTGTCAATGAGACACTTCACCTGGTGGTGGCCCCGCCACCCGGCGCAGCCGTGGCGGCGGATTTACCGTTTACCCTGAATATAATCACCCTTGCACACTGGACTGATCGCAACGGCCGGGACAACAGCCTGGCCCTGCGGACAGACCGCTTTGACGGCTTGCTGGAGGCAGGGTACACCGGTCCCGGCGAGGTGCTGGACATTGCCAATCCTGCCTTCAAGTGGCGCATACCGCTGCTGGACGCCGATGACATCAACGTGAATTTCCAGGGCGAGGAGCGCAGCCGGCGCCTGGAGCTGGAGCTGGTCGAGATGGCGCGCCTGGAATTTCAGGTGGAATTCGTGCCCGCCGGTGCCGGTTTGGTGAGTGTCTACGCCGCGGCCGAAGGTAACGGCGGTTTTACCCAAATCGATGCCGTCGATATCCTGGCGGCGGGCCAGGACCCCGGTGTCTTTCCCGCCGATGGCGCCATTGCCGGTGTCGGGGCCAATCTCTTCAATGTCAGTCTGGATCACGAACGGGTGCGCCAGGCCCTTGCTGTCGAGTCGAAATTGACGGCGCAGAATTACTACGACTGTATCGATCCCGAGGGCCATGCCACCACACTTGACGGCTGGTTGCGTCACACCGGCTTCGTCGACGCGGGCGGCGCCCCGGTGGCGGGTCTGGATGTCGCCAGCGCCAAATATGTCAATAATTTCGATTTGGGCTTCGGGCGCGATATGTCGCTGCGCCAGGCCGAAGACGGCAGTGTCTACTCCTACGTGGTCAACCACCCGACCCTGGAGGCGATGGTGCAGGGCAGCGGTGAATTCGCCACCGTGGTGATGGAATACTCGGCGGCGCCGACGGGTAACTGCGGTGACGGCACTTTTTCCGACAGCGAAAAAATTGTCAAGTTTTACGCCTACGTACCCGATACGACTACCGGTGAAATGGTGCGGGCCCCCACCATGAATTTCGACGGTCGCGGTGAGCGTCCGGTCCCCGGCGTCTGCACCGCCTGCCATGACGGCGGTATCAATACCACGGCGCTGAATCAAACGGCGTTGGCCGACATCGCGGCTACGGCCGCGAATTTGTCGGCCAGCTTTATGCCGTGGGATTTGGACGCCTTCCTGTATACCGAGGCGGCCGATACGCAACTGATGGACCCCGTCTACGACGGCGGGTCTTTCGCCCCGGAGCAGACCTGGCGTTACAGCCGCGAGAACCAACTACAGGCGTTTCGCAAACTCAACGAGGGCACGCTGGCGACCTATATCGACGATCGCAAACGCTTTGAAGAGCCGATTCGCCTGATTCATGGCTGGTACGGCAACAGCGACGCCTTGCCGCCACCGCTGGCCGACCCCGAAGCGCGCAATGATCCCGCCGTACCCAGCCCGCTGGAGAGCGTCGCTGCCGCGATTTTGACCACGCTACCCACCGATGCGTTTGACGGCGATTTTATTCAGCCGGGTTGGGCACAGGAGCCGGCGCTTTACACCGACGTGTTTGCCCGTTACTGCCGCCTGTGCCACGCGCAGCAGGATAATCTGGCGATCAACTTCGACAGCTATGAGGAGTTTATCGAGTCGCCGTTGCTGGTGAGTTATGTCTACGAACAGGGTGTGATGCCGATGTCAAGGCTGACGCTGGATCGTTTCTGGCTGCCATTCTATGGCGTCGGTGAGGGCGTCGGTGAGGGCGTCGGTGAGGGCGTCGGTGAGTCCGCGGCGCAGGTGTTGCGCGCGCACTTGCAAGACGCTGGGGTCGAGGTGGGCGACACGCTGCCGGGCGAGCCGGTGCCGCGCCTGTCGCTGTCCAATCTGGCGGTCACCAGCCCGGGGGAGGTTATCGAACTGGATGCCAGTGGCAGCCTGTTTGCCGACCTCTACGCCTGGTCTGTGGACAGCGACTGCGGCAGCTTTCCCGCCATTGAAGGCGCCGGGGAGATCAAGGCCGCGTTTGTGGCCACCGACTCCCCCTGCGATTACAGCGTGTCGCTGGCGGTGACCAACGATCGCTCCACACAACAGGCGACCCGCATCGTCAGTGTCGATCAAACACCGGTGGCGGTGAGTTTTGCAGCGGCGCTTGCCGATTACACCCCGGGCGACAGCCAAGTGACCATCGATATACTGGCGCAGGTTGTCGAGCGTGGCGACGGCGGGGTGAGCCTGGTGGTAAACAATCCCGATCCCCCTTATGAACTCGCGCCCAACGGCAATGTCACCGATATCGGCGACGGCACCGTGAGCTTTTCGTTTCCGGCCCTGGGCGGCGCCACTGACACGTTTGAATTCAAGGTCGAGGATGCGGATGGGTCGGTGTCCCCCAACACCGGGGTGGTGTCCGTCGACATCGCACCGATTATACCGGCCATGCAGAGCCCCGCGGATATTACGGCGAGCAGCGTTACTCTGGGTTGGACCGTGCCGGACGGCTTTGAAGCTGATCTTTACCAGGTCTATCGCGATGGCCCGACACTGGACGGATCATTTGAATTACAGGGCAGCACGGGCGAACTGTCTTATACCGATTTGGGTTTGCAGACAGGTAGCGTTTACGAATACCGCGTGCGCGCCGAACTCGCTGGCGGCAGCGGCACAGAGCTGTCTGAATTTTCAGATGTCGTCAACGTATCCACGGAGGATGGCGTGCCGACCGGATTGGCACTGGTCGGAGGAACGCTTCGCACCACCCGCCTGCGGCTGAGCTGGAAGCCCGGTGTCGGCGTTGGCGTGCCGAACAGCTACGATGTCTACAGAGACGGCGTCATCGTCGGTGATGATGTGACCTCGTTGGCCTATACCGATGTGGGGCTGGTGCCGAACACCACCTACAGCTATGCGGTACGGGCCAATTTCGGTGCTGTGGAATCAGCGCTGTCGCAACCCCTGCAACTGACCACCCGCACCGCGGCGCCCACCGCCGTGCAGGTTTCCAATCGAACCACCAGCTCGCTGACCGTCAGTTGGCAGGACAACCTCAATGGCGGTGAGCCCTCTTATCAGCTTTTGAATAACGGCGGCACCATCGGCAGCAGCACCACCGCTAACTCGATTACACTGCAGGGATTGGATTCCGACACAGCGTTCGCGTTTTCTGTCAGGGCGAAGGGTATCGGCGGCAAGAACACGGCTGTTTCGACGCCGCCGGTGCCGGGCAGAACCCGGGTCTCCTACGCCGATGATATCGTGCCGCAAGTCGTCGACAATATAGGCTGTCTGGGTTGCCACACACAGAACGAGGCGAGAACGCATCTGGAGGGGGCGGGCTGTCTGACCAACAATTACGATCTGGGGGACTGCCCGAAGGGCGGTATGATCGGCTTGACAATAACACCGGCGCAGCGTCAGTTGATTCTCCGCTGGCGCAGTGACGGCACACCGAACTGACCGCTCCTCGTGCGCGCCGATAGCCAGCCGATGCCCGGGGCACACGCCTCGACTCTCACAAACGAGTCCGGCCCGAATGGCATTCGCTGGAGGCGCCTACTTTTGGTGGTCGCGACAGCATCCCTGCTGTCGAGAGTCTCTGAAAGCCCTCTCCAGAGGCAGACCTAACTAAGGCATTCTTTATCGAAACCGATCCCCACCCTTGAGTCTCGGGGAAACCGGAGTGCCAGGTTTCCGCTCGGGGCGGGGCCGGTGTGCCCCAATAGAACTCAAAGCCTGGGGCGAGGCTACTTAAAGCGCTTTCAGTACCGCCTCGGCGCTGCTGACTTCAAAACCCTGCTCGTCGACATTCAACAGTTCCACCACCCCATCGTTGGCAATCATGGCGAAGCGTTTGCTGCGGGTGCCCATTTGAAAACCGCTGGCGTCCAGCTCCAGCCCCAGGGCTTTGGTGAACTCGCCGTTGCCGTCGGCGAGCATGGTCAGGTGCTCGGCATTTTGCGCCTGGCCCCAGGCGCCCATGACGAAGACATCGTTAACCGACATACAGATAATGCTGTCCACACCCTTGGCCTTGATGGCGTCGGCCTGCACCACGAAGCCGGGCAGGTGAGCGGCCGAGCAGGTGGGCGTATAGGCACCGGGCACGGCAAATAAAACCACCTTTTTACCCGCAAACAATGCTTCGGTGGAAACGTCCTCGGGGCCTTCGGCGCCCATGACTTTGAGTGTTACGTTGGGAATCTTGTCACCGACCTGAATAGTCATTTGAAAAATCCTTGCTGTTGTTGGGGGAATATGGCGGGCAGACGCAGGGCCTCGCCGCGCTCCAGACCTGTGGGGTAACGCTGCCGGCGCAATGCCGGCAGCATCGGAATTGTGTTGTAAATCAGAGAGCAAGGCAATGGTGAAAGAGAACCCCGTCGCGCTTTTCTGCGCGGGTAAAAACTCACCCGTCTGCGGCGAGGCCCAGTGGGTCAGGCGTGGTTGCGGGCGAAAGGGCGGGCGAGGGTGCGCCGGCAATCGGGCCGGTCAGGACCAGCCCATCGCCGCGCGGATACGTTCGATGTAGATATATTCCGCCTTGCCGGTATCCGGGTGTAGCTCGTGGCGAAAATTATGGTGATCGATGGTAGAACCGAGGTACTCCCAACACTTGCCTTCATTGACGCAAAGTGCGTTGCCGCCGTTGAGCGGCTGGTTGGCCAGGGCTTCCCACATCTGTGGCCACTCGGGGTGGCCTGAATCGAGATATTCCATCGGTTTTGTCCCCCGTTAGAAAGAACAACTCAGTGGCTTATTGTCGTTTGTTAACTTTGAATGTCAATACCCTTTCTTAACTTATTGAAATAAAAGAAAAATATGTGTTTTAAGTCACATTTTCTAGTGCTTGTGCAAAAACAGGGGTACAAGATATGGTGCTTTTACAGGCGGCTTGACATTCCATTGGCTGGAAGCTTTAGAGTAAAAGCCGTTTGCGGAGGAGTGTCCCCATGCATATCAGCGAAGCCGCCAGGCGCAGTGGCCTGTCCGCCAAGACCATTCGCTATTACGAAAGTATTGCGTTAATCGAAACAGCCGCCCGGGGCGACAACGGCTACCGGGATTACAGCGATATCCAACTCGACACCCTGTGCTTCCTGCAGCGAGCCCGGGCCACCGGCTTCAGCCTCGATGAATGTCGCCAGCGCCTCGGGCTCTATCGGGACACCGGCCGTCACAGCGCCCACGTCAAGGCCATGGTGTTGGAGAAGGTGGCCCGGGTGGATGCACAATTGCGCGAGCTGCGGGTGATGCGTGGCACGCTGGTGGCCGCCACCGCGATTGAAGTCTGCTCGGAGGGCTCCACTCCGATAGCGGCAGACCTGATGACCCGCGCCCGCGCGCCGGGTAACTAGCGACCCAGCGACCCGGCAACTCGGCGACATAGAGGCCCGGCGGTGCCCGGGTAGCTAGTGTTCCCACCCCGGCTGGGGTAAAATTCGCGCCTTCTCAAAACCTCATCATTGAATATTTTTATGGAAATCAATCCCATAGTGAATAACCTCAAAGACCTCGAGGAGCGCACCGACGTTCTTAGGGGGTATCTTTGACTATGCCGGCAAGTGCGACCGGCTCACCGAAGTCGAACTGGAGTTAGCTGAGCCCGCCGTCTGGGATCGGCCGGAGCGGGCCCAGGAGTTGGGCCGCGAGCGCGCCGCCCTGGAAACCGTGGTAAAAACCATCGACGACCTCGACCAGGGCATTGCCGATTGTCGCGAACTGCTGGAGCTGGCGGTGGAGGAGAACGATGCCGACAGTGTTGCAGAAGTGGAAGTGGAGATCGAGGGGCTGGCCCAGCGGCTGGCGGTGCTGGAGTTTCGCCGCATGTTTGCCGGCGAAATGGACCCCAACAATGCCTATCTGGATATTCAATCCGGCTCCGGCGGCACCGAGGCCCAGGACTGGGCGGAAATGATACTGCGTATGTACCTGCGCTGGGGTGATGCCAAAGGGTTTAAAACCACTCTCGAGGAGGTGTCGCCGGGCGAAGTGGCGGGGATCAAAAGTGCCACCGTTCGTTTCGAAGGCGAGTACGCTTTCGGCTGGTTGCGTACCGAAACCGGTGTGCACCGCCTGGTGCGCAAGTCGCCGTTTGATTCCGGCAACCGCCGCCATACGTCGTTCAGCTCTGTGTTCGTATCGCCCGAGATCGACGACAACATTGAAATCGAGATCAACAAGGCCGAGGTGCGCGAGGATACCTACCGCGCCAGCGGCGCCGGTGGTCAGCACGTCAACAAGACGGACTCGGCCGTGCGTCTGACCCACGAACCGAGCGGTATCGTGGCCCAGTGCCAGAGCGAGCGCTCCCAGCACCAGAACCGCGACAAGGCCTGGAAGATGCTGCGCGCCAAACTCTACGAGCAGGAGATGCTCAAACGCAACGCGGAGAAACAGGCGCTGGAGGACAACAAGGCGGATATCGGCTGGGGCAGCCAGATTCGCTCCTACGTTTTGGACGACCAGCGTATCAAGGATCTGCGCACCCATGTGCAGACCAGCAACTGCCAGGCGGTGCTGGACGGGGATTTGGACCCGTTTATCGAAGCCAGTTTAAAGGCCGGCCTGTAAATCCCGCAGGGCGCGCCGAACACCAATCAGGATTGCACAGTATGAGTAACGAGCAACAGCCGCAGGATGAAAACAAGCTTATTGCCGAGCGCCGCGCAAAGCTGGCGGCGCTGCGCGAGACGGGCCCGGCGTTTCCCAATGACTTTCGACCCCGGCACCGCGCCCAGGCCCTGCAGGAGCGCTACGGTGCCAGTGGCAAGGAAGAGCTGGAGGCACTTGGTGAAGTCGTCAGCGTGGCCGGGCGGGTTGTTCGCAGCCGCGGGGCTTTTATGGTGATCCAGGATGTGAGCGGCCAGATACAGCTGTATGTGACCAAGGCCGCGCGCCCGTTTGCCAAGTCGCTGGACCTCGGCGATATCATCGGCGTCAGGGGTGTGTTGCACAAGTCGGGCAAGGGGGACCTCTATGTCAACCTGGATGAGTATCAGTTGCTGACCAAGTCGCTGCGACCGCTGCCGGACAAGTTCCACGGGCTCGCCGACCAGGAGCTGCGTTACCGCCAGCGCTATGTGGACCTGATCGCCAATCCGCAAGTGCGCGAGACGTTTATCGTGCGCTCGCAGGTGGTGGATTTCATGCGCCGCTATCTGAATGAGCGCGAGTTCCTGGAAGTGGAGACGCCGATGTTGCAGGCGATTCCCGGCGGCGCGACAGCGCGGCCCTTCGTCACCCATCACAATGCGCTGGACCTGGATATGTACCTGCGCATCGCCCCGGAACTCTATCTCAAGCGCCTGGTGGTGGGCGGTTTTGATCGCGTATACGAAATCAACCGCAACTTTCGCAACGAGGGCCTGTCGACGCGCCACAATCCCGAATTCACCATGCTGGAGTTCTATCAGGCCTACGCCGATTACAACGACCTTATGGACCTGACTGAGGACATGCTACGCAGTCTGTGCCGCGAGGTGCTCGGTGCCACCGAGGTGGCCAGTACGGTTAAAAACGACGGCGGCGAAGTGATCCAGGAAACCCGTTATGACTTCGGCAAACCGTTCCGGCGCCTGAGTGTGTTTGAGTCGATTCTGCAGTTCAATACTGATATCACGGCGGCTGCGCTGGCCGATGAGGCCGGCGCCCGGCAGATAGCGGAGCACCTGGATATCCCGCTGAAAGACGGCTGGGGATTGGGCAAGGTGCAGATCGAAATTTTCGAGAAAACCGTCGAACACCGGCTCGACGATCCCACGTTTATCACCGCATACCCGACCGAGGTCTCGCCGCTGGCGCGC
The DNA here is from genome assembly GCF_007004655.1 of Exilibacterium tricleocarpae. Lineage (GTDB taxonomy): Bacteria > Pseudomonadota > Gammaproteobacteria > Pseudomonadales > Cellvibrionaceae > Exilibacterium > Exilibacterium tricleocarpae. The sequence goes on from NZ_ML660089.1 coordinate 123,089, forward strand.
CGCAATGATGATAACCCCTTTGTCACCGATCGCTTCGAGTTCTTTGTCGGCGGTCGCGAGATAGCCAACGGTTTTTCGGAATTAAACGACGCCGAGGACCAGGCCGAGCGGTTTCGCCGCCAGGTGTCCGAGAAGGACGCCGGCGACGCCGAGGCCATGCATTACGACGCCGATTACGTGCGGGCACTGGAGTATGGGCTGCCGCCTACGGCGGGGGAGGGTATCGGTATCGACCGCCTGGTGATGCTGCTGACCGATTCGCCCTCGATTCGCGATGTGCTGTTGTTTCCGCATATGCGACCGGAGTAGTTATCGCATTTGGTGCCAAGCGCCCATGCACCGGGCGGTGCCTGCGGGACTATACTTAGCGGGCAATACTAAGGAGGATCGCAGCCATGTTGATGCAACTCAAAGGCCAGAGCCACCTGGTGGAAATCGTGGATTTACAGGCGTTGATCAATCCCTATGAAGCACACGTCACGGGGCGCCTGCAGTGGGGGGAAGAGGAACAGGACGCGGAGCCCGTCGACAAGCAGGCACTGTGTTTTCTCTCCGGTGAGGCGCTGCCCCGTTGTTGGGTGGACAGTCACTATCGGGAAAATACCGGTGTGACCGAGCCGGCGGTCGCAGCGGGGGAGATTGCCGCCGAACTGCGCTTCAACGACACTCAGGTGCCTTCGATCTATTAGGGGCCGGTGTGTTGGGTGTCCGTGCCCCGCCCCAAAGGTGATTCAGGGTACCCCCACCGGTGGCACGGTGCGGGGACGTAACTTCAGTTGCGTCCCCTTAGGATGGTGCCACTCCCCTTTCTTCGAAGCACTTGTCGGGTGTACTGCGGCGGCCTGCACATCTCTCCAGTAGGCTACTGCAGCAACGCACAGTTCTCATCAACAATAGGCGTTTGCGGCGAATGCCATTCGGGTCATGGCAGCTTTCTGATAAGCTGTGCCCGCAACACGGGATCATCGCCGTTGAAGCTATCGTCTCCGGTAAGCTCGCGCTCGTGGGAGAACACAAAGTTGAAATCGCAGGTGTGTTTCGCCTCCTCAAAATGTTCGAGGCCGGCGGGGCCGCCAGTATCACCGGCGATGCGCCAGTCTCTGACAAATACTTTGTCGTCGGTGACCCGTGTCACCACCACGCCCTCGCTAAAGGCCGGTTCGCTGCCAACATGTTCGTCTTCAAAATTGTCGCGGTAAACAGCATCTTTCAGGCCGTAGCTGCCGACGGCCAGGGGTGTGGCTTGCATGATCTCTCTCCCTTACTGGTGGCATCCTCCATAGTAGCAGCTTAGCTCGAGTGCGGGTTTTTTGACCGGACTCGATTCCCGCGTCAAACGCCAGTATGATGTCGCTTTTCTGTAACTCTTGCGCAAATTGCACCTAACTTTCATACAACTCAGGCCAGCCACAATGACAGACAACGGCGCCGCCATTCAGCTTCACCCGTCCTGGTTGGAGCGTTTGGGCGATCAGTTCGAGCAACCTTATATGCAGACGCTGAAGCAGTTTCTGGTGGCGGAAAAGCAGCAGGGCAAGATCATCTATCCCCCGGGCAGCCTGATCTTCAACGCCCTGAACTCGACACCCTTTGACCGTGTCAAGGTTGTGATTCTGGGGCAGGACCCCTACCACGGCCCCAACCAGGCCCACGGTCTGTGTTTCTCGGTGATGCCGGGGGTGCCGTTTCCGCCGTCGCTGTTGAATATCTTCAAAGAAATCCAGCAGGACCTGGGTATTGCGCTGCCCAACCACGGCAGCCTGCAATCCTGGGCCGATCAAGGGGTGTTGCTGTTGAATGCGACTCTGACGGTGCAGCAGGCGCGGGCCGGTTCCCACCAGGGCCGGGGTTGGGAGCAGTTTACCGACCGGGTGATTCAATTGGTCAATGACCAGCGCGAGGGGGTGGTGTTTTTGCTCTGGGGCAGTTATGCGCAGAAAAAGGGCCAGTTTATCGATGGCAACAAGCATTTGGTGCTGAAGTCACCCCATCCCTCGCCCCTGTCGGCCCACCGTGGTTTTTTTGGCAACCGCCATTTCAGTCGCACGAATGAGTACCTACAGCAGCAGGGGCAGGCGCCTATCGATTGGCAGTTGCCGGTTGTCGGGGCTTGATCCGAGAGTGATTTAGGGCACCTCCTCCTGTGGTACGGTGCGGGGGGAGGGGAGGTGTCGCTGCGGTCTGGTGGGTTACTGCAACAACGCCATCGCAGCTTCCATCTCGTCGCTCAGGTCTTCCCCCTCGGCAAACTGCATATCGGGGTCCAGCCCCAGACGGCCAAACGACAACACCTGCTCGTAGTCAACCTTTGCCAGCGGATGCTCGCTGCCCATATAGCTCTGCAGCGCCGCCACGGTCACGATATCGGCATAGTCGGCGGCGTCGCCCTGGCGGGTGAAATTCAAATACTCGGCGGGCACGTTGCGCAGCTCCTCGGGAAACTCCCAATGCTGCAAAATCTTCTCTCCGATACCCGGGTGCAATGAGTGAATCACCCGATCCAGGGTAATGCTGTCTTTCAGCAGCGATGCATGTTCCTCGGCGTAAGTCAGAATCGGCAGGATGCCGATCTGGTGAACCAGGCCCGCCAGCATCGCCTGATCCGGCCGCAGGCGCGTATAGTGACGGCACAAGACGTGACAGATGCCGGCGATCTCGCTGGAGCGGCTCCAGACCTCGCGCATGCGGGTGTCGACAATATCGGAGGTGGCCTGAAACATCTGCTCCATGGCCAGCCCGGTGGCCAGATTGCAGGTATATTCGACGCCCAGGCGCATCAGCGCCATTTTCAAATTCTCGATTTCCCGCGACGCGCGCAACAGCGGGCTATTGGCCACCTTGATAATACGCGCAGTCAGGGCGGCGTCATTGCCGATAACCTCCGCCATCTGCTCGAGACTGGCGTTTGCATCCTCGGCCACCTCCCGCACGCGCAGGGCGACCTCCGGCAGGGTCGGCAACACCAGTTGATCGCTTTCGATGGCGGTGACAATCTCCGTGCGAACCGTCTCGACAACTCGCTCCATAGGACGCTCCCCCGGCAGATGAGAAAAATATCAGGCGCTGTTGCTAGTTATTTAGTTATAGCATAGGGGAGCGATAACACCTCCAGCGGTTGCTGCCTTTGCGCATCCAGATACATCTGGCCACTGCTTGCCGCCTCACTTGTGCAAACGCTGAGCAGCTCGATGTTTGTTTCCTCCGCGAGGGCGGAAAACACGACATTGCCCACACTCTGGCGGGCCCCGGCTGCAAAGATTTCACTGCCGGGTGCCGGCGGCGAGGCGCTGCCGGCTGTCATCCGCAGGCGGTACATATGCCGTTTGAGCTTGCCCCGGTACTGCATGCGGGCCACCACCTCCTGGCCGGTATAACAGCCCTTGGTGAAGCTGATGCCGCCGATGGCCTGGTAGTTGAGCAACTGGGGTATAAAAGCTTCGCTGGCGTCGCCGCGCACCTGGCCGATACCGGCGCGAATATCGAGCAGGTCCCAATAGCCGGTCTCCCGCAGGCGGCAGCGGGCCAGCAGCGGCACCAGCACATCGGCAGCGGTCTCGCCATTGAGCCAGCACTCGAAGCGGTCCTCGCCCACCCGGATGACGGCGCCCCGATCGTTTGGTACCAGGGTATCGACCGTCTCGGGAAGTGCGCCGCAAACCTCGCTCAACACGGCGCCGGCGCCGGCACCGCACAGGCCGATGATGCAGGCGTCGGCAGCACTGTGCAGCGCCGCTTTTGAAAACACGATGTATTTTCCCAGTGACTGCTGCAGGGGTTCCAGCGTGCTGTGATGCAGGCGCAGGGTGCAGGTGTCGGCGCCGGTGGCGGCGATACGAAAGTCGGCGATCATCCGGCCTTTGTGGTTGCAGTGGGCGCCCAGACCGCTGGTGTCCGTCCCGAGTGCATCCACATCACAGGTCAACTGGCCCTGCAGGAATTTGCGGCTGTCCGGGCCGCTGACCTGCAGCAGCCGCTGGTGGCTCAATACCGCCAGTTGCGGTGCCTGTGGGCCGGGATCGGGTTGCCCGGTGAATGTCAACGCCTGGTCGGCGTGCCACTGGCCGCCGGCGGCGGTCAGAAAGTCCTGCCAATTGCTCATAACGTTCAACTACCGATTCGAACACGGCTGGCTATCATAGGCGCAGCCATAGCGGTTGACCATACTTCGTGGGGAAAATATCCGCCATCGGTTATACTGGTGCTTTTGTACGCCGAGAGGTCGCAGATGGAAAAGAACCGGTTGTTGTGGGGAAGTCGGCGCGGGATGTTGGAACTGGATTTGCTACTGCTGCCGTTCGTGGAAAATACCTATCCGGGCCTGGCCCAGGCGGACAAAGAGCGCTATTGGAAACTGCTGGGCTGCGAAGACCAGGATATGTTCAGTTGGTTTTTGCACCGGCAGGAGCCCGAGGACCCGGAATTGCAAAGGATTGTCAATCTGATTCGTGATAGTCACGCCTGAAAACACCGCAAACAGCCATACCCGTCTCGCCATAACCCTGCAGCCGTCGCGGCAGTTGGTATACTACGCCGTTGCCTGTCACCTGTTGGCCATCACCGCGCTGTTACTGGCGGCGCTGCCCTGGCTGCTGGTAAGCGTGGCGGCGCCGGCGCTGGGCTGGCATCTGTGCCACTGGCTGCGGCGCCATCGGCGACGGTTACCCAGCGCCCTCTACTGCGAGGGCGAACGTTGGTCTGTGGATATCGATCGGCGCAACTATTCGCTGACACTCGCCGGCGAGCAGGTGATCTGGCCGTGGTTGATCATAATGCGGGGGCGACTCGCAACGCGGCGCGCCTGCGTGCTGGTGTTGCCGCCGGATGCCGCCGACCCCGACGATTTGCGACGCCTGCGGGTGCGGCTGCGCGCGACTTAACCGGCGTTGACGATAATGTCCTGGGCGGCAAAATTGGTGGGCACCAGAATCGTGTCGCGGGCGACGGCGGCGCGCCCTGGGTAGTCGAGCGAATAGTGCAGGCCGCGGCTCTCGCGCCTCTGCATGGCCGAGCGGATGATCAGCTCGGCCACCATCGCCAGGTTGCGCAGCTCAATCAAATCGTTGCCCACCTTGTAGTTGCTGTAGTATTCGGCAATTTCCTTTTGCAACAGCTTGATTCTGTGCGTCGCCCGCTCCAGGCGCTTGCGAGTGCGCACGATGCCCACGTAGTCCCACATAAAACGACGCAGCTCGTCCCAGTTATGTGAAATGACCACGTCTTCATCGGAGTTGGTGACCCGCGACTCGTCCCACGCCGGCGCGCTGCCCCGCAGTTGCACGTGATCGAGGGTGGCAGAGATATGCCGGGCCGCCGCCTGGGCGTAGACGATGCACTCGAGCAGCGAGTTGCTGGCCATGCGGTTGGCGCCGTGCAGGCCGGTAAACGATGTCTCGCCGATGGCGTAGAGCTGTTCCAGATCGGTGCGCCCGTTGGTGTCCACCACCACGCCGCCGCAGGTATAGTGGGCGGCCGGCACTACCGGGATCGGATCGCGGGTGATGTCGATGCCGAACGCCAGGCAGCGCTGCTTGACCGTGGGAAAATGCTCGGTGATAAAGGCGGGGGATTTGTGGCTGATATCGAGGTACAGGCAATCGCTGCCGAGGCGTTTCATTTCGTGGTCGATGGCGCGGGCGACGACATCCCGGGGCGCCAGTTCGCCGCGCTCGTCGAAGCGGTCCATAAAGCGGCTGCCGTCGGGTAGTTTCAGATAAGCGCCCTCGCCGCGCAGAGCTTCGGTAATCAGAAAGGACTTGGCTTTCGGGTGATACAGGCAGGTGGGGTGAAACTGGTTAAATTCCATATTCGCCACCCGGCAGCCGGCCCGCCAGGCCATGGCGATACCGTCGCCACTGGCGCCGTCGGGGTTGCTGGTATACAGATAAACCTTGCTGGCGCCGCCGGTGGCCAGGACCACGGCCCGGGCTTGAAAAACGTCGACCTGGTCCCGGCTCCTGTTATAGACATAGGCGCCGGCACAGCGTATCTTGCGGCTGTCGGTGTCGGCCTGGGTGATCAGATCGAGGGCGATATGGTGTTCGAACAGGGCGATGTTTTGGTGTTGCCGCACCTGCTCGATCAGGGTGCTGTGCACGGCGCGGCCGGTGGCATCGGCACTGTGGATAACGCGCCGGTGGCTGTGGCCGCCCTCTTTAGTCAAATGGTAGTCGTCGCGACCGCTGGCGCGGGTGAAATCCACGCCCTGGTCGATTAACCATTGGATCGCCTGTTTGCTGCGCTCCACCGTAAACCGAACGGTGTCGCGATGACACAGACCGGCGCCCGCGTTGAGGGTGTCGTCGACGTGGGCGTCGATGGAGTCCTTATCGTCCAGAACCGCGGCGATACCGCCCTGGGCGAACCAGGTGGAGCCCTCGTTGAGGGAGGCTTTGCTGAGCACACAGACCCGTGCCTCGGCGGCCAGGTGCAGTGCCAGGGTCAGCCCGGCGGCGCCGCTGCCGATGACGAGAACGTCGTATTGCGGGTGATTGGACATGATAGGCAGGCGACCTCCCCTGAGGTGATTCGCGAAAAAGGTGGCATAGTATATACAAGCCACCGGTGCCGACTCCAACAGCCGGCGTCAGGTCGGCTGCGAGGTCCGGTAAGCGGTGGGGTGAAAGGCGAGGCTAAAGCGCCCCTAAGTAGTCCCGAAAAGTAGTCCCGAAACCTGCCACCGGGCCGGGCGGCGACTGGTGAATGTACGATAAATAGTCTACATAACAAAAAGTTAGCGCTGTCCGTGAACTTATGGGTGGCCCCCTGGTCTAGTTGTGGCGCTCTGCTTTGTTTTATATTTTTCCCGCCCCCTGCGGGACGGGCGCTTTTGTCTGGCTGGCGCTTTTACAGGGTTGATGCCACGCCTGCGCCGGGGGTGATTGAGCGGCGGGGCCGGTTAGTGTACTTGGGAGCAACGAATGGCGGCGCAGTCGGCGCAAGAAACAGATCAACAACTGGTAAAAAGAGTACAACAGGGCGATAAACGCGCTTTTGATCTGCTGGTTATCAAATATCAACACAAGATAGTCGCTATTGTGGGGCGTTATATTCGCGATAGTTTCGAAGTGCACGATGTGGTCCAGGAGGCGTTTATCAAAGCCTACCGCGCGCTGGCCAACTTCCGTGGCGAGAGTGCCTTTTACACCTGGCTGTACCGCATTGCCATCAACACGGCGAAGAACCACCTGGTGGCCCGGGGCCGCCGGCCGCCATCGAGCGATGTGGATGTGGACGAGGCCGAGTACTACGGCGGCAGCCAGGCACTCAAAGACATAGATACGCCGGAGAACAATCTCTTTCGCGACGAACTGCAGGGGGTGGTCAACGAGGCCATTCGCGACCTGCCCGAAGACCTGCGTACCGCCGTCACCCTGAGGGAGCTCGAGGGCCTCAGCTATGAGGAAATAGCCGAGGTGATGGGGTGCCCGGTGGGCACCGTCAGGTCCCGTATATTCAGGGCCCGCGAGGCGATTGACAAGCGCATAGAGCCGCTGATGCGGCCGGCCTAGGTTTTTTCCCGATTTGGGAAACCAATGTCGCTCAGGTTTGTCATAACGTGTGTCATAAAGAGCGTGCAGTACCGGAGACCAGGCGGCAGGTCCGGGTCAGCAGGGATGACCGGGGAGCAGGCCCGGTATATAAGGTCCCGGTATGGAGGTCCTGGTATTAAGGTCTAGGTATGAAGGTCTAGGTATTAAGCTGCAAGTATTAATTCAAGTAACGGCGGCAACGGACATGTCGAAATGACCGGATCGGTTAACGGTTATTATTAGCAGTATTTTAAAGGATGAAATACACAGGGACGGGAAATTGGAATAAACAGAGACTGGAATAAAGTGAGGTTCTGCCGTTTAATAGCGGTCGGCCTCAGTGGAAGCAAACACAGGCGAAACACAGCCAAAGCGGGGTAATAACCAACATGACGGAAAATACGGCCAAGCGATCTTTGCGGGAGTCGCTGTCGGCGCTGGTAGATGACCAGGCGACTGAACTCGAGCTCCACCGTATCCTGAAAGAGAGTGAAAGCAACGCTGAAGTGCGCACAGTATGGGCCCGCTATCAGCTTGCCAGCGACGCCTTGCGGGGCGTTACCCCGAACAGCGAATATGTAGACCTGTCAGACCGCATTCGCGCGGCCATAGATGCCGAAGACAACCATGACCTGATTCCCGAACAACTGCCCCGGGGCGCAGCCGAAGCAGTGCCGGAGCGGCGCTGGTGGCGCCAGGCAGGGCGCTTTGCCATCGCCGCTTCTGTGGCCGGTGCGGTGTTTATCGGCGCGCAACAGAGCGCTTTTCTGAGCGGTGATTTACCCGGCGATGCCGAGATAGCCGGCAACGGTTCCACCCAGGATCAGATTCCCGAACTCAACCCCAGTGTTCGCAGCGTCAGTACCGATGGTGAGCAGAGACCGGCAAAGATGCTCTTTGTCCCCAAGCGCGTGGATCAGACAGTGCCCTTGGAGGCAGTGCAAAAACGGCTCAACTATTTGATGCTGGAACATGCCGAGCACGCCGCACAAAACAGTGGGAGGGGAATGTTGCCGTTTGCCCGGATTCCCCGAATGGAAGACGAGTAACTTCGGCACACTGCAAGACACTATGAATCTACCAGGCTATAGCCGGTTGTCACGCCTAGCGACTGTGCTGATAGTATTTCTACCGGCGTTTACCCCCCCGAGTGCCGCTCAGCAAAGCGGCGCTGTCCAAAGTCCCGCCCAGGTCACCGAGCTGCTCGGCCGTATGTCCGCTGCTGTGCGGGAACTCGACTATCGCGGGCTGTTCACCTACGAGCAGGGAGGGTCCCTCGATACGCTGAAAATTGTCCACTCCGTGCGCGACGGTGTCGAATATGAGCGCCTGGAACATCTCAGCGGGCCAACGCGGGAGTTTGTCCGCCGGGGCCAGCCGGTCAATTGTCTGCCGCCGGGCGACCAACTGCTGCGCGGGCGCCTGCGGGCGTTGGGCGAAAATGCCGGCGGTCTCAGCGCTCACTACGTGTTTTACCTGCGGGGCGAAGAGCGTATTGCCGGACGCGAAGCGCACATCCTGCAAATAGTCCCGCGCGACGAATATCGCTATGGCTACACACTCGGCATCGACAGGCAGTCGGGCATGCCGCTGCTGTTTATGCTGGTGAGTGAAATGGAGAAAGGCAAACGGGTCTTGGAGCGCTTTCAGTTCGTGGAGTTGACCCTGGGCGGCATCGATGACAGTGAGTTGACGCCGGTCAGCGATCGCCATCGCATCGCCGGACAGCAGATGGACGGCTGTAGGCCGCCGCCGTCAGCCCGCACCGACAATTGGCAGCTCAATTGGTTGCCGCAGGGGTTTATGTTTTCCGGACAGCGCAAAATCGAACCGAATGGTGACATGTTGATGTACACCGACGGCCTGACCACTTTCTCGGTGTTTATCGATCCCGTGGTAGACAGCTATACCGTCGAGGGGCAGGCGCGGCGCGGGGCCACGGTGGCCTATATGCAGCGGGTGGAAAAGCACAACCTGCCCTACAGCATTACCGTGGTTGGCGAGATTCCCCCCATTACCGCGCGGCGGGTGGCCGAGTCGGTGAAGTCACTGGTGCCACCCCCGCAGCGTTAACCTGCCACTCTGGTTGCCGTTGTGCAATCGCCTTTACCCCGGAGACTTGATAGGCTGCGACAATGACCCCATTGATAGGTGGACCCGTGTATCGGAGTGGACCCTCTGCATGATTACTGAAACCGGCAGAGTTGTCGCCGTTGAGAAAGACAGCCTGTGGGTGGAGACGGTGAAGCGGTCGACCTGCAGCAGCTGTGCCGCCGAACCGGGGTGCGGCCAGAGTTTGCTGGCACGCTGGGGCGGCAACGCCAGCTACCTGCGGGTGTTGCTGCAGGGGCGCGATGCCGCCGGTTACCGCCCGGGAGATCAAGTGCGTATCGGCATTGCTGAAGATGTGGTGGTTAAGGGTTCACTGCTGGTTTACCTGCTGCCGCTGGTGGCCCTGGTACTGGGCAGTTGGCTCGGACAGTGGGCTTTCGGCACGGAAGTGGCGGCTATCGGCGGGGCGGTGTTTGGCCTGGGGCTGGGGGCGGTACTGGTGCGCTGGCATGCTCACCATAACCGCAACAACGAACGCCTGCAGCCGGTATTGGTCGACGATCAACAACCGCTCAAACTGGCCCGCTGAGGCGAACGCTCAGCACCATGAACAGGCGTAACACAAGCGAATACGACAAAGCGCAATATTGAAAGGAGTGACCTGAATGCAATTGCGTAATTACATAAATGTGGTGATCTGTGCCGGTGTGGTGCTGTTGGCACCCCTGAGTCAGGCCCGCAATCACAACCTGCCTGAATTCACCGATTTGATTGAAAAAAACTCACCGGCAGTGGTGAAGATCAACACCGTCGAGCGCTCGCGTTCGCGTAACCGTATCCAGGTGCCACCCGGACAGAATATCCCCGATATCTTCCGCTACCTGTTCGAACCGCGCAATCAGCCCGAGCGCAATGTGCACTCCATGGGGTCGGGCTTCGTGATATCCGCCGATGGCTATGTGTTGACCAACAACCACGTCATTGATGGTGCCGATGAAATTGTCGTGCGGTTGATAGATCGGCGGGAATTCACCGCCGAGGTGGTGGGCCGGGACGAACGCTCGGACCTGGCACTGCTGAAGATCGAGGCCGATGACCTGCCCACACTCAAGTTTGCCGAACCGGATGAGTTGCGGGTCGGGGAATGGGTGCTTGCCATCGGCTCGCCGTTCGGGCTCGACTACTCCGCCAGTGTGGGTATCGTCAGCGCCATCGGTCGCAGTATTCCCACCGACCGGCAGGAAAACTACGTGCCTTTCATTCAAACCGATGTCGCCATCAATCCCGGCAACTCGGGCGGGCCCCTGTTCAATCTCGATGGCGAAGTAGTGGGCATTAATTCGCAGATCTATACCCGCTCCGGCGGCTCCATCGGCCTGTCTTTCGCGATTCCAATCAGTGTGGCCAAGCAGGTTGTGTCCCAGTTGAAAGATAAAGGGCGGGTCGACCGCGGCTGGCTCGGGGTGGTGATCCAGGAGGTCGATCGCGACCTGGCCAGCTCCTTTGGTCTGAAGAAACCCATGGGCGCCCTGATCGCCGAGTTACGGCCCGGTGGGCCCGCCGATCGCGCGGGTCTGAAAGTCGGCGATGTGATTGTCAAATTCGACAAGACCCGGATTCAAGCCTCCAGCGAGCTTCCCCATGTGGTGGGCGCGTCCAAGCCCGGTGAGGAGGTGCCGGTGACCGTGATGCGTGAAGGCAAGCGCCGGGTCATTGACGTCGAGGTGGGTACCCTCGGCGGTGACGATGAGGAGCCGATCGCCCAGGCCGGGGTCAGCGGTGATCGCCTGGGGGTGGTGGTCAACAATGTCGATGAGCGCATGAAGGACTCCTGGCAAATTGCCGGCGGTGTGTTGGTAGAGCAGGTGGAACCCGACAGCCCCGCATCGCGGGCGGGTCTGCGTCCCGGCGATGTGATTGCGCAACTGGCATTCAAAGACATCGACGACCTGGCCACCTACAACGAGGTGCAGGCGGAGCTGCCCACCAACGAGCTGTTGCCGATTCGCTTCTTCCGCCAGGGGCGCCCGGCCTTCCGCACCATTATGATCAAAGAATGACCGCCGCCCCGTCCCGGGGCAGGGCTGATTACATAGCGCCCACCGGTCAAATACGGTAGACTTGCAGCCTGGACTGGCCCCCCTGTGGGGGCCGGTCGTCATGTGTATCCATCCTATTTTCTAACGAGCAGTTGCCAATCCAACGTGACCGACCTCAGCCATATCCGCAACTTTTCGATCATTGCCCATATCGACCACGGAAAATCCACTATCGCAGATCGCTTTATTCAGGTTTGCGGGGGGCTGGCCGATCGCGAGATGGCCGAGCAGGTGCTCGATTCCATGGACCTGGAGCGCGAGCGCGGGATCACCATCAAGGCGCAGAGTGTCACACTCAATTACCGGGCCCGCGACGGTGAGACCTACCAGTTGAATTTCATCGACACACCGGGGCATGTGGATTTCTCTTACGAAGTCTCCCGCTCACTGGCAGCCTGTGAGGGCGCACTGCTGGTGGTGGACGCCGCTCAGGGTGTAGAGGCTCAGTCGGTCGCCAACTGCTATACCGCCATTGAGCAGGGGCTGGAAGTCATACCCGTGCTGAACAAGATGGACCTGCCCCAGGCCGAGCCCGAGCGGGTGATTCAGGAAATCGAGGACATTATCGGCATCGATGCCAGTGAGGCGGTCAAATGCAGCGCCAAGTCGGGCCTGGGGGTGGAGGACGTGCTGGAGGAACTGGTGCGCCTGGTGCCGCCGCCCAAGGGCGATGTGGACGCACCTTTGCAGGCACTGATTATCGACTCCTGGTTCGACAACTACCTTGGGGTGGTATCGCTGGTGCGGGTAACCCATGGCCGTTTGCGGGTGAAGGACAAGATTATCACCAAGTCCATCGGCCGCGCCCACGTGGTCGACAGCGTCGGGGTGTTTACCCCCAAGCGGCTCGAAACCAAGGAACTGAAAGCCGGTGAGGTGGGATTTGTGGTCGCCGGCATCAAGGATATCCAGGGGGCGCCGGTGGGCGACACTATCACGCACCAGCGCAGTGCCGAGGTGGCGGCCCTGCCGGGATTCAAGACCATCAAACCGCAGGTTTATGCGGGTATGTTTCCGGTGAGTTCCGATGATTACGAATCCTTCCGCGAAGCGCTGGCGAAACTGACCTTGAACGACGCGTCCCTGTTTTACGAACCGGAGAGTTCCGATGCCCTGGGCTTTGGCTTTCGTTGCGGCTTCCTCGGCATGCTGCATATGGAGATTATCCAGGAGCGCCTGGAGCGGGAATACGATCTCGATCTGATCACCACGGCGCCGACGGTGGTTTACGAAGTCGTCAAGAACGACGGACAGATCGTACACGTGGACAACCCCTCGAAGCTGCCGGACGCCGGCGCCATCGAGGAAATGCGGGAACCGATAGTGCTGGCCAATGTCCTGGTGCCCCAGGAACACCTCGGTGCGGTCATTACCCTCTGCGTCGAAAAGCGCGGCGTGCAAAAAGATATGCAGTATGTAGGGGGACAGGTGGCGGTTACCTATGAGTTACCGATGAATGAAGTGGTGATGGATTTCTTTGATCGCCTCAAGTCGGTCAGCCGCGGGTTTGCGTCGCTGGATTACAGCTTCGATCGCTTCGAGCCGGCCCGGCTGGTGCGCCTGGACGTGCTGATTAACGGTGAAAAAGTGGATGCGTTGGCGTTGATCGTGCACCGTGACAACGCTCCCTACAAGGGGCGGGCGCTGGCCGATAAGATGAAAGAGCTGATTCCGCGCCAGATGTTCGACGTCGCCATCCAGGCAGCCATCGGCGGACAGATAATCGCGCGCACCACGGTCAAAGCGCTGCGTAAAAATGTTACCGCCAAGTGTTACGGTGGCGATGTCACGCGCAAGAAAAAGCTGTTGGAAAAACAAAAAGCGGGCAAAAAGCGCATGAAGCAGGTTGGACGGGTGGAAATTCCCCAAGAGGCGTTTTTGGCGGTCCTGAAAGTGGATAGTTGAGTTGCCACAACTCGTCACTATGACTTATGACAAGGAGACCTGGCCGGCCGGCGGGCGTCGGGTCCGGGAAAGCGGTGGATGAAGAACGTCTGCCGGTGCGCGGTGGCGGCGACAGGCCCTTGCATACGCTCGCCCTAACGAACAATAACTCTGGAATGGTTGGCTGACACCTTTATGAGCGACATTATCTCGACCCTGCTGACCCTGGCGGTATTTGCGGCTATGGGCATTATACTGTTCGACCTGTTTTTCCTGGCGGCCAGGCGCCTGGCAGCCCAGGCCGAAGTGACAGCTCAGTTCGGCACGCTCAGCCCGCCCGACAAGAAACGCCTGCTCGCTTATCAGAAAGCGCAGGAGGCGGTGGTGGCGCCGCCGCCGGTGGTGGAGTATGCGCGCCGCTACTTTGCCCCGATGCTGGTGTTGATGGTGGGTTATCAACTGTTTTTCCAGCAGGCGGAATTCAACTTTCCGCTGCTGTTGGTGTTGCTGGTGTTCGGCTCCGGTATCATCTGGTTGTTTGACGCGCTCTATCTGCAAAAAAAGCGCCGCGCTTTGGTCAGCCGCGTCGGCGATGAGGTGGGCGAGGTCGGTGAGGAGTTGCAGGATCGATACCGGGAAGTCGAAGCGGTGTTGGGCAGAGAGCCGCTTGAAGTCGAGTATTCCAAGTCTTTTTTTCCGGTTTTGTTCATTGTGCTGGTGCTGCGCTCCTTTTTGGTCGAGCCGTTTCAGATTCCCTCCGAATCCATGGTGCCGACCCTGGAAGTGGGCGATTTCATCCTGGTCAACAAGTTCACCTACGGCATTCGTCTGCCGGTGATTCGCACCAAGGTGCTGGATATCAATGAACCCAAGCGCGGCGAAGTCATGGTGTTTTTCCCCCCGCACAAGAAGCAGTATTTCATCAAGCGGGTGATCGGACTGCCCGGCGATGAAATTCTCTACGTCAACAAGGTTTTGTATATCAACGGTGAAAAGATGCCGCAGCAACTGGTGGCCTCGCTGCCGCCGGCAAACCCGCGCTTTCAGATCATGCGGGAAAGCCTCGATGGCGTGGAGCACGCCATGAGGAAACACGTGACGCACGGTCAGCCGGATCGCAAGCGTTCCTGGGTGGTTCCTGAAGGCCACTATTTCATGATGGGAGACAACCGCGATAACAGCGCCGACAGTCGCGAGTGGGGCGTAGTGCCGGAGGAAAACATTGTCGGCAGGGCCTTTGGCATATGGATGCACTGGGAAGGATTGTTAAGCCTGCCCAGTTTTAGCCGGGTGGGATCGATACAATAATAACCTTTGCAAAAGGGGACTTTATGAAAACCCAACGTCACCAAAGAGGTTTTTTGACGGCCAAAAACGCCCTGTTGTTTTTACTGCTGTTCCTTTTCATACCCTTCGCGGTCAAGGTGGGGACGGCGTATTCGGAGAATACCTTTGTCGAGGCCGCGCTGAAGAATGCCGGAGCGCTGGAGCCGCCGCTGATTGAGATGACGAAGTCCCAGATCAAAAGCAAGATCAATTCGGTCTTTGGGTTGAACAATATCAGGGGTGCCCCGGTCGATGCGATCGAGGTCGTTAAAAACAGAGACGATGTGTTTGTGAATGTCAATTACGAAGTGCGGGAAAACCTGTTTTTTAATATCGACCTGGTGATGACTTTTGAAAACCAACTGGACCTGGACAAGCCTGAGCTGTGCTGCGAACCGAAAAAGAGCAAGCAGAAGCCGAAAGAGTAGGCGCATGTTATGACAAACCTGGCGTTGCAAAGGCTGATAAAGCGCATCGGCCACACGTTTGTTGATACCGATCTGCTGGTGCTGGCGCTGACCCATCGCAGTTGCGGGTCCAGCAATAATGAACGGCTGGAGTTTCTCGGCGATTCCATTCTCAACTTCACCATTGCAGAGACGCTGTTCCGGCGTTTCCCCACTGCCAGGGAGGGGCAACTGAGCCGCCTGCGTTCGCAATTGGTTAAAGGCGAAACCCTGGCGGAGATAGCGCGAGAGCTAGTCCTCGGCGACAGCCTGATCCTCGGCGAGGGCGAGTTGAAAAGCGGCGGACACCGGCGCGACTCCATTCTTGCCGACACTGTTGAGGCCATTATCGGTGCGATTTATCTTGATGCCGGTATGGATGCCTGTCAAAAGCATTTGCTTGCCTGGTATCAATCCAGGCTGCAGGAGCTGTCGCTGGACACCAACCCAAAAGACCCGAAAACCCAATTACAGGAGTACCTGCAGGCGCAGAAGGCGCCCCTGCCCAAATACTCGGTGGTGGCAGTGAGCGGCGAGGCGCACGCCCAGGCGTTTACCGTCGAGTGCCGGGTTACTTTGTTGCAGCAACCGACGGTGGCCCGTGCCGGCAGCCGCCGCGCTGCGGAAAAGCAGGCGGCGCTGAGTGCCTTGCAAAAGCTACAAGGCTCGGTGTCGGCGCCATGACATTGCCTGGGCAGGATGGGGAAAGCCGCTGCGGCTATGTGGCCATCGTCGGCCGACCTAATGTCGGCAAGTCGACCCTGTTGAACCATCTGTTGCGGCAAAAGCTTAGCATCACCTCGCGCAAACCGCAGACGACCCGCCACAACGTACTCGGGATCAAAACCGAAGGCGCTGTGCAAATTTTGTTTGTCGATACACCGGGGCTGCACCAGAACCAGTCGAAGGCCATCAACCGCTATATGAACCGCGCTGCCACCACCGCGATTCACGATGTGGATGTCATTGTGTTCGTGGTCGACAGGATCGCCTGGACCGATGAAGACGAGATGGTTGCCGGGCGACTGGCGGATGTTAAGTGTCCCGTGATTCTGGCGCTCAACAAAGTTGACCAGATCGATGAGAAAAATGTGTTGTTGCCGCATATTCAAACGCTGGCGGCGCGTTTGCCGGCGGCGGAAATCGTGCCGATATCGGCGCTGCGCAACGACAATCTCGACGTACTGGAGCGACTGATTACCGAGCGGCTGCCGCTCGGGGAGCATTTCTTTCCACAAGACCAGATTACCGACCGCAGCTCGCGCTTTATGGCGGCAGAGTTGGTGCGGGAAAAAATCACCCGCCAACTGGGTGCCGAATTGCCGTACCAGATGACCGTTGAAATTGAGGAGTTCAAGCAGGAGGGCGCGACGCTGCATATCGGGGCGTTGGTGCTGGTCGAGCGCGACAGCCAAAAGCGCATCCTGATTGGCGACAAGGGCGCGCGCATCAAGAAGATCGGGCAGGCGGCGCGGCTGGATATGGAGACACTGTTCCAGTGTAAAGTCATGCTCAAGCTTTGGGTAAAAGTAAAAACCGGGTGGTCGGATGATGAGTGGGCATTGCGTAGTCTAGGGTATGATGGCTAGTAGGAAAACGGAGACTTAAGCGAGGGTGTGCCAATTGATCGGTCTGGCTCCGGGTGGGGCTGTCAGAAACACGGACTAGGCGTCCCCTCGATGAATCCCCGCAAGCGGGTCCAGCCCAAACTAAAGGTTTGGGCGTTCCGCGGGGCGAGGTAAGGCTTCGCTGTTTCCCGCTCCACCCCTGGAAACTCGCCTAAAGCGCCTACTTCTGGTCACGACAGCATCGCTGCTGTCGAGAGTTTCTGACAGCCCCACCCAGAGCCAGACCTACCCTCAGTATTCTTAATTAAGACGAGAAGGGGATAACTGAACCTCCCCTTTTCCTTCCTCGAGGGTACACTGACAAACAACACTCGAGGTATGCTAGTCGATTCATCAGTTTGGAGGCTGCCGGCATGGTCCAACGCGTGGAATTACAGCCAGCGTATGTGCTGCACAGCCGCCCGTATCGCGATTCCAGCCTGATCGTGACCCTGTTCAGTCGCGACGCCGGTCGCATTGCCGGTGTGGTTCGGGGCGGTCGCGGTGCCAGGCGGCGGACCGGGCAACACTGGCAACCGTTTATTCCCCTGCTGGTCTCGTTTCAGGGTGGCGGCGGATTGAAAACCTTCACGGCGGTTGAAGCGCAATCGCCCGGGTGGTCGTTGCAGGGTCGGGTATTGTACAGTGGTTTTTACCTGAACGAACTGCTGATGCGCCTGGTGCCGGAGGACGACCCGCACCCGGGTATTTATTCGGCCTACCAGGATTTTCTGGCTGCGGTGCACGGCGACGCTGCGGTGTTGGAGCCACAATTGCGCCAGTTCGAATTCGCGTTATTAGAGGAGCTCGGCTATGCGGTTCCGTTTGAGACAGAGGCAGAAAGCGGTGCACCGCTGGAGACACAATGCCATTATCGGTTTGTGCCCGAACGCGGTTTCCTGGCGTTACCGGAAGGCGCGCGTGTGACGCAGGACTGTTTCATTGGCGAAGTGTTGATCGGCATTAGCCAGCGACAATTTCAGATCGATGCGGTGCGGCGTACTGCCAAACGGTTGACGCGCCTGGCATTGAAACCGCTGCTCGGGAATAAACCGTTGAAGAGCCGCGAATTTTTTACCGGCTTGTCATCGCAGTGAGAGCGCTGAGGCGGGTGTAGGGAAAGGATACGGGAGGCTGACATGGTGGTAGGTATCGGCACGGATATTGTTCAAATCGACCGCATCGGCGAGTCGCTCGCCCGACTCGGGGAAAAATTCGCCGCCCGTATTTTAACGCCGGCGGAGTTGCAGGAGTACCGCGCGACGGCTTTACAGGAGGCTTTTCTGGCGAAACGCTTTGCAGCCAAGGAAGCGGTGGGTAAGGCGCTGGGTACCGGTATCGGCCAGGGGGTGTCCTGGCAGCATATGGAAGTACGGCATACCGAGTGGGGTGCGCCGGAACTGGTGCTGACTGGCAATGCTAAAGACAGAATGGTGGCGCTCGGCGGCAGCAATTGTCTGTTGAGTCTTTCCGATGAGCAGGATTATGCGGTGGCTTTTGTGGTTATTAACGGATAGCTGGCCAGCCGAATACTGTTCTGTAAAAGCCGGTAGCCCTTTTTTTTGCGGGAGTATACGGCATATTCCGAACTGCTCCAATCAAGCCGCTGAAAAACAAAGCAAGTTTCCGCCCCAAGGCGAAAACCTGCTGTAAAGACTTACTTAAAAATTAACGTCACCTGGCTTATGCTCGGTCGGTGAATCTTCTTTTTTTCCTTCGGTTTCGCCGAAGAGTTTATCTTCGTTTTGTTGCATCGTTTCTTGTGTAACATGGCTCGCGCCGCCAGAAAGTACTCCGGTTGCGATTGCGCTGACTGCTGATCCTACTAAGGGTAATGGCATGGTTTTCTCCGAAAGTTTTAAAGTTTTATATATCGATGAGTAATTGTTTTTGCAGGAGGGGTAATACCCTGCCTAAACTTAAAGTGGAAGATTTAGCGTAAGGGTTCAATGGTATCTCCTCTGGTTAGTATCAAATAACACCTTGATAGTTGCGCTGCCCTTATGACGACTTATCTTTATCCTCAGTCGCTGCGATGCCTTCCTCGACACCGATGCTGACTGCATCAGTTGCTGCTGTAGCAGCAATAGAGGCGGGGCCGCCGGCAACTGTGGTTACGGCACCAAACGCATTTTGTGCAAGCCCCATAAAGCCTTTCGCGATGGTGTCACCCAATCCGCGGCCCTCCCCCAAGGCCTCAAAGAATGGTGCGGTAGCAGATCTTAGAATTGGAATTTTACTGAGTACTTTACCTATCTCTCCCATGACCCACTGGAAATTATCCTTGTTCGATCCATCCAGCCTAACGTGGGAATCCTTCGTTTGATCTAATTGATGGTTTTCCGGCAATGAACCGTAACCTTGCTCGGCAAAATCTTTCAACATGCCGGCCTCTGTACCCCGGCGGGCGTCACCGCAGGACGTAATCCCCTCGATATTCGCATCCCCGGAATTCTTCCGATCCCCGCCTTCGCGATTTTGGCAGGTGTCAATATAGTTAAGCACTTTTGCCATATTGTAAGCGGCGTTTGCCCGGTCTTCTTTATCGGGGTTGGCTTCGGTCCAGTCACCACACTGCTTTTTTAGTTCTTCACGTTTAATATCTTTTTGGTCACCGAGGTTTTTTAAAACAGGGTTGTCCTCGATGATTTGCTCCGCTGTGCGGTTGTCACCTTTTGGACGCCCCGTTGGACATGTAGGTCGCTCCATAAAGTTTGCTTCGCCCTGGCCTTGTTCCAGATACCGCAGGCCTATGGATATTGCCATAGTGCTGAGCTTACCTGCCTTTGCGATTTGTATGTAGGTCTGCATCGCTTCTCGGGCTTGCTGGCTGTTAGCCTGCCCGTTAGCCTGTGGCACGGGTTTTGGAATGCTGGGCAAGTTTTTATCAACAGACCCTCCCGCTTTAGTCATAAAACCTAGTCCGGGTATCTTCATGGTTGCACCTTTGTCTTGTTGGCTTTAAAAATAAAAGATCATGTTCAGATGGGAGAATTCAGCGGAAACTGTTGAAGTGCTATAGAGGACAGAAAGCTGCGCTATCATTCGCAGACCTTCCGTGCCATAAACAGAGGGTTCCACTACCATCTACCCCGGGCTACTGGAGTTTAGCCAAGACCAGTCTGACTGCGGTCAATATAGCTAAACGTCCGCCCGTTATCGCTATAGTTCTCAAACGCCTTGCAGCAAGGGGCGGTTTTGAAATCGAGTTCCATAAATCTTATTGTGGCTACAAGTTGTGGCGACAAGTAGATCATCTTCACTTTTGCGGCGATCTCGACAGGCCCGCTTTAGCTTTAGCGCGTAGTACTGACTGAGTGGGTTTTTCCTTTCCCAAGTTCCACAGCAATTCGTAGTGGCACTATATTCTCTTTTCCAGCCCTTGGGACATACTGAACTTTTTTAAAGAGAATTACACTGTATAACCATTATTCGCAACTAATCGGGCCTGGTTGTGAACATCTCGCAGGATGATTTTAACGCCACCATACAGACTCGGGTCAAAACGCTGTGACGCAAATTCAACAACATCAACTGATAAAAAGCCTATCGCATGAAATTGGTGCGCAAATACCTCTCGTGGATGGGGCGGCTGTCATCAAGTTTAATGACGATGAGGAATTGTGGCTTGAAGTTCCCAAGAACGGAAAACTGTTGATTCTGCATACAGCGATTTGTCCCATTAGTTCGCTGGGCGTTAACTGTAAGCGGCTGGAATCCGTTTTGGAGCTAAACAGTAGCTTGGATGTGCTAAAGTGCGGTTGGTTGGGGTTTCATACATTGACAAATACGCTGCGCTATTTTATGGCCCTGCCGGTTGATTTAACGACCGCTGATGTTTTAATCGGGATAATGAAAGACTGCAAAGATATAAAAAAGAACATAGACGAAATCTTAGTGCTTTGAAGAACCTCATGATCCGTTGAAAAAAGAATACCAATTATGATAGCAAAAACCGACTTTCATAATATGACGGGTGTTTCCAGTGCGCTGAGAAGCCATCAGGTCAGCCCAACCGATTCGGTGCACAATCAGATTGATGTGACGGCGGCTAAGGGAATGTTTTCCGGTGCTGTTCTGTTGCCATCGGTGCTTCAAGAGTTGGAGAATAGACAGCCCCCCAAACAGCCTCATACAGCTGTGCAAACCCACGGTGACACTACGGGCCGCTTTCGTAATATGCAGGAATCTTTCAGCAGTACCAATCAGTCAGTGAGAAAGGAGACACCTGATGCCGGAGGCGTTCTTTTAGGCAAGGGGAGAGAATTCAAGAGCTGTGGTTCTGCAGATATTCCGGATTCGGTGACCGTGAACACTCACACCCGAAAATCATCAATCAACTTATAGGTTGGTTTAACTGATATGGAAGACGAAGAGTACTACGATGAGCCCTCACCTGAGGCAAGCGAATCTGTTGAGGACCTGGTTGATAGGGCTGCCGAAACGAAAAAAAAGCAAGATATTGATAAGCTGTTTGCCGGTCTCGCTGCAAGTGAGTTATATCTGAAGATGGCCCCGGAAGACCATGAAAAAATTGCCGTTGTAAAGGTCAATGAAAGCCTCACCGCGTTCGTGCTTTATACGTCGCAGGAAGACGAGCGACTCACCACGACCTATGGTGCAACGGTTTGGGAGAGTGCGCTGGAGATGCTTTTGCACCTGGAGGCCGTCGGAGCGATATTGATCCAGTCATCCTCGACAGATGCTTATGTCTGTGTCACTAAGGAAAAAGCACGCGCTTTGTTGCTGGTGTCCCAACGCAAAACCCTGTCTGTTACGTATTGACCAGAAGACTTCCGGCTCAATCGCCACCGCCGTAGCTAGACTTCCCAACGCGAAATAGTTTTTTCACCGCTCCTCCTTACCCTACCAGGGAGGACAGGCCAGAGTGCGGTATAACCGGATGCCTGTTCTGCTGAAAATTTGATGTGGGAGCTTAAGCAGATCACCGAATGAGAGAGCGCCGGCGGGGTGAGACAGCACCGCCGCCGGTGCTATAGATGAATCAGGTACCGGCAACAGGGGCCAGCCTCAAGCATTTGCCCTTGCCGACTGCAACCCGGGAGACATGGGAACCAGTGGGCGGCGCCTAAAACTCATCCCTGGCCCGGGTCTCGGTGGTCTCTGCGACCTGTGGTCGCTCAGCAGCACCTTCTTGCACTTGTTCCTGTTCTTTCGCCTGTCGATGTTGCTGCACAGCGTTAAAAGCGGTGGCGCCTGCCGTTGTTCCTGCGTGCGCGATCTGCGGTGCAATGTAGGCCATAGATTGATCTCGTGTCATACCGGCAGCCATGTTCCCTTTGAACGAGCTGCGAATGCCCATGACACTCGATGCGGTTGATACGGCGGCCGCTGCATTCGGGTGGTTTTCAGACAAAGCCACTGACCCCACGCCCAGGGCACTATGCACTGCGATGTCTTGTACAAGGCTGCGCGTAGCTGGATTACTGAGCTGTTGTGACAAACCTTGTAAGGTGGGAATCTTGTTGGCTGGTGTTGATTGTACTTTCTTCGCCTGTGGGCTGTTGCTCGAAGGGTTGGCCAACTGACGCGCTTTTTGTGCGTTTTGTGCACTAGCCGAACTTCGACCAGATGCTTGAGCAGTTTTACCTCCGGACCTGATTGCCGTGGTGGCGGCTCTTGCCAGTGTTGCTCCTGCTGCTACTATAGGGCCAGGCATTATACTGTCTCCGTAGTTCAAATTAAAATTGATATATCATCTTCACAAGGTATGTGATGATTCGCATACCTTACTGCCTTACCGGTGGTAGATGCCCCTTACAGTTTCCGTATAATCGTCCGCCGACATCTTAGCTTACCCAATTTCCGCTTCCATTCAACTGCCAATTTCCTATTTGGTTTTCAGACAGGATTGCTTTCGAGGTTGCGGCTTCGGGACCGGATTAATACTTCCTGATTCCTCAGAGGTGGTGTCGCTGAAGAGTCGCTAGTGTAGATCTTCCTTTTTAACCGGCGTCTATAGCTCAATTGGCGGCCGTTACCAAAAAGTTCCAAGTTATGCTTTATCTTACCAGGTGCATAACTTCTCTGTAGAGCACTGGAGGAGCAACCGATTCGGAATGAACCAATCTTACCTTGTTGCCACTTAAGCGGAAGAGAAAGAACGTTATAGAAAATAATTTCTGTAAAATATTTCTCAATAAGATTAATTGGCAAATATATTTGGAGACAAAATATGATTGGTTTTGGTTCTGGACTTAGTTACTTGCAGAGCGCTGGCTCCCTACTTGAGAGCGATCAAGTTAAAGCTGCCTCTGAAAAGTGGGAGCAAGAGGTTGATCGGGCTACTGTAGAGAAAACTGAAGAGTTGGGTAAAAATCAGGTGAAAAAGCTGGAGCGTGAAGCTGAAGCGGATGGTCTCAAGAAGGCTGCTCAGTTTACTATAGATTTTTAACGACACCACTAAAAAATAGAAGTGGTTTGGCTGGCACTTTAAGTCATAGTAGGCCCTCCTGATTTGGATGCTAGGGCTTAAAGTGTCTTCCATTTTCGGGCTAAACCATATTTACTATAACTACCTGTTAGGTAAACCATTATGTTGGACAAAATACTTGGTGGGGGGGCTAGTTTCGCTCTTTTCGGTTTTTCTGCCAACAACAACCCGTGTTGCAAGCCGCAAAATGATGTAAAGAGCGATTCGCCCGTTGTTAATGCGTTTGATAAGCTATTGAACGAAAAGACTTGGGAGTTGAGGCAGGACTTTCGTGAAAATGGGTGTGGTGGAAACGACAAAGAACAGTCATCTTACCAAAATTGCTTTCTTCCAAAAATCAACGGTGACGGTGCCCTTTTAAACCCGAGCAAAGAAAAAGAAGTGTTTATGGTAGCAGGTTTCATGGATGATATGAATGAAAAATTCCCTGGCACCTTTGCTCCACCCGGCGGTGAAGGCGGTTCATGGAAAGATAAAGTGTATAACATGATGAAAGACGATGCATCCGGTCAGACGCCTCTCTTAGACAACAAAGACTTCAAGGAGTTTGAAAAAGCTGCCAACATAATGTCTCGCCAAAACAGCAATGACGTTGACAAAGCCTGCTGCCCGTCTGGAAGCGACGATGGCGATAAAGTTAAGGGTGGAGGGGTCTTGCAGTTATTGGAAAAGTTGGTCGATATGCTCGAGCAGGCAATAGGAAAAACTGGCGGTGCTGAAGGAGCTGGCGGTGCTGAAGGCGCTGACGGTGCTGATGGAGGCAAGTCGGGTGGCGCGATGTCCAGCATTATTGAAATGTTGGAGAAGCTTCTGCAGGAAATGAAGCAGGAAAGTCCCATTGACCGTTTGATGGAGAAAATCAAGGAGGCGATTGAAAGTGCTGGTGCTAATGGCGCTGAAGGAGCCGGCTCCGGGAATCAATTGATTGAAATCCTTAAAATGCTTATAGAGCTTATCGGCCAAGCGCAAGGCGGTGGTGTTGGTGATAATAATGCGGACAGTGGTGCGGGCGGTAGTGCGGGTGGTAGCGCGCTTAATCCGGAAAAAATGAATAACGCGCTGGTTCAGACCGGGCACGGTGATGCCTACGCTAATCCATCAGAGCGGGAGACGCTGGAAAAAGTTGGCGCCTTCATGGATAAAAACACTGAGGTTTTCGGTAAACCCGAGAATGGTGGTTCTTGGGCGGATGCTATGCAGGGCGGAAAAAATGTTAGTGAAGGGGATAATGGCAGCATCCAGGATGCAATGAAAATGATGCAGTTACTAATGGGTTTTCTGAACTTGCTGCGTGGTGAAAACAACGGTGGTAGTGGTGAGGGGGCCGGTGGGCCGGATAATGTACAGGCTCTGAAACAACCTGGCAACCCGGCGCCGGTGGGAGAACCTGATACACGCGGGGCTCGCGAGAGTACACCAGAGGCAACAGGGGCGGGGGATGGTGGAAGCACCGTTGACGCCGGAAAGGCACCCAAAGGCATGCCACAGGACAAGTGGGAGCTCTGTGTCGATGCCGGTAAAGAGACTGACGTCGATCCCTATGTTCTAGCCGCGCAAATGGAGAGGGAAAGTCGCTTCGGTGACGCTTTGAAAGGAACCGGTGATAGTGTAGGTGACGGTCTGATGCAGGTTGAACCCAGTACGCGCGAAGCCTATATGGGGCAATTTGCCGAGAAGTTTGGTAAGGAGTATGACCACTCCAGTGAGGACGATCAGGTAAAAATGGGCGCTCTGATACTTTCAACTAAGGAAGGGGACATGGCCACCAAGCTGCAGAAATACAATGGTGGTGATAACTGGACGCCTGGTGCCGTAGATTCGTATGCGCGTGAAACTGACCCGATTGGTTATGCGAAAGAGGTTATGGCGCGGGCTGACGAGATGCGCTCAGGATCGTGAAACTGTGAGTCTTGGTGGCCGCCGGCTGGCGGCCACTGACTTTCCACCGAGAACCTTGTCGTTTAAGAAGAGAGTACTAATACTATGAGCAGCAAAATCAGTGTTTACGATCAGTCCATACAGACCGCTGACGCTCCAGCTTTTCAACAGGAGTTGATGCCGCCCCGCGAGGAGGACGTCAGGTGGTTTAGTGAAGCCATTAATGAAGTAGGTAATGAAAGCAATATCGGAGATCGAGTGGTTAGTCACCTGCAGAAGTCTGCAGATGATTTAAAGGAAAAGCGCGAGAGTCTGGATGAACAATTTAAGAATGCCAGCAAAGGAAGCAGTTATTTCGATATAGCCAATACCTCACGGCTGGCATCTGATTATGGTTTTCAAACGGCGTTGATGGCAAAAGTTATCAGCAAAAGCACGCAGTCCATAGAGAAGTTAACTAACTTACAGTAGTGGAATCTAAGATGCGAAATAGTCAAAAAGGGCTGCTGAAGGCGACGCTGTTTCTGTTTTTTCTGCTTATCTCAGGCTGTAAAACAGTTGTCGACCTACATACCGAGCTGAATGAAAAGGACGCCAACGAGGTCGTCGCAGCTTTGTTGAGCAAGGGTATCGGCGCTAAAAAAGTTCGACGTAAGGAAGGGCTTGCGGTGCTGATTGACGAAGCGGATATGGCGCGTGCGGTGAATCTATTGAGTGCGCAGGCGTTGCCGCGCAGGCACAAGACAAGTATGGGAGAGATTTTTAAGAAAGAAGGCGTTATTTCGACGCCGCTGGAAGAGCGAGCACGATATATCTATGCACTATCTCAGGAACTGGAGCTTACGCTAAACGAAATGGACGGTGTTATCGCCGCCCGTGTTCACGTTGTGCTGCCCGAACGTATCGCTCCAGGCGAACCTATCAATCCATCGTCGGCGGCTGTATTTATCAAGCATGAAGAAAGCTACGATGTCGATATCTATACGGCTCGAATCAAGCAACTGATCGCCAGTAGTATTCCTGGGTTGGTCACAAATGAAGCAGACAAAATTGCCATTGTATACTCAGTCTCAGAAAAGAAAGTAATAGAAACTGAATGGACTATGCTTGGTCCATACAAGATGGAAGTTTCTTCGGCGGAGCGGTTGAGTGGTACGATGAAATTGTCGTTGTTGCTGATTCCGGTAATGTTTTTGCTTTATATTCTGATACCGAACGAAAAACCGAGGCGCTGGTTTTTTTCAAAAATTGGTGCTAACGCTATTGGCGGTCGAAGAAAGCCGGCAATGTCTTCATGAGCCAAATCATCTATAAACAGGTCTGCAACAGAAAGTGCGATTATGATACAGCAAGATGATTGGTTAAATTTTTGGTTTAAACCCCAGTTGTTTATTCACCAAAGCTGGTATGGTGAACTTGATGAGCGGCTGTTGAACCAAAATACCAGCGCTTTGGCCTGGAACTGGTCTTATGACTACATCTGCGACTGTTATGGTTTGCCGAAAGAGTACGTAGCGCTAGAGGACGATATCGCGAGTAAGATCCTACTGGGTATGCTGGAGAATAGGGACACTACTATGGATCTGGCAGAAAAAATGGCGAGTGGTGTGGTGAATGAAAAATCCATGTCGGTGGATATCCGTCGCAGAATCTTACAAAGAAATCGAGCGCTTTCTCTAAAAAAGCGTTTTTTTGATGTTTGTACAGGTTTAGAGAAAGGACAATTCGGTCTCTGTTTTTTACATCTTACAATGAGTTTTTCAGCTCCGGATTTATGGAAGCGGGTCCGCTTGCTGTTTTTACGCGAGACTGTGGAATTTATCGAGTCGACGGTTAAGCAGATGTCCTGCTTGGAGGCTAATGGGAAAGCGGCTAAACGCGCTTGGGTGGAAATACTTAATATGAAAGATGAGCTTGAACCAAATTTTTCTATCACTCACAGAGATGAAAAAGTGTCCGATAGCGGTGTCGAAGCTGCGAATGACGAGGCTCAAGTAGGGGAAAAAGAAGTACTTGATCGAGCACCTCGGGCAGCTATGGGTTAACCCCGTAATTGTCTTTGAATCTGTGTAGGTGGCGCGGGTAGTTGGCTACTTTAATCCAGGAAAAACACCATGCTTAGCGATAAGAAGATTTCCTTAGGCGAGTTTGTTGAAAGTGTTTCTGTGTTACCATCAATTCTTAAAAATGAAGACCGGGAAATTGTCAGCTCTTATGAAGACTATATTTTAAGGAAAACCATAGAAGCTGACGTAATCATTGAAGAAGCCCATAAAATGTCGAAGACTATTGCAAGGGAAACGCGAGAAGAGGCTGAAAAGGAGTTCTGGAAGCAGGTGCAGGCGTTTTACAGCGAATTGGAAGCTATCAAAGCCGCCATTATCGACGATGTTGAGCAGCAATGCTGTGATGTAGTAGAGGCATGCCTTAAAAAGCTGCTGGACACCGTGCCAAGTAAAGAAGTAGTCGGTAAAATGGTTAACGAGCTACTTGCGGGTAACTTTAGTGAAGAGTTAGCCACGATCTATGTCCACCCTGATCAATTGGAATCTGCAGCGTCGATATCTGATGTGATGTCAGTACCCGTAAAGAGCGATGAATGCCTGGAAATTGACAGTGCTTTGCTAAAAATAGGGAAAAATCAGTATAGGTCCTCGTTCAAGGGTAAGTTGTCTTTATTGCTGCGTGCCATGCAGTTATAAAAAACATATTGAATAAGCGATCGATTCAAAAATATTCATCGTTTGAAGCCTTTTTTTGCTCTCTGTATTGACAACTTATTTAAACTTTTTCCCCAGGAAAACCACTATCCCAGGTAGTTAATCAACTAATGTTTGGAGGTGAGAACGATGTCAAGTAGTAGTTTTTCATATTTACAAAACCGCATTCGCCACTTGGATCACCTTAAAGAAGATCTTAAGGAAAACGGCAATTTCGTGAACATCGACGATGTGTGGGCATATAAAGACCTCTCTACAGAAGGCAAAGCCATCAAAGAAGTTATCAAACAGGATTTTAACCTTGATCATAATATGAAAAAGAGAATTATCGATAGCTTCCAGTAGATACTAATTCCTTATAGGTGAGGCAAGCTATTATGGCGGGTTATGAAGAGCTTTCACGAGGTATAGCAGCCATCAGCAATGGCGAGGAGTTGGAAATAACAAGAGTGATAGACGGGCATGAAATCAGTCTGCGTGGTATGCCACACGGCTATTATCTCTGTGGAAAAATTCCCGTCGAATGGGATGGCTCAGAGCAGGATCTGCAACACCACTTGCGTATCTCTATGAGTTGCTTCAATAGTTTTGACGCCAGCCTCGCTGTGGCGCCTGATAAAACACTCTATGTAAGCCAATATCTTACAAAACCACGAAGTGCGGATGATCTTTTACTCGATATTGAGGCTGTCGCAAATCTCGTTGAAATCTGGATCGAGATGAGTAAGAAATATAGCCCTCATGAAGGTAACACACAGGCCTCGAAATTAGCGTCATTATAATGCAGACACTAAGGCTGTAACTCTCCATTTATTGTGCTGGGTAAAAATGAATAACTCAAAATTATTATTGTGCACGGGTGAGGGTAGAAAAAAGCCACTAAGGAAAGTGGGTATTTCTACCGTTTTTATCATCTTAGTCCTGGCGGGGTTTTCCACCTCAGCAGGAACACCGGAATTTTGGACGAAAAGTGGCTTTTCCTTTAAAGGCCAGGATACACCGCTGATCGAATTGCTCCAGGAATTTGCTCTAAGTTATGGTGTTGAGCTATTAGTATCGCCCGGTGTTAGCGGCTATGTTGATGGATGGCATCGTTCTGATGCGGGTGATGAATTTCTCAGCCAGTTGGGTTTGAAGTACCAGTTTCAATGGTTTGTCTTTAAGGGAAAATTATATATATCTCCTCTGAGCGATTCAGTTGTCAAGCGTGTAAAAGTGGATAGAAAGTCTTTGATCAGCGTCGAAGAGGCACTGAAAGGGGTTGATCTTCTTGACAAAAGGTTTGGTTGGGGACAGTTAAAAGATGAGGGAGTCGTATTGGTGAGTGGACCTTCAAAGTACGTTGAGTTTGTCACCAACCTGATTGGAGAGAAGGAAGATGCTAAGAACGAGAAGGAGGTCATGGTGTTTCCCCTAAAGCATGCTTCGGTTGTCGACCGCGAGATAGATTTGAGGGATAAAAAGCTGGTTATTCCCGGTGCCGCCACTATTCTCAAGAAATTGCTGGAAGGGCGTAATGCCGATGCGCTTTCCATGTCGTCCAGTAAGCCTCTCGACGATGCAGACAGCGTAGTGGATCTACAAAAGGAGTCCTATACGAAAGGTGGTGGAAAGATAGAGGTAGAGGGCGATGTGCGTACAAACTCGATAGTCATTCGCGATGTTAGAAAGAAAAGGGATTTTTATAGAAAGATGATAAGAAAAATAGATGTCGAAAAGAAGCTGATTGAAATAGAAGCCATTATCGTCGATATCGATCGTCAGGATTTGCAGGAATTTGGCGTCGACTGGCAGGCCTTCGACGTCGATGGCTATAACATAAACTTAATGAATAGCCTAATACAGCTCAATCAATCTGTAAGTGGTGCCGCCACTATCGAGATTTCCGATACGGGAAGCTTTCAGGCAATGCTACAGGCTCTGGAAAGCAAGGGGAGTGTTTCGATAATGGCCAACACTTCTATATTGACAATGGAAAATCAACCCGCGGTTTTTGATTTGAGCGAGACCCAGTTTATTCAAACAGTAGGTGAGCGTGTCGTAGACGTAGAGCAGGTTACGGCCGGTACCTTACTACACGTAATTCCACGCAATATTGGTGAAAACGTGGAAAGTCAGATTCAACTCTCTATCGATATTGAAGACGGGCAGGTGGTAAGAAATAGAGAAGAGGATTTACCCCGTATAAAAAAGATCTCTATCAACACATCTGCAGTGGTGGATGAAGGGCGTTCACTTGTCGTCGGTGGTTATAATATTCAACAAGACACTCGCTATAAAAATAAGGTGCCAATATTAGGCGATATACCCGCTTTGGGTAAGCTTTTTTCCTCTAAACAAAAAATAGCCTCTAAGAAAGAGAGACTATTCATTATTACTCCCCGTATCTCTTCTCTGGCCGATATCGCTGCATTGGATTCGCCGGCGACATACGGTGAGTCATTAAAAAAGGTTTCTAACGGAAAAAATCGGACTGTTGCAGAAAAAATCAGGAAGGTATTTCGAGGACTCGCGTTGGAGAAGATAACGACCGGCTATGAAATGAAGAACATGGAGGTGGGGAGAAACCCTATAACCTGCAACATTGAAGGGGTGGAGGCCGATGTGGAAAGCTTACAATACATAGTCGGTGAAGGTCTGGAAATATTTGTATCAACTTTGGAAAATACCACTGAAGACTTTATCAATCTGGATGAAGAGCTGTGTAGCGACAACCGTGTGCTGGCGGTAAGTTTCTGGCCACGTATAAGGTTATCCCCGGCAGAAAAAACAGAAATTTATGTGGCTAAGTTCCTGAATGGAAAGAATAAGAGCTTTAGACCATCTTTATTGGCCAACTGATCGAGCGCACTTATCATCACGTTAGAGTAGAGAGATAGAGATATGAAAACGATAATTTTTCTTAAATTGGCATTGACTTTTATCGGTCTGGTTTTCTTGCCCGGTTGCGTCAATACAGGGGTGCAATTGGAAAGTGGTACTATGCGCATTTGGTTGTCACCGGCTCATCGGTCGAGCACTAATGTCAATACTGACGGCCATTTTTATGTAAGGGTGAAATCTAATTGACGAATGAGATGTCAAACCTGGCTTAGAGAAACTTCCTTACACTAATCGAAAACTCAATGTTATAGAATGCAAAAATGAACTTCAATCTTGAAAAAATATCAGCTGCTATAGAGAGTTCACGAAAATCGGGTCCGGTATATTGCGAGATAGATTCGCGTATGAAATGTGAAATTTTCTTTATCGAGAGTAAACTCCGGTTTATTTTGTGCCTTTACCGCGCATCGCAAAAACATGGGCAGTTAGGGCGTATCCTACAAAAACGACATACATTCCCTGACCAGTATGCCAGTCTGAAAATAGGGACGGACCCCCAGATGAACCTCTATGCCGGAAAAACCATAGTGTTTGTGGCACCACGCCAGGTGGAAACAGAGATAGAGAAAACGTGTGAATTTTTAACGCAGTGACGATCAAAAAACTCGCGGTCCGCGAACAATACTTCTCGGAGGAACAGTTGTCTTATGCAGACAATGGAGGATAAGCACTACAACTATGCAGCCCAATTTCAATGTATCGCCGATAGATGTGAAGACTCCTGTTGCAATGGTTGGGACATCTGTGTCGACGAGGCAACGCACGAGAAATACAGGGAACACGCGCCAAAGCTGCTTGATTACGTAGAAATTAAAACTGACGGGCCGGCAATGAGGCAAGTGGAGGGCACGAAAACCTGCGGTCAACTGCGGGAGGGATTGTGCCGTATACATTCAGACTACGGAGAGAGCTACCTGCCCGACACCTGCTCCATGTATCCTAAACGAGCCGTGCGCATTGGTGAATCTCTGTTGGTTGGCGCTACCTCTTCGTGTCCGGAAATCGCAAGGCTTATCCTGTCTGTTGACTCTCCGTTTACGTTGGTAGAAAAAAGTCTGTTGCGCAGGCCCTCTGTAATTCCAGGTTGGATCACCGGCTCCGAGATGGAAAACTACGCCATGTCGATTATGGCGCGGTTTATGGAAGAAACACAGAGATCAGATATCAGCGCTGAGCAGGCATTAGTGCAAGTGATTCATGTCTGCACGATGTTGGATCGTGAACATAAGGATAATTGGGCACAACAGATCGGCCGTTTTTTCTTACAAGCTGAGAATATAGAGAACAGGCGTCTAAAAAGTGCTGGTAATACTAACAAGGCACTTCTGCCGAGTGGTCAAATAATGCAAACAATGTATCTTTTAGGTAACTTTAAATCGGTGCGTTCACTACAGTTCCTCGCCAGCCTTCAAAAAGCTTTTGTGAAAGATGATGAAAGGGAGGATTCTCCCTATATTCTCCGACCTGGCTTGTTAGAGGCCTTTGACAGTAATATCGAGGCACAAGATGTCATCGATGAGACTCTGAAGCGTTACCTTGGCGCTGAAATCATCCGGCGTGTTTTTCCCTTTGGCAATGAGAGGGGAAACAAAAAACAGACAGTCTATGAAAAGGTAGTGCCACTGGCGGTCTATTTTTGCTTTTTGAAGATTGCGCTATTGGCCCATATCGATAAGGAGGGTAATCCACCTGAGTTGGAAAAAAGGGCTACCATCCTTCAGATTTTATCAAAGGCGCTAAATCATCTGCCCTGTGATGTCGCGGGGTTTCTCAAGGGAAAAGGTCTGTCAGATAGTAATCTGCTTCAGGTAATGATTTATAAGACCGCCTAGAGTCAGTTCGAATGATAGTTCTTGAGTGACAGTTTTTGAGCTACAGTTTATAAACTGTAGTACGATCAAATGCCTCTCATAATGTACTTTAGTACAAGTTTGTTGACAGCTCCGGGTACCTACCCCCTGCTTAACCCTAGTCACCTGGTTAGCGGCGCGGCCAACTGGCCAGGTCATTGGCCAATGTCGGAGGACTTTGAGTGACGGCCAAATCTTCAATCTATAATAAGCGCTAAATTCAGCTCTCTCCCGACTGGTTCATCCCGGTAAATGCCATCCATAAGGTAAAAGTAGGCTTTATAAGACATGAATAATGTCGTTACGAGGAGAACAGGAAATTCAAATGACAAATTCTCGGGATATCCGCAAAAAATCAATAGATAATATATAAGTTATATATTATCTATACTATATAAGATACTATTATAAAATTCTGAACTTATAACGCACCTGCTGTTCTTTGAAGTCCAAGTTTGTACTTGAGTTGTATGCGCAAGCCGGGATACTAAATCTTCAGCAGAAAAATGTAACGCTCAAAAGCGTTTAGGCAACTAACGGCGTCTTAAGTATTTCGACGTTGGTAAATAAATTGCTTGCTTTACCCTGGTGCACTATCGGCTTTCTAATCGATGTATTGTTCAACTAATTGTTCCGGGCCCCTGGCGGTTACGGTACTTACGCAGATCTCCTTGGCCCTAGACCCGGTCTTCTCCCAAGGTGAACAAATTACATAGTGGCAGTCACGCCTTCAGTTCTGCGCTTAACAACGCGGCGTAGTCAGCCACGTTCAATGTTGTATGTTATTTCCTTCTCTCTAATCCAGCGGGCGCAGAATTTCCCTTGTTGTTTGCGATTTTTTTCTGTTGTTTTTTCTATTGAACTCTACTTTCATAATGACTTTGTGATTCATCTATCCTTTTTAAACTTTTCTTTGAAATTTAGCTTTATTATTACCATATATTTATTGCTCGTTTGAACTTGGTTGGTAAAATAGCCCCTGAATATGACGGGGCAGTCAAAATATGAAGTAGGACTTTACAGGAGTAAAGCTATTTGTCGGTCCGGAGTCTAGTTAACGACGCGATTGTTATCAAATGCAATTGCTTCGTTCAACCCTTCTTTTATACATAGAGCTTTCAAGGTGATTTCATGGCTTATAGCTATAGTGTGCCATTGTCGAGTTATTCACGTTTTTACACCTGGCAATCTCAAAATAACACCCAAAGTTACAATGATGATTTAGGTGATACCGTTTCATCGGGTTCCCTAAATATGTTTTTTGCGACAATTGTTCCCTGTATGGTGCGTTGGGTCCTGTAGCCTCTGTTCGGTACATTATTTAATGAGCCATGTCATGCACGCCGTTAAACGATTTAGACCCCAGTTCGGGTTTAAAAAATTTGCCCGGGTTATCTGTAACAAGATCAGTGGCAAGCAGGCCAGCACGGTATCTTTCGCGTTCTTAATGGCGACTGGCGGAATAATTATAATTCGTAATTGAGCAAGTATTGAGACAAGGCTAAATTAGTAGAACCGAATATAATCTAAAAGCCGACCCGGCTCTTGATATTTGCTATAAAAATTTGAAGCTAGTGAGCTGGAACCATCCGGTTCCAAGATTGGGGGAAATCAAAATTACCTGAAGAGGGTTTACCACGAGCCTTAAGATATTTGGTATTGCCCAAAGGCTTTTTGTAAGCGCTTACCTGGCGTTCTCACATCAAGCCAGTGGGCCGAAGTCGACTGGTACACAGGTATATATGACCTCGATAAAACCAAAAATTAAAGATCAGCTTGATTATTGCATCGGAAGGAAAGCACAGAGATGAAATTTTTCCGTTACATAGGGGGTTTACATGAATTACCGTCATCAAGACGCTGCGCCGAGATTTAGAGTTGTACCGCCGGACGTTTTCGAGGATTTTGAACATAACCCAATCAAGGTTGTTTTACTTGCTGACCATCCGATATCTACTGCGGGCATTCGCAGTTTCACAAGTCAGGAAAAATGGATCAATATCATTGGCGAGGCAAGCGATGCAGATCAAGCGGAAGCGATATTGGCAAAGGAAGATGTCGACCTGATCATCGTGGATATTATGAACTCCGACACAGGTGGCCCAGAATTTATAACGTGGATTAGAAAATCCCATGCTCGGGTGAAGACAATACTGTTATCATCCTGCGGGGACATACCGTTTGTCTTGCGAGTGCTAAAATCCGGTGCTAACGGTTTTCTGTTGGACAATATCAGTGAACAAGACTTTATAACAACTGTAAAACATGTAATGAAGAACAAGAATGTTTACGATCCTGAGATTATTTCAAAGCTTGTCTCTTTGGCGACTCGTCAAAGTGCGGTAGAACAGAAATCTATATTTACAAAACGAGAAAAGGAGACCTTAAGACTGGTCTCCAAGGGGTTAACAAATAAAGATATCGGCGAGCGTTTGCATATTAGTTCCCGTACGGTGCAAGGCAATCTCAGCCGCATTTACACTAAGCTCGATGTGAATACGCGCACCGAGGCAGTAATCAAAGCCATTAAAATGGGCTTGCTGATGGAGCCAGGCAAAACCGCCTCCCTAAATCAGCTTAGCAGCCGTGAAGTAACCGAAAAACAAATTTACAAAGAGTTTTTGGAAGATAAAGAGGTATACAAGCCTTCACTTTGAATTTTGCATGAATAGCCGCCGACAGTACCAATTTTTTGATCTTTGTGACTTAACAAAAAGTCCTGTGAAGAAATAGTTTCAAAAAGCAGAAACCAGAGGCCTAGTGGGTCGCGGTAACACCGTACTACAGCGAATAAAGACGCTTTTCTACTGCCTTTTTGAAAGGTTTTTGTGTTAACCATTTTGAGCCATTTCCTCACAGATCGTTTTGCGGCCTCTGGAAGTCTGGGCTCATTCAAGGTGGGTCGGTCAATTGACAATTCTTTACTAAAGTAATGGAAGTAGGCGCCTAAAGCGAGTGTTATTAGAGCCCAATCGATAACCATATCATAGACAAATGAAGTATGGTTTTCTCCAGTAAAAAATGGCGCTATCTTCTCAGATAGTCCCGCGGGAGAAGCCCAAACTCATCACCGCAGCCGCCGGCTAACGCCAAGAGTCCAGGTCTGTTCTACCATTCTGTTCGCGTTCATAACACCAAATTCCATTCGATATCGCTGTGATCAAGCTGGTCATATAGCCCGCTGCGAGTAGGCCATATGGCCTATAGGTAGCACGCGCTATATTGCCGTTAGGCGCGCCTATCTGACCGGGCGTATGCCGGCGCCTAATAGGCAAAAAAGTAGCGCAGATTGCCTCAAAAAATATGTGGAGATGGCGCTTATGGTGAATAGCTGGCCGGTGTAAATTTCATCCTGTGCCTGGTGAGTCCGGTAACACTCCATGGCAAACAGAATTGAACACAAAATCATCATGAGGCGAATATCATGTCAATTGAATTGAAAAATGAAGCTGCATTTCCAGAGAGAGAAATCGATATCGAGAAAATCACATTAGAGCATGGAAAATGCCTGAAGCAGTTTATCTATCGAAAACTTTGGGACAAACAAAATGCAGACGATGTTTTTCAGACCGTCATTCTCGAAGCAATGAAAAGCATTCACACTTTTAAAGCCGAGTGCCACCCCAAATACTGGTTAATGGGTATCGCGAATAATGTCATTAAAAACATCGCCCGAAAGCAAAACGTGGTTTTTTGTGCAATCGAGGACGATAACAAAAGGGAAGCGGTTGACGAGGCATACCACGACAGTGTGGAGGATCCGGCATTGATTTGTGAGCGAGAGGAATTTTTGGATTCTATTGTTGATGCGTTTTCAAAACTTCCGGCAGAAATGAAAGATGTCATGAATGAAGTTGTCAATAACGGTAAAAGCTACGCAGAAGCAGCGGAAAAGTTTGACATCCCTATTGGCACGGTACGGTCACGGGTCTCGCGTGCTCGCAATATTATACGCAATCGTGTGAATCTATCTTGAGTGGGTTACACCAAACGCCATTTGTTTATGCTTTACCGCGTCGGGTTTTATTGCTCCGGTGGTAGAACTATAAGCAACGTTTTACCACTTATATGTATCCGTGCAGTGTTTGAGGTGCTGTTGTTTGCGACGAATAGCCTCGCTGTCGTCTTGCTCAATTCTGACCCCGGTAACAGGTGAGCTGGATTGTTATCAGCCCATCTGTTACCGGTGAAGCTTCTTTTAAAATCGCCAAGGGCCCGAAGGCAGGTAAGACCTAAGCGTATGCGAGGGATAGGGCCACGGAACTACCGGCTTATTCAGGTTCGTCCACAGGCTGCATGTATGTCATATAAATTAGTGGGCTGGAACCACTGGTTTGCCAGTATTGATGGGAAGGTTGGAGTTGTTACGCAGATGAACTTTTAAGAGGCTGCCTCCACTCTTTTTACATTCCACATTATTCAACTTCGGTTTTACAGCATGTCTACGGTTAATATAGGCTCATCTCAATTTTTAAATCATAGGCTGAGCAGCGAGTACTCTCGGTTACGCCACGATTTTTTAAGCGATCTGGCTAATAAGGCTGACCCATCCCCCAGCACTAAGACATCGAATCTTGTGACAGTTTTTGCCGCGCCCGGTTCTTCAAGTGCCGACTTCGAAGAAATGACTTTTATGCTGCAGAAAACGATGGAAAGAAAGATGAAATCGCTATCCCGACGAAGAATTTCGACCACAGATGATATCGAGTTGTGGGGAGCGAAAGGGGATGCGAGACAACGAGTCTCCGATATTGAGAAGTTGCGCAGTATCTATGAGCAGTTGGACAATACCTATAACCTTACCCATTTGGATAATCATGCCAAACATCTTTATGGGTTGGCTTCAAGGGGCGAAGATTTTTCCTTTAATGACAGTTCTCTGCCCGCCGGGAGCTACATCCAGCTCAAAGAAGCGGAAAATATTGCAGTTAGCAAGAGCGACAAGAAGGCAGAGGAAGTTATTAAGGCCAAGCTGGCTGAACTGGATGAAGACGAAAGCTTTAGCCGAAAGATCGATGCAGGTTTAAACACTGCTGTTATATTCAAGGATGCCTATAGCGATAGCGCAGACCGAAGTCGGATGCGGACCTTTTACTACAACAACATTCTTGATACAACCAATGCCGCGGCACTGATGCAGGCGCTGGTCGAGCAATTTGGCGAAAAAGCCCTGGATACAAACCTGGATAGCCTTGTGAAAGCGGTACTGGCCGATATGAGTGCGGATAAGTCCTCCTCGGGTTTTAAGCATCTTGCGACACAGTTGAAAGACCTCAATCGCATTCAATCCGTTCGGTCAGTCGTTAACGATTCCGGTGACTTCATCGCCAGGATGAAAAAGCACGATATTATTCCCAATGAAAAAGTAAAAGAACCTTTGGATTTGGCAAAAGATATTTTGGTTCTATCAACCGGATCAATATTTTCGAACGATCTCGACAGAATCGCCAAAGAGTATGCGGGGGAAGACCCCGACAACCAATTGACTTTCATGAACGCATTTCATCCATTCCTGAAAAATCTCCCGGAAGGCATCTGGCCTAACGGCGAGGGTCGGCTGACCGGCTTACAGACGATATTAGTGCATTTACAAAATGAAACGGCGAAAGTACACAAAGCTCAGATACGGTAGTTGTTACTGTGCATCTCTGCAAAGACGTTAAGAGTCAATACAAATGAATAAGATGACAAGTGCCTTAACAAAGACATCATTGAGCATTAACGGACACGCCGAAATTATCGCTGCGTTTGCCGTGGTCGGCATCGTTTTTATGATGATTCTGCCGCTGCCGAATACCGTTATTGATGGTCTGATCGCCCTGAATATCTGCCTGTCTTTTCTGCTGGTGATGCTGTCGATGTATTTTCCGAGCCCGTTGTACTTTTCAACGTTCCCCGCTGTTTTGCTCTTCACAACACTGTTTCGTCTGGCGCTCTCCATCTCAACGACACGAATGATTCTGCTGGAGGCCGATGCAGGCAATATTGTGACTGCATTTGGTAATTTTGTCGTGGGGGGGAATCTCGCCGTTGGTGTCGTTATTTTTCTGATACTTACTATCGTTCAGTTTCTCGTTATTACCAAAGGATCGGAACGGGTAGCGGAGGTGTCTGCGAGATTCACTCTGGATGCTATGCCAGGTAAACAAATGTCTATCGATAGTGATCTTCGCGCAGGGTTGCTATCAGCGGTTGAAGCGAAGAAAAAGCGTAATGACTTGGCGAAAACCAACCAACTGTTTGGCGCAATGGATGGTGCCATGAAGTTTGTAAAAGGTGATGCAATCGCCGGTATCGTCATCGTGTTAGTCAATCTTATCGGCGGTGCATCAATCGGTGTCTCACAGCACGGTTTATCGCCCGGCGAATCTATGCAGCTCTATTCGATCCTGACCATTGGTGACGGTCTTGTCGCCCAGATACCGGCGCTGCTCATTTCACTGACTGCAGGTATGATTATTACCCGGGTGACGAATGAAGACGATGAGGATGCGAACGTCGGTCGAGATATCGCGGCGCAACTAACGAGCCAGCCGAAGGCCTGGGTGATTGCGGGTTTGGTGATGTTTGGTTTCTCTATGGTGCCGGGAATGCCGACGAAAACGTTTATCGCCTTTTCCCTAGCAACTTTTTCTATCGGTTTCTACAGTATATTGACCCGGCGCCGAAATTCGCGCACCGGCATATCGGCTGAGCAGGAAACTGTGGCGAGAGAAAGCAAATTGTATTCAGAAGATATTCGTTCATTCTCGATGACCCGTGATTACCTGTTGCTTCTGAATTCGAAGAGTAAAGACAGTCAATTGTCCAATGAGTTAATAAAGATCGTCCGGAAAACACGCAACGAAATCGTGATTAACTATGGTTTCACCCTGCCTAATATCATGATTGATTACGTTGATGATTTGGATCCGGATGAGTATCGCTTTTGTGTATCGGAAATACCCGTTGTGAAAGGCTTGATGAGTGAGGAATTGATCTGCATACAAGTTAAAGATGATCTATTTGAAACGCTTGATATCCAGGCTAGATACCGCAACGTTGATGCTAATGGCGTGCCGCTGATCTGGGTCGATGCAAAATACCGTGAGATGTTAACTGATAGAAGTATTTATGCCGCTGATTATCTCACCGCTGCACAGATAAATATTAGGCAGGTTTTCCAAAAAACCGGCCCTCGGTTTATCGGTGTACAAGAGACACAGAAGCTCATAGGCTGGTTGCAAAAAGAGCTGCCTGAGCTTGCTAAAGAGCTGGAACGTGTTGTGTCAATCTCCATGCTGTCTGAAATACTGCAGCGCCTGGCCGCAGAGGGAGTTTCGATTCGCTGCTTTAGGGTAATAGCAGAGACACTGGTTGAGCATGCCCAGGCAGAACGTGATCCCGGCACGCTCACGGACCTGGTCCGTATTGCACTGAAAAACCAAATATGTCATGAGTTTTCCAAAAACGAAACACTCAATGCGTTACTTTTCACTCCGCAGACTGAAGATATGTTGCGAAATTCGATAAGGCAAACTACACGCGGAGGATTTTTTGCACTTGATCCCGATACAACAAAAAGCTTACTCAACGATTTTGAGAGAATACAGGAAGCCAGCCTGAAGGAGGGCGATAGACCGATTATACTGGCAGCGGCGGATATTCGCCGTTATGTCTGGGAATTAATCAAGGATGAAAAGTTTTCACTGCCGGTTCTCTCTTATTCCGAAGTGACAACGAGCTTTCGTGTTAAACCCATTGAGATTATCAATTTATAGCCAGGTTATAGCCACAGGTGCCATATGTTAGAAATACGTATACTAAATGGTTTACATCAAGGCGCAGCGCTGACGCTGGATGCGGAGAGAATTACCCTTGGTTCTTCCCTCGAGGCGGATATCGAGCTGATAGATCCCGGTATTGAGAAAAAGCATTGTACGATAGAGTTCCTGGAAGATAGGGAGACCTGGTATATAAATGCTTTGGAAGGTGATATCACTGCCGGGGGTGAAAACAAGCGTGTCAATGTTATCGAAGTTAACCGGGGATTAGTACTCAAGGTGGGCCCCGTGTATGTCGGTTTCTTCGCGCCTGAGGACTCATGGGACATCGATCTATACAGCCGAGCACAAGTCGTACCGATAGGCAGCAAGCCCCGGAAATCAATATTAAACGACTTTAAAGCCTATATTGGGGCTTCAGCTATCATCGGTAGTTTGTTGACCTATGCGATTGCCGACGAAGGTAAAGATGCTCAGGAGCAAAAGCTTCAAGCATTAAGCGGTGATACAACAGCGCAATCGCAACAGCTCTTATCCGGGCATCTACAGCAAGTGGACATGGCCATCGATGTTGAAAGCCAGCTTAAACATATGCTCAGGCAGCGCAGCCTACACAGAAAAGTAAGTGTTTCCCAAGCGGGTAATCGTTGGGATCTTACAGGCAGCTTATCGGTCGACGAACTTGACACAGTTTCGAGAATGGTATTGCGCTTTAAAGCCAGCTACCCGGATGTTGAGCTGGTCGATTCGACCAAGCCGATAGCCCAGGCTTTGCCATTTGAAATCCGCAGTGTTTCTTCCGGTTTGCACGCGCATGTTTTGACCACCAATGGTGAGCGAGTTTACGAGGGGGACACTATTCATGGGTTTTTGCTGAAGAAGATTGAGAAGGACAAAATTCTGTTTTCTGGAGAGAGTGATGTTGAACTTCTCTGGTAGCCAAAAAGACCATACGGAAATTAGAGCTCTGGTGCACGCTAAGGTTTGTCGATGGCGCGATCAAAGTATAAAGCGTATCGCTGCTACACCGGTTTTAGAGCAGACTGGGAGGGTGAAAGAAGTGGTTGGCACACTTGTCGAAGGCCACCTGTTTGGCGCCAAAATCGGTGATATGTGTGTCCTTTACAACGGTGAACACTATCATGAAAACGATGAAGATAATGTGTTGGCCGAAGTGGTTGGATTTACCAGTGACAATGTTTTGCTTTCTGCTCTGGGGTCGTTGGATGGTGTTTCCGAGAGAACGAATATACGCGCTTTGCAAACGCCGCATAAAATTACAGTATCTACCGATCTCTTTGGCCAGGTGCTCGATGGTTTCGGTCGCTCTATTAATGGCGTGAAACAAGGTGCTTTCGACCTGGAGAAAATGTCGGTTGATGCTAAAGACGCGGTACCGGTAATGACGGAAGCTCTGGAGCCAACTGAAAAGCCGCGAATCGAGAAACCTTTGCCTACGGGAGTAAGAGTCATTGATGCCATGCTGACGATGGGAGAGGGACAGCGCATTGGATTATTTGCCGGTGCGGGTTGTGGCAAGACGACATTGTTGATGTCGATAGCCCGCGGTGCTGAGGTTGATGCTGTAGTTATCGGGTTGATTGGCGAGCGAGGGCGGGAGCTGCGTGAATTCCTCGATCACGAACTTGACGAACAAATTCTCAAAAGGACGGTTCTCGTATGCGCTACCTCCGATAAAAGCTCCATGGAACGTTCGCGTGCTACGTTTACAGCGACCGCTATCGCCGAAGGTTTTCGTGATAAAGGGTTAAAAGTGCTGCTTCTGATCGATTCCCTGACACGGTTTGCCCGTGCACAGCGGGAAATTGGTCTGGCCGCCGGCGAGCCCCCGGCAAAAGGGGGATTTCCGCCATCCACATATACCATGCTCCCGAAGATTATCGAACGTGCGGGAAATTCCAACAAAGGCTCTATTACAGCCCTTTATACCGTGCTTATTGAGGGTGATTCCATGAGTGATCCGATCGCGGACGAATCACGTTCACTACTTGATGGGCATATTATTTTGTCACGGAAGCTCGGGGAGAGCGGCCACTACCCGGCTGTCGATGTCACGGCGAGTTTAAGTCGTACTATGGTCAATGTTGTCGATAAACAGCATATGGCCAGCGCAGGCAAGGTACGGAAATACTTATCGATCTATAAAGAGCTGGAACTTTTGATTCGCCTGGGAGAATACAAACAAGGTGAGGATGCTAATTCGGATATTGCTGTAAACCTAAACCCGCAGATTAACGAGTTTTTAAAACAAGGAACACAGGATGTCACTCCGATGCAAGAGGCCGTTGACAGGCTGGGCCAGATCGTCAACTAGATAGCAACGTGTAACTCGGGAGAAATTGATATGTACTTAGAGTCAGAGAGAGCCACCGTCGTATCGGAGTCATTCTATGGGCATCGCGATGGGGAGGCTGCTAACGACAGAAAGTTTAACGCAGATGGAACCATCAGTTACGATGCGGTTAAAGGATTTATATCACCCTTAAAAGCCATGCGCGCGCAGTTAGGCAGGGACGGACAGAAAGTCCTGTTCCAGGGGCGGGAGCAGCTCGAAGAGGCGGAGCAGGACATCGATTCGCATGTTTATACGAATAAGATTTCCAGCACTGTAATCTGCAGTATTATTATGGAAAAGTACCGGTGTAATCCTGGTCTGCGAAAAATATATTTTTCGGTAAAAAACAGAGACCGGCAAGCATCTGTTTTAACTCATATTAAGAACGAATTTGTGGAATGCATCATTTCAACGAACTCAGAGATATTGCGCAGGCATCTCGATAAGGAAAAGCGAGATATTATTTTTCCGCTGCGCGATGAGCTACATCTCAACACCTGTGTCACAGTGGTCGATGAAGTCAATTTTAATTGTGTTTGATGCAACTTTTCGCCTCGATACGTCACGCTATATACGTATTTAATCGGGATCAAGTGCCCCATGAAAAAGACTCGTTACTATTTGCAGGAGCAGGTTGAAAGTCGGGAAGATGCCGAGAAGATCGAACAGCTGGAACGTATTCTGGTTATACGCAAGAATCGACAGGAGCGGCTCCAGTCTAAAACGCGGGAATTGCGCCGCAATCTGATGAAGAAAGAGAAGGAGTTACAAGAAGAGAGGGTCAAGGCTCAAGAAATGGCTGAGCAAACCCAACTCACTATAAAATTGCTACGCCAGGAAAACACAAAGAAAGTATTGACTGTTAACGAGATATTTCACTGGAATAACATGGAAGTGGGTTTAGATAAGAAAGTCAAAAAAGGGTTCGAGGGCTGCGATGAGATAGAGCAGCAAAAGCATGTTGAACTTTTTAAGCTCGACGAACATATGAAGACTTATAAGCAGGCGGTCATCGATACAGAAAAAATTGCTTTGATAAAAAAAGAGCTTGAAGAGGAACAGGGGTAGACTGTATGACTGTCGGCGAAACCAAGCGCACCACGGAGTTTACGAAGAAGGATTCGGGAGACAAGGCTGCTGAAACCGCTGGCGTCAGGCGTCTGGATGCGCTGACGTTTTCACAGGAGTTTCACAGTGTAGCGGGCATGTCGCCGCAGTTTATTGTCCCCGCCGGCGCACTGAGCAACGATAGTGGTGAGTTGGACTTGAAATTCTCATACAACCCCTCAAGTGCCGCCGGTTTCCCGGCACCCCGGACAGC
Source organism: Exilibacterium tricleocarpae (assembly GCF_007004655.1). Taxonomy (GTDB): domain Bacteria; phylum Pseudomonadota; class Gammaproteobacteria; order Pseudomonadales; family Cellvibrionaceae; genus Exilibacterium; species Exilibacterium tricleocarpae. The sequence goes on from NZ_ML660089.1 coordinate 167,257, forward strand.
GGAGGAGCCCGCCACGACGCTTTTGTGCAATACCATCCTTCAAAAAATGTTGCGCGATCCGGCGTTGCAGGATATGGCGTTTTCCATCCAGAACAAACACGGTCGCGTGAATGTGGAGGCTGCATTGAGCAGTGGCCATATGCGCTGTACTCTGTCAACCTCTAACGAAAAGCTGAGGCGACGCCTTAGCGATGCCAGGCAACAAATTGTCAGCAGCTTGGGTAAAAACCTGCGTAGACAAATCGACGTAGAGATTAAAGAGTAAAGGCATGGCTAACTATTTCGACAGTAGTACACAAGGCGACGATATTGGTTTTACATCTGGCCATGAACCTGACTGCAAACTTGGCCATGCTGCAAGTATCAAAAGAAAAAGCATACCTGATCTGCTGAATGTAAAGAAATACGACAAGCATAGCATGTTGATCAGGAACCGTTTGCTGGCGGGTGTCGGCTTACAGTTTAAGGCTTTAAATCCTCTGAACCACAAAGAAGAGCAGTGGTATATACGGCTAAGCCAGGCTCTGGAAGAGCCTTGTGACACCTCCCGGTATTTATGCTTAGAGGGAAACAATAGTCAATATTGGATAAGTGACGGAGCGGATTTTCTTGGCAATCTGACTGGCATCCATCTGGGGGAATCCCAGGCAGCGATGCTCAGCATGCTGTTACCGAAAGTCCCACAGCCGCTTCAAGATGTTTTTGGTTGGCAGATTGTAAGCTCCGCTGTTGCCCCTGAAGATCTGGTTGTGCTTGACCTGCATTACGGAAGTGATGACCTGGGGCTTAAGACGTCTTTGGCAATGACCAAGTCAACTTGCCTGCAGGTAATTAACCAGCGCGCGTTTAGAAATATTGCCAAAGACACTTTTCCCGAAACGTTGAAGATCAAGGCTAACGTTGTTCTGGGCTCTATTAATTTGGGTATACTCGAAGCCAATCAGCTCGAAGTCGGCGATCTCCTGTTTTTTAAAGACAATAATTTTGGTGCGGATGGTAGCGGCATCCTACCGTTGGGCCCCCTTAACTTATCTGTCACTATCGAGCTGGCAAACAACCAATACCAACTAAAAATTAACAGGTGGGAAAAAAATATGAGTGAAGAAGATACAAACCGGGAAGACGAAGAGCTTATCAGTGATGATATGGAAGTGACCTATGACGATCACGGAGATGATTCGAACCCGGAAGAGGGCGATCGGGAAGAGGTGCTGCCGATTGGCGACTTGCCTATAAGCGTTGATGTTCGCTTGGGGTCCGTCAACTTTACCGTAAAAGACCTTCACAATCTCGTCGAAGGAAAGCTGTATACCATCAATTCTCCCGACAGGGGGTTGGTGCAACTGACTCATAACGATCTGGAGTTGGCCCGCGGGCAATTGGTGGAGGTGGATGGGAAGCTTGCTATTGAGATACAAAAGCGCTGGTTACACTCGTGACAGGTGAAGGTTTCGAACCCTATCCGTTAATACTGCTACTGGCATCACTTTCGATATTGCCTTTCCTGTTAGTGGTAACCACATCTTTTTTAAAGATTTCGATGGTGTTGATGATAGTGCGCAATGCCATGGGCATACAGCAGGTGCCGCCGAATATGGTGCTCTATGGTATATCGCTGGCGGTGACGCTGTTCGTCATGGCGCCGACTATCCAGCAGGTTAATACCAAGGTCGATGACTTGTCGTTGGAAGATCAGAGCATTACTTCAATGCTCGATAGTGTCGGAGAATTATCAGAACCTATTCGGGATTTTATGCTCAAACAAAACCACCCGGATGTACAGATTATGATGATGGAGACGGCAAAGGAACTCTGGCCTGAAGAAATGTATGAGACTATAACGAAAGAAAACTTTCTTTTGCTCGTGCCTTCTTTTGTCGTCTCCGAGCTGCAAACGGCATTGCAGATAGGTTTTTTGATCTATGTGCCTTTCATCATTGTTGACTTGCTCGTGTCGAATATTCTTTTGGCCCTCGGCATGCAGATGGTGTCACCCATGACAGTCTCGCTGCCGTTAAAAATACTTTTATTCGTATTGGTTGAGGGCTGGGCAAAGCTGTTGCAGAGTCTGGCGTTGTCTTATGTATAGCATTCTGGCAGGCGTCATCTTTGAGCAAAAGTGAACTCTTTAATAATAGTGGCCAATATCTTTAGCCACTGAAAGCTTTCGCCTTCGTGAAAGTTGTGCCACAGAGTAAATAGATTATGGCTCTAGAGAGTATTGCATTATTTCAAAAAGGTCTGCTGTTAGTGGTTTTACTATCGGCGCCGGCTTTGCTTGCAGCGGTTATCTTCGGTGTTATCACTTCGCTCGTTCAAACGCTGATTCAAGTACAGGATCAGACCTTGCCTTTCGCGATAAAGTTGGTGGCCGTTGGGATAGCCCTTTTTGCCACGGGAGGGTGGGTTGCCAGCGAAATGATCAATTTAACTAATGCTGCATTCAACCAGATTATCTATGTCAAGTGAGTGCCAAGGTTGCGCTGCAGAGATAAAGTCTAGTCCGGTTTTGGCTCAACTTTAGCTCAACTTTACTTTTTCTACGTGGGTTTATGAAAACCTTAAAGCCACTGTTTTAATCCGTAAGCGATGCTTGAGTTAACCGGGTATGGACCAGGTCTTATTTCAAAATATCTCCCAGGCAATACTGTCTCTGGCACTGGCCATGCCGCGTATTCACCTGGCACTCTTGTTCGTACCGGCAATGGGGCTAAAAGAAGTACGGGGACTGCTCAAAACCGCCATTGTCATTTCTGTCGCCATGCCAATAGCGGCCAAAAATTATTATACGGTGGACCCCAGCAATTTCGGGCCCCTAAAGATCGCTTTTATCATGTTGAAGGAAGCCGGCATCGGTATGGTGATTGGTTTTCTGCTTTCTTTGCCATTCCATCTTTTTCTGTCAATTGGCGCCATTATCGACAACCAGCGTGGGGCGACTAGTGGTCAGATGTTTGATCCGTCATTGGGAAGTACAACGCTGCTGGGATCATTTATGCAGAAGACGTTTGTGGTTCTAATCATTGAAGCCGGCCTGTTTGCAACCATCTTTATGTTGGTGATCGAGACTTATATCTTTTGGCCGATATCCGATATTTTCCCAAAACCGTTGTTCTCAGGAGAGCAGTTGGTTATTGAACAATTTAGTGATATGACACAGAAAATAATGCTGTATGTTCTCCCTGTCCTTGTTGTCACCCTGTTAGTTGATCTGGCCTTTGCAATCATTGGCCTTTTCAGCCCGCAGTTACAGGTGTTTTTTCTGTCCATGCCGGCAAAGTCGCTGGTGTCGCTGCTTGCCCTCGCGATGTACGCCGGCTCTCTTTGGTACTACGGTATGCTTGAAGTAGAGGCGTTTAATAACTTAAAAGCGTCTTTAAATTTGTTATTTTTTACACCTTTTTCCAGCTAGTGCTATCAAATAGCAAGACAATTTAGAGATTAAGTAAACAACCTAGATAGTGGCATCTCATGAGCGAAAAGACCGAAGAGCCCACGGAAAAGAAAATCAAGGATTCCCGCGACAAGGGACAGGTGGGCTTAAGCCAGGATATCACCAAACTCATCACCGCTATTGTCGTTTTCGGTATGCTTTTTGCAATGGGAGAGGTGTTGATGGCAAAGGGAAAGGAGGCCATCCTTTTTGCTATTTTGCGAAGCAATGGTTCATTTACACAGGCAGCCGGTGAAGTGGTCGGAAAATTGGCTGTGGACACGATTGCTGTCGTTCTTATTATCGTTGCTATCGCATTTTTCTTGAAAATTATCGGCACGTGGATACAAACAGGTCCGATTTTTTCACCAAAGGCTTTAAAAATAGACTTCGCTAAACTCAACCCCGTAGCAACATTAAAAAACATGTTTTCCATGAGAAAACTGTACGAGTTGTTGAACAATGTTGTCAAAACAGCCGTTATCACTGTCGTATTTTATATGCTGATAAAGAAGTATGTGCCGACCTTATTCCTGTTGCCTACGGGAGACTTGGAAATGTTTTGGCGCGCGAGTTCCGTTCTGTATAGCAGGGTTGTGGTCGTTGCCCTGGCGATTTTGTTGATTTTGTCGGTCTTTGACTTCGCTATGCAGAAGTATTTTCACAAAAAACAGCTAAAGATGTCGATCGACGAGGTGAAGCGGGAACACAAGGATTCTGAGGGCGATCCGCATGTCAAAGGGCAGCGCGACGCCGTGCGCCAGGAGATACTGGAGAGCGAGCCCAAAAATATCGATAAGCTGGTGGAAAAAGCCGATGCCGTGGTGGTCAATCCCACTCACTTTGCCGTGGCCTTATATTATCGCGAGAACGAAACCCCTTTGCCAACGATATTGTGTAAGGGAAAAGACGAGGAGGCATTTGACATTATCTCTTTTGCCAAAAAATATGACAAACCGATTATCCGGTACGTTTGGCTCGCCAGGACACTCTATGCCCACCAGGGCACTTACATCCCGCGGCCAACCATGCCCGGAGTTGTTGCGATCTATAAAGCCATTCGCCCGCTCATGGAGGGTACTGACAGTGAAGACGAGGACGATGAGAGCATCCTGATCGACGAGGAGCAGGTCAAGGAAAAAGAACGGCAGGAGGCGGAGAAGGAGAAGCAAAAACAGATAATTCGCAACAATGAGAAAGAGCAGTTGCTGAAACTTCGAGAGAAGTTATTGGATGTTAACCCGAGCAGTGACAAAAAGGAGATCAAATGAGGCGTTGCTCTTGGGACTGGCGTCTGTGTTCGGAACACATGCGGGCTTATCGCTTAGCTATCAGGTTCTAGTGCACCGCCGGCTTCGACGTCTGCTGAAACAGCTCGTCGAGGTTTTGCGTTTTAACCCAACGCAACAACCTGTTTATCTCACCGGTCAAATCGCCGACCAATCCTTCCAAGTCGTCATAGTTGCCGTTTTGCAGGCGGGTTTCCAGCGCTTTGCTGGATTCTTTCAGACGCGGCACACCGCAGTAACAGCAACCACCGTGGAGCTGGTGGACGAGTTCCTCCAACTCAGGGTAGTCCGCATCGCGAAATGCCTTTTGCAATGAGTTCATACAGCCCGGCAGTGAGGCGATCAGCATGGCCAACATATCTTTGGCCAGCGTTGTTTTACCGTTGCTGAGGCGCAGGCTTTCGGCGAGATCGACCACGGGTTCGGCGACCGGTGACTCCTCGACCTGGGGGGACTCGGGGGCCAAGGCCGGGGAGGAAATGGCATGGGCTCGGGCACTGGCCGGGGTCTCCAGCCAACGGTTGATCATATGGGCAAGCTGCGCCTCGGAGGCCGGTTTGCTGAGATAGTCGTCCATGCCCGATAGCAGCAACTGCGAGCGCTGTTCGCCGAGGGCGTGGGCGGTGAGTGCCACAATGGGGGTATGCTGGTCGCGGTGCTCGCGGCCGCGCAGGCGCTGAGAGGTCTCCAGGCCGTCCATCCCCGGCATCTGGATATCCATAAAAATCAGATCGAAACGCTGTTTCGAGCACAGTTCAATCGCCTCTACACCGCTGCGGGCAAGCTCCGTGTCGACTCCCAGATCGGTGAGCAGCTCCCCCACCAGCTTCAGGTTGGCAAAGTTGTCGTCCACCACCAATACCTTGGGCGCCTGGCCGTCTTTCAGGGGCCTGACTTTGGGCACAGGCGCGGCGTCTTCGACGCTGTCCACGGCGATCTGTAACTGGCCCGCCATCGCCTGGTACAGGCGATCGTGGCAAAGTGGCCGGTTGACGAACACCGCTCCCGTGTCTTGCAGTTCTGCGGCCAGTTGGTGTTGGCTGGCGGGCGCCGTCAACACCAGGGTGCGGCAGCCGAAATGCTGCTCGAGCTGGTTTATCAGGCCGCACAGTGCCTCGGTGGCAATGGCATGGTCGGTGGCGTAGGCGTCGAATATCAGTAGGTCTACCGGCTCGCCGGCGCTTTTCTGCCGCTGCACTGACGGCAGTATGTCGTGGACATTGTCGATCTCCAACGGGGTTACCTGCCAGGTGGCAAAAAAGTGACAGAGTTGTAGCTGCACCATGGCATTGGTTTCGAAAATACCGACCCGGCGGTTGTTCAGGCCGGTATAAGTCGTTTCCTGATCGGCACCGTGGTCAATGCCCAGGTGGGCGGTGAACCAAAACGTTGCCCCCTCGCCGGGGCGACTGTGGACGCCGATATCGCCTCCCATACGCTCTACCAGCCCCTTGGAGATGGCGAGCCCGAGACCGGTGCCGCCCTGGGCCCGGCGGCTGGAGGCGTCGGCCTGGGAAAACGCACTGAACAGATTGTCCTGCTGGGCTTTGGACAGCCCTATACCGGCGTCGGAAACGCTGAACTTCAAAATGGACTGGTTCTCCCGCTCTACCCGCACGATAACGTTGCCTTTGCTGGAGAACTTAATGGCGTTGCTGACCAGGTTGGTGAGGACTTGTTTCAGGCGCAAAGGATCGCCGAACAGATGCAGCGGCACATCGTGGTCGATTAGCGAGATAAGCTGCAATTTTTTTTTGTGGGCGGCCGGCGCCAGTATCTGTAACGTCTGGTCGATGATCTGGCGCAGGTGCAGGGACACGTAGTCCAGGACCAATTTGCCGGCTTCGATCCGCGAGAAGTCCAGGATATCGTTGATGATGGTCAACAGACCCTGGGACGAACTTTCAATGGTGCGCAGATACTCCTTCTGTTGGCCGGTCAACTCCGACTTCAGCAGCAGATTGGTGAAGCCGATAATGCCGTTGAGCGGTGTGCGGATCTCGTGGCTGGTATTGGCCAGAAACGCGGATTTGACCCGGCTCGCCTCCAGTGCCTCTTTGCGCGCAAGGTCCAGTTCGATGTTTTGGATTTCAATGGTCTCCAGCGTCTCGCGGAGATCATCGGTGGACTGGTCGATATGCTGCTGCATTTCCCGGTGCGACTGCTCCAGCATCAGTGCCATCTTGTTCACCGCGATGGCCAGTTCATTGAACTCGTTGCCGGGGGAGACCGAGATGCGCGTTTTCATATCCCCGGCGGCCAGCCGGTAGATGCCCTGGGTGAGTTGTTTGAGCGGAGCGGAGATGGTGCGGCTCAGGCGCAGCGTCATAAATGCCGCACACACCAACACCACCAGAATACAGACCAGCGCCAGCACGATACCGCGGTACTTAGCCAGTACAAAAGGTGTTGCAGTCAACTCGATCACCAGCCAGCCGAACTCTGCCCCCCCGGCGGCGGGCCCAATGGGGGCAATGTGGTAACTGCCCTGGCTGCCGGCGAGCGGGGCCGGCGCGGCGCCGGGCAGTGTCAAGTCCCGGGGCAGGGGGATTTTCGGTCCGATTTGAACTATCGCCTTGCCGTTGCGGTCGAAAATGGCGATTCCCCGTATATCGCGCTCCTCGAGAGCGGCCTCCAGCAGGCTTTGCAGCAGGCGGGTATCGCCTTGTTCGAGCAGGGGTTGGCTAAGCCGGGCCAGTTGCGTGCTCGTCGCGGTTCCTCGCTCCTGTGGCAGTGTCTCCAGTTGTTGCAGGTAGAGGGCTGTCAGTCCGCCGCCCAGCAGCAGGGCGACAACCAGAGCGGGCACCAGGGCGAGTTGGAGGATTTTGTTTCTTATTGTCTTGCGCGCCATAGCACCAGGAGCTCCGGCTGTTGCTGAGTAGCATAGAATATCCAGTCAAAGAATGATTTTCACCCCATCGCTTTCAACGATAGAATACTCACTCTCCGGGTAACAGACTGAACGTTTTCCGCCCGAATGACAAATAAGGTTGTTTATGGAGTACCCCACGATAGAGTCCTGTATCGGCAATACGCCACTGGTGCGGTTGCAGCGTTTGCCGGGCAATACCTCTAATACAGTGCTGGTCAAGCTCGAGGGCAACAATCCGGCGGGCTCGGTCAAGGACCGCCCGGCGCTGTCGATGATCAATCGGGCGGAACAGCGCGGGGAGATTAAGCCCGGGGACACCCTGATCGAGGCCACCAGCGGCAACACGGGCATTGCCCTGGCGATGGCGGCGGCGATCAAGGGCTATCGGATGATCCTGATCATGCCGGACAACATGACCGATGAGCGCAAGGCGGCCATGACCGCCTATGGTGCCAGGCTGATTTCGGTCACTCAGGAAGAGAGTATGGAGGGCGCGCGCGACCTCGCCAAGGCGATGGAGCGAGAGGGCAAGGGCAAGGTGCTGGACCAGTTCGGCAACGCCGATAACCCGCTGGCCCACTACACCACCACAGGCCCCGAGTTGTGGCAGCAAACCGGCGGTAATATTACCCACCTGGTGTGTTCCATGGGCACCACGGGTACCATTATGGGGGCCTCGGCCTACCTGAAAGAGCGCAATCCCGCCATTCAAATCATTGGTTTGCAACCGGAAGAGGGCGACTCCATTCCCGGGATTCGGCGCTGGCCGGCCGCCTACATGCCGGCTATTTTCGATGCCTCGAGAGTTGATCATATTATCAATATGCCGCAGGCGGAGGCGGAAGAGACCATGCGGGCACTGGCGCGGGAAGAAGGTATATTCGCCGGCCCCTCGTCGGGCGGCTGCGTAGCCGGCGCGCTGCGTATGAGCAAGGAATTGGAGCAGGCCGTCATTGTGGCGATCGTCTGTGACCGGGGGGACCGCTACCTCTCCTCGGGTGTGTTTGGGACATAACGGTCGCCGGTCGACTGCCCGATGGGTAGCGGCTCGACGGCGCGGAATTTATGGTTAAAGTCAGAGAAGATCAACCAACCACTGCCGACGGTAAGGTCGACACCGGCGCCTGGACCCGGCGCATTATCGCCATGGCCGGCCTGTCCCAGGGGGACGCGGAGCGCCTGCAACGGGCCTGCGCACTCAGCCTGGAGGCCGAGCGCGAGGCCAATGATTCGGAGAATATCTGGTCCAAGGGTACCAGCAGCTTTCGCACCGGTCTGGAGATGACCGAGATTCTGGCCGAGCTGCGGCTGGACCTGGAGTCGCTGCTGGCGGCGATTGTCTACCGGGCGATACGGGAAGAGAAACTGCCTCTCGCCCGGGTCAACGACGTGCTTGGGGAGGCGGTCGCCGATCTGGTGGAAGGGGTGGTGCGAATGGCGGCGATCAGCACCCTGCGCAACGACTCCGACCAGAACGTCTTCGGCAAGCGATACCAGGACCAGGCCAACAATGTCCGCAAAATGCTGGTGGCCATGGTCGATGATGTGCGGGTGGCATTGATCAAGCTGGCCGAGCGCACCTGCGCGATTCGCGCGGTAAAAGCGGCGCCGGAGGAAAAGCGCCGCCGGGTGGCCAAAGAGGTGGCCGAGGTGTATGCCCCCCTGGCCCACCGGCTCGGGATCGGACATATCAAATGGGAATTGGAGGACCTGTCGTTCCGCTATCTGGAGCCGGAGGATTACAAGCATATCGCCAAGCTGCTGGATGAGCGCCGCCTCAATCGCCAGCGCTATATCGACAGCGTGATCGACACCCTGCAGGAATCCCTGACCGGCGCATCCATCGATGCCCAGATCAGTGGCCGGGCCAAGCATATCTACAGTATCTGGCGCAAGATGCGCCGCAAAGACATCGGTTTCTCCCAGGTCTATGATATTCGCGCCGTGCGCATCCTGGTGCCGACGGTGCGCGACTGCTATTCGGTGCTGGGAATCGTGCACAGCCTGTGGCGCAATATCCCCAATGAATTTGACGACTATATCGCCTCGCCGAAAGAAAACGGCTACCGGTCCCTGCATACCGCGGTTATCGGTCCGGAGCGCAAGGTGCTGGAGGTTCAGATTCGCACCTACGCCATGCATGAGGACGCCGAATTCGGGGTCTGTGCCCACTGGCGTTATAAGGGTGCCGACCGCGACGGCACTGAAGACAGCTACGAACAAAAGATCGCCTGGCTGCGCCAGGTGCTCGAATGGCATGACGAGGTGGGCGGCAACCCGTTGCAGGACGATCTGATCGGCGGTGTGGAGCAGGACCGCATCTATGTGTTTACCCCCGAGGGCCATATTATCGATCTGCCCCAGGGCGCCACCCCGCTGGATTTTGCTTACCGCATTCACACCGACGTCGGCAACCGCTGCCGGGGGGCCAAGGTCAACGGCCGTATCGTGCCCTTGAACCATACCTTGAAAACCGCCAATCAGGTCGAAATCCTGACCGGCAAGCGCGAGGCGCCGAGCCGCGACTGGCTGTCGCCGGGGCTCGGCTACCTGACCACCTCCCGGGGGCGGGCCAAGGTACAGCAGTGGTTCAAGCAGCAGGCGCGGGACCAGAATATTGCCGACGGGCGGGCTATTTTGGACCGGGAATTTCGCCGGCTGGCGGTCGAGAACCTGGACTTCGAGAGCCTGGCCGGCGCGCTCAAACTGAAGAGTCTCGACGACCTCTACGCCGCGGTGGGGGCCAGTGATCTGGGGGTTGGCCAGGTTTTGAGCGTTGCGCAAAAAATGTCGTATGGGAACCGCACCGGCGAGCCGACGCTATCATTGACGGGGCGTGCCTCGGCCCGCAAAGACGACGCCGATGTTTATATCGACGGCGTCGGCAATCTGCTTACCTCCATCGCGCGGTGTTGCAATCCGGTGCCGGGCGACGCCATCGCCGGTTACATCACACTCGGCAAAGGGGTGTCCATCCACCGCCAGGACTGCAGCAATGTGTTGCGGTTACAGGCCGAAGAGCCGGATCGTATTATCCAGGTGGACTGGGGCGAGGCGCCGCAGAGTGTGTACTCGGTGGAGGTGATTATCGAGGCTTTCGACCGCCACGGTTTGCTGAAAGATATTACGGCGTTGTTGGACCAGGCCCGCATCAATATCAGTTCTATGCAGACGCTGTCGGACAAGCGTAAAAATACGGTGGATATGGCGGTGACACTGGAAATTCGCAGCTTCAATGAACTCAGCCGTATTCTGGCCCGTCTCAATCAACTGCCCAACGTCGCCTCGGCACGGCGCAAGCATTAGCAGTAACGGGACGGCGGTCGGCCCAGCGAAAAACCGGAACAGGACTAACCCGTGGCAAGCAATTCTGAAACCTACTCTTTGGATGATCTGTTGTATTTAATGTCGAGATTGCGGGAGCCGGATACCGGTTGTCCCTGGGACCTGCAGCAGGATTATTTGTCTATTACCCCTTCCACCCTCGAGGAGGCTTACGAGGTGGTGGATGCCATTGAAAAAGCCGACTACGCCCATCTCAAAGAAGAACTGGGTGATCTGTTGTTTCAGGTGGTGTTCTACAGCCGCCTGGGACAGGAGGACGGCTATTTTTCATTTCCGGACATTGTCTCCGAACTGGTGGACAAGCTGGTGCGCCGCCATCCCCATGTTTTTCCCGACGGTACTCTGCACAGTCGGGTGGAGCAGGGCACGCGGGACGAAGAGGCGATCAAGGCCAACTGGGAGGCACTCAAGTCGGAGGAGCGGGCGGCCAAGGGTAAAGCCGGTATCCTCGATGACGTGCCGTTGACACTGCCGGCGTTGAGTCGCGCGGCCAAGTTGCAGAAGCGGGCCGCCGGTGTCGGTTTTGACTGGGCCGATACTGCCGGGGTGGTCGGCAAGATTGAAGAAGAGCTGGCGGAGGTGAAAGCGGCGCTGGCGGCGGGGGATAGTGCGGCAGTCGCCGGAGAGTTGGGTGACTTGCTGTTTGCAACGGTAAACTTAAGTCGCCATTTGAAATTGGATGCCGAGGCGACTCTGCGCAGTGGCAATCGGAAGTTTGAGCGCCGGTTTCGCTATATTGAGGACAAGGCCCGGGAGCAGGGTGTCAATCTGGAGAGTTTGTCTTTGGAAACCATGGATAAGTGGTGGGATGAGGCGAAGGAGGGGGTGCTTTAAGAAAGGGGGGTGTCACCATTCTAAGGGGACGCAACTGAAGTTACGTCCCCGCACCGTGCCGCCGGAGGTGGTGCTTTAAGAAAGGGGAGTGGCACCATGCTAGGGGGACGCAACTGAAGTTACGTCCCCGCACCGTGCCACCGCGAGAGGGAGATACTCCCGCACCGCGCTGGATTACCGAAGCACTGTCTGCTACCGACAATCCACAATGTGAGGCTCGACATGGCAACACCGACTCTGGTTATCGGCAATAAAAACTACTCGAGCTGGTCCCTGCGTGCCTGGCTCTATTTAAAACTGAACGATATCAGCTTCGATGAAGTGCGGTTGCCACTGAGCACCAGCAACTTCCAGAACGAGATCGGCCAGTATTCCCCCAGTCGCCTGGTGCCGGTGCTGATCGACGGCGAGAACAAGGTCTGGGATTCACTCGCCATTATCGAATATGTACGCCGCCACTACCCGACCAGCGTCGCCTGGCCGGCGGCGCGCAGTGACGAGGCCGCGGCGCTGTCGGCGGCCATGGAAATGCACTCGGGCTTTGGCGCCCTGCGCTCTCACTATCCCATGAACTGCCGGCTCGAACCCTTTGCGGCGCCTCTGCTGCAGGGGGTGGAAACCGATATCGCCCGCCTGGACCAACTCTGGTCCGAGCGGCTCGAGACCAGCGCCGGCCCCGGATTGTTTGGCGAATGGAGTATCGCCGACGTTGTATTTGCCCCTGTGGCATTTCGTATCCAAACCTATCGGTTGCCGTTTTCGCCCCCCAGCCAGGCCTATGTCGAACGCCTGCTGCAACTGCCACCCATGGTCGAGTGGCTGGCGGCGGCCAGGGCCGAAACGGAAATCCTGCCCGCCGGCGAGTGGGCGGGGTTCAGGTAAACACGCCGCCATTCGTTTAATCACAGTATCCGTCCATACTTATTGGGGAAAAACGATGAAAAGTTTCAAAACAACGGCAACGGCGCTGGTTTTTGCCGCCCTCGCGGCTTGTGGTCCCAGCGCTACGACCGAGGCACCCGAGGCGGCGCCGGCGCTCACTGCGGCCGATGCCCGGGCGTTTTTGCAGGAAGCGGAGGCCAAACTCGAGGCGACCGCCGAGTACGCCGCGCGTGCGGCCTGGCTGGCCGCCAACTTTATCAATGTCGACAGCCAGTTCGTCGAGGCTCGCGCAATTCAGGAATACACCCTGCTGTCAGTCCAGTACGCCGAGGAGGCGGCGCGCTTCGATCAACTCGACCTGGATGCGGATACCCGCCGCAAGCTCAACCGCCTGAAGCAAGACCTGAGCTTTCCGGCCCCGGCCGATGCCGAACTGGCCGGTGAACTGGCGGAGATCGGCTCCGAACTGCAGGCCACCTATGGCAAGGGTCAGTACTGTAATACCGAGCGCTGCTACAGCCTCCAAGACATGACAAAAATTCTCGCCACCAGCCGCGATCCGGAACTGCTGAAAGAGCTGTGGGCGGGGTGGCGCACTGTGTCGCCGCCGATGCGCGAAAAGTACCAGCGCCAGGTCGAGATTGCCAACGCCGGTGCCCGGCAGTTGGGTTACGACAACCTGAGTGTCATGTGGCGCTCCAAATACGATATGGAAGCCGACGCGTTTGCCGCTGATATCGATGCCCAGTGGAACAAGGTCAAGCCGCTTTACGATGCACTGCACTGCCATGTGCGGGCGAAACTCAGCGACCACTACGGCGACGACGTGGTGCCCGATTCCGGCAAAATCCCGGCCCATCTGCTGGGTAACATGTGGGCCCAGCAGTGGGGCAACCTCTACGACCTGGTGAAACCGGAAGGTTCCGAGCAGAGCTACGACCTGACCGCACTGATCGAACAACACGCTATGAGCGAACTCGATATGGTGAAAATCGCCGAGGCGTTTTTTACCTCGCTCGGTTTCAAGCCGCTGCCGGAGACGTTTTGGCAGCGCTCGCTGTTTACCAAACCCCGCGATCGCGAAGTCGTCTGTCACGCCAGCGCCTGGAATCTCGACAACCAGGACGACCTGAGAATCAAGATGTGCATCGAGAAGACGGCCGAGGACTTCCAAACGGTGCATCACGAACTCGGCCACAATTTTTACCAGCGCGCTTACAAGGACCAGCCCTATCTCTACAAGGGCAGCGCCAATGACGGCTTTCACGAGGCGCTTGGCGACACCATCTCGCTGTCGGTAACACCGAGCTATCTGGTGCAATTGGGGTTACTGAAAGAAGAGCCGCCGGCCTCGGAAGACCTCGGTTATCTGATGAATATGGCGTTGGAAAAAATTGCCTTTTTACCGTTTGGCCTGCTGGTAGACAAGTGGCGCTGGCAGGTTTTTAACGGTGAGTTGGCACCGGAAAACTACAACCAGGGGTGGTGGGATTTGCGGGAAAAATACCAGGGTATCGCCGCACCGGTGGCGCGCACCGAAGCCCATTTCGATCCCGGCGCGAAGTTTCACATCCCCGGCAATACACCTTATATGCGCTATTTCCTCGCGTTTATTCAACAGTTTCAGTTTCATCAATCCGTGTGCGCAACGGCCGGTTACGAAGGGCCGTTGCACCGCTGTTCGATCTACAACAGCACGGCGGCGGGCGACAAGCTGCAGGCGATGATGGAACTCGGTGCGAGCCGGCCCTGGCCCGAGGCGATGGAGGCGCTCACCGGTCAGCCGTTACTGGACGCCTCGGCTATCATCGATTATTTCCAGCCGCTGAAGACCTGGCTCGACGAGCAAAACAAAGATCGTCAGTGCGGCTGGTAGCCGCGGGGGCGGGCGCCGGTGACCGTCACGGTCCGGCGCCCGATTGCTCAATGGATACCGCGCATTCCCTTGCGCAGAATCGGTGAGATAAGCATCATCAACAGACCCACGCCGAGGCCCCACCACATCAGGTATTCATAGAGGTTGGTGTAGGTGGCGAGCGCAGTGGCGATATCGCCGGCCTCGGCTTTGCTGGTGTCGACGGCGGCCAGCTTACCGATACGAGTGGCCACCGTCTCCGATAGCGCCGTAGCCAAAAACCAGGTGCCCATGCTGACACCCACCACGCGGAAGATGGACAGTTTGGTAACCGCCGACAAACCCACCGGCGACAGACACAATTCGCCCATGGTGTGCAGCAGGTAAGCCAGGATCAGCCAGATCATGGCCACCTTGCCGGCCTCGTTGGTAAACTGCGCGCCCAGCACCAGAGCACCAAACCCGAGCCCGGCCTGGGCGATACCCAGGCCGAATTTCACCGGTGTCGAGGGTTCCCAGCCGCGTTTGGCCAGCCACACCCACAGCGCCGCGAAAGGAATCGCCAGCAACATGATAAAGCCGGGATTCAGTGAACCGAACATGGAGGCGCGCACCTCGCCGTCGCCGAAGCTGCGGTCCAGCACCCGGTCGGCGTAGAGGGTCATAGACCCGGCACTCTGCTCGAACAGGGCCCAGAACACCACCGACGAGACGATCAGCACCATCAGTACCACCGTGCGGGAGTACTCGTCGCTGTCGTGGGCCTTGTAGCCGTAGCCGATAAAACCGACCAGGGCCAGCAGCATCAGGCCGAGCCACAGATCGATATCGGTAAACGCCCACACCAATCCCAAAGCGGCGGTAAAACCCGCCAGGCCGATAGCGGTCCAGTCCCGCGCTTTATGTTCCTGGTGCAGCATGGCGTACAGTACCAGGCCGACGATTGCCACGATCAACAGACTGTTTTGCGCCAGGTGCACCACCGGCTCATGCTGCACCAGCAGCCACACGACCCCCAGCGAGGCAATACCGCCGAGGTAAACCGCCCACTCTTTATTGATGGGACCCAACGCCTTTTCTTTCAACAGCGCCGGATTGGCGGGCTCGGCGTGGCCAAAGAGATATTTCTGGCCGTAGAGAAAGGTGATCAGGCCCAGCAACATGCCGATCCCGGCGAGGCCGAAGCCGTAACCCCAGCCATAGGTTTCGCCGAGCCAGCCGCACAACAGGGTCGCTGTGAAGGAGCCGATATTGATGCCCATGTAAAAGATAGTAAAACCGGAGTCCCGGCGGTTGTCGCCCGGTTCGTAGAGGCGCCCGACAATGGTGGAGATATTCGGTTTCAGAAAGCCCACACCAACAGTGATCAGCGCCAGGGCCAGAAAGAAAACATCCAGTGCGACGACGTCCTGGATCACCAAACGCTCCTGCAACACAGTACCGGCTGCCAGCAAGGTGCCGTCGGGCAGAGTGATCGCTTCGGGCAGTGTGGTGCCGGCGGCGTAGGCGATCGCTGCGGCACCCTCATAGGCCATCAGTGCGTGTCCCCCCGTCAGCAGCAATGCGCCGAAGATGACCGCCTTGCGAAAACCGAGATAGCGGTCTGCCAGCAGGCCGCCGATCAGCGGCAGCGCGTAGACCAGACCGGCGTAAGCGCCGAGGACATCGTAACCGGCATTGTCGGTAAACAGGTGATATTTGGTCAGGTACAGCAACAGCAGGTACTTCATGCCGTAGAACGAAAAGCGCTCCCACAGCTCGGTGGTGAAACAGACATAGAGACCGACCGGATGGCCGAAAAGGGTCGCGGGCTCGGTGTCGCCGGCCGCGCTGGAGGTGATTGCCGTCATTATTACTTACCCCTGGGTAACAACGCTTTCTACTTTTGATTATCGTTAACTAGACGATCCTGCCAGAGTTGTCCGCAGTGGTCATTATTTGCCCAAACCGGCTATGATAGTAAAAACGCTTGGGAGGTTGGGTGATGAGTAGATTTCTAAAAACCGGCGTCGTGGTGTTGATGGCCGCGACAATAGCGGTGCTGCTCGGCGCCTGCTCGAGCATGCCAAGCGTTGCCGAGTTAGAGGCGTTGCCGATGCCGCAACCAAGCCACCAGCAGCTCGAGCGGGTGTTGAGCGGGCGGGGCCTGGTGGATGACACAGACGCTGTTATCTTGCCTGCGGAGGATGTCTTTGCGCTCAGTGAACCGATGCGCGAGTTCCTCGAACGCTATGTCTCCAGGCGCGCCGGCGACGGCACCAAACTGCGGCAATTGCTGCAAGCGATATTTCACAAAGGTGTTCTGGGTCTCGAGTACGATCCGTTCAAAACCTATACTGCCGGCGATACTTTTCTGAATCAGGAGGGAAACTGCCTGTCTTTCACACTGATGTTCGTGGCGATGGCGCGGGCGTTGAGTATCGATGTGTATATCAACGAGGTCGATGTACCCCCCATCTGGGAGATGCAGGATCGGGACACGTTCGTGTTTTACAAACATGTCAACGCCGTGGTGAATCTCAAACGTGGTGAGAGCAAGGTGGTTGACTTAAATCTCGAGGATTATGACGTCAACTACCGGCAGCGCCGCATCAGCGATCGACTTGCCACTGCCCAGTACTACAACAACCGGGGCGTCCAGTTTTTTTATCAGGATGAATTCCCCGAGGCATTTCGCCATTTGCGCAAGGCCATCGAACTGGAGCCGGACGTCAGCTACCTGTGGGGTAGCCTGGGTTCACTATACCGGCGTGCCGGCCTGCTGCGGGAGGCGGAAATCGCCTACCTGCAGGCCCTGCGCCTGTCCCACCGCGACTTTGTGGCCCTGAGCAACCTCGGGCGCGTCTACACCCAACTCGGCGAGCCGGACAAAGCCGGGCAGTTCCACCGCCTCGCCAAGTCATTTCGCGAGACCAACCCTTACTACCGTTACAACCAGGCCAAAGAGGCTTTCGATGCCGGCGATCCCGAAGCGGCGCTGGCCCTTGTCAAGGATGCGATCAGGCGCTATCGCAAAGAGCATCGCTTTCATCACCTGGCGGCGGTGATTCACTATCGCCTGGGCAATATGAAACAAGCCCGATCGAGCCTCAAATACGCCGCGAAAGTGGCGCTTGATGAATCGGTCAGCGGTCGCTATCGGCATAAATTGGATAAGCTGGTTGCGGCCAGCGGTTCCTGACGGCGCTGTTTAGCAGGCCCCGGTCCCCACTCAAGTGGAGATACCGCCAGCCGGTTGAATTTGACACTGTGCGGATAGGGCACCCGGCCCGCCCGCCAGTATTGTGGTGCCGGCCGCCGGGATGCGAGTGCTGACCTTGATGGCCTCGCCGTTGTCGGGGTGGGTAACGATTTTGCCCTTGGCATAGCCGGTGCGCAAGCCGAGTCCCAGGCGCCTGGCCTGGGTGTGGGAGAGCGTTCGCCCGCCGGGCTTATAAACACGCAGCAGGCCGCTGAAGTCAGCCAGGTAGAAGGGCAGGTTCCAGTCCTTGGCAAGACGGGTGTCCACATCCGAGAAATACCGGCGCGACCAGTGCTCGGCGCCGTGGGTGTGCCAAAAGGCTACAATTTTATAGTCGCTGGGTATTTTGAGCTTCAGCGTGATGCGATCTTGGTGGGCGTGGCCCGCTGCAGCGGTGTAGGTAAAGGCTGGGGCCCCTGTACCCTGGCCTGGGTGTTTGTGGCGCAGAACGGCGCCCATATACTCTCGATCCTCGCGAATGGAGTAGGGGTTAAAGCGGTTGGTGGCAGCCACCACCGCCTGCTCAATGGAGGCGAAGTGGCCATGAAAGCCCACCGGGTGATCGTCTCGGGAGCAGGAGTGTGCGGGTCCGATAGTGCTGTCAGTGGGCATACCGGCGACTGGCAGCGCCAGGACCAGAGCGGTTGCCAGCAGTGCCGATCGGGTCCGAAACAGAAGCAGGGCGGGTCGGTAAACAGTGGCTGCAGGTGCCAGCAGGCGGCTAACTAATCTGACCACAATAATGTCCTCACATGACTAAACGTGAGAACAAGTGTCAATTTTTCTGGTCGAATCGACCTGAGGGAACTCGGAAAAATACCCAAGAAAAGCTAAAATACGCTGCAGGAAACCTTCGGAAAACCTTTGCATGGCTAAAAGTGTAATAAAATCAAAGAGTTGAGTTTCTTCTGTTGATTGTTGATCGCGACAATAACCGCGACGGCAGTCATTTGATGCGTTGGAGAGAAGCGATGTCCGTCCAAGAAGGTGGTGACGTCCCGCAGAGCCTACCGGGCCGCGAGCTGTTGGCCGGCTTTTCGGTGGGCGAATGGCGGGTGGAGCCGCTGTCGGGTTGTTTTAAACGCGGCGATAACCGGGTTCACGTAGAGCCCAAAGTTATGGACGTCCTGATCTGCCTGGCCAGCGCCCGGGGCGATGTGGTCACCCGCGAGCAACTGCTGGAACGGGTGTGGACGGGGCTGGTGGTGAGCGAGGAGGTCCTGACCCGGGCGGTCTCGGAGCTGCGCACGCTGCTCGGCGATACCCACCGTGAGCGCCGCTATGTGCGCACTATTCCGAAACGCGGTTATGCGCTGATAGCCGATGTTCGCCCCGCACCTGCCTGCGACAATCCCGGCGCCGCACGGCAGATCGCGGGCCACGAGGATATGCCGCCTGATCATCCTGTAACCCCAACCGAAGAGCGCGAGCCCGCGCCGGCAGGGTCCGTGTCTGTCCACCGGCGGTGGCCGGTGCTGGCGGCCGCCGCCGCTGTGCTGCTGGCAGTGGTGTTTGCGCTGCATGACAGCGGCGGTGACGGCGCGTTGGCCAAGGTGTTCACCAACGCCGGTGGTGCTGATGACGGCAGCGCCGCCACCGCCACGGCGGAGCCGCCCACATTGGCGGTGATGCCGTTTATCAATCTGTCCGGCCAGGCGGACGAGGTATTTTTGAGTGAAGGGCTTTCCGAGGATATACGCAATGCGCTGATTTCGGTGCCGGGTATCAAAGTGGTGGCCCGCACTTCGTCCCAGGCCTTCAAAGACCAGGCGCTGGATGTGCGTGAAATTGGCAGGCGTCTGGGCGTGGCGTCGCTGGTGGAGGGGACGGTGCGCATTCAGAACGGCAATGCGCGCATCACCATCCAGTTGACCAATACCAGCAGCGGCTTTCCGATCTGGTCCCAGAGCTACGACCGCGCTATCGATAATGTGTTTTCGGTGCAGCGGGAGATTTCCGAGGCGGTGGTGGGCAGGGTGGCGCCGCAGTTGGCGCCGCGCCTGCCCCAGCAGGATATCCGCAATCAGGACGCCCACAACCTGTACCTGCTGGGCCGACATTTTTGGCACCAACGCACCCCCGAGGGTATCAAAAAGGCACTGGAGAAATTCTCCCAGGCGGTGGCGATCGATCCCCAGAGTGCCATGGGTTACTCCGGCCTTGCCGATGCCTACCTGTTTTCCGTGTTGTACGCCGATATGGACCACGGCCAGGCGCTGACGTTGGCCCAGGAGAATGCCTCGCGGGCGCTGGCGCTCGACCCCAACCTGGCCGCAGCCCATGCCTCCCAGGGCCTGATCTACGAATATCAAATGCAGTTCCAACTGGCCCGGGAGTCGTTCGATCGCTCGGTGACCCTGAACCCGTCCAACACTATGGCGCGCATGTGGCTCGGCAATGTCTTGTTGTCCCTGGACGAAGTGACGGCCGCCTATCAACAGTATCAGCAGGCGCTGGAAATCGATCCGCTGCACCCGGTGATCAAACAGAATTTTCTCGAAGTGCTGATTGTCATGGGCCGCTATGATGAAGCTATCCGCCTGGCCGATCAGATGTATCAAACCTCGGGGGAGGAGCGCTTGCTGAAGATCAGCCTGCGGGCCCTGGCCCAGGCCGGACGCTATGACGAACTGTTGCGGTTTGCGGTCAGGTACAATTTTTCCAAAGCTTATGAAAGATCGGCTACCGCCACCGTGGCCGATGCGCTGATTAATTTGCAGCGCTTCAAAGAGGCGGAACTGCTGCTGGGACAGCGCGGCGAACCGGCGACCGATGACCACTGGGCATTCTGGAAGGAAAATGTGTATCTGCGGGCGCGCCTGGCACTGGCGCAGCGCGACAGCGAGGCGCTGCGAGGGGTCATTGCTTCGGTCGATAGCGGCGCCGATGGTGCGGTGGGCGGTAGACACAGGTCCGCCGCTTGTGCGCGCGCGCGGATGTCCTATTGGAGCGGGATTGCCGATTATATGGACGCTGATTTCGCCCGCGCGGTGGAGCGCTTCGGCGCGGCGCGGGCCGGCGGTTTTCTGTCTTGCCACTTTGACGAAGACACGCGTATCTCGCTGCTGATTTATCTCGGCGACAGCCAGAACCTGATCGGCGATAGCGCCGCGGGTGCGGCCACTCTGCGCCGGGCCCAGCAGCGTCTCGATCGGGCCGTGAATAAAGGCTGGGGACATACGTCTGTACGCACCTCGCAGATCGCGCTCAATATGATCGACAACGACATTGCGGCCCTGGCGGTGCTCAGCACGTCACTGCAGCGCGAGGGGGTGCAGCCCTGGAGCAACCTGATTAGCCATCCGATCTTTGATCGGCATTTGCAGCGTCACAGCGTGGCTGCCCTGCTGACGCCGTTTAAAGAGAAATTTCTGGCCACTCGTGCCAGCAGTACCAATGTGAAGCTGGCGAAATTCGGGCTTTGAGTCCAACGACACCTGCTTGAAGAGAAGATAGTTGCACCAGTTATCTGTCCCAGCCAGCGCTGGGTTGGTTAAAATGGCGCGCCTTGGCTTAAGGGGAGTCCCTGAGTCTTAATGGCACTTCCTTAAGCAAATATGTGCTAATGGGCCGGTCTGGCTCCGGCTGAAGCCTTCAGAAGCACGGACTAGGCGTCCCCTCGATGAACCCCCGCAAGCGGGCCCAGCCCAAAGCCAGAGGCTTTGGGCGTTTCGCGGGGCGAAGCAGCGCTTCGCTGTTTCCCGCTCCACCCATGGGGACTTCTCGACAGCATCCCTGCTGTCGAGAGTTTCTGAAGGCTTCAGCCGGAGCCAGACCTACCTTCAGTACGCTTAATCGAGGTCGATGTGACTGGGTCGGTGACCGGTGAACCGATACAACTATGCTTGAGTAAGTACCATTGGTCCCTGAGTCTGCTTGCCGGCTCCTGGGTTGTCGCCGTTTCGCTAGGTGCCGGCCGCCGGCAACAGGTTGGCCAGGCCGTCGAGGCACATCTGTACCGATATCATCACCAGGATCATGCCCATCAGGCGCTCCACGGCGATCAGGCCGCGCTGGCCCAGCACCCGCGACAGCGGCGTGGAAGCCAGCAGGATCAGGCTCGAGACCAGCCAGGCGGCGCACAGTGCCAGGATCCAGTCGAGGGTGCGCTCGCCCTCGCTGTTGGCCATCAACATCAGCACCGCCAGGGTGGAGGGGCCGGCGACACAGGGAATGGCGAGCGGCACGATAAAGGGTTCCCCCTGCAGGCTCTCGCCCATAATGCCGCCCTGTTGGGGGAAGATCATACGCAGTGCAATCAAAAACAGCACAATGGCGCCGGCGATACGAATGGCTTCCTGGCTCAAGCCGAGCAGGTTGAGCAGATATTGGCCGGCAAACAAAAAGGTTATCAGCACCAGCAGGGCAATCAGCAGCTCGCGCAGAATGACCTTCTGGCGACGCGAATCCGGGACGTCTTTCAACGCGGATAAAAACACCGGGATGTTGCCGAGCGGGTCCATCACCAGCAGCAGGGTCATAAAGGCGGTTACGGTTTCCATAGGGGTAGCGTGCGTATCGGTTGATGGTTGGGAGAAAAGCCTATCGGGGGTGTACATACTCAAGTCGGACACACTCAAGTCGGACATACTACAGAGTCCCGTGACGGCAGGGTAGGGGTAATGCGGGGCAACAGCAAAAGGGGGTAACGGCCGGACAAAAAAACGGCGGGCCAGGTGCCCGCCGTTGCTAAGGGTTGGAGTGAATCAGTGCTTAGAAGCCCACGTTCAAACCGAGGAACATATACCGGCCCAGAGCGTCGTAAGTGCCCGGGAAGGTGTTGCCGTTGCCGTAGATGCTGGGACCGGCATCGGCCGTCAGCGGCGGTTCCTTGTCGAACACATTGTTGACGCCGAGTCGCAGTTGCGTCTGGTCGGTGATGTTCCAGAGCGCTGCCAGGTCGAAGTAGTCTTGGGAATCGAAGTCAGCTTCATTTTCCCCAAGATCGTCAACCGCACCTATATGACGCCAGGAACCGCTCAGGGTAACATCCCAGGGCGTAAACCAGGTCGCGCGCATATTATGGGCCAGCTCCGGCTTCGGGTTTTCACAAGTAGCGCCCCACTTGCCGACGCAGTCCACCACTGGCTGGCCCGGCACATCCTCCCGGTCCCAGGTGGTCAGGTAAGTGGCCACATAGTTGATATTGACAGAGCCGTAGTCGCTGATATCGAACTCATAGTCGACATTGATATCGAAACCCTCGACATTGAAGAAGCCAATATTGACGTCTGGGGAGATAATGGCGTCCTCGCCGATCCAAAGGGTACCGGTGGTTTCGCCGCGTCGGATACGATCACAAAACTCCGCATCGCCGGTATCGAGACACTGGTTCAGGGTGAACTCTGAGCCGATATTATCGATTGCGTTTTCAACATCGATATCGAAGTAATCGATACTCAAATTGAGTCCTTCTACGAATTCCGGCGAGTAGATGAAACCTACCGATACCGTATCGGATTCCTCCGGTTCCAGGTCCGGGGAGCCGCCCCTGACCTCGTTGTACTGGCCGGCCGGCGATCTGGAAATATTACCGAACTGTCCGGGGGTAACGCCGCTGCGCACGCACTCCTCGAGCGTCCGGCCGTTGGGGTTAAATTCATAGAAAACCGCGCCATTGTCCTCGTCGACCTTGCGCGTGCCTATGCGGTTGTTGACAACCTCACCGGCACAGGGATCGTTAGCCATATCAAACAGCTCGATACCACTGGGCCGGAACAGCTCGCGAATATTCGGGTGCCGCACTGCCCGTTGGAAGCTGGCGCGAAAGCGCAGGTCGACACTCGGGGTCCAGGCCGTGGCCACCTTATAGGTGTTGGTGGTTTCGTCGGTGGAGTAGTCCGAATAGCGATAACCCAAATCCAACGTCAGGGCCTCGGCAAAGCGCTTGCCTTCGATAATCGGCACACTGGTCTCCAGGAAGAATTCCTTGACATCGATACCGCCGTCAACCCCCAGTGTCGGGCCGCCCTGGCCGGCACCGTCACCGCTGAGGTAACCCTGATCCGGTTCATAGGTGAGGTTTTCGCTACGGTATTCCAGTCCGACCACTACGTCAACGCCGCGTTCTGCCGCCGGCAATTTCAAGCCGTAGTCACCGAGGTTACCGGTGACATAACCGGAGAAAACTTTTTGATCGGTAGTGCCGCGGGCAAACAGCGGCAGCACCAGGTAATCGAGTGCCGCCTGTGTGACCTGGCCTTCCTGGAAGATATTCCAGGGCACGCAGTTGGGGTCACTGCCGTCAACCACCGACTGACATACTGGCTGGTCAAACGTATCGGACTCTGGGTCCGGGTCCAAAACAACATCCAGGGCGCGCCTGATGCGGGTGATGGACAGGTCGTTATTGTAAGTCTGCTCCAGTGACACTTCGGAGTACTGGCCGTAAAAGTCGTAGGCCCAGTTATCGTTGATCTCACCGCGGATGCCGAACACACCGCGGAAAGACGTGTGGCGGATATCGTCATTGCGGGGACCGCCTTCCACATTGCGCCGGCCGATGGCGATGGAGCCTCTGCTTTCCGTTTCTTCCATAGTGACCGGATTGGTTCTGGTCACTACGATATCGCTCACCCTATCATCGCGCGTCAGGCCGAAGTCACCACAGATTCGCTGAAATTGCTGGTCAGATAGAAACGGATTGCCGCAGTTCAAATCGTCGGTGACGAAGAAGGCGCCTGAAGGTGCGATCTGGGCGTTGGTGCGGGTATCCATAAACATCATCTGGGTGTAGACTTCGGCGTTTTGATTCAATTCAAAATTGGCGAAAACCCCGGCCGTATAGCGTTCGTCCGGACGCTGAAAGTAGTTGAGCGGACCGAAGTTAAACAGCTCGCCGTTGCGATCCGCAAACTCATTGCCGTCCAGGATCAGGTCGTAGCCCGAGGTGTCGTCACCGTTAAGGGCGCCGAAATCGGTAAAGCGGCCCTGGGGAATGGTGCTGGAGCCGCCGCAGACAAATGAATCCGGTGCGCCGTCCAGAGAACAGGCACTGTAGTCGCGATCGGCCTGCAGCACGGGGTCGATTTCGCGGTAGGTGGCATAGGCGGTGATATTGCCCCGGCCGTCGCCGATATTGCCACCGATGATAAAGGAGATATCGATGGTGTCACCGTCGGTCACCGAGCCGTTGGGTGTATCGAAGCCCCGGTCTCTGGCGAAGCCCTGCAGGCGGCCGTTGTCGTTATCGTGGTGGTAGACACTGTTTTGAATATCCAGGCGCACGCCTTCGAAGTCATCCACCATAATAAAGTTGACCACCCCGGCAACGGCGTCGGAACCGTAGGCGGCAGAGGCGCCACCGGTCAGCACTTCAGCGCGTTTTACCAGCGAGGCGGGAATCTGGTTGATATCAGCGCCAATACCATCGGAGATGGGTGAGCCGGGCGGCAGCCGGCGGCCGTCTATCAACACCAGGGTGCGCTCCTGGCCGAGGCCGCGCAAGTCCAGCACGGCGGTACCGGTGGAGCCATTGGCGATGCCCGAGGTCTGGGTTGCGCTGGCTTGGGGCAGGTCATTGATCAGGTCCTCGACGCGGGTAATACCCCGGTACAGGAAGTCGTCTGCATCCACCTGGACGACGGGGCTGGAGCTGATCAGGTTGGTTTTTTGAATGCGGGAACCGGTCACTGTGACCTCTTCCATCAATTCATCCACTTCACTCCCCTGGGCCAGAGCGACGTTGGAGAAGGAGAGGGTGCCCGCACTCAGGACCGCCATACTGACGGCGAGCGACAGGGGGTGCTTGATCCTCATAATGTCTTCCTCTAATTAGTAATTTTTTTATTGGTTGAGCAACCTGAGATTGTGTAGCTGTGTTCATGCAACGGCGACTACACAACTGGGTCTCAACTGCTCTTAATGGCGTCTACGGTGAGACTGCACTCCCTATAGACGAGTGGAGGAAAGCACCCCTGAAAAATTTTAGTGTTTTTGGTCAATAAAGTGGTCAAAACTGCCAAAGTGGCGGCGTCGGTCGTGGCGTCTATGTCGTCCGGTTGCGGCCTAACGCAACCGTTTGACGCCGATACTTCTGCCTTTTTCCACAATTTCCAGTTCATAAAAGCCGAAGATATTGCGGGAAATGATGACTTCCGGGTCGACCAGCTTGGTGCGCCAGCGACCCTGCAGGCGCTGCTGCCAGACCTGGCCGTTCTGCAGGCGAAACACCGTCTTCCCGTCCCAGCCGCTAAAGGCGCCTTCGATGCGGGAGCGGATATCCTTATCGGACTCGACTTTTACCTCCTCGACCTCGCGGCGAATGGTTTCCGCATCATTGGCGGTGTAGCGGATCAGCCAGCGGTCCAGGGCCGCCAGTTCCTCGGCGGATAACTTGCCGAGTCCGGCCGCCTCGAAGTCGGCGGCGCTCATGATCTCTTTGATACCGGGAAACTTTTCCGTGGCATGCGTGACAAGGGCAAGGCAGGCCAACAGGCAGGCGAGGGTGAGCTGACGCATAGCGATAAACCTATCGATAGTGTGGTGAGTGACTGGTGAATGACTCAGAAGGATTGACTGAAGCGAGCGTACCAAAAACGTCCTTTCAAGTCATGAGTGCGCGCATCGAAGTTATCGTTGAACGCGGCGGCGGAAAACGGCGGCTGCTTATCGAGCAGATTGTCGGCGCCGAGGGTGAACCGGAACCCTTTCTGGATCGGCAGGCTGTAGGAGAACTGCACATCGTGGGTCATCCAGTTCTCGATATGGCGCTGGATACTGGTGCGCGGGATGGTCTCGCGCAGCCGGCTGACAAAGTTGATCGTGTAACTGGCTTCGAGGTTTTGGCGCGACCAGTGGATGCCGGTATTCAGTTTCCATTTCGGCAGTGATCCATTGCCCTCGGAGGCCTCGTCGGAGAAGGTGCCGGCGAGATTGCTCGACGGTGCGCTGGGATCGATCTGGTCGCGAAACTTTTGCAGGTGTGAGGCGTTGAAAGAGGCCATGAAATTGCTGTCCAGCGAATACCATTGATACTTCCAGCTCATATCGAAACCTGCAATCTCGCGCTGGCCGATATTAATGAATGTCGCCAGGATGCGGGAAATCTCGCCGTTTTCATCGCGAATAACACGATCCTGGAACAGGTTGTTGTAGGCGTTTTGGTTGAGGATAAACTGGCCGCTGGCATCGACCACGTTTTTTTGTTTGATTTGGAAGTAATCCAGACTCATCACCAGACCCGGGTTGAGCGCCGGCGTCCAGACAATGCCCAGGGTGCGATTGCTCGACTCTTCCGGTTTGAGATTGACCTCGCCGCCGAACACGGTGAGATACTGGATGCGGGTGTCGTCACTCAGTTGGCTGCAGCCGGGCAGTACGCGGGTATTTTGCGGATTGGAGCAGGGGTCGACCAGGAAGGCCTGGGTCTGGCTGCCGCCGCGGTGCAGCTCGTTGAGGCTGGGCGCGCGAAAGCCCTCGGAGTAGGCCGCCCGGATCAGTATATCCGCCGTCGGCCGGTAGCGGATGCCGAGCTTGGGGGTGGTGCTTTTCTCAAAATCGCTGTAGATGGAGTGTCTGGCCGCCAGTTCCATATGCAGACTGTGAATACCCGGGTGGCGTCTGACCAGCGGAATCTGCACCTCGGTGTAAGCCTCGCGAATATTGCGCGAACCAATGGTGGGGTCAAACGTGCCGCCCCCGATAAACGTATCCTCGGCCGAGCGTCCCTGCAGCAGGAAGCGGATCGATTCATGGCGCAGGTCGATACCCGCGGCGAACTCCAGCGGACCGGCCGCGGTGCCGGCGAATGTGGTGCCGACATTGAAATTCAGGCCGTACAGTTTGGTATTGCCTTCGGAGCGACTGTCTACGGCGATAAAGGCAAGTTGCTTTTCATCAATGGCGCCGGGCGGGCCGAAAATATTCAGCGGTTCGCAGCCGTCTATGTCGTAACCGAGGCACTGTGCGCTCGGTCCGAGTGCCCGCTGGACGCGGTTGCCGTCCACCAGGTTGGTGAGGGTTTCGGTGGCCTCGGTTTTGCTCCAGTAGGCGCCGGTGTTCCAGTGCAGATCGCCCCAGTAGCCGTCTACCGCGAAGTTAGCGCGCAGCGTCTTGGTGTCGTTGCCCTGTCGCCGGGGTTCGAGTTCCAACAGGCGCTTGCGCGCATCGGTTATCTCGACATCGAACGGGTTGTAGATATTGTCGGCGGCCACCGCTATGGGCACATCCTCAAAGGCGGTAAACAGCGGCGTGGCCGCCAGCGTAATCGTAGAGCTGGTCTCGGTATAGCTGATGTCGCCTTCCAGCGTGGTTTCCTCGCCGATCTGGTAGCTGCCGGCGAGGTAAAAACTTTGGCGCTCAGAGGGGGAAATGGTTGACGTTTGACTGAGGTAGTTAAACACATCCTCGTCGGTGGCGGGGCGATAGTCGGCAGCCTCTGTACCCGGCAGAGGCACATTGTCGGCATCTGTATCGAGGGTTACCACCTGATCGCCGGGCAGGGTGAAGCGTCCGAGTGGTACGGCGCTGGAGCGCTGATCGGAGCCGCCCCGAGCGCGGCTGTCGGCGTCGCTGGAGACCTTCCGGTCGCGGCTGAAAATACCGTTTTGATCGTAGAGGGTGGCGTTGAACAGCAGTGAGCCCTTGGCGCTGACCTTACCCCAGGTGAGATTGGTGGTCAGTGTTTCCAGATCGCGGCGATCGGACTCGCCGTAATACTGTTCGACAAAAAGCCCGTCAAATTCCCGTTTCAATATGATATTGACGACGCCGGCAATCGCGTCCGAACCATAAATGGCCGAGGCGCCGTCTTTGAGAATTTCTATGCGGTCCACTGCAGCGGGAGAGATACTGTTAAGGTCGACGGCGTCGCCTTCCAGGCCGCCGCTGAAGGCCACGCGTTTGCCGTTGAGCAGTACCAGCGTGTTATTGGCCGGCAAGCCCCGCAGCGTCACCGTCGCCGTACCATTACCGCCGTTGCTGATGGCGGTGCTGGTGGAGTTGCCCGAGACCGCCGGTACATACTTCAGAAACTCGCCCAGGGTTTGCGAACCCGCCAGTCGCAGTTCCGGCGCCGATATGATGTCCACCGGTGCCGAGCCCTCAATATCGGAGCGGCGGATACGCGAACCGGTGATCGAGCGTCCGATAACGGAGATCTCCTCGATGATGGTCATGCCGGGTTTAGCGGTGCTGTCATATTCCGCTGGTGTGATGGCGACAACGTGGGTGTTGATGGGGCGAACCTCAAGGCCGGTATTGTGCAGCAGCAGCTCCAGCAGCTCGAGCGTTGTGTAGTGCCCTTCTACGGCGGGGGCGTAATACCCCTTTAACAATCTTGTGGGAAAAATAACACTGATGTCGCTGTTTTTGCCCACTGCGATCAGGGCGTCAATCAGCGGCAACTGTTCCAGTTGAATATGGCGGCCTTCGGAGAGCGACGCCTGCACGCCGTTGGTGCACACAGCGGCAAACAGCGCCACCAGTGTGATACTGGCACGTGCTGAAAATCGCCTTATTATCCCGGTTGCCGTGGGTGTTCGCATTAAAAATAAGTGTGCTATTGCGAGAGATCGCTGGTCTTGCCAGCGCCTATCTTATCGCTTTTTGCTTATCATTTTTATCTTTAAAGACAGGAATATAGGCTAGGGTTTGTGGCCGACACCTATACCCGCGATCTGTCCGGGCTTATGGCCCGGATGCAGTGATCGGTTATAGCCTATTCGAATCGCAGGTACAAGGGGCCCCGGGGGACTGACCGTTCGGTCGTGAGATTGAAGCTGGTCACCAGCGCCTGCAATGTGGCTTCCGGTGCCTCGAGACTGAAAGTGCCGGAGACGCGCAGCTTCGCTAGTGACGCGTCTTCGGCAACGACCGGTTCCTGTAAATACCGGTTCAATTCCGCAATCGCATCGGGCAGCAGCATGTCGTCAAATATCAGTGTATTTTGACGCCAGGCCACGGCTTTTTCCAGGTTGGAACCGGCAACCTGACCGATCCCTCTCTTATCGAGGCTAACCTGCTGAGCTACGGCCACTCGGGTGCTGCGCGGCGTGGGGGAGCTGGCGTCGCGCTTTTCGCGAACGTTAACCACACCTTCGGTTACGCTAACGACAGTTTCTTTATCCTTCACATAGATATTGAAGGCAGTGCCCACTGCCTCCACAGTGCCCTGGTGGACACTGACGATAAACGGGCGTTGTTTATTCGGTGCCACCTCAAAATAAGCCTCACCGGACAGCAGCGCCAGTTTGCGCTGCTGGTCGGTGTAGATGACTTCAATAGTCGATTTGGTATTGAGTTGTACGACGGAACCGTCAGGCAGCGTCACGGCCCGCTGTTGCCCCGTAGCGGTGGCAAATGTATTGGTATAGGTGGTGGTCTCAGGGGCGATGGTCGAGAGGCTGTAAGCCAGCACCACCAGCGCGGCCACCGTGGCCATGGCGATACCTGCCGGCAGGCCGCCCAGATTGGTAAACCAGCGGAATTCGAAAAAAGACGCCGGGGATTTTTGCGCTACCGTCCCGGTATCGAGTGACAGATAAGCCGCCGCACCCAACGTTTCCCAGGTTTCGGCTACCTCATCGAAAGCCTGCTCGTGGTGTCGGCTGAGGTTCAGCCATTGGGAGAAGCGCCGCTTGTCAGCGGGTGATACACGGTCGGAGCGCAGCCGGACGACCCAGGCAGTTGCCTCGTCCAGTAAGCTCTCGTAAGGTAATTCCTGTTCGCCCATTGCGTGTGTCTACCGCTTTGTGTGGTCACCAAACCACTGTTTTAAAATCTAATCGTTTTCAAACGCTGATAATCGTCAATGTCCGATGTCTCTCAGACCCCGGTGCCTCTCAGATCTCACTGTCTTTCAGATCCCAACACGTCTTGGACCCTGATAACGTCCAGACCCTGTTAACTGCCAAATTCCGACCGGCCTCACTTTCTTTGGCCTGTCATTACTACCCGGCATTACTATCCGGGCTATTACCAGCCCCGTTATTACCAGCTCCATCATTATTTATAGCAGCAATCACGCGATAAACTTCGATTCCCCGCGTATTACCACATCGGCACTGCATGGCTGCCGTTGTCTGTCACTGTTGTGCGCCTTCTGTGCGCCTTCCCTGCTCCTGCGCGCGCTGCTGAGTCCTGCGCCTGCGGTTCTTTGGGCCGGTTCTTTACAGGACCGGCTTTTTACAGGACCGGTTCTTTACAGGACCGGTTCTTTACCGGGACCCGGTTGCGCGCTGCCGTGCACTCACTTCAGGGGTGTCTGCCCCAGTTTGCGCATTGGCGCGGATTCTAGCATAACGAGCCACAATTCAGGGCTTGTTACAACACATTAGACGAATAGTGCACCAAACCACGCAATAAATCTGATGACTTTGTCTATGTTTCTGCACTAAAGTTCAGCATTTTTCGACTTGGCCAGGGCCAGTCTGCATGCTTTCAGTGCCTGCAAAATGTATTTTTCGACGCTGGAGACGGAAATGGACATATCGCGGGCGATTTCTGTGTAGGTCATGCCCTTGACCCTGTGCAGCAGGAAGACCTGCCGGCACTTGAGCGGCAAACCGGTGATGGCCTGTTCCATCTGCGTGAGATCCTGTCGCGCCGCCAGCAGTCGTTCCGGGGACAGGGTGCTACTCTGACTGGTCTCCGATCCGGTAAGGCCGCGGGTGATTTCTCCCTGCACATAGTTACTGTGCAGTTTTTCCCGCCGGATCTGGTCGATGGCCAGATTCGACGCTGTCTGATACAGATAGGCTTTTGGGTTTTCCAGCTTTCCCATTTCAGCCAGGTGCTGGATGCGAATAAAGGCGTTTTGAGCGATATCTTCTGCGTCCTGGGCGTTCTTGAGCTTGCGGGTGAGAAAGCGCACTAAATCGGTGGCGTGATTTTGAAACAACTTTTCCAGTAGTGTCTTTTGCGGGTGGCCCATATTGGCAGTTGCTGTACGACTTTTAATCAATGGCTGACGCCTAGGTTATTACTGCTCAGGCACTTCTGTGGATCACATTCTATAGGGCCATAGCGTGCAGGGTTATTATGGTTCGGTCCTGCAGTGTTAAAGAGTTACAGCGCTTTATAGCAAAAAAATGCCGCGGGCGACAGAGCGCGTGTCAAATAGGGGAGCGGGGCGCCGCCGCCGGCTGGCCGTTCAGTGCTTGGGATTGGCGGGATCCGTGGTCGGCGCGACCGGGCGTTGTGGCTGCGCGGCGGATGTTTTGCGGCCGGGTTCCGGCGGCTTGGCGGCGCCGGTGGCAGGAGGTGCGGCGGCCGGTTTGGCAGTGGGCGGCTTGGTGTCCGCAATTGAGGTCCGGGACTGGGTGGCGGGCTTGGTTTTTTTCTCCAGCTCCAAGGCCAACTGCAAGCGCTGGCTGACTTCTGAAGTCTCTTTCAGGTCGGCCAGTATCTCGGCGATCTGTCGATTGCGGCGCTCTATTTCGCGCTGCAGGTCTTTGATTTCGGTTTCCAGCTTTTTGTGTTGGTCGCGCAGCCGCGTCTCCTTGGCGTTGGCGTCCTGGACAATGTCGGCCACTTGGATGTGGGTGGATTCGAGTGTCTTGTTAACCACCGTCACCACCACTTCGTTGTCATCTTTCGGCAGTTTGCGCATCAGTGCTATCGCATCCTCGATACCGTAGCGGGCCGGCGCTGGTGGGGGAGCGGGTTTTTCCGGTACATCGATGGTGGGCTCGGCGCCCTCCCGCTCGTTTAGAAAACTTTCGTTGAGGTCGCTGCTGCCGGGCAAATCACTGTCGTCAAACAGGCTGTCGTTATCTTTTTCGGCTGCTTTGGTGCGCGAGAAGAGTCCCATAATCACTGTCCCGTTGTTAGTTTTGCCACTGGTTTTACCATTAGCGTTGTCGTTGATATCGCCATGGTTGCGGTCGTTGCCTGGATGGCGCAGACGCGCGCAGGCAAACATCGGCGTCAGGCTGGAAAAGAGTAACGTATATGGCCGCCATTATAATGTACTCTGTCACAGATTTGGCGTTGTTTTGTGCTGTTGTGCTCGCTTTGGAGTCATTTCGCGATGTCGCTGTCGACGGGTATCGGCTCCTAGTCTTCGCCGTTTTGGCCGCCGGAAGACTGCTGGTTCTGCAGTCGCTGCAGGTGCTTTTTCGCCAGTGTCAAAAACCGGGGTGTCGGTCCTATATCCTCAAACATCGGATCACCCAGTTCGTCTTCGGCAATGACGCGCGATCCTTTTATATAAGGAAGGCTTTTCTCCAGATCGTCCAATGCCGCCGACAGTAAATCGGTCAACAGGTGCTCGCGGGAGCGCTTGGGGTACATTTCAGACAGCGCCTCCAATTTGGCCGCGTCCTCCACGGGCAGGCGCAGGGTATAGACTGTCTCGGTAAGTTGCCCGGCGGCGGTTTGTTCCCATAGACGTGCAAGTTCACTGACCTTCATTTATACACCTCATAATAGTAGTCACTACTGTACGCAACAGTTTCCCGGGCGCCGCATTGCCGCGCTGCCGCTACAGGGCGCCCGAGGGGAATAGTCGTGATTTTACTGAATATTTATAGATCAATTCCAACCCCGCGGCGGTGAACGGGTTCCCGCTCTCGCTACAGCCGCCGGCAGGGCGCAAAAAAACAGGCCGGCGGCACGCCGCCCGGCGCTGTGGATGCGCCTTCGAGAAAATCGAAAGCTTTCCACTAAACGCTTTAAAAACAGTAGCTTATCACTGCCTTTCGGGGGATTCTTGTGATTGAGGGGCCGTAAGTGTATGGTAAGGCCCATTTTTGCGGGAGCCCGGTCTCCTGTGAGCGGCTAATAAGGCGGCCCGTGCGCCTCGCCGGCAGTATCCTCTGACACTCTATAAGGAGCATTCCGTAATGCGAGTCATTTTATTGGGAGCGCCCGGCGCTGGAAAAGGTACTCAGGCCCAGTTCATCATGGAAAACTACGGTATTCCGCAAATATCGACCGGGGACATGCTCAGAGCCGCGGTGAAGGCCGGTACCCCTCTGGGGCTGCAAGCCAAGGATGTGATGGCGGCCGGCGGCCTGGTGTCGGACGATTTGATTATCGCACTGGTAAAGGAGCGGATCGCTCAAAACGACTGCGCCCGCGGCTTTTTGTTCGATGGCTTTCCGCGCACTATTCCGCAGGCTGAAGCGCTTTGCGACGCGGGGATCGATATCGATCATGTCATTGAAATTCATGTAGCGGACGAGGAAATTGTTGCGCGCCTGAGCGGCCGGCGGGTGCACGAGGCGTCCGGGCGGATTTATCACCTGCAACACAACCCGCCCGCGCGCGACGGCGTTGACGACGACACCGGGGAGGCGCTCATTCAGCGCGACGACGACAAAGAAGAAACGGTGCGCAAACGACTGGCGGTCTACCACCAGCAAACGGCACCGCTGGTCGGTTTCTACCGCGCACAGGGCGCAGGCGATGAGAACCGCGCACCGGTTTACACGCAAATTGCCGGCGCCGGGAGTATGGAAGACATCAAAAAGAGAATATTCAGTGTGCTCGGCTGATGGCGAACGCAGGCGGCGCGACTGTAAAAGGCCCTGACGGGCCTTTTTTTTGTCCGCGCACCGCGTCGAGTTCTGTTTTGCATCGGTCCAGCCCAAAGCCAGAGGTTTTGGGCGTTCCGCGAGGCGAAGCAGCGCTTCGCTGTTTCCCGCTCCACCCCTGGGCGCTTGCTTAAAGCGCTTACTCTCGCTCAAGGCGCCTACTTTCGCCTGTAGCGCCTACTTTTGGTGGTAGTCCCGACAGCATCCCTGCTGGCGAGAGTTTCTGAAAGCCCCAGCCGGAGGCAGGCCTCCGCGCAGTATTCTTAATCAAGATCGATAGGATCGGGGTTGAGATCGATAAATTGGCCTAAGTCCTTTTAAGTAAGTGCCATTCGCCTTGGGGGGGCTATCCCTGTCGATGTGGTGCTGGAAGTGAATTGAACGAGGATACTTCTCGCTGCAGCGGGGAAATTTTCTGCCGTTTGTAACCGCGCGTAGATAAAAGAAACAATAAATCCTGTAAAAGTGTGGAAATCTTCCCCTATCCCACCTGGATTTACGTCCGTTTGGCTGCTCGATATAGAAGAAACAGTCTAAACCTGGAGTTTAGTAGTATTTTTTGGAATGTTTGGTGAGTTTTTTATGGAGCGAACTCGGAATTTACGTCGTTGCGGGGTTTGATTTGTGCTTGAGCGGCGGTGTATTTGGTTTTTGTTTGTCGCCGTCTACAAAATTTGGTGTGCAGATTGAGCGTTGATACGGTCTCGGATAAACCGCGGCAATGTGAAAGGGAATTTTGTTTTTTCGGTTACGTTTTCGTTGAATTTTGCCAAAAATCCAAAAAAACTGAAAAAAATTAAAAAAAATACCCAAAATTCCCGTTTTTTTTCAAAAAAATGTGTTGCAAAGCGTGCAAAACCTAGATTTTTAAAATAATATTCCCTCGACGCCTGTGGCGTACATTATTTGTGCTATGGTTCTAGATGTTAGTGGATTGACATTCGTTGAGGAGAATGAAAGATGGCAAAAGTAGCAAAGAAGAAAGCAGCCGCTAAGCGCCGCGTTGCAAAACGCCCGGCCGCTAAGCGTGCAGCTCCGGCAAAAAAGGTAGCCGTCGCATCGCCGGCGGTTGAAAAGGCTCAAGCAGCTTTGGACAAACTGATGAAGGATGTCCAGGCGCAAGGCAAAGCAGTAGAAGCCGCGCGCAAAAAAGCGGCGGCGGCCAAAAACAAAGCAGCCAAATCGAAAAAAGCCGCTGACAAGCGCGCAGCCAAGTCGGCCTCCGGCGCCGCCACCAAGTTGAGCGCCAAAGTCAGAGCGTTGCGGGCCAAGGCATCAGCAGCCAAGACCACCCTGCAAAACGCCAAGACTGCGGCAGCGGCCAAAGCTGCTGAGACAGCCGCCAAAGAGCGTATCGCAGCTCTGAAGGCCGGTTTGGCAGCGAAGGCCGAAGCCGATCTCGCCAAGGCTGTGAAAGCGTTTGAAGCCAAATGGAAGAAAAAGCGGGCTGCTGCTGACGCCAAGAAGGCAAAAACTGCAGAAAAGAAAGCAAATGCCAAAACCAAAGCTGCCGAGAAGAAGGCGAAGGCTAAAATGGCTGCTGCCGCTAAAAAAGCGGCTGCCAAGGCTAAAGTAGCGGCGAAGAAGGCCGCAGCAAAGGCCAGGGTTGCTGAGCGCAAAGCCGCTGCCAGAGCCAAAGCCGCCGAAAGGAAGGCGGCCGCCAAGGCCAAGGCAGCCGCCAGGAAAGCGGCCGCCAAGTCGAAGCCCAAGGCCAAGGCGAAAGCCAAGCCCAGGGCTGCAGCGCGCAAGGCGCCGGCGAAGCGCAAGACTGCCGCCAAACGCACCAGTCGCGCCAAGAAAAAGTAGCATTTTAGCGGCCGAGTTGTGGCCGCACCATCGAAATCCCCCGCGAATTCGTTCGTCGGGGGATTTTTTGTGTAAGCTGCCGTTGAAATCTGAGAAAATGGCGCGCTCAAGCGGATTATCACCATGAGTAAGATTCTGGCGCTCGATACCTCAACGGATGCCTGTTCTGTTGCCCTCTATTTAGAGGGGGAAATCATCGAGGACTTTCAGCGTGCACCGCGGCAGCACACGCAGCGTCTGCTGCCCGCGGTGGACGGGCTGCTGTCGCAGCAAAAACTGCGGTTGCGAGACATCGATGCGATCGCGTTTGGCTGTGGGCCGGGTTCGTTTACCGGTTTGCGAATTTGTATGAGTACCGTCCAGGGGCTGGCGTTTGGTACCGACCTCCCCGTTATACCGGTTTCCACATTGCTGGCCCTGGTCGCCGGTGCCCGCAGGCGCCGGCAATTGCCCGCATCCTGTTCGGTCATGGCGGCGCTGGATGCGCGTATGGAACAAATTTACTGGGGGCTTTTTACCGTCGACGGTGCCGGCGTGGTGCCGAACTCGGCGGAATTTGTCAGCGCACCCGATGCGCTGGATCAACGTGAAGACCTGGTGTCATTGCGCGGGCAGCTTGTCGGCGTCGGATCGGGATGGTGTTACCCGGGCCTGTCCTGCCTGGCGCCCGCGCAGGTCCTGACCGACGCCGACTGCCACGCCGGCGACATTGCCGAGCTTGGCGCTGCCTGTTTCCTGCGGGGTGAAACCGTGCCGGTGTTGGAAGCCCAGCCGGTATATCTGCGCGATGAAGTGACATGGCAGAAGCGGCAACGCCTGCGCGAGCGACGAGCCGATTGAATAAGCCGGTGAGAAACGGGGACGGAGTGAGTTAACGTGGATTTGGTTCAGGTCATTTTACTGGCCCTGGTGCAGGGTATTACCGAGTTTCTGCCGATTTCCAGTTCGGCGCATCTGATTTTGCCCAAGGAAGTCCTGGGCTGGCCGGATCAGGGGCTGGGCTTTGATGTGGCGGTGCATCTCGGTTCACTGATTGCGGTGCTCAGCTACTTCCGCCGCGATATTGTCGAAATTACGGCCGCGTGGTTCCAGAGCTTCGGCCGTCAGGGCGCCACGGAACACAGTCGCCTCGGCTGGTTTATTATTTGGGGCACGGTGCCGGCGGGGTTGGCCGGTCTGTTCCTGCACGATTTTATCGAGACAAACCTGCGTTCGATGGCGGTCATTGCCGCAACCACCATCATTTTCGGCCTGTTGTTGGGGTGGGCTGACAAAACCGGCAAACGCCAGCTTCAGCTCAGCGATCTGACCTTACCGCTGGTGGTGATTATCGGTTGTTGCCAGGCGCTGGCAATGGTCCCGGGTACCTCCCGATCCGGGATCACCATTACCGCGGCTTTGATCCTGGGGTTCCAGCGCGATGCTGCCGCGCGCTTTTCTTTTCTGCTGTCCATTCCGATTATCGCGCTAAGCGGCGGTTACCTGGCACTGGGCCTGCTCGATGACAGCGACACCGACTGGGCAAGCATTATTCTGGGGGCCGTGGTGGCCGCTGTCAGCGCTTATTTCTGTATCTATTACTTTCTCAGTTTTATTAATCGTATCGGCATGATGCCGTTCGTCGTTTACCGGCTGATATTGGGTGGTGTTTTGGTGGCGTTATTGGCGTTCTAGTACGACATTAGTAAACACCGGGCGCCGGTGAAAGGCAGTCCGTTATGTCACCCCTTTTTGCCCCGGGGGTCTGACGTCAGCAAGCCGGGCTGCGACTAATCGGGTAAAATGGCTGGCCCGATCCCTGATCAGTGCCGCCAGTGGCGGAAAGCGTTGTCACAACAGGCGAAGTGCAAAAGATTAAATGTCAAAAGGGTAACTGCGTGGATATTGACAATTTCAACGATGAATTACTGGCTTTCCTACAGGCCTCCCCCACGCCCTTTCACGCTGTCAGGACTATGGCGGAACGGTTGCAGGCCGGAGGTTTCGAGCGGCTCAATGAGGGTGATGCGTGGCAGCTCCGCGCCGGTGGCCGGTACTATGTAACACGCAACGACTCGTCTATCATCGCTTTTATTCACGGTCGCGACGACCCGACAAACGCCGGGTTGCGCATGGCCGGCGCCCATACCGACAGCCCCTGCCTGAAAGTGAAGCCCAATCCGGAAATCCAGTCTCAGGGCTACTGGCAACTGGGTGTGGAGGTATACGGTGGCGCGCTTTTGAACCCGTGGTTTGATCGCGATCTGGGGTTGGCCGGACGGGTTACCACGCTCGATAAGCGTGGCCGCATTAGCAGTGAGCTGCTGGATTTTGGCCGGCCTATCGCGGTGATTCCCAGTCTGGCGATTCATCTCGATCGGGATGCCAACAACGGCCGCACGGTCAACCCGCAAACACATCTGCCGCCAGTGCTGATGCGCGCCGAGGGTGACGCGCCGGCGCTGAGTTTCAAGGCGTTGCTGGCACAGGAGTTACGAAAGACGGTCGGGAAAGCGGATAAGGCGGCTGAGAATCCGGCCGGCACCGTGTTGGACTACGACTTGTTTTTTTACGATACCCAGGCGCCGGCGCTGGTCGGTCTGCACCGGGAATTTATCGCCGCGGCGCGACTCGATAACCTGCTGAGCTGCTATGTCGGCCTGCAGGCGCTGTTGGGCGCCGGCGATGCCGTCTCCAGTCTGTTGGTCTGTAACGATCACGAAGAGGTGGGCAGCGTCTCGGCCTGCGGCGCCCAGGGACCGATGCTGAAGTCGTTTCTGGAGCGGCTGGTGCCGGCGGCTGAGGCACGCAATCGCATGTTGGAGCGGTCGCTGATGATATCGGTAGACAATGCGCATGGGGTGCACCCCAATTTCAAGGACCGCCACGACAGCCAGCACGGTCCACTGCTCAACGACGGGCCGGTGATCAAAGTCAATGCCAACCAGCGCTACGCCACCAGCGGTGAAACCAGTGGTTTGTTCCGTCATCTGTGCCAGCAGGTGGACGTGGCCGTACAGTCTTTTGTGGTGCGCACCGATCTGGCCTGCGGTAGTACCATCGGCCCCATAACGGCGGCGGAGATCGGTGTGAGAACCCTCGATGTGGGTGTGCCCACTTTTGCCATGCACTCGATCCGCGAGTTGGCGGGCAGTCGGGATGCCCAGGCATTGTGTCGGGTGCTGGGCCATTTTTATGCCGTACCGCAATTGCCCTGGTAGAGCGTTGTGTGGGCCGAATGGGACCGCAGGGCGGTTGGGCGTGGGTTAATCAGCGAACGAGTGGTTGCGAATCACTATGGAAATCAGTCCGGATATACTCCGCACCTTTACACCTTTTGACAATCTGAACGATGAGTACATAAACCGGGTTCAGGGTCGGGTCAAATTGCGCCATGTTGCCAAGGGTACACTGGTGTTTAAGCGCGGCAGGGCGCTGCCGGAGAGCTTCTATCTGGTGGCCGGTCATATCGACCTGATCGATTCCTCTTTTGCCGTCACCTCGCTGACCCCTGACAGCGCGGACGTGCGGTTTCCGCTCGGCGGCAGCTCGCCGCCCCAGGTATCGGCCATCGCCAAGTCGGAAGTGAAATTGCTGAGTGTCGAGCGGGATTTTCTCGATTTGGTGATGGCCTGGAGTCAAAGCAGCGACTTTTCCATGACCGGGTTGAAAGACCAGCAGGTGGAAGTGGGTGGTGGTGAGGACGACGACGATGAGTCCGATTGGATGTCCTGTCTGTTGCGGTCTCCCCTGTTTACCCAGATTCCCCCGGCCAATATCCAGCAATTGTTTACCCGTTTTGAGTCGGTGGAGGTCAAGAGTGGGGAACCGGTTGTTAAAGAGGGTGAGCAGGGCGACTATTTTTATGTGATTGAAAGTGGTGAGGCCCGGGTGCAGTCGAAGACCGGCAAGCTCGAGGCGGTCCTGTGTGCGGGTGATTATTTTGGCGAGGAGGCGCTGGTCGGCGACACCACGCGCAACGCCACTGTTACCATGGACACCGATGGTGTATTGATGCGCCTGGACAAAGACACGTTCAAGGCGCTGTTGCAGGAACCGCTGCTGCGCTACATCGACTATGAGGCACTGCGAGAGCAGAGTGACGGCGCCGGTGCGATCCAGGTGCTGGACGTGCGGCTGCCTATAGAGCACCGCCACCGGCATGTGACCGGCGCCCGCAGCCTGCCACTGTCCTCTCTGCGGGGGCGTTTTACAGCCTTGGACCGGCAACAGGTCTATGTCATTACCGACGATGCCGGCCGGCGCAGTGAAGTGGCTGCGCAACTGCTGTGCCAGGCCGGTTTCGATGCCTGCATCCTGAAGGATGCCGCTTTGCACTATGGTGATGAACAGGGTGATGAACAGGGTGATGATCACGGCGGCGATCCGGTGTCATAATTCCGTGGTGCACCGATGAGGGCCCTGCTGCTCTCTGCCTACGACGCCGACAGCCACCGGCGCTGGTGGCGGGGTCTGGTGAGCCAATTTCCCGCTATCGATTGGACGGTACTGACACTGCCGGCCAGGC
The DNA here is from genome assembly GCF_007004655.1 of Exilibacterium tricleocarpae. Lineage (GTDB taxonomy): Bacteria > Pseudomonadota > Gammaproteobacteria > Pseudomonadales > Cellvibrionaceae > Exilibacterium > Exilibacterium tricleocarpae. The sequence goes on from NZ_ML660089.1 coordinate 207,799, forward strand.
ATTTCCGCTGGCGTATCCGCGGCAACAGTCTCAGTTGGGGGCGGTCCGGGGCGCCACAATTGCGCGACGACTACGATTTGCTGGTGGCCACCTCCATGGTTGATCTGGCGGCATTGCGCGGGTTTGTCCCGGCGCTGGCGGCGCTGCCGACCCTGGTGTACTTCCATGAAAACCAGTTCGCCTACCCGCTGTCGCAGCGACAGCTCGACAGTGCGGGTCCGAAAATAGTCAATCTCTACACGGCGCTTTGTGGTGACGTTATCGCCTTCAACTCCGATTTCAATCGCCGCACTTTCCTGGAGGGAGCCGCTGCCCTGCTTGCCAAAATGCCCGATGCCGTACCGCCGGCTCTGGCACAACGGCTGCGCGACCGCAGCCGGGTGCTGCCGGTGCCCCTCGAGGACGACTGTTTTGTGCAGCGCGACCCGCTGTCGAGCCGGCCACTGACGCTGCTGTGGAACCATCGCTGGGAGTACGATAAGGGGCCGGATCGGCTGTTGCGGGCGCTGCAACTTTTTGTCGACTGCGATCTGCCGTTTCGCCTGCATGTGGTGGGGCGGCAGTTTCGCCGCCGTCCGGCACAATTCGAGCAGATCAAAACCCTGTTGCAGGCCTGCGACGCGCTCGGCGCCTGGGGTTACCGGGACACTGTCGAAGACTACCGCAAGCTGTTGCGGACATCCGATATCGCAGTGTCCACCGCGCTGCACGATTTTCAGGGACTGGCGGTGCTGGAAGCCGTGGCCGCCGGTTGTTATCCCGCGGTACCCCGGCGCCAGGCTTATCCGGAGTGGTTTGGCGCCGATCGCTGTTATGCGGCGCCGGGCGATTCCGAAGTAGAGGCGCGGGCGCTGGCCGCGATGCTGCAGGACTTGGCCTTGCAAAAGGCCGGCGGTCGCCTGCCGCAGGTGAATATCGAGGCCCTGAGCTGGTCGGCCTGCCGGGATGCCTATGCCGAGGTCTTTGCCGGTCTGATCGATGCGGCGCCGGATAAGCTGTGGCAGTAATAGCCACTGGAGGCCAGAATCGCACTGCCTTGAGCATATTTGCTGAAGGCGCTGCCATTCAGGACGACCGGGGCGAGTGCCACCAGTGCCAGCGGGATTTATTGCCACGATGATTGCTGTATCATTAGCGCCCTGATACAACTCCACAGCCGCGGGCGAGAGAATCCCGTTCCAATGGAAAAACAGAGAATGGAAAAACAGAGAATACTCACCGGCATCACCACCACCGGTACACCACATCTGGGTAACTATGTCGGTGCCATCAGACCCGCAATCGCGGCGAGCCGCCGTGACGACACCGAATCCTTTTACTTTCTGGCCGATTATCACGCATTGATCAAGTGCCGGTCCCCCGAACAGGTCAATCAATCGACCAGGGAGATTGCCGCCACCTGGCTGGCCCTGGGGCTGGATGCCGATAATGCGGTATTTTACCGGCAGTCCGATATTCCCGAGTTACCGGAGCTGTCCTGGCTGTTGAGCTGTGTGGCTGCCAAGGGGTTGATGAACCGCGCCCATGCCTACAAGGCTGCAGTGGCGGCCAATGAGGCCGCGGGCGAGGATTCGGATTTCGGTGTGACCATGGGACTGTACTGCTATCCTGTGCTGATGGCCGCCGATATTTTACTGTTCAGGGCCAACCAGGTTCCCGTGGGCAGGGATCAGGTCCAGCACATTGAAATGGCGCGGGACATTGCCGGCAGGTTTAATCATCACTACAGCAGCGGCGACAACCCGCTCTTTGTGTTGCCCGAGGCGGTAGTAGACGATCAGGTGGCTGTATTGAATGGTCTGGATGGGCGCAAAATGAGCAAGAGCTATGGCAATACCATCCCGCTGTTTTTGCCGCACAAGCACTTGCGCAAGCATATCAACAAGATCAAAACCAACCTCCTGGAGCCGGGTGAACCGAAAGACCCGGATGATTCCACGGTGTTTCAAATCTGGCAGGCCTTCGCCACCCCCGAGCAGACTGCCGCCATGCGCCAGGCCTTTGCCGAGGGCATTGCCTGGGGCGAGGCGAAACGGCAGTTGTTTGAACTGGTGGACAACGAGCTGTGCGATGCCCGTGACAGGTATGAACAGCTGCTGGGCCACCCAAACCATATTGAAGATGTGTTGCAGCAGGGTGCGGATAAAGCCCGCGCTGTCGGCCGGCCGTTCCTCGAGCAGTTAAGGGAGGCGGTCGGCATCCGCCCGCTCCGTTAAGACCCGACTGCGTCAAGCTCTTCGATGCCTCCCCGCCTATTGGCGGGGGTAAGTGTCGCCTTTTCCCACTTTCCCCCCAATCTCCCCTGGTGATTTGAATTTAACGACTATAATTCCTAAGGATAATGTTGGTGTAAGGCGAAAGAACCATGGGATTTGGCTGTTTTACGGACTGCGGAGAGTAACCGAACGGTGGATGGACCTCTATTGCGGGTAGCCGGTGTGGCCTGTTCCTGGCTGGTACTGATTGTGCTGATCTACGCGGTGGACAACCGCCATCTGCCGGCCCTGTGGGCACTGGTGACGGCGGCTGTGACCCTCTGGCCGGTGCTCCGAGGCACATCTGCAGACATCGAGGACAGCGCTGTGGACGATGACCATGCCGCGCTGATGCAGTTGCGGGTGCTCGACCAACAGGTTAATGCGTTTATCGGGCCGATATGTGCCGAACTGGTGAGCCTGTCGACCCAGGTGCAGCAGGTGATCGACGAGAGCATCCAAAAGCTTTATACCAGTTTTAACGGGTTGAACTCACACTCTGCCGCCCAGAATGAGCTGATGATCGGCATTGCCAATCGGGTATCCGGGGCCGAGCAGGAGGCGACGGAAAACGTTGATCCGGTGACGTTGAACGACTTTGCCGCCGAAGTTGGACGAATTCTCGATACCTATGTGCAGTTGTTCGTGGATGTCAGCGAAAAAAGTGTGCAGGCGGTGCACAAAATCCAGGACATGGTCAGTCAGTTGGACGGCATGTTCAGCTTGATCAACGACATTCGCGGTATCGCCGATCAGACCAATCTGCTGGCGCTGAATGCGGCCATTGAGGCGGCCCGGGCAGGGGAGGCGGGGCGCGGGTTTGCGGTGGTGGCCGATGAGGTGCGCAAATTGTCCCAGGACTCCAACAAACTGAATGACGATATACGCCGGCGCGCTGAGGCCGCCAAAGAGACGATTACTACCGTGGAATCGGTGGTATCCGAAATCGCCTCGCTGGATATGAACATTGCTATCGATGCAAAAGGTCAGCTCGACGGCATGATAAAGGAGCTGGAGGACGTCAACGAGCATGTTGCCAAGGGGGTGGCGCAGTTGACGGAAATCAGCGGCCAGATCACCGGTGAAGTCAATACGGCGGTTACCGCACTGCAGTTTGCCGACATCGTCGGTCAGACGGCAACGAAAATTCAAGGCAAAGCCGGTGAGGTGGAGACTGTCGTGGCCCTGGCGCACGGCCAGTCGGCACTGGCCCAAAGTCTGCCTGACCTGCTTGCCGACACCTGCCAAAAACTCAACGACTTAGCAGAACAGCAGGCCGCCGCTGCGAGTGGCGCCGAAACCGGAGATGACTCCGATTCAGCCGAGATAGAACTTTATTGAGCATCAATTCACGTTGCTGCGTCAGTCGGTCTGCTCTGATGTCAATTTATCGTGCAGGCGCCGGGCAGCGAGATCAGGTTACCGATAACTGTTGAGGGGCTAGTATGGCCATCAGTACGACAAAAAGCGCATCACAGGAAGTTACCATATTACTGGGTGATACCTTCGACTTTAGTTGCGTGGACGAATTTCGCCGCGCCTATGAGCAGGTTGATCACGCCGATTGCAAGCGCTTTGTCATCGACTTTCGCAACACGCAATACATGGACAGCTCGGCGCTGGGTATGCTGATCAATATGGAAAAATTCTGGCGCGAGCACGAGGCCTCGATTTGCATTATCAATGCTAATCAACAACTTAAAAAGATATTCTCCATTTCCCGTTTCGACAAGAAATTCAATATCGAATAGTCCGGCGAGGGTAGAGTAGTGAAAGTTCTCGTCGTTGATGATCACGGTTACAACCGCGAACTGATGGGTTTGATTTTATCCGATCACGGCTTTGATTATGTCTGTGCCAGAGACGGCAGCCAGGCGTGTTCGCTATTCGATACGGAAGATGATATCGATATTGTGCTGATGGATGTCAATATGCCGGTAATGGATGGTTACCAGGCGACCAAAATCATGAAAGCGGATAGCCAGGATCGGTTTGTGCCGATTATCTTTGTCACCGCGATGGATAACGATAAAACCCTGCAGAAGTGCCTGGATGTCGGCGGCGATGATTTTGTGCCCAAACCCGTCAATGAAGCCGTGCTGGTGTCCAAGCTGCGCGCCCATCAGCGCACCGTGAACCTGCATCGAAGCCTCAGTGTGACCAATGAGAGGCTGGAGTATCACCAGCGGGTGATGGAGCGGGAGCACAGTATTGTCGAGCATGTGTTTCAAAACGGTATCAGGCGCATCGATACCGCCTGTGAAAATGTCAACTTCCATGTGTCGCCGATGACCATGTTCAACGGCGACCTGCTGCTGTCTGCCCCCTCTCCCTCCGGCGGTGTCTATGTGCTTTTGGGGGACTTCACCGGCCATGGCCTGTCGGCTGCCATCGGCTGCTTGCCGGTTTCTGATATCTTTTACGCCATGTCGGACAAACAGGCGGGAGTCGGCGATATCGCCAGTGAAATCAATGATCGGCTGGTTCGGTTGTTGCCCGATAATATGTTCTTTTGCGCCACCCTCATCGAGATGAACCAGGGGGGCGATCGTCTCTCCATCTGGTCGGGCGGTATGAACGACCTGTTGTTGTTGGATCGGAGCGGGGCGATTGTCGACCGGATCGCAGCGCGAAACATGCCGCTGGGGGTGCTCGGTACCGAGGAGTTTGAGCGGGAGGCCGTGTTTTACCAGCCGCCGCCGGATACCCGCTTGTTTGCCTACACCGATGGGGTTATCGAAACCCGCAACCCGCAGGGCGAGATGTTCGGCGAAGACCGCCTGGCGCAACTGTTGAGTGCGCCGCTGGAACAGGGATTGACCTCCCTTTTTGAAGCGGTCAGTGCGTTTCGCGAGCAAGGCGAGCAGGACGACGATATATCTATGGTGGAAATTATCTGCCGTCCGGTATCCCACTGCAATCACAGCCGGGAGAGCCGTTACAGCGACGTCGAACCAATTCGGACCGACGCTGCTGGTATCCTGCCCTGGTCCATCGACGTGGAACTGGCGCCACACCACCTGCGGCAGCCCGACACAGTAAAACGACTGGTGAGTATGATCGCAGATGTGGAGGGGGCCGCTCCTCACAAAGACATACTCTACACGCTGCTCAGTGAAATGTACTCCAACGCGCTGGAACACGGCTTGTTGCAATTGGAATCCGTACAAAAGGAGACGACCGATGGTTTCTCAGCTTATTATCAGGCGCGCACAGAACGTTTGGAAGGATTGCAAAACGGCAAGTTATCTTTCAATTTGCAAGTGATACCGGGGCCGGTCAATCGCTTGCAAATTAGTGTAACGGATACCGGACCCGGCTTTGACGTGGCTAAAGTACAGCAGTGCGACGACGACACCGATGATCTGCCCACAGGTCGCGGTATCGATTTGCTGCGTTCGCTCAGCGAAGCTGTAGAGTTCAGCAATGGCGGGCGCACCCTGACGCTGACCTATTTACTCGATTAGGCGCCTTACGCGAGCTGCCCGAGGCGCTCAATTGCCCTCGATCACCTCCACCAGTGCCGCCGATAAATGCTCGAGGTCGGCCGGTTCGATAATGAACGGCGGCATGACATAGACCAGCTTGCCAAACGGCCTTACCCATACGCCCCGATCGACCAGTTGCCGCTGAAAACTCGCCATCTCCACCGGCGCGATCAACTCGACCACACCGATAGCGCCGAGCACCCGCACATCGGCAACCCCGGGTAGGGCCCGGCAGGGCTCGAGGACGGTCCGCAGGTGGCCCTCTATGGCGCCGACGCGCCGGCGCCACGGCGAGCGCAACAGCAGGCGAATACTGGCCACCGCCACCGCGCAGGCGAGGGGATTGCCCATGAATGTGGGGCCGTGCATAAACGCGCCGGCCTGCGAGCGGCAGATGCCGCTGCTGACCTTGTCGGTGCACAGGGTTGCGGCCAGAGTCATATACCCGCCGGTCAGGGCTTTGCCCAGGCACATGATGTCGGGACTGATACCGGCGTGCTCGCAGGCGAACAGCTTGCCGGTGCGGCCAAAGCCGGTGGCAATTTCGTCGGCAATCAGCAACACATCATAGTGATCGCACAATTCCCTTACCCGTTTGAGGTAAGTGGGTGAGTAGAAGCGCATGCCGCCGGCGCCCTGGACAATGGGCTCGAGAATAAATGCTGCAAGTTGTTCATGGTGGTCGGCGAGTAACTGCGCTGCGTCAGCGATGTATTTTTCATCCCAGGCCTGGTTGAAACCGCAACCGGGGGCCTCGGCGAATACCTGTTGTGGTAGCACACTGCTGAACAGATGATGCATGCCGGTGACCGGGTCGCACACGGACATAGCGCCGAAGGTATCGCCGTGGTAGCCCGAGCGCACGGTCAGCAGCCGTGTTTTTTGCGCCCGGCCCTGGGCGTGCCAGTACTGCAGTGCCATTTTGATGGCGACCTCTACCGCCACCGAACCGGAGTCGGAGAGAAACACCCGGGTGAGCTCGGCCGGTGTCAGCTCGACCAATAACTGAACCAGCTCTGCCGCCGGCGGATGGGTAATGCCGCCGAACATGACATGGGACATCTCCTCCATCTGTCGTTGCAGCGCGGCGTTGAGTTCAGGGTGGTTGTAGCCGTGCAGCGCACACCACCAGGAGGACATACCGTCGATCAATGTTCTGCCGTCGGCCAGATGCAGCCGCACGCCCCGGGCGCTGACCACCGGATAGTTGGGATGCGGCGAGGGGATGGCGGTATAAGGATGCCAGATATGTTCGCGATCGATTTGCAGCAGCGCGTCGGTGCTGAGCGGATCGGTCAGAGGGGGTGTTAGCGTCATGGTCTGTGCAGTGAGTGGGTCGGGGGCGCTATGTTACCGGATTTTGCCGCCGTTTTGCCAGGTGCCGACCCGGGGCGCCGGCCGCGCGGGTGCAACCACCGTGGTGCCGTTGCAGTGTGATCGACGGTTGTGCATTTGCGCCGTTGTGAATTCCTGTCAGGCCGCTTTGGTTTTCCTCTCTATCAAGGTGCTGACGAAGGCCTCCAACTGTATGCGTTGGTGTGCAGGCATATCGACAAATTCCACACTGAGCTGGGTATGGCGGTGGGGGCGGCGGCAAAAGCGGAAGCCTTTCACCCGCGCCTGGCAGCGGACGCGAAAGTCCCGGTTAAACTGAAACTCCAGCAGCGGCAGGGCCTGGTCACAGTGGAGCTGGTCCAGCAGATTGCCGCCGATACGCAGGCGCATGCCGCCGGCTGACAGGTTTTGCGCGGTGGCAAACCAGGGTGTGGACCACGGCGATTTGAGCCGCACCGTCAGTGGTTGCGGTTGACGCAAGTCCACCCGCGGCCAGCGGCGACGCTGGCGATAGCCCACCTCTTTTGGCAGCTTCAGCGTATAGAGCGGCGCGGTCTGGGCCTGCTCGATATCGATGACCGGTGCGCTGAAGCTCAGGACTTGGCCATTGTGGTGATGGCGCAGGGTCAATGCATCGCCCACCTGCACCGGTGCGGTCGGGTTGGCGGGAAACAGGTCATCGAGCATAAACAGGCCGGCGACCACGTTGACGTCGAGAATCATACTCTGATAGCGCTCACCGGTTTGATCGTTGATGACCTCCAGGAGCTGGCGTTTTTCGAGCAGGGTCATCAGCGGTGAATAGTGATGGAGTCGCGATACCGATCCCGGTTCGGTCGCGCTCGCCGCTGACGCCGATGCTGACTCCGGTCGATAAAACTTGCGCAACACGCTCTGTAACAATGACATGGTCCCCGTATCCTCCTCTGGGGTCATAAAAAATGAACAGGCAGTGAATGTGCAATACGCCTGCCGCTGGAGAGTTGTCTTTACTTCTTACCTCAACCCGCTTTTTTACCTTGTTCCACCTTTTCCCTTTAATCCGCTGTTCCTTATAATCCGCTGTTCCCTTAACTCATCCGTGCAAGCGCTGTGCCAGCGATCCAGTCCCGCAGCGTGCAGGTTTGTGCAGGGGGCCCGGGCCTGCGGCGGCAAGCCGCTGCCGCAGGCCGGCAGCGGCCGGCACTTTATTCTTCTTTTTACCCCGGGCGTTGCGGGCCGGTCGGGATAGAATCGCCGCTGCCGCTTCGCCTCGCGTTCGACAACAGTTGACCTGCACTGTGTTAAGATTACCGCGGCGACGATTACAGGCGACGGTTCGGTTGAATATGCAAGACATGCACAAAACCCTGCCCGCGGCGAACGACAACCGCGGTTTTTTTTCCACGCTGGTCGCTTTGCCGCGGCGCCTGCCGATCGCCTACAAAATGGCTGTCAGTTTCTCGCTGCTGATTATTCTCGGTATGGGCGCGCTCGGCGCGGCTGTTATTCATTACCAGGAAGACCTGATGCGCCGCCAGATCGAGTCTTACGGTGCGACCATTGTCGGCCAGTACGCGGCTACCGCCATCGATCCCGTGTTTACCGATAACCAGTTCGATATGCAGGTGCTGACGGCCAACCTGGTCAAAGATCACCGCATCGAAGGGGCGGCGCTGGTGGACCCGAAAGGAGAGAGACTCGCCGGGGAGGGCCTGGTGCCCGAGCCGCTGGTGGACTATGTGCCGCATACGGAGCTGCAGTCGGTGACCTGGCAGGGCCAGTCGCTGTTGAACGTCCCGCACCAGTTGGTCTCTTTTTTTGCCCCGGTACAGTTTCGGCAGGTTACCGCCGGGCAGGCTATCATTACCTTGTCACTGGCGGATGTTCAGTACAGCTTCCGCCAGACGATTCACACCCTGCTGGCGGCGACCGCCCTGATGATGCTGTTCAGTGTGATTATCGCCTACTGGATGGGCAAGCGCATGGGGCGGCCGATAAAGACACTGGTGATGGCTACCGACGAACTGGGGCAGGGCAATCTGAATGTGCAGCTGCCCGAAGACCGCGGCGATGAATTCGGTCGGCTGAACCAGGCGGTCAATCGCATGGTGCGCAATATGCGCGAGAAAAACCAGGTCGAAGGTGTCCTGAACCGGCTGGTGGCGGGCGATGTGGCGCAGCAAGTGCTCAGTGATTTAAATGACGTGGGCATCGGCAGCCAGCGGGTCGAGGCCTCGGTGCTGTTTGTGGATATCGTCGGTTTTACCTCGCTGTCGGAGCGCCTGGCGCCCGAGGTGGTGGTGGATTTGCTCAACGAGTATTTCGCCTACTTTACCCAGTGCAGCCAGTTGTATATGGGCATGGTGGATAAATTTATCGGCGATTGTGCGATGATTATTTTCGGCGCACCGCGTCCCAACCCCGACCACCGGTTTGACGCCATCGCCTGCGCCGTGATGATTCAGCGCCTGCTGGAGCGGGTCAACAAGCGCCGCCACCAACTCGGCCAACCCCGGGTCTGCGTGCGTATCGGGATTAACAGCGGTGAGATGATGGCCGGTATGGTGGGTGCCGATCAGCGCATGGAGTACACGGTGGTGGGCGATGCAGTGAACCTGGCCTCGCGGCTGTGCAGCCTGGGTCAGCCCGACGATATCGTGGTCGGTGGCGACGTCATAGAGCGACTTGAGCGACCCGGTCGCGTGACTGCCGAACCGTTTCGCCAAATGAAAGTCAAAGGCGTGACCGCGATGGTGTCTGCCTACCGTATCGAAGCGTTGGCCAGTCGTTATGAGCAGTCGATAGATGAGATGATTGATGGGCTGCTCACCACGACGGACCAGCCACCGAAGGCGATTTAAGATGATGCGTTGTTTGCTTGTACTGCTGTCAATAGCTCCGCTGCTGGTGGCCTGCGGCCACCTCCCGCGCAGTATTGACCGGGTGGCACTGGTAGACCAGTTGGTACAGCAGCAGGAGTACGGCCAGGCGCGTCGAGAGCTGGCCGATCTCGATACCAGCGATCCGCAGTTTGCCGCCCTCGCCAACCGGCGCCGGGCCCTGCGGCCGCTGATCCAGCAATTCGAAGCGAACACGGTGCGCGAGTCCGAGCAACTGCAACGGCGGAACCAGTGGGTGGAAGCCCTGGCGGTGATTGACAACGGCCTGCAAAAGCTGGTCGACAGCGACCGTTTACAGGCGGCGCGCGGGCGGGTGCTGCTGGGACGCGACCGCTACCTGGAGGCCATCGAAACCGAGTTGCAATTGCGACAAGGGGAGTTGCTGGCGAAGCAGCAGACGCTGCTGGAGCGGCGCGCTAAGGCGAAACCGGGCAATATACGGTACCGCTTGGAGCTGTGGCGGCAGCGCCGGAAGAGCGCCGATATCACCGACCAGCTTATCGCCTGCGCCAGTGGTCAAAGCGCCGGGTCGGCACTGGCGGCGGACTGCCTGAAGGTGGCCGAATCCCTTGATCAGTCGCCGGAACAGGCGCAGAGGCTGGCGCAATTGCGGTCGGGTCTTCAGAGCAAAAAAATGATCCACACCCGGCCGCCGCGGTCCTCTGAGCCGGGTGTCAATGCGCAGCGCGAGCTGAGTGTGCTGAAACAGGAATATCGGGACCTGGTGGATGCGCGCTGGTGGCCGCAGGCACAGCAAAAAATGCTGGAGCTGCAGGCCCGGGCACCCGCCGGCGACAAGGAGGTTGAGACCTGGTCACTGAAGCTTCAGGAGAGCATCGACTCTGAGGTGCAATTGTTCCTCAAGCTGGGACAGACATACTACAGTCAGGGCTCCTTGCAACGGGCGCTACAAGCCTGGCGCTACGCCGCCGATCTGGCACCCGATGACCAGGAAGTGCAGGCCCATATCGGCCGGGTCCAGCGCTTTTTGGAAAAACTCCAACGCCTGGACGCCGCCGAAGGGTGACTTTCCCCGCCGCTTAAAATCCGTACAATAGGCTCCCCAATCGCCCGCTGCCGGCAGCGGGCGATATGTCAATTGGCCGCCAGGACCTTACTTGCCCATGAACGATAACCAGAGCCGCCAGGACCGCGTCGAATTTAACAAACTGCAAAAGCGCCTGCGCCGTCAGGCCGGCAGCGCCATTATCGACTACGACATGATTGTCGAGGGCGACCGGATTATGGTCTGTCTCTCCGGGGGTAAGGATTCCTACTGCATGTTGGATATCCTGCTGCACCTGCAGAAAACCGCCCCGGTCTCCTTCGAGCTGATAGCCGTCAATATGGACCAGAAGCAACCGGGCTTCCCGGAGGAGGTCCTGCCCGGGTACCTGGCCTCACTTGGCGTGCCCTATCACATTGTCGAGCGCGACACCTACAGCGTGGTAAAGGCGGTGATTCCCGAGGGCAAGACTACCTGCGGACTCTGCTCGCGGTTGCGCCGCGGTACCCTGTACGGCTTTGCCGAACAGATCGGGGCTACCAAGATTGCGCTCGGCCACCATAAAGATGACATCGTCGAGACTTTGTTCCTGAACCTGTTTTACGGCGGTCGCCTGAAGGCGATGCCGCCCAAGCTGCTGGCCGATGATCGCCGCAATGTCGTTATCAGGCCGCTGGCCTACTGCCGGGAGGCGGACCTGGCGCGTTATGCCGAGCACCGCCGGTACCCGATTATTCCCTGTAACCTCTGCGGCTCCCAGGAAAACCTGCAACGCCAGGCCATCAAAGCCATGTTGCAGACCTGGGATCGGCAGGACCCCGGGCGCACCGAGACTATTTTTTCCGCCCTGCAGCGGGTCTCGCCGTCCCAGCTGGCCGATAGCGACCTGTTTGACTTTAGTCGTTTGCAGATCGACCGCAGCTCGCCGCCGTCCCCTCGCACCCCGCCGATGGCGGGCCCTGTTGTGGTCGAGCCGCCATCCGCTGTCAATGCCGCCACTGACCCCGCCACTGATCCCGCCACTGATCCCGCCACTGATCCCGCTACTACGGCGGATGTCGACTTTATTGACACCGTCAATCTCTAGCCGGTCACGAGCCCGCGCCGGCCTGTACCGGGTGGCAATTTACAAATAGCCGGTATCAGGGGCTAATTAGCGTGTTTTAACGGCATTTCCACTTTTTTCCCGACCTTTAGCCGAATGCTTCCCGACCAGGGCAGCGGTGTTCGTCATCTTGGCGCGTAATATGCTTTAGAGCTATCCGGAAAAACTCCCCTGTAGATAGAGGCAAATCCGGTTACTTTATGGACAGTAAACTTTACGAAGTTGTTTACATCGATAAATTTGATCAGCGCGAGGAGGCCAGCGCTGTCGGCTGGCGGTTTCGCCGCTTGTTTGGTCTGGACAACCGGACCATCGCCAAGCTGGGCAGCGGCAAGCCGATTATTCTAAAGAAAAATATCCCTTTCAATATGGCCGCCCAGCTAAAGCGTCTGGTGGAGGCCATTGGCGGGGTTTGCTGGGTACAGCCGGTGCCGAAAAACGGTGCCGGGCACGAACGCCGCCGCCTGCAGCGGCGCCGGCAGTCGAACCGGCGCGGCGGCCAGCGCGCCGATAGCGCCCTTGCCGAGCGCCGTATCAGTCCCGGCCGGCGTTCTACCGACTGGTTGTAGCCGGACTGACGCAGCCCGGATAGCGGTTTCAGATACCGTTGGATACTGAAAGGATTGCCTCGCCGTTCGTCAATAGACGATGATAGCGGTTGTGGTCGGCAGGTGCCGTTGCCGCCGCCGCACCAGGGACTAATAACAAGGCAGAGCATGCAAACATCTTCCGCTGTGGTATCCCCAGTCGTGATAGCGACGTTTTTGGCGTACCTCGCCACCGTGTTTTTGATTGGTTACTACGCTTACCGGCGCACCCGCGATGCCACGGATTACTTTTTGGGTGGGCGCAGCCTGTCGCCCTGGGTGGCGGCCATCAGCGCCGGGGCCTCCGATATGAGCGGCTGGCTGCTGATCGGTCTGCCCGGCTACGCCTATGTCGCGGGGCTGGAGGCGATCTGGATTGCCGTGGGCCTGGCCCTGGGGATCGCCGCCAGTTGGCTGCTGGTGGCCAGACCCCTGCGGGTGTTCAGCGCCGCCCTCGACGATGCCCTGACCCTGCCCAGCTACTTGCAGCGCCGCTTCCAGCAGCGCACGCCCTGGCTCGGGGTGGTCTCGGCGGTGTTTATTTTGCTGTTTTTCCTGCTCTATGTGAGTTCCGGCCTGATCGCCGGCGGCAAGTTGTTCAACACCGTCTTCCAGGTGCCTTATTCGGTAGCGGTCTGGGTCGGGGTGCTGGCGATTGTGTCTTACACCCTGTTTGGAGGGTTCCTGGCCGTGTCCTGGACGGATGTGGTGCAGGGCTTACTGATGACGGCAGCCCTGATGATCGTACCGCTGGTGGTCAGCGGCCAGTTGGGGGGTGTCGATGCCGGTGTGGCGGCGCTGGCCGACAAGAATCCGCATTTGCTGGACCCCTGGACCGATGCCGGTGGCGACCCGCTGGGCGCCATTGCCATTATCAGCCTGCTGGGGTGGGGGCTGGCCTATTTTGGCCAACCTCATATCCTGGCCCGCTTCAAAGCCGTGCGGTCGGCGCGGGAGATTCCCCGGGCAGCGGCGTTTGGCATCGGCTGGACAGTACTGGTGTTTACCGGTGCCATTGTGGTGGGGCTGACCGGGGCGGTCTATTTCGAGCCCACCCTGGACGACGGTGAGCGTGTCTTTATGTTGCTGGTGGAGGCGTTGTTTCACCCGGTGGTGGCAGGCATTCTGCTGGCGGCTATTTTGGCGGCGATCATGAGCACCGCCGATTCACAACTGCTGGTGTGTTCTGCGGCGCTGGTGGAGGACCTGTTCACCCTGGTGAAAAAGGAGCAGGCCTCTGCCGCCCAGGCGGTGGTGCTCGGGCGCTGGTCGGTGTCGGTGATTGCCATCTGTGCCGCCCTGTTTGCCATGGACCCGGACAGCCGGGTGCTGGAAGTGGTGGCCTACGCCTGGGCGGGTCTGGGGGCGGCTTTCGGACCGGCTCTGTTGCTGAGTTTGTATTGGCGGCGGATGAACTGGCAGGGCGCCGCGGCGGGTATCATCGTCGGCGGTTCTACGGTGCCGATCTGGCGGCAGTTGAGCGGCGGTTGGTTCGGGCTCTACGAATTGGTGCCCGGGTTTTTCCTGTCGCTGCTGGCGGTGGTCGGTGTGACCCTGGCGACGCCGGCGCCGGCGCCGGCGGTGACCCGCAAGTACGATGATTTGAAAGCCCGCTTGCGCGCGGCCGGGTAGTGTCGGGTGGCCTGCGCGCAGCCGCGGTGCGGCGGGAGGCGGACGTGGTCGGCTGGGGGGATTTGCGGTAAATTCTCCACTGACTGAAAGCGTATAATCCGGCAGTGCGCGAACCCTGGCCGCGACGGTGCGGGTGTTGCTGAGGAGATAAAAATTACGTGCAGGCTTTTTTTCGAGGCATTTCCTTTCGGCTCGCCAAGGTTGGGGTGATTCTCGCCTTTGTACTGGGGTTGCTGATGAGCTCGGTACAGCTCTACCTGGATTTCCAGAGTCAGGAGCGGGCGCTGGAGAACCTGGCCAACCGTGTGATCGAGGTGGCCACGCCGCCGGCGGCGAGGGCGGTGCACACGCTGGATGACGATTTGTCGGTGGAAGTGGTCAACGGCCTGCTCACTTACGATTTTATCGTCGAGGTCACCATTACCGACGAACTGGGCAACGTGCTGGCGCAGGGGAAAAAACCGTCACCCGATACGGCCACCCGCTGGCTGACCCGCCGCATTACCGAGGATATCAAGTACTATGTCGCCCGGCTCGGTATCCCCGGCTACGGCGCCGCGATGGCCGGTAACATCCGCTTTGCCGTCGACGTGGACCGGGCGCTCGCAGGTTTTTTTGCCCGTTCCGGGCTGGTGATCGCCGCCGGTGTGCTGCGCAATATGTTACTGGTGCTGCTGCTGTTTTTTGCTTTCCACTACATGATAACCAAGCCGCTGATTCGCCTGTCGAAAGAAATCCAAACCATTAACCCCGACAAGCCGGAACAGCAGCGTCTCACCCCCTTGTCCCATCATCGCGGCGATGAACTGGCGCAACTGGTATCGAGCAGCAACCAGTTGCTCGACTCGGTGGAACTGGCGCTGGCCAAGCGCCGCGCGGTGGAACTCGCACTGCGCAAAAGTGAAGAACACGTGCGGCAAATCATAGACAGCCTGCCGGTGCTGGTCGGTGCGCGCAACAGTGAAGGACAGTTTATCTTTGCCAACAAAGCCCTGGCGGACTTTCTCGGCAAAACCACCGATGAGATGCGGTATTGTCCTATCACCGAGTTGGTGCCGCGCTATCTGTCCGATGTCGAGGAATTGATGCGCATGGATCGCAATGTCATCGAGAAGGGCGTGAAGATGCAGATGATGGAGGAGAGTTACGTCTCCGCCGACGGGGGCAGGTGTTACCTGCAGACGCATATCATGCCGCTGGAATTCTACGATGAAATCGTCGCCTTGGTGGTCTCGACGGATATCACCGAGCGCAAGCAGGCGCAGGCCAAGATGGAGCATATGGCCTACCACGACTCCCTCACCAACCTGCCCAACCGGATTCACCTGGTCGAGCGGCTGGAACACGAGGTGCGGCGGGCGCAGCGCCACCACTATTATGGTGCGGTGTTGTTTATCGATCTGGATCAGTTTAAAACCATCAATGACTCGCTGGGGCACCCGGTGGGTGATGTGATTCTCAAACAGGTCGCCAGCCGCCTGCTTGCCACGGTACGCGAGGAGGACCTGGTGGCGCGGCTCAGTGGCGACGAGTTCGTGGTGGTGCTGACCGTGCTCGATCAGGATATGGCTACCGGTGCGCTCAAGGCCGGTGAAATCGGCGAGAAAATTCGCCAGCGCATCTCCGAACCCTACGTTTACGACGATATGGAGCTGCGGGTTACCGGCAGTGTCGGTGTCGTGGTCTACCCCGACAAGGAGTCGACGGTACACGAACTGTTGCGCTTTGCCGATACCGCCATGTACCAGGTGAAGGAGAAGGGGCGCGATGCGATCGAATTCTTCAATGAAGACATGGCCGATAAAGTCAGCCGCCAGTTGCTGATGGAGGGCGACCTGCACCGCGCTTTCGAGGATCGGCACTTCGAGCTGTGCTACCAGCCCAAGATCGACACCGAGTCGGCCAAGGTGGTGGGTGCGGAGGTATTGTTGCGCTGGCGTCACCCGGAAAAAGGGCTGATTTCACCCGGCGAATTTATCCCGGTGCTGGAGACCTCCGGGCTGATTCTGGACGTCGGCCAATGGGTGCTGGAGGAGGCCTGCCGCCAGTTGAAGAGCTGGCAGGACCAGGGCATCTGGCAGGATGATATGAGGCTCAGCGTCAATATCAGCCCGCGACAGTTTCGCCGGCGCGGTTTTGTCGACGATGTTATTCGCACGCTGCAACAGATACCCATAGTGCCTCACACACTCGACATGGAGATTACCGAGGGTGTGGTGATTCAAAATGTCGAGGAAACCATTTTCACCATGACCACGCTCTCGACCCAGGGTATCAGCTTTTCGTTGGATGACTTTGGCACCGGGTATTCCTCTATCAGCTATCTGAAGCGCCTGCCGGTGGCGGCGCTGAAGATCGATCAGAGTTTTATCCGCGATATCCCCCACGATCGCAACGACCGGGTGCTGGTGGAGACCATTGTCGCCATGGGGCGCCTGTTGGGTCTTGAGATTGTGGCCGAAGGTGTGGAAAACGAAACGCAGCTGGCACTGATTCGGGATTTCGGCTGCCATTATTACCAGGGATACTATGCCAGCGCGCCGGTGGATGCCGCGACATTTGTGCAAATTCTTACCGCTGTGGAGGCGCAAACCACGACCGCCTGATAAAGTGTTGTGCCGCAGTGGGTATTGGCTGTCTAAAAAAGCTTTGCCAGCAGGGCGGGAATCGCCGTTTCAACGCGCAGTATTCGTCTCCCCAGGTGCACGGCCTCAAAGCCGCAGTCGATCAGTTTGTCCACCTCATACTGGATGAAGCCGCCCTCGGGCCCGACCGCCAGTGTGATCGGCTCGCGCACCCGCAGCGGGCAGAGCGATCCCCTATTCGGATGCGCCACCAGGGCCCGCGAGCGGTGGATCAGAGCCGGCAGTTCATCCTCGACAAAGGGTTTGAAGCGTTTGCGCAGTTCAACCTGCGGCAAGCGCGTATCTTTCGCCTGCTCCAGGCCCAGGATCAGGTTTTCCTGAATCGATTTCCGGTCCAATACCGGGCTTTGCCAATAGCTTTTCTCCACCCGGTAGCTGTTCAGCAGGTACAGGCTCTTGACGCCCATGGCGGCTATTGTCTGCAAGATGCGTTTGAGCATTTTGGGCCTGGGCAGTGCCACTATCAGCGTAACCGGCAGGGGCGGGGGCGGCGGCGAATCGAAATCGACCGTCATTTCAATGGCTTGCCCGTCCACCGCTGTCACTGTGCCGCGGCCCATATCCCCGTTGATGAGTCCGACTGCCAGTGAGGTGCCGATATCCGGTTGGTGCACGGCCAGGATATGATCGCGGCGGCGTCCATGCAGTTTGACCCGATGGCTGGCAATAAAGTCTTCGCTGAGAAGCAGGATCAGGTTCATGGCGGCAGACTTGAAGTGACTGTTTTTTGAATTTGGTACGCGATTCTACATGAGTTCTTGGGTGCTGACAGCTTTTGCGGGTGGGGTTGTATTGGAAATAGATATAGCGAGTGGTGCCACCACCGGTGGCACGGTGCGGGGACGTCACTTTAGTTGCGTCCCCTTAGAATGGTGCCACTCCCCTTTCTAAAGGCACCACTAGAAACTTGTCAGTAGCCAAATAGAGTAAATAAAGGATTGAAAGGGACTGATAGAGGTGGTCTCGTTCACCGGGAGTGGTCCCGCTCGAAGGGGACAGGTAAAACCTGTCCCCGCACCGTGCTACCGGGAGAGGTGCCCTCGTTAACGGGGAGTGGTTTCCCTCGAAGGGGACGCAACTAAAGTTACGTCCCCGCACCGTGCCGCTGGAAGAGGTGCCACTCGCTATTTCCGGCGTCGGACCACACCGACGCCTCCGCGAAATCGATCAGCCACTCACCCTAAACCGACCGACCTGGCTTTGCAACTCCGCGGCCAACCGGGCGAATTGGGCGGCCGAATCGTTCAACTGTTCGCTGGCCCTGGCTGAATCTCCGGCCTGGTCCTTCACGTTTACCAGGTTTTTATTTATCTCTCCGGTCACCGCTGTCTGCTCTTCGGTGGCGGTGGCTATTTGCCTGATCATCGAATCCATTTGCTGCACCCGGGTGACAATACCCTCCAGTGCCTGGTCCACCTGCTGGGCCTGTTCCACAACTGCCTCGGCCTGGTCGCGACTGGCGTTCATACGCCCCACCGCCTGCTGGGCACTGGACCGCAGTTGCTCCACGGTTTTGCGGATCTCTTCGGTGGACTCCCGCGTCCGGCTGGCCAGCGTACGAACTTCGTCGGCTACTACCGCAAAGCCGCGTCCCTGCTCGCCGGCTCGCGCCGCCTCGATCGCCGCATTGAGAGCGAGCAGGTTGGTTTGCTCGGCAATGCTGTTGATGACTTCGACGACTGTATCAACAGTCTCGCTGGCATTACCCACGGTGTCGATGACCGCAGCGCTTTCGCGGATTTGTTCACCCAGTGTGGCGATTGCCGCAAGCGCCTGTGACTCAATATCACGCCCCTGTTCCGCCTCTGCTCTGGCTTGATCAGCAGACTGCGCCGTTTCCTGAACATTGCTGGCGACCTGATTCAGGGTGGCTGACATCTGCTCCACTGCAGTGGCGACTAAATCGGTCTCAGCGACCTGTTTGTCGACGGTCGTGCGACTTTCAGCGCTGACCTGGTTCAAGCCTTCGCTGGCGGCCACGAGTTGGCCCGTGGAGGTTTGCACGGCGCTGATGATGTCATGGAGCTTTGCCACAAAGCGATTGAAGTTGCTGGCCAATTCACCTAATTCATCGTTACCTTTGACGTCCAGGCGAGCCGTCAGGTCGCCATCGCCATCGGCGATCTCCGCCAGCATCTCGTTGGTGCGCCGCAGCGCCAGCAGAATGGCCTGCACGATAAACCAGGTGATACCGCAACCCAGCAGCAGTGCCACCAGCGTGAGGGTGACCGACGCTTTTCCGGCGTCTTCCATCAAGCCCTCGATGAAACGCCCCTGCTCATCAAGCGATTCCGCGACACTGGCGTGCAACTTTTCGGACTCAGCCGCAACCTCAGGGCCAATGGCGTCCATGCGTGCAACCGCCGCGTTGCGGGTTTCAATCGCCGTAACCACCCCCGCAAAGCCCTCCTGGTAAACCGCCAGTCTCGCCGCCACTTGATCGGTCAGACTGCGCATCTCAGGGCTCAGCGAATTACTCTGTAAAACTGACAAGTCGGTCGTGAGTTCCCGAAGCTCCTGTGTCGCCCGCTCGCGTGATTCGACATCGTTGTTCATAAGGAACTTGTAGGCATACAGGCGCGCCAGCAGCAGATGCCGTTGTGCGACTCCGGCTTCGAATGCTGTCTCGATATCGCCGCCCTTATGGGCAGTCTCCATGATCTCAGACAGGGCCCTCTCCATCGGTTTGCCGTTGGCATCCAATTTCCCCTCTACCAACTCATGCCGGCGATTCATATTGCTGACGACTTTTTCCTCGAACAGGCGGCTGTATTCCTCGTGCAGTGTGGAAATAGTCTGAACCAGTTTGACGCGCTGCGGATGGGTAATTGCCTCTTTTGCCTGGCTGAGGCGGGTTCTGGCCGAAGTAGCCTGTTGGCGGAAAACGGCTACCGCTCTCGGGTCGCTGCTTTTGAGATAAGACTTCAGCGTCAGGCGCTGGCGCAAGATATCCGCCACCGTTTGACTGGCCAGGTTTGTGTCAGCGGTCAAATCTTCAGCAAAGACGCGTATTTCCTTTTCCAGCGACAGGTTGTTAAACATTGTGAACCCGCCGAAAAACAGCAGTAGCAGCATGAGCAGTGCGGGGGCCAGCCATACTTTCGCGGCAAGTGGGAGGTTGGTAAGTAGATTTATCATACGGGTTTTCCTGGCTTTACAAAAAGTCTAGGCAATGGCTTTTAGATTACAACTTTTGTGCCAGCTATCTGTGCTGATTTTCACCTGTGGTGACGGCTTTTGGCCTTTCCCATTGGGAAGGTAAAAAAGGCGGCATCGGTCGAGGGTGAGTGGTGAGTGGGCTGTGCTTGTGGGCCGGGACTGCTGGCGCCCTCGGCAGGAGTCGAACCTGCAATCTTACCCTTAGGAGGGGTCTGCATTATCCATTATGCTACGAGGGCGTGGCTTCCTCGCCCCCATACAGGCGGCGGGACACCGATCATACAAGAGATTGGCCTAAGCCACAACCTGTTGATTTTCGGTTACTTTTTCTGAATCACGACAGTTGCACTAAACTTTAGGAAGCACCGATGGTCATAAGATGCCAATGAGGTTAAGCTTCCCGTCTTTCAACAGTATTCGAAGAAGTCTCTTATATGCTCGATACTCGTCCCCTGCTGGAGAATACCGACTTTCCCATCCTCAAGCGCGGCCAGTTGCAGACGCTGCAGGCCAATTTGGGCTATCTCTGCAACCTCAGTTGCACCCACTGTCATGTCAATGCCGGCCCGCGCCGCACTGAGCTGATGGACCGGGATACCGTCGATATACTGTTGGCGTTCCTGGAAAAGCACCAGTTGTCCTGTCTGGATGTGACCGGCGGCGCGCCGGAAATGAATCCCCATTTTTGTGATCTCGTCGCCGCCGCGCGGCAACTGGGCGTCAGTGTGATCGACCGCTGTAACCTGACCGTGTTGCTTGAGCCGGGGTATGAACATATCGCCGAATTTCTCGCCGAACAACAGGTCTGTATCACCGCCTCGCTGCCCTGTTATGCCGCAGACAATGTCGCCGAGCAGCGTGGCAAAGGGGTCTACGAGAAATCGATAGAGGTACTGCAGCGGTTGAACCAGCTTGGCTATGGCCGCGATCCCCGGTTGCCCCTGAATCTGGTTTACAACCCCAACGGCGAATTCCTGCCGCCGCCTCAACAGCAACTGCAGGCCGACTATAAACGCGAGCTGATGGAGCGGCACGGTATCGTTTTCGATGAGTTGCTGACCATTACCAATATGCCCATCAGCCGTTTTGGCAGCGTGCTGCTGGCCAAGGGCCGGTATGACGGCTATATGCAATTGCTGAAAGACAACTACGATGCGGCGAATCTGGCGTCGGTCATGTGCCGTTCGCTGATCAGTGTCGATTGGCGGGGCTACGTGTACGACTGCGATTTCAATCAAATGCTCGACTGGCCGCTCAGGTTCGACGGGCAGCAGCCGCTGCAACGCACGGGAGTGTTCGCACCGCTGATTACCAGCGACCGGCCCCGCGTGCATCTCGGGGAGCTGCTCGAGCGGGACCTGAGCGAGCAGGAAATCCTGGTGGGTGATCATTGCTACGGATGCGCGGCCGGACAGGGAAGCAGTTGTAGCGGTGCCCTTGGTTAGCTTGAGTATTATTATTCCCGCACTGAACGAGGTGGCGGCGATAGCCGCGACACTTGCGCCTCTGCAGGGCTGGCGGGAGCGGGGTGTGGAAGTCATTCTCGCCGATGGCGGCAGTCTCGATGGTACTCTCGAGGCGGCGCGCGCCGGTGTGGACCGCGTGGTTTCCAGTGTGCCGGGCAGATCGGTGCAGATGAATGCCGGGGCCGCGGTGGCGCGGGGCGACTATCTGTTGTTTTTACACGCCGATACCACGCTTCCCGCGGCGTTTGCCGGGGATATTGATCACTGGGCGACGCGGCAGGTGGCCTGGGGCTTTTTCCCCGTACGGCTGAGTGGAGCGGGCGTAGTGCTGCGTGTTGTGGAGCGGGCGATGAACTGGCGTTCGCGGTGGACCGCCGTTGCCACCGGTGATCAGTGCCTGTTTGTGCGCCGCGATCTGTTTCGCCAACTCGGCGGTTTCCCCGCCATCCCCCTGATGGAGGATGTGGCAATGAGCAAACAGTTGCGGCGCCTGTCTGCGCCCCATATCGAAGCGCAGCCGGTGGTCACCTCCAGTCGGCGCTGGGAGCGACGCGGCGTTGCTAAAACCGTCGCCTTGATGTGGTGGTTGCGCCTGGCGTACTTTTTCGGTCGTGATCCCGGCCGGCTGGCGAAAATCTACTACCCCGATACGACCCCCGATGAGCCATAAATATCCCGATATCACACTCCTGCAGTTTGCCAAGGCACCGCTGTTGGGGCGGGTAAAAACCCGCATGGCGCCGGTATTGAGCGAGTCGCAATGCCTGGCGTTGCATCGGCGGCTGACGGTTCAGGTGGCGGAGACTATTCACCGCGCCGGTCTGTGCCCGCAGGAACTCTGGGTCGGCTCCCAGCCGCAGCATGCGTTTTTTACCGAGTTGGCGCTGCGCCTGGCGGTGCCTGTTCACGCACAGGAGGGGGCGGACCTGGGCGAGCGAATGCTGGCAGCGGCAACGACGGTGGCGGCCCGTGCCCGCGCTGTCATTATTATTGGCAGTGACTGCCCGTTTATCGACGCTGCTTACCTGGAACAGGCCATCACGGCGCTGCGCGACGGTGCCGACGCCGTGGTGGGCCCGGCCCATGACGGGGGGTATGTGCTGTTGGGACTGTGCCGGCCGGAACCGCGCCTGTTCAGCGGTATTCCCTGGGGTACCGACCGGGTATGGTCGCTTACCCGGGAGCGGCTGCGAGAGCTGGCCTGGCGTTTTCACGAACTGGCGCCACTGGCGGATATCGATCGGCCGCAGGACCTGGCTCTGCTCGAGACCGATTAATCAGACCTGTCAATGGGAGCTGTCGGGCACACCCTTCAAGCCACCGACGCGATAACAGCCCGCCGTTGTGAGCGCGCTTTGCGGGCGCGCCTTTGGATGGCCAGTACATAGCGGTCGAGCGCTTTTTGTTGATGCCGATCGAGCAACGTGAAGGCGAAGCCGCAGGTGTAGCGGTCCAGCAGACGCTGATAGCCGGGTGATCTGGCGATCAGGTGGCAGTGCAGTTCGAACTCATCGCCGATGTTTATCGTGCAGCGGTCGAAGTGCTCGTGCTTGTCGATATCGAGGCGCGCCGGCTTGGTGAATTCACAGCCGACGCCGGTAGTCGACAGATCGATAATGCGCCCGTGCAGGGCGGTGTGTCGCCGGCCCGACAGCAGCCGAATACCGGAGGGTGTGTCCGCTGCCAGCGGGGCGCGAAAGGCCTGCCGGCGCTGTTTATGGTAGATGTAGGCCGGAAAGTTGATATTGATGGTATCGAGTAGCGTCTGCCCCCGGCCGCCGCCAGCGCTTTTCCCTTTCAGTATGACCTTCACGCCTTCATAAAAAGCGATGATGGTAAACGGCTGGCCGGCGGCAACGCGCCGGTTGGCGTCGCCGGCAACCAGTTCGTCGATAGTGAACCGGCGCCGTTGCAGATCGACATGCATCACCATACTGGCGTAGCTCTGGCGGTCGCCGTTGATTTTTACCGTCAGTTGGCTGCGCGCAAGCTGCAGAGATTTCAGGGTGCGATAGATATCCTGGACATTGGTAATCTGTTCGCCGCCGTCTTCTGTATTCATAGTCTTACCCAATGCCTTGTCTGCCGCACAGAGATCCGTCGA
Organism: Exilibacterium tricleocarpae; assembly: GCF_007004655.1. Lineage (GTDB taxonomy): Bacteria > Pseudomonadota > Gammaproteobacteria > Pseudomonadales > Cellvibrionaceae > Exilibacterium > Exilibacterium tricleocarpae. The sequence goes on from NZ_ML660089.1 coordinate 231,463, forward strand.
TTTAAGCTTTGACCACGTTGTGGGTGCCCGGACCCTTGCCGCTGGTGCTGCCGGCGCGGTCGTACAGTCCCGGTGCCGCGGTTTGGCCGCGCAGCAGATTCAACAGCCGACTCATGGTCTGCTGGCCGCGGGCAATCATTTTACCGTTGATGTTGTTGTGTTTCTGACAGTCTTCGAACAACGCCGCCAGCGCCGACCAGGCGCTGCTCAGTCCGATGCCCGGATAGCGTCGGTCCAGGGACTCCAACAGTGTCCGCCAGGCTGCCGCGGTCGTGTCCAGACCGGCCTCCTGCAGTAGCAACTGGCGCTGGCGTGCACCCTCCTCGAGGGCCGTCGTGTAGGTCTGCTTATCGGCCAACAGCGTTTCCAGGCGGCTCTGATCGCGACCCTTGAGGGCCGCCTGTTCCTGCTTCAACAGCGCCAGCAGCGCGGTGCAGGCGCGGCTGTCGGCGCTCATGAGCTGTTGAATTCGGCGCGGATTGATTGAGGGGGGGGATGTAGACACAGTTTCTCCATTTATAACTCAGTCGATTGGACGGGTGTCGCTGCACGCACGGGCGGCAGGGGGGATTTCAGGGGCGGGGCACCGGTCTTCAACTCAGTGAACCGGTCCTTTGACTCAGCCCAGTAAATCGTCCTGCTGCAGCAAGCGCTCGGCAATACGTTCGGCATTTACCTCAAAGCGGCCGCCGGCAATCGCCGCCTTGATGGCGTCAACCTTGTCGGTGTCGACATCGGCGGTCGTTTGAATCCTGGCTTCCAGGCGGGCCAGCGCCTGGGCCTCGCGGCTCAATACGACATCTTCCCGATCTTTGCCGCCGGTCGCTTGAGCGCCGCTTTTAGCGGTTGCGGTGCTGTTGCCGGCGGCGCCTGTTTTGCCGCGGTTGGCCTCGGCGCCGGGCGGGTTGATACCGTTGTTTGAATTGATAACCATTAGTTGCCATCCCCCTGTTCGGGTCTATCCGTCCGGGTCCTGAGTCCCTTGTAGGGAGAGTCGGCCGGGGCGGGTAAATCTTTAGTAAAAATACGACTTTTCAACAGATGGTCGTGCAGCGGCGCCGGCGTGGGGTGGGTCGCGGTGTTCACAGCACCACCTCCACCCGCCCCGCAGCCACCACCCGTGCTTTGATAATACGCTGCGAATCGGTGTTTTTAACCCGTATTTGCTGGCCCACCTGGCCGTCGGCCAGGGCGATCCCCGGCGCCACTATCCGCAGGCGACCGCTGTTGGCCTCCACCCGCAGTGCATCCCCTTTTCTGATGACTCTGGGAGCCTGCAGGCTGGAGATGCGGAACACGCCACCCTGGTTGAGATTGCGTTTCAACACCTTACCCACGATACGATCCGGATCGCCGACATAGCCCGCGCCCAAGGTGGCGGTGTTGCGCGATGACAGCGAGATATCACCGGCTTGCACCAACTCACCGCGGGCCAGGCTGCGATTGGCCACTGCCACCCTCAGCAGGGTATCGACGCGGGCGGGTACGAAGATGCGCCAGGTTTCATCGCAGGCGGCGGCGACGGTGATATTGCCACCGCGTTCGCCGGTGTCTGAAGTTTCCAGCGTCAAGGAATTGTCACATCGACGCAGTTTCAGACGCGGATCGAGTTTGCTGACCTGAATTTTGACGGCCTCGATCATCGGCCCATCGACATCGCTCGCATACTGCTGAGTTAAATGTGCCTGCACCTGGTTGCGAATAGCGTCGAGACTCTCGATTTCGAAAGCTGCGCACGGCCGGACGGCACCGAGTAACGCCAGGGAGACATAAACAGCACGCTTTACCATATCTTGTCCTATGCTCTATCTATATAAACGACGGGTTTGACAACTGCCATGACGACTCTTGCCAACCGCTATCGCCGTGGTCGTTCACAACCTTGACACTATTTGTCGTGTTCGAACTTAGGTTCCTGCAACATTGTTGCAAGCAAAGAGTGTGCCCACAATCAGTGATACGCCCGGCGTGGCACCCGTGAGGGAGAGCCGGTAATGAAGGAGACAAGGCATGGCCGGTTTGATGGACAGTGTTAACCAACGCACCCAGTTGGTAGGGCAAAACCGCCTGGAACTGCTGTTGTTTCGCCTGGGTTCAAAGCAGCTTTACGGCATCAACGTTTTTAAAGTTAAAGAAGTGTTGCAGTGTCCGGTGTTGAACGAACTGCCCAAGTGTAACCCGGTGGTCAGGGGGGTTGCCCATATCCGCGGCGGCACTATTTCCGTTATGGATATGAGCCAGGCGACCGGCAATGCGCCACTCGACGCTCTTGAGAGCTGCTTTATCATCATTACAGAGTACAACCGATCCACCCAGGGCTTTTTGGTCAGCACGGTGGAGCGCATCGTCAATATGAACTGGGAGGACATTCATCCGCCACCCCGAGGCGCCGGCAAGGAGAACTATCTCACCGCCGTGACCGAGGTAGAGGGTAACTTGGTGGAGATTATCGATGTCGAGAAAATCCTGGCGGAGGTGTCGCCCCCGGATCATGTCGTCAGTGATGGAGTGATCGACGAAGAAGTCACCGCGCAGGCGCAAAAACGTAACGTATTGATCGTCGACGACTCGGCGATTGCCCGCAAGCAGATAAAGCGGGTTATCGAGTCGATGGGGCTGCAGACCATCCTCAAGTGCGACGGGCGGCAAGCCCTCGACTATTTACACGAGATGATCGAGGAGGGTAAGGAACCCTGCCAGGAGTTGGCGCTGGTGATTTCCGATATCGAGATGCCGGAAATGGACGGCTACACGTTTACCGCCGAAGTGCGTACGCACCCGCAACTCAAAGACCTGCATATTGTGCTGCACACCTCCCTGAGCGGCGTGTTCAACGAGGCCATGGTCAAAAAAGTGGGCGCCGATGACTTTGTGGCCAAGTTTCACCCCGATGATCTTGCTAAACGCATTAATGATCGTCTAAAGACTGTCAATGAGGGGAGCCTGTCGGAGAGCGAGTGAGAGGCCAGGCGCCCTTACCGGTAGCATTAGGGATTGAATAGATAATATGGCTAACGACGTTTCAGCGCGACAGGATCGCCTGCAGCAGGGGGATTTCGAATATTTTCGTCAGTTTCTCCAAGATGCCTGCGGCATCTCTCTGGGGGAGAACAAACAATACCTGGTTACCACGCGCGTGCGCGGGATTCTTTCTGACAACAATTTGGAGTCGTTGAAGGCTCTGGTTGATCAGATGAAGCAGCCGCGCCATTCACAACTGCGCGACCAGGTGATCGATGCCATGACCACCAATGAAACCTTCTGGTTTCGCGATGTCTATCCGTTTGAATATCTCAAAAACGTGTTGTTCGATCAGTTGCAGCAAGATGGAGCCAGTGCCGGCGCTATCCGCATGTGGTGTGCCGCCTGTGCCTCGGGTCAGGAGCCTTACTCCATCAGCATCGCTGTCGAGGAGCATCGGTACAGCAAGCCGGGCGCCGGCCCGCGGGAGGTAAAGATCGTTGCCACTGACCTGTCAACCAGTTCCCTGATCGCGGCGCGGTGTGGGGAATACGACAGTTCGTCGGTGCAGCGCGGCTTGGTTCCGGAGCGCTTGAACGTTTTTTTCGATCGCTGTGAGGGCGATAGGTGGCGGGTCAAACCCGCGGTGCGCAACCGGGTGGAGTTTCGCACATTGAATCTCATGGACTCCTATGCCGTGCTCGGAAAATTCGATGTTATTTTCTGTCGCAACGTGCTGATTTACTTTTCCGGTGATCTGAAGCGGGATATCCTGAGACGCCTTCACTGTGCGTTAAAACCCGGTGGTTTACTGTTTCTGGGCGCATCGGAGGGTTTGGCTGGTGTCGCCGACCTGTTTGAGATGGTGCATTGCAAGCCGGGGATTTTATACCGCGCCTTGTAAGTGAGATGGTTGCCCCGGCGCCGGTGGTTACTCTGAGTCCCAACCTCTAATTCAACGCTTTTCAGCGGCCCCCTGTGCAGGTTTTCTGGCGGTTTTTTACGATTGCCTGGCCACTGCCGCGGTACTGAATTGTGCCAATTGTGAAACGGTCCCTGATTCTTTGCCGTCCGCAGAGGAAAGATATTGCCGCTTTCCGGCCAGCCTCCCGATACCTATCGTCGTTTAATAATAAAATATAAGAAAATCAAAAAGTTAAAGACTCTCTTTGTATTGGCACAAGCCTTGCTGTATCGAGATTGAGGATGAGACCCAGGTACGAATCCGGTGTCAGTGCAGTCACAGTGTCGGGCTACCGTCCTCGAGTCCGGCCCGGCGGGAGAATCAAATGTCCATCAATTTTGAAAAAGCTTTGGGTATTCACGGTATCGCCCTGCAGTTGCGCAGCCGGCGGGCGGCAGTACTGGCCAACAATCTGGCCAATACCGATACACCCAATTTCCGGGCCCGCGATATCGATTTCCACAGCCTGGTCAAAGCGCGTATGCAAGGACATCCCACCGGACTGCCGGTGACCACCACCCATGCCGGTCACCAGCGCAGTTTACTGCAGGCCGGCGATCGCGAGTTGCTCTACCGCACCCCGCAGCAGCCCGCCGTCGATGGCAATACAGTGGAAGAGCAGGTAGAACACGCCGAGTTTATGAAAAATGCCCTGGCTTACCAGGCCAGTTTTCGGTTTTTGAACGGCACGTTTAAAGGGTTGAAAACCGCTATTCGCGGTCAATTATAATCGCGCGGGCGGAGGCTGATTCCATGTCGCTAGGTTCCATTTTCGATATTGCCGGTTCCGGCATGAGTGCGCAGAGCGTTCGCCTGAACACGACAGCCAGTAACCTGGCCAATGCGCAGTCGGCCAGCTCCAGCACCGAGGCGGTCTATCGCGGTCGCCACCCGGTGTTTGCCGCCGTGCAAAAGGCGGTGTTGGAGGGCGGCTTCGATCCGCATACCAACCTTGCCGATCCCGCCAGTGCCGGGGTCAGGGTGCTGGGTATCGTCGAGAGTGACGCGCCCCTGCAACGTCGCTACGAACCCGCACATCCGCAGGCCGACGAGGAGGGATATGTGTTTTATCCCAACGTGAATGTGGTGGAAGAGATGACCAATATGATCTCGGCATCGCGTTCTTTTCAGATGAACGTGGAAGTGATGAACTCGGCCAAGCAGATGATGCAGCGGGTTTTGAGCCTGGGCGAATAGTGGGGGAGCGGGGTTAGCAATATGACGGATATCAGCGCAACCGGCGGTACTCTGAACGGTCTGTCGATACGGGAAAAAACCCAACCGGCGTCCGCGGATAATCAGCTCGGCCAGAGTGCGTTTCTGGAGCTTATGATCACGCAACTGGAGAATCAGGACCCGCTGAGTCCCCAGGACAACGGTGATTTCATCGCGCAGTTGGCCCAGTTCAGCTCGGTGGAGGGCATCGACCGTCTCAATAACAGTTTTGATTCTTTCAGCGCGCATTTTCTCTCCAATCAGGCACTGCAGGCGTCCTCGCTGGTGGGACGCTCGGTGACGGTCGCTTCCGAAACAGCGATCCTGGAAGCTCACGGTATTGTCTCCGGTAGCTTTGCGCTGCCGGCCAGTACCACACAGATGCGCGTTGATGTTTATTCAGAAGCTGGAGAATTGCTGCAGACCATGCCGCTCGGTTTTCAAACCGCGGGCGAGAAACTGATGCGCTGGGATGGTTTGAACCTGGAAATAAACGGTGAAATCGTCGACTGGACGGCCGCTATTGCCGAGGCGGACCTGCCCGCGGCACTGCCGCCCGGTAAATACCGTTTTGAAGTCAACGCCGCTATCGACGGGGAAAACACCCGTCTCGATACCGCGCTCAGTGCCAATGTCAACAGCGTGACACTGGCGGCCGACGGCGGTATCAGTCTCAACCTGGCCGGGCTGGGCACCGTGAGTCTGGACGACGTAAAGCAGTTTAATTGAACCGCCTCGATGGGTCCTGTCGGGCGAAGCAGTAGGAGAGTTCTATGCCTTTCAATACCGCGCTCAGTGGCATTCGCGCCGCGTCCTCGGACTTGAGGATTACGGGTAATAACATCGCCAATGCCTCCACCACCGGCTTCAAGGCCTCGCGCGCCGAATTTGGCGATGTTTACGCCTCCACGATTCTCGGCGGCGGCGGCAATCTAATCGGCAGCGGCGTGCGCATTCAGGATGTGGCTCAGCAGTTTACCCAGGGCAATATTTCGTTCACCGAGAATGAATTGGACCTGGCTGTCAGCGGCACCGGTTTTTTCGTCGTCAGCAATGACGGTGATCGCAACTACACCCGCGCCGGCACCTTCGGCCTCGATGAGGATGGTTTTGTGGTGAACAGCGTGGGCGCGCGGCTGCAGGGCTTCACCGCCGATGCGGCCGGTAATGTCGGCGGCATTCTGGACGATCTGCGTATCGATTCCGGCAATCAGGCGCCGCGCCAGACCACCCTGGTCGAGTCTGCACTGCTGCTCGATTCGCGCGAATCCGTGCTGCAAAGTGTCGGCTCGACCTTTGCCACCGACGGCTCGACGATCGGCGATGCCCAGACGGGCTTGCAGACGCCTGTCACCACTCGGGTCGAGGGGACCAGTGTGCCGGTGGCGGCAGGTTTTGACTTTACCGCCAATGCCATCACATTCGACGTTGCCCTGAGTGGCGCTTCGGGCAATAACGGCACTGTCTCAGTGGCGCTGGATTTCAATAACGGCGCGCCGGCGAGTTTGAACACTCTCGCCGATGCCAATGCCGTCGCCGCGGCCATCAACGCACAGCTGTTTGCGCCCTTGAGTGGCGCCCAGTCGCCCATCGATGTGGTCGCCAGCGTGGTTAATGATGGCGGCGGCCAATTCCATATCGACTTGCAGGCGCTGCAGGACGGTGAGGCCTCGACAGTGTCGGTTACCAGCGGCCTCAACACCGGGGTCATCGGTTTGGCGGGTGATCCGACCGACAGTTCGGGCACGCCGGCGGCAAACAACGGTTATCAAGCGACGTCGCTGGATTTTACCGGCCCCGACGGCAACACAGTGACTTACACGAGCCAGCAGTTCGGCAGCGCCGCGCAGACCGCCTCGGAGCTCAATGCGCTGGCGGGTATCTCGGCTACCGCCAGCACCACCGCGGTGTTGCGCGGCCAGGTCAGCGTGCCGGCGAATCCGACCGATACGGGCTATGTCAACCAAAACGGCAATCTGGTGATCAACCTCAACGGGGTCGACCTGAGCAGTAATTCGCTGCTGGAACTGGAGGCGGAAATCAATGCGCTCACCACCTCCACACTGCCGGGTATTTCGGCAAGCTTTGATGCCGCCAGCGGCGATCTGACGGTTACCTCGGCGGTCGGCGACAATTTGACGTTTACCATCAGCAGCACCGACGACGGTGACAGTATCGAAGTGTCCGGCAGTGGTGTGGCCACCACGGAGGTGCTGGAAGCAGACCCGGGGGCCGACGGTTTGTCAACCGTGGTAAGCCCGGGTGTCCAAAACCTGAGTGCCGCCACGGGTAATGCGGTTGTCACCGGTGGCAGCATTGATATTGTGATGGATGAGGGTTACTCGGTTGCCAATATCACGCCCTTGGGGGTTTTATTCAACGCCAACTTTCTGGCCAATATTCAGCCCGCTGTAATCAACCAGTTCGATCCGTCGGATCAGTCGACCTATAATCACGCCACGTCGCTGACTATCTTTGACAGCCTCGGCAACCCGCATGTGATGACGCAGTATTTTGTCAAACAGGCATACGATCCCGACGACCCCACGACGTCGCCGAACCAGTGGTTGATGAATGTGCTTATCGACGGCCAGAATGTCGGTGATCCGCTGCCCGGCGAGACAACACCCACACTGGCGTCTTTCAATGTGCACTTCAACCAGGACGGCACACTGAATCGGACCTTAACCGACGATATGCTGATATCCAACTGGGAACCGCTCGATGCCGACGGCCGGCCCACCGGCGCCTTGGGTCCGCAGAACGTGCTGTCGGGGGGGACTTTGCCGATTCCCACGCCGTCCACCAGCTCGAACTTTCAGATCGACCTGACCGGGTCCACCCAGTTTGGTGACGACTTTTCCGTCGACAGTGTCGACCAGGACGGTTTTACGACCGGGCAGTTGTCGGGTATTAGTATCGATGACTCGGGGGTTGTGTTTGCGCGTTTCAGTAACGGTGAAGCGCAGATCATCGCCCAGATAGGTCTGGCCGACTTCCCCAATGAACAGGGTTTACAACAGATTGGCGACACCATGTGGGCGGAGAACTTCGATTCGGGTGTTCCCAATATCAGTGCTCCGGGTACCGCTGCACTCGGGGCGATTCAATCGGGTGCACTGGAGGAGTCGAATGTCGATCTGTCCCAGCAACTGGTCAATTTGATTATCGCCCAGCGCAACTTCCAGGCCAGTGCGAAAACCATTGAGACCGCGGATCAGACTACCCAGACGATCATTAACCTGAGGTAATGCAGGCGTCCCGAATGGCACTGCCTTAAGCGAATTTGCGTAGTTTATCAACATCCACACTATCCCTATCGATCTCAGTTAAGAATATCGGAGGTAGGATTACCGCTGGGTGGGGCTTTCAGAAACTCTCGACAGCAGGGATGCTGTCGGGAAGTCCCCAAGGAAGGGTTTACGACGTGTTTCTGAAAGCCCCACCCAGCGGTAAACCGGTCAATTCGCACACTTTTGCTTAAGGCAGCGCCATTCCAGGCGTCCCCACCCTCCACCGGAGTTGTTATGGACAAGGCTTTATACATCGCCATGACCGGCGCCAAGCACAACATGCTGGCTCAGACCAGTCACGCCAACAATCTCGCCAATGCCAACACCCACGGTTTTCGCGCCGATTTTGCCCAGGCGCGCAGCCAACCCGTGTTTTACGGCGACGGTCACCCCACCCGCGCCTACGCGCTGACAGAGCGTCCGGCGACGGATTTTTCCATCGGCCCTTTGATACACACGGGACGGGAACTGGATGTCGCCGTCGAGGGCGACGGGTTTATTGCCGTACAGGCCCCGGACGGTGGCGAAACTTACACCCGCGCCGGCAACCTCTATATCGACAGTGCCGGTATCCTGCGCACCGGCAGCGGATTGCCGGTGTTGGGCAATGGCGGACCGATTGCATTGCCGGCCCAGGAAAAAGTGGAGATCGCCATCGACGGCACCATCACAGTACTGGTAAAAGGCCAGGGGCCGGATGTACTGGTGGAAGCCGAGCGCCTGCGTCTTGTCAACCCGGACCCCGGCGAACTGGAAAAGTTTGAAGACGGCCTGCTGCGGATGCGCGAGGGTGCTGCCGCGCCGGCTGCCGACAATGTGCGTGTGGTGTCGGGCTTTCTGGAAGGCAGCAATGTCAATCCCATTAACGAGTTCACCAGTATTCTCACGCTGTCGCGCCAGTACGAAACCCAGGTCAAATTGATGCAAACGGCAAAAGAGAATTCGGAAGCTTCGGCACGACTATTGCAACTCTCCTAGGGACGGTCTTAAAAATAGCTTGAAAGGGCGGTGTCAAGAACGACCTTAAAGGTCGAGCGGCGATGAAAGAGCCTTAAAAAACGCTCTCCGGTAAAACGCCTTCAGGAAAGTGCCGTCGGAGAATTTCATTGCGAAAGAGCTCTGGTCAGAAACTCGCAAGATGAGGTGGCAGTATGCACGCAGCACTATACGTCAGTAAAACCGGGCTGGCCGCCCAGGATGCCCAACTGACGACGATTTCAAACAATCTCGCCAATGCTGCCACTATCGGTTTCAAGCGCGATCGGGCAGTATTTGAAGACCTGCTCTACCAGATTCAGCGCCAACCCGGCGCCCAGACCACCCGCGAAACGCAGTTGCCCTCGGGCCTGCAGTTGGGCACCGGTGTGCGCGTGGTCGGCACTCAGAAACAATTTACCGAAGGCAGCCTGCAGGTCACGGAGCAGGCCCTGGATGTGGCTATCGACGGCCGCGGCTTTTTGCAGATACTGCAGCCCGACGGCACCTTTGCCTACACCCGCGACGGTCAGCTTCACCTCAATTCCGACGGCCAGTTGGCCAATGCCAGTGGACTGTTGTTACAGCCGGCAGTCACTGTGCCGGAAAACACCAATCGCATTACCATCGGCACCGACGGCGTGATTAACGCCTTTGTTCAGGGGACACCTGATCCCCAGCAGATCGGCGACCTGCAATTGGTAGACTTCGTCAACCCCGGCGGCCTGCAGGCCATCGGCGGCAATCTGTTTTTAGAGACCGCCTCAAGCGGTGATCCGCAATTGGGCACGCCGGGCCAGGAAGGGCTCGGGCAAATCCAGCAAGGGGCGTTGGAAAACTCCAATGTGGATATTGTCGAGGAGATGGTCAATATGATCACCACCCAGCGCACCTACGAACTGAATTCAAAAGTGGTGTCCACGGCCGACCAGATGCTGCAGTTTGTGACGCAGAACCTTTAATTGACAAGCGGCGGTTAACTGTCATGAGAAACCTGTTCCCGCACCAACCTGCCTCCGTCGGTGTAGCTACTGTTGGAATGCTGTTGCTGCTCTCCGGTTGTGTGATTCAGCAGCCGGCGGCACCGGGCGACCCGGGCTATGCGCCGGTGCTGGGGCCCTCGCAGATGCCGCCGCCGAGCACTGACGGTTCGCTCTATCGCGAACATTTCGGTCTGGCGCTGTTCAATGATCGCAAGGCCAGCCGTATCGGCGATATTCTGACGGTCACCCTGGATGAGAGAACCACGTCGACCAAGAGCTCGACCATCTCCATCGAAAAAGAAAACGCTGTCAGCATTGACGAGAGCGATGGCAGCCAGGGCCGCCTGCTCGGTACTACGCCGAGCTTTAAAAACCTGAGTCTGCTCACCGACCTCAACCAGGAGCGGGAGTTTACCGGCGAGGCGGGCGCAGACCAAAGCAACAGCCTGCAGGGCAGTATCACCGTCACCGTGGCCGATGTGCTGCCCAATGGCAATCTGGTGGTGCGCGGCGAAAAGTGGCTGACGTTGAATCGCGGCGATGAGTATATCCGCATCAGCGGCATCGTGCGACCGGAGGATGTCAGTACCACCAATTCGGTATCGTCCACCCGTCTTGCCAATGCGCGCATTTCCTACAGCGGTACGGGCGCCTTGGCGGACTCCCAGAAAATGGGTTGGATCGGTCGGTTCTTTAACAGCCCCTATTGGCCGTTTTGAGTAGGGTGCTTACAGGGTTTTTGCAAACATGGTGCGAATGATGCGGCGTTTACTTTGTCTCTACCTGGTGTTCGGTTTGAGCTGGAGTCCGGTACCGGCCGCAGCCGAGCGCATTAAAGATATCGCCGGTGTGGCGGGAGTGAGAACCAACCAACTGATCGGTTATGGATTGGTGGTGGGACTCGACGGCACCGGCGACCAAACCACCCAGACGCCGTTTACCCTGCAAAGTTTTATCAGCATGCTGAAACAGTTCGATATCGCGATTCCGGAGGATGCGCGGGTCCAGTTGAAAAACGTGGCGGCAGTGGCGGTACACGCGGACCTGCCGCCGTTTGCCAAACCCGGCCAAACCCTCGATATCACGGTGTCTTCCCTGGGTAACGCCAAGAGCCTGCGCGGCGGCAGTTTGTTGATGACGCCGCTGAAGGGGCTCGACGGCAATATTTATGCGATGGCCCAGGGCAACCTGGTGGTGGGCGGTTTTGGTGCCGCCGGTGCCGACGGTTCCAAAGTGACGGTCAATGTGCCCAGTGTCGGGCGCATACCGGGGGGCGCCATGGTGGAGCGGGCCGTGGCGAATGGGTTTGCCGACGGCAAACCCATCGTGTTGAATCTGCACCGCGCCGATTTCACCACCGCCCGGCGCGTCGCCGATGTCATCAATCAAACCCTGGGGCCGGATGTCGCACGGCCGCTCGACGCCATGTCGGTAACTGTTGATGCGCCGGTAAACCCGGCCCATCGCGTCAATTATCTATCGTTGCTGGAAAACCTCGAAGTGGAGCCGGGCATGGCGCCGGCGCGGGTGGTGATCAACTCGCGTACCGGCACCATAGTGGTCGGTCAACATGTGCGGGTGGCGCCAGTGGCGGTTACCCATGGCAGTTTGACGGTGACGGTTTCCGAAAGCATCGACGTCAGTCAACCGGGTGCCCTGGCGGACGGCGCCACTGTGGTGGTGCCGAGAACCGAAGTCGCTGCCGAGGAGGCGATCAACCCGATGTTTAAACTGGCGCCGGGCCCCACCCTCGATGAAATCGTGCGCGCGGTCAACCAGGTGGGAGCCGCCCCCGGCGATCTGATGGCGATACTCGAGGCCCTGCGCCAGGCGGGTGCGTTGAAAGCCGAACTCATGGTGATATAGACGCGGGAGTGATCGGACATGCTTGCCAGCCACAACCTCGCCGCCTCGCAAACCCGCCTCGCCGGGTTGCAGGCGCAGGACGTCTATACCGATCTCAACAGCTTGCAGCACCTGAAACAGATGGACGGGGAAAAACGCGAGCGGGCCATGCGGGAACTGGCCGGGCAATTTGAATCGATGTTTTTACATATGATGATGAAGTCCATGCGTGCGGCCAACGCCGTGTTTGAACAGGACAACCCGCTCAACAGCTCGGCCGTGCAACTGCATCGGGATATGCTCGATTCGCAGTTGGCGTTGCATATTGGCAAGGGCTCGCGTCTTGGCCTGGCCGAGTCGCTTTACCGGCAGCTTTTGCGGACCTATGGCGACGATGCCGACACGCAGGTGGCCGGTCCTCTGCAACAACAGTTACGCCCGGCGCCGGTATTGCCGGCATCGTCATCGTTACCGGCATCACCGCCGCCATTATCACCGGTGCCGTCACCGCCGGCATCATCATCGTTACCGGCTTCGTCACAGCCATCGCCAAAGCCAGTATCAACGCCGTCGTCACCAGCGTCGCCACTGTTATCACCCGCGGTGTCGTCACCGCCCGCATCGACACCGCCGTCATCACCCGCTGTCGCGCCTGTGCGCCGCGTCAGCCTTGGTGACAAGCAGTCGATTGCGGCAGACCGCGACGGTTTTGTGGCGCAGGTATATCCCCATGCCCGCCGGGCCGCCGCTAAACTGGGCGTGGACGCCGGCGTGTTGATTGCCCAGGCGGCGCTCGAAACCGGCTGGGGCCGGCATGTGATTCACGACGGTAATGGGCACAGCAGCCACAACCTGTTTAATATCAAGGCCGATACCCGCTGGCGTGGAGACGCGATACGGGTGCCCACGCTGGAGTATCGGCAAGGTGTTGCCAGCAGGGAAACCGCAGCGTTTCGCCAGTACGGCGATATACAAGACAGTTTTGACGATTATGTCGCGTTTCTGTCCGGCAACGCCCGCTATCGACAGGCGCTCAGTGTAACCGCCGATGCCGACAAGTTTGTGCGCGCGTTACAGGACGCCGGCTACGCCACGGACCCGGCCTATGCCGATAAGGTGCTGCGAATTTTGCACAGCGGACCTCTACGCGGTGAATCCCTGCGCGGTGAATCTCTGCGCGGTGAACCTCTACGCGGTGAATCCCTGCGCGGTGAATCTCTGCGCAGTGAACCTTTACGCCGCGAACCTCTGGGCCGCGAATCCCAGCCCCGCGAACCGGATGGAGGCGGTGATCATGGCCAGTGATTTTCTCGGCGTCAGTGTTACCGGGCTGCGCATCAGCCAGCAGGCTCTGCGTACCTCCGGCCACAACATCGCCAATGCGGATACGCCCGGGTTCAGTCGCCAGCGCACACTGGTCACCAGCGCCCAGGGTTCATTTTCGGGCTCGGGCTTTATCGGCAACGGCGCCAACACCGTCGGTATCGAACGTATCACCGACCAGTTTGTCACCGACCAATTGCGCCTGGACACGACCCTGTCCAGCCAGCTCAACGCTTTCAACGACAATATCCGGCAGCTGGACACACTGTTGTCCGATCCCGCCACGGGCCTGTCGGAGGGACTGCAATCGTTTTTTGCCGCCCTGCAAAACGGCACCGATGATCCGACCTCGATTCCCGCCCGGCAACTGATTGTCAGCGAAGCGCAAAATCTCTCCAACCGTTTTACCACCCTTTACGAGCGGCTCGATACACTCAACGATGGCCTGAACCAGCAGCTTTCCGTTGCCGTCACCAAGGTCAATGCCCTGTCGAGCGCCATAGCCGATTTGAATCGGCGCATCTCTGACGCCGAGGGCACGGGCAACAACAATCTCCCGAACGACCTGCTCGACCAGCGCGACGAAGCACTGCGGCAGTTGGCGGAACTGGTCAATATCCAAACCTTCGATGAGGGCGGCGGCAAGATCAATGTGCTGGTGGGATCGGGGCAGCCCCTGGTGATCGGCAACGAAGCCCGGCGCATCGCCCTGGTCGATGGGCAGCAAAATACCGTCAACCGCGATATTGCCTACCGCGACCCCCTCGGTAATCAAGTGATCACCGACTTGCTGGACGGCGGCGAGATCGGCGGCCTGATTGATTTTCGCGAGCAGGTGCTGGACCCGGCGTTCAACGACCTGGGGCGTATCGCCATAGTGCTGGCCGACGCCTTCAATACGCAGCACCGCCAGGGTATCGATCTGAACGGCAGCTTCGGCGGTCCGTTTTTTACCGATATCAACGGGCAGAATGCCGCGCTGGAACGGGTGCAGGGCAACGGCGGTAATGCGCCGCCGGCCGACCAGGTGTTAAGCCTGGAGATTGTCGACGCGCCGGTGGTGTCGTCGAGCAATTACGAGCTGAGTATCGAACCCGGCACCAACCTGTTTCGCGTGCACCGCCTGAGTGACGGGCGCGAAGTGTTAAGCGGCCTGGTGCCGGCGAGCCTGCCCGCCACCCTGGAGTTTGAGGGTATGCGCTTGAATTTGTTGGCCGGTACTTTCCAGGGCGGGGACCGCTTTCTGATTCAACCGACCCGCTATGGCGCGCGCGATATAGCGGCCGCCTTGGTCAACCCCGAGGATATCGCGTTTGGCAGCCCGTTGCTGACCGACGCCGCCATCGGCAACACCGGCAGCGCTACGATCAGCGCCGGCGAGCTGTTGCGTCTGGATGACGCGGACGGCAATCCGCTGCCGCTGTTTGCCACACCCGGCGAGATGCGCCCGCCGCTGTTGGTCAGATTTACCACGGCCACCACTTACGAGGTACTGGACAATACCGACCCCGGCAAGCCGGTGCAGTTAAATCCGCCGATTCGCAATCAGCAGTATATTGCCGGTATTGAAAACCAGTTGTTTAGTGACGATGTCGGCCAGACTGCCATTGAGGCGAACGGCGTTAACCTGGGCCTGCCGGCGGGCAGGGCGGCGGTGCGCCAGGCGTCGTTGAATCCGGCCGCGCCGCCGGCGGCGGCGCCGGCTTTTGGCGTCACCGACTTCAGCGCGGCGACTAATCAATTCGCTTTCGACGTGGTGGTCAGCAACACCCTGGGCGGCGCCAATGACGGTACTTTTACTGTCACTGTCAACGCGCCGGCCATTGCCGACAACGCCGCGCTGGTGGCAGCTATCAATAACGATCTGACCGGCACCGGCGTCAGCGCCTATATTGCCGACAACGGCACGCTGGCGTTGCGCCTGGTAACTCCCGGCTCGGGCGATATCACCCTGCAAAACTACGACAACGATCCGGATGGCGGTGCCAATGCGGCGCCGGCGGGGCAGGCCAACAGCCTGTTGGGTTTCGATATCGAGGGCACGTCTTTCACCACTGTCGGCGATGTCGATGGCCTTAGCGGTGCCGGTGTCGCAATCAACGGTTATCCGACCGAAGTGGTCAATATCACCCGCACTGATCCGATTACCGGTGTCACCTCGACCCAGAGTCTGGTCATCCCGCGCAACGCCAGTGCCAAGCAGATCGCCAATGGCCTCAATAACCTCACCGGTGTCAGCGCCAACGCCCGCAATACCATTGAGCTGTCCAATTTACAGGTGA
Source organism: Exilibacterium tricleocarpae (assembly GCF_007004655.1). GTDB lineage: Bacteria > Pseudomonadota > Gammaproteobacteria > Pseudomonadales > Cellvibrionaceae > Exilibacterium > Exilibacterium tricleocarpae. The sequence continues at coordinate 247,304 of NZ_ML660089.1, forward strand.
CGCGCACTGCGCCGCTGCAACTCAATCTCAATGGTGAGGACCTGCTGGAGTACACGGTCGACAGCGCGACCTTGTCGCCTGTGCTCAGCACCGAGGTGCCCGATCCCGCCGTGGACCCGGTGGCGTTCAACGACTATGTGGCCGAGCGAATCAATGCCAATGAGAATCTGCAGACGGCGGGAATCTATGCGATCAGCGCGGTGGATAGCGTGACCGGGCGCCCGCAGTTGCGCGTGTTTTCCACCACCGGTGACGATTTGCAGGTGGCGTTAACCGCCGCGGCCGGCGAGACGCTCGATGTGAGCGATGGCACCGGCAACCCCAATGTTACTTTGACCGGTGCCGGCAACAGCATAGAGTCCACCATAGTCGTTGGCGGCCGACTCGATGTTAGCTTGAGCGATAACTTTTCTTTCGCCACTTTACCGCCCAACAGCCTGATCTTTGGCGACAGTAGTGCTGCGGACTTTGCCGTGCCCGCCTACCTGGGCATCCGGGCAGGTATCAGCGGTACGCCCCAGGCAGGTGACACCTTTACACTGGATTTCAACCGGGACGCTGCGCTCGACAACCGCAATGCCATACAGTTGGTCGGTCTGGAGCAGGCCAAAACCATCGGCGGTGTATCGAGCTTTGCCGACGGTTACGGCAAACTGGTCGAGGAAGTGGGTATCAGAACCAATGAGGTGCAGATCAACACCGAGGCGGCCCAGCAGGTGCTGCAACAAACTACCGACCTGCGCAACTCGATTTCCGGCGTCAACCTGGATGAAGAGGCGGCCAACCTGATTCGCTTCGAGCAGATTTACGCCGCTAACGCCCGCGCCATCTCTGTGGCCCGGGAATTGTTCGACCGGCTGATTAACAGCTTTTAACGGGGCGGCTAGTCCGGAACACCATGCGCATCTCAACCTTACAGATATTTGGTATCGCCGATAACAGTATCGGCCGGGCCAACGCGGCCATTGCCAAAACCCAGGAGCAGTTGTCCACCGGCAAGCGGGTGCTGACGCCGTCCGATGATCCGGTGGCGGCAACGAAAATTTTGCAACTGAACCAGAATATTGCCCGCGTGGCCCAGTTTGGCAAGAATATCGATATTGCGGAAAACAATCTGCGCCTGGAGGAGTCCACGCTCAGCAGTGTCAACAACTTGATCCAGCGCATTCAGGAGATTGCCGTGCAGGCCGGTAACACGGCGAGCCTTACGGAGAATGAATATTTGGCGCTGTCCAGTGAGGTGGATGCGCGCCTGGATGAGCTGTTCAATCTGGTCAATACCCGCAATGCCAACGGCGATTATATTTTCTCCGGCTATAAGAGCCGCACGCCGGCGTTTACCGGCGATGCGCTGACGGGGTTTTCCTACCAGGGCGACGACGGCCAGATGTTTATCCAGATTTCCAATAACACCGATCTCGCCGCCAGTGATTCGGGCAAGCGGATTTTTCTGGATATACCCGCCGCCGCCAATACGGTGAAAACGCAGGCGAGTCCGGCCAATCGTTCGGACCCGCCGGTGCAGATCACCCTGGGTCAGGTGGTTGACCAACTTGCCTATGACGACTTTTATCCGGAGGATATCGTCATTTCGTTCAATGCCGACACCGCGCTAACGCCGCCGGATAAGAATTTTACGGTTACCGAGCGTTCTACGGGAAAAGTGATCGAGGCCAATCGACCTTATGTGTCCGGGGAGGATTTGGTCTACCGCGGCGTCTCTTTTCGCGTGGTCGGCAGTCCGGTCTCCGGCACGGCGGCCACGGCGGCGACACGCGCGTTTGGCGCCGATACGGTGGTAGCCTTTCCGGTCGATTTTTCGGCGATCAACAGCACCTTCGATATCACGGTTGCCGGCCGTACCGAAACGCTGGTGCTCGATGCCAATCTCACCAGTGTCGCTGATCTCGCCGCTAACTTGAACAGCGCCGCTAATGGCAATGCGGCGAAGCTGGCCAACCTGGGTATGACAGCCGATGCCGGCGGTTTGCAGATGCCGGCGGGGATTAATTTTTCGATCAGTGGCGGCGACGCGAATGTCGATGCCGTTACCGGGCTCGCAACCTTGGCAGGCACCAGCGCGGTGGACGGGCAGCTGGCGACCCATGGCGATCAGTTGTTTGTGGAGTCGGCCGATAACCAGGGCCTGCTGACTACGCTGGCGCGTTTTAGCGATGCCATGCGACGCTACGACGGCTCGCAGGACGGCGCCGACCTGGTGTCGAGCGTGGTGGCCTCGACGCTGGCCAATCTGGCCAGCGCGCAAACCAATATCCTCGAGGTCACCTCGCAGTTGGGGGCCCGCGCCAATACCATCGAAAGCACCCGCGAACTGCACCTGGATACGGAGCTGGTGAGTCGGGAGATACTCTCCGACTTACAGGACCTGGATTACGCTGAAGCCGCCAGCCGCCTGTCCGCACAGACGTTGATACTGGAGGCGGCGCAGGCGAGTTTTTTGCGGGTCAGTCAGTTGACTTTGTTTAGCCGGTTGTAGGTTTTGGTTGATGGAGCCTGGGTGTCCGGGGCTATGAGCAGGGGAGTGCCACCCGACACGGGCGGCGCCGGTACAGGGTATTTTTAAGCCTTCCGATAATGGGACTTCTGCCGCCGTGTACTGCTTGCTACTACGCCCCACTTCTGGGATGAGATTCAGGTGTGGGGCTGAAAAACACCCTGCACCGACACGTCCCTGGTCTTTTAGTTTACTTGCCGCTTTGGTTAAGCAGAATTATCTGACCCCCGACTATTTCGGCGCATATAAAGCCGAGGCTTTTTTCCCTTTGCGCAGCGCCGCCAGGCTGGTACCCATCACCGCTTTACCGGCCTCGGCCAAGGGTAGAATACGGGCATCCAACGCCTGTATCTGTTGTACGGACTGAATGGCGAATTCGTGGATTGCAGCGGGGATGGCCGGTGCCAGTGCGGCCTCAAATAATTTGCCGCGCGCCCGGTCCAGTTCACTGAAGTCTTCCCACTGCTCCCGTTGTGCCGCTTTCAGCATGGCCCGGCTCAGGCTGACGGCTTTGGCAATCTGCTGGCGTTGGCTGTCGGACAAAGTGATGCTTCCTGTACTTATTAAAGAGAGCAGTGAAAAGTGCAATCAACAGTGCGATCAGTTGCGCGGTAAATCGTTTGTAAGCATAGCGGAATAAAGCGCGGAACACATCCGCTGTTTTATCGGGGGATAGTACCCGGCAAACACCTGATACGGCAGCCCGGCAAAAGCGGCAAGTTTTTGCACCCCCGCTTGCCGCTTTTGCCCCAGCGGTTATTTTTTTTCCGGCAGGTTTTCAAACCAGGGCTGAATTTAGAAAAAAATACCAATAAAAACAAAGGGCTAAGGATATCTTGTTTACCTGGCACACTGGTTGCTTTAACCCAGGTAAGCCGCGGCCCGACGCCACAGCAGTCACAGTCGCCGTGTCGATGCAACAGTTGTACTGGCCAGGTTTGGCAGTAACAGGAGATAAGTTATGCCATTAGTAATTAACACCAATGTGGCTTCACTCAACGCCCAGCGTCAGTTGGTGAAGTCCGGTGATGATATGATGACCGCTATGGAGCGCTTGTCTTCCGGTAAGCGTATCAACACGGCCGCGGACGACGCCGCCGGCCTGGCCATCACCAATCGAATGACGTCGCAGATTCGCGGTCTCAACCAGGCGATTCGAAATGCCAGCGACGGTATTTCCCTGATCCAGACCGCCGAGGGTGCGCTGGATGAAACCACCAATATTTTGCAGCGTATACGCGAGCTGGCGATTCAATCCGCCAACGGCATCTACAACGATGAGAACCGGGCGACGCTGGACGCGGAGGTGCAACAGTTGATTGCCGAGTTGGATCGGATTTCCGATACCACGACGTTTAACGGGCAGAAACTGCTCGACGGCAGTCTCGGCGAGGTGGAGCTGCAGGTCGGCTCCAATGCCAATGAAACCATCGAGATTTCGATTCAGGCAATGGACGCCCGCACCCTGGGTATGGGGTCCACGTCGGTGGATTTACTGGGTGCCGAGGTAACCGCCAGCCTGTCGACCCTGGCGCTGGACGACGGCGATATACTCATCAACGGCCAGAGTATCGGTGACTTTACCGGTTCCATCGATACCTTCCAGGATTTGATCGACAACATCAACGAGAATGTGCTCGGCGTCGAGGCATCGGGCTTTACGTCCCTGGAGGGCGGCACCGTTGGTGACGGTGTGCTGGAAAACGGCAATACGTTGAGAATTACCGTACAGTCGGCCGACGGCAGTGGCAACAACATTTTCAATATCACCGACACCGAGAGCATGGACGAACTGATCGAGAAGATCAATACGGTGACCGGCGGTGTGGTCAGTGCCAGCCGGGACGACAGCGGCCAGTTGGTGATCTCCAACGACGCCGGCTCTACGGTGCTGGTAACCGCCATCGATGCGGCCGGCACGTCGTCCGATGCCGCCGCCACCATTGTCGAACAGGCTACGGGCCTGGATTTACTCGACACCGGCGGCACCGCGCAGTCGGATACCGCCGAGGGGCAGGTCGTGTTGCGCTCCGAACACAATGATCCGATTACCATTGAGCGCGGCGCCACCGGCACCCTGGCCGATCTGAATAACCTGGGCTTCCGGGAAAACGAAACGGCCGGTGTCGTCAACGGTGTCGGTCTGGTGCAGAATTCCAACGGCGCCAATGAGGCGCTATTGGTCGGTGAACTGACGATCAACGACGTCGTGATTGACAATGACAATACCGACAGCCTGATTGGAAAAATCGATGCCATCAACCGGGCCAGTGACCAGACCGGCGTCACCGCCAACGCCTTTGCGCAGGCGACGCTGGACTTGACCGGCGTACTGTTCAGCACCATTACCGCCACCCGCGACAATGTCAATATCAACGGCTTGAATATCGATCTGGCCGGCTCCACCATCACTGACAGCTCAACCCTGGCCTCGGCGATCAACGACGCCACCGATCAGACCGGCGTTACGGCGCGGGTGCTGGGTACGCGGCTGGTGCTGGAGTCCGATCAGGGCGCCATCAATATAGCGGCGGCCTCGACCGCGGCCAACACCCTGGTCGGCACCACCACGGGACTGCAGGATATTACCCGGGTCTTTGTCGCCAGCGGCGGCACTTTTACCACCTCGACTACCACGCTGTCTTCGGGTGGTACCACCGGGGTGGCGGTGCAGGCGGGGCTGAAGCTTTCCAGCACCAACGGCAACCCGATCAGTATCGAACTCGGTGACAATGCCGATGTTGCCCGCCTGGGCCTGGTGGAGGCCAATACGGTTGCCGGCGGTTCTTTCGGCACGGCGCTCAAGTCGGTCAGTGTCGATACCGCGGGCAATGCCCAGCGCGCCCTCGCTGTCGTCGACCGCGCTCTGGATACCATCAACGATGTCAGGTCACAGTTGGGTGCGGTTAACAATCGGTTGGATTTCACCATCTCCAACCTGATGAACGTGTCGGAAAATACCGCCGCGGCCCGCTCCCGTATCCTCGATGCGGACTTTGCCGCTGAGACGGCGCAACTGTCGCGGGCACAGGTGTTGCAGCAGGCGTCGCAGGCGATGTTGGCCCAGGCCAATGCGCAGACGCAGCAGGTATTGCAGTTGCTTAATAATTAGAGTCGGACCTAGTGCTTCGACCAATAAAGATTTTCACCCAATATGGGTTTTGATCTTCTTAGCTGGCACGGTCTCGATCTGGGCACAGCCCTTCGGGACACGCCGTGAATACCCGCAAGCGGGCCCGGCCCGAAATCATAGATTTCGGTCGTTCCGCGGGGCGAAGCAGTGCTTCGCTGATGCCCGCTTCACCCCTGTAGGCTCTGCGCCAGCATCCCTGCTGGCGAAGGTCCCGAAGGGCTGTGCCCAGATCGAGACCTCAGTGCCATCGAGGTGAAAATGTTTTCTGGTCAAGATATTAGTTGGTACCTTATTAAAAGTATTTGCAGCAGTTTGTCGATCCTCGTTCCAATCGCATCGATCTCGATTGAGCGCACTGAAGGTAGGTCTGGCTCTGGCTGAAGCCTTCAGAAACTCTCGACAGCAGGGATGCTGTCGGGAAGTCCCCATGGATGGGTTTACGACGTGTTTCTGAAGGCTTCAGCCAGAGTCAGACCGATCGGTTGGCACATATTTATTTAAATAAGTGCCATTCTCGCTAGACCCTACTGCAGCACCCGCCGCAGCGGTGACTGGCCGACAGCTATATAAAATAAAGTTATCAATAGAGAGCAAAACCCCCAACAAAAAAATTTATACAACAGTTTCAACATCTTAAGGGCGAGCCGAGACACGGCTCCGGCCCCTGCACAAGCGTATATCCCCCTAAAGTAATCTCCGCGCCGGTCGATAGTTATCCCCAAGGAGCGCTGCGGCCCGTGCGGGCAATGGCCCCAAATTTCGAGCTGGCTGTGTCTGGCGAACGAGAATTAACTAACGACTAACAGTTTGTTAGGAGGAAGATATGCCGTTATTTATCAATACCAACGTGCCTTCGCTGAATGCACAGCGCCAGCTTGTGAGTTCAGGTGCGGAGCTTGACCGTGCCTCGGAGCGCCTGTCTTCAGGCAAGCGCATCAACAAGGCGGCGGATGATGCTGCCGGTCTGGCCATCTCCAACCGCCTCACCTCGCAGATACGCGGCCTCAACCAGGCGGTGCGCAATGCCAACGACGGTATTTCACTGATCCAGACCGCCGAGGGTGCGCTCGCTGAAAGTACCAACATTCTGCAACGGATGCGGGAGCTGGCGATTCAGTCAGCCAACGGCATTTTCGACGATGCCGGCCGCGCCACCCTCGATGCGGAGGTGCAGCAGTTGATTGCGGAACTGGACCGGATCGCCGAGACCACCAGCTTTAACGGCCAGGCGCTGCTCGACGGCCAATTGGGTCAGGTCGATCTGCAGATCGGTGCCCAGGCCAATCAGACCATCGGCTTTGAGGTGCAGGCGGTGGATTCCCAGACCCTGGGGCTCGGCTCCCAGAGCGCCGATGTTATCGGCGGAGAGATCGCCGCCAACCTGACTGCCATCGCGTTGAATGAGAACGATGTGTTGATCAACGGCCAGGCGGTGGGCGCGTTCGATTCCACCAACACCTTGCAGGACTTGCTGGATAACATCGATACCAATATCAATGGCGTCACTGCCTCTTCACTGGTGGAACTCAACGGTTCATCGGTGGGCACCGGCGTGCTGTCGGCCACCCAGACGGTCACCATCGCGGTCACCGACAATGTCGGCAACGCCCAGACGTTTATTATCGCCGGTGAGACCGAATCGCTGCAGGACCTGGCCGATAAGATCAATGCCGATACCAACGGCATTGTCAGGGCAGCGATCGATGATAACGGACAGTTGAGTCTGGCAGCGCAAGATGCGCAGCAAATCGCCCTGACCGATGCCAACAGTGTGACCGGCATCGGCGATACCACCGACCGGGCCAGGATTATTCTCAATTCCGATAGCGGCGACCCGATTACCATTGAACGGGGTTCCACCGGTACGCTCGCAGACCTGCAGAACCTGGGTTTTCGCGAGTCGACCTCCGCCGGCGTCATTACCGGGGTGGGGCTGGTGCAGAACTCTAATGGCGCCAATGAGTCGTTGCAGGTAGGCGAGCTGTCGATCAATGGCGTGGCTATTGACAACGACGATACCGACAGCCTGGTGGGCAAGATTGCCGCGATCAATAATGTCAGCGAGCAGACCGGCGTCACCGCCAATGCCTTTGCGCAGGTAACCGTCGACTTGACCGGTGTGTTGTTCAGCGAGATTGACGGTACCCGGGACAATATCAACATCAACGGCCTCAATATTGACCTGGGTGGTGCCACCATCACCGACAGTGCCACGCTGGCGGCGGCGTTCAACGACGCCACGGATCAGACCGGTGTCACAGCGCGGGTGCTCGGTACCCGGTTGCTGCTGGAGTCCGACCAGGGTGCTATTAACCTGGGTACCGCCTCGACCGCTGCCAACACGCTGGTCGGTACCACTACCGGTATTCAGGATTTCACCCGGGTCTTTATCGCCAGCGGCGGTGCTTTTACTACATCGACAACTACGCTGGCATCGGGCGGGACCATCTCACTGGCTGTCCAGGCCGGTTTGAAACTGACCAGCACCACCGGCAATCCGATCAGCATCGAACTGGGTGATAACACCGACGCCGCGCGGCTGGGCCTGGTGGAAGCCAATACGCTCGGCGGCGCCTCCTTCGGTACCTCGGTGGCGTCGATCAGTGTCGACAGCCAGGCCAATGCGCAAAAGGCGATCGATGTGATCGATAATGCCCTCGGCACCATCAACAGTATCCGTTCGGACTTGGGTGCGATCAACAACCGACTCGACTTCACTATCTCCAACCTCTCCAACGTGTCGGAGAACAGCTCGGCGGCGCGCTCGCGGATTCTCGATGCCGACTTTGCCGCGGAAACCGCGGCCTTGAGTCGGGCGCAGGTGCTGCAGCAGGCGTCCTCGGCGATTCTGGCCCAGGCCAATGCCCGGCCGCAGCAGGTATTGTCGCTACTTCAGTAGCGGCCGAGATAGTCTTCTCCTGAGGTTGCGGGGCTTCGGTCCCCAACCGGGAGTGAGAGGTTTACCCAATGAATGAAGTGAGACCGACACAGTTACTGGCGCAAGCGACCGCCAGGCCTGCTTCATCGAAGGGGTCTATCGACACCGGCAAGGCGCAGGGCGGCAAGGAGTTGCCGGTACCGAGCCAGAGCCAGCCTGTCAGCAGGCCGGCAGAGGATGTGAAGTTAGACCTCAATGAGGCGGTTGCGGATATAAACCGGTATGTACAAAAGGTTAGCCGCGATCTGCTGTTCAGCGTCGATGACGACTCGGGCCGTACGGTGATCCGTGTGGTTGATCGTGAATCGGGAGATTTAATTCGTCAGATTCCGGAGGATATTTTCCTGCGTTTGGCACGGAACTTGAAAAATAATGAACCGATTCATTTGGTTAATGCCCACGGATAAGCTGATTGGTATCCTCCGGTTGGAGCGATAAGGGGAGTAAAAAGGCGTGTCCCCCGGGGCATGTTTTTTTACATCAGCAGTCCCTGTAGCTGCCGGGAGGTCGTCGTCATGCAGAACATCGTCAACGCACTGGGTGCCGGATCGGGAATCGATACCCTGGCGCTGGTCGAGCAACTGGTCGAGGTTGAAAAAGCGCCCGCCCAGGAACGGCTCGACGGCAAGCGCGAAAAATTCGAAGCCCAAATATCCGACTACGGTTTGTTGCGCAGTGCCTTATCGACGCTGCAAGACGCCGCTCGGCTGGTTGCCGACAGCGAAACCTTCAATTCGAAAAGTGCCTCCTTTACCGACAGTGACGCGCTGGTACCCAGCACCCTCGATGCCGACACCCTGCCCGGGGACTACGCGTTTGAGGTGACGGCCATCGCCAGTGCCCAGTCCCTGTCCTCTACCACGTTTAGCGATCCCACCGACGCGGTGGGCAAGGGTACCCTGACGTTTCGCTTCGGTGAGTGGGACGGGGGGCTGACCACCTTCAGCGTCGACGCCAGCAAAAACGCCCAGACCATCACCATCGATGACAGCAATAATTCCCTGAGCGGGCTGGCCAATGCCATCAACGCCGCGGACTTCGGTGTCCAGGCCAGCGTGATCCAGGACGGCGGTACTTATCAGTTGCTGGTTACTGCGCCCTCAGGTGCGAAAAACCAGCTCGAAATCGTGGTGGCGGAGGACGGCGGCAGTCCCTCCGACACCGACGCCAGCGATCTGTCGCGGTTTGCGTTTAACGAAGCCGGCCAACAGCTCAGCCAAAACCAGGCCGGCGCCGATGCGGAAATCACCGTCAACGGCCTGACGGTCAACCGCGAGAGCAATATCGTCGACGACCTGGTAGACGGTTTTGCGTTTACCCTCGGCAAGGCGGCGCCGGGCGAAATTATCAATGTCAGCATCTTTGAAGACAAGTCGGCGGGCGAGACGGTCGTCCGTGATTTTATCGACGCTTATAACGGCTTTTTAGAGGCGATCGAGCCCTTGATCGGCTTCGATGCGGAACAGGACAATTTCGGCAGCCTGCGCAACGACCCGCTGGCGAAATCCATACCGGCGGAGATTCGCGCGCTGATTGCCAATCCCATTCCCGGCCTGGCCGCGGATTTTACCAGCCTGACCAATGTCGGTATTCGCACGGAACTCGATGGAACTCTGAGTATCAACGAAGCAGAATTCAGCGAGGCCGTTGCCACCAACTACGATCTGGTAAAAGGTCTGTTTGCGCCGGCCACGGCCTCTTCTTCGGACCTTATCATCGTCAACAGTTTCAGCGATTTAACGACACCGGGCAACTACGATGTGGTGATCACCGCCGACGCTGCCAAGGGCTTTTTGACCGGCGACGCCGTGGCGGCGGGTTTTCCGCTCGATACCACCGGCAAAAGTTACAGCTTCAATATCACCGTCGACGGCACTGCCTCGGAACTGGTGACCCTGTCCACCGGCGTCTACGCCGACGCCGACGCCCTGGCCGCCGAAATACAGTCGCAGATCAACGCCGACACCACCCTGCAGGCGGACGGCGCGGAAGTGGACGTTGTCTTCGACACCGACCACTTCGTCATTACTTCGCGGGCCTTTGGTTCCAAATCCAACGTTTCCATCTCTGCGGCCGATACCGATCTGGCAACGGACCTGGGGTTGACCACCACCGCCGCGACCACCGGCGGTGTCGATGTGGCGGGCACCATCGACGGCGTCGCCGGTTTCGGTTTCGGCAATATCCTGTTGCCGGCGCTCAATACCGATCCGAGCGGACTCAGCTTAACGGTCAGACCCGGCGCTACCAGCGCCACGGTCGATTTCTCCCGCGGCTTTGGCGACGAGTTGTCGCGCCTGGTCGATAATTTCCTGGCCGGCGCCGGTGTTATCGACACGCGCGAGGTCAATATCAATCGCGATATTGAGGGTCTCGATGAAGACCAGCGCACCCTCGACCGCCGTATCGAGGCGTTGCAGGAACGCCTGACGGCACAGTTTATCGCGATGGAGAGTATCGTGCGCAGCCTGCAGGACAGCGCGTCGTTTTTGGAGAGCACGTTGGAGAGTCTGCTGAATGCTAATAATGGGAATTAAGGTTAAGAGTCTCTAATGGGAATGACACTTTCTTAGGCAACCATGTGCTAATCGATCGGTCTGGCTCTGGCTGAAGCCTCCAGAAACACGGACTAGGCGTCCCCTCGATGAACCCCCGCAAGCGGGTCCAGCCCAAAGCCAGAGGCTTTGGGCGTTCCGCGGGGCGAAGCAGCGCTTCGCTGTTTCCCGCTCCACCCCTGGGGACTCGCCTAAAGCGCCTACTTTCGCTTAAGGCGCCTACTGCTGGTGGTCCCGACAGCATCCCTGCTGTCGAGCGTTTCTGAAGGCTTCAGCCAGAGCCAGACCTACCCTCAGTACATTTAATCGAGGCCGTGTTAGCTAAGAACACCAAAAGCCGCTTTGGGTGAAAATCTTTATTGGTCGAAGCACTAGAGGCCCGCTTTTTGTTCTGACCCCGCTCCGTGCTACCCGGACTACGGCTTTTTGCTCCAATTTTGGTCTGACCTTGCACTGCGCTGACAACTCGCAAAAAAGTCCGTAACCCGCATGGCATGGATTGTGCTGAAACCCCGATGGAGGCCGTTAAAGGCACTCCATAGCGTCGAGATTTTGGCAGTCAATCTATGCGGAGTTCGGGATGTTTGACGATAAAGTAATCCTTATCACCGGTGGCACCGGCTCCTTTGGCCGCCAGTACACCAGGACTCTGCTGGAGCGCTACCAGCCCCGCAAAGTGATTATTTTTTCCCGCGACGAACTCAAGCAATACGAAATGCAGCAGCAGTTCAACACACCGGAAATGCGCTATTTTATCGGGGATGTCAGGGATAAAGAGCGCATTATGCAGGCCTGTAACGGGGTCGACTATATCATTCACGCCGCCGCGCTAAAGCAGGTACCGGCGGCGGAGTACAACCCCACCGAGTGTATCCGCACCAATATCAACGGCGCCGAAAATGTGATCCGCGCGGCGCTGGCCGCCGGCGTCCAGAAAGTGATTGCCCTGTCCACCGACAAGGCGGCGTGTCCGGTAAACCTGTACGGCGCCACAAAATTGGCGTCCGACAAACTGTTTGTCGCCGCCAACAATATGGCGGCCGGACACACCCAGTTTGCCGTGGTTCGCTACGGCAACGTGGTCGGTTCGCGCGGATCGGTAGTGCCTTTTTTCAAAAAGCTGGTGGCCGAGGGGTGTGAGCAAATCCCTATCACCGACGCCAAGATGACCCGCTTTTGGATCACCCTGCAGCGGGGGGTGGACTTTGTGTTGAAGAACTTCTCGCGCATGAAGGGCGGGGAGATATTCGTACCCAAGATACCCTCGGTGCGCATCACGGACTTGGCCGAGGCGGTGGCGCCGGGGATACCCACTGCCGTCACCGGTATCCGGCCCGGCGAAAAGCTCCACGAAACCATGTGCCCCCGCGACGATTCCCACCTGACTCTGGCGTTTCCCGACCACTATGTGATTACGCCGACGATTCAAATGTTTCGGGGTACGGTGCGCTACGAAATCAACGCCCTGGAGGAAGGCGGTGAGCCGGTGCCGCAGGGCTTCAGTTATAACTCCGGCGACAACCCCCACTTTCTCGACATCGAGGACATCAGGGCGCTGCATGCCCAGGCTGATATATGATTCCCTACGGACGCCAGACGATCGACGAGGCCGATATCGCCGCGGTGGTGGCGGTGCTGCGCTCCGATTGGTTGACCCAGGGGCCGGCGGTGCCCCGCTTTGAACAACATCTCGCCGCCTATTGCGGTGCCGAGTACGGTGTCGCCGCCTCCAGCGGCACCGCGGCGTTACATCTCGCCTGTCGCGCCCTGGGGCTGGGGGCGGGCGACTGGCTCTGGACCAGTCCCCTTTCATTTGTCGCCTCGGCCAACTGTGCCCGCTATTGCGGGGCGCGGGTCGATTTTGTCGATATCGATCCCGCCACCCGCACTATCAGCGTGGCGGCGCTGGAGGACAAGCTCCACCGGGCCAGGCGCGCAGGGCGGTTACCGAAAGTCGTGGTACCCGTGCACTTTGCCGGCGTGCCCTGTGATATGCCGGCGCTGGCGGCGCTGGCCGAAACCTTTGGTTTTCGCATTCTCGAAGATGCCGCCCACGCCCTCGGCAGCCGTTACGGCGACTGTGCCGTCGGCGCGTGCCGGCACAGCGATATCACCGTATTCAGTTTCCATCCGGTCAAAACCCTGACCACCGGCGAAGGCGGTATGGCGGTTTGCAACGACCCGCGGCTGGCCGCCGCCATGCGCAAGCTGTGCAGTCACGGTATTACCCGCGACCCCGCCGACTTTAACCGCCCGGCCCAGGGTGACTGGTATTACGAGCAGCAGATGCTCGGCTACAACTACCGCATGACCGATATCCAGGCGGCCCTGGGTCTGGCACAGCTGGACAGGTTACCGGCCTGGATCGAGCGGCGCTGCGAGTTGGCAAACCGTTATGCGGTGCTGCTGCAGTCGCTGCCGTTGCAGTTGCCGTCGGCGCCGCCGCAGACCCGCCCGGCCTGGCATATCTACCCCATAGCACTGGCGGACAGCACCCATCGACTCAACGTTTTCAACTACCTGCGGCAACGGGGAATCGGTGTCAATGTGCACTATATTCCGATCCACCTGCAGCCGGACTACCAGCGCTTCGGGTTTGGGTTGGGCGATTTTATCAATGCCGAGGCCTATTACGGCGGCGCCCTGACCTTGCCGCTCTATCCGGCGCTGACGGCGGACCAGCAGGACCAGGTCGTCGCCTGCCTGCGCGAGGCGCTGCTGTGAAGGTGGCAATCATTCCCGCACGCGGCGGCAGCAAGCGTATTGCGGGGAAAAATATCAAAGCGTTTTGCGGTAAACCTATCATTACCTATTCGATAGAGCTGGCCATCAACTCGGGCCTGTTTGATCGGGTTGTCGTCTCCACCGACTGCCGCGAGATCAGCGCGGTCGCCCTGGCCGCGGGTGCCGAAGTGCCGTTTGTGCGACCGCCGTACCTGTCCGATGACCACTGTGCCACCAACGCCGTGATCAAACATGCGGTGGAGCGGCTCGAACAGGACGGCGTCGATATCGATATCGCCTGTTGTCTGTATGCAACTGCACCGCTGTTGCAGGTGGAGGATTTACAGCGCGGCTTGGCAATGCTGCACGAGTCCGGTGCCGCCTTTGCGTTTTCCATCACCAGCTTTCCCTTTCCTGTCCAACGTGCCATAACCCGCGACGCTAACGGCCGTATCAGGCCGCTGTACCCGCAGCATATTTACAGCCGTTCCCAGGACCTGCCGGAGGCTTACCACGACGCCGGACAGTTCTATTGGGGCACCCGCGCGGCCTATCTCGAAGAGATGGATATATTCTCGCCCCGCGCCGTCGGCGTGGTAGTGCCCCGCGATCGGGTGCAGGACATCGATACTCCGGAGGACTGGGCGATGGCTGAAAAACTTTATGCGCTGCAGCATCTGCACGGGCAGTCACAACAGACCGCCCGACAGCGGGCAGAGAGTCGGGGTTGATCGTTCGCTATGTCCATGCACATTGGTTTTCGGGTCGACTCCGGCCTGCATATCGGCAACGGGCATCTGATGCGCTGTCTGGCGCTGGCGCAGGCGCTGATCGCGCGAAAAGTGCGGTGCTATTTTTTGTGTCGCGACTTTCCCGGCTCGGCGCATCAACTGGTGTTGGAGGCGGGCTGCGAACTGGGTCTGCTGGCACCGGTCGATAGCGACGGTGCCGGCACCGGCGACTACCGGCGGTGGCTCGGTGTGACGCCGGCGCGCGACAGGGGCGAGTGCCTGGAATGGCTGCGGGTGTGGCCGAGCCTGGACTGGCTGGTGGTCGATCACTATGCCATCGACGCTGACTGGCACAGGCCCATGGCCGCCTGGGTGGCGAAAATACTGGTGATCGATGATCTCGCCAACCGCGACTACGACTGTGACCTGTTGCTCGACCAGACCTACGGCAGACAGGCGGGCAGTTACCGGCCGCGATTCGACAGAACCACCACCGAGCTGCTGCTCGGACCTGAGTACGCCTTGCTGCGCCCGAAATTCGAATATCTGCACGAGGCCGCCAAGGCCCGGCGCCGGCAGCCGCCCGGCGGCGGGAAAATCCTGATTTCTCTGGGCGGGGTGGACGCCGGCAATATCACCGGCAGATTGCTGGCGGCGCTGCTGCCGCGCCTCGATGCGCAACGCTGGCAGCCGGTGGTGGTACTGGCCGACAACTCGCCGCATTACGCCGCGGTAAAAGCCTTAATCGATAACGCCGACATCCCGGTGCAGTTACTGGTCGGAGTGCGCGATATGGCGCAGTTGATGTTGCAGTGTGAACTGGCCATCGGCGCCGCCGGCTCCTCGACCTGGGAGCGTTGCTGTATGGGGTTGCCCGCATTGCTGTTGGTGACGGCGGCCAACCAGAAGTTTCTGGCCGATCACCTCGCCGCCAGCGGCGCGGTGATCGGTGTGTTCGACGATCCCGGCGCCGACTTGGCGCCGGCGGCAAAACACCTCGCCGCGACGGTTGCGGATTGGTCCCGTTACCGGCGCATAGCCGCGGCGGCCCTGGATATTTGTGATGGCGGCGGTGCCGGGCGTGTCGCACAGACAATGGCGGCGGTTGAAGTTGGCTGACATATTTAAGGGCATAGAGACAGGAACAGGGAGTTAAGCATGGAGACTTAGAAACAAAGAGTTAGAAAGAAGTAGCCTGTGCCTCGACTAAAAAACTATTGCTACTTCGGTGGCACTGAGGTCTCGACCCGGGAACCCCCTTCGGGGCCTTCGCCAGCAGGGATGCTGGCGTAGAGCCTACATGGATGTATTAACGGCGTGTCCCGAAGGGGGTTCCCGGGTCGAGACCGGTCTGGCTAAGAACACTGAAATCCGTCTCAAGTAAAAGCTTTATCGGTCGGAGTGCTTACAAGACAGAATCGCAATGAAAGAGCCGAAAAGAAGAGCAGCAAAAACAGCGTTGAAAAGCAGGAGTTAAAAAGTGATGAGCGATACCGGTGAAATTCGTCGATTTTGGGATCAACAGGCACAGCAACACGGCACCGATTTTGCGGCGACGGTGCCGGATAAGTACGCCAAGCAGCTCGAGATCGAGGCCATCAGCCGCTTTCTCGACGACGGCCAGGCGATTGCCGATATCGGCTGCGGCAACGGCTATTCCTGCTTTAAATATTTCGATCGGCACGAGCTGTCGATTACCGGGGTCGACTATTCCGAGGCGATGATCCAACAGGCACAGCGCGCCCGCGAGGCGCTGCCGCCGCGGCTGCGCGACAATATCCGCTTTCAGCAGGGCGACGTGATGGCAACGGGGTTGCCGGCGGAACAGTTTGACCGGGTAATCACCGACCGCTGTCTGATCAACCTGACCAGCCGCCAAGAGCAGGCGACGGCGATTGACGAGATGGCGCGGATCGTCAAACCCGGCGGACTCTACCTGATGTGTGAAAACACCGAGCAGGGCCTGGCCAATCTCAACGGCGCGCGCCGGCAGGTGGGACTGGACGAAATCGCCGTGCGCTGGCACAACCTCTACCTCGACGAGACCCGAATGCAAGCGGCGGCCGCGGCTCACTTCGAACTGGTGGAGGAGGTGCGTTTCGGCGGTTTTTACTACCTGGCCTCGCGTATCATCAACGCCTTGATCGCCGAGGAAAGCGGCGAACAACCCAGTTACCTGAGCCCTATCAACGAAATGGCGGCGCGCTTGTCCGGCCGCATCGATTGCGGTGACTTCGGTCCGGTAAAACTGTTTGTATTTAAAAAAAGGCAAGCGCCGGTCTCTTAGACAACGCCACTGGTTTAGACAATGACAGCACCCATGCTCCAAAGTATCGCGCTAGCCGACAAAACCATAGGCACCGGCCACAAGCCGTTTATCATTGCCGAGATGTCGGGCAATCACAATCAGTCGCTCGAGCGCGCCCTGGCCCTGGTCGATGCCGCGGCGGCGGCCGGTGCCCACGCGCTGAAGCTGCAGACCTACACCGCCGATACCATGACTATCGACTGCAGTGCCGGGGAGTTTGTGGTGGACGACCCGGCCGGTCTCTGGCGGGGCAGATCGTTGCACGAACTCTACCGCGAAGCTTATACCCCCTGGGAATGGCACGCGCCCTTGTTCGAACGCTGCCGGCAGCGCGGTATCATCGGTTTCAGTACGCCCTTCGACGCATCGGCGGTTGAGTTTCTCGAGCGTCTCGAGGTGCCGTTTTACAAAATTGCCTCGTTTGAAAACACGGATATCCCGCTGCTCAAGTGTGTGGCGGCCACCGGCAAGCCGATTATTATGTCGACCGGCATGGCGTCTGTGGCGGAACTCGAGACGTCGGTGACGGCACTGCGGGAGGCCGGCTGCGAACAACTTATTTTGCTCAAATGCACCAGTACTTATCCCGCCGCGCCGGGCACTACCAACATTTTGACGATTCCCCATATGCGGGCATTGTTTCAGTGCCACGTGGGACTGTCCGACCACACCATGGGCGTGGGCGTGGCGGTGGCCAGCGTGGCTTTGGGCGCGCCGGTGATTGAAAAACACTTTACCCTCAGGCGCGCCGACGGCGGGGTGGATGCCGGCTTCTCCCTGGAACCCCCCGAGCTGCGACAACTGGTTGTGGAAACGGAGCGGGCTCATCAGGCCCTGGGACAGGTCTCTTACGGCGCCGCCGGCGACGAGGTGAAAATGCGCAACTATCGCCGCTCGCTCTATATCGCTGCGGCGGTACGGGCCGGCGAGCGCTTGTCCCACGCCAACGTGCGCGTGATCCGCCCCGGTCTGGGGCTGGCCCCGAAACACCTGGATGAGGTACTGGGCCAGCGGGTCCGGGTCGATCTCGACGCCGGCACGGCGCTGCAATGGCAGCATTTGGAATAACGGTGCGCTGATGACTGTGGAACCCGTCGCAACGACTCCACTGAACGCCGCCGTGGTAGGACTTGGCGGCATTGGCCTCAAATACGATCTCGGCGGCGGCGGCAGGATTACTACCCACGCCAGGGCGTTTCATGTGCACAACGCTTTTCACCTGGCGGCGGCGGTGGACCCCGACGCCGGCGCCCGCTCGCAATTCGAGTCCACCTACGGTGCGCCGGCCTACGCCGACCTGGCGCACCTGTTCCGAAAGCACCGCGTGGATGTGGTGGCGCTGGCGGTTCCCACCGAGCATCATGGCGCGGTGTTGGAGATGATCCTGGAATATCCGGTGCGACTGGTTTTATGCGAAAAGCCCCTGGCGACCTCTGTCGCTGAGGGCGAGCATATGCTGGCGCTGGCCGGGCAAAAACAGGTGACGTTGATGGTAAATTATATGCGCCGCTGCGAACCCGGGGTGCACGAGTTGCGACAACGTATCGAGTCCGGCGCCCTGGGGCGTTGTCACAAGGGCGTGGTGTGGTATTGCAACGGCCTGGCGAACAACGCCTCTCATTTTATCGACCTGCTGATGCTGCTGTTTGGTCCGGTGGTGGACTGCGGGCTGTTGCCCGGCGCATCGTCGGGCGGCGCCCGTGCCGATACCTGTGCCGATTTCTACCTGCAATGGCCGGCGCTGCGTATTTGTTTTTTTTCCGTTGATGCTGCCGACTACTCCTGTAATGAAATGGAAGTGTTCGGCACCCGCGGCACCTTTCGCTACCGCAACGGCGGTATGAATATCGACTATCGTTTCGGCGGGGAGAGCCCCTGGTTCAAGGGCTATACGGCGCTGCAAAAAGATGCCCTGGATTGCCCGACCGACCTGTTGAACTATCAATACCATGTGGCGGACGCCATCCACAAACGGCTGCAGCACCGGGATGGCCGTTACGACAACGCCGCCGCGGCACTCGAGACTTTGCGGGTGGTGGAGCAACTGCGCAATGAGGCTGAGGGCTAGATGAAAAACGAATTGGCGCTGTTTGGCGGCGACAAAACATTTGACCGGCAATTGTTGTCCTATAACCCCTTTGGTCCGGAGGAGGAAACCGCCGCACTGGAGGTCATTCGTTCCGGCAAACTGTCGGGTTACATCGGTGCCTGGTGCCCGGATTTTTACGGTGGTCCGCGGGTACAGACATTCGAGGCGCGATGTTGCGAGTACTTCGGTGTGGAACATGCGGTCGCGGTCAATTCCCTGACCTCCGGGCTGATTTGCGCCGTGGGTGCGACAGGCATAGAACCGGGGGATGAGGTGATCGTCAGTCCCTGGACCATGAGTGCCTCCGCCACGGCGATACTGGTCTGGAACGGTATTCCGGTGTTCGCCGATATAGAAGCGGACACTTTTAACCTCGACCCGGCTTCGATTGAGGCAAATATTTCGCCGCGCACCCGGGCGATTGTAGTACCCAGTATCTTTGGCGGTGCGGCCAGACTCGATGAGATTGTGGCGATCGCCGCCGCTCACAATCTGAAGGTGATAGAAGATGCCGCCCAGGCGCCGGGTGTGCGTTACGGCGAGCGGCTGGTGGGAACCCTGGGCGATATCGGTGGTTTCAGTCTCAATTACCACAAACATATCCACACGGGTGAGGGCGGTATCTGTGTGACCGATGACGGCGAGTTGGCCGAACGCATGCGGTTGATTCGCAACCACGCCGAAGCCGTGGTGGAGCACAAGGGTGAAACCAACCTGGTCAATATGATCGGATTTAATTTTCGCCTGGGTGAAATCGAGGCCGCCATCGGCGCTGAACAACTGAGGAAGCTGGATGCGATGGTGACGGCGCGCCAGCGCCTGGCCGGGTGTCTCAGTGCCCGCTTGCGGTCGTTGCCGGGATTGCGGGTACCCGAACCGCTGCCGGGCTCCACTCATGCCTATTACCTTTACGGTATGACGTTGGATCTGCCGGTTGTCGGCGCCAGTCGGGAGCGAATACTGGCGGCGTTGCGCGCCGAAGGGGTGCCGGCACTGACGGATCGCTATGTCACTTTGCATCGCTACCCGATGTATAGAAAACGTATCGCCTACGGCAGCCGGCACTTTCCCTGGGTTATCAACGGTGCTGCCAGCAGCGTCAGCTACGACGACGGTATCTGCCCGGTGGCGGAGTCGCTGGACGATCGTCAATTTCTCGGTTTGCTGTTATGCCAGTATGCATTTGATGAGCGTGATATCGATAGTATCGCCACCGCTTTTGAAAAAGTCTGGGCCTGTAGAGAGCAACTGTAATGACGAAAAATCACTACATTTACGAGACGCAGCGGATCGGTGTCAAAGGGCTGACGCGAGAGGAACTCGAAGGCGCTTATCCCCACTGGCTGAACGATCAAGCAATCTGTGCGTTTAACAGCCACGGCATCTATCCGGCCTCCAGGGCATCGGCGGCGGCGTTTATCGACAGCCTGCAGGGCGATCGCAATCAGGTCGTGTGGGCGGTCTACCACAAAGGCGACCATTGCCATATCGGCAATCTCAGCCTGCAGGCCATGCACTGGATCAATCGCTCAGCCGAGATCGCTTTTTTGTTCGGCGCACGCTCCTACTGGGGGCAGGGCTACGCCGAGGAAGCGGCAAGGCTGTTATTGCGCCACGGTTTTCGCCAGTTGAACCTGCATCGGATTTACTGTGCAACTGCGGCTTCCAATACGGGTATGCGCCGCCTGGCGGAAAAGCTGGGTATGTGTGAAGAGGGGACCCGGCGCCAGGCCCTGTATTTGGATGGCCGCTACGTCGACGCCGTGGAATTCGGATTGTTGTGTGATGAGTTCGCCGGGTAAAACCCTGGTGGTCAGCCACGATGCCGGCGGCGCTGCCGAACTGGCGGCCTGGCTGGCGCATTGTTTTCCGTGGCAGGGCTGTGATTTTTTGCTGGCGGGCCCGGCGGTTTCGATCTTTGCGACAACCCTGGGGTCGGTGTCGAAGGTGGAACGGGCGAGTGTCGATTTGTGTGGTTATGACGGCGTGCTGACCTCCACCAGCGGAGCGGCTGACTGGGAGCGCCGTGTCATCCGTGAGGCCCGCCGATTGACTGTACCGGTAACCAGTATGCTGGACCACTGGGTGCATTTTCGCGAGCGCTTTTTAGTGGATGACCGGCCTGTCTACCCCGACAACATCCTGGTGGTTGATCGCTATGCGGAAAAAATCGCCCGGGCCATTCCCGGTTTCCCCCCGGTGCAACGGGTCGACAGTCACTATCTTCAAGATCAGGTGACGGAGATTGGCGAGTTTGCAGCCGCCGTTGATCTGCAGGCCGCTACCCTGGCGCCAATGGATGAGACCTGCAAGATTCTCTATGTCGGCGAACCCGCTGATGGCAATGGTTACAACGAATACGAGGCGCTGGAACAGTTTATTCGCTATCTGCGCGAAGCGAGCGACAGGTGCGGTCACAACGACGGTCAAAACAACTGCCACAACCACAGCCACAACCACAGCCACAACCACAACCACAACTACAGCCACAACTACAGCCACAACTACAGCCTGCGCCTGCGCCTGCACCCGAAAGAAACGCCGGACAAATACGCTGCAGTATTAGCTAACTGCCCCGCTGGCATACAGGTTCAGCGCAGCGGCACTGCCAGCCTGGCGCAGGACTGTGCCTGGAGCGATTGGGTGGTGGGGTGTCAGACCAAGGCTATGGTGGTGGCGCTGGCTGCCGGAAAAAAAGTGTTTTCCAGCCTGCCGGCGGACGCCCCGCCGATGGTGTTGCCGCACCGGGGCATTGTGCGGTTGTTTCAATAGCCACGCGTTCACCGGCGTTCGTCAATTGTCGCCGTCATTGAGTTGCACCACGACTTTGTCCGTGGTGTTATCCAACTTCAACGGCGTCTCCCGCATAAACCGATAAGCCTGTTTCAAAAAGCGCATATATGCCTGGCGACCGATCTGGTAGGCCTTTTTGAAGGCCGCCGGTGTCGGGCAAAACAGGCAGTGTTTGTGGATCAGGGTGAAGTAACCGTGCAGGCTGCCGCGCAGCAACATCGTAGTTACCGGTTCGGTGTCGCGCAGGTTTTTCACCCGCAGGTAGACGCGATTGAGTTCCCGGTGGAGTTCGAAGGGGTCCTCGATGTTCTTTTTTAGGTTTAATTCTTTGCGAATATCAAAAAATGCTTTCAGGTAGTGGTCTTTAACATAGTCGTCGGTCAGCTCCGGCACCTGCGGTGTGACAAAGTGTTGCTGTTTCAAGCGCGCCACAACAGCCTGCTTGTCGACGGACTCGCCGGGAATTTGCAGGGCTTCGGGCTTGACTGTAATCGCACCCTCGATAAAGGCACCATTGTTGGGGTTGTAGCATTTGACCTGGGGCCGGCAGCTCAACAGCAGTTCCATATTGACCCGGGAGGCATCGAAAATCGGATTGCTGGTGACCGTGTCGCAGAAGTTACCTTTCACCTGGTACTGAATATTTTTGTTGTCCAGCGGTGTATGTCCCGTTTTCTTGGTCTTCTTTTCCAGATCGTAATAGAGGCTGAGTTTCGAGTGGTGCATATTCTCGCTCATCCCGAGGTCCACACCCAGCAGGTAAATATCGCTGAAACCTAGGCCGATGGCGTAAGACAGGCCGGCGTTGGTGACGGTGGGGTTGCACAGTTGCAGACTGGGTATGGCCTTTTTGCCGATTTCCCGGTCGATAATCGCTTCGCCCAGATCGTTGGGTTTTTTGGCCAGCGCTGTTTCGTCAAACAGCTCGAGGACCCCGGGCGCTCCGGTATTGAGCGCCAGCAACATAATGCCGGCGCGAAACTCCGCGGTGGTGCCTTGCAGTATCCAGTCCCTAATATTGATATTGCGTTCCATTTCAATATGGAAGTCGGGTTTGATACCCGCTTTGCACAGGGAACCCAAGGCGGTGCCGCAGGATATTAAAATGGCGCTGTCGCGATGGGCGCGAATGGTGTCCAGGAAACCGTCCAGCGACGGGCCGTTGCCGATCACAAAAACCGGTGGCAGGGCATCGCCGGCAGGCTGTGGTCTGAACAACTTGACCTTGTTGTTGAGGCTTGCAATCGTGTGAGCGAAACTCACCTGTTCGTCGTCGAAGAAGCCGGTGCCGCAGGCATTGAGATGAAATTCCTTTTTGTATTTGTCGATAAATTCCGCCTCATACTTGCTGTTGAAGTGGCGGTACATAAACGTATAAACGAGGTTGTGCAGACCGATTTTATCGGTCAGCAGTTTCAGGTCGGCCATGGCGTCGAAGGCGGTCATACCGATATAGAGCTTTAGCATTCTGCCTTCGCGGTAAAAATACTCGATGATCGGCGTCCAGTCGATAACATGGAGAGAGGCGTAAAAAGAGTCTTTATGGGGATCGAAGATGCACAGGTTGTGAATATCCATATGTTTCACCAACTCGGCGATATGATAGCCCAGGCCGCAGCCGGTCAGCAGCATCATGCCGACCGGTACCTTGGGATTGAGTCTGGGCGGCGGCCCGATGTTTTCATAGCGCTCGATCAGGTGATTGATCAGGTGAACGTGAATATGTTCCTCGTTCATAATTTGGGCTTTTTGAAAGCTGATACAGGAGGCGCCGGGATTTTTCAGGTAGTTGTCCACCTGCTCGGTGCAAAAGGCCTCGGGGTCGTAGGCGTAGACGGGTTTGTTGTCGAGTTTGTAATTGACCAGATTGACATGGCCGTCTTTATCGTAGGACAGCCGCAGCTCCTCGGGTTGATAATTGCTGTATTGATTGTAGATGGCAGGGGCAACGGCCTTGAACAAGGCCATATTGTTGTTGAACCGCACCTCCAGTTCCAGTTGTTTCTTTTGCATTTCCAGCTTGCGGACCAGGGTGTCTAGGTTGGCTGTGGTCTGAGCGGTTTCTGTCATGGGGGACTCTGCTTTAGCGGTTGCCTTGGTTTACTTTTTGTTAGTGGTTTGGGTCTTTCACGGTGTTTGACAGTGTGCCAACCGACCCGCTCCTTGCCCGGATAGCAGGGGGTCGAGACACGCCGTGAACCCCCGCAAGCGGACCCGGCCCAAAGCCAGAGGCTTTGGGCGTTTCGCGGGGCGAAGCGGCGCTTCGCCGTTTCCCGCTCCACCCCTGGGGGCTTGTCTGCCGCATCCCTGCGGCAGACAGTCTCGCCTCCTCTTATCCAGGCAAGGGCCTACCATTGGTATTTTTGATCAGCATTAACTCTATTAGCCGAGGTGGACTGAATCGACCGGCACAATATTGACAATGCCCACCACCTTACTGATGAGTAAAGCACACTCCATGCCATTGACCATCACTCCACCCGTGACTCTTTCCCTAAAGATTCCCTCTGCCGCGCCGATAGCGATACCAGGTTCAATAGTCCACAGTAATCAGGAGATCGTCAGGTGAATGCAAAGGCCGCATTGAAAAGCTACGCCAATGTCCACTACCAGGGGCAGGTTGCTGCCGCCGATCCGCACCGCCTGATCAGGATGTTGTATGAGGGCGCGCTCGAGCGCGTTGCCCAGGCCAAAGGGGCGATGCGGCAAAAACAGTATGATGTGAAGGCGAAAAAAGTTTCCGATGCGATTAATATTATCATTGCACTGCGTGAAAACCTGGATTTTGACCAGGGGGGTGATATCGCCTACAACCTCGACTCGCTGTATGACTACCTGGCCCGCTGTCTGTGGGAGGGCCACCGCGCCAATGATGAGGCGAAGCTGGATGAAGTTGCCGGCCTGCTTGCCGAAGTCTATTCGGCCTGGAGGCAGATTGGCTGATACTTGTTTGGCACCATTCATGCATCTTCCTCATAGCCAGTCTGCGAAGCGGCAATTGTTAGCCGCTGACCAGTCACACTGAAAGAGGAAGTATCTATGTCTATCGCAGCAACACAGGCCGCAGCGCACTTGCAGCAACAGGCCGATTCGATTTCACCCTACGAGGTTATCGCCCTCTTGCTCGACGGCGCCCTGGAGCGCTTGCAGCAGGCCAAGACGAGTTTTTGCGCCGGCAATCTGCACGAGGCCCAGGAGTTGGTCAATCGCACCATCGCCATTGTCAATGGTCTGCGTGCCAGCCTGGATATGGAAAAGGGCGGTGAGGTGGCCGTTAACCTGAATGCAGTCTATGAGTATGTTGCCGCACGCCTGCAGGAGGACAATGTCGACGATCCGATGGCGGTACTGGATGAAGCCAGTCGTTTGCTGGCCGAGGTCAAGCAGGGCTGGGACGGCATTGCCGATACCGGGCCGGTCAGGGCGGTAGGCTGAGCTGCCGACAGCTGGCGAATCTTCCTCTTCACCCCTGCCGGCGCAGGGGTGGCTGTGTTTTTTTGCGTGTTTATCCGCATCTCAGTTAACCCCGCTTTATTAAATGTCAGGCTAAAGCTTTTGCCGCTGCTGCCGCTACGCCAACTGTATCAATCAGTTTGTTGCGAGGCGGAAACATGGCAGTCATTCCCATTACCCAGTTGGCACTGCAGCGATCCAAACGGCAACTGCACACCGCGTTGCAGCAACGCGATTGGCACGATATCAAGCGGGTGGACTTGAGGTTAGCCGCCTGCCTGGAGTCCGCCGCCACAGACCCCCACAGAGATCGGCGTCACCTGCTGCATGAACTGCGCGAGATACTGGGCCTATACGGTCGCGTGGTGGAAACCTGCCGCAGTGAAGTCAATGCGCTTGTCGACACCGGCCGCTCTTCTTAAAGCCTGTCCCATTCACCGGCGCTACTCCTGATGCCGGCGGCAACAGTTGACCGGTCAATTGGCACTTCTTTTCTAAAGTACCAAATGAAAGTAGTTGGGTAGCCCCGGCGATATGCGAACCCGGTTGTCCAATCTCGACAACGACGCGCAGGCGCTTGCAGAAGTGGTCGAATTCCTGGAGCCGATACAATCGGCCCGGCAACAGGTAGGGGCACAGTGCGGCGCGTAATTCACGATTTTTGTCTGTTTTATACTCATAAGATTTCACTGGTTTGACTGTCTGGTCGATTAATGATCAATGCCAGGTAAGTGAGTGATTGATAACGTTATTTCTATGCCGATTTCGTCTAATTTAACATTGGATTACCGCGCCATTTCATATACTATCGTTATGCCATTTATTTGACCGGTGGTTTGGTCTCGACTATTACTGAAGTTGCGGTTGTCATCTATTTGACTCGGCTGGTCGTTGGAAACCGTCGTCAAAAAACCGTCGACCAAACTTGTCGATAGACCAGCCAATAAGCAGCGCAAAAAACCTGATTCGAAGCACTGTAAAAAGTAAAAGAGTGCTTGTTCGCGATTATGAGCCGGATGCAAAGCGAATGAAAAAACGAATTAAAAAGGTTGTCGCTAATGACCGGGTTGTGGGTGAAGTTATTAGAAGTTAGTAAAAATACAAACTCGAAGTAAGCAAGGTCATTTATCGCATGTGGCGTGAACTTAAAGTGTTAGTAGTCGACGACGATCAGCAGCGCCGGCACGATTTGCGCGTTATTCTAGCCTTTCTCGGCGAACCCGCAGTGACAGCGGTTTGCGACAGCTGGCCGGCCGTGGTCGGAGACCTGGCGGACAACTCCGAAGCCTATGTCGCGGTGGTGCTGGGTATGTGCCACAAGGCGCGCCCGCTACGCGAGCGCTTACAGGATATCCATCGCTGGGATGAGGGCGTGCCGGTGATCCTGGTCGGCGAGCACGAGGACCTGCCCGACGACTGCGAGATAATTTTGCGGCGTATGGTGATCGCCCGCCTGCATTCGCCGCCGACCTACAACCACTTGCTCGACACCCTGCACCGGGCACAGCGCTATCGCGAAGCCCAGGCGGCCCGCCAGCGCCAGCAATCAAAGCGCCCCGTACACTTGTTCCGCAGCCTGGTCGGCACCAGCCGGCAGATTCAGGTGGTGCGTGAAATGATGGCGCAGGTGGCCGATAAGGACGTCACCGTGCTGATCAGCGGCGAGTCCGGTACCGGGAAAGAGGTGGTGGCGCGCAACCTGCACTACAATTCGGATCGGCGCGACGGGCCCTTCGTGCCGGTCAACTGCGGGGCGATACCGGCCGAGTTGCTGGAGAGCGAATTGTTCGGCCATGAAAAAGGTGCGTTTACCGGCGCCATCAGTTCCCGCGCCGGACGCTTCGAGCTGGCCGAGGGCGGTACGCTGTTTCTCGACGAGATCGGCGATATGCCGCTGAATATGCAGGTGAAGATTTTGCGGGTCCTGCAGGAACGTTGTTTCGAGCGAGTCGGCGGCAACAGAACCTGTGCGGTCGATGTGCGTATTATTGCCGCCACCCACCGCGACCTGGAAACCATGATTGTCGGCAATCAATTTCGCGAAGACCTGTACTACCGACTCAATGTTTTTCCCATTGAAATGCCTTCGCTGCGCGAGCGCTCTGAGGACATCCCGGTGCTGCTGCATGAACTGGTGGCGCGCATGGAAAGTGAAAATCGCGGATCGATCCGGTTTAACTCCACTGCCATTATGTCGCTGTGCCAACACGAGTGGTCGGGTAATGTCAGAGAGCTGGCAAACCTGGTGGAGCGCATGGCGATTATGCATCCCTTCGGTGTTATCGGCGTGCAGGACCTGCCGGAAAAATACCGGCATGTGGAGATCAAGGAAGAAGAATTTGAAGACAACGGTCAGCCGTCGGTGAGCCAGACATCGGTGGCGAATATGAACGATAAAACGCTGCTGCCGGAGCACGGTATCGACTTGAAGGAGTACCTTACACATTTGGAGCGCAACCTGATTCAGCAGGCGCTGGACGACTGCGGCGGGATTGTCGCCAGGGCCGCCGACCGCCTGACGATCCGCCGCACCACGCTGGTGGAAAAAATGCGTAAGTACGGTTTGCAGAGAGGGTGAGTTCACCGTTCGCAAGCCGCAGTCTCCAGCGCTGATCGTGTACGATAAGGTGTCGCCGTAAACGGGGAAAGGTAGGTTTTTCCCGCGCCAACTCTTTGACTCCACGCCCTCCCTGCCATCTGTTAGCCTCGCCATCTTCTTGATTTAAAACGACTATTTTATTTGGCATTACCCTTGCACTGCTTTGGTTAAGACATGTTTGCTGTCGGTCCCCTGACAGCGAAGCTTACCAAACCCGAGGAGTGGAGGCCTATGCCCCAGGTTGCCCGGCAACAAGCGGAGTTTGAACAGGACAGCGGCGCGCCAGTGCCTCACCCCGACAGCAAACAGCTCAGCTCAGCGTTTCAATTGTTTAACGAAATGTCGCAGCAATTGGCGGCGTCCTATCATCTGCTTGAAGACCGCGTTGCCGAATTGACCCAGGAACTCAACACCGTTGCCGAGCAGCGACTCGATGAACTGGCGGAAAAGGAACGCCTCGCCCACCGCTTGGAAAGCCTGCTCAACGTGCTGCCCGGCGGGGTGATCGTGATCGATGCCAAAGGCTACATCACCGAAGCCAACCCCGCCGCTTACGAAATGCTGGGTGAACCCCTGGAGGGCTTGCTGTGGCGCGATGTCATCAGTCGGTGTTTTGCCCCGCGCAGTGATGACGGGCACGAGGTCTCCACCCGCGCGGGCCGCCGCATCAGCATCGCCACCCGTTCGCTGCACCGGGACGGACAGATCATTTTACTGACCGACCAAACCGAAACCCGCCAGCTCCAGGCCGAGCTGAGCCGGCATGAACGCCTGTCGGCGCTGGGCAAAATGGTATCGGCGCTGGCACACCAGATTCGCACTCCGTTGTCGGCGGCCATGTTGTATGCCGGACACCTGAGCGGCGGCCAGATCGCCAGCCGCCAGCGGCGGGTGTTTGCCAAAAAGCTGGTGCAGCGGCTCAACCATATGGAGCGTCAGGTGCAGGACATGTTGTTGTTTGTCAAAGGGGAGCTGCCTTTGAACGATGTGCTGACCCTGGCCGCGTTACAGCGCGGTTTGGCTGAAGCCATGGAAGTACCCATGGCCGCCTCCCGGTCGGTGTGCCGGTGGCGTGTCGACGGCGCCGACCGATCGATCCGCTGTCACCGCGAAGCCCTGATCGGCGCCTTGCTCAATCTGGTCAACAATGCGATCCAGGCCGTGGGCAGTGACGCGCGATTGACGATACAGTTCGCCCTGCAAGGCGAGCGGGTTGTTATCTGCGTGACAGATCGCGGCCCCGGTATCGATCCGCAGTTGTTGAAAACCGCGCAGGACCTGTTTGTGACCACCAAGGCCCAGGGCACAGGGTTGGGGCTTGCCATCGTGCAAACTGTCGCCCGCGCCCACGGCGGCAGTTTCGAACTGCGCTCACAGTTGCAGCGGGGCACCCGTGCCATGCTGACATTACCCCTGGCGGAGTGATGTATTTGACGTTTGCCGATAGGAGACTTTATTCATGGCCGTTGCCGCCCTCAAGATACAGGAAGCCCCCCTTAGCAAAGTGCTGGTGGTCGAAGACGATTTAAATTTGCGCGAAGCGCTCTGCGACACTTTACAGTTGGCCGGTTACCAGGTCGTCGATGCCGGCAGCGGTGAGGAGGCCCTCAAGCAGTTGGCGTCGCATCCGGATATCGCGATGGTTGTCTCCGATGTGAATATGGGGGCTATCAGTGGGCACGACCTGTTGCGCGAAGCCAAGGTGAAATACCCGCATCTGCCGGTGTTGCTGATAACTGCCTACGCCAGTATCAGCCAGTCGGTAAAGGCGATGCGCGAGGGCGCCGTGGATTACCTGGTCAAGCCGTTTGAGCCCCTGGTACTGGTCGATGCGGTCAAGCGCTACGCCGGCGATGGCCGCGGTCTGGCCGAGGACGAACCGGTCGCCAGGGCGGCGTCCAGTCGCCAACTGCTGCAGTTGGCGGACCGCGTTGCGCAAGCCGATTCAACGGTGTTGATTATCGGTGAGTCCGGTACCGGTAAAGAGGTCTTGGCCCGTTACGTGCACAACCGTTCGGCCCGCAGCCACAAACCGTTTGTCGCCGTCAACTGCGCTGCGATACCGGAAAATATGCTGGAGGCGATGTTGTTTGGCCATGAGAAGGGCGCCTATACCGGCGCTTACAGCAGTGCGCCCGGAAAGTTCGAGCAGGCCAACGGCGGTACGCTGCTGCTGGATGAAATTTCAGAAATGGATATCGGTTTACAGGCCAAACTGCTGCGTGTGTTGCAGGAGCGCGAGGTGGAGCGCCTGGGCGGGCGCAAGACGATTCAACTGGATGTCCGGGTCATCGCCACCTCCAACCGGGAAATGCGTCACGCCGTAGCGGCGGGCAGTTTCCGGGAAGACCTTTACTACCGGTTGAGTGTACTGCCGTTGCAGTGGGCACCGCTGCGGGATCGGGTTGACGATATTTTACCGCTGGCCCAACGCCTGCTGGTGCGCCATGCACACAAGCAGCACCGCAGTGGCGTAACGCTCGGACCCGATGCCGTGCAGGCGTTGTTGGCGCACCCCTGGCCCGGCAATGTGCGCGAACTGGACAATGTGATACAGCGGTCGCTGATCCTGCAGGCCGGCGTCCAAATCGGCGCCGGCGATCTCGGTCTCGAGGGACAGATCAGCTACAGTGACAAGCCGAGCTTGCTGGACTTGCAACCGCGGGTTGCGGCACCGGCTGCCGTCGAGGGGCACGGGATGGCCGATCCCGGCGACTGCCCGGATGACGGCAGCGGCCTCGGTGGCGATCTCAAGCAGCGCGAATACGAGATCATTGTCGACGCCCTGAGGCAGGAGCGCGGCAGTAAGAAAAACACCGCCAAACGGCTCGGTATCAGCCCGCGCACGCTGCGCTACAAGATCGCCCGCCTGCGCGACCTGGGGCTGTCTGTATAAAGGGCTGCCCGCTGTCATTATTTTGTCATCACTACACCGGATTATAGGGCTTGACCGGGCCCGGGGATCGGGTATATTTCCCCTTCAGGCCCGAATGAGACGGGTTCAGAAGGCCTAATTTATACACTCAGTGACATGTCAATGACTGGTCTAACGCTTTGATTATCGATCGCTAAGGAGTCTCGGTATGAATAACACCGACACGCTGGAGCCGATGGTTGACCTCGACGACCTCGCAGAAGCCGAAATCATTTTATCACCGACTGTTAAACCCCTGGATTCCCGCCGCCGTTTGGAGGATAAACTGGAGGAATATCGATTGCGAAAAGAAACCCGGGAATTCGATTTCGATTTAGAGTCAGAGTAAAAGTTAAAAAGTAATTTATACTCTGACTCTAAATCGTGACCTCCAAATCGCCCGAGGTGGTGCGGTATTGTCCAGGTCTGATCCTCCGGTAGCACGGTGCGGGGACAGGTTTTACCTGTCCCCTTAGAATGGTGCCACTTGCTCTGTTAGTGGCACCACGAGCCGTCGCTGCGATCTCCTTTATTCCCTTTCCAGCATCGCTGCAGACGGGTAGCGGTGCCAGTTAAGAGTTGCGTGGTCCTCCCCGCACCGTGCCGCTCCCCAGCCGGCAAGCCATTGCCCTGCGGCAACTATTGGCCCATTTTATGCAGCCCTCATCACCACGCGACACAATGTCGCCGTTTGCCAATTTATTGTCACTGGCGCTGTCGTTCGCCGACAGATTTTTCACCACTGCGGGCAACAGCCTGCCTGTGCGCAAGAGAGCTTGAGGTTCGTTATGACAGACCGGGTAGATATCAATCGATTGCTGGTGGAGATGCGCAGTTTAAAATCGCAAACCCAGGCGTTTGCCCCGGCGGCGCACCTCGCGCCCAAGGATGTTGCTGACAGCGGCGTGCGGCCCGGTGTCGCCGTGCAGCAGCCGCGCGAGACGCAGAGTTTCGGCGCCCTGCTGGAGCAGGCCATCGATAAAGTCAACGATGTGCAGAAAGCGTCCGGGGCACTGTCGAAGGCCTACACCCAGGGCGACCCGACGGTGGATATCACCGAAGTCATGATCGCCTCGCAAAAAGCCGGCGTGTCTTTTCAAGCGATGGTGCAGGTGCGCAACAAACTGCTCGAGGCATATCGGGATGTGATGAACATGCCGGTGTAAACGCAACCCATAACTGATAAGGCGTAACGAATAACATGGCTACGGCAGAGACCGATGCGGGTGCCTTTCCC
Source organism: Exilibacterium tricleocarpae (assembly GCF_007004655.1). Classification (GTDB taxonomy): domain Bacteria; phylum Pseudomonadota; class Gammaproteobacteria; order Pseudomonadales; family Cellvibrionaceae; genus Exilibacterium; species Exilibacterium tricleocarpae. The sequence continues at coordinate 279,293 of NZ_ML660089.1, forward strand.
GCCAGCACCGGTGGCGAAGGTGTGAAGGAAAATCCCGCCACCGATCTCTTTACAGGTTTCAGCAGTCTGAATCTGTTGCGCCAGCTTTTGATGATGGTTGGCCTGGCGGTCAGTATCGCCGTTGGCGTCTGGTCGGCGCTGCTGGTGACCGGGGAGGATTATCGACCCCTCTACGGGAGTCTCGACCGCCTGGATTCCGGTGAGGTGGTCAGCGTCCTGGAGCAGGCCGGTATCAAGTTTAAGGTCGATGCCAACACCGGTGCATTGCTGGTGGCCACCGGCGATATTCACAGCGCCCGCTTAAAGCTTGCCGAAGTGGGCATTCCCGGCGACCGCTCCCAGGGCTTTGAGCTGTTGGATCGGGAGCAGCCTTTGGGTACCAGCCAGTTTATGGAGACGGCGCGTTTTCGCCGCGGTCTTGAAGGCGAACTGGCCCGCACCATTACCAGCATTCACAGCGTGCGCAGTGCCCGCGTGCACCTGGCCATACCCAAGCGCTCGGTGTTTGTGCGCGACGCCCGCGAACCCTCCGCCAGCGTTTTTCTCGAACTCTACCCGGGTCGCGGTGTCAAGCCGGCGCAGGTCAGGGCGGTGGCGAACCTCGTCGCCTCCAGTATTCCGGAGCTGAAACTCGACAACGTCACCGTCGTCGATCAAAAGGGCAATCTGCTGTCCACCGGCGATGAGAGTCAAGAGTTATTAATGGCGGCCAGACAGCGCGAGTACACACGCAAACTCGAGGACGATATCATTCTGCGTATCAACAGTATCTTGGCGCCGGTGGTGGGCGACGGCCGTTACCGGGCGGAGGTCAGCGCCGATGTGGATTTCACGGCGGTCGAGCAGGCCGAGGAAATTTTCAACCCCGACCTGCCCGCCGTGCGCAGCGAACAGACCCTCGACGAACAACGACTTGGCGCTGGACAGGCGGCCGGCATTCCGGGAGCGCTGACCAACCAGCCGGGCGGCAATGGCCAGGCGCCGGAGCAAATCGATCCCGCCAACGGCCAGCCGGCCCAGAATCCAGCCGGCAATACCCGCCGGCAGTCGACGCGCAATTTTGAGCTCGATCGCACGGTCAGTTACACCAAACACCAGATGGGTAAGGTGCGCCGGCTGACGGTGGCTGTTGTGGTGGACGATAAACTCGATGTGGGTGCCGAGGGCGAAGCCGTGCGCACTGCCTGGACCGACGACGAGTTGGAGCGCTTGGCTATACTGGTAAGAGATGCGGTAGGTTTTTCCGCGATCCGCGGCGACAGTGTCAATGTTTTGAACTCGCCGTTTGTCGGCCGCGACGACGAGGTCGCGTTCGAAGAACTGCCGCTGTGGCAACAGGAGTGGGTGCTGCGCTCGATCAAACCGATCGGTGGCGTACTGATCGTGCTGATACTATTTCTGGGCCTGTTCCGCCCGGTATTAAAAAGCCTGGCCGCGTCGGGTGTCAAGACGCGGGCAGAGGAGGAGGCCCGCGAACTGGCGGCACTGGAGGCATCCGGGGCCGGTGTCGATGGCCTGGATTCTCTCTCCGATGACACCGTGACACTGACCGGCGGCGATGCCCTGGCGCTGCCGGGCCCCGAAGAGAGCTACGAACAGCATTTAAATGCGGTCAAAGGTTTGATTGCCGATGATCCGGGGCGTGTCGCGCAGGTGATAAAACGGTGGATAAACACTGATGAGTGAGGCAGCAGCCGAGGACAAGCCCAAGCCCAAGCTGAACCTGACCCTGGTCGACCAGGCGGCGATCCTGCTGATGTCGCTCGGCGAAGGCGATGCCGCTGAAGTTCTCAAGCACATGGGGCCGAAGGAGGTCCAGCGTATCGGCACCGCCATGTCGCAGCTCAACAACGTCGAGCAGCAACAAGTGCAGGTGGTGCTGTCAAACTTCCTCGATGAAGTGCGCACCTTGACCGGCCTGGGTATGGGATCGGACAACTATATCCGCAACATGCTGGTAACGGCGCTGGGGTCGGACAAGGCCAACGGTCTGATCGACCGTATTCTGCTCGGGGGCAACACCACCGGCCTCGATACCCTGAAATGGATGGAAGCCCGCTCGGTGGCCGATGTCATTCGCAATGAACACCCGCAGATACAGGCCATCGTCATCGCCTATCTCGATTCCGATCAAGCCGCCGAGATCATGAGCTATTTCCCCGAGAAAGTGCGCCTCGATATTATGATGCGGGTGGCCTCACTCGATACGGTGCAGCCCAGTGCGCTGCAGGAGCTCAATGATATTTTAGAGAAGCAGTTCGCCGGTAACGCCGCCTCGCAAACGAAGTCTATGGGCGGCTATAAAGTGGCTGCGGAAATCATGAACAACCTGGACAGCTCAATGGAAGCGGAACTGATGGATGCCATCAAGGAAGTGGACGAGGACGTGGGCACCCAGATTCAGGATTTAATGTTTGTTTTCGACAATCTCAAAGAAGTGGAAGACCGCGGCATTCAGGCCCTGTTGCGCGAGGTCTCCTCCGAGGTGCTGATTGTGGCACTCAAGGGCGCCGACGAGGAGCTGCAGGAAAAAGTCTTCAAAAACATGTCCAAGCGCGCTGCCGAATTGTTGCGTGACGACCTCGAAGCCAAGGGCCCGGTACGGGTTTCGGAAGTGGAAGGTGCGCAGAAAGAAATTCTCACCATTGCCCGGCGCATGGCCGACTCCGGCGAAATCATGCTGGGTGGCGGTGGCGAGCAAATGCTGTAAATGACCGCAGCCGACCCCCACGCCAATCGTATTCCCGCCGAGGCGCTGGAAGATGTCCGCCCCTGGCGCTTGCCGGACATCGATGGCAGCGGCAATATTCTCGCCAGCGCCGAGAAGGAAGACCGCGAACGCCGGGCCCGGGCCGGGGAGGTGGTGGAAGACGCGACCGGCGAGCCGTTGCCGCCGATCACCGCCGAGCGGCTCCAGGAGATTACCGCAGCGGCCGAGTCCGACGGTCGCGAGCAAGGCTATAAAGACGGTTTGGCACAGGGGCTCGAGCAGGGGCGCAAGCAAGGACTCGAACAGACGCGGGCCGAAGTGCTGGCCAGCCAGCAGCGGTTGCAGGCCGTGTGCGAGGCTCTGTTCGACCCCTTGCAGAGCCAGGATGATGCCCTGGAACACCTGTTGACCTCGATGGTATGTCAATTGACCGAGGCCGTTGTCAGGCGCGAACTGCAGACTGACTCCAGCCATATTCTCGCTACCGTAAAGCAGGCCCTGGCCGCACTGCCGGTGGGCGCCCGCAATATTGCCGTGCATTTGAACCCCGACGATCTGGCTCTGGTAGAGGCGTTTGCCGAGCAGCAGCAGTGCGATTGGCGCTTTGTCGGTGACACTGAATTGTTGCCGGGCGGGTGCCGGCTGGAAACCGGCGACAGCCTGGTGGACGACACCGTGGAAACCAGAATGGCATTATTGCTGGCACAGTTTCTCGACCAACAGCTCAGTGCCGATAGCGGCTCAGTGCCGTCGGCTGCGGCTGGCGACAAAGGCGCAGAACCGTTATGAGCCAACCTCGCCATACCCTGCTGGAGCGCCTGCGGCGCTATCAACCCGATCATATCGCCGCGGTCGAGTCCGAAGCGCAGGGGCGGCTGACTCGGTTGGTAGGCATGACCCTGGAGGCGGTTGGTCTCAATGTATCCGTCGGCCATCAGTGCGAGGTGATCAGCACCGACCAACGCCGCATCGAGGCCGAGGTGGTGGGTTTTGCCGGCGAGAAGGTTTTTCTGATGCCGATTCAGCGCATTGACGGCGTGTCGCCGGGGGCCCGGGTGATGCCGGTGGCCCGGCAGCGGGGTATGCGAATCGGCGCCGGACTGCTCGGGCGGGTCATCGATGGTCTTGGGGAACCGCTGGACGGGCGCGGTCCGATTACCGGCGAGAACTTTCTGGAGTTTGCCCCCGAGCGCATCAACCCGTTGCACCGCCATCCCATCAGCGAGCCGCTGGATGTCGGCATCCGTGCAATTAACACCTTGTTGACGGTCGGCCGCGGTCAACGCCTGGGGCTGTTTGCAGGCAGCGGTGTGGGCAAGAGTGTGCTGATGGGCATGATGACCCGTTTTACCACCGCCGATATCGTGATTGTGGGGCTGGTCGGCGAGCGCGGACGCGAGGTGAAAGAATTTATCGATCACATTCTCGGGCCGCAGGGGCTGAGTCGGTCCGTGGTGGTGGCCGCCCCCGCCGATGACGCGCCGCTGATGCGCCTGCGTGCCTCCCAACTGGCGACCCGCATTGCCGAACACTTTCGCGACGCGGGTAAAAACGTGTTGCTGTTGATGGATTCCCTGACCCGCTACGCCCAGGCGCAACGGGAAGTCTCGCTGGCAATCGGCGAACCACCGGCCACCAAGGGTTACCCGCCGTCGGTGTTCGCGAAAATTCCCCAGTTGGTGGAGCGGGCCGGCAATGCCGCCGCGGGAGAGGGCTCGATCACCGCGTTTTACACAGTGTTGACCGAGGGGGACGATTTGCAGGACCCTATCGCCGATGCGGCGCGGGCCATTCTCGATGGACATGTGGTGTTGTCGCGGCGGCTGGCGGAGGAGGGAATCTACCCGGCCGTCGATATTGAGGCGTCCATCAGCCGGGCCATGCCCAACGTCGTCGCCGAGTCGCACCTCGGCCATGCCCAGCGCTTCAAGCAGCTGCTGGCCCGTTATGAACAGAACCGGGACTTGATCAATATCGGTGCCTACACCCCTGGTGCCGATCCGGACACCGACGCCGCGCTCGAGCGGATCAGCCATTTGAAGGCGTTTATCCGCCAGGGCCTCGATCACCCGGTGTCCTTTGCCGATGGCTTGCGCCAACTCGAAACCGTCATCATGCCGGGGCCGGCGACACAGGTCCGGCCACCGCCGGGTTCCGAGGAGGCATAAACCGTGGCGCGGTCCTGGCAGCGTTTGCAAATCGTGTTGACACTCGCCGAGCGGGAGGAGCGCACTGCCGGGTCCGATCTCGAGCAGGCGCGCCGCCAATTATGCACAGAAGAGCAACAGCTCGAGCAGCTACACCGGTACCGGCGCGACTACACCGCGCGTATCGACGACCGTCGCCAGGGCCTGCGGGCGGAGGCGTTAATTGCCGATCGGGATTTCCTCCACCGACTTTGCCATATCGAGAGCGCGCAGCTCAGCACCGTGCAGCGCCGGCGCCGCCATGTCGAGGGGCTGCAACAGATCTGGCAACAGAAACACCACTATACAAAAGCTGTGGCGCAGTGGCTCGAGCGGCTGCGCCGCGCCGAGACGCGCGAGCTGGACCAGCGCGAACAGCGTCTCCTGGATGATCTCGTGACGCGCACATTGGGGCGGGAAACATAACAGGCGAGCCCGGATAGTGCCGAGGTATCCGACCAGCCGGTACGCGCTAAATCTAACGTTTGGCGCTTGCAATGTGGATTGAGTAACTAGCGGGTAATAGCCGACAGGCGCTCGGATATACGCTGGAAGTAGCTGCCCACTTCGCCGCTGGCGGCATACAGGGCGGTGATCTCATCCATGCTGTTGTTGACCAGACCGATAAAAAACTCCTCCTGCTCCTCGGTCAGGGCCAGGTCGGAAAACCCGCTGTTCATCTGGGTCAGGAGTTGATCGATGATGTCTGCCGTTTTGGCGTCTCGGGTACTGAATACCCGCTCGACTTTTTTCAGCGCGCCGTCGATATCATCGAGCGCCTCGCGCACTTTGCTCAATATTTGCTGCTCTTTTTCTATCTCAAAATCGAATACCTGGGTTCTCACCTCCACTCCGTTCAGTAGTGAGGCGACGTGGTCGTTCAGACGGCCGACCTTGTCGCTGTCGTCCAGTGGCATATTCTTTACCAACAACGAAACCTTATCGAAATTGAATGTGGTTCGGTGCCCGAATGCCAGAATGCGCTTTTTCCCGATCAATTCGCACATCAGTTCCTCTTCGATGGATTTGCAAGCCTGCCCACCGGTGGCGAGGCTGACTATCTCCCGACTGCCGCGAATCTGGGTGCAGCAGTCAAGTCCGTAAACCTCACAGGCCGACAGCAGGGCGCAGGCCAGCGAATGCAGGTCGCAGCACTGGAAACTCTCCTCGTAAAATTGTACGACGGTGCCCAGCTCACCACTGTTGGACATGGCGGTGCGGGCGAGGCTGAAGGTGTTGGACAGTTCCTCCTGCCAGGATTTTCGCTGGCGGATGGCCTTGTCGATAATGATGTTGAGTTCGTCGAAGTCACAGGGCTTGGCGATGTAGTGATCGCCGCCGGCATCGTAACCTTTGAGTTTGTCGTCGACGTCTGTCTTTGCCGATAGGAAAACGATCGGTACATGATTAAGGGCGTGGTTTTCGCGCAGTTTACGGCAGGTCTCGTAGCCGTCGATACCGGGCATCGATACATCCAGTAATACCAGGTCGGGCCGCACCGATTCGCACATCGAGATACAGGTCTCACCCGACTCAGCGCAGATGACTTCAAAGGACTTTTCCAGTTCCGCCTGCAACATGATCCGGGTGCTGCGGTCGTCCTCGACAACGAGTACCGAATAACCTCGATCTTCACCGTCATTCATCGCGATTCAGGGCTCCCGTTTATACCTACCGGTCGGTGCTTGCGGCTGTCTTTATTGGCTACGGACAGTGTAGCTGCTAACCCTGGTTTTCGCCCGCCGGGGCCGAGGCTGGTCATGAGACTTATCAGTATCATGCCGGCGCCGCCAGCCGGCGGGGGTGAACGGTCGAAGGACAGCGCCGGCGGAGGAAAATACTTGGGGCGGGTTTTGAATAGTGGCGGGTGGCGGACTAGTATCAAAGGAGGGCTGAGGTTTTTTTGGCCATAAGTGGGGCTCTGTTCGTGTACTGTGAATTGATAGCCGCCGTGGTTATAAGGCACCAATGTATTAGAGGTTGTTTATGACGGTTGGGGAAACAGGGAAGCTTTACCCGGGTTTTACCGCCGCATCACCGGAACGGGCACACCTCCAAGTTAAAGCCGGCAGCTTGCGCCAATTTCGACCGGCGCGATCCGATGCGGAAAACCGTGCGGCGCTGGTCGTTAGCGATGATGCTGAGTGTGCCGCAGCCATAGTTGAGGTTCTGGAAACCCTCGGTGTCGACGTCCTGACCGGCACGTCGATCGCCGATGCCGGCGAACGAATGCGCAGGGGCGGTGTGGCGCTGGCGGTATTGGATCTGGAGCGGGCCGGCGGTGAAGGTTTGGCGGCGGCGCTGCCGGTACTCGATGCCTGCACCGGCGGTCACAGCCCGGTAATCGTTATCACTGCCGATACCGCCGGCGTCAATCATCTGATCGACGCCGGGGACTCAGGGCTGGTGGATTGCTTGTTCAAGCCGTTGGACCCAACGCTGCTGGCGGCGAAGGTCAAGGTGTTTTTGGCGCTGGAAGCCCGTAATCGCGAATTGGAAGCCGCTTATTCCCTCGCCTATAAACACCATGTGCAACAACAGTTATTGCTGGGCGCCGTCGATGAAGGTGTGCTTGGTATCGACCCGGCGGGCGTGATCAGCTATGCCAACGCCGGGGCTGTGCAATTGCTGGGTGCCTTCGAGGTGCCGTTGGTCGGCCGTCATATCAGTGACTTTTTCGGTTTGGAAGACGACGTGGAGCATGCCGTAGCCGAACTGTGTTGTCCGGCGGGCGGCCTCAGCCGCGACCTCGCGGCAGACTTTTGGTGCATGGACGGTGAGAAAATCCCCGTGACCTATACCTGTGCCGGCGTTGGGGCCATCGATGGCATTGCGGTCGGTGCCGTGGTGGTATTCAGGGATCGGCGCTACCGGCCGGCGGCCGAGGAGCCGCTGCTGCGCTCGGCTAACTACGACAAGTTGACAGGCCTGGCCAATCGCAGGATGTTCCATGATTTCTTTGTCACCACCGTCGAAGGTGCCAGCACGGGCGGTGCCGCCCTGGCTCTTCTGTTGATCGACTTGGATAACTTCAAAGATGTCAATGGCACGCTAGGCCCGCGTGCCGGTGACGCTTTGCTGCTGGAAATTGCGCGGCGTATCGATGATCTGGTCGGGCCGGAGGATCTGCTGGCGCGCATCAACGGCGATGAGTTCGCGCTGGTGTTGCCCTGCGTGGATGCGGTTGGCGACATCGCCTTACTGGCGGGGCGAATCGCCGTCGCCCTGGCCGCGGCGATCACTATTGACGGGCAGGAAATCCATACGACCTGCAGCATCGGGATCGCCACCTTGAACAATACCTTTGATGACACCGGGGCGATATTTGATAGCGCTGCAGAAGGTGATATCAACCTCGGGACCGAGGGCTTTGATACCCGAAACGCCGCTGAAGGCTCTGATACCCGAAACGTCGCTGAAGGCTCTGATACACGAAACGTCGCTGAAGGCTCTGATACACGAAACGTCGCTGAAGGCTCTGATACACGAAACGTCGCTGAAGGCTCTGATGCACGAAACGTCGCTGAGGGCTCTGATACACGAAACGTCGCTGAGGGCTCTGATACACGAAACGTCGCTGAGGGCTCTGATACACGAAACGTCGCTGAAGGCTCTGATACACGAAACGTCGCTGAAGGCTCTGATGCACGAAACGTCGCTGAGGGCTCTGATACACGAAACGTCGCTGAAGGCTCTGATACACGAAACGTCGCTGAAGGCTCTGATACACGAAACGTCGCTGAAGGCTCTGATATACCAAACATCGTTAAGGGCTCTGCCGCTCAAAGTGAAGCTAAAGGCCCTGGTACTGCAAACAACGCTGAAGGCACCGACACGCAAAACGACACGGGCGCCGGGGACGCTCGAAAAAGTGCTGAAGTTGCCACGGATGAGTTACTGAAAGCCGCCGGACTGGCGTTGAAGAAGGCAAAGTCCGACGGTGGTAATTGCCACTGTTTTTACACGGCAAAGCTGCAGAAAAGCAAATTGCGAAAGCTGCAGATAGAACACCGGATTCGGGAGTTTTTGAGCGCCGGTAGATTCCAATTGCATTTTCAACCGCTGGTCGATTGCCGCAGTAGTGGTGTGATAGGTGCAGAGGCCCTTATCCGCTGGCCGCAAGATGACGATTTGAAAATCGGTCCTGATGTTTTCATTCCAGTGGCGGAGGGCAGCGGGCAAATCAGAGGCGTGGGCGAGTGGGTGTTGACGACGGCGGTGCGGGCGCTCCAGGGCTGGCTGCAGCGCGGTTTGATCGGCGACTCTTTCAAGCTGGCTGTCAATATTTCCACTCTGCAATTAATCGATGAGTCGTTTCACTACGCTGTGAGGGACCTACTGGATGAATACCAAGTGCCGTCCAGATATCTGGAGTTCGAGTTGACCGAGTCGGCGGTCATGTATGAGCCGAGCCGTGTTATTCAAAACCTGAATAAACTGCACGCCCTCGGTATCACAATTGCCATCGATGATTTCGGTACCGGCTACTCATCGTTGAGTTATTTGACCAGAATGCCGATTGATATCCTCAAAATAGACAAATGCTTTGTCGACGGCATCGGTCTGATCACCGAAAACGAGGCGGTGGTGCGAGCCGTAGTGGCTATGGGGCACAATCTCGAACTGTTGCTGGTTGCGGAGGGTGTTGAGAAAGACGCCCAGCGACGCTTTCTGGCCGACAACGGTTGTGACTACCTGCAGGGCTATCTGTTTTCCCGGCCATTGCCGGAAGACGAGTTCGTGGCCTTCCTGGCGCAGCGCACGGAAGCCGACAGTCGGCACGTCGACCGGTAAGAGTGACTACAACCAACAAACTGGAAGTTCAATTAGAAGTTCAATCGCCATGAGCAGTATAGCGCGCAACGATGCCAAAAAACCTGTGGATGCAGCGACCGGCGAGTTGCGATATTCCGTCTATCTCCCCGGTGTACTATTGGCTCTGTTGGGCGTAGTGGTTTGCAGTTACTTGCTGTCGCGCTACCACACAAGCAGGGAGGTCGACGGCGGCGCGGCGGTGGTGATGGCGCAGATGCAGGCGTTGCCGGACAGCGGCGGCAGTTTCGAAGGCGCCGAAAGTCTGCGTGCCATTACGGCGGCGGAAAGTGTCGTCGGACTGGTGCTCTGTGCCGGTGGTCGTGCCTACGCCTACCTGGATGATCTGGTTATTGAGGCCGACTCGTTTTGCGCCAGGCGCTTGGCCGTGGAGTTCAACGGTTCGCTGATTTCACTGCGGGGGTTGATCGAAAACCGGTTTTGGGCGAACTACTATGTGGCCGATGCGATCAGTTCGGGCTCCAACTTTTGGATTCTCTACAAAGTACCTCCCAACCTTGTGCTGATGAACGCCGGTGCGGGATTGTTGATCTTCTTTGCCGTATGGGGATTCGCTCTGAAGGCGATGGCGCTGAGGGACCGCAGATACACCGAGCACCTGGAGCGTGAACTGGAGATGCGGGTCAACGACAGATCCCGGCGGCTGCTCGACATCAATTACCAACTGCGTATGGAAGTTGAAAAAGCCGTCGCCCTGCGCAAGGACGCAGAGTCAAAAAACCAGGCCAAGCAAGACTATCTTTCCAATATGAGCCACGAGATAAGAACGCCGTTAAATGGTATGTTGGGTACCGTTGAGGTGTTGATGAAGTCCACGTTCGATAAAAAACAACAGCGCCTGCTGAATAGAATTAACCGAGCCGGTGGAGCCTTGCACGAGTTGATCAGCGGTATCCTGGATATGGGCAAGATCGAAGCCGGTAGGCTTGAACTGGAGCAAAAAACTTTTTGCCTGACTGAACTGGTCTCCGACAGTATCGAATTATATCTGGAGACGGCGGAAAAGAAAGGCATCGGGCTGTCGCTGGATATAGCCGACCACTTCCCGTCCTACCTGGTGGGCGATCCCCAGCGCTTGTATCAGGTATTAAATAATCTGCTGAGCAACGCCATTAAGTTTTCTGAGCACGGGGCTGTGCAGGTGAAATTGAGTGGCGCGCTCATAGCCGCAGGGCAGTTCGATTTCCGTCTGGCTGTGAAGGATACCGGTATCGGTATCGATAGAGAACGTCAGGCTGATTTGTTCGACCGCTTTACCCAGGCGGACGCCAGTGTCAGCAGGGAATACGGTGGCAGCGGTCTGGGGCTTGCGATTTGCAAAACACTGGTAGACCTAATGGGCGGTACTATCAGCCTGACCAGTGAGCAGGGCCGGGGCAGCGAATTTACCGTCGCCCTGGCACTACCGGTAGCGAGTAGCGCGGCGGTGGCGGTCAGCATCCGCCCCGGTGCCCAGCGCGAGGGTATCAATGGGATCAACGTTATCGAGACTGATAGCGATGACGGCGCCACTGCTATCGACGGTCCGGTGAGCGGCGCCCATGTTCTGGTTGTCGAAGATACCGAAGTCAACCGGCAGATGGTATTTGAAATGCTGGATATTATGGGTGTTCCTTACCAGGGGGTTGCCAACGGCGAGGAGGCCCTGGCCGCTTATGAGAAACACGCTTATACCTGCATTCTGATGGATTGCCACATGCCGCGTATGAATGGCTATGAGGCCACCCGACGCATACGGGCGCTTGAAGGGGCAAAGGGTGGCCACACTCCCATTGTTGCGTTGACCGCGAATGCCATAGCGGGCGAGCGGGAGAAGTGCCTGGCCGCCGGTATGGACGACTTTCTGGCCAAGCCCTTCACTTTCGACAAACTGCAATACATCGTCAGCCGCTGGGCCAGTGCCGCTGAGCTTACTGAGGAGAGCCCCGGGGCGGGCGGCGACGGGAATACTGCTGAGCATGAAAATACGGTGCGCACCAAGCCTGCATCAGAGGCCCCGGCGGCAGGCGGGGATGCGGTGTCTGTAGACGATCATATCGACGTGCTGGTCATAGAGAGCATATTTGATTTGCAACAAAAGGCCGGGTCCGACCTGTTACACCGGATGATCAGTAACTACTTCTCCAGTGCGCCGGGCCTGTTGCAGGAGCTGCGGGCCAGGGCCCATGGTGGCCAGTGGGACGAACTGCGGCTGCTCGCCCACAAGTTGAAATCGGCGAGTGTCAATGTCGGTTTGATACAAGTGGGGGAAAAAGCGCACGATCTCGAGCATGCCGAAAATCTCGAGGCCATCGGTGTCGCACCACTACTGGAGGAGGTCGAGCGGGAAATCCATCTCTGCGACAGACTGATGCGGGAGCGGGTGATACCGACACTGCGCTAGCGAGGGCTGTTTGCGTATCGGGAGTGTTGACCAAAATTACCCTGGCAGTCAAGCGCTCTGTGAAAAACATGCCGGACTTTAACCCTCTCACCGTCGCGGCAAGCCGGGACAGAAATTCCGGTGGGCCGGCCGGTGTCTGCTACACTTGAGTACAGAAAGTGCCTGCGGGTAACTATTCCGACACGACGGGTCGGACTCGATTTCTCAACAACATGCTTCGACATTTTACGATAGGCAGCACATGACCAATGCCGAGGGGAAGTACGTGCTCGTTGCCGACGATGATCGCAACAGCCTGGACCTGATTTCAACGCTTTTGGAATATGCCGGCTACCGATGCGTTCTCGCCAACAATGGCAAAGAGGCGGTAGAGCTGTTTGAGGCTCACAAAGGTGTGGTATTTCTCGTGTTGCTCGATGCGATGATGCCGGAAATGGACGGCTTTGAGGCATCGGCGCAGATCAGGAGGATGGCTGGGGATGCCCATATTCCTATTCTCTTTATCACCTCCCTCAGTAAAAAGGACCAGGTGGTCCGGTGCCTGTCTGTGGGCGACGATATCATTACCAAGCCTTTTCAACACGAGATACTCAGTGCCAAGGTCAGAGTGCACAGCCGCATAGCGGATCTGTGCCGTGAGGTGCAGGAGCAAAACAGGCAGCTTTCCTACTATCAAAAGCAAATCGAGATGGAGCATGATGTCACCGAGCATTTTTTCAATAATTTCCTCTCCATAGGTGTTGCCCAGAACCAGAATATCCGTTCGTACAGTTCACCTCTGTCGCGCTTCAACGGCGATGTGCTGTTGGTAACGCCCTCTGCCAACGGCTGCCTTTACTTCTTTCTCGGCGATGTGACCGGCCACGGTCTGCCGGCGGCGGTAAGCTCGGTGCCGGCGTCCTGCGCCTTTCAGGTCATGGCGAAAAAAGGACTGTCCGTCAGCCAGATCGCCGAGGAGATGAACAGATTTAGCCGCAAAGTACTGCCGCCGAATATGATGATGGCCGGCACTATCGGCAGGCTTGAGGGCAATGGCCGGCGGCTGCAGCTCTGGGCCGGCGGCATGCCCGACATTTTGCATGTCGATGAGAGAGGCAGTCTGCTGTCTTGTATTCAGGCGTGGCATTTGCCGCTGGGGGTGGAGGAGGACGATCAGTTCCGGTGCGATGTAAAAACCCTGGAGCTACCTCTGAACAGCCGCCTTATCATGTATACCGACGGCATTATCGAGTCCCGCAACAGGCGTGGTGAACAGTTTGGCGAAGACCGTTTATTGACGGCTTGCCAGGGGGCGAACAGCTCGCCGTTCGACAGTATTTTGGCGGCTGTCAGTGCCTTCAGGGAGGACTTGGACCAAAGTGACGATATTACGTTATTGGAACTGGTGCTCAGTCCGTTCGCCGAGACCGAGGACGACGAACCCGCGCCCGAGCCGGCCCACAGGCGCACGGAGGTACCCTGGACTCTGACCGCTACGCTCGGAGTCAGGGAGCTTAAAAGTGATGATCCCCTGGAGTTTTTATCGGCTCTGGCGCTTGTCGATCGCCGCCTGGACGGTCTTTCCGGTGTCTGTGACACGGCAATACGAGTCTGTTTCGAGTACTGCCTGGACCGGACCCTGCTCGGTCTGCCGGCGCCGCGCTCAGTTCAACAAGCCGGTAGTATGACTTACCTGAACGAGCGCAGGCGCAGGATCGCGCAACTGCAACAGGCACAAATCGCCATTACTCTGGCGGTGAGCTCAGGGGACGGAAAGGCGGCCCTGGTTGTTGAAATAGAAAATCGCACCGCACCGCACTGTCAAACTGACCCGGCCCAGGTATCGGTCCCCGGGGCAGATACCCGTGAAGCCGCAACCGATCCGCTCGAACCGGTGAGGCGGGTTGTCAACGCTCTTGACGTCGAACAAGGGGGACGACGCCTGCGGGCGAAAATTGAAACGGATTACACCGATGTGGTGGCGTCCGAGCCGGAGCTGCTGGCAGGGATTCCGCTATCGGTATCATCATAACGGGATGTAGCAGACAGAGAGTTCTCAAAAAGTAATAAAAATAATCGTCTTATTTCATTGCGTTCGCGTCCGCGTTCTTAAACCCCCTGTGTGCGACAGTGTAATGGCCGCTGCCAAAGATAGTGCTCCGCGGGCTGTTGAAAAAAACGACAGTGTGCTATTGAAAAAGTTGTTTCGGCCGATAAATTCCTAGCAGGGGTAAGTTTAGCGTCTAGACTTAGAAAAGTTTGGGTTGAAATGCCAATTCGATATCAGTAGTAAGGCTGCTATCAATATTGAACCTGTTGTAAACCTTGAAGCCTTGAGCGCGCTACCAGTTTTGCAACGACTATCGGCGCCGAAGTAATCAGGAGACGTAAGTGGAAGACCAGCCAGCCAAGACAACACTGCCGGAAAATCTGACGATTACCAATGTGGAAGCCGTATACGGGCAGCTTGAAGAACTCTGTCAAGCCAATCGGGACATTGTGTTGGACGGTGCCAACGTGAGCCGCGTCGACACTGCCGGATTGCAGGTGATCTGTGCACTGGCCGCAGAATTGAAAAAAAGTAGCCTCACCTTATCCTGGTCTAATCCTAGCGCTGAGCTGAAAGAAACGGCGTTGATTTTAGGCATGAGTGAACTACTGTTACTGAAATGAGCAGCATTAGACCGTTAATGTTCTAGGGAGGCCTGTAATGGCAAAAATATTGGCTGTGGATGATTCCGCATCAATGCGACAAATGGTGTCCTTTACACTTAAAGGTGCGGGACACGATGTGGTGGAGGCCTCCGACGGTGTGGAGGCGCTCAAGGTTGCCAAGTCCGGCGCCGTCGATCTGGTTATATCCGACGTTAATATGCCGAACATGGACGGCATTACACTGATATCCCAGCTACGGCAGTTACCCAGCTATAAGTTTACCCCGATGCTGATGTTGACCACCGAATCCTCCGGCGATAAAAAGTCGCAGGGTAAGGCTGCGGGCGCGACGGGCTGGATTGTCAAACCGTTTAATCCCGATCAGTTGCTGGCGACGATTAACAAGGTGTTGTAGCGTCCCATGCCCGCATGTTATCCACCCTGTCGCAGTGAAAAGGAAGCTTAGGCCCCAATGAGCATCGATTTATCTCAATTTCACCAGGTGTTTTTCGAAGAGAGCTTCGAGGGACTCGAAGAGATGGAGTCCTGCCTGATGGAACTGGACCCCAGTGCTGTCGATGGCGAGGTGATCAACAGCATTTTCCGGGCAGCACACTCCATCAAAGGCGGTAGTGCCACCTTTGGTTTCGACGTAGTGGCGGATTTTACCCATGTGCTGGAGACTTTGCTGGATGAAATCCGGGCGGAAACCCGTGGTATCAGCCAGGATGATGTCGACTTGTTTCTGCGCGCCGTGGACTGCCTGCGGGAACTGCTGAGCCAACTGCAGCAGGGTGAGCAACCGGACACCGAGGTCGCGCAGGAATTGAAGGCTGCCTTCGAAAAGATTCTGCGCGAGGGCGGCGACACAACCACTGCGGTAGCAACCGAGCCCGAACCCGACGCCGGCGAGACCGGCACGCAGTCCTGGAAAATATACTTTCGCCCGGGGACCGATACACTGCGAACCGGCAACGAGCCGGCCCGTATGCTGCGGGAGCTGGCTGCGCTCGGACAGGCCCAAGTCACGGTGGCGGCTGAAGAAGTGCCGGGCCTGGGCGCGCTGGAGCCCGAAAGCTGTTATCTGGGCTGGCATATTTCGCTGACCGGTTCGATCGAGAAAGCCCAGATCGAAGAAGTTTTTGAATGGGTGGTGGACGAATCGGAGATACGCATCGAGGCGCAAGCCGCGCCGGCGAGCGCTACCTGGTCGATTGCCTATCGGCCGGGCACCGATGTCTTGCGCACCGGCAATGAACCGGCGCGTATGTTTCGCGAGCTGGCGGCACTGGGTGACCTGACGGTGAGCGCCGATACGGACGGGCTGCCGCAATTTTCCCAACTCGATCCGGAAAGCTCCTACCTCGGTTGGCAGTTGACGCTGACGACTGAGGCCGATAAAAGTAGCATCGACGAGATATTCGAATGGGTTATTGATGAGTCCGATCTGACTATTGAGACCGGCGCCGAGCCGGTTTCTGCAGCCAGCACAACAGTGGCGCCCGAGTCCGAGCCCGCCGCTGCACCGGCGGCCCCGGCCCCGGTCCCGACCTCGACCCCGACTGCAGCCAAGCCGGCCAAGTCGCCGCCTCAGGCCAAACCCAGTGGCGGTGACGGTGCCAAGAAGGCTGTGGAAACCAGCTCAATTCGTGTCGGTATCGATAAAATTGATAATTTGATCAACATGGTGGGCGAACTGGTGATAACCCAGTCCATGCTCGGTCAACTGGGAACCGACTTCGATCTCGACCGCCTGCCCAATTTACTGGAAGGACTCAGTCAACTCGAACATAACACTCGCGAGTTGCAAGAGAGTGTCATGCGCATCCGCATGTTGCCGATCAGTTTCGCGTTTAGCCGCTTTCCTCGCATGGTGCGCGACCTGAGCCGGCGGTTGAATAAGAAGATGGAGATCGAGCTGAAAGGTGAGCAGACGGAGTTGGATAAAACGGTAATGGAAAAAATCGGTGATCCGCTGGTGCATCTGGTGAGAAATGCGGTGGATCACGGCATTGAGCCGCCCGAGAAACGTCTCGCTGCCGGCAAGCAGGAAGAAGGTAAGATCACACTCAATGCCTACCACCAGGGTGGCAATGTGGTGATCGAGATCATCGATGACGGCCGCGGGCTCGACCGCGACAGTATTCTTGCCAAGGCTGTCGAGAAGGAGTTGGTCACCGAACGCGATGCCGGGCAGTTGAGCGACGAGCAGGTGTATGACCTGATTTTTCACCCGGGTTTCTCTACCGCTAAAGAAGTCAGTGATGTCTCCGGACGCGGTGTCGGTATGGACGTGGTGAAACGCAACATTCTGGCGTTGAACGGTTCTGTAGAGATTACCTCCACGGCCGGGCAGGGCTCCAAGATTACCATTCGTTTGCCCCTGACGCTGGCTATCCTCGACGGGCAGTTGGTCAGGGTGGGTTCTCACACTTACATATTTCCCCTGGTATCGATTATTGAATCCCTGCAGTGCGATTCCAGCCTGGTCAACCAGGTGGCGGGCGGTTGTGATGTTTTTCAATTGCGCAATGAATATGTGCCGATAATCCGCTTGTTTGATGTGTTTTCCATCGAGCCGGACAGTCGCAATCTCGGTGAATCACTGATGGTCGTGGTCGAGTGCGACGGCGAGAAAGTCGGAGTGGTGATTGACGATCTGATGGCTCAGCAGCAAGTGGTGATCAAGAGCCTGGAGCAGAATTATCAAAAAGTGGAGGGCATTTCAGGGGCCACCATACTGGGCGACGGCACTGTTGCCCTGATACTCGATATTCCGGGTATCGTAAAAATTGCAGGGGTGCGTCACTTGACGGACAACCAGGTCACGAGCCTGGCCCGCTCTCACTCTAATTCAGAATTGATGGCGCTATCCGCCAGTGCTTAAACAGCGAACGGGAGTTCTTTATGCAAGCGGTAAATGTAGGGGCGACTGACGAGAACGACCAACTGCCCGCCGAGCAGCATCAGGGTGACGTGGTGGAGGACGGCGACCAGTACCTGACGTTTATTATGGCCCATGAAGAATACGGTGTGGATATTCTGTGTGTGCAGGAAATTCGCGGTTGGGAGGCTGCGACGCCGATCCCCAATGCGCCTTCCCATATCAAGGGGGTCATCAACCTGCGCGGCACCATAGTGCCGATTGTCGATCTGCGCCAGTGTTTTGGCCTGGAGGCAATCGAGTATACCGCGGTTACCGTGGTCATTGTGCTGAAGGTGGAAACGGAAAAAGGCAGCCGTATTATGGGTATCGTGGTGGATGCGGTGTCGGATGTCTACTCCCTGGCCGCCGCGGAGATGAAGTCCGCACCGGACCTCGGCGACGCGGTTAACACCGACTATATTCGCGGTCTGGTTAATGTCGACGGCAAAATGGTTATTCTGCTGGAGATTGATCGGTTGCTGAGTATGGATGACATTCCCAATCTGGCGGAAGTGTCGCGCCAGGTATTGTCCGGGGCAGCGGATGCTGAGGCACAGTAGTGAAAATTACAATCGGTAATCTATTCTTGTTTTGTTAATACTTTGTTGAGGTTGATCATGGAATCGCTAAATAACATGAACGTCGAGCGCAAACTATACCTGGCTGTCGGGTTGCCGGTGGCGGCCCTGGTGGTTCTGCTGCTTTACCTCGCGACTGCAGCGCAGATTGCCATGACAGTGCCGTTTGCGGTGGCCCTGATGGGTGCCCTGGCCGGTCTTTTTATCGCCTACCAGGCATCGGCGGCCTTGAGCGGGGCGGGGATGGGCGAAGCCGTTGCGGAACAGTTAAAGAACGCCAACCTGTCGAATGCACTGAAAGTATGCCAGGCCAATGTCATGTTAGCCGACAATAACATGACCATTGTCTATATGAACGACCAGGTTAAATCGATGCTCAGGGACCGGGAGCGGGAACTTCAGGGTGAACTGAGAGACTTCCGGGTAAACGATCTGATCGGTAAATGCGTGGATGACTTCCACCAAAACCCCTCCCACCAGCGGGGCATGATCGGCAGGTTGTCCGAACCTTACAATACGGACCTGAAAGTTGCCGGTCTAACCTTTGGACTTACAGCGACACCCTGGTTTGACTTGTCCGGTGAGCGGGTCGGCACTGTCATCGAGTGGGAAGACAAAACCGAACGGCTGGCAAAGGAAGAAGAGGAACAGCGCAGTGCCGCGGCGAACCTGCGCATTAAACAGGCGCTGGACGTTTGCGATACCAGTGTGATGATGGCCGACGATGATCTGAATATCATTTACCTGAACGAAGCTGTGAAGAAGATGTTGCGCAACCGCGAGCAGGAGATACGTTCCGAGTTGCCGACCTTCGATGTCAGTTCTCTGATGGGCTACAACGTTGATAATTTCCACAAAAATCCTGCCCACCAACGCAATATGCTGAAAGGGTTGCGGGAGCCTTACAAAACTGACCTGCAGTTGGCGAGCCTTACATTCAACCTCATCGCGACGCCTCTGTTCGATGAACAAGGCCAGCGTTTGGGCACTGTGGTCGAATGGGTTGACAAGACCGACCAGCTTGCCAGGGAACGCGAAGAACAGCGCATTGCGGCAGAAAATCTGCGTATTAAACAGGCGCTGGATGTTTGCGACACCAGCGTGATGATGGCCGACGACGACCTCAATATTATTTACCTGAACAAGGCCGTGGTAGAGATGCTGCGCAACCGCGAGCAGCAGATTCGCACCCAGTTGCCCAATTTCGATGTCAACTCTCTGCTCGGCTTCAACGTCGACGGTTTTCATAAAAACCCGTCGCATCAGCGCAATATGCTCAGAGACCTGCGAGACGCCTACATGACCGACCTGCCATTGGCTGGTCTTACCTTCGGCCTGATCGCGACGCCGCTGTTCGACGAGCAGGGCCGGCGTTTGGGCACCGTGGTGGAATGGGTTGACAAAACGGACCGACTCGCCAGGGAGAATGAAGAACAGCGCGTCGCGGCAGAAAACCTGCGTATAAAACAGGCATTGGATGTCTGCGATACCAGCGTGATGATGGCCGACAACGACCTCAATATTATTTACATGAACAAGGCCGTGGTAGACATGTTGCGCAACCGCGAACAGCAGATTCGCACTCAATTGCCCAATTTTGATGTCAATTCCCTGCTGGGTTTCAACGTCGACGGCTTTCACAAAAACCCGTCACACCAGCGCAATATGCTCAGGGACCTGAAAGACACCTATATGACCGACCTGCCATTGGCCGGCCTTACCTTCGGATTGATTGCAACGCCGTTATTTGATGAAGAAGGTACGCGCCTGGGGACGGTTGTGGAGTGGAACGATAAGACCGATCGCCTGGCCAGGGAAAAAGAGGAACAGGAACTTTCTGCCTCCAATGCCCGGGTCAAGCAGGCGCTGGACAATGTGTCGGCCAATGTCATGATTGCCGATAACGACTTCAATATCATTTACCTGAATGAATCCGTGGCAGGCATGATGCGCGCCGCCGAAAGCGATATCCGCAAACAGCTGACGGGATTTGACGCCGGCAAACTGATTGGCGCCAACGTCGACATCTTCCACAAAAACCCCGCTCACCAGCGTTCCATGGTCGGTGCCATGAGCAGCACCTATCGCGGTGAAATCGAGGTGGGTGGCAGGACCTTCTCGCTGATAGCCAACCCCATTGTCGTCGAGGGTGATCGCATAGGTACGGTGGTCGAATGGAATGATCGCACCGCGGAGGTGGTTATCGAACACGAAATCGACGCCGTGGTTGAAGCGGCCGGTGCCGGCGACTTTACCCGGCAGATATCCATGGAAGGTAAGGAGGGCTTCTTCAAGAACCTCAGCACCGGTCTGAATACCCTGGTCAGCACCATCGAAGTGGCGATGAATGATGTGTTGCGGATGCTCGGTGCCATGGCCAAGGGCGATTTGTCCGAGCGCATTACCCGCGATTACCAGGGGTCCTTCGGGCAGTTGAAAAATGATGCCAACGACACCGCCAACAAGTTGACCGAAGTCATCGGCAATATCCGCGGTTCGGCAACGGCGATCACATCGGCCGCCAGTGAAATTGCCCAGGGTAATGCCGACCTCAGTCAGCGCACCGAGGAGCAGGCCTCTTCGCTGGAGGAGACGGCCTCGAGCATGGAGCAGATGACATCAGCAGTCAAACAAAGCGCTGAAAATGCCTCCCAGGCCAACGGTCTGGCAAGCGATGCGCAGCAAAAAGCGAAGGAAGGCGGCGAAGTCGTCAGCCGGGCGGTTTCCGCCATGGACGAGATCAACGCCGCCAGTAAAAAGATCAGCGACATTATTGGTGTGATTGACGAAATCGCCTTCCAGACCAACCTGCTCGCCCTGAACGCCGCGGTCGAGGCCGCCCGCGCCGGAGAGCAGGGCAGGGGCTTTGCGGTGGTCGCCGGCGAAGTGCGCAACCTGGCGCAACGTTCGGCGGGCGCAGCCAAAGAAATCAAGGATTTGATTCGCGACAGCGTGAATAAGGTGGATGACGGCACGCAACTGGTGAACCAGTCCGGCGAGACGCTGCAGGAGATAGTGGCAGCGGTGGAGAAGGTGAGCAATATGATGCGCGAGATCAGCGATGCGGCGCAGGAGCAGACCTCGGGTATCGAGCAGGTCAATACCGCGGTTTCGCAGATGGACGAGATGACTCAACAAAATGCCGCCCTGGTGGAGGAGGCGTCGGCCGCCGGCGAGTCCATGGCCGAGCAGGCGCGCAGCATGAGCGGCATGATGGACTTCTTTACCGTGGATGAAAATATGGTGACCGACGCTGCCAAACCCTCGCTGCATGTCGTCAATCAGCCGAGCAGCAAACCGTCTCGCGCCGCAGGACAGGGTCATCAACCCGCTGCCGGCGGCGGTGATGATGAATGGGAGGATTTCTAACCACCCGCATGTTCCGGTGGACGGGCTGCGGCGAACCGGGCCTGTCCGCACTTTATCGCCGTGTCACCGCAGCGACCCTTTTAGGCGCGTTTGAAACCGGGGCGGTCGGCACCACAGCCTTCATCAACAATCCGACCACAGAGGATACCGGTAACTTGGGTGCAGACAGTTATTTAAATCGCGAATTTCCGATGAGCGACAAAAACTTTGCCGATATCAAACAGATCGCTTATCGGCAGACCGGCATCACCCTGACGGATCACAAGAAAAACATGATCTACGGCCGCCTCGCCCGGCGCCTGCGCAGTCTCGGTTTAAAGAATTTCAACCAGTACTGTGAACTCATCGCCGAGTCGGGCAACCAGGAGATGGGTGACTTTGTCAACTCCATTACCACCAATCTCACCGCGTTCTTCCGGGAAGGCCATCACTTTGAATTTCTCGAACAGGAGGTGTTCCCGGCCCTGCGTACCAAAAACCTGCCGCAAAAACGGGTGCGGATCTGGTCGGCGGGTTGTTCCACCGGTGAAGAGCCCTATTCACTCTCGATTGTGATGCAGGAGCACCTGCCGACAGCGGGGTGGGATGTGCGACTGCTGGCAACGGACCTCGACACGGAAGTGGTCGCTCATGCCCGGCGCGGCGTTTACAGCGGCGATCGCGTCGACTCGGTCTCCGAGGAGCGCCGCCAACGCTGGTTTTTAAAAGGTGGTGACGATCAGGCCAAAGTGAAACCGCAGCTACAGAAAATTATTACTTTCAAGCCGCTGAATTTACTCAACCCCTGGCCTTTTTCCGGCCCCTTCGACGTTATTTTTTGTCGCAATGTCGTGATTTACTTTGATAAGGACACCCAGAAAAAACTGTTTAATCGCTATGCGGATATCCTGGCAGACGACGGTTATCTTTTTATCGGTCATTCAGAAAGCCTGCATCGCGTTACCGACCGATTTCGCTCACTGGGGCGAACTATCTATCAGAAAGTAAAATGAGAGAACGTAAAGGTATTTCATGACGTTGAACAAGCACGAGTTACCGCAGGCGATCAAAGGGTTCGAGGACGTCAGTCGTTATTGGGACCGGCAGATGAAAGTGTACGCCGCCAAAATCCTGCCAGGTGAATTCTATGTCAGCACGCACGGCGAAATGATCGTGACGGTGCTGGGCTCCTGTGTCTCTGCCTGCATCCGGGATCGGGTAATCGGTATTGGCGGCATGAACCATTTTATGTTGCCGGCCCAGGGCGAGGGCACTGACGGCTGGGGGCAGAGTCAGGTCAGTATGTCGCTGCGCTACGGCAACTGGGCGATGGAATACCTGATCAATACCATTCTCACTAACGGCGGCCGCCGGAAAAACCTCGAAGTAAAACTGTTTGGCGGCGGCAATGTCTTGAGCAATATGACCGGTGTCGGCCAGCGCAATATCGACTTCGCCCGCCACTATGTAAAAGAGGAAAGGTTGTTGGTGGATGCCCAGGACCTGGGTGATATCTATCCGCGCAAGGTTTTGTATTTTCCCGACACCGGCGCGGTGAAGGTGAAGAAGCTGCGCAATATTCACAACAACACGGTTGAAAAGCGCGAACGCGCATACATCGAATCCATTACCGAAAAACCTGCGCAGGGCGATGTGGAGCTGTTCTGAACGCGGCCTGGCAAATCCTGGAGAGAGCTGTGGGTGACAAAACGATTAAAGTACTGGTGGTGGACGACTCCGCCCTGATCCGCAAGATTCTGGTGGAGGTACTGGCCGGCGATCCGCGTATCAAGGTGGTCGGCGAGGCCCAGGACCCCTATGAGGCGCGCGCGCTGATCAAGAAGCTCAGCCCGGACGTGCTCACCCTGGATATCGAAATGCCGAAGATGAACGGTATCGCCTTTCTCAAAAACCTGATGCGCCTGCGTCCTATGCCGGTGGTGATGATCTCGACCTTGACCCAGGCCGGCGCTCCCGCCACGCTAGAGGCCTTGGAACTCGGCGCGGTGGACTTCCTGCCCAAGCCCCAGGGTGGAGAGCAGGGGCTGGCCGAATACCGGGAGACGATCATCAACAAGGTACTGCTGGCGGCCCGGGCCAATGTCCGCTATCGCGACCCGGCGCAGCGGGCGCCCGCGCGGGCGCCGGTGCTGGAGCGCGGCGCGGCGTTACGGCCCAATTTTCTGTGTGCCATCGGGGCCTCCACCGGCGGCACTGAGGCCATCAAGGACGTGTTGATGACACTGCCCGCCCAGTGCCCGCCGATTGTGATGGCGCAACATATTCCGGAAGCGTTCAGCGGCTCGTTTTCCCGGCGGCTGGACGCTAATTGTGCGATGGCGGTATTTGAGGCGGAGCACGATCAACCGATCCTGGCCGGCTGCGCCTATCTGGCACCGGGCCACAGCCACTTGCAGGTGGTGAAAAAGGGAACCGGCTATGTCTGCAAACTCGATCAGGGCGACCTGGTGAACCGGCATCGGCCATCGGTGGAGGTACTCTACCGTTCGGTAATCCAGGCGGCGGGCAAAAATGCCCTGGGCGTACTGTTGACGGGGATGGGTAACGATGGCGCCCAGGGGCTCCTGGATATGCGCGAAGCCGGCTGCACCACTATCGCCCAGGATCAAGCTACCTGCGTGGTATGGGGCATGCCCCGGGCGGCGGTGGAATTGGGGGCCGCCGAGGAGATACTGCCGCTGGACCGGGTCGGCCCGCGCATTATGCAACTATCCACCCAGACTGCGCGACGGGCCCGGGGTTAGCGCTTCTCATTACCGGTAGCGGCCGGTATCGGTGCGGCGATGGACGCGCGTTTAATATGGTCTATATTTACTGGCAGGCGTGAAGGGTACTCACGCGAGGAAAAACCGTGCTACTCTACGGCGCTCGCGGGCAGTCGCCCCCGGCCGGGATGAGTGGGTGGATGAGTGGATAAAGGGCTGGACGGCAGGGGCCGGCACCAGGTAGCGACGATCGATACCGGCAGCAAGACCGGGCGACAGGATCGGGGCCGGCCGGTCAGCGTGTATAAACATCCGCCGCAAGATGGTTTAGACTCTCTCCCGGATGCAGTACTTACAAGACCGTTAAACGTGAAACCTTAATAGAGGTAGGCTATGGCAATTTCTTCCAGCATATCGGCTGATGGAAACGAGTTAACTATTGCAATTGAAGGTCGGTTTGATTTCAGTGCTCACCAGGACTTTCGCAACTGTTACGAGAGCCTGAGCAAGGTCCCCACCTCCTACCTGGTAGATATGCGCGATACCACCTACCTGGACAGCTCCGCGCTCGGTATGCTGTTGTTGTTGCGGGATCACGCCGGTGGCGATTCGGCCAGTATAAAAATTGTCAATTGCAGCCCGGATGTCAAAAAAATTCTGACGATTTCCAATTTTGAGCAGCTCTTTTCCATTCAGTAAGTTTGTCTATCACTGTCCGGGTGAGCCTGTCGAGTAGCACGTGGGAGTAAGGTATGGCAGAGGCAGATAAAACCGGACTCAAGGTGCTCGTCGCCGACGACACCGACACCGATCGCATGATCCTGGAGTCCATTGTCAAAAAAGAGGGGCATCGGGTGATCGGCGCGCGGGACGGTCTCGAGGCGGTGGAGGCCTACGAGCGCGAGCGCCCCGACATTGTGCTGCTCGATGCGTTGATGCCCAAGCTCGACGGTTTCGGCGCCGCGCGGCAAATCAAGGCGCTGGCCGGCGAAGAGCTGGTGCCGATTATCTTCCTGACCTCCCTGACCGATACCGAGTCACTGGTGCAGTGTCTGGATGCCGGCGGGGATGATTTCCTCTCCAAACCCTACAACCGCTTTATCCTGCAGGCGAAAATCAAAGCGTTTTATCGCATGCGGGAGATGCACGCCACCATGTTGACCCAGCGCGATCAGATTGTTCTGCACAATGAGCATCTCCTGCAGGAGCAGACGGTTGCCAAGCAGGTGTTCGACAATATTGCCCACACCGGCTGCCTCGACGCCAGCAACGTCAAGCATTACCTGTCGCCGCTGGCAGTGTTCAACGGCGACGTGCTGGTGGCGGCGGTGAGCCCGTCGGGCAGCATGATGGTGTTACTGGGCGACTTTACCGGCCACGGCCTGCCGGCGGCGATCGGTGCCATGCCGCTGGCGACCACGTTCTACGGAATGGCGCACAAGGGGTTTTCGCTGACCGATATCCTGCGCGAGATTAACCAGAAGCTGAAGAACATACTCCCGGTGGGCGTATTTTGCTGCGCCACCATGGTGGATATCAATTTCCGTACCCGGCGCCTGAAAGTCTGGAATGGCGGCTTGCCGGACTGTTTTCTGCGCCGCAGCGCCTCGGGTACCGTGGAGCCGATCCGCTCGACACACCTGCCTCTGGGCGTGCTGTCCAATAAAGATTTCAAAGACGACTGCAAACACTTTGAGCTAAACCTCGACGATCGGCTCTATATGTGGTCCGACGGTATCCACGAGGCCCGCAACCAGGCGGGTGAGATGTTTGGCGAGGAGCGCCTCGAGGCCGTCTTTGCTGACAATGTCCAGGCCGACCAGTTGTTTGAGGACATATTGAATCACGTGCAAAGCTTTGTCGGCGAAGGGGAGAAAGACGATGATCTGTCGCTGGTAGAGGTGCGGGTCGACACGCCGGAGAACATTCAATCCAAGGGTGTCGACGTCAACTATGTAGTGGATCGGGGGTTGCTGGAGTGGAACCTCGATTTCGAGGTCGAGCAGACCAGCTTTCGTTACCTCGACCCGCTGCCGGTGCTGCTCAATATTTTGATGGAAGTGCCCGGGTTGCGGCAGCACAGCGGCAGTCTATACACTATTTTATCCGAGCTGTACTCCAACGCCCTCGAGCATGGGGTTTTGGGTCTTGATTCGGCGATGAAAGAGACTCCGGAGGGCTTCGGCGAGTATTACAAACTGCGCACACAGCGCCTCGAGGAACTCAAACAGGGATTCGTAGGCTTTCGTTTTTACCTGGCCACCTCACCGACCGGCGGGCGCCTCACCGTGCAGGTCAGAGACAGTGGTCCGGGTTTTGATCACGACGCAAAAATGGCTAACGACCACACGC
The DNA here is from genome assembly GCF_007004655.1 of Exilibacterium tricleocarpae. GTDB lineage: Bacteria > Pseudomonadota > Gammaproteobacteria > Pseudomonadales > Cellvibrionaceae > Exilibacterium > Exilibacterium tricleocarpae. The sequence goes on from NZ_ML660089.1 coordinate 305,969, forward strand.
TGGAAGGTTACTCCGGCCGTGGTATTCCCCTGATCAAAACCATGTGTGAATCGGTTAAATACCTGGGCAACGGCAACGAGGTCGAAGTGGTGTTTGTCTGGGATAATGATGATGATCGTTGAGCTGATGGCCGTGGCGGGCAGTGTGGGGTGAGTCGCTACCGCGAGCTGCCGCAACCCAGTATCCTCAGCGAGAGCGCCAAGAGAACCTGTAATGAGCACCGAAATCCACATCGATAAAGACACCCTCATGACCCTAAAAGAAGTCATGGAGGAGGAGTTTCAGTTGCTTATCGATACCTTTCTCAGCGATGCCGAGCAGCGCCTGGCGGCGTTGCGTGACTGTCTGGCCCGTGCTGACAGCACCGGTCTGCGGGCCGCCGCCCACAGCTTCAAAGGCAGTTGCAGCAATATTGGCGCACCGCTGATGGCACAGTTGTGTGCCCGGGTGGAGGATGCCGCGGTCGCCGGCGAACTCGACGGTCTGGCGCCGGCACTGGATGCGATTGAAGCGGAGCATAAAATTGTCGTTGCGGCGCTCGGCGAGTTGTAGGCGATATGTCGAATGGCACGCCCGGAAGTTGGCATGCTGTGAGTTCGCAATAGCGCAATGCGGAGTCAGACAGCATCGAGAGGGCCACTCCCCGGTGCGACCAGCACCGCCCGCGGCTTATTGCGAGCCTGCTTCTCCCTCACAAACCGGTTTCGTTGACCGGGTATTGTTTATCCAGGTTTAACCCGACCTTATCAGTCAGACTTCGCCATCATTGCTGCGGTGTTGTTAACTTGGCATCCGCTTTGCAAAGCTCCAGGTGCTGATCATCTTTAATACTGAACTTGGAACGTGAACCACCATGAGTAGCAGCCCCAATTTGATCAAGGATTTCATCTCTACCCCCGCGGTACCCGCCGCTGGTGCCGGCCAGGAGGCCCGGGGACAGCGGCCGGGCGCCGATGACCCGGCTTTCCGCGAGGTGATGGCGCCGCGTCGCGAGGCCAAGCCGGCTGCCGACAGGCGCCCGCGGGCGGACTCTGAGGCGCCCGCTCAAGTCAAAGGCGACGCCGGCAGGGACGCGCGACCGACCGGGCCGGACACCGAACAGCCGCCGTCTGAAGCACCGGCTGCCGATCCGGCAGCGGTGACTGCGACAACACCGGGTGGTGCTCCGGCACAGCCCGGTCTGACAGCGCCGGCAGTCGCTCAACCACGGGTGCCCGCACCGGTTGGGAAACCACTAAGCGCAGGGTCCGCCCCGGGGGTAACCGGAGTTGCTATATCGAGCCAGGCAGTCGGCGCGATGAGGCCCGGGAGCGCGACAGGCACCGGTCTGCCTCAGACCGGTAACGTTTTGCCGCCCGGCGCCACAGCGGGTGGCGACAGCGACGCTGAAGGTGAACATCGCCAGGCGTCGGGGGCCGCGCCCCCCGCTGCCCTGCAACCGGGTCGCCGCTCGCCGCTCGCTGGCGCTGCGATAGCGGACGGCGGCACCGCGACGGCGGTTCCGAACTCTGCCCAGATGTCGACCCACACCTCGACACCTGTTTCGACCCAGTCTCCGGGTCAGCTCTCCAATGCAGACGTGGCGCAACCGCCGGCGGCCGTCAAGCCGGGTCAAGAGGTGACGCCGATACTGTCCGGCGCCGGCGGTGAAGCCGCCGACACCATCGACACCGATAGCCTGCAGAGCAGTCGCGAGCCGGCTCTCGCCGCCGTGGCGAAACCGGTCCAACAACCGGCCCTGCAACAATACCAGGCGACTGCCGCGCGCGCCGGGCTCGTGCAAACCGGGGTCGATACCCCGGTGGCCGACCCGCAGTGGCGGGGTGTGGTACAGGAGCGGGTTCTGTGGCTGGCTGCGCAAAATATCAGTGCTGCCGAAATACATCTCGATCCGCCCGAACTGGGGCCGTTGCAGGTCAGGATTACCTTGTCCCAGGATCAGGCGCAGGTCACTTTCAGCAGCCAGCACGCCAGCGTCAGGGAAGCACTGGACACAGGTTCACACCGGCTGCGCGAATTGTTTGAGGGCGAGGGGCTGAACCTGGTCGATGTCGATGTATCCGATCAGTCTTTCGAACGGCAGTCCGATCCCGGCAGCGGCGATGAGGTCGATACCGCAACCGCCGGCAGCGCCGAGGCCGAGGCTGATACCGCCGCGGTTTCAGCGATCAATACCGCGCTGGGACTGGTGGATCACTATGTTTAGTCACTGTTTCATAATTGCCGGGCGCAGTGAGGCGAGTGATGGATAGCGTCGCTCCTGCAGTCTGGCAGTTCTAGAACAGCCGCCGGCGTCAAGCTGGCGCCGGCTCGACGCCGAGCCCCCGCGCCTGAGTCAGCCCCTCACGATTTTTTCCGCCTGCTCTCTGTTTCCACCCGCCACCTGTTTTTCGTTTTTACCCAGTCTCCGGGAGTTCTCCGTTTGACGGTGCACGGCTGCGCCCGGGCGCTGGTACGGGTTTTGCTTTTTATGATGATAAAGCGGGTAAGGCGCTGCAATCGGCGTTGAATCCGGGTGTATTGACGGACTTTTGACATGGCAGAGGAAGACGATCAGGCGCAGGACGACGAAAAACCGTCTGGCGGTAAGAAAAAGGTCATTGTGCTGGCCGTGGTCGGCCTGGTGCTGATCGGTTTGTCCGTCGGCGGCACGCTGTTGGCGCTGCAGATGTTGGCTCCCGAGCCGGTGGCGGCAGAGGATGGCGCGGCGGCCGAACCGGCGGCGCCGGTAAAACTGCCGGCGGTTTACTTTCCGCTCAAACCGCCCATTGTGGTGAATTTCCAGGCGCGCGGCAGGCAGCGTTTCCTGCAGGTGGAAGTGACCCTGATGGCGCGGGAAAACGAGGTGGTCGAGGCGATAGAACTGCATATGCCGATGATTCGCAACAGCCTGGTGTTGCTGCTCGGCGGCCAGGTCTACGAAGACCTGCAGACGGCGGAAGGCAAAGAACTGTTGCGACAGCAGGCATTGGAAGAACTCCAGGGTTTGTTGCAACAGGAGATCGACCAGCCCGGAATAGAACAGGTGTTGTTTACCAATTTCGTGATGCAATAGCGACCACCGCGAGGTTTGACGGCGTGCAGGATTTACTTTCACAAGACGAGATCGATGCGCTGCTGCATGGAGTCGACGACGGTGATATAGAAACCGAGAGCGACGCCCAGCCCGGTGGCATCAGTTCCTACGATCTGACCAGCCAGGATCGTATCGTGCGCGGGCGCATGCCGACCCTGGAAATGATCAACGAACGTTTCGCCCGTTACACCCGCATTAGTATGTTCAATCTTTTACGCCGCTCCGCCGATGTATCGGTGAGTGGTATTCAGATACAGAAATTCGGCGAGTATGTGCACACCCTCTATGTGCCCACCAGTCTCAATATGGTGAAGTTTCGCCCGCTGCGGGGGACGGCGCTGGTGATCCTGGATGCCAAGCTGGTGTTCAAACTGGTAGACAACTTCTTCGGTGGCGACGGTCGCCATGCCAAGATCGAAGGGCGGGAATTCACCCCGACGGAGTTGCGGGTCGTGCAGATGGTTTTAGAGCAGGTGTTTATCGATCTGACAGAAGCCTGGAAGGCGGTGCTGCCGATCGAGTTCGAGTACATCAACTCCGAGGTCAACCCCTCGATGGCCAATATTGTCAGCCCCAGTGAAGTGGTCGTGGTGAGCACTTTTCAGGTGGAGCTCGACGGCGGTGGCGGCGAGCTGCATATCACCATTCCCTATGCCACCATCGAGCCGATTCGCGAAATGCTGGACGCGGGTTTACAGACCGACACCGACGAGCGCGATGAGCGTTGGATCAACGCCCTGCGCCGCGATGTGATGGAGGCGCGAGTGGACCTCGAGTGTGACATTGCGCGTCGCGACATCCCCCTGCGTGATATTGTCGACTTAAAGGACGGTGATGTGATACCGATCGAATTGCCGGACACGCAGGTGCTGACTGCCAACGGCGTCCCTATGTTCCGAACGATTCTGGGCCAGTCCCGCGGTCATCTGGCGCTAAAGATTACCAGCCAAATAGAGCGGACCGGCACGCCGGTCGTAATGCCTGTCGAGGGAGACAACCATGAGTGACGACGACAACGGTGACGGTGAGATAACCCCGGGCGACGAGGATGTCGATCAGGGGGCCATAGCCGATGAATGGGCGGCCGCGCTGGAACAACAGGCGGAGGTCGATGACGCCATGGGCGAGGGGGACGCCGAGGTCGAAGCCGCCGGTGAAGCGTTAGCGGCTGAGAATATCGACCTCGATGAATTTGAGGAGACGCCGCCGGGCAATGATGTCGGGGACAACCCCGATCTCGATGTCATTCTCGATATTCCGGTTTCCATTTCCATGGAGGTGGGTTCCACCTCGATTACCATTCGCAATCTGCTGCAACTGAACCAGGGTTCGGTGATTGAACTGGACCGCCTGGCCGGTGAACCGCTGAACGTTCTGGTCAACGGCACCCTGATTGCCCACGGCGAAGTGGTGGTCATCAACGAGAAATTCGGCATTCGTATGACCGATGTGATCAGCCCGTCCGAGCGGATCAAAAAGCTGCGATGAACTGCCGGCCGCCATGCCGATCGAGTCGATACTGTGACAACGCTATGTTAACGCTATGTTAAAGAAACCCGTATCTCCGGGCACCCTTTACCCCGGTTTCTTTGCCGGTCTTGTGTTCGCTGCACCGGGCGGTTGGGCCCAGGCGCCGGCCGCTGCCACGGCCGGCGCGCCTGATAATGCGGCGTATATAGGGCAGGTTATGTTGGGACTGCTGGCAATTCTGGCGATTATCTTCGCCATCGCCTGGCTGGTGCGCCGCTTGGGCGCCGGTGGCTTGCTGCAGAGCGATAGCATGCGCGTGGTCGGCAGTCTGCCGTTGAGTACTCGCGAGCGACTGCTACTGGTCGAAGTGGCAGGCCGGCAACTGCTGATCGGGGTGGCCCCCGGTCACGTGTCGACCCTGTATGTCTTCGACGAGCCGGTGGTCGCCATCAAACCGGACCGTGAATTGTCGGCGTTCGGCCGCAAAGTGCGCGATGTTATGCAGCAGGGGCGAACTTCTTGAGCAGGGTGGCGCCGGATGTGCACGGCCGCGAACCCGCCGTTGCCTGCGGCGTGGCACGCAGTGGCGTGTTCGCCGGCACCGATGCGGCGGGATTGCGTGAACACCGGTTGGGCGGGCGCCGGTTCAATCCCTGGGTAGTGGTTTTTTTTCTCAGCATCTGCTGCGCACTTACCGTGCCGGCGTTAGCGCAGGAAGTACCGGCGGCTGTCGCCGCCGATGAGGCCGCACCGGCATTGCCGATCGATGGCATTCCGGGGTTGCCGGCTTTTACCGTAACCACCAACCCGGACGGCAGCCAGGACTATACGGTAACCCTGCAGATTCTGGTCATTATGACCGTGCTGAGCCTGCTGCCGGCGCTGTTGATGATGATGACCTCTTTTACCCGCATCATTATCGTGTTTGCCATACTGCGCCAGGCCCTGGGTTTACAGCAGTCGCCATCCAATCAGATTCTGATCGGGCTGACGTTGTTTCTGACGTTTTTTATCATGGCGCCGGTCTTTGAAAAAGTTAACAGCGGCGCGCTGCAACCCTATATCAACCAGGACATAGGCGCGCGGGAGGCGCTGGCGCGCACCGCCGAACCTTTTCATGCGTTTATGTTGCTGCAGACCCGTGAAACGGATTTAGCGTTGTTTATGCGCATCGGTGATATCAACGGCGTCGCTACACCCCAGGACGTACCGATGACCGTGCTGGTGCCGGCTTTTGTCACCAGTGAATTGAAAACGGCTTTTCAAATCGGCTTTATTCTTTTTATCCCGTTTTTGGTCATCGATATCGTCGTGGCCAGTGTCTTGATGGCGATGGGGATGATGATGTTATCGCCGTTGATTATCTCCCTGCCGTTTAAGATTATGTTGTTTGTGCTGGTGGACGGTTGGGGCATGGTGATCGGTTCGCTGGCGGCGAGCTTTGCAGTTTGATCGGCATGGTGAACACAGCGGTGTGACAACCCGAACAGGTAACACGATCATGACACCGGAAATAGTGATGGACCTGCTGGCCGAAGCGCTCTACCTGACGGTGGTGATTGTCGGTCTGATTGTCGGCCCCAGTCTGGCGGTGGGGCTGTTGGTGAGTACGTTTCAGGCCGCCACCCAGATTAACGAACAAACGCTGAGTTTTCTCCCGCGCCTGATTATTACCCTGGCCACTATCATGGTGGCGGGGCCGTGGTTGATCACTGAACTGACGGATTTGTTTACCCGCCTGATCACCAATATCCCGGTGCTCATAGGCTGATGTTACAGCTCACCGACGTTGACATCATGCAGTTTGTCGGCCAGTACGGCTGGCCGCTGATACGCATCGGGGCGCTGTTTATGGCGATGCCGATTATCGGCACCAGAATCGTATCGGTGCGCGTGCGCGTCGTTCTGGCGGTGGCCGTCACACTGATAGTGGTGCCGCTGCTGCCGCCGCTGCCGGCGGTGGCGGGGCTGTCGTTACAGAGTTTGATGATTGTCGTCCAGCAGGTCCTGATCGGCCTGGCCATGGGGTTTGTGTTGCAGGTGGTGTTTCAGTTGTTCGTGCTTGGCGGACAGTTTATCGCCATGAAAATGGGGCTCGGTTTCGCCTCCATGAACGACCCGGCCAACGGTGTCGTGGTCACCGTCGTCTCTCAATACTACCTGATTTTAACCACGCTGCTGTTTCTGAGTGTCAACGGGCACTTGGTCGTTATCGAAGTGTTAGTGGAGAGCTTCAACACGCTGCCGATTGCCGCCACCGGGCTGACGGCACAACACTTTTTTGAGCTGGCCGATCTGGGCGCCTGGATGTTTACCCGGGCCACGCTGATTGCGTTACCGGTACTTACCTCGCTGCTGGTGGTCAATCTGGCGTTCGGCGTGATGAGCCGGGCGGCGCCGCAAATGAATGTGTTTGCCGTGGGTTTTCCCATCACATTGATACTCGGCCTGTTGTTGATGTGGTTGAGCCTGGTCAGTTTCCTGCCGAATTACCAGTTGTTTATCGGCGAGGGGTTTGCGTTTTTACACCAGTTGGCCGGTACTCGGTAGGTAGATCATGGCCGCGGAAGACAACAGTCAGGAAAAGACCGAACAACCCACCCCGAAACGTCTCGAGAAGGCCCGCGAGGAGGGCCAGGTACCGCGCTCGCGGGAGTTGACCACCACCGCCGTGCTACTGGCCGGGACGGTGGGTCTGTATATTTTCGGAGAGTTTATCGCCGCGCGATTGCTGGCTATTCTGCGCTACAACTTTGCCTTCGATCGCGCCGGTGCCTTTGATACCAGCGTCATGATATCCCACCTGGCCAAGTCGTTTGCCGACGGCCTGATCGCCCTGATACCGCTGTTTGTGTTGCTGTTGATTGCGGCGTTGGCCGGTCCCGTCGCGCTTGGCGGTTGGCTGTGGAGCACCAACGCGCTGGCGCCGAAATTCAGTCGCATCAATCCCATCGAAGGATTGAAGCGGATGTTTTCGGCCAAAGCGTTGGTGGAGTTGGCCAAGGCCCTGGCCAAGGTCGGCGTGGTGTTGGTGCTGGCGGTCTGGCTGCTGGCGAGCATGCGCCAGGATATGCTGGACCTCGCCAACCAGGCGGTGCACGCCGGCATTGTCCATTCGGTGCAGATGAGCGCCTGGGCGGCCATTGCACTGTCGGCGGTTACCGTGTTGATTGCGGTGGTCGATGTGCCGTTTCAGATGTGGGATCACACCCGCAAGTTAAAAATGTCGCGCCAGGACATCAAAGACGAGACCAAGGACACCGAGGGCAAACCGGAAGTCAAAAGCCGCATCCGCCAGTTGCAGCGGGAAATGTCCAACCAGCGCATGATGGCGGCGGTGCCGGAGGCGGATGTGGTGATTACTAACCCGACGCATTTCTCGGTGGCCTTGAAGTATGACCCGGACACCATGGAGACACCGGTGGTGCTGGCCAAGGGTGTCGAGCACAACGCTATGAAAATTCGTGAAATCGCCCGCGCCCATCGTATCGACCTGGTGGCGGCGCCGCTGCTGGCCCGGGCGGTGTACTACACCACCGAGGTGGAGGAGGAGATTCCGGGAGCGTTGTACATGGCCGTGGCCCAGGTGTTGGCCTACGTCTTTCAACTGCGCAATTATCGCCGCGGCCAGGGACAAAAGCCTGTATACCCACGCAATATTGTTGTGCCGCCGGATATGCGGTTTGATTGATCTGCCGATTTGATTGACGCACAGAACTGACCGCGACAGCGAAAGTTTAACCTGGTGTCGCGCAAGGGCAATTCAGCGTGGTGCTATCGACTTGCGCACGTCGCCGATGGTGTGTTGATGCCAGTGGTACACCGTCTTTATTGTGTTCTTCCCGCAGACTACATACACTCCCGGCGCAGTGGCCAAAAATAACAAGGGGGAAGCGTGGTTAAATTACCATCGAAGGGGCGGGTGGCCCTGTATATTGCAGTATTGCTGGCGGCATATCTGTTACTGTGGCCGGTGCCGGTAGAACCGGTGAGCTGGGTCGCTCCGCAAGATCGGGGTTTTACCGGCGCTTTTGCCCCTAATCAAAAACTGGCGCAACTCGACAGCATCGCCATCGGCGATTATCACGGCCCGGAAGGTGTGGCGCTGGGTGCCGACGGCACGGTCTATACCTCCACCCACGAGGGCTGGATTCTGCGCCTGGCACCGGGGCAGGATGTCGCCGAGCCTTGGCTCAACACCGGCGGCAGACCGCTGGGCATGGATTTCGACCGTCAGGGTAACCTGATTGTCGCTGATGCATTTATTGGTCTGCTGAGTATCTCTGCGGACGGTCGCCAGCAACTGCTGGCCAACACCGCCGCCGGCGTGCCGATCCGTTATGCCAACGGTGTGGCGGTGGCCGGCGACGGAAAAATTTACTTCAGCGACTCTTCGACCAAGTTCTCCGCCAGGGCGATCGGCGGCACCTACGAGGCGAGTCTGCTGGATATCCTGGAGCACGGCGGCCACGGGCGCCTGCTGGTGTTCGATCCGCAGACCCGCCAGACCCGCGTACTGGTAAGCGATTTGAATTTTGCCAACGGCGTGGCGCTGGCCGGCGACGACAGTTTTATATTAATAAACGAAACCAGTAAATACCGCGTTTTGAAACACTGGCTGGCGGGCGAGAAGGCGGGGCAGACACAGGTGTTGATCGACAATCTGCCGGGTTTTCCCGACAACCTGGGCCGCGGTCTGGAGGGGCGTTTCTGGTTGGGACTGGCATCGCCGCGCAACCGACTGCTCGATCGCCTGGCGGACAAACCCTGGCTGCGCACCCTGGTGCAGCGGCTGCCGGCGGTGCTGCGGCCCCAGGCTGTGGCGTATAGTCATATTGTGGCGATCGACGGGCAGGGCGAGGTGGTGGTTTCCCTGCAGGACCCGGATGGTGGTTATGCTGTTACGACTGGAGCGGCGGAATCTGTGACCCATCTTTATATCAGCAGCCTTGTGGCCCCGGTCTTGGCCCGGGTGCCGAAAAGCCGTGTGGGGCTCTAGCATGCCAGTTTTCAGGCAGTTAGTTCAGATAAAAATCAGATCTATGGGAGTTGGTAGTTGCCTTAACGTGCACCTGATTGTCCAGGTTTTTTGAGATCGTGGTTTTGCTGCAGATCGTGGCAAATCAATTGAAGGAGACGCCTTCTGAGACTCGGACTAGGCGTCCCCCCTCAACCCATCCCTGGGGGCTCGCGCACGGCATCCCTGCCGTGCACGGTCTCAGAAGGCGTCTCCTTCAATTGATTCTTCATTTGCACTTCAAATTTCTTCCCAAACTCGAGCGCTCCGCTCTTCAATATTGAGTGCCCCTTTCTCAAACAGGGCAATATCGCAAAGCGAATTATTGCAACAGCCGGATCAGGCGCGTGATAACGTTCAATAAACCCCTGGCGCCCCGAAGCATGCAGTTCAGGCACATTTCTTGCCATACCCCTCCAGTAGCACCCCACACCGTCAAAATACTGGAAACTTATGGCCCGTCCCCTCAGCAACCGCTTTACGTTCGATCGCCAGACGGCCATCAGGCATTTGGGTAATGCCGGCCGCGGCAATCTGGGTATTCCGCTGCTGTTGCTGGTGTTGCTCGGTATGATGACGCTGCCGGTGCCGGCGTTTCTGCTCGATGTGTTTTTCTCTTTTAATATCGCCCTGTCCATCGTTGTGTTGCTGGTGGGTGTTTACACCCTGCGACCATTGGATTTCGCGGTGTTTCCCACGGTATTGCTGGTGGCAACCCTGTTGCGCCTGGCCCTTAATGTCGCCTCCACCCGGGTGGTGCTGCTCGAGGGGCACGCCGGTGGCGACGCCGCCGGCAAGGTGATCCAGGCGTTTGGCGAGGTGGTGATCGGTGGCAACTACGCCGTGGGTCTGGTGGTGTTTATCATCCTGATGATTATCAACTTTGTGGTGGTGACGAAAGGTGCCGGGCGCATTTCCGAAGTCAGCGCCCGCTTTACCCTCGATGCCATGCCCGGCAAGCAGATGGCGATCGACGCTGACCTGAACGCCGGCCTGATCGATCAGGACGAGGCCCGCCGGCGCCGCGAAGACGTGGCCAGCGAGGCCGACTTCTACGGCGCCATGGACGGTGCCAGCAAATTTGTGCGCGGCGATGCGGTGGCCGGCATCCTGATCCTGGTGATCAATATTATCGGCGGACTCAGCGTCGGTATGGCCCAGCACGATCTTGAATTTCAGGACGCGCTGGAGAAATATATTCTGCTGACCATCGGCGACGGCCTGGTGGCGCAAATCCCGTCGCTGCTGTTGTCCACGGCCGCCGCCATTATGGTGACCCGGGTCAACAGCGCCGAGGACGTGCGCAGCCAGGTGCTCAACCAGATGTTCGATTCGCCCAAGGCGCTGGCGGTGACCGCCGCCATTTTGCTGTTGATGGGCTCGATTCCCGGTATGCCCCATGTGGCCTTTATCGGTCTGGCACTGGTTGCCGGTGCGCTCGCCTACTTCATTCACCAGCGCAACCAGCGCGCGCCCGCCACGGCCGCCGGTGCGGCACCGGCCGTGGCGGCGGACGGCCTGGCGGCACTGCCGGCGGCAGCCGGCGCTGTGGCCGGCGAGGTGGAGCCGGCGCCGCCACCCCAGGAGATCAGTTGGGACGATGTGATGCCGGTGGATATGGTGGGGCTGGAGGTGGGTTACCGGCTGATTCCCATGGTCGATAAAAACCAGGGCGCAGAGTTGCTGGGGCGTATCAAGGGTGTGCGCAAAAAGTTGTCCCAGGAAGTGGGTTTTTTAATTCCCTCGGTACATATCCGCGACAACCTCGATCTGCTGCCCAATGCCTACCGCATCACCCTGATGGGCGTTGCCGTGGGCGAGTCGGAGGTGCACCCGGACCGGCACCTGGCCATCAACCCCGGACAGGTGTTCGGCAAGGTAGAGGGCGTTGCGACCCAGGACCCGGCCTTTGGTCTGGAGGCGGTGTGGGTGGAGGTGGCGGAGAAAGACCAGGCGCAGACGCTCGGCTACACCGTGGTCGATGCCAGCACCGTGGTGGCGACCCACCTGAACCAGATTTTACAGCGCCACACCCACGAACTGCTTGGCCATGAAGACGTGCAGAAGTTGCTCGATATGCTTGCCGAGACATCCCCCAAGCTGGCCGAAGAACTGGTGCCGGGCACCCTGACGCTGAAGACCTTGCTGAAGGTGCTGCAGAACCTGCTGCGCGAGCAGGTGCCGATTCGCGATATGCGCACCATTGCCGAAGCTTTGGCGGCCAATGGCGACAACAGTCAAGATCCCGCCACTCTCACCGGCCTGGTGCGGGTGGCGCTGGCGCGCCAGATTGTACAGGACATCGCAGGTGCAGAGCCGAACCTGCCGGTTATCACCCTGGAGCCGGGGTTGGAACAGTTATTGCTCAAGTCTGTTCAGCAGGCCCAAAAAGCCGGCGCCGAGGCCCCGGCTTTTATCGAGCCCATGCTGGCGGAGCGGCTGCAAAAATCGCTGCTGCAGGCAGCACAGAAACAGGAGCTGACCGGCAAGCCGGTGATCCTGCTGGTGGCGGCACCGCTGCGGATGATGATGGCCAGGTTTGTGCGCGGCAACTCACCGGAGATGGCTGTGTTGTCGTACACGGAGATTCCCGACAACAAGCAGATCACCATTGAAGCGACAGTCGGTGGTGAGGGTTGATCGGTTTAACGTTGGATTGACAGGAGACCCCGAATGCAGGCGGAAATGCAGGTCAAGCGCTTTGTCGCGGCAGATATGCGCCGCGCCCTGGAGTTGGTGCGCGCGGAGTTGGGCCCGGAGGCGATTATTCTATCCAACCGGCGCACTAAACGCGGAGTTGAAATTGTCACCACGCTGGAGCAGCCGGTGAGCGGCACAACACCGCTCAGCGGTCGCAATTATGCCGAGGGTTTCACCGACAGCGACCGCCCGCTGGCCAGCGATGATGCCTGGCGGGGGCAGGTGGGTGTCGATGCCGCCCTCGGTGATTTCAGCGCAGCGGCCGGCGCGCCGGCAGCGGACGACAACGTGCAGCGCTCATCCGTTGCGGACAACGGGATCGGTCCCGCCTCGGGTAAAACGCGGGTGCAATTGGCACAGGAGATCGACCGCGCCCGGGAACGCATGTTGAACGCCCGCCAGGAGGAGCCCGCGGCGGCGCCGACTGTTGCGGCGGACCAACCGGCGGCTGCGGCCGATCCGGCCGAGCAGCGGGAACTGGCGGTGTTGCGATCGGAAATCACCGGCATGCGCCAGTTGCTCGAGGAACAACTGGGTCAGCTGGCCCGGGACCGCAGCGCCCGCCAGTCTCCCGTACATACCAGTCTCTGGCAGCGGTTTACACGGCTGGGGTTGCCCGCACAGCAGATTGACATACTGCTGCGCGACGTCGAATCCGGCACCGATCTGACCGGCGCCTGGCGCCGGGCCCTGGCGTGTCTGGCGCAGCGCCTGCCGGTGGCGGGCGCCGACGTCACGGCGGCCGGCGGCGTGTTTGCCGTGGTCGGCCCGACCGGCGCGGGTAAGACCACCACCATCGGCAAGCTGGCGGCCCGCTATGTACTCGAGCACGGCCCCGGTCAGGTAGCGCTGGTGACCACCGATACTTTCCGTATCGCCGCCCACGATCAACTGCGCGCGTTCGGCCGAATTCTCAATGTACCGGTGCGTATCGTCACCGACAGCGCCGACCTGGCGCCGGTGTTGCAAAGCCTGCAGCACTGCGCGCTGGTACTGATTGACACCGCCGGCCTGCGGCTCGGTGATCCGGTATTGAAGCAGCACTTGGCGGTCCTGCAGCGACAGACGCAGGTAAAAAAGCTGGTGGTGTTGCCCTGCAACAGCCAGTTGCAAATGATGAAGGCCACCCTGCACGCCTACAAACCGGCGGGACTTAGCGGCTGTGTGCTGACGAAAATGGACGAAACCGCGAGCCTCGGTGAGGTGCTCGGTGTCGTCATGTCGCAACGCCTGCCGGTGACCTACACTACAAATGGACAAAACATTCCGCAGGACATCGAAGTGGGCAAGGCGCACACGCTGGTAACCCGCGCCGTGGCCCTGTTGAAAACGGATATCGCCGGCGGCTCCGGCGCAACGGAGCCCGCCGTTCGGGACAAAGCGGCGACGCCGTGCTTTGGCTAGATAATTGAAACGAGAGGTAGACCCGCTAATGATTCAACGTCGTCCCGTGCAGGTCGTGGCCATTACCGGTGGCAAAGGCGGTGTTGGCAAAACCAACATCTCGGTCAATCTCAGTGTGGCGCTGGCGGAACAGGGGCGACGGGTGGCGTTGCTCGATGCCGATCTGGGGCTGGCCAATGTCGATGTACTGCTCGGCCTGCGCGCCGAGCGCACGCTCGCCGATGTCCTGTCCGGTCAGTGCAGCCTGCGCGATGTGCTGGTGCTGGGGCCGGGCGGCATTCGCGTGGTGCCGGCCTCTTCGGGGGTGTCGCAGATGGCGACGTTGAGTGTGCAGGAACACGCCGCCCTGATCCACGAATTCAGCGCGCTCGGTGAACAGATCGATATGCTGGTGGTGGATACCGCGGCGGGTATTTCCGACACCGTCATCAGCTTTGTGCGGGCCTCGCAGGAAGTGCTGGTGGTGGTTTGCGATGAACCCTCTTCCATCACCGATGCCTATGCGCTGATAAAAGTGCTCAATCGGGAGCACAAGATGCAGCGTTTTCGCGTGGCGGCGAACATGACCCGCAGTGCCCAGGAAGGCCAGAATTTATTTCATAAACTGAACAAGGTCTGTGAACGCTACCTCGATGTGACTTTGCAGTATGCCGGCTATATCCCGTTCGATGACAACGTTCGCAAAGCGGTGCAGCGACAAAAACCGCTGCTTGAATTCTCACCGCGCTGCAAGGCCGCGCAGGCACTGCGCACCCTTGCCCAGAAGGTAGGGGAGTGGCCGCTGCCGAGTGCGCCGGGCGGACACCTGGAGTTTTTTGTCGAGCGGCTGCTGCAGTCGGCGAGCGCGGGCCATTGAGCCGTGGCAGCAGCGGACGGATTGGCCATGTACGGTGAAGCACAGGCGCAGGCGCTGGCCATTCGGGTGGAAGACCACGCCCCGTTGGTAAAGCGTATCGCCCACCATATGATGGCGAGAATGCCCGCCAGTGTACAGGTGGAAGACCTGATTCAAGCCGGTATGGTCGGATTGCTGGAGGCGGCGCAAAAATACGATGCCGAGCGGGGGGCAAGCTTTGAAACCTACGCCGGCATCCGCATTCGCGGCGCCATTGTCGATGAAATGCGCCGCGGCGACTGGGCACCGCGCTCGGTGCATCGCAATGCCCGCCAGGTCGCCGCAGCCATTCAGGCGGTGGAGGGGCGCACCGGCCGCGACGCCGGCGACCAGGAGGTGGCCGACGAATTGGGCGTGGCGCTGGGCGACTATCACACCATGATTCAGGACGCTGCCTCGAGCCGGCTATTTAGCTATGAGGAGGCGTTCGGGGACGATGACAGTCGCCTGGTAAGCGAACGGGTCAGTCTGCCTTTTGTCGGCCCGCTGGAGGGCTTGCAGCGCGAGTCGCTCAAACGCGCCCTGGCCCAGGCGATCAGCCAGTTGCCGGAACGGGAGCGATTGGTGCTGGCGCTCTACTACGACGAGGAACTCAACCTCAAGGAAATCGGTGAGATTATCGGCGTCAGCGAGTCGCGGGTCAGTCAACTCCACAGCCAGGCGGCGCTGCGGCTGCGCGCCCGGCTGCAGGCATGGGGCAGCGACGATTGACCCTGTAGCTATTTCTCAGTACCTTTGCCGAGACTTTTGCCGAGGCTTTGTCTGGTCTTGGGGTGGGGTCCCGGGGTGAGTATTCGAAGGCGGGATTTTGACCCGCCGAATTGTCCAAAAAATGCTCAGTTTTCAACGGGTTGATGGGTTCGGCGAGTCAACCTGAGGGGTTGTGCCGGTGTTGGGAGCACCGGTGGAGAGATCGTCTTTGGTAAATACTGGATACCCGCTAATCAGCTACTAGACTATTAGTTAAACGGCGTCCCCGCCGTGGGCAAGACGGAGGTTGCATTGGACAAAAACATGAAAATCCTGATTGTCGATGATTTCTCGACAATGCGCCGGATTATAAAAAACCTGCTGAGGGACTTGGGCTTCACCAATACGCACGAAGCGGATGATGGTATGACGGCGCTGCCGATGCTGAAAAGCGGTGATTTCGATTTCCTCGTAACCGACTGGAATATGCCCGGGATGACGGGTATCGATCTGTTGAAGGCGGTTCGTGCCGACGACAAGCTGGCCTCTCTACCCGCCCTGATGGTGACGGCCGAGGCCAAGCGGGATCAGATTATCGAGGCGGCGCAGGCGGGGGTCAACGGCTACGTCGTCAAACCTTTTACCGCACAGGTGCTGAAAGAGAAGATAGATAAAATCTTCGAACGAATTGAGTAAACGCCGTCTATTTCTGCGCCGATCACTCACCGGTATATAAAAGGTTTGGTAATGGGAAATCAAAGCGACGAGCACCGAGAAGAGGTTTTTATTGCCGAGCTTCGCGACTGTGCCGAGTCACTCATCGAACAGCTCCAACAGGAAAACTACAACGAGGCTTCCAGGTTGATTCAGAATCTGGCCCGCACACGCGACAGTGACATCTTTCAGTCGGTTGGCAAGCTGACCCGAGGTTTGCACAATGCCATTGCCAATATCCCGATCGGCACCGAGGTGGGGACCGCGACGGAAAATAACGGTATTCAGGATGCCTCCGATCGCCTCAATTATGTTATTGACCTGACCCAAAAGGCGGCCGACAACACCATGGATATGGTGGATGCCGCCACCCCGGTCGCCGCGCAGTTGGGGCGGGAGGCGGCGGGGCTGAAAGGGGAGTGGGCGCGGTTGAAGAACCGGGATATGGCAGTCGGTGAGTTTCGCAGCCTCTACACGCGCATTGACGAACACCTGGACCATACCTGCGCGAGCACCGAAAAACTGAGCGGGAGTTTACAGAACATTGTTTTAGAACAGGGCTTTCAGGACCTGACGGGGCAGGTGTTGAAGCGGGTTATCGGCCTGCTGCAGGATGTGGAGCGGGACCTGGTCGATCTGGTGCGCATCGCCGGCCAGGTAGAGGACATTACAGGTTTGACCGGCACTGCCGATAAAGCCAGCGCGCCCACTGCCGTAAAAGAGGGCCGCGATACGAAAGCCGAAGGACCACAGATACATGCGAGCACACGTGACGATGTGGTTTCGGGACAGGACGATGTCGATGATTTGCTGTCGAGTTTAGGGTTTTAAGGGGCCATAAATGAGTTTCAGTGATGACGAAGATATCCTGCAGGATTTTTTGGTTGAAGCCGGAGAGATTCTCGAGCAACTCTCCGAGCAGCTTGTCGACCTCGAACAGCGTCCCGATGATACCGAACTGTTAAATGCCATCTTTCGCGGCTTCCACACGGTCAAGGGTGGTGCCGGTTTCCTGCAATTGAACGCCATGGTGGATTGCTGCCATGTGACTGAGAATCTGTTTGACATCCTGCGCAACGGCAAACGGGCGGTGACCTCCGAGTTGATGGATGTGGTGCTGCAGGCGCTGGATACCGTCAACAACCAGTTTGACGCCATCTCCAATCGCGAGGAGCCGCCTCTGGCTGAGCCAGAGTTGATTGCCCAGTTGGAGCGCCTGGTGTCCTGTGAAGACCTGACTGAGGCCGCTGTCGCCGACAGTGAGCCGGCTGCGGCGGCGGAGCCGGCGCCGGTTGCCGGGGCGGATACCGCTGCTGCGGAGGGCGATATATCAGACACGGAGTTTGAACAGCTACTCGACGCTATCAGCGACACCGATGCCGCCGCCGCACCTGCCGCCGGTGGTGGGGATAGTGACGAAATTACCGAGGGCGAGTTCGACGCGCTGCTGGATCAGTTACACGGCAAGGGCAAAGGGCCGGCAACCGGTGACAAAGACGCACCTGTAGGCACCTCGTCAGAGACAGGTGCCACTCCGGCAGAGGCGGCCGCCGGCGCTGCAGCGGCGTCCGACAGCGACGAAATTACCGAAGAAGAGTTCGAGTCGCTGCTCGACCAGATACACGGCAGTGGCCGCGGACCGGGCGGTGAAACACCGGCGGCGGCTGCCCCGGGCGATAAACCGCCGGCGGCGGCTGCCCCGAGCGGTGAGGCCGCGCCGCCGCCGGCCGCAAAGGCCGGGGACGATCTGATTACCGAAGACGAGTTTGAAGACCTGCTGGATCAATTGCACGGCAAGGGCAAGGCGCCCGCCAATGAACAGGATAAAGCCGCAGCGACACCGCCGCCGGCCGCCAAGGCGCCGGCGCCCAGTGCGCCGGCGGCCAAGAAAACGCCGCCGAGCGCGCCACCGGCAAAACCCCCGGCAGCCGCCGCCGCGGCCGCCACCGCGGCGCCGGCGAAACAACCTGCGGCCCGGCCCGGTCGCGAGGGCGGTCAGGCCGGCGCCGGCGAGACCACGGTGCGAGTCGATACCCAGCGTCTCGACGATATTATGAATATGGTGGGTGAACTGGTGCTGGTGCGCAACCGACTGGTGCGCCTGGGCTTAAGTTCCAACGATGAGGCGCTGGGCAAGGCGGTTGCCAACCTCGATGTAGTGACGGCGGATTTGCAGAGCGCGGTCATGAAGACCCGCATGCAGCCGATCAAAAAAGTCTTTGGTCGCTTCCCGCGGGTAGTGCGGGACCTGGCTCGCAACCTGAAAAAAGAAATCAATCTGGAGCTGCAGGGTGAGGATACCGATCTCGACAAAAATCTGGTCGAGGCGCTGGCCGACCCCCTCGTGCACCTGGTGCGCAACGCCGTCGATCACGGTATCGAGCTGCCCGCCACGCGCGAAGCCAACGGCAAGCCTCGCGTCGGCACCGTGGTTCTCGCGGCGGAGCAGGAGGGTGATCACATCCTGCTGACCATCACCGACGACGGCGGCGGTATGGATGCCGATAAACTGCGCGGTATTGCCGTAGATAAAGGTGTTCTCGACGAAGACGCGGCGCAGCGGCTGTCGGACACCGAGGCCTACAGTTTGATTTTTGCCCCCGGCTTTTCGACGAAAAAAGAAATTTCCGATGTCTCCGGGCGCGGCGTGGGTATGGATGTGGTGAAAACCAAAATCACCCAGTTAAACGGCTCCATAGAAATACAGTCAAAGCTCGGTGAGGGTTCACGCATCATCATCAAGGTGCCTTTGACCCTGGCCATCATGCCGACCCTGATGATCATGCTGGGTGAGCAGACCTTTGCCCTGCCGCTGGTGAGCGTCAATGAGATTTTCCATATGGACCTCACCAAGAGCAATGTGGTCGACGGGCAGGAGTGTGTCACCATCCGCGAAAAGGCCATTCCCATCTTTCATTTAAAACACTGGCTGGTAAACGGTCAGTTTGGTGCGGCAGTGCCCGAAGAGGCCCACGTGGTGATTGTCTCTGTCGGCACCCAGCGGGTGGGCTTTGTCGTCGACCAGCTTATCGGTCAGGAAGAAGTGGTTATCAAACCGCTGGGTAAAATGTTGCAGGGGACGCCGGGTATGGCCGGCGCCACCATCACCGGCGATGGCACCATTGCCCTGATACTGGATGTGCCGAGCATGCTGCAGCGTTACGCGGACAGCCCATGATTGACCGGGCCGGTCGCGGTGGGCGGGGACAGTGGTAATGCCTATCAGAGTGTTGGTGGTGGATGATTCCAACTTTTTCCAGCATCGCCTGCAGGGGATGATTGGCGAGCACCCCGACCTCCAGGTGGTAGGCATCGCCGCCAACGGCCGCGAGGCCATTGCCAAAGCCGAGCAGCTCAACCCCGATATCATCACCATGGATTACGAAATGCCGGTGCTCGACGGCGTGTCGGCGGTGCGCGAAATCATGGCCCGCCGGCCGGTGCCGATTCTTATGTTCTCGTCGCTGACCTACGAGGGCGCGCGCACAACGCTCAATGCCCTGGAGGCCGGTGCCGTCGATTTTATGCCGAAAGACTTTGCCGAAGTTTCTCGCGGCTCGACGGCGCTGAAGAAAAAACTGCACGAGCGACTTATTGCGATTGCCCGCCGCCAAGGTCGCCCCGGTGCGGCCAGGGGGCCCGCGCGCGAGGCGACGGCGAGTGCCAGGGAAACGGCGGCTGTTGCCGTTGCCAGAGAGAGTAAAAGCCTGAAAAACCGCATCAGCCTGGTGGTGATCGGTGCATCCACCGGCGGTCCGGTTGCGCTCACTGAGGTGTTGACACAACTGCCGGCGGATTTTCCCGCCGCCCTGGCCCTGGTGCAGCATATGCCGGCGAACTTCACCCGCGCGTTTGCCGAGCGCCTGAATAAACAATGCGCCATCGAAGTCCGAGAGGCGTGCGACGGCGACCGCCTGGCGCCGGGCACGGCGTTGCTGGCGCCCGGCGGCCGGCAATTGCTGTTCAAACGGCGCGACAGGGGGGCGGTCCGGGTACACCCCGGGGACGACCGCCTGAACTACAAACCCTCGGTGGATATCAGCTTTGCATCGGCCGCTGATGTCTATGGCGACCGGGTCCTGGCGGTGGTGTTGACGGGCATGGGCGCCGATGGTTGTGAGGGCGCCCGGCTTTTGAAAGCCAAGGGCGCCACCGTCTGGTCGCAGGACGAGGCCAGCAGCCTAATCTACGGTATGCCGATGGCGGTGGCGCGCGCGCGGCTCAGCGACCTGGTGCTGGGTCTGAAGGATGTGGGACCGCGCTTGACTAGGGAGCTGTGAGATGGACCTGCTGAGTATCTTCGGCGTCATCCTCGGCTTCGCCGCGCTGCTCGGCGGCAACTTCCTGGAGGGGGGCACCTGGGAATCCCTGTTGAACGGGCCGGCGGCGGTGATTGTGGTCGGCGGCACCCTCGGCGCGGCGATTCTGCAGACGCCGCTGGCGCATTTGAAACGTGCACTCGGTATTTTCAGTTGGATTTTCCGGCCCCCGGTGCAGGCCTTCCAGCAGGGCATCGACAAGATTGTGCGCTGGGCGCTGACAGCCCGTAAAGAGGGGCTGCTCGGGCTGGAGACGCTGGCTGAGACCGAGGTCGACCGCTTTGCCCAGAAAGGGCTGCAGTTGCTGGTCGACGGCAGCGAGCCGGAGGCTATCCGGCGGGTTATGGAAACCGAGTTGATCATCGGCGAGCAGCGCGACCAGGATGCGGTAAAGTTTTACGAGAGCATGGGTGGCTATTCCCCCACCATCGGTATTATCGGGGCCGTTATGGGACTGATTCACGTGATGGGCAACCTGGCCGATCCCAGTGAGCTGGGGCCCGGTATCGCCATAGCGTTTGTGGCGACCATTTACGGCGTGGCGTTTGCCAATCTGTTTTTGCTGCCGGTCGCCAACAAACTGAAGATGTGTATCCACGAACAGTCGCAGTTTCGCGAGCTGATGGTCGAGGGCATTATCGCGATTGCCGAGGGGGAAAATCCCCGGGCCATCGAGCTGAAACTAAACGGGTATTTGAGATAGCCCAGCCTCGACCACTCAAGTTGTGTCGCTGCCAGCCGACAAGTGTAAGCGAGTGTATCTCAGGGATCGACCCCGCAGGGACGCATACTGATTCGAGGCTGCTGCCATGCCCCGTCGCCGTGCCGCCGACATCAATATCAACCACGAGCGCTGGCTGGTGTCCTATTCCGATTTCATCACCCTGTTATTTGCGTTTTTTGTGGTTATGTATTCGGTGTCTCAGGTCAACCAGGACAAGTACCGGGTGTTGTCCGATACCCTGATGCACGCCTTTAACAATGAACCGCCGCAGTCGCTCAAGCCCATCCAGGTCGGCCAGCCGCGCCTGGCGGTGGAGCCGGCGGCTATTGCACTTGCTGAAGGAAAGCAGACCGGTGAGTTTAGCGGCGACGGGGCGTTTGAAAAAATGGCTGACTTGCCGCAGTTGTCCGATCAGTTCAGCGATCAGTTTGCCGAGCTGATCGATGCCGAACTGGTGCGCGTCAACAGCAACGAGTTCTGGCTCCAGGTGGAGTTGAAATCGAGCATCCTGTTCCCCTCGGGCAGTGCCGAGCCCGGCGCCCGGGCGCTGGTGATTTTCGAGGAGATGGCGGCGATGTTGGAAGGCTTTGACAACCCGGTGCAGGTCGAGGGTTTTACCGACAGCATCCCCATCAGCAATCAGCGTTACGCCAGCAACTGGGAGCTGTCCGCCGCCCGCGCCGCGGCGGTGGTCAAGTTGTTGGCCGGGGGTGGGGTGGCACCGCAGCGGTTGTCGGCGGTGGGTTACGGTCAGTTCCAGCCGATAGCCGACAATGCCACGGCGCAAGGTCGCGCCGAGAATCGACGGGTCGTATTGATGATCGCCCGCCAGCGCCAGCAGCGCCCGGCGATCAGTACACCGGAGCAGTTCGAAACGGCGGTTGCCGGTTCGCAGCCGCAGGTGGGGCAGGAGGTTGGGTCGCTCGATAGCGGCGCGCTCGACAATCGCGACGCCGGCACTGCGGAGCCGGGTGTCGCCGCCGGGCGCGAGGGTATTGTACCGGTGGAACTCGAGGGCGGCGGTCTGTTGTTCAGCAGTGATCCGGATTTGCCGAGGACCCCGAGTCTGCCGGAGAACGAGTAGAGCGCTTAGGGGTAGCGCTTAGGGGTCGTAGTGCTTGCTTCTTAGCCAGTGCGGTCTGTGAGCTTAGCTGCTCGCTTAGGGGTCGTAGTGCTTGCTTCTTAGCCAGTGCGGTCTGTGAGCTTAGCTGCTAGCGCTTAGGGGTCGTAGCGCTTAGGGGTCGTAGTGCTCGCTTCTTAGCCAGTGCGGTCTGTGAGCTTAGCTGCTGGAAAACTTGCGACGAGTTGCCGTTGGCTGATTGATTTTAGCGCTTAGGGGTCGTAGTGCTCGCTTCTTAGCCAGTCCGGTCTGAGAACCTGGCTGCTGACAGACTTGCGACGAGTTGCCTTTGGCTGATTGTTTTTCAAGCACTACGACCCCTTTAAATCGTCCTCGCTTAAATTAAGTGCCGTTAATCCCAGGCCCATTTTTTGCATCGAACACTCAAGCAATTCACTTGAGTCGACAGTAGGGGATACCGAGCTTGCAGGTCTGGACAGTGGCGAATCAAAAAGGCGGTGTCGGCAAGACCACCACCAGCGTGGCGCTGGGCAGCCTGGCCGCCGGAGGTGGCTCGCGGGTGTTGCTGCTCGACCTGGACCCGCACGGTTCTATGAGTTGCTACTTTCGTCAAAATCCCGACACTGTCACCCGCAGTTGTTTCAATCTGTTTCGCGACCGGCAGGCGCTCGACCCCGCCGTCGTCAGTCGCCAGGTGATTGAGACGGCCTATGACAATCTCCACTTGCTGCCGGCCTCCACCGCACTGGCCACACTGGAACGCAAGGCCATCGGACCGGACGGCGCCGGTCTGGTGGTTGCCGGGGCGCTGGCGCACATCGCCGATATGTACGATCTCGTCATCATCGATACTCCACCCCTGCTGGGCGTGCTGATGATCAATGCGCTCGCCGCCTGCCAGCGGCTGGTCATTCCGGTGCAGACGGAGTTCCTGGCCTTGAAGGGACTGGAGCGGATGGTGCACACCCTCGAGATGATGAGCCGTTCGCGCCGTGGCGGTATCGACTATACCATTGTGCCGACCCTGTTTGATCGCCGTACCCAGGCATCGGTCGGCAGTCTGCGCAGCATTCGCAATACCTATGGGGAGCGGGTCTGGCCCGGGCGAATACCGATCGACACTAAATTCCGCGATGCCAGCAAAGCCGGTGTACCGCCCCATATTCTCGCCCCCCAAAGTCGCGGCGTGCGCGCCTACCAGTCGCTGCGCAAATGGCTGTCGCAGGCGCCCCGGGACCTGTCCCCCGCCTGCGGCGTTGGAGGTGGTGCGTGAGCGAGCGCGAATCCCCCCAGGATACTCTGCAACAATATTTCGATGAGCTGCTGTTGGATACTGCGCCGCCCGCCGATGCGCCCGCGCCTCTGGCGCGTCCGCCGGCGCCGTCACCGGTGCCCGAGACGGCGCCGGCGATTGTTGCCGAGCGGGCTGAGCGGGTGGCGAAACTGCTGCAAAGCCGGCCTCTGATGCCCGATCCGCCGCCGGCAACGGAGCGGGAACCGGTACCTCCGGCACCCGTGGTCGACACCGCGGCCGCCGCTATTCCCTTGGAGGATATTCCCGCAGCGGCTAGTCCCGTAGCAGATGATCCCTTAGCAGATGATCCCTTAGCAGATAGTCCCCCAGCGGACAGTCCCGTAACGGATAACCCCACAGCAGAAGCGCCTGCGATTACAGTGCCGATAACAGAGGATATCCCGCCGCAGGCAGAGACGACCGGTCGGCCCGAATCCGAAGCTGCCCCTGATGTACTGCCCGCTCATGCACCGGTCACCGCCGCGCCGGCGGCAGCGGTTCAATGGCTCGACAACGGCCGCCCGGACTGGGCCCAGGCGCGTTTTGAAGCGCTGTTATTTCAGGTCTCGGGTCTTACGCTGGCGGTGCCGCTGATTTCCCTGGGTCAGATTCAGCCACTGAACGATGCCCTGACCCCGCTGTTCGGCCAGGCGGACTGGTTTATGGGCTTACAGCCGACGCCGATGGGGGACATTCGCACCCTCAACACGGCCAAATTCGTCATGCCGGAACGTTACAACGAGCGCTTTCTGGAGACGGCCAAATACGTGATCTCGATTAGTGGCCTGTCCTGGGGTATGGCGGTGGATTCCGTCAATCAGCCGATTACGCTGGACCCGGACGACGTGATATGGCGCACGCAGCGCTCGCGGCGGCCCTGGCTGGCGGGTACGGTCAAGGAACATATGTGCGCGCTGATCGATGTGCCGATGATGGGAAAGCTGTTAGTCGATGCGGAGAAGCCGTAAGTCAATACGATTAGGACGATTTACAGCCCGCCGCAGATCACCAGTGCGACTGGCCACGGGTTTTCTCCCGTGTTTTGCCATTAATAATCCCGGCCGGCTGGCATAGAAGCTGCTTTCTTCTATAGTAAGGATGTAGTCTCGCTTGTTTTTTGACACCGATGCGCACGAGGAATTGACACTATGGCAACGGGTTCCACCAAGAGTAAAAGCAGCGAAGATCCGATACTGCAATGGGTGACCTTCCGCCTGGCGGGAGAAACCTACGGCATCAACGTGATGCAGGTTCAGGAAGTGTTGCGTTACTCGGAGATCGCACCTGTGCCCGGAGCGCCGGCTTATGTGCTCGGTATCATCAATCTGCGCGGCAATGTGGTCACCGTTATCGATACCCGTCATCGGTTTGGCCTGCCCTCGGGCGAGTTAACCGACCACACCCGGATTGTGATTATCGAGGCCGACCACCACGTGATCGGCATCCTGGTCGATAGTGTGGCCGAGGTGGTTTACCTGCGGCTGTCGGAGATTGAAACCGCGCCCAATGTCGGTAACGAAGAGAGCGCGAAATTTATCCAAGGCGTTTGCCACAAGAACGAAGAGCTGTTGATCCTGATCGAACTCGACAAGCTGCTGACCGATCAGCAGTGGGCGGAACTCGAAGGGGTGTGACGGCGCGGAGGTAACCATGATGATGGCAGCTTGGATCGATATTGCGCTGGTGGCCAGCACCCTGACCAGCGGCCTGGCGGTACTGCTGGCGTTGCTGTGCAGTGTGCGGCAACGGCGCCAGGCCCGGTTGACCCGGCAGCTCTACCAGCAGTTGCAGCGCGAACTGCAGGTTGCCAACAGCGGCGCCATGGGTATGGGGCGGCGTTTGGTCGGGGTGGAGCGGCGACTGAAGTCCACCGTGCACAGACAGCAACAGTTTGAGCAGCAGGGCGAAAATCAAGCGTCCTATTCCGAGGCAATTACTCTCTTCGACACGGGCATCGACGCCGCCGAAGTGGCCCGTCGATGCAACCTTTCCCAGGCCGAGGCGTCACTGATGGAAATGATGCACCGGCATATGAAGGATGGCCGGCGCGCGACCTGGGCCTGAGCGCCGTTGCGCCGTCTGCCGCCGGGCGAAGTCCGTCAACCATGCACCGTCAAACCACCGCTTTATTCGTAGCGACCGCACTCGTCCTGAGCGCTTGTGCGGTTATCGATGTGCGCGAGACGACGGCGTTTAACACCGGTCGCGGTGCGGTGCCGCACCAGACCCTGCGGGATATACGCCCGCAGCAAACGCGCGCCGACTGGCTGCTCCAGCACCTGGGTTACCCCGAGCGGATAACGCCGCAGGCGGACGCTGCGGAAATCTGGCACTACCGCCTCGAAGAGCGTCGCGATAACCTGTATCGCCTGATACTGCTGTTCCAGTACCGCGCTTCCAAGACCTACCGGCGCGATGTTTATCTGAAGCTCGTCGATCGGGTCGTGGTGGACATCTGGGGAGACCTCGACATTGAAAGCGCCCCACCGCCACCGGGATCGCCGGTGATAAATCGCAAGAAAAAACACAACCTGTTGCCGGACGAGGCCGCGGCACCGGCGGCGTTCAGTTTGCCGGCGCCGGCTTTGGCTGGGCGTCGAACTGTCGGCCGCTGATCCCTTTGCTGTCCGGTCCCATCAGATACAGATATAAACCCATCAACTCGGCAGGTGTCTTGAGGGTGGCGGGGTCTTCGGCCGGATAGGCGCCGGCGCGCATTTTGGTGCGGGTGGCGCCGGGGTTGATACTGTTGACGCGAATCGAGGTGGTGCCGTCGAGTTCCTGGGCGAGAATCTGCATCAGGTTTTCAGTGGCCGCCTTGGAGACTGAGTAAGCGCCCCAGAAGGCTCTGCCCTGTAGCCCCACCGAAGAACCGGTGAAAATCAACGAGGCGTGATCGGATTTTTCCATTAGCGGCAGCAGCGCCCGGGTCATCAGAAACGGCGCGGTGACGTTGACCTGCAACACCCGCTGCCAGACATCGGCGGCATAGTGTTGGATGCTGGTGCGCTGGCCCAGTTCGCTGGCGTTGTGCAGCAGACCGTCGAGGCGGCCGAACTCCTGTTCCAGCGTCTGGTGCATATCCTCGTAGTCCTTCTCTACCGCTCCCTCGAAATTGATCGGGTAGATTGCCGGTTGCGGACCGCCTGCCGCCTCGATTTCATCGTAAACCGTTTCCAGTTTTGGAATCGTGCGGCTCAACAGCACCACCGTGGCACCGTGGGCGGCGTAGGCCATCGAAGCCGCCCGGCCGATACCGTCACTGGCACCGGTGACGGCAATGACCCGGTCCTTCAACAGTTGGCTGTCGGCACGGTAGTTAAGCAGGTCTTGCGTATCGGTCATATATCGTACTCTGTGGTTCTGTTTGTCGCAGTGCTTGTGCCTGACGAGCGCCTGCCTCTTACGGGCATGTGTTTGTGGCGCGACTAACCAGTTGATCACTGCACCTGTTTACAGCTACGTCTTATAGCTACATCTGCTGCTCACTGCACCATCCGGAGTTTGACTCCCGACCCGTTCTTGACGAGCCGTTTGTGCGAATCGCCGGCGCCAACCTCCTGTTCCCGGCGTTTGGCCCCTTCTGCGCGGCTACTGGCCCGGCGGCGGGGCCCGGGTGACCAGAGCAGCGTCGGCGCAGGCAGGCGCTGCTCTGGCAGATGATAAAGGTAAGTTTCCGGCGGCAACAGGGATATCGCGCCAAATAGTTACAGATAGCCTTCGATTATGGGCCAAAGCTCCGTTGCGCTGTGCGCTATGTGATCGGCGTCCCACTGGCTTGCGGCACCGGTATCGGCCAGGTAGCCGTAGGCCGCGGCGATGGTCGGCATACCGGCGCGGCGGCCGCACTCGATGTCGCGCACATGGTCGCCGATATAAATGGCGTCGCCGGTGTCGCAGTTGAGCCTGGTGCAGGCCAGCAGCAGTGGCTCCGGATCGGGTTTGGTTTGGCTGACGTGGTCCGGACAGACGGTGACGCCGGGCGCCAGCGCCAGCGCCTGCAGCAGCGGTTGGGTGTAGGCGTCCGGTTTATTGGTGACTATGCCCCAGGCAAGGTCCCGCGCGGTGCATTGTTGCAACAGCGGGGCAATGCCGTCGAACAGGCGGGTGTGAACTGCCAGGTTATCCCGGTAGATGGCCAGCAGGCGCTGGCGCAGGGGTTCGAAGTCGCTGTCGGTTTCGGTCAGTTCAAACCCCAGCGTCACCAGCGCCCGGGCGCCCTCGGAAACAGTCGCGCGAATGCGCTCGGCGGGCAGCGGCGCCCTGCCTTCCTGGGCCAGCAACTGATTCAGTGTCACCACGAAGTCGGGCGCCGTATCCAGCAGCGTGCCGTCCAAATCAAACAAGACCGCTTTCAAAGTCACGGCGTCTCTCCCGCGCCGGCGGCAGCTTCGGTGCCGGGGGCGGCGGGTTTGCGGGCGTGTACCAGGTAGTTGACCCCGACATCGCGCGGGTTGAGCCGGTAGGTTTTGGTCAACGGGTTGTAGGTCATGCCGGTGATATCCACCAGGGTCAGGCCCGCCGCGCGCAGCCAGGCGCCCAGCTCCGAGGGGCGAATAAACTTGGCGTATTCGTGGGTGCCTTTGGGCAGTAGTTTCAAGACATACTCGGCGCCGATGATGGCGAAGGCGTAGGCTTTGGGGGTGCGATTGATGGTGGAAAAATACAGGTCGCCCCCGGGTTTGGTGAGGTCGGCGCAGGCCTGAATGACCGAGCCCGGGTCGGGTACATGTTCGAGCATTTCCAGGCAGGTGACGATGTCGTAGTGTTGTGGTTGCTCGGTGGCCAGCGCTTCGGCGGTGGTGCGCTGGTATTCCACCTCGACCCCGCTCTCCAGGCGATGCAGCTCGGCGACCTTGAGCGGCGCTTCCCCCATATCGATGCCCTTGACCCGGGCGCCGCGCTGCGCCAGCGCCTCGCACAGGATGCCGCCGCCGCAGCCGACATCCAGCAGCCGGCGTTCGGCCACCGGCGAGGCGCGGTCGATATAGTTGCTGCGCAGCGGATTGATATCGTGCAGGGGCTTGAACTCCCCCTGGCGGTCCCACCAGCGGCTGGCGAGGGCTTCGAATTTTGCGATTTCGGCGCTGTCTACGTTGGTCATGTGGATTCCTGGTGCTTTTACGCTTTGCTTTCTATCTATGTGTACTGTCTGTTTACTGTTGCTATTCAACTGCGGTTGCTTTTCTACTGTGTAGTAGACGATTTATGTGTACTAACCGGCTTCTGATAAAGCGTATTGGTCATGAAGTTTCGATGAGTCCTGACAGTCAAGTGTGTACCAGGAGTGGACAGTTTGCTTTCTGTATCACCTGCGGCAGCAAGGTGCGGGGCCGTATGGTGCGGGGTCCGCGTATGCTGCGGGGTCGGAGCGTATGCTGCGGGGTCGGAGTGCTTGAATTTTGACCAGGCCGTTCCTGGTCAAAATTCAAGCACTCCGACCCCTATCTACCTCAAGCACTCCGACCCTATCCGCTCCGGCGGCACGGTGCGGGGACGTAACTTTAGTTGCGTCCCCTTCGAGGGGTCCCACTCCCATCCGCGATGGCACCTCTACCTTCGCTCGCGGAGAAGGTTCCCTTCTTTATCACCGCTCACGTCGTAATACGCTCTTTTGCCCTCTTCATATCTCCATAAACCGATATTTTTCTATGCCTGGGCTTCGAGACCTCTGGCGCGACTATGGCCCGGCCAGCTTCACCTGCCACTGCCTGGCCTTGGCGGTCAGTTCGCGGGCACTCAGGGTTTGCAGTTGTCGCTCCTTCAACAGCGCTTTGCCGGCGACCCAGAGGTGGCTGACGCGCTGGCTGTTGTCCGTATACACCAATTGCGACAGCGGGTGATACAGCGGTTGCAGTTCCAACTCGTCAAACTGCAGCGCACAGATATCGGCGGCCTTGCCCGGCTCCAGACTGCCGGTTTTATCCTCCAGTCCCAGCGCGCGGGCGCCGTCCAGGGTCGCCATTCGCAGCGCCTGCCGGGCGTTTACCGCCCGGGCGTCGGACGCTACGCCCTTAGCCAGCAGGGCCGCGGTGCGCATTTCGCCGAGCAGGCTCAGATCGTTATTGCTGGCGGCGCTGTCGGTGCCGAGGGCGACTGTGATACCGGCCTCCAGCAGGCGCGCCACCGGACAGAAGCCGCTGGCAAGCTTGAGATTGGATTCGGGGCAGTGAATGGCCCGGGCGCCGCTGAGCGCCAGCCGTTCGATATCGCCGTCGTCCACCTGGGTCAAATGCACACACTGGGCCAGCGGCGACAGCAGCCCCAGGTTGGCCAGGCGCTCGCTCGGGCGCACGCCGTGGGCGTTGATACCTTCGCGAACCTCCTGGGCGGTCTCGTGCAGGTGAATCTGGATCGGTACCTGCAGCTCTTCGGCCAGGGTCGCAACGCGGGACAGGGGCCCGTCGCCGACGGTATAGGGGGCGTGGGGGCCGAAGGCCATATGGACCAGGTCCTGGGAGCGGTAGTCGTCGTGCAGGGCCAGCCCCTTGCTGATGTACTCGTCCGGTCCCCTGCCCCAGACGGTGGCAAAGTCGAGAATCGGAAAGGCCACCTGGGCGCGGATACCGGCGTGTTGGGCGGCGGCGGCCGTCTCCTCGGGGTAGAAGTACATATCGGCGAAACAACTGGTACCGCTGCGAATCATCTCGGCAATGGCCAGATTGGCGCCATCCCTGACAAACTGTGGGTCGACCCAACGCTGCTCCGCCGGCCAGATATGCTGCTCGAGCCAGTCGTGTAACGAGGTGTCGTCGGCAAAGCCCCGCAGCAGACTCATGGCAGCGTGCCCATGGGCGTTGATCAGCCCCGGAATCACCAGGTGCTCGGGCAAATCCACGGTGTCGGTGGCGGCAAACTTCCTGGTGGCCTCCGCCTGCGGCACTATGGCCAGGATTTGCCCGTCGTTGACAGCGATACTGCAATGCTCAAATACCTGGTCTTCCGGCACCACCGGGATAATCCAGCGCGCGTTGATTAAAAGATCGACAGTCTCCGGTGCAGTCATAGGAAATCCTTTGTTTTAAAAGCCTTACGGGCCTTTTAAGGTCATGGTGTTTAAAGCCAGGCCGGCTAATTAGCACATAGTTGCTCAAGGAAGCGCCATCGGTACCTGGTGTCTGTGTTTGGCTGCCTATCTTACTGATTTTTATGGTAGTATTCGACGTTTTGGTCCGCCGCACCGCAGTTGGTCCCAGAGCCGGCGCGGGTAAGTGACGACAACGCGATGATAACAAGGAATCCCTTGGTTTATGGGCGACTTAGCGAAAGAAATATTACCCGTCAGTATTGAAGATGAGCTGAAACAATCCTACCTGGATTACGCCATGAGCGTCATTGTCGGGCGCGCCTTGCCCGATGTCCGTGACGGTTTGAAGCCGGTGCACCGGCGCGTGCTGTTCGCCATGAGTGAGCTCAACAACGACTGGAATAAAGCCTATAAAAAATCGGCCCGCGTGGTGGGCGATGTGATCGGTAAATACCACCCCCATGGCGACGCGGCTGTATACGATACCATCGTCCGTATGGCCCAACCCTTCTCCCTGCGCTATATGCTGGTGGACGGCCAGGGCAACTTCGGTTCCATCGACGGTGACGGCGCCGCCGCCATGCGTTATACCGAAATACGCATGACCAAACTCGCCCACGAGTTGCTGGCCGATCTGGATAAGGAGACGGTTGATTTCGTCCCCAACTACGACGGCACCGAACAGATTCCCGATGTCCTGCCCACCCGGGTGCCCAACCTGCTGGTCAACGGCTCCTCCGGCATTGCGGTGGGCATGGCCACCAATATTCCCCCGCACAACCTGCGCGAGGTGGTCAAAGGCTGCCTGGCAGTCATTGACAGCCCCGAGATCAGTGTCGATGAGTTGATGGAGGTGATTCCCGGGCCGGATTTCCCCACCGGCGGTATCATCAACGGGCGTGCCGGTATCGTGCAGGCCTACCGCACCGGGCGCGGCCGTATCTATGTGCGTGCCAAGGCCGATATCGAGCGGGATGACAAGACCAATAAAGAGACCATTATCGTCTCCGAGATTCCCTACCAGCTCAACAAGGCCCGCTTGATCGAGCGTATCGCCGAGCTGGTGAAAGAGAAAAAGATCGAGGGGATTTCCGAGTTGCGTGACGAATCGGACAAAGACGGGTTGCGGGTCGTTATCGAACTGAAGCGCGGCGAGATGGGTGACGTGGTACTCAACAACCTCTACGCCCAAACCCAACTGGAAAGCGTATTCGGCATCAATATGGTGACCCTGGTCGATGGCCAGCCGCGCATTCTGAATCTCAAGCAGTTGCTGGAATACTTTATCTTGCACCGCCGCGAGGTGGTCACCCGGCGCACCGTGTACCTGTTGCGCAAAGCCCGGGAACGGGGCCATATTCTCGAGGGTCTGGCGGTGGCGATCGCCAATATCGACGCCGTGATCGAGCTGATCAAGGCGTCGCCCACACCTGCCGAGGCCAAGGAGGCGTTGATTGCCAGGGGCTGGGCGGTGGGCGATGTCAATCAGTTCCTAGAGCGCGCCGGCGCCGATGCCTGCCGCCCCGAGGAACTCGAGGCACATTACGGCCTGCGCGACGGCCAGTATCACCTGTCGCCGGCCCAGGCCCAGGCGATCCTCGAGTTGCGCCTGCACCGCCTCACCGGTATGGAACACGACAAGCTGCTGGCCGAATATAAAGAGAAGCTGGAGCAGATCGGCGAGTTTCTGGCCATCCTGGGCGACCCGGAGCGCCTGATGCAGGTGATTCGCGGCGAACTGGAACAGGTAGTGGCGGACTTCGGCGATGAGCGGCGCACGGATATCCAGAGTTCCAAGTCTGACCTGACCGTGGAGGACCTGATCAGCGAGGAGGATCGGGTGGTTACCATCTCCCACGGCGGTTACGCCAAATCCCAGCCGTTGGATGCCTACCAGGCGCAGCGCCGCGGCGGTATGGGGAAGGCCGCCACGGCGGTCAAGGACGAGGATTTTGTCGAGCACCTGCTGATCGCCAGCACCCACGATACGATTCTGTGTTTTACCAATGCCGGTAAGGTCTACTGGCTCAAGGTGTATCAGATTCCGCTCGCCGGGCGCCAGTCCCGCGGGCGTCCGATGGTGAATCTGCTGCCGCTGGAGGAGGGCGAGCGCATTACCTCAATCCTGCCGGTAAGGGAGTACGACGACGATCATTTTATCTTTATGGCCACCGCCAGGGGCACCGTGAAGAAGACTCCTTTGACTCAGTTCTCCCGGCCTCGCAGCGTCGGCCTGCGCGCCATCGACCTGGATGACGGTGACGACCTGATCGGCACGGCTATTACCGACGGCAACTGCGATGTGATCCTGGTGTCCTCCTCCGGTAAGGCCGCCCGTTTCAAGGAGACCGATGTGCGCTCCATGGGCCGGATATCCCGCGGTGTGCGGGGCATCAGACTGACCCAGGAGCAGCGCGTGATTTCCATGGTGATCCCCGCCGCCGGCGGCAAGGTGATGACCGTCAGTGAGAACGGCTACGGCAAGCGCACCGATGTTGACGACTTCCCCACCAAGGGCCGCGGCAGCCAGGGGGTGATCGGTATGCAGACCACCGAGCGCAACGGCCAGTTGGTGGGGGCCACCCAGGTGTTCGACGGCGATGAGATCATGCTGATTTCCGACCAGGGCACCCTGGTCAGAACCCGGGTCGACGAGGTCTCCATCCTCGGGCGCAACACCCAGGGGGTACGCCTGATCAAAGTGAAAGAGGGCGAGCACCTGGTGGGCGTGGAGCGGATAGAGCGCATTGAGGCGGCGGCAGTCGATCTGGAAGATCAGGGCTCCGGAGACAGTAGCCCGGAAGACAATAACCCGGAAAACAATAACCCGGAAAACAATAACCCGGAAGACAACAGCCCGGACGCCGGCGAGTGAGTTGAACGCTCGCAAAGCGATAATTTCATTTAATTGATGGGATGGTAATACCAGCATGGCAGCAGACCAAGAGCCGCCCGTAGCGCAGGGCTCCCCGGCCGAGTTGGGGCAGTTGCGCGAGCGTATCGATGCTATCGATCTCAAGCTTGGCGAACTGATCAGCGAGCGCGCCGCCTGCGCCCAGCAGGTGGCCGACGTGAAAAAGGCCGCTGGCGGCGCGGCCCTCTACTACCGCCCGGAACGGGAAGCCCAGGTATTGCGCAATGTGATGGCGCACAATCACGGTCCCCTGGACGACGAGGAGATGGCGCGGCTGTTTCGCGAAATCATGTCGGCCTGCCTGGCCCTCGAACAACCGGTAAAGGTGGCTTTTTTGGGGCCCGAGGGTACGTTTACCCAGCAGGCCGCGCTCAAGCACTTCGGGCACGCCGCCGTCAGCGTGCCCATGTCGGCGATCGACGAGGTGTTCCGCGAAGTGGAGGCGGGCGCGGTTAACTACGGAGTGGTGCCGGTTGAGAATTCCACCGAAGGGGTGGTGAACCACACGCTCGATAATTTTATGGATTCCAATCTGAAAATTTGCGGCGAGGTGGAGTTGCGCATCCACCAACACCTGCTGGTGTCCGGGGTTACCAATACCGATAGCATCACCCGCATCTACTCGCACTCCCAATCGCTGGCCCAGTGCCGCAAGTGGCTGGATGGTCACTATCCCCACGCCGACCGGGTGGCGGTTAACAGTAACTCCGAGGCGGCCAAGCGCATCAAAGGCGAGTGGAATGCCGCCGCCATCGCCGGTGAGATGGCGGCCGATCTTTACGGGCTCGAGGTGCTGGCGGAGAAGATCGAGGACCAGCCGGATAATTCCACCCGCTTTTTGATTATCGGCACCCAGGAGGTGCCGCCCAGCGGCCAGGATAAGTCCTCCATTGTCGTGGCTATGAAAAATCAGCCCGGTGCCTTACACGATTTGCTGCGGCCGTTTCACGAGCACAACGTCGATTTGACCCGGGTCGAGACCCGCCCATCGAGCAGCGGTACCTGGAACTATGTGTTTTTTATTGATTTCTCCGGACATATCGACGACGAACCTGTGCGTGCGGCACTTCGGGCCGTGGGGGAGCGGGCATCGGATTTGAAGGTGCTCGGTTCTTATCCGAAAGCGGTTTTGTGATGGTGGCATTTCCTTAAGCAATAATGTGCCAATCGATCGGTCTGCCGCTGGGTAGGGCTTTCAGAAACACGCCGTAAACCCCCGCGAGCGGGTCCAGCCCAAAGCCAGAGGCTTTGGGCGTTGCGCGGGGCGAAGCAGCGCTTCACTGTTTCCCGCTCCACCCATGGGGGCTTCACGACAGCATCCCTGCTGTCGAGAGTTTCTGAAAGCCCTACCCAGCGGCAGACCTACCTACGATATCTTAATCAAGGTGGATAGCGATAACGTGAAAAGGCCGATATTGACAACATTTGGGCTGACAGCACTCTAGGAAAGGTGAACCTATGAGCAATCTGACCTGGCACGAGCACAGAATTACCCGCGATATGCGGTCTGTGCAAAAGAACCAACAGCCTTGTCTGTTGTGGTTTACCGGCTTGAGTGGGGCCGGCAAGTCGACCCTTGCCAATGCGCTGGAACACGAACTCTACAAGCGCGGCCACCACTCCTACCTGTTGGATGGGGACAATGTGCGCCACGGCCTCAACAAAGACCTGGGCTTCTCCGACAAAGACCGGGTTGAGAATATCCGCCGTATCGGTGAGGCGGCCAAGCTTTTTGTCGATGCCGGACTGATTGTGATATGCGCGTTTATTTCCCCTTTTCGCAGTGATCGCAATATCGTCAGGTCGCTGTTCGAGCCGGGAGAGTTTATAGAAGTTTATGTGGATACGCCGCTGGATATCTGTGAAGTGCGCGATCCCAAAGGGCTCTATAAAAAAGCCCGGCGCGGCCAGATTAAAAACTTCACCGGTATCGATTCTCCCTACGAGCCGCCGGAGGATGCGCAGGTCACCATCAAGGCCGGCGAGGCCACGGTGGAGGATTCGGTGATCCTGCTGACCAATTACTTGAAGGATCAGGGGATTGTTTGAGTTTTGTCGGGGTGGCAAGGCAGGGCCGGTTTTCAGTGGTTCAGGTGTGAATACAAATTCGACCGCACCGCAGACAGGCTCCGCCCGCAACCCCAGCCAGTGGTTTGTTATACAGAGTCCGCTTGAAAAGGCCCGGGTGCTTTACAAGCTTGATGATAAAAATGGTCTTGATAGCGATGGTATTCACTTTAGGTGCCTACTTTAGTTGGTAGTACTCTAGCAACTAGTGCTTCGACCAGAAAAGAATTTCACTTTGGTGGCACTTAGGTCTCAATCCGGGCATAGCCCTTTGGGACCTGCGCCAGCAGGGATGCTGGCGAAGAGCCTACAGGGATGTATTCACGGCGTGTCCCAAAGGGCTATGCCCGGATTGAGACCGGGCTGGCTAAGGAGACCAAAACCCGTTTTGGAGTGAAAAGATTTACTGATCATAATACTAGGTTCCAACTGAACGGCCTGGCTCTGGGGAGGGCTTTCAGAAACACGGACTAGGCGTCCCTTGATGAACCCCTGCAAGCGGGTCCAGCCCAAAGCCAGAGGCTTTGGGCGTTGCGCGGGGCGAGGCAGCCCTTCGCTGTTTCTCGCTCCACCCATGGGGGCTCGCCTAAAGCGCCTACTGTCGTTTAAGGCGCCTACTCTTGGTGGTCCCGACAGCATCCCTGCTGTCGAGAGTTTCTGAAAGCCGTCTCCAGAGCCAGGCCTACCCTCGGTATTTATAATTGAGTTGGGTGACGGTAACGTGCAGATCGATAAATTGTTAAAATTTTTCCAAGTACTCTCGAAGGTAGTCGTCTCAAACGATGGTAAGCGCTTGAAGCGGTTGTCATGCAGACTTAACACATATGAGCACTCAACCGGATTACAGGCCTGACCGCAAAATGAGATTTCCGCACGAAGAAAACCTGATCAACAAACTGGTCGTTATCGGCCTCGGCCTGATTGGCGGCAGTCTCGCCGCCGGTTTAAAAGCCAATGGCCGCTGCGGTGAAGTGATCGGAATCGCCCGCCGCCAGGATACCTGCGAGCAGGCCAAAGCCCTCGGTATTGTCGACCGGGCCTACACCTCGCTAAGTGAGGTGGCGGCGGAGCTGGGCGAGCGCGACTTGATTTTTATTGCCGTGCCGACTCTCGCCGTTGCGCGGGTGTTCGCGGAGATAAAGGCCGTGGTATCCCCGCAGGTCACCCTCACCGATGGCGCCAGTGTCAAAGGCAGTGTGCTGGCAGCGGCGGTCGAAGTCTTTGGCGAGGTGCCGGCGCAACTGGTGCCGGGCCACCCGATCGCCGGTTCGGAAAAAAGCGGGGTGACTGCCGCCCGCGCGGAGTTATATCGCGATCACCGGGTGATCCTGACGCCCACGCCTGAAACGGGACAGGCACATCGTGATAAAGTGCGCCGGGTTTGGCAGAGCGTGGGTGCGGAGGTGTTGGAAATGCCGGTAGCGGAGCACGACGAAGTGCTTGCCGCCACCAGCCACCTGCCCCATGCCATCGCCTATTCACTGGTGGATACGCTCGCCAACGATGCGGAGAATGAAAATATTTTTCGCTATGCGGCAGGCGGTTTTCGGGATTTTACCCGGATTGCCTCCAGTGATCCGGTGATGTGGCACGACATTATGCGGGCCAATCGCGACAGCGTGCTGAAAGCGCTGGATTTGTTCAGCCAGAACCTGGCGGGTTTAAGGCAGGCGATCGAGACAGAAGACAGCGAAACGCTGTTGGGGGTGTTTACGCGCGCAAAAGCGGCGCGGGACCATTTTACAAAAATGTTGGCAAAACAGGCGTATTCGAATTCTATGCAGGACAGAGAGTTAAGGTTTCATTTACAGCCCGGTGGCAAGGTGTCGGGTTCGATTCGCGTGCCGGGCGACAAGTCTGTTTCCCATCGCGCCATTATGTTGGGTTCGCTCGCCGAGGGAGTGACTGAAATAGAGGGCTTTCTCGAAGGCGAGGATGCGCTCGCGACGCTGCAGGCGTTTCGGGATATGGGGGTGGTTATCGAGGGGCCTTCCCAGGGGCGGGTCAAGGTGCACGGGGTCGGTTTGCACGGCCTGCGGCCACCGCCGGGTCCGCTGTACCTGGGTAACTCCGGCACGTCGATGCGGTTGCTGGCCGGGTTGCTGGCGGGGCAGGCATTCGATGTGGTGCTGACCGGCGATGAATCCCTGTCGCAGCGACCCATGAATCGGGTCGCCAAACCGCTGGGCCTTATGAACGCGGCGATCGAAACTGGCGCCGGCGGCGTGCCGCCGGTGAAGATAACCGGCGGCCGGCAATTACAGGGTATCGATTACACCATGCCGATGGCCAGTGCCCAGGTGAAATCCAGCCTGTTGTTGGCCGGGTTGTATGCCGAGGGCAGCACTCGCGTCACCGAGCCGGCGCCGACCCGGGACCACACCGAGCGTATGTTGGCGGGGTTTGGCTACCCGGTTGAGCGGCGTGGCGCCACCGCCGAGCTGAGCGGGGGTGGAACCCTGACGGCTGCTGCTATCGACGTACCGGCCGATATTTCCTCGGCGGCGTTTTTTATGGTGGCGGCTTCCATCGCGCCGGGCTCCGACCTGACGTTGTTGCACGTCGGCGTCAATCCCACCCGTATCGGTGTGATCAATATCCTGCGGTTGATGGGCGCGGATTTGACCCTGTCGAACGAACGCGTTGTAGGAGGGGAGCCGGTCGCGGATATCCGTGTTCGCTATGCCCCGTTGCAGGGCATTCACGTTCCGCCGGACCAGGTGCCCCTGGCCATTGATGAGTTTCCGGTGCTGTTTGTGGCGGCCGCCTGTGCCCAGGGAGAGACCGTGCTCACCGGTGCACAGGAGCTGCGAGTCAAGGAAAGCGACCGGATTCAGGCCATGGCCGACGGTTTACAAGTGCTCGGTGTGCGCGCGGCGCCGACGCCCGACGGGATTGTTATCCGCGGCGGTGAAATAGGTTCGGGCCGTGTCGACAGCTTGGGGGACCACCGTATTGCCATGGCGTTTTCCATTGCGGCCCTGCGTGCCGGCGGTGAAATACAGATCGACAACTGCGCCAATGTGGCGACGTCCTTTCCGGGGTTTGCCGAGATCGCCCGAGGCGCGGGAATAAGCTTAGAAGTATACGATACATAATCTTTGCGCAGGTTTATCCTATAATGCACCCTCGCCGGGGCGGGTTTTGTTGGGGCTTTCAAACCGCCGTCGCTATTTAATCACGATCAGTCAGCCGAAAGCTGCCCGGTTAGCCGGGTGGGTTGACAGTGGTCTAACCGTAGTAATCTGACAACAGTAGTCTAACAACAGTAGCTCGATATCATGTCCAACAGTTATGATCTGACTCACCTGAAGCAACTGGAAGCGGAGAGTATTCATATTATTCGCGAGGTTGCCGCAGAATTTGACAACCCCGTTATGCTCTACTCCGTCGGCAAAGACTCGGCGGTGATGATGCACCTGACCCAAAAGGCGTTTCACCCGGGCAAGCCGCCGTTCCCGCTGCTGCATGTCGATACCACCTGGAAGTTTCGCCAGATGATTGAGTTCCGCGAGCAGCGCGTCAAGGAGCTGGGATGGGAGCTGCTGGTCAATATCAATGAGGAAGGCGTGAAAATGGGGGTGAATCCGTTCACCTACGGCAGCGCCAAGCACACCGACATCATGAAAACCCAGTCGCTGAAACAGGCGCTGGACAAATACGGCTTTGACGCGGCTTTTGGCGGCGCCCGGCGCGACGAGGAAAAATCCCGGGCCAAAGAGCGGGTCTACTCTTTTCGCGATAAAAACCACCGCTGGGACCCGAAAAACCAGCGGCCGGAATTGTGGAATATTTATAACGGTAAAGTGGACAAAGGCGAAAGTATTCGCGTGTTTCCACTTTCCAACTGGACCGAGCTGGATATCTGGCAATATATTCATTTAGAAAGCATTCCTATTGTACCGCTGTATTTTGCCGCCAAGCGTCCGGTGGTGGAGCGGGATGGGGTCCTGATTATGGTCGACGACGATCGTATGCCGCTGGAGCCCGACGAGCAAATTCAGGAAAAAATGGTGCGCTTTCGCACCCTGGGGTGCTACCCGCTGACCGGTGCCGTGGAGTCTACGGCGACCACACTGCCGGAAATTATCCAGGAGATGTTGTTGACCACCACCTCCGAGCGGCAGGGCAGGGTGATCGATCACGACAGCTCCGGCTCCATGGAGAAGAAAAAGCAGGAGGGTTATTTTTAATGTCTCACCAGTCAGCACTAATCGCCGAAGATATCGACGAGTATCTCGCCCAACACGAACGCAAGGAGCTGTTGCGGTTTTTGACCTGTGGCAGCGTGGACGACGGCAAGAGCACCCTGATCGGGCGCCTGTTGCACGACTCTAAAATGATTTACGAAGACCAACTGGAGGCGGTCAAAGCCGACACCGGCAAACACGGCACCACGGGCGAAAAAATCGACCTGGCGCTGCTGGTCGACGGTCTGCAGGCGGAGCGGGAGCAGGGCATTACCATCGATGTGGCCTACCGTTATTTCTCCACGGCCAAGCGCAAATTTATCATTGCCGACACGCCGGGGCACGAACAGTACACCCGCAATATGGCCACTGGTGCTTCCACCTGTGATCTTGCCATTATTCTTATCGATGCCCGTCACGGGGTGATGACGCAAACCCGGCGCCACAGCTATATTGCCTCGCTGTTGGGCATCAAGCATATTGTGGTGGCCATCAATAAGATGGACCTGGTTGATTTCAGCCAGGTTATTTTCGACAAAATCAAAGCGGACTATATTCAGTTTGGCGAAAAGCTGGGTATGCAGGATATTCATTTTGTGCCGCTATCGGCGCTGGACGGCGACAATGTGGTTAACCGCAGTGACTACATGCCCTGGTATGACGGCCAGCCGTTGATGGATATTTTGGAGTCGGTGCAGATCAGGGACGATAAGAACCTGACCGACTTTCGTTTCCCTGTCCAGTATGTCAACCGGCCGAATCTGGACTTCCGCGGTTTTTGCGGCACGGTTGCCTCGGGCATTGTCAAGGTGGGCGATGAGGTGAAGGTGTTGCCTTCGGGAAATACCAGCCGGGTTGCCGATATTGTCACTTTCGATGGCGACTTGCCGGAAGCTTTCTCGGGACAGGCGGTGACCCTGACGCTGGAGGACGAAATCGATATCAGCCGCGGTGATCTGATTGTGCATGCGGCGCAGGAGGTGACCCAGTCCAACCATCTGAAGGCGCATGTGGTCTGGATGGCGGAGGCGGCCTTATCGCCGGGCAGGCAGTACCTGTTTAAGTTTGCCAGCAAAGCGGTTACCGGCCAGGTCGAGAATGTGGATCATCGCATTGATGTCAATACGCAGGAATTGCACCAGGCGGATTTGCTCCAGTTAAACGATATTGCTTTGGTCGACATTACCTTGAATCAGGTGGTGGCGGTGGATCCCTATGGACGTAACCGGGCGACGGGTGCGTTTATTGTTATTGATCGGTTGACGAATATTACGGTTGGGGCGGGTATGGTGGTTGAGAGCCTCCAGCAAACTGAAGCCAAGAGTTTCGACCCGGATGCGGTCAGTGAATTTGAAATCGAGTTGAATGCGTTGGTGCGCAAGCATTTTCCCCATTGGGGGGCGGTGGATATTGAGAAGTTGTTGAAGCGGTAGTGGCTTGTAAGGGGTCGTGTAAGGGGTCGTAGTGCTTGCTTTTTAGTCAAAGCAGTCTGGCTAAAGGCAGGTGCTGCGGCTCTTGGTTAAGCTGGTGGGTGCCAAACTTGCCCAGAGCCTTCTTATCGAGGCTCGTGGTTTTGTGGTTTG
Source organism: Exilibacterium tricleocarpae (assembly GCF_007004655.1). Lineage (GTDB taxonomy): Bacteria > Pseudomonadota > Gammaproteobacteria > Pseudomonadales > Cellvibrionaceae > Exilibacterium > Exilibacterium tricleocarpae. The sequence continues at coordinate 347,134 of NZ_ML660089.1, forward strand.
GCAAGCTATATAGGTCCATCCCAAGGTGCTATCACTGATTGCACTCAAGTGATAGCAATGCTATCATCCCTGGTCGCTGGCAATAGTGCTACGGAGGTGACCTATGGCGAATTTAGTCGTTCGAAACATTGATGATGCTATAGTACGAAGCCTCAAGGCCCGTGCCGGTAAGCATGGTGTCAGCGCAGAGGCGGAGCACCGGAAAATTTTAGAATCTGTACTGCTGGCACCCAAAAGAAGGAGCTTTGCCGAAGTGCTGAGATCAATCCCCAATGTGGGGGAAGACTCCGACTTCGAGCGCATTCAGGATGACAGGGAAGGCGATGTATTTAATTGATACAAATGTTATCAGCGAGATCAGGAAAAAAGCCAAAGCCAACCGTGGTGTCAAGTCGTTTTTCAGGCAAGCCGATCAAGAGGACGCTCGGCTTTTTATCAGTGTAATCACCATCGGTGAACTCAGGCGAGGTGTGGAGATGATTCGACACCGGGGCGATACGCGACAAGCGGATCGCCTGGAGGCATGGTTAACGACAATAATCGACGCCTACTCCGATAACATACTGGATTTCACTGAGGCGGAAGCGCAGGTCTGGGGAAGGTTGAGAACCCCTCATTATGAACATGCCCTCGATAAGCAAATAGCCGCTACGGCGCTCACCTTTGGTCTGACCCTGGTGACGAGAAATATCGGCGATTTCGCCGCAACGGGTGTCGAGTTGATGAATCCATTTGATTGAATTGAAGCGCTTTTTTTCCGACGAAGCCTGAATGCACTGCGTGTTGACAGAGAGTGGGTGATGACAAGGTTCTCGCAGGAAATTTCCTGATTTTGTAGCCGTTCTCTGGCTTGAAAAGGAGGCGTTTAACAGCACTTCCTTAAGAAATCGTTTGCTAATTTGCTGGTCTGGCTATGACTGGGGCTTTCAGAAACACAGAGTGTATCCTCTCGGTACCCCCGCCCCTTGGGGCTTGCCTTAAGCGAAAATGTGCCAATTGAACGGCCTGGCACTGGCTGGCGCTTTCAGAAACACGGGCTAGGCGCCCCCTCGATAAACCCGTCCCTGGGGGCTTCCCGACAGCATCCCTGCTGTCGAGAGTTTCTGAAAGCGCCAGCCAGTGCCAGGCCTACCTTCAGTATGCTTAATCAATGCCGGTGCGATTGGGACAGGGATCGATAAACTGATGCAAGTATGCCTGATGGCGTTCCATCGTCTCCGACCTTGTTAATTCTATGCAGGTTGTTTAACTCAGTCTGGAGTTTCTGATTTTTATTCAGGTCGTTGAGTGATCGATTTTTTTCAAACTCTGTCGACACTTAGCTGCGGATCGCAAGGGGAAACTGTTGATAAAGGGTTGCAGATATCAACATTGCTGTAGGAAATTCCCCACTTTTGTAAGCAATTTCTCACAAAACTTTCAGCTTTTTTCCAGTATAACTTCTCGTTTTCGCGGCGTATGCTGACTTCTCAACCTAACATGGAGGTTATGTAATGAAACAAGTTGTTTCTTCTCTCTTTTTTGTTTTCGCGCTTTTACTTTCTCTTGCATCCACTGCGGCGGTCGCCGAAAGCGGTGCTCAGCAAATGCCGGCCCAGGTCAATATCAATTCAGCCGATGCCGAGACACTCTCTCTGGTACTCAAGGGCGTGGGCCGCTCCAAGGCGGAAGCCATTGTGGCCTGGCGTGAGAGTCACGGCGGTTTCAGCTCGGCAGATCAGTTGGCGGAGGTCAAGGGGATTGGCCTCAAGCTGGTGGAGAAGAATCGCGATCGCATCCTGCTGAAATAACCGTTAGAGCCGGTCCAGCCGGCGTTTGGCTGCCCCGCCTACCAGGGCATAGCTTTGCGGGCCCCGTCAAAGGAGACGGACGGGTGCTTCAGGGATGAAGCTCGATAACGGATTATCGAGGCATCAGGGACGCGATGCGCGCCCGCAGAGCTATGCCCTGGTAGGCGGGGTTAATCAATGAACTTTTATCAGTCGGCTTCTATCGGTGTATACTCCCGCTTTTGTGCGGAGAGTTTGCCATGACATCGGGTACTTCCCAGGCGAGTAAACCTGCTGCCGGTACAGGCCCCCGCCCTTCGGGAGGCCGCACAGCCGGACCCCGTATCATTGTCGCGCTGGACTATGACAATGCGGCCGACAGTTTAAAATTGGCTGAGCGTCTGAACCCGTCGAGCTGCCGGTTGAAGGTGGGTAAAGAACTTTTCACGTCCTGTGGTCCCCAGGTAGTCGAGCAATTGATTGCTCGCGGCTTCGATATTTTCCTCGATCTGAAATTTCACGATATTCCCAATACGGTAGCCAAAGCGGTGGTGGCGGCGGCCGATTTGGGGGTCTGGATGTTGAATGTGCACGCCGGCGGCGGTGAGCGAATGATGGTTGCGGCGCGAGAGGCCTTGGCCGGGCGTACAGGTCGGGTGCCGCTACTGATTGGGGTCACCGTATTGACCAGTATGGATGCCGGTGATCTGGCGGCGGTCGGTGTCGAGCGGGCGCCGGCACAGCAGGTACAGCTATTGGCGCAGTTGACTCTAAAGTCGGGGCTGGATGGGGTAGTGTGTTCAGCGCTGGAGGCCCCGGTTTTACGGCAGTCCCTGGGCACGGATTTTTGTCTCGTTACCCCCGGTATTCGGCCCGCCGGCAGCGCCGCTGACGACCAGCGCCGCGTGGTGACACCTGCCGATGCCATTGCTGCCGGCAGTAGTTACCTGGTTATTGGCCGCCCGATTACCCAGGCTGAGGACCCGGCGGAGGTCTGCGCTGGGATCGAAAAATCGCTCGGCAAATGAGTTGGTAACGTGGAATTGACCTGTCGTGGGTGCTTTGGGCGCGATGCTAACAGGTTGGTTGGAGGACTGTGCGGCTTGGCACTTGGGCCAAGTTTGCTTCCCGTGAGCAGCCACAATATCGGGCCTTACTCGAATGGCATTCGCTTGAGGAGACTACTTTTGATGGTACCTAGGTGCTGTTAGGAATGGCATTTCCTTAAGCAAATATGCTCCAATTGATCGGTCTGGCACTGACTGGGGCTTTCAGAAACACGTCGTGATCCCGTCCTTGGGGACTCGCCTAAAGCGCCTACTTTTGGTCCCGACAGCATCCCTGCTGTCGAGAGTTTCTGAAAGCCCCAGTCAGTGCCAGACCTACCTTCAGTGCGTTTAATTGAAGCCGGTTCGATTGGATCAGGTCGATAAACCGGTGCAAATACGCTTAAGACAGCGGCATTCGTGCGAAGTGATTAGGTTTTTTATCCCGCAATCAAATCCATGTGGCGGTCAGCATTTTAAGGAGTTTTGTTTTTTATGTCATTTCCCGTTATCACTATTGACGGCCCCAGCGGCTCGGGCAAGGGGACCATCAGCCAGTTAGTGGCGCAAAAACTCGGTTATCATTTTCTCGATAGCGGTGCGCTCTACCGGGTAACCGGGGTAGCCGCCAAGTTCCACGGCGTCGCTATGGATGACGAGCCGGCGCTGGCGCAAATTGCGGCAAATCTGGATGTGCGGTTCGAAACCGGCGCCGATGCCGGTGTGAAAATCATCCTGGAAGGCGCCGACGTGACCCGGGAAGTCCGGTCGGAGGAGGGGGGGATGAATGCGTCCCGGGTCGGTGCTCTGCCCACCGTGCGGCAGGCACTGCTGGCGCGACAGCGGGCATTTGCGGTGCAACCGGGCCTGGTAGCGGATGGCCGCGATATGGGCACAGTGGTGTTTCCCGACGCGCCGGTGAAGGTTTTTCTTACCGCCAGCGCCCGCGAACGGGCCCAGAGGCGTTACAAGCAGTTGCTGGAGAAAGGCGAGTCTGTTAGCTTCGACGATATTTTGGCGGATATCGAAGCCCGGGACGAAAGGGATAGCAGTCGCGCCGCCGCGCCGCTAAAACCCGCGCAGGATGCGTTGTTGCTGGATAGTACCGGCATGTCCATAGATGATGTATTTAACGCGGTGATGAGGGCTTTCGAAGACCGCGTTATACCCTGAATTTAGGTTGGTTTACTCCATGTTATGGCTAAAACGTATAGTGCTGCTGGCGGTGGTGTGCCTTTTTCTGGTGGTTGGCTTTGTATTCCACTCCAGCAATGCCGTTGAAGTACCCTTGAATCTATTTGGTATCACCTTTGTGCCCACGGGCTTAGGCTTGTTGCTGCTGTTGTTCTTTTTTGCAGGCGGCCTGTTTGGTTTTTTTGTCAGCCTGCTGCCCTATTTCGGTGCCAAGAAACAGGTATTGCTGCTGAACCGGAAGGTCAGCGGCTACGAAAAAGAGATAGCCAAACTCCGAACGGCGCCGCTGCGGACATAGCATCATGATTGATTGGGGCCTGATCCCACTGGTTTTTGTCGCCATAGCCATCGGCTACTGGCTGGGCTGGCGCGGGCATAAAAAGAAACAACAGGCCCTGGCCCGCTCGGGTTTGGACAGCCGCTATTTCCAGGGTCTCAACTACCTGCTCAATGAAGAGCCGGATGCCGCTATAGATACCTTTATCGAGGCCCTGGAAGTCAACAGTGAAACCCTGGAGACTCACCTGGCCCTGGGCAACCTCCTGCGCAAGCGCGGCGAGGCCGGACGGGCCATTCGCATCCACCAGAATCTGCTGGCCCGGCCCTCATTATCGCCCCTGCAACTGCAACAGGCGCAGTTGGAACTGGCCCGCGACTATATTAAGGCCGGCCTTCTGGATCGCGCCGAGAGTTTGCTGCAGGAATTGGCGGAATCCGCCTCCCAGGCCACCCGGGATATCTGCCTGGAGCACCTGGCGGAAATCTACCGGGACGAGCGGGAGTGGGAGAAAGCCATTCATACCGTGGACTTGCTGGGCGGCCGCCGGTTTGCCAAGTTACCGCTGAAATGGCGGGTGGCCCAGGCTCACTTTTGCTGCGAGTTGGCTGACGAGGCGCTGGAGCGCTCCGATTACCTGTCGGTGCGGCGGCATCTGAAGCAGGCATTCAGCTATGACAAGGAGTCCGTGCGGGCCAGTTTGCTATTGGGTGACCTCGAACACAGGTTGGGTCACCATCGCGAGGCGATCAAAGTCCTGAAGCGGATTCCGGAGCAGGACCCCACCTATATTCCCGAGTCCTTGTCCCTGGTGATTGCCAGCTATGAGGCCCTGGGCAAGCTCGGGGACCTGAAGAAATACCTCAATCAGCTCTTGGAAGAACACCCCAGCAGCTCCGTGATCTTGTCATTGGCCGAGCGGGTTAACCAGGAGCAGGGCGAGGTGGCAGCCGCCGGTTTTATCGGCGATCACCTGCAATCCCGTCCGTCGCTGAAAGCGGTCGGCCGGCTACTGGAATTCCAAAATGGTACCAATACCCGCCTAAAAGAAAACCTCGGCCTGGTGAAACAACTGATCGACCAACTGATGGTGGCCCGCTCTACATACACCTGCCAATCCTGTGGTTTTTCCGGCAACCAGTTGCATTGGTTGTGTCCGAGCTGTAAGTCCTGGGGGTCGACCAAGGCGGTGAGGGGGGCTGAGGGGGAGTAGATTATTAAATGTTAAAAGACACTATGATATCTCTTGTCGGCTTTTAGTCGAGTTAGTAGACACAATGTTATCCCTTAGGGCCTTGTATACGCCTCGTGAACTTGGTGGGGCGTGGAGCATGTGAGGAGGTTTAAACGCCGTTGGGTTCATTAGCATCGTGGCAGCAAGCATAGTGGCTGCTGGTGCTGCAGTTAGGCGGGGAGCGGAGTATTTATGCCGATTGCGCAAAAAGTGACCCTTCTTACCCCTGATGAGTACATTCGATCAGAGGAGGAGGGTGATATCAGGCATGAATATGTCAATGGTTATATTTATGCCAAGGCTAGCGCTAGCCGGCGACATAATCTAATAGCCATGGCACTGGTCCGGTTGCTAGGCGATTATCTGCAAGGGAAGTCTTGCAGGACTTATATGGCGGATATGAAGTTAAATATACGGACTGCGGGCATTGAATGCTTTTATTATCCGGATTTGATGGTTTCATATGATTCCAACCCGCCTCACGACTACTATGAAGACAAGCCTGCACTACTAATTGAAGTGTTGTCCGCCACCACAGAAGCCAGGGACCGACTTGAAAAGCTGGCAGCTTATACGTCTATTCCCTCCCTGGTAGAGTATATGCTGGTCGGCCAGGACTGGATTGGCGCTGATATATACCGGCGGGTCGGAGAAAACTGGGTATTGAACACCTATAAAGGCGGGGAAGTCACCGTCTTAGAGTCTGTGAACTTGTCTCTTCCGATAGATCAAATTTATATGGATGTGATAGGCCAGGTATGAGCCGCCATCTACGAAAAACCATATAGAAAACAAACAGTTACTAACTCAAATAAACAGTTGACAGGGCCCCGATCCCTCTATAAGATGCGCCCCTACATTGGCTGGGGCCAATGTTTCCGTTCCGCCTTAGCTCAGTTGGTAGAGCAAATGACTGTTAATCATTGGGTCGCTGGTTCGAGCCCAGCAGGCGGAGCCATATTAAGGTAGTTAAAGAGAGCTTATCCCCCGGGATAGGCTCTTTTTGTATGGGCTCAATTTTCGCTATGTCAGATTGGGACCCTGGTGTTGACCTGGGTCATTTTCCGGTTCATTACCGGCGTCGGCCGAGCGGATTTGTGCCTCTGCACTGGAAAATAAACCCCGCCCAGTGTTTAATGTGTAAAATCATGTAAGCCCTTGATGTACAAGGAGGATTCTGGTACGTTTGCGCCTCCGACGGTCCCTGTATAACGACGGGCATAAAGCCCATGTGACAGGGACCATTTTTAGGATGGGTGACAAGGCTGGTCTGCCAGGATTGCCGGATTGTCACCCCAAGTAAAATCGGCCCACACATCTGGCGGTGTGGTAGAGCAGTTCGACGATGTTGGCGATTCCCTGTAGCCCGATTACGGGTTAGACCACAGGTGGACGCGGCTGGATGGTTCTGTGCTGTATATTGATGGGTAATCTAATGAGCGAAAGCTTTGCTGAACTATTTGAAGAAAGTTTAAAGACCGTTGATATGGTCCCCGGTTCCATAGTGACCGGTGTTGTGATTGATATTGATAAAGACTGGGTGACTGTACACGCCGGTCTCAAGTCTGAAGGTGTTATTCCTGCTGCACAGTTTTACAACGATATGGGCGAGATCACGCTCAATGTCGGTGATGAAGTTCAGGTTGCGCTGGAGACTGTTGAAGATGGCTTTGGTGAGACTCGCCTCTCGCGTGAAAAAGCCAAGCGCGCAGAAGCCTGGAAAGTACTTGAAGCGGCCCACACCGCCGATGAAGTGGTTAAAGGCGTAATTAACGGTAAGGTTAAAGGTGGCTTTACGGTCGATGTTTCCAGCATCCGCGCCTTCCTACCGGGTTCCCTGGTCGATGTTCGCCCCGTGCGCGAAACGACTCATCTCGAAGGGAAAGAGCTGGAATTTAAAGTTATCAAGCTGGACCAGAAGCGCAACAATGTTGTCGTGTCTCGCCGCGCTGTTTTGGAGCAGGCCAACTCTGCCGAGCGCGAAGAATTGCTGGCCAGTTTGCAGGAGGGTATGGCGGTCAAGGGTATCGTCAAGAACCTGACCGACTACGGTGCCTTTGTTGACCTGGGTGGTGTTGACGGTCTGCTGCATATCACCGATATGGCTTGGAAGCGTATTAAGCACCCGAGTGAGATTGTCAATGTCGGCGATGAAATTGACGTTAAAGTGTTGAAGTTTGATCGCGAGCGCAACCGCGTCTCCCTCGGCCTCAAGCAGTTGGGTGAGGACCCCTGGGTGTCTATTACCCAGCGTTATCCGGAAGGTGCCCGCATCAAAGCCAAGATTACCAATCTCACGGACTACGGTTGTTTCGCCGAGTTGGAAGAGGGTGTCGAAGGTTTGGTGCACGTCTCTGAAATGGACTGGACCAACAAAAATATCCATCCGTCCAAGGTTGTGCAGGTTGGTGATGAGCTTGAAGTCATGGTCTTGGATATTGACGAAGAGCGGCGTCGAATTTCCCTGGGTATCAAGCAGTGTCAGGAAAATCCGTGGGATGCGTTCGGCCGACAGTTTGCCAAAGGCGACAAGATTTCCGGCAAGATCAAGTCGATTACAGACTTTGGTATTTTCATTGGTTTGGATGGTGGTATCGATGGTTTGGTGCACCTGTCCGATATTTCCTGGCAAGAAGCTGGTGAAGAGGCCGTGCGCAAATACAAGAAGGGCGATGAGCTGGAGACCGTTATTTTGGCCATCGATCCGGAACGTGAGCGTATCTCGCTGGGTATCAAGCAGTTGGAGGAAGACCCCTTCTCCAGTTATGTAGCCGCCAACGACAAGGGCACTGTGATTAAGGGCACTGTGAAAGAGGTGGATGCAAAAGCTGCTATTATTACTTTGGCGGAAGATGTAGAAGCGACCCTGAAGGCCTCAGAGATCAGCCGCGATAAAGTTGAAGATGCACGTAACGTGTTGAAAGAAGGCGACGAAGTGGAAGCCAAGATTATCAGCATTGATCGCAAGAATCGCGCCATTAACCTCTCCATCAAGTCGAAAGACACTGATGAGGAGAAGGCGGCGATTAAAGAGCATTCGGCCAAGCAGGCTGAGCAGGCTCAACCGGCGACCATTGGTGATTTGATCAAGGCGCAGATGCAGAGTCGGGACAAGCAGTAGGGCGGAGGGGCGGCGTGAGTCGCCCCTTTCCATACTTCCACAACATTAGGGAAGCTCGTTGCCGTTACTAACCACAATAACTCTTATGCAACACTAGGGAAAGATTATGACCAAATCTGAATTAATCGAACACCTTGCTGAGCACCAGGATCAATTGTCCGGGAAAGATGTGGAACTGGCGGTGAAGTTGATGTTGGAGCATATGTCCCAGGTGCTTGCCGCTGGTGAGAGGATTGAGATTCGGGGGTTTGGGAGTTTTTCGCTGCATTATCGGTCGCCGCGGATTGGACGGAATCCGAAGACTGGGGATTCTGTGGAGTTGGCTGGGAAGTATGTGCCGCATTTTAAGCCTGGGAAGGAGATGCGGGATCGGGTTAATGAGAGTTTGGGCCACTAGCATCTTTATCTATATTATTTAAATCTTTTGAGCTTAGAAAGTTTAGTTTTGGCTAACAAGAAAGTCTACCCACATCATTGTGGTGCGTGCTTTATTGACCCCGATGCAATTCATGCAGTCATTGAGCTTGGATTCGATTATTTGTCTGCGGGAGATAAATTCGAGAAAAGTATCTAACTTTGGGTTGTGACGCTAGGATAAAGCGGGTTGCGGCTTTACCAGAGTGGTACGGTTATCCAATAAAAGTGTTAGGAGAATTACAGAGCCAGTTGATATAGCTGGTCCATGGACATAAGTAGCTTGTTTGTTAAGCTGGAGTTATTACTTGTGTATAAAGACTATTTTGCTGGAATTAGGTTTGTCAGTTAATGGAGTTTTTGTGGACTTTAAGTCTCTTCTCATTTAAAGCGCGGTAGGCTTTCCGATTACCCTAGATTTAGAAATAATCTCATGCACATCAATGTCTACTTGAGGAAAATAAACTAGTGTTATGAAGAACTTTGCGTTAGTCGGCGCTGCTGGTTATATAGCCCCACGTCACATGAGAGCAATTAAAGAAACGAAAAACAAATTGGTGGCGGCTTTAGATCCTAGTGACTCTGTTGGGATAATAGATAGTTTCTCCCCCGACGCTAAATTTTTTACAGAATATGAGAGATTTGATAGACATATTGATAAGCTGAGGAGAAGTAATCATGAGCATAAGGTTGATTATATATCAATTTGTTCGCCCAATTATTTGCATGACTCGCATGTCAGGTTTGCTTTAAGGTCCGATTGTGACGCAATTTGCGAAAAGCCTCTTGTGCTTAATCCGTGGAATATAGATGGTTTGTTGGATGTTGAGCGGGATAGTGGTCGAAAGGTAAATACCATCCTCCAACTACGATTGCATCCAGAGATTATTGCGTTACATGAGAAGGTAAAAAAAGATACTTCTAACAAAAAATGCGAAGTGGATTTGACCTACATTACCTCTCGCGGGAGCTGGTATATGCAGTCGTGGAAGGGAGATGTGAAGAAATCTGGCGGTATTGCAACAAATATAGGTGTACATTTTTACGATATGCTTCACTATTTATTTGGTGCGCTGCAAGAAAACGTCGTGCACTGTCACGCCGATAACAAATCGGCGGGATATCTCGAGTATGAGAACGCTCGAGTTCGGTGGTTCTTGTCATGTGATTTTGATGATATTCCAACCCCTATAAAAAAAGCAGCGCAGCGAACTTTTCGTTCGATTGTTGTCGATGGTAAGGAGATTGAGTTTTCTGAGGGCTTTGCGGATTTACATACTCGCAGTTACCAAGAGATTCTGGTGGGGGGAGGTTTTGGTCTAGAGGAAAATCGGGTCGCAATTGAGACAGTAGCTGATATTCGTACAGCTGAGGTTAGAGGCTTGGTGGGGGACTACCACCCATTTCTAAAAAAGGTGTCTATATGACATACGAGGTACATGACAGCGCAGTCATTGATGACGGTGCTCAGATCGGTGAAGGTTCGCGAATCTGGCACTTTGTGCACGTATGTAGTGGTGCTAGAGTTGGTGCCGGTGTTTCACTTGGTCAGAATGTGTTCGTGGGTAATGACGTTGTGATCGGTGATCTATGTAAGATTCAAAATAATGTATCGGTATATGATAGTGTGATTTTGGAAGATGGGGTGTTTTGTGGTCCGAGTATGGTGTTTACTAATGTTTATAATCCTCGTACGGCCATAAATCGTAAGAACGAATATAGGCGCACTTTGGTCAGGCGCGGTGCCACTTTGGGTGCTAACTGTACCATCGTGTGTGGTGTGACCATAGGGGCACATGCCTTCGTCGGTGCTGGTGCTGTTGTTACAAAAGATATACCTGATTACGCTCTGGTTGCTGGCGTTCCTGCTAAGCAAATTGGATGGATGAGTGAATATGGAGAGCAGTTAGACTTACCATTGGAAGGAAATGCGGAGACAGTTTGCCCACATAAGAACTGTGTCTATAAGTTACGTGGTAGTGTGATTTCAAAGAACTAGTTTATGACTCTCTTAGCTAAAGTTTTAAATACCTGGTCGTTTAAGAAGTGTTTGTATGCAATTTATTGATTTAAATGCACAGTATCGCCAGATCGAGAAAGAAATCAACCGAAGAATTAAAGGCGTCTTAGAACATGGACAGTATATTCTTGGCCCGGAGGTGTCTGAGCTAGAAGCCTCTCTCGCTAGCTTTGTTGGTGTTAGGAATTGTATTGCTGTTTCTAGCGGAACAGATGCATTACTTATATCACTGATGGCTTTAGGCGTTGGTCATGACGACGAAGTTATTGTTCCAGCCTTTACATATATCGCCCCGGCAGAGATAGTAGCGCTTCTTGGCGCTAAACCCATATATGTAGATGTTGATAAAAAAACTTATAACCTTGATCCGCAACTATTGGAAGCAGCGATTACCGAGAATACTAAAGCAGTAATACCAGTGAGTTTATATGGGCAATGCGCTGATTTTGATGAAATTAATCAAATCGCTGAAAAGTATAAGTTACCTGTCATCGAGGATGGTGCACAGAGCTTTGGTGCGTTATACAAGGGCCGAAGATCCTGTGGGTTAACAACGGTTGGAACTACTAGCTTTTTTCCGTCGAAACCACTGGGAGGTTATGGAGACGGAGGAGCGGTTTTCACAAACGATGATGAGCTTGCGACAGTCATGCGTCAAATTAGCAAGCACGGACAAGATTATCGTTATCACCACGTTAGAGTGGGTGTTAATGGTCGCATTGATACACTTCAGGCGGCTGTTTTATTGGCGAAGCTTGTGATATTTCCGCAAGAACTTGAGCTTCGAGGCGAGCTCGGTGCCAAGTATACGAAGTTATTCAATGATATTTGTCCTGAAGTAAAAACTCCTTTTATTAACGAATGGAATAGTTGTGTGTACGCGCAGTACACGATCGTGTTGGAGCATCGCGATTGTGTTGTAAACCACTTGAAGCAGGCAGGTATCCCAACAGCAATTCATTACCCTATGTCACTGAATAAGCAGCCTGCCATAAGTGATGACGCTGCTTTTGTACCGGTAAGTGAAAGGTTAGCTAAACATGTGCTTAGTATACCCATGCATCCAAACCTGTCAGAAGAGGAGCAACTAATTGTTGTAGAGGAATTAAATAGAGCATGCACTAAAGCGAAAATAAAGACCTTTGGGACGTAAAAAAGGCCTTGAGTGGTGAATTTTTTCTCCATAGCACAATGAGCTATATAGGCTGATGCCAGAAGCGGACTTTGGTCTTCTGGCTTTAAACAGAGTGGGGTAACATTTTTCATTGCTCCATTTTGAATAGACCGAAGTGTGGTGAGACTTGGTATGGAAGTTATTAGCTTGTGTAAGAACAGAGTTGAAGTGGTTTAATTTGAATGTACACACCCTTAAGCGTGAAAATAGCGCTAGCGAGGTGTTTAATGACTGTACAAAAGAGACGCAAATATACCGATGAGTTAAAGCAGGATGCGGTGAGGCTAGTGATTGAACAGGGGTACAAGGTACTTGAGGCCACCAGAAATTTGGGGAGTCGGCGCTGGAAGGCCACCGGCACAACTGATAGTGGGTAGCCATCAAGCGCCGAGCCCATCAAAGAGCAGGCGCGAATCCGCGAGTTGGAGGCGCAGGTGAAACGCCTAGAAATGGGGCGGGAGATCTTAAAAAAGGCGGTTGTAGGCTCGACTTTATTCGGCAGGAGAGGAAGGCCTATCCCGTGACCTTGTTGTGCGTGCCATGAGCGTTAGCCGAAGTGGATTTAAAGGCTTTGGGGCGGGTGGCGATCGCGAGCTGAAAGCGACTAACAAAGACATTTTTGAACGTTCCCAGGACCTACGGTTCTTGACGTATGTCGAATGCCTTCAGGTCTTGGGCTTTAATATTGGGCGCCATCAGGCGAGAAACTTGATGCAGACGTTGGGACTGCGGGTATTGCCGGCGAGGCGTTTTAGAGTAGCCACCCATAGTCGCTATAACTACCCTGTGGCACCTAATCGGCTCGACAGGCTGTTTTACTTTATGGTCGAAAAATATCACTTGTCTGTGGGCCCAGGAAGGCTGGTTGTACTTGGTGGTGGTTATTGATCTGTTCTCGCGCAAAGTAGTGGGTTGGGTATCGACAAGCGCTTGACGAAGGCGTTGGTGACCAATGAGTTGACGATGGCGGTGTGGCGCATACGGCCACCGAGAGACCTGCCGCAGCACTCTGATCGCGATAGCCAGTACGCGAGCTATGCCCAGGCAGAGCTGAAAAAGCACGGCATGGTGTGTAGCATGAGTCGCAAGGGGAATTGTTGGGATAATGCCGTGGTCGAGCGCTTTTTTCGCAGCTTGAAAACGGAACGGACAAGTCATCGAGTGTATCAAGTGTGTGAAGTGGCACAACAGGACGTGATTGACTATATAGCAGTGTTTTACAACAGCCGACGACTTCATATCTACCTGGTCCATCAGAGCCCAAATGATTATGAGGCTGCCACTTTACCTAAAGCGGCTTAACTGGGTGTCCATTTGGGCTTGATAACTACAAGTATTTACTTATGTCTCAAAAAGGCGTCGTCTAAAACTATATACATTGATTGGGTAATTTGAATTAACTGGTATGAAACTAATCACCATTTTAGGGGCACGACCTCAGTTCATTAAAGCGGCTACCGTATCCAAAGCTTTCGTTAATTTCGCTAATGAACAGAACATTTATATTGATGAGATAATAGTTCATACAGGCCAGCACTACGACGGCAATATGTCCGATATCTTCTTTAAAGAATTAGGTATACCTAACCCCAAATATTTCCTAAGTGTAGGTTCTGGAACACATGGCCAGCAAACAGCAGCTATGCTTATTAAAATTGAAGAAGTTCTTCAAAAAGAAAAGCCGCAATGCGTTCTTACCTATGGAGATACTAATTCTACTTTGGCGGGAGCATTAGCAGCCTCAAAGATGAATATTCCATTGGTACATATTGAGTCAGGCTTACGGAGTTTTAATAGAAATATGCCTGAAGAGATAAATAGGGTAATTACGGATCATGTTTCGTCGCTTCTGTTATGCCCTACTAAGACAGCTACAGTAAATCTCGAAAAAGAGGGAATAAAAGATGGAGTGCGAGAAGTTGGTGACGTGATGCAAGATGCGGTGTTAGAAGCGGCAAAAGGTTTCGATAACTCAGAGGTGTTAGTCAAACACAATCTCTGTTTTGAAGAATACTTTTTGTTAACTTTGCATCGTGCGGAAAATACTAAAAATGGAGAAAACATAACCTCAATTCTAAATGAGTTAGCAGAAATAGACACTAAAGTTTTATGGCCTATTCATCCTCGGGCGCAAAGCGTAATCCAAAGTACCAATGTGAATGTTCCTAGCAGTGTTATCGTTACTAGCCCTCTGGGATATGGTGAGACTATTACACTCCTCAAAAACTCAAAGGCACTGATAACCGATTCGGGAGGAATGCAGAAAGAAGCGTATTGGTTAGGGCGCCCATGTGTAACATTAAGAGAAGAAACTGAATGGGTAGAAACAGTCGATATGGGTTGGAATCAGTTGGTTGGGGCTAACCCTGTTATGATCCGTGAGGCGCTATGCAATATAAATGTGCCTGCTGAAAGGCCTGATGCGCTTGGTAAATGTGGAGCTAGTAGGAGGTGCGTAAAGGAAATTGTAAAGTTCATTTTTTCATTGTGATCCAAAACTTCTCCGAGGGAAGCTTTGAACTATGCATCTCTGTGACGTTAGGAGTATAGATAAATGAAATTTTTTGTCTTACTGGTAAAGCGACTTTTTCGGCCCTCCAAACGAAATAACATTCGATTGATAAATCACATAGTTCAAAAGTGGTTTGGTGTGAATTCAAAGTTTCCATTGAGCGTTCACTATACGACCACGTTAGCATCACCCAGTAATATTAAGTTTAAGGGCGGAGAGAAGTTTATTTCAAGTATGGAATCCAGCGGGGGGTGCTATTTTTCTGCGGTAAATGGGATCTATTTTGGACATAATGTATTATTTGCTCCTGGGGTCAGGATTATTAGCGGTAATCATTCAATGGACATTTCTAGAGCTGCAGTTAAAAGCGATCCTGTTAAGGTGGGGGATAATGTTTGGATCGGTACGTCAGCTGTCATATTGTCTGGTGTTAGTGTCGGTGATAATGCGGTAGTTGGAGCGGGAGCAGTAGTTACTAAAAATGTTGGTGAGTATGAAATAGTTGCTGGAGTTCCAGCAGCTAAGATTGGCCAAATTTGTACTTGTGGCCTACAGATGCATGAATCAATCGGTCGATGGAGATGTTCTACATGCGATGTAGTAAATGACTTTGAAAAAAAATAGCTCACATGGATTACAGTAAGTCTGCAGTCCTTTCTAGTATAGTTTGGACATATACATATAAAATTTTTATCCAACTAGCCTCAATAGTTACACAGCTTTTGGTGATCCGCCACCTGTCTGTATCTGAATTTGGTTCTTTCAGTTTAGTTGCTAGCATAGCTACTTTGTTGGGAGCTGCAAGTGTTACTCCGATAGGGTGTGTCTTAGCAAGGTACATCCCGGAATATGCCCGTTTCGAGGACTATTTCAGAATTAAGTCGCTATTTGTATATTCCTGTTTTCTGTCTGTCGTGTCCATTTTTCTTATACTACTTCTAATAAATATTTATTCCTCAATTTTTATTGGTTTTTTAAATTTTCCGTACTTTGACGATGTGTTAATTCCCATTTGTTTTTATATAGCTTTAGCGCTGCTAAATATATTAATAGCTGCAACTCTTACTTCTATGATGCTTCACGGGAAATTGGCGAAGCTCTATATTGTTCAGTCGTTAGTTACTACGGCACTTAATTTGAGCATATTGCCGTGGATTAATTTATCACTTTTGTTGTTAGTAAGTTCTTTAGGGTTTGTAACTGTAGTAGTTCCCGGTGCAGTGATTGTTACCCGCTATATTATACGTCTAAAAAGAAGCACCGATAACATGCAATATATACAGAAGAGAAAAAGTAATCGCTTCAGAGTGTACAAGTATGGGTTTTTTAGCCTAGGTAATGAATTTGGATCAGCTGTTGTCGGTAAAGTCTCTAGCTTGATAGTTGCCTCTGCGACCTTGAACCCTATACAGGTAGGGCTACTTTCAGTGGGGTATCGACTTTATCAAATGCTGTTTCAGCTTATACCTTTAAAAGAATTAAATGCGGTGTTTAGGCCTGCAATGGTCAATCGCTTCGGGTCAGAGAAACAAGTTAGTGAAGAAGCTAATAGTATTGCAAATCTGATGACCAAAATACTGCTTTGTATTTTTGGCGTGCCTATAATCTATTTGGTTGCTTTTAGCGATATTTTTGTATCATTAATATTTGGAAGCCAGTATTCTAATTCTTGGTTAGTCGTTTCAGTGGTCCTCCTTGGGGGGTTAACGGTTTCGTTATTTTATTCTACAGGCCTGATGGCTGTAGTATTAGAACGGATCGACTTGGCAATGTACTGTAAGCTGATTGTCTTGATTACGCTCCCTTTAAGTGTCGTTTGCGCCAAGGTCTATGGTATATTAGGCATTGTTATTATTACACTTTTTGGTGACTTCGCGCGCAATTATCTCCTGTATAGATTACTTAGTGGAAAATATGGCCTGAAGATCAAATGGTATGAGCTCAAAGGAGTTGTTGTTTATTTTGGTTTGCTTGCCTTGTTTTGTATCTTATTTCGATCATTGAGTGTATACAACGTCTGGGTATTTATAGGAATTACGGGAATCTATTTTTTAATTGCTTTTGTTTTTTCTTTTGTTAGCAAGATTTTTACAGATAAAGATTCGCTATTTTTAAAGCGTTTTCTTTCAGTGTCTAGTTATGGGCAGAAAATTATTTTGTTTTTTGAGATTTTTAATGACTTTATGAATTTTTTTAGAGGAAGGTTTTAATGCAGAAAAAAATACTTGTAGATGGTTTGAGTGCGCTAACGGACGGTAATGTGGCGCTTTACTATCGATTAAAAAGATATGGATTTGATCATCTGCTCGCCTATAGAAGTGCTGATCGGCTTCCTTCTCCTGCTTTGCAAGTTCGCACAAAAAAATTTTCCGCTAACTACTTTATTGAGTTCTTTCAGTTTGTTTTTTTACTGATAAAGGAAAAGCCTGACCTTGTTGAGTTCTATCTGCATCAGTTTGGACGCTTGGGTGTTCTGTTTGAGATTTTGAAGATAGGCTCTTGTCTGTTTTTTCGTACTCCTATTACAGTCATTTGTACTGGTAGAGAGTTGTTAGACTTTGGGAGAAGTAGATTTTTAAAAGACTTATCCGTAAAGCTGGCACTTAGATGTTCAAAGAGGTTTCAAATAAAGGAAAGCTATATGCTTTCTAAACTTGATGAATTTGATATAGTGCCGAGAGAAAAAGCTAAGTTTATACACAACGGGGTATTTGAAGGCCTATCCAAATGTCAATTTAAAAAAAGCAAAGACCAGAAAGTTGTTTTGTTCTTCAACTCCTTTAAGGTCTGGAGGAATGTTGACCTTCTCGCGGAGGCTGCATTAGAGTTAGTGAGAAGACGAAATGACGTTGTTTTTCTTCTTGTAGGGGCTAGGAACCGTAATGAAGTCGATAGTGTATCTAACATAGTTCAGAGAATTTCGCCGCAGGACAGATGGCGGGTTCAAATTCACCAGATGAATGATAACAGAGAATTTTATTATGGTCTGGCGGATTTGTTTGTTCTTCCTGCTGACTTAGTTTGGTTAAATAATTCTGTATTAGAGGCTATGCTTTTGGAAGTCCCCGTCTTACTCCCTGATGTCGAATGGGTGGATAAGATAGTTGCGGATGGGGTTTCTGGCTTTGTTCATGAGCATAAAAATCTGAGTTCGCTTGTAAGTAAGATAGATTATTTTTTAGATATAGATAAACAGAGTGTTAGTGCGATAGTTTCTCGTGCCAAAGCCGAAGTTCTTGATAAATTCGGTTCAGAAAAAAGAGCATATCTGCACAGTCTTTTTTATAAAACAGTTTTCACAGACTATGAGGTGCCTTGTGGGATATTTGAAGGAGATAAAGTTAGGGTTCTCAGTCTTGATGAAATTAAAAAAGCGGTAGACGATACATAAAGCGAATAACCATTTTTTGTGCGGTTAATATTATTTAACTATATTAAAGTTAGACCAATTTTTATATAGATAAAGGCAAGCAAATACTATTCAGACATTAGAACACAATAAAGTAGAGTGGCTTATGACGTTTTATAGTAGGAGGGGGCGATGTTTAAATTGGTTTTAGTGTTACGTTACTATTGGCGGCCAAAGGCCTACCCTATAGCTGTGTAAAAAGAAGAGTCGCTGCGAGACCGATCAAGAAAATGTGGTAGAAGTCTTTTTACGAATTAAAGTTTCGTTGGTTCGTTGTCTGGTTGGAGTTTTTAGGGCCAGCGTAAAAAACTGAGATCGCAGGAAAGTGATTAAATGAAAATAGCATATCTTTCTAGCTCGACACTCCCGTCAACACAGGCAAATAGCGTGCATGTGATGAAAATGTGTTCAGCACTTGCGAGTGAGGGGCACAACGTTACCTTAGTTGGACAACAGGGGCATACAAAAAAGAACAGCAGTATTTGGTCGAATTATGGAGTTAATAGCAATTTTGGTATTAAATTTGTTAAGCGTTTTGCTGGAAAGTTAGGTAGCGTACTCTATGGTGCTGGAGTGGCTTGGTATTTAACATCTCTTAAACCAACCTTACTATACGGCAGGTGTCCGCATAGCCTATTTTTTAGCTGTGGACTTGGAATTTCTTTTATTTATGAAGCTCATTCACTCCCAGGTAATCAATTTAGATATGGGCTGGAGCGGTTGTTGTTTTTAAATCCAAATTTCAAGCGCTTAATTGTTATAAGCAATGCGCTCAAACAGGCTTATTTGGAGAAATTTTCAGTTTTAAAAGGCAAGGATATAGTTGTTGCCCATGATGGAGCAGATGTAAGTAATGTACCAGGAGGTTGTAGAACTCGTAACAATAAAAGTGCAAAACTAAAGGTGGGTTATGTCGGATCTCTCTATCCAGGAAAAGGAATGGAAGTCATTGCAAGATTAGCGAGAACAGCACCGGAGTATGAATATCACGTTGTTGGTGCTAATGGTCTTTTTGATAAATGGCGTCAGGAACTCGAAGAGAGAGTAATATTTCACGGGCAAGTGCAGGCTGCTTTAGTTCCAGAGCTTATGCAAAGTTTTGATATCCTTCTCCTACCCCCACAAAACAAAGTGGAAACAGCACAAGGTGGTGATATAGCACGCTTCATGTCCCCCCTAAAAATGTTTGAATATATGAGCGCTAGTCGCCCTATTGTTGCATCAGACTTACCTGTGATCCGTGAGGTTCTGGTCCACGAACATTCTGCCTTGCTTGTTGATCCTCGGGATATATTGGGGTGGTGTGCCGCATTAAGGAGGATATCTGACGATCCATTACTTGCAGAAAAAATGTCGAAAAATGCCTATGAAACTCTTCTTCGTTCTTACAGTTGGAGGGTAAGAGCTAAGTTGGTTATACCTTTGTTGTAATTACTTAATCATTCTTATTTTAGATTGTTAGGACTAAAGAGTTGGGAGGCTGTTTTGACTTACCTTGTGAAGAGAGCTTCTCTGGTTAATATTTTTATTGGATTTGCGGTGGCAATGTTTATATTGTCACCTTATTTTGCTATAAAAGGAGGAGTGCTGCACGGTGGCCTGATCGGTCTCTTCGCCTTGTTTTTATCAGCGCCAGGTGCCACGATCCGCTCATTACGGAATGAAAAACTGTATATAATAGGATTACTAGGGGTGGGAATAGGGTTCTATGCTATATTAATGGGCCTACTAAATGGAGCACCGGATTTCGATCATCTTAAAATTGGGTTGCAAATTCCTATCTACATAACCTTTGGTCACATCATAGGAAGAATCTGGTGGCGGGAGGGGTGTACTAACGATCAAGCTCATATACGATTAGCGAAATTCGTTTTAGCCACCGCTGTTATAAACAGCATACTGATTATATTAAGTCACTATAATTCTGAGCTTAAAGCATTTTTGGAAGGAATGCTGGCGGAGACTGGCAACATCAAACACGCAGAACATCCGTTTAGGCATCGCGGACTTGCATCGGCTGGAGGTGCTAATCTTTCTCTTTTAAACGCTTTGATGGTTTGGATTGCTCTTGTCTTATCGGCAAGAGGTGAGCTGAAGCCAATTACCTCGATACTGTTATGTACGATACTTCTTTTCGCTACCCTCTATATCGGCAGAACTGGTCTGCTTCTCGGTATAGGATTTATTTCAATTTTTCTTTTGCTACTATTTTGTATGTTAAAGAGGAGGCGGCAAATTTTATCATGGGTCCTGGTTTTTACTATTGGGGGAATAGCTCTATTTCCCTTACTAGAACAATTTGTCAGTAATACGGTGATGAAGTATTCTTTGTTTTTTCTCGAAGATGGTTTATCGAGTTTTAGAGAAGAAGGCACAACAGAGATTTTAAAAAAAATGTTGTTTCTTCCTGAGTCTTTGTGTCACTTGATAACAGGTGTTGGTGGGGTCCACAATGATCCCGCTAATAGACACTCAGACATTGGATATGTAAAAACGATATTCGCTGTTGGGATTCCTCTTGCGTTTTTTATATATATAGCAATTGCTATAGCTTTTTCCAGGCTTGTGTTAAGCAAAAACCTTGTGTTCTATTTTCTGCCTATAGTCGGGGCTTTGTTTATCGCAGAGCTTAAAGAGCCTTTTTTGTATCACGGTTATTCTTCACGGTTTATTTGGTCGCTTTTTGGTTTAAGGTTATTTTATTTGGGAACGCGTGTAGGAGTTGAACCAAGAGAAAGGTCTATTGTGTGAATGTGTGAAATTGGTAGAGCTGAGGTGCTAACGTAAGATAGCTATGTACAAAGTCATTCATTTAATAACCGGTTTATCAACTGGTGGGGCGGAGCGGGCGCTTTGCAACGTGCTCCAAGGGGGGGTAAGCAAAGATTTCGATAACCTCGTTGTTTCTCTAACAGATGAAGGGACTGTGGGTGCATCAATTAGAGCGTTAGGCGTACCGGTAGCTACTTTAGGTATGCAGAGAGGAAGACCGTCTATTTCAAGTGTATTCAAATTAAGGAATATTATCTATAAATTCCAACCTGATTTAATCCAAGGATGGATGTACCATGGTAATTTAGTGTCAACCTTTGCAAGTAAAATGGCTCGTAAGCAGACTAAAGTAGTTTGGAATATCCGACACTCAGTCTATAATATGAAGGATGAAAAACCCTCGACTAGGTTTATCATTTACTTAAACCGCCTTTTTTCCACAGTTCCTGATACGATTCTTTATAACAGTCAAACATCACGACAGCAGCATGAGGCACTTGGCTTTTCGAAGTATAAGGGGAAAGTGCTTCCCAATGGCTTTGACTTGAAGCTTTTCTCTTACTCTCATAATACACGGTCGCGTATGCGGGAAGGTTTAGGGATCCCAGCCAACTCATTTGTTGTAGGTCATGTGGCACGTTTTCACCCGATGAAGAATCACATGAGTTTTTTGAAAGTAACCACTTCCCTTGTTTCTCGTTACCCTGGCTTGTATGTTGTACTATGTGGCCGAGATGTCGTAATTGAAAATAGAGAGTTGAGTAGCTTGATCCCGGTAAGTTTAAGAAACAGATTCCGCCTGTTAGGTGAGCGTAATGACATTCCTGGTGTTATGAGCGTTATGGATATTTTTTGTCAAAGTTCTTGGTCTGAAGCGTTTCCCAATGTCCTTGGCGAGGCAATGGCCTCTAGCCTCCCTTGTGTTGCCACCGATGTTGGCGATAGTGCAAGCATCGTTGGTGACTCTGGTATAATTGTCCCACCGCGAGATGAAGCCGCTTTGGAAGCGGGCATCGAAAAGTTGCTTTTGGCTTCGGACGAAGAAAGATCCTTTTTGAAGGTTAGGGCGAAAGAGAAGATTCACAAATGCTATGCGTTGAATAATGTAGTAGTTGGTTATAAATCGCTTTATAGAGATTTACTGTAAGATTTTTTTCTTTCGCGTTTTCGCTATTTATTTGAGTAAAGTAGATCCTAGCTGGTATTGAAAAGCAGATTTAGCTGTACTATTTCGATAAAGTTTTTTTGAGAACTGTATAATTGAAAACTAAGTTAATCTTTTTTGTTACAGAAGACTGGTATTTTTGTTCTCATCGTTTGCCGATAGCCCGGGCAGCCAAAAAAAATGGTTACGATGTGATAGTGGCAACTCGCGTCCGGCAACATGGTGATGTCATAGAGAAAGAAGGTTTTCGGCTGTTGCCACTGACATTGAGTCGACGTAGCATAAATCCCCTCAGCGAACTAGCACTTCTACTTGAGATCATTCGTATATATAGGAAAGAAAAACCGGATATAGTTCACCATGTTGCTCTGAAGCCTGTTATATACGGTAGTATAGCTACAAAATTCTTGAAAAATGTGAAAGTTGTTAATGCAGTTGCGGGTCTTGGTTTTATATTTAGTTCTAATCGCCCGTTGGCTCGAATACTTAGGCCGGTAATAAAGTTTGTTTATAGTAGGCTATTTAGAAATTCCAATAGTGTCGTAATCGTCCAGAATCCAGAAGATCAACAGTTACTGCTTCAGTCTCTCTCTGTTCCGGACGCGAGAGTAAAGCTAATTAGTGGTTCCGGAGTCGATATTAAGCAATTTAAAAATCTGAGGGAGCCCAGCGGACCTATGGTGGTAACTTTGGTGTCGAGGATGTTATGGGATAAAGGTGTTGGAGAGTTTGTTAATGCAACAAAAATACTTAAAGAGAATGGCCTTAGTTTTAGGGCTCTATTAGTAGGTAAACCTGATTCTGAAAACCCAGCATCGGTTAGTCGAGAGCAGCTATTAAGGTGGCAGGAGTCGGGATTGATTGAGTGGTGCGGCCATCGGAACGACATACCGGCGGTTTGGGCGGAGTCCCATATTGCAGTTTTACCTAGCTATTACGGCGAGGGTGTTCCCAAAAGCCTTATCGAGGCTGCTGCTAGTGGTCGGGCGATCGTCACGACCGATATGCCGGGTTGTCGTGAGATAGTGAGAAATAATAGGAATGGACTTTTAGTACCCCCTCGAGATGTAGTCGCTTTAGCATCAGCCCTCGAAAAACTGATGGTAAACGAGTTTCAACGTAAAGAAATGGGAAAGTGCGGACGTCAGATAGTTGAGCAAGAGTTTTCTGAGGAGCTTGTCGTGGCCGCTTCATTAGATCTTTATAAAAGGTTGCTAAGCTAATGCGCGTGCTTGTGACAGGAGCCAATGGCTTTATCGGTAGAACTTTGTGCCAGCAGTTAGTAAAAACTGGGCTTAGAGTGAGTGCTTCAGTTCGTTCACCAGAAGGTAAACTAAGTCTTCCCGACATCACAGATTTTGTGGTGGGTGATATCACCGCCCATACTGATTGGGGTAAAGCGCTTGCTAATAATGATGCCTTGATTCATTTGGCTGCTAGAGTTCATACTATGCAGGATAGCGCTGACGACTCGCTTGACATTTTTAGGACAACAAATGTCCAGGGCACGATAAACCTAGCCAAGCAGGCAGCTAATGCAGGGATTAAACGATTTGTTTATGTTAGTAGTATTAAAGTCAACGGAGAGAGCAGTGCTACGCCATTTTCTCACAATCAGGTAGCTGCTCCCGAGGAGCCCTATGCTATATCAAAACAGGAGGCAGAAATAGGGCTTAAAGAACTATCGCAAAAGTTAGGTCTAGAAATTGTTATTATTCGGCCTCCATTAGTCTATGGTCCGGGTGTAAAGGGAAATATCCAGACATTGGCTAAAATGATTAAGAGGGGAAATCCTTTACCGTTGGGCATGGTAAACAACAGAAGAAGTCTGATTAGTGTTTATAACTTGGTGGATTTGATGAGGGTTTGCCTTACCAATCCTCATGCTGCAGGGCAGACTTTTTTGGCGTCTGACGATCGAACGATTTCGACTAAACAGCTCGTGAAATACCTTTCTAAGGGATTGCAGCGAAAAGTAGTTTTGCTACCAGTTCCTATTATAGTTTTGAAAACTTTTGCCAGCTTTTTGGGTAAGGCAGAACTTGTAAATCGACTAGCCGGTGATCTTGAGGTCGACATTTCGTATACTAAACATAAATTGGATTGGGTACCTCCCTACACAGTTGAGGAGTCATTCTCTATGATGTTCCATAATGAAGAATGTACAAAGCGGTAATGGTAGGTTAACAAGCGGAGCCCTGATAGAATCAACAGAGCGCTGTTGTAAAAACCCTATAACCTTTGACAAAAAAAACAGTGATAGTCAATTGTTTATGATGACAGATAAATCGAGCTCGCCAAACACATTTTATGCGTGAATACAATCCAGGCTCTCCGGAGCCAATTTTATCAGACCAACGGTCTGAACTATAACCGATTCGTCTATTGGTGACAGAAGCTTCACAAAAAAGTGAGATCAAGCCGACCGGGCTGGACAAACGTGGAGGCACGCAGGTTCTTTGTCGATCCAGCCAGACAGAGAGCCTCTTTCTAGCTCTACCCAGTGATTTGGTCCTTCGAGGCATTTGCTCTGACAACGTCGCCATTGTTCGAGAGTTACTGGAGAGCATCTGATGGCCCGTCATTTCAGGCCGTCACTCGGAGGGTGTCAATACGTCGGTTTAATGGCGCTTAAAGCACAAGAGGTTAATGGGCATTATTCTGAAAGTTGCATTACGTGGTCGAGATTACAAAGGTCGAAGCAAAGTTAGGATACTGTATGTTGGTTTACAATATTTTGCGCTTGATAGGGCAAAACGGGTTATTGAATCCATGCACACCGAAGCGTCAGAAAGCGAGGCAGATTTAATGTCTGTGGCGGCAATGCTTATTCGGTGTGCACAAGCCTGTCGACTGTATATTAGCAGAGGTTGCCGATCCCGACATATATTAGACGAACTTTATGAGGTCTTAACATTTGCTTAGTGTGACAACGAACAATCAGTTCATCGGCCAAGCTGTTAGGTTAGCTTTAAAGGGTAAGTTTGTTAAAATGGTATAAAAAGCACAGATCTGATTGCGCTGAAGATACTTTCACGAAAAGTGGGTTGAGGTCAGAACTCGTTGACGCAGAGTGTAGCAGCAATGTTACAAAATCACGGGCTCAGGCTAAATTGTTAACCACATAAGAGAAGAGTAATGTTTTTTAAAAGAGTTTTTTTTCCGACATGTAAATTATTGTTAAAAATAGTTCTATCCCGTTTGCCTGTGAGCTATCCAATGTGGCGTCGAATAAGTCTTTTTAGGCGTGGGCGGATGGATGAGCCAAAATGGGCTTATGATACCTTTTTGCGGCATGCTGCCTATGGTGATCTGTTACACCATAATGCCTCAGTGTGTACATTTGTTGAAAGAAAAGACAGTGCTGAATTTGAGGTACTTGAGCTTGGCCCTGGTGATTCAATCTTTACAGCGATAATAGCTAATCGTATGGGAGCATCAAAGAGTTATTTAGTAGATGTTGCTGACGCAGCTTTGTCGGGTTATGACGACTGCCGTAGAATGATCCGATATTTAGAAGATAAAGGGTTTTGTTGTGATGATCTAATAAGTCTCAAAGACAGTAAGGCGATTTATGATCGGATCGGTCTAGAGTATGCTATCAGAGGAATTGAATCGATAAAGTTAATGGAGTCGAATTCGATTGATTTTATTGTCTCTAATTCAGTGTTGGAACACTTACCCAAGAGAGAGTTTGAGGGTTATATGGAAGAACTATATCGAGTATTACGGCCTGGTGGTAAGGTTGTACATCATATAGACTTAAAAGACCATTTAGGTGGAGGGTTGTATAATTTAAGATTCAGCGAACAGGTTTGGGAGCGTCCTCTTTTTAGCCAGTCAGGTTTTTATACCAATCGCATTCGTTGTAATGCATTGATTGAGTTAATCACTGCTGTCGGATTTCACTTAGAGAAAGTTTCAGAATTTACTTGGAGTGAATTGCCTATTTCTCGCGAGTCGCTGGCTGCCCCTTTTAGATATCTATCAGAGGAAGAGTTGAAAATCAGAGGGGTCCATATTGCTCTTACTAAAAACGGGGAAGATTGTAAGTGAATACGGCTATAAAGCCATCTAACGAGAGTGTGGCTGTGCATCTGGTTGTATTCAAAATTCTATTTCGTTTCATTAAAGTCGAACAAAAAGAAATGGTACATGATAGATGCGTAAGTACCAAACCAACCTCAGGTTTGCATCTGCGCTTTGAGTGACTCACAGACTAAAGCCCTTGGCTTTGTCGGAGGATATTTACTTTGGAGCGCCGCTAATATGCGCAATTTTGTTTAAATGTTTGGTGCCACCAATTACCGGTGGCTTTCCTCGTTGCTGGTGGATTAAGTTTCGTAGCTCAATCTTATCAATTTAGAAAGGGAACGACTGTCTCAAGGTTGCGAAAGACATTTTACGTTATCAAATGAAATCTACTTAAGTCTTATATGAAAAATCACCACGAAAGTGTAAAAAATAGAAGGTTAGTTTTACGATTTCTCGATCTTGTACTTTCCCTACTGGGAATAATACTGACAATTCCAATTATGGCTGCCATCCTTGTTTTAACCTTTTTTGATAGTGGGTCTCCACTCTTTTTTCAAAAGCGACTTGGTAGGCACAAAAAGCAGTTCACACTCGTTAAATTTAGAACCATGAGAATAGGTACTCCGTCTATTGGTACTCATCTGGTTCCGGCAACCTCAACAACTAAGCTCGGGAATCTATTAAGAAAATCCAAGTTGGACGAGCTACCACAGCTCTTCAATGTGCTCTTAGGACATATGAGCCTCGTGGGACCGCGGCCAGGCCTGCCAAGCCAAATACAGTTAACTTTGGAGCGAGAAAAGAGAGGAGTATTCGATGTACGTCCTGGGATTACCGGCCTAGCTCAAGTCAAAAACATCGATATGTCAACACCAAAAAAGCTAGCAATCTATGATTCTATAATGATCACCAAATTGAACATACTGCTTTATGTTAGAATCATTTCGACAACAGCTTTGGGCAGAGGGGCGGGGGATAAAATTACGCCAACAAGGGGGCAACTTTAGAATCAAAAACACCAGACGGTAACGCTAATCCGAGTGCATGTGATGATCCAGAAATACATTGGTCTTCCAGACACCTATGGATAAACTGAACGTCAGCTTTGTAGCGAACGGTTGACTCCATCTCCGTTACAAATAGAGGAATGACCATTACTTCTGTTTAGGTAACCGGCTATGGTTATTGACGCTGGAATCCAGTATAAGAACCATATATACCCTGGTCTAGTCAATACTTGTTGACCATAAAGACTTAAAAGACCCACTCCGACGAAGAACCACACAAAAGCCATAAAGCTGTTGAGGTTGTCATTGGCGGAAACCTGTAACCAAACTATTGATAGTACCTGTCCTATCATGAGTAGTAGGGCTATGATACCGCCAAATCTGAAACTGTCTGCGAATATGTTGTGTGAGTGGGTTAGCCCTGTGTCGCTGACAGGTAGTTTGTAGGTTAGCCCTAACCCATATAGGAAGTTACCCTCCATCTGGCTTATACTTTCTTTGACTAGCGTAACCCTAATTCGGTAGCTAAACATACCGTCAAGAATCTCAATAGGTTTGAAATACCAGGTTACAATAGCAGTAATGCTGGCTACTATCAGGGAAGTTATGATTCTCGTAGAAATAGTACTTTTATACATAACCAGAACAAAGCAAACTATGGGGATTATTAGCCAGGGCCCTTTGGCCTGAGTTAAATAAATTAGTGCCACATCTAATGCTATTGCAATGGTGAGTAAGAACTTAGCGTTAATTGATTTACGTAGAGCAGTATTAAAAAAAAGAAAGCAGCAACATAATCCCAAGTGAACGGAATGAAAGGCAGCAGCTTTATTTGAATCGTTGGTTGAAAACCCCATTAATTCTTTATAAACGAATACATCACCATTGATAAAGATATGTTGAGCAATTGAAATGAAGGCCATAAAGGCTCCGCTCACCACTAGCGAGGAGGTAAGTTGTAAAAAGAAGCTGCGGTTTTGCCTGATGGTTACCCACAGAGAAAACAATAATGTAAAAAGGAACACTATTTGTTTAAGGAAGAATAAAAAACCTCGAGTGATTTCATCCTGAGATGCCCATAGGTGGCTGATACACAGGTAGACAGGTAACGCCATAAACCCTAAGAAGGCTTTACTTTTGAATGGAAAACGTCTGATCTCTAGAGGTAGTAACAGGATGCAGGGAAAGAGTATTAGCCAATAGAAAGTAGACTTCACCCAAGACACTTCAGGAAATACTAAAAAGCTGTTTGTGAATAACAGCAAGCCGGCGCAAAGAGTTTTATAGATTGCTTGCCGATATTTTTCGGCAAAATTAGTTTTGGCAGCAGTATGCATTTGCATTTACCTAATGATAACTCGTGGGGAAAGATGGTAAGCTGATATTTTATATATGTAGCAGTAGCGGATAAATTGGCATTGCACAAGATCTATCTTTAATAGTTTATGTGCGTAGCTCGGCAATTTTTGAATCACTATAGTCGACTGGTTTAGTTGTTTGTGGGTGTTCATTGCTGATCCAAACGGGATCGACGA
Source organism: Exilibacterium tricleocarpae (assembly GCF_007004655.1). Classification (GTDB taxonomy): domain Bacteria; phylum Pseudomonadota; class Gammaproteobacteria; order Pseudomonadales; family Cellvibrionaceae; genus Exilibacterium; species Exilibacterium tricleocarpae. The sequence continues at coordinate 375,818 of NZ_ML660089.1, forward strand.
AACCTTCTTTACTTACAAAGTCTGTTGGTGCTTCCAGCAATACAGCCTTTACGTCGTTGCATTGTAAGCCTAAACATGCAACTTCGAGTTTGGTGAGTAGTTTTTCCATCTCTTGCCATGTCAACAACTTTTCTTCCGCTCTAAGTATCCGCGGGTGTTGAGTTCCCGACACGTTGTCACCTATGAGGAGTTCTTCAAAAAGTTTTTCGCCAGGCCGTAGGCCAGAAAATTCAATTTCTATATCACCCTCTTGATGGTTTTCGTCCTTTATTTCCAGCCCTGAGAGGTGAATCATTCGTTTGGCAAGTTCAACTATTTTGACCGGTTCTCCCATATCTAATACAAAAACATCTCCGCCTCGCCCCATTGCTCCTGCTTGAATTACAAGCTCAGCTGCTTCTGGAATAGTCATAAAATATCTTATAATATCAGGGTGCGTGACCGTTACCGGGCCCCCCGTTTTAATTTGTTGTCGAAAAAGAGGCACCACTGAGCCTGAAGAACCCAGCACATTACCAAAACGCACCATAGTGAACCGAGTTTTATGCTGTCTTTGAGCTAAACCCTGTAGCACCAATTCTGCGAACCGCTTAGAAGCTCCCATTATGTTTGTGGAACGTACAGCTTTATCGGTTGAGATCAATACAAAAGACTCGACGTTTGCCTTAATTGCGGCTTCCGCGCAATACCACGTTCCAAATACGTTGTTGCGTACACCCTCGATGATATTTTGTTCAACTATGGGGACGTGTTTATATGCGGCTGCGTGATACACAGTTTGTACATCGAATGTCTGCATAATTGTCGTGATTAGCCTTTGATTTTGCACTGATCCAATAAGAGGGATTAGCTCAACAGAGTGGGGCAATTTTACGATGTGTTTCGATAGTTCCAGCTCTATTTGATACAGACTGGCCTCGCTGATTTCAAATAAGATCAGTTTCGAAGGCCGTTGTCGAATAATCTGTCTGCAAAGCTCAGAGCCTATAGACCCCCCCGCTCCAGTGACCATTACCGACTTGCCGGTAATACAGGCGTGGAGTAGCCGGGGTTCGGGTTTGATGGGATCGCGGCCAAGCAGATCTTCAATTTCAACGTCTTTAATGTCCTCAATTTTAGCTTTACCACTAAGAATGTCTTGAATCGGGGGGATTGTCTGTATACCGATTCCAAGAGGTTCAAGGGATTTAATAATTTGCGATCTGCAAGTTCTCGAAGCGGATCCCAGGGCTAGAAATACTTTGGTAATTTGGTGTAGCTTAATGAGTTTGGCTAGGTTCCTAGGTTTATGTACGGGTAAGCCTCTCAGTAGGGTTCCCTTCAGTTTTGGATTATCATCTACAAAAGCGATCACTTTATAGTGAGTATTCTGTATTGAGTTAGCGAGCTGATACCCGCTGTAGCCTGCGCCATATATTATTATATTTTCTTCAATATCTTTCCTAGCACGGCTAATAAGAGACACCGTACTTCGAATGAGCAAGCGGGGTGTGCCTACAAAGAATAGAGCTGTAAATATATATATAAAAGGCACGGATCGCGGTATGGAAGCTTTTATGAAAAAGCTACTGGCAGCTAAAACTGTTCCGGATATGCAGACACCTATGATTACGCTAATTAATGCTTGATGTGCCATGTAGCGTAAAATCGCTCTGTATAAGCCAAGCTTAATAAAAGCGACCAGGGAGACAATCAAGGTTATTCCGAGGCTCGCCATTTCTTTCTGGCCGATATCTACCCATACCGTGCCCAGTCGTAAGCATATAGATGCGTAAAGCGCTAATGCGATGGCGGTCGTATCATAAAACAAAGATAGGGCTCTTTTAGCCTTCCTTGGTGCATTTAGCAATAACCCTAACATTTACACAGTAACTCCTTTTCTTTATTTTGGGGTAACTTAGCTATTTTTAGTAGTAGTCGACTTATCTTAGTCGAAAAAGCCCGTAGTAAATGAAAAAAAATGTAGCTAATGTTTTACATAAAACTCTGCTGAGTTACCATAGCAGCCCTTTACGTGCAGGTATTAGAACGTGGTTTTGAGCGCCTGTAGAGTTTTTTGATTGGCTCTTTCAAAGTAGTTAAAGTAAACACGTTTAGTTCTACCTAGCGTGTTTGTAAATCCGGTTATGTTATATAGTTGTTCGAATACTGTCAATTCTTTTTGATTTGTAACTTATTGATTTATAGCGGAAATTTAAACTTTAGTATATCTGGCCCGTTGTTAGAGAGACTTTTCGCCGAGCCTCAGGTGGGTGGGCATTGATTCCGAAGTGCATATCTATGAGAATCACCGCTTAGTGGGCGGAGAGTATCGATTTTATTGGCTCCGTTTTAGTCAAGGGGCTGGAAGCTTTATAAACAGTGGGAAGGTTAAAATTTGAACAATATGGCTAGTCCGATTACTGAGTCAGACCCTGTGAGAGCGGCTCAGTCTGATGAGATAGATTTGCTTGGGTTATTTCGTTCCATCTGCAGAACATGGAGACACCTTTTCGCAGCGGTTATTGTTGTCTCCGTGGGTTATGCCGGATGGGTTTCTCTCAAGGTGCTCGTGCATAAACCTAGTGTCAATGTAAATAAAGCCATTAAACTGACTTTCGTTGGTGTAGAAAAGGGCATTTATCCAAATGGTGCCCCCTTTCAACTTGCGGACGTTATTGCACCTGTTATTATCCAAGAGGTCTTTGAAAGGCACAATTTGTTGGAGTCAGGTATTACCGTAGACGAGTTTCGTCGGTCCCTCAATGTCGAGCCTTATGCGCCGACTTATGCACTAATAGTTGACAGGTATAAGATGCTTTTAAGCAACTCAAAACTCACTGTACCTGAGGTTGAGGCTCTAGAAAAGCGTCTGTCTGCCGAGCTTGCCGCCGCTGTAAGTGGGGCTGCAATGCTGACTATGAGTTTAGATCGCTTTGAGGTGTCTCCAGAACGAGCGCATCAGATAGTATCAGATTTGCCTGCTACGTGGGCTCAATACTCCATAGCCAATAAGGGTGTATTACATCTTGATATCGAGCTTGCGTCGGCTAAATCTATAGATCGCGAGCTTATCAACGCTGTTGACTATATGGTAATCAGTGACCTTTTAAAGGAAAAAACTGGATTGGTAGAAACTAATATCGAACTTCTTTCTGAGTTTGATGGAGCCGCTACCCTGAAAGACCCTGATACCGGGATGGGACTTGCCGATTTGAAGCAGGCGCTAGAAGACTTGCGGCGATATGTCATCGATGATCTTATGTCGCCTATTAGGTCCTTGGGTCTTACCCGCAATCGTGACTTGTCGTTGTACTATTACGAAGACAAAAAACAACGCCTCAGTGAAGATATCCGGTTGCTGCAAAGCCAGGCCGAATTAATTAGACAGGCCTTTGAAAAATATTCGTCACAACCTTCGCCGGCGGGAACTAATTTGCCTAAAGACAGCGGCACTTTTGTGGGTGGTGGGAGTGCCCAACTGAGTGCTGGGGCCCTAGACAAAGTACTCCAGATGTCTAGTGAAGGTAAAGCGGAGGAGTATCGGCAGGAGTTAAATCGGCAGTGGCTTGAAACCAACTTAAAGGCAGCAGGGATTCAAAATCAGATCGATGAGGTAGATCGGCTTATCAAAGCACTAAACGGTGTAGGGCAGTCTGAAACATCCAAAGTTCTTAGGGACGAGTATCTGGCCAGGGCTGAGCATACGTTACCAAAAATATTAGATCGAATCTCAGATTATCTGGATATTACCCAGAATATATACCAGCAGGTCAGCAGAGAGAGTGTCGGTATCAATGGTAAACTTTACAAGCCAATTACCAACGAGCCGTTCATAAGAGCGCCCTATATTGACATCAAACGCACATTGCTTATTTGGGTAGCTCTACTCTTTATCACAGCAATTATCGTGGTGCCCACCGTCATGATTCGTCAGGCCTTGAGGAATCGGTCAATAGATTGACCAAGAACATACCTGTAATATGGTGAAGCCTGTTAGGGAGTATAGAGGTACTGGCTTATGCATCCACAAAAACAGCCTAGTCTACAGTACCCTATTAGCCCCCAAACGGAAGATGAGATTGATTTAGTAGCCCTGCTTGGTGTCATTTGGCAGGGCAAGTGGATTCTGTTGGCTTTAGTGACATTCTGCCTCCTGGCCTCCTTCGTTTACCTTGAATTAACGCCAAAGCAGTACCAAGTTTCGGAAAACCTATACCCTCTCGATGCTATTCAAATGGCGCCTGTAGCCCCGGGAAACGGGGGGAAGGAATTGGGCTATGGCGTCAATATTCAAGACCCAAATATATTCTTTCGCTCAGCTTTAGATAGTTTGGGAAGCCTTGAGCTTCAAAAACAATTCTGGAAAAGCCAGTTCGTCCTTGATGATGCAACCCCTCTGGAGGATGCATCTCTGGACGATTTTCTGAGGTTTAGACATTCCCTGGACTTATCCCCGCCTCAACAGGATAGACCTGCGAGTCTCAGTATTAGGGGAAATACCCCCGCTTTGATTGCTGACCGCCTAACAGCATTTCTGAACTACGTATCCACTGAAGTAGCAGTAAAATCTATCTCCAAATTGCTAAGAGCTATTGATGTCAGTATTGAACGCATTGATCTAGCCATTCTCCAAGCCCGCACCAAAGCCGACGCCGAAATCAGCGATCAAATTGTGGACGTGCGTGAAGCTCTTGAAATCGCCACCTCCCTGGGGATCGAGGAGCCTGAGTTTAGCCGTTTAGCCAACGTAGAGATCACCCTGTTTAACAGCCGACAATATCTTCTGGGAACAAAAGCCCTAAAGTCAGAGCTGCAGGCACTGGAGCGCCGACGCAACCAAGACGCTTTCGTGCCCAGTCTACGAGAATTGCAGGACGCCAAAGCCTCTTTGCTGGCTGATCGAGAGCGCATCAGCCGCAATGTGGCAGATTTTCGCCCATTCACTTACTCCGATTCCATCAGCCCTCCGCTTCAGCCCATCGGCCCAAAAAGCACGCTGATATTGGCAATGGCTGTCGTCTTCGGCCTTATTCTAGGCTTAGTCGCCATCTTTATCCGGCATGGAATTCAAAGCTACAAGGCGAGAGAAGCGGCTATCGTTGCCTCCGAAAATTAAACTTGCGATCCCCCATATTCATTGCTAAAGTTCGCCACCCTAAGCACCAGGCACGTAGCTCAGTTGGTTAGAGCACCACCTTGACATGGTGGGGGTCGTTGGTTCGAATCCAATCGTGCCTACCAATTTCCTTCAAAATCATAGACTTAAGCTTTGGGGTCCGGGTGATTCCGGGCCTTATGTAGAAATAACCCTGAGCCAATTGGCAAGTGCTGATTCCTCAAGCCTTCCTTGAGCAACCCTGCGGATCATATCGCCAGCCTCTATGGTTTCATAAGTTAGTTCAATGTTGTTCAAGTAAAGGCAGGTATCCATAGATGCAAAGGCCGTGCGTTTATTTGCATCATTGAAAACGTGACCGACGGCAATGTAAGTGCCATAACAGGCAGCCAGCTCAAAAACATCTGCCACCATGCCGTAGCAGATCCGGTTTTCGATTCGGGCTACTACTGCCTCTATGGACTTGTCCTTGGCTAATCCCTGCAGCTCGTGGGGGTTAATGACCTCTTCGTGAATATCGATAACATCTGCAGCCGTTAAATACCGCAATGTTATTTATCCTCCAAGTACTTCAGCACTGAGGCTATTGCCGGTTTGCGCTTTTTGATAGTGGCCTTCGCTTCACCGGCGCCTGTAGATTCAAAGGACAGCTTTTCGACAGCCTCTACTGGCACGAAATAGCCAACCACCCGATTTCGATTGAGCACGGCAACCGGCTCGCCTCCTGCACTGTCGATCACTTTGCTGGGATCGCGAAATTCTGTAATGGATGCGGTTTTATTGGTCAGTAAACTCTGCATGGGGTGTGTTACCTGGGTTAGGGGTCATAATTTGAGATGAATATAGCATTTAAATGTATATTTGACTATGTGCTTAAATGAAGAAAAAATTCATGCCTCCAGCCCTTGATGAGACGCACTTTCAGGTTGTGGTATTGGAGTTGCGTATTCCGGCGAAGATGAACACCCATTCCGGAAAAATCGGCAAAGTGTTCACCATGGGCCGGAATGCGTGTTCACGTTGAGTCGGAGTGGGTGTTCACGTTGCGCCGGAATAGCTGTTCGGCTTCGGCCGGAATATGCAGGAGTGTGTGGACCATATGACCAGGCGTTGACAGGCAGTCTTTTACTGTGGACCCGGGGTTGCTCACTGGCGTAGTTGCCCATGATACCGGCCAGAGCCCATAAGAAGTCCGTTATTTTTACTGTTGTGCAATAGTAGAGTTACCCTTTTTCGTTCAACAACGACTGTATAGCACCAGGAATCCCAGCATCGTCCCAGTCAATACAGCCAGGAGAGATTTGGGCCAGATCCAGCCCCGCGTGCACGGTAACGGGCCGCGCTTTTTCATGTCCCTTGACATAGCTATCTGTCGTCGCCTGTTTGGCATGCCCGGCCAGTGCCATTATGTACTCGATTGAGTAACCCGCCTTAAAGTACAGCAAAATACCCAGCGCCCGAATGTCGTGAAAGGTTGGCCGTTCAGCTTTATTGACAATGTAATCATAGGCGCCGGACTTATCGCGGTATTTAGTGAACTGCCTGGAAAGATAAGCTGGGAGTACTGCGCAAGGGTGCGGTTTGCTCGCCAATTGGGACTGGCGCTGCCTTTGCGGTCGGTAATGAATCAGGTAGGGGCAGGACACACCACTGTCCAGGCATTCGCTGATGGCCTGCCAAAGTGTGCCGGTGGCCGAGATTTCGATATAAACAGGCCTCTTATAGCGCCTGGTCTTTTGTTGCAGAATTTCAATAGTCTGCTTTTCTTTAGAAATCTGTTTCCTGCAATCAATTTCGACCAGATCGGTGCGCCGCTGCAGGGAATAGAGCGCCACGTTAATTGCTCTTTGCAACCATGTGGGGCTTGCTGCTCGCACCGCCATAAGCCCCTCGAGGGTATGACGCCGACGTCTTCTGTCTTCCGGTTCTCTGGTTTCCAACTCGGCTGCCGGATTGTGTTTGATCCAACCCTTGTTAACAGCATACCGAAACAGGTCGCGCAGTAACGGGCCGTGTTTAGCCTGGACGTGCCCGGTTTTCCCTTCGAGAAACTCAGCCAGGTCGAGAGTCTCGATACTTTGTATATCCCTATTGATCCAGGTTTGCTTGTATTCTTCCAATTTGTACCGCTTTTCTTCAGTTGTGCGAGCGGAGATTTTTCCCCTGCGGTGTTTTTCCGCGATACGATCCGTGTAGAACTTATCGATAACTGTTGCCAAGAGTGGATTTTTCCTTGAACCAGGCGTTTTCAGAGGGAATGCTTCTTGGTTGTACCGTCCGATAAACTGTTGGTCCAATTTGCTGGCAGCCTTTGAGGCCTCCTGGCGATCGGTGCCCAAAGGTATTCTCTCGCCGGTTGGTAATAGGTAGTAATAGGCGGTGTTGCTGGTGCCACTTTCGGACTGAATGGTTTGTATGTTGACTGACAAATCCTTGTCCGGCGGATGTTGTTTTGACATGCAGGGTAGTTGTCCTTAACTACGATGACTTTGGGCTTGGTGCCCCTCGATGATTTCCTACTAAACCATTGGTTTGAAACGAGTTTAAGTCCGTTGCTGCTCCAAGTCTAGCCACTGCCACACACTCAGTCTATAATCCGGCCCCTTTGGAACTGACGCAATACACCCCAATCACGTGACCTTTCGTAGGGGTCACCACTGAAAATTAAGGAACACCCATGCCTGTAATCTCGCTCCCCGATGGTTCTCAACGCATTTTCGACCACCCTGTTTCCGTCCTCGATGTCGCGGCCGACATAGGCCCCGGGCTTGCCAAAGCGGCCCTGGCCGGCGTCGTTGATGGCAAAGAAGTCGATGCCTCCTATACGATCGAACAAGACGCCCAGTTAGCCATCCTGACCGATAAATCCCCCGAGGGTATCGAGGTCATACGCCACTCCACTGCCCATTTGCTGGCCCAGGCCGTCAAGCAACTGTTTCCCGATGCCCAGGTGACTATAGGCCCTACCATCGAGGATGGGTTTTACTATGATTTTGCCTACGAGCGACCCTTTACCCAGGAAGACTTGACGGCTATTGAAAAGAAAATGGAGGTGCTGGCCAGGGCCGACTATCCGGTAACCCGGCGGGTGCTGTCGCGGGACGATGCCGCCGCCTATTTCCGGGGTATCGGCGAGGCGTACAAGGCGGAAATCATAGAGAGTATCCCCGCCGATGAAGAGCTCTCTCTCTACAAGCAGGGGGACTTTGAAGACCTCTGCCGCGGCCCCCATGTGCCCTCTACCGGCAAGCTGAAGTTTTTCAAACTGATGAAGGTGGCCGGCGCCTACTGGCGCGGCGATGCCCGCAACGAAATGCTGCAGCGTATATACGGCACCGCCTGGGCCAGCAAGAAAGACCTAAAAGCCTACCTACATCGCCTCGAAGAGGCGGAAAAGCGCGATCATCGCAAACTGGGCAAGAAATTCGACCTGTTCCACCTGCAGGACGAAGCCCCGGGCATGATCTTCTGGCATCCCAAAGGCTGGACGATTTACAAGACGATCGAAACCTACATGCGCCGCCAGCAGGAACTGCACGGCTACCAGGAGATTCGCACACCCCAGGTGGTCGATTTGAGCCTTTGGGAGCGGTCCGGCCACGCCGACAAGTTCGGCGACGATATGTTTATGCTGGATGCCGACGGGCGAACCTTCGCCGTCAAACCCATGAACTGCCCCTGCCATGTGCAGGTGTTCAACCAGGGCCTGCGCAGCTATCGCGATCTGCCCCTGCGGCTGGCGGAGTTCGGTTCTTGTCACCGCAATGAGCCCTCGGGTTCGCTGCACGGCATTATGCGCGTGCGCGGCTTTGTCCAGGATGATGCCCATATCTTCTGCACCGAAGAGCAGATTCAGTCGGAAGTGGCCGCCTTTATCGATTTTCTCCACCAGGTCTATCGCGATTTCGGTTTTGAGGGGCTGATTTACAAGCTGTCGACCCGACCGGAACAGCGGGTCGGCTCCGACCAGGACTGGGATCGCGCGGAGCAGGCGCTGGCCGATGCGCTAAATGCCAAAGACCTGCCCTGGGATGAGCTGCCGGGAGAGGGAGCCTTCTACGGACCTAAAGTCGAGTTCTCGCTCAAGGATTGCCTTGGTCGGGTCTGGCAGTGCGGCACTATCCAGGTGGATTTCTCCATGCCCGGCCGCCTCGATGCACAGTATGTCGCCGAGGACGGGTCTCGGCAGGTGCCGGTGATGCTGCACCGCGCTATCCTGGGCTCATTTGAACGTTTTATCGGTATTCTGACAGAGCAATATGAGGGGGCCTTTCCCACCTGGCTGGCACCGCAACAGGCCGTAGTCATGAATATCACCGACAACCAGGCTGAATACGCCCGCAGTGTGGAAAAAACATTGGTAAACAAAGGCTTCCGGGCGATTGCTGATGTCAGAAATGAAAAGGTCGGCTTCAAGATTCGCGAGCACACCTTACAGAAACTTCCCTACCTGTTGGTGGTAGGCGACAAGGAGCTGGACAGCGGCACAGTGTCGGTCAGGAGTCTCTCCGGTGACAACCTGGGTTCAATGTCCGTTGACGCCTTCGCTCAGCATTTAGCGGCCGAGGTGGAGCAGAAGCGGGCAGTGCCCTATGATCCGAAAGGGTCTTGAGCGATTGGTCGCGGAGAACGATGGTTTAAATAGCCTGTGATCCGTTGGCCGCGGGCGAATCGGTCCTTTAAATAGCGGCCCAAGGCAAGAAATAACGACCCCAGGCAAGGAAGCCAAATCATGTCCAAGTCTGATAGACTTAAGGCCGAAATTGCGTTCCACGAAAAAATGTTTTTCGCAGCCCTGGCAGTCTTCGTTGCTTTGATAGCCTGGGCAGTCGAGAACTATCAGGCAGTTAACGGGTGGATTTTGGCCACGGCGGCCGCGGGATCGACACTGGCGATTGGTTTCGGGCTTTGGAACTATCGGCAAATCCAGGCTTTGTTGAAGGAGTTGAGCGATGCTTAATGCAGCGTTGTTAGGCGTTATGTTAATTAGCTTTCTAGGGTTTATGGGCTTTCTGGCTTACGATGCCTACAAATCCTATCAAAAGACCTTATCACGGCAGAAGCACCAATAGAATTGGTTTATTGTTGGCGTTGATCTGCTAACTGCCCGCTGACCTGGCGGCGCCCTGCCCAGATTTAATCCCGGCACTCACCTCGAGAACTAATCAGCCGATGTTCGAGTACCTTGTCATGTGAACACACCTCCCGCCCCGCAAGGCGCATTTTGCGCCAATAATTTCAGTGTGACTCCGAATCTTTCATCCCACAGGCTCCCCTATTTGAACAAAATAGGCGGAATATAGAAGATTCCTTAAGAAACAAGGGCTTCGCAGCCACATCTGACTTGAGAAACGCACAAATCGCCTATAAAATCCGCGGTCACATTACTGAATGGCTCGCTGTTGGACGGCCCCCGCGCAAACTGGCCGCCGGACCGACGAAAAACAAGCCATAACTCAGGACCAGCCGCTTTACCCCGGGGCATCGACAGCTCTGGGGCTGTGGCTTTTTCCCCGTGGATCGGGGCTTTTGTGGTTGAGAGTAGCGCGTCGGGTCATCCATTGATAAGAACCCGGGCGTATAACAGGCGGTATAGCCGAGACAGGAGACAACAATTATCAAACGAGATAATGCGAAAGGGCGGTCTAAAAAGGCCCGGATTAACGACCAAATTGAGGCCGCACAGGTACGGCTGATCGATGCCGAAGGCCAACAGGCCGGTATCGTACCACTGGAAGAGGCCTTGCAGGTGGCCCAGGCCGCCGGACTGGATTTGGTGGAAATCGCCCCGGACAGCGACCCGATCGTCTGTAAAGTCATGGATTACGGCAAGCATTTGTTTGATATAAAGAAAACGCGAGCGGCTTCGAAGAAGAAGCAAAAGCAGCAACAGGTAAAAGAAATGAAGTTTCGCCCAGGGACGGAAGTGGGAGATTATCAGGTCAAACTGCGCAACCTGATACGTTTCCTAGAGCACGGGGACAAGGCCAAGGTATCGCTCAGATATCGCGGCCGCGAAATGGCCCACCAGGAACTGGGAATGGAGATGATGCAACGCATCGAACACGACCTGGAGGAATTGGGCACCGTTGAGCAGCGACCGAAAATGGAAGGCCGACAGCTGATCATGGTGATTGCCCCGAAAAAGAAAAAGTAACCGGGCTTTTAGCTGCCTCTTTACTTTGTTTATTCACTTAGAAGCCAAAAGGCTTCCAAATGCGGAGTTTTTCTCATGCCAAAAGCTAAAATACATAGTGGCGCTGCCAAGCGCTTCAAGAAAACCGGTGCCGGTTACAAGCACAAGCACGCTTTTAAAAGCCATATCCTCACGAAGATGACCACCAAGCGCAAGCGTCAGTTGCGTGGTACCAGCGTAATTAACGCTGCGGACAAGCCATTGGTGGAGCGTATGCTGCGGGCCAAATAACGGCCGTTTCCATTCGTTAGTTTTTTTCGTTTCGTATGATTATGCAGACTCCAGCCGGAGCCTGCCAGCAAGAGGATTGAATTATGGCCCGTGTAAAACGTGGTGTAGAGGCGCGCCGTCGTCACAAGAAGGTTTTGAAAGCAGCCAAAGGCTATTACGGCGCGCGCTCGCGCGTCTTCCGCGTCGCCAAGCAGGCGGTGATCAAAGCCGGTCAGTACGCCTATCGTGATCGTCGCGTCAAGAAGCGCAACTTCCGCGCTCTGTGGATTACCCGCATCAACGCGCAGTCGCGAGCCCTGGGCATGACCTACAGTCAGTTGATCGCCGGTCTGAAAAAGGCCGAAATCGGTCTGGACCGCCGCGTCCTGGCCGACCTGGCGGTACACGACAAGGTGGCTTTTGCGGCTGTGGTTGATAAGGCTAAAGCAGCCCTGGCTCCCGCCGCTTAGGCTTAGGAGCCGGTCGCCCAGACTGCAATTATCCCGCTTTGTGTTATCGTTGTTTGTCACCAAAGCGGGTACGATAGGAAGGGGAGGGGACTGCTGAGTTCTCTTCCCTTTTTTCATAAAGCTTACAGATCACAGTGTATACAGCGCTGACCGCCACTCGAAGCGATAACAGGCCGTCAGTTTGTGCGGAGACCGTGAATGGAAAATTTGTCAACACTGACCGACCAGGCCCTGAAGCTGGTGGAGAAGGCGGATGACCTGGCGGCACTCGATCATGTGCGGGTGGAGTATCTCGGTAAAAAAGGCCAGCTTACTGCCTTGCTAAAAGGCCTCGGCCGCCTGTCTGCCGAAGAGCGACCGAAAGTAGGGGCGGAGATCAATCGGGCCAAGCAGCGTATCCAGGACCAGATTACCGCCTCGAAGCAGCGCCTGGAACAGGCCGCCGTGGCGTCGAAATTAGCCGCGGAAACCATCGATGTCACCCTGCCGGGCCGCGGCGGCGACAGCGGCGGCTTGCATCCGGTTACCCGCACCCTGGAGCGTATGACGGCCCTGTTTGCCGTGGCCGGCTATACCGTCGAGGAAGGGCCGGAAATCGAGGACGACTACCACAACTTTGAAGCGCTCAATATTCCCGCCCACCATCCGGCCCGGGCCATGCACGATACGTTTTATATCGATGCCGCCACCATGGGTCGCAGTGGCAAGACCGACTCGTCGGCGTCCTATGTACTGCGCACCCATACCTCGCCGGTGCAGGTGCGAACCATGGAAAATCGCGAGCCGCCGATCCGCATCGTCTGCCCCGGCCGGGTCTATCGCTGCGACTCAGACCTGACCCACACCCCGATGTTTCATCAGCTCGAGGGCCTGGTGGTCGATAAGGGCATCAGCTTTGCCGATCTCAAAGGCACGGTGGACCAGTTTATCAAGGCATTTTTCGAGGCGGATGTGCCGGTGCGTTTTCGCCCATCTTATTTCCCGTTTACCGAGCCCTCCGCTGAGGTGGATATTCAATGCACCAATTGCGGCGGCGATGGCTGTCGGGTCTGCAGCCACACGGGTTGGCTGGAGATAATGGGCTGCGGTATGGTGCATCCGAATGTCTTTAAGGCGTCCGGTATTGACGCGCAGGTTTATACCGGTTTTGCTTTTGGCATGGGTGTGGAGCGCCTGGCGATGCTGCGCTATGGCGTCAACGACCTGCGCCTGTTTTTTGAAAATGATTTGAAGTTTTTAAAGCAGTTTTAGGCTGGTCGGGCTTTCAACGCCAGTCGTCGAAACCAAAGGCTGGCGCGAAAGAGGCTCGCTTTAGGGGGCCTGGCTGATGCTTGGAAGAGGGATTGTGCCACTTGATCGGCCCGGCTCTGCGAGGGGCTTTCAGAAACACGTCGTAAACCCTTCCCTGGGGACTTCTCGACAGCATCCCTGCTGTCGAGAGTTTCTGAAAGCCCCTCGCAGAGCCGGGCCTACCCTCGGCACATTTAATAAGCTCACTCTTAGGTGCCAACCGCGGGGGCTTTAAGGACGTTGCTTGCGACTGGTATTTTTTTGTGGGAATTTCTGTTTCCGAGGGCCTTTGTCTGCAGGAACTCTTGTATTCGGTAGCTGCAGCTCCACGGCGTCGTTTTTTGGGATTATCTTTTTTTAGGAATATGTAGATGAAAATTGCCATTTTTGGAACCGGATATGTAGGCTTGGTAACCGGCGCCTGCCTGGCGCAGGTGGGACATAATGTCTGCTGTGTGGATGTCGATAAAGACAAAGTCGCCAGTCTCCGCGCCGGCGTTATTCCTATCTACGAACCGGGCCTCAAGGATGTCGTCGAGCATGCTGTCGCCGAGGGCCGGCTTTCATTTACCACCGATGCCCGGGAGGCTGTCGACCACGGCGAGGTCATTTTTATCGCCGTGGGAACGCCGCCGGATGAAGACGGCTCAGCGGACTTGCGCTATGTGCTCGCAGTCGGCAAAACCGTTGCCGAACATATGCAGGATTATCGGCTGGTTGTCACTAAATCGACCGTACCCGTGGGTACGGCAGATAAGGTGAAAAGCGCGATGACAGAGGTACTCGAGGCGCGTGCCGCCACTATAGCCTTCGATGTCGCTTCCAACCCCGAGTTTCTAAAAGAGGGCGCGGCTGTCAGTGACTTTATGAAACCCGACCGTATCGTTGTCGGCACGGATTCGCCACGGGTCGAGAAGCTGATGCGGGAACTCTATGCCCCGTTCAACCGCAACCACGACAAGCTGATTTTTACCGACGTGCGCTCCTCCGAGTTGACGAAATACGCCGCCAATGCGCTGCTTGCCACCAAAATCAGTTTTATGAACGAGTTGGCCAATATTGCTGAAAAGGTGGGGGCCGATATCGAGCAGGTGCGTCAGGGCATAGGTTCCGACCCGCGTATTGGCTACCATTTTATTTACCCCGGTTGTGGTTACGGCGGTTCCTGTTTTCCGAAAGATGTAAAAGCACTGGTTAAGACTGCGGAGGACCTCAGCTACGCGCCGCAACTGCTGTCCGCTGTTGATGCCGTCAACGACCGCCAGAAAGAGCGCCTCTTTCAAAAACTTAGGATCCGCTTCGGGGATGACCTCACGGGCAAAACCATCGCCCTGTGGGGATTGGCTTTCAAACCCAACACCGACGATATGCGCGAAGCGCCCAGTCGCACCCTGATGGAGGCGCTGTGGGCGGCCGGCGCCAAGGTGCGCGCCTTTGATCCCGAAGCGCTGCACGAAGCCGAGCGGCTCTACGGCGACCGCGACGATCTGCAGCTTTGCAGCAGCGCGTTTGAAGTGCTTGACGGTGCCGACGCCCTGGTGATCTGCACCGAGTGGCAGCAGTTCCGCTCACCGGACTTTGCGGAAATCAAACAGCGTTTGACCCATGCCGTGATCGTCGATGGCCGCAACCTTTACGATCCGGCGTTGATGGCGGAAAAGGGCATTGAGTATTTTTCCATCGGCCGGGGGCGGTGAGTCTCCGGTGCTGTGTGAGCCCGGCTTGGTGAATCGATAGCGGTGAACCGATAGTGATGGGCCGACGATGGTGAACTGAACCCAGTGACAAAACAATTCGAGACAGCTTATGAAGTTAAGTGAATCCTGGTTGCGCGAGTGGGTCAACCCGAACCTCAACACCGCCGAACTGGTGGAGCAAATTACCATGGCGGGGTTGGAAGTCGACGCTACCGAGGCGGTGGCAGGGGCTTTCTCCGGCGTGGTGGTGGGCGAGATTCTCAGTGTCGAGCAGCATCCAAACGCCGACAAACTGCGGGTCTGTCAGGTAGCCGGCGGCGCTGAGGTAGCTCAGGTGGTGTGTGGCGCGCCCAATGCCCGTGCCGGTATCAAGGTGCCGTTTGCCACCGTTGGCGCCAAGTTGCCGGGCAATTTCAAAATCAAAAAGGCCAAGTTGCGCGGGGTTGAATCCTGCGGCATGTTATGCGCCCAGACCGAACTGGAGGCAGGCGATGACGCCAGCGGTCTGTGGGAACTGCCTGGCGACGCGCCGACCGGTGCCGTATTGCAGGATTTCCTGGGGCTGAACGATACCATTATTGAACTTGATCTCACGCCTAATCGCGGCGACTGTTTGTCCATCAAAGGTGTGGCCCGCGATGTCGGCGTGCTCAATCGCCTGCCGGTGGTCGAACCGGATATCGCCCCGGTGTCGCCCGGCATCGATGACACTCTGCCGGTGACTCTCGAGGCCGGGGCACGCTGCTCCCGCTACGTCGGCCGCGTTATTCGCAATGTCGATCTCTCCCGTAGCAGTCCCACCTGGATGCAGGAACGGCTGCGCCGCTCGGGTGTGCGCAGTATCGATCCGGTGGTCGACGTCACCAACTATGTCCTGCTGGAACTTGGACAGCCAATGCACGCCTTCGATCTCAATACCCTCGAGCAGGGCATTGTGGTGCGCATGGCGCGCGCTGGGGAGCCGTTAAAGCTCCTGGACGGACAGGACGTGAAACTGAGTGACGATACCCTGGTCATTGCCGATGCCGGCAAGGCTGTGGCCATGGCCGGTATTATGGGCGGTGCCGAAACCGCCGTGGGTGCCGGCACTAAGGACATCTTCCTGGAAAGTGCATTTTTCGATCCCATTGCCATTGCCGGTCGGGCGCGCGCTTATGGTTTGCACACCGACTCTTCTCACCGCTTTGAGCGGGGAGTCGACTTTCGCCTGCAGGAGCAGGCGGTGGAGCGCGCCACGCAACTGTTGCTGGATATCGTCGGCGGGGCACCGGGGCCGGTAACAGTGACCGAACTGGCAGAGGAGGTACCCACAGAACGTCGGGTAACACTGCGTCGTGAGCGTATCCACGATGGCCTCGGTTTCGCCATGGACGATGCGGATGTTGTCGATATCCTCAGCCGTCTGGGTCTGACACAACTCGACGGCGATGCGCAGGGTTGGACGTTCGGCATTCCCAGTTACCGGTTCGATATCGCTCTGGAGGAGGACCTGCTAGAAGAGCTGGCCCGGATCTACGGATACAACCGCCTGCCCACCACCAGTTTCAGCGGTCAAATGCGCATTCAACCACAACCGGAAACACTGCGGGGACTGGCTGCGCTGCGCCAGCAGCTAATTGCCAGAGGCTATCGGGAAGCAATTACTTATAGTTTTGTTGATCCCGCTTTGCTCAAACTGCTTGATCCCCAGGCAGAGCCGGTCACACTGCAGAACCCGATCAGTGCCGAAATGGCGGTGATGCGCACTACCTTGTGGGCCGGTCTGGTGCAAGCCGTGCTGCACAATATCCACCGTCAACAAAGCCGTGTGCGTTTGTTTGAGGCCGGTTTGCGCTTCGTACCCGGTTCGCGTGGCCTGGCGCAGGAACCCGTACTGGCGGGTGTGATATACGGCCAGCGCCACGCTGAAAACTGGGGGCAGG
The DNA here is from genome assembly GCF_007004655.1 of Exilibacterium tricleocarpae. Classification (GTDB taxonomy): domain Bacteria; phylum Pseudomonadota; class Gammaproteobacteria; order Pseudomonadales; family Cellvibrionaceae; genus Exilibacterium; species Exilibacterium tricleocarpae. Next base: position 392,701 of record NZ_ML660089.1, read on the forward strand.
AAGCGGACCCCTCGGATTTTTATGACTTGAAAGGCGATCTTGAGTCATTGTTGACCCTAACCGGCGATGAAGTGGCGTTTTCCTTTGTCAGTGCAGCCCACCCGGCCCTGCATCCCGGCCAGTCGGCCGCGATCCTGAACAATGGTACCGAGGTGGGTTATATCGGCACCATTCACCCACAAATACAACAGTCTTTGGGTTTATCACAGCCGATTTTCCTGTTTGAGATCGCCCAATCGGCATTGCGGGAGGCACGGCTGCCAAAGTTCCGGGAACTGTCCAAGTTCCCCGAAGTTCGCCGCGATATAGCCGTTATTGTCGACCAATCGCAACCGGTTGAGACTTTACGCAAGGTTGCCTCCAAAAAGGCCGGGGATTACCTCCGAGAGTTAAAGGTATTTGACCTGTATGTGGGCAAAGGCATTGATCCACATAGAAAAAGTGTTGCTTTGGGCTTGACGTTTCAGCATCCTTCCCGCACTCTTACTGAGGATGAGATTAACGCCTCTATGGATGCGGTGGTTAGAAGCCTGGAGGTGGAATTTAACGCTACTCTCAGATAATAAGGGCCTCTGACCAATGACACAGGCGCTGACCAAGGCGGACTTGGCCGAAAAGCTGTATGAAGAGCTTGGCCTCAACAAACGCGAAGCCAAAGAGCTGGTGGAGATGTTTTTCGAAGAAATTCGTTCAGCCCTGGAGAATAACGAACAGGTAAAACTGTCCGGTTTTGGCAATTTCGAGGTAAGGGACAAACGCCAACGCCCGGGCCGCAATCCGAAGACGGGCGAGGAAATCCCTATCACCGCCAGGCGTGTGGTAACTTTTCGACCGGGACAAAAGCTAAAGGCGCGAGTCGAGGCATATGCTGGAACCAAGCAACAATGACGAGCTGCCGGTCATTCCCGGCAAACGGTATTTCACCATCGGTGAGGTCAGCGAGTTATGTGCGGTCAAGCCCCACGTCCTGCGTTATTGGGAGCAGGAATTCCCTCAGCTAAAGCCCGTTAAACGCCGCGGCAACCGCCGTTACTACCAGCGCCAGGATGTCCTGACCATCCGCCAGATTCGCGCGCTGCTCTATGATCAGGGGTTTACCATCGGCGGTGCCCGCCAGCAGATGAACGGCGAGAGTGCCAAGCAGGATGCCAGTCAGTTCAATCAGTTGGTCAGTCAGATGGTCAATGAGCTGGAAGAGGTGTTGCAGGTTCTGCGTATGGATTCCTGAGGTGCCGGCATCGGGTCGTTCCAACAGCTTCCGATCTCGTTTCGGTACCTGAAAAACCGCTTGCAATCCGGACCCGATCAGTTATTATTTTGGCCTCCCTCATAGGGGTTGATTTCTAAGCAAATCAATAAGTTATCAAGATAGTGAGTTATAAAAAGCAAGCGGAGCCTCCCGGCCGAGCTTAGCCTATTCGGAGCGTAGCGCAGCCTGGTAGCGCACCACACTGGGGGTGTGGTGGTCGTCGGTTCAAATCCGGCCGCTCCGACCATCTAGCACCTTGATTCCATTAGTAATTTCTCTACCAGTAACACATCGCGAGACGTGCCCGTTTTACCAGTGTGCGTTCGTTGCACGCCATCCAGTACCGACACCACTTTGGCCGCCGTCCCCTTGGCCAGATGGGCGTATTTCTCCGTCTCCTTGATGTTGCTGTGTCGCATGGCCTCTTTGATTTCTGCCAGAGGTACGCCGGCCTCCCCGAAAAATTTGGACATGCGAATGCTTCCAGGGAGGATGGCTTGGCGGACTCGAGCAGCTCTGACCTTTTGTGCATGTGTTTCCTGAAGCCAGTTGAAATAGCCCTTGCATTTTTACCACAAATCATCGGGGGGACTTGAATTTAGGACGGCGGCCGTGAGAGCTGTGTAACGCCCAGAACTTGTTGTGCTCAGGTGCTGCCATATTGCTCTCTAATGTCGCGATGATCCTATGATCGCCCGGCTCAATGAAATCGGGGTCTCAAATAAGTGCCATCTACTGCACCACTACAAATGGCCTTCCTGTTGGATGTCAAATAATTTGTTTTTTAAGGCGCCATTGTGGATTTTCCTTGTCCCACTGAACAAGATAGTTGATCCGCTTTAAACCCCAAAACGTAGTCCCATTGTCAACATTAGAACGCGCTTAAACAATTGAGCGCGTACAACCTCTGAACCCCGGCAATTTAAATGGATACCTCACTGATTAGCCTATTCATTCATTTAGGAGGACAATGATTGTGGAAAAAGTAAGCTTCAATATCGACGGAACACCCCTGGTTGGCGATCTCTACAAACCTGCTAGTACAGGTAAGGCGCCAGCGGTAGCGATCATCGGCCCAATGACGTATCACAAGGAACAAGCTCCAACAGAGTATGCGAAGCGCCTCGCGGATCGCGGATTCATAGCGCTAGCCTATGACAGTCGCTACCGTGGTGAAAGCGGTGGTGAGCCACGGGAATGGGAAAACCCCGCTCACAAAGTTGCAGATTTAAAGGCAGCGGTGAACTACCTGAAGAGCCGCGATGATGTAGAGTCCGGTCAAGTCTCGATCTTGGCCATCTGTCAAGGTAGTTCAGAAGCAGTCAAAGCCGCCGGGGAACTTCCAGATTTGCACGCACTGGCCACATTGGCGGGTCACTATAGAGACGCTGAAGGCGACTTTGAGTGGCTGACAGAAGACGGATATGCTGCTCGCAAAGCCGCAGGGGAGGCCGCTGCGAAGAAGTACGCCGACACTGGAAAAGTCGACTATGTAAAGGCCTCTGATCCAGTCGATGTGAATGTTGGCATGCCCGGCGACTTCGTTTTTGCGTGGTATGGCCCCTGGGCTGATCGCGGTATTTGGAAAAACCGGTATGCCGTTATGAGCGATGCGGATTTATTGTCCTTTGAATCCATTTCGGCAGTGCCGAACATTAAGGCCCCATGGTTGATGATTCACGGCGACAATTGCTTCTTGCCCTCAGCGGCAAAGCGTCATATCGGGGCGATTGCCCCCACCACAAAACATGAAGTGGTCTGGAACGACACACCGCATCTTTCCTACTACGATCAACCGGATGTGCTCGAAGAGGCCGCAGATCGTATCTCTAAATGGTTTAACAATGCTAACACCAGTAACCATTCAGGGTTGGGGGCAGCTTAAATTTCAGCAAGGCGTAAAATCGAGACTTAGCCTGTCTTTTTGATCGTACAAGACAGTTATTAGGATCGCGTCGCTGATGCTGCTTGGCCTAACAAGGCGATGTTAACATCTGCGGCGTTGCACCAGCCCTCTAAGTCTCTCGAGTGTGTTGCTTGCATCAAAACAAATAGGCGTACTTCTCTGTCTCCTTGGTCCTTTCTCGGGTATGGTATTTAATAGCATCGTGCTGCATTGGCTATTTCCAGTCCAGCACTCACGTCAAAAATTGACGGCTATCCTAAGTGCACTTGTCCTAAACGGTGAAAAATCCACAGACTGGACTGATAGTGATCGGTTGAAGGTGGCGACATCCGACAGCGATAATAGTACCGGCTGTCAGTCGTTTACTGAAGGCTGGTTGGCCCGGAAAAAGGTGCTTGTCGGAGCAGATGATTTCATTTTAGCCTCCGGCGACTGTGTTGACGCGATTTATCGCGTCAGCTATGCCGGTGAAAAAAATACCTGACTTTTCGGCAAACACGCTGTCGGTGATGACAACGTCCTATATTCAAGCGAGTTACGCTTCGGACGATTATGTAAAACATCTCCCGCTTCACGGTCGCTAACAATGGCATAGAGAACATCGTCCACTCAGAAAAATATTGTCCCGTTTCGTGCATTCAATGGCTGAATAGTTATGGTAGCTCATTAACTAATCGGGATAGGATGATATTGCTAGGTGGAATACAGAACTTTATATTTTGAAAACTAGGAGCCACACAATGAGCACTCTGTCAAAAGAACAAATTGCACGAGCCTGGAAAGACGCTGACTACCGCAAGAGTCTGACGCCTGAACAACAAAAGCAGCTTCCCAATGCGCCGACGGATGCTGATGAATTGTCCATATCCGAACTGGAGGAAGTAGCCGGTGGTTGTGAGTGCACGCTGGGAACCGAAAATGACGTTCTGAACGAAGTTTGATATCACCGTCACCGATGGCAACCTCAAGGCCGTCAGCCAGCCCATTCTCTCCTGCTTAGGTGAGAATGGGTTTGTCCGCATTTGCTATAGCTCATCTCCAAAGACAAGCTCAAGGTCTTCCCTTCGACTACTGCCTGACCCAAAATTCCAGTTACGACAGTAAGCTCATTGCATTCATCGACTTAGGCCGATTCAAAATAGCTGAACCGACTCATTATATTGGCCCATTTAGCTCGCTCAATGGCCGGATAATTATAGCAACCGGTAGAAAAATAAAGGTAGGATTGTAGCGGTATTGAGGAAACATTTATCACCTATCAGAAAAGTTAGGAGTCGCAAATGAGTATGTTGACTAAAGAACAAATAGCACGGGCCTGGAAAGATGCCGATTATCGCAAAAGTCTAAGCGAAGAGCAGTTAAAGCATCTTCCCGAAGCCCCTGCCGATGCCAGCGAGTTATCAGTATCGGAGTTGGAAGAAGTGGCAGGTGGCTGCGAGTGCACAGCGGGCACCGAAAACGATGTCTTGACGAATGTTTGAGATAAGCGAATATTCGGGCATCTATTTCCCCACAGGTAGTTAAAACAGCGAAGCCCACTCTTCTGAGAAAGAAGAGTGGGCGGTGTTGGTAACGACTATCTAAACCTCGCTTCACTCACAGGAGAGGGGGGCCCCTCAGTCCAAGGGCCCGCACGTTAATACCAAGAGTTGGTGGGACGCCTATGCATAACAGCATTGCCTGTACCGAAACAGGCCAACAGACCGATGATAAGTACTTTCGCATTATAGACAATGGTGTTGATACAGGTTTGGCAGATCGTATCTGGGAGATCCTACAGCGCCCCGACTGGCGCTGGGGTCAGCGTTCGACAGGAAAGACCCCCCAAAAATTCTGGGCAAAAGATCTGGACGATGAAGAAGCTATTATCGAGTTGTTTGAGGGAGTGAAACACCGCCTTCCCACAATTGCCGACAACGACCTTGTTATCCGTAAGGTTTACGCAAATGGCCACACCCACGGCCTGGGAGGATCGATTCATCAAGACAATGAATCCCCTGGCTTCTACACGTTGCTGTACTATGCCAACCCAGAGTGGCATCCAAGATTTGGAGGAGAAACGCAATATTATAGCGATGATCTTTCTCAGGTCATCCACACTGTCTTACCAAGCCCGTTGCGGTTGGTTTTCTTTGATGCACGGATTCCTCATTTTGGTTCCCCCCCGAGCCGGGAATTCTGGGATCTCAGAATCACAGTCGCTTTTAAGCTACAGGCGGTGCCGAAGACCTAAAAAAATCACCATGAAAGCCAGTCGTACAGAAACAATCCAGGCGGAATTACATAGTAATTGCGGTTGGTTTCGCGCCTTGACCTTATATGAACGGTCCCGCTTGTTGCGGGAGCACTGTGAGAAAGCCAAAAACGACGCCTTGCCAAGGGCGGAAGAAGATGTCTCTGGGATCGACGGGGGTAGTACAAAAAAAACTGCTGATGACCCTTTAACAACCGCTGGTGTACCCTTAAAAACCCCTGACGGCTCTTCAAATACCGCTGATGGCTCTTCAAATACCGCTGACGGCTCTTCAAATACCGCTGATGGCTCTTCAAATACCGCTGATGGCTCTTCAAATACCGCCACAGAAGATCTCTTCCAAGTTTGGAAAAATCAACGCCCTTTTAACGACGATACTGTTTTCCATGCACGACTTCGCTCAATCGAACTGAATGAGGCCACCTTCCGCAGGGCGATAAGCACGTCCGACGCAGTGCTGTCCAGTTGCTGTCAGCCTCCCAAGTGGTTGATTGAAATACTTCAGGCCATAATATATGGCAGCGATCGTCCACTCCCCGCCCTTCTTGAGAAAAAACTAAGCGGGAGCTTTCTTACACTAATTGCACCTTTTTTACATACTCCGAACACCCGCCTGACCTCTGCCATAAGGCACTATCAGAAAGTAACAAACCAAAAAGATTCCGATTTCGACAGGCATGCATCAGTTTTCTACGATGCGCTCGAAAAATCCTGCCTGGTGCTACTAAACTATACTCTCATACTCGAACTTCATGTCAGCAAGCTGACTTCACAGCTCTATGGGGAGAGTGCGGACGAGCGTTATCAGGCTTTTATTAGCCAATTGGGGCGTCGAGATAGGCGGCTTGAATTATTTAGAGAGTATCCCGTACTAGCCAGAATAACTTCTGACTTTCTAGAAACCTGGACCACCGCCAAGTGCGAATTCCTACACCGCCTTGGCACCGACTGGCAGTCGATCCTCGACAAATTCAATCACTCTGAACATCCGGGCGCGCTTGTCTCACTGACACAGACTGGAGATACTCACAGAAATGGGCGTTCGGTGATGATTGCAGGATTCGAATCCGGCTTTCAAGTAGTCTACAAACCCAGAAGCCTGTTACTTGAGACTCATTTTACAGCACTGCTGGTCAGCCTTAACGCCTGGGGAGAATTCCCGCCTTTGCGCCCGGTCAAAACCTTCGATCGAGGTGATTATGGTTGGCAGGAATTTGTCTCTTCTTCGACCTGTACCCAACAGCAGGAGGTGACGCGTTTTTTTGAAAGACAGGGTGCTTACTTGGCCCTCCTGTATTTTCTCCGCGGACACGACTTCCATTCAGAAAACGTTATCGCTGCTGGCGAGCACCCAATGCTGATCGATCTAGAAGCGCTTTTCCGCCCCGTCATCTCTTGCCCGGCTAAGGATCGGTACAATATCGCTTCACGCAAGGAGATCGAGGCGTCAGTCTTTAATGTCATGCTTCTGCCTTATGTGACTGAGGAGGGGCGGGTCGGTGGCGGGCTGGTATCCTGGTCGGGTCAATCCACTACCTTAGAGTTAGTGAATCCTGCCACCGATGAAATGAAATTCCGCCGTGTGAAAAAGCCCGTCGTTAAACGTGACAATACGCCGACCCTCAATGATAAGAGTATCGATGTTTCCAGCTACGAAAACACAATTATTTCGGGCTTCAAAAAGATGTGCGATGTTTTTATCCGCCATCGCAGCACTCTGCTTTCATCGGCAGGCCCCCTTTGTCCATTCCGTAACGATAAATGCCGGATAGTTTTGCGTCCAACTTCGGCCTATGCTCTTTTACTAAAGCGTGCCGTGCAGCCGGCTTCCTTACGGGATGCACTGGAACGGGATCGCAGGATGGATGACTTGTGGATTGCTACCGCCGGTATGGAAAATGCCGACAAGACCAATGCCGATGAACACTCAGCACTGTTACGAAACGATGTGCCACTGTTTACGGCTCAAGCTGATTCGAGAGACCTTATACTCAATTCAGGCAAGGTCGTGCGTAACTTCTTCGAACGCAGTGGCTGGGAAGTTGTACAACAGCGTCTAACGACTTTCACCCGGAAAGCATACCATCGACAGCTATGGTATATCCGCGCCTGCTTTGCCACTTTGCCCCAACCCAGAACCAAATCCGCCATACGTATCAATAAGTGCCGGGACCGCTTTCCGAAAAACCCCTGTCCTATATATCACAGCATGTCGATTGGCGATGAGCTGGAGCGCCTGGCCGTTAGGGACAACGGCAATATGGGCTGGATTGGCCTCAACTTCCGGCATCGCCGTTTTTGGCGCCTCGAGCCGTTGGGCGCCGATCTACCGAACGGGCTGACCGGTATCGCTCTTTTTCTGGCTAGCCTTGGGGTGGCGACAAACACCACCCGCTATACCGCACTTGCGAAACAGGCGGTACTTAATGCCACCAAAATTCTCGAGCACAAACCCGCCTCATCGATAGGCTTTGACGGCTTGGGTGGTCTGGTCTACAGCTTTTCTCATCTTAGTCGTCTTTGGAAAGACCAGCGTTTGCTCGATCGTGCAGAGGCCCTGATTGACACCTTCGATGGGTCGGCTGCTAGCGCCAAAAGCACTGACGGCCTGTACGAAAGGGCATCGGGTATTATGGGGGTTTTAAGTTTCTTGCGGTGCCGCCAGTCAAAGCCCATTGAGAACATGGTTGTTGAATGGGGTGAAGATTTGTCAAACAGGATACGCTTCGGAGACCGGCGTGATGAAAACCTGGAGCATCAACATGATTGTCATCAGCAAGTCAGGCGCCCGGTTTACCTCGATGGAGTGAAACTCAGTTTGAAAATGTTGGTACGACAGCTCGGCCCGGACAAACTCAGACTAGGGAGCATAACGATAGAGCCTTATGAATCTCCGTGTCGCACGGTACATCCTTCTCCCTATGAACCGCTCGGCCCGGGGCCAGTGCTGCTGGCTAGGGCGGCGGACCATGACACTACTGTTCTCCGCCGCATTAGCACCTTCATAGAGAGCCTGGAGAATGAAAAATATCAGCAAGATCACTCACTAGTTAAAGGTGAGGCGGGCCTCTTGGATTTTATATCACAGGCTTGTCTAATGTACCCGAGCGCTGGCTGGCATCAGCTCTTGGAACGGAGAACGGCAGTGTTATTGGCCAGGCTTGAGCACAGTAGAGCGATTTGCGCTACAACCACAGGGGTCGAAACGCCGGGTCTATCGTACGGTATGGCCGGTATCGGCTATAGTCTGTTGCGGTTATCCCGTCCGAGTCAGCTTCCATCACTTTGCTCGTTCGAGTTACCGGGAGAGAGTACATATGCGCCATTTAAAGCCGCAGAAAACTCCTAAGCCTGTGGAATTACCGGCAAGGCTATATAGTCACAGAGTTGATTACCCCTTTCCTGGTATGGATACTTGGCAGTCTGTAGGCAGGGCAACCCAGCGATGCGGCATCCATATCGACGAAACCCCTGGTCCAAAGCTCCATCTTTCTGTTATCTAACGTATAGGTCCCGTCGGTGTTCAAATGACCGATAATATTTCTGTCGTCCTTTAACATAACCGTGCATTTACCAAGACTGCCATCTGCCCTTATCATCAGGTGATTAGGCATGGCCGCGTAGCAGATATAGGGATCACTCTGTTTGTCGGTCTCATCTTGATCTCTTAGCGACAGGCCCACAGAGTCTCTGATACGGGCAATAGTGTCATCCACGTCCTTGGCGACATACTGCTCTACATCAGAGCTTATACCTTCTCCCAGATTGTTAATCTTTTCGATATTTACCACATAGCGTTTATCGACCAGTAGTCTACTTTTAATACGTTCACACAGCTTCAACATAGAGACAGAATTACAGCTAGAAATATTGAGTCTCAATATTATTTTAAACTGATCTTCCAAACCTCTAAAAGACAGAAGATTCCCCCATATCTTGGCGAAGCTCCCCGTCCCATTAGTTAACTTCCGGGTAGTATCGTGGTCGATTTTATCACCATCCAGGCTAATCTGATATTTACGTATCCCCAGAGCACAGAGCTCCGCCAACAGTTCTCGATCAAGCAGGTAGCCGTTTGTGGTCATAGATGCCGCGTAACCAAATTCGCGTTTTCTCCTGAGAGCCATGATATGGCGAGAGATGTCTTTAACGGCCGCGATGTGCAGGGTCGGCTCTCCCCCAAACCAATTGACCGACAGACCTTTCAGCGTGGGCGCTGCTTTTGAAAGCAGGCTCTTTATACCTTTTATGGTGTCGGTTGACATTTTTCCCAGCGCAAAGTCCTCATAGCAGTACGTACATCTGAAATTGCACTTTTCTGTTGGAAGAATCGTCAGGTTCAGGTAGTTTTCGCTACTTGCGACAAAAAATTTCTTCTTAAATCGCTCTCCAAACTTCAAGCTGCCCCCTGTTTCGACCTGATAGCGCCCCTCTAGCGACCGGTTCACCCGCCGTGGGGCTGGCACCCTACATTACTCGTCCCGCCAGATATCTCATCCAGCAGATCATCGTCATATAACATGTCGTCGTTGTGGGTATCATCAGTTTCCTTGTCGTCATACTTCTCCTCTTTTGTTTTGCCTTCACTCTTTTGCTTGCCGCTGTGGTTCTTTCCGCTATTCATTGCTCTTTCCTCAGTGTAAATACTGTCGAATAGTATAGTCGAATATATATTTTCATTGGGCGCGCCCTCGTTTTTTGGCTGATATTTACCGCCTATTGTCTGATTAGTATCTATTTCAAAGCTGGCTTTTTTCTTATGATTAATGGCCGTAACGTTATCTGGCCGATGTGATGCTCAATGCTACTATTTGAAAACGCAACCTACCCGTAAGCCGGCAGAAGAGGTGTGATATCAGTTCGCCAACAACGAAAAAAATCAGAAAATCCACCTTTCGTGAAGAGGCCATAGAAAGCCAGCTTAAAAATCACGGACACGTCGTGCTGGCCAGGCCGATGTCTTTTTCGGTCATAACGGGCCTTATATTCGCAATCCTGTTTATATCGGGGCTGTACCTGAGTCTTTCTTCCTACACCAAGTCCATTGGCGTCAAAGGGGTATTGAAAACCACCGAAGGTATGACGAAGGTTTTCGCTTTCGAGGAAGGCACCGTAATCGATCTGTACGTTGAAGAAGGCGACATAGTGGAAGAGGGCGACGCACTCTACAAAATAGGCACGGATCGAGATGGGGCCACCGGGTCGATTAACACAAAGTTGGCGGAGGACCTAAAAGAGAGCTACGCCTTGGTTGAACAAAAAATACAGTACCAGCAAGAGATTATGAGTTTGGATGCCGAGGAGTTCACCAAGAAAATTGACGGCAAGAAAATAACGGTAGCGCATATAGAAGAGGAGATAGAATTAAAGCGAAAACATCTCAGTCTGCTTAGTAGCGAGCTGTCGGCCGCCAAAAAGTTGCTGGATAAAAAGATAATCCCCAAGAACGAATACAATGTAAAGTATTCGCAATTTATTGAAGTAAGGATTAGCATCAAAGAAATGGAGCGCCAGCGCGGGGCTTTACTGGAGGAAATCGCTTCCGGACAGTCAAATCTAAAAAACATGTCTCTCAAGGGTCGCTCATTAGTCACCGAGTACAGACAGACCCTGAATGAACTGAAGCGACAACTGGCCGATGTTGAAGCCAAGAAATTCTATATTATTAATGCACCGTCGTCAGGTACCGTGGCGAGTATATTTTTCTTACGCGGCTACTTCATAGAAACGAATAAACCGCTGATGACAATGTTACCGCTGAACTCGGAAATTGTCGCTGAAATATATATTCCCAGCAGATCAGTGGCCCAGGTTTATACCGAGCAACCGATTAACCTCAGGTATGCCGCGTTCCCCTATCAGACCTACGGTCTGTATAGAGGGAAAATTCAATCCATTTCAAAGTCGCTGATAGAGCCCTTCCAAGCCAAGGTTCAGGAGCTGGTTACAGAACCTTCATACCGAGCAATAGTAGAATTGGAAAAACAGGAGGTCGATGGCTACGGTAAATCCATCAGACTACAGTCGGGTATGTTATTGAATGCCGATATAGTTGGAGAGAGACGAAGTCTATTGGCTTGGTTTTTCTCCCCTGTTTTAGATGTCTTTCGTAGCATAGAAAGCTGACTTATGAGCGACAGTGTACTTGGTAAACTAAAATTTGGCAGCCGGCACTCCTTACCGGTTGTGCTACAGGGTGAAGCCTCGGAATGTGGTCTGGCATCTATCTGTATGATAGCCAACTACTACGGCCATAATATCGATCTGGTAAGCCTGCGTCGCAAATATCCTATCAGTCTCAAGGGGGCAACCTTAAAGCAATTGGTCAATATCGCCAATATGCTGCATTTGTCCGGTAGAACCCTCAAAGTCGAATTGGATGAGTTAAAGCGCCTGAATACACCGGTTATTCTACATTGGAATATGAACCACTTCGTGGTACTGGCGTCGGTTAATCGTAACGGCATAACCATTCACGACCCCGGCAAAGGCTTGGTAAACCTGACCTGGAAGGAAGCGAGTCGCAGTTTCACCGGCATAGCCCTGGAGTTAAGGCCAACTGACGAATTCAAAGAGAAAGATGAAGAGGCCAGCCTTGGGTTCTCCGTACTTTGGAGCAGTGTAACAGGGTTGAACGGCAGCATTTTGCAGATTTTAATACTGTCACTGTTATTACAGCTTTTTGTTCTGATCTTTCCTTACTTTATTAAGCTGGTAGTTGATAATGTCATTGTAACCAACGATAGAAACTTCCTGGTCATACTGGGTGTTGGCTTTACACTGTTGACACTAATGCGGGTTTTCACTCAAGCATTCCGTTCGTGGGTGATTGTCTATCTGCGAACAATACTAAATATTCAGTTAATTACGAACCTGTTTCGACATCTATTGCGGTTGCCCATGGGGTGGTTTGGCAAGCGTTTCGTCGGCGACATTATTTCCAGGTTCAGCTCACTTGACTACATCAAAGATTTGCTGAGCGAAGGGTTTGTTGAGGGTATTATCGACGGTGCAATGGCTGTCTTAACCTTGACGATGATGTATATCTTTAGTCCGACGCTCGCCACTATATCCCTGATAGCCGTCACGCTCTATGTCGTATCCAGGCTCGTTCTATATCAACCCATGAGAAATAGGACAAAGGAAGGTATACAGCTAAAAGCTGTGGCGACCGGGATGTTTTATGAATCAGTTCGATCAGTTCAGCCGATTAAGGTATTTAGCGGTGAATCCATTAGTCAAGCAAAGCTGGAAAATGCCAATGCGGAATGGATGAATGCCGATATCAAGCTTGGTCGTTTGGAGATTACCCAGGCGACGTTCAAAGAGCTCCTATACGGCCTGGAGTTGGTCCTTATTATCTGGATAGGCGCTTACTTAGTGCTGGGTGGAGACATAACCTTAGGGGTGTTCTTTGCCTTTTTGTCCTATCGGCAACAATTCGCAATGAGTACCCAAACGCTGCTGGATAAGATTATCCAGTTTAGGATGATGGGGCTCCACCTGTCCCGCATTGCCGATATAGCCCTTGAGGACCAGGAAGAAGCCCTGGAAACCGAGTTTCCCGCCCCGACCAATGTCATGGGGAAAATCGAAGTTGAAAACCTTTCCTACCGTTACAACGAAAATGAACCCTACATTTTTGAAAACCTGTCTTTCACCATAGAGGCGGGAGAGTGCGTTGTTATCGTTGCGCCTTCAGGGTTCGGTAAGACCACACTTATGAAAGTATTGATGGGCCTGTTAAAAGCATCTGGTGGATCGGTGTTGGTTGACGGCAGGGATATAACCCAAATCGGTTTGAATAACTATCGCCAGATGACGTCTGCAGTGATGCAAGGCGATTACCTATTATCCGGATCGATCGGTGATAACATCAGTTTCTTCGCCGTCGAGCAGGATATGGAGCTGTTGGAGGCCGCCTCCAGAGACGCCTGTATTTATGATGACATTATGGCCATGCCTATGGGGTTTAATACCCTGGCCGGGGATATGGGCAGCACGCTTTCGGGAGGGCAGGTACAGCGGGTCCTGCTGGCCAGGGCATTATACAAGCAGCCAAAGATTCTTTACTTGGACGAAGCCAGCAGCGCCCTGGATGTGAATACTGAGAAGAAAATCAATATGGTTCTCAAAAATATGGGAATTACACGCATCATGATTGCCCATCGTAAAGAGACTATCGATATGGCAGATAGGGTTATAGATATCTTACATCTCAAGCGCGAGCAGGAGGAGAATCAAAAGAAATCAACAGGCAGCACAAAGCTGGAGGTCGTGAAGTAATACGTTGTGGTATTGAGAGAAAAATTTCCGATAGTTAATATCGAGAGAAATATATGAAGACAATAGGGTGTACAATAGGTCTTTTGACTCTATTTTTGTTAGCTAACTCAAGTAGCCTCGCTTCTTCTGAGAAATTATTGTCTGTCGAAGAACGGATACACGGATTGTCACTGATCTGGAAAGAGGCGAGTTATAACTTTGCCTATTTCGACCAGGTGCCGGATCTAGACTGGGATGCCACCTACCTGGAGTTTATTCCGAAAGTCATCAACGCAAATAGCAACTTTGATTACTATCGCCTGCTAACACGGTTTGTCTCGTTACTCAGCGACGGTATGACTAGTGTTGAGATGCCAGAGGGTTTGGTGGAAAATCACATTGACTTTCCGGCCGTAAAGCTTGCTGAGGCTAACCGGCAAGCGGTTGTTATTGCTGTCGATCAGCGATATAAAACGGAGCTTCCACTGGGCAGCGTAATATTGAAAGTTGACGGTAAAGCAGTGGAGGACAAGGTTAAACAAGATGTTTTTCCATACATTAGCAGCTCGACTGAGCATATTCGATGGCATAAAGGTATCAGAGGAAGCTCTGCGTTCGGCTATGGACTTTTGGCCGGGGTTCCTGGCACCTGGGCAGAGATCAAGGTCAAATACCCGCATGGAGAAGAAAAAACCTTAAAAATAAGAAGAGACGCCAGAGACCGCACCATAGGCTGGCATAGTGTCAAAGGCCTAGGCAGTGATGACGACTTTCAATTCCAATTGCTGGACAATGGTATGGCCTATCTGGCACTCAATAGCTTCGACAATGAAGAGGTGATTGAGAAGTTCAGAAATGTGTTGCACAGACTGAAACTGGTAAGAGGCCTAATCATCGACCTTCGATATAACGCCGGCGGTAATACATACATCGCCGAGGAGATCGTAAAGCACCTAAGCTATTATGATATACCGGGTGCCCGCACCAGAATGAGGATTCATAATTCAACCTTTAAAGCCTGGGGACGTTACGCAGAGGATTTTAGTTGGGCGGAAAAGTACAGGCCCTACTTTGAAGGCGACGCCTGGCTGGTCAATGAGCCCGAAATCGTATCCGTTGACGGAGTGGATAAGGTTGTTATCCCGACAATATTGCTTATCGGTAGAGAAACATCCGGTGCGGCGGAAGATTTCTTGGTCTACACAGATTCACTAAAGCACTTTACCACAATCGGTGAACCGACCTTTGGTAGCACCGGACAACCTCTCTTGGTGGAGTTGCCGGGAGGCGGCCGGGCCTATATTTGCACCAAGAGAGACATGTTTAGCGATGGCAGAGACTTTGTGGGTTATGGTATCCAGCCGGATATCAAGGTTGTAAGGGACGTGGATTACTATCTTTCCAGGGAGGATGCCGTATTAGAGAGGGCAAAAGCGCTTTTGATCAACGAGGCCGGACGGCTGGGACAGGGCGCGCTTGACGGCAATGCTTACCAGGCTTTGAATCAATCCAACGTCAACCCCAATTAAGACTGTTCTTACTATGGCGCGACGATAATTTGCAAATTGGCCAATAGGTAATGGCCAGGGGCTGGAAAGCTGTAGTGTCCGGTTTTTTAGTATGGCCTAGTATCTGTAGACCCAGGAGTTCGCTAATAAATACATTTAGGCAATCATTTGACTCGACTGGTGCAACTATGCTGGAAAATATCATTCACATCGAAAAACCTCCGCAGGTGCAAGAGAAAACCCTCCAGGTAATTGACAATGCGGTAGGCGATGACCTTGCAGAGCGAATATGGCAGATAGTAAACAGGCCTAAGTGGCATTGGGGACATATGTCTCGAAAATCTGCCCCACAAAAGTTCTGGGCTATGGATCTGAATGGCGAAGAAGCTATGAAGGAGCTGTTCGAGTCGGTGCGACCGCACTTCGATATCGCCGCTCACACAAAACTTGCCTTGCGTAAAGTTAACGCAAGTGGTCACACCCATGGCCTTGGAGGAGCAATTCATCAGGACTACAATACTGATGACTACTATTCGATGCTTTACTATGCAAATCCTGTTTGGCATCCCAAGTTCGGTGGTGAGACACAGTTTTATAGTGACGATCTCAACTACATTATTCACAGTGTAATGCCAAAGCCATCTCGAGTGGTCTTTTTCGACGGGCGAATACCGCATTTCGGCCGCTCACCCAGTCGAGAGTTCTGGGGTGTAAGAGTAGCAATAGCATTCAAGCTGAAAGTCATTACCCGGGACGCGGCAGCTCCCTGAGTTACCGTCACAGGATTTGCCTTCATAGGGAAAACTCTGAATGGAAGACTTCATGGAAAAAGCGGGGGAGTGTCGATGACAGAGAGTAGATATGATTTGGCGAGCCTGATTCACCCGGTCAGTCTGGATACATTTCGGGATGAATACTGGGAGAAAAAACCCCTGGTGATTCATAGAGAAGTCCCCGGCTACTTCGACGGACTGATGTCCTTGAGGGATTTAGACGAGCTTATCTCATCGACCAGTATCCGCGCGCCTCTGGTAGTAACGAGAGGTGGGGAGAACGGCGGCGGACTTACGCAAAAAAAAACCAGTGCGAATGACCTTATCGACCGCGCTAATTTACTCGAACGGCTGTATAGCCGATATCGAAATGGTGCCACTATCAATCTTCATTTCGCCCACGAGCAGTGGACACCTTTGAAGAAACTCTGCCAAACTCTCGCCAGCGAGTTATCCGCGTCATTTCACACCAACATTTACCTGACACCACCTAATGCACAAGGTCTGGATACTCACTATGATACGCATGACGTATTTGTGTTGCAGACAGTAGGCTGCAAGCGCTGGCGATTGTACGATTCACCTTTTAGACTGCCTACGCAAAGTCTATCCTTCAAGAGCGAGAAGCTGGAGATTGGTGAACCTTCAGCCGAGTTTGATCTGCATACCGGTGACCTGCTTTACATCCCCAGAGGCTGGGTTCACGATGCGAGAACGTTGAACACCACGTCAGCTCATATCACTCTGGGCGTACATCATCTTACCTGGGAACATGTGTTGCGCGGAGCGATTGTCGACATATTTGAACGAGATGGAACCTTCAGAGCTTCGCTGCCTATTGGGTTCAATAGCGATCCGGCGCTACGCTGCAAGGCTGAAGAGCAGCTAAGCGCCTTGATCGACAACCTATGTCAAAAAATCGACCCGACACAACTTATCGACGAAGCCGCTGAGGAGGCCTGGCAGAGTACACAGTCATCTTTGGGCGGCCATTTGGTTGACCTGGTGGAACTGGAGCGCCTGGGCTTGGACACTACTGTCACAAAGAGACTTGAGGCGGCGGTCAGTCATACGAAAGAAAAAGATCTGGTGTTCTTGAGGTTTAACGGCAAGAAGATTGAGTTGCCGGCCGATCTCGAGAAGGAAGTACAGTTCATCACTCGCAATAAAACCTTCGCTGCGAGGGACCTACCAGGTGGGCGTGACGATCGCGACAAACTGGAACTGGTTCAGCACCTCGTCATGGAGGGTTTGCTGACGATGAATCCGGTCGACTACTAATTGTGATCCCCACAAAACTGTTGGTATTCCATATAACCAGGAAACTCTCCCTCTGTTGAACAGTAACGACACGTCGGATCTTTGTGTAACTGGAATTCACGAAACTTGCACTCCATCGCATCGTACTGCAGTAATCGACCGATCAGCGATTCCCCTTTATCCAGGACAATCTTAATAGCCTCTACCGCTTGCAACAGACCGATGACCCCCGGGAGAACACCCAAAACACCGGCATCCGCGCAAGAAGGCGCTAACTCGGGAGGCGGCGGCTCCGCGTGCATACAGCGATAACAGGGCCCTCCGCGCGCGGGGTCCAGTACACTGACTTGGCCTTCAAAGCGAAACACGCTGCCGTGTACACATGGAATTTTTAGCCTCAAGCAGGCGTCATTGATGAGATACCGGGTGGGAAAATTATCACTGCCGTCCACCACGACATCATAACCCGTCATGATACGTTCGACATTTTCCGGGGTTAGACGTTCTTCAAACGCTTCGATGGAAATACCGGGGTTAAACTCCGTCAGAGTTTTACAGGCAGATTTGACTTTTGCTTCACCGACGCTATCGGCCCTATGCAAAATCTGCCGTTGCAGATTCGATGCCTCCACTTTGTCAAAGTCTACAATCCCCAGTTTTCCAATACCCGCTGCCGCCAGGTAATAGGCGCTTGGACTGCCCAGTCCACCGGCGCCTATAAGCAGTACCTGGCTTTCGAGTAACTTAATCTGTCCTTGTTCCCCCACCTCAGGAATACGGAGATGTCGGTCATAACGCTTGCGTTGTTCGGTGGACAAGACCATGGGTATCTTGACAGGGTTCCCACTCTCCTTCCAATGATTAAAGCCACCGCTCATGGATCGCACGCGAGTATAGCCCATTTGCAGCAGTGAACTGGCGGCCAACACGGATCTGGTTCCGCTGGCGCAATAGACAATCAGGTTCACCGTGCGGTCTTTAATTATACTTTCGACTTTAAGTTCCAGAAAACCTCTAGGGAGATGAACTGCCTCCGCGATGCACCCTTGCTGGCGTTCATCGGTTTCCCTGACGTCGAGAAATGTTACCGGATTTCCATTCGCTACTTCTCGTGCAGCTTGATCAACGGATACTGCCGGGATATCCTTTTTTAATCGATCCAACAGGTCGGTAAATGTTTCAGCCACGATATCCTTTGCCTCCTGTTTGAAAACAGCTGACGGGTTTTTAAAAAGAGAATTTTCATCCGCCGGAAAAAGCCGGAATTATTGAAATAACATCACCATCGCTGATGACTGTTTCTACACCGTCCAACTCTCTGATGTCTCTTTCGTTCAAGTATAAGTTAATAAAGCGCCTTAATTTCCCGGAGGAGTCAAATAGCTTGTCGGCGATGCTGCCATGCTTATCAATCAGGTTCCGGAGATTCTCCTGAACCGTATTCCCCGATACTACGACTTCACGATTACCCAGCACAAAGCCGGAGAGTGACGCGGGTATTCTAATCTTGACATTCATCTTCAGTCTCCTGATAAAACTGCCAGTTACTATTGGTTAGAATAACTTGTGGTTATTGCTAGTCTCGGGTACGAACACTTTTGCAACCGGGATATCAAATGGCGGCCTGGTTAAATCGACCCGATAAACGCGATCAAAGCCGGCATCGGTGAATTCACTGATCACTCTTCTATAATCAACTTGCAGGTCTCTATCGGACTTGTCTTCGAAAGTGGACCAGGGTACCTCACCTTTCATTTTATTAAAGTACTTGTAGAGACCGCTGAACGTGTCGGCCTTTTTGTAGGAGGCGGAGTCTTTGAGGTCCTCACGAGCGCCGTGTATGAAAGTCAGCCGGGATTGAGCCGCTTCGGTGATGGCTCGGGTTGCAGCCAGCGAGGCACTCAGGTGTGTACCATAGCCCATTCTCACCTGTGAGGTAAAACTGGTGGGATTTCCATCCAGGAGAATCGCCCAGAAAGTGGGGAGGTCAATTTCACCCTGTACCGATATTAAGACCAGAGTAACATCGGCCTGATCCAGCTTTAAACGAAGATCAAGAATCATCGGGTCATCAATCGTACCCGTATCGATCACCTGACATCGCTTCATGGTGATCTTACCATCGACCCCCAATCGACTGATCGTGTCACGCTCGGCTACTTCATATAAGGCATGTAAGGTGGCCTCAACCAGATGGTTTCCACTTGCCAGGCCATTGGATGTCCACATATAGCTTTTTAAGCCTGAAAAATACACGGCATCGGAAGGCAACCATACCGCTTTTCCGTCAGGCAGGTTTTGACCCCGGACCCAGTCGAGCTTAAAGTCAGCGGAAAAATATCGGTGGCGCCATGATCCCGTGAGATCTCTCGGTGACACAACCTCCTCGCCATCCCTGGTTAAATCGGAAAGCGAAGTATACCGGCTCTCTCCTGTGGGATTCTCTGCATGAAATAGTTCTATAGCTTCCATCAGCGACGAGACCTGCGCATCAATATGGCGCAAACCTTTACCATTGGAAACCTGGAGGAGGGTCCCGGTCGGCCGGATCGCGCAGTAAACGGGAATCCCCAGATAGTCCAACCCGGTAACATCGGCGCATCGGGTAATGCCGGCCAGCGGCAGCAGCGGCCGAATTTTATCGTAGGTTTGCTCGGGGGGAACCAAGCGATGGGTCCTCTCTCGCCACGCTTTTGATAATTCTTCCATTTATCCTCTACCTTCCAGGATTTCACATGCCCGGCCTGTGAGCTGCAGTTCTGTCAGTAGGGCGGCAGGTGCACTCCAACCGACACCGAAGTATGCCGGACCCATTTCGAGTACCCACGAACTGAGAGGGTGTGCATCCGGGGAGGTAATACCTTTTTGCCGGGCCCAGTCCTCGATAAAATGCACTGTGCTATCGGCTTCGTCCGCCGGGGTCACTCGCGGGATACCAAAAAAACACGGCCCGTTTTCCAGAATCCACTCCACCGATGCGCGTTCGGCGATCAGTGTTTCATAGAGGGATAAGGTTAGTCCGTTTTTTTGCATCCACTCGGCACCATGTTGTTCGGATAGCTTTTCATTCCATTTGTGGTTGAAATCTTCCAGATAGTCTGACGGGCAAGCCTGCCCGTTTTGTACTGCCCATTCCCCCACGTATTGCCGCTGACGCAGCAGCATAATCATGCTTTCTAAAGATTGCTTATCGATTACTCGATATACCTTTTTCAGTAGTTCTGCGCCCGTAGCGGCATCCCTGAGACCGTTGAATCCATTTGCCATAAAGCGAGATTGGCGGCGCGCGGGTATATTCACTAGAGGAACATAACATCCAGGTACACTAACCGCCTCATGCCGGGATTGCTGCGCCACATACTTCAACGCGTTTGTGGCATCCATTTGTTTCTGATCCACCAATCGATGGGAGATCACAGTGTCAAGTATGTTGCGCTCTTCGTCGGACCACTTTGCCACGACAGGTGAATCGAGCAGGCCGGGCCATGAGCGGTCGCCATAAAATAGCGCCTTTGCGTAGGCAAGCAGCTCTTGTACTCTCACTTCCGGCAGAGCACAATCAGCGGCCCCCAGGGTAAACCGAATGTTTACCAGAGGGTCGGATAGGGCGCGAAAATCGAGTTCTTCACTGGCATGCAGCAAAGCGACCTCGTCGTCACCGTCCAAAAATCCGTCTCTATACCACTCGTATACTTTGCCGATACCCCGCATACCCAAACCGTCGAGTTCCGCAGCTCGCAGGGCGCCAATGCTGGAAGCACCTATTACCTGCACACCTTCGCTCATGGCGTCAACAATTTCACGATGCCATATAGATGGGGTCGAATGAAACATCCCGTCGATTAACACGACTGTTTGGATGCCGGAAGGCAGTATACGGTAGATATCACCCTGTTGCGCCGGTGGAAGGTACTCGGCTTGCAGAATCTGTTGGGCATGTTCTTGCTGCATAGACGGACCCAAAAATACAGCGACAGACCTATTTTTTTTCATAAGCCAAAAGCCTTCTTCCTGACAAGGTAGCTGCCCAAACGCGCTTTCAGGCGCGGCGTTATTGATGAAAATTCGGGTCTATTAATGCTTGCAAACTCCCATAGAAGATATATCCAGCGCTACAATCGGGCGTGGCACTATTAAATTGTGGTACCACACTTCCGCTGAAGGCTCGGTGTCGATTCCCCAAATGGCGTCGAGGCCGAAAACCCCGTAGTTCTCCCGTTCGGCGGAAAACTTCTCTACAATATAGCGTTCGGCCGCCTCTATCGTCTCAAAGGCACACCCTCCCTGATAGCCCACATCTTTCCCTCTTTTGATAACTTTGCTCCCCACTTCTAACTGAGCGAGGTATATGTGCCTTTTACCTACTGTGTAAATCAATACATTCACCGATAACATACTAAGTGGAAAGTTTAAAATTGCGGCTATACTGACCCGCCTTATAGACTGATCCTAACTCGACTGGGATAGCCTAACCACACCAATCCGGCCATTGAGAAACATAATCACGCCAATCAGCCGGCAAGATCACCCTTATAGATTTTCCTATATGGCATTTTCTTGCTTCCGTAGCAGCATGTTTGAGTTATACATATTTCGGTATTGGGTGGGAGTCACGCCTTCGGCTTGAATAAAGTGCTTTCGAAAGTTCACTCCAGTGCCAAAACCGGTAATATGGGCAATCTCGTCAATTCTAAGATCACTGGTCTCCAGAATCTGTTTTGCATAGACTAACCGTTGGTTGGACAGCCACTTTTTTGGGCTAAGTCCGATAATTTTTCGAAATTTTCTATCAAAACTACGCCGAGACAAGTAAGCTTTTTTCGCCAGGCAGTCAATATCGTTTATGAGCCCCAGATTACTCTTTGCCCAGTCGATAATTTCGTTTATTTTTTCGTGCTTCGTATTTAAACCTGTTGTAAGATCTTCTCCATATACCGAATTCGCTCTGCGATATAGTGAGAGTTTTCTCATAACGTAATTAGCGACCGTCACGCCAAAGTCTTTTTCGATAATATGCAGGCCCAAATCAAAGGCGGCTATGCCACCGATTGAGCAATATATATTTTCATTCTCCGTAAAGAGGACGTTATCCATGACGTTTACCTGCGGATAACGCTGAGAATACCTTTCCCTGAAATCTCTATCGCATACCGTGCGATTGTTGTCCAACAACCCGGCTTGAGCTAATAACAGCCCTCCCAGGTTAAAAGCTATCAATCTGGTGCTATCTTTGTATAACTCTCGTATAGTGCTACGAGATATCGAATCCAGGCTGTAATCAACATTGGTTATATCCGGAATAATTAGAGTGCCGATATCTCTAAAACGGCCGCAGGCACCCTTATTTTTTCGCTTCCTCAAAGAATTTATGTCGATAACATCAACGGCGTAATAATCCCTCTCATTGGGCATTGCTCTGACGAACATCTCAAAGGTGCAACTTTGGTAGAAAAAGTTGAACTCTTTACCGGACAGGATGGTCAATCGAATTACTTTTTTTTCACTTGACATTTCCGTTACACTCAAAGGAATTAGTCCCCCGCCACACAAATGGCAGCCATCTCTTCTATTCAATTTATAGATGGTTTTACTAAATTAAACTGAAACATCGGAGCCATTACTGCTCTTCTAATGTAGAGAAATCTCGACGCCGTTTTTCATAACGAAGTCGAAATTTGTCAAAGCGCCTATATCCTGCAAAGGGTCACCCTTAATAGCCACTATATCGGCAAGCATGCCGGGTCTTATTGAACCTAGTTTCTCTTCCTGCCCTAAAAGAGAGGTGGCAACGTGAGTTCCACTCTGGATCGCCTCCATTGCAGGCATACCTGCATGGGTTTGTAGAGGTTGGAATTCACCTGCCTGGCTAAGATCCCAGGATTGAGACCCGGCGTCGGAACCGAGTGCAACCTTCAGGTCAGCGCCACAAAAATTTTCTCATCAAGCTGTCTTATTTATATGCTATCCGCTTTGTATTGAAGGGACGTTATTGAGCGGTATTACCAATATTTACATTAGGAAAAGGCCGCGTATAAGGCAAAAAATATATTATCTATATATGGCTTTTATTGACGTATCTTTAGGTAGAAGAATAACCTTTTTGCTACGTATAAGTCACAATTCATCCTGCAGTCGGCCTAGGCCTCTGAAAAACCCATAGCAGCGGCTGATGCATAACCTTGAAAAGGAAGTACAGAATACCCGTTGAAAAGCTTTACCTGCCAATGGCGGAAATCTCGAGAAGGAAGAGAGTGGATAGCTACCGGTGCACCAAAGCGGGCGCTGTATAAAACACCATACGTAGCCAGAGTCGGGTACTGAATCGCCTTGAAAGCCAGACCCCGATGCGTTGTGAAACTCCCGATAATCAAATAGACGCCAAGGAAAATTAGCAGAGTGCCGCCAAGAAGCGCGACTAGCGGTTATCAACCTGCACAGAGTCTTCTTAAACTATGACTATTCATGGTCTTCCGGGCATTCACTAAATGATGCTAACTATTTTTCAAAATGGAGCCTGCCGGTGACATCCGGGTTTTATCGGCTGAAAGCTTTTGTCAAGGGTGTGGTTCTTGCCGGGTACTACTGCAACTGCGGCTGAAATAGTTGCAGAAAAGACCACGTTCCAGAAGCTCTCAGAGAAAGAATGATTTTTGAGAAGTATGAGAACCATCTCGAATCTATCGTGAGCCTGCGATTTACTTCTCCATGGTTGACGTCTTCAAACCTGGCCGGTTGATCGTGTCTTCAAAAACGCCAGCGTTGTTACACTCCATTAAAACTACGAGATCGCGTAGTGGCTTTTACCCTGTGAGAGTCAGTAAGATCGCGCAATCAGTTTTTGTGTGCGTGTCCAAATAGAAGGTAACCGTAAAGTAATTAGGCTTGTTTGATTAATCAATACACACAGTTCGCTTTAGACCGCAATACCATTGGCACTGCGGGTGCCCCGTTGAAATCTCTGGGAAGGAACTCCATGAATCTCCACGCTTTTTCTCTTATTTCTATTTGCCTTTTTCTGCTGACGGATAATGTTGCAGCCCAAGATGCAACGGTGGGTACCCTCGGCGGTGATTTGACCGTCGCTAACGGCACAGCCAACTATTCAGTGCCTATTGAGGTGGCGCCGGGCCGCGGTGGAATGCAGCCAGAGCTATCTCTACATTATTCTGATGCAGGTGGTAACGGGGTTTTGGGTATGGGTTGGGGCCTGGGTGGTTTATCAGCCATTTCCCGCTGTGCGGCGACCATAGCGCAAGATGGTTTTTGGGGCGGCATCAGTTTTGGCGCGAGAGATCGCTATTGTCTCGATGGACAACGCCTGGTTCCAATCGAGGGTGATAGTGGCGAGGTGGGCACGGAATATCGAACAGAAATTGATAGCTACTCGCAAATTATTGCCTATGGTGGTAGTGACTACAACCCGGACTACTGGGTTGTAAAAACCAAAGCGGGCCAGGTATTGATTTACGGCGGCGGGGGTAATGCGTCCCAAACGCTACCTCAGGGAACAAGTAGCTGGCTTCTGCGCAGTTTAAATGACACTACCGGTAATAATCCCGTTACCTACCAGTACGTAGTAGACCAAAATATCCATTATCTGGATGAGGTCAGCTACAGCGGTGGACGAGTTGAGATGGTATACAGTGATGCCAGAGCTGATGCCGCCGCCAGTTTTTTCCGTGGCCAGACGCTCGTTATGAAAAAACGCCTGCAACAAATCAACACCTACTCGCCTTCGACGCTACTGAAAACCTATCGGGTGACCTACGAAGGCGGCGACACGGTAACAACACCCTCTAAATTGACCGCTATTACTGTCTGTGATGCGCAAAATAACTGCCTTCCTGCCACGAGTTTCGGCTGGTCGGATGCGGGTGACGGAAGTTTGGGTGGGATGTTCAAGAGATCCACCAAAACCGGTGGTTATGGGCTCGCCGGTCTGTATGATGTGGATGGTGACGGTTACCTCGATGCCGTATGGCAGAAGCGCACCAAGTCACTTATCGCTATGCGGGTCGCACTCAATCAACGTGATGGGACTTTCCGGCAAACCACTTACAGTAGGGTGGCAAATGGGAACTATTCACGTTGGTCATTTTCCGGTATGTACGATGTGAATGGGGATGGTTTGGTAGATGCCGTTTGGTTAAACAGTCCTGTAAGAGGTCCTAGTCTGGCAGTTAGTCTGGCTCAAGGCGATGGTAGATACGGTAGCATTATTACGCAAGCCTCGAATGTTGATAACGAGAGAACATGGAAGGTTGCCGGAATGCATGACGTCAATAGCGATGGCTTACCTGATGCGATCTGGCAGTACCAACATAAAGATGAGGGTTTACGCATCGCAACCAGACTGGCTCAGGGTGATGGCAGTTTTAGCGATCTTATTGAAACTGTTGTGGCTGAATCGGGCGACTACAGTACCTGGTCCTTTGCCGGTATGGAGGATACCGATGGTGATGGTGCTAAGGATGCGGTATGGGTTTATCGTGGCGTTAATGAAAAGGGTAAGCTTGTGGAGGAGGGTACCCGTGTCGGGGTGAGCTTGTCGCAGAATAATGGGTCATTCGGTGACTTGATTAACACGCACACCACAGAGAATGGCGATTACAGCAAGTGGTCTTTTGCCGGCCTGTACGATACCAACAGTGATGGCCTACCCGATGCGATATGGCGAAAAGTTGGTAGTTTCGCAACCAGCTTCTCGCTCGGCAATGGCCGTTACGGTGATTTGCTTGTTGATACGCATGGCGCCATCAAAGGGCACTTTGTTGGTATGCAGGATGTGAATGGTGATGGTTTGGCGGATGGCCTTTGGGTCTCCGGTCGTGCCACCTGGAAAAATTCTGTAAAGATTTATACGCGCTTGGCCATGGGTGACGGTCGTTATCGACCGGTAGTCACCAGTAGAAACCTGGGGCGAGGACATCTTTCTGCCAGCGGAAGATCGAGCTTTGTGGGTACTTATGATCTTAACAACGATGGCCTGCCGGATATGTTCTGGGAGCTTAAAGCGTATGACGATGATGAAAATAAGTATGATCCCCCACGGGCTATTTCCTACAGCCTGGGTATCGGCGGCGGATCTTATGGGCCTATCCGTTCAAGATCTGCCAACAAACACTCATCATTCAGGGGACTCTATGATGTCAATAACGACGGCAGCAATGATGTGGTTTGGACAAGAAGCGAAGATATCGATGTCAGGCATTCCAATAGCCGGGTTTCCAGAATAACGTATATCGTTGATGGTCAGGGGAAGCGGACCTCGTTGATA
Organism: Exilibacterium tricleocarpae; assembly: GCF_007004655.1. Classification (GTDB taxonomy): domain Bacteria; phylum Pseudomonadota; class Gammaproteobacteria; order Pseudomonadales; family Cellvibrionaceae; genus Exilibacterium; species Exilibacterium tricleocarpae. Next base: position 419,193 of record NZ_ML660089.1, read on the forward strand.
TATTACCCCCTCAGTAATCGAGCTATTTACACCAAAGATAATGACGCCGAGTATCCACTGATTGATCAGATCGGGTCGCAGCATGTGGTGGGTAGCGTTAAAACCGATTACGGCGTCGACCGGTATGGGCGGACCCTGCAAAAGAAAACCCTGTATCATTACAAAGGGCTGAAGCACCATGTCTTAGGTCGCGGTAGCTATGGCTATGCAAGCATTACGGAATCCCACGCGTTCGCCACTGGTAGCGGCTACTCCGTTAATAACCGGCTTAATCTTACCTTCGATCAGCGCGATTTTCCCTATACGGGTAGTCTCTCAAGCGAGGAAGAACAGTACAGGCATGGGCGTGACTTTCAGCGTGCGACCCTAAAGCGAGATACGACTGAAGCCCTGGAGACTTTTCCCGGTGTCTACCAGCTCAATCTAACGCGCTCGGAGAAGCATCACTATGAATTGGGCAGTACCGAAGCTTTTAAAAGAACCGTCACGCTTCGGCGTGGCATTGACCGCTACGGCAACGTCGAACGCACCGATGTAGTGAATTTTGCCGGGGATAACGCTTTCTCTACCATTCTCATCAATAACTATCAAAATGATGAAAGTCGGTGGCACCTTGGGCGCGTGCTTACGTCGGAGACTATTTATAACAGTCCGGACGCTCCTGATGAGCGCCGTATCAAAAACTACAGTTATGATAGTGCCACCGGTTTACGCCTGTCAGAAACTCTTACTGGATCGCAGACCGGCGAGACCCTGACTGCGACTCACAATACCTACAATCGCTATGGTCAGGTCACGCGTAAAGAGATGCATTCTCCCAATGATGGTGTTCGCTACATCACATATGCCTACACCAGTACGGGTCGGCTGGCCGAAACCTGTAATGTCTACAACGAATGTGAGTCCCATAACTACACCCCGGAAGGCTGGCTGGCCACAAGCACCGGTCCCAACGGTATTGCCACCACCTGGGACTACGATGGCTTTGGTCGCAAAGTCGCTGAAAACCGTGCCGATGGTACGCGCACGCAGACAGATCGCTACCTTGCCGGTAGCGGCTGGTGTGGCGACGTGGCCGATGGCGCCTATCATTGTACTCTCAGCCAAACCTCCGGCGATCAGCCGGTGATCACCCAGTATGATGCGCTGGATCGCGTAGTGCGAACCATCAACGTGGGCTTTGACGGCCGCTTGATCTTTAGGGACACTACTTACAATAACCGCGGTCTCGTAGACCGTATCAGTCGTGATTACTATCAAGGCGACCATCGCGTATGGGCGCAGACACACTATGATGCACTGGGTCGCGCCACTCACATGAGCGAGCCTGGCCCGCAGGGTACTGCGAGCGAGGTACTCACAGAATACCACGGCTTACGCACCACTGTTCGTCGTGGCCCTGATGCCTTGACGACGACGATCTTTAACAATGCATTGGATCAAAAAGTCCGTGTTGAGGAAGAAGAAGGCAGCACTATCGAGTACACCTACAACAGCGATGGCAATTTACTGACCACCCGGGTAAACGGTGATCCAGCTACCACGATTACCCTCAACTATGACGAATTTGGCCGCAAAGTCGGGATGGATGACCCGGATATGGGGCAGTGGCAGTACACCTACAATGCCTTTGGCGAATTGATCCGCCAGGCTGATGCCAAAGGCCAAACCATGACCATGGAATACGACCTGTTGGGCCGGATGGTTAAGCGCACTGAACCCGAAGGCGTAAGCACCTGGACGTATGGCGATAGCCGGTCCCCTCAAGGGAGTATTGGTAAACTATTACAGGAGAAAGCCCGGGGTATTACCAAAGACTATGCTTACGACAACCTCGGCCGGTCAATCGCAACCACCACTCGAATTGCAGATGTCGGTAGTTTTACCGCGCGCACCGGCTACGACGCCTATGGTCGTGTTGAGCGTGTGCAATATCCCGGTGCCGAGCGTTTTTCAATAACCAATATCTACAATAGTAATGGCTTTCTCTCAGCGGTTGCGGGTGACAGAAGCCAGGCGGAGCCCCACGATTATGCACAACTCGCTCCCTTGGTGAGTGAGGCGATAACACTGGCAGAAGAGTACGTAACCCAATCAGTAAATTTACGCGTTTTAGGCGAATACTACCAAGCACAAGCGACACACTACCAGGCACTGGTTGGTGATGGCCAAATCGATAGTATACTGAGCGAAAATTTGGCGATTCACCAAGACCTTTTGTCAGCCGTGATAAGCCAAGGAGAAAGCGAACCTAGAAGTTTTCTGGGCCACTTAAATAATACGATTGATAAACTGCAAGGTATTAGCGAACTCATCAATACCCAGGCCCAAAGCTACGAAGCTATTGCTGAGCAGCTCGTCGTCTTGGCCGAGCAGGCCCTAGCCTCTGCTGACAATAGCTTTCAAGTAACGACGACACTTAATAACGCTGCCAGTGTTTACGACGATTTTGCCAATGAGGCCGGCACCAATACCATTACGTATTGGCGCGCGGTGGATGTTGACGCCTCTGGTCGTATCAGTGCCGAAGTTTACGGTAACGGTATCGTTAATGACTATGTCTATCATCAAGGGACAGGTCAACTGGAAAGCATTCATAGCAGCTTGCTCGTTTTTGACGCGGTTCGTCACTTGGAGTACCAACACGATGCTTACCAAAATGTCACTCTGCGTCATGACATGGTCAATGATATTCGAGAGGAGTTCGGCTACGATCGCCTGGATCGCTTAATCACCAGTACCGTCAGTAGTGATCTCTACAACACCACGGCGGGCCTGAATGCCACGCAAGCCCTTACCTACGATATCTACGGCAATATCACCCATAAGTCCGACGTGGGTGATTATACCTATGGTCAAAATGGCGCAGGTTTTCATGCGGTGACCCGAGCGGGCAATAATACTTACACGTATGATGCCAATGGCGATATGATCAATGGTGATGGTCGCGCGATTCAGTGGAGCAGTTTCAATAAGCCTACGCGAATTACTCAGCAGGGCCGCTCCGCGACCTTTAGCTACGGCCCCGATCGTGCGCGCTTTAAGAAAGTGAATCACTTGGGGGATACCACATTATATCTTGGTTTATTGGAAAAAATCATTAAGGCGGATGGTGCAACCGAAGATAGACACTATATCTATGCCGCGGGTCAGTTAGTGGCAGAACATATCGTCTCCAGCACGGATGGCATACAGACTCGTTATTTGCACAAAGATGCTCTGGGGAGTGTCGACCTTATTACGGATGCCTATGCAAACGTCGTCGACAGGCGCAGTTTTGATGCATGGGGTAAATTGCGACATTTTCCGTGGCAAGCGCAAGCGGGCGTAAACGACCCGCTCTACTTAACGCAGCTTCCATATACCAACAAAGGTTATACCGGCCATGAAAGTGTACAGGAAGTGGACCTGATTCATATGAATGGTCGGATGTACGATGCTACCTTGGCACGCTTTATCAGTGCCGATCCGTATATTGAATCCGCCGGCAATAGCCAGAGCTATAATCGCTACAGCTATGTGTGGAATAATCCGATGAAGTATACCGATCCTACAGGGTATCTCCGCAGCGCCAGCCAGGCCGCTGAGCCGGGTATCATGGCTGTCGTTAAGTCAGTCATAAACTTCTTTCGTAATTTAGGGTCTTCTTCAAGGTCACGAAATTCAACGAACAGGCGCGATGAAAGCAATAGTGATCGCACTAGAACGGGCGCTGCGGCTTCGGAAACTGCCGTCAATGCCAATTCCAGTGCGGAGTTATCCAGCGACGAATCCTCACCGAGGCTCCTGGATAGTGAAAATAGTTATTTTCGAATTGTTACCTTTGAAGAAGCTGAAGCACTTATCCGAGAAGGAAAATTCCTCAGTGGTGCGAATAGAGATGTTGAGAATGTGGTAACAGGGTTAGCAGATGATTTTCCTTTCCCGGTTAGAATAGAGGATAATGATCGAAATTACACAGAATTTGTTCTCGCTTATGTAAATACTGCCCGTAATCCAACGGGGGCAGACCCGATGCTGTTGGCACAGACGTCAAATCGACATGTCCTGGAGCCGACAGATCCACCACCGCTTTTCGTAAACCCTAGTCGTAGAGAAAGAGCGCAGCAATTAGAGCGATCCATTGGATTGGCAGTGATTGGTCCTCCTGTCGCTGTCGCAAGCACATCTTTTTCATTACCAAAAATGGGTTCACGTGTTGTATTCGCAGAAGGCGCGTTGACGGTGCGTGCCGTTAATACGTTAAGAAACTCACGGTTCATATCTTCTACTCGTTCGTTAGGCAAAGCTTTGGTGAATGAAGTGAGGACTAACCCTTATGTTGCAGGGACTGATTTTATCTCTGGTTTAGCGAATGGTACTAGCGGCAGTAGTCAAAGCGTATCATCGGCGGCTGGGGTGGTTATAAGAAAAACCATTGTTGATCCTGTTATAAAAAATTTCTAAGAATCGACTGAACCAGTACGTCAGATTCAAAAACTGGAGGTAGATCGGCATGGCGCTATATTTAGGTAAAAGAGGTGCCAATTGCCGGTCTGCTGTTGGACTGTGCTTCCAGAAACACGGACTGGGCGCCCCCTCTCAATCCCAGCAAGCAGACCCAGCCCAGCATCATAAGCTTTGAGTGTTCCGCGCGGCAAAGCGTTGCTTTGCCGCTCCCAGCTCCACCTATTGTGTCAGTTATTTAGCTGCAGAGTAATTCCATTTGCTTTTATTCTCCTAACTGTAGATGTATTTCAAATTATATTCGACATGCCGCCGTGTGGCTCTTCGTGCCTATATCTGTTTGCGTGAAGGCAAAGACACTGCGATTCTGTCCAATCTGGATATAATGAAGTGTCTCGCTCCACCGCAAACAAGGCCTTAGTTACGCTTGCCACTCATGTCGAGGCGGAGTAGCGATATTCAGAGCGAGGCGGCAACGGTGTCTTTCAGGACAGTTGTCGCCTCAATTTGATTGGATACACGGAGCAGTGACACACCATCACCATTTTTGGCCAATTTACTATGACGCCCTAGGGCAGACCTTTGCCATCACGGATCGGTCGGGCCTAAGATCGGCGATCGGTCACCGTCTGTGGCTGGCCGACGAAGGCAATGCCCGCCGTTTTATCCGGCGCCTTCCCCCCGATGTGGGCGCTGCGTTGAACCGACTCACACAACGTCTTTGCCCCCCCGGTCCGCTGACAACCACATTGGCAAGCGCCAATAAGGACTTGATTTGCCGTTTGCTAGTTCGTGGTGATCTTCGCTGCTATAGCGTGTTAACAGCCGCAAAGCCCTTACCGCCGATTGCTAGCGCTGACAGCCTGGTTCTGCGTATCAACCGCTTGCTGACCACTCTGACTTCTCTGGCACGGGTCGCCCCAGTGGGCCGGGGCGATCCTCTGCCGTTACTGCACGACTGCCCTGACTCCGAAACACTAACACTTTTGCACCGGCAGTTATGGCGTATGGACATGCAACTCTGGACTTTGTCTCTCGCTAGTCGTGACTCTAACCGGCTTAGGCAGGAGATGGTGCTCCGTGAAGCCCGTTTGAAGTCAGTTAGCTATCAAAAGCTGGTGACCCTCTTGGGGGTTGATCCGAAGCTTGTGCATGGGGCTGTGTTTGCCGACGCTTACGCTGTCGCCCGGTTGTGCTGGGAAGATCTGGAGCGACGGCTGAAATGGCTGGTGGGCGATATAACTTTGGGTCGGGACCCGACCGGGCAGGGCCCGGTGACTGAAACCGGCTTCGCAGTGCTGTTGACGGCGGCGCTCTATGAAAGGGGCCGGGCGGTTAAATCCACAGGCGGACAGATAATCTCAGTGCTACGGCAACTGGGTTGCTGTTGTCGGGAGTTGGCGATAGCCAAATTACCCCCGGCGCGGAAAAGCCGATCCCGGGTGGCAAAGGCGTCCTCCCTCGGGGATTTCGCGACGGTGGAATCGGCGCCAATATCGGTAGCAAGCGCGCCTTCGGCAGCATCGCCGCAGATAGTATCCAATACAGAACCGGTTCCCGACACGGTGGCGCAAGCGGAAACGGCTGTGCTGGCGGCTCGGTGTGCCATGTCGTTTTGTGAAGTTTGTCAAAAAGCGGCTCCACATTTATCGGAACAGGGTCAGCATAGGAACTCCAGTCAATGGTAGCAACACCCGGTTTTTCCAGCCTGCAACGGGCCTGCCCAGGCTTTAAACACCACTATGCGTTGCTTGACTGCGCGATTGACAACTGTATCTATCCAGCCATTAAAGGCAGTGGCCACTGGCATCAGTGTCTTTATCGCAACACTGATGAGGTTCTGGAAAAAGTCGCTCCCCATGTGGTGTCACTCAAAGCGGGAGGCTTTTGCGATTGGTTGTTTAGCGAGGGCTGGGGACAAAGCTGGGGCATTTATATCGCCAGTGACAAAAACCTGGTAGAGATTCTCCGGCACTTCCGGCAGGTCAATAAAGTCAGAGGCCCTGGGCTGGAGAACTGGTTGTTTCGTTACTATGACCCGAGAATACTGCGGGATTTTCTGCCCAGCAGTGATGGTACCCAGCAGTACCTGCTAATGGGATCCATAGGGCCTTTGTGGATGGAAAGTGAAGATGGTCAGTACGCGGTTAAATTTGATCGTGGACCGGCGCAGCTGCGGATTGAAAACCGGGATTGGGAGGGCGTGGTCTCGGCACAGAGGCAGTATCCACAGGTTGCCGGCGAAGGGGACGCGTCTTCGATATTGAGAATTCGGCAGGATCAGGTTCAATTGCTGGCAAAGACGGCTTACCGGGCTTTTGTCCGCATGCTGGTTGGCGATATGCAAAGGTGTTACCCGAAGAGGTTGGCCGCTTACGATAACACGGTACTGTACCGGCGGATTGACCAAGCCCTGCAAACCTTTCGGTCAATGGGTGTGAAAAAACGTCAGGATGGCTACTACTGCGTTGAGATGTGTGTGTTGATGGGTTGGGATTTTATGGAGTCAGCCAGCTATGGAGTAATAAGACGTGATTTTCTTGAAAATATTGCACTGGGCGATCTCAGTCAACGGGTAGAGGCAGCTTTTCAATACTGTAAGGATAATGTTTTTAACACGGAGGCCCCTAAATTGCTATGATGGGAGGGGATGAACGTGGTATAGTTGGCGGGCAAGAGGAGATCGGAGAAGTCGCTGCTGTATGCCAATATGGACAAACGATAGCGCAGCGCAGAAAAGAAGGCGGCAATCCTATCCAGAGTGTACTCGATCATTCTGATCAATATTATTACAATACGGAAACGCATACCTACAACCTTATTGATGGCGGCAAAGGTGCTATTAAGAATCGGGCCAAGCTAAGCCGAGAAGAATTTGCGCTTAAAGACACCTCAAATACCAACGCGCGTCGCCATGGTGTTCATGAAATCAAGGTTCGACACGACACCCTACCCGAGAAGCAGCAACGTAAATTAAAGAAGTTGGAAGAAGAGCGAAGGCGGGCCCGAAAACAGAAAAAAGCTATTGAGGATACGCTCAAAAAGGGGGGCGACACGATTGACGGGCAATCTTATAATCGGATAAAGGATGTTAAAGCCTGGAAGGAAGCGGATCATGATTTGAAAAAGATCAGCGAGAAGCTTGGTGAACATGCGGCGAATGCCGCAATTAATCAGCAACTTCCTAACGCCAAAAAGTTGCACAGTGATACGCCGGGTGATGGTAAGCAAGGCCAGTTTGACAGTGTGTATCAGGACGGCGATAAAATATATATTATCGAGGCCAAAGGAGCTGGGGGGCGAAGAACTACACGTAATAATTCAAAAGGAGATCCTGTCGAACAGGGCACTGAAGAGTATCGCGACGAAATTATTGAGAATATGGAAAAAGAGGCCAAAAAAGATCCCGAACTAAGAAAAACTGTTCGTGCTTTGAAGAAGGCAGTTAAACAAGGAAAGTTAGAATATCTGGAGATAGTACAAAAAGCTAATGATGACGATGTTATTCCACATGTTCAAATTTCAAAGTATGAATAGAGAAAACCAAATGGTTAAAAGAATTCGTCCTGAGGCAGAATGCCCTGATGCAGAAAGAGAATACTTGAATGATTTTGAAGAAGATATTGAAGATGTATTATTATCTTTAGAAGAGCGTCCTAAAAATCTTACGCAATTTAATGATGCGCTTCGCTCTGCCACCAGAGCCGATGCCTTAGGCGAAAACGACGAACTAACGATACAGTATATGCAATTAGCACTGGAGCTTGGTGTAGCCCATTTTATCAGCGCATTGGAGTTGCCTGAAAAATTTGGAGTTGATTATTTAGGTAAGCGGTATGCTTACGCGATTAAATCTTCTAAAGTTCATACTGACCCAGATGCATGGCTAAATGTTGTTTATCTAGCAATTATTTTGCGTAACCAAGATGCTCTGGGGGTTATGGGACGTATTTCTACGGAAGCTCTAAGAAATGCTAATATCAAAACCGATGAAGCTAACTACTTGTATGTAGACTTTATTAAAGGACTGTTTGATAAAAAAGTGGATGTTGGCGAATTGTTGATTGCTGCTATGAAGGCAACCGATTATCCGGGTATTAGTAAGGAGCGTACAGGTTATCTATTAAATATCCGCGTTCCCTTGCTTTCTTTATACCGCTGTTTTTTATCCAACGATCAAGCGGAATTTAATGAAAAACTGAATGAAGCTGTTATGCTGCACAAAGTTTTTTGGGCAGACAATCCCAAAAACTATCACGATATTGATGGCTGGGTCTCCATGGATTTGCTGGCGGTCTTATCCCTAGCTTACGATGATAAAGGGTGGGCACCTCAGATTGACTCGGATTATATCCCTAAGTGGTTAGTGACGGGCCAGTATGTGCAGTAAAACCAAGGGAGCGGAGTCACTTGATCCAGAGGTGTATTAAGTTAAAAAATGATCGTAGTGTTTTTCTAGAGGTCTGGGCTAAACCACAGTCCTGTTGCAACTACTCCACAATCAACACCAGCCGCCCCTCAGACACTTCAACCTTGACCGGCGTATCAATACCAAACCCGCTTTCTCCAACCACTTCCCTTTCATCCGTATCCATGGCACGGGCCGACAACCCGTATAAGGGGATTGTGTTTTGAGCCGGTGCCTCGAATATCAGATAGTTAAATACCATCAACTGTTGCCAGGCTGCCTTATGGTTTGACGACGCTTCGGTAGTTGGTGGGTATGTAAAGATTCAGAAAAGACAATATTAGGGACAGCATTAAAACCAGCTATATTAAACAGGTTTTAATGCGCCCTAAATACTAATGAATAACCTATACAGTTGCTTCTGCTGGTAGTAGTTCCAATAGCTTAGTGGATAGCTGTTCCGGCGTTGGATCTGCCAGTATATCGACAGTCGATAATTCAAAGCCCATTTTTTGACGGAATATCATAGCGAGCTCTACAGCAACCAGAGAGTCAACCCCCATATTATTGATACTGGTATTCTTGTTAAGCTTATCGATAGGAAACTTTAGTAATTGGGATATGGATTCCAAAATGTTGTGGGTAATATAATCGCGTAACTCAACATCTTTGGGACATTTGGCAAAAAAATCAGAACGGGCGATTTCAATGGCATTATCGCTATTATCTTGCTTTAGAAAATTTGTAAATCGAGTGTACGGATACGCTAAAGAGGGCATGGATTTCACCAGTTTTGACCAATCGCCACGGAATGCGCCAATTTGAGTTACGTCATTTTCCAATACTTGATCAATAATCGTAAAAGCTTCTTCCGGGCTGATACCGGATAAACCAAACTTTTCAAAAAAAGCAGCGACATCTGTTTTTCGGCTTAATATGCCAACGTCTGAAATGGCTCCCCAATTGATCGAGGTGCCCGCCAGACCTTTTGAGCGACGATAGTGGCATAGCGCATCCAGATAAGCATTGGCAAGAATATAAGAGGTTTGCCCTTTATTGCCGATCAAGGCCGAGACTGATGAGAAACAAAAGAAAATATCCAACGGTATACATTCAGTGAATTTATGGAGATTGACAGCCCCGATTAACTTGGGTCCTAATACTTTGTATAAACTTTCGGTCGTTAGTTGCGCCAAAAAGTTGTCTTCAAGCACAACCGCTCCGTGAAAGACGCCACGTAGTGGCAGCATTTCTCGTTTTATGGTATTGATCAGTGATTGCACTTCTCGTTCAGAGCTTACATCAGTCGCGATAACTTCAACTTTTGCCCCTTGCTCTCTTAGCTTATTGATTTCTTCTTGTGAATATTTATCATCCGCTCCGCTTCGGCTCGCCAATATCAACTGGCCCGCTTTTTGTGAGGCGATCCACTTCGCGATTTCCAAACCAAAACCTTTGGTTCCTCCTGTTATAAGATAAGAGGCATCAGATTTTATTTTACTGTTTTCATTTTTTGAAAGCAGTACATCCACCTTCTGACTTTTAAAATCAAGAACGACTTTGCCTATGTGTTTGGAATGTGACATAAACTGGAATGCGTCGATGACGTTATTGGCAGGAAACACTTTTGAGGGAACGGGCTTGAAGTGACCTTTTTCAAAGCATCCGCAAACTTGACTAATAATCTCAGCGCCCAACGCAGGTTTGTGTTTCAGAATGCGATCAATATCCACAGAGGCAAACATCAGGTTTTCATTAAACGCTTTCATGGGTAAGTCATTATTGTCAGCAATATTTTTCTTGCCTATTTCAATAAAACGGCCATAAGGTGCCAATAGGTTAAAGCTTTGGATAACCGCCTCGCCGGCCATGGCGTTAAGCACTACATCAATGCCATAACCCTTGGTGTCGCGACGTATTTCTTCGGCAAATTGTAAACTGCGGGAATCGTAGATATGATGAATACCCATATCGCGCAGATATTGACGTTTTTCATCGCTGCCGGCTGTCGCATATATTTCAGCACTTTTCCATTGTGCAACTTGCAACGCTATAAGTCCGACGCCGCCAGTAGCGTTGTGGATAAGAACTTTTTCGCCTTCTTGCAACTGTGCCAAAGTTATCAAGCTATGATATGCGGTCATGTAACTAATCAGCGTTGGTGCTTCATAGATAGATAGTGCACTGGGTATTTTGGTTGCAAAGTGAGCGGGGATATTGGCGTAACTTCTGAAAGCATCCGGAACCAGGCCGACTACTTGTTCTCCAATTTCAAAACCTTTAACTGCTGTACCTACTTCAACGACAGTGCCAGAGACCTCGAAACCCAAAGTGTCTTTATAGTATGTATTGTCAGTAATGGAAGAATCAATTTTATTATATACCTTTAATAAATCCTTAAAATTAAGACTTACAGCAGTAGTTTGGACTTTTATTTCAGTAGCCTGCAAAGGTTGCATTGCAATTTCAGTAAAGTGCAGGCTCATAACGTCGCCTGTTTCAGCAATACGTAAAGCGATCGGCTTTTCTTGAGCGGATAAACTGGAAGATTTGCTGTTTTTACCAGTAAGTTTTTGTGTTTTATCTAGCACATGCCTAAATAGTTTTTTGCCTCGAAAAGCACGCTCTCTGGTTGTATCTTTGGATAGAAAGATGTTTTCCATATTGGCGCTTAAAGTTTTGTCCGAGTCTACATCAATGCAATAAAACGCAATATTTGCATGCTCATTTTCAACCACTTGAGCCAGGGCGCCAAAGGAAGCGCCCAATAGATTTATTGGAGAATCTTCTGGTAAAACCTGATAACTGTTTTGAGTCAGCACAAATAAGCGAACAGCTCGTTGGGGGTATTTTCTTATAATGATCTGGACAAGATTTTTAACGGCAGTCAAGGCGCCAAGGATTTTATCGTTGTCAAACAGGTCGCTGCCGTATAGTTGTTCCAAGTAGATAATATCGGTGATTTCTGGTGTCGTTTCCAGTACAGTATCAACATCTATCATGTTCATACCTGTCGCGCTATGGCAACTCATCTTGTGCTCTTGAAAAAACTGTATATATTGGTGCGCTTCCATTTCGCCACCAATTACTAACCAAGTAGAGATTTTTGGTGGAGCTATTTCCGCTGTTCTGGATTCAACCCATTTTAGGTCGTAAAAATGATGGTGGAGAGAGTCTTTATCGTTAATAGACTGACCAAATTTCCGGGCTTTTACGCCATCTAACCGAACTAGAATATTCTTATTTTCATCAAATAGAATGATATTGCCATAAACAGCATCATCTGTTCTTTCCGTAATTTCGATCAAACTATTAAGCATTTTGGGTAGTGGTTGGTTTACATAAATATTTTTAATCGCTACCGGTACATAAGGCTGCTCGCTGCCTTCGGCCATCGTTTGAAAAGCAGCGTCCAGCACAGTTGGGTGTAAGAGGTAATATTTGTCGTAGTCATCTTGATTATCTGTTTGCTGTATCTGCGCAACGACTTGTGTTGCAGATAGCCTTTTTAGTTGAGTAATAGGGCGAAACGCCGCCCCATAATCTAAACCAACAGCACTTAATTTTTCGTAAAAATCCGTTACATTAATTTCTTCTGCATGACTTAAATCGAGAGATATTTCACCGAGATTGGGTGCGGCATTGGTAATAATACGCCCGCTGGCATGAAGCTTCCAAGAGTCTCTCTGCCCCATAACTCGGCTGTGCACTTTAAACTTACCGCTTACAGGCTCAAAGCTCGTGTTGATAAAAGTTTGCACCGTTTCCTGGTCAGCTAACATATTGTGAAATTGGATATCTTCCAGACCAATAGTTTGGCTCTGGAGGTGATAGTGAGCTATAGCCAGTCCGATTTCGACGTAGGCGGCCCCGGGTAAAACCACGCTTTTTTCTACCTTGTGGTCAACCGCATAAGGAAACAGTGAATGGCTAAATTCTACTTCCCACATAGGCGTAGGGCTGTCTATACGGCGGTTGAAAAATATATGTCCCTCATTACCAAATAGTTCCTCTATTGTTTTCTCGGAGAGGCATTGGTACTTTTCCAATGACCATGGGTATGAAGGAAGCTTGACATACTGACCAGAAACACTATTCGCTTTTCTCCAGTCCAGCCGGTGCCCCAGCGTGAATAGTCTTGCTATGCTCTTTCTAATGCTGATGCATTCATTGGTTTTTCGATTTAGAGTATGTGCCTGTAACACAGGTTGCCCGGCGTTACTTAAGGTCTCTTTGATTGCGTTTTTCAGGACCGGGTGGGGCCCAACTTCAATAAAGATGGTATTGTGGTAGTTTTGACTAATGTTTTCTATCGTTTTTGAAAAATTGACTGTTTGGCGAATATTTTTCCACCAATAGTTATTGTCCCATTCAAATTCATTAGCTAGTTCTCCGGTAACTGTTGAGTATAAAGGTGTGTGAGCGGTCTTTGGTTTTATGATTTTTAATGCATCTAAAACATCATCGCGAATAGGGTCCATTTCTGGACAGTGATAAGCAACTTCAACTGTTAGAGGACGGCTAAATATGCCTGCATCGTTAAATAGCAATTGTAATTGAGTTAAAGATTCTGTTTTCCCTGCTATTGTTAAAGAACTTGGGCTATTCACCGCAGCAATTTCGACATTGTCTACTTGAATGATATATGGGAGAATTTCAGCTTCTGAAAGCCCTACAGCCAACATGCTGCCGCAACCTGCTAAAGTTCCCTGCAAACGACTGCGATGATGACTGACAAGTAAAGCGTCCTCCAAATTCAGCATACCAGAGACATAAGCAGCGGAGACTTCTCCTACACTGTGACCTGTGATCACATCGGGTTTTACCCCATATTGTTCGAGTAGCTTAAATAGTCCAACCTGCAGCACAAAGTTGGCCGGTTGGGCAATATGGGTTTTCGATATAAGTGAGCTGGATTCCGGCTTTTGCATTTCGGAAAAAATTGACCAGCCACTTATTTCAGTAAAAATAGTATCTGCCTTATCAACAAAGTCTTTAAAAACAGGATAGGCTTCGTATAATTCTGCACCCATTGCATACCACTGTGGCCCCATGCCGGTAAATACATAAGCTAATGTAGCTTTTTCTCCTTCCAAAGAGCTGCTGTCAAGGACGATATTCTCTGATAGCTGACCTTTACTCAAGCTCAGTAGGTTCTCACAAATTTCTTCTTTGTCTCTGCCTATAATACAAGCACGATTTTTAAAAAAGGTACGTCGAGCACTGGCCGAATGTAGAATATCGTAAAAATCAGCAAGGCTTGACGTTTCACTAATTTGTTTCGCATATTTTTCGCACAGCTTTCTCAGCGCCGCCTCATCTTGTGCTGTTATCGGGAGTATAAGCATTTTGTCAACAGACTGTTTATTTAGAGTCTTTCCTTTATTGACAGTAAAGCTTTCTACAATCGCATGAGCATTGGTTCCCCCATAACCAAACGAATTAATCACAACCCGCCGGGTGTCAGTTTCAACCGGCCAGCTCTCAGCTTCGGTTGGAACACGAATATGCATATCATCAAACGGAATTTTTGGATTGGGTGTATCAAAGTGAATATTGGGTAGTATCTTGCCCTTATTGACCATTAAACTTGCTTTTATTAGGCCGGCAATACCGGCAGCAGCTTCAAGATGCCCTATATTTGTTTTTACTGAGCCCACAAGACATTTCGTCTGGCGCTGGGCTTTACTCATGACGAGGTTTATCGCGTTGGCTTCTGTCGTATCTCCTGCCTGTGTACCTGTTCCGTGCGCTTCAACAGCGTGAATCTCTGCAGAGCTTAAATCGACCTCTCCGTAAACACGTTCCATCAATTTTCTTTGCGACTTGCCATTAGGCATAGCAATGCCTTTGGTCGCGCCATCCTGATTGCTGCCCGTATTACGAATAACCGAATAGATATGATCACCGTCTGCTAACGCTTTATTGAGTGGTTTTAAAATCGCAATGCCACAACCTTCACCGCGGGTATATCCTTCGGCACTTTCATCGAAAGCTTTGCAAAGACCATGTTTAGACAAAAATTTACCTTTGCTCATCACGATAGAATACTCGGGGCGGCTCATAATATTGACGCCGCCGGCGATTGCCAATTCGCTTTCACCCATCCAGATACTTTGACAAGCCAGGTGAGTTGCAACTAAAGAAGACGAGCATGCGGTATCTACAGTTAAGCTTGTGCCATTGAGATCGAATACATAAGACAGTCTATTTGCGAGCAGCGTCATTGTGGCACTGGTGGCAGTGTTTGAATCCAGCCTGTCGCGGTTAAGATACCCAAACTGGGTCAGTTTATTATCCAGAGTGAAACCACCTATAAATACGCCTGTACTGGTTTTTTTTAGTTTATCTAATACTTGGCCGGCATCCTCCAGTGCTTCATAGGTTGTTTGTAATAAGTAACGTTGCTGTGGATCCATCGCTTCGGATTCGCGAGGTGAAAGACCAAAGAAAATAGGATCGAAATTAAAGATATCCTCTTGCAGAAAGCCGCCAAGCTTTGCATGACTCTTACCGACTTTTTTCTCATTGGCGTCGTAAAACATATTGTGGTTCCATCGACCTTCAGGTACTTCGCAAATAGCATCCGTTTTATTTAGTATCATTTCCCAATACTGTTCTGGGCTGGACACCCCGCCTGGAAATCTACAACCTAAGCCAATTACTGCAATTGGAAATTTTGTGTTGTTTATCATAAATGCCTCATAAGTTTTTTAGAAAAGCGCCCAGACTAGGGGCGGCCCTTATGGTCTATTTTTTTCATTTTCATTAAAAAATTGTAACTGTTCGGAATAATTGGAAAGAAGGCCTTGACAAGGATTTTTGGGGGAAAAGTTTGCTTGATCGCTTCTGACAACGGCGAAAAAGATAATGGCGCTTATTGCCATATATTTAAGAACCTAAAGTTTCTCAACTCTCGTGTTGCAACTCAGCCACACACGGCATGCAAAAGCACACGCTTTGTACAAGTGGTAAATTCAGCTATTAAGTTCACTCTTCTGTCAGAGTCGTTGTCTTGTCCCCTTGGCTGTTTAAATAATAGGCAGCGAGGCGAGGGGTGAAACGCTATTTAACTGAGCAGAAGCAGCGGGTATCAGGAACTACCAGGACAAGCACGGCAGTGTCAGTTTTTAACGCGGCTATCATTGCAACCCATTGCTGGAGATACACGAATTTGCTATCCTCGCGGCATTATGAAATGACATCTACATAAATGCGGTAGCACGCCCCTCAAGCCTGTTCAGATCTGAGTTCATTGAGCAGCGCTGACCTGTGTTTCCTTTAATCCTATTTTCCCATTATTTTAGAGCCTTACGGCTTTGAAGGATTATTGCTATGTATGAATTGTTATTTGATTTTTCTCGACGTCCAGAGCCTTTCTCATGCTACACCGCGAAGGCGTTATGGACCCGCCCCCACCTTGCTCGGCAGATGCTGAATTTTCACCTTGACCAGGAAACTGATCTTGCCTCGCGGAAACTTGAAACCATCGATCGTGTAGTTAGCTGGATTGACGAGCAGTTGAGTCTTTCGGGTAAACACGTTTGTGATCTTGGCTGCGGGCCCGGACTATATACTAAGCGTTTCGCGTCCAGAGGCGCTGTGGTAACTGGTGTGGACTTTTCAACACATTCATTAGAGCACGCCAAATCCCAGACTAAAAAGCCCATCCGTTATATTCATGCTGACTACCTGTCAGATGACCTGCCTATTGGCTTCGATGTATTAACACTGATTTATTGCGACTTCTGTGTTCTGTCGTCACAACAAAGGAAAACCTTACTTTCCCGCATGAAAGAAATGCTTAATCCTGGTGGGCAGATTGTGATTGATGTTGCAGGGATGGGGCTTTTTGCCAGCAAAGAGGAGCTGACTATTATGGAGGATCGGTTTATGGATGGGTTCTGGGCCGCTGGTGACTATGTTGGGATTCAGCGATCTTTTGTTTATCCGGAGGAGCGCCTGTCGTTGGATCGCTATCTGATTGTAGAACCCACCGAAACGTGGCAAGTCTTCAACTGGTTTCAGCATTTCACTCCGGAAAGCATTGAGGCCGAGTTGAGTGACGCTGGATTCAAGCTTGACCAGATGGTTGGAGAGTTGAGCGGGGAGCCGTTAAATCCGAAGGGGAATTATATTGGTATTGTCGCCAGCTTGATCTAAGGTAATGATGGTGATGCCTGCGGTGGAGGGCATCACCATCCATGTTCTGTGCATGGCGAATTGCTAATTTTTGAAAATCCCTAATACAGCTCTATGCCGGCTGCCCGCGCCATTTTGGTTAGCTCAGATGTGCCATTCCTATGTTTTCTCTCTAAGTCATCTATCTCAGCTTCAATGTTAACCAGATTAAGTGCATCAGCCTGTTGCCTATCCCTACATGTCATAACTGTTCCTAACTTAGGATTAGTCACTGGTCTGTAACCCGCCAATAATAAGCAAAAAAGCTCCCTTCCTGTAATTCCCAACCTCCTGTATTTATTGCGGAACATATTTTCTTCACTAAGTTTGGATGCCGCATAGAACGGTAGGTACTTATGCACTCCTCCCAGTAACCAAGCATCATTGACATGCAGGTTAAATTCACTAGCCGGCATGTGTTGAACGGAACCGCCCGGCCCCCCGCTCCCGTCAGGCTGGGCAATCCGGCCATCGACAAAACCGAAGTTATGCTCTATCCACCCCGGTGCGGTTTGCTTAGCACTGCGTTTTTTGCACGGGTTGAGTATTGTAGGGCCAGATGCAGGCTTTACAACCCTCGGCGAAGTATCAATCCAGCCGCCATTGGCCTGACTGAAACGCCCGAATAAAGTAAGCCTGAGGGTGGGATTTTGAGCATTTTCGTAGAGACGCCAAGCTTTATCGACACTTGCATTTATGTTGCCTACAGTTCCGCGAATATCAGGAAGACCTATATCACGTATTCTCTCCTGCTCTATCTCGCATGCTAGTTCATAATGTTCTCTGAATAAGTCAATTGAAGTATACATATATTTACTCCTCCTCTAATATGCATTCATATATATTTAAATCATTGAGACCCAAAGCCATTGAGATACCTCCAAAGTTTTGGTGTTTGATTATCTTAAGTCCAGTCGACTAAAAAATGTCTAATCAAGCTGCGTATCGAAATTATCCGTTTTAAAATCGCTTCTAACACTAACTCACTGATCATGACTATCAATGGTATTGACTAAGATCATAAGTTTTTCAAAAAATGCGTGACATGCGCTGAAGTCGAATCAAAGTGGAAGCCGTCTTGGCGTGTTTGGTTTTGTCTCTACTCTATTACTAAACACATAGAACTATTTTTATGGTACCAAATTATTGATAGAAGACACTAATTTATTGTGTGAGATCTACCTCATAATAAGTGAATTCAGCCAAAGCGCGGTCGCTTTTTATTCGAAAATTAACAGAGTATTAACGCGAGGTTATAACAGTTGAGTTCGTGAAGACTGCGATTATAATCGCACCAGCTAAATGCAAGTCAGTTATTATTTTTCTAACTAAATCAGTTAAAAGCCGTACATCAATAACGGTGTCACAGGTTTATGTAAGGCGTGTGCAATCGTATGTAGCGATAATATCTCTAACCCTATCCGTAAATACTTCGATACAGACTCTCTGCCACCGCGGAGGCCTAAAAGAGTAGGAGAAGCAAGTATGAGGTTTGAAACATTGGCTAGAAACTACGGTTCAGGATACCTGCTTTATAGCCAGTCGGACATCCTGACAGGCAATAGGGACACTAATCCGTATTTGGCAATGAGCCCAGATAATAATAGTGGGGTCTGTTTAGGCTTGGCGATGGGGTTCCTTCTTTATTCCAGGCGTTTCTCCTACCAACAACCACTCAGATGGATTAGCGAGTTTGTCGACGACACCAGCAGTGGCTATGAAGACAAAGGTAACTTTCATAACGTCAGTGATCTGCAAACATTTATAGGTTGTGTCATGCAAGACCAGGGTGCTCTGTCAACACTCGCCGGCAGAACACGGGCCCTTGAGGACGGTATGTGGAACGTCAGTTTGAAATATAAACAATCCAAGATGTTCCACTGGAGTGGTGAGGAAGTTATTCCGTTAATTCGACCGCATATAAACTCTGATACTGACAATGCTTACTGGTTGATAGCGGCAACAAACTCCCTTATGGTCGGTCATGCGATGGCTCTTCGAAGTATGGTCCATCCTACTACCGGGTTTCGCCTGCTTATTTTCTTCGAGCCTAATTATGGTGTCGTTCAATTTCAAGGCGTAACCAGCATAGACAACTTCAGAAAGTTTTTAAATGGCTTCGCGTGCGGTGAGGGCAGAGATTACTTTGCCACGTTAGCGGAGTTATATCGTTTCTCCTGATTTGCTAATGGGAGCACTATCTCGAATGGCACTCGCCTATGGCGCCGATTGTTGGTCCTTAAGGAAAACTCTGCTAACCGATTCGGCCCTTACCGGTTTAGGGATTCGAGACACTGTCCCCAGTCAATTTTTGGCAGCCATTGTCAAATTCGCAGCTTTCTTTGTGTGTCGGTTCAGGCAGCCTTAGCAGGCATGCCCACAAGAGCAATAATAAAATGAAGCGCTTTCCCCTCGCCTGTATCTCTATAGTCTTACTGTTAACCGCTTGCTCCCGCCCGACCCCGGTGAGCGGCGGGCAGGCGCGTCTGATCAAGGTCGGGTCACACCGGTCAAGGGTCAGGTCTCACACCAAATAAAGATAAGTTTACGTTTCTTTTCACTCTGTGGCGGTGCTTCACATTCCTGCACCTATAATCTTCCCCCAGAGCAAGCAACCATAAAATCAATGTTGCGGCATCTGCCGGGTAATATCACAGTCAAGCAACAGTAAAATACAGTGGCCGACGAACGTGATAACTCAAGGCCCTTGGACTGGAAAAAGCGAAGAATGAATAGGTTCCGCAAACGTCTTACCACCGCCTCGATTGTGCTCTTTGGCTGCCCACATGCCAAATCAGAGGCGCTGGGGTTCACCAAGCCATGAAAATTCTATTGGTCGAAGACGATTCCCTGATCGCCGGTTTAGTCTCAAAAGCCCTGCAAGCTGAAGGATATAACGTCGAACACGTCTTGAACGGTGAGGATGGTTACCTTCTCTTGAAGAGGAACAAATACGATGGGCTGATTCTCGATATTATGCTACCCGGTATGAACGGCAGGGAGATTTGTCGCAAGCTTCGCGAGGAGGGCTCACGCGTCCCGATCGTGATGTTGACGGCGCTCGGCTCTACTCAGGACATTGTACGCGGCTTGCGGTTCGGTGCGGATGAATATGTGACCAAGCCGTTTGATTTCAAGGAACTCCTGGCACGGCTTGGGACGGTGATACGACGCAGCTGCGGCGAGACAGCGGTTCTCAACGACTGGATTCTTACCGTTGACGATCTCGTTTTTGACCGTGACGCCTTAAGCCTGAAACGCGGTGCAACGCCGATTGAGCTGACTTCCATGGAGTATGGGCTGCTGGAGCTATTGATGTCACAGGTTGGTAAAGTCGTGACGCGAACCCGAATCTTGCAAAATGTGTGGGGTCTGTACACGGACCCGCAGACGAATATTGTCGAGGTCTATATCCGCCGTCTTCGCGTCAAGATAGCCCCCAATGGCGAGCCTGAGTTGATCAGGACGATTCGCGGTCGAGGCTATCGCATGATAGCGACAAAAGGGCCCTAATGAGGGACTGGCATGGAAAATACTGTGGATTGCTACGGTGGCATTATCACCTATGGCAGGCGTCACGAAGCAGGGGATTGCGATCCCCCGGATTCTTGGGGTAGGCTAATTTCGACGCTCAGACCACCGCCGTCTCGATTGCTGGCGCGGATGCTGCCGCCGTGCAGGCTGACACTGCGCTCGGCAATCGCCAGGCCGACACCGCTGCCGGCGGGGGAGTGGTTTTGCACCTCATTGACCCGATAGAAGGGCATATACAGCTTTTCCAGCGCGGCTTCAGGTACCCCGGGGCCGCGGTCGTCGACGGTCACGGTGACAGCGTCATCCCGCACGGTGATGGCGATCTCCACGGCAGTGTACTCCGCTGTGTATTTCAGGGCATTACGGACGATATTTTCAACGGCCCGGTGAATCAGTGCGGTGTCTACTGAAACGACACAGCGGTCCGGACCGCTCATGCGCACATCCTTATAGCTCTCCCTGCCTTCAATGTGCGCGTCCTCAACAATCGTGCGGACCAGGTCGACCAGATCGGTAGCGCAGGGTTCAACCTGTTGCCGGCTTTGCAGCCGTGCGAAGGACAGGATTTCACCGATCAGCGCGTTGAGTCGCTCTACTTCGTGCTCCATCCGATCGATATTCGCCATATCGTCCTGTCGCGCTTTTTGCCGGGCGATGGACAATATTGCCTGGATGCGAGCCAGCGGCGAGCGCAGTTCATGGGAAACGTCACGCATCAACTGCTGTTGCGACGCGATCAGATGTTCGACCCGTCCGGTCATCACATCGAAATCCTGGGCGAGCTTGGCGATATCGTCGGTGCGCCTGCCCAGGGTATGGGCGACGCGCACACTGAGATCGCCCGCCGCTACCCGTTGCCCGGCTTTCCTCAGGCGCTGTATCGGCAGCGCGATGAAGCGCGCCAGTACCAGGGAGATAATTGCGCTGACCAGTATACTGACGACCATCATCAATGCGCGTCCGTGTGGTTGCAGCAGGGTGCGACCGACGGGTGGGGCAATGGGGTAGCCAACGATCCGATAGCCGTGCAGCCCTTCGCTCTGTACGGTAAGCGGAGGTGCCCAGAACGCCAGGGTACCGGCAGGCTCAGCGCCCTCGGGACGCATCAGGCGAGCCACCGGTGCCGGCAGCGGCCGGCCGGCAATGTCCCGGCCTTCGGGGTCGATGATAAAAATACGCAACAGGTCACCTACCTCGAGCAGGTGCCGCTGCCCCACGGTGGCGACAGCCGCGGCGGGGCTTGGGCCGGTAGCCAGTTGGCCTCTCAAGTCCCGGGCGATCGTGGCCACCAATTGCTTTTCATAGTGGTCTTTGCCTACTGAAGCCGCCGACAGGTGTAACAGGTTGGCCACCAGGTAGGCCAGGATGACCGTGGCAACGCCCATCACCCAAAATGCGAGGAAGATACGTCGAAAAAAACGGTTCATGATCAGGCCACGTAGTTCATGATCAAGCCACGTAGAGGTAACCGCGACCCCGCACGGTTTTGATACGTTGCTGCCCATTGGGTAGTGGACCGAGCTTTTTTCGCAGATGTGCGACGTGTACATCGACACTGCGGTCAAAGGGCCCGCTGCGCCGGCCGAGGGCGCTGCGCATAATCGTATTTTTGTCGACAACTTCACCGGCCGCTTGCACCAGGGTTTCAAGCACCAGAAATTCGGCGCCGGTCAAGGCCACCAGGGTGTCGCCGCAGAAAACCGAATGGGAGCCCGGCTCGATTCTCAGATCGCCGACCGTCAGACCGGTCTCCTCCACAGCCTCCGTGGTCTGGGCGCGGCGCAGAATAGCGCGAATTCGCGCTGTCAGCTCGCGCAGATTGCAGGGTTTGGGCACATAATCGTCCGCGCCGATCTCGAGTCCGAGAATGCGATCAATATCATCGCCCCGCGCGGTAAGCATAATGACGGGAGTGCTGGATTGTTGGCGAATCAACTTGAGCGCTTCGAAGCCGTTAAGCCTGGGCATGCCCACATCCAGGACGATAACGTCAAAAGAGCCGTCCAGGGCGGCCGCTACACCCGCCTCGCCGTCGTGGCGGGCGGTTACCGCAAAACCTCCCTCAGCGGTTAGAAATTCATCGATCAGTTGTACGAATTCCTTATCGTCATCAACGATCAGGATGCGTGTCACGGCTTCATTAATCGTCATTGACTATTTACCTGCGGTTAACCCTGGCGGCGCTCGCGGATATGTTGACGCAGTGCCGCTGCCCGCTCCGCCTGGAGTTCCCGGTATTGCACGAGTTGATCGTCAGTGAGCATGCCGCTGAGCGCCTTGAGTGTGCTGTCTCGCACCGCCCCCAGCTCTTCGCCTAATTTTCGCACACTCTTGAAGCCGAGCCTTCTTGGCTTGTTGTCTTGGACTTTGCCGGCGCCCTTGTCCGGATTTGCGGGGTCGATCCCATAGCTGGCCAATATATCCCGTGAGGAAGTGAAACTCAATGCCAGAACAGGCCTGATTTGCTCAACCTTTTCGTCGCTCAGGTTCAGGCGCGCTTTTGTTTCAGCCAGGCGTTGTTCGAATTGAACATCGGCTGCGACGGCGGCGGCAAGCAGACTTAGGCAGCATGCCGCGATCGTAGTTTTGATCCGACGGTATGTCATGAGTTGGCTCCTCAACGGGTTCAGAGCGAGATTATAGAGGCCGGAATGTGAAGCTCCGCCACAAAATGCAAAGAAATGTTAATGGGCGCCGCGACCCGCCCCAAGGGCTATTCCGGTCCGTTCCTATAGTTTTACGTTTCTTTTCATTTTGTGGCGGTGCTTCACATTACGCTGTCTATAATTCACCCCCGAAGCGGGCAAGCCGTGAAAGTAACGGCAACGCTGCCGGTAAGTACCAACGGATATGATAACTCTGGTCGATTTTCCGCAGCCTGTCTCACAACACAACAGCTAAACACCCTGCGCCTTCATTCAGCCGGTCAGGGGCAGGTCAGGCTGAATCATTCTCAATGTTCAGTTTCCAAAGGTATATAAACGATGAAATCAATCGGCTTCGTTCTACTGCTACTTGCCTTTTTCTCCCCAAGGCCTTGCTATGCTACAGACTTTAGCAAACTTTATAAAAAAGTCAGTCCCAGTGTGGTGTTGATTAAAACCAACCGGTACGTTGAAAAGGTGACGGAAAAAGGTGTTGTTCAAAGCCGGCAAGGTGGATTGGGTTCAGGGGTGTTGATTGAAGACGGGTTTATTCTGACCGCTTCCCACGTGGTGCATATCGCTGACCGTATTGAAGTAAAAACCGTCGATGGAAAAATCTACCCCGCCAGGACCGTAGGTTCAATTCCACTGGCGGATCTCGCCGTTATTCGTCTGATAACGCCCCTCAAAAATATGCCCACCGCCAAGATTGGTGACTCAGATGCCATTGATATCGGTGCAGAGGTCTTCATTGTCGGCGCCCCCTACGGACTGACCCAAACGCTGACCGTGGGCCACCTCAGCGGCCGTCGCACAAGTGAAGATAGCACTGCTCTTATCCAAACAGAGTTTTTGCAAACCGACGCGCCGATTAACCGCGGTAACTCCGGTGGACCTATGTTCAATACAAAGGGTGAGGTGGTCGGTATTGTCAGTCATATTCGCAGCTTTTCCGGTGGCAGTGAAGGCTTAGGTTTTGCCGCCAGTATCAACATGGTAAAGCGCCTGTTGCTGGATAACCCACCGGTATGGACAGGAATGGAATTTGTGCCTATGTCGAAGACACTGGCCGATGCCATCAATGTACCTTTTCCCAATGGTATTCTGGTCCAGCAGGTCGCCTATGGTTCCATGGGCGACCGCTTTGGTCTTCAACCAGGCCGCATATCCGCCGTCATTGCCGGACAAAACCTGCTGCTGGGAGGCGATGTGATTATTGGCATTGGCGGCGAGGAGGTCAGTGCGACGCCCGATGGGATGCGAAGAGCGAGGCGCTATGCGAAAAGCCTGAAGGAGGGCGATACCATGGAAATTACGGTTTATCGAAACGGCAGCAAGGTACAGCTCACCGCCAGTAAACCGGACCCGACAACGCTTTAACAGCAAGAGATCTTTGCTGTACTTGCCTGGTTCAGGCACTGCCGATAGGTTAGACCACCTTCCTAAAATGCCACAGATTGGTCATATCGGTGACCAGGTAACGGGCATCGGGGTCTTGTGTTTGTGCGATATCCAGGCCGACTCTAGCGAAGATCGCCTGACTGTCGAGGCCGCGGTGTTCGAGTGCTGAGGCGATGGCGCCAGCCCAGGTGGCGAGGGTGGTACTGCGCGTTGTCATCTCAATTATTATCGTCTTGTTATCGGGCCCGCTTACGGTAGGTACCCAGACACCGATAGATGTCGCCTTGGCACCGGTCCTCGATCGGTCACTTTACTAGTATGAGGCACCCACTAACTGGCCGGATTAATGGACTGAAGCGTAACACAGCCGTCGCAGCGGAAACTGACACCAGACGAAATTGTCGAGCGGGTAGAGTTGCCGGCGCACTTGAGAAACCATCCGTTCCTGCTGGAACACTATGGCACTGCGAGCGGAGTGAGGCACGCCGAGGCCCCGATCTCAAAACTTCGTGCAATCTCTTGTAGATGTGGAGGCGCAAGTGGCCATGGATTGCCGCGTGGGGCTTTTTGCAAATTGCTGTAAGTACGCCCAAAATGGGGTTCGATGAACTGGCAGTGGTTGATCCGCAGCTGCGCGTTCGCGGGGTTGATACGCTGCGTGTTGTGGATGCTTCCGTTATGCCGACTTTGATCGGCGGCAATACCAATGCGCCGGCGATCATGATTGGTGAGAAGGCGGCGGAGATGAGTTTGGCGGCCGGTTAAGCCGAGTCCAAACGACCGCACCTACGCACAACTCCCCCCCAAAAACATCTCACTATACTGCTCCGCCACCGCTTCACTATCAATATCCTGCTGTGTGTGATACCACGAAGAAATCGAAGATAACAACCCGGTAAATGCCCGCACCGAAATATAGATATCCAAATGCCGCTTCATCTCCCCGCGCTGCTGCGCGCGCCGGAAAATCTGCTCCAGCAGTTTATGGTAGTAACTCGACTGCTCCCGAATTCGCCCGCGTCGCTCCACGGGGATACACTGGCGCTCATCGTCAAACACAATCATATAATCCGCCCGATCGTGCAGCGAGCTCAGGGTATGGTGCAGAATGGCCTTAATGGTCTCGGCAAATGACCGCTCCTCCTGCAGCAGCGACTCCAGGTAAGCCACCCCGTATTTGATCCCCTCCAGACACACTGCCTCCAGCGCCGCTTCTTTCGAGGGAAAGTAGTAGTAGAGGCTGCCCTGTTTGATATTAAGCTTTTCGGCGATATCCAGGGTGCCGGCACCGTGGTAACCCTTGTCGGCAAATACCGCCGCCGCGGCATCCACGGCCGCCATATAGCGCTGATCGTACTTGGATTTCTTGTCTGCCAAAACCGGCTCCACTATTGACCGCCAGGGCTTCCACCGTGCCCGAAAACGCCGTTCCAGGGCCAAAACAGCGGGGATTATAGGGAATTGTACCCCGGCAGGAAAGGCAACTCCGGCGGGAGTCGCGGGGCTACTATAACTATTTTCTATAAATAGACCTATAGAAAAATCTTGCCAAGCTATAAATAGAACTATAGAATTTCTGTCGTTCTATAGAATTTCTATAATTCTATAGATTTTATTGAGAAGTTTGAATCAAATGGCGGCCCAGCCGCGAGCCTGCTCTGATAGAGGTTAGTGACCTATGAACACCCTGACACATCTGCAGCGCCTGGAGGCGGAAAGCATCCATGTCATTCGCGAGGTGGCGTCCGAGAGTCGCCACCCGGTGATGCTCTATTCCATCGGCAAGGACTCCTCGGTGCTGTTGCACCTGACGATGAAGGCCTTTTACCCGTCGCTGCCGCCATTCCCGGTGATGCATATCGATACGACCTGGAAGTTTCGGGAGATGATCGAGTTCCGCGATCGGTTGGCCAAGGAACTGGGGCTGGAGATGATTGTGCATATCAACCGCGCGGGTGTTGAGCAGGGTGTCGGCCCCTTTACCCACGGCTCCGCGGTGCATACCGATATTATGAAAACCCAGTCCTTGAAGCAGGCGCTGAATAAATACCAGTTCGATGCCGCTTTCGGCGGCGCGCGCCGCGATGAGGAAAAGTCCCGCGCCAAGGAGCGCATTTTTTCCTTCCGCAGTAATCAGCACCGCTGGGACCCGAAAAACCAGCGTCCGGAATTGTGGCGCACCTATAACAGTCGTATTCACAAGGGCGAAAGCATGCGGGTGTTCCCCCTTTCCAACTGGACTGAGCTGGACGTATGGCAGTATATCCACCAGGAATCCATTGCCATGGTGCCGTTGTATTTCGCCAGGGAGCGCCCGGTGGTGGAGCGCGACGGCACGTTGATTATGGTGGACGACGACCGTATGCCGCTGCAGCCGGGCGAAGAAGTACAGATGAAAAAAGTGCGCTTTCGCACCCTGGGCTGCTACCCGCTGACCGGCGCGGTGGAATCGGAGGCGCAGACCGTGCCGCAAATCATTCAGGAAATGCTGCTGACCCGCACCTCCGAACGCCAGGGTCGGGTGATCGACCAGGATCACGGCGCTTCCATGGAGCAGAAGAAACAGGAGGGGTACTTCTAGTGGCTCACGCATCCGACTTGATCGAAACCGATATTGAGACTTATCTGACCGAGCAGGAACACAAGAGCTTTCTGCGCCTGATTACCTGCGGCAGTGTCGATGACGGCAAAAGTACGCTGATCGGCCGTCTGTTGTACGATTCGAAGATGATTTTTGAAGATCAGCTTGCCGCACTGGAAGTCGACAGCAGGAAAGTCGGCACTACCGGCGATAAAATCGACCTGGCGCTTTTAGTCGACGGCCTGCAGGCGGAGCGCGAGCAGGGCATTACCATCGATGTGGCCTATCGCTTCTTCTCCACCGACAAGCGCAAGTTTATTATCGCCGACACGCCCGGCCACGAGCAGTACACCCGCAATATGGCCACCGGCGCCTCCACCGGGGAGCTGGCGATCATCCTGATCGACGGACGCAAGGGGGTGCTGACCCAAACCAGGCGCCACAGTTATATCGTATCGCTGCTGGGTATCCGCCATGTGGTGCTGGCGATCAATAAAATGGACCTGGTGGACTACGACCGAAAAACGTTCGACAACATCAAGCGCGACTATCTCGAGTTCGCCAAGGCGCTGAATTTCAGCGATATCACAGCCATTCCGATGTCGGCGCTGGAAGGCGACAATGTGCTGCGCAAGACGCAGGCCATGCCCTGGTATCAAGGCCCGAGCCTGATGCAGCACCTGGAAAGTGTCGACGTGAGCCGCGAGGAGACCCATAAGCCCTTTCGTATGCCGGTACAGTGGGTCAACCGCCCCAACCTGGACTTCCGCGGTTTCTCCGGCACCATTGCCGCCGGCAGGGTGGCCGTGGGCGAAGAGGTGGTGGCGCTGCCGAGCGGCAAAACCAGCCGCGTAAAAAGTATTGTCACCTATGACGGCGAGCTGCCGGAGGCTATCTGCGAGCAGGCGGTAACCCTCACCCTCGAGGACGAAATCGATATCTCCCGCGGCGATACCCTGTCTACCTGTAAGGCGCGCCCGCAAGTCAGCGGCGATCTGGCCGCCGATATCCTGTGGATGGACGAGCATGAAATGGTGCTTAACCGCCCCTATCTGATCCGGCTGGAAAGCCGCACCGTGCCGGGCAATATCACCGCCATCAACTACAAGGTCGATGTCAATAACCTGCAGCAGCAGGCCGCCGAGGTGTTGACGCTGAACGAAGTGGCGCGCTGCGAGCTGGCGCTGTCGGAAAGTATTGCCTTCGACCCCTACGAGCAGACCCGCAGCACCGGTTGCTTTGTGGTGGTCGATAGAATCACCAACAAAACCGTCGGCTGCGGTATGCTGCGTCACAGCCTCGACACCGCCACCCACGTGCACTGGCACGCCCACGATGTCACCAAGTCCTCGCGCGCCGCCGCCAAGCAGCAAAAGCCGGTGGTGCTGTGGTTTACCGGTTTATCCGGTGCCGGCAAGTCCACCATCGCCAACCTGGTGGAGAAAAAACTGTTCGCCCGCGGCAACCATACCTATACCATGGACGGCGACAATGTACGCCACGGCCTTAACAAGGACCTGGGTTTTACCGAAGCCGACCGGGTGGAAAATATCCGCCGTATCAGCGAGGTGGCCAACCTGATGGCCGATGCCGGCCTGATTGTGCTGAGCTGTTTTATCTCGCCGTTTCGCCGCGACCGCGAGCAGGCGCGCCGGTTGTGCGGCGCCACCGGTTTTATCGAGATATTTATCGATACCCCGCTGCAAGAGTGCGAGGCGCGCGATCCGAAAGGGCTGTATAAAAAGGCCCGCAAAGGTGAAATCAAGAATTTTACCGGCCTTGACAGCCCCTACGAGGCGCCGGAAAACCCCGAGATCCATATCAAAACCGCGGATAAAACCACGGATAAAATCGCCGCCGAAATCGTCGATTACCTGGATCGCGAGGAATACCTGGTAAACTGAGCAGCCGGCGCACCGGCATGGCATTCAACCACGCGGCGCGGTTTAGCGCTGCTTTCCGGCGACATCCCTAAATTCATCCGTGCGTCCAAGTTGGTGAGAGTAGCCCTTTACCACATACTCGGATCGAAACCTAATGCCACCGAAGTGAAATTACTTCCTGGTCGAAGCACTAGATACTGTTTTCAGGTTTTTTTATCAACTTTTCATTTATCGCTGATCAATTGATTAGTGTAGGCAGACCCTAAGTAACTCTGCATTTCGGCCTGTTTACAGTCTCCGGGTGATTTGCGGATTAAATTCAGAGAGAAATGGCCATTTATCTGTAACTGGGTGGAACTAATAACAGGAAATAACCACTTACAGGTGCAGTTGGTCCCGAGAGGCCTTTTACCGGCCTCTCGGGATTATAATAAGTGCCAATAACCTATATTTTACCGTAAATCAAAACCCCGCCCGAAGGACGTGGTCATCTACTGAATGGCTGAACCTGTCGAGTTTTAATGAGTGCTTGCGCACAAGTGGAGATTGAGTTTGTTCGCTACAAGACCAGCCAGAAGGTAAGTGCGTTTTCGGGTTCAGGGGCGTTCCCCGCATTTATTGTGGCAATAGCCGTTAAATGCAGTTGTCCAGCAGAGTGAAGTACACACGATTGAG
Source organism: Exilibacterium tricleocarpae (assembly GCF_007004655.1). Lineage (GTDB taxonomy): Bacteria > Pseudomonadota > Gammaproteobacteria > Pseudomonadales > Cellvibrionaceae > Exilibacterium > Exilibacterium tricleocarpae. The sequence continues at coordinate 448,947 of NZ_ML660089.1, forward strand.
GCTTATATGACTAACGTATATCCCGGAAGTACTCTACGCGATTACCCCGTCCAAGTGAAACACCCGTATTTTTCAACCCGCTTAAACTTAGCAGAAATCACTTCCGATCATATAAAAATGCACTGCCAAGATACTATTGACTCGACTGAAAGTAACTTTGAATCTGAGTCAACCCGTTTCTTCTTCGAGAAAGATATCGAGGTCAACATTAAGACCGATATCGTTGACTGTGTAAGAACTGACAATAACGAGTCGATCGTTATCGCCAGGTTCTCAGAACCGGAAGACGAAGACGAGTTCTGGAGCACATTGCGCCAACAGGTTCTACCTGAGGATACACCCCTTGCACCTGGTGCCCGACCACGTTTGCCGGCACGCGCGCTGTTTACAGAGACAGCGCGCCGGCAACGGGAAGCTTTCTTACAGGACTACACCGGCGTCAATCTCGATTGCATCACAAGCTCATCCGTGGACCCTGAAAGCCTGCCGAGTGTTACAGAATCGTTTATCGGTACCGTCGAAGTGCCTATCGGAGCGGCCGGACCCTTATTATTCAATGGCAAGCATGCACAGGGACATATATTCGCTCCGATGGCAACGACCGAAGGCTCGCTGGTCGCATCGGCCACTCGCGGTGCAACTGCGGTCACAGTCAGCGGAGGGATGACAACGGCGTTTTTGAATCGACGGATTACCCGTGTGCCACTCTTTCAACTGGCTAACCTCAACGAAGCGCTTTTCGTCAGTCAGTGGATACAATCGCATTTTGCCGATATCAACAGCCAGACGCAGCTTATGTCGAGTCATGCAAAATTGTTAAGTATTGAGCCACAGGTGGTCGGCCGGGATTTACACCTTCATTTTGTCTACGATTCCGCGGATGCGGCAGGTCAGAATATGGTGACCGGATGCACCTGGCGGGCGTGCCACTGGATTATGGATAAGCTTGATCGCAAATTGGGATTAAAAGTTAAGCGCTTTATCATAGAGTCCAATCTCTCAAACGATAAGAAGGTCACATTTAATAATTTTATCTATGGTCGCGGCACAAGAGCGGTCGCAGAGTGCACGGTGTCCGGCGAAGTGATGAAGCGCATCCTGCATGTTACTCCGGAGCAACTGGTCCGGGGTTATCACAGTCTCGCGGCCGGCGGGGTAGCGGGCGGCATGATCGGCATCAATATTAATATTGCCAATATGGTGGCTGCCGTCTTTACCTCTACCGGGCAGGACATTGGGAGTGTGCACGAGTCCGGGGTAGGGCATCTGACGCTCGAACTTGTCAACAATGGCAATGCGGTTTATGCCAGCCTCGTTATGCCAAGCCTGCTGATCGGTACGGTCGGCGGTGGAACCCGGCTGCCGCAGCAGAATAGATGCCTGCAAATGATCGGCTGTGAAGGCGCCGGGAAGTCGCCCCGGCTTGCCGAAGTTATTTGCGGCTATGCGTTAGCTTTAGATTTATCGACACTATCGGCGCTTGTTTCCGACGAGTTCGCGGCGGCGCACCATCCATTGGCAAAAGAGGGTTATGCTGATATGGAGGTCTAAAGATCGAAAAAAATTTTACAGTTGGCATTTCAGCTTGAACAACAGTCCTGACACAGAGGGGCTGTTTCGACTTGCACTTGTTTAAGCGAAAACGTGCTAATTGACCGGTCTGCCTCAGGCTGGGGCTTCCAGAAACACGGACTCGGCGTCCCCTCGATGAACCCCCGCAAGCGGGTCCAGCCCAAAACCAGAGGTTTTGGGCGTTGCGCGGGGCGAAGCAGCGCCTCGCTGTTTCCCGCTCCACCCCTGGGGACTCGCCGAAAGCGCCTACTTTCGCTTAAGGCGCCTACTCTTGGTGGTCCCGACAGCATCCCTGCTGTCGAGAGTTTCTGAAAGCCCCAGCCAAAGGCAGACCTATCTGCAGTACTCTTAATCAAGATAGATACGACTAGAGCAGGGATCGATAAAATGATGTGAACCCCCTAAGTCAGTGCCATATGGAACTGTCCCGAGGCAAAAGGACGTGCGCCCTGGTAACTCAAATAGTAAAAATCTATATATAGAAGTGTATTTGTAGCCAGTTACTATTTCTTTCTTTCCCCTCACTGTAAAAAATAGCCTATTCCCACTGTAGGCAATAGTGTGCTCAAACCAGGCAGGCGTACCATATCTCGTGACAGGTTACAGATAATATTTATTATAGTTCTATAAATAATTGATCTATAAGGGGTTTTTAAATAAAGTTGACTCCGCACAGGCAGCGGCTGTCGGTATCTTCCTCCATATCCAGCCGCTGCCATCATCCAGTACCTTACACATTGCTGGATAATTTCCCGCGCCTCAGGCATTAAGGAATGTGTCGATTTCGTCGTTGTACGGCATACTGTGCACCCGTTGTAAACTATCCGGCACTGACGCCACTCCGGGCGCTTGTCCCCCCTGCCAGGGGCAGACAACCAAAGGCTGTCTCGAGAGCGTTAACGCGGTATAAATAGCGGTTTGCCGCCCGTCTGGTAAGACCGGGCCTGCGGGCGGCGTTGCAATGTAATTAACCCTTAATTGAGAGTGAGATATGGCCAAGCGTGTGTATTTATTTGATCAGGGTAGCAAGGATGATCGCGATCTACTCGGTGGCAAAGGCGCCAACCTCTGTGAAATGACCAAATTAGGGCTGCCAGTACCCTTCGGTTTTGTGATTACGACATCGACCTGCCGGGAGTTCTTCGAGGCGGGAAATCGGCTCCCTATCTTGCTCGAACAGGAATATCGCATAGCCCTTGACTTGGTTGAGAAGAAAATGGGGGCCCGCTTCGGGGACCCGGAAAACCCCTTGTTGTTCTCCGTTCGCTCCGGGGCGCCGGTCTCCATGCCCGGCATGATGAATACCATTTTGAACCTCGGCCTGACTGACGAAATCACGGCCGGCCTGGCCAAAAAAACCGGTAATCCGCGTTTTGCCTATGACTCCTACCGGCGCTTTATACAGATGTTTGCGGACGTGGTATTGGGCATCGAGGGCGATAAGTTTGAACAGGAGATTAGCCGGTATAAGCAACAGCACAACAAAAAGCTGGATACCGACATGGAGGCCGAAGACTGGCAACACATCATTAAGATATTTAAGGAATTGGCGGATTTCCCCCAGGATCCGTTTATTCAGCTGCGCATGGCGATAGAGGCGGTGTTCTTGTCCTGGCATACCCCGCGGGCGGTGGTTTACCGCGAGATGAACAATATACCGGACACGCTGGGTACCGCCGTCAATGTGCAGGCCATGGTCTTCGGCAACTTTGGCGATGATTCAGGCTCAGGCGTGGCCTTTACGCGCAATCCCTCCACCGGTGAGCACGAGTTCTTTGGTGAATTTCTGTTTAATGCGGCGGGGGAGGATGTGGTGGCCGGTATTCGCACGCCGGAACCCATCGAGGCTCTCAGGGAGCGTTTGCCGGAGGTCTACGACGAACTCCACCGGACGCAGGTATTGCTCGAACAGCACTACCGCGATATGCAGGATATCGAATTTACCGTGCAGGAACGCAAGTTTTATATGCTGCAGACCCGCAGCGGTAAACGCACCGGACGTGCCGCCATCAAGATTGCGGTGGCGATGGTAAATGAGGGGGTGATCTCTGAAAAAGAGGCGCTGTTGCGCGTTTCTCCCGAGCATGTAGAAGCTTTTATGCACCCGATGATCGATCCCACCGCCAAGTCGGATATTGTCGCCAGCGGCCTGCCCGCAAGTCCCGGCGGAGCCACCGGCGTCGTGGTGTTCTCCGCCGATGAGGCGGTCGAAGTGGCCGCCAAGGGCAATAAGGTGATTTTGGTGCGCCGGGAAACTACCCCGGAAGATATACACGGTATGAAAGTCGCTGAGGGTATTCTGACCCAACATGGCGGGATGACGTCCCACGCGGCCGTGGTCGCCCGGGGCATGGGCGTGTGTGCAATCACGGGCTGCTCGAGTCTGCATATTGACTACCAGAAAGGCGAGGCGGTAGCCGCTGGCGGTGTTACCCTCAGGCGCGGCGATGTTATCACGCTGGACGGCGCGGCCGGGGAAGTGATGCTCGGGGAGATTCCGAAAATCGAGGCCAGCTCCGGCGAGGATTTTCAGATACTGTTGTCCTGGGCCGATAAGCACCGGCGCCTTAAAGTGCGCGCCAACGCCGAGACGCCGGAGGAGGCCAGAAAGGCCCGTGAACTGGGCGCGGAGGGTATTGGCCTGTGCCGCACCGAGCATATGTTTTTCGAGGCCGAGCGCATTGATCATATGCGCGCTATGATTCTTTCCGAGTCGCAGGAAGAGCGCACACACTACCTGGATAAGCTGATCAAGTACCAGCATGAGGATATGCTTGAGCTGTTCAAGATTATGGATGGCTTACCGGTTACGATACGGCTGCTGGACCCGCCATTGCACGAATTTCTGCCAAATAGCACCGAGGAAATGCGGGCGCTTGCCGAGCGGATAGGGAAGTCCTTCGAGAAAATCCGCGAGGCCTCCGAGAATCTCAGTGAAGTAAATCCCATGCTCGGCTTTCGAGGTTGCCGGCTTTCTGTCGTATACCCGGAAATCACCGATATGCAGGTGCGAGCGATTATCGGCGCTGCCGCTGAAGCGATGGAAAAAGGTTTCAGCCCGTTTCCTGAAATTATGATTCCCCTGGTCATTAACGTGCGCGAGATACGGTTGCTGGCGGATATCATCGACCGCAGCGTTTACCAGGTACATCGTGACAAGGGTATTTCCATTCCCTATAAGATTGGCACCATGATGGAAACCCCGCGGGCCTGCCTCGGGGCCGACCGCCTGGCTTCGGAGGTGGAGTTTATGAGTTTTGGTACGAATGACCTGACCCAAATGACTTATGGATTCTCGCGCGACGATGCCGGCCGGTTTATCCCCGAGTACCTCAATAAAAAACTTATCGAAAACGACCCGTTTGTCTCGCTTGATCAACGAGCGGTAGGGCGCCTTATGGAAATGGCCGTGAAAGAATCGCGGGCACGCAAGAAAAACATCAAGTATGGGATTTGCGGTGAGCACGGCGGTGCTCCCCAGGCGATTCGTTTCTGTCACCACCTCGGTTTGGACTATGTCTCCTGCAGCCCGTTTCGGGTACCCATTGCGCGGGTGGCGGCGGCGCAGGCCAATGTTGCCGAGGAAATCATTAGCAAGTAGCCCGGCAGGCAGCGCTATCGGACAATACCGCCCAGTGCATCGATGGGAATAGGACCGGCGGCTAACACGGCGTCGACAAGGCTTTTAGTATTGAACTTCTCGCCCAGCCGGTCCTGCTCCTCACGCCATAAACTTTTGAAGCCATGAAAGCCCAGAAAGTAGGTGGTAATTTGTAGCGGATTGTTTATTACCCGATGCCAGAGATTGGTGGCAAACTGTGGTGCCAGCAGCCCGCGAGTCGTTGCAAAGTCCAGTAACTGTTGTTTGCGCCAGTTTTCTGTATGTACTTTGACGCTGACATAGGCGCGAGTTGCATTTTCCAGCCGCTTTCTCAAGTGTGCCAGCCTGGTCAGCCGGTCCCCGCCACCCCAGCCCGCATCGAGCATCAGCTTTTCGCTGAATGTTCCCCAGCCCTCAACGTATACGCCATCGGCAAAAAGTGCGCGCACCGGCGGTGCCTGCTGGACGGCAATCTTATACTGCATATAGTGACCGGGCAGCATCTCGTGGGCAATGATCATCGTATTGAAATGGGTGTTGAAGGAGCGATAGAACCCTGCCTTTTGTTGCTCGGGCGCAGCGTCGGGTATGGTGGGCAGATAAAAGAGTGTGTCAGCTTCCGGATTAAATGGCCCCGCCGGGTAAACGCCGCCGTAGGCGGCACCTGAAAAGTGATCGGGAGACAGCCCGATATACAGCGTTCTGGGCTGGGGGACGGTTGCCAGGTCGTGCTTAATAACAAACGCCTCCGCCGCGTGTGTCAGTTTAACGAAAGAGTCAAGGAAGTCTTCGCGGTTATCGACACGATTCTCTTCCATGGTCGTTATGGCAGCGGTCAGTAGGGACTTCTCAGGGACTTTTTTCCCGTTATCCTCCCACCAGCCCCGGGCTTCCACTGCCATCAACCTGCGCACGTCGTCGATCTCCTGTGCCGCGCGCGCTGCGAGCTGCGCGGGTGTCAGGTCGACATCTATCTGTAATTTCCGGGTGTATGCCTGCACGCCAAAGTAATCTGAAAGGGTGGCTTTGGGGAGAACCTGCTGGCGAATATGGTCCAGCAGATCATTGATTCGGGTTGCGGTATTGCGGGTTGCCGTCTGGAGTTGTTTCTGTTTGTCATCGCCGGCCCAATCACGGGTTAACTGCGGCAGGTTGTTCTGATAAAACGCCAGGGTGCGCTCCAATACCTGCAACGATCTCCTCGTTCTTTCCGGGCTGCCGTTGCGCAGGGTGTTGATCGCATAATGACAAAGCTTATCGATGCCTTGCAGGCGTTTTTTCAATGCCCGTGCTTTTTCATGCGGCGCTAATTGATCACCCACCAAAATATAGGTTAGTGCCTGGGAGATCAATTCCGCATACCAGATAGGATGGTTAGCCTGTACTTTATCGTGTTCCCAGCGTTCAAACTCGCGTTTTATCTGGCGTTGCAGTACCTCTGCATTGAGCCGCTGTTCTAAAGACAAGTTGCTTTTCTGTGCCTGAATCCGGGCGGCGACTTCGCGGTTGTATTGCAACCAGTGTCCAATTCTGTCGCCGGAGAAGTCTTCAAATTGGAATGCTGCCGATGTCAACCCCTTGCTAAAAGCGGCACTTGGGTAAAATTCTGCCCAGGATTTGATATAAGAATCTGTTAACGCCTGGAAGTCGGTCGTCGCACCAGCGTTGAGCGAGAAGCTCGAGAAAAAAATAAATACGGAGAGCAGAATCTTGGAAGCAGGCTTGTTGGACATGCGTTTACCCCATACTTTTTGGGTATTCGACCAGTTTTACCTGACGGTAACAATAACGGAACCGGGTCAATCTTATTGCGTTTTGCGCAACGGGCAGGGCGGTTGGCGGCAACTCTGCTGTCATACCGTCTTATGGGTATCGCCGACAGCAGGTTGATTTCATTAATGTTTATGTGCTAAAAATCTCGGGTACACAACATTTGGCGGCGCGTGCGCGTCAGGTACTTGAAAGCAGGAGATTGTTAAAGGGCTTATGGTTTTTCCAGCGGTACGTCTCAAAGTCTCTTCGGTCTGTAGAGAGAATCTCTCCATGTCCCAGTGTTTCCGCCACTATGACCAGTGAGGCATCCGCCAAGTCCATCGGCAGTTGCCGGTATTTTTCCATCAGTATTTGCATAAAATTAAGGTGCTTCGATTCCAACTGAAACAGTTTGGCAACTTGTTGGAGCTGAGCCATAAACTTAATTTGTGCGCTAACCCCCAGTCTGCTCATGAGTAAGTGGCAAGTTTCTGTGAGTACCGGCCAGGTAACCACCAGGGGGACTGTAATCTGGTGACTCACATCAATAGCCAAGTGGTGATACCTGTCTTTCGGATTGGCCAGGGCCAGCCAGTAACCCGTATCAGCTATGATCATGCTTGTTGCTCAACGTTTGGTCCAGGTAGTCTTTATAGTTTTCCGACAAATCTTCGGCACCTTCCGCGCAGCCAATAAAGTCGCTCGCCAAAAAATCTTTCATCTTTTTTGCCTTGTTTACCTTTTTTTCGTAGAGCAAATCAATAGCTTCTACAACTACCGCAGTCACGCTAACCCCATCCATCTGTTTCAGCGCTTCAAGCTTTTTTTGATGCTCTTCATCCAGTCTGGCATTGACGCGCATCTTGCTTTCTCCTGTCCGACTCGTCGATCTTTGCGCAGTCACTATATACCGTATGACGGTGTCATACAAGGGTTGTGTTTATATCATTGGAACCATGCTGGGTCAGGTGACGTCAGACAGGGATATCTGTTGCTGTTAAAGGGCATAAGCTTATGATAAATAAATGATTTTGATGTTGTTCCAGCCGTGGGGATGGCGTCGCCGGCGGCGTATTTTTCCAAATCTCATACCTTCAAAAAACAGTCCTCAACCAAATCCATGGCGGACAAATAGGCGCCCTCCACACGTCCGCCGCGGCACCAGGCGCCGATGACCGCAAGCTGTTGATGACTGTCCACAAGCGGAGGTATCGACAGCGCGGTATCTTTGATATTGGCGTAGCGCCAGAAGTGGCGGTAGTCGTGCGCGGCGGTCAACGGCGTTTGCAAAACCGACTGCAGCCAGTCGAGTCCGATGTCGGCGATATCCAGGTTTGTATCTTTGCCGTTAGCGGTTGACCAGGCCGGCGAGAAGTGCAGCATCCACAGATCGTCGTAACCCCGGTGCGCTTGCCGCTGCGGCCGTGAGGAGAGCCGCGAGGCCCAGGAGATGGTGTCGTCGCCAAAGATACCCTGAATATGCTCCGCGACCGCTCCCCGGGTCGCCAAACCCAGTGCCCAGCAGGGGCTGTGAACAGTGGCGGGAATTAGGTCGGCCACATCACTCGTATCTGTCAACAGGGCTTTCGATTGCTCCGCCGGCAAGCTTAAAATAACCCAGTCAAAATCGCTGTGGGATTCTCCCGTCACCGAGACCAGTGTCCAACCTGCATGCCGGTGTTGCAGCTTATCGATGCGGGTTTCGACGTGTACTTCGAGGCTATCGGCCAGATAGCGCGCCATCTCGTTCATATCGGGTATGCCGACATAACGCCGCTGGTCGTCGCCAGACGGGCTCAAAACGCCATTAATCAGTTTGAAAGGAGTCAATGGCCAGGGGGCGACAGTCTGATGCTGCTCCCACCGCCGCACTTCACTTTTGAAACTTTCCGACCGGGCTGTGAAATACTGGGCACCGATATCCAAATGTCCCCAATCCAGCCGCTTGGTTGCGAGTCTGCCGCCGTTACCGCGGGATTTTTCAAATATCACTACCTGCGCACCGCGTTTTTTTAATTCGGCGCCGGCGACCAGACCTGCGAGTCCTGCGCCGATGATTGCGACTCTCATCTATGATCTCCAGTATTTGTCGTAGGATACCTAAAACGGGTTGAGAGGGCCAAGCTGGAGAGCAGCTGGACGCCGGTGTCACAAGGCCCGATAGGCGTTTCAGGTTCGGCTGGTTAACGAATAGAAACGCCACACCGGATACCCGGTGGTGTAAGCACACAAGAGACAGGCAGATAACAACGGGGGCTGTCAGCAACTTTGTCAGTCTATTTTTTGGTCGCCCGCACCGTCATTCCCGATAACATTTCGCGGACTTCAGCCGCATAGGCTTCACTCAGGCGATAGCAATGCGCATCGGGATCAGCTTTTTTAGCGCCTATTTGTTCGTAGACGATAAATCCGAGCAAGCGGAGCTGCTCGAGGCGGTAAAACAGTTCCTCACTCGCTCGTTCGGGAAATGCTTCTAATATCGCTGAAAACCTGATATCTCCGGATTCTTCCAGATAAGTCAGCAGGCGGCGTTGATACTGGGTCAAATAGTCCCTGCGAGCGGGCCAGGGCAGCAGCAGCTCGGAGGGCAGGGCAATCGGGGAGTTGATATCGCCGGCAGGATTTGCCGCGGGGCCGCCTTCGCCGGCCGCAGGTGCACCCGGGGGGTTGTAATATATGAATATGGCTATTGCAATACAGATGACACCCAGGGCCACGCTGAGATAGCGAAAGTCATTGGTAGTAACCAGCTCTTTATAACCCTCTATGGGTAGCCCCGAGGTGATACCCAACAAGCTCAGGGCGGCTCCCAGCATAAAAAACAGCGGAACCATTGGATGCCGGAAATGCTTTTCGATAAAACTGAGAATCGCTTCCATGATTATTCTTTTTGACTAGGTACCTGACTGCACGTCACGCCGGTCCGTAATAGTGACCAGGCCGTTACATAATAGGACTATAGTTGAGCAGTAGCAAACGGCAAAAAGTCTTTTGCACTCAAAACAACTAAGGATTTAAATGCCTATATTTGGTAGTATCACGGCTTGTCACAAGGTGCAGGGCCGTGCCGACAAAGTCGAGATATATAGAAGACGGAGTACACGCGGGCGGTAAAGCATGAAAGCGCCTCGATTGAAATCACCGATTTGAGCTGGTATCGCCAGCGCTGGCATGACATGCATTCACTGAGCCGCGCACCTGAAAATGCCGGCGGCCACAACCTGATCGCCAGTGTCTGCGTGACCGTTGAGGCGGCACTCGATCACCTCAGTGATTTGCTGTGGGTGCACCGCGTAACCTCCGCGGTGAATGCCAGCGGTTACGAGCCCTTTAGCAGAGTGTTGAACAACCCCGTTTTAGGCGGCACGTAGACGTGTGGCGGCAGGTCACTAAGTGCTTTGGGAATCAATGGGTGATCAAATGATACGGACAGCCCATGGTGGCGGGCCAGATGTATCATACCAACCCCATAGAAGCACAGGAGCGCTTTGTGCACGTGGTGAAAGAATTCCCCGCTTTTACTTTGCCTCGGGTAGTCGTCGACCATTTTCTGTAAGGCTTTATCGAGTGCCTTGGGATCTTTATCGCTAATTGCGCGAAAGGCCGCAGCGTAGCCCGCATACATGGCGTTCTTTTTGTGTTGACACCGTTTTTCGAACTTATCTATCCAGGCCTTTGCCTCGGTATTGTTGTCCAATAGTAACAGCCGCAACGCGTAAGTGAACTCTTCATTAAAGGGGTGTTGTTGTTCGGTAGGCTGTAACTGTTCCGGGTCACACTTGTTTGCCAGCTCTGTCGCAAAATCCAGGTCGTTAATACACAGCGCGTAGAAGAAAAATTCATGCTGGAACGGCCAGTCGCGCACTAAATCGATCACTTCACCTGCTTCGTGGCGCTGATACAATTTCGCAATGGTCTGTAAAACCAAGTTGACTTTTTCTACAAAAGCCGCGATGTTGTTCTCGAGTAAATAGGCGCCAACCGCCAAGGTATAGCCGTCGTGTATTAAACGCACGCTCGGGTAGGTGTCTGAGGGACGGCTTTTTTTTTCCTCTTTTAGCGTCTCTCTCCATCGCTTCTCAACATCGCCGTAGATTCTTGCAAGCTCATCTTTTGTCTGTTTCATAGTGTCAATTTTTTTGGATGTTGCGGGTGGAATACGCACCTGGAATCAATGGTCAGTCCGAGGCAATTTTAAAACAGTCTCAAAATCAAGCCCGTCGTTGCTTTTTACGATGGCCATTTTTTCGGAAAGCTTTTCTCCGGACGGGTCTGGTCGTGTCGTTTTCGGGATGGCGAGAGCGAAAATGCCTACGCTTTCTGCATGGAGGAATCTGTCGATACTAAGATCCCAGTTTGGTTCACCATCGATATGGCAGTCTCCCCACTGATAGTCGCCACTATCGTACTTAATACAAAGTATGTTATTGGTGTTTTCCTTTGCCAGGTAGAAGAAGCAGAGCTTTGCATCGATGTCAAGTTGGCTGATAAAGCGGGTATCGGGAAAATACTGCAGCGGGTGTTTTAGGTTGTCGATACCGATTTTGACCAGCAGGATTCCCTGCGCTTGCTCACCTGCTTTAACCTGCAGGAGGACAGTTCTGTCACCGGTTTTGGTGAAGCCTGCCAGGCAGTCCACGATATTTTCCGTTGCAGCAGCGAGCGGGAAATGCAGGCTGTTTCGCAGCGACAGTTGCCCGCCCAGCCACTCGAAAAACGCCTCGTCACCATCGCCAAAAACAAGACTGGCCTCACCGGTATCGGCCGTGGTGATGAGCTGTTGCACGGCATTGTCGGCATAGCCGAGATAAGAGATCACAGACTTGCCAACCTGCCAGAAGCAACCCAGCTTGAGGGGGCGCTCAATCACGAACTCCTGTATCCCCTGCGCTGAAACTGACAGGGTGTAGAGATCGTCGCCAAAGCTGATGCACAACCAAAAAACGAGTGGGCAGTCCGCCTGGAACTGTCTGACTCTGCACTCGCCTTGTTTATTTAAAGTGCTCAGGTCTTTGACATGCCACTCGCCGCTGGTTTTGTCGAACAGACCCAGGGCCCTGTTCGCCAGCAGCCAGTTGACCATGGCGCTGGACCCACATTCAATCGCAATCAGTGGTTGATCGGGGCCAAAACCGGCGATGCGATTCAGTGCGCCGCCTGTGTTTACACAGTAAACCTCGTTGTTCGGCCCCACTAAAACCGGATTTTCCAGGAATGAAAAATCCATTGCCAAGTCAGTCAATTAACAACCCCAGCTGTCGGTAGATGGAGAGATGGTAATGCCGGCCTTGTGAATCGGCGCTAGTCCTGTGAACCGCTCGCCTGGTCAAAGGCGAAACCACCCGCTTCACTGCCGGCGAAGTAGCCAAGTGCGCCGCCGATCACGCCGCCCACTATACCACCGATCACTGCACCTGTCGCGGTGCCGAGTACGGGCACCACGCTGCCGATGAGGCCGCCGAGGGAGGCGCCGGCGGCGCCGACAACTTTACCGCCGGCCCAGGCACCCGCCCAACCGCCGGCGATTTCCGAAGCCGCTCGACCGGTATTGCTCCAGTCGCCGGTTTCAGAGCTTTCAGCGATTTCCGAGCCCAGGCGGACGGCGTCAACGCCGGCGCCAAACACCAGGCCGAATCTTCCGACAATGCGGGCACCGCGTCCGATTCTTGCCGCCCTGGCCAAGTCAGCCTGGGTTCTGGCGGCATCGGCACCTAGTCTGGGCGTAATTTCCGGCGTATTACTGATATTGTTCCAGCGGTTGTTGCCGCGCGCGTCGAGGGTATTGGTTTCGGTGCGGATCAAATTGCGATTGCGATTTAAAAATTCCCCCGTCGCCCGCTGTGGACTACCTGTCGGATACTCGAGCAGGTTGTTGATATTGGCATTGATCCAGCGCACGCCGAGCTGTCTGCCCATCGTGCGTGTATTGCTCATACGGGCGTTGCCATTGGCGCTGAATTTGGACTCACTGATAACAACGTCGACTACCCGCCCATTTCTGGCTCTTTTTACGAAGACACCGTCAAACCCGTTGTTGCGGGCCAGTCGCGCCTGCATTTCGGTATACCCGCGGCGCAGGTAGCTCGCCCGGGCGGCGCTCTCACCGGCCAGGCCCTTGTCCGCTCGGCTTACCCCTCTGAAGCCGGTGGAGGCGTTGGCCTGGGAGTTGCGAAACTCCGCTCTGGCCTGGGCCCGTTGCGCAGCGGTGGCAGGTGCCGGACTGTTGCTCAAGTAAGCCCGGTAACCGGCCTGGCCGCCCTGCCAGACAGCGGCGAGCGCGGTGGTGACCCGGGAACTTTCAAAGGATTCGTTTTCGGTCAGCACCGCTGCGGCATCAATCGCCGTGAGTCCTTCCCGGGTGGCCAGGTCTTTGGCACTGACCGTTGAATTACCAAAGTCGAGTTGTTGAAAATCGGCGCCGTTGGTACCAATGATCAGGAATTCGTTGTTGAGAGACAGTGTCGTTACCGATGAGCCGTCCGGTTCCTCGACAGAGAAATTCGCAAAGGCATCATTCTCGAACAGGAAGTCCTGTGCCGGTGTGCCATCATTGCTGGCCGTTGCTTGTAACAGGCGGACGCGGTCGAAGTTAAAGCCATTTTCACTGATAATGCCCAACGACTGCGCCGCAACCAGGTCTGAGCTGAAATCGGTACCGGTCAAGTCGGAGGCAAATTCGGCAAAGTTTGCCTGATTGGCGGCGATAGTTTCAAAAGTAGAGAGTGCGAGGGACGTCCTCTCATCGAGTTGACCGGTTTGCTCAACCCCCAGCAGTTCCTGCAGTTCCCGAATGGACGTCGCACTGGGCTGGCTTCTTACCTGCTCGGTCAGCGCGCGAATTTTATCAAGGCCGTTACGGGTGCCGTCGTTCAATCGAGGGTCCTGGTTGCCGCCGACGTTAAATTCAACGCCGTTAACTTGCAGATCGCCGGCGATGCGCCGTTCGGTGAAGAATTGATCGACGGCATTGAGCGCATTTTCCGCACCGAAGGCGAACAGACTGATTTCACCGTCAAGCGATAAATCAAACAATACGGGATTACCGGCGGCGGCAATTTCAGACAGCACCTGGCCGCTGGTCAGCGCGCCTTCATCCAAGTCGAAATCCGAAATGCCCAGGCGCTGCTCAAGCGCGGCGGCGATCAGGTGGGCCTCTTCCTCCACCAGAACACCAAACAACAGTGCGGCCGCATTGGCATCCGTTCTGGCACGGTCGACCAGGTTTTGGTCCAGTACGATATTTTCACCGTTGAATTTACCCAGTACCCCGTCGCCGAACTCATTGGCGAAATTCTCGGTCAGTATTTCCTGCAGAAGTCCGCCTTCCTCGATTAACTGTTGCACTTCGCTGCGGGTTTGCGGGTCGATCTCCTCAAAGTTTTGTGCCAGCTTGTCCAGCAGCAGCAACTGTCGGTTAATACGCTGGTCGCGGCGAACCTCCGCCTGCAACGCCGCGGTACCCTGCTGTGCCAGAGCGGTCAGTCCGGTGGCATCGGCAAGGCTCTGGCCGAGGAAAGTGCCAATTTCGTTGCCAATTGAACTGGCGATATAATCCTCCCCAGCTTCCTTATCGAACAGGGCCAGACCGCCGCTGACCAGCAAATTGGTTGCCAGTTGATTGCCGGTCAGGTTGAGCCCGTCAAAAATTGGCTCGGCGCCAATTCCACTGCGTGACAAGCCGGTGGTCAGGGTGCTGCCGATGGCGCTGGCCCAGGTGGCGGCTGATATCTCTTCGTTGCGCACAAAACTCTCGGCCACACTCAGCCAGGGCGTGACGTATTGGATGGTGGCGCCCAGGGCGCCGCCCACCTCCGTGGCCACCGAGTCGACCAGGGCGCCGACCGAGCCGTCGGCTTTAACGCCTTGTACCGGGCCGAGACCGGCGGCCGCCAGGCTGGCCCAACTGGTGATCTTACCGTCGTTTTCCCGCACCTGTTTAACGGCTGCGGAGGTTACCTGTAAGGCGCGTGCCGAGAGTTTCGCAAACTTCGCTGCGTTGCCGACCAACTGTCCGACTTCAACCAGTTTGCCAAGTCCCTGGGCGGCGCCGGACAGGGCGCCGGTGATCGCCCCGGTCGCCACCGCTCTCCAACTGAAGTCATCCTGGTAGCCGAGGGCGATAAAGATACCCTGCTGCACGATGGCGGCCGCGGCACCGACTATGGCACCGGCAATGGCAAAACTGGCCACCGTGAGCGCGGCACCACTGAGGCCTATGGCGCCGAGAGCCGGGGCAATTACGGCGGTGGCGAGGCCGGCGGTCGCTATGATTGCCACCACAGCGATCACGGCGACGATAATTATGGCGAGAAAGCTGCCGCAGCCGTCGTCCTTGGAATCAGACTTCAGATTGGGCAGGGTCGAACCGATAATATCGCCCTCGTTGTACACCACATGGGTGTCGGCCGTGAGACGGCCGGTTTTCACTGTGTTGGGGATCTGCAGGCGCTGGCCTTCGGCAAGGGGCTCGCCCGGCACCAGGCCGTTGGCTTCGGCGATGACAAACCAGAGACTCGGATTGCCGTAGACCGCGGCGGCGATGCCCTGCAGGGTATCGCCGGCAGAGGTGGTCACAGAGGTCACCGCGCTGTTGGGAAAGTCTTCACCCAGGGGTTGGACCAGGTTATATCTCCCCGTATCGAGCAGGGTTTCACTGGCCGCATCTTCGGTATTCCCGGTTTGACCCACCGGGTTGCGGTTGGCGTAGGCGAATTCGGTTTCGAAGATATCGTTGTCGTTGCCGGTGTCGTTAAAGCGATACAGGATTTGGCCGTCGTTGTTATACACAAAGCGCTGCACTTCGGCCCGGTCCTGCTCGTCACCGATACCCTTGTTGAGGGTCACAAGGTTGTCGTTGACATCATAGGTGTTGGTGGTGCGACCGCTGGCGTCTTTACCGCGTGCGTTGATGCGCACTTCCTGGCCGGCGCTGTTGTAGATATGGTCGAAGTAGAAGGTATTGCCGTCATCCACCAGTTTGGTGCGGGTAACGTTACCGGCGTCATCCAGGGTCTGGGTGGTCTGCTGGCCGTCGTCGTTGGTAAAGAAGTTGCGGTTGTTCTCGTAGTACTGCCGGGTGGTGACCTTGTCCACCGAGCCGTCGCTGTTGAAAGTACGGAAGCGGGTGACATTGCCGACCTTGTCGTATTGCCAGTCGGCGGTTTTATTGCCGCCGCTTTCGGCCGCTGTCACACGCCCGCCGGCGTCGAAGGTATATTCGGTAACTGTGCCTTCGTTGTTCACCATGATGCGGTTGTTGGCGGCATCGTAGCCATACTGAACGAGAATGGACCCGCGCTGCGTCTGTTGGACCACATGATTGTTGGCATCGTAGCTGTAGACATGGTCGACAAAGCGGGTGTTGGCATCCAGCCCTTCGCCGTCGGGGTCGTAACCCAGGTCGGTGAAGGCCCGCGCCAGGTTGCCGGCGTGGTCCCACTGGTAATTGGTGTGCATGCCGGTGATGCCGTCAAACCAGCGAGTCATCTGGCCGACGGCGTCGTATTGGTAGGTGATGTCGCGGTTGTGTGCATTGCCGGGCGTGTTGGTGATTTCGCCGAGGCGCTTACCCGCCAGGTCGTAGGTGTAAGTGGTGCGCACGCCGGTACCGAGGTCGTTGACTTCCACCTGCCTGCCGGCGGCGTCGTAACTGCGGCGGATATCTTTGCCGTTGGCGGCGAATTCGCGGCTGACCCGGCCCTGGTCGTCGTAGTCGAAGAAGGTGATGCGACCGCCGGCATCGATTTGTTGCAGGAGGCGGCCAAAAGCCCCGAACACCCGGGTGGTGATCCGGCCGGCCCCGTCAATGCTTGCCACCAGGTTGCCATAAGCGTCGTACTGCTGGCGCTCGTGAATTTCCCGGCCGTTTTGCAGGGTCACGGTGTCGGTGACCCGCCCCAGGCCGTCGCGAACCTGGCGCGACTCATGGCCATTGGCGTCGACGGTGCGGGTGCGGTTGTTGCGCCCGTCGTAGGCGTAGGTGGTGGTATGGCCCAGGGCATCGTTGGCACTGACGAGACGGTCGCGCTGGTCGTAAGTCATAGTGACGCTTTGGTTCAGGGCGTTGGTCATGCGGATACGGCGGCCGAACACATCGTAGGTGTAGGTGGTGGCGTTGCCCTCGCCATCGATTTCCTGGATCAGGTTGCCCAGGGTGTCGTAGAACTTGTATTGGGCGTTGCCGAGCGCATCGATCTCCGCGGTGTTGCGGCCCAGGCGATCGTAGCGGAAGGTGGTGGTGTTAAACAGTTGGTTTTGTTCGGTGAGCTGGCTGCCCAGGGCATTCCAGGTGCGGCGGATGTGGCCGCCCAGGGGATCGATTTCGCGCACGATATTGTCCTGCACGTCGTATTCGAAACGCGTCACTGCGCGCTGGCCGTTCACTGGCGGGGCAAATCGTGCCACTTCACGGTTGCGACCGTCGTAGGCAGCCAGGCTGACAATGGGATCGGGCGCACCCTCTTCGCCAAAGCTTCGGGTGACCAGGGTGTTGCCGTTGGCATCGACACCGAATTCGCGCCAGACGCCGCTTTCGGCATTGGTGGCGATCAGGTTGTTGAGGGCGTCATAACGGTTTTCAGTGAAATAGCCCGTGTCGCTGCCATCGACCTGTTGACTGCCTCCCTCGCCACCGGTGGCCAGGGTCGGCAGGCTCAGTGCGCCGGCACCGGCGGGCAGGGGACCGCTGTAGAGACCCGGATCGACGGTGATAACGCCGGCGGCGGAGAGGCTGATTTCCCCGTCGGTCTCGGCGGCGCCGGTCAGCGTTACCGAGTTGTCCGTGACACTGGTGCTGGCGGTATCGGTGTTGATTCGCAACCAGTCGACAACAACCTCGTTACCGTCGCCGTCGAGGTAGTAAATTTTGAGATCGTAGTCACCGGCAGCCAGGAGCGCCAGGGTAGTTGCAAACGTGTCACCGCTGGCGGTCAGGGCGATATCATTGGCAAAGCCGGTGCCGCTTTGCGCAGTGCGCCAGGCCAGGCGCACCTCGCCGCTGACATTGGCCACCTCGGCGTTGGCCAGCACGGCTGAGATGTCCAGGTCATAGCCGAGAATCGTTACCGTCGGCGGATCGGTGCTGTCGTCAGTCTCGGTAATCTCGGTTGAGGTTATTGTGGTGGTGTGGGTGGCCCCGAAAGCACTGCCGTAGAAGGCGCTGTAGTCGAGGCTGCCCGCCGCTGCCGGATTGGCATCGACTACCAGGCGGCTGCCCTCGCGCAAGGCATTGGCGCGCTGGCCGTCGACAATCACCACCTGGCTGTCGCCGATCTCGGGCAGGGTCCAACTGATGCTGCGCTCGGTGGCGTCCAGCAGGGTCGTGCCCACAGTCACGTCGAAGGTGTTCAGAATCGTATCGTTGTTTTCTCCCACCGCGCGCAGCGTGATGGTATAGGTACCGGCCGGCAGGGGTGCCGCACCGGCGCCGATGACTACCGGGAAGTCGATAAAACCAAGCCCGCTGTCGGCGCCTTCGACACTGGCGCTGCCGCGGACACTGTCATCAGCGGTATTGACCCAGGTAGCCGAAACGCCGAGCAGGTCCGCGGCAAAGCCGGCCGGCAGCGTGGTGTCGGCATTGATGCGATAGAAGGTCTCGCTGCCCACCACCACAGTGGATTCGGTCAATTGTGTGGTGACGCCGAGATGTTCTCCCGCAGCTTCGAAGGGTATCTCATCGCTGCTATAGCTCGCGCCCCCGGCGTCCTGCCATTGCAGGCGGTAGGCCAGTTCCTGGGGGTTGGCGATCCCGCTCAGGGTGGCGCGAAACAGACCGTCGCCGAGGCTGGTCATGGCCTGCACAGTGGTGGTGGAGCCGGGCATACCGAAGGCGATGGTCGGGTTGATAACACCGGTGTCGAAGCGGGCAGTTACCTCGAGGGTGTCGGCGGCGGTCTGCGCCACCGCCACCTCGTTGAGGCGCGGCGGGATGGTGATGGATTGCTCCGCCGTCCAGGTCAGGCTGCCTACGGCATCTTGGGTTACCACGCGGAAAAACAGGGTGTCACCGGGATTGAGGTTGGCGGCGGGAATGACGCTTGAGCCGCTTTCGCTCAACCAGGTGCTCTGGACCGCGCCCCGGTTGGTGTACCCGGCCGGATCACTGCGACTGGTGGTGTCGTAAACCACATAGGACTGCACGTTGGCACCCGGTGGCAAGGTCCAGCCGATGGTGAGATTCTCGCCGAGGGCGGCCTCGAGATTGGCCGCCGGCAGCGGTACCGAATCCAACTGGCCGGTAAAGGCGAAAATCTGGTTACCCGCGGCATCATATTCGTACACGGTGCCGCTGCCGTCCGGGCTCACGGAACGGATCAGGCTGCCGGCGCCGTTGTAGCTGAACTGTTGCACAAAGCCGTCTTCATCCACCGCCCGGGTACGTCTGCCGTTGGCGTCGTAACCGAACATCCGGGTGAGGTCATCGGCGCTGCCGGCACCCATCAATTCGGTTTCCGCAGCCAGGCGGTTGAGGGCGTCATACAGGCGATTGAGCTGCTGGTCGTTGTGGTTGCTGCCCACCAGGGCGGCAAAGTCTGTTGTGCCGCCAAGGCCGGCCAGGTCCACGCTTGCAGCCACCGGATTGAACAAACGCTTGGCCTGCGTCTGGTTGCCGTTGGCATCGTAACTAAACAGATTGGCCACACGGTTGCCGTCCACCACCGCGATCCGGCGATTGAGGGCATCATAGTAATTGTATTCGGTAAATGCCTGGGTGCTGCCGGCGGCGAGGGTACGGGTCAGCAGGTTGCCGACCCCGTCATAGGTAAAGCGGGTGATCACGCGCTCGCTGCCGGTGATCAGTGTCGCGGGGTCGAAGACTTCTACTTGCGGTCCGACTTCTTCCACCAGGCGACTGGCGGCGTCGTAGCGCCGGCTGGTCTGGTAGACTTCGCCGGCGGGCACTGTGGGCCGGCTGGCCGGAGTCTGCGCTGCGATATCCAGCGGCTGCGTGTAAACCCGCTGCTCCACGACGTTGTCCTGGGTATCGTAGTCAAATTCCGTGAGGTAGCCTTGCGGGTCCACCTGAGCCACCAGGCGGTCCCTGGCATCGTAGTAGGCCACCGTGCGATTGCCGTTGCGGTCAATAATCTCGATTTGATTGCCGAAGGCATCGTAGACAAAACGTTCCTCCGGACTGAGCACGGCGGTGGTGATCGAGGGATTATTGGCGTCTGTGCCGGTGAGGCCGGTCACTTCGATCTGCGGGTGCACAATACGGGTGACACGCCCGCCCCGGTCGTAC
Source organism: Exilibacterium tricleocarpae (assembly GCF_007004655.1). Lineage (GTDB taxonomy): Bacteria > Pseudomonadota > Gammaproteobacteria > Pseudomonadales > Cellvibrionaceae > Exilibacterium > Exilibacterium tricleocarpae. Next base: position 469,115 of record NZ_ML660089.1, read on the forward strand.
TCGCGGGTCGTCGTGCGTGAGATGCCGGCGGGGGCCGCGGGTCGCTGTGACGGGTCTTGGGCGGCAGCGTTCAGGCGGGTCAGGTAGAGAGTCTCACCCACCTGTTCGCCGGCGGCGTTATAGGTCCATTCGCGCAGGGCATTGTCACCGTTGATTTCCGCTAACACCCGGTTGTTGCTGTCGTAGTAGCGGGTGGTGACGAAGCCGGCGGCGTCGATCACCTGGATTTCGTTGCCGGCGGCGTCGTAGGCGCGGGTGATGGTGGGCCGCAGACTGGTGAAGCCGCTATCGATTGTGTAGACGGTGACCGCCGGCGAGATTTCCTGTACTACCCGGTTGTTGTTATCGTAGACAAAATCCGCGACATTACCGTTGCCGTCCGTCAGCGATGTTTGGTTGCCCACCGCATCGTAGGCAAAGGATGTGGTATTTCCCAAAGCGTCGATCTGGCGCACCACGCGATTGTTCAAGTCGTATTCGACGCGCGTGATCCGGCCGTTGGCATCGGTATTGGCTATGGCGTTGCCCGCCAGGTCATACTCGATAAACTGCCGCAGGTTCAGGCCGTCCGGATCAAAGGTTTCCGCAATTTGACGATTGTTCAGGTCGTAGCCAAATGTGGTCGTGCGCCTGGTGTTCGGATCGCTGCCGTTAAAGATAGATTCACTGACTTTGTTGTTGGCCGCGTCATAGGTGAGGGTGGTGATTGTGCCATCCACATCGGTAAAGGTCTGCAGGCGATTGTTGTTATCGTACTGATAGGTTATCTCGCGGGCCGCCGCAGAATTTGCAAACTGTTCTTCCCGAATTAGATTTCCCACCGCATCATATTCATAATTGTGTACGGACTGGTCGGACTCGATACGCTGGATGATCCTGCCGTTGCCATCGACAATGGAGGTAAAGCTGCGGTCATTCACTGAGGGGGTCGGATCAGGCGCGACCCGATCATCAACCGTGCCCGTGTAGCGGTTAAAGTAAATTATCTCGCCCACGCGATTGCCGGCCGAATCATACGCAAAGCTGTTGACATAGCCTTCAGGGTCGAGCACCGATACCAGTTTATTGGCGGCATTAAAGTAAAACCGCGCTACCCGCCCCAATGCATCGGTTGCCTTGATGCGATTGCCCAAGGCGTCGTATTCGTACTCACTGCGGTTTAACTCGCCATCGATCTCTGCGGAAATCCGGTTGTTTAAGTCGTATTCGGCGCGGGTAACGCGTTCATCGCCGGTGCCCGCTGCCACCCGCTTGAGGATTTCATTACCCAAGGCGTCGTATTCGAATTCGGTTCTTACCCCGTAGGGGTCAATTTCTGTAATGCGGCGATTGTTACCATCGTATTCGAACGCCAGGTCAATCCATACCTGGTTTGTGCCGTCATCACTTTGCAGAATACTCTCGCCAATTTTATTGCCCACTTCGTCGTAAGTGTTGATGGCAACACCGCCCGCTGGGGACTGTGTTTGCACCAGGCGGTTGGCCAGGTCGTAGCTGAGTAACGTCGTTCTCGGTTGTGAGCTGTTTGCCGCCTCAGTGGTACGAGTGCGATTGCCTACGGCGTCATAGCCGTATTCCGTCGTGACACCCAAAGCGTCGGTTAGCCTTGTCAGGCGGTCGGCCGCATCGTAATCAAAAGCGTTGGACTGCACGGCGGCGCGGGCGGCTTTGGCGGGGTCATAGACAGGATCGTTCACCGCCACCAGGTATTGGCCGTGTGTGACCGTTGTTTGGTTGCCGAAGGCATCGTGCTGAATGCTGGTGCTAAAACCGTCCGCATCGGTAATCAGTGCCTGGCGATCAAGTTGGTCATAGGCGTAGCGTGTGGTGCGTGCGTCACTGCCATCAGCGAAAGACTGTGTTACCTCAATTAGGTTATCGAATACATCATAAGTATTGGCTGTCAAAATACCGCCGGCAGATAAAGAGGTCAACACCCGGCCCAGACCGTCAAACGTGTTGGTGCGCACGCCGCCGTTCGAATCGACTATTTCAGTTTGATTGCCCAGTACGTCATAAGTGTAGAGGGTGGTACCCCCTATCGGATCGACGGCCTGAACGAGACGGTTGTCCAGATCGTAGCTGTAAAACGTGTGTCGTTCCTCGCCGGGCACACCGGCCGCCTGAATCGTCTCTACCTTGTTGTCCGCGCCGTCATAACGGTATTCGGTGCGCACGCCTGCGCCATCGGTGGCGACTGTCAGGCGATTGTCGCGATCATATTCAAATACAGCGCTGCGCTGATCGGCCAGTCCCGGCGCCTGAGTCAGGCTGATGCGATTGCCTGCCGCATCGTAGGCGTAAGCCGTTTGTTCGCCCTCGCCATTGGTTTCCAAAACCAGTTGGTTGACACGGTCGTAGGCAAACAGCTCTGTGCGCTCATCGACTGTACCCTGGGCCCGGGTTGCGGCGACCCTATTACCGGCGCCGTCATAACTCATCGCTGTTACAAAGCCGAGCGCGTTGGTCTCTTTGGTTATTCTGTCGTTGCCGTCATAGTCGTATAAAGTGACCCTTTGCGCGGCGGTGCCAAACGCCTCGTAACGGGCGATAATGTTGGCGTTGCCATCCAACTCGTGGAAAGTTACCACGCCTTCGGCATTGGTTTGACTGATGACTCTATCGTCCAGGTTATAGCCCGTTTCTGTGCGGCGAACACTCGAGGTATCGGCTGCCTCGAGGGTTGCGATTCGATTGCCGCGGGCATCGTATTCAAAATCCGTGTGAATACCTAAAGCATTGGTGCGGCGCAAGAGCCTATCGGCGGCGTCATAGGAAAATGTGTCGATGCGGCCGGGATCGCCGGGCAGGGGAGAGGGTAAGCCGCCGCCAACGACGACCGGTTCATTGTATCTTGTCGAGGTAAGCCGGTTGCCCATCGCATCGTAGCCGGTGAGCGTCAGATAACCTTCAGCGGTAACTGTGGCGATCTCTCGATCCAGGCGGTCAAAAAAGCTGTGGCGCACGGCGGTATCGGTTCCGGCCAGGTCCCGGTACTGAATCGTTTGTAACCTGTTGCCGGTCGCGTCGAGCACATAGTCGGTGCGGTAGCCCTCGCCATCCACTCGCGCGGTTAAGCGATCCAGCCCGTCGTACTCGAAGCTGGTTTGCTGATCCTGGGCTGTGGGAGTGGGGGCCGGCACCTGTGCCGGATCGGCAGGATAGGCCACTGGCTGCATAAACAGTGTTTGCCGGGTGACATTGCCATTGGGGTCAAATTCAAAACCGCTGACAAAGCCCTGTCTGTCGACTCTATAGGTCATCCTGTCGTTGTTGTCGTAGTAGCGGACTTCTACATTGCCTCGACCATCGGTGATGCTGACCTGGTTCCCGCGGCCATCGTAAGCGTAATGCGTGGTGAATCCCTCTCCATCCCTGACACTGACAGTGCGGTTATTCAAGTCATAGGCTGATAGAACAGCATTGCCGTTGGCGTCCACCTCGGATACCCGATTGTCCGCCTTGTCATAGGTCACAGCGACTTCAGTGTTGCCCAGGCCGTTTACCTGCTGAACCAAGCGGTTGTTGAGGTCGTAAACAAATGCGGTCACCGATGCGTCGGTGGTGTTTGCCGCCCGCTCGATCGACGTCTGGTTGCCGACAACGTCATAGCCAAAGCGGGTTTCGATGCCGTTCGGATCGATCTGGGAAATTAGCTGGTTATTGAGGTCGAAGGCAAAAGTCGTTTGTCTGCCCAACGCATCCATCGATGCCACCCGATTGCCGGCGGCATCATAGGTATAGCTAAACTCTCCGCCCTCGGGGTCGACCTCCCGGATCAGTTGGCCGGCGCCGTCGTAAGTGAAGCGGGTCGTTCTATCCAGACTCGAGTCGGGTGCGGTCGGCTTGATAAAGTCATCGGCAGTACCGGCGAAGGGGGTAAAGCTTTCACGGCGTGTAATCTGGTTGTCGGACGCATCGTACTCAGATTCGATGATATAGCCTTCTGCATCCAGCATACTGACAATGCGATTATCCGCATCGTAGTAAAAGCGGGTGGTGGCGTTGCGGGCATCTGTGGTCTTGATCTGGTTGCCTATAGCGTCATATACGTGCTCGACACGGAAACCTTCGCCATCAATTTCAGCCGTGATACGGTTGTTTAAATCAAATTCCGCCCGCGTGATCGTCTCATCGCCAGTGCCGGCAGCAAACCGCGTGAGAATTCTATTGCCTACCGCATCATATTCGAATTCCCGGCGCAGTCCCTCGCCGTCGATTTCGGCGGTGTTGCGACCGGCATCGTTGTAATCAAAATGGGTGCTAATCCAAACTTGATTGCCCACACCGTCGTCGCTCTGCAGTTGCAGACGGTTAACGACCTGGCCCAGGGCATCGTATTGATTGCGGGTGATGCCGCCTTCAGGATTTATCACTTCAGTCAGGCGATTTGCCAGGTCGTAGCTATAGCGGGTGCGCCGATCTGAATTGACGTTGGCGCCATCGATACTGGCGGTGCGGTTGCCCACGGCGTCGTACTCAAAGACCATCTGATTGCCGAGGGCGTCAGTGGTGGAAATCAGCCTGTCGACTGCGTCGTATACTGTCGTTGTCGTCTGTGGGAGAGCCAACAGGGCTTTGGCGGGGTCGTAGGCGGGATCGGCAGCGTCGACCAGATAGAGCCCGCGGGTGGTTGTGGCACGATTGCCGAACACATCATAGGTCGTTGTGGTGCTAAAGTCATTGCCGTTGGTTACGCGGATTTGCCGATCGAGCAGGTCGTAGGTGAAGCTTCGCGTGCGCGCATCCGTGCCGTCGGCGAAGGACGTGGTCTGGCTTAGCAGATTGTTGCGCAAATCGTAGGTGTTAACGGTTAGGGTGCCGCCGGCGCTTAGGGAGGACGTCAAACGGCCGATCAGGTCGTAGCTGCGTTGTTCGATACCGCCATTTTCGTCAGTTATCACAGTGCGATTGCCGAGCACATCGTAGTCGAAAGTCTGCGTCCCTCCCAGCGGGTTGATCGATTGAATCAACCGGTTATCCAGGTCGTAATCGAAGTAACTGTGACGCTCTACGCCGGTAACTCCGGCGGCCTCGATAACTTCAACGCGATTGTCCACACCGTCGTAGCGATACTCTGTGCGCACGCCCTCGCCGTCAATTTCTGCACTTTGGCGGTTGTCGCGATCATACTCGAGTAACGTAACCCGCTCCTCGGCGAGTCCGGGCGCCTCAATAACCGCTACCACATTGCCCGCGCCGTCGTAACGATTTTCGGTGCGCTCCCCTTCGCCATTGATGGTGGCAATTAGGCGATTGTTGCCATCGTAATGGCGATAGTCGGTTCTCGTTTCCGCAAGGCCGTCAGCCCGTGTCACGCTGATGGTGTTGCCGTTGGCGTCATACGCGAAGGACGTCACCACACCAATGGCATCGGTCTCTCTGACCAGGCGGTTATTGCCATCGTATTCCATCGCCGTCAGGCGTTGTTGAGGAGAACCAAAGGCGTCAAACCGGGTGATGATATTGCCGTTGCTATCGAGCGCAAACCGGGTCATAGTGCCCAATGCATCTGAGGTTGATATAAGTCGATTGCCCCGATCATAGGCAAATTCGGTACGGCGCTGGTCAACGCTGGCGGCAGCTTCTACGATAGCCGTCCGATTCCCCCGCGCATCGTATTCAAAACGCGTCAGGACCCCCAGCGCACTTTCACGCTCCACCTCCCGATAGGCGTTGTCGTAAGTAGAGCGCTCCGTGCGGCCGGTATCGCCGGCCTGCGGCTGCGGCCGGCCGTCTGCCGGGACATTTACCCGCAGATCATAAACCGTGCGGGAGGTTTGATTGCCGACGGCATCGTAGGTTATTTCCGTTAGATACCCTTCGGCGGAAAGCATTGCCACTTCGCGATACACGTTGTCGTAGTAGTTGCGCGTAATCGCTACATCAGTGCCAGCCAAGTCTCTAAAGCGATGTGTTTCCAAACGATTGCCCAGCGCATCATATAGATACTCGACGCGATATCCCTCCGCATCGATTTGCGCCGTGATTCTGTTTAAGTTGTCATATTCGAGCAGCGTCGTCTGGTCTTGTGGACTCTGTGGCAGGGCTGGCGGCACCTCGGGATCGAGCGGCAAACCGAGCGCTTGCATGTGTAGTGTCTGTGAGACAACATTACCGTTGTTGTCATAACTGTTTGACCGCGCGTAGCCCTCGGCATCAACCCGGACACTAACTTCATTATTGGCGTTGTAGTAAATCGTCGAAACCTGGTTGCGCCCGTCTATCACCTGCACCCGGTTGCCGTTGGCATCATAGACATACCTGACGATATTGCCTTCTGCATCATCTATTTGTGCAACGCGGTTGTTTTCATCATAGGTATACCGGGTGGTATTGCCGTTGGGGTCGGTCACCAGGGTTTGGTTATGGTTTTCATCATAATTGTAACTGTAAGTGTTGCCCTCCCCATCAATTTCCGCAATCAGGCGATCGTCCAGGTTGTAGACAAACTGTTGGGTGACGGCATCAGGCGTGTTGGCAGCCCATGTTATCCGGGTTCGGTTGTCCACTGTATCGTAAGAAAAGTGGGTCTCGACATCGTTGGCCTCAATTTGACGGATAATGCGATCGTTGTCGTCATATACATAGCGTGTGGAGTTGCCGAGGGCATCGATGCGATCGAGTACATTGCCGACCGCATCCAATACAAACGACGTTGTTTGCTGCTCTGCATCGATTGTGCGAACAACCCGGTTCAGCGCATCGAATTCAATAACGGTGGAATTACCCTCGGCATCGATTATCCCGGTATTGTTGTAAACCCGATCGTAATTTTGCTCGGTTATCCCGCCCTCTGCATCGACGACCCGACGCAGGTTTTGTTCGGCGTCGTAGAGAAACGTTGTGACCTGTTCATCGGCGGTTCCCGCAGCGCTGCGCATTTCGATTTCATTGCCGCGCACATCGAAGGAAAAGACGGTGATGCGACCTTCGGCATCGGTCTGTTTGACCCGTCTGTTGCCGGGGTCGTACTCCATTTTGACGATGCCGCCACGCGCATCGGTCATAGAAAGCCGGTTGCCGACACCGTCATATTCGAACTTGGTTTCAAAGCTTAACGGATCAATGACTTTTATGTTGCGATTGAGTGCATCAAAAAAGTATCGGGTTGTGTTATTTCTGCCATCTGTGGCCCTGATGCGGTTTCCCACTGCATCGTACTCAAAGGACCGGCGATGCCCCTCAGGGTCTGTTTCAGCGATGATACGGTTGTTCAGGTCGTATTCGTAGCTCGTGGTGCGGGCCTCTGCAGTGCCGTAGGCGCGTGTACCGCTAGTCACATTATCGAAATCGTCATACGCCAGGTGAGTGCGGGTACCGATGGCATTAACGGTATCTGTTTGCCGGTCAATGGCGTCGTAGGTGTGTGTGGTGGTGCGACCCAGTTCATCAATCTCTTTTACCAGGTTATCACTGCCGTCGTAGGCGAACCTCGCCACTTCTCCCAGCGGGTCCTGTTGGGAAATGATGCGGTTTAGCGCGTCGTATGCAAAGCTTCTACTTCTGCCGAGATGATCTGTCTGGCTCGTGAGATTACCTTCCCGGTCGTAAATATAATGACGAGTGTAGAGGTTTCGCAGGGCGTTCTGGTCGGCTTGACTCAAGTCGGCGGCGTCCGCCGCATAGCCCAGTTCCTGTCTGATCGCCTGGTAGAGTGTGCTGTTGCTGATCGCAAGGGCGTTTCCTACCCCGTCAGTTTCCGCTATGAGCCGGTTGAATTCGTCATAGGTATAGCGGGTTATCTGTGCCTCATCCCTGTTGCTGATAACGACCTGCCCGCTGGTGTTTGCCGTTGCCTCGACCCCGATCATTACGGCGGTGCGATTGTGGCGACTGTCGTATTCGAATACGGTTTTTATACCATTGGCATCCTCGATCATGACCACTCTGTTGTCGCGGTCAAAGGTGAATTTGGTACTGTGACCGTTTTCGTCGATGGTTTCCACCTCGTTGCCGTTAGCGTCAAAGATGTGCTCGACGGTATAGCGCACCGGCGCGCCACTCACCGGATCAATGGTTTCCGGGTGTATTTCGCGCAAGAGACGATTGTTACCGTCGTACTCATATTCGGTCGTATTGCCATTCCCGTCTGTGACGGAGAGACGATTGCCCGGTGCATCGTAAGCATAGCGACTGACATTGCCCTCGGCGTCGATTTGCGTGATGAGCTGGTCTTCTTCATCGTAGCGCAACCGAACTGTTTCCCGTTTACTGGCGGCAAGTTGCACTCCGGCAATAATCGTCACCTGGTTGTCGTTGGCATCGTATTCAAAGCGGGTAATATGGCCGATGGCATCTGTTTGCTGTAACAGCAGGTTGTTGCGGGTATAGACCCACTCGGTGGTAAAACCGCGGTTATTGGTTGTGCTGATGCGGTTGCTTTCACCGTCGTAGGCATAAGTCGTGGTATATCGAACCGGGTCACCATTGGCGTCAGCGACCTCGGCGGTCAGCACTTCCACCCATTCACGGCGTGTGTTGAAAGTAAACTCAGTGCGCCGCCCTTCGGTATCAATGGCGGCGGTCCGATTTCCCACGACATCGTACTCAAAACGGGTGGTGCGGTCCTGCAGGGGATCGGTGACGGAGGGGTCGATGGTGGCGAGCAGGTTGTTGTTACGATCGAACAGGCGGGTGATGGTCTGACCGTTGGCATCGGTGACGCTGATGCGGTTGCCCACCGCATCGTAGGTGTTGATGGTGGTGTGGCCTTCGGGGTCGGTCACGGTCAGCAGGCGATTGTCGGCATCGTAGGTAAACGACGTCACACTGCCCCGGGCGTCGATTAACTGGGTCAGGTTGCCGTAGTGATCGAAGGCGCTGTGGGTGATATTGCCCTCGGCATCGATGGTGCGGATATTGTTGCCAAAGTCATCGTAAAAGAATTGCGTGATCTGTTGCTTGGCCGGGTCACTCAGGTCATTGGCATCGAGAAATACCGTACGGCGCGTTTGATTGCCGAATGCATCGTAGTCGAAACGGGTGATATCCCCACCTGCGTCGCGCCGTTCGATCAGGTTTTGGTTGGCATCATAGTTGAAGAAGGTCGTGTGCAGGGTGAGTATGGCCTCGATATCTGCGGCGGATAGATCGGCTACCGAGGCGGCATAACCCAGCTCAATCCGCCGCTCCTGATACAGTTGGGTATCGCTGCTGACCAGGGCGTTGCCCACCGCCGAGGTGCTGCTGGCCACGGTGTTGAAATCGGTATAAGTCAAGGTGACTTGATTGTCGACATTGTCGGTGCGGCTGATAAGGTTGCCCCGTTCATCATAGGTAAAATGCGTAGTGAAAGCCTCGATCAGGGCATTGATGTCCGCCTGGGTTAACCCGGCCACCTGCTTACCGTTACCGGCGGTATCCACAATGCCCAATTCTTTTCTCAACTCGCGAAAATAATGGCTGTCGCTACTGACGGCTCCGTCACCGTTGCGGTCAGTCAGGCTGATCAGATTGTCGGCGCCGTCGTAGGCGTAGGTGGTTTTGAATCCCTGCTGGTCGGTAACTTCGGTCAGGTAGCCATCAGCCCGGTAGCGGTAAGTCAGGCTGTGAGCCGTTCTGATCGCGTCAACCTGGGCCTGAAAACTTGGATCGGAGCCGACCTGGCCGGCGCTGTAAGTGGCGTAGTAGCCGTTCGCCAGCCGCCATTCGATATACTGGGCGTCATTCGAAAAGGCCCGGTTATTACCCAGGGCATCGACCATGACCGTCGTGCCGCCGGCAAAATGCGAATAGGGATCAACGGCATCTTCCGCAACACCGTTACCCGGGTACTCCTCCTGCTCAGCACGGTCGTAGTGGCCAAAGAAACGCCGGGAATCAGTGGGGTCATCGACGAAAGTAAAGTCGTAGTCAAATGTTGTGCTGCCGCCGCCGGCGTCA
>NZ_ML660090.1 GCF_007004655.1 Exilibacterium tricleocarpae
TTCGGTATTTTTACATTTCCCCTCTGTATTGGCAGGAGATGTTCAATAATTTTGAATTGTGCTTTCGTGATTTCCATAGGCGCACATTCTATCAAAATTAGTGTGAACAGGCCCTAGCATCTCATTTTATTGTTTATTACCTCATCTATACTATCGGCTATAGTGTCTAACGCTTTATGCAAACAGGAATTATCAATAATTAAAGGAGGTAAAATTTTTAAAACATTTGATGTAGGCCCACATGGCTCAACAATAACTCCTTTTAAAAAGGCATTCCGACAGATTTCGTTTACAACTTTTCCATCCATAAAATCAATACCTTGCATCATACCTAAACCTTTATGTTGAAAACCATGCTTTTCATATTTATCAGTTATTTCTTTGAGACGATTCTTTATTAATAAGCTTTTATGCACCACGGCTTCAGAAAACTCAGAATTTTTCCAATAATATTTGAATGTTTCTGTAGCCGTAACAAATGCCAAATTATTTCCTCGAAATGTGCCATTATGTTGACCTGGCTTCCAATTATCGTAACATGGCTTTATTAAAGCCACGGCAAAGGGTAAACCATATCCACTTAGCGATTTAGCCAGTGTCACTATATCTGGATATATCCTAGCTTTTTCAAAACTAAAAAAATCTCCTGTCCTACCACAACCGGTTTGTATTTCATCAACAATCAATAGCATTCCGTGTCTTTTGCACAATTCCTGTAGTTCTTGCAACCACTTTATGCTAGCTTTGTTTAACCCGCCCTCACCTTGTAGCACCTCTACGATAACACCAGCTGGCTTATCAATTTCACTATTTGAAGTGGTTAGTTTTTCACTAATATAATTAATACTATCAAAACTATTGTCATGCTCTCCATCATATGGTAAACGAAAAACATTATTCAATGGCACACCCGCTGCAGCCCTATAAAATCTACCTCCTGTAACTGCCAAAGAGCCAAGTGTTACGCCATGAAACGCGTTAGTAAAAGCGATTATGTTCTGGCGGCCTGTTACATTTCTACATATTTTTAATGCCGCTTCTACAGAATTTGTTCCAGTAGGCCCTGTGAATTGTACAATGTAACTTAGATTTCTTGGCTTTAATATTTTTTCATGAAATACAGATAAAAACTCCTTCTTAGCTAACGTCATCATATCTAACCCATGAGTGACACCATTTGACTCTATATAGCTAATTAGTTTCTTCTTCAGAATTGGATTATTATGCCCATAATTTAAAGACCCAGCACCTGCTAAAAAATCAATATATCTTCTATTTTGAACATCGAAAATATAGACACCTTCAGAACTATTAAATACTGCCGGATAAAGACGAGAGTAAAACGCCACATTAGATTCAATACCATCAAATAAACTCATAGCCATTTACCAGACTTAAGGAACTGAAAAAATTTTCATAAATTTATGCCTATTTCTTCTATATCAATTTGAATTAGCGTTTCATTTTTCTTTAAATATTCGTAATTGGATTTCAAATAAACTTTCTTTTCAAATAATTCTCCTCTATATATTTTTGAAATTGACTGAAATAGTTTTTCAGATACCGCATTGTTTTTATCAATAGTTGCTTGAATTGCGCCAGCCTTGTTAACGTCAATCAAATAACTGATCAAGGTTTTTGCGAAACCATAGTTCTGATAATTTGGCAAGACTCCTACCTGCCATATAAATAAAACTTTATTATTTTTTTCATGTGAAAAGCCAAGGCAAAAACCAACTATTTTCTTGTCTAATATGGCTACGGAACTTGTTTTTTTGAAGTACGAGCAGAATATCAAATAATGGTAAAAAGAGTTAATTTCAAGTGACGATAATTTTTTAACAATGCAAAAAATACTATTTGAATCAATAGGTCTCACATTTCTATATAATACTCCACTTACAGCGAGTTCCACCACTCAACAACCTCCTTTCCTGCATATTCAGATCGAATATATCTCTGAGGCTCCCTAGGAGACTTTATATTCGTATAAGAAACGCCATTTTTTTCGAATATGTTGCGAATTTTTTTTCTAGTAAGTTGCTCTTTATCCTGACTGAGAGCATCGATAGACCTCAGAGTAAAATCAGGCTGTAAAAAAAATATGGTATTATTTACTCCATAAGTATGCCTTGGGTTATTCGCTTCATAACATACACCAAGAGCAGTAATGAACATAGGTTCATCGGAATATATAAACGACCAATTTTCGTCGCTATTGACATTGCTTAGATTATCTATTGAATTTCTGTCATCTTCAGAAATTATACGAATAAAATTCGCTAACGTTACGGATAAGCAGCTGACTGTATAGCTATAACGAGGCGGTAGTACTACAATAAAACCGTCGAGCCTAGCTGCTTTGCCGACGACCAAAAACACTTTAAGCCAGCAAGATATATTTTTTACATTATCAGAAAAACTATGTTTTTCATCCCAGTTCGGAGCACCCCAGTATTTTCCTGATAGAGCGTAGGGGCATGGAGTCAAACTGACTATTGCATTAAACTTATTTAAAGAATCGCAGTTGCTTGGATCAAAACTATTAGTAGAAAAATTTTTGCTTGAAGATAACGAGTCAGAAATTAAATCTAGTACAAACTCAACTCTCACTTTGAACTTAAAAAACAATGAAGACAAGTAGATTGACAAATCATATATTCCTTCCTCAATAAAGAACTTGTCAGGGTAGTTACTTTTTATTTCATAACTATATAAACTTTTCAAAAAAAATAGGCAACTTTCTTTAAAACTGATATCACTTTTTCTTTTATGAATAAAGGTTAGATTGGCAGGAGATACGCGATAGTAGTTTGAAATCACCCAAAAAAATAGCAATATGCTCGACAATTTTTTATAAGTTTCTGATTTGGAGCTATAGTCAAGCAGACCGTTGTCAGTATTTTCGATAGCTTTTCTAAGAAGCCTTAAAGATACAATGGCGGAATATTTGTATTTAGATTGGATATAATTCTTTTCGATACTTTCAAATACAGAAGCCCATAGATTATTCTCTTTCATACAAACCTCTATTCGCCAACATATAATGCATTCAAGATCTAAACTTCCAGCAATGGATATGACCCACTTTCATCATGAGTTTCTGAGCCGATACAGGGCGGATTGAATATACATAACAGCTCCAAATTTGTCTTAGCTTCCAAAATATGTTTATCATTTTCGTCTAAGGCATACAATGTTCCGGGAGAGATTAAATGGGATCGATTGTTATCCAAGTCCATTAACCGACCTTGTCCTGATATACAATAGACAGCCTCTAAGTGATTCTTATATTGCATAATGTTTCTTGATCCAGCTTTGGTTTTCGTCAAGTGTAATGAAAAGCCCATATTATCTTTTGCAAGTAGAATTCTGTAGCTTGTAAACCATTCATTACTGACAACGCTATCGCTTTCTAAGCCTTTAACAGTTCGGATAATCATAACTTTTAACCTTAAAAAACCAATACTATTTAATAGCATCAACAACGAAAAGTTCAGCATAATCTGTAACTTTAACCCGGTGCCTAATTCCGGTAGAAACTTTAAAGACATCACCCGGATTTAATGTATATTTCTCATTTTCTGTTTCCACTTCCATCCTTCCTTTGTGCAAAATAAACAACTCGTCACTATCAGAATGAGAATGCCAATTAGTAGTAATATTTTTCATTAGCCTAAATCTAACAGTATTATTATTGACAACAGAAATATCTGTAGATTTCCACTCCTTGAATTCCTGTCTAATTAACTCACTAGTGCTTCTAAAACTACTTTCTGTCATTATGCTATGCCTCACAATTTATTAAATGACGTAATCGAATAACTTATTATATATTGGTGTTACCTCTTGTATAGCGTTTTTAACTTTTTCAATGCTTAAATATTTGGCATAGTTTGAATTAAAATTCGTAAAACCCGAGCTATTTATAGCATTTAAATGCCAATCTTCTCTCTCTACCCATTCTTTTTTACTACCTAGATTCCAAGTTAGTGATTCCAAGCGTTTATCAATACTAATTCTACTAGCAAGCTTCTCTACCGTAGAAACAGGGTTCTTTTTCAATAATTCTCCATCAATAATAACAGGAATATTTTTTTTAATTTTTTGAGCTTCTTGAAATACATTATAAATACTGTGATAGCCTACTTCGAATAATGTAAATTTGGGATTCATACTATATAGAGATGGCACGGTATATACTGGATTTCTGATCAAAAATATGTTGACCGATCGCTCAATCAATATTTTTGATGTCTTTTGATCAATATGATAAGCCATATCCTTGACAAAGGTATCGTTATTTAAACTCTCATATAAAATATTTCCGAGAATTTCATCATTTTTTTGCATAAAATACTTGTTAGTATAATTGTCTCTTTTATATTTGTAATTTTTTAAAAATGGCTCACTAATAACAAAGAAGTCTCCACGATTATCAAACATTTTTTCAAATGCTGTTGATAACGATCTAGGAACACACCACAAGAATATTAGCTTCTTCATTGATCAATTTTTAAACCAAATCTATTCATTTCATTAAATTTCCTTCTATCTAACTTCCCATTAGTCAATAAAGGTATTTTTTTTACTTCTATAATCTTATTAGGCACACTTTGTGATGGTAAGTTTTTTTCACAATACGACATCAATTCTTTTGATAAGTGATTGTCATCGATTTCAGTCATAAAGTACAACACGAGATGCTTATTATCCCTATTTTTCCCACTTTCCACCGTTGCTATTGTTCTATTAACTCCAGGAAAAACTGAAGTTATTGCCTCTACTTCTTCAAGCTCTATTCGAGTTCCATTGATTTTAACTTGATTATCAATCCTGCCAATATACTCAATTTCATCACTTTCCAATTGTTTTACTATGTCCCCACTTTTATAGAATCTTATTGAAAGATCATTCTCAATTCTTACTTTTACAAATCGCTTTTTGTCAATATTTCCAAAGCCCCCATTAATATAGCCAGGTGAAACACATATACCTCCTATCCATAATTCACCCGGCTGACCTGTTTTAACTGAGTTTCCTTCATTATCTACAATTAATAGAAATACATTATAAATTGGCTTTCCTATGGGGGGCTTCCTATTATATTTTTTATCGTATTTCCAAACAGTTACGCCAATTGATGTTTCAGTAGGTCCATAACCATTATAAATATTAGAATTTGGTAATACTTCATTGCAGTTTTTTGCTAAATCTATATTCCATGACTCTCCTCCGCATACAATAGTTTTAATAGACTTGCAGCTTTCACAATCCTTTTCTGCTAAAAACTCTCTTAGCATTTCTGGCACGAAATGAACAAAGGTGATTTTATGTAGCTTAACTAAATTAACGATGTAAGCTGTCGATGCATGTTTTCCTGGTTCAGCTATAATTAGTTTACCCCCACTAATTAGTGGTAAGAATATTTCCCATATAGACACATCAAAATTCAAGGGCGATTTAAACAGCAGAGCGTCTCCAGTTACAAAGTTATAATACTCTTTCATCCATTCTATACGATTAACTACCCCTAAGTGCGTGATCATGGCTCCTTTGGGATTTCCAGTAGAACCGGACGTATACATTACGTAACAAATATCTGTCATATTAATTCCTTGGTTGTGAGACAACACGAAATATGAAGACAGATCTTTGATATCTACGGAGATATCTTTTTGAGTGAAGGATTTGTAATTATTGTTATCGGTAATAATCAGTATAGGCTTAGCATCAGCAGCTATTTTAGTATTTCTTTCGTCGGGAATATCTCTTGATAGAGGTAAATAAATACATCCTAGTTTTTGAATGGCGATTATTGTAGCTACTAGTTCGATACTTCTGTGTAAATTTACACCAATTATATCTCTTTGCCCTCCAATTATTTTTTTAATTGAAAATGCAATTTCGCAGAACCTGTCGTTAAGTTCACCATAAGTAACTTTATTGTCTTTAAATATTATAGCTATATTATATTTATATTTTTTAATCGACTCATCTACCAGATCAACAAGAGATTTTTCCGAGAGAATCGTTTCTCTACCACATATTAGTTGTTTCGAATTAAAGTGTAGGATTTCATTTCCGTCCATGATACCAACCAACTAATACACATAAACTTAGTCGAGTGTAAATCATGCTACTTTATGTTAGCTAGTCATATAGGGATAATATATAGCACAAAAAGGAGAATAGGCTGGATCGGGTAGACGACGGTATTACCACCACCGCCGCCCACATATTCGGACGTGCGCGATTAACGTACTCGGCTCCTCAATTCATCACATTGGCAAGGGCATGATAGCTGCCGTCTCTGGCTCGCCGCAAAATACTCTCGAGATTTTCTTCTAGCGCTTGCCCATAGTCGCTGGCTGTCTGGCCATCGACACCTACCACGCCATCCTTGCGCATTTGATAAAAGGCTAATTGCAGCAACGCCTTCGTCAGATACTAATTGAGAGTGGCAAAGCCCCTCTGTGGATATCTCATCTACCCAGCATCGCTAACCTCAGCAGTGGGGTGGACATGGCTTCCGAACTCTTTGTTTCGTACATGTTGCCCTCCTGAGGGTGTGATGAGGTGACCTTCCTTTCCCTCTACAGGCTCTTGGCGGATTGAGATGGTCCAGCTTCATCGGTACTATGTAAAGCTCCGATTTCTGCCTCGACTTCTCGCGGCCGTCCTTTTGATCGTCCCGCCCCAATATCTGGGTTCATGCTGTCTTTCTTCGCACAGCTCAGCATCCAACTGTGTGTCTGGGCTCATAGAGAGGTATTTAGGTGCTCTATCTCCGTGGCCTACTGACTCGCTGTCTACGCTTAACCTTCAGCGTCACTGCTGAAGGTTCAAGACTCGTTTCCGAGTGGTGGCCAACCTTGCCCGGGTGGGACTTTCACCCACAGGAAACTACCGCACAGTTTCCGTTAATTCACCTCCTTGTTGATTAACTTCCTCTGCGTCTAAGCTTTGCTCGACGCACAATGGCAATTCATTCAGCGTATTTGCACCAGTTTATCGATCCCCAACCCAATCGAACCAACCTCAGTTAATCGTGTTGAAGAGAGGTCTGGCTCTGGCTGAAGCCTTTAGAAACTCTCGACAGCAGGGATGCAGGGAAGCCGCCAGGGACAGGTTTAGGACGTGTTTCTGAAGGCTTCAGCCAGAGCCAGACCGGTCAACCAGCACATATTCTCTTGAAGTAGTGCCATTAGAGCCTGCCCCTGATGTTTAACACCGTATAGTAACCGATTTGGCGCCCTTGGGTTTCGAAAGTAGGCAGCGGAGCGGGCAAGTGTCATTTGTTGGTGGACTATACAGTCAACGCGCTTGATTCGAAATGGCGCGTGACTAAAGGGACAGCTGTTGACAAGATGGCAGTGAAGAAGAGTACCTCGGTGAATGAGGGCGATAATTTTGTCGCGCATCGATAGGGCCTTACGGCGCGAGCTTTCACTCGTGCCGATATCCTGTGGCCGGGTCGATTTCTATACTCTTGGTCTGTAGTCCCGGGGGTGACCGTCAAACGTTATTGTGGGGCGGTCGGTATGGATAACGCCGGCCTGTCGGTGCGCGGTATTTGTTTTTGCCATTGATTTTGTACGTTGCATCGGACTGTATTGCCTGTTAAAACTGCCCTTCACACCGCTGCGAGAATCGCGCTGCCGGCGGTAATTCCGTAATTGGGCGGCGCCGGACAACAGCCGCGCACCCACTGCGTACAAGGTATGATCTTAAATTATGAAAGAAGCGCTGTCCGGTATAGTCGTTTTTATTGTTTTGGCGGTAATGCTGCTACAGGCCGATGATGAGCTGAGGCCGGAGGCCCGACAACTGCTCGATATGGCTTCGACCTCAGAGCCGAGCGATGCATATCTCTACCTCATGGGTATTTTTGCCGCAGCCGATGAGGAGCCTATGGCGGTGGGCGCCCGAATTTATGCATCTGTCAGGCAGGGAGAGCAAGCGTTCCTGAACCGGGAAGCTGAGTTCAGTTATGAGGACTATCCCGCCGACAAAAAACTGCCGATGCCGGACGGCGATCTACTCTGCGGCGCTTGGGAAGCCGGCTGCCTTGGGCGCCTCTTTAGCGCAAAAGACCAGTACGCAGAAATGCTACAGACCCATGCCACTGTCTTGGCGCGCTATAAAACCTTTCTGGCGCTGGAGGACTATCGAACGCTGAGTTCACCGGCTGTTGTATCGGCGCCCCTGCCGTCCTACCGATACATAACCGTGGCGAATCGTATCGCCATTATGCAGGCCATTAGTACAGCGGAGCGATCGGGCATCGATCGAGCGGTAGGCGATTTGCTGAGTAATACTACCGGGTTGCGCAGCCATCTCCGGCAAGCCGATACGCTGGTAGGAAAGTCGGTCTTTCTGCTGGCCGTGTCTGAAAATATAGACGTGCTGTTTGTTTTGATGCGCCGCTACGGCTATCAGCTCGACGCCGAACTGCCGCTTCTATCGACAGCGGAGCGCAGTTTTGAACTGCCGATGGCCATCGAGCTGGCGGCGATCTACGGCGTTTATACGAATATGGATGGGCATCCTGAGTTCTGGAACGCGGGGGACAATTTTCCCGGCTGGGCGACGAGAATTTTCTTCAAACCCAATATGAGTATAAATGCCCTCTATCCCGTCTATGCGAGGATAGCGAAATACTCACTGCTGCCGCCGGTGGCGTTTGCCAGTGCTGTAACTGAAGACGGGCCGGTGGACATCGAGCAATCCAGATTGCGAAACTGGGTTGGGACTGTATTGAACCAACTGGCTAATTCCGACTACGAAAAACACGTCGCAAAAGTTTTTGACGTGAATACAAAGATTTTTTTATTTAACGAATTGCGGAGCTTGGACTCGCTGCCGGCTAATTTGGCATTTATCGTAAACCCATACTATGATAGCCCGAACACTGCCTTTTACTCCGAGAATGGCCGGGGCGTATGTCTGACCGGGCCACTTCGCGATACCAGAAATCTGCGTTGTCTGAGAGTCAAAATATAGTTTCAACGTGTCGGTGCGATCCGGCTCGAAAGCTTCGGCAACACCCCTCGATTTCCAAAACCCAAAAGGCGTCAAATCAGTTACTATACAGACTGTTAATAAGGCAGCTTTTTAGCCGACATTTTGTATCCAAGCATAGCGACGGAGAGAAAACGGAGAGAAATATGAATCGAGTGCTCGCCCACACAGGTGTTCAATACCCCATCGTCCAGGCCCCCATGGGGTGGATTGCCCGCGCCCGGTTAGCGGCGGCGGTTTCCAATGCCGGCGGTCTCGGCATCATCGAAACCTCCTCCGGTGAGACGGAGAACTGCAAAGCTGAAATCGAAAAGATGCCCGCGCTTACCGACAAACCTTTTGGTGTCAACCTGCCGATTATGTTCCTCAAAGACGATGCCATGCTGAAGTTTATCTGCGCATCGGGCGTGAAATTCGTTACCACCTCCGCCGGTAGTCCGAAGAAATTTATCGGCCCGCTGAAAGATGCCGGCATCACTGTGTACCACGCCGTACCCACGGTAGAGGCTGCATTGAAATGCGCCGAGGCCGGTGTCGACGGACTGGTGGTCGAAGGCGCCGAAGGCGGCGGTTTCAAAAATCCGGAGGAGGTCTCTACGCTGGTGTTGCTGCAGGCTATCGGCGCCGAGGTGGATATACCGCTGATCGCCGCCGGCGGTATCTGTGACGGGCGCGGCATGGCCGCAGCCTTTGCCCTGGGCGCCGAGGCCATACAGATGGGTACCCGCTTCGTCAGCGCCGCCGAGAGTCCGGTGCACAATAACTACAAACAGGCTATTCTCGACGCCTCGACCGCGGGAACCTATGTGCTCAACAAGCAGTCGACACCTTGTATTCGCGCCCTCAAAACCAAGCGCACAGCAATCATTCACGAGGAGGGCGTGATGCCGGTCGATACGTTTGCCAAAATTCTCGATCTCTATTTCGGCGGTGATATGGAAGCCAGCGTGGGACTGGCAGGGCAGTCGGCGGGCCTGATTGACAGTGTCAAACCGGCGGCACAGATCATCGAGGAGACGGTGGCGCAGTTTTTTGAAATTACCGGTCGCCTGGGGCAGTTGGCGGCGGCACGCGGGTTCTGACCCGTCTCTGCAAATTCCAAACTTATTCACGCCTGCATAAGCATTTACCACTGCGCGTCAAAATAACGTTAATAAGACGTTCAGTGGTATCGCCCGGCTTGTTGTTTGCCAATACCGGGGGCAGCTCTGCCCTAACACTCAGGCTCCCAGCAGACCGACTACGCCATCTAAAACCTCACCACAATCCCCTTCGACTTTAAACTCCACCAGATCATCCGCCCGCGTCACGCCCCGATTAAGCACAGCAATAGGAAAACCCGACTGCGCGGCCAGCTTGCAAAACCGGTAACCGGAGAAAACCATCAGCGAGGAACCCACCACCAGTAATGCACCGGCGCTTTGCAAGGCAGCGGTGGTTGCCGCCACCCGCTGGCGCGGCACATTATCGCCAAAAAAAACCACGTCCGGCTTGACCACACCGCCGCAGCTTACACAGTCAGGCACAGTGACAGCGGATAAATCCAAATCGTCCACATCGGCATCGCCGTCGGGACCGGCAGCGGCCGCAAAGTCGACCAGTTCAGCGTTGTGGTGTTCCAGGAACCGTTGAATATCGGCGCGGCAACGCTGCGTGCCACACGCCAGGCACACCGCCGAATCGATGCGCCCGTGCAGGTCCAGCACCCGCTGACTGCCGGCGCGCTGGTGCAGGCCGTCGACGTTTTGCGTCACCAACAGTTCAATCCGTCCGCGCGCCTCCAGTTCCGCCAGGGCCCGGTGAGCGCGATTCGGCTGCGCCCGCTGCATATACCGCCACCCCACCAGGCTGCGCGCCCAATAGCGCTGGCGCACGGCGTGATCGGCGAGAAAGTCCCGGTGTTGAATCGGTGCATTGCGCTGCCAGTTGCCCCGGTGATCGCGATAAGTGGGAATACCGGAGGCGCGACTGATGCCGGCGCCGGTCAGCACCAACAGCCGCGGGTGGCGCTGCATAAATTCCAGCAAGCGGTCTGCCATCGAATACATCGCTTTTATCGCATCACCCCTGCAGGGCCTGCAACGCGACCAATGCCTCCTCGGCCTTGTCAGTCGGCACAAAGACATGGTCGTGGTAGAAAGCCGCCACCACATTGGCGCTGATACCGTGTTCGGCCAGCACCCCGGCCACCGTGGCGGTAAGGCCGACCGTGTTGAGGCTGGAGTGCACAGTAAGCGTAAGCTGGCGAAAACACGCGTCGTACTCGATACCCGCCCGATCGGCGCGATGGCGCGGCACGATCAGTGTCATGCCCTCGGGCTCCTGAAAGACGCCGAGCGGTGTCAATTCGGCGTGGTCGCCATATTTCATGTCCGTAAACGTGCAGAAAACAAATTCACCATCACCCAGGTTCGGCTGCAGAGACCGCAGTATCTGCTCCAGTTCCACTATTCCACTCATAATACTTACCTCAGCATCGATATTTCGACCGGGAAACCGTCAATCAGTCCAGCCGGCGCCACGCGTACAGGTGCTCATCCAACTGTGACTTCAGTTCGGCCATTGCCAACTTAACCTGCGCTGCACTGCCTTTAATACCGACCTCGTTGCTGGGCAGATCACCCTGCATACTGGGCAGGCAGAATACTTTTACCTGAGGGTGCCGGGTTGTCACCGCCTGCAGTAACGGGGTGAGCACACCCTCATACTGACCTTCGACCATCAGGGCCTGCTCCAGATACTGTCGATCGTTCAGTTCGGGGTAGAGATGGTCCAGTACCCACTCGATCATCGGCCAGGCCATCTCCGGAAAACCCGGCACAAAATGATGGTGACCGACGCTGAAGCCGGGCACGTTGTTGACAGGGTTCGGGATCAGGGCGGCGCCCTTGGGAAACTCGACCATACGCCGGTGGTGATCTTGCAGGGCCACGCCGCGCTTGCGCGCCAGGGCGGTAACCAGCTCCAGGCCCTCGGGATGCACCGCTAAGTCGATATCCAGCGCCGCGGCGGCCGCCGCACGGGTCAGATCATCCGGCGTTGCACCTATGCCGCCGGTGCTGAATACCAGGTCCGGTGTAGCAAACGTGGCGTGCAACGCCTGCGTCAGTAAAGGCCCGTCATCGCCGAGTATCCGCACCCAGTCCAGCACCAGGCCGCGACTGCGCAGAATCTCAACCACCTTGGTGAAATGCCGGTCCTGCCGGCGACCGCTGAGAATCTCATCGCCGACGATAATCAAGCCAATGTGCATGGCAAATACCTCTACAACCCGGCCCTAAAGCCGCTTAACCCATTGCCTTGATCCCGCTGATTTGAGATCCCTTATACCCCGATCCGGTCAAAACCACGGTTACAACAACAGTTACAACAACAGCCCGGTGACGAAGAAGGCCAACAGTGCAATGGCCGCTGAGGCCAGCGCATAGGGTAACTGGGTGCGGACATGGTCGATATGGTCCGTCGCCGCGGCCATGGATGCAACTACCGTGGTGTCGCTGATCGGCGAGGCGTGATCACCAAAAATCCCCCCCGACAACACCGCCGCCAGAAACGGCGCCGGCGGCAGACCCAAAGCACCCGCCATGGGTACGGCTATGGGTATCATAACGGCAAAGGTGCCCCAACTGGAGCCGACCGAAAACGCCATGATACCGGCCAGCAAAAAAACCACCGGCAACAACAGCGCCGGCGGCAAACTATCGCCAATTGCCGAAGCCACGTAAATGCCGGTGCCGAGCTTGTCGGTCAGGTCGCCCAGGGCCAGGGCAAAAATCAGGATAATCGCCACCGGCAGCAGGCCGCCGGCGCCCTTTAAGCTTACCTTGGTGAGCTCATCCATGGTGAATGCTTTTTGTGCCAACAGCAGTATCCAGGCAATCGCCAGCGCAAACAGGGCTGCCCAGAGAATGCTGGTGGAACCCGACCCGGCCACGAGATCGCCATCGCCGGTAATATAGAGTCCCGCCGCCATCATCAATACCATGGCAAACACCGGCACCACCATATTGCGCGCTTTTGCCGGCGGGCCCTCAGCGGTGGCGCCGAGTAAATCCTGATCGACCATGGGGGTTGACTCAGGCCATAACGGCAGCCCTTCGCGTGTGCGTTTCTCAGCCGCCGCCATGGGGCCCACGTTGAGTCCGAAGCCGATGGTCGCAGCGGCCAGCAACACCGCCGCAATCGCGTAAAAGTTATAGGGAATAGAGGCGATGAATATCTCCAGCGCGTTGCCCTGGCCGAGATCACTGAGCAGGCTCAGATTAAAAGCCCCCCAGGCATTCAGGGGAATCAGTATGCAGATCGGTGCCGAGGTGGAGTCGATCAGGTAGGCGAGCTTTTCCCGCGCAACCCGAAAACGATCGAACAGAGGACGAGCCACTGCACCGGAGACCAGCAACGTCATATTGGACTCGATAAAAATACCCACCCCGATCAGCCAGGCCAGCCACTGCGCACTCCTGGCACCGGCCACCAGGCGCTTGTGCTCCAGCCAGTCGACAAAACCCTTGACGCCGTTACTGCGCTCCATCAGGGCAATCAGGGCACCGATCACCAGGGTGAACATCGCAATGCGCGCGTCGCCGGGGTTCGACAGAACCGCCACCAATCCCTCGATAGCTTCACGCAGGCCGAGCAGCGGGTCGCCTGCCAGCAACAAGGTGTAGCCGAGCCATACCCCCGCTGCCAGCGACAGGTATATCTGCCGGGTCGTAACGGCCAGCGCGATTGCCAGCAGAGGGGGTAATAGCGAGGTAATTCCCGGTTCCATTAAAGGCTCCCTTTTTCTCGTCTTTTAACATATCGAACTATCGATATCCAGACTGCAGCGCGGGTGCCGGTCACTGTCCGTATCGACCCGGGCAATTTCTACCGGGCCGCCGCTGTGCCAACGCCGCAGGTGTCAAGCGGATGCCCGCGGCTTTTTTTTCATGCCTTTCACATCGATTTCACACCGGCACCGTTACTGTCCAGTGAAACAGACCAAAAGAGGGAACCAGCCATGCAACACTTTATTATCGCGGTGGTATTGATACTGATACCGGTTTTACCAACCTTTGCCGCCGGCGCCGCAGAAAACCGCCTGCTGATGGTAGTCAGCAGTCACGGGCGGGAACAGGGGCAGGAACAACCCGGCTTCGAGTTCGAGGAGTTCGCCCAGGCCTATCTGATCTTCAAAGCCCACGGACTGGTGGTGGATGTCGCCAGCCCCGACGGCGGAAAAGTCGAGGCAGATAAATTCGACACCACATCGGCACTCGCACAACGCGTATTAAACGACGCCGAGGCCATGGCAAAACTCTCGGCCACTTTGTCTACCGATGCGATCGACCCGGACAAGTATAAAGCGATATTTATCGTCGGCGGCAAGGGCGCCATGTTCGATCTGCCGGGCGACACCGCGCTGCAGCGAGCCATTGCCGCTATCTATGAGAACCGGGGAACGGTAGCTGCCGTCTGCCACGGCCCGGCAGCGCTTACCGATGTAAAACTCAGCGACGGTACCTATCTGGTGGCGGGCAAGGCTGTCAACGGCTTTACCAACACCGAGGAAAAACTGTTCGGCCGCAAGTGGATCGACGACTATGATTTTCTGCTGGAAGACCGACTGAAAGCGCGCGGCGGCCTCTTCGAGGGCACGGATATGATGTTGAATCACGTCGCCCGGGCCGATCGTTTGATCACCGGCCAGAACCCGACCTCCACCGCCGCCACCGCCGAAGCCTTATTGATCTCCCTGGGCATAACACCGCAGCCCCGCGAGGCTTCCAAACAAGAGCAGCAGTTTGCGCGGATCGAACAGGTACTGCGCGGCGACCGGCAGACCATCGAGGCGATACGCGCCAACCCCGCTCAACAATCGTCCCTGATGGGGATGTACGGCTACTATTACCTGTTGGCGGCGGAATCGGAGCAACAGGTCAAACAGGCGATATTGTTGATGGAACTGGTTTCCACTACCATCGATAATCCGCAGGTGGACCTGCAAATCGCCAAAGGCTACCAGCGCCTGGGGCAACCCGATAAAGCCAGGCAGCAGGTATCGAACCTCCTGCAACGCCACCCCGATCTGGGACCGGCAAAAAGCCTGCTCGCCGAATTGGACGAGTAAAGAGCTGGAACAGTAAAGGGCGTCACGAATGGCACTGCCTTAAGCGTACTTGCAGGCAGTTTATCGATCCTCGCTCCAATCGCATCGATCTCGATTAGGCGCGGCAACACCAAGGCGCCAAGACAGCAAACAGACGCAGGGTGCCGGCGCCCACAGCGCCGCCGCGCCGGCAGGCTGAAAGCACGACATGCAAAAGCAGACATTGACCGTCCTGGTGATTGAGGACCAGGATTCAATCGCCCGGAATATTGCCCAATTCCTCGAACCCAAAGGGTATATTCTGGATTTCGCCGGCCAGGGTGCGCAGGGCCTGCAACTGGCGCTGGCAAATTATTACGACCTGATCCTGCTGGACCTGACACTGCCGGGCATGGACGGCATTGACGTCTGCCGCAGCATCCGCGCCCGCGCCGACCGCCATATACCCATTCTTATGCTGACGGCCAGGGACGGGTTGCAGGACAAAGTCACGGGCTTCGAGGTGGGTGCGGACGACTACCTCACCAAGCCGTTCGCGCTGGAGGAACTCCACGTTCGCTGTATCGCGTTATCGCGGCGCCACTCGCTGCAGGAGAAACACCAACTGGTCATCGGCGAACTGCTGATCGACAGGAAAACCCACCGGGTCGAGCGTCGCAACCGGCCCATATCCTTAAATAACATCAGCTATCAATTACTGCTGGCATTGGCTGAGGCTTACCCCAGGGTGGTTACCCGCTCGGAACTCAGCCAGCGTATCTGGGGCGACGAGCCTACGGAGTCCGATGCCCTGCGCTCCCATATCTACCAGTTGCGAAAAGCACTGAACCAAGGCTTCGATAAAACGCTGATCAAAACCATTCACGGCGTCGGCTTCGTATTGCAGAGCCATACCCCGGAAACCCCGATACCATGACCGCCACCCACCGGCTTCGCAATCGCATTGTGCTGATGTTCTGCCTGTTTGCCGCGTTTATCTCCGGGATTTTCAGCCTGTTCAGCTTTATGTTCATCTATAACATTGAAGACCTGTCCCTGATAAAAACACTGGAAGGTGAAGCCGCCTATATTGCCGGTCACTTGCACCGGCACCAAACCCTGCCGTCTCCCCGTTACCCTTATATCGCAATCTACAAATCACCGGACCGGTTTCCGGCAGACTTGGGAAGGGCATACGCCGCAAATCCACAGCGCCGGGAATTTTTCGGCGACAACGGCCGGCACTACCACCTGCACATCGCCAAGGATGCCGAGGTCTACCTGGTCGCCGAGGTGAGCGGTCAGTTGGTGGTCAGACCGATACGCGGCCAGCTTATCGCCATACTCGCCGCCGTGGCGTTGTCAATGTT
Organism: Exilibacterium tricleocarpae; assembly: GCF_007004655.1. Taxonomy (GTDB): domain Bacteria; phylum Pseudomonadota; class Gammaproteobacteria; order Pseudomonadales; family Cellvibrionaceae; genus Exilibacterium; species Exilibacterium tricleocarpae. The sequence continues at coordinate 16,465 of NZ_ML660090.1, forward strand.
CGCAATCGCCCTGCTGATCGGCTACCGCATGGCCGGCAAAGCCACGGCGCCACTATCCGAACTGGTGGCATTAATCAAAAGCTCGGCGCCACAGGAGCTGCCGCGTGACTTTGCCAGGCAGTTTCCCGACAACGAAGTCGGCGCCCTGGCCCGCTCACTGGAGGGGGCCATGCTGCAGATAGACGAGTATATCCGGCGCGAGCAGCATTTTACCCGCGACACCAGCCATGAACTGCGCACCCCCATCGCCGTTATCAAAGGTGCAGCCGAACTCCTGTCGACCCGGCAACACCCGCCAGAGACGCAGGCCCTGGTGCAGCGTATCGCCGCTGCGGCACAGCAGATGGCCGCCATCGTAGAGGTCCTCCTGGCCCTGGCAACCGGCGCCCAACATCAATCGGCACTAGACGAAATCAGACTGCTGCCGCTGATTGAGCGGGCGGTAGTGGACCATGCGCATCTTATCGGGGAGAAAAATGTGACCGTGCAGGTTGAAGTGCCGGCCGATGCCAGCGTCCACGGCAGCCAGTCGGTTATCGCGATTTTACTCAACAACCTGATCAGCAACGCATTCCAATATACCGCCCGCGGCCGGGTAACAATAACATTCGATCAAAACCAACTGCACATTGCCGATACCGGCGCCGGTATCGATGTGCGGCTCATACCCGATATGTTTTCCACCCTTGTCAAAGGCGAGGGCAGCCGCGGATTCGGCATCGGCCTGTCCGTCGTCAAGCGCCTGTGCGAGCGACACGGCATCGCGCTGCACGTGGACAGCGACCCGTCGGGGACACAGGTGACATTGAACTTCGCCGCACCTTCCTGCTCTAAGAATCCTTAACCGACACCACCCACTCTGCGATGTTACTCAGTCTAGCTATCGATGTAGCAACCCAACTATACTGCCATTCAATTACCGGGATATTGTGTCTGAAACCATCCACGCCCCTCCTTGGTTGACCGAACGTCCGTTCAATTCCCTGGAGATATTCGATCCGGAGCTGGCGGACAACGCCTTCCATCCAAAACGCTATGCGTGGTTGACCGGTGAGAAAATTGAGCAGCTGCTGGCACCCGACACTACCGCCGGGCAGGATGCTAAAAAAGGCTTCGCAAAAGACTGGATAGAAAAATGTTTTTGGTGTGGCTTCTGCCTGCTCTATCTAACCGGCGCCTGGTTGACCCTGACCGCCCCCGGCCCCTATCCGCTGCCGCACCGGCAGGCTGAACCGATTCGTATAACCTTGGCACCTGCTGCAGCCACCTCACCTGCCTCCGTAAAGGCGCCGCAGCCGGTGATCGAAGCGCCGGCCCCGCCAAAGCAACGGCCAACAACCCCGCAGCATCCGCACACGCCGATGCGCCCCAAACCCACAACGCCGGCTCTGGTACAACCGAAACCAGCACCATCCGCGAGTGCTCCGGCCCGTTACCAATCACTGCCGCGCACGCCGCCGGTGCTCAACCCCGAGTCCAGCGCCCCGGCAGCGCCGCTGCGCCGGGGCACCACCGTGTTCAATCCGCACCTGCGGCAACAATTGGAAAGCGCTGAAGTGGCCGATCTCAATACCCGCCGGCTGCAAACGAAAGCCGAAACCTTCACACCATCGCCGACCACTGAGATTTACAGCGACGGCAAACACTGCCTGCGCATCGTCAAGGACCCGGTTATTGGTGAGATGTGGATCAGCGGCGATGCAGGGGTCTGCCAAACCGAGGATAGAGTACAACGCTTTGGCCGTCAGGCGGCACCCGGCGACTAAGACCGGGGCGGCGATCAACCGGCCCCGGTGCGCACCGGCATTCGCCTGCCCACGGCAACCGTGCCGACGATCAGTAGCGCAAACACGATAGTGACCGCATCCACCGGCTCCCCGATTAACCATGCCGAAGCGAGCAGCGTCACGAAGGGTTGCAACAGTTGAGTTTGACTTACGCGCGCAACGCCGCCCAGTGCCAGCCCTTTGTTCCACAAAAAAAAGCCGGCCAGTTGACTGACCAGGGCCAGGTACAAAAAACTCAACCAGACACCGGCGGGTAGTTCCAGCCCCCCTTTCGGCAGCGCCAGAGCGGCCGGCACCAGAATAAACGGCAGGGAGATAACCAGGGCCCAGCAGATGACCTGCCAGCCCCCTAGCTGTTTCGACAACTGCCCGCCCAGCGCATAACCCACGGCAGCACTGGCCACCGCCGCCAGCAATGCCAGGTCGCCCCAGTGCAGGCCGACGCCGCCACCGGCCAGGGAAAAACTGATGACCAACAGGCTGCCGACCATACCCACCAGCCAAAAACCCGGTGAAGGGCGCTCATCGGAAATCATGACACTCACCAGTGCCGTAGCCAACGGCAAAAGCCCGAGTACCACGCCGCCATGGGAGGCCGGCACCGATTGCATGGCCCAGGCGGAACACAGGGGGAAACCCACCACAACACCCAGCGCGACGACGATAAGCCGGCGCAACTGAGCGCGATTCGGCACCGGCGCGCCGGACAGCACCAGCAACAACGCGGCAACCGCCGCGGCCACCACGGCCCGGCCAAGCCCGATAAACACCGGATCGAGATAGGGGATCACAAAGCGCGTCGCCGGTAACGTCAAGCCAAAAGCCACCACCGCCAGACCGCCCAACAGCATGCCCTTGCCAGCGTCACTGAGCGCCATCATTTGTCCGCACACTGCGTTGCCTCGGGTTCCGGCGGCGGGACCGGCCCCACTGTTTTTCGACCCAGCCCCATAGCATCGAGGGACACCAGCACCAGTGCCATCCAGATAAAGCCGAAGGTAACGCTCTTATCCATCGTCAACGGCTCGCCGTATATAAACACTGCAATCAGAAACATCAGGCTCGGTCCGATATATTGCAGAAAACCCAGCGTCGTCAGTTGAATACGTTTGGCCCCGGCGGCAAACAAAATCAGCGGCGCCATGGTGAAGGGGCCGGCCAGCACCAGCAGGGTATTCACATCCCAACTGTTGTGGAGCAGATTGGCGGTCGGCGAGTCCACCCAGATCAGGTAGCCCAGCGCCAGCGGCAACATCAGCGTGGTTTCCAAAAACAATCCGGTCTGCGCATTGACCGGCACCTGCTTGCGAATCAGCCCGTAGAGCCCGAAGGTAACCGCCAGAAACAGCGCCACCCAGGGCACGGCGCCAAACTTTATCACCGCGACCGACACACCCATCACCGCCAGACCGGCGGCCACCTGTTGCAGGCGGCGCATCTTTTCATTGAGAATCAGATAACCCAATATCATATTCATAATCGGGTTGATGTAATAACCGAGGCTCGCGTCCAGTATCCGGTCCTCGGCAACGGCCCAGACAAACACCAGCCAGTTGGCTCCCACCAACACAGCGGTCAAGGCCAGGTAGGCGAGCAGTCGGATATCGCGCAGCACCGCGACCAGGCCGGGTAACTGCCGGGTCGCCACCAGCAGCAGCCCGCCGAATACAAATGACCAAAAGGCCCGGTGCGCAACCACTTCAAGACTGGAAATATCGCCCAGCCATTTAAAATAGATCGGCAATACCCCCCACATTAAAAACGCGCCGGCAGCCAACAACCCGCCTTGCTGGTGGGGCTTAAGCTGTGTTTTGCCTGGAGCTTCGCTGTCTTTCATTGCCGATTTCTGTCCACCTGCGCGCGCAGCATATCTCACCGCCACCGAAATTACCGGCGTGTTACGGACCTGTCTTCATTTTCGTCGCGGATAGACTAAGATAAACTGGACGCTGTTTTATCGCCGGCGAGCTGCGGCGGAAGCATTGAATTGCGCGGATAAGCGACTTGCGTTACGCGGCTCCACTATTCGTTCGTCGCCAACAGACCGCCTGTCAGGCCACTTTATCGCTCGCCGCGCCAGCCCGGTAATGATAAAACAACCTCTAATGAAAATTTCATCAGCACTGAAGAGAAAGTCCTGTCCGCCGCCCGACCCGGTATCTTATCACTGCTGTCTCCACAATCACGCTATTTGTTTTTTTTATTTAAAGCCAGGCCTCGCTGTGGCGTGGTTGCAGGGTGAACTGTTTCACCGCAGCACTTAGCCGGCCTCCAGCCACTCCAGCAGCGGGTGCCACTGTTCCAGGTCGGCGGCGACGCGTTTCGCCGGCAGGTCAAAGAGGGTGGTGCCGCTGTCCATGGCCCGGATATAATTCTGCGTATCGCGGATATTGGCGATAAGCGGCATATTGACCGACTCCAAAAACGCCGCCAGCACCTTGAAATAGCGGGTTCGAAACCGCACCCGGTTGCCCACCAGACCGATCCGTACTTCCAACTCGCCGATCCGCTCGTGACTGTTGAGCGCCATTAAAAACCGCACCGAGGCCTTGATATCCGCCGGCGACGGCAATATCGGCACCAGCAGCCGGCAGGCGTGCTGCATAGGGCCGACCAGCTCGCTCAGCTCACAGGCCGCCGGCATATCGTGCACTTCGAGATCGTAGCCGTTTACCGGCTTCTCGCCCTCGTAGGCGGCAATCGGGGTAATGGCCGCCGTGGCCGGCGGCCGGCACTTGACCCAGTCCAGGGCCGAACTCTGGCGATCGTGGTCCACCAGCGCCACCGAGGCGCCACGACAGGCATAGTAACCCGCCAGTTGGGTTGCCAGTGTCGTCTTCCCACAACCCCCCTTGGGATTGGCAATAAACAGTTGTCGCATGGGCGGCAGTAGCGGCTCCGCATCAGGTTTCCGTTGCCAGCCTGTCGCCGCGGCGCAGGCGGGCTTTTATCTTCTCAGCAGTATAGTAGAGACTCGGCACCAGTATCAGGGTAACAGTGGTGGCAAACAGCACGCCGAATGACAGCGAGATCACCATGGGGATCAAAAAGCGCGCCTGGGTGCTCTGTTCGGACAGGATTGGCACCAAGCCGACAAAAGTAGTAATAGACGTCAGCACAATAGGCCGGAAGCGGTCCTGGGCCGCCTGCGCCACCGCCTTGAACGCCTCCAAACCCTGCTTGCGCAGCTGATTGATGCGATCGAGCAGCACCAGATTGTCATTCACCACCACCCCGGCGCAGGCGATAAAACCCAGTATCGACAACATACTGATTTCCCGGCCCATAATCAGGTGACCGATCACCGCCCCCATAAAGCCAAAGGGTATAGCCGTGAGAATCAACACCGGCTGCCAGTAGGAGCGGAAGGCCACCGCCATCAGCCCGTAGATAATCAGCAGCGTCAAGATAAAGCTGCGGGTAATGGTGCTCATAAAGTCCGCCTCATCCTGCATATCGCCATCGATCTGCAGGGTGAAACCGGGGAATTGCCGCTGCCACTGGCCGAGGTTGCGCGCCAGCAGGTCCGCCACGATCATATTGCCGTTGCTGGGACCGTCGGCCACCTCCGCAGAGAGGGTGATACTGCGCTTGCGATCGATGCGGTTAATGGTCGTATAACCGGGTACAAAGCGGATATCGGCCACGGCCTCGAGGGGAATTTCCCGATCGTCGTTGGTCCTGATGCGCATATCGCCGAGCTGCTCGACCTGCTGGCGCTCCTCGCGGGGATAGCGCACCATGACTTTGACGTCCTCTTTGCCGCGGGGAATACGCTGTACCTCCTCACCGTAAAACCCCTGCCGCACCTGGCGCGCGATATCGGTCAAACCCAGCTCGAGATTTTCGGCGTGGGCCTTTAAATCCAGTTCGATTTCCGTGCGACCGGTCTCCAGCGAATCCTTGAGATCATAGACATCCGGATAGCGGGCCAGCGCCCGTTTTACCGTATCCACGGCGGCGGCGAGCTGCTCCTCATCGCCCGCCGTGGACAGCCGCAGGCGGATCGCCTCGGTGCGGTGGTTAATGGTATAACTCAGATCGAAGTCTTCCACCTCCGGCAAGTCGCCGATCAGTTCGCGCCAGCGGGTGGTGACCTGCTGGGTGCCCACCACCCGCACATCGGCCTTCTGCAACGCCATGACCACCGTTACCCGATTGCCGTAACCCCAGGTCTGCACATTGGCCACGAAATCCGCATCCTCGTTCGCCGCCAGCATGTCCGGGTCGCGACGCAGGCGCCCGGCGGCGGCGTCGATCTGGTGCATCACCGCCAGGGTATCGGTAAACGGCACCCCCTCAGCCAGCACCACCTGCGCCATCACAAAGTCTCCAGGCACGATCGGCATAAAGGCCTGCTTGATCCAGCCGCTGGCATAGACGGCAAGCGACAGCGCAAAGGCGACGACAAAACAACTGATGGTAGCGGTGCTGGCCTGCAGCAGGCGCTCCAGCCGCGGGCGAAAATAGTCACTGGCAAAGCGCGTCATGCCGCCGGCAAACTTTTCCCTGACCCGGGCCAGGCTGCGCAGTATCTTAAAGCGGCTGGGCTGTTCCGGCTGCAGGTTGGCCAGGTGCGACGGCAGAATCAGCATCGATTCTATCAGTGAAAACGTCAGGCACAGAATCACCACCGCCGGAATCGGCAGGCTGATATCGCCCATATTGCCCGGCAGGAAAAACATCGGCGTGAAGAAAATCATGGTGCTGATCACCGCAAACAACACCGGCTTGCTCACCATTTTCGTGCCGCTGGCGGCCGCAGCGGTGCCCAGCATGCCATGCTGTTGTCGGGTGTAGATACTCTCCCCGACAATAATCGCATCGTCCACCACAATCCCCAGCACCAGCAAAAATGCAAACAGCGAGATCATATTAATACTGGTGCCGGTGTAGGGCAGAATCCACAGCGCGCCCACAAACGCCACGGCGATGCCCACACACACCCAACCGGCCAGGGCCGGGCGCAGGAACAGCATCAGCACCACAAAAACCAGCAGCAGCCCGGTGAGGGAATTTTTCAGCAACAGGTTCATACGGCCGGTAAACAACTCGGACCAGTCGCGCCAGACCGTAAGCGTCAGCCCCTCCGGCAACTGCGCCTCGACACCGGCGATATACTCGCGCACCGTGGCGGTGGAGGTGAGGATATTCGGGTTTTCGGTAATGAAAAGTTCCAGGTAAACCGCCGGTTTACCGTTCAGCCGGGCCACCACATCCTGCTCGGCAAAACCATCCACCAACTGCGCGATATCACCCAGGTACAACCTGGCGCCATCGTCGCGGCTGGCCACCACTATCGAGGCAAAGTCCTCCGCCGTGTAGGCCTGGCCGCGGGTTTGCAGTTGAATATCGCCGCCCTCGGTCTTGATGGTGCCGGCGGGCAGGTTCAGGGAGGAACCGCGCACCGCATCGGCCACCTGCTGGAAGCTGAGGTTGTAACGCCGCAGGCTCTGCTCCGAGACCTCGATGGCCATTTCGTCGGGGCGGGTGGCGTTCAGTTGCACCAGCGAGACCCCGGGCAGCAGCGCCAGCTCATCGCGCAGGCGCTCGCCGGTGCGCTTCAACGCCGACTCGGCGACATCCCCGTAAAGGGCGAGACTCATGATCTGGCGCCGAAACGGTTGCTGGGTTATCTGCGGGCGCTCGCTTTCGGCGGGAAACGTCGAAATGGCATCGACGCGGGTCTTGATATCGTTGAGTACGCGCTGCGGGTCGAAACCGGAGATCACCTCGACAATGACCCGCCCGCTGCCCTGGCGGGATTCCGAGCGGATTTCCTCAATGCCGTCGAGGTCGGCGATCGCCTCCTCGATACGCACCGCAATCTGCTCCTCCACTTCCTGGGGGCCGGCGCCGGGATAAGGCAGGGTGATTTCGATGGTGTCGGTCAGCACCGCCGGGAACACCTCTTTGTCCAGCGCCGCCAGATTGAACACGCCGCCGGTAATGATCAGCACCATCAGCAGATTGGCGGCGATGGGGTTCTCAACAAACCATTGAATGATCCGACTCATAACACCGCTCAGTTACCGGCCCGACTACCCGCCTGCAACGGCAGCGCCTGCCGGCTCGCACCCGCCCCGGGACCAGGTTGCCCGGAGGTGCCGTCACCGACCACCCGGGTTTCCTCCAGTGTCGTGCGCGGCGCCACCACCAGCCCCGGCTGCAGATAGGCCTGTTTGTCCGTCACTACCAGTTCGCCCGGCGCCAGGTCCCCTCTGACCCAGGCCCATTCGGCGTCGCTGTGCAGCACGGTAACGGTTTTCAGTTCCACCCGCTGCTCCTTGTCGAGGGTGTAGACATGGTTGCGCTTGAACAGCGCCTGTTTCGGCAGGGTAATAACTCCGGGCAGTTGCCGCCCGCTGATTTCCGCCTCCACAAACAGCCCCACCACCAATGGCACCTGGGCCGTCGCCGGGTCCGCCACAAACGGGTCCAGCACCTCTGCCACTGCGTAATAAAGGCGGCTGCGAACATCGACGCTGGCATCCGTGCGCACAATGCGCCCCTGCCACCGGTAACGCTGCCCGGCAATAACGCCGCTGATCGTCACCGCGGGACCGGGCTCATCGGCATTGCCGCGAAAGCCCAGTGGCAGGTCCACCAGCGCCGCCTGACGGTCGGTCAGCGGCAGGCGAATTTCAGCCAGGCTGGTGTCGTAGACCTTGGCGATCTTGGTACCGGGAGAGACATACTGGCCCAGGTCCACATAGGTTTCGCGCACGCGGCCGGCGAAGGGCACGCTGATAGTGGTGCGCTCAAAATCGAGTCGGGCCTGGTCCCGCTCTGCGCGCGCCGAGTCCAGCGTCGCCTCGGCGGCCGCCAGCTGCGGTTTGCGCAAAAACAACGCATTGGCCTCGGCGTTGCCCAGGTCGCGCCACTCGCGCTGCGCCTGGCGCGCCCGCCCCCGCTCCGTCGCCAGCGCCTGTTCCGCCTCGCGCACGCGGGCGGTGGCCCGCACCAGGGCAAACTGGTAATCGCGGTCGTCAATTTTGATCAATGTCTCGCCGGCGGCAAAAAAACCGCCATCGACGAAGTTGCCGGCCGCCGACTGGATATTGCCCGCTACCCGGGTCACCAGGTCGATCTCCCGCCGGGGCGCCACCGTGCCCTGCGTCTTCACTGTCAGTGCCTGGGGTCTGGGGTCGGCGGCCATGACCTGTACCTGGGTGGGCAGGACCGGCACCGCCGGCAAGGGCTGTGAAGTGGGTCGCAGCATCACCACTGTGGTCACCGCGACCACCCCGGCCGTCAAGATCTTCACCGCGAGAGGAATGCGCTGCCAGTAAACTTGAATACCCAAGGAAAACCCCGACTACTGATACGATTGTAATTAGACCAATATATACCCCTTAAGTGCGCAAGCCCAAATGTGGCGCCTCTGCGGGCGGCACGGTGTGGGGATCTGCCTATATTTTCACCTGACAGCAAAGTTTAATAGCTCACCCTCACAGTGTCCCAGGCCTTTACCCATCTTGACACAGTTGCTGATCACCGGCCCCCGATCACCGCACCGCACATCGTATTTGACCTATTTCTCAGCCATAAAAAATACCTAAATACAAGGCTGCAATATCGACCCGATTTGCGCATAATGCTGCTCCCCGAGAGGTCGCGAGAAGTCCACAGCAGACCGCAGTTAACCCGAAACCCCCATTTCCGAGAGCCATTCCCATCCATGAAAAGCATTTTTGACCGCCTTGCCGAAGAGTTGGATATTCGCGAACGCCAGGTGGCCGCCACGGTCGCCTTGCTGGACGAGGGCGCCACGGTGCCGTTTATCGCCCGCTATCGCAAAGAGGTCACCGAGGGTCTCGACGACAACCAGTTGCGCACCCTGGAGGAGCGCCTGCGCTACCTGCGCGAGTTGGAGGACCGGCGCGAGACCATCCTTAAGAGTGTCGCCGATCAGGACAAGCTGACGCCGGAACTGGAGCGCGACATTCGCGCCGCCGACACCAAAAACCGCCTCGAAGACCTCTATCTGCCCTATAAACCCAAACGCCGCACCAAAGGCCAGATCGCCCGCGAAGCGGGTCTCGAGCCCCTGGCCCAGGCGCTGCTGGCCGACCCCGAACTAAACCCCGAAGACGAAGCGACCAAGTACCTCGACAACGAACACAAGATCGACGACACCAAGGCGGCGCTGGACGGTGCCAAATACATCCTTATGGAGCAATTCAGCGAGGATGCGGATCTGCTCGGCAAACTGCGGCTGTTTCTACAACAGGAGGCCAATGTCAGCACCCGTGTCATCGAGGGCAAAGAAAACGACGGCGCCAAGTTCCGCGACTACTTCGAATACGACGAGCCGCTGAAAAATGTCCCGTCACACCGGGCCCTGGCGATTCTGCGCGGCCGCAACGAAGGCGTGTTGACCCTCGCCCTGCAGGCGGGCGACGACAGCGGCGCCCACCCCTGCGAAGCCATGGTGGCCGATCACTGGGCGGTGGAAAACCGCGAGCGCGCCGCCGATAAATGGCTGGCCGAAGTTGTGCGCTGGACCTGGCGGGTGAAACTGCTCACCCATCTGGAAACCGACCTGGTCGGCACCCTGCGCGAGCGGGCGGAAGAAGAAGCTATCAAAGTCTTTGCCAGCAACCTCAAAGACCTGCTGCTGGCGGCGCCGGCGGGACAGAAAGCCACCATCGGTCTCGACCCGGGTCTGCGCACCGGCGTCAAAGTGGCGGTGGTGGATGCCACCGGCAAGGTGGTCGATCACGGGGCCATCTTCCCCACGCCGCCACAAAACCGGGTGCGAGAAGCCGAGGCCACGCTGGTGGCGCTGTGTAAAAAGCACAACGTCGGCCTGATTGCCATCGGCAACGGCACCGCCTCGCGGGAGACGGACAAGTTTGTCGGCGACGTCCTGAAACACCACAGCGATCTGCAAGCGCAGAAAGTGATGGTTAACGAAGCCGGCGCCTCGGTCTATTCCGCCAGTGAATTTGCCGCGCGGGAATTTCCCGATTTGGACGTCACTATTCGCGGCGCCATTTCCATTGCCCGGCGCCTGCAGGACCCCTTGGCGGAACTGGTAAAAATCGAACCCAAGTCCATCGGCGTGGGACAGTACCAGCACGATGTCTCCCAAACCCAACTGGCCCGCTCGCTCGATGCAGTGGTGGAAGACTGTGTCAACGCCGTGGGTGTGGAGGTCAATACCGCGTCGGCGCCGCTGCTGGCCAAAGTGTCCGGGCTCAACCAGACCATCGCCAACAATATCGTTGCGTTTCGCGATCAAAACGGCGCCTTCCGCAACCGCAGTGACTTGAAAAAAGTGACCCGGTTCGGCGACAAGACTTTCGAGCAGGCGGCGGGTTTCCTGCGGGTCGCCGGCGCCGATAATCCGCTCGATGCCTCAGCCGTGCACCCGGAGTCCTATTCGGTGGTGGAAAACATTTCCGCCCGGCACCAGCGTGCTGTCAACAGCCTGATCGGCGACTCGGCATTCCTGCGCGCGCTCAACCCCGCCGAGTACACCAGCGAAAAGTTCGGTCTGCCCACAGTCACAGATATTATCAGCGAACTGGACAAACCCGGTCGCGATCCGCGCCCGGAATTCAAAACCGCCCGCTTCCAGGACGGCGTGGAAAAAATTTCTGATCTCGAACCGGGCATGGTGTTGGAGGGCTCGGTTACCAATGTCACCAACTTCGGTGCGTTTGTCGATATCGGTGTGCACCAGGATGGCCTGGTGCATATCTCGGCGCTGGCCAATACCTTTGTCAAAGACCCTCGCGATGTCGTCAAGGCCGGCGATATCGTCAAAGTAAAAGTCATGGAAGTGGATGTGGCGCGCAAGCGCATCGGCCTGTCGATGCGCATGGACGATCAGCCCGGCGAAAAAAGCAGTGCAGGGGAGCGTCCGCGCCGACAGTCGAACAAGCAGCGTAGCCAATCAGGGCAGGGGCGGGGCGAAACAAATGCCACCGGCACCATGGCGGCGCTGTTTGCCCAGGCGAAGCAGAAAAAAAACAAGCGCTTGTAAAAAGTCTGCCCAGTGCGGAGCAAGGCGTAGCACTACATAGGGCGCCACAATCCTGAGTCAGAACAAAAATTGCATTTTAATTTTTGCTCTGACCCCAAACGTCGAATGGTGCTACTCCCTGTCAACGAGGGCACCTCTTCCGGCGGCACGGTGCGGGGACAGGTTTTACCTGTCCCCCTCGACCGGGGCCACTCCCCGTTAACAGGGGCACTTCTACCCGCGGCACGATGCGGGGACGTAACTTTAGTTGCGTCCCCTTCGACCGGAACCACTCCCCGTTAACGAGGGCACCTCCTCCGGCGGCACGGTGCGGGGACAGGTTTTACCTGTCCCCCTCGACCGGGGCCACTCCCCATCAACGAGAGCACCTCTCCCCGCGGCAAAAATGCGGCGACGCAACTAAAGTTACGTCCCCGCACCGTTCCACCGGAGGTAGTGCCGTTTGCAAGCACCCTACCAATCTCCGCTACCTTTAATTAGTGCCCCGACCTACCCCCCGGCCACCGTATCACCGCTGCCGGTTTTGGTTTTCTTAACCCCCTGCGCCTGCGGCTTCAGCCCCACCAGGGCCGCAGTGCTGACCACCGCCAACAACAAGCCCAACCAGGGCTCAAACAGCGCCAGGCAGATACCGGACAGCAACAGACTGCCGCGCTCGGCCGGGGTATTGGCTTTTGACATGGCAATATAGGCACAGGCAAACCCCGTCAGCACCAGGGTAATGGCCAGCGCCATATCCATCAGCGGCCGCATCGCGGTCATAAACGGCAGGTAGTAAAACAGAAACGGAATCGCCAATACGTAGTAGGAACTGACACCGTCAAAAAACGAGTCCATGGCCTGGCGACCCTGCTTCCAGCGCTGGATGATCACCACATGGATGCCGGTCCACAAGATACCCTGGGTGGGGAAAAAAGGTGCGACTATACTCATGACCGCGTTGCGAATGGACAACGACAGGTGCGTGCGCGAATGGTTGATCTCCAGCTTTTCGTCCGAGCGCTTGCTGCTACCGTCGCGCAGTACTTCATCACCGGTGATCAGATCGCCGAACAACAGCACGTAAGTAATCAGCGCCAGCGGCAGGGCCTGCAGATACATCTCCAGGCCCGGCCAACCGATACTGAACGGCGAGGATTTTTCCCAGAGGCTGCCGAGCGGCAGCAGCGTCCAGCCGCTTTGGATGTTAAAGGTCAGCTCACCGGCGAGGGTACCTACCAAAGCACCGATCGCAAAGCCCGGCAGCAAACCGAAACTGGCCACTATCGCAATCCAGCGAAAGCGTGTCTGCAAGCGCTGCAGCGGTGTCGAAAACGCCAGTAACAGTGACAGCGCCAGCGCCGTGATAATGGTGAGCGGCTGGCTGTGCAAAACGTTTTGCTCGTTGTCCAGATCAAACACCTGCAAGAACGCGGCAATGGCGGCACCGAGAATAATACCGCCCTTGAGCGTTTCCGGAATAATTCTGATCAGCTTCGCCCCCAACCCGGTCACCCCCAGTACCGCCAGCACCAGGGCAAAATTCAGTGCCAGCGCCGTCATCATCTGGAAGCGCAGCTCCGGCGTTGGATAACTTTCAGAGACCACCAGCGTCAGCACGAACGGCAGCGCCGGCGTCACCCAACCCGGTGCATAGGGTTCACCGAACAACCACCATGACGCATTGATCAGTACCGAGTGCAGCATCGCCATGGCGACGGCTTCTTCGAAAGTCAGGCCGAAATAGATGGTCAATACCGGCACCAGCGCCAGCGCCGTGGTGGCTGCCACCAGCATTCCCTGAGCGAGTTCGGGCCAGGCTACTTTGGTGTGCACCAGCGGGATGCGCAGCGTAAACCCAAGCCAGCGAATTCCCGGTTGTACCTGACCGTCGTCTCTTCTCACTATAACCTCCCGTAATCGATCGCCATCAATGTTATTTATGCCCATGCAGGGCTAATAATAGTCGGTATCGAGTATATCCAGGCGGGCAATGACAAGGCCAGCAATTATTTGACGAGCCGTAAACAGTCGGGCTGGAAGTGCGCCGAAACACTAAAATCGAGCCCGGCACTCTTTCATCGCCCGGGCCCGGGACAGCAGTGACAGAGCCAGGGCGCCGGTTTACTTCGCCGCTTTGACATCCAACTCGTACCACGGCGTCGGATTGATCGGACAGCGGTAACGGAACCCGTTTTCAGTAATAGTCACTTTTGAAGTGCGGGTTTCGCCGGCTCCAGCGGGAACATATCCAGGGTTTTGTGGGTCTTTAAGTCCTGTAGTTGAAAACCGACCAGCTTGTTGGCTTTATTGGTAACAATGAAGTGGGGATGCCGCCGATGAAATACCTGACCGAGTGGCGCATGCATTTGGCCGGGGACTTGCTCACCGATACCAAACTGCCCATCTCCTCGATTGCCGAGCGCATCGGATACGGTTCGGAAGCCGCGCTCACCAAAGCATTCAAACAATTTTATCAATTGCCGCCCGGTGAAGTGCGGCGGCAAAGTCGGGTGCAGCGAGCGGGGTAGGTTTAAATCGCGCACAGCAGCCGGCCAGCGGCGGGTAGCGGAAAAGACGACAAAGTGTGATAATTGTCCGCGATAAAGTCTATATAAATTTAAAAAAGGCAGGACTATGAGTTATGCATTTTGGGGCTTGGTAGAGGCAGCAAAAAGTGCGGCTGGTGCAACCTGGGAAGATCGACCGGCAACGCTAAAAAGGGTCTTGCTGGCACAAAGCCCGGAGACTATACGGCAATTCAATAAAGACTATCACGATAAACTGGCACAGGCGTACCGCTGGGATCTATGGGGAGCGGCCTACCTGATCAATGGCGGGTGCTCGGACGATGGATTTGATTACTTCCGGGATTTTCTTATATCCGAAGGCAAAACGATCTTCGAGGCAGCGCTCGATAGCCCCGATAGTTTAGCGGCTCAGGATTATATAGATGGTACAGAACTGGAGTCGTATCGCTATGCCATCAGTTCCGCTTATGAAGAGCTTACCGACAGTAAAATCCCGGACGATGGGCTCAATTACCCTACCGACCCCGCCGGTCAGGAGTGGGATGAGGATGATTTAGAACAGTTGTTCCCGAAGCTCGGAGCCAAGTATGGATAACCACTGCGGATAATAAGATTTTGCTCCAGAGGAGGGTTATGTCCCCGCACCGTGCCACCGGAGGGGGTGCCAATCGACAGTGTCTGCCAATGCATAAATGCTGTCTGTAAGTTCTTAATCGGCACTTTTTGATACAGCCAAATAAAAAGTGAGCAAATACATCTTATCCACTGGAACAAACATGAAACTCTACGATTTTGATATATCCGGCAACTGTTACAAAGTCCGTCTGCTGCTGAATTTACTCGGCACTGACTACGAACGTGTACCGGTGGATCTATTCGGCGGCGAACACAAAACCGAAGCCTATCTGGCCATCAACCCGAAAGGACAAGTACCGGCGCTTGCCGATGGCGATATCGTTGTCAGCGATTCACAAGCCATACTGGTTTACCTGGCCAAAAAACTCGGCGCCGACCAGTTCTGGCCGGATGACGGCCTCACCCAGGCACAGATCACCTACTGGCTGTGCACTGCAGCCAATGATGTGGTTCAGGGTCCCGGTGCCGCGCGGCTGGCCAAAAAATTCAATTTTGATATCGATTACGAAGCGGCCCAAGCCCGGGCCCATGCGTTGTTCGCGGTTATAGAGGCCCATTTGCAAAACCGGCAGTTCCTGGTGGGCGCCGAACCCACCCTCGCCGATATTGCCATGTTCCCCTATATCGGCCTGTGCGGGGAGGGTGAACTCTCCCTGGCGGACTACCCCAATATCCAGGCCTGGTTGTCGCGCATCAAGGCACTGCCGAATTTTATCGCCATGCCCGGCATCGACTGAGATAAAACCATGACGTTGAATGCTACTGCAAAACCTCGCATCGCCGTTTTCGGCGCCGGCGCCATCGGCTGTTATATCGGTGGCTGCCTGGCCCACAGCGGGGCGACCGTGGTAATGATCGGACGCGAGAGAGTCAAAACCGTGCTGCGGGAACACGGCCTGCACCTGACCGACTGGCGCGGCCGCGATCAACGAGTGACGGCCGGAGCAATTACCTTTAGCTGCGACCCTGCTGACCTGGCTGCAGCCAACATTGTTTTAGTGACAGTCAAGAGTGGCGACACGGCGACGGCCGCCGCCGCGATTGCCGGCCATACTCGCCCCGATGCCCTGATTGTCAGCTTCCAAAACGGTGTGCGTAACCTCGAAGTACTGCAACAACACCTGCCCGACCACAACGTACTGCCCGGCATGGTGCCTTTCAATGTCGTCAATGCGGAGCGCGGTCACTTTCATTGCGGTACCGAGGGCAACCTGGCGCTGCAGGGACATCAGGGTCTGGAGGCGCCGCTGGTGACGGCCCTGGCCACGGCGGAGTTGCCCACCGATGTCTACACGAATATCAGCAGTGTGCAGTGGAGCAAACTGATCATGAACCTGAGCAATGCCATTAATGCGCTGGCCGGCGTACCGCTGTTGGAACAGCTCAATAACCGCCGCTACCGCCGTGTAATGGCGGCGTGCATTCGTGAAGCACTGCGCACGGCACGCGCGGCGGGGATTAAACCCGCCCGCACCGGTAAAGTGATTCCGGCCCTGCTGCCCGGTATTCTGTCGCTGCCGACCTGGGCGTTTCGCAAGGTCGCCGCCGGTATTCTGGCAATCGATCCCAACGCCCGCTCCTCGATGTACGACGATTTACACCGAAAGCGCAAAACCGAAATCGATTTTCTAAATGGAGAAGTCGTGCGACTCGCGCAGCAGCTACAGTTGGAAACACCGGTTAACGAGTCGATTGTGGCACTGATCAAGCAGGCGGAGCAGGCGCAATCCGGCTCGCCCAAAATAACAGCCGAGGAGTTGGCAGACAGGGTCTTGGCTTAGAGGCCGCCCCATAACTGCCGGATCAATGCAGCAGCACTACTTCGCGCCCGGCATAAAAACGCCGAAATCAACCCTACCTCTGCTCGCTACCGGTACTAAATCACACTCAGCGCACCAGCCCTTTTGCGCCAGATCATCAAAACCGGGTACCTGACACTGCCGGGTTTTTGCACCCCAGGCATAGCGCTTACAATAAATAACTTTTGGAGGACACGGTTTTTGAAAACACCGGTTTTGGAAAAATATTTTTGAAAACCTGGTTTTTGAAAAAAGTCGCAGACGCATCAGCTTCAAACCAACCCGTTGGCTTGGCGCTTCGGCATAATCGAGCCGGAACTTTCCCAATACACCAGACTGTGAATCAATCGATGCGATTGTCCAAATCACCGGGCACCAATGAATAACAATGGGCCGCAACCGGCTTACCATGCAGTTTAAGCTTGTCGCAATAGAGCCCGTCGTAAACCGCACCAATCTTCTCCGCAACACCTCTGCTGGCATGATTGTCTTCGGCAATTTCAATTTCCAAACGCACCAGGCGCAATTGCTCAAACGCATAGCGCGCCGCCTGCAGCCCGGCCGCCGCGGCTATGCCGCGCCTGACGCGGGAACGCCGCACCCAATAGCCCAGCCTGCCCAACTGGTACTTGCGGGTGATATCGTTGATTCCCACACCACCGAGAAAATCTCCCGTCGCCGCCGCCTCGATCACAAAGTGAAACTCCCGTTGCTCAAACCACATGGTTTCGGTGTAAGCGATCCAGTCGCGACTGTCATCTATACTGTAATCGGCTGTGCACCAGGGCAGCCAGGCGGAGAGATGCTCGATACTGTCCCTGACCGCTGCATGCAAAGGCATTTGATCTTGTGGACGAAACGGCCGGATGTGGATATTCACAGGAGTTAACCCGTTTAAATCGCCAGCATATCGTTGAGCAGCACCGGCTCGGCGCCCGCCGGCAGCACCGCCATTTCTTCAACCCGATACAGTTGACGTGGAAAGGTGGCCAGCTCCGTAGACTTTAAAATACCACTAACCCGGCAGGATTCCTGGAACAGTGACAGACCACCGGTGGTATGGGGCAAACGGTCGATCAGCAGATCGGCAACCTGCGGCGAGTTGATCAGAATACGCCCCTGTTGTCGCCCGCCATTCTCCCGCTCCAGGTCGTCGACCAGGTAGGCAAAGTAGGGGGTCACCACCACAAAGGCCGCAATCGTCACCGGCAACTCATGCAGCGCCAGTTCTTTTTTCAGTGCCTGTTTTACATTGACAGAAAGGTCGTTGATAGGAAGGTCATCCATAGCAAAACCCTGCCGATCAAACCGGCGCGGCGACGACGATCTCCGTCACCACTTCGGTCTTTACAGAATTGGCGATAAAACAGCTATCGTGTGACTGGTGATGCATCTGCTCGAGCTGCGCCCGGGTCGGCTGCCGGTCGCCACCGAAATGCACGCAGGGGCGCAGGGTAACCCTGGTCATAGCCTGCCTGCCCGAACGGTCGGTATCCATCACGCCGAAGGCGGCATCGGTGTAACTGTCGACCACCAACCGTTTCTTCGCGGCGATCGACAGGAAGAATAACATATGGCAACTGGACAGCGCCGCCACCAGGGCCTCCTCCGGATCGACATTGGCCGCCACCGAGTAGGGCAGGGGCACGATATGGGGGGACGCCGAGGCGGGCACCTCGCAGCCGCCGTCAAACTGCCAGACGTGGGCGCGACTGTAGCGGTTATCCAAAAATGCCTGCTCGCCCCGCTGCCAGCGGACGGTGGCAATATATTCCGACATACGACCTCCGGCTCATACAATCCCAGTCGCCATTGTGCGCCCTCGCCGGAGCGGCGGCAACAGCCAGAATATAGGCACCCAAAACATTATTTTGGCGTCCTTTACCCAACATGTTTCCTATAGTGTAGGAACAGTCCAGATGGCAGTGACGACTCCAATGAATTCCCAAGCGGACCTGATTGAATCCCTGACCGCGGAGTTGCTCTCCTGGCAGAAGAACCCGCCTCCGCGCGAGCAGATGCGCACACAACTGTCCTCACTGATTCAATCGAACCGAACCCAGCATCATCGCCCGGAAAACCGTTACGTGACCGTTATGATGGCGGACATCCGCGGTTTTAATGACCTCACCGCCTCCTATCCCCCGGAAACCGTGGTGGCCCTGCTAAATCAGTGCTTTACGGTGGCAGCCGATATCATTGTGCGCCACGAGGGTGTTGTGGATAAGTTCGTCGGCGACGGCATCGTGGCGATATTCGGCCTCGACCCCGCCCTCGGCGGCGGCGCGGACCAGGGCATCGCCGCTGCCGTTGCCCTGCAGCAGAGCATGCCGGCAATCAACCGCTACAGCCAGCAACTGGGTACGCCGCCGGTACATATCGGCATCGGCCTCAATACCGGCGAAGTCATTGCCGCCGACATCGGCTCCAGCGTGCACCGCGAATACACCGTTATCGGTGAACAGGTCAACCTGACCGCACGTATCGCCGCCCACAGCCTGCGCGGACAGATACTGCTCAGCCAGGCCACCTGGCAGCAGGCGCAGAACTTCATCGAGGCGGGACCGCCCAACACCGTGCACTTAAACGGTCGCCGCGAACCGCTGACCATTTATGAACTCAAGGAAACCCGCAAGCCCACCCACCGGCAGGTACCGCGTATCGAAGAGCGCAAAGGGCCGCGGGTACACGTCAAGATTCCCCTGGCCTTCCAGCGTATCGAAGGGGCGGCGGTGCTGCCGGAGTACCACCAGGGCGAGATTATCGAACTGGGCTACCACGGAATGAAAGTGCGGATTCCGCTTTACCTCGAGCCCAACTCCGATATCAGGTTTCCCCTCTCGATGGCGCAGGCAGACGCCTCCTCCACCGAGATCTACGCCAGGGTGCTGCGAACCAAGATGGCAAGCAGCGACTACACCTCGAGTCTCGAGTTCACCTCTATCGCTCCCGGCGGCCAGGCAGCGCTGAGGGCATTTATCGACCATCTGGTTGCCTGAGCGTATAGCAGCCTGGAGGCCGTATGGTTCAGCCACTGTCCGCTGCGAGCCAGTCGCGCGCCGCATCCATATCGGTGAAAATACGAAAACTGAAACCGGCGTTTTGCATCACTGTTTCCAGAAAATCCAGTTCGGTGTTTTCCGGGCGCCGCACCAACGCCGCCCGCCAGTGGCGGGTCAACCCCATCTTGGTGCTGTGCTCGTAGGCAAAAAAGTACTTGTCAAAGGCGCCGCTGTAACTGGTTACCAAGCGGTAGTCGATCAGCGCCTTGCAAATCTCATGGGTGTTACCCAGCTCAATGGCATGACGGGCAAATTGGTGGGGCAATCGGGTAGAAGAAATATCCTTTTTCGGCTGTACATAAACATAATCCTTACCTGCGGGAACGCATAACTCGTAATCCAATCGGTACTCCTGACAATAACCTCTGATACATCGATACGTCGGGCGACGCGCGGCTCGAACCACCCGACGCCGGGCGGCGATAATAGCCAAAGCAGGGGTAAACACAATGGCCTATAGGCGGTCAGATAGGTCATCAAAATGGAGAGGTTCTCTTTGCCGACCAAACCTGATATCCTCGACCAAGCAAGCGCTTGGTTTGGCTGTTTGTTCTACGACAGCCAAGCCGATATCGGCTCGACTTATTGATGGCAACAAACTTGGTGGCTACTGACTGAGAAGGAGAGACCCCATGTCAGACAAGGTCGTTATTACCTGCGCCCTTACCGGTGTTTTGACCAACCCGGAGCAGCACCCGGTACCCGTAACCGTGGAGCAGATGGCGGCCTCGGCCAGGGAGGCCTATGATGCCGGCGCTGCGGTTATGCATATTCATTTCCGCCGCCAGGAGCCGGGCCAGGGGCACCTGCCGAGTTGGGAGCCGGCGGTGGCCAGCGCCATCAGCGAGGCGATTCGCGCCGCCTGCCCCGACGTCATTATCAACTACACCACCGGCACCATTGGCCGCGACCAGCAGGGGGCCCTCGACTGCATCCGCGCCGGGCGGCCCGAAATCGCCGCCTGCAATGCGGGCAGCCTTAATTACCTGAAGGTGCGCTCCAACGGCACCTGGGCCTGGCCGCCGATGCTGTTCCAGAATCCGGTGGACAAAATCGAGGAACTGCTCGAGGTATTGAAAGAGACCGGCGCTCGCCCGGAGTTTGAATGCTTTGATATGGGGATAGTGCGCTCGGTCGGTATGTTTCGGGACGTGGGGATGATCGATAAGGCCAATTACAACCTGGTGATGGGCGTGGCCTCGGGCATGCCGGCGGATGCCGATCTGCTGCCGATTCTGATCAGGTATATGAAGCCCGACAGTATCTGGCAGGCAACACTGATCGGTCGCCAGGAAATCTGGCCGGTGCACCGCCGCACCGCCGAATTGGGGGGCCAGTTGCGCACCGGCCTGGAGGATACCTTTTACCTGCCGGACGGCGAGCGGGCCAGGGGCAACGGCGACTTGATTCAGGCCATGGTGCGACTGGCCGAGGAGACAGGACGCACGGTGGCCACGCCACAGGAAGCGAGAACGATGTTCTTGTGATCTGAAAAAGAGTCGGTGGTACCCCGCTGCGCAACGGCGCAGGCGTCACAAAACATTCACAAAAATTTAATATTGGATGATCTCGCGCGTGTAATACCCGTTTAACAGTTGTCTGTTTACAAAGACCTGGGACGTATTACAAACTCTCACAATATCCCGCACGCAGTATCGTCCGTCCACTGCCATACACCTTACCCACCGTTGTAAAGCAAATAGATTAAATGTGAACACTAAGCCTTTGATATAAAGGTTGATCTAAGCGTCGCCTACAGTTTCCCTAATGTTGCGCTTAAGGCGGTTCAGCCAGACGTCACCTCCACAGATATAAAGCCACTTTAATGCGCCCTGGATACCGGGGCGACACAGACCTAATGACCGCCCAGATAATCGGTACGAATATCCGACAACCGGTTTTTTTGCAATATTACTGCAACACGAGTGACATATTTCTGAAATCATCATGCAACAGAATCGCCCCATCCTTCGGTTTTGTCCGGGTTTGAGTAGAACGCTTCGGAGCGGTTTTTTCATGCAGCCGACGCACCGCGGGGAATGGCAGCTTAAACATAAAAACCGTTCAGGCCCGCCGAACAAAAAAGTTTTAAAAAACTACTCACTTTATAGCTAAGACTCAATAGGAGTGGAAATTCGAGATGAAGATCAAGACTTTGGTTAGCGTCAGCGTGCTGGCTGCGATGTTGGTTGGTTGTGGAAGTGGCGGCGATATCAAGATCAGTGCCGATACTGTCGATAACTCTGTAGACAACTCAACCGGTGGTGATAGTGGGTCCGCTAATGATGTGTGTGCATCCTATGTGGCCGATGGTACCGAAGTAGAAGGCACCTTCCAGAACGGCAACTGTGTTTACGACCGCTCATTCGTAGGTGTTAATAACCCGATGACAAGTAACCTAGTGATTCCGTTCCTTGCGGGTGGCGCGCATATTTTTCAAGACAGTCTGGTTATCGGTGAGAATATCGACAACGGTGAGACAGGCACCCCGGGAGCTGAAATTCCGTCTGGTGGCCAAGGCCCAACCCTGACAATTGAAGCTGGAGTGACACTGGCTTTTACCAACCCGGGCGATTTCATCTTGATCAATCGAGGCTCTCAAATCTTTGCCAACGGCACCTCCTCCGCCCCCATCACAATGACATCTCTGCAAGATATCAACGGCATAGCTAATGATGGTGACGTCAGTCAATGGGCCGGAGTACTGATCAACGGCAACGGCATCACTAATAACTGCACCGATGCGCAGCGTACAGCAGGCACGTGCGCGGTATCCACCGAGGGCTTCGACTCAAATTATGGCGGCAACGATAACACTGAGAGTTCTGGTGTTCTAAGATACGTTATTGTCAAACACTCAGGCTTTGCGGTAACAGAGGGTAACGAGCTGAACGCAATTACTTTCAACGCTGTCGGCTCAGGTACTACTGTAGAGAATGTTGAGGTGTTTAGCACATCCGATGACGGCCTTGAGTTCTTCGGCGGCGCTGTCAACGTTAAAAACTATGTCGCTATAGGCGTGCGAGACGATTCACTCGACTGGTCGGATGGCTATGTCGGCAATATCCAGTTCGCTTATATCAAACACGACTTCAACCTCGGCAACCGCTGCATCGAGGGTGATAATACCGGCAGCAGCCTGGATGACGATCTGCTACCATTTTCAAACCCCACCCTATCGAATATTACCTGCGTAACAAGCGGTCAAAGCAACACCGGCCCTGAGCTTGGCGACTCCGAGGGCTTCCTGTTACGCCGCGGTACTAAAGGTCAAATCTTTAACTCTATTATTGTTAGCGCCGATCCTACCACTAGCAATGAGTGCCTTGAAATCAGCAGCACCCAGACACGCGATAACGCCGCTGTTGATGACCTCGCACTATCAAGTACCGTTATCTCCTGCTTTGAGCCGACCAAAAATGAAGAACCTATCGGCAGTCAAACAGAATCGGAATGGTTTTTGGCTGGCAGCAACAACGTCATTATTGAGCCTGTTGGCGGAGTGGCAGGGACTGTATTGGCAGACGACGGCCTGACCATTGCTCAAGTCACCAGAGATGACGATGACAATATTACCGCAAGCGTGGTAACCAGGCCTGATACTACCGAAGTCGTGATCAATGCAACCGCTTTGCCAGCGGGCGATTTCTTCGAGCAAGTGAACTTTATCGGTGCAGTTGGCCCCGACGATAACTGGACTGCCAACTGGACTTTTGGCCTATAAAAAACAGCCACAGGGAAGTGGTAACCCTTGCCCACTTCAGTTGATAAAGGGCGGCATAGGTAAGGCGCTTAAGAGGCGCCTTACCTGTTTAAGAAGCCCAAGGCACACTAAAAGACCGGATTGAACATTTTATAGGTATGCTAGCCATGAATCGAAAATACAACCTCGCTCGCAAAAGATTGCCCGCGGCAATTAGCGGTGCCTTGACAATGGCGATTGCTGCGGCCTCTCCCATCGCCTTCGCTCAGGAAGAGCCGGAAACTCCGGCTGAACAAACCGACACTCAGCCCAGCCAGCCGATGGAAGAAGTCGTTGTACTACAACGTCTCAAAACTGCCGCTGAAGATCTCGTATTTGAAAAACAAGAAGAGGCCTTTGTCGCCGACAAGCTGGGTATCGAGCAAATTAGTCGGGCGGGAGACAGCGACCTGGGTTCAGCACTGCGCCGTGTTACCGGGCTGACCCTGGTTGACGGCAAGTTTATTTACGTCCGCGGATTGGGTGAGCGCTATTCCAGTACTCAGTTAAACGGTGCGGCTGTACCATCGCCGGATCTCTCCAGAAACGTCATCCCGTTGGACCTGTTCCCGGCGAATGTTGTTTCATCACTATCGATACAAAAGTCTTACTCGCCCGATATGCCCGCAGCTTTCGGCGGCGGCGATATTGATATTCGAACCCGCAGTATCCCCAATGAATTTATCTTTAACATCGAGGCCGGCACAGGCTGGAACTCAAACAGCAGCGACGACGCTATTACTTACAATGGCGGTGATGACGACAACTTTGGTACTGATGACGGAACTCGCGCGTTGTCTTCACAAATTAAGCAAGCCATCGCAACCTACCGTGGAAATATATCGGCCTTTAACATTCAACAAACTCTGAACTTCGACGGTACACAACATACTTTCGAAGAGGGCCAGGCAATCAACCGTGAACTGGCTACGGCATTAAACAGGAATGTGGAGCTCAAGGACAAGTCTCTGAGCCCGGATATCGACCTAAAAGGCACAATTGGCAACAATTGGTTCATCAGCGACGACCTGGAATTGGGCGCTATCGGCATCTTTGCCTACAGCAACGAATGGCGCAACAGAAACCAAATAAGGCGTGCCGCCTTTCCCGATGGTGGAGACGTGGGTGCGGGCGGTTTTCTCACCGAGGAAGATATCACCCGGACAGTTCAAGAAGTGGAAATGACCGGCGCAGCCAACTTTGGAGTGCGATATCAGGATGATCACTTTATCGAAACATCCTCACTGTTTTTGCGCAACACGCAAGACGAAGCTCTCGACACTATCGGCGAGAGCATCGATGTAAACCAGGCTGTCGGTCTACAGCGACACGATACGGAAATCCGTTATGAAGAACGAGAATTATTTGTAAACCAAATTCGCGGTGAACACGCATTTCCTGACTACTGGGGTATCGAAGGCAATTGGTTCTATTCCGATGCAACCGCAAAATCGGACATCCCCAATGAAGTCAAAATCGAGGGCATCGATGATATTGACAACCAAACCGGAGCAATTATTCAGCGCAAAGTGCTGGAATCGGCAACCGCCGCCTCTTACCGCTTCCAGGAACTCGAAGATGAAGTGGAAAGCTACGGTTTTGAAGCCAGTCTACCGCTGTCTTTCAGTCGCGCTGAACTAACACTAACGGGTGGCTATGAATATAATCGCAAAGCTCGTGACTATGCCGGATTGACAGTTAACATTGACACAGCCGGAGCCAACCTGGCCGCTCTAGACGGCAGCATAAGTGAAGTGTTCTCCGATGATAATATTCTCGATCCGGACAACCGTTTCGAAACCACTCTCGGGTCCGGCAAACCGGAGAGCTATCTGGCAGCGCAGACCACAGAGTCCGGGTTTTTCATGTTCGATTTGTACTGGGGAGACAACTGGCGGTTCACCGGTGGTGTACGATCGGAACAGTTTATGCAAGTATCAATTCCAATCGACGATCTGGATTTTGAAAACGGCCCATCTAGGGAAGTCATCGAAAGCGGTTCATTTTCAGAGGACGATATCTATCCGGCATTTTCCATGACCTATATCCATAACGATGAGTTTCAGCTTCGTTTTGGCTATGGTCGCACCACCGTACGGCCGGATCTTAGAGAAGTTACAGATATTGAGTACATTGACCCGCAAACGCGATTTCGCGTCTCGGGCAATCCGTCTCTCATAACATCGCAATTGGATAACTTCGATATTCGTGCAGAGTGGTATCTCGCCAGCGGCGATAACTACAGTGTAGGCTTATTCTACAAAGATATTACAGATCCGATAGAGCGCATCGAGACTTTCCGAACAGAGGCTGATGTTATTCTTGGTTACCTGAATGCCGTAGAAGCAGAAATATACGGGGTGGAGTTTGAAGCCTTGAAAGACCTGGCTTCAATTCACGATGCATTTGAAGGGTTTTTCTTTTCCGGCAACCTGACATTTAGCGATTCTGAGATAACTGTTGGAGAAAACGATATCGGGCTTACCAACAACGAACGCAACCTCACAGGCCATTCAGATTATGTTGCCAACTTGCAGTTGGGCTTCGACTCCGGCGATGGTCTGCACAGCGCGTCTCTGGTGTATAACGTTTTTGGTGAGAGAGTTTTCTTCGCCGGACGCAACGGCGTCGATGATGCTGTAGAGCAGCCCTTTCATTCGCTCGACCTTATTTACAGCTTTTACCCCGGCCTCAATTCCAGCATAAAGGTCAAAGTCCAGAACCTGCTCGGCGAAGAAGTTGTAATCGAACAAGGCTTGGAAGGTGAAAAAAACTTCGATATCTTTGAAGAGGAAGTGGGGACCACCGTCAGCGTTAGCTATAGCTGGGAGTTTTAATCTCCGCCCTCAGACCATTTAGCCTACTAAAGGCCGCGCATTAGCGCGGCTTTTTTTATGTACTATTATTCTTGTAACGGGTATATTCCAATACCAGGCATATAAAAGTGCGGCCAAGAGCCTGGATTCAGAGAAATCCTGTTGCAAATGGCACGCTAGATAGCCTATTTGTCATCGTTATACCTATTTTCTACATCGTGACCGTATATATGACAGGATGCTTTATTCAAAGAAGACAGCACATATAGCTATAACACTTCTACTACTTTTGACCGCAGGTCATACGATCTCCGCGACAAAGCTCCCTGTATCCGCCTTCGCCAACCTGCCCTATATCCAAACTGTCAGCATTTCCCCCGGCGGCACACATATCGGTTCTTGGCTGAATATCGACAATGGCTCGCTGATCATAGTCAAAAGCGTAAACACCGGCGAAAGCGTACCGGTCATTTCCACCGACAACACAGAATTCAAAATCAACTGGTTCCGCTGGGCCAACGACGAGCGGCTTATTATCAGTCTGCGCTTTGCAGCCAATCGCTATAACCGTCCTACAACGGAAACCCGGCTGGTCTCTATCAACCGTGATGGGACGGATGCTTTTAACCTGGTAGAACATATCCGCCCGTTGATGAATCTGCAGGACAACGTAGTTGATTGGTTGCCGAAAGACCCGGACCATATTCTGGTTGCTGTGGTCGGCGAGCGAGATCGGCCTATCGGGCCGGCGGTTTATAGAGTCAATGTCTACGACGGACAGAAAGCCCGAGTCCAACGACCTTACGCCCGTATTACCCACTGGTTGACCGACCCGTTCCATCGAGTGCGCGTAGGTATGCGGATTGGTGCAGAGAGCACTGCAGTCTATATCCGGCAGGGCCGCAAGGGCTGGCGCTCAAAGTGGTTGTTTGACAATTTTTCTCTCGGAGAAATCTGGCCTCTCGGTTTTGGTCTCGATCCCAATACGTTGTTTGTGCAATCCTATCACCGAGGACGCAAGGCTATTTTCAAAGTTGACATCACTACGTCGTTTCATGAAAGAGAGCTGGTATTGGCGGACCCAACCTACGATATCGAAGGTGAGTTGGTCTACTCGCCCCGTGGTGAGGTAGTGGGTATCAAGCACCTGCACAACGGGGCTCATCACTTTTGGGACGAGAAGTATCTGGGCCTTTACAACGGTATAAAAAAGCAATTTCCCGATACCAATAATCAACTGCTGTCTTTTAGCAACGACGAGAAGCGCTATATATTATTGACTACCAGCGATGAGGAGCCCGGCACTTACTATTTCGGGGATCGAAAACACAAAGTCATCACTCGTATTGGCCCGCGTTATCCCAATATCGATGCATCGGTTCTTACCGCCACACAAAAAATCAACTATCCTGCTCGCGATGGAACCTTGATAGAAGGCTACTTGACTCTACCGCCGGCAGCTTATCCTGACCGGCCGCCCGTAATCATATTCCCACACGGCGGCCCGATGGAGCGCGATAGTAAAGAATTCGACTACTGGACAGCCTTTTTCGCCAACCGTGGATATGCCGTCCTACAAATGAATTTCCGCGGATCGACAGGTTACGGTATTGAGTTTATGCGAGCCGGCTTTAAGAACTGGGGCCGGCTGATGCAAGATGATATCACCGACGGTGTAAATTGGTTGATAAAAAAAGGCATTGGTGATCCGGAAAGAATGTGTATCGTCGGCGCCAGCTACGGCGGTTATGCGGCCATGATGGGACTGGTTAAGACACCAGAGCTGTATAAGTGTGCGGTCAGTTTCGCGGGCATATCGGATTTGCCCAAGTTTGTCTTTGCACAGAGAAACAAAATCAAATTAAATCAGATTGGGGATTCGTGGAAGCAATTGTCAGAGACTTCGCCCTTGCATCAGGTAGACAGAATTACCGCACCATTGCTAATTTTCCACGGTGAAAAAGATCGGGTCGTTCCCGCCAGTCAGACCCGCGCTATGATAAAAGCGCTCAAGAGCGCGAAGAAGGAATACACCTATATCGAGCTGCCAAATGGGGATCATTACCTCAGCAATCAAGAGAATCGGTTACTGCTATTTAGAGAAATGGAGATTTTTTTAGCACAGCATCTCGGCTCTAATGAGAAGAAATATGCAGAAAATACCCTTGCCCAGCCATGACTTTGGAATTAGGGATGGCATTCTTTGCCGCATCCCATGCAAAGCGCACGACAATCCCTGCATTGGTATTTGTGCAGACAACAGCATCTAAAGCGGTAACCCACCGTTTTCATCCTCCGCGCTCTTTCTTATTCGCCTTCTAATATATTTTAAAAATATTCACTTGGATGAAGCCTTGTATTCATCCTTCGACCTTATACTGCGCTTTCCCATCAAACAAGGGAAACACATGTGGAAATCTTCCAGAGCTATTGAAAGGAGTGAAAATGCAGATTAAGCCGATTTTGAAAAAAGGTGTGTTCGTTTTACTTGCCTGTGTAGTTTTCTCACAAGCAAGTGCTCAGCAAGTTACTGTGTCCATCACCTCTGGTGGAAACAGCAACTCGGCCGGAGAGTTTAAAGCTTGGTGCCTGGATTCAGGTAAATCTTGTAAGGTCACAGGAAATCGCACACACCATGCCGGACCGAGGTCATGTTCCATGACATGTGAAATCGACGAATTGGCGATCTTTTCCTGTGAGGCCAACAACGTTGATCGCTGGGTTGATGATGTGTATGTGCCAAACTCTGCCACCTTAATCAGCATGTCGAGTAATCGAACTGCCTATGGTTGGGTAGTGTCCGAATCAGCCAGCGTTTCTTGTTCTTACACCGATTGATAGCTGGCTAGTCATAGGTAGCAGGTGACATACTGTGGTTAGTGGTGTGTCACCGGCCATTTTAGCAACACAGGGAAATCATGTTTTAATGAATTACGTGTGTTTCAGATTTTTCTGCCTACAGCCAGGGTTGGCGACAGAGTTGTCTAAATGTAATCACTAACCAACTGTTAATGGGGCTAAAGATAACCCGACCTCGAAGGGAACTCGTGTCTGTTCAACTTATCTTTGATGGGCCTCCATGTAACTGCGAAGTAATTTGTTGATGCGGGTTTGATAACCTTGTCCCTGCGCTTTGAACCACTCCAACACATCGGCATCCAGCCGCAGAGTCACAGGTTGTTTCGGCGGTACCCGCACTTGCGCGTTACGGAAAAACTCGTCGCCTAACTCCGGGATATCGCTGGTATCAATGTCTTTATCCGGCATCTCAGCCAGGCGCTTCCAATCAGTTTTTGAGGTTTTGTTCATATCGGCGTACCTCGTATTTCGTCGCTTTACGGGCAGAGATAATGCGGATCACATCATCCCGGCGTTCGGTATAAACCACCACACCCATCAAGGTGTGTACCCAGCCAATCGCTACCCAACGCTCTTCACCGTAATCGTCCCGATTGTCCGGTAACGTCAGTATGGGATGGTTGAAGATATCTTCTACATCGGCAAAGTCGATACCGTGTTTGCGAATATTGACGGCATTCTTTGCCGCATCCCATTCGAAGCCCATGACAATCCCTGTATTGACATTTGTACATACACCGGCATCGTAACACGGTAATCCGCCGTTTTCATCCCCTTTGTTGTTCGCCTCTTGTTCCAGACCCAACCACCCTATGTACCTCCCCAGGGTTAGCGTATGCCCCGCAAGCCCTAGGGTCTCCTCGCCTCAGCCTGGTCGAGAGGGAGGTCATGCACTTGTTTTCCTTGGCCATGGCGTGCCAAAACAGGTGGCATGAACCGGTTTTGTCGATGTCGGCTTGTTGCACATAGCGCCTCACCAGCCGGGTAATCCGTCCCAGTGTGAACACATCACCCGGGCTGGTCAGGAAGAGGTTGTCGGTATCCTGCCTTCCCACCCATTGGTAGCGCTGCTCAAAGGCGTCCCTTGCGCAGGGCAATGACCCTGGCGCCTGGAACAACTATCACAACCGGCAGCCTGGCTGGGACAGACTGAGCTTCCCCCAGTTTAGCGGTGCTTGTCCTCGCTGTTTCTTAGGTTATTAACGACTCAGTGTCCCCGGTACCTCAAAGAATTGGCACATCATTAGCAGCGGTATCGATGACACTGCCGTTTACACCGTAAGGGTCATTAACGACCTTCATGCCTCAATTTCCCAAGCTCCCTCTAAGGAACGTTATTGTACATGTGCGGAGATTTTCTATTGCTGCTATGTAACTACAAAAATCAGGGAACTCATCTCCGCTGTTAGCCAACCAATCAATTAAAACTTCAGAGCGATAAACTGAGCTTTCCTCTAAGGCATCAGTTAACTCATTGATATTTTCTGGCTGCTTTCTAAGACAAGTTCGTGCAATACCTATAACTGTATCAGCCCGCACTTCAACCTCTCCAAGAACTGAAGACCCCCCTTCTTCTGCTTGCCACTCGAGCTCATGCAAAACCTTTCTATTTACAGAACTATTAGAGAATGCAGTTTCGAGAAGTCTAAGTAAAACAGCCAACACTTTTTTGTAAGAAACAGCCATTAATTCACACCATAAGTTACAATTTTTCCATTGCGTTCGATCAAGAACTCACCATTTTTCCTGTTCCATCTAGTTGCACCATCATCAAGAATTGTTTTCTTTGCACCTTTCTTGTTGAAATTTGCAGCCTTACGAAGGTATTTAGGTATGTCACCTCCAAAACCATGCCTTCTGGCATGATCTCTAATACTATCAGAGAGAGTGCTATAGGTGGCTTTATCCCACTTAGATAGTAACTCTTTAGCTTCGCTTAAAGGTATTCCCCTTAAGTTGCCAACTCCTGGATTTCTCCCAATAAGTGAAACCACCATTGCGAGAGCCGGCGCTAAATCGCGCCCTAACTGCTCTTCTGAACTTGCCGCCGCCGGGAAGGGTGAAACAAAACGGTCAGTGCCTAATATATCAGCTAAAGAAGGATCACCCGGTAATATCGGTATGATCGGATTAGCGATACCAATCAATGGTTCATGAAAGATTGCCGCAATGTTCTCTTCAACAAACCTAATGCCAACACCGCGCGCAACATCACCGCCACCACCACTACCAACATTGGTGCCTACAGCCCACCCCGCCGACGCAGTCCCCTCACCATTCGTATACTTCCCACCCGTCGCAACACTAAACCCCACCGACAGCGAAAAGCTATTTTCTTTGCCTCCGTGAGCCTTCCCAAGCCCCTCAATCGTACTATTTCCTACTGCATTTGGCGATGCATAGTTTTCCAAATCGTAGAAGCTATCACGCAACAGGATATTTCCCGGACTGACAAAAGATATCTCCGACGCACCTATAATGGGCGCACCGGCCATCGGCAGACCACTGCTTCCCGAGCGACGCCCCGAATCGCGCCGCGGATCGTCGCGGGAATAACCACTCGGGTCAGTCGCATTGAGCGGATTGTTCCAAACATAACTATAGCGATTAAAACTCTGCCCATTGTCCGGTGCCTGAATAAGCGGATCGGCTTGCAAGAACCTCCCGAGCTTTTGGTCATAGATACGGCCGTTCATATGAATCAGGTTCATTTCATCGACCATCTCATGACCGGTAAACCCTCGCGATGTCGTGGGTTTTATCGCTTTCCAGTACTGTGTTGAGATATCTGTAGCCGACATTTCACGCCAGGTGCCGGGAATGCGCCGCGCCCCCCAAGGATCGAAGTCCAGCGCCGCTTTCACACCGCCACCGTCATTGAGGATATGGCTGACACTCCCCAAATGATCGTATAACAGGTAGTTAAGCTCAGTGCCCGAACCTGCGCCGGAGGCGGTATACCTCTCGGTAACCAGTGCCCGGCCGGCAATCGATCGCTTCCACTCACTGCTGCCGTCGGGATAGTAGATTTTTTCCACAGCCCCCAGGTACAAGGTGACAACATCACCGGCAGAGCTGGTGTCAACCCGCTTATAGCGAGATTGGTCGGGCCCGTAGAAAAAGCGGGTGGTTCGACTAGCCCGCGCGACAGTATCCACCTTACCCATCGCCCTATACGTCAGCGTCCGCCCTGCACCACTGACCATCTGGCCGTTGCTGTTGTAGCTGTAGTTATGGCTCCCGGCTGCGGTCACGGTATGCGGCCGGCCGCCACCATAGACGTAATCAGAGGCACTGACATCGGACTTGCGTTTGATATTGCCATTGGCGTGATAACCCACGGCGACGGTGTGGGCGGCATCCCCGGATACGGTGTAGCCAGTCAGGCGATTGATGGCATCGTAAGTAAAGTCCTCACGCAAATTCCGGGTCGCGAGTTGTTGACCGCCGGTAAGACGCAGGCCGTTGGCTTGTCGATAATCGAGATTGCCCAGAGCACTCCAGCCATAGGTGCGGTATTGTAACGTGCCCACATGGGCGGTGATATCACTGCTTGCCTGCTGCCACTCCACCAGGCCGCTGTCGGCGGCATAACTCGCAGTGAGATACACGATACCATTTCCGTACTGCGACGCATCTATATTGCCGTGCTGGTCTACAGATTGAACGGTATAGTAATCCTCATTCGCTGCAGATCCAGTGCCGGAAAGGCGGGCCAGGAAGCCATGTTGGTTATAGTAACGCGCTACCCCGTTTTCATTCCAGGTTGCCGAGCCTCTGGCCGCGTCGAAAACTTTCACCAGGCGGCCTAGAGCATCATAAGACCATCCTTCATAATGACTGGCTACCTGATTAGCATAACCAGCAATACGTGTCATTTTGGCGCCCGGCCGCCCCATATCATCGTAAGCCACTACTTGAAAATAATCGCTGTTTAAGTCCGTTACATAATCCAACTGTCCCAAGCCATTGTCGGCCGAATCATACTGCCATTGATACAAGGCATCGATCTCTCCGGTAGTACGAATCTCATTGCGCTCAACAACCCGGCCTCTGTGATCATATGATTCCTCAACGGTATTTCCTTCGGCATCTGTTGTTTTTAGTAATTCTCCAAAAGCATTGTAAACAAAATGGGTGGTGCCGCTATCGGGATCATTGATCCAGCGTTTGCGTCCCCGTTTGTCATAATTCACGGTTATGACTACGCCATCAGAGTCAGTCGTCCTGGCTAGATAGCCATTAACATCATAGTCATAACTCAACCGAAAGCCGTTGTGGTCCTCTGACGATACTAACTGGTTTAGTGCATTTACAGTTCTTGAGTGCTTCTTGTTGGCAGCATTATAAGTGGTGGATTGATAACCATCATATACCGTCCTGGTAGAGCCATAGAACGGGTGGCGAACCTCTACTTGGCGCCCGAGAATATCATGGTCATACTCGATCCAGTATTTGGTCGAACCGGAAAAATATGGCTCAGTCTCCCTGACCAGGAGGTTGCGGCGATCGTATTCATAGTCGACAAATACCCATCGCCCGTCAAACCCTTGCGATACAGAGCGAATAAGCCGCGACGCAATATCGAAGCACTGACGTGTTTCGCCGCCGTCTCCACGGCGATTACGACTGTAATAGGCTGTCGCCGTGGGACAGATACCACTGGCGCCCCTGGCCAGCGTGGTGGCACTGTAAGCCCCATCTGCAGAGGCCTGAAAGTAAACGAGGCCGAAAGCACTGCTGTTGGCACGTGATTTTATCCATCGGTTCAGACCGACACGGTTGTCAGCTTCAATGACATTACCGAATTTATCCCGTATATAAGCTTCAGTCTGCAACTCAACCCTGTTGCCGAAAGCATTTGTAACACCCTCATAAACCTCGATTGGCTGACGTCCAAATTCATCGTAAACGATTCTTTGCGACTCCCTCACTTCTCCCGACGGTGCTGTAATCAAAGTCTGTGTCACATTACCAAAGGAATCGTGGTGATAGGTTTTAGTGACAGTCAAGGCGGCATCATCCGGTTCGATAGTTTCGGAAACCAGAATGCCACGGAGTGAACCGGTAGTATGGTAACCGAAGGTCGAGGTGCGGGTCTGCGTATTCCCGTTGCGGATTTCGGTAACGGACAAGCGAGACAATCTGGCCAACTGCCTCTCCCAGGCGGTCGTACCATATTCTTTCACGGTAGTTTTTGTGCTGAGAACCTGCCCGGCATTATTTTCTACAGACTCAGTCATACTCAGTATATTCAAGTACTCGTCTATCTGATTAACCGTTGTTGTGGTGGTGCTAAGCAATATTCCCTGGCTCGCCCCATTGTTGGCCAATGCATAGTCCTCACGCACAGAAACAGACTTGTAAGGCTGCATGACACCTAGGCTGGCGGTGCCGTTTTCGATAGCCTCCTGAGGCCAGGTTGACTGCCAGTTGTGCAGCGACCAGGTGTGGTGTTCTCGCGCCAACAAATGCCCCTCGGCAGAGCGCGTTTCAGCACTGGTAAGCCTGCCGATCAGCGGCCAATCCTGCCGATAGCTTTCAATAGTTTCCATGCCACTTTGCTCATCTATGGCTTTGATGCTTTCGAAACCGAGAAAGCCGCGACCGGCGGCTTGCAGCTTAATACCGGCATAGTAGTAACTGGTCACTTGCGTAGCCGCTTGATCGACGGCAGCAGCAGTCAAATCGTTTGCCGCCGGCGCAGAGGTTGCTACACGCGTAACGATGGGGAGCGCACCGGTCATCGTTTTAACGTGCTGGACGGCACCCAGACTCTGAGAGTTTTGCTGTATATCCGCAAATGGATCAACCAGTGTTTCATAGTACTCATTCACTGTTGCAACAGCATGCTGCTCCGCCCAACAGCTTGATACACTGTTGCAGTTGACGACAGGATCAACCTGCAAGCCGGCATAATGATCTGAAGTGACGGCGCTTTCATAGGTGATGTCTGTTTTATGACCAAGCCCTGTTATCACTGAGGCAATCTTACTGTCCGCCGGGGCGCTTGTCGGTGAACCCGGCTCAGCATAGTAGATCTTCAGCCTGCCATCGTCATAGTGGATATAGTCGACATAGCCATCACCATTAATATCTCGGAAATAGTTGTGGGGATTACTGGAAAATAAGTAAAAGTAGCTGTAGTAAAAATCACAATTATTCGAACCTCTTGGACAAAAATCGACGGCGGGTGAAAAACGATTGGCGCCAATGTCCCAATAACTGACTTTAAGTCGCCCGCGGGTACCTTGGTTGCCGTTATAACCCAATTCGGCAAATTGAAACCAAACAAAGTCCTCGTAGCCGTCACCATTGAGGTCGACAACCTGCGCTGCAGTGTCGTGGCGATAATGGAAGGGTTGGTCGAAGTAGACTGTAGTCGCATCACCCTGAATCGGATCGGGCAAATCGACCAAGACTTGAGCAGGCTCAAAACCGTTGCCATTATTCATTATATACAGCCAATCGCCGGCACCGATTTTTATTTTTCCACCCCCGCCAATACCACCCGGCACAACGTCTGTCAGATAGATGATGTCGGTGAGACCGTCATTATTCAAATCGACCAAACGATACTTGGAAGCTTCCCAGAAGGATTTGGGCAGTGATTCGACACCGTATGGAACCAGATAGACGTCCGTCTCAGCAGTAGGTGAATACAGACGACCGTCACTGCCTAGCCGGGCCTTTTTCTTTATAAAAGGCACAAAAGTCTGTGTATTCAGGCAATTGATACGTGTTTGGGAGTAAGTGTAACCAGGTGGTGGTCGATCACAGGAGTAGAGGTTTTCAGTATCAAAGGCAACATAGTCAACCACACCATCGCCATTGAAATCCGCTACGCCCTCTGCATTCTCAGCCAGCCGTTGCACTTTGGAATGTATGCGATAGGTACCGTTTCCCTGCTCCAACAGAAAGCGAACCCGCTCTTCCGGGCCCACTTCATAAGGCGTATAGACAGATGTGGATGACGAACTCGGTGTTAGGGGAAAGGTTCTAAACGCGCCGACGCCGGCATCTGAAGCAAAGGTAGTCGACCCTATCAGGTCAGCCAAGCCATCACCGTCAGCGTCGCCAAAATACAAACGTCTTGTCGGTAAATTAGGGGGAACTATGGCCTGACTTGATAACCTCCAATCGCCAGAACCATGGCGCTGCGAAAGATATATCTTCAAATCAGTATTTAGCCAATAGGTAGCAATATCGTCCCTGCCATCATCGTTAAAATCAACTACAGAAAGGAATTTATTGCTATCAGCACTTACACTACCATTGATGAAATTGGTTCGCTGTAGTGTTGTTCCCTGACTCAGGGCACACTCAATGCCGTTTTGGCTCTGCCAGGCGATATCCGTTTTTTCGTCGCCGTTAAAATCGGCAAATATCAACGAGCCAGAGTTTTTAATATTGATATCGAACTCGTAGGGAGTACTCCGAAATCTTCTCTCTGCCAGATTCCATGTAAAAAGCGTAGGCTCACGACATAGCGTATCCACGCATTCCTGTATGCTGGTTAGATAGTTTAAAGATGTATTGCGATTGGCCAGATTTTCATTGTAGTTTAGGAAATACTCTCGAAACTCATTGCCAGCCGGGTCTGTGAGTCGAATACCTGTCAACAAGTTAGGATTTTTAAAGTTAAAGCCTTCGACGTAACTGCTTCGAGCATCATTGTGCTGGTCATAATAAAATCGGTACTGGTAAGACCAACCGTTTACCCAGGAAGTATCGCTGATATATCCATATCTTATTGCGAAGATATCCATACTGTCAGGGGAGTTAAGGTAATCAAAAGCAATAAAATTACCGACACTGTCTTGAAATCTAGTTATGCTCCAGGCAAGAATTTCATCGGCGAAGGTACCGTTTTCCAGTTTGCCCCTTAACTCTGAATCCCAATCGCCTTCACCGCCATATCGGGTTTCTGATCCGTCGCGCCGCCTTACAATAAAGTAATCGGGGTTATGTGAAGAACCACGCATGGATACCGTAGTATAGCCATCGTCTACCTCCGGGCGATAGAGCCCGTTACTCATCTGGATAAGACGAATACCGTCGAGACAGTACGCATCAAGGCTCGACCAAGTAATCGGCTGGGGATTTTGATCTTGCTGCAGTGTTTTTCGACATCGGGTAATAGTGGAAAGGCCCCCTATAGACCAACCGACACCAGCTACCCCGTTGCCGGCCTGACTCGAGTAATCCAAACTCAGTTGCGGTGTGACACCACCATTCCCGCGAACGGAGAACAACGGTATGCTGTAGGAAAATGCTCCCGCCTTTGTAACTTGGTAACTCCCTTGAGTGCTGCCGGTTAAATCTGTCTGCCTGACATCATTGTTTGTAACGACATCAGATGCTGCAACTGCCATCGGCGCTGTCGATGCCGGCACTGTGAAATGGTAGCCGGAGTCAATACTGAATTCTTGTAACAGAATACTCGGATTGAGCCCCCCCCCG
The DNA here is from genome assembly GCF_007004655.1 of Exilibacterium tricleocarpae. Lineage (GTDB taxonomy): Bacteria > Pseudomonadota > Gammaproteobacteria > Pseudomonadales > Cellvibrionaceae > Exilibacterium > Exilibacterium tricleocarpae. Next base: position 54,133 of record NZ_ML660090.1, read on the forward strand.
CGACGACCACTTCCACTGCGGCGCCGTATACCGAATCGGTAAACTCGACTCGTAAATCATTATAGGTGTCTCCATTATAGTCGAGTACGGAATAGGGTACGTTACGCAGACTTATACCGGTGGTATCGACAGGATCGAGTCTGAGCACAGGGGCCAGGAAGTAGGGCTCGGCAGCATCCACGCTATTGATAAGATAACTGCTGTTGTCTGCGGTTTTGGCTTGCAGGTAGATATCGTCTAGTCCGTCGCTGTTGATATCCCCAATCAACAGGTTGTGACTGTCGGGAGCAAACAGCACCGGCTGAACAGAAGCGCCGACAGTGACTGAAATCTTAGTAGATAGTTCTTCGCAAACCTCTTTTTCCCGATCATCGCCAATATAAACAGTCCGACATTTTTTACTCTGAAAGCTGTAGGTGCCGGGCCCTGTAACGCTGACAGTTCTCGGATTACCGCGCCGTTCTGTCAGTGTGGTCGAGCCGTCCGGATTTGTTTGATAGACAACCAGATAGCCACCATTGGAAAGCTCGGCGTACAGGTCAAAAACGCCATCAGTGTCGAAAAAGGGCCCCTGGTCCTGCCCTTGCCATTGGAAAGTGAATGTCTGGTCGGGCACAGTTACCCGTAGCATTGCAGTCCCGACGGCACTGCCGGCAGGGCCAATACAGGTCACAGTAACCGTCCAATCAGTGGTTCGAAGTATCCTATAATTCTTAGACCCATTTGGCACTGTTGTCGGGTCATCGGGGATGCCGCTGCAACGAGTTACATGAGTGGAAGACCAGTGCAACCGGGCATAGTCTCCGCTGACAACCGAAACGGGACTAAAGTATGCACTAACCGCTGGTACCAGCGGCGGACCGGATTGCACCAATACCTCAACGGGAGGCGCGGCGCCGCATCGTACTCTCTCTCGATCGTCTGTGATATATTCTACCCAGCATATTTTGACACGAACCGTATAAATCCCGTCTTCAAGGTTACTGAAGCTGTAACTCGTATCTTGATATCTCGCTGTGTATTCACCGATAACACCGACACTTAATTTGCTGAGACTAATTCTGTATTCTTCAAAGTCGTAGGGTTTGTCAAAAATGGGGTTCGGCGGTGTTTGCCAGGTTATTGAAAAGCTTCCGTCGTCATCGATCTCCGGGCCAGTTAAATTCTCTGGGGGAAAAACCTGCGCAACCAAAGTATGGGAAAGCAGTAGCGTGAAAAAAGCCGTCAAAAGTCTGGAATACACGTTTTATTTCTCCAATTAATAAGGCTTTGCCTGAGTAATAGACAAAGCAAGCTATCATCTTGGAGTCCAAGTTGGAGTCCAAGCTCTTGCATTCGGAAAACGGGAAAAATTAGAAAGTACTCAGCGACGAATTTAATCAGGAATCACATTTACCATGACAAAGTTCCTTGTTCGTTTTCAATATTCCAAAGTGAGGATAAAAGCGTGTGGAAATAGCAATATTTGCATGTAGTATTGCAGAACGCTTGACCTCGATTCTGCATCTGCAAGATGACAAAAATATTACTGTTTTATGAAAATAGATTGTTTGAGGTCAATTCTCTACCTCAACCGTTGACAATGTCTACTGTCTGTATCGGTGATTTCAGGTACGGGCGGGCATGTCGATCATCCGTATTTCATACATCTGCCACTTCTTCTGTGTAGTATCTTCTTTACTAAAATCCATGCGGAGTGACTGCTTGTGAAAAACACCATCAACCAACAGCGCCGCCGCTGGCATCACCATTTCAGAAATGAAGTCATTCTGATTCGCAATCACAAACGCGGCCTCGAGGCGGACGACTCGCCGCTACCCATTGTCGGAGCCGGCTTGGCACTGATATACGACAACCTGCAGTTGGCGGGCGTGATCGGCGGACTCGGCCGCGGCAAACCTGCTGGGACAGACACTCGAAGCCGTGCCAGGGGTATTCGTTACCAAATTACCAAACCTATCGGTTAAGGATTAGCTGGGACAGACTGAACTTCCCTCAGCTTAACGGTGCTTGCCCTCACCGTGCCTCCTTTGACAGTGCATGCCCTAGCTCTTTCTTAAGTTATTAACGACTCAGTGTCCCCGGTACCCGGTACCTCACTTATTTATTTGTAAGAAACTCACTAGTTTTTTCTTTCTGGCTTAAGTAACGTATACATTTCTTTTTGAGTTGATGGTAGTACCCTTTAGAAAAATCAATCTATATATCGCTGCTTACTTTTATCGAGGAAACTCCAAGGCGCTTTACGCCTAAACTTTGCTCAGTGAACAATAAACTGTACCCAGAATACCCTCACTTTTTCAAATTCGGTATCGCTCCTCTTTCCAGCTTTTCAAATATCTCTTTCAACTGCCGCTGAATTAAAAAGCCGTTGGCATCGAGGACTGCTGGCACATCCCGAGTCTGTCGAATGAGGGCAACGATAGCTATGCAACCATTACTAGTGGGTACATACACCAGGTAGTGCTCCCGAATGGGATAAATACTCAATTCGACTGTGTCGACAATAGACTCTATGGAGGCACAATGATTGTGGTTCTGAGCAATACTTTCAGCACATTTGTGCAAATCAGTAAAGTACTGTTTGGTCAACGCCTTTCCCCATCTGGACAAAGACCATTGCCACGCCGCTCGAAAATCGCCCTCGGCAGTTTCAGTTAGAATGTAATGTCTTCGCTTCCCTGCCATCGAATCACTCCTCCTGTGCTATATCGAGGATGGATTTGTCAGAAAAACGGCCATGAGACAAATCATCTAAACCACCCAGCACGTGCTTAACTATCGATTGGGATTCCATGTCACGGCGGATCAAATCTCGGAGATATTCGCTTGGTGTCGCATAGAGACCGGCATCACCCGTGCGGCTATTGATAAAGTCTCGCAGCTCATCAGTTAGGGATAAGTTCATACTGCTCGCCATCGTGTGCGCCTCCGTCATATAGTTACGGCGACTCTAGCCTTTATGTCAAATAATGTCAATATTCGACAAAGAGAGTAGAAGGGTAAAGTTTAAGAGGATGAACCAGATCATCCACCGCGGCCAACCGGTGGATACTATCTGCAGCGTAAATACGCATAGTGTTGATGCGGGCAAGGGGTGCCTAACGGATGTAGAAAGTGTCAGCCACTCTCTCCAAGTAACATTGTTGCCACTGCCTGTGGAAGCAGGTGACGCGAGCCGGCTTGTCCATGTCCACCTGCTGTAAACACCGCCTCATCAACTCGATAATCTGCCCAGAAGAACCATATCATTCATACCGGTCGAAAAAATGTCAGCATATTGCTGAGGCTTTGGACACCACGCCTCTTATACGAAGGGCAGACGCCTTGGCGGGCGGGAGAGGCACTCAACTTTGATGGAGAAGCCTGCTGGGACAGACACTCGACGCTGATCAAGCCATAGATGCTGGGGGCAGAGTAGTGTTCTTTATCTGACAGCGTTATGGGAGTTGCTACTCGCATGGTGATAATTCGGCAAAGTGAATTTTACTAACTATACCAAGGTCAATCTTAATCTGCAGTTTATTTGAAGCACCACACTAGCTGTGTCTTAAGTTATTAACGACTCAGTGTCCCGGGCTTGCTCCTTTACTTGAGCCAAGAGCGGTTGCACCTGAAAAGGCCATCGCGTATCCGCAGGGTTCACACCCATCGGTTCGGGATCGATACTCCAGGTCGATAAAAATTCGTCACTATCTTAGAATACGTCTCTCTACAACTTGCTGGACCCAAAAGAAATGAGTAACGATTCCTGGTTGTGCTTCGATTGTCGAGAATCCTACAGAAGGTCACGTCCCTACGATAAAGAGGTAACCTGCGCAAAGTGCAATAGGCCATGCCACAATATCGGCTATCGAATACCCGTGCCGCCAAAACGTAAGATTAAGGCTTGGATGAAACTGCGGGAAAGTGAACGGCAGCGGTTATGGCGCGGTCGAACAATGGTGGCCAAAGAGCGCGTTCGTTTGATACATGACCTCGAGCAAGGCCTTTCACGCCTTGAGATCTTATCAGCGAATAAAGGACGTGCAGCGGCTATCAAACAGATAAAAAGAGATTTAAAGAAGCGGTGTATTTCTTATAGAGACTGAGTGTAAGGGGATAAACCACGTTTTCATGCTCTTGGGCCCATTTCGGTCGGATGACCCAGATCGTCTACCGACGCCAGCCGGTGAATACTGACCACTACACTCTTGCACTACCCTGACCTCACCTTCAGGGCACTGTGCTCTGGCCAAAGTTGTAGGGAATTAGATGCGTGACATAAACTGTCCCCAGCGACAAAATGTCGTCTGTCCCGCGCTACTCATAGCGTCAAATGCACCCGCGCGCTCCCACAACTTGATTTCCATTCCCCACATTAGGGTGTTATTGGCATTGGCAACATACAACGGGCGACACAAAAAGTCATGAAACTCTCACTACAGTTCCCACAAGACTTGTTCCTTGGAAAAATCCTGCTGGCCTGGGCAGCTTTCTTCGCAGCGGCGCGCGAAATGCTGGAGCAGGCGGCGGCCCGGAGGGGCAGGTGAAACAACGGGACCTCGAAGTGCGGGCCGGGGTAATCAGCCACCCGGCGAGCGGCCGCCGATAGAGGTCTATATCCTTCCCAGTGACGAGCAGCCTGGCGGTATGGGAGAGCCGCCCGTACCCTCTGTCACACCCGCTTTCCTGAATGCCGTGGCCGGCGCCGGCGGCCCGCGCATAAGGCGACTGCCTGTCGGGGACAGGTTGACTCTGGAGACACGGATAAATTGATGGTTTCGCTCGATGAATGGAATTTTATCCGCAGCAAATCCAAAAAAAATTGAACAGAACCTGTTGAGCTTTCAATAACTCCGCTTAGTTCGTCTGACATATCGCCTGGATACGGCTGAATGGGTCTATAACCGACCCCACTTGTTCTAATGCCGAGTGATATACGCTGGACATGTCAAAACCCGATATGAAGCTCGCGTTCTCGATTGCACTGACTGCTTATACCGCAAACAAGGCAGTTAGAGCAGGCGGCACAGGCACATGCCAGGGGATTCATGAGTGGTTGAAATATCGCTATCAGGTGATTGCCGGGGAAATTGACAATACCTGTCGTACGACTACCAAATACTGCGGCCCATTAAAAATAACAGGTCGCTTGACTATAATGACTACAAAGGCAAAACCTTATAGGAGGCAATTGCTCGCGTAACCGCCGATACTTCGCAAACCACGCTGAATCCCTTAGGAGGACTATTCGGCTCCCAGAGTGTCTCGTATTCGATAAAGACACGATACAGCTCTTCTGCTGCCGAAAAGTGGCTTTCTGAATCCTTAAACTCGTAGCTCTTACGAATACTGGAAGTGGCTGTCAAAAATTTGTCCTCGCAAATACTCATAGCCTCTGATATCTGGCGCAAATAGTTGACTCCGTGCACCTGGGCAAGACCGAGTTCGGCGCCGGGATCAGCCTCCTCACCAGGCGGCTCATCACCGTCCGGCGCGATGTCGGCGGCAACCTGCCCGGTCTTGTCGCCGGCAAAAAATCCCTTGGCTATCAAGGTACCAACAATAGCCAGGTTGGATAGTAGAACTGCACCTAAAACAACGAAAAGAACTTCTTTTTTCTGCATCTCGATGTAGCTTTATAACATCTCTTTCTAACACACCCGAGCAGACTGCTTGCGCATTTTACGCACGCCGCCAACACTGCCTCAACAAGGGAGCAGGCACGGGAAAACTTGGAACAGGTCATTCCAGTGTAGCTAAAAGAAATGCAGAGGACCGGGCAATACCGGTGATTTTTACAGAAAATTTTCCGCAGCGGCGGTTACCCATCCTCCAGAGCCGCCTACAGATGTAAAGACAGCCTCAAAGACGGCCGCGAACAACCCGCCTGATCTCGTCCCGAGAAAACTCCCCCGGGCGCCTTTGAGTGCCGGCATTGGGCGCCGGCAAACGTTCCACCCTGATCAAACAGGTGAAATCAGTGTTAAGGACAACTTTGGATATCTGGTCACTGATCCCTTGTAGCACCCGTTCCGGTAAACAGATCCCGGTACTTCCGGCGCAACGGCTGCTTCTGCACCTTGCCGCTGGCGGTAAACGGCAGGCTGTCGGGAAACAGCACGCGCTTGGGCACCTCGTAACCGCCGAGATGTCGTTTACAGTGATCGATCACCTCAGCTTCAGTCAAGTTCACCCCGGGTGCGGCCTGCACCGCCGCGCAAACCGCCTCGTCCCAGTGCGGGTGCGGCACGCCGAATACTGCCGTAACCAGCACGCCCTCAATCCCCAGGATGACCTTCTCCACTTTGTTGCTGGCAATATTCTCACCACCGCTTTTGATCATGTCTTTTTTACGGTCGACAAACAGTAACTGCCCTTTATCGTCGATCAGACCGAGATCACCGCTGCGGTGCCAGCCGCCGCGGTGCACCTCGGTGGTCGCCTCGGGATTGTTCAGGTAACCGTTCATCGCCTGGGGACCGCGCCAGCAGATTTCCCCCACTTCTCCGGGCGGCAGTTCATTGCCGTGGTCGTCCAGCACCGCCTGGTCCGCCACCATGGTGGCACTGCCCCAATAGTTGCCCTCGCCGAACTGGGTTTCGGTGCCGTCGAGAAACACACAAGGCACTGGCGTGAATTCGGTCTGTCCGCTGCCGAGGTGGAACTTGCAATCGAAAGTGCTGCGCAACGCTTCGAGCGTTGCTCTCGCAATCGGCGCCATGGCGTAGATACCTGTCTCGAGCGCAGAAAAATCCCGCTGCTTGATGTCGGGTACGTTCAACAGAGCCTGCCACATCATCGGCAGCAACGCCGTGCCGGCAATTTTTTCCCGCGCCATGGTGTCGGCAAACTGCACCGGGTCGAACTGGTTCAACAGCACCACCGTGCCGCCCAACTGCAGGGTGCATAAATAGTTGACCTGGGCGGCGATATGGAACAGCGGCAACACCGACAGGTGACGGTGATACCGGGCAAAGCCCACACTCAGGGGATTGTTCAGGGTGGCGAGAAACAGCGCCAGGTGCGAACTCATGACACCTTTGGCGCGAGAGGTGGTGCCGCTGGTGTAGATAATCTGCGCCGTGTCCCGGTCTTTAATGACCGTGTCGAGAATTTCCGTCTCCGCACTCTCATCCATCAGGTCCGCCAGGCGAGCATCCGCTGCACCAGCCTCGGTGCCGATGCTGACAGTAAACCTGATATGCGCCAGGTCTTTGCCGCAATCGACGGCAATATTTTCCAACAGGGAACTATAAATCACCGCACTGACCTGCGCGTGCTCGAAGTTATAACGGATATCATCGGGATTTTGCAAAAAGTTTATCGGCACAAACACCCAACCCGCCTTGTAACAGGCAAATGCCACGGTGGCAAAGTCAATGGTATTGCCCTCCAGCAGGGCGACCTTGTCGCCCGGTTCCAATCCCCTGGCGCGCAGGCCGCGCACCAGCCGGTTGACGCGCCGGTTTAGTTCCAGGTAGGTCACGGCGCGGCGCTCGCCGTCGACAAATTCCACCAGCGCTTCGCGCGGCCCGGCATCGCGGGCGCGGCGGCGCAGGATATCGCCCATGGCAACGCGTTCGATCAGGTTTTTATTCAGCTCAGCGGACAGGTCTTTCATAACACCCCCTACTTACGGTAAAGGTTCACGTTTCAGTAACTACCGGCATCAACCAAACAACTAAATCCCCATCTGCCGCACCGCCAGATCGCGCATAATCTCCTCGGAGCCCCCACCAATGGCATTTACTCGCACTTCCCGATAAATCCGCTCAGTGCGACACTCGCGCATAAAACTGATCCCTCCCATCACCTGCATCGCCTCGCGGGCGCAGAATTCCATGGTCAGGGTGGCCTGTACCTTCATCAGCGAAATGGCGGCGGGACTGGCACAGCCCCGGGTCACCTGCCAGGCGCAGGTATCCATATAGGCCTGGGTGGCGTTGATGCGGCGCTGCATCTCGGCAAATTTGTGGCGGATCACCTGGCGTTGCGACAGGGGCCGGCCGAAAGTCTCGCGCTGGCGCGCCCAGTCGACGGCCTCCTGCAGGCACACGCGGGAGGACTCCAGGGCGATAGCCGTCATGGCCAGGCGCTCGTGGTTGAAGTTGTGGACGATGGGCAGAAAACCGCCGTTCTCTTCGCCGATCAGGTTCGCCGCCGGCACCCGCACATTGTCAAAGTACAGTGTGGCGGTGTCGGAACAGAGCCAACCCTGTTTCTTCTCCAGTTTGGTGCGGGAAAAACCTGTTGCAGTCGCCGGAATCAGTAGCAGCGACACACCTTCCATCCCCTCACCGCCGGTGCGCACCGCTGTGGTAAAGTAATCGGCGCGCATACCGCCGGTGATAAACGTCTTGGCGCCATTGACAATAAAGTCATCGCCGTCGCGGCGCGCGCTGGTTTGAATATTGGCGACATCGGAACCGCCGGAAGGCTCGGTAATGGCGAGGGAAATATGTTTCTCACCGCGCAATACCGGTGGGATCACCGCCTGTTTCATAGCCTCGGGACCATAGTTCACTATCGGCGGCAAACCGATACTGTGCACCATCAGCGACGCGCCGACACCGCCGGCGCCGCAGCGGGCCAGTTCCTCCGCCGCGACAATGTTGTGGAACACATCGATGCCCTCGGATACACCGCCATAGGCCTCCGGGTAACCCATCTGCAACAGCCCCACCTCGGCGGCCTTCTGCCACAGGGAGGCCGGCATATCGCACTGTTCTTCCCACTGGTCGACACAGGGCATAATTTCCCGCTCCACAAAGCGGCGCAACTGACTGCGCCACTGGTGATGGCTGTCGGTGTAGAAAGGGGTCGCCAGACGGGTCGTGTCGATATCGAAGCTCATAAATACCTACCTTCCCATAGCTTGGGTTTATGCGGTTAAGCCGCCGCGTCGGCGTTGACCGTCGCCAGCAACTGCCGGGCTTTGACCTGTTCGCCGGCGCGCGCCAGAATGCTGTCCACCACGCCGTCCAGATCCGCTTTCAGCGGGTGTTCCATTTTCATCGCCTCCAACACCAGCAGGGTGTCGCCGGCATTGACCCGGTCACCGGGTTTGACCAGCACATCCACCACGGCGCCGTCCATCAGGGCCGTGACCTCGCCGCTGCCGGCACCGCCGTCGGCCCGGGCCGCCATCTGGGTCAGGTCGCTAAAGCGCAGGGCACCCCCAGGCAGATTCACGCAGATATCAGTGCCGCCGGCAACCCAGCCCAGTGCGCGGCGCACACCGTCGAGGAGGTAAACACACTGCCCATCGGTCAGCGTTAACAGCGTTATCTCAAGGGTGCTGTCAGCCACGATCACGCGGTAGCGATTTTGTGAACCGGTGTCGACGGCGGTCACCTCGACGGGCGTCTCAGCGGCGCCGCAACCGAGAATATAACCGGTGGTCAGCGTCGGGCCGCTGCTCCAATCTTGGCGGCGGGAACCCCGACCAACCCGAGCAGCAGCACAGTGAAAAATCACGCCCGCCAGAGCAATCTCCCACGGCGCCGCCACCCGCGGTTGTATGCTCGGATCGTCGCTGAACTGCTCCTCCAGAAACGCGGTGGTGGCCTCACCGCGGCGAAAGTGCGGGTGGGCGATAAGCCGTTGCAAAAAATATAGATTGTTTTCCACGCCGAGCAACTGCGTCTCTTCCAGCATCCGTTGTAACCGCCGGCACGCCTGTTCACGGTCCTCTCCCCAGGCGATAATTTTTGCCAGCATGGGATCGTAGTGGGAGCTGACAGTCAAGCCGTCTTCCAGCATATGGTCGGTGCGCCGGTGCTCGCCGGCGGCGGTGCGCCAGCGCAACACCTCACCGGTCTGCGGCAGGAAATTGCGCCGCGGGTCCTCGGCGTAAAGTCGCACCTCGACGGCATGTCCACACAGCGCAATCTGTGCCTGGGTCAGCGGCAACGTCTCCCCCCGGGCTACTGCAAGTTGCCAGGCCACCAGGTCAGTGCCGGTAATCAATTCGGTGACCGGATGCTCCACCTGCAGGCGCGTATTCATCTCGAGAAAATAGAAGTTTTTATCGGCGTCGACCAAAAACTCCACCGTGCCGGCGCCGCGGTAATCGCAGGCCCGGGCCGCCTGCACCGCCGCCTCGCCCATATGCCGGCGCAAGGCCCCGTCCACAAACGGCGAGGGCGCCTCTTCGACCACTTTCTGGTGCCGGCGTTGAATCGAGCAGTCACGCTCCCCGAGGTAGACTACGTTGCCATGGGAGTCGGCAAACACCTGGATTTCTATATGGCGGGGGCGCAGCAGGGCCTTTTCCAGAATCAGCTCACCGCTGCCGAAAGCGCTGGTGGCTTCGGAGCGGGCGCTGCGCAGTTGGGCGGCGATCTCCGCCGCGCTGTGCACCAGGCGCATACCGCGCCCACCGCCGCCGGCCGAGGCCTTGATCATCAGCGGGTAACCGATGGTCTCGGCCTGCGCGACCAGGCGCTCGTCACTCTGTTCCTCACCGCTATAGCCGGGAATACAGGGTACGCCTGCCTCCAGCATCGCCAGTTTCGAGCGCCGCTTGCTGCCCATCAATTCGATAGCAGCGGCGGGCGGGCCGATAAAGACTAATTCGGCCGCTGCACAGGCGCGGGCAAACTCGGGGTTTTCCGATAAAAACCCGTAACCCGGATGCACGGCGTCGGCCCCGGTTTTAGCGGCGGCGGCGATGATATTGTCGATACTCAGGTAGGATTCACCCACCGCGGCCGGTCCGATACACACCGCCAGATCGGCAGCGCGCACATGCAGGGCATCAGCGTCGGCTTCGCTGTAGACCGCCACTGTGCGGTAGCCCTGTTGTTTTGCTGTGCGTATGATGCGTACGGCGATTTCCCCGCGGTTAGCAACCAGCAGCGTGCTAAAAGTCATAGATAAAAACCTCCGTTACCCACCCTGATGGCACTCACGTTAAGCATCCACTGTCGGCAATGGTACCTACTAGTGCTTTGACCAGAAAACGTTTTTACGTCGGTTGCACTGAGGTCTCGATCCGGGTATGGCCCTTCGGGACCTTCGCCAGCAGGGATGCTGGCGCAGAGCCTACAGGGGTGGAGCGGGAAACAGCGAAGCACTGCTTCGCCCCGCGCAACGACCGAAATCGATGATTTCGGGCCGGGCCCGCTTGCGGGTATTCACGGCGTGTCCCGAAGGGCCATACCCGGATCGAGACCGTGCCAGTTAAGAAAACCAAAATCCATTTTGGGTGAAAATTGTTATCGGTCGAAGCAAGGGGATTTGCACGGTTTACCGGCCCTTCCACTACCTAAGTCCAACTGACGTCCACTCTCTTCACTGATTCCAACTCGCCGGGCGTTTCTCTACAAACGCCCGGGTACCTTCGCCACCTTCCGGGCCGGTAACGGCGCGGGCAAATTCAGCGGCCGCATCGTCCAGCAACGCCTCCAGTTCCCGCGTCCGGGTCGCCAACAGCAGCGATTTGGTGACCCGGTTGGCCACCGGTGCGCAGCGTTTCAGTTGCGCTAAAACCTCATCAATGCCGGCGCTCAACGCCGCCGCATCGGTGACGGCCTCGTGCACAATGCCCAGTCGCGCCGCTTCATCGGCGCCGATCCGCAACCCCAGCAACGCCAGGCGCCGCGCCTGGGTCAAACCAATGCGGCTGGCGACAAAGGGCGCTATCTGCGCGGGGGGGATACCGAGACTGGTTTCCGGCAAGCCGAAGCGCGCACTCTGGTCGGCGAGCGCTACATCGGAGACACAGGCGAGGCCGAAACCACCGCCCATCACCGCACCCTGCAGTGCCGCCACCACCACCTGCGGCGCAGCGTTCACCCGCGTAATCAACTCGCCGAAACTGCGGTTGAGGCGGTAAAACGCTTCGCTGTCACCCTCAGCGGCCGCGGCGTGGGCAGTGGCCATATCCTTGATATCACCGCCGGCACAAAAGTGTCCGTCGCTGCCGCGCAGCACTAGCGCACGCACGTCCAGATCGGCTTCGACGGCGTCCAATACCGCCGTCAGTTCGCCCACCATGGCCCGATTCATGGCGTTGCGGGCCTGCGGACGGTTCAGGGTGATATAGAGCGCGTGGTCGCGCCGCTCGAGCAACAGGGTTTTACACTCCGGTAGCGCCATGGCGGGTTACCCTTTGCGTTTTTTCGGCAGAATGCCCATCAGTTTACAAATAATGCCGAGCATCACTTCGTCGGCGCCACCGCCGATGGAAGTCAGGCGCGAGTCGCGGTACATACGGTTGACAATAGTGTCCTCGATATACCCCATACCGCCCCAGTATTGCAGGCAGGCGTCGGTGACTTCGCGCCCGAGGCGGCCGCACTTCAGCTTCGCCATGGAGGCCAGCATGGTCACGTCGCCGCCGTTGATATACTCCTCGGTGGCCCGGTAGACCAGCGAGCGCAACGCTTCGACTTCGGTCTGCAGTTCCGCCATCCGAAAGTGGACCACCTGGTTGTCGAGCAGCGGCTGCCCGAAAGCCACCCGCTCGCGGGTGTAGTCGATAGTGCTGTCGATGGCGATCTCCATGCCCTTTAAACACATGGCGGCGCCAAACAGGCGCTCCTCTTGAAACTGCAGCATCTGGTAGAGAAAACCGGCGCCCTCGTCACCGATACGGAAACGCTGCGGCACCCGCACATCGTCAAAGAAGATCGGTGCGGTATCCGATGAACGCATGCCGATCTTTTTCAGTTTTTCGCCGATATTCACCCCCGGCGTTTTCGTCGGCACGATAATCAGCGATTTGTTTTCGTGGGGTTTACCCTCACCGGTATTGGCCAACACACAAAGGAAATCGGCTTGCGGCGAGTTGGTAATCCACATTTTGCTGCCGTTGATAACATAGTCGTCGCCGTCTTTTTTCGCGTGGGTTTTTATCGACGCCACATCGGAACCGGCGCCGGGCTCCGACACGGCGATACTGGTCACCATATCACCGGAGATGGCCGGGGCGAGAAATTCCCGGCACAGATCATCGCTGCCGAAACGGGCCAGGGCCGGGGTGGCCATATCCGTCTGCACGCCGATAGACATGGGAATACCGCCGCAGTTGACCGCGCCCAACTCCTCCCCGAATACCACCTCGTAACTGTAGTCCAGGCCCAGGCCGCCATAGGCTTCCGGTTTGGTAATACCGAGCAGGCCGAGATCGGCCATTTTCTTAAAAAGTTGGTGCGCCGGGAACTCACCTGCCGCCTCCCACTCGTCGACATGGGGATTGATTTCACTGTCGACGAAATTTTTTATCGTGCGCCGCAGTTGCTCGTGCTCTTCGGTAAATCGCATGGACAATCTCTCCGTATCAATCTCAATTCAAGCGACCGGGCCTGGCTGCGCACAGCTACATCCGACCCACGCCAAACGTATTGGCGCGCAACGGCCGCTGTTGCGCCTCGCGACAGACACTCAACACAAATCCCAACAAGCGGCGGGTGTCGCGGGGGTCGATCAGGCCGTCGTCCCACAGGCGCGCAGTGCAGGCGATTGCGGTATTGCCGGCGTCCATCATCGCCGCGGTGTTGTGCTCCAACTCGTCAAGGGCCTGTTCATCGACCTGTCCCGCCACCTGCATCTTGGCCTCGCTCACGATCCGCAGCACCTTGCCGGCCTGGGCACCGCCCATCACCGAAGTGCGGCTGTTGGGCCAGGCAAAGATAAAACGCGGGTCGAAGCCGCGCCCGCACATGGCGTAGTTACCGGCGCCGTAGGAGCCACCGACAATAATACTGACCTTCGGCACCTGCGCGTTGGCCACCGCCTGAATCATCTTGGAGCCGTGTTTGATAATGCCGCTGCGCTCGGCGTCGGTGCCCACCATAAAGCCGGTGGTGTTGTGCAAAAACACAAGGGCGATATTGGCCTGCTCGCACAACTGGATAAATTGTGCGGCCTTGACCGCACCCTTGGCGGTGATGGGACCGTTGTTGCCAATCACGCCGCAGGCATTGCCCTCGATGGCGATATGACCGCACACCGTCTGGCTGTCGTAGTGGGGTTTGAAGTCCAGAAACTGTGAACCGTCACCGATGCGGGCGAGAATTTCCCGCACGTCGTAAGGCCTTTTGGCATCTGCCGGCACCACGCCGATCAATTCCTCGGCGGGGTAAAGCGGCTCCTTGTACACCACCGCAGCGGCGGCGGGCAGTTGCCGGTTCCAGGGCAGGGTGGCGAGAATCTCACGGGCGATACGAATGCCGTCGGCGTCGTTCTCCGCCAGGTATTCACCGGTGCCGGCAACGCCGGTATGCAGTTCGGCACCGCCCAGCTCCGCCTCGGTGGCGATCTCGCCGGTGGCGGCCTTCAGCAGCGGCGGCCCCGCCAGGTACATGGTGGCCTGGTCGCGCACCATCACCACATAGTCGGACAAACCCGGCTGGTAGGCGCCGCCCGCGGTGGCGCTGCCGTGGACGACGGTAATCTGGGGAATGCCCGCCGCCGACATCCGCGCCTGGTTGGCAAACCCGCGCCCGCCGGGGGCAAAGGTTTCATTGGCGTAGAGCAGGTTGGCACCGCCGCTTTGCGCCAGGGTCACCACCGGCAGTTTGTTTTCCATCGCCATCTGTTGCATGCGCAGCGCTTTTTCCATACCCACCGGGGAAATGGTGCCGCCCTTGATGGCGTAGTTATCCACCCGTACCAGACAGCGCACCCCGGCCACATAGCCGATACCGGCGATACAACCGCCACCGGCTCCGGTACCGTCGCGGTCGTCGTAGAGTTTGTAGCCGGCCAGGCTCGACAGCTCCAGGAAGGGCGCGCCGGGGTCCAGCAGCCGCGCCAGGCGCTCGCGGGGCAACAGCAAACCGCGCCCGGTGTATCTGGCGCGCTTGGCCTCGGCCGCCTCCACCACCGCCTGTTCGAGACGGCGAAAACCGTCCACATGCGCCTGCATGGCCGCGGCGTTGGCGGCGAACTCGGCGGACTGGGGATCGATGGCTGAGTCTATTGCGGGCATAGCTCAATGCCCATCGTCAGCGGGCGTGCCGCGATCCGCCGTGGCGGATCGATAAACCTGCGGTCGGGTACTGCGGTGAAAGCCGTTAAAAGGCGTGTTGTTGCGCGCCGCCGGCACCTGCCAGGTGGGCGCGTTGGTTTTCAGCGAGGAGCCGCCGTCGATGCGGATAATCTGGCCGGTGATATAGCGGGCCGCATCGCTCAACAGGAAGGCCACCATGGCGCTCACCTCGGCCTCCTCACCCATGCGGTAGAGAGGCACGGCGTGCTCGAACGCCGGCAGCAGGTCTCTGAGAAAATCGGCATCGTAGGTGTCCATGCCGGAGGACAGGATATACCCCGGCGCCACGCCATTGACCCGCACACCGGACTGGGCCCACTCCACAGCGGCAGTCTGGGTAAAGTTCTCCATACCGGCACGAGCGGCGCCCGAGTGGCCCATCAGGGGCATACCGCCGGCGTTGTCAGCGGTGATGTTGACGATACTGCCGCCAGTACGCTTCATCGACTGGTTGTAACACTCCCGCGCCATCAAAAAGCCGCCCACCAGGTTGGAGCGAACCACCGCTTCAAACCCTTTCTTGTTGATCTGTTCGAGCGGGGCGGGATACTGGCCGCCGGCATTGTTGACCAACCCGTGCACCGTGCCGAGCTTGGCCACCAGCGCCGCCACCACTGCGGTTACCCGCTCCTCGTCGCGGATATCGCAACTGAAAGTGTCGGCGGTGCCGCCGTCGGCGTCGATTTCCCCGGCCACGCGGTCGAGTTTGTCCTGGCTGCGCCCGATCAAGACGACATGGGCGCCCAGGCGGCTGAGTTCGTGGGCGATACAGCGGCCGATACCGCTGCCGCCACCGGTGACCAGCATATTGCAGCCGGCAAACAAGCCGTCCCGCAAAACACTTTGATAAGGCATAAAAACGACTCCTCGAATCCCGCTCCAGGGTCAGCGGCACAGGTTCGCGCTCTGCTCTGGTTGACGCCGATTTGTGCGTTGTTGTTGAGATAGCGGCACTTTGAATACGCTAAACTATACCGTGAAAACTCAACACCAAGCAAGCGCTTGGTTTACAATTGAGTCACCCTGATGGTTCAATACCTGCGATTCGGGATCTGGAGACTTAACCTTTAGCTTGCTTTAGCTTGGAACCCGAACCCGGAACCTGACACTTAACTGCAGAAAACCAGCGACAAAATATATTAAAGAGCAAAAAACCTATGACCGTAATTACAGAGCTGGTGGCAGACGGCTCGATTACCAACCCCGAGTCCGCCAAGGGCAAACTGATCCAGTGTGCGGCGCGGCTGTTCAATACCAAGGGCTTCGATCGTACCACCGTGCGTGATATCGCCAGGGAGGTGGGCATTCTCTCAGGCAGCATCTTTCACCACTTTCCCAATAAAGAAGCCATTCTCTGCGGGGTGATGCGCGAAGCAGTGCTGATCGCCACCTCGAAAATGCGCGCCGCCCTGGCACTGGCAGACACCCCCGAGGCCCGCCTGCAGGCCCTGATTCATTGCGAGCTGGAATCCATCCACGGTCTCAACGGCGACGGCTTCGCGCTGCTGGTCAACGAGTGGCGCAGCCTCGGCCCGGACAATCAGGCCGAAGTGCTGGCGCTGCGGGACGTCTACGAGCAGCTCTGGCTCGACGTGCTCGACCAGGTGCGCGCCGCCGGCCTTATCGATATGGACACCTTTCTGGTACGCCGCTTTCTGGTGGGTGCCCTGTCGAATACCTACACCTGGTTTCACCTCGATGGCGATATGACGCTGCAACAGTTGGCCCACCAGGCCCTGAAACTGATTGTCCGCCCGGACCAGTGACAGCGTGCGCAATTTTAGGCATGCTCAACGACCGTTGTTTCGACTACAATTGCAGTTGTGCCCACAGGATTCCATTAACCGGCAACAGCCCCATCAGCAAAGCTGGATAAACAAACAGGTTTAGACGCTAAAATAACAGCTCAGCGATAATCAGCTAGCAGTACTAAAAAAGTCGTCAGTAAAGCGGCCACTACAATGACAAGGAGAACCGGCCATGCGGTTATGGAATGTTTTACTGCTTATCGCTATCGTCTGCGGGCTTTTCATCTGGCATCAATTGCCGAAACCCCTGCCTGAACTGGAACCACTGGCGGCCGATCCCGTTCCCGCCAGCGCGCGCCAACTAGCCCAGGGCAGGGTCACCGGCCTCCAACACCGCAACAATACCCACGCCTGGCTGGGCATTCCCTATGCGCAGCCGCCCACCGGCGCGCTGCGCTGGCGCGCGCCACGGCCGTTGGAGAGTCCGCCGCAACCGCTGCAGGCCACCGCCTTCGGCAATCTGTGCCCGCAACTGGGGGGCCGGGCCATCGAGATCGATCCGGACCTGCACGGCCAACCGGTGGGCGACGAGGACTGTCTTTACCTCAACGTCTGGGCGCCGCGGTTTGACCCCGGCACTACGCCCGCCGGTGCCGGTCGCCTGCCGGTGATGGTGTGGATTCACGGCGGCGGCAACAGCGTCGGCGCCAGTGACAGCTACGATTTGTCGGCCCTGGCAGGCCAACACCAGTTGATTGCAGTGTCCATCAACTACCGCCTCGGCCCCATGGGGTGGTTCAGCCACCGCGCCCTGAAAGACGCCGGTGCCTCGGCGGAGGATAATTCCGGCAATTACGGCACGCTGGATATTGTGCGCGCCCTCGAGTGGGTGCGGGACAATATCTCAGCCTTTGGTGGCGACCCCGACAACGTCACCGTCTTCGGCGAGTCGGCCGGCGGCGTCAATGTGGTCACGCTGATGGTTGCGCCCAAAGCCCGGGGCCTGTTCCACCGCGCTATAGTGCAGAGCGGCAGCACCCGTTCGGCAAGTGTTATCGAGGCGGAAAACCTCGTCGATGCCGCCTTGCCGGGCCAGCCCGGCAGCAGCGGCGAGGTGTTGCTGGCGCTGTTGATGCGCGATCACGGGCTGCCCGACCGCATCGCGGCCCGGCACCGTCTGGCGCAGATGTCCAACGCCGATATAGCCGCCTACCTGCGCGGCAAAACCGCCGCGGATATTTTGCAAACCTATCCGCTCACCAGCGTCGGTTCCATGTTACAGATACCCGCCGTAATTCGCGACGGCAGTGTGCTGCCGCAACGCCCCTTCCCCGAGGTGCTGGCCACACCCGGGGGCTACAACACCGTGCCGGTCATCACCGGTACCAATCGCGACGAAATGAAGTTGTTTATGTTCTTCGACCCCGACTATGTGGAACGACGCTTCGGCCTGTTGCTGCGCGCCAAGGATGCGCCGGCCTACCAGCGCCGCGCCAGTTACCTGAGCGACGCCTGGCGCGCCCGCAGCGTGCACGACCTGGGGGACCAACTGTACCGCTCCGGCAACCACCAGGTATTTGCCTACCGATTCGACTGGGACGAAGAGGCCAACAGCGTGTTCGCGCCCATCAATACCATGCTCGGTGCCGCCCACGGCCTGGAAATTCCGTTTGTTATGAACCGTTTCGAGGGACTGCTCAACAAACCCGGCATTTTCACCGAGGGCACGCGCGACAGCCGCGAAGCCCTGTCTCAGGCCATGATGTCCTACTGGGCGGCGTTCGCCTACGACGGCACACCGGGTACCGGTAGAAACGACGAGCTGCCAGACTGGGAACCCTGGCGGGATGACACCGACGGCGGCACCACCATTGTCTTCGATACACCCCACGACGGCGGTATTCGCATCGTCAACGACGACCTGACGCTGGCATCGATCAAGCAAAGACTGGCGCGGGACAGCAGCATTGCCAGCCGCGAGGAGCGTTGCGACTACTACGTGTTGCTTTATAAAGGCACTGCGCACTGGAACACCGAGGAGTATCTCAATCTGGGGTTGGAAGGTTGCGCAGATATCCCACCGGAACACAATACATTGTAAAGCCGCCGACGGTAGTGAGGCGTTTCGCGTTTTATTGCGAGCCCCTCAGTCAGTATCTTGCCCGGCACCCTGCGGTAGAAAAAAATGCGGGGGCCAAAGGCCCCCGCTAATACCTGACTAAGGTTCAGGCGGAGGGTTAGTCGGTTCGGGCGTTACCGGTGCGGGATCAAAAGCGTTGACAATATCGTCCCGCGCAATGCTGTTGAACAGCAGCGCCTGTTGGCGGGTGGTGCCGGCGCGAATTTTTTCGCCGGCGCGCACATAGCGGCTGCCGTCGAGTTCACTCTCTTCGAACACAAAGCGGGAGACGGCCTCCGGGTCCAGGTAAGCGGCCGCGGCGATATCCTCGGGCACGGTAAATTCGAGGATACTGATACCGCCGAGCGTACTGCTGCTCGACGCGCCGCGGCCGGCCTCCTGGTTCGTCGCACTGCCGTGAGGCTGGCGAATATACACCACTTCGAGATTGGCACCGCCGGCGGTGCCGTCGTCCGAGACAAAATAGGCCTGCAGGTCGAAGCCGCCGCCGGCATCGGCACCGCCGCCCAGCCAGATAGCGCCGGCGGGCGCGCTGGCGAGTTCGGCGGGCGTGTTGACAATGTCGTCGAGGCTGGTGGCGGGAACCGGTTCGAAGTTGCCGGAGCCGGGGCTGGCTTCAACATGCGCAACGGCGACGATATTGTCGCAGTCGAGATTGGTCTCGAACCAGTCGCCGGCGCCGTTGTTAAGACCAGGGTAGAAATCCGGGTAGAAACCATTGTCGCAACTAAAACTGTAGGCATCCTGTTGAGCGACAATCGTCGCCAGATAAAGCTGTGCACCCGATGAGAAACCGGCGCCGGCGCCGATACCTTGTTCGAACGATTCATCAAGCAATACCCGCAGCGCCACACCGTCGATAGCAAAAGCCTCCAGGTCGACATAATCGGTCTCAAAACTCGCCGCAACACCGCCGCTGGTGGGTTGCACGACGGCGACTTCGCCGGCATCGAGATAGGTGGCGATAATCAGGCGGTCGTCGGCAAAGCCGATGCCGTTGTCGTTGATATAACCCTCGGCACCGGCACCCTCGGTAGAGATATCCACCCAGGCACCGCTGTCGAAGTCCCACCCATTAATGACTTCGGGTACGCCGTCCGCCAGGGTGCCGTACTCAAATTCGAAATCGTCGCCGACACCGTCGCCGTCACTGTCGAAACTGTCGCCGTCAAACCAGGTAATACCGCCGCTGGCGGCAGTCTGTTCGTTGACGGCCGCGGGCAGGGCGGCGGCGACACTGCCACTGCCGTTACAGGCCACTACGCCGTCGGCGCTGGATTCCACCTCGGTAAACGTAAAGCTAAAGGTACGGGTGGCGCTGTTGAAGTTGCCGTCGCCGGCATTGAAATTTCTGCCATCGGTCAAGGTAAAGCCGCCGTTGGCATCCATCACACCGTAGAGAAAATCACCGGCGGACTCATCGTCGCGCTCGCGCAGAAATACCTGCGTCCCCTGCATATCGACTTGCGCCAGCAGCGTCTCGTCATTAGCCGGCACACAGTCGGTGCCCGAATCTATCAGCTGCAGGCTGCCGGCGGCGGCGGTGATATTCACCAACCAAGTGCCGCTCATATCCGGCACTGTGCCGCTGCAAGCATCGCCAAGGCCGTCGCCGTCGCTGTCGAGCTGGTCGGCGTTGGCAACGACCAGGCAGTTGTCACCGGCGTCGGCGATACCGTCACCGTCTCTATCCTCTGCGCCCACAGTGGGATCGAGCGGATCGGCATCCTCGTCGTCGGGCACGCCGTCGTTGTCGTCGTCGCTATCGGCGTTATTGCCGATGCCGTCACCGTCGCTGTCGAGCTGCTCCTCGGGGTTGGTGGGAAAGGCATCGGCATTGTCGCCGACGCCGTCGCCATCGCTGTCGAGCTGCTCCTCGGGGTTGGCCGGGAAGGCATCGGCATTATCGCCGACACCGTCGCCGTCGCTGTCGAACTGTTCGCGGGGATCGTCGGGAAAAGCGTCCTGCGCATCCGGCACACCGTCGCCGTCCGCATCGCCGCTGGCGATCACTGGCGGCGGTTCATAGTCGAAGTTATTCCTGATTTCTTCGAGTGCCGGCACATTGAAACCCGCCGCGCTAAAGCGCTGTCCGGCCCGGATCAGCTCGCCGCTGCGCAGGTAGTTGCCGCCATCGACACTGTCCGCCACCACCGCCAGAAACACCGCGCCGTCGCGCTCGCGCGAGTCGTAGTGCCGTTCAATCGGCTCGGGTAAATCGAATATCAAGACCAGATCGGTATTGTTATCCCGCGGGTCGGTGACGGTCCAGGTCGATGTCACGGGCCGGCCCTCGATGTCGTTGATAATCGACACATTGCCCTGCAGATCGTGAAAGTAGAAAGTCACATCACCGCTGCTGTCTTCGGCGCCGGTGGTGTCGCTGCCGCGGAGAAACGCGCGCACCTCGCCAAAGCCGCCGAAACTCTGTGCCACCACAACGCCCTGATAGAATGCTGTCATAACAGCATCGGCAGCGAAGATCATATCCGCCAGGGCGGTGGCCAACACCGGTGGATTCTCAGCCACCGGATCTTCCCAGCCTACCGCCAGCCAGTTGGGGCAGGCGAGACCGGTATCGGCAAAGTCATCGAGATCACAGTGGATGCTGTAAACATCGAGCTGACTTTCAGCATCCACAACCAGGGCGCCGGCAGCCGCGCCGGCAAAGCTGGCGGCCGGGTCGGTCAGCCCTGCTTCAACCCAGTCCTCTCGCACCAGATACGCCATCGGCTTGCCGGCAATCGGCAGGCGGTAGGTGCTGGCAGTCCAGCGCTCCAGCACATTGCCGGCAGTATCGCGCCTGACTACATCGGCACTATCGTCCTCAAGACCTTCCTCAATACCTCCCTCACCACCTCCTTCGCCCGCCGTCACCGACAGACCGGCGGCAGTGGCCACCCAGCCGGCGGGACCCAGTACCAGGGCACTGCCGGTCTCGGCGTCTTCCACCCAGGCGCCGCCGCCATCGCCGTCGACGCTCCAGAAGAACGCGGTGTCGGCGGCATCATTCAACACGCTGTAGTCAAAGTTGAAGACCAGTGCCTGGCGCGCCGGATCGAAAAACCCCTCGGCATCGAGGCTGACAAAGCCGCCGTCGGCACCGCCGGCGCTCAACACGTCCCCGGCGGCAACCCGGGGCATAGGCGTCATCACGAAGTCGAACTCAGCGCTGCAACTCGCCGCCACTTCACTGCCGGCGGCGGCGGACAACTGCTCCACTACCGTGCCGGCAATCACACCGGTATCCGCATCGAGGTCACCGGTCAGCAACAGGTTGATTTCCACCACAGAACCGTCGGCGGCAAAATCGGTTTCGAAAACCTCAACCAAGAGTTCACCGAGACTGTTGATCGCGCCCGCCTCGGCATCTTCTGCAGCAAATTCACCATCGGCAAATAGTAGCCGCAGGTCTGCACCCAACTGTTCGATCCGCACCACCGCCGATTCGATATCACCCTCGGCGTAACACGTTTCGTTCACCAGTTCTTGCCACGGCTCACCTGCCACCGTGTTGGTCGCCGCGGTCACCTCCAGATCGAACACGTAAAAGCCGGCGACATTCGGCGGATCGTCACACAGGTTGCCGGCGCCGTCACCGTCGCTATCGCTTTGATCCACATTGAAGACCGTCGGACAGTTATCGCGACCATCGTCGACGGTGTCGTTGTCGGTATCGCGGTCGAGCGGATCGGTGCCGAGTTCAGCCTCCGCGGCATCACTGAGATTATCGCCGTCGTCGTCGCTGTCGGCGTTGTTGCCGGTGCCGTCGCCATCGGTGTCGAGTGACTCTTCGGCATCGCGCGGGAAAGCGTCGTTCGCATCGGCGACCCCGTCGTTGTCGTCGTCGCTATCACAGACATCGCCGCGACCGTCACTGTCGGTATCGGTCTGCGGGCCGGCCACGGTGGGACAGTTGTCAAGGTTATCGCCGCGACCATCGCGATCGGTATCGGCGCTCTCTTCAGCGTTGAACGGAAAGGCATCGTCGACATCGGCTACGCCGTCGTTATCGTCGTCACTGTCGCGGTTATCGCCTACACCGTCCTGATCGGCGTCGAGGCTTTCACTGGCATCCAGCGGGAAGGCATCGCGGGAATCGTCAACGCCGTCATTGTCGTCGTCACCGTCGGGGTTGAGGCCGCCCGTATCGGCCAGTCCGTCGCCGTCGGTATCCAGGTAGTCGATTTCCGGTACGCTGTTGTCAGCGTCGTTCGTATCCTGCCCGAGCGGCCAGCCGTCACCGTCGGCATCGGTGGCAGTCGACGCGTTCGGGTCCAGCGGGAAATCGTCATCCGCATCGGAGACACCGTCGTTGTCGTCGTCGCTGTCGCAGGCATTACCGGCACCGTCCTCGTCGCTGTCGAGTTGATTGGCGTTGGCAGCGAACGGGCAGTTATCGCCGTTGTTACCGACACCATCTTTATCGGAATCCAGAAACTCCGTCGCATCGGCCGGCAGTGCGTCGGCGCCGTCTCTCACACCGTCGCCGTCGCTGTCCCTGACGGCGGGGTTGGGATCGAGGGTATCCGCCAGACCGTCGCCGTCGGCATCCGCATCGGCGTTATCGCCGATACCGTCGCCATCGAGATCGCCGCTTTCGCTGCTGTCGAACGGAAACGCATCGCCGCCGGCCAGGCGATTAGCGGGTGTATTCTGCACGGTATCACCACCGCTGTGATTGGCAACGCCGTCACCGTCGATATCGTCGTCTTTGTTGTCGCCGTGGCCGTCACCATCGCTGTCACGGGTCTCGGTGGCATCGATCGGCAGGTCATCGTCGATATCGGCCACACCGTCATTGTCGTCGTCTTCGTCGGTGGCGTTGCCGATACCGTCACCGTCGCTGTCGACAAACGGGACGCCGGGAATATCGGCATTGTTGTCATCGGTATCCTGCCCGAGCGGCCAGCCGTCACCGTCGAAATCGGTGGCATCGCTGGCGCCGGGATCGAGAGGAAAGTCATCATCGGCATCGGCGACACCGTCATCGTCGTCATCGGTGTCGGCATTGTTGCCGATGCCGTCGCCGTCGGAGTCGACCGTTTCACTGCCGTCGAGCGGAAAGGCATCGGCGGCGTCGCCGACACCGTCGCCGTCATCGTCGGGGTCGGCGTTATTGCCCACACCATCGCCGTCGCTGTCGAGGCTCTCATTGGGGTCGAGGGGAAAGGCATCCTCGGCATTGAGCACACCGTCGTCGTCAATATCGGTGTCCACCGTCGCCGGTTTGGCCTCGACGTCGATACTGCCGTCGCCGAGACTCGAGGTATCGGTGCTGGTGCCGGTCTGTGCAGCTTCCTCGTCCAGCAGTTGCTCGCTGTCCTCCACGGTCAGGTTGGTACCGGGCACCATCAGGCTGGCGGGGTCGGTCTCGACGATAATGGCGGCATCGTCGCCGTCGTAATCATCCACCGGTGTGTTTTCACTGGTGGTGCCATCGATATCGCCGTCACTGAGGTCATCGGCTAAACCTGCCAGCACGCTGTCGGCGCTGGCGCCACCCTGACTGTTGCGCTCAATTTCAAAAACGATGGCGGCCACGCCGGAAATCGCCGTGCGATAAGCTGCCACTGCCTGCAATTCCTCATCGCTGTCGGTCTGATCCGTTACCAGAGGTGGCGCGGCAAAAATATCCACCGAATCATCGAGGCCGAAACCGAGTGCCGACACCACTTCGTCCGCCGCTGTATCCAGGCCGTTGATAAACTCTTCGGCGCCGATGCTGCCGTCGTCGTCGGCCTTGGCCGCCGTCAGCGCCACTGCCATGGTGGTCAGCGGCGTGGCATAAACAGGTTCGCCCAAGCCGTCGGCCCGCAGCACTGTGCGGATTTCGGTAATGATCGGCGGGTTGCCGGTATTGAGGTCGACAGTGTCAGCGTCAGCGCTGACCACAATCAGGAAGGGTCCGGTCTCGCTGCTGTCGATCTCCAGGCCGGTAAACTGAGCCTGGGCATCAGTCTCGCCCTCATCCAGTAAGGTGCCCTGCAAGTTGGCCGCGCTGGTGTCGAGCCGATAGATACTGACCGCAGCATTGGCGACAGGACCGTCGACGGCCGCGCCGCCGATCGACACACTGGCAGACGTCGGGCCGCCGGTGCCGGTAGTGCCGCCATCGTTATCGCTATCGCTATCGCTGCCCCCACCGCAACCGGGCAGTAACGGGACAATCAAAAAGAGCAACAGGGAAAATTTTTTCAGTAGCGACTTACCGGAAACACCAACAGCATACTTCATCATATTATTTATTTACCCGAGCAGAATTTTCGTTTTCGCACTAGTGTTTTATCGATTCTTTTTGCCGACTTTCACATCAGCGGTCGGCGCGACATTTTTTGCCGCCGTGATTAAAGACACTAGTGAAGCAATCGCAATTAAGCAAAGGCGGACGGACTGCTAAAAAACCGCCGTCAAAATCTCGCCGATTGCGCTGGGCGATTAAACTTTTCTATACAAATCAAGCGCTTAAATGTGAATCGAGCGATACCACCTAAAGCCGATTTAAATCCCGCGGCTTTACTTGCGGAAAATATACGGCTTTTTTGTATTTTATTTATTTTGTGCTCTACTTAGGGATTGGAGAGAAAAACTGATATTAGTTATCGGTATAGTTTTCGCGGTTTGGATAAAAAGAAAATCTAGCGGCAAGTCGCAGCCATCTCGGCCGATCAGATATAAAAAAGGGCCGCTAATGCAGCCCTGAAGTTTGTCGACAAATAGCGTTGTTAGTTACGAGTTATTGTTCAGCGCTTCGAGATAACATCTCGCTCGATTGGTATTACTGTAGCGGGGGCGTACTGACTGACCGTTTTACTTCTGTACTGCTTCCTCTTTCATACTGCCTGTCACAGATTTCTCGATACAGGAACAGTGCGCAGGGGGTAAGGCCCGGCGGGGGTGTGCGGTCCCGATCATTCAGGGCGCGTTTAAGCTTGCCTGCCGGGCCGTGGAGTGGCATATAAAAAGTTTAGAACGCTAAATTACCCCGGTTGTATTCTCCCAGCATACAACCACCACCACAAGCAAACGCGTCAATCAACGCAATTTAACTTAAGTAATTGCCATTCCACCCCAGTCCGTACTGCAGTTGTCCGGCGTTACTGCAAACCGCCGGAACACTGCCGAGGCCGACCCTAAACCCCTTATACAATCGGGCTGAACGCTGTCCACCGATCGAGATCGGCACC
Organism: Exilibacterium tricleocarpae; assembly: GCF_007004655.1. GTDB lineage: Bacteria > Pseudomonadota > Gammaproteobacteria > Pseudomonadales > Cellvibrionaceae > Exilibacterium > Exilibacterium tricleocarpae. The sequence continues at coordinate 80,191 of NZ_ML660090.1, forward strand.
GAGCGAGTGGCCCGGGAAGGTGGTTGCGAAATTGCCCTGGTCGCCGTGTAACGCCATATAATTCAGGCACACCATATCCACCAGCCCCGTCACACTGTTGGCAGCCGGGCTGCCGGCGGTATTGACGTTACCTTCGGCCGTAAAGCGCCCGATCTGCTGGTGCCTGGCGTTGTCCTCCGGCGTGCCGCCCAGTAACTGTGGTGGCCCGTCGGGGTTATAAACCATAAAGAAGGATGCGGCAGTCTGCTGGTTATCGCCGGTCCAGACGCCTTTACCGCCGCCGTCCTGGGAATCATCGACCATACCGTTGCTGAACACTGAGCCGTCACTGAAGATATAGACCATTAACGGCTTGCCCAGATTGGCAGCGTATTGCAGGCAGGCGCCGATACAGCGGCCGACGCGCAGATCACGCCGCTCCCCGGTGCTGCGATCCCCGGTATGGTAGTCGTAACCACCCATGGTGATACACCCGGCGCCGGCCTGTCCCTCGAGCACCAGGCGCGCGATGGACGCCGTTTTGGCAAACTCGCGATCTCCCATATCGTCGAGGGTGAATGGCGCGGTGGGGCCACCGACCAGCAGCGGGTCATTGGTGGGGTCGAGCGCATCCGAACTGTCGAACCTGTCGGTCAAGTATGCGCTTTCGATATAGCCGCAGCGCAATGCCCTGTCCTTGATGGCCTGGTCGCTTTCACTTTGCAGGCCGGTATTGACAGTGCCGATTCTGGAGTGAGAGATATTGGCAATGGACTCCATCACCGCCACCCGGTCGGCTTGCTGCGGAAAGAAAGTGCCCAGCTCGCCCACATCGATCAAGCCCCTGACATCGGAAATACGGTCGATCTTGGTCGGCCGCACTTCGGGGTTAATCAGTCCCGGCGGCGCCAGGGAGTTGCCGCCCGACTCACTGTTGCGCGAGCCGACCAGCGCCATAATCTGCCCGTTGGCACCGGCGCGGTTGATACCGTACATCGGATTGTGGGGGTTGTTGCCGGTGTCGTTTTCCGAACGCGCCGGAATCACAGCACCGTTGACCATGGCGCGATTGGCCGCCGAAAACCGTTCCAAAATACCCCGCAGCATGGCACTTTCGGTATGGAAGGCCAGCCCCAGTTCCTGATTGATAAAGTCGCTGGGCTCACCGGCGTTAGCCATCGCCGGCAACATATCCCCGGGTACCCCGAGCTTCCTGTAACCGGCAGTGCTGAGAAAATCCAGTTGCCCGCCGGCGCCGCCTACCAGCACATTGGAGCCGGCAATATTGGCCCCGCCTGCCAGGTCGAAGCAGATAAAGGGAATCTTGCCGGTCAGGGCACCGCCGACTTTACAATCGTTATTGTTGCCGAAGTCCAGCAACTCACTAGCGATGTCAGCCTGCGCCTGGCGCGAGCCGAACATACCGAACATGGAACTGCCGATAACGGCGCCCAGGCCGGCGCTAAAGCCCTGGGCGATAAATTCCCGCCGTGTTCTCGGGCGCCGGTGATCGGCATGCTTCAACGGTTCGTCGGGGTGAAAATTCTTGCCGCGCTTTGCCATATCCGTACCTTTTTGTTCATCTGTTTGGCATGACTGCTGCCAATAAATTAGTTGAAGTCGATAGCTGTCACTTAACCGATTATGTCTTTATTGCAGCATCACCACCGCATTACTGGCCGCCGCCGCACACGCCGCCTTGACGATGGTCTGGGTGCGGGCCGCACCGGTGCCGCAGGTGGCGCAACCCAGCAGGCGGTCAATCAGTGCGTTTACCTCATCGGTAACCACTTCGCTCATAGACGCCGGCGGCGCGCCGGCCCCGGAGCCGAGCGGCAACTCAGACGTCGGAACGTCCGGAAGATTGTTGGACAACAGCCGCTCGATCAGCGGGTCGATCACAGCACTCCTGCCTGCCCCGTTGAATGCTGCGGCAACACCGGCGTTAAAATCAAAACCCGGGAAATAATTGCCGCGCGCTGACGTATTGTCCACCAGTTCACCACAGTAGCTGGCTGCCAACTGCACGACGCCCATCTGGTGCGAAGAGCCGAACGTATTGAGGTTGGGCACTGCGGGAAGCTGTCGTTTAACATTTTCAAATGTCTGCTTCACAGCGGCATTGGCGCGGCTGACGCCGGTAAAGGCGGCGATAGTCGCGTCAATTTCTTCAAACGTCCGCAGCCCCAGGCGCGATTGGGTATCGACAATCACCGGATCGGCGATCACCACCGGGCCTTCGGCCGGGCGGTTGGACTGTCGCAGCCCCAACTGGTCAAACGTGAGGAAAAACTCGTCGGTCTGCACATCGATGCCCTTGGCGATCACCGCGCCCAGACGCGACAGCGGCTGGCGACTCAGCTCCGCATAGCTGGCATTGGTGATCCTCACATCCAGCTTGCCGAACGCCTGGCCCACTTTGGCCTCGGCGCCGTTGACACCGATACGCATGCCTCTCAGCACGATGTCATTGGGATCGACGGTGCTGTCGAGAATCTGGAAGAAAGGCTCGCTGAACAGATAGCTGCCGACATCAAACTGCTCGGCCTGGACGACGACATAGGCGTCCTCAATCTCCAGAATATGGGAGACGCTGAACATCAGCAGGAATTTCTCACCGACGCCGGCCTCAAAGTTACCGGCGATCTGCTCATCGGTCAGCACCCGGTTGAATATCGCCAGCAGGCGCACACTGCCCTGCCAGGTAGTGTCGTCACCGATCTGGGCGCCGGCCTCACTGCCCAACACGAAGGCATAGGAGTCATCCCACTCGTTGATAAGGCCCGGGCCGGACTCGTCGAGGTCCTCAGTGTACTCGCCGTTGACATAGAGCCGGCGGCCATTGATCGGATCGAAGGTCACCACGACATGCTGCAACGACGCCTGCAGGACTTCCTCATCGGGGTCGGTAGACAGTGCCGGCCCGCCGTTGGCGTCGGTCACTGTGCTGCGGTTGAAGAAGTCGTAGTTGTAGAGCGTCTGCCCCAGCATAAAATTGCGCACCTCACCGCCGCCGGAGTAGGAGACGATACGACTCTCTTCCTGGGTCACGTTGGCGGGTACCACCCAGGCCTCGATAGAGTATTCACCGGTGGAGGAGATCAGATTGTGCAGCTTGGCACTGGCACTGGTCGATGCCTGGGCCCGGCCGCCTTCAAACCGCAAGCCGAAGGTGGGCAACTTGGTAACGCCCTCATCGCTCAAGGTCAGGTCCATGGCCGGGTCCACACCGCTGGTATCAAAAGCCACGTCGGTTCTGAGCTTCTCACTAAACTCATACAGCGCAATCACGTTGCTTTCATAGCGACCACCGGTATTGGCGGCGATGCCGTCCTCGAGATTCATCGCCTTACTGACTACCAGGTTTGTGGTATCGATAACGTTGGCGGTGACGGTATCGGCAAAGGCGACAATCGCGTTTTCCATCTCGGTGGCATCGCTTCCGCAGTTGCTCCAACAGTTGTGCGACTCGTTTCTCAGGCGCACCACAAAACGGGACTTTTCCGGCGCATTGATATCGATTTTGCTTTTCGCCGCTTCGTAGGCCAAAGCCCGGTTGGCGCTGGCAAAAAACGGTTGCTGACCGCCGTTTTCTGTGTGGCAGGCCGCGCAGTAGGTAGTCAGCAGGCCGTAGATATCATCGAAGTCGTTACCCTGTTCAGTGCTCGGGATAAACTTGGCCTCACCGGGGTCGCGAATTTTCTCCGGCGGCAGCGGATCGAGGACGATCACGTTGGGATCACCACCGACGATACTGGCCCAACCCTCGATATAGTTGGTAATAATATCGGCACACACCGAAGGACTCGAGGTCCAACAGTTGTGTCCGCCGGCGACTTTGCTGACCATCTCCGAATTGCTCGGTGACCCCAGGTCCACCAGGGTGTTGGCAGCGGCGTAGGCGGTGTTGATATCGCCGCGGTGAACGAATTTGGTCGGTCCGCTGCCGCCTTCAAGGTGACAGGCACCGCAGCGGTCGTCACCGGCCAGGTTGTCCCACACGTTCAATTTGAAGCTCTGCACGTCGGCGGTCTGGGGCGGCGGTCCGCTGTAGACCAGGCCACCGCCATCGGGATTCGAGGTATTGGGATTGGTCGGGTTGTCCGAACTGCTGCCGGAGCTACAGCCGGTAAAACCGGAAGTCATGCTGACGGCAAGGGCGAGCAGCCCCGCCAGTTTGGCAGCGCGGGAAAAGCACAAACCCAGAAGTTTGTTACTGTATTTCTTATTGCATACTGGCGAATAAGTTGACATGTCCGTTACTCCCCCATGCAATAGTCAGCGGTTTCCGCAAAAACCTGTTTGAGGTTATAGCCGTTGGCTTTAAAGCCGGTGACCATGCTGTCGATCTTGTTGACGTCGGCGGTGCTGTCGGCATCGCGCAGGCACACGGTGTTAAACACCTTTTTCACCTGGCACTGGGCAAAGGCCTCGCTGTGCGCCAGCTCCATGCCCATGGAAGCCGCACCGGTGCCGCTGCCACTCAGCGCGGGGTCCCAACCCAGAGAGCGATTTTGCCCCTCGCGCCAGTAGTTGGCCCAGTTATCGTTTTCGGTGATATAACCGGGCGTGAAGTTTGCCTCGTTGATCAGATACTTCGGCTGCACCACACCGGGGGTGTATTCGAGCGAGCCGTCATCGGTATCGGGATTGCCGTCGGGATCATTGTAGTTGTAGTAGGCAAATGCCTGGGTCAGGGGGTCCATACCGTTGTGGCAGCCCACACAACCATTCAGGAAAGCGGTGCTGTCGCCGCCGGGGCTGCGGGTAACGTCCTGGCGAATACGATCGGGCACGAGGGTTATATCGTGGACCTGCTCCAGGTCGACACACAACTGGCTCATCAGCGTAAAGCGAAACATTGCCCGGTTGGTACCGAGTACAAAAAACGATTTGGCCGCACCGCGCGTGGTCATAACGCCGGCCGGGGCAGCGAGGCCGGTGACGCTGGACTGGGTGCCGCGGGCCAGTACATTGGGGTCGCTGAAGCTGAGACCGGAATTTTCGAATTGTTCGTAATGGCGGTTGTTGCTATTGGAGTAAGCCGGAATATTCGCCGCCTGCACGGCAGCATTGCCGGTATTCGCAGTGTAGATAATATCCGCATAGAGCATCTCGCGCAGATCGAGCTCGTCTCTCACCATGCCGATATAGGTGGCGGTGTAGTCGTTGAGCGGCGCAAATACGGTTTGATCGCGGTTGGTCCAGGGCGTGGCCATGTTTTTCAGAGTGACGCTGTAAAACTCATCACCGTCGCCATTGTCTATAGCCCGCAACGCGGCGGCCACACCGTGACCGGCACCGGCGCTGGCGTTTGCACCGCCGTTGCTGGCGGTGATATCCGCCACCATCGCATCGAGCAGCGCCTGCGACGGAGCCACCCCGGTCAATCGATCGTGAATTCTTTTGGCCTGCTCGCGAATATCCGCCATGGCGAGCGGGGCGGTCAGCAAAGCACAACAACTGACCGCCAGCGCCCGTCGGGCAAAATTTCTGCAGGGTGACTTAATCCGGTCGGATAACCTGGTACGCATAGTAATCACAGCCGCTCCCTTTTCTCTCGCGCCCGCCACCGACCACGCCCACTATTCAGGCGGCTCGGACCGGGCAATTGCTATCAGACTGCGCAGCTCCCCACTGTATGTCGGGCGCAGCGCCACGTTATTTACTGTTCCTTTTTTCCGTACGCGCAGGATAGGTCGTACAGTCAGAGCCCGATGAGTTTCCCGTTCTTTTTTTATTCGGACTCTCTGTCTCCGGACAGCGACACTAAAACAGGATGTGTTGCGTTACCGTTGGCGGAGAGATTCAACTAACCTCTATTAAAAATTAAACCGGCGGACTTAGACAGTTGGCGGGTGATAATCAGGTCGCAAGTTTGGCAATCAAATCATCTTTTCTAAAAAAAGTGTGACTTCTCTCACACTTTAAAAAGCAACCGTTAAGGCCTGTCATATTCTGTAAATACTAGCCCACAGTTCGCGCTCGAGAGCGCTTACTGGCCGGCACTTTTACACTACCGGTCACATCGGGCCCGCTGTCTGGCCCGGCTTGGTCACTAACCGCCGTAAAGTGTCAGAAATCCAGACTGACCGGCCTGAAGAAGTGACAAAAAGTTTAAATCTGTCGACTTTTTAACACCCTCGACTGCCGCATACGTCAGATTCATTACCGCCGAACTGTTGTTGTCTGCCGGTGAGAGACTTATTGCCGAAAGATGAGTTTACTCAATGTCAAGCGAGAGTTTGCTAAGGTATTAAAGAGTGTAAACCGTGACTGGATCGGCGGAATCAAGGGGGTTATTTCACGACAATTGGGCAGCGACAACTGTTGATCTTATAACAGGTTAAGCATCCGGTTTTCACCTAGGTTTTTACCTAGCCAGTATGACAGTCTCGGCACTCCCTCGTTGTCACGCTGCAAGGCCACCCGGTAACGCAGTGACAAAGAGTGCGCGATTAAAGGTACGGTAATATGCAAGGGCTCAAGCGAAAAAGTTACATAAAAATAACGGCGAGCGCACTGTGTGCTGCGGTACTCAGCGGCTGTGGCGGCAGCGGTGGTGGCGGCGATGAGCAGGAGCCCGACCCGGTGGTGGTGGACCTGCCGGTGGCGTTTATCCAGCGTCCGGTTCCGGTCGACGAAAACGGCGAGCGCATCGGCGATAACGCCCGCGAGCCGAGCGCCTTCAACCCGGGCGCACAACTGATCGTGTCGAGTCGCGCCTCGGCCTCGGCACCGCGCATCGTGGTCACCGAAGGCGCTTTTCCCGAAGGCGAACTCTACGATGTCAAAGACGTGGAGGCCTCCAGCGACGGCGAAAAAATTGTCTTCGCCATGCGCGCCCCGGAGATAGAGGGGCTGGACGAAGATGAGCAGCCCACCTGGAATATCTGGGAATACGACCTGACGGACAACCTCTTACGGCGCATCATCCAGACCGATATCACCGCCGAAGCCGGCCAGGACGTGGCCCCGCACTACCTGCCCGACGGCCGCATCGTATTCTCCTCCACCCGCCAGCGCCGCAGCCGTGCAATCCTGCTGGACGAAAGCAAGCCACAGTACTCAGCCCTGGACGAGGACCGCGAGACCGAAGCCTTCGTCCTGCATGTGATGGACGCCGACGGCGATAACATTCAACAGATCACCTTCAACCAGAGTCACGACCTGCAGCCGACCGTGATGTCCAACGGCAAGGTCATGTTTACCCGCTGGGACAATGTCAATAACCGCAACAGTTTCAGCCTCTATACCATCGATCCCGACGGCCACAACCTCAGCTTCTATTACGGGTTCCACAGTCAGGACACCGGTACCGACGACTCTGAAGCACGCTTTTTCCAGCCTCGCGAATTGCCCGACGGTCGCACCCTGGTATCCCTGCGCCCGGTGGAAACCGACGCCCTGGGCGGCGATATGGTCGCCATTGACGGCGCCAACTATACCGAGATCGACCAACCCATCACCGCCAATATGGGGGCCACCGGACCGGGCCAGGCGTCGCTGTCCGTCGACACGGTCACCACCGACGGCAGCATTTCACCGCACGGGCGCTTCAGCTCCGCCGACCCGCTGTTCGACGGCACCAACCGGCTGCTGGTGAGCTGGTCGCTGTGCCTGCTGACCGATCCGACCACCAATGAGGATTTTGCCTGCACTGAGCAGAACCTCGCCAACCCGGCGCTCGAGGAAGCCGCGCCCCGTTATGGTCTGTGGATTTACAACCTCGATGACGGCTCCCAGCGCCCCGTCATCAACGCCGAGGCCGGTGTGATGTACACCGAGGCGATTACGCTGGAGCCGCGCGATGCGCCGACCTTTATTCCGATCAAGCGTCCGGGCACGGACCTGGATGCCGATCTGTTTAATGACGGCGTCGGCGTAGTGCATATCCGCAGCGTCTACGACGTGGACGGCGTGGACACCTCCGTTATGGGCATCGGCGCCACTGCCGACCCGGCCCAGCCCGCCTATGCCGACCGCGCCGCCCGCTTTCTGCGCATTGTTAAAGCGGTACCCATGCCGGATGAGGATGTGCTGGATTTTGACAACAGCGCCTTCGGTGTCAGCCGGGCCCAGTTGATGCGCGAGATTATCGGCTATGTGCCGATCGAGCCGGACGGTTCGGTCAAATTCAAGGTCCCGGCCGATATACCCTTTGCCATCTCGATCCTCAACGCCGACGGCCGCCGTATCAGCCCGCGCCACCAAAACTGGATGCAGGTCGCCGCCGGTGAGGAACGCGAGTGCAGTGGCTGCCACACCGGCGACAGCGAAGTTCCCCACGGGCGTATGGATACCGGGCCGGCGTCCATCAACAACGGCGCCCCGAGCAACGGCCAGCCGTTTCCCAACACCAACCCGGCGCTGTTTGCCGATATGGGGGAAACCATGGCGGAGGTCTACGCCCGTATCAACGGCGTGCGCACCCCCTCGGTGGATGTCGCATTTACTGACGAGTGGGTAAATCCACCGGAAACAGTACCGAGTATCGACTATTCTTATACTCAAGTCGGGGTCGATGTAGGCCTGGCCACGCAGGCGCCCACCACCGAGGCCTGCCAGATCAACTGGACGCCGCTGTGCCGTATCACCGTCAATTATGAAGATCATATTCAGCCGCTGTGGGAGCGGGAGCGTCTCATCACTGATGCTGTCGGCAACGTGATCGAGGATCGCACCTGTGTTACCTGCCACAATACCGCCAACGCCAACAACCCGGATGAAACCCTGGCGGGGAACCTGGATTTGACCAGCCCCGTGATCCAGCAGAATCGAATGGAGTCCTATCAGGAGCTGCTGGCCAACGACAGCATTATCATTCTCGTGGTCGATGCCGACGGCAATCCGGTGTTTCTGACCGATGAAGACGGCAACTTCGTCGACGAGGACGGCAACCTGATTCCGGAGGGCGGCGAGCCGGTGCAGGCCACCATCGTCAGGAATCTGCCCAGGACCATGAACCCCAATGGCGCCGGCGCCAGTAACCGCTTCTTCTCGCGCTTCGCCGCCGGGGCCGTCCATGACGGTTACCTGAATCAGACGGAAATGAGACTGATCGCCGAATGGCTCGATCTCGGTGCCCAATACTTTAATAACCCGTTTGACGCGCCACTGGATTGACGCACTGTGAGCTGGAAATCACAGAATTAGGGAGAGGGTATAGCCAGGGCTGGCCGGAACAGGCAGAATAACCTCGGCACCTTTTACACCAACGTATTTTTTACGACAAGGTATTGAGGTGCCGCCGGACGAAAATCCGCGGCCAGGCACGGCCAAGATCGCAAGGGTGACCGCCTGTCGGTGACCTAAACACAAGGCAGACGCACACAAGGCAGATGCATAAGGTTTATATATCAGGGTTCACGATAAGCTTCTTTAACCAGGCAAGACCCTGATAGCAAAAAACCGACAGCCGAACTGAGCGCTGAACTAAATACAGATAGCTGACAGAAAAGCTGACATAACTTGCGAAAATAACGAATGCGCCCACGAATGACATCACTGCTATCGGTCCTGCTTGCCGGCTTGTTATGGGGCAACGCGAGCCGCGCCGACGACGCGCCGCTGCCGATGGTGACCATTATCGATCCCTATATCGAACTGCACACCGGACCGGGACGGGGTTACCCGATTGTGCATGTGTCGGAAAAGGGCGAGGTCGTGACGATTCTCAAACGCCGCACCGACTGGTTCAAAGTGCAAACCCGGCGCGGCAAACTCGGCTGGGTCAAGCGCCGCCAGATGCGCGATACCCTGGGGCCGGACGGGCAACTGGTAAACCTCGGCGACCCGACACTGGAAGACTTTCTCGGCCGGCGCTGGGAGTTCGGTTTTACCGGCGGCGACTTCGAAGGGGCCGACTCCCTCACCGCCTCGCTCGGCTACCGGTTCAACAAGAATATATCGGCGGAAATCAAAGTGGGGCAGGCCACCGGCAGCTTCTCCAACAGCAAGCTGGTGTCCCTGGCGCTGGTGCACCAGCCCTTCCCCGAGTGGCGGTTGTCGCCGTTTTTTACCCTGGGAGCGAGCCAGATACAGACCGAGCCGGACGCCACTCTGGTGGCCACCGAAGACCGCACCGACAATGCCCTGTTGGTGGGCCTTGGCGCTTACTACTATGTTTCCCGGCGCCTGATGCTGCGCCTGGAGTACAGCAACCATCTAATTCTCACCAGCCGTGAAGTGAACGAGGAAATCAACGAATGGAAAGCCGGAATCAGCGTATTTTTCTAATCGCCGCTGCGCTGGCGGCACTCTTGCCCCTCGCGCCGGCTCAGGCGCAAGAGGACGAAAACGCCGAGCGCTCCGTGCTGGACCGGATCATTACCCCGGATATGGAACGGCGCGAGATCGAAGAAGACCAGATCGATTCGGAAGACTTTGAAATCGGCGTCTACTTCGGCGTGATGAGCGTGGAGGATTTCGGCAGCAACGAGGTGACCGGCGTGCGTTTCGCCTACCACGTGACCGAGGACTTTTTTCTCGAAGCCGCCTACGGCGAAACCACCACTTCGGAAACCAGCTTCGAGACACTGACCGGTTCTGTGCAGTTGCTCACACCGGAACAGAGAGAATTTTCCTATTACAATCTGTCGGTAGGCTATAACTTTCTGCCAGGAGAGGTTTTTATCGGCGAGAACTGGGCTTTCAACAGCACTTTTTATTTGATCGCCGGGGCCGGCAACACCGATTTTGCCGGGGAGGAAAATTTTACCTATAACCTGGGTATGGGCCTGCGCTTTTTCGCCACCGACTGGCTGGCACTGCACTTCGATGTACGGGACCATATTATGGACCTGGATATTTTTGGCGAGGAGAAAACCACCAACAATATCGAGGCCACTATCGGACTGACGTTCTTTTTTTAACAACTGGTTTTAACGACCGGGCTTACTAACACCAACGAGGTCATGCACCTGAAATGACCGGAAAAGAATCTGGAGAACCCGTGTAATGAGAAAAGTATTTGTCGCCGCGCTCGGCCTGGGATTGACAATGGCATTGTCGGTGTTGCCGGTACAGGCGTCATCGGAAAAACTCACCGGCGCGGCCCCGGACTTCACGCTGAAAACCCGCGGCGGCCCCAATACGCGCCTGAAAGAGCTGCGCGGCGAAGTCGTAATGATCAACTTCTGGGCCTCCTGGTGCGGCCCCTGCCGCCAGGAGATGCCAATTCTCGACGATCTCTACAAGCGCTACAGCCGCGCCGGCTTCACGATCCTCGGCGTCAACGTAGAGGCCGATACCCGCGAAGCCGACCGCTACCTGAAAGAGGTGAACGTCAGCTTCCCGATTCTCTACGACACGCAAAGTAAAGTCAGCAAAATGTTCGATGTGGACGCCATGCCCACTACCGTCATGGTCGACCGCAACGGCAATATGCGCTATCTGCACCGCGGCTACAAACCCGGTTACGAGGTCGATTATCGCAAACAGATAAAGGAGTTGATTCGCGAATGAAACGATTGACGAAACTCGCTCTGTTATTAAGCACCGCCGCCATCTTCACCAACGGCTGCAGCTCCATCGAGCCCTGGGTCAAACCCTACGAGCGCGAGCGGCTGGCGGACCCGATCATGAGCCTGGAAAGCCACCCGGTGTCCACCCGTTATATCAACCACGTCTACGAGTCCAGGGAAGCGGCCCGGGGCGCTGAAGGTAGTGCTGGTGGCGGCTGTGGCTGCAACTAAAGTTCTAACCGGCGCTGTCAACAGACTGCAGCGGCTGATCGCCGGCGGCCTCCTGCTGTGCGCCGGGTTCGCCGCACAGGCGGCGGTACTGCCGGAGGACCGACTGGATATTCTCTACCACGCCTTTGACGGCGGCGGCGTGACTATCGACGGCCCCTCAATCCTGGTGCGCAAGGATTTTGCCAACACGGTTTCGGTCTCGGCCAACTACTATTTAGATATGGTCAGCAGCGCCTCGATCGACGTGGAGGTCTCCGGGGCCAGCCGCTACGAGGAAGAGCGCACCGAGTACAGTGTCGGTATCGATTATCTCTACGACCGCACCCTGATGAGCCTCAGTTACACCAACAGCACCGAGAACGACTACGAAGCCGATACCGTGGGCTTCGGTATCAGCCAGGAATTCTTCGGCGCCATGACCACGCTGACGATGGGTTTCAGTATCGGCGATAACACAATACGCCGGACCAACGATGATGAGTTCGAGGAAGAGGCGCAGGGCCGACGCTACAGTATCGGCCTGTCGCAGGTACTCACCAAAAACTGGATGGCGGCCATAGGTATCGAGTCGGTTGCCGACGAGGGTTACCTGCAAAACCCCTATCGCTTTGTGCGCTTTTTCAATCCCACCTCGCCCACGGAGTTCACCCTGGAAGAGGAAAACTACCCGGATACGCGCAACAGTGATGCTCTCTCGCTGCGTACCATGTACTACCTGCCCTACCGCGCATCCCTGCGCGGGGAGTATCGTCTCTACAGCGACAACTGGGGTATCGAGGCGAGCAACTACGAAGTGCGCTATATTCATCCGGTCGGGCAAAACTGGGTATTCGAGGCCAAGTTTCGCCAGTACGAGCAGACCAAAGCCGACTTTTACCAGGATATCTACGAATTCGCCGGTGAGAAGACCCTGCGCGGGCGCGACAAGGAACTGAGCACTTACACCACCACCTCCTTCGGCCTGGGCGTCAGCTACCAGGTGCGCTCGCAATATCTCTCGGTATTTGACAAGAGTACCATCAACCTGTTTTGGGACTTTATGCAGTTCAGATACGACGACTTTCGCGATGCCCGCGAGAGTCTGCGCACCGACCCCAATACAGATGTGCCGGCGGGGCAGGAATCGCTGTATGAATTCGATGCCAATGTGATTCGCCTGTTTATTTCGTTCTGGTACTGATGCGGCGATTCACCGTTAAACACGGCGCCAGTTGCCTGTTACTGCTATTGCTGGGCCTGGCCTGCACCTTCGCCGCCACCGCGGCGGATAAACTCGTGATCGCCCATCGCGGTGCATCGGGTTACCTGCCCGAACACACGCTGGCCGCCAAGGCGCTGGCCTACGGGATGGGCGCCCACTATATCGAGCAGGATATCGTGTTGACCAAAGACGATGTGCCTGTCGTCCTTCACGATATCTACCTGGATGCTGTCACCGATGTAAAAGACAGGTTTCCCGACAGGGCCCGGGGAGACGGACGTTTCTACGCGCTGGATTTCACCCTCGCGGAAATCCGCCAACTGCGGGTCAATGAGCGCATCGATCTGGAAACCGGCGCGCGAGTGTATCCGCAGCGTTTTGCCGGCGCCAAGGCGCCGTTCCGGGTGCCCACCCTGGCCGAGGAGATTGAACTGATCCTAGGCCTCAACCGGGCCGCCGGCAAAGAGGTCGGTATTTATCCGGAAATCAAAAAGCCGGCCTGGCATCGGCGCCAGGGCCGGGATATCAGTAAGGTCGTGTTGCAGGTGTTATCTCGTTACGGGTACCGGGATAAAAACAGCGCTATCTATTTACAGTGTTTCGACGCGGGCGAGCTAAAGCGTATTCGCCGGGAGTTGGGCAGTCAGTTGAGGCTGGTACAACTGTTGATCGATCCTCGCTATAAAGACCCGGACAATCAAACCGATTTTCAACATCTGCTCAGCGCTGCCGGGTTGCGTGAAGTCGCCGCCTATGCGGACGGCATAGGGCCCTGGTTGCCGCAGGTGGTCTCGGGGGTCGACGCCAGTGGCAAGCCGATCATTACTGATTTAGTGAAACGGGCCCAGGCATTGAGACTGGTCGTACACCCTTACACCTTTCGCGCAGACCAGTTGCCGCAACAGGTCGCCAGTTTCGAGCAGCTTCTGGGTATCTTCTTCGATAGCGCCGGTGTCGACGGTGTGTTTACCGATTTTCCGGATCGGGCAGTGGCGTTTCTGCAAAGATAATAGGAATTTAGGGTCAGAGTAGAATGGCACTCACTTAAGCATATCTGCATCAGTTTATCGATCGCCATCCCAGTCGCATGGACCTTGGTTAAGCACACTGAAGGCTTCAGCCAGAGCCAGGCCGGTCGACTAGCACATATTCGCTTAAGTAAGTGCCATTATGAACTGTCCCCGGAATTCGCGAGATGAAATGCCAGCGCCTGATAACTCAATTGACGATACTGTTTCAACAAGGCACAGCGCAGTACACTTTCAGCCGACATGCCGCTGCGTCCGGTATCTTTCGTGCCCTCCTCGAACAGGTCACTCGCGACCAACTGAATCAATTCCGGCAGCTGATTCCGCATAACTCATCCTCAAAGCTAAATAACATGTGTCATATAGCCTCTTCTTTAAAATGTATGAAAAAAAGCCTCGCTTAATAATGACTACATTTTGCTGTCGGCGTTTTAACGAGGCTTCTCTACCCTAAAATGCTTATGGGAAGGAAAGTACTGTAGAGACAGGGGTTCCATCATTCACTACTGTTAAGGTATAGCTACCTACCGCTTCCGGTGTGTTGCTGGAAACACCAATCAAATAATTGATATCAGCTTCAGGAAGGAAAGTGATATTGGTTCCCCCAAAATAAATATAGCCGCTACCTCCTTCCAATTCTCGCGTATCGCGATCATAAACATTGATCGATATACCTGGGAGGCTTTCTGATGCGACACGAATAGACACTATTTTGCCTCCACTCAAATGCTCAATATTATAGTAATCGATATAGTGGCGTGATGGAGCAGTGTCAGGGTTTGTTGCGTCATCTGTGCTGAGTATGCCTTGTATCGATTTTTCTGGTGGAGTGCCAATAGTAACTCTGGGAAAGCGGCGAGTATAACTCGCATTTTCATCACTAGCCGTCATTGAAGGTTGATAAATGCCATCCTCCGAATAAAGCGGAACAATGGCTGAGTTGGCGCCTGCTAAACATTCGAGTTCAGTACTTGGCAGCTCGCCTTCACCATCAAGATCAATAGCACAATCAAACTCACGCGAATACGGAGCCTCATCGATAATTCGCCAATCGAATAAATAGCCATCTTGCTGTTCAGTCATGGCGGTATTCACCAATTGCCAGCGAGGTTCAATCTCTTGACGTGTTTGGTAAGTCGTTTTTCGGTTACCAAAATTCGCTCTCACTACTTTAAATGGAGCTAATGAAAGCTCATAGTGACGAGAGGGTGAGACAGCGGTGCCTTTCACCCATTCAGATAGGGCCGATACTCGTGCTGCAACGCCAGGTACGCCGGGAGCTGCGCACGCACCCGTTCCATAGCTTGTAATGCCTGCTAATCGCCATTTTGCAGAGTCAATATCTCGCACAAGCACCGGGCTGCCGCTATCGCCAGTACATGACGCAATACCCCCCTCTAAAGCGCCACCAAGACATAGCTGTGTATCGAAATTTATTGCGTTGGGAACCAACGCTTGGCATTCTGCGGTATCGAAGACTGGAAGGTGAACATCCTTTAATAAGCGGCTACGGATAAAGCTCACACCCCATCCTAAAGCGGTAGATAACTGACCATCGGCGGCTAATGCTTGATCCTCCTCAGTAAGCATCGTGATAGACTGGAGCCCATTCTCTTTTAACGCTACTGGTTCAGACAGTTTTAATAGTGCAATATCATAGCCAGACCAAACACTTGGGTAAGACGGGTCTGGATTAAAGTCATAACCAGGATGCATAATCACATCCTCCACGTCCAATATATAACCGCTTCCGTCAGTGATATCATTAGTACCGGCAAGAACTTTTATACTATCGATCGAATAATATGAAATACAATGCGATGCGGTGACTATCCAGCGGTCGGTGATAAATGCCCCGCCGCAAAAATGAAAAAAGTAATCGCCGAATGTGCGCCCTAGCGCTACCGTGAAAGGATATTGTTCGATGCTGACCTCTTTACCACCGATAATTTTTGGTGTAATCCTATATTCACTATCTTTCGTTACGGGAACGGTATCTTCACCTTCTCCTCCTTCTGTATTTCTCCAGCCGAAGGGTACTTCTTGGCGAACAATGTGGTCTCCTTTAGCGATTTTTAAAAAATAGCGTCCAGCGATATTTGTTTTTGTTGCTATTTCATTCGTATCTCGAACGCCATTATTATTTTCATCTACATAAACAACAATGTCCCTTAAGCCTTTTTCAAAAAGATCTTTGCGGTTGTTGCCGTTTCTATCCGTGTAGATGGTGCCATAAATAAGAGCTTTATTAAAAAAATTACCAAAGGGCCACTTTGTGTTGGTGTTGTCGAACGTGTTGGCTGTCGTGGCTGTGGCGAATAATATACCCATGCTCAGTATTACAGGTCTGATGGTATTTAACGCTAAATAATGCATAAGCTCACTCCTAAAACGAAATAGTTATGTGCAGGGGGGGGTCAAATCTTGACTAATAGTTAGTACTTGAATCTAAATCAAGTAACTCCTCGCTAGTCAACAAATTAAAGAAACTGTAGGAGCTTCTATTTTGAGCATATTTCTGTAATTGCTGTTGTTTTAATCGATTATACCTGTTACTAATCATGATGAGATCTGGCTTGTTGGTTATTGAAATTGTTTGGTCGCAATTTCAGTTTACCAACGGGCCAGCTTTCTTCAATATTATTAGTAACTTACGCTTAAGTAAGTGCCATTAGGGTCAGAGTAGAATGATAAATGCTCCCGCCAAAAGCAGTGGGCTGAAGCGAATGTCATTCTGGCCCGTCCTCTATAAATTATCCTCCGCAAACTCCGCCAGGCGGCTGCGCTCGATGCCATTGACATGCATGATGCTGGCATAATCGAAGCCTTTCACTTTCTCCACCAGATAGGTCAAGCCGGAGGTCAGCGGGGTAATATACTTGTTATCGATCTGCGCCAGGTTGCCGAGCACCACGATCTTGGAGTTCTGGCCCACCCGGGTGATGATGGATTTCAGTTGGAACTGGGTCAGGCCCTGGCTTTCGTCAATGATGATATAGGCGTTGTTGAACGAGCGACCGCGCATAAAATTCAACGACTTAAACTGGATATTGGCCCGCTCCTTGACGTAATCGATACTGCTGAAGCTGTGCTCATCGGTGCCGTGCAGCACCTCCAGGTTGTCTTCGAAGGCCGCCAGCCAGGGCGCCATCTTCTCTTCCTCGGTGCCGGGTAAAAAACCGATGTCCTCGGCGATCGGCGGTGTGGAGCGGGCGACTATCAACTTGTTATAGCGCTTTTCCTCCATGATCACATGCAGCCCGTAGGCCAGCGCCAACAGCGTCTTGCCGGAACCGGCCGGGCCGGTCATCACTGTCATATCCGAGTCCTGGTACTGCAGCACGAAAAACGCCATCGCCTGCTCCAGGTTGCGCGGGCGGATGCCCCAAAATTCCTGGTGCATCAGGCTGGCGCGATTCATATCCTGCAAGTGAACAAAGTCTTCATCGACCTCGGTGACAAAACCGATAAAATCCGTATCGTCCACCACAAACATTTGCGGGTAGGCATTGGGCAGCGTCTCGCGGGCGAGGGTGTGGACTGTGGTGCGCCCGTGGGTTTCGGTCTTTACCTTCTCCACCCGCTCCCAGAAAGCGCCCGGCGTGTATTCGTAGCCTTTGGCCAACAGGTCCAGATCATCCAGCACCCGGTCGTTGCGATAGTCCTCCACATGCTCAAGCCCGGACCCCTTGGCCTTGAGGCGCATATTGATGTCTTTTGTGACCAGGCACACAAAATCGTCCGGATGGGCCGCCTGTAGCTTCAGGGCCACGTTGATAATGCGGTTGTCGTTGGCCTGCTGCGGCGTGCCGTTGAGATAGGGGATATTGTCGTCGTCGCTGATGCGCTGGTCCTGGTATATGGCGAGGGTGCCGGTCTCTTCGTGCAGCGCCGTGGCGGGCATTCTCACCCCTTCCTGAATCTCCCAGGGTTTGGCATCACTTAAGATATTGTCGATCGACTGGATGGCAATACGCGCCTCGCGGCTGACATCCTTCTCGCGCCGGTCTTTGATGACATCGAGTTCCTCCAGCACCGTCATGGGCAGTACCACCCGGTGCTCGGCGAAGGACTTTATGGCCAGCGGGTCATGTAGCAAGACGTTGGTGTCAAGCACATAGATTTTTTCCATACAACGGTACTCCCGGGTAGCGTAGATATAAATCCCTAAGACAGGCGCAGGCGACATACCTGTCGGGAAAAAAGCAAGCAAATGGGCGCTTAAGATACAAAATCAAATGAGAGAAAAAGAGAGGGGGAAATAATCGACGTATATTCAAGCTCACTCACCAAGCTGCTGAAACTTACTGAGTCCGCTGGTAGGACAACCGCGTCGTATAACCCAAGCGCACTCGATTCGGCTTTCGCTGAAGCTGTTAACCAGGCTTTCGCAAGAGCTGTTAATCCAGTTTTTGCAGAAGTTATTAGTCAAGCTTCCACAAAAGTTACCGCGCAGGGGTCCGGCGGCGGCGCCTTTCGCAAGGTTTTGCCGTTGGCCCAAAAACCAATTCCTGAATGCCGATTGCTTTCCTGATTATCTAGACATTGGCGGCGAAGTCAATGGCAAATTACCAATTTGTAAACTATTTTCAGTATCAGGGCTGTCTCCGGCGCCGGCGGGTTACTGCGTCTGGCTGACAACCGGTTTGTGACAGACGTCGCGGCGGCGGTCGCGAAAAAGAAGTAACGCGCCAGGGTTCCTTGCTTGTAACCCTACTTTCTTGCTTAAAACGATAACGCCTTATTACCGGCATGGTGTTACAAGCTAGGGTGCTTTGCTAAATATCGAGTTGTCTTGTTAAATAAGGAGATTTTGTTAAAAAAATGCAACAAAACTGTGCTTATAACAGGATCAAAACTGTTAGCCAGTACAAATCTTTTCCCCGCGATTTCACTATACTGTGCCGGCAATCGACGCCATCCCCAGCCGATTATTGCCGCCCTCGCACCTGGCGGCCAGCAGTTCCGAAACGAGGAGTCCGGAAAAGTGATAGCGTATTTAGAGCGTATCAAACAACCCCTGCGACGTTTAAAAGCCATAGGCCCGAGCGCGCCCAGGGGCGAGACCCATGATCGGGTATCGCAACGGCACGACTACCCCGGCAGCCAAAGCCGGCACTACAGCGTTTATGTACCGCCCGGCTACCGTCGCGACAAGCCGCTGCCGTTGGTGATGGTGCTGCACGGTTGCCGGCAGGATCATCGGGATATTCAGTTGGTCAGCGACTTTGACTGTGTGGCGGACCGCTATAATTTTATCGTGGTCTATCCTTTTGTGACCCGCTACACCGATTTGCGCGCGCGCAACTGCTGGGGCTGGTGGCGCCCCGAGCAGATCAAGCCCGGCGCCGGTGAAGTGGAAGACCTGTGGCGAATCGTGGGGGAGGTGGCCGGCGAGTTCGCCATCGATCAACGGCGGGTTCATATCGCCGGCTTGTCCTCGGGCGGCGCCATGGCCGTGGCCGCGCTGACCGTGCACGCCGGTCGTTTTGCCTCGGGGGCTGCCGTGGCGGGCGTCCCCTATGGGGAAAGTGCCAGCGCCGTAGCACTGCCTTATACCCTAATGCGACGTTACCGGCCCCTGGACACCACGGTGGCGCTGATGGAGAAGGCGCGCGACAGTGACCGCACGCCGGCGCCTATCTGTATTGTTCATTCCCACAACGACGATACCGTGCATATTCAGGCTGGCAAAAATCTGCGCGACTCCTGGATCGAGTATTTTGGTCCGCAGAAAAAGCTCTCCAAGCGCAAGAGAAAAAAGTCCACCCACGGGGTGCCCTGGTCACACACCCGCTACGGGAAACGGTTCGGGAAAAGTGTGGTGGAGACTATCTTTCTGGCCGGGCCCGACCACGGCTGGTACGGCGGATCGCCCGGCAGGTTTAGCTATCCGGCCGGGCCCGATGTATCGAAATTGTTGTGGAAGTTTTTCAGGAAACATCGACTGATGTCAGACGGCACCACTTCCGGCGTCGCTATGCGGGGGCGTCAGTCAGACCACGCAGGCTTTGGCAGATAAAATTGACTCTGATCAGTCCTTCAATACAACGCCACGGAACGGTGTTTTACCCGCCAGGCTGTTGACTGGCAGCTCACAATCGATAGTGTAACCTTACTCGCACTGGCGCGAAATCCTAACAATGTCAAGTGCTATTAAGTTAGAGAGCTTCACCACATTGGAAGTGTGAAACGCGACCGGACTTTTCACCACCCACCTGTAAATATTATCCCGAATAAAGACCGGCGCTTTATCAGCCTCACCTAACTGCGATCCGGCAATCCCAAACCAGTATAACCATAAATTATGCCATCTGTAAGATGTACTGATTTTTTTCATTCAGTGAGGCAAGCATCGCAGGAGACGCAGGAACATGGTGAATAGACGAAAGTTTCTGGCAGCCTGGCCGGCTCTGGGCCTGACTGCTCTGTCAAAAAAGAGTTTCTCTCAATCCGCAGACAAACAGTCTTTTTATTCGCGCCGAAAAACCTACGTACTCGTGCATGGTTCCTGGCATGGCGGCTGGTGTTGGCGCTATGTTCGAAAGGCACTGCAGTTCGCCGGGCAGCGCGTTTACACTCCGACGTTGACCGGGCTCGGAGACCGATCGCATCTATTAAATCGCGATATTGATCTCACCGCCCATACGAAAGATATCGTAAACCTGATCGAAACTGAAGAACTTCAAGACATTGTTCTGGTTGGTCATTCTTACGCCGGGTATGTGATTACCTTGGTGGCAGATCTGTTAAAGGATCGAATAAAACGTCTTATATATTTGGACGCATTTATCCCCACCGAAGGCGAACCCTTTATTCCGGTGGAACAGCATGCGCAGCTTCTGGAACTCTATGGGGACGATTTTGTTTATCCTGTTCCCGATTTGGATTTTCTGGGAATTCCTGAAAACCATCGTCATGCAGCCTGGGTAAAACGGCGGCTTGTCGACGATCCCTTGGGGACGGTTTTGCAACCCGTATATTATCAAAACAATGGCGCGGAAGATTTACAGAAAGTTTTTATTCGCTGCACGCAGAATCCTATTTATAAAGCTGGCGATCCGATTAAAGACCGTATCGAACAGGACCCGCAGTGGCGTTACCTGTTGCTGGACTCTGGCCATGATGCCATGATCACTGCAGCTCGTGCACTGGCTTGGATACTGTTGCGATACGGTTAGTTGGATGTCGATTTTGTGGTTAGCACAAGTTGTCAATCACTATTTATCCGCAATCTGATTTGTGCGTTCACTATTTGTTATACCCCGCATATGCGGGGAAAATACTCTACTACTTTTATGCTGTAGTAACACCCCGCGTTCGCGGGGAACGCCCTTATAGGACGGATGTACCTCATCACCGACCGGTTTATCCCCACATCTGTAGGGAACACATGTACCACATTTTGCGGTTCCGGCCCACCTCCGGTTTATCCCCACGCCAGTGGGGAACACGCTTGCCGTAAATATGCCCCGGCCACCAGTTGGCGGTTTATCCCCACGCCCGTGGGGAACACTTATTCTAATCGCCCTATGGGCGTCTCATAGCCGGTTTATCCCCACGCCCGTGGGGAACACAAGACGTTTACCGAGCACGGTGTTTTGATCGGCGGTTTATCCCCACGCCCGCGGGGAACACACAGGCGCTGCGGGGGCGGCAGGAACGGCTCCCGGTTTATCCCCACGCCCGTGGGGAACACTCTATCGGTGGGCTGCAACGGCAGTTGACCAACGGTTTATCCCCACGCCCGTGGGGAACACCTAACCGTCCGATCTGTTTTAAAGCCTAAACTCGGTTTATCCCCACGCCCGTGGGGAACACCTACGGTATCGCAGAAGACGC
This sequence comes from Exilibacterium tricleocarpae, assembly GCF_007004655.1. GTDB lineage: Bacteria > Pseudomonadota > Gammaproteobacteria > Pseudomonadales > Cellvibrionaceae > Exilibacterium > Exilibacterium tricleocarpae. The sequence continues at coordinate 101,937 of NZ_ML660090.1, forward strand.
GCATACATTAACGGTTTATCCCCACGCCCGTGGGGAACACAGGTGTTTGCGGTGCGGCGCTATTCATCCAAACGGTTTATCCCCACGCCCGTGGGGAACACACTGTATTCTATGTACAGCGGTACTTGGCGGCCGGTTTATCCCCACGCCCGTGGGGAACACAAAGCGAAAAAGGAATCACGGTAACAGGCGTTCGGTTTATCCCCACGCCCGTGGGGAACACGGCCGGGCTTAAAGTGGATTTTGGGGGTTTAAACGGTTTATCCCCACGCCCGTGGGGAACACCTCTAAATACTCCGATCATGTTGGTGTGAGGACGGTTTATCCCCACGCCCGTGGGGAACACGGTCGGCTCGGCGGGTTGACTCCAGTAAACGCCGGTTTATCCCCACGCCCGTGGGGAACACGCGATATATTTCGTAACCTGGGGGCGCTCAATCGGTTTATCCCCACGCCCGTGGGGAACACCTAGACCGGCGGCACATATGTGAGTTAGTGCACGGTTTATCCCCACGCCCGTGGGGAACACGCTTTCTCCTTAATATCTAGATGTTATAAGCGCGGTTTATCCCCACGCCCGTGGGGAACACCAGTTCCACGCCGAATGCGTATAGCCAAGTGGCGGTTTATCCCCACGCCCGTGGGGAACACGGCAGTACGGTAGTTGTTGCTTTCCTGATGGCCGGTTTATCCCCACGCCCGTGGGGAACACGCGATGTTAACCAGGAGGAGGCGCTGGCCGGCCGGTTTATCCCCACGCCCGTGGGGAACACTGATTGGGTGCGATTAAACTTCCCGCAAATTCCGGTTTATCCCCACGCCCGTGGGGAACACTTCAAAGACATTGTTATACCAATCCAACGTCACGGTTTATCCCCACACCCGTGGGGAACACATCGGATGCAAAATGACATGACAAAGCATAACCGGTTTATCCCCACGCCCGTGGGGAACACCGATTGAAACTTATGAGCATCAGGAAATGTTGCGGTTTATCCCCACGCCCGTGGGGAACACACTCAAGCCCGTTACCGCGTGGTGAAAACTGGCGGTTTATCCCCACGCCCGTGGGGAACACTCGTTATCCAACACAACAACAGATGACAACGGCGGTTTATCCCCACGCCCGTGGGGAACACTGTATCCAGGGCGTTCTGAACGTCGGCAATCGCGGTTTATCCCCACGCCCGTGGGGAACACGGCGGTTATCACTGACGAACTAGCCGCAACACCGGTTTATCCCCACGCCCGTGGGGAACACTCGTGCTGCTTTTATTTGTGCTTTGTTGCGTGCGGTTTATCCCCACGCCCGTGGGGAACACTCCGGAAAAACTTCGGAGAACATAAAAAAAACCGGTTTATCCCCACGCCCGTGGGGAACACCCTTGAATACCATGTTGATTAACCTTTTTGTACGGTTTATCCCCACGCCCGTGGGGAACACGGATCACGATACACAGAAATACTGAAAGCACACGGTTTATCCCCACGCCCGTGGGGAACACCAATGGAAATAACGTATTTTTTTATCATACTTCGGTTTATCCCCACGCCCGTGGGGAACACGACTATGCCAAAACCCGCCACAGCGGTCATAGCGGTTTATCCCCACGCCCGTGGGGAACACTTCCAGCGCTTCGATTTCCTGATCCCTACTATCGGTTTATCCCCACGCCCGTGGGGAACACTTGGCTGCAGAGGGGCAACTCCGCGGCGAAAGCGGTTTATCCCCACGCCCGTGGGGAACACGGGAATTCTCGCGGATTCGGGATCGCTTGAGACGGTTTATCCCCACGCCCGTGGGGAACACTTCAAGCGCCGGTTCAGCCCCGATGATCCTCGCGGTTTATCCCCACGCCCGTGGGGAACACAAAATCAAAATCCGAAGAAGATAACCCCCATCCGGTTTATCCCCACGCCCGTGGGGAACACTCAACTAACGCGGACCCAGCGCCGGCGCCTCGCGGTTTATCCCCACGCCCGTGGGGAACACGCCAGCCTGACCGGTTTCTGCTCGGTAAATCTGCGGTTTATCCCCACGCCCGTGGGGAACACGTCATCACCCTCAAAAAGAGAGTTGGCCACAGCGGTTTATCCCCACGCCCGTGGGGAACACACCTACCCTGTCAGATACACCAAAATGAAATGCGGTTTATCCCCACGCCCGTGGGGAACACCTAAACTTCCTAGTCAGAATCTCAACAACACCCGGTTTATCCCCACGCCCGTGGGGAACACAATGACATATGACCAGCCAATGAATTGCATGGCGGTTTATCCCCACGCCCGTGGGGAACACTGGTGACTCAGGGGCCGCGCTTACAACTCTTCTGGTTTATCCCCACGCCCGTGGGGAACACGCATAACCGATTCCCCCTGGTTCCGATTTTTGCGGTTTATCCCCACGCCCGTGGGGAACACTGCCGGGTCGTTGTGATATGCCTGCAACATTACGGTTTATCCCCACGCCCGTGGGGAACACCAAGAGAGAGGTCGTAACCGTGCTGAGGATGCCGGTTTATCCCCACGCCCGTGGGGAACACCGTTTTGGAAGCGCGAGCGGTTTCCTCAAATCCGGTTTATCCCCACGCCCGTGGGGAACACTGGACATGCAGGTGATACGGTGGATCAGGTCTCGGTTTATCCCCACGCCCGTGGGGAACACTGATTTAAAGCCTAAAGCGCGAGGCAGTGAGGCGGTTTATCCCCACGCCCGTGGGGAACACCCGCTCTGCACTACTGTAAACTCTGCATACCACGGTTTATCCCCACGCCCGTGGGGAACACAGCACCAGGTCGCCGCGTAGGTCTAGTATCTGCGGTTTATCCCCACGCCCGTGGGGAACACGCGACTACCCGGGCCTACCGGATGGCCGAACGCGGTTTATCCCCACGCCCGTGGGGAACACGGCGTCGGTGGTTTGCGGCTCGAAACAGTCGCCGGTTTATCCCCACGCCCGTGGGGAACACGCACCTATGGAAATGCGCGGTAACGGGGGTACCGGTTTATCCCCACGCCCGTGGGGAACACCGCCCTGGGCAGTGCTTACAGTGGCTACCGGTCGGTTTATCCCCACGCCCGTGGGGAACACAGGAGACGGGAAAAGGACCGTACTACAAATGTCGGTTTATCCCCACGCCCGTGGGGAACACTAGTAGAGAAAGTTATAAGCGTATTCGAATGGCGGTTTATCCCCACGCCCGTGGGGAACACAATTCCTGGCCGAAAATCTCGAAACTATAGTCCGGTTTATCCCCACGCCCGTGGGGAACACGCTATTCAACACGTTAAGCGCGCGTTGTAGAAAGGTTTATCCCCACGCCCGTGGGGAACACAGTAATTTATCCAGCATTTACGACCCCTTTTTCGGTTTATCCCCACGCCCGTGGGGAACACTGCCCTTGCGTGGTCTCTAAGTACGTTTAGCACGGTTTATCCCCACGCCCGTGGGGAACACACTAACTCTATCCACTTGTTTTTAAAGAACAATTATCCGAGAGGAAATTCTACCAACAATCGCGGCCAGATACACACCAGTGCCTATTCCAGCACCGGCATAAATTTAACCAGCCTCAAACCATCGAGATCGACAGGTTCACGCCGGTTTTGACCGTAGGTGGTAAATTCAAAACCCGACTCCGTATTGGTGGACCAGGCCATGACTACATTGCCATCTTCAGCCAGTGTATCCACCTGCTGCCATAGCATTTCCCGTATCCTTCGAGAAACATTGCCCACATAAACGCCTGCACGTACCTCCAGCAACCAGACCGCCAACCGGCCCCGGAGCCTGGGCGGCACAGCCTCGGTCACCACAACCACCATACTCATCGCTACCCGCTCCTGTGCCCGTGGTCACCAATAGACTGCGGCTCCGGGATTGCCGGCGGTTGGGCATCCGGCGGCGGTTTGGGGGGCTCTATTTCACCCGCGGCCAAAACCGACTCAATCAGCGGAATCAGCCGCTTGAGCAATTTACTGCTGCGAAAGGTGTCCCGGCAGGCGATACGGACTTCGCGGTCCGATGCCCCCCTGTTCATGGCGGCAATCCTGAATGCAATCGGTACTACAGTTTCAAACTTGACGATATCGGCAATATCGTAAACAAAAGACAGCGGCTTGCCGGAGTGAATAAACCCGATCGCCGGCGCATACCCGGCCGCCAGCACAGCCGCCTCTGTCACACCATAAAGACAAGCCGTGGCCGCACTCAGACAACGATTGACAGTGTCGCCCGCCTCCCAGTCCTTGGGATCATAACTGCGCCCGTGCCAATTGACACCATGTTGCCGGGCCAGCACCTGGTACGTTTTGCGGACCCTCGCGCCCTCGATACCCCGCAGTTGATCAATACTGCGCTTTTCAGGCGCAGGCTCACCAAAACGCAGCTCAAACATCTTGCGAACCACTTTCAACCGCAAGCCTTCATCCAGAGCCAGTTTTGCCTGGTACAACAATCTGTCGGACCTCGCCCCGCCCGGCTGTCCCGCGGCATACAGACGTACACCGGCCTCGCCGACCCAAATCAGCAAGGTGCCCACCTGGGCGGCGAGCTTTACCGCCGCGTGACTGACACGGGTGCCCGGCTCCAACATCAGGCAGGCGACAGAGCCCACCGGAATCAACAGGCGCTCGCCGTTAACTTCATCAACCACGGCAAATGCGCCATCCTTTACATCGATGCGCCCCATGGCCACAAAAACCATGGAAGTGCGGTCTTTGACGGGGATGGGCTTGAGGGGCAGAAAAGTATTTGACATTCCCTTACCTCCGCAGCTTAAAAGAAAAATTACAACCAAAGAAAGCCGCCGGCAAATTACAACGACTTTTAAGAAAGGAAACCGGCACACAAATTTCGGCACTGCGCTTTTGTTATCTTTAGCGACGCACCGCCTACCTCGGTAAGTCGTCGGTGTTCAAGCGCGCCGAATAAGCATCAGTCCACAGCCGAAAGCCTTGGCAGAACCAAAACCCTTGCCCAGTTCAGCAACAAACAGTTCCGGGTCGGTTACCGCCAGCAGCCCCTGGTAATCGACGGAACTGAACGTAATGGGTTTTGGTGCCCCCTTTTTCGGCAACAGATGCTGCTGGTATTGTTGGACTGCAAGGCTGTTAAGGTCAGGCGCAAAGCCTTTTTTCTCACCTTGCGCCACCAACCAGGACTTGGCCGATGCTTCCATCGCCGGCCAGGCCGGCTCTGAGCCGGACACCTGCCGCTTGGCATCCATTAGCACATCGCACTTTTGCGAGTGTTTATAACCGTCACGTTTCTTACGCACTACAGGGTTGGCCCTGAGATGAAAGAAGAGCCTCCGGCCTTTGGACAGGCTCGGTGAAAAAGACTTTGTCTTTACAGTCACATATTTTAAGTGCGCCTGCGGCGCGACAGTAGACAACACATAGAACGACGGCAAATTCGAGCGTTGATAGACACCCGGGCTGGTCTGCTGCGCCCCGGTCTTCTCACGATAGAGAAACTTGCGCTCTGTCTCCGATTGAAACAAATGCCACAACCACTGGTGCTGTTTGTACTGCTTGCCGTCCATCATGGACAGCACGAAGTGCGGGCTGTCCATATCCAGGCCGGTAACACTCACTTCGGATAAATACATGGGCGCTGTCATAGGCTTTCTCCCACTTTAAGTTTTTCAAACCGCTCGCGAAACTGCCAGCGCAACCGATCGCCTGGATGATCAAATCGATGCAGTGTCTGGTCCGGCGTCAGCTCGGCGTCATCGTGCTCCCAGTAATACTGGCACGGGTAATCTCTGGTCAATAGTTTGTACAGATGCTTCTCCCGCTCCATGCGTTGCCGCTGATATTGATCAAATGCCGATTTGACGCCGCGGGCTTTGACAATGACAGGCATTAAAGGCAGTGCTAAAGGGCAGGACTTTCGACCCAGGTAGAGATGAAAAACCGGGCAGATCAGCGCCTGCTGCAATGCCTCCAGGCCCGGACCAACGTCTTTTTCCCTGGCGTGAACGGCGGCCAGCCACAGGGCATCACAGCGGTACTCCCGGCGCGACAACTGAGTCTTTAGTTGATGGGCCGGCTGCCTGGTCAACTCGCTTTTGCGAGTCAGGTGTACGACCTTGCGCACTTCACCGGCTACTTCAGCGGTGTGGTAGTCTTCAAGAAAAAACCCCGGCGCCAGCACTTTGCTGGAGACCCAGAAGTTTTCATACAGGTTATTCAACTCGGTTTGCCGATCGCGACGCAAACCCAAACCCGCCGCCAGCAGGCCCATAACGGCTGATTTGCTCGGGCGCATGGCGCTGTGGCGGATTTCACCGACGGCAATCTCTCCCCAGGATGCCAGGGGACCATAGAGCTGGAATACTAAATAGGCACCATCCATTACGCTGGCCTCGCTATCAGTCGGTTACATATTGAATAACGTCCTCGAAACTGCCTTCTCCGGTAAAGGCATTCAATTCACAGTGCTGCTCGGCGCAGGCGCCGTAGACACTGTCAAAACTACGCCTCTGCTCCTGCAACCGTTGCACAGCCACAGTGCCGTAGTCCTGTTCGACAATCGGTTTCAGGTAGGCCACGGACAATGAACGCGGCTGTTGTGATCCTTTTTCGGCCAATACATAGGACGCGTAGGCGCGCGATGCAAAGCTGTTTTGCTTGCCGGTCGGGCTCACTTTCAAGATAGCTTCGGTGAGCGCTTTGAGTGCTTTGGCGGCCAGTTCGTGATCCTGCTCGAGATTGTCAAGCAACAAGTCCTTGTTGATACACACATAGGTATAGAAAAGTCCGGCGGCAAAAGCGGCATCACCAATATGACCGGCGCCAGAGTCTTCCACATTGGTATTGAGATCGTCGACAGCGGAGAAAAAGTCATCTTCAATAGCGACGGCATGCACACTGATCGCATGGGAAACCTGCGCCGCAGCCTCCATATTGAAATCCGGTTTTGACGCCATCATACGACCGAATAGCGCGATATCCACAGCTTTGTGGTTTTTCTTTAACAGCTCCAGCTCCTGTGCATCCGGTGCCCGCTTCTCATCGGCCAGAACTGCCGTTAGCTGCCGTATCGCCGCCAGTTCGACGGGACTGATATGTGCCAATTGCTCCAACTCACCTGTTGCGGAGTCCTTTTTTACCTTGCCAAAAACACCCGCTATCTGCGCGGTCCAGTCTTTTGCCTTGCCCTCGGCAACACCGGCGTCCAGCAGGGATTGCTTGACTTCCTGCCCCAGTCGCCTGGTGCGAATGCCTTTGTGATCGCCCAGGCCGGCTTCAAAGATTTCCGAGGTTCTCCAGGCGCGCTTTAACGCCTGGGAGGATATGCGCAGGCGATCGAAACCGCCCATTTTGGCCGACTTTGGCCTGCCCAGATCATCTCGATTCAGGTTAGACGGCGGATAGCTGGTCAATATATGTAATTGAATAAATTGAGTCATCACTTTTCTCCCTGGAATTTCCGTTTATTGGCTTAAGCTTTTGAAGCGGCGTTGTAATAGTCGGTTGCCCAGCGTACATGCAGGCGATTGTTGGGCTCCTGGGCTAATTCTCTCTGCTCCAATGGCCAGCAAAAAATATCGTCGGCTAAAGAGAGCAGGTTTACTTTTCTCTCCAACAAGCGCACGGCACGCAATAGTCTTATATACAGTTCGTCCCAGTCCCGGCATTTCTGTAACTGCTGGAACCGCAGTTCAGACATGGTCGGCTTGCCGCCCTTGCCTAAACCTAGCTGATAGGAAAACGAATACGCCTGGACAATCTGGTCGATATGGGCGGACACGCCGGCCAGAGTGGCGGCGGCATTCTGCCATTGATATTGCCGGCGCAACCAGGGTATGGCATCGTCTTTTGTCTGGTCGGCCAGCGGCACCACATCCAATTTCTGCACCAATTGATAAAAACCGGATTTCAGCATGACTTCTTCAGGAGAATTACAACGCCTGAGATGCGCGCGCGTACCGCGATTGTGCTCAAGTGATTTGTGCCAGGTGCGATAACGCTGCCACAAGGTTTCGCTTTCAGTTAGCTGGATTGATTTAAACACCCTTGGGTATATCTTGGCCATCCCGGTCTCCTTTTATAGTTTTGAGGTTCTTATCGCTGTTCAGGGTTTTGATCAATTTGTTTTTGGCCCCTACGATACGCTTCATGTCCTTGTCTTGGGCGGGGCCGTCTAACGCCCACTGATCAAACTGCTTCAGGCAATGGTGTTGCAGCAACTTCCACCACGCGACGTTTAACGATTGAGCCGCACCATCGCGGCTTATCTGTTCGGCAAGTTCCGCAACCTTGGCAAAAAAAGCGGTGTCAGTCTGCTGCCAGAAGTGGGCACTTACCTGGCTCAGCGTACCTTTGACGCTTTTTGCATAACGAAACCAGGCCTCTTTGACATAGGTGCGCAGCGCGTTCTGCGCCGAGAAGGCAGCTCGTAACCAGGTTTCGACAACACTGTGAAAATCGTCGAGTTGTACCTCGTCAAGATGGATCAGCGGAAAGCGCTGGCAGTAAAAACTCCTGGCTTTCATATTGTCCATATCAAAACCGAAGCACCAGAGGCTCGCTTTAAAGGCCGCCTGCTGGAAATAGTCGTCGGCCTTTGTGGCATAGTCCCGCACCACCAGGGCCGGAGATACGCCCTCGGCTTCAGGCGTCTGGTTTTGCATACTGATGCCCAACCAGTCCTGGTAGGTCAAGCCGCCTTCTTTTCCTTTTATCGCATAGCGCAGACCTTTTTTATCAGTGCGGTAAGGAGATAAAGGGTGTAGACAACTGTCATCGTAATTATTGCCGTAGTTCTTGGTTTTATACTGTGTAATCAGTTGCTCGCTATGGCAGCCACATGACTGGCACTCGCCGGCCTTTAGTGTCTCTGCATCCAACCGGATTCGCCTCGGCATCGCCCACAGCAAGTGCAAGGCATGGATATCGGCCGGGTACCACTCGGAGCCTTTGCGCTCGCTGGTCCGGGTCGGCTGCAACCAGGGCAGTATCCGGGTCCAGTCGCCGGGCTCGGTGCCGGCATACTCCCGCCCGTAGGCATCTTGCAGGGATGACTGTGGCAAAACGTTTATCCAAAGCTTCTGCCAGTCTGTGGCGCCCACCTCCGGCGGCTCGACCAGGGTTGTCAGGGGACCGCCACCTCGCAACCCGGTCCGGTGCCCCACACCGCCCGACGGCGCGTAGGACTGCAAGGCGTACAACATAATCATGCAGCATCGATGGCAGACGGCACTGTAACCTCCGCGCTTCACGAAGTGGTCGAGATTGTCTTTGAGGGTTTTGCCGCCGGGAGTATCGATAAGCAGGGAGGCTATAGGCTTTGGCTCGCCGCCTTCCAAGGTTAAATCCTGCATAAAGGCCGGGCCCTCGGGGTCGAGCAGCGCGAAATACTTATTTACAGGTGCGAGGCGCTTCTCTATTTCGGCTTTGTCCGGCGGTTCGCGGTAAAGGCGATACCAGTCTTTATGGTCGGTCGGCGCCAAAAACGTCTGCAGTATCGCCACCGCCAGCTCTTGGCGGGCACACTGCAAATCGGGCCGGCCGAGGTCGTTTTGATCGAAGGTAATATCTGCGATATTCACCGTTAACTCCTTTATTTTTAGAGGTTTCCTGATTTTTATCTCTGCCTAACCATGTATATCACCACTGCTACCGAAACTATGATTATGATCACCAATGAGGCGACGACCACGAATTTAGCGAATGGGCCAATGAAATCCAGCCCGTGCAGAATACGCTCTAGATCTCTTAACCAACCGTCGTACACGATCAGACCTCCCCCTAGCAGTGCAGAGACAAGTCTATAACCATCACGCAAAACAATCAATAAGTCTGTTAATTCAACTCTGTAAGTCTGTTAATTCAATTGCCAAGCATTTAGAATTCCTAGTTGGAGTGACGCCCCTTATGCCGGGGATAAACCGTCTGTAAACTCCATTCATGTGTATGTCGTTCCCCACATTCGCGGGGTTGTAGAGAGGCCAAGTTTAACTTGGCCTGATCTCAAGCCCTTTAACTTGAGAGTAAGTGCACACTTTCTCCTTCATATTAATATCGACAATAGTTCCCTCATAAACACCATCCCCTGTCTTTACAACTGGCACCACTAAATCATCACTACGCTGCCTCTTGTAGCGAACCTTAAGCGCAGTAATTTGTGACAACCAGCGATTTTCAACCCCCGGTGGCAAAGTATTGAGGTCGGACGAGCGAACCGTCAGCGAAGACATCTCCCAGGCATGCGTCATATCGCCGTGCAGCAAATACAAACGCTCATCCCGAATTTCCGCCAATACCACGGTCGTGGTCTCCTCTGTCAAGCGCGTTGGGGTTTCGTTCAGCCAGTTGCCGTTGCCCCCCTGCCGGTAGCCATCTTCAAACACTATCCGGTTACTTCTGGCAAGCGCCAAACCTTTTAGCCGATCCGCTCGCTGCCGATCGCTTATAACCAAGAGTTCCGCCGGCGGGGTCAGTGACGGCTTATCGTAGACAGCATCCATATACCAGCGACTGTCCTCCGGCGTCTTGATTCTGCCCCGCTCCAGCAACGCCTGTCGGGTCAGCCAGAGGTTAGACCAATCGCCGTAAACTGCCCCTGTGCCCTGTAGATCGGGCGCCAACCAGTTCTTATCGCAGACTTTTTGCAGATCGGGCATCAGGACAAAGAGTGTCGGAGACTCTCGGCAATCGTCTGCCAATTCGGGCACACAGACACCGTGCTTGTCGCGCTTATGGCGCTGCAACCTGCCGGCGCGCTGAATAATCAGGTCTATCGGCGCTATATCGGAAATAAGCACATCAAAATCCAAGTCCAGACTTTGCTCGATAACCTGGGTGGCAATCACCACCTGCGCCCGGCGCTGCGCGCCTGTGGACTTTTTACCAAATCGCCGCAAAACCCCCGCTTGAATCCTGGCCCGATCGCCCATGGCATAGCGGCTGTGAAACAAGTGAATCTGATTGTCGGCCAAGCCGAGTTTGTTTTTGAGCTCTTCACGGCTGGCGATCGCCTCTTTGACGGTATTGCGTATCCAGGCAACGCAACAACCTTTGGCAATCGCCTCACCAATCACTTCGATAAGCTCGGGCACGGAATATACAGGCTCTACCGCCACCGTCCGGCGAGAGCTGCCTCGCGGCTCTACAGCTATTTCATGAAACGACTGCGGCCCATGCCCGGCGCAGGTAACCCAGGGGTAGCCGGCGTGCGGTGAAATTTTTGGCGCTGCCTGCCCCTGCGCCGTGTAGAAAGCATCCAGCAGTTGCTGCCGTACTTTTTCTGACAGGGTCGCCGACAGAATGATAGTGGAGCCGCCCAGGCGGGTATGCACCTGGACCAGTTCGGATATAAGTGTCGCAGTATAACCTTCGTAACTGTGTACTTCGTCGAGAACCAGCACTTTGCCGAGCAGCCCGAACAGGCGCAGCGATTGATGGCGAGTCTGCAAAATGGCCAGCAGGGCCTGGTCGACAGTACCGACGCCCACATTCGCCAACAAGGCCTTCTTCTTATTGTCGGCATAAAAGGCATTGCACCAGCTCGTGGCGCTATGGACGGCCGGCTCGCCTTGATCTTCCGGGCCAAGCGGCAAACCTATCGATTCTGTAAAAGCGCCTGAAAGATTGGTTGCTCCGTGAGCCAACACCAGTGACGGCTTAGGTTCGGGCTCGTACAGCGCCTCATATTGCTGCTGCAAACGTTCGTAGAGGCTATCAGACGTGGCCATGGTGGGCAAACCAAAATAGAACCCATCGGCATAATCGTTTGCCAGCATTCTGGTCACCAAAACTAAAACCGCCTCGGTTTTTCCCGCACCGGTGATATCTTCCAGAATAAAGAACAGCGGCCTTTCCTCCAGGGTCACCCGCTCACAAAGCGCCTGTAACGGTGTCAGAGCGGGGAACGCCAATAACTGGGCCGCAGAACTGAATTTTTTGGGGATGGGCGAGCGGCTTAAACCCAAGTTATCTATTTGTTGCGCCGCCCGGCGTTCTGCGCGCTGGTAGTATTCCCGCAAATCCTGATCGGCATCATCACAATAGTTGTGCACATCGGCATCGGAGCCTATCCAGTCGGCCAGTATCATCATGGCCGATTGCACCCATGACATGGCACGCCAGCAGTCTATGGATATATCGGTTTTGGCCAACGCTTCGATACAGTCGTCCATCTGCCAAAAGTCCCAGGCCCAGGCCAAAAAGCTGTCCGCCGCGGTACAGCCCTCATCGGTAAAGGCCATATGGGGTTTAAAGCGGCTGCCTACCGGAGGAATGCCGTGATGGCCTGTAGCAATACCCCCAAGCAGCTCCAACACTTCCGTCACACCGGGTTTTTCAGGTAAGTCCCGCCGGTTTCTTAGCCAGCGCCGCAAGTACAAGTACCCAATTTGATCATGCCGGCCCTGCATACCCTGACGTTCGGGACTCGCAGCCAGCGGAGCACCCTCAATAGCCTGAAGCCGCTGAAATACAAAAGAGAATTTGCCGATATCGTGTATGGTTGCAAAGAAACCTAACAGATTCGACAACAGCGTTGGCGGCAGCCCCAGGTATTGCGCCATGCCGGCCAAAAGGCCGTGACGGACCGCCCACAGCCGCTGGTGGCACGCCGCCACATCCAGGCAGTGGTAGGGCAACAAATGGTATCGGGTATCGACCCCTGACTGCGGGCGCGCTTTCCCCCAATACCTGTAATAGGGCTTGCTGGACATATTCCTGTTCTCAATTTGTATCAACATGTGGCAGCTAGGCCACTGATTCTCCAACACTCGGTTATATCGAAGCACACCAACCTGCTAATACGTCCGCAAAGTGTAATACCTCACCCCTGTCAAAACTTGAACTGGTGGAATACACAGTGGGTTTTATGCCGGCTCGCGCCGGCTAAGGCATAGGGCCAATGCCTCCTGTAGCTTGTCTTGTACTTTCTGTCGCAGTTTAGCGGGGGCCTCAATATAGACATTCGGGCTGTGGCGAAGTATGTCCTGAACCAGCTCTTTGTCGCTGGAATAGGGAATGCTGAGCAGGTAGTCCTCACCATCCCATTGACCGATCTGGTGGGGGTGCCATTGCTGCAAGGCTATTTCACGCGCTATCTCGGGAAAGAAGCGCAGCCTGGCAGTGTCCGTTGCCGTGCCCGCAAATATGCCGTAGCTGCCGGCAAAGTAGGCCTCGAGCTGCTGTTTAGGAATTTGCCTGGTCGCTGTGGGCAGCGTTTCCGCTCGCAGGATGCGGGCAATGGAGAAAGTGCGCAGCCCCCCGCGCAGATGGCACCAGGCATCCAGGTACCAGTTTTCGCGGTAGTACACCAGGGTTTGCGGGCTGATATCACGCCGAGTGGTCTGGTGTTTAAAGCTTTTGTAGTGAATGTTGATCCGGCGCCTGTTGAGCAAGGACTCCCCAACAGTTTGGAATGTGTTTCCCGGCAGTTGTCTGTTACCTAGCGGAAGCACTTTGATGTGCTCCATAAGCGCACTGGGATCGATACCGCGAGCGGCCAGCAGGCGGCTAATCTGGTTGTCGATAAAGCCCAGCTCTTTATTGAGCAAGCCGTTACCCAAATTCTCCAGCACATTCAGCAATAAGGTCAGCGACTGCAATTCATCGGCGGTAAGCCATAACCCGGGGAGTTCGAACAGCGCTCCGGGGGACTCGACATACTGCCAGCCGCCACCGGCTCTGTTGTACTCGATGGGAGCATCCAGGAAATTTTGCATGGTTTCGATGGTGCGCTTTACCGTGCGTTGAGTACATTCCATACGTGCTGCCAGAGTGGACAGAGAGACGGGACGCTGGTGCATTTTAAAAAGGCGGTGAAGTTGCTGGATGCGATCAAACTTGTCCATGCTTTGCCATTCTCTTTGAGCACAGGGTTATGTGTCTGTTGAGGGTTGATCAACAGACAGTAAACAGTTTTATCTGTACGTATAAAAATACAAGTTAATTAAAAGAGCATACTCACACTATAAGTGCTGAAAACCAGCACGCCGAACACCGGCCGATAGTTATTTTAAGTCTTGGTTAGACTTTTTAGCGGTCTGGCCTCACGCCGGTATGAAAATCTGCTGCCGTGCCTAACTGCTTATACTTTTATCCAGCCAAACACTTACCTATTCGCAGGCGGTCGCAGTTGCTCTTTATAATTTTCTAATCCATACGTCTTTTGTGCGATCTTAGTGCATGCGCTTCTTGTGCAACATTAACGCCTGGTCGCATTTTTACAACAACCAAAACGCACAGCTTTGCAAATATATTCCTTGACATAAAACTGGGCATTAGCATCGCACGTTTTATCCGCCAACGCCAGAATCACGGATAGGCAGGCGTATGCGGTCTGAAAAGTAAATCTTCCGGCACACGCCACACATACCCGATGAAGTCCATCCGGTATTTCCACATGATACCAATACCGCACCGGCTACCATTCCACATCCGGCACGTCACGTTAAGCCAACCCCGCTCGATAAGCTGCACGCGCCAGCCAGCCTCCCATTAGAGCGTGGCTGAGAGGCTGCAATACAGGATAGGACCAGGCGATCCAGGGCGAAAGTGAAGCGCCGAAATAACCGTCGAGCATAATAATCAGGGTGAGCGGCCCGGCGAGCAGGAACAATATGGCCAAGGCGCGCTGCAGTGTATCGCCGTGCCACAGCGCCATACCCAGGCTCAGGGTGCCGATCAGAAAGGTGGTCAACACCACGAAAAACAGGCCCTCCCAGATACCGGTAAACGTATTGATACTGGTGCGGATCAGCGTCTGCGTTTCACTGTCGGCGCCGGCGTAACCGGCCCGCCAGAGTTCGTTTACGCCCCAAATATTAATGGCGACACCGAGGGCCTCTGCGAAAGCCCAAAACGCGAAAGCGATAAATCCGGCCAGTGCCAGCACCGGCGCCCTGCGATAGCAGAGGTAAGTGACGCCGGCATAGGCTGCCAGCGCCAGGAAAACGTGTATGTAATTCACCCACAGCCGCGCCATATAAAAAGCGTTTTGATGCAGGGCGACCGCTTCTTCGAAATTCGCCGGCGATGCGTATTGGCGCGGCAGGTACCAGAGCAGGAAAGTTGTAACTGCGCTTAAAAAGGCGGCGCAGGCGGAGAACCACAGTGCGTTTTGGCGTGAGGTCATAGTATTGGTCCCTGAGATAGCTTTGCCAAGTATTATTGAAAGTGGTTGTGGCGACTGGAGATATTTTCGGGCGGATTGAGCCAGTGGCAAGGCCATATTCACCCGGCTGTCGAATGCATGGCTGACATATTCCGAATCGGGTTGTTGAGGTTAGAAGTTTACTGGAAGTTATTGATTGGCAACAGTTGGTAAAATAGGCCAGCAGAGCGGCGCTCTCCATGCCTATGGAGAAGCTATGGGTATTTCGCATAGATAGCGGTCATCTCGAGCTTTATTGTCTGTATCTGTGAGGAACACGCTCGGTTATAACTGTCTTTCAAAAGAGTGTTCGGTTGTTTATCTTTACGCGCCCAGAGAAAACGAACAACATTCCATAAAGTATTTGTGTGCCAGGGATGGTGGTCACTGTTCTTTCACCCGGTTGAAACATGCACTTACAGGCTTCTCTCTACAGCCGCGGGCAATATTGCCAACAATCGGAGTCCGAGTTGTTTTATCACAACTGGCCTCTGAGAATGAAGCGTGACTTTTAACACTACCCTGTGTTCCGGCTCGAACAAAGAATATATTTTGTCGCTTGACTTGACAGAAAATAAAAGCCTGGGATAGCCTCTTGTCCTACAAATAGAGGTAGATGCATTTCAAAAAACAGTGCAGTAAATAAAAACTCTACTTTTCAGCAGCTTATGGATGGCCGATCTTATGCGCAAGAGAATGCCCGACAGACTCGCCAGTAAATCCCTCTCACTCATATATCTTCAACAGCCAAATATTATCAGTGACTTAACACGTTGACTCATCGCGTTGACACACTGCTTAAGGGAAACACGATATGGACAATCAGCTTTTCACGACAGATATATTCCATAAATTGGTAAGACAAGTCGAGCAATACTTATCCCAACTTCCGGCCTTGGTTTTATGTCTATTGTTTCTAAATGCAACTCAGCTTGCATTTGGGCAAGATGAGGGTGATGAGGATGAAAATGAGGAATTCATAATTCACCAGCGAGCCAGCATCAACCATCTGGGTCGCCAGGATATCGACTTTCGCCTGCAGCCGCTGGGCTTTGGTTTAATGGGCGATAGCATCGATCCGGCTACAGGGACACTGGTGTTTAATCAAACCGATGTATCTCTGCCGGGCAATTCCGATCTGGAGGTGGCTATCAGGCGTACCACATCCAATGGTCTGAGAACCAATCGTCGAGAGATGTTTTTTGCCAATTGGGAATTGGAGATTCCCTCGATTTCGATGCTAATGGCAGATGATCATCACAATATGCCGTGGGAGAGAGATCGCTGTACCAAAGCTGACAGTTTGCCGGACGACGGCTTTATGCGACACCACAATGGTACGAGCTACTCGGCAGAGGCTTTCTGGGACGGATTGAAACTGCATATCCCGGGGCAAGGTTCACGAATTGTTATCGAGGAGACAAAATGGGCTCCTCGCGACGGAACGTTCAGCCAACTTCTCTGGGCGCCACACACTAGGAACCATCACGACTCCGAATATTTAAGTCGAGTAACCAAAGATCATTGGGTACTGACCTGTACCGATGCCGTCAATGACAGAGGCCAAGGCTTTATTGCCACCTCACCTGAAGGCACCCAATTTATACTGAATCACCTGGCCTACCGCCAGGCAGACGATTTCAGGGTGGGGGCACGTTCCATGCCGCGCAAGCAGGCCATCCTCTACGCAACGGAAGTACGCGATATTCACGGCAACTGGGTTCGCTACAACTATAGTGCCGATAGCCGTCTGACCCGTATTCACAGCAATGACGGTCGCGAGATTACCCTGAGCTATCAAAGTGGCACTCACCATATCGCCAGTGTCACAGCCAACGGTCGCACTTGGCAATATAGTTATCAAGGCGTGGACGCAACAATTGACGGAAAAAGAATGACCAAGGTATTGCGCAAGGTGATACAACCCGATGCTCGCTACTGGGAATTCGAACTGCTGGGGTTTTCAGCCTCCAAGCCGGGCAACCGTGGGTATTGCACTCGTTTAGCCGCTTACACCACTTACGTCAAACACCCCTATGGCGTGCGGGCTGATTACAATCTCCGTTCACTCCGGCAGAGAGTAATGAGAGTTGATCCCTTTGCCTTCCGCACCCCGCCGCGCACCTGTGAAGATGGCGAAAACGTGCCCCGGATAAATGGAAAGGTATTTCCTAAAACCCTGGCGGTGACCCGCAAAACCCTGTCGGGACCCGGCATCCCCACCTCGACCTGGCACTATGACTACGAGGAGTACAATCGCAGCCAGCCCTGGGTATCGCCTGACACCAAAAGCACCACGATTACCGATCCCGCGGGGCGACGTCAGGTTTTGCACTACTACCGCGAAGGTGCCAAATTAGGTCAACTGGCGAAGGCGCAAACCTATGATGCTTCAGGTAACTTAATGGAACAGCGCCATTACACACATATTGCCGGGCAGCCGATGGGGGAAATCGAGGGCTTTATTGATAACCCTGTCCATACTTCTCTGATAACGCCTGTCTATGTGGTCAAAATCATCACTGAACGCAACGGAGATACCTATACCGAGGAACGCAGCTATAACCTGGACCACACTTCCCCGGACTATAGCTACGGTAAGCCGGTTACCATCAAGCGCTTTAGCAATGTCTCCACCACGCCGAGGCAAACCGTCTCCCGATACACCCACCGCAAAAACCATTGGGTTCTGGGACTGGAAGATCAGATCACCATCAATGGCCGCAACACCGCCTCCAGCAGCTACGACAGCCTGGGCCGGCTCACCGCCACCTATCAATACGGCGCCTTCTCAGCCGGCTTCGAGTATCACACCCACAGTGCCTACAAAGGTGCGGTCTCTTCAATAAGGGACGCCAATCAGCGCAAGACCCACTTCCTCAACTACTACCGCGGTATCCCCCGCAGTATCAAGCGACCCGACAACAGCCAGGACGAGATCAGCGTCGACGACAATGGCTGGATCACGGGCCAAAAGGATTACCGGGGTTACTGGACCCGCTATCAGCGCGACAGCATGGGCCGTATCATCAAAATCACACCCTCGCAAACTGAGAAGACCTGGGCTCCCACCACGATTTCATACACCTTTTCCCCCGATAAAGTGTTGCAGTATGTCAGGCGCGGCGATGAACTGCACACGATTACCTACGACAACTTTCTCCGCACCGTGCAGGAAGAGCACCGCGATCTGCTTACCAGCGAATCGATTTTCACCGCCACTACCTACAACAGCGCCGGCGAGGTTGAGTTCCAATCCTTCCCTTCAAATAACGCCGCTGCCACCAACGGCACCGAATTCACCTACGATGGCCTGGGCCGCGTAAAGACCGAGCGCGAGAATGTTACGCCTTACGCCACCGTGACTCACCACTACGAGGACAATCACCAGCATCGTATCGTCGATGCCTCGGGCAACAGCACCCGCTATTACTACGCGGGATACGGCGGCGCCGGCGGTGACAGCGAACTGCTGCGCATCGTACAGCCGCTCGGCGTAGAGACCCGCCTGCACCGCAACGCCTGGGGGGAGTTGACTCGACTCCAACAACTGGGCAATCACAACGGCTACGCGGTTAATCAGAGCCAGTATTCTTACTACGACAGCCAGCGGCGCTTGTGTCGCCACCGCACACCGGAGGGCGGGGACACTTTATTTGCCTATGATGCCGCCGGGCAAATGGCGGCCTACCAGCGCGGCGCCAGTTCGGGGACAGCTTGTGCCGCTCCCGCAGGTGCCGGAAAAGTCACCCTGCACCGCGATTCACTGGGACGGGTGACCCGCACCGATTATGCCGACGCCGCTACCCCTGATATCTACCGGACCTATGATGCCAACGGCAATGTGTTGACCAACAATCGCGGCGGCATCAACTGGACCTACACCTACGACGAACTCAATCATCTCACCAGCGAAAAACTGAGCGTCGATGGCCGCCGTTACGACCAGACGTATATCTACAATACACTCGGTTTCACATCGCGCCATATACTGCCTTCGGGTCGTGCGGTCGACTACGGTTACGATAGCTTTGGCCGCGCCCGCAGCATCAGCAGTGGCGGCACCACCCACATCAGTGGCGTCAGTTACCATGCCAACAACACGCCGGCCAGCCTAAGCTACAGCAACGGCCATATCTTCACCCAAACGCTGAACAGCCGACTCAAGCCCCAACGCCTGCTGACAAAGAAAGGATCGGCGAAAGCGCTGGACCTCAGTTTCGACTATGACGAACGCAACCTGGTCACCCGGATGACGGATGGCACCAATAGCGCCAATAATCGCCATTATGGCTACGACAGTCTGGGACGCCTGACGTCAGCCGAGGGGCCCTGGGGCAGCGGCAGCTACAAGTATGACGCCCTGGCCAATTTGCGGGAGAAAAAACTCGGCACACGCCGGGTCACGCTTGCCTATGACAACCGCAACCGGGTTACCAGCAGCAGCGATAGCATAGCCGGCACGCGCCAGATTCGTTACGACGGGCGGGGTAACGTTACCACGCTGGGCGCCCTGTCTTTTGTTTACGATCAGGCACAACAACCTGTTTCGGTGTCGGGCAGTGCCACCGGCAGCTACGCCTACGATGGCAATCTCAGGCGGGTCAAGTCCGTTATGGACGGCAAGACCATCTACAACGTCTACAGCGCCGCGGGTAAGCTTGTGCATGTGGATGCCGTCAGCGATAATCGCCGTACCGACTATGTGGCAGTTTTCTGCGTATCACCAATGGCGTGCCGACCTACCTGCATACCGACCACCTGGGCTCCCCGGTGGCCGGCACCGATGCCGCGGGCCAGGTCGTGTGGACAGAGCGCTATACGCCCTTTGGCGAGAAGCTGGTGGACAATGCTGCCAATAAAGACCTGGGCAGCTTCACCGGGCATATCGACGACAGCGCCACGGGTCTGACCTATATGCAGGCGCGGTATTACGATCCGACGATAGTACGGTTTTTATCGATCGACCCGGTGGGTTTTCAGGTTGAAGACCCCTATATGTTCAACCGCTATGCCTATGTGGGGAACAATCCGGTGAATCTGACGGACCCCTTTGGGCTGGATGCGGATGATCAGGATGAGAAGAAGGGCGATGAAGAAGAGGAGGAGATAGAGGAAACGGAAGTCGTTGCTGAAGGGGGCGATGATTCACCTTGGTTGGATTATTTTATCGCGGCTGGGCTAATCGGAGGCGATATACTTTTAGGCGGACCTACGGGTGAGGGGATAGCGCCTGCGGCGATTATTCTTGGAGCCAGGGAAGCAGTTAAGCAGACCAGCAAAAAAGCAGCCATCAAACTTAGTAAAAATGGGCTAAAACACTTAAAAAAACATCTAAAGGATTTTCAAAAGCTTGACCCCAACTTTAATCTTCGTGACCAAATACGGCTTGGAAGAAAGATCGCCAGCAATCCAGAAAATTTAGTTAACACAAAAAATGGAAGTCAGGCCTTTCAAGCAGTTGTTAATGTAGGGGGTAACAGCATAACCGTTAGGTCTGTAGTAAATTCGTCAGGAAATTTAAGAAGTGTTTTCCCAATATTGTAGAGAGCTGGAGGTTTCTGTTGAGAGTAATATCAGTATTAGATATTGAAAACGGTATCGACCCAGAGTTTCTACTTGGCGACTTGATAATCGAAGACAAGAAAGGCAAGGCAATCATTTTAAATTGCACCTATGTAGATGCTTGGCTTATGTCTTTTTGCGACTATTTGACTTCAGACGGAAAAATTCAAACAGGCGATATTTACATAGCAGAAGAGCCCGACAGGTTTCGGGTACAAGTTTCAGAAGAAAGTCTTTCACTCTCGTATAAGGATATTAAGATAGTTGTAAGTTTGCACGAATTTGTCGCAAGCCTTACAAAAGAACTAACTAGTTTGATTAATATATGTTGCCGGGCATCGGGAGAAAAAGGGGAAGATGTTATTTACAGATTACAACGGAAAGTTTCTGCGCTAAAAAGTCGATTCAAGTACGTATAGGTTTATAACTTATTAGCTTGACAGAAAATAAAAGCCTGATATTTTCTTTTGTAAAACGAATAGTGATACACCAGCGCTCAGGACAGAGCGAAGTGCCAAAAAAATTTCAATAGCTTAGAGAGCCCGATAGAGGGAACCCGGAACACTGACAACTTAGTAACTTGACAAAGGCGCCAAGCAAGTTATCTTTCCAGGGGCATTGTCTTTTAATTGGTGGGTGCGCAGAACCCGGGACACTGATAACTTAGTAACTTGATAAGAGCTGCGCTGATCGTGCCCGCTTTGGGTTTTGATAAACTATCCAGGTATTCCGTGACCACGGAAAGAGAGAGGGTCAAGTCTTGACTAATTGTTAATACTCAGATGCAAGCCATGCCATACTCCCTCTACTTTCTGAAGCAAGGAGGTTTCGAAATGGCTCGGCCTTTACGAATAGAATATCGGGGGAGTGTGTTACCGCGGAATGAATCGTTGTCAGCATCGGAAGCAGGTATTTTACGTGGATAGTACTCGACGGTGTCACAAACAATAGCGCGGCTAAAGGTTCTGATGAAAAAGGATAAAAATACCGTTGCGGACCTAAATACTATTAGTCAAGATTTGACCCTTAACTTTCTTAACTTTTTATACTGCCTTCGGGTCGTGCGGTCGACTACGGTTACGATAGCTTTGGCAGCGCCCGCAGCATCAGCAGTGGCGGCACTACCCATATCAGTGGCGTCAGTTACCATGCCAACAATACGCCGGCCAGCCTGAACTACAGCAACGGCCATATCTTCACCCAAACGCTGAACAGCCGACTCAAGCCCCAACGCCTGCTGACAAAGAAAGGATCGGCGAAAGCGCTGGACCTCAGTTTCGACTATGACGAACGCAACCTGGTCACCCGGATGACGGATGGCACCAATAGCGCCAATAATCGCCATTATGGCTACGACAGTCTGGGACGCCTGACGTCAGCCGAGGGGCCCTGGGGCAGCGGCAGCTACAAGTATGACGCCCTGGCCAATTTGCGGGAGAAAAAACTCGGCACACGCCGGGTCACGCTTGCCTATGACAACCGCAACCGGGTTACCAGCAGCAGCGATAGCATAGCCGGCACGCGCCAGATTCGTTACGACGGGCGGGGTAACGTTACCACGCTGGGCGCCCTGTCTTTTGTTTACGATCAGGCACAACAACCTGTTTCGGTGTCGGGCAGTGCCACCGGCAGCTACGCCTACGATGGCAATCTCAGGCGGGTCAAGTCCGTTATGGACGGCAAGACCATCTACAACGTCTACAGCGCCGCGGGTAAGCTTGTGCATGTGGATGCCGTCAGCGATAATCGCCGTACCGACTATGTGGCAGTTTTCTGCGTATCACCAATGGCGTGCCGACCTACCTGCATACCGACCACCTGGGCTCCCCGGTGGCCGGCACCGATGCCGCGGGCCAGGTCGTGTGGACAGAGCGCTATACGCCCTTTGGCGAGAAGCTGGTGGACAATGCTGCCAATAAAGACCTGGGCAGCTTCACCGGGCATATCGACGACAGCGCCACGGGTCTGACCTATATGCAGGCGCGGTATTACGATCCGACGATAGTACGGTTTTTATCGATCGACCCGGTGGGTTTTCAGGTTGAAGACCCCTATATGTTCAACCGCTATGCCTATGTGGGGAACAATCCGGTGAATCTGACGGACCCCTTTGGGCTGGATGCGGATGATCAGGATGAGAAGAAGGGCGA
The DNA here is from genome assembly GCF_007004655.1 of Exilibacterium tricleocarpae. GTDB lineage: Bacteria > Pseudomonadota > Gammaproteobacteria > Pseudomonadales > Cellvibrionaceae > Exilibacterium > Exilibacterium tricleocarpae. Next base: position 124,777 of record NZ_ML660090.1, read on the forward strand.
TGAAGAAGAGGAGGAGATAGAGGAAACGGAAGTCGTTGCTGAAGGGGGCGATGATTCACCTTGGTTGGATTATTTTATCGCGGCTGGGCTAATCGGAGGCGATATACTTTTAGGCGGACCTACGGGTGAGGGGATAGCGCCTGCGGCGATTATTCTTGGTGCGAAGAAAGCTGCAAAGAAAGGAACAGTTGTAATAGGTCGAGTTAAAGATCTTAAGAAATTAAAAAAGGGAGAAAAGTCCTTACTTAGCCGCCTTCCCGATCAGGGCAGTCCGAAAACTAACTGGAAACAGAACTCCGGGGTGCTCCGCCAAGAAATGGCCAAAGGGAAACCGATTCGTGACGCTTCGCCAGGAGACACCAGCGGACAGTTTCTAAATGCTGAAAGGGGTTTATTAGAAAGCCGTGGTTGGACATTTGACAAGTCAACTAACTTATGGAGCCCCCCAAAATAATGGGTACATCCGTTGTGGACAATTCAACTGACTTTCCAGAAAACAGGTTTACTGTTTACGAAAAGCTAGCAAAGGGTAGCTTTGCCTTTTTAGTAGAGGATTATGACTTTAAGCTTTCCGATACTGAAAGAGAAAGCAATAGCTATATTAGCTTAAAGTATTTTTCAGAAAATGTGTTTGTCAAACTTTACTACGGCGCTCCAGATTTCGAATTGGATTTTTGTATTGGTCGGGCGGGAATCGGTGAAAAGCAATTTAAGGATGAAATCAATTCCAGATATTTAGCATCTCTCGGAAATAGCTCGAAGTGGACGAACTATAAACTATACTCTGCTCACTCATATGAGAACCTCTGCAGGTGCTTGCCAAAACTGGCAGAACTGCTGAGAACTTGCGGAGCTGGTTTCCTGAGAGGTGAGTCATCTGCTTACGAAAAGGCTCTGTTTGAGAAACACAGAAATAGAAATCAGTGGTATAAAGAGCAGGAATTAAGACAGGCAAGGAAGGTAGCTTCTGAAGCTTGGAAGAATAAAGATTATAAAAAGTTCATTCAAATTTTTGAGCCTGTTGCTCAGGATCTTTCTGCATCAGAGAAAAGAAAGCTCGATTATGCTCGCAAACATTTACAGAGCCCGCAGAACCCGGGACACTGATAACTTAGTAACTTGATAAGAGCTGCGCTGATCGTGTCCGCTTTGGACTTTGATAAACTACCCAGGCATTCCGTGACCACGGCCGACGGCACCAGCACTGTTTCAAAAAGCGTATTGAGAGCAGGTAATAAGTCCATCACCACTAAGATCAAGTTTAGCCAGACCTGATCTCACAGCCTCTGTTTTGGGAGTAAATACACACCTTCATTTTCATATTGATATCAATCCCAATACCTTTGTAAACACCACCCACTTCTTTAAGCGGCACCACCACATCATCACTACGCTCCCTTTTATGGCGAACCTTAAGCCCGGCAATTTTCACCGACCAACGATTCTCCACTTCGGGCGTCAGGCCGCAGAAATCGGCCGAGCGGACGGTCAGGGAGGACATTTCCCAGGCGTTGTTCATATTGCCGTGCAGCAGATACAACTCCTCATCCCGAATTTCCGCGAGCACCAGGATCGTGGTCTCTTCCGTCAAGCGAGTTGGGGTTTCGTTAAGCCAATTGTCGTTTGGACCCTGCCGGTAACCGTTCTCAAACGCTATCCGGTTACCTCTGGCGAGCGTCAGCCCTTTTAGCCGATCTGCAATCTGCCGATCACTCATAGCGATGAAGCTCACCGGTGGATTCATCGACGGTTTGTCGTAGACGGCATCCATATACCAGCGGCTATCTTCCGGCGTCTTGATTCTGCGTTTTTCCAGCAGTGCCTGCTGCGTAAGCCAGAGGTTGGCCCAATCGCCATAGACAGCCCCGGTACCCTGTAGATCGGGCATCAGCCAGTTTTGATCACAGACTTTTTGCGGATCGGGCATCAGTACAAAAAGTGTCGGCGCCGGACGATAATCCCGCGTCAACCCGGTAGCACGGGCACCGTGTATATCGCGCCGGTGGCGCTGCAGTCGGCCGGCACGCTGGATAATCAGGTCGATAGGCGCTATGTCTGAAATAAGCACATCAAAGTCCAGGTCGAGACTTTGCTCGATAACCTGTGTGGCTATCACCACCTGCGCCCGGCGCTCCACGCCTGTGGAAGATTCGCCAAAGCGGCGTAAAACCTCTGTTTGAATTTTTCCCCGATTGGCCATGGTATAGCGGCCGTGGAACAAATGAACCTGATCGTCAGTCAGCTCGAGTTTGTCTTTAATTTCGTCAAAACTGGCAATCGCCTCTTTCACGGTATTGCGGATCCAGGCAATGCAGTAACCCGCGTCAATCGCCTCTCGAATCACCGCGACAAGATCCGGCAGGGAATGCAGCGGTGTTACCGCCACCGTGCGCCGGGAGCTTGTTCGCGGCGCAACGGAGGTTTCGTGAAACGACTGCGGACCCTGTCCGGCATAGGTCACCCACGGATAACCTGCATCCGGTGAAACCTTCGGTGCCGTTTGCTCTTGCGCCGTATAGAATGCATCCAGGAGTTGCTGTCGCAACTGCGTTGACAAGGTTGCAGACAGAATGATGGTGGAGCCGCCCAGGCGCGTGTGCACCTGGACCAGGCAGGATATCAGCTCTGCCGTGTAACCGTCATAGCTGTGCACCTCATCGAGGACCAAGACTTTGCCGAGCAACCCGAACAGGCGCAGCGACTGGTGGCGCGTCTGCAAAACAGCCAGCAGCGCCTGGTCGATAGTCCCAACCCCCACATCCGCCAACAGCGCTTTCTTTTTGTTATCGGCATAAAATGCATTGCACCAACTGGTGGCGGTGTGGACATCGGACTCACCACGATCCTGCGGGCCAAGTGGTAAACCTATCGAGTCGGTAAAAGCCTCCGACAGCTTTGTCGCCCCGTGAGTCAACACCAGTGAAGGCTTGGGCCCGGACTCATAGAGCGCTTCATATTGCGGTTGCAAGCGCTCAAAAAGGCTGTCTGCCGTGGCCATGGTCGGCAGGCCAAAGTAAAAGCCGCCGGCGTAATTGTTTGACAGCATTCTGGCCACCAGGACCAAAGCAGCCTCTGTCTTTCCCGCGCCGGTAATATCCTCCAGGATAAAGAACAGCGGCCTTTTCTCCAATGCCACTTGTTCGCAAAACGCCTGCAAAGGCGTCAGGGAAGCAAACTTCAGCAACGCGGTCGCGCAAGAGAAGCGTCTCGCGGCGGGCACGCCACTCAATCCAAGTTTATCTATCTGTTGCTCGGCCCGGCGCGTTGCGCGACGGTAGTATGTCTGCAAATTCTGATCGGCATCGTCACAGTACTTATGCACGCTGGCATCGGAACCTATCCAGTCGGCCAGGATCATCATGGCCGACTGCACCCAGGACATGGCGCGCCAGCAGCCTACGGAAAGGTCTGTTTTCGACAGCCCGTCGATACACTCGTCCATGTGCCAGAAGCGCCAGGCCCAGGTCAAAAAACTGTCGATCGCTTCGCAGCCCTCATCAGTAAACGCCATTCGCGGTTTAAACCGACTGTCCAGCGGGGGAATGCCATGATGACCTGTGGCGACCCCACCGAGCAGTTCCAGCACACTCGTATCGCCGAGCTTTTCGAGTACGTCAGGGCGGTTTCTCACCCAGTGCAACCAGTACAGGTAACCTATTTGATCGTGCCGCGCCTGCATGCCCTCGCGCCGCGGAACCGCAGCCAGCGGGGCGCCCTCAATAACCTGTAGCCGCTGAAACACAAAAGAGAATTTGCCGATATCGTGGATGGTTGCGAAAAAGCCCAGCAGGTTTGACAACAGGTTGGGCGGTATATCCAGATGTTCTGCCATCCCAATCAGCAGGCCGTGTTTAACCGCCCATAGTCTCTGATGACATGCCGCCACATCCAGGCAATGGTAGGGCAGCAGATGGTATCGGGCCTTGCTTCCGGATTTCGGGCGGGCTTTACCCCAATACCTGTAATAGAGTTTATTGGAAACTATCATTGTTTCTATTCTCATCTATTGGTTGTGCGCGGAGTACCCGTACATAAAAGCCCGACTCTCTATTGAGCAAGCCGTTACCCAGGTTCTCCCGCACGTTCAACAACAGGGTTGGCGACTGCAACTCATCGCCGGCAAGCCACAGCCCGGGGAGTTCGAACAGCACTGCGGGCGATTGGACGCACTGCCGGTGTGGACAAAGGAACGGGACGCTGGTGCATTTTAAAGAGACAGTGGAGTGCCGGATACGGTCAAACTTGTCCATGCTTTACCATTCGCTTTGGGCACAGGGCTATATGTCTATTGGCAGTAGGCCAACAGACAGTTAATTGTTTTTACCTATATGTATAAAAATACAACTTAACTCAAAGAGCCTACTTAACTACAAGCGCTGCAGCATAGAGACTCGAAAGCTGACCGATGGTTACTTTTTGGCTTTTATCAAAGGTCCTGGCAACCTATCTTCAGGTCCGCATCGAGACTTTCTGCACTCTCTCACTGCTTATACTTTTATCCAGCTAAAGTCGTATTTCTTCGAAGACTGTCGCGGTTGTTCTCCATATTTTTATAGCCCATACATATTTTTTGCTTTATTAGTGCATGGACTTTTTTTGCAACCTTAACGCCTGGCTGTATTTTTACAACAACCAAAACACACAGCTTTGCAAATATATTCCTTGACATGAAACTGAAAATTAGCCTCACACGTTTTATCAGCTCACGCCGAGACAACGGATAGAATAATTCGATCTAAAAATCACAGATGCTAAAATGCCTACAGGCTGAGGTCTCCTCAGCATGCCTGTACGATGCCGATACCGCGCCGGCAGCAACAGAGAGTACAGCCCGCACTATTCAGTTTACGCCGCTTGATAGGCCGCCCGCGCCCGCAAGATTTCCCTTAATGCGCGACTGAGGGGCTGCAAGATGGGATAGGACCAGACTGTCCAGAGTGAAAGTGAATAGGGAGTAGACTAAAAGTCTGATCGGATGATGCCGTGCTTTTTGACCAGGCGGGAGAACGCCCGGCGCTCTTTACCGGCCAGCTGCGCCGCCCGGGATAAATTACCGCCGGTAGTGCGCAATAACTGCGCGATGTAACTCGATTCAAAGTAGTCTACGGCCAGGCGTTTGGCGTCGCTAAACGGTACGATTGCCTGCTGGGCTCCATTACACCGTCGAGCGGGTCCGTCACCAGCCGGCGATAGATTTGAACAGTGATCCGGGCTTTTATCGGGGCTTTGAAAAATAACCTGCCCATCGGTCAACAAATAGGCCCGGCGGACAAAATTTTCCAGTTCACGGATATTTCCCGGCCAGCCATAACTGATGATGTCCGTAATACTCTGCGGGTGGAAGTGCTTCGATCCCAGCGAGAATTCCTTTTCACTTGCCTGCAAGAAATACGTCACCAGCGCTGGAATGTCCTCCCGTCGTTCTCTCAACGAGGGCATATCCACAATCAATGTGTTGAGCCGGTACATTAAGTCCTGCCGGAATTTTCCAGCCCGCGCCAGCGCCTCGAGGCTTTTGTTCGACGCGGAGACCACGCGCACATCTGCCCGCTTATCCGTGCCGCCACCCAGCTCCCTGTAGGTACCATCCTGAATGAAGCGCAGTAAGGCACCCTGGGCTTTGTAACTCAAGGCGTCGACTTCGTCGAGAAACAGGGTGCCGCCGGATGCCAGCTCGACCAGGCCCGGCTGAGTACCGCGCGCATCGGTATACGCACCGCGGACATGCCCAAACAGTTCGTTTTCGACCAGGAGATCGGGAATCGCACCACAATTCAGCGCCTGGAAAGGCCCGGCTCGCCGGGGCCCTGCGTAGTGCAGCGCGCGCGCGGCAAGTTCTTTACCCGTGCCGGTTTCACCGTTTATCAGTACCGGAACATCGACCTTCGCACACCGCTGAATAGTCTTGAGTATATCGACAAAAGCCTGCGCCGAGCCAATCATGTTTTGGCGCAGTTTCGGATCGACGCCAGCGCTCGCCGGCGCGGCGCCGGCACAGGCAGTTATGCGACGCTCGAGACGTGCCGCCAGCTCCCGGTCATTTTGGGAAAGCACAAAAAAATCCAGACTCCTGGCGAGTATTTGCGGTGCCTGTTCCACAACGATTTTGTGACACACAAGCAGATCGTAGAGTGTTTCACCGGCAACCAGTTCGTGAATCTGCTGTGGGGAAGCTATCTCGTCAATCACCGCAATACAGGGATTGCAGTGACAAAAGGTCGGAACCCTGTTGGGCTCGAACAGACACACCTCATGCTCGATATGCATCGAGTCAAGAATATCGAAAACCCTCTTCTGGGTGTCTTTCGATGCATAACCCGTTAACCAGACTTTTCCCTGTACCATTTTCAGACCCTTTGGATTAGGATCGGCAATACGCTTCCAATATGGCGCGAGTATATCATCGCCCTGCAGGTCATCTCTGTAATAAAAATCACATAGGTTGGCTGTTCCATCGGTTAATATGTCACTGCCGGCACTCGACACCCGGCAGGAGAAGAATGATTAGGATGACAAAATTCTATGCTACATACCATCCATAAAATTTTCGCCAAGTCAGAGGTCAAGCAGATACGAGAAGGTATCGATCAGGCTGCCTGGCAGGACGGAAAACAGTCTGCGGGCGGCCATGCTCTGTTGGTAAAGAATAACCGGCAACTCGACGAGCAGTCCGATATCACCCTCAAGTACGGCCAGTTAATTATAGAACGGTTAAACCAGCATCCTGTATTTATTGCCGCCGCCCTGCCAAAGAAAATCTCCCCACCAAAGTTCAATCAATATAGCGACGGCGGGTACTATGGCCCACATGTCGATAAGTCGGTTATGTTCGTCGATCAGAACGACTATATTCGTACCGATATCTCAGCGACCCTGTTTCTGTCAGAGCCGCGGGAATATCAGGGAGGCGAGCTTGTCATAGAAACCGGTTATGGGCCTGAAGAATTCAAACTCGCCTCCGGCGATATGATTTTGTACCCCTCATCCTATATTCACGAGGTAAGGTCCGTCACTCAAGGTGCGAGGATAGCCGCTTTCTTTTGGGTCGAGAGTTTTGTCGGCAGCAGTGAACGACGGGCCATGCTGTTTGACCTCGACCAAAGTATCCAGAGATTCAGCTGCGAACTCGGTAGCCAGGACAACGAGGTGAAAAAACTGATTCTTCTCTATCACAACCTGGTCCGGATGTGGGCACATACGTGATGCGCCCTATGTCAGCATGGGTTTGTTGACGTCGGTCTCAATCCCCTCACCTTAATCCCAAAGCTTCTTCAATTTCCGGCGCTGGTCTCCCGCTGCGGTTACCACAACGTTGCCACTGGTTTCCACCGTAATTCGCCACAGCGGAGCGTAGTGATGCTTCACGCCCTGAGGCGGCAAGGCGTCGGGTGCCGCCACCGGACCGGGCCATTCGACATCACCAGTGGCGGTGCGGGCAGGAATCAACCAGTAATCGCCGGTCTGATACAGGTGCGCGGTCACATTGCCATCGGCGTCGGGTTGCGGTGGCGGAAACTGAATCTCGACACCGTCTTCCAGCAAGAGCCAACTTTGATCGGTATCCCCTTCCTCGACGTCAATGCCGTATTCACCACCGGATTTATGATCCCATCGGCGCAAATAGGGATGGTTGTCGGCGGCGGCGCCCACCGTAACATCCGGCACACCGCTCAATGTAACCTGCAGGTTCTCGGTATCGACTTCTTTCACCCGGAACAGGCCGCCGGCATTGCCTTTCAAGGTCACGTGGTCGTCCAAAACTTCGACCCAGTCGTTTGGCGACAGTGTAAAGCGGGCATCGCGGCCTAGATGTTCGAGTGAAATTTTCTCACCGCTGATTTCTGTCACCGGAAAAATTACGGCGCCGTTTTCGCGCGACCATTTAAATGTGGGTGCGGCATTGGCAGATGTCACATCGCCACCGCGATGGATTTCAACCCGGTAAAGTTGATTCTCCGGCCCGCGGTAGCTCGCCTCGGGAGAAATCAGGCAGGGCTCGGGGGTCTGCGGCGCCCTGCGCGCACGCGCCCTGAGTTCGCCGCTGCCGGGCCTGGCGCCGGGGCTCAATTTGTTTAGAAAGCTCTCATGATTTCTCTTGAAATCCGCATCTGCATCGCGGTCGTCGATCGGGGCCGTTTTCACCTGCCACACAATTTTTGCCCGCGAGGCGGTATCCGGCCCGGTCAGCGCCTTTTCACGAATATAGTCGTCTTCCACAAAGCTGATATGACGTTCCCATACATCGAGATAAACCAAGTGCTCCCCCGCCTCGAGAGAATCTCCGTCATCCATGGGCAGATCCGGCTGCTCGCGGTAGCGCACCGCTTCGCTGTTCTCGCACAGTATCCCGTCGACATAGTAGGAACCGGGCGCGATCGAAAAGTCCGCGCCGTCGGCGGAGATGGAAAAGTCCGGTCCCTTGGTGCCGTCTACAGTACAGGGGTAACCATGAGGGCCCATCAAATGCGCCCCCATCGCCCGCAACTGGTACAGTAAAATAGATACCTGCTCATTCCAGTCGGCGTCCAGTTGCACCCGGCCCTGCTGCATGAGCACGCGGGAAAAACGTCTGTATGGATCGAAGGTGTCCCGGGTGAAGTCACCTCTGAATTCGCCGCGCATCCCCTTGGTAAACTCTTTATCGTGCATGTCTCTACTCCTGGTTAATGCCTATCCGGAAACTGCGTTTCCGGATAGGCAAGCTGACAGTTTACAGCTCACAGAAAAACCTGTTTTTAAGTGTTTTAGCTGCACACCATAAGCTTTGTCGTTTACTAGTCAGCTAAAATCACATTTATATCCATCCGGGCAGGTAGATATTCATCCAGACGAACACGCAGGTTCGCCATTCGTTGCGGTTGATACAGATCGTGAAAAGCGCCCATCTCCGACTCGTCGTCAGCGCCGCCCTTGATCTCTTCGGCACAGTCGACCGCCAGTTGGCAGTAGGTTGGCATGCCGTAACGGACGCTGTTGAAGCGGGGGCGAACCCGCAGGCGCTCGCGCTCCTTTGCCGCTTCTTTGTCTGCCGGGTTCAGCGCCGGCACATCGACGGCGTTTTCAACCAGATCCGGTTGGCAGCGATAGCGCTTTGGCGTGCGCGAGCCCGGCGCGATATAGCTAAAGCGCAAACAACCCTGCTGGCGTCGCGCGACGCTGATCCGGCCATCGAAGAGCGTATTTTCACCGAGTTCGATGGCGTGGGCATGAATCCGGCCAAACACGGTGCTGCGCCGAATTGTCAGGCAGGCGTGCGCTACCGGGCATCCGGGGGCGCCAATGGCTTCGAATTCACGGTCGGTGGCATCCACAATACTGTCGCTGATGCAGAGTCTGATCGGGTCCAGGCGCACGCCTTCGCCGATCCCCTTACAGGCGGCCAGACTCGCTTCATCGCCCGCCAGGGTTTGTTCGTCAACCTCGTCACCCTCGTCACGGGCGGGTGCCTCGACATCGATAAGCGCGGGGTTCACTTGAATGGAGCCGATGATACTGTGCTCGATGGTCACGCAAACCCTGGGGCTGAAGATTTCCAGGCTCGACTCGGTTGCACGCTGCGGGCCGCAGTCGCTGCCCAGCGACCAGCCCGGCACCAGGGTCGAGTGCCGCAGCGTCAATTCCGTGATGGCGCCGGATACCTGCACACCACGGCCGGTAATCATCACGCCGTCGAGAGTGAAGCGATTGTTTTGCATGCCGTTGACGGTCAGTGAATCCGGCCGATCGGTCTGCCAGTCCAGCAGACGCAGGACCGGACGCTGGCGATTTGCCGCGCGTATCTGCAGACTTTCCTGTCCTTCCCGGTAGGACACGTTGAGTTGTTCTGCGTAGACACCGCTGTCGGTGATTTCAATCACGGCATGGCGCGGGGCATCTTCATTCCATTTTTCCAACGCACCCCTGATGGTCGCAAACGCCTCGTCGCGACCGACACGGAAAATCTCGCAGTCTTCGGGCTGAATAAGACTGCGCTCATACTCGCCGCCGCCGAGGTCCATACTGAAGCCGTAGTGGTAATTCACCCACACTCCGTTTTTGGGAAACTGTCGCGCGGGAAAGGCAATGCGGCCGAGCAGCGGGTCGACAGCGACATACCCCCGCTTTGGCAGGTACTGCCAATCGCTCAGGTCGGCTGCGACAATGCTGTCCAGGGGGACAGGCTCGGGAATCACTTCTTTTCCCCGTGGCTTTTTCTTTCCCACCCAGATGTGCAGGCTCTTGCCCTCCCCGTAGAGCTGGCTTTTGTGGTCTTCGAAAAAGCGCCGCCGCATGGCAACGGGGAGATTGAACTCGCCGGCGATCTGACTGGGATCAGCCTCCGCTTCCGGACGCACGAAAAGGGGGGCATCATTTCCCAATACACTGAAAGTGAAACAGCGCGCAGCGACGGATTCCAGACAATAGGCCGGCGTTTTTGTCACCGGATAGGACCTCAACCGCCAGACAAAAACACCGACGCTGGGAATATTGTGGCGCCCTGGGGTGTGGTGGAAGGTGTGACGGGAGTTGATCCGGCGTATATCGGCGTTGTGGGCGATTTGCTCGAACGGTCCATCGAGCAAATCCAGTGCGCCGCCGCTGCGAAGGTCGGCGGTTTGAGCGCGGTTTTCACCCAGGTGATTAATGGCCTGGCAGCGGTTCAGCAACCGGTAAAACTCCACCGCCCGGGCCGGCCAGCCGGCGACGTCGTTACTCAACAGTTCCAACAGCGCCAGGGTTCCCTTGCGCCGGCGGTAGCGAAGGGTATTGGCGATTTCACGGCGCGGAATCAGTATCTTGTTGCGTTCGCGCCCCTGCCCGGTCTCTGCAGCGCCGGGTTCCCCTGCTTCGCGCACCGGTTCGTAACCCACCAGGTCGCCGATATAAGGTACCGCCCAGTCTTCACTGGTCTCGATAAACCAGTTCTCGTAGAGCTGCGAGATGTTGTCTTCCACAACATTGACCTGTTCGGTGATAACCCGCAGCAGCGCCTTTAAATGCTCCCCCTGTTCGGCATCGCGCAGGCGATACACCAGTGGCAGCAACTCATACAAGCGGTCTTCGCTGATCCTTTTCATAACTCACTCGATCTGGTTTAAAATCAGGGTTTCGGGAACATCCGGCGCTAAAAACGCCAGCTGCGCCGGCCGCATGACCCCATTTTCCAGCGCCGCCAGGTTGACGCTCAACGATGGATTCGGACGCCGCCTTGCTTCACTCTCGGCGATGATCGCCTGCACGGTTTCAGCAATTTCGTCGGGACTTAACAGACGCCGTTCAACGACACCGCTTTCACCGATTGCACTCGCTTTCTTTTCCGGGACACCACCAAAGGTATCCACATCCACATAGTCGACGCCGCGCACAGCCTGCACCACACTGATCACTTCGCTCAACCAGAGATCGCGGCCCAGTTCACTGCGCCCGAAGCTGAAGGCGTCCAACAACGCCGCACGCACGCCGGCTACGACCGGTTCCCATTGATAATCCGGACGGATGCGCACGCGCGCGCTGATCACCACCAGCAACAGTTCGCGCACGGCGAGTCGGATCGGCAGGTGGGGATCGCCAAAATCACTCAACGCGCGGCGCAGGTTTCGAAACAGATCTGAAGTTTCATCGATGGGGATATCGTCGGCGCCGGCAATGGTGACGTGAACAAACTGGCGGCGCCCATCGGTCAATTCCAGGGCGTGGGCCTTGCCGATACCGGCAAAGGTGCGGGAGAAGTCCTGATAATCCCGCACCGACACCAGTCTGTCCAGCGCCTTTACCGCCAGCGGCGCATTCTCCCGCGCCTGATCGCGTCCCTCCCGATCGGCACCCCCGGACGCCCGCAGGGGATTGACGACTGCTTTGACGCCGAGCGGTTTGGTCTGCAACAGTGAAATCTGTTCGGCCTTCACATTGCCCGGTTTGCCGATCCCCGAACGATAGACGGCCCTGATGTTTTCCACGCCCGTAGGCAGGCGGGCACCGCGCTCGCCATTGCCAAAACTGACTGTCGTGTTGTCCTCGTCATCGGTTTGGGTGATAAAGTGCCGATCCGTCGCCTGGCGATCGGCCAGTGTCACCACTTCGTGCCATTGGAGATCGTTGACAAAAACCTCCAGGGTGCTGTCGACACCACTCGGGTTTGACGCCGATACATGGGTCAGCGGTTTTTGCTTGAGGGTAAAGGCCTGCAGTGCGTTGCTGCCGTCACCGCTGCCCAGGACCTCCTGCCGCGTTTCCCCGTGGGTCGCTTTGGCGACATTGCCGTAGAGGGTGACCGTGTCGCGCTTAAAACAATAGGCCAGTTCGCTGGCAAGCTTGATAAAGGTGTGGGTTTTTTCTCCCAGGCGCGCAGTTCCTCTCTCTTCCAGGACCACATCCTGCGTCACCGTGCTCAGCATCGCCAGTTCGCTAAAACGCACTCCGGAGGTTCCATCGAGTTCCCGCTCGCCGGAGACAATTACCCAACGGCCGGCTTCCAGACCGTCGTAGAAGCCGTCGAGTTCGATCAGGTCATCGACACCGCCGCAGATGGGTGTGTCAATCGGCGCTTCGGCCAGTTCCAGTTCTTCGGGCTGGGCGTAGACGCGCGCGCCGCGAATGATATCGATATTCTCTGCGCCGGCGGGGTCCCACCAGTTACCATCAAGGGTAATTCTGGTGGTTTCAGCGCTGAGTCCGTAGGCGTGACGCGAAATGGTCCGGACATCGGTGGCCCTGAAGACACTGTGAATCACCTTGTCAGCGGGGTTTTCGACCACTACATAGTCAGCGGCCAGTATTTGGTCATAGCCTCGATCGAGGTGCAGCACATTCGCCGCTTCGCCGCCGTCGGGCGGCCATTTCTCCCAGGGCTGCGGCATCAGATTTCCCGCCTCCAGATTGGGGCGCGGGTTGCCTTCACCGTCGTCTGTGAAAGTGGGATGATACTGCGGCTGGCGCGGCGCATTGTGACCAAACAACGGCGCTGTCACCCGCAACGCATAGATTTTGACAGGACTGTCCCGAGTCACCCGGGCGTTTGCCGCGGCATCGACCAGCGTATCACGCAGCGGCCGCGACAGGCTGCCCAGCACCCGGTAGCCGGACTCGGCCCCGGCTTTGAATTGCTCTCCCAGCGCCCGGCTGAGGCGCAATCGGTTGGCCGGTTGCAGGGAGGGCCGCAGTGTGAGGTCTTTGATCAGCTCAACCGTGTTCACCAGCGGCGGGACGGCAGCGGGCGCCAGCGGCTGCAGGGCAATCCGGGTGCGATCGGCAACGATATCGGGTTCAATCTCTTTTACCCGCCGAAACAGCGGCTCCGACCCGAAGCCATTATCCAACAGCAGGGGATCATTGATCTGTAAGCCGGTATTGGTGCCTTTGAGGTAAACCGTCTGGCGCGGATCATTGGCGATCATTTGCGCCGTCTGTGGTTGCGATAGTCGCGGTCTGAGATTGTTCCACTGCTGCCGCGCCTTCAGTTCCTCGCCGGTCTCGAAAGACTGCGGCAACTCGCCGGGCCCGGGCACGCTCTGGGCGCGGCTGCCGATGGGAATCGTGACCTCCCCGGCGGTGTTGTCATCGATGGTATAGGCGAGAAACACACTGGCAGCCACACCCGGCCTGAGCCGGTAACCGACCAGCCGCGCCAGTTCCAGAATCGAGCGCCGCTCGCCGGCGGTGCGCAGGTAACCCTCATTGGCGATCCGCTCCTGGTAGAACGTCAATACATCCGCCACTGTCGCCCAGGCATCGAGCAGGGCGATCGCCGGATCGTCCGGGTCCCGCGTCGTCAGTCCGGCAAGCTCGGGGAATGCGGCGCCGGAGAGACGCGCCTTCATGGTTTCGAGAAAGCTGCCATGGGTACCCGCGCGATAGCGCAGCTGATCCAGCCCCGGACGGTTGTACGTCGCCACGGGCGTCAATAGTTCAAGCCCTTCACAACAGCCGCAGGCTTCGCTGTCCTTGAATTCAGGGTGGCAGCAGTCGCAACATCGTGTGTTCATCGTCCACCTCCCACTGTCAGTGTCAGTCTGCCGTTCTCGGGCTGGCTGGGGTCACTGTCCAGGCGCGCCACCTCAAAAGGCCCCAGCGGCAGAACGCCGTTTTCTATCTCCTGATTCGGGGGTTGGTGCTGGCGCTGCAGCTTTGTCACCTGCACGCTTTGCACACCGGCAACCGCCTGGGCAACCGCCACCAGCCGACTCAGGTGGATATCCTCGCCAAAGGTGAGGTTGTCGGGGTGAAAGAATCCCAACTTGCCGTCAGCCAGCCGGCGGTTACTGAGCAGATCCAACAGTGCCGCTTTGACGTGGCCGCGCAGGTAATTCGGCAGGACGCATACCCGTATCTCGATATCCAGCGGTACCTTGCGCGCGGATTTCACCACCAGGTCGTGGCCGATACGGCGGTAGCGATGCAGTTTCGCCGCAACTGCGGCTATCAGTTCGGGACCGGCCTCATCACTGCCGTAAGGGTCCACCGCCACCAGAACTTCATACCAGCTGCCGTTCCAGCGCAGTCGCGCGGCGGCTCTCTGCACCTGGTGTTTGAATTCACGCGCAACGATAGCGGCGTAATCTTCGGCGGTGATGGCGCGCTGGAGATCGCGGCGAAAGGTATGCGGCGCAAACAGTTTCACTTCAGCGAGCGTTTCCGCCTCGGTACCGCCGCGGGCCGGTAAGGGGTTGCGCGCATTCAAAGTAACACCGCTCAAAAGGGAGCGAAACACCAGGTGGGAGATAGCTTCAGCCCCGACATTACCCGCCACCCCGTTGCCCACTCTATAGCTGCTGTCGAACTTCATACCGGCATCGGGTTTTTCACCGGCTTCATCGTCGCCAAAACGCAAGTGCGCGCGCCCGTCCTCATCGATCTCGGCGACGAAATGGTGATCTTCCGGACCACTGGCAAACAGATCGCGCCGCACGCTCCAGTGAAATACAACATCCTGTTCGAGGTAACTGGTGAGCGCAACCTGTGGCAGAGCCTGGCGCACATCCTGATCGAGCGCCTGCGCCGCCGGCAGCGCAGGCGCGAGAGGCTGGCTGAAAGTCAGGGGCGCTCGCGACAAATAAGGGCGATAGCGGGCCGCCGTTAACCGGGTGTCTCCCACCACACCCTCACCTTTGCAACAGGCCCGGGTGTCGTCGACCGGGACACTGCCCAGACCCTCGGCCCGGGATCTGCCGTGGTCCACCAGAATCACGTTGCCGCAGGCAATACTGACAGGGTTGATCATCTCGCAGTCGGGCGGCGGTCCGAGCGACGAAATACACAGCGCAAACGGCAGCCTGTCTGCCTCCCCCCACTCGATATGCACCACCGGACAGCCGTTGAGTGGATCGATGCCCGCCTCGACCGCGCTCAGACGCACAGCGTGGCGGTGTTTGGGGTCCGCATCGCCGGGCATACCCGTCGTGGGTCCGACTATCTCCTCAAACATCAGGACATCACCCGGTTTCAGATAGAGCCTTGGCGGCGGGTTGGGCGCCGGTGCAACCGCCGGGTCCTCTGCGGCCGGGGCGGCGAGACCGTCCGGCGGACTCTGTTCCCGGTCTTGCGGATACGGGCGATCCGCGTCCTGCCGCTCGTCCGGTTCGCCATCCGCTTCACAGGGCGGTTGCGCGGGCGCGGTGCCGGCCGCCAGCTCACCGGCGAGCGTGGCCCGCACCGCGCCCTTCGGCAGACAGCATTCTTTATCCCCCCAGTCGTAGAACCGTATCTTGTTGTGATTGCGGTAAATCGAAATACTGCCATCAACCATGGGCTCGAACACTTCATAATCAGCCGGCGAAATTGAGGCAATGTCCTGTTCCGTGATTACCTTTCCCAAGCCCTGCAAAGCGCCGCCGGTAATAAAATACATATCGCCGGGGTCGAGCTGTTCCAGATCCGTGTCGGTCTGGACACAGACCCAGGTGCGGGCGTTGCAGCCCTCGTGCATGGGATAATCGACCAGCCGCGCGTGCCGGCGCACGGAGATGCGCTTGCGCGCCGTGCCGAGATAGGCCTCGGTGGCGACAGCGTCCTGGTAGTAGCTCAGATGATCGCCCGCATAGGCCAGCACCTCGGCCAGGGCGATGCCGATGTCCGGCACATGCCTTTCGCGCCACTGCGGCATCACCAGCGCGAGGCGGTCGAGAATCAGCTGGCGAAAACTGCCGTAGTCTTTGGCCAGGTAATTGATATCGGGCTCGCCGACAGGTTCAACGGGACAGGGCGGCGCCGGCAGACAATCGAGATCGCCGGGGCAATCGGCTTTGAAACTGAACACCAGGCGGTCGTAGCGGGGATCGAAGGCGGAGTGCGGTTGCCATTGTCCGTCTTCGCGCCGTTCCACGACCCGCAAGGTATAGCTTGAAAAATCACCGGCGCGATCGACGCTCACCAGCATGTAATCGTCGAGTTCGACACTGCGATACGTGTGCACGTCCACACTGACAACATTGATGTCGCGGATACGGCTGCCGCCCTCGATTTTCACATTCGCGGGGGTCAGGGCGACCGGTGCCTTGCCGAGAAAGTACACGCGCAGGAGACGCTGTCCGGCCAGGCTGGGCTCATCCCCGGAGAGCTCCCCCACCTCCAGGTAATCCAAACCGTTCAACTGCTGCTGGCGACGTACCCGTTCGCGGCGCATCTCGCTGCGGCATATCAGCTCTTTCCGTATCAGCCCACTCCGTATCAGCCCACTCCGTATCAGCCCACTCATAGTGCCGTACTCCGTGTGAAAGTTTCACTGCGCGCTTCATCGCTGTTTCTGACCCGATACCGGACCTCGACCCGCAGGCTCGCCTCGTCACTGGTCGCGATTAACTCCAGCACCTCGATCAGATCACCGAGCCACTGCTGTAACCCGGCCTGTGTCGTCATTTGCACGGTCGCCGCCAGTTCCGGGCTGTTGGGGGCAAAGATCAACTGCAATAACCCACTGCCGAAATCCGGCCGGTTGACGCGTTCACCGGCGTTGGTAAACAGGAACTGCTCGATCATGTCGCGGATGTGATCGTCATCGGCGGCGGCGGCGGTGCGCCCGCGGCTGTCGAAATGAAAGGGATAGTCGATATTCATAGTGACCTCACAGGGCGCTGACCCGTGTCTGGGTTGCTGCGATAACAAGCGGTGTGCCGGTGGGTGTACAAATTCCCTGGCTGCTCTGCACCAACAGCGGCTGGCCGTTCGAAAACACCCGAGTGCTCCCACTTACCCACTGGGCCGTCACGCAGGGCCCGTTGGCACCGGGTGGCGGCGGCAGGGTGCAGCCTGCAACCGCGTAGGGCGTGGTCATCAACACAGTCGGTTGCGCGCTGACGGTGACGCGGGGGTTGGGTGCGGTCGGTGTCGCCTGCCCCGCGTGCGAACAGAGCACCTGCGCCCCGACATGAACTAAAAAACCCGGCATAGCTGCCTCCTCAGGTAACCACCAAAGCGCCGTTGTTGACGGTGACCGCCGGCCCCACCAGGTTAATCGAAGCGCCTTTACCGTTATTGATATAAATGCCCGTATCGTTGACGACAATGGTCGCCCCGGTGGCGCTCTTCAGCACGATCCCGCCGGATATGGGCGTCGGCACAGAATCGCTGACAGCCAGCATATTCTGCAGCGTTGTCTGGATAACCACGTTCTGGCCGGGAGGAATGGCCGGCGGCACCGTTGCCGTCGGCGGCACATCGGCAGCGCTGTTCCAGCGGCCGCCGGTCCAGATCGGCCGGTTGGGATCGCCCTGTTCAAATTCGACCCAGACGGCGGCCCCGATAGGCGGTACGGCAAAGATTCCCGCCGTGGTGCCGGGCAGGCCGGAAAACGGCGCACAGCACTCCGCCCAGGTACTCGGCGACAGGCCCAGTACATCCGGTATCGTCAGTTGCAACCGGCCGCGGTATTCGAGATCGATATTGTTGAACACCGTAGCGCGGTATTTGCCTAAAAACTGTTGTGTCATGGCATCACCGCCGGTGTGTTGGAAATCAGGCCGTCGCGGGAGAGGGTGAAGTTTTGCTTGTATTCTCCCCGCTTGAGATTGTGGGTAACGCTGTCGACATAATAGAGTCCGTCGTAGGTTACCCCGGCGCCGCGCACGCCCACCAGGGACCTTCCCCTCAACATCTGCCCGTAACGGGCGACATCGAGCGAGCCGTTGGCGGTGACCGCCGAGGACGATTGAATACCGCGGGCAACCATCTGCCGCAGCGCTTCGGTCAATTCCAGCCCCGCCGAGTCGCGGTTAAAAGTAACCTTCGCCGGGGGATGCGGGCGGGCGCCCAGCGGCGGTTTGAAAATATTAATGTCGGGCATAGGCACGGGTATGGGTATTCTGCCGGTGGCCGGGTCGAGCACATTGGTGATGTCGAGTCGCTTCTGCATCCCGTTCAGGCTAAAGCTCAGGGATTCAACATTGGTATGGGCGTCCAGGTTGATACTCAGCGCGGACTGCGGCACCGGCACGTTAAGATCGGGACCAAAATAAGCAATACTCTGACCGGGCAGCGGCCCGGGCTGAATATAAAAAACAAAACCGTTGCGTTGCGCCAGACCGCGGATATGATCGAGATCGCTGCCGGTTTGAGAATCGAAGCTACTCGTAGGCGACTGCACCGTGGGAATAAAGGGCGGGATAACCAGGGGAATAATGCCCAGAAAGGCGTATTTGGCCAGTATCAGATTGACTTGCGCCACATCCGGTATGGCCGGATAGGGGATGGCGATCTCCAGCAAATCCATGGCGACGGTAAGATCATCGCCCGTCACTGTCAGGGTCGATTGTCCCGGCTCGTTGCTCGGCTGCAGGTCCTGGCGCGTGATAAATCCGTCCATAATGACATTGGGTATACCGTTGAGCGTCACGGTAATAATCACCCGCGTAGTGATCGGGTCAAAATAGCCGGCGGGCAGCAGCCCGAGCTGCAGCGGCGATGTCTTGCCCACGGCGAACGTCAGCTGAAAGCCGCTGCGATCGCGCGAGTTGGTGACCTGCACACTTTGCAGCGCCTCCATCACCGGCAGCGGCGCCGGCACCGCAACGGCCGGTCCGATCATCAACGTGAGATAAGCGTTACTGAACAACATTGGGCAACCCCGGCACCCCGTTGGGTAGGGCGATCCGCAGACGCCGGCCGATTTCCGCGGTCAAAGCGGGCGGATTCATCGCCCGGTTGGCATCGGCTATGCGCCAGAACTGCAACGGGTCATTGAGATAGCGCGCAGTAATATTATCGAGCCGGTCCCCATCTTCGACGCGGTGCTCCTGGAGCACGGCGAAACGTTCGGGCGGCGGCAAAAAACGACGTTTTAAATAGACGATCTCGCGCCCTTGCGCGGTTTCGAGGGTATCCGTGCCAATGCCGTAGTAGCGACTGGTCGGCGGAAAAGATAGCGTCGGGGTGCCGTTCATAGCTGTAATCCTGCAATGATATTTTGCGCGTTGTTACCGGTATTAGTGGTGGCCAGCACTTCCTTCGCCACCTGATGGGCCAGGGACAGCGAGTGGCCCGGGTGCAGGACACTCAAGTCCTGGTAACTGAGCACATTCATGCTGAGTTCGACCTGTGCCCGGATCGGGTTGAGCAGCGGATCGTAGGCCTCTTCGGTGATACTGAAACCGGTGAGCCGCACCGGCAGAACCCGCTGGGGCCCCCACACAAAGAGTACGAAAGGCCCCTCCATCGGCAGAATTTCTATGGTGCCCAGCAAAGACAGTGCTGTATTGGCAACGACCATCGCGCTTTTGGGGTAGAGCATGACTTCGAGGGCCGCAAGGGCCGGGTGAATCCCCAGAGTCGCCGCCGCGGTATCGCCCTGTTCCAGTTGATCCGCCGCGTCGATTTCGATGCTGACGGTAATCGTCTCGCGCGGCGGCCCGCTCAAACGGGTGGCTTCTCCCGGGTCACCCTCGCCGCCGGCCGTGCGCGCTTCCAGGCGCCGGGTCATGGTTTCCGGGTTGTACTGGAAGACGATAATGCCGGCCAGTGGATTGAGCGGATCAATGCCGACTAAAGCGCCTTTGATCAAGCGGGGCGATCCCGGAAAAGTTGTCATAAAATTCCCTCTTAAACTACATCGCTGCCGACACTTCAGGCAGCAAACTGTTTTTAAGACACGGCTTTGGCAAATTCCGAAAAGGAATCAGCGTTATCCAGTGAATCAGTGGCTGAACCGTTTCCAGCCGGTACGAGCGTACTGAACCCCGATTGATGGCGATAAAACTTATCCGATACCCCGAAGTGATGAATAAACTCATGTAACATGGTGCCACTCTTATCCGAATCGCATTGGAAAAATGCGGCACACAAACGGACAACGGCTCCCGGGCCCGCCGCCCCGCAAGTCCAGGCGGAGGTGAAGGTTGTACAATTCGGAACAGCCGCGCACGGATCCGGGCCGGCGCATGCTGCCGGAAACGGCACCGGCGTGGTACACGCTATGCTGGCAGTGCGATACAGATCGACACGCGCAGGTACGAACACATCTCTAACTTGAGTAGCGAGCCCGACATTAACGGCACCGGGGGTGTTGCCGGGATTAAAATTGGCTCGCAAAGCGGACCGCACTCTGGAAGAGAGGGCTCCTCTACCAATATCGGCGTTCAACAAGGCGATGGCTTTCTGGGCCAGCGACGCAGCGCCCGCGATGGCAGCACGACCGGTGTCTCTCTGCTGGTTAGAGCAACCGGCGGTGGGAATATGGCCAAGCAATGACCCCAATGCCTGAGCATATTCCGACCCGGTAAGATCGCGTCTTATATCCTCGAGCATAACGCCGTAACCTTTCGCCGCATAAGCATCTATGACAGTCTGCAGCCTGAGACCGGGATTGGGGTCATTTTGAATTTCGGTCAGGGCGGCAAACAACCGCTCTTCATCGGTTCCCGCACCTTCAATGGACAATTTGATCTCGTCCTCCAGTGGCAGTACACCCTGTTGCCTCAGCGTTTCTGTCGCTGATCGTTCCGCACCGCTCAGTTCAGCGTTTAACCGATCGCGTAGAGACTCACCGTACATAGCCTGATAAGCGGCATTGATAAGCGCCAGTTCAGCCGGCGTGCGACCGGTGAGAACCGCCTGTATTTCCAACTCACCGGTGCCGATCCTCTCCACGGCATGGCGCAGGCGCACAGCGATGCGCTGGGGATCCAACAAAGGGTGTAACAGGCGTTGGGCGCGCGTGTACTCAGCATCGTTAAGTTCATCGCGCAGTCTCACATCCAGGGCGAAACCCGTGAGTAGCCTAAAGCGTGTTTCAATCGCCCGCAGTTCCGCATTACTGCGGCCGGTCAGGGCCGCGTAGATGGCATCCTCGTCCGTCCCCAGCCCCGCCATGGCCGCTTCCAGTCGGTTGGCGATAACTGTGGCCCGATCCGCGCCGGTAACCGCCCCGCCGGCGGCGCCGGGCAGGAGTGTCTGCAGGTATTGCCACTCCCGATCGTTGAGTTCTTCGCGCAGATCGGTGAGCAGTGCATTGCCTCTCAGTGAGCGGTAGGCCGTTTGCACATCGTTCCACTGGGCGGCGGTCTTTCCCGCAACGGCACTGTAGATTGCCGATTCATCCGTGCCCAAACCGCGCATCGCATCCCACAACCGGCGCGCCGTCTCCGTCGCCGCGGTCTCGCCGCCCAACAGGGATAAGGCCCTTGAAAGATCCCGGCCGGACAATTCATCGCGCAGCCTGGCCTCCAGTGTCTCGCCGCCGGACAGACGCCGGTAAGCGGCTTTGATCGCGTTGATTTCAGCAGGGGTGCGACCGGTGAGCGCATTAAAAATCGCATCTTCATCGGTGCCCAATCCCTGCACTGCAGAGCGCAGTATCGAGGCAATCTGCTCTATCGCCGTTCTCGCCTGATAGGCGGGCGCGGCGGTCCTGGTGCCGGTAACACCAGACGCCGGCAGGCGGCCGGTCTCGGCAAAGTGGTCGGCCTCCCTTTCATAGGCGTCACCCGGTGTCGAACGGTAGCCCGCCGGCGGCCCGTTGTCCCGGTGTTGCTGGTGCACATGGGCTAATTCGTGAGCCAGTAACTTTCTGCCGCTGGCGGTGCCGGTTTGAAAGGCGTCATTGCCGAAGTAGATATTGGCTCCCGATGTCACGGCAACGGCGCCCTGGGAGGCGGTAAAGTTCGCACTGGAACCATTGTCGTGTATCCGGACCCGATCGATCAAAGAACCCAAACTCGGCCTGAACAGGTTTTGCAGATTTTTCGACAAGGCCCGGCCACTGCCAGTGACCGACGCAGGTTCCGTTCCGGCTGTTTCACCGCCACTGGATTCCCGGCGTTGTATGACCGGTTTCTTCTTGGCGCAGGCACCGCATTCACCCCCACCGGGCGCCTTGTTCCCGCAGGCACACTTGCGTTGCAGGACACTTCGCCCGGGGAAAGCGCCGGGCTGCGACGACTGGTTTGCGGTGGATCTACTTTTCCCTATATTCATTTTTCAAAATACCGATAAACAGTCTTGTCAATACATTGATAATCCGCAGCGAACCAGGCCGGGTTGCATAGCCCGGTTCATAAAAATTCATAAAGTACCGGCGTCCATGGTAACCGTAACCGTTGAGCAGTCTCTGTTGACCACAAGCCCCGTTATCGATGAGGTGTGACGGCCTCCCGCATGGCGGCGGTCGGTCGCCGCATTCAACTGCAGCACAAAGTCGGTTAACAGGTCTCGATTCTCGAGGCGTGCCAGATTGGCCGCGCAGCCGGCCGGATCGGCTCCGCTAACGCGGGTGTAAACCGTGTCACCCACCAGGTTATTGACGTTTCTGGCGTACGCTGCGATCGTGTTGAGAAAAGCGCGCTCCGAATCATTCTCATGCTCGAGTTCACCGAGGCGAATGAATTCCTCCAGTGCCCGATCATTCGGACTGCCATCCACATGGATTACCGTGGGGCCGCTGCGCCCGGTACAACTGGCGCTGGCAAAGCGGGTGTCGGCCTGTGCTCCCGTTATCTGGAAGTTCCACGGCCCGGCGGAAAAAATATCCATGGTTGTACGGCCGGTGACACTCACCCCTCGATCAAACCAGCAATAGGTTCTGCCGCGCTCATTTCTGGTCTGCACGGCCGGGCGTGGTATTGCGGCTTCCACGTCAAAATTGTCCTCGATTTCTCGTTCATTGAGGAACTGTGTCGTCAAACCGCCGGGGGGGTCGATCAAAGGCGTAGAATTAAAGTAGGCCTCTGCAGCGTTGTGCCGGTTAATTACCGGCGGCAGCCAGCGCGGCGCTACGCCGACACGCCCCAAAATCCCGGAATATTTCAACTCCGCATCGGTCGGTCCGATACGTTGGCCGAACTCATTGACACCGTCCGCCGGCTGTCCTGTGGCGCGGCGGTAATTATCGATAAGTGGTCGATGAACGGGGTCCTCTTCAAAATTGACGGCCTGCCGTGCAAGCTCAATGCGCCCGGCAGGCGCAGGCATTCGACTATTATTTTCGGCCAATTGCCGCTGCGAATGAAACCTGTCATCCACAGTCCCCTGGGCGGCCGCTACAGCAGTCCCGCCGGATTTGTTGCCGCCGCCGCTCTTGCATCTCCCGCACGGCCCACCCATCGGCGTATGACCGCCGCAGCCGCATTTACGCTGTAAGAAACCGGCCTGCGCCGACCCGGAAGAACGCACCTGTCTCCTAAGCAGGGTCTGGCCGTCGTAAATCGGTTTCATGGCCGCTGCCCCGGACGATTGCACTGTTCGCCGCGAAACATACCGGTGCTCGGCAGTGGGTTTGCGTTGGTGAGCGCGCGTATATGCTCCTCGGCACAGGGAATCGGATCGCCGATAATCTGTCTGATAGCCTCCGGGGACAACTGAAAATCAACAACCGGGGCCGGTGGTTCGAGATAAATCAGCGCGCGCCTGAAAAACGGAAAGAGTGCGCTCGGATTCCGGTTGCCGGCGCGGAAATCTTCTACGACACCGCCGACTTCGGCGCGAACCCCCGCCGGTAAGTCTTCACTGAGAACGTCTCTTTCCTCCAGGGGATCAACCTCACCGGCGGCGGGGGTTCGAAGTGTGGTTTGCAGGTGTCGTCGCAGTGCGGGGTCCGCAACCTCCCCGGTACCTGCGGTACCGAACAGCTCACCGCGCCCCTCTACCGGGTATTGACTGGAGAGCGCCGCACGGATATTTGCCAGTCCGCGCATTTGCAGACCGCCCAGGGCGGCCTGTAACGCCCGGTTCAAATCATCGCGCGCCTCTTGCGCCCGGCGTTGCGCCAGGTCGATATTCCCCCTAAATCGCGCGCGCGCGCTTCTCGGTCGCTGCGCACCCTCGGGCGAGGCATTGCCGACAATTCGCTCAATCCGGTAGCCCTGGCCGATGCGACTGACCGCCAGCTGCAGCATATCGGCGTAGCGCCTCTCCCAGCCCGGCCGCGGTGTGGTTTCTTCAAATTCAAAAAACAACGGTATGATCACAGACTGAAGACGTGGCGCGGGTGCCTGCGGCGGCGGTCGCAGCGAACACCGGTGAACTATTTGCGGCTCCGAACATGCGCAGACGAAACAGTTGGGTTCGGTCCGGCTGCGACGGTTGCCGACCGTTACCATTACCCGGCCTTCCGTGGGGTCGTTTGTGCCACCCGTGACAGAGGGCTCCACCCCGACGGTTAACGGGCCGACATCAACTTCGACCCGCGCGCGGCCGGTTCCGGAAACGCCGCCCGCCAGGCTGCCCGAAGCGGTACCGGAAATCTGCGCGCGAACGCCCGGCAAATCCAAATTGAACCTGAGTTGTGCTTCCGGTGAAACGTTGGAGATATCACGGCGGAATGTATCGAACGCATCACCGGGCGGGCGGCCGCCCGCGAGGTTGGTCAACAGATTCGCGGCCGCCCGCCCGGCATCGTTCAATGCCTGGTCATAGTTGAGTTCCCCGCGTCCGCCGCCGGAAACATTACCCCGGCATGACGTGACCTCAAGAAAGGCCCCGCTGCGGGTAATGTCGCCGCTCACGGTAGTACGGGTTTCCGGTCGCAGGCGACAGTTTCCGGGCGTGATAAACCGGCTGACGATTACCTCCGAACCGTCTGCCTGCGGCAGCGTGTGTCGTGCCTGCTGCCTTGCAAACAGGGGGCGGGAACTACTTTGCAACACCTCCGGCCTGCGACCTTCGACAACAGACCGCGCGGCGGTATCCGCCTCATGCTCAAATCGGCTGCCGGCGACTGCGGCCGGTGCGCCACTCATCGCAGCGCGCCCCTGCTGCGCTACATGCGCCAGTTCGTGGGCGAGCAGCTTTCGACCGCCGGTCGAATGCGTTGAGTACTGCCCCGTTCCAAACACAATATTGCGGCCGACGGTGTAGGCGAGAGCATTGACAGCGCGCGCAGACCTGGCGGCTCTCTCACCGGTGTGCACGCGCACATGGCTAAAATCCTGCCTGAAGCCCGACTCCATATAAGATCGAACCCCGGGGTCCAAAGGTTGACCCCGGGAGCTCAGCGGCTGGTTTACGACCGACGAGAGAGTATTCGAGTCCGACGCCCGGCTAGCGCCACTGATACGCAATCTCGCCTTTAACACCGGCGGTACATTCGATGGCGATGGTTTACTTTGGCAGTTCGAGCAGGTACCGGTATTCATATGCTGCCCGCAGCCACATTTGCGTTGCAGTGTTCCCGCTACCGGCGGTGAGGCATCTTGGCGAGCGGTAGTCGCTTTATTCACTGCCAAACCCTCCATACCCCGGACTTGGCGACCGTAGCACTCGATGCACAGCGGACGGGGTGCCGGTGGCGGCGCGCCGACAACAAGCACGACGCCGCGAATCGTTGCTTGACCTTATCCAGATTGAAACAATCATTTGCCAATACCCCGGTAAACAGCACGGCCAATTTGGTTGCCCAGATTTGCAGGAGTACCGGTTGCACTGCCCGATACCAGCCCCCCATCAAGGGTCCCGCAGTTGCCGCGAGATTGTATCGCGCCTCCATGATCTACCAACTTACGCATCAACGCCGACTCGACGGCCAACTTCAATTCTTTGGTTCGGTTTGGTTTTATATCAATACCACTGACTACCAAACGCTCTATATGAAGGTTGATTTTCATTTCACCACTTCCAGACTACTTGGCAAAGTAAAATCCGATTCCTTGGCCGGGCGCTCCAGTTTTCTGTACTCGATGCGTGCCGCGTTCAACACCAAAGGCATGGTGACCACACAACCTTTTTGCGCTGCCATAAACGCGGCATTCAAAGCCACGTTGTGAATATTTCCACCGTTCAGGCTGAGCTTTGCCAGACGCCGGCAATCAAAGTTTTCATCCACCGGCGTGGCCGGCGGAAATACTTTCTTCCAGATTTCCGTTCTTTCCTCCATACCCGGAAACGGAAAATCCACTATGAACCGCAGCCGGCGCATAAAAGCCTTGTCCAGCGAGGCCTTCATATTGGTAGCCAGAATCGCCAACCCCCGGTAGGATTCCATACGTTGCAACAAGTAATTAACCTCGATATTGGCGTAGCGGTCGTGACTGTCTTTGACCTCGCTGCGTTTACCAAACAGCGCATCGGCTTCATCAAAGAATAAAATGGCGCCACTATCTTCGGCCGCATCGAAGAGTTTGCGCAGGTTCTTCTCGGTCTCGCCAATATATTTGTTCACCACCGCGGACAGATCAATGCGATAGAGATCCAGCTCCAGGGCATTGGCGATGACTTCCGCCGCCATGGTTTTGCCGGTCCCGCTTTCTCCGGCAAACAGTGCGCTGATGCCCAGCCCCCGGTTCATCTGCCCGCGAAACCCCCAATCCTCGTACACGCAATTGCGCTGAGCGACCTGATCGGTAATCTGCCGCAGTAAGGCCTTTTGCTCTGCCGGCAAAACCAGTTGTTCCCACTGCGCCTTGGCTTCGATCCGCTGCGCCAGCTGCTCCATGCCAACGCGGGCGGCAGCGCGGCACGCCTGCCACAGGTTCGGGCTCGGGATCGACTCTGTTCCATCCGCCGTCTCCAGCTTTTCCAATACCGTGCTGGCCAAGTGTTTAATCTCGTTCTGGCTGAAGGAAAACTGCTCAGACAGGCGTTGGGCGTAACCGCCGGCGTGATCCTGTAAAAACTGCAGCCATAACTGTTGTTGCTCTTCGGGCGTCGGCTTATTGATTTCGACAGAAAAACGGTTGCGAAGGGCCTCCAGGTTACCACCGTCCAGATCGACGAAAACGACACCACTGGTGCGATCCAAAAAGTGATTTAGCTGCGCTTTTTCCTGCTCGCCGGCGCCATCGACAACAATATACAGAGCCAAGGGCATCAACAGGGATTCCCTTTCCCAGAGACGTAAAAAGGTTTCCAGGTCACCGACCTGGTTAGGCAGGGACTTTATATGGGTCGACTGTAAGCTCAAACCCAGTTGCACCGAGGCGTGCGCCGCAATCAGGCGTTTGCTGGCGGAATTGTTGCCTAAGAGTTCAATAAACGGTGTACCCGCACTGCCAAGCTGCAGATTTTCAACGATGGCATCTATCGTTCGCTGTTGCGAGGGCGGCAATGTCTCAGGCTCGACAGTTATCGGGTCGAGCAGCGGCGTCAAGCGGTCATCCAGGTAATTCAAACCTTTTAGATAATTGACAATACGTTCATCCGCACACAGCGACGCACTGGTCAACGGCAGGGTTCCGGGTTGGTGAATTTCCAGCAGGCGCCAATAGCGCAGGGGAGCATGCGGCGACAGCGCATTCCAGCCCGCGTCCTCAAATAAAACAAATGCCAGGGCGAAGGTGGGATAAGGCTTATTCACATCACCCTGGGCCTCGGCACAGAGACCGGCGACTCTCGTATCGAGCTCGACCGCGGCACACAAGGCCAGAACACTGCAGTCAAATGTCGACAACCCCAGACGTTGGGCCAGTAGATTCAGGGCCGGCGGCGGATTTTGCTCCTCAAATTTGGTCATTTCCAAACGCGCCTGCTCGACATTTTCCCGGGCCCTCTCTGCAGGGGGGGCGGGGAGCATTTTATTTTCGTACTTTTTGCTGCGGCTGAACCAGGAATTCGATGTCTTCTTTTCTTTCTTCACGCCTGCCGATGAGGACCGCGCAAGTTGTTGCAGGCGCAGGCGAACCCAGTTTACGGTAGCCGCCAGGTGCTGGTCATTGTTGTCCATCCATTCCTTATGGGTACTCACGTTATCGTCACCTTTTGATTGTCGGCAAATGCCGGCGTGTCGCCGGAAAAATCCACAGGAATACTGTCCGCCCCGTCAACCCTCAGCCGCAACACATAGGGGTTAATGCCGGCGATCGCGTTTTCGACGGTAAACACCAGAGTAGTCGGCGCCGTCGGGTCGGCGGGTGTCGTACTGGAGTCCGGCTCGATGCTCCGGTCGCCAAAAAGCAGGACAACCTTTTGCCCGGCAACAAGCCGTGGCCGGCACTCGATACTGAGAATCACATCTCCGGCGGGCGCGGAGGGCGGACTGATCGACGTTATCTGTGGCGACAGGGGCATGGCCAGAGAGTTACTGGTCCAGGCCGGTGTATCCGGATGCCGGATAACCAGTGAGACCGCGTAAAAGCCCGCCGGCCAGCGGGCCCCCAACCCGGGATCGTCGATCAATGCGGGAAGCCGGACTTCCATCTCCGCCGCACTGACGCCAGGTTCAGGCGACACCTCGATAGCTTCGGCCAGTTGCGGGTGCTCGAATCTGACACTGGTATTGTCGCCGCTTAAATTCTGCCCGAGCAGCGTCACCCTGTCGCCCAGCTCGGCACTGGGTTTCTGGTTGGGAAAACGTATGCCCGAGAGAGTTGCTGCGGGCGCCGCCATCACATCCGGGCCTCGGTCTTCCGCGCCGCGTTTCAGCACCGGCAGCGGTGTTTTGCTGTCACGATCGCTTTCGATCAGCACGACAGACACCTCATAGCCGGTGGAAAGCCGGTACTCAGCAGACTGAAAGCTGGTCCAGAGTTTTGACATATCGTCGAGCGTTAAGGTGTCCGGTGTGATGCGAATCCGCTCGAACTGTCGATGCAAGTCCGAATCCGGGCTGATACCTTCAATATCCGATCGACCCAATACCGGATGATCGTGCAGCAGGCTCATTGCCTGCCCCATAAGTTGCTGCCCGGAAATATCGTCGTCATTGTCGCCGTAAGCGGTGATTAAATACTTCAGAATCAGCGACAGAGGCGGATGCGCACTCTCGCCGCTGCGGGCCTCTCCCGGCATGGGCGCATTGCTGAATGCCGGGTTGTGATAGGTGCCGTAAAGAAAAATATTGACCTGCGGACCGTTGCCGCTCCGCGCAACACTCGGAGGCTGAGTGGTCACGTCCGTGCCCGGCGCAACGTCGGATAAAATATGCTGCAATGTCGCAGTCACTGTGGCTAGGGCCGCCGGCGTGCTCACGCTTTATCTCCCTGCTCTCTGTGTTTCAGGTAATCGTCTAGACTCATAACGCCCGTGGGTTTCCGCTTCGATGCAGTTGCTTTGCCGGTTTCCGTCTGGACTGCCCGAACGTCGACCCGGCCAATCGTGACGTTTACCACCGGCTCAGAAGCGGCTGGTGGATTTAGATCGCGCACCTGCCTACCGAGATCTTCCCGCAGCCGGGTTACCCAGTCGGGAGTATCGAGCATTCCCTTTTCCTGAAAAACTCCGGAGCCGGAGTCGTGGTTATCAGCGCGTTGCTTTGGGAAGTCGGGGTTAGAAGCACGTCGGTCGGGTGCCGGCTCCGGCGCTTTGTTCAATGAAACCAAATCTGTTCGCGGATTTACCACATCGCCGGGCGCGCTCAGTCCTGCGGCCGGCTGAGCAGATGTTTGTTGCAAAGGGGAAATCTCCCTTTCCCGGCTGATATCTGCAGGCGCCTGTCTGTCTTCTCCACTATTGCCCCTCTCAGGTACCCGGTGATTAGACAAACTCTGTAAAATTTCCTCAATCCGGGCATGCAACCCGTTTTCTTTTAAGAAATGTTGATCGGACGATTCGTGCTCAATATGCGACGACAGGTCAGGTGGTTGACGGGAGACCTGGTCGTCAATCGCCACCGGCCTCACTTCGCGGCTGGCATCGGACTGGCCGAGCGCCGCAGAGATGGCACTGATACGTTTATTGATATCTTCGAGGCGAGAGTGATCATCTGGTCCGACACTGTCTTGGCGAGGCGGATTCCGGTCTGTCTCTGTGCCATGCTCCCGAGATACCTCGTCCTGAACAAAAGGTCCGAGCCTAACTGCCGCGCCGGCCGCTGAATCCACAACCGACTCGCCTGCCGCTCCCTGACTCTCTATGGTATCAGCGCAATCTGTAGTCAACCCGCTGCGCTCGGCCTCAAAGCGGCCCTGCGGGCGCGGTTGTACTGTTGCAGCAACGTCGCCGCTCAGGGCATCGCCCCCGGCCTGGTGGCGGCCAATCAAATTGGTTAGAAAGCCACTGCTCATCCCAGCATCCCCAGATACAGCTGCCGGCGCACGGCGCTGAGATTGAGAATGTCCTTTTCGGTCCAGCCGTAGCCTCGTGCCAGCCGGAAAACGGTGTGCAGCGTGCGCTGCGCCCATTCGCTGAGTTCGGCCCACAGAAAGCTGGTGATATCAAACAGCACATTCCACCGGTGCGAACACGCCGGACACTCAAGATTAATCTTTATTTCCGCCTGCGGATCCATTTGTTCAATGTGCTGGCCCGCGGCCTGAATGATGTCGTGCGGCAGTTTATCGACCGGGTGCGCTTTACCGGCGCATTCCGCCCGCGCAATGCACCGGGTTATCAACGCCTGCTGCGCATCGTCCTGGCCCAGAACCCGATCGATATCACGGCTATTCGGCAGCCGAAAAAAAATATGGTAATTACCCGAGTGGAAATCGAATTGGTTGCCCTGCGATACTGCCGGCGGCGGCGCGACGTAGATATCCGACACTGAATTCTCCCATTCAAGCCGCTCCGTACAGGCCGGACAGAATGCCGTATTGGCAAGGCGCGAACCAAAACACCGCTGTCGCAGCCGCAACAAACGGCGGTCGCGCTCACCGATACTCAGCCTGGCAAGTTCGTCCGGCTTCACGTCCGGGTAGGCGGCCACCAGCAGAATCAACGCTCTTTGCAACGGCGATTGATTCAGGCCCCGCTCCCAGACTGACAGCATGTCGGCAGCACTGACTGTATTCATCGGCATGCTCCCGGCGGGCCCTTAACCCTCCGGCTCCGTAAACTCGGGCTCGGTCGGCTCGGTTACCTCGTAGTCTCGCTCCCAGCCCTCGTTCTCAAGCTTTATGGTCTGTATCGCCACGGCATTGGCACTGGCATCAAGTTCCGGCATTGCCTGGTATTCCGATACCCAGCAGCGGAACACTTTGTAGGCCAGGGCAAGTTGCCCGGCTTCGTTATACATTTCGATGATAATGTCTTTTCGAAAATCCTTGAGCGACACTTCGGAACCCAGACCGGAGCCAAAATTCCAGACTTTATTGGCCCATTTCTCAAACTCGGGATCGTGGGTAACCCCTCGCTCCAGGGTAATGGCCTCGTACTTTGACTGACCGGGAGATTTCCGCACGGTGCTGGGGTCGCCCCCCTCGCGATGTTCCACCATTTCAGTGGTGCGTTTGAGTGCACCGACTTTGCTGATACCGGCGACAAATCTTCCGTCCCATTTGACCCGAAACTTGAAATTCTTATAGGGATCGAATCGTTGTGGATTAGCGCTAAACTGAGCCATGTTTTACTCCTTTAAACTTCAAGTTCGCCCGCGATCTGCTGGATTTTGATAATGACAAACTCCGCGGGTTTTAAGGGCGCGAAACCGACGACGATATTGACAATGCCGCGGTCGATATCGTTTTGCGTGGTGGTTTCTTTATCGCACTTGACAAAATAGGCCTGACTGGGTGTGGTGCCCTGAAACGCACCCTGGCGGAACAGGTTGTGCATGAAAGCACCGATATTCAAACGGATCTGCGCCCAGAGCGGCTCGTCATTGGGTTCAAAAACCACCCACTGCGTGCCTCTGAACAAGCTCTCTTCAATAAACAGCGCGAGGCGGCGCACCGGAATGTATTTATAGTCGTCGGCGAGAATATCGGCGCCTCTCAACGTGCGGGAGCCCCAGACTACCCTGCCGATCACCGGAAAGCTGCGCAGGCAGTTTACGCCCAGGGGATTCAATTCACCGTTCTCGGCATCGGTCAATTTCACCGTGAGTTCAGGCACGCCGCGCAGGGTGGCCTCAATGCCCGCCGGCGCTTTCCACACACCGCGTTGGGTGTCCGTGCGCGACATGATTCCCGCTACCGCACCGCAGGGCACAAACGCCTCGACCTGGTTGTCACGCAGCGGGTTGGGTTGCTTCAGGCGCGGAAAAAATACCGCCGCGTTTTTGCTGACGGCGCCGACGCCGGCCGTAATGCCCTGCTTCGCACTGTCTTTATCGGTCCAGTCACTCCGCGCATCCACCAGCAGCAACGCCCGGCGTTTTTCACAATAGGCATTGGCTTTGGCGACCAGGGATTTATCGATATCGGCGGGGTTTCCGGCGGCATCGACACCGCTGTAAGGCGGCAGGCACAGCAGGTTGAACAGATCTACGTCCTCGAGCGCATAGAGACCTTGTTTGGTCGTCTCAAAACCCGGGCCGGTAAAATCATTGACATCCAGGCTACTGCCATTGGATGCCACCAGTGTCAGTTTCGCCGCCTGCAACGCCGCCTCTTCGGCACTCGTGTCAGCATCCGGGTCCGCCTCGAGCGCCGCTTTGAGTGCTTCCTCCGCCAGGGTGACAGCGTCTTTTTCCGCTGCGGGCGTCGGTGGAGAACCCTCGGGGTAGACACCGTCCCAGCGCACCAGGCTGGAGGATGATTCAAGCACTTTATCCACTCGGCGCAGACTGTTTTTAAACGATAGGTTGAGGAAGGTTTCCGTGTCGCCCCCGGGGCCGACATCCCGAACGGTGAGATTGAACAGATCGGCTTGATCCAGGCCGAGGCCGGCGGCAACTTCCGCCGACGTCTCCAGATCGACTTCCGCCCGCAGGTAGGCGCCCCAGGCTCCCTCGTAAGCCGCCTCCAGTGCCGCGCCACCGACAGCGAAGCTGGTCTTGGCCGGCGCAGCGCCTTCGCTGGTATCAGTGTGATAGAGGCGCACAATCACCGCCTGCGAGCCGCCGTTGAGATAAAAGTCCCTCACTGCATAACTCATGCTGCTGTCGAGATCCAATCCGCCAAATAGCCTTTCGTAATCACCAAAACTGTTGATGATTTTTGCCTCGTTGACGGGTCCGCGTCTGGCTCTTCCGATAAATGCGGTAATAGAGGTAGCCACTCCGGTGATAGTGCGTACACCGCTGGGGATTTCTTCTATATACACGCCCGGGTAGGTTGGTGTTACTGGCATGTCAATACTCCTGTAGCTCGATTTCCGGTGATCATCAGCGTTTATTCCCAACATCAAATAACAGCGGCCAAGGTTGGCTGAGGCCGATGTCCGGCAACAACAGATTTGCGTGAGAAAAAGTTGGTTTGAATAAGAGGAACAGTGGGTGTGGCTGCCGATAGCGTGGTTCCATTTTTACGTTTCCATTGATAAAAGCATCAGGTCATAAAACGTCGGGCGGAGCAACGCGCTTTAACGCATAGCGTACTTCGCCACCAGCGCGCGTATAGGCAACCACCTTCTTTTTCTTCGTAAGATGATTGAGTGCTCGTTGCGCGCTGACTACATTGATATCATCACCTCGCAACCACCAGCGCACAATTCCTTCAAGGGTGTCCGATGCGGTTGGGTGGAGACTTAGATAGTCCATAATCTCTTGCGCTATTTTATTAACGTCCCCAGCGGTGACGTCTGCGTCCCCGGGTTCCATGGAGACTAATAGGGCAATCTTCGTACCAAAACCTGACATCCCCTGTTTTAGCGCTATTGGGGAGCACGAGAGTAAATCGGTGAGGTATTTTTGCCGCAGTTGAGAGGTTATTTATGCCAAAGGGGTGGGGCAAAAGCAGCGCACTTTGATGGCGACCACCAGCTTTAGGTCAGAATCGATCGTGCCGTTTTCTATCGGGTACCCTCTCGCCCAAGGTATTAACACTTCAGGAGATCTTTGCTAATCGATTCGGCCCCTGGCGGCTTTGGGGGTTCGAGTTCTTTTGAGGCGCAGGTGCCGCCATTCAACTACTGGGTTCATATTAAGGGGTCATATTAAGGGGTCGTAGTGCTTGGTCTTTGAGCACTACGGCCTCGCCCCCTTTAAATTATCCCACCTGTCTCGCAACCATATCCGTAATAGTGGCGCGGAGCTCTTGTTTAGCCTGTTGCTCTGTAATGTCTTTGGCCGCCGCCGCATAGGACAATGCCTCTGCGGCGCCCAACATAGACTGCAATCCGGCAAAGTGAACAGCACCGGAAGGTGAGAAAGGCGCCAGGGCTGCCTGGCATTTTTTAAGGAAGGCGGTCTTGCAAGTGCGCTTAACTTTTTCCAATTCCGGTAAGGTACCCAGTGCCGCCGCAACCCCTGGAATTTCCTTGGCTTGCGCCATAACGCAGTCCACATAACCGTCTGCAATGGCCTTGGCACAAGACTCGAGTGTTCCGCAGTTTTCTTTGATCGCCTGTTCTATCAGTGCGGTCTGGCGCACATCAAATTCCCGATAAAGCGCAACAAGAAGACCACTGCGTGTTCCAAAATGATCATAGACTACCGGCTTGGTCACACCCGATTGCTCTGCGAGATGCCCGAGCGTCAGGGCCTCCGCACCTTCTTTGCGAACAATGGTCCATGCCACACCCATCAACTGGTGATATCTCTCATCGCGTGAGAGACGTTGCCGTACTTTACTTGACACCACTATATACCAAGAGTAACCTACTAATGGTATATAAGGGTACCAATTGTTTCAGCTAATGACAACTGAATTCACAGGAGTACAAGTTATGCATGCTCTTATTGTCGTTGCCAACCCAAACCCAAAGTCCCTTACACATAGCGTTGCAGAGCAGATAGCCGACGGCGTATCCCTCAAGGCTCAGGGCAACACCACAGAAATCGCAGACCTGGCCGCAGAAAAATTCGACCCGTTCTATACAGTAGAAGACATATGCGTCCTTCACGGAAAGGCCGATCCCAGCCCCGAAGTCCTTGCCGAACAGCAAAGGATCAGCCGGGCAAATGCCCTGGTTCTTGTCCATCCTGTTTACTGGTGGTCCTTTCCGGCTCTGCTAAAAGGTTGGATTGACCGCGTGTTCACCAATGGCTGGGCATATGATGATACCTCAAGCGACAGACTCATTAAGAAGTTGCAGTATTTACCAGTCCATATCATTTCCATTGCAGGGGCGGATATGCGTACCTATGCCCGTCACGGCTACTACGGTGCAATGAAAACCCAGATCAATCACGGAATTTTTAATTATTGTGGGGCACCCGTTAAAACATCAGAGCTGATGTTCCAAGCAGACGCCGACACCTGCCTGAGAAAGGCACATGATATAGGGTTGAAGATTTTTACCGCTTAATTGGGTAGACTGTCCCGAAGTTCTCAAAGAGAAACGACCGCAATGAAACTTCTACAACACCACGCGAGCGGCGCTGTCCGCTTTTTAATGATTGCTGCGCTGGCCATCGTGTTCGCGGTCTCTGCCTGCTCACGCCAAGACGGAAGCGACAGGCAAGCAGAGCCACCGGTACCGGGCGAAGTTGCCGAGAAAACGGAGTGGCGAAAAGTGCCTTTGGTTATCGCGGAACCAGAGGAACGGGAACGGCCTATGCCGGTGTTCGCCGATCGGCCTTTGATCACGGTGGCTCGCTGTGCCGAAATGGGCGGCTTGGTCGTCGGTGACCCCGGTGACGGCAGAGTACACAGGCCCGGCTATCGGTGCGAAAGCGGAAAGCCTCCTGTGGGAAGGGTCGATCGTGGAGGGGAAAGGCGTATTGATATAGAGGGCGCGGTGTGTTGTCCGCAGTAATCACTGAGGGCACGCAGCGGGCCGGAAGAGAATTGTAGGCCAAGTCGAAAACAATTACTTTTGCTAAAAGTCGGCATGCCTCAACCACCACCCTGCTCAAGGGACTCAGCTTTCAATATTTTGACAACAAACCCAACACAGCGTCACGGTAGTCTTTATCATCAGATTTTTGAACAATATTTATAATTGAAGATCGAACATCCGGGTACTCAAGATAGTCAGGATCCATCTCAAGCATCTTTTCTGCAACCTCCAGTAGACCCGCGCTAATAGCTTGGAGCAAAGGGTTTTCATTTATGGGCCATATGCGCGCGCTTCTCCATTAGCACTAATGCCACATCAGGCCGATACCGGGTATCGCCGGAAAGTACTGGCAATCTGAGACTTAAAGACACCAGTTGACGACACCTGGCCCCCTCACCATAATCTACTTTTATCGTCATAACCGGTAACCCCACGACATCGACGATAAAGACACTGTAGTCAAATACCAGAGATTGAAGCAACGATGGATAGCGTTACACAGTTTGTACTCGGCGCCGCTGTCGGCGAGGCCGTTTTGGGTAAGAAGATCGGCCGCCGCGCACTTATTTGGGGCGGCATCTGCGGCACTCTCCCCGATCTCGATGTCTTTATTCCCATGGGCGATCCGGTCAGCGACTTCACCTACCATCGCTCTTTCAGCCATTCCCTGTTCGTACTGGCGCTGCTAACACCGGTAATCGTGGCGCTGGTTACACGCCTGCATAAGCAGACACGCCAATATCGATGGCAATGGTTTACCTTGATTTACTTAGTCTTCACCACCCATGTGCTACTGGATAGCTTTACTGCCTACGGCACACAAATACTTTGGCCGTTTTTCACAACACCGGTAAGCTGGTCTACCATTTTTATTATTGATCCACTCTACACCTTACCCTTGCTCATCGGTATGATTGCAGCACTGGTAATAAAACGGAAAAACGGACTGGGCCATCGTATTAATCAACTCGGCCTACTATTAAGTGGTTTCTATTTGTCATGGACTGTCGGAGCGAAGCTAGTTGTGAATGATGCAGTGGAACAAACACTGAGGCAAAACTCTATCGCCCATCAAAGTTTCTTTACCACGCCAGCACCTTTTACTTCTTTGCTATGGCGAGTGGTAGTGATGGACGAACGCGGTTATTACGAGGGCTTTTACTCCATATTCGACGGCGATCAACCTATTCGCTTTAGTCACTACCGCAGCCAAAACGACTTGCTTGTCGGTATTGAAAACACATGGGCAGTCAAGCGTCTACAGTGGTTCAGCAAAGGTTTTTTTGCCGTCAAGCAGCAACAGCAAGACTTGATTGTCAGCGATTTGCGCATGGGCTTGGAGCCGACTTATGTCTTTCAGTTTAAGGTCGGTGAGTTATCCAATCCCCACGCCATTGCAACGCCACCCACGCAAGTCGAGACGCCATTGAACCTGTCGTTGTTGTCTCTGCTTTGGCAAAGAATCTGGGATGCCACTGTCGAAATCGATAATACACCGCCGGCTGGCTGACGAGATACCTGGCACTGCAATTTTGTTCGACCATTCAAAAAGTCCATCTTGACTGCTGCCTCGGACTTCCGCCAGCGCCCGCAAAAACAGCGAACTATAGATCCCCGCCGCTGGATTGCGACTGCTATCCCCCTGTAGGGAGCACGCTGTATGTAAATATTTGCACTCCGCGGTGTGCAGTCTATCCCCGCACACGCGGGGAACACATAGTGCCTATATTGCCTGCCAGCTGTCCCGCCGGTTTATCCCCACGTCCGTGGGGAACACCAGGGGGCTACGCTGCTGGAGCGGCGCAATGCCGGTTTATCCCCACACCCGTGGGGAACACACTAAAGTCCGCCCCGAATATCACGATAGGTACGGTTTATCCCCACACCCGTGGGGAACACGGCTGGTCCATTGGCCGGTTGGTGATAGACCCCGGTTTATCCCCACACCCGAGGGGAACACTATACTGGCTATCAACAATATAACTAGCTTCACGGTTTATCCCCACACCCGAGGGGAACACTTCGAGACACGCTTTACCGCTGATGACAAAAGCGGTTTATCCCCACACCCGAGGGGAACACTTGAAGAACGTCTGGATCGAATTGATCAAAAGCGGTTTATCCCCACACCCGAGGGGAACACGCCTGCTAACGCCTGGGCCAGCTCATCAAAATTCGGTTTATCCCCACACCCGAGGGGAACACCAAAAAAAAGGGTTCCCCTATAGGGGAATTTGCGGTTTATCCCCACACCCGAGGGGAACACTTCCTCAGAAAGGGGATGCTGTATCTATACCTCGGTTTATCCCCACACCCGAGGGGAACACTTTCCCGTTATCATTGGTTTTGCCTCTCCATGCGGTTTATCCCCACACCCGAGGGGAACACTCATGTTGACGGTTTCGTCATTAGGGCGTACACGGTTTATCCCCACACCCGAGGGGAACACTAACACCATGGCAATATCAAGCGCGGTCGACGCGGTTTATCCCCACACCCGAGGGGAACAC
Organism: Exilibacterium tricleocarpae; assembly: GCF_007004655.1. GTDB lineage: Bacteria > Pseudomonadota > Gammaproteobacteria > Pseudomonadales > Cellvibrionaceae > Exilibacterium > Exilibacterium tricleocarpae. Next base: position 163,155 of record NZ_ML660090.1, read on the forward strand.
ATTAGCGACCCGGAAACCGCCAAGGCTAACACCGGTTTATCCCCACACCCGAGGGGAACACCGTAGCCGAACTATCGTAGACCTGGCCGCAGAGGGTTTATCCCCACACCCGAGGGGAACACACTAACTCTATATATTTGTTTTTAAAGAACAAACTCGACAATCAAACTTCTACCCACTTCCCACACCCGACAACAGTAAAGCACCCGCCACCCGAATCTTAACTTGTTCCACCGCTTCCTGTATGTATAGGACAGAGCACACATACATAAAAACCCGATAAATGCCCCCTACAGACAAGACCCAGGGTACAGAAAATACCTGCCGTTACTGAAAAGTATGGACAGCACAAACTTACACCTGTAAGATCAGACCGGATTACAACTGTAAGACAACAAGGTAAACCTATGTCCAAAGCACCCCAGTTATCAGATACCGAATGGGAGTTGATGAAGGTTCTGTGGGAATGCGCGCCGGCCCCGGTCAACGAAATCGCTTCAAAAGTGGCACCGGCGCGGCAGTGGCACCCGAAAACTGTCCGCACTATGCTGATGCGCCTGTTTAAGAAGGGCATGGTCAAACAATCGGTTCAGGACAATGTGTACCACTACAGTCCGGCCTATACCCGCGAGGAGTGCACCACTTACGCGGCCGAGTCATTCGTTCAGCGGGTATTTGACGGCTCGCTGGCACCGATGGTCGCCCATTTCACCAAGACCCGGCGCCTGAGCGCAGAAGATAAAAAGGCTCTGGAGCGGTTGCTGAGCGATACCGACCAGCCCGGGGAGGATTGACGATGATAGAACCCTTTATGCAGGCACTATCGGAACTGGTTGTCTGGCTGGCGCTAACATCACTGAAAGCACTGCCACTAATCGCCGCAATTATCGCCTTGAGGAAATTCCTGGCCCACAACCTGTCCACCACCGCGCGTTACTGCCTGTGGATGGCCACCTTATTTTGCCTGATCACACCCCTGGGCTGGCAAGTCGATTGGCGAATTGCAAGGCCGGTAGAAGTCAACGCGCATCAGGCACCATCCGCAACGAAGGACGCCGTTAAATCCACCACCGCACACAGGCCTACACCAGTAGCGAGCCAGCTCCCACCTGCCGAAAACTTAGCGACCGAGCCCCCCCAAGCGGACGTTATCAGCCAGTATGGCCTGCCCGCCATTTCACTGCTGTGGCTGGCGGCCGTTATCTGCCTCGGCACCGTCGTTCTGTCAAATCTCAAAGACTACTATATCTTCAAGCGACGGGCCGGCCCTCCGGGAGCGAGGCTGCTGCAGTTGCTGGCGGCCGGCAAAGCGAGACTCAAGCTTGACTGCGAGGTAAGGATCCGCCGATCTGCAGATATCAATACACCGGTGATGGTGGGTTGGCTGTCGCCGGCCTTGCTGGTGCCCTACCACATTGAAGAGCAACTCAGCGATAAAGAACTCAACTTTATCCTGCTGCACGAACTCGCCCATATAAAGCGGCGGGATATCTTGTTTAACTGGATGGTGACTGCCGTTCAGGTCCTGCACTGGTTTAACCCCCTGGTCTGGCTCGCCTCCCGGTTGATGCGTGCGGATATGGAGGCGGCATGCGACGCGCTGGTATTGCGCCACTTGCCGGATTCGGATCGCCGGCGCTACGGCAATACGCTGATCAGGCTATCTGACTTTCTACCGCCCACGCCATCAGCCGCACCGGTGATGGGTATTTTGGAAACCCACTCGGAACTCGTTGAGAGGCTGAAAATGATTGGTAAATTCAAGCACCTGAATCTGAAAACTGCAATCCTGGCCGGCATTATTCTCAGCGCCGCAGGGGTGTTGTCGGTGATCCAGCCGGCAAACGGCGCATCCGAAAAAGTTCAGTCTGCCGTAAACGCCACTGACGCCTCCGAGCTGATCACCTTGGGCCAACTGGTGAATTCTATGGGCATGCGCTTTGGCGATAAGATACTGATCGGCGCCGATCATACGCAAGCAGCCATAGCAGTCAATCAGGACTTTGGCACTATAACTTACTCCGATTTTCTGTCGCTGCTAAAGATCAACGGCTACACCAGCTACAAGGATAACGACAGCATTCAGGTGATTCCCCTGGAAGATATCCGAAGTGCGCCAATACCGGTTATGCAGGAGGGCGTAACCTATCCCGATGACCAGTTTGTCACCGCCCTGCTGAAAATGGAGAAGGCCTGTGCGCTGAAACGCCTACCCATTATCAGACCCATGGTGGCGCCGTATAATGTAGCGGCCGCCGACGGCGGCTCCAATGCCCTACTGGTCACCGATACTTACAGCAATGTCTTACGGTTAAAGGATCTGATTCGGCAGATTGACGCCCAGTACGACGAGAAGGAGCCTTGCAGGCTCGAGCGGCCGCGGACAGCCAGGAAAAAGACGCAGGGGTCTTAGCCGCCGACCCGACCGTGCCCCCCACTAACCAAGCTTCCGGGATTGCCCCACTTCATGCAATCCCACCACGCCCTGCCCATAGCGCTCCTTTACCTGCTTGCGCCGCCGCCGGCTGATCGGGATACGCAAACCGTTCGACATCACACAGCAACCCTCATTGCCGGCCATCTGTACTTGCCGCAGATGCGCATGGGCAACCCAGTGGGAGCGGTGCACCAGCATGCCGGTGTCCGCCAACGCTTCGGCAAGATTTCCCAGATTACCGAGCACTATCGCTTTACCAAGCGCAGTGTAAACATGCAGGTAGTGAAGATCGGAGGAAACCGCAACAATATCTCTACCTAAAACGTCGGGCAGCGAGGCGTAAAATCGAGCCAGTGTTTCATCGCGATCCCGCTGGCGTTGGTCCGGCGCAGCCACAGCACTGTTGCCGTCCGGCCCCTTGGGCGGAGGCGGGTCGTCAAGCTGGGGTTTACCTACCAGCAACGGCAAATTCATCACCAACCAGGTAACGACAAACAAAGGCACTACTTCCAGATATTCGGCTGCCAGCCCCTGCCAGAGGCCGCGCTCCGCAAATCGATCCAGCCAGTCGTCCGGCACCGCCTGGCTCGGCACCGCAAAGACCTGCTCCAATCCCCAATAGGCCGGTGCCACCAGGGCGGCGCCCAGCATACCGGTCAACAGTACTGCCAGCACCGCCGGTATCCGTTGCGCCCAGCGACGGCCGATCGCCAAGCTCGCGCACCAGACGCCGCACAATCCAAGACTGATATGCAGCGACCAGAACAGCACTCGCCCGACACTATCCAGACCCCGGGACGCCTCCGGGCGCAATACGACAAACAGCACAACCAAGGCCACGCCGGCCACCGGAAGCGTGCGCCCGAGGGGCAGTACACCCAGCAAGGTGCCGTTGGTAATCCTTTGCATCGATCTTGCCGCCGCTAATGATGTATTGACTTTAAAATAAATAGACGACCGTCAGCCCCACTTCCGTTTCGTAATCCCGCAATGCAATGGGGCTGTCGGCTATGTCGCTATTGTATTTCTCGTAACCCAATTCGGCACTGAGCTGCCAGCGCTCGGCCGGGAACCAGCGCCCGACCAGGCTCGCGCCGAAAGATCGGTAGCCGCCACTGAACCGTGTCGGCGCCAGGCCCGACGCCTCACTCTGGGCCGCGGAGATGCCAAAATCCCGTTCAAAAAATGCCGCCGAGCCAAACGTGGTAAAAGCAATCAATTCCAGGCCGGTACCCACTGCATTTGCGCCAAAGTAGTGTCCGCCCGCCAGCACGCCGAGCGTGCCAATATCGCCATCGCCGGCCATCACCCGCGCGCCCAGCCAGTTGTTCCAGTTGGCGCCGAAACCGCGCCGCACTTCAAACATCGCGGTCAGCTCATCATCGGTATCGCCAAGACCGCGCAGTGCGTCGGCGTCGTCTTCGTCGCGCCCGCCCTCGAGCCGCAGCCCCGCCTGCACCAGCCAGTGTTGCCCGCGCAGCGCGCGCCAGCCGAGTTCGGCACCCTCCAAAAACCACATCTGGTGGCCGTCGCGCCACTGTACCAACAGCGCCGGCTCCGCTTCAACATCGTAGTCGTCGGCACCGTCGTAGAGCGCTTCGTACTCGACAGCGGCACCGAAGGCAAAAGCCCAGCCGTCCGCCTGCGCGATACTCGGAATCGACGGTAACGGCAATAACGGATCGGCCAGGACGGGCTGGGAAAGTATAAGTGTTGCCAAAATATAAGAGACTGAAAATCGCATGACGGTCTGGTGCTCCTGATAGCTGATTGAACCGGCTCACCCGACTGAAAGCGCCACCGCAGTAGCGGGGCCGGCATTAAGGACACCGTCAAATTACCGGCCTGCGCCGGGCGCAGCAGCCGCTTTTGCACTAACGCGCCGACTTTTGCACCAGCGGTACGCGGCCCGATCATGAACGCCCGCCAATCCATATCGATTCCGTCTAACCACATGCACCCAGTCGACAGTTTGGCGGGCCGGAATTTGGCACAATAGGTCCCAAGTCAACGAAGTCTGTCCGCGTTATTACAGGTTGTACCCAATGAAAGGCAAGACACCATTCCTTCGTATCCCCCGCATCGGCGAATTGTTGCTCCGGCACCGGTTAGTCAACCGCTCACAACTTGCCGCCGCGATCCGGACCCAGCGCCGCAGCGACAAGCGCCTCGGCGAGATATTGGTCGACCAACAGGTCATTAGCCGCAGCCAACTATCCCTCAGCCTGCGGCGCCAGACGCTGATGCGCTGCATCTGTGTTGCCGCGACACTGATCCTGACACCACTGCTGTCGGCCCAGGCCCAATCACAGGAGAAGAGCCGCAGCGACATGCTGCCGAGCATGGGCGCCGGCCTCAAGACGGAGTCTGTCGACCTGGTCAAGACGCTGGAGAAGCGCTTCAACTCGCCGTTGCTGACACTGCTGAAAGGCGAGTACAAAGGCGGGGTGGACAAGAACAGCGAGGGCCTGCGCTACAAGGCCGAATGGTCGGAAGACAGCGTCATGTTCGAGGTAAAGTACCAGTTTTGAGCCCGCGCCGGCCCGGGACCCCGGAACCGGCAAAATACCTTTAAATTGTCTTGCATCAATTTCTCCCGCCCGGCGCTGGGCTAAGGTAGCGGCTGCGCCTATCGAGGAGAACAACAATGAAGAAATTCAGTCTGTGCGTATTACTGCCCCTGACCCTGCTGGCCGCAGGTTGCGATACCGGCCCCGAATCGCCCCGCGGCTTCAGCCTGCCGGTCGGCGATGCCGCCAAGGGCGAAGTCGTGTTCCAGGAGTTCAATTGCACCGCCTGCCATACGCTTAAAGGCAAAGAGGGTACCAGCGACAGTGACGCCGAAGTGCCGGTGGTACTGGGCGGTAAGGTAACCCGTGTGAAGACTTATGCCGAACTGGTCACCTCGATTATCAACCCCTCCCACCGCCTTGCCAAAGGCTACCCCGAGGAGGTCATCCAGGAAAACGGTCAGTCGAAGATGACCAATTTCAATGCGATCATGACGGTGGAGCAGTTGGCCAACCTGGTGACTTTCCTGCAACCCCACTATGAATTGGAAAAGTACGAGCCGACTTACTATCCAAGTTTTTATTAAAATACAGAGCTTACAAACAGCCACCCCCGGTAGATCGATATCGGGGGTGGCTATCAGCGATCGGGCTCAATAAGGCAGGAAGTCGAACGAATAGTTCAGCGTGGTCCGCAGGACGTTACTCGCACTAAACGCTATCAAGCGCAGGCGGGCCATCAACTTTTTCTCCAGCGCATCGTCGTTCAACTCGCTGGAGATAATTTTCACCGATGCCACCTGGCCGCCCGGCTCGATTACCAGTTGCACGGTCACCTTGCCCTGCAGCGCCGGGTTTTTGCGCAGTGCGCGGTTGTAGATGGCAAAGATAGCATCTTTGTTGCGATCCATGATCTTGCGAACTTCTTCATCGCTGCGCGCTGAGCGCTCGCGCCCGCCACCGGACTGGGATTTGGCGCCCTTGGCACCCTGCAACGCCACCGGTGTATCCACCTTGGTGGTTTCCCGGCCGGACAAGGCCACACCGCCGGTATCGCGACTCAGGGAGGCGGTGCTGATGCCGCCACTGGTGCCGCGGGCCTGGCTGGTGATCACCGAGCGGTCGACCTTTCTAGCCGCCGCCTGGTTACGGGTGAGGTTGGTATTGGCGACGTCGGCCATATCCAGCGTGTCGCGCATGGCCGCCAAGTCGTCCTTAAACTGCATCAAGCCGCTGGTCGCCGCTTTTTCCTTCGCCTTCTGCACGATTTCCACCGGCTTGGGCTCGGGCTTCGGTTTCGGCTTAGGCTCGGGTTTCGGCTCGGGCTTGGGCTTTTCCTTGGGTTTTTCTTTCGGCTTTTCCTTGGGCTTGGGTTTTGGCTTGGGTTTGGGTTTCGGCTTGGGCAACTCCTTCTTTTCCAGAATCACCTGGGCCAGCTGCGGCGGCAGCTCCTCCAATTCTTTACGCTCGGGCTCCGGCACCGGAATAAACGGTATCACCAAACCGACCACCAGCAGTGACACCAGCAGAATCTTGAGGATGCGGTGAAACCGCTGGTTGTCCTCAATGGTGGACTGCCAGGGTAGCTGGAGACTCGGACCTCTGAGGACTATTGCTGCCACGCCAGGCCCTCCTCTGCATCGGGAGTACCCGGCGCCACCCGCGTTACCGCCAGCGAGATATCGCGGTAATCGGCCGCGGCGCAGGTAGTCATAATGCGCTTGAGCAGGGCATAGGGTATGGACTCATCCCCCATAATCGTCACGGCGCGGCCTTTCTTTTTCTCCGATTCGGTCAGCGGCCGCCGCGATGCCTGGTACTCGAGTTCTTCGGTCAGCTCCTTGATATCGTTTTCCTCGCGCCCCAATACTGTGGCGACCGGCACCAGGGAACGGCCGGCTACGACAATATCAGTCTGGTTGAGCATAACGACCAGGGTGGCATCGGGTTTTTTCTCGGCCACCGACTCCGGCAGCTTAATGGACTTGTTGCTTTGCAGCACTTCCACATCGGAGGAGTTCACCAACAAAAAGAACACCAGGATGGTGAAGATATCCATCAACGACACCAGATTCAGTTTCGAAGTCTGCTTCAGGCGTTTGTGATGGCGGGCCATGCGGCGGGCGCGTAAATTCTGTTTCATTTACCGGCACTCCCCACGCTCACCAGCGCTTCGCCTTCCGGGGCGTCACCCAGGGAAATATCCGGAAACAGCTCGGCGTCGACTTCCGAGGCGGCCACCACCGCCTTGAAGGAGCGCACGGTATCCATGGTACTGACGATGGTCTGGTAGTCGGTATCGGCTTCGGACAAAATCAGGATATCGCGTTTTTCTATGCCTTTCTCACGCAACTGGCGTTTCACTTCCTGCAGGACATCGGATAGAAGTTTGAAATCGTAGCGGAGCTTCGCAGTCGCCGCCTCTTCATCGGGCGCGACTTTTTCAATACGCTTGAGGCGAATGCCCGCCGGATAATTCACATCGATGTAGTCGTCGCGAATCACCAGCTCCAATTGCTTTTCCTGCTGTTCGTCTTTTTTGTCATCCGATGCCGCCATATCCGGTAACTTCAGATCGAGTACAGTAATGTGGGAAAACACCATACTCATCAACAGCACCGGAACCAGCACAATCATCAGGTTCATAAAAGAGGTGATATCTAACTCTGCCTCTTTATTGGCCAAACGTCGTCTTCGCATCATGGTCGAAACGTCACCACTTGATTGATTGAATTGAGACGGAGCTTTTCAGCTCTCAGCCGTCACTGGCACGGGACTTGGCCGCCATCAGGCGGGCATCGGCCATCAGGTTCAGGCATTTGACGCCGGCCATCTCCAGGCTGTCGACAATCTCAGTGGTTTTGGTTTGCAACATGGCGTGAAACAACAACAGCGGAATCGCCGAGATCAAACCAAACGCGGTGGTGTTCATAGCCACGGAAATACTTTGTGACAACAGCGATGCTTTTTCTGTGGGATCGGCATTGGCCACCGCGGTAAAGGCGGCAATCAGACCGATAATGGTACCGAGCAGGCCGAGCAGGGTGGCGATATTGGCGAGTGTGGCCAGGTAGCTGGTGCGCTTCTCGAGTCGCGGCACCGCCTCCATCACGCCTTCTTCCATGGCGAATTCAATCTCGTCACGGCGCTGGGTCTGGCTCATGCGCGCCACACCGGAGGCGATAATACGGGCCACCGGCGCATTGTCGGACTTGGCGAAACTGACGACGCTTTTATAATCCCTCTTGCTCAGCATCGGCAGAATGCGATTGAAGGCCCGGCGATTGGACATTTTAGCGTGGGTTAAAAACAGCCAACGCTCCAGTACAACGGCCAAACCAATTACCAGTACAACCGCAATCGGGTACATAAAAGGGCCGCCGCTTTGAAAAAAACGCACGATGGTGGTCATGAAGTCCATAAACCCTCTGCCTCCTCTACTCGCATCAGTGGGTGGGTTTTTAAAAGTAAACTACCTTATTAACCGTAGCCTGTTACTCAAACGATTGCTGGAATCGTTGTCGATACTGTTGTTAGAAATTTTCACCGAACAAGCAGTTTGGTGTCCTTAGCTGAGGCGGTCTCGATGGGGGAATAGCCCCGCGAGACACGCCGTAAATACATCCATGTAGGCTTTTCTCCAGCATCCCTGCTGGCGAAAGTCTCGCGGGGCTATTCCCCCATCGAGACCTAAGTGCCACTTGAATGAAAACACTTCCTGGTCAGTGCACGAGTTTCAGCCTGTGTCGAATCCGTTCTCGAAACCACTATCGGCACTACTATCGGCACTACTATTGAAACATTACTGCAACTATGCCCGTTATTCAGAAAAATTACCGTGACAGGCACAGCGTTTTTTACGCCAACTTAGTCTGAATGTAAAATTTCCGTACCGAAAGCAAACTCCCGCGACATTTATTTTAATAGAAGTTGCGGCATTAAGGTGTCCGTTTTTGGGTGAATTCCGCCTGTGTTTATACCGATATCTATTGTTTTTCCTGTACGTCCGACATTTCTTTTATATATTGCAACTGGCGCCGAAATTCTGTGCGCTCCACGTGGGAAAAAACCGCCTGCAACTGACTGTCGACGGATTGGTACAACGCCTCGGAGCCCTCCGGGGGTTTCCAGGGCACAATGTATAAAACTGTTGGCTGCTCCTGGTTCCCTTTGATCGTCGACTCCATATTGATAACGGCTTCCTGTGCCTGCGCAGCACCGATGCACAATAAAGTCGCACACAGGGCGACACTTCTCACTGCAGTTGCCATCACTATCGTCCCTCCACTTGCGCGACGTTTTGCAGGCGGCGTTTTAAGTCCGCGATCCAACCGGTTATCTGTCGGTCGGGTTGCGCCTGCAACTGCTGGTAGGATTCAAAATGCCCCAGCGCTTTGTCGAACTGACCGAGATAAAGGTCATACAAAATACCCAGGTTGCGGTGCGAGGCGGCGTGTTGCGGCCAGACATCCAATGCCTGCAGGTATAGTTTTTCCGCCGCGGCAAAGTCGCCCTGGTGGCGCTTGATAACCGCCAGTTGGTTGTAGGCATCGAGGTTTTTGCCGTTGGCCGCGATCGCCTGGTTCAATGCCTCTTCGGCCTGGGGCAGGCGTTCGGTGTGGTGGTAGACGATGCCGAGGTTGAGCCAGGGACCGGACAACGTCGGGTGCTCCACCGTCAGTTCCTGCAACAACACCTCGGCCTTCTGCCACTGTTCTGCCCGTAGCGCCGCCAGCGCCTGGCCGAACAGGGCCTGGGCCTGGCGGGGTGCGTCTACCGGGTTGGCCAGGTAAGGGTTGGGGGTCAAGGTGGGATCGGCTCCCGCCACACCTTGTGTTTCATCGGCCGGCGCCTGGGCGGCGGGCCGCTGCCCGGGCGCGGGTTTGCCGAGGCCGCCAAACTGGCTGCAGCCGGCCAGCGTCACGCTCAGCAGCGCCGCCGCCAGCCAGTTGACGCGGGGACCAAGCGCTGGGCTTTTAATAAAAAGCATCGTGCTCTTGACAGACGGCATCGCAGCTTTAATAAAAAGCACCGCGCTGTTAATAAATAGTTTCACTGTACTTCACCACGGTTTCCGACTTCTGGTAGCGCCCCGGCAGCAGCCGGGCCAGTGATTCGAAGCTCTGCTTGACCCAGTCGTCGTAGAGCCCGGTCCAACTGCGTTGAGCGTTGGCTTCGTGTATTTCGATCGCCTTTTCTTCGAACGGGAAGGCCTGTTCCTCGAGCAACACTTCGTACTGTTCGAGGGCCAGTGCGTCCAGGTCCTTGGGCCGCTCCGAGTCCATCAGGTCACTGCTCAGGCGCGAATAGACTTCACCGATCCGAAAGTTTGCCTGGGTGGCGAACTCGGCCACGCCGTAGTCCAGGATCTTTTTATAAGCTGCCAGGGTGTCCTGCAAGGCCTTTTTCTTGTTCTTGAGACTTCGTTGCAAAGGTAACTTAAGCGGTATGCGCACAAAGTTCTGATAGGTGTCATGGGCCAGTTCCGTCGACGAAAACGCCGCCATGTAACGGGAGCGGTCGGTGCGCTTGGCGCCGGCCCTGGCATCGCCGTCGACGATCTTGCGCAGCCAGAAGCGCCGTTTGCCGGGCTGCTTGTCGGCGAGATAGAGTTCCTGCAGTTTGAATTTCGCCTCCATCGCGATATCGAACGGCTCGGGATAGGTGTTGGCGTATTGGCGGTACTGCGCGATGGCATCGCCGCGGCGCTCACCTTTTTCATACAGCTCCGCCGCCAGGAACAGCGATTGGCGCCGTACATTGGGGTCCGGATCGGATTTGGCGACACCGCCGAGGGTGTCGGCAGCCAGCTCCCAACTCTGCATGGCCTGGTAGACCACGACCAGCTTGGCCGGTATCTTGGCGCTCAGACTGTGGCCGGGGAAGCGGGCGCGAAAATCCGTCAGCTCGCGCTCCGCTTCGTCCCAACGCTGCAGTTCCATCAGATAGTTGGCGGCGTCGTACTGGGCTTTGATGGCAATTTCCGATCCCGGTGTCGCCGCCCGCACCCGCAGCAGTTGTTCCACTGCCTGGGCCTTGTTGCCCGCCGCCAGGGACTGCTCGGCGGTTTTAAAGATACTGGCGGCAACGCGCTCCTCGATCTTAGCGCGGTCCGGGTCTTTGGGATTTAGCAACTGCAATACCGAGCGGTAAGCGACTTCGGCCTCGGCGTAGCGCTGCAGGTCAAACAGGCCGTGGCCCTGCACCAGCCAGGCGGTGCGGCGCAACTCGGTGGCCGCCGGGGGCTGCCACTCGGTGATACGGCGGGCGGCGGCCACTGCTTTTTCATGCTCGCCCTGCTCCAGCAGGGCCTGGGCAGCCTGGGTCAGGACACCCGGGGCGCGCTTGTCGGTGGCGTAGTAGTCGGCAAAGTTGAGGGCGTTGTCAATTTTGCGCTGGGCCCAGACCTGCCGGGTCTCGGCCGGTGCCTGCTCGATCAATTCCTGTGCCGCCAGGATCGCGGAATAGCCGGCTTCGGGCCCGTGCTTTTTGTCGAGATAATGGTAAGCGACGCGCTCGTAAGCGTCGATGGCACGGGGCAGCTGGCGGGCCTCGTAAAAGGTTTCGGCCATCAGGAATACCATCTCCGGCGTCTGCTTGTCCTTGGGAAAGGTGTCGACAAATTCCTGGTACCAACCGGCGGCGGTCAGATAGGTCTGGCGCTGTTTGGCGAGCCGCTGGGCCGGTGACAAGCCTTTTTCCTGCGCGTCGTCCGCCGCTTTTTGCTTGGCTTTGGGTGCTTGTTTTAACTGCTGGGCCTCGGCGTGGTAGTACTTGGCCAGCTCCGGAATGTAAACGTGCAGGTAGGTGCGCAGTTCGTTGCGAATCGGTTCTTCCTTCATGCCCCAGTACTGGCTGTGGATGCCGTAGCCGCGCACGAACGCTTCTTTGGCCGGCAGGATCAGGCTGGGGAAATTACCCAACTCGTACACTTTGATGGTGCGCACGCTAAACGCCGGCGAGTAGTCAGATACGGGGTAGTTCTTCACATAGTGAATAAAGGTGTCGGCACTGTCGCGGAAACGGCGCTTGTCCAGATAGAGTTTACCGAGGCGATCGTAGAGCTGGTGGTGATAGGGACGCTCGCCCAGTTGCCGGTAAACCTCGGTTATGGTCTGGGCGCCGTCGAGATAAGAAAACACCAGGCTCATCACCCGCAGGGTATCTTCAGAGAGGCTGCGTTGCGGCCCGTCGAGACTGGCAAAGTCGCCGTTGGGCGGTGTAATCGCATCGAGCACCTTAGTGAATGAACCCAGGGAGGCGCGATAGTTATTGCGTTTGAACTGGGACCAGCCGTGCATGTAAAGGGCGTTGTGATAAAACGGGGACTCCTCACCGACCGCCATAACCGCGGCATAGGCTGCCTCTGCCGCGGCATAGTTGCCCTCGCTGAAAAACCGTTCGGCGCGGCGGAACTGGGCCTCGGCAATCAGCGACGACTGCGGATAATCCGCCGCCAACTTGTCGAGCACCGCGGCTGATTCCTCAACCCGACCATCCAGCGCGTAAGCTTTGGCCAGCTGGTAGCGCAGGGTATCGGTGTCGGTGTGTGCCTCCTGCAGTTCGATCAGCTCCTCGTACATGTCTATGGCGCCGTCGAAAAACCGGCGCACCTCGGTGGCCGCCAGTTGGGTCTGCTCGCTGCGGGCCATTTCCAGCCCCGCCAGGCGCACCAGGATTTTGCGCCGCACTTCCGGGTCCTCGGCCACTTCCAGGGCGCCGCGGTAACTGTTTTCGATATCTTCCAGGGTCACCTTGGGAATTTTGATTTCGGGGTCGGGCAGTTGCGCCGGTTCCAGTTCCGCCAGGGTGGGTCCGCGGTCGATATCACCATCGCCAAACCAGGCGCAACCCTGCCCCAGAACGGCCAGCACCAGCGCGGCGACGGTGCTTTTGCGCAGCGCCGGACTCATGGCTGCCCCTCCCGCACCGCTGTGCTCTGAGCCGCCGCGGCCTGACCTCCGACCGGGGTCTGTTGCGCCGGCGCGTCTGCTTCAGGTGAGTCTTCCTCGAGCGAGATTTCGTCCTCCAGGGACGCATCATAAAGGCGCGCCACTGAGAGGCGCGCCTGGGCCAGGTAGTGACGCAGGCGCCGGCGCTGGGAGAGAATTTCTTCCGATACCTGCCGGCGCAGGCTGGATTCCGCCAGGGCTACCGCCGCATTGACTTTGTCACTGTGACTCTGCACCCGGGCCCGCGCGGACTGCAGCCGCTGTCGGTAGGGCTCGATATCCGGCGCCGTGTTGATAACACCTTCGAGGCGCTGTTGATTGCGTTCCAGTTCCTGTAGCGCCGCGTCCAGCTCGCCGAGCGTCCTGCGGTTTTCCCAGAGGTGATCGGCAAACGCCTCACTGGCGGTCCACAGCAGCATGCCGCGAAAGCGCCGCAGCGGTGTCCTGTAATCTTCAATATCTTCCCCGGCCGCCTCGAGCCGTTCCATACCGACGCGCGCGCGCTCGGCAATTTCGTAGAGCGAAGCGGTATCGGCACTGGCGATGGCCAGGTAATCGCGCTCGGCGGCGATGGTTTCGATCCGTGTCGCCAGGGCTTCGCGGTGGGCCACCAATCGGTTTTTTTGTTGCAGTAGTTGCCGCGCGGCGACCAGTTGCAGTTTTTTGCCGCGGGCGATTTCCCGCTCGTCCAACATCAACTGGTAGGCGTCAAGTTTTTCCACCCACTGCCCGAGACGGGTCTGCATGCGCAACAGATCGCGCAGTTCCTGCACCGAGCCCTGGAAGCGGTTGCTGGCAAACAATTCCGTCAGGTAGCTCAGGTGGGGTTTGACGGCGGTGGTCTTGTCGATGGCAAACCAGTTGCGATTGCTGTCCTCACTGACCCGCAACGCCGCCAGCAGCGCCTGGTTCTGGAGCTCTTCGAGCACCTGGTCGATGCGGGCAATTTCCTGCTGAAAGACATTCTCGGCATTGAGAAACGCCCCCAGCGCTTCGCCGGCAGAGCCCAGCTTCTCATAGGCATAGGGCACCGCCAGCACCGCCTCTTGAGTAGAGGCGTGTACCAGTGAGCGCCGGCTCAGGGCCTGCCAGGGCTTGAGCGCCACGGCGTAGTCGCCGGTCTGCGCCGCCGCCCAGCCGTAGCCAAGCAGTGCCCGGTTGGACATGGGGCTTTCCAGCCGCACCTGGGTGAACTGACCCAGCGCATCGGCGTGCAGCCCCTGCAACATCAAGGTGTAGCCGGCGGCAGTGAGGGCTTTATCGTTCAGTGCCAGGTGTTCTTCGAGGGTATCGGCGTCCTGCATCAAGCGCAGCTTACCGAGGGCGGCGTAGTGCCTGATGGCCGTCTCGTAATCCTGATCGCGGCTGTAGGCAACACCCAGGTTGTAGTGGACATAGGGCAGCCAGTTGCCGAGATAACGGTCGCCCTTTTTCAGCAGCCGCCGGGCCCGCTCGAGACCGCCCCGCTTGATGGCGAGGTTGACCTGGAGCGCGGCCAGCTCCTGCAGCAGTTCGTCGTCGAAGTTACCGCGAATATTGCCGAGGCTCGCTTCGGCACCGTCCCAGTCGCTGCGCAGGTAACGCAACTTGCCCAGATAAAACCAGGCGGCGTTGCGCACATCCCGCGGGCGGCTGCCGTCGAGCAGGCGGGTAAAGGTCTCACCGGCGCGGCGCTCCATGCCAAATGCGAGACTGATACCGCCGGCCATCAACTCCGGATTATCACCGTGGCCCTTGATACCGCCGCGGGCCTCGGCCACCATCAGCTCGGTGAGGGCGGCCAGGTAGTGATCCTGGTAGTAGTGATACAGGGTGACGCCGTAGCGTAAATCCGCCACCGAACTCAACGGCTTGGCCGCCACGGCCCCGCCGGAACCGGCCGATAGCCAGAGGCTCAGGAACAGCGTTACAAGCCGAGGGGTCTGCACCTGAGGTCTCACAACTGCCATTCTTTGATATCGAAGACCGGTTGCAGCTTGGTGGTGGAGTCGACAATACGCAACTCCAGCGCCTTGGGCTCCTGTTCCTTCTCCAGGGTGACGGTGGCGCCGCGCTTGTACTCGCGTCCCCCCGGGCCTTTGCCGGTGAAAAATGCCGTCACTTCGTGGCTGCCGGATTTCAGGTTGCCGAGAAACAGCCGCTGCACGCCGCCGCGGAACAGGGCATCGACCTGGCGCGGGGTATAGAGATGACTGGCCACCAGTTTATCGCCGATTTTCACCTTTACCGCATCCAGTTCGAAGAATTCACCCACGTCCATGGAGACGAACAGGGCGACCTGGGTGTTGGCGGGGAAGAGCAATTCCTCTTCCAGAATCAACAGGTCGCGATTCAGCTCCAGCACTGTCTGTTTGAGGTCCTCCACCTGCTCGCTCAGGGGTGCGGCGGGTTCATCGCCGGCCGGCAGCACCGGTGCCTCGAATTCGGCGCCGGGCATTGGCTCCGGGTCCTGCGCCCCGGGTTCCGTGTCCAACACAGGGTCGGCCATCGGATCGGAGGTCTGCGCGGCGGGGTCCGTATCGTTGCCGGCGGTTGCATCGGGCTCTATGTCCTGCGCCATCGTCGCCGGATCGGGGTCGGCAATCGTCTCGGCCGGCTCCTGGGCATAGACAGCGGTACCGAGTAACAAACTGACAGCGGCGATACACAGGGTGAATCGGCCGGTTGACGGATTGGTTGTGCGCTTCATGCGATAACTCTCTGATTCTGTGTCTGTTGCTCTTTAATTATGTGGCTTATGTTGTTTGGCTTAGGGCCCTCTATGTCCCTTTAGCTGAGGGCTCTCTAATCCCTCTGGCTGAAGGCTCTCTAATCCCTCTGGCTGAGGGCTCTCTAATCCCTCTGGCTGAGGGCTCTCTAATCCCTCTGGCTGAGGGCTCTCTAATCCCTCTAGCCGAGGGCTCTCTAATCCCTTTAGCTGAAGGCCCGTTATCCCTTTAGCCAGGGGCTTCTCAATTCCGGCTGATATCTCGCCCCGCGGTTAGCCTTCCAGTATTAATCCTAGGCGAACAATTTAAGCCTAGGCGAATGACAATTAAACGTGCCGATAAATATCCGCTTACTACCCAGTCACCGCCACCTTGCAGGCGGCAACAGCGGCACTAGGTACAGCGCCCTGTCTTCCCGCACTGTCCCGCAGCCGCCGGGAGCCCGGCCCCTAAGCCGCAGTCGCAGGGGCGCCGGCGCTGTTACCACCGCTTGGCGGATGGCGTTACTGCAGCAGAATCCGGCATTTCTTTTCCGTCAGCCCGTCTCTTTCTTTTCCGTTAGAAAGCATCGATAAGTGCCAAGTTTATAGTGACAATGCCAATTTTTGTGCGGCATGGACCACAACTTGATAAATTCGGCAGGCAACTGTGCGGAAAAACCCGAATATCGGGCCCAATATGACAATTGGCGTCAAAATCATTCTTTCGGCGGCATCAAACCCTGACTGTAGTGCAGCTTGCCGGCCGAGTCGATAATGACGCCATCAAAATCCTTTAGGCGGTTTAACAGGGCGAGGCCCTTTTCCACTCCCAGTACAAATACGGTGGTCGACAGCGGGTCGGTGTCAAACCCCCGCGGTCCCACCACACTGACACTGGCAATACCGGTCGCCGAGCGACCGGTGCGGGGATTGAGGATGTGGTGCACCCGCTCCCCGGTCTGCTGGTCGATAAAATAGCGCTCGTAATCCCCCGAGGTGGACACCGCGGCGTCGCTCAATGGCAGCAGCACCGCAACCCGGTCCCGGGCGCGGGGGTTCTTGACCCCGACCATCCAGGGGCGGCCGCGCTTGTCGCCGATCACGCGGCTGTCGCCGCCGGCGCTGACACTGGCGTGGGTGATACCGAGTTGGCGCAGTTTCCGCGCCGCCAGGTCGACGGCATAGCCCTTGGCGATGCCCCCCAGGTCGATGCGCAAATCCGGGTGGCCGAACGCCAGGGTGCGGCGCTCGCGGTCCAGGGTAATCAGGCGGTAGTCGATGGCGGGCAACAGTTGCCGGCGCTGTTCACCACTGGGTTGGCGTCCCTCACGATAGTCGTAGCGGCCGCCGACCGAGGCGAAACTGATATCGAAGGCGCCCTCGCTCAGGCGGCTGTAATAGAGAGACTTATCGATCAGCATCTGCATTTCCGCGCTGATGGGTACAACCTCGCCAAAAGCGGTGGCGTTGAGGCGAGATAAGTCGCTGTCTGTTTTGTAGGGGCTCAGGGTATTGTCAAGGCGGCGCGCCTCGGCCATCACCGCCGCGATGGCGCGCTCGGCGGCGGCCGCGTCAGTATGCCAGAGCGTGACACTGACCTCGGTGCCCATGATCGGCTGGCTGTCACTGAACCATTCGGCGCGGGCCGCCAGCGTCGTGCAGACGCCCAGCGACAGCAGCAAAGTGCGCAGTAACAGCGACAGGACGAGGTTGGGAGCGGTTGGCATTGACGACTGCGCCTGCGATCGCTCAGAACGACCAGCTGACGGCATAGCCGCCATCGGCGCCGCGTTCGCCGATCATCGGCAGCGCCTGGAACAGCGGCGCCGGCGCACCCTCGCGCGGCTTGATGGTGCCGGAGAAAGACAGGGTTTCACGGGCGTTAACCTGCAGCCGCAGCTCGATGGGGCCGTCCAGATCAAATACCTCGGCGTTGACGCCGCCCTCACCGTCTTCCTTCAGCTTGGCGGCAAAGCTGCCCAGACTCATCCAGGTGCGCCCGTATTGAAACCGCGCCCCGCGCCAGTTGATATTGCCGTCGATAGCACCGAGATTGGGGCCATCGCCTTTGGCAGACTGAATCTGCACGGACAGGTCGCCGTCCAGCTGCAACTCCTGCCACCAGAGACTCAGCAGGGCCGCCGCGCCGTTGAACTCGCCGTCGGCCAGGCGCCAGCCGGCCGGTCCGCCGCAACCGCGGCCGCTGAGTTTCTGCCGCTGCAGGGCGGTCTCAAAGTCGACGCAGGGTTGCAGCCACAATAGGGACAGTGGCCGAAACTGCCACCGCAGCGTACCCAGGGGCAATACCTGACCCTCGATCTGCACGGCGGCAGAGGCGGCGCGGCCGGACCAGAAACTGCCCGATACCTGACCCATCTGCAGCGGCGTCAGGCTCTGCAGCAACCAGGCACCCCAGGCCGCCGGTATCGACGTCAGCACCATCCCCAGCCACAGGAGTACGGCGGCGATAATCCAGTGTGCACGCTTGATCGGTAGCTGCCTCAGGCGCTTTTCGTCGGCATCGGCTCCAGTAGCTGTATCGGTCACCGCAACTACCCCTTAAACAGGCGCACATTGGCCACCACTTCGCCGGCAACATTGCCGGTCACCACCGACAGTTCACGGACCTGGACGCTGTGCTGACTTTCCAGTTCGTGAATCCAATGCATAAAGTTGTTGAACGGCGCCCCGTCGAGCCGCAGTTTCACCTCACCGCTGCTGCTGGGCTGAAAACCCTGCATCTGCAGGCCGTGCTTGCGCAACGTCTGGTCCACCAGGTCGGCTATGCTGCCGCGGGAGCGGGGCACCGCGGCGGTGCGACTGCGCTGCTGGAGTTCAGCGGCCAGCTCCTGCACCCGGGCCAGCTTTTCGGCGGCGATCACATTGGTGCGGGCCTGTTCCTCCCGCGCCTTCTGCAAGGGTTGCAACACCACTGACCAGAGCAGAAATATCAACAGGCAAACCGCGCCGATCGCCAGGATCAACTGCTCGCGCCGGTCGCGTTGTAAAAACCACTCTTTTGCCGCACCATTCACCGCCTGATCCCTCGCTCACTGCGTAAACCTTTACTCACTTTGTAGCCCTTCATATCCGCGCTCACCCCTATATCTGTCGCTTGATGCGCATGCGCGCCTGCTGCACTTCACCCTGGGCACTGGAGTTGAGCAATTCCGCCTGCAGGCCTTTTTGCTCGACGCTGACGCGCAGCTTCTCAATCGCGTTAAAGGTTTTCGCCTCCAGTGTCAGCCGCAATTCACCGCGCTGATCCGTGTAATTCATCCCCTGCAGGGTAAGCTCTTCGTTGCCGGCGATCAGCGGCGCCACGGTGCCGATCATCACGGTGGCGCCACTGCCCTCGCCACCGCCCTGCAGCGCCTGGACTTTGGTCTTGAGCTGCCTCTCGGGATCGCTGATACGACCTCGCGGCACGGCGGTGCGGTAGGCCTGTTCTGTCTGCTGGCGCAAACTGAGATGCTCCGATTTGAGCACCTGGTAGCCGCCCAGGTTCAAGCCGCCGTAGAGCACCACTGCGACCAGCGCCACCGCCGCGACCTGGCGCCATTCCAGCCACCACTTTTCAAACGGCAGGCGCCGGGCGAATTCCCCCTGGCGCAGGTTGATCGGCGGCGTCGGGCCGGCCTCCAGGTCGCAGCGATCCCACATGTCCAGGGTTTCGGCCTCGACTT
Source organism: Exilibacterium tricleocarpae (assembly GCF_007004655.1). Taxonomy (GTDB): domain Bacteria; phylum Pseudomonadota; class Gammaproteobacteria; order Pseudomonadales; family Cellvibrionaceae; genus Exilibacterium; species Exilibacterium tricleocarpae. The sequence continues at coordinate 182,429 of NZ_ML660090.1, forward strand.
CGGCCTCGATATCGGCCGGCAACAGGGCTCTCAGGGTCTCGAGCGCATCGCTGTCATCGGCCAGCAGCCGGATCGACTCCGGCGCCGGTGCCTGTGCCAGCAGGGCCTCGAGGGCCGGCGTCAACAGGGCGGCCTCAATGGCAAAACCGAGATTGTCGCCATAGCTGACCGAGACCTGTCCGCCGTAGGCGAGGCCGCCGAATGACAGGGTCCAGCCGTTGTCGGCCCGCGGCAACACCAGGGGCTCGGGTACACAGTAGTGCAGATCGACGCCGCGGCTGGTGAAAGCGCCCAGTCGCTGGCGGAACCAGTCCCGCTCGGTGTAGGCCACCGCCACGTTTTCCTCACCGGGCTCGCAGAGGGCGAAATGCATATCGTCGACGTCCGCCGCCACCGCCTCCTCGAACTGGAAGGGGACCAAACGCGCCAGGTGGCGCTTCTCTTTGGCGCTGAAAGTCATCTTGTCACAGACGATATGGTCCCCCGGCAGCAGTAGCCAAAGCTCGCTGCCCGCCTCGCGCAGGTGGGCGCAGAGGGCGTCGATATTGCCGCGGCTGGGCACATCTCGCCAGTGGCCGTCGGCACCCAGATCACGCCAGAAATAGGTGTCCGGGTCCGGCCCGAAATGTATGATCACTTTGTTCAACGCAGGAGCCCTTGTTTCGTGGTATCCGGTTTTAGAATGGTTGGTGCTGATATATCGACATCTAAGGTGGCAAAATCCTGACTATCGAAACCTGAGGCACCAAAACCTCGAGCACTGAAACCTGAAGTACTAAAACCTAAAGTGCCGATCTCTACCCTATCGGGTTTTATTCTACTAACTATTAGCATAACGGCTTACTTCCGCGCCGGTCCGGCAACACAGGTTATTATTGTTTCGCATCTGTCCTTCCATTTCCGCCTTTTGGTTCCGCTTTTTGCCAACAGCCTTGCTGTCGACAGTGGACCCGTCCGGGGTTCGCTACCTGGAGGTCGCGCCCGCCAACTCGTCGGCGCCTTCCTCCTCATCCTCGGGCTCGAGCTGCGGATACACCGGCAGGCGGTTGTCGCGGCGCCAGACCACACTGGTCTGGCCCTCGCCGTCGCGCTTGAGCAAACTGGTAATATGACGCCGCTGGCGACCGATCTGAGTTTTGCCCAACAGCATAAAATGGCTGCTCTTTACCGTCAGCCCCTCACTGGAAATCTGGTCCCGCTCCTCCTGGCTCTGGATACTGGTGACGGTTTCGGAGGTGGTAAACTCGCGCACGTTACCGTAACCCTCGTCGCCCCGACCCGCCACCATGGACTCACCGTCAATCAGTGTCAGGGGTGTCAGCTCGGAGCGGATGTTAAGCGTGCTCATCAACCGCGCCGAGGCGGTGTTGACATTGATGTCCGTCGCCTCCGGCAGCGCCACCAGCTCGTACTTCACCAGATTGTACAACTCTATCGGCATATGCCGCACCAACAGCAGCTCACTGATCGAGTTCATCGGCTGGTTGGCCGGCCGGTAGGGTATCTCCAGACCGCGATAGTAGTCGCTTTCGGCGCCGGAAAAATCGAACGGCTGATCGTCGGCATCGAGCCAGTCGATAACCGCAACGGTAATTTCCTGGGCCAGCGTCTGGTCGACGGGAAACTCGTCGTAAGTCTGCAACAGTCGCATAAAACGTCGTTGGGCGGGGGTAAAACGCTGCCAGGGCTCAGCGCTGGCGCCGCCACCCGGGTCCGAGGCCCTGCCCACCAGTGAGTTGATATTGAGCCGCCCCTGGGCGTCTATCAGCCGCGGCTCCACCCAACCGCCCTCCACCGGGAACTGCGGCAGGTCCATAGCCCAGGCCTCGGCCAGGTGATCGACATCCATATCCTCATCCTGGGCCAGCGCATAGGCCGCCAGCGACTCCGAACCGAACAGGTACTCGCGCGCCTGGGCCCCGTGCCAGCGATTCTCGGCCCGCGCGGCGGTGAGTTGGAATTCCGCCGCGATACCCACCGCCAGGCCCACCACGGTGGCGACGATCAGCAGGGCGATAATCAGCGCCGCCCCGGTCTGTCTTCGAAACGGCCGCCGAAACGAAGGTTGCAACGAACGTCGAGACGAGGATTGAGACCAGGCTCGAGGCACCGATGCCGGCATGGGTCTAGGCCCCGACGGCAAGGTCGAACAAACGGGTAATTTCACCCAGGTCCTCCAGTTCGATGGTCATTTCCACCGCGGCGGGCAGTTGCTTGGCCTCCGCCCCCTGCACCGGCGGCCACAGGGTCTGCCACTGCCCCGACCCCAGGCTGGTGACGGTGTCGGGCAGGAAGCGCACCGTCACCTCTTTGACTTCCTCGAGCAGGTCCAGCTCCTGCGGCTCCTCGACACCGGTGCCGTCCACCACAAACCAGTAGTCCCGCCACAGGGTCTCACCGTCGAAGCGATAACCGACCCGCTGCAGCTCGCTGCGCGGCTGATTGAGCGGGTTGGTCCAGCCGCCGCGCACGAACAGCATCAGATATTGGGTGCGCTCGCCGCCGCTGAAGGCGGCCGTGTCGAGACCCAGCGCGTCTTTACCGCTGCGGGCCAGGGCGTGGCGCAGGTCGGTTTCGATCAATTGCAGGGCGCGGTCGATATGATTGAGCCGTTTGGCCGCGGCGCTGGTACGCTCAGTGGCCTCAGTGGCGACATCGAACGCCTCGTAGGCCAGCGCCGCCACCAGCACTGAAATCGCCATCGCCACCAACACCTCGAGCAGGGTGAAACCGCGCTGGCGACCGCTGCCAGGCCGCCTATTCATGGACAAACCCCGCCAACATCACCAGCGACTCTTCCTTTTCCTTGTCGCCGAGGCTGACCCTGACCTCCATCCGCTTCATGCCCTCGACCGGTGTTTCCAGCGCCTCCAGGTACCAGGTCCAGGTGGTGCCGGCCATTTCCACCTGGTCGCTGGCGGTGCCTTTGAAGACCTGGTTATTGAGCCGGCGCAGCACTCTGAGTTCGGTCATTTTGTTCTGCGCGATCCACTGGGCAATGGTGCGGTCGCGCATATAGCTGGTGTGGGAAGTCTGGCCCTGGACCTCGTGCAACAGCGCCGGCAGGGCCATGCTGACAATAGCCAGGGCCACCAATACCTCGACCAGGGTAAAGCCGCGTGTACCTTTTTTTACACAGCCGCGGGTTTTTACTAAGCCGCAGGCGCTTTTTCTAACACAGCCGCAGGCGCCTTTTAAACAGTCGCAAGCACTGATGTGAGCCGGGCTGCGGGCGTTAATCTTCATCGGGTTGCAGCTCCTCCCGCGCCTCCGCCAGGCGCAAACCCTCTTCCCAGACGATACGTCCCAACAGGTCCACCTCGATATGCTGGTTGTGGTCGGAGTCGTCGCGCATGGAAAGCTCCAGCGTAAAGGGGGTGGCCTCACCGCTGGCAAAAAACACCAGGTCGGGAATCAGCTCCTCCTCCCCCTCAGGCTCGGGCTCGGGCAGCTCGCGCCGGTTGCCGAGGCCGGGTCTCGGCACGCCGATATCGGTCTCGCTGCGGGGGGTGGTGAAGTCGCTGACGTACTGGCCGTCCACCTCGAGCAACACGTCCACATATTCCGGCAACTGGACCTCGAGCAGGGGTTCTTCCGCCACTTCCCACTTATCTTCACGGTGGGCGTACCAGGTGTAGCGCCAACCCTGCTCCCCCTCGGGCTCGGTCCATTTCACCCCCAGGGCCTCGCCGCTGAAGGTGGCGTTTTCCAGTGCCAGGTGCATTTGCGAGGTCAGGCGCTGGGCGATATCGTGCATTTCCCTGCTGCGGTTATCGCCCACGGCGAGGGACACCATACCGACCCCGAAACCGATGATGACCAACACCACCAGTATCTCGATCAGGGTGAACCCCCCGGCCCGTTTCCCGCTCATCGGTTTATGCCCTCCGGGGCGCTAGCTGTCGTCGTCGGTTTTCCAGTTGCCGATATCCTTGTTGGGGCCCTCGCCGCCGCTGATGCCGTCGGCGCCCAGGGTGTAGATATCAAACTCGCCGTTTTCACCCGGACTCAGGTACAGGTAGGGCCGCCCCCAGGGATCGGTAGGCTCCTCGTCGAGGTAGGCGCGCCAGTTTCTCGGCACCGGGTCGAGGGTCGGTTGCTCCGACAAGGCCACCAGGCCCTGTTCGCTGGTGGGGTAAGTAAAGTTGTCCAGCCGGTACAGTTTCAGGGCCGTCTCTATGTTGCGGAAATCCGCCGCCACCTTGTCCCGCTGGGCTTCGTCGACTTCGTCGATCACATTCGGTGCGACAATGCCGATCAGCAGACCGATAATTACCAGTACCACCAGAATTTCAATCAGGCTGAAGCCCGTCTGGGGCCGCCGTGTCGTCTTCATTTATCTAACACTCCTTTTCAATCTCTGTTAGTGTCTCTGTCTAATTGCGAGGGCCACTGGCTGATTGTGAAGGCCACCGCCAGGATCACCGCGACAGCGCCAACAGCCACAACCACCAGCGCTGCAACCATGGCCGCAGCGGGCGGTTTTCAACCCACCAGTTTGTTGAGTTCGAAAATCGGCTGCAGAATAGCCATCACAATCAGGGTGACCATACCGCCCATAAACACCACCGTCAGTGGTTCCAGCAGCCCCATGGCGGTGCCGAGCATCATTTCCAGTTCCCGCTCTTGGTTGTTGGCCGAATGCTCCAACTGTTTATCCAGGGTGCCGTTGGCCTCCCCACTGGCCGCCATCTGCACCAGCAGCGGCGGGAATATGCCCGCCTGATCCAGCGCCCGGTGGAGGCTGGTTCCCTCCTGCACGGCCGCCGCCACACTTTTGCTGGCTTCGCGCAGCGCCGTGTTGCTCATCACCTGGCCGGCTATACGCAGGCCTTCCAGCAAAGGTACGCCGCTGGACAACAGTATGCTCAGCGTGGCCGAGAAGCGCGCGCTGTCGGCCTGTAACACCAGTTCGCCGAACAGCGGCAACTTCAACTGGATGCGGTGCCAGACCAGTCTGCGAGCCGGGTCCCGCAACAGCACCGCAACGCCGTAACCAAGTGCCACCAACCCCACCACACAGTAGAGGCCGTAGTTGATGATAAAATCACTGGCGGCAATCAACGCCTGGGTCAGACCGGGCAGCTCCGCGTTGCTGTTGCGGAACAGGCCGGTCAGCTTCGGCACCACGAAGGCCATCAGCGCGGCAATCACCGAAATCGCCACTCCCATCAGCACCATCGGGTAGATCATCGCCATCTTCATGCGCTGGCGGGTGTGCTGGCTGTTCTCGGCGTAGTCCGCCAGCCGCTCCAGCACCGGGCCCAAAAAACCGGCACTTTCGCCGGCCCGCACCATCGACCGGTACATATCGTCGAAAGCGCGGGGATTCTCACCCAGCGCCTGGGCCAGGCTGTGCCCCTCCAGCACCCGCGCCCGCACCTGCAGGACCACTTCTTTGACACCGGGTTTGCGGCTCTGTTTGGCGGCGGTTTGCAGCACTTCGTCGAGCGGCAGACCCGATTGCACCAGGGACGCCAACTGGCGGGTGATCAAGGTGACGTCCTTGGGACTCAGGCGGCGGTTCCAGCCGGAAAAGGAGAAGCTCGGCGCACCGCCACCTGCTTTCTTGGCGGCGGCGGCCTCCACTTGAATCGGCTTTAGCGCCTTGGAGCGCAACTGGCCGCGCACCTGGCGCTCGGAGTCGCCCTCGATAACACCTTTGACTAGCTTGCCGCTGGCGTCCAGTGCCTGGTAACTAAAGGCTCCCATATCATGCCGTCGCGGTGACCCGCAACACCTCCTCGAGGCTGGTGGACCCGGCCAGCACGCGGTCGCGGCCATCGCTGGTGATGGACGGGTATTTTTTGCGGGCGTGGCTGAGCATAGCCTGCTCGCCGGCGCCCTCGTGGATCAACTGGCGCAGGGTCTCGTCCACTTCGATCAATTCGTAAATCGCCGCCCGGCCGCTGTAACCCAGTTGGTTGCAGGCGCCGCAGCCTTTGGCCCGGAAGATGGTGGCGTGCTCGGGCAGGTCCAGCAGCTCGCACTCGGCCTCGGTGGCGATATGCTCCTCTTTACACTCCGCGCACAGCTTGCGCACCAGCCGCTGGGCCATCACCACCTCGATACTAGAGGAGAGCAAAAACGGCTCCACCCCCATATCCTGTAGCCGGGTAACCGCACCGATAGCGGTGTTGGTGTGCAGGGTGGACAACACCAGGTGCCCGGTAAGACTGGCCTGCACGGCGATGGCGGCGGTCTCGCGGTCGCGGATTTCCCCCACCATCACTACGTCCGGGTCCTGTCGCAAAATGGCGCGCAGGCCGCGGGCAAAGGTCATCTCCACTTTGGCGTTGACCTGGGTCTGGCCGATTCCGGACAGCAGGTATTCGATGGGGTCTTCAATGGTGAGAATATTGCGGCTGCGATCGTTGATATGGCTGAGACCGGCGTAAAGGCTGGTGGTCTTACCGGAACCGGTGGGCCCGGTCACCAGGATGATACCGTGAGGCTTGGCCAGCGCCCGGGCGAAACCGGCCTCCACCGGCGCCGGCATGGCCAGTTGTTCCAGCCGCAGGTGGCCGGCGGCCTGGTCCAGCAGGCGCAGCACCACCCGCTCGCCGTGGGCGGAGGGAATCGTGGAAACGCGAATATCCACCGCATGGCCCGCCAGCTTGACCGTGATCCGACCGTCCTGGGGCAGGCGCTTTTCGGCGATATCGAGCTTGGCCATTACCTTCAATCGCGACGCCAGCAGGGGTGCCAGCACCGGTTTCGGCGACAGCACCTCGGTCAATACACCGTCGACGCGAAAACGCACGGCGACCCGATCTTCGAACGGCTCGAGGTGAATATCAGACGCTTTTTCCCGCACCGCCTCAGACAGCACGGCGTTGATCAGTCGAATCACCGGCGCGTCGTCGTCGCCGGCCAGCAGGTCGCCCTCGTCGGGAATCTCATCGGCCAGGCGAGTGAGGTCAAAGTCATCGCCGAGGTCCTCCACCGCGCGCTGGGCGGCACCATCGGTGCTCTGGAACGATTGGGTGAGACGGCGCTGGAAATCCTGTTCGGGAACCTCGATCAGGGTAAACTCGCGACCCAGGTGACGGCGCAGTTCCAACAGCACCGGCAGCGCCACGCCAGGGCGGTGGATGACCTCTTCACCATCGAGCAGCACACCGTGGGCGGAGGCGAAGCCGAACGGCAGAAATTCCGTCGCGACGGCCTCCTCGGGCTGCTCTTCTATATCCTGACCGTCGAGGTCTGTATCAAGGGTGGCGGCCTCACTCATGGCTCAGCCTCCTTTAATTATCTTGCGGCTCGTTGTTTTGCGATTCGCTATTCTGCGACTCGTCACCGGTGACCGGCGTTGTGTCAGCGGGCTCTCGCACAGGTTGAGAGGCACCCTCCGGCCACTCCGGCAACAACGGCAACAGCGACTCGTCGACTTTCACCTCGCCGCGCTCGCGTTGCAGAATCTGTCGCTCGCGGATATAGCGGTACTTTTCCGCGGTGGCGCCGGTCAGTTCCTCGGCATTGCGAATCACAGTGGGGCGGATAAAAATCAGCAGATTGGTTTTACTGACGGTGGTGGCGTCACTGCGAAACAAGCGGCCCAGCCCCGGAATACTGCCGAGAAAGGGTACCCGCTGTTCGGACTCCTGCACATTGTCCTGGATCAAGCCGCCGAGCACGACGATTTCGCCGTCCTTGGCCATGACCTGGGTTTCGACCTTGCGCTCGTTGGTGATCACATCGGAGGCCTGCACGGTGGCGCCACTCAGGCTCGAGACCTCCTGCACGATGTCCAATACCACACTGTCGCCCTCATTCACCTTGGGGGTGACCTTCAGCGTAATACCGACATTCTGGCGCTCGATGGTTTGAAAGGGGTTCTGAGGGTTACTAGCGCCGCCGCCGGTATTGCTGAAAGAACCGGTGACGAAGGGGACATTCTGGCCGACGGTGATGGTGGCCTCGTGGTTGTCCATGGTCAGCAGGTTGGGGGTGGAGAGAATATTGGAACCGGTCTGTTGCTCCAGGGCGTTCAACAGGAACAGAAAACTGCTGCCGTTATCGTTCTGTCTGCCGACCCCGAATATCTGCCCGCGGTTGCCCGCCAGCGCGCCGCCCAACTCAGCGTCGTTGTCGCTGCGAATCTCTTCGATCAGGCGGCCGGTATCGGGGTCGAAACGCCGGGTTACCTCGGTGCCAAGAATACCGGCGGCAATATTGCCAAGCAGACCGTCACCCAGGGAGGAGGAGCCGATACCGTTGCTGTCGCCCTGGAACAACCACTGCACACCGAGCGCATTGTCTTCGCCGCCTTCGAGTTCGACGATAATCGCCTCGACCAAGACCTGGGCGCGGCGAATATCCAGTTTCTCTACCACCGCCAGCAGCGTCGGCAGCACATCCACATCGGCGGTAATCAGCAGGGCGTTGGTCTCCGGGTCTGCCTCCACAGTGGCATTGCCGGCAGCGCTGCCGGCTTTGTCACCGCCGGGACCGACCTTGCCCAGGCTCTGCATGACCTTGCCCAGCACCTCGGCCACCTGTTCGGCATCGGCATACTCCAGGTAGACCACACGCACGTTGCCCGCCTGCTGCTGGGGCTGGTCGAGCTGACTGATCAAATCCCTGGCGCGCTGGCGTTGCAGGTCGTCGCCGCTGACCACGACGCCGTTGATGCGCTTGTCCGCCACCAGTACCAGCTTCGAGGTGGCGGCGCCTTTGCCGGCGTCCTTGTTTTCCAGTTCCTTCAGAATGCGCACAATTTCCTCGGCCTGCGCATGCTTCAACGCGATCACTTCGGTTTTCGCCACCGCGGCGCGGTCCAAACGTTCAATAATATCTTTTATACGCCTGATATTGGCGATGGTGTCGGAGACGATAATGGCATTGCTGTTATCGTAGGCGGCCAGATGGGCATGCTGGGGCACCAGCGGCCTGAGCACCGGCAAGACCTTGACGGCAGTTACGTTGTCGAGTTGGATGACCTCGGTGACGTGCTCATTATTGCTGAGCGCCGCCGCCTGGTTCGGCGCCGGCTTTGGTTTGGTGACCCGGGTCGTTTGACCGGGCCGCACCACGCCGCCCTCGGTGCGACCGTCTTTGCTCGGGATGATACGCACTACATTGCCGCGGGGGATGGCGGTAAAGCCGTGGACATCCAGAATGGAGAGAAACAGATCGTAGAGCTGGTCACCGCTCAGCGGCTCGGCGGAGATGACCTTGACCCGACCCTTGACGCGGGGATCGATGATGATGGTGCGACCGCTGGCATCGGCGACGAACTTGATAACCTCGCCGATGTCCGAATCGTTGAAGTTCACGGTCCAGGTCTGCTCCTGGGCGCCGGCGCAAAACGACACCAGACAGGCGCTCAACAGCAGGCGTTTGAGGCCTCCGGCAAACGTTGTGTTCAACACCGGTCTTGTTGACGCACCTGTCCAAACACCCAGCCACGCCCTCATCCACACTCGCAAACACCCTCTCATCGACACACTCATTCCTCGCCGACCTCATCGAGATCCACATCAACCGTGAGCACCTCACCGTCGCGCTGGATTTCCAGTTGCGCGCTTGTTTTACCTTTCATCGTCTTATATACGTCCATTGCTTTGCTGGAGCTGTCCAGCGTGATGCCATTGACGGCGGTGACCACATCGTTGGCCTGCAAGCCGAGTTGCTCGAACATGCTGCGGTTGCGCCCGGGCCTGATTTTATAACCTTTAACCTCACCGCCTTCACGCACAATACTGACTTTCATCACATCGGCCAGCGACTGCTGGGCACGGGACAGATTGCGCGGCGCGCTGGCAACAGGTCGGGTGCGGGGCCTGGAGGTGGTGACCGGCGGGCGCCGATTACTGATCGCGGGGCCGCGGCGACCGCTGGTGGTTTCATCGAACAGCGACAGCGATTCGTAACGGCCGTTGTTATTTAATATCACCTGCCTGTCCATCACCCTCGCCAGTTTGACGCTCTGGCCAACGGGGAGTTCATCGTCAATGGAATATATGGCCTGTTCGCGGGCATCGGCGATAATGGCACGAGCGGCGGCGGGATTACTGCTGGCCACCACCCCCACCAGGGTCAGACTCAGGCGGGTCTCCTCGGCGGCCTCGATTTGCGGCTCGGGGTTCTCCTGCACCACAGTCTGCTCAGTCTTTGAGGCTTCACCAAACAGATTCAGCGATTTGAGCGCATCGATATCCACCGCCGAGGCCCCGTTGTCGCCGGCGGCGGCCACGGCCACCGGTAGGGCGGCGGCATCCAACGGTGCCAATTCGGGTTCCGGCATCAGCAACCAGAACAACTGGGCCAGCGTGTGACAGAGCCAGAACGCCAACAGGGCCAGGCACAACTGACGCCACCAGGCTGCCGGCAGCCGTTGCAGATAGGCTGCCGATCGATTCAGCTGTTGAAGAGCGGACTGGGCGAGCGGACTCGCAGCCATCCCCTTGATTGTCACCTGCTGTTACCCCGTTATTATTACTCTGACTATTACTCTGCCCGAGTCCGCAGACCCCGTATCAACCCTGGTTAAAACGCAGTGACCGCGAGGGTCCCGACGCGCCACCGGCAGCGCGCTCACAACGCCGGTGAAGACTACTTCTGACCCCAGATTACTGCATTTGTCACCGCGACCGGCAGGCAAATGACTATTCTTAAGGCCATTTCACAAAAACGTCACGCAATATACTCTAATAGCACGTTTTTTTGCCAGCTAGTGTGGCATATATGATGCCCTGGACAAAAAACCCGCCGCAACCCGGCCGCCCGCCGTGGCGCCAGCCGCAAGACTACCGAGCGGCAGGGTTTCCAGGTAAACTCCGCGACAACAGTCGGTTGTCCCCAGCACCCCCCGAGCCGACCGCCGCCTCCGGGGCCAATCATCGAACATGTGTGACATGTGTGAACAGGTACTATGAGTCAGGTCTTCATCCTTCAAAACCAGCACCAGCAATTTCTCAACAAGCACAACGAGTGGGTCGACGGGCGCGATGCTTCCGCGCTGTATAAAACCCCTCACCGCGACGAAGCGCTCAACCAAATGTTCGAGGTCAATGCCAAAGACTACAATCAACGTATAAAAATACTGCCCTGTGTCACCGGCGAGCGCGGCCTGCCCGTGATCGACCCCGACCAACTGCCGGCGCCCGCCGGCGAAGCGGCCACCGCTCACAGCACGGCAGGCCAGTGTGCAGAAACACGGCAGGCCAGTCTAGAGGCCAATTGTGAAAGAAATGAGACGCCTTTCGCAGAGCCGCTATTTCACCATGAATAAGCCCGGCGGCCCGGCGCGGGAGCGAAAAACCCGGCTGGCCACTACCCGCCGGCAACCCGGGCGTCGGGCAATCGGCGCCGGCCTGGATTGAGGAGCTTAACTTGTCACTGAGTCAATCGCTACTGGCAGCCCTGGGTGAGCCGGCCAACACACCCCTGATAACGGGTATTCTGCGCGGTATCGAGAAGGAAAGCCTGCGTATCACTCCCGCCGGCCATCTGGCTTGCACACCGCACCCCCAGCAATTGGGCGCGGCACTCACCCACCCGCAGATCACCACCGATTTCAGCGAGGCACTGCTGGAGTTCATTACGCCGCCGTCGCACCGGGTGGAGGAGGTGCTCGCCCACCTGGAAAATATCCACCGGTTTACCTACCAGCAATTGCAGAACGAATATCTGTGGGTGTCGAGCATGCCCTGCATGTTGAGCAACGACGATGAAGTGCCGGTGGCAAACTACGGCACCTCCAATGTCGGTCGCATGAAAACCGTCTACCGCTATGGGCTCGGCCACCGCTACGGCCGCCTGATGCAGACCATTGCCGGGATTCACTACAACTTCTCACTGCCGACCGCGTTTTGGGCATTTCTGCACACGCACGAAAACAGCAGCCAGGAGTTACAGGCTTTCAAGACCGAGCGTTATTTTGCGCTGATTCGCAATTTTCGCCGTTATTACTGGCTGTTGATCTACCTGTTCGGCGCGGCGCCAGCCGTCTGTCGCACGTTTGTCAGCGATCGCAAACACAGCCTGGTGCCCCATGGGGACGACCACCACACGCTGCACACACCCTATGCCACCTCCCTCAGGATGGGAGACCTCGGCTACCAGAGCCAGGCCCAGGAGGCGCTGGTAGTCTGCTACAACAACCTCTCCAGCTACCTGCACACGCTGTGCGGGGCGATTACCCAGCCCCACCCGGATTACGAGGCCATCGGCCTGAGAAACGGTGCCGGCGAATACCAGCAGCTCAACACCAGCCTGCTGCAGATTGAAAATGAGTTCTACAGCAGTATCAGGCCCAAGCGCACCGCCCACTCCGGGGAGACGGCCCTCGGCGCCCTGCACGACCGCGGCGTGGAGTACATCGAGGTGCGCTGCATCGATCTGAACCCCTACGAGCCCCTGGGTATCGACGCCGGGCAGATTCACTTTCTCGATACCTTTTTGCTCTATTGCCTGCTCAAGGACAGCCCGGAGGCCAACAATACCGAGTACCGGCACATCCTGGAAAACCAGCGGCGCATCGTCTATCGCGGCCGCGAACCGGGTCTGACACTGCTCGACAGCGAGGGAGCCGAAATCGGTCTCAAAGACTGGGGGATGGCCCTGTTGGAGGAATTGGCGCCGGTCGCCGGGTTGTTAGACCGCGCCACGGGCAGCGACCACCACGCCACCGCCCTGGGTCAACAGCGCGGGAAGGTCGAAGACGCGCAACTGACCCCCTCGGCGCGGGTATTGCGGGATATGGAGGAGCAGGGGGTCACGTTTTTCCGCCTGGCCATGAACCAGGCTGAGCGCCACAGCCAGGCGCTGACGGCAACACCCCTCGACCAGCGCACCGAATTGCGCTTTCGCGCCATGGCCGCCACCTCGTTGCAGGAGCAGGCTGCGGTGGAGGCGGCTGACACCCTGTCGTTCGAAGAGTACCTGCAGCGCTTCTACGCCCAGTACCGCTATTGCAATTGCAACCAGCCATGACAGCCGTATGAATTACCTGGCCCATCAGTTGCTGTCCGGTCCGTCGCGGGACCTGCGCATAGGTGGATTTCTGGGTGACTTTGTCAAAGGCCCGCTGCGGGGCAAGTATCCGGCGGCGATCGAGCGGGGTATCGCACTACACCGGCGTATCGATGTGTTCTCGGACCACCACGCCCTGGTCAAACGCAGCATCGCCCGCCTGGGGCCGGATATGCGCCGGGTGGGCGGCATCGCCATCGATTTGTGTTATGACCATTTCCTCGCCCGGCACTGGCACGACTACCACCGCCAACCACTGGCGGACTATTGCGCCGAGGCTTACGGGCTCTGGAGTGACTACGAGGCAGTGATGCCGCCGCCGGCACTGCGGTTTTACCAGCGCGCCAGGCAATACGACCTGCTGCACAGCTACCGGGATCGGGACAACCTGCAGCGGACCCTGTTTTACGTCGCCCGCCGACTCAGCCGGGCCACGCCGCTGGCGGAGAGTTACCCGCGTATTCATCGCGAGTACCGGCAACTGCAGGGGGATTTTGTCGAGTTCTTTCCCCAGTTACTGGCGTTTGCCGACAATACCCGGCGCGGACTGGCCAGCGCCGATCCCAATTAGGCCCCTCACCGCCGGGCGCAGCGAGTGATTAATTATCGCCGCAGAAGCCCGGCAGTTAAGAAACGGCTGCCAGTCACTTTTGAATCACGAAGTTATTAAAATACAGATCCACCACCCCGCTCTCCTCGTCCTCGAGTTCAATGATCGACCGAACTTCCTCCAGCGCCGCCAGGCGCAGCAGCTCCTTGCCCTCCTGGGTGTCAATATCTTCATCTTTCTGCCGGCTGAACAACAACACCAGGTTATTGCGGATAAACGGCATATGATGGCGCACGGACCCGGCCGCGCTGATATTGGACACCCGCACCGACAGCTCGGCACGCAGATACCGCAGGCGCCCTTTGCCGCCGTAGTTGACTACGAATGCCGGCTTCAGGGGAATGTAGATGGAGGGAGCCTTGGCAGGCGCCTCCTCGCTGGCCTCACCCTCTGCCTCTTCCTGGGCCCAGACCGAGGGCGCCGCCAACAGTACGCACAACAGGGCGGCGAGCGACAGACGGGTCACCATGTTCGCAACAACGCGTTTTACAACAGGGGTGTCCAAAGCGAAAAAATTTAAGGCTGCTGTTTTTAAGATAGCCTTGTCTAAGACACCTGGGTTTAAAACAACTGGTTTTAAAACAACTGGGTTTAAGATAACGACATTCACGGCAAACCTCTTACCAATCAGCGTGTTGCAACCAAAGCATAGCGGCAATGTCCAACCCTCTCCAGCGCTTGACCTGCGTCACCCGGCGGTCAAGATACCCTTGAGTTAACCGGCCAATTCACCTAGTGTTAGCAGCCGTTTCCAGAGGAGGACAACCGTGCCCGGTATTCGACTTACCAACCTCATTGTGTTTCTCGGCTGTTGCGGCTTAATCTTGACCGCCCTGTATATGCAGCATGTGATGGATCTCCTGCCCTGCGCGCTGTGTGTGACCCAGCGCGTGTTCGTCATTGCCGTGGGCGTGCTGGCCCTGGGCGCCTACCTGCTCAACCCCGGCGCGGCGGGCCGGCGCTGGTTCGCGGGACTTGGCGTACTGGCGGCCGCGCTGGGAGCGAGCTTTGCCGGCCGCCATGTCTGGCTGCAATCGCTGCCGCCTGACCAACAACCGGCCTGCGGACCCAGCCTCGACTATATTCTGGAAACTTTTCCCCTGCGCGAAGCACTGGATGTTCTGCTGGCCGGCGACGGCAACTGCGCCGAAGTGGTCTGGCAGTTTCTGGGGTTGAGCATCCCGGCCTGGACCCTGGTGGCCTTTGCCGGTTTGATTGTCATCAACCTCTGGCAATTGCTGCGCCGCTGAGAGCCGCGCGAACGGGCCGCCGCCCTGGCGCCGGGATTCTCAAGGGCCGTTGTAATACCAGTATTGTGCCAATAGGGCGCGTATTTTTAACTGAAATCCCACTTTTGCCTTGCCGTGATAATTGAGATCACCTATCTTGGCAATTACGCTATCCACACTTCAAAGGCCGGGCATCGCGGCCCGGGCAACTGGTAAAACAGGTGGTAAAGGAAGTCGTTAAGCCCAGGTAAGACGAACGCTTACTGCCAGTATCGACATTTAGGATGTAACTCAATGCTAGAAAACTGCGAATCTGCGAGAGAACGTTGGGGCGGTGTCAGCGACATCATTGACCGCTGGCTTCAGGAGAGACAGGACATGCTGGTCCTGTACTGCAATTTATCGCACACCACCGACGCGGACTCGCCCGACAGCGAGCGGGGCCCGAAGTTACAGCGCCTGTGCCAAATTATTGTCGACTACGTCTCAGCCGGTCACTTCGAGGTGTACGATCAGTTGATGCGCGAGGGCCGGGAGTTCAAAAACGACGACGCCCTCCGCGAGGCGGGCAAGCTCTACTCCAGTATCGATAAAACCACCGAGTTCATACTCGACTTCAACGATAAATACCAGGAAACCGACGACCTCTCCAGCCTGGCTAAGGACTTGTCCGAGTTGGGCGAAGTCATGGAGACCCGCTTCGAAGCCGAAGACCGGATGATCGCGGTGTTACACGTGGCGCACAAAGGCC
The DNA here is from genome assembly GCF_007004655.1 of Exilibacterium tricleocarpae. Classification (GTDB taxonomy): domain Bacteria; phylum Pseudomonadota; class Gammaproteobacteria; order Pseudomonadales; family Cellvibrionaceae; genus Exilibacterium; species Exilibacterium tricleocarpae. Next base: position 197,997 of record NZ_ML660090.1, read on the forward strand.
TGGTTACCTGACAGCCGGGCCGGCCCCGCGATGAAAGCGCTGCTCCAGTTCAGAGTATTCCCGTCACCGGGCGCCCTTGCGCAGCGGCTGACCATGGCGGCCCTGATCGGCGCCGTTGCCGGTTGTGACAACGACACCAAACCCAGCGACAGCTTTGAAGTGGCCGCCAAAGGTATCCACGGCGCGGCCCTGTCCGGTGACGGCCGCTACGCGGCCATCGGCTCCATCCACCACGGCGGCAGCCTGTGGAGCACCGGCGACGGCGAGCGCCAGTTCAACTGGAATCACCGCCCGGACGAGACGACCACCATTATCAGTGCCGACTTTTCACCGAACGGTGAATTCGCTCTCACCGCCGCTCCCCATACGCTGGTGCTCTGGTCCCTGCGCCCGCCGCAGGCCGGTGGCGCGCAACCGGGTCAGCCCGAGCGCTTCTGGACCTCGCCGGGCGAAGTGTTGTCCATCGCCCTCACCAACCGCGGCCGCTATGCGCTGCTGGGGCTGGCCGACCACTCGGCGGTGCTGTTCGATGTGATAAACGGCGGGATTCAGCGCACCCTCAACCATCGCAGCCGAGTGCGCAGTGTCGACCTCAGCGAGGACGGCCGCTATGCGCTGACCGGTTCAGAAGATTACACGGCGGTATTCTGGGATCTGCAGGCGGGCCCGGACGGTACTGCCACCGAAGTCCTGCAACGTGTCCAACATCAGGACGACGTACAACTGGTCGCCCTCAGCCCGGACGGCAAGCTGGCCCTGTCGGCAGCGAAGTATGACAAGGCAGTGCTCTGGGACACACGTAGCGGCGATACAGTCGGCACTATACCGCTGGCGGCAGAAGGCCTGCGTCGGGGTATACGATTTACCGCTGCGCGCTTCAGCAGCGATGGCCGGCAACTCATTACCGGCCGACCGGATCAGGTGGTGCAGCTTTGGAGCACCGCCTCCCTGCGCGAGCTGGCCAGGTGGAAACTTCCCAAACGCGATGCCTGGAAACCCACCAGCGCCGCCGTAGTGGCGGTGTCATTTAGCGACGGGGAAGGGCAGTACTACGCGGTATCATCCAACGGCTTCGTGCACCGCTTGAGCAAATAATTTACTGTCCCAGGGGGCGCCGGACTCGAATCACAACGGCAGACTGCGCCAAACGCACCAGCACACGTTGGCATTGTCGTCAGGCGCGCGCCTCATCAATGCCCGCCCTAGCCTTCGGCGCTGCTCGCCTCCAGCAACTCCACTTCAAAGATCAGCGTGGCGTTGGGTCCGATCTGCCCGCCCGTGCCGCCGGAACCATAGGCCAGGTCGGAGGGAATATATAATTCCCACTTCGCCCCTTCCTTCATCAGTTGCAGGGCTTCGGTCCAGCCCGCAATCACGCCCTCGACCTGAAACGACACCGGCTGGCCGCGGCGGTAGGAACTGTCAAATTCGGTGCCGTCGATCAGGGTGCCGCGGTAGTGTACAGAGACCTTGTCGCTGGCTTTGGGGCTGGGTCCGGTGCCGGGGGTGATCACCTTATACTGCAGACCACTGGCGGTGGTTACCACACCTTCTTTTTCTTTATTGGTGGCAAGAAAGGCTTCACCTTCCTTCTTGTTGGCGTCGGCCACTACCTTGACCGCTTCCTCGCGCTTGGCCTGTTGTTGCTCCTGAAACGTCTTCATGGCCAACTCGGTTTCCTCTGCGCTCAGGCGCGCGTCCTTACCATCTACAGCTTCCCGGATGGCCTGGGTCAGGACGTCGACATCCACCTCGATATTGTCGCGCTTGAGCTGCTGGCCAATGTTGTAGCCAAATACGTAGCTAATACGCTGCTCCAGACTTTCCAGTGCCGGCGCTCCCGAGGTTGCCCCCGGCGCCGCGGTTTCTTCTGTTGCCTCTGACTTTTGGGATTCCTGACCACACCCTGTGACTACCAGCGCAGAGGCCAGCAGACTCGTTATAATAAGTGATTTCATAGCTGATCCTGTTTAATCCTGTTTAGGCCGTTCGCCAAGCGCTTCCTGCAATGCCTGGTTACGCTGATCCATAAGCTCCTGAACCTTCCTGGCATCGTCAATTAACTTGGAGGCCTGCCCCGGCGTAACGGTAAGGGGCAATGGTATACCATTGCCCGGGCCCTGGGCAGCCTCTTTTTCCACGCCCTCGGTTTGTGCCGGGAGAGGTGTCGACTGGATCACATTGCTATCCGGGTCCAGCCACAGCTCTTCGCTCTGCCCGTCGGGGTTGGGGGCATCGGAAAAACGCCAGCTGCCATCCGCCGCCCGCCATTTATAAACCTTGGTCTTGCCGACCGCCGCCGGCCCCTCCTCGACCAGGGTTTCCCCCTCGCTCAGCAGCCGCTGCCACCAGCGCTCCAGCCGCGACGGCCAACTCGCGACATCCGGTATGAACTGGCGCGCGTCCATCAGCGGCCGGCCGTCGGGGCCTTTCATTATGAAGGGGCCAGCCAGCCCCAGCACCAGAATAAACAGCAGGAATTTAATATAGAGTTTCATTTCAACCTTAGCCTCGTGCAGCAAGTCGTACCTATGTCACAACGCACCTGTGTCACAACGTACCTATGTCACACCGTACTTATGTCACAAACCGGGTCGCCAACCGGTTCAATACCCCGACCGGCTGTCACCAAAGTTTACATACTACTGGCGCTTACCAATTTTCGAGTTACACTAACTGGCTATAATCCTTTTGTCTCAACCCGCGGTTTCGGATAATAAGTGCAATTGTTTAGTGCAATTGTTTGCCACCACGGCTCGCCGAAGTGCATGGCACCGGCGGAGAACAAAAGGGTGTGACATAAAAAGAGCATACATTTTTTTTTCAAACAGCGTTATTATTTCGCGCGATATACAGGTATTAATTTCTCCGTCAATTTAACAGGACACTCACAATGGCCGCTAAAAAGAAAGTCATCGATGCCGTCGCTGATCTAGAGAAACAGATTACCAAACTGTCGGTACAACTGGATAAGGCCCGCAGCAAACAGATTGCTACCGCAACCAAGGCGGCCACCAGCGCGGGAAAAGCACTCACCGCCGCACAGAAGAAACTGGACGCCCTGAAGACAAAATTGGCGGCCGCCACCAAATCCGCACAGGCCCGCAAGACCGCCGCCACTAAAGCCCGGGTAGCCAAAGCAAAGCAGGCAGTAGCCACCCAGCGCACTGCAGTAGCCGCAGCCAAAGACGCGGCAGCCGAGGCCAAAGCCGCTCTCAACAGCGTTAAGGCGGCCAAGAAAATTGCCGATCAGCTAGCCAGAGAGGCCGCCAAGGCGGAAAAGGCCGCCGCACCCAAGAAAGCCAAAAAGGCCGCGAAAAAAACGACCGCCAGGAAAGCGGCCCCGAAAAAAGCCGCAGCTAAAAAGGCTGCCAAGGCCGCCCCGAAGAAGACCGCGGCCAAAAAAGCGGCCAAAGCTGCACCGAAGAAGGCCGCCGCGGCAAAGAAAGCGACGGCAGCCAAACCGGCCACCAAGGCAAAAAAGGCGGCGAAGAAGGCGGCGGCCCCAGCGGTAAAAACAGCGGCACCCAAGAAAAAGAAAGCCAAGGCATCGAAGAAAAGCGCCAAACCGGCAGCGGCCAAATCCGCCACACCAGCGACAACCGCTCCTCAGGCTAAAAAAGCAGAGCCCTCAGCGAAGAAAACAGAGCCCTCAGCGAAGAAAGCAGAGCCCTCAGCGAAAAAAGCAGAGCCTTCAGCGAGTAAGTCTCAGCCCTCAGCCAGCAAACCTGAGCCCTCAGCCAGCAAACCTGAGCCCTCAGCGAGTAAACCTCAGCCCCCAGCCAAAAAGCCGGATTCTCCTGCAAAAACGCCCTTTCCAAAGACACGCGACCCCTTCGGCAAGCCGCCGCGGTCGGTGATTGAAGAAGAAGAGTCCGCCTCTGCCGGCATACCGTCAGCCCCAATAACACCGGCCGCCACCACGTCGGAACCGGCGGCTGACACGCCTAAAACACCGGCAACGCCGAGCCTGTTCGACGCGGAGCCAAGCTCCAAGGATTAGTTTTTGCGGTAAAAACTAATGTTAACGGCAGGCGCCGGTGTGCCGGAACACACCCGCAGTCAGTGCCTGCTAGCCGCGATCGATGGCCTGTATTCCCCCCGCCAACAACTCAACGGCTGACCGGCGGGGGGACACGCCTGCGGCCGCTAGAAAAAACTCCACATTTTCACCCACTGCCGCCACCTTTGCGGCGCCTTCAGCAGGGCGCCGCTCACCACTCACTGCCAGTTGGTAGAGCCACTGCTGCTGCACTTGCTCCGCCTCCAGCTCCAGGCGCTTGCACTGCGCCAACAGCGACGGGCCGGGAGTTTCCCAGTTACCTTTGCGCACAGCGCGACGGGCCTGGCGCAACGGCGTGACAACACGCTGATCCCAGTCCTGCACCAGGCGTTGCGCCGCAGCCAGCAAATCGGCGTCGAGGGTTACTGTGCGTGTTTCAAGCCAACAGCTCCACAACAACAGATTCACGTTGACCCCGTGATTATCCTGTAGCGCCAGGCACAGGGACTCGACTCCGGGCCGGCGGTAAAGGGCCAGCGAGAAGTCCCAGAACGGATTCACGGCATCGGGGTCTTGTGTCATGGGCGCCAGTGTACTGCTTCACGACGGCGATGGACATCTATCAATAGTGCGAGGCAGTACACTAGAATACACCCCATGATTAGCTTACAAAACGTCAGTTTACAGCGCGGCACCAAGCCGCTGCTGGTGGCCGCCGGGCTGCGCGTGCAACAGGGACAAAAAGTCGGCCTGATCGGACCCAACGGCAGCGGCAAGTCGAGCCTGTTTCAGCTCTTGCAGGGCCGGCTCCATCACGACAGCGGCGATTGCAGCGTGCCGCAGCAATGGCGCATCGCCCACATGGCGCAGGAGATCGGCGCCAGCGACGCCACCGCCCTGGACTTCGTGCTCGACGGCGACATGCAACTGCGCCGGCTGGAGCGACGCATTGCCGCCGGTGACGACGACGGCGCCGACCTGGCCGCACTCTACGCACAGATGGAGGATATCCAGGGCTACGCCGCCCCCGCCCGGGCACAGCAACTGCTCAATGGCCTGGGGTTTCTGCCGGCCGAGGCGCATCGGGCTGTCGCGGACTTTTCCGGTGGTTGGCGCATACGCCTGAACCTGGCCCAGGCATTGATGTGCCCCTCGGACCTGCTGTTGCTGGACGAACCGACCAACCACCTGGACCTGGATGCCACTGTGTGGCTGGAACAGTGGCTGCAGCGTTACCAGGGCACCCTGTTGATCATTTCCCACGACCGGGAGTTTCTCGACAACGTGGTCAATCACATCGTCAGCGTGGAGCAGCAACAGCTCGTCAGCTATCCGGGCAACTACTCGGCATTTGAGCGACAGCGGGCCGAGCGCCTGGCGCAACAACAGGCGGTGTTCGAGAAACAGCAACAGCGCATCGCCGACATCGAGAACTTCGTGCGCCGCTTTCGCGCCAAGGCCAGCAAAGCCCGCCAGGCCCAGAGCCGCCTGAAAGAACTGCAGCGCATGGAACAGATTGCCCCGGCCCACATCGACTCGCCATTTAATTTTTCCATCCCCAACGCCGAGAAAATTTCCAACCCGCTGCTGAGCCTGGTCGATGCCGATATCGGCTACGGCCATGACGACGGCGGTCGCCGGGTCCTGGAGCGAATCAACCTGTCCATCGTACCCGACACCCGCATCGGCCTGCTGGGGCCCAACGGGGCCGGCAAATCCACGCTGATAAAAACGCTGGCGGCCCACCTACCGACCCTCGCCGGCGACCGCATTGCCGGCGAGCACCTGCACATCGGTTACTTCGCCCAACACCAGTTGCAGGCACTGGACCTCGGGGCTTCGGCGGCGCTGCATCTCCAGCGCCTGTCGCCGCGGACCCGGGAACAGGCTATACGCACTTACCTGGGCAGTTTCGGCTTCCTCGGCGATCGGGCCTTTGAGACTATTCGGCATTTTTCGGGCGGGGAGAAAGCACGCCTGGCGCTGGCGCTGATCTGCTGGCAAAAGCCCAACCTGTTGCTGCTGGACGAACCCACCAACCACCTGGATCTGGAGATGCGCCACGCCCTGACCCTGGCGCTGCAGACCTTTGCCGGCGCGGTCATAGTGGTCTCCCACGATCGCCATCTGCTGCGCAACTGCGCGGACGAGTTTATGCTGGTGGACGCCGGCAGTCTCGAGCCGTTCACAGGCGATCTCGCCGACTACGAGCGCTGGCTGGCCCAGCGGCAGACCCGGCGACAAAGGCCCGAAGCAACGCCGGCGGCAGCCGCTACTGAGTCAGCCGGCACCGACCGGCGCCGCCAGCGACAACAGGCGGCGGCCCGGCGCCAGGCGTTGCAACCCCTGGCGCAGGCGGTCAAACGACTGGAGCGGGATATGGAAAAAATAACCCGGCGCCTGGCGGCGCTGGAGCAAAAGCTGGCGGACCCGGCCATTTACCAGACCGATCAATCCCACAACCCGCAACTGCGGGACTGGTTGAAGGAACAGACCCAACTGCGCCAGGAATTGGCGCAGCTGGAAGAGAACTGGCTGGCCAGCAGTGAGGAACTGGAGCAAAAACAGGCGGCGACCTAACCCCGTTATTGCCGGGGTGTCAGATCAGCCTCTACACCAATTCGTTCTCGGCAAGGCATCACCCGACGGGAAGCACAGGACTCTCTACAACAACGGCAACGCCGCCAGGGCAAATTGAGGACCGCAGTCGGGCGAGCCGCCAATCCCAGCGCCGTTACTGCACCGTCGACTCAGCTCGCCATATCCAACACCGTATCCACCAGCTTGTTGATACCGGCCGCCGCCTCGCTGATGCGACCCGCCAGCATGTACGCCGGCGTGGTTACCAACTTGCGGTCACGGTCGATATGGATTTCATCGACTGCGCAGGTCTTGTGCACGGCGCCGCTGGCGGTGATGGCCGCGGCGGTGTCCGCATCGCTGCCGATCGTACACTCGGCACCGGTGCCGCAGATGGCCGCCGCCATAACCGGTGCGATGCAGATCAATCCGATCGGCTTGCCCTGGGCACGAAAAGCGCGGGCAAACTCCAGCAGGGCCGGGTTCACCGTCAGCTCGGCGCCGCGCACGGCAAAGTCCGATAGATTCTTTGCCGCGCCGAAACCACCGGGCACGATAAGCGCATCGTAGTCGCCGGCGCCGGCCGTGGCCAGGTCGGTGATGTCACCCCGGGCAAGTCGGGCAGCCTCCACCAGCACGTTGCGGGCTTCGCCCTCCGCCACCTCCCCGCTGGCGTGGTTGATGACATGCATCTGCTCGATATCCGGCGCCAGGCAGGTAACCTGGGCGTCGCGCTGGTCGAGGCGCAACAAGGTGATGACTGATTCATAGATTTCCGACCCGTCGAATACGCCACAACCCGACAGGACAACCGCTACTTTCTTTGCCATGGATCATTTCCCTCCTACTGACGTTTCAGCGATACTTGTTCGGCGATACTCATTCAGAAACGGCTATTGTAGTCAAAACAGCAGTGCTTGAGGGAGCGAAAATATGCAGCAAAATACCCTGATGGCGGTTATCGACCCCACCCGAGACGACCAGATAGCGCTGGCCAAAGCTCAACAGATCGCCGCCACAACCGGGGCGGCCGTGCACGCCTTTTGTTGTTGCTACTTGCCGGCCGAGGCGATGGGCCAGTACAGCTCCAAAGCGGAGGCCAAGCAAGCGACCCTGGCCGATATCCGCAGCAAGCTGGAGTCACTGACGGCGCCACTGCGACAGCAGAATATTCCCGTCACCACCGAGGCCTACTGGAATGAACGCTGGTACGAGTCTGTGATACAGGCCTGCGCCCGCAGCGGTGCCGACCTGCTGATAAAGAGCACCCGCCCCCACAGCCGCCTGCAACGGGCGTTGTCGGCAACCTCCGACTACGTCATGCTGCGCCAGGCACCCTGCCCGGTGCTGCTGGTACGCTCCGAGAAACCCTGGCGGCAGCGGCGGATTCTGGCCGCAGTCACCCTGGAGCAGGAGGACCGGGAGCACGAACTGTTGAACACCGCCATTGTCACCCGGGCCCAGCGCCTGGCCCGATCCGCCGGCGCCGAGCTGCACCTGGTGTCGGCTTCGCCGGAAGTTGCAAACCTGGCGCAGATTCTGAAACTGCTGGACGACGACGCCGGCGGCGACAGCCAAACCCTGATCGGCAACCGCTACGGGGTCCCGGCCGAGCAGGTTCACCTGGAGCAGGGTCAAGCCAGGACAGTGATCGCCGAGGCTGTAAAACGCTTGGCGCCGGATGTCCTGGTCATGGGCACCACCGCGCGCCGGGGGCTGACCGGTGTGCTGCTTGGCAATACGGCAGAGAAAGTGCTGGATGCCGTCGACGTGGACACGCTCGTCGTCAGCTAAAGGCGGCGGCCGTAACTCAGGCGGTCCGCTCAAACAGCAGATCCCAGACGCCGTGACCGAGGCGCTGGCCGCGCTGCTCGAACTTGGTGACCGGACGGTAATCGGGCCGCGGCGCATAGTTGCCGGCACCGGCCAGATTGCGGTAACCCGGCGCACTGCTCATCACCGCCAGTATATGCTCGGCATAGTTCTCCCAGTCGGTGGCAAAATGGGCGCAGCCACCCGGCTTTAATTTTTGCCGGATCTGCTCGACAAACGCCGGTTGCACCAGGCGGCGTTTGTGGTGTTTCTTCTTGTGCCAGGGGTCGGGAAAGTAAAGTTGAAACCGCGCCAGGCTGGCATCGGCGATGCAGTCCTCGAGCACGTCCATGGCATCGGCCATATAGACGCGCAGGTTATCCAGCCCGGCCTTGCCGGCGTTGTTGAGCAGGCGCCCGACACCCGGCGGGTGGACCTCGATACCAATAAAATGTTTGTCCGGTTCGGCCTGCGCCATGGCAACCAGTGAGTCGCCCATACCGAAGCCAATTTCCAATACCACCGGCGCTTCGCGACCAAATACCCGGCCGCAGTTCAAGCGTCCGTCAAACAGGCTCAGGCCATAAACCGGCCAGTAGCGCTCAAAGGCCTGACGCTGTCCCTGGGTTATGCGGCCACCGCGGATCACATAACTGCGAATGGCCTTTTTTTTGAATTCGGGCTTCAAGCTATCGGGATCAAGCATCGACTGTCGTTTAACCGGGAGATCAGTGGGTGAGAAAGCACGGGGATATTACAGGCGCCAGGCGGACAACAACAATAACAGCCAGGCAAGGATAAAGCACAGGCCGCCCAGCGGCGTCACCGGTCCGAGCCAACGCGGGCCACCGAGAGCAAGCCAGTAAAGGCTGCCGCAAAACAGCACTATGCCGGCGACCAGCAACCAGCCGCCCGCCACCAGCAGCCCGGGGGGCGGACCCGGCAGCGGGCGCAGTAACAGTATGCTGACGCCCAACAGCGCCAGTGCATGGTAAAAGTGATATTGCACGCCGGTCTGGTAGGTCGACATCAACGCTTCCGGCAGCCTGCTTTTCAAACCGTGTGCCCCGAAAGCGCCCAGCGCTACCGCGATCAATCCATTAGCGGCGGCGATAAGCAGAAAGAGTTTAGCCATAGAATGTCACAGCAGAGTCGTCACAGTAGTGTCATAAAAAAAGCCGCGCATCGACGCGGCTTTTGTCTGTTAGAGAACGCATTCGATCGCGCGGGCGCCTTTATCAGGCATCGATCAGCGTGCGTACCTTCTTCATGGCGTTCTTTTCCAACTGCCGGATACGCTCTGCGGACACACCGTACTTACCGGCCAGATCGTGCAATGTGGACTTATGTTCACTCAGCCAGCGCTGTTGCAGGATGTCGCGACTGCGCTCGTCGAGTTGCCGCAAAGCCATGTCCAGGCTGTTGACACTGTTGATCTCCCAGTCGGCCGCCTCCAGTTGGGTGGCCGGGTCATAGCGCTGGTCTTCCAGGTAGTTGGCCGGCGCCTGGTAGGCGGCATCGTCGTCGGCATCGCTGTAGGCATCGAAGGCCGCGTCGTAGGAAGACAGGCGACCCTCCATTTCCCGGACATGCTTGACGTCGACATCGAGGTCGCGGGCCACGGCCTTGGCTTCGTCATTGGTGAGCCAGGCCAGACGCTTTTTGGCGCCGCGCAGGTTGAAAAACAGTTTGCGCTGCGCCTTAGTGGTGGCAATTTTGACAATGCGCCAGTTGCGCAGAATGAATTCGTGAATTTCCGCCTTGATCCAGTGCACCGCGAAAGACACCAGGCGCACCCCCTTCTCGGGGTTGAAACGTTTTACGGCCTTCATCAACCCGACATTGCCCTCTTGAATCAGGTCGGATTGGGAAAGACCGTAGCCGGCGTAGGATTTGGCGATATGCACGACAAAACGCAGGTGCGCCATGACCAGTTGCCGGGCGGCATCCAGTTTATCGTCGTAATAGAGTTCTTCGGCGAGACGCTTTTCCTCCTCGGCCGACAGTACAGAAAAACCGTTTACGGCCTGGATGTACGCGTTGAGGTTAGCTCCCGGCGCGAGTAAGTCAGCAGGCTGCAGGCTGGTGCCCATACACTTCTCTCCAGAGTCATTGGACGGTGAGTTTAGCATCCCTTCATTAGATCGCCAACTTGTGAAAAGTTCACAACTTTTCATTTCTAATTCAATACCTTAGCCTGGTTTTGACAAGCTGTTTCAAGAATTTCAACAGCCTATAGGCCCGCTGTGGCGGGCCATTCCACAAGCGCCGCGGCCCCGGGTACGTCAAGTGGGCTCTATCGCGCCCAGATGCCGGCCCACCGCCACCCAGGCACCACACCAGCCGAGCAGGCCGCTGCCGGCTACCAGATAGACACTCGCCGGCCAGCCCAGGCCCTGCAGCCGGAAATCACTCTGATAGAGTTCAGCCAGTTGCGCCACCGGGCCGGACAGCCCCCAGAGCCCCAAACCCAACACCACCCAGGCCAGCAGCCCGCCGCCCACGCCGTACCACCAGCCGGTGTACAGAAACGGACGCCGCACGAAGGCGTTGGTGCCCCCCACCAGTTTGACCACCACGATTTCATCGCGGCGATTTTCAATCGCCAGACGGATGGTATTACCGATCGCCAGCAGCACCCCCAGTGCCAGCAGCCCTCCAAGAGCCAGCACCAGGCGCTGGCCCAACGCCATAATCTGCTGCAACCGGCGCACCCAATCCAGATCCAGGCGCAGGTCGTCAACGACCGCATGAGCCCGCAACTCCTCGCTCAGCGCCTGCAATTGAGCGGCTGTCACCGCCGCCTCCGGCTGCACCACCAACACTCCCGGCAGCGGGTTGCTGTCGAGAGTCTCGAGCACCTCACCAAACCCGGAGTAGGCCTGAAATTCGTCCAGTGCCTGGGTCGCGGAAATATAATCCACCACCGCCACTTCCGGTTTTGTAAGCAAATAATCACTAACTTTCTGGATGGCTTCATCACTGGCCCGCTGGTGTAAAAACACCGACAGCTTGGGCGAGCCCTGCCAGCCGTCTCCAAGCCGTTCGATATTGACCAGGCCCAGGTAGAGCACCGTCGGCAGGGCCAGGGCAATGGCCACCACCAGCCAGGTCAGCAAACTTTGCACCGGTGTGGCCAGCAGCCGCACCAGGCTTTCGATGGCGGTGGTGCGGTGGTGGGAAAAATAGGCACCGAAGCGATCGGCGATCCGGGTTTTGCTCTGGCTGGCACCGCTACGGGGTGCGGAAGCGGGTTTGCGACTCGAGGTCGACTGCTGTCGAGTCGCGCCCTTGGCCTTCGACGGTCGCGGTTTGGACTGCCTCCGGGGCCAGCTCACGGCGTCACGCCCTCGCTGCGAAGTACGCCGTCATGGGTCAGACGGCCCTCGCCCAGGGTTAACACCCGCTGGCCGAGTTGGCGCACCAGGGCGATATCGTGACTGGCAATCAGGACCGTCACTCCGACCTCGTTAAACTGCTGCAGCAACGTCATGATATCGGCCGACAACCCCGGATCGAGGTTGCCGGTGGGTTCATCGGCCAGCAACAGCGGCGGCTTGTTGACCACCGCGCGGGCGATACCCACCCGCTGCTGCTCGCCACCGGAGAGCACAATGGGGTTTTGCTTTTCCTTGTCCAACAGACCCACTTTATCCAGCGCCGCCCGCACCCGGCGCGCCAACTCCCGCGACTGGTAGCCGGCAATCAGCAGCGGCAGGGCCACATTGTCAAACACGCTGCGGTCAAACAACAGCCGGTGGTTTTGAAAGACTACACCGACCTGGCGGCGAAAGTAGGGAATCTGCCCGGCACGCAGGCGGTTGAGGTTCTGGCCGGCGATAAACACCTGGCCCTGGCTGGGCCGCTCCATCAGCATCACCAGTTTCAGCAGGGTGCTCTTGCCGGCGCCGGAATGACCGGTGAGAAACGCAAATTCACCGGTGCGCAGCTCGAAGGTCACCCGGGACAGGGCCTCGTGGCCGCTGCTGTAGCGCTTACTGACGCTGTCGAACTTAATCACGGGCCAATCCGATCATAGGCGAGACGGACGGTCGAAACAGACGATCGCGATGCCCATCAGCCGGCCCCGATGCCGCTGTCATCCGCATCGGCGACCTGGGCGCGGGATTTGGCGAACAGCGCGTCGACAAACGCCCCGGCGGCAAACGGCTGCAGGTCTTCGATACCCTCGCCGACGCCGACAAAGCGCACGGGAAGATTGAATTTTTTGGTGAGGGCAAAAATAACGCCGCCCTTGGCAGTGCCGTCGAGCTTGGTCAACACCAGACCGCTGACCGCCGCCGCGTCGATAAACTGCTGCGCCTGGTTGAGGGCGTTTTGCCCGGTGCCCGCATCCAGTACCAGCAACACCTCGTGGGGTGCCGTGGCGTCGAGCTTACCCATCACCCGCTTGACCTTGGCCAGTTCCTGCATCAGGTTGCTCTTGTTGTGCAGGCGCCCGGCGGTGTCGGCGATCACCACATCAACCGAACGCGCCTGGGCCGACTGAATGGCATCAAATATTACAGAGGCGCTATCTGCGCCACTCTGCTGGGCCACTACCTGCACTTGGTTGCGTTCACCCCAAACCTGCAACTGCTCCACGGCAGCGGCGCGGAAGGTATCCCCCGCCGCCAACATCACGGACTTGCCCTGCTGTTGCAGGCGCTTGGCCAGTTTGCCGATGGTGGTGGTTTTGCCCACACCGTTGACCCCCACGACCAGTATGACGAAGGGCTGTTTTTCCGCCTCCACCCGCAGCGGCTGCTCGACCGGCTCCAGCATGGCCTGCAGCGACCGCTGCAGCGCCTCGTAGAGGGCATCGCCATCGGCCAACTGCCGGCGCGCCACCTGGGCGGTGAGATCATCGACGATTTCGCTGGTTGCCTCCATGCCGATATCGGCCATCAACAACTGGGCTTCGATATCCTCCAGCAGTTCTTCGTCGATTTCTTTCTTGCCGAGCACCAGGTTGCCGAGACCCTCGGTAAAACTCTGGCTGGTGCGGGCCAGGCCGCGTTTGATGCGGGCAAAAAATCCCGGCTTGGCGTCTGCCGGTCGCTCTCCAGCTGTGCCTGTCCCGTTAGTAACAGTGCCAGTAGTACCAGTGCCTGTGCCATCGGCATCAGCAGCATCAGCAGTGCCTGTCCCATCAGCATTAACACCATCAGAACCCGTCGCGCCTATCCTCTGTTTTGGAGCTGTTTCCCCTGCGGGTGCCACTTCGCCAGCGGCCGGCGCCTCGGTCTCGGCACGCTGCTCAGCCGAGTCTTGCTGCGGGTCTTGCGCTGACTTTTTCTTTCGCTTAAAAAACATCGTTGTATTAAACCACTTCAGTATCTGCTTACCATCTGCTTGAGTTGCGCCGCAGCCCTGCCAAGCACCGGGATATTTGCAACCCACGACCTTTCACAGGCAAACTTGACGCCGGACAAAAGCGCTATCCTACCACCACTGACTATGATTACGGAGACTTGTTACCCGTGCCGCCTATCCGCCGGTCGACCGCCGCCAATACCCTGCGCATCATCGGTGGCCGCTGGCGCGGCCGCAAGTTGAGTTTTCCCGCCCTCGACGGCCTGCGGCCCACGGGAGACCGCTGGCGAGAGACACTGTTTAACTGGCTTGCCGCCGATATTCCCGGCGCCCGCTGCCTCGATCTGTTCGCCGGCGCCGGCGCCCTGGGCCTGGAAGCCCTGTCGCGGGGCGCCGCCGAAGTGCTGATGATCGACCGGCAGCCGGCGGCCGTTGACCGGTTGCGCCGCCATCTGCGGGATCTCGACGCCGCCAACGGGCGGGTCTTACAGGCCGATGCACTGGCCTGGCTGCAGGGTACGGGACGCGACTGCACGCCCTATGATGTGGTGTTCGTGGACCCGCCATTTGCCGCGGCGCTGTGGGCAGACACCATAACCGCTCTCAGTGAAGCCGAACTGGTGGCCGCAGGCGGCGCCGTCTATATCGAAGCGCCCGTTGATTTCACCCGGCCAGTACCGCCCGACTGGCACCTGCACCGGGAAAAAAGCGCTGGTAATGTGTGTTTTCGGCTTTATTATCGTCAGTGAGGCCACTGACTGATAGTACGGCAAACCATCTCCCGGCCGCCTTTGAATTAGCGGTGCAAATTGTTTACCATCGGCGGCCCAAAGGTGGGGACCCGGCGCAGCAAAACCGGGCAGCGGCAAGACGCTAACCAGCAGCTCCTACTGAAAAGCAGCTCTTAAAAAAACAGCTTCGAGCGGAAGACAGTCATGAAACGAGTCGTATACCCCGGCACCTTTGACCCGATTACCAACGGCCACGTCGATCTGGTGGAGCGCGCCTGCCGCCTGTTCGACCACGTAATACTGTCGGTGGCCGCCAGTACCAAAAAGAACCCCCTGTTCACGCTGGAGGAGCGGGTCGACCAGGCCCAACAGGTGCTGAGCCACCTGGACAACCTGGAGATATGCGGGTTCGATGTGCTGCTGGCAGATTTTGTGCGGGAGAAGAAAGCTCACGGTGTGCTCAGGGGGCTGCGGGCGGTATCCGACTTCGAGTACGAGTTCCAGTTGGCCAACATGAATCGGGCACTGTCGCCACAGATGGAAAGCCTGTTTTTGACCCCGGCCGAACACCTGTCCTATATATCCTCATCGCTGGTCAGGGAAATCGCGTCGCTCGGCGGCGATGTGAGTAAATTCGTACCCCCGCTCATCGTTCAGGCACTACAGGAAAAGTTCCAGCTAACAGCTAACAGCTAACAGCTAACAGCTAACAGCTAACAGCTAACAGCTAACAGCTAACAGCTAACAGCTAACAGCTAACAGCTCATTATCTCTGCGAGCTGCCAGGATCAGGTCTGTTAGCTGTCGCTTGTAAAACAGACCGGCTTACTTTTTGTATCCGCTCCTGGTACATCCCAGGCAGCGCACAAACGTTGTCTTGCCGGGGCCGATAACCAGGGTATCGGCGGCCTGCTTGACATTGCCGCCGGCAGCGGAAAACGGCAGCGACACCAGCCACAACGCCGACCCCACCACGGTAATACCCAACATGACCGGGCGCACTATCACCAAATCCGTCGCCATCGCCAGGGCGCTGGGGTCCTCATCGACACCATTGTTGTAGCGCTCCTCAGCGGCAAAGCCGAGATTGGCCAACGACAGTGCGCACACCAACACCACAATTCGAGCCCATAATTTCTGTGTTGTCACCACGACATCTCCTCAGTTGCGATTCTCTGGTACTTTTAACTCTTGACCCTTAACTCTTGTAACTCTTGATTCTTGTGATTCTTGACTCTTACAACTCTGGCCCGTGTTCTCACGCCGGCCCGTTTTCGCTGCTGCCTATTGTAGACCGTCAGGCGCAAGAAAGCGTGCGTTGTCGCTCAATTACCGCTGACAAGCGGTACAGTAAACTGTCGAACGCTGTCCCAGGCGCACCTCTTTCAATGGCTTGCCGCAGCGCCCGCAAGGCTGACCACCGCGACCATATACCCAAAGTTGCTGCTTAAAATAACCCGGTTTGCCGTCTCCGCCAACAAAATCCCGCAGGGTAGTGCCGCCCTGCGCTATCGCCTTGGCCAATACTTCTTTTATGTTGGCCGTCAGCGCTTCACAGGCAGCCCGGGAAATGCCGCCGGCAGCCCGCGAGGGCCGAATACCCGCCAGATAGAGCGCTTCGTTGGCGTAAATGTTACCGACTCCCACCACTACCGCACTGTCCATAATCAAGGTTTTTACTGCTTGTTTGCGCTTGCGCGAGCGGGCAAACAGATAGTCGGCGTTGAAAGCCTCCGTCAGAGGCTCCGGCCCGAGATGGCGCAACAGGCTGTGCTCGGCTGGCGGCTCCGCAGTCCACAGCAGGGCACCGAAGCGCCTTGGATCGGTAAACCGCAGCACAGCCCCGTTACCGAAACGAATGTCGACATGGTCGTGTTTGCGTGGCGGCTGATCCGCCGCCACTACCCGCAAGCTGCCCGACATACCCAGATGCAGCAGCGCGTGCCCGTGGGTAAAGCGCAACAGTAAGTACTTACCGCGGCGGTTGACCGACAGCAGTTTACGCCGCTTCAGCAGCACCGGCAGGTCGGCGGGGATGGGCCAGCGCAGACGGGCCCGGCGCAGTTCGACCGCCGTCACCGTGTGGCCGGCCACATGGGGCTCGATCCCGCGCCGGGTGGTTTCAACTTCAGGTAGTTCTGGCATCTCGGGGTGATAGGTCAAACAGGGGGTTGGTGGCCGCGAAGCGGTGACTTTACCATATCCGCACTACCGGCGGTCCACTACAATGTGCGCCTCAATCGCGCGTGAGGATACCATGCCCAGAGCCTACCCCTATCTACTCGGAATCGACACCGGCGGCACCTTTACCGATTTTGTGCTGTTCGACAGCGGCTCGAAAAAGATCCGTATCCACAAGGTGTTATCGACCCCCGCGGCACCAGAGCAGGCTATTTTGCAGGGTGTGGATGACATGGGACTGAGCGCGGCGATTGCCGCCGGTAGCGTGGTGATCATCCACGGCAGCACGGTCGCCACCAACGCCGCTCTCGAGGGCAAGGGCGCGCGTACGGTTTTCATTACCAACCGCGGCCTTGGCGATATGCTGACCATCGGCCGCCAGACCCGCCGCGAACTCTACAACCTGCAACCCGAGCCGCGCCAGCCACCGGTGCCGGCGGCGCTGTGCCTGGAAGTGGACTGCCGTTTGGGTGCCGGCGGCGAGAGACTGCAGGCGCTGACCCGGGAGGACCTGGAGGCGCTGCGCCGCCAGGTGGAACAGCGACAACCGGAAGCCGTGGCCATTAATCTGCTCTATTCATTTATCGACAGCGGCGACGAGGAGGCCATCGAGGCAGTGATGCCCGCCGGGGTGTTCAGTTCCCGCTCCTCGTTCGTGCTGCCGGAATACAAAGAGTACGAGCGGGGTATCGCAACCTGGCTCAACGCCTACCTGGGCCCGCTGGTACAAAACTATCTGCAGCGCCTGCGCCGCGGGGTCGAACCGGCGCCGCTCGGCGTAATGCAGTCGAGCGGCGGCACCATCGACGCCGACCAGGCGGGCCGGCGGGCGGTCAACCTGCTGTTGTCCGGGCCCGCCGGCGGTTTGGCGGCGGCGCGGTTTATCGGCGCGGCCTGTGATCGCCCGCGTCTGATGACATTCGATATGGGCGGCACATCCACGGACGTGGCACTTATCGACGGTGAATTGAAACTGACCAGCGAGGGACACCTGGGGCCCTACCCGGTCGCCGTGCCCATGGTCGACATGCACACGGTCGGCGCCGGCGGCGGCTCCCTGGCCTATATCGACAGCGGCGGCCTCTTGCAGGTAGGCCCGCAGTCCGCCGGCGCCACACCGGGACCGGCCTGTTACGGTCTCGGCGGCACCCAGGCAGCCGTCACCGACGCCAACGCTTTACTCGGGCGGCTGCGGCCGGATAATTTTCTCGGCGGCGCGATGCAGCTCGACATCGAAGCGGCGCGCAATGCTGTAGGCACCATCGCCGAACCCCTGGGACTGGACCTCGAAGCCACCGCGACGGGTATTATCGATATTGCCAATGCCCATATGGTCAGCGCCCTGCGGGTAATTTCCGTGCAGCGCGGCTACGACCCCCGCGATTTTCAACTGTGCTGTTTTGGCGGCGCCGGCGGTCTACATGTGTGTGCCATCGCCGAGGCCCTGCAAATGCGGCGGGCACTGGTGCCGATCCACGGCGGCGTATTGTCGGCGCTGGGCATGCTGGTCGCACCGCGGGAGCGGCAACTGTCGCGCTCCATCAACCGCCGGTTCGACCAACTGACCGACGCGGATTTGCGGCGACAACTGCAAGCGCTACGACTCGAAGGCACCGGACAGTTGCGTCGCGAGGGGGTAGAGGCGGACCGAATCGACGCCCGCGCCAGCCTCGATCTGCGATACACGGGACAGAGTTATACCCTCAACGTCAGCTTCGACACTGCCGATCGGGCCGATGCCGGCAGTGCCGCCATTGCCCGGGCCATCGAGGAATTTCACCGCGCCCACCAACAGCGCTACGGCCACCGCCTGGACATAGCTGTGGAGCTGGTCAATATTCGCCAGCGGGTCAGCGCACCCGCCGAACCGATTCAGTTGCCACCGCTGCAAGCGGCGGCGGAAGCGGCGCTCACCGCCGAACTTCCCGGCATGGGTCCGACGGCGATCTTGCAGCGCGAGCACCTGCGAGCGGGAACGGTTATCGACGGACCCGCGCTGGTGTGCGAGCAGGTCTCAACAACGCTGGTCAGTCCCGGCTGGCAGGCTACAATCGACACGCTGGGAAATATAGTGCTGTCCTGTCGATAAGTGGCGCCACACCAGACACTGGAAAACTTTCTGTTTTGCATGACATTTCCAGAAGCGCCAACATACCGGTCGCTTCGCCTTCGTCGAAAACATTCCTTTTTTCGACACACCATCGGGCGCATCAAATCCAATCGAATCGGATCCGGCTGCACCAAATCCGACCGTATCTGAATATAGGCACTTAATGACTACGTATGCATTGGGTATACGTCTTGCAGAAAATAATCAGCCGACATAAATTGTCTGCAACCGAAAAAAACGCGGGGACACACCGTGAAAAATCTGCAATTGCTTGTGCCCGACTGGATGTTGGGTTCCAAAGACGATAAAAGCGTCGCCAACACGCTACCGGCCGCCCTGGTCGATACGGCGGCAAGCTTCGGCATGGACGGCGAACAGTTGCTAGCTGACACCGGCATTTGCGCGACACAATTACACCAACCGCAGGGGCGCATTTCATTGCGCGCTTATCTGCGCCTGTGCACGCTGGTATTGAAAAAAGAAAAATCGCCCGCCCTGTGCCTGCGTTTTGGCGAGCGGGTCAATATTAGCGCACTCGGCGTGCTGGGCCCGAGCCTGTTGAGCTGCAACACACTGGGAGAGGCACTGGAACTTGCCATCCGCTACCGCGAGACGTTGGGATTCCCTATCGACATGCGTATGGATATCGACAGTCGCTTCTGCTCTATCGTTATCGAGGCACCCTTTCGACTGCTGATACCCACCTTGTTTTTACGCGCCTCGCTGTGCTGCGCCTTCGCCGGCATCCGCCAAAACAGTCGCTTTTTGCTAAACGGCAACTTTAACTTCGCCTCGATCGGGTTTAACTTCCCGCCGGCGGCGGACGACAATATTATCAGCGACTTTTTCGAGTGCCCGATCGACTATCGCAGCAAAACCAACTGCGCCCGCTTCGAGCGGGAGCTGCTCGACCTCCCCATCCGCTACGCCAACCCTTCGGCAAAAAAAATCGCACAACAAAAGTGTGAGCAGACTTTGGCCAGCCTGTATCGATCCCGCAGTATACCGAGGCAGGCGGCGCGCCTGCTGATTGCGCATCTGCAAAACCCGCCGCATCTGACCGAGGTCGCGGCACGGCTCAATCTGTCACCACGCTCGTTGAGCAGGCAACTGCAAAACGATGGCCTGACCTACCAGACGCTGTTGAGTCAATTGCGCAGCCGCAGCGCGCAACTGCTGCTCGAGGAGAGCGACCTCTCCACAGAGGAAATCGCCTACACTATCGGCTTTACGGACGCCGCCAACTTTCGCCGCGCCTTTAAGAAGTGGAATCAGATAACACCGAGTGCCTATCGCCTGCAACAGCGCGCACAAGCAACCGACACCACACCCGCATAGCACAAGGTAGTTGGCAGCCGGATAGTCAGTCAGTTGCGGCCCGCCGACCCCTGCAACGACACCCTCTGCTGATAGGCAGCCGGGGTAATCCCGGTCCACATTTTGAAGGCCCGGCGAAAATTGGCGCAATCGTTATAGCCGAGCAGGTTGGCCACTTTTTCCACCGGCAATTTTTGTGTCACCAGATACTGACACGCTTTTTGCCGTTGTACCGATTGCAGAATTTGCCGGTAACTCACCTGTTCTTTGCGCAGGTGCTTTCTGATGGTGCGGGTGGCCATATTGAGCTGGTCTGCTATCTGTTCCAAGGTCAGGGGGCGGCTATTGCGCAGTAACAGTTGGCGGATTCTATCGGAAAACAGTGACGTGTCGCCCCTTTGCCGGAGTTTTTGCCTGCAACTCTCAAGTTGCATCTGTTCGACGATAGCATTGGCGCTGATCACCGGGCGTTCCAAATCCCGCTCGCAAAAGCCGACCATCGTTTGCTCGCCGCCAAATTCGACCACCGGCGACAACAACTTGCGATACTGGTCAGCATATGCCGGCGCCGGATAAGCCAGGTTAAGGTGGCTGAACAGAAACCTACCCTGGATCAAAAACTGAATGTGGCGCATCCAGCTCACCAGGGTAAACTCAGCAAAAAAACGGCGCCGGTCGTAAACACAATCGTGGGGTAGACAGAGCTCGGCCACAATGACCTCGCTGCAACTTTTCACTTCAATGCGCAGGGGAAAATCCGCCAGCGCGTAAAAACGCAACGCATACAGGCAGGCGTCTTTCAGGGTTTTACTGCTCATCAGCAACTCGGCCAACTGTCCGGTAGTCGATATGGTTAGGACTTTTCCAAACGTCATACCGAAGTCCGGCCGTTTGACGACTAGACGGTCAATCAACTTGTAGAAAGCGGGGAGGGGTGTCACGCCGTTGAAGTCGTTGAGCGATGCTGTGTCTATCTGTGCGGCGCGTTCCAGCGCTGTGCGATCGAAACCGGCAGCGGCGGCCGAGTCGAGCAGCAAAGACACATAGCGGTTGGCAATATGGTCGAAATTCATTTTTTATATGCGGGAAAAGCGGCACCCATAATTATTCTTTTTTAAGGTTAACACAAGCAGAGACAGGTATAGCCTATATGGCCGCTATTTGCCTGGAGGTTTGTGCGACAGGCTGCGCAGTATTTCGCAATCGCCGGCACGCCGGAATGGGCGCTGGAACACCTACTCGTATAAAAGTACGGTTAGATGCGAAAAGGCACTCGTTTCAGGGTCTACTTCTTGGTACTTCAGAGGACTTGCTCCAATTCACACACACTTGCCCTAATCCTATTTATCGGGCGTAAAACGAATCAACCCCTCCTGAGCGGCCGAGGCGACCAGCTTGCCGTCACGGGTGTAAAAACTACCGCGATTAAAACCCCGCGCACCGCCGGCACGGGGGCTGTCCATATGATAATAAAGCCACTTATCGGCGCGAAAATCGCAATGAAACCACATGGCGTGGTCCAGGCTGGCGCCCTGAAATCCCGGGGTCCAGAAGTGTACCGGATGGGCCCGCAATGACGTACCCATCAGCTGCATATCCGAGGCATAGGCGAGAATCATGCGATGGACGGCCGGGTCGTCACTCAGGGTGCCGTTGGCTTTTACCCACATGCCCTGTACCGGTGCGGCCTCGACCGACAGATCATCCAGATCGCGGCGCTGGATGACCCGGGCATCAATGGCACGAAAACGCCCGACATCCTCGGGCAGGCGGCCCGGATACCGGCGACTGATGCTCTCCCAGTATTCCCAATCGGTCTGCAAACCCTCGGGGCCAGGCACCTCAGGCATATCCATCTGGTGCTCCAACCCCTGTTCGAGCTTTTGGAACGACATGGAGGCGTTGAGGATCGCTTTGCCGCTCTGCCGGGCAACCACCCGGCGGGTGGTAAAGCTGCCGCCATCGCGAATCGGGTCGACCTCGAAGATAATGTTTTTCTCTACATCCCCGGGGCGCAGAAAATAAGCGTGCAGGGAATGCAGATAGCGCTCGGATGTCAGGGTGCGGGTGGCGGCGCTGACCACCTGCGCCAGCACCTGACCGCCAAACACTCGCGGCGTGCGCCGCACCTTGGTATCGCCCCGGAACAGGTAGGTATCCAGTTGTTCAACTTGCAGGTTGTCGACCAGGTCGTCGAGACCAAAAATCCTGTCGCTGGCTGGTGGCATAGTCACTTTTCCCAGGTTTGGCGGCGCGGGCTGGCGCAAAAAGCCCGCATTGTAGCATTGAACCGTTACTTGAGGAGGTGCTATTCGTGGCCGCTCGCCCGCAGTTACCCCTGGGCTCAGGGCTGTTGCTGGTCCGCAAAACGTTCGGCCATATGCGCGACCGTAGTGGGGAATACCAGCACCCCCGGCTTGGCCAGGCTGGCGAAAATTTCCCCGGCGACCTTGTCCGGAGTCTCCCAGTCTTTCACCATATCTTTGTACTTGTCCTTACCCGCACCGATCGCAGCATTGAAGATATTGGTTTTCATTCCACCGGGACACACCACCTTGACTTGTATGCCCATGGCATCCAGCTCGCCGTGCAGCGAGCGAAACGCGCCCACCAATGCGTGCTTCGAGGCGGCATAGGCGTGCAAATCGGGCCCCGACGGGATCACCCCCAGAATCGATGCCACATTGATAATGGCACCGCCCTGGCGGCGCAGCGCCGGAATAGCCCGCTGCGCCAAATCGATATAGGCCCAGTAATTGACTTCGAACAGATGCTGGGCCTGCGCCAGCTGTTGTTGCTGCAGGTTGGCAAAATAGGCGTAGCCGGCATTGTTGATTAACATGTCCACGCGCCCAAACCGCGCCAGGGCCCGATCGATAACCCGACCGCGCTGCCGGGCATCGGCTAAGTCCACTTCCACCACCAGAGCTTCGCCGCCGCGTTTTGTGTAGGCCTCGGCGAACGCCTGCGACGGTCCCGGGTTAATATCGGCCAGCACCAGTTTCATCTCTCTGGCTGCCGCCTCCTCCACCAGGGCGGCGCCCAGGCCGCTGCTGCTGCCGGTGATGATTACAACCTTGCCGCGGTAATCCGATTCGGCGCCCTGAACGGTGGCGACAAGTAATAAAGCCACTATTGCGAGTGATAGTCGACGGTACATTTCCATAAGCGGTTCCTCTCATTGGCATGCATCATTTGCGTGCATCATTGGTGTGAATCGATTGTTTGCGTGAGCCGATCGCCAGGGCGGATCGACACCCGCCGGACATCAATGCCAACCCAGTAAAAAAACCGCCGGTATCGCAGCAGATAGCGCGCCATAAAAAGCTTCTCCGGCGATATAGGGGAGGCACCAGATGTTACCGAGGCCTGCCGGCGCGCCTATGGCCGCAAACAGGAAAGTCGTGCCGGATGTCCAGGTGCGAATTGGGGAATTGGCGGCCATGGGTTTGTTTGCGCTGGTTGCGAACCGGCGGGCGCGCCGGCGGTCATACACACTAGCGCCATATAAACATTCCATTGCCTTGCCAAACAACCCTTGAATGAACGAATGCTTTATGATTGAGTCATCGCCACGGGCAGATCGCGGGAGCACCGGAGTATGACAAATGGGACTGCGACCAATGGAGCCATGACACCCGGAACCCTAATGAGTGGGACCGGGACTTCGCCGACTGCAACACCATCACCCCAGTCTCTGTACCTGCTCGGCTACAGCGCCGCGGTGTTGCCGCTGCTGACCATGCATCTGTGTTTTCTGGTATCGGCATGGCAGGGCCATATCGATTGGTGCATGCCCTACTGGTCTCACTGTGTCAGTATCAGCAGAGCAGGGCGCTACGGCCTGTCTTATTTTTTGTTTAAAGGCGGGTTTATTCCCACCACCATACTGCTGGGTTTCTTTTGGCAGTTGAGCGTGCTGTGGTTACAGTTGCTCACCGGCCGGCGCGACCGCTGGCTACCCTGGATCGGCTGGCTCGCCTCCCTGTCATTATTGGTATATACACTGGCTTTAGGTCACCATGGCGATGCCTTTCGCCAGTTGCGCCGCGCCGGTGTGATCCTGTTTATGGGCCTGACATTTATCGCCCAGGTGCGGGTAAGCAGTGCCCTGGCCCAGAGCCGGTCACTGCAGCGCGCCGGCAGGCGCCTGCTGGCGTTTTGCGGATTTATTCTGGCCATCGCCCTGGTGTCACTGGGACTCGATGCCGCCATGGGGTCGGATTACGACATGATAGAGGATACCTTCGAATGGTGGCTGGTAATGCTGTTGATTGTACATTTCTTCGCCCTGGCCCGGTTGTGGCAGCGCAGCGGCTTTCGCCTGCAGCCCGCCGTCTCCCCAGGCGGGGGTTGAGCACCGCAGCGCGGTCGCGCGCGCGCTGCCGGCAACGTCCGCGGCGCTGGCTGGTGGCGTTGGCCGGCGCCTTCAGCCTGGCGGCCGACGCCTGTCGCGAACTGACACCGGAATCGCCCCAGGAGCAGTTCGAATTTCGCCTGCAGGAATATTCGCTCGACCCGGTTATTGCGCCGGGCGCCACTATCGGCCGTATCGATATCAAACGCTTCAACGTTTTCGACCTCGACAATCCGGACGATAACCAGTGGTATGCCCGCCTGGCCAACCGCTGGCACTGGGTGACGTGGGAAAAGGTCATTCGCGATATGCTGCTGGTAAAACCCGGCGATGACTGGTCGGCGCAAAAAGCCCGGGAGAGCGAGCGGCTGCTGCGGTCGCAGCACTATATCTACGACGCCCGGGTGCGTGCGCGCAAGTACTGCGACAACCTGGTGGAGGTGGAAGTTATCGTGCGCGACGTCTGGACCCTCACCGGCGGCATCAGCTTTACCACCGGCGGCGGCGAGAGCCGCGGCTCCATCTTTGTCAGCGATATCAATGCCTTTGGCACCGGCACCTCGCTGTCGCTGGGACGCACGGACGACAGCGAGCGCACTGGCGAGTTTATTGAATATCGCGACCGCCAACTGGGCGGTTCGCGCTGGGAGCTCAGAACCCGGCTGGCGGACAATGAAGACGGCTTCGATCGCAACCTCTCGATCGGCCTGCCCTTTTTTTCCCTCGACGCCAGGCGCCACTATCTCGCCGCCTGGCGTGAAGAGGAGCGGGATGACACACTCTACTTCCGCAACGACGATGTGGAGGAGTTCGGCCACCTTATCGACGCCGGTGCCCTGACGCTGGGCTGGAGTCGCGGTCTGGTCAACGGGCACACCACCCGCTGGCAGGCCGGCTGGCAATACCAGCGGGATCGCTTTTTTGTCACCGATGAAACACGGGAGCCAAACGCGCTGCCGGAGGACCGCACCCGGTCCTTTCCCTGGCTGGGGATCGAACGCATCGAAGATCGGTTTCTGGTCAGCCAAAACATCCGCGCCAGCGGCCGCAATGAGGACCTCTATGTAGGCCAGCGCTGGAACCTGCAGCTCGGCGCCCTGGGCTCGGCCACCGGCAGTGACGAGTCCCTCTGGTTCCTGGGGGGCAACTATCAGAACACCCTACACCCCTGGGGCGACAGCCTGTTGCACACCCGGCTCGGCGGCAGGGGCTTTTGGGACAGCAGCAACGACGACTGGGAGAACCTGCACATCACCAATACCTGGCAGTGGCGCATCAACCCCTTTGCCCGGCGCCAGTGGCTGGCGGACCTGCGCCTGGACTACACCCGCAATCTGACCCGCGACCGGCAGTTGCTGCTCGGCGGTGACAACGGGCTGCGGGGTTACCCGTCACGCTTCCAGGCGGGAGATCGCAGCTTTTTGCTCAGTATCGAGCGGCGCCGCTTCTACGACACCCATCTGCTGCGGCTGTTTTACGCCGGCTCGGCGGTGTTCGTGGACACCGGCCGCGCCTGGTTCAAGGGGCGGGACAACGGTGAAAGCGGCGGTACTCTGACCAATGTGGGGTTCGGCCTGCGGGTGGTCCCGAGCCGCTTCCGCAGCGACCGTATCCTGTCCATCGACCTGGCTTTCCCCCTGCAATCGGGTCCGGATATCGACAGTTACGAACTCTCCATTCGCGGCCGGCAGACATTTTAGGCACCCGCCTGCTGCCGGCGGACCGACGGGCGCAGGCCGGCTGTGTACCCCGGGCTCGTCCCGAATGTTTTCGAAAGGCCGGATTCGCTGCACTATCGGCGGGAATTGTGGCAATATCACCCCCCTTCGCACTGCGACTCCAGCGGCAACTTTAGTTACCACTAAAGTTAGACCAACGAGGTCTTCCTCTGGGGCGGGCTAGCGCTTCGACCAGAAAGTATTTTCATTTCGATGGCACTGAGGTCTCGATCCGGGTATAGCCCTTCGGGACCTTCGCCAGCAGGGATGCTGGCGCAGAGCCTACAGGGATGCATTTACGGCGTGTCCCGAAGGGCTATACCCGGATTGAGACCGGGCTGGTTAAGGACACCAAAACCCGTTTTGGGTGAAAAGATTTACTGGTCAGAGCACTAATATCACGGGTGCGCCCGGCACAGGCCGACGCAGCCGGGATTTACACTGACAACTTTATTCAGGCTCACAACAAGAGATTTTCGAATGGCTAATGAATCCAACGCCGCCGCCACCGGTAAGGTGAATATCGTGCGCGTCAACAAAGACAAACATAAAAATATCAAGATCAAATCCACCAGCGGCATGCCGCAGGCAACCAAACTGCATATTTCCTCGGTGGTAGCCCGTGAGTTTCCCCAGGCGGCAACCAACTTCCCGGTGGTCTTTATCAAGGACTCCAACAGCGGTCGCTACCTGGCGGTGAGCCTGTTTGGTTTTGAAGAGGGAGAAAACCTGTTTTTCGAAGACGGGAAATGGGCCGCCACCTATGTGCCCATGAATATCGCCCGCTATCCCTTCGCCATCGAGGTCAGTGAGAACGCCGATAAAAAAGCGGTGGTCCACGTCGGTCTCGACAAAAGCAGCGACTATGTCAACGAGGAGGAGGGCCAGGCGTTATTCAGCGAGCAGGGCGAGGAAACCGATTACCTGAAAAGTATGACCAAATATCTCGGCGAGCTGTTCGAGAGCGAGATGGTAACCCAGCATTTCACCAACCGGATGGTTGAGATGGAGCTGGTGCAGCCGATGGACTTCGGCCTGGAGATGGCCAACGGCGACAAGCGCTCAGTAACCGGCATCTACACTATTCACCAGGAAAAACTGCAAAACCTCGATGACGAGAAACTGACCGCACTGCACAAGCAGGGCTATCTGGGTCCCGTCTACGCCATGCTGACGTCGCTGGGCCAGGTAAACCGGCTGGTGCGGCTGCGCAATAAGACCGGGGTCAATACCATCAACCGCCTGCACCTGCAATTGAAGTAAAACCTTCACCGGTGCCCCGACACCCGGGGCACTCACTGCAACCGGGTGAGGCGGGGCTGCCCTAACGCGGATTGTCGGCGATAAACTTCACCGTCACTTGCGCCAGTGCCTCGCCCTGATCTTCCTGCAAAAAGTGCCCGCCATTTTCGATGGTCGTATGCGCCTGCCCGGCAGTGCCGGGCACAAGCTTCTGGAATACCTTGTCGCCACCGCGGGTAATCGGATCGGCATCGCTGAATGCCGTCAGGAAGGGCTTGCGCCACTGTTTCAATACCTCCCAGGCGGCCAGGTTTTTCTCCCGCGCCGGATTGTCGGGCGCGGTGGGCACCAGCAGTGGGAATTGGCGGGCGCCCTCTTTATAGCGCTCGTCCGGGAACGGGGCGTCATAAGCGGCAATAACGGCGGCGGGCAGCTCTGCGGTCACTGCACCGCTGATAATCTTACCGGTGGGAAACTCCTCGACCTCTTGAGAAAACTTCTGCCATTGCAGAAAGGCCTCTCCCGGGTCGTGGTCACCGGTCGGCAACATGGTATTGGCCGCCACCACGCGGGCGAAGCGATCGGGGTTTTCCGCCACCAGGCGCAGGCCGATTAAGCCGCCCCAGTCCTGGCAGACCAGGGTCGCGCTCGCCAAGTCGACCTGTTCCAGCCAGCTTTGCATCCAGGCGACGTGGCGTGCGTAGGTATAGTCGCTGCGCCGGGTGGGCTTGTCGGAGCGTCCAAAGCCGATCAGGTCCACCGCCAGCACCCGATGGCCCGCCTCTACCAGGATGGGAATCATTTTCCGATACAAATAAGACCAGGACGGCTCCCCGTGCATCAGCAACACCGGATCGGCACCGGCGGGCCCCTCGTCCAGGTAGTGAACCCGCAGTTGCCCGCCTTCGGTGTCGTCCACAGTAAGGTAATGGGGCGCAAACGGGTAGTCGGGCAGGTTTTCAAATTGAGCGTCGGGGGTGCGCAAAAATTCCATGATAGCTCCTCTAGAACTTATATCGAATAGCTTTTACTATCGCAGCCTTTGCCGGGTTCAAGCCGGCAGGCGGCCCAATAGTAGTGCGTTTACCGGTGCCGTATCCGCTGCCAGGCGTCGCTCAGGCGCGTCCCCGGTACCAGGGGCACTGCGGTGCGGGGCGCGGCGTATCGATCAAAGGTTTTCGGGCTTGGCATGGCAAGAGCGCCTGAAGGTGGGGAATACAATACCGGAACGGTCATTCTAGTACCCGCTGTGACGACGCACAAGAAACTTAACAGCCACAAAAAAACCCGGTTTGCACCGGGTTTTTAGAAGGGTCCTGCTTTCTCTCTCTACTGACCTGACCTGCCCTGACCTGACCTGATTTACCACCTTCGGCCCTCGGGGCACCCGGGAGGTCGGCAGGTGGCAAACCGATCTACTTGATCTTGCCTTCTTTATACATCACGTGCTTGCGCACCACCGGATCGAACTTCATGATTTCCATCTTCTCCGGCATATTGCGCTTGTTCTTGGTGGTGGTATAAAAATGGCCGGTGCCGGCACTGGAATTTAAACGAATCTTTTCGCGCATTTTACAATCTCCTAGACTTTCTCGCCGCGGGCGCGCAGCGTACCCAGCACCTGCTCGATACCCTGCTTGTCGATAATACGCATACCTTTAGCTGAAACACGCAGCTTCACAAAGCGCTTTTCCGCCTCAACCCAAAACCGGTGGGTGTGCAGATTAGGCAAAAAACGACGCTTGGTGTGGTTTTTCGCATGAGAAACATTGTTACCGGTTACCGGACGCTTGCCTGTAACCTGACATACCTTGGACATTTTCCCGCCTCGTCAATACAAATCACTCGCTCTATCGCCCGCTGGTTTCGGTTGGGCGACACGGGGAGATTTCGCTATGCCCCCGCCACAAAGAGCGGCGTTTTATACCAGAACGACCCGGCAATAGCAAGATTTCACTGCCGCTGGCGGCAAAATCCACCATCTGTCTCCGGTGTACTACCATCTACGCCACCTGGGCACTACCTATGCACTACCTATGCACTACCTATGCACTACAGCAGGCCCCGCTCGGCAAAGGAGACCACCTCGGTGTCACCCACGACCATATGATCCAAAACCCGCACATCGATCAACCCCAGCGCCTGGCGCAGGCGCTCAGTAATGCGAATGTCGGCCTGACTCGGCTCGGCAATGCCCGAGGGGTGGTTATGGGCCAGTATCAGTGCGGCGGCGTTTCTGTGCAGGGCCCGCTTAACCACTTCCCTCGGATAGATACTGGCGCCGTCGATAGTGCCGGTAAACAGCTCTTCATAAGCCAGCGGTCGATTTTGACTGTCCAGAAACAGTACGGCAAATACTTCCTGCTGCTGGTGGCGCAGGTGTGCGCGCAGATACTGTCGCACCGCCGCCGGACTTTCCAGAGCATCCTCCCGGTCGAGGGTCTCGCGGAGGTGACGCCGGGCAATTTCCAGGGTCGCCTGCAATTGAGAGAACTTGGCCATGCCCAATCCCCGGGCCCGGCAAAAGCACTGCTGATCGGCCTCCAGCAGTTGCCTGAGCCCGCCGAACTGCGCCAGCAACTCCCGCGCCAGGTCAACCGCTGACTTGCCGCGGCAGCCGGTGCGCAGAAAAATCGCCAGCAGCTCGGCGTCGGACAGTACCCCAGCACCTCTGGACAGCAGTTTTTCCCTGGGTCTCTCGGCGCTGGGCCAATCCCTGATCGCCATGCTTGCACACTCCTTGTTGCCCTGTCGCCGGCATAACGGCGCGCTGAACACGACGCCGATCCGGTATTAAAGCAGCCTGGCGAAACCCTGTCGAGCAAGCATATAATGAAATTTAAGCAACTCACTGGTAATTATGACCTGGGGTGATATGGTACTGGCTTTTCCCGGGTCCGCGGCTGTGCTACCGGCGGTTTTTAGCGGCAATAGCCACACCCCGGGTCCCATTTCCAATTGGGGTCTGCACCAGGACGCTGTTAGAAAAGCGACGGGCCAAATTCAGATAAAGGCTTCTGGTTAGAGACAAGTGACATTCAAGACTGCGGCATGAGCTCCCTGAACAACAAACACATACTTCTCGGCGTCACCGGCGGCATCGCCGCCTATAAAAGCGCCGAAATTATCCGCCGACTGCAGGACCAGGGGGCCGAAGTGCGCGTCGTGATGACGGCAGCGGCTCAGGAGTTTATTACGCCCCTGACAATGCAGGCGCTGTCCGGCCACCCGGTACATACCACACTGCTGGACCCTGAGGCGGAGGCGGGCATGGGCCATATCGCCCTGGCGCGCTGGGCGGACCTGCTGTTGATCGCCCCCGCCAGCGCCGATTTTATGGCGCGCCTGGCACAGGGTAAGGGCGACGATCTGCTGAGCACCGTGTGCCTGGCAACCGCCGCCACTATCTGTGTGGCCCCGGCCATGAATCAGGCAATGTGGCGCAATGCGGCCACGCAAAACAATCTGGCGCAGTTGCAGCGGCAAGGCGTCGTCACCGTCGGACCCGACACCGGCAGCCAGGCCTGCGGTGATGTGGGCCCCGGTCGCATGCTGGAACCCGCCGCTATCGCCGCACATTGCGCCGGGCTGTTCGATACCGGCAGCCTGGCCGGCAAGCGGGTGGTGATTACCGCCGGCCCCACCC
Organism: Exilibacterium tricleocarpae; assembly: GCF_007004655.1. Taxonomy (GTDB): domain Bacteria; phylum Pseudomonadota; class Gammaproteobacteria; order Pseudomonadales; family Cellvibrionaceae; genus Exilibacterium; species Exilibacterium tricleocarpae. The sequence continues at coordinate 229,010 of NZ_ML660090.1, forward strand.
GCGAGGCACTGGACCCGGTCCGCTATATCAGCAATCACAGCTCCGGCAAAATGGGCTATGCACTGGCCGAAGCGGCGCGGGAAGCGGGCGCCACCACGGTGTTGATCAGTGGACCCACCCACCTGCCCAGTCCGGAGCGGGTCACACTGCTACCGGTTGTAAGTGCCGAGGAGATGTACGCCGCCAGCCTGCAGGCCCTGCCGGACTGTGATGTCTTTATCGCCACCGCGGCAGTGGCGGACTATCGACCGGATCAGGCCGCCGCGCAAAAAATTAAAAAAGGCGAGCGCGACACGCTGGTAATAGAGCTGGTAAAAAACCCGGACATAGTCGCCGCGATGGCGGCCCATACACCCAAGCCGTTTACGGTAGGCTTCGCTGCGGAAACCGAACGCGTGATCGATTACGCCCGCGATAAACTGGAGCGCAAACAACTCGATTTGGTGGTGGCCAATGATGTCTCCCGTTCCGACATTGGCTTTAACAGTGATGAGAACGCCGTCACCCTGGTGTGGCCGCAGCGTGAAGAAAACCTGTCGCGCCGCAGCAAGCATCAATTGGCCCGTGACTTGGTCGAGCGAATTGCCAGACAATTGGCGTAAAATAACTGATTCACCGGTCACTTTTCTGCACTGACAACTATTCAACCGAAACAACGGCTCTAAAGGAAAAACAGCGTGGAAGCCCAAACGACCTCGCCGCCGAACACAAAAACAGGGGCAGCGGCAGATCGAAAAGCGCAAAAGAAACGCCAGGGCATCGTTCTGGCGGTGATGTTGATGTTGAATATCGGCCTGGCTTACTGGGCCTATACCAAATGGGTTGTCGAGGCACAACAACAGCGACTGGATCGACTGACAGACTCCATAGGTCAGCAACTGGCAAGCAGGACCGGAGAGCGGCTTACACAATTGCAGGCCGACATTGAACGCCTTGCCGCGCAGCCGGGTCTGGCACAGGCCCTGGCCGACAACAACGCGACAGCACTGCGGGTTTTTCGCAACGGCATAGGGCGAACCCTGGTCGATGCGATCGCCATCCGCTTCATTCCGCTGAATACCGCGGACGTGGACGCAAGCGGCGCAGTGCCGCTGCGCTTTGCCGAGCTGGATATGATCAACCGCGCTGAAAAACGCACGCCGGTGACACCTGAGGCCAGCAGCCTCGACGGCGCCTGGATTTTACACGCCGTTGCCCCGATACCTGCCGAGGCGGAAAAGCCGGTGGCGGGCACACTGTTTATCAGCCTTGGCAACGACAGCCTGCAGCCTTTGTTGAGCGAGACCGACAGCCATCTCGGCAAGGCTGAACTGATGCAGCAGTTTCCGCTCTCAGCCCCGAAAACCGTTGTCGCCATCGGCGCAGGCGACCTCGGCGCCGGCCAGGTACACAGCGTCGCCGACACCCACTGGAAAATCCGCTTCACACCGGGCCCCGCCCTGGCGGAACAGGCCGCGGTCAATCCCCTGCCGTTGATTCTGGTACTGGCACTGATAGCCGCCATCACCCTGGCCGGCAGCTATCAGCTGGCCAAACACCCCCGGCTGTTGCCGCCGTCCGCTGCCAGGCGACAGGCCGGGGCGACACCGGATCCCGCCGCCGCGGCCAGCACCGGGGAGACACTCGCCGACACCATCGACCAGGATATTCTCGATATCGATGTGGCCGATGAGGATCGCGACCTGCTCGGGTTGCAGGAATCGTCCGCCACTGCCGGCGGCACCCAGCCCGACTCCGTAGCCTCGGGTGCCCAAACCAAGGATATACCGGCGGCGATCTTTCGGGCCTACGACATCCGCGGTGTTGTAGGCACTGAACTCACCGCTGAGCTGGCGGAGTTTATCGGCCGCGCCACAGCCAGCGAAGCGCTGGACCGGGGGGAGACAGCGCTGCTGGTGGGACGCGACGGCCGCAGCCACAGCCCGGAGCTGACCGCCAGCCTGATCAAAGGCATTCTCAGCACCGGCTGCAACGTCATCAACATCGGTCTGGTGCCGACACCGGTGCTCTACTACGCCACCTGTGAGACGGGCACCACCAACAGCGGTGTTATGGTAACCGCAAGCCACAATGCGGCCGAGTACAACGGTTTCAAACTGGTGCTGGGCGGCGGCGCTCTCGCCGACGATGATATTCAGCAACTGCGCTCGCGCATCCTGCGCCGGGATTTCCACTCGGGGCAGGGCAGCGAAGAGCAGCGGGACATAACCGCAGAGTATATCGACAGGATTTTTTCCGATGTAGCGCTGGCGGGAGAGATATCGATTGTCATCGATGCCGGCAACGGCGCCACCAGCGAGGTGGCGCCGGCGCTGTTCGAAGAGCTGGGCTGCGATGTCATTCCCCTGCACTGCAAAATCGACGGCAGTTTCCCGAACCACGATCCGGACCCCACCCGGCCCGAAAACCTGGCCGACCTGATCGACAAGGTGCGCCAGAGCAACGCCGACATCGGGGTCGCCTTCGACGGCGACGGCGACCGCATCATGGCCGTTACCCCAAAGGGCGAAATTATCTGGCCCGATCGCCTGTTGATGCTGTTCGCCAAAGATATCGTGTCCCGCTGTCCGGGCGCGGATGTCATTTTCGATGTCAAATGCACGCGGCAGCTCAACGGCCTGATTACCAGCTACGGCGGGCGACCGGTCATATGGAAGTCCGGCCACTCGCATATGAAAGCCAAAATGCTGGAGAGCGACGCCATGCTCGGCGGCGAGTTCTCCGGCCATATCTTTATCAAAGACCGCTGGTACGGCTTCGACGACGGCATGTACGCAGCGGCGCGCCTGATAGAAATCATGAGCCTGCGCGACCAGGACCTGGACACCATTTTCGCCGGCTTCCCGGCACTGCCGGCGACGCCGGAAATTCGTATCCCGACGGATGAGGAGAAAAAGTTTCCCCTGATTCGCGCGCTGGTCAGTCAGGGGGACTTCCAAAACGGCAAGATCACCACCGTCGACGGCCTGCGGGTGGATTATGAAAAGAGCTGGGGACTGGTCCGCGCATCGAATACCGCCGCTGCCATCACCCTGCGTTTTGAGGGCGAGACAGAAGAAGACATTCGCCAGGTACAAAAGGTTTTCAAGCGAGAGCTGCTCAAACTCGATGCCGATCTGGCACTAAACTTTTAACGCCCGTGGCATACATCTGACATAGGTGTCAAATACAACTGCTAACATCCTAAGGTTTCCATTATGTCCCTTGCGCGCGATGCCGCGATGAATATCGCCAAGGTGTTGACCGAAGCACTTCCCTATATCCAGCGCTTTACCGGCAAAACCATTGTCGTAAAATTCGGCGGCAATGCCATGATCGACACCGAGCTGCAAAACAGTTTCGCCCGCGATGTGGTACTGATGAAACTGGTGGGCATGAACCCCATAGTGGTGCACGGCGGCGGCCCCCAGATCGGGCAGTTGCTGCAAAAACTCAATATACAAAGCAACTTCGTCGACGGTATGCGCGTCACCGACAGTGAAACCATGGATGTGGTGGAAATGGTGCTAGGTGCAACAGTCAATAAACAAATTGTCAACCTTATCAGCCGTAACGGCGGTCAGGCGATCGGGGTGACCGGTAAAGACGGCCAGTTGATCCGCGCCAAAAAACTGTCAGTCAGTCGCCAGACGCCGGATATGAAAGCAACCGAAATCATCGATATCGGCCATGTGGGCGAGGTGCAGTCCATTAACACTTCGGTCATCGACATGTTGATCAACAGCCATTTCATTCCGGTAATAGCACCTATCGGCGTAGGGGAAAGCGGCGTTTCCTACAATATCAACGCCGATCTGGTGGCCGGCAAAATCGCCGAGGTGCTGCGGGCAGAGAAACTGATACTATTGACCAACGTGGCGGGACTGCAGGATAAGGACGGCAACGTCTTGACCGGTCTCAGTACCGATCAGGTCGATGGACTTATCGCCGACGGCACTATCCATGGGGGCATGCTGCCAAAAATCCGTTGCGCACTGGAAGCGGTCAAGTCCGGCGTGGCCAGCTCACATATTATTGACGGTCGGGTTGCCCACGCCGTACTGTTGGAAATCTTTACAGATGTGGGAGTGGGAACCCTGATCAGTAATCGGCGCCAGGGTTGAAAGCGGTTGCCAAGCGCTGCAGGCTTGGCACCAATAGCGAAAGGCTATCTGCCAAAGCGCCGGGGGCTTTTTGTAAAACCGCTGAAGGCTGTCTATCAAACCGCTGAAGGCTCTCTATCAAACCGCCGAAGGCTCTTAATAAAACCGCTGAAGGCTGTCGATCAAACCGCTGAAGGCTCTCTATCAAACCGCTGAAGGCTCTCTATCAAACCGCTGAAGGCTCCCTATCAAACCGCTGAAGGCTCTTTTTGACCGGAAATCTCAGAATTCACTGTCGCTAATTGTTGAAGCAGCGCACAGATGTGGATAGGATAGAGGGCTTGTGTAAACAGGTGATAGAGCTTGTCAGCCAGCATCCAGCAACTCTTGGAGTCACCTGCTGCACGGCACGAACCGGTGATGCTGATACCAATCCGATGCGATTTGATCCGCAGGTCGACCAATAATAAATCATGAACAAAGCGAGCCATAAAGTTTCCCGCCGCCAGCAAATTCTCGAAGCTTTAGCGCATATGTTGGAAGCCTGCCCCGGCGCACGTATCACCACCGCCGCCCTGGCAAAACAGGTGGGCGTTTCGGAGGCGGCGCTCTACCGGCACTTTCCCAGCAAATCAAAAATGTTCGAAGGGCTCATCGAATTTATCGAAGACACGATTTTTTCCCGTATCAACTTGATCATGTCGGAAGAACCCGGAGCCATAGATCGGTGCCAGAAGATTTTACTCCTGCTACTGACATTTACCGAGCGCAACCCCGGCATTACCCGCATCCTTACCGGCGACGCCCTGGCGGGCGAGACCGAGCGCCTGCGCACGCGCGTGATGCAACTGTTCGACCGGCTGGAGACACAACTGAAACAGATTTTGAGGGAGGCGGAAATTCGCGAAGGTATACGCCCGAGCCTGCCGATTACCGCCGCCGCCAGTCTGCTTATGGCCACTGCCGAGGGTCGTATCGCACAGTTCGTGCGCAGCGAATTCACTCGCATGCCGACCGAGCACTGGGAGGATCAGTGGCCGGTATTGGTGCAGGGTTTTTTGCGCGAAGAGTTACAACCATTGAATTGAGACCAACGCCGGCAGGCCGCGACTCAACCGAGTCAGCTCCCTAATTCACCGCAATCTCTTTGAAGCGTTCAATATCGCGGTCATATTTGGCCGCCACCTCATCGTACTCCGCCTCGCGCTGGATCACCTGGGCTTTGGTGTGCTCGAGTTCGCTTTTCAGATTGCGGATATTGGTCAACAGCGACTGCGGGATGAAACGCCCGGCACGCTCCAGATTGGCAGCCCGTGACTGATGGGTTTCCAGTTCTTCGCGCAAGCCGGTGATGTTGGTGCGCAGCAGCGACATATTGGCATTCAACTGTCCCAGCTTGCGCTCCTTGGCAGCCTCGATGTCACCGACAGTACTGTAGCGCCGACGCAGGGATTTATCCCAGCGCGCCAAGGCCTCCTGCTCTACACGCACCTTTTCTCGTTGTGCCGCCTCTTCCTTGGACACTGCGGGTTGGACGACCTTCACCACCTCGCCCGAGCGATTCAGCACCTCATAACCCTTTTGCGCAAATTCGGGCGGGATAAAGTGGTTAATGACTTTTACACCGTCCTCATTCACATAGCGATAGATAAAAATCTCCGCCACGGCCGCGCCGGCTGCGACACAACCCAATATAGCGATAAAAACGATACGACACGCCGCTTTAGGAGACGGTGTTTTTGGAAACAGTGTTTTTGGAAACATAGTTTTCAAGCAGGTTTCTGGCAACATTTCTGACAGCTTAGCTTTCACCATGGTTAATCGGTCCCGCAGAATACTCAGGACCCCGGACACAAACGTTACAATCCGTTTAATCGACGCCATAGGCAGCCCGATATTGACGTATCGCGGCCAGGTTGGCGGCCTGATCACCCTGCTCCTCCAGGTAAGCGAGAATATGCCCGAGATCGATAATACTCACCACCGGAACACCGTACTCCTGCTCCACCTCCTGAATGGCCGACAGCGCTTGTTTGCCCCGCTCCTGGCGGTTTAGACCAATAAGCACCGCCGCGGGTTCAGCACCGGCGGCAGAAATTATGGACATCACCTCGCGCACCGCAGTTCCCGCGGTAATGACATCATCGACGATCAACACCCGCCCGCGCAGCGGTGCCCCCACCAGCGTGCCGCCCTCGCCGTGGTCCTTGGCCTCTTTGCGGTTGAAGCAATAGGGCAGGTCGCGGGCGTGGTGGTCGGCCAGGGCCACGGCGGTGGCAGCAGCCAGAGGTATGCCTTTGTAGGCAGGCCCGAACACCATATCGAAGTCAACCCCGGCGGCGCACACGGCAGCGGCGTAATGGCGCCCCAGTTGCGCCAGCGCAGCCCCCGTTTGAAAGCGCCCGGCATTGAAGAAATAAGGACTCAAGCGACCCGATTTGAGCGTGAACTCACCAAAACCCAGGGCCTGATGGCGAATGGCCAGGCGGATAAAATCGCGCTGGTACTGCTGCATGGCAATGTCCTGTCGATCGTCCAAATATTACCCATGTAGTTTAGCGTCGGAGAAGATGTTTCCCGCAGCCGCTACACTTGTGCCGGTTGCATTCGCTTACCCTAATTCAAACGGCCGCCGCAAGCAGTGACAAAGGTCACTAATAATTTGCCTATGTCTTCAAAACCAACTAAATACCTCTAACCACAAACTGCGATAACGGTAGAAACTAAAGTTGCTTTGCAAGCGCGCCACAGCTAACAAAAAAGTATAAAGCCCGGTATCATACACAGTCCGTTAACAAGGGGCTAATATGAGAATTATCAGTCTCAGCGTCGACGGCATCCATCAAGCTGCCCAACGCGGTCTTTTCGATTGGATAGCCAGCCAGGACGCAGACATTATTTGCCTTCAGGACTTGCGTGCCCTGGAGTACGAACTGGATGATCCCGTCTTTCATCCAGAGGGCTACAATGCCTATTTTTTCGACTCGGGCAAACAGCACCATAATGGCGTCGCCATCTACAGTCGCTACCAGCCGAAGGCCCTTATCTACGGTATGGGATTCTCCAGCGGCGTGGACATGGACGGGCGCTACCTGCAAGCGGATTTTGATCGCCTCAGTGTCGGCTCGCTGCTGGCACCGAACGCTTTCGACCAGCCCGACCCGGAACAGGCCCAGGCAACCAAAGACGCTTTTTTCGACGACCTTCAGGCGCACCTCAACAAGATCACCCGCAAGCGCCGCGACTATATCTTCTGCGGTAATTGGGCCACCACCCATAACCGCCAGGACGTCCAGGACTGGGAAAACAACCAGCACAGCCCCGGCTGCCTGCCTCACGAACAAAAGTGGATGGACCAACTGTTCACGCAGTTGGGTTACAGCGACGCGTTCCGGCGAGTCATAAAAGACGGTGACGAATACACCTGGTGGCCGAGCAACGAAGTCGGCCGCGGCGATGGCCGGCGCGTCGACTACCAGGTTATCTCGTCAGCGTTGCGCAGCCGCGTTGAGTACGGTGCCATTTATAAAAACCAGGTATTCTCGAGCCACCTGCCGGTCATCATGGACTACGACATCGAGCTGTAAGCGCCGCTGGCAGCGGGTCGACGTCTACATCTGCGTGCCGACCTCACGCCAGCGCCTCTCTCTGCAGCCGGTTCAATTCCACGATGCCCTGCTTTGCCAAACCAAACATGGCGGCAAATTCCGCCTCACTGAACGGATCGGCCTCGGCGGTGCCCTGGATCTCGACGATGGCGCCGTTTTCCGCCATCACGATATTCATATCGGTCTGGGCGTTGGAGTCTTCCAGGTAATCCAGGTCCAGCACCGGCTGGCCCTCATACAGGCCCACGGACACCGAGGCGATCAGGGTCTTCAACGGATCGGCCGGTACCAGTTTGTCCCGCTGCATCTGCCCGAGCGCATCGGCCAGTGCGACACAGGCTCCGGTAATAGCCGCGGTGCGGGTGCCACCGTCGGCCTGAATAACATCACAATCGATGGTGACCGTGTTTTCACCCAGCGCCTCCAGGTCGACCGCCGCCCGCAGCGAGCGGCCGATCAGGCGCTGAATCTCCACCGTGCGCCCCCCCTGTTTGCCACGGGCCGCTTCGCGGTTCATACGCGAGCCGGTGGAGCGCGGCAACATGCCGTACTCGGCGGTAATCCAGCCCCGGCCTTCACCGCGCAGGAAGCGCGGCACCCCGCTGTCCACACTGGCCGTGCAGATCACCCGGGTCTCGCCGAATTCCACCAGCACCGAGCCCTCCGCGTGTTTAGTGTAGTGACGGGTAAGGCGAATATCTCTGAGTTGGTCGAAGTTGCGGCCGCTGGGTCTTTGCATCTTTATTCCTGCTGGTTGGTTCTGCTGGTAGAGGAGAAAGGGCACCGATTATACCCGACCTGGATGTTGGATATAGCAACCTTTGCCACATAAAAACCTGTGATACCATTATGTCGGCTGACACCCGTAACGGACGGCTGTTGGAAACCGGGTAGCCATATCTGCCGGCGGCAGCAGCCGAAAAAAACGGGTAATATCGTGCAAAGAAGCATCTCGGCAGACAGTACCATGGGATGAAAGGCACCAGTGGTAGACAGCGTTTTGAGAGCAAGCGCCTTGGTAGAAAACACATTGGTAGCACATTAGTAGAAAGCACATTGGCAGAAAGCACAGCCAACGTAAGAAACACCGCAAATAAGAAGCACCGCCGACAAACAAAAAGCAATACCAATAAAAAACAGGATCGACAGTATGCCGCGCAGTATGACCGGGTTCGCCCGCTTGGAAGCCAAACATCCCTGGGCAACATTGATATGGGAGCTGCGCAGTGTCAACCACCGTTACCTCGAACCGCACTTTCGCCTGCCCGACACCCTGCGCGCGCTGGAACAGCCGCTGCGCGACCGGGTGCGCAAGCAACTGCAGCGCGGCAAACTGGAAGCCTACCTGCACCTGCAGCGCGACCCGGGCGCCACCGGCGACCTCGACATTAATCAGGAGCTGGCCCATCAGATATCCAACGCCGCCCACCAGATAAATGATCTCCTGGCCGACCCGGCACCGGTCAGCGCACTGGATATCCTGCTCTGGCCGGGTGTTATCCAAGAGCAGGGGGCCGATACGGAAACCATTATGGAAGCGGCCCTGGCGCTGTTTGAAACCGCCCTCGAGCAACTCGTCGCCCACCGCCTGCGCGAGGGCGAGGAACTGGGACAGTTCATTGCCAGGCGTCTCGACAGTATTAGCGCAGAGGTGGCGCAGGTGCGCGGACTGCTGCCCGGTATCCTGCAGTCCCAGCGCCAGCGATTGCAGGCGCGTCTGGAAGCCCTCAAGGCGGAAGTGGATCGGGACCGACTCGAGCAGGAAATGGTCTATCTGGCACAAAAGGCCGATGTCGACGAGGAACTCGATCGCATCGATACCCACGTCGCCGAGGTCAAGCGCGCCCTCGGTCAGTCCGGCGCCATCGGCCGGCGCCTGGATTTTCTCATGCAGGAGCTGAACCGAGAGGCCAACACCCTGTCCTCCAAGTCCGTCGTCAGCGAAACCACCCAGGTAGCGGTGGAGCTCAAAGTATTCATTGAGCAAATGCGCGAACAAATCCAAAATATCGAATAATCTCTTACTGACTGTAATCCATTTAGGCAGGATCGATATGAGCAGCCGCGGTACCCTGTTTACTGTCTCCGCCCCCTCCGGCGCCGGCAAAACCAGCCTGGTCAAGGCACTGGCCGACACCCTGTCCCGGGTAAGGGTCTCTGTATCCCACACCACCCGCGCCATCCGGCCCGGTGAGGTAGACGGCACCAACTACCATTTTGTCAGCCGCAAACACTTCGTCGATATGCTGGAACAGGGTCAGTTCCTGGAACAGGCCGAGGTATTTGGCAATCACTACGGGACCTCCAAAGCCTGGGTGGACGATACCCTGGCCCAGGGCCTGGATGTGATTCTCGAAATCGACTGGCAGGGCGCCCAGCAGGTGCGCCGGCAGTGTCCCGAGGCGATCGGCGTGTTTATCCTGCCGCCCTCGCGCCAGGCCCTGCGCCAACGGCTGACCGGACGCGGCCAGGACGATGCGGCGATCATCGAGCGACGCATGCGCGAGGCCAGTGCCGAAATGTCCCATTATGTGGAGTCGGATTACCTGATCGTCAACGACGACTTCGACACCGCGCTGGCGGAATTCCAGGCGCTGATCACCGCCCACAGCCTGCGCCTGGACCGCCAACAGCAGAACCGGCAACAATTGTTGATGGAGCTATTGTCCTGACAGATCATTTTGCGTACACTGGCCGACTTTTTAAATCTGACGCATAATGCCGGTAGCGGCCGCTTGGACTTGGGCACTCTTGATTGATCGCCAGCGCGATCAATTGATCAATTGTCAGGCCAGCTCGATAAATGATGAGTGGAGCTGCTCGATGAATTAGCGTGTTTCAACCAGCCGGCAACCCCGAACCGAGAACTTACTGGAACCCCCTATGGCGCGTATTACCGTTGAAGACTGTCTGGACCATGTTGATAACCGTTTCGAACTCGTCATCGTAGGCAGCAAACGCGCCCGCCAGATCGCCGTCGGCGGCAAAGACCCCCTGGTCGATGAAGAAAATGACAAGCCCACGGTAATCGCCCTGCGCGAAATCGAACAGGGCCTGGTCGACGCCAGCATCCTGGCCCAGACCGACGACGACCAGGAAAGCATGGGAATGCCGGAATCCCGGCCCGAAGAGTAACCCCATTGAAGGAGGACGCCATTGCAAACCATTGACGCGCTGAGTCACCGCCTGTCCTCCTACCTCGAAGCCAAACAGATCAACCTCGTCCGGCGGGCCTATTATTACGCCGATCAGGCCCACTTCGGCCAACTGCGCCGCAGCGGTGAGCCCTATATCACCCACCCGCTGGCCGTCGCCAATGTGCTGGCGAACATGCACATGGACCACCAGAGCCTGGCGGCGGCCATGCTGCACGACGTCATCGAAGACACCGGTATCGGCAAACAGGCCTTGACCGACCAGTTCGGCGATACCGTTGCCGAGCTGGTGGACGGCGTCAGCAAACTGACGCAAATCGAATTTGAATCCCAGGCGGAAAAGCAGGCGGAGAACTTCCAGAAAATGGCGCTGGCAATGGCCAAGGACATCCGCGTGATTCTGGTGAAACTGGCCGACCGCCTCCACAATATGCGCACCCTGGCCGCCCTCAATCCCGAGAAAAAACGCCGCATCGCCAAAGAGACCCTCGAAATCTACGCCCCCATTGCCAACCGCCTGGGCATGAATGATATGCGGGTGGAGTTTGAAGACCGGGGTTTTTCAGCCATGTACCCGCTGCGCACCCGGCGCCTGCAGGCAGCGCTGCAAACCGCGCGCGGCAATCGCAAAGAGCTGGTGGAGAAAATTCAACAGACCCTGGAACTGCGACTGGAGCGCGAGGGTATTACCGCGCTGATCATCGGCCGCGAAAAGCACCTGTTCAGCATCTACCAGAAAATGCGGCAGAAGAAGAAATCGTTCAAGGAAATCATGGACGTCTACGCGTTTCGCATTATCGTCCACAACGTGGACACCTGCTACCGCGTGCTGGGGGCCATTCACAACCTGTACAAGCCCATCGTCAGCGAGTTCAAAGACTATATCGCCATTCCCAAAGCCAACGGTTACCAGTCACTGCACACCGTGCTGCTGGGTATGCACGGGGTGCCGATCGAGGTCCAGATTCGCACCAAGGAAATGGACGAGATGGCCAACAACGGCATCGCCGCTCACTGGCTGTACAAGTCCGACAGCAGCGCCGCCTCGGTTACCAGTCACGCCCGCGCCCGCCAGTGGGTGCAGGGGTTGCTGGAAATCCAACAGCGCGCCGGCAATTCGCTGGAGTTTATCGAGAACGTGAAGATCGACCTGTTCCCGGATGAGGTCTACGTCTTCACCCCCAAAGGCAATATCGTCGAGCTGCCCTCGGGTGCCACACCGGTGGACTTCGCCTACGCCGTGCATACCGATATAGGGCACAGTTGTGTCGCCTGCCGTATCAACGAGCGCCTGGCACCGCTGTCGCAGCCGCTGCAAAGCGGCCAGAAGGTAACCGTCATCACCGCGCCGGGGGCCCAGCCCAACCCCAACTGGCTGGATTTTGTCGCCTCCGGCAAGGCGCGCAGCGCCATCCGCCACTTTCTGAAAAACCAGCGCCATCACGAGTCCATCGAGCTGGGCCGGCGCATGCTCAACCGCGCCCTGAGCAGCAGCGGCACCCACCTGGACAAGCTCGACGAATCACAAGTCCGGCAGCTTTTGCACGAGACTCACGCCCAGTCGCTCGACAGCCTGCTGGAGGACATCGGCCTCGGCAACCGTATCGCCCAGGCAGTAGCCAAGCTGTTGCGCGCCGAGACAGCCCAGGAAAGCGCCGGCCCGGGCAATATCTACTCGCCGCTGATGATCGAATCGGCCGACAGTCTGATGATCAGCTTCGCGCGCTGCTGCCGGCCCATTCCCGGCGACCCCATTATCGGTCATATCAGTGCCGGCAAGGGCCTGGTCATTCACCAGGATACCTGCCGCAACGTCAGCGATTTGCGCAGCAATCCGGAAAAAATCAACCAGGTCAACTGGGCCCCCACGGTAACCGGTGAATTCCTCGTGGATGTGCGCGTGGAGGTGGAATCCGAGCGCGGTATCATCGCCACCCTGGCCACTCGCATCACCGAGCAGGGCGCCAACATCGAACAGATCAACGTCGACGAGCGCGACGCCCACAACAGCGTGATAAACCTCTGTATCGGCGTCAACAACCGCATCCATCTCGCCAACATCATGCGCCGCATTCGCAACATGCACTCGGTCATTCGCATCAGCCGAAGCAAAAATTAATACCCATCGCTCAATGCACAGACACAACCTCGATACGATATTGAAACGCGGGACACCGTCATGACCAACAAAGCCATTATCTCTACCGACAAAGCCCCGGCCGCCATCGGCACTTACTCGCAGGCGGTCAAGGTCAACAACACCGTCTACCTCTCCGGCCAGATTCCGCTCGATCCGGACACCATGACCCTGGTGGACGGCGACTGCGCCAGTCAGGCTCACCAGATGTTTAAAAACCTGCGCGCCGTCTGCGAAGCCGCCAACGGCAGCCTCGCCCATGTGGTGAAATTGAATATTTTTCTCACCGACCTGGGCAACTTCACCACCGTCAATGAAGTGATGGCGCAATACTTCGAAGAGCCTTACCCTGCGCGGGCAGCGGTCGGCGTCAAGGAGTTACCCAAGGGCGCGCAAATCGAGGCCGATGCCATTATGGTGATCTAGGGTTTTGGGATTCATCCAACTCAGCACCGTAACCACTGCGGTAATCCGGGTACTGAAACCGGTAACCCGTCGACAGCAGCAGGCGATTGCTGCAGCGCTTTCCCTGGCCCCGGGAGGCCGACGGCTGCAAATGATCCGGCGGCAGGCCGAGGCGCCCGGCCAGCCACTGCTTCACATCCCACAGGGGCGCGGGGTCACAATCACTGGCCACATACACGGGCGCCAGCGATCCGGGCCGGCGGCTCAACGCCATTAGGTGTTGCAACACCCCGGCACAGTCTTCGGCGTGAATGCGATTGCTGTATTGGGGCGGCGCCTGACAGGCGCCGGCACCGTCGCGTACCTGCTGTACCAGGCGCGCGCGGCCGCGACCGTAGATACCCGAGAAGCGCACCACACAGCCGGGCAGCCCACTGTCCAGCAGGCACCGTTCCGCTTCCAACAGGCGCCGCCCGGAAAAGCTCTGCGGCCGGGTCGGCGCGCTTTCATCCACCCACTCGCCGGCATTTTGACCGTAGACACTGGTGCTGGAGACAAAAATCACCAGCCGCGGCGGGTGACTCAATGCGGCCAGTTCACTGGTCAACACCGTCATGGTATCGACGTAGGCACGCCGATAACCGGTATCACTGCGCGCGTCCGGCGTCAGGGTCGCCACCACGACATCGTAGGCCTCGCGCCGCAGCAGCGCCGCGGTCGGCGCCCGCTCACTCACATCACCGCTAACGGCGTGAATCGGCGCCGGCAGGGCTGTGTCACTGCGACGCAAACCGTGCACTTCGAAAGCGGCGGGGTCGAGCCGCCGCGCCAAGCGCCGGCCGAGATCGCCGCAACCGACGATTAACAACTTTTCTACAGACAATCTGCCATATCTCCGTAAAATCCGGTTGAAATTTACCCTCAGGGGTCGATAACTGAATTAAAGATTGAAAAGTACTACCACTCCTTGCTAACTTTCCAGAACTAATCGATAGAAAGGAGATAGACGCCACTGGCGGAACGCTTGTGTGGCCCCGCTACCTGGAAGGCTTCGTGCACCCCTATGACGCTCACGGAATTGCGCTACATCGTTACTCTGTCTCAGGAACAACACTTCGGCCGCGCCGCCGAGCGTTGCTTCGTGTCCCAGCCGACCCTCAGCATCGCGGTCAAAAAGCTGGAGGACGAGTTGGGTGTGGCCCTGTTCGAGCGCTCCAAAACCCGGGTACAACCCACGCCGCTCGGCGAAAAAATCGTCACCCAGGCACAACTGGTCCTGGAACAGACTTCGATTATCAAAGACATCGCCAGTGCCGGCAAAGACCAGCTCAGCAGCCCCCTGAAAGTCGGCGCCATATTTACCATAGGCCCTTACCTGTTTCCCCATTTTATTCCGCAACTGCAAGCGCTGGCGCGCAACATGTCGCTGTTCGTGGAGGAGGGTTATACCGCAACTCTGCGCAAACGGCTGCGCAAAGGCGAGCTGGATGCCATTATCATCTCGCTGCCGTTTACCGAGGCCGACGTCATTACCCAACCGCTCTACGACGAATCCTTTGTCGTACTGATGACTCGCGATCACCCGCTGGCAAAAAAGAGCAAGGTCCGGCCGCAAGACCTCAACGAGCACAATGTGCTGCTGCTGGGGGAGGGCCACTGCTTTCGCGATCAGGTGCTGGAAACCTGTCCCAACCTGCAACCCTCGCTGGAGGGAGTGAACGGCCGCATCCGCACCGCCACCGACGGCAGCTCGCTGGAGACCCTGCGCCATATGGTCGCCTCCGGACTCGGCATTACCGTACTGCCGAGCTCCGCCGCCGGCGCCGCCCAATACGCTCCCAGCCTGCTGGTCACCCGGCCCTTCGACGACCCGGGTCCGTCGCGCACCGTCGCCCTGGCCTGGCGTGCCAGCTTCCCGCGCCACAAGGCCATCGACGTGTTGCGCACGGCCATCAGCCAGTGCCAGCTCGGTGAACATGTCCTGAGTTGATCAGCCGCCGTGGCCAATAACCGCTCCACGCCACCCGGGCCCGCACAGGGCAATGCAGCTGCAAACAGCCCGACTGTCGACCAGGTAGCGGTCACCGCTCTCAAAGGCGTCGGCAAGCAACTGGCGGAGAAGCTTGCCAGGCTCGGTGTCTTTACGCTGCAGGATATATTGTTCCACCTGCCGCTGCGCTATCTGGATCGCACCCGCGTTACGCCTATCGGCGCCCTGCAGGCCAATGTCAGCGTAGTTATCGAGGGCGAAATCAAAGCCGTCGACGTGGTCTACGGCCGCCGCCGCAGTCTCATGTGCCGCCTGCAGGATCACACCGGCACGGTGACCCTGCGCTTTTACCATTTTTCCGGCGCCCAACAGCAGCGCCTGAGCCAGGGTACCCGGCTGCGCTGCTACGGCGAAACCCGGCGCGGCGCCTCGGGGCTGGAACTGTATCACCCGGAGTACGACTTTCTCGATCAGGCCCAGCCGCCACCCCTGTCGGCCCACCTGACCCCTATCTACCCGGTAACCGAGGGCGTGACCCAGCAGCGCCTGCGGGGGTTGGCGCAACAGGCACTGGCGCTGCTCGACAGCCACAGCCTGCGCGAGCTGATACCGGCGACACTGCGCCGCCTGCACAACCAGGTCGCCCTGGCTGAGGCCCTGCGCTATCTGCACCAACCGCCCCGCGATGCCCCGGTCACAGAACTGTTGGAAGGCCGGCACCCCTACCAGCAGCGCCTTGCGTTTGAAGAATTGCTCGCCCACCAACTCAGCCTGTGGCGGGTACGACAACAGATTCAGGCCGAAGGCGCTCCGCCACTGGCCACCCGGGACGACATGGCCGCACGCCTGCTGGCACAACTGGACTTCGAGCTGACCCCCGCCCAACAGCGGGTTGCCGGGGAAATCTATGCCGACATCGGCCGGCCGGTGCCGATGCTGCGACTGGTGCAGGGCGATGTCGGCTCCGGTAAAACCGTGGTGGCCGCCCTGGCAGCGGTGCAGGCGGTTGCCAACGGCTATCAGGTGGCTGTGATGGCACCGACCGAGATACTCGCCGAACAGCACCGCCGCAGTTTCGAACAGTGGCTGCAGCCGCTGGGTATCGACACCGCCTGGCTCACCGGCCGCCAAAAAGTCGCTCAGCGGCGCGAGCAGGCCGAGCAGATCGCCAGCGGCCGCGCCCAGGTCATTATCGGCACCCACGCCCTGTTCCAGAACGACGTGGTATTTGCCGACCTGGGCCTGATCGTGATCGACGAACAGCACCGCTTCGGCGTCCACCAGCGCCTGTCACTGCGGGAAAAAGGCGCCGGGCGCGGGCGCCGGCCGCACCAGTTGATCATGACCGCCACCCCCATCCCCCGCACCCTGGCGATGAGTGCCTACGCCGATCTCGACTGCTCGGTTATCGACGAGTTACCACCGGGACGCACCCCGGTCACCACCGTCGCCCTGGCCGCAACCCGGCGCGACCAGGTCATCGAGCGGGTGCGCCACGCCTGTGGCGAGGGGCGTCAAGCCTACTGGGTCTGCACACTGATCGAGGAATCGGAGGTCCTGCAGGCCCAGGCGGCCGAGGCCACTGCGCAGGAATTGCAAAGCGGCCTCGCCGAACTGCGGGTCGGCCTGCTGCACGGGCGCCTGAAACCGGCGGAGAAAGAGGCCACCATGGCCGCGTTCAAGGAGGGTCAATTAGACTTGCTGGTAGCCACTACCGTCATCGAAGTGGGGGTGGATGTGCCCAATGCAAGTCTGATGATCATCGAGAATCCGGAACGCCTGGGCCTGGCCCAGTTGCACCAACTGCGCGGTCGCGTGGGGCGCGGCGCAGCCGCCAGCCACTGCGTGCTGCTCTATGGCGCGCCACTGTCGCAGCACAGCCGCGAGCGCATCAGGGCCATGCGCGAAACCAACGATGGTTTCGCCATCGCCGAAATCGACCTGCGGCTGCGCGGCCCCGGTGAGGTACTGGGCACCCGGCAAACCGGTGATATGCAATTGCGTATTGCCGACCTGCAGCGAGACGCCGGTCTGCTGGCGGACGTCAAACGCTGTGCCCGGGCACTGATCGAGACTGAGCCCGACCTCAGCACAGCGCTCATTCAACGCTGGCTCGGCCGCAACCAGGACTACGCCAAGGTTTAAAGGGACGGTTTAGCGGGACTGTCCCGATGAACTGTCCCGATGAACTGTGCCGCTGAACTGTCCCACTGAACTGCCCGGCTGAACTACAATTGATCTTGAACAACCCTGATATATCGACAACACTAAGCGACTGAGACGTAATAATAACAACCAATATAGCAGCGAGAGGATAACAATTTGCCGGTTCCCACCAGTGTCAAGCAATTACTGGAAACACAAAACATCGCCTATCAGGTGTCGACCACCCGAAACGAGAGCGAGGAGGGCACTGGTGAACTCTGGCACCAACTGCGGCACCAACAGTATCTACGCCATGCCGGCGCCGCCAAGTCGCTGATTCTGCAAGACCACAAGGGCCGTATTCAAGTGTTGATCCGGGCCGACTGCCTGCTCGATCTGAGCGCCGTCAACCAACAGTTCGGTCGCGAATTCACCGCCGTGCCCGAAACCGAATTGCGCAATTTTTTTGACCAGCACCAGCTGCAGTCGATCCCGGCGCTGCCGCAGATAGCCGGCCTGCAGTCGGTGGTGGATCACCGCCTGCTGCAGCCGGAGGAGCTGCTGCTCGATGCGGGCGCCGACAGCCAACTCCTCGGACTGAAACAGGCCGACTTTCAACAAATTCTCACCGACGCCACCATCTGCGATATCGCCGTGCCGCTGGCCGCGCTGGAACAACCCGACACGCTCAACGACGATGAAACCCAGATTCGCCACTCCCTCGACAACTTCACCCGGCTGCGTATCAAGCAGCGCCTGGAAGACACCCTGGAGCTGCCACCGCTGCCGGAAACCGCTCAGCGCATCATCAAACTGCGGGTCGACCCCAACGCCGACATCGGCGACCTGGCCAATATCGTCGAAACGGACCCGAGCCTGGCGGCCCAGGTGGTGGGTTGGGCAGCGTCTCCCTACTACTCGGCGCCCGGGAAAATCAAATCCATTCACGACGCCATTGTGCGAGTGCTGGGTTTCGACATGGTGCTGAACCTGGCCCTGGGCCTGGCCCTGGGCAAAACCCTGAACATGCCCGCAGACGGCCCTCGCGGCGCCACACCCTATTGGCGCAAAGCGGTCTATACCGCCACCACCGTCGAGGCGCTGGTCACCGCCATCCCCAGGGAGCATCGCCCCAGTTTCGGCATGGCCTACCTGGCGGGGCTATTGAACAATTTCGGTTACCTGGTGCTGGCAGAGGTGTTTCCGCCGTACTTCACCACCATCAACCGCTACAGCGAAGCCAACCCCCAGGTCGGGCATCAGGCGATCGAGCGCCATATCATCGACATCACCCGTGAACAACTGGCCGGTTGGCTGATGGATTTGTGGAATATGCCGCAGGAAGTGGTGATCGCGTTGCGCTATCAGAACGACCCGGACTACGCCGGCGAACACCACGAGTACGCAAAACTGGTGTATCTCGCCCAGTTGCTGCTGCGCCAGCAGGGTATCGGCTCGGGGCCGGTCATGGCGACACCGTCGCAACTGTGCAGCTGCCTGCACCTGACTCCCGAGCAGGTGGGTGCCGCCATCGACGGCATCATGGAGTCGTCCACGGAACTCAATAATATCGCCGCGCAGATGGGCGGCTGAGACAGCGCTTCGCTGTCCCGCACCTATTTTGAAACACCCGCACCTGGCTGTCAGGACCCCGCGCCCGGTTTCAAAACCCAAGCCCGGCTTCAAAAACTGTACCTAGCCGGGCTGGGTGGCCTGCAAGGCGCGCGCGCCGTTCTCCTCCTCTTCCCGAGCCACCAACTGCTCGGTGCTGGTGGCAAACATGTCTTCGTTCAGCTCGCCCTCGGTCTTGGCCACCACCAGCGACACCATGGAGTCACCGGTGACATTCACCGCGGTGCGCACCATATCCAGCAGCCGATCGACGCCGATGATAAACGCAATACCTTCGGCCGGCAGCCCCACCTGGGTCAGCACCATAGTCAGTGTTATCAGCCCCACTCCCGGCACCCCGGCGGTGCCTATGGAGGCCAGGGTGGCGGTCATGATCACCATCATGTAGCCGCTCAAACCGATATCGATACCGTAGGCCTGGGCGATAAACGCGGTGGCCACACCCTGCATAATCGCGGTGCCGTCCATATTGATGGTGGCACCCAGGGGTACTGTAAAAGAAGCCACGCTGTTGTCGACGCCGAGGCGCTTTTCCGCCGTGCGCAGCGTTACCGGAATGGTGGCATTGCTGGAGGCGGTACTGAACGCAAACATCATGACCGGGCGCAATTTGTTGAGAAACGTAGCCGGATTGAGACCCGCCAACAGCTTTAACATCAACGAGTAAACACCGAGACCGTGCAATAACAGCACACCCACCACACAGAAGAAATATTTCCCGAGTTTCCAGATGGCATCGATACCGAGACCGGAAAACAATTTGGCCAGCAGGCAGAACACACCGTAAGGCGCCAGGTGCATCAGCATAGTGACCATCTTCATGATGACATCGTTGAAGTCGTTGAAAAAACCCGCCACCTGCCGGCCCCGTTCACCGCTGCGGGAGATGGCGATACCCATCAAAATGGCGAACACAATCACCTGCAGCATATTGCCGGCGGCCATCGCCTGCACCGGGTTGTCGGGGAAAATATTGATCACGACATCTTTCAGGGAGGGCACGGCGGAGGGTTCAAATGCCACCTCTTGCTGCAGGTCTATGCCGGCACCGGGCTGCACCACGGTGCCGGCTATCAGCGCCAGGCTGATGGCGACGGCTGTCGTAAACATGTACAACACCAGGGTTTTGCCCGCCATGGGTCCCATGCGGGTGTTGTCGCCGAGCGACGCCGTGCCGCAAACCAGGGAGACAAACACCAGGGGCACCACCAGCAGTTTCAGCGAGGCGACGAAGATACGCCCAACCACATCGAACAGACCATCGACGATAAAGACGTCAATCCAGTTATTGAACGTCGCGGCAAGCCAACCCTGACTGCTGGCAATATTGATCATCACCCCAAGGGCCAGTCCAAGCACCATCGCCCAGATAATACGTTTGGTTAAACTCATACTTGTTATCGCACCTCTAGATTACACTCGGTCATTATTGTTTTGGCGTCTCGTTATTATCGACGGTCCCCAATACGGGTTGATGTCGACGCGAAACATAGAATCTGATCGGTTCCCCACCCGCCGATCAGATCGCGCCGGTTACTCGTTGAGACAGTCTTTCAATGCCTTGCCCGGGCGAAACCCCACGGAGGCAGTCGCCGGTATTTGAATGGTTTCTCCGGTTTGCGGGCTGCGTCCGGTGCGGGCGGCACGCTGGCGCCGGAAAAAGGAGCCGAAGCCAACCAGGGTGACGCTCTCGTCGCGGCTCAGCGCGTTGGTGATTTCTTCAAAAATTGCCGACACCACATCATTGGCGCGATCTGCAGGGAGGTCAGCGAGATCGGCAACGGCCGCAACCAGATCACTCTTATGCATGTAGTTATTCCCGATTGGACTGACTGCGACCCATATGGCTGAAAAGTTATTGAAAAAATGCTGATAAGCCGCCGTCCCCGCATTAAAACAAGGGCGGCCGGTTCGGTAAAGTATTTTCAGAAGTGCACGCAGTGGCGTTCAGGCAGGGCCGGCCTTGTTTTAATGCCGGGCAAGAGCGGTAAATTTTGCCTTTTTCAACAGCATCATTCCCTGTACTCTCGCTGTACTCTGCAACAGATGTGGATAGAATAGGCGCCTGTCTTTACCGCGGTGCTCCAGTTTGTACGTATTTTCCAGCAGCGGCAGCCGGCACCGGCCCGGACCGCGCAAACCCGGCGAGCCGGTCTGGTCGGCCAGACCCGGCGGCAACCGGCGACCCGCCGCCCATCTGCGGCGCTGGTTGCTGGATCGCGGCTCGCTCACCCAACACCTGATCTGCGCCAGTCAGGGCCGTTTCGCCGTGCAGGTGCTGCACCAGGCCATCGGCTGTCCGCGCCCCGGTGAGGCGCGGGCACTCGGCCTCGGGCCCCGCCGCCGGGCCCTGATCAGGGAGGTGATACTCTACGGTCGGGATCAGCCCTGGGTCTTCGCCCGCAGCATCCTGCCGCTGTCGACTCTGACCGGGCGCCAGCGGGCCCTGCGCCGACTCGACGACCGGCCGCTGGGCGCGCTGCTGTTCAAGGACCCGTCGATGCGGCGCGGCCCTATCGAAATGGCGCCCATCCTGCCTGCACACGGTATCCTGCCCCTGCACCTGCAACACCCGCAGCCGGCCTGGGGGCGCCGTTCGGTATTTTACCTGGACGCCAAACCGCTGTTGGTCTGTGAGATATTTCTGGCGACCTTTGGCCCGACCGGCCATCCGATGGATAATAGCGCGCTATGACTGCCAAACCCTCTCCGTCATCCGGCAAACGAGCCACCACTGCGGCGCGCGCCCGGCGCAGCGCCGCCCGCAAACGCCCGGGGCTCCTGCTGGGCTACTGGCGCCTGATGCGCTTTGACCGACCCATCGGCATGCTGCTGCTGCTGTGGCCCACGCTCTGGGCACTGTGGTTTGCCGCCGAGGGGCTGCCGGAACCCGGGCTGCTCGGAATTTTCGTCGCCGGAGTGGTGCTGATGCGCGCAGCCGGCTGCGTTATCAATGATTTTGCCGATCGGCATGTCGACGGCAGTGTCAAGCGCACCCGGGACAGACCCCTGCCCAGCGGTCAGGTCTCACCGGCGGCAGCGGTCACCCTGTTTGCGATCCTGTGCCTGGCCGCCTTCGCACTGGTATTGATGACCAACACCCTGACCATACAATTATCGTTCGGCGCCGTGGCGCTGGCGTTTTGCTACCCGTTTATGAAACGCTACACCCACCTCCCGCAGGTGGTATTGGGGGCGGCTTTTTCCTGGGGTATACCCATGGCCTTTGCCGCGCAGACGGGCAGCGTCGCCCCCGACGCCTGGCTGGTGTTTATCACCGCAGTGCTGTGGACCATCGTCTACGATACGTTTTACGGCATGGTCGATCGCGACGACGATATCGCCGTCGGCGTCAAATCCACGGCGATCCTGTTTGCCGAACACGACCGGCTGATCACCGGCTGCCTGCAGGGGCTGGTATTAGCCGGTCTGGTGATCGTCGGGGACAAGTTTTCCATGGGGGGCTTCTACTACCTGGGTGTAGCCCTGGCGGCCGTACTCTTCGGCTACCAGCAGTATCTGATACGACATCGGGAACGGGAGGCCTGTTTTCGCGCATTTTTGGATAATAATTATGTCGGCATGGCGATATTTGCGGGCATTGTCGCCGACTATGCCTCTAAAAGCCTTCAATAGGCGGGCACTATCGGGTTGATACCCGGAGATTAAACTGCCCGCCGGCCGCTGTTTGTCATAAACTTGCAACATAACCTTTATTTAATGCCTGTCTGGTATACCGAAAAAATGTTGAGAGTGCCGCAACCCAGGTCCGGTGGAGTACAGGTGAGATGCCCGATAAAACCATTTTGATAGTCGACGACGAAGCCCCCATTCGGGACATGTTGCGAGTCGCCCTGGAAATGGCGGAATACAACTGCCTGGAAGCGGAGGACGCCCAACTGGCCCACAGCCTGATCATCGACGAAAAGCCGGACCTGATCCTGCTGGACTGGATGTTGCCGGGCACCAGCGGCATCGAACTGGCCCGGCGCCTGAAGCGCGAAGAAGTCACCGCCGAGATACCGATCATCATGTTGACCGCCAAGGGCGAAGAGGACAATAAAATCCAGGGCCTGGAAGTGGGGGCCGACGACTATATCACCAAACCCTTCTCGCCACGGGAGTTGGTGGCGCGCCTGAAAGCTGTGCTGCGCCGCACCGATAACACCTCCGACAATGCGCCGATCACCGTCGACAGCCTGTGCCTGGACCCCACCAGCCATCGGGTCACCATCGATGACCACCCGGTGCAGATGGGGCCGACGGAATACCGTCTGCTGGAGTTTTTCCTGACCCACCAGGAGCGGGTCTACAGCCGCAGCCAGTTGCTCGACCACGTCTGGGGCGGCAATGTCTACGTGGAGGAGCGCACCGTGGATGTCCACATCCGCCGCCTGCGCAAAGCCCTTAACCACGAGGGCCACGACCGTTATATCCAGACCGTGCGCGGCGCCGGTTATCGCTTTTCCACCAAGGTTTCCATTCGCGCCTGATAGCGCTTGACTAAACCCGGCTTAACCAGCAGGCTGCGGTCTGTAAAAAGGCTTTGAACTCCAGGTGTTCCCTTGCTGACAGGATACTCCGCCGAGCTTCGGCGCATCGCTATTTACGCCGCCCTGTGCGTGGCTATCGGGCTGATAACCGGCTATCTGGTCTGGGCGCTGATTATTGGCGGCGTGCTCTACCTGACCTGGATTTTCTGGCAGATTCGACGCCTTGACCAGTGGTTGACACTCAGTCGTAAACATCCCCAGTCCCCGCCCGACGCCAGTGGTATCTGGGGCGATATCTTCGATAATATCTATCGCCTGCAACAGCGTCACCGCAAGGAAAAACGCCGCCTGCAGCAGGTCATCAGCCGCATGCACGAGACCACCGCCGCGTTTGCCGACGGGGTCGTGGTGGTCGACTCCCGGGGCAATATCGAGTGGTGGAACAAGTCCGCCGAGCTACTGCTGGGCCTGCAACAGCAGGACAGCGGGCACCCCCTGGTCAACTACGTTCGCAACCCCCGCTTTATCAACTACTTCGACTCCGGTGACTACCGGCTGCCGGTGGATATGCCCTCGGCCCGCGAAAGCGACAAACGCCTGCAGTACCAGATCAACAGTTTCGGCCAGGGCGAGCGTCTGATCGTAGTGCGTGACGTCACCCGCCTGTACCGGCTCGAAGCCATGCGCAAAGACTTTGTCGCCAATGTCTCCCACGAGCTGCGCACGCCCCTGACCGTGATTCGCGGTTACCTGGAGACCCTGGGCGACAGCCAGGACCTCTCCAGCGTGTGGCAGAGGGCGCTGCTGCAAATGCAGCAGCAGAGCGAGCGGATGACCGCCTTGATCAACGACCTGATTACTCTCTCCACCCTGGAAACCGACGATCCGGAACGGGACCAGCGCTGCATCGCCGTCGAACCGATGCTGATGATGATCAGGACCGATGCCGAGGCCTTCAGCGGCGACAAAGGCCACCGGGTAACCCTCGACTGCGAGGCCAACGCCTATATCCACGGCAGCGAAAAGGAACTGCGCAGCGCTTTTTCCAACCTGGTTTTCAACGCCATCAAATATTCCCCCAGCGACAGCCAGGTGGACATCAAATTCTGGAATGGCGAGGACGGTGCTTATTTTGCGGTCACCGATCGGGGTGTGGGTATCGACCCCATCCATATCCCTCGCCTTACCGAACGCTTCTACCGCATCGACAGCAGCCGCTCCAACGCCACCGGCGGCACCGGCCTGGGGCTGGCCATTGTCAAGCACGCGCTGGTGCGTCACGACGCCCAGTTGCAGATCGAGAGCCAACCGGGGCAGGGCAGCACCTTTACCTGTCACTTCCCGCTGGCCCGTGTGGTCCGGAGCACGGCGCCGAATGTAACGCCGCTGCACAGCCGGGCCGGCTGATTTGCTGACCTCAATCTGCCAACTTAAATTTGCTAAGCTAATTTGCTAAGCTAATTTGCTAACCTAATTTGCTAAACTACGCGGCTATGCAAGCCGAATTTATCGACTCTATCGACACCGTAGCGCCGGCGGCATGGCAGGCGCTGTGGTCAACCGATTACCCCTTCACCCGCCACGGGTTTCTGGCCGCCCTGGAACACAGCGGCAGCACCAGTGCCGCCACCGGCTGGCAACCCTGCCACCTGCTGCTCAAACAGGGACAAGAGCTGGTGGCGGCACTGGTACTGTTTAAAAAGCTGCACTCCTACGGCGAATATGTATTTGACTGGGCCTGGGCCGACGCCTACCAGCGCAGCGGCCTGTCTTACTATCCGAAGCTGGTCACCGCAATTCCCTTCACCCCCGCCACCGGCCCGCGCCTGGGCATAGCTGCCGGTGTTGACAGGGCTGAGGTGCAGCGGCATATGTTTGCGGCGCTCAAAGAGAAAGCGCAGCAATGGCGGGTGTCCTCCTGGCACTGTTTGTTTCCGGAACCCGAACTGTCGGTGCAGCTTCAAGCGCAGCAGTTCAGCCGCCGCCGCGGCTGCCAGTTTCACTGGTTCAATCGCGGTTACGAAAATTTTGAGGATTTCCTGTCGAGCTTTACCTCGCGCAAGCGCAAGAGCCTGAACCGGGAGCGGCGGCGCGTGCGCGAGCAGCAGATCGAGTTGGAGGTTCGCAGCGGTGGTGAGATCAGCGACGCCGAGTGGCGACAGTTCTACGAGTTTTATCACCTGACGTATTTTAAACGCAGCGGGCGCCAGGGCTATCTGGGCCCGGACTTTTTCCCGGCGCTGGCCAAAACCATGCCGGAGCAGATAGTGATGGTGATGGCCCGCCATCACGGCGATCTGGTAGCGGCGGCGCTGAACTTTCGCGATCGGCATACACTCTACGGTCGCTATTGGGGTTGTCGCGCGGAATTCGACACGCTGCACTTTGAAGCCTGTTACTACCAGGGCATCGACTACGCCATTGCCGAGGGCCTGCAAAAGTTCGATCCCGGCGCCCAGGGCGAACACAAGATCCAGCGCGGTTTCACCCCGGTGGCAACCTGGTCCAACCACTGGATCGCCGATCGGCGTTTTCGGATGGCGATTGATGACTTCCTGCAACGGGAGAATGTTTCGGTGGAGCAGTATATGGCGTCAGCGCGGGGGTACTTGCCGTTTAAGCAGGCTGATGCAGGCAGTAGCTGACAGTCGCGGGGACAGGCTTACCTATGGCCATCAAAAAGGTAGGTATAGATAACTGTAGGTTCCAGAAGAGTGCTTTACTCTTCTCCTAGCGATCACTATAATTACCAAAATTGTTGAAAATGGTAACTATAGTGACCATTAGCAAATCTGGCTCAAAACGAAGTGCCGTTGTTTTTCCCAAAAACCAGGAAGTACTTTCCCGACTTGGCGAGAATATTCAATTGGCCCGAAAGCGCCGCAAATATACCCAAACTCTGATTTCGGAGCGCACCGGGCTGAGCCGTTTAACCATCCGCAAAATTGAAAATGGAGATCCAAAGGTCTCTTTGGGCCACTATGTCGCGGTGTTAGGTGTTTTGGGATTAGTGGAAGACCTGGCAAAAGTGGCCAGCGATGACGAACTGGGCCGCAAGCTCCAAGATATCAAGCTGATGAGTAAACAAAAATGAATACCGAAGTATTTGTATTCGCCGATTGGGAAGAATTCGAAGAACCTGTGTTGGTTGGAACACTGCGCTCCGCCGTCACTAAAAATAAGGAACACTTCAGCTTTCGCTACGATGATAAGTGGTTGCAGCGCCCCAATGCCCGGGAAATAGACCCGGGCCTTCAATTGTTTTCAGGTGAGCAACACAATGCGGCTTCCAACAACTTTCGGGTATTTTTAGATTCCTGCCCCGACCGTTGGGGGCGATTGTTGATGAAGCGTCGTGAAGCTATCACTGCACGGCAGGAGGAAAGGCGCCCTCGCATTCTCCATGAAGTCGACTACCTTCTTGGCGTACATGACCTCTATCGCCAAGGTGCATTGCGGTTCAAGCAAGCTGTGGACAGTGACTTTCTGGATAATAACGAGCGACTGACTGCACCTCCGATATCATCTCTAAGAGAATTGGAGTACGCAGCCCAGCAAGTAGAGGCCAGCGATAGTGAAGACTCCGAGTATTTGAAATGGCTGTATATGTTAATGTCCCCAGGCTCTTCATTGGGCGGTGCCCGACCTAAAGCCAGCGTGGTTGATGAAGCCAATCATTTGTGGATTGCCAAGTTTCCAAGTCAGCATGACGATCAGAACATCGCTGCCTGGGAGTTTCTGGCATATCAGTTGGCTCTGAAAGCCGGCATTGAGATGGCGCCCTGTAGAATCGAACGTTTCAACAGTCACCACCATACTTTCTTAACTCGGCGTTTTGATCGTACCTGCACCAGCCGCTTACATTTTACGTCAGCGCTGACACAGCTTGGCTACTATGACGGAGATTATGATGCCAGTTATATCGAGTTAGCTCAATTCCTCACTGAACATGGTTCCACTACCAAAAAAGATCTCGAACAGCTATGGCGTAGGATTGTATTTAACATCGCGATTTCAAATACCGACGATCATTTAAGAAACCACGGGTTTATCTACAAAAAAGGTGGCTGGACTCTGTCACCGGCTTACGATATCAACCCCGTTACCCCCTCAAATGGACTGCACCTGAATATTACCGATGATGACAACAGTCTGAACTATGATTTAGCTATGGATGTCATCGGCTTTTTTCAATTGGAAGAGAGTAAGGCCGAAAAAATCAGAGCGGAAGTGCTAACGAGTGTCGGCCAATGGGAAACCGTCGCGAAAAGCATTGGGATCAGTCGAAACGAACAACTGTCGATGTCTCCAGCATTTAATGTTTAATGGAAGTGGAAAATCTAATTTTTTAAATAGAGAGGTAGTACTGGGTAGAACAGACCGGAATCGTGCCTCTAATCGTTCTTGAGCCACTATCTTCAGGAAGTTCGGCCGCTGTTTATATCCATTGAAACAGCGCTATTTAAATAGCCTATTTCGTTGTCGATTTAACTTTTTGAGAAAGCTTTGAGGAGAATACTATTAAAGCGAACGCAATCGATTCGGAGTTGGTTCGCTATATATCTGGTGCTACAGCCTACTATGTGTCCTTAAGACAAAAATCGAGCCTTATCAACAGTGAATATTGTTTTCGACAGCCGGACCTTCAGCTTTGACAAGTGGCGGCCACCACTGCAGCGACAACTGCCGCAAGCCCATTTCTTTGCCGCCGGCAGCCCGGAGGCGCCGGCCGATCCGGACTATGTGCTGCTGTGGAAACCGCAGCGACTCGACTGGTCCGCCTGCATATCCCTGCAGGGCGCCATTGCCCTGGGCGCCGGGCTCGACGGCTTTGCCGGTTTACAGTTGCCACCGGGCATCAAACTGCAACGCCTGGCCGACGCCGGTATGCAAATGGCGATGAGCGAATATATTCACTACGGTGTGCTGCATTTCCAGCGGGGCTTCAATCATTACCTCAACGCGGCAAAGTCGCGCAACTGGCAGCCGCTCGACTACCGGCCGGCGGCGCGCACCAGAATCGGTATTCTCGGACTCGGACATCTGGGCAGCGCGGTGGCGACCTACCTTGCCCGCCACGGCTATCCGGTTGTGGGCTGGAGCCGCAACGATAAGTCCCTCCCCGCAGTCACCTGCCTGGCAGGCGAGAGCGGCTTGAAGGAAATCTTGCCTCAATGCGATATTCTGGTGAATCTATTGCCGTTGACCGATCACACAAAACATTTACTCAATCGGGAAAAATTCGCCGCACTGCCGCGCGGGGCAGGTTTTATCAATGCCTCGCGAGGTGCGGTGATCGTCGAACAGGACCTGCTCGACGCCTTGGCGGCGGGTTTGCTTGGCGGGGCGCTGTTGGATGTCTTTGCAGAGGAGCCACTGCCACCGTCACATCCGTTTTGGGGCCATCCCGATATTCGGGTTACACCACATATTAGTGCGCCTACATTGATCGAACCGGCCGCTGTGGAAGTTGCGCAGATGGTTCGGGTCTCGAAGGGGTCAAGTCTTGACTAATAGAATAACGCGGGGGCCAACTGTATCGAAGGGGTCAAGTCTTGACTAATAGTATTTAAGAGATTAATCGGCCCCTGCGTTATTCTATTAGTCAAGACTTGACCCCTTCGACTCTTCGACTTCTGACCCCAACTGATCAACTGATACCTGACAACAGATCGCACCGCCGAGACCAAGAAAAAAGGGCGCCGGATTGCGACGCCCTGAACTGACTAGAAATTATAACTGACCGAACCGGTTACCGTGCGCGGGTTGCCGTAAAAAGCGGTCACGGTTCCCCCTGGGCCGAGAGTCGGAAAGTTGTAACCGGCCACTTTATACTCCTTGTCAGACAGATTCTTTCCATGTAAACCCACCTGCCACTTGTCGTCATCGGACGTCCACACCACACTGGCGTTGACCAGACTGTAGCCGGGCTGGTCCAGCAGCTCATTTTTAATTTCGAACTGATGGGTTTCGCTGCGATAAGCGATCTGCCCGGTAACCGATAATTCACCGGCATGATCCGAAATGGCCAGGGGCACTGCATAGGTCATGGCATAAAAGGCAGTCAGCTCCGGGGTATTTTGAAACACGCGATCGTCCGCCACATTAACGCCGAGCACTTCAAATTCGTCGTACTCGGCATCGATGTACCCGATTGCCGCATTGGCTTGCAGCGAGTCGCTCAAAAATGCGGTCAGCTCCAGCTCAACGCCGGAAATATCCGCTTTGCCGGCATTGGTTACAGTGCCGGCAAAACTGTCGTCGACGCCGTCACCATCGGTATCTATCGCCTCAGAACCCGGAATCTGCACATCCTGGTAGTCGCTGAAAAACAACGCGATATTGGCATTCAGCCGGCCGTCGAGCGTGGTGGTTTTTACACCGACCTCAAAAGCATCCACCGTTTCCGGTTCGAAACCGTCGCGGATTTCCGCCACCGCATAGTTGCCGCGGGGATCGAAACCGCCCCCTTTAAAGCCGGCGCTGTATGACGCGTACAGATGCAGAGCGTCCTGGGGTTGCCAACTGATACTGACCCGCGGCGTAAAATCTTCATCGGTGCGATCGTTGCTAAAACGGGGCACCACCTGGTTACCGTCAGCATCGACGACTTCATCAGTAACGGATATCGCCCCGGCGTTGCCAAAGAACGGCGAGGCCGATCCTGCAAACGCTTCCCTGACGACAGTTGAAGCGCGTTTATCACTGGTAAAACGCCCGCCCACCGATACACTGACCGTATCGGTCAGATCGTAGTTGAGATCGGCAAACACCGCCCAGGTTTCAGTATCCACATCACCCTGGGTAAAGGACGCACTGCCAAACTGGGACAACACCACATCAAACGCGGTAAACGCATTGGCATCCAGATAATAGACACCCGCCACCCCCTGCAAGCGGTCGCCCTCGAACAAGACTTGCAGCTCCTGGCTGAACTGGTGGTTGTCATAGATTGCCGGCACGTCGAAAAAAGCCTCGGGCAGGCTGTCAAAATCGATCGGCGTTTCACTGCGGTCTTCGCGATAGGCAGTGATCGATTTCAGGGTCAGGACATCGTCGAGAGACCACTCCGCCGTCAACGACGCGCCGTCCTGGGTAACTTCATTTTTGCGCAGGGAACCGACCTGGGTAATGCCGGCGCGCGTATCGAAGACATCGTTTAAAATCGGGAAGCCCGGCGCCGCGGTCAACCGGTGGCCGCCTTTCGGGCTGGAGTCATCGGTGCTGGTATCGGCCGCCAGGCGCAGAAATAAAGCGTCGGCCGGTGACCACTCGAGGCTGAACCGGGCCGCCAGAATATCCTTATCGTAATTTTCCTCACCGGTAAAAAGATTCTCGCCAAAACCGTCGCGCTGAAACGATGCCACTGAACCGCCGACCCGCAGGGTGTCGCCGAGCGGGGCACTGGCGGTGGCAACGATATCGCGCTGGCTGAAGTTACCGAGCGAGCCTTTGATCCGCAGTTGCGGCTCGTCGCCCAGGCGCCGGGTCACGTATTTGATGGCACCGCCAATGGTGTTGCGCCCGTAGAGTGTACCCTGGGGTCCGCGCAACACTTCAATGCGCTCCACATCGTAGACATCGAGCACTGCACCCTGCGGTCGGTTCAGATAGACATCATCGACGTAGATGCCAACGCCCGCCTCGAAACCCGCCACCGGGTCCTGCTGGCCGACACCGCGAATAAATGCCGTAATGGTGGTGTTGGTGCCGCGCGATACCTTCAAGGTCGTATTGGGTATACTCTCGGCCAACTGCACGATATCCGGCGTGCCGGTCTTCTCCAGCGCGTCACCGCCAAAGGACGAAAGTGAGATGGGAACTTCCTGCAGCGTTTCATCGCGACGGCGAGCGGAGACAACCACCTCCTCCATCTCCAGTGACTGCGCGGCCACCGGCAGCGCCGCACCACCGGCAGTGAGCCCCGCCAGGGTCGCACCGCCGATGCTGGCGGCAATGCTGCGCGACAATTGGGTTCTCGGTTTCATCGTCTCTAGCCTCCGTCAAATGATTTACATATAGTCGTTATCGTCCGCAAACTCTACTGCAAGTGCCGCTGCGCTTCCTCTAGACCAAAGTATTATCCCCACCCGCAAGCGCCACAAATCCCGCTATCGGGCCACCCTACGAAGGTATAGTTCTCCGCCTTCAGACTTGCACCGACAATAGCGCCTCACCAACAAGAGATCGTCGGGCGAGCCCGCGGCCCGCCGCAAACGGAATTTTCTATGCTCAGTATGATCGGACTGATCGGCGCCCTGGCGCTGCTTATCGTGCTCACCATTCGCGGCACCAACCTGTTGATCGCGGCCCCGGCCACCGCCCTGATCGTGGCCGTGACCGGCTATCTTCCCGTCCTCACCGCCACCGGCGACAGTTATGTGACCAGCTATATGCAGGGCTTTTCCGGCTTCGTCGCCGCCTGGTTTTTTATGTTTCTGCTCGGCAGTATTTTCGGCAAGCTGATGGAAGACAGCGGCGCGGCCGACAGCGTCTCGCAGTGGATTATCGGCAAGCTGGGCAGTCAGAACGCGGTGCTGGCGGTGGTGGCCGCCTGCGCCCTGCTCACCTACGGCGGTGTCAGCGTTTTTGTCGTAGCCTTCTCCGCCTACCCGCTGGCGGTAAGTCTGTTCAAGCAGGCCAATTTACCGCGGCGTTTTATTCCCGGCACCATGGCCTTCGGCTCGGTCACTTTTACCATGACTTCGGCGGGTTCGCCGGAAATCCAAAACTGGATTCCCATCAAATACCTGGGCACCT
The DNA here is from genome assembly GCF_007004655.1 of Exilibacterium tricleocarpae. GTDB lineage: Bacteria > Pseudomonadota > Gammaproteobacteria > Pseudomonadales > Cellvibrionaceae > Exilibacterium > Exilibacterium tricleocarpae. Next base: position 261,417 of record NZ_ML660090.1, read on the forward strand.
CGCCCTACGCCGCCTGGGAGGTCAGCCTGGTGGTGGCGCTGGCAATGGCCGGCTTCGGTTTCTGGTGGCTCAGCCGCATGATTGCCCGGGCCCGCGCCAACGGTGAGGTGTTTGTCGAGCGCGCCGACGATCCGGTGCCGGACGGGCGCCACCGGCCCCACCCGCTGGCCGCCTGCCTGCCGCTGCTCACCGTGCTCGGCGTCACCTTTATCGCCCACGAAAAACTGGGCCAGGCCGCGCTGATCGCGGCGCTGGCCGCCGGCTGCCTGGTCGCCTGGGCGCTCAACTGGCGTTTTTTCAGAGACCTCTCCGGCGCCCTCAGCCAAGGCGCGATGGGGGCTTTGATCGCCATCGGCAACACTGCGGCGGTGGTGGGTTTCGGTTCGGTCGCCAAGGCTTCTCCCGCCTTTGATATGGCGGTGTCCATGATGACCTCTCTACCGGGCAACGAGTTGATCGGCGCCGCCGTGGCGGTCACCGCCATCGCCGCGCTGACTGGTTCGGCCTCCGGCGGCCAGTCTATCGCGCTGCCGGTGCTGGCGCCCTATTACCTGGACCTGGGGGTCAATCCGGAGGCCCTGCACCGGGTGGTGGCTATCGCTTCGGGTGCGTTGGATTCTCTGCCGCACAACGGCTACGTGGTGACCACCGTGCGCGCCATCTGCGGTGAGACCCACAAAGCCGCCTATGGTCCCATCGCCGCCTTGACAGTGGTGATACCCTTGTTCGGTACCGCCCTGGCTATTGGGCTGCTGTTGCTGTTTTAGCGTGTTGATCCACAGCGGGAGGCCTCGACAACCATGCACCGGAAAACCAGGCACCGAAAAATGTCTCGAAATTGCTATCGCGGCCCCGCCGCACTCGGTCTGGCACTGATCCTCGGCGCCTGTGCCAAACCGGCGTTAAACACAACCGGACTCGCCGCCGCCGCTGACGAAACACAGGCGCCGGCATTTCTGCGCGATCCCGTGAGCAGGCTTTACTACGACGGTGACAGCGATGATCTGCACACGGCGGGCCTGGGCATCGAGGGACTGCGCGCCGCAGCCCCGGCCTTTGCCGATCCCCTGGCGCCCACAACACGGGAACTGCGCCGCAACCGTATTCACTACAATTACAACGCCATCGTCAACACCGCCGCAGCCGGCGGCTTCGGCACCCGTTTCGGCCCCGCGCCCGGCAGCGAAAAAGTCGCGGGCCACGAATACCTGACCGTGAGCCGCTACCCGGACGGCAGTGTGGCGGCGGTGCTGATGGTGCAGGTGCCGGATAATCTCGACCGCAATCGACCCTGTATCGTCACCGCGCCGTCCTCGGGCTCCCGCGGTGTCTACGGCGCGATAGGTACCGCCGGCGCCTGGGGCCTGACCCGTAACTGTGTCGTGGCCTACACCGACAAAGGGACAGGCACCGGCTTTTACTTTCCCGCCACCGGCGAAGGGACAGGCACCGGCTATGACCTGCACGGCCGGGTGAACGACGGCGCCAACGCTGTTTTCAGCGCTGCCGCTACCAGCGGCCCTCACCGGGTGGCGGTCAAACACAGCCACAGCGGCCACAACGTCGAGAAGGACTGGGGGCGGTTTGTGCTGCAATCGGTACAACTGGCTTTCTACCTGCTCAACCACCATCACGGCCGGGAGCAGACCTTTACCCGCGCCAATACCCTGGTGATCGCCTCGAGTATCTCCAACGGTGGCGCCAGTTCGGTGCGCGCCGCCGAACAGGACGAAGGCGACTGGATTGATGCCGTGGTGGTTGCCGAGCCCAACCTGGCACTGCCGGCCGGCCTCGAATTGCCGGTTTACGACAGTGCCGGTCGCCTGCCGGCGGTGCGCACGCTGCTGGATATCAGCACCCACTTTGCCCTCTACCAGGGTTGTGCGGCGCTGGCGCCGGGTCTGCAAGCGGCGCCCCTGGCCGTTGCACTGACACCCCCGTTGCGCGAGGCCTACGGCAACCGCTGCCTGGCCCTGGCGGCGCGCGGACTGCTCGGCGACAGCCCCGGCGCTGAGTCGACTGATCCAAAGGCGCTGGCAGAGTTGGCACAGCAGGCACTGCTGGACTACGGCATCCTCGCAGACACGCTGGCTCTCGGGCCTTTCTCGAGCGCGATTCAACTGTGGGAATCACTGGCGGTTACCTATACCAACGCCTATGGCCGCTATCGGGCCCAGGCCCCGGCCTGTCGGGTCAGCTTTGCCGCCATCGACGCCACGGGTCAACCCTCGGCGCCGGCGCCGGTGCTGCAAGCCGCGCTGCCCAGTCTCAGCAGCGGCATTCCGCCTACCGGCGGCCTGGCGTTGATCGATGACAGCGCCGGGGGTATCGAGTTGGTCCGCACGCTGCCCCGCGGCGCCGGCACCGACCGCGGCCTCGACACCCTGCTGTGCCTGCGCCGGGCCCTGGCCGCAGAGGCCGTGCAACAGGGACTCGGCGAAATCATCGCCAGCGCCGATCTGCAGGGCAAGCCGGCCATTATCGTCCACGGCCGTGACGACCACCTGATCAACGTCAATCACAGCTCCCGCCCCTACCTGGCCCTCAACCGGCAGCGCGAGGGCGAGCAGAGCCGGCTGCATTACTACGAGGTCACACACGGCCAGCATTTCGATGCCCTGCTGCGAATACCGGATTTCGCCCGCAACTATGTGCCTTTGCACTATTACTTCGAACAGGCGCTGGACCTTATGTGGGAGCACCTGGCGGCACAGCGACCGCTGCCGCCGAGCCAGGTCATCAGGGCGCAGCCGGGCGGCGCTGCAGCGCCGCAACTGCCGGCTATCGCACCGGCACCGGGGAACAATGCAATTAAATTCACAGGCGCTAAGATAATAATTCCGTAACCAAACCGATACGCCTGACAGGGAGCCATGTTCGACCCGATCGATATACTACTGCTGTCTCTGGGTTACCTGATGCTGTTGTTTGGTATCGCGCACCTCGGCGACCGCCTGCCCGAACAGTGGGTGCGCAAAGCCAAACCGCTGGTGATCGCCCTGGCCGGCACCTACACCACCGCCTGGATGTTTTTCGGCACGCCGGCCCAGGCAGTAAACAACGGCTGGTATATTCCGCCGACGTTTTTCGGCTCCATTATCGTACTGCTGGCCGCGCCGCATTTTTTAACCCGCCTGATTCGGGCCAGCAACGACGCCAACAGCACCTCCATCGCCGACTTTATCGCCTCGCGCTACGGCAAATCCCAGGCTCTGGCGGTGCTGATCACGGCGGTGGCGATCATCGCCGTGCTGCCCTACATCGCGCTGCAATTAAAAGCGGTGGCCATGAGTTACGGCATCATTACCGACCAGGCGTGGCAGGGCGATTCCCACGCGCCGGTGTGGCAGGACACAGCGCTTTATGTGGCGCTGTTGATGGCCGTGTTCACGATTATGTTCGGCACCCGCCATATCGACAGCAACGAACATCACAAGGGGTTGATGCTGGCCATCGCCTTTGAAGCCATTGTCAAAATATTCTGTTTTGTCGCCATTGGTTACTTCACCTGCTTTGTGTTGTTCGACGGTATCGAGGATGTGATATTGCAGGCGGCCAAAAGCCCGCAGTTAACGGCAATGATCGAAGCGCGCGACGGCGACAGCGGTTTTCTCGCCGCCACGGTATTGGGCATGGCAGCCCTGTTTTGTCTGCCGCGACAGTTTCATATCCTGATGGTGGAAAGCGACAGCCCCGATACTGTGCGCACGCTGCGCTGGTTGATTCCGGTCTACCTGTTGATAATCGCTTTTTTTATTTTGCCCATCGGCTATGGCGGTTTCTTGCTGTTGCATCAACAGGGACTCGACCCCGAGACGTTCAGCCTGCAACTGCCACTTACCCGCGATCAGTCCGGCCTGACACTGTTGGCCTATATCGGCGGCCTGTCGGCGGGCAGCAGTATGGTAATAGTCACCTGCGTGGCGCTGGCGACCATGGTCTGCAACCATATCGTCATGCCGCTGTTGCTGCGCAGCCATCTGTTCAACGTGCACCGGCGCGGCGATATGACCGGCCTGCTGCGGTTGATTCGCCGCAGTGCCATAGTCGTGCTGCTGCTGTTGGCCTACGGCTACTATCGCCTGCTGGGCGGTTTTGCCGACCTCGGTTCCATCGGTCTGCTGGCACTGGTATTGGTGGCCCAGTTTGCGCCGGCCATAGTCGCGGCGCTGTACTGGCGGCGCGGTCATCAACTGGGGGTTATCGCCGGTGTGGCGGCGGGCCTGGCGGTGTGGTTTTACACCCTGCTGGTGCCGGTGCTGGTGCGCGGCGACTGGTTACCGGCGCGTTTGCTCGAGGACGGTTTATTCGGCCTGGCGTGGCTGCGACCCGAGCAGTTATTCAACCTGACCTGGTCGCCATTGAGCAACGCCGTGTGCTGGAGTCTGCTGGCTAATGTTTTGACTTTTATCGGCCTGTCCCTGCGCTACTCGCGCCGGCATACCGCCCAGTTACCGCCGCCGCCGATACCGATTGCCCGGTTGCGCGATATCGCCACCCGCTTTCTCGGCACCGAGCAGGCGAACCTCGCACTGCAGGCGTACGAACAGCGTCACCCGCGCGGCGACGGCGGCGCCAATCCGGTAGCCGACGAAGCCTACCAGGCGTTTGTGGAAAACCTGCTGGCCGGCGTGATCGGAGCCTCTTCTGCACAACAGGTGTTGCTGCATGCCCGACAGGACAGCGGCACCGGCTCGCCGCAGTTATTACTGCAGGAAACCTCACAGGTTTTTCAATACGGCCGCGAACTGTTACAGGCCAGTGTCGACAATATCAGCCAGGGCATCAGCGTAGTGGACCAGAATCTGCAGTTGGTGGCCTGGAATCGCCCCTACCTGGCGCTGTTCGACTACCCGGCAGACATGATTCATGTCGGGCGCCACGTCGCCGACCTGGTGCGCTACAACGCCGAGCGCGGCGAGTGCGGCCCGGGCGCCGTGGAGACCCATGTGCGCAAACGCATCGAACATATGCGCCGCGGCTCCCGCTACGTTTTTCAACGCACCCGCCGCGATGGCACCGTGCTCGAGATTCGCGGCAACCCGATGCCGGGCGGCGGCTTTGTCACCACCTACACCGATATCACCGACGCCAGCCGCGCCCTGGCGCAACTGAAAAATGCCAAGACCCATTTGGAGGAGCGAGTGCAGGAGCGCACCGCCCAACTGGCGCGCGCCAAGCAGGTGGCGGAGACCGCCAACGCCGGTAAAACCCGTTTTCTCGCCGCCGCCGGTCACGACCTGGTGCAGCCGTTGAATGCCTCGCGTTTGTTTATCAGCGCGCTCCAGCAGCGGCCCCTGGATACCGAAGCGCGCAGCCTGGTGGAGCAGCTGGCGGATTCCGCCCAGGCGGCGGAAAACCTGATCAACGCGCTGCTCGATATCGCCAAACTGGACGCCGGCGCGGTCCAGGCCAACCTCTCTGATTTTGCTGTGGACCAGGTACTGTCGCCGCTGGCCAGTGACTTTACCGCGCTGGCGCGGGAAAAGGGATTGCGATTTGACTTCCAGCGCTGCCGGGTGGCGGTCAAAAGCGATCACCATCTGTTGCGCAGGATTTTACAGAACCTCTTGAGCAATGCCCTGCGTTACACCCGTAAGGGACGTATTGTGCTCGGCTGCCGGCGGCGTGCAGGCGCACTGAGTATCGAGGTCTGGGACACGGGTATCGGTATCGACGCCGGCCATCTCGATGAGATTTTTATGGAGTTCAAACGCCTGGATGACAGCACCCATCACGAGGGACTGGGGTTGGGCCTGGCATCGGTCCGGCGATTGTGCCAACTGCTGGACCACCGTATCGAGGTGAAGTCGACATCAGGGGCGGGCAGTGTGTTCCGGGTGTTGGTGCCCCTCAGTCACAACCAGGCGGCCGGCGTCGCGAGCACGCCCGAGCCGCGGGCCGCAACCGTGCGGCCGCACCAGCAACTGCAGGGCAGGCGGGTATTGTGCCTGGATAACGACCCCGCCGTGTTGTCCGGCCTGTCAGCACTGCTGGCATCCTGGGATTGTGAGGTGGTGGCAGCCGGCGACCTGGCCCAGGCCGGCACAGCGCTGCAAGGCGTGCCGCCGGATGTGGTGGTGGCCGACTACCATCTTAACGGCGACGAAAACGGCATAGACGCGGCACTGGCATTATTTCAGGACTGGGGAGAGCACCGACCCTGTATCGTGATTTCCGCCGATCGCACGGAAAAGGTCAGAGCGCGGGCGCAACAGCAGGGTTTTTTATTTTTACGCAAACCGGTCAAACCCGCGGCCTTGCGGGCCTCACTCAATCACGCCGCTCTGCGCCGCCGCGCGCAGGGTAGTTAATACAGCCGCCTGAGTGAACGGCATGGCTGCAGCGGCAGCAATCGCACTCCACTGTCCACTAACTATGTTAAGAGATAAATTGCCGCCCGTAGTGCAGCCATAGCGCTTACATGCACTTTAACCCCGCTCTTGTTCACTGCCGTTGTCGCCCCGACCTGTCGGGTCGACTGCACCAGCCGAACTCAAAGGCTGTTGGCCGCATCCTCCACCGCCAGCGCGCCGGCCGCGATAATCACCTGCTTGCGGTCCCGCACCCCGAGTTTACGCAGTATGGCGGTGACATGGGCTTTTACCGTGGGTTCGGAAATATTCAAATCATAGGCGATCTGTTTGTTCAACATACCTTCGGTAATCATGGTGTAAACGCGAAACTGGTGGGGCGTCAAGTTCGCCAGTCGCTCGGCAAATTGTGCCGTGGCCTGGTCTATGCCCTCAGAGGCCTGGTTCAGGGCATCGGTAAACCAGGTGGCGCCGGCCAGCAGGTCCGCCACGGCCCGGCCCAGCGCCGCCGGCGCCAGGGTTTTCGGAATAAAGCCGGAGGCACCCAGATCCGCCGCCTGGCGCACTACATGGGGCTGATCACTGGCGGAGATGATGGCGATGGGAATGGTGGGAAACACGCCGCGTAAATTGGCCAGGCCTGAAAAACCGTGGGCCCCCGGCATATGTAGGTCCAACAAAACCAGGTCGGTATCCGGATGCTGGCCGAGCAGGCCGTGCACGGCGTCGATGGAGTCCGCCTGCAACAGTTGCGGCGGTGCCGGCAACGTGAGTTCCGCCTGCAGGGTCTGCTGTAGTGCCGTGCGAAACAAGGGGTGATCGTCGGCGATTATCATTTTTGTATCGGTACTCATTGCCCCCTATTGTTGCCAAATTTTGGGGCACAGGCAACGGCTTATTGCGCAGTCCAGGCACCGTCGATGGGCAGGGCAGTGCCGGTCATGGTGCGGGCGGCATCGCTGCATAGAAACAAGACCAGTTGGCCGATACTGGACGGCTGGGTCATCTCCGGCATTGGTTGCTTGCCGGTAATCAGCGCCAGGCGGGCCTCGTCGTAGTCGAGATTGCCGGCGTCGGCCTGTTGCTGAATCTGGCGGGCAATCAATGGCGTATCGACCCAGCCCGGGCAAATCGCATTGCAGGTGATGCCGCGCTCTACATTCTCCAACGCCACCACCTTGGTGAGCCCGACAATGCCGTGCTTGGCGGCCACGTAAGCGGCTTTATTGACCGAGGCCACCAATCCATGGACCGAGGCGATATTGATAATGCGCCCCCAACCCGCTGCCTGCATGGCCGGCAGTGTGTGATGAATAGTGTGAAAGGCGGCACTCAGGTTGACACCGATAACGGCGTCCCACTGTTGCGGCGGGAATTCCTGCGCCGGCGCGGTAAACTGGATACCGGCATTGTTGACCAGCACATCGACACTGCCGAGGGCGTCCTGCGCATCGCCCACCAGTGCGGCTATGGCATCGCCGGCGCGCAGGTCGGCGTTGCTGAATGATGACTTACAGCCGTATTTATCGCGCAGCTCTGCGGCCAACGCCTCTCCCTCCGGCATCGGCAACAGGCCGTGCAGAGTGATATGAAAGCCCGCCTCGGCCAGCACGTGAGCAATACCCAGGCCAATGCCGCTGGTGGACCCCGTAATCAACGCCACTCTATTTTTCACAGAACTGGTCCCCTCCAAAGTATCCGCCTTTGACCGGCGCAAATGTTTGATGCTAACAGTTTCACCCGCAACCGAAACCCATACCTTAGTTGTATTGCAATTAATGAAGCAACTTACTTGAACCCACAACCCGCCCTGAACCGACAACGGGTGCTTGACTGCAACGATGTCCGAGGTCCCTGCCCGGCGATCGCGACCGATGGTATCATGGCCCCGGCTGGCAAATACCCCACGCCGTAGTTACCCCGACAGAACCCGAACTCAATCGCAAACAGACTAAGGGACAGTATTATGAAGGTGGCTGTATTCAGTGCCAAACCCTACGACCGGCAGTTTCTGCTGCAAGCCAATCAAAACCGCCATGAACTGGTATTCTTCGAGCCTCACTTGAATGCGGATACGGCTTTGCTGGCTCGGGGCTGCAACGCCGTTTGCGTATTCGTCAACGACAATCTGCAGGCCCAGGTGTTATCGGTTCTGGCAGCGCAGGATATTCAATCGGTGGCGCTGCGCTGCGCCGGGTTCAACAATGTCGACCTGGAAGCGGCACAGGAGCACGGGATGACCGTGGTGCGGGTGCCGGCCTATTCGCCCTATGCCGTCGCGGAACACACGGCGGCACTGATCCTGGACCTGAATCGCAAAATTTATCGCGCCTTCAATCGCGTGCGGGATGGTAACTTCGCCCTCGATGGCCTGCTGGGTTTCGATCTGCACGGGCAGACGCTGGGTATTGTCGGCACCGGCAAAGTCGGGCAGGTGGTTGCCAAGATCATGCACGGCTTCGGCTGTAAGTTGCTGGCTCACGATCTCGCCCCCGCCGCGGCATGCGGGCAATGGGGTGTCGAGTATGTCGCCCTGGATGAACTGCTGCAGCGCGCCGATATCGTCACCCTCCACTGCCCTCTAACACCCGAGACCCATCATTTGATCGACCGCGCAGCGTTTCGGCAGATGCGCGACGGGGCCATGCTGATCAATACCAGCCGCGGGGCACTGGTCGATACCGCCGCTGCCGTCAAGGCGTTGAAAAGCGGTAAACTCGGCTATCTGGGCCTGGATGTCTACGAGGAGGAGGGTGACCTGTTCTTTGAGGACTTGTCCGGGAAGGTTATCCAGGACGATGTGTTTGCGCGTTTGCAGACCTTTCCCAATGTCGTTATTACCGGTCACCAAGCGTTCTTTACCAGAAATGCATTGCACAATATTGCACAGACCACGGTCGACAACCTGGACAGCATCGAGCGCGGCAAACCCTGCCCCAATTTGGTGACGGCAGACTTTGTCAGGCCGGCAAAAAACTAAAAGTATTGTTGTTGCGAGAAACAGCTACGGAAGATAGTTACCAGAGATAGTTATGAGTGACAGCTATGATCAGACAACAGCTTTCCACTATGGTGCTTATCGTCCCGCGTTACATGCAGAGCTTTTGGCCCTTCCACTCTCCGGGTAAAAAGGATTTGACCTAGTTTGGACGTGGGTTGCGGCACAGGTCATTCGGCGCTGGCGTTAACAAAATACTGTTCCCGGTTCCACGGCGTAGAACCGAGCCGGGCGATGCTGGAAAGGGCGATGCCACACGCGCAAAGCCAGCTCTGGCAAATTGTCCTGAGAGTTGACATATCCGGTAGACCCAGCTTTGCTGGTTAACGATAAAAACTGTGATAGACTCGAGGGCTGTAGAAAGTGATCCTTGACAAGAAATAGTATAGGGTTTTCACATGACAAGCGCTCTTCCAAAGTCCTTAATTTTCACTGCGATCTTTTTTGCCGCCGCACATACTGCATCAGCAGACACGCACCGGGCATCTCCTGATTTTACCGGACGTTTGTCTTACCCAATGTATGTTAATGATGTGATTATCAGTGCTGGATTTTATCGAGATGCTTTAGGGTTTGAGTTTTTAGGTTATTTTGACTATGAAAAAAATACCTACGTAAAAGAATGGGATAAAGAGAAACCGCCGATTTATGCAGGGTTTTCGGCCGGCGGTCAAAAGTTCGGCCTACACTTACCTGTTAACGAAAAACAAAAGCAAGCAGTCGGCAAAGGGCGCTTTTATTTTGAGGTAAAGAATTTAGAGAAATTACGGCGTCATTTTGAGGACTCTGATCACCCGATTAGCAGGTACTTCAAAACAGGGGCAGTAAACTTTTTTTATGTTATAGATCCAGATGGTTTTGAGATTGCATATGGTGAAACTGCCGACAAGTCGAACATAGACCCCTGGTGACAGGCGGTTAGGTAAAATCCGAAGCCGGATTAACCGGCAGCCACCTCAACTCAATCAACGGTATGATGGAAAGAAAGTTAAAATCCATTGAATGTTCAACTAAGTTTTCGGCAACGATAATATTGAGCAGTGCGCTATGACTCCGTTAAAGCCCTCGACAATATATGTGTAAAGTAAAGCCGCAGAAACACTGGCACCACTTCGCTGGCATGCCTCGACGCTGAATTGGATAAGTAAACGATACCCATATTCAAGCGTGGATTGAAAGCCATTTCTGTACGCACACCGGCAACCCAGCCGCCGTGGTGGAGAAAGCCCTCCTCACCGTTAAAATCGAAAGTTCGCCAGCCAAGTGCATAATGGGTATTCTCCACACCATTCCAGGCTGGCGGTACGTAATGTGCGAGCCTGCGCGTGGTGCGGACCTGGGGGGTGTGCACGGCTTTCAACGCTGACGGATCAATGACCTCGGGGAACTGCCCCAGTTGCAAACGCAACCAGCGTATCATGTCATTCAGACTGGAGTTCACACCGGCAGCGGGCGCTAACTGGTAGTAGTTTTCACGCACGGTGATAGGCAGCCAACGCTGGTTTACCTTGTCCCACCTGTGCGGTGTTGCCCTGTTTTCCGTATCCTTAAAAGCTTTCAGTCCAAAGGAGCTGTTATGCATAGCCAGGGGATCAAACAGCCGTGACTCAACTAAAGACTCATAGCTGGCTTTCTCCTTTGCAGCAATCATATCGCCCGCGAGATTATAGACAACATTCTGGTAACCGTAACAACGGCCCGGGGGGCAAACAAAGTCAACCCGATCCAATCGGCGTACAATTTTTTGGTACGGCACGTTATCCTGCACCAGGTTTGTGTAGGCATGGGGCATTAAACCGCTGGTGTGTGACAGTAAGTGTCGCAGCGATAAAGCCTGCTGATAATCCTTTCTGCTCAGGTTTATATCCGACAAATAGTCATTGAGTTTTACGTCCCAATCCAAACCGGGGAGGCTGGCCACCAAGCCGGAGGTAAAGGTTTTTGAAACTGAAGCCAGGCGAAACACCGTGTCGGCATCAATTGTCGTCTCGACGCCATGCTCGCGGAAACCACCCGTATTGGTCATCAAAACCTCGCCATCGACAACCACCCCTACTGCAAAGCCGGCGGCGTTTTCGGCAATCTCCCGGTCTACGTACTCTTGAATCGCCTGCTGTAAAGCGATATGCCCGGTGTTTGATGGTGATTTTTGGGTCTGATCAAGCGCGGCGCCGGCATTCCAACAGGTCAACACCAGACTTATACCCAAGCCGATTTTGCGGGACACAGCAATGAAATGTTTGACTACTACCATGGTTGGCCTCTTAAGCCTAAGCGCTAAAAAAACCGGCGTAACAGCCCGGTATTGTAAAGTCGTCATAATAATCTCCTCACACAGAGGAGACAAGCATGAACAAACTCACGGAGAACCCTAGAATGGGTTATGTGATAGTCTGGAACTCATACTGAATAAAGGCTGAAACGCTCTCCTAAATCCTGTCTTACAGATCACCCTGGATACGGTGGCGCTTACTACATTCCGGCCCCATCTGAGCCACCAAAAGTCACCAACTCTGCTCCCCTTAGAGTGATTAAAGGCGGTTGGGTCTAAGAAAGCGTGTAACGATTGAAAACTGTCAGGCAGATGAAAAAAGGCTCTCAAGCATGAGACTGTCTTCCTCGCTTTCATCTAAAAGTTCATGGGAACTCGGTTTATTACTTGTTTGAAAAGGTGTGCTGGTAAATGGCTGATAACTTGGACAACCTGCACTGCTGGCGCCCTTCTCACCACTTTGATTAGGAACGCTGCTCTCTGACTGCGAGGTTGAACCAGCTTGGTCCTTTGAAAACACTCCGTTTTTAGTCAACATATCTGACAAGTTTTTACCCCGCTGATCGGAAGCAAACTCGTTTTTTGGGTCAATATTCGATAGCTGAGGGGTTTGTTCGGAAGATGGCCCTGATTCAATAAAAAATTCGCGCGACGCATCTTGTATATACTTGCCATTTGGCTTCGATTGGAAGCGAAGCATATTCTCTGAAACGCCTTTTGGATTTTGAACGATAAGACTTGTATTTCCAGGTAAATCACTGGAGGCCGTCTCCCGTAATTGCACTTCAAAATGGGCCTGTTTTTTTATGAACTCCCTTAGCGAATTTTCAGATAACTTGGCCGTTGTGTAAAAGTGGCAGACCTGTTGCGCGATGGATTCGAGCGCAGATATACGATTTAGCCTTATAGACTTTTCTTTACCCCTATCCCACATGCCTTCTGCCTCAGATGGATTCGGCGTGCTCAAATAGATACTGGAAATGATTGATTTTATGCCCACTTCCAATTCGTAGAGATCAGTAAGGGCAGCTTGAAATCTCTTTGCATTTCTGGCACTGGGATTTGTATCAAATCGCCCTTTGTGTACCAAATACACGTTGCTTTTGTTATTCCAGTCAACTAGTGCCTCTTTTTCATTCTCAACTATAAATGGCATCAAATATCTTATGTCCTGCAATATTTCTGTTTTTGGATCATCCTCGAATTTATCTACTTTCATTAACCCAGACCTTGGCTTTACGTTATCGCATTAATGACTGCAAGCGGCATACCACCTGACTAGGTGTCAAACTGTTTTGGTTGAGTCGTTAGAAAAATCCAAGTGTACAATTTCGTCCAAAAATATAAAAACATGTGGTCTTATTCGTCCACTGAGGTAACCGACCGGCAACATCAGATTAACAAGTGTTTTTCAAAAGAACCTTCTATAGCGGTAGTGGAGTGATTGCATGAGCCAATGTTACTTGCGATTCTTAATAACTTTAGTCAGTAGAAATATTTGGTATGACTTATGCAGTTGATTATGGAGAAGATGTTTATCGAGTACCTGATTATCAAACAATTGGCTATCAATTAGAGCATCTCGTAAAAACATAACACAGTTAGAGAAAACCTTGAATCACCAAGACTAGGAAAAACTGATGACGAAAAGTATTCGACAAAAAAGATGGGAATCAAACTCAGACTTTTTACAGTTTTTATTGGAAACCAATCTCACTCATCAAGTAAATAATGTTACGGGTGAAGATCATTTGAAAAATGCGCTGATTGCACTAGTCGACAGTCTTATTTCTGTGGTAGCCAGTATTCCCTTTACCAACCAGGGCAATGACCCGAGAGAATCCGATAGAGATCTCGGCATAGACGTGCTAAAGAAACTAAACCTATGGACCGAGCCGGCACAAGCCTACCCCATAGCCAATGCGCAAGCTGTGACCAGGCAAGAAATTCAGGCGGCACCACAAGGGGAGCGAATAGGCTGGATGATGCAACAAGATGCTGTAGGGACTCGAACAGCTATTGCAGCATTCATAATATCTACAGGCGCTGAAGCAGCAATACCAGACTGGCCTGCATTAGAGGGACTGATATATACCAACAATAGCGAAATAGACATTCTGGATAAAGCCAATGCACCGATAGCGGTAAAATTATCCGAAATTTGCTTGTTGCTGAATCATCGGCTTATGGACGGGTTTTTGGGTAATGTGGGCGCGGGAGGTTTGGCTCAACTTAGCGGCCAAACTATTGATCATTGGCAACAGGAAATAAAAAATGAGAAAGGTAAAAACCTACCCGGCTATGTGGAGCCAGTACCCTCAGGAGACAGCTACAAAAGTTACTACCAGAGAACCATTAAACCATTTGACCTAAATCTGACTCGAAAACGCAGCAGGCAACCCGATCCCAAACAAGGAGTGCCGACTCATAGAGATGCTCGTTTTTTGAATGAGCGGGGCGGCTACAACGTGTGGCGCGTACTGGAGGACTCTGTCGTTGGCACCATCCAACGGCTCTATGGGTTAGCTGACCGGTGCGATGTATCAGGCAGCACCTTGGAAGCGAAGGTGTTGGGGAGGATCGTCTCGGATCCAATCAATAATGGAGCTGCAAAAAGCCTCGTCAGGCAAGGGACAATACTGGGTTGTATCATGAGCATGGTGAATACCGGCCATCACAGCTTGACGGAGACGGCCGTCTCGATTTCGCTGGACTACCGCGACAAGGCCTTTGACGTATTAAGCGCTGCCAGCTTCATTCGATTGTTAGGTGACCATAACCAAACGGAGTTTTACTATGCAAATGGTCGCTTTAACGAGTTTACTGCTGAATGGCAGGCACTTTCCTCTCGATGGTTGACCTTACTATTGGACAAAGAAGACAGTGTCGAAAATCGACTGCGAATGATTGACCGATTTAATAGTTGGAATGTCCTTAACTACGATACGTATCACCAAATCCTGTCTGCCAGTAAACGTTGGAAGCAGCGAGTTTTTTACAATACTGAAGATTTTTCAAATGCGTTATAAAGGAAAATGCCCGGCGGCACAGGAGTAATTGACGAAAACTGATTTTGATAAGGCACACCAACCAAGGTTAAAATTTCTCATCTCCCCATGGCGTTGACTGCTGAGATTAAAAACCCCGGCAACTGCTGAGGTACCGAGGTTAGCTTGTACAGTTACCGCGGATACAATAACCGCCTATAGACCGGTATGCTCTAATTCGTACTCGATATGTTCCACTTTTTCATTTGAATCCAATTGAATCCTTATCAGGAGGCTGGTCTCATAAATAATTCTATATCGGCCAACCTTTCTGACGATAGCATAAAACTTTTTCTCGCTTTCTACATAACTATACTCTAGGTTTAGTTCCTTTAAGTGCGCATTAACCATCTCTTTGGAAGACCCTACAGCCAACCTTTCACTGAACGATGCTTTAAATTGATCCAAATTTTTCATAGTTATCTGCTCGTCAGCAGCTTGGCAGGAAAGCACCGAAAATAACGTCAGGAAAAATACAAGTCTTTTAAAGACAATCATCATCGATTGACCTCTAATACCCCTCGAGCGCCAGGCGCCCAAACCTCCGTTGGGGGACGTGCACCTGTTAGCGATTGAACAGCCTGATTTGCATAGGAATTGCTGTTTCTCACGAACGGATTATAGGATATTTGCGCCTGATTAACACTATTGGTGAAGCTGGATAAACTGTTCACTATTGACTGAGGCGCCATATCAGTAGTTAACACAACCTGGCTGTAATTTACCTGGGCTCCATAGTCGCTCGTGCTTCCGGGAACATTTCGAACGGTTACCGCCTTTATCGAGCCGAAAGCGATATTACCGCCTTCACCTCCGGGACCGGCCCTGCTAATCCACTCTTCTCCAGTAAGATTGTCTCTGACAATCACATAGCCATGCTGCGGATACCACCTGGGATTTGTAATTCCTATAGCATCGCCGCCAACGATATTTTTATACCTCAGCTCTACGGTCGTCCGAGCACCTGCCTGCTGCAAAGCCATTGGCTTGTAACGTCGGACGACTCCGTTGAAAAAGCTTGCGAAGGCGACGGTGGCTGCCCCATTGGCGAACTTACCACCGCCAATCACCGATGCCGTACCGCCGACTACGGCGGTCATTGTCGTCCGTCCTATAACGGCACGGGTGCTACTATCGCCCGCGTTAAGGACACCTGCATCGGAAAGCTGTAACGTTGCAAATTTAGTAAAACCCGCACTAAAAAACCCAGTGCCAAACTTACCCCCTTGAATAACCGAGATGGTTCCGCCCGCCAGGGCATGGGCGCCTACACGCGCCACGCGCCCCAAACCCGACAAGCCAATTCCGGCAAAGACACCACCGGACAGACCACCCATCAGTGCACCCCTAAAGATGTTTCCCCCCACCCCTGCCGCGCCGGCAGCCCCCGCGAGAGCACCCACGACCGCACCATTTAGCACACCTGACACCCATCCGGGTCCACAGACAATACAACCCGATGCCATCAACACCGCGCCCACAGCAATACCTATGTAGGGCTTAAACGCTCTCCATGCCCGTCTTAATCCACGACCTATTTTTTTAAACAGCTTCTTTAAAAAATAGCCGCTGGGGTCTGTGTACTTCATCGGGTTGTTCAGGACATAGCTGTAACGATTGTAACTTTGACTTCTACCGTCCGCCTGGATATAAGGGTCGGCACTGATAAAGCGCCCCAGCGTGGCGTCGTACATCCGGCCATTCATATGAATCAGGTTCACTTCCTGCACACTTTCGTGACCGGTGTAACCTTTGTTGGTAAACGGCAATTGGGTCAGGTACAAGGGATCGTCCAGGCTCGCTTGAGACTGCCATGGCAGGTCTCTCAATTTTCCCCAGGCATCGAAGCTGCGCCTGTCCACCACATTGGCGTAAGCATCCGTCACCAGGTCCACACTACCCAGGGCGTCCTTGTGCAGATAGCGTGTTTGCGTGCCTTCGGTGCTGGAGACGATATGTTCGGCCACCAACCGACCAGCCGCGTAGATGTAGTGCTTGGCGTCGGTATCGCCGTTGGCTTTTGTTGTCTGCTCCAGTAAGCCTGCGTACAGAGTGACGTCGCCCCGGTGATTCACCTTTTTGAAGCGCGCGCGGTCGGGTCCGTAACTAAAGGTCGCCGAGCGACCACCCTGAGTAATCTGTGTGGGCTTGTTAAAACTGGACCATTGAATCGTGCGCCCGTTGCCACCGGTCATATTGCCATTGGCATCGTAAGTGTAGGTATTACCACCGGCCAGGGTTACGGCATGAGGACCGGCGTTACCTGCGCCATAGTGATAAGCACCCACATCAGACTTATGGGTGATATTGCCCAATACGTCGTAATTCAATGACTGGGTCGTATTCAGATCTGCAGTATTGGCATAAAGGTTACTGACGACCTCGGTGTTGGTAAGGCGATTTAGCCGATCGTATGCGTAGGTCTCCCGGATATCGTTGGTCAGGTCATCACGCAGGGTGACATTCTGGTACGCATCGTATTCATACTCCAGGTGACGAAGGGCGTTGAATACCAACAGGCTACTGTGAATACTGTCAAGTTGGCCCGTGCGCTGATCGTAGGCATAGTCGTTGACGATCCCGTTACCGTAAACCTCGGCGCTGATACGGCCTGATGCATCGACATCAACCGCCTTCCAATAGGTAATCAAATCTCCCGTCTGCTCTGCACGATAGTCCTCATAGACGCCTGCGGAACCCGCCAACGCGGTGGCAATGCGAAAACTGTTGTCGGCCGCTGCCAGTGTCTGCTCCGCCAATACCGTCAGTTGCCCGGCGACCTCGAGATAGTTGTCGATTTGATCATCGATCAGGCGATTGACAGCTTCAAGCTCCGCAATCGCAGCATTTAGGTGCCCCCAAAACTCGGGGGACAGTGCCTGTCCCTGCGCGATATTGTCCTGGAGTATTGTCTGGTGGGTGGCCAGGTTTTCGGCAAAACCTTCCGGTGCCGGGCCGCAACAGCCGGCGGCCTGCTGAAAAAACGCGATTTGTGCGCGATAGAATTCGCCGATGGCTCGCAGGTCCTCGGCCTCTGTCAGATACGTCTGCGCCAGGTCGGTCGCCTCGCTCACCAGTGGCGCGAGCGCCTCGTAGTCATGGGGTTCCGCCTGAGCGCGGGAACCGGTAACGGCCAGCAGAAACCCCATGTCGCTATACACATTCTCGGTGTAGAAGTTGTGCTCGCCTGGATACAGGGTTCTACTTACCCGCCCCAACGCATCATATTGCGTCTGAGTCTCAAAGCTACCTTCACCGGCAATCTCGATCTGGGCTGAAATGGGTCTTCCAAATGCGTCATAGGCGTAGCGGTTTGTCACGCCCTGACCTGACTCCTCCAAGAGCTTGCCAACGCTTCCCGGCGGACTGCTTGCATCACCGTAGCGCCAGGAGGTGGTGCCATCGGGGTCTATGCGACGGACCATACGTCCAAGCGCATCGTACTCCATAATTGTTGTCTGTCCCTTGGCGTCAGTCTGGCTTTTTAACTCGCCAAAGTCGGTATAGGTGTATCGCCAGACGCCCATATCGGGGTCGTCCATCGAGATTTTGCGACCAAATTCATCGTAAGTCAGGGTGATACGGGTTTGCGGGTCACCGGCGACTTCTGTGGTGAGGAGATTGCCATCGCTGTTGTAGGTATATTCGATATAGCTCGATTCCTCCTCCTCAATGCGAATCTTTTGGCCCCGCGCGTTACTGTGAACGGTTTTTACCAGACCATCCGGCCCCGCGCGGCTAGTAGTGATCAAGCCGTTATAAACTGTGGTGGTCTCTGTTGTAGTGCCGTGCGGACCGGGTTCCACGATTCGAATTACTCGATCCAACGCATCATAGTCGCTGGTCGCCCAGTACACCTGTTCGCCCTCGTAGTAGGGGCGGCTGATCCGGGATACTTCACCAAAACGGTTATAGCGGGTGTCGGTGTATACCGGGCGACCATCAAAACCGGTGCTGATACTGCGTAGTTTGCGCCCAAAAAAATCAAAGTGTTCGATTTGCGGCGCGGAGCCACTGGTAGTGGTTACTTTGCAAAAGTGAGGCGAATTGGGTGTAGCGGTGTCGAGTGCACCGCATCGCGCATCGTGCTGGCGTGAAGACTTACCAATCCGGATTCTGTCAATGGTGGTATAGGTGCCATCTGCACGATCCTCGCGAATTTCCCGCCCCCAGCCATCATGGGTCCAACGCGTTGTAATGCCATTCGGACCAGTGCTTGTCGACAACCAGCCCTGCGGGGTATACGCGTAGGTTTCACATTCCTGATAGGCATTGCACTGCCTCGCCACCTTGCCGTCATCGGTATATTCACTGGTGCTGGTCCGGTGTTCGTCATCACCTGCCGCCATGACGGAAATGGCAGTTTTTTGTCCGAACCCATCGTAGACATAAGAAGTGGTCGTCAGCGGACTTTCACTGCGGCCACCGACGGTTGTTTCGCTGGTCAACAGCCCCGTGAGGTCGTCATAGGTAAAGCGAGCAATCCGGTGCTCATCGGCCCCGTACGGGCTGCGGTGTTCCACACGCGTCTCGGTCAAGCGCCCCAAATACCACTTTTCGATGTCATTGCGGTATTGATTGTATGTCGTTGTTGAAAATGTATCACCGCCACCGGCAGTCGTGACCTTGACGACACCCACGTTGCCGTAACGATCTATCTCTTCATGAGTGGTCGTTACTGTCGTTACCGGCACATTCGGTTGGTCTAATTCATAGCTCGTCTGGGTTGAGCTGATCGTATCCATCCGGTAAACACCGGGGTAGGTCTCTACCGCGGCGTTAACATAGTCCGCTGTATTGACACGCTCGCCATGGTAGCGCTCTTCAACATGAAGAACGTTGCCGGTATAAGGAAAGTCCCTTTGATCGAAGGTGGTAACGGTAGATTTTCCGGTATCGGGAAAACTTTCGGTGATCTGCGCATAACCCAACGAGCCGCGACCCAGCACATGCGTTTTGAGCCCGGCATAGTGATAGAGCACGGATGCGATACCTCCCGCACCATTATCGGTCTCCACTTTACTGACGACATATTGCGGGTGCTGTAATTCCACCACCGGGAAAATAGCGGTATTACCTTTGGTATAAACTTCCGGGTTGGTCAGACGCTTATAGTAAATTTCGGTTTTTGACGAGCCGCCTCGAAAGCCAAAGCTGATGGTACGCAGGGGCTTGCTTTCGTCTTTTGAAAAGTGTACGACTATACCATCATCTCCCCGGTAGGCCACGTCAAGCATACCGTCGCCATTGAGGTCCAGGTAAGATAAACTCAGATGGTTATCTATACTATTGCACTTGCTGCGCCCGTGAGACCAGTTCAGGCAAATTCTATTTTTTACTTTCTGACGAAAGCGATTTCCTTCCGAATACCAGATACGCAGCCCTTGATCCGAGCGGAACACAAGGTCTGCGCGGCCATCGGCGTTGATATCAAGATATCGAATAGTGTCCCAGTTATCCTCATCATTACAAATACCGAACTTTGTTGAACCATTTGCACAGAGTTCGGTGCTTATTGCCGCAGCGGTATCGAAGCCAACACCAGTGCCGGGAATACAAGTAATGCCCTGGTCGGCGCGAAAACATACATCCAGCATCCCATCGCCGTTGACATCGACGTAATCCATCCGCAGATGATTGTCGTCATCATTACATACCCCGTAAGCGCTCGATCCGTTTGCACAGATAGCGCTACTGACACCTAAAACAAAAGCTGTTCCCGTTGAATGCCAAACACGTATGCCGGCATCCGATCTGTAGACAATGTCAGCTTTACCATCGGCGTTCATATCTTTGTATTGGATGGTTTTGTGATTATCCGCGTCATTGCATACACCATTTGAAGAGGACGCATTGGCACAAATCTCGGTAACAATACCGGCGGTCTCATCGAAGCCATCTATGCCGCCAAAATGACAGCGGATACCCTGATTGCTGCGATAGCACAAATCGTTGTAGCCATCGCCATCTATATCAGGGTATGCCAGGCTGGAAAAGTTGCTCGAGCGACAGTCGTTGTTCGAGTTATTGCCGTTGGCGCAAATTCTGCTGATAGCGCCAGGCACGAAGCCATCTCCCGTGGCGTACCAAATCCGCACACCGTCGTCAGACCGATAAACAATGTCAGCCAGACCGTCAATATTCATATCTATAAAACGGATGCTGTTGTAATTGTCCGTGCCGTCGCATTCGCCATACTGGCGCGAGTTGTCGGCACACAGGTCTGTCACTATACCGGCAGAAAAATCAAAACCCTCTCTACTGCCGGGGTAGCAACGAATACCCTGGTCGGCACGAAAACAGACATCACTAAAGCCATCGCCAGTAACATCGGCATACTGAATCGTTGAGTAATTGTTGTTACCGTTACAACCACCATAGGCGGTTGATCCATCCGCGCAAAGGGCAGATTCCACTTTGTTGTAAATCAAATGCTCCTGCGGCTCGCGTATTCCCCAGTCGAAACCGGCGGTGATAAGACAGCCTCCATCGGCGTTACAAATGCGGATATATTCCATTCTGGAGGGTGAACCAAACCCTATATTTTCGTAATTTATTCTATAGTGCTGCAGCGGCACGTCACCCCTGTAGGTACTAATGGTGTTGACAATCAGTCGCTTATTCGTAGCGTTTCCTTTAAAGTAACCTCGTACAATATCCGGGCGTTGCTCATAAACAATCTCGACTCGCCCGCCGATGTAGATTATCTCATCGAGATATTGCGTGTTTTCGTCGATGCGATAGCGATAGGTAATCGTGTTATTACCGGTGCTGTCACTCCTCTCCTGGATAGACCAACTGGTATTGCCCTGGGGAAAACCGAGCGTAGCATTATGGGCGCCGCCGTAGATGATCACCTCGCCAGATTTCGTCTGCACGATAAACCGATCCGGATTAACCGCTGAGCCACCCTCAGACAGAATTTTGGCATAGCTGTCAATCTCGGTCCGATATTCGACGCTTCCAGCGGCGGTGGTTGCCACGGGAACCAAACGCTGGCCATTGAGACAAAAGCGATCTCTCTCGTCAAAATTGATACCGGCGACAAAACCATCTTGCGCCAGCGTGGCCGGACAACGGGAAATAGCTGACAGACCATTTAGCCCCCAGCTAAGGCCCAATACATCATTTCCATAACCGTTATAGCTAAGGGAAAGCTCCGGCTGCATGCCACCGCGACCGGGTGACACATCAATTGGAATCGTGTAGTTGACCGCCCCGTTTGATACGGAAAATTCGCCATGTATCGCGTCCGTATAAGCGGATACCGCTGCGCTGAAGAAACAACTTATAGTGAAAAAGAAGAGTGTTAAAATAGCCCTGAAAGACGACATAATAACATCCGTATAATAAGTGGTGAGACGAGCGACAGCCTTAATGCTTAACGTAATTGGAAAGTAATAATTATTTTAGTGACGCCTAAAAACATATGGCGCCTAAAGAGAATTTTTAGTTTAGCCGTACAATGACACCAGAAAGAACCGTTAAACGATATCACGCACTCTCATGCCAAACAGCCACGTGATTGCGTAGTTTTACCAATTAAACTGCCGAAAAATTTACCGCCTGAATAAAGGCTTTCGGTGACCTGTGCATCACAGGCATCTTCTGGCTCAGCCTGTGAAGAGGCTCTCAGAAGGCCTGCTCTTTGTGTTTCTCACCACAAAAACCATCTGATCAACATCAACAGCCAGATCGGAGTGAAAACTATTGCCAACCTATTTGTCGTTCATATGATCTTTAATCGCTTGCAAGCGTGATTGCATTTCTGAGCTTGAATAGCTATCAGACTGGGTATGCCGGGCATCGGGAATCTCAATTCCCTGAGATTTTAGCTGTTCATTTATTTTTGTTATTTCTTTATCGAGTTGGTGAATTTTTTCGTCAAGGCTTTCGTCAATAGTTGGTTTGAAAGCCGGTTCCGTTAGCATTCGATTCAATTTCTTAGCCGGCGCCGGAAGGCTTTCCACTTCAACATCGGCACGAGAGGTCTCCGCTGATAATGGAGTATTTTTGTTAGCATTATCCGAAAACCCAGACATCGGCAACGATGCCGCTTTATCATCACCCAGTGTTACCAATACAAGTGCAGTGACTACAGCAACCAGGCACAGGGCAGAGTAATACCAATATCTTTTAGGTAAGGTCATAGGACAGGAACATCAGTTTTTTGGCAAGCAAATCTTGCTCTGCAGATGGATTCAACAGTCTGCTGCCCAAACCGACACTCCATGGACCCACCAGACCACACCGGATATCACCAACCTCGACATACAGATTCGCGAAGGAAGAAGTCCCTGGGATCAAGGTATTTTGTCAGATTGTTCAACAAATACTGCGATGACTGTAGCTTTACCCATTTTTCATTGCCCCTGATTAAAACAACTCCTGCGACCAGCTTCAACTACGCAAATACGTAGTCTTACAACGGTGGGTCGGGTAAGTTTTGCCCACGCAATCCAAGTAGCACAGCAGCATTGAAAGTGCGACTGTACAGGTGCATCATATTTGCGGAAACCCGATACCTATCGACCGGCAGGCATGTACACAAGTAATACCAAAACTCTATTTTTGTGGCTGTTTAAGTGGTTACAGGTGCCAACCGTGGAATAGCCTGCCACTTCCATGCAGGGAATAGCCACTCACTATTGTTCGTCGTGTATTTGGAACAGGGAACACAATATCAAAAGTGCACAACCCAGATTTGATGGAAGACGCAATGAACTCTACGCTTGAGGAATTTCTTTTTTTTAGCAGAAAAGCTCAAACCGTGAACAAGCTTTTCTCACTCTACGAGGGATTGATGGAAAGCTATGGTTTTGATCGGCTTGCCTATGCTATTACCAGCGATCACGAGGAGCTGAAAAATGGTCACGTGCTGGGCCTGGCCAAAGTAGGTAGCCTAAACAACTGGGAGAACTACTATTTAGAAAATAATTACATAGCGGTCGACCCCCTGGTTGATATCACCCATAGCACTCCGGGTATTTTTCATTGGAATGAAATCGCTAAAAGAAAAGGGTTGTCGGAGATTCAACTCAAGGTATTCAAGGACGCTGAGGAGGAAGCCGGACTCTTTCATGGCGTCAGCTTTTCGGTGCACGGACCCAGTGGAGCCAAAGGCGTGACACTCGCATGCTCCAGCCAGCTTAGCAGAAAAGCCGACCCTCTCGTTTTTGACATGGCGAATCTTGCGACTTATCAATATCATTTATGCTATTTGGCGCTAATGAATTTTGATTTTAAAAGGGCCACACCCTTATCGTGCAAGGAAGAGGAAATACTAAAATGGGCGGCAAAGGGCTTAACCAAGTCAGAAATAGCTCATCACACAAACATTTCGCGTCACACTGTGGACTACCATGTGCGTAACATACTGACAAAACTGGACGCAAAGAACACTACCGCCGCGCTGGTCACCGCAATCAAAGAAGGGCTTGTTATCTAAGCTGTTAATGCCTCGGTCAATCTACGCAAGTTGACGTCAACCCGACCCCGGGAACGGCCGCACTGAGCAGTCGAAGCCGGCGTCGATTGTGGCGGCACACGCCGTGTCTTTGTGCAGATAGTCGATCAACGACTGCCGCCTACAAACACAGAACTAAGTAAGCATGTAAACCTAAGACACGACAAAGCAGTGTTAATAATTTGCAATAAGTTGTTTTATCAAATTAATATTCTGCGTTTTTGTCAACGCTTTGGGGCTTGCGGGTATTTCCAATTGCCGTATCCAGTTCTCTTCCCACTCAATCAAAGCATCCTGTGCCAACCTTGCATTAAACTTCTCATTGGTGCTTTTGTAGTTTTCAAAAAACATTTCCCAACGGGGCAGATAGAAACTTAACAGCAAACCGGACCAGCTCTTACTTGCGTAATCTTTTAGCCTGTCGCCACCCCAGACGGTAACTTGAGCTTTCGCATTCCTTAGATACAACTGCCGCTCTTCCTCTGATGTCGCATGCTTAACAGCCTCTTCGCACCAGTCAGTGAAAGAGCCACCGGTAACGACCTGTAGCTGTTCCAGCTTTTTCATGAGGTCCTTTGTTTTTTCAAACGCTTTGTCACCGCTTTCAAACTCGTTATTCTTATAGTGTTGGCTCGCCTGGACTAAATGAACATCAACCTTATAAGCGGTATAATGTTGAGCGAAATCCACTATATCGTAATAGAATAATTCACTGTCTCTATATTTGGGAAATTCTTTAAGCAACAAACTGAGCACATCGCGAATAGATTCCGGATTTCCGATATAGTGATCGATGTTGATATCGGTAAATGTTGGTCTATTATTATGAATATAGGTTCCATAGCCAAGACCGATAGTGGTGCGTTTTTCGTCGTCTTCTGATGCGGTATATTTTGAGACAAAACCGTGTATCTTTTTCAGCACCTCAGTAACTTTTCCGTATCGATTGAAAACATTGTCATCCAGCCAGTTCATCAAGGGTCCATCGGCGACCCCTTTCCACTCTTTAACCGAATAGGTATTTTCTACGGCAATTTCCCATGCTTCCTTAACGTTATCGGTCACTTTACCATAACGATTCGAGATATAGTCATTGACCCAATCTGTGACTGGGATATCGGTTGCACCCCAAGGGACATCGAAAATATATTCATAGACAATTGAATTATTTTCGATAGCTTCAGGCAAAACACCGTAACCAACCAGGTTGCCTTTGTCGGAGTCGTTGATAAGATCCCGGTATTTATCATAGTAGAAATTTATATCACCGAATAAAGACTGTTGACCACCGTAATTGTGTACGTAGCCGTATGTCCATTTAAAACCATAGAACGCATCGAGCCTCTCCCAGAGGGGGTATCGGTCTTCTCCGTAATTCAACATGAGTAGATTGTCTTTGGGGATTCTGCTGAAGAACGATTGCGTCGCTTTTGAGTTCCAAAAGAAACTCTGGTGGCCAAACGTCCACCCCTGAACGACCCATGTCGCTCTAGGATCGTATTCACGTATGCTTTTGTAAATAGCCTCACCATATTCGGCGAGTTCTTCATTTTTACTGTCTTCTGAGACCGGCGGAACCATTTCGTTAAAGGAATCGGCCAGGAACAGGTCCGCTTTTCCGTACACGGCCTCGTATTTCTCAAGGAATAATCGACCAATCTTTGTAAAGAGCGGATCTTTAGGGTCTAACAGGATAGATGCCTTTTCAGACTCCAGTCCACCCCAGTTTTCCAATCGGTAGGTAGTAGAGTTTGGGTACAACTGTTTAAAGTAGGGTGGAACATGGCCGCTAAAAGCGGGGACTATTGGCCGCATACCGAGCTGTTTCATCCGCGCCAGGATGTTTTTCTGCAGGACCTTTTCTCTCTCCATCCAGCTTTGCGGTAACGGGCCATGATGATTGTATATGTTACCCATTCTAAACCAGGGCAAAAAAGCCGGCCCTGTGTGATAGTCGTGGAGTTGGATCGGGTCGATGCCGATCTCCTGCCACACTTCCCGCCAAATCGCTTCTTGCCCCAAAAGCGCGACCGGCATATTGATGCCGTGCAAAGCCATCCAATCAAGCTCTTTTTCCCACCTTTCCCAAGTCCACCAGGCCATGGTATAGCCATAGGTGACAGGGTTAATGTACATCCGCAACGGCATTGACGACGTAACCCGCGGGTATTCCTTATCCTGTAATTCATCGGGGATATTGACATTCGTACCTTCCCAGGTAACGACTCCATAGTTGTTATTCTTTATGTAGGTATAAGCCCCTTTGCTGAGCGCTATCGGCGAATTACCCGTCACATAGACCCTATTGTTCTTAACGACAACCTCAAACCAGTCAACCTCCCCTAAGGATTCTTTCTGGACAAATTCAAACCTTGATGCATTAATATCGCCGATGGCTCTTTGGAGAACCTGATAAGCGGGGTTTTCTGCCTGGGTATGGAGAGAGAGCAATATCGATGTTAAAAAAGTAGAAAATGTTAAAAGTGATCTTATTTTTCTATTTCTCATAATGGGTTACAACCGTCCATCGGGGGTTAGTAAGTAGCAGAAGTGTCATCCAAGAGTAGTAATTCGAACTTGTTCGGCTTTTGGGTCTGTGAGGTTTTTGGTTGTTGTGACTTTATGTTTGAATATCTTAGCTTTTTTTGCTGCTATTTCTTACGTTTTTTAAAATTTCGTCAGATTTACTGTCAATATCCGGCATTTGTTGCTGAGTTATGGCTTAACGTGGAGGGATTCTCTGTAATCGATAAGAACCCGGCAGGGGTCCGGCACCCGGCAAACCAGTAGTTATTCTGGCAGCGAAGAGATGCGCGTTTTGAACGGACTCATCAGGAATCGCCATCGGCCGGTGTTGTTGTCGAGGTGAGAACTAACGACCGGCACAGCGGGAGCTTCACTACAACGGCCTTTTACCAACAATCACCTCACTATCGGTAACGTCGTAGTAAGGCATATACAAATCCGGTACAAACCGGCTTTGACTGCGGCCCAGCACATCAAACACCAACTTGTCTTCCCACCAGTCATCCAGACTGCCGTTGCACTTAAAACCGCCGGCGAGCTGCCTGCCGCCATAGTTAAACGATTCCGACACATAATTCAGTTTAAAGCAGGGTATCTGGCCGCTGTGCCAACGCTTCAAACCCAACATCAGATAGCCACGATTGCGTTCGAGTAAAAACACTTTATAAGCAAAACGATGGCGATCGGTGCGAACCGGCGGGTCCACCACGTCTTTGTTTTTATTAACACCTACCACCGACGCCTGTTCCAGGCGTGCGGCCGATGGTTTGACAATCAACAGCGTATCGCCGTTCCAGTCCGTGTAAAAGGGCTTGTCTTCGCCGATATCGGCAAAGGAGACAATCTTGTAGTAATCGTCCGGAGAGGGTGGCGACAAGCCGGTGATGACCAGATAGATCGCAACTACTGTAGCCACCAAGCCGATACAGCACAGTTTTATTCCGGACTTCGAGTACAGAAAAGTTAAAGCGGTCATGCCACAGCGGCTCACTATATTTACAAGACTCTATAT
The DNA here is from genome assembly GCF_007004655.1 of Exilibacterium tricleocarpae. GTDB lineage: Bacteria > Pseudomonadota > Gammaproteobacteria > Pseudomonadales > Cellvibrionaceae > Exilibacterium > Exilibacterium tricleocarpae. The sequence goes on from NZ_ML660090.1 coordinate 289,052, forward strand.
TTACAACACTATATATTTGCAAGAAATACGAACCAGAACCTATCTTGTTACATTATCCTCGTTGTATCATTTTTGTTACACCGTCCTCGCTATACTGCCGCAGACCGGCTCTACCGGTTAACAACCGGTCGCAAAGACTACGCTGATAACACTGCCAGCAGCACAACGGACCCGTGCCAGGCAGCGGTTACCCGCCCGCGGTAAGCTTGCCTCGAACCGGCCCGGAGATGGTTTGGCGCAGAGGCTCCTGCCCGAAGGCTCTGATGCGCGAAGGCTCTGATAGATGTAACGCAGTGGAACGCAATTACCTCAATTAATTGCTGTCGATGGGTGTTCAGTCGTCGCCGGAACCGACAATCTTGAACAGGATCACATCAGGATCATCGAGCTTGACTTCCGCGCCCAGTTGGATGCTGCCTCTACCGGCCAGCGGGTAAAACTTGTCCTTGACTATCACGCTGCCGGCGCGTCCCGATCTTACTGACGTGCCGTTGGTACTCTGGTCGAGCAAACCGATCTGCCCATCCCGCAGTTCCAGCGCGCAGTGGACCCGCGATACCACACCGCTGTCTATCACCAGTTGACAGCTATGATCGCGCCCGATCGAAAAAGGCAGGGCCTCGGCGGCAATCTGGTACTTGTCTCCACGAAAAAAAAGCTCGATGCCCGCGGGCTCAGCCTGCGCCCCCCGTTTGAACTTGGTATTTATACGGGTGGTCGGGTTCTTATCTGGGGTCAGCTCTGAAGTCATGGAGTCGGTGTCTTCTCGATGCGGGTTGACAACATTATACCCAGGCTCCCGCGGGATTATAAGATGGCGACCGGTGACACTGAAACACCTGCCCGACCCTGTAGGCGAAAACCGGGAAAAGCCGTGACAGCGCCGGCGCTTTCATACTAGTATTTCCGGCTCGACAACTTGATTTCACAGGCGACCGGCCCGCGCCAAGACCGGCGGCGAACACCCCATGGACAGTATATTCTCAGACCGAATCACCGACGTCCCGCGCTCGTTTATCCGGGAGATACTCAAAGACGCGCTCGACCCCGGCGTCATCTCCTTCGCCGGCGGTCTGCCGAACAGGGATTTGTTTCCCGCCGACGCGCTTAAAGCGGCTGCCAACCGCGTATTCGATACCTACGGTCGCGATATCTTCCAGTACAGCAGCTCCGAGGGCTTTCTCGAGCTGCGCGGCCTGATCGCCGAACACTACCGGCGCCGGGGCCTGGCGGTGGCCGTGGAGAATATACTGATCACCAGCGGCTCCCAACAGGGACTGGACCTGCTGGGCAAAACCCTGCTCAACGACGGCGACGGATTGGTGATCGAGGAGCCAGGCTATCTGGGCGCCATTCAGGCGTTCTCCATCTACAAGGCCCGCTTTATACCGGTACCGGTGACGGAGCGGGGCATGGATACCGATCGACTGGGGTCGGTGCTGCGGGCGGACCGGCCCAAGCTGATGTACACCGTGCCCAACTTCCAAAACCCCTCCGGCATCACCTATCCGGACGCCAATCGCCGGGATATAGCCGACATATTGAACGGCACCGCGACACTGTTAATCGAGGACGACCCCTACGGCGACCTGCGGTTTTGCGGGCGGGCCTGCACCTCATTCAAAACACTGGCGCCTGATAACACTGTGCTGCTGGGGTCGTTTTCGAAGGTCGTAGTGCCGGGTTTCCGGCTCGGTTGGATAGTTGCCCCCGACCCGCTGATGCAAAAGCTGATTATCGCCAAGCAGGCATCCGATCTGCACACCAACCACTTCATTCAGTGCGTTATCTATCAGTACCTGCGGGACAACGATATCAACGCGCATATCAGCAGGATCGTGGACGCCTACGGCGGCCAGAAGCAGGCTATGATCACCGCCATCGAGCGGCACTTCCCGGCCGAGGTCACCTGCACCAACCCCGACGGCGGGATGTTTCTGTGGGCCAGCCTGCCGCCATCCGCATCGGCCCTCGATCTGTTTAAGCTGGCACTGGCGGATCAGGTGGTGTTTGTACCCGGCGACCCTTTCTATATCGACCGAACCGGCGTCAACACCCTGCGCCTGAATTACTCCTGTGTCGACCGGGACACAATCGCCGAAGGCATCAACCGCCTCGGCAGCGCCATCGGACGGCTGCTGCAAAACCATCCGGACTCGACCTAGCCCCTGCAGGCGGAGAAACCCATGCAGCATAAAGCGATCAACCTGAACGAAAAGTTTGCCCGTATCTCCGACCTCTGGTCCCCGCGGGTGGTGGCGGAGTTAAATGATTACCAGTTCAAGCTGGTGAAACTGCAGGGCGAATTTGTCTGGCACGAACACCCCGACACCGACGAAGTCTTTCTCGTGATCGAGGGCAGCATGGCTATCCGGTTGCCGGACGGCGAAGTGAGTCTGGCAGCGGGAGAAATGTTTGTGGTACCGAGGGGCGTGCGCCACCAGCCCTATGCGCAACAGGTTTGCCAGGTCATGCTGGTGGAGCCCCGCGGTGTGGTCAATACCGGTGACAGCGGCGGCGAGATGACAGCGCCGAACGATATCTGGATTTAACCGTGGCGCTGGTTTTAACCGCTATGCCGGATTGCACCGCAACTCGGGATTTAACCCCGACCAGGACAACGACGCTATCGTGAAGCAGGTCATTGTGGTAAACAACAGCCTAAAACTGCCTAAGGGCAAGCTGGCCGCACAGGTGGCACACGCTGCGGTAGCGAGCCTGCTGCGCACCGAGTCAGACCTGAGTAACCAGTGGCTGCGTGAGGGCATGCCGAAAGTGGTGCTCAAAGTCGACGACGAACAAGCACTGCTGGCCCTGCGGGAACGGGCCGCGGCCGCCGGCGTTAGCGCCGAGCTGATCAGGGACGCAGGCAGGACCGTGGTGGCAGCGGGCACCATTACCTGCCTCGGGCTCGGCCCGGCGGCAACCGAAACACTGACTGCACTGACGGCGGAGTACAAACTTCTCTAGCGTGAACAGCGCGCCGGCACGTTCCAACCTGACAAGTCGCGCCTGTAAATCCGCCTGTTTTCAATACCGGCGACAGGTAAAGATTGTGGCGCTGACCGCCTGCCTGATTGTCGCCGGGCCTCGACAGTGTCAGTCGGATTGGCGCGCAAAGGCCTTGCAGGTAACCGTTGGCCGCTGAGATTTTAAAGGATGTTGCCCGCTTAAACGTCTTAACATTAGACCTGAAACCGGGTCCTGACCTGCGGTCTCTAACCAGCGAGCTTTTAGCGGAGACCTTTGAGCAGAGACCTTTGAGCAGAGACCTTTGAGCAGAGACCTTTGAGCGGAGACCTTCGATTCAGCGCGGGTATCCATATGCTTGCGAAATCGGCTACAGCGACACAGAACCTGTAAACCGGCGGATTTCGGTTAACTGCTTTTCTAAGTACGTTTTTAATCTTCATTCACATGGCGGGATATAAAATATGCATAGACTCCTGAAACTGGGGTTGCTGTCGGCGCTGGCGGCACTGGCCGGCTGCGACAGCCCGGAGACCAAAAACGCCGGGATCGAGGCGCAGTTGCCCGACCTCGATCCCTTCCCCTCCACCTACCAGGCACCACCCAGCGAGCCCTTGCTGATCCGCAACGCCACGGTGCTGACCGGTGCCGGCGAGCAGCTCGATGGCACCGACGTGCTGACGGTCGACGGCAAGATTCAGCAGGTCGGCCAGAATCTGGCAGCGCCGGCAAACGGCCGCACCATCGATGCCAGCGGTAAATGGCTGACACCGGGACTGATCGACGTCCACTCCCATATGGGTGTCTACCCGGCCCCGGCCACTTCCAACCACGCCGACGGCAACGAGATGACCTCGCCGGTAACTGCCGATGTCTGGGCCGAGCACTCCATCTGGCCGCAGGACCCGCAGTTCGAAAAAGCGCTGGCCGGGGGTGTCACCACCGCACATATCCTGCCCGGCTCCGCCAACCTGATCGGCGGCCGCGGCGTGACCGTGAAGACGGTGCCTTCGGTAACGGTACAGGGCCTGAAATTCCCCGGCGCGCCCTACAGCCTGAAAATGGCCTGCGGTGAAAACCCGAAACGGGTTTACGGCGGCAAGGGCTCAGCGCCGTCCACCCGTATGGGCAATATGGCGGGTTACCGGTCCAGTTGGATTGACGCCGCCGCCTACAAGCGCGACTGGCAGGAGTACCTGGATAAAGTCGAGCAAAACGACCCGGAAGCCAAGGCCCCCAAACGCGACCTGAAACTGGAAACCCTGATGGGCGTGCTGGACGGGCAAATCCGCATCCACAACCACTGCTACCGCGCCGATGAGATGGCGCAGATGATCGATATGTCAAAGGAGTTCGGTTATACCATCGCCGCTTTCCATCACGCCGTCGAGGCTTACAAGGTGGCGCCGCTGCTGGCGCAACACGATATCTGCGCGGTGATGTGGGCGGACTGGTGGGGCTTTAAACAGGAGGCGTTCGATATGGTGCGGGAAAATATCGCGCTGGTGGATTTCGCCAACGCCTGCGCCATTCTCCATTCCGACGACGAAACCCAGATTCAACGGCTCAATCAGGAACTCGCCAAGGCGATGGCCGCCGGCAATGAAATGGGCCTGGCGATCAGTCGCGCCGAAGCCTTGCGCTGGATTACCCTCAACCCGGCTCGATCACTGGGCATCGACGCAGTTACCGGCTCCATTGCGGCGGGCAAAAACGCCGACTTGGTGCTGTGGAGCACCGACCCTTTCAGCGTCTATGCGAAAGCGGAAAAAGTCTGGATCGACGGCGCCCTGCGCTTCGACCGTTCGCAACCGCAACTGAACCCCACCAGCGACTTCAATTTAGGCATCTTAACACCGGCGGAGGACCGTCCATGAAATATGCGTTGCAGTTTTTATTGGCCCTGGTGTGCCTGGGTGTCAACGACAGCCTGGCCGAGAGCCTGCTGCTCAAGGGCGCCAAGGTTGTCACCGCCTCCGAGGCGGGCATTTACGAACAGGCGGACATACTGATAGAGGCAGGCCGGATCAGCGGTGTGGGACAGGCACTGACGCCGCCGACCGGCGCCCGGGTGATCGATGTCTCCGGCAAGGTAATAGCGCCGGGCTTTTTCAATGCCGACACGCAACTGGGGATCGCAGAGATAGGCGCGATTGAATCGACAGTCGACAGCACCACCGAAAACCCGCGTATTACCGCATCACTGCGGGTTGCCGATGCGATCAATACCAGCAGCACACTGATTCCCTACAACCGCATCCTGGGCCTGACCCACACACTGGTGCAGCCGGTCAGCGGCAAAGGCCTGTTCGCCGGCACCGCCGCGGTGATAAATCTCGGCCGCCAGGGGCAGATCATCGAAACGCAGGACGCCGCCATGGTGGCCTACCTTGGCGAAACGGGCCAGGCGCTGGCCGGCGGCTCCCGCGCCGCAGCAATGGCGCTGCTGCGCGAAGCCATCGAGGACACCCGGGATTACGCCAGCAATCGCGAGCAGTTCACCCGCGGCGAGCGGCGCCCCTACACGCTGTCACGCCACGACCTTGAAGCACTGGTGCCGGTGGTGGCGGGTGAGTTGCCACTGATCGTCCATGTGCACCGCGCCGCCGATATCACCCGCGTCTTACAGCTCGGCCGCGACTACCAGTTGCAGCTGATTCTGGCAGGCGTTGAGGAGGGCTGGCGAGTGGCCGACCAGATCGCTGCGCAACAGGTGCCGGTCATTATCGATCCGATCGTCAACCTGCCGCTGGCTTATGAAACCCTGGGCGCCCGTCTCGACAATGCCAAACTGCTGCACGCCGCCGGGGTGACCCTGTTGTTTACCGGCATGAGCTGGCAAAACACCCACAACGCATTCCTGGTGCGCCAGTCCGCCGGCAATGCGGTGGCCAACGGCCTGCCCTACGAGGCGGCCATTGCCGCCCTGTCCGCCAATCCCGCCAGGGTGTTCGGCATCGATGGCTACGGCGAGCTGAAAGCCGGGGCCAGGGCCACGCTGGTGGTCTGGTCGAGCGATCCGCTGGAGGTCACCAGTGTGGTGGAAAAGGTGTTGATCGACGGCGACGATATACCGCTGGTCAGTCGGGCCACCCGCCTGAGAGACCGCTACTACCGGCGCCTGCAGGCAATCCAGTCGAGCGGCAGCTAACCGGTCGGTTTAACCTCCCGGTTCTAACCCCTCGGTTTTAGCCCCTGCGCCAGACCAGCAGGCGGTTGTTGGCCGGCATGGGGTTATCCTCCACCAAAGTGAAGTCGACGCTGCGGGCCAGGGCGTCGACTTTTTCAAAGTCGCGAATAGCCTGGTGCTGGGCCTGGGCTTTGAGCCAGGTGTCAAAACGCGCATTGCTCTCGCTGGTGTAGTCACCCTCGTAGTTGAACGGCCCGTAGACAGCGAGCAAACCCGTCTCCAACACCCCGACCACACCGGTAAAAAAGGCGGTCACCGCCTCCCAGGGCATGATGTGAAAGGTGTTGGCGGTAAATACGGCATCCATACCGGACAGCGGCCAGTGCGGATCGAAGACATCCAGCAGCCGCGGGCGATGCAGATTCTCGCGGGGGTGTTCATCGATCCAGAGGTTGATGCCCGGGTGATTTGCGGGCAGGTCACTGGTATACCACTGCAGGTGCGGCAGATTATGGGCAAAGTACACCGCGTGCTGGCCGGTGCCGCTGCCCACCTCCAGCACGTTGCGGCGATCGGCAAAGACCCGCTGCAATACCTGCAGTATCGGGTCCTGGTTGTTGGCACAGGCCTGTGAGAAAGGTTTCATGGTGCGGCACCCCGGTAGTCTCAGGTGCGGGCAATAAACTGCGACAGCACCTCGAATTTGGCCGGGTCATTATCCACAAATCGGATCACAATTTTAACCACATTGCAGTCGACTCTGTTTTCACCCGCTTGCAGGCTGTGCACATAGCCGTTAACCCGGGCCACCTCGCCGGTATCCATTTGAATGTCGACGACCGCCTGATCGAACACGGTGGGTATCTCGTCGCTGCGCTGGATCAGGCCGCTCATGGCCTGCAGGGACAGATCCTTTACCACACAGGGCCTGGTGCCCTGGGGGAAACGCAGCTCGGCCTGGGTTTTGGCGCCGCCTTTGGCAGCCGGCGACGCCGCTTTGGCACCGGGCTTATTGCCGGTCAACAGGCCCGCCGAAGACCCGCCTGACGCTGCTGCAGCGGGCGCCGGCCGCCCGGCCGGCTTGCCGCCGGTCAAAAGATCTGCGGACGATACCGCTGCTGCCGCACCCCCCGATGCTTTGCGGGCGGCAGGCTTGGCACCGGTCAGGGCCTCTAACGAGCCGGGGGCAGAGCCCCCGCCAGCCGCGCCGGCCTTGCCGCCGGGCAGCTTGCCGATTTTTTTTAATTGTTTAAAAACTTTCTTGAGCAGTTCCTCGGGGGTGAACGGCTTGGATATAAAATCGGAAACACCGGCCTCGACCGCTTTCACCACATGATCGCGATCGCCACGGCTAGTGACCATCACAAACGGGGTTGTACTGTGTTTGTCACTGTCTCTGACCCAGCGCAGCAGTTCCTCACCACTCATGCCGGGCATCTCCCAATCCGATAAAATCAAGTCCACCGCCTGGGCCTTCAACAGGGCGACCGCGCGGTTGCCATCGATGGCATCGGCAACCTGCACGCCCGGTATGCGCGAACGCAGGTGCTTTTTGACCATATCGCGAATAAAGGTGGCATCATCTACAACTAAAATTTTCAAGGACATGTTACTTCCCGGCCTGTCTATATCGGCAGCACTCTACCTATAAGTATCCATGTAGGTGTCTCACCAAGTATAGGAAGGATATGTCCGCCCCTCCACGAAACCCGGGTGGCAGTTAGTGAACGAATCGTTATATGTGGAGAGAGGATTAGCCCGCCAAGCTGACCTTGACGTCGTCTTTGGGCAGGCCCGCAGCACAGGCGCGATCAATCCAGGCGGCCAGCAGCGGGCGGTCGCCGAGCACGGTATCCGGCAACCGGTAGTAGGCATAGGCGCGGGGATCGTCGCTGACGGGTTGGAAAGCCTCCATACCGAATGCCTTAAAATCTGCGCAGCTTTCGGTATCGGTTTTAAAGTACAGTGTATCGTTGGCGATGAGCGCGAATATGCGCGCGTCTCGATAGATACCCACACCGCTGAACATGCGGCGGGTTTTGATCGGGCTCACCGCTGTCAGCTTTTCCACTACATAGGCCATGTAGTTATGGGTAACGGCCATATTATTGTCCTTGGCTATAGTTATGATTTGTTATGGTTGCGACTATAGATATCTGTCTATAGCTATATAGCAATCTATATCTGTGTGTTGGTTTATATCTGATACCGGCTAACAACGGTGTAGTGGTCTACAGCCGCTATATACCTACGGCTGTCTATATGCAGATACAAGCTTCAGGTTGCAGATACAAGCTTCAGGCCGCTTGCTCATGACAGACGATTTACCGTCACAGCGTTCTGAGTAGGAGCCCCCAATGCCGATAAAATCTACGCTTCTCACCCAATATAGGCAAGTGCTTTCTAAAGAATTTGTGAATAGATAGGGACCCGCGGGTCATGTGCGTCTAATCACTGCTGTCGCGGGTAAACACCCACTGCGTTTTCGAGGACAGACCGGCATTGTAACGATAGCCACCTTGTTTGAATTTTTTTAGTTGCTTGGGGTCCGTAATTCGATTCTTGACGATGTAGGCGCTCATCATGCCGCGGGCTTTTTTTGCGAAAAAGCTGATCACTTTGTAAGTATCGCCTTTTTTGTCTTTGAAGACCGGCGCCACCACCTCGGCGTCGAGGTGTTGCGTGTTTACGGCTTTGAAATATTCGTTGGAAGCGAGATTGATCAGGGTGTTCCCCTTGACACTTTTCAATTGCCGGTTTAACGCGTCTGCAATGATGTCGCCCCAAAACGCGTACAAATTCCCGCCGCGGCTGTTGGCCAGTTGCGTGCCCATCTCCAGGCGGTAGGGCTGCATTAAATCCAGGGGGCGCAGCAGGCCGTAAAGGCCGGACAGAATGCGCAGGTGTTTTTGTGCAAACTTGAAGTCGTTGACCTTGAAGGTCTCAGCTTCCAGGCCGGCATACACATCGCCTTTAAACGCCAGCGCTGCCGGTTTGGCATTGGCCGGCGTGAAACGGGGTCGCCACGCCTGGTAGCGATCGTAATTCAACGCTCCCAGCTTATCGCTGATACCCATAAGCTCAGACAGGTCCTGGGGCGCCAGTTGCCTGAGCTCCTCGATCAGCAGGCCGGATTGATCGAGAAAATCGGGGATGGTGTGCAAATCGATTTTTGTAGGCGTTTCATAGTCCAGTGTCTTCGCCGGTGAAATCACAGTCAGCATAATGTCTCTCTCTGGTCATGTTAAATAAATCCGATCCCGGGCACCCGGCTTGGCACTGTTAATCGAGTAAAAGTCGGGCGCAGGTACAAAACCTGACCCAGGGCTACTGCGGCTTCAATATCTCCACCCACCAGTTCAAGGGGGTCTGTCCATCCGCCGGATCGTAGACATTGCCGTACAGCCAGACGCTATCGCTCGCCTTGCCGGTATATTGGTTGAGTACGGCCTCAATAGCGCTGAAGCCGCAACTCACATGAATGGAGTACACCAGCATGCGGTCGGTCTCTGTGTCCAACTCCGCGCCGAGCTTTTCCAGCGCCGGCGTCAGGTTGTCGGACAAGGCGCCGATATCGCCGCGGCAGTAAACGCGAATACAGAGATTACCGCTGTGTTTGACAATGTTAAACTGGTTGCCCGAAACAAGCTTGATGGTATCGCCACTGGCCAACCCTTTGACGAAGGCGGGCGATTTTACCAGCTGACAACTGTCGTCATCGTTGACTTTTACCTGCAGGCGCTCGACGACAGGCCGGCCGTCGGCGCCGGTGCCGGCGAATAGTTCGATAACCTGCAACGCTTGCATAAGCTGGGCCTTGAATACTTGACAGCCCGGTATTATACGCAAGTGCGGGGCAAGATAAGAAGTGCAGAGCAACAGCAAAAGTTCAGAGCAACAGCAAACATGCAGAGCAATAGCAAAAGAGCAAAGCAATGAGAATGCCAGATACAAAATGCAAAATCAGGAGCCGACTCGTGCGACTTACATTCTTAGCCAAAACCGCAGCCCTGGTCATATCCGCCCTGGCGGCCCTCAGCGGCTGTACTGTGAATCCGGTGACCGGGGAATCTCAATTCACGATTATGACGCCCGCCCAGGAAGTGGCGCTGGGGGAGAAGAACTACCAACCCTACCTGCAGTCCCAGGGGGGCGCCTATGTGGTCGATCCGGATTTGAGTGTCTATGTTAACCGCATCGGCCAAAAGCTGGTCAAAGTGAGCGACCGGCCGGGGCTGCCCTACGAATTTGTGGTACTCAACAACGATGTGCCCAACGCCTGGGCACTGCCAGGGGGCAAGATAGCGATCAACCGCGGCCTGTTGCTGCACCTGCAGGACGAATCGCAACTGGCGGCAGTACTGGGCCATGAAATCGTCCACGCCGCCGCCCGCCACGGCGCCAGCCAGGCGACCCGCAATGTGCTGCTGCAGGCCGGGGCGCAGGTTGTCGGCCTGGCCACCCGGGATACCGCCTACGGCGAGTACGCCGCCACCGGCGCCAGCCTGGGAGCCGCTGCCTGGCAGGCCCGCTACGGGCGCGACCAGGAATTGGAGGCCGATCGCTTCGGCATGGAATATATGGCGCGCGCCGGTTACGATCCCGCCGGCGCCACAGAGTTGCAGGAGACTTTCGTCAAGCTGGCCGAGGGCCGCCAGTCGGGCTGGCTGGAAGGCCTGTTCGCCAGTCACCCGCCGTCCCAGGCCCGGGTCGATGCCAACCGCGTACGGGCGGCAACACTGCCCGGGGACAAACGCAACCGCGCCGAGTTTCAGCGCGCCATCGCCCAGATCAAAAAAGATCAGCCCGCCTACGAGAAACATCAGGCGGCCTTTAAAGCGGCCAAAAACAAGGATTATCCGCAGGCCCTGACACTGACCGAACAGGCCATCAAGCTGCAACCCCGGGAAGCCCATTTTTGGGAGACCAAGGGTCACCTGCTGCGACTGCAGGGAAAAAAATCGGCCGCCGCCACCGCCTACGGCCGCGCCATCAGCCACAACCCCGAGTACTTCAGCCCCTATCTGGCACGGGGGCTGGTACAGAAATCACTGGGCAAATATGAAACCGCCGAACAGGACCTGGTGCGCAGCCAACAGTACCTCGGCACCCAGACCGCCAGTTACCACCTGGGCGAGCTGGCGCTGCGCAACAACCAGCGGGAGCGGGCAATCGAGTACTTCAGCGCCGCCGCCCAGGGCGGCGGCGAACTCGGGCAGGCGGCCCGCCAGCAGCTAAATACGCTGGGTATATCCCCGAGCAGTCCCGAGTAAACAGCGATGCCCTGCGCGGCGTCTGAGCGGCCGCCATCGCGGGCGCCGGGACAACCGGTCCGACAGCGACCACTACAGCCTCGGCAAGGCCAGTAGGCTTAGGCTTGGTAAGTCGGTCTGGAGCGCTAAATCCCGCGCAGTCACCGGGTTCGGCCGACTCATTGGGCCCGACAGGGCCAGTAGTTCGACCGAGTCACTGGGTTCGGCCGATTCATTAAATCCGATAGCACCGGTGGTGCGGCCGGGTCATCAGTAGGTCCGGCAGAGAAAGGAGCCCAGTTCCTCGCGGCGGCGCTCGCATTCGCGGCGCATATTCTCACAAGCAGTCGCCTTACCCGGCGCCGTGGGTCGATTGTCGAGGCAATCGGCATATTTGCCCGCCAGTTCATTGTCGGACATCTGGCGGAGTTCACTGTCGCTGCAACCGGTGACAGCCAGAGCAGCCAGCAAGGTTATCAGTGCACGCATCAGGCAAGTCGTCTCAGGTTCATCCGTTTAGCTACCGGAACCGCATCTGCGCAGCTCCCACTCCCAAACAGTATAGGCCAGCAGACTTACCTGCCAAATCGGATTTTAGTGTCTCGCCCCGTAGAGACCGGTTCACCGGCGAGCGGCGCCTTGCCGAAAACGAACTGGGGGGCTCCAATAAGGCGTTGTTTGCGGGACGGGACGCGCTAAGCGTCCTGGATCTGCCGTTCGATCTCCTTGACGGGGGTATGGCGCACGTCCAGCCCCTTCACCAGGTAGATGATATGTTCGGCGATATTGCGGGCGTGGTCCCCGATCCGCTCCAGTGAGCGCAGTGCCCACATAATATTCATCACTCGCGAGATCGAACGGGGGTCTTCCATCATATAGGTCACCAGTTCTCGCATGGCGGTCTTATATTCGCGGTCGACGTTGCGATCGTCGTGGGCCACCTGCACGGCGGTGTTGACATCGAAGCGGGCGAAGGCGTCGAGGGTCGCATTGACCATTTTCTGCACGCTGGTACCCAGGTGGCGCAGCTCCACATAACCGCGCGGCGCCTCGCCGTCCTCGTTGAGCGCGATGGCCATCTTGGCGATTTTTTGCGCCTCGTCGCCCATGCGCTCCAGGTCGCGGGTGACCTTGATCACCGCCATCACCATGCGCAGGTCGGAGGCCGCCGGCTGGCGCCGGGCGAGCACCATGGTGGCCTGTTCGTCGAGCTGCACCTCGCGTTTGTCGATTTCGTCTTCGGTGATCAGCACCTTTTCTGCCAGGGACCCGTCGGCGTTCTCGATCGCTTTGACGGCGTCGATAATCTGCTGCTCGACGACGCCGCCCATCTCCAGCAACTGGGTTTTAAGCTCTTCGAGATCGGTATTGAATTGCTGTGAGATATGTTGATCTAGATGCAGATTGTCCATGGTACTGTCTCCCGCTTAACCAAAACGCCCGGTGATATAGGCTTCCGTCAATTCGTGTTCCGGATTGGTGAACACTTTTTCAGTATCGTTTACTTCAATTAATTTGCCCAGGTGAAAATAGGCCGTGCGGCTCGACACCCGCGCCGCCTGCTGCATGGAGTGAGTGACAATGGCGATGGTAAAGTTCTCGCTCAGCTCGGCAATCAGCTCTTCGATCTTGGCGGTGGCGATGGGGTCCAGCGCCGAGCAGGGCTCATCCATCAGGATCACCTCGGGGCTGACGGCAATGGTACGGGCAATGCACAGGCGCTGCTGCTGGCCGCCGGACAGGCCGGTGCCGGGCTGCGCCAGGCGGTCTTTCACTTCATTCCAAAGGCCGGCGCGCTGCAGACTGGTCTCCACCACTTCGTCCAGGTCGGCGCGGCGATCCACCAGACCGTGAATGCGCGGGCCGTAGGCAACGTTATCGTAAATACTTTTCGGGAAGGGGTTGGGCTTTTGAAAGACCATACCTACACGGGCCCGCAGCGGCACTACATCCAGTTTCGGATCGTAGATGTCCTGGCCTTCCAACTGCAGGGAGCCTTCGATCCAGCAGCCCTCGATGGTGTCGTTCATGCGGTTCAGGGCGCGCAGGAAAGTGGACTTGCCGCAACCGGAGGGACCGATCATGGAGACCACTTCGTTGCTGCCGATATCCATGCTGACATCGAAGATGGCCTGTTTTTCACCGTAGAACACATTGACGTTGCGCATCGCCATCTTCGGCGCCTCCACAAACGGCTTGCCCACTGTGGCCGCCGCTGTCACCGCCTCCTGGTCATCTATCACCTGCCTGTCCAACAGCCTTTCGGGCTTCTGTTCAACCGTTTCGCGCACTGTGGCTTCCATCATGGGTTCCCCGCGTCTGTGTCGTCCAGCTATCTGTTCGACTGTCTAATTCGAGTGTTTATTCCGCTACTGGTTCAGCTATAGGCGCGGATGTCAGTTTATCCGTCTATTTATCCGCCTACCAGCTCATCCGCCTACCAGCGCCGCTCGAGGCGCTTGCGCAACCATACGGCCAGGGTGTTCATAACGATCAAGAATGCCAGGAGCACCATGATAGCAGCCGATGTGCGTTCTACGAATGCCCGCTCCGGGCTATCGGACCAAAGGAAAATCTGTACCGGCAACACCGTCGCCGGGTCGGTGGCACCACCGGGAATATCGACGATAAATGCCACCATGCCGATCATCAGCAGCGGTGCGGTCTCTCCGAGCGCCTGGGCCATCCCGATAATGGCGCCGGTCAACATCCCCGGCATAGCCAGCGGCAACACGTGGTGCAGGATCATCTGCATTTTCGAGGCGCCGATCCCCAATGCCGCCTCGCGGATCGAAGGCGGTACCGCTTTAATGGAAGCGCGGCTGGAAATAATAATGGTCGGCAGAGTCATCAGCGTCAGCACGATCCCGCCCACCAGTGGAATGGAGCGGGGCATTTCAAAGAAGTTGATAAAAATCGCCAACCCCAACAGGCCGAAAATAATCGAGGGCACCGCCGCCAGGTTGTTGATATTGACTTCTATCAAATCGGTCCACTTGTTCTTTGGTGCGTACTCTTCTAAATAAACAGCCGCCGCCACACCGATCGGAAACGACAACACCAGGGTTACCATCAGGGTAAACAGCGAGCCCATAATGGCGCCGCGGATGCCGGCCAGCTCCGGTTCGCGGGAGTCACCGCTGGTAAAGAAAATCGTGTTGAAACGCTTCTCGATGCGCTCGTCTGCAATCAGCGCCTCGACCCAGCGCTGCTGGTTTTCACTAAGCCTGCCGGTAAAGGCCTCGCCGGAAGCCGTACGGCTTTTCACATAAGTGTCCACGTCGTCGTCAGCCAGCAGCCACAGCGTCTCGGTTTTGCCGAGCCACTGCTCGGGCCGCTCTCTGAAGACATCCTGCAGATCAAAACCCGCTCCGTTGCTGACCAGCGCATAGAGCTGACGCTTGTCGCGACGGCTGCGCACATCGCTGAAACGCTCCAGCAGCGCCTTGCGAATCACGCCGTCGTAGTTGGCAACGGTAAGCTGGGTCTCGTCGTCGATATTGTCGATACCCAGCACATCGGCATCAAAGTGAACATCCAGGGCGACATAGGTCTGCAAAAACGCGGAGTGGCCCTTGCCGATAATATCCGTAAACAGCAACACCAGGCACAACAGGCCAAAGCTGATGGAGAGCAAACCGTAGAAGCGAAAGCGCTTTTCCGCCCGGTAGCGTTTGGCCAGGTTGCGGTTGACCAGGTCGATGGTTCTCTGGGTGTTCTTATTCATACTGCTCCCGGTACTTTCTGACCACGTGCAGGGCAATGTAGTTGAGCGTCAGGGTGACGACAAACAGCATCAGGCCCAGCGCAAAGGCCGACAGGGTTTTGGGACTGTCGAATTCCTGATCGCCCACCAGCAGGGTCACTATCTGCACGGTGACAGTGGTGACCGACTCCAGCGGATTGGCGGTGAGGTTGGCGGCGAGACCGGCGGCCATCACCACGATCATGGTTTCGCCGATCGCCCGGGACACCGCCAGCAGCACGCCGCCGACAATCCCGGGCAGGGCGGCGGGAATCACCACCTGGCGGATGGTTTCGGAGCGGGTGGCGCCGAGACCGAAGGAGCCGTCGCGCAGCGACTGGGGCACGGCGTTGATGACGTCGTCGGACAGTGAAGAGACAAACGGGATAATCATCACGCCCATCACCAGACCGGCGGCCAGGGCGCTCTCGGAGGAGACATCCAGCCCCAGCACGGCGCCGTTGTCGCGAATCATGGGCGCCACCGTCAGGGCGGCGAAGAAACCGTAGACCACCGTGGGAATACCGGCCAGCACCTCCAGCAACGGTTTGACCACGGCGCGCAGCCTGCGGCCGGCATACTCAGACAGGTAAATCGCCGCCATCAGCCCGGTGGGCACTGCCACCAGCATGGCGATGGCGGAGATCAGCAGCGTACCGACAAATAGCGGCACCGCACCGAAGGCCCCGGAGCTGCCCACCTGGTCGGCGCGGATCGCCATTTGCGGACTCCAGTCGAGGCCGAAAATAAAGTCGAAAAACGATACCGTCTGGAAAAAGCGCAACGACTCGAATAACACCGACAGCACAATACCGAGGGTGGTCACAATCGCGATGCAGGAGCACAACAGCAGCGCCAGCTTGAAGGTGGTCTCCACCTGCACCCGCGCCTTCAACTGCGGCCTGACCCGCGCCCAACCGAATATGCCGAACAACAAACCGCCGCACAGCACCACCACGACCAATGCCTGGCGACTGGCCTCGCGCAGGCTGATCAGCCGCTCACTGGCCGCCTGTAAGTGGGGATCGACGCCCATGGCAGCGCTATTACCAGCGGCAATATTTTCCACCGAATTGATCAGCAACCCCAACTCGGAGCCGCTGAGCTGGCGCATCTGCTCCGGCAGCGAATCGATCACCAGGGCGTGAATAATAGGCTCGTCGAATATCACCCAGAGAATCAGCAGTGCCAGCGCCGGCAGACCGCACCACAACGCCGTCAACATACCGTAGTAAAACGGCAGCGAATTGAGGTTGCGGATACCGCCGACATTGGCGGCCTGAGACAGGGAACGCCCGCGGCCGATCACATAGGCCAGGGCCGTAAGCGCCGCAGTGACAGCCAGCAGGGTGGAAGTGTCCATAAGCGAACGGGTCTCGAAAACGGTAATAAAAACAACAGGTTCAGAGAAAACAATAGCCCGGCAGCGACGCTGCCAGGCTATGAGTGCTACATATGCTCGATCAGGCGGCGGGCTATTGTCGCCTACATTGCCAAATTTTTCAGCATTTTAACATTGCCGCCCACCTTGGCGCGCTCCTGGTCCGGCAGTGGGATCATGCCTTTTTCCGTCAGGTAGCCTTCCTCGCCCCAGGCCCTTTCACTGGTGAACTCGGCCAGGTACTCCTTGATGCCCGGAATGACGCCGACATGGGCTTTTTTCACATAGAAGTAAAGCGGCCGCGATACCGGGTAGCTGCCGTCGGCGATGGACTCAAACGTCGGCTCGCGATTATCGATCAATGATCCCTGCACTTTATCGGAGTTCTGGTCCAGGAAGCTGAAACCGAATACGCCCAGGGCGTTGGGATTGGCGTTCAGCTTTTGAACGATCAGGTTGTCGTTCTCGCCGGCATCGATATAAGGGCCGTCCTCGCGCACCGTATGGCAGACAGACTTATATTTGTTTTTGTCTTTCTTTTTCAGGCCGGCGACCCAGTCAAACGCCTTACAGCCGCCTTCCAGTGCCAGTTCCGCAAAGGCGTCACGGGTGCCGGAGGTGGGGGGAGGGCCGAGGACTTCGATCCTGGTGCTCGGCAGCGCCGGGTTGACATCTTTCCAGGTCTTGTAAGGGTTGGCAACCAGGGTCTCGGTACCATCCGGGTTGGGTATTTCTTTGGCCAGAGCCAGGAAAATATCCTTGCGGGTGAGCTGCATCGGCCGGGACTTGACGGAATTGGCCAACACAATGCCATCGTAGCCGATCAGGACTTCGACAATGTGGGTGACGCCATTCTCGTGGCACATCTCCACCTCGGAGGCCTTGATACGGCGCGAGGAGTTGGTGATGTCCGGGTGCTGAACACCAACCCCGTTGCAGAACAACTTCAAACCGCCGCCGGAACCGGTGGATTCGACATTCGGGGTTTTAAAGGTGGTGCCCCTGCCAAAACGCTCGGCAACGACGGTGGCAAAGGGAAATACGGTGGAAGAACCTACTATAGTGATATAGTCCCGGGCCGCCGCGGCCAGTTGTGCTCCGGCCAGGGTGGTCGCGGCCAGCGTCGCTGTAATCAGCGTTTTTTTCACGGTAACCTCCAAAGGTATCGTGTAATCCAAAGATCAATATTCGGGGATACTAGGTTTAACGGGTGTCAATTCTATGAAGGTTATATGACAGTAATGTTACACTCCGGCGGCTGCCGCCGAGCGGTATTGGGCAGCCAATTTCGGGGTAAAGTCTATATTAGTGCTTTGACCAGAAAACATTTGCACCTCTATGGCACTGAGGTCTCGGTCAGGGGGGGCGCCTAGCCTAGAGCCCTTCAGGACCTTCGCCAGCAGGGATGCTGGCGTAGAGCCTACATGGACGTATTTACGGCGCGTCCTGAAGGGCTCTAGGCTAGGCGCCCCCCCTGACCGAGACCGGGTCAGCCAAGGACACCAAAACCTGCTTTGGGTGAAACTCTTTATTTGCCAAAGCATCGGGAGTATTGATAGGTGGAGAGTTTCGCCAGGTAGTCTCGGTAGGTAGTTCCGGTATAATGCCGCCCATCCAAATAATCAAATAACAGGGTTTGAGAAAGGGATTTGAGCACTCGCACGCCAGCCAGGCCAGACCAACCACGCTCGCGACTGGGGACCGTCGCCGACGCCATCGACCGGTTTTCCGAACTGACCGGCCAGGCCGTCGCCTGGCTCACCCTGGCGATGATGATCATCACCTGCATTGTGGTGACCATGCGCTACGGGTTCGGCCTCGGCTCCATTGCCCTGCAGGAGTCGGTCACCTACCTGCACGCCTGCGTATTCCTGCTGGGGGCGGCCTTTACCCTGAAACGCGACGGCCATGTGCGGGTGGATATCTTCTACCGGCGCTTCTCCGCCCGCGGCCGGGCCTGGGTCGACAGCCTCGGCACCCTGGTCTTTCTGCTGCCGGTATGCGGTTTTTTACTGGCCGCCAGTTGGGACTTCGTCGCCACTTCCTGGGCCATTCGCGAGGTATCCCCCGATCCGGGCGGCATCCCGGCCGTATTTGTGCTGAAGACGCTGCTGCCCCTGGCCGCCGTGACCCTGGCGTTGCAGGGGCTGGCGGAGATCGCCCGTAACCTGCTTCTATTAATGAAAGACCCACACCAATAATGGACGACCCAATCTATCGATGAGCAACCCAGTCTGTGTATGAATAACCCAAACTATCGATGAAAAGCCCAAACTGTCCATGAATAACCCAACCTAGGGCCTGTCACCATGCTGGCGGAACTCGCTCCACTGTTGATGTTTTTGACCGTCTGTGTCGCCCTGATGTCGGGCTACCCGGTGGCCTTCACCCTGGCGGGCACCGCCCTGCTGTATGCGGGGCTGGGCGTTGTCAGCGGGCATTTTGATCCGCAGTTGCTGCTGGCCCTGCCCGACCGGCTGTTCGGCACCATGACCAATACCACGCTGATTGCGGTGCCGCTGTTCGTGCTGATGGGCGTGATGCTGGAGAAGTCGCGCCTGGCCGAGGAGCTGCTCGGCAACCTCGCCAAAGCCTGCGGCACCATGCCCGGCGGACTGGGGATATCCGTGGTACTGGTGGGCATGCTGCTGGCCGCCAGTACCGGTATCGTCGGCGCCACCGTGGTCACCATGGGCCTGATGTCGTTGCCGACCATGCTCAAACGGGGCTACGACCCGTCCCTGGCCGCCGGTACCATCTGCGCCACCGGCACCCTGGGCCAGATTATCCCGCCATCCATCGCCCTGGTGTTGCTGGGCGACATCCTCTCCGGCGCCTACCAGCAGGCGCAGATCAATATGGGGGTGTTTAACCCGCAGCCGGTGTCGGTAGGGGACCTGTTCGTCGGCGCAGTCGTGCCGGGGCTGATTCTGGTGGTTATTTATATCGCCTATCTCATGCTTGCTGCCACCGTCAAACCCGCCTGCGCCCCGAAAATCAGCCGCAGCGAGACACTGAACCGGCGCCGGGTACTGTTGAGCCTGTTGCCGCCTATCGGGCTGATCGCCCTGGTGCTCGGCTCTATCATCTCCGGGGCGGCCACCCCCACGGAGGCCGCCGGGGTCGGCGCCCTGGGCGCCACCCTGCTGGCCCTGGGCAAGCGCCAACTCAACCGCCAGCGACTGCGCGAAGTCGTGCTGTCCACCACCAGTGTCACCGCCATGGTATTTACCATCCTGATCGGCGCGTCGCTGTTTTCCCTGGTGTTTCGCGGTTTCGGCGGGGAGGAACTGATCGAGCATTTCTTCTCCCAACTGCCCGGTGGCACTTTTACGGCGGTGCTGGTGGTGATGGTGGTGATCTTTCTGCTGGGCTTTATCCTCGACTTTATTGAAATAACCTTCGTCGTGGTACCCATTGTCGGACCGGTGCTGCTGGCGATGGGGGTGGACCCGGTGTGGCTGGGCATCATGATCGCCCTCAATCTGCAGACTTCGTTTCTGACGCCGCCGTTCGGTTTTGCCCTGTTTTATCTGCGCGGAGTGGCGCCGGACAGCCTCGCCACTGGCGCCATTTACCGTGGTGTCATTCCTTTTATTGTGCTCCAATTGCTGCTCCTTACAGCCCTGGCCATTTGGCCGGAACTGGTCACCTGGCTGCCGCGGCAACTACAGCAGTGACGCGGCGGGCACCGGCAGCAACCCTTGCATATCATCAATCACAAACGACAATATACCCACTCATAAAAAACTTCTGACGCTTGAGATACCTGAAAGACTATGACCTTGAACAGAATCGACGAAAACCCAAGCCCCAGCGGCACCCTGGCTCTGCAAACCCTGGCTATGCCCTCTGACACCAATCCCAACGGCGATATTTTCGGCGGCTGGATGATGTCGCAAATGGACCTGGCCGGCGCTATTCAGGCTCGCGAAATCGCCAAAGGCCGGGTTACCACAGTAGCGGTAGGGGGCATGACGTTTTTGTGCCCGGTGCCTGTCGGCGCCACTGTCAGTTGCTATTGCAACCTCCTGGAAATCGGCCGCTCATCGGTGCGCACCAATGTGGAAGTCTGGCTGAAAAAACTGGAGACCGGCGAGCAATCAAAGGTTACAGAGGGGGTTTTCGTTTATGTGGCGATTGACGATAAGGGTCACACCCGCGCCATCCCCAAAGACTAGGACGGCAGCCTTTCAGTTTGCGGGCAACCCCTTCGTTACCGCGTCAATCAGTGATCGATCAGCGCCAAACTCAGTGCCGGCACATAGGTAATGATGAGGACCGCCAGCAGCAGTACAAAAAAGAAAGGCAGGGTAGCGCTGTAGATTTCGGTGATCGGCCGCTTGAAGCGAGAACTGGCGATAAACAGATTCATACCTATCGGCGGGGTGAAATAACCGATCTGCATATTGGAGAGAAAAATTATCCCGAGGTGTATGGGGTGTATACCGTAAGACAGGGCAACCGGCAAAATCAGGGGCACCATCACCACAGTGGCGGAGAAAATATCCAGGATAGCCCCAAGGGCCAGCAGCAGGAGCGTGAGGAAAAATAAAAACACATACTTACTGGTGATCGTTTCGCGGATAGTTTCAAACACCAGCGCCGGCACTTCCGCGTCGATCAGGACATTGGTCAGCGCCAGGGAAACCGCGAGAATGACAATGATCTCACCGATAATCACACTGGCTTTGATCATGATAGCCGGCACCGACCGCAGCGCAATCTCCCGATAGAGAAACACCTGCACAATCAGCGTGTAGAGGGCGGCGATCGCCGCTACCTCGGAAATCGCAAACCAGCCACCGTAAATACCGCCGATAACGATAAGCGGCAGCGGCAGCTCCCACTTGGCCAGCCACAGCGCCCGCCGCGCCTCGGCCCAGCGAAACGGCTGGCGCTCGACCGGCTCCTTGCGGGTAGCCCACAGCACCCACAATGCCAACAACAGCACCATCAACAACAGCGGCAGCACGCCGGCGATAAACAGTTGCTTCAGCTCGAAGGCCGGGCCGATATTCATCTGCTGAACCAGAATACCGTAGAGAATCAGCGGCATCGAGGGCACCAGCAACAGGCCCAGGCTGCCGGAGGCAGTGACCATCCCCAGGCTGAAGCGACCCGGATAACCGGCCTTCTTCAGAGCCGGGTAGAGCAGCGCACCGATGGCGACAATGGTCACCCCCGAAGCGCCGGTGATGGCAGTAAAAAAAGTGCAGGTAATCAGCGCGATAATCGGCAGGCCCGCGGGCATCCACCCCAACAGCGCCCGCGTCAGCGCTACTAAACGATCCGGCGAGCGGCTCTCGGCAATCAGGTAACCGGCGAGGGTGAACAGCGGCAACGCCACCAGCATCGGCGTATCGGTGATGCGGTAAATCTCCACCGCCATCACCGACAGGTGAATCTCCTGCCACCAGAGCCCGAACAGGCTGGCAGCGGCGATAATGATAAACAGCGGCGTTCCGATTAACGCCAGCAGGATTAAGAAGATAATCGCCAGGGTCAGCATAAAGGCTGCACACCCTCCGGCAGCCAGGCACTCGGCACCAGCGCCTGAAACAGGAAACGACAGGCCATCACCAGAAAGGAAAACGGTATCACCACTTGGCACACCCACACCGGCAGCCAGCCGGCCACCACGGTGGCATCCTCGAACTCCAGTTGTATTAGGGTCAGGGAGAACCAGGCGATCACGACACAAACGGCCGCGGCAAATACATCGACGCCGCGCTCCAGATAACGACAGATATGACGCGGCACAGAGCGGCTGACCAGATCAATCAGTATATGTTCACGCCGCCGCGTGGCGACCATGGCACCGAACAGCGCCAGCCACAATACCAGGATGCGCATAATGTTATCGGCACCCATAATGCCGGTGCCGAAAAAATTGCGCAGCACAATCTGTCCGTTGGCCAATAACAGCAGCGCCGCCAGAATCATCACCAGCAGCGTGCTTTCCAGCGCTATAAAAGCGCGGTTCAGACCCGCCGTCAGGGTCTTTACAGTCATAGCTTGGCCTGGGCGCCGCGGTACTGCTCCAGATAGTCCATAAGCTGTTGGTAAAGCGGTTTTGATACGCCGCCGTTTTGCACGATATCATCGATGGCGCGCTCGGCGCTCTGATGCCAGATATCGGCCTGTTCCGAACTGGGGCGCGACAGGGTGATGCCCTGTTTCTGCATGGCGGCGAAAGCGTCCAGATTATCTTTACGATTCTGTTTATCGATATCCGCAAAAACCTTGCCCATGATGTCCCGCACGACAATCTGATCACCGGCTTCAAGCCGGTTAAATACTTTTTTGTCAATCGCCAGCACCGCGTAAAAGTACAACAGCGGGATATCGGTCATATGGGAGACCTGGGTGTGCCACTGCAACGCCAGCGCCGCTATCGGGGAGGTGGCCACAGTATCGATCATGCCGGTTTGCAAGCCCGGCAAGACATCGCCGATCGACAGGGGGATCGGGGATACACCAAAAGATTCCACAACGCCCACCGTCGTCGGGTCGTTGTCGGGCACCCACACTTTCTTCTTGCGCAGTTGCTCGACTTGCGTAACCTCGGCGTCTGTCATCAAGTAAGCCAGCCCGCCTTCGCCCAGGCCAAAGGTAACAAAACCACCGTCTTCAAGTTCCTCGACAATCAGCCGGTCCATGCGCTCGCGCACAAAGTCCACCTCGCGGAACGAGCGGAACAACAGAGGCAGATTGTACAACTGGCTGTTCGGTGCAAACTTCGCCAGACTGCCGCCGGGCACCGCGCCGCCCTGCAACTGGCCGAGGCGGATTTTGCGCAGCACGGCCCGGTCGTTGCCCATAACGCCACCGGGATAGAACTTAAACTTTACCCGACCCTCAGTGGCCTCGGTCACCGCCTTGGCCCCGGCGCGCATTTTTACCATCCAACTGGAACCATCCGGCGACACCGTGGCGATCTTCAGTACCACCGCCCCGGCGCCGCCGGCGGACAGCGACAGCGCCAGCAACAAAAGCCCGCGGACGAGGGTCGTGCGTTTCAACAACTTCATAAAAGGGGTTCTCCCGCTAAAAATAATCGTCCGCCGAGGCCAGCAATTGTTCTGCCTGAGCCTGCGCCAGCACGTTCATCAATGTATATCCCGGTACTTCCGGCGCCGTATCCATGACCTCTCGCAGCAGTTGGTCGTGCAGCTCGCGGTCAAATACCAGGCGCGCGTAGCGCTCGGCAAAGGTAACCTTGACCATCAGATTTTTGCCGCCCGAAAACGCGATGGCTTTTTCAAAGTGCTCGCGCCCGATAGCCGGTTTGCCGCCCAGGGCCGGCGGCAGCAGGGTTGCCAAACCGCCGAGGTAGAGATGCGCCATACCGTCGCGATAGGTGCCGTCGCGCGCCGCCACCGTCTCCAACAGCAGTTGGACCCTGGCCAGCTCCGCCACCGCATTCCAGTCCCCGTCGCGGGCCTGAATCCAGCCGGCCCAGGCCACTCCCAGGGTATACAGTTCGGGCAGCAGGCGCCGGTCGGTCTGTGCGAGTTCGCCCTGCAGCGCCGCAAACGGCATGTCGCGCACCTCGCAGAGTTGCCGCTCAGCCCCGCACAGCGCTGTCGTCGAATAGGTCAAGGCGGTTTCCGTCAGTCGCTGCCGGCGCGCCTCATCCTCGACAAACACCCCGGCGTAGGCACTGTAGAGATCGGCGCCGGCCAGCAGCAGCCCGGTATTGCCGGGATCACCGGCAATCAGGCCGTCGATCATCAGCAGGTAGGCGGGCGCGCCATCGCGTACGGTCGCGGGATCGTTACTATTGAGTACCGCCAGCGCCAGGTTGTCCGCCAGTTTCGCAGTCTGCGAACTGATCAGGGAGGCGCAGGCCGACAGCAGGCAGGATAACAGGATTAACAGTGGGCGGATAATGGAGCCTCCTATTTTTTCTAAGTCAATCGGGCTTAAACCGATCAGGTGTTGGTCATCGGCGCACCTGGACAGTTCGACGAAACAGTCCCTATCCCATCCAAATACACTGCCTTGGGCGAATTTACTCAGCTTATCATCCCCACGCTATCTCTATCGATCTCGATAAAAATATCGAGGGTAGGTTTGCCGTTGGGTGGGGCTTTCAGAAACTCTCGACAGCAGCGATGCTGTCGGGACCGAAAGTAGGCGCTCTAGGCGAGTCCCCAGGGGTGGAGCGGGAAACAGCGAAGCGCTGCTTCGCCCCGCGGAACGCCCAAAGCCTCTGGCTTTGGGCTGGGCCCGCTTGCGGGGGTTTACGACGTGTTTCTGAAAGCCCCACCCAACGGCAAACCGATCAATTGGCACACTTTTGCTTAAGGCAGCATCTCATCCCGCCCGGATTTAACGGCCCGGTGTCATTCCGACTTGCCGGCAGATACCGGCTGCGGACCTCGCGGCAGGTTGCGGATATCGTAATTGGCCTGCTCCGAAATCCGGTGGTAGGCCTGGGACTGCTCGGTAAACTCGCGGAAGGCATTGTACACCCGGGCAAACTCCGGGTCTCGTGCGGCGGTTTCGCGGTAAATGTCCTCGGCGATATCACGCAGGGTGATCAGCACATCGTTCGGCAGCGCTCGCACCTGCACCCCGTGTTTGTCCACCAGCTCCCGCAGCGCCGCATTGTTGCGCGCGGTGTATTCGTCGAGCATATCTTGATTGGCGGCACGGGCCGCCACTTCCACAATAGACTGCAGGTCCGGCGGCAGGGATTCAAACGCCGTTTTGTTGACAATCAGCTCCAGGGTGGGGCCCGGCTCGTGCCAACCGGGATAGTAGTAGTATTTCGCCACCTGGTGAAAGCCAAACGCCAGGTCGTTGTAGGGGCCGACCCATTCGGTGGCATCGATAACACCGGTCTGCAGCGCGGTATACAGCTCGCCGCCGGGAATATTCACTGCCGTGCCACCAGCCCGCGCCAGGACCTCGCCCCCATAACCGGGGATGCGCATCTTCAGGCCCTTGAGGTCGTCAACCGAGTTGATCTCCCGGTTAAACCAGCCCGCCATCTGCACGCCGGTGTTACCCGCCGCAAAAGGGATCAGGTTAAACGGCGCGTAAATCTCGCGCCACAATTCCAGGCCACCGCCATAATGCAGCCAGCCGTTCATCTCCTGGGCGTTGATGCCAAACGGCACCGCGGTAAACAGCGGTGCCGAGGAAATCTTGCCCTTCCAGTAATAGCCGGCACCGTGGCCCATCTCCACGCTGCCCGAGGACACCGCGTCAAACACTCCCAGCGCCGGCACCAGTTCGTTGGCACCGTAGACCCTGATCTGCAGGCGACCGTTGCTCATGGCGTCAACAAACCTGGCAAAGGTTTCCGGGGCGGTACCCAGGCCGGGGTAGTTTTTGGGCCAGGTCGTAACCATTTTCCAGCGATATTCGGCGGCGGCGGGATCGCCGGCGCCGGAGACTGCGGCGGCTTGCGCCGTAACGGCACCGGCCTTTTCCGTGACATAGAGCGCAAACACCGCTACCAGAGCCGCCACCAAACCCAGAATCACCGCGGGACAGTAATTGGTTTTTGCCTGACTCATGCCATCGCCTTTACGTTGCCGCCCACTCAAATGGCCTCCAATTTAGCATATTGCAGCACTAACCACTTACTGCCTTCGAGATCAAAGTTTACCTGTACCCGCGCGCCGCCACCCTGGCCTTCGAAATGCACTACCACCCCCTCGCCGAAAATCGGGTGCATAACCCGCTGCCCCAGGCCGAAGCCGGTGTCCACACCGGCATCGCTGAGGCGGCCCTGGCTCAGCCGCGTGCCGCCGTAGTTGACCGGGCGGCTGACCGAGGACTTCAGGCGCACTTCCTCGATCAGGTCGTCGGGAATCTCCCTGACAAAACGCGACACCGCATTGAAGGTTTCATTGCCGTGTATACGGCGGTTTTCCGCATAGGTGATATAGAGCTTTTCCATCGCCCGGGTGATGCCCACGTAGCACAACCGTCGCTCCTCCTCCAGGCGCCCGGACTCCTCCAGGGACATCTTGTGGGGAAACAGGTTTTCCTCCACCCCGGCCAGGAACACCAGGGGAAACTCCAACCCCTTGGCCGAATGCAGGGTCATCAGCTGCACGGCGTCCTCGTGATCGTCGGCCTGGGTGTCGCCGGCATCCAACGCGGCGGTGTCGAGAAACTGGGCCAGAGGCGCGGCCTCCGGTTCCGGGTCCGCCGCAAAAGCGCGGCAGGCGTTGACCAGTTCCTGCAGGTTTTCAATGCGCGCCTGACCTTTTTCCCCTTTCTCCTTCTGGTGGTATTCAAACAGGCCGCTGCCGTGCACCACATGCTCGGCCTGCTCCTCGAGATTCAGCGTTGACGTGTCGCTGTCGAGGGTTTCCACCAGTTCGATAAAACCGTTGACGGCGTTGGCGGCCCGCGCCGGCAGGCTCTTGTGAGCCACCAGTTGCACCGCCGCCTGCCACAGCGAACAGCCCTGCTCGCGGGCAAACAAACGCACGGCGTCAACGGTTTTGCCGCCGATGCCCCGGGTCGGCACGTTCACCACCCGCTCAAAGGCGGCGTCGTCAAACCGGTTGACGAGCAGGCGCAGATACGCCAGCGCGTTGCGGATTTCCATCCGCTCGTAAAAGCGCTGGCCGCCGTAGATACGGTAGGGCACCGCCTCGCGCAGCAAGGCCTCCTCCAGCACCCGCGACTGGGCATTGGAGCGATAGAGCAGTGCAATACTGTCGCGCCGGTTGCCCTGGCCGACCCAGTCGCCGATGCGCTCGACAATAAAACGGGCCTCGTCCTGCTCGTTAAAGGCGGCATAGAGGGAGATGGGTTCGCCGTCCTTGCCGTCGGTCCAGAGCTCCTTGCCGAGGCGACCAAAATTGTTGGCGATAACGGCGTTGGCGGCCCTTAAAATAGTGCCCGTGGAGCGGTAGTTCTGCTCCAGGCGAATGGTCTCTACGGCGGGAAAGTCGACGGCAAACTGCTGGATATTCTCGATCTTGGCGCCGCGCCAACCGTAGATCGACTGGTCGTCATCACCCACCGCGGAAACCCGGCAGCGCTCGCCCGCCAGTACCCGCAACCAGGCGTATTGAATGGTATTGGTATCCTGGAACTCGTCCACCAGGATAAACGGAAAGCGCTCCTGGTAATGCTGCAGCAGGCGCGGGTCGTTCAGCCACAATTCGTGGGCGCGCAACAACAGCTCGCCGAAGTCCACCAGCCCGCCGCGCTCGCAGGCCTCCTCATAGGCACGGTAGATGCGCGCCATGGTGGTGGTATAGGGATCGGCGCTCTCCTGTATATAGGCGGCGCGCAGGCCCTCGTCCTTCTGGGCGTTGATAAACCACTGCGCCTGCTTGGGCGGCCAGCGGGCCTCGTCGAGATCCAGGCTCTGGCACACCCGCTTGACCAGGCGCAACTGGTCGTCGCTGTCGAGAATCTGGAAATTCTGCGGCAGCTTTGCCTCCTGCCAATGCGCCTTCAGCAGGCGGTGGGCGAGACCGTGGAAAGTGCCCACCCACATACCGCGAGGGTTCACCGACAGCAGTTCCTCGATGCGGCCGCGCATCTCGCGGGCGGCTTTATTGGTAAAGGTGACCGCCAGTATGGAGTAGGGCGACACCTGGTGCACCTGAATCAACCAGGCGATGCGGTGCACCAGCACCCGGGTCTTGCCGCTGCCGGCGCCGGCGAGAATCAATTGGTTGCCCGGCTCGGCGGAGACCGCCTGGCGCTGGGCGTCGTTGAGTGCGTTGAGAATAGGGGATACGTCCATGGGCGGCATTGTAGCAAAATTACAAAAAGTAGGGGATTAGGCTATTTTTTTACTACATAATTTTTGTAGTATTAGTGTTTGAACAACAGGTGGGGTGAGTTTGACAGTGAAACCGGCCGAATTGACCCAGAAAATCAGCGCTGCGGTGGATGCCATGCGCAAGTCGGAGCGCAAGGTGGCGGAATATGTGCTGGCCAACCCGGCCGATATCATTCATATGCGCATCGTCGATCTGGCCACCCGTGCCGAGGTCAGCGAGCCCACAGTGGTGCGTTTCTGCCGCGCCATCGGCTGCGACGGTTTTCAGGACTTCAAGCTGAGCCTGGCGCAACAACTGGCCTCCAGCCCCAGTTTTGGCCAGATCGCCGTCACCGACAGCGACCCCATCAGCGACTTTACCTACAAAGTCTTCGATTCCACCATCGATACGCTGCTGCAGGTGCGCGACAAGCTCAATGTCGAGCACCTGGATCAGGCAGTCACCGCGCTGTGTAAGGCCAACCGGGTGGAATTCTACGGTTTCGGTGCCTCGGGCGCCGTAGCGGCGGATGCCCAGCACAAATTCTTCCGCCTGCAACTGGCCACCGCCGCCCACTCCGACCACCATATCCAGAATATGTCCGCCATGTCCATGCAGGCGGGCGATGTGGTGGTGGCCATCTCACAAAGCGGGCGCACCAAGGCGCTGCTGCACTCGATGGACATGGTCAAACAGGTGGGGGGCATAGTGATCGGTCTCGCACCGAGCCGCTCGCCGGTGATTAAAAATGCCACTATTCCTATTGAGGTGGATGTCGAGGAGGATATCGAGATCTATACGCCGCTGTCGTCGCGCATCGCGCACCTGGTAATTATCGATGTACTGGCCATAGGGGTGGCACAGCGCAAAGGGCCGGCGCTGCAGGATCACCTGTTCAAGTTGAAGCAGGGGCTGCGCTCGCTGCGCATCCAGCCGGAGGACCAGCGCCGGTAGGCGGCGGCAATACGTGAGGTAACCATGGACAACAGCGACTACACCGAAACCTCGTTCTGGGAGAAAGTCAAAACCTACGCCAAGGCCGCGGGCCGGGAAACTATCGAAACCGCGTTAAAGCTTTACTATACCCTGCAAGACAAAGAGACACCCGGCTGGGCCAAAACCACCATCATCGGCGCCCTGGTGTACTTTATCGCCCCCGTGGATACCGTGCCGGACCTGCTGCCCGGCGGTTATGTGGACGATCTTGGTGCACTGGCCGCGGCCGCCTGGACGGTGGCCTCGCATATCAAGGACGAGCACGTCGAAAAAGCGAAGCAGACACTCAGGCAGTGGTTTGATGAGGATGGGGAACCGGCTGAGTAACGACCCGGCCCACGGCGGGCGAGCCTGTGCCTGGCGTTGCTCGGCGGGGGATGAAAGGGCTATACTCTGGTCGTCAAAAGTGCTCAGCGTTTATTCAGCGAACAGGCGGCTAAGCAGACCGCTACTAGTGCTTCGACTAATAAAGGTTTTCACTCAAAAGAGGTTGTGGTGTCCTTAACTGACCCGGATCGAGACCTCAGTGCCATCGAAAGCGCCATCGAAGTGAAAGTATTTTCTGGTCAAAGCACCAGGACCTGTTTCCACAAATCGCCGAGCCTCCCAATTGATATAGCTTTTTGTAAAAAAATGGCGACAATAACAAACTTTTTATTTATAGCGGGAGCGGGTGCAGTTTTTGGGCGCTAAAGAACGTGCGGAAGAAAGCTGGATTGATGGCCTGCGCGCGGGAGAAAAGGAAGCCAGCGAATATGTATGGAAACAGTATTACCAGAAACTCCTCACCATCGCCGGTCAGCGTCTAACCAACTCCTCAAAGGTCATGTCCGATGAGGAGGACGTTGTCGTATCGGCGTTTAAAAGTTTTTTTCGCGCAGTGCACGAAAATCGTGCATCCGAGCTGAACAGTGAGGATGATATCTGGCGACTGCTGATTACATTAACGGCGCGCAAGGCGATTAAACAACTGCGCTATGAATCGCGGGCCAAGCGCGATAGCAAAAAACAACATAGTAACGACGCTGATATTATTGATAACCTGGTCTGCCCTGAACCTTCCGCAGAATTTCTGATGATGATGGCCGATGAATATCGGGAACTGAATGCGCGTTTGCTGGACGACGATATGCGCTTGATTGTTCTGCGCAAGCTGGAAGGTTACTCCAATACGGAAGTTGCCCAACTACTCAATATCAACCTGCGCACGGTACAACGACGCCTCATAGTTGTGCGCTCGTTAGTGCGTTGATCCCGTCAATGCGATCGCCCAAGCCACCGACAGCGCCGGACCTCGATATTTTAGAGACGCTCAACACGGACCAGCTCATCGCGGTTGATCAATGTTGTACGGCGTTTGAGCAGGCCCTGCGCAGCGCCCAACCGCTGGCCATTGAGACACTGCTTGAGCGCGTAGAGCCGGATATCAAAACCATCCTGTTTAATGAGCTGCTGTACCAGGAGTTGATCCACCGGCGCCAACACGGCGAACACATCGATCGCCAGTCCTATGAACGGCGCTTCCCGCACTTTATCCAACACATTGCCGAAGTGTGGATGACAGTCTACTGTGCGCAGGCGAGCACCGAGCTGCCTTTGTCGGCGCCGGCGGACGGACCGGACATTCCCGGCTATAGCATCGAAGAACGCCTCGGCCGCGGCGGTACGGCCGTCGTTTACCGCGCCAAGGACCTTCGACTCAATCGCACCGTAGCGATAAAAATGCTCAGCAGCGACCATATGAGCCACGAGCAGGTTAAGCGCCTGCAACTGGAGGCCAGAGCTGTTGGCGCTCTGCATCACCCCAATATTATCCAAATCTATTCGGTCGGTGAGCATCACGGCCAGCCTTACCTGGTGTTGGAATACGCCACCGGCGGCACCCTGCACGAGCGCTTGACAAACGATGGTTTTGAACCGCAGGTTGTGTTAGCTATGATGTTAACACTGGTCAATGCCATAGCATTTATCCATGCAAATGGCTTTTTACACCGGGACCTCAAACCTTCAAATATTTTGTTCGACCACAATGGCACGCTAAAAATCAGCGACTTCGGCCTGGCAAAAGACACCAGCGGCAATACCGAACTTACCCAGACGCAAAGCCAGCTCGGCACACCTGCCTATATGGCGCCGGAGCAGATCGACGCCCATTTTGGCAAAGTCGACCAGCGCAGCGATATTTACAGCCTGGGCGTGTTGATGCACGGTTTGTTAACCCATATCACCCCGTATCACGGCCTTAGCGCAACAGGGCTTATCAAAGAACTGATATCAAAAAAACCGGTACCATCATCCCGCCTCCTCGACAAGTGCGCCGATAAAGCACTTATCGCTGTTTGCCTGCGCTGTCTTGAAAAAAATCCCAAACACCGTTACTCGTCGGCATCGGCGCTGTATCAAGATTTACTGCGTGTGAAATCGGGAAAGGCTGTGAGCCGAAAACCCTGGTATCGACAGCTTGTTCGACGCTCTGTGGGTGTCGCAGCGTCGATGCTGGTTTTACTGACTATCAGCGTTGCTGCATGGCAGCAGAAAACGCCGGCTGTAACGCCGCCCGGCTTTTTATCCGGCAAAACTATCGCAACGCTGGACAGCTCTACCCTCACCGCCATCAACGTGCCGTTACAAGGAGAAAGTGACTACAAGTTGATACGTTTGTTACCTGAAGGTCTTGAGGGCACAAACCTCATACAACTGAATGCTGCGCAGGGTCTGGCGCTCTATCAAGGTCGTTACCTCGCTATTGCCGACACACTAAACCATCGCGTATTAACCATCGATCTGCAATCAGGCGATATCGCCCTGGTTGCCGGCAATGGAGAAGCCAGCTACAGCGGCGACAACGGACCCGCCATCAGCGCGACGCTCAATCAACCGGTGAAACTCGATTTCGATAGTCGGGGACGGCTCTATATCGCAGACCGGGCCAATCACGCCGTGCGCAGAATCGACAATGAAGGTACCATCACCACAGTTGCCGGCGGTATTGGCTGCAAGGAAAAGCAAACATTTTCCACCATACCGATGCTGTGTTACCCCGGCGATGTCAGTATTACACCGAACGCCGACATATATATTGCCGATACGTTCAATGAACGCATCAGGCTGGTGGAACCAGGGCTGGATCCGGCCACGGTATTCAGGCGGCAGCCTGCTGACACGCCGCCGGACTTTAATCCATTCCCACGCGCGATGGATTACCACAACAATACGCTGTATTTTATCGGTGGCGTCGGCGGTCAATTACACAGCATTAGCGAAACCGGCACCGCTAAAGCCGTTGCCGGCGGCTTTGTTGAACCAACAGATATCAGCGTCGATAAACAGGGCCGTGTCTATATCAGTGATGAAGCAGGTTTTCCGTTAACACGCTTCGACCCGGACACTGATCAGGTGCAGGTGATCGATCGGAGTCAACTGACTTATCGGAATAAACTGTCGCCACCGATAGATCAAATAAGCGCTCTAGTTGTCGGTGAAGATAATAAACTGTTTTTTTCAGACAGGGTAAACAACGCGATAAACGTCATTATTCCAAACAACAACAGATCACCGCTGCCAATGACGGCGAGACATACGACTAAAATTACGAGAGACTATCAACAATACCCACATCCGCAAATGGATACCAAAGGTCAATATAGCTTTGTCGATAGCGATGAGAAAACTTTTTTTTCAACCATTGCCTACCGACTGGGTTTGCAGCCTTACATGCATCAGTCCAGCCTGACACAACAGCGTGTTTTCTTTAGCGAAAATGATATCAGCGCACGGAATGCGCTGACACTCTACTGTTTTTATGTCGCCTACCACTGTGGCCTGCAAGGCAACACCCTGTTTATTGCCAGGCCCGCTGCATTTGCGCAATTAACCACCGCAAAACCGCTGACCATAGACGACCCGCTGTCTTTTATCGGCAACGCCGATGCAATGCCCGAATCCTGGAAGCGCGATGCTGAGCGCACTGTTTTTATTGCACCGGGCGCTAAACGTATTATCGAGGAATTTTTCCCGCTGCTGGAGTCTTCAAGCGTTTATCGGTACGAATTCGATGCCAGCATGCGTAAAATCATTGGCGATGCAAAATTTGCCATAACAGGTACCTACAATCTAGGTCAGCTTCATGCCGCTATTGTACTGCGGAGGAAAGCTCGTCTGGAATATAACGAGCAATCAGGCAAGCTGGTCGTGCGCGCTTTTGGGAATTGATCTTCTACCTTTTTGGCACTTGATCTTCTACCCTGCAGGTGGTTGACCCTCCATCGTGCCGGCACTTGGCCATTTCCCCGAATGTCAATTTTTTAAGCATAGTTACACCAGCTTATCGTTCCCAATCGAACCGACCTCGATTAACGTACCGAGGGAAGGCCTGGCTCTGGTGGGAGCCTTCGGAAACTCTCGACAGCAGGGATGCTGTCGGGAAGCCCCCAGGGACGGGTCTACGGCGTGTTTCCGAAGGCTCCCACCAGAGCCAGGCCGTTCAGTTGGCACATATCCGCTTAAGGAGGTGCCATTGGCCATCTGCCCTATTTATTACCTTTCCTCAACCCTTTATCACCAGCCCCTCATTGCCCGATGCCAGGCGTCAAACGCGTGAATCTGGAAGGCAAGCCATGCTCGCGCTCGCAGCCAAATAGCTTTTTAGACAAAAAGGCGACAGCGAAAAAGCACTTTTTCGGTAGCTCCAACTAATTTTGTCGTCATTTGTCGCTTTTTCAGTACGAAAGCTATTTTGATTGTGGACATCGATAAAAATCGGTTAAGGCAACGTATAAGCGCATAAAAACCAAAAGCTCATGAGCAATGCATCTATCACAAATAACAACTACCTGCTTTTTACAGTTGCGCGCCAGGTTTTGGTATCAGGTGCCTCTGGGTAACAACATCTATTTTTAACTACGGGAATATCTCTAATGGCAAATTCTGACGGTTGTGGCATAAGCCAGTCCCTATTTTCTGTGCTGGGTCGTTTTTCCCTGCCTGCTGCCTTGATCACGGCACCTTTTCCAGGCTATGCCCTGCCGGAGGAGGTAGTGGTCACTCACGGCAATTTGCAGTTTTCGCAAAACGGCCGGCAACTCGATATCAATCAAACCACTCAGCACGCGATAGCCAACTGGCAATCCTTTTCCATCGGTGCCAATGAAACCGTTAACATTCAACAGCTCAATGCCAGCGCTGCGCTGCTAAATCGGGTGACGGGGGCAGACCCGTCACAACTCTTGGGCCAGATGAACGCCAATGGCCGGGTCTTTCTCATTAACCCCAACGGGGTGGTGGTTGGAGAAAATGCCCATATTAATGCCGCGGAGTTTATCGCCTCGACACTGGATATTGCTGATGCGGACTTTCTCAACGGCGGCGACTCGCAGTTCTCCGGCGATTCAACAGCGGGGATTGTAAACCTCGGATCTATTACCAGCGCCGATGGCGATATCGTTCTGATCGCGTCAAAGATTTCCAATGAAGGCCTGTTGCAGGCGTCGCAGGGCGAGGTCGCGCTGGCGGCGGGAAACGAAGTCCTGCTGACCAGGCAAGACAATCAGCGATTGATTGTAAAAAGTGATTTATCCCAACAGTTAGACGGCACCGGCATCGATAATGCCGGTGTGATTGATGCGGCTGAAGCCGTACTGGTCGCCGCCGGTGGCGATATCTATGATCTGGCTATCAATCAGTCGGGCATTATCAAGGCGACCGGCGTCAATAACCGCCAGGGTCGTATTCTTCTCACCGCCGAGGGCGGCGATATCTTATTCTCCGGGCAGGCCAGCGCGAAAAATGCCGATGGCAGTGGCGGCGATGTTTATGTGGGTGGTGGATTCCGGGGCGAAGATGCCGGTATTGTTAATGCAGATCACACGCAGGTTACCCAGGCGGCGGTCATTGATGTCAGCAGCCAAACGGGTGACGCCGGAACAGCGGTTGTTTGGGCCGACCTAAGCACTGACTATGCGGGAACTATTGCCGCCGGATCGACGGCTGAGGACTCAGCAGGGGGTTTGGTGGAGGTGTCCGGTAAGCGCGAGCTAAGTTTCTCCGGCTTTGTCGACCTCAATTCTGAACGCGGCTTAAACGGCACATTGTTGTTAGACCCGGATTCACTGATCATTCAAGACACCAATCCTTTGGCTGAGCCAAACATTCTTCTGGTTTCTACACTGCAGACACAGCTCGAGTCCGGCAATGTCATTTTGGATGCGTCTGCAGTAGATGGTTTTGGCGGCGACCCCAATGGCACCATCACCGTCGGCAATGACGTGAGCTGGACCTCTGGCAACAGTTTGACGCTGAATGCCGGCAACAACATCAATATCAACGGCAGTCTTGCCGCAGGGTCCGGAGATATCACCCTTGGACTGGGTTTTGTAGAAAACAGTATTGCAGGACAAACCGCCAGTTTGGCCGTCGATTCAAGTGCAACCATTACCGCAAACAGGTTGACGATCAACAGAAATGCATCGGCAACAATTTCGGGTACAAATGCTTCTGGCGGCCCCATTGGCGCTGTTACTATCGACGGCGCATTGAATGTAGCCACGCTGGATTTACAACTTGCCGGTGTAAGCGATTTTATTGACTCTCCCGGTATTTCCGGCGATGTCAGTATTACCAATGCGGCAAACCGTATTGGCTCACTTACCAATACGGGAACCGGCAACGGAATTGAGGGATCACTGACAATCGTCGACAGTGCCGGGGGTCTGGATATCTCGGGCGACTATCTGGTTGGCCGCGACATCACCATCTCAACCGTGGGGGACTTAACCCTGAATGCCGGTGCAAACATTACCACCGCTTTTGGAGGCAGCAATATTTTCATTGCTGCACAAAATGGTTCCTTTATTAACAACGCCGGCGCAAGCGCATTGGCCACAGCAAACACTGGACGTTTTCTGGTTTACTCTGACAACCCCGATGACACCACGCTCGGCGGACTGGCAGCCGCTCCCGTTTACAACCGAACCTTCGCGGCCAATGCG
The DNA here is from genome assembly GCF_007004655.1 of Exilibacterium tricleocarpae. Lineage (GTDB taxonomy): Bacteria > Pseudomonadota > Gammaproteobacteria > Pseudomonadales > Cellvibrionaceae > Exilibacterium > Exilibacterium tricleocarpae. The sequence goes on from NZ_ML660090.1 coordinate 325,265, forward strand.
CCCGCTACCATCACCCAAACGGGTAATCGGGTTTTATACAGCCTGGCACCGACACTGATACTGACTGCCAATAACAATGCCCGTGAACCGGGTGAAGCCAACCCCACGCTGACATTCAGTATTTCCGGTTTGGTCGGTGGCGATGTCGCCAGCGACGTCTTCTCCGGACTACCCGTACTTTCTACCACGGCCGATGCAGCGAGCCCCATCGGCGACTATGCCATTGATATTGCCAATGGAACTGTCGTTCTCTCTGACTACGGCTATCAGTTGTCTTTGGTGCCCGGCACCTTGAGCGTCGCGCTGGACCCCAGCCGGGTTCTTACCGTGACGGCCAATGACCTCATTCGCATCTACGGCGACCCCAATCCGGCCTTTACATCGACAATCACCGGCTTTCGAAGCGGCGACGATGCTTCAGTTGTCAGCGGTTTGCAGTTTATAACAACGGCAACACCACAATCACCGGTTGGCAACTACACCATCACGCCTTTTGGGGCAACCGCCGCCAACTACAGCTTAGCTTATGTTCCGGGCACCTTGACGGTTGATTTTCGCGATTTAACCATTACCGCAGACAGCATCGATAAGGTTTTCGGGCAAGAACTCACAACACCGGGTTTTAGCATTTCCGGCCTGGCGTCCTTTGATACAGAAGCCTCCCTCGGCAACCTCTCCGTCTCCTCGGCGGCAACGGCCAGATTGGCGAATGTGGGTAGCTATACGGCTGTTGCAAGTGGCGTGACGAATACAAACTACAACGTTACCTATGTCAATGGCACTATTAATGTCACGCCTGCCGCCCTGACCATTACGGCCAATAATGCAAGCCGCATCTTTGGTGCCGCCAATCCGGATTTTAGTATTTCGACAACCGGACTGGTCAGTGGCGATACGCTGAATACGGCGGGCCTGATTTTTACGACCGCGGCCGACATAAATAGCGATGTCGGAACCTACAACGTCACACCCGGCGGCATTACGGACGCTAACTACGACATTACCTACGCTGCCGGCGCACTGGATATCACCCCAGCGCTGCTGACCCTGACCGCAGATAACTTTTCAAGAGACTATGGTTCAGCAAACCCTGTATTCACCTTGACACCCGATGGTCTGGTAGCCGGAGACACACTGGCAGATGTGGTTACCGATATCACCCTGGACACCACCGCCACTCAGGATTCATCGGCAGGTCGTTATCGCATTAATCTGTCAGCCAATCAGATCAGCAATAACTACAATTTGGTGATTAACAACGGCACCCTGGATATCGACAAGGTGGACGTTGACCTGTTTCTTGCACTCGCTTCACGCTTATATGGCGATCCCAACCCGACACCAACCGTTATAGCCAACGGTTTGGTCAATGGCGATACAGCCTCCGTTTTTCGCAACGTCTTCGTCAATTACCTGGTCGCCCCGGCTTCCGGGGTGGGTTCCTATACCGTTCAATTTTTGGGGGCGGAGGCGACCAACTATCGAGTCAGGTCGTTAAACAACGGGGTTTTGAATGTATTGCCCAGGCCACTGACGATAACCGCCGACAGTTTTACCCGCGAGTACGGTGATGAAAACCCACAATTGACGGCTACCTTCGATGGCCTTGCCAGCTTTGACGACGCCTCTGATATCGATGGTTTAACGATCAACACGGTGGCAACGGCAGCCTCCGGCCCGCTCGACTATGGCATCAATCTCGCTGTGGGCAGCAATCCGAACTACACCATAAACCTCGTTTCGGGCTTGCTCACTGTAACACCGGCAGTCCTGGCCATTGAAATTGGGAATACAGAAACGATCTACGGCCGCGGTTTCACGCTCGATCCGACTGTCGATTTTCTTACCGGTCTCAAGCTGGACGATTTGCCAGGCGAGCTTGGATTTGAGTTTGTGACTGACGCCGCCATCGGCTCTGACGCCGGTGACTATGCCATTACGGCAACACTGGCCAACCCCAACTACGCGCTGGATATCAGGCAGTCGGGAACACTGTTTATTCGGCCCGCGCCTCTTACGATTGACACAACTAACTTTTCACGGACCTATGGCGAGGCTAACCCTGAGTTTACCTATACAGTAAACGGGCTGGCTTTGGGCGACAGCCCCGATGTGGTCAGTCTCTCAGCTCCGGAGCTGACCGCAGATGCGGGCACCTACAACCTGGACTTCACCCTGAGTACAGGCAATTACGAACTGGCGAACGTGACAGGCGGGCTGTTCACCATATTGCCGAGAAACATCGCCATTAAGCCGGAAAATATCATTCGCTTTTACGGTGACCCGGACCCGGCGTTTAACTATCTGATAGCGGCTGATGGACTGGCCAGTTTCGACACTATCGACGATATTATGTTTGCCGATAACCCATTGGTCACCGGCTCTTTCGGGCCGCGCGCGCCTGTAGGCGTCCGCACAATCCTTGCCCGGTTGAGAGAAAATCCCAATTACGCGATCTCGAACCAACAGGGCTATCATGCAATCTTGCCGCGTCCTATAGAAATCAAGGTCGACAATGCCACGGCTACAGGCAATTTTCCGCTACCGCGGTTTACTGCCACAGCAACCAATCTGGCCGAGTTCGATACCTTGGATTCCGCCATCCCCAATCTAAGCTTCCGGATTTTTCGGGACGATGAACTGGCGCCGGTGCAAGTCGTTCAGAACCTGGAAGATTTTGAAATACCTGCAGCATTTGACAACGATCAGTTTATTGCCAGATTTCCGAGCACAATTGGTACGCCTGATGTTGACTTTGAAGCAGACCCCGGTTCAGTCGGTGTTGATATTGTGCCTATCGATATCACAAATATCCCGGGCACGGATGTCACTCCCGTTATCACCATAGGCGGCGGCGAATTTATTATCGCCTCAAACCTGTTTTCATCCGCACAGCAGGAATCAGAAGAGCCTGTGGTGCAGTACATCCAGGCGATTGGCGGTAATCCCAACTATGTCATCGTCGCCAATACCAACGGCGCCCTGACCTGGGAACCCGATCCCAAAGTAGCGGAAATTCGCCGGGAAATAGAAGCGGAGCAAGCCATCTACAACGAGGCCTATGATGCATTCTTTAACGCAGATGAAGTTTACGGCAATAGAAGCGGCGGGTTGACCATTTCCTCATCGCCTCCCACCAACAATAATTTGCTTGGTCTACCCGATGCCGCTTTGGGGTCAGTGCTTGAAGCTGTCGGCTTGTCGATACTGGACGGCAATGAAGATCTGGCCAATATGGTTGCCGGGTATGGTGCATCTGCTCGAGGCTCAACAAGCTTCAAGCAACTTACAGGGGGCGCCTATAGCAACTTCGATACCCTGGCTTTTTTGCAGGCAGCGCGGACCGACCCCGTGGCAGCAGAAATGCTGGGGCTCGTGATGAGTGAATACGTTCTGGATCTGATTGAGGTAGACCCGACCAACTACAACGTCAGTCAGCAGGCCCTGGCTGATCATATGTCCTCTCATATTAATGCTGCACGGCAGGGAGTCGCCCAAAGAGCCGAGGCTCAATACAACGACTGGGTTGCACAGGAAGAAGCCATTCAGGGGGGTGGAATGGCGAGTTTGTTTGGCACCGATACCCCCTACGGGGACTTTATTGGTGTTGCCGCCGCTGATTACCTCGAAGAACACTTCGCCGGCCAGGCCTCAGTGGTTGGCGGAGGTGTCCTTGGCGGCACTGTAGTGGCAGCGACAACCGGCCTTGTAATGGCAAAGGCAACCAGTGTTATTTTACCTAATTCAGTCGGTGTAATCGCTGCAAAGGGTGCGATCATTAAGGCAGGCGGAACCGTAGGCGCAGTAACCGGTGTTGGTGTGGGAGCGGCCGTTGTCCCCGTAGCCATTATTGCCGGGACAGTAGCGGGTTCTATTGCCCGCGCTGTGCAGGTTGTGGAAGAGGATCAGCAACGTCAGGTCTATGAAATGCTTACCGATACGAGTTCTATGCAGCTTAGTGATCTGACCCAGACCGACGAAAAAGGCGATAACAACACCCTGAACCAGGTCATCCTGGCGACGGCCTTGTCTTCCATGTTTAGTGGTATTTAGTCATGATAAAAAATAAAAAAGATATACGCCTCGCGTATCTGTCTGGCTTTACAGCAGGTTTTATCTTTCTGCTTGCCAACTTCAGCCAATCGGCAAACGCACAAAACCTGGATAACCTGGTTCCGGAAAAAGTGCCCCAGATGGTCTCACCCCCTGTTGGCGATAGTCCTCAGTCACTAGAGCGCGTAGCGGATTTTGGGGCGGCAGAAGGTGAAACCGTCATTCTGGACAAGCTCGAAGGATTGATTTTTTTGGAGACGACAGAAGGATTGATTGCCAATCCCTCTGCCTATATGGGTGGCCGGCAACTAGACGTTTCAAAATTTCCACATCTTCAGGATGAGAGTTTTGAAATGATAGCCAACACCTTTTTAGGGCTTCCCATTTCCGCGGAGTCATTACGGCGGCTGCAACAGGTCACCCGCATTCATTTACGGCAATTGGGCCACTCCTTTACCCTGGTGTTTTTACCCGAACAGGACATAACCGATGGGTACATCCAGGTCGTGCTTATGGAATCTCGCTTTAGCGGCGAAATCGATGTCGAGGGGAATCGCTACTTTTCCGACGAGCAGTATCAAAAATGGATACGTCAGGCGGATGATGGTGCTATTGACGCTCAGGCCCTGGATAAGGACATTGCCTGGATAAACCGCAATCCCTTCCGGGCGGCCAGTGTTGTGGCAAGCCCGGGGAGCGAGCGGGGTACGACCAAACTGGTGATCCAGGCTCGTGAGATAGAACCGGTAAGGTTTTTTGTCGGTGCCAACAATACGGGTACCCAGTCTACCACCGAGGAGCGCGCTCTGGCCGGCTTTAACTGGGGGAATGCATTTGGTCTCGGCCATCAACTCACCATGCAGGTAACGACGGATCAAGGCTTCGAACATTCGAAGAGCCTGTCCGGGAGTTACACCATGGACCTTCCCTGGCGACACTCCCTAAATGTCAGTGCCGCTTACTCAGAAACTGATGGTATTGTTGCTGAGCCCTTTAACCTGGAAGGTAAGTCTTCGCAGTTGGCTCTGGGCTACACACTGCCCTTAACCCCGGCAATCAATGATCGGCTGACGCAGAATCTTACCTTTGGTTTTGATTTTAAAAGCAGCGATAACAACTTTGACTTTGCCGACATTCCAATTACCGACAATGTCACCGAGGTTGTTCAGTTAAAGGCGCAGTACTCCGGTGCTCTGAGCGATAAATATGGCAGCACTTCAGGCTCGCTGGCTATAACCGCTTCACCGGGTGGCGTAACCAGCCGCAACGAGGACGAGTTCTTTTCTCTAAGTCGTGCCAACGCCTCAGCGGACTATATCTACAGCACCCTGAATGTAAATCGGCGCACGCCACTGTCCGGCCCGATGGATGGCTGGACATGGACTGCTCGTATCAAAGCACAGCTTGCAAGTCATAACCTTATTGGCAGTGAGCAGTTCGGCGCCGGTGGCTCCGGCAGTGTTCGCGGCTATGAGGAAGGTGAGGTCTTTGGCGACGAGGGCTTTCTGTTCAGTCAGGAGCTGGTTGCGCCACCCCTTCAGTTGGCCGAGCGCTTGGGATTGACGATGAGGGATTCACTCAGCCTCTATGTCTTTCAGGACTACGCCCAGACGCGCAGTGTTGAGAAACTGCCCGGCGAAAAGAACTTCAAGCTGCACAGTCTTGGGCTGGGGTTTAGATACCAGTTATCACAATTACTGACTGCCCAGGCAGCATGGGGCTTTCAGTTGCGCGATAGCGGCAGCAGCAACACGGGGGACAATGACAATTTACATGTGTCCGTACAAGTCAGTTTTTAGCGGGCAACCTCAGAGATAGTACTTTTTGTGGAGCCCTCCAGCGCCGCCTCTGGCTTGCTGGAGGGTGTCACTTACTGGGTGGAGACCCTTATGAGCCTCCATATGCTTCGGCGCAGTCAAGACTGCCGGGGTTATCGGTTTACGGAGCAGGCCGTCAAACTGAAATTCCATCGCGTGCCAACAAGCCGGTCCGATTGCTACAGCCTCCGAGGATACTGCGGGTAACGTTTAAATGATAGTGATATAGGCAAATATCAGGGCTATATGGGAAACCCGTAAAGACAACGTAACGTCTAGTCGTCGCCGCGATTCAAGAGTGCCTTTATAGTCACCGGCTTGGCCGGAAAGCGGGCAGTGAAGGCCCTGACCTCCTGCTCATCCACGCCTGCTGCATCCGCGACTAGTCCGCATAAATGATAGTGGCAGTAGCGGCCCTGGCATAACCCCATACCGACGCGCGAGATCAGTTTCGCTCCATTGGCATCGTCGATAAACGGATGGCCGGTGAGACAATGCTTAAAGTCAGCCACTGAAACCTCTTCGCATTTGCACAGTAACGATGAGTCGGTCATCAACTGTCGCAGGAGACGCTTGCCCGGATAGGCAAGGCCTCTAAGCAACTCGGCGAACCGCAGCGCTCCGCTCAGTCGCGAACGTGTGGCACGGGCCAGGCGTTCTGCCCGTTGACCGTCGATACGGTTTAGTTCACGGGCAATGCCGAGACCCGCCAGGCGCCCCTCGAGCATAGACACATCGGCGCCCGCCACCCCGGTCAGTTCGCCGGCGACAAACAGTCCCGTAACACCCGTGCGCATCCAGTTGTCGTGGTCGACCAGCCAACCCCCGCCCGCCGCCGACCAGCGCGGGGTGGCCCCAGCCTGGCGAGCCAGCTCCGAAGCAGCGAGAAAGCCAAAGCAGATACCGAGGCGGTCGCAGTCGACAGACTCCACCGCCTCGGCCCGCACAGTTCCCGCCGCATCAACCGGCACCAGATCGACCCGCTGCAGCCGCTGATCGCCATGGGCCTCCTTGACCGTGCGGGAGAAACGGATCGGCACACCTTTAATCAGCAGCCGCACCAGGGCCGCGGTGAAATACGCAAGCTTGGCGCCGTGGCGGATAAGCAGCGGCGCCGATTTTAGCAGCAAAAACACGGTGCTGGCGGGTTGTGAAAATATCACACCCGCCACCTGGCCGCCGGCCCGGACAGTCTGATCGGCAACAATCAGTTGCAGCGGGTGCGAACCGGCAAACAGGAACCGCTCCCCCGGCACCAGTTGCTGGCTTTTGACAAACGCCTGGATACCGCCGGTCGCCATAACGCCGGGCAGATTGGCACCGGGAAATACCACCGGCATGTCATAGCAGCCCGAGGCGATCAATACACAGTCGGCATCGAGATGAAAACTGCCGTCCGCATCTTTGAGTATCAGTTTATGCCCCCGTGCAGCGGGCGTTGTTCGCGCCGGCAACACCGCCAGCACCGTGGTCTGCGACAACCAGCGGATTCGATTTGTCTCGGCCACTCTGGCCAATAATTGCCTGACGGTTTTATAGATACTGCTGGTCAACCAGTTTTTCACCTGAAAAGCCGGCGGCGGTTGTCTGTAGATTTGGCCACCCGGTCGCAACTGCTCGTCGACCACCACCACGTCGATACCCTGGGCCACCGCCACCTCCGCCGCCGCCAGACCGGCAGGGCCGGCGCCGACAATGGCCAGCTCGGCGGTGAGCGCGCGGGTGTCGTTGATCATGCTGTCGATTGGGTTGTCCACCGGGCTTAACCGTCCGCTTTCTGCGCGCCGGTCACAACGGACATGCCGTCCGCGGCCGGTGTCATACAGGCGCGACACCAGTCGCCGCCGGCGCTTGAGACAACACGCACCTGGCATTCAAAGCAGGCGCCCATATTGCAATAGGGACCGCGGGGTTTGCCGCTTTGGGTTCTGTAAAACACACTGACCCCATTGGCCAGGAGAACGGCAGCCAGGGTTTCGCCGGCGTAGGCAGTGACCGACTGACCATCGATGATCACGGTGATCTCTTCCCCTCTCTGAACATTGCGAGTCATCCGCTTTGCCATTGCTCAACCCATAAACATATTGATATGACCGAAGCGGTCGGGGGAATAGGGCGCGAGCGGAAACGACGTCTCGCCTTTCAGTATCAGTTCACTGATCAACTGCGCGTAACTGGGACCATAGGTAAATCCGGAACCGCCGGCGGCCACGTAAAAGCCGGGGGCGCGGGAAACTTCGCCGATAATCGGCAGCTGATCCGGCGTAATGCCGGTGGTGCCGGTCCAGGTGCGCACCAAATGCAGCGTCTCGACAGCCGGCACCACCTCGGCGGCCACAGCCAGATTGCCGTAGACCGAAGTCGGGTCAATCACCGGTGCCCGCTCGGCATGCCACTTGCCGTCGCGCTGCCACAGGTGAGCGGACCAGCCACCGCCGATCAGGATATTGCCGTCGCGCACCTGTTTCATGGACAGTTTGCGCCCCACATGCTGCACCAGGTGGGGAATCAGCGGTGCGGTTCGCTCCGTCACATTCATGGTCAGCCCCACTGGAAACAGCGGCAGATGTAAATTCGCCATGGCGGCAACAGCCGGCGACCAGGCACCCGCGGCGTTCAACACGGCAGCAGCGGCCAACCGCCGGGCAGCGGCGGTTTCGGTACCGGCACCGATCTCGATCTGCCAGTTGCCGGACTGGCGCCGGATGCCATTGACCGGGGATCGGGTAAAAATCTCAGCACCCCTGGCGGCCGCTTTTTGCGCGTAGGCGGGCGTAAGCAGGCGCGGATTGCAATGACCTTCGGCCGGGCAGAAGAGCGCGGCCAGAATCGTATCGCCGAGGTAGGGCGCCAGGCGCCGGACCCGGACACCGTCAAGCAGCTCAACCTGCAGGCCCTGGCCCGTCTCTATGTGCGCTTTCTGTTGCAGCAGTTCCACCTGGGCCGGCGTTTCCGCCACCATCAGGCCGCCGTGCATACCCAACTCCAGATCACAATCGAGTTCGGCTTCCAGGTCGCGCCACTGGGCGATGGCCATTTGCGTCAGCGCCACATAGTGTTCGAGTTCCGCCGCCAGGGTATTGCGGTGCTGGATCAGCCGGTGTTCGAGCTGGAAGTGCAGGGACCCGGCATTCTGGCCGGATGCCCCCTGGTTGATGCCGCCGCGCTCAATCAGCGCGACCCGGGCGCCGGCGCCGGCGAGGTAATAGGCCGCGGCACAACCCACCAGGCCGCCGCCGATAACTGCCACGTCGTATGTCTGCATCTTCGCCCCGGTGCTCCCGGCCCGCGCGGGAGCACTAAATTCTACCCAGTTTTTGCAGTGTCTTCCTGACTTCCAGCGCCCCTTTGTCATCCAGGGGCAGTATCGGGCGCCGGGGATAGCCGCCGGGCAGCCCCTGCTGGTTCAACGCCTCTTTAAAGGTCGCCTGGGCCGAGCCGAATCTGCCCGTGTAATTCGGTTTGAACCAGTCGCGCATAATAGTTTCATCGCGTTCGCCCAGGCGCCTGGCCCGCTCGATATCGCCGGCCCAAAGGGCATTGAAAAAATCCGGGTGATCTCTGCCCAACACCGCCCCCGCTCCCATGGTGCCATCGGCGCCGTGCTCCAGCACCAGTGAAATACCCTGTTCATTCATGGGAATACCAAAAATGCGCACCTGGTCTTTCAGGGCGAAGAACACCTCGAGAAACTGTTCCCGGTTTGGTGTGGAGTTCTTAATCGCCACGACTTTATCCAGTGTAGCGATTTGCGCCAGCAAGGACAGCGGCATATCCACATTGGTGCCCGGTGGCCAGTTGTAAACGCACACCGGCAACGCGGCGGCAGCGCTGATATCGCCATAAAAAGCCAGTATTTCCGCCTCGGTGGGCACTACGTAGGGTGGCGGCGTGATAAGTGCGCCGTCAAAACCGTATTCGGCGGCAACCGCAATATTTTCTACCGCCTCGGCAGCCGTAAAAGAGTGGCAACCCGCTATCAGTGTCAGCTTGCCGCCTAGCTGATCACCGGTGATCTGGAACAGTTTCCGCTTTTCTTCCCGACTGAGGCTGAACCACTCCCCCTGTGTGCCCAGCACTATCATGCCGTGCATGCCGTTATCGTACACCCAGCGGTGCAACTGCCGGGTCGCCTCCTCGTCAAAAGCACCGTCTTGGCTAAACGGCGTGGTAATGGCCGGGATATAACCTCGCCAGTCCACGGAGTGTCGATCCATACTTCTCTCCCATCCAATGTGATCTCTATAAGTCCTGACAGGTGGCTCTACAACGGGCGTGACGACCCGCGCGCAAGAGCCCGGGCACAGCAACTGGTTGCCATAGCCCGCTTAAAACAATCCGGGCAGGGCAGGCAGCCCCCCGGCAGGGGCTACAACTTAGAAGCATTTGAAGTCTGTTTCAATAACAATGTATTATGCTCTTTGTTGCGCTTAGAGCAATCTATTGGTCTGACCCCAATGGTGTCTACCTTAAGCGTGTTTGCATCGATTCATCGGTCATCACCGCAGTCACATCGGTCTCGATTAAGCATACTGAAGGTAGGTGTGGCCCTGGCGGAAGCCTTCAGAAACTCTCGACAGCAGGGATGCTGTCGAGAAGCTCCCACGGACGGGTCCACAGCGTGTTTCTGAAGGCTTCCGCCGGGGCCAGGCCGGTCAATTAGCACATACTTGTTTATAAGAAAGTCTGACCCATAACGCGAGAGCCGGAGCAGGTGCCAATAAAAAGCCACACACGGGATGAGGTTTAACAATGCCGAGCGATATCCGCCTGCGTTATCTCTATGAATCAGCCCGCCTCGGCACTATGCGGGCGGCGAGCGAAGAGCTGGACGTTGCCACTTCCTCGGTCAGCCGCCAGATTGCAGAGCTGGAAGCGGAACTGGGACTCGCCCTGATAGAACGGGGACGGCGCAAGATCAAACTGACCGAAGCCGGCGAGGCATCCTGCCAGTACTACCGCGAAAAACTGTCCCAGGAAGAAGCCTTTCTCTCCAAGATCAAAGAACTCAAAAGTATCCGCACCGGCAAGATAGTGCTGGCGGTGGGCGAAGCCTATGTAACCCAGCGCTTCAGCGATATGCTACAGGCGTTTATGCAAAACTATCCGGGTATGGAGGTACAGGTAGAGGTAGCCAATACCAGCGCGGTGGTGGACCTGGTGCGGGAAGACAACGCCCATATGGGTTTGATTTTCGATATACCGCGGGATCCCAAAATCCACGCCCGACTGGTCTTGCCGCAGCCGCTGATGGTCATCGTCAACGCCCGCCATGCGTTCAGTCAACAAACGTCCATCAATCTGGCCAGCCTGCAGGGCGAAAGCATCGGCCTGCCGGAGGAGAACTACCGTATTCGCCAGATCATCCATACCGCCGAACAGGAAGACGGCGTGTTTCTGGAGGCCTCGTTACTGACCAATTCCCTGACGTTGATCACCGATTTCGTCAAGTCCGGCAGGGGCATCGCCATCTTGCCGGAACTGGTGGTGCAGCAGGAACTGACCAGCGGCGACCTGATTGCCCTGCCTGTCAGCAACAGAATCCTGAACTCCACCAAAACCAGCTTGATCACCCGCGCCGGCAGGCAGTTGCCGGTGGGTGCCTATCGCCTGTTGTTGGGCATCGAAGCCCATCTGAAAAGCGAGGTGCGGCGCAACGCCGCCGGGTCCTGAACCCGCCTGAAACTTAACGCGACAGCGCCTTGAGGCGCCAATCCCAAGACCGGAGTTGCGCCTAAAGCAACAAAACGGCGCATTCACTGTTATTGAAACAATCGTATAAGTCTAGTCGAATAAGTCGGGTGCTATATGGGCCGCGGCCTTCCGACCGTTGGTAAACAGCCCTGGCGGATACGATTTCTACAGTGATGAAAGGGTAAGTGCTAATGAGAAATATACTAAGAGCCTTGGTCATTTTTTCAATCTGCCAGTTTGGCGCCACGGCCTTTGCCGCCGACGACCCTGACAATGCACTGGTGCGCATGTTCAGCTGGTGGAACGGGGCCATACAGGAACCGAACGGTTTCACTGAAGCCGCTTTTCGCCGTCATTTCACCGAGCAGGCGGCCATTATTATCAACGGCAAGGAGCGGGTGCGCGGTATCAAGCCGATGGTCGAGCACTTCAAACGCATCCAGGCCAGCGTCGAAGCCGTGAAAATTGTGCTGCCCTTCGAAGAGGGGTTTGCCAGCGGCAACCGCATTTTCACTTACCACTTGATTCGCTCGCGTAACAACGGCGTCAGTTCCGTTTCCCACGTTATGGGCTACGCTGTTGTCGAGCAGGGCAGGATTGCCCTGGTGGATTTTCTCAGCTACGACGAACCGGCGGCGGACAAGGCCGGCGAAACCAAGCGCTGAACACAGCCGCGAAGTTGTAGTTAAAAAAAGTTAAAACAAATAGTAAAAATAAAAAGCTAAAACAAAAAGTGACAACGACGATTTACAACAACTATGCGTTAACTATGCGTGAAAAAAGAGGGCGGAGACATGACCAGAAAACACCTTGCCGGCAGGCGCCCCGATTTATTTTTCGACACGGTTTCCGGTATTGCTGCCGGCACTATTTCCATTACTATGGCTAAAACGGCGCTCGCCGTCGCCCTGGTCGGGACCGCGGGTTTAGCGGCGGCGCAAACCGATGCGCGGATTGAGGAGATCGTGGTTACCGCCCAGCAACGGGAGCAGAATCTGCAGGACGTACCCATCAGTATTTCTGCCTTTACCAGTGAGGCGATCGAGAAGAATATGTTCTCCGATGTGGGCGACTATGTCACCCGCACCCCCAACGCCAGTTTCACGTCAAACGGCGCCCGCTCGCGGCGCAGTATCAGCATCCGCGGCGTCACCAACTTCCTGGTCAGCAGCAGCGCGCTGAGAACATCGACCTTCGGCTTTTATGTCGACGGCTTTAATGTCGCCGGCAGCAGCATCAACCCGCCCATTATGGATATCGAACGTATCGAAATACTGCGCGGTCCCCAGGCCACTTATTTTGGTCGCAATGCCCTCGGCGGCGGGATAAATATCACCTCCAAGAAACCGGAGAACGACTTTGGCGGCTCGGTGATCGTCGACTACTCGCGATTTAACACCCTGGATATCGAAGGTGTGCTGAACCTTCCGCTGGTGGAAGACGTGCTGGCGGCGCGCGTCAATGTCAAACGCTACAGCACCGATGGCTTTATTGAAAACATCAACCCCCTGGGAGGCGGTAACGACGCCACCTACGACTATGTCAAGCTATCGCTGCGCTACACGCCGACGGATAACCTGACCGTCGACCTCACCGGCAGCATCGCCAATGAAGAAGTGGGTATGCGTGAAGGTATTCCCTCCGGCGTATTCTCGACGTTTGCCGGCGACGTGCTCTATGCCGACTTCCCGGACCGGGACGGCGACGGCCTGCCGGACCCGGACCCGGACGGCGTGGGCTTTTATCCGAGCAACCGCACCAAGGTGAACTTTAATTCACCGCAGACGGTGGGCACGGACTTCAAATACCTCGTCAATCGTGTCGACTACGAGTTTGCCGATCTGTTGTTTACCAGCATTACCGGCTATATGGAATCGGATTTTTTCCTGCAGGGCGATATCGACGGCGGCAGCGGTGATTTCTTCAACGAAATTCGCACCATTCCCCGCGACAGTATCAGCCAGGAGTTCCGGCTGCAAAATACCGGCACCAGCAATTTTACCTGGAACCTGGGCCTGCTCTACGCCAGGGACCGGGGAGCGGTCGACAACCGCACCTTTGTCGGCGAGGCACAACCGTTCGATCTGCCTGTAGGTTTTCTTATCGACAGTGAGGATTCCAAAGAGGAGGCGGAAAACTGGGCTATCTTCGGCCAGGCCGACTACAAGCTGACCGACAGGTTGACAGTGTCGCTGGGCGGCCGCTATAGCGAAGAGACCAAAGAGGCGAATATCCGTGGCTTCTCCGGCACGCTAGAAACCGTTTTATCGGTAGAAGATACTTTTACAGACTTTTCCCCGCGTCTGGCACTCAATTATGAGCTGCGAGACAATGTTTCACTCTACGCAACGGCGTCAAAAGGTTTCAAATCGGGCGGTGTCCAGATCAGCCCCTTCCCCGGTGCCGAATCTTTCGAGCCGGAGACTTTGTGGAACTACGAGGTCGGCGCAAAGTCGGACCTGTTCGACAATCGCCTGCGTTTAAACCTGGCGCTTTTCTATATGGACTGGGAAGACCTGCAAACGGCGTTTCAACAGGCGGGACTGGATGAGAACGGCGATTTTATTCTCTTTGGCGGCATAGACAATGCCGAAAAGGCCACTTCCACCGGCGTGGAACTCACCGCCACCGCCTTGTTCAGCGACAATCTGGTCGTCAACTTTACCGCCGGTTACCTGGAGGCGGAGTACGACAAGTTTACCGCGTTTATCGATGGCGCCAACCGAGTGCTGGACGGTGAGACGATACCCAACTCACCAAAATGGACCTTCTCGGCCGACGCCGAGTACGGCTTTGACATCAACGCTGATCTCAGTGGTTATGTGCGGGCCGAATGGACCTACCGGGATGAGATTCAATCGTCCACCAGCGCCTTGATACAATCGGGTTTTCCCTGGCAGGTGCCGAGTTACGACTACGTCGATCTGCGCGCGGGTGTCGAACACGAACGCTTTTCGGTGGTAGCCTATGTGGACAACCTGTTCGACAGCAAATATTTTACCAATGCCTATCAAAAGGCGTTTACCGGCGGCCTGCACATCGAGCCGTCTTACCGAACCTTTGGTCTACGCTTGACCTATAATTTTGACTGACTGCTCCACTCCTCCAACCTCATGCCTCCCGGTTGCAGTACTGATCAGGGGTAACAGTACCGGGAGTATGAGGGCTTTTTGAGGACCGGCCAATGCTGCGCACCACAGCGAAAATTTTCTGCTTAATCTGTATAACCTGCCTGCCGAGCGGTTGTGCCGTGCGCGAAAGCGCGCCGGATGAATCCGAACGGCTTTCCCAATACCTGGAATCGGTCTACCAGCGACGTCTGGCGGCAGACCCCATGCTGGCGACCCGACTCGGCCTGAAGCAGGGCAACGACAAATGGAGCGATATCTCGATTCAACAAATGGATCGGGAGACGCGCCAAAACTGGCTGGACCTGCACCAGTTGCGCACCTCTTTCGATATCCGGCGTTTGGATCAGGCCGGCCGCTTCAACTATCGGGTGTTCGAGGCCGAGCTGAAACTGCGCATCGAACGGGCGAGCTGGCGTTATCACCTGACCCCGATCAACCAGATCGTGGGGCTGCACCTGGAAATCCCCGGACTGTTGACGAACCACCACCGTATTGACGACTCTGGCGATGCGCGTGCCTATATTAACCGCTTGCAAACGGTCGGGCGCCCCATTGACCAGTTTATCGAATTGTTCAAGACCCGTGAGCGCAAAGGCTTCTCGCTGAGTAAGAGTGTCTTGCCGCGCTTGATTCACGCCGCTGAAACGCTGGTGCAGGGCGATCCGCAAGACAGCATACTGCTGGCGGATTTTACACGCAAAGTTGAGAAACTGTCGCTCGGTGACGAGGATAAGAGAGCCCTGATCAATGCCGCGAGCCAGGCCATCGACCAGGACTTTATTCCTGCCTACCGCCGCCTGATCGATGCATTTGCAGCCCATACCCCGGTGGCAACCAGTGACGAGGGCGTCTGGCGACTGCCCGACGGCGAGCAGTTCTATCAGTTTCTGCTGCGCCAGTATACGACCACCGATATAACGGCGGACCAGGTTCATACGCTCGGACTCGAGGAAGTTGAGCGTATCCACCGGGAAATGGAGTCGATTAAAAACAGCGTCGGCTTCACCGGCACACTCAAGGAATTCTTTCAACACCTGAAAACCGCACCGGCGTTTTACTATCCCAACTCGGACCAGGGCCGTGCGGAGTATCTGCAACTGGCGCGCACCATTGTGGATAGGACCAAATCCCGCGTCACCGATATTTTGCCGCAGGCGCCGGCCGGCGACCTGGTGGTAAAAAGAATCGAAGCCTACCGGGAAAAGTCGGCGCCCATAGGATTTTATGGAGCTGGCAGCGCCGATGGTGAAGTGCCGGGAACCGTCTATTTGGGTATGTACGATATGGAGAGTCTCGGCAGTTTCGACTTACCCGCGCTGTTATTTCACGAGGGCATACCCGGTCATCACCTGCAGAGCGCGGTGATGCAGGCCCAGACGCATATTCCCAGCCTGCGCAAGTACTATGTGTGGTGGTCAAACACGGCCTTTACCGAGGGCTGGGCATTATACGGGGAGTACCTGGCCCGCGAATTAGGACTCTACGACACGCCCTACGCCGATTTTGGCAGGCTGGCCGGAGAGCTGTGGCGCGCCTGCCGCCTGGTGGTCGACAGCGGTATCCATGCCAAGCGCTGGTCGAGACAGCAGGCCGTTGCCTATCTCAATGAAAATACCGCCAGTTCACTGGAGAACAATGAACGGGCCGTGGATCGCTATCTGGCGGTGCCGGGCCAGGCGACCGCGTTTAAGATCGGTATGATGAAGATACTGGCGCTGCGCGAGCGCGCCCGCAGTCAACTGGGGGACCGATTTGATCTGCGTGAATTTCACGCTATTGTATTGAGAAACGGGCCGGTGCCGTTGGATCTGTTGGAGCAGGAGATAGCGGAGTGGATTGGTGATAATTAGGTCCGGGAATCTGTCAGCGCAGAGGCTCCAAGCTTGATGGCCCTGAACAGAGTAACCCGAAGTAACTATTCAGGCGTCTACTTTTGGCGGGGATACTTGAGAGGGCTTACCCCAACCTATCGACCCTCACTGTCGTCCTACCGATAATGATTAAGAATACCAGAGGCAGACCGATCAGTTAGCACTCCTTTGCTTAAGTATCACCACCAACAAAGGTAGCGCCCGAAGCAAATGCCATCAAACACAGCACTTAAAAATAAATAGCAACACAAACAGTAAACGAGATAGGGAACACCATGAATAAACTCTGGGCACATTTTATCGCCGGCTGCCTGGCCGCTGTCTCCACCTATGCCCCGGCCGTCGAGCCGCCCGGGGTCAGCGCCATCGTCGGCGCGACCCTGGTCGACCTGGAAGGTAAGGCGCCTATTGCCAATGCCGTGGTGTTGGTGGAAGGCGAGCGAATCAAGGCGGTGGGCGCCGCTGCCGATATCCGGGTGCCGGCCAATGCCGAAGTTATTGACGCCAGCGGCACCTGGTTGATTCCCGGCCTGATGAATATGCATGTGCACTACGGCCTGGTGCTGCCGGGAAAAATGGCAGCCGAACTGGCCAATGAAACCGAGGCGGAACTGGCCCTGCGCATGGCCGCCGCCGCCCGCGACAGCCTGCAGGCCGGCGTCACTACGATCCGCTCGCCGGGCGACCAGCGCCACGGTGATCTGGCATTAAAAAAGGCCATTGCCAAAGGGTACGCCGATGGACCACGTATCTTCAGCGCCGGCAAGGCACTGGCCATTACCGGCGGCCACGGCTCCGAGGCCGACACTACTTACTTCGACGGGCCCTATGAACTGATGAAAGCGGCGCGGCTGGAAATCAGCGCCGGCGCCAGCTGGGTCAAGATTCTGATCTCCGGCGGTATCGCCACCGACGGCGGTGGCATTGCCGAGGCACTGATGACGCCGGAGGAAATTAACGCGGTGGTCGATGCCGCGCATCGCTTTGGCGCCAAGGTAGCCGCTCACTCCGGTTCTCCGGCGGCGACCGATATTGCCGTGGATGCGGGTGTGGACAGTATCGAGCACGGCTATTTCCTGGATCGCAAAGTGTTGAGAAAAATGAAGAAACACGGCACCTGGCTGGTGCCCACGATTGTGGTAAGCCAGCCGGCGACGCAGCCGTTCTTTGAACGGATAGGTTCGCCGCAGTGGTATCTGCAACGCCGGGATTCGGTGGGTAAAGATCACTGGAAAGCGTTGCAGACGGCGATAAAAGAGGGAGTCAATATCGCCCTCGGCACCGACCAGTTGCCGTCGGAGCCGAACGACGGCACCACCGCCACCGCCCGCGAGGCGCAGTACTACGTCGAAGCCGGCATGACACCGCTACAGGCGTTGCGCTCGGCGACTATAGCCCCGGCCACAATGCTCGGGGCCGAAGATGAAATCGGCTCTTTGAGCGCCGGTAAATTTGCCGACATAGTGGCCGTGGATCGAGACCCGACTGAAGATATCAAAGCGCTGCGCAATATCCTGTTGGTGATGAAAGGGGGCAAGGTTTATCGCAACAGGCTGAAGTAACAAACTATTGGCTATTGAATCTTGAAACTTGAGGGACGCCTGCAACTTAGCAACTTAGCAACTTAGCAACTTAGCAACTTAGCAACTTAGCAACTTAAGTATGACCTTGAGGATCTTGAGGGATACCTGCAACCTAGTAACTGACTAAAGCGTGCTGCGTTGTGTAAGCTCGTTGTCACATACTTAAGTTGCTAAGTTGCAGGCGTCCCTCAAGATTCCTGGCAAAACACTAGACAACGACCCCAGGGACAGGCACTGTCAATCGATTTCCGCAGTCACCTCAATCTCAATCAAAAACTCCGGCAGCGCCAGGCTTTGCACACCGATCCAGGTATTGGCGGCGGGTGTGACAGCGCCGTAGAACTCGGCAATTGCCGCACCTACCGGCTCCAGGTACTCCGGTTTATGGTTGACGACGTAGGTGCGCATGCACACAACATCCGCAACACCGGCGCCGGCGGCGGCCAACACGGTCTTGAGATTGGCGAACGCCTGGCGCGCCTGGGCACCGATATCGCCGGCACCCACCACATTGTAATCTTTGTCCCAAGCCACCTGACCGGCGCAGTGAATCGTGGTCGTGCCCCGGCTTTTCACCGCGTGGGAAAAACCGTATTGCACACTGCCGTAAAGTGTATCGGGATTTATCGGTTCTCGCTTCATACCTGTTCCTCCAGTCTCAGTTTATCCAAACCCGGGCAATTCCCGTTGACGATGACGCGGCGCTTTGGTGCTAAATGTACTCGACCAATTCAAGCTGGTTGCCGAAAGGGTCCAGAATATACCAGGACTTGGAAGGCGCACAGGGCCCGTCTTCCATGGTGATGGGACCGGCCATGGCGCGGCAGCCGCGCTCCACCAGGTAATCGATGGCAAGGTCGATATGGTCGACCTCCAAACACAGGTGGCGGCTGCCGACATCGCAGTTTTTCGGCGGTACCTTGGCTGCAGTTTTCGGCAACTGGTATTGAAAAAGCTCCATATTCAGGTTGTCGGTCAAACGCAGCATGGCAATTTCAAGGCGCGCACCTTTGACGTTGACATGGGCATCGGTCCAGTCGCGACCATCCTCCAGCGGGGGAATTTCAGCGGCGTCGAACGGGCCCATGCGATAGTTTACCTCCGCGCCCATAACCTCCGTGTAAAACGCGATGGTAGCGTCGAGATCGGCAACGGTGAGTGAAACATGATCGGCCCGTTTGAAGACGGGTTTGTTGATTGTCATTGTGTCACCTCCTGCAAGTGGGCGTTAACTGAGAAAGACCGTTAACGCAAAAAGAAGTCAATGTAGTCCGGCAGCTTATCCGCGGCCAGTGCCAGCGACAGAATCAAACCCGCTGTCAAAACCAGGTTGCGCCACCATTCGGCGGTGTGTTGCCCCACAACTGACTTGCGGTTGACCAGGTAAATAACGATGGCGAAAACCAGCGGAATCACAATCACGTTAACGCCCATCAGCAATATGACTTTCAACAGCGCCGGCAGACTCCACAGCGGCGCCAGCAGAGCGGGAACGAGAATAAAGAAAACCAACAGGTAATGGTAAAGTCTATTGTCCGGGGTGAAGCGCCAGGTTTTATTGAAAACATCCAGGCAGAAATAGCTCGAGACCTGGGCGGCGACGATCATGGTCGTGATGGCCGCCATCAGCACCCCCAGGGTGAAGATAACCGGGCCGGCAAAGGCGATGCTGGCCGGCAGGGCATTGGTCAGCACTTTGCCGGCCTCCTGCACCGTGTCGATACGGGCGTGATGGTCCAGCGAAAACAGCGCGAAACCACCGGCGATAACAATAAAAATGGCGTAGGCACCAAAAATCAATCCAAGGTTCAACCAGGACTTCCTGAAATCCCGCTTTAATGTCGATGCATCGCTATTGGCGTCGCTGGCCAGGTAGGGCATTCCCAGAAGCGCCGCCGGCGCAATCGCACTGCCGACCATGGCGATCACTGAACTGCTGGACAGGCGCAGTCCATCACTGCCGGGAATCGGCAGGTCCGGCGGAAAACCGGGCACAAAACCGCGCAGGATAGCCGGCAGCTCGCTGAGTCCGCCAATCGCGACGATCAGGAAACAGACAAACATCAACACCATCAGCAAACTCATCGCCGTCTGCATACGCCCGTAGCCACGGGACAGGAACAGCCACAAAATAGCGACGCCACACAACAGGGACAGACCGAATTCCAGCATCGGGCCGGCGCTTGTGACACCGGCCCCGGATTCCGCCGCGCCACTAACACCGACCAGCGACAGCAGCGATGATGTGATTACCGATACCTGGCCCATGATAATCAGGATATGAACCGGAACCGTAAGAATCAGCAACAGCCAGGCGAGACCGGCGTGGGTGTTGTGCCTGATCAGGGAGAACATGCCCTGGCGGGGGTTGAGCGATCCGATCCGCGAGGCGCTGTCGACACCGATCACAAACACGGGCAGCATCAGCGGAATAACCCACAACAGCTCGTAACCGAACCAGGCCCCGGCGAGAATAAACGATGCCACCGCTCCGGCGCCCATGGTACCCGCGGCCATGACCGCTGTCGGTCCGACAATATTGCTGAACAGCCTGGCCAGCCAGCTCATGGTTTACTGCGATGTCTCATGGTGCAATTGCCCGTCGTTGCGGTTGATCACTCTGGTTGATGATGCCGACTATTCACCCCAATCGCCGCCTGGGTTGATAAACCCGTTTGATCGCACCCTGAATGCCCGGCTTCAAATGGATTCCGCCAACAAATACAGTTCCCTAAAAAAAGCGTTGCTGGAAACTCAAGGCAACAGTGCGCGGTCGCTGCGGAATAAACCCGTCGGGTGTCAATCCGGGTATGATTCTGAATACGTCGACAGCCGTATCATCGTCAAACGCATTGTGCACCGCCAGCACCGCCGACCAGGTGTCGGACTCGACACCTACCCGCAGGTTAACCAGGCTGTAGGAATCCAGCGTCACAAACAGCGGGCTGTTCGGGCGCAGCTCGGTATTGCGCTCGTCGACGTAGCTCAGGTCCGCGCCGACAAATCCGGTCAGGTCCCTGTAAGGCAAGGGCCTGGCGTACTGCCCGGTCAATGTCAGTGTAGTCTCCGGTATATAGGTAATGCCATCGCCTTTCAAGCCGCTTGTCGCCAGCGGGTTGTCTTCCGACAGTTCAGCGTCGGTATAACTGGCGACCAGACCCAGGTCCAGGCCGGGTATGGGACTGGCGGTTATATCGATCTCGATACCATAGATATCCGCCCCGCCGCCGTTGGCGCGAAAGGGAAAGAACACCGAGGGATTGTTCGGGTCCTGGGCCTGATCCTGAATCTGGATATCTGCCCAGTCTATGTAATAAAGGGAGGCGTTGGCGAGCAGCTTGCCCTCCATCCAGGTGCTTTTTACGCCGATTTCGTAGTTGTCCAAAGCGTCGGAGCCAAAGCCGGCGGGAATGGTGACCTGGGCAATTTCAGCGGCGGTCTGGTCGTTGGTGCCGCCGGCGCGGAAGCCTTGGGACCACTGTAGAAATGTCATTAAATCATTATTGACCTGGTAGGAGAGGTTGAGCTTGCCGATGGTGTCGTCCTCGCCGAACTTCAATCGCGGACCGCGCCCGGCGCCGGGCGCGCCGCTAAAGCCCTGTACCGCGGTGGCCACTTCGTCAACGTCGATATCGAACCAGCGGATACCACCGGTGAGGGTAAGCTCCTCGGTGACATCCACTGACAGCTCGGCAAACAAAGCCTGTTCACTGACAGAGGTATCGACGTTGCGATCCAGTGAGAAGCCGCTCACTTCGGAAAACTTACCGGTTACCGGATCGGATGGAAAAATCCGGCTTTGAAAAAAGCGCTCTTCATCCTGGGCAAAAAAGCCCGCCAGTGCCTGCACCGGTGAATCCCAGGCCGAGGTAAAACGGATTTCGTAACTCTCCACCTGCCGGTCTTTCGGCTGGGTAATCACCGAGGTGGGACCGACGGCGGCGGAGGCGTCGCGGTTAAACACCGTGTCGCGGTCGAGCTTGGAGACGGTGCCGGTGAAGGTGCCATAATCGCTGCCGTATTCGAGCGTCGCGTTGTAAATTCGAATCTCATCGTCGAAGGGGTTGGCGGAGAGGTCCGCCTGGGTTAAGTCGGCAAGGGCGGTGCCGGTGCCATCCACCCGGTTGAAGTAGGCTGGTCCATCGGTCTCCAGGTTTTGAAACATGGCCATCAGGCTCAGGGACAGGGCGTCATTGGGTGCGTACAACAGACTGGCACGCGCCGCGGTGGTGCTGTCGGAGTTAACGCCGTCGTCGAAGCGGCTGTCGATAAAGCCGTCCTCATCCAGGCGCAGTGCCGCCAGTCGCACGGCGAGCTTGTCCTCGATCACCGGCAGATTGACGGCCGCCTCCACCTGACCGCCGATATCCGCACCGCTGATATGGCGCAGGGTGGCTTGCAGGTTGAGTTCCGCTTCTGTCAGCTCGGGCTTGTTGGTGATATAGCGGATCGTTCCCGACAGTGAACTGGAACCGAAAGTCGTGCCCTGGGGACCTTTGAGCACCTCGACCCGGTCGATATCAAACAGCTTGATATCCGGCTGCCGGCCACCGCCGTCCTGGGCGTTCTCACCGGTGATAACCACCTCATCGAGATACAGCCCGACGGTGCCGGCGCCAGTGGCATTGACACCCCGGATAATATAGCGCTTGTCGCCGGGGCCCTGGTCAAACACTGACAGGCCCGGAATCAGGCGGAAGAAACCGTTGAAATCGCTGGCGCCCGCAGCCGCGAGCTGCTCGCCGGTCAGCGCCTGCACCGATAGAGGAATACTCTGCAGACTCTGCGGCCCCCGTTTGCTGGAGGTCACCATGATTTCTTCGATTTCCTCGGCATGGAGGTGGGGTGCGAGAGTGACTGCAAGTGCGAGACCGGGCAGGGCAAGGCGTTGCAGATTGAGGCCTGTGGATCGTTTCATGGCTGGGCGTCTCCCTGGTGGTCCGGGGTATCTGTGTTGTTGTTGGCACCGGAATTAGCGGTGTTCTTGGTATTCCCTTAGATTAACCCGCCATTAAATTGATTCAATAGCATCAAATAGGTTGTTTTGTTGTTTTATACGCAACAAAAAGAAGCGATAAATGAGTGGGGATACCGAGACAATAGGCCCGTTGGGCTGGCGTCGTTAGGCTGGGACAGACTCCCCCGGTATACCGGGACAGGCACTAATCGGTATACCGGGACAGGCACTAATGGCACTCACCTTAAGCGAAGGCGTGCCAGTTCACCGATCTGTCTCTGGAGGGGGCTTTCAGAAACACGTTGTGAACCCGTCCCTGGGAACTTCACGACAGCATCCCTGCTGTCGAGAGTTTCTGAAAGCCCCCTCCAGAGACAGATCTACCCACAGTGTTCTTAAACGAAAATACCGAGCAAATACCGAGGACAGGCACTGCAAGAAATACCGGGGGAATACCGGGGACAGGCACTAATGGCACTTGCACTAATGGTACTTACTCGAGAATACCGGGAGAATACCGGGGACAGGCACTGAACCCGCGGCACTAATGGCAGGGAAAGGCACAAATGGCACTTACTTAAGCAAAGGCGTGCCAATTGACCGGTCCGCCTACCTGACGTGTTGCCGCGTGGGTTTTATGGCTGAACCGCTGTGCTAAATTTGGGCTTTTATAGGACAAACCCGATGCCAAAAGCATCGGACAAACAGTAGCACTAAGCTCGGCCCTCAGGCCGCTCCCTCCACCTTGACAGGAAAACGAGCGAATTTGCCGGCGTGTATTCGCACGATGCGAATACGTGCGCCGCAATCGCCAACATCAGGAAATCGCCTCGATTTGCGCACGGGCGTACTGTGAATAGAGCACATTGAAAATATTCCACCTACCAATATAGTATGACCGGCGTTTGGCAAGTGCCGCACCTCTCGTTGTACTATATTGTTTTCCTTTATTGTTGTTTCCCTATATTGTTGTAACACGCGAGCGTTGAGCCAGCAGCCTGCGTCGTTTGGAAAGTTCGACGCTACTATAAGATTTTATCGAACTTGACCAAAACTCCAGTCAGTACTGAACAAGCGTAAACAAAATTTAGGACGTTACGTGATACGGCTCCCTCCCGTAAAGTTTATACTGCTCGTTGCACAACTCGGTATCGCCGGGATATTGGGCTGTGTTGTGTTAACGGTACAAACACCCTGGCTCGGGTTACAACTCGAACCGGTAACCGATCTGAGCGATGGCTCTCAACATTTTAGAATCGCAGGTGTTGCCGAGAATAGCCCGGCATGGAACCAACTACGGGAAGGCGATGTCGTGCTGCGCATTCTGGCAGGACGCTTTTCAACTGGGGCAGGTGTTGCAGCCACCGCTCCCCTGGCAGTAGAACTCGATCCGGTCCTAAATCCGAAAGAGCCCGACTCTCTGCCCACTTTCGAGCACTACAACGCTTTCTTTAACTACCAGGCACAACTGTCAAAAATTCTTCGCTACGACATCATTACCCTGGAGCTTGGCGGCAGGGTGGTCGAGATTAACCCTGCCGCCAGCCGTCCCTATCGGCAAATTCCCTGGTCGTTCTGGATGAGTGTGGGGATTGGGCTGTCAACCCTGGTCATCGGCTCGACGATCCTCGCCTGCAGGGAGGACTCTTTGCCCATCAGATTGGTATTCTGGGGCTGTGTAGGCTTCTACCTGACCTCCGTTACCCACGCCGTCTACCTTAATCGTGCACTTGCATTGCCGGAAGACATCTTCAGGACCTTGTGCTTTATCAACCATCTGGGTGCACGCATGTTCGCCTACACCACAGTGTTGATTACCCTGGTCTATCCATTCAAGCTCACCAGACTCCCTGTAGTAAAAATGGCAATGCTCTGGGTCAGCCTTATACTCATTAATGAATGGGTGCAACTGATTAACTGGCCGCTGCATAACTTCTACTTTAGTTCTATCGTCGCCCTCGCAATCGGCGTATCGGCCATGGTAGTGCAGTGGAAAAAGTCTCGCGGCCGCCCAGTGGAACGAGCAGCTATTTCATGGCTTTTTCTCTCCATTTTTTTTGCGACAGCGACCGTCGTACTATTGTATCTGGTGCCAACGATTGTTGAAGGGGAACAGGTAATCAACCTTTGGATGGCGCAAGTTGCCATTTTTATGATGTACGCCGGTATTATCCTGGGTGTCGTGAAATACCAACTCTTTAAGATTGAATACTGGTGGCGTATTGCCTGGCTTTGGCTGCTCGGTGGTATTACTGTCTTTATTTTGGATATTGTTATCCTGGCACTCCTGGACATCAGCACCACCGTGTCACTGACGATTTCCATCCTGATTGCAGGTTGGGTCTGGTTTCCAATCCGGCAATATCTTTTTTTTGATCGTCGCGATCAACCAGAGAATCACTCCTTTATGACTATTGTCGACTCCGCTTTTCGCTTTAGCGATTCAATCGACGATGCCTGGGAAAATACACTCAAAAGGATATTTACACCATTGAGCATCTCCGAGGTGCGAGACACTGACACAAAGACATGCCTGGTAGCGCACGGGCAGTTTCTAAAAGTGAAAAGCGGTTCGAACCAAAACACACTCCTCCTTCAGGGTAAAGCGTCCGGAAAGTCACTGTTCAATCAAAAAGATGTCAAAACCGTCAATTCACTCAGGGGGGTTTTTAATCATATATTCGAGTTAAAGAGCGCCGAGGAAGAAATATACTATCGCGAGCGACAGCGGATTATGCGAGACCTGCACGATGAGGTGTGCCCCAACCTATTGGATTTATCCAGAAAAACACAGGACTCGTCTCTAAAAGCCGTCGCGCTCGATACCTATGAACTGCTTCGGGACACCATATATATGATGGATGACCGGAAAAAATGGGAACTAGAGGATCTGGTGTTTCGTTGGAGCGCCAGGATTCAAAACAGACTAAAAGAATCAAAAATCTCTGCCGATATTAACAGACGTTTCGCATCGAATCCGGGGACAGTTAGCGCAAGTATCAAAGTCAATATAGAGCGCATATTAAATGAAATAACAACCAACATTATCAAACACAGCGGTGCGACCAGAGTATGGGTCAATTTTTTGTACGCCAACCAACACTTCACCATAGAGATCAGTGACGATGGCGGGTGCAGATCGCTCGAGGATATACGCCGGGGTAACGGCTTAAACAATATTTCCTGTAGACTGGCAGACCTGGGCAGTAAACTGGACATGAAAGTAACCCACCTCCCCGAGCTCAACCTGCACTCCGGCCTTTCCGTATCATTCACTGTCGATTTTGCGGATCATGCCAATGAAGAACATATTTCTGCTTGAGGACAACCAGAAGACACGAACCTGGGTGGCTTCGGTCTTAAAGAGACTGGATGCAAATGCCAGGATTCATATGGCTGAAAATATAGCTGATGCCAGAACGATTCTTAAACGGGTGGGTGGCGATATAGCAATCGCAATTATTGACATCAACTTACCCGACGGCAATGGTCTAAGCCTTATCAAGGACATCAAAAGCGAGAACCTGGGCACTCAGTGCGTTGTCTTTACTGTTGAGGAATGCATAGAGCGTATTTCCCAGGCATTTCTGCTTGGTGCCGATGGATTTTTGTTAAAGGATACGGAGGAGGATGTGATTGTGGAACGCCTTAGAGGTGTTGAAGTCGGCATCCCGGCCATTTCTCCCGCTGTTATCAGAAAACTAATAAAACTGGTGCGCAGCCAGATCGGCAGCCGTCACCCGGAACTCCTGGATTCGCTTACCGACAGAGAAAAAGAAATTTTGCTACTGGTATCAAAAGGCTATAACAAAAGGGAGATTGGACAGTTATTGAATATCAGTGAAAACACGATAAAGGATCATACCAAGCGATTATATACCAAGCTCGGAATCAACAACGTCGCCGAGGCGACGCTGGTGGCGATGAACGCCGGACTATTGCAATGTGATGCTTAGGCCGAAAGCTTGTCACTGAAGCTGAGCGAGTGATTTCAGTACAATTTCGAGTTGTGTTGAAAGATTCACCAAGCCCGGTAATATTGCCCGACCCCTGGAGCAAGGTAACCAAATGGGGGTTTAGCTGCAGTTGGTTTGCGTAGGCGGGGTCGATAATCAAGTAAGCCCAGGTCAGTATGCTTATCAACGGCAAGTGCCGCGTGACGGATACCGCGTTTTATTACACACCATCATAAAAATCTCGCTTATTGTCAGTTTATTGCCGTTGAAGATGCTGTTAGTCGAGAAGGGAAGACCCGGACACGCCTGTGCGTGCCCGGTCTGTTGCTCCGGAAAGTCAGTCGGTCGGAGGTGTCAACAACAGGGGTCCGCCGTCACAGGCTGGATCTTGCGACGGCTCGAAGCGGGATTGATAGCTGTGATCGAAATGAAGCTCGATATCCAACACATTACTGAGGTCAACAATCGGTGAGCCTGCAAAGCCCACCTTAATAGACAGGCGCCAGCGGGTAGCAGCGACACTGCGCTCTTTAAAGACAAAAATGGGTTTCAGGGCCTGGCTGGTGGGATTCTCAGGGTGGTGGTTAAAACTGGCGGCCATATCCTGGGAAAAAGAATCTTTGAACACCATGTCCTGCGCGCTATTGACAAAGAGATCGGCGCCGTTAACTAAAAACTTCGGAATCGTCGAGACAAATTCGTCTTCGATTCCAACCACATTGCCTTCTTCGTCTGTAGCAATCACCGTGCCGGGGGTGCTCGTACGCCTGATGCTACTACCGCCGTAGGTCAGCCTGACCGAGGGTGATGGAATGCCGTCGTCCTGGTGACTAGTGAGAAGATTTACCGCTACTGACCTGATTTTATTCCGATAGGTTCCCGCGGCTAAAACGCAGCTTGGATTGTTATCAGCCACAGTCGGCCCCTGAAAGAAAGTCGGTGGAATAGACTTGACGGTGCTGAATTCCAGCGTAATCCAGTCGAGCTTGTCGGGGTGACGATGGCTCTCCAACAAGTGACTGAAATCCGTGTTAGCGGCAGAGTCAGGTGCGATACCGAATACGTGATTTCTAATGGAAAACACATCGTGCGCCTGCTCAATACCGGGACCGAAACTTCCTCCGAGATTAAGCGCAATTAATTCAGTGCGAAAATTCCGAATATCCTCGGCCGTTCGCAGTTCGGCAATACTGGGAAGACTGGAAAACGTATCCTGCCATTTGTGCTCAAGCGCAGACTTAGCAATGGACAGCCAGCGTTTAGCCAGATCAACCCTTCTCTCGGCCTGCCGCATATCAGCGGTCAGGATGCGTCCATGGATGGGGTCGGCAAAATAGCGGGTAGCCAGCGAGGCATTGGTGATGAGTATCTGACTGATCAAACGCTGGGCCTGACTGAACATTTGATTCAGTCGATCCAGCTCTTGTCTGATTGCCAGTTGTGCCTGCACGATGGACAACTCGAGTACCGCAACCTCAAGCTGTAGGTTTTTGATAGTTTTAACAAAAGCGGCGTCATCCATCTGTGCGTTCAGCACATTTATTTCTGCTCTTTCCGCCAGTGCCAAACGTTGCCTCTCGGTCTCCAGGTCATCAATTTTCCTCTCTTTACCTATTCCTACAATACTTTTGACGACAGTGGAAAGGCCTTTGGCGACGCTCGAGACGTCTTTAATAAGTGTGAAAGGGTCCTTAAATCCCTTGAACCCCATAAATGTTAAAGCAATATCTCCCGCACCGGAGATCCCAGTAAGTACATCGTTAAAGTCATCTGCTTTTCTTTCGAGCTCCCTAATTTTGTCAGATAGTTTAATATCGTCTTCGCCGTATTTAATCTCCACCGCTGCAAGTGCGTCGTTAATACCTGCCACAGTGCCGCGATGCTCCACCTCGTTGCGAATTCGCTGGATATGGTTTTCGAGTTGTGTCTGCATATTCACCAGGTTGAGCCTGGCCAACTCGATATTTTGATGTTGCAAGCCAATTTGGCTGCCGGCAACAACTGTATCGTCAATGTCGACACAATCATTGCCCGGAGCGCATAGATCGCCGACCTCGACCCCGAGTAAACCGAACAGCGTATCGTTTAATTCGCGATTGCGGTCTGTATATTCCGTTGCCAAAAGATCCTGCTGAAAGCGGAAGTTATCATAACTGGCTTTGGCGGTCTCCATGGCCCCAATGGCAGTTTCGATGGGTCCGGCAGATGCCTCGAGAGTGGGTGCCAATAGGTCAAATGTATAATAGTCGGCAGTTCCACCGCCGCCAGGGCCTTGCATGATAAACGCTGCATCATTAGGCAGACCTAAGTAGTCTTTTTCACCCCTCATCCATGCCAACGTACTCTCTGTTTCCTGTACAGCTACTTCATAGAGCATTGTGGTTTGCGCCAGACCTGAGTTATCTCCGCTGCTGACAAAGAAGTTGCCCTCGCCGTCAAAGAGCTCTCGTTGAAAATTATTTTCGAGTATCGTCCGCAGCATCTGCTCTTTACTGCTGATGTCGTCGAGTACACTCTGATAGAACGACAGGGTTGCTTCATCCGCAACGCCCGATGGGGGCAGTGCCTGTAGTCTGGCGGAACGGTTTTGGCTTTCCAGTACGCGCGCCAGAAGCTCGTAGGCGAGAACGACATCCTTAAAACCGGCGAACAACTCAACTTCACTGGCAACGTCTTGCGCTACTGTTGAACCTTCCGGATAGTAACGGGGGCTGAGCTGGCGTCGACTCTCGGCGAAGGAGAGGAATATCTTCCAATGCGCGCGGAACAGCTCAAAGTATTTCTGCAGGGCTGCATCGGACGTGGTAAAGGCAGCCTCAAGCTCAGCCAGCTCGGCTGCCAGCGGTGTCCCGTCCAGACGAGCGATATTCGCACGATCAATAAATTCATTGTATAGAAGCATTTCCGCTACTGCGCGGTCGTGGTATATATCCAGCAGAAGCTTTTTCAAACCTTTGTGTTTCGGTTTTTTCGCAAGTGCCGCTATAACATCAACCTCGACATTAGCGGCTCGGGCCCTCTCTGCTGCGCCATAGAGCGTGTCGATACTTTGAGTGGCATCACCGCTGGCATAAGTGTTGACAACCACGCCGCTCTCAACCGTATACAGAAGGTCCAGGTAACGAAAAGCCGCTAAATCCCGCGCATACTGGTTCTGGTTGCCATCTTCTGAGGCATCAATGTCGTTTGCTTTATTGTAGTAGAGCTGGCGTCTCAGGTATTCCGTGGGATCTACTTGTGCAGTCATAAAGCCGCTGGTACGAAAGGGCGAACACGCAAAGCTGCTACAGGCGCGCACTCTATAACGGTACTGACTGTCATCGTTTAAGTTTTCGTGTAAAAATGTTCGAGCCGTACCGACGGTATATGGTTGGTACAGACAGTCGGTGGCACCAGGTTGACGTTCACAGAAAAAGAATTCATAACGATCCAGCTCACCACCGGTGCTCGCCGCCCATTCAATCTCAACGGCACTTCCCGGTGAGACATCGGGCACAGATATAGATGCAGGTTGATTCGGTGTGTGTATGACTTCCATTTCAATAACAGGGGAGTAACCGCTGCATTTGGTGTTTCTACAGGTTTTTACACGAAACTGATGGAACCCATCGGCGAGCTTGACGCCGGTCACGACATAGTTGTTGGTGGGACCGGTATACAGCTCGACCCAAGGATTCAGGCCCGCAGACCCGGAGGGACCGGATATCGTCCGGCGTTGCAGGCGGTACTCCGTGGCACCCGGGTAATCATCCCATAGCAGTACCGGAAAACCCTCGCTTATTTCCGGAGCGGTGATCTCCGGCAGCGGCACGAATGTCTGTTGAGACGTATTTAAAGGATCAGGAGGTTCATTGGCAGGGCACACTCCGCAAGGGTTCGTCTGTTGCAAATAAGTCACGACACCTTCGTATCGGTAGGTACCGGGTATCAACGAAAAACTCGTCGAGGTCGCATTACACGAGATATTTTTCTTATAGGTAGCATTGGTATTGATTTCCCTGGCCGTGATTTCACGGGATACACAGAAAGCTGATAGATTTGGCTGCGGCCCCCACCCGTTCCAGGAAACGGTAAAGTTGCCATTTTGATCATTGCCGGGCGCGGAGAAATTATCCCACGGGCCAGCTTGGGTTTCATTTGAATACACCAGTATAGCCAGTAGTGCAGTGCACATCTGACCGATTGGCTTACTACCGGTGAATACGGATAGTGGCCGAAAAATTCTGCTATTAACCCGCTGGCCCCAGCGACCAACTTGTTGAATAAATGAAAACATATCGAAAACTCCCCTAAGACTTTATATTCAGAGCCCAAACGCTTCAAAACTTTTAGACCCTGCCGGAAAAATGCTATTTTTGATTAATATTTCAATCTAAGAAATTTCTTCACTCTTCTTTGCATCAGCGAAGGCGTGATATTTTTATTTGTGACACTAACTACAGAAACACAGAGAACGATTTATCCTATCGGCGAGGGTAAATTTTGATAAATAACGAGATGAAATCAACTACCCGATCGGGTGGCTGTTTTAGAGGCCTCGGCACTGGTTCGCTGAAGGAACAATCTGTTAGGATTGATCGACACGATAATAGGGGAGGTGCCTCATCGGCTGTTTGTACTACGATGACAGTGTCGGTTAGTTTCCGCTCCAAGGCCGGCCGGGCAAGAACCTGTGCGATAACGGCAGCCGCTGCGGTAACAATGCTTTTCTCGGCGGCAAGCCTACCGACGCCTGCGCCTGGGGGGTTTGTGCCGACGCTGACGAGTGCAGGGGTCATTCGGACTGCACCAGTAACCAATACTGCGGTGATCCGATTACCGGCAAGCGAAAGTGCAAAAGCCTGCTGGCCAAGGGACAGGCCTGCACCAAGAGAAGTCAGTGCGCATCGGGTCGATGCCAGCTTTTTCGGTGCAAGTGACTCGAGTGATCGATTTGGGCAAGCGTTGCTAACAGCACCTCTTTGATCTGCCCCATACCTTCGTCAGGCCTATTAAGTCCCGCCTGATTTTGTGTTTCAACGATAAAAAAATGCTTCGCACCATCAATAACGAGGGAAGGCTGTCATAAGCTTAGCTTGTGCAAAGGTTTGTTTTATTTCACTAAAAGCTTGACCACAGGCAAAGGCGGGCAGCAAGGTAGCACCACAGTTTTGCTAGTCCTATCAGCAATGAACTTACAGTTTTAACAGAAGGGACCCTATATTCTATAAACCATAGAAAAAGCACTGGCAGTATGATATTCCTGGACCGGATATAGCGTAAGAATATACGAGTTCGGTTTCAGACCAACTCGGTATATCGGCGATACCCGAACTAACAGAGAGCCTATTGCAGTAAGCGGCAGTTCTGCTGGTTTGAGTCATCAACGTCGGCAGCGGGCCGATAACGTGAAAAAGGGATATCCAATGAAAACAGTTAAATCTTCCATAGCATCAATGGTAGGCATAGCATGCCTAATATCTGCTGAAGTTTATGCTCTCAAAGGAAAACTAAATCAAGTGTACAACTACTCTTACCTCAATGGCCTCCTGCTCAATTGGGATGCTGGCTACACTGATCCCACCAACTGTCCGAATCCCAATCGCATGACTGTGCGAGGCGATGATGTAAATGGACAAGCCATGATTGGCATGGTTTTTATCGCATTGACTACCGATTACACGCTGAACTGCGTTCCTAAACCAGACTGCAATGGCATAAACGGCACTGCCGAAGCAAACTACTGCATTATGTCTAAAGGCTGAGAGTCTTCTATGCCTATGCTGTGCTGACCCGGGCGCAGCCGGCGCCTGGTTCCAGGGTAAACACCAGCTTTCGTAAATGGCTTCAAAGTATGGAGCCAGAGTAAAATCTCTTGGGAATCTTACTCTGGCTCCATACTTATATAGCTCTTTTATAAAGTCGAAGAAATATCTGTATGATCAAGGTGGATGAAGGCGCCATCTATAGGGTTTCGTCCAAATATCCTCCGTATATGAGTAGATTGACTGCCCTGGTTTGACTACCATCGCTTGTCTATATAAAGAAGCTCGTAGCATTACACTCCAAATCGCGTTTAGTTTCTTACTCGCCGGGTATTTATCATGCTTAAAAGAATTTTTTATATTCCCTTTTTTGCTATTACTGCTCTGGCGGCAAATAGCGGAGAAGTCGGCACTGCCAGAATCGAAACTATTGGTGGTTCGGCGTCAAACCCAGTCTCGCACATCGCCAGGGTTAAGAATTCAAATCAAATCCAAATATACGTGATGACCACCAAAGGTAAAGTCGGTGAAATTTGTGCGGTCCATTGGGCTCATAGCAATGGAACTTCCGGTGTATACGCGTTGCCTGAAATGGACTTTCGACCCTTGCCTCAACAGGTCGAAATTGGCGTAACACTAGGCATTTATTCTAGCACTAAGGACTATCCGGCGCCTGGTGGGCCCGGTACTTTGACAACCTGGGTAGAATGCCCGATCAGTGGTGCTTCAAAACCCAAAAAAACACAGCTCTGACCAAATCGGTCGTCCATAAAAACGTTCCCAATAAGATGTCTATTGTCTTGCGAGACATCCTAGACACTAAAACCCGGGCGATCCGCCCTGGCTACTCGTTAAAGTATCCAAGTTTACAGTCCCCCGGTACAAACGACGAACTTAACTGACGAATTTCAAAAATCTGTAAGATTTGACGTTGAAGACGCTCTAGGCTCTGACCCGTAGCAGCACATCGGATGCCGGGAATGGGTACAAACAAAGACGCTTCTGGAAGTGATCATATCGGCCAGCGCTTACACGGGCTGGACTTTTTGCGTGCCGTGATGATGAGCCTGGGTGTGGTACTACATTCAGCACAACTCTATTTGACTATGGACATGGTCGACTATTATCGGGACCCCATGCGCTCGGTCAGCATGGACCTGACACTGATCTTTATCAACACTTTTCGCATGCCCACGTTTTACCTGCTATCGGGGTTCTTTACCGCACTGTTGCTGGCGCGGCGAGGTCCTGACAGAATGTTCCGAAATCGTTATCAACGGCTGGTTATTCCCTTTATCCTGTTTTTGCCGCCACTGGCTATCAGTATGACCTTGCTGCGTATTGTAGCTGCCAATGTAATGGCCACCGGTGACTTTGGTCTCGATATAAACCTGATCGATAGACCGCGAATCCTTTGGGACAATACGCACAACCTCTGGTTTCTCTATTATCTGATCATGTATGTAGTCAGCGTCTGGCTGGCACTGCAACTGTGCCGTTATCTACCTGATGATTTTTGTGCGCATATACGCCGATGGACGGCGCGAACACCGGCCTACTCAATCGTGGCGATATTCACCGTAAGTCTGTCTCTGGCCGCAATCGGCAGCTTCAGCGAGGCAGGGCGGATCACCGGAAAACTCAGCTTTATGCCATCAATCAGCGTATATCTTTACTTCGGCATATGCTTTTTGACCGGCTGGGTGCTGTTCCAACGCCGGGAAGACATTACCGTTTTGGCACGGCGAGGCTGGGGTTATATGACAGCAGCCTGCTTTTTTCTGGTGGTTGCTTTGGTTTGTTTTGAATTGCAAGGTAAGTCGGACGCTGCCGGCTATCAACTGTTTCACACCTTGTTATCAGTGAGCACAGGTTTATCCGTCTGTTTTTTTATGCTGGCTTTTGTGGGACTG
The DNA here is from genome assembly GCF_007004655.1 of Exilibacterium tricleocarpae. Taxonomy (GTDB): domain Bacteria; phylum Pseudomonadota; class Gammaproteobacteria; order Pseudomonadales; family Cellvibrionaceae; genus Exilibacterium; species Exilibacterium tricleocarpae. The sequence goes on from NZ_ML660090.1 coordinate 359,984, forward strand.
TTTTGCCGTTACTTTCATCGTCACCAGCCCTGGATTCGCTACTTCTCAGACAGCGCCTACTGGGTTTTTATTTCACATTCCGTGCCTATGATTTTGCTTGCTTTGCCCATGCACAGTTGGGAGGTGGTCGCCGAAATCAAGTTCCTGCTGGTTTGTTCGGGCACCATGCTAGTTTGTATGCTCACTTATCACCGATGGGTCCGCAATACCCGTATCGGTGAAATACTGAATGGACGCCGCTATGGGACTTTGCCAAAGCCTCCTTAGGGCACTCCGTTGATGTCTTTGGTGGAGTAAAGGGGACCCCAAAGTGCTAACAACATCACGCCAGAGGTTACAAAAACGGGAATTTTAATTTTAAAAGTCTATTGATTGAAGCCAGAAGCGAGGCTCCAAAAGACAAAACATCCATAGTATTTGCAGAGTAGAGCAAATGGTTTCATAATTCATCTCTTTGAATAATTAACGCATCAAGAAGCGGAGGCCTTACACCTCCACTTCTGAACTTGTTATAGCTTTGGATACCAATTAAAAATAGATAGCGATTCCGACATTTACCGTTATCAGGTCGCCCGAATCATGGCTAACTAATTTAGTACGAATATCAAAATTCTCTCCTTGCATAAATGCCACCCCGATGCCAAAGAATGCTTCCGTACTTGATTCATCTATGTCTATCGTAAATGAACCAAGTGAAACTGTATCATCAGCTTCCAGGCGCTCCGCGCCCAGGACCGCAAATAGCCTCACATTCTCTGACAGATTTCCACCAAGGTTCACACCATATGAGAGTGAATCTATATCAATTTCAAAGGGGCCAATACCGCCGTAATCGTTATAGCCGACTTCGATTTCAATGTGTTCATTGAATTGAACACCTCCCCCAACATTGAAATACAGACCATTGTCAAAATCCGTATCACCAAAGCCAATACCGCCATTAATAAATGGGCGTATTTCCGCACTAACAAATGCACTTGTCAGTAATAAAGATATTGAAAGTATGATTCTATTTAGCATACAGCTTCCTTTAGTTGTTATCAGTTATGGAAATTTTGTTATCTTCTAAAGAGTCTCTCTATTTACCCTCCTTATAGTTTTTGGCACTGGGAATTGACGACGTTCCGATCGCTATAAGCGAAAACCCTGGCTGGAATGACTCATCACCTGAAAGGTCCTGTTTCATTTGATTTAGACTTTTTTATAAGACTCTACCGTAGTTGAATTTTTAGTGACTCCGTCTGTTCAGCTGGTTAACAAAATAGTCAATAGTATTATTAGTAAACGACTAATCATCTTTTTCTGCTAAAAAATACAACTCCATTAGCAAGGGACGAAAAACCAGAGCGAAGTGGCGGTTTTTTGGTCCCACTGGCTGGAATTGTCTACGCCCGGCATGGGCATTAACTAATGGGGTGAAAGTTTCCTGCAGGAAGATCACCGCCGGAAACCATGTCGTGATTAGACAATAACTGCTAGTGAATGGCAAGGACCAATCTGTGAGGAGAGGTTTGAGGGAAGCCGCTAACAAATCTGCGAGCTGATGAACAAGCAATAAAGTGATAGAGGGGACGGCGGGATTAAAAAACAATCAATGGTTTGCTGTATAAAAATCAGCCCCTCCGTCTCCTTTTGTCACTCAGTCCGCGCGCTTTGACTCATTATGTATCATTCCTAATTAACCACCACCTGACCAAACCAGGCTTAGAAAAATATAACTAGCTATCCCGTACATGGCCAAAAGTCCCAACGTCATGAAACCGCTTCGAAACTCATCTTTACCGTTAAGATAGCTGTATGTATAACCCACGCGAGCTAAAGAAAATAAAATCAACCAAGTGACGGCTGCCAAATTGGATGGCGAAGTAAATATGAAGGGTAATGCAAGCAACGAAAAATAGAGTGTATTTTCGCTGGTATTTCGATGTGCATTGTGAACTCGTTCCAGTTCATAACGGGCATGATCAGAGATATCTTCTCTATGCACTTCACTATTCTTCCATTCTTCCGGTGTGGTACGCATTTTGTAACGTACTCTCGTCAACTCGGTAGCCGTCATAAGCCACGTGTGATTTATACAGAATATTATTGCCGAGATAGACAGTGCCAGGAGGCAAAAGTAGTTAGGAAGACTTACTGTAAACGGTGACACCTCCAGGATTAAAAGGTTTAATAGTATAGAAACTGCTGCAACTCCCATTGGATAGGCAATTACTATTTTCATTGTCTTTTTTTGATGACTGTCTAAATTTTCCAAAGCTTTACCCATGTTTAGCTGCCAGCTACATAACGCAGACCGAACTTCCAGACAGAAGTGACGGCCGCTTTTTGGCCGACGTTTATGGCCGTCAAATTGCGCGATTTTTTAGGAAATTGGTGATGCATTATAAGCCGTGACCACCTAATAGTTTTCCTGTTTGGTGTGTCATGCCAGAAATTAATGGCCGGGCCGTAGATATGAGGCTTTGAATTCCCGGTACGGCCAAGGATGCTTGATGATCCTCTTTAGAGCCCCATATTTCGGTAATAAGTACGGAGTCTTTTTCGGACGTTGAAAGTTGGACAATGTAAAGTTTACACCCCTTCAATGAGGCCACCAATTCGGATGCCTTTAACATTATCTTTGCTAGCTCTTCACCATTTCCAGGAGTTGCTGTCATAACCACCTGCATGCCAAAATCCATATTCTCTCCAATTTTCGTTTTTTTCGACTCAGCATTCGAGGCCACCGAAAAAACAAATATTAATAAAGCTATAAATGTAAGTTGTAATTTGTTCATAAATTTTTCTAACGCCCAACGTAAAGGGCCGGAGCAAGCACCGCTTGCTTCGATCCAGCCCGAAGGGCACCTTTCATAAGTTTGTTATGTTAGTGGGTATATGCACCTGTAATTTTTGACACCCGCTTTGCTTATTGCGATATCGAATACCCGATCTAAGGACCTGATCGGCAGCGGATTTCCCGAAGCACTCTCATACTGTCCACTGCAAAGCGAGTTTCTCCGGTTATCCGAAATAATAGGACCCAACTATCCCCCTGCACAAAGTATCTAAGTCATTGATAATGCCACTTATTTTTCTGTTGCCTGGCAGAAAGCGAGCAACGATGTAGTATAAAGGGAGAAATCTATTTGACAACAACCAAGTAGACTGTATAAAAAAACAGTCTATTTGGCGCACACCAGGAAGGTGAACGCCGATGGCAAGCCCATTTATTGTGGAACACTCAATGGGCGCCGCTAGGGACTAGTCCCGAAGCACTAGCCGTAGCGGCCCCAGATCAGGCGATCATGGCCTTTGGGTAAAATGACTTTTAATCAAGACACTCATAGTAAACTGATAAATGCCTTTTCGAGCATTAGAGTTCAGTACTTTTTGAAAAGCGTGTATCAATATCATGAGTAAAATTGTGAAAAGGCTGTGTACTGCCCGCTACCGAGATATCGAAGTTGGGGTCAGCACCAATCTCTTCGAGGTACTTGCCCCTGTCCGAGTAGCTGATCCGCTACATCATGCCTTCTATCGCCCGTAACGACCCGTCCTTCAAAGATAACACCTACTGGCGAGGGCGAATCTGGGCGCCAATGAATTTTCTGGGCTCAGTGGGGTTGAAGCGGTAGACCGGGGGATCGCTCCCACCGGCCCGCGTCGATAAAACTCTAAAGGTTGGTACTAGAGATCAAAACGGTCCAATCGCATCACCTTGACCCAGGCGTCAACAAAGTCGCTGACAAATCGCTCTTTAGCATTGTCGAAGGCATAAGCTTCGGCAACAGCCCGCAGTTCAGAGTTCGAACCAAAGATAAGATCGACCGGGGTGGCAGTGTACTTGACCCGCCCTGTTTTACGATCAACACCTTCATACAAACCGTCTGTTTTCGTTTTCCGCCATTGCGTGGACATATCCAGTAGGTTGACGAAGAAGTCGTTGCTCAAGGTGCCCGGATTGCTGGTAAACACACCATGCTTGGCGCCACCGGTGTTTGCATCAAGCGCACGCATACCACCGACTAGAGCCGTCATTTCCGGAACGGTCAGATCAAGCTGATCGGCTTTGTCCACCAGCATCTCTGCAGGAGAACGGTAGCTTTCCGTCACGTTAAAATAGTTGCGGAACGCATCGGCTGACGGCTTCAGCAGGGTGAAAGACTCTATATCCGTCTGTGACTGGAGCGCGTCAGCACGCCCGGGTTTAAACGGTACATCAACCTCGACACCAGCATCCTCGGCCGCTTTTTCGATAGCAGCGGCGCCACCCAAAACAATCATGTCGGACAGCGAAATTTTGGCACCGGACCGATTGAAGTCTTTGCGTATTTTCTCCAATTCCCTCAGCACCTTAGCCAGTTCCTGCGGGTTATTGGCTTCCCAGTCTTTTTGCGGCGCAAGCGCGACCCGCGCACCGTTGGCACCCCCACGCATATCACCGGCACGGAAGCTTGACGCCGATGCCCATGCGGTACGGACCAACTCGGGAACGGTTAAACCTGATTCAAGAATATCTTTTTTCAGGTTTCTGATATTCCTGGCACTGGCAAGCTTATGATCGACTGCGGGGATCGGGTCTTGCCAAATCAGTACCTCGCTGGGCACCTCATCACCCAGGTAGCGTATGCGCGGGCCCATATCGCGGTGGGTCAACTTATACCAGGCCTTGGCAAAGGCGCGCTGGTATTCATCGGGATTAGCCAGAAAGCGTTCGGCGATCTTCTTATACGCCGGATCAAACTTAAGCGCCAAATCGGCCGTCGTCATAACCGGCGAATTGAATTTACCTTCGACATGCGCATCCGGCACCGACGTGTGCAGCGACTCATCTGTCGGAATCCACTGAATCGCACCGGCAGGGCTGCGAGTTTGCTTCCATTCGAAGTTCAGAAGGTTTTGAAGGTAGAGCGTGGTCCACTGGGTCGGCGCTTGCGTCCAGGCACCTTCAAGACCACTGGTGACGGTGTCCTCGGAATGGCCTTTGCCGCACTTGTTTTTCCAGCCTAACCCCTGCTCCTCAATCCCTGCCGCCCCAGGTTCTGCGCCTACACAATCACTCGGCTTGTGCGCGCCATGCATCTTGCCGAAGGTGTGGCCGCCGGCAATCAGTGCAACGGTTTCTTCGTCGTTCATGGCCATTCGACCAAAAGCAACGCGAATATTTTTCGCAGAGCCGACCGGGTCCGGCTTGCCTTTCGGACCTTCCGGATTCACATAGATCAAACCCATATGGGTGGCGCCCAGCGGGCGCTGCAGTTGACCGTCCCTGTTTTCACGATCGCTGGCGAGCATCTCTACTTCCGGGCCCCAATACACCAGATCCGGTTCCCAGTCGTCAGTGCGGCCACCGGCAAAGCCATAGGTTTCAAAACCCATATTCTCCAGGGCGACGTTACCCGCCAACACAATCAAGTCCGCCCACGAGAGGTTGTGGCCGTATTTTTGTTTCACCGGCCAGAGCAAGCGGCGCGCTTTGTCCAGGCTGGCGTTATCTGGCCAACTATTGAGGGGATCGAATCGCTGTTGTCCGCCATCGGCGCCGCCGCGCCCATCAAGCGTACGGTAAGTGCCGGCACTGTGCCATGTCATGCGAATAAAGAATGGACCATAGTTGCCGAAGTCAGCCGGCCACCAGTCCTGCGAGTCGGTCAGTAGCGTATCGATATCTTTTTTGACCGCGTTGAGGTCGAGCTGTTTAAACGCCTCGGCGTAGTTGAAATCCTCACCAAGCGGGTTTGAACGTCGATCGTGGTCTCGCAACGGCGAGAGGTCCAGCTGATCCGGCCACCAGAATTGATTACTCTTTGCCTGACCCATAGCCACATTGCCGGTGCCGACTGCGCCCTGGGGTTTACTCACAGTTGGCTTGCCAGTGGCTGTGTGTGGTGTCAGTGATATGGCCAAAATACCCGCCATTGTTGCTGTGGTTAGTAGCTTGCGTGTTTTCATGATGTGCTTCCTTTTATATATACCGTCATGCTGCGGCGGCAACCTGGGTTAAATGATTTACATGCATATCGCGGAAGTGTTTTTGTCGATAGTAATGGCGCCTAATTCCTTGCCACCTACCATCGAGAGGCTAAATGCCAGAGATGGGTCACCCTAAGCAACGACCATCATCGTCATTTCCTATTGAAATGAAGATAACAATAATCTATAAATAGCGAAAATCGTTTCTATCGATAGAAATGATAGGCAATACCTAACGATAGGTGTAAGCAGCCTGACCCCAGTCTGTAGAGTAGTAGAGACCGGTATGAATATTAGAGATTTGCGGTATTTTTTGGCCGTCGCTGAATTGGAGCACTTTGGCCAGGCCGCGGACCAGTGTTGCGTCAGCCAGCCAACGCTCAGTGGCCAGATCAAGAAACTGGAGGAACAACTGGGCGTGACGCTCTTTGAGCGCACCAACCGCCGTGTGATGCTGACGGAAGTCGGCGAGCATATCGCCCATTCGGCACGGCGTATCTTACGGGAGGTGGATACGGTTCATGATATCGCCAAAAGCAGCCATGACCCTTTAGCCGGCAAATTCCGTCTTGGTGCGTTTCCTACGCTTGCGACTTATATCTTTCCCAACCTGGTACCCAGGGCGAAGGCGGCGATGCCGAATATTCGCTTGATTCTGATTGAGGAAAAGACGGCAAATCTGATTGAGAAGTTGCGACATGGTGAAATCGACGCAGCGCTGCTTGCGCTGCCAGTGTACGACGACTTTCTCGTTAGTCACAAACTGTTTGACGATGAATTTTTACTGGCCGTGCCGCCCGATCATGAACTGACGAAACACCCGTCAATCGATCAGAAAACCCTTAAAAAGCAACGCCTGCTGCTGCTGGAGGAGGGCCACTGCCTGCGCGATCAAGCCTTGGATATCTGCCGCCCGCACGGTATTGCCGAAGAGCAGGATTTTAAAGCGACCGGTATGGAGACCCTGCGCCAAATGGTCAAAGCGGGCACCGGTATCACCTTTATGCCCAAGATTGCCATCCAGGAAAACGAGCCCGGTATCCACTATATCCCGTTTACCGCACCGGCCCCGATTCGCACTATCGGGTTGGTGTGGCGAAAAACCACCACCCGGCAGCCGGTGATGGATCGGTTGATTGAGTCTATTTCGAGTTTGGGGGAAGGGTGAAAATAGTCGACTCCACAGGGTCCAAAGGGGACGGAGGGATTATATTTTGATCAGCCAACCTCACTGCTCAGTTTTTAATCCCTCCGTCCCCTTAGCTCGTCCCCTTAGCTGCGAACTCGCCCGTTACGACCCCGAACGCCAAGGCGCCACTGGGGGCCGGCACCGGACGGCTTTTAGAACACAGTGGCTTTGGATACCACGGACACTTATACGAAGGGCAGGCGCCTTGGTGGGCGGGGGAGGAGCGGGAGAGGGGGAAGCTGCGCGCTTAGTAGAGGTGTTGGGGCTGGCGCAGGGGTTGCGCTTTTTGCAAGCCCTGTGACAGACCCAATGCCGAACGGGCCGCATCCTTATTGGCCTGTCTCTCCGGTGGCACAGGGTTTAGGAAGGACTCGATACCGGCAGCCGGAGACCACTGCCTTTTACGCGGCACCGATTGGACAACGGGGTGACTCACGTGGGGCGGCACTGCGACTGGCGCGGCGGTTGCGTTTGCAAGCGCCGTGACAGGCGCTTCAATGTCTCCGGCGGCACAAGGCTTTGGGGGCGGTATCAACCATGCAGTGCGCGTACCGCGTGCTCGGGATCGGCCTCAAGGATTCTTAATAGCGCTTTCGCCGGACCTGTCGGATGACGGCGCCCCTGTTCCCAGTTTTCCAGGGTGCGCTTGCTCACACCGATCAGTGTTGCAAAGCGGGTCTGGGACAAACCGGTCTTTTCACGGATATCTTTGACTTCTGGTTCCGGGAAGTGGTGCTCGCGTGATGGCTTGGCTTTGCCTTTCACAATGGCATCCATCTCTTCTACGCTAGCCAGTAATTCAGTGAACATGTCTCTATCCATCGGACCACCTCTCGACAATTTGCCGCAACGCTTTTAACTGCTCCTTCGTCAGATTCTCCTGTTTGCCTTTCGGATAGGTGTACAGCATGCGGATATGTGCATCATCCACCACCCAGTAATAGATCACACGAACACCACCGCTTTTTCCGATGCCTTCCAGGCTCCAACGTACTTTCCGTAAACCACCCGAGCCCTGGATAATTGCGCCCATATCGGGCCGTTGCACCAGTGCTTCCTGCAGGCTTCGGTAGTCGTCGTCACTCATCAATGCCTTGATCAGGCGGGTAAAGATCGGGGTTTCTATGATAACCATAATGGTTTCCGTATTATACGCCAATGGCGTATAGCGTCTACCTTTCTTTTTCGTCGTCTTCGAGCCCCAGGTCGACCCACAGTTGGGCCTCTGCGAGGTTATCGTCTGCCTCACCAGCCCCGTGGTCCCTGGGCACCAGCTTGGCCGGGTGAGCCAGATCATGTACCGCCTTCAGCCGCCGGATACTCACCTGGGTGTAAATCTGGGTGATATCGATCTTGGCGTGACCCAGCATTTCCTGGATGTAGCGGTTATCGGCCCCGTTCTCCAGCATCACCGTGGCCATGGTGTGTCGAAACAGGTGACACGAGCCGGTTTTGCCGATGTCGGCTTGCTGCACATACCGCCTCACCAACTGGGTGATCCGCTCCGGGGTGAACGCATCGCCCAGGTTGGTCAGGAAGAGGCTATCGGTATCCTGCCCTCCCATCAGTTGATAACGCTCCTCCCGCAGGTACTTCTCGCACCAGGCGATAGCTCTGTCACCAATCGGTACCATCCGGTCCTTCTTGCCCTTGCCCAGTCTCACCATTAGGGTGCCGCGCTCCGTGTCCAGGTCGGACAGCTTGAGGTTGATCAACTCCATTCGCCGGATGCCGGTCGAGTAGAACACTTCCAGGATATCCCGGTCTCGCAGGCCCAACGGGGCTTGTAAGTCTAGTTGTTGGAGCACGGTTTCCACTTCCTCAACGGTCAAGACATGTTTCGGTAAGCGCTTTTCCAGCTTCGGCAGATCGATATCGGCGGCGGGGTTATAGAGCAGGTAGTTTTGTTTACTCAACCACTTAAACCAGGCTCGCAGTGCCGTTAAGCGACTGTGCTGGCTACGGAACGACAGGGGTTCACCGTTGGCCTTGCGGTAGTAATACAGGGCGCGCTGGTAGCGCTCGATCACCTGCTTAGTGACGTCTCTCGGTTGGGCAAGTCCTCCTCCCTCACATCAGGCAATACTTTTGTATTTAGCCAAGTTATTAAGTTATCAGTGTCCCGGGTTTCCGTCCCTGGCAAAGGCACTCGCCACCCCTTTGGAAGAGTTGATTGGCGCGACAAGCACCGCCACTAAAAGTAAACGGGGGCCGACGTCAAAGCTACAGCGGCAAGTTGAGCAGATCGGGCTAATGCCGAGAAGTAAACAGAAGTTTATTACCGAGATGCTGGAGGCGATGATTAAACAACAGCAATCTGCATGATGTAAAAGGCGCTGGCCAAGGGTGCGCCAACACCCAGGGCCAGCTATCACAACAACCTGCATGAGAGGTTATTATGAGTACGCGTGATTCTACGCCAATTCGGCGTGCAGCAACATCCACCCGCAATCCGGCAACCGCCGGACCACAACCTAATGACGAAGCACCTTGGCAACAGCTGATGGTGTTGAACTATGTCCTGCATGAAGCCATCGATGCCTTGCAACAGGAGCGGGCCGCCGGTCGACACACCCCGCTGAACCAGAGCTGGCAGCAATTTATTCACCACCTCCGGCGGCAAAAGCCCACGCTTGGGCCTTGTCTGGATAGCTTGCTACAGCAAGCAGGGAGGCCTCTATGACAACGCCCACCCGCCAGCAGCGACATGTCAAGGTCCACCGGCTGCTCTACAGTCGCACCGTTAAAGATAAACACCACCGCCATTTTGATCAACGGGTGGACGAGCCGGTGCCGTGGATACGGTTGCAAGGCAAGTGGCTGGCAAAAGCCGGCTTTGCGATCGATACGCCGGTGACGGTCAAGGTCTCCGAGGGCTGTCTGATCTTAACCACCGAGTAGATAAAATAAAGCCCCTGGCAAGCTGACCTGACAGGGGCTTTTTTAACCGCTCAATTACCAAGCACTACTACTTTTCGTTTACTGTTTATTCGTTTTTTATAGATTCTTTCATGTCTTCAGGGAGCCAGTTCCAAATAACGTTGTAGTATATTTCGCTGATTTCTTTGTAGTTGTTTTCAGCAAACTCATCAACGTTGGGAAAATTCATAGGCTGATGGAAAAAGCTATGAACTCTCTCGATTAAATCATAAACCCTTTTAACTTCATCAACATCAACACTGACATTGCCATTCATTTTTAATAGCCTACCTTTTGAAAAAATTTGGATTTCTATCAGACAGATCTACATCGCCTCGAAAGATTATTTCGGTAGCACCTGTAAACCGATTGGTTTCTACTCTTACTTCACCAGGGCTTGCATCAAACTCAACAAAATTTCTTCCCCTGCCAGGTTTTATACCAAGCGCTTTTTCTACATCCGCTGGACTTCCAGGTCTACCTCTTGCTTTAACTGTGAAAACGCTATTTTGATCACTGGCTATGATTATATTGTCTTGCTTAATGCCATTCAGACCTTTGGTATTAGTAAAATGTCTAACCCTTATCTTCTTGATATTATCAGCGATATCTTTTGCATCAAGATCCCTAGCTGCGGCGGCGACACCAATCACCGCCATAACACTTCCTGCGTGATCAACAACGGTTTGTGCCGCCTGCGCCCCCGATAATTCGCTGGATGATATAGGAATTTGAATACTGGATTTTATTGTGTCTTCAGCATTTTGGATACCGATTCCGCCTGCTAAAGCTTGAGCTTGGCTGTCTAAAAATGATTGCCCTAACTGTTTGAAAAAACCGGATGCGCTAAAGCCATTCCCTCCATTGGTCCCCCCCTCACCCGCCTCACTCAGCTCAACGCCTTTATCCGCCTCCAACTCATCAGATTCTTCAGACCCTACATCATACTGGCTTGACGAGCTTTGCGACCCATTTTTCAGGATATAGGGCAGATTAACCGTTAAACCTCCCCACTTTTCAGCGCATGCGCTGCCCCAAATTATACATCTTCCTCCCCATCTATACGGCTCAATATCATAACCCGTCGGGTCCGTTCCCGATAGAGGGTTATTCATCACATAGGAATAAGGATTCAAGCTCTGGCTAAAATCAGGGCTGTTGATAATCGGATCAACACTGAGAAATCGACCTAACTTGTAGTCATAAGCCCGCCCATTCATATGAATGAGCTCAGCCTCATTCAGGTGCTCGTGGCCGGTAAACCCCCTGGGCGTCATCACACTGGTCAGGCTGTCCTGCTCCACCAACTGGCCATCTCGCGGCCTGCCAAAGGGATCATAGCTGTAAGTACCCGTCACCCGGCCCGCACTGTTGATCTCCGCAGTCATGCTGCCCAGATGGTCGCGGTGCAAGTAAGCAATCTCGAAGCGGCTGGCGTTACCTTCTTCGGTGCTTTTAAACACTGCAAAATCACCGAGATAGTGCTTGCTCTCCCGGCGATCGTCGGTGCTGACTTCTTCAAATACCTTATCGATATAAACTGTAGTGACAACGCTGCCACTGGCAGTTTTTACCTGCCTGTAGCGCATCTGGTCAGCACCGTAGTGAAACTGCAGGGCCGCATTGCTCGTTTGGATACTTATCGGTTTGTTGAAAGCATTGTAGGTCACCGTGCGGCCGTCGCCGCTGAGCATATTACCGTTGCTGTCGTAGCTGAAAGTTACCTGAGTGCCATCAAGTTTAGTAACCCGCTTAACCGCATTGGCGCCACCGCCACTTCCACCCGAGTAGATATACCCGCTGGCGTAGTCGCTTTTGGCGCGGATATTTCCTACAGCGTCATAATCATACGTAATCACGGGGTAGTCAAAGGCAATACTGCCATTGTCGGTATTGCGATCGCTGCGAACCAGGCGATGCAGTCGATCGTAGGTAAACGTTTCCAATCTTGAGGGACGCCTGCAACTTAGCAACCTAAGTATTTGACGACAAGCTTACACAACGCAGCAAATTTTTATCAGTTGCTAAGTTGCAGGCGTCCCTCAAAGTCTGCATATTTTCGCGACAATACAGCCGTGTTGAACGAAATGCAGCTCAATAGCAATTTCCCAGCTATTGAAACAGTTTTTTACCCAGCTTGATTTATCCCCGGTAGACTCAGAAGTTCTTGGTCATCGATTTTTTCTGCAGGAAACAATGATGTTAGGGGGATGGTACTGTTCAATCAATGAGGTTACCGCGGCACAGTTAAGCCATCGTCAGTTTGAATCAGGTCCTAGCACACTGCTCAGTCTTTAATCCCTCCGTCCCCTTAGCACGTTCCCTTAGCAGCCTTTCTTACACAATAAATATGATGTAAAAGCAGCTTAGTTGGGATGCGGGAAAATGGTGTGCGGTCATTTTTCAGTCGCTCACAAAATGGATGGCGCGCTATTATTTCCGGCAACCTGTAATGGCTATGTGCTGAATTCAACTCTATGCGTCTTTCTCAGAGTGATACCAGGCTGATAGCGACAACCTGTTGTGCAGAAAGCTCGCATACTTTAAACTAATTTTTCATCTATTATGATGGGTGTGTTCTATGGCTCTAGAAAAAGGGTATAACGTCCGTTATCGATGGCAGGGTATTAGCTTGCATTGCTGGCTTACCTCTCTAGAAATGTTAATGGACTGGCGGTACGGTAATATTTACGGGTATAAGCGCAAGCAGCATACTGAACAGGTTCTCCAAGCAAAAGCTAGAGTAGCACCAGATCAAGATCCGCATATTTTTGGTAAGTGGTTTAAAGCAGGTTATGGTCACGACTTGATCAACGACTATGGTTTGCGTCATCTCCCGGGTTACGGAGTGACTAATGATATTAAAACGTGGGAAGAGAATTTACATAACTACGGCCCTTTGTTAGCCAGTGGGAATTTTGGTCTAGGCCGGATTATTGGTGGACATTGTATTTTAGTTGTAGGCATTAGTCGTACAAACAAGCTCGTTTATCTGGATCCTTTTTGGATTGGAAAAAAAGCCATTAAAGGAAATCACTATTCTTACATGACTGCAGCCGAAGGCCTTGACAGGCTTTCAGAGCAATTCGGTGTTCAGGAGCTTTATGCTGCTGAGAGTGGGGCATCTGATTTGGGACTCAAACCGATAAGTTCGGCGTCCTGAAATACAAACGGATCTAACTCTACGGTCACAGGTTGCTGAGTTTCGCACTTTTGTGTCGATCTTAAGTGTTGTGATGGAAGGAAGGGGGGCCGTTAAAAAGTGTGCTTATCCTACAAGTACACACCGTGATCAGTTTTTTAAATTGGAACGAGTTAGTCCTCCTCGGCTATAGGCAATTATAGCAACTCAATAGTAAATTTATTTAGACCAATCTACGTCAAACGTAGTTTGGTCGTAAGCGGTCATTCGGTGACGTAATTCCGTACGCCGATCTCACGCAATACACTAGCCTTCAAATTCAGGGAGTTAATAGGTCGTTGCGAAGCAATGAGTATTGCAGTAGAGAATGCGAGAATTAAAAAGCACAATGCACAAGATTGGCGAAATCCACGCCAAGAAATCTACACAAAGGACGCCAAAGTTGCGCATATTATTCGTTTAACAATGCCCACTGTACAAAAATTGGTAGCAAACCCAGAAAACTTCAGCGTTTCTTCACTCTCGCAGTTTGTTGAAGCCCTAGGTAATATCCAAGACGCATGTCGTTCTGGCAAAACTGGGAAAGGGAGTAGCAGCAGTGTTACTCTGTTATCCGAGTCCCCCGATTGCTCATTGTGCCATAGCGGGCAGGCTGTCGCTGCCCTCCCGCACCCCCTCCGGTCCGTGATTCGAAGCCAAAACCAAATAGACACTCGGCAACACAAACAACGTAAACAGCGTACCCACCAACATCCCGGCCACCAGGATAATACCGATACTGTTGCGCGCCTCCGCACCGGCGCCCGACACTAACACCAGCGGAAAGTGGCCCAACACCGTGGCGCCGGTAGTCATCAATACCGGGCGCAGGCGGGTCTCCGCCGCCACCTTGATGGCCTGCAATTTCGCCATGCCCTCGGCCTGCATATGGTTGGCAAACTCCACGATCAGGATACCGTTTTTCGCAACCAACCCGACCAGGGTAATAAAACCCACCTGGGCGTAAATATTGATCGTGGTCCAGCCCAGAAACGCAAACAGGATTGCGCCCGACAAAGCCAGGGGCACCGAACCCAGCAGCACCACCAGCGGATCGCGAAAGCTGTTGAACTGCACTGTCAACACCAGGAAAACAAACACCAGCGCGATCATCAAGACGCCGACCAGCGTATTCCCCTCCTGGCGCAACTGACGCGACTCGCCGGCGTAGTCAACGGTATAGTGGGGCGGCAGAATTTCGGTCGCGGCTGCCTCCAGCGCCGCCAGACCCTGCTCCTTGGTGGTACCGGGCAACACGCCGCCAAACACCCGAAACGCATTTTTCTGCTGGAACTTGCCCAGTACCCGCGGCGCGGTCAACTGCTCCAGCGAGGCCACCGCCGAGACCGGCACCAGGTCGCCGGCAGGGGTGCGCAATTTTAAGTCCATCAGTGCCTGGGGATCGGGTCGTCCATGCTGTTCAATCATGGGAATAACCCGGTAAGCCCTGCCCTCGAGATTAAAGCGATTGACATAGTTGCCGGACAGCAGCACGCTCAACTGCCGACTGACCGCAGCCAGGTCCATCCCCAAGTCGGCGATGCGCTCGCGATCCAGGCGAAAGCGGGCCTGGGGCAGGTCCACTTTCAAATCGGTGTCGGCAAATAGAAACCGCCCACTGCGGTAGGCGGCACCCACCAGTTGATCCGCATACTGCTTCATGGCCACCGGCGCATCCGGTGACTGCACCACTAACTCGATATCAAAATTGCCGGCGGTGGGCAGGGCCGGGAATAAAATCGGCAGCGCTTTCAAACCCGGCACACCGGACAACTGGCCAAAAGCCCGCGGAAAAAGCTCGTGCACACTCTGGTCGCGCTGATCGAAATCCGTCAACTCCAGGCCGCCGAAACCACCGTCCGGTGTCACTATCTGCCACATAAATCTGGCACCCGGCAGGGACTTCATCACCCCGACCACATCGGCCATCTGCTCGGTGGTGTATTCCAGGGAAGCCTCCGGCGGCGCCTCGATAACCACATTGATACCGCTTTGATCCTCCGTCGGCGCCAACTCCTGTTGGGAAAAAAGGTAGAAAGGGCCTGCCAGGAGCGCAAAAAAACCGGCCATAAACAACACCTGCGGCCGGTAGTTGAGACTGCGCGCCAGCAGCTCGCCGTAGCGACGCTGCACACGGGCAAACCAATCGTTAACCCGGCGGGTGCCGGGGCTCTCCTTGCCACCCTCGGGACAGGCGTAAGCACTCATGATCGGCGACAGTGTCAGCGCCACCACCCCGGAAATAAGCACCGCAACCGCAAGGGTAAACGCAAACTCTTTAAACAACACACCGGTCAGACCCGACAGAAACCCAATCGGCGCATACACCGCCGCCAGGGTTACGGTCATACCGATAATGGGTGCCAACAACTGGCGCGAACTGGCCAGCGCCGCCGCCATTCGACTCCTGCCCTCGCGCATATGGCGGGCGACGTTTTCCACCACCACGATGGCATCGTCCACGACCAGCCCCACCGACAGCACAATGGCCAGTACTGTCAGCAGGTTTAGCGAAAAACCCATGGTGTACATGGCCGCCACCGCCCCCAGTATCGATATGGGAATCGTCACCAGGGGCACCAGGGCTGTGCGAATCGATCCCATCATCAACACCACCACCAATCCCACTAGGGCGACAGTTTCCGCCAGGGTGGTAAAAATCTCCCGCAGTGCGTCGCGCATATACAACGTGATATCGTAGCCGACACCGATAAAGAGACCTTCGGGCAGGGTCGGGTTGACCTGATCGAGCACCTGGTACAGCTCGTTGGCAATATCGATTTCATTGGCCCCGGGCAGCGGCCACACCGAGGTATACACCGCCGGCGCTGTGTCCAGCCGCGCGTTGACCTCGCCTTCTTCCTCGCCCAGCTCCACCCGCGCCACATCGCTGATGCGAATCTGTGAACCGTCCACTTCCCGAATCACCAGGCGCTCGAAATCGGCGATATCGCGCATGGAGGTGTCCGCCAGCAGATCGATACGCTGCTTGGCATTCTCGCTGCGACCGATGGTGGCAATGATATTGTTTGCCTCGAGCGCCGCCTCGATATCACCGGCGCTCACATTAAACGCCGCCATCCGCGCCGGGTTGAGCCAAATGCGCATGGCGGGCAGGCGACCGCCCTCGATGCCGATGCGCTGCACGCCGGCGATGGAGGCCAGGGTGGGGTTCACCCGCCGGGACAGGTAGTCGGTGATTTCCGCCCGCGTCATACCGTTGGCTTCGGTGTCGATCAACACATCCAGGTAAAAGCCGGCGTTGGGCCGGTCGGCGCGGTTGATACTTACCGCCGGGTCCTCGGCGCCGGCCGGCAACTCAAAGCGAATCTGGCTCAGCCGTGACGACAGTTCCGCCAGCGCCGTTGTGCTGTCTTCGTTGAGCTTGAGCCAGACGGTCACTGTGCTCAATCCGGCAACAGTGTTGGAGTCGATATAGTCGACACCGGGAATGGATGCCGCCACCCGCTCGATAGGATCGGTCACAAAACCCTGTACCACCTCGGCGGCAGCGCCCACATAAGGCGTGGTAATCACCAGCGAGGTGCTCTCGATTTGCGGAAACTGCATAACGGGCAGCCGGGTGGCGGCGTACAACCCCACCAGCATCAGCGCCATGGCAATAGCCACTGCCAATACCGGCCGGCGCACAAATACATCCATGACCGTTGGCCGACCATATTGCCTACTCATTGCCGGTTTCCTTGTTAGTATCGGCCATTCCATCGGTAATGATGCCTGTCCCGACAGTGGTGTCTGTCCCCTCGCTACCCTCGCCATGGACCGCCACCAATAAGCCCTCGCGCAGCTTGTAAGAGCCCTTGGCGGCTATCTGTTCACCGGCTTCGAGCGCACCGGTAACAATAACGTTCTGGGCCCGCTCCGGCCCCAGCGTCACCGCGCGTTTGCGGGCACGCAGCTGGCCCTGCTCATCGCGCACCAGTGCATACACATAGGCGCCGAAGCTATCCCGGCGGATGGCGGTGGCCGGCAGTACGCCGACTGCCTGCGGCGCCCCCACCGGTACGGATATATCGACTATGGCCCCGGGTTTTAGCACATCGGCTACACCGGGCAGGAGCGCCCGCATTCGCAGATTGCGGGAGTCGGCGGCGACGGCGGCATCCCTGGCAATAACCCGACCCCTGGCTTTGACCCCGGACCTGCCTGGCGCTGTGGCGGTAACTTCAGTGCCTACGGGCACCAGGGCCCGATCCTGGGGCAGGTTGAAATCGACCCACACATTCTCATCGATACCGACCAGCCGGGTAATCGACGTGTTGTCGGCCAGGAACTGGCCCGCCTCCAACTCGTGCAGACCGGCGTTGGCGTCGAAGGGTGCCCGCAGGGTCTTTTTGTCGATAGTCGCCTGCAGGGCCTGCCGGTTGGCCGAGGCCACTGCCATCTCCGCTTTGGCCCGGTCGTAGCGATCCTTGCTGGAGGCGTTTTGTCTGATCAGTTTGCGAAACCGCTCCAGTTCCAGCCGCGCCAGCTCCATCTCGGCCTCAGCCGCCTTGAGTTGCGCCGTCTCCTCGCTGATATCCAATTGCAGCAACAACTGGCCCCGGGTCACCCGGGCACCGGGGGCAAACCCCACCTCGACAATCTTGCCGGCCAGTTCATTGCGCAGCTCCACGGAACGCGGCGCCACCACCTCCCCCAGAACACTGACCTCGGGTATCCACTGGGTTTGTGCCACGGTGACGGTTTCCACCGTTTCCGACGGTTCCGGAAAGGACTCGGCAAAAGCAATGGCCGATTTGATCTGCAGGACTTTATAACCGGCCAGCGCCGCGGTGACCGCAACGCAAATAAGGACGGCAACCACCCAGGGGCGAAAGCGCATTCGGTGCTCCAATGTCAGTATCTCGAAGAGGAAAGTGAATAAGTATCGCCGCGACCGGGCGTGTTAATGCAGGCTGCCGGCAGGGACCCCTGCCAAACCGGGCCAGCAGTGAACGGGCGGGGCGGCTCCCAGCGGCGGTTCGTCATTACACCCTATCTTATAGCAATTTTTACGCGATGGGATAATAGCTCCCCTCTACTGACAAGCCTTGTCAGTAGGCTTATGACGGAGGCCTGCGCTGAGCTTGCCGACATCGCCAGGCCACCCCTGAACAAACAATACTAAACGCGCTCGCTACGGTTATCTTACGCGCCAGTTACAAGAGCAGATCTCCCGGCGACGAGAGCTGAGCCACCCTTTTTCACCATCGCTACGGGGCTTTATTACCAAGGGTTCTGCGGAGGAGCTTACAGGGATAGCGCCGGTCGCAGATGTAACCTTTATGCCCCGGAAGCTTTGCCACAGCGATGCATTTGGTGGTATTAATAGTGGTTGCTACCGATCTGATCGCTTGAGGGAGGTCACACTGAGAAACGTTTTATTCGCCTTGGTCCTGATTTCCCACGGTGCCTGGCCGGCGTCCTTCGCCAGGGACCTGGTCGCCGCCGCCCACGAACGGACCAAACACCGGGTTGAATACAACGGGGCTTACTTCGCGATCAGCTATCCCAACGGCGACGTGCCCCGGCATATCGGCGTCTGCACGGATGTCGTGATCCGCGCCTATCGCGCCCTGGGTACCGATCTGCAGCAACTGGTGCATGAAGATATCGCCGCAAACTTCGACAGCTACCCGTCCCG
Source organism: Exilibacterium tricleocarpae (assembly GCF_007004655.1). Lineage (GTDB taxonomy): Bacteria > Pseudomonadota > Gammaproteobacteria > Pseudomonadales > Cellvibrionaceae > Exilibacterium > Exilibacterium tricleocarpae. The sequence goes on from NZ_ML660090.1 coordinate 378,878, forward strand.
CAGAATATGGAACCTGGATAAACCGGACAAAAATATCGACCACCGCCGGGTACCCAATCTGCGCCGGTTTTTCAGCCGCCACGGCAGCGAGTTACCTGTCTCAGATAGAGGCGACGCTTATAAACCGGGCGACCTGGTCACCTGGATGCTGCCGGGAAATTTACCCCATATCGGTATAGTCACGGACGAGGTCGATCGGCACACAGGCACACCGTTGATTGTGCACAACATCGGCCGTGGCCCGCAGTTGGAGAATATGCTGTTTAAGTACAAAATAACCGGTCGTTATCGCTATGTGCCGGCAAACTACCGGGGCGGGCAGTAGCAAAACATTGAATGCATTTTTACTGCCGGCAACTGACGAAGCCGATGCTGCCAGGCAAGTCAGGAACACTGCCGGGGGCCACCACCAGAGGCAGGTGTCTTAAGCGAAAGCAGGCGCCTGGAGCGAGTACCGTCCGGGTTTGACCCGGACGGACATAGGAGTCCCCTCTGATATAGGCCAGTCGTACGACTGTTCATACACCTGGCGGATCACCATCATCGGTCTGGAGAATATGGCTTAGTTCAAACACAATACACATGCGATCTCAGACAACGGGAACATGTAAAAACACTGTATTGAAAACATCGTTCATTTAACCTTTATAATGCTTTAAGCCCTTATTCCCTGACACGCTTTTTCGAAATTGTCGCCGCCTCAATCGCCTCATCACAATACGGCATATCGATCCATCCGTTTTGCGAATAAAGGCGGGTGAGGTCGGCATAGTGTGGCGACGCCGGGTCCGTGGACTGGGAATAGGTCAAGTTCCCGTAGGCATCCGGGCAATGATCGTCCCAGCTAACGACCTGAATATAGCTGTTGCCGTCCTCAATACTGGTGTAACCCTCGCCGAGGATTAAATCGGATGAGGTAACGCTGAACATAAAGCTGCTTCGGCCACCCGCTATCGGAATGCGTTCGCCATTGCGATCGCTGTACTGAAGCTGGCCCCAGGGGCGATCCATGGGAATATCGGCGGCAACCAGTGCGTCGATACCGGCGGCCAGTGCCTGCACAATGGCAATGCCTGCGGTTCCTGTATTCAGGGTGTTGGGTGTTGTCAGTGGCGCCGCCGCATCAAAGGGTACCGCCCATAGGTCGGGCAGTTGTTCTGCCCTGAGCCAAAACTCAGTGAAGATATGTGGCCCAATGCTCTCCAGGTTAAAAAACCCGTCCCACTGCCCGAGCACGTCGCAGGCCTGTGCCGCCTGGGCTGTGTTTACCGTTAACAGGGACCAGTCGGTTACCGCTTTACAAACAGCGACCAGATCATCCAGCACCAGTTCGGCCGCCAGGTTGCGATTGTCGAACATAATGGTACGCATATTTCCAGTATTGAAACCCGCAGCACCCAAATCATCGGCGGCCGCTATGCGCTGTTGTGCCTGGATAAACGTCTGGCGTGTGCGCAGTGCCTGCGCTATCCGCTCCTCACCGATAAGCGGGGAGAATCCCTCCAACAGCTGCCCGGGGTTGCTGAGCCAGTAGCTGTCATTGGCATTGGCCACGTAGTCGCGAGTCGACAATTGCGGAAGACTCTCAAAACCAAACACTCCCCTGGGAGCCCCTTCATCGCTATCCCACTCACACTCGCTGTCCGAGCCATCCAGCGTCGGTGCGGCAGCCTCGGTTAGCAACATGGCCAGTTGACCCCTGACACAGCTGCCGAGTTTTTGTTGTGAAACATTGGGAATCACTGAGATATCGCCGTAAAAAGCATCGCCGCCACGGGACGCCGCGATGGTATTGACCCACGGCAGACCAAGCCGGGCAAGCGACTCTTTAAAGGCATCCATGCTGTTTGCCTGACCCATTTCGATCCACTGTGACAGAGTGCGAAAATTCATCATATTGGCGTCTTTCAGCACCACCAGCGTGCCAAACGGCGTGGGCCAGCCGCCTAAACTTTCATCGACACCGGCCAGATTGATCACCGGTCCAAAATGGGTGAGATACAAATCGTAAGGTCGGGTGACAACCCCGTCGCCAGCGCCGGGCATTTCGACGTTGACCGTGACTTTTTCGATATCGCGGTATTCATCATCATATAGATATTGAAAGGGGTTGTCGGGATTTAGCGTAAGCTCGTACAGCGTAAAGCGCGACCCGGTGGAGACTGTATGCGTCCAGGCAATATCGTTGTTGAAACCGACGTTGACAACCGGAAATCCGTGCAGGCCTGCACCCATCACATTGTATTTATCCCCCATATCGAGGTGAAACATATAAAACCGGTCTTCACCGGTCCAGGGGAAGTGCGGGTTTCCGAGCAGTAAGCCGCTGTTATTCTGCGATGCATTGGCACCGATAGCATAGGCGTTACTGCCGATTTGACTGTCTTTCGGCAAACCCATATTAGCGGCGATGTCCTGCGGAGAGATCGCTGACAGCGCCCGGACGGCATCTGGGTTTACACGCTGCGCTGACTGGCTGGAAGGCGGCTCAACCCCGGCGATCAGGGGCGTCAGCGACTGGGTGCTGGAACGCAGTGCTTTATTGTGTAGAACTTTGACGATATCCACTACGCGAAGCTCGCGTACCCATTCAGCGTCGCGACAGCCTTCCTCACCGCCGGCCAGGTTTTCGACACCTGTGTCTTTCAGGTAGCGATTTAACCCCGCTGTATAACCCCGCAGCAGCCGTCTGACATGTTTTGGTTGGGACTCAATGCCCTCGCGTTGCATGACGGCATCGGTGTTGTAATAAGTGAAAACAATGTCATCGGCCAGACTACCTTCTTCACCCAGAAAACGCACTGACTGGCCATTGGCCCGTACAACGGCCTTCATCAAGACACAGAAGTTATCTTCCGCATAGGCGTAGCCCAGGCCAAAACCGGCGTTTTTCCAGGAGTTGGCTTTGATATGGGGAATACCGTAGTCCGTGCGGACAATATCGGCATAATACTTATCACCATCCTTACACCCGGTAATCAATAATGACGATAATATGGAAATTAACAGAATATTAAAAACACGCATAAAAAGCTTTTACCTACAACCGTGAGAGATGTTGCGCAGTCTATAGCCACTCCATGTCTAATGCCGTCGGTATTTGTCATAACAGTGTCCGGGCTACGTAAACGTTTGTCATGACGATAGTCAATAGTGTAAATATCTGGCGAAAGTAAAGCGCTAACAGAGAATACCACTGCAATAAAACTGTCAATTTCTCGACTGTAAGACCGGATAGGGCAAGGCTGCAATCACTGTAGTGGCGGTGGCCGTCCTACAAGGTGCGATAGCGGATGGAACCGACCCATAGTGCTCAATCGAGGGTGGGTGCATGTACATTAAAAGTTGAAGCGACATTTGATGACAAAAAAATATATCCCTTTGACTCCTCTTGCCCGTTGTGGTGCTATGACGTCTTACCAAAGTTAGTCACTCAGCTACTCCTTTTTGTGCCCAGAAAAAGTGCAAGGCTCTATTAGAAAAATAATGTGCACTTTCGAAGTGATCAGCCACTTTTAGGCGCAAATACGATTATTCCGCAGAGAGAAACCCGGTTGGCGTTTGTTATTCACAGGCGCCTACATTATTGCGATGATCATACCTATTCAGGAGTATAAAAATGTTTAAAAGAAATTTTGCAAAGTCAGCAGGTTTTAAAAATACCAAGTTGGCGTTGGTAATAGCTGCATCACTTACCGTGCCCGGTATCGCCAACGCCGGCTGGTGTGATGACGCCACTGAAGGCGCTAGTAATTCAGGCGTGATAAAGGCGTTACTCAAATCAGGTTGTAAGGCCGGTATAAAGGGAGCAACCGGGCCTGTCGGAGACATTGCCAAAGGCCTGGTAAAGAGCTTTTTGGTTTCATTCGGGCTGGCAAAACCGGATCAACCCACATTCGTCGAGTTGTCAGAGCAGTCGCTGGCGAAGATAAGGGATATCGTCAACGAAGAGGTGACACTTATCCTGCAGAGCCAGGAATATGCAGAGATAAAGAGCATCGTAGAATCTCTAAGCAGAGAAGCGGAGTACTACGGCTACTTGTTGGACGAACAGAACCAGATAGATTATCTGGTAGAGGAACTGGTTCCGCGCGCACTTCAAGCCGCCGAGCATCGGACATTTCAACTCAACACGCCATGGGCGCAGGCAAATTATGCCTTGGCGGTAACTTATGCCATGATCATTAACACCATGGGGCAGCTAATAAACGAGGAAGTGGATAAGCAGCAGATTAGCCGGGAGGGTGCAAAGAATATTATCGATAACTACAATGGCAGACTGCACAGTATGGAGTCCACGATAAAGTGGGAGTACAAACAAAGATATCCCATACTTATGCACCCAAGCAATTGTGCTTACCGCTCTCCAATTCCCCCGGGCTGCTTTTTACAGATCAACCGCAGGGTATTCTATTTTAGAGATGGCAGCAACGCCATGATGGAAGCACTTACGTATCAACATGAGCTCATTAACGCCGACTGGGCGGAGTTTGATCCCGAGGACATGGTAAATATTACGCAGAGATTCTTGGGCGGCTTGAGAGCCAAGTTTTCCGAGTAGAGACATGAAGCTCGGGGAGAAACTCCGATTGATCAACCAGTTAGGTAACACCGGATGCAAACACACCGGTTGACGGTGTGTTTGCCAGGTCGCCTCAGGCACCGCAGAGTGGTTTAACGCTAGCTATTACCCGCAACGAAATCCCCCGCCTTGATAATCGTCATCGGCTCGGGCTCAAGGTACTCTTTCATCACACGGTTGACATCCTCTACCGTCAACGCCCGCACGGCATCGATAAACTCCCGTGCCGCATCGATTTCACGATCGTCTGTAAGATCGCTGCGCAAACGCGTGGCAAGGAGTTTATTGTTGCCGAAATTTAACTTCATGCGATCGAGAAATCCGTTCTTGGCCGCCTCCAATTCGTCGACCTCAAAGCCATCCTTGACTGCGCGCTGCATTTCCTCGGTAAAAGCACGATGCACTTTTTCCGTATTCTCCGGCGCGCTGATCGCATAGGCCATAAACATGCCATTGGTATCGATATTCCCCAATTGCAGGAACGATCCCACACCGTAGCTCAGACCATCCTGTTGTCTTATCCGCGATGCCAGCCTCGAGTTGATAAAGCCGCCGCCGAGCATATGGGATACCAGGTGCAACGCCGGGGCATCGTCATGGTCAGCGGTCATATCAAGGTTGGTGCTCGCAATAAACACGGCGTTTTTCTTGTCCGGCGTTTCTATCGTCTGTGCTACTTTCTCTACATCCTTATAGTTATTCAGCACTCGGCTGTACTGCGTTTTCGCCTCCCAGGGTGCAAAGCGTTTTACCATCAGGTCTTTTATCTCAGCTTCGTCAAAGTCACCCACTATGCTCAGTTGCAGATTGCCGGCACCATAATGCTTTTTATAAAAACGCTTGACGTCTTTTAGCGATACCTTTTTAACCGACTTGATTTCATCGTCAATGGACTTGGTGTAATACACATGGCCTTTGGGAAAACGGTTGAAGCTTCTGGCATTGGCCCGGAAAGCCAGCGCCTGAGGATCGGTTTTACTCGCCTCGAGACCGGCCAGCTTTTGCGTTTTCAATAGCTGAAATTCTTTTTCAGAAAACGCCGGCTCGGTATGCACTTCGTAAATGAGGTCGAGAACCTGGACCAGGTTTTCGCGGGTTGTTTCATAGCGGGAGGACAGTGACTGCCCTGCCCAGCCAATCCCGCCGCTGGCCTTGAGTCTGTCGAATTCATCCTGAATTTGCTCTTTGCTGAGTCTGCTGCTGCCACGCAACAGCATTGCCGCCGTCAGCTCCGCGACTTCGCGCTGGTGCTTCAGGGACTTTTCAGTGCCGAGTCCCAGGCGCAGCTCCAGGTTAACCGACTCGCCGCGGGTTTTTATCGGCAGGAAGGCCAGCTCCATATCGTCCAGTTCATGTTTTTTCAGCCGCGCCTTGATATTCTCCGGCGTGGGGTCAAACACCTCGCCCTGGGCGATCATCTCGCGCCCTTTGTAGTCGCGCAATAGGTCCGAAATATCGGCCGGTGCCGACACCACCGCACGCACCGGCTCGGCGGTTGGTAAAAATTTGCCCAGGGTCCTGTTTGACCTCAGCAGGTACTTGTCGGCCACCGCCTGTACGTTCTCCAAGGTGACATCTTCCAGTCTGTCGCGATTGATAAAGTACATGCGCCAGTCGCCGATACCGATCCACTCGCTCAATTCTATGGAAATGTCCTGCGATGAATTGAACCGCAGCTCCATCTCTTTGGCAATCTGTCGCTTGGCCCGCGCCACTTCCTCCGAGGTAATGGGCTGGGCTGCGATGTCCTCCACGGTTTTCAACAACACCGCCTCGGTTTTCTGCAGGTCGGTCTCGAGATCGGCGGCGGCATTGAAATACAGCAGGCCCGGGTCCTGCTGCTGGTTGGGCCAGGCCCAGACCTGGGTTGCCAGTTGCTGCTCCACCAGGTTCTTGTAGAGTCTGCCGGACGGGCTGTGGCCCAGCACCCGGGCCAGCACGCTGACAGCGGCGAAATCTTCATGCAGACCCGAGGGGATGCGGTAAGCCGCGGCAACTACCTGCTCGCTGCCCACCCGCCGCAGCGTAACGGTGCGTTCCCCGTCCTGGGTCGGGTCCAGGGTGTAGAATTCGGGCAGCTTACGCGCCGGCTTCGGTAGTGCACCGAAGTAACGGTCGACCAGCTCCAGCGTGCGCTCGATATCGATTTTACCGGCGACGATCAGGGTCGCATTGTCCGGTTGGTAATATTTCTCGTAAAAAGCCCGCAGGTTCTCGATTTTGACATTCTCGATATCCGACCGCGCCCCTATGGTTGAGTTGCCGTAGTTGTGCCAGTCGTAGGCGGTGGCATAGATGCGCTGCAGCAGGATATTGCCGGGGTTGTTTTCCCCCATCTCGAATTCGTTCCTGACCACGGTCATTTCGCTGTCGAGGTCCTTCTGGGCAACAAAGGAGTTGATCATGCGATCGGACTCCATGGATAGCGCCCATTCCAGATTCTCATCTGTCGCCTTGAACGTCTCAAAGTAGTTGGTGCGTTCGAGCCAGGTGGTGCCGTTGGCCTGGGCGCCGTGGTCGCTCAGCTCCTTGGTGATATTGGGGTGCTTGGGCGTGCCCTTGAACAACAGGTGCTCCAGCAGGTGTGCCATGCCGGTCTCGCCGTAGTTTTCGTGCTTTGAACCGACCCGGTAGGTGATATTGACGGTAATGCTGTCTTTGCTCTCATCGGGAAACAGCAACAGCTGCAGGCCGTTGTCGAAGGCATATTCGGTGATGCCCTCGATGCTGCGGACTTCCTTATAGTCGGCCAGGGCCATGGCCCCCGGCAGGCTCAGGAAAACGGCGATAAAAAGACAAATGCAACGGTTCAGGCGATTTGTCGGGGGCTGTGACAAGCGCCGGGTTCCATTGAAGTTTCCCATAATCATTCACTCTCCGGTAACTGCTGTAATGCGATTGTGTGTAGCTTTGGGCCGGTATTGCGCCGCTGGCTGGATGTCACTATACGACCGTCCGGCTTGCGCCAGGGTTCCCAACAGGGCCGGTTGAAAACAGACGCAGTCGATTGGCAAAAAGACACAGTCGTATGGTAAAGGGCGAGATCACATAGTAATGCACCAGCGCCGGCAGGCAAATAGCCACGCTTATCCCAACCCGATACAATCACCCTCCTGTCTCACCGGACCCGGTCTTATGTTTGGATTCTTTGAACGTCTGATAAACCCTTTCCCCCCACAGGCACCGACGCAACCGCCCGCCTCACTGTGGGCTTTCGTGCGCCACTACACCCGGGGAATCGAGCCTTACCTGCTGATTATGTCATTTTGCACCGCGCTGATTGCGGGGCTGGAGGTGGGCCTGTTCGCGCTCCTGGGTGAACTGGTGGATTGGCTGTCGGAGCAGGATCGGGAGACGTTTGTGCGCGAGGAGGGCACCCGGCTGCTGTGGCTGGGTCTGGGTATCATGGTAGTGATCCCCCTGGTGGTCACCGCCCAGGCGCTGGTGGTACACCAGGCCCTGCTCGGCAACTATCCGATGATCGTGCGCTGGAAAGCCCACCGTTACCTGCTCGGGCAGAGCCTGTCGTTTTACCAGAACGATTTTGCCGGTCGCATTGCCACCAAGGTGATGCAGACCGCGCTGTCGGTGCGGGAGTCGGTGATGCAGTTGCTGGAGGTGATGCTGTATGTGGCCGTTTACTTCGTCTCGATCGTAGTGGTGATCGCCAGCGCCGACCTGCGCCTGACGCCACCACTGGCGTTGTGGCTGGTGGGCTATATTGCGTTGCTGCGCTATTTTCTGCCGCGGTTGCAAAAGATATCAGAGCGGCAGGCCGACGCCCGCTCCCATATGACCGGGCGTATCGTCGACAGCTATACCAATATCGTCACCCTGAAACTGTTCTCTCACGCCGAGCGGGAATCCGGCTACGCCAAAGAGGGGATGCAAACGTTTCTCAATACCGTGCATCCGCAAATGCGCCTGGTTACCGGTTTTGAGGTCAGTGTGTGGTTACTCAATCTCACCCTGATCGTCTCGATAGTGGCTCTGTCGATCTACCTGTGGCTGGACGCCAGCATCACAACCGGCGCCATTGCGGTCTCCGTGGCACTGGCGTTGCGGTTAAACAGCATGTCGCACTGGATCATGTGGGAAATCAGCTCGCTGTTTGAAAATATCGGCACCACCCAGGACGGCATGGGCACGCTGGCAAAACCGCAGGAGGTGGTGGACGCCCCGGGCGCCAAACCGCTGCGGGTCGAGCAGGGCGAAATCGAGTTCAGGGATTTGTACTTCGACTACGACGGCGCCGGAACCGTATTCGAGGGGCTCGGTTTTACCATCCGCCCCGGTGAGAAAGTGGGGCTGGTGGGGCGCTCCGGCGCCGGCAAGTCGACGCTGGTCAACCTGTTGCTGCGTTTTTACGATCTCAATGCCGGACAAATATGTATCGACGGCCAGGATATTCAGCAGGTCACTCAGGATTCACTGCGTAAGTCTATCGGCATGGTGACCCAGGATACATCGCTGCTGCATCGCTCGGTGCGGGAAAATATTTTATTCGGCAAGCCCGATGCCACCGAGGCGCAAATGATCGAGGCGGCCGAGCTGGCCGAGGCGCACCGCTTTATCGAGACCCTGGCCGATGCCGACGGCCGCCGCGGCTATGACGCGCAGGTGGGAGAACGCGGGGTCAAGCTCTCCGGCGGCCAGCGCCAGCGCATCGCCATTGCCCGGGTGCTGTTGAAAGACGCGCCGGTACTGATCCTGGACGAGGCTACCTCGGCGCTGGATTCCGAAGTGGAGGCCAGTATCCAGCGCAGCCTGAACCGCCTGATGCAGGGCAAAACCGTGATTGCCATTGCGCACCGGCTGTCTACCATTGCCGCGCTGGATCGCTTGATCGTGTTGGAGCAGGGCCGCATCGTGGAGGAGGGGACTCACGAACAGTTGCTCAAGGCCGGCGGGCTTTACGCCCAGCTCTGGACCCACCAGTCAGGTGGCTTTTTGGGGCAGGAGTGATTGCCGGCGCACCTTGATGGGCAGAGCAGCAGTTAGTTACGGCAATAACTAGTTAGTACTCTGACCGGTAAATCTTTTCACTCAAAGCTGGTTTTGGTGCCCTTAACCAGCCCGGCCTCGACCCGGGCATAGCCCTTCGGGGCACGCCGTGCATACATCCCTGTAGGCTCTGCGCCAGCATCCATGCTGGCGAAGGCCCCAAAGGGCTATGCCCGGGTCGAGGCCTAAGTGCCACCGAAGCGAAAATATTTTGCTACGGCTGATGATTTTCGCGACGAATAGAGGCTCTGGCCGTCAGCAAAAGCCACCAAATCCATGACCATTTAGCATAATCCAGACAAAGCGGTAGACACGGGTTTTCGTGCCCACTATGCTTTTTTGCCGGTTATAACTAATCCCATGCTTGACCTTTTTATCGCACTGTCTTGGTTTTTGGACCGAGGTTTTTCGGGTCAATGTATTTTGAATCAGTGCTTTTTGAATCACACCGGCGCCTATCAAGGAATTTGTGCATGAGAAACCTCAACATCCTCATCCTTACACTCCTGTTTCCCATGGCGGTGTCCTGCAAAGAGGCCGGCAGCGCCGGCGCTTCCAGCGAGGCGGCGGCCTCTTCCTCGCGCCAATGGTTACAGGTTGCCAATGTGGCTGAAGACGACGCATTAAATCTGAGAGCGGCTGCCCGAGGCCAGGCGAATGTCGTCTATCGCATTCCCTACGATGGCGCCAACCTGCTGAAAATCACCGAACAAGGTGACTGGACCAAGGTGAGCTACCGCGGTATGCAGGGGTGGGTCTATTCAAAATATGTCCGGACCGCTCAGCATCAGGCACTCAGCAACAACTTCGGCGGCGAACTTTTCTGCCTGGGTACCGAACCGCATTGGAATCTGAAAACCCGCGCACACGTTGCAGAATTTAAGAAACTCAGTGATAAATCCGAGTGGGTGCTAAACGATATCATCCGCCGGGGTGTCAACCAAACCAATCTCTGGATGGGCAGCTTCACAGACACCGCCGGCGCGGCAACCGCGATCGCCGCGGTCTTTCACAGGACTGAAAACTGTAGTGACGGCATGTCCGACGAAAACTATCCCCTGTCCATTACCGTGATCGACCATCAAACACAACTATTGAGCGGTTGCTGCAGGGTCGTCAAAAAATAGCAAAGTCCGGCATTACACCACCGCTTCGAATTATCGGACAATAAGGAAATTGAAATGACAAAAACGACACCCAAGTGGGGATACAATGCAGCGATCAGCTTTAAGAAGATCAAGCGCGATGTTCATTCAATATTTTTACACTGCTCCGCCAGCGATCAATCGAGTCACGACGACATATCGATAATGAAAAAATGGCATGTCGAAGACAACGGTTGGTCAGATGTCGGCTATCATTTTTTCATCACCAAAAACGGCGATATTCAAGAGGGTCGCAATATTGAAAAGATACCCATCGCCCAGAAGGGACACAATACCGGCTCTATCGCCATTTGCTGCCACGGTTTGAAAAAAGACAAATTTACGCAAAAGCAAATGGATTCGGTAAAGGCGCTGTGCAAGGCGATTACCGATGCCTATACCAAAAAAATCCGCATTCGCGGGCACCGTGAAGTCAGCAGCAAGGAATGTCCGGTATACGATTATAAAAAGGTACTGGGGTTAGATGACAAAGGGTACTACTCGGAAAGTGAAGTACTGATCGGCCCGATGCCGGCGCCGAAAATTGAACCGCCACCGTTTGAATTCTGGAAGGCGCCGGTCAGGTCCGGGTCTAAAGCCAAAACCATCAAGTTGATGGATAAAAACGAGCTGGTGTTGCCACTGCAAAATATTCTCTGCGATCTGGACATTCAATGTTCAAAAGACGGGGTCTTCGGGCAACAGACCAAAACGGCAGTGCAAACTTTTCAAAAGCGCAGCGCGCTGAGTGCTGACGGTATAGTCGGCCCGGCGACAATCGACAGTATGTTCTCGTCGAGACGACTGGTGTTAAAACCCTCGCATAAAGGTACCGATGTCAAGGTCCTGCAACTGTTGTTGGCTATGCACGGGCGGCGCCTAATTCACGATGGGGTCTTCGGCCAGGCAACCCGACTGGCTTTACAGGCAGTACAACGCTCACTACAACTGGCTGCCGATGGTGTATTCGGACCCAAGTCACGGGCAGCCATGACCTGATTCGCCCGCCGCCGATTTTTCACCAGGCGCCGCTCGTTCCGGCGCCGGCTTTTCAAGAGGTTGAGCCGGGTCGCCGGACACTGTGTAGACACGCCACACCCCCGGTTAACCCCCAGATCGCAACACAGATGCACGACCCACTCCCGAGGGCACCTGGGGGCCGTGCGGGCGGAAACTTTTGCAAAAAAGCCCATTTATGGATCGGCACTAATTAGCCTTCGTTGTATTTAGCAACCAGAATCCTCCTTTGGTTTAGTGACATCAATGCCAATTGATAGTCACATAATTGAATATATTGATTTTCAGAAGATTAGAACTACGGGTATCTATTATTTTGTTATATATTTCGAGCGACGGGCTTGTCATTGCAGGGATATAACAGTTTACTGGCGCGGTATGGCCGATGAGATATTTCAGCAGTAGAATACGGTGCAATGCTATTAAACAAGACTAATACTAAGATAGCCATGTTAATCAACCCCTAACTGATATTGGCAGCAGCTGCTTATACCTTTCTCAAGGCTAAGGTCATGCTATAAGCGGCTTTTTCAGTAATGGACGTTATTTTGCTTTTTGCGGCAGTGATCGGAACTTAAGGATGGAGTGTTATGAAGTTAAAGCAACTGTATAAATTCCCTCGGGCCATGCTTGTCTTTTCCCTCTTATGCAGTCCAATAGCATTTGCCAGTTTTGAGAAAGCCATGGAACTCTATCAGGCACAGGACTTCGATAGAGCTTATCAGGCTTTCCACAGTATGGCCGAAATAGGGGACTTTAGCTCAATGTTTAACCTGGAGGTTATGCACTATCGTGGTGAATCTGTGCCGCGTGACCCGGTGCAGGCCTATGCCTGGTTTAGTAAAGCAGGGAGTTTGGCAAAACATCAAGACTATCTTGATACGGCAGAAAAGGTATTAAAAAAGCTGTCTGTAACAGATAAAGAAAAATCCCGATTACTTGCCGCTGAGTTTACAAAGGAATATAGCCGCGAAGCTATTAACCAGCGTATTTTTCCAAAGCCTTTAAGTGATGAAGATTGTGAACCCGATCCCGTTGCGATTAAACAGAAGCCTCCCAGATATCCCTGGGCTGCCCGTGACAAAGGGCGCATGGGCCGTGTAGTGTTAGAGTTTACCATATCTAAAGAGGGGTATGTGCGCGATCTAATGACCGTTTCCTACGATAAAATGTTCAAATCTGCCCCGGTAAACGGAGCGAAAAAATTTCTCTATGCACCCCCAACCAAGGACGGTAAACCTCATTATCATTATGGGCATAATACCGCTATTGTTTTTTTGATGGCTGGAAAAAAAGAAGTTGATTCAAAAAAACTGAAGTTCGAATTAGAGAAAGTGAAACGAAAGGCTGAAGAGGGTGATCCGGTCTCTCAATATGTTTATGCGACTCGTTTAAATGTCTTTAGATCGTTTAAAGACTATCTGAAAAAACTAGATCTACAGTATCAAGAGTCCAATAAGTGGTACTTAGCCTCGGCCCAGAACGGCCTGCCCCATGCTCAGTTTGCATTGGGCCGTAATATGATCAGGGGTCGTGGCTGTGAAGTCGATGAGCAGGGGGGGATGAAGTGGATTAATGCCGCCGCTGTGGGTGGCTACTCCCCCGCACAGCATTACCTGGTGCAAAATTTATTAATGGGCCGAGAAGAGGCGGTTAATCGATCGGCTATGGCCTGGCTCCAAAATGCCTCTATGTCGAATCACTATCCAGGGGGACAAAAGTCAGAGATGCTTCTCGATGTTTTCAAGACTTCTGTCTGCGGGCACAATGAAAACGCAACCAGTCGGTGCCTGGACGGGAATAACAGTAGTTTCCGGATTAGCGCTATCCAGAGGTAAAAATCAACATGGGGTACTATCTCGACGAAGAGTCGCGCTGCAGCCTATATTCCATAACAATGCTCTGTAACAGCCTTCTATAGAAACACTCGACAAAGAATAGCTACCCTATGAACAAGCTTAAAATCGTTCTTTGCACTACGCTTGCTCTGTTGGCGTTTGCCGGCAATTCGATCCTCTGCCGGTTGGCATTAGGCACTGGTACAATTGACGCCGCCAGCTTTACGACTATCCGTTTGTTATCCGGAATCGTGGTTTTAGCCGCGATATTGCAAATTACCAAAGCTGGCAATGAGCAGATATCAAAAGGAAGTTGGCGTGCATCCTTTATGTTATTTCTCTATGCGGCAACGTTTTCATTTGCCTATATTTCTTTAGATACCGGAACCGGAGCGTTGATTCTGTTTGGATCGGTCCAGATTACCATGATTCTCGCCAGCCTGATTTCAGGCAATAAGCTGCACTATTCTGAGTGGATCGGCATGTTAACGGCGTTCTGCGGGTTCGTATACCTGATTATGCCAGGTCTGGCCACGCCCTCACTCATGGGGTTTATACTTATGACGGTTGCCGGCATCGCCTGGGGCATTTATACACTGGCAGGCAGGGGGTCAAAAAATCCACTGAGCGACACAGCGCACAATTTTCTGCGCACCCTGCCATTCGTGGCCATTCTGGTAGCCGCTACCTTCCAATACGCTAATTTATCTCGGGAAGGCATCTTGTTGGCTGTCTTGTCCGGCGGCATAGCTTCGGGGCTTGGGTACGCTGTCTGGTATATTGCTCTGGGGGGGCTTTTAGTTACCCAGGCGGCGGTGGTTCAACTGATCGTGCCAGTGATCGCCGCCGTTGGTGGTGTACTGTTCGCAAATGAAGTTATTTCTCTACGCCTGTTGTTATCATCGATAATGATTCTCGGCGGTATACTAACAGTCATTTTGGGAAAGCATTATTTTTCGCAATGGACATTGAACAGAACCTGACAACAGGGCATTCCAGGTAATTCCTTTCCGGATTGGGGTTCCTGCGACATATCGACTAAATACTGTAAGGTGTAATCTGCCATCTAATTACACTTATTAGCAATTATACCATTGAGTAACTCTGTTACGTTATGATAAATGTTATCGCGCGCTCAGGTTAATTAGTGCTCCGCTTGGCAACAGGGGGCCCTGCATTAATATCGATCGCAATGTGCGACCAACTTCCTGATCTCATTACTCTCGATGATTTAATGGAGTTGTTTTGATACCCCTAAACTACCAACAACAGTAAGAGGTTTGAATCATGAAAAAAAAACAGCAGACTGTAAAAGCTGATTGTCAAAAAAAGGCTTCAGCCAAAAAATTATCGGCGAAGCAATTGCTTAGTATCAAAGGAGCCGAGCCACGTCCACCATCTCAGGTTATTGTGGAACGGTAAGCGAAAGGAGCATCGCTCCAATTAGCTGAACCGTGGCAGCGCCGCTTTATCACGATAACGGCGTCTGCTGCGTGTTTTGAGACAAAATGTTAACAAGACAACTTTTACCTGCTGCAAACTCTCTATGAAGCGCCAAACAGAACATCCAATAAAAATTCAATAATCAAAAAATATGTTTATTCGGTGTAATAGCAAAAACATCAATTATTGTAAGCGATTGATAAATCTTTCTAACAGCTTTTTCTTCCGGCTGATACGACCAAACACACTAATATCGACCAAATACTGTAAGGTGTAATTTGCCACCTAATTACACTTATTAGCAATTATACCATTGAGTAACTCTGTTACGTTATGATAAATATTATCGCGCGCTCAGGTTAATTAGTGCTCCGCTTGGCAACGGGGGGCCCTGCATTAATATCGATCGCAATGTGCGACCAACTTCTTGATCTCGTTATTCTCAATGACTCAGGGAAGTTGCTTTGACACCACTAAATCATCAACAACAGTAAGAGGTTTGAATCATGAAAAAACAACAGCAGACTGTAAAAGCTGATTGTCAAAAAAAGGCTTCAGCCAAAAAGTTATCGGCGAAGCAATTGCTTAGTATCAAAGGGGCAGAGCCACGCCCGCCAGCTGAAATTATCGTAGAACGCTAAGCGATAGCAGTATAGCTCCATTTAGCTCGACCGCAGCGGTGTCGTTTTTTTTGGCAGCGGCGCCTGCTGCGTGTTTTGAACAACTACTTCCACAAGAGACTTTTGCAACTTTTAACTCCTGTAGATTTTTGTGCAGAACGCCGAGCAAATTCAGAGGTACAGACTCAGCAGTCCACTATTGAGTAATCGCCACCTTGTTTAAAGATAAGATAAAAGGCTTTCCCTATATTCAGCAGCCCAGTGAAAATGAATGCGGTACTACTTGTCTGGCCATGATATTCAAATACTATGGCTACTATGACGTACGCACATTTTTGAGCCAAAAGGCGCAGGTCAATATAGAAGGAATCGATCTGTATACACTGAGTGAACTGGCCGAGGGATTCGGCTTCGAATCCGACGGTTATCAAATACATTACGATAACCTGCCGGATATCACATTGCCCTGTATTGCCCACTACCGGGGCAACCACTTTGTCGTCATTTATAAAGTCAGCAGTACCCAGGTCTGGATTGCGGACCCCGCCATTGGCAGATATACGGAGAGCAAAAAAGAATTTCAGTCACACTGGAACGGCATTATTCTGGCCCTGGAGCCAACAACGGAAATTTTCCAGCACAATGAATTGACAGAACTTGCCGATATAGTAAGAAAAAAGCGACAAGATATTATTTCGCGTTTCTATCTCTCCCACTTCCGCTCTGCAAAAAAATTACTGCTCCAGGTACTGGCGGCAACGCTGTTTTTGCAGTTGCTGGGCCTGGCGTTACCTTTTTTCACTCAAACTATTATCGACCAGGCTCTGGTCAACGACAACAAGAAGTTACTCTATGCAATTTTGGCCGGCATGGTAACGGTGTTTTTTAGTCAGGTGCTGATCACCTACGGCCGCAATATCCTAGTCATTCAGTTTGCAGTTACCTTCGAGCGCAATTTTTTCAGCCGCTTTTTCGATCATTTTATGCGTTTGAAACAGTCCTACTTTGATCGGCACAGGCGCGAAAGTTTCATCACATTATTTCAGGAAAACCTGAAGGTTAGGCAGGCACTAAATCCGACTATTCTTGAAGGTGTTATTGATTTCGCCTTCGTTGGCACCTACTTGGCGGCACTTTACTATTACAGTTTGACCATCGGACTTGTAGCTACCGCCTTTGCCGTCCTCTACCTTCTGCTTACGGTGATTTTCTTTCCTAAGTTGAGAGACCTGGAAAACCTGGTGTTCGCCGAAAATATCGAGACCATGGGTCAGTTTCTCGATACTTTACTCGGCATTCAGACAGTGAGGCTGCTGGGTATAGAAAAAATCAAGTTCTGGCGCTGGAAGAATAAGTACACGCGAGCTCTGAACAAAGTGCTGGAAACTGAAAAGCTCTATATCAATGTTTCTACATTGCTGGACGGTATTTACTATCTCAGCCAAGCCGCGATCTACTGGTTAGGCGCCTACCTGGCATTCTCCGGCACTATCACCATTGGCGCTTACATCGCCATAATTACCATTTACGTTATTGTCATTAATGCGTTGAAACGAGTAACCCAACTGGGCTTTATGTTTACCGACTTGAGTGTCTCTTTCGAGCGCCTCAACGATGTTTTGATCGAAGATGAGGTGGACAATTCACTGGAAAACAAAGTGATGCTCACCGAGCCGATTCATATGCGGCTCGAAAATGTCTACTTTAAATATCACCCGCAGCAAGAGCACTATGCACTCGATAATATCAATCTTGACATCCCTCCGGGTCAATTCGTTGGCGTGGTCGGTCGCAACGGCTCGGGAAAAACCACGCTGGTGCGCCTGCTGACCAAACTCTATGACGACTATGAGGGAAAAATCCTTTTCAACCAGTGTGAACTGCGCAATACGGTTTCCTCTCAAGTGCACAAAAAAGTAGCCATCATTCCCCAGGATATCTACCTGTTTGATGGCACACTGCGAGAAAATATTATCTACGGCAATATGGAGGCTACTGATGAGGAGGTGTTGGAAGCGGTAGCCTGGGCAGAACTGTTGGATTTCGTTGAGGATCAATATTTGCGTCTGAACGTTCGTATCGGCCAGGGTGGTATTGGTCTGTCCGGCGGTCAACGCCTCAAGGTGGCGTTTGCACGACTGTTTCTCAGCAACCCCGATGTGATCATTCTGGACGAAGCCAGCAGTGCTCTGGATATGGAAACAGAAAAAGTTATTATGTCGCGCCTCATGGAGAGATTCAAAGGTAAGACCATTCTCTCGATTGCCCACCGACTGCATACCTTAAAGACAGCAGATACCATACTGGTGATCGATAAAGGAGCGATAGTCGAGCAGGGCTCACACCAGCAACTGCTGGCGCGGCAGGGCCAATATCACAACCTGGTCAATACCTACATCAACTACTAGTGCAGGGCAGTAGTACCCAATGAGCAAACCACAAGACCAGCAGGGAGGTCACACAGAGCCAGGGGAAAACGAGCCGGAGCCCCGGTCACAGCAGAAGCTCAGTATTTACGACGAAGACGATGTGCCATTTCAGGATCTGAGCCAATCGACAGTTAAACGTTGCCTTTATCTGGGAATGGGGATTGTTGCCATAGTAATAACTTCCGCCTTTGTGATAACCGTACCACGAGAGATCCAGCTGCCATTCGAATACCGCGGCGGCCTGCGCGAGGTAATCTATCAATACCCGGAAAAGATTTATTTATTAAAGGCACACATTGATACCGGCGAGACCGTCTCCGTCGGTACTCCCCTTGCCACCATCACATCGGAAAAAATTGTACAACTGATTCAAACAATTGACGAAAGCCGCCGGGACCTGGAGCTGTATCAGACTTTTCAGCGACCGGTCAACGAAAAAGGGATTGAGCTGTTGCGAATAAAGAGAGCCGGCGTTGAAAATCGTCTGCAATTGGCGACGAAAGCAGCCCAACGGCATCAAAGTATTACCACAAAGGAACTGCAAAACTTACGTCAGCAAGCAGAAAGTCGGCGCAGGCAATATCAGCGTAATCAGTCGCTGCATACAAAATCGGCGCTTTCCGATCAGGCGCTTGAGCAATCACAAATCTCGCTATTGGAAGCGGAGCAGCTACATCTGCTAACTGACCGGGATCAGCACGAAGAAACTATGGCTAATGCAAAGCTGCAGGAATCGCTAAAAAATGAGTTGGCCCTTCTCGAAGCACAACTGCAAAACGCCATTATCGAAGACAAACTACAAGCTGCCCAGACACAGCAGCGCTACGATCTGGCTCGCCAGCGCCTGCAACGACATTACGGACCCAGTAAAATAGCCGCGAATTCGATTACGCTGAAGAGTTCAGTCGATGGCACGGTCTCTATGCGCATAGAGAACGAATCGGAGATAGCACCACAGGAGTATCTGCTGCGTTTGCAGGCCGGTGCCGGTAAACCCTATGCCTATGCCGAGTCTCCCTCTTCCGCCATCGGCTTGGTAAAAAAGGGCCATCGCGTAGTACTGAGGTATGATGCTTTTCCTCATTATTATTACGGCACCATGACCGCCGAAATAGATACGATCAGCAGCAGTCCATCAGCGCAGGGCCAATATCCTATTCGGCTGAGCATTCGCGAACTCAACCGCCTGGAAGGCAAAGTTATCAACGGTATGCGCGGTATGGCCTCTATCACGGTCGAGGAAAAGCCGATAATGGATTACCTACTACGCGCTTTTTTAAAACACACCAGTATGGACTGAAGGCCAAAGCGGTGCCGTGGGCGCATGCCTCAAATGGCGCTGTCGGCATCACTGGCGAGTTTGGTATTGCTTAACACTTCAGTTTTCCCTGGCACCCTTGTCAGCTGCGATAAGCCGCTGATGTTTTCCAGAGAGAAGTTGTCCCTAACCGATAGAAACCCACCAATAGTGGTGGGATTTTGCAGACTATTGAGATCTACAAGCGCGTGGTTGTTGCGGATGAGAGGAAGCCGCCATAACTTTAGACCATTGTCTGCGTTACTCACGCTCACTAAGCGTGTTAAAAAATAGAGGCGCAAGTAACGCAACCGACCTCTTATTGAACGTCATAAGTTAATCGACACCATCAGGCGCTGGAAGACCCTCAACTTCCCTTACCGCACCTGCGGAAAAGCTGCCTTCTGAGGTCCAGGGGCTAAAAAACAGGCCGCCGCCATCCAGGGGAATAAGTCTGTTCACCGGCTTGACACTGGTAAAGGTAAAGGCAAAATTCTCACCGAAGTTCAAGTCGTTCGCTTTAATGCTCAATGCCGGCGGCACATTTGGCAACTCCAACAAACCTTCATGTGGCGTAAAGACAAGATTGGCATCAACGCGATCAAAATCCTGTAAAGTCAAGGTTCGGCCGGCCGCAAACTGCGATGGCGAAATGCTCGTCAATACAGCTTTCTCAAACTTTACGGTAAGTAAGCGTTGACCGGCAAAGCCGGGCTGACGAAAGGTAAACCCCCCTTTCATCTTCCAGAAGTGCAACCAGTTGGCACCGCAGGGAACCACTCTGTGGTTGCTGATCCTTCCTTCAAAATTAAATCTCGCCGGAATGACCACCAGCCCTCCGGGAAAATCATGATTTAAATCGATAAGTAAATTAACACGGGGAACCGCAGCTTGTACCAAATCACCACCCGGGGACGTAAACGTCGGGCCGTTAGGGTAGCTGTCAGAGGCAAAACTAAAGGTAATAGGGTCATCCAGTTGAGCAAAAGCACTGAAAGAAAAAAGCAGCAAGGCCAGTTTAATCAGCACCAGCGGTGTAGTCTTTGTCATAATATTTCCCTCATGATTAGTAAAATAGCAAGGTATAAAAGCAGGCAAACACGCGGTGTGTAATACATGCGATTGCTTCTTTCACTTTGAAAACACTAGCAGGCTTTCGGCTGTATTCGTACTACCTGAACGGGTGGTTTGGCAGATCAAAACACTATATCCAGTGCAACTTTTCTTGTACCACAGGCGTAAATACGCCTGGAGCCGAGCGTATGAGGTTCGATCGGCTCCAGGAAATAGCAAGAAAATAGGGGCAGGTCAAAGCATCATGTCCAGTGCAACCTTTCTCGCGCTACAGGCGTAGGTATACCCAGAGTCAAACGATGAAATTTGATCGGCTTTAACTGCCGCTTCTTAGCCAGGAGACCTGCTAATGCCTAACCGGGCTTTCCCATTAGACAATTTTGGACAATTGCTTCGCGCCCACAATGGCGTGAGAACCTTTGATTTTAACCAGACTATCGCCACACGCCAGGCCGGTGCGGTCCCAAGTGGCGGTATTTGTCTATCATTATCGTGCCACTGGATAAAATACCACGCATTTGATGACTCTCTGGTTAATCATATCGGTGGTGTCAGGGACAATAACGGCCGTACACTTCTCGCGTTTAATCAGCAGGAGTATCGACGCGTGATTCGATGGCAACAGAGCATTAGGTTGTTTCCCGACTGGGAGATGGCTTATCGAGCCTGGGTCAGAAACAATCGCCTCCATATCCGCTCCGACCGGAAAACTGATATGGGCTTAGCGGCGGTACGCAATGAACTTAGCCGGATCCGTGACGGATATGCTCTGATTATTATAGAAAGCCAAAATGTCTCATATTCCCATGCGGTAGCAGCATACATTGGTACACAGGATGCCTGTTTTTTTGAGCCAAATTATGGTGAATACTGGTTTAGTCACCGAAGTGATTTTTTTGACTTCTTTCACTTTTTCTCAAACTTTTTTTATCGAAGAAGTCATCGGCAAAACCTAGGACTGGATAGCTACAATGTTGCCGGTATTTATCGGTAACCATATTAATGGTATGTGAAATAAGCTAAAAGGGGTGAGAGCGTAATGCTCAAGTACCAAGCACTACGACCCCTTTTTATACTGCCTATCGACTATCTGTCTCCTGCAACCTAATGGCCCCCATTCCCTACCATCACATCTCAATTAGACGTTTGATCACGAAGCCCTTTCAGCGATTCAGTATCCGCAGGTGTCAACAGCCGTATTTCATGTAAGCTCAGCCCATACCTGCCTCCCGGTGGATTCAAGCCCAGTTTGATATCACCCCATCTTTGACTGAAATTTGCAGAGTACGCGAGCCACAAACTCCTGCCGTCAGCACTGATAAACTTTGACGGGAAGTTTAGGAAATAAGCTTGCTCGCCGAAGTCTTCCATGTAGGCAACCATTTTCCAGGGTCCAGTGAGTTGATCAGCCTCCAGAATATAGGAATCCATTTTGGCAACAGTAGGCCAGCCGTCGGTGACCGCCATCAAGTACTTTTTTAACGGAGGCACGTAAGTGACGGTAACGCAGCCCATATTGTTGTTCCATTCAAGCAGGGGTTTTATATCATTGAAATCATCGCTCCACTTGGGTGCTCCATCCTCATCGTGACCGGCAAAATACTCGTAGGCATCTTCGTCATTGATCGTTTCCGGACTTGGTGTAACCCTGGAAAGATAAACCTGGTCTGCTGTGATCCAACTCAGGTTAGCGTTTGCGAAGGGGACACCTTCTACTAACTCCGGTTCACAAGGTTCTACGATTTCATAAGGCTTTCCATTTTTCCCTTTTCTTATACAAGGACGAGGCAGCGGATCATTTTCTTCCGCGCCCATACCCACCAGATAGGCTTTACCGTCGGGAGAGTGCTCCATGTTCTTGCCGAAGTCGACGAAGTGCGGCGCGCCCATCTTTACCGGTGCGAGCATCTTTGACGGCTCAGGAAACAGTGGTTCTTTAGGAGAGAGTGGCGAGTCTATCCAGGTCTTGCCGTAATCATGCGAGATTCTAAATCCCGGTACCGGCCCGAGATGCGGCCAATTCCATTTAAAGCCCTCACGACTGGTGAACCCGCCGCTTGGGCCCAGTGTATAGGTACCGTAATACCAAATACCATCGTGTACCAGTGAGCCTGCAGGATACCTGCCAGCATAAGGTAAAGCATGGGCAATTTGAGGTTTGGAGGTATTGGTGATTTTCAGGTCTAGCGGATCATCCCCCACCATGACTGCGTTTCCGGTTTTAGCGCGCCATCCAAACCAGCCACCCGAACGGCTTTTTACGCCATCCGTTACCCCATCGGTCCAGGGGCTATACAAGTTGCCATCCGAAGCCCAGGATGGATAGAACGTATCCCCGACATGATAGTCACTATGTTCGCCGGTAAAATAGATTCCAGAAAATGCCTTTGACTGTTCAAAGGGAGAGTCTTTTGGGGTGGGTGATTTCCAGATAAACCCTTTCTCCGAAAAGTTGAAATCAGCCACTGGATTCTCAATGTCATTTGATGTTTCCTCCGCTGCAGCATTTATTTGGCTGACGTGGGTTAACATCGAAGCAAGAAGAGTCAACTTCAATAGGCTCGTGGCAGAACTAATCTCCTGTTTTTTGGTCATTAAATGGCCTCACTCATTATATGTTTCTCACCATATTAGTTATGTTGATGGTGACTTCTTATGAATTTTAAAAATTCGTCAGTGTTTTTCGTGGTTTAGGTGTTTCAGTAGGTAGAAAGAATAAGAAGTCAATTGCGCCGGTTATCCTGACGCGACGGCCCTTTCCCCATTTTGGGTGATCCCCCAAAAAGGCGTTGCCCTAATATCAGGTGAGCCCTCCATCCATGTTAATACCAAAGCGGTAATACCAAAGCCACCCATAAACAGCAGTAGAACCGGTTTGCCAGCTACTTTAAAGACCCAGGTATTAACGATACGCAAAAAAAAAACAACCGTACTGGTACTTATCCTGGAACGTCGGTAAACAATGGTGGGGTCCATCCCAGCGAGCTATAAATGAAACCTTCGACAAACGCCCCAACAACACCAATGTTGCCTATGCGGCTAAAGTGAGGCAGAAACGCCTCGACGATTTACGGCTAGGCACTCGGAAGAAGAGTGAGAAAGTCCGTGTTTTGGTGTATTGGCACAACAGTATTTGGACACGCCCAAAGTGACGCGCTCAACCCGGGACTGCTACCACCACGCGCTGAATAAATACTGGATGCCCAAAACTGGCTAAGTTGCCGATACGTTCGATCACCTACAAAGACTTATTGCGGCTGGATAGCCGTTTGAAATGGCCCAGCGCTAAAACTCGCAATAATATCATTGTGCCATTAAGACAAGTCTTCCGGCCGGCAAAGAAAAATGTTTATGCCGCAAGCAATCCGGCGAAAGAACTGGAGCAGGAAAAACATCAGGAACCGGCCTTTGAAACCGGAGCGCGCACTAGCAAATTACTTGCGTTAACGTGGGACGACTACGACGGCAAGCGATTGGCGATCAATAGATCAATGGTGCGCCGCGAAGTCAAACTCAGCACTAAAACCAATATGGCGAGAGAAGTGCTATTGACACAGCGCGCAAAAAACCTACTCAGAGAATGCCCAACCCGTTTTAAAGGCGGTCCGATCTTTGTCCAATCTCCCGGTGGTCCCTGTCTCGATGCTGACGGCTCTAACCGAAGCTGGCGGCAAGCGTTAAGTGATGCGGGCATCCGCTATCGTCGCGATTACAACTGCCGCCATACCTACGCCAGTTTGGGTTTAACCGCCGGGGCAAAACCGGGTTTTCTCCGCCGACAATTGGGCCACACACTGGAAATATTTTTCAGCACCTACGCCAAATACATCAAGTCCGAAGACGACGATTTGGAACTCGCCAAAATAGACGCTTACAAAAAAACTGCAAAGGAATTAGCTAAAGACAGGTAAGTTATTGGTAATAAAGGAATTAAATGACGGGCCGGACGGGACTCGAGCCGACAAAAATACCGCAGGTAGCGCCGGCAACTGATACAGCCAGAGCCGGCGCTACAATCGACAACTAAAAACGATAGCTGAAGTCAATCCCATAAGCGTCGCGAGCAGAGGGGTGAATAAAAGAGCCCCCAAACTCCGGCGCCGGAATCACCTCCTCCAGATACTCCTCATCAGTGATATTGCGGCCCCACACACTCAGTGTCCAGGCCTCCCCCTCAAGTCCGAAACGGGCATTCACAGTTTGATAGGCATCGCGCTTGGCGCGGCTGAAATCCTGCGAGTGAGGACCGGGGGGGACACCGCCGCCCAGGGTCCCGAAGAAATCCCAAATAGTCGGCGTCGCCTCGCCCTGCAGGGTGTGGAACCACATATCCCCCACGTGCTGCCAGTCCACCCGGGCGACAAAGTCGATGCCGTCGCTGACGGGTATCTCCACCACGGCACCCAGGTTATAGGTTTCCTTCGGTGCCTGGGGCGCATTATTGCCTTCGGAGGCGGGCCGGTTGCGGTTTTCAACAATTTCACTGTCCAGGATACCGAAACCGCCAAACAGACTCAGATACTCGGTGGCGACAATATTAAAGTCCATTTCAAAACCGCGGATCTCCAATTCGTCAATGGTGGTCACGGCGCGCAACAGGCCGAAAGGACCGGCAAAGAATTCGAAAAACTGATTGTCTTCAACCTCGGTCTGGAACACCGCGGCGTTGATCCGCAGGCGCTGGTCCATAAACTGCCCTTTGGCGCCCAGCTCAAAGCTGGTGGTCACTTCCTTATCGTATTCATCAGTCACCCGCAGTTGCGCGTCCACCGCATCGCCGGGGTTGCCGTCGCCCGAGGCGTTGAACCAGAAGTCCAGGGTCGCCTGGGTGCCGATGGAGTTAAAACCGCCGCTGCGGAAACCGACGCCGTAGCTGCCGTAGATATTGACATTATCAGTGGCCGACCAGGCCAGACTTATCTTGGGCTGCAATTGGGTAAAGGTATCGCTGCGATCGGGAATACCGTCCGGATTGAGGCTGAACGCGGGATTGATCGGACCGACCTCGCCTTCCACAATAGTGTTGACGTTCAACCCCGAAGCCCTGACATTGGGCACGTTGTTGGACACGTCCCGCTCCTCCCGGTCGTAGCGCAGCGCCAGCGCCAGCTCCACCGTGTCGGACAGGTCAAATTCGAGCTGGCCGAAACCCGCAATCACCGAGGTTTCAAAGGTATCGTCGAACAACAGGTCAGTGGGATTGGGCCCGGTGGGATCGACATAGGGCTGGCGTAAAAACCCCCGGCCGGTATCGGCGCCGTAAGCAACCACCACATCGCGCTCGATTTCCGCGAAGTACAGGCCGGCGATCCAACGCAGTGATGCGGTCTGGTCGGAGGTAAAACGCAGTTCGCCGCTGAAGTCCTCCTGGTTGCGCTCCTGATATTGATAACCGTCACAGGCGGTGGGTGTGTAGGGGCCGTACACCCCGACGAAATTGGTATCCGGCGACGGCGGCAAAACACCGAAGGGCGCAAAGAAATCACCGAACAAATCGGTGCGATCACTGCCGCCAAGGGCGGCGGGGGCGTTGTTCAACGTGGTCCGGTCTGCCAGACACTGGTCGGTAACCTCATAACCGTAAAAGGACGCGCTGGTGCCGTCGGATAGCAGAAATTCCTCGAGGTTGTTATAGGCGAGCACGGCGGTAACATCTATGTCGCCCAACGTCCAATCGGCTTTCAACGACAGTTCGGTCGTTTCCTGCTCGTTGCCGCCGGGTACGTTGAAGGCAAACGTAAAATCGTGATCGTTGACATCGGCAAAATAAGCGGGCTGGTCAAACGCGGCAACAAAAGAGGGCAGGCCAAACACGGCGTTAAAATTAATCGCCCCGCCTTCCACCTCGCTATAGCCGGCACGCAGGTCCAGCGTCAAATCGTCGTTGACATCCCACAGCAACCGGCCGCGAAACGTATTGTCCTCCAGAAAGTCCACTTCATCGTCGGCGCCGGTAAACACATTTGTGTAGTGGCCGTCGGTGCTGCGATGGCTAAAGCTCAGGCGCCCCTTGAGCGCATCGGTCAGGGGACCGCTGATCACGCCGGTCGCCGTCTGGGTATTGTTGTTACCGAAGCCGACTTTCACCTTGCCCTCGAACTCGTCGGCGGGCGCCTTGGTGGTCACCAGGATGGCCCCCGACACCGCATTGCGACCGTACAATGCACCCTGGGGGCCCTTCAGCACTTCGATTTGGGCGACGTCCAGCAGCTCTTCGTTAAACCCGTTGGGATTGGTAATCAGCACCCCGTCAACCACATAGGCGAAGGTGGATTCCGCATCACGGGTGGACACGATACCGCGAATACTGACCTGGGTATCGCCCACATTGGCCGAATCGACGATGGTCACATTGGGCATGGTGCCGATAAAATCCGCCGGCCTCTCCATCCCGGCCCGCTCGATCTGGCGTTCGGTAATGGCGGTCACCGCGATCGGCACTTCCTGCAGGCTCTCCGGCCGCTTGCGGGCGGTTACCACTATCTCCTCAATCTCAATGGCATAACTCGGCGTGACGGCGGTCAGTGCGGCAACCAGGCCCAGGTTGGCGCAGGCGACGCCTTTTGCAAGTCGCTTCAGGTCAATGGTTCTCATGGCTCTTTTCTCCCGACTACTTTTTCATTATGTTAGTTTTTGCTGAGTTGTTTCAGGCGGCGCCAGAGCGTGGTCTGGCTGATACCCAGGTACTCCGCCACTTTTTGTTTATCGTTATGAAATTCGTCCATCGCCTGCGCCACCAGTTGCAGCTCCCGCTGTCGCGGGTTGGCAGCCAGGGGCTCGTGCACGGCATCGCTAAACAGTTCCGGGGCGATACTGGGCAGCGCCCCGGCCAGGTTGCTGTAGTCGGGGTGGATCGTTAAATGGGCCACCATCCGCTCGATCACATTTTCCAGCTCTCGCACGTTACCGGGCCAGGCGTATTCCGCCAGCGCCGGGCCGACGGCGTCGATAAGCGCCTGCGCCGGCACCCGCAGTGCATAGAGATCGAGAAAGTATTCGAGCTTGAATAACGCAATACACTCGATGTCTTCCCGGCGCCGTCGCAGCGGCGGCAATTCGATATTGAAGACATTGAGTCGGTAAAACAGGTCCTCCCGAAAGTCCCCGGCGCCGACCATTTGCCGCAGCGGTTTATTGCTGGCGGCGACAATTTTCAGATTTATCTGGGTTTCCTTATTGCTGCCCAGACGCCGCACGGTGCGCTCCTGCAGGAAACGCAGCAGCTTGGTCTGCTGATCCAGGGTGAGTTCGCCGATTTCGTCGAGAAACAGCACGCCGCCGGCGGCCGCCTCGATCAGCCCCTTGCGGCCGCCGCGACGCGAGCCGGTAAAGGCGCCGTCGCGGTGACCAAACAGCTCGCCCTCAAACAACTCGGTGGGGATGGCGCCGCAATTAATGCCGATAAACTGGCCGCCGGCAAAGGGACCGTCGCGATGAATGGCGCGCGCCACCAGTTCCTTCCCGGTGCCGGACTCGCCGGTAATCAGCACGTTACTGGGCGAGCGGGAGAAGCCCGCCACCGTTTCCATCACCCGCGCCATGGCGGCGGAGCGGTAGCGCAGTTCACTGTCGGTTTCGACCGCGGGGCTGTAACTATCTGGGCTATGGCTATCGCCGAACTGGAGCTTGTGACGGTAGAGCTGGTAAATATCGACAGGTTCACCGAAACCGTCGTCGACCCGATCGCGGTGAAACCACCAGTCCTGACCGTTGATGCGGCACTCACCGTCCTGCGGCTGCGGTTCGGCTTGCGGCTTGATCAGATCGGCCAGCTCCAGCGACAGATCGGCACCGAGATGCAAGTCGGTTTTTGCCGCGGCATTGACCTGGTGCAGCCGGCCTTTGTGCCCCACCACCAGGGTCGGCGTCGGCGATCGCTCGATAATCCAGTTGCTCAGCGCGCGACTGTTCTTGGTATCGCGATGGTGAATACCTGTATCGATCGCCCGCAGCAGCATACGACGACAGGATTCGCGGGAGTAGAACAGAAATGACTTGAAACCTTCCTGCGTGGCAAGGCCGCAGATAAAGCTGGCGCCGAGCACCGCACCCCAGGGTTGTTTGCTGAGCACATAGAAGGTTTCCCGCGCTTCCTCCGGTGTGCGGTAGCGCTTGTAGGTGATCTTGACCCCCAGGCTGCTTTCCAGATGCGGCAAAATGCGCGGCTCGGCGTTGAAACTGATCATTAAAATCGTATCGGTGACCGCCGCCGCTTTGGTAACCGCCTCGACGATATCGCTCTCTGTCACTTCCAGCGACACCACCGGCAGGTCCAGCGCAGACTTCAGGTAAGCCGCATTGGAGCCGGCGCTGACCACCACATCGGGGCTGAAATCGGCGATATGGGTGCTCAGGTCGGCAAAGCTGTCGACGATGGAGTCGACAATTCTAAACTCCGCCCGGGTCTGGAACTCCGCCAGCAAGCTGCTGACCAGGTGACTGAATTCCCGATAGCCGAATATCAGCACCCGCGGCAATTGCAGATTCGCCCCATTACCCGAGACCATGTTTACCTTCCAATGCGCCCAAGAGTTCGGTGAGGTCGACCACATCCACATACTTGGCATTGAGGTCGTAGAGGTTGGCCCGATGCACGGCTTCGGTGCGATCGCCGACCGCCTCGCGGGGAATAAAAACCGGGTAATCGTGCTGCAGCCCGTCGACGGCCGTGGCGCGGACACAGCCGCTGGTGGTGAGCCCGGTAACCACCAGCGAGTCCGCAGTCTGAGCCCGCAGCCGATCAATAAGATCGGTGCCGAAAAACGCACTGGCCCAATGCTTTTCAATCAACTGCCAGGGTTCCGGCTGACCCAGCCGGCTGTCCACTTCGACCCAGTGCGAACCCCGCTGCAGGATATTCAACGCCGGCAGCCGGGCGCGAAATACCCGCGCCTGGCTTTCGGTGTCGTAAACCACGGTGCTGAAAAATACCGGCCAACCGGCGGCGGCGAAGTAGCGCAACAGCGTCTGGTTGGCTTCAATAACACTGCCGCACTCGGTGCCGAGCGGCGAGTTCGGATCGGTAAACCCGTGACTCAGATCCACCAGTAACAGCGCCGGGCGACGGCCCGGGCGCTGGCTCTTGCGTTCAAGTGCCATTGTCAACGTTCCGGACCGGGTACGCGCCCGGATACTGTTTCAACAAGATACTCTCCCGATTAGCTCTCTTAACAGGACACTCACTCAAACCAGTGCTCTCCTAAACTCTAACTCTTAACAGGACACCCACTTCAAGCTCTTAACAGTCTTAACAGGACACCCACTTCAAGAAACCGACAAGCTCTTAACAGGAAGCTCTTAACAGGACACCCACTTCAAGAAACCGACAGTAAGACGCCCATTCAAATCGGCGGCTCTTAACAAGACACCCACCAAAATGGTGCCTTTGCAACAACCACAACCTTGATATCGCACCCTGCCAAAGCGACCTGCCCTCAAAATGTAGGCGCCAGCGGCGGCGGCAGATGCGTTTCAGCCTCACAGCGCGCTTTGATTTCTTCGATGGTGCCGCCGAAATTAAACAGGCCGCCATCGGTGCGCGCCGCCGCCATTTTCTCGCGCAGCGCCGCCGTCGCCCCGGCATCGACACCGGCGGCGCCAATCACTACCCCGTAGCGCCGGGCACCGGCGACACTGACCAGGCCGCGCTCGACATCGGCGTGCACCAGTTCGGCGTCGCGCTCCAGGGGGTCGCCCCAGCCACCGCCGCCCCAGGTGTTGAAGTAGAGCAGATCGCCGGCCTTGACCTCGATATCCTCGCATTTGGCCGGCAGCCACTGTTCGCTGCCGTCGCCGCGCACCAGTCTCTTGGTGGAACGCATGCCGGGCTCACCGCCCTTGACACCCCAGGGATAGGTCAACCAGCGCTCGTCGTGAATGGCGATACGCCCGTCCACCAGGAAGCGGTAGGCCACCGACAGGCCGTTGCCGCCGCGGTGCAGACCAGCACCGCCGGAGTCGGGAATGGTGGCGTAGGTTTCAATACGCAGCGGAAAGTAGGCTTCGATAAACTCATTCGGCACGTTGGTAAAACCCGGCCACAGCGAGTGGCCGTCGGGCCCGTCGCCAACCGGCCGGCCGGGGATGCCGCCAAAACCGATCTGGAACAGTTGAAACCATTCACCTTTGCGATCGTAGCCAGAGTAAAACAAGTGCGGCGAATCGGAGAAGCCGGCGGCATTGATAGCGTCGGGCGCTGACTGGCCCAGCAGGCCGCCCATCACATCGAAGATACGCCCGAGCGCGTGGGTGCGGCCCGACAAGGGTGCCGGGAATTTGGGTTTCAACAGCGTACCTTCCGGAATACGCACATCCACCAGATCGTAAAAACCGTCATTGAAAAGAATCTGGGGATCGAACAAATTAATAGTGAAAGAGCCGAAAAACATTTTGAACATCTCTTCATTGAGATAAAAGTTAATCGAACTCTGGGCCTGGGGATCGGTGCCGTCGAAATCGAAAATCGCTTTCGAACCCTCGCGCCACATTTTGCAGCGAATTTTGTAGGGCCCGCAACCGACGCCGTCGTCGCAGACGTAATCCTCGAACACCCGCGGCTCTTGCGGCACTATGGTTTCAATAATCACCTTCATGGCCTGGTAGTTGCGCTCGAGCATAATGTTCATGGTGGTGTGAAACACATCGTCGCCGAAACGCTCGGCAATTTCCACGCAGCGTTTGGCCGCCGTGCGACAAGCCGCCACCAGGGCATTCAGGTCAAAGCGGTTCCATTGCGGCGTGCGCACATTGTGCAAAATCAACTCCAGTACATCACTTTGCAACTCGCCTTTTTTATACAACTTGGTCGGTGGAATGCGGATACCTTCCTGGTAAATGCTGTTGGCGCGGATCGGAATCGACCCCGGCACCATGCCGCCGTTGTCGGACATATGACCGAACATGGCCGACCAGGCGATATGCCGGCCGTCTTTGAAGATCGGCACCAGCACGATCCAGTCGGGCAGGTGAGACACGGCTGCGTTACACATATAGGGATCGTTGGTGAGGATAATATCGCCTTCCTCAATCTGCTCGTTGTAGGCTTCGGTAAAACCGTAGATAAACGAGCCGAACTGTCCCACCACCATTTTGCCGTCGCGGTTGGCGATCATCGGAAAACAATCGCCCTGTTCGCGAATGCCCGGACTCATAGCGGTGCGAAACAAGACCGCGTCCATCTCCTCGCGCGCATTGCGCAAGGCGTTTTCAATAATATCCACCGTCACGGTGTCAACGTCGACCTGGTTGAACGGCCGGGTGTTGGTTTCGATAATGGTTGCACTCATTGGACTCCCTCCCGGACTAGTCTGCTGGATTGATCAGTAAGTTGCCGATGGCATCCACCCGCGCCGTATGGCCGGGCAGGATAACGGTGGTGGAGTCCATTTCGTTGACAATGGCGGGACCCGTCACCAGCCAGCCTTCGCGCAGCAGACCGCGGTCGTAGATGGTGGCATCGTGATATTCCCCGCCGTAGTAATAACGGCTTTGGTGAATAACCGCATCGTCCAGCGTGGCCGCGGTGCTGCCGGGGGCACTGGTGTCGATCTGCTTGGCGTGCACCTGGGCGATGGCCCGCAGCATCACGATTTCATGACCCTCTTCGAGCGCAAAGGTAAAGAGTTGCTCGTGTTCTTTGTCGAACGCTTCGGTCAACAGGGCGATGCCTTGTTGTTGCAGTTCCGTGTCGGTGAAGTCCACCGTAATCTGGAATGCCTGGCCGGCGTAACGCAGGTCCGCCTGGTACAAAACGTCTAGCTCGCTCTCGGCGATACCGTCGGCAATCAACGCTGCGGCGGCCCGGTCTTTCAGTTCCGCCAGGGCGGCGGACAATTGCTCGGCGCTCAACGCCGCGGTCATTTTCACAAACGTCTGGGAGGCTTCATCCTGCACCCGGGTATTGGCGTCGCCGTAGGCGCAAAGCACGCCCGGCCCCGGCGGGATAATCACCGGCCAGGCCCCGCTCAACAGGCCCAGCGCATTGGCGTGCAGAGGACCGGCGCCGCCAAAGCCCACCAGGGCGAAGTCCCGCGGGTCGAAACCCTGTTCCACCGACACCAGTCGCAGTGCGCCGAACATGGATTCGTTGACAATTTTGATAATGCCCTCGGCGGCGGCCATCAGATCGATATCCATGGCGTCGGCGACGGTTTGCACCGCCGCCGTCGCCGCTTCGCGACTGATCGCCATTTTGCCGCCGAGCTGCACATCGGCGGGCAGGTAACCGAGGACCACATTGGCATCGCACACTGTCGGCAGCTTGCCGCCTTTCATATAGGCCGCCGGACCGGGCTCCGCGCCCGCCGATTCCGGTCCCACCCGCAGTGCCCGGGTCAGTTCCGGCACAAAGGCGATGGAGCCACCGCCGGCGCCGACCGTGCGCACATCCACCGAGGGCGCCCGCACCGTCACGTCGCCGACACGGGTTTCGCGCCGGGTTCTGGCGCGGGCGTTTTGTATCAGTGCGACATCGGTGGAGGTACCACCCATATCAAACGTCAGAATATTGCGAAAACCGGCGCGCTGGCAAAAGTAGATGGCCCCGGCCACACCGCCGGCGGGCCCGGACAGCAGCATATTGACCGGACTTTCGGCGGCGGCGCGCGCCGAGGCCAGACCGCCGTCGGAGCGCAGGATGGAAAGTTGCACGTCATCACCGAGCTGCTGCTCCAGCGCCTGTTGCAGATGGGTGACGTACTTGGCCACTTCCGGGCGCACATAGGAGTTCACCACGGTGGTCTCGGTACGCTCGTACTCCTGCATCTCCGGCACTACCGCCGAGGAGATGGAAATGGGAATATCGGTAAACACCTGTTCCGCCACTGCCTGGGCGCGCCGCTCGTGCTCGCCGTTGAGATAGGCATTTACAAAACTGATGGTCAGCGCTTCGATACCGCCTTTGGCCCGCAGCGCCGCCAGGCTCTCTTTCAGCGCCGCCTCATCCAGTTCGGTGACCACCGCACCTTCGGCATCGATGCGCTCGTCAGCTTCGATCGTCAGTTCCAGCGGCGCCAGCAGCGGCGCTTTCACATAACTGACCCAGCCGCCGAGCCCGCCCGGACAAAAGGAACGCGCCACCTGCAACACCTGGCGATAGCCTTTGGTGGTCACCAGGGCGACCTTGGCACCCTTGCCGGTCAACACCGCGTTGGTCGCCACGGTGGTACCGTGCATGACCCGCTGGATGGTTTGCGGGGCGACACCGGACTCCGCACAGATGGCCGCCACCCCGTTCAGGACACCCACCGACGCATCGCTCGGCGTCGAGGGCACCTTGGCGGTGAAGGTTGCGCCGGTGTCCTCGTTCATCAATAGCAGGTCGGTAAAGGTACCCCCCACATCGACACCCAATCGATAACTCATAAATCGCTCCCGGTTGCGTAAACGTTAATTTTTATTACCGTCGTTTTCACGTGCCTCTTTCACAGACTCAAGTGCAAAGGCTCAGGTCTACAGGTTCAGGCCGGCATACGATCGCCGGCGTCTTTTTGTAATGGTTGTTGTGATTGCCGTTGCGAGGCGGTTTGCGCGGTTTTGTCTACCGATTTTTGCAACCAGGCGCTGGCACGGCCGCCGGGCGCGGCGCCCGTCAAGGTATTGGCAAGCTGCGCCGCCTGCAGCAGACCGGCCATATCGATACCCGTGTCGAAACCCAACTGCTCCAGTAGCATCACCACGTCCTCGGTGGCCACATTGCCCGCCGCACCGGGTGCAAACGGGCAACCGCCGAGGCGGCCGATAGCGGCGTCAAAACGGCGAACACCCGCCTCGACGGCGGCATAGACATTAGCCAACCCCAGCGCCCGGGTGTCGTGGAAGTGACAGCCCAGTTGCGCCGCACCCTGGGCGCTTACCAGCGCCCGGGCCAGGGTGTTTACCTGGGCCGGATTAGCCGCGCCTATGGTATCGGCCAGCACCAACTGCGCCGCGCCGCGGGCCAGGAATTTTTCGACAATGCGCTCCACTACCGCCGGTTCCGTGTTCCCGGCGAAAGGACAGCCAAAAGCCACCGCTACGGTAACGATCACTTCGATGCCGTCACCGGCCGCCTGCTGCAACATCTCCTCGGTGACGGCCTCGATGGTCAGCCAGTCTTTGCCGACATTGACCTGGCTCATGGCATCGCTGGCGTAGACCACCATGGTGACACTGCGCAGGCCCGCCGCCCGCGCCAGCTCATAACCCTTGAAGTTGGGCACCAGGGCGGTGTAGTGGGCGGCCTGCGGCGGCAACCCCGCCACCACCGCGTCGGTATTGGCCATGGCGGGCACGGCTTTCGGCGATACGAAACTGCCGACTTCCAGGTGCCGTACCCCGGCCAGCAACAGTGCGTCGATCAGCGCCAGGCGTTGCTCGGGCGTCAGAATTTTTTCCTGGCTCTGCAGCCCGTCGCGGGGCCCCACGTCGGTAACGACTATCTGTTCGCGTTTGGCGGCATTCATTTTATGACTCCCGCTGCTTTCAGTTGCGTGACGGTTTGCGGTTCGTAATCGAGATACTGCGTCAACACTTCATCAGTGTGCTGTCCCAGCGTCGGTGCGGCGGAAAAGCTTTCCTCACTGCTGCGCGATAATTTGATGGGATTGCCCGGACCCCGGGTGGTGGCGCCGTCGGGGTGTTTTAAATCGACGACCATATTGCGATAGCGCACCTGTTCGTCGGACAATGCCTGCTCAAAATTATTGACCGGTGCGCAGGGAATACGCATGGCCTCCAACTGCTCGAGCCAGTAGGCGCTGGTGTTGCCGCTCAATATTTCATTCAGGGTGGCGTTGATAAAATCACGGTCCTCCCAGCGCCCCGGCTGGGTGTCGTATTTGGCATCGTCGAAAGCCGCGCAATCCACCACCTGTTTCAGGTTCTGCCAGAAGTTGTCGGTGATCACGGCAATCACGATAAAACCGTCGGCGGTGGTAAAGGTGTTGTAGGGTACGTGCACGAAGTGGGAATTGCCGATCGGGTAGGGGTTTTCACCGGAGAGGAAGTACATGGTCGCCATATAATTCAACAGCGATATCTGGCAGTCGAGCATGGAGATATCCACGTGCTGGCCGCAGCCGCTGCGCTCCCGCTCCCACAGCGCCGCCAGCACCCCCATCACACCGAACATACCGCCGCCGAGATCGCCGATGGGAATGCCGGCCCGCACCGGGTGTTGGGGATCGGCCCCGGTGATGGACATGCCGCCGCCGGTAGCCTGGGCCACCTGGTCGAAGGCCGGGCGTTTGTGCTTCGGACCCGAGGAGCCGAAGCCGGAAATGGCGCAGGTGATGATGCGGGGATTGACTGTTTGCAAGTGATCGAAATCGATCTTCAGCCTTTCGGCGACACCCGGGCCGAAGTTGCTGATCACGATATCGGCGGTTTTTACCAGGTCGTAAAACACCGCCAGTCCCTTGTCGCTCTTCAAGTCAATGGCCACGCTTTTTTTGTTGCGGTTGAGGGTCAGGTAATAGGCGCCCATGCCGTCGAGGGAGTTCTTTGGGTCCCTGGCGAGCAGCTTGCGGGTTCCCTCACCCTGCAGCGGCTCGACCTTGATGGTTTCGGCACCCAGATCGGCCAGGATCATGGCGCCGTAGGGGCCTGACAACATATGTGTTAAATCCAGCACCCGGACTCCTGTCAACGGTTTATTCATCAGCTTCCCCACACCGCCCTGCGGCACTATTGATTGATTCTGTGTGACTTATCCGTGATCGCCCGGCGTTCACGCTTGTTCCTGACAGAAAGGCAAAGCACGTGCCAGCGCCGGGGGCGGCGCGTGAATCCCCATAAAATCGTTAAAAAACAAGACGCTATGGATTTCAGCTCAACGGAGAACAGGCTCGCCTTCAGTTTCAGTCTGAAAAAAATTATTTCAAATTGAAATTTACATTTGAAATTAGAGATCAAGTCTGGCAAAGCTGCAAGACCGGACCGAGACCGCTTCCCACCGCCAGGTCACAGACCCGCCAGTTATCCAGGCCTTGGCGGGGCTCGCCATCGGCCTGCAGGCCCCGTTGTTGGAGGTTGGCGAGACTGGCTTCCAGGGAGTCGACGCCAAAGGAAAGCAGAAACAAGCCCTCGCCCCGGTCGGCGAGAATGCGGCCTACGGCAGAGTCCGCCGTCAGCGGCTGCACCAGCACCAGCCAGGTGCCGTTGAGGTCGAAGCGCGCTGTTTTTACCTGGCGCTGGGGCAGGGATTCGAGCACCGGTTCGCGGTTTAGTACAGCCTGCATCTGCCCCATGGATTGGTTCAGGTCACGCACCAGGAAGTTGAGGTGGTGAATGGCGTTGACTTCACTCATGACGGCGACTCCGGTGCTGTTGACGGGAAATCCCCATGGTAACCAAAGCGACAGGGGCGGTGCTATTGGCGAGGTGCGGGGACGTAACTTTAGTTGCGTCCCCCTCGAAGGGATCCACGCCAACGCCAACTGGCGCCGCTTCCGGCGGCACGACCCCTTCGAGGGGAACCACGCCACCCCAAAAACAGCACCTCACCCGGCGGCACAATACAGCAAAGGACATCATCACCCACTCAAAAACCCGCTGAACAGACAATAGAGAAACCGCAGTAAAACGAACTGGTGCCTTAAGAAAGGGGAGTGGCACCATGCTAAGGGGACGCAACTAAAGTTACGTCCCCTTAGCATGGTGCCGCCGCGAGTAGTCCTACCATAAGTGGTGCCAGATGCCATCAAAGGCAATTCCCGCGATACGACCTTCGTCGGCCATGCTACCTTAGTCGTAAACGCGACTAAGGTAGCAGTCTGCGGTCACGCGACAACTCTCCATCTGTATTACGCTTGCCGGCAACTCCGACAACAAAAACTGAGAGAGCCCAGGCCATGAATTTACGCCAAATCATCCTGACTATTACCGCGATATTTTCGTCGTTCACCCAGGCCGGCAACTGGACCCAGGAGTCCATCGCCGGTATGAGCGTAAACCTCTATACCCCCACCACGGCACCGGCACTCAACGACCGGCGGGCCCTGATGATCAATCTGCATGGCTGCGCCCAGTCCGCCGCCGATCTTAAATCCGGCGCCAACTGGCAGGCCAGCGCCGATCAGTACGGCATGGTGGTGGCCATCCCCGACGCCCCCGGCGGCGGCGTTATCGCCGGCTGCTGGGACTATTACGGCAACCAGCAAAGCCGCAACAATAAATACAACGACAACCTGATTCAACTGGCCCTGACACTGGCAGCGCGGCCGGCACTGAATATCGACGCCGACCAGGTCTATCTCAGCGGCCTCTCCTCCGGCGCCACCCAGACGGCGGTGCTGGCCTGCCTGGCGGCGGATGTATTTGCCGGAGTGGGCATCAACGCCGGCCCGGCCATCGGCACCAGCGCGTTTCAGATCGGCAGTGTCGCGACCACCGCCGGCGCCGCTGAAAACCTCTGCCTGAATTTCGCCGGCACGGTGCAGACAGAATTGGCGACCCAGGTGGCCTCGGTTATCTACGGCACGGCCGACACACTGGTGGCCACCGGTTACAACGATCTCAACGCCTCTATTTTCGCCTCCCTGTACGGCGCCGGCGCCGATGCCGGCAGCGACGCCATCCCCGGCGGCGGAACAGAAACCACCTGGAGCGACGGCAGCGGCACCCGGGTGTCCCTGATTGCGGTGGCAGGCATGGGCCACGCCTGGCCCGCGGGCCAGGGTTCCGCCGGCAGCAGCAACTATATCGACCACGCCAGCGTCAACTATCCGCAGGTGTTGACCGGGTTTTTGTTCGCCAACAACCGGCGCGCGCAGACCAATCTCCCACCCGCGCTCAGCAGTCTGCAACTACAGGAAGACAGCGGCACCATACTGGTAACCGGCCTCGCTACAGACGCCGACGGCACCGTGGTGAATATCTATATATCCATCGAGTCCACAGCGCTTGGAACCGAGGTCGACAGCTTCGACCTGGCGGTAGACGGCGCCGGCTTTTTCAGCGGTAACAGCCAGGCGCTGGCCGACGGTAACTACAGCGTCACCGTTGTGGTCGAAGACGATCAGGGGGCGACAGCCAGTCAGACAGCGACTGTCCGATTGGGTCCGGCGCCACCCGACAGCGCGCCGGTGCTGAGCGAGTTGGCCGCACTCACCGAGGGTGCCTGCGTCACCGTCAGCGGCAAGGCAATCGACCCCGATGACAACCTGGACAGTATCAGCGCCAGCTTCGACGGCGGCGCCGGCATTGCCGTCACGACAACGGCCGACGGCAGCTTTACGCTGGCTAACTGCGAACTCGGCGCCGGCACCCACAGCGTCACGATCACGGCAATCGATAGCGGCGGCAACTCGACCACCTCCGCGCCCATACCTTTCACGCTGGCGGACGCGGGCATCAGCGCCACCCTGACAGCGCATATCGATGCCGGTCGCCTGGACTTCACCGCTTATGCCACCTGCTACCTCACTTACGGCAGCGAACCCTTTACCTTGTTTTTAGGTACGGATAATCGCTGGAGCGACAACGCCGGCTGTATTGGCCCGGTCCAGGATAACGGCGGGGGCGGGGACCCGGGCAACTGCACCGAATATACCGCCAGCACCGCAGGCCACGTGTTGGCAGGCCGCGCGCAGTTATGCGCACTGGTGAGCTATTGTGCCAAGGGCTCCGGCGACTACCTGGGTCTGTACAGCTTTTTCGACAGCAAGACGTTGGCGGAGGCGCCGGCGGGGTACTTTACTCTGGGCAGCTGTCCCTAGCGCCCGCAGTGGTCATGGCACCGGTAGGTGATGGTTACCGGCGCCATGACCACTACAACAGACATTCAAACAACTTTATTCAGCAGAGAATATTCAGACGAGATCGTTGCGGCAAAGCTGTCTAAAAAACGCTAAAGGAAAATACATTGGCTAAAAAATTACGGACGAGAGAATAACAATCACAGCTTGTTTGAAATAACAAAAACTTACAGGTTGTACCTGGACTACAGAAGCACGCTTGAGTAAGCCGGAAGACGCCGGTATCAAACAGTCGACAAGTTTTTGACACCACAATGCAACGGCTGCGTTATACAAAACAACGTCAATAAGGCGCCGATTTTTTTTACACCTCTTAAGTGATAAAAAACACTAACCCGGATTCTTGTGCCTCCATCCATTCTAAAACCGGTTCGGTTACCGGAGCACGCACATAACAAAAAATACTGGGCCTGGCTAACCGGGCAGGGTTTCCGATAGAATAACGAACGGCCCGCTTTGTTGAACCAGGAATCCATCGCCAACACCATGAAAACTCCCAGCGCAAGCGCCGCACTGTCCAACCGCCGCGGTTTTATACTGTTGTCACAGCACGCGTTCGGCCTTTGTAAGCGGCATAAAGACCAGGCATCGATGATTTACCTGAATTTGGAGGATCGCAAAACCGCGGCGGCTTTTGCGCAGCTTCTGGGCGGCAACTTTCGCGCTTCCGATGTGGTCGGCCAACTGGCGGAGAACGAATTTGCAGTGTTCCTGAGCCATGCCGATCAGGTCAGCGCCGATATATCACTGCGGCGTTTCGCCAACCTGGTCGCCGATTACAATGAGTCGTCCGGCGGACAATCGCCGCTTACCTACAGAGCCGATATCGAACGGGTCGATTTCAATCACCATCAAAGTATTGACGACCTGCTGCGGCGCCCGGCGCTCTAGGCACAATTTTTCACTCGCCCCAGTACGTGCGGCAGCCATAAACAGTTGCCGGGCGGGTTTCAAAAGCGTTGTTGTTGGCAGCTATACCGGCAGCACCAGTCGGAAGTCGGTCTCCGACTGTTCTCAAATGCTGCCGTCACGAAAAGACAGAGACCCGAGCGGAGCAATCGCATCACAGTAAAACAACGGCCGATTCTCACCGCTGTGATAGCGATAAGTTCGCTCTCCCGCCTTCAGGGTAATGCGCGCGCCTTTGCTCGGCACCTTCATATACTGGGCGTTAGGCTTGGGGCAACCCAGACTCGAATCGCGCCAGGTGATATGGCGGGCCTCCACTAACTCAATCGCCGCCGCATCCATTTTCAGGCGGTGGGCCAGGTCTTGCTTGGCCAGCAGCACCAGTCTGCGCAGGGCGGCATCCATGGCTGTCTCACTCTCAATAGCATCCGGCAATAATTTGATGTTATCGGCAGCTTCCGGATTCGGCGTCGGAGGCATTACTGCAAAACAAACAGTCACCGGTATACAGGACACAACTATCACCAACAGTTTGTACATGGGCACCTCGGTTAAACAGCGGAAACAATCGACTTTGGCTATTGAGCAGCACTTCGATTCTATAGTAAGTCGATACCATCAACGTCCCGGCTTACGCGCCACCAGTAAAAACTCGCGGTTGCCGTCACCCCCTGTGATGGGA
Organism: Exilibacterium tricleocarpae; assembly: GCF_007004655.1. Taxonomy (GTDB): domain Bacteria; phylum Pseudomonadota; class Gammaproteobacteria; order Pseudomonadales; family Cellvibrionaceae; genus Exilibacterium; species Exilibacterium tricleocarpae. Next base: position 419,652 of record NZ_ML660090.1, read on the forward strand.
CTGTCAAAATAATCCGCTATCACAAGTCCGCAGGCCTCGACACTGCGTCGGATTTTCGCTTCCACCTGCTTGTAAAGCGCAGGATCACGCACCAAACCACCTTTGCCGACACCGGCCCGGCCCACTTCGAACTGCGGTTTTACCAGACTGACAAAGTGGCCACCGGCCCCGATCAGCGGCGCCAGCCCCGTCAGTACCAGGGTCTGAGAGATAAACGCTATATCCATCACGGCGATATCAAAACCCCCACCGCCGGTATAACCCAACAATTGCGCCGCGGGCAGTTGGCGGGCATTGACACCCTCCAAGCACACCACCTGCGGGTGGTCACGCAGGGCCGGCGCCAATTGCCCGCGCCCGACATCCACTCCCACCACCCGCGCGGCGCCCGCCTGCAACAGGCAGTCGGTAAAACCGCCGGTGGACTGGCCCACATCCAGCGCCACAGCATCTGTTACCGCCAAATCCATCCTCTGCAGCGCAGCAGCCAGTTTCAGGCCACCACGCGACACATAGCGTTCAGCCGCATCCGCCGCTACGGTGAACTGGGTGTCAGCCGCCAGCTTGAGGCTGGGTTTGGCCAGCGACTGCCAGCGCCCGCCGGCCAGGAACTGTACCCGCTGGCGGCCAATCAAACGCTGGGCCTGGGTGCGAGAGGCCGCCAGGCCCCGGGTCACCAGTAACACATCGGCGCGTATTTCTGTCGTCATTGGTAGCTACGATTTGCAAAGATGACCTATTATAACGGCTTTGCCGGTGCCGCCGGTTGGCAAAGACTGTTACGAATTATGCATATGCGCCACACTCCACGTTTCCAGCCACTGCATTCGAAATCTCTGGGCCCGAAACGCCTGTTTTTGGGTTCCCCGTTTTTAAGACTGGGCCGATATATCCGCGCCGCGCTGCTGGGATCCTGTCTGCTGGCGCTCGGGGGCTGCACCCAAATAAGCCTGGCCGTAGTGAACACCCTGGCGTGGTTTGGCAACTACACCCGGGTCACCGATATTGCCTACGGCCCGGACCCGCTCAATCGCCTCGATATCTACACCCCCGAGGCAGCTTCCGCACCGCGTCCGACAGTAGTGTTTTTTTACGGTGGTTGTTGGGGCGGCTGTGATACGGTCACCAAGGGATACTACCGCTTTGTCGGCGAGGCACTGACCGCCAGCGGCTTTACGGCCGTACTGGCCGACTACCGCCGTCACCCTCAGGTGAAGTTTCGCCAAATTATGGATGATGCTGCTGCCGCAACAGCCTGGGTCGCGGCGAATGTCGACGACTATGGCGGCGACCCGGACCGCATTTATCTGATGGGGCACTCCGCCGGCGCTCATCTGGCGGCGATGCTGGCGCTCGATGAAAACTACCTGGCTCCGGCGGTGCGCAAGCAGGTGCGCGGAGCTATCGGCCTGGCGGGGCCCTATGACTTTTTGCCGCTCAACGAAGCTTATCAGCAGACGTTGTTTGGTCCGCCGGCAAACTACCCGGCGTCACAACCGATCAATTTTGTCGACGGCGGCGAGCCGCCCATGCTGTTACTGCACGGTCTCGACGATACGATGGTCAAGCAAAAAAATCTCGTCAATCTCGCCGCCAAGATAAACCGCCTGCACGGCAGCGTCGAAACCCGGCTGTATCCCGATATCGATCACGCCGGTATTCTGGCGGCGCTATCGAAACCGCTGCGAGACAGTCACCCGGTGTTGAACGATATTGCGAATTTTATCCGGTCGAGCGGGGCAGCCAACGACCAGCACTCTGCGGGTGCGGGTGCACTAACTCAAAGCGAGTTCGGCGATGATCTATAAAGGCGCATGTCACTGCGGAGCGGTGACTTTCGAGGTTGAAGCCCCCGATCAGATCGATGTACAGGACTGCAATTGTTCGATCTGCAAGAAAACCGGGTTCGTGCATCTAATCTTACCCAAATCCAAATTCACTTTGCTGAGCGGAGCCGAGGCGCTGACGACTTATACGTTCAACACCGGAGTGGCGAAACACACATTCTGTAAAGTTTGCGGTGTCAAACCGTTTTATACACCGCGCTCCAACCCCGACGGTATCGATGTCAACCTGCGCTGCCTGGACAGTGTGCCATCGTCGATTGCGAGAACTCAGTTCGACGGCGCCAACTGGGAGCAACATGCCCATACGCTGGCGCACCTGAGCAAGGAGTGAAAACCGTAGTCCGGACAACCGATACACACAGCTATGATTGACCCGAACACTGCGTTTATTTTTATCACCGCATCGGTCCTGCTGGCGCTCGCCCCGGGGCCGGATAATATATTTGTCCTCACCCAGTCGATGCTGCAGGGCGCCGCCGCCGGCCTGCTGGTTACCCTGGGTCTGTGCACCGGCCTGTTGGTCCATACCACGGCAGTGGCCTTTGGGGTGGCGGTGATCTTTCAGACCTCGGCGTTTGCTTTTACGCTGCTGAAACTGATGGGCGCTGCCTATTTGCTGTATTTGTCGTGGCAGGCTTTTCGAGCTGGAAAAAACGCCGGCGGCAACGGCGATAAGCCGCACCTGACAGGCCGAAGTCTCTACCGGCGCGGTATCATTATGAATATCACCAACCCCAAGGTCTCGATATTTTTTCTGGCCTTCCTGCCGCAGTTTGCCGATCCCGGTGCCGGCTCCCTGAGCGGGCAATTGATCGTCCTGGGTCTCTTATTCATCGCATCGGCACTGCTGGTATTCGGCTGTATCAGCCTGCTGGCGGGCAGGCTCGGCCGTTGGTTCAAACAATCGGAACACGCTGAAAAAGTATTGAATCGCATCGCCGGCACCGTGTTTGCGGGACTGGCCCTGAAGCTGGCTTTGACGGAGCGTTGATCACTAAAGAATTGGTAAACCACTAGCGTGGCTTTCCTCACTTAATTTGTAAGTTTCGGTCAGACCCACATCTTCGACATCCAAGCCGTTTTCTTACAAAGCGGTCATGTATTTTTCCGGTCCGGCGGGTCAACCGAGGCGTTTTTCCACTCATATTGAATAAGGTTTGCAAATGCTCTTGGCCTGGGAGCACGCGACCTTCGTTTTTTCACCATAGATTGTCCGTTAGGGGCCCTGGGGGTTTGCTGCGTAAACAGGCAAAAGTCTCTGTATTCCCGCGCTTCTGTCCTCTCCGGGGTAGAGTTACCTGTAAATCAACTGCAACCTTTTTTATATCGATTCGGTATTACTTCAAAGTACTGTGGCTAAAGCGCATTCCCGCGAAGGCGGGAATGAAGGTTTAGAGGAATTATGCAGTTTCCGGATGGGAACCAGTCAGTAAGGAGATAAACCAATGAGCAGTAACAAGGAAAACGATGCGTCAAAGTACGACGGTAATCAAGTAACCACACTGAGTCCAGTTGCTTCACCACTCGACCCTAAGGCCGATGCAGAGAATGTTAGACCAAAGCCCAAAAGGAGCTCACAATGCTAACTCGTCAGCAGTTCGTCACTCACCTGACAGCCGCCAACCGCCGGATTTACCTCCGCGGACCATCGTGTTTCCACACACAGAGTTCAATGCTTCCGGTGGTGAATGCTGTCGATGCATACGGCGCGCTGGCCAACGGGGCCAACTTGCTCGCACTGATCCGGGCGATCGGCAATGTTCCTGCGGCCAAAAAGATCAAATACGACGGCCCACTCCGGGCGTTATACAATAGCTTCCCAAATTTTATCTACGTGTCGGTCAATCCTGCCTTTGCTCTAAGTACGGCACAGACGCCAGGCATCAATGTGTGTAAGCAGCCGAACGTGCCGTCGCATCAGGTCGATGCCGTGCTGGCCCTAAGTCAGTTGGATGCTCTGCCGTCGGGGCACGCTCTATTGGCGGCTCTGCAGGCGCAGGCGGCGGCACGTCCGGCACGCTGGACCGAGGTTAAATGTGCAGCCGCGACGGTCAGCGGAGGCAACGAGTGTGCGATCTTTGGGGGGAGGCCGGACAATTACCAGACCACGCTGGCTGCCGCATTGATCGGCAATCCCAACAACGTGGGTGCTCTTATCGGGCCGGCGCTGACGGCCCTCGGTCATCCACCAGCAGCTGGGAACCCTGCACCATTCACTTGGCTGCAAGGACAGATAGACAACTCACCCGTGTATAAGCTGGTGGGGCCGCCGAGTGCCACTCCCTCGTCGGCCGTACACGGTGTGGGATGGATCTCGGCCGCGACCCTACAGAACTGGGCTAATGGCACCACGGTGTTTCCAGCCGGGGTGGCGGCGGGTGCCGTGGATGACGCCAAGGTCGTGCTCGGAACGGTACTGCGCGACGGTGCCGTCGCGGGTCCAGGTGGCCATGCGAGGGTGAAATGGAACGCCTCCAATCTGACGGCCGGCGGCGTCGCCCGCCCGCCGTACATCGGTCTTGGCCATGAACTGGTGCACGCTCTTCACAATACACGCGGTGAGCAGCCAGGTTCGGAAAACGGCCATACGACTACGGCACTCTACGAATACCTGTGCGTCGGTCTCGGTGTCTTTGCGACGGCACCAATCACGGAAAACACACTCCGTGGGGATGCGGGGCTGGCGCTGCGAACCCGATACGCGTAACACCATTCGGGTCAGAGTAACGTTTTTAGTTGTGAAGCTTTGTCCTGGATTTTTACGCACATCGGCATCTCTTAAACTATGATGTTTGCAAAAAGTAGTCAAAACGCTATGCGGTCAAAAAGCTGTAAAAGCTTTTGACCTTTGCTGGTATTGACGGAGGCGACGTAGTGTATTTTCCCCAGTAAATGCGCGCAAAAGTCCTTGTGTTGACCTCTGTTTTGGCTGTCGGGACCAAAACGCACACAGTTGAACAGGGTCGCCTTCAGGTCGTCATAGTAGCGCCTGTCTATATTGATTTTCTCATTGACGACCACACCCACCACTTTTTGTGACTGGCTCCGGGTCAGCCGGCGGGTTTTGCGATGATTGAGTGAAAAACCCTCGTCCAGGCAAATGCTGCCTACCAATGGTGCAAGGAAGTCCCAATTGCGTTTGCCGTTTCCCGACAACACCAGGTCATCGGCATAGCGGGAGTAATCCAGCTCAAGCCGCCTGGCCAAACCGGATAAGCGCCGATCGAGACCCAGCATTATCGCATTGGACAGTGCCGGCGAGGTGGGGGCTCCCTGGGGTAGATGCCGTTCTCTCAGCAGGCGGTTGTAGTGGTCGCCGAGGCCGAACCGGGCCAGAGCGCCCGGGGGACAGGCGTGGGTGCAGAGCGCGCTCAAATAGTTAGCCGTCTTCTTGGGGTATCCCAGAGTGCGAAACACCCGCCAGACGGGCAGCCATTGTATGGATTGAAAATAATTTTCCAGATCAAAACAGAAGACATAGCGCTTGCGGCAATGAAGCCGGGCGTGGTCTAGACTGCTGCAGCCTTTGCGAAAGCCCATGGCTGCCCGGTGCACCGGCGCATGGCACAGGATACGGTTGAGGATCCGGCGCTGTACTGCCTTGAGTATCGTCTTGGGGGATTCGATCAGGCGGCTGCCGGTATGCCGCTTTCGCAGGAGCGAGTAATGGTAGTTGTCCAGCCGCCGGGGCCGGCTGGCATCGACCCTTTTCAAACCGGCGATCCAATCCAGGTGCCCGGGTGACAGACCCAACCATAACGACAACCCGGCGGGGCTGTCGAGTGGCGGCAACTCGGCCCGGGTGGTGCCGCTGACAGGCTCGAGGTTATATATTCTAAAACGGGGGGCCCGCGCCGGCACGACAAACCATGAACGCACCCACCGGCTCTGCTCGAGGAAGCCGGCCAGCAGCTCCAATGCCGGTTTCTCGTTGTAAACGTTCAGTAGCTGGCTGATAAACCCGTCGATATCATCCGGCAGATTGTCAATCCGCTGGATACAGGCCGCCAGCAAGGTGGTGAAATGCCATTCACTGTGGTACAGGCACTGAGCCAGCTCTCGGGTAAAGGTTTGTATCATGGAGTCGCCCGGGATAATCAGTGCGGCGGAGAATGGCACTCAACCCTGCCCCACGCAAGTATAGCTTTGCACTGAAGGTGCAATACCATACTTGCAACGTTAAGCCGACAAACCACCGCCTTGGGGTTACCCCAAAGCCCTGAAGGACAAGCCACCAGGTAATGCTTGAGTGCCGGTCGTACTGTAGTATTTTTCGATACCCGGGTCAACGGACGTGCCATTGAGTGGCATCACCCGGAATCTACACAGGAATACCGGCGCGTTTTTGTTTCAGATAGAATGACAGCTTATCCGCTTTTGACACCTTGATACCGCGTTGCTTCAGCATATCCGAAGACATTTTAAGCATAGGCATATTGTCAAAATAGTAGCGGTGTCTATCGATCAAGTGGCGGGCCGCCTTGTCAACGATATGCATTCTTTTTGCCAGTAGTTCAACGTCATCCATCCACGCGGCCGCGCCGATATCGTCGATAATGTAGTCGATCACATCCGATGTATTCGAACAGACAATGTAATAGCAACCCAGAATAGGACAGACATCAAACACCCTGTAATCCAGAGCGACGCCACTGGCAAGTACCTGGTTAATTTCTTTCTTTTCCTCGTAATCACGTCCAATCAGATAAATGAGATGAACCAGATTGGCCATAGCCGATACACCACCGATAATAGGATCACCCAGGCCGCCGGCACCGGTAGCGTGTACAGCGACTTTCGCTGTAAACGTGACCGTGGAGCGCGATGCCTTGATCAGGTATTCATTCTTCTCTCGCTCGAGTACGCGGATGATCGCATCCACCGCCCGCCGCGGGTCGCCCGCCGCGGCCACATCCTTCACCTTGTTGACGCGGTGCTTGGCGTAGGCGCTTTTTGCCGTTTTTTTCCAATTGTCAAATACATTGTATCCGGATCTCATCACGCCCGCGTAGGGGACCATCTCCGCGATCATATCTGCTAAAAAACCCTGTCCCAACTCTGCCGCGATCTCCTGTTGAAGCTCACCGATCGGTCCTGCATTGTTGAACAGTTCAGACACCAGGCTCATCACATTGTCGCGGGTACTGCCGGCATCAGACGGCGAGCCCTTCACCGCCTGCTGCGCTGCGCCAGCCCCGTCTTTAATCTTTTTTAGCGTAAAGGCTACCTCTGCCTTCTTCTTTTTTCCCATCCCCCCCAGCCCACGGCTTTTGAGCTGTTTCTGGCGAAACATGTTTTGCAGCAATTGTTGTTGTTCCTTGCGAATGATGTCTATGGGCGCCAGTTGCGCATCACTCATATTCAACATCTTCTCCAGGTCGGAAACCAGGTTCTTACCGTTGCGCGCACTCTGCTCCCAGTCCACTCCCTTGGAGAGCTTCCAGGTATTGAAACAAGTCCGCAGGTATCTCACCTGTTTTTGGCTGCGCAGCAAATCGTATTGCTGCAGCGCGTTGTCAACGGCTTTCAATTTGGCACTGCGGGGTTTGGTCAAACCAAGTTTGGTACCTTTCATCCACTGGTCATGAGAAATATACATTGAGGGCTTCCACGCTGGGTCATATCGTTTATTATTACAGTCTTAAATCTGGTATCCCGCCAATAAAAGTGCGGAAAAGCCTTCGCTCTGCAAGATTTACACCAAATAAAATTTCTTTTTTAAACAACAGGTTAGAATTAAAGAGTAGATATTGTGTAAATATCTACGACACTCTTGCGGCTTTCCAGCACCGTTGTTCGGACCAGGGATCGTCAGCCCGGAATAAACCTGAGAGCGCCGATAGCGCAATCGTGCCGTCTGATACGATAATCTGGAAAAGACGGGAACGAAAAGAGGGTCAGGTCTTTAATTGAGAGTTTGCGAAAAGATAAGCGATCGGGTTTGAACCAGAACGTGATGTGTGCGCAGATAACAAAGAGGTTATCAATAACAGTTGCCAAGACGACAGAAAAGGACTTGTTACGCTTTCCCTAATACTACCCTACCAGGTGCTCAGTTCTGGGGGCAGTGTCCCGTTATTACGCTTACAAACTCTCAATTAAAGACCTGACACTCACCGGCTATTAAAGCGCGTGGTAATCCTTGCCTCCTGGTCACTCAGGACGATTTTTTTTAGTTTTTCTTGGCAAAAAGCCTAATGGTTGAAACAGAAGGAGTAGGAAATGAAACAGCCTAGTGTCTTTTTATGCATGCTCGCAGTCATGATGGTATGTGCTTGTAGTCACACATACACTCAGTGGGAATCCGGTAAGGATGTCGCAACCACACTCGAAGTTGTTGCCCAACTAGACAAGGGTCCAGGCAACATCACGGTAACGCCGGCCGGGAAAATCGTCGTCAGCCTGCATCAATTCTACGGCCATGACCTGCGGATCGCCAGTATCGATGACAACGGCCAGCTTATACCATTCGCCACTGCCGCAAACGTCAACTCAGTGCTCGGACTACAGGCGGATGCTGAGGGCGTAGTCTGGTTGCTAGATAATGCGATGCGCGGTGGCACTACCCGCCGTTTAGTGGGCTGGGATGCTTCGGAGGAACGTCTGGTTGTCGATATTGACTTAACCGAAGTCACGACCGACCAATCATTCCTTAACGACCTGGCTGTCGACCCCGTACGCAATACCGTCTATATCGCCGATCCGGCCAGTGGGGCGGATGCGGCAATAATCGTGGTCGATACAGTCCGAAGTGTTGCTCGCCGGGTACTACAAGGCCACAAAAGCGTAATTCCCGAAGATATCGAGCTGGTCATTGACGGTAGTCCGGTGCGAATCCTCGCGGACGATGGCTCTGAAATTCGCCCTCGAACCGGCATCAATCCCATCGCGATAGATAAGGGCGGTGAATGGTTGTATTACGGGCCTATGCACGGACGCAGTATGTATCGGATTCGTACGGCTGGCCTGCGCAATGCCGAGCTTGCCCATGATGATCTGGCAGTCAAGGCCGAACGGTGGTCGGACAAGCCGATCTGCGATGGCATTTCCATCGACAACGCTGGCAATGTGTATCTCGGTGATCTTGCAAACAATGCAATCGGCGTCATCGGCTCCGACCGTAAATACAGAGTGCTGATCTCAGACCCCCGGCTGTCTTGGGTTGATGCGTTCAGCTTCGGTGATAGTGGTTTTCTCTACGCCGTGGTCAACCAACTACACCGCAGCGCAGTTCTCAATGGCGGTGAATCGGCCACCAAACCACCCTACCTGATTGTGAAGTTCAGGCCGCAATCCGGAGGCGCGATCGGGCGATGACCTCCTGTGTCAGGATACCTGTCGCCTCATCACAAATAGGGATAAGGACCGTCTGCCGCTCGAGGTCCGGGTTCTTAGCTGTTCTCACTTCGGATAGAAAGTGCCTATCCGGATCACAACTCATAATGTACTTTTTATATAAAAACCAATCAATCAACAGCTGGCGTGCTACTGACACTCACCCTGTAACCAACGCTGGTATTTTCCGCCGCGACGTTTCATCATGCTATCGAACGGGGGACGACTAAGGCATGGCAGCCCGCTCAACCCCGCGGTCCGGCCGCAGGCGCCTGTTCCCCTGACACACCCCTGAGTCAATATTCGCAACCGGAGCTGCTCTATGACTTACAAAGCCATCAAACTGATAAAGCGACCCCAGACCACCATTACCCCGGACGTATTCGAGGTCATGGAAATGGAGACCCCGACCCTGGGCGAAGGCCAGATCCTGGTCCGGCAAACCCATATGTCGTTGGACCCGGCTATGCGGGGATGGATGAACGAGGATCGCAACAGCTATATACCGCCGGTTGAACTGGGCGATGTTATGCGTTCCAACGGCGTCGGCGAAGTGGTGGAGTCGCAAAACGAAAAGTTTCCCGTGGGCACCCGGGTGGCCGGTCTGATCGGCTGGACTGAGTATCTGGCCACCAGCGGCGCCGGTCTCAACCCGGTGCCGCCGGAAATAGATCCGGAAGCCATTCTGGCAGTGCTCTCACTGCCGGGTATCACGGCGTATCACGGCTTGATGGAAGTGGCACGGCCAAAAGCCGGTGAAACGGTCCTGGTTACCGGTGCCGCCGGTTCAGTGGGGTCCATTGTCGGCCAGATCGCCAAAGCCGAGGGTTTGCGGGTAATCGGCGTGGCCGGCAGCGACGAAAAGTGCAAGTGGCTGACAGATGAGTTGGGCTTCGATGCGGTTATCAACTACAAAACCGCCGACCTGGACACGGCCCTGACCCAGGCGGCTCCCGACGGCATCGATGTGTTTTTTGAAAACACCGGCGGCCCGATCCAGCACGTCGCCATCAACCATATGAACCCCCACGGCCGGGTCGCCATCTGCGGTATGATCGCCGACTACAACCGCACCACCGCGATGCCGGGCCCCAGTTGGATCTTACTGCTGAAAAGACGTTTGCGTGTGGAGGGCTTTACCATGCCCGACGAGCGCCACCGCTGGGGCGAGCTGTCACAGAAGGTCGGCGCCTACCTGATGGCCGGGCAGATCAAGTATCGCACTCATGTGCTGGAGGGCCTGGAAAGCGCCATTGATGGGATCAACCTGCTGTTTAGCGGTGAAAACCGCGGCAAGCTGATGGTGAAACTTTAACTGACCCCGGCCGCAGAACTCTCATCCAAACGACCGGGTAGTGCGTAGTAAGTCTTTGTAAGGAGCTTCGCCATGTCCCCGACCACAAAGCCGTTAAAAATCGATCTGGTATCCGATATTGTCTGTCCCTGGTGCATTATCGGTTATCTCAGACTTCAGCAGGCCCAGCGCCAGCTTCTCGATGAGCTGCAGTTCGAGGTGACCTGGCGCCCATTCGAACTGAACCCGCAGATGCCGCCCGCCGGTGAAAATGTCACCGAGCACCTGAGTCGCAAATATGGCCGGCCACCGGAGATGATGCTGGAAGCACGCCGCCATATTGTCCAGCTCGGCCACGCAGTGGGTTTTCAGTTCACCCTCAACGACGAACGTCGCATTTACAACACCTTCGACGCCCACCGGGTTTTACACTGGGCCCGGGAGATGGGCCGGCAGACAGAATTCGAGCTGGCGCTGTTTCGGGAATACTTCAGCGCCGGCCACAACCCGTCGGCGGCGAGTGTGCTGCAACGGGTAGCCGGCGGGTTGGGTCTCGACACCGACCGCGTGGACGCCATTCTCAGCACCGATGCCTACGCCGCTGAAGTGCGCCGCGAACAGCGGCGTTATCAGGACCTTGGCATCCACTCGGTGCCTGCCTTTATCGTCAACGGTAGCACCATGATTACCGGCGCTCAGGAGACGGAGCAACTGGTCAACACCTTTCGCCAGATTGCCAGACAAGCCGCTTAGAACCGGCAGCCTAACCGGAATCGGGATTCAGCACCTGCGCCAGCCGGTAGCGGTAGAGCACGTAGCTGTGCTTATCGGGTAACTGAAAATTGACCCGTCCTTCAGCATCGACACGCCCCTCGAAAGACATGCCGCGACCCAGCAGGCGTTCAAACCGCACCTGCGCACCGGGTGGCAGCCAGGTGACCAACGGCTGTTGGGAACGGCGGTGGCGCTCCCGCAAAACCAACAGGTAGCCGCTGCGGTCATCAACAATAGATTGAAAGCCGGTCCACTGGCGGCCATTGGGTTCGCGACCCAGCGGGAAAATCTGGCCGCTGTGAATACCGGCCTGCAGCTGGCGATAGCGCTTGATGGTGGTGCCGTAGCGGCGGGCCACCGGCGGCAACCCGGTGGCTTCGAAAAACGCCAGCGGTTGCGCCATCATGGTGACTGCAAAGGCGTATTCAAAGCCGACCCGGGCCGGTGCAAACGGGTCTTCCTCGCCATATTTGTCGGCATTGCGGTAGATATTGAGAAACTCGATTTGCAGTTGTTGCGGCGGCACATAGCGGGCCAGTTGCCAGAGGTTGCGCAGGGTGCGGTAGGGGTAGTAGTTGGCCCAGTCGGTGTAGCGGTTTTGCAAAAACAAATTGCCGTAGCGGGTGAGGTAATGATAACCGGGCCGGCGCCCGGCAGTCACATCCAGGTTGACCACAATATCGCCCCCACTCGCCTCACTGACCCGCTGCAGCAAATGCCTTAGGTTGGTGTCGGCGGTTTTATCGGGCACTTCGATACCGTCGATCTTGAACACCCGAATGCCGTGCTCGCGGTAGAGACCGAGCAGGATATCGGCGTCGCGGCGCCATTTGGCGAAGCTGTTGGCAGCGCTCGGATTAAACCACAGGCCGAGTTCCATATTGTGTGCCCGGGCCGCGCTCACAACCGGGCCCAGGCCGCGGGGAAAGCGCTGCGGGTGCGGTCGCCAGCTCTCGGTGCGCCAGTCCTCCCACAGGCTGCCGCTGCGATCGGCGGAGTTTTTCGATAACCCCGCCTGCCAGCCGTCGTCCAGCTGCAATACCGAGACGCCAAGCGCCGCACCCGCCTCCAGTTCCGCCAGGGCAAAAGCCTCGCCCAGGCGCGCATCGCGATTGCGGTCGCCCCAGGTATTCATAACGACCATGCTATCGCGTTGCGCCCGGTAGCGGCGCCGCCGGTCCTGGTAGGTGCGCAATGCCTGCAACAGCGACAGCTCATCGTCATCGGCCACCCCCACCACCGCGCCGTAAGTCGGCAGCCACGCCGACGGCGTCAACAGCGCCGGGTCGAGACCGGTGCCGGCCACGCGGATATCACCGGCCTGCAACGCAAAATCGTAACCTGGATAGGCGAGCTGATCGGCGCCGGCAGGGGATTGTTTCAGCACCCAAACCTGGCCTGCACCGCTCAGATCGCGCAGTGCCAGCAGGTTGCCGCCGGTTTGTTGCGGTTGCCGGTAAGGGAGCAGGTGCCGGTGTTGAACCAGGTTATCGTTGTGATCCGTGGCCGCGGTAAAGCTGACGATCCGGGCCTGCCAGTGCGGTCCCTGTAGTTGTAGACGCTCCAGCACCGGCTCGACGGCGGCGACTGCTGTTATGGGTGTCTTGATTGCTGTCTTGATAGCTGCAGTGGGTGTCTCGATAGCTGTTATGGGTGTCTTGATAGCTGCGATGGGTGTCTCGATAGCAGTGATGGATGTCTTGTTAGCTGCGATGGGTGTCTCGATAGCAGCGGTGGTGGGTGTCTCGATAGCAGCGATGGGTGTCTCGATAGCAGTGGTGGGTGTCTCGATAGCAGTGGTGGTGGGTGTCTCGATAGGAGCCATCTCGATAGGAGCCCGCGGCGGCGCGGCGGCGGCTGGTGCCGCCCACTGATCGGCCGCCCCGCGCAGTTCCAGATGGCAACCGATGGCCGGGGTGTCGGGAAACACCTGGCAGACCCGCCGCACCTGCAGGCCCGTCGCCACACTCGTGACCACCACGCGCAGATGCGCCGGTTGCAGCGATGAGGCCGCTACCTGTTCGACCTCAAGCCGGCTGCGCCAGTCCAGCGCCGGCAGGCCCGGATCAAAGTCCGGTGCAGTGCCCGCCAGCGGCCAACTGCGCCGGCGCTGGCGGTCGCGCAAAAGAATCGACACCAGATGACCGTCATTCCAGCGAAAATGTCGCTCGAGGCGACTGTTCCGCAATATCAGGGTGTCGTCTTTGAGGCTGACAAGGCAATCCCGGAAGCGTTCGTCGACAGCGGCCGGCGGCACCGCCAAGACTGTTGCCGATACCAACAACAAAGCGCAGAGCAGGAGGGAGTGCAACACTATTAAAGGCCTCAATGTCATGGTCCTGACGGACCCGCTAGTAAGAGTCAACAAGTGAAGTGCAGAGTCGCTGTCCAATAGGCTCGAACAGCAGAGTCTGCGTCAACACGATTATTCGCGCTCCGATCGCACTGACAAGTGCTCGGCCAACAATTGCGCTCCGGGCCACGGCAATGTCACCACCGCACTGTCACACCAAGTTGGTAGGTGCGTCCGTAGTCCTCGATGCGCTCGAAATATCGCCTGCTGCCGTCGCCGCGAAATACCTGCTGGTCTCTTTCCTCGGTCAGGTTGATCAGATCGATGTAGAAGCCGTAGTTGTCATTGAGGCGGTATTTGATCCCAATATCCCAGGACAAGTGTTCAGCACGGATAACGTCCTCCTCAGGATCGCTGGCAATATCGGTGAGCTGTTCGTCGCGATAGGTCCAGGACGAGCGGACGGTCCAGGCCTCGTTCTCCCAACCGAGCGCCAGGTTACCCACTAAATCGGCCTGGTCGGGCAGGGGCAGGTCGCCGCTGCCGCCGCGCGCATCGCGTAACAATTGGCCGGGATCGGCCTCGCTGTCACTCCAGGTGGCATTGCTCTCGATAAAGAAACCGGAAGCCAGCGCGTGGGCATAGGTCAATTCGATGCCGTAAACCTCGGCGGTGCCGCCGTTCAGGGTTATATTGACTTCGTCAAAACCGCCGTCGGCGCCGATCCTGCCGGTGCCCACCGGTAAGCCCAACACGGTAACATCCTCGCCATCAAAGCGTGCATCGATAAAGAAGTTATCCAGCTCTTTGTAGAAAAAACCGGCCGAGAGCAACGTCTGCGGGGTAGGGTACCAGGCCACTGACGCGTCGAACTGGAGCGCCTCCAAAGGATCGAGATCGGGGTTGCCAACTTCTACCTCCCGCTCAAATGAGTTCTCATCATCGACTTCCTGCTGGTCGCTCAATATATCGCGCAAGGGCACCGTATCATTGAAGGCCGGGCGTTGGATTGCCGTGGTCAAGGCGGTACGCACGACGACGTCTTCTCGCGGTTCATAACGCAGGTGCACACCGGGCAACACATTGGTGTAATCACGTTTAGCCTGCCTGGCGATCGGGTCGCGGGTTTCGTCTTCGAGCTCGGAATCATCGTCGCGCTCAACACGCTCAACCTCAAACGCATCGCCCTGCCAATCGGTCTGCTCGACGCGCACACCGGCGGTGAGGCGCCATTTTTCGGTGAGATCGACTTTAGTCATAACATAGGCCGCCAATACGTCCTCTTCAGCCACATAGTCGCGGCGCGTCAGGTTGGCGATGGTCGTAATCGGGTTGGCGGAGGCTTCGGTGGCCGGAATCAGCGAGCGAAACAACGATTCAGCGGCGCCCAGGGTCGGGAAAAATTCAAAGCCGGCGCGGCTCCGATTGGGAGAAAAAGTGGAGATATCCGCCAAGGTGAAAAACTCGTCCGCATCCGGGTCGAGACCGAGCGCCTCGGCAACATCGTCGTCGCCGTTCAACTCCGCGGCGCGGGTGCGGTCGACGTCTTTTTCGCGCGTTTTATATTTCATGCCGAATTTGATAGTGCCGGAGGTCGCGCCAAAATTCACGGCACGGGTGAAATCCAGATTGTAGGCTGTGATCTCATCGCTGCGCTCATCGCCGATCACCAGGATTTGATCGAGCCGGAAGGCGTCCGGTCGCAACGGGTCCCTGTCGCCATTGCCTTCGCCTTGCACAAAGCTGATATCGTAATCCCTCTCCCCAATTGCGAAGGTGGTGATGGTGTCGCGGACTCTGAACTGGCCGCGGATGCCATCGGGCAGCTCATACTCGTTTTTTGAATGACTGGCACCATACTCGACAGTCCAGCGATCAAATGTATTCTTACCACCGAGGGCAAAGGTGGTAACTTCGTTTTCTTTATCCTGGAAAAAGATTCGCTTTTCTATATCAACATCGGCAAAGGTACCGGTGCCGGCACCAACCTCCAGCAATTCATCATCGTCTCTGGCATCGTCCAGGTCCCAATTTTGCTGAATACGGATGTCGTTGTCCTGCAGGTTGGTGTTGGTAAAGTGCAGATGATATTCGCTGGTGTCGTTGGGACGGTAATCGAAATTTAAAGTAAAGCCACGCCGCTCGCGAGTGCCCACCTCAACTCTGGGGTCGAGTTCGCCGGGTACGAGAAAGGCAGGATTTTCGTCACTGTCGGCAGTGGATACGCTGCGCAGCTCGTTGTCGGTGCGCAGGTCATCGAGCTGTATATCCCGGTCGAACCAGTTGGCGGCCAGCGCTACACCCAACTCCCCGCCGTTTTCACCGAGTTGGAATATATTGGTGAAACGGCCCGATACTTTCGGGCTGGTTTCGCCGGCGATATCATTGTGGCTGCCTTCGAGGCGCAGGTCGGCAAAAAAACCGCCGCGATCGAAGGCCGAGAGGCTCTTTAACTCGATCGCACCGCCGATAATATCACCGTCCATATCGGCGGTGCGTGATTTGCTGACCTCGATAGATTCCAGTAGGTCGGACGGAACCACGTCCAGTGATACCGAGCGCGAACCACCTTGGTCACTAAAACCAAAACCGTCTCCGCCGCCACCTACCTGCACACCATTGATGGTGACGTTGTTGAAATCGGGCGACAGACCTCGCACGCTGACAAAGCGCCCCTCACCCTCATTGCGCTGCACCGTCAGCCCCGGCAGTCGTTGCAGCGACTCGGCGATATTCTGGTCGGCCAACTGGCCCAGCGCATCGGCGCTGACCACTGTTTTGAAGTTGTCGGCGGCGCGCTCCTTATTGCGGGCTATCCGCGATCCCGCCAGGGTGCCAACCACCATCACCTCTTCGATGTCACGGTTGCTTCCATCACCCGCTCCACCGAAGCGGATGATGGCCTGTGCAGTTTGGCCGCCGCTGACCACTACAGTGTGGCTTTCACTGCCGACCCCCAGGTAATCCACGATCAGAGTGTAGTTGCCGTCCGGCACCACAGGCATTCTAAAACGCCCGTCACTGCCGGTGGTGGTCTCCAGCGAGAGCTCCCGCAATTTAACGACAGCGCCTTTAAGTGGGTACTCACTACCTTCATAAACCACCTGCCCGGCGATACCGCCGTCCTGGGCTTGTATCGGATTCGATAGCAGCAGCGTTGTGGTTATAGCGGAAGCGAGGACAGACGGAGTGGTGAGCTTCTTCATGATATTCCCCCCGAGATCGACAATGATCTCTGATCATCATGCCGAACGAAACGGCGTCTTAAATAATAAGGTTCTTTTTATGCCACTACAGATCGAAAGCAGCCCGACCAGACAGTGTGGTTATCTGACCAACCTTACCACTACCAATATCGGTCTTACCAGTATTTTTCATATTTATCATATTAAAAGTACCTTATATCCGCTTTTTTGAAGACTTTGGAATCCAGATGGGGTGAAACAATAGAAATAGCGGGATGATGCTACTGATATCAGGCGGAAATCGACCTTACCGATTCCATATAGCCAGCTTACCGGTTTATGACTACTGATTTGTGACAGTCGATGTTTCTCTGATCCGTTAGTGCCAGAGCATGGGCGAAGTAGTCTAGCTGTGGGTGTCTGGATAATTCTGTGTCTGGATAATTCTGGGTGTTTGGATAATTCTGTAACTTGGGTGTCTACATAACGGTGGGTGTCTCGATAACGTCTGATAACGTCGTCTCGATAACGTCTGGATAACGCCGTAACTTGGGTGTCTAGATAACGTCCAGATAACGGTGCTACTAACATTGGTGTCCAGATAGTCCTCGATAGTGGACCGCTAACATGGGTGTCCAGATAGTGCTGGGTGTCTGGATAATTCTGTAACTTGGGTGTCTACATAACGGTGTACATAACGGTGGGTGTCTCGATAACGTCTGATAACGTCGTCTCGATAACGTCTGGATAACGCCGTAACTTGGGTGTCTAGATAACGTCCAGATAACGGTGCTACTAACATTGGTGTCCAGATAGTCCGATAGTGGACCGCTAACATGGGTGTCCAGATAGTGGTGACATGGGTGTCCAAGATGGGTGTCCAGATAGTGGTCCTAACATGGGTGTCCAGATAGTGCAGTCCAGATAGTGCAGATAGTGGTGACATGGGTGTCTAGATAGTGGACCTTGATTAAAAAGGTCCGCCTCTGACCAGGGCTTTCAGAAACTTTCAACAGCAGGGACGCTTTCTAGACCATCAAAAGTAGGCGCTCCAAGCGAAACCAGACGCCGGAAGCAAGTGCCAATATGTACCGGTAGTGCAATATAGGTCTCCAGCTGAGATAGCTGCGCAGACAGCATGCTATGCTGGCGACTCACAGGCTGGGGCGGCAGAGGCTTATGGACATATGGCAGGTTGGTGAGGTCAAGATTACCCGCGTAGTGGAACAGGTCGAAATCACCGACGGTCGCTTTGTTATTCAGCAGGCAGCACCGGAAAACGTTAAACCCCACACCTGGCTGCAACCCCATTACGCCGATGACCAGGGCCGGCTGGTGTTTTCCATCCACGCATTCGTGGTGGAATCGGAAG
Organism: Exilibacterium tricleocarpae; assembly: GCF_007004655.1. GTDB lineage: Bacteria > Pseudomonadota > Gammaproteobacteria > Pseudomonadales > Cellvibrionaceae > Exilibacterium > Exilibacterium tricleocarpae. The sequence goes on from NZ_ML660090.1 coordinate 437,752, forward strand.
ACTGCCTGATCGTCGTCGATACCTGTGTCGGCAACTTCAAAAATCGAGACATTCCCAACTGGCACCAGCTGCAAACCACCTTTATGGAAGATTTCATCGCCGCCGGTTTTGATCCGCTGGCAGTGGATAAGGTGTTGTGCACCCACCTGCACGACGACCACGTAGGCTGGAATACGCAACTTGTCGACGGCCGCTGGGTACCGACCTTTGCCAACGCCAAATACCTACTGGCCCAACAGGAATGGCAGGCCTGGCACCGGCGCGACGGGTTCGAGGAAATACTGTCGGACTCTGTCCGCCCAATAATCGACGCCGGTCTGATGGAGTTTATCGAGCCGCCCCATGCCGTAACCGGCGAGGTAAAACTGGTGCCAACTCCCGGCCACACACCCGGCCATGTCAGCGTGGAGATAGCGTCCGGCAACGCTCGCGCCGTGATCACCGGCGATATCATGCACAACCCGGTACAGTGCGCGGAACCCGATTGGCAGGGCAGCGCTGACCGCGACCCCGACCGGGCCCGCAGCACCCGCCACCAGTTACTGGAACAATGGTGCAACGCCGGGGTATTGGTGCTGGGCACTCACTTTCCCACTCCCACCGGCGGCCGGGTGATCCGCGCCGCAGAGCACTGGCGCTTTGACCCCGCCAACCCGGATCGGCCCTGACAGCTCACCATGAAAGTCACTAACCTGCTGCTGCGCGGCGCCAGCCTCGGTCTGATGTTTGTACTTCACCTGGTGGGACCGCTGGATGGGTACTGAGCACAAAGACTACAAGTTGAAATTCAGATTGGCGGCGGTGCCGGCCCTTTCGCTGGAGCCGGCACGGCAGGCAGGCGGGTGACGGTGCCACCCGCAAGGTCGATGCGATATTCAGTCAAACAAGTCCGGCTGCTCGGCGGTGATAACGTTGTAAAGCGGCTGGAAACTAAACCAGCCGGCTAAATGACTGCCGACGGTTTCATAGGTCTTCGCCGCATGATCCGGATCGATCAGCTTCGGCGTACCGGCGGCCTCCGCCAGCAGTTGCGCCTGGCAACTGCGCTCCATGGTGATATACCACCAGGCCGCCGCATCGACGGTTTCAGCCACGGTCAACAGGCCGTGATTGCGCAAAATGGCGGCCTTGGCATTGCCCAGGGCGTTGACGATGCGCTCACCCTCGGACTCGTCCAGCACTACGCCGGTATAGTCGTCAAACAGGCCGTGATCCTGGTAAAACGCGCAGGCATCCTGGGTAATCGGATCCAGTAGTCGCCCCAGCGCCGACCAGGCCTTGCCGTAGACCGAATGGCTGTGAGCGGCGGCCACAACGTCGGGGCGGGCTTTGTGAATATGGCCGTGGATGGTGAAAGCGGCGCCGTTGAGCAGGCCGTTACCCTCCACCACCTCACCCTTGTGGCTGACCAGCAGCAGGTCCGAGACCTTTATCTGCTTGAAGGATACACCCATCGGGTTGACCCAGAAGTGATCGGTATGCTCCGGATCACGAACGGTAATATGCCCGGCGACCCCCTCGTCAAAGCCGAATTTACCAAACAGCCGGTAGGCTGCCGCCAAGCGCTGTTTGCGCTCCAGGCGCTCTTCCTCGTGGGTCTTGACGGGGGCCGTCATGCTGTCGATATCATGGTTCATCACAATTGCATTGTCAGTATCTGCCACGGTAGTCTCCTCGATCTGTCGCTGCTGTTACTCGTTTTATTTCGCCCCCACCGGTCAGTTGCCACTCGATCGCGGCAACCTTACTATGGGGTTATCTCTGACCCGAACTGCCAGGCCTCATCTTCATCTCAGGATTGCCTATGACTCCTGCCGGCACCGCCATCCACCAGTTTCTGGCCCGCTGGGACATCCATAACCCAGCCCTGGTCGAGGCACTGGTTGATTGCGCAAAACCGGCCAGTTACGAGAAAGCCTCGGTTATCCTGCGCGCCGGCGACCCCGCCACCCATGTGGGCATCATCCGGCGGGGCCTGGTCCGCTATTACTATAGTAGCGCCGACGGCAAATTCTGGAACAAGGCCTTTTACACCGAGGGCGACCTCATAACAGCCGCCAGCGCCGGCCTGACCAACAGCCCTTCACCATTCACCATCGAGGCCCTCGAGCCCACCGATATCGTCTTAATGCCCTATGACAGGCTGGCTGAACTGCAACAGTCGTTTGCGGAACTCGGCGAGCTGGTTGCCAGAATGATCACTCACGCTTTTATCCGCAACGAGCGGCGCGAGGCCATGCTGTTGACCAAGAACGCCGAACAGCGTTTTCAGCGGCTGCTCACCGAGGAGGCGCATCTTTTCAGACGGGTACCCCAGTTCCACCTGGCGTCCTATATCGGTATTGACGCGGTATCGCTGTCACGCATCAAACGGAAGCTGGAGAACTGATCCCAGAGCTATGGTCACCTGTGAGGGGAGGGAGGTGCATTAACAAATGTTAATGCTCGCCCCTGACGGGGGAAAAGGTCAAAACAATATCCGTCGTTGTAGCAATCGTGTATCCACGCTTATTTTGCACCCGCTTTCGGCACCTGCGGTGCACCTGTTGCAGCGCCGGGATTCAGGTCCCCCCGCGCCAGTTTGCGGGCGATGCCGGGGCCGATCACCGCCGTCACCGCGCGCGGGTCGAGAGGCTCCCCGCACTCGGAACAGCCCATCACGCTGTGCATGATCTGTCCGCAATTCTTGTGGATATGCTGTATCGGCGCGCCGTCACCGTCGTCAAGCCAGCGGTCGCCCCAGTGTGCCAGGCCGAGGATAACCGGGTAGAGCGCTCTACCCATTTCACTCAAGCGGTATTCGTGACGCTGCGGTTTTTCCTGGTAGGGCACCCTGTCCAGAATGCCCTGATCCACCAGCCGGCGCAGGCGGTCTGACAAACGGTGGCGGGTGATACCCAGACTTTTCTGAAATCCGTCAAACCGGCGCACTCCCACAAAGCAATCCCTGATAATCAGGAGTGTCCAGCGATCGCCGACCACCGCCAGGGCACGGGCCACTGAACACACCTGGCTGTCAATTTCACTCCAGCGCATAGCTTTCTCGCATTCTGTATTTCGGCAACCTCATTTCAAAACCCTCATTTCGGCAACTCCAGCGAAGGCCGGCCGAGTTCTTGTCCCAGGCTGAAATCCGCCCACGCAGGCGAGTATAGCTTTACAAGTTCCAATTTGACACTTATAGTAAGTTCCAAATTGGCACTCATAAAAGGCCCGCCCCATTAGCAGGGCCTCATAAATCTCAAAGTGGACACAGTTATGTCCGGTCAACCTGAAAACCCCTCGCCGGTAGCCCTGGTAATGGGTACCGGAGATGCTATCGGCGCAGCCATCGCCCGCCGCTTCGCTGGCGCCGGCTACATTGTGTGTATGGCACGCCGCAACGGCGACAAGCTCAGCCCCCTGGTAGCGCAAATGAGAGAGCAAGGCTGGCTGGCTCATATCTTTAGTTGCGACGCCCGCAAAGAGGAGCAGGTGCAAAGCCTGTTTGCCACCATCGAGGAAACACTGGGTGCCCTGGAGGTGGTGGTGTTTAATATCGGCGCCAATGTGCCCATGGGTATTTTGGAAACCTCGAGCCGCAAGTTTTTCAAGATCTGGGAAATGGCCTGCTTCGCTGGTTTTCTCACCGGGCGGGAGGCAAGCCGTTATATGGCCCGGCGGGGCAGGGGCACCATCATCTTCACCGGTGCTACTGCCAGCGTCAAAGGCTCCGCCGGTTTCGCCGCCTTTGCCAGCGCTAAGCACGGCCTGCGCGCCCTGGCCCAGAGCATGGCCCGGGAGTTGGGTCCGCGCAACATACACGTCGCCCACGTAGTGATAGACGCGGCGGTGGAAACCGATTGGATACGGCAGAACCACCCGGACTATGAGAAGCTGGCGGCCAGAGACGGTATTGTGCAGCCCGACGATCTGGCGGAAAACTATCTGATGTTACATCGACAACCCCGCAACGCCTGGACTTTCGAACTCGACTGCCGGCCCTGGGTGGAAAAGTGGTAACCCCTATTTGAGGAATTGTTATGTCTGTTAACCTGGATTTCTACTTTGACTTCGCCAGTCCCAATGCTTACTTCGCCTATATGGCGGCGTCGCAGATAGAAGCACGCACGGGTGTGCCCTTCAATTATATCCCCGTGCTGCTCGGCGGCATCTTCAAGGCCACCAACAACCAGCCGCCGATGATGGCGTTTGCCGATGTCAAAAACAAGCTGGACTACGAGCGCATTGAAATAGAGCGTTTTATCACTCGGTACAAGCTCACTGCGTTTACCTTCAATAGCCACTTTCCGGTTAACACCTTGCAAGTTATGCGCGGCGCTACTGCAGCCCTGATCGACGGAATTCTGCCCGCTTATATGGAAGCGGTGTTTCGGCATATGTGGGAGGAATCCCGGAAGATGGATGACCCGGAGACGATCCTCACGGCATTGAATGAGGCGGGTCTGGACGGTGAGCAGTTGGTGCAGCGTATGCAGGACGCAGAGGTAAAGCAGGCGCTGAAGGACAACACCGCCGCCGCGGTGGAGCGGGGAGCGTTTGGTATTCCGACGTTTTTCGTCAACGACGAGATATATTTTGGCAAGGACCGACTGCGGGATGTGGAAGAAAGGGTTTTGTCGTTGCAGGCAGCATCCTAAACAGGCGGTGTAATGGATCTATCCAACCGCATAGGTTGTGCCTGCCAGTCAGTCAACGAGCGCCACACCCATTCCAAGGGTCCATAGCGGTACCGGCGTAGCCACCAATGACTAAAGGCCACCTGGGCTGAAAATAAAACAATGATAAAACCAAGCTGCGAAATAACAGTAACATCAACCATCAGACCCAGGCCATGGCCGTAGAATACCCAGGTGCCAATAAGCGATTGCAACAAGTAATGGGTCAGTGCCATCCGCCCTACAGGCGCCAGCCAACGCAACAAGCATTTGCCACTACCAAGCATCGCCAGGCTGATGATAGCGATATACATCAGGGCAAAGCATAGCCCCGCTCCAGACTTTCCAAGGTTTATAGCGAAACTCCAAAACGTGCCCACCTGGGGTGGCATATTGATCATGGCCCAGACAAATAAACAGTTAAACATCATTCCTGTAATGAACCCTGCTATCGCTATTTTCTTAAACAGCCCCCGGTTTTTATCCGCCACGCTTATCAGGCGTTGTCTGCCAAAGTAGGCACCAAACAGAAATAAACCTAATACGAACATGTTGAAGGATGGTTGCCACAGCTTTTCGGGCAGTAAGTCGATACGATAGGCCAGTGCTTCAGAGTAGCTTTGTGTGGCGAACATATTGTGTTGGCTGGCTTTTTTCGCCGCCTTTTCTTTTATGGTTTCCGGCAGTTTTGCCTTTTCCCAAGCGTCGATAAATTGCTGCTCGTCTTCAGTTAAGGTATGGCCAGCCTCGTACTTCGTAATTGTCTGCGCCTCTAGATAGGCTTTGCCACCTTTAACGGCATGGGGTCCAAAAAGAATTAAGCAAGCGGCCACAATAATCGACCATCTCGGCACTTTGTTTTTGCCGGTAAAGCGTTTGTAGACGTTATCTAAAGGTTGCTTCAACAGATACAGTACCAGTAGAACCAGTCCTGCCAGTGCATAGTTTTTAAGAATATCTCCGTTCCAAATCAAGGCGAAGTGTATAAGTGCGATAAGAAACAGGACAATCATTCGCTTTGTAGATCTCAACACAAAGCTCTCGCCACGTTGCTCCGCCGAGGCCAGTTGCATGGCAAATCCCAAACCAAACAGAAAGGCAAATAAAGAGTAAAATTTACCCTGTACAAAAATTAGTTTGAGCAGCTCAAAGCCGTACTCGAAGGGTCCGATTTCCTGCCAGGATACGTCAAACCAATTAACAGGGTGCGCGAAGACAAAAACATTAACAGACATAATGCCGAACAGAGCAAATCCCCGTAGTACATCCAACGTTTCTAACCGCTCGGGGACGGTAGGTGTAATGGCTTGCGACATTAGGATAGGCACATGAGAGATAAACCATGATGTTATAACATAACAAAATACCTCTCAACACCGGCGGGTACAGCGTTACCTACAATTCATGCCCGCAGGTCAGAAGTCATGACAAGTCCTCTTGTCGCCATTTATTCCTCGGCTTATTACGCCAGCCTGGAACAACAACCCCAGAGCCAAAAAATACCGGCAATACTCGGGGTTAATATGCCCGGCCCTTCGAAGTGAAAATCATGAATATCATCGTATGCACTAAATTCCTTCAGATATGTCTCGATCTTCCAGTATCCACCAGGCAACACCTGCAGGAGCCGGTTGGTTCATGCCTTTGGCATGAATACTCAACACTTTTCGCGTAGCTTTAAGATATGAAAACGCTTTTGGAAACGAAAGCCCCATGGTTGGATCGGGAATAACCCACTCTAATGCTGTCCATGTCTCAAACTTATAATCACAAACTCTTACCCCTCAACTAATTTATAGAGGGTCCTGAAATCCTTCTTTATAGGCATCGCAACAGCGCCTACTCCACCGTCACTGACTTCGCCAGATTTCGCGGTTGATCGACATCGGTACCTTTTAAAATAGCGACGTGATAGGACAGTAACTGTAGCGGTAAGGTATAAATCAGCGGCGCCAGGCTGTCGGGTACGTGGGGGATGTTGATAACGGTGGTGTTGTCGTCGCTGCTGAATCCCGCATCTTTATCGGCAAACACAAACAGTTCACCACCGCGTGCCTGCACCTCCTCCAGATTGGACTTCAGCTTCTCCAGCAACTGGTTGCTCGGCGCCACTACCACGACCGGCATATCGCTGTCCACCAGCGCCAGGGGGCCGTGCTTGAGTTCGCCGGCGGGGTAGGATTCGGCGTGAATATAGGAAATCTCCTTGAGTTTAAGTGCGCCTTCCATAGCTACAGGGTATTGAACGCCGCGCCCCAGGAACAGGGCGTGATGTTTGTCGGCAAAAGCTTCGCTGACTTTCTCGATAGTTTTATCCAACTCCAATACCATTTCACACAGCTTCGGCATCTGGTGCAGCGCTTCGATCAATTCCTGTTCCCTGTCCGCAGTCAGGTCATGACGCCGACCCAGTACGATGGTCAGCAACTGCAGGGCGGTCAACTGCGTGGTGAACGCCTTGGTGGAGGCCACACCGATTTCCGGCCCGGCATTGGTCATCAAAGCCAGGTCGGATTCCCTGACCAGGGAGCTGTTGGGAACGTTGCAAATGGTCAGGCCGGCGATATACCCGGATTCCTTCGCCAGGCGCAACGCCGCCAGGGTATCGGCGGTCTCGCCCGATTGGGAAATGGTGACGAACAGGGTATCGGGGGACACGACAAATCGACGATAGCGATACTCGCTGGCCACTTCGATACTACAGGCAATGCCGGCCCATTCCTCCAGCCAGTATTTGGCCACCAGGCCGGCGTGGTAACTGGTACCGCAGGCGACAATCTGCACTGCCCGGGTGCGGTCGAAAATCGCCTTGGCCTCGGTGCCGAACGCTTCCTCCAGCACGGCGGTTTTACCGATGCGACCCTGCAGAGTGTTGCCAATCACTTTCGGCTGCTCGAAGATTTCCTTCTGCATATAATGGCGGTATTCACCTTTATCCGCAGCTTCATCGGCATCGGTAATACGGGAAATTTTTCTGACGACTCTGTTTTTATCTTTATCCAGAATCGTTACACCATTGGTGGTTACCTCGACCAGATCGCCTTCTTCCAGGAAGATAAAGCGGTCGGTTACCTGCCGCAAAGCCATCTGGTCCGAGGCGATAAAGTTTTCTTCGATACCCACACCCACCACCAGTGGGCTGCCGCTGCGGGCGCCGATCAGGCGGTCGGGATCATCGGCGCTGATAACCCCCAGCGCATAGGCACCTTCAAACTGTTCCGTAGCAGCCACTACCGCATCAAACAGATCTTTACCGCCTGACACCAAATCGTTAATCAGGTGCACTATGACTTCGGTATCGGTTTCGGAAACGAAGGTTGCGCCCTTGGCGATCAACTGTTCGCGAATTTCCTGATAGTTTTCGATAATGCCGTTGTGAACCACGGCGATATTGGCAGACGTATGCGGGTGGGCGTTGGCCTGGGTGGGTTTGCCGTGGGTGGCCCAGCGGGTGTGGGCAATACCGATCTGACCGGTCGCCGGCTCAGCGGCAATTGCCTCTTCGAGTCCGGCCACCTTACCGACGGTTTTGCGCAATTGCAGTTGTTGATCACTGTCGAGCAGCGCAACACCGGCGGAATCGTAACCGCGATATTCCAAACGCTTGAGACCTTCAACCAATATTCCCAGCACATTGCGTTGTGCTGCTGCGCCAACGATACCACACATAAAAAAATTCCTGCTATTTGTTTTTGGTAGGGCGTTGCCACCCTTCAATATTCCGTTGTTTACCACGGGCAATCGTCAGTTGATCATCTGCCACTGCCTTGGTTACCGTGGAGCCCGCACCCACGGTCGCGCCTTTACCCACTTTTACAGGCGCGACCAGTGCGGTATTGGAACCGATAAAGGCATCATCGCCAATTTCTGTTTTGAATTTATTCACCCCGTCGTAGTTGCAGGTGATGGTGCCGGCACCGATATTCACACCGCTGCCGACTTGCGCGTCACCTACATAACTCAAGTGATTGACTTTGCTGCCGGGGCCGATCAGGGCTTTTTTGATTTCAACAAAGTTTCCAACCTTGGCGCCGTCGCTGAGTTCAGTGCCGGGACGCACCCGGGCAAAGGGGCCGATTTCGCAATTGTCTGCTACCCGCGCCTCCTCCAGCAGGGAGTTGGGTTTGATCACCACGTTATCGCCGATCACCACATTTTTCAGGCAACAGTTGGGACCTATGCTGACGTTGTTGCCAAGCGTAACCCGGCCCTCGAACACGCAATTAATATCAATAGTGACATCTTCACCGACGCTGAGACTCCCGCGACAGTCGAAGCGGTCAGGGTCGAGCAGGGTGAGCCCTTCGGCCATCAGGGTGGCCGCCAGGTCGCGCTGGTAAAAGCGCTCCAGTTGCGCCTGTTGTTGGTGATTATTGACGCCTAAAACTTCCAGCTCGTCGGCGGGCTGTTCGGTGTTGACCACCTTGCCCTCACCCTGGGCCAGGGCAATGACGTCGGTGAGGTAATATTCGCGTTGGGCATTTTCACTCGACAGTTGTGGTAACCAGCGCTTGAGATCAACACCGCGCATGGCCATCACACCGGTATTGATCTCACTAATAGACAACTGTTCCGGGGTGGCCTCCTTTTGCTCGACAATGGCGGTGACTGCACCGTTGCTATCGCGGACAATACGGCCGTAACCGCTTGGGTCATCCAGTTCCACCGTCAATAGCGCCATGGCATCGGCACCTACCTTGGCAATCAGGGAGCGCAGAGTCTCTTCCCGAATCAGGGGCACATCGCCGTAGAGTACCAGCACCACTGCGTTGTCCCGCAGATGCCCGACCGCCTGTTGTACGGCGTGGCCGGTACCCAATTGCTCGGCCTGCAGCACGAAATGTACATCGGGCGCAGCGCAGTGCGCCTCCACCCGATCAGCACCGTGGCCGATAACCACGTTAATGGCATCGCTGTCGAGACGGCGGGCGGTATCGATCACGTGCTGCAGCAGCGGCCGGCCGGCGACCGGGTGCAGCACTTTCGGCAGGCCGGATTTCATGCGCGTGCCTTTTCCGGCAGCAAGGATGACGATATCGAGCATTTTTTCAGTTCTACAAATTAAAAAGGGTAGCCAATGCTACCCTTTTTTCCATTACATTTCCGCCATTGCACCGATATCCGGCGACAGCGACGGTTATTTACCCATCTTTTTACGGATCGCCTGGATGGTGCGCAGTTGCGCCGCCGCTTCGGCCAACTGGGTCGCCGCGCGGGAGTAATCGAAATCGCCGGATTGATTGTTCAACTCCTGCTCCGCCTCTTTCTTGGCTTCCAGGGCCGCCGCCTCATCCATATCGTCGGCGCGCAGGGCGGCGTCGGCCAATACGGTAACGGTGGAAGGCTGGACCTCAAGGTAACCTCCGGAGACGTAGTAAACCTCTTCATCACCACCCTGGCGAATGACCCGCACCGGGCCCGGTTGCAGGCCGGTCAGCAGCGGAGCATGACCGTAGACGATACCCACATCGCCCTCGGTGCCGGCGGCCACCACCATTTCCACCAGGCCGGAAAAGATCTCTTCTTCTGCGCTTACGATGTCACAATGAACCGTCATAGCCATATATTTCGCCTCTTATACCGGCGGGTAGCAAGCCCCGCCAGGCTGACTTACAGGTTTTTGGCCTTTTCTACGGCTTCTTCGATCGGACCTACCATATAGAAGGCCTGCTCCGGCAAGTCGTCGTAATCGCCCGCCAGAATTCCCTTGAAGCTGGAAATGGTGTCTTTCAAGGGCACGTATTTGCCCGGCGAACCGGTAAAGACTTCGGCGACGTGGAAGGGCTGGGACAGGAAGCGTTCGATCTTACGGGCGCGGGCCACTGTCAGCTTATCTTCCTCGGACAGTTCGTCCATACCGAGGATGGCAATGATGTCCTTCAGCTCTTTATAGCGCTGCAGTACCGACTGGACGCCGCGGGCGGTGTCGTAGTGCTCCTGGCCGATTACCAGCGGGTCCAACTGGCGCGAGGTGCTGTCCAGGGGATCGATCGCCGGGTAAATACCCTTGGCGGCAATATCCCGGCTCAGTACCACGGTGGAATCCAGGTGCGCAAAGGTGGTGGCGGGGGAGGGGTCGGTCAAGTCGTCCGCCGGTACGTATACCGCCTGTACCGAGGTAATGGAACCCTGCTTGGTAGAGGTGATGCGCTCCTGCAGGCGTCCCATCTCTTCGGCCAGCGTGGGCTGGTAACCTACCGCCGAAGGCATGCGGCCGAGCAGGGCAGACACTTCGGTACCCGCCAGGGTGTAGCGGTAAATGTTGTCGACAAACAGCAGTACGTCCCGGCCCTCATCGCGGAATTTTTCCGCCATGGTCAGCCCCGTCAGGGCCACACGCAAACGGTTGCCGGGCGGCTCGTTCATCTGACCGTACACCATCGCCACTTTGTCCAGTACGTTGGAGTCGTTCATTTCATGATAGAAGTCGTTACCTTCCCGGGTGCGCTCACCGACGCCGGCAAACACCGACAGGCCGGAGTGCTCCTTGGCGATATTGTTGATCAATTCCATCATGTTGACGGTCTTGCCCACGCCGGCGCCGCCGAACAGGCCAACCTTGCCGCCCTTGGCAAACGGGCATACCAGATCGATCACCTTGATGCCGGTCTCCAGCAGCTCTTCGGAGGCCGCCAGTTCGTCGTAGGCCGGTGCCTGGCGGTGAATGGGCATGCGCTCCTCTTCACCGATAGCACCCGCTTCATCAATAGGGTTGCCCAGCACATCCATGATCCGACCCAGGGTTTTGGTACCCACGGGCACGGCGATGGGGGCCTTGGTGTTCTCCACGGCCAGACCGCGGCTGACCCCTTCGGATGAACCCATGGCAATGGCCCGCACAACACCATCACCCAGTTGCTGCTGTACCTCCAGGGTGAGATCTTTGTCTGCCACTTTCAAGGCGTCGTATACCTTGGGCACGGCATCGCGGGGAAACTCCACGTCGATAACGGCACCGATAATTTGTACGATACGTCCGCTACTCATGTCCGGTTCCTCTTAAACCAAATTTTAAAATTATAAAAAATCGTTGCCGTCACCGCCGCACCCGGGCAGCGACCTGAATCTGTACCCTATACCGCTGCCGCACCGCTGACGATTTCCGACAGCTCCTGGGTAATCGCCGCCTGGCGCGCCTTGTTGTAGGCGAGCTGCAGATCGTCGATCAGGTCACCGGCATTGTCGGTGGCGCTCTTCATGGCGATCATACGCGCGGCCTGCTCACAGGCACCGTTTTCCACCACGGCCTGGTAAACTTGGGATTCGATGTAGCGGATCAACAGCCCGTCCAGCAATGCCTGGGCCTCGGGCTCATAGAGATAGTCCCAGTGGTGCTTCATTTCTTTATTGTCCTCCGGTAACAGAGGCAATAATTGCTGCACATAGGGCGTCTGGGTCATAGTGTTGATAAACTCATTGCCCACCAGGAACAATTTGTCGATGCGGCCCTCGCCAAAGGCGTCGAGCACAACCTTGACACTGCCAATCAGATCGGAAACGCTGGGCTGTTCACCCAGGTCGCGCACCGCCGCTACCACATTGCCACCGTAGCTGTTAAAGAACGCCGCGGCTTTGGCGCCGACCAGGCACAAGTCAATTTCCACCCCCTGATCGTTCCACTCTTTCATAGCGGTGATAGCGGCTTTAAACATATTGATGTTGAGCCCGCCGCACAAACCACGATCAGTAGAAACCAGTACAAAACCCACGCGCTTGACATCCCGCTCCTGCATATACAAATGCGTGTATTCGGCATTGGAGTTGGCAATATGACCCACTACAGCGCGAATGCGCTGGGCGTAGGGCTTGCCCACCCGCATGCGGTCCTGGGCTTTACGCATTTTGCTCGCTGCCACCATTTCCATGGCGCTGGTAATCTTTTGCGTATTTTTGATACTCGATATCTGAGTACGTATCTCTTTTCCGCCAGCCATTCGGGAGCCTCTTTACCAGGTTTGGGTGGCCTTGAATTTTTCCAAAGCAGCTTTGAAACCATTGGCAATTTCATCGTTGTAATCGCCGGTTTCGTTGACCTTTTTCATCAGGTCGGCATGCTCACTGTGCATGTAGGACAGCAGCGCCGCTTCAAAATCACCGATCTTGGCAACTTCCACATCTTTCAGCAGGCCCTCGTTGGCGGCGTAAACCACCAGTCCCATCTCGGCGATGCTTTGAGGCGAGTACTGCTTCTGTTTCATCAGTTCGGTGACCCGCTCACCGTGGTCCAACTGGGCCTTGGTGGCGTCGTCGAGATCGGAGGCAAACTGCGAGAAAGCGGCCAGTTCCCGGTATTGGGCCAGGGCGGTACGGATACCACCAGAAAGTTTTTTGATAACTTTGGTCTGGGCGGCACCACCGACACGGGATACGGAAATACCGGCGTTCATGGCGGGTCGAATACCGGCGTTGAACAAGTCGGTTTCCAGGAAGATCTGCCCATCGGTAATGGAAATCACGTTGGTGGGTACGAACGCCGACACGTCGCCGGCCTGGGTCTCAATGACCGGCAGGGCTGTCAAGGAACCGGTCTGGCCCTTGACCTTGCCGTCGGTGAATTTCTCGACGTATTCGGCGTTGACCCGCGAGGCGCGCTCGAGCAGGCGTGAGTGCAGGTAAAAAACGTCACCGGGGTAGGCTTCGCGACCCGGCGGGCGGCGCAGCAACAGCGATATCTGGCGATAGGCCCAGGCCTGCTTGGTAAGATCGTCGTAGATGATCAGCGCATCCTCACCGCGATCGCGATAGTATTCGCCCATGGTGCAGCCGGCAAAAGGCGCCAGGAACTGCATCGCGGCGGGATCGGAAGCGGTGGCGGCAATAACGATGGTGTGCTCCATCGCATCGTGTTCCTCGAGCTTGCGCACCACGCTGGCGACGGAGGAGGCCTTCTGGCCTACAGCCACGTAGATACACTTAATGCCGGTGCCTTTCTGATTGATAATGGCATCCACTGCGATGGCCGTCTTACCGGTCTGGCGGTCACCGATAATCAGCTCGCGCTGACCGCGGCCGATGGGCACCATGGAGTCGATGGCTTTGAGGCCGATCTGTACCGGCTGATCTACACTCTGGCGGGCGATTACCCCGGGCGCGATCTTCTCCAAAGCGTCGGTCATCTTCGCCTCGACCGGACCCTTGCCGTCGATGGGGTTGCCCAGGGCATCCAGCACGCGGCCCTGCAATTCGGGACCCACCGGCACTTCGAGAATGCGGCCGGTGCATTTACAGGTCTGGCCTTCGGCCACACCTTCGTATTCACCCAATACCACGGCGCCCACGGAATCGCGCTCCAGGTTCAGGGCCATGCCGTAGATGCCGCCTTCGAACTCGATCATCTCCCCGTACATGACATCGGCGAGGCCGTGGATACGAATAATACCGTCGGTTACCGATACCACTGTGCCCTCGTTCTGGGCTTCGGTGGCAACGTCCAGCGTGTCGATACGCTGCTTGATAATTTCACTGATTTCTGAAGGATTCAGTTGCTGCATGCTCTGTTCCTCAACTCTTGCCTCTTGGCCGGGGTCGGACTGCCCGCTCCGCGCACCATAGATGTTAAGCGTTCATTGCCTCGGCGAGTTTAGCCAAGCGACCACGTACCGAACCGTCGATCACCGTGTCGCCGGCGCGGACAATGGCGCCGCCCAACAAGCTCTTGTCGATAGAGCTATGCACGTTAACTTCGCGATCCAGCTTGGCACTGAGTGCTTTCGCCAGTTTGTCTTGTATGTCACCGGCCAGCTCAAACGCTGTGCTGACTTCGACATCGATGGATTTTTCCTGCTGTGATTTCAGCGCCTCGAACAATTGCCGAATTTCAGGCAGCAAAGGCAAGCGATTATTTTCAGCCAGGTACTTAATAAAGTTTTGCCCCTTGGCATCGAGCTGCTCACCGCACACACTGATAAAAGCAGCCGCTTTCTGCGCCGCAGTGTACCTGGGCGAGGCCAGCACTTGCTGCATGCGATCGGACTGCGACACCGCGGCGGCCAGGCCCAGCATATCGGACCAGGTCTGCAGGTCTTTGGCGCCCAGGGCAAACTCAAATGCTGCCTTTGCATAGGGTCGGGCCAGTGTTCTTAGTTCTGCCATGGTTTGCTTTACTCGACTGTTTAGCTTGCCTGTTTTGCTCGATTGTTTCGCTAACCTGTTTCACTTGACGGCCGCTTTGCTGCCGCCCTGTTCAACGCCTTGACCAGGGTGGTCAGAGGTCGGCCGCCAACTTGTCGAGCAGTTCGTTGTGCGCCTTTTTATCGATGGATGCCTGCAGGACTTTTTCCGCCCCCACCAGCGCCAGCGCCGCCACTTTTCCGCGCAGCTCTTCTTTGGCCCGGTTGGCATTCTGCTCGATTTCGGCCTGGGCGGCGGCTTTCAGGCGCTCGCCTTCGGCACGGGCCTGGTCCTTGGCTTCATCGATAATCTGGCCGGCACGCTTGTTGGCCTGTTCGATCAGAGCGGCCGCCTGCTCTTTGGCTTCGCGCAGTTGTTGGGTGGCTTTTTGCTTGGCCAGCTCCAAGTCCTTGTCGGCCATTTCAGCAGCGTCCAAACCATCGGCAATTTTCTTCTCACGTTCCTGCATCACATTGAGAAGCATTGGCCAGACATACTTCATGCAAAACAGGATAAAGATGATGAAGGTGATCGATTGGCCGATCAGAGTCAGGTTAATATTCACGCCGACACCTCGTGGTCTGTCGTAGTAAGGATAAGGGTGAAATTAACCGGTCAGACCTGGGGCCACCACAAAGATCAGGTACATGCCGATACCGACACCGATCATCGGTACGGCGTCCAACAGACCCGCCATCAGGAACATCTTACCTTGCAGAGCCGGGCCTTGTTCCGGTTGACGTGCAGACCCCTCCAGCAGCTTGCCGCCGAGTGAACCGAAACCGATAGCGGTTCCCAGGGCGCCGAGGCCAATCAGCAAAGCAGATGCAACATAAACCAAACCCAGTGCTTCCATTGTGTCTCTCCTATCGAGAAAGTAAGTAAAGTGAAAGTTATAAAACGTTTAAAAATTCAGACGTTAGTGTTCTTCTTCTATGTCGTAGGCCATCGCCATGTAGACGGTGGTCAACACCATAAATACAAAAGCCTGCAGGGTGATGACCAGAACATGGAACACCGCCCAGGCCCACTGCAGCACACCGCCGAACAAACCCAGCACCAGACCGGCACTGAACATCAGCGCTATCAGAATAAAGATCATTTCGCCGGCGTAGAGGTTGCCGAACAGCCGCAGCCCGAGCGAGATGGGTTTGGCGATCAGGGACACGGTTTCGAGAATCAGGTTGATCGGTATCAGGATGATATCGATGTACCACTTGCCGGCGTGGAAGGGGTGTAGCGTCAACTCTTTCACAAAACCCAGCAGACCTTTCTGCTGGATACTGAAAAAGATCATAAAGGCAAATACGGTGAACGCCATACCCAGGGTGGCGTTGGGGTCGGTGGTGGGCACGACCTTAAAGAAAAAATGCGGGTCACCGGCAATGGTGGCCGCCGTCAGCGGCAGCCAGTCCACCGGCACCAGGTCCATCAGGTTCATCAGAAAGACCCAGACAAAAATGGTCAGCGCCATCGGAGCGATCATGGCATTTTTGTGATGGAAGATATCTTTGACGGTATTGTTGACGAAGTCCACCAGTAGTTCCACGAAACTCTGGAAGCCCCTGGGCACACCCACAGTGGCCTTCTTGGCGGCCCGGGAAAACAGGAAGCAGAAGATTAACCCCAGGCCGATGGACCAGCCCAGCGTATCCAGGTGTACGGCCATAAAGCCCATATCTGTGGCTTCCTGCGAGGAGTGGGCCATGGTCCAGGTGGACTGTTCCAGTACGGTGCCGTCGTAGCGGGTGTACCCGGCGGGCAGCTTGCCGTAGGTCAGGTTCTGGAGGTGGTGTTGGATATACTCAGTGGAGGTCTGCCCTTCGCTTGCCATATCGCTTTTCTAGCACCTGTTTAAGTATGAAGTCGCTAAGTAATCTTTAAAGTAAGCCAGACTTAAAGTAAGTCAGGGGTCACTGTTCAGTCCTGCCCTCAGCACCGCCGTACTCTGGGGCCTTGCTGGCGCTGTTTTCCTGCCGCTGCCTTTCTATCGCTTCACAAGGCGCGCCGTCACTATCCACTGCACCGGGACCATCACGCCGTAAGCTGAAAACAGGGCTAACACATCGAGAGGTTTTACTAGCAGGAATACCGCCCCAAAACCGACAATCGTCAACAGGAATTTACCTGTCTCTCCCCAAAAGAAGGCTCGGGCGATCAGCGGTGCCGCGCGGGCACCGGTATAACGAAAGGCGTAACTGGCAAAATAAGCATTGGGGATCACGCAAATCAGACCCCCGAGTAACAGGGAGTACGCCGTGGTTTGATCAAACAACCACGCCACCAGGCAAAGGGGCAACAGTACCGCAAGCTGCACCAGGGGAACGCGAAAAACCGGTGGTTTGTGAATGCTAGCCATGGCCACTTCTTCGGTTATGCTCGGCGGCTAACACTCGTCTCTGTCTTCTCTACACCAAATCCACACTCAATCCTGCACCAGATACGCCCACCGTCGACACCGCGCTGCCGGAAACCGGTAAAAGCCTTGAAACTACCGGAATACCTGTTGCCAGGCGCCTGCCAGCCGGGTCGAACCGTCGATTGGGCGACGCGCATTATAGGGTCTATATGGCCAGGGTTCAACCAGCGCGCACGGGGCCCGGCACCGCGGCTACCGGCAGGTCAGACGTCGACTCTGGCGTCGGGTCAGGTGTTGTAACGCAGATGCTGAAGAATGCCGTCGAGCTCGTCTAAATTATTGTATTTCAGCACCAGCCTGCCCTTGCCCTTGGCCGAGTGCTGCACCGCGACCGGTACACCGATATGCTCGGCCAGCCCCTCCTCCAGTTTTTTGATATCGGGGTCGACACCGGCGGCCGGTTTTACCTCGGTCTGTTGTTGTAATTGTTGTTGCAGGCGCCGCACCAGGGCCTCGGTCTGGCGCACAGACAAACCTTTGGCCGTTACCTGGCGGGCGACATCTTTCTGCCCGGCGCCGTCGAGCGTCAGCAGGGCACGGGCGTGTCCCATTTCCAGATCGCCGTGCTCGAGCAGTTTTTTCACTTCATCGGACAGGGAAATCAGCCGCAGCAGATTCGTTACCGTGGTGCGCGACTTGCCCACCGCCGCCGCCACCTCCTGGTGCGTGAGTTCGAATTCGTCCTGCAACCGCTTCAGAGCCACCGCTTCCTCGATGGGGTTGAGGTCTTCGCGCTGGATGTTTTCGATCAGGGCCATGGCGATGGCGGCCTCATCGGTCACATCCCGGATAACGGCCGGTATCTTGTCGAGACCGGCCAGCTGGGTGGCGCGCCAGCGGCGCTCGCCGGCGATAATCTCATACTTCTGTCCGGCGCTGCCCGCCAGGGGGCGCACCACGATCGGTTGCATCACACCCTGCGCCTTGATGGACTCGGCCAACTCCTCCAGCGCCTCTGGGTGCATATCGCGCCGGGGCTGGTATTTGCCGCGCTGGATGAACTCCACCGGCAGCTCCGCCAGCTTGCCGTCTTCGCCGGGATCGGGGGAGGTCGCCGCCGCTATCGCATCGCTGCCGCCGGCGCCGCCGAGCAGTGCGTCCAGACCCCGTCCCAACCCCTTGCGTTTGCTCACCACTGTTTGTTCACCCTTAGTTTGCCCGCCATCGTCTGCCCGCTACGCCTCTTCTACCTGTTTGGCCGCCGCCTCGTTGCGGCGAATGATTTCACCCGCCAGCGCCAGGTAGGCAATGGCCCCCTTGGACTGGCGGTCGTAAGCCAGCGCCGGCTGGCCAAAACTGGGGGCCTCGGCCAAGCGCACATTGCGGGGTACACAGGTGCGGTAAAGGCGGTCGCCGAAGTAGTCGGTCAACTGGGTCGACACATCATTGGTAAGGCTGTTGCGCGGATCGTACATGGTGCGCAGTATGCCCTCGATCTGCAACGCCGGATTCAACACCTGTTTGATCTGGTTGATGGTGTTTACCAGAGCAGACAGCCCCTCGAGCGCATAGTATTCGCACTGCATGGGAATGATAACGCCGTCGCAGGCGGCCAGGGCGTTAACCGTCAGCATATTCAACGATGGCGGGCAGTCGATCAGGATATAGTCGAAGTCGTCGCGCGCCGGCGCCAGCACTTCACGCAGGCGTCGCTCTTTGTTGGCGGCCGACAGCATTTCCACTTCCGCCGCGGTCAGGTCGCCGTTGGCGGGCACCACCCAATAGCCGCCGGACTCTGAACGCACCAGCGCATCGCGGATGACCAGCGCACCGGTCATCAGATCGTAGACGGAAAGCTCCAGATCGTTTTTATCGATACCGCTGCCCATGGTGGCATTGCCCTGGGGGTCCAGGTCGACCAGCAGCACCCGCTTTTTGGTGGCCACCAGGGAAGCGGCCAGATTCACGCAGGTTGTGGTCTTACCCACACCGCCTTTCTGGTTGGCTACCGCGTAAATCTTGCTCAAATCTCGTACCTTGAAAAAGCTGATGGTTTACAGCTCACAGCTGCCTTTACGAATAAACCGCCGCTATGAAAAACGGGATATCGGCGCCAATATCAGCAAATGGCGCTCTCCCTCATTGCCCGGCACCTGCAGCCGGTGGCATGCCTCGACCTTATAGTGTTTTGCCAGCACACTCAACTCATCCGTGGGGTAAAGGCCTTTCATGGCCCAAAAGCGGCCGTTCGGTGCCAGCAGGTGTTCGCAGCCGCCAGTCATATCGGCAAGGCTGGCAAAGGCGCGGCTGACTACACAATCGAATCCCGGTGACGGCTGCAGATCCTCGACCCGGCAGTGTTCGACGCCGACGTTATCGAGCCCTAACGCCAGTTTGACCTGAAACAGGAAGCGGGTTTTTTTGCCGTTGCTGTCAACCAGTGTAATGTGTTTGCGCGGAAACGCTATCGCCAGGGGAATCCCCGGCAGGCCGCCGCCGCTACCGACATCGACGATGCGCTCGAGCCCAGCGGCATCGCGCAGCAACGGCGCCACACTCAGGCTGTCGAGCAGATGCCGCGCCAGCATATCGTCGACATCCCTGACGGCGGAAAGATTGTAGGTGCGATTCCACTTGCCAAGCAGCGCCAGGTAAGCCAGCAGTTGTTGCACTTGCACCTGTTCGAGATCAAACCCCATCGCGGTGGCGCCCTGTTGCAGTTTCAGCGCCTGGGCCGCGGCGCCTGCGGCCGCCGGCCGGGTCAAGAGGCCGACGCTGCCGCCCGTCGCAACAGGCCGTTTTTCTTCAGGTAAATCAGCAACAGTGAAATCGCTGCCGGCGTAACTCCCGGCAACCGCGCGGCGCGGGCCAGCGTGTCGGGGCGGGCTTCGGTCAATTTTTGCCTGACTTCATTGGACAGGCCCTCTACCGCGGCAAAGTCAAACGCCGGCGGGATGGCGGTGTTTTCATGCTCCCGCATACGGGAAATCTCCGCCTCCTGCCGCTCGATATAGCCGGCATACTTGGCTTCGATTTCCAGTTGCTCCACGACTTGTTTCGTTACCAGCGGATGTTGCTGCGCCTCGCCTTTCAGACCGGCGACATCGGCATAACCCAGTTCCGGGCGCTTCAAAAGATCGTGCAAGCTGTACTCGCGCGCCAGCGGCGCGGGTATTCTTTTATCCAGTGTCTGCGCCGCCGCACTGTTCGGCTGAATCCAGGTATCCTGCAGGCGCTGGCGCTCCCGTGTCAGTGCTTCGCGCTTTTCACAAAACGCGCGCCAGCGGTGATCATCCACCAGACCCAGTTGGCGGCCCTGTTCGGTAAGGCGCAAATCGGCATTGTCCTCGCGCAGCAGCAGGCGGTATTCGGCGCGGCTGGTAAACATGCGGTAGGGCTCCTGGGTGCCCATAGTAATCAGGTCATCGGCCAGCACACCGATATAAGCCTGGTCGCGGCGAGGGCACCAGGGTTTATCACCGCGCACCCGCAAGGCCGCATTGCAGCCGGCCAACAAGCCCTGGGCAGCGGCCTCTTCGTAACCCGTGGTGCCGTTGATCTGGCCGGCGAAAAACAGCCCGTGCAGATGTTTGGTTTCGAAACTGTATTTTAAATCCTGCGGGTTAAAAAAATCGTACTCGATGGCATAGCCCGGTCGGGTGATATGGGCGTTGGCAAAACCTTTGATCGACCTCACCAGGTTTATCTGCACATCGAAGGGCAGGCTGGTGGAAATACCGTTGGGATAAAGCTCGTGGGTTTGCAGGCCTTCAGGCTCGATAAAAATCTGGTGAGAATCCCGATCGGCAAACCGGTGTACCTTGTCTTCGATGGAGGGACAATAGCGAGGTCCGACACCTTCGATAACACCGGTATACATGGGCGAGCGATCCAGGCCGGCACGAATAATCCCGTGGGTGTCGGCATTGGTGTAGGTAATCCAGCAACAGGTCTGCTCCGGGTGTTGCGCTGCGCTGCCGAGATAGGACATGACCGGCACCGGCGTATCGCCCCACTGATTTTCCAGCGCCGAAAAATCCACACTGCGGGCGTCGACCCGCGGCGGTGTGCCGGTTTTTAAACGGTCCACTCGCAGTGGCAACTCACGCAGTCGCGCCGCCAGCGCCAGCGACGGCGGGTCCCCGGCGCGCCCGCCGGCATGGTTTTCCAAACCGATATGAATGCGCCCACCCAAAAAAGTGCCCGCCGTCAGCACCACGGCCGGCGCGTAAAACCGCAGCCCCATCTGGGTAACCACCCCTTCTACCGTGTCGCCACGGACGATCAGATCGTCAACAGCCTGTTGGAAAATGCTCAGGTTGGGCTGGTTTTCGAGGGCGCTGCGAATCGCCGCTTTGTAGAGCACCCGATCGGCCTGCGCGCGGGTGGCCCGCACCGCCGGTCCCTTGCGCACATTGAGTACTCGAAATTGAATGCCGCCGAGGTCGGTTGCCTGCGCCATGGCGCCGCCGAGGGCATCGATCTCTTTCACCAGGTGGCTTTTGCCGATACCGCCGATAGCCGGGTTGCAAGACATCTGCCCAAGTGTCTCCACATTGTGGGTCAACAACAGTGTCCGGCAGCCCATACGGGCTGCTGCCAGGCAGGCTTCAGTGCCGGCGTGACCGCCACCGATGACGATAACGTCGAAGCGTTCCGGGTAGTCCATAGATATGCCAGGGCCTTAAGTTTCTGCAATAAACAGATTTCGACAATAGGTTTTGACAAAGGGCGAGTATTATAGGGATTTCAATCGGGTTGTTCAAAAAGTAAACGTGGCTTTTTATATCGTTTTTGCTTCCGGGTTGTGGTTTCGGCCGAGGCATCCGATGCAGAGATTCAGAAGAGAAGTTTGCAAAACAACGTTGAGAAAAACCAAAGCATGAAATTAAACTATTAAATATGTATATATATAGTGTTATTTAGTATTGATAGTTATTAATAGTGCGGTCCTTATCTGGGGATAACTGCTTTAAAGCTAAATTTTTCAATGACTTAGCGCTTCAACAACTCATGTGTTTTACCGGTAAAAGCTGCTCATAATCTGGCTGTTTCCTGGTGTTGAATTGTGGACGGTTTGGATCAATCGGCGTTACGGGCACTTATTCACAATTCCACCCAGGCATTGTTCAGGTACCTTGCGTCGACTTATTCACAAAACTACTGCCGGTGTAGCAAAGAGGTGGCTAAAGCCTGCGGGGAGCCGTAAATCCGGGGATAAAGCTGTGAGTTATTGTGGATAACCTCTGTAAGCGCTGGGGGTTATAAGATTATATTACTTATTCCCTCTCGTTTACGCTTCTATTTGCCGATGCAAAAGCTCGAGAAGATGCGGCCCAGCAGATCGTCCGGCGTGAAGGCGCCGGTGATTTCGCCGAGCGCATTCTGGGCCTGGCGCAGGTCTTCAGCCAGCAGTTCTCCCGCGGCCAGACTTTGAAGTTGAGCGCGACCGGTGATCAGGAGACCCTGCGCCCGCTCCAGGGCGTCCAGGTGGCGGCGCCGGGCGGTAAAGCCGCTCTCGCCGGCGCCGGTGTAGCCCATACAGTCTTTCAGGTGTTGTTTCAGTGTCGCCAGGCCGGCACCGGTTTTGGCAGAGATACCGATCCGTGTTGGCGGCCCGCTATGCAATAGACCGGTTGCGGTATTCGACAGGTCGGCTTTGTTGAGCACGCGCGTGAGCCGTTCGGGGGGTACAGGTACCGGCAGCACGGTTTCGGGGTCGGTGTCTTCAATACTGCTGTCCAGCAGCAGCAATACGCGATCGGCGGCGGCGATCTCCTGACCGGCCCGCTCGATACCGATGCGCTCAACTTCATCTGTGGCCTCACGCAGACCGGCGGTATCGATGATATGCAGGGGCATGCCGTCGATATGGATATGTTCGCGCAGTATGTCCCGGGTGGTGCCGGCGATATCGGTGACAATGGCGCTGTCGCGGCCCGACAGGGCATTGAGCAGGCTGGACTTGCCGGCGTTGGGGCGCCCGGCGATCACCACTTTCATGCCGTCGCGCACCAGGGCTCCCTGATGAGCCTGTTGCAGCAGCGACTGTAAATCCTGAATGATCTGTTCCAGGTCTGCCGCCACCTTGCCATCGCTAAGAAAATCGATTTCCTCTTCCGGAAAGTCGATGGCAGCCTCCACATAGATACGCAGCGCAATCAGCGCTTCCACCAGGTTCCCAATCCGGCGGGAAAAAGCGCCTTGCAACGAGTGCATGGCATTGCGGGCCGCCTGCGCCGAGCTGGCGTCGATCAGATCGGCAATGGCTTCCGCCTGTGCCAGGTCCAGCTTATCGTTGAGGAAGGCCCGTTCTGAAAACTCCCCGGGGCGTGCCAGGCGCGCGCCCAGTTGGGTGATCCGGCGCAGCAATAGATCGAGCACCACAGGTCCGCCGTGTCCCTGCAGTTCCAACACATCTTCGCCGGTGAACGAGTGAGGAGCGGGAAAGTAGAGGGCGATACCCTGGTCGATCGGTTCAGCCCCGGCGTCGAGAAACGGGCTGTAGTGGGCTTGCCTGGGATTGGGCTCGAACCCCAGCACCCGGCGGGCGATAGCGGGACAAAGCGGACCGGATACTCTGACGATGCCGACGCCGCCGCGACCCGCGGCGGTGGCGAGTGCGGCAATGGTTTCGCTGGCATCCTGTAGGGACATGATGTCTGGCCGCGGGTTTGCAGTGTCGGCGGGTCAGGTACCGCCGGCTTCAATCTGTTTGGTGATCACATATTGCTGGGCGATGGACAGGGTGTTGTTGACCACCCAGTACAGTACCAGCCCTGCCGGAAACCACATAAACATCAACGTGAACACAAACGGCATCATCTGCATGATTTTAGCTTGCATGGGGTCCGGTGGTGCGGGGTTCAATTTTTGTTGAATCCACATGGTGAGACCCATTATCAGGGGCAGTATAAAGAAAGGGTCTTTTACCGAGAGATCGTCGATCCAGCCAAGGAAGGGGGTATGGCGCAGCTCGACACTTTCCAACAACACCCAGTAGAGGGCGATAAACACCGGCATTTGGATCAAGATGGGCAGGCAGCCGCTGAGCGGGTTGGCCCCCTCCTTTTTATAGAGCTTCATGACCTCTTCGGACATCTTCTGGCGGTTATCGCCGTAGCGCTCTTTCAGGTCCATCATTTGCGGTTGCAGCTTGCGCATTTTAGCCATGGATTTGTAGCTGGTGGCCGACAGCGGAAAGAATATTGCTTTGACAATTATTGTCAGGATAATAATGGACCACCCCCAACTGCTGACAAAGCCGTAAATCCAGTTGAGCACCCAAAACAGGGGTTTGGCAATCCACCAAAGCCAACCGTAGTCAACGGTCAGGTCGAGGTAGGGGGAAATCTCTTCGAGTCGATAAACGTCCTTGGGGCCGGCGTATAAGCTGGCCGCAAGTGTGCCTTGAGTGGCCGGCGGGACTTCTACCTGAGGACTGGTAAAGCTCATCAGGTAGAGGTCGCGGCCGGCGGACTTGCGCAGGCTGAAGCTGTTCTGTGCATCGGGGTTCGGGATCCAGGCGCTGAGGAAATAATGCTGTATCATCGCCACCCAGCCGCCGGTATTGCTCGCTTTAACCGACTCGTCTTGAATATCGTCGAAGCTGTATTTGATGTAGTTTTCTTCGTTGGTGTGCAGGGCTGCGCCGAGAAACGGTTGCACGCCGAAACCGGCGCTGACCGGGGGCTGCATGCTGTCGCGTTTGATCTGGCCGAATAGGTTGGCTCGCCAGGGTTGATCGCCGCGGTTGTCGACCAGGTACTCCAGGCCCACCAGGTAGTCACCGCGGCGGAAGGTGAAGCGTTTGACGATGTCGGCCTGCTCGTGCCGCAGGGTCAGGTCGACCACCAGTTCGTCTTCGCCGTCACCTAATTGATAGTTGGTTTGAGCCGCGTTAAATACCGGTCGGCCTGCCGTGGTATCGGTGCCGTTTGGGCCCAGCAGGCCACTTTCGGCTACATAGATATGGGATTGGGTGCGATTGAGCAGCTCGAACGGGATATCCGGTGTGTCGAGACTGGCCATATGTCTGGGCAGCGCCACTTTGACGATGTCGCCGCCGTGGGTGTCAATCAGCACGTCCAGACTGTCGGTTTTCACGGATATCAGCGGGGCTCCGGTGGCGGCGGGGCGGCGCTCGATTGAGGTATCGTCGGCACTGGGGAGATCGCTGGCCGCCGCCGCCGGCGTATCGACAGCCGGGGTCGGCAGCGCGGTGGGTGCGGAGGAGAGGGTGGTGGTCTCCGCCACCGGTACCGGTTGGCGGCGCTGTTGAAATTTGTCCCATTCCAAAAACAGCATAAAAGTAACGGCTGCCATGGCTAACAATAAGAGGTTGCGTTGCCAATCCATCTTCTTACTTCTTTATCGGTGAATGAGTGAGGTGATGATTGTCCGCGATGCCCGACCCGGAATCCGCACTGCAATGGGGGTCCGGCACCGGATCGATGCCGCCCGGGTGCCAAGGATGACATTTGCTCAGACGGCGCAGTGTCAGCAACCCGCCGCGGATCAAGCCGTGGCTGACAATGGCTTGTTCGGCATAGTGGGAGCAGCTTGGATAGAAGCGACACTGATTGCCCAGCCAGGGGCTGGCCAGGTACTGGTAGAGCCGAATAAGGGCGACGGCGAGCTTTATCACTGTGTCTGTTCCTATTTCTTGTCCTGGTTTTTGTCTTGATCTTGGAGCCGGGTTGGGTGATGCTTTTGCGCTTTCTGGCAGATGCGCTGCCACTGCTGCTGGAACAAGCGGTGAAGCTGGCGGTTGTCGAAAACATCCAGTTCGCGGCGCGCCAGCACTATAGCATCTATGCCGGCCAGTTTGTGCTGTTGCAGGCGAAATGATTCCCGCGCAATGCGTTTGATACGGTTGCGTTGCACGGCCAGGCGGATGTTCTTCTTGGCGATAACCAATCCCAGTCGTGGATAGTCAAGGCCGCTGGGTCGGGCCAGAACCAGGAGGTGTTTGTGGGAAGCTCGAAACGGGGCGTCGTCGAAGACGGCTTGAAAGTCGCTGGAGCGGAGCAGTCGTAGAGACTTGCCAAATGCTGAGCCGGTCACTCCAGCAACCAATCAAACATAGCGCGCTAGCCGGGGCCGGGGTTAGGCGGCTAACTGCTTGCGTCCCTTGGCGCGGCGGCGGGCCAGGACTTTGCGACCGTTCTTTGTGGCCATGCGTGAGCGAAAGCCGTGGTTGCGTTTGCGCTTCAGAACGCTGGGCTGAAATGTTCTTTTCATGAAACCTACCTGCCGTAAATACCTGCCGTAAAATGAATTTCTGCCTCGGCACCTGCTTTACCAGATGGACTCCATCAATATAGGGAGGGCGACCTTAAACCTGATAAGGCCCTTCTTCCTTCTTATATATGGAGCAACAGCCTTTATATGAAGCAACAGCCTTGGAGGCGAAAACCGCGCGATTTTATAGAAATGTGGCCGGTAAATCAATGGCTGGCGATAAACAACACCCGCTCCCCGTTACCGCTGGAGATGATTTTCATGCCCGCCAATCCATACCGTTTTACAACCAGTTTTTACCTGTTTTATCCAGAAGGTTATCCACAGATGTTGGGGCTAACTGGTTGAATTTTGAGCTTCAGGCTATATCTTTATCGACTTCCCTTGTAGACGCTAACTTGTTGATAAGCAAGTATTATTTGCTTAAATATAAATAGGCTTTTTTTGCTTTTAGGTGTGGATAAGTAGGCCGGGTTGGGGGTAAACTAGTGGCCCTTTTCAGCCAGTTTATTGTTTTTTGAATTGCCTTGGAAAACTTCATAATAACCAGGGCAAGGGGCGTTCTGTTGTTCGAAAAAAATCCGGCTCAAAGCCGTTTGCTTAATCGTGTATTTGGGGAGTTGATCTTGCCAGAGGCAATCTGGAAAAAGTGTGTAGATAATCTGCAAAGTGAATTGCCCTCCCAGCAGTTCAATACCTGGATACGTCCGCTGAAAGTCGATAGCGACAGCGATGAGTTGTTGCGGCTGCTGGCGCCCAATCGGTTTATTCTCGACTGGGTGTCGGATAAATTTCTGATGCGTATCTGTGAACTGGTGAATGAATACTGTGAGGGTCGCCCGCCGCTGCAGGTGGAACTGGGTATGGCGGCGCGGCAGCCGGCGGTATTTAAGCGCCGGCCATTGGGAGACGATGCCCGGGAGGAAAATGGCGGGAATGGTGCGCCTGTTCAGAAGCCATCAACACCGGCGCCGGGGTATGGTGCGATCAAGGCGCCTCTGGCCAAACCGACCACCAACCTGGTAAAGAACCAGCGCGATAACCTGGCCGATGTGGAAGGCGGCCTCAAGCACCGCAGCTACCTGAACACGTCTTTTAATTTCAGGAGTTTTGTAGAGGGCAAGTCAAATCAATTGGGGTTGGCGGCGGCTCAGCAGGTGGCGGAAAACCCCGGCGGCTCCTATAACCCGCTGTTTATTTACGGTGGGGTAGGTCTGGGGAAAACGCATCTAATGCATGCAGTGGGTCATGCTCTGGTGGAGGAGGACCCCAGTGCCAAGATCGTCTATCTGCACTCTGAGAGATTCGTTGCCGATATGGTCAAGGCATTGCAGCTCAATGCCATCAACGATTTTAAGCGGTATTATCGCTCCGTCGATGCGCTGCTGATCGACGACATCCAGTTTTTCGCTGGCAAGGAACGATCTCAAGAAGAGTTTTTCCATACCTTCAATGCGCTCCTGGAAGGGGGCCAGCAGATCATTTTGACCTGTGACCGCTACCCGAAGGAAATCAGTGGACTTGAAGAAAGGCTGAAATCCCGATTTGGCTGGGGATTGACGGTGGCGATTGAACCGCCGGAGTTGGAAACCCGTGTAGCTATCTTGAAGAAAAAAGCGGAACAGGCGAATATGCTGCTGCCGAATGATGCCGCGTTCTTTATTGCCCAGCGAATTCGCTCGAATGTGCGGGAATTGGAAGGCGCCCTGAAGCGCGTAATTGCCAACGCCCATTTCACCGGGCGCAGCATCGATGTGGAACTGGTGCGAGAGGCCTTGAAGGATTTGCTGGCGTTGCAGGATAAGCAGGTCAGCATTGATAATATACAGCGGGTCGTGGCGGAGTATTACAAAGTCAAAGTCAGCGATCTGCTGTCAAAGCGTCGCAGTCGTTCCGTAGCGCGACCGCGACAAGTCGCCATGTCGCTGGCCAAGGAGCTGACCAGTCACAGTTTGCCGGAGATTGGCGATGCGTTTGGCGGCCGCGACCATACCACTGTTTTACATGCCTGCCGAAAAATCAATGAGCTGCGGCAGGAGAGCTCTGATATTCGGGAAGATGTAAAAAACCTGATGCGGTCGTTGACAACCTGATAACGACCCTGACAGAAAGTTTTGAGACCTGTTGACCTATAAGCGCATTAATTCACAAGAGAAATAAAGATGAAGTTCACCGTAACTCGCGAAGCCTTACTGAAGCCCCTGCAGCTTGTTGCCGGCGTGGTGGAGCGGCGCCAGACGCTGCCGGTCCTCGCTAATGTATTGGTAGTGTTAGAGGGCGATCAGCTCTCTTTGACCGGTACCGATTTGGAAGTCGAAATTGTCGGGCGGATACAGTTGGACCAGGCGGGGGAAAGCGGGGAAATCACCGTGCCGGCGCGTAAGCTGGTGGATATTTGTCGGTCCCTTCCGGATTCCTCCAAACTAGATATTTCTGAAGAAAATCAAAGAGTTATTGTTAAAAGCGGACGCAGTCGCTTTACCCTGTCGACACTCCCGGCCAACGATTTTCCCAATGTGGAGGACAGTGCCGGCGATCTGAAATTCACCTGTGAGCAAAGGGTGATAAAACGGCTTATCGATCGCACCGGCTTTGCCATGGCCCACCAGGATGTTCGCTACTATCTGAATGGTATGTTGTGGGAGGTGCAGACCGGGCAACTGCGGGTAGTGGCGACTGACGGGCACCGGTTGGCTATGTGTACCCGAGAGGTGGATGTTACAGCCGATGAGGTAGTACAGGCTATCCTGCCCCGCAAAGGCGTCATTGAACTGTCCCGCCTGCTTAACGATGGCGATGAGACCATCGACGTCTGGCTTGGCAGCAACCATATTCGGGCTAACACTGAGGATTTTACATTTACGTCAAAGCTGGTTGACGGCAAATTTCCGGACTATGAGCGGGTATTGCCAAAGGGTGGCACCAAGGTTGTATTCGGATCCCGCAGTGAGCTGGGGCAGGCGTTTGGCCGCACCGCCATCCTATCGAACGAGAAATATCGGGGTGTTCGATTGTTATTGGACGATGGTCTGTTGACCATTGTTGCCAATAACCCCGAGCAGGAAGAGGCAGAGGAGCAGGTGGTGGTGGACTACACCGGCGAAAAGCTGGAGATAGGGTTTAATGTTAGCTACCTGCAGGATGTCGCCAATGTATTGAGTAGCGACAATATTAAAATGATCCTGTCGGATGCCAACAGCAGCGCGTTGGTGGAAGAACCGGAAGGTGGTGATTCCACCTATGTTGTGATGCCGATGCGGCTTTAGTAGAGGCTTCATTGCCCGGCAGATACAGGTCTTCATGACCCTTAAACGCCTTTCTGTGACCAATCTCAGAAATCTGAGTGCGGTGGAGATACAACCCGGCCATCGCGTTAACTTTATCTATGGTGCCAATGGTAGCGGTAAGACCAGCCTGTTGGAGGCTATCAGCATATTGGGAATGGGCCGGTCTTTTCGCAGTCACAAGCTCAGGCCGGTGATAAGACGTGGCGCTGACATCATGACAGTGTTTGGCAAGCTGGGAGAAGGACAGCAGGATATACCGGTTGGTGTGCAGAGGGCCATCAGCGGACAAGCGACAATTAAGGTCGATGGTGTTCAGGTAAATTCTGCCGCTAAATTAGCCGAGAACCTTCCCCTTCAGCTGATAGATTCCCAGTCCTTTTTGTTGTTGGAAGGTGCTCCTAAGGTAAGGCGGCAGTTTCTCGACTGGTTGGTGTTTCACGTGAAACCTAACTTCCTGCTTGCTTGGAAGGGGGCTCAGCAATGTATTAAACACCGCAATAGCTTGCTCCGCCGTGATAGAATAGACCCTTTGTTGCTAGCGCCCTGGGACAAAGAGCTGGCCGGTTATAGCCAAACTGTAGACAGCTTGCGGCGCGAATGTTTCGACAGTCTATTGGAAACCTTTGATCATCTTATCAGTGAATTCGTGCCGGTAGATGGGCTCAAGCTCAGTTACTACCGGGGGTGGGAACACGCAACCGATTATCTTGAATACTTATCTCATCATCGGGAGAAGGATCGTTTATTAGGGTACACCGGAAGTGGTCCTCATCGAGCGGATATCAAGATTCGGATAGGGCAAGATAATGCAGCCCAGGTGCTATCGCGGGGACAGCAGAAACTCCTGGTTTGTGCATTGAGAATTGCCCAGGGGTTAGTCTTCTCGAAGCTGAGTCAGCGCCAGTGTGTATTTCTCATTGATGATCTACCCGCTGAACTCGATAGCACGCATCGAACCCTGCTGGCGAAGTGGTTGGATCAGATAGGTTGCCAGGTGTTTGTCACCGGCGTAGAGAAAGAGGTGTTATTGGAATCCTGGCCACAAACACTGACAGAAGATGAGAGAACAGTGTTTCACGTGGAACAGGGGCAGGTTTCCCTTGGTTAAACTAGGGGCAGTGGGTTCAAAGGGCTCAGAAGACAAGATTAAAAGAAAAAGCCGTGGGTGCATAAATCAGTAAAATCGAAGTGAAAATACTGTCTGCAAGCTAAGCCTCAAACAGAGTAGCCATGCAGATTGATAGACTATTGTGGAGTGATATCTATGTCAGATGACAATTCTTACGACTCGTCCAGTATCAAGGTGTTGAAAGGCCTGGATGCGGTACGTAAGCGGCCGGGGATGTACATTGGTGATACCGATGACGGTACCGGCCTCCACCATATGGTATTTGAGTTGGTGGACAACTCTATTGACGAGGCTCTGGCTGGATTTTGCTCAGAAATACGCGTGGTAATTCATCCCGATGAGTCGGTATCGGTCTCCGACAATGGTCGTGGGATACCCACGGAAATCCATGATGAGGGCGTCTCAGCTGCCGAAGTGATTATGACGGTGCTGCATGCCGGTGGTAAATTTGACGATAATACCTACAAAGTATCCGGCGGGTTACACGGTGTTGGGGTTTCAGTGGTCAACGCGCTTTCGTCGGAACTAAAGCTTATCATTCGTCGTGAAGGAAAAGTCTACGAGCAGATATACAAACATGGTGTGCCCCAGGCTCCCCTCACTGTGGTGGGAGAGACGGAAATAACCGGCACCGAGGTGCACTTTCACCCCTCCACGGAAACCTTCACCAATATAGAGTTTCATTTTGATCAACTGGCCAAGCGGCTCAGAGAGCTGTCCTTCCTGAACTCTGGTGTGCGCATCGTCTTAAAAGACGAGCGCAGCGGCAAAGAGGAGATTTACGAGTATGAAGGTGGCCTGAGAGCGTTTGTGGAATACCTGAATCAGAATAAAAACGCTATCAATAAGGTTATGCACTTTAATATCCAGCGGGATGATGGCATAGGTGTGGAAGTCGCCTTGCAGTGGAACGATTCTTTTCAGGAAAATATTTTCTGCTATACCAACAATATTCCGCAAAGGGATGGCGGTACCCATTTGGCAGGTTTTAGAGCCAGCCTGACCCGCAGTCTCAATACCTATATCGAGCGTGAAGGTATCGGCAAAAAAGATAAGGTCAATACTACCGGCGACGACGCCCGCGAAGGTTTGACGGCGATTATCTCGGTAAAGGTGCCAGACCCGAAGTTCTCGTCCCAGACCAAAGACAAACTGGTTTCATCGGAAGTAAAGCCGGCGGTCGAGCAGGAAATGGGTAGTGCGTTTAACGACTATCTGCTTGAGAACCCCCAGGAAGCCAAGTCAGTGGTCAGTAAAATGATCGAGGCTGCCAAGGCTCGGGAAGCGGCCCGCAAGGCCCGCGAAATGACTCGTCGGAAAGGTGCCCTGGATATTGCAGGGCTACCTGGGAAACTGGCGGATTGCCAGGAAAAGGACCCGGCACTTTCAGAGGTATACCTGGTGGAGGGTGACTCCGCCGGCGGCTCTGCGAAGCAGGGCAGGGACAGGCGCACCCAGGCAATTCTGCCTTTGAGAGGAAAGATCCTGAATGTGGAAAAGGCCCGTTTCGATAAAATGTTATCCAGTGCGGAAGTGGGCACCCTCATTACAGCCCTGGGTTGCGGTATAGGCTCCGAGGAGTTTGACCCCAATAAGCTGCGTTACCACAGTATTATTATTATGACCGATGCGGATGTAGACGGTTCTCACATCCGTACTCTGTTACTGACGTTCTTCTTCCGCCAAACCCGCGAACTGATCGAGCGGGGTCATGTTTATATTGCTCAGCCACCCTTGTATAAAGTCAGCAAAGGTAAGCAGGAACAATACCTCAAGGATGAAGATGCCCTGACGGCTTACCTCACCCAGGCGGCCCTGGAGAATGCTCGGCTTTTCGTCAATCCCGACGCCCCAGGCATCGGTGGCGAGGCGTTACAGAGCCTGGTTCAGGAATACCGCAGCGTAATGGCGACGATTGACCGGCTCTCTCAACTCTACCCGTCAACGGTGCTGGAGCAGATGGTCTATTTGCCCGCGGTGAAGCCCGATCACCTCGGCGATCAGGGTTATATGGAGCAATGGTGCGACCAGCTTTTGGCCCGCCTTACGCTTAACAATGGTGCCGGCAGCCACAGGTATCGACTGTCGGTAAAAGAGGATCAGGAAC
Source organism: Exilibacterium tricleocarpae (assembly GCF_007004655.1). Lineage (GTDB taxonomy): Bacteria > Pseudomonadota > Gammaproteobacteria > Pseudomonadales > Cellvibrionaceae > Exilibacterium > Exilibacterium tricleocarpae. The sequence continues at coordinate 470,645 of NZ_ML660090.1, forward strand.
GGCATTTGTTCTTACCCCAGGTGGAAATCACTGCTCACGGTGTACCGACCAACTACCACTTTGCCCATGACTTCTTCCAGTCCGGCGAATACCGGGCCATCGTCGGGCTCGGCAACCAGTTAGAGAACCTGATTGAAGAGGGTGCCTATGTTATGCGTGGCGAGCGCCGCCATGAGGTGTCCAACTTCAAGGAGGCGCTCGACTGGCTGATGCACGAATCCCGCCGCGGCCACAATATCCAGCGTTATAAGGGCTTGGGCGAAATGAACCCGGAACAGCTCTGGGAAACCACCATGGACCCCGAAACCCGGCGTATGTTGAAAGTCACTGTGGAAGATGCCATTGCCGCGGACCAGATATTTACCACCCTGATGGGGGATCAGGTCGAGCCGAGGCGTGACTTTATTGAGACCAATGCGTTGGCGGTGGCGAATTTGGATATATAAGGTATAAGGCTTTGTCGAATCTCAAATTCGATGACATTAAGTCTTAAATCCTTAATAAGTGAGATAGCGGGATCCGGCTAAAACAGTCCTTTGCCAAGCGGTACAACAGCGCGTATTGAACTTTCACCCCAGATCATTTCGTAATGCGCGCTCTGTATCATCGACTGTACAGGTCGTGGGGTGAAAAGCGCGTAACATGCAGCACCCGGATTTCGTACGGAATTGTACCTCAGCGCATCGAGATTTCCATTGGATTTTATTTCTATGCCCAGGGGCCTCGATGCTGCGTAGCCATTTGGGTTGTATATTGGGTCATTATTTGGGAGATGACTCGCGTCTAGCCCGTTTTCTATACCGAATGTAGTTTCCAAGCATTTAAAAACCATTCGATCGAAATTAAGGTCAGGAACATTACTCCAAAGCAAATGCTGGTGGTACTTAACTTCTTTAACTGCCGTATCTACGCATGATCCCGCATAGAGCAAGCCAAAGCTCCCGTCACTAAAACGACTTCCGTCTGGGTTAATGTGAGTAAAAGGAGCCGTTGAGTATCCGCAGCCGACAATTCCGAAAGGGATTTCTTCCTTTGGCAAAAACGAAAGATCGCCGACCTCTGCCTTTAACCTCGGGTTTGTTAGCGCTTGGATTTCATAAAGGGCTTCGTATTCTTCCGGACCTGCTACGTCCTCAAAGATGGCAATCGGAGGAAATTTAGCATTAATCAGGCGGTAGCCAACGATTGAATTCTCTGAAAACGGCGTAAGGTCGTTTATCAAAACCCACTTCCTCGAAGTGCATCAACACGCTTGTACACTTCATATAGCGAAGCAAAGTCCCCGCGCGCGATAATGTCCAGTGGCCTGCGCCCCTTGAAATAAGGGTTGTGGTTTTCCATTGCCATAAAACCCGATACATTTTTAGGGTTATCAAAAATCACCCTGAGCGACTGATGCATATTCAAAATGTAGCTAATGCGCTCTATCTGGTCTGCGGACAGCCTTGTGCGTATTCCGGCGAAGATGAACACCTATTCCGGGCGAACGTGAACACCTAATGTCCTAACGCATCACCCGTCCGGATTTTTAACCCAGGTGTTCATCTTGGGTCAACTGCCCGAGGATTTTTCTCA
>NZ_ML660091.1:0-371513 GCF_007004655.1 Exilibacterium tricleocarpae
TGCCGCTGTTGCGGGATGATTTTTTTGTCGGTATGGCGGTGACGATTATGGCGGGGTTATCGTTTGCCAGTGTGTTGACGCTGGTGGTGGTGCCGGTGTTGTATACGGTGGTTTTTAATATTTGTCGACCGCAATTTGAATCACCACAAGTGGCGGTATAGAACCAGGCAGTTATGGAACAGCCCCTAACTTATAGCGGCCGCATGCGCCCCTCCCACACCGGCATCTCTGCCAGTGTGAGGTCCTCTTACAACAACTCTTGGAACACATCACTGTCGAGAGACGGGTCGCCGGCACCTGCCGTCACTCCAGCACCAGCGAGTAGATAACCTGCCGCGCATCCTCCGGATCGCGCTCCGCCTGCATCCCCAGGTCCCCGGCGAGCTGGCGCATATGGGCGTTATCGGCCAGGTCGATGGAATAGAGACGTTTGACATGGTGGGTGCGGGCAAACTCGATCAGCTTGCGCATCAACAGGGTACCGAGACCCTTGTGCTGCCATTGATCGGCCACAGTGACGGCGAATTCACAGCCGTTGCCCCCGGCATCGACGGCATAGCGGCTTACACCGATTTCCTCTTCCCTGCCGTGCGTTGTCACCGATGCCATAAAGGCCATGCGGTGATCGAAGTCAATATCGCAGAGCTTTTTCAGTTGTGCGGTGGAGAGGTGGTTGACCCCGCCGAGAAACCGGTAATGTTTGGACTGCGCCGACAGCTTGTCGATAAAGTCGCGCTCCAGATCGATATCCGCGGCGCTGAGCGGGCGTATGGTAACCTGGTGTCCCTCGATGTCGATACGATCGGTGGTTTCGTTGTCCATATTGGGTAACCCTTAGTCAAGTGTTGCGAATCTGGTCTTATCATACGCCCCCGCCTTCAGCGGGAAATGACCTGGGTCAATTTGCGCCCGGTGGCGCGGGGCACTAATCGGTGGGGTTGTCGTCAATGGCCTCCCTGATCCGATTGATCAGGGTGGTGTCGACATAGGGCTTGCCGATAAAATCGGAGGCGCCGTTGCGCAGGGCCCTGACCGCCTCGCTTAAATCGTTTTGCGCTGTCAGGACGATGACCGCCGGACTCGGTATCCGGGCGGTGACCGCCGCCAGCAATTGCTGGCCCGTCATATCCGGCAGCTCCCATTCTGTCACTATACAGTCAGGGGGGGTGCGGCGCTGTCGCTTTAGCAGCCCCCGGGCGGATGTGAAACATTCAACCCGGTAGCCCGTTAGGGTGAGCAGGGACTGGAGCGCGGCCAGCACCGTTGCATCGCTATCAAGTACGTAGAGTAGGTGACCGTCTTCACCTGTTTTCCGTTTCATTGACTACCCGGCCAGCTTAAATCGGTATTGTTATTAAATATACTTCAGTATCCATCCATTGGTTGGCGATGGGCATACGTACAAACACGTAGTTGACTTGTCGTGGATCAACCGCGACCTAATCCGTTAATTGAACAGCCCCCCAACAGGTTCGACACGGACCCGTCTGCGTCAAGTGTGCCAACGGCGGTACCGATGGCTCGCCACCCGCGTAGGGCTAATGCATTACGTAGTGTTCTGTAGCGGATGCTGTTTACCAGCCAGGGTTGCGGTCAGTCGAATTGTGCGGTCAGGAACGGCAACGCCGCGGCCTCTTCAGGTGCCGATGGCGTGGAACAGGTGGCGGGGTTTAACCTGCGCGGGACAGCTCCGGGTTTACGCCGTGTCGCCCGCCGTCGAGACACGGCGCCGGCCACGGCTTGAAGACCGTTTCGATGGATGCAATACCAGGCACCGCCGGGAGACCGGCCCGGCGCCGGCCGCACATCTGTGATGCGGCCGGCGGACCCGGGCCTGGCTGTTACTGAATGGCAATACGCCGGGTTTCGGGCTGGGCGGCTTCCCGCCTGGGCGCTGTCAGGGTGAGCACACCGTCCTTAAAGCCGGCGTCGATATCTTTTTCCTGGACGTCGCCGCCCAGGTTAAAACTGCGCACGAACTTGCCATAGCGGCGTTCCCGGTGAATCACCTTGCCTTCCTTCTCCTCTTTCTTCTCCTCCTGGGTCTGCGCCTCGATGGTCAGGACGCCGTTCTGTAGCGTGACATTCAGATCGTCTTTGCTGACGCCCGGCAACTCCGCTGTGATCTCATAGTGATCCTTGCCTTCCTTTATATCCACGCGGGGTGAAAAAAAGCCGCGGTCGGTATCCGAAAACAGTCTGGACGGGGCAAAAAAGTCTTCAAACATATTGTCGAAATTAAAGAGAGAACTGCGTGGTATCAGGCTCATGGCATGTCTCCTTGTGGTTGATTTCGCCGTATCTTAGCCAGCCCAATGCGGCTGCATAATGACCGCGGTCAACTGGATCAACGGCAACTGACAGTCTCGTATTGACAGAGGTCAACCCGGTCGACCGGCGTCCGTGGTAAAAATGCGTCATCTCCGCTCCGAACCCGATAGGAAATCCGCTGCTATGAAAGAAGTAACCACCGGCACGGCAAGCGCCGACGGCCCGCTGTCCGCCGAGGAACTGCATCGGCTCGACAGCTACTGGCGCGCCGCCAATTACCTCAGCGTGGGACAGATCTATTTGCTGGACAACCCGCTGTTGCGCGAACCCCTGACGGCGGCGCATATCAAACCGAGGCTGCTCGGCCACTGGGGCACCACCCCGGGTCTCAATTTTATCTATGCCCATCTGAACCGCGTTATCAAAGCGCGGGACCTGGATATGATTTATATCGCCGGTCCCGGTCACGGCGGTCCGGCGCTGGTGGCCAACACCTACCTGGAGGGCAGCTACGGCGAAATATATCCGGATATATCCGCCGATGCCGAGGGCATGAAAAAACTGTTCCGGCAGTTCTCCTTTCCGGGCGGTATCTCCAGCCACTGCGCGCCCGAAGTGCCGGGTTCGATTCACGAGGGCGGCGAGTTGGGCTACTCGCTGGCCCACGCCTTCGGCGCGGTGTTTGACAACCCGGACCTGATCGCCTGCTGTGTAGTGGGCGACGGCGAGGCGGAAACCGGTCCGCTGGCCACCGCCTGGCACTCCAACAAATTCCTCAATCCCGCCAGCGATGGCGCCGTATTGCCGATTTTACATCTCAATGGTTACAAGATTGCCAATCCCACTCTGCTGGCGCGTATCGGGCGCGACGAACTGGAGCAACTGTTTAACGGTTACGGTTATCAGCCCTATTTTGTCGAGGGCACCGATCCCCACATCATGCACCAGTTGATGGCCGCTACTGTGGATGCGGCTACCGATGCCATCGCGGCGATTCAGCGCGAGGCGCGCGCCGCCGGCGCCGGCGCGGTGCAGCGCCCCCGCTGGCCGGTAATCATTCTGCGCAGCCCCAAGGGTTGGACCGGGCCGAAAACCGTCGACGGCCTGGCATCGGAAGACTCCTGGCGCTCGCACCAGGTGCCGTTTGCCGATATGTCGGAGCAGACCGACCATATCGGTCTGCTGGAGCGCTGGCTGCGCAGCTACCGCCCCGAAGAACTGTTCGATGCCGGCGGTGCGCTGGCGCCGGAACTGGCGGCGCTGGCGCCGGCCGGCAACCGGCGCATGGGCGCCAACCCCCACGCCAACGGCGGCCTGTTGTTGCGGGAACTGCGGCTGCCGGATTACCGAACCTACGCCGTTGCAGTGACACAACCGGGCGCAGTGCTCGGGGAGGCGACGCGCGTGATGGGCAACTACCTGCGCGATGTTATGGAACGCAATCTCGCCGCCGCCAACTTCAGGGTAATGGGGCCGGACGAGACCGCCTCCAACCGCCTGGATGCGCTCTATGAAGTCACCGACAAGACCTGGCTGGCCGATACCCTCGACGCCGATGAACACCTGGCACCAACCGGCAGGGTGATGGAAATGTTGAGCGAACACACCTGCCAGGGCTGGCTTGAGGGCTATCTGTTAACCGGGCGTCACGGTTTTTTTTCCTGCTACGAAGCGTTTATCCATATCGTCGACTCGATGTTCAACCAGCACGCCAAGTGGCTGAAGGTCAGCCAGGAAATTCCGTGGCGACGCCCGCTGGCGTCGCTCAACTACCTGCTTACCTCCCACGTCTGGCGCCAGCAGCACAACGGTTTTTCCCACCAGGACCCCGGCTTTATCGATCACGTGGTGAATAAAAAAGCCGATATAGTGCGCGTGTACCTGCCGCCCGATGCCAATACCCTGTTGTGTGTTACCGACACATGCCTGCGCAGCCGCGACTTTATCAACGTCGTGGTCGCCGGCAAGCAGCCCCAGCTCCAGTGGCTGGATATGGATGCGGCCGTCAAACACTGCAGCGCCGGCATCGGTATCTGGGAGTGGGCCAGCAACGACCAGGGCGGCGAGCCGGATGTGGTACTGGCGGCGGCGGGCGACGTGCCCACCCTTGAGGTACTGGCGGCCGTCGGGCTGTTGCGCCGCCAGGTGCCGGACCTGAAAATCCGCGTTATCAATGTGGTTGACCTGATGACGCTGCAACCGCGGGAGGAGCATCCCCACGGTTTATCGGATCGCGACTTCGACACCCTGTTTACCACCGACAAACCGATTATCTTCGCCTACCACGGCTATCCCTGGCTGATTCACCGCCTCACCTACCGGCGCACCAATCACCACAATCTGCATGTGCGCGGTTACAAAGAAGAGGGCAGCACCACCACGCCGTTCGATATGGCGGTGCGCAACGACCTGGATCGCTTTCACCTGGTGGCGGATGTTATCGATCGGGTGCCGGCCCTGGGTTACCAGGCGGCCTACACCCGCCAGTGGATTCGGGACAAACTGATTGAACACGGCCACTATATCCGCGCCCATGGCGAGGATATGCCGGAAATACTGAACTGGCGCTGGGAGGGTTGAATGCCATGAATGTGGGGGCTTATTGCAGCAGGACCGTCGTGTATGTCTACGGCCAGGAAACACCGTTGGAGGCCGCCCGCATTATGCGCGAGCAGCATGTGGGCGACGTGGTGATTATCGAGGATCATGTGGACCAGCACGGCGAGAAAAAAGTGCCGATAGGTATTGTGACCGATCGCGATATCGCCATCGAAATTGTGGCCGAAGAGGTAGACCCGACGGAGGTCTCGGTATTGGATGTGTGTCGCAAGAACCTGGTGGTGGTAAGTGAGAACGACGATTTATCCGAATGCATCAGCCTGCTCAAGCGCGAAGGGGTGCGTCGCGCGCCGGTGGTCGATGAGGAGGGGTTTCTGGTCGGCATTATCGCCGTTGACGACATTCTCGAAATTCTCGCCGAACAACTTTCCGATCTTGCCGACCTGGTGGGGTTTCAGGCGGAACAGGAAGTTCTCGCGACTTGAGTGCCGGCGCTGCATGCTGGCGCGGGGAGACTATTGCTTCGATCGGGAGATATTTTCACCTCGGTGGCACTTAGGTCCCGAAGGGCTATGCCCGGTTCGAGACCGGGCCAATTATGAACACCAAAACCAGCTTTGGGTGAAAAGATTTACTGGCCAGAGCACTCAGTCTCACGATGGCGATGGATAAGCCTCCCATGTACCGCCGAGGTTATTGTGGACCGCCAACAATTCTCAATAGTTTGAATCATTCTCAGTACTTTGAATAAAGGAGACGACGATCAATGCCAACAGATGCCGATATTCTCTGGTTCGAGCAACTGAACCTCGACGATATTGCCCGGGTGGGGGGCAAGAACGCCAGCCTCGGTGAGATGCTGCAAGCCATCGCCGAGATCGGTATCAACGTACCGGCAGGTTTTGCGATCAGCGCACAGGTTTACCGCGATTTTATCGACAACAACAGCTTACAAACCCCGATTGACCTGCAGCTCGAGGCCCTGACCCGGGGCGAACAGGGGTTGACGCAAACCGGGGCGGCGATTCGGCAACTGATCGGCGACGGCGAGTTCAGCGCCGCCCAGGCGGCGGCTATCGGCGAGGCTTACGAGCGCCTGTGCGCACAGGGTGAGACGCCGTGCAGCGTGGCGGTGCGCAGCTCCGCCACCGCCGAAGACCTGCCGGAGGCAAGCTTTGCCGGCCAGCAGGAGAGTTACCTCAATGTCAGCGGTAACGCGGCTTTGCTTGAGGCCTGTCGCGATTGTTTTGCCTCACTTTATACAGATCGCGCTATCGTCTACCGCGAAGAGCAGGGCTTTGCCCACCAGCAGGTGGCGATTTCCGTGGGCGTGCAGAAGATGGTGCGTTCGGACCTGGCCTGCGCCGGCGTGATGTTTACCCTCGATACCGAAAGCGGTTTTCCCGATGCGGTACTGATCAGTGGCGCCTGGGGCCTGGGTGAGACCGTGGTCAAGGGTCGCGTCAACCCGGATCGCTATATGGTGTACAAACCGTTGCTGGACGACGGCTCGCCGGAGCGGGTGGGACTGAAGCCGATTATTGAAAAAAGCCGCGGCAGTAAGCTGGAAAAAATGATCTATGGTGCCGGCTCCTCCCCCACGCTGATCGAAGCTACCAATACCGCGGAGCAAATCGGGTTGACGCTCAGCGATGCGGAGGTGCTGACCCTGGCGCGCTGGGGTTGCCGTATCGAAAAACACTACGGCCGCCCGATGGATATCGAGTGGGCCAAAGACGGTGTCGACGGCAAACTGTATATCGTGCAGGCGCGTCCGGAGACCATCGAATCGCAAAAAGACCGCTCTGTCCTGGTGAGCTACAAACTCAAAGAACAGTCGACCGTGCTGTTGCAGGGTGCCAGTGTCGGCAGCGCCATCGCCACCGGCCCGGTGTACTACACGGACAACCCGAAGGATGTCGACGGCTTTCCCGACGGGGCGCTGTTGGTCACCGAACGCACCGACCCTGATTGGGTGCCGCTGATGCGCAAGGCCGCCGGTATCATTACCGACAGCGGCGGCACCACCAGCCACGCGGCGATTGTCAGCCGCGAGCTGAAAGTGCCGGCGGTGGTGGGCACCGGCAACGCCACCCGGTCGTTGCAGCCCGGCGCCGTCGTGACCCTAAGCTGCGCGGAGGGTGCGGTGGGTAAAATCTATGCCGGCGAGCTAGCCTACGAAACCCATACCACCCATGTCGATGAAATTCCCGCGACCCGGACTCAACTGATGATTAACGCCGCCATACCCGACGGCGCCCTGTCCTGGTGGAAGTTGCCGGTGGCGGGAATTGGCCTGACGCGTATCGAATTTATTATTTCCACCCAGATTCGGGTGCACCCGATGGCGCTGTTGCATCCGCAAAAAATCACTCGCCAGAGTGTGACGGACAGTATCGAGGTGATGACTCGCGGTTACGACAATCCGGCCGCTTACTTTGTCGACAACCTGGCGCAGGGGATCGGCAAGATCGCCGCCTCGCGTTATCCGCACCCGGTTATCGTGCGTATGTCGGATTTTAAATCCAACGAGTACCGGGGGCTGCTCGGCGGCGAATTTTTCGAGATCGAAGAGGATAATCCCATGCTCGGTCTGCGCGGCGCCTCGCGCTATTACCATCCGCTCTACCGCGAGGCGTTTCAACTGGAGTGTCAGGCGATTAAATACGTGCGCGAACAGATGGGGTTTGACAATGTCGTGGTGATGATTCCTTTTTGCCGCACCCCCGGAGAAGCGGACCGGGTGTTGGAAACCATGGCGACGGCAGGTTTGGTGCGGGGTGAGCGAGGGCTGCAGGTTTATGTGATGTGCGAAATCCCCTCCAATGTGATTCTCGCCGATGAGTTTGCCCGGCGCTTTGATGGTTTCTCTATCGGCAGTAATGACCTCACCCAATTGGTGTTGGGTATCGATCGGGATTCGGCGGAACTGAAAGATCTGTTCGACGCGCGTGACGAGGCGGTAAAGCGCATGATCGAGCAGGTAATCGTTATCGCTCACCAGCACGATTGCAAAGTGGGCATCTGCGGCCAGGCGCCGTCGGAACATCCGGAGTACGCCGCGTTTTTGGTGCACTGCGGCATCGACTCCATTTCACTCAATCCGGACTCTATTGTGGCGGCAAGTCAGTTTATTGCCGCGGCGGAGCGGGAGGAGGGGAGTGATCAAAAATAAAACTACGTGGTAGCCGTGACCCCTTAAGGGATTTTCCCAATTTCAATTATCGCGGTAAGCGCCGACAATACCCGCTACCCTACAACAGGTATTTGAGGAGGTTTACCGCGATGCCGGCAAAAACTTTTTTGGTGGTTGGCTTGTCTCTCGCCGCCACCACTTTTTCTCTCGCGTCTAATGCACAACAAGGCGCAACCACCAATGACTTTTCATTTACCGCCAACGCGACTCTCACATCGGACTACCTGTTTCGCGGTGTCTCGCAAACCCTGGAAGACCCGGCAGTGCAGGCGGGTTTTGATTTTTCCCACCTGAGCGGACTGCGCGGCGGTGTCTGGAGTTCGAACGTCGATTTCCAGGATCGCGGGCCGGGTGATGACCAGGCGGATCAGGAGATTGATGTCTACCTGGGTTACGGCACCGCTATCAACGACGACTGGTCGGTGGATGCCAGTTTCATTCGCTATATCTACCCCGGTACAGCCGGTGACTCGGACCTCGATTACAACGAGCTGTTGGCCACCGTCAACTTTCGCGATCTGCTCAGTGCCACGCTCGGTTACTCCAACGATGTTTTCAACAGCGACGAGGACGGGATTTATTACACAATCTCCGGTAACCTGCCGCTGCCTTACAACTTGCGCTTGACCGGCTCGGTGGGTTACTACGACCTCGACGACGCCCTCGACGATAGCTACACCGACTGGAGTATCGGTGTTGAAACTGACCTCGGTATGTTCACCGCCCGCCTTGCCTATGTCGACACGGACAGCAACGGTGAGGATCTGTTTGGAGACGCTGCCGAATCGCGCGCAGTATTCAGCGTGACGGCAGTCTTTGGAAATTAAATCCCGCATCGACAAAACCTCGGTATCGTGTCGGATATTGACCCCGGTCAATCCGGCACTGTTGCGTTGCTCTAGGATAAGCTGAAGTTACGGCCGAGGGGCCGGCTCGATATCTGTTGGGGCATAACACTTTATGGGCAAATTCAGCCATAGCGACACCACCGATATCGAACGGATTATTCAAGAGTACGTACCGGGCAAGCAGGTGACATTGGCGCACTTGCTGGCCAACCCCACTGTTGAACTGTGTCAGAAAGTCGGCGTCGAGCACGCCGAGGCCATTGGCATACTGACGCTGACGCCGGGTGAGACGGCGATGATTGCCGGCGATATCGCCACCAAGTCTGCGGCAGTGGAGATAGGATTTCTCGACCGCTTCTCCGGGGCGTTGGTTATTACCGGCAGTATCGGCGCGGTGGACGAAGCCATGGATGCTGTATTGACCACGCTGCAGACGATATTGGGGTATCGGGTATGTGCCGCGACCAAGACTTGAGTCGAGACTTAGACGCACAATTGAACCAAAGCCCGGGACGAGAAAACGACGTGTCGCAACTGCCGGCACAGACTGTGGCAACACCGGCGGACTTCGTGGTAATCGGCGAGGTCGGGTGTGGTAAGACTGCGCTGGTCAATGCATTGCTGCAAACCGGCGCCGCACCGCGCAAGACCCAGAGCGCGGAGTTTCACAGCCACAACGTCATAGATACACCCGGGGAGTTCGTCGGCCGGCGCACTTACTACGGCGCACTTTTGGCAACTATGGTAGACGTCGCCACCATCGTCTACCTGCAAGCGGCAAACAGCCACTTGTTTTCGCTGCCGGCGGGAGTGCTGACGGTTTACCCCGGCAAGCAGTTAGTGGGTGTGATCAGCAAGATCGACCTGGCCGATGCCGATATCGACGCGGCGCGACGGGTACTGCGCGACAACGGTATTCCCGAGCCTTATTTTGAAACGTCTGCAGTTACCCGCGCCGGTATCGAGCAACTGAGTACCCACCTGCTCGGTTTGCAACAGGGGGCGGCGAAAAAGGCGAACAGAGGGCGAGGTGTCGCCTAATTAGCCGGCATGTATAGCTGAAAAACGGAGACGGAAACACAGTGAACATTAGCATTCGCTTCAGGCGCTTACTTGATTGGTACCTTTAGCAAGGAAGTGCCAATTGATCGGTCTGCCTCTGGATGGGGTTTTCAGAAACACGGACTAGGCGTCCCCTCGATGAACCCATCCATGGGAACTCGCCTAAAGCGCCTACTTTCGCTTAAGGCGCCTACTGTTGGTGGTCACGACAGCATCCCTGCTGTCGAGAGTTTCTGAAAGCCCCATCCAGAGGCAGACCTACCCTCGGTACTTTTAATCAAGATTGGTGAATAGAGAGTATGAGGGTCGATAAGCTGAGCAAACTCTCTTAAGTACCACCATTAAAAGTAGGCACTTTAAGCGAAAGTAGGTGCCTGAAGGGAGCGACATTAAACACAGTGAATGGAAAAATTAATAACAGGTACAGCGCATGAAAACCCTGGTAACCGCCGAGGATATCAAGAAACTTCACCGCGATGGCGACACTGTGTTGAATATTGTCGCGCGGCGCACGATTATCACCCCCGAAGCCCGGGACCTGGCTGCTAAACTGGGCGTCGCCATCACCGAAAGCCCGGCGGAGTCAACCACCGTAGAGACTATCAAGCAGACGCTGAAGGCGCGCCTGCCGGCGGGCAAACACGACCCGGCGCTGCTTGAACAACTGGTTCGCAAAGCATTGAGTGAAGTCAAAGACGGCTTCGACGGCCCCCGCTGTGAGCGTCAGGTGGCCGCCAACGGTGTGGTGCTGGTGCGCGGCAACTCCGTCCGGTTCGGTAAATTTGACGGGGCGCCCGCGCAGTCTATCGGTTTGACCGATGTCATAAGCGCGGCCGACAACAGCGCCGTCAGCGCCGGCTTTATGCAGTGGGAAAACGCCAGTTTTCCCTGGACGCTCACCTATGACGAAATCGATGTGGTGCTCGAAGGTGAATTGCATATTCGCTGCGACGGTCAGACTTATATCGGCAAACCCGGCGATGTTTTTTACATACCGAAAGGCGCCGCCATCGAATTTTCCGCACCGGAGCAGGTGCGCTTTGTCTATGTTACTTATCCGGCCGACTGGTCGGCGGCGGAGTCGGCGTGAAAGTGCCGGGCTTCGTCACGGAAACCTGGCTGCGCCAGCACTTCGGTCTGGCCCCGGGCAGCGAGGTGCACCTGCCGGCCACAGCCCGGCTGACGCCCGCCGCCGAACAGTTACTGGGCGAGCGGCAGATCCGGGTCAAGCATATCGACAGTGCCGGTCAGGTCTATGTCGGCGGCGAGGCCGGCGCTGCGAAGGCGCCTGTGCACCCGCTGACCGGCGCCAACCGGCGCCCGGGAAACCGCTGCGCCGCCTGTGCCGGTGAGGTGCGCGACAAAGGCGAACTGTTGACCTTGCTCGACGATAAACTGCTGGTGCCGAAAACCCATGCCCGCATCGCACTGCGCGGTAAGCTCGATACCCTGATCGCCCAAACTATATGGGTGCAGACACAGTTTGACAGACCGAAGCAGTACCCGGTGCTGCACAAGTGGCTGGCCGATTTGCGGTCTTACATGGGCAACGTATTGCGCAGCGAGGTCACCGGTGCAGATCTGCCACCGCTCGGTATGGGGGATATGGATTGCCAAACCTTGCACGCGCTGTCGCACCATCCACTCAAATACCTGGGCCACGATCATCTCGTGCCGGAGGCCGACCACGGCGACAATGTTGCCTTGTTGAATTTGCTGCGGGCCCTGGTGCGGGAGGCGGAGCTGGCGGCGGTGCGGGCTTTTATCAACGACGATCTCGAATTGCTGCGGCCCGATATCGTGCGCGGGCTCAATCGCCTCAGCAGTGCGCTTTACGTGTTGATGCTGATGACGGTGGTCAGTGAGACCGGCGCCGGCAAACTACCGGAACAGGTATCTGCACCGTGAATGTCATACAGCAATGCCAAACCCAATGCCGGGCGGCACCTCAGAAAGTCGTCTTTGCCGATGCGCTGGACCCGCGCGTGTTGGACGCCGCCGGCGTCTTGAAACGCGAGGGCCTGGCCGAACCGATTTTGATCGGCAACCCCCTGGCCCTGCGCGACTGTGCCGGGCGCGCCGGCATGGCCTTGCCCGGCTTGACGGTTATCGACCCGCTGCATTGCGATAATTTTGAGTCGTTTGCAGAAGCTTACCTGGCGCTCGACAACAGCGGCCTTGATAGCGAGGGGGCGCGCCAGTCGTTAAGTAATCCGCTGTTCTATGCGGCGATGCTGGTGCGCAGCGGACAGGCCGATATCTGTATCGCCGGCAATCTGTCCACCACCGGCGCGGTGCTGCGGGCGGCGTTGAAAGTGATCGGTGTCGCCGAGCAGCATGAAACCGTTTCCTCCTTTTTTATGATGTCGTCGCCGGACGGCAAAGACGTGCGCCTGTTTGCCGATGCCGGTGTGGTGCCCGAGCCTACGGTTGCGCAACTGGCGGATATCACCATCGATGCGGCGCGCAACTATGCCAAGCTGACCGGGGACGTCCCCCGGGTTGCGATGCTGTCGTTTTCCACCAAGGGCAGTTCCGATCATCCGGCGGCGCGACGGGTGCGCGAGGCGTTCGAGCAGGTGCGGGCCAAAGCGCCGGATTTGATCGTCGATGGCGAACTGCAGTTTGACGCCGCCGTGGTGCCGGCGGTGGCGCAACAAAAATCTCCCGACAGCCCGCTGCACGGGAACTCGAATGTCATGATATTTCCGTCGCTCAACGCCGGCAATATCGCCTACAAAGTTGCCCAGCGCCTGTGTCACTACCAGGCACTCGGGCCTTTGCTGCAGGGGTTGATGCGCCCCATGCACGATCTGTCTCGCGGTTGCAGCGCGGACGATATTGTTAATATCGCGGTGTTGGCGTCATGCCTGAACAGACCGTGACCCATTCCATCCCTGAGGAGAAACAACAATGAACGAAGCACTGGGAATTCTCGAAACCAAAGGTCTGACTGCGCTGATCGAAGCGTCCGATGCCATGGTCAAAGCGGCCCGGGTAAAACTGGTGGGCTATAAACAAATCGGCAGCGGCCTGGTGACCACCATGGTGCGCGGCGATGTCGCCGCCTGCAAGGCGGCCACCGATGCCGGTGCCGCCGCTGCGCAACGGCTGGGCGAGCTGGTCGCGGTGCATGTGATTCCGCGGCCGCACGATGACCTGGAGCGTATCTTCCCCATCGGCGGCAAAGCCGGCACCGATGACTGAGTGGCGTTTTTGGGAGGACGCCCGGTGTGAGATGCCGGGTAAAAACAAACACAACAGCCGCTTCAACAACAGCCGCTTTAACAACAGGCGCTTTAACAACAGGCGCAACAAGGGGACAGCACCATGATGGAAGCGTTAGGTATGATAGAAACCAAAGGGCTGACGGCGTTGATAGAAGCCTCCGATGCCATGGTCAAAGCAGCCCGCGTGGAACTGGTCGGCTACCGGGAGATTGGCCACGGCTATGTAACGGCGTTTATCCGCGGCGATGTCGCGGCCTGTAAAGCGGCCACGGATGCGGGGGCCGCGGCGGCCGAGCGTCTGGGCGAGTTGATTGCCGTGCATGTGATTGCCCGTCCTCATGAAGACCTGGAAACTATTTTCCCGATCCGACGCGCCGCAACCCCGACTAAAAAAGCCCCGGCCAAAAAAGCCCCGGCGAACAAACCACCGGCCAACCCGTGAGGTCGCTATGAAACTGGCAAAAGTCATCGGACAGGTGGTTGCCACTGTGCGCAACGACCGCCTGGGCATGGATAAGCTGGTGTTGGTGAAGTTTATCGATCAGACCGGCGCCGAGGACCCGGCCGTGGCGGTAGCGGTGGACAAGCTGGGCGCCGGCGAAGGGGAGTGGGTGTTGCTTGTCGCCGGCAGTTCCGCGCGGGTGGCCGCCGGCGCCGACGCACAGACACCGGTGGACCTGAGTGTGGTGGGTATCGTCGATGAAGTCACCAGTGAGCGACAGTCCTGGTTTCACAAAAACGGGCAGTCCTGAGTGTCCCCGGCGTTTGACAGGCAAGCGAGGTAGGTCATGACACAGCAACAGATTGACAGCCGGCAGGTGGAAACCATTGTCCGGCGCGTGATTGAGGAACTGCACGCGCCGCAACCGGACGGCGAACGCGGCGGCATTTACCAGACCCTCGACGATGCGGTTGCCGCGGCACAAACGGCGCAGCAGCAACTGCACAGTCTGGCGCGGCGCGAAGCCATTATCGCGGCGATTCGCAAACTGGCGGGCAGCCATGTGCGTGAACTCGCCGAAATGGGTGTCAGTGAAACCGGGTTTGGCCGGGTGGCCGATAAGATACGCAAAAACCAACTGGTGCTCGACAAAACGCCCGGACCGGAGGCCATAGTGCCCGCGGCCATGACCGGCGATCATGGCCTGTCGCTGGTGGAGAACGCGCCCTGGGGAGTTATCGCCTCGGTCACACCTTCCACCAATCCGTCGGCCACCATATTGAACAACAGTATCAGCATGATTGCCGCCGGCAATGCGGTGGTCTTCTCGCCGCACCCGTCCGCCAAAGCGGTGTCGCAACGAGCCATTCAACTGGTCAATCAGGCCTCGGCGAGCGCCGGTGGTCCGGCTGCGCTGGTGACCTGCGTGGAGAATCCCAGCCTCGACAGCGCCAATGAGCTGTTTGTCTATCCGGGGATTCGCCTGCTTACCGTTACCGGCGGCGAGGGGGTGGTGACGGCGGCGCGGCGGGTTACCGACAAACGCCTGATCGCAGCCGGACCCGGCAATCCGCCGGTGGTGGTCGATGAGACCGCCGATCTCGAGCGGGCCGCGGTCAGTATCGTTCAGGGTGCCTCTTTCGATAACAATATTATCTGTGTCGATGAAAAGGAAATCATTGCCGTCGATGCGATTGCCGATCCATTGCTGGCGGCAATGGAGCGCAACGGCGCGGTGAAGATAAGTGCCGAGCAAGGCGCCGCCGTGGCGCAACTGGTGCTGCAGGATTACCCCGGGCCCAAGGCCCGCCCGAAACCCGAATGGATTGGCCGCGATGCCGCCAAGATCGCTGCTGCCGCCGGTTTCGAGGTGCCGCCGGCAACGCGCCTGCTGGTGGTGGAGACACCGCGGGATCATGTCTTCGCCGTCACCGAGCTGATGCTGCCGGTGATCGCCCTGGTCAGAGCCGCCGATGCCGACCAGGCGATCGACTGGGGCATCGCCCTGGAGCGAGGCAACCGCCATACCGCGGCCATGCACTCGCGCAATATCGACAATCTCTCGCGTATGGCGGCTGAGGTAAACACCAGCCTGTTTGTCAAAAACGGGCCCTGTCTGGCCGGCCTGGGTGCCGGCGGTGAAGGCTGGACATCGATGACCATCTCCACGCCGACCGGCGAAGGGGTCACCAGCGCCGCCACTTTTGTGCGCAAACGCCGCTGTACGCTGGTCGATGCGTTTCGGATCGTGTAGAGGCCGCCCATGCATACCCCGATTGAGACGGTAAACAAATTGTCGGCGGCGATCGCCGCCATGCTCAACGATACCGGTTTTGCGCCTTATCACGGTGCTGTAAAAGTCGGCGTCGATCTCGGTACCGCGGATATTCAAACCCTGGTGCTGGACCGGCACAACCGCCCGCTGGCCTGCTATCTGCGCTGGGCGGAGGTGGTGCGCGACGGCATCGTGGTTGATTACCAGGGCGCCCGTGAAATTGTCAGCGAGCAGTTGCAGTGCGCGGCACAGCGCCTGGATGTGAACATCGAGCGGGTCGCCACCGCGTTTCCGCCCGGCACCGATCCGCGTATCTCCGTCAATGTGGTGGAAGCGGCCGGTGTGGAAGTCAGCACGGTGATCGATGAACCGAGCAGCGTCGCCCAACTGTTGTCTCTGCAACACGCCGCCGTGGTCGATATCGGCGGCGGCACTACCGGCACTGCGATTGTAGAGCAGGGCCGGGTGGTGGCGTCCGCCGACGATCCCACCGGCGGTCATCATATTACCCTGGCGCTGGCGGGCCACTACGGTCTGCCCTACGACAAGGCCGAGTGGTTGAAGCGTATGGACGACTCCGGGGATGTCCTGGCGGTGGTGCGACCGGTGATCGCCAAGATGGCCGACCTGGTGCGCCGGCATATCGCCGCCCATGCACCGCCGGTGATTTACCTGACCGGTGGCTGCTGTGCGCTGCACGGCTTTGCCGAGGTTTTCGCCGCCGAACTTGCCGATACCGAGGTGGTCGTTCCCGAGCGGCCACTGCATCTGACGCCGCTGGCGATTGCGGCCTGCGCCGATGCGCCCGACGTCCGACTGCAGGCCGTTTGATATGCCGGCCGCACTCGATCAAGCCGCCGCCGCGCTGATTACGCAAACGGCGACGCGCACGGTAGATGCGCTCGCGGCGCAAAACCTGTTTCACTTCAGCGCACCCCGGCACACCTTGGTCGGCGCGGGGGCGACGCTGAAACTCGGTGAGTTGCTGCAATCGCAGTCGGTGCGGCGCGTATTTATCGTTGCCGATCAGGCGGTACACCAGCGCGGCCTGCTGGCGCCGGCGCTGCGCAGCCTGTCGCGGGCGACCATCGAGGTGGAGCTGTTCACCGGCATTGAGCGGGAGCCGGGAGTTGAAGTTATCGAGCGCGGCGTGGCGTCGCTGGCGCAAAGCGACGCCGACTTCGTGCTCGGATGTGGTGGCGGCTCGGCGATGGATGCGGCCAAGGCCATTGCCGTGTTGGGCAGTTGCGGTTGCGATCTCGACGCGCTTACGGCCGCCGGTTTCGAAGGCCGCCGCCGTATCGGCCTGGGCGCTGTCCCGACCACCGCCGGCACCGGTTCTGAGGTGACCGATATCAGCGTCATTATGACTGGCAGCCAGCACCACAAAATCGTCGCCAAGCACGCGACCCTGATGCCCGATGTTGCGGTTATCGATCCGACGCTGATGGTGACCCTGCCGGCTGCGGTGACCGCCGCCACCGGCATCGATGCCCTGACCCATGCCATCGAGGCCTGTGTTGCCAGTGCCGGCAATCCGCTGTCGCAGGCGTTTGCCATGTCGGCGATCGGCGAGATCGCGCGGGCGTTGCCGGTGGCGGTGGGCAACGGCAGTGATCTGGCGGCGCGCCAGACCATGGCGGTCGCCGCTTACAAAGCGGGACTGGCGTTCAGCAACGCCGGCCTTGGGTTAGTGCACGCGCTGTCGCATCAAATCGGTGCCCGCTACGGCATCGCCCACGGTGTGGCCAACGGTATTTTGTTACCCCATGTGATGGCGTTTAACGCCCTGGTCTGCCGCACGGACTACGCCGCCATGGCACCGGTGTTGGGTGTGCCCGGCGCCGGTAGCAGTGGTTGTAACAGTAGTTATAGCAGTAATGGTAACAACGAGCGACGCGATTGCGACAACACGATCGCCGCGGTGCGACGGTTGTTGGCGGATATCGGTCTGCCCGACAACCTGGTCCCGTTTGGTGCGCGGGTGGAAGACTTTGCGGAGCTGGCCGACGGGGCCCTGCAGGATATCTGCATCCAAACCAACCCCCGCGATGTAGCGCCGGCCGACATTATCCCACTGCTGCAAAAAGCCATGCAGCCGCCCGGGCCTCAGTCCCCGGCGAGTGGTTTTTAAACTGGAGACAAGCTGATGGAAATGTTAAATCAAATAATTCTTTACATCATGATGACATTTATGGTCATCGGTGCCCTCGATCGCATCATGCAGCAATTCGGCGGTTCGCAACACTTACTGGGCAAAGTGGGTCTGGGGGGCGTGGGAAAATCCATTGCCGGCGCCGGCAACCAGTTTGAAGAGGGCTTCAACGCCATGGGTGCGCTGGCGCTGGCGATGGTGGGGATCATCGCCATCGCACCGGTGCTGGCGAAGTTGTTGTCGCCGGTGGTGGTGCCGGTATACACCGCCCTCGGCGCCGATCCCGCCATGTTCGCCACGACCTTGCTGGCCAACGATATGGGCGGTTACTTTCTCGCCAAAGAAATGGCCACGGCGGCCGACGGCACGATTAACTACGGCGCCTGGATGTACGCCGGCCTGATACTCGGCGCGATGATGGGGCCGACCATCGTATTTTCGATTCCGGTGGCGGTGGGCATTATCGATGTCAAGGATCGCCCTTACCTGGCCGCCGGGGTGCTGGCCGGCATGGTGACCATTCCGCTGGGGTGCATCGCCGGCGGCTTGAGCGCCATGGCGTCGACCGTAACCGTGCCCGGTACCGAACAGGTGATCGAGTTCAACCTGCCGTTGATCTTTATGAACTTAATACCGGTCATTATTGTGTCGGCCTTGATCGCCACCGGTTTGTGGTTGATACCGGAGCGGATGATCAACGGGTTTTCCATCTTTGCCAAGTTTCTGGTGGCGTTTATCACGGTCGGACTGACCGCCGCGGTGCTGGAGCGCACGCTCGGTTTTGCCCTGATCCCCGGTATGGACCCGATCTTCATGGTCGAGGGCGACGTACCCGGCCTCGATATGCGCGCGATCGAAGTGATCGGCTCGATTGCCATCATCCTGCTCGGCGCCTACCCGATGGTGTTGCTGCTGACGCGCTGGTTTGAAAAACCGCTGCTGAAAATGGGCGGTGCGCTGCATGTCAATCCCACCGCAGCCACCGGCCTGATCGCCACCCTGGCCAACAATATTCCCATGTTCCAGGTCATGAGGGATATGGACAGCCGCGGCAAGATTCTGTGTTCGGCGTTTGCCGTGAGTGCCGCTTTTACCTTTGGCGATCACCTGGGCTTCACCGCCGCCAACAAGCCGGACATGATTATGGCCGTTATTATCGGCAAGCTGGTGGGCGGTATTACCGCGGTTTTATTTGCCATGCTGGTGGCCAGGAAAATGATCGACTCCATTGAGAAGACCAGCGACGACGCTGCGGTTGACAGCGATGCACAGCAGCCGAGCGGCGTCCGCGGTGAATCGTAAAACGATCCACAGTGTCGGCATCGATATCGGCACGACCACCAGCCAGGTGATCTTTTCGCGGCTGACGCTGGTGAACCGGGCGCCGGTAACGCAGGTGCCGCGCTACGAGTTTGTGGAACGGGAGATCTGTTTTCAGGGGCCCGTGTGCCGCACACCTTTGACCGCCGACGGCTGTGTCGATGCCGGGCGTTTGCGGGAGTTTATTGACGACCAGTTCGCCGCCGCGGGGTTGCGCCACAACGATATAGAAACCGGGGCCATTATCATCACCGGTGAGACGTCCAAGGCAAAAAATGCGCGCCAGGCGGTGCTGGCGTTGGCCGACAGCCTCGGCGATTTTGTCGTGGCGACGGCCGGCCCCAATCTCGAGTCGGTGATCGCCGGGCGCGGCAGCGGCGCCGGCGAGTATTCGAAGCGTCACCGCCTGCGGGTGTTGAATATCGATATCGGTGGTGGTACCAGCAACTATGCGGTGTTTGACAGTGGCAGGGTAGTGGATACTGCCTGCCTCAATATCGGCGGCCACCTGATTGAGACCGACAGCGCCGGCGTGGTCAGCGCCGTTCACGAACCTGCCCGCCGGGTGCTGGACGATGTGTTTGGCGCGCCGCCGCCGCCCCGGCAGCTGGGTGCCGAACAGCTCCGTGATATCGCCCGCCGGATGGCCGGGTTGATTGTCGAAGCACTCGGCAGTGCTCGCTCGACCCTCTGTGAGGGGCTGCTAATGACACCGCCGCTGGCGCCGCACCGGACCTTCGATGCCGTGTTTATCAGCGGCGGTGTCGGCGATGCTTATTACCGGCTGCGCGAAGGGAATGAACTGGACACTTACCAGTGGAGCGATATCGGGGTATTGCTTGCGCGCAGCCTGCTGGACAATGCGCAGCTCAGCGCGCTGCCGATAAAAAAACCGGTGCAAACGTTACAGGCCACGGTGATCGGCGCCGGTGCCTATTCACTGTCGCTGTCGGGCAGCTCCATCTGGGTGCACCGGGGTGAATTGCCGGTGCGCAACCTGCCGGTGCTGCAACCGGATATCGACTGGCAGCAGGAGCAACCGGATATCTGCGGCGGCACGCTGGCGGCGGGGCGGCGACTGGATCTGCGGTTGCGCGAAGACCGCTATGTAATCGCCTTCGACGGCGGCATGCCGGTCAGCTACCGGACGGTTCATCACACGGCGCAACAGTTGGCGGATTTTTACCGCGAGCACGGCAACCGTTCGTCGCTGGCCGTGGTAGTGACACAGAACGATCTGGGCAAGGTGCTTGGTATGGAACTGCAGCCGCTGCTCGATCCGCAGCCGCTGATCGTTATTGACGAAGTGCGGGCGCAAGAGGGCGACTACCTGGATATCGGGCGCAGTTTCTTCGGCGGCGATGTGGTGCCTTTGACCATTAAGTCGTTGGCTTTTCCGGCGTAAATTTTTTCCGCATACACCTTTTCTGTATAGACAAGGCGCACCAAGGAGGTATTCGATGCAACTAAAGACCACACTTTTCGGCCAGGTCTACCAGTTTCGCGATGTGAAAGACGTGCTGGCCAAGGCGAACGAACTGCGCTCCGGCGATGTCCTGGCCGGGATTGCCGCGGAGACGGCGCAGCAGCGGGTCGCCGCCAAACAGGTGCTGAGCGAAATGCGCCTGGAGACGCTGCGCGAGAACCCGGTAGTGGCCTATGAACAGGATGTCGTGACCCGTGTGATTCAGGACGCGGTCAACACCGGTGTCTACAACGACATCAAACACTGGACGGTCAGCGAACTGCGCGAGTATATCCTCGGTGACGGCCCGTCCCATGAAGACTATGAGCGACTGCGCAAGGGACTCACCTCGGAAATGGTGGCGGCGGTCTGTAAAATCTGCTCCAACGGCGATCTCATGGTCGGCGGTAAGAAACTGCGGGTGGTGTCCAAGGCCAATAGTACCGTGGGATTGCCCGGGCGCTTTTCCTCGCGGCTGCAACCCAACGATACCCGCGATGATGTCGACAGTATTCTGGTGCAGACTTACGAGGGCCTAGCCTACGGTTGCGGCGATGCCGTCATTGGTGTCAACCCGGTGACCGAGTCGGTGGAAAACACCCGCCGTATCCTCGATGCCTTGCAGGAGGTGATCGACAAATGGCAGATACCGACCCAGGGTTGTGTGCTGGCCCACGTCACCAACCAGATGGAGGCGATCGAGAAGGGCGCGCCGGCCGGTTTGATTTTCCAGAGTTTATCGGGCACCGAAAAAGGTCTGGGTGAATTCGGCGTAACTGTGGAATTGCTTGATGAAGCCTATGACCTGGGGCAACACTACTGCAAGCTGGCCGGCTCCAATATGATGTACTTCGAGACCGGCCAGGGCACCGCACTGTCGGCCAACGCCCATTTCGGGGCCGACCAGGTGACTATTGAAGCGCGTAAATACGGTCTGGCCAAACGTTATAAGCCGCACCTGGTCAATACTGTGGTTGGGTTTATCGGACCGGAATATCTGTTCAATCACCAGCAGATCACCCGCGCGGCGCTGGAAGACCACTTTATGGGTAAACTGACCGGCATCTCTATGGGCTGTGATGCCTGTTATACCAACCACGCCGATACCGACCAGAATTCCAATGAAAACCTGACGGTGCTGCTCGCCGCTGCGGGTTGCAACTATGTTATGTCGCTGCCGATGGGTGACGATATCATGTTGAACTACCAGACCACCGGTTATCACGATGTGGCTACGGTGCGACGGCTGCTGGACTACCGTCCGGCGCCGGAATTCGAGGCGTGGATGGAATCCATGGGGCTGATGGAGCGGGGAGAGCTGACCGCCCGGGCCGGCGATCCGTCGATTTTTTTTGAATAAGGGGCGATACAATGGACGAGCAAAGAATTCAGAGTATTGTGGATTCGGTGTTGCGAGAGCTGGGTGAAAAAAATCCTGCTCCCGGACGTATCATGCAGGTGGAACCGGGCGCTGTAAAGCCTGCGGCAGAAGCAACGTCCGGCGCTGTCGATACGCAGGCCGGTGCCGGCTTGGAAGATTTGGGGTTGGAAAAATTTATCCGCTGGAACGGGATTCGCGCCGCTGTCAACGAGAGTATCAACAACGATATGATCGGCCAGACCCGCGCCCGGGTCTGCCAGGGGCGGGCGGGGCCGAGGCCGCGCACGATTTCCCTGTTGCGTTTTGTCGCCGACCACTCCCGTTCCAAGGACACGGTGGTGAAGGAGGTGCCGGCCGATTGGTTGGCCGAGCACGACTTGTGGGAAGTGCAATCCAAGATAACGGATAAGAGCGAATACCTGACCCGCCCGGATCTTGGTCGCCAGCTTTCGGACGAGGCGCGCAAGACTATTACAGAGCGCTGCAAGAAGGCCCCGCAGGTACAGGTGGTGATATCGGACGGTCTCAGCACCGATGCGATTACCCACAATCTCGATGAAATCATACCGCCGTTGTTGAAGGGGCTGAAAAACGCCGGCTTCGATGTGGGCACGCCTTTCTTTTTGCGCTATGGGCGGGTGAAAGCGCAGGATGAAATCGGGCAGTTGTTGCAGGCGCAGGCCAATTTGCTGTTGATCGGTGAACGGCCTGGATTGGGACAGTCGGAAAGCCTGAGTTGTTACTGTGTTTACGCGCCGACGGAAAAGACTGTGGAATCCGATCGGATGGTGATTGCCAATATTCACCAGGGTGGTACACCACCCGTGGAAGCGGCGGCGGTGATTGTCGATCTGGCGGGGAAGATGCTTGAGCAGAAGGCCAGTGGGCTTAATTTGAAGCGGTAGTTTTTGGGATTGTAATTGTAGTTTGGTGCTAACTGATTCGGTCCGGCAAGGCGTAGGGCTTCTAGAAACACGCTGTGAATACTTCCCTGTAGGCTTGCTTAAAGCACCTACTTTTGGCTGGTTCGGCATCCATGCCTCACAAGGTCTCGAAACTTTAAACCCCTACTTCCTGTTACGGACCGGATTGATTAGCACGAATGTATTCCTAAGCAGTAAGCAACCCTATCAGCCAAAGATGACAAGAGGACCAATACCATGGCTGTTTTAGACGATATCAAAGCATCAGTGCTGGCAACGCGGGTTATTGCTGCGGTGGACCCGGCCATGGCTGAGCAGTTCAAGCTCACTAAAAACCAGCGTTGTATCGGTATGTTGACCGCCGACTGTGACGATGTGACCTATGTGGCGCTGGACGAGGCCACCAAAGCGGCCGATGTGGAAGTGGTCTACGGGCGTTCGTTCTACGCCGGCGCCGCCCACGCGTCCGGGCCTTTGTCGGGCGAGGTGATCGGCGTGCTGGCCGGCCCCGGGCCCGCCGATGTGCGCGCCGGTTTGCAACGTGCGCGGGAAGTTATCGAGCACGAAGCCTGTTTCAAAGCCGCCAATGCAGACGGCAGTCTGGCGTTCTTCGCCCACCTGGTCTCAGCTACCGGCGGTTACCTGTCGAAAGAAGGTAATGTGCCGCGGGGGCAGGCGCTGGCATACCTGATTGCGCCGCCCCTGGAGGCCATGTTCGGCATGGATGCGGCGCTGAAGGCGGCGAATGTCGAGATAGCGGCATTTTTTGCACCGCCTTCGGAAACCAACTTCGGCGGCGGTTACCTGACCGGTTCCCAGGCCGCCTGTAAAGCCGCCTGCGATGCGTTTCAGCAGGCAGTGCTGGATGTGGCTGCGCAGCCGCTCGATATTTAGGTGCTGCGTATCTTGGATGAGCCGCAGCCCGATTGCGAACTTGATGAAACTTCCCTGGGTTTTGTCGAAACCCTGGGATTGACGACAGCGCTGGAAGCGGCCGACGCCATGGTGAAAAGTGCGCGGGTGCGCCTGTACCGGCGCCGTCAACCGGGGGCCGGATTGACCCTGATTCTGTGCGTCGGCGAACTGGCCGATTGCCAGGTGGCGGTGGCGGCGGGTGCCGCTGCGGCTGCCGGGCTGGGTGAATTGCAGGCGGCCCATGTAATCGCCAGACCCGGTAGCGGACTGGCTGACTGGTTGACACAGGCGACGCCGTTTAACGCCAGTTAATGTATCGATATCAGCGAGGGCGAACAAGCCATGAGTAAACTGGTGGAGCAGGTGAGGCAGGCGGGGGTGGTCGGCGCCGGCGGTGCCGGTTTTCCCTGCTACGTGAAAATCGGTAGTCCGGTCGATGTCCTGATTGCCAACGGCGCCGAGTGCGAGCCCCTGCTGAATAAGGATCAGGTGATTATTCAGCAGTTTACCGAAGCGCTGCTGGAAGGCATGCGCTTGCTGCAGCGCGAGACCGGCGCCGGTCGTATGGTGCTGGCTGTAAAAAAGAAACATCAGGCTTCTATTGAACACCTCCGGCCGCGGTTGCCGGCGGACATCGAACTGAAAGTCATGCCCAATGTCTATCCCGCCGGTGACGAATACGAACTGGTTTACGAGATCACAGGACAACGTATTCCGGCCGGCGGTCTGCCGCGGGATGTGGGCGTGCTGGTACAAAATGTAGAGACACTGGTCAATGTGCAGCGCGCCGCCCGCGGTGAACCTGTTACCCACACGATGGTGACCGTGCACGGAGAAGTCGAACGACCGTTTACCGCCTGGCTGCCGATCGGTATGCCCTTTGCCGAAGCGTTGGCGCTCGCCGGCGCCGTTACCTGCGCGGCACCGGTGATTATGGACGGCGGGCCCATGATGGGCGACATTGTGGAAGATTTTTCCACCTCGATAACGGCCACCACCAGCGGACTGTTGGTGGTGCCGCGCGAGGCCCATGTGGTAAAGATAAAGTCGGAGTCGGAGCCGCAGTTTACGCGCATCGGCAAGGCCGCCTGCGACCAGTGCACCCTGTGCACGGAAATGTGCCCGCGCTATTTATTGGGCTATCCCATTCAACCGCATCTGGTGATGCGCTCCCTGTTGACCACCGGGCCCACCAGCGAAACACTTTCGGTGCATGCCCAGGCGTGCTGTGAGTGCAATGTGTGTACCCTGTGGGCCTGTCCCGAGCAACTCAACCCGCGCGATGTCTGCGTTGCCACCAAGCGCAACCTGAAAGAGGCGGGGTTGTGGCAGAGTGCCGCGCAGTTGCAGGCACAAACCCGTCCGCTGCACAGTATGCGCGAGTATCGCGGTGTACCCACCGCCCGCTTGGTGCGGCGTCTTGGTCTGGAGAGCTACGCCAGGAAACCGGCGCCCTGGCTGGCCTATGGGGGTGTACCGGCGCGTGTTGCCATTACCCTGCAAGCGCGCTTCGGTACTGCGCCGGTGGCGACAGTGAAGCCGGGCGATCGGGTTAGCCGGGGCGATGTGATTGCGGCGGCGCCGGCCTCGGGTCTCGGTGTGCCGGTGCACGCCAGTGTCAGCGGCAAGGTAACGGCGGTAGCCGAGCGGATAGATATTTTACCGGACGGAAAGTGATGATGAACGACAACAGTGCGATCGGTATGATCGAGTTAAACTCCATTGCCAAAGGCTATGCGGTGGGCGATGCCATGCTCAAGGCTGCCAATATCGATATTTTGTTTAACCGTACGATTTGCCCCGGCAAGTTTATGGTGATGGTGGCGGGCGATGTGGCGGCGGTGGAGGCCGCTATGGATGCCGGGCTGGCATTGGGCAGCGAAACCATCGTCGACGAGCTGATTATTCCCAATGTACACCGCTCCGTGTTTGCTGCTATCAGCGGCACGCGGGTTATCGAGCACACGGCGGCGCTCGGTATTATTGAGACGTTTTCGGTAGCCTCCATTATCGAGGCGGCCGACGCCGCGGTGAAAGCGGCAGATGTGGAGTTGATCGACGTGCACCTGGCGATGGCGATCGGCGGCAAGGGTTATGTCACCATTACCGGCGATGTGGCGGCCGTTAACGCCGCGGTGGAGGCGGGTACCGCCCATATCCGCGACAAGGGTGTGCTGGTGGATAAAGTCGTTATACCCCAGCCCCGGGAGGAGATACTGCGCGACAGAGTTTAGCCGTTTTGTGGAGGGCTTGTGCAATACCTGGTCCAGTACTCTCATTCTATTCCTTCAACTGGTATGAGTGCTGACAACAAAAAAATAGTTTCCAAAAACAGGAATTTCATAACCGCTCTTCATAACCGTCCCATAACTTTTATGTTTGAGTTGTCCTTGACGAGACCGTCTAAAAACTGCTCAAAACGTAGAATTTTTTCCTCGTTTTTCCTCTCTGATTCCACGAGGCGGCGCAACTCTTCACCTTTATCCACATCTAAGAGTAACTGCTTTTTTCTGGCTACGCGTTCTATAGGAATCTCGTTTACTCCATGATAACTTTTTTCTGGATCGATCTCATATAGAATGTGATATCTTGGTGTAAACTGAAGACTCTCGATATTGTACTTTCTGTTTGTTCGTAATGATCTAAATGATCCTCTCACCGTTTTAAACGCCTGTCTTTCTACTTCAGCGTAATTGCTATTCTCAAATTGGTTCGCAGTTCTTATAGCAGTCCTTACCTCAGTCGCTAC
This sequence comes from Exilibacterium tricleocarpae, assembly GCF_007004655.1. Taxonomy (GTDB): domain Bacteria; phylum Pseudomonadota; class Gammaproteobacteria; order Pseudomonadales; family Cellvibrionaceae; genus Exilibacterium; species Exilibacterium tricleocarpae. The sequence continues at coordinate 26,291 of NZ_ML660091.1, forward strand.
TATTTTTTTTGACGCCATTTCTTCTGCAGGTTTAGACGCTAAAGCCGCTTCACCAGATACGTTGTTGATATTCCAGGACAACAAATTCAAATTCAGTATGGTTAATGATCTGACCAAATCTGCATGTTCTGGACTCATCTGCTTCGTCTGCTGAATTTTATCCTCTACTGACGGGTACAGTATTTCACCTGTCCAGGATGTCCGCCTAAAGTTATGTTCTCGAATAGCCTGGGGCCTTACCATAAGCTTCTCGCCATCGAACAATGATAAAATAAATGGCTCTCTTCTTTCTTCATCCAAGAGCAGTCTTTCGTTGATTGTTACAATTTTGTGGCGCGCCGAAAAATAGAGCGCTATTTTTAGTGCGTTTCCATTATATTCGACTATTTTTTCGGCTGTCTTGAGGTCGATGGGTATTAATAAATCTTCGGCATGAGCAGCGGCTGCCAGATGTATTCCGGCTAAAAAGCCTAATATTATCGTCCAGTAATTATTCACGGTTCTGATCCTGGGTTTATAAAAATTATGTATCGCGCTGGTTGGATTTTTTTGTCATAATTTTCTTGGAAAGCATATAAAAAATAATTGCAAAAATAATTGACGAAACTAAAAAGGCAGGCATCGTGATCTTTAGCATTAAAATACCGCTATCCACTCTTTGCTCTTCGTGCAAATAGGGTGTTGCTTGAGTATTGAACGAGTAGTTATAAATTGCAAAATTAACCATAAAGCTTAAGAGGGTTAAAAACGCATAGGTAATGAATGTTTTCATGATTTATCTCACTTTACTTCCCAAAACCATACTTCGCGAGACTTGTTTAGATCACTTACTCGCCCGAAGAACTCAAGGATTGACCGAATAAACATACCACTACTCGTAATTTCATTCTTGTTCCATAGGTCAATATGATCTCCGCTTCTTTGCTCAAAACTCTCTCGCCCGCGCTGCCAGTAATCTTTAAAGTATATTATTCCTGTTTTTTCCTTTAGTGTTAACTGAAAGCTTTCTGGCTGAATCTTTTGAAAACTCTCAATGCCGGGAATAACTTTTCCTTTGAGGGAGTTTGCAAAATCTTCAGCAAGTAGTAGATGCTTCATGCCGGCATGTGACCAACATCGTTTTCCACTTAAGCTGGTTATATTTATTCCAGATTTTATAAAGCTTTCGCTAAGCAATATAGCACAATAATTCCCAAAGGGTTTCTCGCTCGCTTTTTGTTTATTAAAGCATCGTGAGGAAACTGTGCTTTTATCTGGAAAATTTTCCCATAACGTTTTAAATTTCACGAATATATCCTCTTTTGTTATTAGCTTTACACGCAAGAATAAGCCGCGGCTACTTTGAGTCAAAAAAAGGCGAATCGTTTTTATCCAATTAGGTTTCGGTTGATATTACCGCAAGCGCAGCTTGCCTATATGAATCGTCGGTATTGATAAAGTCGCCCGTGTCGAGTGTTCACCGAGCAGGGCGAGCAGAATTAGTTTGACCAGTAAGCGACTGGTAGCCGCGAGTCCGCGCCTCTTTTGTTGCTTTTTGAATCGCAAAATTAACCTCAAAAGTGGCGCTATTTGCCCCGCCGGGCGATAAGTCACCGAGGTAGGCCTTTTCAGTATCGATAGTGTCGCTTCTTTAAATATTCTCCTGAAATAAAAAGGATTTTTGTAAGACCGGGGAGCAATAATGGATGCCGGTATTGTTTACTTTTTCACCCGTAGAGATCAAGTACAGTTTGGTCTCTTTCTCGATCCTAGAGGACCTACGAGTTGCTTTCGCATAAATCTGTTACTTTACAATGGTACCTGGATTGCAGATGATCAGGCCGGATATTAACGCTGGTAGATCCTATAGTCACTCAGATTATGCTCAGGCCAGGCTATAGGCTGCCGTCACGATCTACAGTTTTGGCTTCACTCGAATGGATTTTGGCAGCGGGCGTATTGTGGCTTTTTTAGCTTGGACATCCATCCGGGAACTGGTCACGAACCAGGTTAAGCTCAATGCCATGCTCCAGCCATGCTTTAAGCCCGGCAAGGACCATGGTATAACCGCCCTTCGCGTCAACAACCAGGGGCAACACTTCGTCACCGAAGCCTTTGTTGGATATCTTTACTAATGCCGCACCGTCTTTACGTGGCTCAAAGCGCCATTCGACAATAGTCGGATTATTGTTCCACTCAACCACTATGCGTCGGTTCTCTTCGAACTCTTTGACCGTGAGATCATCGCCAACGCCGAACATCTCCCAGTCCCAGCGCACCTTCTTCCCCGGCTCAAGCCGTCCGCTGCTCTTTGTAAACCAGAATTTTGTGGTAATTTTCGGATTGACAAATGCTTCAAAAACCTGAGCAACCGGTTTGTGAATAAGCATTTGAGCCTCTACGACGATTGAATCGTTTCTTCCCATTTTACGAATCCCCAGATTGGTGCTTTTAGGTCTTAGGCTGGCAATTGATGTGCCCTGCCAAGTGATTAGTTGGCATCACCGAGGGGGTTTTCGTTGAAATAATTCACAATATGCGGAATGCTTTCTTCAAATCCACCCGGCGTGTTAATAGACATAAAACCAACTTTGTCATGACTTCGATTTTCAAAGCCATGCTCAGTTTCACCGGGTATATAAATATATGAACCTTTCTTTGCTTCAAACCAGTTTTTTTCTTCGAGGTAGACCGCCAGGCGGCCTTCTATAATATAGAAAATATGGGCTTCGGGATGTTTGTGAATATGAGGGCCTTCTGTATTGGGTTCAAGCCACCACTCGGATACGGATAACGTTGAATTTGTTTCTTGGAGGTCTGCTTTAAAAACAGCAGACATTCGACCCATTGGGTAAGTACGACCATCGTTAGGATCTAGAACCAGGGGCTTTAGTCCGGCCTTTCGATTCATATTTGCCTCTGAAGTTGACTTGGATATTGCCTTGACCTTTGTGTAATCGGACAAGTGCACTGTAGCGGATTCGGTTGACGGACTGATTACGTACTGTGGCTGGATTCACACTGCATCGCTACCGCTTGACCAGTGTAGGATTTACACCATTTTTGTTTGCTGCGGTGTTGAGTTTTTAAATATTCGCCATTTTGCTTGCCGTTGCGGATATCATCCTCGGTGTTATAAAAAACTGCAATCTGTCTATCTCAACTAGAATCCCGGTCTAAGGCATACCGACCATTTTTTATGGGTTAAACTCAATATTAGCTGCTTTGAGTCGTCGCTCGCTGGCAAACGTACCCCCTGTGATTTTGTAATTGGAAACACCTAACTTGGCAAATACGTAATAAATTTCACCCTTGTCTAAAAATTCCTTCGAACAACTTGTATTTAGACGATTCTCTATGGTAGCCGTTTTGGATTCATTACCTTTGTAAGTATGAATGACTTCAAACGTGGCCAGCTGAACCTGTTCCGTCAGTTTGCCGAGTTCAGACAGTCTGACCTGAGCCACATAATCATAGTATTTCACAAAGTGTTTTGCCCTTTCAGCCAACGCAATACCTTGATCACCATTACATGCCTGTGACCCGTTAGCGATCAGAAGTAGCAAGGTAGTGACTAATATTTTCATATTTTGTAAACCATAACGTTTGTATATTGCGCATGCTCGCGTTGCTTCTTGTGATATCCGCTATGCGGTCTAAGTCTCTGATCAGAAAAGGGTTTATGGAAACGCGCTATTGCCGCCCCGGGCACAGCGGATTTTTCTGTCGTCTTAAGTACCCAAGTCCTGGTCTCTGCCGCTGTGCTCTGGCAGATAACGAGCAAGGTCTTAGTATAAGGGGAGAAATACATTTGACAATAACCCTATAAGCTGTATAAATAGACAGTTTTTTCGGTGTGTACAGGTAAGGTACGTAAGGATAGCAGGCCCCTTTTACAGGTATATATGCTATCGCGCCGGTAACTCGAGCGTGCGCCAGCTATAAAACTTGTGTGTCTTTTAAGAAATTGCTACATCGTCAAAAACCGTGAAAAGTAGGTAACATAGAGTGGTTAGAATCTAATGGAAAAATATTTTCTGCTGTTTATTTTAACTATTGCGGTTTCTAATGCCGCCTATTCGAAATCTGAAGTAGAGGCCTCAGACTCCATAGATTTTCGAGTGAAAAATATAGGTGCATTTACTGGCCTAAAGACAGATATCCCAATTGGCGAAGTAGATGGGGTTATGTTGCGTATAAATATCGCGCTGCCCAGCAATGAGAGTGCCGAGCCGCGCCCGGCGCTCGTGCTAATACACGGCGGGGGTCTAATCAAAGGCGATAAGAGTAAGTTCAACAAACGTATTGAGGCAATGGCTGAGCGAGGTGTTGTTGCCGCTAGCGTAATGTACCGTTTTGCGCCTAAGTATCGTTTTCCAGCCCCCGTAGAAGACGTAAAAGCGGCGATTCGCTTTTTGAAGGCACACGCTAAAACTTTCAATCTTGATACTGATCGCATCATCGTTAGTGGTGTGTCGAGTGGAGGATATTTGGCTACCATGGTTGGGGTTACTGGAAATGCCGGCGGATTTTCTGACCACGAAATATATCCGGACTTTGATTCTTCTGTACGGGCGGTCATTTCACAATCTGCGCATATTGCTGATTTTACGCGGGTTAAGTATCGAGATTTTGCCGTGGTGAAGCGGTTTATTGACACCGACAATCCAGATAGACAAGCGGCGCTTGCGGCAATATCACCAATAACCTACCTGGATAAAAACGATCCGCCTTTCTTTTTGGCGCACGGGACTGCTGATGAAAGAGTGCCTGTTGCTATGTCTCGCGAGTTTGCCCTTGAATTAAAAGCTATAGGACATGTATTTGAATATATCGAAGTAGAGGGTGGTAAGCACAGTTTAAAGAAATCGCGACCAAAAGAAGCCTCTGAGGTTTTCAGCGCTTCCCTGGACTTTTTTAGAAAATATGCTTTTCCGGAAAAAATATAGCCGCCAAAGCGGTTTGTGGTCCTCTGTCAACCCGGTTGGGGCAGCTTAACTTAGCAATAGTGTGGGCAATATGCGTGTTGAAATGGATCACCTCGTTATCGGGGCTGCCAGCCTAAAACAGGGCGTTGACTATGTGAAGGATTTATTGGGTGTTGATATCCCTTATGGTGGTGCCCATATAAAAATGGGAACACATAACCACCTAATGCAACTCGGGAATCATACATTTCTTGAAGTAATAGCAATAGACCATGACCTTGAATCACCTGATCATCCGAGGTGGTATGGTCTCGATGACCCTTTTGTACGACAGCAGATAGATATAGAGCCAACTTTATTGACCTGGGTGATAAATACAAAAAACCTGATTGAATTAGGTAAGCGAGCAGTCTTTTCACTTGGGCGAGCGGAGTTGATTAGCCGCGGAGAATTAAGTTGGTATTTTGGGCTTCCCGAAGACGGCAGGCTACTGGCTGGAGGTATGTTGCCCTATGCGATCGAGTGGCAAACAGACATCCATCCCTCGCTTGATATGGCAGATTTAGGTTGCAAACTTCGCGGTTTGGAAATCTATCACCCGAATTCGTTGTGGTTGAAACATGCCCTGGAATCTGTTGGCGCTTCTGGTCTTGTAGAGGTCAAAGACTTGCCAAAAAATGTTACCCCTTGTCTGATAGCCCATATCAGCACACCTTTGGGAATCAGGAAATTATCTAGTCATAGAGTGTTTAACAAAGCAATGTAGCGGACGAGCTGATTTTGTATTGATCTGGTGTGCAGTATTCTACTGCTAGTTGATGAGAGCCAGAAGATAAGACAACCGCAAGCGTCGTCTATAAAGACGACTGCCACTTCCACCCGCAAGTTCACTTCGCATTACAACACTGATTATCTAATATTTTCGTTATTTGAGGCTTTACAACAATGCGTATTACGAGAGGTAATCCCAAAGAACTCTTTAACAGCACCCAATATGGTTTCTCCCAGGCTGTGTCATCTGAAGGTACACGGATTGTCTCTATTTCCGGGCAGGTGGCCTGGGATGCCGGACAGACGTTAATCGGTGCTGGCGACTTGTATGCCGAGACGTCCAAGTCGTTGGAGAACCTGAAGATTGCACTGGAATCCGTACAAGCCCGGCTGGAGCACGTTATTTCTTTAAGAATCTATATCGTTGATTACAAACTTGAGGAATCTGAATCTATCAGTCGAGCACTCAAGGCTTTTTTCCCGGAAGGCAGGGAGCCAACAGCGACCTGGATCGGCGTAAACTGCCTCGCCAACCCCGACTTCCGTATTGAAATCGAGGCGATGGCCATTGTACCGGAGGGATAAATAAACCCGGTGTCACTGCGCGAAAGGCGCAAGGTATGAAAACTCATCGCGGCGCCGGTGGCGACAACCAGAATGTCAATTGATATTGGCCCGGCCGAATTCGGTAGTCGGGCAGGGCCTGGGAATCCATCCCCCAGCCGGTATCGCCGCCGACGCCCTGCTGAACCAGATCGATATTCAGTGTGTGGATGCCGGTTTCCGGCAACTTATGGCTATGGGTGGCGGCCTCGATGGCCGCCTGGCTGTAGGGCCAGACACTGAAGTCGAACTGAGGCGCGGCGGTTACCTGCAAGCCGCCGGGCTCCCGGCCGGACAGCACCAGCCAGCGGGTGTCGGTGCGATTGCTGCTCTCCTGCGGTTTGACGTAGAGCACAAAGAAGTCGTCCAAGGCCAGTTGGTAAGTACCGAGCTTGGCCGCCTGGTTGCGATCCTGGTAGTTTTCAAACGGACCCCTGCCGTACCAGGTAATACGATCGAGGGTCGGATTTATCGGTCCCTGCAAACCGATACGAAATATTTCCCGATCGCTTTCGGCACCGCTCAGGTCGATGGCAAAGTCGACCTGCACCCGGGCGTCCGGGTAGATGGTGTAACTCAACTCCCCGCTGGCGCGCCGCTGGGCGAGCCTGAAACGAGTGACAATGCGCACGCGCCGGTCGGTGTTTTCCACCAGTTCCACGTCGGTTGTCAGTCTGTTTGCATAGGCATCGCGCCAGCCCGAGGCGCCTTCTACATGCGCGGCAAAGGCATCGTCGTTGTCGGTCGGCGCGCGCCAAAAATTGGGGGTCAGTTCACCGATCAGACTATCGACTCCCGCTATTTGATAGTGATTGATCAAGCCGTTGTCCTTGCTGACACCGAGTACAAACCCTTCACCTCGCACCAGTAGCGCGTCTGTGCGTTGTTCAACGCTCAAGCCGTTAACTACTTGCCTCTGCACCGGTGGCAGCGGTGGTTGTTCACGCAGCAGCAACTGTTCGCTGGCGACCCGGTGACCGGCCTCGGCCCAAAGGCGTGGTGTTTTCAAGGCGACCTCGATATTCAACAGTACCTCACCGCTTTGCGGCCACTCGGGCAGGTCGACAGCGGTTTGCTGTTGCGGTGGCAGCGCCAGTGCCCATTGGCCCGCATCGACGGTGCGGCCGTCCTGCAGCAGTTGCCAGCGGATATCGAACTCGCTCAAATCGGTGTAGAAGTATTCATTCACCACTTGCAACTGTTGGCCGCGGCGTTGAAAATTTACCCACTGCTGTATTTTTTTGACTTCGTGCAACGCCGGCTGCGGCGTGCGGTCCGGAAACACCAGGCCGTTGTTGTTGAAGATGCCGTCGTGGGCCATCCACGGCGGCTCATAGTCGCCACCGTAGGCCCAGAACGTGACACCGGCTTCGGTTTTGCGCAGCGCCTGGTCGGCCCAGTCCCAGATAAAACCTCCCTGTATATTCGGGTAACGCTTGAACACCTCCCAGTATTCCTTGAGACCGCCGCTGCTGTTGCCCATGGCGTGGGCATATTCCACTAAAATCAGGGGCTTGTCGTTGGCGGGATGTTCGCCCCAGTGATCGATATAGCGTCCGGCATCGGTGCTCTCTGCTTTTATCAGGTATTTCCAGAACGGCGTCATACCAAACGTTCTCTCGATGGCGGCGTGGTCGGGGAGGGTGGCTGCGTCCTTCGCGGAGTAGGTGGCGTACATGGGCGCCACGATATCGCTGATTTCCGGCATCTGCTCGCTGATAACCGGGCGGGTGGCATCCAGGGCGACGGCTGCCGCTTTCATTTTCACAAAGTTGTCGCCGCGTCCGGCCTCGTTGCCGAGCGACCAAATAATGATGGCGGGGTGGTTGCGGTCGCGCAACACCATATTGGTCATGCGATCGACTGCCGCCGCGGTCCAGTCAGGATCGCTGGCGGGTATACTTTCGCGCAAGCCGTGGGTCTCGAGATTGGCCTCATCGATCACGTAAAGTCCGTACTGGTTGCACAACTGATACCAGTAAGGGTGGTTGGGGTAATGTGAAGTGCGCACGGCGTTGATATTGTGGCGCTTCATCAAGCGTATATCCTGTTGCATCTGTTCGCGGGTGATTGCCTGCCCTACATCCGGATGCATGTCGTGTCGATTGACCCCTTTCAGGTAAACGGGCTTGCCGTTGACCAAGAGTTGCCCGCCGGCGATCTCGACATCGCGAAAACCGAGCTGTTGCGCGACGGCGCCCACATGCCTGCCTTCAGCGTCGCGAATGAGCAGCGCCAAAGTGTAAAGGTTTGGGGTTTCGTCAGACCACAGTTGCGGCCGGTCGACAGGCACTGCGAACGAGACTTTCCCGCCGTTGATGACGGTCGCGGCCAACTCCGTAGGCGATGCATACTGGTGTCCCTGAATAACCAGCGCCAGGGAGGCGCCGGGAAGACTCTCGTAGCCGGCAATCCAGGCGTCCAGGTTAAGGGTGGCCGATTTATAGTCCGGCGCCAGTTCGGTGGTCAGGTAAAAATCGCGGATATGCGTCGGCGCCCTGGCAATCAGATTGACGTCGCGGAAGATACCGCTCAACCGCCACATATCCTGCAGTTCCAGGTAGGCGCCGTCGGACCAGCGATAAACCTCCACCGCCACCAGATTCGTACCCGGTTTCAGGTAATTGGTGATATTAAATTCCGCCGGCGTAAAGCTGTCCTGACTGTAGCCCACTCGCGTGCCGTTGATCCAGACATAAAAAGCGCTTTTCACACCGCCGAACTGCAGGTAAATTTCGCGCCCATCCCAGGTGGCGGGCAACTCGAAGGTACGCCGGTAACTGCCGACGGGATTGTAATCCTTGCGCACATAAGGTGGATTGGTGCCGCTGAACAGCGCCATTTGCGGGGGGTATCCGTGTATCGTCGCACTGGCCATGCGCCCGACCCGGGCCCAGGGCACATGGGTGTTGGCATAGATGGGAATACCGTAGCCGTGCAGCTCCCAGTTCGAGGGTACGGGAATCGTCGGCCAGTGGCCGGCGTCGAAATCCGTGCGAAAGAAATCCGCCGGGCGCTGATCGGGGCGCCGTGCCCAAAAAAAGCGCCAGGGGCCGTTCAGCGAGCGCACCAGCGGCGATGCCGCCGCCGTGCCTGCCAGCGCCGATGGCAGGTCGGGGTAGGGGACGGCGCTAGCCCGGGCGGGCTCTTTGTTGATGCGGAAAACGCCTGCGTCTTCCCAATCGTGGTGGGTGTCGGCGGGACCCGGTGCCCGCCATTCGATGCCGGCCAGGTACATACTGGGCACGGTGATAAGGAGGACCAGAAATGCCAGGAGAATTGTTTTTATGGGTTTCATATCAATAGTTTTATCGCTTATAAATTATCGATAGCTTGCTTATTGGGGGCCGAGTGAATAGGGGTTAGGTGCCTGGCCGGCTTGGGTACCCGCCGGGTTATCGGCGCCGGCCGGTGGCGCCGTCTCGCGGCGATGCAAAAGTATATATTCAATCGCAACAGGGTTGTCACCAGTGGCAAAATAGCGAACTGCAATCTGCAGGCAACCCCCTTTTTCTGCCTGGGCGACGGGTCCGGTTGTTGACAGCCATTGCGTCAAGGGTAATTGCGCGCTGTTTTTATATCGGCATGCACAAAATTCAACCTACTTCATAATTAAAAAATAGTTGTATTTCCGACACCACTGGGGTAGCCTCGGTTGTACCATGGTACACTTCAAGTTTTTTAATCGCAACATTCTTTCCAGGTGACCGGCAACAGCCGGTGGTGGTGAGAGATGAGAGCAGAACGATAGAGGTAGTGCCATAACAACATAAATGCCATAACAACATAAATGTCATAACAACATAAGTGCCATAACAACGTAGCGCTATAAAAATTAAAGTGATAAAGCGATAGGTAATTAAAATAGGTAATTAAAAGTGATGGGCAAAAGGAGTGGTAATGCAATAGACGCAAAAGCAAAACAAAATAAGAAAAGTAAAACGCCAAGCAGTAGATAGGAGGTATCAGGCGAAGTAATACGTAGAAGCATTAAGCAAGACAATAATAAAAGGTAAATCAGTAGATAACAGAGCAAGCAGTAGCTAGCAGATCAAAAAGTATAAGCAGTAAGCCAATCAACTTAGCGAGATGAAACCAGATAAATAAATAAGGATCGTGGGGAGCTGGACTATGATTTCGAACAAATACACGTGCGACCTTCCATTCACCCGAGGCCTGTTGGCTGCGGCCGTTTTATTCAGTGCCGGCCAGACCGGTTACGCCCAGGAGACGGGTGGGGGATTCAAGCTCGAGGAGATAATCGTTACCGCGCAAAAGCGCGAGCAAAGCGCGATGGATGTGCCTATCGCCATAGGCACTTTCACACCGGCGGATATCAGGGACACCGGCGCTCAGTCGATTATGGAGATGCATCACTTTGTGCCGGGGTTTGAAGTCAAAGAGGGCCAGGTGACCCAGGCCAATCTCACGATCCGGGGTATCACCAGCCCCAATATCAGCACCGGTGGTGATCCCTCGGTGGCCACATTTTATGATGGCGCCTATGTGCCCCGTGCTGCCACCACGGTAACCTTCTCCGACCTGGAGCGGGTGGAAATTCTGAAAGGCCCACAGGGCACGCTGTTTGGTCGCAATGCGGCGGCGGGGGTGGTTAATATCGTTCCCAACAGTCCCCAGGCTGAAACCCAGGGCTTTATCAGCACTCGGATCGGTAACCTGGGTCTGGTGCGTGTCGAGGGCATGGGCAACGTAGCGCTGAGTGATAATCTGTTTCTACGGGTGAATGCGCTAGTTAACGAGCGCGATGGTTTTAAAGATAACCTGGGCTCCGGCGGTGATCCCGGCGGCCAGGATAACCAGACTGTCCGGGTGGCGATGCTGTGGGAAATCACGGATCGCACCGATCTGCAACTGTCTTACGATTGGGACGAGATCGATCAGGCGGCGCCCCAGGGAATTGGGGTCGGCCCCTTCGCCCTGACGCCCGGAGACGCGTTTGCCAGTCGCGTGGCCAACGATGTAATTGACGGTGGTGAAGCTCGCGATATGTACTCGGTCACTGCCAAAGTCAATCACGAGTTCGACGATCAGTGGTCGATGAAATATATCGCCAATTACCGGGAATTTGAAACCCGCAACCGTATTGACGATGACGGCACCGCCGATCCGCTGCGCTATATCGATACTGACAATATCGAAGATTCAGATATCGTTTATACCGAACTGCAGGTCAACTTTAACAGTGATTCGGTCAATCTGGTGGCGGGGGCCAATTACAGCCAGGAGGATACCTTTCAGGAGATTCCGACCACATTGTCGACCGGCTCTATTATGTCGTTTATGGCGGGGCCCAGTGTTCTTAATCTGCAGGAACTGCTGGATTTGCCCGAAGGGGCGCATCTCTGGAATCCCGACATATGGGCAGGCTTTTCTGCCAGTCTGAATGGAGGCACGCCACTGCCCCAGACGGCGGAAGGTTACACAACGGCGATCGGGCGGATCAGGGCCGGCAATGAAGAGGTACCACCACACTTCTTCGCCCCGTCCACCGCTGGCGATTTCTATACCGAATCTATGTTCAACACCGGCGATTTTACCAATTACGGCATCTATGCCGATGCCGATTTCACCGTGACGCCGGACCTGAATATCGCCGTCGGTATACGCTACAGTGTGGATGAGAAAGATTTTACCTGGAATGCACCGCTGAGTGACTATGCGCAGGAAAACCCGGAGTTAGGGCTGTTTAATATTTTTATACCCCAGGCTGAAGCCGAAGCCTCCGACCGCTGGACCAAAACCACCGGCCGCCTGGTGGCCAACTACCGGCTGAGCGCCGATGTGATGGCGTTTGCCTCGGTTTCCACCGGCTATAAAGCCGGCGGTTACGACTCGCTCGAACCGGCTACGGCCGAGCTGCCGCTCGACCCCGAAGAGATCACCAATTTCGAGTTAGGCCTGAAAGGCGATTTCTTCGACCAGCGGTTGCGGGCGCAAGTCAGCTACTACGATATGACTGTTGACGGGGCACAGCGAACCGTATTCGGTCAGCGTCCCGGCGATACGGGATCGACTTTCTACCTGATCAACGGCGATATCGATAACCGCGGTGTGGAGATCGTGCTCGACTGGCTGGTGACCGATACGCTCAAACTGGGCTTGTTGACCTACTTTGCCGATGAGGAGGAGACATTCCCCGATACCTTCAACGACAGAGGTGAACTGGTGCCCGGCGATAAGTCGACCTCGACCCGCCGCCCTCAGGACAACTATACGGCCAAACTGGACTGGTCGCCGGCGATCCCTGTGGGTGAGCTGAATATACACCTCGATTATATTGTCACCGAAGACCGGTTGCGCGGCACGCCGGATTTTCTCGACTCCTTCGCTACTGTCGATGGTTACGGGGACGATCGTGAAATCCTGAGCGCACGCATCTCCTGGCTGAGCGATGGAGGTGATTACGAGGTGGCGGTGTGGGGCAGGAACCTGACCGACAGTGAACTGGTTACCAGTATCAGTGGTCTGGGTCTGAGCACCATCAACACCCCACTGGCGACGATCGAAGACCCGCGCACCTACGGCGTCGATCTGCGTTACAACTTTTAGCGAGGCTCTCTACTCTACGTGAGTTTACTCCGGGGGGCGGCGATACCCCCCGGACTTTTTTAGGAAATGGAAACCTGGAACGTCATTTCAAAATAGTGTTTCAGCGTCGTGTCGAGACGTTGCCTGCTGGCCTTCAAATTGTGCTCCACTACCGAAAACCGCTCAATCTGGTGAATCAGCGCCAGGCTCAATTCGGCATCGGCCTGCGGGTCGGCGCTGCCGAAAAATTCATGCAGCATCCTCAGCCCGGCCAACTCCGAAGCCCAGTAGCGCTCCACCAGACTGCGCAGCCGCTCGCAGTGCAGCGCCTCGTGGTAAAACGCCAGTTCGATAACCCGGTCGTCTTTGCCGGCATCGATCTGGTCGAGCAAATAAGCGTGTACACTGCGATACACATCGGTCACGGCCTGCTGCATATCATAGTTGTCGTCGCTGTCGTAGCGCGCGGCAATCCCGCCCAATTCCTGCGCAAAGGACGAGCGGATACTGTCCGCCTTTTCGCGCCAGTATTCAAATGCCGTGCTGATCAGGTCATCGATACTCTTGAAATAGTAGGTGGTCGAACCCAGCGGCACACCGGCTTCCTGGGCTACTGCCCTGTGTCTGACACCGCGCATTCCGTCACGGGTGACTATGCGCAGTGCGGCGTTGATAATCTTGTCGCGGGTGTTGCCCGTCTGTTTTCTGCCGCCGGATTTCAACGCCGGGTTACGTCTTTTGGCGCTCTCGGCCATCGGGGGGAGTCCTCACAGTTACTGCAGGTGCCCAGCATATCACGAAGCCTGCGGCCGGTGCGCGTTCATAAAGGCCAGGGTGCTGTCAAAATCTTTGACGCCGGCATCGGAGCCCAGTCCCGAGGCCACCAGCGCGGCGGTGGCGGAGGCAAAATGGCACGCCTCCAACAGTGTCATGCCATGGCTGAGGCCCGCATGCAGGGCGGCGCAGTAAGAGTCGCCACAGCCGGTGGTGTCTACCACCTGCACCGGAAAGCTGGGGATATAGGCGGTCTCCCCGGCGGTCGCCAGATACGAGCCCTCGGCGCCCATTTTGAAGATACAGCCGCGCCCGCCGCGGTCGAGAAACCAGGCCGCCGCACTTTCCACGCCGGTGGCACCGCTGATGGCCATGGCCTCTTCCGCGGCCGGCATAAAGTAGTCGATATGGGGCAGCAGCGGCTCCAGCGCCGGCCAGGTGTGGTCGCCGGGGGCGATCAAATCCGCGGTGACGGTGGCGCCGTTGGCCCTTGCCTCGGCCAGAATTTCGGCGCCCAGGCTATCCGGCACGCCGGGCATCAAGCCGACCCCGCCCCAGTGGATATGATCGGCAGCGACGATTTCGTTGTGCATAGGGGCGTCGATAGTGAGGGAAAATGCCGCGCCCAGGGCGTGGAAGTTGGGCCGCTCGCCGGCGCTGTTGATCGCCAGGATGGTGGCCGAGGTGGGCATTTCTCCATACCTCTGCAGATAGCGGGTGTCGACCTTGTGATTGACCAGCATGGTGTTCAGAATCGCACCCATATCGTCTTTACCGATGGCGCCTATCAGCGTAGTATCGAGGCCGAGTTTGGCGCCGATAACGGCCGGTCCCGCCGCGGTGCCCGCCGCCGTGATCCGTATCTGCTCAATCAGCTCAGAACCCTGGTTTGCAGCAATTGCATTCATGGGACGCCCCAGAATATCCAGAATGGTTACCCCGACACTGACGAATTTGCGCATAGTTATTTCCTGCTTGTGAATGAGTGCTTGTTTGCGGATTACAAGAAGATGTACCATAGTACACATATCGCAAGACAACAACTAGCATTTGACGTGTAGCTCCGGGTCTTCCGGTATAGATGAGGCGGGTGCTGCCGGTGAGATACATTACATGAGTGTACTATCGAGCAATCCCATTAACATTCTCCCTAATGCTTGCAAAAGCAGCTTTATAACTGACAAGAGCGGTCTTATAGGCAGTGCCATCCATAGCTTTATGAATAAACCCACAAACAATGCCGTCAAAGGTTCTATAGCCAGTCACTTCATCGTGAGATCTATGAGAGATTCCAGCGGTCGTTTTCTCAATCATTCTCCCAACAGGGGTGTGTTATGAATGACTCTGCGCAGACCGCTGGCAAAGACAATGACAGCCTGAATGCGCAAATCCGGCAACAAGTGGTAGAGACGTTGCGCTCCCTGGTGGCGCAGGGACTGACCACAGGTACATCCGGCAATGTATCGGCGCGGGTCGAAGGCGGTATGCTGGTTACCCCCACGGGCATTCACCCCGAGCAGATGCGGCCCGAGCATATCGTCCATATGGCGCTGGACGGCACCGTGGCGGCGCAGCAACTGACGCCCTCCAGTGAATGGCGGATGCACGCCGACGTCTACCGCCACAAGCCGGGTATCAATGCCGTGGTGCACTGTCACTCCAACTACGCCACCATGATGGCCTGTGCGCACAAGCCGATTCCGGCGCAGCACTATATGATTGCCGCCACCGGCAGTTACGAAATCCCGGTGGCCGACTACGCCACCTTCGGCAGTCAGGCGCTGTCGGACGCCAGCCTCAAAGCGCTCTCCACCAGTATGGCCTGCCTGTTGGCAAATCACGGTCAGTTAGCACTGGGGTTGAATCTGGACGGCGCTCTGAAACTGGCCGCCCTGGTCGAGGAGCAGGCCTTTTGGTACTGGGGTGTACTCGCTATAGGCGCGCCGCGGTTGCTGCAACGACAACAGATGGATGCGGTGCTCGAGGCTTTTGTCACCTATGGTCAACAGGAGAAAGATCGCGAGCAAAAAGATCAGTAGAAGAAGTCGGTGGGAATCATCCGATCTCGCTTGGAGCGGGCAACCGAGTTTACGAAGACCGTTTAGAGTGGCACTTGCTTAAAGTGCTTACTTTTCCTTTCGGCACCTCCTTTTGGTGGTGGTGCTTAGGAGAAAACATGCCAATTAACGGTCTGCCTCTGGGGTGACGCTTTCAGAAACACGCCGTGAACCCATCCATGGGGGCTTCCCGACAGCATCCCTGCTGTCGAGAGTTTCTGAAAGCGTCACCCCAGAGGCAGACCTCCCTTCGGTACTCTTAACCGATACCGATAGCATTTGTACTACGGTGGTAGGTCCTAACCCGGTGTAGGGGTTCGAGACTCTCGACAGCAGGGATGCTGTCGGGAAGTTTACAGGGACGTACTTGCAACGTGTCTCGAACCCCTACACCGGGTTAGGACCGAATCGATTGGCACCCCTGCTCTAGCACCACCACCAAAAGGAGGTGCCGAAAGGAAAAGTAAGCACCTGAGGCGAGTGCCAGTAACGACAGTTTACTTAACTTAAGGAACACAACTATGGTCTACAACTTGGAGCAGGATCACGCGCTGCGCGCGCGGGCGCAAACGGCGTTCCCCAATGGGGTTTACGGCCACCAAAACTCGGCGTTGCTGTCGCCCGAACACCCGCAGTTTTTTTCCCGCGCCGAGGGGTGTCGCCTGTGGGATGTGGACGGCAACGAATACATTGACTTTATGTGCGGCTATGGCACCAACCTGCTCGGTTACCGGCATCCGAAAGTCGATGAGGCGGCGCGCCGGCAGCAGGGAGTGATTGACTGTGCCACCGGCCCCTCGCCACTGATGGTGGAGCTGGCCGAGACCTTTAACGAATTGGTAGCGCACGCCGACTGGACCCTGTTTGCCAAAAACGGTACCGATGCCACTACCATCTGTATTATGACGGCCCGGGCCCAGACCGGTAAAAACACTATCCTGGTGGCCGACGGCGCCTATCACGGCGCCAGTCCCTGGTGTACGCCGGCACCGGGCGGCGTCGCACCCGGCGATCGCCAGCACCAGCTCACCTATGAATACAACAATGTCGAGAGCCTGACCGCGGCGGTGGCCGAGGCGGGCGATGACCTGGCGGCGATCGTGGTCTCGCCCTTTAAACACGATGTGTTCGTCGATCAGGAATGGCCGACTGCCGAGTTTGCCGCCGCGGCCCGGGCACTGTGTGATCAAAAGGACGCCGCGCTGGTGCTCGACGATGTGCGCTGCGCGCTGCGCTTTACGATGGGCGCAACCTGGGAGACACTCGATGTACTGCCCGATTTGTGCGCCATGAGCAAATCCGTGGCTAACGGCTACGCGCTGGCGGTGGTCACCGGCAACGACAAATTTCGCCACGGCGCCAGCCAGATTTATACCACCGGTTCTTTCTGGTTTGCCGGCGTTTCCTTTGCCGCCTCCCTGGCCACCATTGCCGCGGTGGCAGAGGAGGGGGCGATCGAGGCAATGAAAGTCGCCGGCGATCTGTTGCGCGACGGCCTGGACCAGCAGGCGCGATCCTACGGTTTTCAACTGCGCCAGACCGGCCCGGTGCAGATGCCGCTGATGCTGATGGAAGACGATCCCAACTGGGAGAAAAACATCTTCTTCTGCAGTCAGGCCGCCCAGCACGGTGTCTACCTGCACCCCTGGCACAATATGTTTGTCTGTGCGGCGCATACCGAGAGCGATATTCGCGCGGCGCTCGAGCGCACCGACGCCGCCTTTGCCGCGCTGAAGAAAAAATTCGGTTGAATCCGCTTGCATTCGACAATGCCCGCAACGCGAGACACTGACCCCGTGACCGGCCGCCGGCGCGACGCCTGGGGAATGTTGTTGCTGTTCGGTATATTGATCGGGGTCAATCAGATGCTGGTGCTCAATTTTGCACCCCTGGTAACCACCGTGCAGGCAAGGTACGGGGTCAGCGATTTTCCGGCCGGGTTGCTGACGCTGATGAACCCCATTACCTATCTGGTGTTCGGGTTTTACGCCGGCACCGCGCTCGACCGGTACGGGTATAAAACGGTCGTCACCGCGGCGGCGGCGGTTATGACCCTGGGTGCCTTCGGTCGCTCGCTGGAGTCGGGCTATAGTGTGCTGCTCGCCACCCATACGCTGGTGGCTGTTTCCGGTGTCTTTATCACCAGCGCCATCGGTAAGTTTGTTTCCGATTGGTTTGCGCCGGCACATATAGGCCTCGCCACCGGTATCGTCATGGCATTGATGTTACTAGGCACCGGTGTCGGTATGGGAGCCACGCCGAGCTTTATGGCGTGGATCGGTTGGCAGCGGACGCTATTGAGTTTCGCCGTGCTGGCCCTGGCGGCAACGGTGCTGTTTGCGCTGTGGTCGCGGGAACAGCGTCATACCACTCTGGCGGCCGAGGTGACGGGTTTGCAGGAGGCGCGGTATTTATGGGGGCAAACAAACCTGCGCCGGGTGTTTTGGCTGTCATTTTTGATTATCGGCGCCACCAACGGTATCAATGCCTGGTTTGAAAAAATCATGAGCGGCAACGGTTTCGACCCGGCCACAGCCGGTGCCATCATCGGTGTCAGTCTGCTCTGTTCCGTGGTCGGCGCCGCCGTGGTGCCGGCGCTGTCCGATCGCTGGCGCCGCCGCCGGCCCTTCATTCTGATGGCCACGGTGTTCGGGCTGTCCTTTACTTATCTGTTTTTAAACACCTCGAGCTTTGCCCTGGCCGCCGGCATCGCCGGCGCCGGCGGTATCTTCCAGCTCCCCAGTTACATACTGCTGGTGGCACTGGCGGCGCAGATTGCCGGTCCCGCCCATGCCGGCCTCGCCAACGGCATACTGATGTTCGCCAATAGTCTCGGCGGGCTGATTATCGCCGTGTTGATGGAGCGGGTCGGGCAGTGGTTCGGTTGGCACAACAGCGCCGTGGTGCTGATGGCCGTCTACCTGCTCGGTTTTTTCATTGCACTGCAACTGCGGGAACCGACCGAGAGCCGTCGCGATACCGCCGCGCCGGCGGTTCTGTCTGACGGTAGCGTGTGACAGCCCGGAGCTGTCCGGGGACGCGGTTGTCCGCAAAGGTTAGCGTTCAACATATTTATAAAATATCGGCAGAGGCGTCAGCCTCGATTTTCATCCGCACCAGTTGCGCGAGGGTGCGCACTTCGAGTTTCTTCATGACATGGGAGCGGTGCACTTCGACGGTGCGTTCGCTGATACCGAGGTCGAGGGCAATGGCTTTGTTCATTTCGCCCGCGGCAACGCGATAAAAAACCTCGAGTTCACGCTCCGACAGGGCGGCTATCTTGTTCAGCAGTTTTTGGCGATCGAGCTGATGGCGGCGTTTGCCGGCATCGACCTCGAGGGCCTCGTTGATGCGATCGAGCAGTTCCTGTTCGCGAAACGGTTTGCGAATAAAATCCAGGGCGCCGTGGCGCATGGCTTCCACCGCCATGGGGATATCGCCGTGACCGGTGATAAAAATCACCGGCAGCAGACAGCCTTGTTGGTTGAGCCTGGCCTGCAGCTCCAGGCCGGTCATACGCGGCATGCGGATGTCGAGCA
The DNA here is from genome assembly GCF_007004655.1 of Exilibacterium tricleocarpae. GTDB lineage: Bacteria > Pseudomonadota > Gammaproteobacteria > Pseudomonadales > Cellvibrionaceae > Exilibacterium > Exilibacterium tricleocarpae. The sequence goes on from NZ_ML660091.1 coordinate 45,491, forward strand.
GCAGGCAGCCGCTTTTATGCGGGTCGTAAGCGTCGAGAAAAGCCGGCGCGGAACTGTAGAGCTCACAGGGTTGACCGACACTGTTGAGCAACAGACCGAGGCCTTCGCGAATACCGGGGTCGTCATCGACGATAAAGACGGTTTGTTTGCTGTCCATCCGTTAGGCTTCCTGAAGCGTTGAAGAACTGTTTGCCGGAGGCAATGAGAAAAAAAATGTCGCCCCGGCCGCGGTGTTGTTGTAAAACCCCAGCTGTCCGCCGTGGGCGCTGATGATGGCCTGGCAGATGGATAACCCCAGACCCAGGCCGGAATCCTTGGTGGTCGAAAACGGGCTGAAGATTTTTTCCGCCGCCTGTTTCGAGACGCCGCAACCGCTGTCTACTACGGCTACCTGTACCCCGCTGTCGGCGCCGGGTTGGGTTTGCAGCCTGATCGTGCGGCCATGGCGACAATCGGTCGAGCGCATGGCCTCCATGCCGTTGCGCAGTAGATTGAGGGCGACCTGTTGAATCTGCACCGCATCGACCGCAACCAGCGGCAGACCCTCGCCGGTATTGACCTCAATTGTGATATTCATAAGGCGGGCGTCGACCTCAGCGAGCTTTGCCACTTCCGTTACCAGGGTGTTGCAGTCGGTGATTTCCTTGGCACTCTCGCCGCGCCGCGCCAGCGTCAGCATCCGCTCGATCACATTGCCGGCGCGCTGGGCGTGTTGACTGAGTTTGTCGAAGATATCGACCACCTGGTCCCGCTCCCCGCTTTCGAACAGGCGCTTGCCCGCCTGGGCGAACAGCGAAATGGCCGTCAGCGGCTGGTTGATTTCATGGGCGATACCGGTGGCCATTTCACCCAGCATATTAAGGCGATCGACGTGGGCCAGTTGCGCCCGGTGCTCGCGCGCTTCCAATTCAGCCGCCCGCTGGCGGGAAATGTCCCGAATCAGTCCGACGAAGCGGTGGTGCGGCGGGTGGGGCAACTCGCTGACCGACAGCGAGATCGGAAACACCGTCCCGTCCGCGCGGCGCGCTTCGACGTCGCGATCGCGGCCGATCATGCGCGGCTGCCCCGTGGTCAGATAGTCGGCCATATAGTGATCGTGCTCGCCGCGATAGGGGTCGGGCATCAATTCGCGCACATTGCGGCCGCGGATTTCTTGTGCAGAGTAGCCGAACATCTGCTGGGCGGCCCGGTTGAAGGTTTCTATGGCGCCGCCGGCATCGATGGTAATGACCGCCTCGGCGGCGGTATCCACCACGGCCTCGGAAAACGCGCGGGCCTCCTCCAGGGCGAGCTCGGCGCGCTTGCGATCGGTGATGTCGTTGATAATGCCTTCGATATGAATCCCGTTATCTGCCGCCACCGAAACGGCGCGGCCCCGCTCCCACATCCAGCGCTCCTCATTTTCACGGGTGACAATACGGTACTCGATCTCGAAACTCTCCCTCGCATCGATGGCGCGCTGTACTTTTTGCCAGATAGGCGGACGATCCTCGGGGTGAATCAATTCTCCCCAAAATATCCTTTGCGTCTCGAAATCCCTGCGCCGATAGCCCGACAGGTGTTCGCACCCTTCGCTGACGAATTCCATCGGCCAGCTCGGTTTGTTGATACAGCGATAGGCCATGCCCGGCAGATTCTGGAATACGCCCGCGAGGCGGCTGGCGGTGTCGTGCAATTGAAACGCGCGCAGTCGTGCGGTCACGGTAAGATAGACCGCTGCCGCCACCAGTAGACTCAGCAGTAAACCAACCACCAGGCCGAGATTGGCGCGACGTGTATAGATATCGGCGACAAACTCGCGTTTTGGGGTCACGGCGGCGGCCCAGGTCAATCCCTGAACGGTGAACGCCCGCGGATTTTGCCAGCGGGCTGCCGCCGCTTCCCCCGGGGGATGATGGTGATAGACCTCCTGTCCGGTCAGAAAAATCCGGGCATCATGTTCCTCGAACTGCAGGCGGTTAAAAATCTGCTCCAGCCAGGCCTGCAGGCGCACCACGATAATCACCAAACCATCAAAGCTACCGTTGCGCATCACCGGCGCAAAAGCGACTATTCCCGGTCCGCCTTTGGCGAGTTCGAAGGGCTGGCTCACGGTCGCCGTGCCGCTGGCGCGGGCGGCATCGGCGGCGGCACGCGCCGGATGGGTCGGACTGATATGCAGACCGCGGGCGGCCTCGTTGCCGGCCAGTGGGTAAATCCAGCGCACCCGCATATCGGTATCGGCCCATTCGATGGCCTGCACACCGGGCATATCCGCCACATAACTGGCCGCATCCGCCTCCCAGAGCGGCCGCGGCATGCCGCCGGTGGCGGTCCAGCGCTGCGCCAGCCGAGCGAGCGCCGCCCGGCGCTGCGCCATATCCTCGCGAATCAGCAGCTCAATGGTGTGGCCGGCGTAACCGGTGGCGGCGCCGATATGCTCGCGGGCGCGTTCGTTGAGTGATTGCCGCAACGCAGCCACCGCTACGGCCATCAGAGCACCGGCCAACAGCGCCAGCCACAGCGCCCGGCGTTTGCTCCAGGCGTGCTGCAGCGGCCGGTACCAGCGCTGCCTTAACACCGGCATTGCGCTTGCTGCCGGGCGCTACGGGATCGCCGCAGGGCGGTTTGGGAAACCCCCAATTTACCCCTGTGGTGCGGGTTGCTAGTTTGCCTGGGGTGGCTATTCGCACTTACGTTATTGTCAATCCAGACCGCAGTCCAAGCCCTAATCCAGATTGCGTATCGGAGGAGAGAAAGATGGCGGACAAAATGTTGGCGGCAGTGGCCCACGCGTTTGGCCAGCCGCTGCATATCGAGGAGATTCCCGTGCCCGAGCCGGGCCCGGGACAAGTATTGGTCAATATCGTCGCCAGCGGCGTCTGCCACACCGATCTGCATGCCGTGGACGGCGATTGGCCGGTGAAACCGGCGCTGCCATTCGTGCCCGGACATGAGGGGGCGGGTGTGGTGGCGGCCGTGGGTGAAGAGGTCGGTGAGCTGAGTGAGGGTGACCGGGTCGGGGTTCCCTGGCTGCACAGCGCCTGCGGTCACTGCGATTATTGTGTGACCGGTTGGGAGACCTTGTGCGGCGCCCAGCAAAACACCGGTTACAGCGTCAATGGCTGTTTTGCCGAGTACGTACTGGCGCCCGCTGCCTATGTCAGCCGACTGCCTGACAGCCTCGCCTTCAGCGATGCCGCGCCGATTCTGTGCGCCGGCGTCACCACCTACAAGGGTTTGAAAGAGACTGAAGCCCGGCCCGGCCAGTGGGTGGCGATTTCCGGTATCGGTGGACTTGGCCATCTAGCGGTGCAGTACGCCAAGGCAATGGGGCTGCATGTTATCGCCATCGATGTCGCCGACGATAAATTGCAGCTGGCCCGTCGCCTGGGCGCGCAGCAAACCATTAACGCCGCCGACACCGATGCGGCCAAAACCATTCAGGATGCCATTGGCGGCGTTCACGGTGCGCTGGTGACCGCGGTGTCGCCGCCGGCGTTTAACCAGGCTATCGGCATGTTGCGCAAAGGGGGCACCTGCGCCCTGGTGGGGTTGCCGCCGGGCGAGTTTGCCACACCTATCTTTGATGTGGTGCTCAAGCGCCTGACGGTGCGCGGGTCGATTGTCGGCACCCGCCGGGATATGGCTGAAGCGCTGGAGTTTGCCGGCGAAGGGGCGGTGCAGACCGAGTATCGCACCGAGCCGCTGGCAGCGGTCAACGATGTCTTCACGCGCTTGCGGGAAGGACAGGTGAGCGGTCGCGTAGTGCTCGATATCGATAACGCGGCGGCGTGAGAGGCGGGCAGCCGGCGCATGTTTGGCACTGGGGTTTACAACCATGTGCCGGCCTTATCCCATCGAAAAGTCGGGCCTTCGGCGCATCGGGTTTGGTAGCGGTGGGCGCACAAACCCGCCACACACGACATTTGCTCCCGCGCCGATACCCAGATAGCGCTCGGCGGCAGTCGTTGGGCCACCAGGTAAGCGGCTGCGGCCCGCATCATGGTGACGGAGCCGCACAGCAGTGCCCGGCTGGGCCGGCCAAATCGGGCCAGCACACCGGGCAGCGCCTCCGTGGCTGTGCCCGACAACCGCCGGCGTATGGAGGTGGCCGGGTAGCGCGGCATAATGTTGGCGTCGGCGTAGGGGGGGGTGACGGCCGCTGCCGGCGGCGCGTATCCGGCGCCTTGTTCGAGCGTGTCGAATACATCGATCTGTTTTTGCCAGCGCTCCCGTTCCGGTGTCAACATCTGCGCTTCGGGGTCGCGGGCACCGTAGACCAGCGCCAGGCGCTCACACCAGTGTTCGGTCAGTAAATGGTCGATCAACATCACCAGCGGTGCCAGCCCGTCGCCGGCGGCCACCACCAGCACCCGTTCGTCCCGCAGCGCGGCGAGCGGCCAGGGTTTGCCGAAAGGGCCGCGGGCACCCAGGGTCGAGCCGACCTCCATATCGAACAGGGCCCGGTCGACGCCGTCCTGATGGCGAACCAGGACGCAAAATTCGCCGTACTGATTGGGAGGGTAGGTGAAGCTGAAAGGTGCCGCGCCGATTCCCGGTATGTCCAGCACCAGGAATTCTCCGGGCGATATTCCCCGCCAGACGTCGTCGCCGGGCCGGCCGAAGTCGGGAAAGCGAAACAGAAAATGGCGGGTCTGCCCGCCGTCGCTGTAGTAGTCCACCAGTTGCACAGCCCGCGTTGCCAGCCTGGTACGCCCGGCGGCGAAGTCGGTGACTGTACCACCGCTAACTCGCCCGCTCGGCGTTTGTTTGAACTTGGGCATAGCCACCACCCTTTATTACCACCGTCCGCCCCCCGGTCACCGGCCCGCGCCGGTAACACCCGCCAAGACTGTCCGCAGGGTAGCCGAAGACTGTCCGCAGGGTAGCCGGGGTATCGAATTATCCCATCCCCGCCGGAACCCTGTTTGACACAGGTCAACAATGGTGAACCTGTAACCTTTAAACTGCAAGGCTGCTCGGGTTACCCGTTGTTATCGGGTTTGTGTTTTCAGATGGTGTGGTCAGATGGCGTTGTCGAGTCTTTGAGGCGCCGCGACGCCCCAAACCGGGACGTCAGCCGGTATGGGAGGCGTGTCGTATAGAGCGCAACAGCGCGGAAAAACCAGGGTAAGAGAAAACAACAATACAAGACAGTCGAGAGAGAACCGGTATCAAAAAGCGAACAACAACGGGCGCCGCGCCGGCGCCGACACTGCAGTTTCTGGGGGCCGCGGAAACGGTCACCGGGTCGAAGTACCTGCTGAGCTGCCGGGACACTCATATACTGGTGGACTGCGGACTTTACCAGGGGACTAAAAACTACCGGCAGCGCAATTGGCAGCAGTTGCCGGTGGCGGAAGACCAGATCAGCGCCATCGTCCTCACCCACGCCCATATCGATCACAGCGGCTATATCCCGGCCCTGGTGAAAAGAGGCTTTCGCGGCCCCGTTTACTGCAGTGAGGGTACGCTGGCGCTGTGCGAAATACTCCTGCCCGACGCCGGTTACCTGCAGGAAGAGGACGCCCGCTACGCGAATAAGCACCGGGTCAGCAAACACCACCCGGCCCTGCCGCTGTTTACCGAACAGGACGCGCGGCGCGCGCTGCGGGTATTCCGCCCCGCGATCTACCATGAATCGGTGGCACTCGGCGACGGCATGACGCTGCAGTTCAGCCCGGCCGGCCATATTATCGGCGCCTGTTCTGCACGTATCACGGCGGCGGGGCGCAGTGTGGTGTTCAGCGGCGATATCGGTCGCCCCAATGATCCGGTGATGTGCGCCCCGGCCCCCCTCGATAAAACCGATTATCTGATTGTAGAGTCGACTTACGGCGATCGCCGGCACGCGCCGGTCGATCCGATGGCGTCGTTGAAAGCGGTGATCAATCGCACAGTGAAGCGGGGCGGCGTCGTGTTGATACCCGCGTTTGCCGTCGGCCGCGCGCAGATGATCTTATACCTTTTGCAGGAGTTGATGGCGACGGAGGCGATCCCCAGGGTGCCGGTGCATCTGAACAGCCCCATGGCGCTGGCGGCCACTGAGGTGTTCAACCGCTTCCACAGCGAACACAAGCTGTCGGCGCAGGATTGCCGGCAGATTGTCGATAATACGCACTTTGTCGGTTCGGTGGAGGAGTCCAAAGCGCTGGTAAACCAGGTCTACCCCTCGATTATTATTTCCGCCAGCGGCATGGCCAGCGGCGGTCGGGTGATACATCATTTGAAAGCACTGGTCGGCGATCATCGCAACAGCGTCGTGTTTGTCGGCTTTCAGGCGCCCGGCACCCGCGGCGATGCCCTCGTCAAAGGTGCTGACGCGGTTAAAATGCACGGCCACTACTACGATGTGAATGCGGAAATCGTCGATATCGAAGGCCTGTCTGCCCACGCCGATTACCGGGAAATCATCGACTGGTTACAACCGCTGCGGGAGGAACCGCCCCGCCATACGTTCGTCACCCACGGCGAAAAGGCGGCGGCGGACAGTTTGCGGCTCCACCTCCAGGATCAACTCGGGTGGTCGGCCTCGGTGCCGGAATATCTCGACAGTGTGGTATTGGATTGAGGGCCGGGTGAACTTGCAGAGACTGGACGCCTGAGTATGTTGGAAAATGGCTCTCGTGGCCTGACAGCCACCCGTATGGGTATCGACACCCAACAGGAGCTGGTGGTCTATATGCGCTCAGACTGCCAGGTCTGCCGCTCTGAGGGCTTTGTGGCGCAGACGCGCGTGAGACTGCGCCTCGAGGAGCGCTATATCATCGCCAAGTTGAACCTGGTCTCGGCGGCGCTGCTGGCGCCGGGCAGCATCGGACTGTCGGACAGTGCCTGGCATAAGCTCGGCGCCGCGGAGGGCGACAGGCTGCGGGTGGAGCATCCTCACTACCTGACCTCGCTCAGTTTTGTGCGCAGCAAAATATTCAACAACCGTCTGTCGGCCCAGGCCATCAGGCATATTATCGGTGACATCGCCGCCGGGCGCTATTCCGATGTGCACCTGGCGGCGTTTCTGACCGCCTGTTCCGGCGATCGTCTGGACCTGCCGGAAATCATCGATCTCACCAAGGCGATGGTCAGCGTCGGCAAGGTACTGTCCTGGCCCGGGCGCTCGACGGTGCTCGACAAGCACTGTGTGGGTGGTCTGCCGGGCAATCGCACGACGCCGATCGTCGCGGCGATTGTGGCCGCGGCGGGGCTCACTATCCCGAAGACCTCATCGCGTTCCATCACGTCCCCGGCGGGTACGGCAGACACCATGGAGGTCTTGACCGGGGTGGAACTCAGCCTGGAGCAGCTACAGGCGGTAGTCGGCGCCGAAGGGGCCTGCCTGGCCTGGGGCGGCAGTATCAATATCAGCCCTGCCGACGATCTGCTGATCCGGGTGGAAAGGGCCATTAATCTCGACGGTGAAGGACAGTTAATCGCCTCCGTGTTATCGAAAAAAATCGCCGCCGGGGCCACCCATGTCATTATTGATATCCCGGTGGGAGAGTCCGCCAAGGTCCGCAGCCAGAAGCGCGCCAGGCACTTGTCGACGTTATTCGCCGCGGTGGGCAATGAACTGGGTATCCGCGTGCTGCCGGTCATTACCGATGGCCGCCAGCCGGTCGGCTTCGGTATTGGTCCGGCGCTGGAGGCGGCGGATGTGATGGCGGTGCTGCAGCGTTCCCCGCAGGCCCCGGTGGATTTGCGCCGGCGTGCGTTGTTCCTGGCCGGCCTGCTGCTGGAGCTGTCGGACCAATATGCCCCGGGAGAGGGCCGCGCGGTGGCCGAGTCGCTGCTCGACAGCGGCAGCGCCTGGGAAAAGTTTCGTGCCGTGTGCCGCCGCCAGGGTGGTTTGAAAAGCATTCCCACAGCGCCTTATCAACGCCGGATCTGCGCCCGTACCGGTGGTCGGGTGAAAAGTTTCGACAACCGGCAACTGGCGCAGATCGCCAAGCTGGCCGGTGCGCCCAAGGCCAAAGCGGCGGGTATTCAACTCGCCAAAAAGCTCGGCGATACCGTAACGGCGGGTGAGTTGTTGATGACAATTCACGCCGAAACCCAGGGCGAGCTGCGCTATGCGGAAAATTTTTACCACCGGGTGGAGAATGTGTGTCGGATTGAGTAGCGGCTGTTTAAGGGCAGGGCGGGCGGGTGATAGCGTATTGCAACAGTAGCCTGGCCAGGGTGAAACAGTCGCTACTGGTAATGGTTGTCTTCCTCATACTCGCCGATTTTGTAGCCGGTCAACAACGATAACAGTTCCACCGGCGATTTTGTTTTCATTTTGCGCATCATACTGGAGCGGTACACATCCACAGTGCGGCTGCTCAGACCCAATTCGGCGGCGATGACCTTGGTCTGCCGCCCGGCGACCACGCCGTCCAGCACCTGGCGTTCCCGCGGGGTAAGCTCCTGCAGGCGCCGGCGCACGTCTGCCGGCATGTCACCGGGCAGTGTGGTTTGGCCATCGCGCTCCAGCGCCTTGTGTATACACCCCAGTAAATCGTTGTCGTTAAACGGCTTTTGAAAAAAGTCATAGGCGCCCAGCTTGATTGCGCGCACTGCCATGGGTACGTCGCCGTGACCAGTAAGCATAATGACCGGCGTGCTCACACTGCGCGCCTTGAGGGTTTTCAACAGCGCCAGGCCGTCGATCTCCGGCATGCGGACATCGAGCAACAGGCATTGGGGCGGGTGTGGCTTGAATACCTCGAGAAAAGACGCCGCGTCGGCGAAGATTTGCGTTTGCAGACCGTGGGAGCGCAAAAACAGGTCGATGGCGTTCAACACCGCCGTATCGTCATCGACGATAAAAACGGTTCCCCTCGCTATCGCCTTCGTTGCTCTGTCAGTCGTCCCCATGGTCAGCGCCTTTTAAGATCTTATAAGCCGGCAGGGTAAAGTAAAACTCGGCACCCTTGCGTTTACGATGATTAAAATCCAGTTTGCCGCCATGGCCATTGATAACCGATTGGCAGATGGACAGGCCGATGCCCATGCCGGACTCCTTAGTGGAATAGTAGGAGGTGAAAATCTTGTCCCGATCGGCCTTGGCGATACCGACACCGGTATCGCTGACTGAAACCCGCACCCAATTGTCTTCCGTCAACCCGGTTTTTATTTTTATCAGGCGTTGCCCGTCACCTTTGGCATTGATGGCGTCAATACCGTTAAGAATAAGATTGAACAGGATTTGCTGCAACTGTACGGTGATGCCGTTGATCTCGGGCAGGTGCGGCTGCAGTACAGTTTGCAAAATAATATTTTGATCTTTCAGGTCATCGGCTAATAGGGTTAGCGTATAGTCAATGAGTTTGTTGATATCGATGGGAATGGGATCGATTTCGCGCTGTTTCACCTGGACACGCAATTGTGAGATTACCCCGCCGGCACGACGCGATTGCTTGCTGATTTGTTGCAAGGCGTTTTTCAGCTCCGCCGGCTGCGCAGTCGTGGTATTTTCCATCAGTTGCAGGCAGGCCTGGGCGTAGGTGGAAATCGATGCCAGCGGCTGGTTGATTTCATGGGCAATTTCGGTGGCGATTTCGCTCAGCGTCATAATGCGCGAAATGTGCACCATATCCTCGCGGTACTGGCGCACCTCTTCGTTGTGTTGTCGTGTCAGGCGTTCCATCTCTTTTTGTTCGGTCAGGTCCTTGATAATGCCGGTGAGAATAATCTGATTGCCGACGGCCACTTCGATAACGGTCAATTGCACGGGAAAAGCGTCGCCGTTTTTGCGGCGGCCTTCAGCTTCAATGGTGTTGCCCGACAGTTTGGGGTGACCGGTGCGCAGGTAGCGGGCAATGTCCTCGTGGCGGTGGGCGTCGGGGAGCAGGCGGGTTATATCGCCGCCCAGTACTTCCTCGCTGCGGTAGCCGAAAATCTTTTCCGCCGCCTGGTTGAATGACGTGATCTCGCCGCGCAGATCGATATTGACAATACCGTCGGGCACGGTGTTTAAAACCGCGCTGGCTTTGGCTTCGGACCAGCGCAGCTTGTTTAACAGGGTCTCGCGCTCGGTGACATCCTGAAACATCCAGATTGACATGGATTCATCAATGCCGTGATGAGACAGCTCCAGCAGTCGTGGCGCGCCGGTTTTAGTGGTAATTGGCACAATAATCGGGGTCGAGCGGTCGATGCAGTCCCAGCTTTTACTCTTGTGTTTGAAGCCGGTAACGATGTTTTTGGGAAACAGGGCGTACCACTGGTCGATGGAATCGAATTCCTTGCGGTTATAACCGGTGATGGCCGTGGCCGCCTTATTCATATAGAGAGTGTCCGGAGTGGTCACCACAGCACCTGCCGGGAGGTGCTCGATCGCCCGCCGCTCGATATGGCTGCGGCGGTCGCTGCTGTCCAGCGAGGTGAACATGATACAGTCATCGCCGTCGTAAGTGCAGTGTTTAAAGTAGGCCTTGACGGGGTAGTGGGAGCCGTCCTTGCGCAGATAGTCGACTTCCCGGCTCGGCGTCTCGGGCGGGCTGTGTCGCAACATGGGTTCGAGCTGGCGGTACAGGCTCGACGCTTGCTGTTTACCGAGCAACTCATCCGGCGTCATTTTTTGGAACTGCTCAAGCGAGTAGCCCAGATTCCTGCCGATGTTGGCATTGGCGTAGCAAACGCGTTCGAATTGTTTGTCAATAACCACAATTTCGAAGGGGAAGGCTTCGAGCAAGGTTGGGTTCATGGGGTTGCTTCCACTGGCGAGACCTGGGTTGATACTAGTCATATGTGTCGCGCCAGGCAACGGCAATGGGGCTATCCGCAGGCATATACGTAGTTTTACTTAATAGTAATTACTGTATTTATCTGACTGGGGGCCAGGCAGTAGAATCACTGGGAGCGTGGAGGGGTAACCGGCCTGGACAGGTGCGCGTCGAAAAATGGCCGGTGCCAAAACGACAGTCAAGGGACCCGGTATGAAAATCATAGCTACGTCCGTGGCTCAGCCCGCGGGCAAATCGAGCTGCAAAAACTGCTTCCAGTTTCAAAACTGTCTTTGGGGCGAATATCTCACCGAGCAACTGCCTGAATTTGAACGCTTGATCACCCACAAGCGACCTTTCGGTCGAGGCCAGCATGTGGTGATGGCGGGGCAGAAGTCCGAAGGACTGTGCCTGGTGCGCTCCGGTTGCCTGAAAGCGTATACGGTAAACAAAGAGGGGGAGTCCCAGGTCATCGGTTTTTACATGCCGGGGGAGTTGGTCTGTATCGATGATTTATGCAACGGTATATACCCCTACAACGTTGAGGCTTTGGACACCAGCAGTGTTTGCATTATTCCGCTGGAGGCATTGTTTAGGTTGAGCAGTCTCTACCCGACCGTGATTCAAAAAGTGTTGGAGAAGCTCAGCTACAATATGCGCCGCGAGCACGAGCAGATGTTCGTACTCACCAAGATGAATGCCAAACAGCGACTGGCGGCCTTTTTAATCGATATTTCCGACCGCATGGAACGCTGCCACCAGGCGGACGACGGTGAGCTCAATATCTCCATGCGCCGCAGCGATATCGCCAATTTCCTGGGCATGGCGACGGAGACGGTAAGCCGCTGGATGTCCCGGTTTCAAAACGAGGGCATTATCCGAGTCAACCGCCGGCATATCACCATCAAGGATATGCAAAAACTGAAGCTTGTTATGAACTGTGCCGAATCATCCATCGAACTGCCGTTGGAGAAAACGGCGTAGGACTGCTGCGAGAACCGCAGATCGGGAGTCGGCCGTCACTGCGGTATCCGTAGTGACGGCCCTACAGCGCAGGGCCGAGACAGCGGCTGTCAGTTACGGTGATGTCCCGAGACAGCTTTCAGCATACCGGCTGTCGCATCGTATTTTAGCGACGCGTTTCTCCCGGTTTTAGCACAGGCGATAATATCGCCCATTGAAACGATACCGGTAATCGTACCGTCGCCATTGGTGACGGGCAGACGCCTCACTTTGTATTCCTGCATCAGTTCCAGTGCCGTGCTGAGGTCATCGGTTTCCCGACAGGTGTACACCGGCTTGGCGGCGGTGATATCGCCGGCTTTCATATCCCACAGGGGTTTGTGTCCCAGCGCTGCGCCCATGGCGATATCCCGGTCGGTGACCACGCCCAGCGGTCTGTGCTCGTCATCGACTACCGGTATGCAACCGCAGTCGTGATTCCACATCATCAACGCGACCTGGTCCAGCGGTGCATCCGCATGGCAGGTGGATACGTTGCTGACCATTGTTTCCTGAATCTTCATGGTGAAAAGTCTCCTGTGCGGTTTCTGTTTACATCGCCCCAAGGATGGTCGTTACAGTTTTTTTGGCATTGACGGGTGTCAGTTTTTGGGGCAGAACGCAAACATCCCGGTCGGATAACCCGGCTGCAAGCTGGTGGAAGAAGGTGCTGCCTTGACGATGCCCGCTTGGCCCATGGGGCGCGATACAAAATACGATTGCGCAGAGGATTTAGCTTGATTGAAATCAATTTCCCGTTGCATCCTGCGGTGTATACATTAAACGGTCAGTTCCTATGGTACCCAGTGTGAATAATCAGCTTATTGAATCTCTCCGGCGGGCGGCTGCCTATCCCCATGCGGTGGCGTCCGTGCGGGTGATCGAAACCCATGTTTCCTGGGTTTTTCTCACCGGCGACTATGTCTACAAAGTGAAAAAACCGGTCGATTTCGGCTTTCTCGATTTTTCAACGCTGGCCAAACGCCGGCACTATTGTGAAGAGGAGTTGCGCCTGAACCGGCGCTTTGCGCCCGATCTCTATCTGGCGGTGGTGGCGATCACCGGCACACCGGACGCGCCGGTGATCGGCGGTGTGGGAGAGGTGCTGGATTACGCTGTCAAGATGCGGGAGTTTCCCCAGCGCAGTTTATGGCAAAACTGCATGGACAGGGGCGAGGTCAGCGAACGGCAGATAGATGAGTTGGCCGCGCGGCTGGCGGCTTTTCACCAGGACGCGACGGTGGCCGCTGAGGGCGCCGGTACGCCCGTTTACGGCTCCCTGAAGGCGGTGACCCAGGCGGCGCTGGAGAACTTCGAGCACATTGGGCCCCTGCTGGAAAATCGCGGGCAATTGCGGCAGTTGTCACATCTTCAGGGTTGGACCCAGGGCCAGTTGGCGCGGCTTGACGCGAACTTCAGCAAACGGCAGGCCGATGGTTTTATCCGCGAGTGCCACGGCGATCTGCACCTGGGCAATATTGCCATTATTGACGGCGAGATCACACTGTTTGACTGCCTGGAGTTTAACGACCAACTGCGTTGGATCGACACCATGGCGGAGTTGGGTTTTCTGTTGATGGACCTGGAGGACAAAGGCCGCACCGCCTGGGCCAGCCGCTTGTTGAATATCTATATGGAGTTTAGCGGCGACTACCGCGGCTTACAGGTACTGCCGTTTTACAAGGTTTACCGCGCCCTGGTACGCGCCAAGGTTGCCATACTGCGGTTGGCCCAGGCGGACACAACGGCGGCGGAAAAAGAGACAGTGCTGTCGGCCTATTCCCATTACATGACCCTGGCGGAGGGTTACACCCGCCCGCCGGCGCCGTTTCTCGCCATTACCCACGGTGTTGCAGGTACCGGCAAGTCCACTGTCGCCGCGGCTGTGGCGGCTGCGACCGGCGCCATCCGGATCAGGTCCGATGTCGAGCGCAAAAGACTGTTTGGTTTGCGGCCCCAACAGGACAGCAGCGCTGTTGCCGGTATCGATATCTATTCCCGTGAGGCCACGGCGAAAACATTCGACCGGCTGGCACAGTTGGCTTGCCGTTTACTCGAAATGGGGCAGGCGGTTATCGTCGATGCCACCTTTTTGGATCGCGATCGGCGCCGGCGCTTCAAACAGCTGGCCGAGGTTAATCGGGTGTCGTTTGCGATTGTCGATTGCGTGGCCAATCCCGATACGCTTGCCGCTCGCCTGGAGGCGCGCGCGCGGCTGCCGGAAAGCGTGTCGGAAGCCGGCATCGAGGTGATGCATGCACAACAGCGCAACCAGACACCTCTGGCCGATGAAGAGCAGAGTGCCACGATAACGGTCAATACCGAGCAACCGCTCAATCTGGCGAGCATCGCCGCGCGGCTGGCCGGTTGATCGCGCAGGGTTGGGCGAGCGGCGGTTCCGGCAGCCGCACACGGGAGATAGCGATATGAAAAGCTCAAATCGAACTCGGCTCGTACAGATGGTGGATGTGATTGCCTTTGCGCTGTTTACCCTGCTGACATCCAGCGGTATTCTCCTGCACTATGTCCTGCCCCAGCGCAGCGGGCGGCGGCTCGAGGTCTGGGGCCTGCACCGGCACGACTGGGGACAGCTGCACTTTTGGATCGCGGTTGTTTTTTTTGCGGTGCTGGTCTTGCACCTGGGGTTGCATCGCCACTTTATCGTCAATCTGATCAGAGGCGGCCCGCGCCAGGGCTTTTCCCTGCGCCTGGCGCTGGGCGTGATAGGTCTGCTGGCGATCCTGTTACTGGGAATCAGTCCGTTTATACCCCTGGGGACGCCCGGCTGAGTGGTTGCGCGAGTTGCCGGTACAGCGAATCCGTATTCGGGTGCGTTATTGACGGCAGTCAACATGTGAACCATTACCACCTCTATGATGGGGACTACACGCGTCTCCACCGGTGATGATGGCGATGACTACCTCTCTGTCAGCGTTAATGAAGTCCCTGTTGCGGCTCGATGCCGAATCCCACCGCGGCGTCGCCTGGCAACCGCTCGCCGATATTTATCGCGGTGAGAATGAGTGGTTGCTGAAAGTCGAGTTGGCCGGCGTCAGGGCCGAGGACTTGCAGCTAAGGCCGCAAGGCCGGCGCCTGCTCTTGCGGGGGCTGCGGCGGGATCAGCTGGCGCCGTGTATCCATATTTCCCAATCGATGGAAATCGCCTACAACCGTTTTGAAAGAGTCTTCGATTTTGCTTTTGATGTCGAAGCCGCACGGATCGAGACGGAGTATCGCGACGGCATGCTGTACATTCATCTGCGCGTGGGAGATATTCGATGACCGATTACCCCAGTGGCAACTTACCCATCCTGCCGGTTAAAAACAGCGTCTTATTCCCCTTTATCTCCATGCCCCTGGTGATCAATCGGCCGGCGTCGGTGGCCGCGCTGGATGTTGCCCTGGCCAGCGAAGACAAGTTCATTGCGCTGTTCACTCAAAAAGATCCCCAAGTATCAGAACCGACACTGACCGACCTGTATGATATCGGCACGCTCGGGGTGATAAAAAAAATGGCCCGTCTCGACCGCTTCCTGCATGTGGAAGTGTTGGGCGTCACCCGTATCAAACGCGCGGGCCGGGCCGGGCAGATGCCCTACCTGAATGACAGTTTCGAGTATCTGCCGGAACCGCGTAAGGCCGATGGCAGTGCCGAAAACGAAGCGCTCTACCGGGCGGTGTTGGAGCTGATCGGCAAAATGTTGAACCTGATCAAGCCGGAGATGCAAACCGGCTTGAATATGATCCTGTCGGAAATCGACAATCCCCTGAAACAGATCTACCTGTTGACGATGATACTGCCTATCGATACCAAAAAGGAGATGGCTCTGTTGTCGGCGGCTACCGAAGTCGAGTTGTTCACACTGATGCACGAACACCTGGAACACGAAGTGCGAGTGCTGGAATTGCGCGACCAGATCAACCGCGAGGTGGAATCGAAAATCGGTAAAGAGCAACGGGAATACTTTCTGCGCCAGCAGATGCGCACGATTCAGGAAGAACTGGGTGAGGAGCGACCGGAACAGGCCGATGTGGGGGAGCTGCGCAGGCGGGCGGCGGACGCCGAGTTGCCGGCAGCGGTGGATCGGGTGCTGCAAAAAGAACTGAAACGCCTGGAGCGTATGTCGCCGGTGGCGCCGGACTACCAACTTACCCGCACCTATGTGGAACTGGTACTGGAATTGCCGTGGCAGCGGCGCACCGACGACCTGCTCGATCTGGAGCGGGCGCAGCGGATTCTCGATGACGACCACTTCGGCCTGACAGAAATCAAGGAACGCATTGTCGAGCACCTGGCCGTTATGAAGCTCAATCCGGCCAGCAAGGCACCGATCCTGTGTTTCGTCGGGCCGCCGGGAGTGGGGAAAACGTCGGTGGGCCAGTCTATCGCGCGTGCCATGGGGCGCCGTTTTGAGCGTATGAGCCTGGGCGGTTTGCACGATGAGGCGGAGTTGCGCGGGCATCGTCGCACCTATATCGGCGCCATGCCGGGCCGCATCCTGCAGGCGGTGCGGCGCGCCGGTGTGCGCAACCCACTGTTGATGCTGGATGAGGTTGACAAGCTCGGTCGGGATTTTCGCGGGGATCCGGCGGCGGCCCTGATGGAAATTCTCGACCCGGCCCAAAACACGGAGTTTCACGATAATTATCTGGATATGCCTTTCGATTTGTCCGGCGTATTCTTTATTGTCACCGCCAATACCCTGCAAAACATTCCCGCCCCGTTACTGGACCGCATGGAGGTGTTGCGCCTGGCCGGTTACAGCGACGAAGAAAAACTTGAAATCGCGCGCCGTTACCTGATTCCGCGCCGGCTGGAGCAGGCGGGTCTGCAAGCGCGCCAACTGCAATTGCCGGATGCGACCTTGCGCCACATCATTCGGCGTTATACACGAGAGGCCGGGGTGCGCGAACTGGAGCGGGTGCTGGGGCGCCTGGCTCGCAAACTGGCTGCGCGCATCGTCAAAGGCGGGGGCGGGGAGCTGTGTGTGGCGGTGGCGGACCTGGCTGAGCTGCTGGGCCCGGAGATGTTCCACACCGAGTCGCTGCGCCAGTATCCCGCCGTGGGTGTCGCTGCGGGGCTGGCCTGGACCGAGGCCGGTGGTGAAGTGCTCTATGTCGAAACCGCCCGACTGGCGGAGGGAAAAGAGCTGATGTTGACCGGCCAGCTCGGCGATGTGATGCAGGAATCGGCGAAAACCGCGCGCAGTTATATCTGGTCCCATGCCGAGGGTCTCGGGATCGACCGCAAGCGAATTCTCGATGCCGGTGTACATATTCATGTGCCTTCGGGTGCGGTGCCCAAAGACGGGCCTTCGGCCGGTGTGACCATGGTTACAGCGCTGGCTTCGCTGTATACCGGCGTTGTGGTGCGCAACGATACCGCCATGACCGGAGAAATTACGCTGAGTGGTTTGGTGTTGCCGGTCGGCGGCATTAAAGAGAAGGTGCTGGCCGCCCATCGCGCCGGTATTTTTCGGGTTATTCTGCCCGCGGAAAACGAGAAAGATCTTGCAGAGCTGCCGGAACAGGTGCGGAACAAGATGGCGTTTATTTACGTCAGCCGCATCGAGGCACTCCTGGATGCAGCCATACCGGAGTTGACGTCGCGGCCGGCGAGTGTGGGACAAGGAAGTGTTTGATCATAAACTCACTGAAATAATATACGCCATTACCATGTGTATGCCGGGTGTGGCCTTCTGACAGCTAACCGGGCCGACAGTGTTGGTAGAGAGAGTTGTTGCCCACTCTTGCGCGGTTGCCGCCTGCACGGACAAGGTGAATGTCGCTAGGAAGTGAAAGCGGTGAAGGGGGAGTACTGGCACCATGGCAGATAAAGCGATTACCGGTGAAGTTGTCAAAACCTATGCAGTCTGGGATCGAAACATCCGCTGGTTCCACTGGATCAATGTGATTTGCGTCCTCTTGCTGGCGATCCTGGGCACACTCATACTCAATACCGAAATACTGGGCGTGAGCGGTGGCGGCAAGATACTCTTGAAGGAGCTGCACACCTACACCGGCTATGTGTTTTTCCTCAACCTGCTCTGGCGTTTTACCTGGGCCTTTGTCGGCGGCCGATATGCCCGCTGGCGGGCGATTTTGCCGGGAGGGCGGGGCTACGGCAAAGCGTTGGCGGACTATATCAAAGGGTTGCGCCGCGGTGAGCCCCCGGCTTACCTGGGGCACAACCCGCTCGGGCGACTAATGGTGGGAATGCTGTTGTTGCTGCTGTTGGTGCAGGGGCTGACCGGCCTGGTGCTGGCCGGAACCGATTTATATAAGCCGCCGTTTGGGTCCTTTATCGCCACCTGGGTAACCGGGGGCGAGGCGGAAAACCTCGCCGGACTGCGGCCGGGCTCCAAGGCGTTTGTCGACCCGCTTGCCTATGAGGAAATGCGCCGCTACAGGAAGCCGGTGGTTACCGTGCATTTATACTGTTTTTACACCCTGATGGTATTGATTGTTTTGCATATCACCGGCGTGGTGACGGCCGAAGTCCGAGAGCGCAGTAACCTGGTATCGGCGTTGTTTTCCGGCCGCAAAACCTTGACAAAACCGCCGCTTGATGGGTGAGACCCAACCCCTTTCGGCGTGAAGGGTGTCGATGCTACTGTGCTGGCGGTCCGGCTGTCTGCACCCCTGAATCTACGTCGTCAAATAGTAGTGCTTTAGATAAAATCATTAGCAAGAAAACCTGCGGCTTAACGGCACCGACTCTGGTGTAAGTGGTTGCGGCCCCGCAACGGGGTCTATCGATCAAATCCTATTCTCTGCATATATTGTTATAAAAAAAATCGCCAAAATGGTAGTTTCTGCTAAGTGGTTTGAAAAATAAGTGACATGAATTTTCAATAAATGGCGCAAATATAATCAATAACATCTTTTCATGGTGTTTCAGTGACCTAGTGCCGGTTGCTATCCTGTTCTGTGTTGCTCGATAATAGTGGGCACTTTCGGAGGGAAGAATGGCTTATCTCAGGCAGACCGATAAGGATATTATCGTTCATTTACGCACCCACCATACTTTCGGTCGGCGCAGTGATGCGGTGGACACCTGTGTCAATCGACCGGATGTATCCAAAATTCATGCCGCCATGGAGTGGAATGGTGAGTGCTGGCAGTTGAGGCATCTGGGTCGCAACGGAACCTGGTTGGATCAAGAAAGCCTTGAAAACGGCCGCAACCATGACGTAAAAACCGGTCAGGTCATTTACTTTGCCGAGCCCGGTTTATCGGGCTGGGTGATCGAAGACCTCTCGGCGCCGCGGGACCAACTGGTGCCGCTCGACCCGTCAGCGCAAGCCATTCCCCTGCAAAACTATCAATTGCTGCCCGCGAGCGAAAACCCCGAAACGGCCTTGTATTTCTGTTCTCGCCGAGCCCAGTGGATACTCGACGCCAATACGAATGAAGGCGAGTTCTATGAAAGCCGGAGTTTGGAACACGGCGATATTATTTGTTTTTCAGGGTCACACTGGCGGCTGTTCCTGGTTGGGACGAGTAAAGAGACCGAGGAGGTCGCGCGGGAAGAAGGGCGCTGTGACTGGAAGTTTTTATTCGACTTGAGTCTGGATGAAGAGAGCACGCATTTGCGCCTGCAAACCGGGCGCGAGCTTGTCGATCTCGGCGAGCGTATCCATCACTACCTCTTGTTGCATCTGGCGCGCTGTCGGGCCGAGGATGCGGCGAGCGATATCGGTGACAAAAGCCAGGGTTGGGTGGACTGTGAGCGACTTTCGAGGGAACTCGGGATAGACGCGGCGCATATTAATATGTTGATCTTTCGCGCGCGCAAGCAATTTGCGGAGCTACACATACCCGATGATGTTACCCCTATTGAGCGAAGGAGGGGATATGTTCGCTTTGGCAGTTCCAGCTTTGTTATTCACCACGGCAGTAAAAAAGCCTGCGAATTACCGTTGCTGGTTTAAAAAGTATCAGTAAGCATCATGTCCTGTGTAGCAAGCTGCGCTCAGCTCAATGAATATGAGATTCTCAAGCCCCTGGGCCAGGGCGGTATGGGTATTGTTTATCTCGCCAGGGATATCCGACTGCAGCGGCACGTCGCGATAAAATTTGTCAGGCATGCCGCGTTAGCGCAAGCACAACGCAAGCGGCTGCTGCGGGAGGGCCGGCTGCTGGCCAGGCTCAGCCACCCCAATATCGTTCAACTTTACAGTTTGATCGACTGCGGCGACCAATTTGCCCTGGTGATGGAATATATCGCCGGGGCCGACCTGCGTATTCATCTAAAAGAACAGAATCCTCCATTGTCGCAGCGGCTTGGCTGGGTGGCCGATATGGCCAGGGGGCTCGATGCTGTGCATCGGGCCGGGATTATCCATAGGGATTTAAAAGTTGAAAATATCCTTGTTGCTCGAGATGGCACGGCAAAACTCACCGATTTTGGGATAGCAAAGCTCAGTGGTCCCTCTGAGACTCAACATAGTCAAGCGGGTGTTATCTGTGGCAGCTACAGCGCCATGTCGCCCGAGCAGATTCGAGGTGACAGCCTCGATAAGCGCAGCGATTTATTCGCCTTGGGAACAGTGGCTTACTCAGTGCTTTGTGGCGTTCATCCTTTCGCGCAGTCGTCTAACCATCTGCTGACCGCGCAGCGGATACTGCATGATAAGCCGCTTGCGCCGGTGCAGGTCAATCCCCAGCTATCCGAGCGGCTATCTGACCTCATTGCTTCGCTGCTGGAGAAAGAGCCCGGCCATCGTCCCGCCAGCGCCGCCGTTGTCGCGCGGCAAATAACGACGGAGTTGCAGGCCGAGTCGTGTGACACCCGCAGTACCCATCGCTTATTGCCTGCCGATATCGAGGTCAGCAAAAAAACATGTCTCGACTTTGCTAAACAGCACAGCAGTTTGTCGAGAGTCGCTGTTGCTTTTTTTGCTCTCGCTGCATTACTGGTTGTATTAAACGGATTTTTACCAACGCCATCGGTTTCGACCTATGTGGCTGTGCTTCCGCCAGGCCTGAACGATGATAGAGAGCCGTCGTCAGGGCAGCTTAAGCTGATCCAGGGTGTGGTATACGATTCACTGGAACAAGAGGCTATTCGCATTCAGGGGTTGGAGTTGATTTCGAGAGAGAAAATTCGCGCCGGCAGTGACACTCCGGCAAAACTCGCCCAAGCACTCGGCGCGGATGTGGTGGTGACTTCGCATGTAGACTGTGCTGAGCGAAAATGCGTGCTAACCGTCAGCCGCTTGCAGGGAGAGCGATGGAGTGTTTTTGATCAAAAGCGAGTTCCGGTGTTAACGGACTCTTATCTCGAAATAGCCAATACGGCTCAACGGCAATTGCGAGGTTTGTTTGCTGACAAACCCAGGGCGGCGCCGGTAGCGGAGTATATTGAGGAGGCAGATTACTTGCATTATTTGTCTCTCTACCAAGCCTTTGAGATCGACGGTGGTGACAAACTGAAAATCTTCGAAGAGCTGCAGGCGCTGTTGGTCAGGGCTCCAAGGTTTCCGCCCCTTTATCGTTTGTATTCACTTTTGGCCTTAGACCTGTATGAAGACAGCTACAACAGCGCTTATTTGGAAAAGTTGAGAAAAGTGCTTTTAACGCAACAGGCACTGCTGCCTGAGAGCGTTGGCGTATACCGGCAGTGGTTCGCACTGAATTTGGCGCAAGGGCGCTACGACCAGGCGCTTGCGTCTATCGACAAAATGCGGGAGCTGGAGGCGGACGACGGCGTGTTATTTGGTTTGACTGCCTATCTATACTATCACCGCGGTCAATATGAAGAGGCGATACCTTTTTATCAAAAAGCACTGGCGATCAGGCAGACGCGAAGCCTTTACTACAACCTCGCTTTAAATTACTGGTCCATGGGGCATGTGGCCGATGCAAAAAACAGTCTGGACAAATTGTTTGTATTGTCCCCGGATGACTACCATGGCCGGCAATTACGTGCGACCCTGGCGCTATCGAGCGGCGACCTCCAGGCGGCTGTATCGGCGTACAGCCAGTTGGCTGAAACGAACCCCTCAAGTATCAATCTCAACAACCTTGGCCTGGCCTATTTGCTGCAAAAGCAATATGGCGCTGCCCGGGAGGCGTTCCTGAAAGCAGTGGCGTTGTCGCCAAACCACTCAAACTGGCTGCTTAACCTGGCTGATACAGAAAAGCTGCTGGCCAATTACGAAAGCGCTAACGCTTATTACAGCCAGGTTATTGCGCTTAGTGCCGACGACAGCCAGTGGGCCCAGGTTCGAAATCGTGCTTTGTCCTACGCCCAAATGGGAGACTTTGTGCGGGCGATAAAAGCTGTGGAACTCTCACAGCGACTGGCGCCGGACAATGCCGAGGTGGCTTACAATGCGGCGCTGGTTTATACCCTGGCCGGAGAACTGTCCTCGGCGCTGGTGCAGGTGGAAAACGCGGTGGGCCGCGGTGTCGGCCCGGTGTGGTTTAGTTTTTCCTGGTTTGATTCGCTGTGTTTGCTGCCGGCTTACGGCGATATATTTCTGCGGCTGGGTTATCGGGATCACTGTCCCAGGAAACCATGAATTGGCTACCCGTTACGCTGAGCAAAGAACGCCGGCGTCAGTGCGGGCACCTGGCAAACCGATGCTTTTCATACCTATCGCCACGATATTTCGCTTACAACAGTACCGCCGGCGGCAGACGATAAAAAGGTTTCCTCTACACCCGTTGTCGAGACTCAACAAGGCAAGAGCCATATCGGGGTGAGGAAACCCTACTGACGAGCGAGGTCTCGCCGGCGCCAGTGTGCTATTTGTCAGACTCAAGCATAGTCTGCGCCTAAGGAAGCCCGGTCAATCCTGGATGACATCTCGCCCCCTTCCAACACCAATAGCCGGATCGCTGGAGGCATAGATTTTTACCCTCCGGGTTTGGGGGTCGATATGTTGAGCGACAAAGCTGAAACTTGCGGAGAGTCGTTCCGGCCCCGGGCTTTGCACAATCGCTGTCATACTTCGTTTATTCGCCGCCATTATGGTTTGTACACCGTACAGGTTTTTGTCGTCGCTGTTGGGGTCGTCGTCGAGCTGAATGCCGCCCAGTGCGAAACTCCAGTCCCGATGCGCACTTTCACTGATATAGACGACCAGGACACAGCGCTCATACTGACACTGATAACTGCTTGATGTGGAACAGAATTGAATGTCCAGACTGTCAATTGACTCACCGTGGTGCTCGCAATCACATTTTTCGCCGTGCTGAGCTTTGCACTTACACCTGATGATATCCAATTGCCATTTTTGATGCTTGCCGTCTTCAGGCAGTTTTGGCGTCAGCTCAAAGTATGCTATGGCACCATTGCCCCTTGGGACACAAATCGTCGAGGCATCGTCGCAGCTTTTCATGGTCTTTCTCCTGGTTTATCAATAGCGCTTGGTGGTGGGGGCGAGGCCAGCCGGACCCTTTGCTTGCACAGTGCTTTCTGATCGTCAGGCTGTGCCAACAGATCCTTGGCGTCATTTTTTATATTGTGTCGCGTAAATTTCTCTGCTTTCTTATCGCTGTCAGAGACTATATTCCCTATCAAACAAACGGTTGTCTGGCTGGCTTCACTATTTTACTGGTGGGCAGGCTCAATGTATGGCCCAGAGTGCTACAAAGGCTGGCCGATATTGGCGTTGTGTTGTATCGAATGTCTCCATACCGGCCCACCTCAGACATCCAGAGGGTATTTTACCCAAAAAGTCCTGAGATAACGCCTCTGGCAGACCAATTCGAATAGCCTATTTTCCAGTCTTCAGGCGCAATGCACCTGAGCCTTGTTACAGGGCTGTCACAATAGCGAGTGTTTGACCGTGACACTTGCCCAAGCTGCGCAGTATCGACATAGGCTGCATTTAAATGTCCCTCTACAGTAGCGGGTTTTGATAAATCCAAATCGGCGTTTGCGGTGCGAGATAGAGGGCGGCGCGGTATTGTTGTAACGAATTGTAAAATAAAAAGAGATTAGCTTGACGATAAAATTCGCAATGATTTATCTTGCAGCAGTCAGGTGATCGATGTAAGTCAATACAAAAAACTCTCAACAGGATCGCTATGGTTGTCAGTAATAAATTTTCGCAAAGAGGTTTCACCGCAGTACTTGACAGCAAACTATGTCGATAAAAAGCTGTTTCGGTAAATAGAAAAAACTAGTTCCTTAGAGTGTAAGCACTTTCATAATTTGGTTTTCGGCTTCAAAGGTCGAGTAGTTACTCTGTTGTCAAAAATTGCCATTTTTCTCAAGCTTAACTTTGTTTAGGTACGCCATAACAACGAGGGAGTTGTACTTATGGGTGGTTCACGCTTGTTACTGTCGATTGCGAACGCAAATCGGATTTTCACCTTTATTCTGGCTCTTGCAGCGATATCAGTGACTTCAGCACAAGTTGCTCAGAGTGACGATGCTGGTGTTAATACCAGTGATTTGTCGGTGAGTTTGCAATCCGTGCCCGCCCCGCCCCAATTTGATCTGCCGTTTATAGCGCCGGGGACGTTTGAAATAACCTGGGGTGCTTCCGCCTCCGCATCGCGCTATGAATTGGAGGGGCGCTTTTACCAGGAACCCTGGCAGCCCCTGTATAGTGGGCCGCAGCAGCGCTTTACGGTCGGCAATCCGACTCCACTGCCCGACGGTTACCATACCTTCAGTGTCAAGGCGTGCAATTACCGGGGGTGTAGTGATCCGGCAACGGCTTCGGTCGCGGTCGTTAACGTGCCCACTACACCGGCTGGACTCACCGCACCCAGTGCCACCGATGGTAAAACCAGCTTCGTGGTGAGTTGGAATCCATCCAACGGCATCGTTCACTACTATGAACTGGCTAAACGCGAGTTGCCCGATGGCGTTTGGACGACCAGGAATATTGAATATGACACGCAACAAGTGCGCTATGGCGCAAACCATCAGAGTGGTGAATATATTTTCAAAGTGCGGGCCTGCCACGATGAGGTTGGATGCAGCCCCTACAGCGGTACCGTCAGTGTATCGATAGCGGAGCCGAGAACCGAGCCGGTGGACCCGCCGGCGCCCCATATTGAACCCATTCCCCTGATTGACCAGGACTCCGAGGCCGTGGGCAAGCTCGAGGGCGAGCTGCAGGTCACTGCCGCCGGGGCCATGGCCTACACGATTCCCATCACCCTGCCACAGGGTGTCGCCGGCGTTAAACCGTCGGTGAGCCTGGCGTACAACAGCCAGGCCGGCAACGGCGTGATGGGTGTCGGCTGGTCGTTGCAGGCCACCTCAATGATTACCCGCTGCCGGCAAACCAGCGCCCAGGACGGCCGCAATCTGCCGCTGACGATGACCGAGAGCGATCGCTTTTGCCTGGATGGCCAGCGGTTGCGCCTGTACGCCGGTGCCTATGGCGCCGACGGTGCTGAGTATCGCACTGAGATAGACAGTTATACCAAGATAGTCTCCTACGGCGATACCGGTAACGGCCCCCAGTACTTCCAAGCCTGGCGCCAGGACGGCACTGTGCAGTGGTATGGCGAAACGCGGGACTCGCGCCTGAATGCCAACAGTAGCGGCTCGCTACTGCCCGCCATTACCAACTGGGCACTTAACCGCAGTGCCGATACCCGAGGCAATACCATCGACTACCAATATACCAACTACAGCGGCCGCGGTGAGTTGCTGTTATCGGGCATCAGTTACGGTGGCAATCCGTCATTGGGGCAGCAGCGGTTGGTAGAGGTTGCCTTTATCTACCAGCATAGCCGCAGCGATACCAGTGTGCGCTACAGCGCCGGTTCCAAATATGCAATGAGTCATCTGCTGGAGCGAATCGACATTATCGACCACCAGTTTAACCAACTGCTGCGGGCCTACCATTTGACCTACGCAAACGACAACAGCCTGAGCAGTTCCCGGCACCGGTTAACTCAGGTGGAGGTGTGTGTCGACGAGTATAGAACCAATTGCCTGGCGCCCACGGTTTTCCAATGGGCATTGAGCGATGCGCCGGAATACGGGAGCGGCCAGCAAGTGGGTTTTCACTGGGATGAAGTGCAGGCCTGTGACTTCAACCTCGATGGCAGGGATGATCTGGTTACCATCAAGTGGCCGGGTCGGTTTGCGGTCTATCTCTCGACCGGCAATGGTTTCCAAGAGTTGCAGCTTGGCGCCGGCACGACCTCTTTAAGCCATTTCGACAGTGACGATATCCGCCTGGCCAACGACAGCCTGCGCATCGCCGATTTCGATGGCGACGGCCGGTGTGATATCGCCTTTATGTACAACGACACAAGCAGCGGACCCCTATACTTCCATCACAAGTGGCGCTATTTCTACAGTAGTTGGGATGCGGAAAGCCAGTCTCTGGAGATAGCCGGGAATCTCAGCTTTACCATTGATTCATCCGGCGATCCGAACAGGGCCTACGACATTCTTGAAAACACCACTCTGGTTGACGTCACCGGTGACGGGCGCTCGGATATTCTCTACGGTCACGATGACAGCACCGGTGTATTTCGCATCGGTCAATTGGTCCACCCTGTTGTGCGGTACGAATATGTACCTGTCTCCAACGCCCGCTCCAGCGTGCAGGCCGACCATATTACCGGTGTCAGTGACTACAACGGCGACGGTATCGCCGATTGGCTGGGATTGGTCACCCGGCGCTACGACAACACCCGGGAGAGAAAATACTGGGCGGTCTTTGACTCCAGCGGCGGTAATAACGATGTCGTGCTGAGAGAGCGCAAGGGTCGTCTTAGTGCTATTCGACCGGTGCCGGAAGAGGTGATACCGGCCACGGTGGAGCGAGAGGACATTTTTCCGGTTGACCTAAACAGTGATGGTCTGAGCGATTTGGTTTACAGGCATGAGGGGCAATGGCTGCTGCGCATCAATACCGGCAAGCTTTTCCTGGAGCCGGTCCCGATTGACGGTATTGGGAGTGACTACGCGAAAGTACAGTTTATCGATTACAACGGCGATGGTTTTACCGATATTGCCTTCGGTGGTGAGGGAATCAACAACACCCGGATTCATGTAAAATTATGGGATGGACGCGGCTATTTCAGCGACGAGGTTTACGATACCGGCCTGAGTGCGCTGCACCTGTCCTCCCATGACACCCAGCGGCGCGGCTTTTTTATCAATGCCAAGGGCAACGGCCGACCCGGTGCGATTGCCATCGGCCCCCAGCCGAGAACCGGTAACAGGTTGCTGGTCTACCGCCCGGAGCTGTCACCTGTGCCTTTGGTCCACGAACTGATCACTCGTGTTGATACCGGTCTCGATAACTACTACGCGGTAGATTATCAGCCGCTCAGCAACGGCGCGGTTTACTCGCCGGTAGTCAGCAGCCAGGCCGACTCCCACCTGTGTGATAGGCAGGAGCGGTTTCGGGTTCGCGACCAGGTGACGGGAGCCCTGACGGTGGTGGCCGCTGTCAGCAGTCCGGGCGCCTCTGACAGCAGCGAACCGGCGCGTGTTTCCTATCACTATCGTAATTTAAAAGTTAACACCCGGGGCCGGGGCGTATTGGGTTATCGGGAACGGCTCAGTCTGGATCACCAATCCAATATCCTCTCGTATACCCAGTACGGCCAACACTTCCCCTACACCGGGCTGGCTGAGCGCACGGAACTTTACCGACTGTCGACGGCGCCTGCGGTTATGCCGGTCGAGGTGCCGGTTACGGCCAGGCTGCTCAACCGGGGGGAGACGCAGTGGCAATACCCCTATGTCAATGCCTGTCAGACGCCGCCTATCGTGCAGATGCGCATAAGCCGCAGCCGTGAATCGCTTTTCGAGCCTTACACGGAACAACTGTTATCCACCACCAGCAATGTGTACAGTTACAACCGCTATGGTGAACGGCCCAGCCTGCACCGGCAGATCATCGAAGATCATGTCAATACTACGACAGCGGAGAAACGGGCTGAGCACACCTACTACGCCGACGATCTGGAGCGCTGGCGGCTCGGGCAGTTGCAACGCTCCGAAGTGAGCCACTCGCGAACCGGACAGCCGGCTCAAACCCGGGTTTCCGAATTTTTTTACGACAGCGACAGCGGCTCGCTTACCAAAGAAGTCATTGAACCTGAGGGCAAGGTCGAGGAGCAGTTGAGCAAAGCTTACCAGTACGATGTCTACGGCAATGTGATCGCAACGACAGTTTGCTCCACAGAAGTAACCGACTGTGGTCAAGACTTGACACAGGATTACAATAACCCCCTGTTTATCAATCGCAGTGATCAAGTAACTTACGATAACTATGGCCGTTATAGAGCGGCAACTATTGATGCCAAGGGCCACATCACCAGTGAGATCGTGATGCGCGGCCCGTTTGGGATACTGAGCGAGCGATCCGCCAATGGCGTGGTGACGGACAATGCCTACGATCGCTTTGGCCGACTGTACTTCACCGCCACGACACTGGGCACCCACCAGCACCTGCTGCAACGCTACTGTGAAGCCTGGCGGCAGGAATGTCCGGCCGCTGCCAGCAATTACATTGAAACGCGCGGTGGTGGCACGGCCACTACGCGGACGTTTTACGATGCGCTGCGGCGCACGGTGCGAGAGTCGACCCAAAGCTTCGACGGCCGCTGGTCTCACGTGGACTATACTTACGACAATCGCTCACAGCCGACAGTGATTACCGAACCTTATTTTGATGGTGACCTGGTATTTGAATCGATATCCCGTTACGACTTTATGGGTCGCAACACTGAGCTGACGATGCCGGACGGTACCCGTACCACCATGGCTTATGACGGCTTTACTGTCACCACCACCAATGCGAAAAACCAGACTACGGTCAAGCGCAGCAATGCGCTGGGTGAGCTGATATCCGTTGCCGATGCCCTGGGCAGTCCTGCGCAGACGGACATTCTTTATGAATACGATGTCTTCGGTAACCTGACGGCGACGATGGTGGGTGCGCAGCGCACTGTCACCAGTATTGCCTACGATCGGCTGAGCCGCAAAATTCGTACCGCCGACGCCGACAAGGGCACCTGGCAGTATCGATACAATGCTCTGGGTGAACTGATCGAACAAACCGATGCCAAGGGGCAGGTCCAGCGCAACTACTACGATGAATTGGGGCGCTTGGTCCGCCAGGTCGGTCTCAGGGCGAACGGCGGCACTGACTATGACCGGCGTTGGACGTTCGACACCGCCGCCAACGGTATCGACAAGATTCATCGGGAGGAGGAGCTGATCGGTGCCTTCAGCCGCGAGTGGAGCTACGACGGACAGAGTCGGATCTCGACCCGCAAAACCCGTATCGCCAATCGCTCTGTTTACACCCAGCGCACCACCTACGACGAGTTTAGCCGGGTATTTCAACAGTATGATATCGCCGGCCCGGTGTCGGTGCTGCGCAATCGCTACAATACCTACGGCTATCTCAGCGCCATCACCCACGAACTGACCGGTGATGCGTATTACCAGACATTGGCGGTCGATGCGCGCGGACAGGTCACCTCGAGCTTGCACGGTAACGGTGTCCGAACCGAGCGCCGCTACGATCCGGCGATGGGACGTCTTACCGATATCATCAGTACCGGTGCCCTGGGCGTCAGCAGACTGCAGGACCTGCACTTTGACTATGATGTGCTCGGTAATGTCACCCTGCGACGCGACAGCAGTGGCAGCCGGCCGCTGGAGGAGAACTTTTCCTACGACGTGCTCAATCGGCTCACCACGCTGAGATCCGAGCGCGGGGTAGAAAGCTATGTCTACGACGACCTGGGCAACTTGCTTAACAAGTCCGATGTCGGCAGCTACCGCTACGGTGACGACTGTGCCGTCGCCGCCGGCCCCCACGCGGTGTGTGAAGTCGACAACGGCACCCAGGTACGCAAGCTGAGTTACGACGCCAACGGTAATCTGACCGGGGAACATATCGGCCCGCGCACGCAGCGGCTCTTTGACTACAACACTTTCGATAAACTTCACACGGTCAGTAAACCGGGGGCCCGCACTGATTTCCGCTACGACACCAAAGGCGAGCGCTACTCGCGCCGCGATGAGCGCAATAGTGTCGGCGCCGTGCTGACTTATTATATCGGCAACGTTGAAACTACCACGCAGACCTATTCCCCGGTGATTGTACATCGCCGCTATATCGGCGACACGGCAATAGAAGTTATCGAGCAGAATAAAGATACCGGTGAAATCATTTCCACCAAAACCGAGTATCTGCTGAAAGATCACCTCGGCTCACTCGACAAGATTATCGATAACAACGGCCGGGTGGTGCATTCACTGAGTTTCGATGCGTTTGGGCAAAGGCGCGACGCTGCAGACTGGACGGCTTTTACACCCCTCGAATTAAACGCGTTCAGTGCCTTTATGCGCGATTTTACCCCGCGGGGCTTTAGTGGCCACGAACATGTAGACGGTTACAATGTCGTCCATATGAACGGGCGGATTTACGATCCGCAGTTAGGGCGCTTCCTGCAGGCCGACCCCTATATCGGCGCTACCGATGATCCGCAAAACTTCAACCGCTACAGCTACGTGCTGAACAACCCACTGAGTTACACTGACCCCAGTGGCTATTTCGCGAAGAAATTCGGCGCCTGGTTGCGCAAAAACCCCACTGCCGCCTCGCTGATTCAAATGACTCTGACTATCGCCACGGGGTTGATATTTCCTGACGGCGGGGCGACGGCGGCGGCGATTATGGGTGCTATCTCCGGCGCTATCGAGGGGGCTGCAGCTTACGGCAACTGGAGCGGTGTGTTTATGTCGGCGGTGGTCGGCGGCGCCTCGGGTCTGGCGACCAACAGAATCGGCGGACTGAAAAATATGTCCGGCGATTCCCGCGCCCTGGTGCACGGCGCCAAGGGTGGTGTCATGGCCCTGTTCAAAGGCCAGAGCATCGGCGAGGCCGGGCGCACGGCGGGTATGAGTTTCTTTTCCAGCCTCGGAGGGCTGGAAATGCGCTCCTCGATGCACTGGAGTGAGCGCGCGGCCCACATTGCGGTGGCTGCTGTGCAGGGCGGTATGACCGCTGCGGCATTTCGGGGAAATTTCGCCGAGGGGATGAAAATGGCGGCTTTTGTCCACACGTTCAATCATCTGGCGCACCTACAGCAGACACAGCCTTCACCGTATAGCGATATCGTGAGCGGCAACATGCGGTTTGCCTACGACAGCAAGGTGGTGATATTCCGTAAACAAAACGGTGAGTTTTTACCGATTACAGAAGACGAGTACCTGACGGTGGTCGCCAGCCTGGAGTTGGTGTTTAACAAAGGCGGTATCCGTGGTGCCGAGTATAAGCGCTATATTTTGGGTGCCGAGCAAATGGGGTTGGCGATCAATCTGAATGATGGCTGCGATAGTGGTTGTTACGCTAAAACGGTCACGCGTTATATGGACCTTGATATAAATCCGGGGCACGCGCCGGTTTTCGTTGACTACGGCACCAATCCGGCGTCCGTCAAAACGATGTCGCCGGTGCGTATCATCGCCCATGAGATCGGTCACCTGAGATGGCCAAACCTGAGCGAGCAACGCATTACGGAAATTACCGATACGGTGATGGCGGGAATAACTGGCACTGTGCGCAGGGACTACGGCAACGGCCACTTGCGCAACCCCTGAGACCCCAGTGACCCATCCCCGCGGGAGATACACCTGCGGGGATCGGCCGTCCACACTCTTTGAATACGTATGCAGAAGATTGCCACTGATACCGCCGATCCAATAGGCTAACCCCTATTGCCGGTCGGCCGACCGGACGCTGATAAGAATAAAGCCGGTGAGGATGAGTGATGATGGTAGCAGAGAGTGTAGGGCGCCTGGTAACCCGCGTGCTGGGGCTGTGTATTTTGACCGTGGGCCTGACCGCCTGTGACGATCGCACCGCCGATATCAAAGACGATGTCGTCTATTTCGTGCTGCCGGATCGCTTTGCCAACGGCAGCACCGCCAACGATACCGGCAACCTGTCGGGTACCCGCGATGATCACGGCCTGGATGCCACGGACAAGGCCTATTACCACGGCGGCGACCTGCTGGGCCTGAAGCGCAAGCTGCCCTACCTGAAAGAGATGGGTGTGACCGCTATCTGGATGACGCCGATCTTCGAGAACCTGCCCACCTCCGGCGAATCCGCCGCCTACCACGGCTACTGGGCTGTCGACTACACCCGCGTCGACCCCCATCTGGGCACTGAGGCGGAGCTGCGACGACTGATACAACGGGCCCATAAACTGGGCATCAAAGTCTTCTTCGATATTGTTATCAATCATACGGCCGACGTTATTCAGTACGAACAGTGCCAGGGCGGTGCCGACTGTCCCTATCGCCCCACATCCGAGCAACCCTATACGCCGTTTGTGCCGGCGGGACTCGAACAGATCAAGCAGCCGGAATGGCTGAACGACACAGCCTTGTACAACAATCGTGGCAACAGCACTTTTAGCGGCGAGTCGTCGCTGTTGGGCGACTTCTTCGGGCTTGACGATCTCAACACGCAAGACCCCGTGGTGGTGGCGGGGATGATCGATATTTTCAAGTACTGGATCAGCGAATACGCTATTGACGGTTTTCGCCTGGATACCGTCAAGCATGTCGACGTGGCTTTCTGGCAGCAGTGGACCCCGGCCATTCTCGAGCACGCCGCCGCCGAAGGTATCGATAATTTCCATATCTTCGGTGAAATCTTCGACGGTGATCCGCGCGGGGTCAGTCGTTTTACCACCGAGGCCAAGTTGCCCTCGGCACTGGATTTCGGCCTGTATTTCGCCCTGAAGGATGTGTTCGCCGACAATGTTGCGCCGGCGCGCCTGGCGGCCATGTTCGACAACGACGACTGGTACAGCGACGCCGACAGCGATGCCTCGACCCTGATGACATTTGCCAGCAACCACGATATCGGCCGCCTCGGTCGCGCGATCAAAGATGCCAACCCCGATGCGGCGGATGAAGAGTATCTCAAACGCCTGCAACTGGCCTATGGACTGATGTACTTCGGTCGCGGCGTGCCGGTGATTTACTACGGTGACGAGCAGGGGTTTGTCGGCGACGGCGGCGACAAGGACGCCCGCGAGGATATGATGCCGAGCCTGGTGGCGAGCTACAACGACAACAACCTGATCGGCACGGACAGCACCACCGCCGATGCCAACTTTGATCGCCGCCATCCGATGTATCGGATGTTCAAGCGCTACAAAAAAGTGCTGGACCGGCATCGGACCTTGCGCCGCGGCGACCAGTACCTGCGCCATGCCGACACAGAACCGGGCATCCTGGCGCTGTCTCGCGTTGATCGCGACAACCCGCGGGAATACCTGGTGGTAATGAATACCGCCACTGAGGCGCGCAGCGTTACCTTGGGCGCAACCAGCGACAGTTACAGACAAGTCTTTCCCCGCGGCGGCAGGCTGCGTGCCGATGCGGACGACACGATAACCCTGGAGGTGCCGCCCCTGTCGCTGGCTATTTATAAAGCCCGGCAGTCACTTGCTGCGGCGTCCCCGGACGCTATCTCCCTCGGCCTGGTGGATGGCGGCAAGGTGCGCGGCCGCTTCGAAGTCCCGGCTGATGTCAGCTGGCCTGAGGCGAATCCGCTGCCGTTGACGGCGGTGGATTTCGAAGTCAGTGTCGACGGCGGTGACTTCGTCGCGGCGGGGCGCGATCCGGCCGCGGACTACCGTATTTTCTTTAACGCCGACGCCTATGCAGACGGCACGCAATTAACGTTTCGCGCCAGCACCACCGATCTGGCTGGCAACACCTTAAGCGCCGACCCGGTTACTGTCGAAGTGGGCGCCGTGGCCGGGATGACTGTGTATTTTCAAAAGCCCGCGGACTGGGGCGATAATATCAATATCTACTACTGGAATGCCGATCCGGCCCCGCCGGTCGAATGGCCCGGTATTGCCATCGAATCACTGGGCGCCGACTGGTACAGCTACCAGTTCCCGGACGGCGTGCGCCAGGCCAATATCATTTTCAACGATGGCCAGAATCAAACCGCGGATTTGTTTCGCGACCGCGACGGCTGCTTTGTCGACGGTGCCTGGACCGACACCTGCAACCTGCCGCAACCGGGCCTGGAGTTCTTCTTCAAAAAGCCCGCAAGCTGGGGCGACAATATCAATATCTACTACTGGAACGCCGATCCGGCCCCGGCGGTGGATTGGCCCGGTATCAGGATGGAGGCGCTGCCCGGTGGCTGGTACCGTTTCCGTATGCCGGCCGCTGTGGACAGCGCCAATATTATCTTCAACGACGGTGAGGGCAACCAAACTCCCGACCTGTTCCGCGATGCCGGTGGCTGCTACGGTGACAACGGCGACAACTGGACCGATACCTGCGAGCTTCCCACTGCGGTAACCATCAGCGGTGCCCGTGCCCACTGGGTCGACAGTGGCACCCTGGCCTGGCAGACCGCCAGTGCGCAGGCGGCGACGTTTAAACTCTATGCCTCGGCTACAGCCGCAATCGCTATCGATGGCGATACCCTCAGCGGCGCCGATCAAATCCTCGACCTGACGCCGGGCGCTTTGCTCAGTGATGCGGTAACGGCCAAGTTTCGCCATCTGGCCGACTGGCCCGCCTATGCCCTGAGTGCCGATACGGCAACGGTGGCAACCGCGTTGCGCGCACAGCTTGTGGCAGCGGCGTTCGACAGTGAAAGCCGGTTGCTGGAAGCCACAAAAGTGCAGATTCCCGGCGTTGTCGATGAGCTTTATACCTATGCGGGGCAACTCGGTCCGGTGCTTGCCAATGGTGGCCTTACCCTGAGCCTGTGGGCACCCACCGCACAGTCGGTCATGCTGAAGCGCTACGACGCGGCATTTAACCTGAT
Source organism: Exilibacterium tricleocarpae (assembly GCF_007004655.1). Classification (GTDB taxonomy): domain Bacteria; phylum Pseudomonadota; class Gammaproteobacteria; order Pseudomonadales; family Cellvibrionaceae; genus Exilibacterium; species Exilibacterium tricleocarpae. The sequence goes on from NZ_ML660091.1 coordinate 79,956, forward strand.
TGCCACGTCACCACCCAGTGACGTGAGTAACGGTCGCTATAGTTTTAGCGGCAACCTCGGCTGGCTGGACCAGTACTACCGCTATGAAATCACGGTTTACCATCCGGCCAGCGGTCGCATCGAAATCTTCGAGGTCACCGATCCCTATTCCGTGGGCCTGAGTCAGGACAGCCGCTTTAGCCAGATCGTCGATCTCGCCGGCGACGCCACACTCAAGCCGGCCGGTTGGGACGCGCTGGTAAAATCGCTGCCCGCCCACAAAGACATTACGTTGTATGAAGGCCATGTGCGGGACTTCAGTGCCCACGATCAGGTGGTGGCGCCGGAGCATCGCGGCAAGTACCTGGCCTTTGTCTACAACGGGCTCAACGGCATGCCCCGCTCTGACGGCATGGCGCATCTGCAGGCGTTGCAACAGGCGGGCCTGACGCATTTCCATGTGCTGCCGGTCAACGACCTGGGTTCGATTCGGGAAAACCCGGCCGACCGTGTTGAACTGGACGATCCCTACAGTCGACTGTGCGAAAAAACCAATGTGATCGCCATCGAAGAGGGCTGTGCACAATACGGCGATACGCCGATTCGGCAGGTATACGAGCAACTGCGCGCCGCCGATCCGCTCAATACGGATATCCAGGCCATCAACTACGATGACCGCACCCTGGGCTTTCCCGCGGTGGACAGTTTTAACTGGGGCTATGACCCGTTCCACTTTCTCGCGCCTGAAGGCAGCTACGCTTCCGATGCCAATGGCAAGGTGCGTATTCGCGAGTTCCGCCAGATGGTGAAAGCGCTGCACGAGATCGGCTTGAACGTGGTGGTGGATGTGGTTTTCAACCATACCTTCGCCTCCGGCCTGGGGGAAAAGTCGGTGCTCGATAAAGTGGTTCCCGGCTATTACCACCGCCTCAATCCGTTGACCGGCACTGTGGAAAACTCCACCTGCTGCGACAACACCGCCGCCGAACACGCGATGATGGAAAAGCTGATGATCGACGCGGTCAAGCTGTGGGCGCAGCACTATAAAGTGGACGCCTTCCGCTTTGACCTGATGGGCCACCATCCGAAGACATCGCTGCAAAATATCCAGGCGGCGCTGGCGGGCCTGACCCCGGCCGAACACGGCGTACAGGGCGATCGCATCTACCTCTACGGCGAGGGCTGGGATTTCGGCGAAGTCTCCGGCAACCAACGCTTCGAGCAGGCCACCCAATTCAATATGGCGGGCACCGGGGTCGGCACCTTTAACGACCGGCTGCGCGATGCCGTGCGCGGCGGCAACTTTACCGATCGCGGCCGCGCCCAGGGATTTGCCAACGGCAACGCCACTTATCCCAACGGGGTGGCGGACGGCGCCGGCAGCGTCGGCGACCAGGGCGACCGCATCCGCATTGGCCTGGCCGGTAACCTGCAGACCTATACGTTTGAGGACAACGGCGGCGGCATCAGCAACGGGCTCGGCTATTCCGGCGTGGGTTACAACCTCGACCCACAGGAAAATATCCTCTATGTCGACAAGCACGATAACGAAACCCTGTGGGACAACACCCAGGCAAAATTGCCGGATGCGCTGGATATGGATGCGCGGGTGCGGGTGCACGCGCTGAGCCAGGCGTTTGTCAATCTGGCCCAGGGTGTGCCTTTTCACCAGATGGGCTCGGATTTGCTGCGCTCCAAGTCCATGGACCGCGACAGCTTCGATTCCGGCGACTGGTTCAACAAGGTCGATTTCAGTAAACAGGACAACAACTGGGCGGTGGGCCTGCCGTCCCAGGACAAGAACGGCGAGCGCTGGCCGGTGATGCGGCAGATTATGGGCAATGCCAATATCGATCCGCAGCCGCAGCATATTGAGCTGGCCGCGACCCTGTTCCGGGAGCAACTGGCGCTGCGTTATTCCACACCCTTGTTCCGGTTGGATGCAGCGGCTGATGTCGAGCAGCGTCTGGGCTTTTGGAATACCGGCGCGGACCAGGTACCGGGTGTTGTTGTGATGAGTGTCAGCGACGGTCAGTGTGCCGGCGCCGATCTCGATGCCAACCTGGACGGCCTGGTCGTCGTGTTTAACACCGACGATGAGACTGTTTCCATGACGGTGGACGCCCTGGCGGGCACTGCCATGGGCCTGCACGCTATTCAGCAGGCCGGTGTTGACGACGTCGTGAAGGGGGCGGGTTTCGATACGGGCACGGGCACCTTCAGCGTACCGGCGCGAACCGCGGCGGTATTTGTTGCAGACCAGGCGGGCGGGCAGGGTGAATTCCCCTGCAACGACAAGAACGGCCTGATCGTGGAGCCGGGCTTTACGGTTTACTTCCAAAAACCGGCGGCCTGGGCCGAGGTCAGTGTCTACTACTGGAACACCACACCGGCCACCCCCGATGTCGCCTGGCCCGGCATTGCCATGGAGGCAATCGGCAACGACTGGTATACGTTTACTTTCCCCGACGGGGTGACGGCGGCCAACCTTATATTCAACAATAACGGCGCCGGTGAGCAGACGGCAGACTTATTCCGCGAAGGCGACGGTTGTTTCGATTACAACACCGCCATCTGGTCGGACACCTGCGACCTGCCGGGACTTCAGTTCTGGTTTCGCAAGCCGGCCAATTGGAGTGATGATGTGCAGTTTTACTTTTGGGGCGCGTCAGTACCGGGGCCGGCCTGGCCCGGCCTGCCGATGGAGAACCGGGGCGATGGCTGGTTCTTTTTCCAGATGCCCGACGGCGTGCGGCAGACCAATTTGATTTTCAATGATGCGGCTTCCGGTACCGGGGAGCAGACCAGCGATTTGAGTCGGTCTGCCAGTGGGTGTTATTCGTTTGATCGTGGGTGGGAGGATTCTTGTGCTCATCCTTAAATGCTGTTTTAGTTATTAGTGGAGAGCGTGCTGTCCGACCCGGTCCGGCTGGCGGTAGCGTCTCTGGAAACACGCCGTAAACCCATCCCTGGGGGCTTGCCTGCCGCATCCCTGCGGCAGACAGTTTCCAGAGACGCTACCGCCAGCCGGACCTACCACTGCAGTCTAAAAAAAATTTGTATAGAACCACAGTGGCAGGTTCTTGGCAGAGGGCGCGGGCCCTTATCCGAGACTGTCTGCCGCATGGATGCGGCAGGCAAGCCCCCAGGGATGGGTTTACGGCGGGTCTCGGATAAGGGCCCGCGCCCTCTGCCAAGAACCGGATCATTTGGCACGACCCTATTAAAAAATATCCTATCGTCGTTTCTTCACGCCGGTGTAGACTGGCTCGGTAGTCGGCACTGACTTTACAGGGGGTTCAGATTGAAACTAACCAATACATTTGCGGTTATCCTAATCGCTTTGACCACCATTGCCTGTTCACCCCAAGATGGAGATCGGCAGTCCCCACCGGTAGAAAAGGAAGCCAGCGAGAAAAGCACAGCCGGCGATATTTACCGAGACTACCTCAACCGCGACGTCCGCGACGATATCTTCTATTTCGTGATGCCCGACCGCTTTAACAACGGCAATCCCGACAATGACAACGGCTCGAAAGAACATGCCATTTCCCGCGGCGGTCTCGATGTCACTTCCAAGTGGGCGTTCCACGGTGGTGATATGCAGGGCCTGGAGCAAAAACTGGATTACCTGAAGGAGATGGGCATTACCGCTATCTGGATGACTCCCATCCTGCGCAACAAAGCGGTACAGGACGGCGGCTTTGCCCATCACGGTTACTGGATTGTGGACTTCACCGAGATCGATTCCCACTTCGGCACCAATGCCGATCTGAAAAGCCTGATCGAGGCCGCCCACGCCAAGGGTATGAAAATATTTTTCGATATTATCACCAACCACACCGCCGACGTTATCAAGTACCGCGAATGCCATGAAGCGGACGGGCGCATGAAGGCGGGGCTGAGCCGCTGTGAATACAAAAGCCTGGCCCAGGTTGCCGCCGGTGATACCTATACCCCGTTTGTGCCGGAGGCGGAACAGCACGTTAAATTTCCGGCCTGGCTGAATGATCCGCAGTATTATCACAATCAGGGCGATACGACGTTTACCGGGGAGAACTCCCTGTACGGCGATTTCGTCGGCCTCGACGACCTCAACACTGAGGACCCGCGAGTACTGGCGGGCATGATCGATATTTATAAAAACATTATCCGGGAATTTAAACCCGACGGCTTTCGTATCGACACGGTCCGCCACGTGCAAATGCCGTTCTGGCAGGCGTTCGGCCCGGCGATTATGGATTACGCCCGGGAGCAGGGGATACCCAACTTCCATATTTTCGGCGAGGTTTACGATCCGGACCCGGCGGTGCTCAGTCGCTTTACCACCGAAGGTAAACTGCCCGCGGTATTGGATTTCGGCTTCCAGCATGCCGCTGCTGAGGTATTTTATCGCGGCAAGGATGTGGAGGTTCTCAAAACGCTGTTTGACAACGACGACTACTACAACGATGCCGACAGCCAGGCGGACCTGCTGCTCAACTTTCTCGGCAACCACGATATGGGCAGGCCCGGCTACTTTATCAATCGGGATATGGCGGCGATAGACCCGGCGGAGAAGTTGCAGCGCAGTATTCTGTCCCACGCCTTTATGTACCTCTCCCGCGGTATTCCCGTGGTTTACTATGGCGACGAACAGGGCTTTACCGGCGATGGCAATGATGTGGATGCGCGCGAGAATATGTTTCCCTCCCGGGTTGCCAGCTACAATGACAATACGCTGCTGGGCACCGAAAAGACTACGGCCGATGATAATTTTGACCCGTCCCATCCACTTTATACGGCATTGGCGGAGTTTGCCGAGTTGCGCAAGAATCACCGCGCGCTGCGCCGCGGTATCCATATCCACCGCCATCTCGACCCGGCGCAGGGCACCCTTGCGTTCGCGCGGGTTGATCCCGAGGAGCAACTGGAGTATCTCGTGGTCTTCAACACGGCGACCACCCCTGTAACCGTGGAACTACCCGCTGCGGCCCGGCACTACACGGCGCTGATGGGCGAACAGGATATGACGGTAACCGACGGGCAGGCGCGCACTGAGTTGCCACCGCTGAGTTTTGCCGTGTACAAAGCCGGCGCCCCGCTGCGCGCCAGCACCGATGTCAGTGTGCAGTTGGCCGGTGTGACGGCGCAAGACTCGCGGCTGCAGGTGCGCTACACATTGGGCGGCGAACGGGACAATCCGCTGCCGCTGTATGAGGTGATGACAGAGTACAGAAACGCGGACGGTAGCTACACCTTAATTGCCAAAGACTACACCGCGTCGTTTTCCGCCTACCTACCCGCGCAGAAAGTCACGCCCGGCGCCGAAATCCGCGTGACAGTGAGCAATCTGGCGGGCAGTCGTGGTGTAGAAGTGTTTACCCTGCCGGCTGTGGCTGCACCGCAATAGGCTACATATACGACGAAAACAACCAGAACACAGCGTCCCGCAAGCGGCTCACCAATCCCTGGCGGGCGAAATCCTCGGTCGTCAGCTTGCGGGACTTTTTCAACACCTTGTTGCAGTGTTTGCCCAAGGTCTTCACCAGCGCGCGGTCAAAGACTTCCACGACAACCTCGAAGTTCAGGGTCAGGCTGCGGGGATCGAGATTCGCCGACCCCAACAGACAGTAGTAGTCGTCGATCAGGCAGAGTTTGCTGTGGGAGAAGGGCGGGGCCTGATAATAGATTCGCACGCCACGCTGGAGCAACTGTGGCAGCATACGCCGGGTGGCCCAGTGCACATAGGGCAGGTTGTTGCGGCTCGGCAGGATAATCCTGACATCGACGCCGCGCATGGCCGCCGCCTGCAGGGCGCTGATCAAGCCCTGGGGCGGCAGGAAGTAGGGGGTCATTATCACGATCCGGCGCCGGGCGCTGGACAGCACGCCGTTGAGTAGCATGGGCAGGGTGTCGATATCTTCGTTGGGCCCGTCAGCCACCACCCGGCAGATGGCGGTGCCCTGATGCTCCACCGGCTCATCGGGTATCTGCAATGCCTCGCGAGCGGCAAAGAACCAGTCGTCGGCAAACACCTGCCACAAATGGGCGCTGGCGGGTCCCTGCAGGCGAAAGTGCAGATCCTGCACCGCGCTTTTCCGGTCATTATCCTCCAGGCAGTGCCGGGCGCTGATATTGATACCGCCGGTAAAGCAGGTATAACCGTCGATAACCAGAATTTTGCGGTGATTGCGCAGATTCAAATTGACCTGGGGAGGTAGCAGTTGCGGCGGTAAAAAACGCGCGACTTTGACGCCGCGCTTTAGTAACTGGGTGCCGATACGGCGCCAGCTATAGCGTTCGCCGACCCCATCGACCAGGACCCTGACCTCCACACCGTTACCGGCGGCCTGTACCAGCGCCTCCGCGAACCGCAGCCCGATCTCGTCGTTGTCGAAAATATAGCTCGACAACAGAATCTGCCGGCGCGCAGTGCGAATGCCGCCCAACATGGCCGGGTAGGCCTGCTCGCCGTTGTGCAGCACCGCCACCTGATTGCCGTCGCACAGGGGAAACGGTGTGGCAAACGACACCTGGGCGGTGGTCTGTGCCCGCAACGGCAGGCCGGCCTGGCGCAACATGGCCTTGGTGGCGCTGGCCTTCTGCGGCCGCTGCGGCGAGGTATGGGTGGAGGGAATATTCAGTCGTCGCGCCCGGGTACGAATGCGGTTGATGCCGAACAAATAGTAAAGCAGGGGGCCGGCCAGCGGAAACAGCAGACAGGTGACGATCCAGCCAAACGCAGAGACATTGTCGTTTTTGTGCAGCAGGGCATGGCCGCCGGCCGCCAGCGCCATCACCGCCAGCAGGATAACCGGCACCCACACCGTCCATTCGGCCAAAAACTGTTGCAATACCTCGCTGATAGCGCCGTCCCCCTCTGCCGATCCGCAAATATGCGGCACACAGCGTACTGGAAACCCGTTGCTATGCCAATAAGGCTGAATTAGTCATTGCCCACTGCCGGGGCGCCGGGCGTCACACACCGCCTGTTACCCGCGCAACGGCCAGGGCCGGCCGTATTTCAATCCCGCACGGCTACCACAGCGCACTGATATTCCACGAGTGATTGCGTGGCACTTGATAACCGTTGTTGTGCAGCCCTTCGAAATAGCGCCTCATGTCGGCGCAATTGTCAATTACAGCACTGCGAAAGTTATACTGGCCGATTTGTCTGTTCGGGTGAATCAGCGTCAGCGGAAAACCGTTATCCGCTGCGGGTGCAAACGGACGCCCGGATTCGGCATTGCGGTGCATCCGCTGGTTGACGACACCAGTCTGGTACCTGTTTGCCTCTCGTATTTTCATACCCTGGCCATAAGCAGCTCCCATCTCCGCATTTAACTCGACAATAACCTGGAACAGCCGTTGGGTGATATTACCTCGGTAGGGGGCTTCGGCATCGGTGCTCCAACCCGGGTTGGGCGACTTTTTTACAGTAAGCATTCAGGCATAAAATACACTTGAATACACATCAGGTACAGTCTAAAACTCTCTATTTTTCAATGAGTTAAAATAAAACCGTGGCATGAAAACGGCTTGTTTTGGCACTTGAAAATACTGTTGTTTTTAAAAAATGGTGACTTAGACTTTGCCCATTTTTGAATGATTTTTATCCAAAAATATTGATTTTTTCGCCTTGCTCCTCAGCATCGAATCGGCCCAGCCTTGGGCCGATTCGATGCTGAGGAGTAGGGTGAAAACATCCTGCTCTGAGCTGGAAGATAAGGGAGCAAGTTATCTGCTTAGAAAGCACGCAACCAGGTCTTAGGTTTGCTAGCCTGTGATAACGTGGCAGCCGTTAACGGAAATCACCAATACGCGTATAATAGCGCCCACCACTGACAACTTGGGGGCACGTTATGAAAGGATAACACCCCTGATACTCCTGTTTTAGTCTATAGGTCCTACACGGAGATGAAACCCAGCGAGTTGGAAAAACAGCTAGCCGCTTTAAGCATCAACAAACTGGCCCAGTTATTGGCCGATGAAGCGTCGATTAATACAGCCTTGAGAAAAACGCTGGAGCTGGCTATTGCCCAAAGTGATCCTAAGCAACTCAGCAAAACTCTTAAGCGGCAAATTCAAAGTATTAAACGCAGCCGTCGATTTATTGACTGGCGTGAAGCCGGTGAATTTACACAGGGTCTTTATCAGCTAGTCACTTGTATTGAACAGGACTTATTGCCACAAGACGCCCAATCCGCCGGTGATTTGCTGGAGTTAATGTTGCAGCTAGATGGCCACCTGTGTGAACGTATGGATGACTCCGGTGGTGACCTACGCCTTTTATTTGACGAAATCATGGCTGCATGGGGTAAGGCGTGGGTACACACTGAAACGCGTGATAGTAATGCCCTGGCGGAAAAGCTATTTCGGCACCTTGCCAACAATGAGTACGGCCTTAAGGATGATTTGGTTCATCACTTTAAAGTGGCCCTCGGTAATACTGGTTTAGAAAAACTGGAGGGGCTTATTACAGATAATCGCGATCAATTCAATGATTATGCGCTACCTGGTATTTTAGAAGATATTGCCGATGCCTTCGATGATGTGGATAAATATATCGCTATAGCGACCAATAAGCGTGAATTGAATGAAAAGACAGTTTGCGAGATTGCAACGCGCTTAATCGACAAGTGGCGCAGTGAAGAGGCCATTCAGTGGCTACTGTACAAACCCAATGATATCAGCCAACCCGACAGCGATACCCGGTGTGACTTAGCGAGAGCCATCCCCTCTGAGCGCTACAAACTGTTACTCAAAGCCTATGATGCAGAAACGCTGCTGGAAGAAGCACAAACGCTACGCTGGCGGTTATTTGAAACCACATTGGGCCAGGACTATTACCTGAGTTTGATAAAGCACCAATCTGCGGACCAGGCTGCCATTTTAAAACAACAGGCATTAGACTTCGCTTTAGAACAATACACCGGTAGCCTAAGCACACTATTAAGCTTTCTTGTCGATGTTAATGCCCTGGATCGGGCTTCTCAAGTAGTGCTTGAGCGGCATGAATCCTTAGATCCCAATAATTATTGTGATTATCGACCCTTATCGAAAACCTTAGCTAATACGGGTTATTATTTGGCCGCCTGTATACTGCGGAGGACGTTGGTGGACGGCACCCTTGGTCGTGCCTTATCAACACATTACCGTTATGCCGTCAGTGATTTAAAACTGGCTAGTCGTTATGCCGGGCAGGTGACGGACTGGCAGTCCTTCCCCACTCAAGCGGAATATATGATTAACCTTAAAGAGACCCATGGCCGCAAAAAAGCGTTTTGGACAAAGCTTGAGACAGAAAAATAAGCCATTATCTTTATGTCGATTCACACCGATTCTGGTTCTTGGCGATCACCAAATTCATAACGCTCGGCTAAATTGAAGCTGAGCGTCAGGCTTTAATTCGGCCCACTTTTTGTAAGTTTACTTTGTGATACGCAGCCTTTTAATTAAGCAAGATGATCCGCTACCTGTTTCTCCGTGAAGTGTTATTGTTTTTTCCGAGTGCAGTGCTGCTAATAAAGTGCTATAAAATTCTCTGATATAAGTTTCCTCTGAACCAAAATAGCCCAGCGAGCAGCCATTTGTCATTGATGACAACTTAACAGCAATATTGTTATTTTCCCATTGCCTCATGTCGATATAATCGACTGTTCCTGCTCCGATTTTTTGCCAGGCATTGGCATACATTGGTAATAGAAAAACTAAAGTAGTAGCTAACTTCGTGAAATACTTCAATTTATACTCCTTCTCTAAATAGATCCTGAGTCATAACAGTGTATTCAAAAGCCGAAGTTTAATATCACTTTTGCCGCTTATTGTAAAGCGAATTTTCTTTCAGCCAGCTCATGCCTTAACCTCACTTTGAGCCGGAAGGTGTTTTCTCAATAAATTAAGCGGATTATCCCAGTCAATCACTGCGGGCATAAAACAGGCCGGAGCCCTTTTCAAGGCTGGCGTTGTCATGTCCGCAGTCCTACCAATAATATGTTGATAGTGCAAGACACTGCACTCACAATTTTTTACAAATAACGAGTTGTGTTAACTGTTGATAAGTGCGTCTTAAAAGAGTCGCTCTATATGGACGAAAATTCACAAATAATTCATATTAGTGCAATCATTTTCCTTACAATCGACTCTATCATCAGCCACACAAAATTTCTCGTGATATATAACGACTTAACAAAATGAAAGTAACTAATGAAATAAGTTGTTGTTTCTACATCTTTTAAAATCAATGCCATCTTGATAGAACCGTCCGGCGAGCTGTCGCAGGCAACTGCACGGCTGTGAGCTTTGTAAAAATCGGTCATGCTCGACTGTTGAGTAGAGTTTTTTTACGCTAATACTGGGATTTATTAGAAAATGAAAGTAATCAAGCCAAATAAATCGACGGCGTTTTTCTTGTTGCTGATGTCGCCACTAACTTTTTCCGACTCTATTGTTGATCAGTCATTCTCTCTGCATCCGGGTTGGAATGCGCTCTATCTGGAAGTTGACCCCGACGATGGCGATCCGCAAACTGAAAATGATAGAGCACCTGGCAAGGTGTTTGCTGCACCAGAAATTTCCAGAGTTTGGTCGCACCCTTATGCCTCGACAACCGCCCAGTATATTCAATCACCTTCAGATAAAGGGTTTAACGAGGCCGGCTGGAAACTCTTTATTCCCGACCAGCCAGGGAGTAATAACGAGTCATTTTTGACGAATTTGTATGCGGTGATTCCCGGCCAAGTTTATCTGGTGAAGGTAACAGGTAGTTCGGCGATCAATATTACCGTACGCGGCAAACCTGGTTACCGTCCTATCCAGTGGCAGCAGCAACAATTCAACTTGGTGGGTTTTTATGTTGATCCAGATCAACCGGTGACTTTTGCCGACATGCTGGGGTTGTCGAGTGGACAAACCCCAAGCATTTATACTCTGGGCAACAATAGCCAGTGGACTCTCGTTCCCAATGGCAAAAACACTGTAATTGAATCGGGCAAAGGGTACTGGGTATACAATGACGGCTCGACTTACCAAACCGGCACATTGCACATTCCACAAATCCTGCAAAATGGCTTGTCTTTTCAACAAGACAACAGAATCGCTCAGCTCTCGCTGATAAACCGCTTAGCATCGACCACCAACATGAGTTTCTCGGTAGATGATAATTTCCCTTTGCTGTATTTCACCGGCTCAGATGACGAGGATGTCATGCCGCGCTGGCAAGACATTGGCCAGTTAACACCAAGCGTTGACCCCGGTAAAGCATTTCGCAAAATGGTCAGCGTCGATCTGGGGCGCTTGGCAGCAGGCGGCAATGATTCGGTGTTAACCATCCGTGGTGGTGGTATGCGTATTCGCCTGCCGTTAAGTGCCGCTCCCTCCGAGGGCCAAGCCGGTTTGTGGGTGGGGCTTGCGATACTCGATGAAGTGACGAATGTACACTCAGCCACGCAACAAACAGAGCCTGCGCCGGCACCGCTGCACTTTAAGCTACTGCTTCATGTGGATGATAGCGGGAGTGCTCGTTTGTTGAAGCAAGTCTACCTGATGTCCAAGGTGATAGACCTTCCGGGAAACCAGGGAGTAGACACGGAGGCGGTGTTAGTGACCAGTGATGCCTGTTTAGGCAGCTTTAAACCGCTCAACCTGACTAATAGAGAAGGCCAAGGCCACCGGTTAAGCACATCGGCATTTGATTTTGCAACCAGCAGCTTGCCGTTAACGGGCAATATCACTCAGGGCGGTGCACTGACTGCGCAACTGCTCATTGAGCAGGAGTTGCCCACCCATCCGATGAAACATAGATATCACGTGAGCCATGATGACAAGGATAACTACAGTGGCGAACCTATCAATGACGACGGCAATACTTCTCCTTTTTACGATGAGGTCTGGGATATCACCCGCAGTATCAGCATGACCCCGGATCAAACCCTGTCACCCTCGCCAGAGGCGGGTATGGGGCAACTAACGGGTGTTTACAGTGAAACCATCGCCGGCATTCATAAAGATGCCATCACCGTTAACGGACGGTACTTGCTGCAACGTATCAGCCGTGTCGCCCGGTTGGTCGAAGACGGATGTCAACTACCATGATGAAATTATGCAGACGTTATTCAACCAAAAAACCACTGTACTTAGTCTTCACCCAATTAACCAACACTCAAAGGCCTATCACCGTGCGTTACCTGTTATTGATCTTGTTATCGCTATCGCTCAATGTCGCTTGGGCCTTTGATACCAGCGATATCGCCCCCTATACACTCAAACTCGATGGCGCGGGTAATCAACGTATCGTCGAATCGGTGTCCGACGACGACGGTAACCTGTACCTGGTGGGTTATTTTGAGGATGCACAGAGTACCGGGGACGAGACGCCCTCTATCAGCTTGTTTGAAGATACTGATAACGATGGCCAAAGGGAGCTGGTCGCCGGAGGGAGCGCCGCCACCGATATGCACACGCTCGCGGGTAAAAACCGCGGCGGACGGGATTTGTTTGTAGCGAAACTGGATTGGCAGGGTGAGTTGGTCTGGTTGAAAACCGCTGGTGGTGAGGGCAACGATGTTGCCACCGGTGTGGTTTATGACCGCCGCAGTGGCAAACTGTTTATCTCCGGGTTCTTTCACAATATAGCCAGCTTTGGTTTGCAGGAGCTGCATGCAGTGAGTGGTGATGCGGGTCTGCAACCATTGAGCACCAGCAACCTGTTTGTTGCCACACTCAATCCGGTCGATGGCCAGTGGCTTGAGCAACAAGCCCTGCCTATTGGCGTCAGTATAGACTTTGGCGGGGATTCTTTTAACGCGCTGGTTCAGGGGCTGCGCCTGGGTAGCGATGATGACACGCTCGGCAATGGTTTGGTTATGGCCGCCAATACTGACAACTCCGAGTCGGTGATTGCCCTATATCTAAAAGGTCAAGTCCTAAATAGCCACACAATATCACCGAGCCGTACGCCAATCGGTTCGCAAGTTTGGTCCGCAAGCCTGGGATTGCAAGGGCAGGCAAGTGAGCACTTGGCGACATTCTACCGTCCGGCCGACAAAGAGAAGAGCACCGTCTCGGCGGGTGACTGGGCGTTTGCAGTACGTTTGGATTACATCGACGAGCCAAACGGTGCATTGGGTGAGCAGCGTTGGAATTGGCGCTGGCTCACCCGAATAGATACGCAACAAGCGGGCCCGCAGGGTGTCGAGTTGACGCCTGTTAGCAATTGTGAGAATCAGGCGCCGGGCAGTCTGTTGAAGGGGGGAGCGCTGGGTGCTGCTGTGGTGAGCCGAACCCTCAACAGTGATGATCCTCATTGGAGTGATGACTATGGCGGTGTAGATCTCATGGCTTTTCCTCGATTCGATTTTCAGGACCCGCTGCCGGCGGGTGCCAAAATAATATCCACCACAGTAGAGCTCGGTGCCTTTTTGTGGGAAGGTACAACTTTTGGATCTTGGCATTTTGTTAATATCAACGGTGATAGTATTGGTACACGTGATACCAAGGCTTCATCGGATTGGAGAACGCTTTATTATAGTACCGATGCAGACTTGTCGAACTATCGTTATGGCGGCACCAACAGCCTTGCGCTATTCGCCTTAGTGACGCCGGTTTTTGTACGCAGTTATTCCATCGTTTTTCACTATGTGATGGGCGACCCTAACGCTGTTGAACTGTGCCATCGCCAGCAAATTAACACCATGGCGATCGATACAGGGGCCGGCTTGGACAGCGACTTGTATTTCGGCGGTAAGTTTCGCGGTAATATCCGTTTGAGTTCGACTACTGAGTTTCACAGTGAGGCTGGGCAGTACAACGGCTTTGTCGGCGCCATTAAAGCAAACGGCCAACGCAAGTTCTTTTCCACCGTTGGTGGTCAGTCTTCCGTGCAGAGCCTGTTATTTAGTGAGACTGATAGCCGGCTGATAGCCGCCGGCTATGTACAACCAACGCCAGATGCGAATGCCCCCATTGTACTCGACTCTTTTGACTCTGCCAGTGATATAACACTCCACCCACAATGGGACAACAACCAGAGTAGTCCATCCAATGTACTGGTGGCTAAAGTAAGCACCGGTGGCCGTTGGGACTGGGGTGATATCAGTCAGCAGGGGCAGGGTCTGGACGTCGTTAAAAGCCGCTCTGGTGATTATGTGCTCAGTGGTTTTATGCCAACTGAAGACGCATTCGCGATAGATGGCAGCACTACACAACCGACAGCAGAAAATCAAGTTGTTGAGTTTTCATCGGCAGTGTATTCATCAAATTTAAACACCTGGAAAAACTATAACTTTGCCGGCGGTACCTACACGATAACAGCGATCCGTGGACGGTATACTGCCTGGAGTGCCTGGCGCCAGACTCACTGTACTGATTACAATGGGTGTTCGAATCAACCGGGCTGGTTACATGGCTATGAAGTGTCTTCATCACAGATGGCCCATGCAGTGGGAGGACGGTACTCTTCAAGTCGACAACAACTGAGTGTCAGGAGCGCGGGGCGTTATCCTGATGAGCAGTCTGCGCTCGCCAACAGCCGTTTGACTGCGTTTACTTTATCTAGTGATGGCGTTGTCGGTTTTGCCGTCGCTGATCCCAGGCCGAATGATAATCGCGGCGGCATGGCGCTTAAAGTCAGCCGCGTAGATAACACTAAACGCACCATCACAGGTCGCAAGCCGCTACTGCTGGGGTTTCGCGAAAAAGATGACGCCAGCGGCGTAACGATCAGCTGGCGCAAGCAGGGCAATAACGATGCAGCGCTTGCCTATGGCCAATCACTGCATCTGAATAATCTCAATACGCTGTATTTTATCGCTTCAAGCGTGGCGGGGCATGGGCAAACCTTTGCGGTAACACATCGCGATAGCAGTAGCGCCGATGAGCTAATCGCGGGGGGAAGCCTGCTCAATGTGTTGGACCCCATAACAGGAAGCTTTCTGCCCGAATTTCAAAATTATCGGGAATATATTGTTGGCCAGCGTATTGATCTACCCGCAGGTGGTGTCAAAGCGCAAAACTCGATTTCCCTGCGCAAGTCCTGGATCAATACCACAGCGGCCAGCACAGATATTGGTTTTCACGCCCCGATAAGCGCCAGTAGCGGTCAAGCGCCTATTAATACGCCTTTGCTGACGGTTAACTCACTGTATGATGTTTATGCGGCGGGTCCTGTCGAGCGCGCCTTGCTGCTGTGGCCAACCGATAATAGCACCGCCAATGTTAATCAGCCGCTGACTGGCCGAGCAGTGAAGATTCGCTGGCCAACGGTCTCTGAAGGCTTGCAGGAATACCTTTACTCTGTCGATACGGATGTTGGCTTATTGCCCGTGCCGCTAAATCAGGATACGCAACAGGATAACCCACAGCAATTCGCCTGGTTACACTATAATGCCACAGTTGCGACGAGCAACGGTGGCTCGCCGAGCACCACCGGCGTCAGCACCGCCAATAATCTCTTGCAAGCATCGGCTGAGCGTATGGCTTCGCTGGTGTTTTTTGCCGAAGATGACAGCCTACAGGCGCAGCCAAGCATTGTGGCAACCCGCAGTTATCCATGGCATCACACAGATAAGTTTACCGCTGATCTTGTCGTCGATATCGGCAAGGCACTGGACTCGCCTGTTAGCAATAATGCGGCGGGTGGTTATGTGATGACAGAGCTTGCGCGCTATGATGTGGGTGATCCCGGCAAGGACATAGTTGTGTATGATCGCGCAACACAGCAGGGACAGATTTTTCCAGTCAACGAAAACGGCCAGGGTGACTCCAGTGGTGACGGCCGAGACGACGGCCGCACTGATGACCTCTATGTCACTTGGTATCAAACCGGTGCGCTGGGGCGCAACTGGCCGGTGCAAGCGCGCAGCTATATGCCCCAGTGGCCCAGCGATGCCGGTTTAATTGCCTTAACCAGTATGCTCGGTTCAAAAGGTTTGCATAACGCCAGCGAGCAAGACCAACTAACGGGGTTGAACCAGGGCAACAATCAGCCGGTAGTTTATGTGCAGAACGATCGCAGTTTGCCCGGCTACAATCCCAACGAAGAGCATGCTTTTATCGATCCTTACCAGGGCGACAGGGCCGTGGTGCACGCTTTACGGATGGATTTGAACCATTATCCACAAGGCACTAAGACCTCGGACCCCTATGTGTTGGTGCGCTATTGGCAACAGGCGTCAACCGACTATGCCTATCGCGTTTACCGTGTCGCCTTTAACAGCAGCGACTATCCGGATTTTAACCTGGCAGCGGTTACCGCCGGGTCCAAGGCCGGCATTCCCGAGTACTTCCAACACTACATCTCCGCATTGACCAGCCACGGTGCCAATGGCGAAGCCTTCTGGATAGATCATACCGATAGCATATGGTCGCGTTCGGGTGATACACCCTTGCAAGTCAATTATCGGTATCACATCAGTGCCAAGGATGGCTTTTGGCTGGACCTGGATGGCGATGGGCAAGCCGATGGCGAGGCGCAAACCTCGTGGCTGGATATCTACAATTGTCAACAGGCCCAACAACAAAATCCGAATAGTGATTGCAGTGATCTGGGCGCTTATACACTGACTTATCAAACCCGATGGCCTGATACCATTCCACAGTTGGCTATCGGTGATACCTTGTTTGATGCCATATACACCGGTGCCGATTTACGCGTGGTGTACGACTCCAGCGACCCGTTTGACGAACAGGCGCGCGCCAGCACTGAACGCCTGGCAAACGCCAGTGTGCGCTTGTTTAACTCTGCAGCCCCAGTGCGGCTTTTTGCCGGTAAGCTGCCGACGCAGCCCAATGGTCACAGCTATCGCTTTGTCAGAAGCAGTGACAGTCAGGGGCCGGTGATTGTGGTCGAACAAGTCAATGGCGCAGGCGTCGTGATTGCTGATGTTCGCCTGGCGGCGCGGGTAACTACCGAGGGCGGTGGTTTGCAGGAATATGATTTTCCCGCCCTGCCATCGGATGTGCGCTATCGTCTGCGTTTTAAATTTTTACCTGATAACAAGGGTTATTTCTACTTTGTCGGCGGGCAATTCAGTCCACAAAGCGGACAAGCGGATGTCAGCAGCGATTTTCATATGCTCAATGTGATCAACGCCAATGAAAGAGCTATTTTGCAACGCTTGGATAACAGTGGTGCCTTTCCGTTCAACAATGTGGCAGATGAGCAGATTACGCCGTGGGATGCTGTGGTACAGGCTTTATATATTCAGTCGCGCAATCCGCACCTGTTGGACCTGGATGGCGATGGTCAAATCGATGACGGCATTTACGCTGGCATCGAACCGGTCACCACAATCGATGACGAGGGTAATACGCAACTGGTGACATCAAACGGCAAACCGTTGCTACAACACACCACGGTAACCGGCGCCGGCGCACTGACGGCCGCATTTGCACGGCAACCTGCACGCGTGGTGGTGGCCAGTAATATCGATGAAGACAGCACCGGACCGGTGACGTTAACGGTGGTGGATATTGTGCAGCCCGTAGAGCAGGGTCACGTTAATATCTTTCACAATGAACTAAACAAGCTCGACCGCCAGCTGATTTTGCGGCAAGCCATGGACTTGGGTGGGCGCAGTGAGGAGATGATGTTCGAATGGTACTGGCACCCCGATGTAGGCGAACCACCGGCCATTGCCGATATCGCACTCAATACCGATGGTTCGCCGCAGTCGACTTACGACAGCCAAGGCACAAATACCGGTTGGCGCAGGCTGGTCGGCGACACTGCCACCAGCGTGGTGGATTCCGGATTGCCGTTGCTGGCCGATGGTTGGTTGTTGTCGCGTTACAGACTCAAAGACCGCACCTTGCTAAACAGTCCCTATCACGGTTGGACAGCTCTGGCAGGCGAGGCGATAGTACCCGGTCAGCCAACACAGCCAAAACGTATGCAGGGCTGGATTAAACGCGTCATGTCCAGTATCAATGCCTATGAGCAGCGCTACAGTGATTTTCACAACAACAATGTGAATAGCTACACCAGTATGCTGCAACAGGCGGGGCGTGCTTACGGTGGTGATGTAGCGCTTAATCAAGACAATGATCATCTCAACCAGATTGGTTTGATTGAGCTTTATCAAACCCTGCTCAATGAAGCGCGACGCCTGAGCATTGATGCCGATGTCCCTATCGCCGGAGAAACGGCGGTATACAATCAATTGCTGTTTGCCGCCAGCCGCATTGCCAGTTTATACACCCTGATTGGTAACGAAGCCTTCTCGGATGCGATGGACCCGACGGTAGGTGTTATCGACAACGGGGGTAATACCAACACCTTGCCGCCGACCCGCTTTGCCTTTGAAAACCAGTTGGCGTCGTTGCTGGACGAAGAGTTGGCGCTGTTGCGCGGTGTCGATAACAGTAACAGCGAAACCGGTAATCGCCTGCTATGGAACTTTACCGGTGGCGACGGCGAGCCCACCTATGTGCAGGTATACGGCTTGGCCGACGGCAATGGCGATGGTTACATTGAGGATGATGCGCGCATCAATTATCCCCAGGGCCATGGTGATGCCTGGGGGCATTATCTGAGTGCCAACAAACTTTACTATTCACTGGTGCGCCACCCCAACTATGAGTGGACGCCGCTGACCGATAGCGCCAACGTATTAGGTGTGGACCTGACTGTGGATTACAAAGATGAAGAGCTCTTTGTAAAAAGCGCGGCCGCCAAGGCGCGCACCGGTGCGCGTATCGTTGATCTGGTATTTCGCAAACACTACAGCCATGCTGCCTCCGGCCGCTGGCAGGGCTACAAGGACAATATTGCCGAACGCGCCTGGGGTATGGATGGCTGGGCTCGCCGCGCCGGCCAGGGAGTCGTGCTGGATTGGGCCCTGGCCAATGCCCTACTGCCTTATGAGGACAGTGATGCCGACAGCGATATTGAACGATTGGATCGTAAAAACGTGCCCAGCCTGGGACAGCTTAGCTTCGCGTTGCAGGAAATAGAAGGTATTGTCAGCAATGCCGATCGAGGTAACTTGCCGGTGGGCTTGGCGGGCGATGCCATTGCCTTTGATATCAGCGCCAGCGAGCTATTGGAGGGAAAAAGCCATTTTGAACAAGTGTATGATCGAGCGATAGCCGCTGCCAACAATACCCATAACCTGTTTGATTATGCCAGTCAGATCAGCCAACAGATTCGTGCCAAACAACTGACCGATCAAGAGTTCGAGTTGTTGGAAGAAGCTAAAGAGCGCGCGTTTAAAACGCGGATGATTGAGATTTTCGGCACGCCGTATGAAGGTAATATCGGCCCCGGCAAACTCTACCCGGCAGGGTATAGCGGACCGGATATTTATCAATTTGACTATGTGGACAGCGACCTGCCCGCACTGCCGGCCTCGCAACTGCAAACGGTGACTGTCGAGCTCGATGTTGATCGTGGTGAAGGGATCGGACAGTTCTTTTTCCCTTACGATCTCTATGGAGAGCTGTTATACCCTAACAATCTCAACGGCCAGGAAGAGTTGGAAAATCACTTTGGTATTGCCGACAAGATTGCCATCGACTATCCGTTAAGCACATCGGGCTACCCCTATGTGAAACCGGACGCATCCTGGGTCAGTCGGGCCACAACCGGCAAGGTGCAGTTGCAAGCCGGTCAGTTGCAGTTGATTCAGGCCAAAGTCAATACAGCACTGGCGACACAGCAAAGCCTGATTGGCAAGATTCAAGCCGAGATCGATTTGCTGGAAGCGATCTCAGTGCTTAGGGCCGATGATCTCATTAGCTACGATTTTTTGAATGCTGACTACAGAATCCTCACGGATCGTCTGGCGGGCTTGCAAGGGTCTGCTCAAGCGTCGGTGTTGGCCGGTGAAGCGATTTATCGCACTATCGGGATTTTGGGCAGTAACGCAACCGGGCCCACGGCCGTTGGTATGAGCAACGATGCGTCTACTGGCGGAAAAATGGTTGTATCGTCAAACTGGTCGATGGTCTCCGGTGCGTTAATCGTGTCGTCCGCAGCCTTCTCTGCAGCCGCTGCAGCCACCCAGGACGATGTACAAAATGCCGCCTTTAACCAATCGATAGAGCTGAAAGAAGACGGTTTTCCGGTAGAAATCCAGCGACAACTTACCGTTATCGAAAACCTGATGCACGAAGAAGCAAAGATTCGCTATAACATTGTCGAATTACTGCAGGAGGCCACCAATGCGCGGACACGCTATGATCAGTTAGTTTCTGAAGGCTTTGGTATTTGGGCTGAGCGCACCGCGTTTCGCAAGGAAGTGGCCAGCCGTACCACGGCGCGGCGCTACGAGGATATGACCTATCGTGTGTTCCGCAATGATGCCTTACAAAAATACCGCGCCAGTTTTGATTTGGCCACCAAGTACGCCTATATGGCAGCCACGGCGTTTGACTACGAAACGGGCTTGCTCTCCGATAATACCGATGTGGATCAGTCTTTCTACGAACAGTTGATTCGCCAGCGGGCACTGGGACAGTTCACCGGCGGCGAACCGGTAGCGAATGTTGAAGGGTTGTCTGCACCGCTGGCGGCGATGCGCGATGCCTATCAGGCCGCCGGTGGTATCTTGGGTAGTGTCGATCCTCTGGTGCAAAAGTTTGATTTCTCGTTGCGCCGTGAAGCCTTCCGTATTGTCGACGATGAGTCAGGTCGCGACCGCTGGCGGGCGTTGCTGCAAAATGCGCGGGTGGCAAACCTCTGGGATCTGCCGCAGTTCAGTCAATTTATGGTGCCGCCTGGCGGCTCACAAAACAGTGCGTTACCGGGCATTGTATTGCGTTTTGGGACGATGATTGATTTTGATCACAATTTCTTTGGTTGGCCCAAAGGCGCGGGCGATACGACCTATCCCAGCAGTTACTCCGCAACTAAACTGTACCGGGTTGGTTTGCACTTTGACGACTATCCTGAGACAGTCAGTGGCAGCCCGGCCTTGTCGACCGCCTATGCGTACCTTGTACCGGTGGGTACCGATTTATTGCGCTCGCCAACGGATATCAATCAACTGCGCTCCTATCAGGTAATGGATCAATACATTCCCGCGCCCACCAATTTGCTCGCCAGTGCCACTAATAATGATGAAATATGGCTGCCGACCAATGGCCAGGACTGGACTCAGCGTCGACGAGTCAGTGAGCTGGAGGTGAGCACGGGAGAGGTCTTTGATTTTAGTGCGGTCAATCGCAGCAGTCGTTTAGTGGGACGCTCAGTGTGGAATACCGAGTGGCTGCTGGTTATTCCAGGCTACAGCTTTATGGCCGATGACAATCTGGGATTGGATATTCTTATCAATGGCGAGCCGACGAACTCGCTCGATAAGGGCATCTCCGATATCCGCCTGGTATTTGAAACCTATAGTATCTCGGCCCGCTAGGGGTCGAGTACAAGGTATCGGATAGACCTTAATCAAATGACAGGATATAAACAGATGAAGCATATCGGGTGTACACTGACCGCTTTGCTAGCCATGGTGTTGGTCATCAGCGGCTGTGAACGCAACGCGTTTGTCGCCAAGGTGGGTGGCCAAACCATTTCGGCGGCAGCGTTGTTACAAGAACTTGAACACGCGGGGCTACCTGCCAGCAAGCAAAACCTGGAACTACTGCTCGGCCGGCTTATTACGCAGCACGCAGCCGAGTATCAGGCCAAAGCGTTGAACTTGGACGAGGACCCCGACTATCGGCGCAAAGTGCGCTTGTTGTCATTAGAAGTGTTGCGCGAACGCTATAAGCAACAGGTGCTGCAACACACCTCGCTGGAGGTGACAGAGGCAGAAATTACATCGGCCTATGAGCAGCACCAAACGCGTTTCTTTCGCCCGGCCAAGGCGCGCGTAGCCCTTATTGTATTTGAACGCAGCGCTCAAGACTCAGCCAAACGAGTGGCCGAGTATCTTGATGAGTTGCGCACCCTCGAAGGCGATAAGCGCGATATGCAGTTTCAGCGCCTGGCGGCCAATCACTCGATGGACAGGGCCTCGCGTTATCGCGGTGGTGATATTGGTTATCTGGTGCAGGGAGAACAAAGTCACTGGCCCGCAGCTGTAGTAGAGCAAGCCTTTACATTAACAACGGTGGGTGAACTCTCCCCGGTGATCGAAGCCAATAGTGCCTTGTACATTGTGAAGCTGGTTGAACACCAGGCCGCGTTTACTGAGCCGTTGGCCGCTGTGCGCAGTACCCTACGGCAAGAGCTGGCAGCGGAAAAGTTTGATGCTATCAAACAGCGTGTTGAAGCAAAGCTGCTGGAAGGCTTGGCGGTTGATCGCAACGAAGCGCTGTTGGCGAGCTTGCGTTTACCTTCCGGTGACTCAACCAGCGTGGAACTCCCTGGGCCGGCACTGAAATAATCGACTAGCTTTATGAATTTAGGAAGGGTTGCATCAATGAAAAAAAATTGTGTGATAACCGGGCTTGCACTGGCAATTAATATCAGCGCCCATGCCGCGCTCACCGAGCCGCCCAATATTTTTTATGGGCGAGTAACGGTAGATAGTCAAGCGCTAACCGCCGCCGATAGTGGCTACAGCGTTGTGCTTAAGTTAAATAACGTCGTGCTCGATAGCTACTCTATGGGGTCGAGTTCCTCGGCGGCGGATAACTATGTTATTCGGGTGCCGGTCGATACGCTGGGACAACAATCGCAGGATGTTGCCCGCGAAGGTGACCAGATTGATTTTTACCTCACCACGCCATCCGGGTCAGAGCAATGGCTTGCCAGTGACTATGTGGGACGCCGCGGCTTGATTCGACCACTGCAGCTGGGAACAGTGAATACCGCTCCCAATAGCGTGGAGGAATCGCCTGGCGGCTGTTTTGATCAAACCAGTAGCGATACCTGTGTGACAGGTACCTCGATTCAGTCTGCATCCAGCGATGGACGCTCGACTGCGTTGGCTGCTGCGCAACCGCAGTTCGCATCGATGACAGCCGGTGGAAAATCGACCGTTGTGCTAGCGCCGACGGCTACATCTGAGGCTGATCTGATGAGCGCGGCTGAGTTCTCGGCCTGGGTTGGCAATGAGTACAGCGTTCTGAGCTTACCTGAGAGCGTTTATGGTTATGAGTTTTACCGTAGCCGCGAAGCTGACTGTGACTGGGCCAGTTACACCAGTTGTGATAACGGGCAGATGGATATTGTGGGTAGTTCCGCGATCAAAGACAGTGCCGCCACCCTTAAGAATTTAGCCTATTACTTTCTACAAAACAACGCCACGTCTACCTCAGTTATGACATTGGATGCCCGGGAAGGGTCTCCTGTACTACCGCCAAAGACCGAGCAGGTAATCAGCTTTAATGGCAAACTGTGGTTGTTTGCCAGGGGCCCGCAGAACCAAGCTCAAGTCTGGTCATCAGCCGATGGTATTTCATGGCGCGAAATGGACCTCGCTACCCCTTTTCCCGGCATGAAAGAAGGTTATGCTGTAGCGGTTTTTTCTCAACGTATATGGATAATTGGCGGAAAAACTGAGGATGGAAATTTCAGTAAAGCTATTTGGTCATCAGAAGATGGTCTTCACTGGCAAGAGGAAAGCAGTCACGCCGGCTTTTCTGCCCGTGCGCATCACCAATTGTTAAGCTATCAGGGGCAGTTATGGCTGTTTGGTGGTCGAGATGAATTGGGCCGCAAAGCCGAGGTGTGGACCTCAAGGGATGGTGTCAACTGGGAGCAGATCGAGACACGCTCTATGCCGGCGGACCGCGAAGGTTTTCAGGTAATTCCCTTCAAAGACCGTTTTTGGCTGGTAGGGGGTGAAAAGAATGGTACCTTTTACAGTGATGTCTGGTCATCAACCGATGCCCGTGAATGGGTACAAGTGTCACTCGCTGATGCGTTCGCTTCCCGGGCCGGGCATCGTTTGGTAACTTTTAATGATCGTCTTTTGTTACTTGGCGGGCGAGACTCAGACACTTACTTTGACGATATATGGTTCTCTGAGGATGGTCTGAACTGGCGCAGTAGCGATGCTGCGTTTAGCGCACGCGAGCAACACCATGCCGTTCAGTTAAATGGCCAGTTGTTTATTCTCGGTGGCAACGATGGTAAGCCGATACACGATGTCTGGTCATCAAATGATGGTTTTAAGTGGCAGCGGGGAACGAAGCTTTACGCTATTTATCGTTGAGTCGCAAGCTGGTTGGTTGATAGCATTACCGACCAGCGAGCCTCTAATTCGCAGACTGATCAGACTCCGCCGGGGGTTGCGCAGCCGCAGCATCACCGACGTCCGCCGGCAGTCCGCGACTGGCGCCAAACCGGTTCAGCAATTGTGTCGCTTTATACAGTTGCTCGCACAAACGCTGGGTAATATTCAATTGCTGCAAAACCGCAGAGATACCCGCCATATCCGTTTCGCCGGCAGCCCCCTTGATCAGCAACGCCTCGCGCTGGTCGTGACGGGCGTCAGACAGTTGCTTGTTCAGGCCGTGGGTCGCGGGCATTTCGAAGGTGTTTGCGGTCATATCAAGGCTGGCGACAAATACGCGCAACAGATCCGTATAAGCGGCGTTGAACAACGGATAGTTGGCCTGCTTTTGCGCCGCGCTGGTAATCTCTGCAATATCGTGAACGGCGGTGCGAAAGTTATGACTGACCCGAGTCAGCACCATCAGATCGGCGGCGGCCTCCTGGGGCAGGTTGGTGCGCCCGAGTTTAACCGCAAAGTTGGCGATCTTGTTCAGCAGCTTTTGCAGTCTGGTCCAATCTGTCGGGGTCGCGGACGGCGCCGTAAGACTGTCCATAAGTTCTTCCACCAACTGCCGCATCAAGGCGGTGACATGGACCAGTTCATAGTACAGGGCATTGACCCCCAACTCCGGCAGCGATAAAACCGTGTTGTCGATATATTTGGGTTTTATCTTGTTGTTGTCGGTCGGCTCGACCACCTTGCGTTTCAACCACTTGATCAGGTAGGGCGTCGGGTACCACATAATGATGACGCCCAGCACATTGAACAGGGTGTGAAACACCGCCAGTTGCGAGGCCGGCATGGGTGCGATATCAAATATCCCCATCAACCACACCTGCAGAGCCAGCAGCGGCCACAGTAACAACAGGGCCACTGCCGCGGTGACCGTATTGAATACCAGGTGCAGGCAGGCCAACCGTTTGGCGCTGGCGGTGGCGCCAATCACCGACAGCAACGCCGTCGAGGTGGTGCCGATATTGGCACCGATCACCAGGGCCGCACCGAGATGCAGCGAGACGACCTGACTGGCGCTGGCGGTCAGGATAATGGCCAGCACGGCACTGGAGGATTGCATCACCGTGGTCATCAGGGCACCGGCGACTACGCCCAGTGCCACGCCGGGTATGCCGAGGGCGTCGAGTTGAGACAAGTCCAGCAGCCCGGTATTGCCCTCCATCGCATGTTTCAGAAAACTGATGCCCAGAAACAGGGCGCCGAAGCCCGTCAGGGCCGTGCCGACAGCCGCCAGGCGTTCACGCTTTTTGGCCAGTTGCAAGGCCATACCGATACCGATAAAGGGCAGGGCGAAGGCCTCGATTTTCAGGTTGAGGCCGATCAATGCCACCAGCCAGCCGGTCATGGTAGTACCGATATTGCTGCCGTAGATGATCCAGGCCGCCTGTTTGAGTTTGAGTATACCGGCGTTGGCAAAGCCGATTGTGGCGGCGGTAACCGCGCTGGAAGACTGCACGCTGGTGGTGATCAAAAAACCGGTGGCCACTCCCCGCACCGGAGTGCGTGTCGATGTTTCGAGCAGGTGCAGTAGCGAACGGCCGGCGGCAAGGCGCAACCCTTCGGTCATCATACCCATACCCAACAGTAACAGCCCGATGCCGCCGAGCAGGGCGCCAAATTGACTCCAATCCAAGTGTTTCTACCTCCGCTACTGTTTTGTCAGTCCCGATTATAACGCAATGTTCACCGGCGAAATGCCAGCCCGCTGTCAGCGCCGCGCGGTGCCGGATTGGCATGTCGAGAACAAGTCGTTATTACCCATATGTTTATTGAGGCGAAATAAAAAGTTGCAATACACAGGCGGCTGTAGTAATAATTACACACGCATAAAAATTGATTTAGCAACTCCATGCTTTCCTAAGAACGCTGTCGATATGTGCTATTTGCGGTATCAAAACACCACCACAAAAGCAGATTGCTCTACTGACTATCTTCTCAGCGAGTGGTTTGACGAATAACCCGATCCGGATAAATCCGATTGGTTGGGTGTGTCCGTCGCGGTTACCACCACTTACCTCTATAAACACAGCGGCAATAGTGTAATCTTTTGATGCGGGTCATATTGACTCCGGTCATCAGTGCCGGCTTCTGTGCGGGCGCCTTACCAGTCTGAGCGTCGACAACGTCGTTCGTCAAAACAGTTAAAACAGTTAAAACAGTTAAAACAATAAAAGCTGCAGGCATTCTTATGGAGGTCAAGATGAATCCGCAAACCAAGCACAAACTCGCCACCGCCGTCACCGCGGCCGTTAGACTCGGGGGGCTTGCCGCCCTCACCGCAAGTCTCGCCGCGCGCGCCGAAGATCTCACCGCGACCGAGGCAATAGAAGAGATTTCCGTGGTCGGCACCCATATCAAGGGGCTGGACCTGAAGGGCGCGGTACAGGCCATTCAAATAGACCGGCGTGCTATCGAGGAGTCGGGCGCAGACTCGCTGATCGATCTGATGCGCGATATCAGCGTCACCGGCGGTGGTGGCGGCACGTTCAGTACGTCGACGGCCGGGGCCCTGTCCAGCGACACGCCGGTGGGTGCCGCCGGCGTCTCCCTGCGCGGGCTCGGTACCAGCTCCACCCTGACGCTGATTAACGGCCGCCGCGCTTCAGTTAGCTCCTTTGCCCGCGGGCAGGAGTCTTTTATCGATGTCAATTCCATTCCCCTCGCCGCTATAGAGCGGGTCGAGATACTGCCGGGGGGCGCCTCAGCCACCTACGGTGCCGATGCCGTGGCCGGGGTGGTGAATTATGTGTTGCGCGACGACTACGAGGGCAGCGAGTTTTCCATCAACTACGGCAATTCCAGCGCCGGCAGTGATGAGGGTAGACAGAATATCAATTGGGTCTGGGGCAAAAACACCGAGCGCACCCACACTATGGTGGTGGTGGATTACTTCGATCGCAATGCGCTGTTCGATCGCGATCGCGCCGTCAGTCGCAATTCGGTGCGCCCGAGCCAACAGGGTTTTTATCCCAGTTTCAACGACCTGTTCAGGATGCCTCTCGACCAGACGGAAGAACCCCAAAACGGCGGTTGCCCGACGGCGGACTTCGGCAGCGCCAGACTCGGCGAATTCTGCCTGGTAAACACCAATGCTTTCGTCTCCACGGTGGACGACTACGAGAGTCTGGGGGCTGTCGGTACTTTTAATCTGCGACTCAGCGATAAGACCACCTGGTTCAACGAATTGATGTATCAAAACACCGAGTCCAGGGGCACCTCCTCGCCGGCGAATTTTTCCCGCACCCCGGTAGCGCCGGAAAACCCCAATTTTCCCGCCAGCTTCCGCGCCGACCTGGTGGCGGAGGCCGGTCACGACGACTTCTCGGACTTCGACGGGTTTCCGATCTTTATGTGGGGTAAATATATCGAGCCGCGAGCCGTGGCGGTGGACACGCAAACCATGCGACTGGTCAGTGGCTTTGAAACGGAAATCAAAGGTTGGAGTTTCGAAACCGCGGTCACCTACGGTCGCAGCGAATCGGAACAACGGGGCCTGTCCGGTCTGGTGGTAACGGAAAACTTCTACAATGCCAACCTCGGCAACCTCTGCAGCGACGGCACCACGGTCGAGCGCTGGACGCTGGATTTAAACCGCCCGACAGCGACGTTTAACGGCGGCCCCACCTGTGAAGACCTCGGTAAAACCACGCTCTGGTACAATCCCTTTGGCGGTCAGACGACGCAGGCGGAAGGTATTGACGACTTTATCCGCACCACGGCCAGGCGTGAGGGCGAATCCCAATTGTGGTCTTTTGATGCCATAGCGTCGGGCGATCTCTTCCCGATCGGCGGCAACTATGCCAAAGCGGCGGTGGGCATTGAGTATCGACACGAGGAGGTTGAAGATATACCGGCCGGTATCGCCATTGCCGATACGCTCAACCCCGAACCCATTCTCGGCTTCAGCTCCACTTCATCCGATGCCGAGCGCGACCAATGGGCCGCGTTTGTCGAATTGCATCTGCCGCTGGCCGATAACATCGAGGTACAACTGGCGGGACGCTTCGACGACTACGAGGATTTTGGCAGTGATTTTAATCCGAAGGTAGCCTTTCGCTATGCGCCGGTGGAGGCAGTGGCTTTGCGGGGTAACTGGTCCACTTCCTTTCGTGCACCATCACTGGCACAGGCCGGAGCCGGTACATTGTTGGGCAGCTATACGGTCGACTGCGAAGAAACACCAGAGGCCTGCGGTGGTGATAACACGGCCAACGGGGAGCCGCTTTTCTCAGAGGAATTAGGTAACCGCGATCTGGAGCCGGAGGAGGCAGAGAGCTGGGGATTCGGCCTGCTGCTGACACCGACCGAGGATATCGAGGTATCGATCGATTACTGGAATATTCGTCACGAAGATCTGGTGGGTATCGACGAAGACAACTTTATTGACCGCGCATTAAACGGCGAATTCACTGTTGCCGAGGTAGGGTTGCTGCCCACCGGGGTGCCGGGTGTGGAGGTTGACGGAGACGGCTTCGTGGTCGATGCCCACTTCCAGCTCACCAACCTCGGCTGGCAGGAAACGGACGGTGTGGATATCGCCTATACCCATTACTTCGACGCAACCGGCTACGGCGATTTTACCCTGCTGTTCGATGCCACCTACGTCAACGAGTTTGACCGCCGGGCCAGCGATACGGCGGACATCGACAGTCGGGCGGGCGCATTTCGTTATCCGCGCTGGCTCGCCAATGCCAAGCTGCGCTGGCGCCTGCAGGACTGGCGTGCCTCCCTCAGCGCTAATTACACCCACAGTTACCGGGACGACCCGCCCAACCGGATACTCGATACGCTCGGCATACCCCGGGGCACGGAGGTCACCGTATCGTCCTGGACGTTGTGGAATATGAATCTCAGTTACGAGTTTGACGACCACAACTACCTGCAGCTCAATGTGGATAATCTGTTTGATCGCGAGCCGCCCCGGGTGCTGGGTTCCAGCGCCAATGTCGATCATATCAACCACGATTCACTGGGCCGCTTTATCAGCCTGCGCTATACCTATAGTTTTTAATCGGTACCTGCGGGTTTGTCCCGCACGAGAAGCCGCCAGCAAGAGGAACCGACAGTGATAAACGCCACCGACAGCAGTGGGCATGTGGTACCTGCCAACCGGCAGATGCCCGACACCTATGTGATTCTGTTTTTTGTGGCGCTGTTGGCGTTTGCCCTGACCCACCTGTTGCCGGCCGGGCGTTTTAATGTGGAAGCCGTCGTTTACACATCCGCCGGGGAGAGCGTTTCCCGCACTGTGGTCGATCCCGCGTCGTTTCGCTACCTGGCCGACGGCGACTCGCGCGGTTTGCCGCTGTTTGCCGAGGGCGGTGGGATCGGCCTGTTGAATTTTGTCTTTGAGGGGCTGGTATCGGGCAGCAAGTGGGGGGCCGCCATCGGTGTTATGGCGTTTATCCTGATCACCGGCGGCGCCTTTGGCATTATCCTGAAAACCGGTGTGGTTGAGCAGGCCCTGTTAAAGCTGATTGCGCGCGGCGGCGGTGACGGTAAATATTTGGTTCCCGCGCTGTTTTTTGTCTTCTCGCTCTGCGGTGCCGTATTCGGTATGAGTGAAGAGGCGATAGCGTTTACGCTGCTGGTGGTGCCGGTGATGGTGGCGATCGGCTACGACAGCATTACCGCCGTGCTGGTCACCTATGTGGCCACCCAGATCGGCTTTTCTACATCGTGGATGAACCCGTTTGGGGTTGCCATTGCCCAGGGGATCGCCGGTGTGCCGCTGTTATCGGGCGCCGGTTTTCGGATCGGTGTGTGGAGTTTGTTTACGTGTGTGGGCATGCTCTATGTCATGGGTTATGCCGCGCGGATCAAGCGCCACCCGCAACACTCGCTTGCCTATGTGTCGGATGCCGAATTTCGCCGCCGCAGCCCGGCCCCGATTGCAGGCGCGGCCCTGGGGCCGGCGCATTGGTTGATTCTATTGACTGTTGCCGGTGGCGTCGGCTGGATTGTCTGGGGTGTGGCGTACAAAAGTTATTACCTGCCGGAAATCGCCAGCCAGTTTTTTACCATGGGGCTAGTCGTCGCGTTGATAGCGGTCGCCTTTCGCCTCAACGGCTTTACCGCCAACGATGCCGCGGCGGGATTTCGCGAAGGCGCCCAGCAACTATTGCCGGCGGCGCTGGTGGTCGGCATCGCCAAGGGCATCGTATTGATGCTGGGCGGGGACGATCCCGAGGTGCCCAGCGTGCTAAATACGGTTTTGCATCACGTCGGTGCGCTGGTCGGGGAGTTGCCGAACTGGTTGGCCGCCTGGGGTATGTACCTTTTCCAAAGTGTTTTCAACTTCTTTATCGTTTCCGGTTCCGGGCAGGCGGCGCTGACCATGCCGCTGATGGCGCCGTTATCGGACCTGGTTGGCCTGTCGCGGCAAACGGCGGTGCTCGCCTTTCAACTAGGCGACGGCTTGACCAATATTTTTGTGCCGACATCGGCGGCCCTGATGGGGTGCCTGGGCGCGGCTCGACTGGACTGGGTAATCTGGTTGAAGTTTATCTATAAATTTATGTTGTTGTTGGTGGCCATGGCGAGTGTCTGTGTGATCGGTGCCGTTGTGGTTGCCTACTGAATAGAGGGTTTACGGAAAGCTATGTTGACGTTAATTAGGAATGCCGAGGTATTTTCCCCCGCCCCTCTGGGGTGTCAGGATGTTTTGATCGCCGGCAAATCCATCGCTGCCGTGGGCGGCAATTTGTCTCAGAACCTGCACGGCGAACTCGTGACAACCGTGGATGCAAAAGGCCGGTTGCTGGTGCCGGGCTTTGTCGATTCCCTGGTCCATATCGCCGGTGGTGGCGGCGAAGGGGGCTTTGGCACTCGCACCGAAGGCCTACGCTTTGAAGATGCTGTGCGCGCCGGTGTCACGACCGTGGTCGGGGCGCTGGGCACCGACGCCTGTACCCGCAGTCTGCGCGACCTCTATGGCAAGTCACGGCAATTGAGCGACAACGGTTTGACGTGTTATATCCATACCGGTTCCTATGAAATTCCACCGCGCACCCTGACCGGCTCGGCCAGGGACGATATCGTTTTGATTGACAGTGTTATCGGCGTCGGCGAGGTGGCGATTGCCGATCACCGTTCTTCCCAACCAACTGTGGCGGAGCTGGCAAAACTGGCGGCGGATGTGCATGTGGCCGGTCTGTTGTCGGGCAAGCCGGCGGTGGTGAGTGTCCACGTTGGTGACGGCCGCCAGCATCTGCTTTTGCTCAATCAGGTACTCGACGACACCGAGTTGCCGATCAGGTTGTTTTATCCGACCCATATCAACCGCAGTAAAGAACTGCTGGCCGCAGGCTGGGCTTTTGCCAAACGGGGGGGGGCGATTGATTTTACCACCAGCACTACCGAGGTGATCCTCGAGATGGGTGAGATTAAAGCGTGCACGGCTTTGCGCCGGTCACTGGAGCAGGGGGTTGCACTGGAGCAGATTACCCTGTCGTCGGATGCCCAGGGTTCGCTGCCGCATTTTAATGCGCAAGGCAACCTGGACGGGCTGGAAGTCGGCGCAATCGGCAGCTTGCACAGGGCGGTAACAGAGGCGGTAACCCTTGAAGGCGTACCCTTTGCCAGCGCCTTGGCGACGGTTACAGCCAATCCGGCCCGCATACTGGGTCTGGGTGAGAAAGGGTGTATCGCGGTGGGTAGAGACGCGGATTTACAGTTATTGGACCCGGCCACATTGGTTGTGGACAGTGTGATGGCGCGGGGAAACTGGTTGTTGAAAGAGGGCGAGCTGACAGTTCGCACACCGTTTGAGCGTGGCGGTGATACGTCGCTTTAGGAAGGGTGCGAGCCAGGGGAGTGCCACTCGGCGCGGGCCGCGCCGGTACAGGGTATTTTTTAGCCTTCCGGTAGGTGGGCCTCTGCGGTCAGGACCTGCTTGCTACTACACCCTGCTACTGGCACGGGATTCCAGTGTGGGGCTAAAAAACACCCTGCACCACCCCGCCCCTGGTTGGGCAGATGCTGCAAGTCGGCACACAATCGAGGGACGCCTGCAACTTTGCTACTTAAGCGCATGTCGCCGGGTTAGCACAATGCGGTAAATCTTAGTCAGTTGCTAAGTTGCAGGCGTCCCTCAAGATGCAGGCGGGAAGGCCCGACGGGGGTGCGTCCCGAATGGCACTGCCTTAAGCAAAAGTGTGCCAATTGATCGACCCCAATTAAGCGTACTGAAGGGAGGTCTGGCTCTGGCTGAAGCCTGCAGAAACTCTCGACAGCAGGGATGCTGTCGGGAAGCTCCCAGGGATGGGTTCACAGCGTGTTTCTGCAGGCTTCAGCCAGAGCCAGACCGTTCAAGTGGCACATATTTGCTTAAGGCAGTGCCATTCCAGGCGTCCCTCAAGACGCGCAGCCGCCGGGGCGACAGGCAAGCTTGCGCCCGATCGGGGCCGCGCACCCCACCGAGCCGTGGCGTGGCGCATTACGGGATAGAGGCAGGCCGACCGCGTTAAAGCAGTGAGCCTTAGTTCCGATTTTTAACTCAATAATCAGTAAGGATAAAGCCGTGCCATTGATCGCAGTCCACCGGGAGAGTTGTTTTATGTCGCTATACAAATTAACCGCTATCGGGAGTTTGCTGTTGGCGTTGCTCGGCACCGGCGCGGCAACCGCCGCAACCGATAGTCCGGTTTCGATCGGCAAATTGCTTATCGTGGGCGGTGCCCTGCAGCGGGATAACGAAGCTATTTACCGGGCCTTTCTCAACAGTTTGCCTCGCCCCGACGGCGACCCTATTGCAATTGTGCCGGTGGCTTCAGGCCAGCCCGTAAAGTCCGCACAGACTTTTCGCGAACACCTGATCGGTTACGGTGTTGCACCCGAGCGTGTGATTATAGTGCCGCTTGCAGTAAAGGATGATCCATCGACCGCCGCGGTCAATGAGTCGGCCTGGCGCAAGGCCGCCTACGATCAGCAAGTGGTCGGGCGTCTGCAGGGGGTGGGAGGCGTCTGGTTTACCGGCGGCGATCAAATGCGTATCGCCACCAGCTTGCTCGACCAAAACAGCAGCGATTCGCCGCTGTTGCGGCGCCTGCGGGAGATGCTGGCGGCGGGCGCCGTTATCGGCGGCACCAGCGCCGGCGCCGCGATGATGAGCGATCCGATGATCGCCGCCGGCGATAGCCTGACCGCATTGAATTTCGGATTTGCCAGTAGCTATGCCGCTATCGATGAGCAGGAGAAAGGCAGGCTGTTTTTGAGTGCGGGCCTGGGCTTTTTCACCGCTGGCCTGGTGGATCAACATTTCGATCGCAAGGCCCGACTCGGTCGGCTGGCGCTGGCGTTGACAAAAATGCCGTCGCCGCGACGCCTGGGGTTTGGTGTTGACGAAAATTCCGCCATGCTGGTGAGTATCAAGGCGCGCCGTTTTCGGGTTATCGGTCCCGGCAATGTTACCGTACTCGATGGGCGCCGCGCCGTTTTCAGCGTTGATGACAACCGACTGAAAGCGGAACACCTGCAAATACATGTGTTGTCCGACGGCGATGTTTTCAATATCGCCAACGCTCAGGCAATGATCGCCGCGGATAAAAAACCGGTGGTGGGCAACGAAGCTTTTGCCTATCGGCCCCACAGCGGTGGAGGTATTGCCGTCGGCAACCCGCGTGTCGACCAGATTCTGGGTTTTGACCTGCTCGACAACAGCCGCACCACCCGTGTTGAGCGCTACAGCTTTACCGGTGCCGGGCATGGCGTTATCTACCGGTTTCGCCAGACGGATCACAGCATGGGCTACTGGCGCTATGACAACGCCGGCAGGGATCAGTATACGGCACTGAATGTGTTGTTCGATATTATCCCGGTCAACCTGAGTGTCGAGCCGCTGCCCCAGCGCTGATGCTGCCGATGTGTCGAACCCATCCGTCGGCGGGAAGACGACGAGCCTGACACGTCACTCGATCCACAACACAGGCACCAAGCGGCAGTTTTAGCGCTTGCCGGCGCACTATTCGGGCTGGAGGGCAGTCACCGTTAGCGCGAGTCGTTCCGACAGGCCGCTACCATCAACATTAATAACAAACAGGTGGAATACTATGATCAGGTTTTCTTTAAAGCAGCTCCCCGGGTTTTTAACTGTGGTATTCGTGTTTTTTCTGTCGTCACTCAATGCTCTCGCCTGTATTTCGAGTGAATCGGAAAACAACGATCGCACCAGCCGTGCAGATGGTCCGTTGTGCGATGGGCAGCCGGTGCAGGCCGCGCTTGGCAGTAGACGTGATAGCGACTGGTTCTGGCTCGATATTGATGCCGGCACGGCGTTGCATATTACCCTCGATCACAGCACGGCCGATGACTTTGACTGGCGGCTTGAAAATGAGGCCGGCGACGTAGTGTTTGCAGCGGCGACAGCCGCAGTGCCGGAAACAGGAACGGTGGCAGTGGCGCCGGGTCGCTACTACCTGCGCGTGAACAGTTACTCCGGTAGTGGTTGGTACGACCTGACGGTGCAATACAGCCAGACCGCAAACTGCGAAACCGGAGCGACACCGGCAATCCCCGCCGATCTTGTTAGCTGGTCGGTGGGCAGCGACATCGATGCCTGCCCGGCACTGGCAGGCACACCGGGTCTGTTGCTGGCGGGGGGCGGCAGCGATGTGGATGCCGCATTCAGCCAGCGGGTAAAACCTCATATGAAAGGGGGCGACGTAGTGGTATTGCGCAGCACCGGCAGTGACGGTTACAACACATACCTGCGCAATCTGCTGCATGCCAACTCCGTGACCACGCTGCGGGTCGACAGCCGTGCCAAGGCCAATAGCGACTACGTCGACTTCAAAATACGCCATGCCGAATTTGTTTTCTTCGCCGGCGGCGACCAGTCGGACTACCTGAATCTATGGGATAACACCAAGCTTGAAACGGCTGTTGCCACGGTCTATGCCCGGGGCGGGGTGGTCGGGGGCACCTCGGCCGGTGCTGCGGTGTTGGGTGAATATATCTACGACCCCGACAATACGCCGGGGATAAGAAGCGCGGAGGCGGTTACCGATTTTTGTCACAGTTACCTCAACTTCTCCACGGGATTTCTCGATATTCCGCTGATGCGCGGTATTGTTAACGACACACATTTTTACGAGCGCGACCGCCTCGGCCGCCTGTTGGTGTTTATGGCCAGTCATCGACCCGGCACCACGGGTATCGGTATCGATGAAGGCACCGCTTTATTTGTCAGTGCCGGCGGGCAGGCCAGCGTCGACGGCAGCGGGTATGTTTATGTGATCCGTGAAGACAGTCAATCGCAGCGGCTGCAGACGACTTGCCGGCAGCCTGTGCTTTACCGGGATTTATTGCGGTACCGGCTGGGGGCGGGGGATACTTTCAATCTGATAACAGGGAACACGGCGGTGGCTCCCGTCAGGGTATCTGTCGATGGTCGTTTATCGAACTTCTATGCCCCGTCCAACCCTTATTGATAGACGATTGAATGGGTACTCCGATTCAGCGGTCCGGACACAGTCTAACATCTCGCAAACCGGTAACGCACTGCCTCGCCGGTTGGTTAGGATCTGCAAACTGATCTCAATGACGGCGTCAGAGAGTTTTGCATTCGAAGTCATTTTGTGCCAGAGTTAGGCGTTTTGAGGCTCGTAGGCTTTTCCCCTGCGGTAGCTGGCCGACAATCATTCGGAGGGTAAGCGCATGGAGAGAATACCGCTGTTGCTATTGCCGGGCACGCTTTGCGATGCGCGGCTCTGGCGGCATCAACAACAGGCCCTGGCGGACCTGGCCGCCGCTGTAGTAATGCCGGTGGGCACAGACTCCAGTCTGGGCGCGCTGGCTGAAAATATTCTCCGACAGGCGCCGCCGAGATTTGCACTGGCAGGGCTGTCATTCGGCGGTATCCTGGCGTTTGAGATTCTCCGCCGAGCCCCGCAGCGCATCAGCCATCTGGCACTGCTGGACACCAATGCCCGTGCCGATACGAGCGTGGGCACCGAGGCCAAGCGCGAGCAGTTGGAGCTCGCCGCCGAGCGCGGACTGGAAACGCTGTTGCGGGAAAAACTGATCCCTGCTTATCTGTTTCCCGCGCACCTGGCAAACGACGAACTGGTGCAAACCATCGTGGATATGGCGTTGGACAGTGGTATCGACGTCTTCAAAAACCAGGTGCAGGCGGTTGTCGAACGCCCCGACAGCCTTGGCGATCTCGCCGGTATCCACTGTCCGACCCTGGTGTTGTGCGGCAGACAAGACGGTCTGTGCCCACCGGATCGACATGAGGAAATGGCGGCCCGAATACCCAATGCAAACCTGTGCATTGTGGAAAACTGCGGCCATCTGTCGACTCTGGAGCAGCCTGCCGCCGTGAACGCGGCGCTGCGTGAGTGGTTAACCCGTAAACCTTTGCGGTAAGTTGTTGCTCCACCACAGGGAAAGGTTTACTGCACTTTGAAGCCCCGTCCCGGCGCAGCGTTGCTTACCTGCTGTGAGCGTTCTTGCCGTCATATATCTGCCGCCAGACAGGATTCCACGCCTTCTTGCATTCGCAGTCATATTGTCGGAATATGCCCTCTACAACCCGACAACACAGGCGATTTCGAAGTTCCGGTATGAGTGACCATCAAGACAATTATCAGGACCACAAAGCGTTGGTTCTGGACTATTACCGCGCACTGGAAGACGCCACGGCGGAAACTGTAGGCGCAGTGCTGGCGCAATATACCAGCGACGATTACCAGTGGTTCGGCGTTCACCCCTTTCACGAACAACGCGGCAGTGAGGCGGTTGCCGAGGTGTTCTGGAAACCTTTCTACCGCGCCTGGTCGGACGTGCAGCGCCGCCAGGATATCTTTATGGCCGGCACCAGCGAAATTGACGGGGCCCAATGGGTTACCAGCATGGGCCATTTGATGGGCCTGTTGGACCAGCCGTGGTTGGGAATTCCGGCAACTCGCCGGCTGGCACTGCTGCGTTATGCGGACTTCAACTGTATCCGCAACGGCCGTATCTGCCGCACCGGTTTCTTTTGCGACCTTATCGGGGTGATGCAACAGGCGGGCGTCAATCCGCTGCCGCCGCAGACCGGTGCGGCATTTGTGTGCCCTGGGCCCAGAACGCAGGACGGCCTGCTTTACGAGCAACAGGATGCCGGCGCATCGGCGCAGACCCTGGCGCTGGTCAACCGCATGATCGGCGATCTCAGTGAACTCAACCTCAGCGGCGACGATCGCTGTCCGCCCGAATACCTGGCGCGCACCTGGCATAAGGATATGTGCTGGTACGGTCCGGCGGGCATCGGCGCCACCTACACCATTCCCCGCTACCAGGCGCAGCACCAGTACCCGTTTCGCCAGGGCCTGACGGGCAAAACCTACAACGGCCACGTGTGCCGATTTGCCGAGGGCAACTACGCCGGCTTTTTCGGCTGGCCCAATCTCACCAACACTGCCAGTGGCGGTTTCCTCGGCCTGCCGGGCAACGATGTTCAGGCCGATATGCGGGTGGTCGATATCTACCGGCGCCAGGGCGACAAACTGGCGGAGAACTGGGTGCTGATCGATCTGCCTTACTGGCTGCAACAGCAGGGCCTGGATATTCTGGCCCGCATGCGGGCACTGGCGGGTACCTAGGGGCGTCTTGGTGTGGCCATTCCCATTGTATTGCGGTTGTATTAGGATGCCGTGATAACTGCCTGCGGCACCGGCGCATTTGGGGTGGGCAATTCAAGCCGGACATTGCGATTGAAACCCAGAACTGAGTGGTTGAGAGTATGACCGACACCAGCGTAAAGAACCGGCGCAGCGCCCGCAACGGCAAGTCGGCGACCCAGTCCCGCAAGCCGGGGATGACCGAGTCGGGTAAGCGGGTGACATCCTACGATGTGGCCAGGGTGGCGGGCGTGTCGCAGTCGGCCGTGTCGCGCTGCTTTAAACCCGGCGCCAGCGTCTCAAAGAAAATGCGCGACAAGGTTATGACCGTCGCCAGGGAGCTGGGCTTTCAACCCAACGCCATCGCCCGCAGCCTGATCACCCGCCGCTCCAATATGGTGGCGGTGATTATCAATAATTTCACCAATCTCTATTACCCGGAACTGCTGGTGCAACTGAGCCGCGGCTTCGATCGGCGCGGCGTGCACGTGCTGCTGTTTACCCTCGAGCAGGAGAGCGATGTCGACAAGATGCTGGACCAGGTCTGGCAGTACCAGGTCGACGGTGTTATTTCCGCGGCGCGCCTGTCCCGCGAGCAGGTGACTTTTTTCGAGGAGCGCGGCGTGCCGCTGGTGTTCTATAACCGGGCGCTGCAAGATTTTCCGGTCAGCGCTATTTGTTGTAACCAGGAGGAGGGGGAGCGGCTGTTGGTCAACAGGCTCCACACCGCCGGTCATCGCTCCTTTGGCGTGATCGGCGGGCCCACCGATTCCGTGGTCAGTTACCAGCGCACCCACGGCGCCCTCGACCGGCTGCGGGAGCTGGGTGTTAAAAATGTGCCGGTGGTTGAAGGCGATTACAGCTACGACAGTGGTCGCGCCGCTTTTCGCGAACTGCTGCAGGGTATGAAAAAGGCGCCGGACGCCGTGATCTGCGCCAACGATGTGATGGCGATCGGCTGCATGGATGCGGCGCGCCATGAGTTCGCCATAAGCGTGCCGGAGGCGCTGTCGGTAGTGGGTTTTGACGGTACCGCCACCGGCGCCTGGTCCAGCTACCGTTTGACCACTATCGACCAGCCCCTGGAAATCATGGCCGAGGCGGCGGTGAATATGCTGTTGGAGCGGGTCGAAAACCCGGAGCTGCCTCCCGAGCAGCGCACCTTCAGCGGCGTTCTGCTGGAGGGTGAGTCGGCGCGTCTAGATTAAATCAGACAATGGCGCTGGGACTATCTGAGCGGCAACAACTTGATAATCCCTGGTTTATTTGAAGCTTTAATTTAACCTTAAACAAACACACCGCATATGATATAGACAATCCGCGTTAAAAATAGTAACACTTAGTTCGTTCGTGAAACTTCACTCATCCTCGTGGTAAAGGGGTTGCCCAAATCAGGCGTAAAATAAGCACCGCCTAACCCTGCGGCTTCAATCGCATCTTTCACGCTTTGCTGACAAATAACCGATTGATAGAGATCAAACTCTGTTTTAAAAATAGCAAAATCTTTTACGCAGTCCTCGTGAAACGCTATTGCGAGGGTATCATTCCATTCATTCTTGCGAGATACATCTGTATTTAGACCCCCGACGCTTTCGGCAACGCTCAACGGGTTAAAAATATAACCCTGCCCCCGTTCATAGGTCACAGACAAAAACTCTCCGTCATTTTCAATTAAAGGCTTGAGCACTTCATACGCCTTAGTGCTCAAGAACAATTTACCCTTAAAGGGCATAATGTCAGCGATCTTATCTCCAGTTAGCCCTTCGCTATTATCCGATAAATTGACGCTCAACCCCTGCCATCTGTCTTTATAAACTAGCGGTTCACACGTCAGGTCAATATGCTTTTTAGGATTGCGGCCCTGCTTGGCCCGCACTTCTTGACGGTCAAAACCGATAAAAGCATAGTGATCCGTATCTGGATACATTGAATATAGTGCCATAGGAATTACGCCACCTTTCTCTTAGGCCATGCTTCGGGGGGTAACGCACCGGATTGCAAGAAGGTGCGAACTTGCCTGAGTGCTACTATTAAATCATCCAGGCCATTAATCACCTGAACATTAATATACTTTTCCAGCCACGCATAGTACCGGGGATTGTGAAGCCCTTGGTGTGGAACTGCTTCGCTCAACCATTTTGGCATATATCGGCGCGTATCATAGGTGCGGGGCAACCAGCAACCGTTACGAGGATCATCAATACGCATCAGACACCAAGCCATTACTGCGCGCATGGGCGCTGCAAGCTTGTGTTTGCCTGACACCATTGCGTGACAATCACAGGAAGAGCAAGGTCGGGTATCCCCTGATGCCTCCATATACCCGGCCATGCGTTTGGAACTGTGGCCTTCATTCTCTAGATCCGTCTCTGTCATATCGACGGCACAAACACGGTATGAGTCGATACCATCCTGAACGCTTGCTTGTATTCGTACAACATTAAGATCGGACAATGTAGGGTTTTCAAGGGTAGAAAAATGCTCTATTGCCAGATCAACGCGGGTTTTCTCGTAAGCTTTCAAGGTATAGGCTGGAATGGGCATATAACGTTCCTATTATCCAACTGAGAGTATAAGGCACTCCGATGCAGTTCATCTTGCCTCCCCTACAATTTGTGATATTGCAGGGCTTATCGTCCGTTTGCTTAGCTTCATCCCAGCAAAAGCATGTCGGCCATTCATACTAGCTCATTGGGGCACACCCTATATATGAATTGTGACGACACAGATCATATATCTGGCGCAATACAGCAAGGTTGAGCGGTTACAATCCGACAAAGAACACCGAGTATCACTTTATCAGACGCCAGTAAAACAATATTTGAACGGCTATCTTCCAAGTGTGCATACTATTTCTGGCCCACATATGGCCCATATCTTACAGACAAAAAAAGCCTGCGACTCAGCATGGATTTAAACTGTTGACTTTAAAATAAATGTTGGCTAAGCAGCAGTATTTGAAGCGACGGCCGCCACATCCCCAATCGTAACGATGGCTAGAACCAACAGACTGGTCAGATAGCATAAATTTGATTCAGAGAATGCTAGTCAGGCCCAAGCTGCTTTTAATACTTGATTTTGCATCCGAAGTACATTTCAATAGCAGCAACGCACTAGCCGCAATACAAAGCCTATGTACGGTTAACCCTACGGTTTTAGAGAAGGTTTGGAGACCCCTGCAATGGACAACCCCACCACTGACACCAAACCGGCATTCCGCCAGCGCCTGTTACAGGGAGAGCCGCTGATCGGCACCTTTGTGAAGACTCCGTCGCCCATTGTCTGCGAGATCCTGGGCCTGACTCCGCTGGATACGATCTGCATCGACGCTGAGCATGCACCTTTCGGCCGTCTGGAACTGGACGGCTGCCTGCTGGCGCTGCGCGCCGCACAGATGCCGGCACTGGTGCGGGTACCCTCGGCGGCGCCGGCCGAGTTGGCCAATGCCCTCGACTGCGGTGCCACCGGCGTGGTGGTGCCCCATGTATGCAGCGCCGCCGAAGCACAGGCATTGGCTCAAGCGGCACGCTATGGGCGCGGCGGGCGCGGCTACGCCGGTTCCCCCCGGGCGGCCGGTTACACTACCAAATCCATGGCTGCTCACAAAGCAGACAGCGCGGCGCAAACCACGGTGATTGCGCAGATCGAGGATATCGAGGCCGTCGATGCCATCGATGAGATTGCCGCCGTGGCGGGTATCGATTGTCTGTTTGTGGGGCGTATTGACCTGACCGTTGCCCTGGGTGCCGACAGCCCCAATGATCCGGCGGTGATAGCCGCGGTAGAAAAAGTCTGTGCTGCCGGCCGCGCCGCCGGCAGGCCGGTGGGCATGTTCGTGCCCAACGTGGAGGAGGCCGCACACTGGCGCAAACAGGGCGCGAGTCTGTTCTTATTGTCCTCTGATCACATATTTATGCTGCGTGGCGCCGGCGATCTGGCAGCGTCGTTTCGCGGGAGTGAGGCTCGATAGCGCCGCCCGGCTTCCCGGTAGCCGCTGCATAACTGTCAAGTCACTGCGGTGCATTCAATTGCGCTGATCGGTTTATCACACGCCTCGCCAGGTCCGACACTGATGAAGCCGTTTCCAGCAAGACAAGGAGGCAAGCCGTAAAGATGATTTGCAGTGATAGGTTGTCACAATGACTGATAATGATGTGAGGTAAAGCCATGAAAGGCGCGCGACCGCCGCAGGCACAACTAACGCAAGACAACGATCTGAGTAAAACGCAGGAAACCCTCCAGGTTGTCGATGCCATGGTCGACGCCCTGAACGACCACGATATCGATCATATGCACCGCTTTTTCAGTGAGTCCTTCCGCTGGATTGGCAATGCGGGCTGCGGTTTCAAACAGGGGCTGCACGAATTTCAGGACCATTGGCAACGCCCGTTTCAGGCTGCCTTCTCCGACAAGGTCTGTATCGATGAAGCACGTATCGCGCAGGGCCAGTGGTGCGCGGCCTTCGGTCGGCAGGAGGCTGTCCATACGGGCAACTTTATGGGCATCCCGCCGACCCAAAAACGGGTGGAAATTCGCTATATGGATTTTTGGAAAGTGGAGGACGGCAAAATCGTCGACAACTGGGTCATGGTGGACTTCCCCTATGTGATGCAGCAACTCGGTGTCGACCCGTTCAACGGCCGCGGCTGGGAGCGCCTCGATGCGGCTAGCATGCCGGTGCGCAGCGGCGCTGACTCAGAGGCGGGCAGCGTGTGACCCGCGATAGTCATTCCGCCCATAAACGCTACCTGGAACCCTTGCGCCGGGCGCTATACGATTTCGATCCCGCCACTGTCAAAGAGGTTCTCGCCCGGACTTTCCACCGCGCAGCCGATATCCACCTGGCTTACCCTTTCGACGACCTGGATGGCGCCGGTGAACTCTATGCGCGAGTATTCGCACCGCTGCACAAGGCGCTGCCCGACCTGGAGCGTCGCGATACCATCGTGATTGCCGGCGCTGTCGGAGATCGGCACTGGGTCGGTTGCTGCGGTTTCTATACCGGCACCTTTGTCGGTCCCTGGCTCGATATTGCACCGACCGGACGCCAGGTCGCCATGCGCTGCCACGAGTTTTTCCGTTTTGAAGGGGAGCGGGTAGTGGAGATGCAGGCGCTTTGGGATATCCCCGAATTGATGATGCAGGCCAATGCCTGGCCGATGGTGCCCGCACTCGGACGCGAATGGCAGGTGCCGGGCCCGGCCACCCAGGACGGACTGGTGCAAGCCCCGACTGCGGCCCCGCACTCCCGGCGCAGTCTGG
Organism: Exilibacterium tricleocarpae; assembly: GCF_007004655.1. Lineage (GTDB taxonomy): Bacteria > Pseudomonadota > Gammaproteobacteria > Pseudomonadales > Cellvibrionaceae > Exilibacterium > Exilibacterium tricleocarpae. Next base: position 122,965 of record NZ_ML660091.1, read on the forward strand.
AACTGGTTACCGATATGCTGTCAGCACTTGGCAATTTTGCCGCCGGCGGTGTGGCGGCGATGCGGCTGGCCGACTACTGGCATCCGCGCTGCAACTGGTACGGGCCGGCGGGCATTGGCTCCGCCCGGGGTATAGACGGCTTTCGCAACCGGCACCAGATACCTTTCTTAAATGCCATGCCCGATCGGGTCGGCAATGCCGGCGAGGGCAACCTGTTTGCCGAGGGTGACTATGTTGGGTTTACGGCCTGGCCCGGGATGCGTATGAGCATCACCGGCGATGGTTGGTTGGGGATAGCGCCGGCGGGTCAGAAGATCACCCTGCGCAGCCTTGACTTTTGGCGTTGCGAGCAGGGTATGATCCGGGAGAACTGGGTACTGGTGGACCTGTTGGATGCCTACCGCCAACTCGGTGTCGATGTATTTGCCCGGCTGCGGGAATTTGCGAAAACCGGTTAGCGTTAACGGGCCCTAGTGTGACGGCTCGGCCAGCACAACCTGGTAGTCGTCGAGGGCCGTCCACAGCGCCGGATGGGTGATCAGCGGGGTGACACTCAGCACTGACAGTTTATCGATTGCCCGATCGAAGATGGCGGCACAGTTGTGCCCGGTGAACCGCGACTGGTACAGAAACCCGGCGGCTTCGGGCAGTGTGTTCTGGACCGCGGTGGCCAGGGCGCGGCCGGCGGCGTGGTTGGCATCGTGGGTTACCGCCGTTGGCGCGCCGATGCGAATCAAGCCGTCGCCACGCAGGTCTACCAGCGGCAGCGCCGCGGTCGCGGCCAGCCTCACGACGAGGCGGGTGCGGACTTCGCGCAGGGCGAGAAGGCGCCGCTTGACCCGGGTGAAGCGATTGCGAATCATACTTTCCCACACGGCACAGGCGACATTGTCGGCAGCATAGAGCACCGCGAATTTGCCGCGGTGATCACTGAAGCGGCTCGGCGCCACCGCGACCCCCAGGGGCGTGTCGCGGTGGCGTGCGTGGGTGACGCGATACAGGCTGGTGAGATGGAAGGATTTGAGTTGCCGACTGATCTGGACGGGGTCGTAACTACCACTCACGCAAAATCGCCGTGACCGTACCCGATCGCAGCGGCTTCGACCTCATCGATACAGCCCTTGTGCAGTCTGCTCAGCGGGGTCGCGCCGCTCAGCGCAGGGCTCGGCGTAGTGAGCCAGAGCCAGGCCGAGTAGCCGTCGTCAAACAGGGGGATGATCCGCGCCAGACCTGGCAGCGGTCGGCGGCGGTTGTCGAGCTGGACCGCCGGAAAGACATAGCCGCGCTTGGCGCTCTCCCAGCCGATCAGCCGGCCTTTCTTCAGCCAGTTATGGACGGTCTGGCGGCTCTTGAGTCCGGCCAGGGCCGCGAGTTCATCTGAGGTAAGCAGCTTCTCTCTCTTGCCGGGACGTGTCAGCGCCAGCAGCCGGCGCTCGGCTTCGGCGGTATCCACCGGTGGGTCCGGCTCGCTGCCGATGGCCTCGATAGGCGGTTTGTCCGTTGTCCCTTCGGCCGGGGCGGCTTCGTCAACCGGACCCCTGCCAACCAGGGCATTGCCCGCCACCGCCAGCGCCGAGACCACGGCACCGGGGTGGGCGATCAGCGCCTCTACTACGCTGTCACTTAAGTCTTTGGCGGCGTCCTCTACCACAGATGTTAACTCCTCGACGGATTTGCGCTTGGCGTGGCCCACGATACCTCTCCCGACAACCGGCTAACGTCGAGGCAATATGGTCCATTTCATCCAATTTGTCAAATTGGCCTGCCATGCTGTCCACCGGTCTACCGGATGAGCGTTGTTGCTGCCAAAACAAGCGGCCAGCCCGGCCTGGTGGAGTGTGTCTGTCGGGGTCGGGTCAACATGCTACAAGGGTTTGTCTCGCTGTAGAATCTACGCAATGACCCGTTCGAAAAGAAACAAAAAAGCCAGTGAAAGGACAAAGAACACCAACAGCAGATAAGCGGGGCGATCGATCCTGCCGGGCACCAGATACCAACCGCCATCTTTTTCCGCTAAACCGTCACGGCGAAACTTGTCGAGTTGGCCTTTCACGGTATAGGCGGAATACTCGGCCTGGCGCCCATCCAGCAGCAGGCTGGCGGCCAGCGATACCGCAATATTCACACTGGCGCCGATAAGGCAAAACCAGGGCCAGGCGATATCGGTTTGCGTGGCCACATACCAGACGGTGGCAAAACCGAACACGATGCCGATCAACACCCCTTTCTCAGTGGCGTGCTTGGAGAAAAACCCCAGTGCGTACATACTCAACTTGGCGCCGACAAAATAAGAGCCCACTTTGCTCAGGGTTTCCAGAATGGAGCCCTGGCTTTTGGAAAACACAATCGCCGGCACGATAATCGCTATTGCCCAAAACACCGTAAACAGCCGGGATACATTCAGATAGTGTGCGCCGGAAGCGGTCGGCTTGAAGTACTTTTGATAAAAATCGATGGTGGAGACGGTCGCCATGGAGTTGAAAGCCGAGTCGAGGCTGGACATGGAGGCGGCCAGTACCGCCGCGGCGATGATGCCCATCAGGCCCGGCAGACCGTAGTCGGTGGCAAAGCGCAGAATAATGGTGTTGCCGTTGTCAAACCGGGCGCCGTCGTAGTAGTGGTAGAACAAAATGCCCAGCAGGATAAACATAAAGTAAATAAAGAAGGCGCCGAACCCCATCATCATAAACGACTTCTTGGCGTCGCCGATATTTTTGGCGGCGAGGGTGCGCTGTACCATCATCTGGTTGGTGCCGTAAACCGTGACATGATACAGCGTCATCGCGATTACACCGGACCAGATGGTGGTAACGCTGGAAAAGTCGAAGGAAAAATTCAGCGGATCGGTTTTGCCCTGCGCCTTTAATTGTGCGAGTGTCTCGCCCAGCGACAGCGGCAACTGGGTCAGCAGCGCATAGAAAATAATACCGCCGCCGAGCAGTAAAATGGTTGCCTGTACCACATCGGTCCAGATTACCGCGGTGATGCCGCCCATGGCAGTGTAAACCAGGGCAATGATGGTCACGATAACGATGGCGTATTCGACATCGATGCCGGTGATAAACTCCAACACGAGTGCGGTGGCGTAAAGCACTGCCGCCGAGGTCAACGCCTGGGAGACCAGGAAGATAGCCGATATTATCGCCCTGGAGGTGTGGCCGAAACGCTTTTCCTGGTACTCGTAAATAGAGGCGACGCCGCTGTTAAAGAAAAACGGCAGAAAAAACGTGACCACCAGCAGGATAACCAGCGGGTAGTTGAGGTGAATGGCGATCACCGACAGGCCATCGGTATAAGCCCAGGCCGGCGCGCCGAGGAAGGTGAGGGCACTGACATAAGTGCCGAGCACGGAAATGCCAATGGCCCACCAGGGTGTGCTTCTGTCGCCGAGGAAAAAGTCCTCGGCGGAGTTGATTTTTTTCCCCAGCAGGAAACCGATATAGAGGTTGACGAGAATATAGACGAGTAGAATCGACCAGTTCAGCGTGCCGAATTCGGTCATAGGTTGGGTTCCCTTTATCCAGGGGTGCCGCACCGGTGGAGCCCCACAGCGTGGGGCTCGCGCCGGCGCAACTGCGACTGCCGGCGCTTAGAAATTATAGTTAAACTTGACGCCATAGTTGCGCGGATACAGGTAACTGCTCTGCACCAGGTCAAAGCCGCCCACATTGGTGCGCGCCAGTACTTCTTCGTCTTCGGCGTTCTCGATAAACACCTCGGCACTGAGTTTTTCACTGAGCGAGGTCCAGATCAGGCGCAAATCCGTTTTGCTGTAGGCGTCCTGGCGCTGGGTGCGGTAGGTTACCACATCGTCGGTGCTGTATTCATCTGAGTAGTAGGTCTGCAGAAAGGGGGTCAAACGTCCCATATCGCCCAGATCGATATCGTAGCCGACGCTGACGCTAAGTGTCATATCGGGCGACCAGGGCGGTGTGTCGCCCTTGAGATCGAGAAAGGCCTGTTCGACCCCATTGGCCTGCTCGAACGGATTGGCGACACCGAACTTACCAAACTCGCTGTCCATAAACGAAGCGCCGGCTGATATCAGCCATTTTTCGGTGGGCAACCAGACCAACTCCACCTCCAGACCCTGGGCATCGATTTCGCCGCCGTTGACCGTAATCGTTACATCGGCGCCACCCAACTGGATCAATTCCTGGGTCGTCAGGTTGGTAAACTCGTTGCGATAGGCCGCCACGTTGAGCTGCAAGGTATTGTCGGCCCAGCGACTTTTGAAACCGACCTCAAACGCCTTTGACTCCTGTTGTTCGAACGGACTGCCGTCGGAGTTGACGCCGCCGGAGAGAAAGCCGGTAGACACGTTGCCATAGACCATAACGTTGTCAGTGGCATCCCACTCGGCGCCGGCTTTCCAGGTCACGATATCAAACTCGCGCACCGCCGAGCGGTCTTCGCGCAGGGTGTAGCGGTAAAGATCGCGGGGCCGGCCGTCGAGGCTGGTGGGATTGACCCCCGGCAGCGGATCGCCGCCGGCATCGGTAGAGGCGCCGGCAAAGGTCTTGGTATCCTTCTCCTCTTCGTTGTTGCGCACCCCCGCAATCAGCCGCAGCGTATCGGTCAGCGCGTACTCGCCCTGGAAGAAAGCGCCTTTGGTGGTGGTCTCGATTTCCTGAAAGTCGGCAAAGTCACTGAAGGGGAAGGGGGCGACGCGGTACTGGGAGAAACCGAAGCCGATGTCGTCAACGGAATAATACAGGCCCGCCGTCCAGGTAAAAGGTCCGTCGTTGTCGGAACTCAACTGCACTTCCTGGGTTACCGACTCGACTTCCTCATCCCAATAGAACACATAGCCGGGGACGTTGCTCCAGTCGCCGTCCCAATCGAACTCGCTGTCAAATTCGGTGTAGGAAGTAATGGAGCGTAAAGTCAGGCTGTCGCCGATGTCCCAGCCGATATCCAGGGTGATATTCTCTTCTTCGTTATCGCGCTTGGCATCGACATCGGTGGCGACTTCGTAGGGTTCGTCGAAAAAGCTGTCGCCATCAGAACCCGGGTAGGGATTGTCGCAATTGACGAAGCGGCCGAAGGCATCGGTAATGCCGTTTTCGTTGACCGGCTGGCAAATCCCCTCGGCGGCAAAAATGCCCGCGGTAATGCCTTCTTCGCTGAGCGATGTGTAGCGCACCAGGACTTCGAGGTTATCGGCCGGGGTCCACAACAGCGACGCGCGGTAGTTGAGGGCGTCGTCCTGGCCGTAGTCCTCACCGTCGCCGCGGTTCTCGATCCAGCCGTCGCTGTCCTTGGTATTGATGGCAAAGCGCAGGGCCAACTCGTCATTGACCGGCGCGTTGATAAACGCCTCGGTGGTAAATTTGCTGAAGCGGGAAAAACTGGTTTTCAAGCCGCCGCTCAACGCCTCGGTATCCGGGCGCCGGGTGTAAAGATTTACCGCACCGGCAAAGGTATTGCGACCGTAGAGCGTGCCCTGGGGGCCCTTGAGCACTTCGATGCGCTCGACATCGAAATAAGCCTGGCTTTGTTGCGAGGCCCGCGGGCGGTACACGCCATCGATAAAAAAGCCGGCGATGGAGGAGTTGTCGGCAAAGGTGTTATTGGAGTTGGCGCCGCGGATGGCGATCTTGGCATCGGAGCCGATAAAGCCGTAGCTGACCCCCGGGGTAACCAGTTCCAGGCGGCTGACGTCTTCAATCCCGGCGCGGGACATGGCCTGGCTGTCGATGGCGGTTACCGAGATACCCACATCCTGCAGATTCTGTTCGCGCTTTTGTGCGGTCACCACGATTTCTTCCAGCTCAAAGGCCCCGGTGTCGGCCCCGGCAGGGCCGGGCAGTAGCGCGGCCGCAGCGGTGACGGCAGCCATATGCCGGGCCAGCAGTTTTTTTGATGACATGTTTGGTCTCCTCTCTAACGCTCAATACTCGGTCTTTTTATGCGGGTGGGAATTGGCACGGGCAATCGATGTTCTACCCTCAGCCGCCAGTTGTCGTTGCTTATGGGTTTTGTTGGGTGATATTTGTACTTCGGATGCAAAAATAATGCAACTGTTAATTCAGAATTCACTTGATCCATAACAAAAACAAATGAATATCAATATGTTATATGCGGAAAATTTGTGTGTTCGAAGTATAAAAAACTTTGATGCTGGTCCTTCGGCAATGGTTTTATCGCTGTTTTGGGTATCTCCAGCGAATTAGAGCCTGTTTTTGGGTCGCTGACGGCGCCGGCAAATTTGCACCAGCAGATCGATTTCATCGAACAGCAGCCATTCTTTGCGTATTCTGCCTTCGTGCAGTTGCCATTGACTGATTCCCTGCAGCCGCAGGCGTTCGCCGCTTGGCGGCGCCGTCAGCCCGGGGCCGGTGTGACGGCCGCACAACGACCAGACCATGCCGGATTGTCCGCTGTCGCCGGCGGTCGTGCTCAGCCGTACCTGCAGGCGACAGTCGGGCAGGGCGGCCGTTACCGAAAGCCAGAACCGCACCAGCGCGGCGGGTCCGTCCAGTTGCCGGGCGCCGGGTCCGTAAACACGGGCGTCTTTGCAATAATGCGCTGCCAGTTTGTCGAAGCGACGCCCGTTAATGGCTGTCAGCCAGCCGGCGAGTCCCGGTGCGTCGAGTGCCGCCGTGTCGGGGCCGGTCTGGCTGCGACCGGCGTCCGCTTCACCCAGGTCCCAGCAGGGCAGGTTGTCGCCCTCAGTGCCGGCTAGTCGCTGTGCCAGCGCTTGCGGTGAAATGCCCAACTGCCGGGCCAGATGAAGGTTGTCGGTAAACTGCCAAAGCTCGATCAGACGACCGCCGGCGGCCCTGGCGGCGGTTAACGCGCGATAGTGAACGCGCTTGCCGGTGGCCGGCCCAAAGTGGTTTTCGCCGCTGTGGATCGCGTGGACACGACCGCCGGTCATTAGCGTATCGGTGCCGAAGGCCCGGCCGTCTTCCAGGCGCTGGTTGCTGAAGCCGTGCAGCTCCGCCAGCCAGTCGGCGGTCCAGGTGTCGCGATCGCAAGCGGGGCGGCTGCCCGGGCGGGAGCGATGGATGGTGCAATTGTGAATGCAAGCATCGTAAACGGCACCGACGGCGGCTTGTTCGCGCAGTCGTTTCTCCAGCAGCAGCAGCTCTGCGGCACTCTTTATAGCGGTCTCATTGCCGCCGGCTTCGGTAGCGGTCTTGTCCTCGGGGGGCAAGCTAACCTCCGCCGTAGACCTGGCGCAGTACCGCCAGTTCGTCGTAGATGGTGCTTTCTGCACATATCTTGCCTCCTTCGTTCAGGCGCCAGTGGCTGGCGGCCAGCAGCATGATCCGGCGACCGCTCGGTGCGCCGTAAAGTCCGCCGCCTTCATGGTTGCCGGCCAGGGTCCAGCGCAGCGCAATATCGATTTCCCCTGTATCGGTAGCAACTGCACAGACATGGTCGACGCTGATGCGGGCGTCGGGCAGCGCGGCCATCAGGGCAATGGCGTTGCCGATAATTTCGCCGTGGCCGTAAAGCCGTCGACCCGACGGACCCTGGAAAACGGCATTGGCGGCGTAGATGTCGCGCACCTTGCCAAACATGCGGCGGTTCCAGATCTCATGCATCACCGCGCGGGCAAACGCTTCGGGTTCGCGCACCGGGTTGTCGGGTATAGGCAGTTTGCCGGGGGCGGTCTGGGCCCGTACCCGGTCTATCTCGCCCAGGCGCCAGTCGTGAAACGGCTCGCTGAGTTCGCGGTCTGCCGCAGCCTGCCGTTGCGCGATCGCATGGGGATTCAGTCCGAGTTGCAGGGCGATGCTGAGGTTGTCCCGCAGCAGCCACTCTTCGACGATGCGGTTGGCTTTTACCACGCAGTCGGCAATGGTGTTGAAAGTGATTTTTTTGCCGGTGGCCGGTCCGAATTCACTGTCACCGGTGTTGGTGGCGGTGCTGGTTATCAGGTGCGATGAGTAAAAGCCCTGTTTATCGTCGCCGCCCCAGATAACGGCGTCGCCGTAGAGGGTGCGATCGGGAAACGCGCCGAGTGCCTTGAGTGTGCCCTGGACCGCCGCCTCGGCACCGAAGCTCTGGCCCGCCAGTGTATGGATCGGGCAGTTGTGGGAGTAATAGTCGTAGATCAGGCCGACGTTTTTCTCTTCCCAGATCCGATGCGTGATGCGAATGATGTAGTCGACGATATCGACAAATTCCCTATCAAAACCCGCCATGGCCTGGCGCCTGCCGGGGACGGGTTGCAGCAGGGTGGAAATATCGGTGTGCCGGGTGGTGGTCACGGCGAGCGGTTTGTGCTGTTCGATGCTGTGGTCGGTGTCGGACATGGAGGGCTTCGGGGTTCGGCTGCGGTTGTCTTGGTTCATTATCGGTGTGCTGATGATAGTAGATTTAGGGCGACTTTGGCATCGGCTGAATTCGAAGTCAACAGAGACCGTAACGTAAGAACGCGGCCAGACCAAGTTCAGGGCCGGTATTAATGCCGATACAACACGGCTTCACCAGCGCTGGTGCGGCTTGACAGCGGCAAAGGCAATGATAATATGACTTCGAATGCAATTTCAGTTGAATCCTGGATCGCAGTACCGCACTAACTCTCTGTTTGACGGTGCCCGTCGCGGACGGCGGCACCGTATTTTTTTAATTGACGGGCCCGACACGGGCGACCGACAGGAGCATAATTCGATGGCCAGATACCTGAAAGAGGGCATATCCGAAGAGCAGGCGCTGCAAAGCGGCACCCGGGTGCGCGAGGTGGTGGAGGACATTCTCACCGACGTGGCCGAGCGCGGTGACAAGGCGGTGCGTGCCCTGTCGGAGAAGTTCGACAACTGGTCGCCGCTGAGCTTCCGGTTGACCGAGACGGAGATTGCGGCCTGTATCGACCGCCTGCCGGCCCGGACGCTGGATGACATCAAGTTTGCCCAGGCGCAGGTGAAACAGTTTGCCCGCATTCAGCGCGATTCCCTGCGCGATGTCGAGGTGGAAACGCGTCCCGGCGTAACCCTCGGCCACAAACACCTGCCGGTCAACAGTGTGGGTTGCTATATTCCCGGCGGCAAGTATCCGCTGGTGGCCTCCGCCCATATGAGTGTCGCCACCGCGAAAGTGGCGGGGGTCAAGCGGGTGATCGCCTGCGCGCCGCCGTTCAACGGGGCGCCCAATGCCGCCATCGTCGCCACCATGGCGCTGGCGGGCGCCGATGAAATCTACTGCTTCGGCGGCGTACAGGCGGTCGCCGCCATGGCCCTGGGCACGGCGAGTATTGCGCCGGTGGATATGATTGTCGGCCCCGGCAACGCCTTTGTCGCCGAGGCCAAGCGGCAGTTGTTCGGCCGCGTCGGTATCGATCTGCTGGCCGGTCCTACCGAGACCCTGATCATTGCCGATGAGACCGGCTGTGACGCCGAGATGGCCGCCACCGATCTGCTTGGGCAGGCCGAGCACGGTCCCAATTCGCCGGCAATTTTGTTGACCGACAGCGAGGCGCTCGCCCGCGACACGATGGCGGAGGTGGAGCGCCAGCTCGAAACGCTGCCGACAGCGGACATTGCCGGGCAGGCCTGGCGCGACTACGGCCAGGTCATTGTCTGTGACAGTGTCGATGAGATGGTGCAGGTCGCCGATGAAATCGCCTCTGAGCATGTGCAGGTAATGACCGCCGACCCGAATTATTTTCTCGACAATATGACCAACTACGGCGCGCTGTTTCTGGGGCCGGAAACCAATGTTTCCTACGGCGATAAAGTTATCGGTACCAACCACACGCTGCCCACCGGCAAGGCCGCCCGGTACACCGGCGGGCTGTGGGTCGGCAAGTTTATCAAAACCTGTACCTACCAGCGGGTGACGCCGGCGGCGAGTGTGGAGATCGGTGAATACTGTTCGCGGCTGTGTGCGCTCGAGGGCTTTGCCGGCCACCAGGCGCAGGCAGATTTGCGGGTGCGGCGCTACAAAAACACCTGATCGAGCACAGTTCGCGCCGCGGTCTGTGCCGCTTGTAACAGGTCTGCCGTTTACTGTGGCGGCAGGCTTTTTTGTCGTTATGAAAAAGGCAAAGAGATGAATGAAGAACTGGCGGGCAAAGTGGTGCTGATAACGGGCGCTGCCGGCGGTATAGGTGCGGCGATTGCCGGGGCGGTGGCCGCCGCCGGGGGCCGTGTCATTGCCGGTTATAACAGCAGCCGCGAGCGCGCCCGGGCACTGTGCGACAGACTGCCCGGCGACGGCCATAGGGCCGAGGCGACGCCGGTGCTGGACAGCGTGGCGCTGGCGACGCTGGCGGCAAAATTGCAGCAGGAAATCGGGCGGCTGGATATTCTGGTCAACAACGCCGGCATGACCCGGGTGGTGCCGCACGATGATCTCGATCAGCTCGACGACGAATTGATCGACAGCATTTTCGCCACCAATTTTCGCGGTGCCTTTGCCTGTGCGCGCGCATTCAGGCCGTTGCTGGAAAGCGCCGGCAATGGCCTGATTGTAAATATCTCTTCCGTGGCGGCGACGACGGCGGTGGGCAGCAATATCGCCTACTGCGCATCGAAAGCCGCGATGAATTCCATGACCCGGTCCCTGGCCCGGGCGCTGGCGCCGCGCATTCGGGTGGTGGCAGTGGCACCGGGCTGGGTGGACGGCGACTATGCCAGGCGCGCCGATCCGCAATATCTCCAGCAGCAGATCGATAAAACACCACTGGCTCGACTGGCTGCCGCCGCCGATGTCGCCGATGCCGTGATTGCGTTGGCTTCTCGCCTGACATTTACTACCGGCAGTGTGATACCGGTGGATGGTGGCCGACCGCTGTTATAGCTGCCGCTGAATTGCCGGACCTGCAGGTCCGGTGTCTGCCGGCGGTGTCGCCGCCGGCTCCTCTATGAATCGGCTTTGAGCGGCGCGCCGGTTGCGGCCGAATCGAGTGCTTCCCGCACTGCGTCCGACCAGGTGATCGACACCTTTTGGTCGCCGCCGTAGGCCAGATAAATCAGGCCTGGCTGATCGCCACGGCAACGGATGCTGCGGGTGATGCCCGCCGGAATGGACAGCGTATCCTCGGTATCGATCTCGAAGCTCGTCTCATCGTCCGGCTCTCCCATAGTGACCTGCCAGCTACCGGCACCGACCACCAGCACCACCGGGACCTCGGCGCGGTGAGGCAGGAAACCGTTGCCCGGATCAGCCGCGATAGCACCGAGGCTGAATGAATGGGGATTGAGGATATGGGCGCGCCAGGTATCAATTTCGTGGGCCCCTTCACCGATAATGGCGTGATAGGTTTTGGCGCCGCCGGCCAGCGCGCAGTCTGCGAAGGCGTCGGTGCGGCCGGGGAAACGCTCGACATTGTAGACGCGCGCCTCCATTTCCGCCTGGCTGGTACGGTTGTAACTGCGCAGTTGCTCCGGCGTCAGCGACTGTAGTACCGGGGTGCCCTCGGGCACGCTGTCGCCCTTGGTGGTATCGATCAGCATACCGCTCTCGGCGAGATAAAAGCCGTAGGCCGCCGCCTGCTCGATAACGTCATTGCCCCAGGTGACATGGCCGGGGTCGTCTTCGCCCAGAAACGAGATCATAAAATTGTCGTCGCTGCCGACGCTCTCGAAAGCGCGAAAGGTACCGGTGGGAATAGAAATGACATCGCCGGGGCTGAGCACCGCCTCGCCGTCATCACCGTTGTGGCCCCAAAAAAAGCGCCAGTCGCCCCGCACCACCAGGAATACCTCGGCGGTGGTGTGGGAGTGCAGGGAGTTGATCTTGCCGGTGGGCAGCGATACACCGCCGAGATTGAAACCGTGGGGCTCACTCAGATTGACAACCTGGTTTTCGTTCTCACTGACACCGGCGCCGATAATGCAGTAGTTCAACTTGCCTTCGCGTCCCGGCAGGCGGGTATCGACAAAGGCCTCTTCACAAGGGGTGTAGTCGGCTTTGCGGATAACCCGCTTGGCCAATTCTGCGCGCGTGTAGTGAGTCGCCATGGGTTTCTGTTTCTCCTGGGGCTGAGGACGGCCCGGACCTCTCGATCCGGCCTCGCGTCGGTGGAAGCGGTATTTGTACTTCGAATGCAAAATAAAAGCAAATGTTTTTCATGAGCTGCAAGGCGTTTACTTCCCGGAGAACGATTCACCTTACTGAATACCCTTATGTAGGGTGAGTTTCAACTCAGGCGGGAAGTCATACAATTTTATGACTTCGCAGTACAGGCTGCCTGCTAAGCGGCGTTGAATCGAGAGAATCTCGATTCACCGTAAGAAGTAGCAGCTAGACGGCCAACTACAAAACTCAAATGACTTCCAGCACAGTGTTTAACGACACTTGCTTCAGACATCTGCGTTCCGCATAAAGCGTCTACTTGACGGTGCTTAGGTGAAAGAGTGCCAAGTGACCGGTCTGCCTCCGGTGGGGCTTTCAGAAACACGCCGTAAACCCATCCCTGGGGGCTCGCCTAAAGCGCCTACTGTTGGTCACGACAGCATCCCTGCTGTGGAGAGTTTCTGTTTGAAGGTAACTATCTGTTTTAAATAGACTATTTTAACACCATGTATTCCAAGTCCATGGTTACCTTCGCGGTGAACCCGCTATCACTGCTCCGGAATCACCGCCGTGGTTTCAATCTCCACCTTGGCCCGATCCTCCATCAGTGCCACCACCTGCACCATTGCCATCACCGGGTAGTGGCGGCCGATCACCTCGCGATAGACCTGGCCGATTTCTTTTGCCGCATCGAGGTAGGCGCGCTTATCGGTGATATACCAGGTCATGCGGGTGATATGCTCGGGCCCGGCGCCGCCCGCGGCCAAGACCGCGACTGTGTTGAGCAGGGTTTGCCGTACCTGGTCGACAAAATCCTCGCTCTGGAAGTCCTCGTTTTCGTCCCAGCCAATCTGGCCGCCGACAAACAGTGTTCGGCCGTTGGCGAGGACGCCGTTGGAGTAGCCTCGGGGCCGCGGCCAGCCTTCGGGTTGAATGATCTGCATAGCGTGGATTCCTTAGTGACGGTCTGTTAACCGGTTATATCGGCACTGAGCAATGTCTGCCGGCCGATAATCAGTTTCTGGACTTCCGATGCGCCTTCGTAGATACGCAGTGCGCGAATTTCGCGATAGAGTTCCTCGACTTTGACGCCGCAGGTCACGCCCATCCCGCCGAACAACTGCACCGCGGCATCGATGGTGAGTTGAGCGGAATCGGTGGCATGCAGCTTGGCCATGGCCGCCTCGCGGGTGACGCGCTCGGCGACACGGTCGCGGGTCCAGGCGGCGCGATAGACGAGCAGGGCGCTGGTGTCGATATTCAGTGCCATCTCCGCCAGTTGCGTCTGGACGCCGGGAATCTCCGCCATCGGGGCGCCAAACAGCTTGCGGGTGGCGGTGCGCTGCAGCGCCTCGTCCAGCGCGCGGCGGGCAAAACCGAGTGCGGCGGCGCCCACGGTGGAGCGGCACACATCCAGGCTCGCCATCGAGACCTTAAAGCCCTGGCCGCTCTCACCGAGCATTTTGTGTTTCGGTACCCGGCAGTTGTTGAATGTCAGGCGCGCCAGCGGATGGGGCGCCATGACCTCGATGCGTTCGGCAATTTCCAGACCGGGCGTATCGGCATCCAGAATAAACGCACTGATGCCCTTGGCGCCGGGGCCGCCGGTGCGGGCGAACACCGTGTAGAAATCGGCAATACCGCCGTTGGAGATATAGGTCTTTTCGCCGTTGAGGATATAGTCTTCACCATCGGCTTCCGCGCGAGTGGTCATGGCGGCCACATCGGAACCCGCTTCGGGTTCGGTGAGGGCAAACGCGGCAATTTTGTCGCCGTTGCGCACGCCGGTCAGGTATTCCTGTTGCAAGTCATCGTCGCCAAACAGGCTGATGGCAACGCTGCCCAGGCACTGCATGGCAAAGGCAAAATCCGCCAGACCGGCGTGGCGGGCCAGGGTCTCGCGCAGCAGGCACATGCTGCGCACATCGAGTTTTTCCCCCGCCTGGCGCAGGGCTACTGCGTAGTGCAGAAAGCCCCCGGCGGCCAGTTTCCGCACCGCCTCGCGGCAGGCGGCGTCGACGTCGATATCACCGTGGGGCGCGCTGTCGATATGTTGTCCGGCCCAGGTTTCAATCGCGCCTGCCAATTCCCGGTGGCGATCTTCGAGAAACGGCCAGCTCAGATAGGTTTTCTCGGCCATCAGTTGCCTCCGAATTGCGGCTTTTCTTTATTGACGAACGCGTTGTAGGCCCGCTCGAAATCGGCGGTCTGCATACAGATGGCCTGGGCCTGGGCCTCGGCTTCGATCGCCTGGTCGATACTCATATTCCACTCCTGGTGCAACATGGTCTTGGTGATACCGTGGGCAAACGTGGGACCTTCCAGCAGCTTGAGGGCCAGGGTCCGGGTCTCTGCCAACACGCTTTCCGGACTGCACAGGCGATTAAAGAAACCCCAGCGCTCGCCTTCGTCACCACCCATAATGCGACCGGTGTAGAGCAGGTCGGCGGCGCGACCCTGGCCGATAATACGCGGCAGGATGGCGCAGGCCCCCATATCACAACCCGCCAGGCCGACCCGGGTAAACAGAAACCCCACCTTGGCGTTTTCGGTGCCGTAGCGCATATCGCTGGCCATGGCGATAATGGCCCCGGCCCCGACGCAGACACCGTCGATGGCCGACAGTATCGGCTGCGGGCACAGGCGCATGGCTTTTACCAGATCGCCGGTCATACGGGTGAAGGCCAGCAGTTCGCGCATATCCATGCGCGTCAGCGGCCCGATAATATCGTGCACATCGCCGCCGGAGCAGAAGTTGCCGCCGGCCCCGGTGATCACCACCGCCTTGACCGCGTCCACATACACCAGATCGCGAAACGTATCGCGCAGCTCGGCATAGGAATCAAACGTCAGTGGGTTTTTGCGCTCGGGAATATTGAGGGTGATAGTGGCCACACCCTGGTCGTAATCCCATAGAAAGTGTTGCGGGGTAAACGCGGCGGGATCAAAACGGTTCCTTTCTGTCATGCTGAGCGGCTCCTGTACGGTTAGAATACGGCAGTGCCCATTAAAGCAGTAAAGGCTGCCCGAATCAGTGGTGCGCAGGGGCTCATTGTAGAGGCAAGAACAATGACTAGCAAATAGATTACGTGTAATCTAAAATACCGGCCAGCGCGGCACTTGTGCCGATAGGCCCACCCGGGAGGTAGAACCATGGCGGCAACCGCTAAAGTAGAAGGGGAGTTCAATTGGGAGTCACCGCTGCTGCTGGACGACCAATTGAGTGATGAGGAGCGTATGCTCAAGGATGCGGCACGGGATTACTGCCAGGGCGAGTTGATGCCCCGGGTGCTGCTGGCCAACCGCCACGAGACCTTTGACCGAGAAATTATGACCGAGATGGGGGCCCTGGGCCTGCTCGGCGCCACGGTGCCGGATACCTACGGCGGCGCGGGCTTGAACTACGTCAGCTACGGGCTGATTGCGCGGGAAGTAGAACGGGTCGACTCCGGTTACCGGTCCGCCATGAGTGTGCAGTCGAGCCTGGTGATCTATCCGATTTACGCCTATGGCACCGAGGCCCAGCGGCGCAAGTACCTGCCTGGGTTGATCGGCGGCGAAAAGGTGGGCTGCTTTGGACTCACCGAACCCGATCACGGCTCCGATCCGGGCGGTATGAAAACCCGGGCCAAAAAGGTGGACGGCGGTTATCGCGTGAGCGGCGCCAAGATGTGGATCACCAATTCCCCCATCGCCGATGTGTTTGTGGTGTGGGCCAAGGACGATGACGGCGCAATTCGCGGTTTCGTCTTGGAAAAAGGTATGGAAGGGCTGTCGGCACCGAAAATCGAGGGCAAATTCTCGTTGCGGGCCTCGATCACCGGTGAAATCGTGATGGACAATGTCTTGGTGCCGGAAGAGAACCTGCTGCCCAATGTCAAAGGCTTGCGGGGACCTTTCGGCTGCCTGAACCGCGCCCGTTACGGGATCGCCTGGGGGGCGCTGGGGGCGGCCGAATTCTGCTGGCTGGCGGCGCGGCAGTATACGCTCGAGCGCATCCAGTTCGGGCGGCCGCTGGCGGCGACCCAACTGGTGCAGAAAAAACTCGCCGATATGCAAACCGAGATTACCTTGGGTCTGCAGTCCTGTCTGCGGCTCGGTCGCCTGATCGACGAGGGCAGGGCCGCGCCGGAGATCGTCTCACTGTTAAAGCGCAATAACTGCGGCAAGGCCCTGGAGATTGCCCGCGCGGCCCGCGATATGCACGGCGGCAACGGCATTGCCGACGAGTATCATGTGATCCGCCATGCCATGAACCTGGAGGCGGTTAATACCTATGAAGGTACCCACGATGTGCACGCGTTGATTCTGGGCCGCGCACAGACGGGCTTGCAGGCGTTTCAGTGAAGGCTCGGGTATGAAACAGACGCAACCGGTGCTGGCGGGCAAACACGCTGTTGTCACCGGCGGCGGTACCGGTATTGGTGCCGCTATCGTGGCAGCGCTGGCCCAGGCAGGGGCCAGAGTCAGCCTGATGGGGCGCACCCTGGCGACGCTCGAAACGGGCGCCTCCGGTCTTGACGAGGCGCGGGCGATTGCGGTGGATGTCACCGACAGCGACAGCGTGGCAACGGCGTTTCAACAGGCGCGAGATACCTTTGGTGCCGTCGATATCCTGATCAACAATGCCGGCCAGGCGCTCACCGCGCCGGCCCACAAAACCGACGACCGGCAGTGGCGACAGATGCTCGCGGTAAACCTCGACGGTGTATTTTTCTGCTGCCGTGAAGTGCTGCCGGCAATGCGTCAGGCAAAGCGCGGACGCATCGTTACCGTGGCCAGCACTGCAGCCGTAAAAGGGTATGGTTATGTCTCGGCTTACTGTGCCGCCAAGCACGGTGCGCTGGGCCTGACCCGGGCCCTGGCGCTTGAGAATGCCGGTCACAATATTACCGTCAACGCCGTTTGTCCCGGTTACACCGAAACGGCGCTGGTTCACGATGCCATTAAAACCATTGTCGAGAAAACCGGCCGCAGCGAGGCTCAGGCGCTTGAAGAACTAACCCGATCCAACCCGCAAGGTAGACTCGTTTTGCCTGAAGAAGTGGCCAATGCCGTGCTCTGGCTCTGTGCGCCGGGGGCCGAGGCGATTACCGGGCAGGCGGTGGCGGTGGCCGGTGGCGAGGTGATGTAGAAATATTGGGACCTGCGACTAATAGCACTAGCTTTGAGCGACCATCTTCGCCTTAGGCGCCTGCTTTCCCTTAAAGCGCCTACTTTGAAGGTGGTGATACTTAAGCGGAAGAATGCCAATTGATCGGTCTGCCTCTGGCTGGAGCTTTCAGAAACACGCCGTGAACCCGTCCATGGGGGCTTCACGACAGCATCCCTGCTGTCGAGAGTTTCTGAAAGCTCCAGCCAGAGGCAGACCTACCTGCAGTCTTCTTAATAAAGACCGACACGGCTAGAGCAGTGGTCGATAACTTGGCACAAATCCCCTTAAGAACTACCACCACCAAAGTAGGCGCTTTAAGGGAAAGCAGGCGCCTAAGGCGAATGCCATTCGGGCCTGACGTCACATCGTGGCCGGTTTTGAATTCGCTCCGTACCCGGCTTAAGGGCGCGCCATTAGGATCAGCCGTTTAACGAGACTACTCTTTCCCCCTGCAGTCATCCATCTGCGCCATCTACCCAAGTAAAACGGCACCCTCACAATCCAATGACCCCCGAGTGAATCAGCCGGTTTGTTAGCGCAAGTCTTCGCCTGTAGCAGCGATTCTGTCTGAATACCCTGCCTTCGATGACTGTAATCGCTGTTACATATTTTTTACAATTGAATGCAGTTGCAATGAGAGCATTTTGGTAAAGGGGGCAGTATACTCTTTAGCGCTGGTCACTTTGCGGGCAAAAAGCTTGGGGGCGGCGACAGTGTAAGATACTCCCCTTCTGGCAAACTATTTGGCATCGTTTTAATTGATGCGTCGCTACAGTGGCGTCTATCGCGAGCCGCGGCTAGGATACTTGTGAAAAAATAGTTGCGTAAATATCCACTTGAGCGTGAAGGTTTCCTGTCAACAAGTGGCGGCAAGGGCGTAGATCATAGGTAAAAAAGGTATGAAGACAATCGGCCTTCTGGGCGGCATGAGCTGGGAAAGTTCCGCTGTCTATTACCAGCTTATCAATGAAGGTGTGAAGGAATCACTGGGTGGGCTGCATTCTGCCAAGATTGCCATGGTCAGTGTCGATTTCGATTCCATAGAGCAACTACAGCATCGAGGCGATTGGGACGGCGCGGCAAAAATACTGATTGCTGCGGCGCGGCGCATTGAATCTGCGGGGGCGGACTTTCTGGTGATCTGCACAAATACCATGCATAAGGTAGCGCCCCAGATAGAAAGTGCGATTCAAATTCCGTTGTTGCATATAGCCGATGCAACGGCACAGGCGCTATCGGCCGCCGGGGTCAGCACGGTTGGCCTCCTCGGTACAGCGTTTACCATGGAGCAAGACTTCTATAAAGGTAGACTGGCAGATAACCACGGCCTCAATGTGCTTGTGCCGGGACAGGGCGACCGAGCGTTGGTTCACAAGGTGATTTACGAAGAGCTTTGTTTGGGTAAAGTTGAAAACCGTTCAAAAACGGAATATTTACGCATTGTTGAGGAACTGGCGGATCGAGGGGCCGAAGCAGTTATTCTCGGTTGCACTGAAATTGGTCTGTTGATCAAACAGAGCGACAGCCACTTAAAACTGGTTGATACCACGCTTATTCATGCGCAAAAAGCCGTTGAGTATGCAATTGCCGTATAATCGGTTGCTGTTTTTCTAACAGGTGCTTTTTATAAAGCCATATCTGCTATTGGTAAGCCGTTGCGGTTGCGTCGCACGGCTTAAGTATGGAGACGGTATTGAATGTCAAAAATTGACTACAAAAAAGAACTGAAAGAACTGTACAGGCCTTCAGCCAAGCAAGTGGTAGAAGTACATGTGCCGGCGATGAACTTCTTAATGGTTGACGGCAAGGGCGAACCCGGCTCGAAAGACTATACGGACGCTGTGGCGGCGCTCTTTTCAGTAGCCTACACGTTGAAGTTTATGATCAAGCAAGGTGAGCAGGCCATAGACTACGGCGTCTTGCCGCTCGAGGGGCTCTGGTGGGCTGAGGATATGTCGGATTTTGTCAAGGGGAATAAGTCGAACTGGATATGGAAGCTGATGATAATGCAACCGGAGTTGATCACCGACAAGCTGGTGCAAACGGCCGCTAGCCAAGTGGCGGAAAAGAAGGATCTTCCGGCGTTGGAGAAAGTTCGATTTGAATCTTTCTCAGAGGGACGAGCCGCACAGACGCTGCATGTCGGTCCGTTTTCGCAAGAGGGACCCACGGTAGAGCGAGTGCATGAGTTTATACGGGAAAGTGGCGCAGAGTTGGCGGGCAAGCACCACGAGATTTACCTGACCGATATCCGCCGGGCGGCGCCGGAAAACTGGAAGACGGTGATCAGGCAACCGATGTGCTAAGCTTGGTCGCTCGGATAGCATTGTCCTGACACAAAATAACGGTGATGCCAGCCTACCAGATCGTTCGCCACTGTAATTAGGCAAGCGGCGGCTAAATCACCACCCACTTTAGAAAGGAGTAAGCAGAATGGATGTTTTTGGAATACTGGGTATGTCGCTGGGCACCATAGGGTTTATCTTTGCCTTACATGCCCTAAACAAGATTTCTGCGCTGGAGAAGCAGCTCAGAGAACAAGGTGTTTTGGACAAGAGTTAGCACGCAAAGTGATAAACCTGCAAAGCCAGGTATATTCCAGGTATCTCGAGGTCAGATACGTGTCGTATCCGCCTGGCCATCTCCACAGTCTTACGGAGTGATGCAAATATGAAGAAGTTAATTTGGGTCTTTTTGCTGTTGTTACTTTCAAGTCGAGTGTTCGCCGGGAATACTTATACTATCCAGTCAAAGCTTTATCTTGAAGACCAATTACTCGGCGCCCCGGTGGTGCAACTGGGGGACAATGAAAAGGCAGGTGTTTCTGTCAGCGGTACTTATGATTTTGAGGTGATACTCGCAGCAGAGGACTCAGGTGTGGTAAATATTACCTCGAACATCAGCCTTCGAGACAAAGTGTATCAACCTTCTATAACGATTGAGCCCGGAAACGAGGGCAGCGTACAAGTAGGTGATTTTAAATGGAGTCTATTCGTGCATAAGTAGACATCAGCACGTTATTGGGTCGGAGTGCTGCACCGCGCTGCCGCAGGTATTACTGTACGCTAGTCGCGTCTAATGCAGCGGAGCCTCTGCCTGTCCCGTTTTCGGACAGATCAGTCCATGGGTCAACTGCCCCTCTTTGCAGGTGAACTCTGCCAGGTCGTAGCGCACGGGTTCCACGGTGTGATCAGGGTGGTACACCACGCCTGCGCCGGTGGGAATACCGATGCCCTGTTCAAATCCCTCTCTCAAGGTCAGCGTTTTCTTCAGATTGCGCCAATCGGTTTGTTCAGCATGTACATCGACAATAAACGGTAATATCTGAAAGGTGTCCAGCACATAGTCTTTCCCGCGAGCGTCTGTCTGCATTGCGCAGGTGCCCAACTGTACCGCGCCGGCCGACACGCCGATCAAAACCGCGCCCTCGCTGTAGCGCCGTTGTACGATTTCCTTTATACCGGTCTCCACAAAGACATCCCAGCCCGTTTTGACATCGCCGCCCGCCAGTAAAATAACGTCCGCCGCTTCGAGTTTTTGTCGATCCGCATCGGAGAAGTCGGCACGAATCATATGGCAGTGCTGAATACCGATCCCCTCCATGGCGGCGACAAATATTTCATAGAACACCTCTTGATCGCCATTGGCGGCACCGATATAGGCTGCACTCGGTTCGGCAGCGTCGACGAACTTCAGCAGCGAGCGCAAAAACAACGTGTCGTTGTGTTTCCAAAACAACAGCTGGCTGTCGGCCAGAAGATAGATCGGATTGAAGCTGCTCATAGTCAGGAGGTTTCCTCAATACCGGCTTTCAACGCGCTGTTCACGGTGAGTAACAGCTCCAGTAACTGATGGCCGTGTTCCCGGTCCAGGTTGCCCAGCAGCAGGCCGGCCCAGTTGGCATGGGCAGCCGCCATTTCATGGAACAGGGCCCGGCCTTTATCGGTCAGGCCCACCTGGATCATGCGCCGGTCCTCCGGACTGGCGCGGCGGCTGAGCAGCCCTTCGACAATCATGCGGTCGATCAGGCGGGTAATATTGCCTTTGGAGGCAATCAGCTGGGCTGCCAGCTTGCCCATCGGCAGCCACTGCGGATCGTAGCGCTGCAACTGGGACATCACGTCGAAACGGGACAGGCTCTGCTTGAAGTTCCTCTGAAAGCGGGCCTCCATCTCCTGCTCCATGGCTTTGGAGCTTTTTGCCAGTTGCAACCACAGCTTGAGATAGAGATTGTCCGTATCATCTGCGGCTGGGTCTTCGAGGCTCTGCATAGGGTGTCGATCCGGTTACTGGACTGGCGGCTATTGTAGCGCAAAGGCCACAGCCGTTTGATGGGTTATAAGCGTCTCCGTATATGCATTTATTGCATATAAATCACCGCATGTATCAAATATAAATATATTACGCGTAAAATAAAACCCGGTAAGATAATCCGCTGACAACAACGCGGTGAGGATATCCCCATGAAGATAACGGTAATCGGCGGTGGGCCCGGCGGTCTGTACTTTGCGCTCTTGACCAAAAAGGCACGACCCGCCTGGGAGATTGAGGTCTTCGAGCAAAACCGCGCCGACGATACCTTCGGTTTTGGCGTGGTATTCTCCGATGAAACCCTGGGCGAGTTCCTGTCTCGCGATCCGCAGTCCTACGAGCGTATTCGCGACGACTTCGCGTATTGGGACGATATCGTTATCCGCTACAAGGGCGAAGAGATTCGCTGCGAGGGCAACGGCTTTTGCGGCACTTCCCGCGTGCGCCTGCTGCTACTGCTGCAGGAGCGCTGCCGGGAGGTCGGGGTCAAACTCAACTTCGAGGCGCGCATCGAGGTGGCGGAGCTGGAAACCCGCTTTGCGGATTCCGATATTATCCTGGCTGCCGATGGCATTGCCTCATCAATCCGCGAGTATTACCAGGACTATTTCAAACCTTCCATTACCGTCAAGGCCAACCGTTTCTGTTGGATGGGATCGACGCGACCGCTGCAAGACTTCACTTACTTCTTCAAAGAGACCGAACACGGTTTGATCTGTGCCCACACTTACCAATACGAACCGGGTTTTTCCACCTGGGTTTTTGAAATGTCCGATGCCTGCTGGCAGGGCTGGGGCTTTGAAGCGTTCGACGAGGAAGGCTCGAAACAAAAACTCGCGGCCATTTTTGCCGCCGAGTTGGAGGGCCACCCGCTGATTTTAAATCGCTCGATGTGGCGGCAGTTCCCGCGTATTTTTTGCAATAACTGGTATCACAAAAATATCGCCATACTCGGCGACGCCAAAGCCTCGGCTCATTTTTCTATCGGCTCCGGCACCAAGCTGGCGATGGAGTGCGCGATCGGTCTGCACGACGCGGTGATCGAGCGCGGTGAAGAGAGTGTCGAGGCGGCCTTTCGCCGATACGACGAGTTGCGCCGCGTGCCGGCACAAATTGTCCAGCACAACGCCGATGTCTCCCTGGCCTGGTTCGAACATATGGACCGCTCCTGGGATATGGAGCCGATGCAGTTTGCCACTGTGGTTATGTGTCGCGCCAAGTCCGTGACCTACGACAACCTGATTTTGCGCGATCCCAAGTTTGTGGAAAAAGCCGATACCGAATGGTACGAGCGCTACTACCGCGAGACCGGCTACGATTACCGCGACAGTCGCCCGACCCCCATGTTCACCAAGTTCAAACTGCGCGATATGGAATTGCGCAACCGGGTAGTGATGTCGCCGATGGCGCAGTACAGTGCCACCAGAGACGGCGATCTCACCGACTGGCACCTGGTGCACTACGCCGGGCACGCCAAAGGCGGCATGGGGTTGATCTATACCGAGATGACCTGTCCGTCGCCACGGGCGCGCATCACCCTGGGTTGTCCGGGGCTGTGGAGCGATACCCAGGAAGAACAGTGGCGCCGCATCGTGGATTTTGTCCACCGGCACACGGACACCAAAATATGTATGCAGCTCGGTCACTCCGGCCGCAAGGGCTCGACCCAGTTGGGCTGGGAAAAAATGGATTACCCGATTGCCGAGGCGCAGGATAATTGGCCGCTTTGCTCGGCCTCGCCGCTGCCGTACTTTGAAGACACTTCTCAGGTTCCGGCGGCCCTGGATCGCGCCGGCATGGACGGGATAATCGGCGACTTCCGCGCCGCTGCGCAGCGGGCCGACCGGGCCGGTTTTGATATGCTGGAGCTGCACTGTGCCCACGGCTATCTGCTGGCCTCTTTCCTGTCACCGCTGACCAACCAGCGCACAGACGAATTCGGCGGCAGTGTCGAAAATCGCCTGCGTTTCCCGCTGCTGGTGTTTGCGGCCATGCGCGAAGTCTGGCCTGATCCCAAGCCGATGTCGGTGCGTATTTCCGCCACCGACTGGAAAGACGGCGGTATTACCGAGGCCGACACCTTTGCCATTGCCGATGCGTTTCGCGACGCCGGTTGCGACCTGATCGATGTCTCCGCCGGGCAGACAGTGCCCGATCAACAACCGGTCTATGGTCGCATGTTCCAGGTACAGTTCGCCGAGGCCATTCGCAATGTGCGCAAGATGGCGACCATGACGGTGGGCAGCATCACCGACGCCGGACAAATCAATACCATCCTGCACACCCGCCGCGCCGACCTGGTAGCAGTGGGGCGGCCGCACCTTTGGAATCCGTATTTTACCCGTCAGGCGGCCGCCAGTTATGGTGTCGAGGTGGAGCAGGGTTGGGAGAAACCCTACCTCGCCGGGCAGCAGCAGGCTTACAGTGTCTTGGGCAAGGCCCGCGAGGCGCAACTGGATTTACAGAAAAAAGCCAAGCCATTGCGGCATTATAAAGATTAAGACACCAGCTTTACCTGGCCTTGGCGGGCAAAGTGGATGGCCGGCCAACATAATGTCCAAAGCGTACCGGCGGCGCTCGGGCAGCAGGCCGTGAGAAGCTGACCCAGATCAACACCGCCGCGGCCCGGTGCCGTTAGACTGCCGCGAGTCAATGGTTGTCGATACGGCAGGTCTTACTATGATTACCACCTCCATTTTTCCCGGGCGTTACGTCCAGGGCGACCAGGCGCTTGACGTCCTGGCTGAAGAAGCTAAAACCCTCGGCGAGCGGGCGGTTGTTATCGCCGACAAATTCGTCGTCGATCATTTGCAGGATACGCTGAAGCAGGCACTGGCGGATCGCCTGGAATTTCATATTGAAGCTTTCGGCGGCGAATGCAGCGACAGTGAAATTGAGCGCCTCGGCGCACTGGTGCGGGAACAGCAGGCAGATATTGTGATCGGCGTCGGCGGCGGCAAAACCCTGGATACCGCCAAGGCCGTGGCTTACTACCAGCGCCAGCGAGTGCTTATCGCGCCCACCCTGGCCTCCACCGATGCGCCCTGTAGCGCCCTGTCGGTGATTTACAACGACGACGGCTCCTTTAATCGCTATCTGGTGCTGCCTCACAATCCCGATATCGTGTTGGTGGATACCGCTATCGTGGCCGCAGCGCCGGTGAGGCTGCTGGTCGCCGGTATGGGTGATGCGTTTGCCACCTGGTTTGAAGCGGAGGACTGCCGTTTGAAGCGCGGTGCCAATATGACCGGCAGGGTCGGGCCGATGACGGCATACGCCCTGGCGCATCTGTGTCACGAGACCCTGCTCGAGTACGGCACGCTGGCGAAACTGTCCTGCGAGGAGAATATTGTCACTCCGGCGCTGGAGCATATTGTCGAGGCCAACACCCTGTTGAGCGGGCTCGGTTTCGAAAGTGGCGGACTGGCCGCCGCCCATGCCATCCACAACGGCCTGACCACACTCGAGGGGACTCACAGCTATTGGCACGGCGAAAAAGTGGCGATAGGTATTCAGGCGATGATGTTCCTGGCCGACAAGTCCAGCGACACGATCGACCTGGTATACGATTTCTCCGAATCGATCGGTCTGCCGACTACACTGGGGGATATCGGCTTACCGGAGGCCAGTGATACGGACCTGCTGCGGGTCGCAGAAACGGCCTGTGCCGAGGGCGAAACCATCCACAACGAGCCGGTGGAGGTCACCCCGCGGCGGGTGTTGCACGCCATCAAGGCCGCCGACGCGGAGGGCAGACGGCGTAAGAAACGTGCCGATTAGCTACAGATTTGGTATCAATTAAAAGTTAGAAATTACATTAATTTTAGCTTTTAAGCTATTGATAAATAATGGTTTTATTTTATATTTATAGCGGTTTTCGATTTGTTCGCGATACGTCGGCCACTGTACTTGGCTTAGAGGCTGTTTTCTATCAAGGTTGGCAGGTGGCGCCACAGCTGTGCTCGCCGACACGCTTTTTCACCCCCTCCAGCACGGCACTGGTCCGACCCCCGACCTGACCGTGCAGCCCACCTCGCGTTTAAGTGACGTACCATTTCCGCCCGCCGATTTTGATCTGATACGGGATTGGTGCGCCTGAAGCGTTGTTGACCGGCGCAGGCCTTCCCGCCAACGGCACCGAAACGCAGCAGGCGCCGCTGTACTGGGTCGCGCCCATGGAACCCGGCTACCGGCGCGATGCGCCGTGACGACATTACTGCGACCGTTTTGGCGGGAGCGGGACGGCGTGTGCGCCCGATTGTCATTATGGTTGCCACCGTAGCCGTGGGGTTGGTGCCGATCATGTTTGGCACCGGCACCGGCACCGGCACCGGTGCAGAAGTTATGCAGCATATCGCGACGCCGATGATTGGCGGCGTTGCATCTACATTGGTATTGGCGCTGCTGGTGATTCCCGCCGTCTATTGGTTGTGGCGCACGCGGGGTATGGAAAACTGGGTGGCGCGGGGCTCGGATGGAACGGGATTGTTGTTTCAGTCGCAGTCGACTGCGCCCTCAACCGAGCCGGGGTCCACGTTGGCACAGTCACCGGGACCTTCCTCGGTCACTGTGAATTGTAAAGCACAAAAATCCAATAAGTTTTTATGATAAATTCGAGCGACTTAAAAGATATCAGAGTGTGAACTTGGAAATCGTTTTTAATTGGAAAATTATAATTAAGTAGTAAATTTCCGTGAATATTTCGACAGTGTAACTTCCCTTTATTTTTTTTAAGTGTATTTAACTGTTTTTTTATGCGAAAAACAGGCGGGACCGATGCCATCGGTGTTTACACGAACATAACCGGGAGGCCTTCCGCAAATATTTTTTGGCTAACCGCTATTTGTCAAAAGAGGGCAGCTGTCGGGGAGTCCATAGGGATGGGTTCATCGAGGGGACGCCTAGTCCGTGTTTCCGAAAGCCCCATCCAGAGCCAGACCGGTCAAATGGCACAAAGCACCGGAGTTAGGCGCTTGAAGCGATTGTCATTGGTAACTGTCCTGCACAGCGCCACACAAACAGGTGGCGAAAAATCGATCAGTTATCTCTTTAGCGGTTTATCGATTAAAGATGTAAACCCTATTCATTGTCGATTCGGGTTTGTAACAAAAATCCAGTTCAGACTGGTGACAGGGCTCTTTGCCTGGGGTAGCAATCTCTGCAGCCAATTGGCAACCTGTGCGGATTGACATTTATCAACTTCAGCCCATTACTTTCGACCACTTAAAACGGCCGCCGTTGACGGCACAATCTCAACCTGTCGTATCTTCCCGGTGAACTTTCCTGATAAACTCAGCTCTTATCTTTAATCACTTTTCCCAGTCAGTTCCAAGCTTAGGAGTACGAAAATATGCCCCTACGAGTCAGGGTAATATCGGGCGCGTACAGATGAACCGAAAGTATACGCATTGGCCGGCCCGGTGGATCACTGCCTTGGGGTTGATCGCAGTTTTGGTAGCAAATGCCAGCCTGTCTCTGGCTCAGGTAGCGGGCCCGGTTCAGGTCTTGGTGGAAACCGTGCGCGAAGATGTCTTCCGCGACAAAGCGGAGGCACTCGGTACCCTGCGTGCGAATGAGTCCGTTGAGCTGACAGTCAATGTCACCGAGACCATTACCGCGCTCCACTTCGAAGACGGCCAGCGGGTGGAGGCCAACCAGGTGCTGGTGGAAATGACCAGCGCCGAGGAGAGCGCCCAGTTGCAGGAGGAGCAGACCAATGTGCGCGAGGCAAAACGGCAGCTGGACCGTATTCAGCGGCTGGTCACAGCCGGTACTGCCTCGGAGTCGGTGTTGGACGAACGCCAGCGCGACTACGACGCCGCCCAGGCACGGCTGATTGCCGTGCGCTCACGACTCAAAGACCGCGTTGTCAAGGCACCCTTTGCCGGCCAGGTGGGGTTGCGTAATATCAGCGCCGGTGCTCTGGTGCGGCCCGGCGATCTGATCACCACGCTGACCGATGACACCCGGATGAAGCTGGATTTTACCGTGCCGGCGGTATTCCTGCCGTCGCTGCAGCGCGCGCTGCCCATCGTCGCCACCACCCGGGCCTATCGGGAACGAGAGTTTCGCGGCCAGGTGGTGAGTATCGATAACCAGGTGGACCCCGTCACCCGCGCCATTGCCGTGCGCGCCATCCTGCCTAACGATGAGCAGTTGTTGAGGCAGGGCATGTTGATGCAGATCACGCTTTTTATGAATGAGCGTCGCGGTTTGGTGATTTCCGAGGAGTCCCTGTTGCCGGAGGGGCGCACTAACTATGTCATGGTGGCGAGCCCGCGGGATGATCAGCTTATCGCCGAAAAGCGGCAGGTAACCGTTGCCAGCCGGCGCCGTGGCGAAGTTGAAATCAGCCAGGGCCTGGCGATCGGGGAGCGGGTGATCACCCACGGCGCCTTCAGAGTCCAGGACGGCAGCCCGGTGCTGGTCAACGCCGGCGCCGGGGAGGCCGCGGCGCTGGTCAAGCCGCCGACATCCAACCCGTAATGTCCACCCACTAACAAAAGGTGCGCTGTGGTACTTTCCGATGTGTCTATCCGCCGGCCGGTGTTTGCCGCCGTCATTTCAGTCCTGTTGATTATTTTTGGCCTGCTGGCCTTTGACCGGCTGCCGCTGCGCCAGTACCCCGATATCGATCCGCCGATCGTCAGTGTCGAGACCGATTATCCGGGCGCGGCCGCCAATGTTGTGGAGTCGCGCATCACCGAAGTGATCGAGGAGCGTATCGCCGGTGTCGAGGGTATCCGCTTTATCGAGTCGTCGTCGCGCGATGGCAGCAGCCGTATCACCATTGAATTCAACAGCGGCCGCGATGTGGACGCCGCCGCCAACGATATCCGTGACCGGGTCAGCGGGGTTCTGGACAACCTGCCGGTCGAGGCGGACCCGCCTGAAATCCAAAAAGAAGACAGCAACGACGATGCGGTGCTCTGGTTCAACCTGACCGGCGACAATATGACGGTATTGCAGTTGACCGACTATGCCGAGCGCTACCTGGTCGATCGCTTCTCCGTGGTCGACGGCGTATCCCGGGTGCGTATCGGCGGGCGCCAGCGTTTTGCCATGCGCGTGTGGCTCGACCGCCAGGCGCTGGCGGCCAGAAACCTGGCTGTCAACGATGTGGAACGGGCATTGCGGGCGGAAAATGTTGAATTGCCGGCGGGTAGTATCGTCAGTGATGCGCGCCAGTTCACCGTTCGCACAAAACGCGCGTTTCGCACCGCCGAGGACTTTGCCAGTCTGGTGATCTCCCAGCCCGAGGCCGGCAGTGGCCAGTACCTGGTACGCCTGGGCGACGTGGCGCGGGTGGAGAAGGGCACCGAGGAGAGCCGCACCTTCTTTCGCGGCAACGGTATTTCCCAGGTGGGCATCGGTATTATCAAGCAATCCACCGCCAATACCATCGATATTGCCCGCGCCACCAAAGCGGTCGGGGCGCAAGTCAACGACAGTTTGCCCGACGGTATGGCGCTCGAGCAGAGCTATGATACCTCGGTGTTTATCGAGGGGGCGATTCGGGAAGTCTACCGTACCCTGATCATTGCCATCGGCCTGGTGATTCTGGTGATCTACGCCTTTCTGGGTAGTGTCAGGGCCATGTTGGTGCCGGCGGTCACTGTGCCGGTGTCCGTTATCGCCACTTCGGTTGCGCTCTACATCCTGGGATTTTCCGTCAACCTGCTGACGCTGCTGGCTATGGTGCTGGCCATCGGCCTGATCGTCGACGACTCGATAGTGGTGCTGGAAAATATCAAGCGGCGTATTGACCAGTATGGGGAGTCACCACTGGTGGCTGCCTTTCGCGGTACCCGGCAGGTGGGTTTCGCGGTGGTGGCGACGACGCTGGTGCTGGTCGCCGTGTTTACACCTATCGCCTTTCAGCGGGGTGATGTGGGCAGATTGTTCAGTGAATTCGCACTGACGATGGCGGCCGCGGTCATGATATCGTCCTTTGTCGCTTTGACGTTGTCGGCGATGTTGGCCTCGAAAGTATTGCGCCCGGCCGGTGACGGCAATGCTATCGTCAACCGCATCGATGCCGCCATCAAGGTCTGCCGGCGCGGCTACCTGACCGCCTTGCGCAGTTGTATCCGGCACCCCGGTCGCGTGCTTGCCGGTTTTGCCGCGCTGATTCTGGCAGTGGTCTGGCTGTTCCAGCAGTTGCCGGAGGAGTACGCGCCGCCGGAGGATCGCGGGGCTTTCTTCGTGATCGTCAACGGACCCGAAGGTGCCACCTACAGCTATATGAAGGACTATATGGATGAGGTTGAAGAGCGCATGATGTCCTATGTCGACAGCGGCGAGATGACGCGCCTGCTGGTGCGCGCGCCGCGTGCGTTCGGGCGCACGGAGACCTATAACACCGGTATTGTTATCGCGATACTGGACGACTGGGCCAACCGCAGAGATGCCTTTACGATAGTCAATGAGGTGCGCAGCACGCTTTCCGACCTGCCGGGTGTGCGCGCGTTTCCGGTGATGCGGCAGGGATTTGGCTCGTCTCTGTCGAAACCCGTGCGCTTTGTGCTCGGCGGCGGCACCTACGAGCAGTTGGCCGAATGGCGCGATATTCTGGTGGACAAAATCAACGCGGATAACCCCGGTTTTGTCGGCCTCGACTGGGACTACAAAGAGACCAAGCCGCAACTGGAGGTGGCTATCGACTACGACCGCGCCGCCGAACTCGGCGTCACCATCGGTGATATCGGCCGCACCCTGGAAACCATGCTCGGCTCCCGTCGGGTAACCACCTATATCGACCAGGGTGAGGAGTATGACGTACTGCTCGAAGGCGAGCGGGGCCAGCAGCGCACCATTTCCAGCCTGGAGAATATTTATGTACGTTCCGACACCAGTGCGGCGCTGATTCCGCTGTCGAACCTGGTACGCCTTGACGAATTTGCCGGCAGTAACCAACTGAACCGCTATAACCGTATTCGCTCTATCACCCTGGAGGCAAACCTGGCCGAAGGCTATACCCTGGGTGAGGCTCTCGACCATCTGGAGATGCTGGTGCAGGAGCATCTGCCCGGCAATGTTATCGTCGATTACAAAGGCCAGTCACAGGATTTCAAATATGCCGGCCAGTCGATTCTGTGGGTGTTTATATTGGGGATTTGTGTAACCTACCTGGCACTGGCCGCCCAGTTTGAAAGCTGGGTACACCCCTTTGTCATTATGACCAGCGTACCGCTTGCCATCGGCGGTGGCCTGGCGGGGTTGTATTTTACCGGTGGTTCGTTAAACCTTTATTCGCAAATAGGTTTGATTATGCTGGTGGGCCTGGCGGCAAAGAACGGCATACTTATTGTGGAGTTTGTCAATCAACTGCGCGATCAGGGTATAGAGTTTGGTACCGCGCTGCTGCAGGCCGCCGAGGTGCGGTTACGGCCCATCATTATGACCGGCATAACTACTGCCGCCGGTTCGCTGCCGCTGATTTTCTCCAGCGGCGCCGGCGCTGAAACACGTCTGGTGATCGGTACCGTGGTGCTGACGGGCGTGATTTCCGCGACGTTGTTTACCCTGTTTATCGTGCCGGTGTTTTATCACCTTATCGCGCGCCGCACCGGTTCGGTAAACGATGTCAGTCGTGAGTTGGAGCGGCAGATGACGCTACAGGGAGACACCTAGGCGGCTTGTGCAGCCATTTGCATGGGGCGGCCAATGCCTTGCCCTGGCTCATGGGCAGACCAGGCTGTTGGCGCCTGTGGCCAGGGTGCCGCGGCTTGTGGGTACAAGATACCCTGGCGGGGTCGAACAGAGGCTGCTTGATCCGATTAAGGGAACAATTACCAGCGTTTCGCTGGAGGCCCGCGGACTACACCGGGTTAATAAAATCTATCCGGTTTTCACCTCACAGGAAAAATTCACATCGGTGCTATTTTCAATCTGGGCGATAGCGGAACAGGAGTTGTTGAGAATATCTTCAACGGTTGTGTAAAAAGTATCTTTTGACAACTTTCCATAGAGCACAAAATGTAAATGAATTTCTGTGAAAATAGCGGGTGGTTCGGATTGTCGCTTGCCCTCTATATTGATTGCCAGATTGCTGAACTCAGTATCCATTTCCTGTAGCGCAGAGACGACTCCGAACGCGCTGCAGCCGGCTACTCCGGCCAAAACCAATTCCATCGGACGAAAGCCTTCCTCAAAGCCGCCTATTTCTTTTTGGGCATCCAGTCTCAGTGTCTTTCCAAGCAGATTGCTCACTTCGAACTGGTAGTTAAGGATATTTTTGAGTTCGATTTTCATAGCTACATATACTTTAGTTTCTCTACTGCGAGTATCGCTGCATGTGTTGCGACTCGATGTCATGCTAACACTTACTATGATCTTAGGTGCCAGGTTGGCAATATACCCAATTTTTTATAGGGCAACGGCCAAGCAGGCATCAGTGCGTAGTAGTTTACCTGATCGACATGGGTTATTTAGAGAGAGGTTTCACAGGCAAGCAGCAGACTATGTTTGTTTCGACTGTATCATAACCTGCGGGTTAATTTTTCACACAACAGTTCGTATACCGGTATATAAAAGATCGAAAAACGTGCGCAATTTCAACGACTGGCGACTGTAACTTGGCTAAAGCAATCGAGTAGCCGTGTCAAACTTCAGTGCAGCGGTCTGGCAATATGAAAATAGGCCGACAAGGTCTTTGTCGTTCACCTCATTCAAGCACTGCCAATCTGGCCACAGCCTCAGAGTCGCTGACAAAGGGTGCCGCTCTGTGAAAAGACAGTTTGAATAACGGCGCTGGTGGCAAGCATCTCGATTGCAACGCACTGGGTGCCGTCGACGTTGCATGCGACGTTAGTCTGGATCACAAGAAGAGAAGCCTGGTAGTTTTGAAATAGCTTCTAGAACGTTTTTTTACAAATTCGCCGTATCATATCGGTAATACGTTTCCAACCGTCGTCTGTCTGGATATCTATCCCATTGAAGATATCAACACCCAGACTGCGAGCGGCCAGGTAATTGATGCTGGCGGCAAAAATAGCGGTTAACGCGACTGTATCGACCGGGTTTTCTTCTCGGCTGCCCGTACCGGTTTGTTGGCTTAACAACTCGCCCAGTTTAATGCTCATCTGTTCGCGGATCTCTTCCAAAAATACCGTAAGCTCATTGCGGTCCAGTATTTCCCAGGCGAGAATTTGCATTGTCAGCGGCCTGCGGCGAATAGCAGCGGCATAATTTTCCATCAACAGCGCCAGTTGGTCGGCAAAAGGTTTCTTGAGAAAAGTCTCAGTGGGTTCACCGATAAGCTCGTCGATATCGGGCCAGAAATCCCCTTGCAGGGCATAGGCGCGGACCAATCCGGGCAAGCCATCGAAGTAGCGATAGATCAATACCTTGTCCAACCCGGCCTCCCGGGCTATGGCATTGACGCCGAACTTGCGGAAGCCATCCCGGGCCAAAACCCGTCCCGCCGCATCAATTAATTGTCGCTCAGTTTTCTTTCGATCCCTTGTCATCTGTTACCTCTATGAGCAAAGAGTCACCGGCTAGTGACACCGTAGACACCTCGAGGCGACAAATCAAGTTTTTTTGCAAACTCAATGGAAAAAGGTTCTACACCCTCCCGGCGGTAGAAAGGCTGACGCGCCAGACTGCAGACGGAATTGCGGCACTTTTCTCTACTCACGATTTAACTTGCTGATAAGATTGGCCAATTATTATTTTTGTACTGTATCAAGATTTTTGAACGCTTTTACGAACCCGGCCGCTGCAACTTTTCAGAGTGTCGCTCCGTAGTTAACCCAGAGGGACGACACTGCGTTCGTGGCGGCAAACGCCAGAGGACTGCAACAGGCCGGGGGAGTAACTTGGATGGGGCAGGGGACTGGGTTATGAAGGAACAGTCGAGCGGTCGGGCGGGAGTTGAAACAACCGCCCTTATGGGGCGGCGCCGGTTGATTCACCGGATCGCGGCATTCAGTTTTTTGCTGATTACTGCGGTACAAGGCAGGTCGATAGAAGCTGCAGTAGCTGAGAACCGCAGTGCGGATAAGACTTATGCTGCCGAGGTGCTCTATGTCGTGGTCGGCGTTACTCTCACAATCACCGCGTTGTGGTTGGCCTGGCGCTGGTGGCAGCGCCGACGGGGGCCGTCACCACGACAGCTACAGCAAAAGTCACAAAGGCAGCCACAAGAAAAATCGCAGAAACACTCACCGCGGCAAGAGACAACCTCCGATACCGGCCGGCGGCGCAAAGGCTCCGGGAAGTACGCCACCTCGGCCTTCAAGCCAGAACAACAACAGCGTTATGCCGACCTGCTGTTTACACTGATGCAGGAGCAGAAACCCTATCTCGACACCGGTTTGCGACTGAAGGACTTGGCCGGGATGCTGTCGTTAAGCTCTCACCAGTTGTCCGAACTGCTCAACCAGACTCTTGGCAAACCTTACTACGAATTCATCAACGAATATCGTGTTGCGGAGGCCAAGGCGATCATGCGTCGACCGGAGAGTGCCGCTATGAACATGTTGGCGGTTGCCCATGCGGCAGGTTTTGGTAACAAAGCATCATTCAACCGGATATTCAAAGAGATCACGGGGATGACGCCCTCTGCCTACAGGAAAAAAATTTCCCCATTGATCCACGCCTGACGGTGGTCACGGTTTCAATTGTCGTCGAGCAAAAACATAGCGCCGATGCTTTGTAAAATAGCATCGGCGATAGCCGGTTCCCTGGGGTCGTCGCCGCTCACCCGGCGATAGACTTCATAGAGCGCAAAATGGGTATTGATCACCCCCGTGAAAGCGAATGCAAAGGTCACGAAGGGGATCGGTCGAATCACGCCCGCATCGGTGCCCGCCTGGTAAAGGGGCCGCAGTTTTTCGATGTTCGGTATGAACTGGGTTTCGATCAGCCACTGCAGGCGTTCATCCCGCTGGCCCGCCTGGTGGTAGATCAACATCGCCACGAACGGCGCATCGACACAGTGATTGGCATACAAATGCGCCAGCTCTAAAAACAGCGTCTTCAATTGCGCCGGCGATTCTGATCCGTCTACCGGCACCACCTCCTGTGGCTCGGGAAAGTGTTCGAAGGCTCGCACCACAGCAGCTCGCCAGAGCGCATCTTTAGACTCAAAGTGATAGGTCACCAGCCCCTGGCCGACCCCGGCAGCCCGGGCGATATCCCGGGTCGAGGCGCCGTCAAATCCCAATTCGGCGAAGCAGGCCACCGCCGCCTGGACGATACGGTCGCGGGTTTCGGTCTTGCGCTGCTCGCGCAAGCCGGTTTTGACCGGCAGGGTGGCGCCGGTAGTGGCCTTGGCAGTCATGGTGATTTGAACGACACGGCATGCTAGGGAAAGTCGGAGTATAGCTAAAAACCGCCAATCGTTCGAATGACTTGTCATTGGTCAATTGACAAGTTAAAGTGAATCGCGCTGATATGCTGGCTATCGACAGCCGTTGCCGGCCGACTGCTGGACAACCGCACAGCCAAACCACAGGTGGATTATGGACGTTAGCAACACGGATAAAACCTGGGTAATCACCGGCGCCGGGTCGGGTCTGGGCAGGGAGCTGCTGTTGCAGGTAGCGGCGGCGGGGGACAATGTCGCCGCTGCCGATATTGACCGTGAGTCTCTGCAGGCGGCGGCCGAGCAGGCGCGCCGCAGTGGCAGCGGTGAAATAGAAACCTATCGGCTGGATGTCGCCAGCGAAGCGGATATCAACGAGTTTGCCCGGCGGGTGTTAGAGCGCTTCGACACGGTTGATGTCGTGATCAATAATGCCGGCATCACCCGCGTCGGGGAGTTTACCCACAGTTGCCCGGATGGTTTCAAGACCGTTATGGATATCAACTTTTGGGGTGTGGTCCACGGCAGCCGCGCTTTTCTGCCGGCGCTGCTGCAAAGCCGCGGCTCCCTGGTCAATATCTCCAGCGTCTTCGGCTTGATCGGGGTGCCGAGACAGAGCGCTTATTGCGCCAGCAAGTTCGCGGTGCGTGGCTTTACCGAATCTCTGCGCCAGGAACTGTATGCCAGCGGCGTGCATGTGGCGGCGGTGCATCCCGGCGGAATACGCACCGCCATTGCCCGCAGTGCCGTGTTCGACCAGGGTGCCGACAGTAAGGATGAGACAGTGGCGAGGCTGGAAAAGGACGCCTTGAAGATGCCTGCCGATAAAGCCGCGGCCATTATTCTAAAAGGTATCGCGCGGCGCTCACCGCGTATTCTGATTGGCGGCGACGCCCGCCTGATCGCCGGCGTGCAGCGCCTGTTTCCAAAAGCCTACCCGCGGGTGCTGGCTCTGCTGTCCAGCGGTTTGTCGAGGTCATCGACTCGCTAACCGTATTACAGCCCGTGCAGGAGGTTACACACTATGCGGTTTGGTAAATATGTGGTTCGGTAAAAACGCCCCCAGCTTGCGCTCGCGCTTTATCAGCGCCATGCTAAAGCGTCAGTTTAAGCCGCTGGTGTCTGCCAGGGAACTGGACCTGGCGCGGCTGCGCCAGCGCTTGGAAAAACAAGCCCGGTTCCAGCGCAGCTCGGCCGGTGTGCAGATCGAATCCGTCGACAGGGGGCAGGTGAAGGGTGAGTGGCAGCTTCCCGCCGCCGCCGCGCCGGCACCGGTGATCCTTTATTTACACGGCGGTGGCTATGCGTTTTGTTCGCCGCTAACGCACCGCCCGCTGACTACCGGTCTGGCAAAAACGGCCAGCTGCCGTGTGTTTTCGCTGGACTACCGGCTGGCTCCGGAACACCCGTTTCCAGCGGCGGTGGAGGATGCGCTGCAGGGCTATCGCTATTTGTTGGAGGAGGGCATTGATGCCTCCAGCATACTGGTGGCGGGGGATTCCGCCGGCGGCGGTCTGAGCCTGGCGCTGTTGTTAAAATTAAAAGCGCTGGGCGAGCCTCTGCCTACCGGGGCTATGTTGTTATCCCCCTGGACGGATATGGCAACTACCGGCCAATCGTTGCAGGAAAATGAAAGCACTTGCGCCATGTTCACTGCTGCGGCCATTCGCCGGGCGGCAGGGATTTATGTGAACGGCGGCGATACCCGCGAGCCTTTAGCCTCACCGCTTTACGGCGATTTGCGGGGTTTGCCGCCGCTGCTTGTTTACGTGAGCGACAGCGAGCTTTTACGCGACGACGCTGTACGTCTGGCAAAGAGCGCTGTGGATCACGGCGTCGACGTCAGCCTGCGCGTGTGGCCGCGACAACCCCACGTATGGCCCGTGTTTTATCCGCTGTTGCCGGAAGCCAAACGCTGTGTGGCGGAGATGGCCGAATTTGCTCGGCAACGTATGATCTAAAACCATCAAATGCAGTTGACCCAGGGGGAATCGACAATGTCCGATGGGACCCAAACCGGGGCCGACCCGATACCAACACATGTAGATGTTGCGATTATCGGCACCGGTTTTTCCGGCCTCGGTATGGCCATCAAGCTAAAACAAGCGGGCCGGGACAATTTTGTGTTGTTGGAGAAAGACGAAGACCTGGGTGGCTGTTGGCGTGACAACACCTACCCGGGCTGTTGTTGTGATATCCCGTCTCACCTCTACTCCTTCTCCTTTGAACAGGTGCCCAGTTGGACCAGAAAGTACCCCAGGCAGGAGGAAATCCATACCTATCTGCGCCATTGCGCCGACAAGTACGGCATTCAACCCCATGTGCGTTATCGGTCCGAAGTGGTAAAAGTCACCTTTTGTGATGCCAGTGGTTTTTGGCAGCTACATCTCAATGGCGGCACACGCCTCACTGCACGGGTGGTGATGGCCGGCATGGGGCCGCTGCATCGCCCGGCGATTCCGGCGCTGCCGGGACTGGAGAGTTTCAAGGGTACGCGCTTTCATTCCAGCCATTGGAATCACGCGGCGGACCTCAATGACAAACGGGTGGCGGTGATCGGCACCGGTGCCAGTGCCATCCAGTTTGTACCGCAAATCGCGCCGCGGGTGAAAGCGCTGCATTTGTTCCAGCGCACACCGCCCTGGATTATGCCGCGGCCGGACCGGGAGATGACCAATATTGAAAAATGGTGCTTTACGCATTTACCTGTCACCCAACAGTTATACCGCAGGCTCTTGTACTGGCGCCATGAGTTCCGTGGTCGCGCCTTAAATGAAAAGTCGTGGATACACAAGCACGCGCAAAGAATGGCGGCCAACTATCTTAAAGCGCAGATCGCAGACCCGGTGTTACGTGAAAAACTTACACCGCAGTACTCCCTCGGTTGCAAACGGGTTCTGATTTCCAACGATTACTATCCGGCCATGTGCCTCGATAATCTGGACCTGATCACCTCGCCGGTCACCGAAATCCGCGGCAATACTGTAGTGGCGGAAGACGGCAGTGAACGGGACGTGGATGCCATTGTTTTCGGTACCGGGTTTGCGGCGGCCGATCCGCTGCAACCGGATTTTCTCTACGGCCCCGGTGGCCTGGATTTGTATCGGCGCTGGCAGGAAGAGGGCGCCCAGGCCTATAAAGGTGTCTCGGTTGCCGGCCTGCCGAATTTTTTCTTCCTGATCGGGCCTAACAGCGGTCTTGGTCACAACTCCATGATTTTGATGATTGAGGCGCAGATTCAGTACATCTTGCAATGTTTGGATTATATGGATCAGCACGGTGTCCGCCATTGGGATGTGCGCCGGCGAGAGCAGGATGCGTATAATGACGAGTTACAGGCGCGGGTGGGCACTGCGGTTTGGTCCTCCGGATGTCGCAGTTGGTACCTCAATAAAGACGGGCGTAACACAACCATCTGGCCGGGTTTTGTGCACGAGTACGAAGCGCGGATGCGTAAGCTGGCACCGCAGGTTTATGAGGCGACGAGTTGAGTCTGCTTTAACTGTGATAGTGATATTGTTTGCGCTTTTTTCCCGACAGATTTTTACGCCACTTTTTAACAGTCTCGCCGTTTCTCTGGCCTTTTCCGGTGCTAGTACTCTGACCAGTAAATCTTTTCACGCCAAAACGGGTCTTGGTGTCCTTAGCCAGCCCGGATTGAGACCTAAGTGCTACCGAAGTGAAATTACTTCCTGGTCGAAGCACTAGTATTTGGCGGCGGACAGACCCTTTTGTTCAGAGTTTGTAATCACATCAAGGCCAGGTAGTTTTATTGTGTTAACTGGATCAACAAATAGCCAAAAAAAGTCTCACTGGATCGAGTAAGGCGATTTCCCGAGAAGAAGATGCAGAATTGCCACTGCCCGCACCATCCCGGATATACATCGCAATGCAGTTTATAGACTAAGCAATAGCAACTATTGCTATAAGTGAACGCCCGCAAAGAAACCGTTAGGGAGTTGAAGTAAATGCGTGTATTGGCAATGGCTTTAATAGTGAATATCTTTGGGGCCAGTCAGGTGACAGCAGGTGACAAAAGTGCCAATAACCTGTTGGTCACTGACACGGATTTCAGTGAGGCGCGTGCCAGCCAGGCGATGCCGGTTGAACCCCGTAAACTGATCAGCGAGCATCTCGACGACAGCGGACCGCCGCTTTTGAATACGCGCTACTATGATCCGATGCCTGCTCGCTTTGTCTCGGCTGACCCTTCTGACCCCCTGACACCAGGCGTCGGGCTCAACCGCTACACTTATGCGTTCAACAATCCGGTGTATGTCAGAGACCCCAGCGGATTGTCTGCCGAAGCCCATGATCCCGACGGTGGAGACAGCGACGCCAACGAGGCTTCTGACAATGATGGAGGACTTGGCAACGCAGATGTAACCGATGACCCGGATCGCGGTGCGCAGGTTCCGGGCGAGAGCACCGCCGCAGCCGATGACAAAGACGAGGATGAGGAGAGTAGGCCTGATGTACCTGGCGAGAAACCTGCTGATGAGGAAAAAGGTGGCCTGCTTCAAGATGTCATAGATGCGGCTAAAGGAATACTCAGCGATCTTATCGACGCTCCTCCTCCCCCACCGCCCAGCAAGCCGGATGTGCCACAAAGCTTTATCGATAAACAGGGTTTGAAAGATGCTATCCGGGATCAGGGCACGGTTCTGGGTGAGGGGCTGGGCGAAAAGGTGTTTCCAGGTGATGAGGGCTATGAGGATCTTTTGGATTCTGCGGTGGAATATATAGACGGAAGGCCGGATCTAGGCGGAAGGCCGGATCGGAGACGATGATTTTGCAGCGGCGGAGAATCGGCCGATGGCGGCGGGCGGCGCGTCGCCCAAAGAGTTGGCCGACTAGCCACGTGTTAACGGCCACCCCAGTAGCAGAACAGACAAGGTCACTGCAGCGATAAATACGTTCATGGGGAGGCCCACCTTTAAAAAGTCTTTAAATTGATAGCCGCCTGGCCCATACACCATAAGATTTGTCTGGTACCCAAGCGGTGTAGCAAAGCTCGCCGAGGCGGCCATCATAATGACAAATACGAAAGGCTCATTGTTGAGCCCGGCCGTCTCAGTCATTTCCAACACAATGGGGAGCATCAGTACCGCGGCGGCGTTGTTGGTGATGGTTTCTGTCAGCAGGGAAACGGCGAGGTAGGTGAAGATCAGCATCAACCAAGGCGTGCCGTTACTCAGGTCGATAATGCTGTTGGCAAGCCACTGCGCCACGCCCGTTTTTTGTAGCGCAGCGCCCAGTGCGAAGGCGGCGGCGATGGTAACAATAACGGTTAAATCCAGGCTTTTTTCGGCCTGGCTGACGGAACAGCAACCGGTAATGATCATCAGGCCGGCGCCGATCAGCGCGGCATTTAACATGCTGATAAACCCGAGCCCGGCGGCTCCTACCACTGCGAATAGAATGGTCCAGGCCAGGTAAGCGCGCTCGTGTCTGGGCGGTTCAGCGTCCAGATCGTTGATCAACAGGAAGTCTTTGTTATAGCGTTGCCGGCTGACGAATGCCGGCCTCGCTTCCAGCAGCAGGGTATCGCCGGCTGCCAGGCGAATGGTTCCGAGGTTACCTTTTATACGTTCTCCGTTTCTGGCCACAGCCAATACCACCGCACCGTAGCGATCCCGAAACTTCGCATCGCGGATATTTTTCCCCAGCGCCGCGCAGTGGGGCGAAACGACGGCTTCCACCAGCCGGCGTTCCGCGCGATCCTGGTTCAGGGTATCGGCATGACCGTTTTCGGGGGAGGGGACAATGCCGTTGATACGCAGCAAATCCGAGATGGCCTGCGTATCGCCGGCAAACACCAGGCGGTCGCCGCCGTGTAAGATTTCTTCCGACGGTACCGCTGTCACGATCGTGCCTTGGCGTTCGATTTCCGCCAGGTACACGCGCTCCAGGTGACGAAGCCCGGCTTGTGCGACTGTCTGGCCCACCAGGGGTCCGTTCGGAGCCACGGTGACTTCAAGGGTGAACTCCCGCAGATTGCCAAATGCTTGTTTGTCGCTGCGATCGGGCAGCCATTGGGGGAAGAAAAACCAGATAAAAGCCACTCCGGCCAATGCCACGGGGATACCGACCGCCGCGATCGAAAACAGGGAAAAGCCGGCTTCACCGGTCAAGCTCTGGTACTGGCCGTTGACAACCAGGTTGGTGCTGGTGCCAATCAGCGTTAAAGTTCCCCCGAGGATGGCGGTATAGCTCAGGGGAATCATCAGTTTGGACGGTGGTATGCGGATTTTGCGCGACCAGGCGTGGACAGCGGGAATCATCGTGGCCACCACGGGGGTATTATTTAAAAAGCCGCTTAGTAGCATCACAGGCGCGAAAATTCGGCCCAGGGCTGCTCTTGTTGATGAGGGTTGCCCCAGAACCTTGTTTACCAGCAGGTCGATGCCGCCGGACCCGTGAATGCCGGCGGCCACCACAAACATGGCGGCCACTGTAATCAATCCGGCATTGGCAAAGCCTGCCAGGGCCTCAGTACCGGAGAGAATCCCAAAGGTGCTGAGTATAGTCAGCACGGCCATCATCACCAGATGCGGGCCGATTCGCGTTAACGTCAAAATCCCCAGGGCTCCGACCGTCAGAGCCAACGAAAGCCAAGCTTCCCACTCCAGCATATGCGCCTTTATTTTAAAAGTGCGGAGTTTAAGCATTGGCGCCTGTATAACCAAGTAAGATAAATTCATAAAGTTATATCAAATCATAAGGTTTACGGTGAGTTTGTTGCTTGACACAATCCTTTTCTGAGATGAGTCTGGCGATGCGGTCTATAACAATCGTGATTTGTTGTCCATGGGTGCAACCATCCGATCCTTGTCACCATGCCGCGTAGAGCTGGTGATTGATAACCATACGGTACCGGTCTACTGCCTGTGATCTCCGAAATTGCGCATAATGCATATTATGTTAAATAATAAATAATATTAGTCCCCTGGGTTAATGTTCGAGCACGAATCGATTTAAGTTATTGCTTTTGCGAATCATTATCATTACTATTGCGCGTAAGTTTCTGTCCGTCTACTCCAGTCGATTCCTGATAGTTGGCGGCTGTGTACTTCTGTTGGCATATCAGGCGTGAGTGATTCGTATGTTCCACCAACAAGCATCCTTTCAAAACACGCCGTTTTCCTGTTTTCGTTTTCAGCTCAGATATTTACACCGTAAAAACTACTTTACTCCTAATATTCATGTAATTAATGCCGTCATAAACAGATGAAAAGAATAAGAAAACTAAAGAAAGGTCTGATTTTGATCTTTTGGGCCTCTGTTTCAATTAAGTCTTGGACCTTGGAGCTGGATACAGAAACAGAAAAGACTTTTGTCGAAGAAGTCACTGTAATCGGCCAAAAAATCAGCCGTTCTCGACAAGACACTTTGGAAAGCGTAAGTGTTTTCGATTCGGACAGTCTGGAGATGAATTCGAAGGCCGATAATTTTTTCGATATTCTGGAACAAGCCGCCAATGTAACCCGCAATGGTAGTTTTGATTTTTCGATCCGCGGTATCGCCGGCAATGGACCCACCGGGGCTAATAATGGCGCAAATACCATCGGCTTTTTTATCGACGGCGTTAATCAAAATAGCCGAGGAACACAGGCCGGGTCGGTGTCGCTTTGGGACGTAGAGCAGGTAGAGATTCTTCGGGGAGCACAATCGACCACAGCCGGTCGCAATTCCCTTGCAGGTGCTTTTATACTAAAAACCAAAGATCCGGAGTTCGAACACGGTGGTCGCATAAAAGCCAGCTATGGGGACTATAATACCTACCAAACGGCCATAGCGCAGACCGGAGGGATAACCGAAAAGCTGGCATTTCGCCTGAGCGTAGACAGACAACACAGTGATAAGTTTAGCGAGAACTCTGTATTGAACCAGAGTGACTACGATCGTGAAACCAATACCACTTCTCGCGCTAAACTACTCTACGAATTCTCTGCCGACACGAGTCTGCTCTTCACCGTAAACGACAGCAATTTTCGTGATTACGGCGACGATACCGTGCAAGGCGACCCCTTCGACAGGCAATCGAACTGGGACTATCCCGCCACCTGGTTCACAGATACCAGGAATTATGCCTTGAAATTTGCAGCCAAAATCAGCGAGGCCTGGCTGTTTTCAGCAATAACGGCTCATTCCGATGCTGTTTTCGATCGCGACAGTGATCCCGACGGTGCGCTTGGCGAGGCGGTGCTTGTTCAGGATACACTCGATGAAAACTGGAGTCAGGAATTTCTCTTTAATTACGACGGAACAAAGACACAAGCGGTTGTCGGTGCCTATTTTGCCGGCGGCTCTCTAAAAGATACATTTTCCACGCAAAACGCATTGTTGGACTTGGACGGCGCGGGCCCTCTTCCCGGAGTGTTCCTTAATTTTGGCAGTGAATCCACCGAGAAATTCGATACTGCGGCTATCTTCTATAACGCCGACTACGCCTTGTCCGATAAGTGGACATTTATCAGCGGTTTGCGCATTGACCATGAAAAGCGTAAAAACGCGATAAACTCCAGTGGTGAGCGCCTGACATCAACCGGTAACCCGGTTTTCGATGCCGGTATCGACGAGCAAATTTCAGGATCCGGTGAATCTACAGGAAACGATAGCTTTACGAATGTATTGCCGAAATTGGGGATTGACTATCGTTGGTCTGAGCATCTCGCGACGGGCGTTCTGGTCCAGCGCGGGTATCGTCCGGGGGGAGTGTCGGTAAATGTCACCCGCAGCATCGCCCGGGCTTATGACGCTGAATTCACGACTAATTATGAGTTCTCCATGCGCGCCAATTGGTTGGACAACTCGCTCACCGTCAACACCACCCTCTTCTACACCGATTGGCAGGATCAGCAAGTGAATATCGAAGGCCCACTGGGCAATTTCGATGACTACATCGTTAACGCGGCTGAGTCTTCAGTACAGGGGGTGGAGCTGGAGGCACGCTATACACGTGATCGTTGGACTTTTTATACGTCGATCGGCTTAGTAAAAACAGAGTTTGACCAGTTTGAAATCAATACCGCAGAACTCTTTGACGACAACTCCCCGTTAACGGAGTCGGTTTTCAGCGGCAACGAGTTTGGGGCTGCGCGCGACACGACGTTTGCAGCCGGATTGTTGTATCAAAACTCGACGGGACTTTTCGCCAGTGTGAATATCAACCACGCCAGTGACGCTTATAGCAATTCATTCAACACTTTAAAGCTTGACGAATTCACCTTGATGAACGCTAAGCTTGGCTACGGACACGAACGGTGGTCTGCCTATATCGTAGTGAACAACCTTTTTGATGAAGACTACGTTGCCGAACGCTACACCGGCCCTAATGGAATCGACACCGATGCCGTTGTGGGTGATCCCAGATTGGTGAGCATAAATCTGGAGACACACTGGTAAAAACGCCATGCTAAAGAGCAGAGCAAACGCGATGTTTAATACGAACGTGGTTTTT
Source organism: Exilibacterium tricleocarpae (assembly GCF_007004655.1). Lineage (GTDB taxonomy): Bacteria > Pseudomonadota > Gammaproteobacteria > Pseudomonadales > Cellvibrionaceae > Exilibacterium > Exilibacterium tricleocarpae. The sequence goes on from NZ_ML660091.1 coordinate 167,179, forward strand.
AACGCGCTCTTTAATGTAGTTAAGTCCTTTCGGTTCTGGTTTTGTGGGCCGCTGGCGTTTGCGCTCGCCATCCTTATCATGCTGGGTATGGCTGTTTGGTTCCCCGCCGGGGTGGCAGGCATTGATAACCTGGTGTTTCCGTTGCTCAGCTTTCCATTGATATGGGCAATACTGCTTTTCTATGCCTACCTCGAGCGCCGTATTGCGTATGTCACGACTGTTTTTGCTATTCTGTTGGTGAGCCATATTGCCCTGCTGACTTATCATTTTATGGGAACACACTAGCGTGATTAAGCTACCGCAACAAGAAACAAAGTCGCTTGTCGCCCTGCATGGCTGGACCGCCGTTGTGCTCGGGTTTTTACTCTACGCCGTTGTTGCGACAGGCACGGTTGCGGTGCTGGCCGATCAGATTCTGCATTGGTCAGTCGGTAGTGTTAAGCCCGCCAACCCATTCCAATACGATGTAAACGGGATCACTCGCAGTCTGGCAGAAAAAGTAGAGCCGAAATTTCATGAAGAAATTGTCTACAGCACGTCACCCCGTGGGAATCTGGAGGTCTTTTTTCATACTCACCGGGAAAACCCCAATGGCGAACTGGAAGATTACGGCGTGCAGTTTGAAGTCGACCCAGCTACAAAAGCGATTTTACAAGAAAGGACAGGCACCGCTACTGAGTTACATAATACTAATCAGTTTGAAACTCTAAGCCGTTTTCTTATCGATATTCACACAGAGCTACACCTGCCCCGCCCTTGGGGTTTGCTATTGACAGGTATCCTTGGATTGGGGATGCTGGTGGCCGCAGTCTCCGGTTTTATGATGCACCGTCACCTGTTTGCTGACATGTTCGTACTGCGCAAAAAGGCTAATACTGTACTAAAAAAACGCGACAACCATATTGTAGCGGGTACCTGGGGGCTTCCCTTCGCCTTTATTCTGGCGTTTACCGGCAGCTTTTTTAGCTTTGCCGGCGCTTTTGGTATCCCCGCGATGGCAATGGTCGCTTTCGGCGGTGATCAAGAGGCGATGATGCGCACGGTTGTCGGTATGCCTGAAACCGAGAACAATGAAAGTGCTGCAACGGCCAACCTAAACACCGTTGTCAGTGACAGCGCCCGTCGGGTCGAGCAATACCCGACTTTTATGCTGGTATCGCACTACGGCCGGGGCGACGCCAACATTTTGGTGTTTTTGGAACCGCCAGAGACGACTATTGAGCCCATTCAACTGGAATACGATGGCGTAACCGGCGAGTTCAGCCGCCAAAAGCCGGCTTTAGGTCTGGTGCAGTCGGCCGGGTCGGTCGCTTTTTCCCTGGTCGGCCCCCTTCATTTCGGCGATTTTGCGGGGCTGCTTTCCCGCCTTGTCTGGGTGGCGTTGGGATTTGCGTCCTGTTATGTCATTTTAAGCGGCTTGTCGCTGTGGGTGGCGAGGCGCGGCAAGCGATGGCATAGATTTTTATGCTTTGTTTACGCCCTTGGGACCGGACTGCCGGTGGCCATGCTTGCGGCGGGAATGGGATACTTTGTGGCATTGGGTTCGGCTGCCAGTGCGGTATTCTGGGTGCCGGTGAGTTTTCTGGCAGCCTCTGCGCTGGTAGTGATGCCGGCGATGATTGTCAAGTCGCCCCAGGTATTCCAACGCAATTTGTTACTTGTGTGTGGCTTACTCTGTTTTGCGCTTCCCGTCCTGCGTATGGTAACAGGTGGTCCCGGCTGGCTCGAAGCCATAAGCAGTCAAAATACTGCCGTTATTCTCGTCGATGCGATGTTAGTTGTCAGCGGCAGCTTTGCTCTTTGGCTGAGAAAGAAAAGCCACGATGATATTTCTTTACCGGCCCAAAAATCACCTGATCGCCCCACCAACGGCTTACCCATAGAGCCGATTTCCGGGGGCAGTGTATGATCACTTTGATATCTTCTTTGCTGGCCGTACTGTGTAGCGGCATCGGACTTGTCGTCCTGTCAAAAAGCGATGCCAAGCGGCATCGAAAAGATTCTGAGCACTGGCCTTTGCCAAAGTCCATTCGATGGCTGACAGTGGTTGCTGTGTTGCTGCCGGGGTTTGCCCTCGGGTTTACAGGGTTGGTATCCAGCCTGCTGGTCTGGTTGGGTGCTATCACTGTTAGCGGCTGGTTGATTGCCCTGCTGCCCAGAAGACTGACTTAACTACCCTCCCCTATATCTAGAGAATATCCATATGACTGTATCGACAAACAAAAAAATCGCTTTGCCTTTCGTTTTAATTCTGTCCCTATTTGTAGGTAATACCCATGCCGACACTGATTCAACTAGCATCCGTCATTACAAAGGCGCAGATGTCGGCGACTATCAGCAAGCGACTTCTCTGTTGAAAACTTACAATGAAACACTGCAGGCTATATTAAAAAAAGAAACGCTAACGAGCACAGATGCCGGCAATATTCACAAGCTTACCTACACACTTGAAAATGCCTTGGAAAAGATGCGGTCTGATATTGTCAAGACCGCTGAGATCTTAGAGGAGCTTCACCTTTCGTCTGAACGCAATGATGTCGATAAAATGAAAAAATTCGGTAATGATTACCTATCGAGAAGCAATCAAATGTTAACTTTTTAAAAAAACCACGGCAGTCGTTTGGCCAGCCGAGCCGCGGCAGGCGATTTCCGTGTGCTAGGGCCTGTTAACACTAATTGAGTTTTTAGTGTCCCTAGCGCTTCATATCCGGGTCGGCCCAGCTGTAAGAGGCAGGGAAAGGTGCACAGGCGGGAAGTAGACCACCTGCCGGAGGACGGGTGGTCTACTTAAGTCTATAGCTACAGAAAGTTAGAACTATGATGACCCATAGTCAAAGTCATCCAAAGTTACAATAACTTAGACCTTCGGAATCAATAGCAGGTCGATCCGCCGATTCTTCACCCTGCCCTCCGGCGTCTCGTTATTGCCGATGGGGCGCGATTCGCCGTAACCCACGGCGTCGATACGGCCGGTGACATCACTGGGACGGTTGGCCAACAGATAGTCCCTGACCGCTTCGGCGCGCTTTTTCGACAGCACCAGGTTTTGCGCGTCGCTGCCAAAAGAATCTGTATGCCCTTCCACCACCACGGTGCCATTGGGGTATTGGCGCAATGCCTGCTGAACTTTCTTGAGCAAACCGAAATACTGGGACTCGATATTGGCGCTGCCGGAGCCAAAATTCAAACCTATCGTGCGGATGACCACATTATCCCCCTGGGACAGCACGATCGCCTCGCTCGGTGAAAACAGACTTTCCACCTGGCGCAGTCGTTGGCGGTGTTGCTCCTGTTTTTCCAGCCGTTGCGACTGAACCCCCAGCTTTTGCTCCATCGACTGCATTTCCGTTTCCAGGGCGAGTATCTGATTCTGGCGCTCCGCCAACTCAAACGCCTGTTGCCGCAGTTTTCCGATTTCCTGCCTGATCTGCTCGGTGGGTGGCGCCAGACCTTCGTCAAACTCCGCGACCAGATCCAGCGCGCTGGCGATTTCCACCACGGGGTTTTCCGATTGCAAAATCAGGTCCTCCGGTGAGATTTTTTTGCTCCGCAAGTCGGTGACGATATCGGCGATGTAGATGGCATGCTTGGCTTCGTACTTGGCCTGTTTGGCCAGCAGCCGCGGCTCATCGGTGTCGTAGCGGCTGGCACTGAGTTTTGCTTCAGCGTCCTTCAACAGCGCCTGCGCTTTACTCAACGTCTTCGGTGCCAGGCGATCCACTTTCGCTTTCTTGGCACTGGCGATCAGTTTGCGCGCTTCACTCAGGTAGTTGACCTTGATGGCTGCCAGCTCGGCGTCGCGATAGGTCGCCTCGGCTGTATCGGCATACTTTCTGGCCCGGTTCACATTACCGCTTTCCAGCGCGCGGGCGGCAGTGGCAAATTGCTCTTCCGCCTCCTTCCAACTGTCTTTGGCGTAATCGTTGGCCTGGGCTGCCTCGGCATTGTTGCGGGCCTGCACGGCCGTGGTAAAGGTGACATCGGCCAGGCGCGTGGCTTCCACCGCCGTGTTGAAATACTCGATGGCCCTATCCAGGTCCTGGCGTATTCTCTCGATACTCTGTCCGCGTTTCAGACGGCCCTCGGCCTTTTGGTAAAGTTTGGTGGCCTCGCCATAGCTGCGTGGCGCCAGAATATCGGCCCGGGCGTCCTTTGCCGTGCTGTAGATTTTATCCGCTTCGCTAAAAAGGGAAGCGCGCATAGCACTGCTGTCGGCCGCTGCCGCACTGCTTAAAAACAGCAGCAGTAGCCCTGTCGCAAATGGGTTGCTGGTCATTATAGTTTTGCCCATGGGTTGCCTCCTGGTGGTTACAAATCAGTAACGCGCATTGCGCCTAACTATGGCCGGATAGTACCGGAATTCGGGGCTTTTTCATCAACGTCCCCCTTTTTTTGAGAACTGGTTCTTTATATCAGTCACTTCGTTCGCCGGGGCCGGTCCGATTAGGCTTCTTTGCGACGCGCCTGTTTGCGGTTGTGCTCGGTCTCCATATGTTCGAGTTTGTAAATCAGGGAACGAAAGGTCTGGCTGTTCTCATCAATGATTTCATAGGGGAAAACAAAGACCGGATCAATGGCCGGTGCGGCGCGTTTCAATTGGAAAAAATAGTCGACGATCTCCTGGCCGATTTCCACTTTGGCGTCAAACCCGGACAGATCGACCAGTCCCACCACCTGTTCGACTGCACCGCGGGGAAAAGCGATAACATCGACGATATGACGGGTATCACCGATGGCAATGTCTTCGCGAAAGTCGATATGGTCACCCTGTATACTCTGGCGAATATCCTGGGCACTGCGATTGCTGGCGTGCTCAAGTGTGAATTTGAGCAGACCGCTGATCAGCGGCTGGGCGCTGGCTTTGGCATCGCTGCCGGGAGTCTCAGTAGCCTCTTGTTGGCGCATAAGGGACTGCCACAGGTAGCGGGTAATCTGGGTCCTGCCGTGTTCGAGCTGCTCGAAATTGTTGTGTAAATAGTGAAACGCTTTCTTTTTCGGGCGGCTCATCAGCACATTCAGCTCCCCTTTTCTTTTGTCGGCGTCATCGCCCTGCTTGTAAGCACTCAAATTGTAACGGGTGATATCCCAGAAGTAGAATACATAGTCTCTTTCCTTGCCCTGTAAGGCGGCTCCGGCGCCGTCCAGTATATCCTCACCCCGATTGACTTTTCGTAAAAATTTGTCTTTGACGGATTTGACATAGGGCTGGTTTTTCAGCAGGAAGTAACACAAGGCTACGTCGGTCTCCAAATTGACAGTAGTCCCGGTGGACTTTTCTATCTCACCGATGCTGCGGGCCACGTAATCGAGGTAGCGGTCGATCATCTCGGTTTCGATGCCTCTGAACTTACCGCTGCGCGGTTTCTTAGAGGTGGTAACCGCCTGCTCGCTGTAATCCACTGCCACGGATGGTGGCTGTTCCGGCAATTGCCACTGCATGACTTTCAATTCACCGTCGTAGACGTATTTGTTGGAAAACTCGATGATATCGGCCGGGCAACGGTAGTGTTCGTCCAACATCACTGCCGCTTGTTTGATCGCCTTGACCAGGGCGAAAATATGCGAACCGCCACCTTTGAACCCCCGCGCCTGGGTCGACCTCAGGTGTTCGTCCAATTCATGGTCTTTAAATAAATAATCGTCAATAATAGAATCTTTCTGCAGAACCGTTTGCTTGTCGTCACCCACAACAAGCATTTTTTTAGCTCTGAACAGCAAAGAGATAGCGTCGTCGACCCGGCATTGGGTGGCCTCATCGACAATCACAAGATCGAAGCTCTGCTCGGTACAAGGCAACAGAAAGGGCACTACCTGCTTTCTGACCACCCATACCGGGAAGGTGTCGTAGAGTTTTTGCCGGAGTTCTTCGAATACACTGCCGCTGTCAGCAATTGACGTAAACTGTTTGAGGTTGTCAACCAGCGCCATGATACTGGTGACGGCATTGGTGCCGCCTCCGCGCTTCGGCGCTGTCGCCGCCTGGATAATCCTGCGCAGATTGCCGGCGAAGCGTTCTTTGACGACTTTATCCTGCTGTTGATATAAGTCCTCAATCTGCTCGAGATCGCCCTGGATCGAGCCGCCCTGGTAGGACTTGCCGGTGGCGCCCGACTGCCGGGCAATACCGCGATACAGGTTCAGGGCGCGACTCGGTTCCTCTCCGGTTCGAATACACTCGTGGATATCCCGCAACAGGGCCCAGACTCCATCGGACCAGTTCCCTGCGCAGTCCAGCAGCGCTATCTGGTCTTGAACCATCCGCTGTAAGCGTTTTGTCCTGACCATCAGGTGAGACCGAAAACCGGCGCGGATTTTGCGGGTAATCCTGGTCAGCTCGCCGCCCTGATCCGCCGTTTCGAGCTGAATCACTTCTTCCAGATAGCGAATAAGTTCATGGCGCGGGTGGTCGGCGGTAATAACCTGGAACTGTGCCAGGTCTTCGACCTTTTTTTCCAAGATCAAAGATAAAACCTTTTCGTCATCCTGCAACCTGGCCATCTCACTGGCACGGCTGCCGGCAGGCAGCTTGAAGAATTGATAACACGCTTCCATATGGTGTCTGATAAGGCTGTCTCGATTGGCAACGAACGCGTCTATCAATGCCCGCGACCGCCCCTCTCCCGCGGTCAGTAGCTGTAAAAACGCAAGGAGGTCCCGAGTCGGCGACCCGTCGCTGTGCTTGCTCGGCTCGCGTTGTGCAAAAGGCACTTCCTCGCCCATATGGGCGAGCATTTTGTCGGCGATCTGTGCGGTGAGGCCAGCGATTTTTTCGCGCAGCGCCAGCATTTTTTTCTCCAGATTGCCGCTTCTGTGACTCGCACCTGACCCCAGCTCCTGAACTTTGAAAGCCTTTGTCAGGCCGGCCACGCAATCCGCCAGCGCCTGCTCACCCACCTGCACGTCATCGACCACGTTGACGGCGCTGAGCAGCAGTTCCTTCCAGCGCCGCTCGGCGGGTGTGCCGCGATCGGAGCCCACCAGGTACTGCTGCAGTTTTTCCATCAGCGCCTCGATAGCCGCCTGCTGGTCGCTGACCACCAACACCCGCTGGTTACTGCTTATACAGTGAATCAGCAGGTTCATAATCGTGTGGGTCTTACCCGTACCCGGCGGGCCCTCGAGCAGCACCAGATCGTGGTGATCCAGCCCATCCAGCAATTTGCGGGTGCTCTGCGGCGGACTGCCGGGCATCCAGATAGTGGTATTGCGCTTGCCGTCAGCGCCGGCCCGCGGCTGTCGCTCGGGGGGCAGGTCCCGGGCCAGTTCCGGGGTCAGGAACCTGCCGAGCAAGGAATTATAAAAGCGTTGCATCGATTGATGGGCGATCAGGTTGATATGATCCAGATCGTGCTCGAGTGCCTGGTCGATGGGGCTCAGCAGCTTCTGCGCCCGGTAGAGGTAGACACCTTGCAGGTCGCACTCGATACCGCTGACCTTGAGTTCGCTGAGAATACCACCTTTACCGTTTTCATCCCGGTAACCGAAAAGAATTTCCCGGGTTCGGTCGAATATATCTTCTTTTACCGGCAGGTGGCGGACCAGGTGGATGCGATCGTTCAATTGATCGATGCTGATGGTCTGGGCCAGCAGGGTCTGAAAGAACTTATCGACCTGGTCGACACCGGCGGCGGTCTCGCTGAACTTTTCCACCAGATGGGCCAGGGCCAGATGGTTCAGGTAAAAGCGGCCGTCCTGCTTCGAGGTCAAGTGAACTCCCCGACCCGACTCCCGGATACTGACCTTCATGTAATACAGTGGAAACTGGAAGCTACGCAACGACCGATTATAAGTGAACAGTGCGTCGACGATTTCGAAGCCCAGATAAAACTCGCTGGAACGATCGGCAATAAAGCGGTCGCGAAACTCAGTGGACTCTGTAGTGCCCAGCTCAAAGTAAAACTGATCTTTTTCGAAGGCTTTGACGTCGTGAGCAGACAGTGGAATCGAAAACTGGGACAGGGACTCTTTACTGCCACCCTTTTTTGCTTCCTGGTCGTCTCCGTTACCGGCAGCCACCTTCAACGACAGGTTTTTGTCGGCGAAAATCTCCTGATAGTCAACGGTGATATTCTTCTCGTGCAGCCTTTCCCCCAGCTTCGGCCGGTACAGCTCCACATCGGCCTTGCGACCCGAGGCACCCCGTTGCGGAGTCGACCTGGCACTCGATTTGGCGGCAGTGGCCTGGGCAGTCCCATCGGGCGCCAACTTTTCGGCCAGTTTTGGGTAATACCGGCCGGTTTTTTGCAGCACATCTTTACGCAGGGCCAGATCGCTGGTAATGCTGGTGCTGCCTTTTACAAAACTAAATTGAAACAGTTTGTGGTAGGAGATGATTTCCTCGAGTACATCGTTGGGATGTTGCAGTTTCTCGTCATACAACAGTTGGTCCAGCGCCGGCAGGCAACGGCGGCTGACGGTGATATAGCCGGATGAGCCCTGGCGCTCCTCGATATCCTGAATGATCAAATGGTCCAGGTCCATTCTGGACGATTTGAAATAAAAATACTCGCGATTCAGGAACACCGCTGAACTTTCGAACGGTTCGGGTTTTGCTTTGCTCAACTCAGTTTTCAGCAGTGTTCTGAGGATGGCCCGAAAGCGACCGAAGATAAAGCGTGGAATAAAGATTTTCTTTTGTTCGGCGGCATTTTCCAGCGTGTAGACATAGAACCCATGGTCGTTTTTAAACCGCTGGATATGAAATATATTGTGGCGATCGCCCTTTCTCGACAGTCTGGTGTCCGTGTTAGCCCGTTTAAAAATAGAGTTTTTCAAAGCTTATCCTAATGGTCTTTTTCTGCCTGCTTCAATAGTGCACTAGCGGATTAACAGGGAAACCCTGCGATTGCGGGCCCTGGCGGCTTCGAGTTCCGGTCCGCGCTTACCCGTGACGTCCACCACCGGGCGGGTGTGGGCGTAACCGACCGCCCGCAGTCGCTCCGGCGCAAAACCGAGGTTACCCAGGTGCAGTATCATACTGCTGGCCCGCTTTCCGCTCAGGCTCCAGTTGGTCACGGTTTCATTGTCGATAATGCGGTAGTAAGGCACATCGTCGGTATGCCCTTCCACATCAACCAGGTAGTCGGTTTTCAATATGACCCGCAGCACCGGATCGATAGCGCGCAGGGCATCGGTTTTGATAATCGCCTTACCCTGGTCGAACAGCACACCGGTATCGAGATCGACCCGCACGCCGTCTTTGCCCAGGTGAACCGAGGCCCCGGGGACACCGGGGATGCCCTCGATGATTTCCTCCAGGGAATCGGTCAATTCGACCAGCGTATTCTCCGTGGTGCCGGTCATAACACTTTTGATTTTTTCAAACGAGCCTATCTCGATTTTGCTCATGGTCAGCAACATCACCAGGAACACACACAAGATGACCATCAAATCGCCAAAGCTGATGTAAAAGGCGTCGAGCCCCTCCTCGTCGTGCTCGCCGGCCAGTTGCTCCAGGCTCATGGTTCAGCGTCCAGTTTCTTATTGGCGACAACCGGGTTAAGCCGGCGTTCCTCGCGTCGGATCAGCACACTGACCCGATTCATCAGCAGTTTATGAGTCTCCAGGTAGAGGTTGTTGTGGTGCTCGAGGCGCCCCGCCAGCGGGGTGAACACCAGGGAGCCGAGGACGGAGCCGAACGCGGTGGTCATCAGCGCCAGAGACATGGCCGGCCCTATGCGGGAAGGGTCCTCGAGAGACTGTAACACTTCGATCAGTCCGATAACGGTACCAAGAAGACCCAGTGCCGGCGCTATTTTTGCGCCTTTGTTCAGCAGCGAGACAGCCACCTTGCGGGTCAAAAACACCGAGGCTACACGGTTGGTCACAAACTCTTCTATTTCCTCGTAAAAGAGTTTTTCTTTGATCATATGCACGATATCGTTGAGCAGTTCCCCGGTGATCTCCTCCCCTTCGCGCAGCGTCATGATACTGCTGCCTTTGATAATCGCCTCGTCGAGTTCATCGATAGTGGTGTTGAGCTGGCGTGAGGGGCTGCTGATAAACGAGCGTATCGTCAACAGAAACGTATGTAGCAGCGTGGCCAGATCAAACTGGAACAGCAAACAGCCGAAGGTGCCGCCGACCACAAAGAAAAAGCTGCGAAAGTCGTTGAACATAATGGTGCTGCCCGATTCAATACCGCCCTCGAGGTTGACGGCCGAGACTAGCACGGCGATCAACAGGCCGGCGCTGAAAAATACCGTTATCGGGTCAAAGCGTTTACCTGATGCAACCAGGTATTTGTGTTCTTTCAAACCATTCATGCAAACGTCTCCATGGCGTTACGGGTCGGTGGCGTCGTCGTTCACGTCGATCAGTTGATTGCGGCCGATCTCGTAGACCGTAAACTGTTCCTGCAGCGTGCGGGTAAAATGATTGGCGTTGGCCGAATTCAGCACGGAAAAGCGCACGACGTAGTCGTCGGCAATCGAGATCAGTACCTTCATACCGCGGCGCAGAGACTTGATGCTGTCCGCTTCCAGTTCGTTGACGGCTTTGATCTGAAACTCGTTACGCAGCGAATCCCGAGCCTTGAAGCTGTCCCCTTCGACATAGAGCAACTCGGCGGTGCGCTTCTCGATGCTGTCCAACTCCTCATTGTCAAAAAACAAGACACCCAGCGGCACCTGTTCGTCGTCATCAAACATAATCAGGCAGCGGGCCTGGAACTCCGGCACCCGATCGAGCATATGGGTGGGCACATCGATAAGCTTGCGAAAGGCTTTGACTTTGATAATCCTGCGCTTGAGGTCTACCTGCTCGACTCTGCATATCTTGGTGTTTTCCGGCAGGTTCTGCTGCGAATCCAGTGCGCGGGAGGCGCGACTGAGGGACTTCTGCTCCGCAATCAGTCGCTGGGTCAGTGCGGTGACCTGTTCCTGCAGTGCTTTGTTGTCGGCTTCGAGGCGACGGATTTCTTTTTTCAACGCCCGGTCGCTCTCTTTGTCGCCGCCGTCTGTGGACCAAAACGCTTTTTTCGGATCGGTCAGGGTGGCTTCGTATTTGGCAATTTCGTCGTAGAAACTCTGCAGGACATGCCCGACTTTATTGGTTTGCGGCAATTCGAAACGGATACAGGGCAGGTATTCATTGACTCGGGCAGGTTGCGACTGCGGTTCCTCTTTATCGGGCACCCTGGCGCGGATTGAAAATACAAAGCTGTCGAGGCAGGAAAGGATGTTTTCCAGGTTGGATACATAGCCGTGGGCGTCGAGCACCGATTTGATAATCGCGGCCGGGTTGGAAAATAAAACCTTGTCGACGGTTATATAAAAATATTTGCCCTCGCTGTCGTAGTCGACGGCGGAAAGGTTCTTGCTGAGCGAGGCCTTTGACAGGTCCGCGCCCTCTTCCTCCCATATGATCTGTAGCTTTTCTTTATCAAAGATAGCCATAGTCTGCTGCTCGCGCGGTTTACCAAAACATATTGGTTTAAGTGCGGGAGTCTGAGAAAGGCTATCGCATCAGTGAAACATCGTTAACGTGTTTCCGGAGAGGTGACGATACAGTCCGGTGCCGGTCTTTTTCATCCTGACTTTTTCACCCTGATCAACCTGTCATCCGAGACATTTTCAGAGATTCCCTGCGGCAGACTATCACCAAATCTGCCGCGGGTTCTAATGGTTTTGGGCGGCAGATGTCAAAAACCTGGGGCAGATCACAGTAGTAACCCGACGCCTGGAACAAAGCACGCCGGGTGTGATATCGGGAAGATGGACGGGGTTTGGCGGTGGCTTGCAGCGGCTGTCAAAATGGCTTGGTGGCCCCGAAAAACGCCACTGTGGCAATACCTATCCAATACACATAGGCCAGGTTGCGTCCTGTCTGTATGGATTTTTCCAGGGTGCTCTCCAGTACCGGGTCTTCTTTTTGCGCCAACTGCCGAAAGATCACCGTCCACTCGCGCATGATAAACCGCAGCTTCAGGCCGATCACCAACAGCAGTGCGTAAATCAACACCTTGGCGGAAAACCACTTCTGGCCCGTTTCGGCGTTAAAGGGTCCGTAGCCCATCAGTGAGGCGAAGCTGCTGATCAGCAACAGCGGAATCACGACAAAGCGAATGGCCTCGTCGATCCGGGTCAGGCGAATGCCGCGATCGGTCTCCCGGTAGACAAACGCCGCCCAGCACAGCCCCAGCCAGAACGCAAAGAACACCCAGGTGGCGATCAGGTAGCCGCCGCCAAACGGCTGTACACCCCAGATCACGCCCATATGCAGGCCCAGGGGCAGCAACAGAATGATACCGGTGCGGGCGAGAATATCGATCCGGTAGGCCGTTTCCATATGCCGGCGGCGTTCATCCATGGGCAGTTTGCGGTTTACCACGTTGTAGGAGGTCTGGAATACGCCCCATTCACCGCCCAGCCAGTAGACCATGGCGATAATGTGGAGCCACTTCAGTACGGCCAGCTCTGTGATACCCATCAGTATGTCCCCTTGTTCAGCGCTAATCCGGATTGCAGTAGCGAACCAGCATAGCCGCGCGTGTCGGCCTCGGCTTTAACAATTGTCAAATGCGGGGCTTTGCCATCGATGGCTGGTAACCTTGTCTGCCTCTCTGCAACTGGGTAAATTTTGTACCACTTCACCACCTGGTGACATGTCGGATAGACGCTGTCTGTATCTCCCGCACTCTCCAACCGGCACAGCTACCATCGGCCCCAGCGACCTTCGGCTTTACAGTCCTATTCTCCGGCAGACAACCTATGAGGGTGTTAGAGCGCGGCCGCCTGCTGCGCCGTCAATCCCACTTGCATCCAGCGCAGGTTCATACCCAAGCGCCGGGAACCCACCTCGGACCAGATATAGGTCACTGTCTTGCCACTGGCGTCTTCAATCAGCCCCAGTTTCAGAATGGGTTGGCGGGTGTTCTGGTAGGTCAACCTGGCCAGTTGCACCGAGTAGCCGGTTTTATTGCCGACGTCATCGAAGATGGGTACTATCTGACCCTCGTTGTGGATACTGAATTCTTTCACAAACACCCATTCCTCAGGGGCTGCATCGGGATCGACTTTCTGCCGTTGCAGCCCCATCCAGCCTTTGAAATAACGCACTTTACGGTTTTTATGCGGCTCGTCGCGGCCGAATATTTTATTGCCTCCGGCGTCGTAGGCTTTGTCGCCGATCCAGATTTCCGTTGCCGTCAGTCGCAAGGTGTCGGTGATGTAGATTTCTTTCTTCGACCGCGTTGAATAGAAGTGGCAGGCCTGCGCCTGCATATGGCCATCGAAATACTCGCCGTTGTATTTCCAGTAGACTTCACAGCCCGGCACCGTGCGCAGCTCCTCGAGCGTAATCGCCCGGATCAGATCCGGGTTGCGATCGGTATAGCGATATTTGTGCTCTTCCTTGAAACTGTAAATCGTTAACTGTATTGCCCCTTGGCGCGGGTTTTGAGTGAAATGGTAGAGGCGCTGGCGATACACCGCTTCGTAATCACCGTCGGTGTACTGCTTTACGAAGTAGGTATGCGTGCCGATATTGGGCGCCGAGACCGGCAGGAAAATATGGTGGATATGTTCGTGCAGGGCATCGCCCTCCAGGCCGTCAACCTGTTGTTGCCAGACCTGTTCGTAGTTGTTGTACTCGCCGCCAAACCAGCTTAGCAAACGCGCGAAATCCGCCTCCAGGCTCTGCTCGCCAACGGCTTTGCCGGTCTGGCCCGCAGGGCCGGCGCAACCGGCTGTAACTGCCAGTAGTAGTAGTGCCGCGGTCGCGGCCCCAAATACGGTTCTGCGAGTCATTGCTACCCCTGCTCTCTCAATTGAATTTGATATAAATGATAAGCCGTTACGATAGTCGGGCCGACGACTAATTAGGACAGTACAATAAAATTTATTGTTATGTCTATAGGTCTTTTGTGGTGAATCGTGGCGTCGATAGATATGCCCGCTATTTACCCTGTCATACCGCAAGTGTCCGGCCGCAGTGACTCCACTTCCGGGTCCCCTGCATTTAGCGGCAAGGATAAGGATCATGGTTACGCAGTCTGCATCTCAGCCAACACAGCCCTTACACCAAAGAGGATGGCGCATTGATTTATGTCAAAGTTGGCCACCTAGGTTAACAACGGCCGAGTAGCAACGGGACGCCTGGAATGGCACTGCTTTAAGCAAATTTGCGCAGTTTATCGACCTCCACACTATCCCTAACGATCTTGGTTAAGAATATCGGAAGTAGGTTTACCGCTGGGTGGGGCTTTCAGAAACTCTCGACAGCAGGGATGCTGTCGGGAAATCCCCAGGGATGGGTTCACGATGTGTTTCTGAAAGCCCCACCCAGCGGTAAACCGGCCAATTAGCACACTTTTGCTTAAAGCAGTGCCATTCGGGACGCCTGCAACTTAGCAACTTAGTGCACAGAAACTCATTATCCGGTAGTGTTTGCCGAGTAGATACGATAACTGTCGGCGCTCGATCCTTGTTATGGAATCATTTAACGTTTAATCGCTTAAGTTGCTGGGTTGCAGGCGTCCCCCAGGTATTGGGCGTCTAAGTTGCTGGGTTGCAGGCGTCCCCCAGGTATTGCAACCACTATAGCGTGCAGCCGGCATCGGCCTGGCCGGGCACCAGTTTGACATGACTGAGCTGAAGGCTTAACGGGCCCGCCGCCTGCACTTCCAACGGCACATTGACACTGGCCATATCCGTGCCGGCTCGGGCGAAACAACTGAGTTTCAAGTGTGCCAGTTGCCACCCCCGGTTAAGTTTGCCGGCGAGCTGCTCGGTGATGTTGACACCACCGGCGCAATCAGGACCGCAGCCCAGACTGAGCCGGGTCTGACTGACACCAGCGCCGATAACCTGATAACCGATTTCCAGCGCCACGCCGTCAGCGGCTTGCCCTGACAGATCAATCGGTTCGCCTTCGATGGATAGCTGCGCCCGCCCCCTCCAGACAAACAAGCTGGTGTCTTCCTGGGTTTTGTGATCGACAGCGGTGGCCGCCAGCGCGCCGGTGGGACTCAGCGCCTTGCCGGTGGTTACCTGTACGGTGCCGCCGGTATCCCTGATCACCAGCCGCCAGGGGGCGACCGGATCGCCGGTGCTCAGGAAACTGTCGGCCAGGCCGGCGCGCACCGCCAGTTGCGGGTCCTCCGACAAGGTGCCGAGACTGACGCGATCGCTGTAGGTAAGTCCCCCACCGTAGGCAAACAGCGGATTGTAATCGGCGTCGCCGATATTGACGGCGGTTTGACTGGCGCTGCGGGGCCAGGAAAACGACAGCTTGCCGGTAAAATCATGCTGTATGCCGCCGTCCGGCCCACGCAACAAAACATCGGCTACCCCACCGCCCTCGGTACCCGGCAGCCAGGCCGCCACAAACGCATCGGCGGCGTTGATTTCAGGATTTACCCACAGGGCGCGACCGGACAGCAATACCGCCACCGTGGGAATACCCGCAGCTTTGAATTTTTGCAACAGCGCCAGGCCGGTTTGCCCGGGCAGGTCCAGATGGGCCCGGTCGCCCTGGTATTCCGCGTAGGGGTCCTCACCAAACACCACCACAGCCACATCGGGCTTGATACTGTAGTCCCCCTCTTCGCTTAACACCGCAGTGCCGCCGGCGGCGCTTACCTGCCGGCGGATGCCCGCATAAATAGACGTGCCGTTGGGAAAATGCGCATTGCTGTTGCCCGTCCCCTGCCAGGAGAGGGTCCAGCCGCCGCTCTGCTTGCCGATATTATCGGCACCGTCGCCGGCAACCAGTATGCGCGCAGTGGGCGACACCGGTAGCAGTTGCCCCTCGTTCTTGAGCAGCACCAGTGATTGTCTCACTGCCCGACGCGCCAGTTGACGGTGAGCCGGCGCGCCGAGTAACTCGTAGCGCCCGGCGTATTGACGCTTGGAAGGCAGGCCGGCATCGAATAAACCGGCCCTGAATTTCACCCGCAGAATGCGGCTCACCGCCTGGTCCAGACGCTGCTCGCTGATGGTGCCTTCTCTGACTTGAGCCAGGGTATTGGCAAACAACCCGCGCCAGCTATCCGGCGCCATAAACATATCAATGCCGTTGTTAAACGCCGCGGCACAGGAGACGTTGCTGCAACCCGCTACCTGCCCGTGACCGTTCCAGTCGCCCACGACAAAACCGTCGAAGCCCATCTGCTGTACCAGCACGTCGGTCAACAAGGCTTTGTGGCCGTGCAGTTTGCGCCCGTGCCAACTGTTAAACGACGCCATCACCACCTGCACGCCGTGCCTGATCGCCACCGGATAACCGGCGCCCTGGACATCCCGCAACGCCGCTTCGCTGGAGCGGTTATCTCCCTGGTCGCGCCCGTCGACAGTACCGCCGTCGCCGATAAAGTGTTTGGCCGTGGCGATCAATTGCGTATCGCCGAGAAAGTCGTCGCTGCCGATAGCGCCTTGAATGCCCTCCACCAAACGGCCGGCATAGGCTTTGACGATAGCCGGGTCCTCGGAGTAGCTCTCGTAGGTGCGCCCCCAGCGGTCATCGCGCACCACGGCAATGGTGGGGGCAAACGTCCAGTCGAGCCCGGTCACCAGCATCTCGGTGACGGTCGCGCGACCGATCGCGTACATGAGGTCGGGATCATTGGCGGCCCCAAGGCCGATATTGTGGGGGAAGATGGTGGCACCGACGATATTGTTGTGACCGTGTACCGCGTCTGTACCCCAGAGCGTCGGAATGCCGGCGCCGCCATCCCCGGTATCGGTAGAGGCCTGCCAAAATTCATCCGCCAGTGCCAACCAGGCCGACGCCGGTGCCCGGTTGTCACCACCTGGTGCCGAGTTGCCGCCGTTCAGTATCGAGCCGAGGTGGTATTCTCTGACTTCGGCGGGCGTGACCGAGGCGATATCGGCCTGAATCACCTGGCCGACTTTTTCCTCGAGCGTCATACGTGCGAGTAGTGCTGCGATCTGCTGCTCGAGCGCCGGGTCCTGCGGCAACGGCGGTGACTGCTGCGGCCAAATAGCCGGATTGATACGCGGCGCCGGCGCAGCACCGGCGGCCTGGTGGCTGTCGAGCCGGGGACTTTCGCTCCGCTCGCCGCTACAGCCCAGCACTAGAACTACAAGGCCTACAAAATAGAGAAGAGTACGCATTCTTAAAAAATCCTGTTGTCGTTATGGTTGACTGACGGGAGCGCCGCTGCGTCTGTCATGAATGTCGCTGCGCCTGTCATCGACACCTCCCGGTCGCGTCCGTTTGAACTGAGCCGGCTGCAAAAGGCGAAGAAAGGGATAAATAGCGTCACCAGCTTATCGCCTCCAAAGCCCCACTGACATAAACCAGCGGCGCGTTCCAATTGATGGCAACTTCATTGGTGCTGTAGCTGCACCAGTCGTCGAGATAGGAGGCGCCCGGCAGGTCGGAGGGGTAGCTGCAACCATCCTGTTGGCCGGCGTGCGGCCCGCCCGCCAACCAGCCCGGCACCGGCTCCACCACGTTATCGGCGGCGGAGGGCCGGTGGTGAACATGCTGTGGACTGCGCTGGCCGATACCGGTAACAAAACTCATCGCCAGTGCATTGCGGCCCAAGACGTAATCCAGGTTTGCCAAGGCCGCGTGCAGGTAGTCGATACGGCGGGTATGGCGGTAAGCTTGAATCAATACCAGACTCTGGTTCAGCGCCACGGCATTGCTGCCCCAGACAAAGTCACCGGCGCCGCCGCCCATCGCAACACCGTAGGCGGAAGTTACGGCACCGTCGCGCAGCGTATCCGCCAGATTCAGCAAGGCCGCGCGCAGGCCGTCAATATCGGCAGCGCCGCTCAGATGCTGCTGGTGATGCAGCAGCGAGACGTATGCAAGCGTATCTACCCGGGTCCAGCTCGGGACACCCAGCGCCAGACCGGACGCCGCCCGGTAACGGGTGAACTCGGTGTAATAGCTGTCGTCGTTCGAGGCGATATAGAGTTCGGCCGCAGCCCAGGCAAATTCGTCGTCAAAACCGGGAAACGCATAGGTGCCGGTGTTGATATCCGGCGGCTGCACATAGGGTTGGTCGGGGTGATCCTGGGCCCACTGCCAGGCTCGCTCTGCGGCCTCGGCGCAGGTAGCGGCGAAGCCGGGCAGTTCCGCGTCGTAATCGGCAAACACCCGACTTGCCACGGCCATCACCGCGGCAAAGTTGAGCGCCGCAGCGGTAGACTTTTGCACCACATAGCGCGCGGCGGTGGCCCGATGCGGCATCACCCGGTCGGAAAATCGCAAAGTGGTAAGCTTGTGATACACGCCGCCATCGGCCGGGTCCTGCATGCTCAGCATCCAACGAATGTTCCACAGCGCTTCGTCCAGAATATCCGGCAGACTGTTACCGCTCTCGGGAATGGCGCCTTCCCGAGCGGCGTAATATTGGGGAAAGTGTTCGTAGGCCGCCAACAGGGTAAAGGTGGCAATCCCCGAGTTGACGATATATTTGTTGTAGTCGCCGGCGTCGTACCAGCCCATCGGCGCGCTGATCAAAGTGCCCTCCGGCCTGCTGACCGACGCGGCTGAACTGTGCACGGCGACCGCGGTGTCCGGATGCCCGGCGGGCCGTGCCCAGCGATCGGCGTAAAACGCGGTCAGCTCGATACCGCTGCGATTGAAATAAAACGCCTTTAGCGCCGAGCGGTTCAGTTCATTGTGCACGTTATCGGCAATGGTGAAAGGATCGGACGGCTGCAGTCCTTCCACCTGCAGGCGATAGCGCCCGGCGTCGGTATAAGAAGAGAAATCGGCCAGGCGCACACGACCCTGTGCGTGGGGCCAGCGCCGGGCAACGGACAGGTCGCCGCGAAAAACTTCCTTGTCATCGAGCGTAACAAGGGCAAAGGTTTCGGCTGCAGCTGCGGTCTCTGGAACTGGCACTGGAACGGGTACTGCGGCAATTTTGGGGCCGCCGGTGTAAAACCCGATCTGGTTGAGGCTGATGGCCTGCTCGGGCGCGGTGGGTACACCCCCGCCTACCGGTGCCGCGGGATCGGCGCCGGACGAACTGCCGCCGCCGCAGGCGGCGAGACAGGCAACAACAAGGGGGCAGGCAATCAAGCACAGTATTCGATGATTCACGGTAATCACTCCAGCGGACTCCAATCCGGTGCAACTAACTAATGGGCGCTATTCAGTATCATTATTCACTGCCTCTGGACGACCTGCGGCGCTGCGGCTGTGGTCCGGCGTTCAGCGACGGTGAAGCCGGGTACCGGCGCGGCGTCTAGTGCCATTTTGCCATCATGCTAACGAGCCCGCCGGCGCCGGTCGTCCCAGATTGTGCAAAACACCGAAACTGGGGCGTTCCGGGCGGGCCACTTACCCGCCCGGGCCGGCGGCGGGGGTGTCAGGGGTTGAGGTGGGCCCGGCGGTACTCCGATGGGGACACGCCGGCAATGCGCTTGAAGAAACGGTGAAAGGCGGATTTACTGTTGAAGCCGGAGCGGTGCAGAATATCCAGAATGGTGGCGTCCCGGTATTGTTCCAAGGCCAGCAGACGCTGTGCCTCCTCGACCCGATACTTGTTGATAAACTCGAAAAAATTGGCATTGAAATGGGCGTTGATCACCTGCGAGGTATCACGACTGCTCAAACCGATGCGCCGGGCAAATTGTTCGATGGTGATATTGTGTTCCAGGTACAGCTTGGCGTCTCGGATACCGCCCTCGACTTTGTCGATAGCGCTTGCCGGCAGTGCCGGGCTGGCCGCTTTTTTATCCGGGTCCTGATGCCGACCGTCCTCCGGCGCGGTGACCGCAGCCAGCCGGCGGGCATAGAACAGGCTGTAGACAAACAGCAGGTTGACCATGATAAAAGCCAGATAATTGTCGACAATGCCAAAGGCATCGGATAGCCGCAGGGCTATCCGGCCGCCGATCAGGTGAGTCAACAGCGACCAGGCCCAGTGCACGAGATACCCCATCGCCAGGATATTGGCCCAGCCGGCACCCATTTCACCGAGGTCGGAGTAGTGGTTCATCAGGGTGGTGCTGACATGGCGCACAGTGTAGACACAAACCACAGCATAGATAACCGGCAGCAGCTTCAACGTCGTCCACAACCACAGCACCGCCTGGCTCTTCACGGGGTTGGTGCTCCCCGACAAGTCGCCGGCATCGATGCCGAAATACGCGATGGCCGCCACTGCCAGCAGCGCCGGCACCAGATGGGCGCAGTGGCGGTAATCGAAGGTAAAGGCCGGTAGGCAGATCGAGCGCAGGTAGAAATACAGCGCCGGCCCTTTCAGCAGATAGGACGCCGCCAGTGCCAGCGGCAGCCATGTCTGGTTGCGCAGCGGAAGGTCCTGCAGGGCTTCGCTCCAAAGCACCAGGGTGCTGGCGGTATTGATAAAAATCAACAGGAAAAACCCACTCAACAAATAGTGGGACAACCGCCTTTGGGTGAGAATCAACCTCTGCAGTAGCGCCAGCAGTATGCAGGCGTTCATCGTCATGATCAGGACGATATCGTGGATGTTAAACAGGTGGCTTTTCATGCAGACAGCTCATCGACCCCGCGCAGCCGGGCGGACCTCACTGCCTCCAGCTCCCCTGGGGCTTATGATGCTTATGATCCCGGTGCCTTACCAGTATATAGTTCCGCACCTTATGCTATTACCCGGCGGTCTGTCGATACCCCCGTTACCCCTCCTCCGCTATTTTCACCAGTGCCTTGCCCAGGTTCTCGCCGCGCATCAGGCGGCAAAACGCCACCGGCGCCGCCGCCAGTCCCGCGGCGATATCTTCGCGCATTTGCAGGCGTCCATCGCGGACATAGGGAAGGCAGGCATTGATGAACTCGGCGCGCCGGGGCTCAAAATCATATACCACCAACCCGTGTACCCGGGCCCGGGCCTTGATCCAGAGCCCGGGCTCGGGCCCCGCTGCCCGGGTATTGCTGTTGTACTCGGCCATCAGGCCGCAGAGAATAACCCGGGCACCCACCGCCAGGCGCTGTGAGGCAAGCTGCAGTATCTCGCCGCCCACCAGATCGAAAAAGATATCGATCCCTTGGGGACAGAGCTGATCCAGTCGCGCGGCAATATCCTCGGTGCGGCGGTTGATACAGGCGTCGTAACCCAGTTCATCGA
Source organism: Exilibacterium tricleocarpae (assembly GCF_007004655.1). Taxonomy (GTDB): domain Bacteria; phylum Pseudomonadota; class Gammaproteobacteria; order Pseudomonadales; family Cellvibrionaceae; genus Exilibacterium; species Exilibacterium tricleocarpae. The sequence continues at coordinate 188,216 of NZ_ML660091.1, forward strand.
CCGCGTAGCGACATTTCTCGTCGGAGCCGGCAATGCCGATCACGCGGCAGCCGTGAATCTTGGCCAACTGCCCGGCGGTGGCGCCGACGCCACCGATAGCGGCAGGGATCACCACCACGTCGCCGGCCCGCGGCTCGGCCTGCCAGATCAGTCCGGCATAGGCGGTCAAACCGGGCATTCCCAGGACCGACAGTGCGTAAGAGACGGGTTGGATCGCCTCGTCTACCCGGTATAACTCCCCTGCCCCGTGTACTGAATAAGACTGCCAACCGCCAAAGCAACGCACGGTGTCACCGGCTGCAAAGCCGGGGTGCCGGGATTCCACCACCCGGCTCACCGTCTCCCCGCGCATGACCTCGCCCGGCGCCACCGCGCCGGACAGGTGGCGTCCGGCGATCTGGCTGCGCATGTAAGGATCGAGGGACAGATACAGGGTTTGGCACAGCACCTCGCCCGCCGCCGGCTGCGGCCGCGCGGCGGTCACCACGGTGAAGTCTTCCGGCACCGGCACGCCCGCCGGATTGCGGGCCAGCTGCACTTGCAGATTATCGTTCATAGGCTTGTCTCATCACTTTTCAAGGCCGGCCGGCGCGTCGAGAATCTTATTGATTTCGATCCAGTAGCCGTTCGGATCGCGGATCATCGACTGCATCACGGCGATGGTGCCGCCACTGGCCCGCGGGTACTCGATCCGCTCCGGCGGACTGATCACTTCCAATCCGGGCACCGCCACAACCTTCGGCCACACCTGTTGCAGATTGTCCGCGTTGATCACCACAATAGGATCGCCCGGCACCGGCACGTCGAAACGATCCCGATGCTCGGGCTTGACCGGTGCCATATACTGTAACAACCCCAGCACGCCGATAAAATCGTCGTTGGCCCGCAACAGTACCAGGCGACGTTTTTTATAATTTTCGGTGTCCTTTGGATCACCGGATTCGAGTACCTGGTCGTAGATGACTTTCATCCCCAGCGCATCGCGGTAAAGTGGCAGCGACGCCCCGGCGTCCTTGACGATAAATGTTGTGCGGCGCACATCCACCGGGATACGCTCGGCCTCGGGCACCGGTTTGGCCGCGGCGGCGGTTGCCAGTGTCCAGATAATGACTGCAACAACGATTGTTTTCATAGGGTTTCTCCCGTTGCCCGTGCGGACCGGCGCCCTTCAGCCCCGCTCCAGTTCGACCAGTTCATAGTGAGTCTGCATATAACCGCCGGCGCCGGCGCGCAATAAAAGATAATCGTCATCGGCGCTGCACCAGATATCGTACGGGGGGTGTTCCTCCGGCAGGCTGCCGGCAGTATCGGTCACCTGGAAGTGCCGGGCGGCAAAGGTTCCGGCGCCGACGGTGATCTCCTCTTCGCCGATATAGACGATGCCGAAACCGGCCGGAAACAACTGCGGCCCGGTGGCGCCGCGGTGATCCGGCGAGGTCAGCAACAGGTCGGACTGCATTTGCTTGCCGGGGCCCCGGGCCAGATCGTAGAGTCGCATCAGCAGCGCGTCGCCGGCGATGGGGTGCGCCTGCAGCCAGCGCACCGGGCGCTGCAGATCGAGGCGTTGGTGCAGGCGCCCGTCGCGCCGGTTGTGGGTTTCACACTCGGCATAAGTCTCGGTAAACCGCATCCAACCACTGCCTTCGAAACGGTCGCCGACACTCAGCCGCACGCTGCAATCGATAGGGCGGGCGTCGCTGTGGTGCAGCGACAGGCACACGTCGCGCACGACATTGGGCGCGTCGTCAATTTCGCAATGGGCCAGCAGCACATCGGTGCCGTCGGCCTGTTGGGTGAGGGTAAAATACTCGCGGCCGCGCTCGGCATCCACCTGCTCCGGCTTCTTACTGGTGTAGAGGATCTTTCCTCGCAGGGTGCGGTGGTTCATGGTGGTTCCTGTTGTTTCGGTGTGTCGACGCTTTCAGGGTACCGGTTTTTGCAGCGTATCAGTAAAAGCGCGAAATGCGGTGTCCATCTCTCCCATCGCACGACTGACTTCCGGGTCCTCATTAACCTGGGTCCACCAGCTTTGCACCCGTTCGAAACCGCCGGCAATATCTGCCGCGCCGAATTGCTGCGCCAAAGCCAGGACGTACCAGAACGTCGGTGCCAGTACCAGATCACCCAAGTGCAGCGACCGCTGCGATAATGGCACGTCAGCCGCCAGCCAACGGTCCAGCTTGTCCAACTCGTTGCGCACAATATCCATCTGCCGGCCGGTGTCGACGCCGGTGTCCGAGAGCAGCAAAGCGCGAAACAGCGGCGCCAGGGCCGGACCGAGGTGCGTATCGGTAAAACAGCTCAACACCCGCATGCGGGCCGTCGCCAGCGGTTCTTGCGGGCGCAGTGGCGGTGCCGGAAAACTGTCTTCCAGGTACTCCATGATCGCCACCGATTCCGGCAGGTGGTCACCGTTGTCCAGCGCCAGCAAGGGTATCTTGGCCAGCGGAAAGGCCTGCAGAAACGCCGGTGTTTTGCGCGGCACCGGCGACTCTGTCATGGTGATCGGCAGACCTTTTTTGCGAATCTGTATACGCACCCGCGCGGCATAGGGCGAGTGATCAATATTGACCAGTTGCATGGTTGTCGCTGCTCCTGTTTTGCACCGCGGTCAGTCGTGCCGGTGACCGTGTTCATGGCTATGACTGTGATCATGATCGCCATCATGACGGTGGTGGTGGCCGTGCCAGTGATGATGCTCTTTGCCGTCAGAGACCGCCGCCGCGGCGTGGTCGTAATCGGGACCGCGCCTGGCCATGGTCTGCTCGAAGTCCTGCGGGCTGTGCGGATGGTTATGATCCTTACTCATCATCCACCGGTACAACAGCGGGTCGCGCTGGTAAATGCGCGCCGCGGAGCGCGCCCGGTTCTCCACCGGCGTGGTCCAGGGGTTGTAGTGGAAGTGATTGAACAGCTTTGAATCCGTGCGCCCCAGGGCGATACAGCCGAACTCGCTGGCGAAAGCGCCGTGGTTGATATAAGCCGGGCGCCAGAAGTAACCGCCGGAAGGCAGGTCGCCAAACTGCATCATCCAGGAGGTGCCCCACAGGTGGTAAGACTCCTCGGCACAGTCGTGATAGGAAATATTGTCCTGGTAGAAATTGGGCGTCATGCAATACAAAAACGTCATCGCATGGGAGATGGGATTGTAGTTCAACAGTTTGATCATACAGCCGCTGGCCACGGAGGGTTTGGTCACATTGCCCACGGCCCAGGGAATATCCATATAGGAATCGATATCGTGGTAAAGGTCCACCTGGCTCAGCGGGTGGTGCTCGGTGGCTTCGACGTGGCTGGGTTCGCCGGTGTTGTACATCATTAACACCTGGGCGCCGCCGGTGCTGCTGAGCGCCGGCAACGCGTAACCGGCGGGCACAAAGAAATAGTGCCCTTTGCGCACCTTGCGCGCACCGACCTGCAGTTCGCCCTCGATGACGATCATCTCCAGTTCGGACCAGGAAAATCCCGGCGCCTGGCTGTAGCCGCCGTCAAATTGCACAGTCATGCTGCAGGCGCCGGTGTCGTTGTCCAGGCTGAGCATCTTGTAACCCATGCCGCGGCCAAAACCCGGCAGCAGCATGTTTTTAAAGTTAACATCGCGATCACAAAACGGTTCGATATGGGGACGGGCCATGATCTCTCTCCAAATAGGTCAATACGTCGGTTGCCGCTGTCGTGGGTTCAGTCGGTGTCGGTGCCGTGTTTCCACACCACGCGATCCCGGCGACCTTCAGGTTGTACCGGCAGATCTTCCGGTTTGATGCGGACCTTGTCGTCGCCGTCGGCGTTAAAACCGATGGTGCTGATGCGATCGAAAAACTCCCGGTACCAGATTTCACGCTGTGGCGCCAGGTCGCGCATCTGCTTTTCGATAGTCTGGAACCGCTGCTCCTGCGCGGCGACTTCCTCGTCGATCCAGGCCTGCGCCTCGGGCGTGCGCCGGTGCTCGATAAAGAGATTTTTAAATGTCATGGTCGGCTCCTGTCGTTAAAACAAACTGAAAACAAGTGGGAAACAACTGTTTTGACAAGGCGGCGTTTTACCGCCACCAGCCCGCAGTCACTTGCGGCGACCCTAAACGGTCACCTGATTGTCGTAATACCGGCGGCAGCCAGCGCCTCGATCTGCTCGGGGCTGTAGCCCGCCGCGCGCAAAACATCCCGGCTGTTTTCGCCCAGCGCCGGGGCCAGACTGCGAATCTCGGCCGGCGTCTTCTCGAAATTGATCGGCGGTTTACTCATGCGCAGAGTGCCCTCGGTGGGGTGTTCGAACAATTGCCAGAACCCCGAGGCTTTCAGGTGCGGATCGTCGATCAAGCCATCGAGGGTGTTGACCACCATCATCGGGACATTGGTCTCCCCCAGCAGGTCGATCCACGCCTGTGTGGTTTTGGTGGCGATCACCTCAGCGGTGGCGGCGTAGCTGGCGTCGATATTGTTCAGCCGCTCGCGCATATTGATAAACCGCGGGTCTGCCAGCAGGTCGGGACGTCCGGCGCACTCGCAGAAGGTTTTCCAGTGGTTGTCCCAATAGGGCAAGACCGCCAGGTAACCGTCTTGGGTCTTGTAAGGGCGGCGCTGTTGACTCATCAGGCGAGTGTAACCCGCCTGCCCGATCGGCGGTTCGAACGTCAGTCCCCAGAGATGTTCGGTCATCACGTAAGACACCATGCTTTCGAACATGGGCACCTCGAGCGCCTGCCCCTCGCCGCTGCGCTCGCGGTGAAACAGTGCCGCCAGGACCGCCTGCACCACGGTCAGGGCGGTAGTTTTATCGGCGACAATAGTCGGCAGGTAACGGGGCTCACCCTCGACCATGCTTTGCAGCATGGCGATGCCGCTGGCGGCCTGGATTGAATCGTCGAGGGCGCCTTTGTCACCGTAGGGTCCGTCTTTGCTGTAACCGTAAGTGGCACAGTAAATAATCGTCGGGTTGCGCGCCTGTACCGCCTCGTAGTCGAGTCCCAACCGCTGCATGGCCCGGGGGCGAAAATTGTGAATCAACACATCGACCCCGGCCGCCAGCCGCAAGGCCGCTTCCCTGCCCTCGGCCGCCTTTAAATCCAGCACGACACTCTGTTTATTGCGATTGCAGGTCAGGTAGAGAGAGCACATCTGTTTATCGTGACGGTGCGGCCCGAGGTTGCGATTGGTATCGCCGCCGGGCGGTTCGATCTTGATCACCTCGGCGCCCAGGTCGCCGAGCATCTGGCAGGCCCAGGGGCCCAGCACCACGCTGGTCAGCTCGAGGATGCGCACACCGGCTAGCGGTCCGGCCATAACGTCGACTCCTGCAAACCTTTCCGGTGCGGGGCGGACCCCGCCGCCGGGTCAGGCAATTTTGTAGAGCTTTTGCACATTGTCGCGCAGAAATTTTCTGCGCACCCGGGGCTTGAGACCGAGCGCATCGATCTCACCGACCGTGCGTTCGAAGCGCAGCACCGGAAAGTCGGTGCCAAAAATAACTTTGTCCTGCCCGTAGGAATTGATGTATTGCACCAGGCTCTGCGGCCAGTATTTGGGGCTGTGGGCATCGGTGCAGATATAGACGTTCTCGTGTTTCCAGGCCATGGCGATCATCTCGTCGTGCCAGGGAATACCCACGTGGGAGCCGATCAGTTTCAACTCCGGCAGATCGCAGGCAATATCGTCCAGGTAGATGGGGCGCCCGACGCTGCGGCAGCGCTGTTCCTTCGAATAAATCAGGGACTGGCCCACCTGCATTTGAACGGGAATATCCAGCTCGATGCACTTGGCATAGAACGGGTAGTATTTCGCGTGGTTGGGTGGCAGCTCAAACCAGTGCGGGTAGAGATGGGCACCGACGAAACCCATGTTTTCGACCGCGTCCACCAGTGCCCTGACACCGTCCATACCCTGGAATGGATCGATTCCCGCCAGCCCGTAAAAGCGGCCGGGGTACTCGACACAGGCGCGGGCCACAATCTCGTAGGGCATATGGTAAGACCCCGGCAGGCCCGGCCGACCGGTTTTGGCCGCCACCAGAAGACCTTTTTCAATACCTGCCGCATCCATCTGCGCCAGCATCGCGGTCAAAGGGATACCGCTGCTGTCGTGTTGGCCCTTGACCTTGCCGACGAAGAAATCGTCGGTCCAGTCCGGGCGTTGAGCCAGTGCCTCGGCGGTCCAGATATTGACTACGGCATCGATCGCGCCGTAGTCAGGACGGTCATTGCGATCGTTATCGACACTGGCGTTCAAGTCACTCATCGCTCTGCCTCATTGCACTCTCAGCCGCTTTGCATCCGTGGTCACCAGTCTTCCCGTCAATGTCCCACCAGGTGGATGGATACACCGCATACCAGCACCGTGCCGCCGGCCAGGGCGTGTCCGAACCGCGCCAGGCCCGGCACCTTGACGCGCTGGAGTCCCCACACCGTCAGGATGACTGCACCCAACATGGTCACCACCGTGACCAGGCCGAAGGTTGCGGTGACCAGCACCACACCCAGCATGCTTTCGCGGGCGGCCGGGTACATCAACAGCGGAATCAGCGGCTCGCACGGGCCCAATACAAAAATAAGGAAGATCGCCCAGGGGGTCAGGCTTTTGCTGTCGTCCGCTGTGTGAACATGGGCGTGCTCGCCGTGATGGTTGTGGGCATGACTGTGTACCAGGTCGCCGTGGGCGTGCAGATGGGAATGCGGGCGGCCCTTGTGGGCGCGCCGCAGCCCCCAGGCCAGATAGACCAGGCCGAAAGCGATCAGGCCCCAGGCTGCCAGTTCTCCGCGTACCGTCTCGATCCACTCCAGGGTGGCGATGGCGGTTCCCAGGGCCACGCCGACAAACCCCAGCACGATAGAGCCGACGATATGGCCCAGACCACACACCAGGGTAATGCCCGTCACTTTCCGCAGACTCCAGCCGCGTGCCCTGGCCATTACCGCAAACGGCAGGTAGTGGTCCGGCCCCAGCAGCGTGTGGACAAAGGCGATGGTCGCGGCGGTGACAATCAGGATTTGAATTTCAGGGGTCATAACGCAGCTCTATGGATGTGCCTCGCCTCTGCGATTTTCCTCCTGTTCAGATATTCCTTATCTCGGGCGGCTATCTTCGCAGTAGGGCCGTTTACCGGCATTGTATACACTCTATTGTCCTATATCTATAACATTAATATTTTTATGGTTTTCATCATTCGAATGGCGAATGGTTGCCTTCACCCTACTTGGAGCCCACTGCCCGTCGCATTGATAATTATCAAACCCCCGCAGTAGCGTGGCTGGGCCCTTACGCAACTGGCGACCGGGTAGCGGCCGATCTTCTCTATAATGGCTTCAGTCGCACTTTACCCATGCAAGTCTACGCTATATAGTTATAGCTATATAACTTTTATGCCAGCAGGCATGATTCCGGAGAGCTAATGGAAACCACCACCAAGACCGCCAAGGCGATTTACCTGGATATCAAGGCAAACCCCACCCGCGCCCGTTTCGGTTTTGGCAGCAAGGCGGCGTTGGTGAATGTCGATCCGCAAAAAGCCTATACCCGCACCGATCTGTTCAAAACGGCTTACGAAACCGACCCGCAGCAAATGCACTATATCAACACGCTGGCAACCCGCTTTCGCGCCTTGGGTTGGCCGGTGGTCTGGACCCATGTGGCCTATATGGCCTCCGGTGAGGACGCCGGCGTCTGGGGTACCCGCACCGATACGCCCGACTCGCTGCAAAATATCAAGTTCGATTCCGTGCGCAGTGAGTTTGACGATCGCCTGGACATAGACCGGGTGCGCGATGCCGTGTACGTGAAGAAAATGCCGTCGGCGTTTTTTGAAACGCCGCTGCAGTCGTTACTGGTCTGGCACCAGGTGGATACCGTGATCATTACCGGCGGCTCCACCTCCGGCTGTATCCGCGCCACCGCCGTGGACAGTCTCAGCCGCGGCTACCGCACCATAGTGCCGGAGCAGTGCGTGGCCGATAAACACGAAAGTTACCACTACGCCAACCTTACCGACCTGGCGCTGAAATATGCCGATGTGCTGGATGTGCAGGAGGTTCTCGAGTGGCTCAACCGGCAGCCGGCAGGGTCTGGCCAGGGGCAGTGACTATGGGCGAAGAACCGGGATTTTACGATTACTGGGCCTACGAAAACCGGCCCCGCTTGCAATGGCCCGGCGGTGCCAGGCTGGCGTTCTGGGTCGCACCCAATATTGAGTTTTACGAACTGAACCCGCCGCCCAATCCGCAGCGGGCGCCCTGGCCGCAACCGGCGCCGGCCGTGCCGGGTTATGCGATTCGCGACTACGGCAACCGCGTCGGCCACCGGCGGCAGATGCGGCTGCTGGACAAGTACGGTATTCGCGGTTCCATTTCCCTGTCCACCGCGCTGTGCGATCACCACCCGGAAATTATCGAACAGTGCCTGGAGCGGGACTGGGAATTTTTCAGCCACGGTATCTATAACACCCGCTACACCTACGGCCTCAGCGAAGCCCAGGAGCGGCAGATGATCGAGGATTCGGTGGCCACCATCGAACACCATACGGGACGCAAGCCGGCCGGCTACCTGGCGCCGGCGCTGTCGCATTCGGAGCACACCCTGGACTTGTTTGCCGAGGTCGGCGGTATCTATACCTGCGATCTGTTTCACGACGACCAGCCGACACCGGTGAAAGTGCGCAGCGGCAAACGTTTTATCTCGGTGCCCTACTCGCTGGAGATGAACGACACCATCGCCTACGTCGTCAACAAAGTGGAACCGCGCCGCTACGGGCAGATGTTAAAGGACAACTTTGACCGTCTGTACGCCGAGGGGGCGACGTCCGGCACGGTGATGTGCATTCCCACCCACAACTACCAGGTGAGCTGCCCGCACCGTTTGCGGGCCTTTGAAGAAGCGCTCGAGTATATCACCGGGCACAGCGATGTCTGGGTCACCACCGGGCGCGAGATTGCCGATTACTTTCTCGAGCATTGCTACGATCAGGCGCTGGGCGATATTGCCGCCCGCACACCGGAGGTTCGCTGACTATGGCGCTGGATGACAACTACCTGCAATACCCGCAGCGCCGCTACGGTATGGACCATGATCGTTACACCTGGTCGATGCTGGCGGATCGCAAACCGGTCACCTGGCCCGGCGGCAAAAAGATTGCGCTCTGGGTGAATGTCGCACTGCAATTTTTCCCGCTCAATCAGCGCGGCCAACCGTTTAAAGCGCCTGGCGGCATGACCATGCCCTACCCCGACCTGCGCCACTTTACCTTGCGCGACTACGGCAATCGGGTGGGCATCTATCGCTTTTTCCAGGCGTTCGATCAGTACGGTGTAAAGCCGACCATGGCCATCAACACCCGCCTGGCCGAGCGCGCGCCTTATTTGCTGGAGCAAATTCTCAGCCGCGGCGACGAGATCGTCTGTCACGGCTGGCATATGGACGCCCTGCACTACGGCGGCCAGGACCCGACCGAGGAAGCCGAGCAGGTGGAGCGTGCCGTGACGCGGCTGCGACAACTGTCCGGGCGGGCGGTGCGCGGCTGGATCAGCCCGGCCCGCAATGAAAGCGAACAGACACCGGATTTACTGGCCGCCAACGGGATCGAGTATTTTTGCGATTGGGTCAATGACGATATGCCCTATCCGTTTACCACCCGCAATGGTGTCTTGACCGCGATGCCACTGTCGATGGAACTGGAAGACCGGTTTATCCTGATGAATAACCTACATTCCGAAGACGCCTACAAAGAGCAGGTTATCGATGCCTTTGATTTCCTGTTAGAGGAAGCGCAGCGTGAAGGCGGGCGTATTCTGTCGCTTTCCATTCACCCGTGGATGCTGGGCCAACCGCATCGTATTGGCCGGCTGGAGCAGGTGCTGGCCTATATCACCGGGCATAACAGCGTCTGGTCGGCCACTGCCGGTGAGATTTTGGATGCTTTTAACGTTCAACAGGGATAACTGCAAAAAACTGAATCAACTCATGCGCGGATTCCATGTCACTTCAATCAGTACCATTTCGGGCTGGCTCCGGTTTATTGCGGGCTTTAATAAGGCTTTTTAACAGGGCAAGATCGTGCCACCCTGGCCGGTTCACGCCGGGGGTGACTGTGTTAGACCTTCCGAAACCAGGACCTCTGTCATCAGGTAACGCCGATCCATTGGGCAGGTTATTTTATAAGCCCTTGCACACCATCCTCGGGCTCCGCTTCGAGATCGGTGGCCAGCGTGGCATTCCAGCGGGTAAGAAAACCAAACAGAGAGATAACGCCCACCAGTTCGATAATCTGTTCATCGGTAAAATGCTCGCGCAGCGCCGCAAAATCCTGGTCGGTTACGGCGTTGGGAACCATGGCGGCGTTCCTGGCCAAGTCCAGCGCCGCCCGTTCGGCAGCGTCGAACAGCGGGTGGGTGGGATATTCCCAGATGGCGGCGACTTTGTTCTCATCGACACCGACGCGCAGTGCGCCGAACCCCGTGTGGGCCTCGCAATACCGGCAGCCGCTGGCACTACTGGTCATCAATGCCACCAGCTTTTTCAACCCTATGGGGACCGAGCCGGGCTCGTACACCGCCTGCACCAACCCGAGCAGCGCTTTCAGCAACGCCGGCTTGCGGGCCATAATCAGGCCGTCGTTGGGTGTGAATCCCATCATGTCCTCACCGGCGGACATGATTGCCTGTAGCTCGGCGTCCAATTGAGTGAGGGTCAAAGGCTCAATACGAGACATGGGCGGCTCCTTGAAATTTTGAATTGCCGTGTCGGAACGGGCAGACCGGCGCCAGTCCGGCCGAAAACATCTGCAATGTAATATTGTTGAGTCTTTAGATCAATGCTATTTTTAAAAGAACCGAATATGCATGCTCTGTAGCCAACAAAGCAATAGCTGTGTTTTGTTTGAAATTCTTGAACAGTTACTCCGATCCAACTTTATTCTCAGAAAACAATCAGATGTGCATTTTTGACCAGAGAAAATACTGGACAGCGACATGTTAAAAAGTCTTGGATTTTTTCATTCTCTCTCACAATTGATGTCGAAGAATATATTTTTGAGAATGCTTCAAGAAGCGATAGTGGGTACTCAATTAAGAAAATTTTTAGTCGCATAACTCTACCATCGGGAGAGGTGGTGGCGTCTATGATAACGGAAATTCTGACGAGCTGAACTTGCTCTGATTCTGTGGTGAACTTTAATAGTGCATTCAAATGTATTAAAAACAGCGTGCCTTCGCTGAGTCAAGGTTTTACCTTGGATGCAATAACGGCTTTCTTTGCGATAGCTTTCTACTGCACCGGTTAACACTACTCCTGCTCGAGAAAATGAAGCAAGCGCCAGGGTAAAGTCAACTATTAACCTGTTATTCAAAAATAAATTAAAAATAAGGTTTCATGTCTAAAAATAGTTGCAAGACGGCTCGAATAAATTATGGTACGTTCTGACAATCTATTAAAACTACAACATTCCATTATAGATCACGGAATCTCACTGCGAAGATTTCTAAATCTAATGTCATTTCGATGTTTAATATCAATCGTCCTTTAAGTGCTGACACTTAAATTGCCTGCTATTTGTTCGACCGTTTAGTCTCGCCGTAAAGTTTGCCAATGAGTAATGCTGACAGCGTCATAAATAACAAAGGAGGTTAATAATCAACTGATCAAATCAATTTGAATGTATTCTGAAGTATCCCATCTGATCGTTTGCAGGAGGATGCAAGTCATGAAAAACATCAATGTAAGATTTCTACACGCTGTGCTATTGATTGCACTATTTGCTTTTACGCAGCAAGTATTTGCGTTTTGTACGCCACCGGGGTGGACGGTTACCTGTTTTAAAGATGGCAAGCAGGGCATCAAAATATGTGGCGAAAATGCTATGTTCGGCCCATGCTTGGTGCCTGCAGACCCACCGCCGCCGTCAGGCGAGGTCACACCGAAATATAAAATTATGACAACCGTTTACGCACCACCGGGAACACAGGGAGGCGGCAGCACAAGTTCTGTGAGTTATGGCTCACAAAGCTCGCTGGGTAGCAGTATGTCATCGAGCAACTCCTTTAACCACAATTATTCTGTTACTGTGGAAGCAAAAGTGGGGTTTCTCGGCTCCGGCGGCTCGACGAGTGGAAGTTTTGGTTATGGGAGAGGTACTACAGACAGCGAAGTTATGGACATCAAGAAAACAGCTTCGCTGCAAATCAGCCGTGGTGGCCCCGCGGTGGATGGCATCGATCACAATCGCGATCAGATCTGGTTGTGGCTTGGCCCTACGCTGGATTTAACCATGGAACCCTCCGCCGGGGAATGGACCGTGGATGAAAATGCAGTTATGGAACTTCAATACGTATACGTAGGACATTTGCGGAACCCCGCGCAAATGCCACCGGGTGTAGTAAACCGACTGGCAGCTTATGGTATTACGACAGACGACTATGACGATATACTGGCGGCCTACGCATTTAGTGATGAATCAGCCCCGATAGACACCTCACGATTTAAATCACTGTACACCACATTCCCCTACGAGCCGCCCTATGCGCCCGGAGATCCCGTATCGAACTTAAGTTTTACAGCCACCTACTCCCATGGCAACGTGAGTTCATCTTCCGTAAAGAATGAATACAGTGTTGGATTATCAACATCAGGCACTTTGAACTTCATCACCATTTTTGAAACAAAAATTAAGGTATCGGGAAAATGGACCTGGACCGATACAGATACCCGCTCCAATACAAACGGCACGTCGGAATCGGCGTCGGTAACAATTGGTGGTCCAGCCTATGGCTACACAGGTCCAACCTCCATGCGGGTTTACTACGACGTTATTTATAAAACGTTTGCATTTGCCCCGATAGAAACCGGCTTTGCACCGGGATTACAGGGCTCGCTAGTCAGTCGATCCAGTAAAGCCCTGGGCGGAAAAGAAGTGGTTGTGATCGCGGACGGTATCAAATACCGTACATTCACTAATGCAAGAGGCGAGTATCGTTTCTATGAAGACTTTACTGGTGCAGGCGAGTTTCGTTTCCAGGTTGATGGGATTGAAATGGCACCGCAGTCCCTGGAGGGCGATACCGAACATCGTGTTTTCAAGTTGCCGTAATTACTTATCCGACCTGTTCACGGTGGGATAAACAGTGCAAGCGGAGGTGGATGTCCCACTTCCGCTGGTAGCCACGAATAGAATTTCCCTGTTCGACTTCCTTTCAAACCTACCAGCCCTGATAGCGCTCTATCAGACCCGAATTGCGTCTAATTGACAAAAATGCCCGCAATGCTAAAAATCTATTGCTTTAACGGCAACAGTCGAGGTAGCAGGCGTGCAAACAACCAAGGTCACCATAGACGAACTGGTGTTGTTTAACGCCATTGTCGCAAACGGCAGTTTTAGCCGTGCCGCAGACAGCCTCAACCTGGCAGCTTCCGTGGTTAGCCGCAGCCTGAAGCGGCTGGAAACCAAGCTCGGCAGCAGCCTGCTAAACCGCACGACCCGCAATATCAGCCTGACCCAGGAGGGCCAGTGGCTGTTTGATCGCGCTGCGGGGATTATTGCCGGCATCAATGCCATCGAGGCACATTTCCTGGAGGAAACGGGTCGCCCGCGGGGCATTGTCAGGGTGGATGCCGCCACCCCTTTCACCCTGCACGCCATCGCCCCCTTGATCGCCGGCTTCAATGAACGCTACCCGGATATAACGGTGGTGCTGGAGTCCAGCGAATCGACGATCAACTTGATTGAGCGCAAAGTCGATATCGCCGTTCGTATCGGCGAGTTGGAAAGTTCCAGCTTAACAGCCAGAAAGATCGGCGATACTTACCGCGGTATCTATGCCGCCCCCGGCTACATCGAGCGCCGCGGTGTCCCCGGCAGCGCCGCGGACCTCCGGGATCACTGTTGCCTGGGCTTTACCAAACCCGAGAAATTGAATACCTGGCCCGTCCTGGGCCCCGATAAAACCCCGTTGGCCGTCACCCCCGCCGTATTGGCCGACAGTGGCGAATCGCTTCGACAGTTGGCGCTGCAAGGCAATGGCATTGCCTGTCTGTCGGCCTTTACGGTCAGGCGTGATGTCAAAGCCGGTCGCTTGATACCGCTGCTGAAAAACAAACTGCTCGATATGCCCATCCCCGTCTCGCTGGTGTATTACGCCGATAACGCCGCCAGTGAGCGGGTCCGCAGCCTGATTGATTACATCGCTGAACATATAGATTTATGCGGTCAGAACAACGATACGAACCAGACACCGCAAATGTACTAAAAACCCGGCCTTTGTTATATGATTAGCACAACCGAACATTTGGCCGACACCACTATGGACCCCATTACATCGCTTTTCAGTGAGCAGCAGCGCCGCTCACTGCGCCAGGATAGCCCCACTCCCCTCTACCACCAGCTCTACACCCTGCTGAAAAACAATATACTCAACGGCACCCTGCCCAACGGCAGCCAGATGCCCACCGAGCAGCAACTGGCCCAGGGTTTCGATATTTCGCGTATCACCGCCAAGCGTGCCATGGACGAGCTGGCCGCCGAGGGCCTGGTGGAACGCCGCCGCGGCAAAGGCACCCACGTAACCTACGAATACCGGCCGCAGCCGGTAAAGGCGCCGCTGATCGGCATGCTGCAGGAAATCGAGAGTATGGCGCGGCGCACTGATGTCGAGGTGCTGGTGCTCGACCAGTTACAGCCGCCGGCCGAAATACGGGGCGAATTCGGAATGCCCGACGGTGAAACTGCGCTGCGGGTGATCCGGGTCCGCAGCCGCGACGGCGAGCCGTTTGGCTACTATTCCAGTTGGACCCGCGGTATCACCAGGAAGATCGGCCCGAAAACGCTGAAAACCAAGCCGCGCCTGGAAATCTTTCGCGACCAGGGGCTGGAAATTGCCCACGTCACCCAGACGCTGACGGCCATGGCGGCGACGCCGGAAGTGGCGGCGGCACTGGACACCGAGTCCGGCGTTCCGCTGTTATGCCTGGTGCGCCGCTCGTTCGATCCCGGCGAGCAACTGGTGGACTACCTGCACGTGCTCTATCGGCCTGATCGATTCCAGTACCAGATGGATCTCACGCCTGAAGACACGTTGAAAAAAACGCGCTGAGATACCCCGTCCTCAGGCCTGGTGATACCACCAGGGGTCCCAGGCCAGCTCGGTATTTTCCAGCAGCGCCTTGCGGCGCACAAAACGGCGCAGCGAAACCCGCCCCATGCGTGACCCTCCCATACCCGACAGCTTGAAGGCCTGTTTTTCACCCTCGTGCATAACCGCTGTCAGCGTCGAGTCATTGATGCTGACGGCGCCGACCTGCAAGCGCGCCGCCACCGCCCGGGCCCGGGCCCGGTCACTGCTGAATACCGCCGCGGAGAGCCCGAAACGCGAGTCGTTGGCCAGACCTATACCCTCCTCCTCTTCGCCAAACGCCATCACCGGTAAAATCGGTCCAAAGGTTTCCTCGGTCATTACCAGCATACTGTGGTCGACCCGGGTCAGTAATGTGGGCTGGCACCAGAGGCCACCGCCGATATTTTCTATCCTGCCGCCGCAGACTACCTTGGCGCCCTTGGCGACGGCGTCGTCAAGGTGGGCCTGCAGTATCCCCGCCTGGCTGGCGGCAATCACCGGGGCCAGTTCACCGGCGGCAGGGTCGGTGCCGGTGCAAAAACGCAATGACGACAGGCGCTCAGCCAGGCTCTCGACCAACGTATTGAACAGCGGTGCCTGGACGTAGACCCGCTCGATCGACTGGCACGCCTGGCCGGCATTACTCATGCTGCCCCACACCAGGGCCGCGCTGGTGCGCTCGACATCGGCATCGGCCAGCACCAGCGCCGGGTCTTTGCCGCCCAATTCCAAAAAGGCGGGAATAAACGCGCTTGCCGCCGCCTCAGCCACCTTGCGGCCGGTGGCCACACTGCCCGTAAAACACACCGTATCCACGGCGCCGATCAGGGCTTCGCCGGTAGCGCCGGCACCCGCTTCATAAGCCAGCACCGCGTCCAATTCCGGCACTGCCGCTATGGCCTGGCGCACCGGCTCGATAAAGCGCGGGGTTACTTCACTCGGTTTTATCACCACCGCGCTGCCCGCCAGCAGCGCCGGGATCGCATCGATTAAAGACAGCAGGAGCGGGAAATTCCAGGGACTGATAACACCGACCAGTGGATAGGCGACATCCTGGGCGGCGACCTGCAGAAACGGCACAGTGGTAGCTACCGGCGACTGCGGCGCCAGCCAGGGCGGTGCCCAGTCGCACCAGCGGTCGATGGCGCGGCAGACGCCGTCGAATTCCAGCAACGTTTCCCGCATGCGTCCGGTATCGCAAAACAGCGCTGCGACAATCTCGTCTCGACGCGCCTGCAGCGCCGCCTTCCCGCGCTGCAACACCGCCGCCCGCGCCGGCGGCGTTGCCTCCGCCCATGCCGCCTGACCCCGGCGCAGGCGTTCGCAGGTAGCGGCTATGCGAGCCCCATCGGCGGGTTCAAACGTGTAATCCCGCTCGCCGGTGCGGGGGTTTCTCACCGTTTGGATCATGCCTTAATCACTCCTGTCGCAATCAGTTTGGCGATGACCCGCCGCTGTGTCTCCATAAAATGAGAGCGCTCGGGTTTGATCGGCTCGCCGGCCGCGAGCATGTTGTTGGCCGGATAAATACTGCTCTCGGCGTAGGTCGAGGCGAACAGTTCCAGCCGCTGGCGCGCCAGCACATTGGCCATACCCGGCCGGCGCCGGGCCCAGCGCAGCGCCTCGAGTTCGATCTCGCCGTTGCCGCACATGGACTCGCCACCCGCCGCCTCCCCCAGCACACGACCGTGGGGATCGACCACCTGCGAGTGGCCGTCGGTGGAGGCCCCCGGAAAGGCAATACCGGCGATACCGGCGCTGTTGGCAGACACCACATACACCATGTTTTCGTAGGCGCGGGCGCGCTTGGCAATATTCTTGGGCGTGGCGAGCGGGCTGCCCACTTCGCTGGAGCTGTGGCAGATAACCTCGGCACCGCGCAGGGCCAGCGCCCGGGTGATTTCCGGATAGAGAATCTCCTCGGAAGCCACCGCCGCCAGGCAACCGATCTCGGTATCGGCGACCGGAAACAAAGCCTCGGCGCCGTAGATATCCAGGTAGCGATCCAGCACATCGTGGGGCGTCGGGGCAAACATGGACACCAGGCGCCGGTAGCGCAGTATGACGTCGCCGCCGGGATTGAGAATAAAGCTGGTCTGGAAATAGAGATCGGGAAAATGCCGGTCGAGTTCGTAGGCATTACCGCACAGGTAAAGCGCATTGTCCTGGGCGATACGGCCCAGGGCGTCATACTCCGGGCCGTCCATATCCAGGCAGGCTTTTGCCGACCAGCCCTCGATACTTTCACCCATGGGAAAGCCGGTGAGGAAATATTCCGGCAATACCACCAGCCGGGTATCGGTGCCGTTGAAGGCCGTGATAAAACCCTTGCTGCCGCTGATCAGTTGCGCCAGGTGCGCAATCGTGGTCGCCATCCGCTTGCGCGCCTCGGCGCGGGAATTGAGGCGATTGACCGCCTGGCACGTGGTCTGTAAAGCGAGGGCGGTATAGGTTGGCGGGGCCTGGGTTGACGCGCCGGGTGTAGACTGGACAGACGTGGTTACGGGCATGGTTGCGCTCCTCAAACAAGCGGATCAGGCATTCGCAGGGGCGAAGGTTTTGGGCAGGCCGGCATCCGGCGTAAAACCGTATAGCGGCACCTCCGGCAACGCCTCGGCCAGTACCCGCCGGGCCGCCAGCAGCGCCTCGAAATCGATGCCGGTTCTCAGACCCATGGCCTCCAGCAGAAACACCAGGTCCTCGGTGACGATATTGCCGCTGGCACCCGGCGCCGTGGGACAGCCGCCGATACCACCCATGGAGGCATCCACCGTGGTGAGACCGACATCTACCGCCGCCAGTGCGTTGGCCAGGCCCTGGCCGCGGGTATTGTGCAGGTGGATACCGGTGAGACGTTCGCGCCCTACTGCCGCCCAAACCTTGCGGGTCAGGCGCTTTACCTGTACCGGGTTGGCGTAGCCGGTGGTATCCGACAGTCCCACCTCATCGCAACCGGCCGCCATCAGTGCTTCCGCCAGCTCCACCACCCGGGACTCAGGTACCTCCCCTTCGAGGGTGCAACCGAACGCGGTGGAGAGGCTGCCCTCAAACTTCGGGCGTCGGGTTGGCGGCAGTGTCCCAATCAATTCGGCAATACGCCTGGCTTCCTCCAGCATCTGGGCGTGGGTGCGGTTGACATTGCGCAGGCTGTGCGTTTCGCTGACCGACAGTGGCAGGGTAATCTTATCGGCACCGGCTTTGACAGCGTTTTCTGCGCCGCGCAGATTGGGCACCAACACGGCCACCTTCGGCCCTGCCAATACGCGGGTGTGGGCCACCAGTTCGGCGGTATCGGCCAGTTGCGGCAGCAATCTGGCGGGCACGAAGGAGCCCACTTCGATCTCGGGAATGCCTGCCGCGGCCAGGGCGCTGAGCCATGTTTTCTTAGCCGCGGTCGGCATGATGGGTGCAATACTCTGCAAACCGTCCCGTGGCGCCACCTCGCTGATTTCAATATCTATCTCTGCCATTTAACCCGACTTCCCATCTGATTTCTAACCCGACTTCCAGGTAAATTCTCACCCGTTCACTCAACCGCCATCTGACTTGAATAGTACTCAAGGCAAATAACTCCAAATCGCCATGGTGGCGGTCGAAGTCCCTCTCGCGGTGGCACAGTGCGGGGACATAACTTCAGTTGTGTCCCCCTGGAATGGTGCCACTTCGTTTCTTCGAGCCCCTCTCTGAGTTCACTCCCTCAACAACCACATACCGCATCAACCAACCCCCACTTCTCATCCAGTCGCCACAGATGCATTTTACAATTTAAACCTATTGATATATTGTTATATCATAAATTCAAGAAAGCGCACAGCCAAACCTGAAAGACGTGGCAACCGGCGCCCCGAATATCGGGGGCCTATAGGATTTGGCTAGAGACAGGGCGCGCGCGACAAGGATACAGTAAGGCACGGTGACAGAGGCATTATGACAGACACACAGACGCTCCCCCTGGACGGCATTGAGGTCGTGGAATTCACTCATATGGTCATGGGGCCAACCGCCGGCGTGATCCTGGCGGACCTGGGCGCCAGGGTCATCAAAGTGGAGCCGCTCCGCGGTGACAACACCCGGCGCCTGCAGGGCTCCGGTGCCGGCTACTTCGCCATGTACAACCGCAACAAGCAGAGCCTCTGTATCGACCTGAAGTCCGAGACCGGCCACCGTATCGCCCGCGAATTGGCGGCGAAGGCGGATATCCTGATCGAAAATTTCCGCCCCGATGCCATGGCCAAGCTGGGTCTCGGCTATGCCGAGCTGGCGGCGCTCAACCCCGGTTTGATTTACTGTTCCCTGAAAGGGTTTCTCAGCGGTCCCTACGAACACCGCACCGCCCTCGATGAAGTGACGCAAATGATGGGCGGCCTGGCGTATATGACCGGCCTGCCCGAGCGGCCTATGCGCGCCGGTTCCTCAGTTATCGACATTACCGGCGGTATGTTCGGGGTCATCGGTATCCTGGCGGCACTGCAGGAGCGCCACCGCACCGGACGCGGCCGCCAGGTGACCAGTTCGCTCTACGAGACCACCGCCTTTATGGTGGGCCAGCATATGGCGCAGCAGGCGGTCACCGGCACGCCGCCGCCGCCCATGTCGGTGCGCAGCTCCGCCTGGGCAATCTACGATATCTTCCACTGCGCCGATGGCGAGCAGGTGTTTGTCGGTGTGGTCAGCGATACCCAGTGGCGGCTGTTCTGCAGCGCGTTCGAACTCGACGACTTCGCCGCCGATGCCAGTCTCGCCACCAACAACGGCCGCGTCGCCCGGCGCGAACATATTCTGCCGGTGATCAGTGAGCTGTTTGCCCGCCTGCCCAAGGCCGAGCTGATGGCGAAACTGGATCGCAGCGGTCTGCCCTTCGCACCTATCAACAAACCGGCCGATCTGTTTACCGATCCCCACCTCAACCACGGCGACGGCCTGCTGCCGGTAACACTGCCCGGCGGCGAGCAGACCAAACTGCCGGCCCTGCCGCTGGAAGTGGATGGGCAGCGCTTCGGCCTGCGGCGCGATTTACCCGGCGCCGGGCAAGACTCGCGTGAAGCGCTGGCGGCACTGGGCTATGAGACAACCGATATCGATCAACTGGTGCGCGACGGTATCGTGCACGCTTTATAAAAACTGTTTTCCGACTGCTTACCGCGGGCTTTGCGCCCGCTTTTTTTTGCCGCTGTTCAAGTCTCGATAACCAACCACGGCCGGCGCCGTCGATACCGCGTTTCGAAAGCCGCGATCTGCTCGCGCTGCTGCCAGGTCACGGCGATCGGATCGAGCCCCTCCAATAACATCGCCTGCGGAGCCGGCTCTATGGTGAATCGGTGGCTGGTGCCGCCTGGAGTCAGCACCAGGGTCTGTTGCAGGTCGATAGTCAGCGGCCGGCACCGGGGATCGACCGTCACCTCGGCTGCCAGTTCTTTGATCGCGGCCTCCGGCAGCACGATGGGCAGCAGGCCGTTGCGCACGCAGTTGCCGTAAAAGATCGCGCCGAACCCGGCGGCGATAATCGCGCGAATGCCGTACTCTTTCAGCGCCCAGACCGCGTGCTCGCGGGAGGAGCCGCAGCCGAAGTTGGCACCGGACAACAAAATGCTGGCGCCGCTGTACTCCGGTCGGTTCAGGACAAAGTCGGGCTGCGGTTGCCGCCCGCCCGGTTCGGTATAGCGCCAACCGGCAAACAGTCCCTCCCCCAACCCGTGCTTGGAAACCCGTTTCATTTCCCGGGAGGGGATAATGGCATCGGTGTCGATATTGATCCGCAGCAAGGGTGCGGCGATGCCGGTGTGGCGAGTAAATTTTCTCATGCCGCAAACTCCCGCACATCGGCGATGCGGCCGGCCACTGCCGAAGCCGCCACCGTGGTGGGGCTGGCCAGGTGCGTGCGCGTCTCGGGTCCCTGGCGGCTTTCGAAGTTGCGATTGGTGCTGCTGATGACGCGCTCGCGGTAACCAAAGCTCTCACCGCCGGCATAGAAACACATGGAACATCCCGACTCGCGCCATTCGAACCCGGCATCGGTAAACACCCGGTCCAGCCCCTCGGCCTCGGCGGCGCGTTTCACCTGGGAGGACCCCGGCACACAGATCGCTTTCACCCCGGCGGCCACCCGACGCCCGCGCAAGACGGCAGCCGCAGCGCGCAGATCGCTGAGACGACTGTTGGTACAGGAGCCGATAAATGCCGCATCGATAGGGATATCCGTCAACCGGGTCCCCGGCTGCAAATCCATATAAACCAGCGCCCGCTGTGCGGACTTCGCCGCCTGGCTGTCACCGGTGGTGGCGGGAGCCGGTACCACGCCGTTGACGGGACAGGCCTGCTGGGGACTGGTGCCCCAGGTCACCGTAGGGGCAACGCCAGTGCAGTCGATCGTGATCTCCCGATCAAAACGGGCATCGGCATCGCTGCGCAGTGTGCGCCAGTGCGCCAACGCCTGTTCCCAGGCCGCGCCGCGGGGCGCATAGGGCCGGCCTTGCAGAAAGCGAAAGGTTTTTTCATCCGGTGCCACCAGCCCGGTAAATGCGGAAAACTCCACCGCCATATTGCACAGTGTCAGCCGGGCTTCGATATCCAGCGCCGTCACGGCGGCACCGGCAAACTCGATGGCATAGCCGGCGCCGCCGGCCGCAGAGTGGCTCGCAATCAAATGCAGAATCAAATCTTTGGCGCCGACACCGAACCCGACTTCACCTTCGAAGGTGACCCGCATAGTGCGGGGACGGTTGATCAGCAGCGTCTTGGTGGCCAGCGCGTGCTCCGCCTCGCTGGAGCCGATACCCCAGGCCAGCGCGCCCAGTGCCCCCTGCGAACAGGTGTGGCTGTCGGGACAAACCAGTGTGCACCCGGGCTGCACTATGCCCTGTTCCGGCGACACCACATGGACGATACCCTGGCGGGGGTCGTGGATATCAAAGAGATTGATCCCCGCGGCATGGCTGCTGTTGCGGGTGGTTTGAATAAAAGCCTCGCCGCCGGGCATCCGGGTGCGGTCGCCGCGACCGGGAAAGGTATCCACGATATGGTCCATAGTACAAAACACCTGCTCCGGACAATGCACCGAACGGCCCTCCTCCGCCAGGCTTTGCAGGGCAATGGCGCCGGTGCGTTCGTGCAGAAACACGCGATCGATATAAAGCAGCCCGGCATCGCCCGGCGCCGCCTCGATCAGGTGGTCATCCCAGATTTTCTCGAACAAGGTCTTGCCCATGGTTGCGGCTGGTCTCCTTCACAATCACTGTCGGCGCTGTATTTGAGGCACATAGTATTTAAAGTGCCATTTTTGATATATATACATATCATTATATTTTAGTATTTTATAAGAGTAGAGTCTTTATTCATAAAATTGGCCCGGCAACTTACTTTTACCTGCCCTGTTAGTAATTGGACCTCGGCTGCGGATGAAATCGCTCTGAGAAAATATTGGATTTATGAATTATTGATATAGTATTATAACTTTTAAATTTAAAAGCCTTAACAATTAACCATCCATGAGCGAAACGAGTCCGAGTCTGACTGCCCTGATGGGCACACTCGTCACCGACCGCGGCAGTGAAACAGTTGCCAGCTACACCGATCACCTGGGGCAACAGGTCGGGCACCGGGGTGTTCTGAGTCATGAATTGGCGGCAGTTTGGGGGGCTCCGGCACTGGCGGGGTGTCGCTACTGGGTGTTGGAAAACCGGGTGGGTAAACCCTGGTTGCGAATTATCGAAGATCCGGAGTGCCCGCCGCCGCAGCCGTTGCGTCACACGGGTTGGCTGGCGCTGGAAGTCTGTGTGACTGACGTCGACACACTGGGGCAGAAATTACGGGTGGCGCCGTTTTCGATTATCGGACCGCCGGCAAACCTGGATGTGAGCGATAATATCCGCGCCATGCAGGTGGCCGGCCTGGCCGGCGAGGTGCTCTACCTCACTGAGATCAACGGTGAAGCGCCGCCGTTCCGGTTGCCCCGGGCCCGCTGCCCGGTCGACAGTCTGTTTATTCCGGTACTGTGCTGCCACGAGCGCCATCGGGCGCTGGCGGAGTATGAAGCCATCGCCGATAACCGGGGGCTGTGCTTCGAAACCAAGATTACCGTCGTCAATCGCGCCTATGGTTACCCGGTCGATAAACGCCATCCGGTCGCAACTCTACAACTGGCCGGAGACACTTTGATCGAAATCGACCAACTCGCCGCGGCTACCCCCGCCCTGCCCCGTCCCGGCCACCTGCCGGCGGGCATTGCCATGGTCAGCTTCAGTGTGCGCAACCTGGACGATGTGCCGGGGCTGGCGGACACACCATCGGTGCAATTCGATCCGCCCTATGGTGGCGCGCGAACGGTCTGTCTGCGCGGTGCGGCCGGGGAAGTGATTGAGTTGATTGAAAGCGCCACCTGGCAAGACACCGCATAACAGAGAACCGTGTAACAAATAAAGAGCCGTCTAACGAAATCCCACAAAACTGCTGGAGATGAAACATGAAGAGCAAACGAGGCGCGGGTCGCAAACGACTCACCCTGATAAAAAACGTGTTATTGGCAGTGACGCTATCACCGCTGACAATCGCCGCCGCCGACAAAATTGATTTCAATACCGCAGAGGGTTATGTGCAAGCACAGCGAAAGCTGCACTGCTCGCTGGAGGACGGCAAGGAGATGACCTACGTCTGGCACGGCCGCGCCTACGCCCGGGTACCCGGCGAGCGGGACAAGCACCTTTTTAACCTGCTGGGGATGAACGTGCGTCAGTGCGGCACCGTCACGGACCAACAGCGGGGCATCGGTTACCGGCTGGTATCCCGGGAAATCATGCTGTATCTCGACCCCGTTACCGGCGCGGTGCTGCGCGAGTGGGAAAACCCCTGGACCGATGCCAAAGTGGCGGTGATTCACGTTGCCAACGATCCGGTCAACCAGCGCCCGAGTTTTGGCAAAACCGCCGACGGCAAAACCAGGGCGTTCAAACCCCGGGTCATCAACAAGACCTGGTTTATGAACTTCGAAGTGCCGCTGTTCTATACCAACCCGCTCGGCGGCGATTACCAGAAGTATGTGGGCGGTACTTACCATGCCACTGAAATTTTCGATTTCAACGGCGATATCGATGAGTTACTGGATGCTGACCGGCACACGGCTTACGCCAATATCGCCTGGGTGCGTATCTCCCGCTGGTTACCCTGGATGGAAATGGGCGACCGGGCCGGCCTGCTCTATTTCAATGCGGTCGGGGCAAAGTTAAAAAGCTGGGACGAGCTGCCGGAATTGATGAAGCGGGAAATCGCCGCGAATTATCCGGCCTACCGCCACGCGCCGCCGGTGGACGACCAGCGCCCGAATGAGACCAGCTGGACTTATATGAGGAAGATAATCGACAAGCGTGGCGATAAAAGTGACGGTAAACCGGGTGGCCACTAAGTCCTGTTTATACTAATCAGTCAGACGGCGAAGCTGCTCTTTTATTGGCGTGAACAACTTGATTTTCGGGATTTTTTCGCCGTTTTTCTATCTAATTGATGCAAATGGCGAGGTAAAAACAGACACCATTAAAAGAGGCACTCGCCCAATAGCGCACTCCGCCTGCTTGCCACCAGGCTGCTACAGTTTGCAGTTTAGTAAGCTAGTGCTCTGACCAGTGAATCTTTTCACCTCAAAACGGGTTTTGGTCTCCTTAATCAGCCCGGATCGAGACCTAAGTGCCACCGAAGTGAAATTACTTCCTGGTCGAAGCACTAGAATTTACATCCACAGTGCAACGACATCACCCTACCTTAGAGCAGGAGCCGGAAGGTAAGCCACGGGCTTCAATATCAGTGGTAGCTAAGCTTTTCAAATTATATTTTTCCTCTCCTTTACTGCTGCAATAAACTGTTGCTTGGTTATGTCAGTTTTGCTCGGCAATACTTGCGCAGACGATGGCACATATTTTCCAAAGTCATGATGCTTACTTGCGTATTTCTTAAAATCGCGCTTTATTCGGTCAATAATGCATTGTAGTTGAATGCATTTAGTCTTACATACGCGGTTCATCAATTCCTTTTTTCTTAACATACCTTTGTTGATCATAACAGCCAGAAAAATATGATCTTTCTCTCTACCTGCCGCATATTTAGCTACGGCAAGGCCGTGAACCTCGAGGCAATATCCAGTTACAGCTCGACCACCTCCCACTTTAGCGGCAGAAAGAAGAATGTGCTCGAGTTGTGCCTTATTCATAGTCGAATTTAATCCTTTGTATTATTTCCATACGCTCTGCATCTGATAGCAGGCAAGCGAAGGGACTGCTTTTTCGATAAAAGTCCATTTCTTCGCCAGAGTTACAAATTAAGTCTGCGATCTCAGATACCTCTAAATCTTTGATAAGCGCTTGCCATTTTTCAGCCCAGCCTTCTGCTTGTGTTCCAGTCATTGCTCGCCAGTGATCTAAAACACTGCGTACTTCATCCATTCGTTCAGGTTTCTCCCGCAATATCTCACTGGCCTTCAGGTGAAAGGCGTAAGTGCGTTGGTCGGGAATGTGGTTAGATGCCATTTCTACTTTACCCCGAGAGGGATGCTCGATATTAACTTGCATTATATTTCAATCACTCGACCACCGCATTAAAGGCCTTGCGTCGGCAGAATGGAAACTTGCAACTCGGTAGACGGCGCCCTCCTTCCTCCTCGTTATTGGCCAGGAATTGTGGAACAAAGCGGTCACTTAGCAGCGACACGGCACGCAAATCCTTTATACGATTATCGGAAGCTCGCTGTGACACCATGTCAGTACTACCAATCTGCTGCTTAATTCTTTCGATAATTGGTGCCAGTGTGCCTACACGAGGCCCCACCCAACAACTCCCCCAGCGCAGTATCCAGCCCGTCAAAACGCGCCTCAAGCCCGCTGTCGGCAAAGCGCATCTCAATAGACACCGGCAACTCCGCAGCATCCAGGCGATCACTGTATTTTTTCAACAGACTGTCACGCCAGCGCAGGATACGCGTCGGCACCCGTAACGGCTGCAACTGCTCGGGCCGCTCGTTGATAAACGCCGCACGATAAGCGAGGTCGTAGTCCGGCCCCGCCCGCAGGTAGTCCAGCGCGGTTTTATGCAACACGTCTACCGGTACAGCGGCGCTGTTAACCAGCGTCTCCGGCGAAGTATCGTACCAGGGAAAGTAGCGGTAGAGCTGATTGACCATATGCCAGGTTTCAGCAAAATGGCTACCGTCGGCGCGGGGTGTGAGGTCCGGAAAATACGGCTCCATCATCGCTTCCCGTTCATCGTCGTAAAACCAGGCGACATTCTCCAGCAATAGGCCACGGGTGTGGCGCGGGTAGGCTTTACCGTATTCAATGGCAATCTGCGCTCCCGTCGCCGAGCCGTAGATTACCGGCCGGTCGAGTTTGAGAATCCCGATAAACCGGTGTAGCGCCTCCACATAGGGAGCCAGTCCAACCCCGGGCGCCGGCAGGGGGTCCGATTGGCCGTAACCGGGGGTGTCCCAGGCGATGGCCCGTCCCCGTTGGGCAAACAGCGACAACAGCGGCTCCATAAACGCCGATGACAGCGGCGAGGGATGCAGCAACACCAACGGGACACCCTCGCCCGCTTCCCGATAGTGAATCTGCCAGTGGCCGTTGTCCGCCGGTTGGGCCCCCCGGCTGCCAGGCGAGACACTGGGAGGTGTATTTACATCGAGCGTCACATAATTGCGGCGGCTCACCGTGCTACTCCAAACCCAGTGACTGCGGGTTTATACAGCCCCGCGGGTCCACCGCCGCTTTGATCGCCTGTATCAGTTGCCAGTTCTCCGGCCTGATGCCCTCGCGATACTGATAGTGCTTGCCGATCTGCAAGTGCACCGCGCCCAGTTCGGTAAACAGTGCCGTCATCTCATCGCGTATCTTTGTCACCGCCGCGCGGGCTTCGAGATGTTCCGGAAAACCCTGCAACCGCGCCAGGTGGTCCGGTTCCAGGCTGCGCTGATGGATTTCAGTCATGGCATCGGGCCAGAAGAACACCGGTTCGAGTACAAAACAATTGGTCGATACTGTGGCAAACAGGTAGCCGACACCGATATCGTAACTGTCCATCGCCGCGCGATGGCGCGCGAACAACGCTTCCACCGCTTCATAGGCTGCGCGAATCTTTGAATGGGGAAACAAACCGTGGATGGGCACCCAGCGCTCGCCCTGCGGCCCGAGCATATTGTTGACCGGCCCGAAGGGATTGGCACGGGTGATTTTGGGAATGCTGTTTTCTATCTCGCGCCCGTTAAACTGCTCGCCCACCACCCGCACCTCGGCAGCCAGGGCCGCGGCGGCAGCCTCGTTGCGCTCTTCGATAATGATCTGCACGGAATAATCGACATCGTCCATGTAACCGCGACCGGCGGCGGCAATTCTGGCCCCTTCCTTCAGCGCCCCCAGCACCGAGCCGGCCGACTTCATAACGCCGGCCAGTGCTTTCACATCTTTGGCCAGGCTCTCGCGCTTCATACGCTGGGCCTGTAAAAAGGGATCGAAACCAAAGCACTCCATCGCCAGGCCGCGACGCCCGACAGCGCTCATGGCCGCCAGGGCATCGGCGGCGGTTTTAAAGTCAAACGCCAGGAACCGCCTGGCGGGCAATTCCGGTATCAGGCGCAGGGTGGCAACGGCCTTGAAACCCAGGGCGCCGGTATCACAGGTAAACAAGCCGGTCAGGTCGGGACCGAAGTGGCGGAAAAACGGCGTGCTGTTGCGCTGCGCCCCGGAACCGGTTTTTACGATCGAACCGTCCGCCAATACCACTTCGAGACCAATCACCGAATCGACTGCGGAACCGTACTGCCCGGAACCCCAAAATACCGAATTTTGCGACAACCCGCCGCCGACGGTCGCTTTACTGCCGGACAGCGTGCCCCAATAGGGGGTGCGCAGGCCGGTCCCCTGCAATGCCTCGTGGAGAGCCTTCCAGGTGCAACCGCACTCTACGGTGACATACATGTCCTCGGCATTGATTTCCACCACCCGATCCATACGGCTCATATCGATAATGACTGCCCCGGCGCCGGCGGGCACATAGCCGCTGGTGTAAGACATACCGCCACCGCGAGGAATCACCGCATGACCGGCGGCAACGGTGGTCTTGACCAGCGCCGCCAGTTCGCCGGTGTCGGCCGGCTGCGCCACGGCCAGCGCCGGCAGGTCTTTGGTAAACACGTCCTGGGCGTAAAAGCTGCAGGATTGCGCATCGGTCAGTAAGAATTGTGGGCCGACTATGGTCGCCAGGGCGTTGGGTAATTCACTTTCCGGGGGTGCGTGCGCAGTCATAGAAATATCTCCTCAATACCATAAAGCTTACCACCAAAGGTTCTCAACACAGCCCGGCCTCAGAAACCGGACCCGGTGCCGATATAGCGCTGCGACCGCAAGCTCGTCCCTCCGACCAGGAGCTTGATGAAGGGTTACTCTACACGTTATCCAAAATTTCAAAAGCCGCCCGCTCGCCCGACTCCATGGCGCCCTCCATACCGGACATGGCCCGCGCGGTGTGCTCGCCGGCAAAATGCAGGTTGCCGGCCGGTTTGGCCAGCGCCGCCCCGTAGCGCCGAATCTGCCCCGGGCGCCAGTCGGCCCAGGCACCGCCGGCAAAGCGCGACTGCTGCCAGGAAACCGTTTGCGCCACCCGCACGGCGCCCTTGGATTCCGGCAGTACCTTTGCCAGTTCCGCCAGCACTCGCGGCGCGACCTCTGCTCGCGGCAGGCGGTCAAACACTTCCGCACCCTTGCCGTTAATCCAGACGGTGAGATTGGTAATGGTGCCGGTAGCGCCGGGATCGCTGGCGAAAATCCGCTCCAGCGGGCTGTCGGACCAAACGTTGGGAAGGAAGCCACGCCCCTCCCAGAACGGCTTTTCCACCACCAGGTGCACTTGAAAAACCGCGGCGTAGGAAAGCTGTTGCACCGCCTCGGCCTGCAACGGCGGCAGCCCGGGTTTGATGTCCAGGTGCCGCAGCGCGCTGAAAGGCACCGCGGCGATGGCGTGGCGGGCCTGAAAGCTGGTGCCATCGGCACAGCGCACGACTACGATGCCACGAGTCTGTTCTATGGCGGTGACGGCTTTATTGAGCTGCACACCGTCGCGCAGCGATTCCGCCAGCGCTTCGGCAAAACGCTGGTTGCCGCCGGCCACGGTTTTTGCGCCGCCGGGCGTAGTGAAACCCAGTTTTAAATTGGCGTAGACACGGTGCAGGTTCAACACCGAGGTTTCTGCCAGGGTGCGGCCGTAGCTGTTATTGATATCGAGCAGGTGCAGACCTGCCGCGTCGATACCCCGCGCCCGCAGCCAGGTCTCGGCGGGAACGTCCAGTTTGTGATTGCCGGGGGCGAGCCATTCGTCCAGCGCGACGATCGGGTTGGGCTCCAGCAGGCGCCGCAGTTGCTGTCCCGGCAGCAGTTGCTTGCGGTCGGCGGGGAACGGATTGTGGATCGAAGTCCCCCATGCCGACGGCATAATCCTGTGGCGATCGATATGGAGTATTTGTCGCTCGGGTTCGTCGCCGGGCGCACGCCGCAGCGGTAGCATCTTTACCCCGAGCCGATTTGCGGTGTATAGAAAACGGGCGTAGCTGGGACCGACAATATTGCCGCCGCCCTCGGGGCCTCCGGGCACGTTATCCAGGGTATAGAGACGCCCGCCGATACGGTCGCTGCCCTCTAATACCGTGACACGGTAACCCCGCTCCTGCAACAGCGACGCGGCGTAGAGCCCGGCCAGGCCCGCGCCTATGACAATGACGTCTTCGCGGCGGCGGGCCAACACCGGCAGCGGCAACAGGACCGCGCCGGTGAGCCCGCCGGCACTCTGCAGAAAACGCCGCCTGGATAGACCACTGGATTGCATTACCGTCTCCATAGACTATGCACCTGCTGATGCAAATACCAGCGGACCCGAATGGCACTTAGTGAAGCAAAAATGTGCCAGTTGATTGGTTACCGCCCCAGTCACATCAATCTCGGTTAAGTGTGCCGAAGGTAGGTCTGGCCCTGGCTAAAGCCTTCAGAAACTCTCGACAGCAGGGACGCTGTCGGGAAGTCCCCACGGACGGGTTCACGACGTGTTTCTGAAGGCTTTAGCCAGGGCCAGACCGGTCAGTTGGCACATATTTGCTTAACCCAGTGCCATTCCCAGCAGGCCCGAATGGCACTGGGTTAAGAGAACTTGCACAATTAATCGACCCCTGAACTCTCTCTGTCGAACTAGTTTAAGAATATCGCGGCAGACCGATCGACTGGCGCGTTTCTGCTTAAGTAAGTGCCATTACCGGCAAACCCGGATCGAAAAATTCCCTATCAGAAGTGATAAGTCACCGTCGCCCCCACCTGCCTTTTTTTGCCAAACAGCGCCACCGGCTGGCGCACCGTCGCAAATGTCTGCGACAACACATTGGTATCGACATAGCGAATGCCGCTAATGGCATTGTCGTTATCAGTGAGATTTCTGCCCCAAAACGCAATATCCCAGTGTTCATTGCTGAGGCCGATACGGGCGTTGAGAATCTTCGCCTCGCCCAGGTCCATGGTGTTTTGAATCTGCAGGTAGCGGCCGTCGTCGGTGTAGGAATAGTTGGTGTTGGCATAAAAATCAAAACCGGTATTCAACAGCGCACGGCGGTAGGCAGCGGTCAGGGTATACTGGTGATCGGCCACAAACGGCGGCTCAAAACCGGCAATATCGCTGTCGCCGTAGGCTGAAAAATGGCGCCGGGCATCGATGCCTTCCTGAATCTCCGCATCGACATAAGCGTAGGCCAACGACAGTTCCAAACCCTCGATCGGCAGCCAGGTGATATCGAGATCGAGGCCGTAAATATCCGTGTTACCCACATTGGTGATCGCCGACACCACGTTGCCCTGGTTGCTGATCACTGCCGTCGATAATTGTTGCTCCTCCCAGTCGTTGTAATAGACCGCGGCATTGACTCGCAATCGATTATCCAGTAAGTCGCTTTTCACGCCTAACTCATAAGTGGTTACGGTATCCGGATCGTAGGCGACCAGCTCCGGTGCCTGGGCGATAACGGTAGCGCTGTTATTGACGCCACCGGCTTTAAAACCGGTCGCCACGGAACCGTAAAGGGTGACCTCTTCGATAAGACTGTAGCTCACAGACACGCGCGCGGTGGTTTCATCCCAATCCTCGTCGATATTCTCACTGCCGTTGAGAGGCGCGACCAGAACCGTGCTGTACTCCTCGGTCAGGACCCTGACTTCCGCACTCAGGGTCATGCGATCGTCAATGTCGTATTCGGTCCAGGCGAATACCGCCTCGCCTTTGCGGTTGGAAGCCGGGTCGTAGGCGGGCCGCTCGAGGGAAAAGCTGGGGCCGGCACCGCCGGCGCTCGCATCCAGTTCCTTTTCGTCGTAGTAATAGAGGCCAAGCATCCAGCGCAACCGCTGCTCCGCGGCCGACGCCAGACGCAGCTCAGCCGAATTGAATTCGGTATCACCCCAACTGAGAGAATTCCAGTCCTCGGCGCCGCGAATGTAAAAACCGGGGTTGGGGCCGCCGGGCACGAACACCCCGCCCACATCGGGCATACCATCCACTTCCGTGGAGGAGTATGTCTGATCGTTACCCAGGCGTTGCTGAATATCGGTGCGGGCGACAATGGCCGTCATTTCCATCGCGTTGGGCAGCAGGTAGTTAACGGTCAGGTCCCAGCGCTCGGTATCGCGGGCGGTGCCCGCCTTGCCGCCGAGCAAGTCCGTATCGGCGGAAACGGGGCCGGCATCGTTGGCAGGCAGTTCGCCGCACCACCAGGTAACGGTGCCGCCGAGTTCGCAGGCATTGGCGGGGCTGCTGATATTGCGACCGGCAAACAGTGAATCGTCGACGCTTTCATTGCCGTAGTTGAGAATAAATTCGAGATCCTCGGTAGCGGCATAGACGATGCCGAGCGTGAAACTGTCGGTTTCTTCGGAACCGAACAGGTAGCTGCTGTCGGGGTCGCGATACTGGCCGTCAACGCTGTTGACATCGAAGCCGGCGCGAAAATACAGGGTGTCGGCAATAATCGCACCGCTGACACCACCCAGATAGGCCTCGTAGTTATCTTCGCCGGCGGAGACGGACAAGCGGGCATCCATCTCATTGTCGGGACGCCTGCGCACGTAGTTGATCGCGCCGCCGAATGTCGAGCGGCCGTAGAGCGCACTCTGGGGGCCTTTCACGACCTCAACCCGCTCCAGGTCGCTGAGACTGGTGGCCAGTACCGAAGTCGTTTGGTAGACACCGTCGATAAACACCGCCACCGGCTGTTCGATGGCGGTGGCGGTGTTGGACATGCCGCGGATGGTCGGGCGCTCAGCGGCGCGGCCGAATTCCGCACCGTAGGTCAGTCCGGGCGTGGCATTGGCGATATCGCGAATATCCATCATGCCGTTGGCCTGAATGTCCGCTGCGGAAAACGCAGAGATCGCCAGCGGCACCTCCTGCAGTGATTCGGATCGTTTACGGGAGGTGACCACGATTTCCTCGAGCAGGTTTTCCGCCTGTTCATCGCCCTGTGCCAATGCCGGTGCGCCGATACCGGCGGCCAGTTGGATGCCGATCACCGCGCCGACGGCAACGCTGACACGTTTTCTACTGATGTTCATTTTGCTCCCCACTCTCTGTGCTTTTTTAGCTGTATTTTTTAACGGTATCTTTACACCACTTTTCACGCTGGGAAATCGATGCGCGATTAAAACGAATAACTCAGTTCGAGCCCGTATTGGCGCTGCCGGCGCAGCGCCCCGAAGTAGGCCCGCGGCGCCCCGGTATCGGCCCCGGTGACCTGGGTTGCGGTATTGAGTGAACTGAATGCGAAGTAAGGCACCTGCAGCCAGCGCGTCACCATGGGCACCGCGTCCTCGTCGGTCAGGTTGCGACCGAACAACATTAGTTTCCAGTTGTCGGCCTCCAGGCCGATACGGGCACCCACCAAGGTGGCTGCAGGTGCGTAAATCAAGTTGTGTACCTGGGCAAATTTTTTCGACTCGTAACTGACATCGACGCCGGCAAAGAAGGCGATACCGCCGCCGAATACCGGCCGGCGGTAATCGATAAAGGCGCTGGCCTGGTGTTTTGACGCCAGGGGAAACTGCTTGCCTTCAATGGAGCAACTGCCGTTGCCGGTCAGGTCCAGTGAGGTCGCCTCGTCGCCGGTAAAACGGCCGCCGCCGCTGGTCAGGGTCCACTGAAATTCGTCGCAGCCATCGGTAAATTCGGTGTCGGCCAGCGCGTAGGTCACCCCGGCCTCCAAATTCCGGGCCAAGGCCGCCCGCAGTTCGATCTCAATACCGCTGACCTCTCCTTCCCCCTGGTTGGTGGCGATGGAATTCAAAGCGCCGCCGGGATCGGCAAGCGGTGTGGTCAACTGCACGTCGCTGACCTCGATAAAAAACAACGACGCATTGGCCTTGACCCGCCCGCCCCAGAGAATGGACTTGATCCCGGCTTCATAGTTGGTGGACTCTTCCTGCTCATAGGTGGGCTGGCCGACACTGGCGCCGTCAGCGCCGTTAAAGCCACCGGGCTTGGCGCCCTCAGAGTAGATACCGTAGAGAATGACGTTTTCATTGAGCCGGTAATTGAGCGTGAGCCGCGGGGTAAAGCTGTACCAGGTGTCGCTGTCTTCAAAGTCAATGGCGCCGCTGTCGGTGTCCAGATCCGTCAGCGCCTTGGTCTCCTGCGCGTAGCGCGCTTCGGCGGTGACGGTCAGCGCCTCACTAACATCGTACTCAACGGAGGCGAATGCCGCCTGGTTCTCCAGCTGCTCTTCACTGTCCGGCAAACCGCTGCCGTCGGTAAACGTGATATCGAAACCGTCCCGCTCTTCATCGTAATAAAAAGCCCCAAGCATCCAGCGCAGATTCTCTTCCGCCGGCGACTGCAGGCGCAACTCGACGGAGTAGTCCTCGGTATCGGCGCCGCTCGAAAGCGCAAAAAAACTTTCCTCGAGGGCGTCAATGGCCGGCGGGGTAAATTTGAAGCTGAGCGAACTGTGATCGCTGTCGGAGCCGGTTTTCAATTCCTCGTCGCGCCAGGCAAGCGCGCCGGTGAGACTGTACCCCCCTGGCAACTCGATATCCGCCAGCAGGCTCGTCAACAACAGTTCGCGCTCCACGCCGTCGAAAGCGGTGCCGTCGGTGAGCGCATAAGCATTGCCGAAGAACGTGCTGCCGGTGGCCGGCACGCCGGCCACCAGGTTGGGCACGCCGTCGGCATCGTCGCCGTCGTTGAGTGCTATCGGCGCCGGCTGCAGGGCACCACAAAAATACTGGAAGTTGTTGCTGCTGCCGCTAAACGGGAAGGACGCGAGCGAACGCAGCCCGGGAAAACAGTTGTTGCGCGCCGCCGACTGTAAAAAAAGCGGCCGGGTACCGTCATCATCTTCCTGGTACTGGGTGCGCCAGCGTATCCGCAGGTTCTCATTCGGCGACCAGTCGAGTACGCCGCTGATCGATTGGGTCGACTCATCCCCCACCGCCTCGCCGGTCACGGTATTGTCCCACTGGCCGTCAAACTCGTAGCGGCGCAGGCTCAAGCCGGCCCCCAACACGCCTTCGATCAACGGGCCGCTGAAGGTGAGGCGGATATCCTGCTCGCCGTCCTCGACGATTTTCACGATACCGTTGCCGCTGAACTCAGCGGCCGGACTGCGGGTGACGAAGTTGATGGCACCGGAGTAGGTGTTACGGCCATAGAGAGCACTTTGGGGCCCTTTGATCACCTCGACCCGCTCCACGTCGCCCAGGTCCAGGCCCTGGATATCGCCGGGGTAGTAGACGCCGTCGACAAAATAGGCCGCACCGGATTCCACCCCGAACTGCACGCCCGCCAGCACATTGCCGAGACCCCGGATCACCGGCCGCTCGGTGGCGCGCCCGAACGCTTTGGAAAAACTCAGCCCCGGTGCAAAGCGGGCGACATCGTCGATACTGTTGATATCGAGGTTGTCGATGGTACTGGCATCGAAGGCGGATACCGCCATGGGGATGTCCTGCAACGACTCCTCGCGCTTGCGCGCCGTTACCACCACTTCCTCCAACTCGATGGTCTCAGCGTTGGCCTCTACCGGGACAGGACTTATCAGCCCAACGGCCAAACCGGCGCCGCAAAACAGCCTGCCGGGCAACCCGGACAGTGTTTGGTTGTTCTTCATGCTGCTCTCCTCCCGCAGGCCTCTCGCCGGCCTGCTAGTGCCCGTCCCTGGTTTAGCGCTGTAACTGCTTGCGGCCCCGCGACGACTTGCGGTGTACCCCGGCCGGTGGTAATGATCCCGCCGACCCTGCCGCAGCCGGGTGGCACGCTTGTTTCGCGCCTCCCTGTTTTGCATGTTATTGTTTTTCGCTTTAAATGTTATATATCTATATCATTATGTAATTAATCATTTATCGTAGAGAAATGCAACCCCCGGCCTATGAAAAAATCGTCTTTACAGCGGTTTTGAAAACACGTTCCTGAACACACAGTGGATTGACGGACCGCCGCCGGCGGCAAATAATCTGAACCCTTATCGAGCAGGAGAAGGCCGAGGCCCATGTCGAAACGCGCCGAGCCGCTGAGCCGGGATATGCTGAGTAGTGACTGTGTCCTGTTTCGCGGGCTGAGCGGCGTGGAACTCGAGCGGGTGGCCGCTATCGGGCAGCTACAGGAAATCGAGGGGCACTGCTATCTGTTTCACCAGCACACGCCGAGCCAGCGGGTTTACAACCTGATCTCGGGCGCGGCCATGGTGGAGCGTACCTCCAGCGGCGGCCAGCGGCAGATACTGGCGTTTCTGTTCCCCGGTGATTTTGTCGGTATGACCCACTCCGATCATCTCGAATACAGTGTCCGGAGCCTGCGTCTTACCCGGCTCTGCGAGTTCCGGCAGCAGCGACTGCTGGCGCTGGCCGAGGAACTGCCAATCCTCAAAACCAATGTCAAACAAGTGGGGGCCAATATACTGGCCCGGGCGCTGGACCAGATTTACATTCTCGGCAAGAAGAAAGCCCACGAGCGACTGTGCTTTCTGTTTATGCAGTTGCTGGAACGCCTGCCGGGCGCCTCGCCGGCGCGCATCGACCTGCCCATGAGCCGCCAGGATATCGCCGATTATCTGGGCCTGACTATCGAGACGGTCAGCCGCTCGCTGGCGCGCCTGAAACAGGAGGGTTTGATTGCCGCGCCGTCGCCACAGCGGTTGCAGATTGTGGACCTCGAACACACCCGGGCACTGGCCAGTGCCGATTGAAACTGCGTGAACCTGATACCATCCCAGTCAGACCTTCCAACCACTGAAGAGTCTGGCCGCCAGGTTTGCAACAGCTCTCGCCGGATTGTTTTTTAATACCCGTTCGGAACGGATTTCCTTCCCCTCTCGCAAAACCATCGCCCGCATCCAGGCACCGGACTCTATCCAAGGGGTTGCCGGTTACCAAAGTCGGCAAACGTTGGTCATCAACCAGTACCCTGTAGTGCGGTAGTCGGATGACTCTTACCCCGCAGAGGCTGTAGATGCCACTCATAAGTAGTCTTGCGCCGGATTTCTGCTTTTTCTTGACATCTGGCGCTGGACCCACGTTAGCCGAAACCACTACTATTGTGGGAAAAAATCTATATATACCGGTCATTTAGGCGCTGTAAACATGCAAGAGGATGCATCCCAAGACACTATCGATCACCATCACCCGTTCGGGGAAGTCAAAGCCGCTGAAGAAAACCGTCGTATTTATGTGACCCGCATAGTGCTTTGGGTCAGTCTCGGGTATACGCTGGTGTTTGCCAGTATTGCCTATCTGTCAGAGGACACAGGGATACTGACCTTCCTGTTGAGCTACGCCACTGCCCTGTTGTTGTCACTGGCCATCCTCTACAGCACCCGCGGCTATATCCTGTCGGCGGGCGTGGCCACCTTTGCCATCTGTCTGTTGTTTTTCTACCTGCTGGTCTCCGGCGGCGTCAACCGCACCGCCCTGATGTGGAATTTATCGCTGGCCCCGATCTTCGTGTATATGTGGGGATATCGCACCGGCACCGCGGTCGCCTGCCTGGTGGGCGCGGTGGCCTTTTTGCTGCTCTACACCGATAACAGCGTGCTGCAGGCGAATTACGACCTCGCTGCCAAAAATCGCTTTCTGCCCGCCTACGGCTTTCTGGTGGCCCTGTCGGCCATTCATGATTTCGCCAGCTTTCGCCTGCAGCGAAAATTTATCTCGGTATCGCGACGGCTTGAGCATATCGCCAACACCGATGTGCTGACCGGACTCAAAAATCGCCGCAGTACGCAACTGTTGCTCTCCGCCGGCGACGATACCCGCACCATCGGCGACAACGGCTACGCCATTATTATCGGCGATATCGACTACTTCAAACGGGTCAATGACAGCTTCGGCCACGAGTGCGGTGACAAGGTATTAAAACGGGTTGCACAATGCCTGCGGGACAATATGCGCAACGAGGATGTGGTGGCGCGCTGGGGCGGAGAAGAGTTTTTGATCATCCTCCCCAACACCGATTTAGTCGGCGCCAAGCGCTTGGCCGACAAGCTTTGCGCGGTGGTGCAGGCGCTGGAAATCGAGTACCAGTCCCATCAAATAAAACTGACCATGAGTTTCGGCGTTGCGGCCTCGGACACCGTTGGGGTCGACTACGACAGTGTTTTAAGGACCGCCGACAAGCGCTTGTACCAGGCCAAGGAACGGGGCAGAAACTGTGTCGTTGTGACTTGATACAGTGACTTGATGCAGTGACTTGATGCAGTGACTTGATGCAGTGACTTGATGCAGTGACTTGATGCAGTGACTTGATGCAGTGACTTGATATAGCGACTTGATACAGTAACTTGATATTGCCAATTGATGCCGGGGCGGCCGCTCTCAGGCAAGTCCCAGTTTCGCTTTGTTGTCTTTCAACACATCGATAATGAATTGGATATGTTCATCCAGTTCCCGCTCCAGCAGCGCCGCGCCGGCGTAAACCTCATTGCGGTCGACAGAGGCGGCAAAGCTTTTATCGCGGAGCTTTTTCTTGACTGATTTGACCGGCATATCATCGATGCCGGTGGGTCGTACCAGGCTCGCAGCGACGATAAAACCGGTCAACTCATCGCTGGCCACCAGCGCCTTGTCCAGCAACGAACGGTGCTCCACCCCCCAGCGGGTATAATGGGCGGAGATCGCATAGGCGATCTGCTCCTCTCCCGCCGCCCGCAGCACCTGCACGATCCGGTCGGGGTGCTGGTCGGGCCAGGCTTCGTAGTCCGCATCGTGCAGCAGGCCGGCAATGCGCCACTGCTCGGGCTCTTCGCCGTAGTGGCAGGCGTAGGCGGCCATCACCTCCGCCACCGCATAGGCATGTTTGAGCAGGCTGTCGCCTTTGGTCATATCGTGCAGAATGGCTTCGGCGCGGGCAAACTCCACCGGGTCCTCCTCCTTGCTGTCAAAGCGCACTTGGCCGTCAAGAGGCGTTTGGCACGCGCCTTAAAAATGTCGGGCGCCGCTCTCAGGCAATGGTCACATCGCTATTGAGATAGACGTCCTGAATGGCGTTCAGCAATGCCACCCCCTCGCCCATCGGCTTCTGGAACGACTTGCGCCCGGAAATCAATCCCATGCCGCCGGCGCGCTTGTTGATAACCGCAGTGCGCACTGCCTGGTGCAGATCATCGCTGCCCGAGGGTCCGCCGGAATTGATCAAACCGATACGCCCCATATAGCAGTTGGCCACCTGGTAACGCACCCACTCGATCGGATGCTCCGGCGCCAGTTCACTGTAAACGCGCGGATGGGTGTGGCCAAATTTCAGGGCGGTATAGCCGCCGTTGCGCTCGGCCTGTTTCTGTTTGACGATATCCGCCCCGATGGTGGCGGCCAGGTGGTTGGCCTGGCCGGTGAGATCGGCGGCAGTGTGGAAATCGCCCTGCTCGGTTTTAAACGCTGAATTGCGCAGGTAGGCCCAGAGGATGGTTACCAGGCCGAGTTCATGGGCGTGACTGAACGCCTCGCTCACCTCCTCGATCTGGCGGCGCGAGTTCTCGGCACCGAAATAGATGGTCGCGCCCACGGCGACCGCGCCCATATCGAACGCCTGGCGCACCGAGGCGAACAGGGTCTGGTCGTACATACTCGGGTAGGTGAGTTGTTCGTTGTGGTTCAGTTTGACGATAAACGGCAAGCGGTGCGCGTATTTCCTGGCTACGGCGCCCAACACGCCAAGGGTTGAGGCGACGGCGTTACAACCCCCCTCCAACGCCAGTTCGACAATTGCGGCGGGATCGAAATAAATCGGGTTGGGCGCAAACGAGGCGGCGCCGGAGTGCTCCACCCCCTGATCCACCGGCAGTATCGACAGATACCCGGTGCCGCCCAGGCGCCCGTGGTCGAGCAGGCTTTGCATATTGCGCAACACCACGGGACTGCGGTCCATGTCACTCATGATCCGGGGCACGTAGTCCTCCCCTGGCAGGTGCAGTGCGGCGCTGTCGATACCGCTGCAGCGATAGCTCAACAAGCTCTCGGCTTCACTACCGAGCAGTGTCTGGATATCCGTCATGCTTTTCCCCTTTTCGACCCCGATTGCCAGTGACTTTTAACCGGCAGTGTTTGAATTAACGGCGTTCAAACCAACGACGTTTAAATAGCGGCGTTTGAAGCGGCCGGTCCCAGGGGAATATTACTCTTTCCTGGCCAGCCGACAAGGTCAGGCCGACAGAAATTCAGAGACGCGAAATGCCAATTCGAGCACCTGCTGTCCGTTCAGGCGCGGATCGCATTGAGTGCGGTAACAGCTCGCCAGGTCGGCCTCGGAAATGTCGTAGGCGCCGCCGGTGCATTCGGTGACGTGATCGCCGGTCATTTCCAGGTGGATACCGCCGGCATGGGTGCCTTCGGCCCGGTGAATGGCAAAGAACTGCTGGCACTCGCGCAGGATGCGATCGAAGGATCGGGTCTTGTAACCGCTGGCGGCTTTTACGGTGTTGCCGTGCATGGGGTCGGACGACCACACCACCTGTCGGCCCTCTCGCTGCACGGCACGCACCAAGCGCGGTAGTTTCTCAGCCAGGTTATCCGCGCCCATGCGGGTAATCAGGGTCAGGCGACCGGCGTTGTCGGCCGGGTTGAGTGCCTCGATCAGGCGCAGCAATTCGTCCTCACTACACGCAGGGCCAATTTTCACCCCTATCGGGTTGTGAATACCGCGAAAGAATTCCACATGGG
This sequence comes from Exilibacterium tricleocarpae, assembly GCF_007004655.1. Taxonomy (GTDB): domain Bacteria; phylum Pseudomonadota; class Gammaproteobacteria; order Pseudomonadales; family Cellvibrionaceae; genus Exilibacterium; species Exilibacterium tricleocarpae. The sequence goes on from NZ_ML660091.1 coordinate 228,488, forward strand.
CGCCGCCCGGCTCGCGGGTGCGCTCGCCGATCCAGAGCATATGGGCGGAGCAGTCGTACCAGTCGCCACTGAGACTGTCGCGGCGGGTCAACGCCTGTTCATAGTTGAGCAGCAGGGCTTCATGGGAGGTGTAGAACTGTGTCTCGCGAATCGAGGGCGTGGTGGTGGAGGATACGCCGCACACTTCCATAAACGCCAGCGCGTCCTGAATGCGGTCGCCGATTTCGCAGTACTTATCCCGCAGCGGATTGGCGGCGACAAAGCTCTGGTTCCACTGGTGTACCTGGTGCAAATCGGCCAGACCGCCCTGGGCAAAGGCGCGCACCAGGTTCAGGGTCGCCGCCGACTGGTGGTAGGCGGTCAGCAGACGCTGCGGGTCCGGTCGCCGCTGCTGTTCGTTGAAGTCGATGCCGTTGACAATATCGCCGCGATAGCTCGGCAGCGCCTCGCCGTCGCGTTCTTCCAGATCAGCCGAGCGGGGCTTGGCAAACTGGCCGGCGATACGCCCTACCTTCACCACCGGGCGGCGGCCGCTGTAGGTGAGCACCACCGCCATCTGCAGGATCACCTTGAAGGTATCGCGGATATGATCGGCGGCAAACTGGGCAAAACTCTCGGCACAGTCGCCGCCCTGCAGTAAAAACGCCCGACCCGCGGCCACCTCCGCCAGTTGCCGCTGCAGCTCCCGCGCCTCTTCGGCAAACACCAGTGGCGGCAGGCGCCCGAGCACGGCCTCTACGCCGGCCAGGGCCTCGGGGTCGATGTAAGTGGGTTGCTGCCGGATCGGCAGCTGGCGCCAGGATGCCGGCGACCATGCGGGGTTGGACATGGGAAAGGGTCTGCTCTACTGGTCTGTGGGGGGCGTATAGTAGCGCAAACCCGGCGCCGAGGTGGAGCCTTCCGTCAAATGCTGATCTCAGCCGTCATGTAGTGGGTACAGGTGCCCGTCATAAACACGCGTTTCCCTTGCAACAGGCACTGAATATCGCCGCCGCGCGCCGATATCTGGCGGGCGTGCAGAGGATTTTTTTGCAGTCGCTCGACCCAGTAAGGCACCAGTGTGCAGTGAGCGGAGCCGGTCACCGGGTCCTCGAACACACCCAGTTTCGGTGCGAAAAAGCGGGAGACGAAATCCGCTTCGGTGCCCGGTGCGGTAACAATCACAGCCCGCTCGGATACGTTCAGCAGGGTTGCAAAGTCCGGCGCCAGCTCCCGCACCTGTTGCTCGCTGTCGAGCACCACCAGCCAGTCGCGCGCCGCGCCGCTCCACAGGGGTTCCACATTCAGCGCCCGGGCTATGGCGTCCGGCAGCGGCTCGGCCCGCGCGGGACGGGCGGGAAAATCCATGGTAAGACCGGCACTGCTTCGGGTGACCACCAGGGTACCGCTGAGCGTTTTGAAGCGAATCGCTTCACTCTGGGGCAGCAAATACTCGAACAGGACATAGGCACTGGCCAGGGTGGCGTGGCCGCAGAGGTCCATTTCCCGCTCCGGGGTAAACCAGCGCAACTGAAAATCCTCCGTGTCATCTTCGAGAGGGACGAAAAATGCCGTCTCCGCCAGATTGTTTTCAGCGGCGATCGCCTGCATCAGCGAGTCCGGCAACCACTGTGTCAGGGGCACCACGGCGGCCGGGTTGCCTTTGAACAACTGGTCGGTAAAAGCGTCGATTTGATAGAGGGGTAATTGCACGGTGACCTCCTGCTTTGTGTTGGACGTGAGTGAAATCTGGCACGGCAGCTGCCGGTGAGCACAAGCTCGAACAACGCCCGCTTCAAGTACCTGCTATTGGTGCTTAAGCTAGAAAGTGCCAGCCGACCTACCCCTGGTATTCTTAATCACGATCTACCAGGGGATAGTGTGGTTACTGATTAATCCTGCAAACTCGCTTAGGCTTCATTTAATACAGCCTCCACTTTAGGTTTTTTTTAGACTGCAATACAGATACAATTTTTTGAAATAACGTGCAGTACAGATGATAACCCATGCCCCTTTACCAACATCTCGCCGACCGGCTCGCCCGACAGATCGCCACCGGCACTTATCAACCGGGGCAGCGGCTACCGTCGTTGCGGCATATGGCACGGCGCATGGAAGTCAGCCTGTCGACGGTGGTGGCGGCCTACGGTCTGCTCGAGCAACGCAACCTGGTCGCGGCGCGCCATAAATCGGGTTTTTATGTGGTGGCGCCGGGTGGTCCCAAGCTACCGCCCCCCGCCAAGGCGCCGGGCTCCAGTCCCGCCCGCCTGCATCTCAGCGCCAGTGTGGCGGCGATCTTCGACACCGTCAGCGATCCCGCCTTTACGCCTTTCGCCGTGGCATTGCCGGCGGCGGATTACCTGCCGGCGGCAGCACTTGGGCGTGCTGCCAACGCCGTGCGCCGCCAGCAGTTTGCCCGCAGCCTCGAATTGAGTACCGCGCCGGGCTTGTTCGAATTGCGCCAGCAGATCGCCATCCGCATGCTCGGCGCCGGTTGCCTGCAGGCGCCGGAGGATATCGTAATTACCAGCGGCTGCCAGGAAGCGGTGGCGCTCAGCCTGCGGGCCCTGACCTCACCCGGGGATGTGGTGGCGGTGGAGTCGCCCTGTTACTACGGCTTTTTACTGGCGCTGGAAAGCCTGCATCTGCGGGTCGTCACCATTGCCACCGACGCGGTCACCGGCCTGGACCTGGACGCGCTGGAACAGGCGGCGCGGCGCTGGCCGCTGAAAGCCTGTATTTGCAGCCCGAGTTTCAGCAACCCCACCGGCGGCAGTATGGACGCGGCCGCCAGGGCCCGACTGCTGCAACTGGCCGAGCACTACGACTTCCATATCATCGAGGACGATATCCTCGGTGAACTCGGCCACGAAGGTCCGCGGCCGCCGGCCCTGAAAGCGTTCGATAGCAACGAACGGGTACTTTACTGTGCCTCGTTCACCAAGAGCCTGGCGCCCGGTATCCGGGTCGGCTGGGTGGCGGCCGGGACCCGGTGCAACCGCATCCGCGAGCTGTCCATGGCCGGCACCACCGGTGCCGGCGGTTTCAGTCAGTTACTGCTGCTGACCTATTTACGCAGTGGCCATTTCGACAAACACCTGCACCGCGTGCGGGCGGCTTACCGGCACAATCTCGACGTGGCACTGGCGACCATCGGCCGCAGCTTTCCGACGGGCACTCGCGCGACCCGGGCGCGGGGCGGGTTTCTCATCTGGGTGGAACTTCCGCCGCCTCTCAATGCTCATACACTTTACGAGTACGCGCTGCGGGAAAAAATCAGTATCATGCCCGGACGGGTATTTGGTCGCAGTGGTTTTGAACACGGCTTTCGACTGAGTTGCGCCCTGCCCTGGACGGCGTCCGTCAACACTGCACTCGAGCGTCTCGGAGGGCTTGCCAAAGGCTTAGAAAAAGGTTGAACTTTTTTTTGCAACTGGCTGAAAGCTATCTACTTTTTGGATGGCTCCGACTCCCTTTGGTAGGCGCGCGTAGCACCCGTTCAATATTGTGAATTTAACCGGTCTGAATCGGTCTGAGTATGCTATAGTCAGCCAACCGGACACTTTTAAGAGATGCTCTTTTTATGCGCAAAGCATTACACCTGGTTTTGGGCTTTGGCCTGGTCATCGGCAGTTCCGCCTGGAGTAAAGCCCCTGAGGTTTTGACATTCACCCGCGATCAGGCGCAGACCACGGTGGAGATCGTCGATAAACTCGCCGAGCGGCACTACCGCAACCAGCCTCTCGACGACGACCTCTCCAGCCGCTACCTCGATCAGTATCTGGACAGTCTGGACCCCGCCCGCAGCTATTTCCTGGCTCAGGATATCAAAGAATTCGACCACTACCGCTACCGCCTCGACGACCAGCTCAAGGCCGGTAAACTCGATGCCAGCTTCGCCATCTTTCACCGCTATCGCGAGCGGGTGGTGGAGCGCCTGGAGGCGGTGATCGCCGTGCTCGAGCGCGAGGACTTCGGTTTCGATTTCAAGAAAGATGAGAGCCTCGAGATCGATCGCGACCAGGCCGCCTGGCCCCGCAACCGGGCCGAGGCGGACGAACTCTGGCGCAAGCGCCTGAAGTCGGCCAGTCTCAGCCTGAAACTGGCGGGCAAAGATACCGCCGAGATTAAAAAGACGCTCAAACGCCGTTACAAAAATCAGTTGAAACGCGTGCGCCAGCAGGACCAGGCGGATGCATTCGAGGCGGTGATCAACGCCTTCACCCTGCTTTACGATCCGCACAGCAACTATTTTTCACCGCGCTCGCTGGAGAACTTCAACATTAATATGTCACTCTCCCTGGAGGGTATCGGTGCGGTGCTGCAAACCGAAGACGAGTTCACCAAAGTGGTGAGTCTGGTGACGGCCGGTCCCGCCGACAAACAGGGCGAACTGGCGCCGGCGGATAAGATCATTGCCGTGGGCCAGGGCGACGAGGGCGATATGGTGGATGTGGTCGGCTGGCGCCTGGATGAAGTCGTGCAGCTTATCCGCGGTCCGCAGAATACCGTGGTGCGCCTGGAGGTGATTCCCGCCAACAGCACCACCAACGACGTCAGCAAAAAAATCCGTATCAACCGCGGCAAGGTAAAACTGGAAGAACAGGCCGCGAAGAAGTCGGTGTTCGAACTCAGTGACGGCAAGGATCTGTATCGCCTGGGGGTTATCGACGTGCCCGCCTTTTATATCGATTTCGACGCCTATCGCAACCGCGACCCCAATTTTAAAAGCACCACCCGCGACGTGCGCCGCCTGCTGAATGAGCTGTCACAGGAGGACGTCGACGGCATCATTCTCGATTTGCGCAACAATGGCGGCGGTTCCCTGCAGGAGGCAACTACACTGACCGATTTGTTTATCGACCAGGGGCCGGTGGTGCAGATACGCCAGACCAACCAGACCATCTCCCGCCACCACCGCTCCCGCAGCCGCGCCAAGTATCGCGGGCCCTTGGTCGTACTGATCAACCGCCTCAGCGCCTCGGCCGCCGAGATATTTGCCGGCGCGATTCAGGATTACAAACGCGGCCTGGTCATCGGCGCCCAGTCGTTCGGCAAGGGCACCGTGCAGTCGCTGACACCGGTGCACGAAGGGCAGCTGAAAATTACCGAGTCGAAGTTCTATCGCGTGTCGGGCGACAGCACACAACACCGCGGTGTGCTGCCGGATATCGAGTTTCCGACCATGGTCGATGCGAAGGAGGTCGGCGAAAGCTCCTACGACAATGCCCTGCCCTGGGATCAGATTCACGCCGTGCCGCACCCGCAGTATTTCGACCTGCCCAGCCTGTTACCGGAAATCAACAAGGCGCATACCAAGCGGGTGAAACAGGACCCCGATTTCGTCTATCTGCTCGACCAGTTGAAAATGTTGAAGGAGAGCCGCAGTAAGTCGGTCGTCTCACTCAATGAAGCGGCGCGCAAAAAAGAACAGGAAGAGATGGAGCAACGGGCCCTGGCGCTGGAGAACAAACGGCGCAAAGCCAAAGGGCTGGAACCCTACAAAACCTTTGCCGACTACAAAGCGGAAAACGACACCGAGCAGACACCGGCCGCAAGTCTCGCCGGGCAGCGGGATATCAACCCCGACAAAGACCCGCTGTTGTCGGAAAGCGGCTATATTCTGGTGGATTTTATCCGCGCGCTGAAAAATCACGAGACCCGGCAGGTTGCCAATTTTTAAGGTCTGACCAGATGCCCGTAACAGGGCAACGATAAAGGGTTGGTTCACACCAACCCTTTTTTCTGCCCGACTGTTCTGCCCGGGCTTGCTGCCGGTAACTGATTGAACGTGTTGAACGTCTCTGTCGAAAAAATAAGGAACTTGCAATGAAAGTGGTGTCATTCAATGTCAACAGCGTGCGCTCGCGGCTGCACCAACTGGAAGCGGTGGTAACTTCTCACGCCCCGGACTTTATCGGTCTGCAGGAAACCAAGGTCACCGATGAGGAGTTTCCCCGCGAAGCCATAGAGGCACTGGGCTACCAGGTCGCCTATCACGGCCAGAAGACCCACTACGGCGTGGCCCTGCTGAGTAAACACGACTTCGTCGAACTTTACAAAGGTTATCCCACCGACAGTGGCGACGCCCAGCGACGCTTTATCTGCGGCAAGTTCGATTCACCTCTGGGTGCATTGACTGTCATCAACGGCTATTTTCCCCAGGGCGAGAACCGCGACCATCCCACCAAGTTTCCCAACAAGGAGAAGTTTTACGCGGACTTGCAGGTATTTTTACGCGAACACTGCGCTCCCGGCGATCCGGTTGTCGTTATGGGTGATATGAATATCTCACCACAGGACAGCGATATCGGTATCGGCGAAGACAACCGCAAACGCTGGCTCAGAACCGGAAAGTGCAGTTTTTTGCCGGAGGAACGACAGTGGTTGGAAACGCTGATGAGTTGGGGGCTAAAAGATACGTTTCGGGAGTTGAACCCTGCCACCACCGATCGGTTCAGTTGGTTTGACTACCGCAGCAAGGGGTTTGAGCGCGATCCGCGACGCGGGCTGCGCATCGATCTGATCCTGGCGACCGAGACGCTGTTGAGCCGCTGTATCGAGACGGGTATCGACTACACCATTCGGGGGATGGCTAAACCGTCCGATCACTGTCCTATCTGGGCGACGTTCAAATAAGGGTGATGGCTGGAATGGCAGATGCTGTAGTGCGCCGTTGAGGGACGCCTGGAATGGCACTGCTTTAAGCAAAAGTGTGCTAATTGGCCGGTTTACCGCTGGGTGGGGCTTTCAGAAACACATCGTGAACCCATCCCTGGGGATTTCCCGACAGCATCCCTGCTGTCGAGAGTTTCTGAAAGCCCCACCCAGCGGTAAACCTACTTCCGATATTCTTAACCAAGATCGTTAGGGATAGTGTGGAGGTCGACAAACTGCGCAAATTTGCTTAAAGCAGTGCCATTCAGGTGGCAGCTGTAAGGTTTCCCGGGGCCAGAGCCGCCCCACTCAGCCCCCAAGCCAGCGTTTGAGGCGGCTTTCCAACTGATCGTAACGAACCGGTTTGGGCAGATAGTCGTCCATACCTGCCGCCAGGCAGCGGGTTTCGTCGCCCTCTGCGGCGTGGGCGGTCATGGCGATAATCGGAATATGCCTGTCCTCGGTGCCCCGGGCCTCCAGGTTGCGGATTCTCTGGGTCGCCACAAAGCCGTCCATCTCCGGCATCTGACAATCCATCAGCACCAGATCGACCTCGGCGCCGGCCAAGAGGTCGAGTGCCTCGCGGCCGTTGTTGGCCACCTTCACACCGTAACCGAGCTTTTTCAACATACCCTCGGCCACCATTTGATTAACTCGATGATCCTCCACCAATAAAACCGTTTGCCCAAGCCCCTGGCTGTGGTTGTGGCCGGCGCTGGCCGCGGCCTTATCCGCCGCCGCGGTGTCAAACAGGAGCTGGTTCAGCAGGTCGTGGAGCGGCTGGCGGAACAGCGGCCGGGTCAGTGTACTCACCTGGGGCTGGGCCGCCAGGAGTGCGCGCAGATCGTCGTCCTCGCTTTGCAAAGCAGTAATCACCAGTATCTGCTTGAGATCTGCCAAACGTGTATCCCGACACAACGTATTGCTCAGAGTCAGGCCGTCGAGTCGCTGCAGCTGATTGTAAATCAGAACGGCATCGAAGGGATGCTCAGAATCACTGGCGGCGTCCAGGCGCCGCAGGGCGGTCTCGTGGCTGTCGACGGCCTCCGGCGCCAGCCCCCAGCTCTCCAGCTCCTGCAGTGTGCTGTCGACAATCTTGGCGGGTGTGCCCACCAGTAATATGCGCCGCCCTTTCAGTTTGGGGTTGGTGACCAGCACCTGCGGCTGTTCGCCGGCCAGTTGCAGGCGCACTTTCAACCACAGGCTGCTGCCCTGCTCCTCGCGCCGGGTGCCGACACTGCCGCCCATGCACTCCGCCAGTCCCTTGCAGATGGCCAATCCCAGACCGGTGCCGGCATTGGTGGTATCGGCGGTGGCGAAAGCGTCGAACATCTCCTCTTCGTCGGCGATCTGGATCGCCTGGCCCTCGTCGCTCACCGTTACCGACAGTTCGCCCTCATCGGCGCCGGAAAACTTGAAACCCGCCTCGACAGTCACCTCGCCACGTTCGGAAAATTTGACGGCGTTGCTGATCAGGTGGCTCAACATCTGGCCCAGGCGCTCGGCGTCACCGCGGGCGCGCATCGGCAGGGCGGGATCGATGATATGATTCAGCGCCACACCCTGCTGGTGGGCTTCACTGGCCACCTCGGCGATAATCGTCTCGATATGGCGGCGCAGGTTGAACACACTCACATCCAACACCAGCTCCCGGGCGGTAATGCGGGAAAAGTCCATCACGTTGTTGACCAGGTGTAATTGCCGCTCGCTGGCTTTTTCCGCCAGCGTCAACAGGTCGCGCTGCTTGGGGGTAAGCTGGCTGTCCTCCAGCAGCGACAGGGCACCGATGACATCGTTGAGCGAGGTGCGAAACTCGTGCCCGAGGTTGGTCATGAATTCGTTGTTCAACTCCACCGTGGCCTGGGTATCCCGCTTCTCCTCTTCCAGGCTCTCGGCCTTTTGCTTCAGCGTATAGTTGGCTTCCAGCCGATCCCAGAAAGCGTCGCAGACTCCGCGCCCCTGGTGATAGAGCATCAGGTAAAACACCAGCATCATGGCGCCGTAGAGATAGCCCTCCGGTGTTCCGAGCAACAGCGCGGCCACCGCCGCCGGGACCTGGCCGATAAACTGGTAGTAGGTGACAAACTGGCGATAGGGGGCGAAGGCGTTGGCGGTAGCCGAGTAAAACACGACAGTATAAAGCCACAGCAGCGGCGTTTCGTTGCGCATACCGACCACGCTGGTAACACTGACCAGGATAAAACTCCACCAGGCGGCGCCGATAAACGAGACGATAAAATACTGGTTGCGCCAGCGGGCCGGGGCGCGCGGATAGAGCGCATCGAAGCGAAACAGAAAGTAGCCCCGCACCAGGGTGATCAACAGCAACCCCAGCAACAACACCATGGCCAGTTCCTGCGCCAGCTCGAGAAAGGAGCCGGCCCCCAGGCACAGCAGAAACGCCAGGAAATTGAGCACTATCCCCCGCCGGCTGTATTTCGCCATGCGGGAGTCCGTATCCCGCATGACTTTGCGGTCTTTCTGTACCTTTGACTGGGGTACAAACAACTGTAGTTGCAGCATGTTCTGCCCTGTAGCCGGCGGGTAACGACAACCCTGCCGCCGGCCTTAACTCAGTAAAACCTCCACCATAACGGTCTTGATCAAAAAGCCCATCAGACCAAGCCCCAGCGCAGTAAATAGCACAAAAGTACCAAATTTGCCCGCTCCGGACTTGCGGGCCAAATCCCACATGATAAAGGCCATAAACAAAATCAGGCCGCCTATACCCAGGTACAGGGACCAGGTTTCAAACACTTCTATACTCACCGGCGAATACCTCTTTAAACGCGTGCCGTACAACTGGCGGGCATTTTAATGAATTTATCCGAAGATAAAACCGCAATTGTGGCCGTTCGCGCCGTTATAACGGCATTCGAGGGATAAAATGGCCTGTAAAATGCGCGCGAGCTAACATTTTTGCCAACTGCGCCTTTTCCGGCCGCGGCAGCCCCAGTAGACTGGGTCGTGCGAAAATCTGGGGATATAGATGGATCGCACTCACTACTCACACAAAAAATAGAGAGCAACATCATGAGAGTCTTCACAAGTGCAGCCTCGGCACTGGTGGTAGCCACCACCTTACTCACCGGGTGTTCACAAGAACCCTCAAGTTCAGCGGCAACCGATCCGAGCGTCTCCGAGCAGGCGGCCGATGCCGTTGAAGCAGCGACCAGCAAGGCCAAAGACATGGCGGCCGATGCCGCCGAAGCCGCCGGCGAGATGGCAGAGGATGCGGCAGCAGTTGCTGAAACAGCCGTAGATCACACCAGAGAAACGGCGGCGGCCGTCTCCGAGGCGGTAGTCGAAGCGTCCGAACAGGCGGTGGAAGCCGCAGGCGACGCCGCTGAGGCGGCCAAAGAGGCTATCCAACTGCCCGATGAAGCCCCCGCTGCCGGCGAAGAAGAGGAAAAAGAGTAACTGTGTACCAGTGCAGGCGCCACTCTGCCTGCCCCCGCCCTGCTTGCCGACAGTCCGCAGGCAGCGCATAAAAAAACCGGCGTTAGCCGGTTTTTTTATGCCTGGTGCCCGCACCGTCAGAGCTTGGTGTCGAGTTCCGGCACGGCCTCAAACAAGTCTGCCACCAGACCGTAGTCAGCTACCTGAAAGATGGGTGCCTCCTCGTCTTTATTGATAGCGACAATCACCTTGCTGTCCTTCATACCGGCCAGGTGCTGAATAGCACCGGAAATACCGACTGCGACATAGAGATCCGGAGCGACAATCTTACCGGTTTGCCCCACCTGCATATCGTTGGGGACGAAACCCGCGTCCACCGCCGCGCGCGAAGCGCCCACCGCGGCACCGAGTTTATCGGCCACCTTGTACAATAATTCGAAATTTTCGCCGTTTTGCATACCCCGGCCGCCGGAGATCACCACCTTGGCGGCGGTCAGTTCCGGGCGATCGCTCTTGGCCAGCTCTTCACCGACAAAAGCGGACAGGCCCGCATCAGAGGCGCTGTCGAGATTTTCCAGGGCGGCGCTGCCACCCTCGGCGGCAACCGGGTCGAAAGCGGTGCCGCGCACCGTAATCACCTTGATGGCATCGGAGCTTTGCACCGTGGCGATCACATTGCCCGCATAGATGGGGCGCTTGAAGGTATCGGCACTTTCCACGCTGACGATATCGGATATCGATTGCACATCCAGGAGGGCGGCAGCACGGGGCAAGGTATTTTTGCCGGTGGTGGTGGCCGGGGCCAGTATATGGGTGTAGTTTTTGCCGATCTCAGCAATCAACAGGGCGGTATTTTCCGCCAACTGATGCTCGTAAGCGGGGTTGTCCGCCACCAAAACCCGGGCTACGCCATCGACCTTGGCTGCCGCCTCGGCGGCACTGCCGCAGCCGGCACCGGCCACCAGCAGGTCGATGTCGCCGCCAATTTCCCTGGCGGCGGCGACGGTGTTGAAGGTTGCGCCTTTGAGGCCGGTATTGTCGTGTTCCGCAATGACTAGAATACTCATCAGATCACCTTTGCCTCGTTTTTCAGTTTTTCCACCAGCTCTGCAACGTCAGCCACTTTGATACCGGCCTGGCGCTCAGCGGGCGGCTCGACCTTGAGGGTCTGCACCCGCGGCGCGACATCCACACCCAACTCAGCCGGGGTGGTGGTATCGAGCGGCTTTTTCTTTGCCTTCATGATATTCGGCAGCGATGCATAGCGGGGTTCGTTCAGGCGCAGGTCGGTGGTGACGATGGCCGGCAACTGCAACTCGACAGTTTGCAGACCGCCGTCAATCTCGCGGGTGACTTTGACCTTGGCCCCGGCGACGTCGACTTCGGAGGCAAAGGTACCCTGGGCCATGCCGGTCAGGGCACCCAGCATCTGGCCGGTCTGGTTGTTGTCGCCGTCGATCGACTGTTTGCCCAGGATCACCAGGTCCGGGGACTCTTTTGCGACTATGGCCTGCAGGCACTTGGCCACCGCCAGCGGCTGCAGCTCGGTATCGGATTCCACCAGGATACCGCGATCGGCGCCCAGCGCCATGGCGGTACGTATCTGTTCCTGGGACTGTTTTGCACCGAGGGATACGGCGACAATTTCAGTAGCCACGCCCTTTTCTTTCAAACGCACCGCTTCTTCGACGGCAATTTCACAAAAGGGATTGATGGACATTTTGGCGTTGGCGATATCGACGTCGGTGCCGTCGGACTTCGGCCGCACCTTGACGTTGTAATCCACCACGCGCTTAACGGCAACAAGAATCTTCATGGATGTCACATTCGTTTATCTGTTGAGGATATCAGCGACACCGCCGGCGGTGTTCGCTGCCCAGTCCCGAAAGACAGGTCCCGAAGGACCGGCTCGTCTACATAGAAAATGTTAAACGGCCGTTTGAGCGGCGAGTATGGTGACGGTTTCGCCTCGCAAAATCAATACCTTTAAGCATATGGCCTGCACCGGATCAGCTTAGACTTTCTGGTAATTGCCACCCTCTCACATATAATCCAAACGGTCTGAAACAGGCTCGCCGGCGGCCTTTGACAGGACCCCGCCAGGGGCCGTTTTTGCCAGTAAAATACGCGAAAATGCCATTGGAGATCGCTATTTCGCCACTATATAATGCCGCGGCATCACACAGCAGGGCCTGACTGGACGTTTTTTGATCGCTTCGGGCCGGAGCATTGACCGGCCGCGCTGCCAGGTCTCGCGGTCGCGGAGATAACCTCTACAATGGCCCCTACAACAGCCCTTACAACAGCCTCGGAGAAAAATGCCTGTGGAACGTGAATATATGGAGTACGACGTTGTCATCGTCGGCGCCGGCCCTTCCGGTCTTGCCGCCGCCTGCCGCATTCGCCAGCTCGACGAGAACGTCAGTGTCTGTGTGGTGGAAAAAGGCTCCGAGGTAGGCGCCCATATTCTCTCCGGCGCAGTCTTCGAACCCACGGCCCTGAACGAGCTGTTCCCGGACTGGAAAGAAAAAGGCGCGCCACTGAATACCCCGGTCTCCGGCGATGACGTCTACGTACTGCGCAGCGCCGAGAAAGCGATCAAAGTGCCCGGTTTCTTCGTGCCGGGCACCGTCCATAACGAGGGGAATTATATCGTCAGTCTCGGCAACCTGTGCCGCTGGCTGGCGGAACAGGCCGAGAATCTGGGTGTGGAGATATTCCCGGGTTTTGCCGCGGCGGAGATACTTTATCGGGAAGACGGCAGCATCAAGGGTATCGCCACCGGCGACATGGGCATATCGGCCGCCGGCGAGCAAAAAGATACCTATATGCCCGGCATGGAGCTGCACGCCAAATATACGCTGTTCTGCGAGGGTTGCCGCGGCCATCTGGGCAAGCAACTGATTGCCAGGTTCGGACTCGATCGCGACCGCGAACCGCAACACTACGGGATCGGCATCAAAGAACTGTGGAAGGTGCCGGCCGAGCGCCACCAGCAGGGCCTGGTGCTGCACAGCCTGGGCTGGCCCCTGGCGGAGACCGGTACCACCGGCGGCAGTTTTCTCTATCACCTCGAGGACAACCAGGTGGTGGTGGGCTTGATTACCGACCTCGCCTACGACAACCCCCACGTCAGTCCGTTCGATGAATTCCAGCGCTACAAACACCACCCGGTGATCAAGCAGTATCTGGAAGGAGGTGAGCGCATCGCCTACGGCGCCCGGGCCATCACCAAAGGCGGGCCGCAGTCGCAACCGAAAATGACGTTTCCCGGCGGCTTGATTCTCGGCGACAACGCCGGGACCCTGAATTTTGCCAAGATCAAAGGCTCCCATACGGCGATGAAGTCCGGCATGGTGGCGGCGGAGACAGTTGTGGAAGCGCTGGCAGCGCAGCGCAGCGGCGACGAGTTGAACGAGTTTACCGAGCGTTACCAGTCTTCCTGGGCTTACCGGGAGTTGGTCACCCAGCGCAATATCGGCGCGGCCCAACACAAGTGGGGATATCTGCTGGGCTCCGCCTACGCGTTTATCGACCTTAAACTACTCGGTGGCAAGGCACCCTGGACCCTGTCCGATCCGAAGCCGGACCACGCACAGATGAAACCGGCGGCGCAGTGCAAAAAGCCGGACTATCCCAAGCCCGACGGTAAACTCAGTTTCGACAAGCTCTCCTCCGTCTTTCTCTCCAATACCAACCACGAGGAAGATCAGCGTTGCCATTTGCAACTGGTCGACCCGACGGTGCCAATCGACAAAAATCTGCCGCTTTACGACGAACCCGCGCAGCGCTACTGCCCGGCTGGTGTCTACGAGGTGGTGGAAGCGGAGGGAGGGGAAAAGCGTTTTCAGATCAATGCCCAAAACTGTGTGCACTGTAAAACCTGTGATATCAAAGACCCGAGTCAAAATATTACCTGGGTGACACCGGAGGGTGCGGGCGGGCCCAACTACCCGAATATGTAAGGGTCAACCGAGCCCAAAAAAGTGGCCCAGGCTCCATACACCTACTTTTTCATCGGCTTTTTTTTCCGCCTTTTTGCCCGCCTCGGCCTGCTGCAGCGCCAGGTCCACCAGGCGGTAGTAAACGTTGCGATGCAGCAACCCGTCGAGGCCGGGGCGCACGCGGAGATAAGGGCGCGGCGACCCGGTCCGGGTCTCTGCCTCCCGCACCCACAGGGGGTTGTCGGGCCCCAACACCACCTCGTCTTCGACTTGGGTGTTAAATACCAGCGCCTGGCCTGAGGCGGGGTCGCGGTAGTCATCGCCGCCCGCCCGCTCCACTCGGAAGTCCACCACCACAAACGGGGCATCCTCTACCCGAATGCGCCATTTTTCCACCGGCGTTACCAGAAAATAGTCCTCGTCTTCACGCTTCAATATCCGGGAAAACAGCTTGACCATGGCCTGGCGCCGAATGGCGCTGCCCTGGTGGTACCAGGTGCCGTCGGCTGCAATACGCATGTCCATTTCTCCGGACAACGGCGGCTGCCACTGCTCGACCGGCGGCAGACCCGAGTGTTGTTCGGCTTGTTGCTGTTGCAGAAAATCAAACAGCGCCTGGGGATCACGGTGGCTGGGGAATGAAGGCATCGGCTAAGTTTACTGCAAAGATTCTGGGTTTACTGCAAAGATTCTGGGTTTACTGCAAAGATGTGGGAATTACTGTAATGGCGCCTGCTTCAGGCGGGAGTAGACATCTGAAACGAATGTCATTCAGATTTACTGCGGGGATGCCGGAGCACCACTAAGAGACTGTGCAAAGAGAGCAAAAGCCGGTGCAAACATATCCTCGGGTGCGCGTCGAAACCAGGCCAGCCAACTGCTGCGGCTGGAGATAATGGCGCTATCCAGCAGTCGCTGGTTGATGCTGTCGAATATCAGCAGTTGCACCTGCACCCGGTCGCGGCCGAGATCGATATCCACATCGGTCGCCAGCGCCTCGCCACTGTCAGTCTTGTCACGCAACTGTAACAACTGCGGGTAAACCACAAAGGGAATGCCGAGAATGCGCGCCTGTTGCAACGCGGCACTGCGGGTCTGGGCCCGCTGGCCGCGCTCGAGCACCGGGAAATGGCGACCCAGTTGCTCCGCCAGGGTTTGTTGCATACGCAGGTCTATCACATCCCGATAGTGGCTATCGGGAAAGGCAATGTACAAAGAAGTACTGACAGGCAGCGTCCACTGTTGCCGGCGGGACAACTGGTGGTGGTCGACAACCTCCGCCGTGTGCAGCCACTCCCGGCTAAGCGCGAGGCTGTGATTGAGGGTGCAGCCGGTCTGGGCAAGCGCGCACGACAACAGCAGCAGTGTGCAGCCGCGGCGCAGCGACAGTAATGGTCCGGACCGGTTCACTTGGAAGCCTCCTCTCTCTCCTAGAGTATCGGCACCGGCGCCCGCCGCTTTAGCTTCTGTCTTCCTGGTTCCCCATATGGACACCGATGTCCTTGATGAAGTCCATCAACCCTTTCATGTCCTCCACCAGCGGGGAGAAGGACTTGGAGTGGTAGAGCTCCACTGCCCCCTGGGTCAGCGCCCAGTAGGCGGCATAATAAAAGTAAGGTGGCACGTCCTGGAGACGGCCTTCTGCGATGCGGCGGCTGATAAAATTCTTCAGGCCATCTTCTATCGAGTTCCTGAGCTGGTGCAGCTCCTCCATCTTTTCCGGCGCCTGGTTCAGGGCGATAATCTTTTCTTCCAGGCGCTGAAACAGGCGGTCTTTTTCCGGATTGGAGATACGGCATTCAAAATAGGCGCGCGCCGGCGCCGCCGGATCGCCCTCCTCCGCCGCCTTGACCCCCTCTTTGAGCCGCTCGGCGATTGATCGCTCATAGTCGAACAACAGCCGCAGATATATTTCCACCTTAGACGTGAAATGTTTATAGATAGTCCCTTTACCGATATCGACATAGTCGGCAATCTGCTCGACAGTGACCTTTTCCTCTCCACGCTCTATCAACAGCTTAAGTGCGGCATCAAGGATATTTTGCTCACGTTCGCGGAACTTTTGTACTTTTTGTTTTGTTTTATCCATATCACTTGCCTCGTGTTGCGCCGTCCATTTTACCCCAGGACCATTCAATTAAAAGTGCGCTGTACCTTACCAGTGCGAATATCCGGCCGCCGTGCCGGGGCGCCGGCTACAGCGAAGATTTCGCCCCCCATTGAGCTTTCCTAAGTGTAGTTCACCGGTAGAGCCAGGGGGGCGCAATCCGGGCTATTTCCCTCCGAGTCGGCAGTAAAATCCGTCTATACTGAAAATGACACTCTACCGCCACACCCTCGAGAGGCCCCGTAACAGTGCAAACCAGTATATCCGACGCCATATCGACCCTGGAGGAGCTGCTCAGCAGTCTGGACAACGCCTACTGGGAGGCCGCCACGATGGAACGCAAAGACCTGTTTTACGACATTATCAGCGCCGTTAACCATGAGTTGTCAGAGCTGGCCAAACTCAGCGTCCAGGACCACAACCTCGAGTACGAGCCGATTACCGTCGAGCTGCGCGAGGCCGGCACCAAGCTCAGCAATCTGCGCAAGCTGCTTGACGAATGTGTATTGCGCTCGCGCACGGCGACGAAACTGGAGGCATTGCTCAGCGACGCGATCGCGCTCGCCAGCGACCGTTAGGGCGCGCGCTCGCCGGGATAGGTAATGCCCCAGGTCTTGCGCAACCGGTCCATGGTTTGACACAGCGCGAGGGAATCTTCCCAGGAATGACGGCGACTTTGCAGCCGTTCGGCGCGCAGGCAGGCGTTGACCTCATCGACCTGGAACTGATACCCCTTACCGGGAAATTCCCGCCTTACCTGGCGCGGCTCGCTACCCTCGCGCCACAACGTTAACTCGCGCCCGGCAAAAAACGGCGCCGCGAGCTGAATATAGCCTTCGGTACCGGAAATAACGCCGGTGGTTGGATAATAACTGTCCAGCGAGGCTTCCGCCACCGCCATACGCGCGCCGGGCCACTGCAGGATAATCTGCTCCTGGACATCAACCCCTGTCTCCCCGCGCACAACGTGGCTGTCGATCTGCGCCGGTAAACCCCACAACATATGGGGTAAAAACAGCGTATAGATACCGATATCGAGCAGGGCGCCGCCGGCCAGGCCCGGGGCTCGCAGACGCGAGCCGGGATCGGGCGGTGCCACAAAACCAAAATCGCAGTGAATACGCCGCACCTCGCCGATTGCACCGCTGGCGATCAGCTCCCCGAGGTGGACAATGACGGGATTGAACTTGCTCCACAACGCTTCCATCAGAAAGCTGCCGCGACGCTCAGCCAGTGCAAACAGCGCTTCGGCCTGCCCGCTGTTGACGGTCAGGGGTTTCTCGCACAACACCGCTTTACCCGCCTCCAGGCATAGACTGGCAGCTTCATAATGGTGGGAATGGGGTACCGCGACATACACCGCATCGACCTCGGGACTGGCCGCAAGTTCGCCGTAGCTGCCATAGGCAAAGGGAATATCGTACTGCGCGGCAAAGGCACGCGCCCGCTCGGTGCTGCGCGAGGCCACCGCGCTGAGCCGGCCGTCGGCGACGTACTGAAAGTCTGCGGCAAAGGCATGGGCAATTTTGCCCGGGCCCAAAATGCCCCAGCGTATCTTGTTCGCGGGTCTCTTGGTGGTGGAGCTGTCGGTGGTGGGGCTGTCGGTCATGGACGAACGCTAAAGAGATTGGGCGGCGGGGTCAAGTCCGGCCTCTACCCCCGGTGTGCGCAAGTCCCGACCCAAAACATAAGTGGCCGGCGCCACTCAGGCCGGCTAGAGCGCCAGCGCATCGGCCCGGTCGAGGTCGTTGATAACGCCCCAGGTACCGCCCCCCTGCACAACCCGCGCCTGCCAGTCGGCGACCCGCTCCAGATACTCCTTCGGATCGACATTGTCCGAACGCAGCTTGGTCACATTCAACGCCCGCACGGTAAAACCGTCCAGGGTGAAATCGAAATCGCGTTTGAAGTTAGCCGGTAAATCTTCTTTGAGGTCGGAAAAAATAAAGATATGTTTTCTGCCCACCCGCGCCTCATTGAGGTATTCGATGGCCTGCAATACCCCGCCGGATATATCGGTATAGGCACTGCTCTTCACATTGGCGACAAAGTCATTGACGGTCTGCGAGAACTCCCGCTTCTGTTTGTTGGCAGTGGAGGGGCGGGCGTCGAGAATCACCTTGGCGACGATGTCTTTTTCACTGAAGCTGGCGCTGTCGATACGGGCCACTACAAACGTGTCGCCCGGCTCGAGGTAAGCCAGCAGATAGTTGATGATCTGCTTGGCCTTTACCAACTCCTCGGTGTAAGTACCCGAAGTATCGAGCAGCAGATAGACACCGCGTTGATAACTGTTGATCTGTTGGCCCCCGTCGCTGCAGCCGAACAACAGCAGTGACATCACCCCTACCAGCCAGTTGCGCATGCTGAGATACCTGTTATGCATTTTTAGATACCTTGGTGCCCGAGTAAAAATTGGTTGTCGAATCGACGCTGTCGAGGCGGCTGAGTTCGGCCCCGTCGTTGGCGGCGCGTGCCGCGCGGCGGCTGGCCAGCCAGATGCCCTCCAGCCACAGCGGCAACACGATCAAAATATCATACAGATGAATCGCCAGGCGCCCGGCATTGCGACTTACCGCGCTCAGCAAACGCAGGCCGATAGACAACAGGCGCAGCAGATACTCGAGCAACATACCAAAGACGTTGCGCCCGGTGTTGATCAGGTACTCGAGCGGGATGGCAATCAGCGTCAGCGCCAGCGGCACCGTAAATCCGAGAAACATACCGGTCACCTGGGGAATCCAGGTATTGACCGCCTCCCCCGCCGGGATGGCCGTACCGGCCAGTGAGGCACGCAGGGCGGCATGATCGGCGGCGATCTGATCGCGCATAAACGCCAGGCCCGCCTCGACGCCCGCCAGCACCAGCAAAATCGTACCGCAGGCAATCGCAATTCTGATACGGACCTTATCATCCATAGCGCCGATAATGGGAAACAGCCGGGTCCACTGCAGGCACTCGAGGAGAAACATGCCCATGGTTATCTCCAGGAAAATAATCACCAGGGCGGCGACATCGGACACTTTAACGCCACCGACACGCGCCGCCGCACCGACCATTTCCGACATCGGCAGGGCAATCAGATGGAAGTTAAAGAAAGCGCCGCCAACGCCGAACAAGACAAATAACAACGCGACACAAAACTGAATCGAATTGGATGCCTTTAAACGTCGTGCGGCTTTGTCGGTACCGCGATCAATTTCCTGAAACTGCTCCATTTGCCGATCGACGTTTTGTGCACGGGTCACCAATTCCTGCAGGTGTTTGCCCACCTGGTCGATCGAATTGCTGAGCTTGCGCCAATAAGGCGCCATCTGTCGCAAGCGGGTATGGCGCTCGGCCATGGCCTGGCGGTATTCCTGCAGGGTATCGCGATGCTGATCCTCCGAGGCCTTGTAGATATCCTCGAGTATTTGTGCGGTCAGGCTGTTGTTGCCCTTTTCCACATGCAGCTTTGCCACCGACTCCACCGCGTGCACCCACTCCGGCGACGGCGGCGGCACTTCGGCGCTCGCTTTGTAGTCTTCATTGATCTGGGTGATCTGCTCTTGAATGGTACGCTGTACTTGCGGATAACCACCAAGATCGCGTTCGACGAATTTATTGATACGAAAAAACTCACGGTTCAATTCCCGCTCGGCATGATCGCGTCCGAGCGCCAACAGAACATCGCGATTGCGCACGCTCAAGCGCTGCTCGGCCAGTGCCACTGAGCGCGACCCCATACGCAGGCCATTATAGAGCGCGCGAAACAGACTGTTGATGGCGCCGTGCGCAGAGCTTCTCGCCATATAGAGCAGCACTATGGCAATACCCAACAGAATAAGGGTAGTCGCCCAAGGCGGCGTGGGAAAAGCACTGTAAATTGTCGACATAGAAGCAACCTTGAGATTCGCGTAATAAAGCCGTCCGTAGCGGGACAAAATCCGTTCATAGACCGGTGATCAACCGGCAAAGAATATGACGCGGTAAGCCTAACAGACGTTGAAATCGTAAAATGTGCCACATGTCACGATAGCCTTCCTTAGGGCAGGATATAGCCTAAGCGACTAAGTTTTAAACGGCTCTATTGCTAATCGGTTTAAAAATTGTTCACCGGAAAACTGGCACTTTGAGATCGGTGACCAATACTTAACAGTAACTGGTGACACACATCCCCCCAAGTGTAAGTAGACACCGGTTAGAGCTGCGAAAGCGGTTCGTCTTTTTAAGGAAGTTATCCTTAATGTTTCACTCCTAATGGTCTTGGCCCGACGCTCTCCCCCAGACGTCGGGTTCTTTTTTTTCGGCCTCTTTTTTTGGCCTCGATATCCCCTTTCATTGGCTTTACTCCGCTGGCCCAAGTGTTATAATTCGCGCCCTTCAAGGTATCGGAGCGTAGCGCAGCCTGGTAGCGCACCTCGTTCGGGACGAGGGGGTCGGAGGTTCAAATCCTCTCGCTCCGACCAATAATTCCCCATTTGCACCCAAAAAAGCCAAATAAATCAATAAATTACCAAGGTGACGATAGCCCTCTGCGGTTTCGCTTGTCGATGGGTGGACACCGGGTGCCGGACCCTAACCTTTACTGCGTTCCCACCAGGATTGTGAGACTGGAGAGACGCCACTCGCTCCGTTTTCAGTTAAATCCAGCCACGAATTGGCGATGCTACCGATGCGTAGCAGAATAACTGGCGGGCAATTCAGTGCCGGCCGATGCCTGCGGTGTCGAACACCCGAATACGGTGACTGCAGAAAGTTTTTCGCGTGTTACGGCCGTCACCTTTAATTTCGAGACATTGAAGTAATGGATAAATATAGAATGGGACACTGCGACGGCAACTGTCCGGTGACCCATGATTCTTTGCTGGAGTCTCTTCGCGACAATCTCTTCCCAGCGCGCAATAAGCCATGGATATCGAGGCACTGACTACTGACTGTCGTGCCAGACGCTTTCTCACACAAACGCAAACTCGCGGCAACAGGACCTTGCAGGTTTTCAGCAAAAAATGACGCCTCACAATCTCACCTGGCTGGACCACAGCGGTTTCAATGTCGACGCGGGTATCGCGGCATGACAAACAACTGCCCGGGTGATGGAATCGGCCCGGGCTGCGTTAATACATATAAGTCACTAAAAGGTCAGGGAGACTGGGGAGCGATGATGAAAAAGGGTCTATGGGGTAGTGAATTGAAACGGGCACGCCTCGCAGCGGCACTGACGCAGGAGCAGTTATCGCTGCGCAGCAAGCTGGATACTGCCACTATCGATGCCATCGAAGCCGGCGTTGTGGAGCCGGGACTCGAAGAGCTGTTTCGATTGGCCCTGGCGCTGGGAATCGAGGCAGACGAACTGGTAAAAACCGTCTGGCAGAAAAACCTGGACTCGTCCGACCACTAATCTCCCACCGTTTCCCTCACACGACGATACCAATGGGGCGCATCCACAATTTCTCCGGTCTCGTCGAGCGGCGGGTAAGCGAGTCCCCGCCGCTCGCAAAATGCGGTAACCGCCGGCTGGCACCACTGAAACAGCCGCTGCCGATAAGTGGCTTCCGGCAGCCGACAGCGATCGTACAAACCGGCAGACTGACGCTGGCGCTGCACCTCGGCGAGAATGATGGCAGCGGCCACCGACACATTATAGGACGCCACCATTCCCATCATGGGTATCACGACTTCCCGGTCGGCCGCGGCCAGGGCCGCGGCGCTGACACCGCACTTCTCTGTCCCCAGCAGCAATGCCGTGGGTCTGGTGTAATCGAGGTCGCGGTAATCCCGGGCCCGCGGCGACAAGTGCGCGGCCACGATGGTGAAGCCCTGCTCCCGCAATTGCGCAACGGGTGCATCCACCTGTTCGTGGAGTGCAGTGTGCACCCATTTGTGACTGCCAAGCGCCGTGCCGCGATAAGGCCGGTAACCGGCTTTTGGAATAACACAGTGGATGGTATCGATGCCCACGGCATCGCACGTTCGCACCAGGGCCGACAGATTGCGACCCTTGTGCACCTCATCGGTAATCAGGGTGAGATCGGGTTGGCGCCGATCGAGCACCCGGCGAATGGTTCGGTAACGGTCTGGAGTCATAACAGCGTTCTGCCAAAGTTCCTGTGCAGTTTTTCCGCCACATTATAGGCACCCGGTCCTAAACATGTTTCGGTTACCTTTTTATGAAGGTCGAGCCTTCAATAACGGTGGCGGTTGTCCACATAATCTGTGGATAAGTTGGTGGATAGGATTTGGGAAAACCACGCAATGCCGCAGAATTACTTGTCCCATCTCAAATTGTACAAAAAATAACCTTGGCGCTATATTTCTATATATATCAATAACCTAGGGTATTTTATAAGTATTATTTATGCTCGCCTGTCAGACCGGCAGCGGCGATGGGCAAATCAACTTCGAACATGTGTATAAACGGTTAGTGCGCCTTAACCCGGAAATAGCCGCAGTCACAAATATGTCAGATTGCTCCCATAAAACTGACATAAAATTGACATATCCACCGGGCCCGCCCCACAACCCGCCACTGCGGCGTCAAGCTATAGTTTACGCGCCACCTCGCCATAGCCGGCGTCGGCCGGCAGGGTTAACCAGCGGGCGCCATCGCGCAATTCGATACGCGGTGTCACGCTGGCTAATTCACACCCGCTTTGCGCTGCGGTGAGCGCCTCGGTCACGCTGTCGAAGCGCGCCAGCCAACGGCAATTCATTTCGGTGGGAAACATGATCGGCGACGGTTCGCGATCACACAGGGCCAACACCTGCGCCGCGCTCATCCACAGGGCATCGACCGCCTCCATGCCGTCGTGACTGCCCTCTTGTCCGGATGGCTGCCGGGCCAGGAAAAAGTAGGTGGAAAACCGCCGCGGTGCCGGCACCGGTGTAATCCAGTGAGACACCGGGTGCAATTGCGCGGGAGTTAACTGCAGGCCCTTGCGCGCTATCTCTTCGTAAAACAGCCCCTCCCCAGCCAGCAATTGGCGCCTGACCGCCGCCAGCACACGTTGTCGCAGCAGCGGCTCGATATCGCCTTCAGCGAAGAGGAAACCGCTTTCCTCGAACGCCTCGCGAATCGCCGTCAATTGATAGACCAGCAGTTCACTGCGATCGTAGTCATCCAACAGCGCCGGTGATTCGTCGGCAGGATCGACACCGCCGCCGGGAAACACCAGATAGTTGGGCGAGAAATCGAGTTGCGGACTGCGCTTGAGCATAAACACTTCGATGCCGTCGCGTCCGTCACGCAGAATCATAACGCTGGCGGAGGGTCGCGGTGTAACGCCGCCGGCGTCAGCGCTGCCACCAACCGCACCAGAATCCAATGTGCCACTCATCATCTTTGAACTCCTTTGCTGACGCCATTCGAGCATTACCGAGCCCGGCAGCTTCCCGCCACGTTTGGCTGCGCGGCATTGAACTCGGTTGCCCCCCGATGCCCCCGCCTGCAACGCGACTAGCCGCTGTCGATATGACCACCCAACTGCAACATGACGACTTGCTGCAACCTGAAGAGTACCATAAACCACATCGGCACCACTCGTTCGAAACACAGCGGCACGGCCGCAGTCGAAAGTTTCCGAAATCCTTGTCCGCAAAGGTGTGGATTAGCGTCCGCTGCCGTTTGTGTCGTGGCCAAAGAAACACGGCTGTGAGATCATAGCGCCACCTTTTGACACCCAAACCAGACACTCAGCGGCATGGTTGCGCCTCTCTTCGATATCTCCCCCCTGCTCCCGGCCATCGCCAGTAACACCCTGATACTGACACCGAACAGCCGCCTGCGAAACAAAATACTCGAAGCCTACGGCCGCTTACAGGCCGCCGCCGGCACCACTGTATTGACTAAACCGAGGGTCGAATCCATTGCCGCCTGGCTGGCGGAACAGTGGCAGTGCCTGCTCGATGCCGGTTGTGAAAGCGCCCGCGGTTGTGTGATCACCACCGTGCAGGCCGAGCTGCTGTGGCAACAGGTACTCGCCGAGGCGCCACTGCTGAATATCGAACAGATGGCGGGCCTGGCCGACCTGGCCTACCGGAATCTGGCGTTGTGGCAACTGCCACTGGCCAGTCTCGACAGCTTCAACGACCCGGACACGCACCAATTTTTGCAGTGGGCAAAAGCGTTTGAGCAGTGCCTGGCGCAGCGACAGCTTATTTATCGGGAACACAGTTATGCCATTATCGGAGCCGCTTATAACGAGCAGTTGCTGGCGCCTGAGCCGGTTATTCATTTGCAGGGTTTCGACGATCTGCCGCCGTTGTTCGAAATGGTGGTCAGTGCCGCCTGCCACACCCTGACCCGCGGCGCGGCAGCGCGCCACCCCGCCCCGCGACTGCGGCGCACCGAGGCGGAGACCGCCGGCGAGGAGTTGCACTGCGCGGCACAGTGGGCCCTGCAGGTGCTGCGGCATGAACCCGCTGCCACTATTGGTATCATCGTCCCCAACCTCGGCCAATGTCGCCAGCAGGTGGAAACCTGCTTCACCAAAGTGTTTGAGGCCCGGGCGCTGCTGCCTGAAACGGCGCGCTATACGCTGCCTTTCAATTTCTCCGCCGGCGTTCCCCTGGCCACCACCGCACCGGTTGCCGGCGCTTTGCAACTGCTGAACCTGAATCGCAACCGTATCGATCTCGAACCGCTTTGTGCGCTCTTGTTGTCACCTTTCCTCGGCGCCACCGAGGCTGAGTTGGCTGAACGCACAGCGCTGGCGGCACGCCTGCGCCAACTGGCCAAACCCAGAGTCAGCGGCGCGGACCTGCGTTATTGCAGCGAAGCGGTCGGCGCGGTATTGGCCGGGCAACTGCAACAGTTCGAGCAGTTGCGCCGGCGCGCCACGGCCAGGCAATCCCCCTCGGCCTGGCTGGCATTGTTCGCAGCGCAACTGGCGGCGCTGGACTGGCCCGGTCAGCGGCGTCTCGACAGTAACGAATACCAGCAGGTGACACAGTGGTACCAGGTGCTGGAAGCCTTTGCGGGTTTGGACGTCGCCGGTGTGCCACTCGATCTCGCGGGCGCGCTCAAGGCACTGCAGCACCTGGCACTTACCACCCACTTCCAGGCCCAGGTGCCCGATTCTCCCGTACAGATTCTCGGCGCGCTGGAAGGCGCCGGTCTTAACTTTACCCACTGTTGGGTCACCGGCCTGCAACAAAATGCATGGCCACCGGCGCCGGCGCCTCATCCCTTACTTCCGATCGATTTACAGCGACAACAGCGTATGCCCCACGCCGACAGCGCCCGGGAGCTGGCGTTTGCCCAGGCGCTGACCGACGGCTATCGCGCCTGCGCCGGCCAGGTGATTTTCAGTGCCTGTCGCCGCGACGGCGACAGCGAACAAGCCCCCAGTCAACTGATTGCCGATATTGCGCTGACCCCCATGGACGACGTGGTGGTTGCGGAGCCGACGGCGCTGGAGCAGTTTCAGACAGGGTTGCGCCTGACCCGGCAATTACAGTGGGTCGATAGCGCCCGCGGGCCGGCATTCGATCCGCGCCGCGAAACGCTGCGCGGTGGCAGCGGTATCCTGCAGCACCAGGCCGCCTGCCCTTTCGATGCCTTCGCAATCCACCGTCTGGGCGCTCAGGCACCGGTGCCACCCGGCTTGGGATTTTCTGCGATCGAGAAAGGGATGATTCTGCATGAAGCCCTGGCGGCGATCTGGCGCCAACTGCACTCGCAGGGCGAACTGCTGGCGTTAGCCCCCACGGCACTGACCGAACGGGTCGACGGTATCCTGGACGATATTATTGCCGGCTGGGCCCGGCGCCGGCCCGACTACCTCGGCAAGCGCTATTGCGAGTTGGAAAAGCAGCGCCAGTCACGCCTGGTGCTGGCGTGGCTGGCGTTCGAAAAAAAACGCCCGCCGTTTTCTGTATTGGCCGTTGAAGAGCGACTTGAGACCACTGTCGCCGGCCTGCCACTGGTGTTGAGACTCGACCGCCTGGATCAGTTTGACGATGGCCGGCGCCTGCTGATCGACTACAAAGCCGGCAAACCGGCAGTGCAGCGCTGGCAGGGTCCGCGCCCGCAGGAACCGCAGTTACCCCTCTACGCCATCAGCCTGGAGGCGCAGATTGATGCGATAGCGTTTGCCGAGATCAATGCCGGCGAGCAGCGCCTGCACGGGGTCGGCGACCTCGGCGGCGAACACGCGGGCATTCGTGCCCTCGACACCGCCAACCTCGATTTGCCCGATAACTGGCCTGCGGCCATGGCCCATTGGCGCGAGGTTCTCGAGACCCTGGCGCAGGAGTTTTTACGGGGCGATGCCGGTGTTATCTACAGTGATAAAGTCGTGCAGCGCTACTATACCGATTTTGTCGGCCTGAACAGGATTTTGGAACAACCGCAACTGGCCCGGGTCCGCGCCGCCGAAAAATGGCCGCTGGCGGCGCCCGCATCGTGAACCCGACGCTCGAGCCAACAACAGTCAGGGGCTGCACAAAAACCCGGGGAGACAACCGACCGTGAGCCATTTTTGACCCGTGAGCGAAACCTTACTCGACCCTGCAACACCCGTAGACGGCGAGGCCCGCGCCGCGGCGCTGGACCCGCGTCACTCCTTCGCCGTGGTAGCACCCGCCGGCTCGGGTAAAACGGGGTTATTGACCCAGCGGGTTCTGCGCCTGCTGGCCCATTGCGATCATCCGGAGGAAGTGTTGTGTATTACGTTCACGCGCAAAGCGGCGGCGGAAATGCAACACCGGATCGTCTCGGCACTGGTGACCGCGGCGGCTCCCCCTGCCGATAACGCCGACCCGCACCAGCGCTTGACCCGTGAACTGGCACTGGCGGTACTGGCCAGGGACCGCGAGTTGGGCTGGCATCTGTTACTCGCGCCGAACCGGCTGCGCATCCATACCATCGACGGTTTCGCCCGCAGCCTGACCCGGCAGTTGCCCATCGCCAGCGGCCTCGGCGCGCAACCCGATACACTCGAACAACCGGAGATCGCTTATCAAACGGCGGTAGCGGAAACCCTGAATCTGCTCGAGTCGGATACACCGTTTCACACCGATCTGCAACGCCTGCTGGCACATCTGGACAATAATTTGAATGCCGTCCAGTCACTGCTGATCGCGCTATTGCGCAAGCGCGATCAGTGGCTGGGCTCAGTGCTTGCCGCTCGCGATGCCCGCGCCTACCTCGAGGCCGTGCTGACGACGGTGGCCGAAGAAACCCTGGACGCAGCGGCGGCCGAACTCGCACCGGTCGGCGCGGAGCTGGCGGCGCTGGCTGACTACGCCGCCGGTCAGTTGCTGGCAACGGCGACGGCATCACCGATTACCGCCTGCCAGGGGCTCGACGAGCTGCCCGCGGCCAGCGCCGAGCAACAACCGCTATGGACGGCGCTGCTGGAACTGTTGCTGACCAAAGCGGGAACCTGGCGCGCCAGTATCGACAAGCGCTCGGGCTTTCCGCCGGGCGTCACAAAAGCGGAAAAGGCCGCCGCCAAGGCGCGCAAGCAAGCACTGCTGGCACTGATCGCCGAGTTGCGCGAGCGACCTGGTTTACTGCAATGCCTGCAGGCCGTGCGACACTTGCCCCCGCATCGTTACGCCGAGGACCAGTGGCAACTGCTCGACAGCCTGACCCGTCTGCTACCGGTGTTAGTGGCACAGTTGCGATTGGTGTTCGGCCAGCTCGGCGCCACCGACTTTGTCGAAATCACCCAGGCCGCCGGCGCCGCACTGGGCGACGATGAACAACCCTCGGACCTGGCGTTGAAGCTCGACTATCGCATTCGACATATCCTGGTCGATGAGTTCCAGGATACCGCCACCCCGCAATTGACACTGCTGCGAAAACTGATGGCCGGGTGGCAGCCCGGCGACGGTCGCACCCTGTTTATCGTCGGTGACGGTATGCAGTCGTGCTACGGTTTTCGCAACGCCAACGTCGGTATTTTTCTCGATGCGCGGGAGCACGGTATCGGCGCCATCCCTTTGCAGTCGCTCGATCTGCACGTCAACTTCCGCTCCCACAAAACCATTGTCGATTGGGTCAACCAGGTTTTTTCCCAGGCACTTCCGGCGCAGAACAACATTAACCGGGGAGCGGTTCACTACACGGACTCCACCGCCTTCAAACCCGACGCCGGCGGCAGTGAGGTGTCGGTATGGGCGTGCCCGGACGCTGCTGACCGCCAGCCGGAAGCGCAGCGGGTAGTGCAACTGGTAGCGCATTGCCTGCAACATTTTGCCGACGACAACATCGCCATTTTAGTGAGAAACCGCAACCACCTGCGAGATATTCTGGCAACCCTGAGCCGCGCCGGTATCAACTGGCAAGCCACCGATATCGATCCCCTGGCCGGGCGTATGGCGATTGTGGACCTTATCTCGCTGACCCGAGCCATGCTCGACCCGGGTGACCGCATCGCCTGGCTGGCGGTACTGCGGGCACCCTGGTGCGGGCTCGACCTCGCGGACCTGTTGGCGCTCGCCACCACCGATCTCGGCGCTCTCAACCCGCCCGCCGAAGGCGCCGCCTACCCGTTGCTGTGGCAGCAGATTGTCCATCACCGCGCAATCGCCACCCTCAGTGCCGGCGGCCGGCAGCAGTTGGACAAACTGTGCCGGGTGCTGGAACCGGCCTGGGCCGGGCGCGGGCGCAAACCCCTGCGCCTGTGGCTGGAAGGCATCTGGTTGGCGCTGGGTGGCCCGGCCGCGCTGCTCGACGATACCGATCTGGAGAATGTGCCGCGCTACTTCGACCTCCTCGAACACCACAGCCGGCCGGGCGGCCTCGACGACTGGCAGGCTTTTTATCGGGCGGTGGAGCAACTCTATGCGGCGCCGGGGCCCACCGCCGATGCGCGCCTGCAGGTGATGACCATTCACAAATCCAAGGGACTGGAGTTCGATACCGTCATTATTCCCGGCCTCGACCGCCTGCCCCGACAGGACGATCACGAGTTGCTGTTGTGGCAGGAATACATTACCCGATCCGGTGATAAACAACTGCTGCTCGGTCCGCTTGCCGCCACCGGTGAAGATCAGGACCCTATCTACCGTTATCTGCGCCGGGAACAAAGCCAGCGGGCGCAACTGGAGTCCACCCGCTTGCTGTATGTGGGTTGTACCCGCGCCATCAAGCGCCTGCACCTGGTTGCCAATGTCACCACTGATGATGCCGGCGACGACCTCAAACCGCCGCCGGCGAAAAGTCTGCTGGCGGGTATCTGGCCGGCGGTAAAAAACCAATTGCTGACCGATACGCCCGCCGTCTCGCCTGACACAGCATCCGAGGTACGGTCTGATACGGACCGGGAAGCGGCGCAACAACCGGACTGGGCCAGCCGTCATATCCTGCGCCTGGCGCCTGATTTCAACATGCCACCGCTGGCGGATACCGGCTGCCTGGCTGCCTACCGGGGCCGCGACTTCGATACCGGTGAGGATGCCAACCTGCCGAGCCCGGCGGATTTATTGAACCGTGCGGCGCGGCATACGGGTACGGTGCTGCATCGCTGCCTGTGTCAGATCACCCGCGAGGGCCTGGCGTTATGGGACTCCGGCCGCCTGGATCGACAGCGACACTTCTGGCACCAGCAACTGCGTCAATTGGGTATCGACGGCGACGACCTGACCCGCAGCCTCGACAAAATTCAAACCGCCGTGGCCAGCATGCTGGCCGACGCCACCGGCCGCTGGCTGCTCGACCCCGATCACAAAGACAGCGCCTGCGAGCTGCCGTTATACCAGACCAGCGCCGACCGCCAGCGGCTGTTCATTATCGACCGCACATTTATCGACGGCGGCTACCGGTGGATTGTCGACTACAAAAGCAGTGAACCGGCGGCGGGAGAAACGCAGGCCGATTTTATTGCCGCCGCCCTCGACACCTACCGCTCCCAACTCGAGGGCTATGGGGAATTATTTTATCGGGGGCACGCCGAACCGGTACGCCTGGCGCTGTATTTTCCGCTGTTGCAATGTCTGGCCGAATTACCGCCGTCACAGACGGGTCAAGAAAGCGACCCAAACTATTAGAATTCCAGTAGAATATCGCAAGACCCAAGCCAGCGACGGATTTCGGACCCCATGACACGAATAGCAGTAGAAGATTTAAATGTAGTCTCCCAGGAAGTTCTGGTGTCGCCCAACGATATCAAACGGGAACTGCCGATCAGCGAAGCCGCACGGGAAACCGTCACCGGTGGACGCCAGGTGGTGCGCGACATTCTCGACCGTCGCGACCACCGCCTGATGGTGGTGATCGGGCCCTGCTCGATTCACGATGTTACCGCCGCCAAGGAGTATGCACGGCGCCTGAAGACCCTGGCCGGCGAAGTGGCCGATACGCTGTTTATCGTGATGCGCGTGTATTTTGAGAAACCCCGCACGACCGTCGGTTGGAAAGGGCTGATCAACGATCCCCACCTGAACGACTCGTTTAAAATTCAGGAGGGCCTGCATATCGGCCGCCAGTTGCTGCTGGATATCGCCGAGTTGGGCCTGCCGACGGCCACTGAGGCCCTCGACCCTATCTCGCCCCAGTATATGCAGGACCTGATCGCCTGGTCGGCGATCGGCGCGCGCACCACCGAATCCCAGACCCATCGGGAGATGGCCAGCGGCCTGTCCTGTGCCGTCGGCTTTAAAAACGGTACCGACGGCAGCCTGACCGTCGCTATCAACGCGTTGCAGTCGGTTTCCAGCCCACACCGTTTTCTCGGTATTAATAAGGAAGGCCAGGTGGCCATTATTCACACCCGCGGCAACCCCTACGGCCACGTCGTGCTGCGGGGCGGCAACGGCAAGCCCAACTACGATTCGGTCAGCGTCGCCATGTGCGAGCAACAGCTCGCCGCCGGCGGCGTCGCCAACAATATTATGGTCGACTGCAGCCACGCCAATTCCAACAAGAACCATGAATTACAACCGCTGGTGATGGATAACGTGGCCAACCAGATCATCGAGGGCAACCAGTCGATTATCGGTATCATGGTGGAGAGCCACCTGGGTGCGGGCAACCAGAAGATCACCGAGAACCTGGATGAGTTGCAGTACGGTGTCTCGGTAACCGATGCCTGTATCGGCTGGGAGCAGACTGAAGACACTCTGCGCAGCATGCACCAGAAGTTAAAGGAAGTTCTACCTAAAAGAGCTTAATCTATTGAATTCTAAAGAAAAGCGGCTTGTATCAAGCCGCTGAAAGATGCTCGCGCAGATCGGTGAAGCCACCGATATAAGTCTGCCCGTGGAATATCTGGGGCACTGTCTTCACCTCCCGTCCAATGGTCGTCGCCAGGTCTTCCCGGCTGATTCCCGCTTTGTGGATATCGACGTAACGGTAAGGCAACTGCCGTTGATCCAATATCGCCTGGGCCTGGACGCAAAAACCACAGCCCTGGCGGCCGAAAATGGTGTATTGAGCCATACTTTCCTCCGTTGTCAGAGGCACTTTTCCGCGGGGAAAAATGCGGGTTTAGTGGGCGGATGTCCAACATGATACCGGACG
This sequence comes from Exilibacterium tricleocarpae, assembly GCF_007004655.1. GTDB lineage: Bacteria > Pseudomonadota > Gammaproteobacteria > Pseudomonadales > Cellvibrionaceae > Exilibacterium > Exilibacterium tricleocarpae. The sequence continues at coordinate 260,022 of NZ_ML660091.1, forward strand.
GCCCACAGTCGGCAGGGGCTGGTTTGACGGGTACAAAGTCATTTCACCCAACCACTGCCTAACGAACAGGGCGAGTATAGTGAGCACAAATAAATTGTTGTAGTTAATTAATTCTATTCAATCGATAGTTAGACTTGATATTAAAATCACGGCATGCCGGCCCGGTTAGGCAGAGCGGACCGCGCCACTATTGGTAGTAAGCCTGTGAACGATCGGAGTGGTCGGTGATATCGCGCACGCCCTGTAGTTCGGGAATCTGCTCCGTCAGGGTTTTCTCCACGCCGTCTTTCAGGGTCAAGTCCACGGCGCTGCATCCCTGGCAGCCGCCGCCGAATTTTAAAATCGCATACTGATCTTCGGTCACTTCCATCAAACTCACCATCCCGCCATGGGCGGCGAGGCCGGGGTTGATTTCGTTGTAGAGCAGATAGTTGATTTTATCTTCGATGGGGCTGTCATCGGTGATCTTCGGCATTTTCGAGTTGGGTGCGCGAATGGTCAACTGGCCGCCCATGCGATCGGGAGAATAGTCGACTTTAGCCTCCTCCAGGAAGGGTATGCTGCGCTGCTCGAAGTAGGCGTCAAAACCCTTCAGCGCCATCTTTTCATCGTCTTCCTGTTCTTCACCGGGCCGGCAGTAGGCGATACAGGTTTCCGCCTGGGGCGTGCCGGGATTGGCGACAAACATGCGAATCGAGATGCCCTCACTGTCCTGTTTTTCCAGCAGCTCGAGCAGATATTCCTGGGCGGATTCGGTAATCGTTACGTTAACCATAGACCTTATTACCTGGATTAGGACCTCATACCTGATAAATTTACTCAGGTATTCTAAGGTAAATTAAGACGAGAAAAAACCGGAAGCATTTCAGGGTTGTTACCGGCGGCACACAAAGGCCCGATTTCTGCTAAACTGCGCCGCCTTACAAGATCAAAATATTTTGATATAGGTTAACCAATGACAGAGAGAGCCGCCCGCATTCAGGCCCTGCAACAGGCCATCGAAGCCCGCATACTGATACTCGACGGGGCCATGGGCACCATGATTCAAGCCCACAAGCTACAGGAAGCCGATTATCGCGGCGAGCGCTTCGCGGATTTCCATCTCGATATTGCCGGCAATAACGACCTGCTCTCCCTCACCCAGCCGGCGATTATCCGCGATATCCATACGGCTTACTTAAATGCCGGCGCCGATATTATCGAAACCAATACGTTCAATAGCACCCGCATCTCCCAGGCCGACTATGAAATGGAAGACCTGGCCCACGAGATCAATCTGGCCTCGGCGCGGCTGGCGCGCGAAGCTGCCGATGCCATGACCGCGGCGACCCCGGACAAACCCCGCTTTGTCGCCGGCGTGCTGGGGCCGACCAGTCGCACTTGCTCCATCTCCCCCGACGTCAATGACCCCGGCGCCCGCAACGTCACTTTCGACGAACTGGTGGAGAATTACCTGGAGTCCACAGAAGCCCTGGTGAGCGGCGGCGCCGATATCATTCTGGTGGAGACGGTGTTCGACACGCTCAATGCCAAGGCGGCGCTCTACGCGGTGCAGACCTACTTCGAGCGGGCGGCATCGGCGCTGCCAATCATGATCTCCGGCACCATCACCGATGCCTCCGGCCGCACCCTGTCGGGCCAGACCACCGAGGCATTTTACAATTCCCTGGCCCATGTCAAACCCCTGTCGATCGGCCTGAACTGCGCCCTCGGTGCGAAAGAACTGCGCCCCTATGTACAGGAGATGTCGCGGATCGCGAATTGCTATGTCTCCGCCCACCCCAACGCGGGTCTGCCCAACGAGTTCGGTGAATACGATGAAACGCCGGCGGAAATGGTAGCGGTGGTGGCGGAGTTCGCCGCCAGCGGCTTTGTCAATATTATCGGCGGCTGCTGCGGCACCACGCCCGACCATATCCGGGCCATCGCCGATGCCATGGCCGAGCATCGCCCCCGGCAGGTGCCCGAGATCGCGCCCGCCTGCCGTCTGGCCGGCCTCGAACCGTTTACCATCGACGCCGACTCGCTGTTCGTCAATATCGGCGAACGCTGCAATGTCACCGGCTCGGCCCGCTTTAAGCGGCTGATCAAGGAGGAGGACTACGACACCGCCCTGGAAGTGGCCCTGGAACAGGTGGAAAACGGCGCCCAGGTTATCGATATCAATATGGACGAGGGTATGCTCGACGCCGAGGCGGCGATGGTGCGCTTTTGCAACCTGATCGCCGCCGAGCCGGATATCGCGCGGGTGCCGGTGATGGTGGACTCTTCCAAGTGGGAGGTGATCGAGGCGGGGCTCAAATGCATCCAGGGTAAGCCCATCGTCAACTCGATCAGCCTCAAGGAAGGCGAGGCGGACTTTATCGACAAAGCCCGCCGCTGCGCCCGCTATGGCGCGGCGGTGGTGATCATGGCCTTCGACGAACAGGGCCAGGCCGATACCCGCGAGCGCAAAATAGAAATCTGCCGGCGCTCCTACGACGTGCTGGTCAATAAGGTCGGCTTTGCCCCTCAGGACATTATCTTCGACCCCAATATCTTCGCTGTTGCCACGGGCATCGACGAGCACAACAACTATGCCGTCGACTTTATCGAGGCCACTCGCTGGATTCGTCAAAATCTGCCTCACGCGGGGGTGTCCGGCGGCGTCAGTAATGTCTCCTTTTCCTTCCGCGGCAATAACCCGGTACGTGAGGCGATTCACTCGGTATTCCTCTACCACGCGATCAAGGCCGGCCTTAACCTGGGTATCGTCAATGCCGGTCAATTGGCCGTCTACGATGACCTGCCCGCCGAGCTGCGCGACCGGGTCGAGGACGTCGTTCTCAACCGCAGTGATGAGGGCACCGAAGCCCTGTTGGCTGTCGCCGAAAAATACCGCGGCGACGGCAGCGGCGGCGAGAAGAAAGAAGACCTGGCATGGCGCGCCTGGCCGGTGGCAAAACGGCTGGAACATGCGCTGGTCAAGGGTATCTCCACGTTTATCGAAGAAGATACCGAACTGGCCCGATGTGAGAGTGCCCGGCCGCTGGATGTGATTGAAGGTCCGCTGATGGACGGTATGAACGTGGTGGGCGATCTGTTTGGGGCCGGTAAAATGTTTCTGCCCCAGGTCGTCAAATCGGCGCGGGTGATGAAGCAGTCGGTGGCTTACCTGCAACCTTATATCGAGGCGGAAAAAGATGCCAAAGCCGCCTCCAACGGCAAAATCCTGATGGCTACGGTGAAAGGTGATGTTCACGATATCGGCAAGAATATCGTCGGGGTGGTGCTCCAGTGCAACAACTTCGAGGTGGTGGACCTCGGGGTTATGGTGCCGGGCGAGAAGATTCTCGACGTGGCGCAGCGTGAAAACTGCGACATTATCGGTCTGTCGGGGTTGATCACCCCGTCGCTGGACGAAATGGTCAGTGTGGCCAAGGATATGCAGCGCCAGGGCATCGACAAACCTTTGTTGATCGGCGGGGCCACCACCTCGAAGGCCCACACGGCGGTCAAAATCGATCCGCACTTCGACTGCAATCAGGTGGTCTATGTCGCCGATGCCTCGCGCGCCGTGGGGGTCGCCTCCACGCTGATGTCTGCCGAGCAGCGCGGTGATTTTGTCAACCGGGTGCGGCAGGAGTACGACCAGGTGCGCGAGCGCAACGCCAACCGCAAACCCCGGGGCACGGTGTTGCCCTATGCCGAGGCGGTCAAGGACGGCTGGCAGACCGACTGGGCCGGGTATACGCCGCCGGTGCCTGAATTTACCGGGGTGAAGGTGTTCGAAGACTATCCCTTGGAAACCCTGGTAGAGACCATCGACTGGACACCTTTCTTTATTTCCTGGGACCTGGCGGGCAAGTACCCGCGGATTTTCGATGACAAGGTAGTCGGGGAAGCGGCTCGCAATCTGTTCGATGATGCCCAGGCGATGCTGCGCAAGCTGGTCGACGAAAAGCTGTTGCAGGCCCGCGCGGTGATAGGTTTCTGGCCCGCCAACCGCGTCGATGGTGATGATATTGATGTCTATACCGATGAGACCCGCAGCAGCACCCTCGCCGCCCTTCACCAGATTCGCCAGCAGGCCCACAAGCCCGGCAACACCCAGCCTCACTACTCGCTGGCAGACTTCGTCGCCCCCCGGGACAGCGGTCGCGCGGACTATATCGGCGGTTTTGTGGTGACTGCCGGACTGGGTGCCGAGGCGTTGGCGAGCGACTATGAACGCGCCGGCGATGACTACAACAGCATTATGGTCAAGGCACTTGCGGACCGTCTGGCAGAGTCTTTCGCCGAGCATATGCATCGGCGGGTGCGACGCGAGTTCTGGGGCTATGCACGCGATGAAGCGCTGTCGAACGAAGAACTTATCAAGGAGCGTTACGCCGGTATCCGCCCCGCTCCTGGTTACCCCGCCTGCCCCGACCACACCGAAAAAGCGACCTTGTTCAAGCTGCTTGACGCTGAGGCCCACTGCGGTGTCAGCCTGACCGAGCATTTCGCCATGTTGCCGGCGGCGGCGGTCAGCGGCTGGTATTTCTCCCATCCTGAGGCGCGTTATTTTGCTACCGGTAAGATTGAGAAGGACCAGGTCGAATCCCTGGCCCGGCGCAAGGGCTGGAGCCTGTCAAAGATGGAGCGCTGGCTGCAGCCGGTGTTGAATTATGACACTTGAACGACCTAATGAAAAAAGTGCCATATCTAAATCGGAGTTAGGAGTATTGTTATTTTTGTGGTGGCACCGCTCCCAGCGGCACGATGATGCCACTCCCCTTTCTAGGGGCACCACTTACAGCGGCACAATACGGGGACGTAACTTCAGTTGCGTCCCCTTAGAATGGTGCCACTCCCCTCCCTCAAAGCCACCCGTTCAGCGCACTGCTATTTCCTTTTATTTCTCAAATAAGGAAGATCGGTAGGCGGGATCGTAGTAAACGGATAGTGGTGCCTTCGTTCACTGGGAGTGGTCCCTCTCGAGGGGGACGCAACTGAAGTTACGTCCCCGCACCGTGCCGCCGGAGGAGGCGCCGTTTGAGAGGGGTGTGGTCCCTCAAAGCCCAGCCCCCGCCCGGCGGCTGACGGCTTTACACTCCCCCTTGATCCGCGCCTCGCCGAGGGCGATATCCTTATCAATCAGAAAATATCCATGCCGGCAAAACCCGGAATCGGCCAACTGCGTCTCCATCCAGGCCACCACCTGTTCCTCAAAACGCTGCCGATCCTTGCGACTGCCGCGCGCCCCGTCACGGTTTGCGTCCACCCCGCTCTGACGCAGGACCGGACCCACATCATTGCGGCTGGCACCCCGCTTGCGCAGTGTGTAAGTAAACTGCTGTAAACCCTGGTCCGTGACCTCGGTATAAAACCGCTCGTCCATATCCTCACCAGGTGCCTCCTGCAGGTTCGAACAGGCCGCCACCATCAGCACAGTGGCGGCTACCGCCAGGGCTTTACAATACATCCGCTTTTCCTCTTTATCGTTCTCACTCAACCGACAACCCGACTCGACCCGCTTACATAGCGCTGACCGACACCTGGCTGACAAACACCGACATCTTCCCGCGTTCAGGCAATCGGCGCTGATACAGTGTGATACTTCCACCGGAACCCTTTCAAATAATGAAAAAAGCGCCAATCCTCCCGGCTTTCAACTTGCCGCTGTTTGGTGCATCATACCCTCGCCCTACCCGGTTGGGCCCCATGACTTTCGGAGGGACACTATGAGCGACAGCGATATCGACGAAAAACCGAGCTTTTTCCAAATCGTGTTATCCACCATCGCCGCTGCCTTCGGTGTACAAAGCGACAAAAATCGCCAGCGGGACTTTAAACACGGCAGCGTGCTGCCCTACATTGTTGCCGGCATTATCTTCACCGTCGGGTTTGTGCTGGCGGTTGTCCTGGTGGTCCAGGTGGTACTCAGCGGCGCCGGCAAGTAATTCTGCGGCTATCTCCATCGCCACCAGATTCAGAAAACCACTTTGTAGATCGGGCAGCTATATTACTTGAAATCATTGCCCGGTCTACAATAATCTCGGAAGCACCGATCTTATCGACTTAACCCGTTTATATCCGCCGCCATAACGTGGTGGTATCCAAACCGCCGGCGCGCAGCATCTTCTGGATATTACCCTTTAAACCGCGGTATTCCGTACTTGGCAAATGCTCTAAAAACCGCCGCTGGTGGGCGTTGGCAGAATCGTTCAGTGTGTGAATCAGGCGGCTGCCCCGCTCGGTCAACAGCAGCCGTATGGAGCGTCGATCGAGGCCGTCGTGCTGGCGCTGCACCAGCCCCTTTTTCTCCAGGCGATCGACCAACCGGGTAATCGCCGATCGGTCGATACCGATATTCGCAGCCACCTGCGCGGGCGTGGTAGCAAGTCGGTGATACAACACATTGAGTACCATCCACTGGGGCCAGGTCACATCGTGCTGCTGCAGGGACTCATTAAAGTGCTCCTGCATCAGGCTGGCCAGACGTGAAATCCAGTAGGTGAAACTATTGTGCAGATGAAATTCTTTGTCCGCTTGCTTGCCGCTTACCATAGAAGATGAGCCCTTGAAGTCGCGCTAACAGAATAGCCTGGCAAATTAGTTGACTAGGCAACACATGTCAAGCCCTACAGCCGCTGCCGTCAGCCGGACCGGATCGGGTCGCCGATATCAGTGTGGGTACAAAGAATAAAGCGGGTAGCTAGGCTACCCGCGAGGAATGGCCGAAATAATTATCAGGTATCAGGACGCTATTGACCGCTTACCCAGAAGATACAGGTCGTGACAAAAATGGCAATCAGTGCTATGGCTGCTATCGCGTCGGCGGTGCTGTCGCCCTGCTCTTGCATCTGAAGTTCTTCATTCATTGTTGCTTTACTCCGCATTATTATCGTTAGAATAGAATTAAGACTCAATTTGGCAATGTACGGCCTGGCAAGCCAGATGACATCCCCCCCGATAAAGTCCCCCGAAAATGCTGAAACTCTTACCGGCTCTCAGCTTTCCGGGAGCATCGATTCTACCGTCACCACCCGGGTGGCTTGCAAGCCCAACGGACCATTTATTCCAATTTGTTCTTAGAGTATAAAAAAGAATTAGTATGTGATCTTAGTTGCCGCTGGTATCTTGGCTTTCCCGAGCCTCGGGACGTGGCTCGCAGCGCCGATAAAACTAGTGTAAGCTTCGCCGCATTTTTTTGGTCTGCTTTTGGGCGACCGACTATCGGTGGCCGCCAGCAGATGGCCACCAGCTATAGACACCAACCGCAAGCCAATAACCGTAAGCTATATAGGTTTTTATTCCCCATGTATGTCTACGACGAATTCGATCGCCGGATACTCACCCAACGCGTCCAGCAGTTTCGCGGCCAGACCCAGCGCTATTTGGCGGGGGAGCTGAAAGATAACGAGTTCCTGCCCCTGCGGCTGCAGAACGGCCTCTATATTCAGCGCCTGGCGCCGATGTTGCGGGTCAATGTCCCCTACGGCATGTTAAACAGTACCCAACTGCGCAAGCTGGCGCACATCGCCCGGTTCTACGACAAGGGTTACTGTCATGTCAGTACTCGCCAGAATATCCAGTTCAACTGGCCCGAGTTGGCGGAGGTGCCGGATATTCTGGCGGAACTGGCGGAAGTCGAGATGCATGCGACCCAGTCCAGCGGCAACTGCATCCGCAATATCACCTCCGACCAGTTTGCCGGAGTCGCCGAAGACGAAGTTATCGATCCCCGCCCCTACTGCGAGATCATCCGCCAGTGGTCCAGTTTTCATCCGGAGTTCGCCTTTCTGCCGCGCAAGTTCAAAATTGCCGTGACCGGTGCTGCGGCCAGTGACCGCGCCGCCACCCAGGTGCATGATATCGGCCTGCAGGTGTTGGACGATCCGCAGCGCGGTGTCGGCTTCAAAGTACTGGTAGGCGGCGGCCTGGGGCGCACACCGGTGATCGGTAGCGTGATTCGCGACTTCCTGCCCGAAGCACACCTGCTGTCCTATTTAGAGGCGATTCTGCGCATTTACAACCAATTCGGCCGGCGCGACAACAAATACAAAGCCCGGATCAAAATACTGGTGCGCGCTATGGGCCCGGAGGCCTTCGCCGAGAAAGTAGAGACTGAGTGGCAGCAGTTAAAAGACGGTTACTCGACCCTTACCCAGGCGGAAATCGATCGCGCCAAGCATTTTTTCACCCGCCCCGCCTACGAGGATATTGACGCCGCCGCAGCCGCGGCGCAACTGCAGGCGCAGGCGTCTGAGCAGCGCGCCTTCGCCCGCTGGCTCGAGCGCAATACCCGCGGCCACCGGCAACCCGGCTACGCGTCGGTAGTGCTGTCGCTGAAGCCCACTGGGGTGGCACCGGGCGATGTGACCGATCGGCAACTGGAGATTATTGCCGACCTGGCCGACCGCTATTCCTTCGGCGAGGCGAGAACCACCCACGAGCAGAACATTGTGCTCGCCGATGTCAAACAGGCGGATTTGCCGGCGCTTTGGCAAGCCGCCAAGGCCGCCGGCTTCGCCACGCCCAATATCGGCACCCTCACCGATATGATCTGCTGCCCCGGCGGCGATTTCTGCTCGCTGGCGAACGCCAAATCGATTCCTGTCGCCGAGGCCATCCAGCGCCAGTACGACGATATGGATTACCTTTACGATCTTGGGGATATCGACCTGAACATCTCCGGTTGTATGAACGCCTGCGGCCACCACCATGTGGGTCATATCGGCATTCTTGGCGTCGATAAAAAGGGCGAGGAATTCTACCAGGTACAACTCGGGGGCCGCTCTGGTACCGACGCGGCCCTGGGCCGGGTTCTCGGGCCCTCCTTCGGCCGCCTCGAAGTGCCGGCGGTGATTCAAAAACTGCTGGATGTCTATGTGGAAAACCGCAATGGCGACGAGCAGTTTGTCGACACCTACCAGCGACTTGGGCTGGAGCCGTTTAAGGAGCGCGTCTATGCCAAATCTCATTAAAAACGGCGCTATCGTCACTGACGACTGGACGCTGCTGGACGCCGATGCCACCGATATCCCCGCCGGCAAGGTCATTGCGCCACTGGCGCTGTGGCAAGCCCGGCGCGAAATGCTGGAACAACGCGATCATCTGGGCGTGTGGCTGGATACCGACGAGACTGCCGATCAACTGGGGGCAGACGCGCAGACGCTCAGTCTTATCGCCGTCAACTTCCCCGGGTTTATGGATGGCCGAGGCTTTACCACCGGCCGCCTGTTGCGCGAGCGCTACGGCTTCAGCGGTGAATTGCGCGCCGTCGGCCACTTTATGCGCGATCAGCTTTGTTACCTGAAACGTTGCGGCTTTACTGCCTTTCACTTCGCTGAGCCGGTGGATCTCGATGCTGCGCTGCAGTCGCTCGACGATTTTACCGAGTACTACCAGGCCGGCACCGACCAACCCTTACCCCTGTTTCGTCGCCGCGCCTGACCCCCTGTCACCGGCCCTTTCGGGGCCGGCTACGTTTTTTTGATGCAATATCCCCGCGAGCCCCTAAAATAACCACAGTGGCCCGGCTGCCAGCGGGCTGCCGGGGGAGCCAGAGTCCGCCGCAGATTTTTGCCGGACTCTCTGACAGACAATAATACGCAAATCCGGTGCGCAACATGGGCGAGCCTGTTGTTCAGACCTTCTTTCTGATTTTTACCGGCGCCGCTGTGCTCGCGTCCATAGCGCTCTACACCCGCCAGCCGCTGCTGGTTGCCTATATCGTGCTCGGTGCCGTCCTGGGTCCCTACGGCATGGGGTTGATCACCAATGTTCACCTGATCACCGAAATCTCCCATATCGGTATTATCTTTCTGCTGTTCTTGCTGGGATTGGACATGCAGCCCCGGGCCCTGCTCAGTGTGCTGCGCAAGGCGACCAGTGTGGCGCTGATCAGTTCGCTGGTGTTTGCCGTCACGGGCTTTGCCATCGGTTACCTGTTCGGCTATGGCCTGCTGGAAAGTATGGTTATCGGTATGGCCATGATGTTCTCCAGCACCATTATCGGTATCAAGCTGTTGCCGACCACAGTGCTCCACCACAAGCACACCGGCGAGTTAATGGTGGGGCTGTTGTTGTTACAGGACTTTCTCGCCATCCTGTGCCTGATGTTGCTGCTCAGCGGCGATGTCGGCAGAGTTGATATGCGCCAGTTCCTGCTCACCATAGTGGCGCTGCCGCTGCTGGCGCTGTTCTCGGTGGCGTTTGTGCGCTATGTGCTGCTGAAACTAATCCAGGCGTTCGACCGCTTTCACGAATATATTTTTCTGCTCGCCATCGGCTGGTGCCTGGGGCTGGCGGAGCTGTCAGAGGCATTGGGCCTGTCGGCTGAGATCGGGGCGTTTCTCGCCGGTATCACCATCGCCACCAGCCCTATATCGCAATATATCGCCATCAGTTTGAAACCGTTGCGGGATTTCTTTTTGATTCTGTTTTTCTTCTCCCTGGGTGCCAGTTTCAACCTGAACCTGTTGTCCGAGGTCATTGTCGCCAGTGTGGTACTGGCCGCGGCGATGCTGGTTATCAAACCGGTGGTGTTCCGGGTGTTGCTACGCCACCAGAGTGAGAAAAACAGCCTGGCCTGGGATATCGGTTTTCGACTCGGGCAGATCAGTGAATTTTCGCTATTGATTGCGTTTGTGGCCACCAACGCGGCCATTATCGGTCAAAAAGCATCGCACCTGATTCAGGCAACAGCCATTATCACTTTCCTGGTGTCTAGCTATATCGTGATATTCAACTACCCCAGTCCCATCGCCGTGAGCGACCGGCTGCGACGGGATTAGGTGGCGTTCAGATTGACGAGATACCGCCCGATGGCGTGACCATTGTACAAACGTGTCAGATACTCGGGCGTTTGCGCCAGGGAGATCTCCTCGGCCATGGTGTCGAGCCCGGGCAGCTTCCACTCCCCGGCCAACTTGTCCCACACGCGCTGTTTTTGCGAGCGCGGCAGCTCCACCGAGTCCACACCCAGGAGGTTGACGTTGCGTAAAATAAACGGAAACACATTGCCGGCAAACTCGGCAGCCGCCGCCAGACCGCAGGCGGCAACACTGCCGCCGTACTGAATGGATTTGATCACACTAAACAGATAGTCGCCGCCGATACTGTCAATCGCGTGCGCCCATTGCGGCTTGGCCAAGGGTTTGCGAACCAGTTCCTGCAGGGTATCCCGGTCAATCACCCGACGGGCACCTAAAGCGGCGAGTTTTTCGCTGTGTTCGAGTTTGCCCGTCAGGGCCACCACAGAAAACCCCAGGTAATGCAGCAGCGCGATGCTGAAACTACCGACGCCCCCGCTGGCGCCGGTAACGGCCACTTCACCGTCCCCGGGCTGCGCGCCCAGCAACTGCAGTTTTTCGAGGCACAATGCAGCGGTAAAACCGGCCGTGCCGTAGATCATGGCTTCGCGTAGCGACAGCCCCGCCGGACACCGGCAGGCCCAGGCCGAGGGTACGCGAATTCGCTGGGCCAGGCCGCCGTCAGTATTCATGCCGAGGTCGTAGCCGCACACCAGCACCGGATCGCCGGGCTGAAAACTGCCACTGCTATCGACCAGCACCCGACCCGCCGCATCGACCCCGGGGGTGTGCGGGTAGCTGCGGGTGACGCCGCGATTACCCTGGGCGGAAAGCGCATCTTTATAATTCAGCGAGGAGTAATCGACCTCCACCAGGAGTTCCCCCGCCGGCAGCTCGTCGAGACGTCTCTCCACTACCGTCTGATTGAAGCCGCCGTGCTCGCCGTCTGCTACCCGCAGCGCCAGAAACGTTTCACTCTTACCGCCGTCACTCATAGCAACCTCATCTAGGAAAAGAAGCGGGTCGACTGCAGCCTGTCCCACCAGGCGAGCAACAGTCGATCCACGGACTGTTGAGCCGCCAGCCCCAGTTTTTCCGGCAGACTCTTTTTATGTACAAAGGCCACTTCGTAGATATCGGCGTCCTCCAGCTGGGCGGTGATGTATTCGTCGCTGGTCTGCAGCTCATCCACCAGTTTGCGCTCGAGGGCGCGCTGCCCAAACCACACTTCGCCGGTGGCGACCTCGGCAATATCCACCTGGGCGCGGTGCTCCGACACAAAGGTTTTGAACAGATCGTGGGTATCTTCCAGGTCTTCGATAAACTTTTCCCGACCCTTGTCGGTATTTTCGCCGAATACGGTTAAGGTGCGTTTGTATTCACCGGCGGTCAGCATCTCGAAATCGATAGCGTTTTTCTTTAACAGGCGATGAAAATTCGGCAACTGCGCCACCACACCGATAGAGCCGATCACCGCAAAAGGCGCCGCCAGTATGCGGTCGGCCACACAGGCCATCATATAGCCGCCGCTGGCGGCCACCTTGTCGACACAGACCGTCAACGGAATATTATTTTTGGTAATACGTGCCAATTGACTGGACGCGAGGCCGTAGCTGTGCACCAGACCGCCGCCGCTCTCCAGACGCACGACCACCTCGTCATCGGCGCCGGCGAGACTCAGCACGGTGCTGATTTCCTCTCTCAGGCTGGCGGTTGCCGACGCCTTGATATCGCCGTGAAAACTCAGTACAAACATACGTTTCTTGTGTGGCGCCGCCTGGTCTTGCGGTGTTTCTTTGAGCGCCTTTTTGGTGTCGGCTTTTTCTTTCTTGAGACGTTTCTTCTCGGCTTTTTCTTCAGTTTTGAGCTGTTCCGGCGGCAACACCGCCGCTTTCAATGCGTCGCGCATCGAGGCGTAGTTGTCGTTGATCTTGCTGACTTCAATATGGCCTTTTTCCTTGCGCTGCCCGCGCTGTCCCGCCGCTACGATCAGCGCCACAATAACGCCCACGGCCACGACGACAGTTACCGCTTTGGCTAAAAACATCCCGTACTCTGCTAAAAACTCCAAGATATCACTCCGCTATTGAATGGCCGTTGACGGGTCCGCGCTCGCCGACCGTTTTTACTACTCTCACGTTACTTCTACTACGTTACTTTTACTACGTTACTTCTATTACGTTACTTCTATTACGTTGCTACTATTGAGTCACTGCCAACGAGTTACCGCATCTTTCGCCGGATCATTCAGCGGGCGCGCCAGCAAACCGGTGTGGGACAGTGTCACCTCGAACAGGGCGCCGTCCTCCATGGGCACAAATGCGGCGTTGCCATAGACGGCGTCGATCCAGGGCAGCGTCGAGGTGCTTTGATTCAGCCACGCCCACAAATCAATGCCATAGGGGCTTTCGGTCAGGGCATAGACACTGCGCTTTGCATTGCGTTCGTCTTCCAGAGAGAAATAGCGCCCGCTGATACGATCGAGCCGGTAGCCGGGTTTGATGCCGAACCCGGCCAGCGCCCCCGACCATTTGACCAGACGGGCATCCAACTGCCACTGGTCACCGTAGAGTTCGAAACGCTGCTCATTGCCGTCGCCATCCACCAGCGTCGCATTATATTTTTGCGATGCCACTTTTTCAAAACTGATCGTGGCGAGGGATTTTTCCGTCAAAATTTGTTGGTAGCTGAAGATATCGAACGCCATTAAGCCGATCAGCAGGCCGACCGACAGGATACCCAAACCGAGCATGCCGCGCAGCCACCCCAGCAGCCAGCCTCTATGCAACAGGACCCGGGCGGCACCAAGCAACCCCACTAACCCCAGTAAGATAAAGACGATCGCTATTGCACTGTAGAACATGGCCAACCCTTATTTGCGTTGTTTCGCTTGCGCCACGAAATCCTGAATCAGTTGGCCCGAAAGCGTACTCGCTGGCGGCACCGAGGGCAACCGGTCAAACCGGAACCAGTGCGCTTCTTCAATCTCCTCGTCGTCCACTTCTATCTCCCCGCCGGCGTACTGGGCGTGAAAACCCAGCATCAGTTGGCCGGGAAACGGCCAGGGCTGGCTGCGAAAGTAGCGGGGATTGCGGATATCGATACCCACCTCCTCCTTGACTTCGCGAAACAGGGCCTGCTCGGCGCTCTCGCCCGCCTCGATAAAACCCGCCAGCACGCTGTAATAGCCGGCCGGGAAGCGGCTGTTGCGGGCCAGCAGGCACTCGTCGCCGCGGGTAATAATGGCAATCACGCAGGGCGCCAGGCGCGGATAGAACTGCAGGTCGCAGACCCGGCACAGCTTGGCCCGCTCGGCGTCGTGGGACTCGGTGGCGCCGCCGCAACGGCCGCAAAAGCGGTGGTCATTGTGCCAATTCAAGACCTGTTGCGCGCGGCCCAGTACCTCAAACAGAGCGTCGTCCACGCGGCCGAGAAAGCTGCGCAGACCAAACCATTCCAGCTCGGAGTCGGGGTATTCGCGAGGTCGGGCTTCCAGTACATGGCAGGGCTGCCCGTCCAGCAGGCCCAGAAAGTGTTGACTGACTACGCTCAATTGCAGCGCCGTGTATTCCCCGTGACTGAATGGCACCCAGGTCTTGCCCCGCCGGCTGAGCAACCGGCCGCCGGCCATTACGATAAAGCAGGCGCCTGCGCTCGGGGGCTGGGGGTTGCTCGCCGGGACAAAGTCTATCATCGGCCCTACCGCACCTTGTGCCCCAGGGCGGCAAGGCTCTCCTCGGCAACTTCGAGCACGGAATCATCGGCCTGTTTGTCGGTTTTTACCGCATCGAGATAATACTCCAGGCTGATTACCGCATCGGCGAAGGTCTCCAGCAACTGTTGCAACGCCGCAGGTTTGTCGTTAACCATCAGGCTCTCTTCGATAAACCTCACACAACTGGCAACCACGCCGCCGGCGCGCTGGAAGTCCATCACCACCATGCCGCCGCGCACCGCATTGAGGGTGGCCGCCACATTTTTAATATGACCGCGGTCATAGTTGGACTCGGCGAAGGAGTTCAACGCCCGCTTCACCAGCGACAGCCCGGCTTCAGCCTCCTGGATCACTACCATTTCCGCCTCTGCCAGTTGATTGGAGGCAATGACCTGTTTGCGCGCCATCTCATTGGCCTGCGACAGTTTATCGTCGGACAGATTCAGTTGATCCAGGCCCGACACGGTGCTCTCGACATAGAGTAGCGTGTCGGCAACATCGAGCATGGCTTTAGCGTCGGCGGTTTCTCCCGCATCCCGCCAACCCTCGACTTTGGTGATTTCCTGCTTGAGGGTTTGGCTGGGCACAGCCAATCCCACGACGGCCAGTATGTCGGCAACCTTCTTCAGGGTTTTAATCAGCTCTTCAAATTCCGACACCGTGGCAGTGCCGCCCTGCGAGGCCAGCTCGAGGATTTCTTTGGTGCTGCGCAGCTCGTCTTTCAAAACCGCCGCCACCGAACTCACGGTGCTGGCGCTGGGCCCCTGCATGGCCTGGCGTTCCCGCGCCAGTTCCGCACCGGTATAGGGTAATGGCGTGTACTTGAAGGCATCGCGCACCTGGCGCACGGCGGGGTCATCGTTAGCGGCAAGGGCGGAGAGATAGACCAGTTCGGTCAGCAGACTGGCGTTGGGTTCCACATCGAGAGCGGCCTGCCCGGACTTTTGCACCTTTTTGATTTGCCGGTCGACCCGCCCAAACAGCATTTTGCGCGACAGCGTCAGCTCCAGTCCCTCATTCGCCAGTACCTGCAGCGCGACGGCAGCCACCCACCACAGTTTGCCGAGCGGACGGTCACCGGTGATGGCATCGAGCCGCTCCACCGCCCGCTGCATCATACCGAGAGAGGCTTTGACCTGTTTTTCCTGCAGGGCACCGACCAACCCCACCTGGTACATATGACGCAGGCGCCGGCTCAACGCCTCGAGGTCCTCGCCGAACACACTGCTGCTGCGGTTGGCGGACCGGCGCTCGACGTTGGTGCCGACCTGGAAGAACTGGCTCTCCGGCAGGGGCGGCGCGCCGCGCACCCGGCGCAGGTCATTGATGGGGGAAATCAGCAGCACCGGCAAGCCCCGGCGGGTTTGCTGCGCATATTCCAGGTACCTGGGCAGGATGAAAAACGAACTGGTCATGACGCTGAGCTGCTCGTCGATGTCGTCTTCGGTACCCAGGGTGATTTCGTTGGCCAAAGCCAGCAGCTCCTTCGCCAGCAGGTCGGCGCCCTGCAACTGGATCAGATTCAGCGTGCCGGTAATCTGCTGTATACCCTCAATACAGGCCTGCAGCAGCTCACCGTTTTCCCGGTCGCTGACAAACTGTTCCAGCTTGCTGGCGGCCGACTCAATGGTGGCCACCAGTTCATCGCGCACCAGGTTTAAAGAGGTTAGATTGACAGTTTCGGTTTGCCTCACAGCTGACTTCCTTCGAACGTGTGCCGACTTTATTTTTGCCTTTTATCTTGGTCAGGGGCCTCTTAGGGCTCTCGCGGCTAATTATGCACTAACTAATGGTGCCGTGGGATATAAAAAAAAACTTTATTTTTCGGCAGCTTAGCGTAAGAACCTGCGATCTTTCGTGAATTTAGTCTTGTCGTCTAAATATTCATCGAATTGTTCAAAACCCACTCAAATTCGCAGTCTTACTATAGCCGGTTATACCCAAATGACGTTGTGCCAGTTGAGGGTCTTACTTATCAGCCGCCTGATCTTATTGAAATACTTGAAATTATTACCAATCAAGGTAGTTTCTGCCCCGGATTTTTCCAGCGCCGATGCACGACGGTGACCCAGGTCGAGCTGAACTGCAGCGACGGTAAGGCAGAAACGAGAGGAACCTGTGCCAGGCTGTGAGGTTCACTGGCAGCTGATAACAGCCAGCAGCGTAATGATAAAAGATATCTGGAAAGCGTTTTAGGCGACGGCGTCCGTGTCTGCGACTGTTTAATCAACGCGATTCGAGTCCGGCGGCGATAAGCCTAGCAGTAAGGACTAAAACCCATGGCACAAACCCTGAGCCAAGCACTATCCCGCAGTTTTCTCGGCCAGGCCGCCTTTAACTTCTTTTGCCGACCTCGGCGCTGGCGCCGCTCATCCGGCTGTCCTAACGGCGCAGGATGTAGATGGCACTGCTCTGCACGATTGTACTTGGCCGCCCGCATCCAGCCGACCGCATCTAGCCGACCGCATCTAGCCGACCGCATCTAGCCGACCGCATCTGATTGCAACCACAGACAGTTGCCGCCACTGGCCTGCTCGAGGGCGGCAAGTTTGTCCCGATGCGCGGCCAACTCGCCGGCCGCGGCCCGAATAACCGGCAAGCGCTCGCGCTCCGGCCCCAGGCGTCGAATACCGGTGACGCCCTGCTGCTGGCCATCGCTTTGCTGTCCCCCCAGCGACAGCGCGGTCTGGCCGCCGGTCATCAACAGATAGACATCGGCCAGAATCTCGGCATCCAGTAGCGCGCCGTGCAGGTCACGCTGGGAGTTGTCCACCTCGTAGCGCTTGCACAATGCGTCCAGGTTGTTCTTCTGGCCGGGGTGTTTCTGTCGCGCCATCACCAGCGTATCAATCACCGAACAGTGATCGGCGACCGCGCCATAACCGCGATCGAGCAATTGCAGTTCGTGGTTGATAAAGCCGATATCGAACGGGGCGTTGTGAATAACCAGCTCCGCACCTTTGATAAACGCCATAAACTCTTCGGCGATGGTGTGAAACAGCGGCTTGTCGGCGAGAAATTCATTGGTAATGCCGTGCACCTCGATCGCACCTTCATCAACCTCGCGCTCGGGATTGATGTACTGGTGGTAGTGGCGCCCGGTCAGGCGGCGGTTAACCAGTTCGACACAACCGATCTCGATGATCCTGTGCCCCTGGGACGGCTCCAGGCCGGTCGTTTCGGTATCCAGAACAATTTGACGTGTCATAAGTCGCCGGTCCGCTAGCTCAGTTCATCGATGCCGCGATTGGCAAGTTGGTCGGCAAGTTCATTTTCGCGGTGGCCGCTGTGGCCCTTGACCCAGTGCCAGTTTACCTGGTGGCGGCTGACTTCGGCATCCAGGCGGCGCCAGAGGTCGGCGTTTTTCACCGCCTGCCGGGCGGCAGTCTTCCAGCCGTTGCGCTTCCAGTTGGCCAGCCACTGGGTGATGCCCTGGCGCACATATTGTGAGTCGGTGGTGAGTTCGACCTGAGTGGTCTGTTTCAGACTTGCCAGCGCCTCGATGGCTGCCATCAGCTCCATGCGGTTGTTGGTGGTGTGCTGTTCGCCGCCATAGAGCGATTTTTCGACATCACCGTGGCGTAGCAACGCGCCCCATCCCCCCGGACCGGGGTTGCCCCGGCAGGCGCCATCGGTAAAAATTTCAATGGTTTTCAATCGGTTTCGGTCCCTGTGGTTGTATGAAGTAAGTTGTAAGAATAAGTTGTACGTCTAGCTTGTACGACTGTGTTGTGCAACTGTGGATTTGCGGCTACCGGATTGCGGCTGCCGGTGTGTGACGTCTGCCGGCGCTGTCTCATCAACAGATTGAGTCAGGACACTAGAGGACGGCTTGCCCGCCGTCAAGCGGACAATGGGATTGACGTTGCTCCAGACCGGGCGAATCGGTGTCATGGCGGCAATCTCCTTGCGCGCCACCACGCAGTAGTAAGCCCCGCCGGGGAAGTTTGTGGCGTGTCCGAGCCGCTCCATCCAGCCCAGTCGATCCAGAAAGCTGGCCCGGGCCAGCGGCGGTCGATAAAAACCGTGCTCCACACTGATCGGCTCAAAATCCAACAGTCGCAACCAATCCAGCAGGCGTCCCAGGCGCAGCGAGTGGTAGCGCCAGTGTTGTTTGCGGTTGAGCAGTTGCGCAAACGGCTTGCACATTCCCATCACACTCCAGGGGTTAAAACCCAGAATCACCATATGCCCGCGCGGGATAATGACCCGCGAGGCCTCGCGCAATAACTGGTGCGGGCGCTGGGAGTATTCGAGGACGTGATGCAGGAGCACCACATCGATGGACTCCGCCGGCAGCGGCAGGCTGTCCAGTTCCGCTCGCCCCTGGATGCGGGAATCGTCGTTCAAATCGCCGGGCGTCAGGGCAAAGCGGTGATTGATGGTGCTGGCGGCACTCAGATCGAGCCGGCGGCTGATACTGAGTTGCATCAGGTGGTAGCCAAACAGGCAGTTGAGGGCCCGATCCACCGATGCCTGTTCCCGTTCCATTAGGGCGCGGCCGAAAGGGGAATCGAGCCAGGACTCCAGCGCCGCTATGGCGGCGGACAGCGGTACGATGCCGTGGCGCCGCCGGGCCCCTGTTTTGATCGCTCGCAACCAACCTGCTGTCATACTAGCCGCAACCCATTGATTCGCTTGATTTGATAGTCGGCCCGCTGTCACCTGCACGGCGGTCAAAGAATTCTACCCGCCGTCGTGTCGCCGGTTACCGCGCCGACTGCTCGTCCGCCCGGCCATCAATCTACCAGGCCCACCCCGCCCGCGCCACTGAACCGCCACCGCTGGCGCGGGACAGCTTTCCGGGCCGACCGGGCTGTACCCGCACCGGTCGGCCTATTATTATGAATCCTTCGACATCCAACAACAGTGAGCGATCGATGTTGCAAGTCCACCCCATTCCCGCGTTCGAGGATAACTATTTCTGGTTGTTTCACCAACAGGGGCAACGCCAGGCCTTTGTGGTCGATCCCGGCGCCGGGCAGCCAGTGCTGGCGGCATTGGCCGCCCGCGATCTGACGCTGGCCGGTATCCTGGTCACTCATCACCATGGCGATCACACCGGTGGTATCGGGCAGCTTTTGGCCGCAGGCCGGGTGCCGGTGTACGGTCCGCCGTCCATTGCCCAGGTCAGCCGGCCACTGCGTGAAGGTGACTGCCTGACCCTGGCCGAGGGGCTGGAATTCGAGGTTATCGAAGTCCCCGGCCACACCCTCGACCATATCGCCTACTTTGGCCACGGCGGCGATGCGCCGCTGTTGTTTTCCGGCGACACCCTGTTCGCCGGTGGCTGCGGCCGGCTGTTCGAGGGCTCGGCGGCGCAGATGTTCGACTCTCTCGGCAAGCTGGCGGCGCTGCCAGGGGATACCCGGGTCTATTGTGCCCACGAATACACGCTGGCCAACCTGCGCTTTGCCCTGGCGGTGGAGCCGGACAATCCGGCGCTGCAGGCGCGCTTCACCCGCGAGCAGGCCAAGCGCCGGGACCAGCACCCCACCCTGCCCTCGACCCTGGCGCTGGAACTCGCGACCAACCCGTTTCTGCGCAGCCACCAACCGTCGATTATCAACGCGGCCCAGGCGCATGCCCGCGCCACCCTGGCCGAGCCGGCCGAGGTACTGGCCGCGGTAAGGGCCTGGAAAGACGGTTTTTGAGCGGGAACCACCCGGGTTTACACTCATTTGCGCTGCACGCCGTTATCCCGGCTGCAAAGTGCCGGTCGACTGCTATCCGGTCAGTTTTTTGCGGCATCTCCTGACCAATTGTTGACCGCTTGTCAGCTTGTCCTTAAAATCGCGGGAATTTTACGGGTGCCAGTCGCTGAGAAGAACGCGACGTTAAATGGAAGAATCATTGATGAAGAAGCCTTTATGAAGAGTCATTACAAAAGCCACACAAGAAGCCCTCAAACCCGTTTTCACATCAGCCTCTTCGTTTTACTCACCAGTCTCCTCAGTGGTTGCAATCAGATTCTTCCCCAACCGGAAACCACACCGGCGGCGATACCGGAGACGGTGCTAGCGCCAGCGCCGGTGGCGCCGCTGGCGCCGGCGCCGGAGTGCGAAGTAACGGCGCCGACACTGGCTGCGTTCGAGCCCGAACATCACGGCAATCTCTGGGACCGCCTGCGCGCCGGTTACCAGTTGGATGTCGTTATGAACGAGAGGGTCAAGCTGCATCTGGACTGGTACGCCCGCCACCAGGGCTATATGAACCGCATCAGCGAGCGGGCCAGCCGCTATCTGTTTCACATCGTCGAGGAACTGGAGGCCCGTGAACTGCCGCTGGAACTGGCCCTGCTGCCGATCGTCGAAAGCGCTTTCGATCCCTTTGCCTACTCCCACGGGCGCGCCTCCGGTATGTGGCAGTTTATCCCCGCCACCGGGCGCCAGTACGGGCTGGAGCAAAACTGGTGGTACGACGGGCGCCGCGACATCGAGGCCTCCACCCAGGCGGCGATCAATTACCTGAGCGACCTGCACCGGCGCTTTAAAGGCGACTGGCTGCTGGCACTGGCCGCATACAACACCGGCGAGGGCAATCTGCAACGGGCCATTCGGCGCAACCGCCGCCAGGGTAAAGCGACCGACTTCTGGGCCCTCAAGCTGCCCCGCGAAACCCGCGCCTATGTGCCCCAGCTATTGGCGCTGGCGGTACTGGTGGGAGACCCGGCCCAACATCAGATCAGTCTCAAGGAAATACCCAATCGCCCTTACTTCACCCGGGTCAATGTGAATTCTCAGATTGATCTGGCCCAGGCAGCGACACTGGCGGAAATCGATATCGACGAACTCTACCTGCTGAACCCGGGTTACAACCGCTGGGCCACCGACCCCCAGGGTTCCCACCACCTGCTGCTGCCGGTCGCCGAAGCCGAACGCTTCAGTGCCAAGCTGCAGGCACTGCCCCGGGACGAGCGAATCGGCTGGGAGCGCTATATCGTTAAGTCCGGCGACTCGCTGCTGATTATTGCCAGGCACTTCAACACCAGTGTGGAGTCGCTGAAAAAAGCCAACAGCTTGCGGGGCAATGTGATTCGAGTGGGGCAGCCGTTGCTGATTCCGGTGGCGACCCAACCGGCCAAGCACTATGCCTTCAGCGCCGACCAGCGCCTGCGGCGCAAGCAGGCCCGCTCCCGCGGCGGCGAGGGGACGGCTCGGGTCAGCTACCGCGTGCAGCCCGGCGACAGCTTCTGGAAAATTGCCCGCCGCCACAACATTCAGGTGAAGGACATCGCCCGCTGGAACGGCATGGCACCCAAGGACCTGCTGCACCCGGGTCAGGAGTTGGTGCTCTGGACCCGGCCCGGTCGCGAGGCCCAGCGTCCGGTGGCCCGGCTCGACAACCCGGTCATTCGCAAGGTAGCCTACCGCGTCAGGCGCGGGGATTCCCTGGCGCGCATCGCCGGCAAGTTCAATCTGTCGGTCAAGGACATTCTCAGTTGGAATACACTTAACAAAAGCAAGTATATTCACCCGGGACAGTCGCTGACCCTCTTTGTCGACGTCACCCAGGTCAACTGAGCCCGCCAGACCGTGCCCGGGACACCGGGCTCCCGGCTCAGGCGTCCTTCTGTGTCAACATCCCCAGGCTGATGCCGGTCTGCAGTGTGAAGTGGCGAAAGCTGGCAAACTGGTCTTTATCCAGCTGGCCGCCTCCGTCGCCGCGGTCGGCGTAAAACAGGGCTACATCGCGGTTGGCGATACGCACCACCGATAGCAGTGCCGGCCGGCAGCCTATCAGGCGCAGCATATCCGTCGAGTACAGGTGTCGCGACTGGCGGTCGGGGCGGCGGTTGATCCATTGCGCCTCGCCGGTGTCGATCACATCCGTGAAGATATTTTCGACCTGTTTATCGATCGGGAAGTCGAACTTTTGCCGCCAGCTTTCGGTGCCCTCGCCCAGCACATAGCGAGCCTTGATACGCTGGCGCTGGAAAAAACCGACCATCACCCGCTCCAGTCCGATACCGCGGTGCATACCTTCGAGCACCATTTGAAATACCGTATTCACATCCAGCCCCTCGGCCAGGGCATTGGACAGCTCGCGCAGAATGTTCAACTGCAATTGCGGATCGGCCTCGATCCGCGTTCTGGCCGCGGGCGGATCGCTGAGTTCGACAGTGGGAATCAGGTGGCAGACCCGGCTGGCGCCGTAGCTTACCGCCACCGCCGCCGCTTCGCCGGCCACCGCCATAACCATTTTGCGGGCCTGCTCCAGGTCAATGCCGGCGTAGTTGGCCACCTTTTGCAGCGTCGCTGTCATTTCCGCAGAGTGCCAGCCATAGAGCGCCTGCTGGCTGATCTGGTCACCGAGCCGCACCGCCATAATCTTGGCCGATACCGACTTGGGCGGATAGAGCGCCTGCTCCAGGGTGTCGCCGAGCTTCCAGACCCGGGCCAGCCCCCTTGTAATGGCCCTGAAACTGGTGCCCAGCACCGCTTCAGTGGCCTCATCGTCCGGCATTTGCCCCGCCGGCACCTCGCTGTCCAACTGATCGGCGAACTGGGCGCCGCAGGCCCAGAAGCACATTTCCCCCAGATGGTAAAGCAGTGCGGCGATAAACACCTCCTCCTGCACCTGGCGACCGGCACGGCGGACCAGGTTTTTTGCCTGGGCAGCCGCGTGAAACCCCCGCGCCATCCCCGCCAGCAGCCGTTCGCGCGGCTCCTTGCCGAGCAGGGAGTCAATGACCATCAGGGATATGCAGGTGGCTCGGACACCGGTGAAACCGATCAGCACGATGGCGCGGCTGACTGTGTTGATAGGAAAGTTGGAGGGGTTGTACTGCACGCTGTTGGCGATACGCAGCACCTGGGAGGTCAGGTTGGCATCCTTCAGGATCACATCCGCCAGTTGGTTGACTTCGGCCTCGTCGCTGCCGGTGAGTTCATTCAGTTCTCTCACCACCTGGGCCAACACCGGCATATCGATCCGACTCAGGCGTTCCACCCAGGCATCCACACCTTTTATTGACATAGTATTCCAACCCGACGTTAACGGCTGTGGGCGCGCCCCACTACTCTAGTGTAGTGCATCGGGCCCGCACCCAGCGGCGGGCTGCGACCGCCGTCAAGCGCTGAGCCGGTCGATGATGGCCTGCAATTGTACCGCGTGATTGGTGAACACCCAGTCGACATCGCGGTTGACCTCGCGAAACAGCGCGCGCCGGGAGCGGATAAACCCAGTGCCCACCGCCTGGCCGGCACTGCGATGCCTGTGCAAATAGGCCGCCGACAGCAGCCAGAAATGTCCGGTGATGCCTTTGAAGCCGCTGTCGATGGCCTCCTGGCTGAGACGCCGGAGGTTCAACTCCGCCACCGGCAGCAGGGCGCGGGGCGAGACAAAATCCAGGTAGCGGAACAGCGCCGGGTTCAAACTGAGAAAATGGTAGTCGCGCTCGGGTACCAGCGGCGCAAAGATCTCTTGCAGGCGGGCAGTCTGATGCGGCGGATCGGGATAGGTCTCCTCTTTGATTTCCACCATCAAATGCAACCTGCCGCCGTAGCGGGTCACCACATCGGCCAGGGTCGGGATCAACGGCATGGCCTCGCGCAGTTGAGCCAGGGTCAGCCCGTCGATACGCTGGTCACTGCCGAACAGGCGCCGGCCATCGGGGTCGTGGAACACCACCGGCTGCAGGTCTCGGGTCCAGCGGACATCACATTCAATCCCCCACACACCCCGCGCCAACACGGCATCGAAAGCCGCCAGGGTATTTTCAAACACCCGGATATTGTCGTGCTGGCCGCGGTGAGAGACCAGTTTACAGCGGCGCAGTTTTGCCGCCGCCGGCTGCGGTTGGGGCAGCAGCGCGAACCAGAGGTCCACCAGCGCCAAGGCCGCGCGATCCAAGCCAAAAGATATCGCCATCAGCCCCTGCGCCCCGCCTTCACGGTTGCGCCTCCA
Organism: Exilibacterium tricleocarpae; assembly: GCF_007004655.1. Lineage (GTDB taxonomy): Bacteria > Pseudomonadota > Gammaproteobacteria > Pseudomonadales > Cellvibrionaceae > Exilibacterium > Exilibacterium tricleocarpae. The sequence continues at coordinate 284,427 of NZ_ML660091.1, forward strand.
CTTTGATCCAATCCCAGAAAAACTGTACCTGGCGGCCAAGCGCTTCCTTGACCAGCGCCAGGCTGTCGGGGTCGTCGGCACACACCAGCAACTGGTAGCGCCGCATAATGCCGCGGCTCAGGCACTCATCGGCCAGCAAACCGGGATCGTAGGGTTTTACCAGATGCTGCTGCTGCCACTGTTGAAAAAGGGCCACCAGAGCCTCCCGCTCCTGTCCGAATATGGTCTCCTTGACCAGTCGTGCCACCACCGGATTGCGCAGGCTTTCGCCCAGCACGATACGCATAAGCTGGTTGTCCCGCTCGTTGCCGAACAGGCCGAAAAGAATGTCCATCAACTGCGCAACCGCCTGGTCGGCGGTTACACCCGGCTCGATATGGACCAGTGCTTGCGTCATGGGGCCGGGGCCGCAGGCGTCGAGCAAGGCCACCAGAATCGCCTCTTTGCTTTTGAAGTGTTTGTAGATGGACGGCGCCCTGATCCCCACCTGAGCGGCGATCTCCCGCATCCCGGTCTCCTCAAACCCCTGGCGCGCAAACAGGGCCAGAGCGGCATCGAGTATCCTGCTTTGGGTATCGGACATATCCCCTCCGGTGAGCGCAGGCGGTCAAAATCGGTTGCAAGCTAACACGCGTTAGCTTAGGCTTAAAATCGCAGCCGTGACACCCCGGTGCGGCTGATTCTAAGGTAAAACCACAATAAACCTGAAAACAGACCTGAGACAGACCCGGGCGAACCGCCGAGCGGACGTCAATCCGGCCCAGCCCGTATCCGGAGCTAAAAAATGACCGCAAGCTTACTGATCAAAAACGGCACTGTCTATGACGGCACAGGCGCTGCGCCAGTACCGGCGGACATCCTTATCGACGCCGGTAGCATCAAGGCCGTCGGGCCCGCCCTCCAATGCGACACCGCCGAGGTGATCGATGCCCGCGGTCACTGGGTGCTGCCCGGGTTTATCGATCTGCATACCCACTATGACGCCGAGTTGGAGGTGTTTCCCGGTCTGCGCGAATCTGTGCGCCACGGCGTCACCACCGTCGTCATGGGCAATTGTTCCCTGTCGCTGGCCATGGGCGAACCGGCCGATGTGGTGGACCTGTTCGCGCGGGTGGAAAACCTGCCCCGGGAGCTGCTGCGCGAGTGGGTCGGCGAGCGCATGACCTGGCGCACACCGGCCGAGTATTACACCCATCTGGAGCGTCTGAACCTGGGACCCAACGTGGCCTCGTTTCTGGGCCACTCCAATGTGCGTCTGGCCGCACTCGGCAAGCAGCGTTGCCTGCAACGGGAGCCGGTGACCGACGCCGACAAACACACCATGGGCAACCATCTGCAGGAAGCCATCGAGGCGGGCTACCTGGGGATGAGTATCGATATGCTGCCCTGGCATCGTTGGATGGGTTACAAATACAACGGCGCCAGCATCCCCTCCCAGTATGCCCATATGGACGAGTATCGCTACCTGGCCGGCATCCTGCGCCGCCACGGCCGGGTGATGCAGGCCACGCCCAACGCCAACCGCAAAGCGAGTACTCTGTTGCTGTCACTGTTGAGCACCGGGTTGTTGCGCGCGCCGCTCAAGCTATCGATGCTGGCGTCGCTGGACTTCAAGGGCAACCGTGCCCTCGGGCAGTTGCCGGCACTGTTGTGCAGTGTGATCAACCGTCTGGGCAGAGGCAATTTGCGCTTCCAATCCCTCGCCTGCCCGTTCGAACTCTGGAGCGACGGCTACAACACACCCATTTTCGAGGAGTTTCACGCCGGCGCACGGCTGATGAATGCCGATACCCGGGCCCAGCGGCAACAACTGTTTGCCGACCCCGACTGGCGCCGCCAGTTTCGCCGCGAATGGCTGAGCGTATTCAACCGCAGCTTTCACCGCGACCTCACGGAGATGACCGTGGTCGCCTGCCCCGACGCCTCACTGGTGGGCAAAACCTTCAGCGATATCGCCGCAGACCAGGGGTGCGACCCGGTGGACTGCCTGCTGGACCTGCTGGCGGAACACGACCAGAAGCTGCGCTGGTATTCGGTAGTAGCCAACGACAGACCCGCCGTGTTACGTAAAATTTTGAAAAGACCGTTCAATCAGATTGGCTTTAGTGACGCCGGCGCGCACAATCGCAATATGGGTTTTCAGAACGCCCACCTGTGTCTGCTGCGCGATGCCAACCAATACCGCGACGGGCTTTCGGTAGCGGCGGCCATTCACCGGCTCACCGGCGACATCGCCGCCTGGCTGGGACTGGACACCGGCGTTCTGGCAACCGGTAAGCCTGCCGATATCACCGTGGTCGATCCGGCTGCACTGGCGACGGACCTGACCGGCGCCACCGAGATCAACGACCCGCGCTTCAACGGCGACATGCGCATGGTCAGCGGCTCCGGCGCGGCAGTGCGACAGGTAATCGTGCGGGGACAACCGGTGTGCCGTCACGGCAGTTTCTGCGACGATTATGAACAGCGGCCTTTCGGCCGCCTGTTGCGCAGCCAACTGCACTGAATCGCGGTGGCCGCGGCAGCGCTGAAGCAAACCGTCACTGATGGAAATATGACTGGAGACAAACCTTTGATATCCGTCGATACCTGGAAAGCTCACGGCGAATTCACCCGGCTGCGGGGCTACGAAATCTTTTACATGGACACCCACGACCACGACAAACCCACGGTGTTGTTGATCCACGGTTTTCCCACGGCGTCCTGGGACTGGACCAAGATCTGGCCCGGCCTCGCCCAACACTACCGCCTGGTGGCCATGGACCTGCTCGGCTTCGGTTTCAGCGACAAGCCCGATCCCCACACCTATAGCATTATGGAGCAGGCGGACCTGTGCGAAGGGCTGATCGAAAAGCTCCAGTTGGGCCGCTTTCACGTGCTCGCCCATGATTACGGCGATACCGTGGCACAGGAGCTGCTCGCCCGCCAAAACGCCGGCACCGGCAGCGGCAACTGGCTGTCGGTATGTTTTTTAAACGGGGGGCTGTTTCCGGAAACACACCGAGCCCGCTTGATCCAAAAACTGCTGTTGAGCCCGCTGGGCCCACTTATCAACCGGGTCTTGTCCAAACCGGCCTTCGAACGTTCCATGAACAGTGTGTTCGGTCCCGATACCAAAGCCACGCGCGACGAACTCGACGGTTTCTGGCAATTGATCAACACCAAGAACGGCAAACACCTGTTTCACAACCTCATCACCTATATACGTGACCGGCGCCAGCATCGCGAGCGCTGGCTGGAGGCGCTGCGCGACAGCGCCGTGCCCCTGGGGCTGATCAACGGCTCTGTCGATCCGGTTTCCGGCGCCCATATGGTGGCGCGCTTTGAACAATTGGTGGGCAACAATCACTTCATTCGGGCACTGCCCGCCATCGGTCACTATCCCCAAGTGGAAGCGCCGGAGCAGGTACTCGAGGCCTACACGGAATTTTTGCAGCGCCTCAGCACCGCGGAGCCCGAACTCGCAGCCAGGGCATAAAGTCCTGCCGGGCCGGCAATACCGGCGCGGTCAGTTGGAGTATACTTAGCGATTCGCAGCATAATTGCTCTGTCACAACAGCCCGAGGAGTCGAACATGTTTTCAATCAAACGCCTTTGTCGCACACCTGACTGCACCGACCGCCTGCCGCTGTGGTGCGGCCTGTGGCTGCTGTTATTGAGCGGCGCCGCCCTCGCTCAGGACGCCTCCGATACGCTGTGGATCGAACCGGTTGCCGGGCACAAGGAGTCGAAACTGGGGGCGCAGGTCATGAAGGTGGAAAAAGTTGAGGGGGAGGAAGAAGTCTACAAAATACAACTGACGGTCCCGAAAGCGGACACCGAAATCGAGGAAGTGGTGGTTATTGCCAAACCCAACAAACCGAAACTCGAGGCGAAAGCCGCCAGACAGCCTCGCAATTTCGAAATCTATAACCCGCGCGATCCCAACCGCAGCGGTATCATTATCTATCTCGGTAAAAAGCAGGACTTTGCGTTGCGGATCAACTATGAGGAAACCCGGTCGCCCATCGAGCCCCATCTGTTTCCCGAGCAGTGACAGAAGCTTTTACAACAGCCCCAGCTTTTCCAGTTCCGCGCGGTAGTGGGCATTGCGAAACGCCCTCACGTGCGGCTCGTTGAGATTTCGGCGCCGCTCCCCGAGCCTGCGCACCTCAGTGCGACCGGCAGCGTTCCAGCTGTGTTGTCCGCCAGCAGGGTGGGTTGCAATGACACCCGCCGGCCGGTCTGTCAAAGCCGGCGACAACCTGCTTTCGTCGCTGTTGTTTCCGACACAGGGCTTGCCGGTAAAACTGAAGTTGATAATCTGCCCCACTGGCGATTCCCCTCCCCTGAATATGACCTTTAAAGACAGGCGACCTGGAACGACAGGCGATCCGAAACGGCTGCTGCCAGCCAAGATATTAGGCCTGAATTCGGCGTCAACTGTTTATTTCTGGTACGGCTGAACACCCCGCCCCGACAGGAGTGCACCAGATTTGTCACGGCGCGCACCCTCAGTTGCAACACCACCTTTGACGGTCTTAATGAAGCGATCCCGTCCGGGCCAGCCGACCAGTTGTCTGTTGCAACATACCGGCGATTGACTACCCTGGCGGATATAGGGGTAAAATGTGCGCCAATTATCTACTGATATCTGGATAACCTGACCGGCGCCATTATTTTAGTCAATTTATGGCGCTATTCAGGGCATTATAGTGCCTCAAGCGAGGCAAGAGATTATGGCTACGGGGGGCGGGCAGCGGATTGTCGATTTATGTCAGGCTGGGATGGAATAATAATTTACACACTGCCAAGTGTTTCGGCACTGGCGATAAAAATCATCATTTTCTGGATGGCACGCCATACCCTGAGGTCGCTCAGCCCCTGGTTTCTGGCGTTTTTAATCGCCCTGTGCGGCATCAATCTGATCGAATTGATCACTTTCGCCTATGTAGACAGGCCCTACGCCGCTGCCGGCTACCTCACCCTGTACTACCTGTTTGCGGTGGGCGCCTGCATTTTGCTACTGGGTCTGTCCCTGGAAATTGGTAACTATTTAAACCTGTTTTTGAGTCAGGTATTGCTGGTGCTGGGTTTTACCTGCGCCCTGGTGCTGATCATCCCGGGCGCTGCGGTTGCCGGCGTGGAAAGTATCGGTTATTCGATAACCCGGGTATCGGGCCCGCTGTACTGGGTGCTGCAAGTGACTATCCTGGCAACGCTGGCGAGCAGCCTCGGCGTACTGTGGTACAGCTACCGCTGCAACGCCGACCCGGTGCGCCGCCGCCGCGCTTTTGTACTGCTGATCGCCACCGTACCGGCAGTAGCGATCGTGTTGTTGGTGGCCCTGTTGATGCAACTCGGCGTCAAGATAAACGGGGCGGTTTTCGTATCGTTTAGTATGAACTTCCTGCTGATCGTGCTGCTGTACACGGAGAAACAGGCCCGGCTGTTCAACTTCCTGTCGATGATTCCCGCCACCCGGGAGTACCGTACCTTCAAGACCATCAGCCCGCTGCTGTTCGGCCATACACCGACACCGTTAAAAGACGCCCAGGCGGTTTTCGAGCGGGAGTTGATCAGGGGTGCGGTGGAGCGCTGCGGCGGCAATAAAACCCACGCGGCGGACATGCTCGGCATCTCGCGCGCAACCTTGCTGCGCAAATTGAAAAGCCGGCCACAGACTTATTAAAGGCAGGGATAAGCGTATGTCAGACGGGGATGGTGCTCTGGTACATTTGGCGTCGTTGTACGCCCTGCCCAGTATCCTCGCGCTGGCAACCAAGCTGTTGATCTTTTGGGTGGCCCGGCACAGCCTGAAAAATATCCGCCCCTGGTTTCGGGCACTGCTGCTGTTTCTGTGCGGTTTGAATGTGTTGGAGCTGGTCGCGTTCACCTACCTGACCCGACCGGAGGATGCGCTGCCCTGCCTGCTTGGCTACTACTTCTTTGCCATCTGCGCCTGTCTGGCGTTACTGGGTCTGTCACTGGACACCAGCGGCTGCAACAGTCGCACGCTGAACCTGACCATTATCGGCTACGGTACCCTGTGCACCCTGGCACTACTGGTGCCGGGCTTTACCGTGGCCGGTGTGGAGAGCATCGGTTACCACCTGACCCGGGTCCCGGGCCCGTTCTACTGGATACTGCCGGTGAGTATTCTCGGTATCCTGTTCAGCAGTCTGGCGATACTGGCCCGCTGTTACGCCACCGACCGGGACACGTTGCGCCGGCGCCGCGCCCTGGTGCTGCTGGTGGGTAACGTCCCCATGGTCGCGATGGTGGTTATCATCATTGCCGCTATGCAATTGGGACTCAAGATCAACGCCGCCGTGCTGATTTCGTTTTTTATCAACTTTCTGCTGATGGTACTGATTTACACCGAGGCGAGCGAGCGCCTGTTCAACTTCCTGTCGGTCATTCCCAGTACTGAGGAGTACAAAACGATCAACAACCTGCGGCCGTTGATTCTCAACCCGACACCGCTGCCGCAGGAAGAGTCACGGACGATGTTTGAAAATGAATTGGTGCGCGAAGCCCTGACGCGTTGCGATGGCAACGACACCCGGGCCGCGGAAATACTCGGCATTTCCCGTGCAACATTGCTGGACAAGATAAAACTGCACAAAATAAAGCTGCCCAAAAACGCCGAGGCCAATATCAAGTCGCGCCAGGGTCGCCGCGACTAAATCTCGAGCAACGCCTCGAAACCTCAGGCCGCCGCCACCGCTTCGATCTCCAGCTTCCATTTTGATTCCAGCAATCGACAACAAATCACCGTCAATGCCGGTTGGTTATCGCCCAGGTACTTGACTCGCAAGCGCACATTCTCCTGGTCATATTGCGGGTCCGCGAGATAGGTCCTGAGCGATACGATATTGCCGTACTCCATATCCGCCGACTTCAGGGTTGCCCCGATATGCTGCCAGATGATTTCTGCTTGAGCCTCAAAGGTTTCCGGCATGGAGGTACCGTCTTTGAGATAACCATTCAGCCCACTGATAAACAGCAAGCGGGAATCCGCCGTTACTTCAACGGCATGGCTATAGTTTCGATACCGCGGGAATAACGCCGCGGGGTTATGTGCAATGATTGGCATGTGGACTACCTCACAAATACAGAGCCGGTTGCCGATCAAGCCGACTCGATGGCCCGTTTCACTTGCATCGGGTTGTCTATCCTCGGAAACACGACGTCGCTGATACCACGGCCAGTGACCTTGACGGTTCCGTAACCCATTATCCGCCCCCAGATACTTTGTAGAATCTCCACGGTTTCGATGGAGGTGATTTTCATCTCTTCACTGTTGCGGGAGATAATGCCGGTTTTGCGAATCACCCGTTTGTTGGTAACGGCCTGCTCAATACCCCGCAGCGCCAGCCATTTATACAGGCCGAAAGGGAGCAGGATAATTGTCAATACCAGCACCCAAACCGGGATATAAGTCGTCCAGTGATGATGGAACACGGCCCGAATTTCTTCGCCGGCCGACAGTGAATCCTCTACATAACTCACCTGTTTAACTCCCTAACGTTTTGCGTACGCCTGAATAGTCGACATGAGAATACGGGACTTCGCAAACCCCATGACCGCTCAAGCCTAACAAATTAAACCTGATTAGCCCAAAAAAACGGTGTCATACTTTGTACCGGCCGAAAGCTTGGCCGGGGTTGCGGTTTCAGCCAATTTGCCGGCTGCTTCAAATTTGGCCATTTTCAGCCATATCAAATACTTACGGAAATAATCGCATCAATTATGTGAGCTGTTTCAACGCCGACCGGATTTCAGGCTGTTAGGCTGCCAGAGCTTACTGAGAACGGTGCCCTACAGCATGAAAGGCTTTGTCACGTCTCTAATGGGAGCCCCGGGAGGCTCAGATATGAAGTGTCGTCATTCGGTAATGGACGCCGGGCCTGCGTTGCCGCCGGTACCGCCCGTTTATCAGCCCGATACAGGTAATCTAGTCTATGCCCGCGATTTATCGACAACCCCGCTCGCTACCGGCCCCGACCCGCTGGCCGCGCCTGCGCCTGGAAGAGCTGTGGCTGCATCCACCCGGGTGACGTCGGTTGCCGGCCGGGACGACTGCCGCCGTTTTCTTGTGCTCAACGGCAAGGGCGGCTGTGGAAAAACCACTATCAGCACCAATCTCGCCAGCTACTTTGCGGTACAGGGATTGAAAACCGCCATCATGGACTACGATCCCCAGGAGTCGAGTCTGACCTGGTTGAAACTGCGCGATGCGGAAAGCCGGACCGCGCCGTCCATTCACGGCATTGCCGCGCATCCCAGTGCCGGTGGTTCCGTCACTCGCAGTTGGCAACTGCGCATCCCCCACGGCACCCAACGGGTGGTGATTGACGCACCCGCCGGCGTCGACGGCGCAGAGCTGATCGGCTTGTTGAAAAATGTCGATGCAGTCGTGATTCCGGTACTGCCCTCCTCCATCGATATGCATGCAACCGCCCGCTTTATCCGGGATCTGCTGCTGATCGGCAAGGTCAGGACCCGCAATATTCCAGTGGGTATAGTGGCCAACCGAGTGCCCAAAAAAACCCAGGCCTATAAGAAATTGCAGTCGTTTCTGGGCGCGTTGAACATTCCCTTTGTCGTGCAGTTCAAAGACAATCCCAATTACCTCAACGCAGCGGAGATCGGCTTGGGCATTCACGAGCTGCAGTCCGGTAGCGGCGGCTATGAAGCGGAACAATGGGATAAACTGTCGAGCTGGCTGGAAGAGGCAACCAAGGATCGAAGATCACTGCGCCACGGAGGACAGCGTTGAGAAACCGGCCATATCGCGGTCGTTACCAGGCGCTGGTCGCCATATTGTCAAAGACAAAGAACTTTAAAAACAACCCGAAGCAGGCGTACAGGCAAAACCTAAGCAATAACAACCGGTGAAACTTTGCCGGCTCGAAACTGCGTCGGCAAACCACCTCCCTCCCCCAGCGGTCATAAATAACTCCGCGTTTAAACTCCACCAGCAAACCGATAAAAAGCCAGGCGATATAAAAGTAAAGCGCAAAAATATAAGCAGCGGTTTTTTGTACAAACATTGCAATAATCAGCACTATCCATACCGGAAAAATCGGAAAACTGTCTTTAAACATAAAACTTGTCATATGTGTTTTTGTGCAATCAGTTTATGCAAGTGAAGGCCGGACTGCAATGGCTGATCAGTCGAGCCGACCTAAGCCAGACAGCACCTGCACAGTCAAACCCGTTGGTGAACGAAACGCTGTTAGGTGTCGGGTAAAGTTGACGGTCATTGCCCGACAGCTTTAAGACGGTAACATCACGACTACACCATGCTGCCCAGAAAACGAATTGCCGGATGACCGATCATGATGGCCTAAGCCCCGGACACTGAAAACTACCTGGGTCTCTACGCCGGCCATCAAGAATTTAATAACGGCATGGTAGATGGTAACGGCGATAGACCGACCGGACGCTGTGGGTTGATAGGGCCTTGCAATGCCCGGTACCCGGCGACCGGTAATGTAGTAACCAGATTCAGAAAGGGCCGTACACTTCGGTCTAAAATGGCCAATCACCTCCCCTAAAACGCGCAGAAAACCACCAGTCGACTGACCGGCGTGGCGACGCCCCCTGTCTGGTCCTAACCCTGTTACCACCTCCCCGCGCCACTACCTGGCTCTCACTGCTGCCACGATCTAAACCTCATTGGGCGCCACTTCAAAATTGAAGTAGGTTCGTTTTTTCCGTTCAACAAATTGATTATGAGGTTAACAGCATGGAATTTTCAGGCAGTTCACGTATCGCAGGCGTCGGGGCCTATCTCCCCAACAACCGGGTCACGTCCCGCTCGCTTATGGAGGAGGTGAATTCGACAAGATTCGGAACCCCCGTGACCTATATAGACCGACTGGCGGGTATCAAGGAGCGGCGCATTTCCGATGAAAATATGCTACCTTCCGACATGGCGATAAGGGCATCTGAAAACGCGCTTGAGGATGCCGGGGTCAGCCCTGGTGATATCGACCTGGTTGTCTACTGCGGCATCGACAGGGACTGGCAGGAACCTGCCACAGCGCACCGGGTACAGTCGATCATCGGTGCGGAAAAAGCCACCTGCTTCGACCTGTCCAACGCCTGCCACGGTTTTATGAACGGGCTCTCGGTAGCCGATGCCTTTATCGCCAAAGGCGGCATCGACAATGCGCTGGTGTGTACCGGCGAGAAAACGAGTCATGTCATGTACTCGTTTATGGAAAGAATAAAAAATACCAACAGTAAAGCAGAGTTTAGAAAGTGGCTTGGCAGCTTGACGGTTGGCGACGCCGGGGGCGCCATGGTGGTACAGCGCTCTGCGGCGGGTGACGGACTCCGGTGGGTCGGTTTCCAGTCCCAGGGAGAGCACGCGGAGCTGTGCTGGTGGCGTCACAAAGAGGAAGGCGGTCTGGAAGGTGAAATGGTAATGGACAGAATATCCCGAACCGTTGTGGACCTGCATCGCGGCATGATCGACGCGACTTATGAAAAACTGGATTGGTCACCCGGTAGCGCTGACTGGCTGTACTGCCACCAGGCCGGCGCCGGACCTCACCAGGAACTGGTCAAAGTAGCAGGCATGGCGCCTGACTATGCGCCCATCACCTATGACTATTACGGCAACCTGGCCAGTGCAACCATTCCGGTCAACATCGCGCTGAATCGCCCCAAGCGCGGTGACCGGTTATTGATCTTTGGAGCGGGGAGTGGCATTAGCGTATGTCAAGCGGGAATGGTGTTTTAGTCTACGCAATACCCAGTGTATTGGCGCTGGCATTAAAGATCGTCATCTTTCTGATGGCACGGCACTCACTGCGGCAGATAAGACCCTGGTTGTGGGTCTTTCTGCTGTCATTGTTCGGGGCCAATCTTGCTGAGTTAACCGGGTTTTACTATACCGATAACCCCGCGCCTTCCTATTACTATATGCTGGGCTATTATATCTGCGCCCTGCTAGCCTGCCTGTCGCTGTTGGGCTTGTCGCTTGATGTAAGCGGCTGCCCGTCCCGCTACTTTAATCGGCCCATAATCGTTTATGGTGTGCTGGCCTCAGTCGTCGTAGGAATGCCCGGGTTGGTGATTGCCGGTGTTGAGAGTATCGGCTACTCCGTCACCCGCGTGGCAGGTCCCTACTATTGGGTTTGGCAGATCACCGCCGTTGTCTCGCTGCTGTCTAGCCTCGTGGTTCTCGCCCACTGCTGGCGGCGCAATCAGGACCCGTTGCGCCGGCGGCGGGCTTTCGTGCTCCTGATTGGCAGCGGCCCCATGGTGCTGATGGTGGTCGCGGTCATAGCGGCTATGCAAGTGGGGTTCAATTTTAACGCCGCCGTGCTGGTTTCGCTTTTAATAACGTTTCTGTTGATGGTATTGGTCTATACCGAAACTACCGAGCGGCTGTTCCGGTTCCTGTCCATTATACCGACGACCAAAGAGCATCGGTCTGCCGGGATCATCAGCCCGTTGATATTTGGCCATGGGCCTGTGCATCTCAAAGAGGCCAGCGCCGTTTTTGAGCGTGAGGTGATTAAAAACGCTGTTGAACGCTGCGGCGGCAATAAGACCCATGCGGCGAATATGCTGGGCATTTCGCGCAATACGCTGTTGAGAAAGTTAAAGGAATAATAGCCGGCGTTAGCGTAAAACCCATGACAGTGGCAGGCAACCTCTGGCTATAGCCGCCCCCATTGTTTCTGGCTGCCTGTTGACCTCACATCAATACGTTGTTTAGCGTCCGCTAATATAAGACAACACGGCTTTATATGATTTTCTTCTAAATCCAGCGACGGCCAATCAACAATTATCAGATTAATAACACTTTTCTCTGACGAATTTCAAAATATGTAGGACTTTCAACGCTCCATCGGCTCACAGTTGCCGCTGGTTATGGTGCTTTATCATTGGTTGGGATAGAAATTGCGGGCATCCGCCGCAAGAGGAAAACAGCACTGTATCCATCAAGAAGGTAAGCATTGCCCGAATAAGCAACACAGCGGCAGCAGTGTTCAAATAATAATCAAAGGATATAGAGATGATAAAAAGAAATCTATTGTCGATGTTGACTCTCTGCGGCCTGACATCTGTTTCAATCCAAGCGGCGGCTGTCTCAGCAGCGGAGGCTGTCGATGGGTTGGCTCAGGGCTGTTATGTCATCAAGTCCCCGACGGTCAACAAATACATCAAACAATATCAATCGGGTGGCACTGCCAATGGTGGCGAGCGCTTCGGCTTTAAGGCAGCCAGTGTTGCAGAAGCCAACAGTTTCTTTTTCAAACCCACCCGGTTCAAGCACTTTATGATGACCAATGCCGATGGTCGCTACATGGCAACGACATCGCCGGCGAATTCGACGGCCGGTACCTCGCCCGGAGAGTCGGCCGAATGGAACATTGAGGCGATTCAGCAAGGGGAAAATGAATTCCGGTATCGCTTTAAGGCGATTGGACTCAACCGCACGCTGCACCACAATTATGCAACCGATGACCTTACTTTCTTTACGACATTAAACCCGAATAACGATAGCGAGACCGCCTTTGAACTTATTCCGGCTGCCAACTGTGTGGCGTATCCGGAAATAGAGACAAATGTCACCGGCAGCCCTGATTTGCTCAAAGGTAACGCAAACCTGCCTGTGCGCGGTTTTGTCGATGCCCATGCACATATCGCCTCCTATGAATTTATGGGTGGGAAGTTTGTACATGGCGATCCGTTTCATCGATTTGGCGTGACCGAAGCCCTTAACGACAGTGCTGTTATTCACGGGGAAAATGGCTCACTTGACTTACTTGGCAATATTTTTGCGTATGATGATCCCGGTTTCCGTTACGACACGCGCGGCTGGCCCGACTTTCCCCATTGGCCAACCCACCGGGACGTAAGCCACACCGGCTATTATTACAAGTGGATTGAAAGAGCGTACCTGGGCGGGTTGCGTATGGTCGTCAGCCATATGGTTGAAAACAAAGCGCTGTGCAGCATACAAAGTCTGGTCAATCCCGCTGCTCAAAACAGCCCGAACAGTTGTGAAGCAATGGACAGCGTTCGCCTGCAGGTACAGCGGTTACATGAAATGCAGGACTATATCGACGCGCAACACGGTGGACCGGGTAAAGGCTTCTTCAGAATTGTTACCTCGCCTTTAGAGGCCAGGCAAGTCATTGCCGACGGCAAATTGGCTGTGTTCATGGGTATCGAAGTCTCTGAATTATTCGATTGCGGTATACAGGGCGGCTGTACCCGTCACTCCGTCGAACAGCAACTGCAGGAAGTGTACGATTTGGGCATTCGGGGGATATTCCCGACGCACCGCTTTGACAACAAGATCGGCGGCGCCAAGCTCGAAGGTGGTTTTCTTAACGCCGGACAGTGGTTGTCAGCCGGGTACCTCTTTGACACTAAAGAGTGCGATGCGGGTACCAGGGGTGCCCAACTCGAGCCGGGTTTCCCTGTCGTTGAAGGTATTCCCGTGTTAGGTGATATTATTGGTGGCATCAGTAACGCACCTGACTATGATCCTAATATCAGGCACTGTAACCGACAAGGGCTGTCGGAATTAGGTGTGTACCTGATCAATCGCATGATCGATATGGGCATGCTGATTGAACTGGACCATGCCGCTGAAAAAACGGCTGCCAGTATTCTGGATATCGTTGAAACCCGCAATTATAGCGGCGTGATAAGCGCCCATAGCCACTTGTCCGCTAGACCGGACAATGGTTTGCACGTCAACTTTAAACGCCTGGTGCAAACGGGTGGTTTTGTATCTCCCTACAACAAAAGTGCTTATGATCTTGCACAGGATATTGACAAATACTTATCCGAAGTGGAAACGACAGCATTTGCTCATGGTGTGAGTTTCGGTACTGATATGACGGGCCTGGCCAATCAGCCCGGGCCTCGCGCCGATGCGCAAACCGATCCACTGCAATACCCGTTCACGAATGAATTCGGACTGGTTTTTGATAAACAAAAGTCCGGTAATCGAGTACTGGATTACAATGCCGAAGGGATGGCTCACTACGGTATGCTGGCCGATCATGTGCAGGATATACGCGAGCAGACATCCAGTCGAATTTACGAAGCCGTGATGAACTCTACAGAAGCGTATTTGCAAATGTGGGAACGCGCCACAGCAAACAACAGCGCTTACCACAACTCGCTTGAGCAAACAGTAAAAGTTGTCACGCAGCTCAATGGTGATTGCCTGGGCGTTGCCGGTAGAGACGAGGACGTTGTGCCGGGGGTACCGGCCAGGCATGCGCCTTGTTTTAGCAGGCCACGGCAGGCTGATCAACACTGGATTTATGACGGGGCACAAGGCACATTCAAAAATAGTGCGAACCCCTCCCTATGCCTCGATTCCAGAGAAGCGTTTAGCGGCGGAATACCAAGGTTGCTCGCTTGTGAAAACACCAATAATTCACGCTGGTTGTACGCTGACTACACACTGAGAAGCGCCGTCGACAGTTCCTGGGTATTGGACGCAATGGAAAGAGTGGGTCATGTGCTGCTCTACGGATACCATGGCCGGGACAATCAAGACTGGGAGTTACGTACTGAAAGAGAGGTGTACAACTGGATAACGCTCAGGCCTTACAATCGTGACGGATGCATCGATGTGCAAGACGAAAACACCGCAAACGGAACCTTTCTCAGGTTTGAACGCTGTGATCCGATCGATGGCCAACAGTTTCTGTACAACCCGGCGACGGGCGCCGTCACTACCAAGTTGGATACCAACAAATGCGTAACGGTTCCAAATGGTAATGTGTCCAATGGAAACCGTCTGGTTATCTGGGATTGCAACGGTGATATCAGCCAGCAATGGGACTTTGACAACGGTGTATTCCGGTCGCGTATTGATAGCAATAAGGTCTGGGATGTTACCAATAGCGAAAATATTGTTATCTATAGTAGCCACGGTGGCGGTAACCAGCGCTGGAAAACTATCTTACAGTAAGTAAGGTGTTCCAGGCTTTAGTCGCTTAGACGTGATCTGGCAGGCACTCGTTTTTATCCGGTGCCTGCCAGATTGAATTTGGGGTGAATATGCCCAGCCCGAATAGGCTTATCATCCAGAAAAATGTCCATTGGCGTTCTGTCGCAACCCATCGGCTTCTGGTGAGTGGTTTATCGTCGTAGTACCTATCCAATCGCTTCATCAATATTACCGTCATTAGCCGGAGAACGGGTCAATCCATATGCCTAATTTTGGGAAAATGCTTTAATTTCCGCTATTTCTTTTTTGTCGATTCCCAAGGATTCAAGGAAATCTGAATGGACCTCTGGCAGGTCACGCTCAAACTCGATATGCCATTGACGCATCGCCTGGTCATCCATGCCGGAGGCTCTAAGAATTTTTACCCACTGCTGCTTATTCATCACTTTTGTAGTTTTCAACAGAGAACGTTTGCCTAAGAGCCGGATAATAAGTTGCTGTTGTTGCCTTATTCTACTTATTTCCGAATTCAGGTGCCGGAGCCTTTTCTCAAGTATTTCAGAGGGTTCATTGTTGCTTGAATCTAGAATTTCAGCAATTGAATCCAACGGTAACCCCGCTTCCTTGTAGGTTGCTATTTGCGCCATTCGATCAAAATCGCGTTGGGTATACTGCCGGTAATTTGCCGTACTTCGGCCAGATGGCTTGAGCAGACCGATTTTGTCGTAATACAACAATGTACTGCGAGACACCGAAAATTCTTTTACCAACTGGCCGATAGAGTACATACCAAAACCTGTTTCAGATGGATTTAATATCCGGGCTAATCAAGGATGTGCGCGCTGCCGTGCTCGACAGTACACCCTTGCTGTAATAGTTATGCAGCACAGATTTAAAGTCTTCAACGATATCAGGATTTTGCTGTAGGAATAAGTGCCAGTTCTTATCTGCCATAGCGTCTATTCGCCTGGCCATTATTCTCATGATAGCGTCGGTCATTGTCAGATGAAATTTCTCGCTGGCGCCCAGGCTTTCAGCATAGGCCTTGATCCCGCGACAAATACGCTCAATGGCGACATCCAGCTTATTTTCATTGAGATAAAGCCAGCCGAGGCGCAAGTGGCCAAGGTGGTTAAAATGTGCCGGATCAAGTGTCTTGTTTTCGAATTGTTCTATGAACGCTGTATCGCTCAATAAAACAGGTTGTGAGCTCATTTTCCTCTCCAATAGCATCGGTGGTTAAAGAGAAGAAGGGTAAAGTATGAAGCTATAGACAGGTCAAACCATCGGCACCCGACTTCAGCAGATGCACAATCTCGGAGATGACGCGCCGGTCATCAGCTCTCGGCGTGCCGTAGACTAATCTGAACAGTCGGCAAAGGGTACAAATTCACCGTCCCTGAACGATGCAAGGGGCTCCATTTCACGCCCCATCACAGTGGTGATCAGGCCGCGATAATAATTTGCGAGAAGCGGGTGATGCTTTCATCGGCAAAACCTTTTACGGCACGGGAGTGCGTTATGAATTCATTGAAGGGCCTTCTTTATGACAATGCTGTGCCCTATCTGGCTCTCAACTACCCGCAGGACGCCCTCAAACACAAGTCTATGAGACTAATACAAATTTGCGTTGAGGAAATGTTGAGACATTGCGCTTTTTCTGTTTTGGTTGGCCCTTTCCGAAACCCTAAAAAGCGCATTTGAGACTATAAAAATAGGAATTTTTAGTGGTGCCCGAGGCCGGACTTGAACCGGCACGGCCGTGAGGCCGGGAGATTTTAAGTCTCCTGTGTCTACCAATTCCACCACCCGGGCATATTGGGGGGTAATTTTGACCGGGGATTGGCTTCCCCGTTTTTCGGCCAGCCGATACGGGTAGACACAACCCTATTACCCGCGGCAGCCGAAGACAATCATTGAAGGTATGGATGAAACCAGGACCGCTTTGACCCGTCTGTTTTAAATCAGTATTTTTCTATAAAAATCAAACAGTTAAATACTTTTCGCGACCTTCAACAGGGTCGAAATGTTACAGACAATACCGAACGATATCAAGCACTTGATCAGGGCCACGGCGCTATATTTACAGAACCGTATAAAACACCCCGCTACCGCTACCCATAATCAGCAGTTGCTCAAATAAGCTTCCAGCTCCTGCCAATCGGTCCCCCATTACTGCCCTGCGGTGATCGCTCGGAGATAAACCGTCCAAACCCCGAGTTACTCCCGCTAAGCAGTAACCACGCTCCAGGGCTCAAGCTTTTTCGGATTGTCCGCGTCCATCTTGACCAACATGGTTTTTGGGGAGCTAAAGTCATCTCTGTTGTATAAACCGAACTTATGATCATCGCGGCGAGCTGGATCAAAAGGCGCCTGAGCCGGACTGGTGGTGGGCCACTTGCTTACAAACACGTCGCAACCGCCGCCGTTGACAACGACTTCGACATAGGCGCTGCCCTGCTCGCCCTGACCCAACGCTGGGGACAAGTCGTAGCTGCGGATCGACCCCGTAAACTGTAGCGCTTTGGCCATGGCTCCCATTTCGCCGTAATGCTCCTGCCTGGCCCTGGGGCCATAGCCGGTATTGGGTATACCTAGATAGGTAATCCCATACATATTCACCCCCCCACCATTGCCAAGACGATGGTCATTAACGAACTTGGCGAACTTGCGGCCAAAGGCCTCGAACTTCTCCGGACTCGGCCCCGAAGCCTGGTGCACGCCAAACAAGCCATTTGCAGTCTGATAGACGATGGCACGGCAGGCAGAAATACTTGGGAAGCTGAGTTTGCTGTCGGAAAAGCCAAATTCATTTTCGAACAAATTTATTTCCATGGTCTAACTCCCAGTTGTTATTGGTGTTTTTTCTGTCAACAGACTATACGGAGCATATATTACATGAAGATAATAGTGCCAGGAGCTTGATCTCTGTTCCCATGAGTTTTGCTTAACCGTCTCCCGGCCAGCCGCATCTCCACTCTATTCCACCGCAGCGTTACCTATAGGGTGTTAAACATACTGAGGAAAGTTGGTAGACCGGAATCGAACGGGCCGGCCATCCGGCGGCGTACTGTACGCCTGCGGTGCTGATTGCCTCTTCCGAGGGTGATCGGACTAAGAAGTTGGAGGCGCGGGTCGGAATCGAACCGGCGTACACGGAGTTGCAGTCCGCTGCATAACCACTCTGCCACCGCGCCTTTCAAGGCCCGAAATTCTACTGGAGACAGTCGAAAAATCCTAGGACTTTCTGATACTTACCACCATTTCGGACAAACCACTTCAACGTCTGAAGCGAGCCGCTATTCTAGGGGCTGACCCACAGGAGTCAAGCGCTTATTGGCTATTCACCCTCGCCCGCCATCAGTTCCGGCCAGGCCGCGCGGATGTAAATTATCATTGACCACAAAGTAAGCAATGCGGCCGCATACAGCAAAATATACCCCAGGGTGGTTTGCCAGGAACCCACCTGTGGATAAAAAGCCAACAACACGATAATCGCTATCATCTGTACCGTGGTCTTGACCTTGCCCATCATGGATACCGCCACACTGGCGCGCTTGCCCAACTCCGCCATCCACTCCCGCAACGCCGATATGACGATTTCACGGCCGACAATCACCACCGCCGGCACTGCAAACCAGGGCGACGCATGCATCTCGACCAACAACACCAAAGCCACCACGACCATCAACTTGTCCGCTACCGGATCCAAAAAGGCACCAAACGCCGTGGACTGGTCATACTTGCGGGCAATATAGCCATCCAGCCAGTCGGTGATGGCCGCAAACGTAAAAATAGCCGCCGCGACGGGGTGAGCCCAGCTATAGGGCAGGTAAAAAACAATGACCAATAGCGGAATCAGGGCAATCCGCAACAGGGTGAGTTGGTTGGCTAAGGTCATAAACAGGCGCTTACTCTACTACTCGTCATTAATTAGATAAAAACCACGTCTACCTACTTTATATACGGCCCCATGCCCTGAACCGCCAAATCCCCAGACCACCCTTGTGACCGGCGCCTGCGGGAGTGTGCAACTTACTCGCTGTGCAGGGCACTGTAAATATCTTCGGCCATTTTTTTGCTGATGGAAGGCACTTTTGCGAGTTCATCGGCACTGGCGCGAGACACCTCCTGCAAACCGCCAAAAAAGCGCAGCAGTTCCCGGCGGCGCTTGGGCCCTACCCCGGGTATCTGCTCCAAACTGGACGTGCGCCGCTGTTTGTCGCGCCGCTGCTTGTGGCCGGTAACGGCAAAGCGGTGAGCCTCGTCGCGAATCTGCTGAATCAGGTGCAATGCCGGGGAGTCTCCATCCAATACCCGTTCCCGGTAGTGACCACCGCCCTGGCGTTCGTCGATAAACAGGGTTTCGAAGCCGGCCTTGCGGGTGGTGCCCTTGGCCACACCAATCAGGTTGACGTCGCTGACCCCCAATTCCGCCAGCACCGCCTGCGCCTGGCTCAACTGCCCTTTGCCACCGTCTATAAACAGAATATCGGGTAATTTCCCCTCCCCCTCCTGCAGCCGTGTGTAACGGCGGGTCAGGGCCTGTTCCATGGCGCCGTAATCATCGCCGGGGATAATCCCGTCGATATTGAAACGACGGTAATCGGACTTCACAGGGCCGTTCTGATCGAATACCACACAGGAGGCAACAGTCAACTCACCCCCGGAATGGCTGATATCGAAGCATTCCAGCCGCTGCGGCATCTCCTCCAGACCCAGTGCGTCCTGCAACAGTTCATAGCGGCGCAGCATGGACTGTTTGGTGGCCAGATGAGCGGCCAGGTTCTGGCGCGCCGTATTGGCGGCCAGGTTGAGCCACTTGGCGCGATGACTGCGCAACCGGTGATGGAAACTCAGCACTTTATGACGCTGTTGGCGAATGGCCTCCACGATCACTTCAGTGCCCTCAAAATCGTGACTCAACAACACTTCCCGGGGCAGGTCGCGAGTGCGACTGCCCAGATAAAACTGCGGGATAAATTCCGCCAGTACCTCGGCTTCGCTCTCGGCCAGTTTCGGCTGCGGGAAATAACTTTTGCTACCCAGTATGCGCCCCTGTCGAATGTACAACACCTGCACACAGGCCACCGTCGCTTCGCGGGCCAGCGCAATCACATCGACATCGCCACTGCCCTCCTCCACAATTTGCTGGGTCTGTATCTTTTGCAGGGCGGCAATCTGGTCGCGGTGCACCGCCGCCTGTTCAAATGCCAGCTCGGCCGCCGCCCGCTCCATGGCATCGGCCATCTCCCGCATCAGCACCTGGTTTTTTCCTTGCAAAAACATCTCCGTGCGGCGCACGTCCTCGGCGTACTCCGCCGGCGTCACCAAGCCCACACAGGGGGCGTTGCAACGTTTGATCTGGTATTGCAGGCAAGGTCGCTGGCGGTTGCGAAAGACACTGTCGTCGCACTGTCGTACCCGAAACACCTTCTGCAAAAAACTCAGGCTCTCCCGCACGGCACCGACGTTGGGAAAGGGTCCATAGTATTCACCTTTGCGTTTCTTGGCGCCGCGGTGCAGACCGATACGGGGAAAGTCTTCACCTTTGGAGACAAAAATATAGGGATAGGATTTATCATCGCGCAATAAAATATTAAACGGCGGCCGCTGAGCCTTAATCAGGTTTTGTTCCAATACCAGCGCTTCGGCCTCGCTGGGCGCCACCGTCACTTCAACGTGATGAATACGGGCGACCAGGGCGGCGGTTTTTACCGGCAGGCCTGATTTCTGGAAGTAACTGGACAGCCGATTCTTAAGGTTTTTTGCCTTCCCCACATAAAGTATTTTGCCGGCGCCGTCATACATCTGGTACACGCCCGGGTGCCGTGTCAGGGTCTTGAGAAAGGTTTTGGAATCAAAACCCGTAGCGGTTTTATCTGCACTCATAGGGGATAGAAATATAGGCGCTAAAACTAAAAAGGTAATTGTAGCGACAAACAGGGCCGGCGTCAGCGCCTCTGTGTTGGCGGCGAGCGAAGCAAGCGCCCGGTTTCGTCACGATTGCCGGCGGCGATGGCGGTGGGGTTCGCCTTATTCCGGCATGGATTCGACATCCAGCACGTGGTGCTTGACGGCCAGCAGGGCCAGCTCCACATCACTGTGAATATTGAGTTTTTCGAAAATGCGGTAGCGATAGCTGTTGACGGTTTTCGGGCTGACACAAAAGGTGTCGGCAATTTCCTGCACTTTTTGACCGTTTGCAATCAGCGTGGCGGTCTGCAACTCCCGCTCAGAAAGCTTTTCAAACGGCGAGCGACTGCCTTTATTGCCGGCGTAGCTCTTTAACGCCAACTGCTGGGCGACACGGTTGCTCATATAGAGGTCGCCGCGGTAAACGGTCTTGATGGCATCAATCATTTCATCGAGATCAGCGCCCTTGGTGACGTAACCGACCGCGCCGGCCTGCATCAAACGCCCGGGGTAGAGATCGTCATCGAGTGCGGTAACGGCAATGATTTTCATCTGTGCGTTGATACCGAGGAGTTTTTTGGTGGCCTCGAGGCCGCCGATACCCGGCATCTTCACGTCCATCAACACAACTTCCGGAGTTAGGGAACGCGCCATTTTTACCGCATCTTCACCACAGGTGGCTTCGCCTATGACATCGAAATCCTTGACATCGGACAACATGCGAACGATCCCCATGCGCACCAGGTCATGATCGTCAACAACCAGAATCTTTATCACTTCAGACTCCCCAAAACTCTCTCCGGCACTATCGCGTTTTTTTCATGGTTAGCGTTGTTGTGGCAGGGGTGGAACTGGCTAAGGCGCCAATTTACCACTCCCCATTACACTTTCCTAGTACAAAAACCACTACTTTGCATTACGCTGCGGTGCCGATTGTGACTTGACGATTTGTCGAAAAGTCAGGTTGATTCGCGGCCCTACCGGCTTGGCAGTTTTTGGCAGCTGGTGGACCCAAGCATGTTGTGTAGTACCACTCATTACTAACAAAGAACCGTGCGGTAACCACACTTCTAATTTTGGCACATCTTTGCGTTTTTTGTGCTTCAAAACAAAACGTCTTTCGCCGCCCAGGCTCACCGAGGCTATCAGCGGGTTGCGGCCCAATTCCGCCTCATCGTCACTGTGCCAGGCCACACTGTCACGACCATCCCGGTACAAATTGGCCAGCACGCTGTTAAAACGCTGTCCGAGGGTGTCTTCCAGGCGCGCCCTGACTTCCAGCAAAGACGCAGTCCACGACTGCGGCGCCAGGGCAATGCCGGAATACCCATAGTCACTGCCCGGATCGCCATACCAGGCATTAAGGCGCGGAATGGGTACCTGTCGCCCGTGGATGCGGATAACCGATTGCTCCCAGGCCAACTCCCGCCGCAGTTGTTCATACAGGACATCGGCCGTCGCGGCGTCGAGCCAGGTGCGATAGAGGCTGACTTCCGCGTCGGCGGGAGTCAGCACCTCGGGGGCGGCGGCGTCAAACAGTGAGTCTTGCACGGACCGGTCCTCGATAAGCCCTGGAGACAGCGGGTCTAGGGGTAGACACGGGGCTCCATCTCCAGCTCCAGGTTAAACTTTTGTCGCACGGACATCGCAATATCCGCCGCAAAATTCAAGATGTCACCACCCGGTTTACCGCCCGGATTGGTCACCACCAGCGCCTGGCGGTCGTGCACGGCCACACCGTCGCGCTCGACGCCGCGCCAACCGGCCGCCTGAATCAGCCAGCCGGCCGCCAACTTGACCTGAGACGGATCGATCACAAAGCCGACAATACCGGGATAGGCATCCTGCAACCTGGCAAAGGTATCGGCGCTGACCACCGGATTTTTAAAAAAACTGCCGACATTGGGCAACTTTTCAGGATCGGGCAGCTTCTGGCTGCGAATGGCGCACACCGCCGCGCTGATTTGATGGGGTGTGGGTGTCTCCACCCCCTCCCCCAGGGCATCGCGCAATGCCGGGTAGCTGAGATTGATTCGTGGCTGCTGATAGAGCCGCAGCGTCACCGATGTGATGATATAACGATCGCGCAGGCGGTTTTTAAATACGCTGTCGCGATAACCGAACCGGCAGGCATCGCGATCGAAAGTGACCACGACCCCGGAGGCGATCTCCACCGCCTGTAAT
This sequence comes from Exilibacterium tricleocarpae, assembly GCF_007004655.1. Taxonomy (GTDB): domain Bacteria; phylum Pseudomonadota; class Gammaproteobacteria; order Pseudomonadales; family Cellvibrionaceae; genus Exilibacterium; species Exilibacterium tricleocarpae. The sequence continues at coordinate 307,456 of NZ_ML660091.1, forward strand.
TCGGCGAACACCTCCTGCAATTCAACGCCGTAGGCGCCGATATTCTGCATCGGCGCCGCCCCGACGGTGCCCGGGATCAACGACAGGTTCTCCAGCCCCCAATAGTGAAAGTCCAGGCAGTGGCACACCACCCGGTGCCAGTTTTCACCGGCACCGAGGCGCACAAACACATGTTCATCGGTTTCGGCGACAACCTCGATACCAGGCAGCCTGATACGCAATACCAACCCCGGGAAATGCTCTCCCAATACAATATTACTGCCCCCGCCCAGTACCAGCAGCGGCAGCTGCCGTTCTTTATTCCAGGCCAGCGCTTCAAGTAAGTCCTCGAGTGTATGGATGTCCGCAAAGTGGGCGGCACTGGCCGGTATGGCCAGGGTGTTGTACTTTTGTAGGTCAACCTGCGGAATAATCTGTAGCATCGTCAGCGTCGGGCCTGTTCAGGGCTGGCGTTCAGCGGCGCGGCCGCCGTGTTCAGGGCTCCAGGGAGAAATTACGGCGAATATCCGCCAGCAAGCCATCCGCCGCGTTTTCCACCAGATCCAGCACCAGTTCAAATCCCTTTACCCCGCCATAGTAGGGGTCCGGCACCTCGGCAAAGTCCGGGTGACTGCCGAAGTTCAGCAGCAGGTCCAGACGCCCGTCATAGGCCGCCGGGCGCAGACTTTTCAGTTCGCGGAGGTTCTGCCGATCCATCGCCAGTATATAGTCAAACTGGTCAAAATCCCCGGCATCGGCCTGGCGCGCCCGCAGGCCGCTCAGGTCGTAGCCGCGGGATTGAGCCGCCGCCGCTGCCCTGGAATCCGGCTCATTACCCAGGTGCCAGGCGCCGGTGCCGGCCGAGTCAACGCGGATGGCATGATCAAGCCCCGCTGCGGCCACCTTGTGCTGAAATACCCCATGGGCCGTAGGCGAGCGGCATATATTTCCAAGACAGACGAACAGAACACTCACTTTTTCCATTATTATCAATGACTTATGATAAATTTCGGGTGATTATACACGCCGGGGCAGGTTCTGGCGAGCACCAGAAAACGAGCCGGGCGGAACCTGTACCGCCGACTACCCTGCGTGGCCTGTGGCGGTGTTGTTTAGGTTTTGGCTTTGCTTGTTAGCCTGGCGATGTAGTCGTCACAGGGATTGTGATTGCGCAGGGAGTACTCGTGGGCAAAAAAGTTAGCCAGTGTATTGGTGTATCGATAGCAGATGGGGCGCCCCTGTACATAATCCTGAATGTACTTTTTGGATGGCACATTAAGCTTGATCTGGCGCTCGACTTCTTCAATCAACATCCGCTCAGAATCCACCAGTTCCAATGCTGGTGCAAACTGATGGCGAACCATTTTTTCAAGATTTTGAGCAAGCTGTCGCCAGGATTTTTCTTCGACATAGCGCTGTATTTTCACATACAGAGCCTGATCGAGCTGGCAGGGTGTTATCGAAGCGCGTAACTGTGCATCACTGCTCTTTATTTTTTTGGGCTTCCCAGCAGTTATCGGTGTTACGTTGGTAGAAGCCATAAGAATCTCCTTGTTATTGGCTACTCTGAGTCGTCAATAATTTACAACATTCACGCCGGTATTGGCGACTGGAGTAGCCAGCCTATATAGTGAATATATTGTTTATCTATTTTTTGAACAGAAATATGCCTGCAATGTCGCGGCTGCTGTCAAAACCGAGACGCCCGCGCCACTCCCGGGGCACCCGCGCCGTGCCGAACAATCCGTCCCAGAATATGGGCGCATAGTTGTATCGGTGTAGCCCATATTCGTGATGCACCAGATGCATTTCCGGGAGCTGAATAAAATTCCCCAGAAACCTCAATGACTTAGGTGTCTTTATATTGCTGTGGTGAAAGCACTCGAGGCACCCCTCTATGGTCAGGGCGACGCACAGGGCCAGCGCCGATACACCCAGCAACTGGCCCAACAGTATCAGATACATCGTATTGACCAGTATCTCTCCGGGGTGGCGAAAAAATGCTACCGGGGTTTCCATATGCGGGGGACTGTGATGCAACCGGTGGATAAACTTCCACAAAAAGCGATTGGCGTGTTTCCAGCGGTGCAGCCAGTAGTTGCCAAAGGAATAAAAAATGTAAAACACCACACCGGCTTGTATATCGGACAGGCTGTGTTCTACGACCGCAATGGGTATATCCGCCCAGTAGTAGACCAATACCCGCAACCAGACAACGGCAAACAGGGTTATGGCGAACCACCACTGCCAGAAAAAAGGCGGTCGGATTTGTTTTCGATTGGGAATCAGGCGCTCGAGGATGAAAAAAAAGGCAAACACCAGAGTTTGGATGATAAATAGTTGCTGTAGCATGATGATCTCTCCGTAATGGTATACTTTGGTCGCTCCACGAAGGTGGAGGTAATCCGACTCGCGGTATTGTCAGAATCACTGACCTGAGGTAGTGCTTGAGGTATTACCGGAAGCACTGATCAGAAGCATTGATCAGAAGCATTGGTCAGAAGCGCTGCCAGACAGATTGTCAGGCCTATCTTCGGAAGCATTGCTTCGGGTGCGGATGAAATACCGAGAAAGATTGAAAAAGACTTAGTTCACTAGAGACACACAGAGACCAGTAGCCAGCGACAGATTCCACTCCTGACCGAGCAGCGGGGGAAGGAACCTAACCTTGAAATGCACCTAACAGCGACATGAAACTCCCTTCACGGTCATGTCAATGCCGGTTTAACAAGGTGACAGAAAAAGATTAGGGAGAAAACCAAATGTTAACGCTATGAAACAAATATTCATGATATAGGCGCACAAAACATTTATGGCGCCAACAGCCGTTGAACCCGCTGTAAATCAGCCGCTGTATCTATACCCCCCGGCACACTTGCCGCTGCCAGGGCCACTTTTATTTTTTCGCCGTTCCATAGAACCCGGAGCTGTTCCAAACTCTCTGTCGCTTCCAGCGGCGCCAGCGGCCAACTGACAAAACGGTTTAGCAGCTCGACGCGATAGGCGTAGATTCCGATATGACGCCGGGCATTGAGACTGTCGGGCAGTCGGGTCTTGTCGGCGGCGAAACCGTCGCGCGGCCAGGGTATCGGTGCGCGGCTGAAATAAAGCGCGTGTTCCTGTGCATCGGTCACCACCTTGACCACGCCGGGGTCGAGAAAATCATCCAGCCGCGTGATGGACTCGCTCAAAGTCGCCACACTGGCGCCGTCACATCGGGCCAGAAGTCCGGCAACCTGATCGATGACCGCCGGTGGAATCAGCGGTTCATCGCCCTGTACATTAACGACGATATCGGACGGCAAAAAATTCAACGCCTGCGCCACTTCGTACAGGCGATCGGTGCCTGAAGCGTGGGTCGCCGCAGTCATGACCGCCTCGCCGCCAAACCCCTCCACCGCGGCTTTGATTCGCTCGTCATCGGTGGCGACGATCACCCGCTCGGCAGCACATTGTTGCGCGCGCTCGTAGACATGTTGAATCATCGGCTTGCCGGCAATCTCTTTCAGCGGTTTGCCCGGCAGGCGGCTGGAGGCATAGCGGGCGGGAATCACAATATAAAATTTCATCGGCGTTGAACCTCGGTTCGATCAGTGGCGAGACGACTGCGGTGGCGGCGGATTTGTTGGTCGAATGCGAGATAGAAACGCTCGGGCAATTCGGCAGCGACTTCAAGATACCACCAGTTATCGGACACGGTTGCCAGCTCGCGACACTTGACCGCGTCTTTCGACGTCATCAACAGCGGCTGATCAGCGGGAAACTGCAGGTCTTCAGTGCGATAGCGGTGGTGGTCGGCAAACCGGTGTTCGCTCACCGTTAGGCCGAGTTGGCGCAGCGTGTCAAAAAACCGCTCCGGGTGGCCAATACCGGCCACTGCCCTCACCTGCCGCCAGTCCCCCAAATCATTCAGCGCCCGCCGGGCGCCGCTGGCCAGGTTGCAAAAGTGGCGTGGTACCAGACGCATAGGCACCGGAGCCGCTACCAGCGGCGTCGCAATCTCACCGTTGATCACGACCCAATCCGCCGAGCGCAGCCGCGCGGGGGGTTCGCGCAGGGGGCCGGCCGGCAGACAGTGACCATTGCCGAGACCGCGCCGGCCATCGACCACCACAATTTCAATATCGCGCGGCAGCTGATAGTGCTGCAGGCCGTCGTCACTGAGCACCAGGTCGCACGGGTAATCTGCCAGCAACCGCTTCAGGGCGGCGCGACGATCGGCGCCGACCACCACCGGACAACCGGTGGCCCGGGCGATCAACACCGGTTCATCGCCCGCCACTGCAGCGCTGGTGGAAGTCTCCACCGCCAGCGGGTAATCCCCCCCGCGACCACCGTAACCGCGGCTGATGATTCCCGGCCGCCAGCCTTCAGCCATCAATCGTTGTGCCAGAGCGATCAATAGCGGGGTTTTGCCGGTGCCGCCGAGCGTAATGTTACCCACCACCACAATGGGCACCGCCGGCGCGGGTCTCTTGTTGCGCTGTGGAGCCAGGTTTTGCAGATAGAATTTGCGCGCCCGCGCCAGGCCCCGAAACAGCCAGGATACCGGCACCAACAACCAGGTCCACCAGCGCCCCCGATACCAGGCCGACAACCAGATATTTTCAGTCTTGGCAGGCAAAACGCGCTTAAACTCCGCCGCGCCGCACGGCGAGTCGGTGCCAGCGTCGAAACTGAGGGCGGCGGCACGGCATGGCGGCGTTCAGGTATCCGCTTTGGGATTGATAGTGGTGATACTCAGGTTCACAAATCCCAACTGCCCGGCGGCGTCCATCGCCGTTACCACCGCCTGGTGGGGACTGTTGGCATCGGCGGTGATGATCAGCGGCCGATCGGTTTTACCGGCGGCGGTCTCTTCCAGCGCCGCCATCAAGGTGGTCAGCTTTTTATTGATCAGACTCTGGCCGTTGACGGCATAGCTGCCGTCGGCATTGATTAAGATTTCGATCTGCTGCTTGTCATCGACCGATAACTCGCCGTTGGCTTCGGGCAGATCGATATTCAAATGGGTTTCTTTGGTAAACGTGGTGGAAACCATAAAAAAGATCAGCAACAAAAACACCACATCGATCAAGGGTGTTAAATTGACGCCTTCCTCGGTGCGCAACTGACGTTTGAATTTCACCGCAACCGCCCGCCGTTCAAACGGCTTTTACGTCGACGCGGCGGTCGCTGTGCAGCGCGTCTACCAGTTTGATCGCTTCCTGCTCCATGGTCACCACCAGCGTATCGACCCGGCGCTGAAAAAAACGGTGGAACATCATCGCCGGAATGGCCACGCACAGACCGGCAGCGGTGGTGATCAGCGCTTCGGAGATACCGCCGGCCAGCACTCCGGCGTTACCGGTGCCCTGTAACATAATGGCGGTGAACACCTTGATCATGCCCAACACGGTACCGAGCAGTCCGAGCAGCGGCGCGGTCGCGGCGATAGTGCCCAGGGCACCGAGGTAACGCTCCATATCGTGAATGACCTGGTTGGCCGCTTCCTGAATACTGTCTTTCATCACCTCGCGGCCGTGACGCGAGTTACTGAGCCCCGCCGCCAGTACCTTGCCCAGCTCCGAGGACTGCTTTAACTCCCGCAGCTTGTTGCCGTCCAGTTGATTGCCCTTGATCCAGCCCCACACCTGCGCCAGCAGGTGCTTGGGCGCAATTTTTTGAGGATTCAAAGTCCAGTAACGTTCAATGCTGATGGCGATAACCGCTATCGAGCACAAAATGATCGGCAACATCAACCAGCCGCCGGCCGCTAATACTTCGAACACACTCCGCTCCCATATACCCAATCTTTCAGGGGGCAACTTTAGCATAATCCGCCAACCGGAAGTAAATCGGTCCTGTCACATAATTTGCCTGTCGTTATCATTGCCACTCAGGGCGACTCGGCAAACCAATAGCGGCGTTGTCGCTGCCGGTAGCGGATCACCGCCGGGGCAGTGTCGGCATGCCACACGAATTCCACGGCTCCGGTCACTGCCGTATTCAACAACACCGCACCGCCGGCACGGTAGCGCTCCACGACCGCAGCGTGGGGATGCCGGTAACGGTTACCGTAGCCGGTGCTGAAAACGACAAACGCCGGCTGCAGCGCGTCCACCCAAGCCGGACTCGATGAGGTGTTGCTGCCATGGTGCGGCGCGACCAGTACACTCAGGGGCCCCGCCACCGACCCCGCAGCAAGCAGTTTCACCTCCGAGCGGACGCTGATGTCCCCCGGCAACAAAATACGCTGCTCTGCGTATTCCACCAGCAGTACACAGGAGCGGTCGTTGCCGGCCCCGATATTATCGGCTTCGTCCCAGGCCAGCGCCGGCGCCAGCAGGGTAAAGGTCACCGCGTCCCACTGCCAACTCGTACCGGCGCGACAGGGTGACAGTACCGCCCCGGGCATGGGATCGGCTTCGCCGGCCAGCACCAGACCGGTCGGCACCGCCGCCACCAGTGCCCGCGCCCCGCCGCTGTGGTCGATATCGCCATGGCTGACAATCAACCGATCGATAGTGCGGATACGCCGGTGTTGTAAAAAGGGGGCGACAATATCACTGCCCGCATCAAAGCGTTCGCTGAAACGGGGGCCGGCATCGTAAACCAGGGTGCGGCCGGGGGTGGCAATCACCACCGCCAGCCCCTGCCCCACATCCAGCACGGTTATTCGCAGCGGCGGTTGATCGCCGGTCGGCGGCAGCCAGAGCGGCAGCAGACAACACAGCCCCAGCCAGCGCAGCGGCAGGTGGCGAGGTCCCAACAACAGCAGGCCGCCCGACAAGGCCAACATCAAAACCACCGGTCCTGTAGCCAGCGGTTGCACCGGCGGCGCCAGGGCATCGACCCAGAGCAGATAGCGCCAGACACCGTCAAAAGCAACATCGGCCGACGCCAGTGCCGCACGACTGAGACCGGGGGCGATATCGGCGAGCAGACAGGCCGATAGCAGGGGCGGCACCACCAGCCAGGACACCAGCGGAATCGCGACAGTGTTAGCCAGCGGTGCCAAGGGTGCTGCCGGCAACCCCAGACAACTGAGTGGCACCAGCAGTCCTACCAACACCACCCACTGCGACCACACTGTCTGCCGCAGGTAACGCCAACCGCGGCCGGTCGCCACCAACCGGCGCCCGCAAAAACCCAGCAACAAAGCCGCCACGGCACCGAACGACAGCCAGAAGCCGGCGCTGTGCGCCGCCAGCGGTGACCACAACAACACCAGTAATAATGTCAGGGAAAGAATATGAAAGATCGGCACCGGCCGGCGCCGCAACAGGCAAATATGCACCAGTACCACCATGACCAGCGCCCGTTGCGTCGGCAGGGAAAACCCCGCCAGCGCCGCATAGACTCCGGCCAGTGACAGGGAGCTGGCCACCGACGTATAGCGCACCGCACCGGACAGCGGTCGACACAGCACCAGCACGCGACCCAGCAATCCGCCGAGCAGATAACCGAGCGTTGCCACCAGGCCGATATGCAGACCCGAGATAGCCATTAAATGTTGAGTGCCGGTGCGCCGCAACACCTGCCATTGGGTTTCACTGATAGCCTGCCGGTCACCGATGGTGAGTGCCTGCAGAAACGCCACATGGTTGAGTTGGCCGGATTCCCTGGCCAGAAAGCGGCCCAGGTGTTGCCGCCAGCGCCCCACCGACAGCGCCGTCGCGGTGCCGCTGCAGTGATTATCGGGGCTGTCGCGCACATAACCGGTGGCGCCGATACCCTGCCCCACCAGCCAGGTGTGGTAATCGAAACCGCCGGGGTTCGACAGCCCCCGCGGCGCTTTCAGCCTGACGGTCAGCCGGCAGCGATCGCCGGTGCCCAGGGGCGGGCCGCCGAACCAGGACAGGCGGATTAATGAAGGTAGAGTGGCGGCGCTGGCGGCGTCGGGTCGCAGGAGCAACATCTGTCCTGTTTCGCGCGCCTGTGGCAGACCGACGATCTCGCCGGTAACATTGATATCGCGCCCCTGCGCAGCGGGTTGCAATTGATCCGCTAATAACAGGTACCCGCTGGCCAACCCCCAACCGAGTCCCGCGGCAAATGTCGCCAGCGCCCGCAGCAACGGCGCCAGCCACAGTACAACCGCCAGCACAGACAAGGGTATCAGTACCCATGGCGGCGGCAGCGCCGGTAAAACACCGATCAGAGCAATACCGCCGGCAGCGGCTAGCATCAGTAACATAATTCCGTCCCTGGAGGTGGTTACAGTCACTCATACTGCCGGGCTTTTGAGCCGGGGTCAAAAAGCCGCTATGCTGCGGGCACCGACCGCTGCACCGACGGGTCCGCTATGAAACATCTGTTGATCGTCTATCACAGCCAGACCGGCAATACCGCCAGGTTGGCCGAAGCGGCGCTGGCCGGCGCCGGTGCCGAGACGGACACTGAGACCCGGCTGTTGCGGGCCTTTGATGCCGGGCTGGACGATCTGCTCTGGTGTCACGGGCTGCTGCTCGGCACCCCGGAGAACTTCGGCTATATGAGCGGCGCGATAAAGGATTTTTTCGATCGCACCTACACCGACGCCGAACCGCTGGACCTGCAATTGCCCTACGCCCTGTTTGTCTCCGCCGGCAATGACGGGTCGGGGGCGGTGCGGGAAATGGACCGCATTCTGCGCGGCTATCCAATGAAAAAAGTGGCCGACCCGGTCATTGCCAAAGGCGATATCACCCCTGCGCACCTGGCGGCAGCCTCGGAATTGGGGCTGACTCTCGCCGCCGGCCTGGCCTTCGGTATTTTTTGACGTCAGGCGCCGCCTCGCCCCCTATTTCCGGTTGCCTGGCTTCCCCGTTGGTGTAAGCTGAAAAGCCATCAGGACCTCGCTGTGGAGTCCCGTTATGCAATACGCCGATGTCATGCATCAATTCGCCACCCGGCACTCGCTGGAAGATCTGACCGACGAAACCCTCAAACATCTTTATGACGGCAATTTCAGTATCGATAAGGCCCACGACTTTATCCGTTTCTACCGCCGCATCGAGGCCGAACTACTGACGCACCCGGCAATCGCCAACAATCCCTATACGACCTGGTTCAGGCAGGCAGACCTGCGCGATGCTCAAGTGCGCCACTTTTTGGTGCAGTTTTCGGTGGTAATCAACCAGCTTCTGATCGCCCGCGCGCATCGGGTCGTCAATGCCGGCACCGCAGAGCAGGTGCGCGACGGCCAGTGTCTATTGCTGGAGATGTTGGGCGTACCGGGCGAAGATTCAAAGGCCCATCCCGCCGGCGCGCCGTCGATCGGTGATGCCGGTGTCAGTGCCACTCCCGCTACCAGCCGGTTCGAGGGTCTGGTAGCGCTGGCCGAACAACTGGGATTGAGCTGTGGCGATCTCGGCCATCGCGACCAGGGCACTCCCGGCACGCTGTTTTTATGCGACGAGTTGCTGCGACTTTACGCCAGCACCGATATCACCACCGCCGAGGCGGCGGCGTTTGCCGTCGACAACTGGTCAACGACGGTTTTCTGGCGCGACCTGGTCGAGGGCATGACACGCTACCAGGCCAGCCGTTGTGTGTCCCTGCCGACCGCCGTGTTCGAACGGCTGGCCGACGATACGCCTTTCTATGATAAGGAAAAGTTGGAGAACAGTTACTTTACCAACAACCTGGACGAACAACTGTATATGACAAGAGGCTACGAAATGCTCGACGGGATTTATGCCTTCTGGAAAGGATTGGACGACGATCGCAAACACCTGCACTGAACCGCTGCCATTTGCCAAGCCCGGCTCAATTCGATGAGCTGCCTCCAAGCGCATGTGACCCGATGCGGTTAGTGTTTGGGTTAAGTTGGGATAAAAGCGTTGTTTTAGGGGGTGCCGCCCGGCGCGGGTGGCACAGTCTCGATTACATAACTAGCTTACAACATGGCTTCCAAACAGCTGCGAGCCAGTTTTCTACAGCGCGCCGGCGACCAGCCCTGTTGCGGCTCGGGCGCGTTGGCGGCATCTTTAAACGGCATTTCCAACGTCATCGCCAGGCAGCCGAAGTGCTGGGCAATGTAGTTGGTGCACATACTAAGGTTACCCTGCCCCGGCGCAGCGACCGGGTAACCGTAACGGGTTTGAAATTCGGGATTCAATTCAGCCAGGTGATGGCGATAACCATCGAGTTCCTGCTGCCGGGTCGGGCTCCAGTCGGGGACCCCTTCGGCGCCGGCGATAAAGTTGTAAGGCAGCGCCTCGTCACCGTGCACATCGAGACAGAAATCCACCCCGGTCTGCTGCATCTTTTGCCTGACGACGAAAACTTCCGGTGTCGCCGCTTCACTTGGTTCCAGCCAGGCGCGGTTTAAATCGCGGCCGCAGGCATTGGTTCTGAGATGGCCGCGGGCACTGCCGTCGGGATTCATATTCGGCACCAGATAGAAAACGTATTGCGACAACAGTTTACCGGCCACGCTGTCGTCGCTGTCTAACAAACGCCCGATACATCCCTCCATCCACCACTCGGCCATGGTTTCGCCGGGGTGTTGCCGGGCGATGATCCAGGCGGTTTTTTTACCGGCGCCGGCCTCACCGACAGTCAGCAACTCGATCTCATGACCGTCGGGCGTCTTTCCCAAACTCTGATAACTGACCAGCGAGGATTCTCGGGCCCGGTTGATAAGCTGGCGGTGCTGCGCCAGCGTATAAGGCGCAAAGTAAGCGTAATAAACTTCGTCCCGGGTCGGTTGATGACGAATGGTCAGGGACTCGCCATCAAAATCGGTCGGCACCCTGAACCAGGTATCCTGATCGTAGGAGGCAACCGCGTGATAGTCCCGGAACCCATCCACGTAGGATACCTGCCCGGCATTTTCGATCACCATGCGGCAGGACGCGTTCGCCGCCCCGGTCAGGCAGAAATAAAACCACTGCATTTCCTTGCTGTCGTGGTCGGGCAGGATACTGAGGCGGATATTGTCGGGCGCGGCCGCGGCGATACAATGAATATTGCCACTGGTAAAATCACTGGAGATTTTCATAACACGGGATTACCGGATTTGTGGATTGATGTTCGGGACAGTAAAGACAACTGCAACAAAACGGATTGCAAAAAATCAAATTGTCCCCGGCAGTTACAGGGGTAATTTTTCACGATCGCCTCACCCCGGTAAACTTCGGTACTGCCGGGGCAAGACTATAGCCGCTAACAGGCCACAACCTCAAGCGCGGACAAATGCCGTGTGGAAACTCACTCAGGGCAGCATCACTATTGCGGGGAGATGACAGAGAACACGACTTGGCTGAGCCGGTCTGGCTTGAGGCCCGGCCGCCCGTGTGGGCAACCAGGCGCCAGGCCGGGTGGTTAAATAACAAACAAGTCCATAAACGCGTTGACCGGTGTCGCCTCCAGTGCCTGTTGATCCTTACAAAGCGAAAAGATCGCCGCACAGCGTCCGGCCGGAAAGCGGGTGGCCAGATTGCGCTTGAACTTCTCCTCCAGCACCGGAATACCCTCTTCGCGGCGGCGGCGGTGGCCGATGGGATACTCCACCTCGACTTTTTCGGTGGCGGTCCCGTCTTTGAAAAAGACCTGCAACGCGTTGGCAATCGAGCGCTTGTCGGGATCGTGGTACTCCTCGCTGTAGCGCTTGTCTTCAACGACCTCCATTTTTTCGCGCAGCGCGTCGATAACCGGGTTAGCGGCGTGGAAACCATCTTCATAGTGCTCGGCCACCAGATCGCCGAATGCCAGCGGCACTGCCGTCATATATTGAAGACAGTGATCCCGGTCGGCCGGGTTGGCTAGGGTGCCCACCTTGGAGATGATGCGAATGGCCGATTCGTGGGTAGTGATAACGATGCGATCGATATCGGCCAGGCGGTCTTTCACCTGCGGGTGCAAAGTAACGGCGGCCTCACAGGCGGTTTGCGAATGGAACTCGGCCGGGAAGGAAATTTTGAACAGTACATTTTCCATCACATAGGTGCTGTAGTCGCGCTGGAACTTGAAGACGCGGTCCGCTTCGGCTTTTACCTGCTGATCGGCGTTGGTTTTGGAAAAAGACACGTCGTAGAAACCCCACTGTGGTGCCGTCAGCACGCCGGGAATACCCATTTCACCGCGCATCGACATATCCGCCAGGCGCACGGCCCGGGAGGTGGCATCGCCGGCGGCCCAGGATTTGCGCGAGCCGGCATTGGGCGCGTGGCGATAGGTGCGCAGCGCCGAGCCGTCGACCCAGGCCTGGCTCAACGCCGCCATGATCTGCTCCCGATCGCCGCCCAGCAGCCGCGTCACTACCGCTACCGAGGCCACCCGCACCAGCAGCACATGACACAGGCCCACCCGGTTAAACGAGTTTTCCAGTGCCAGCACACCCTGGATTTCGTGGGCCATCACCATGCTTTCCAACACATCGCGCATGGTCAATGGCGCCTGTCCGTTCGCGACCCGCACCTGCGACAGGTAATCGGCGACGGCGAGAATACCGCCCAGGTTATCTGAGGGATGTCCCCACTCTGCCGCCAGCCAGGTGTCATTGTAGTCGAGCCAGCGAATGATACAGCCGATATCCCAGGCCGCCTTGACCGGATCGAGCCGGAACTGGGTGCCGGGCACACGGGCGCCGTGCGGTACCTGGGTGCCGTCCACCAGCGGCCCCAGATGTTTGGTGCATTCGGGAAACCGCAGCGCCAGCAGGCCGCAACCCAGGGTATCCATCAGGCAGTTGCGCGCCGTGTCCAGCGCCTCCTGGGATTCAATCTTGTAGTTCAGCACATAATCGGCAATATCCTGGATGACCTGGTCGTAGTCGGGACGGTTGGCGATATCAACATTAGCACTCATAGTAACGATTTCTAACCTCTAACTGTGGGTTCAACAATTCCGGTGCAACGGGGTTTGAATAGCGATCGGCGGCCGCCGTCAGCGCGATTCGATCGGCGGCACGGGGCGCAGGTCTGCGCCGGTGTACTCGGCAGACGGGCGGATAATGCGGTTGTCGGCCCGCTGCTCGAACACATGCGCCGCCCAGCCCGTCAAGCGCGAGCAGACAAAAATCGGGGTAAACAATTTGGTCGGTATGCCCATAAAGTGGTAGGCCGAGGCGTGAAAGAAGTCGGCGTTGCAAAACAGTTTTTTCTCCCGCCACATAACCTCTTCACAGCGCACTGACACCGGATAGAGCACGTCGTCACCCACCTCCTTGGCCAGCTTCTCGGACCAGCCTTTGATGATCTCGTTGCGCGGATCGGATTCGCGATAGATGGCGTGGCCGAACCCCATAATCTTCTCCTTGCGCTCGAGCATGCCCATAATGCCGGCCTCGGCCTCTTCCACCGAGGTCCAGTTCTGGATCATGGCCATGGCCGCCTCGTTGGCGCCGCCGTGCAGCGGTCCGCGCAACGAGCCGATGGCACCGGTCACACAACTGTGCAGGTCCGACAGTGTCGAGGCGCAGACCCGGGCCGTGAAGGTCGAGGCGTTGAACTCGTGTTCGGCATAGAGAATCAACGACACGTTCATCACCCGCTCATGCAGTGCGTTGGGCTTTTTCCCGTGCAGCATGTGCAGAAAATGCGCGCCGATCGTGTCGTCGTCGGTTTCGGTCTCGATGCGGTCGCCGTCGTGACTGTAGCGGTACCAATAGCAGATGATACTGGGAAACGCCGCCAGCATCCGGTTGGCCTGATCCAGTTGTTGGGAAAAATCCGCTTCGGTTTCCAGGTTGCCCAACATGGAACAGCCGGTGCGCATCACGTCCATCGGATGGGCGTCGGCGGGAATGCGCTCGAGCACCTCGCGCAATGCCGCCGGCAAGCCGCGCTTGGTTTTCAGCAGTGCTTTGTAGTCGGCCAGTTCACCGCGGTTGGGCAATTTGCCGTAAAAGATAAGATAAGCGACTTCCTCAAACTCACAGTGTTCTGCCAGGTCCTTAACGTCATAGCCCAGATAGGTTAAACCCGAACCGGACACGCCGACGGTGGACAGTGCCGTTTTACCTGCGACCTGGCCTCTGAGACCGGCGCCGCCGAGTTGTTTTTCTGCCATGGAAGTTCTCCTGACTGTCAATGTTTGAATGTATGAATGAAGCGCTGTAACAGGATTCTTTGATCTGACCCTGAAGCCTGTTAATTGGGTTTACTTGTTTTTACCCTGGGAAAACAGCTCGTCGAGCTTTTCTTCATAGGCGTGGTAACCGAGATAATCGTAGAGTTCCATGCGGGTCTGCATGGTGTCAACCACTGCGGTCTGGTCACCCTGCGCCAGAATGTTTTTATAGACCTGCTCGGCGGCTTTGTTCATGGCGCGAAACGCCGACAGCGGGTAGAGCACCAGGTCCACACCCCAGTCCGCCAGTTGTGACTTGTGGTAGAGCGGGGTTTGTCCAAACTCCGTCATATTGGCCAGCAGCGGCACATCCAGCGCCGCGCGAAACGCCCGGTAGTGCGGCTCTTCGGTAACGGCCTCGGCAAAGATGCCGTCGGCACCGGCCTCGACACAGGCGCGGGCCCGCTCCACTGCCTTCTCCAGTCCCTCCTGGGCAAAGGCGTCGGTGCGCGCCATGATAAAGAAGTCGCTGTCGGTGCGGGCATCCACCGCCGCTTTGACCCGATCCACCATTTCCGCCTGACTGACAATTTCCTTGTTGGGCCGGTGACCACAGCGTTTCTGCGCCACTTGGTCCTCGATATGTACCGCTGCCGCGCCGGCCTTCTCCATATCGCGAATGGTTTTGGCAATATTGAACGCACCGCCCCAGCCGGTATCGATATCCACCAGCAACGGCAGTGGCGTGGCGGCGGTAATGCGCCGCACGTCCTCGAGCACATCGTTTAACGACGTCATACCCAGGTCGGGCAGTCCGTAGGATGCGTTGGCGACACCGCCGCCCGACAGGTAGATGGCCTGGTGGCCGATAGCCTGCGCCATCATGGCGGCGTAGGCATTGACGGCCCCCACGACCTGGAGGGGTTTGTTATTGCGCAGGGCCAGTCGAAACCTGGCGCCGGGGCTGAGCGGTTGTGTCATTGAGCGAGTCCTCTGTGATCATTGCGGGGCCCGGCCGGCCGTGCGCTGTCCGCGAGGCGGGCGGCGTCGGCGGGCGGGTCGGATTGCAGGCGTTTTTCGATATTTTGCCGGGAGGCACGGATATGGCGTCGCATCAGTATTTCCGCCAGTTCGCCGTCCCCGTCCTCGATGGCGTCGATAATCTGGCTGTGCTCACTGAAGGCGCGGCGGGCGCGGGGACTGGGCATGCCGAACTGGTAGCGGTAAAACCGTACCAGGTGGTAGAGGTCATGGCACAGCAGGCCGATCAGTTTGGCATTGTTGGAACCCTGCACGATCCGGTAGTGGAAATCCAGATCCCCCTCTTTCTGAAAATAGGCGCGCCCTTCCTGTAAGTCAGCATTTTGCATATGCGCCTCGAGCAGGCGCCGCAGCTCGTCGATCTCTCCCTGGCTCATATGCTCGGCCGCGAGCCGGCAGGCCATGCCCTCCAGCGCCTCGCGCACGAGATAGAGTTCCAACAGTTCGGTGGTGTTCAGCACGATCACCCGGGCACCGACATTCGGTTTGCGCACAATCAGGCGGCAGGCTTCCAGGCGGCTTAGGGCTTCGCGCAAAGGACCGCGGCTGATACCGTAGGCCCTGGCCAGCTCCGGCTCACTGATTTTGCTGCCGGCGGCGATCTCACCTTCGACTATGGCCCTGACGATCTGCTCAAAGACCTTGTCGGCAATAGTCACCGGCGACCCGGGTACGGCGCTGTCGGCGGACACAGATTGCTGCATTTCAGTGGTTGTGGAAATAGGTTTAAACTTCCCTTTCGGCGTTTAAATTGTCGACAATCTGGAAAAGCGCAGCCATTCTATTGCCAATATAGACTCCAGTCAATCGACAAAGTCCTTTATATGTCGACAATCTTAGCAATCGCCCTCTTATAGTGCTTGTCTATTTAGGTTTAGGTGAGCCGTCATCTCAGGTATTAGAGAGGTCGCTATCCCGGGCATGGAGGGGGCGGCCTCTACCTGTCATATATTGCGGTCAAACTGCGGTGGCGCTGGTGGAGCCAAGCGGCATTTACAGGCATAATGCCGGCCTTCGATGAGAAGTTAGTGACAAATACGCATGGCCCGAAAGCTGCTCAAGCGTTGGATGCCGGACCCGACGAATGTAAAGAAGAACCCCTCCCTGCACTTTCTGGGAGATTTGCGTCACGACCCCAACCTGTTTCACCTCAATCGGCACTCGGTATCGGTGGCATTTTTTGTCGGCGTTTTTTGCGCGTTTCTCCCTATACCCGGGCAAATGCCTATCGCCGCCATCGCCGCGTTGCTGGTGCGCTGCAACCTGCCGCTGGCGGTGGCGTTGGTCTGGATCAGCAACCCTGTGACCATTCCGCCGATTTTTTTCGCTACCTACGAACTTGGCCGCTGGATTTTACAAACGCCGGAAATCCAGTTTTCCATTGAGTTGTCCTGGGAATGGGTGACCACCAAACTGGTAAAACTTTGGCAGCCGCTATTGGTGGGATCGCTGTTGTCGGGGATATTTTTTGGCACCTTGGGCTATGTGACCATGCAACTGTTCTGGCGCTGGCATGTGGTGAGCAACTGGCGCAAGCGCCAGCAGATGCGTAATGATACCAGGGAGAATCGCTAAGGGCTTGCACCGTCCAAGCTGTATAAGACCTTGCCACCCTGATCGGTTCACACCGGAAGTGAACCTAGTCCGCTGGCACCATCGAGGTTTTAACTCGCAGCAATCTGCCCAATCAGGGACGGGGTGGTGCAGGGTGTTTTTCAGCCCCACACTTCAACCCCGTGCCAACAGTAGGGTGTAGTAGCAGGCAGTGCCCGATGGCAGAGGTCGCGGTTCCGGAAGGCTGAAAAATACCCTGTACCGGCGCGGCCCGTGCCGGGTGGCACGCCCCAAAATCCCAGCCAATAACAAGACCTTCTAACAAGCCAGCCAATCCATTGACCCGGCGCCTCCTATCGCAACCGTTGTAACGCAGCCTCCAACATATTATCCCGTCCACTCTCCAACAGGTCCGCATCGGGCGTCACCGCAATATCCGGCGCTATCCCTCTCTGCTCAAAAAACTCCCCCTCGGCCGAGTAAATCCGCTGAGTGGAAAGCGTGAACTGCCACCCGTTGGGCAACTGCCTTGGAATTCCCTCCGAAAAAATACCGAAGGTCTTCTCACCCATGACCGTCACATTCGGCAGCGACTTCAAAATCAGCGTCTGCCAATCCCCGGCACTGACCGTATTGCTGCTGGTCAACACAATCACAGGCTTATCCAGGAAAGCCACTGCCTCCGGCTCGATATAATGCGACACCGGCGCATGGTAATCGTCATAACCACCGTCGCGCACCCGATGTGACAGGGCGAGAAACCGCTCTTCAGTCAGGCGCCCGGCGAGCATCTTAGTCAGATCCCCCGAACCACCAATATTAAAACGCAAATCAATAACCAGGGCATCCATATCCGCAAATCGGCTAAACACCGTATCCAGCATATCGGCGTAGGGTTCGATATCCCTGCGCCCGGCACTGAGCAGGTACAACAGCGAAAACTCAAACGGCGCCAAGGGCGTATCGGCGTAACCATCGTAAGCAAAAATATTCAGGTAACCGATGCGTTCATCGACAGTGCCTATCACCACATTGCCGTTGCCAAGCACGTTAGTATCGGCATCAAAACTATCCAGATACGCTGCGATAACACCCTGATAAGCCTCCTGGTTTTCCATCATCCAGCGCGACGGCGCAGTCGCGACATCTCGCGATACCGCAACTCTTTCGCCGGCAAAATCATACAGCCGTGTATGACCGTCATTGAGTTCGGCAATCATGGCGGCCAGCACACTCCACAAAGCGTCCGCAGTAGTGTGCTGGTCGATCTGCGGGCGGTATTGATCGTATAGCGCCTGCCAGGAAGTGCCCTCCAGCAAATCAAAAAACGCGTAGTACTGTTCGAATGTCTGCCAGAAGATTTCAAAGTTCACTTCCGGGTCGGTGGTCGGGCCGGTAACATCCGCCACCGGCAGCGCGGCGGCCTCCTCCGACAACGCGAGCATTTCGGCAAAACTGATCGCCACATTGTCGCGGTAGTACATATTGCCGTCAGCAATCGTGCCCTGCCCGACCCGCAGTCGGCTGAGCGGCGTAAACTCATACCAGTCATAGGCCGTTCCCGCCGCATTGACCTCGACAGCAAAACCGTTGCCCTTGACCTCCCAGACACCGGCCAGGCTGCGATCGAATTTGGCTGTCACGCGAGTGGATTCATCCAGCGTGACCACACAGACACCGGTGCCGGTGCAGTCGTCGTGGTCCCAACCGGCAAACACGGACCCCTCCGCCGCGTTCGCCGTCAGTGTTACCCGCTTGTCATCGGCATAATAGTACGAGCAATCGTTGCCACAGCTAATGCCCCGCGGTGAACTGACTACCCGGCCGCTGCCGTCGCCATTTTTTTTAACGGTCAGTTTATTAATAATATCCTTGTCGCCGTCGCCGCAGCCGGCAATGCCAACCACCGCCGATAACATCAACCAGGACAAATAACGGTAACAATAATGGCGCGGAGTACCCATAGCGCTTTCCTCGAACTGTTAGTAATACGATTGAGGCGCGGGTCCACAGAACCCGGCTACCTGCAGAAAGACGCCAGTGTAGGCAGGGAGACCGTCATGATCAGTGGGGTTTTAGTGACGGTTTGTGACAGACCCGTTGGCGATAGACGCCTCGGTGGTAGCGGTATGAGTGACTGATAAGACACGTGACAATCAGCGGGTTATTCGTAGCGCAACGACTCCGCCGGATTGACTTTGCTGGCGCGCCAGGCCGGGTAGAGCGTGGCGATAAAACTCATCGACAACGCAGTCACCGCCACCAAAACGCTGTCGGCGGCGCGAATTTCTGCCGGCAGATAGCTGATGGGATACACATCGGATTTTAGAAACTGGATACTCAACACCTGCTCGAGCCAGGCCACCAGGTCCTGCACGCACAGCGACAGCCCCAAGCCAACCGCGACCCCAAGCACGGTACCGACCAGGCCAATCAGGCTGCCCTGTACCATAAACACCGCCATGATTTCACCGCTACTGGCGCCGAGGGTACGCAAAATAGCAATATCACCGTGTTTATCGACCACCACCATGACCAGTGTCGATACCACATTAAAGGCGGCAATGGCGATGATCAAAAGCAGCAGTAATCCCACCAGGTTTTTGGAGATTTGAATCGCATGATAGAGATTGCCGTGCGTGCGGGTCCAGTCCGACCCGTAGTAACCGGCGGGTAGACTGCGCACCAGATCGCGAATGGTGACGGCGGCCTGAAACAGATTATCGACACGCAGCCGCAGGCCGGAAACCCGGCCGGGAAACGACGACAATTGCGAGGCGGTGGCGAGACTTACCAGTGCCAGACTGTTGTCCAACTCGGTGCCGGACTCCAGTATTCCCAACACCGGCAGTGCCAGCACTTTGGGAGTCCGGCTTTGACCACCAAATGCCGGCACAAACAGGTTCACCCGCTGGTCGATACCGGCACTCAGTTCCGCCGCCACCCCCGCGCCCAGAATCACGCCGCCGTCGCTTTCCAGACGACTTAGCAGTCCCGGGTCCAGATAATTTTCCACCACGGATATAGCCGCCTCGCGCACCGGGTCCACACCGTAAAGCAACACCGGTGTGGCCTTGCGGCGATGGGCCACCATGCCCTGTAGTTGCACAAAGGGTGCCGCATCGACAATCGCCGGTTGCGCCAGCACCTGGCGTCGCAGGGCCTCCCAGTCCGCCACGCCCTCGCGGTGATAGACGGCAGCCTGGGGCACAATGCCCAGAATTCGCTCGCGCAGCTCCCGCTCGAAGCCGTTCATAACCGACAACACCACGATCAACAGACCGACCCCCAAGACCAGACCGGCAATGGAGATACCGGAGATAAATGAAACCAGTTGGTTGCGGCGTCGCGAACCGGTGTAGCGCAACCCGATAAACAGTGGAAACGGATTAAACACCTGCCCCTCCGCAGCTCATGCCGGTGCCGGGTGACGGGCGCCCAGACACCCGTTCTCCAGATGTAAAACCCGGTGCATGTTACTGGCGAAACGTTCGTCGTGGGTCACCACAATGAAACT
The DNA here is from genome assembly GCF_007004655.1 of Exilibacterium tricleocarpae. GTDB lineage: Bacteria > Pseudomonadota > Gammaproteobacteria > Pseudomonadales > Cellvibrionaceae > Exilibacterium > Exilibacterium tricleocarpae. The sequence goes on from NZ_ML660091.1 coordinate 327,527, forward strand.
GGTGTTGAGTTCGCGGTTGAGATCGTCCATCAATCGTTGAATCGACTGGGCCGTATGGCTGTCCAGGTTACCGGTGGGCTCGTCCATCAACACACAGGCCGGCCGGTTCACCAGGGCGCGGGCGATGGCCACCCGCTGGCGCTCCCCACCGGACAACTCGGCGGGTTTGTGGCTCAGGCGTGGCGCCAGCCCCACCAGGGCCAACATCTCAGTGGCGCGCTGGCGAGCGGTGGCAGGCGTTACTTTGCCGATCAGCAGTGGCATGCAGACATTTTCGAGCGCGGTGAACTCGCCCAGTAAGTGGTGGAACTGGTAGACGAAACCCAGATCACTGTTGCGGATGGCGCCGCGCTGATTGTCGGTGAGAGAAGAGAAGGCCTGTCCCCTGACCAGAACTTCGCCGCCGCTGGGTTTATCGAGCCCGCCCAGCAGGTTCAGTAACGTGGATTTACCGGCACCGGAGGCGCCCACGATAGCCACTTTCTCACCGGCGGCAACGGCAAAGTCGACATTGTCGAGCACGACCACATCCTGCGGCCCCTGGGTATAGGTTTTACTCAATTGCCGGCACGACAATACTTCTAACTGCATAGGTTTCTGATTCATCTGGTTTCCGTTTAGTACGCGCTCAACCGGGTGCACTCCCCTCTTTTAAGGGCACCTCTCCCAGCGGCACGGTGCGGGGACGTAACTTCAGTTGCGTCCCCTTAGAATGGTGCCACTCCCTTTTTTAAGGGCACCGCCTCCGGCGGCACCGGTTAAGGGACGGTTCGGTTAAGGGGACGGAGGGAATACGGTTAAGGGGACGGAGGGAATAAAAAATAATCCCTCCGTCCCCTTAACCAAAAATAATCCCTCCGTCCCCTTAAACTGACGGGTTCACGACGTGTTTCTGAAGGCCCTAGCCAGAGCCAGACCGGTCAGTTGGCACACATTTGCTTAAGGAAGTGCCATTCCCTCCGTCCCCTTAACCGCTTTTTGCTAAAGAACCACCAAAAGCAGGCACCTGAGGCGAGTGCCATTAGACATAGCGCCCCTCACTCATACCGCAACGCCTCAGCCGGCTCTATCCGCGAAGCCCGAAACGCCGGATACAACGTCGCCAACACACTGATCACCAAACCACAACCGGCAATCAGAACCGCATCGGCCAGGCGCCACTGCGACGGCAACCGACTAATAAAATAAACGTTCGGATCAAACACGCTCAAACCCAGTATCCGCTCCAGCCAATTGGCTAAGTCCCCGACAAAGTGCGCCGCCAGCGTGCCCAGCACAGCCCCGATCACCACACCAATCACACCCACTGCGCTGCCTTGGACGATGAAAATCGCCATCACCTGACGCGACGACAGACCCAGGGTGCGCAGCACCGCAATATCACTGCGTTTGTCCGCCACCATCAATACCAGGCTGGTGACAATATTGAACGCCGCCACCGCCACGATAATCATCAACAGCACGGTAATCACCGTCTTTTCCATCTTCACCGCCTGAAACAGGCTGCCCTGGGTGCGACTCCAGTCTTTACTGACATAACGGCCGGCGCCCTCGGCCGACAGCGCCTGCGACAGTTCCGCGACTACCGGCCCGGCCCGGTAAATATCGTCCACCTTGAGCTGCAACCCCTGCACCCCGTCGCCGTAACGGTAGAGTTTTTGTGCATCGGCCAGATGGATCATCACCAGGTTCTGATCGACCTGGGCACCCACCTCAAACACCCCAACCACCGTAAAGCGCTTCATACGCGGAAACGCCCCGGCCGGAGTCAGCGTAATTTCCGGCAGTGTCAGCGCCACCTTGTCGCCGCGCGCCACGCCCAGATAGCGGGCCAGCAGGTTGCCGAGGACGATACCGTACTGGCCCGGCTGCAAATCCTCCACCGCCCCCAACACCATATGCCGGCCGATTACCGACACCTGGCCCTGGGCCGCCGGCAGTATGCCCTGAATACTGACCCCCTGCACACCGTAATCCCTTGAGATCAGACCGAAACCGGCGATATAAGGCGCCGCGGCCACCACTTCCGGGTGTGCCGCGACCCGGTCAGCCAGCCCGGACCAGTCCGACAAGCGCGGCGTTTGATCGATAAACCCGTGAGGAATCACACTCAGAATACGGTTTTTCAGTTCCCGGTCAAAACCGTTCATCACCGACAGGACCACAATCAGGGCAAACACCCCGATCGCCATCCCAAACAGGGAAAACCCGCTGACAAAGGAAATAAACTGATTGCGACGCTTTGAACGCGTGTAACGCAAACCGATAAATAAGGGTACGGAACTGTGCATCTGCGCATTAAACCTAAATTGCCCCGCTAAATCCACCACGGCTCGCTAAGGGATTGAAAATTCATGTTTTTTATTGATATCGAGCCACGACCGCCGAGCCTGCGGACACCGGCAACCGTGTTGTTAGACTATTCTTAATGCGCTACTTTCTTTTATATCCCTCGCCGCCGGCGCCGCGGTTTGCGCGGCCTTGATACGGCAGCCGGGCAGACAGCCCCGGGGCTCGAGCAAAGGACACAAGTTGACCATGAGTGAGAAAAATAATAATCCAAACGACACTCCCCCACCCGCAACCGGCGCCGGTAAAACCTCCGAGCGGCGCAGCTTCTTTCGCATCAACCAGGATATCGTGCTGGACTATAGCGCGGTCAGTGCCGACATCGCCAAAGGCGGGGACAGCACCGACCTGTTCCCGGCATCGCGACTGACCGATCTCCTGTCCGGTCTGCGCCGACTCGACAGTGAATCAGGCCAATTATTGCACTCCATCACAGAAAATAATCGGCAAATCGCAGACTATCTGAGCAATCTGAACAAAAAACTCGAGCTGCTGACCCAGCATATTCTGCTGGGGGAGACGCAACAGCAGCCGGTGCGCACCACTAGTGTCAACCTCAGTGAGGGGGGTATTGCCTTTGCCACCAACAAGCCGCTTTACAAAGGCAGTTTTGTCGCGCTGCGTATGATGTTTTTACCCAGCTATACGAGCGTGGTACTCTTTGCGCAGGTGATTCGCAGCGAAACCACAGCGGACGACCACCACCACTTGGTGGCCAAGTTCTTGCGGGTACAGGAGGCGCAGGCGCAGGTATTGTCGAGGCAGATTATGCAGGCGCAGTTACAGGCAAAACGCCGGCAGCAGGCGTCTGACTAGGTGGGTTTATCGAGCAGTTTTATGGCGAGTTAGATAAAAAGCCGAGCAATGGGAGGCACAGGGTAACAGTGAACAAACGCATAGGTACCAACCTGCTACTGGCCGCAATACTGGCCGGCAGCGCGGCAGTAACGGCAGAGACCATCGAAATTCCGGTGGGGCAGCAGGCCCAGGAAAAGTGGTCGCTGGACCGGCCGGTAAAGGGTATGAACAAGCAGCAGGTCGAAGCGCTGTTTGGCCGCCCCCAGGTGTGGAATGATCCCACCGGTGATCCGCCGATTTCCAGTTGGGTGTATAACGAGTTCGTGGTCTACTTCGAGTACGAACATGTTATTCACACCGTGCTGAAGCATCTGTCGAGCGAGGCTCAGACACAGTAAGGAGCCATCTCTTACAGACACTACTCCTCCGGTGGCACGGTGCGGGGACGCAACTAAAGTTACGTCCCCGCACCGTGCCACCGGGGGAAACTAAACCCCAGCTACACTCACTGCAACCGATTCACTCGATTCACGCCATCCAACGCCGCTACCCGGTAAGCTTCTGCCATGGTCGGATAGTTAAACGTGGTATTCACGAAATAGCGAATATCGTTAGCCTCACCCGCCTGCGCCATAATGGCCTGGCCAATGTGGATGATCTCCGAGGCCTCGGCGCCGAAACAGTGAATCCCCAGGATTTCCCAGGTATCGATATGGAACAGTAACTTCAACATACCGACATCTTCACCACTGATTTGCGCCCGCGCGGTATTTTTGAAAAACGCCCTGCCGACTTCGTAAGGCACCCGGGCGGCGGTGAGTTGACTTTCAGTCTGGCCGATCGAACTGATTTCCGGCAGCGTATAAATACCGGTGGGAGCATCCTCCACGTAGCGGCAGGGCTGCTTGAGTATCGCCGCCGCGGCACTGCGACCCTGGTCATAGGAGGCGCTGGCCAGACTCGGCCAGCCGATCACATCGCCCACCGCGTAGACATGTTCGACATCTGTCTGGTAGGTTTGGTTAACCCGCAACTGGCCGCGGTGGTCGGCCTTGAGATCGATATTATCCAGCCCCAGCTTTTCGGTGTTGCCGGTGCGGCCGTTACACCACAGCAGGGCATCGGCGCGCAGGCGTTTACCGGACTGCAGTTGCAGGGTCACACTGTGTTTATCGGCATTTACCGCTTCATACTCTTCGCAATGGCGGACCATCACACCGATCTCGCGCAGGTGATAGCTCAGCGCATCGGATATTTCATCGTCGAGAAACGTCAACAGCCGCTCGCGGCTGTTGATCAGATCGACCTTGATCCCCAATCCGGCAAAGATAGAGGCGTACTCACAACCGATCACGCCGGCACCGTAAATAATCAGATGCCGGGGCGTGTGCTGCATATCCAGTATGGTGTCACTGTCGTAAATGCGACGGTTCTTGAAATTCACATCGTCGGGATGATAGGGCCGTGAACCGGTGGCGATAATGATGTTTGCTGCGGTCACCGTCTCGGTGCCGCCGTCGGGGAGTTGCAGCTCGAGGGTGTGAGCATCGACAAAGCGGGCCCCGCCGATATAAAGTTTTACGCGGTTGCGCGCATAGAATTCGGAGTGCAGCGCCACTTGTTTGGGAATCACCCGCACCGCTGCTTTCAACACCTGGGGAAACTTCAGCCAGCGGGTATCGCCGACGGTCCGAAACAACGGGTTGCCGTTGAAACGGCTAATCTGCTTGACCGCATGACGCAGCGCCTTGGAGGGAATAGTGCCTTTGTGGGCACAACTGCCGCCCACCAGCGGCCGGTCCTCCACCACTGCCACCCGCAGGCCGTTTTTTACCGAGGCCATGGCGGCGCCCTCTCCCGCCGGACCCGAACCGACAACCAGGACGTCGTAGTTGTATGCGGGGCTGCCGCTATAGTCGGCCATTGGCGCTCGTACCCTCTCCGCTTACTCCAGCTTCAGCCATATCCTCTGTGATCACGGGCTCTCCAAATTTTTCTTTGTCTGCCGGCCAGTCGTTTCTCAACAACTTATTGGCCGGCACTCACTTATCAGCATTGTAAGCAAGGTCGGTCGACGCCGGTTTGTTCTGTTGTTGTGCTTCCTCACACTTGGCCTCGTCACCGCCGCAGAGTTCACAGACATAGTCTTTTTCCTTCAGCGCCGCGCCCACGCCGCCGCAGGAACCGGTGATGGGTTTACGTCCCAGGATCACGCCGATGGACATGGCAGCCACTATCAACAGCAACACCAGGAAGCTCACGATGATCACAGTCATACCAACACCTCGCTCAGGTCACGGCAGATACGGCTCGAATGTCGGCGAGTAATACTCGCGAAAGCCCGCATCCACCTTTTCAATAAAATATGCCGCTATATCCTGCTTGGTGGCCAACGCCAGGGCTGCCGTCGGCCCGAGCACGTTCAGTGCCGTGGCCAGGGCATCGGCCTCGGCACTGGTGGGTGCCACTACCGTCACCGACGCCAGCGGGTGATCGATGGGATATCCCGTGCGCGGATCGATGGTATGAGAGTAGCGTTTGCCGTCTATCTCATAATAATTTCGATAATCACCCGAGGTGGCCACACCCGCATTGGTCACTTTAAACGCTTTGCCCGCACCACCTGCCAGCGACGGCGTTTCGATACCGATACGCCAGTGACGGCCGCCGGCGTTGACCCCTTTCAGCCGCAGTTCGCCGCCAATCTCCACCAGATAATCCAACGCGCCCATTGTATCAAATAAGCGGGCCAGGCGATCCACACCGTAGCCTTTGGCGACGCCGGACAGGTCCACCGACACCGGCGCGGTCTTGCGCAGCGCGGTCCTGTCAGGGTGTATGGCAACAGCGCGGTAACCCACCTGCTGTAACGCCCGCGCAACGGCCTGGGGCGCCGGTACCTGCGTGCGCGGCTCGGGTCCAAAGCCCCACAGGTCCACCAGCGGACCCACCGTCGGGTCAAAAGCGCCGCCGCTGAGTTCACTGATGCGGTGACTGATACGCAAGACATCGAACAGCGTCTGTGACACTTCAATCCACTGGTCGATCGGCGCCCGGTTAAAGCGGCTGAGTTCAGAATCCGGCCGGTAGGTGGACAAATGCCGATTGACAGTTTCCAGCTCCCGCTCCACGGCTTTTTGCAGTTTCACCCGATCGGCTTGCAGTCCCACCAGCGTAATGTGATAGCGGGTGCCCATGGTATTGCCTTCGAGCTTGGTAACACCGGGCCCGCTGTCGGCGCAGGCGGTGAGCAAAAGCGCACACAAAAACCAAAACGAGGCCGGCACTGCCGACCCCCTCGTAACTGCTAACAATGTAATCACTGACAATGCAACGGCTGAGAAGCGGCGGCGCTTAACCACCAAAGTCGTCGAGCATGATATTTTCTTCTTCGACACCGAGGTCTTGCAGCATCTTGATCACCGCGGCGTTCATCATGGGCGGACCGCACATATAGTATTCACAATCTTCGGGCGCCGGGTGATCCTTCAGATAATTGTCGTAGAGCACGTTGTGAATAAAGCCGGTCATGCCTTCCCAGTTATCTTCCGGCTGCGGATCGGACAGGGCGATATGCCAGTCGAAGTTGTCGTTTTCCGCCGCCAGCATATCGTAGTCTTCCTGGTAAAACAGTTCCCGCAACGAGCGGGCACCATACCAGAAAGACAGTTTGCGCTTGGTCTGCAACCGCTTCAGTTGATCGAAAATATGCGACCGCATCGGCGCCATACCGGCACCACCGCCGATAAATACCATCTCGGCATCGGTGTCCCGGGCAAAAAACTCACCGAACGGCCCGTATACAGTGATAGTGTCACCGGCTTTGAGGTTGAATACATAGGAGGACATCTGCCCCGGCGGAATACCCTGGCTGCCCGGCGGTGGCGTGGCGATGCGGATATTGAATTTGACGATACCCTTTTCTTCCGGGTAGTTGGCCATGGAGTAGGCGCGGATGACCGGCTCGGTGATCTTCGACTCCAACTTAAAGAAACCGAATCGTTCCCAGTCGCCCCGGTACTCTTCTTCCACCTCAAAATCGCTGTATTTTACATGGTGCGGTGGCGCCTCCAACTGCACATAGCCGCCAGCGCGAAAATCGACGTTCTCACCTTCGGGCAAGCGCAGGGTCAGCTCCTTGATAAATGTCGCCACATTGGGATTGGACTCGACGGTGCACTCCCACTGTTTGACCCCGAAGACATCCTCGGGCACCTCGATAACCATATCCTGCTTGACCGGCACCTGGCAGGACAGACGCCAGCCGTCCTGGGCGTCGCGACGGGTGAAATGCCCTTCCTCGGTGGGCAACATGGAGCCACCGCCGGCGCTGATCTTACACTTGCACTGCGCGCAGCTGCCGCCACCGCCGCAGGCTGACGGCAAAAACAAACCGTTACCCGCCAATGTCTGCAGCAATTTGCCGCCGGCGGGAACCTTGAGGGTTTTCTCGCCGTTGATTTCGATACTGACTTCGCCGGTGTTCACCAGTTGCGCGCGGGCACTCAGGATCACAAACACCAGTGCCAGCACAATGGCCGTAAACATAATGACGCCGAACACAATCTCGATATTCATGTTTCGTCTTTACCTCGCCGATTACAGGTCGATGCCGCCAAACGACATAAAGCCCAAAGACATCAGGCCCACCGTAATAAAAGTAATACCCAGTCCCCGCAGCCCGTCGGGTACGTCACTGTACTTCATTTTTTCACGGATACCGGCCAGCGCGGTGATCGCCAGCGCCCAACCGACCCCGGAGCCGGCACCAAACACGACGCTCTCGCCCAGGTTGTAGTCGCGCTGTACCATAAACAGCGATGCGCCCAGAATCGCGCAGTTCACCGTAATCAGCGGCAGGAATACACCCAGCGCGTTGTACAGGGCCGGCACGTATTTATCCAGCACCATTTCCAGAATCTGCACCAGCGCGGCGATCACGCCGATATAGCTGATCAGTCCGAGAAAACTGAGGTCCACTTCCGGCAGGCCGGCCCAGGCCAGGGCGCCGTCGGCCAGCAGGTAGGTATACAGCAGATTGTTCACCGGCACGGTAATGGTCAGTACGACAATCACCGCAATACCCAGCCCCAGGGCAGCTTCGACTTTCTTGGAAATAGCCAGGAAGGTACACATGCCGAGGAAAAACATCAGCGCCATGTTTTCCGTGAAGATGGCCCTGATAAAAAGGCTTAAATAATGTTCCACGATTAAGCCTCCTTCGCCACAGTATTGGCAGACATTTTAAAGTCGGGCTCTTCGACCTGGTCTTTCTTCCAGGCGCGGATCGCCCAGATAAACAGGCCGATCAGGAAGAACGCACTGGGCGGCAACAGCAGCAGGCCGTTGGAGACAAACCAGCCGCCTTCGGTGGCCAGGGGCAGAATTTCGTACCCCATCAACTTGCCGGCGCCAAACAACTCGCGGATCACCGCCAACCCGATCAGGATGACGCTGTAGCCCAGGCCGTTGCCGATCCCGTCAATGAAGCTCGGCAGCGGTGGGTTTTTCATCGCGAAGGCCTCAGCGCGCCCCATGACGATACAGTTGGTGATAATCAGGCCCACAAATACCGACAACTCCTTGCTGATATCGTAGGCTACCGCTTTAAGCACCTCATCCACCAGAATCACCAGGGAGGCAATAATCGTCATCTGTACAATGATACGAATGCTGTTGGGGATATGGTTGCGCACCAGGGCGACAAAAAAGTTGGAGAAGCCGGTCACCAGGGTCAGTGCCACACACATCACCAGTGTGACCCGCAAACTGCTGGTCACCGCCAGCGCTGAACAAATCCCCAAAATCTGTAGGGCAATGGGGTTGTCGTTAAAGATCGGGTTAAACAGGAGTTCTTTTGTCTTCATCAATCAGGCCTCCCCTCTTTTCAGGTTGTCGAGAAATTCGGCAAAGCCGTTCTCGCCCAACCAAAACTGAACTAAATTGTGCACGCCGCGCGCGGTCAGAGTCGCCCCCGACAGCCCATCCACCTCGTAGCGGGCATCGGGGTCGGCCTTACCCTTGACCACTTCAATGGCAACACCGCCGTCGTCGCCATACACCTGCTTGCCGGGCCAGGAGGCTTTCCAGTTGGGGTTGTCCACTTCGCCGCCGAGACCCGGCGTTTCACCGTGTTCGTAAAACCCCAGGCCGACTACGGTATTGAGATCACTGTCCAACGCCAAAAAACCATAGAGCGTCGACCAGAGCCCGTAACCGCGAATGGGAAGAATGATTTTTTCCAATCCCTGATCACCTTCTACCAGGTACACCTCCGCATACTTCTCAAGGCGGGAAATCTTGGCAATATCGTCATCGGGATTGAGTCGCTCGGACAGCGCCGGGTCCTTGGCCGCTTTGCGCTGGTCGTATTTGTCCGGGTCCACCGCATCGGTAAACCGGCCGGTGCTCAGGTCCACCACCCGGGTGGTGATCTCGGCAAACTGCTCTTCGACCGCCACACTCTCATCGCGCATGCCCGCCGCCTGGAGAATATTGCGCTTGAAGTCCTGCGCTTTGTTGGCAACCTGCGCCGGTCTCAGCAGCACCGCAGCGGTGGAGACCACCACTGAACAGACGAAACACAGTGACACCGCCACCAACATGGTCTTCTTGATCGAGTCGTTGTTAGCCACGGGCAAGCCTCCGCTTGATATTCGACTGAACGACAAAGTGGTCGATCAGGGGGGCAAATAGATTGGCGAACAGGATGGCCAACATCATACCCTCTGGGAACGCCGGATTCACTACCCGAATCAGCACCACCATGAAGCCGATCAGCGCGCCGTACCACAATTTACCTGTGTCGGTCATAGAAGCGGACACGGGATCGGTCGCCATAAAGATCATGCCAAATGCAAATCCGCCCATCACCAGGTGCCAGTACCAGGGCATACCAAACATGGGGTTACTGTCGACATCGCCGGTGAAGTTAAACAGTGTCGAGGTAACGAACATGCCGAGCATAACGCCGAGGATGATACGCAGCGACGCGATACGGGTAATGATCAGGAAAAACCCGCCCACCAGAATGGCCAGCGTCGAGACCTCGCCGATGGAGCCTTGCATTTTACCCAGAAAGGCGTCGAGCCAAGTCATTTGGCTCTGGAGTTCGGCCATGCCCTGGGAGGCGGCAACCGACAGGCCCGTCGCGCCGGTATAACCGTCGACGGCAGTCCAAACGGCATCGCCGGACATCTCGGCGGGGTAGGCAAAGAAGAGAAACGCACGCCCGGTCAACGCCGGGTTGAGGAAGTTTTTACCGGTGCCGCCAAACACTTCCTTGCCGATCACGACACCGAAAGAGATACCGAGCGCCGCCTGCCACAGGGGCACATCGGGCGGACAGATCAGGGCAAACAGCACTGAGGTGACAAAGAAGCCTTCGTTCACCTCGTGTCCCCGCACCATGGCGAACAGCACTTCCCAAAAACCGCCCACCACAAAGACCACCATATAAAGTGGCAGGAAGTAGGCGGCACCGTGCCACAGGCAATCCCAGACGCTGTTCGGATCGTAGCCGGCAAACAGTTCGATCAAACCGCCGCGCCAGCCCTCCACAGCGGCAATGCCCATATCCACCATAATGGTATTGGCCTGCCAACCGAGGTTGTACATGCCGTAGAACATGGCGGGGAAGGTACACATCCAGACGGTAATCATGATCCGTTTCAGATCCACACCGTCGCGCACATGGGCGGTGGTTTTGGTGACGTCCGAGGGCCGGTAGAAAATGGTGTCCACCGCTTCGAACAGTGCATACCACTTCTCCCACTTGCCACCTTTGTGAAAATGGGGCTCGATACTGTCGAGATACTTGCGCAACGCCATGCTTTAACCCTCCTTCTCAATGCGCGTCAGGTTATCGCGTAAAATAGGACCGTATTCGTATTTGCCCGGGCACACATAGGTGCACAGTGCCAAATCCTCTTCGTCCAACTCCAGGCAGCCAAGCTTTTGCGCCTGTTCCGTGTCGCCGACAATCAGCGCCCGCAGCAGTTGCGTGGGCAAAATATCCAGCGGCATGATGCGCTCGTAGTTGCCCACCGGCACCATAGCGCGCTCACTGCCATTGGTGGTGGTGGTAAAACTGTACTTCTTATCGGCAAACAGGCTCGACACATAAATACCCATGGTCGAAAACAGGTCAAAGCCGGCACGCAGGTAATGCATAAAGGGACGGTCGCGCCCCTCGCCGAGCACACTGACCTGGTTGTGATAGCGCCCCAGGTAGGCAAAGGCACCGCGCGCCGTGCGGCCGCCGAACACCGATCCGGACACCACACGGTTATCGCCCGGGTTGAGTTGCCCGGCGGTGAGTTCCTCCAGATTGGCGCCGAGGCGGGTGCGCAGCAGTCGCGGCCGCTCCACCGCCGGGCCGGCCAGGGAGATCACCCGATCGGTATAGAGTTTACCGGTGGTGAACAACTTGGCGATGGCGATAACATCCTGATAACCGATGGTCCAGACAGACTTGTCAGTGCTGACCGGGTCGAGAAAATGTATATGGGTACCGACATTACCGGCCGGGTGCACGCCGCCGAATTCGTGGGTCTCGATGCGCTCGTCGCCGCCGGGCGGCAGCTCCGCGCCGGTCGCTTTACACACAAAAACCTTACCCTCGGTAAGCTTACTCAGCAGCAACAGGCCGTCGGCAAACGCCTGCGGCTGTGCGGCGATCACCCGCTGCGGATCGGCGGCGAGCGGATTGGTATCGATCGCGGTCACAAAAATGGAGTTGGCAGTGGCCTCGGGGGCCGGCACCTTGCTGTAGGGTCGCGTGCGCAGTGCGGTCCAGAGACCGGCGTTGATCAGATTTTCCCTGATGGTCGCATTGTCCAGGGTGGCAAGTTGGCCACTGTCGCACTGGGTAAAGTGCTCGGCCTCGTCCCCCTCTACATCGATAACAACAGATTGAAGGACCCGTTTTGCGCCGCGATTGATGGCGGCTACGGTCCCCGCTGCCGGTGCCGTGTACCTGACGCCGGCGGTCTTTTTATCGGTGAATAACAACTGGCCCAGTTTCACTTTGTCGCCGACCTGGACCGCCATCGTGGGCTTCATGCCATGGTAGTCGAATCCGATTACGGCGACAGAGCGAACCTTGGGACCCTCTTCGATGGCCTGCTCGGGAGTGCCGGATATAGGTAAATCCAAGCCCCGACGGATCTTTATCATACGTCCTCTGCCTAATCACTGGTTGGATAAGGGGCGCTGTGCAGTGAACCCCATGCATCTGCTCACTCTGGCCCGGTAAGGCGACCAGGTGTCGGTTTGACGGCGGGCGGGCACGCGGCTGTCAGTCAGCCTTTCGGCCCCAAGTTAAAAACCCGTCAAATTTCGGGGAATATCAGCCAAAACCTGTCCAACAGGTAGCAAAAGTTCCCTAACTAGTGTAGACGACTGCGCCTGGAGCGCACTCACTCTGCGATCAAACCGGCGCAATTATAAAGATGAGGCTGGCCCCTTACCAGAGCAAAAACGCGATTTTTACTGATTTAGGCGAGTAAAAACCTAAGAATCTCAAGATCTTAGAACGGCTGGACGGCAAAGTGCTCAGTTGATGATCGAAGCGACAAGGACGAACCGCGAAATCGGCGACTTACCGCTAACAGCCGCGGTCAGCCGCCTTGTCGTGCCACACACAACCCAGGCGTGTTTATTAACTCAAAACGCCGGTTTATTCGGGCTGGGGGTAGACGTCATAACTGACGCCCGCCATGTCCTCCAGGCAGCGCACCACCTGACAGCTGTAGCCGAATTCATTGTCATACCAGCAATAGAGCACCGCATTATTGCCCTCGACGATAGTGGCTTTACTGTCGAATACGCAGGCGTGACGGGAACCGACAAAGTCTGTCGACACCACCTCCGGCGAGTTGGTGAAGTCGATCTGTTGCTGCAGGGGCGAGTGCAGCGCCACATCGCGCATATACTCATTGAGTTCCGCAGCGGTGGTGTCGGCGCCCAAACGCAGGTTCAGAATCGCCATGGAGACATTGGGGACCGGCACGCGGATGGCGTTGCCGGTGAGCTTGCCCTTCAACGCCGGCAGCGCCTTGGCCACGGCCTTGGCGGCACCGGTCTCGGTGAGCACCATATTCAGTGCCGCACTGCGCCCGCGGCGTTCCCCTTTGTGATAGTTGTCGATCAGGTTCTGGTCGTTGGTATAGGCGTGCACCGTCTCCACATGGCCGTGCTCAATGCCGTACTTATCCAGCAGCGCCTTCAGCACCGGGACTATGGCGTTGGTAGTGCAGGAAGCGGCCGAGAGGATATTATCCCCCGCCTCGATGTCGCCATTGTTGATGCCGTAGACGATGTTCTTAATATCGCCCTTGCCGGGCGCTGTCAAAATGACTTTGCCGGCGCCGGGGCACTGCAGGTGCTGATTCAGCCCCTCGGCGTCGCGCCAGGCACCGGTGTTGTCCACGACTATGGCGTCGTGGATACCGTGCCGGGTGTAATCCACCTCGGCCGGCGAGTTGGCATAGATGACTTTGATCTCATTACCGTTACACACCAGCGTATCGGTTTCCTCATCGACCCGAATGGTGCCTTTGAAACTGCCGTGAATCGAATCGCGGCGCAGCAGACTGGCGCGCTTGACCAGATCACCGGCGCCCTTGCCTTTGCGGACCACGATCGCGCGCAGTCGCAACACGTCACCACTGCCGGCCTTCTCCACCAGCAGTCGGGTCACCAGCCGCCCGATTCGACCGAACCCGTAGAGCACCACATCCTGCGCCTTGGGCAGCGGCTTATGGCTGCTGCCGACAAAGTGCTGCAGCTCATTGGCCACGAAGGCCTCCATATCCAGGCCGTTGGCCTCCTTCATATATTTGACGGCCAGTTGACCCAGGTCGATATGGGCGGGGCCGATATTGAGCCGGCTGATGGTTTCCAGAATCGGGTAGCTCTCGAACTCCGACAGTTCGTTGGCCTCCACCTGGCGCACGAACCGGTGCGCTTTCATGATGTCAATCACCGAGCGATTCACCAGCGGCCGCCCATATATATAGACGGCGACATTGCGCTCGCGATTGAGTTTGCCAATCATCGGAATCATGGCCTCGGCCAAGGCCTCCCGCTCTTTCCAATCTTTGAAGAAATCATCCGGCTTAGGTCGGTTCACAGCATTACCCTTCGTGTTTAAGTGGCTTCTCTACATTTTATAGACGTATCTAAAGACGTCATTCAGCCCGCGTCGTTAAGGCCCGCCGCGGCGTTCAATGCCGCATTAGTATGATTAGTATGAATAGAGTAGCCGGCCCGACCGCCGTGGGCGGGGGTATTATGGTGACTCAACCAGCGGGACGCAATACAACGGCGGTAAAATCACCGCCGGGCGCCGCCGCCGGCCATTTGTATGACAAAGTCGAGGGAATCGACCGCAAGCCGTCCTCAAATGCGCCAAAGGTCAGTACAATAGCCCACCTTCATTTGCCGTTATCGATTGTTGTTCATGACGTTATCAAACCCCAGCGCCCCACCCCTGCCCGCCAACGCGGGCGATAAACACCAGTGGGGCCAGTTGCACGGCAGTGCCCGGGCCCTGGCCCTGCTGTCGGCGGCACGCGCCCACCCCAGTCTCACCCTGATTGTTGCCCCCAACAGCAGCGAAGCCAGCCAGTTGGAAACCGAATTGGGGTTTTTTAACGACCGCGACCAGCCGCTGCCTATTCTGCACTTCCCGGACTGGGAAACCCTGCCCTACGACACCTTCTCGCCGCACCAGGACATCATTTCCGAGCGTCTCTACACCCTCTACCAACTGCCGGCGGTGAAACAGGGCATCCTCGTGGTATCGGTGACCACCCTGCTGCAGCGCCTGCCGCCGCCGGCCTACCTGACCGCCAACAGCCTGGTGCTGCGCTGCGGCCAGCGCTTCGACCTGGCGTTGATGCGCCGGCAGTTGGAGGACAGCGGCTATCGCTGTGTCGACACCGTCTATGAACATGGCGAATTCGCCGTGCGCGGCGCGCTGGTGGATATCTTTCCCATGGGCAGTGACCTGCCCTATCGGATCGACCTGTTCGACGACGATATTGAAACCCTGCGTACCTTTGATCCGGACACCCAGCGCACTATTGATAAAGTCGGGGCCATCGACCTGCTGCCGGCCAAGGAGTATCCGCTCGATGCCGCCGGCATCAAGTTCTTCAAGGACCAGTGGCACGCGCGCTTCGATGTCGACCACCGCGCCTGCCCTATTTATCAAGATATCAGCGACGGCATAGCGCCGCCGGGTATCGAATATTACCTGCCACTGTTTTTCGAACAGTGCGGCACCCTGTTCGACTACCTGCCGGCAGCCACCCTGGCGCTGAGCCTGGGTCGGCTCGACAGTGCAGCGGAAAATTTCTGGCGCGAGTTAAGCCAGCGTTATGAGAGCCGCCGCGTCGACCCGCAGCGACCGCTGGTCCCGGCGGCGGAAGTATTTCTGGGCGTCGGCGACGTATTTGCCGCACTCAAGCGCTACCGCCGCATTCAGGTACAGCAGACGCCACTGGAAACCGGGGTCGGCCGCACCAACTTCGACACCGCGCCGCCACCCGCCCTGCCGGTAAACGCCCAGGCGGACCAGCCGTTGGCGGCGCTGGAGGCACAGTTGCTGGACACCCGTAAACGGGTACTGTTCTGCGCCGAGAGCGCCGGGCGGCGAGAAACCCTGATCGAACTGTTGCAACGCATCACCGTGCAGCCGCAGGTGTGCGATAGCTGGCAGGCGTTCCTGGACGGCAGCGACGCCGTCGCCATCACTGTGGCGCCGCTGGAAGCCGGCATGGAGTTGGGTACACCGGCCGTGTCACTGATTGCCGAATCACAGTTGTTTGGCGACCGGGTGCAGCAGCGGCGCCGGCGCAAGCGCGCCCAGGACAGCAGCGACCAGATCGTCAAAAACCTGACCGAGCTGCGCCTCGGCGCCCCGGTGGTGCATGTCGATCACGGCGTGGGCCGCTACCGCGGCCTGCAAACTCTGGATATCGACGGCGAACCCAACGAGTTGCTGATGCTCGAGTACGCCGCCGGCGCCAAGCTCTACGTGCCGGTCGCCAACCTGCACCTGATCAGTCGCTACAGCGGCGCCGAGGCGGACCTGGCGCCGTTGCACCGCCTTGGCAGCGAACAGTGGCAGAAAGCCAAACGCAAAGCGGCCGAACAGATCCGCGATACCGCGGCGGAACTGTTGGATATCTACGCCCGCCGCGCTGCCCGCGCCGGCTTCGCGTTCGACGACCCCAAAGAGGCCTACCGCAATTTTGCCGCGGGCTTTCCGTTCGAGGAAACCCCCGACCAGCAAAATGCCATTGCCGCAGTCTACGCCGATATGGTTTCGCCGGCGGCGATGGATCGCCTGGTCTGTGGCGATGTGGGCTTCGGCAAAACCGAGGTCGCCATGCGCGCCGCTTTTATCGCCGTGCAATCCGGCAAACAGGTGGCCATGCTGGTGCCCACCACACTGCTCGCGCAACAACACTATGAAAATTTCAAAGACCGATTTGCCGATTGGCCGGTCAACGTGGAGGTGCTGTCGCGTTTCAGAACCGGTCGTGAGAGCACGGCGGTACAGAAAAAACTCGCCGACGGCAAAATCGATATCATTATCGGCACACACAAGCTGTTGCAGTCGGACCTGAGTTATAAATCGTTGGGGTTATTGATCATCGATGAGGAACACCGCTTCGGTGTGCAGCAGAAAGAACGCCTGAAGTCACTGCGCTCGGAAGTCGATATCCTCACCCTGACGGCGACCCCGATTCCGCGCACCCTCAATATGGCCATGGCCGGCATTCGCGATCTGTCGATTATCGCCACGCCGCCGGCAAAACGTTTATCGGTGAAAACCTTCGTGCGCCAACACGACAACGCCCTGGTCAAGGAAGCCATCTTGCGTGAACTGCTGCGCGGCGGCCAGGTTTACTATCTGCACAACGAAGTCAAAACCATCGACCAGGCGGGCCGCGATCTGCAGGCGCTGATTCCCGAGGCGCGCATCGGCGTCGGCCACGGGCAGATGCGCGAGCGGGAGTTGGAGCAGGTGATGTCGGACTTCTACCACAAGCGTTTCAATATCCTGGTGTGCACCACCATTATCGAAACCGGTATCGATGTGCCGAGCGCCAATACCATTGTCATCAACCGGGCGGACAAGTTCGGCCTGGCACAGCTGCACCAGTTGCGCGGGCGGGTCGGGCGCTCCCACCACCAGGCTTACGCCTATCTCCTGACGCCGCAGCCAAAGGCCATGACAGCCGACGCGGTCAAGCGCCTGGAGGCCATCGCCGAAGCCGAAGACCTGGGCGCCGGCTTTACCCTGGCGACTCACGACCTGGAAATTCGCGGCGCCGGCGAACTGCTCGGCGAGGACCAGAGCGGGCAGATGCAGGCGATCGGTTTTTCCCTGTACATGGACATGTTGGATCGGGCGGTCAAAGCCATCAAAGCCGGCAAGACGCCCAATATTGAACAGCCGCTGGACGGCAGTATCGATGTGAACCTGCGAATTCCGGCGCTGATTCCCGATGCCTACCTGCCCGACGTACACACTCGCCTGATTATGTACAAACGCCTGGCCAATGCGGAAACCGAAGCGGGCCTGCGGGAACTGCAGGTGGAAATGATCGACCGCTTTGGTCTGTTGCCCGAGGCCACCAAAAACCTGTTCCGGGTGACGGCGCTGAAACTGCGGGCCCAGCAACTCGGTATCGAGAAATTAGAGGCGTCTGCCGCCGGCGGACGGATGGAATTTGCCAGGGATACCCGCGTCGATCCATTGACTATTGTTAAAATGGTGCAAACTCAGCCACAGATTTACCGCCTGGAAGGCGCCAACCATTTAAAATTCTCGCTCGATATGGAAAATAGCGAGCAGCGTATCGAAACCGTTGACGCTCTCCTCACCCAACTAACGCCGAAGGAAGAGGCCGCATGATGAAGATTCACAGCAGTTACCTGCGCCGCCTGGCACGACGATTCACTGCCGCGACCTGGACGGCGCTGGCATTCGGCACCGCGCTGGGTGTCCCCGGCGGCGCCGCGGCCGAGGAGCCGCGCTGGTACCAGGTCGAGCTGATTATTTTCGCCCAGCGCCTGCCCGAAAACGCCCCCCAGGAAATCTGGCCACGGGATATCCCCCTCGCCTACCCGCCGAACTGGGTTGAACTGAAAGACCCGGACGCGCCGCTGGCCGCTTTGGTAAGCAGTTCCGCTACCCCGGACACTGCGGCACCGCTGCCCACCCCGGCGGACCTGGCGCGCGAGCCTTATTACAAGCTGCCGGCGGCCGAGTTGGAACTGGCACCCCAGGCCCGGGACCTGCGTCGCGATGGCCGCTACCGCGTGCTGTTCCACCAGGCCTGGCGCCAGCCGATGATCGGTATTAGAAAATCACCGGCGATCCTGATTCAGGGCGGCAACAGCTACGACGAGCACACTGAGCTGGAGGGCAGCATTAATATCAGCATCGCCCGCTACCTGCACCTGCACACCAATTTATGGTTGTCTGAATTCAGCGCCAACTACGGCCAGGAAGCCGGCGGCTGGCCGGATTTGCCGCGCCGGCCGAGCGTGCGCCAGGCCGACCCGGCACTGGCGCTCGGAACCGACAAAACAGCGGCGGACTGGTGGGACAACCGGCTCAACCCCGCAGGCGAGTACGAGAGCATTCTGGCCAATCGTTACCTGGTAAACAAGGTTGTCACTTTTCGGCAAAAACGCGGCCGTATTCGCAGCGGCGAAGTACACTACCTCGACCACCCGTTGATGGGCCTGCTGATCAAAATGAAACCTTACGAGGTGCCCGAGGTGGAGCCTGCACCGGAAAACGTTCCCAACAGCGGTAGCGCTGCCGGCGTCGAGGCGACGCCGGCAGTACCCCAATAAGTCGTGCCGATGTTGAATGTTTAGATCGTTAACCCGGATACGGCCGAGGTGTCGAACCAACCAGTTGGCGCGAAGATAACACGTCTAAAATTGTGCGCCGGGCGCAGTTTTAGGCCGTTAGATCGCGTTAATGGTGCGATATCCGGGCTAAAGCGATCTAGGTGGTACACTCGACATCTTCCGCCTGGAGACCCTTGTCCCCTTCGAGAATATTAAATTCTACCGCCTGCCCTTCATTGAGAGACCTGTAGCCTTCTCCGCGAATATTGCGATAGTGCACGAAGACATCGTCGCTGCCTTCCCCCCGGGTAATAAAACCGTACCCCCGGGCGTTGTTAAACCATTTAACGGTGCCTGACTCGCGAACTGTCATAACCAACTACCTCATTATTTTTATGTTGTACTAACCATCGAAAACCTGACGATCTCACCCTTTGTTTTGATCTATGATCGCCAACCGATAAGACTGCTCCGACACTTCAGGCAACTGTTGTATTTATTAATTAGAAAACTGTTGAAGCAACAACTGTTAACACTGGTATCTGTTAAACCGCTATCACTCAACCGTTACACTGCAAATAATAAACGACCCATACGCAGCCAGGATTTTGCACTGCGCAATGCCTGCAGCTGGAAACAGCCGACCGGCACATTTTTAAGCCAAATTAACGTCAGTGTCCAGTAAAAACGTTGACAAATGCGAATTTCTAAACTTTTTCAGACGATTAACGCCCCGGCGACCGCGGCGATCAACCGCTTGACCTCCCGGGTACAGTTTTCGAGCGTACGCATCAGGTCCGCCATATCGATTGGCGCCGCCTCGATCCCGGCGGCCCAGTTAACCACCATACAAATTGATACATAGTCAATTTCCAATTCCCGGGCCAGCGCCGCTTCGGGCATGCCCGTCATACCCACCAGGTCGCAACCGTCGGCGGCGAGGCGGCGAATTTCAGCGGCGCTTTCCAGCCGCGGCCCCTGGGTACAACCGTAGACACCAAAGTCACTGTAAGGCATCTGCAGCGCCGTTAATTGCCGGATCAGTATCTGGCGTGCGACCGGGTCGTAGGGATAACTAAAGTCGATATGTTGTACCGTCTTTGCAGTACCGTCGGCAAAGGTGTGTTCGCGCCCGTAGGTGTAATCGATAATCTGATCGGGGATGCACAGATGTCCCGGCCCCATGGCCGGGTGAATACCGCCGACGGCATTGACGGCGAGAATTTTTTTCACGCCCAGTTGTTGCAGGCACCAGAGGTTGGCCCGGTAGTTGATGCGATGCGGGGGCAGTGTGTGTCCCTCACCGTGACGCGGCAAAAAAACGACCTCGTGGCCGCCCAGGCGGCCGATCAAAGCCGCGGCGGAAGGCGCTCCGTAGGGTGTATCGAGTGCCGCATTGTCGACACGCTGCAACTCCGGATACTGGGATAATCCGGTCCCCCCCACTATTGCCAGGCGCGCCATGGACTTCAACCTCCGCCGCAGTTGTTATTGGTATTGACCGCGTAAATCCCCGGCGCATTGCGCAGATATCCGCAGTAGTCCATGCCGAACCCGAAGACGTAACGATCGGGCACGCTCACCGCGGTAAAGTCCACCTGCGCCTGCGGGTCCTTGCGGTCGTGCTGTTTATCCACCAGCACGGCAGTGTAGACCCGGGCCGCACCCGCGTCCCGGCAGTAGCGCTGGATCGCCGCCAGCGTGACACCCTCGTCATAGATATCGTCGACCAGCAGCACCGTGCGCCCGGCCAATTCAGTGCGCGGCTTGCACAACCACTCTACAGTGTGCCCGCGGGTCCCGTTGCGATAGCGGGTGGCGTGAACGCAATCGAGTTGCATCGAGAAGGAAAACTTCGGCAACAGGCGCCCGGTAGTCACCAGGCCGCCGTTGAGTACGCAGATCACCACCGGGTCGGTCGCACCCAGTTGCGCTTCGACAGAGGCCGCCAGACGCTCGATCGCCGGTTCAAGTTGCGCCTCAGTGTAAAGGCAGTCAGCCGCCGCCCAAACGGCGTCAATATCGGATTGCAGAGTTTTCAATGTCAGTGATTCCTGTTACCGGCTGTTTCGATACTTGCAGTTTCGGTGGCCGTCTTTTTAGCGGTCGCTGGTGGTACTCGCCTTTCAGTACCTGCCCTTCAGCGCGCTTGTCTCTCGATGCTCACGGGTGGTGCGCACTTTTCAGTGATCGCAATTCCATGGCCGGTCTTCAACGCCCGGCTTTCAGCATCGCCTTAACCCGCACTCGCCTTGTCAGTACTTGCCTTATCGCGATTTGCCTGGTCGGCACTCACCTTTTCAACACTGGCTTTTTTGCTTTCGCCAGGGGCGTTGCCCGAGTGGCGATCCGGATTTTGCAGGTGAATATCGTCGGGGATATGGACGGTGGAGGTCGGGAAGGCACATTCGGCACCCTGCGCTTCGATAATTTCCAGCACCTTCAGCAGTACGTCCTGTTTGATGTCATGAAACTTCACCCAGTCGGTGGTCTTGGTGAAAGTATAGATAAAAAAGTCCAGTGAATAGGGTGCGAAACTATTGAAATTGACGATCAGTGTCTGCTCTGTATCTATCTCCGGGTGGGATGCCAGCATCTCCTTCACCGCGGGGATAATGGTCGCCATTTTGCCGGCGTCATCATAGCGAATGCCGATGGTCTCTTTGATGCGCCGGTTGTACATGCGCGAGGGATTTTCCAGGGAGATATGGGTAAAGGTTGCATTGGGCACATACAGCGGGCGCTTGTCGAAGGTGCGAATGCGGGTCAGTCGCCAGCCGATATCCTCCACCGTGCCCTCGATATCCCGATCCGGGGAACGAATCCAGTCGCCCACGGCAAACGGTCGGTCCAGGTAAATCATCAGGCCGCCGAAAAAATTGGCCAACAGGTCCTTGGCGGCAAAGCCCACCGCCAGGCCGCCGATGCCGCCAAACGCCAGCACCCCCGATACGCTGTAGCCGAACGACTGCAGAATCACCAGCCCGGCGGTGACGATCACGGAAATCCGCAGCAGTTTACCGATCGCCAGTACTGTGGTTTCGTCCATCGGCTTGGCGGTAAAATCCGGGTCCATCAGATTTTTTTCCGCACGGACGATAAACCGCACGATAAACCAACTGAGGACAACAATGACGCCCACGCGGCGGACCGTATCCACCACGGAAAAAATAACGCTCTCGGAGACGGTACCGGCGATTTCCGCAGCCCAGCTCAAACCTACCAGCCAGATAAACCATTTTAACGGCTGACTCGCCGCGCACAGCAGGGCGTCGTCCCACAGGTTCTTCGTGTTCTCCGCCCGCTTGACCAGATGGCCCAGTATCACCTTGACGGCAAACGCCGCCAGCAGTGTGAGCAATACCACCACAAAGACTTCGACGATCCAGAGATCCTCTTTGCCGGTCAGGCGCTCGAGCCAGGATGGAAGCGTCATATGAATATTCCTCGTCCCGCGGGTCCACCACCCGCACCACCACACCGCTGCCTCCAGCGGTAAACCAGGGCTTTTAGCGTCAACGTAGAGCCATCAGCCTCAACAAAGAGCCATCAGCGTCAACAAAGAGCCATCAGCGTCAACGTAGAGCCATCAGCGTCAACAAAGAGCCATCAGCGTCAACGTAGAGCCATCAGCGTCAACGTAGAGCCATCAGCGTCAACATAGAGCCGTCAGCGGTAACAAAGAGCCTCCAGCGCCGGCAAGCGCTGTCCATTTCAGCACAAAACCTCTACCGTCAGCACCAAGCCGCCTGCGCCGCCCACAGCCCTCGCCTTTATCAATAAACCATAAGGCCAGGCAGAACCACTGGCACTTGCAAGCACTTCCGGCGTTTTAGCCCAGGACCGCCAGGGCCGCGGCCGTACGCTCCCAGCGCGCCGGCGCCGCAGCCAGCGCGAGGCCGTTACGACCCTCGGTGCGCATGGTAGCCACTCGCGCCGGTATTGGCCAGTCCAGGTTGTGCAAATGCTGCAAGACCTCCAGCGCGCCGCGGCGATTGTTACAGGCCAGAACCATATCGCAGCCGGCCCGCAGCGCCGCCTCCGCCCGCTCGGCATAGCCGCCGGCGGCGCCGGCGCCTTCCATGGACAGGTCGTCACTGAAGATAACCCCGGTAAAACCCAGTTCACCACGCAGCCGCTGCTGCAGCCAGATCGGCGAGAAGCCAACCGGGCGACTGTCAATTTCAGAGAATAGGATGTGGGCGGGCATGACGGCATCCAGCCTGTCGGCCAGCCGCGCGAAAGGTACCAAGTCGGCTGTCGCCAGCGCCTCCCAGGAGCGCCCATCCACCGGCAGCTCCAGATGGCTGTCGGCCACGACCCCGCCGTGACCCGGAAAATGCTTGCCGGTGGCGGCCATACCGGCCTCATGCATCCCCTCTATAAACGCCCCCGCCAGGGCCGTCACCCGTTCGACATCGGCTGAAAACGCACGGTCGGCAATAGCCCCGCAGCGATCTGCGTCGGCATCCAGCACCGGCGCAAAACTGAAGTCCAGCCCGCTGTCGATCAGCTCGGCAGCCATCAACCAGCCGCTGTCTCGCGCCAGCGCCAGGGCGGCGGCGGTATCGTCACAGTGCAGTTGGTGAAAGCACTGCATCGGCGGCAGCCGGGTAAACCCCTCCTTGAAGCGCTGCACGCGACCGCCCTCCTGATCCACTGCCAACAACAACGTCGGTCGCAGGGCGCGAATTTCCGTACTCAACGCGGTAATCTGTGCGCGACTGACAAAGTTGCGTGCAAAGAAAATGACACCGCCGACCTGGGGATCGAGCAAAACGTCGCGGTCCTGGGCATCGAGTTCAGTGCCCTCGATATCGAGCATCAAGTTACCGGGCGCCGCCGACGCCGCGGCGGAAAGGGAAACGGACATGGATAGAACCTCAGTGGGTGGTAGTGCTGTTGTCGACGCTGAGCATGCCGGAAATGGCCGGCACCAGTAAACCCACCGCCTGGTCGAGCGAGGTGTCGCGATCGAACTCGCTGTTGAGAATGGCGCGTATCGAGTCGAAACTCGACAGCGTGAACACAGTGGCGCCGAGCATAAAGTACAGCCGCCAGTAAAACGCCACCGGGTCCAGGTGCGGCAGGGCCGCTTTCAACAGCCCGGTAAAGCGCGAGTAATAGGCGCCGAATTCCGCCACGATAAAACGCCGCAAATGCTCCTGGGACTGGTTGTAGGCGAGCCCCAACAGGCGCATAAAGCGCTGCGGCTGCTCACCGACCCGGGCGGAAGCCTCCAACATGGCGGTGAACAGACACTGCAGGAGCTGATCGACATCGGGATCGACGCCGTTATTGGCGGCAATGTGCGCATCCAGATTTTGCTCCAACACCTCACAAAACGGCTGCAGATAGCGGCCGAATACCGCCTGGATCAGCGCCTTTTTGGAACCGAAATGATAATTGACCGCCGCCAGGTTGACGCCGGCGGTGCTGGTGATCGTGCGCAGTGAAGTCTCGGCGAAACCGCGCTCGGCAAACAGTGCCGCCGCCGCGTCCAGAATCCGTTCAACGGTGTCGCTCTGCGCCATGTCGCTTTCTCATCAGGTTGTTAAACACTCGTTTGGAACATACGTTTACCACCGGATGATGTCAAGAAACCGCAGGCGCCGCCGCGGTACCTCTGGTCGGGTGATAAGTATTTTATTTTTAGACTAATTCCTTCTTTCCCCAAACCGTAATATGCCGATGGATAGATAAGTACTACAGACCCGGCCACTGCCGCCGTCAAAGATCCTTATAAATTAAGGTATTAGCGGCACGCCTCTGCACCGGCGGCGGAGCCTGCCAAAAATCGAGGCGTTTGTCTAGATAGTGCCAAAACCAGATCAGCGTGATAGTTTCGAGCTACAGGGTCTCGAACCAGGCCAGTGTCGGGGCGCCACCAACAGGCGTATCGGGCAATGCAGAAAGCTGGGTGAGATCGATGTAACAGGCTGTCGAAGTGCGACACAGGATGGGGCATTATGGCAACACAGATTCCAATCGTTGGGGCGTGGTTTCAAGACCTGGTGGAAGACCAGATGTTCGAGGTTGTGGCCGTCGATGAACAGGCCGGCACTGTCGAAGTGCAATATCTCGGCGGTGAAGTCAGTGAATTTGATCTGGAGGCCTGGTCGCAACTGGCGTTGACCACCGCAGAGGCGCCGGAGGATGCCGGCGCCGGCTATGAACTCAGTCGCGAAGACGACTGGCACAACGACCAGGCCATAGTGCCGGAAAGCTGGTCCAGTCCCCTCGCCTCGATCGAACCGGAGAGTTTTACCGGGTTTGATGATTTCTAAGGTTCACCGCCACTACCGTTCGCGATGAACGGCGAATGCCGTACAACCTCAACCGCTCGGCATTGCGCTCCCAGGCGATACCCTGCCCCTCTATCGGCGCCGGCAGACGCCCTTTATACACCAGGGCGGCGCCTGCCGCCGGCAACTCGACACGAAACAGCGCCGCCTCATCGTGACCCGTCAGGTACAGGCTGCCATCGGGTCCCCAACCGCCACCGGAGTTGCTGTAGGGTGAGAACCGGGTAACCAGTTCCGGTGGCAATACCCAGGCTGCCTGCCGCCGCCACTGCCCGTCAAATTTCACCAGTTGCGTCCACTCGGGCCCCCTGCCCGGCGTCCCACCTCGCGTACCGTAGTTGGCGAAAACCACCCACCAGTGCCCCCGGTGAAAATCCACCCAGGTGGCCGATCCCAGATAAATACCAAAGCTGTGCGTGCCGATATGCTCGAGCGTCTCGGTATCCCAGATTTCAATGGTGCTTGTCATCGGCTGTCGGGGATAGTTGGAGTGGGCGCTGTATAACCGACCCTCGATAACCACACCACTGTTGAGATGCTGGATCGGCCCCGCTTTCTCACCCCGCCACTGTCGCAACCGCTTGCCGGTCAGCTTGTCATATTTGCCGATAGCCCGGTTGTCGATCACATAGACGGCACTGTCATCCACGGCCACCGCCTGGCGCGCCTCCTCGGCAACAAACTGGGTGAGCGGCTCCACAGACTTGTCCGCCGCAGCTACCGAAACCGATAAACAGACAAACAGCAAAAGTGCGCCTGCAGGCAATACTGAACCCGTCACATCGTACTCCAACAATCTAGATTAACCGCGCCATACTACCGATCTCTGTTGTAAATAATATTACAAAAGGGCTATCCTACTTGACTTTGAAAGCCTGTAAACCTCGTCCCGACAGCTCCACCCAAGTCTGCCGGGAAACCTATAGTGCTGCGGTAACACCCAGGACCGACACGGTATGACCCGAGCCAAGACACTTATTTCTGAATCGATCAACGGCCTTTGGGCAGAGCTGAGCACTACCGACCGCAAAGTGGGTCGGGTGCTGCTGGGCAATTACCCCATGGCGGGGCTGCAGACTCTGGCAGCGGTCTCGGAACAGGCCGGCGTCAGTTCGCCGACCGTGATGCGATTTGTGAAAAAGCTCGGTTTTGCCGGCTACCCCGAATTTCAAAAAGCCCTGCACCTGGAAATTGCCGACCTCCTCGACAACAAGTTTTCCCCCGGCGCACCGGCCGCATCTGTGCGCCACCTTCCCGGCCGCATTACCGGGCTCTGCACACACCTGGTGGATGATATACAGCGCGGCTTCTCGCGACTGCAAGAAGCTGAGTTGGTGGGAGCGGCACGAATGCTCGCCGACTTGTCAAACGAGGTATCCCTTATCGGCGGCAGAGTCTCTACCCCCCTGGCCCACGGCATGTACCGGCGCCTAATGCTGCTGCGCCCGGGGTGCACACCGCTCAGCGCCGATCCGCTGGAACGCACCGAAAAGCTGATGACCACCGGCAGGCGCGATACCCTGGTGGTTTTCGATCCATCGCCCTATGATTCGGACCTGGGCGCCTTCACGCGTCTGGCGGCCGAACGCGGCGCCCAGATCATTCTGTTTAGCGATGGCGAAACGCCGCCCGTCGCCAGACAGGCGAAGTTCGTATTCTCAACGCCGGCGCCATCGGCAGATTACGCCGCTACCGTGGCAATCACCTGCCTGATCGAAGCCCTGCTTGCTGAAACCCAACGATTAATTGGCCGATCCGCCGACCAGCGCCTGCGCGAGTTGCGGCAGATCTACACCTAAAACCCCGCTCGCGATCGTCTCTGTCCGGCACTCCTCTCGCGCCTCAACCCCTGTCTGCCCACCCGGTGCTTTGTTCAACCGGCAATTTGTCCCTCTGTTGCTTTGCCTCTCTATCACTCCACACGCCCGTCGCGGGCGCTGTCCGGCTCGCACTTTACCCGCCAGCCCGCCCTGAGGGGCACTGACACACCACGGTAACTTTCCAACCGTACCCTTGCGGCTGAGTTTTTTTACGTGATGCTGTAATTTTTATTACTGGGGAGACAAAAATGAAGACTGAGAAATTTAAAAAACAGTGCAATACCAACCTGTCAATAGCGATCTGCAGACCTGGCACATCTGCGGCACTCTGCGCCCTGGTATTGAGCCTGCCCGCCCCAGATGTCTGGTCACAGACGGACGACCGCGTAGATGAGGAGATCCTGGTCACCGGCACCCGGCTGTCCCAGCGGCGCGCTATCGAGGCTAAACGCCTGGCCGACGGCATCGTGGATGCCGTTTCCGCCGACGACATCGGCAAACTGCCCGACAAAAATGCCGCCGAAGCGGTGGACCGGCTGCCCGGCGTCTCCATCAGCATCGACCAGGGCGAGGGGCGGTTCGTATCGATTCGCGGAATCAGCCCCGCGCTCAACAACCTCACCATCAATGGTGTAACCACAGGTTCGCCGGAAGCTGACGATGGCGGCCGCCTGGCGCCGCTGGATGTCATCGGCGGCGACTTTCTAAAAGCGATCGAGGTGGTGAAGGCACAAACCCCGGATATGGACGCCCAGGGCGTAGGCGGCACGATCAATGTGGTGACCGCAGGCCCCTTCGACCAGGAAGAGGTCCTGTTCGGCACCTTTACCGGGCAATTCGGCTATGAAGACCTATCGAAGGACAGCCCCTATGCCGCCAAGTTTACCCTCGGTGGCCTCGACAGCTCACGCACTTGGGGATGGTTGCTCGGTGCGTCCTACTCCTACCGGGACTTCGAGTCCCGCGGGGTATTTCAGGACGACTGGCGCGAGGAGACCCTCGACGGGGTCAGCGCACGCCTGCCGGAAAACGCCAAGAACAATTTCTATACCCTGGAGCGCATCCGCACCGGCGTCAACGCCCAAGTGGAGTGGCGCCCCACCGACGCCGATCGCTACTACGCGCGCGCCTTTTTCAGCCGCTTTGAAGAGGAGGAGGTGCGCCAGCGCTACGAGCACTTCTTCAATCGCGATATCACGGCCCTGACCCCCACCGGCGGCACCTCCGGCACTAACAATCGCCGCGAACAGGACGCCCGCTACGAGGAGAAAGATAAAGAGTTTTTCAATATCGCCATCGGCGGGGAGAATGCCATCGGTGAGACCTGGCTGCTCGACTACGTAGCGCAGTACAACCAAAACCGGCAAACAGAGCCAAACCGTCGCTGGGAATTTCGCGGCGACGGCTACGGCCCGGACACCTGGCGCCTGAACAGTCGCGGCTTCGCGCTGATTCAATCGGGGCCGACGGACGTACTGGACCCCGCGCGGCTGCGCTTTCGCCGGGTGTTACTCCAGGACAATGAGACTGAGGAAGACGCGCTGATTCTGGGGCTCAACGCACGCCGTCAACTGCCCGCCTTCGGCGACGCCGGCCAGCTTAAATTCGGCGTAAAATACACCGCCACCGATCGCACCAATGACGCCGCCAATACCCGCTATAACCTGGGCGACAACGACTGGTTCCTGTCTGACTTTGGTCACTTCGGCGGAGTGCTGGTGAATGATATCGACGGCGTCGACTTCCCCAACCTGGCGGTAGATATCGGTGCCGCCACGGCGTTTCTAAACGCCAACCGCAACAACACCGCGTTTTTCGAACTCGATGACGAAGACACGTTCGAAAACGAATTCGAAAACGACTACGATATCACCGAGGACATCAGTGCTGTTTATCTGAT
Organism: Exilibacterium tricleocarpae; assembly: GCF_007004655.1. Classification (GTDB taxonomy): domain Bacteria; phylum Pseudomonadota; class Gammaproteobacteria; order Pseudomonadales; family Cellvibrionaceae; genus Exilibacterium; species Exilibacterium tricleocarpae. The sequence goes on from NZ_ML660091.1 coordinate 356,584, forward strand.
GGGTGAATGGGCCTGGGGTGAGCACGAGGTTATCGCCGGCCTGCGCCTGGAGCACACGGAGGTGGACTCGAAAGGCTTACAACGGGATGCAGACAATCTCACCGCGATTCCCATCTCCCAAAGCGGCAACTACACTAACCTGTTGCCGGCCGTCATCTACCGGGTCAATCTGGAGGACGACCTGGTGTTGCGCGCCGCCTGGACCAACACCCTGGGTCGCCCGGACTTCAATCAAATCGCCCCCATCTCCTCACTCAGTCGCGAGGGCAGCGAGGGCGCTTTGTTTATCGGCAACCCGGACCTGGAAGCCCGGGAGTCGGCTAATTTCGATTTGTCACTCGAGTACTACTTCGCGCAAGATGCGCTTTTATCTCTCGCCGTTTTCTACAAAGATATTGACAACTTTATCGTTGAGCGCAGCGAACAGCGACGGGACTTCACCTTCAACGGCGAGCTGTTCGACGAATTTACCGTTACCACCCTGGAAAACGCCACCGCGGCAGAACTTGAGGGGGTGGAGCTGAGTTACCAGCAACAGTTCGATTTCCTGCCCTCGCCCTGGAGCGGCTTCGGTGTAGCACTGTCTTTCGCGTGGATTGATTCTGAGATCGAAATCGAAGGCCGCGATGATAAACTGCCGTTGATTCAGCAGCCCGACTGGACCCGCAGCTATACCCTTTTCTACCAGGCCCACGGCTTTGAGGCGTCGCTATCGCTGGATGAATCCGACGCGTTCCTGGCCGACATTCTGGATTCGCGGGAGGAGGACCTGCAACATGGGGAATACGGGCGCCTGGATTTCAAGGCGAGCTATGCGGTTGACGATCGCTACTCGGTGTTTTTCGAATGGCAGAATATCAACGACGAGCCCAACACCGAGTTTCAGGGTTTGCGGGAACGGCAGAACACCGGCTATGAAGTGTACGGTCAGACTTTTTATCTGGGGTTAACAGTCAATTTCTGATATCACCCTGGACAGGGGATTTGGCGGGCTTCTCTTTGCAATACCCTGCTAGTGCTTCGACCAGAAAATGTTTTTATTTCGGCGGCACTTAGGTCTCGATCAGGGGGGGGCGCCTAGCCTATAGCCCTTCGGGACCTTCGCCAGCAGGGATGCTGGCGCAGAGCCCACAGGAATGTATTTATCGGGGGGGGGGCTAGCCCGTGTCCCAAAGGGCTAGGCCCGGATCGAGACCGGCCGTTTACGGACACCAAAACCCATTGCAGGTGAAAAGATTGGCTGGTCAGAGTACTAGAATCATTCAGGCTAGCAACGACATCGATTGCGCAGCCTGATTTTTCAACGAACCTGTTTAATCAGCAGTATGCTAAAACATAATTCTTTTGATTCTATCCTTAGAAATGGCAGCAACGTACTCAAAACGAACGACGGCTTCGGCGATGTCGCCTGCGATCTGACGCTGCGCCGCAGCGGCACCGTCAGCACGGGTGACGGCAGCATCGATTGAACACTCCCGGCTTTGTCAAGGCGGTCAATCGTATTAACTGGTGTGGTGGGTTTTCTCCCAATATCATCGGCTGCGCACCGGCGCCCGGCAACGGCATACTGGTGGTGCGGTTCACCTCCAGCCTGGAGGGCATTCTCTGGGCACACGAGCACGGGCATACCCGCGGCCTGCGGCATCGCAACAGTTCAACCGCCGTCATGGCACCGAGCATCGCCAATACTCGCAACGTGCCGTCCCAAGTGCCCGCGTCCCTGCAGAATACCTTTGGGGTCACTTAACTCCGCACCACGGATAAACCCCAGATTGGCGTGATCCTTACCGCCATATAGATAGACAACCGGCTCCCCTTGCGGGTCTAAAAATATGGGCGCGCCCCATTTCATACCTTCTGTGACCTGTGGCAGCGTTGGTTGAACCAGTGCTCGCAGTGCCGCCAGCGTGGTGCGCACCGCCGGATTTCGGGCGGCGATATAACTGTCCATTGTCTGTGCGGCTTTGCCATGCGTGTCTCGCTTCCTACCTGTTTCGGTACACCGCTATAGTAGGGTTACCAACTGGTGGCAACTTGACCTGCGTCAATACCCCGCCCTCAATTTCTATCAACATAAGCCTTAAAATCCGCAGCGGGAGAATACAATGGACCGGCAACTGCGCGACCAAATCACATCGATTATCACTGATGTAAACGATATGACAATTGCCACAGTCCGGGAGGATGGCTTTCCACAAGCGACAACGGTCAGTTATCTCAGTGAAGGTCTCACCGTCTATTTTATAACACCGGCAAATAGCCAGAAGGCGCAAAACATCGCGAAAAACAACAAGGTTTCCCTGACCATTAACCGCGAATACAAAAGCTGGAACGATATCGAGTCACTATCCATGGGCGCCCTGGCGGTCGCCGTTGATGATCCGGCTGAACGCGAAAAAATTGGAACCCTACTGATGGAAAAGTTCCCGCAGGCAGTGGAGTATGAAATGGGTGATAACCTCGATCTCGTTTTCTTTCGGGTAGAGCCCAAGGTGATTTCACTACTCGATTACAGGAAGGGCTTTGGCCATACGGAGCTGGTCAGCTTGTAGCGGCCTCCTGATTATCCGTTCATCCTGCCGGCGGAAATAAAACGCGATTGATTTTGGCGTCAAGTGTAATGCGATGTCTTTTGGGGTATCGCTACGATCGCGACACGGGTATACCATTGGGGTAACAACCCGAAACAGCGCCGTCCTGCCCGTTTTCGGAAGGAGTGGGGGCGGGAAATTCCTGTCGTACATCCACCAGGCGATCCCTCTCTAGCAATTGATCACCCTAATTTGGCAGAAAGAAGGCGCGACTTTCTGCGGTAACTACTTGATTCATTGTATTTTTCAGTTCAATGTGGACAAATCTGCCCCAAGGCCTGAGCCCTCCCCCTCACCCAGTACTTGCACTGATCGATTTACTGTATATAATCCCAGCTACTGTATAAAAAAACAGAGGCAACCCCATGAGCAAGCTTACTGCACGTCAGGAAGAGGTATTGCAGTTGATCAAAAGCAATATCGAGGACACCGGCTACCCCCCCACTCGCGCCGAAATCGCCAGGGAACTGGGCTTTCGCTCCGCCAATGCCGCCGAGGAACACCTGAAAGCCCTGGCGCGCAAAGGGGCGATCGAAATGATCGCCGGGGCCTCCAGGGGCATTCGGCTGCCGGAGCAGTACCACGGCCTGCCTCTCGTCGGACGGGTAGCAGCGGGTAACCCGATTTTGGCGGAGGAGAATATCGAGGACTACTGTGATATTCCCAGCAACTTCTTTCATCCCAGCGCCGACTACCTGCTGCGGGTAAAAGGCATGAGTATGAAAGACGCCGGTATTCTCGACGGCGATCTGCTGGCCGTGCACAAAACCAACCAGGCGCGCAACGGGCAGATCGTGGTGGCCCGTATCGGCGAAGAGGTCACCGTCAAGCGCTTCAAGCGCGAACGCAATCGTCATCAAGTACAACTCCTGCCGGAAAACCAGGATTTCGACGTGATCGAGGTCGATTTGCGCGACCAGGATTTCAATATCGAGGGTTTGAGTGTCGGTGTCTTGCGCCAGGGCGTCTGATACTCCCGACTGATTTGGAGTGAATTCCCATGCGTTATGGAGCAACTGCAACCGCCACCGCTTATCAGCAGCCGCGGCGGCCCCAGCCCGCGCCAACCCCCAGCGGCGTCACCGAAGTGGTCCTGTCCGGCGAGAGTCCGGCACAATTACAGCTGATACTGCCGATGCTCGCCCATATGAGCCATCTCGACGATTACCGCTGGATTACCTGGATCGGCGACCACCGGCTCGACCGGCGTCAGCTCGACGCTTATGGCGTCGACAGTCGCAAACTCAGGCTGGTTTACCCGCCTCGAGCGGAAGACGTGCTCTGGATCACCTGGGATGCCCTGGCGGCCGGCAACAGCCACACTGTTATTGCCAGTCCCGGTAAAATCAGCGAGGCCCACTTTCGCAGACTGGATGAGGCAGCCGAGCGCGGCGATGCCAGAGGGATCATGCTGCGGTTGCGGTAAGGACTGCAATGGTTGGCACAGTACTGACTGATGCGACGGCAAATGTAGATCGGGTCCCCGCCGGAACGGAATAAAATACGCCGCCACCGGGGCTCGTCGAGGAGCAGACAAGGGGCAGAGAGAAAATATTGGGGTAATAAAAAAGCGCTATAAGACTACTGAGGCGTCACAACGTCAGTGGATGGTCTGCGTATCACTGTCACTATCAACTTCAAATTCAATCGTCGATTCGTCGCGCTCGGCCATTTCACTGGCCGCTTCCAGACCGGCCTCGATCATGGCCTTGGCGACTTCAAACTTGGATTCACGAAGAAAATAAAGAGATTCCTGAGAGAAACGTATACAGACTACCGGCTCGCCTTCTTCCCCGGCGCGCTGTAACGCGATATCGCCGTTGGGCAACTCGATGATTTCAAACAAAGAAGACGGCATATAAACTCCACGCAGAGGTCCGACAATACGCTATGCGGGACCTTTTCGATACCTCTGGCGCGGTATTTTACCATTGAATGCCTGCGGGCGACAGCGCCTTGGACGACGACTGAAAGCGGGGATCTGAAGACGTCAATATTCCGCCATTCCCTGACGCTGGCGCTCTAACAATTCTTTCATCGCTGCCAGGCAGTGACGCAATTGCGCTACTTCGGGTGGGGCCCGATCTAAATTTACTGACGCAATGGTCTTTATTGCACCGGTCGTCACCGCAGGCGATGATTCACTCCCAGGTATCAGCTCGCGCTGCCAGCGGGTTAAATCGGCAAGCCAGGAGCCCTCGGTCGCGGCCAGCGTCTGTAGCTCATGTGCCTCCGCAGCGGCCAGGGAAGCCCTGTCCAGTTGCACAAGCAGGCCCTCCAGCGTCGGTACCGGTTCCCTGATGCGGTAGTTGCCGGCAATCTCGTGCCAATACAACTGGAGCGCCAGCCACAGTTGCAACACGGCTGCATTGAGCGCCGCCTCGATGTGCAGCCCCTGGTCCGGCGGCGTTGCAGCGGCACGGTCGACGGCATCCAGTTGCACTTTGACATAGGCCAGCGCGCGGTTTACCCGCGGCAGATAGGGATTTGACATAGGTTCGCTACCTCCGACCCCGGTGCCTGACGCCAGCACAGCGCCCCGGCTTCAAGCATTCAGCCGGATTTTTTACGGGTGGATTTTTTCGTCTCGCTAACCACCCACTTGCCGTTTTGGTAAAATGCCTTCCAGCCGGTGGCCTTGCCGTCAACTTCCGACTGTACGTACTGTTCCTTGGTCTTGCGGCTGAAGCGAATCAGTGTCGGCACACCGTTGTCATCCTCGGTGGGCGCGGAAAACAGATACTCGTATTTGGGATCGATCTCTTTGCGATGCGGCAAGATTTCGGCCACCAGCGGTGCACGGGTCTCCCGGTTTTTAGGGAACTGACTGGCAGCCAGAAACAACCCCGAGGCGCCGTCTCGCAGCACATAGTGATCTTCAACTTTCTGGCACTCTAATTCCGGCATCGCCACCGGGTCCATTTTCGGTGGTGCCGCCTCGCCGTTTTTCAGCAACTTGCGGGTGTTCTTACAGTCCTCCCCGGTGCAGCCAAAATATTTACCGAAGCGACCCGACTTCAACTGCATCTCGCTGCCGCATTTGTCGCACTCGATCACCGGCCCGTCATAACCTTTCAGCTTGAAGGTGCCCTGCTCCACCTCAAACCCGGGACAATCCGGATTGTTGCCGCAGATATGCAGCTTGCGTGTCTCATCCACCAGGTAACTGTCCATCGCCGTGTGACACAGCTTGCAGCGCCGCTTAGCACGCAGTTGTTTAGACTCCGCCTCATCGTCTTCCTCGACGTTCACGACCTCGTCACCCGAGACCAGGTTCATGGTATTTTTACAGCGCTCTTTCGGCGGCAGGGCGTAACCGGAGCAGCCCAAAAACACACCGGTACTGCCGGTGCGAATTTGCATATGCCGGCCGCAGTTGCTGCAAACAATATCGGTATCGGTGGGCTCGTTGGAGCGCATACCGCCCTGCGCGGCCTGCGCCTGGGTCAGCTTTTGGGTAAAGCCCTGGTAGAACTCATCGAGCAATTGCCGCCAGCTCGTATGCCCGTCGGCGACCTGGTCGAGCGATTCTTCCATATTGGCGGTAAAGCTATAGTCCATCAGGTCGCTGAAACTCTCCACCAGCCTCTCAGTGACGATGTCGCCCATCTTTTTGGCAAAGAAACGCCGGTTTTCCAAATGTACGTAGCCGCGGTCCTGGATCGTCGAAATAATAGAGGCATAGGTCGAGGGCCGCCCTATGCCCTGCTTTTCCAACTCTTTCACCAGGCTGGCTTCACTGTAGCGGGCCGGCGGCTTGGTAAAATGCTGGGTCGGATCGAGTTTCAATAGCGACAGCACATCGCCGACCTTCAGTTCCGGCAGCACAACGTCCTCGTCTTTTTTCGCCACCGGCGGCTGCACCTTCATGTAGCCGTCAAAGCGGATCACCCGCCCCCGGGTGCGCAATTCAAACTCGCCGGCGGCGATCACGATCGAGGTGCTGGTAAATTCCGCCGGCGTCATCTGGCAGGCGACAAACTGCTGCCAGATCAACGCATAGAGGCGCTCTGCATCGCGCTCCATGCTTTTCAGTTGAGTCGGTTTAACGGCTACGTCAGACGGGCGAATAGCCTCGTGGGCCTCCTGGGCGCCCTCTTTATTGGAGTAGCCGTTCGGTTGTGCCGGCACATAACGCTTGCCGTAGTTGTCGAGAATGTAATCGCGACAGGTATCCACCGCCTCGCGGCTCAAGTTGGTGGAATCGGTGCGCATGTAAGTGATATAGCCGGCTTCATAAAGTCGCTGGGCCAGCATCATGGTCTTTTTGACACTGAAACTGAGGCGGGTACTGGCCGCCTGTTGCAGAGTCGAGGTAATAAAAGGCGCAGAGGGTTTGGACTGGGTCGGCTTGTCCTCGCGCTTGGCCACCTCGTAACGGGCATCGGTGAGCGCTTTGACCGCCGCCATGGCCTGGGCTTCATTGACCGGTTTAAACGCCTTGCCGGCCTGCTTCTTGACCTCCACACGGAGCTTATCGCCGGCCGCTGTTTTCAGGTCCGCAAACAGGTCCCAGTATTCCTCCGGTATAAACGCGCGAATCTCGCGCTCGCGCTCCACCACCAGCCGTACCGCCACCGACTGCACGCGGCCGGCGGATAAACCTCGCGCCACCTTCTCCCACAGCAGCGGCGAGACCATATAACCCACCACCCGATCGAGAAAACGCCGCGCCTGTTGCGCATCGACCCGGTTGTGGTCGATCGGGCCCGGATTTTTGAACGCCTCCTGAATGGCGCCCTTGGTAATCTCGTTGAACACGACACGGCGGTAACGATTCTCATCGCCGCCGATGGCTTCGCGCAGATGCCAGGCGATCGCCTCGCCCTCGCGGTCCAAATCCGTCGCCAGGTAAATCGCTTCGGCATCGGCGGCCAGCTTGCGCAATTCGTCCACGACTTTTTCTTTGCCGGGCAGAATCTGGTACTGCGCCTGCCAACCATCCTCCGGATTGATGCCCATGCGGTTGATCAGTTGTTCACGCGCTTTGCGCTGCTTGTGAGCGGCCTTTTCATCCGGCGACAACTTGCGGGTAATGGCCGCCTGCCGCGCTCTCTCCTTGGCGTCGACCGGTTTTTTGGCACCACCGCTGGTAGGCAAATCCCTGATATGCCCGACACTGGACTTGACGACGTAGTCTTTACCCAGATATTTGTTAATGGTTTTAGCCTTGGCCGGCGACTCAACAATCACTAAGGATTTGCCCATACTTCCTTCTGAAAACCTCTGCAATAACCTGTGGGTAACACTATCGATAATTCAAAAAAGCCTTAAAAGCAAATCCGTTTTACACTTTACCGTCGCTTATCCTGTGGCGGCTGAGGCCGCCTGATCGTCCATCGGGTCAGTACCCCGCGGAGCGCATATATAAGTCTGTTTCGATCGAGGGTCAAGTAATAACCGCCGATTATTTCGACTGGTAGACATTGCCGAACCCCCGTGAATCGGCTCTCGGTGAATTCCATGACGACCCCATAGCACGATCTAAAAAACCCTCTATCCCTTTGATTTTCATACACTTACACAGTAGCGCCAAGCGCCGCCACGGCGCCGATTGGATTCCTGCCGCCGGGGGATATTCGATAAATAGGATTAGCACTATATTCAGAAAATACAAAACAACGGCACACCCCAAACCCAGTGTCACGCTGTCTTCAAAAATCATGTTGACTGTTTTTTGTGCTGACAATTTCGCTTTCGGATCTGCGTCAGCGCAGTCAACCACTGATAAAGACACGCCAATCCCGAGTTCGAAGACGGACAGCAGTCAGCCAAGGGGACGAGCCGCAGCCCACAAACAGACAAGGAATTCAAGGCGGGCTGTTTCCGCGGTGCGGGAGTTCACTCACCTGCAACAAAAGATCACACAACCGGTCCACCGACTGTTCACTACCCTCCTCCGCCCAAAACACATAGACACCCTGGGGGCCCCTTCCCAGAGCAATCACGTCAGCGGGCAGACGTTCGAGCGTCTCGCGCAGACCATCCCAACAGCAGGGGGCGGCCCGCTGGTCTCCCTGCCAGTCCCAGTGACCGCTGAAATGTATCTCGTGACTCAGACTGCGCCTGACCAGTAACCATGGCGGTGGCGGTTTAGTGCCGGCCTCGGCATCCGTTGCGGGCAGAATGTAAACCGGCAGAAGTTGTCGCGCATCCGGCGACTTCGCCCCCTCGGGAACAGCTTGCAGCCGAACTCTGAGGCCCTTGCCGCCGGCGTAAGCGCGCAACCGGCTCTGGCGTCGTTGCAGGTTGGTGGGACGCATCAGCATCACCGGTCCCACCACCATCACCACCGCCAGGGCGACGATTATTACCGGTATCCACATGCAGTTGATCCCTGTCAATTGTTGTAGGTGTCCGTTTGGGGAATACTGCCCGAGGACACGCAGTGAGTTGGCTCCGCTGCATCGCCAGGCGACATTGGCCAACCGGGTTATTGACTCCATCGGGAGACGCGCTTGCAAGCGCACCGGTCCAGCCACTGTCAACGGACGCTAGGCAGGGTCCCAAATTCGGTTTAACATTACAAGATTGTGGCCACAAAAGGACAAAAAATATGGCGCATTACCAGCATATTATCGTGGGTGTCGATCTCTCCGAAGAGTCAGCGCAGGTACTGGATCGCGCGGTGAGTATGGCGGCGGCCTGCAATGCCCGCCTGAGCATTGCCCATATTATAGAGCCGCTGACGTTTGCCTACGGCGGCGATATTCCCATGGACCTCTCCGAGGTACAAGACCAACTGCAGGAACAGGCGACCGAACAACTCACTACCCTGGCCACAAAAGCTCAGATACCACCGGAGCGACAACATGTGGTGATCGGACAACCCGCCAGCGAAATCCACCACCTGGCAAAGTTACAGCATGCCGATTTAATCGTGGTCGGCAGTCACGGGCGCCAGGGCCTGGCGCTGTTGTTGGGTTCCACCGCCAACGGTGTTTTGCACGGCGCCAAATGCGATGTGCTGGCGGTGCGGGTGCGGGACTCCGACCCGGAGTAAGGACGACGGCACCGGCGGCCGGCGGCACCGCGCATCAGTCCGCACTGCTGCCGGCTTCCAACAATTCCCAGCGCTCGTAGAGCTGATTTAACGCCGCTTCCCCATCCGCCAACTGTTGCAGTGCCCGACTGGTTTCGGCGTGGGGCTGCTGGTAAAACGCCGGTGCGGCGATCGCCTCCTGCAAGCGCGACAACTCCTGTTCCAGTGTTTCTATCTGCGCCGGCAGGCGGTCGAGTTCGCGCTGGAGTTTGTAACTGAGTTTTTTGGCTTTTTTCGCGCCGCCCGCCGCCGGGTTCTCGGCACGAGGGTCCGACCGGCGCCGGCCACTGTCTTCCTCGCCGCTGTTCCAGCCGCCGCCCTGGCGCAGCCAGTCGTCGTACCCGCCCACGTACTGGCGCACCCGCCCCTCACCCTCAAAGGCAAAGGTACTGGTGACAACATTGTCCATAAAAGCGCGGTCGTGACTGACCAGCAGTACGGTCCCGTTGTAATTCGACAGCACCTCCTCCAACAGCTCCAGGGTTTCAACGTCGAGATCGTTGGTGGGCTCATCGAGCACCAGCAGGTTGCTGGGTTTGCTGAACAGTTTCGCCAGCAACACCCGATTGCGCTCGCCGCCCGACAGCGCCCGCACCGGTGTGCGCGCCCTTTCGCCGCTGAACAAAAAGTCGTTAAGATAACTGATGATGTGGCGCGTCTTGCCGTCGAGGGTAATCTGCTCGCGGCCCTCGGCCACATTGTCCGCCGCGCTCTTATCCAATGCCAGCTGTTCGCGCAATTGATCGAAATAGGCAACCTCGAGACCGCTGCCGCGACGCACTTGACCGGCCTGCGGTTGTAACTGCCCGAGCATCAGCTTCAGCAGGGTCGTCTTGCCGGCGCCGTTGGGTCCCACCAGGGCAATCCGATCGCCGCGCAATACCAGCGCGGAAAAATCTGCCACCACCGGCGCCCCCTGCCAGGCAAAACTGACGCCGCTCATTTCGACCACCAGCTTGCCCGACGCCTCGGCATCGCTGAGCCGCAACCTGGCGTTACCGACCTGCCCGCGCCGCTGGCGCAGGGTTTCACGCATCTTTTTCAGGGCTCGCACACGCCCTTCGTTACGCGTGCGCCGGGCCTTGATCCCCTGTCTGATCCAGGTCTCCTCCTGCGCCAGTCGCTTATCGAATAGCTGGTTGTGACGCTCCTCTTCGGCCAGTTGCCGGGCCCGGTAATCCAGAAAACTCCGGTAATCGCCGCGCCACAGGCGCAGGTGACCGCGGTCCAGTTCAGCGATATCCGTGGCCAGTGCCGCCAGCAGATTGCGATCGTGGGTGATAAATACCAGGGCTCCGGCAAAGTTTTGCAACTGCTGCTCAAGCCATTCGATAGCGGCGATATCGAGATGATTGGTGGGCTCGTCGAGCAGCAGCACATCCGGTTCCGCCACTAGAGTGCGGGCCAGGGCTACGCGCCGGCGCCAGCCGCCGGAAAGCTGCTCCATGGTGCGCTCAGCCGGCAGTGCCAGGCGGCTCAAAGTGGTCTCCACCCGCTGCTGCAGGGCCCAGCCGCCGGCATGATCCAGCGCCTGTTGCAACTCGCCCAGGCGGCGCAGCGATGCCGCGTCGGCCGCCCCCGCCAGATGCTGGTAGCGGGCCAGCAAGTCGCCGACCTCGGGGATACCGGCGGCCACGGCATCGTAGACCGAGGTCCCGTCCGCCGGCGGCAATGCCTGCTCAAGGCGCGCCACCCGCAGGCTGCCACTGCGGCGCAAGCTGCCGTCATCGAGTTCCAACTCGCCGTCAATTACCTTCAGCAGTGAGGTTTTACCGGCGCCGTTGCGCCCGAGGATACACAGCCGGCGACCTTTCTCGATATTCAGGTCAACGCCGTCAAGCAATACCTGCTCACCGTAATTTAAATGACCGTTTTCTATTGAAATCAATGACATAAAAAGATAACTTAACATCAGTTGTAATTGTTGAGAGGCGCGGAGGCAACGCCGGCGCAGGCGGATGATAAACCCAAAGCTGCGCCAGGTCACAACCGTCACTCGACCACTGGTCGATGCAATGGCAATCTGGACTAGTCGAGCGCGGCAAGCTGGCTAATAATGAACGCTGACCGGCCCGGTGAAATTAATCCGCCGCGATCCGGTCTCAACGATGAACCGTCGCGACACTGAATTCGGACAGCGGCTCAACTGGCCGACAAAACGGCCAGCCCCAGCCAAAGACAGCAAAGTGAAAAAACGGGCCGGAACCAAGCGAGTCGATAAGCGACCCATTAATATGCAGTCACTAGAAGTCAGGGCAAGTCATGACAGTGGTACGGTTAAAGAAACGGCGAAGAGACGGCTAACCGGTGATGCTCAGTAGTAACAGCAGGTTTCCCCCCTCATCCCCGGCACCTAGCGCGGTGTCGGCCGGTCATCACCAGCGAGCCCTGCACCCGTTACTGTGGTGCTGGCTGTGGCTCGGTCTCTCCTCGCTGGCTGTCGCCGACCCCGGCGCCACCACCACCGGCGCCGCGCTGCTCGCCACCGGCAACTACTTCGAGACAGAACAGCGCCAGCACTACCGGGCTGCCAAGGCGGCATTGCGCAGTGGCCACCTGCAAACCTATCGGCAGCACTATCGCAAGCTGGGTGACTACCCCCTCAAACCCTATCTCGAATACAGTGAACTGACCCGCCGCCTGCACCTGTTGCCCTACCTGGAGGTGGACCGCTTCCTGGACCGTTACGAACACAGTTATCTGGCCCGGCAGTTGCTCCGAAAATGGCTGGCGGTACTGGCAAAGCGCCAGCGCTGGCATGAGTTTCAGAGTTACTACAAACCCCGGCTGGGCAGTACTGAGCTGCGCTGCCAGTACTTGCAGGCGCGTCTCAACAACGGTGAAGAGGAGGCGCTGGACCAGGTGGCCGAACTCTGGAACGTAGGCAAATCGCAACCGGACGCCTGCACCCCGCTGTTCAACGCCTGGCTCAAGGCCGGCGGCCTGACACCGGCGGTGGCCTGGGAGCGCCACGGCAAGGCGCTGGACAACCGGCGCCGGGCCCTGGCCAAGTATATCTCCGGACTGATGGAGCCGGCGCAGCAGCGACTGGCACAACTCTATCAGGAGGTGGACCGCTACCCGCAACGCATCGGGCAGCGCCGGCGCTTTGCCGACCAGAGTGCCGAGATGCAGGAAATCATCCAGCACGGCATCCGCCGCTATGCCCGCCGCGATCCCCAGGCAGCGCTTTACCAGTGGCAACGCTACGATGCCCAGCAACTGTTCCCCGACACCGAGCGCAGCGCCACCCAGCAGTACCTCGCCACCCGGCTGGCCCGCGCCGGTCACCTGCAGGACGCCGAGCGACTGCTGTTGCAAAGTGGCAATATCACCAGTCTCGACCTGATCGAATGGCTGGCGCGGGACGCCCTGCACCAACAAGACTGGGACAAGGTCTACCGCTGGTTGCGGCAATTGCCCGCCGAGGTGCAACGCAGCGACCGCTGGATCTACTGGCGCGCCCGCGCTATGGAGGCCTTGGGGCTGGATGACCCGGCCTACCCGACACCGCGGCAAATCTACGCCAGCCTGGCGCTGAAACGGAGCTTTTACGGGTTCCTGTCCGCCGATACCCTGGGGCGCGACTACACGCTGGTCAACAGTCCTGTCGATCCCCCGCGGGAATTGATCAACGCTGTCGCCAACCTCCCCGGCATTAAGCGTGCACGGGAATTGTTCGAGCTGGGCGAAATCCACCATGCGCGCCTCGAGTGGTTGTTCGCCACCCGCAATCTCGATGCGCCGGCCCTGGTGGCCTCCGGCAAACTGGCCGAAACCTGGGGCTGGTACAACAAGGGCATTCAGGCCATGATCGCCGCCCGCCACTGGGATGACCTGCAAGTGCGCTTCCCGCTGGCTTACCGCGACCAGATGCAGGCGGCGGCCCGCCGCACTTCGATCGCACCGACCCTGCTGTTCGCCATCGCGCGCCAGGAGAGCGCCTTTGCCGCCGATGTCCGCTCGCCGGCCGGCGCCCTGGGCCTGATGCAGTTGATGCCCACCACCGCGCGCCAGACCGCGCGCCGTGCTGGGGTGCGTTACCGGGAGCGGGATCTGCTGAAGCCGGAACCCAATATCACTCTCGGCAGCAGCTACCTGAACCAACTGTTGGATCAGTTCGACGGCAATCGTATCCTGGCCGCCGCCGCTTATAACGCCGGGCCCCACCGGGTCAAGCAGTGGCTGGCGAAAAGCGATCGGCAGCTTCCCTACGATATCTGGATCGAGACCATCCCCTTCAAAGAAACCCGCCACTACGTGCAAAACGTACTGGCATTTTCAGTGATTTACGGTCACCGCCTGGGTAATGAAGCCCCCTTCATCACCCCGTCTGAAGCCAATCACCGCTTTTAATCGCCGCTTTTAATCACGGATAGGCCCGAAACCGCCAAACTGGGCGGCATCTCGGCATTTGCCTGCTATGCTTGTTGAATAAACAGTCAAACGGTTGGATGTAATATGGCCACCAATATCGTCGAAAGCGGTAACCCCACCCCAGCCCCAGGAATGTCGGCGACCCAGTCCCTGGAGCAGAACTGGTGTCACATACAGGAAACCATCACCATGCTGTACCTGGCGGTTTGTCAGATCGAGACGGCCGTGGTGGAGAGTGGCGACTCCATGGATCAACTCACCTTATCGTTTACCAAGCTGGCGCAGCATACCAAGGAGGTCAATCGACGCTTGCAGGAGGTTTCCGAACCGGACCAACTGGGCCAACTGAAACACTCTGTGAGTCTCAATGCCGAGGAAACCGATGGTCGGGTCAGCGAGGCGGTCACCGCATTTCAGTTCTATGACCGCATCAGCCAGCGGCTCGATCATGTGGCGCGCAGCCTGGAGCGGATGACGGAGATCATGGGTACGACGGATAAAATCCACGACCCCAAGGCCTGGGAGGAGATTCAGGCGGAGGTAAAATCCAGTTACTCGATGGAAGCCGAGCGCATTATGTTTGAGCATATTATGCAGGGCGCCAGTGTGAAGGAAGCGTTGGAAATCTACCGTCACCACTTCGATGCCGAGGATGTGGGGCGCGAGGATAACGGTGATGAAGTGGAATTGTTCTAGCCGGCGATTGTCCCGTTGAATGGGACGGCTCTTATTGTTTAAAGACCGTGCCGCCGGAGGTGGGGGCCCTGAGGAAGGGAGTGGCACCATTCTAAGGGGACGCAACTGAAGTTACGTCCCCGCACCGTGCCGCTGGGAGTGCGGGGTCGGGGTGCTTGAATTTTGACCAGGTCTTTTCTGGTTAAAATTCAAGCACCCCGACCCCTTCGAGGAGAACCACACCA
>NZ_ML660091.1:371523-456258 GCF_007004655.1 Exilibacterium tricleocarpae
GGGTTGGGGGGGGGGGGGTTTTTTTATTTTGCCCCTGTGTTTTTTTGTTTAAATTCAACCCCCCCCGACCCCTTCGAGGAGAACCACACCAACATCAACCGGCACCCCCTCCCGCGGCACAAGGCTGACTGCGGGAACCCATCGAAACTTCAGCTAACATGTCCGGTCAGACATAGACTGTTACTGAGAGAAATATAAGACTGATCGTGCTACCGCTTATCGATATCGGCGTCAACCTGACCAACAACCGCTTCGCCGGCGATCTCGACGCCGTGCTGAACCGCGCCGCCGGCGCCGGACTCGAGGCAGTCGTGATCACCGGCACCAGCCTGGCCGCCTCCCGGGCCGCCGCGGAGCTGTGTACGCAGGCACCGGCGCTGCCGTGCTACTGCACCGCGGGCGTCCACCCCCACGACGCCAAGACGTTCACCCCCGACACCGCGACACACTTGCAACAACTGGCCGAACAGCCGGCAGTGGTCGCCATCGGCGAAACGGGACTGGATTTTAACCGCAACTTTTCCCCTCGCGAGCAACAGATCGCGGCCTTTGAAGCACAGCTCGCCCTGGCGGCGGACCTGCAATTGCCGGTTTTTCTGCACGAGCGCGACAGCCATCCCGAGTTCGAAAGCATCCTCAAAAACTATCGCGATCACCTGACAGACGCCGTGGTGCACTGCTTCACCGGCGACAAAGCGGCCCTGTCGGCTTACCTGGACTTGGATTTACATATCGGCGTAACGGGTTGGATTTGCGACGAGCGCCGGGGTCGGGAGCTGCAGCAACTGGTGCGCCATATCCCTCTTACACGACTGATGCTGGAGACTGATGCCCCCTACCTGCTGCCCCGCAGCCTGTCGCCAAAGCCCAAATCCGGGCGCAACGAACCGGCGTTTTTACCGCACGTCCTCGCCGCCGTGGCACAACATCGCGATGAGGAGCCGGCGCTGGTCGCCCGCGCCACCAGCGCCACGGCGCGGCGCTTTTTCAGGCTCTGAGCGGCAGGCCGGCGAGAAAAGCCCGCAATTGGCCGGTGTCGAAAGGCCAACCGAGTTCGGCCGGCGTATCGGCCACGGCCAGGACGGGTATCCTGACCCCGTAACGCTGCATCAGTGTCTCGTCGGTCGCGATATCGATTTCCTCAAGACACAGCCCGCTGGCCGGCAGCAGAGGTTCGATAAGCGCTTTGGCCTCCTCACACAGATGGCAGCCGAGTGTGGTGTATAACAACAGGGTTGGCATGGGTAGGGATCACCGCAGTTAAATCAGCGACCATTGTATCGGAGTCCGCCCGGCGCTACAGCGACTCCAATAGCCGTTCAACGAAGGCGCCAAACGCTTTCCCGTCAGCTGCCGCACGCCCGTCATCCAGCGACCCCACCCGATCGGCCAGGTCGCGCAGCAACTGGTTTGGCTGGGCAAACGGCGAGGCCAGCTCCAAAGCGCCGATCAGGTCCCGGGCAAAGTCGCCCAGCGGCGCCAGATCGTTGAGCGGTGCCGGACCGGCGTAAACGCCGGGGCCTTCAAACTGCTGGTAAGCGGCGGTTGCCCGCACCACTTCCACACGAGTCAGGTTGAGAGCAAAACCGGTAATCTCCCGGCTGTCGTACCCGATCGACAAAGCACTGTTGAACGCCCCTTCGAGATCGCCCTGGAAAAACTGTCCCGACAGATCGTTGACTTTCGCGAGCAAATCATTGATGGCCGCCAACTCACCGGCATCCAGGTCACCGTCGACCCGCAGATTGAATTGCTGCGAGTAGCTGTAGCCGGCACTGCCCGACTGTCCCACCAGCGCCCGGCCAGCGTCGAGAAAACCGGCAGCCTGGGCCCGTGCCGCCAGCAGCTCCTCGGCACCCGCCTGGATACGCACGGTGTCGCCGTCGGCGGTTTGCAATTCAAAACTGAGACTGTTGCGCTGGGCATAACCGTACTGACTGAAACCGTTCAAGGCACCCAGCGGGGCAGCGGGGGCAGCCGCCTCGTCGACAACCGGCGCCGGCGTCGCACCGGTCTCCAGGAAGCGCTCACGCAATGCATCCACACCCGACACTACCCGCTCGTAGGTGGCGTCTGTTTGGGCCACCACTGCCTTATTCAACAGGCCCAGCCCCTCGAGTTGCTCTCGTGCGTCTTCAAAACCTTTTACAAAGCCCTCCAGGCCCGCTTCGAGTCGGCCAGCCAGCGCCTCGGTTCCGGCGCCTTCGGCCAGGTCCCGCTGTAAGCGGCGCTCGATAAAGCCCAGAATCCGCTCGGCAACCTGGTTCGGGCTCGGGCCCGCCTCCGGCGCCGCGCGAACATAGCGGCTGGATGTCTGCAACGCTTCCGAACCGCGCTGGAGCAATTGATCGAACACTTTAAAGCCGTCGTAACCACCCTGGCGCGGTGTTTCCGAGGAGGCTAATCGAGCACCGTACTGAACACTTTGTGTTTGCTGGTAGAAACTGCTGAATTGGCCAATGGGCCGCGAAAACGTTGAACTGAGTGCCGGCGCCAACATGATAGTCCTCCGGATTTCCCGCAAAAGGCAACTATCTGGCTATCGGCGCCAACCACGACGACTTAAGCACTATTTTATTATGAAGAGCAAACGCCGACTGTCGCCTGCGGTTATGTGGACATGCACGCCGCTTGGCGATCAACGGCACGCCGCGTCACCGCCTGTCGAACCTTGCGGCGCTATGCGCCCCCCTGCTGCAGCAGATACCAGGCGCCGGCGGCCACGGCAGCACCGGCCACCAGCAACCATGCCAGCCATCCCATGCCGCCGCGGCCGGCCGTATCGCCGTCGCCGGCGACCGAACCGCCAACCTCGGAACCGCTGGCACCCGCCTGGGGCCCGGTACTGGGCTTGCGGGATGTGGATGTGGATTTGGCACTGACAGCGGCCTTGGGTTTGGGGGCCGGCACGGCGCCGGCGCTGCGCACGGAGGTTTTATCCATGTCCTCGGCGGGACCCATCACCCCAAAGCTGAGGGTGTCGAAACGCAGTTCGTCGCCGCGTTTGACCCGCGCCTCGGTAATTCGTTTGCCGTTCAAAAAGGTGCCGTTCGAAGAACCCAGATCGGTAACAAACAACTGGCCCGAGCGGATCGTCAAGGTAGCATGGCGGCGCGATAAGTGCGCCGCTGCCAGGGTAATATCACACTCGTTGGAGCGCCCCACGACGGTTTCTTTCTTAAGACTGAACACGCGATTGGACAAGGCCGTGTGATTGGCCTTCAGCGACCAGCCGGTAGCCTTGTCTTCGCGCATCACCGTGGCTGTGGCCTTGGGCTCGCTCTTCGGGTCCACCACCTCCAGCTCCACCTTACCGAGGGTAACCACATCGTCCTTTTGCAGTGCCGTGCGATCCGGCACCGCCGTATTGTTGACAAACAGCGCCTGGCCGCCCGACAGGTTGACCAGGGTGAGTTGTTCGTGATCAACCAGGATTTCGGCGTGGGTGGCGGCGACGCTGGCATCGTCCACAACCAGGTCGTTGGCAGTCTCGCGGCCCACAGTAACCTTGGGTTCAACCAACCAAACTGCGTTGTGTTTATTATTCTTGAAACGGAGCTTGAGCATAGTTATCAGACCCTTGTAAGCGTTTTACCGGCGCCGGCCCCGGCGCGATTCGGGCCGATGATGCTACAAAAGCAGCCGATTTTTCAATAGCTTAGCGACAAAAAATACTTTTACCCTGAACTGTATCTCAGTAATATAAGTCCGCATAGAGTAGTGTTCGTTCATATGGCGCCTATTACCCAAGGCTATCGAAGCGAAACTTCAGACCTGGCAGGCGGGCCTATAATTAACAACTATATGCAACCTTCAAGGTTGCGGCATTGACAGTGGACGGAAGTACTATGGCGTTCTCAGCCGGGACCGGCGCCCCTCTTAAGCACAGCTCTGCCACCGACAAGGGGCTGTGCCGGGGGAACAACGAAGACAGCTTTCTGAGCAGCCCGGAGCACGGGTTGTGGCTGGTGGCCGACGGTATGGGCGGCCACGAGGCCGGCGAGGTCGCCAGCGCCATTGTCAAGGACACCGTAGCGCGCAGCGTCGGCAGCGGCCAGGCCCTCGGCGAGGCCATTCAACAATCTCACCACGAAGTCCTGGAGGCCGCCAACAACGGCCGCGGCGCGGCCGGCATGGGTTCCACCGTGGTGGCGCTGCATTCCGATGCCCTCAACTACGAGGTGGCCTGGGTGGGAGACAGTCGCGCCTACCTGTGGACACTGGAAGCAGACGGCGGCAGGCTGGAACAACTAACCACCGACCACTCCTACGTCCAGATGCTGCTTGCCACCGGTGCTATCGCCGAAGACGAGGTGGACAATCATCCGGACAAAAATGTCATCACCCAGTGTATCGGCTCCATCGACCTGCCGCAGGTCAACGTCGACAGCGTGTTCGGCAAATGGGAGGAGCGCCAGTGGTTGCTGTTGTGCAGCGACGGGCTCACCGACGAGGTGGACGACCAAACCATCGCGCGCACCCTGTGCGATGCCAAATCCTCCAGGGACGCCGTGCAACGGCTGGTACAGGTGGCGTTGAGCCGGGGCGGTCGCGACAATGTCACGGTGCAGATCGTCGAATCGCCGTTTTCCAAGCCGCTGCCGCTGGCTGCACTGTGGGACTGGTTGCCGGCCATTACCGGCAAACGCCTGTGGGACGGCGCGCTCTACGGTGCCGCCTGTCTCAGCCTGCTCCTCATGTTGTATTGGCTGGTGGCATAAAGCGGTTCGCCCATGCAGGTTCCGGGGTATCAGATCATTCGCAAGATCAACCAGGGCGGTATGTCCACGGTCTACCTTGCGATCCAGTTGAGCGTCGGCCGGGAAGTCGCGCTGAAAGTGATGTCACCGGCGCTGAATGCCGATCCGGTGTTTAGCGAACGCTTTCAACGGGAAGCAAATATCGTCGGCCAACTCTCCCATCCGAACATTATCTCCATCTACGATATCGGCTGCCATAAATCGCTGAACTACATCGCCATGGATTATCTCTCGGGCGGCTCGGTACACGACAAAATGGCCGCCGGCCAGAGTACCCAGGAGGTCTTGCGGGTTATCAAGGAAGTGGCCCGGGCGCTGGACCACGCCCACGGCAAGGGGTACATCCACCGCGATATCAAACCGGAAAATATTCTGTTCCGCGAGGATGACGCCGCCGTGCTGTCGGACTTCGGTGTCGCTAAAACCGTGAGTAAAGCCGCGCAGGTCACCAATGCCGGCACGGTGGTAGGTACGCCTCATTATATGAGCCCGGAACAGGCCCGCGGCCAGCCCATTGACGGGCGCTCCGATATCTACAGCCTCGGGGTGGTTTTTTACGAAATGCTCACCGGCACGGTGCCGTTCAAAGCCGAAGAAGCGGTGGCCATCGCCATCAAACATCTGACCGCCCCGATTCCCAAATTACCGCCGCAGCACGCCGTGTTCCAAAAACTACTGAACCGGCTGCTGGCGAAAAACGAGGACGACCGGTTTCAACGCGGCAATGAACTGGTGCAGGCGATAGAGGAAATAGAGAGAAACCTGCTGGGCGGCTCGCCGCAGTACCTCACCAGTACCGACCCCACCGGGGTGCAGATCAATTCGCTGTTCAAGGCATTGCTGGTCACCACCTATGCGGCGCTGCAAATCAAGCTGCGCCAGGGCTTTGAACATATGCGCAGTTGGCGCTGGACCCCCGGTAACGGTTTTTACCGGCGCCCGCGGGTTGCCGTCACCGAGATACGCACCGAATCCGACACCCAGGAAGATCAAAAGTCGACGGTCATTTCAACCCGCATACAGCAGGCCGCCTATTACCAGGGCGCGGGGTTTCGAAAAACCCGTCTGCTCACCAAGGCCCTGGCGCTGACCGGCGTGGTGTCGATCCTGTGGGGAACCTTCAGTCTCGCCGTCAATCGCTTCGACCTCCCCGGTGAAAAGCAATTGCCGGCTGCCCTGCACGCCGCCGCGCTCAGCACCGCGGCGTTTGTGAAACAGCAGCCCCCGCCCGCCGCCGACGGCGGCGAGGTATCCGCAACCGCGTCCCTGCCCGCAGCGGACACGGCCCCCCCTGAGACCACAGCACCGCCGGAGCCAGTCGCACCGGCGACAATCGAAAAACCGCCGGCACTCGAGCCGGCAGTCCAAACTGCGAGCGCGCCGCCGGTGGAAGACACCGCGCCGGCTGAGCCGCAGTCGCCGCCGGTGGCCGTCAAGGAGGAAGTGCTTTCCCCACTCACCGTGCGGGCCGTGCCGGCCGGGGCGCGCATCCGTATTTTAAATATTCGCGAGAAGTACCGGCCCGGCATTCCACTGTCACCCGGCAGCTATCACATCGAGGTGACTCATGCCGGCTACCAGCCGGCGAAAAAGTGGATTCGCATGCGGGAGAAACCCGTCGCTCTGGCCATGACATTACGCAAGGCACACCAGCCCGGAACGACCTTCTTCAGCGAGTGGGGCACCGGCGACAAGGGCCCGGAAATGCTGGTCATTCCCGCCGGCTCCTTTACCATGGGCGATGCCCGCGACGCCACTGCCGCGCCGCCGCGCAAAGTCACCTTCAGCGCACCTTTCGCCATCAGCAAGTTCGAGGTGACCTTTGCCGACTACGACAAATTCTCAGTAGACACCGGCGCACTTATGCCCAGCGATAAAAAATGGGGTTACGGCAGCCGCCCGGTCATCAATGTAAGCTGGGATGATGCCCGCGCCTACGCCAACTGGTTGCGGGATAAAACGGGCAGGCCCTACCGCCTCCCCACCGAGGCCGAGTGGGAGTATGTGGCGCGTGCGGGTACCAGCACGCGCTACTGGTGGGGCAGCGACAGCGCCAAGGGCAGAGCCAACTGCCGGCGCGGCTGCCGCAGCAAGTTTGCCGGCCTGTTCGGCGTCAAGACCTCGCCGGTGGGCAGCTTCGAACCGAACCAGTTCGGCGTCTACGATACCGCCGGTAATGTCGCCGAGTGGGTAGCTGACTGCTACCAGGACCACTACCTGAACGCGCCCCAGGACGGCACCGCCGTCGAGCTGCGGCAGTGTCAATTTCGGGTGGTGCGCGGCGGCTCGATCAGTGATAACAGCAAGCAGCTTTACGCCTATCTGCGCCGGCCGAGCACCGGCCACACCGCTACCGAGGATATCGGCTTCAGGGTAGTGGTGGAATTGCCTTAAAGCCATATCGAACTAGTTTAAGAATATCGCGGGTAGGTCTGCCGCTGGGTGGGGCTTTCAGAAACTCTCGACAGCAGGGATGCTGTCGGGAAGTCCCCAAGGAGGGGTTTACGACGTGTTTCTGAAAGCCCCACCCAGCGGCAGACCGATCAACTGGCACAGTTTTGCTTAAGTAAGTGCCGTTAGTAACTGTGCCAATGATTTTTTCCGGACGTGGTGTCATCACGCTTCGAGCTTCAACTGCGCAATCTCATCGCGCAGGCGCGCCGCCTCCTCGAAATTCAAATCCTTGGCGCACTGGAACATTTTCTGTTCGAGTTGGGCGATCGTCTGCCAAAGATCGCCGCTGGCCTTGAGTTTCTCCACGTCGTAGCGCCCGCGCGGCTCCGCCAGGGCCCGGCGCTTCTGTCCCGGGCGGCCGGCCGGGACATGAGCACCCTCGAGGATATCGGCAACCCGTTTCTTGATACCGATGGGCGTAATATTGTGGGTTTTGTTGTATTCCTGCTGCTTGCGCCGCCGGCGTTCGGTTTCGTCCATGGCCCGCTGCATGGAACCGGTGATCTTGTCGGCATAGAGGATCGCCCTGCCGTTGACATTGCGGGCGGCGCGGCCGACCGTCTGGATCAAGGAGCGATCCGAGCGCAAAAAGCCCTCTTTGTCGGCATCGAGAATCGCCACCAGGGAGACTTCGGGCATATCCAAACCTTCGCGCAGCAGGTTGATGCCTACCAGCACATCGAATTCACCGAGGCGCAGATCGCGGATAATCTCCACCCGCTCCACCGTATCGATATCCGAGTGCAGGTAGCGCACGCGGACACCGTGATCGCTCAGGTACTCGGTCAGGTCCTCCGCCATGCGCTTGGTCAGGGTCGTGATCAACACCCGTTCATCGGCGGCGGCGCACTTGCGAATTTCCGACAAGACATCGTCCACCTGGGTGCCGGCCGGGCGCACTTCGAGTTCCGGGTCTACCAGACCGGTGGGCCGCACCACCTGCTCGACCACCTGGCCGGCGTGCTCCGCCTCGTAGGGGCCGGGTGTGGCGGAGACGAAGATCATCTGCGGCGCCAGTTTTTCCCACTCGTCAAACCTTAGCGGTCGGTTGTCGAGCGCCGACGGCAGGCGAAAACCGTATTCCACCAGCGTCTCCTTGCGCGAGCGATCGCCGCGGTACATACCGCCGATCTGCGGCACGGTGACATGGGACTCGTCGAGTACCAACAACGCATCGTCGGGCAGGTAGTCAAACAACGTCGGCGGCGGCTCGCCGGTGCTGCGGCCGGACAGAAAGCGGGAGTAGTTTTCGATACCGGTGCAATAGCCCAGTTCCCGCATCATCTCCACATCATAGCGGGTGCGCTGCTCGAGGCGCTGGGCCTCCACCAGCTTGTCGTTACCGCGCAGATACTCCAACCGCAGCGCCAATTCCTCCTCGATCTCGCTGATGGAATCCAGCACCCGCTGGCGCGGCGTCACATAGTGGGACTTGGGGTAGACGGTATAGCGCGGAACCTTCTGCAACACCTCGCCGGTCAGGGGATCGAACAGCGACAGCTCCTCGATTTCCTCGTCGAACAACTCCACCCGCAGTGCCTCGCGATCGGAGTCGGCCGGATAGATATCGATCACATCGCCGCGCACCCGGTAGGTGGCGCGGTGAAAGTCCATATCGTTGCGCACATACTGCAACTCCGCCAGGCGCCGCAGCATCTGGCGCTGGTCGATCTGGTCGCCGCGGGTCAGGTGCAACACCATTTTCAGGTAGGAGTCGGGATCGCCGAGACCGTAGATGGCCGATACGGTGGCGACGATCAGTGCGTCCTTGCGCTCCATCAGCGCCTTGGTGGCCGACAGGCGCATCTGCTCGATATGTTCGTTCACCGAGGCGTCTTTGTCGATAAAAGTATCGGACGACGGGACGTAGGCCTCGGGCTGGTAGTAATCGTAATAAGAGACAAAGTACTCCACCGCGTTGTCCGGAAAGAATTCCTTGAATTCTCCGTACAGTTGTGCGGCCAGGGTCTTGTTGTGTGCCATCACCATGGTCGGGCGCTGTAACTTTTCAACAACTTTGGCGATGGAGAAGGTCTTGCCGGAGCCGGTAACACCCAGCAGGGTCTGGTGTGCCAGGC
Source organism: Exilibacterium tricleocarpae (assembly GCF_007004655.1). Taxonomy (GTDB): domain Bacteria; phylum Pseudomonadota; class Gammaproteobacteria; order Pseudomonadales; family Cellvibrionaceae; genus Exilibacterium; species Exilibacterium tricleocarpae. Next base: position 380,816 of record NZ_ML660091.1, read on the forward strand.
CGGCTTCGATGCCTTTTATCAGTCCGGCGATGGCATTGGGTTGATCACCGGCGGGTTTAAACTGGCTTTTTACTTTGAAGGGTTTTGACATGGTTATTCAGTTTTATACTCGCTGCTGAAAAAAAAACGGCTTGATGTTGCAGTGCCAACCGATCGGGTCCTTGACAGGTAGCGGGGCCGGGTCAGTTGGCACTGCCTTCCTTAGGGTCAATTGCAGCAGTTGCATGCGCAGACCCGACCACAACCACTGCACCGACCCCGGAAATCAATTCGTTACATGCCGAATCACCCAGCACTGGTGAATTCTACGATTACGCTGAAAGTCCTTGTCAAGCGTTTTCTCGCTGATATCTTTCAACGCGTACTTCTCCAGCGCCGCCCGCTCCAGTTTGAAGCTGCGCAGGTTGGTGGAGAACAACAGAGTGCCTCCGACATTGAGCAGGTCCATACAGCGACGGATCAGGCGCACATGGTCGCGCTGGATATCCAACACGCCTTCCATACGCTTGGAGTTGGAGAAGCTCGGCGGGTCGAGCACAATAAGATCGAACGCCTCGCGACATTGTCGCAGCCATTCGAGACAGTCCGCCTGCAACAATTGGTGGCGCTGCTCGCCGATATGGTTGAGGGCGAAATTGCGCCGCGCCCAATTCAGGTAAGTGTTGGACAGATCGACACTGACACTGGCGGCCGCCCCCGCCAGCGCGGCCCGCACCGTCACCGAGCCGGTGTAGCAAAACAGGTTCAGCAGGCGCGCGCCAGGTGCCAATTGCGCCACCAGACGGCGCATCGGGCGGTGATCCAGGAACAGCCCCGTGTCGAGATAGTGCCACAAGTCGACACTAAACCGGCCAGCTCCCTCAGCCACCACAATCGGCTCGCCCGCCGCCTCCACCACCTGTTTCTCGTATTGCTCGCGCCCGCGGGTACGGCGCCGCTGGCGCCTGCTGATGCGCTTGTCGGGCAGCTCAAGAACCGCCGCCACGGCCGCCAGCAACGCCTCGAAACGCTCGGCCGCTTTATCCGGATCGATGGACTTGGGCGCTGCATACTCCTGTACATAGGCGTATTCCAGGCCCTCAATATCCGTATAGATATCCACCGCCGCGGCGTATTCCGGCAGGTCGGCATCGTACAGCCGGTAACAGGAGATACCCTCGCGCTGCAGCCATTTAGCCAGGCTCTTGCGGTTTTTACGCAGGCGGTTGGCCACCATCTGCGCGCCTTCGCCCAGCGGGGCTGCCTCTGCCTCCACCGCCTGGGGCTGGCGCTCCTCCCAGGCCCCGGCCGGCGGCCGGTGGCGTGCCGCCGCCTCCGCGGTGATATCGAACAGCAGCAGTTCACTGGCGATGGTACCGTTAAACAGTTTGTACTTTTTCTGCGCCCGCAGGCCGGTTTGCTTGGCCAGCTCCGGATTGCCGGTGAAAATTGCCGCGCGCCAACCCTCGAACTCCACTGCCAGCCGTTCGCCAAGGGTCCGGTAGAGGGGCGCCACCGACTCAAGGTCACCCAGCCGCTCGCCGTAGGGCGGGTTGCAGATCACCAGGCCCCGCGCCAGGGTGCGGTGGGTCGGCCGTTTGAACTGCGCCACCGGCTTGTGAATGATGCGAATCCACTGGTCCAGCCCCGCCTGGGCAATATTGGCCTCGGCGGCCCGTATCACCCGCACATCGTCGTCGTAACCACGGACCTCGAGATCAAAGTCGGACAACCCGGCCCCACGACGCTCTATCGCCTCTTCCCGCAACGCCAGCCAGGTATCGTTGCGATGATTGAGCCAGCGCTCGAAACCGAAGCCGGGCCGTTGCAGGCCCGGTGCGATATCGGCAGCCATCAGCACAGCTTCAGTCAACAATGTGCCGGAACCGCACATGGGGTCCAACAGAGCCCCGCCTTCAGCCGCCAGCGCCGGCCAACCGGCACGCAGTAACAGCGCCGCGGCCAGGTTTTCCTTCAACGGCGCCGCGCCCTGCTTGATCCGGTAGCCGCGCCGATGCAGGCTGTCGCCGGACAGATCGATGGCAATGGCCACCCGCCCCCGGCTCAGGCGCGCGTTGATGCGCAGGTCCGGATCGTGCCGGGCCACTGAAGGTCGCTGCCCGCAGCGCTCCCGCAGCCGGTCGACAATGGCGTCCTTGATCTTGACAGCGCCGAACTGGCTGTTGCGAATCACGCTGTCGGTGCCGATAAAGTCCACCAGCAGGCTGCCGTGGGGGTTGAGATGCTCTTCCCAGGGCAGACTCGCCACGCCGGCGTAAAGGGCATCCGCATCTGCCGCACCGACGCGTCCCAGCGGCAACAGCACTTTGTTGGCCAGGCGCGACCACAGGCAGCAGCGGTAAGCCGTGCCGAGGTCCGCTTCAAAGTGAACCCCTGCCACTGTCTCCCGCGCAGCGTCCACGCCCAACGCCTTCAGCTCGGCCAGCAGCAGACCTTCGAGGCCCTTGGGACAGGTGGCAAATAACGCAGTTTTCCAGGACATTGTAAGCCTTAATACACATCAGTACTTAGCGGGAATCGACTTAGCGAGACTCGGAATATATCGTCGCGCGATAACCCGCTCTAAGCATATAAAAATAAAATCATTCACAACCCGCGGCTAATTTTGCTCTACTGGACCTAACCGCGATATTCAGCGCGCTGTAACCGGATGACCGTGACCAGTCGCTGAATTTCGCCCGATTAACCCTTTCCGCTTTGGGCGGCTTTAGCGCCGGAAACGTAACCACAAAGGTAAACGAGAGGTAAGCACAAGCGTCAGACAATCACCGATACCAATACCGCATAGATCATCAAAAGTAGATCATTAAAAGAGGTGCTCCATACAATGAAACGGCAAAAACGCAACCAACCTGAACGTGCATTCAACCGGGGCTATCAGGCCGGCGTCGACGGACGCTCCCGCAATTTGTGTCCACACGACACGGGCGAAACCCGACAGAACTGGTTAAACGGTTGGCGCGAAGGCCGCGAAGATCATTGGAATGGTTACAACCGCTTCGCTCAAGTACAAAAGATCACTAACTTATAACATTTAACACTGATAACCAGCGCCGTCGTTGACGGCGAAACCGAAAATCTACAACCAAAACGCCTGCCATCCGCAGGCCAGGGCAGAGCCGGCGCTAATGATGAGCCGGGGTATCAACCGGCTGACCCTCAGGGTTACTGCGCTGCTCACTGCCCGCCGAGTGGCTTATGGACGCTACGGCGTCCGCCACTTCGGCTATCAATTCCGGTCCCCGATAAATAAACCCGGTGTATATCTGCACCAGGCTGGCACCGGCCGCCACCTTGGCCGCCGCCGAAGCGCCATCGTGAATGCCGCCGACACCGATAATCGGCAGCTTGGCGCCGACAGCGTCCCGCAGCATCGCGACCACTTCGGTAGCCCGCGCAGTCAGTGGCTCGCCGCTCAGCCCACCCGTCTCGACAGCCAGCGGGTGGGCTTCCACGGCACTGCGATCGACTGTAGTGTTGGTGGCGATAACGCCATCTATGCCCTCCTCCACCAATACGCCGGCAACCGCGGCGACGGCGGTCTCGTCCATATCCGGGGCGATCTTGACGGCCACCGGCACGTAGCGGCCACTGTCGCGATGCAGCCGTCCCTGCTCGGCCTTGATACCGGCCAGCAGGGACTTCAATGCATCCCCAAATTGCAGGTCGCGCAACCCGGGCGTATTGGGTGAAGAGATATTGACGGCAACGTAGTCGGCCCAGGGGTAGACCCGCTCGAGGCAGAGGCGGTAATCCTCCAATGCCCGGTCCTCCGGCGTGTCCTTGTTCTTGCCGATATTGATGCCGAGCACGCCGTCGAAGCGGCGCCGGCGCACCTGGGCGACCAGGTGGTCGACGCCCTTGTTGTTAAACCCCATGCGGTTGATCAGGGCACCGTGCTCGGGCAGGCGAAACAGGCGCGGGCGGGGATTGCCCGATTGCGGGCGCGGTGTCACCGTACCCACCTCGATAAAACCGAACCCCAGGCGCCCGAAGGCGTTGATATAGTCGCCGTTTTTATCCAGGCCGGCAGCCAGCCCTACCGGATTGGGAAAACGCAGCCCCATCACCGTTACCGGGTTGGCGGGCACCGGTCGCGCGAAAGGGCGCACCAAACCCAGGCGCTCGCCGGCGCCGAGCAGATCCAGGGTCAAGTCGTGGGAGGTTTCGCCATCGAGGTGAAATAATGCCTTGCGAACTAAGTCATACATGGGAGCGGAATTCTTCGGCTACTCGGGTAAATCGGCGGCAAGCATATAGCAAGCCGCCGGACTAGTCGATTCTTTCCACTGCCTGATAACGGTTGTCGGCATCAAACGTAATCGCAAAGCTGCCCTGAATGCCGGTGTGGGTGACAAAGGGGCGCAGGATATGAGCGGGAAACCGCACCCGGCGACCGTCCCGGGCGCGCGCCACCACCGCATTGGCCGCCCCCCGGTACAGGCGCTGGTACTCCTCGGCGGAGATCGCCAGATCGACAATCAAGGACGCCATGACCGATAAATGCTAAGCCCCGCGGCGGGCGCTAGCCCTGCTGCTCGCTGCCGAGAATGCACAACGGGCCGTCGTCCTCCAGCGACTCACAGTGCTGACTCGCCTGCGCCAGGTCCAACAACTCCCGCAACGCCACGGAAAACATGGCGAAGTCGCTGCCCGATGCACCCTGTAACTCGTTGATCATCGCCTTCCAGCGGTCGGCCAATACATGGTGCCGGATCAACCAGCGGTCTACCGACTCGTCAATCGAACGATCCTCACCGGCCAGGCGAATCAGGGAGATCGCCAAAGTGCGCATCTGGGACTCCAGATCGTCCATATAGGCTTCCCGCGCCATCGCCTGCCAATAGCTGCCCACCTTGACTTCAGAAATCTGGTTGGCGAACCAGTAGAGCCCGAGGCGATCGCCGAGCACAAAATAAATTTCCGCCACCCGCACCGGGTCGGCGCCGCTGACCCTGGCCGCCTCCACCATGCCGAGACCGGAGTGCAAATTCGGGGGAATGGCGATATTAGTCACCAGCGCCTCCGGCACCCCCGACTCGATCAGGCGATCGCACTCCTTTTGCCACTCTTCACGGGGGGCGCCGCGAAGGATATCCGGCAGCGCATCGATCACCTGCTGAATGGCGCCGGCAAACGCTTCCACCTCATCGACCGGCGCCAGGTGACTGCGGCGGTTGCGCAAAAACCAGCGGGTCCCGCGCCGCACCCGGCGCATGATATTGCCGATCAGCTGCAGTTGTAACTGGGCCGGCACCTTGTAATCGAGCGCCTCCACCTGGCGCCAGTAGGCATCCAGCTTGTAGATGTCCCGGGCGGTGACATAGGCTTTGGCGACCTGGCCGACGCTGGCGCCGGTGGATTCCATCAGCCGGTGACAGAATGTGATACCCATATTGTTGACCATGTCGTTGGCCACCTGGGTGGCCACAATCTCACGGCGCAGGTGGTGGCCGTAGATCTGCTTGCGGTACTTTTTCCGCAACACCGGCGGGAACGGATGCTCCACCGCCTTCGCCATATACGGGTCCTCCGGCACATCGGAACCGGTCAGTTCCTCCTTCAGCGCGACCTTGGCATAGGAAATCAGCACCGATAATTCGGGCCGGGTCAGGTAGTTGCCCTGGGTTTGGCGCTCGAGTAACGTATCGTCGTCGGGAATAAACTCCAGTACCCGATTGAGGCGCCCCTCCGCTTCCAGCGCATTGATCAGGCGGCGGTACTCGCCGATCCGCGCCGGCGCCTGGTACTGTGCCAGACTGATAGCCTGGGTCTGCCGGTAGTTGTTGGTCAGCACCAGCTCCGACACCGTATCGGTCATATCGGCCAGTAGTTTGTTGCGCTGTTTTTGCGTCATGTCACCGGCGGTGACAATGTCGTTGAGCAGAATTTTGATATTGACTTCGTGATCGGAACAGTCGACGCCGGCGGCATTATCGATAAAGTCGGTGTTACAGGCACCGCCGTTAAGGGCGTATTCGATACGCCCGAGCTGTGACATACCGAGGTTGCCGCCCTCGCCAAACACCCGGCAGCGCAGGTCGCGACCATCGACCCGCAGGGCATCGTTGGCCTTGTCGCCCACATCGGCGTCGGTTTCAAAGGACGCTTTTACATAGGTGCCGATACCGCCGTTCCAGATCAGGTCCACCGGCGCCTTTAACAGGCGGTGCAATAACTCGTTCGGGGTCAGACTGGCCTCTGCGATATCAAAGCGCGCCTGCATTTCCTCGGTGATGATAATCGCCTTGGCGGCCCGGGAAAAGACACCGCCGCCTTTGGCAATCAACGCCTTGTCGTAGTCCTCCCAACTGCTGCCGGGCGTCTCGAACAGACGCTTGCGCTCGCGAAAACTGGCGGCGGAATCCGGGCTCGGATCGACAAAAATATGCAGGTGATTGAACGCCGCCACCAAACAGATATGCTCCGACAGCAGCATGCCGTTGCCAAACACATCACCGCCCATATCGCCAACGCCGATAACGGTAAAATCCTCCGTTTGAATATCGACGCCCTTTTCCTTGAAATGCCGCTGCACCGACACCCAGGCACCTTTGGCCGTGATACCCATGCCTTTGTGGTCGTACCCCTGGCTGCCACCGGAGGCGAAGGCATCGCCAAGCCAGTGGTTGTACTGCGCCGATATTTCATTGGCGATATCGGAGAAAGTCGCCGTGCCCTTGTCGGCGGCCACCACCAGGTAGGGATCGTCCTCGTCCCGCCTGATCACCTGTTTGGGCGGTACCACCTCACCGTCGATAAAATTATCGGTGATATCGAGCAAGCCCTGAATAAAAATCTTGTAACAGGCAATACCCTCCGCCAGCAGCGCCTCGCGCCCGCCGGCCTGCGGCGGCCGTTTGCAGACAAAGCCACCCTTGGCGCCGTTCGGCACGATCACCGCGTTTTTAACCTGCTGCGCTTTTACCAGTCCCAGTACTTCGGTGCGGTAGTCCTCCAGGCGGTCAGACCAGCGCAGGCCGCCGCGGGCCACCTTGCCGCCGCGCAGGTGCACACCCTCGACTCGCGGCGAGTAGACAAAGATCTCAAACATCGGCCGCGGCTCGGGAATATCCGGAATATTGCGCGGGCTGAATTTGAAAGAAATATACCGCTTCGGCTCGCCGTCGGCGCCGGGCTGGAAAAAATTGGTGCGCAGGGTGCCGCTGATAATATCCAGGTAGCGGCGGATGATGCGATCCTCGTTGAGATTATCGACTTTTTCCAAACTGTCGATAATCTTGTTCTTCAAGCGCTCAATACGCTGCAAATCCTTTTCTTTGCCCTGGTTGACCCGCGGCTCGAAACTGGCCTTGAACAACGCCACCAGGTTGCGGGTGATTTCCAGGTGATTGGCCAGGGTATTGGCGATATAGCCCTGGCTGAAGTTAAACGCTGTCTGTTTCATGTAGGCGGCGTAGGCGCGCAACAGGCCGACTTCGCGCCAGCTCAGGCGCGCACCGAGCACCAGCCGGTTAAACGCGTCGCTCTCGGTCTGGCCGCGCCAGATGGCGGCGAAGGCCTCCTGGAAATGGTTGCGCGCGGCGTGTACGTCGATGGTAATGGGCAGGCCAAACACCAGGTCGAAGTCGTGCAGCCACACGGAGCCGCCATCGCTTTTTTGAATCTTGAAAGGATGTTCGCCGATCACGCGCAGACCCAGGTGTTCGAGCACCGGAATCACATCGGACAGTTCCAGACCGCGGTTGAGACGAAACACTTTGAAGCGCATGGCGTTTTTATCGACCCCCACCGGTTGATAAAAACTCATCGCCACTTCGTCTTCCGTGCGCAGCGGCGCAAAACTCTCAATGTCGTGCACACCGGCGCGGGCTTCATAGGTCTCGCGATAGGCCGTCGGAAAGGCGTCCCGGTACTCGTAGAACAACCGCGTGCCGCGCTCCTCGCCGTAGGATTCGACCAGTGAAGCGCGCAGGTGGTCGGCCCAACTGCGGGTGATGTCGACAATCTTTTGCTCGAGTCGACGGATGTCGTAATCGATTTTTTTATCCGGATCGATGCGGAAGACAATATGGGTGCGCGCCAGGCTTGATTCGGAGAAATAGGTGGTAAACTCATGTTCGTCGGTCTGCAGCGCTTCGCCGATCAGCTGCTGGATTTTCAGGCGAATCTGCGTGTTGAACTCCTCGCGCGGAATATAGATGATGCAATTGACAAACTTGCCGTACAGGTCCTTGCGCATAAACAGCCGCACCATATGCCGCTCGTTGATGCGCGCCACGCCGATGGCGGTTTCAAACAGTTCGCCGGTGCTGCTCTGAAACAGTTCGTCGCGGGGGAAGGTCTCCAACACCTGCTTCAACACCTTGCCGTCGTGACTCGAGGGGTCGATCCCGGAAGCGTCGATAACCTGGGCGATCTTCTGGCGGATCACCGGAATTTTCGTCGGCGACAGGGTATAGACCGGCGAGGTGTACAGACCCAGAAAGCGGCTCTCGCCGATCACTTCGCCGGTCTCGCTGTAGCGTTTGATCACGACATAATCGGAGTAGGCGCGCCGGTGCACCCGTGAGCGCATCGAGGACTTCGAAAAGGTGAGCAGTTTCGGCGTCAGGTGAAAGCGCGCCATGCCGGGGTTGAAATTATCGATCTGCACACTGGCGGCGGCGCGGCCGTACAGCTTGAACAGACCCAGGCGTTTATCCGGCAGTTCCCGCAGGTGTTTGTCCTCGCCTGCGCCCTCAAACTCGTACTCCGAATAGCCCATGAACGTGAAGTGGCTCATCAGCCAGCGAATAAACTCCTGGCTCTCTTGGATCTGCTCGGGCAGCACTTTTTTCGGCGCCAGGCCGAGATTTTTCTCCACTGTCTCCGCCCGGTCCAGCAGCGGCTGGTAGTCGTCCACCACCGCGGTCACATCGGTCAGCACCGAGTCGATGGAGCGGGCCAGCTCCTGCATATCCGATTCCGAGGTGTGCAGGTTGATTTCCAGGCAGACGAGCGCCTCTTTCTGAAACGTCTTGTTCTTACTGCTGCGGGGCTGTTTGTCACTGCCGTCCCTGCCCGCCAGCTCCACCAGGCGGTGCTGGGCATTGCGCGCGAGGTTCACAATGGTGCTCTTGACCGCGTGAATGGCGATGTTGCGGCGGTTGATTTCCATGCGGATGGAGTCCACCAAAAACGGCATGTCCCGTTGCAATACCACCACTACGGTATGCGGGCAGAGCCAGCCGTCCTCTTCCAGGCTCGGGTTGAACACCCGGACTTTTGGAGAACCCAGGTTGTGCTCCTGCAGATAATTCCACCAACTGTAGATACTGCCGTAGACATCGCTGACCTGGAGCCCTTCCAACTCCTCCAGCGGGTACTGCTCGAAGTACTGGTCGGCAAAGTCGACGACACTGTCTCTCTCGGCGCCGTGCAACTTTTCATCGATGTAACCGCGCAATTGCTCGAAAAATATTTCCTTCGAGTCGGTTACCACCACGCTTATATCCACAATTTATCCCCTTATTGGGTTACCATTTGCTCCGGCTATAACAAGTCTTTACCAAGCATAGTCTATGCCGGGGGTTCTGTCTGGAACCTAAATCTCATCACAGAGTCTAGTTGAAGGTACTTGAACACTGCTGTTTTGCCATTAAAATTACGTTCCTAATCAACAGCTTGAACAATTTTCATCCAAATCACTTGAACCGGAAAACTATGAGCGATATTAACACTATGCAGCAGCTTCGGGAGTGGCTAAGTGGCCATATTATCGGCCAAAACCACCTCGTGGAACGGTTGTTGATGGCGTTGCTGGCCGACGGCCACCTGTTGGTGGAAGGGGCTCCGGGACTGGCCAAGACCAAGGCCATCAAAACTCTCTCCGACGGTATTGAAGGCAACTTTCACCGCATTCAGTTTACGCCCGACCTGCTGCCTTCGGACGTGACCGGTACCGATGTCTATCGGCAGGAAACCCACACCTTTGAATTCCAGCCCGGTCCCGTCTTTCACAACCTGGTGCTGGCCGATGAAATTAACCGGGCGCCGGCCAAGGTGCAATCGGCCCTGCTCGAAGCCATGGCCGAGCGCCAGATCAGCGTCGGGCGCCAGACCTATCCCCTGCCCGATCTGTTTCTGGTGATGGCGACCCAAAACCCGATTGAGCAGGAGGGCACCTATCCGCTGCCCGAGGCCCAGTTGGACCGCTTCCTGATGCATGTGGAAGTCAAGTACCCAAACGTAGAGGCCGAAAAACGCATTTTGCAACAGGTGCGTCTAGAGGCCGGTGACAGCCCTGTGCCGGCAGCGCCGACCCGCCTTAGTCAGACGGCCCTGGCGCAGATGCGCCAGGCGGTGCTGGACCTGCATATGGCCGACACCGTTGAGGACTATATCGTACAGTTGACCATGGCCACCCGGGAACCGGCCGGCGTGCATGCGGAGCTTGCCAACTGGATCGAGTTCGGCGTCAGCCCCCGCGGCACTATCGCGCTCGACCGCTGCGCCCGCGCTCACGCCTGGCTGCAGGGCAACGACTTCGTCAGCCCGGACAATGTACAGGCCGTTATTCACGACGTGTTTCGCCACCGCCTGCTGCTCACATTCGAGGCCGAGGCCAACGGTGTTCAGGCCAACCAGGTTATCGATACACTGGTCAGCCAGGTGGCGGTGGGTTAGACCGGCCATGGACCCCCTCGACACCTTAAGCCCCTCGGGTGCCTATACCGACATCGACACCCTGCTGCGACTGCGATTTGCCGCCGGTGAACTGGCACTGTTCGCCCGCCGCCCCAGCGCCGCCGTGATCAGCGGCCAGGTGCGCACCCGTTTTCGCGGCCGCGGCATGGAGTTCGAGGAGGTGCGGCCCTATCAGCCCGGCGATGACATTCGCAGTATCGACTGGCGCGTAACCGCCCGCACCCAGGCGGCCTACACCAAGCTCTACCGGGAGGAGCGCGAGCGCCCGGTGTTCGTCTGGGTCGACCAGCGCGCGCCGATGTTTTTCGGCAGCCGCGGCTGTTTTAAATCGGTGCTGGCCGCCCACCTGGCCAGTCTGCTGGGCTGGGCTGCGTTGAACAACAGCGACCGCATCGGCGCCCAGGTGTTCGGCGATCGGGATCACCACGATATCCGCCCGCGCCGCAGCAAACACGCACTGCTGGAACTGATTCATCAATTGCACGAGAGCAACCATCGCCTGCACACACCGGTCGCCCCCGCCGGCGGCAAGCGACTGGAGGATATGCTGGCCGATGCGCGCCGGGTATCCAAGCCCGGCAGTGCGGTATTTCTGATCAGTGACTTCCACGATTTTACCCGCGCCTGCGAAGAGCAGTTGTTTCAGCTCGCCCGGCACACCGACATTACCCTGTTTGCCCTTGCCGATCCGCTGGAGAGCAGGCTGCCCGACACCACCCGACTCACGGTCAGTGACGGGCAGCGCCGCCTGCCCGTCGACACCGCCGACCCGCAGCTTGCGCAAGCCTTTTCCCAGCGCTACCAACAGCGCCGCCGGGCGCTGCAAAAAACCTGCGCCGCACTGGCGGTGCCGCTGGTGAGTGTCGCTACCGGCGATGACCCGGTAGCCCTGTTGCGCGGTCTGTACGGGAGAAAACGCCGGTGACCCAAACCGTGCCCGCCAACCCCACCCAGCCGCCGATCCCCAACCTGCTGGATATCGAATTGCCCGACCCGGTTACCCTCTGGCCGCCGGCACCGGGCTGGTGGCTGGTAGCCGCCGCCGGCTGCACCCTGTTGCTGTGGGCGGCGCTCAAACTGCGCGCCTATTGGCGTCACAATGCTTACCGCCGGGCTGCCAAGGCAGCGGCGCTGGCAGCCTGGCGGGATTACGAATCCGATCGCGACGGCGCCCGCTACGCGCGGGCCCTGAACCGCCTGCTCAAACGCACGGCACTGGCCGCCTACCGCCGCCCGCTGGTAGCGAAGTTGAGCGGCGAAGCCTGGGCGAACTTCCTGGCCAGTACCGCCGGCTCCCAGACCCCGTCGGCCGCCATGCTGGCGTTCTTACGCTCCGCCCCCTACCGCACGGCAACAGACCCGGCCAATACCGCCGAATTGAACGAGATTCACCGCCTCGCGCTGGGTTGGATCAAGCACCACCGCCCCACCGCGGAGTTTCCCTATGCTTGAGTTGCAATGGCCCTGGGTGCTGTTACTGTTGCCGCTGCCGGCGCTGGTCTATTTCCTGATGCCGGCCAACAAACGGGAGGAGGCCGCGTTACTGGTGCCCTTCTATGACACCCTGGCGGGCCTCGAACGCGGTGGCCAGACCCGCAGCGGCGCCGGTCGCTGGTCGCTGGGGCTGCTGCTGGGCATCTGGCTCGCCTGTGTGCTGGCGGCGGCGCGACCGCAGTGGATCGGCGCCCCCATCGCGCTGCCCGCCAGCGGCCGCGACCTGCTGCTGGCGGTGGATATTTCCGGCAGTATGGAAACCCGGGATATGCAGGTGGCCAACCAACAAGTGGATCGCCTGTCGGTGGTAAAACGGGTGGTGGGCGAATTTGTCGAACGCCGCAAAAGCGATCGACTGGGCCTGGTGCTGTTCGGCACCCGGGCCTATCTGCAGGCGCCGCTCACCTTCGACCGGGTCACGGTCAACCGCCTGTTGCAAGAGGCGCAGTTGGGCTTTGCCGGTGAAAAAACCGCCATCGGCGACGCTATCGGCCTGTCCATCAAACGCCTGCGCGAGCGCCCGGAATCGAGCCGGGTATTGATCGTGTTGACCGACGGCGCCAATACCGCCGGCGAGGTGACACCGCTGCGGGCGGCAGAACTGGCGCAGCAGGCGAAGGTCAAAATATACACCATCGGCATTGGGGCCGACGAGATGGTGACACCGGGTATCTTCGGCGGTACCTTTGGCGCCCGGCGTATCAACCCCTCCATCGACCTTGACGAGGAGAGCCTGAAACGCATCGCCGAGCAGACCGGCGGGCAATACTTCCGGGCGCGGGACCCGGCGCAGCTGCGGGACATTTACCTCGCCCTTGACCAACTCGAACCGATCGAGCAGGACAACGAGGTCTTTCGCCCGACCCGTGCACTGTTCCACTGGCCGCTGGGTCTGGCGCTCCTGCTCAGTTTCGGGCTTGCCGGGCGGCAGCTGTACCGGCGGCGCCCGGCTCGGCAAAGTGGTGGAAAACTCGTGTTGGAAAAATAAGACTCGTGTTGAAAAAAAGAGTGGTGCAACAGTAGTAACGGAAAAATGGTGGTCACTGACAAGTGCTAGATTACATGTCGACTGACAGATAGCGGTGTAGCAGCCAATGTTTGACACAATGAGCGATTTTCACTTTTTACGCCCCTGGTGGCTGGCGGCGCTGGTGCCCGCCTGCGCGCTGATCTGGCTGTTGCAGCGCCAGTCGCGCACCGCCACGTCCTGGGCCGACCTGATTGCCCCGGAATTGCTGCAACACCTGCTGGCCGGCACCCTGTCGAAGCGCCAGCAACTGCCCTTCTGGGCGCTGGGGCTGGCGTGGCTGATCACCGCCGTCGCCCTGGCCGGCCCCACCTGGGAGAAGCTACCGCAACCGGTGCACAAAACCGAATCGGCACTGGTCATTTTGCTGGACCTGTCGCCGTCGATGCTGGCCCAGGATTTAAAACCCTCGCGCCTGGTCAGGGCCAAACACAAATTGACCGACCTGCTCAACAAACGGGTAGAGGGTGTCACCGCGCTGGTCGCCTATGCCGGTGAAGCGCATGTGGTGACACCCCTGACCGATGATACCCGCACCATTGACAGTCTGTTGCCGGCCCTGCACCCGAGTGTGATGCCGCTCAGCGGCAGTAATACCGAGATGGCGGTGGAGCTGGCGCTGCAGCTTTTCGACGATGCCGGTATCCGCCGCGGCCGCCTGCTGCTGGTCACCGACGGCGTGGAGCCCGAGGCGCGGGCCACCGTGAAGGAACGCCTGCGGGACGGGCGTTTCACCCTGTCGGTCATGTCGGTCGGCACCGATGAAGGCGCGCCGATTCCACTCGGCAACGGCGGCTTTGCCAAGGATCGCCAGGGCGGCATAGTGGTGGCGCGGGTCGGCAGCGGGCAACTGCGCGATATGGCCCAGGCGCTGGGCGGTGTCTACACCCCGCTGTTGCCCACCGATGCGGATATCAAACGCCTGTCCGAGCCGCCGCTGCCGTTCGCTGACGACACCCGCGAGTTGCAGCGGGAATTCGATACCTGGAATGACCTGGGCGCCTACCTGGCGTTGTTACTGTTGCCACTGGCGGCACTCTCGTTTCGCCGCGGCTGGCTGCTGGCTGTCACGCTGGTGACCGTGCCGCTGCTGCAGCCGGCGCCCGCCCGCGCCGATCTCTGGGACGATCTCTGGCAGCGCCCGGACCAGCAGGGCCAGGAGAGTCTCCAGCGCGGCGATGCAGAGGCCGCCGCGCAACAGTTTCGCGATCATCGCTGGCGCGGCAGCGCCCATTACCGCAGCGGCAACTATGAAGCCGCGGCCGAGGCCTTCGCCAACGGCGATCGGGCCGGCGATGCCTACAACCGCGGTAATGCCCTGGCGCAGGCGGGGCAACTGGACGCCGCCCTGGAAGCCTACCGGGAGGCACTGGAGAAAGACCCGCAATTGGAGGCTGCCAGGCACAACGCCGAGATCGTGGAGGCACTGAAAAAACAGCAGGAACAACAGCAGAACCAAAATCAGCAAGGCGGCCAGGACCAGACCGACGGCGAGCAACAGCAGTCCGACGGCGGCCAGGCGGGACAACAGCAGTCTCAACAGCAGTCTCAGGGACAGCCGTCACAGGACGGCCAGCCACCCCAGGGCGGCAGCCAGCCGCAAAACCCAGCCCCCGATGAAGCGGGCCGACAGCGCCAGGAGCAGACACCGGCAGGCGAGCAGCCGCCCCCGGCGTCCGGCGCTGAGTCGAAGGCAGACTCACAGGCACAGCAAGCGGCCGGCGAATTGCAGCCAGAGGACGGGGAAGACCAGGCCGGCACCGTATCGACAGCCTCCGGCACCGGTGACAGCGAGCGGGAACAGGCACTGGAGCAGTGGTTGCGACAAATACCCGACGACCCGAGCGGACTGTTGCGGCAGAAGTTTCAGCACCAATACCGCCAGCGCCGCAAAGAATACCGGGCCGGCATCTGGCAACCGCCTGAAAACAAGGCCAATAAACGCTGGTAATTGCGCAGCCTTTGGCCCGACTCACAACAGGTAACAGGACCGTTAAAGTGGACATCAGCCTCGCAACAGCCGATCCGTCCGGAAATCCGGCCCCGACGCTATCAGACCTCGACGGCATCGAGTTTTCGGCGCATGGAACGCCGGCGACATCGAATCCCGACCGAATCGTACCTTTGCAGTCGGACCTTTGCAGTCGGACCTTTACAGTCGGACCTTTACAGTCGGACCTTTGCGCAAGACGTTTAAACAACACCTTTGATTAAGACAGGACCTTTGACAACAGTGGCCTCACTCATCCAGGTATCACCAGCGGCAATCCCGCGGACATCTTCACCGGCACGCGCGGGCCGCCTGCGCAGCGCCGCCGTTGCCCTGCTGTTGCTGGCGCAGGCGGCGCTGGCCGGGGCCGTAGAACTCAGTGCCAGTGTGGATCGCAAGAAAATCACCTTGGAAGACTCGGTGACACTGACGATTCGCATCAACGAGCAGAGCAGCTCGGGCCGGCCGGATTTTTCCGAACTCGGCGCCGATTTCGAGCTGCTCTCCGCACCCAGCGAGCGCAGTCAGTACCAGGTCATCAACGGGCGCGTGAGTTCGTTCACCCAATGGCAGATTCAACTGGCGCCGAAACGCGTCGGCAAGCTGTTGATTCCGTCGTTCGAGTATCGCGGCGCGTTCAGTGATGCCATCGAAATCACCGTGCTCGACCCGGTCGCCGGGCGCCGCGGCAACCAGGCGGATATTTTCCTGGAAGCGGAAATCGGCAAGTCCGCCGTCTATGTACAGGAGCAGCTTATCCTGAACGTGCGGCTGTTCACCTCGGTCACCCTGCAAAGCGTCAAGAGCCAGGACATCCGCCTGCCGGGCGCACGGGTCGAGGAGATCGCCGACCACCGCTACCAGCGCAATATGGCCGGCAAAACCTATGCGGTGGTGGAATCCGTCTACGCGGTATTCCCGCAGTCGAGTGGCGAGTTGACCATTCCCGCCCTGACCTGGTCGGTGACCACGGCCGGCAACCGCAGCAGTTTCTTCGGCCCCAGCGGCGGCAGCATCAAACGCCTGCGCAGCCAGCCGCTGAACGTCGAAGTACGCCCCCGGCCCGCGACCTACCCGGCGGACCAGCCGTGGCTGCCGGCCGAAGATGTGGCCCTGGTGCAGAGTTGGAACCGCAACCCCGATGCCTTCACGGTGGGAGAACCTATCACACGCACCCTGGAACTCAGCGCCCGCGGCTTGACCGCCGCCCAGTTGCCGCCGCTGCCAGCGGGTAATATCGACAGCATCAAGGTGTATCCCGAGCAACCACAGAGTGAAGACTTCAAGTCCGCTGACGGCATCCGCGGGGTGCGGGTGGAAAGCCAGGCGCTGGTACCCACTCAACCGGGCCAGGTCACCCTGCCGGCGGTGGTGGTGACCTGGTGGGATACCGCCAACGACCGCCAGCGCGAAATCACACTGCCGCCCCAGGTTATCGACGTGGCACCGGCGGCGGCCACCGGCACCGTCGCCGCCATGACCCCCGCCGCCACTGCGCCGGCGCCCGGCTCCACGGTTGCAGCACCGATCACTACCGCGGGAAGCTTGTGGGCCTGGCAAGTGGCCACGGCGCTGTCAGCCTTGTTGGCATTGCTGTTTGCCTGGCTCTGGCGCCGCGCCGCCGGCCCACAGTCGGCGGCGCCTGCAGACACCCCGCGCGGCAACGCCGTCGACACCGAAGCCAAGGCGTTCCAGCAACTGCGCGCGACTTGCAGTAACGGCGAACCACGGGCCATCCGCCGGGCGCTGCTGCAATGGGCGCAACTGTATTGGCAGGAACCGCACCTGACCCGCATCGCCGATCTGGCGGCGCGACTGGCGGATGACGAAGCCAGCGCCTGCTGTGCCGAGTTGGAGGCTCTGCTCTATGCTGAAAACTCCGGCAGCGGCAATGTGCGGCAACTGTGCAACACCTTGCTGGCGTGCCTTGCGCGACTGCGGGCACAGCGGCCCGCCGCCGCGAAAGCGAGCCGCCGCGGCGCCGACCCGGCGCTGCCGGAGCTGTACGCCGCGGGCTGAGCCAAACGACCACTTGTCAGTCCGTTTTTAACAGAACTACACTAGAATAATTATAATTATGACGCACAACAGCGGGACGATTGACACCAATCTTATGAAGGATCGGGAAACAATACCCCTGGTTTGTCCGGTCGGCGAGAGCCATTGCGCCTTCCTGGACGAGTTGGCCCGGCTACGGCAGCAAAACCGCGAACTGGCCGAACAGGTGCGCACTGACACCCTGACCGGCGTATTCAATTACCGCCACTTGATCCAGTCGCTGGAACAGGAAATCGAACGCACCCGGCGCTCTGCCCAGCCCACCACTCTGATTATGTTGGACCTCGATCACTTCAAGCTGGTCAACGACACCTGGGGGCACGATACCGGCAATGCCGCACTGGTCAACGCCACCGCGGCGATTCGGGGCGCGGTGCGCAAACTGGATGTGCCCTGCCGCTACGGCGGCGAGGAGTTCGCCGTGGTCCTGCCGTCCACCAGCCTGCTGATGGGCATTCAGGTGGCGGAGCGGCTGCGCAATACCATCGTCAACAGTCCGTTGCGCATCGACGACCAGGTGATCCGATTAACCGCCAGTTTTGGCGTCGATGTATTTGCCCCCGGCGATACGGAAACCCCCGAGGCGTTCCTCAAGCGCACCGATCAATACCTCTACCAGGCCAAGCAGAACGGGCGCAACCGGGTGTGCCACGCCATAGACGCGCGCCTCAACACCGGCACCAGTATCAGCCAGGCAGAACGCGATGCGCTGTTGGGCGGGGATGACGAGACCGATAGCTGACCGGCGCAGCGCCCGCGGCAGTCAGTGACCGGTGAACAGCGCCGCCAGACTGACCGCCACAGTCATCACCAACAGGAACCATTTCAACGTCTGCTGGCTGATGCCAATGGCCACCTTCACAGCCACGTAGGCGCCCACCATGTTACCCGCCGCCAGCACCAGGCCCGGCACCCAGGCGATTTGATCGCGGGCGATAAACACCACCAGTGCCACCGCCGTGAATACCGCCGTGCAGAGCATCTTCAGGGCATTGGCGCGCACCAGGTCGTAGCGCAGGCTGCCGGCCAGCGCCGCCAGCAGGATAAAGCCGACCCCCGCCTGCACGAAGCCGCCGTAAAAACCGGCCGCGAACAATGCCGCCACCGCCCCCGGCCGGCCACCTACCGGCAGCGCCGCGGTGCCGGGAGGTGGCGCTATCACCGCCGGACGGATCAGGATCACCAGCGCCATGGCGATCATAGCGCCCAGCAACAGGGGCTTGAGCAGCCAGTTGGGCAACACCGAGGCACTGGCGGCGCCGACCGCCCCGCCGATCAGCATCGGTGCCAGGATCGCCACCAGATCGCCGCTGGCAAGTTTGCCGTACTGCCTGAAGCCCCGGACCGCCACCAGCGACTGCAGGAACACTCCGACCCGATTGGTGGCATTGGCGACGTCGGCCGGCATACCCAATACCATCAGCGCCGGCAGCGTCAGATTCGAACCGCCTCCGGCCAGTACATTGATGACACCGGCCAACAGGCCGGTCCCGAGCAACAACACAATATCGGTAACAGCGAGCGCCATGAGTTTGTCAGGTCAGGAAGTGGGCGACAGATGATAAGCGGTCACAGCGGTTTTGCAACCATGACCGCCCCCCGGGCGATTTTTACTGTTACCGGTATCCAAACGAACCCACGCCGAACCAAAATGTGAACTGTGTCAAGAAATTGACATCCAGCAGTTTGTATACTGCCAGTCGACCAAAACAACAACTTTCGTACTCACGGCATCCGCAGACCATTCTGATACCGGCAGTCCCGATCTGATATGAAGGCTTTTCAGCGAGAAAAAGCGGTCGCGATTTTGGAAATCCGCCCATCCCCGGTGCACCGCGACAATCGCCTGTGCTGAGGGCAATACGATAAAGCGGCCATTTATTGAGTGACATCAAGCCGGCGCCAGGGTCGGCTATAGTATTTTAACGATGTGAAGCAAACTAACGCGGTATCCGGGCGGTAGCTTCCCTGCGCCACCGCCGGGTCGACTGTCGCCACACCGGAGTGCGAGTTGGAACGGGAAAACGGCACAAACAACCGCAACAAAGAAGCAGGTGCCGCCGGCCGGCGCCTGTAACGGGTCAGAGACAAGCGAGACACTATGGCAAACTACCAGTTAATCTGGAATCTTCATGGTATACATTACAAAGACAAGGCCGTTAATTTTTTACAGCGCTTCGAAGATTCGCTGTGTGTATTCTCCGGCGCGGTGAGCCAGGTCTACGCCAACTACAATATCTGGCCGATCACCGCCGACAACAGCAAACTGCTGGTGCTGCCCAACCCCAACGCCCATCACGATATCTTCCAGTCGATTGACAGCGATGCCGTTGTCAGCACCGGGCTGTATATCCTGCCCGGTGAAGTGGTGGGTAAGAAAGGGTTGTTTCTCTCCCACAAAAGCCGCCTCAACGGTAAACTGAAAGTCACACCGCTGGCCCAGGGGCTGGAAAAAGTAGCGGCCAAGACGGACACTCCGTTTTTACCGGTTATCACCAACAAGGATTTGAAAGAGCTCAACCGCAAGAGCCCGATCCTGCATCTGCATCGCCTGCTCCCCGAGCGACTCGAGAGCCACTCGCAGTTCGACGTGCGCACCATCTGCGGCACCATCGAGGAGAAGATGCACAAATACCTGGCCTGCGCCTGACCCGGGTGCTGTACACAGGGCATGCCGGTGCTCCCGGAGGTGATGTCACTGCCGCCATCCAGCAGTGCCGTCACCGGCGCTGTCCCACCGCTGTCATCATCCGCACTGCCGGCTGCGGCCACCGTGCCGGTGGCGCCGCTCAGCGGAGACTTTTGCTGACCACTTCGTAAACATCTTTCGACAGATCCGGTTCGATCAAAATCCGCTCCAGTTCCGACTTCATCAGGATCTGTCGCTGCGGGTCGTACTTCTGCCACTTCGTCAGCGGCGTGGTCATACGCGCGGCGATTTGCGGATTGAGGCGGTTCAGGACAATGATCTGGTCGGCCAGAAAACGATAGCCGGCGCCGGATTTCAGGTGAAAGTTGATCGCGTTTTGATTGCAGAAGGTACCGATCAGCGCGCGCACCTTGTTGGGGTTCTTGATGTCGAATCCCGGGTGTTGCAACAGCGCTTTGACCCGCGCCAGCCCCCCCGGTGCCACACAGCCGGCCTGTACCGATAACCACTGATTGACCACCAGCGGCTCGTGTTGCCAGCGCTGGTAAAACGCCGCCAGCGCCGCCGTACTGGCGGCAGTGGCGGCGGCGGATGTGCCGTTCACCAGGCAGGCCAGGGCCGCCAGGACGTCGGTCATATTGTCGGCCTGTTCAAACTGCGTGCGGCACAGCTCCAGACTGTTGTCGTCTTCCCGCAACGCCAGGTAACCCAAAGCGGTGTTTTTCAAACTGCGCCGGGCAATAGCGCCGGCGTCCGCGCGGTAGGCCTCGTCGCTGCAATTGCCGTGGTAGACCCGTTCCCACTGTTCGGCCAATGCCAGTGCCAGCGCTTTGCGCAGGTGTTGGCGCGCCGCGTGTATGGCCTCCACGTCAACGGTGTCGGCCAGTTCGCTCAGATAAGCCTCGGTGGGCAACCGCAACATCAGCGCCACCATGGCCCGATCGAGACTGTCATCGTCGAGTAGCTCGCGGTGGGCGCTGAGCAGTCGCGGGTCGGCCGGCTCGCGGTGCAATTCACCGGTTTTACCATAGCGGTCGATCAGGTCGCCGATCACCGCCACCCCCAACTGCTGGCTGGCGTCCCAGCGACAGAAGCCGTCGCTGTCGCGGCTCATCAGGCGCATCAGATCGTCGCGGCTGTAATCGTAATGCAGTTTTACCGGGGCGGAAAAACCGCGCAACAACGAGGGCACCGGTTTTTCCGCCACGCCTTCGAATACGAACGTCTGTTGCGGTTTGGTGAGTTCCAGCACACAACTGCCCTGATCCGCCTCGCCAGTGCCTGAGTCGGAGCCGCGCAACCGCAGCGCCAGGGGACCGGCCTCGCCCACCAGTCCCACGGCCAGCGGGATGTGAAAGGCCAGCTTGGTTTCGCTGTCCGGCGTCGGCGGACAGGATTGACTGACGGTCAGGGTAAACTCTTCCCGCCCGGCGTCGTAAACACCGTCGACCTCAAGCACCGGCGTGCCGGCCTGGGAATACCAGCGTTTAAACTGACCCAGGTCGCGACCCGAGGCATCCTCCATCGCCTTGACAAAATCGTCGATAGTCACCGCCTGGCCGTCGTGGCGCTCGAAATACAGGTCCGAACCGCGGCGAAACTGCGCCGCTCCCAACAGGTTGCGAAGCATGCGCACCACCTCGGCGCCCTTTTCATAGATCGTCAGTGTGTAGAAGTTGGATATCTCGATAAACGACGCCGGTTGCACCGGGTGCGACATGGGCCCGGCATCCTCGGCAAACTGCAGGGTGCGCAACAGCGACACATCTTCCACCCGCTTCACCGTAGGCGAGCCCATGTCGGCGGAAAACTCGGCATCGCGAAAGACGGTGAACCCCTCTTTCAGACTCAACTGAAACCAGTCGCGGCAGGTGACGCGATTGCCGGACCAGTTGTGAAAGTACTCGTGGGCCACCACGGCTTCAACGCGCTGGAAACCGGCATCGGTGGTCGTCTCCGGTTTGGCCAGTACGCAGGAGGTGTTAAAAATGTTGAGGCCCTTGTTCTCCATCGCGCCCATATTGAAATCGTCCACCGCCACGATCATAAAAATGTCGAGATCGTATTCGCGCCCGTAGACTTTTTCATCCCAGGCCATGGCATTTTTCAGCGACGCCATGGCGTGATCGCATTTATCCAGGTCTTTGGCCTCGACAAAGATGCGCAGCGTTACCTCCCGGCCGCTGCGGGTGGTGAAGGTATCGTCAAGCGCGCAGAGATCGCCGGCCACCAGGGCGAACAGGTAAGCGGGTTTTTTAAACGGGTCGTGCCACCGGACCCAGTGGCGGCCGCCATCACCCTCACCGCGATCGACCAGATTGCCGTTGGAAAGCAGCACCGGGTAGCGGCTGCGATCGGCGTCGATGGTGGTGGTAAATTCACTCATCACATCGGGCCGGTCCAGGTAGTAGGTGATTTTCCTGAACCCTTCCGCCTCGCACTGGGTGCAGTACATCGAGTGCGATTTATACAGGCCTTCCAGGGAGGTGTTTTGCGCCGGTTTGAGGCGGGTTTTACAAGTGAGTTTGAACTGCGCCGGCACCTGCGGCAGCGTCAACAGTTCGTCGGTGAGTTGATACTCCCGGGGCGCCAGGGGGCGGCCGTCGACGGCCACCTCGATCAGTTCCATGTCCTGGCCGTGCAAGACCAGCGGCGCGCCCGCGGCGGCCTCGGCGTTGCGTCGCAACATCAGCTCGGCGGTCACGTCCGTCGCCTCCTCGGCCAGCGAAAAGTGCAGGTCGGTCTTGTCAATCCAGTAGTCCGGAGCCCGATAATCGCGCAACAAAATGGCGCGCGGTTGGAAGTCTTTCATCACTGTATCCTCAAACCTCCGCCCGGCGGCGACGGGCCGCTACGCTGTTTCAGCGGCCAGTTCGACATGATAGGAGGTAAATTTTCTGATATTCAAAACGCCGGTATCCAGCAACAGATACTGGCCCTTGATGCCCAGCAACCGGCCACCGGCGACCGGCTGTTTATCAAAGTTATGGGTGCTGATTTTGGCCGGGTACTCGAGCACCGGATAACGGATATCCACCGCCGTCGCCGCCAGCGCCTGCACCGCCTGCACACCCCAGCGCTGTTGTAAATCCTCGATAACCGACGCCGCCTCGCACAGCAGTTGCCGCCCCAGTGAGACCAGGTCTACCGCACCGGCCTCCCCTTTCAACATCGCCCGCCAGTTGGTTCTGTCGGCCACGAACCGGCGCAGAAAGGCCTCTACCAGTCCCGACTGCTGTCGCGTCTGCACCCGCAACAACGGCAGCGCCTGCACCGCTCCCTGGTCGATCCAGCGCACCGGTACCTGGGAGGCGCGGGTAATACCGACTTTCGGACCGGAGGAGTTGGCCAGGTAAACGATATGGTCGGTCATACAAAAGCGCGTGCCCCAGTCCGGTTCGCGGCAGGTGCCCTGCGCGAAGTGGCACTTCTCCGGGCTGACGATGCACTGATCACAGCGTGCCAGGCGCTTGAAGCAGAGGTAGCAATACCCCTGGTTGAAGCTCTTGCGGGTGGCTCGCCCGCAGTGCTGACAAGCGATCGCGCCGCCGTAGCGCAACTCCAGCGAGCCGCCCAGGTAGCGGTTCAGGGGAACGAGGGTGTCGTCGAGCGGCAGCGCGTAAGTGACAGGTTCTTGCAGTTCCACCTGCATTTTGCGCAGGTGACCGGCGGCGATAACATCCATGCTAGTGCCAGTTCAGGGGCTGCTCGGCGTCGGGCCCGGCCAGCTCGCCGCTGCCGCCACAGTGGGAATGGGTCTTCGGGGGAATATAGCCGCTGCGCTCGTGCTCCGGCAGGTGCTTGACCTCGTAGGCGATCACCGCCTGCAGGCTGAGCTGGCGCTGCTCGCGGGTCAGGGGGCGGCCGTCAGGCCACTTGCCCAGCTCCACCGCCCGCTTCAGGTTGGCGTAGACCTCGGGGGTCAGTGTGTCGAGCAACTCATTGAAATCCATCACTAAAATCCAAATTCCTCCACCGGCACGACGGCGGTCGTGCGATTAATCACCAGCGGCATCCGGCAACACCTGGTCGCCAGCGCGCTAAGTATAGCAATCGCCCTGCGCGCCGACTACGACTGTGACGCCTGCCGCCGCGCCGACCAGGTCCCGGCGATAACCCCCACCAGTAAACCGGAAAAATGCGCCGCGTTGGCGATGCCCACCTGCGCCACCCAAGTCACCACCCCGGACATACACAGCACCAGCCAAAACAACATAAAACCGATGTAACCGGACGGCAGCGCCAACTGTGACACCGGCGCCAGGCGCTGGCGCAACCAGATATAGCCGATAAACCCATAAATCACGCCGGACATGCCGCCGAACGTCACCGGGCGACTCCAAAGATACTGGCAGGTGTTGGACACCACCGCGGTGAGGATGATGAAGCCCAACAACCGCCAGGGGCCCATAAAGCTCTCCAGCTTTTGACCCAGCACCCACAACCACAGGCTGTTGAAGACAATATGGAAAATGCCGAAGTGCAAAAAAATTGGCGTCACCAGCCGCCATAGCTCGCCTTGCTGAACGACCCGGGGAGCCTCGTAGGTGAGGAAGTAAAGCCAGCCCAGGGTACCGTCCAACTCCACGAGCAGGGCACCGCAAATACTCAACACCATCAGGCTCAGGGTCAGGGGCAACTGCTGCCAGGACCGGGCCAGTCGCGCCCAGGGTGGCGCCGCCGGCAGCGCGGGCGCGGCGCTCGGGTTCACCTCGATGACGATATCGCCGGCGATAAAACGCCGCAGTAACTGCTGCAGCGGCTCCGCATCTTCGCGCCGCTCGACCCAGATCACCTGCCGCCCCACCTCCTCGGTCACCCGGTGGGCGATCCGCTGCTGGTACAGATAGCGGCTCAGATCACCGAGATCGACGTCGGCCGGTACGGCAGTGACTTTTACCCAATCTCCCAAGCGTTAGACCTCCTGCGACCACTGCGGCGGATCGACATAGACCCAGACGAACTTGTCGGTGCGCAACTGCGACTCACCGTCATAGCGATAGGCCACCAGGCGTCCGTACTTGACAGCACTGTAGTCCAAACAGGCGATATTGGGCCGAATCGGTCGGGGGCGACCCTGCAACCAGTAGTGTCCGACAAACAGCGGCGGCTCGGTGGCCCCGTAAGTCAGCAGCTTGGCGCGGTCGGCGCGACTGATGGGCCGATCGGCGATATCGTCCGGCAGCGGATCGGGCTGGAAGGCGACATCGCGGTATGTCTGCGGGTCCTGCGCCCAGAATTTGGTGCGGAAAAAGTGCCGCTGATAACCGTCGCGACTGTGCATGACACCGCCGCCCGGTATTCGCATATCCGTGCCGCGGGTAAGTCGGTCCATGACCTGACCGGCAAAGGAATCTTTCTCCATGGATGCAATGACAAAGTCGCGATCGACGCGGTTGTCGGCAAAGCGCTCGCGGTAGGTCTCGATCAGGGTCGCATCCCAGCAGGCGTGTACGACGCGGAAACTCTGCCGCTCGACCTGCTCCTCCAGAAACAGCGGCAAGGTGAGAAACCAGTCGAGAAACCCGCGCCAATCCTCCGGGTAGTTGGCGAACTGTTCCAGCGTCTCGGCAATCAGCCGGTTGTGCCGCTCATTGTGCTCGCGCAGGTAGGCGTGACCGCTGCCGGGGGGACCCGGCGTCGTATAGCCCAGGGCGTTGTACTCATGATTGCCCATCACCATCTGCGCGGCACCGCCCTCGACCATATCGTAAACAAGGTGCAGGGCTTCGCGAATACGCGGTCCGCGGTCCACCACATCGCCGACAAAAATGGCCTGGCGCCGGCGATGCCGGTAGACGCCGTCGCGCCGGCTGTAACCCAGACGTTGCAGCAGAAGCTCCAGCGTATTACTGCAACCGTGGACGTCGCCGATAATGTCGTAACCCTGAAACGCTTTGGCTATCACGCCATACCTCAAACCGTACACCCGGCTCCTGTATGTAATGCAACGATAATGTCAGTTCACCAGGTGACTGCCCCACCCGAGTTTGTTGCGGCATATTTCGTAGAAATTATGGTTGAGTGGATGAATCAAATGTAGCTTATGGGGCTTTTTGTGCACGTGAATTTCATCGCCGGGTTCGGTGACCACATGGGTTTGCCCATCGCAGGTGACATGGGGATAAGCGGTGTTCTGCTCTCCGATCAACAGGCGAATTTCGGCGTTGCCGTCGACGACGATGGGCCGGCTGCTGAGTGTGTGGGGGTACATCGGCACCATAACGATGGCATCCAGTTTGGGGTGCATGATCGGCCCGCCGCCGCTCAGCGCATAGGCGGTCGAGCCGGTGGGGGTCGACACGATCATGCCGTCGGAGCGCTGGCTGTAGACAAACTGACCATCGATATACAGTTCAAACTCGATCATGCGGATAAATTTGCCGGGGTGAACCACCACATCGTTCAGCGCTTCACCACCGCCGATCAACTGTCCGTTGCGCAACACCGACATATCCAGTAGAAACCGGCTTTCCATCATGTACTTGCCGGCCAGCACTTCACCGACCTTGACCTCGATTTCCTCGGGGGTGATATCGGTGAGAAAACCGAGCCGGCCGCGGTTGACGCCGAGCAGCGGCACATTGAACTTGGCCAGCAGCCGCGCCGCCCCCAACAGGCTGCCGTCGCCGCCGACGACAATCACCAGGTCGCAGGATTTGCCGAGATCGTCGCGGGTGACAGTTTCCATGGTTTGATCCGGCAATACCGAGGCGGTCTCCTCATCCAGGATCACCTCGCTGCCCTGGGTCTGCAGAAAATGAATCAGGCGCTTAAGGGAGTAGACTGCCGTCTCGCTGCCCAACCGGCCGATCAGTCCGATCCGGGTGAATTCCGCCATAATAATCTGTCTCTGCAAGTCGGCCCCGCATTATAGCGGGAAATGTTAGAATCGGCACACCTGCAGACCGTCTCGACATAACCCCAACGCCGGTGGTACCGACCTGCAACGCCGGCGCGGCACCAGACCAGGAGCAACCCGGCCTTGATTTGGAATGTGTATCACCAGCCGCAGGTGAGGGACCTCGCCTGGTGTCTGTTCAGCCCCCCGCTGATGGCGCAACTGCCCGCCCGGCACGCCATCGACATCGACGCACGCACAGCGGATACCGCGCAGCGGCGGTGGCTGAGTCAGCTCGACAAGGCACCCGCCCCGCTGCTGCAACACCTGGCGGATCGCCCGACCCGCCGGCTCGGTATCTACTTCGAGAACCTCCTGTCTTTTTTTTACCGGTCATCGCTGTGCCGGCAGTGCGACCAACTGAGCCTGCGGGCGCAGAATTTACAGATTGCCGAAGGCGGTAAAACGCTCGGCGAATTCGACTTCCTGCTGCAAAGCCACGCATCCGCACAGGTCTTACATACCGAAGCCGCGGTTAAATTTTATCTCGGGACACCGGCTGCCGGCGCGGCGGCAAGCGACTGGCGACAGTGGCTCGGGCCGGGCTGTCGCGACCGCCTGGATATCAAACTGACGCACCTGATCGACCGCCAATTGCAACTGTCGCGGCAACCGGCGGCGCAGGCGATACTGCGCGCGCGGGATATAGACCCGCAGCAGGTTACGCCGCTGGCATTGCTGCGGGGCGTGTTGCTCTACCCCGCACACACCAGCGTGCCGGCCCCGACCGGCGCGCACCCCGGACACCTGCGCGGCACCTGGCACTACCTGGAAGATTTTTTGGCCCGGCAACGTCCGCACGGCTGGGAGTGGTTGCCGCGCTTGCGCTGGCTGGCACCGACCCACCCGGGGCAGGCCGTTCTTTACAGCGCTGCCGAGGTGCGCCAACACCTGCTCGAACACTTCACCAAACAGCGCCAACCGGTGATGTTGCGCAACCGGACTGCGGCGGCGCCGGACCCGCAGTTGCATATGATCGTCCCCGACTACTGGCCCTGGACCACCTGACCATTGCGCAGCACATAACTGTGTTCGGTCTCGCGCAGGCGTGCCCAGGACTCCGCATCGAGTGCATGGATACCTTCAGCCAGTGCCAGCGTCTGAAAGCCCTGCTGGTTCAGCAGATAGGCCGCGGCGCGGCCGCGGCGCCCGGTATTGCAATAGATAACATAGCGGGTCGCCTGATTTAACAGCCGCGATTTGATCCGCAGCAGGTTGAGAGGAATATTGACCGCCCTGTGTACATGACTGCGCGCGTACTCCTCTTCGGTGCGCACATCGATCATCACGGTACCCGCCGCCACTTCGCCGGCCAGTTGCGAGCCCTCGAGCGTATCGACCTCCGGCTCGCGCAGCAACAGAATAAAATCTTTTTTCTCCAGCCGCATCACCACACCGCCGGTCTGCATAGTCACTGTGGCGTTGCGCACTGCCGCGTTCACCAGCGCGTCCTCGCCGAAACAGCGACCGGGACCGATATCGGCCAGCGGCAGCGGCTTGCTGACGCCGTCCGGGGAACGGGTAACGCTGGCGCTGCCTTCCTTAATAAAGTAACAACCGTCGCCGATCTCGCCCTGGCGCAGTATCACCTCACCGGCATCCACCACCATCGGCGAGAGCCGTGAGAAAATTTGTTGCACATTGATCGGCGGCACTTTGAAAAACAGGTTCGACTTTAACACTGTCATCATCCAGTCGACATCTTCGTCCAGGTCGCGCTGGTAGGCTATGTCGACCAGCAGGTATTCGCTGATCTGGCTCCAGGCCAATAATTTGTCGAGCGCCTCGCTGTCGAGGCGCAGGATACTGCAATCGGTTTTTGCCACCGCCGTGGCCGCGCGGCGGCGCCGGTGGGCCAGCGGGTAGAGCTGGGTGCGGGCCGAGGCAATCGTCGAGCGGCCAGCCCCGTCCGCCAGCGCCACATCGCCGTGCAGCAGATAAACGTGAGTGGCATCGCGACTGTCCCGCTCGAACAGCACCTGCCCGGCACATACAGTAAGCACGGCACCCGTATCCAGCAGCGCCGCTAAATGGTTTTCGCTCATGCTCTTGAGAGGAACCAGCGACCGGGTCAGCGCCAGTTCGGGCCGGCTGGGCACAGGGCCGGATTGCGGTGCGTTTAACATGACTGATAATTCACAGATTCAATCGAGGTCAAAGCCCCGGCGTCCCTGTAACCCTCCCGTATGAATGACAACGATACGCGCCCTCTTCTCAAACTTGCCGAGACTGGCTAAACGCGACAGTCCCCAAAGCATTTTCGCCGTGTAAACCGGGTCCAAAAATATACCCGTGTGGGTTTCAAACGCCGCCATAAAGGCACGCAGGTCGGGCGGGAACTTGGCGTAGCCGCCGCCGTGAAAATCCCGGTGCAGGACCCATCGCGCGGCAGTGGCGCCCAACTCTTTCAATATAGCAGTTATTCGCGCCTCGAGGCTATCCTCGCCGCCGGGGTTTTCCTTGAGCACGGCAAAGCCGTGGGCCAACACCTGGGCGGGCAGCGCCGAGGCAATCCCGGCCAGGGTCGCGCCGGTGCCGCAGGGCACACACACGTGGTCGACGCCGCCCGGCACCTGGGTCAGAATACCCACCGCCAGGGCCCGGCAGCCGAGTGCGCCCAGGCGATCACCGCCCCCCTCCGGCACGCAATAAAACTCTCCCCAGCGTTGCGCCAGGCGCGCCTGCAGCGCTGCGGTGTGTTTTTCACGGTAATCGGCGCGGGAGAGAAAATCCAGGCGCATGCCCCAGGCCTCGGCGTCGCGCAGCGTGGGACTCAGTTGCCGCGGCCGCTCGCCGCGAATCACACCGATGGTGGCGAGTCCCAGGCGCTGGCCCATGGCGGCAAGTGCATGAATGTGATTGGAATAGGCGCCGCCGAAACTCAGGATCTGCCGCGCGCCCTGCCCGCGGGCCAGGCGCAGATGCTCGTACAGTTTGTAGTATTTGTTGCCGGAGCAGGCGGCATCCACCAGGTCTTCGCGCTTGATAAATACCTGCAGGCCAGCCGCCGTGAAGTCCGGCCAGTCGATCGGTTGCAGGGGTGTCTGGGCCGCGGCTTGTTGTGGTGATAGCAGGTCGGTGTTGGCCGTCAACACAGGCGGGGGTGGCCCTAAACCACGGCCAGGGTAGTCACATTGGACTGGTGTTCGTAGCAGCGATCACTCTCGCCACTGTGAAAGTCGGCGGGGGATTCGACCCGCGTCACCAGCGTCCCGCACAATTCGCCCTGCTCGTTGAGCGCCTGGCAAGTGGGCGCGGTGTAGTGGGCCAGCCAACCTTCGTATTGTTTTTCACCGACACCGCAGCGCTGCGCGGCATAGGCGGTGGGGTTCTCGAGGTAGGTGGACATATCACTGAGTGGGATGGTCATATGGCCGGCGCCGGGGTGAAAGGCCACAAAACTGATGCCGCTGCGGTTCATTTTGTCAAGCAACTGGTCGGCGCTGTCCGACAGCAATTGCTGATTTTCCTGGCGCAGGCGGGAGATCTCTTCGTTGAGATTGCCCACCAGTTCATTGCGATAGGTCAACTCGACCTCGCGCATCTGCAGCATTTCTTTCAGCTCGGTGGTAGCCGCCTCGATCTTGGCGTCCAGTTCCATTTCGAAATTGGTTTTCAGCGTCTGTAACTGGGCGATCTCGATAGACTTGGCGGTTTTCAGCTTGTGCTCGAAGTACTCGCGCACGCCCTCTATTTTTGCCGCCTGCCCATCGATGGTTTGCTTCAACTGCTGGTTGCGCTGCTGCTCGTCGCTGTGGAGCTGGCGTATTTGCTCGATTTTTTCCTGGTGCTCCTGAATGCGGCGCTGGTGCTCGAGCTGCAATTCCTGCAATTCCTGCTTGCGCTTGGAATCCAGTGTCAGAATGCGCAGGCGCTGCTCTTTCAGTGTTTGCGCCATGCGGTCGCGAAACTCCTGCTCGAGCTGGCGTTGCAGTTTCTGACTGATATGGCGCTCCAGCGCGGCCGGTTCGATAATCTGAGTCGGGGGTGCAGCGGCGGCCGGGGGCGGCTCGGGCGGCGCCTCTTCGACGACCTGCAAACCCAGCCGGTTGCGCTGTACGCCCTTGCGCAAAATCACGAAATTGTTGGCGCCCGGTTGCATCTCCGGGTCCCACAACTGTTGTTGATGCCAGGCCACCGGACACTGGCTGCGACAGGCCAGGCGAATCGGACCGGCACCCAGATCGGGGCCTCTGCCGGCGGTGTCGGCGAATTGTTCCAGTGGGATATTCCAGCGCTTGTCGGCAAAGCCGCGGGGATCGAAATCGATCAGGAAGAATACCGCAGCGGTGATTTTCAACTGCGGATTAACCCGCAAAAAAACCGCTTTAACCGTATCGCCCGCCTTCTCCGTTACCGGTACAAAGCCGTCCAATATGGCTTCGAACTCGGCATGCAGCATTTCCCGCACAATGGCATTGTGTTCGAAAAACAATACAGCTTGCGTCTGCGCGCCTGGTTTTGCTGCCATAAATCGAGGTCCGTCGCGGCGGTCCGCACTAGCTACTGGGATCTCAGAGTAAACGGAGTGGTTTAAGCGCCAATCAGTCCCTGGCGTGACCTGCTAACCATCGGGTTCTCGAGACTATACCGACTTATTATTGACCACAATTACCGCAGGCGCTGTGACAGGATCATCACTTTATAGATTAAAACTTAAGCATTTGATACAAACGTGGGGGTTTTGAGCATAAGTAACAAACAGCAACAGGGACCCGTGACCGGCGCCGGGTCAGAGGTCTACACAGTCATCCAGCCAGGTCTCGTCCGCTTCATCGTCCGGCAGGTCCACCAAGTCCCCTTGCAGCAGTTCTTCCAGATAGTCTT
Organism: Exilibacterium tricleocarpae; assembly: GCF_007004655.1. GTDB lineage: Bacteria > Pseudomonadota > Gammaproteobacteria > Pseudomonadales > Cellvibrionaceae > Exilibacterium > Exilibacterium tricleocarpae. The sequence goes on from NZ_ML660091.1 coordinate 412,413, forward strand.
CCATAGTTACGCCCTCCGGCGCGCTGTTACAGTTGGCACGGAAAAGTTACAACAAGCAGATGACAGTGATATGACGAGCAACAGGCCGCGCTCTGCGCTCACTATCACCCTGTCCGGGCACAACTGAAATGCATTTCAAAAAAGGATTGAAATGCATTTCATATCATCGTAATGTAAATAATCGAACACCCCGCCAGCGGCGGTATCGGAAAGCAGCCGGAACCCTGACATGAGCAACCTTCCCATCAAACTGTCGCTGTTTATCAACTATTTCCTGTTCGCCATCCTCCTCAACAGCGTCGGCACGGTCATCCTGCAGGTGCAGAACAGCTACGGCGTCACCGAGTCGGCTGCCAGCGTCCTGGAGGGCTTCAAAGACTTGAGCATTGCCCTGACGTCGTTCCTGGTGGCCTCCTTTATCGCCCGTATCGGCTACAAGCGCAGTATGCTGTTTGCCCTGGGCTTCATCGGCCTGGTGTGCCTGCTGATGCCCCAGGTGCCGGCGTTCTGGATGACCAAACTGCTGTTCGCCGCCATCGGCGTCAGCTTTGCGCTGGTCAAGGTATCGGTGTTTGCCACCCTGGGCCTGGTGACCGGCAGCCGCAGGGAACACGTCAGCACCATGAATTTCCTGGAGTCGTTTTTTATGGTGGGGGTGATGTCGGGGTATTTTATCTTCAGTGCGTTTATCGACGATGCCGACCCCGGCGCCGAGCGCTGGTTGCAGGTCTATTACCTGCTCGCCGTGCTGGCGTTTGCCGCCCTGGCGCTGCTTCTGTTTGCCCCGCTGGACGAAGCCGGCGTCACGCCCGAGGCCGGCCGCCCCCTGCGGCGGGAGTTTACGGATATGATGGCACTGGCGATCAAACCGCTGGTGTTGGTTTTCGTGATCAGCGCTTTTCTCTACGTGTTGATCGAGCAGAGCATTATGTCCTGGCTGCCCACCTTCAACAGCAGCATTCTCAATCTGTCCACGTCGCTCAGTATTCAGATGGCCAGCATCCTGGCGGCCGCCACGGCCTGCGGGCGCTTTGCCGCCGGTGTGGTGCTGCGGCGCTATCACTGGTTCGGGGTGCTGGCAGTCGGGCTGGCGCTGGCGGCGGCGCTGGTGCTGGTCAGTCTGCCCCTGGCCGGCAACAGCGGCGGTGCGCCGGTCACCAGTTGGTTCGATGCGCCCCTGGCATCGTTTGTGTTCCCGCTGATCGGGTTGTGTATTGCGCCGGTGTACCCGGCAATCAACTCGGTGATTCTCTCGGCGCTGCCGGTACATAAACACGCACCCATGTCCGGCCTGATTGTGGTGTTCTCCGCGCTGGGTGGTACTACCGGCTCTCTGGTGACCGGCCACCTGTTCGAGGCCTTTGGCGGTAAAACCGCGTTTTATTTCTCGCTGCTGCCCATAGCGCTGTTATTATTCGCGCTCTATTTGTTCAAACGCCAAACCGATGATGTACCCAATGGCTGAATACCCAACCCCCGATCAGTTGTATGCAGAGTTGTTTGAAGCGGTACAGTCCGGACATCTCTTTGCCGATTCCAAAACCTTTGTCGATGCGGTGCCGAAAACCGACGCCGCCACGATCAATCGCGCCTTTCGCGAGCAGGTCGGCCAACCGGGCTTTGCGCTGCCGGCGTTTGTCGAGGCCAACTTCGATTTACCGGCAACCACAGCCAGCGGGCTGGCACCGGATAGCGGGCGTCCGGTGCGCGACCATATCGAACAGCTCTGGGGACTGCTGACACGGGTGGCCGAAAACGACAACCCCAACGCTTCACTGATCGCACTGCCCCACCCGTTTATCGTGCCCGGCGGACGGTTCCGGGAAATTTATTATTGGGACAGCTACTTCACCCTGCTGGGGCTGGCAGCCTCAGGTCGCACCGACCTGGTCGCGCATATGGTCGCCAACTTCGCCTACCTGATCGACACTATCGGCTTTATCCCAAACGGCAACCGCAGTTACTTCTGCACCCGCTCCCAGTTGCCGTTGTTTGCGTTGATGGTCGAACTGCTGGCCGAGACAACGGGCGATGAAAACGTTTACCGGCGTTTTCTCCCGCAACTGGAACAAGAGTATCGCTTTTGGATGGACGGGTCAGCGCAACTGACCGACAACCTGAGCACTGCCCGGCGCGTCGTGGCAGTGGACGGCGGCCACCTCAATCGCTTCTGGGACGACAGCGACCTGCCGCGCCAGGAGAGCCACAGCGAGGACCTGGCACTGGCGGCCCGCAGCGCCCGCCCGGCGGCGGAACTTTACCGCGACCTGCGCGCCGCCTGTGAATCGGGCTGGGATTTCAGCGCCCGCTGGCTCGCCGACCCGCAGGACCTGGGTTCGATTCGCACCACTGAAGTGATCCCGGTCGATCTCAATGCCGTGATGTACAAACTCGAATCGGTACTGGCCCACAGCCATCGCCTGCAGGGAGATAAACAACGGGCGGCCCGGTTCACCGAGCGCGCCGCCCAGCGCCGGCACCTGCTGCAAACCCGTTTTTTCGACGCCCAAACCGGCTGCTTTACCGACTTGCTGCTGCCGGATTTGCGGCCCTCTACCACCTTGTCGCTGGCCATGGCGTATCCGTTTTTCTTCGAGCTGGCCACCCGGCGGCAAGCGCAGCAGTTTGCACAAAAAATGCAGTCGGCGTTTTTAAAACCCGGCGGCTGGGTAACGACTTTGATCGACAGCGGCCAACAGTGGGATTCTCCCAACGGCTGGGCACCTCTGCAATGGGTCACCTACACCGGCTTATGCAACTATGGTTTCACCGCCGAAGCCCGCGCCGGCGCACGCCGGTGGGTGGACAACAATCTCGCGGTTTACGGCAGCACCGGCAAACTGCTGGAGAAATACAACGTCGAGCAAGTCGGGCGGATCGCCGGCGGTGGCGAGTACGCCGTGCAGGACGGCTTCGGCTGGACCAATGGGGTATTACTCAGGTTTATGGATCAATTGGGGATACCGTAAAAACACGGCGCCCGTATCACACTGTCAGTCTATTTCTCCCGGTATCGATCTTATCAATTTTCCCGGCGACCAGTGACTCAGTTGTTACCCGGACAGGTAATCGATATGCTTGTGCGCATATCGGCAACCAGAAACAGTGATAGCCACAGGGATAAACGCAAAGGTCAATTGCCTGCCATGTCAGATCGCGACCAAGACGGCGATAAAGAGACAGACACGACGGAGTCGGCGCCACCGATCCTCCCCCGCCAGACTACCCGGGACAAAAAAATAGCGCTGGCCCTCGGCAGCGGCTCCGCCAGAGGCTGGGGACATATCGGGGTGATACGGGCGTTGCACGATGCCGGTATCGCCCCCGATATCGTCTGCGGATCGTCCATCGGCGCGCTGGTCGGTGCCAGTTATGCCAACGGCCGGCTCGCCGACCTGGAAACCTGGGCGAGAAGCCTGACCACCTGGAAGATGGTGCGTTTCGTCGACGTTCGCATTACCACCGCCGCCATGATCGACGGCGGCCGCCTGCGCATGGAATTAAGTGAGGTCATCGCCGATCAGGATACACTGATAGAAGACCTGCCGATCCGCTTTGGGGCGGTGGCGACAAAACTGTTGTCCGGCCGGGAAATTCAGTTTACCCAGGGCTCGCTGCAGGAAGCCATCTGGAGTTCCGCCGCCATTCCCGGTATCCTGCCGCCGGTGCGGCTCGACGATGAGTGGCTGGTGGACGGCGGCGTGGTCAACCCGGTGCCGGTGAGTCTGTGCCGCACCCTGGATGCCGACCTGGTTATCGCCGTCAATCTCAATGGCAATATCATCGGCGCCCGCGGTGGCGATGCCAAAAAACGCAGTGCCAGACCCGCCAGGAAACACAGCGGCGGCAAGGACGGGAGGGAAGACTCCTTCTCGAAATTCAAAGAGTCCATTATCCGCCACCCGCTCTATCCCTTTCCGCTCGAAGAACCTGAAGACATCAAGGCCGGTGTCAAACCGCCGGGTATGTTCGAGGCCTTTGCCGATGCCATCAATATTATGCAGGACCGGATTACTCGCAGCCGCATGGTGGGCGACCCGCCCGATGTCTTGATCGCCCCCCATATGGCCGGCATCTGGATGATGGACTTTACCCGGGCAGCCGAAGCGATCGATATCGGTTATGCCAGCGTGGAGCGGCTGCTGCCGGAAATTCTGCACCAGATAAAAATGGCGAAGTAATTGGCGATCAGCCCAAAAAAAGCGGTAAAGCCAACCGGCTTCACCGCAACTATCGCTTTGGTTTACTTGTGCGGCCCCGATTTCCGGGCGAACCACTGGGATTTCTCAGCCTACTCGCCGGGTTTTTCCAAGCACCGGACGTTCATCTAATCCAGACTTGATATTCGTTCCACAAGGTATTGATATCCTGCCCGGTGGTATTGCGAATGGCGCTTTCCCAGGTCCAGTTATTGGGATTGTCGGGATTGGCCTGTTGGTTGAAGTCACGGACAAAATTACTGAAACCCGCCTCCTCTTGCAACCACGCCAAAAAGAAACCGGTGGTTTTGTAACCGCTGGTCCAGTGGCCGCCACTGCGCCGTTGCGACAGCGGCGCGTAGCCGGCTAAATGCCGCACCGTATCGGCCAGGCCCTCGACGGCCGAAGACGCCGCACCGCTGGCGTGCTGGTAGGCGTGGGTCATTTCGTGATAGAGAATCCCCGTCACTTCGTCCAACACATCGCGATTGGCGCTGCGCAGGCGATCGAGATAGTAGGCGTTGATATTGACAGTGATCCGCGGCGGCCGCCCCGCTTTCCACGCGATCCCGTCGCGGTTGTTATCCCAGTTCTCGATCCGCAGCTCCAGTTCGGAAAAGTTCGGCACCGCAGCCGGCGTTTCGTATAAAAGCGGGCCTACCTCAGCGGCAATCCGATGAATATAGCCGTCCACATCGGGCACCAGTTCCCTGAACAACCGGGCACCGGACGAATTGTCGGGGCGATAATCAATCGACGGCTTCAACACGGCTTCCCAACCGGTCGCCGCCGTGCTGATACGGAAAGACGACAAGGTATCATTGAAACCGAGAGTGGTCAGGTTGGTTATATCGCGGTTGAGACCGTGAACAGTGCCGCCGAAATTGATATGGCGAAACAGCTCGACCCGATAACCGCTTTGCACGCGCACGGAAGAGACCACATCATTCCATCCGCTCGGCATGCTGGTGTAGTCCCCCGCGCCGCGACAAAAGCTGGCGCCGCGGTACTGGGAATGTTGATAGAAACAGACAACACCATCGGTTATGGTCACTTCTGTAGTGGCGCGCTTGGAGGCACCACTGTCATCCAGCACAGTCAGGGCCACCGTGTAGGTGCCTTTCGTCGTATAGGTATGTTCAGGGTTGGCGTCGTCGCTGGTGTTACCGTCACCGAAATCCCACTGGTAACTGATAATGCTGCCGTCAGGGTCTGAAGTGCCGGTACTGCGAAAGCGCACGACACTGTCGACCGTACCGGAGTAAGGACCGTTGACCCGTGCCACCGGTGCCTGGTTTTGACCTTCGGTAACCGGCAGCAGGCGAAATTTCTGGTTACTGTTCCCGTGGCAGCCCCACTGCAGGATGTTGGCTCCATCGCCCGTTCTGGCTCCCTCCACATCGACACACTTGCCGCTGCCCACATTTTGCAGCGCAACAATATTGTTGCCGTAGTCGATAATACCGAAGCGTCTGCCGGTGGAACCGTCACAGGATTGCTGTTCGATATTTTGTCCGTCACTGCGATCGCCACTGCCGGGCCTGACCGCCAGGCATTGACTACTGTGTCGCGCCTGCAGGTCAATCTGGTTGTTGCCGCGGTCGCGCAGCTCCCACTGTTGGTTTTCGCCTTGATTGCAGTCCCATTGCACAATATTGCCACCACGGCTGGGGCTTCTGTCGGCAACATCGAGACATTTCCCGGAATGCAACGCCTGCAGTGCGAAGGTGCCGGTGACCACCGGACCGACGCCATTGCGAAAGCCCGCCATTATCGGTGCCGTAATGTTTAACACGCGATGGTTATCGTGCCAGGCCGCGGTGCCGCGGGGCGCGCCGCGAAACGTTTTGCCCGGGTGCGACCAGAAGTTGCGGCGCCGGCAGCAACCCTGGATATTGTAAGACATCACCGTGCGCCAGCCGCCACTGCGATTGGCATAGCCGTGACCGAAGGGATAGGGAGAGCGGCTCGAGTCCTGTTCCGGATTGTGGCGTGCCCCCTGCAAGTGACCGATTTCATGGGCAAAAGTGTAGTTACCTGTCGCGCAGTTTTTCGCCACTATGGCATAGGCGGAGTTGACATTGGAGCCGATCCCCCGGGCGATGCCGCAGTAGCCGCCGCCATTGGTAATCAGTATCGCCACATCGGCGCTGCGCTGTTCGAGCAGGCTGTGCACCTCGTCCATATAACCGTCGCGGCGACCCGCAAATCGACTTAAATCGGTGCGCATATCGCCGGACTCCCGGTAGTTGACCTGCGCCATATGGGCCAGTCGTACACGGGCGTTGATATCACTGTCGGCGTAACCGGCATTGGTTTCGGCGATGGCCAGATCGATAGTACCGGCGATATTGTTGCGGACCGCCGGCGTATAGACCACCAGCAAATCGATTACCGCGGTGTCGGCCCGGGGATCGGCCGCGGCGGTAACGGCCAGTTGCTCGAGCATCTGTTCGTCGACCAGAGAGGTATCGCCGTCAACGGCGGGCGGGTGATCTTCGGGTAAGGCATCAGGATTAATTTCCTTGATAACGTGCGCGCCATCGGCCAGCGGTTCGACCTTAAACAACCTGTCGGCATAGTGAATGGTCGCGGTGATTTCATTGCCGCGGCGAACGATGATAACTGAGTCCGCAACGGATTCTGTGTTGGATGCCGAGGGCTTTTTCAGACTACCCGCTGAAGGTTTCCCCACATTGCTTACTGAAGGCTTTCTCACATTACTTGCCGAGGACTCTCCACCACCGGCAGCGGTCATTTTGCCCTGGCCGGCGGCTATACTGCCGCGCCACACCACTGCCCCGGTACCGCTGGCATAAGCGTTTCGACGCACAGCCCGCAGGTCTATACCCCCGTCGAGGTTCAACAGGATACTGCCCTGCTCCTCACTCACTAAAGCAGCGTTCACGGTTCTTAAAACCTGATGATCAACTTCCCGATCCTCAACTGTTCTACTCAGGGCCACCGCAGCAGTTGACTGCAGTTTATCGGGCAACGGGGAAAACAGCGGTTGATCAACGTCCGCAGCCGCGGCACTGCCCGACACCAGGAGCCCGCAGAAAACAATGGCTGTAGCGACGGGTGAAAAAAATGGTTGGCGCATGAAGTATCCTCCCATGGCGGGATTGATTTTGGACCCCTTTTTGACAACGTTGTCGCTGGCAAGGTTGAGCAATAGACACGCCATCTAGGGTAATTTATAAAATTTCTTCTAGATTTTTAGGTTAGACAAACCAAAAATAGACAACGTTGTCTAACCGGCGTGAAGCGTATCACCCGCATTCAGAAAAGTGCGTGAGGCCGATCACAGTCTGTATTGGGATTACGCTGACAAGCGTGTGCGCAACATCAAAGTGTCAGGCTTTTGGCATCGAAGACTACTGCAGTCCGAGGTGCGCCAGCGCAGCCGTGCAGGACATGGCATGCAACCCGTTACACCGCAAACCGCACCGCAACCTCATCGCTATCCGCGAGATTGCGATGGACGAGATCGGCCAGGGATGTGGTCTTTTCAATCAACTGCAGGCCATAATCTGAAAAGGTGTGGGCGTTGTAAACATTCTGTGACAGTAAGGGGTTGGTATAGATTTGCGTAAACGCATCATAGGCGACCATGGCGTTGAGCAGATCACCGAACAACCCCTCCCCCACACTCCCCTGCGCGAACATTCCGACGATAAACTCCACTTGGTTAACATCGTTATAAAGGCCCTTTAACGCGTCGATTAATTGCGCGTCATCGGTCAACTCATCAAACCGGGACAGGGGTTTGAAACCAAACTGCCGCCGGTAGTCGTTATAGGGACGCAGCCTGAAGTCCCGCCCCATCCTTACCGTCGCATACTCGGCCCCCAACATAAACTCGGGAACGTTCTGCAGCGAGATGGCACCGGCGGCCTGGACGGAAGCCGCCTGAATAACACTGCCGAGCCCGGCGGCTTCAAACAGCGCGTTGTTTACCCGGTACTGCAGATGATCGTAGTTTCGCCCGCCTATTACTATCTGGTCGGGAATCAAACCGTGCCAGCGATACAGCAGATCAAACTCCAGGGCGATCCAGGGCGTTCGGTACCACGCCTGTCGTTCGGCAAAAGTGTGGTCCAGTTTGAACAGCCTGAGCCCGGCAATATGGTTTATATACTCTTCGATGACCAGTTTCATCAGAATAACGGTATTGATCATTCGCGCGGTCTGAAAAAGTCGTTCATCGTCCCAGGCAGGATATCTGTTATGCAACTCGTCGCATATTCTGTTATGTTCGCGCAAAAACAACGTGCTGATAGCCACATAACCAATCGAGGAATTGCCCCGGTCGAGCCCGGTGGCATAGAGCTTGTGCTTGCGGTCCTGCGGCCAGGCGCCAAAAATTTGCGCCAGTCTCTCATCGCTCGTGTAAGGAAGCACCCGGTAGTGTTCCTTGACCTGCCAGTGGCCACCGGCGTCGACGGTGCCCAGATAGTCCGGGTATTCCGCGCCATCGATGTGTTGACTGCGCAGCTTGCCGCCGCGTTTTGAGCGCAGGGCATTTGCGGCGGTCTCTGTCAGCCCATAAATTTGACAGAGATCGATATTGTGGTTAGAGGTATTTTTGCGGCGGTCACCGGGGTCGACTCTAAGCACGCTGTCGGTAAACCATTGGGCGAAAAACATAAACAACAACGAGGAACGACTGGGCTTCATCGAGCCCTCTCTGCGGAACAAGGCGGTAACGGCACCGGTTGCTCCCGTGTCGGGATTGTATGGCCGGTCCTCGGGCAATTGGGTGGTATAACCCGGATCAGCCGGAGGCAAATGTCTGGCAAAATAAAGGCGATTGGTCAACATCGGCCAGGTGGTGTAGTCGCCGACAGCCCCCTGTTCTTCGTAACCGGTCGGGGTCGGGGTGCTGCCGCGCGGCATGGGCTGGTGCGACCACAGACTAAATGCCCTGGGGCGGGGTTTGATGATAGTGCATATGCGGTTGGTAGCGTACCGGTTTAAGAACGTGTTGGTGTAAGGGATTTTACTGACAATATTAAAGATCCTATTGACGATTCCCATTGATTTTCCCCTGTCGTCAAAGTGGTGGAAAACACCACATATCCGTTAACCGATTGCCACGATAGGCCGATAGATACGGTATAGGCAAGTGCCGGTTTCGCAAAAAAACAATGCAAAACCGGCCAACAATGAAAAATGCCGTTTTTAGTACTGAGGGAAAAAAAGAGGCCTGCGTATTATTCTAAATCGACCTTATAGTGGCTGCTAAAATACAGTGGCTGCTGAAGCCTGGCGAAGTCACCGTCTAATCGGGAGCAAGCGGGCTTTGGCGGGGTTGCGACAGTCATCACATGACGACTATAAGTATCATTTTTTAAATATCAGTTTAACTATAACTAACCTTTTTATATATTATTTAAAATCCATAAAAACGATAACTCACATGGAATAGTATTACTTATCTCTGTCAGGATGACAGGCTTATAGCACAAATAATATGCATATAAATTAAAAGACGAAATAAGCATCCCGGTTAGTCCGACAAGTACTCACCAATACCGGCAGTTCTCTCCGCTTTCACGGTGACTGTGGGCGAGATTCGTCTAATTTTATACGTTCAAGGAGCCACCATGACCCGAGGTCAGCGTGACAGAACAGTTTCTGTTTTAACGACTGTCAAACTGCAAGCCCTGTTGGATTCCGGGCTAAACCCCACCCTTCGCAATCGACGGGCGCTGGCCGACTCCATGACTGCCGGTGGCGATAAGATCAGTGTGCACGGCGTGGAAGGTTGGTTTAAGCACGTAGACTCCAACTATGCACTGGCACGCGAGTCGCTCCATCCGGAGCTAAAGTCCTATCCTGTGCCGAGACGGCGCTGGAGCGCCATCCTGAATTTGTTTCCCGTCGATGCCGACGATTTGAGACTATCGGACCAAGCCTTCAAAGACATGTGCTTCGAGCGCCTGAAAACATCCGTTCCCGCCGCGACCACGGACACACCCGATCCGGACAGCGACTACCCGCCACTGGTATTCGTCATCTACGCTATGCGCGATGGAGAAAACCTCTATGAGGAGCTGCTCTGGCTGCGGGGCAGAGGCCTGAATCTCTGGTGGGACACCAGCCTCGCGGAAGACCCGCTATGGTCAAATACCGTAGCCACGGTCATCGAACGGGCCTGCGTGTGTTTGTTGTACCAGTCGGCGGCATTGATCAGCTCCACCCGTTGCCAGCGGGAACTGGAACTGGCCTGTCACCTCGGCAAAACCATTGTCGTATCACGCAACCCCGACACCACCGCGACACCGGCGCTGGCCCAGTTACTGGAGCAGCAGCCGTCACTGGTACGGCGGGAACACAACAGCCACTACTTGGACGAACTGGAGACAAACATTCGTGCTCACCTGGCAGCGGGCGATAGGGCCTCCGCCGGTCCTCCCCCCCTGGCCGCGCCAATGCCCGACCAACCTTCGATTGTGGTGTTGCCGCTAACCAACCTGACAGGACATCGGGAAGTGAATTACGTGGCCCAGGGTATCACCGAAGACATCATCACTTTACTGTCGCGTGTGCCGGAGCTTTTTGTTATCTCGCGCACGGCAAGCAATGCCTACGCCGGTACACTGACCGATCACCGCACGATTCGTGAACGACTGGGAGTGCGCTTTGCGCTGGAAGGCAGTGTCCGCCGCTGCGGCGCAAAGTTGCGGGTGACGGCCATGCTCACAGACCTGGTCAATGAGCAACAGCTCTGGGCAGACAAGTTCGAGGGCGAGTTTGACAAAATCTGGGATGTACAGGACGAGATCACCACCTGTATCTGCGCCCGGCTGCAGCCCAGAATCGTCATGACATCCCTCGACTATGGCTCGCGAACGGATAATTACGCCACTTGGCGATACTGGCAGCTGGGGTGGTACAAGTTGTTCGTAGACCCGCCGATACCGGCGCTGAGAGAGGCGCTGGATTGCTTCCACAAAGCATTGGAACACGAGCCGGATTACGCCCTCGCCCATGCCGGTATTGCCAACGCCATGGGCACGGGTATGTTGTGGGGCGGCATCGGCCCCGAGGACTACCCCACTGCAAAAGCCCATGCCGAAACCGCTTACCGTCTTCTGCCCGACAACCCGGCGGTATTGTACTCCATGGGTATGGTCGCTTTTATTGCGCCCAAACCGCTGACGGTAGCTCGCGACTGGGTCCGGCAGGCGGTGGATTTGGAACCGAGTAATGCCGCCTATGTGGCGGCATTGGGTTACCTTACGGCCCAGGTTGGCGAGGCAGACAAAGGGCTTGAAATCTGCGAGTATGCAGCGCGCCTCGCGCCGGGCGACAGGCGTCAGCCCTTTATTAACTATATGCTCAGCGCCACCCAGGTGGCGGCAGGCCGTTTTGAAGCCGCCGTGCAAACCATGCTGCTGAGCGACCGCCTGACCAGCGTGGATTTCGTCTGGATCATAATAGGCTTTGCCTGGTTCAAACTGCATCGAATCGATAAGGTCGAGGAGGCTATTGCAAAATGCATTGCCCTCGGTGCCCGACCGCTATCGCTCTATCACTATTCTGTTACCTCGCGGCTCTGGCCACAGTACGGCATTGAGGAAAAGGAAGCGTATCTAAAAATCTGTGCGCAAATGGGTATTCGATAAACTCACATACCATCGAGCAGTTCGGGCAGGCGATACTTCATAAAGGTCATTATTCTGCCCGGCCCCACCTGCTCGGAGCGTAACCTCATCAACTGCTCTTCCGGTATTGCCACCGGCGGCAGAATAACCACCGGTTTTACGTGAGGCGCATAGCGTTGGCGAATCGCCTCGGCGGCGTTCATCCCTGAACGCACCGCACCTTCCATAGACGTGATGTCCGTATCGTTTTGGACAAAATCCCCGGCGAAGTAAAACTGCTCGCCCTGGGTCTGCGGCCGCAGCTCCCAAGTGCCTACATCATTGACGAACAACGGCTGATCGGCATTCGGGTGCGGCACCAGAAACGCCATCTCCGACGCCCTGGCGGCGGGCAGGTACTCCCGAATTTCACGCACCAGCGCATGCATAAAACCAACCTCCGACAGGCCCTGCAGGCGCCTGCAGTTTCCCGCCACAAACTGTAAGACCGTGCCGGGATATCCGCTCAGGCTGTCCCAGTGCTGGGAGATATCAAAAGCGGAGAGACTGTAGGTGGAGCCCAGCAGATCAAAGTGATCCTGCGGCACTTTCGGCAGTTTATGCTTGAAATAGATATCGATAGCGCCAAATTGATGGGCGCGCAGATAACTGAGATTGGCAAGCGCCGGTTCGGCTGCAAACAAGGTGTCACTTTGCAGGCTGCGCAGTACCTCCAGCGGCACGGCAAGCACCACCGGGCCGCGATCAATAATCCGTGTGCTGCCTTTGTTATCGGTAATCTCGATCGCCATCGGTGCATCTTCGGCAGTGATTTTCGTCAGCCGATGGTGATAATGCAATTGAAACTGCAGCCCCTTTTCTTCAGCCCGGCGGCGGATAGTGCTCTCCATCGGAGCAATCAGTATCTCATCCAGACTACCCTTGAGCGCCGCCCAGTTTTTTTCCTTAAGTACGGGGTACCACTGGCAAAAGAGATTGCGCACTACCCTGGAGCTGATATCGTACTCCTCGATGGACAGTGCGTTGAGAAACAGTGCCCTGAGACTGACCGACTCCAGGCCGTTGTAACAGCGCGAATACAGAAAGCCGCGGAAACTGAGATCGTTGACCTCTGCATCTGTACGGGTAACCAGGTCCATCACACTGAACGCTTCGCGTTCTTGTCTCGGGCGCGGTGGCTTAAAATCGTAACCGGTCCCTCGCGACAACTGGTAGTAATCCCCACCCTCAAACACCTGTTGCGGCGTGATCCCCACCCGCGTCCACAATCGGCGCATATTGACATACCAACGCGGGAAAACGTGGTAACCGTGATCCGAGGGTATGCTGTTTGCTATCTGATCATAGACCGGTTGCATTGCGCCGTCGTAAACGCGCCCGTCGCGGATGCTGCCCGCCTTGCCGCCGAGATGATCACTCGCCTCGTAGAGCGTCACAGAAAAGCCGCATTCGATTAACTCCAGCGCAGCTGTCAGACCTGCCAGGCCGCCGCCAACAACGGTGACGGCCGGTACATTGGTATTGGTATCTTGGGTCGACATTATTTAATAGTCCAATATTTCTCGAGTAAAATGCACCGCCGGGAGATGACAGCAACCCAACATGCGCATCAGTATGTTGTTCATGGTGGCGGGATCATTATCAAAACCGCTGTGGGTTTCACTGTGCGTCAGGGGCTCAGCCCCGCCTGAACCTTCACTGTAGATAAACTCCAATTCGGAACCGTGTAAGGCGGTGCTGTATTTTTCCATACCCAAAAGCGCCGTGTTTCCGCTTGCCTCAAAAGCGGTGGAGACCAGATAAAGCAGTGATTTCCGATAGACGCCGGCGACGCTGTCATCTCGCTCCAGTCTGTCGCTGAGGTTATAGACCGTCATATCATCGATACCGAAGGTTGCGCGGCCAGTCCCGAGCAATGGCCTGTAGTACTGATGAAAATCCGCCACCGTACAGGCGGGGGCCATTAGCGAACAAGTGGCGATGCGTCGCGACGCCGGCCCCGCGCCCAGCCGCTCGAGGAGATAGGCCAGCAACAGCGCGCCGGCGCTGTGCCCGACCAGGTGTATCTTCCAGTCGCCCTGGAGCAAATCCACGATGGCTTGCAGGACCTGAGTGCCGGCGCCGCCAGCCGTAAAGCCTTTGGCGGCCCCCCGCTTTATCTCCCGCCATATCGCCCGGCCCGGTACCCGGACCGACCGCGCCACAACACCGTCCCAGATGTCGTCAAACCCGGTTACCCGGTTTGGGTCGGCGCTTCTGCGCAGCACCAGGTCCTTTATCTCTTCCAGCAACCCGGTGTCGTACATAAAATGGAACGGATAGATACCGTTTTTCTTGTAGATATCCTTCATCGCCACGATACGTCGGGCGGATGCCTTGGTGCTGTTGAGTCCGCCGTGCGCATAGAGCAGCAGGTGTCGGTAGCGGTCCTGCCCCCTCAAGTACTGCGCCGTTTCCTGCACATCGGTGAGCTCGCTGAAGTAAGGCCCGGTCGGGTGAAATTCGCCATCATCAAGGTGAACAAAGTGCCCGGCGATATCGCTGCGGCGGACTTTGCGGCGACCAAACTGCACCGGGCGGCCGTCATCAACCGCAGAGTGAGCATCGGCATGAAAACGCGGTGTCGGCACCGTAAACCGCACCACCCAGGCATCGATCACATGGGTCTGCCAGTCGTCATAGCGCCACAGGGCCAGCCCGGCTTTAGCCCAGCGTTTACCCCATGAGTTCTGGACCCAGAAGCCTTCCTGGTTGTAACCCACAATGGCGAAAGCGTGGCCTCCCGCAGCGGTGACGGCGTATGGAATCGCACCTGTTTCTGCGTCCGGCTCATACCAACCGGCATGGACTCGCGCCGACACATAGATGGCTCCCGCCTCGTTGATGGCGGCGTGATAATCGGCCAACCGCGGTCGCAGGCGATAGTAGGCCCCGGGTTTGTTGAACCGCGCCGAAACGGCGCGGCTGCGGGTCAGGTCGCCGGGGCGATTCTCCTCATAGGGCCACTCCCGATCGGTACAGACCCCCATATTCTGCCAGCCGCGAATAGCGCCGCGACAGCTGGAGCCGGCGTATTCATCACCGGGCCATTCATCAAATTTACGGGCCATTTCGTAGAGCATACGCGCACTTACCGGACCCCTGGGGGCGGCGCCAATATCGCGCCGGCGCCGCACATCCAGCAGATTGAGCACGGCCGCCAGGGCAAAACCGGTGCAGGCACCTTCACCGCCCTGATCCAGTATTTGAATACCCGTCGGTGCCGGCCAGGCGTCCCTGACTGCGATAAGCGCGGGCTGGTAAACAAGATCACGAATATCATAGGTATCGGCCACCGCGTTTAACAGATGCCCGGTGGGTGTAACATAGCGATTTTCCATTCCCAGCCCCTCGAAGCCTGTCCGTTTGTTTTCAGCTCGATATCCGATCATAACCACTGTGCAGGGAAAAGCATCCGCTCCATAACTACGTTTAACTACGGCCCGCCCACCCACGGACGCCCCTAACTACGTTTAACTACGACGGCCTTGTCCAGTGCCTCGGGCGATCGGATACTGACCTCACACCCGCCGAAAACAACGATACCAAGGGGAATGCCGATGATTAAGCATTGCGATAGTGCCTCGAGATGGGTCGGCCTACTGGCCGGTTTGACGCTGACAGCCTGCACCACGGTGTCGCAGACCGATATCAGTTACGCCGAAGCGCTGCTGGCGGAGTGGGGAACTGCCACCGCTTCCTCACCGATATTGAGCAGGAAAAAGGATCACTATAAATTTAATCTGAAGAAAGATGCCGACAGCTTTTATGCCACCGCAAAATCTGAAATCAACGCCGGTATTGCGCGGCACACCCAACGGGTAACCTCGGTACTGCTGGCCGGGTCAACCCAGGCCAACTCGGTAAGCAAGGGTCTGTTCGATGCGCAAAAACAAAAGTTCTCTGCAGTCCAGACCGCGGCACTGAGCGACAACGAGAAAAGTCGTATAGACAATGAACAGAAATTTCTTATGGAGCAGGCCAGGCTAAATTATGGAATCTGCCTGAACGCAGCCGACAGTGAACTGGCGATTGCCGCCACCCTGCAAGACACCGATAAGATAAGTGCCTTAAACTCGCAAGCGCTGGCCCGGCGCAATGGATGTTTCAGCGAGTATTTGAACCGGATCGCCCCGCAAAGCCCGGCTGCCGATACCCTCCACCCCGGTCTGCCCGAGGATAACGTACCGGCGTTGAGCCGTATCCAATCACTGCCGTTTCAAGCAAAAGAGGCCTTACTTACCCCCTACTCCACCAATGACATAAGCGGCTTGAGCGGCTCCCCGGCCCTCCCCGACCACGAGGCGATTGCACAGGCAGCAACCAATAACTTTCACAAAGCCATGTTTACCACCCTGGGTGGTGAGAATGTGGGGAATGCGCTTTTTGGGGTGGCAATGGTCTCTGTCAATCCGGGGTGGCGTACCCGGCAAAACTATAAAGCCGTTGTCAATATTCAACCCCAATTGATATACAAAAGGGCAACCCGGAAAACAACACTAAACTACCTGAAAGACTCAACGGTTCCGGCAGAACTGCGAGCAGCCATTGCCTATCAGGTCGGTGAAGGTTGTGAGGAAAAAAATCTAGCACCACTTTGTAAAAATCACGAGGCATTGCTCCACAGCCTAAAAACCAACTGGCAACATGACAGCCATGCTGATGTAGTCAGCAACCCATCGGCAGTAACGGTGACGGCTATATCACCGGTTTCTTACGGGCAGACACTGGATCTGAAAAATCGGCAGTTGACGCAACTGCATCTAACGACAATGTTGGCGGCGGCGTTGCAGAACGCCGGTCTGGAAAAAGCCGCTGAGTTCTATGTGGATTTCTCCAAACAACAACGCCTGGACTTTGCTTCCCGCAATAAACGCAACAACGTCAACGTTTTTTCCCATGGTAATTCAGTGATTGGCATCGAAGTAGGGCCTGAATTCCTCGCCGCCGCCGCGGGGCGAGAAGGCTCCGCCTGGCGCCTGCAACGCCAGACAATACCGGTTTTATTGGCTATAGATATAGTCGACGAGAAGGATGACCATTATCGACCTATTTTTGTAAAGTCCTGCAAGCCGCACGATGATCTAGAGCACTATTGTCTCTTGGAGCCGAAATTGCAGTTCGTCAATACCCACAGGTGGTTGCCAATAGATAAGAACCGTTTCAATATACCGTTTCTGCCGGAACGAAAACTGCTGTCAACAAAGCAGCTAACCGACGTACAAAAAACGCTACGTAATGCTTGCGGAGAAGAACCGAAAGACACAGGCCGGCAAAACAATCAATTTTTACAGGCCAGATGCAATGAGCTACGGGCCAAACTGCTTGGCCACTACAACTATTCCAGCCTGCCAATTTTGGCTCAAGCGAAACCCAAGCCCGCTATTCAACACATTTATCCCGACAAAGTCACCCTTGCGGTTGCAGACGGAAAAGTAAAGCCGAAGCAAGTCCGCTTTATTGTATCCGGAAGCGACCTGAGAACTTTAGCCGCTGGTGACAATACGGATATCACCGGCCAGATAGCCCCCTACTTCGACGGCCAGGCTGTCGAGGCGGCAGCCCTGGTCGGCGACAGTATCGTAATAGATATGCGGATTACCGACAATAAAGGGCCGGTTATGTTCAAGATAGGCTACGAAGGCGGCTCCATAAATTCCGGCACATCACCCGCAACCCTGGCTCAGGTACTGACGAAAGTATCAAGCCAGGGACCGAATGAAGTGCAGTATGTGATCAAGTCCGACGCCATAGGTGCCGAACTCACGTTACCGCCCGGCCAACGGGATTTGCCTGAGCAGGTTGGCAAACTGCTGCAAACGATCCACACGCCGCCAAATCCCGCTACCGGGGTAGTCGCTTTGCCCGGTACCTGCGCCTACCTCGTTACCCAAAAACCAAACCTGGTGACTCAGCTCGGCGACTGTACGGCCGGCACAGATGAGAGAGCCCCGGAGTACCTGTCGCCAATCCATTCAGAGTCAGCCAAGACTGATCTCGTTACTCAGGAGTAACAACCATGAAAAACACTACCTGCGATCAAAAGCCACCCACTCCATCGCAACGGCGGAGACGACATTCCAACCCTTATGGTCGTCGAACAGGCGGCGGGACTTTCCGGTTGGGCTGTTTAAAAGATCTACCGGATAGACGCGATATTTCAGTGGCACGAGTCAACAAGGATAATAATCTGACCCACACTATCCAGGCTCTTTCGGAAAAAATAACATCCGCCAAAGAATCCTTTTTACTTTCGCCGGAAGAAGCATCGCTACCCGCTAGCTGTGAGTTAGCCCACGTCCTGTTTACAGAAATAGAAGACCAACGAACGCTGGGAAGCTGTACAGCCAATGCCGTTATCAGCCTGATCGAGTACCTGATCAAATCAGCTAGTAGCAGGAATACGGATCTTTCCCGCATTTTTCTGTATAAAGTCACAAGAAACCTGATGGGTGAGAGAGGCCTCGGGGACAGCGGTGCTTTTATTCGCGATACGATTAAGGCGATGAAAATTTTTGGCGCTCCGCCGGAGAGGTGGTGGCCTTACGATACCGAGAATTTTGACGATGAACCGGATGCGTTCATTTATACCATGGCCCAAAACTTCCAGTCTATAGACTACCTGCGCCTTGACGCCCCAGGCGTCAACGGCGGCGAAGAAACGCTTAAAAACGTTAAGTGTTGTATCGCAGACGGTTTTCCGGCTGCGTTTGGTTTTTGGGTAACAGAGGCTGTTTTCGAAGCTGGCGTGGGGACTGGCGTCATACACCTACCGGACGATTCCACAGCGATCAGCGGCGGACACGCCGTGTTGGCCGTTGGCTACGACGATGCAAAAAAGGCGATAAAAATCCGCAACTCCTGGGGCACCAGTTGGGGCGACAACGGCTATGGATGGCTCTCGTACGACTACGTGTTGGAAGGTATGGCTTTCGATTTCTGGACCATTTTCAGCCAGGAATGGGTGGATACACAGACTTTCGCCTGACCTGCTCCGAAAGCGAATCAACGTTTACCAACAGGATCGCGCTTAGCCGATCGCCGCTTGCGGAGCGATCAAAAAGCCGCCGATAGATAACTGCGGGGCGCATCATACAGGGAGAACTTTTTAATAACGTTATTGCGAAGACGCAAATATAGGGAGAATCGACAATGCCAGTCACTATCGATGAAAATATTCAAAATATGATTTCGCATCATTTGTCATTGATAAAAACCCAGATCGAAAATCGGTCGTTGGAGTTGGCCTCGAAAGAAACGAAAGAAACGGAAGAAACGGAGAAAAGCGCGGTGATGCCCCGGCACGCGTTTCAATCAATTAATGAGTATGCCCCCGGAAGACCTATTACGGAAGAAGACCCCGAATCGAAGGTTACCGCCTTTTTTCGTATGCTTTTTACTTCGACGCTTGGGGTTTCCGCGATACTGGCCGTCGTTTTCGGGATATTTGGCCTGGTTGGCTTCGGTGGCGTAGAACAGGGACACCCCGAACTCGTGGAGTTAGTTGAGCAACAAAGGGCGGCCTTTATCGACATTGCCAAGATCTTTGCAGGTGCCGTGGTAGGTGCCGCCGGCGCCAACGCCCTCACCTCCCATGGCAGAGTAGCCTCCAGTTAGTCCTGGTCTGCAATAAGAACACGGAACGGGGTAGTCGGTACACTTGTACTGCCACCCCTTATGGTTCCCAGGGATGGGCGCTTTATCAGGAGTCTTGCCCGCCACTTGCCCGACGGGAGACCACAACGCGTAGGCTCACAAGACCGCATCACCGGTGTCCGCCTCACGCAAAAAGGCCTGCTCTGCAAACCGGCAAGCATAGTATCCGATGTCGCTTGGCCACGCTTGGCCGGCCGCCGTAAAGCGCTGGCGATCCCCGGCATAGAGCGCACGGATTGCCTCTTCGAAACCGGGCAGGTCGCCGGCAATAGCCGATAAAAACCCGTGAGTTCGATTTTGGGATCGACGTACAAGGTCCTGATGTTGATTCGACGTCCGCTCCCGCTCTATCAGGCGCCTGAGTGTATTTGAGGCGCCCCCCGGCTGCTCATCCAGCCATGCCCAATGTCGCGGCAACAGGGTCACTTCGCGCCCAACCACACCAAGCTTCGGACGGCCCCGCTGCCTCTTGGGGGGCGATTCGCAGACAACTTCCATGGTGGAGGCATCAGCGGCGGCCTCGCCGGCACCGTAACGCTCAATCAACGCCGCCTCATCGCCTCGTATATCGATATCCATTTGTCGTCCTGATCTTGTTTCAAATACGAGCAGCGTGCCCGGGTTGTTTTCCGCCCGCAGGTCCTCCCGCTGACGCCTCATCAACTGGCGCTTAAAAGCCAGAGCGACCACGAGCAGCTCTCCGGCAGCCAGCAACTCCGCACCTTCGAAAAGAAGGTGGCTTGGATTCATAAATGTTTCCATAAGTGATTACAGCCATTATTGCCAAGGTAAAAATATTTTTGCCATGGTAATAATAGAATAAAAGTCTTTCAAGTGTTTTTTGAAACATGTCGACAAGCCCTTTATGGACTCAACAAAATAACAGTAACACTTTGATATAACTAGCTTTTTACTTTATCCAGAAAAGACGGTGGCGGGACCTTGTAGGAGCAAAGACATCCCGAATTTTGTGCCAATCAGGACGTCCTGCCAGGATTGGGGGTACTGGAACGTACCGGCAGCCCGAGCTGGCCGCTTTCCGTTAGCGTTGTCTGCCAGACTCCGGTGGCGGCGGGTAACCCTGGCCAGCCGCCGATACGGCTTGGCTCCAGGGTGTGTTTTTGTGGGGACCAAGGGGCCTTGTGCGTTAACCAGAGACACCCCAGGCGACTGTCTTTTAAACTTTGAATTGTTGCACCAGGCCGGATAACTCGTGGCCGAGAGCCTTCAGCCCGCTGGAGTGTTCAGTCGTTTTCTCGGCCGCCGAGGATGTCTCTTGAGCCGTGCCTACGATGGTATTGATACTGTGGTTAATGTCGTTTGTAACCTCAGATTGTTGCTCTACAGCGGTGGTTATCTGCGCAATCATAGTGTCTACCTCGGTAACGGAAGCGCTGATGTTGTCAAGCAAGCCGCCTGTCTCCACTGATTTGGCGACGCTGGTATTACTGTTGGCCTGACTACGCTCCATACTTTTCACGGCACTCGAGACACCCGACTGCAGGCTTTCGATCATCACTTGTATTTCTTCGGTGCTGTTTTGCGTGCGTGCGGCCAAGGTTCTGACCTCATCAGCCACAACAGCAAACCCTCGTCCCTGCTCGCCTGCGCGGGCGGCTTCAATCGCGGCATTTAGTGCAAGCAGATTGGTTTGTTCGGCTATCCCTTGAATGACAGTGAGCACAGAACCGATACTGTTTGCATCGTTACTGAGTTTTTCAATCACCTCCGCACTGTTTTCAATATCCCCGGCGAGGGTGCGAATGGCGTTTACAGACTCTTCCACCACATACTTCGCCTGCTGGGCTTCTTTATTTGCACTTGATGTAGAGTTAAATACGTTTTGAATATTGTTGTTAATCTCCCGCGCATTGGCAGACAACTCATTAATGGCTGTAGCCGTCGAATCAGTCTCTATGCTCTGTGAGCTGACATTTTGAGACACTGATTCGATCAAGGTATCCATACTGCTAACAGAACTGCTCATCTTTTCACTGGCAACGGATATTTCCTTGATCAGCTGCCGTATTTTATCGACAAACAGATTAAAAGCTTTCGCCAAATCACCGACTTCGTCATTTGAAGTATCATTGATTACTTGCGTTAAGTCACCTTCACCCTGCGCAATATCGCGTAGACGCGCTGCAAGCTCCTTCAATGGGTTGACCAGCAGCTTGATAAATATAACCACCATCGCCACGCTGACAGTCAACGAAATAACCGCTACAATCACCTGTTCAGTAACTGCAGCAGCTACTACACCGGCAGCGGTCTCATCAGCGCTGTCCATAAATTTATCTGAAGTCTCAGCGACCTCCTCCAACACGGCGTCTGCATTGTCGACATCCTTTTCCAGCTCTTCCGTGTAGAAATCGGCTTTGTATTCCATGTCGAGCTGATCGCGGTATGAATCAAACAGTCTTTCATCTGAGTTTGCTAAATTGATCCAATCGTCAAAAGCTGCGACCAAGTCTTTGGCATCCTGCCTATCCTCGCTGGTTTCAGCCAATGACTTCAACACCTCAAAAAACGGCTTCGTCGACTCCACTAGCTCGTCAAAATTTTCTTTAATTTGCGGCAATTTATCAGGATTTTCCTCTGCCAAATACTCCCCGGAAGTGTCTTGCAGTTCAACAACCAAGCGTTGAAGTTTGAGAGAGGATTCAACAACGGGATAGTCTTTTTCAAAAAGCTCACCAAGAACCTTGTTCACAGATTTTGCCGAGCCATTACGCGCTACAATGGCATCACCTTCGTTCTCTGCCTTTTGCATTTCCTGTTCATTTTCCGTAGCAAACTCATCCAGCATGATAATCAGCTTGGCACCTTGAGAATCAAATTCCTCAAGTAAAGATTTAGCTTTCAACTCTTCCTCAAGCTCACTGATATGCGATTCAATCATTTTCTTGGAGTGATCATTAAACTCAGTATGTTCGGTTATTGCCTGGTCAATAAGAGCAATATATCTCGGTTCATCAACAATATCTTTTAAAGTATCGGATGTAATCACAAATGAAGCGGATAATTGTTCAAGCTCCTCAGCCAAAACCTTCACTTCTTCAATATCTTCACTGGCAAGTATTTCATTCGCTACCTTTGCAGACTCCCACAGCGCCGCGATAAGGTCATCAGTTTCTTCAATAGTGGGGCCGGCCTCATCGGTTATGGTATTGATCTGCTCTTCCAGCAAAAATACGGACCATAACCCACCAACGGAAGATATAAGCACCAACACTGCCATAAGAGCCAAGCCGGCGATTAATTTTGACTGAAGTGTACGTAACATATATACCAAACCTTAACACGTGGTTACCATACCGAATATTTAGGTGTATGACTTTTAAGTAAAAACTGATCCAGCCATACCACTGCTTTCAAAATCGTGTTAGCGTCCCCAACCCGTAAGTGGACTCAATGCACGCGAAGACACCGCCTGCTCATCCCGGAGAGCAAGACCCATATCTAACCCGTTCTTTGAACGTTTACCTGAGCATAGTAACAGGTGTCTATTTACACAAATAAATAGGAATAGTTTTTCTCAATATAGAATTTTCGAAAAAAATCACATTTAAGCTAGTTTTGAGCAAAACTTATACTAAAAAATGTGTATTTTTTAATGTATCCAGCGCTTGCAAAGCTTTCGCAATTGTTCCAGAAAGCACAATAGCTCGCCCTACTTCCCAGTGAGCTTGCCCTGGATGAATTCCAGAAGGCACTGTAGATAACCGTTCCTTGCCGTAGGCCACCTCCCCATAAAAGTGCAGTCAATGCACGGCACAGTATTCAAAAATTATAGCTGACGTTAAGCCCCAGCCAAGTTGATTCAACCAGTGTATCCCCAGGCTCCTCGTCGATTGGGGCGACAGCCGATATATGGCCGCCCACAGAAAATTCTTCCAGGGAATAGCTTAATTCAACCCCAACGGCATAGTGGTCCGCACCATTGTGTTCATCAGCGACATAGTCGTTGTTTATACCAATAGAGGCGTAAGGCGAGAACTCAAAATTCTTTATCCCGGTTATATAAGCTATACCAACCGTGCTATAGACGCCTTCACTTTCCTCACTGTACGTTGAGGTTACGTCTAGCGCCAGACTGGTGGTAATTTCCACTACCCAAGACAAAGATACCTCGTGATCGCTTGGTTCATCACCAGAAAAATCGAGGTAAGTATAGTCCAAGCCCACTGAAGCCCATTTTGTCAGGCCCCACTCTCTCGACACGCTCAGATTGGTCTCATGATAGTCCTCGAAGTTAGACCGGCCGTGCCACAAGCCCAACGAGAAACCGGCGACATCATCGGTCGTCACCTCCATGTATTTCAGTGCCGTTTTATCTGTATTATCGCGTCCCTCGCTAATGTATCGAGAATCTATTCCCACCCCAATGGCCACATCACTGGCATCAACCAAAATTGAGAATGTCATTGACGAAAGAACTACTGAGAATCTTACAAGCTTTAACATGACCGGCCATCACTCTATCAATACTGCTAGATATGCTTAGAGTGTAGTTCAATGAATTACTTGCCACTGATTTTTTTGTGGATAAGCACTGGGAGGAAAAATTCTGGAAAGAAGTCCGGGATTCGACAAGAAATGACACAGGTAGCAGAAGACCAGCCGCACAAGTGGAATGTGTCAAATACTTGTCGCATTTAGGAAGGTAACTGATAAGGCATTGAAATCTAAAAAAACTTATGGGCGAGCCGATCCCGGACATCTGAACTGCGCTATAACCAGACCAAGCTGCAGCCTATCAGTGACGTATATAAAGGTAGCAGTCGAACAATAGGCGGAAAACTCTCGGGCTAGACAGGTCCCGCCCCGGGTGCCTGAGTCAATGGATTGTAGGAAGGGTAATCAGGTGTAGTGATATGCTACTTGAAGTCTCATGCAGCAGAGGTCGTCCGCCAGCTCGCCAGCCAACAAGAGCCCATGATCATTACTCAAAACGGTGGGGCCAAAACAGTTATACAAGATGTCAAAAGCTACGAGTAAATGCCAGAAATCATGGCATCGCTCAAAATTTTGACGCTGGGTAATCGCCAGGTTGAGGCGTTACCCGGCGGAGCTTTCTCGCAGGGGATTAAATAGCACCGGGAAGTCTGCTTTAAACCTTATCGCATCATTTATCGTGCTGTTGACCGAAAGGTTTATGTGGATCATAACTCTCCCTGTGCCTGAGCTGTACTCGACGCACTTTGGACAACAAGATACGATGGTGTGGTTAACCGAGGTATTCACCCAGGAGGTTCTCAGAATATTCCCACAGGCGATCGGCCAAGGCATTATTTTCAAGATGATGGGTGCCACCTATAGTGACCACATTAGAATCGTATAAAAACTGCCCGGTGACATTAGCCATGTTTGGGTGACTGGCTGCATAACACGTGGTGGCGGCGCCCTCCCCTACGTTTTTGGCTATAAACAGCCCAAGAACGTTAAACATTGCCTTGGTTGACCAATCCGCATCGCGGGCAATGTTAGTTCTGACGAAGCCTGGGTGGAGTGCGTTGGACGTGACGCTCGTACCTTGATATTTATTGGCCAACTTCAGCGAAAATAGTGCATTTGCGAGTTTCGATTGACCATAATACTCCCAGGGATCGTACTCAACGCCGCCATTACTTTCGCCCAGCGAATCAAACCGGATCCCAGCCGCCGATGGGCGTGTGTAAGCTGCGGTGCTGCTAACGTGTACGATGCGACCTTGCTTTGATGCCTCTACAGCCGAAATGATTTTATTCACGAGTAAAAAGTGCCCCAGGTAGTTCACCAGAAAGGCTTTTTCGATGCCGTGAACAATCTGCTTTTCTTGTTGGCCGGCGATTCCCGCATTGCAAATGAGTGCATCTAGCGGTATACCGAGCTTAAGCACGTCGTTCGCGCAATTAAGGATAGACTCAAAATCCGTAAGTTCTAAAACAACCGGTGTAGTATTACCTGTTACGCTTGCACACGCATTGGTTGCTTTCTCAACAGTACGGCCAGTACCTATCACATGGGCACCACGTAGTGCCAATACGCGCATGGTTTCATAACCAAGCCCGGAATTACACCCTGTCACGAGCACGTTTTTTCCCGTCAAGTCCAACTCTTGTGTGACCTCTTCGGCGGTCGATTCCGGGCCGAAGCCGCTGTCGGTAAAACCGGGGGCCAGCATTACAGGAAACTTTTCTGGTCCCGTATCACAACCAGGCAAGGTGGATGTTGCCACCGCTGCGGTTGAGAGTTTTAAAAACTGTCTGCGGTGCATTTTCGTCTACCCGTTAAGTTTTATCGCTCAAAATCAGTCCAACTACACTTTTGGCCTGTCGAGCAGATGGCCACTCGAACCCAATCTATCACCTCAATTACAATAAAATCAACTTAAAAGGCTTTTTAGGTTGCAAAATGGGCCATTTTGGATATTATATTGCACTTAACTACAACAAAAAATAATTACAAATGCATAAGGCTCGATGCCATCCAGCTAGGAGAGATTAATGAGTGGGGTTATTTAGTTTCATGCCATCCAAAATTATGCTTTGGTTTTTTGTTTTCGTGTTATCACTAACGGGTTTGCTTCTCTTTTCCCTGGGCAGTTATCTCGCCTATTTAGGCGGAAGTTTGTATTACGTTTTCACCGGTATTGCAGTTATCACCATTGCCGTGTTAATCGTGCGGCGTAAACCCGTCGCGGCCAAGCTCTACGGCGCCCTGTTGAGCATCACCTTGGTGTGGTCAGTGTACGAAGCTGACGGCTACTTTTTAGCGCTGTTGCCACGCCTTGCTTTTTGGTTTGTTTTGGCGGGGTTTTTCTTCTTGCCCTGGTATAGCAAGTCATTGAGCGAAAGCAAAGTGGCAGTCAAGTTAGACGCCGGCACCAGATACTGGTTAGCTGTTCCCTGTGCCGCCACGGTGGTGGTGCTGTCGATCGCTGCGGTACAGGACTATGAGTACAGTGGTAGCGGTACAGTGCGCGAGATTTTACCGTCCGAGCCCGTAACCGATTGGCGGCACTGGGGCAATGACGCTGGAGGCTCGCGATTTTCCGAAGTCGATCAAATCAATACAGAGACCGTTGGCAGACTAAAAGAAGTTTGGCGCTTCCGTACAGGTGTCAGTGAAGTTTTTAAATCAACACCGCTGCAAGTGGATAACCATTTGTATGTATGCGCCGCGAATAATATTGTAATCGCACTGGACAGTGATAGTGGTGAAGAAATCTGGCGCTTTGACCCAAAAATACGACTGTCTATACAGAATCAGTACACCAAAACCTGTCGCGGGGTGGGGTACCATGAGGCACCGGAAGAGTACGCCGGCGCCTGCCCAAAGCGTATTGTGATAGGCGCACTGGATGCCCGCTTGGTTGCAGTCAACGCCATAACGGGTGAGCGCTGCGGTGACTTCGGGATAAATGGCGAGGTCGACTTAACGAAAGGCATGGGCATTACCCACGACAGCCAGTATTCGGTGACAGCGCCCCCCTTGGTTGCGGATGACGTACTGGTGGTTGGCGGCATGGTGGCTGACACGCAAGAACTCGGTATGCCCTCAGGGGTGGTTCGTGCTTACGATGTTTTGACCGGTGAATTCGCCTGGGCATGGGATCTTGGTAACCCCGGAGAACATGGTGAACCTGCTGAGGGCGAAACCTACACACTCGGCACACCCAATGTTTGGACAGTAATGAGTTACGATTCGGAGCTTGACTTGGTGTTCGCCCCCACCGGTAACTCTCCACCCGATTATTTTGGTGGCGCAAGAAGACCTTTCGATGATGCGTATTCGTCCACCATTGTCGCTATTGACGCTGCAACCGGGGCCGAGCGCTGGAAGTACCAGACTGTGCACCATGATATCTGGGACTATGATCTGCCATCGCAGCCCGTGCTGGTGGATGTTGATCGAGCGGGAGAACGCGTACCTGCAGTGGCGGTGCCCACTAAGATGGGGGATATTTTCCTGTTAGATCGACGTGACGGTACGCAAGTTTTTCCGATGGACGAACGCCCCGCCCCGCAAGCCCCGGAGTTAGGTGAATACCTGTCCCCGACTCAGCCCGTATCAGCTCTGCCCGACTTCCATCCCTATAGACATGAGAAAGATATGTGGGGGCTGACTCCAATCGATCAATTGGTTTGTCGAATTGAATATAAGATGATGCGTTACGACGGAATGTATACGCCGCCCACTATCGCCGGGCCCTTGCTAACCGGCGGAACCTTGATCGCCCCGGGTAATTTTGGCGGTTTTAATTGGGGCAGTGTCTCGGTAGACGCAGACAACGGTTTATTAATAGCAACTCCCATGCTGTTGGCCCACCGGCTTGTATTATTCACACCTGAGCAAGTCGCTAAAGCGGGTCCTGTTGCAAGGTTCTTATTGGGGCCGAGGCACCCGGCCATAAGAATGGACCCTGATGCCCCCATACCAGAGCCTCGTGATCCGGACCCAAATGACCCTTACGACCATGTCCGCATCGGCTATTACGGTATGCCACAACCCTTCATGTCGCGTTTGGGTACCGGCGTTCCGTGTTTTGAGCCCCCCTGGTCTAGGATCGCGGTGATCGACTTGAATACTCGAGAGTTACTTTGGAGCCGCCCTTTAGGCAGTATGAAAGAAGCCGGGCCTTTCGGTATACGCTCTGGGCTTCCGTTTGATGTCGGCGTTGCCGTGCAAGGTAGCACTCTGACCACTCGAGGCGGCCTCACCTTTATGGCGTCAGCGATGGACAGCACCGTGCGCGCCTTTAATGTTCGTAGCGGCGAGGTTATGTGGTCGGCAGACTTACCTGGAAACAGCCAATCCCAACCCATGACGTATCAATCCAAGAAAACAGGCCGGCAGTACCTGATCGTTACAGTACCCAACCCGAGTTGGCGCTACCCGAGGGATCCCGTGAGCGGGACTTACGTAGACTCACAAGGCGCAGATGGCAAGGGTGGCTATGTGATCGCCTATGCGCTTGAGGAGTAATCACAACGCCGATCTTGGTCGGTTATTAGAACCAAGCAACCATTATTCATCCCTGGAATGTTCCGCTGTAACGAGTTTACGGATCGCTGCCGTCACCTCTTCACTACGCTGGAGGTGAGGCCAATGGCCTACTCCCTCGTACTTAATCACGTGAAGATTGGGAGCTATTTGCCTCATCAGTGGAATGATTTCCGGGAGCAGTATGTGGTCTTTGCTGCCCCAGATATAGAGTGCCGGCACCGTAATCGAAGCGCCCTGACTTGGCCAATAATCGGTTTCGGTGATATCCGTATAGGCTGGAATATTGGCCCGATACCAGTTGATATGCGCGTTGATACGCCTGGCGTCAGAGAATGCACGGCGGAACAGCTTACCCTCTTCCGGCGTTAGCAAGCCATTGTCAACATGCTGCTTGTATGGGTTTTCCCAAATACGTTTTGGTACCCCGAGCGCCAGAAGCAGCGGTGAGTTTGCTTGTTTAAACCGTTCGATATATTCAGCGATGGCCTGTTGACGCGCATTCGTTTCTAATAGCTTTAGCAAGACAGTTAACGTTGGGCTGCTGATACCAGTGACGGTAGATGTTTTTTCCGGATGTCGCTGTGCAAATCCATAGACAAACACCGCCCCCCAATCATGGCCCACCAAGTGAGTCTTCTGGATGCCGAGCTCATCAAGCAGCGCTCGAAAATGTGCAACCATTTTATCGAGTTTGTAAGCATCGACGTTATTAGGAGCATCTGATCGACCCGCCCCCAGTCCGTCAATCAAGATGACCCGATGATCCCGTCGAAGATCGTTAGCTTGTCTGATTAGGGAATACCAATATGACGGAAACCCATGGACCAATACAATGGGGTCGCCCTCCCCTGCCTCAACGTAATGCAGTTGGCGACCTTCGAACTCAAAATAACCTTCCTGAAATTCGGGTAAATCGCCAGCCAAGGTATTGGCATAAATAACGGCGGGATCTGCGCTCTTTCTATCCACCGATATGGGTAACGCACTCCATACCATTGCAGCGACAGCGATCACAATAACCAACCCGGACAAGAAAAGCACACCGAATGTAACAGCTCTCAAAGCTTGGCTCCTCTCGCGCGAAGCAGCCTGGTCAATGGCACAATTTTGCCCACTCGTCTTTTGTTACCTCGGATGAATAATTGCCCTACCGTCAAGTACAATACTCTGGCCAGTCATAAAGTCGCTGTGCTTTGACGCCAGAAACACCGCGATACCTTCCATGTCTTCCAGCACTCCGATTCTACCGATCGCGGATCGCCGTCGCGCCGCATCTCTGAATTCCTGACTGGTATTTAACGACACTTCTGTTTCAATGAAACCTGGCAAGATAGCGTTCACCCTTATACTTGAACCAGAACGGGCTGATAAGTTTCTACTGATGCGCTACTGTTGAATTTCGTGAAACGCACCTGCGAGTTTACCGAGCGCCACCTGTGGCGGACATAATTTCTTTCCAGTCTTGCTCAGGTGCTTTTAGTGCTTTGCTTCCGTAGTTTCCGTTGTCGAACCAAGTAGTCATTTCGTAGATAGGTGATCGAGCCGATTATCATCGCAACGGTTATATCCTCGAGTTCTTCTCGCTCAACCTCTCCCCGTAACAAATATTCGCCTGCAGCGGCCGGCATACCGTACGAAACTTCTATGGCTTTTCTAGCCAGGTCGACCGGTATATCAAAGTGTTCTGCAGTGAGAGTCGCCAAATAATTCACTGTCTCACGGCGCTGGAAATATGTGGGATCTTTCCCTCCGGACACAGCCACTTCCGACTGCAACCGATCAAAAATCAAACCCCGCTTTTCGATAAAACTCAGATAGGTATGCGTGACACCCCGAATCATTTCTTCAAAGGTTTCAGCTTTTTCCACAGCAGCGGCCTTCAGTGAATGAAGTGCTTTCAACTCTCGTACATGTAGTTCTTTCAGAAGTTCGGTAACGCTGTCAAAGTAGTTGTAGATCAGTGATTTGCTGACACTTGATTCCACAGCCACCTGTTCAAGGGTAAGTCCTGCCACCCCCCTGTTAGCAATAATTTTCGCGGCTTCATCGAGAAACATGGAGCGTCGCACTTCCCGAGAATAACGTTTTCGTTGATCAGGTTTTGTCATTTACCAACCATAACTGAACTTCTCTTAACCCGCCACCTTGGCACCGGTATTTGAGATAAATCCCAGTTTCAGGTGCGGGTGCTGGACGACCTGGGAAAGAAAAGACGCCTGTCCGGCCTGAGGGGGTGTAAAAACGGCGACACTACCACAGCCCATCCCCAAGGGCAATGCCAGTCCAGGGCTGTTAGACCACTATTGGTCCCCGGGCCGGCGTGCATTCGACCAGGCTTGAGGCAATACCGATAAATGCAATGGGCCACATCTAAAAGGCAGCCCGGGGACGACTTACCGTCACTGCCACAGCGACACCGGCAAGGTTGCCTTATGATCCCTGTTATTCTTTCAGACGCTAACGCTCGGCGACCAAACCGTTTGAGAATAACAAGGCCACAACGGCACCTTGTTTATCTCTTTGAATCTGGATGTCAATGCCTCCCGAGAGAAATAAATCGTTCTCGGAGGCTGCGTATAGCTTTGAGCGTTGCAGTACCGGCGATTCCGCAAGCCACAAGCCGTCCGGTCCGGATTCGAGAACGATAGGAATTGACCCGAAATCCGACGTGCTGAGCCTGTATGTCCCGGCAATCGCTTCTTGCTCTGTTTGAGATAATGTTAAGGCCTCGCGAGTCAAAGACTGCCCATACCGCCATCCGTAGTGCTGTGAGAGTGCGCCAAGGATTTCAGTAATCAAGTGCTTCGCGTTGTCTGCGTTGGCCATGATCGCCGCCCCGCCCCGCCCGTCCTGATAAACAAACCAGACCGATCGATAGCCTTGATTGGAGCCGCTATGGCTCAACACCATGCCATCTTGCTCTGCATTCAATTTAAACCCGAGCCCCCAGGAACCCGCCTGTGTCGATAACATATCCGCCGTGGCGGCAGCACTGAGAAGGGTTTCATCGTTGCGCTTATTTATTGAATAAGGCGTTGTCGAATCGGTCGCGGGTGGAACAGTAGTTGGCGAAACGAGAGCCAGCGCAAGGCGGGATAAGTCAGTTGGCGTAGTCCACAATCCGGCAGCGGCGAGTTCGGGGTGCCGGTGATAGTAACCCGATGTCGGGGCGGAAGTGCCGCCGACATGTGCGCGTGCTGCGGTCTTCATCTCCTCGGGCGCCAACACGGCTTTAAACTGACTTCGGCTCATCCCGGCGGGCTCAAGCACCAGCGCCTTCATGGCGGTGTTAAACGCAGCGCCCGTTATATCTTCGATTAGTTGCTGCACAGCGGTATAACCCCCGCCCGAATAACGCCAGTCGCTGCCAGGGTGCTGATTGACAAATGTCGGCGCTGTATTTGCCGGCGGCACACCCTGGAGTATTTGCACCGTTGTCGGAAGAGTCGCTCCGGCAGGATAACCGGGGTAACCGATAACAGTCAGCCCGGCACTATGGGACAATAGCTGCCGCAGCTTAACAGGGCTTTCCAGGCTGAATGCGTGCTGCGGAATCTGCCAGGACAGCAATTTATCGTTCACAGGAGCGTCAAGATCGAGCTTTCCCTCATCGACAAGGCGCAAGGCAGCGATCGCGGTGACCGGTTTTGAAAGCGAGGCTGCCTGGAACATGGTATCTGTGTTAACCATCGTATCTGTGTCAACACCGGTTGCGGGGGCAACAGCCGTCGTTGCCGTAGCATCCACCACACCGTAGCCCTTGGCCCATGCTATTTTGCCATCGACAATGACAGCGATGCTCACCCCTGGTGTTTTGTAATGCGCCATGCGCCGCTCAAGTGACCAGGGTTCAACACCCTCGCCACTCACAACAAATCGCGGACGAAGCCCATGCTCTACCGCTGCAATATCGATAGCAACTTTCCCTACTTTCTCTACTTTCGCCACTGCGGGCTCGACCGGGTTTGCCGCTTTCGATTCGCTGCCGGAGCGGTCTACAGAAGTTTTTTCGGAGCACGCTGCTATCGTCAAGAAAAAGACTACAGGTAACGCTTTATGATGAGACATGTTCAAGGTTTCCTTAGCTAATGGAGGGTTGATTCAACCGATACCAGGCGTTGGATACACGCACCGGCGTCTTCCCGTTAAAAATGCGGGAATAAGCAGACCGCGTCATTGAAAGAAGATAACCCTTGACAGATGTTAGCCTTCTTTGGCGAGGAACCCGAACTTAAACACACTGGCCAGTTCTCTATTCCTTGCGACTAATACGTCGGGGTCATGCGCCGGGCGGCCAATGATCGCCTCGATCGGACCGGCCAGGAATACCGGCCCCAGCTGTGCAAAAATAATCTGGAATGTCAGCCAGACCTTGTTGGCATCGACGCGCAGTTTGCCGGCGGCTTCAAGTCGGTCTATATCTTGCCTGATTATTTGGAAATAGGTACGGAAAGCGTTATGTGCATCATCGGTATCAAGGCTTGCCAACCGGCTGAGGTAAAAAAGAAGATCGAGGTTGGGCGATAACAGGGTTATTGCGCGTTCCAACAGCTGATCAATATAGGCTTGTCCATCACTGACATCGATATCGTCGAGTATTTCTGTATAGGCTTTTTTAAGCTCTGTTAGTACAAGCTCTGTGGTTGCCGCTATGAGGGCATCTTTTGTACCAAAATAATGGCGGATAAGACCAAAGGAGACACCGGCTTTAGCAGCGATATGCCTGATGCCTACCTTGTCGAACCCCTGCTCAGAAAACAGTGCAATGGCCGCTGTGAGAAGTGCATCGCGCACCTGGCGATCCGATTCCTTTCTGGGTCTTCCTGCTGGTTGTTTGCTCACGTTTGACTCCGGCTAGCGTCGGGGGAACAGGGCAAAGTACTGTTGTTGCAGTGCTGCGGTGGCCACGCTCGTATTTAATGCACTTTAATCGATCAAATACAGCGCGCGATTATCTGCCTGGCCACAGTGAATAAACGAGTTTGTTGAGAATCCATTAATAATACCAGTGTATTATTAATGGATCTATATAATAATTCACCCGTGTTATTTTTATCATAGGTCAAGGCTTTAGAGCTGTGTCGGATCAATGGGTCTGTAGGGATAGCACAGTTAGTCATCTCGACTAATAAGAACAGCAGGCAAGAAAAGCACCACGCACTGAAAGCTATGGTAACAACGGCGTTGATAGCAAAGCGCTATGTGCATCGCAGTTGAAATCAGTGTTAAGCCTGGAAGCCTCAACACGATCATGCAAGTACGCGCACGCTTCTGCGGTTTCCAGGCTAGTGTCCAGGTTGGACCCGGGAATAAATGGCGGACCGGACGGGACTCGAATCCAGTTTTGGGTGTTTTGTCGTGAAGCGTGATGTATATATGACATTGATTTTAAAGGACTTTTCCTGTTTATCATCCACTACACATCACAGCGATTCACACTAAATGCGGCAAAAAGTGTGGCAGAACTCTACTCACCCATTGAACTTTACTCCCTCTATTGCCCCCATAAATAACATCATATAAGATATCACATCATGTTAAAGCTAGTCTTAGATACCGATGTTATTGTCGCCGCTATGAGGAGCCCGAAAGGCGCTTCAGCGGCTTTGTTGGATGCAGCGCTTAATCAGGATTTGATAATGCTCGCCAGCGTGCCACTTTTTGTCGAATATGATGCCAAATGTACAGATCCACGCCATTGGACAGAAGCCGAGCTGACTGGTGAGCAAGCCCATAGCTTTGTCAACGGTATTGCCACTATGATAAAGCCTGTAAAAACGCATTTTCTTTGGCGGCCCGTGTTGCGTGATCCCAATGATGAAATGGTACTGGAAGTGGCTATGAATGGGCAGGCTGACGCTATTGTTACCTTTAACCATCGTGACTTTGGCGGTGTATCGGAAAGGTTTAATGTAGATATTCTATTGCCTTCTGAGGCAATAAGGAGAGTAAGAAATGGCTGAAACATCAACGTATCCACTCAGGTTGCCGACTTCGCTTAAAGATGAAGTCACTAAGGTTGCCAAACGTGACGGAACTAGCGTTAACCAATTTATTGCATTGGCGGTTGCTGAAAAAATTTCTGCTTTGGAAACGGAGGAGTTTTTCAAAGAACGTGGACAATTAGCCGATATGGATGAATTTAAGAACATTCTATATCGAGATGGCGGTGTGGCTCCAGCTCAAGGAGATGAACTACCTTGATCGTAAAGAGTTCGCAAAAACTGGACAAGCTATTTAGCGAGTATTCGAGGCCTTGAGGCTGATATTGGCCGTTACGAATGGCAGATTGCTTAGGCTGTGGCCTTCATTGGAGTGCTAAGGCCATGTGGACTTACTTATTGAGGTTGGGTAAGAGGTAAAGATTGCACCTGTTGTTTGGATGCACTAAGAAGGTGATTCACAGAGCATCTTTTATCCCTGGCATCGAAAGATATAGTCTCTGAGTGGTAGTATGTAGGCTATCTGGATATTAGATAACCAATTGCACAGAGCGTCATTGCTTAAACATTACGGCGGCTTGCAAATCAAAGCTGTCTAGTAGAACATGCTCCAACTTATTAATATTCATGGAATTTTAAGCAAAGTAAATTTGCTACCGGAGCATAAATGGGATCATTCCGGAGCTAGAAGTCAATACTGCCTGCCCATTCAATGGCGTATTTACTATCTTGGTGGGGCTTAAGTATTAAGTTTATTTTATGGAATTTCACGACGTTTTACATGGCCATATAGTTATCGAGCACCCCGAAGTCAAAGATATGGTGCGCGACCTTATTAGTAGCACCGAGTTGCAACGCTTAAGAAATATGCGCCAAATGAACTTTGATGTTCCTCTCATACAGGAGCTAGGACGCTCGAGAAGGCTCCCTCATTCCATAGGCGTTGCACACGTGGCTTTAACTCTTGCTCAGCAAGGACAGCTAACAGTGAAAGAAATTAAAGAGCTAGTCGCAGCCGCCTTACTACACGATGCTGCGATACCACCTTATGGTCATTTGGTAGAAACAGAGTTTAAACAAAATAAGATTAAAAAATTCGATCACGCAGATATACTAAAGTCATTCATATTTGGTACCTTTCCGGATAGAAACTCGTTTACAGAAATCCTGCCTAAAAGGCAGTTAGAAGTAAATAAGGTCCTAAACCGGCATGATGTTGATCCAGATAAAGTATTTGAGCTAGTTGCACCACATGGCAACAAAAAAAGTCCGATTGCAGCCGATGTAGACCTGGACAATATTGATAATGTTCATAGGATGGCGGTCCTTTTAGGGTGGAAAAATGCCAAGGAAAACACTAAAAAATTACTCGATGCTACAAAGCTGAATAGCCTTAAGCAAATGAGATTTACTACAGAAGCGGTAGAGCCACTAAGAAATTGGCTGGATTTCCGCGAAAAGATATATACCCTTATTATTGCTCACCCCGAGTGTATTCCCCACAATGCATTACAGTCAGATCTAGTTGAATCAGCAGTAATCAATGGTGTTATATCTAATGATAATTGGTATTTATCCGAACCCGAGTTTGAAGATAATCTGAGAAAGAATGAGAAAACCAAAGATTTAGCTGAGCAGTTGATTTCAGGCTGCAATTATTCATTCATAGATTATGTCTGGATAAAAAATATTGACACTCAGGAAAAGCTCAAGAATTCAGATGTTAAAAGAAAAATGTCGGAGTCTATAGACTTTGAATTGAATGACACAGGATATTTTATTTGGAGCGAAAAAGGGTTGATTAGTAGAGAGATCAACTGGCTGGATGAAAACGGTAAAAAACATAGATTAGGGGAAAACTCGAAAAGCTGTATGATCGCCCTCGTTAAAAAAACCCCTGGAGGAAAAGCCACAAATGATCAAAAAAGCAAATGGAGAGAAGCTGTGGTAGCTGAGTTTGAGTGCCTAGCAAAAACAAGGCGTTTTGACCTGGCATTTCCCGAGGACTACTCAGGAAGTTATTTTAGCAGAGGAACAAACGAATTTGAACTCAAATTACAATAAAAAACTACAAGGGATAGATTGGTCATTTTCTAGTTTTAGCAATTCAGGTATTCACTCAATACACTGGTATCCTGCGACTTATATTTCAGCAATCCCAGGGACGCTTATCCCATCATTGACACCACATGGGTCTACCATACTAGATCCATTTTGTGGGTCGGGCACTAGCGGTTTAGAATCCTTGAGATTAGGTAATAACTTTATTGGCATTGATACAAACCCTATTGCGCTATTAATGACTGAAGCGAAGCTCTACTACCCTAACCCTGTTACTTTTATAAAAAGGGCTCATGAAATAGTCCGGGATTCCCAGCTTCATTTTTCAACAGGTGATATTGAAGGTCATCCCCAAGAAAATGAGCTTAAGTGCTGGTATCACCCTGATACGGTCGCAGAACTAAATGCCTTACTATCTCAAATTATCTTTATTTCAGATAAGAGAAGTCGCAGATGTGCCCTTGCAGTTTTTTCTAGCATGTTAAAAGGCCTCTCATCTCAAGGGCGGCATTGGGGCTGGGTTTGTGACAATGTAAAACCGAAGCCTGGAGAGATAACATATAAAAATGCATTCGTCAGTTTTTTGAATGCTGTTGATGAATACATTGCTTCGTCGAAGGCTTCATTTCGCATTCTTAAAGAGATATCACCTAATGATACGAGACAGAAAGTAAGAAAAAGGTTTTCACTCAAGCAGGGAGACTGTGTTAACCACATGGAAAAGCTGTCTATTAACTCTGTAGATTTAATAATGACCTCGCCCCCATACTATGGGGTAGCGGATTATATAAAATCTCAAAGACTGAGTTACCTCTGGTTTGATAGAGATGAATTGGCCTCAGAAAACATCGGTTTTAGAGACTTTGAAAAACTAAGAAAACAAGAGAAAGGTTCTCGCTCTCATAGACATAGGAGCAACAGCCGTAGTATTTACCTAGAATTCATTGGAGATTTTCTTAAGAGTTCTTCACGAGTGTTAAGGCCTGGCGGCCATATAGCCCTCGTGGTTGGCGAATCCAAAGCTAGAGAAGCTACGACCGAAGCGTTAGTGGAGTCTGCACTACTTGCGGGTTTTGAATTGATTCTTCGCAAAGAGCGGGATATCAAGTCTACTCGGCGACGCTTGATGGCAAAAGTCAAAGGTGAGGATGTGCTCATATTTCAGAATCAAAAGGATTAGAATGAATATCAAAAACCAAGGATTTATAACTTTAGCACCAGGAGTTTTACTAGCTGATAATGCTGAGGGAAACGATATAATTGAGGTTGATGGCGTTCAATACAATCGTTTTATGGATGGTTTTTACATCGATCGGAGCACTGCAGAACTCACTACTGAGCAGGTTTTTGCTCTTTGTCGCTCCCGCTCAGAAAACCCCAATTTAGTTAGTAATGGACCAGGTAACGAGCAGGTAAAAAGTATTATATCGAGTTATATCCTAGCTAAAAATCCATCAACACTGTTAGAGTTGGGAGCAGGAATAGAGCCTACTTTGACCCACAAGGCAGATGATTCCATCTATATTATTTCCGATGCAGATGATATTGTCGTTCAACAAAACTCTGAATTGGGAAGAGAGTGCAGTCATTTTGGCAAGGGTTTACCGTTGCTGTTTGACGATAATTTTTTTGACCTAATATTTGCTGTTTTTGTATTCCATTTTTCGATTTATCAAGATCAAATCCAGGAAATTTCAAGGTGCCTTAAGACTGACGGTGTTTTAATTGCCAATGTCTACTTGCTAGATACAAATGAGAGGGCTATTTTGGAAAAAAAATTTAGGGATGAAGGTTTAATATCACTTCGTATATCCGACCCTATGTCTTCTTGTAAAAATAATGAATACTGGCTATTTTCATTTTCTGAAGAAACACTTGACTTAAACAATACTATCTTTCAAAAAATATTGGCCTCCACTGTTAGTAAAAAGAACTCATAAAGCTATCAATTGCATACTTAAGTTCAATTTCTGTCCCTACATTTTCAAATCTATGATCAGCACAATTCATCAGGATTTCAACATAACGTTCACTTTGTCGGTTATTAAGGTTTTGAAATTGACTCGCTGAAAGTTCACCATCTTTAATAGTGTCAATATTTTCTTTAGCCCTAATATATCGTATGTCATCACTTGCAGAAATAGCGATTAGCTTAAAGTTATTGAGTGTTTTATATACTTCAATCTCCTCGATATATCTAATTCCATCTATAACATATCTCAAGTCACCTAACGGCTCATGTGCTTGAACTTGAGCTACACGGGCTCTCGCTATAATATCCCGACCCAAATCTGCAAAAATAGCATCACCAGTTGCAGCTAGTAGGTCTCTCCTTGCTGGCAATCCAAGTGCCTCTAGGATCGACTTAAGAACCCGAGCATTCGGCGCAAAGTTATAGCCGTATTTCTCTGATAAGTATTTGCTCGCTGTAGATTTTCCCGCTCGTATAGGTCCTGTAATACCTATTATCAGGGGCAAGGTGTCGCTGTAATACATAGTAAAGTGATAAAAAACACGTATAGTGATACGGAAGTAATGATTTTACTTATCTGACCACTGGTTAATGGAATTTCCCTAGGACTATTAGAACGTGTTCCTTCCCATGGAAAAAGCCTAATTATATATGCTTCAAGGCATTTTGTTGAATGAAATATTCCTATTACTGCTATTAGCGATAAGTCACCATATACAGCATGGCGGGGAGTGGCATCAACTGGATAAAGCCAAAAAACCACATAGCATAAAATAAGACATAATATAGATGAGAAGCCATATGTCAGAGTGCCAGTCAAAAAGCCAATTGATTTTT
Source organism: Exilibacterium tricleocarpae (assembly GCF_007004655.1). Lineage (GTDB taxonomy): Bacteria > Pseudomonadota > Gammaproteobacteria > Pseudomonadales > Cellvibrionaceae > Exilibacterium > Exilibacterium tricleocarpae. Next base: position 451,723 of record NZ_ML660091.1, read on the forward strand.
GTTTGGCGGTGATTGTTATTAGATGTGGGTGCTCTCTCGCTCCCAAAGGGCTAGATATTACGTCGGCTAGAATATCCCACACTAAAAATATTGAGAAAACAGCCACTAATTGCATCGCTTCGGGTAAAGCTGATGCTTGAAAAACAAAATCGCTATCTATACCTTGCGAGGAATAATCTTTTATATTAACTTCAATACTGACAGCTATACCAAAATATATAGTGACAAGCATTACTTCAATCAAGAGTAAAAAGAACGGTATGGATAAAAGGCTTGTAATGCTATTCTGGTGACCCGCTGCCTTTGACTTAGACCACCCTACCCAGCTAGCCGACACTAATATTAACCCAAGCGATGCATGAGTAAATGGAGCAGCCAGTAACCAGTCATTTTTGATAAGGTTTAAAAAAATATCTGGACTAAATATTGGTATAGACCAACCTTTAGTGACCAGAAAGAGGATGTCTGCAAAACGTTGTGCCAAGGTTGCAACAACCAAAGCAAACAACATTGCGATGAAAGTTCGTCTTAATTCATTATTATTTGTTGCTTGCTCCATTTATTACGTTCCTGTATGTTTTCTTGGATTTTATTCTTTGCCGTAACATTAGAAATGTCACTAAATTCGTGATCTGGATCAGAAGTTAATTTTGGTAGCGAGTTATTGAGAAATTACTTTTCAATGCCGCTGCAAATCCAGTTCACATATCTCGGATATCACCTATGAGGTAATTTCAATTATTATTCAAGCATCCATAGCATATGCCAAGCCTAAGGCATTGATTTGATATGCAAACAGACCATCACACACTTTCTAGAACATAGATTAGCCAATGTGCCAATCATAATGCTCTCTGCGTCTTTACTAGCCTTCTTTCTTACCGTCCGCCACTTCATTAAATGTACCCAGGTTGACGCATTCCATAAATACCTACAGAACGGTACAAGCATACTGAACAAAAGTGGTTCGTGTAAATATCGATACTCCCTCGATAAATTTCTTAGACATATGAATACTTAATTACAGTAAGTCAGCGTTATCTAATAGACAATACCCCCAATATACTGTGGCGACTACAGCTTAGTCGTACTGATAGGTGGAGATAGGCCCTAGTGGCTATCTATCATGTTGTGAGCACACAACAGTATCTCTGATTCATTCCTATGCAACGGCAGTTTTCAGCAGCCATTACAGGCACCCAATAGGGTTGCCAACATGGGGTAATTTTGGACTTGAAAAGTGAAGCGGCGAAACCATAGCCGCTATCAACTGGAGGTGAAAAACTATATAGAAAATCAGAGGTAGGGCCCGTCTCTGTGCCGTTGCTTTACACAGAGACGGGCCGGAAATAGACGTAAAAACTGTAGCAAAATCAAGATATTAACGTCATGAGTACAGCTACAAAGCCAACACAATCACTTATGCGACCATTAATCGGCCCCTTTTTAACGGGCTAATCAATAGGCACAGCACGCAACCCGCAGGTTTATTTATTTACCTGTCCAGGCGCGCCAGGCATGCGGTGATAGTCATTGTCCTGCTGTCTTATCGACAGCCGCCTGCTGGGCGTAACAGCACAGCGCGACCGGCGCTATACCCGGTTTAACACTCACCAATACGTAGGGTTTTTATGGGCAATGTTGGCGGCAATCGAAATTATGGCTACGGCAAACAACTGGCCTGGGCCGGGAAAAACGCCCTGGCGGATCGTTATGGCCACGGGCATTTTGCAACCCGTGCAACGCATGAGCAACGGTGGTGCCAGTTTGTCCGCTATTTAAAAGGACTCAATATCAGGGATGCCCGGCAAATCGATCAAAGTACAGTACGACAATATGACCTATGGCTCAAAGCACAGGTTAATAGCGGTCAGGTCCGGGTTGCCTATGCGCAGAATTTGCTATCGACGGTCAATGTCGTCTTGCAGGCTATGCGTAAAGATACCGTCCTTTTACTGTCCCCCACCGTCGTCGGCGCACGTTGCAATGTCCGTTCTACCGTCCCCGCCAGTTATGACAGGACGGTATTAGCGTCCCCTATTGCAATCCTCGACAATAAGGGGGAACAGCGGGTCGCGTTAATCGCCGCACTGGCCCGCGATGTCGGTCTGCGCTTCAGGGAAGCCTCGCTACTCAACTGCCAGCAGGCGGTTAAGCAGGCAAATCGCCTCGGGCGCATTAACATCACGCAGGGCACCAAGGGCGGGCGCGGCAAGGGTGTGGATCGTTGGGTGCCGGTCAATGCGGATACGCTGCATACCCTGAAAGCCGCTGCTGATCTGCAAGGTAAAGCCAGTAATCTTGTCCCCGCAAACCTTACCTATGCACAATGGCGAGACCATGCCAACAGCCAGTGGCGCAACATCCCCAAGGCTGTCCCGATCAAGGGCTTTCACGATATGCGCGCTGCCTATGCCTGTGAACGCTATCAGGTGATTACCGGCTTTCCCGCGCCGGTCATTGCCGGTGAGCGCTTAGCGCCCAAAGCATCCGATACCGATGCCAGAGCCATCATTGCCCAAGAGCTGGGACACAATCGTCTGGATGTGGTCGCGTCGTATATCGGTAGTGCCAAATAACATGCGGCCGGCTAACGCCCAACAAGCCGCACGGCATATGGAACACCTGCTGGCCTACACGTTAACCGGTAAACGCAGTGGCAAAGTCAGGGAACATGTGAATCGCGCCAAACGCATTGCGGTTATCCTCTACCGTCAATTCCAGGTCGGTCCGTATCAATACCAGGCTAAACACCTGCGCTGGTATCTGATCACTCAAACACACCGGCTTAAACCGGCGACTCGTTACCGGCACTGGTTAACGATTAAATACTGTGCGTATGCGCTGAATAAAGAGTCTGACTGGACGGGGGCACTAAAGGGGCCTTGGTTAACGCCGGTGACCGATAAGGCACTGCACTAGAACGAGCACCCCAGCCCGCTTTCCCTGTGTCCTCTGTTTTCCGGGTGAGTTTACTCGCCCGGAAAACAGAGGATGGCTTTAACAGTCTTAACATTTGGAAGTAATAAGCGCACCCAACCTCACTTGATGGGCGGCACCTCAATGTGTTTTACCTTGAGAACGGCGAGAATCTGCAACGCAAATGCAAAACTGAAAGCACCGTTGTTAACACGATTGGCAATCGTCTGTGCGGATAGCTCCACGCCTAATTCATTGTCTAAAAGCTCTGCAATATCCTTCCATTCGACTCCATGGCGGGATTTAGCGGCTTTTATTATGCGTGCAGCTTCTTCATTCCAATTCATTTCAGCTTCTTAGAGGATTTTAATATCAGGGAAACGCGATATTCTCTCGCTTAATGCTTGCAAGGGCAATTTATCTTGTTATAAACTAAGATTTCTTTGAAAACCCAAAGAAATCTTAGTTTTTGTGTCAATGCGCACCCCCGCGGAGGGCGAACTCCGCAGGGGAACGACTTACCATCACCGACTTACAGGAGTCAGTCATGATCGACCCGGATTCTACACAATCAGCGCCAACAGCGCCTCCCCATTATGAACTACTGAGCCACCCCTTAGTCCACTACCCCGATTCCCCCTCCTATCTGGGCTGCCTGGACATTCTGCACAATGCATCCTATCTGCTGGATTTGTTTCAGCACCTCAACCTCGACGACACCAGTTGCAAGGGCGGCATGTCCAGCGACGCCGCCGTCTCATTTTATTGGCTGGCCAGAATGCTCGAAGATACCCTGCGCTATGTCAGCCACACCCTGCAAGCGGCATGGCAAGAACGTGACGCCGAGCAGACCGCAACCACGGTGCAGCAATCGGCCTTTTTTAATGCCCTGCGCGAACCCACTGGGGGCGATAAATCCCATATCTATAGTGTTTTGGCGTCCTGCCTGAACATTGGCCGTGCCGATATTGAGGCATTTATTGCCATGGTTGACGGACAGCCGGACAGTACACCCACCACACAAGACGAGGGGTGCTAGTCATGGAAGCCAAAGAATGGTTAGCCAGTATGCCGGCGTATTTTCCGGCGGTGTTTTACCAGACACCGCTGAACCATAACCCGCTGATCGGCAACAACCAGATTCATACCGTGGGCAATGTCTATGACGTGTTGTGCTTTGTGCTGCAAGCCATCGCCAGAAGCCGGGAAAACGAGCTGCAACTGAGTGAGAGTGAAACCAATGGTATCTACCAGGTTATCGAGACCTGCGGCGATGCACTCCACTTTGAAATCGTCCGTCGGCCTGATGGCGGCGAGCCGGACGAAGACCGTGACGAATCGGATACCGGCAGCGAGTCATAGCACCACCCAACGCGTCATTTAACACATCAAGCCCGGATGTATCCGGGCTTGGGCTATGACTGCACCGCCGCTTTTTCTTGCTACAAGCGCTCACCCGTAAAGTATCTTTCCAGTGTGAAAGGTTAATAGTGCGTATTCCGGCGAAGATGAACACCTATTCCGGGCGAACGTGAACACCTAATGTCCTAACGCATCACCCGTCCGGATTTTTAACCCAGGTGTTCATCTTGGGTCAACTGCCCGAGGATTTTTCTC
>NZ_ML660092.1:0-230535 GCF_007004655.1 Exilibacterium tricleocarpae
GAGTGAACGAACCGCTGGTGTTCGGGTTGTGATGCCAATCGCATTGCCCGGTAGCTATGTTCGGACGGGATAACCGCTGAAAGCATCTAAGCGGGAAGCCTCCTTCAAGATAAGATCTCCCTCACCCCTTGAGGGTGCTAAAGGGCCGTGGAAGACCACCACGTTGATAGGCTGGGTGTGGAAGCGTTGTGAGGCGTTGAGCTAACCAGTACTAATGGCCCGTGAGGCTTGACCATATAACCGAAGCGATTGGTTGTGGTGACCGTCGTGACAGGTAGTGGGTCAGAGACGCAGAAGAGATGACACCGCGCTATACCTAACAGCAGGCAAAGCAACTTTACCGACCACCGCCCTTTTTGACGACGGCAATGCACTCCCGCTTGAGACCGCAGGAGGGAGATAAGACTCAAGCCCAGTCAAACCGCTTTGCCTGACGACCATAGCGAGTTGGAACCACCTGATCCCATGCCGAACTCAGTAGTGAAATGACTCAGCGCCGATGGTAGTGTGGGGTTTCCCCATGTGAGAGTAGGTCATCGTCAGGCTCTTAAACGCCAAACCCCTGTAGGGATTCCTGCAGGGGTTTTTACGTTGGCGCACTGCTCCCCGGACCTACTCTCACGTGAGAGCACCGGTTCGCCGGCCGGGTCATCGTCAGGCTCTTAATTCAAAGCCCCTGCAGGGATTCCTGCAGGGGTTTTTACGTTGGCGCACTGCTCCCCGGACCTACTCTCACGTGAGAGCACCGGTTCGCCGGCCGGGTCATCGTCAGGCTCTTAATTCAAAGCCCCTGTAGGGATTCCTGCAGGGGTTTTTACGTTGGCGCACTGCTCCCCGGACCTACTCTCACGTGAGAGCACCGGTTCGCCGGCCGGGTCATCGTCAGGCTCTTAATTCAAAGCCCCTGCAGGGTCACTTGCCGGGGCTTTTTCTTGGGGGGAGGGCGCCTTCGCTGCGTGCCCGGCTCTCCTGGCTTGCGACAGCACGGCATCGAAATATCTGATTTGGCGCGTATAATGTCGATATTATTTACAAACCTGCCTGCGGAAATTATAGAAAAACAATAAAAATATATAAAAAACAATAAGTTAAGAGTATTGGTCTGCTTCTTGCTGATATACGATTAAGTTGGGGAAGTCCGGTGATATACCGGCCTTTAAAAATCGGAAGTTAGGAACTTGGTGAAATTAACAATGCTCTCTTTTACTAAGCACACAGTTAAATTATTGGGACTGGTTGGTATCCTGTCCTGTGCGTCAGCCAACGCTGCGCTGATGACGGTCTCACAGTCGCAGGACTTTGACCTGTGGGCAGGTGCCCTCGATGAAGACCGGGGTCTCTTTTCCCTCGGCTACGGCTATGATGGCGATGCCCTGTATTTCGATGGCTTTGACTCCAACCTGGGTAATCTGGTCGGTGTCGATATCTACTTTGAAAGCTACTGGTTTCTGGGCAACGAAGTTTACAGCGAAGACGAAAGCAGGCGCTGGAACCCGACAGCCGGTGCCAAGGGCGTAGGTGTCATGCGTATGGGCGCCCAGATCTTTGACCCCTTTGGCGCTGATGAAGAACGCCTTTGGAAAAGTGTTTACAGCGATTGTAAAGATCGCGACAGAAATGATCCCTACTACGCCGACTGTGACGATTTTGAATACGACAATGGTAAGTTCAATGTCGATTTCGATCTTTCCGACATCGGCCTCGGGTCTTTTGTCGGCGGTGAGGACACTGTTGGCATTCAGTTCGATCTGGACTTGTGGTCCAACCTTTTTGACTGTCACAAAGGTGATGACTACTGCTACAGCGAAGCCGCGGGTGACTGGTGGGGCTCGGCCTACGTCAAGTACACCTATGAAAATGTGCCGGTCTCAGAGCCTTATTCCCTGGCACTGCTCGGTATTGGCTTGCTGGGATTGGGCGCGGCACGACGCAGAGCCAGCCGATAACGCGCTTTCACTTTGCTGTTCGTTCAATATAAAGACCGGTGCCTGGCACCGGTCTTTTTTTTCTCCGCCGATAACTCTCAAGGCCTGTCGACTCTATCAGGGGCTGTTCGGCATCTGTCGCTACTAACCACTACGGCAACACTAACCACTACGGCAACACTAACCACTACGGCAACACTAACCACTACGGCAACATTAACCACTACGACAACACCGATGCCAAATATGGATACCGACAGCAAGGTCAAGTCGGCGGTTGCGCGGTTTTGAGGGGCCACCGGTCGCACGGCTTTTAAAAGTAGCATTGGCGCCGCAGTTGGCGATGCGATTCACGATGCCGAAAATAGGGTCCCTGTTGCATCTTAAATCTCTTGTGTCACAGGCGCCGCTTTCTTGCCAACTTGCTACTCAACCCGGAGTGTAATCGTGACGCAGTTATCGGTGCCCCCTGGCGCCCGGGAGTAGTATTTGCCGAACCATCCCTCCCCAGAATTTTAGCGGTTATCGGTAGCTCCTATGGCAAATGGTATCAACCCCTGCTTGGTCAAGAAGTTTTCCCCCCTTGATAAAGTGGCCCCCCAGCATATGGCCGAGCTGATCAAACACAGTGAAATTCGGCCGGTGGCGGCCGGCGGCATTGCCCTCAAACAAAGGGATATGGAGCGTTACAAATGCTTTTTGGTCAGGGGACAGGTGGAAATACGCCGCTCGTTTCACGAGCGTCTCTACCTCCGCCAGGATTCACCGCAATGCCAAAAACCGCTCAACGAACTGTTACAGGGCGCCGGGGTAATAAGGGCTAAAAGCGAGTGCCAGTTACTGCGGGTGGATGCCGAGGTGTTGGAGCGGTTGTCATTGTGGAGCACTCAGGCCAGCAGTCAGTTGGCGGGTTACCATATCGCCCACCTCCAGGAAGGTGAAACGTCGCTGGACTACGCCGTCGAGATAGATGACAGCTACCAGGACGACTGGACCGAGGCTTTTCTACAGTCTTCTCTGGCCAACCATCTCGACTCGGCTGCTATCACCACCCTGTTGCGGGAGCTTGATGATGTAGATTTCAAGGCCGGACAAACGGTGATTCAGCAGCACACGCCGGGCGATTTTTTCTACATCATCAAAGAGGGTGAAGCCAGGGTGGCCCTCGACCGGTTTGGCCCCCAGAGCGGGCAGTTTATCGATCTGGCAACCGGCAAGTACTTTGGCGACGAGGCGCTGATTGCCGATACCCCGCGCAATGCTTCGGTCACCATGAAAACCGACGGCGTGCTCGGTCGAATCAACCGGGATGTGTTCGAAGCCATTATCAAAGACAGTGTTATCAGTCCCATCAGTGTGCAGCAGGTGGCACAGATGGGCGTCAACGATTATCAATGTATCGACGTGAGGTTTTCAGTGGAGTATCGATCCACGCAAGCCAAACGCACCTTCAATGTTCCCATTACCCACCTGCGCCAGCGGCTGCAAAATTTCAAACACCAGACCACCTATATCGTCGGGCCGGAGGCTGACCGGCGCAGTGAACTCGGTGCCTATCTGTTGCGCCAGGCCGGTTACAACGCCTTTTATCTCGCCTGAGGTACGGCGTCGGTTTTATTCCGCTGCCGGCCGGATTTCGATCTCGATTCCGTTTACCGGTTAGCGTTTTTCCGTGTTAAAGTGAACGGCAGGCGCCAGTGGAATCGAGTTGCCATGAAACCGACTCAGACCGATTCAAACTTCTATCATCAGGTTGTCGACTGCCAGTGGGCCTGCCCGGCCCACACGCCGGTACCGGAATATATTCGCCTGATAGCCAGCCAGCGTTATACCGAAGCCTATATGGTCAACTGGGAATCGAACGTGTTCCCGGGCATCCTCGGGCGTGTTTGCGATCGTCCCTGCGAGCCCGCCTGCCGGCGGGGGCGGATCGATGAGGAGCCGGTGGCCATCTGCCGCCTGAAGCGGGTGGCCGCCGATAATCGCGGCGATGTGATACCGCTCCTACCCGCAGTACCCGAGCAGAAAAACGGCAGGAAAATTGCCCTGATCGGTGCCGGTCCCGCGTCGCTGACCGTGGCCCGGGACCTGGCCCCGCTCGGCTATGAGATTGAAATATTCGATCGTGAAATCAAGGGCGGCGGTATGATGTGGACGCAGATCCCGCGCTTTCGTCTGCCGGCCCGGGTACTCGACGAGGAGGTCAATTACATTCTCGATCGCGGCGTTAAGCTTCACGCCAATTACGAGGTCACCAGTCTCAAAGCGATGGTGGAACAGGGCTACGATGCGGTATTTGTCGGCACCGGCGCGCCCCGCGGGCGCGATCTCGATATTCCCGGGCGCACCGCTGCAGCGCAACACATCCATATCGGTATCGAATGGCTGGCCAGTGTGGCCTTTGAGCACGTCAGCCGTGTCGGCAGACGGGTGATTATCCTCGGCGGCGGCAACACGGCGATGGATTGCTGCCGGACCTCGCGGCGTCTGGGGGGTGAGAGTGTCAAGGTAGTGGTGCGCAGCGGTTTCGACGAGATGAAAGCGTCCGCCTGGGAAAAAGACGACGCCGTGCGCGAGGATGTGGAAATCCTCAATTTCCTGGTGCCCAAGGCGTTCCTGCATACCGACGGTCGCCTGACGGGCATGCGGTTCGAGCCGGTACGCGCGGTTTACCAGGGCAGCAAGCGCTCGCTGGTACCCACCGGCGAGCCGCCGGTGGAGATTGCCTGCGACGAGGTCATCATCGCTGTCGGCCAGGAAAATGCTTTTCCCTGGATCGAACAGGATATGGGTGTGACGTTTGATAGTTGGGGTATGCCGGTGGTGGACCGGGTGACCTTCCAATCTACCCATGAGCAGGTGTTTTTTGGCGGCGACGCCGCTTTCGGACCGGAAAATATCATTACCGCCGTCGAACACGGTCATCAGGCAGCCATATCCATACATCGCTACTGTCAGGGGTTGACGTTACAGGAACGACCGCCGCCCGGCGTCACCTGCGTCAGCCAAAAAATCGGTATGCACGAGTGGCGCTACGATAACGATATTTCCGAAGACCCCCGTTACCAGGTGCCCCATGCCGATAAAAAGATTGCCCTGCTCGACCAGAAGATGGAAGTCGAACTGGGTTTCGACACCGCTGCCGGCTACGCCGAGGCCATGCGTTGCCTGAATTGCGATGTGCACACCGTGTTTACGGAAAAAGCGTGTATCGAGTGTGATGCCTGCGTGGATATTTGTCCCACCCACTGCATTAGCTTCGTGGCCAACACCGGGGAACAACAACTGCGCGCGCGCCTGACCGCACCGGCGCAGAACCTGCAGCAGCCGTTGCTGGTGTCGGCGCCCCTGGCCACTGAGCGGGTCATGGTCAAGGACGAAGACGTCTGCCTGCATTGCGGCCTGTGTGCCGAGCGCTGCCCCACCGGTGCCTGGGATATGCAGAAGTTCTTAATCAAAATGGCACAGGCATGTTGATCTATGGTTGCCGTCGCGAGTACCAATGAGTTTGTCGTCAAATTTGCCAATGTAAACGGCACCGGCTCGGCCAGCGCCAATCACCTGTTTGCCAAAGCGTTGTTTCGTATGGGCATCCCCGTGAGTCCGCGCAATTTGTTTCCCTCCAACATTCAGGGTCTGCCGACCTGGTACGAAGTGCGTATCAGTGAACAAGGTTATCTGGGCCGGCGCAGCGACCGGGTGGAGCTGGTGGTGGCGATGAATCCCCAGAGTTTCACCGCCGATGTGGACAGCCTGGTACCCGGGGGCTATTTGCTGTACGACTCCACCAAGCTGATCGATCTGTCGCGCTACCGCGACGATATCCACTGGTTGGGCATACCGCTGATGGATATCTGTATGCGCGAATACCAGGACCCCCGCCAGCGGCAGATTTTCAAGAACATCATTTATGTAGGAGCGCTGGCGGCGCTGCTCAATATTGAATTCCCGGTGGTCAAGGACCTGATTGCCGATCAGTTTCGCGGTAAAGAAAAACTCATCGCCCCCAACATTCACGCGCTGGAGCTGGGGCATCAGTACGCCAGCCAGAATTTCGACTGCCCGCTCGGTATACAGGTGCGCCGCCGCGATCTGTTGGGCGACGCGATATTGGTAGACGGCAATACCGCCGCCGCCCTGGGGTGTGTTTACGGCGGCGCCACTGTGGCCAGTTGGTATCCGATCACACCGTCCACTTCGCTGGTGGAGGCGTTTGAGAAATACGCCAACCGGCTGCGTATCGATCCGGGCAGCGGCAACAAAAACTTTGCCATCCTACAGGCGGAGGATGAAATTTCGGCCATGGGTATTGTTATTGGTGCCAGTTGGAACGGCGCCCGGGCCTTTACCGCCACCAGCGGACCCGGCGTGTCGCTGATGACGGAATTTCTGGGGCTGGCTTACTATGCTGAAATTCCGGTGGTGTTGTTCAACGTGCAGCGCGGGGGGCCCTCAACCGGCATGCCGACCCGCACCCAGCAGGCCGATCTGCTGTCATCGGCCTATGCTTCACACGGCGACACCAAACATATACTGCTGTTCCCGGCCGATCCCCGCGACAGCTTCGAGCTGGCGGCACAGGCGTTCGATCTGGCCGAGCGCCTGCAGACGCCGGTCATTGTTATGCTGGACCTGGAGCTGGGGATGAACGACTGGGTGAGCCCGCCTTTCGACTGGGACGACCGGCGCCGCTACGATCGCGGCAAAGTGCTCGATGCCGGACAGCTACAGGCACTGGATACTTTTGGTCGCTATGTGGATGTCGACGGTGACGGTATACCCTACCGCACCTATCCCGGCACCCATCCGGACAAGGGCGCTTTCTTTACCCGCGGTACCTCGCACAATCCCTTTGCCGGTTATTCCGAGTCCAATACCGACTACGTTGAGAACGTCGATCGCATCACTCGCAAATTCACCACCGCCTGCGATGTGTTGCCGGCGCCGGTAGTGGGGAAAAGCAAGCGCTCCAGCAGTCTGCACGGCGTGGTATATATCGGCACCACGGCATTGGTTATGAATGAGGTGATCGATCGGCTGGGTGAACTCGGGGTGTCTCTTGACACGCTGCAGGTGCGCGCATTTCCGTTTCATGCCGAGGTTTTTAAATTTATTAAAAATCACCAGAAGGTTTTTGTTATCGATCAAAACCGCGATGGCCAGTTGCGTACCCTGCTGATCAATGAGGGCGATATCGACCCGGCAAAACTCGTGTCCATCCTGCACTATGACGGCCACCCGATTACGGCTGCTACCGTTATCGATGCGGTTGTCGGTCACCTCGACGTAAAAACCGGAAGGCCGTCGCCGGCTGTGCAGGTACCCCCGCAGGAGGTGGAGCAATGAGCTATATCCCCAAACCGTCATTTCGCCACCCGCAACTGCCGGTCAATGACCTGGGCCTGACGGTGAGGGATTACGAGGGCGCGCTGTCGACCCTGTGTGCCGGATGCGGCCACGATTCCATTTCCAGTGCCGTGATGCAGGCGTGTCACCAGATGGCGCTGGAGCCCTATCGGGTGGCGAAGATGTCGGGTATCGGCTGTTCCTCAAAAACCCCCAATTATTTTCTGAATCAGGCGCACGGTTTCAATGCCGTGCACGGGCGTATGCCGTCGGTGACCACCGGTGCCAATCTCGCCAACCGCGACCTTATCTATATCGGTATGTCGGGCGATGGCGATACCGCCTCTATCGGTATCGGGCAATTTATTCACGCCGTGCGGCGGCGTTTGAATATGGTTTATATCGTCGCCAACAACGGCACCTATGGTTTGACCAAGGGGCAAAATTCCGCCACCGCTGACCGCGGTTCACTCGCCAAAAAGGGCAGTGCCAACCCCTGGGACAATGTCGACCTGGTTACCATGGCGATCCAGGCCGGTGCCGGCTTTGTGGCACGCAGCTTCTCCGGCGATAAGGCGCAGTTGGTGCCCCTGCTGCAGGCGGCCATAGCTCACAATGGTTTTGCCTTTATCGACTGCATTTCGCCCTGTGTGACGTTCAACAATCACCGCGGCTCCACCAAGAGCTTTGACTATGTGCGCGAGCATAATACCGCGCTTAATCGCACCGACTTTATCCCGATGAAAGAGGAGATAACGGCGGACTATCAACCCGGTGAGTTCACCGATGTCTGTTTGCACGACGGTTCCGTGATGCGCCTGCACAAGATGGCCGCAGATGGCGCCGCCGGCTATGATCCGCAGGATCGGGTTGCCGCCCTGGACCATATCCAGCGCCGCAGTGCTGCCGGCGAGGTCTTGACCGGGCTGCTCTACCTGGAGCCCAATGCGCCCGATATGCATGAAGTGATGGAGACCGCGGAGCAGCCCCTGAATCAGTTGGGAGAGCGCGAGCTGTGCCCCGGCCGCGAGGTGCTGCAAACGATTAATGCGAGTTTCCGCTGACGCAGACAGCAAATAACGCCCATAGGGTGGAATAGTCTTGCAAAATAAATTGTGCACAATATAATTGCCTGAAATTCAAATGCGGGGTATTTCCCATGTCATCGGTTTACGACTTCCAGGCAGACCTGATTTCCGGCGAGCGCGCCGATCTCACCGATTTCAAAGACAAGGTGTTATTGATCGTCAACACGGCCAGCAAGTGTGGATTTACACCCCAGTATCAGGGGTTGGAGGCGCTGTATCAGTCCTATAAAGACCGCGGTTTTGAAATCCTCGGCTTCCCCTGTAATCAATTTGGCAACCAGGAGCCGGGCAACAGCGACGATATCAGCAAATTCTGTGAGTTGAATTTCGGTGTGACCTTTCCGCTGTTCGCCAAGGTGGCTGTCAACGGCGACGATGCCCATCCACTGTTCAGGCACCTGAAAAGCCAGGCGCGGGGCATCCTGGGTTCACAGCGGATCAAATGGAACTTCACCAAGTTTCTGGTCAACCGCGAGGGTGAGGTGGTCAAGCGTTTTGCGCCCACCGACAAGCCGGCAGCACTCGCCGGCGCTATTGAGCCCCTGCTGTAGCCGCCCGGACCGCAGGAGGCGTTTTAATGTCCGGCGATGATGACCTGGTCGCGCTCGACCGACAATTGTGTTTTATGCTGTACGCCGCCTCCCGGGCGATGACGCGGGCCTACCAGCCGATGCTGGCGGAGTTGGGGATTACTTATCCGCAGTACCTGGTGTTGATGGTACTGTGGGAGTGGCAGGGCGATAGCGAGGTAGAAGCAACTGTCACGGCGCTGGGACGACGCCTGTATCTGGATTCGGGGACTCTCACCCCCCTGCTGAAACGCTTGGAGGGACAGCAGCTGCTGTGCCGGACTCGCGACCCGCGCGATGAGCGCCGGGTGCTGTTGTCCCTCACCGCGGCGGGCCTGGCCCTGCGGCAGCGGGCGCTCGACTGGCTGCGCCCCGGTGCGCAGAGTCGCGCAGCGGGTGCTGTCGATGTCGCGGCCCTGCGCCGGCAGCTGCGCTTGTTGTTGGAGCAGCTGCCACAAGCCGGGCAGGGTTAATATGCGAAATATCTATCCTATTTTGACGTAATTAAAGAGTATATATTAGGATATATATCCCATATCTGATTCAAGTGTAGGATGCGTATTGACCCCCGCTTAGACTACTATTATAGTGGCCGGTACTTGAGAATAATCCATCAGAGTTGGGTCGCAGTATGCATATCTTTCCAGTGCGGGCAGCTTTCATCACGGGCGACATACGCTTGTTTCGGGCATCGCTACGACTGCCGCGGTGCGGCAAATAATCCCCCCGTCTCTATCCAACACGACTTACACTATCGAAATTGACGCCGCCTGCTCATGGCCGGTCGGCGGCAGTTTGAGAAAAACCTTATAAGAGCTGATATTTGTTATGAGTAACGACCAATTAGTTATTTTTGACACCACCTTGCGCGACGGCGAACAAAGTCCCGGTGCCTCAATGACGCGGGACGAGAAGGTGCGGATTGCCAAAATGCTGGAGAAAATGCGTGTCGATGTCATCGAGGCGGGTTTTGCCATTGCCAGCCCCGGGGATTTCGAGGCGGTCAAGGCGGTAGCCGAAGCTGTGCGCGACGCGCGGGTATGCAGCCTGGCCCGCGCGGTCGGACCGGATATTCTGCGCGCCGGCGAAGCGCTGAAAGGCGCGGCGGCCGGTCGTATCCACACGTTTATTGCCACCTCGCCCATCCATATGAAATACAAGCTGCAAATGGAGCCGGAACAGGTGCTGGAGCAGGCGGTTATCGCCGTCAAAAAGGCCCGCGACCTGGTGGATGATGTCGAATTTTCCCTCGAGGACGGCAGCCGCTCGGAACACGACTTTATGTATCGCATTATCGAGGCTGTTATCGACGCCGGTGCCGGCACCGTGAATATCCCCGACACTGTGGGCTATGGCGAGCCGGGCGAATACGGCGCCATGTTCAAGCGCGTGATCGACAATGTGCCCAACGCCGACAAGGCGATTTTCTCCACTCATTGCCACAATGATCTCGGCCTGGCGGTGGCCAATTCCCTGGCGGCGGTAATGAACGGTGTGCGGCAGGTCGAATGTACGATTAACGGCCTGGGTGAGCGGGCGGGCAATGCCTCGCTTGAGGAAATCGTGATGGCGGTGCGCACCCGCAAGGATATTTTTCCGGTGCAGACCCGTATCGATCCGGCGCATATCGTGCCCACTTCGCGGCTGGTGTCGACCATTACCGGTTTTCCGGTGCAGCCCAATAAGGCCATTGTCGGCGCCAACGCCTTTGCCCACGAGTCCGGTATCCACCAGGACGGCGTCCTCAAGCACCGCGAGACCTACGAAATCATGCGCGCCGAGGATGTCGGTTGGAACACCAACAAACTGGTGCTGGGCAAGCACTCGGGTCGCGCTGCGGTGAAAGCACGCTTCGAGGAACTGGGTATCGTCTTTGCCGATGCGGGTGAATTCAATGCGGTATTTCAGGCATTCAAGGTGCTGGCGGATAAAAAGCACGAAATTTTCGACGAGGATTTGCAGGCCCTGGTGTCCGATGCCGGCCAGGAGGCCCGGGAAATCTTCCAGTTCGAAAGTATGGAGGTGCAGTGCAAAACCGGCCAGGCACCCAGTGCGACTATTAGCTTCAGTATCCGCGATGCCGTCAAAACCGCCGGGTCCGAGGGCAGCGGACCGGTGGATGCCGTGTTCAAGGCGATCGAGACCGAGGTTCACAGCGGCGCGGATTTAAAACTCTATTCGGTCAACGCCATCACTCAGGGCACCGAGGCGCAGGGCGACGTGACGGTGCGACTGGAGCGCGACGGCCATCTGGTCAACGGCGTGGGGGCCGACACCGATATCGTTGCCGCCTCGGCTAAAGCCTATTTGAACGCGTTAAATCTGCTAGAATCCGGGGCCAGGCCCCATCCGCAACGCGACGGGGTGTAGCTACAGCAGGACGACTCCGCGGCGTGGACGACTATCAACGGCAAACCTATTTACAGCATCTCGGCGTAGACAGTTACAGTCCGCGCTGGTTGCTGCCGGGTGCAGCGCCGTCGCGGGCCTGTCCGCTGCCGCCGGCCGGCGCAGCTTCGGCCGCTCCGGTATCGGCCGCCCCGGTGCTGTCGCCCTCGCCCGTTGCAGAGGCTGCGTCTACCGCCGCTGTCGAACCTGTTGCCGCGCCAGTGGCCAACCCGACCGAGATAAACCCGCCGGCCACCGCTCCGGTTGCCGATCCGCCGCGGCAGACGGCAGTTGCTCCTGTCGCTGCCGAGGTGCCGCGCTTTGCACTGACCGTCTGGCGCATCGGCACTGAACTGCTGGTGATCGATTCCCGCGAGGCGCAACTGGCACTACCCACCGACCGGCTGTTGGCGAATATTGTCGCCGCACTTGGCTACCGGTTGCCGCAGTTGCCGAAGGCACAGGTATTGCGTTGGCCGGTGTTGGAAAACGGCGCAGCCGACCAGGGCGAACAAGAGGCGCGCGAGATGGTACAGGCGTTTCTCCAGGCCCAGGCAGCGCGACAGCCACTTACCCACCTGCTGGTGATGGGCGAGACGGCCGCCCGTTACGTGCTTGATCAGTCTGTACCCTTCGTTGATATCCTGGGGACTGCGATGCCGGTGGCGCCGCTGTCTGCCGCCGCCATAGTGGTGCCCAGCCTGGCGGCCATGCTGCAGGACCCGGCGCAAAAAGCCGTGACCTGGCGCGCTGTGCAGCCGCTGCGCCAGCACTGATGACCGCCCCTTCGAACAGTTCCCGAACCTACTCCCGTACCACTGCCAAAGGCGCAGTCGTGATCCTGCGACCCATGACGGCTGCCGATCTGGACGTTGTGGCGGCCATCGAAGCCAGCGTTCACAGCCACCCCTGGAGCCGCGACAGCTTTACCAGCAGTCTCGCCGCGGGCCACGATTGCTGGGTGGCGGAGGCCGGCCAGCGGCCGCTGGGTTACCTGGTGGCCGCCGCCGGCGGCGGTGAGGCCGAGCTGTTGAATATCAGCGTCGCCGCCGCCGACCAAGGGCAGGGTATCGGCGCGGTCTTATTGGACTTTGTCGTCGCGCAGGTGGCACCCAAAGCGGAGCTGCTGTTTCTCGAAGTGCGTCCTTCCAATGCCGCCGCTATCGATCTTTATCACTCCCGCGGTTTCAATGAGGTGGGTGTGCGCCCCAACTATTACCCGCGCGGCGGCGGTCGTGAAGATGCGCTGATCTTTGCCCGGGTGTTGAGCGGCGACGAACACTAAGCGGCAATATCCGGGCTAGCGCCGCCACAGCCGCAGCGCGGTGCCGCCGCGAAAGATCAGCAGCGAGGTAAAGATCAACACACAGCCGGCGATCTGGTTGGCGGACATCACCTCGCCCAACAGCAGCGCGCCCAACACCGCGGTCCACACCGGTTCGGCGAGAAAGATCATACTGGCGTGGCTGGGCTTGAGGTGTTGCAGCGCCGAGGTCTGCAGGGCGAAGCGCAGGCTGGTGGCGATCAGGGCAGCGCACAGCAGCCAAAACCAAGCCGTGGCCGAGGCCTCCCGGGGCCAGGTTTCGGTGGCCAGCGCCGCAATGGCGCTGATGATGCTGACGGTGAGCAACTGCAGCGTCGCCAGCGGCAAGCTGGGAATGCCCCGTACATAGTGGCTGGACAGGTTCAGGTGCAGGGCGAAAGCCAGCATAGAGGCGAGAAAATACAACTGGTACGGCGCCAGGTGAAACCCTTGATCCAGCGACAACATGGCGAGGCCGGCCAGGGCCGGCACCAGTGCGATAACCAGGCCGATACTGATCTTGTCGCCAAACAACAGGCGGCCGAGCACCGGCACCGCCACTACCGCCAGACTGACAATAAAGGCGCCTTCACCGATGTAGGGCGTGCGATCAATCGCCTGAATCCAGATCAACAGCGCCAGACCCATAACCGCGCCGGTGGTCAGGCTGCGCAGACACTGCCGGCGCTGCAGGCGGCGCAGGGCCGGCCAGCAAAACAGTGCCAGGGCTGCCGCGGCAATGGCGAAGCGGATAGATAAAAACGCATAGGGCGTAAACCCCGCCAGGGCGAATTTGGTAAACACCCAGCCGGCGGCGGCCACCAGGGTGACCGCCACCAGTGATAACTCGGCGCGTCGCTCAGTCATTCATCTCTCCGCTCGGGGCTTTCGGCCCCGGCGGCGATAGTGCGAGGGCAGAATACAGAGGTTACAGGTCGGGAATAAAATGGGAGATGGCCTGCCAGGTGACCAGCCGCTCCATTTGCAAGGTCGCGTACACTTGTTTCGCCTTGGCCGGCGAACTCATCATGCTCAACAAGACCAGTGCGGCCGGATAGCTGATCAGGCTGCCGTTGGCGGTGATTATAGTGCCATCCACCACGATATTGCGATCCTTTAATACCTTGGCCCTGGGATAGGCCCGTTGCAGGTCGGCCTCGCCGCCGGCCCAGGTGGTGGCCCGGCGCCCGTCGAGCAGTCCGGCTTTGCCGAGCAGAAAGGCGCCGGAGCAGTTGCTGGCCAGCCACTTGACACGCTCGCCGTGGCGGTGGATAAAGTCGATCAGTTGGCGGTTGTTCAGCAGCGGGTTCATATCGTAAGCGCTGGGTACGATCAGGGCGCTCAGGTCGATATCGTCGGCAATCGAGTGGTCCACCTGCAGGGTTATACCCTCCTCGGTGGTGATGGTGGCGGCGTCGGTCACGCCGATAAATTTGACCTGGTAGGAGGCAAACCAGGACTTGCGCTCGGCGATACCGAAGACTTCCGCCGGTGCGATAATATCGCTGGTCAGCACCTTGTCGAACACCAGTATGCCGATGGTGTTGTCGGCCGCGACGGCACTCTGGCAACACAGGTAAACCAGTAGCGCCGCTAATAAGCGCTGGCGTAGTTCTCTCATGATAAAGCTCCTGAAGGGTTACAAATTGTTAGAAGCGGCTTAATCATGGCCAGGCTTTTGCTTTGGCACTCAATTGCGCCGGACATCGGTTTGTTTGCGTTAAACAATCCCGCGATTTGCCCTGCACAAACGCACACCCAGGGCGACTTATCGCGCGCCTCGCTACGCCCGGCGGTAGTTAAACAGCTTCCAGGGAGACACGAGCCTACCGTCTTGCAGCTCTGCAGGAATTGTATGTTTGCGCCAGTGTGTGTTGGCGGCGCTTGTGCTGTCGGTACTGGCCGGGCGTTACCTGCATAATAGTCTTGAAGTGCCGGATAAAGTGCGCCTGGTCGTAGAACCCGCAGGCCTGACCGATATCTGTGAGGGGGGTGAGAAAGTCCGCTTTCAGGGTTTCGCGGGCCCTGCTCACCTTGAGCAGCAACCCCAGGCGGGCCGGCGCCAGCCCCGCCTGCTGGGAAAACAGGCGCTCGAGTCGGCGCCGGCTGATACCACTCGAGCGCGCCAGGCTGCTCACGGCCGAATGGGGGCCGGCGAGGGTGTCGATCAGCGGCAGTATCGAGGTCGGTTGTCGCTCGAATAAGGTGAGGCGGCGCAGCAGCCACTGATTGATCAGCCGCAACCTCTGCGCCGGCGTGGGCGTGCCGACCAGGCGTTCGAACAGCGGCGCCGTTTCGGGCAGTAAGTGATCCAGCGGCAGCCAACTGTGTTGCAGTTCCCGCGCCGGCATGCCCCCCAGTAAGGGGTAGGCCCCGGCGGGGCGAAAACGGATACCGATGGCGTCGATGCTGCCGTTCAGCCCCATCCCCTGCAGCCGATCACCGGCACCCTGGTAGACCAGCCGCGAATCGACCGGGGTCCGATCGACGGTATAAGGTGCGCCGAAATTGAAAATCAGCCCGGTGCCGCCGTCGGGGTAGAGCTTTTCTGTCCGCGGCGGCAACGGCGACGACCGGTTGCGGATAAGCCAATAGCACTGGATATAGGGCGCCAGCGCCGCGGGCGGTGCAAAGCGGGCAAAGCCCAAGTGCCGGAGATCGTAACTGGGAACGGGGTACACGCCTTACCTGCTGATATCTGTGCCTGACGCACCCGGTACTATACCAGCCGCGGCGTTTATTGAAACGGCTGATTTTCCGCTGTAATCCGTTTCCGGGGTGGCGCGTATAAGTAGCTATAACTGAAGGATAACGGTCATGCTTCTTTCGTTCCGCGACAGTTTTAACGCCACGTTCGGCAAGGTTTTTTTCGATAAGGTTTCTAACAACTTTTTTCCCAAGTTCTCTAGTGCAGCGCTGGCATTTTTGATGGTGTTGCTGGTGGGGTGCTCCGGTGTGAGTATCAATGATTATCGCTCCAACCAGCCCGCGCTGGTGCTGGAGGAGTTTTTCGACGGCAACCTCAGTGCCCACGGGGTGGTAAAAAACCGTTCCGGTAAAGTCATTCGCTACTTCAATGCCGATATTAAGGCATCGTGGGAAAACGGGGTCGGCACCCTCGATGAGGACTTCCTGTTTGACGACGGTGAAAAACAGCGCCGGGTCTGGACTTTGCGACCGGCCGGGGAGGGCAGGTATATCGGCACGGCAGGTGATGTGGTGGGCGAAGGGCGGGGCACTGTGGTGGGCAATGCCATGTTTCTGGATTATGTGCTGCGCATACCCTACGGCGACGGCACCCTGGATATCCGCGTCGACGACCGCATGTACCTGGTGTCACCGAACGTGTTGATCAACGAGTCGTCTCTGAGGAAATTCGGTTTTGAAGTGGGGCGTCTGTTGCTGGTGATCGAGCGGCGACCCTGACCCGGATGTTGCCGAGCAGTAAAGTAACACGGCAACCACCAGCAGCGCACTCTCGGCGAGAGTTTTCTGCACCGTGGCGATGAATTTGGACACCAGTGCGGCGCGGTCGTAAATCGTCTCCAGCACCACACCCGCGGGCAGCAACTGCTACCAGCGCGGCGATCGTGCGGGTGACGGTGCGCGAGTTTTCATCTGCCGCGGTCTTCAATAAAACTTTGATCTGATAAACATTATTCGTGGGCGGTTAGGTGTTCTATCGCAGGTATGCTGGTGCAGCGTGCCGGCCGTTTAGTAGTACTCGTTTTCCTCATCCACCTGGTCGTTCAATGTCCACAAATCGTACAGGTAGCCCAGACCGACAAGACCGAAGGTAAACAGATAGAGAAAACCGGTCAGCCACTTGCCCATATACATTCTGTGAATGCCGAAAAAGCCGAGGAAGACCAACAGAATCCAGGCAACAGAATAGTCGATAGGGCCCGGCAGAAAACGCCGGTCGGCCTCGCGGTCCATCGACGGAATCAGAAAAAAATCGATAATCCAGCCAATACCGAGCAACCCCAGGGTGAAAAACCAGAGGGTCCCGGTAACCGGTTTGCCGAAATAGAATCTATGGCAACCCATGAATCCGAAAATCCACGCCAGGTAACCAATGAGTACGGAGTGAGTGTTGCGACTGGGCATAATCGTCTCCTGACCTGCTCAAGTGCCTTTTATCTGTTTTGACTCGCTTGACCCCGGCTGTTTTCCACTATATAGCCTCGGTGGGGCGGTGTTTTAATGATGTCTGATTCGTGTCCTAGTACTCTGACCAGTAAATCTTTTCACTCCAAAACGGGTCTTGGTGTCCTTAGCCAGCCCGGTCTCAATCCGGGCATAGCCCTTTGGGACACGCCGTGCATACATCCCTGTAGGCTCTTCGCCAGCGTCCCTGCTGGCGAAGAGCCTACAGGGCTATGCCTGGATTGAGACCTAAGTGCCATCAAAGTGAAATTATTTTCCGGTCGAAGCACTAGTATGGGAATCGATGCGCCAGTTGCAAAGATAAGAATTGCTAAGTTGGTTAATGCAGGGTAAAGCGGCGGCGGGTGGCGCCGCTTGCGGATTCAACTGCCGGTTTATGTTTTTATCACGGTATAAGTTGACTGAACGAAGCCGCAGTCGTAAGTTTTTGTCGCGACGTGACGCAGCGCAATATCTTTTTCAAGGGGGCCGAACAAGGGTTTACCACTACCCAGGATTACAGGGATTACGGTAATGGTTATATCGTCGATCAGGCCCGCCGATAAAAATCGCTGTATGGTAATGCCGCCGTCGACATACAAACGCCTGACGCCTTGTTGACTCAGCCGTTGATGTAACGCCGCAGGTGTTTCATTGGAATGAAAAACCCTGTGGCTGATAGCGGCGGGGATGTCGAGACTGTTGCGGCTCAATACCGTTACCGGTTTATCGTAGGGCCAGGCGCCAAAAGACAGCACTTTTTCATAACTGCTTCTGCCCATCACCAGAGCATCGACAGAGCTCATAAAATCCTGGTAACCGCAGTCTTCACCTTCGGGCACAGTGGCGTTGGCCGCATCCAGCCAATCGAGATCGTCATTTTCCCTGGCGATAAAACCGTCGAGACTGGTGGCAATGTATACTGATGAAATCAAGCTCAAGATGGACTTCTCCTCGGCATATCTGCTTCGGCGCGCGGTAACGTTTCGCCCCGCAGCAGTGGTGTATTTGATTGGTGGACTAAAGCGTCTGTATCGCGCTATACGGTAATTTCGATACGATTGTGTTCGGGGTCCAACACCACGCTTTCATAGTAGCCATCGCCGGTGGTGCGCAGACCGTCGACTACTTCATGGCCGGCGCCGGCCAGCCGGGCGGTGAGGCTGTCGACATTTTCCTTCGAGCCGACGGAAATGGCAAGGTGAATAAAGCCGGTAAATTGTCTGTAAGGATCGTTACGGGTCTTGGGTATCGATGGCATCTGCATGATTTCCAGTCTGGCGCCCGTCTCGAAAGTCAGAAAGTAAGATGAAAAGCCTTTTTTCCGGTTAAAGTATTTGTTGCCGGGTTTTGCCTTGAAATAGGTGGTATAAAAGGCTTTCAGTTTTTCTATATCCTCTGCCCAAATGGCGATGTGCTCGATTTTCATACCAGTCCCCATAATTGAGCAGCCTGAATAATCGATGGTATTACAGCAGGGAGCAAATCGATTCGCACAGTTCTCCTCAAGGAAGTGCCATTAGGAATAGCATAAATACTGCCCGGCGGGAAGAACCTGATGTTACTGATCGCCGTTTTACCCAGTCTTAGCGAATGTATCCATTCTTAACTACCGTTCACCGCGACCCAAATCTTTGCCACTTTTACATGCCCTATGGTTGGTATGTAGTGGTTGCCTTGCATTTAGTTCGTATGCGGACTATATTGGCAGCCTGTCATAGACACCATGGTAGGGCCTGCGGGGCGTATGGATAAGCGCATCTTTTTTCTGATCAGTAAGGCGAGGCATAACCTTCATAAACGTATGGAGCGTATTATGGAGGCAGCCATCGGTGTGCCCGTGACCCAGGTGGTGGCGCTGTTGGCGCTGGAGTCCCGCGACGGCAGCCAACTGAAAGGCCTCGGGCGGTTTTTGGGGCTGAACAAGTCCGGTGTTACCGGATTGGTCAAACGAATGGAAGATAACCGCCTGGTACGCAAGCAGCCCGATGCGCTCGACGGGCGTGCGACCCGGGTGTTTATGACAGCCAAGGGCAAACGCGTATTGCAGCAGGCCAAACCTATTATAAAAATACAGAATACCGAACTGGTGCGAGGTTTCAGTGACAGTGAAATTGCCGTGGTGTTGCGCTTTCTCAACCACCTTTGCGACAACGGGGAGTTAGAGCCTGCGAATTGAGTGAGATTCGGCGAGAGCAAAACAGTGGAGTAAACGAATGACATATACCCCTGCAAAAAGTCCGTTGCTAAAACCCTGGAGCCAGTTGAAAGGTTCTGCCGTGGGGCGCTGGCTGGTGTCGCAACTCGTCTGCTTCAGGGCGCCTTACTTCCGCACCATAAAGCCGCGCCTGACTCACGTTGCCGCTGGTCATGTCGAACTCACCTTCCGTAAACGCCGGGGGGTTACCAACCATATTAAAACCGTCCATGCCATTGCCATGTGTAATGCGGCGGAGTTGGCCGGAGGGTTGTGTATGGATGTTTCTTTGGATGCTAAACATCGCTGGATACCGGTGGGGATGCAGGTGCAGTACCTGAAGATGGCAAAAACCGATTTGCGGGCGGTGTGCAAAGTGGAGGGCTATCAGTGGCAAGGCACCCGAGACGTGATCATGCCGGTCAGTGTGTTCGACACGAATGACATCGAAGTCTTCCACGCCGATATCACCATGCGCATTTCGCCGCGGCGGTAACTTCTCTTCAATTGCGGTGGTGTTTGTGGTAGCGGTGGCGTTTGTAGTAGAGGGGCGTTTGTAGTAAAAGTGGTGTTTGTGGTAAAAAGGGCTGAGTTGGCGGGTGTAGTTCAATGGTAGAACCTCAGCTTCCCAAGCTGATGACGTGGGTTCGATTCCCATCACCCGCTCCAAGCTCGCAATGCCGACCACTCCCCTAAAGTGTTGCTCGAGACGGTGAGGCTGTCGGCTAGGTGTTAATTGGGATTAAGCGACAGCATGTTGGCCTGCTGTGAACGAAAGCTGGCTATATTTGGACTTCCAAGACCCTGGCATAGTCGCCGGTGCACCCCGAGTAAGTGACTCTTACCGGCTTATCGGCCAGTCGTGCGGCCAGCAGGACGCTCGGGATACTGCTGTAGTTGGGATTGGTGTTGTCGACCAGTGCGGACTGGTTGACAGGACAGCCATTGAAGTTCGAGCCGCTTAGGAATACCAGGGTGCCGTGGGCACCATTTGACCCAATAATCAGTTTTTCCACTTGGTGCCAGTTAGAGGTCTCGGCGTGCGCAAAAAATGCGAAGCTTAACGCCCCGGCAACTAAGCAACCTCTCAGTTTTCCTTTCACAAACTATCCCCTCTATTGGCCACTTGTTTCTCACAAAGTATGAAGAAATCTATCTGAGCGTGGAATATAAAAGTTGTCATAATTAAAAGACAGCACCACGTGTCTGGTTCTGCCGACTATCTCATGTCTCGGGATAAAGCCGATCACTCTGGAATCCGAACTGTTGTCCCTGTTATCACCCAGTACCAGATAGTGTTGTGCCGGTACTGTGACAGAGCGAAAACTCGACAGGGGAGAGCTGCTTGCCTGAGTCCTGACCCGATGTTGCGCGCCCGGCAGGCGCTCCATCCGGTCAGTGCTGGAAATCTGCTCGTAATCCACCGCCCTGCCATTGACGCTAAGAACATTGTTGCGCATCCCGATAACGTCACCGGGCAGGCCGATCACGCGCTTGACCAGTCGTTTGTCGGAAACCTTGGAGTCAAAGACGACAATATCGCCCCGGCGCGGGTCCGAGCGTTTGACCAGTGAGATGTGGGTAAACGGCACGCGAATGTCATAGGCCATTTTATTCACCCAGATACGGTCACCCGCCAAAATGGTCGGCTTCATCGAGCCTGTCGGGACCTCGTTCCAATCGGCGATAGCGCTGCGAAACACCAGCATCAATGCGATAAACACCAGTAGACCCCTGTTTTCCTTCAGCAGTCGATAAAGCCGCGTTTTCATTTTCCTGCTCCTGGGACAATAGGTGGAATCGGCTCCGGGGGATACCGGGTAAACCGTGCGAGCACTTGGCTTGCAGCCGTTGTTGGATTGAGCCCTATATTACTTGCCGCTGCCGTCCGCTACAATGCTGTCGTTCAATGAACGAGCTGTCAGACGGACATATTATTCAGATTCCCAGGGCGAACAGATATCAATCAGGCAGCCGCTGGGGTCTCGGGTCAGAAATCGTCGTTGACCATAGAATTCGTTGCGCGGTGGCTGGATGATCGGCAACTCCAGTTCCTGTGCCCGCTGATAAGTGGCATCGACATCGGGTACCACAAACGTAATATAGACCCCCGCCGGTGCCTGCCGATAGTCAGCCGGTACCAGCTCATGGTGGCGGTCGATAATACCATACTCGATTTCGGGGTTATCCGGTGTACATAGCTGAATGTACCAGTCGCTGTCGTACTTGACTTTTAAGTCGAGCAGCGCCACGTAGAAAGCTTTGCTTGTTTGCAAATCATCCGCACATATATTCGCCAGTATTCTCATCGATATCTCCTGCAAACGTCGAGTCCTGTAACTTGGCCCAGGATATTTGTAGAAATTTACTTTAATGGTGTCTGGGGCTACTGGCAATCGATCCTACAATAATTGAGCAATGTTTTTGCGACGCGTCGCCGTGGGTGCAGCCATACGGACCGCCTCAGGGTGCGGGCGCAGATCGCGATAAGGTATGTAAAACTTGCATAGCAGGCCTGCCTAAAACCCACCTCTCCTGTAGTACACTAGCGTCTTGTCGCGGGCAGCGCCGGCTGATGATATAGATAAAGAGATTAGTAAAGAAAGGGTGAAAAAAGCAATGCTCAAGAATCTAACCGGAAACATTGTGGCGGGTACACTGTTCCTGTGGGCAGTCCTGCCGGCGACGCTGGCAGCGGCAGACAGTGCGGCGCCTGTCGTACAAAAAAAGTATACCGAGGAAATACGGATCTTGAGAGCCAAACCTCAGGTTAAGACTGCGCTTGCCCGTATTGTCGAACTCGAGGCCCGCCACCTGGAAGAGTTGGTCGAACTGACACAGATTCCGGCACCGCCGTTTAAAGAAGAGGCCAGGGCCAAACGATTTGCCGACATGTTGCGACAGGCCGGTCTGGCGGATGTGAAGATCGATGAGGTAGGCAATGTGGTGGGCCGCCGCCCCGGCCGCAGCGGCATGCGGACGATTGCCTACAGCGCCCATATCGACACGGTATTTCCGGAAGAAACCGATGTCACCGTGCGCGTGGAAGGTGAAAAAATGTATGCCCCGGGCATCGGTGACAACACGCGGGGAATGATTGTGGTGCTCGCCGTGCTGCGGGCAATGCAGCACGCCGGTATCGAAACCGATGCGGATGTGCTGTTTATCGGCAATGTGGGCGAAGAGGGGCTCGGTGATCTGCGCGGCACCAAACACCTGTTTCGCGACGGTGCCAACAAGATCGATACCCTGCTTGCCGTTGACGGCGGTCGCTCCGATCGCATTGTATACGGCGGTGTCGGTTCACACCGTTATCGCGTAACTTTCGAAGGCCCCGGCGGCCATTCCTGGGGCGCGTTTGGGGCGGCCAATCCACACCACGCCCTGGGGCGCGCTATTGCCTTGTTCGATCAGCGGGCGCCTTCGGTGACATCGTCAGGCGAGAAATCCAGTTACAATATCGGCCTTATCGGCGGTGGCACTTCCATTAACTCGATACCGTTTGAGTCCTGGGCCGAGGTCGATATCCGCTCCGGTGATCAGAAGAAAATCGATGCCATCGATGCGATTCTACAGGCGGCCGTACAGCAGGCGCTGCAGGAGGAAAATGACGGCAGAACCCTGGGGCCGGCGCTGACTGTCGATGTCAAGAGAGTGGGTACGCGCCCGGCGGCCCAAGGCCGGGTCGACTGGCCGATTGTACAGCGGTCGATGGCAGCGACCATCGCTTTTGGCATACAGCCGAAGCTGGCGGTTTCCTCTACCGACGCCAATATTCCTATCTCCAGGGGTATTCCGGCAGTCACCATGAGTCGCGGAGGTGTAGGCGGTAAGGCCCACTCGCCCGGCGAGTGGTGGCAGAACCAGGACGGCCATGTTGGGATCCAGATCAGTTTGTTAACGCTGTTATCCGAAGCGGGGGTTGTCGAGTGAAATACCTCTCCTGGCAAGGGTACTCGCTTCAGGCAACCACTTTTTTTTGGGGGGGCTGTAAGGGCAACTGGGCCAATTTGCCGGCCCAGCACGTTGCAGCGCCTTCAGAACATGGTATGGGGTCAGAGTAAAAAATTAAAACGCTATTTTTACTCTGACCCCATACTTTCCAAGGCTACTCTACCCGCCGGCACCTACAGGCCGTCCCGATAACTTTCCACACTCGGACAGGAGCAGACCAGATTGCGGTCCCCGTAAACATTGTCAATCCGGTTTACGCTCGGCCACACTTTGTGTGTCTGCAACCAGGTCGCCGGCCAGGCCGCCACCTCGCGGGAATAACAGTGCTGCCACTGCTCATCGAGAATATCCGCCTGGGTGTGCGGGGCGTTGTGTAACGGATTGTCCCCGGCGCTGTATTCGCCGCTCTCCACCTTGGCGATTTCATGGCGGATGGTGATCATTGCCTCGATAAAGCGGTCCAGCTCCTGCTGGGATTCGGATTCGGTGGGTTCGATCATCAGCGTACCCGCCACCGGGAAGCTCATGGTGGGCGCGTGGAAACCGAAGTCGTTGAGGCGCTTGGCAATATCCTCTTCGGTGACACCGCTCGATTCCTTTAGCGGCCGCAAGTCCAGCAGGCATTCGTGGGCGACGAAACCATTGCTGCCGCGATAGAGAATGGGGTAGTGGTCAGCCAGCTTTTTCGCCACGTAGTTAGCATTCAAAATAGCGTAGCGGGTGGCATCGGCCATGCCTTCGCGGCCCATCATTTTGATATACATCCAGCTTATCGGCAGTATGCTCGCCGACCCCCAGGGCGCCGCGGCAATGGTACCGTTGGCGGGATCGGTGCCGGGTACTTCCTGCACCGGGTGGGCCGGCAGAAACGGCCGCAGGTGCTCGCCCACCCCGATGGGACCCATGCCCGGGCCGCCGCCGCCGTGGGGAATACAGAAGGTTTTATGCAGGTTCAGGTGTGAGACATCGCCGCCGAAGCGGCCCGGCGCAGCGACGCCCACCAGGGCATTCATATTGGCGCCGTCGATATAGACCTGGCCGCCGACCGCATTAACCGATTCACAGATGTCTTTTACGCCCTCCTCGAACACGCCGTGAGTGGAAGGGTAGGTAATCATGATGCAGGCGATGCGGGTGCCGTAGATAGCGATCTTGTCGCGCAGGTCGGCGAGGTCGACATTGCCCTGGGAATCGCAGTCCGTCACCACCACCTTCATGCCCGCCATCTGCGCCGAGGCGGGGTTGGTACCGTGGGCGGAGGCGGGAATCAGGCAGATATCGCGATCGGTTTCGCCCTTGCTGGCGAAGTATTTTTTAATTGCCACCAGACCCGCGTACTCACCCTGGGAGCCGGCGTTGGGTTGCAGGCTGACAGCGTCGTAGCCGGTGCAGGCCGCCAGCATTCGTTGCAGCTCCTCGAACAGCCGGCTATAGCCCTGGGCTTGCTCCATGGGGGCGAACGGGTGCAGCTTGCCGAACTCGGGCCAGGTCACCGGGATCATCTCCGCGGTGGCGTTGAGTTTCATGGTGCAGGAGCCGAGCGGAATCATCGAGTGGTTGAGCGCGATATCGCGGCTCTCCAGGCGGCGCAGGTAGCGCAACATCGCCGTTTCACTGTGGTGGCTGTTGAATACCGGGTGGGTGAGGATGGTGTCGTCGCGCAACAGTCCGGCGGGCAGTCCCCCGCCGTCGCGTTTGGCTGCCGCCAGGTCCAGTGCCGCCAGGTCCGGTTCCGAATCCTGGTCGCCGGCGCAGAATACCCGCAGCAGTGCATCCAGATCGTCGAGGCTGGTGGTTTCGTTGAGGCTGACACCAAGGCAGGTGTCGCTAAGGCGCCGCAGGTTGATCTCATGGTCGAGCGCCCGCCGGTAGATGGCGTCGGTCTGCGCGCCGGTGTCGACGGCGAGGGTATCGAAAAATTGCGTGTGAGCCAGGGCAAGACCCTGCTGTTGGAGGCCGGTCGCTAGCATTGCGGTAAGGCGGTGAATGCGTGTGGCGATGCGCCGCAGCCCCTCGGGACCGTGGTAGATGGCATAGAAGACGCTCATCAGGGCCAGCAGCACCTGCGATGTACAGATATTGGAATTGGCCTTCTCCCGGCGGATATGCTGCTCCCGGGTCTGCATGGCCATCCGCAGCGCCTGCCGGCCGCGGCTGTCCACGGAAACGCCGATAATACGGCCCGGCGCCGAGCGCTTGTACTTGTCGCGAAACGCAAAAAAAGCGGCGTGGGGGCCACCGAACCCCATGGGTACGCCGAAGCGCTGGCTGTTGCCCACCACCACATCGGCGCCCATGGCGCCCGGCGCTTTCAGCAGCACCAGGCTCATGATATCGGCGGCTACGGTCACCAGCCCGCCGTTGCCGTGCACCTGTTGGATACACGCCGTCAGGTCGTGTACGGCGCCGCTGCTGCCCGGGTATTGCAGCAGCGCGCCAAAGCAGTTCAGGCCGTCCAGCTCGGTGTGGGGGTCACCCACCACTACTTCAAAGCCGAAGTGCTCGGCGCGGGTTCGCAAAACGGCCAGGGTCTGGGGGTGGGTGTCGCGGTCGACGAAATAGATATCGGACTTGTTCTTTTTGGCCTGGCGTTTACACATGGCCATGGCCTCGGCGGCGGCGGTGCCCTCGTCCAGCATGGAGGCGTTGGCCAGGTCCATGCCGGTGAGGTCGAGAATCATCTGCTGGAAGTTGAGCAGCCCCTCGAGCCGGCCCTGGGCGATTTCCGGCTGGTAGGGGGTATAGGCGGTGTACCAGCCGGGGTTTTCCAGTACATTGCGTAAAATCACCGCGGGCACCTCGGTGTCGTGGTAGCCCATGCCGATATAGCTCTTGAAGACCCGATTGCCGGCGGCGATACGGCGCAGCTCGGCGAGCGCCTGCTGTTCGGTCACAGCGCTGTCCAGCGCCAGGGGCGCGCGGCTGCGGATGGCCTCGGGAACCGTGTTGTCGATCAGTTGCTCCAGCGAGTCGAGGCCGAGGCTGGCCAGCATGGCGCGGGTCTGGTCGGCGTCGGGCCCGATATGGCGGCCGATGAACTCGCCCCGGTTTTCCAGTTGCTGCAAAGGCGTATCGTACAGAGGTGTGGGCATGGTGCTTAACCTGATGCTGAGAGGACGGTGAACGGCGCAATATTAACAATGGGTTCTATTATAGGCAATTTAAATTTCCTATAGGAAACTCGTGTTTATTAACCGCTGCCAGATGTAGTAACCTTGCCGGCAGACTCCTCATGCCGACCCGGAAAACAGCGTGCCGAAATCGCCTGCAGACAGTTCTGTTCTCGCCGTTGCCCGCCGCGATGACGCGCGCTTTGTGGAGCCGCTGCAACTGGGCAAGCGGCTGCGGGAAATCCGCCTCGCCAACAGTCTTACGCTGGAGGAGGCGAGCCGGCTCACCGGGCTGGCCCGCTCCACCTTGTCGAAAATCGAGAACGAGCAGATTTCCCCCACGTTTCAGGCGGTGCAGAAGTTGACTAGCGGGCTCGGTATCGACATTCCGCAGTTGTTCGTGCCGCCCGCCGAGGGTCCCGAGGCCAACAGCCGTCGCGATATCACCCGCAGCGGCGAGGGGCTGCTGCACCCCACCACCACCTATGAGCACGAGCTGCTGGCCAACAGCATCAGCAATAAAAAGATGGTGCCCTTCAAATGCAAGGTGATGGCGCGCAGCTTTGATGATTTTGACGACTGGGTGCGCCATGATGGCGAGGAGTTTCTCTACGTGCTGGGCGGCGAAATCGAGGTCTACACCGAATTCTACGAACCGGTGCGCCTCAGCGCCGGCGACAGTATGTACTATGATGCCCGTATGGGGCACTGCCTGGTATCGGTAAGTGCCGAGGACGGGGAGGTGCTTTGGGTTACCTCTCGCTAGGGTCTTTACATACTGTTGTCAGGTCCCCCGTCAGGCCTGAATAAGCGCCAGTCTCCAATCAGTGAGTGCTCGGCACCATCAGGGCCAAACAAACCCGGCGGCGCCAACGGAAATAGTGTGTACAGGCGCTGGGCCCGGCCCTGTTTGGACCTGCTAATGGACGGTAACTGATGGGGCTTAATTGATAGGTTGCAGCTGTCAGGTCGCCCGGCCTAGCCGCAATCAGGGGAGTCAAAACAGTGGATATATCACTGCTCGTCTTTATTATCGCCGTGGTGTTTTTCGGTTACCGGGGCTACCGCCGCGGGCTGGGAGCCTCGCTGTCACGGATTTTCGGCTTGCTGGCGGGATATGCCTGCGCGATTCTGTTTACGCCGTCGCTGGCGGCCCTGCTGGAGGCGCGCACCGGCTTGCAGGGGCTTGTCACCTATGCGGTGGCCGGGATGATCCTCTTTTTCGGTGGTACCTTATTGGTGAGTCTGGTGTTTTCGCTGTTCGGCCGGCTGCTGCGCAGCGGTGAGGGGCAGTCGCTGGCCTCCTCCGTGGGCGGCGGCATTACCGGCGCCCTGGTGGGTGCGGTGGTGGGGTTGGCTTTGGTCTGGGGCATAAGCTTTATCCGGGAGCTGCAACCCGCGGCGGTTGCCTCGCAACAGGTACCGGTGGTCGCTGCGCCGCCCAGTGCCATCGAACGGGTGGCCCGGCAGGCTGCCGGCGGCGCTGTGGCGGTAGCGGTGGACGCCGTCAGCGACACGCCGGAAGTGGCCCGGGCGACCAAGGCGCTGTTAGAGTCCCCCGCTGAAACCACCGGCCAGATGCAGCGGTTGATGCGCAGCGAGGAATTGCGGCAGTTTCTCAACGACAGCCGCAGCCAGGCCCTGATGAACGCCGGTGACGCCGTCGCCCTGACCCGCCAGGCGGGATTTCAGCAACTCTACCAAAATCCTGATTTGCAGGGACTGATAAAAGCCGGCGGCCTGCCCGCTGACAACCCGGAGCAGCTGGCCGCCCATTTTAGCCGGCTCTGGCGCCGTGCCCAGCAGGTGAAAGACGATCCGCAGTTACAGGCTATTTTGCAGGACCCGGAGTTTCAGGAGCAGATCAAGTCCGGCAATCCGGCCACGCTCTGGACCAATCCCAAAGTGCAGCAGATTGCCGAAATCGTCTACGCCGCCGGCAGCGCCGATTTGCCGCCGCCGGTGGCAGCGCCGGCGCCCGTGCAGCCGGGCCCGCCGGTGGAAATTCATCGCTGGGTCGACAGCGAGGGCAGGGTGCACTTTTCGGATGAGCCGCCGCCGCAGTAGTTTGTTGCCGGTGGGGCATCTTGCCAGTGTCAGGGTTTAGGGACGTCAGGCCGGTCAATTGGCACGCTTTCGCTTAAGGCATTGCCATTCGGACCGCTTCGCTTTTTTATGGATTAAAAAAATTTATAGGTGCTGAATAGATTTATACGAGATCGCAGTAGTCAGATGGAGGTGCCTTCGTTAACAGGGAGTGGTTCCTCTCGAGGGGGATGCAACTAAAGTTGCGTCCCCGCACTGCACCACTGGAGAGTTGGAGACTCAGTTATCAGTGGCGGCAAAGGCGGAATTTTTCTCGTCGGCGCTGCAACGGCCGTATTCGCAATTGATGGTAAAGCGGGGCTTGCCCCAGCAGTAGGCCTGGTAGCTCTCTTTAAAATACTTTTTCTCGGTCAGCCGCAGGCCGTCGGTGCGCATATCGCAGCCGTGGCTGCGGGCCACGCGCTCGGCGGTGTATTCGTACTGGCCGTACTTCTGCTTGCGGGCCAGATCGAGCGGCAGCCAGGTGCGCGCCAGTTGTCCGCTGTTGGCCTCGTGGGCGAGTTGGTTGCCGATATCGGTCAAAGCCTCGTCCATGGCCCGCTCCACGGTGCCGGCGACCACCTTGGAACCCAGCATATTGCCAAAGAAGGGGATAAAGTAGCCGGCCACGCCCGCCCCTACGCGCGTAGCGCTGAGAAACGGTGAACTGCCGGTGCTGGTCAGCGTGGTGATCAGTTTGCCCCGCGCATCGTGAATGGACAGCTCCAGGGTCACCAGCGATTGCATGGCGACCTTGCTGACGTCTACCTCAGTGATGCGCGGGCGCACGATCAGGCTGCAGTCACTGCAGTCATTGTGATGGCTTTTGACCAGGGTCACAGTGTCGTAGTGTTGCTCGAACAGCTTGCCCACAGCATCGGGCAGGTTGCTGTGGGCATCTATTTTCCAGTCGTTGATAAGCCCCAATACCACCAGACCCGACTCTACGTGGTGCTTCTGCACGGCATCCGGGGGTACCTGGATCAGCACCTTGGTCTCGATACCCTGGGTGACCCCGTCACTGCCGGCGGGCAGGGTGGGAGTGACACGAACGGTTTGTGCGCATGCCGATAACAGCAATATCATCGTCAGTAAGCCAAGGGAGCGCATCGATTTAGTGACCTTTATTGTTCCGTTCGTGTTTGAAGATGTTTGTGGGTTCCGGCATGTGCAGGTTTATGTATTGATTATTGTCCTTTTGTTAAGTTTTGATAAGGTCAGCGGCGGCCAAAATATTGTCGTTACTTTGGTTTTGTGATCTATTCAACGTATTCGATCAAACCGGTAGCAGGTCCTAATTCCCGATATCCGACAATGGCAGACAACACTGAACAAAAGGTAATATAGCTTGGCTGGAACACGCGAAACGGACGACCTGGTCCCACTGCACAACCTGTTGGTCGACGTGCGGGCCTGCCGCCGGTGCGAGGCGGATTTGCCCCTGGGGCCCAACCCGGTGGTGCGGGCACAGGGCAGTGCCCGCATACTGGTGATCGGCCAGGCGCCGGGGACACGGGTGCACGCCACCGGCATCCCCTGGAACGACCCCTCCGGCGACCGGCTGCGCGACTGGATGGGGGTGGACCGCGAGACGTTCTATGACGATTCGCATATCGCCATTATGCCGATGGGGTTCTGTTACCCGGGCAAGGGCAAGTCGGGCGATTTGCCGCCGCGCACGGAGTGCGCGCCCTTGTGGCATGAAAAAATACTTGCTCATTTACCCGACATCGCGCTGGTGTTGTTGATCGGCAGCTACGCCCAGGCATATTATCTCGAGGACAGTTACAAAACCCTGACCGAGCGCGTCAGGGCCTGGCGCGACTGCCTGCCGCGAGCGTTGCCGCTGGTACACCCGTCGCCGCGCAATCGTTTGTGGCTGCGTAAAAACCCCTGGTTCGAAGAGGATGTAGTGCCGTTTCTGCGGCAACGGGTGCGGACTTTATTGGACAATGACAGTTTTTAGACGCAAAAAAGCCGATCTGAAGTTCGGCTGTGACACGCACGAAGATGCCTCTGATGTTTGAGACAGAGGGAAGAATATAAAGCTCTATCGCTTCTAAAAGCGTGTTACCCACTAATCGGTAGCTAACGGCACTCGCTTTGGGCGTCTACTGTCGTCTCAAGCGAAAGTAGGCGCGACAAGCGAGCGCCGCCACTATCCATAGATGATTTTATTCAAGATATTTTCCAAATACTCCTGACCGCCGCTGCTATGCCGGGGCGCCAGCTCCTGCTCCAGCGCCAATTCGGCCAGGTCTGCCAGGGATTTTTCACCCTCCAGAATAGCTTTGCCGAGCGGCCGGCTCCAGCCGGCGTAGCGCTTGCACACAAACTCGCTGAGCCTATCGTTTTCAATCAGCCCGGCAGCCTTCTCCAATGCCAGTGCACAGGTGTCCATAGCGCCGATATGGCCGTGGAACAGATCGTATTTATCGACGCTCTGGCGGCGCAGCTTCGCATCGAAGTTGAGGCCACCGCTGGAAAAACCGCCCGATTTCAGAATCTCATACATAATCAACGTCATTTCTTCCACACTGTTGGGAAACTGGTCGGTGTCCCAGCCGAGCTGCGGGTCGCCGCGGTTGGCGTCGAGGCTGCCGAAAATACCGAGGCTGATAGCCGTGGCGACCTCGTGGTGAAAAGAGTGGCCGGAAAGCGTGGCGTGGTTGGCCTCGATATTGACTTTGATTTCTTTCTCCAGCCCATACTGCTTGAGAAAACCAAACACCGCCGCGGTGTCATAGTCGTACTGATGTTTGGTGGGTTCCTGCGGTTTCGGTTCGATCAGCAATGTGCCGCTGAAACCGATTTTGTGCTTGTGTTCGACCACCATCTGCATAAAGCGGCCCAACTGTTCGCGCTCCTGGCGCAGGTCGGTATTGAGCAGCGTCTCGTAGCCCTCGCGCCCGCCCCACATGACATAGTTGGCGCCGCCGAGATAACGGGTGGCGTTCAGCGCGTGGAAGACCTGGTTGGCGGCGCAGGCGAACACGCTCGGGTCGGGGTTGGTGGCCGCGCCCGCGGCATAGCGCGGATGGCTGAATAAATTGGCGGTGCCCCAGAGTAGTCCAATCCCGGTGGCCTGTTGTTTTTCACCCAGGTACTCGGTCATGGCCTGGAAGTTTTGGAGATATTCCCGCTGGCTGCCGCCCTCGGGGGCGACATCGATATCGTGAAATGTATAATACTGCGCCCCCAGCTTGCCGATAAACTCAAAGGCCACATCGGCTTTTTGCCGCGCTCTTTCCAGTGCGTCGCCGGCCTCGTGCCAAGGGCGCTCGAAAGTGGGCGCGCCAAACACGTCAACGCCGTTCCAACAGAAATTGTGCCAGTAACACACCCCGAAGCGCAGGTGTTCTGCCATGGTTTTTCCCAAGATGATCCTGCCGGCGTCGTAATGGCGAAACGCCAGCGGGTTGTCGGACTGCGGCCCTTCGAAGCCGACCCGGTCGAGTTTTTCAAAATAGGCAGACATGTCGTTTCTCCGTCGATGCTGCTCGTCCCTGATGGTGAGGTGTTTGCGGCGCGGGTATCGGTGCGCCGGGGTGCTGATATAAATCTTCGTCGCTGCGGCGGCGCTCGGCAATTATGATTTTTCCGTTCCTTCTTCCGGTTTTTCTTCATTGCTGCCCTGTGGTCGAAAGCGATGTGCCGTCCACGACCATGGCCGGCAGCGGGCCACGGATGGCGTAGCGACCCCTTGCCTGGTGGGGCGAGGTCGGATGGCTGACGGCTTTATGCGGTTGAGCACGGGTGTCGGTGAGAGGGGACGTGATCAAAGCGCTGGAAAAGCCGGTGCCAGTTGGCGATACAACTGCTTGAATGTCTCGCGGCGCCCGGCAAAGTAGTCGCTGGCCGCGGCAGTGGGCCGGTAGGTCTGTACCTGTTCCGGCACCGGGCAGACGTCGTCCAGCGTGCGCCCGCGGGCGCTGGCCAGTTGCGCCAGGCGCGCCGCGCCCAGGGCCGGCCCGACTGTGCCGCCCTGGCGATAGGTCAGCGGGCGGGCGAGGATATCGGCCAGCATCTGGCGCCAGTAGTGGCTGCGGCTGCCGCCGCCGATCAGGGTGATCTCCCGCGGTTGCAGGCCGGTTGCGTGCAGTGCGTCCATACCATCGGCAAGTCCGAACCCCACCCCCTCCAATACCGCCTGGGCAATCTGCGCCGCATCACTGTCATGGCCGAGGCCGAACAGCACCCCCCTGGCCCGGGGGTTATTGTGCGGTGTGCGCTCACCGGACAAATAGGGCAGAAACCAGGCTTGGGTGGCGGTTTTTGCCGATTGTTCCGCAGCCGCCACCAGCTTGGCAATATCCCGGATACCGGTCAGCTTTGCCGCCCAGTCCAGGCAACTGGCGGCGCTCAGCATCACCGACATCAGGTGCCAGGTGGCGGGCAGGGCGTGGCAGAAACTGTGCACTGCGGCCGCCGGATTACTGTGAAAGCCGTCGCTGACGACAAAGTAGACGCCGGAAGTTCCAAGCGAGAGCATGGCCTGGCCTGGGCGCACTATGCCCACGCCCACCGCCCCGGCGGCATTGTCGCCGCCGCCGGCGGCCACCGGCACCTGCGCCATGCCCCAGCGCGCGGCGACGGCGGCGCTCAATTGCCCGGTGATATCACTGCCCTCGTGGAGCCCCGGCATCTGGGCGCTGGTCAGGCCGCAGGCCGCGAGCAGGTCGTCGTTCCAGCGCCGCCGCCCCACATCCAGCCAGGCCGTGCCGGCGGCATCGGACATATCACTGGCAAAGTCGCCGGTCATGCGGTAACGCAGGTAGTCCTTGGGCAGCAGTACCTTGTCGATGCGCCGGCACAGCGCCGCTTCATGGCGCTGCAGCCACAGCAGCTTCGGTGCGGTAAAACCGGGCATGACGATATTGCCGGTAAGCGCCCGGGCGGCGGGGACCAACTGCTCCATGGCCTCGCACTCGGCGGCGCAGCGGCCGTCGTTCCAGAGGATGGCCGGGCGCAACACGGTGCCGGCGGCGTCCAGCAGGGTGGCGCCGTGCATCTGGCCGCTGAGGCCGATAGCGGCCACTTTGCGCAGCGATTGGGTGCGGCCCAGAGCCGTTACCGCCTGCTCGCAGGCTTGCCACCAGTCGTGCGGGTCCTGTTCCGACCACAGTGGTTGCGGGCGGGAAACCGCCAGTGCTACCGTTGCGCTGTCAAGCAGCTCGCCGGCATCGTCGATTAACACAGCCTTCACGCCGGAGGTGCCTAAATCAATACCCAAATACATAATGTCGGTCGGCCCCACTGGTCTGCATAAGGATTCGTGGGTTTATCTTTGGTGCTATCGGCGGCACTTGCAATTATGAAATTCCGTAACGGATTTTCCGAATATCACTATTCAAATGCTGCCCGCTCTGGTTTTAAACTAACCGCTCAGCCGTGAGGTGTATCCATGCCCCAAAGCAGACTCAGCATTACCCTGTTGTTCAACGCCAACAAGGCCTACGATCGCCAGGTGATTGAAGGGATCGGGCGCTATCTGCAGGCGTCGAAGGTGGGCTGGGATGTGTACCTGGAAGAAGACTTCCATGTGCGTCTGCATAAGATTCGCGACTGGAAAGGCGACGGGGTGATTGCCGACTTTGACGATCCGGATGTTGCCGCGGCCCTCAGCCACAGCCAGGTGCCGGTCATCGCGGTGGGCGGCTCGTATATGAACGAGGACGACTACCCGCCTGTGCCCTATGTGGCCACCGACAACTACGATCTGGTAAAAACCGCCTACGCACATCTAAAACACAAGGGATTCGAACGTTTCGCGTTTTACGGCCTGCCGCCGCATCCGGGTAACCGCTGGGGCCGCGAGCGCGAGCAGGCCATGCTGGCATTGACCCAGGCCGACGGCTATGAGTGCCAGGTTTACCGGGGCCGGGAGACGGCGCCGCAGACCTGGCACTACACCATGAATCGCCTGGCCGACTGGCTGCTGCGGCTGCCGACGCCGATCGGCATTGTCGCCGTCACCGATGCCCGTGCGCGACATTTGCTGCAGGCCTGCGAGGAGGCCGAACTGCTGGTGCCGGATCGGGTCGGCGTGATCGGCATCGACGACGATGAAATTGCCCGCCATCTCAGCCGCATCAGTCTCAGCTCGGTGTCCCAGGGCTGTCGCGATATGGGCTATCACGCCGCGCGGCTGTTGCATCTGGCGTTGAGCGGGCGCGATATCGGCCGGCGGCGCTTATTGGTTCCCGCTACTGGCGTTGCTGCGCGGCAGTCTACGGATTTTAAAGCGCTGCGCCATCCCGATGTCATGCAGGCTATGCACTTTATTCGCCAAAATGCCTGCAAGGGTATCAAGGTCGACCAGGTGCTCGATTATGTCGGTGTCTCGCGGTCCAATCTGGAGAAGCGCTTCAAAGATGAGGTAGGGCACACGCTGCACCACGAAATTCACAACGCCAAGCTGGAAAAAGCCTGCCTGATGCTGCAGTCGGACAGTCCGGCGATTGCCGAGGTGGCGAATATCTGCGGCTACCCCTCGCTGCAGTATATGTACGCGGTATTCAAGAAGCATTTCGACGCAACGCCGAAAGAATATCGCCAGCGGGCTCTGTCCGGCCGCCCGCAGCCGCTGCACAGTGCCATTGACACTGGCGGCTAGTGGGATGGACATAGTACATTACCGGGGGCCCGGATTTCCTGTGAGGTAAGTGAAGTGACGGTAAAAAAGATCGGTGGCTGGCGGCAGACGTCGGCGACTGAAGTTTACGACAACCCCTGGATCAGGGTCACGCATGAGGACGTGATCACCCCGGCGGGCACGGCGGGCATCTACGGCGTGGTGCATTTCAAGAATCTGGCTGTGGGTGTGGTGCCGGTCGATGAGGAGGGGTTTACCTGGCTGGTCAGGCAGAGCCGCTATACGCTGGATGCGTACACCTGGGAAATTCCCGAGGGCGGCGCGCCCGTTAACGAAGACCCGCGGGCGGCGGCCGAGCGGGAGCTGGCCGAGGAAACCGGGTTGCGGGCGACCCACTGGGAGGAGCTGCTGCGGCTGCACACCTCAAACTCGGTTACCGATGAGTGTGCGGTGGTTTATGTCGCCCGCGGTCTCTCTCAGGGTGTCACCTGTCACGAAGATACCGAGGATATCGAAATCCGGCGCCTGCCGCTGACCGAGGCCATTGCCATGGCCATGACCGGCGAAATCACCGATGCCTTGTCGGTGGCGGCGCTGTTTAAGTTGGGGCTTGCCTGGAAAGAGTAGCGATAACGTGAGGGTCGATAAGTTGTGCCAGTTCTTTTAAGTAAGTGCCGTTAGGTACAGGTCCCGCTATGGATTTCAGTGCAGCCAATCAATCGCGTCGCAGTATTCGCGCTTTCTCAAAGCGGCCCGTGGAGCGGGACGTGCTCGGCAGAATATTGCGGCAGGCGCTCGAGTCCCCCAGTTGGTCCAACACCCAACCCTACCGCGTTGCCATAGCCCAGGGTGAATTGATCGAAACGCTGCGCGTCGAGTTGCCGCAAAAATTTTGGCGGATCAATGCATTGCGGCGTTCTGCCGGTTGGCAAAAACTCTTTGCCTGGCTGGTCAATAAAGATATGCCGGACGGCGACTTCCGGCCGGTGTTGAAGTATCCCGAGGAATTACAGCGACGCCGTTCAAGGACCGGTCTGGGGCTGTACGACACGCTGGGGATTGCCCGGCAGGATTACCGCGCCCGCGACGAACAAATGGCCCGCAATTTCAGTTTCTTTGACGCGCCCGTAGCGCTGTTTGTTTTTATGCATAAAGGGCTGGGGGTGTACAGTGCCCTGGATGCGGGTATTTTTTTGCAGACACTGATGCTGGCTGCCACCGCCGAGGGGCTCGGCAGTTGCGCCCAGGGTGCCCTGGCCATGTGGCGCTCGCCGCTGGAGCGTCACTTTGCGATTCCCGATGACTACCAACTGCTGTGCGGGGTGTCGCTCGGTTATCCGAGCGATGACAAGGTCAATCAGTATCGGCCGCCGCGCCGGGGGTTGGAAGAACTGGTGTTGCCGGCGCGGACGCAAAGTGATCAATGATACGCGGCCGCTGTCGATTTGGCTGATAAGAACCGGATATGCTTTGTTGGCTCTTTCAATCATATCGTCATTGGCTGAATTTTTGCCCGTCAACTTCTGGGAAACCGTTGGCGGGTGGTTGACCAATAGCGACGCAAATACTTTCTATAAAATTGTTCCATCTGAAAGTGGCGGGCTGAATTTTTGCATGGTTGCAGTCATTGGGGCTTTGCTTATTTTCCTCGGTAGAATAAATCTACGTCGTGGTCGGGATTCATAGCGTGGCCCCGACAGTGTTTTACGGCAGACTATCAAAACCAGTCGAAAATCAATATCCCCAGGCTTAAGCGGTTTACGGCGTGATTATAGTTCATCAGGCTCTCGCCGTAACCGTTGTAGTATTGCAGGTAGCCCTTAACGGCACCTTTGATGGGAAACGCCCAGGCCAGTTCCGCGCCGCCGCGGTTGTCGTCCCCGCGTAAGTTGTTGCGCAGCATAAAGCTGAGCAGGTGTTTGTCTTTTTTATAGGTAACCTGATATTCCCCGTAACCCATAAAATCGTCGATGTCGCGATTGTCGTCCTCATCCTCGTCCTCTGGAATTCGGTACCAGGGCTTGAGGGAAATAAAATAGTTGCCTTTGATAAAGTTGAATTGTGCATAAATCCTATTCCAGCTCCGCGACAGCGGCTCGGCCCGACCGTTGGACTGGTGTACCAGGCCGATATCTGTCTGCGCAAGTGTAAAGCCGAAAATGTCGATATCGGAGTAGTAACTCACAGATAACTCGGGGCTGTAGTTGGTTTCGCGAAACGGTGACGATTCGTCGCTGTTGTAGAGCTGCCACCAGGCGGTCTGCGTATAGCCCGCCCACAGGTCCCAATTGCCCCTGTACATATCGTCCCACAGCTTCACCTTGCCGCTGAGCTGGAATTTGACCTCGGTATTGTTGATTTCAGCACCGGGCCTGAGTAACTCCCAGAGTTCCTGGTTGGGTTTGTCATTGTAGGCAGCGGGAAGGAAGTAGTTGGCCTTGTAAGGTGTCAGTTCAAAGGTTTTTTGTTGATCGAAGTAGTTGGCAATTGTCGGCAAACTCATTCTGTCCAGGGAAAAGTCTGTCTTCTTCTGTGGTTTTTTACCGGTAGCCGGCGGCGGACCGGATTTTTGATCGGCTGGGCGCACATGGTCGTCATAGCAGGCCAGGCGCTCGCGGTCATCGGGGATGTCGCGACACTCGGACAATGCGAAGCTGCATGCCGCGTATAGGCTCAGTAATCCCGCAGACAGTGACTTAAGCATTTAGTCTCTCCGGTATGTATTCACGTTACATCATTGAAGTCGCTGCGCGCGGAGCTTCGGTGACCCAGCCCACATACCGTGCTAAACATTGCACTGGAATGTTGCGCTGTATATTGCAATAAGGGGACAGAAAAGCGGCGGAAATTTCCTGCAAAGCTGAGTTGACTGTAATGACTTCTACTTGCCTCCAGTCACATTCTCGTCATGTCTAACCAAATGTCTAACTGCATTTGACTGCGTTTAACTGCATTTAACTACATCCCATCACAAGCGCGTCTCGCTGTGGCGGAATGTTACCAGAATTCTGTGCGATTTCCATCATTCGAGTAAAGATATATGGAGATGAATTCGAACAGTGGCGGGATCATCAACGAGGAGGGGAGCCCGCCGCCGTCGCAGGGTTGCAGGCAGCCGGACGTAATGCTTTGATCTGCTTGACGGCGACCATCGTCGATTGTCGTAGACCCCAACGGCAGGGGACAAAACAGCAGTTGTGTTCACATGCGGGTTTGCCCTGTTGTGCCAGCTTTGCCCGGCGGTTGTGTGTTGCCCCAATCGGGACAGTTGCTATTGGCTTCTCCTGCCGCTCACGAGCACCGGCCAAACCTTGTATCCAAAAATCAGGCGCTCAATTTAAACTGGGCTACCAATTCCCCCAGCGATATGCTGAGTTCTTCCAATTCCCGGCTTGACAAGGAAGTATTTTCAATTTCCTCATACGACTGATTGGTTAACGTAGCGATCATCACGATACTTCGATCGATTTCAGCGGCGACAGCGGATTGTTCTTCAGCGGCACTGGCGATCTGAATACTCATATCAGAGATGGCTGTGATAGAAGAAACAATACTGGTCAATGACTGCCCGGCTTCTTCCGCTTTTGACACGGTTCTTTCTGTCGTATTTTCACTGTTGCTCATCGCCTTGACCGCTTCGAGGCTACCGGATTGCAGGGACTCAATCATCGTTTGGATTTCTGTGGTAGAGGATTGCGTTCGGGCCGCGAGCGTGCGAACTTCATCGGCGACGACGGCAAAGCCCCGACCTTGTTCACCGGCCCGGGCCGCTTCGATAGCGGCGTTGAGAGCGAGCAGGTTGGTCTGTTCGGCAATACTGCGGATGGTCTCCAATACGGAGGATATTGACTGGGTGTGGTTGTTCAGGTTGTCGATAACCTGGGCCGCCTGGTTAACCTCCGATGCCAGCGAGTTCACAGAGGCCGTGGCCTCCACCACGACGGTATTGCCGCTATCCGCTTCGCGGTTGGCCTCCGCCGCGGACTCGGCGGCAGAGGCCGCATTTTTGGCTATCTCGTTCACCGTGCCGACCATTTCCGTCATCGCGGTGGCGACAGCCTGTGATTCTTTTTGCTGTTGCTGTATGGAATCCCGGCTGCGCTCCATCGACTGTTGTAAGCGCGATGCCGCTTGTTCCAGCGGTTGGGTGGCTTGTTTGACCTGGATAATGGTTTTATCGATTTTATCGACAAAAGCGTTGAAACTGGACGCCATGGAAGCTACTTCGTCGGAACCCGTCTCGTCTAAACGCTGGGTTAAATCACCGTCACCTGCGGCGATATTATCCAGGGCGGCCGACGTCCGGGCGATGGGGGTAATAATGGTGCGGGTCAGCAGGAGTGTGAGTATTGCGACCAACAATACGATAACGACACCGATAGTGATCGGCACGGGCGCCGCTTCCCAATAGGCCGTATTGACATCGGCGATATAGACGCCGGAGCCCAGGACCCAGCCCCAGGGTTTGAATCCTTTCACATAGGATATTTTATCGGCAGGTTCCTCTTTTCCCGGCATCGGCCACATATAGGGCACGATTCCGGCCCCCTGCCTTTTTACGACTTTTACCATTTCAACAAAGAGACGTTTACCTTTGGCATCGGTATTGGTGGAAAGATCGGCATTGTTCAGTTCCGGTTTAATCGGATGCATAATCATTCTGGGGTGCATATCCTGAATCCAGAAATAATTATTACCGTCATAGCGCAGAGAGGATATCAGTGACTTGGCCGCTGCCTGGGCCTCTTCCCGGCTTAGCTCACCGGATACCTCCAGCGCATGGTAGCGTTCGAGGGTGCTATAGGCGACGTCAACCAGCAGCTCGGTATTTTGGGACTTGGTTTCCAGTAACGCCGCATGGAGTTGGGCCAGACCCTCGAGTATCACCAACAGCAGACCGGTTGTCACAATACCGAGCTGCAGCCACAAGCGGGTCTGGATACTGAGCTGGCGAACTAGGTACATAGTGGCTCCCTGTTTCACGGGTAGACGAAAAGTGGCGCATCTGGCACCTCCTGCTAAAGCTTAGCAAAGGGCCGGGATGTCTACCAAAGATGTGGAAGCGGTCGAGAAGTCAGGGCCTGAAGGCGAGGCGCGCCCCCGCCGAGGAGGGCGCTTTAGCGGGCTGCCGATACCCGGCGGTCGGATCTTTACCAACCGCCTGGCTTTGCGACAGCGCTTTGGCAGTGGGGACTGAGTGCCGCAGGAGGCGGCGCTGTTAAGTCA
The DNA here is from genome assembly GCF_007004655.1 of Exilibacterium tricleocarpae. Classification (GTDB taxonomy): domain Bacteria; phylum Pseudomonadota; class Gammaproteobacteria; order Pseudomonadales; family Cellvibrionaceae; genus Exilibacterium; species Exilibacterium tricleocarpae. The sequence continues at coordinate 39,936 of NZ_ML660092.1, forward strand.
GGTATCAATCGGCACTCACACTGCCGCCACCTGATATCCCACTCGGGGAAAATGTACGATCACGGCGCCGGCGCGATCGTCTTGGCGGCGCACGGCGATCTCATCGAGCCTGGCGATCACCAATTCGCCCTCCACCGGGTCCTGGCGGGTGTCGGCCGGCATCACGCTGACGCGGGTGCCCGCAGTCAGGCCCTGGTTGTCGCACCACTCGCCGGCATCGCAGTCGGCGCCGCAGTCGCTCGCCTCTGCCAGTGCCTCGGTGCTGCTCATCGTTGCTGCGCCGGCTTTACCGGCTTTGCCAAACGCCGCCATTTTGGCCAGCCAGCCCTGCAGGTGCGGGTAGGCATCCAGCATCGGTGCCACCCCCGGGTTGCCCGCTATAAACCAAACGCAGTGATAGAGACTGAAATCCGGCAGCGCCGGCTGCGGTCCCAGCAGAAACGTTGACCCGCCGGCAAGCTGCTGTTCGAATTGCGACAGATAGACCGGCAGCAGCACTTGGGCTTTTTCCGGGGTTGCCGGCGGTGTGGCGGCGTTTTTACGCATGGCCATGCGATCGGCCAGCAGAGCCTGCAATCGATCTTCGGGTACCTGTTGCTTTAGGGCCGCCATACCGGCGGGGGAAAACACGCTGGCGACACTCAACTCAAACACCTGGGCATCTATCCACTGGGCCATGATATTGGCGCTGGCCTCCTGGCCCGACGGAATCAGCGCCCGCTCCGGCGCCCGCTGGTCCAGAACCCTGGCCATCAGGCGGGTGTCGCAGTAGATATGTGAGCCGATTTGCAGCACCGGCGTTTTACGGTAGCCGCCCGTGAGTGCGGTGAGGTCGGGTTTCGGCATGATCAAAGGGATCAGGACACTGCGGTAAGGCAGCGCTTTATAGCCCAGGATGGCGCGAATCTTTTCGGCGAAGGGAGAGGCGGGGTAGTGATGTAGAATAAGGTCGCTCATTGGGGGGCTCCGGGTCGTAAACGTCGCCTGATACTACCGTTAGATGTTGTCGGCAAACACTTGTTTTTACTGATGGTTGACTATAGAAGTGGGTGATATTGAGTGACTCCGGCGGGGCTTCTGCCCAATTCTGTATGAATCCTTGCTATAGTTGCAGGCTAATAAATCATATAAAATCCGGCGCCGAACAGGAGGTTGTGGTGATGCTTGCGACCTCCGTGGTCTGCTGCCGCAGATGACTGCCGGAGCTTGCACAGAAATTGCTAAGGAATTACCAAAAGATTACCAAGAAATTATTGAAGAAGGCTGGAGGGCTGCGCAGGAATGGCGAGGAGACTGCGAAGAAACTGCAGGGGGTCTGAAGAAAAACAGCGGGGACGTTTCGTATAGCCTGATGCTTAATCACAATCTGGCCCCGACAACGTCAACTGATACCAGTAAGCGAGATAACGGCGTCCGGAGGTCGTTTGTGTGGTCCCTCCACTCTATATCTCTGAAGGTCCGGATGCGCCCCAAAACAGTGCTGTGGGAGCGGTGCCCGCCGCGTTACAGAAACAGATGATTGGACGAGTGACTGAATGAGTACCGATAGCAAACCCGCTTCTACCCCGGCTGGCGATCGCACCATGCCGCCGGTGCCGCCGCTGGGGATGGATGCCGCCAGTCTGGCGGAGGACTTTCACCACCACTACGAACTGACGTTGGGCCGTGACTGCCGGCGCCCGGTTTACGCCTACGATCTCTACCAGGCCCTGGCGCTGTGCCTGCGGGACCGCCTGGTGGAGCGCTGGAAGGCGACACTGGCGCTCAGCGAGGCGCCCGACACGCGCTGCGCCTATTATCTGTCCATGGAGTTTCTGATGGGAAGGGCGCTGGGCAACGCCGCCCTTAACCTCGATTTGACAGAGACAGCCGCCGCCGTATTGCGCGATCACGGCCTGCAGTTGGAGGCATTGGCGGAGGCGGAACACGATGCCGGTCTCGGCAACGGCGGCCTCGGGCGCCTGGCGGCCTGCTTTCTCGACAGTTGCGCCACCCTGCAATTACCGGTGGTGGGTTACGGCCTGCGGTATGAATACGGTATGTTTCGCCAGCATATCGTCGACGGTGAGCAGGTGGAGGAGCCGGACCACTGGCTGCGCGACGGCAACCCCTGGGAGCTGGAGCGCCCGGAGCGGGCCCGGCGGGTCCAGTTCGGCGGGCGCTGTGAATTTCATCGCGATGCCCGCGGCCGCCAGCATGTGCGCTGGATCGACTCGCACGATGTGCTGGCCATACCCTACGACACACCGGTGCCCGGTTACCGCAATACCACGGTCAACACCCTGCGTCTCTGGAAGGCGGCGGCCACTGACGAATTCGATTTCAACGAGTTCAATGCCGGGCGCTATTCGGAATCCGTGGCCGCCAAAAATGCCGCGGAAAATATTACTACCGTTCTCTACCCGAACGACGCCAGTGAAAACGGCAAGGAGTTGCGGCTGCGCCAGCAGTACTTTCTCGCCTCGGCCAGCCTGCAGGACGTGCTCGCGCGCTGGCGGGACAACCACGGCAGCGACTTCAGCCGCTTTGCCGAGCTTAATTGCTTTCAACTAAACGACACCCACCCGAGTTGTGCGGTGGCGGAGTTGATGCGGTTGCTGATCGATGAGCACCAGTTGGAGTGGGACCAGGCCTGGACCATCACCACCGGCACCATGGCTTACACCAACCACACGCTGCTGCCCGAGGCGCTGGAAAGGTGGCCGGTAGAGTTGTTTAAACGGCTGTTGCCCCGCTTGCTGGACATTATCTATGAAATCAATGCGCGGTTTCTGTCCCAGGTAGCCGAACGCTGGCCCGGCGATGCGGAGCGGTTGCGGCGCATGTCGCTGATCGAGGAGGGCGATTGGCCGCAGGTGCGGATGGCCTATCTGGCGATTGTCGGCAGTTTTTCCGTCAACGGTGTGGCCGCGCTGCACTCGCAGTTGCTGCAACAGGGTTTGTTCAATGATTTCTATCAGTTGTGGCCGCAGCGCTTTAACAACAAGACCAACGGTGTGACCCAGCGTCGCTGGCTGGCCGGTTGCAACCCGGCCCTGAGCGGACTGATCACCGCAACCATCGGCGCCGGCTGGGTGCGCAATCTCTCCCAACTGCAGCAGTTGCGCGCCTACGGCGACGACAGTGAGTTCCAGCAGCGCTGGCACAGGGTCAGGCAGGAAAACAAGCGGCGCCTGGCGGAGCTGGTACAGGCCGAGTGCGCCGTGACATTCGACAGCGCCGCGCTGTTCGATGTGCAGGTCAAGCGCATTCACGAATACAAGCGCCAATTACTCAATGCCCTGCATATCGTGCACCTCTATGACCGCATCAAGCGCGGCGCGGTGGACGACTGGACGCCGCGCTGTGTACTGATCGGCGGCAAGGCGGCACCGGGCTATTTTATCGCCAAGCGCATCATCAAATTTATCAACAACATCGCCGCGGTGGTCAATGCCGACGCGGCGGTGGGCGATCGGCTGAAAGTGGCGTTTTTGCCGAATTACCGGGTATCGACCATGGAGACTATCTGTGCCGGCACCGATCTGTCCGCACAGATATCCACTGCCGGCAAAGAGGCTTCGGGCACCGGCAATATGAAGTTTATGATGAACGGCGCCGTCACCATCGGCACCCTCGACGGCGCCAACGTGGAAATACTCGAGGAAGTGGGTGAAGACAATTTCTTTCTCTTCGGCCTCACCGCTGCCGGTGTTGAAGCTGCCCGCCAGGGCTATGATCCGCAGGCGCTTATTGCCGCCGATGCCGATCTGTCCCGGGTGATGCAGCGGTTGCGCGACGGGGAGTTCGATAGTGGTGAGGCAGGCATTTTCGACCCCCTGATCGCCGCCATTACCAGTCCCCATGACCCCTGGATGGTGGCGGCGGATTTTCGCGCCTTTGTCGACGCCCAGGTGTGTGCTGCTGCGGCCTACCGGGACCGGGCACGCTGGACGCGAATGAGTATAATGAACAGCGCCGCCAGCGGCCGCTTCTCCACCGATCGAACGATGGAAGAATACAACCGGGATATCTGGCGACTGCGGTCGATGGGGGACGTCGATGGCTTGTAGGGCAGCGGTGGCAGTTCAGCGCCGGCAATATACTGCCGCGCACCGTGATCATGCTCAGTCAGTCGCACAGCGGGAGAATCAATGTCAGTAATACCCAGTAACGAAGCGATCCAGGCCATCAACGGCGCCAGCCACCGGGACCCCTTCGCGGTTTTGGGCATGCACGGCGACGGTCCGGGCGGCACGCTGGTGGTGCGCACCTTCCAGCCCGGTGCCGAAGAGGTCGCCGTATTACATGCCGACAGCGGCAAGACCGTGACGGTTCTCGAACGGGTCGATGACAGCGGCCTGTTTGCCAGGGCCCTGGGGCGGCGCAAAACACCTTTTCCCTACCGGCTGCGGGTGGTGGATGCCGCCGGCAGCCGGGTGATCGATGATCCGTACCGCTTTCCGGTCCTGTTGAGCGATCTCGATATTCATTTGTTTGCCGAAGGCACCCACCTGCACCTATACCGTAAGCTCGGTGCGCACCCGCGCACTATCGACGCCGTGGCCGGCGTGGCTTTTGCCGTCTGGGCGCCCAATGCAGAACGGGTGGCGGCGGTCGGTGAGTTCAACGGCTGGGACGGGCGCCGCCACCCCATGCGCCTGCGCCACGACTGCGGCATTTGGGAGCTGTTTATCCCCGGGGCGGAGCCCGGCCAGCTCTATAAATATGAGATCAAAGGACCCTGCGGCGAGTTGTTGCCGCTGCGGTCCGATCCCTTCGGCGCCCATGCCCAACTGCGCCCGGATACGGCATCGGTCATCGAATCCACCGAGGTGTTCAACTGGAGTGATCAACCCTGGATGGAGTCGCGAGGGGCGCACAATGCCCGCGATGCCGCGATGACCATTTACGAGGTGCACCTCGGGTCCTGGCGGCGGGTGCCGGGGGAGGGGGACCGCTTTCTCACCTACCGGGAACTCGCCGAGCAATTGGTTCCCTACGCGAAGGACATGGGCTTTACCCACCTGCAACTGATGCCGGTCAACGAGCATCCGTTTGACGGTTCCTGGGGTTATCAACCGGTGGGGCTGTTCGCGCCTTCCAGTCGCTTTGGCCGCCCGGAGGATTTTCAGTATCTGGTGGATGCCTGCCACCGCGCCGAGATCGGCCTGCTGATCGACTGGGTGCCGGGACATTTTCCCACCGATCCCCACGGGCTGGCGCAGTTTGACGGCACCCATTTGTACGAGCACGCCGATCCGCGCCAGGGTTTTCACCCCGACTGGAATACACTGATCTATAACTACGGGCGGCGCGAGGTGTCGAATTTTCTGCGCAGCAATGCCCACTTCTGGTTTGACCGCTACCATGTAGACGGCCTGCGGGTCGATGCCGTCGCCTCCATGCTCTACCTGGATTACAGTCGCGAGGAGGGCGAGTGGATTCCCAATCCCCACGGCGGCAACGAGAATCTGGATGCGATCGATTTTTTGCGCCGGGTCAATGAAGAGGTCTACCGCGAATACCCGGGCGCTTTCACCGTGGCCGAAGAATCCACCGCCTGGCCCGGTGTGTCGCGCCCGACCGACGGCGGCGGGCTGGGGTTCGGCTACAAGTGGAATATGGGCTGGATGAATGACACCTTGTCCTACATGAGTCGCGACCCGATACATCGTGTTCATCACCACAACGAAATGACATTTGGCTTGGTGTACGCTTTCGATGAAAACTTTGTGCTGCCGCTGAGCCATGACGAGGTGGTGCATGGCAAGGGTTCGCTGCTCGGTCGGATGCCCGGGGATGAGTGGCAGAAATTTGCCAACCTGCGCGCCTATTTCGGTTTTATGTGGACGCACCCGGGCAAAAAGCTGTTGTTTATGGGGGGCGAATTCGCCCAGGGGCGCGAGTGGAACCATGAGGCCAGCCTCGACTGGCATCTGTTGGATATCCCCCTGCACGCCGGCGTGCAACGGCTGGTGCGCGACCTCAACCACCTCTACCGCCGCACCCCCGCACTCTATCAGTGCGACTGCGAATCCTGCGGGTTTGCCTGGCTCGACCACCTCGATGCCGAGAGTTCCATTTTCGCCTATCTGCGGTTTGGCTACGAGGGCAGTGCGCCGGTGGCGGTGATCAGTAATTTTACGCCGGTGCCCCGCCACGGTTACCGCCTGGGGGTGCCGGCCGCGGGTTATTACGCCGAGCGCCTCAATACCGATGCCGCCGTGTACGGCGGCAGCGACCTGGGCAATGCCGGCGGCCTCCATGCGGAGCCGCTGCCCTGGCAGGGGCAGCCGCAATCGCTGTTGATTACCGTGCCGCCGCTGGCGACCTTGGTCTTCGAGTTGCAGCACGCAGGGTAAGTGCTAACGACACGGCGGTTGTTTCGTCGGGTGATGGTCGGAAAAAAGGGCCGTTGGCGATGGACTCGGGAATAAATAATGTGTAGTAAATGGGTGAAGACGAACGGCAACTACTTGAGTTAAGCGAAGATGTGCCAATTGATCGGTCTACCTTTGGATGGGGCGTTCAGAAACACGTTGTAAATCCATCCCTGGAAACTTCACGGCAGCATCACTGCTGCCGAGAGTTTCTGAACGCCCCATCCAAAGGCAGACCTACCCGAAGTATTCTTAACTAATACGACCGGGGCAGATCGGTAAACCTGTGCACGTTCTCTTGGCTGCCATTCGGGTCAGCAATAGAGTGAAGCCATTGAAAGGACAAGTTTAATGGGAATGCGTGTTTGGCCGGGCGAACCCTACCCCCTCGGGGCGACCTGGGACGGCCGCGGTGTCAACTTTGCGCTTTTTTCCGCCAATGCCAAGCGGGTGGAGCTGTGCCTGTTTGACCGCAACGGCCGGCGCGAAGTGGAGCGGGTGACGCTGGAGGAAAATACCGACCAGGTCTGGCACGGTTACCTGCCCGATGCCCAGCCGGGCCTGCTCTACGGCTATCGGGTACACGGCCCCTACGAGCCGCACCTGGGCCATCGTTTCAATCACCATAAACTGCTGCTCGATCCCTATGCGCGACAACTCAAGGGCGCCCTGCGCTGGTCGAATGCGCACTTCAGTTACCGGGTCGGCAGTTCCCAGCAGGACCTGTCGTTTGACCGGCGCGACAGCGCCCACTGCATGCCCAAGTGTGTGGTGGTGGACCCGGCGTTTACCTGGGGTACCGATGCCCACCCGCGCCGGTCCTGGTCCGAGTCGATCATCTACGAGGCCCATGTGCGTGGCTATACCATGCGCCATCCGGATGTGCCGGAGAACCTGCGCGGCACGTTTACCGGCATGACCCAGCCGCGCATCATCGAGCATTTGCAGGCGCTCGGCATTACCGCGGTGGAGTTGATGCCGGTGCACGCCTTCGTGGACGATCGCTTTTTGGTACAGCGCGGGCTGCGCAATTACTGGGGTTACAGCAGTCTCGGTTTTTTCGCGCCGGAGCCGCGCTACCTGTCCACAGACGATCACACCGAATTCAAGCGCATGGTGGCGCGCTTTCACGACGCCGGCATCGAGGTGATTCTCGACGTTGTCTACAACCACACCGCCGAGGGCGACCATATCGGTCCGACGCTCAGCTTTCGCGGTATCGACAATGCCTCCTACTACCGCCTGCAGCAGACCGACCGGCGTTTCTATATCAATGACACCGGTTGCGGCAATACCCTTAACCTGAGTCACCCGCGGGTGTTGCAGATGGTCATGGACAGCCTGCGTTACTGGGTCAACGATATGCACGTGGACGGCTTTCGGTTCGACCTGGCCTCCATTCTCGGGCGCGAGGATTACGGCTTCGATCCCGGCAGCGGTTTTTTTGATGCGGTGCGCCAGGACCCGGCGCTGGCGCGGGTCAAATGGATCGCCGAGCCCTGGGACATCGGTCCGGGCGGCTATCAACTGGGGCACTTCCCGGCCGGCTGGGCCGAGTGGAACGACCGCTTTCGCGACTGCGTGCGCCGCTACTGGCGCGGTGACCAGGCGATCTTGCCGGAACTGGCCAAGCGCCTGCACGGCTCCAGTGATATCTTTGAACACGGCGGTCGCCGGCCCTGGAGCAGTATCAACTTTGTCGCCTCCCACGATGGCTTCACGCTGGCGGACCTGGTCAGTTACAAAGAGCGCCACAACGAGGCCAATGGCGAGGACAACAAAGACGGGCACCAGGCCAATCACAGTGAAAACTACGGTCAGGAAGGCCCCACCGCCGACCCGGCGTTGCGGGCGTTGCGATTGCAGCAACAGCGCAATATGCTGGCTACGGTGTTCCTGGCCCAGGGCACACCGATGCTGCTGGCCGGCGACGAAATGGGTAACAGCCAGGCGGGCAACAACAACGCTTACTGCCAGGACAACGATGTCGGTTGGGTCAATTGGGATACCTTCGGTGACAGTGCCGAGCAGTTGCGGGGCTTTGTCGGCGAACTCAGCCGCCTGCGGCGCGACTTTCCCGTGCTGCGGCGCGCCTGGTTTCAGCACGGCAGCGCGGTGTCCGCGGCCACCGGTTTTACCGATATTCAATGGGTCGGGCCGAACGGCGGGGTCATGGGCAAAGAAGAGTGGCATCAGCACGATTCGCGCTGCCTGGGGATGTTGCTGGCGGGCGATGTTGCCGCCGGCAACAGTGCCCCGGCACCGACGGACGATTCACTGCTGATTGTCTTCAACGCCCACGCGCGGGCGCTGCCGTTCCAGATGCCGGAAGTGTCCGGTCACTGGAATTGCCGCCTCAGCAGCGCCGATCCGAACCTCGGCGATAAACCCACCCGTGTTGCGAGCGAGGCGGTTTACGAAGTGCCGGCGAAATCGGTGCTGGTGTTTGTCCTGCACCTGGACGTGCAGACGCGTCCCGAGGAGGAGCAGCCTCCTGGTGCGGCCGCCGCCAGCGCCGATGACAGGATCACTGAGAAAAATGTTGCCGCGCAGGTTGTAACAAATGCCGCGAAAGATGTCGTAACAGATATCCCCACGACAGCTGAAGAAGCTGACAGCAATAGCGAGTGATTGAGAACGGAAGGTCCCCGATGCGACCTCAATAGCCGCGGGCCAAAAACCCGCAAGTGGAACCCCAGCCACGGCCTGGATGCCCCCGGCGCGCAACTTGAGCAGAGTTATGGCGATAGTGAGAATGACGGCCGCACCACCATCTGCACCACCCCCTGCAACCCGCCGGCAGGGTTCTGCCGGGGTGAACGTATGAGTGCCCTGGAGCGCCTGGCGGCGCTGGCGGGTATCGAACCGGCCTATCACGATATCTGGGGCGAGCAGCACCGCGCTGATCCACAGACACAGCGGGCACTGCTGGCGGCGATGGGATTTGCCGTGGCCGATGAAAACCAGGTCGCCGCCAGTTTGCAACAGCTCGAAGAACTCGAGTGGCGGCGGGTGTTGCCGCCGGCGGTTATTGTCGCCGCCGAGCAGGCGCAGCCCGAGGTGCTGCTGGCACTGCCGGAGGCGGCGCAACTGGGTGCTGTCGAGGTGGTGTGCGAAGACGGCGGCAGCCGGCCCGATCCGCCGGCGGCAACCCTGCGGCTGCTCGGCACCCGGGACATCGACGGCTGCAGTTATCGCCGCTATGCCCGCTCCCTGCCCGGCCAACTGCCGCCGGGTTACCATCGACTCAGCGTAACCTACGAACTGGCGGGCCGCGCCGCGCACGCAGCCACCACCCTGATCGTTGCACCCCGGCAGTGTTACGGGCCCGCTGATTTCGATGGCGATCGGTTGTGGGGGCTCGGGGCCCAGCTCTACGCCCTGCGCAGCGACCATAACTGGGGCGTTGGCGATTTCAGCGACCTGAATGAATTGGTGGCGCGGGCGGCGCGGGCCGGTGCCGCGGCGGTGGGTGTCAATCCGCTGCACCCGCTGTACCCCGGTGATCCGGAAATCTGCAGTCCCTACTCGCCCACCAGCCGCTCGTTTCTCAATACCCTCTATATCGATGTGACAGCGGTGGCGGATTTAGCCGGCTGTGCCGCGGCCAACGACCTCCTGGACAGTGCCGAATGGCAGGCGCGGCTGGCACGGCTGCGCGCCGCCGGGCAGCTCGACTACGGGGCGGTGGCGGCCTGCAAGCAGCGTCTGTTGACGCTGATCTACGCCGGCTTTTGTGAAACCGACTTGGGTCAGGACACGCCGCGGGGCCGCGCGTTTGCCGACTACTGCGCCGCCCGGGACCCGGCGCTGGAACGGCTGGCGACTTTCGACGCCCTTTACGAACATTTTTGCGGGCGCGACGGCGGCCGGCGCTGGCAGCAGTGGCCGCCCGAGTTTCAGCAACCGGATACGGCCGCGGTAAAGTCATTTGTCGCCGCACATAGCGACCGCGTCAACTACTTCAAGTACCTGCAGTGGCTGGCGGAGGAGCAACTGGCCGCCGCCGCCGCCACGGCTGCGGCCATGCCGGTGGGGTTGTACCTCGATCTGGCGGTGGGCTGCGATGCCGGCGGCGCCGATGTCTGGGCGGCGCAGGACCTTTATGTGCGCGACACCTGCATCGGCGCGCCGCCGGATCAGTTTTGTGCCGCCGGCCAAAACTGGGGACTGACCCCGATCAATCCCTACACGTTACGGGAGCAGGGGTATGCGCCGTTTATTGCGCTGCTGCGCGATAACATGCGTTATGCCGGCGCCCTGCGCATCGATCATGTGATGGGTCTGATGCGCCAGTTTTGGGTGCCGCCCGGTCAGTCGGCCGGCGCCGGCCTTTATATCAACTTTCCGCTGCAGGATTTACTGCGCATCATCGCCCTGGAATCGCAGCGCGCTCGCTGTGTGGTGGTGGGGGAGGATTTGGGCACGGTGCCGGAAGGGTTTCGCGACACCATGGCCGAGGCGGGGATTCAATCTTATCGGGTGCTGTATTTCGAACGCTGGGACAACGGCTGGTTCAAACGCCCCGATGCCTATCCCGGCAACGCCGTAGTTACCGTGTCGACCCACGACCTGCCGCCGCTGGCCGGTTGGTGGAACGGCTGCGACATCGCCTGCCGGCAAGAGCTGGGCCTTTACGAGAAGCCGGCCGACGCCGACCGCGAGCTGCGCCACCGCACTGGTGATCGCCACGCGCTGGTGGATGCGCTGGTCGATGTCGGGGCCTTGCCGCCGGACACGAGCGTCGATGACCTGCCCCTTGAGACACTGCTCAGTGCCACCCAGGCGTACCTGGCGCGCACGCCGGGCTGGTTGCAGATGATTGCGCTGGAAGACGCGCTGGGCGTTGAACAGCAGACGAATTTACCCGGTACCATTCACGAGCACCCCAATTGGCGGCGGCGCCTGCCGGTGCCGATAGAAACCATTTTTGGGACTGCCAATCTGCGCGCGCTGTTACTCGGCGTCGCCCATGAGCGGTCGCTTGCGGGTTGAGAGTTACCCACTCGGTTGTCGTCCAGGTGACGCCGAGCGGTCAGACGAAACTGCAGTTGTGAGCAACTGCGGTAGTTCCCAACCGGGGAGGCTTGAGCATGTCCACAAATACGTCCACAACCATCTCTACAAGCACGTCAGATACACAGAGAGACCCGCGCTTCGTCAGCCGCCTAACCCGCGACACCCTCGCGTTGATTCTCGCCGGTGGACGGGGATCGAGGTTACACGAACTCACCCAGTGGCGCGCCAAACCCGCCGTTTATTTCGGCGGTAAGTTTCGCATCATTGACTTTCCGCTGTCCAACTGCGTCAACTCCGGCATCCGTTGTATCGGGGTGCTCACCCAATACAAGGCGCACTCGCTGATTCGCCACCTGATGCGCGGTTGGGGCGATTTTCGCGGTGAATTGGGCGAATTCGTGGAAGTGTTGCCCGCCTCTCAACGCACTTCCGAGAGCTGGTACAGCGGCACTGCCGATGCCATTTACCAGAACCTCGATATCATCCGCCGGCGCATGCCCAAGTATGTGCTGGTGCTTTCGGGCGATCATATCTACAAAATGGACTACGGTCCGCTGCTGGCCCACCACGTGGAGAACGGCGCGGATATGACCGTGTCATGTCTCGAGGTACCGCTGGAGGAGGCCAGTCAGTTCGGCGTCATGACCGCCGATGCCGACGGGCGGGTGGTCGGATTTGACGAAAAGCCCGAGCAGCCGCAGCCGGTCGCCGGCCGCGATGATGTGGCCCTGGCCTCGATGGGCAATTATGTTTTCAACACCGAGTTTCTCTACCAGCAACTGATCAAGGATGCCGACAACCCCAACTCCAGCCGCGATTTCGGCAACGATATCATTCCCACCCTGCTGGACGATCACCGCGTGTTTGCCTATTCGTTTCGCGACCCGGTCACCGGCGAGCAGGCCTATTGGCGCGACGTCGGCACTGTCGATGCATTCTGGCAGGCCAACCTGGAACTGGCGGACGTGACGCCGCCGCTTGATATCTATGACGGCGATTGGCCGATTCTCACCTATCAGGCGCAGTTGCCACCGTGCAAATTTGTGTTTAACGATGAAGACCGGCGCGGTATGGCGACAGATTCCACTGTGTCCGCCGGTTGCATTATTTCCGGCGCCAAAGTGCATCACTCGGCGCTGTTTTCGAAAGTCAGGGTGCACTCCTATTCATTGGTGGAAGATTCGGTGTTGCTGCCCGAGGTGGAGGTTGGTGAGAACTGCCGGATCCGCAAAGCGGTTATTGATCGCGGCTGTAAAATACCGGCGGGAACCGTCATCGGGGAGGACGCCGAGCAGGACAGTAAGCAATACCGCGTCAGCGCCAGCGGCGTGGTACTGGTAACGCCCGATATGTTGGGCCAGCGCATGCACGTGCATCGTTGACCCGGCGGGGGGTTTATTTTTTAAGAGGGTTTTGGGGAGTAGTGTAATGAATATCACCACGGTGGCGACACAGCCGTTTACCGATCAGCGCCCGGGTACCTCGGGGCTGCGAAAAAAAGTCGAGGTTTTCCGCCAGCCTCATTACCTGGAAAATTTTGTCCAGTCCATCTTTGATGCGGTGGACGGCTATCGGGGCCAGACCCTGGTCCTCGGTGGCGATGGCCGCTTTTACAACCGCGAAGCGCTGCAGACGATTCTCAAAATGGCCGCTGCCAATGGTTTCGGGCGAGCTTTAGTGGGATTGAACGGTATTCTCTCCACGCCGGCGGCATCCTGTGTGATTCGCAAGCACCGCGCCTTTGGCGGCATCATTCTCTCGGCCAGTCACAACCCCGGCGGTCCGGCGGCCGACTTTGGTATCAAGTTCAACACCGGCAACGGCGGGCCGGCAGCGGAGAAAATTACCGAGGCTATCTATCGCAACAGCCTTGCCATCGACGAGTACCGCAGCTGCGACGCCGATGACATAGCGCTGGATCGTATCGGCAGCGCACGGGTGGGGGAGATGGCGGTTGAAGTCATCGACCCGGTGGCCGATTACACCGCTTTGATGGAGCAGTTGTTTGACTTCGAGCGCATGCGCGCGCTGCTGAGCAGTGGCGAGCTGTCGCTGTGCTTCGATGCCATGAATGCCGTTACCGGTCCCTATGCGCGCGAGATTCTTATCGAGCGTTTGGGCGCGCCGGCCGGCAGCGTGATTCGTGACCGGCCGCTGGCGGACTTTGGCGGCATCCACCCCGACCCCAACCTGGCCCATGCCCGGGACCTGGTGGCGCGTATGAACGGCCCCGGCGCGCCGGACCTGGGTGCCGCCTCGGACGGCGACGGCGATCGCAATATGATTCTGGGCGCGAATTTTTATGTGACCCCGAGCGACAGCCTCGCCATTATGGCGGCCAATGCCCACCTGCTGCCGGGTTATGCCGCCGGCATCGCCGGGGTGGCCCGCTCCATGCCCACCAGCCAGGCGGTTGACCGGGTCGCCGATACCCTGGGTCTGCCGTGTTTCGAAACACCGACCGGCTGGAAATTCTTCGGCAACCTGCTCGATGCCGGCAAGATTACGCTGTGCGGCGAGGAAAGCTTCGGCACCGGCTCCGATCACGTGCGGGAAAAAGACGGCCTCTGGGCAGTGCTGTTTTGGCTCAATCTGCTGGCCGTGCGCGGTGAGTCGGTGGCGGCGGTGGTGCGCTCTCACTGGCGGCACTTCGGACGCAATTACTACACAAGACACGACTACGAGGCCCTCGACAAAACACTGGCCGAGACCCTGATGAACGATCTGAAAGCGCGCCTGCCCGAGTTGGTAGGCGAGCGTTTCGCGGCGGGGCAGGTTGAGCAGGCCGACGACTTCAGTTATCGCGATCCGGTGGACGACACTGTCAGCAGCGGGCAGGGTGTGCGCATCCTGTTAGCCGGCGGGGCGCGCATCGTCTTCCGCCTGTCGGGTACCGGCACCGAAGGCGCGACGCTGCGGGTTTATATCGAGCGGTTGGAAACCGATGCCACCCAACACGAGCAAGACCCCCAGATCGCGCTGCAAGGTTTAATCGATCTGGCCGATGAGATAGCCGCTATTCGGCGCCGCACCGGTCGTGCCGCGCCTACTGTGATTACTTGATTTTTGACACCGGCACTTACTGCAGTGATCGGCACTGTGGTAGATACTACGAATACTTGATAAGCCCGAGCTTTATCGCCTTTTTTATGGCACCTATGGTGGTTTTGGCATTAAGGGCTTTTTTGGCAGCGGCGACGTGCTGGTTGACAGTGATTGGGCTGACACAGAGTTCTTCAGCTACCTGCTTCATCGTAAAATCATTGTTGGCTAAAGTGCTCAGCACCAGCAGCTGTTTTTTCGTCAATTTAGTGGCTTCGGTTTCCTGTGAATACTGTTCGTCCTGCGGGGAATGCCGCGCAACAGCGCTGTCGATGAACTCACACAAGACTCGCAACGTGGGTTTATGGACGGCGGCCCTGGCTCGGAATTCTATTGGCGCCGCCGGTTCGTAGTTTTTCGCTCCGCTGTTGCGTTGAGAGACGATCAGCACCGCTTTACTGTTTTCCCGGCAGGAGTCCAAGGGCACGCAGTAGCTGTCTAAATAGCCAAATGTTTGATTGAGTTCGTAGATCTTTTGATTGGCACGGAACAAATCGACATCGTAGGGGGTGTCATAGGCGACGCTGTAAAGCTCCGACATAAAAATAGGACGCTCGTTCCCCGCGACGTAGTGGACTAAAAAATCCTTGCTGAAATAGTTGTTGGCGGCATATTTTTCTGTCAGCGCGGCGGGAAAGGTGGTTAACGGAATGTGATAGCCCGCACTGTCTATTCGCATAAAGCTGTAATCGGAAAAGTTCATTTTATTGAGGATTTTTTGTATCGATAGATGCAGCTCTTCCATATCTTTGGTCTGATGTAACTGCGGCAGGTACTGTTGCGGACTATAAGTATCTGTCGCTTCGACGTTTGCGCCGGTTTTTTCCTGTTTGCTTAACGTTAATTCCTGCCAGGGGCTTTTTTGTCTGGATGTGAATTGAATGGACATTTGCCTGCCTCACCTGTTTAGCGTTAACCAGAAGTCATCCACTTATAACCCGGATGTTGCCGAGGTGTCGGGTTAAACCTGCGGATTATTGCCAATGCCCCGCGCTTTTTCTTTTTACCTGGCTTGAAGGCCGAGTTTGACCCGTTGGTCCCGGCGCAGTAACTCAATGTACCGATGAGCACCCGACCCTGCACTGAAAAGAGTCCGGGAGCTGGATTTCACTGCTGTCGCTGCAGGGGGTTGTCGGCTGGTCGGCCTGTGATCAAACGCTCAATTTGCTGCCAGGCTTTGATATCAGGCTTGGGCCCCGAGCTTTGACAACAGTGCCGAATTTGATTCCGCGAACAGGGAATTTCTGTTGTAGTTGTCAACCTCAACCTCAACCTCGTGCTCTGCGCCGTTCTCCACTCTGGTCCGAGTTGAGAAAGGCAACCGGTTTCCCTCGCTTATCAGGACACCAGGTTTGCCGGTACACCAGGCTTAACAGTGTGTTGTTGATATCAGTACGCTTTACTTTGTCGGTACACTTTCTAGTGGGTGCACGCTTTATGCGAGTTCATTTTCTAGAGCAGTCTAAATATGACTGTTCAGTACTCTTACTAAACTTCAGGTATTAACCTTCAGTTATTAAACCTCAGTTATTAAACTTCATGTAATTAACCCTGAGGTCATTAGCTCTCAGGGCGTTCCCGGTCTTCAGGCAAACCGGCAGCAGTCTATTATAATTGCGACGAGGTTACAATCGCCGGTTACAGCGTCCTGTGACAGGTTTCACTGCACCCGTTGCTGTGAAAATTCAGCAGTGATTTTCGCACCGGTGTGCAAGTCGAAAATTCCAGATGGCTTTTTTCGAACTTTTCGAGAGTCGGTAAATAATTGCACTTGCTTGTTAAAGCACCGCCACCGCCATCGTCACCACCAGAAGCAGGCGCCTGAAGCGAATGCCTTTCGTGTCGGTAAATGTAAATATGAGTTAACAAACCTGGATGTTGGGCCGGGCTGGCACTTGGACCAACCCGGCGGCAATATCGCCGGTAGCCGTCAGGGCGCGCGTGTTTTATCATCCGGGGCAAAGATCGGCCGCGGGATCGATTGGGATGACCGCCCGGCGCTCAAATAGATGCTAAGCACAATTCAAGAACAACAGCAGGAACCCATAAGAACAATAGAAGGTAGTTATGGCAAATCCCCTCAATATACTCATGGTAGCGGCGGAAAACGGCGCCCTGGCCGGTGGTAAAGTCGGCGGCATTGGCGATGTGGTGCGCGAGGTGCCGCAGGAGCTGGCGCAAAAGGGTTGCGAGGTCACGGTGGTGACGCCGGCTTACGGCGCGTTTCATCGCCTTGCCGGTGCCCGTCGTCTGGCGATTCTGAAAGTGGATTTCAGAGGCGTGAACCAACTGGTGGAACTCTACGAAGTCAGAAGTGCCGCCGGCACACCTGCCGTGCGCCATTGGGTCCTGGAACATTCGCTATTTGGCAGTGGCGGGGCCGGTGTTATCTATTGCGACGACCTGCCGGAGACGCCCTTTGCCACCGATGCGAATAAGTTTGCACTGTTTGCCGCCGCCGTTGCGGAAATGGTGGAGCAGGGTCACTGTGGCAAGCTCGATGTGTTGCATTTGCACGACTGGCACGCGGCATTGGTATTGGTGCTGCGTCAGTTTGATCCGGGGTTTGAGGTATTGAAGGGGGTGCGCTGTGTTTACACCATCCACAACCTGGGGCTGCAGGGGGTCAGGCCGTTTTCCGGCCACCCGTCTTCCCTGCACAGTTGGTACCCGTCACTGCACTATGATCGCGCCCTGTTGGCCGATCCCCGCTGGCCCGACTGCCTGAACCCGATGGCGGTGGGGATTCGACTGGCCGATGCCGTGCACGCCGTATCGCCCACCTACGCGCGCGAAATTCTGTTGCCGAGCGAGGTCGGCAGCCGCGGCTATTACGGCGGCGAGGGCCTGGAACAGGACCTGGTGCGGGCCCACGGAGAGAAGCGTCTACACGGCATCCTCAACGGTTGCGATTATACGGCGGCCCTGCCCGAACCTCTGGAATGGGAGGCGCTGGTGGCCCAACTGCGGGACCAGTTATTGCGCTGGGTGGCGCAGCAGCCGCAGGTTCGTTCCGCCCACTTTGTCGCCGGGGAGCAGCTGCCGCGCTGGGAGGAGCACAAACCCGGCATACTGGTGACCAGCGTCGGGCGCATTACCGAGCAGAAAGCGCAGTTGCTGCGCCAGGTCGACGAGAACGGCCGACCGGCACTGGCGGGCATTCTCGAGACCCTGGGCCCGCGCGGCGTGTATATATTTCTCGGCAGCGGCGATCCGGAGTTGGAACTTTTTCTTACGCAGATCAATGCCCGCTTTGATAATTTTATTTTCCTGCGCGGCTATTCGGATGCGCTGGCGCAGGCCCTTTATGCCAGCGGCGATTTGTTTCTGATGCCCAGTTCGTTCGAGCCCTGCGGTATCAGCCAGATGCTGGCGCTGCGCGCCGGGCAACCCTGTCTCGTGCACAGTGTCGGCGGGCTCAAGGATACGGTGACCGACGGTGTCAACGGCTTTGCATTCAACGGCGACAGCCTTGTTGACCAGGCGGCGCAGTTGGTGGAGACCTTCGCGATGGCACTGGCGTGCAAAACCGATAAGCCGAAACAGTGGCAGAAACTGCGCCGCGCGGCGGCGGCGGCGCGTTTTTCCTGGCAGGCAAGCATTGACCGCTATATTGGGGCGTTGTACCTGGGGGAGTGACCGCCTCCCTCGGTTTGCCGTTTATATGCTTCTACTTTTCATGGCATATCAATGTAATTTCATGGTCGGCCCGGTGCGGTGGTTAAGCCGGTCCCGCAATAGCAGCAACCCCGTTTTAAACACGCCGTGCAGGGCAATTTGGTGCAGCCGGTAGAGCGTGATGTAAAACAGCCGGGCCAGTTTTCCCTCAAAGGTGAAGTCGCCGCTCAGGTTGCCCATCAGCTGCCCGACACTGCTGTGCCTGCTCAGCGAGATCAGCGAGCCTTTGTCCCGGTAGCGGAACTCGGGCAGGGCGCTGCCATTGAGTAGCGCCGGCAGCGCCCTGACCAGCAGGCTTGCCTGCTGGCTGGCGGCCTGGGCCCGCGGCGGCACCGGTCTGTCGCTGTTCGGTGGCTGGAAGTGGGCGCAATCGCCGATGGCGAAAATGCGCTGGTCTCTGGTGGTTTGCAGCGTTGAGGTGACCGCCAGTTGATTGATGCGGTTGGCTTCCAGACCGTCCAGCGAACCGAGCAGTGCCGGCGCTTTAATGCCTGCCGACCAGACTTTCAACTGTGCCGGAATTGTCTTGCCGCTGCCGGTGATCACCGCGCTGTCGGTCACCTCGGTGACCCGCTCGCTGCTCAGTATGCGGATATTGAGTTTTTGCAGTTGCCGCGCAATGGCGGCGGAGGCTTTTTCCGACAGCGCCGGCATTACTCGGTCGGCTGCCTCGATCAGCGTGATTTCCACGTTTTCCGGTTTGATGCCGTCAAAGCCATAGTGATTGAGCTGGTGGGCGGTATGGTTGAGTTCGGCAGCCAACTCCACCCCGGTCGCGCCCGCGCCGACAATCGCGATGGCAAACTTTTGCGGTTGCCGATCGGTGTTTTTTTGAGAGGCGCGCAGGTAGACGTTCAGAAACGATTGGTGAAAATGCTCGGCGGCGCGCCGATTGTCGAGAAAAATGCAGTGCTCCCGGGCACCGGCGGTGTCGAAATCGTTGGTCTGGCTGCCCAGCGCCAACACCAGATAGTCGTAACGCACCTCGCGTTCGGGCAGGATTTGGCGGTCTTCAGGTGCATTGACGGCATCATCGCAATGGGCGGCCAGTTTGACAGTTTGTGCCTTGCGGTCGAGACCGTGCATACGGCCCAGCACATAGCGAAAGTGGCAGTGCCGGCCGTGGGCTGCATAACTGAGTTCGTCGATATTGGCGTTGAGCACGCCGGCGGCCACCTCGTGTAAACGTGGCTTCCACAGGTGTACCGGACTGGCGTCGATTAAGATAATCTCCGCCTTTTTTTTACGCCCCAGTTTTTTTCCCAGTTTCGTAGCCAGCTCCAGGCCGCCGGCGCCACCTCCTACGATAACGATACGCGATTGATTCATGGTCAGGTCCTTAAAGTGAAATCAGGGCAGGACTTTCACGTCGGCGAGTCCTGGCCTGATGTCACTCAGCGTGTACCGAGCCAGCGGCGCGAGCGAAACCGCCACAAAATCATGCTCGCTTTGACCAGGTAATCACCGATCAGTGTGGCGAACACCCACTCCACCGGCAATCCCAGCCGGGTAAACAGCGCGGCGATTACCATGCGTGTCAAAATAAAGCCGCAAAACGTAGACAGCAGCGGAAACCGGGTGTCACCGGCGCCGCGCAGGGCGCCGCCGAGGGCAAAGTCCACCGCCAGCAGGGGTTGCGCCAGACCCAGGCACCACAGGAATACCACGGTCAGACGAATCACCTCCGGGTCGTCGATCATCATCGCCGCCAGCGGTCGGGCGAAAACAATGGCCAGCACCCCAAATACGGTCATGGCCACCAGCGCCAGTCGCAGGGCGCGGTAGCCCATCGCTACCGCGCCGGCGGGATTGCCGGCGCCCAGTTGCTGGCCCACCAGGGCCGAGCCGGCAATGGAAAATCCCAGGCCGATGACCATGGTGACCGACAACAGGCTCAGGCCAATGCCGTAGGCTGCAAAGGCGGCGGTACTGTAACTGGAAATCAGCCACACGAACAGAAACAGCGCCAGTTGCATCACGCCCTGTTCGGCCATGGCCGGGTAGGCGACATGCCATAGCCGTTTGAACTGCGCGCACAGGCGCGCCAGCGGGGTGACGGTGAATGGAATGACCAGGCGATTGCCGATCCATAAATACACCGCGACCACACTGCCCAGGGCATAGGCGATACCGCCGCCGAGGGCGGTGCCGCTGATGCCCCAGTCGGGCATGCCCCACCAGCCGTAGGTCAGCGCCGCGCTCAGCGGCAGATAAACAACGGTGGCACCGCCGACGATATACAGGGCCGTGCGGGCGTCACCGGCCGCCCGCAAGGCGGTGGCCAGAACGATATTGATGCTGAAGGTGACGCTGAACAGCATGGTCCAGCGAATATAGCTGACGGCGGCGCTGTGAGCCCCGGCCGCGAGCCGGAATAAATCGGCAATCAGGGGCGCGCCGGCAATGATCAGCGCGCTGAACAGCAGGGTGATCAGCACGCCGGTGGACATGGCCAGGTTGGTGTAGAGGGCGACGTCGTCGCGGTCGCCGGCGCCCCAGGCGCGGGAGATCAGGGCGGTGGCGCCGGCACCGAGCCCCATCATCACCGCCTGCAGAATAAACAACACGCGGGTACCGGCGGTTACCGCAGCGACGCCGTCGGTGCCGAGGCCGCTGACAATTTTGATGATCGCCAGGCCGCTGAGCGTATTGAGCAGGTAAACCGCGATACTGGGCCAGGCGAGGGACCATATGCCGGTGCCGGTGTTGGTTGGACTCGCTGGCATCTATCCGGGTAAAGCCTTGGTAAAGAGGGGCGCTAGTGTAGCCCAAATGCCCCGTGGGGCGAAACCGGGGGCCCGCGGGGCCACTCTGCCCGGTGTTGCAGGGCTAGCCTGCCTGCAGCCACTCCTGCAATTCATCGGCGCCGCCGACCAGATCGCCCTCGACGAAAACCTGCGGTGTGGTGCCGCGCCCGGTGACCGCCGCCAGGGAGTTTTGGCTGACGCCATTGGCGCCCAGAGCGATTTCCTCATAGCGCAGGCCCGCCCCGTCAAGCAGCCGTTTAGCGCGTGCACAGTGGGTGCAGCCGGGCTTGCTGAACAGGGTGACACGGCGCGGCTGCTCAGCGTCGGGGTTGATATAGCTGAGCATGGTATCGGCGTCACTCACGGTAAACGGGTCGCCGGGCTCCTGCGGTTCGATAAACATTTTCTCGATCACGCCATCTTTTACCAGCATGCTGTAGCGCCAGGAGCGGTTGCCGAAACCCAGGCCCTGTTTTTCCACCAGCATGCCCATCTCCGCGGAAAACTCCCCGTTGCCATCGGGCAGGAATACAATATTTTCAGCTTTCTGATCTTCGGCCCAGGCGTTCATGACGAAGGTGTCATTTACCGACAGGCATACCAGCGTATCGACCCCGCTGGCTTTGAAAACCGGTGCCAATTCGTTGTAGCGAGGTAAATGGGTGGACGAACAAGTGGGCGTAAAAGCGCCGGGCAGGGCGAACAACACCACGGTTTTGCCTTTGAAAATGTCGTCCGTGTTGAGCTTGACCCAGTCGTTGTCCCGGCGGATCGGAAAAGTCACCTGGGGGACTTGATGACCTTCTTTATTCAGTAACATGTGTGCTGCCTCTCATAAGGTGTTTGAATTCGAGAAGCATAATAGGCCGTATTTTTACATAGATAAAATTAATTATAAGTATTTATTTTATAGATTTTTTAAATTATTGGGATGTAAAAAAGGCCCGGATTGACCTTGTAACCCGAGCCTGGGCTCTGAAGTTGGGGGACTCAGAGCGTAAATGCTCAGCCGGGTTTAAAGCTGAGCAGGGGATTTAGCCAGCGATTGAACCAACCGGTCAGCAGTACCGGGGCCTCGACTACCGACAGACACAGACAATCCTGATTTTGTGTCGCGCGGGGGCGGTGTACGTCGCCGGGCTCCCGCAACAGGAAGTCACCCGGGGTGTAAACCCCTTCATCGTCGGAAAAGCTGCCCTTTAACACTACTGTCACTTCCTGGCCCCGGTGATCGTGTTCTGCTACCTTGCCGCCGCGGCTGATTTTGTGCAGCGCGACTTCATAACGGTCCTGTCCGGCCTGAAGCCGCGATACCCGCAGCGATGGCGACAGTCGCCGCCAGCGCAGGGATTTAAGGTCGGGCACCAGCTTTTCCAGCACCTGGGGCAGGTTGAAGCGATTGGCCGGCTTGGGCTGCTGCTGCACAGGGGTGTCAAGTCGGGCCATGACGCTGTCGAGCAGGTCGGCTGCAACGGGTACCGCCTGGGTATCGGCCAGCAGCGTGCCGCCGAGGTCGTTGAGCGACTCCAGGCGATGCCGGCAGCGGGAACAGAAGTGCAGGTGTGCCGAGACGCCGATCGATAGACCGAACGGGAGGCTGCCTGCGGCGTACTCTGCCAGTAGGTTTTCATTGGGGTGGTGTTTTACCATCGTACTCACCTATAACCTTTAATAACCTTAACCTTGAAATAGCCTTTGCCTGTGAGGCCTTACCTTAATCCTACCGGGCTGTTATCAGCACCTGTAGTTTCTTGATTGCCAGGCGCACCCGGGATTTTACCGTCCCCAGGGGCAGGTCCAGCTCCTGAGCCACTTCGGCGTGGGATTTGCCCTCCATATAGACCTTGGTCAGGATGTGCGACTGTTCCGGCGGCAGTTCGCGGAACGATGAGCGAATGGAGTCCTGATTGCGCGTGTGCTGCAACAGCGAGTAGGGTTCGTTTTCATCTTCCTGTTGCCAGACATCGTCCGCCGCCAGACTCGTACTCTGGTGCTTGGCGCCGCGGCGCAACAGATCGATGCGGCAGTTGCGGGCGATGGTGTAAATCCAGGTGCTGGCGGCGGCCTTGCGGGGATCGAAGTAAGGGGCCTTTTGCCAGACTTTGAGCATGACCTCCTGGACCAGCTCGTCGCCGCCGTGGGGGCCTGCCGCCGCCGGCATCTTCGACAGGCTGTAGCCCTTGATCAGGGGCGCGAAGTGTTTGAATAGCTCTTTGAAGGCGCTCCGGTCCCGCTGCTTGCCCACCTGTGATAGCAGGTTGCTCCAGTCGTCTCGGCGCTCGGACTTCAATTCCATTACGCTGTCTCTGTCCGGGTCGGGTCTGGCATGAGGGCCGGATTCAACCCTATAATCTGGGTGGCTTTTAAGCATAGTAACCAGTCGCTGTGTGAGTGCCAATATCGAATAGTTGGTATCTTCAGCACAACTCTACGCACTTTTCCGGCGATTGGATCACCGGCGCATCCACGGGCCCAGTATATAGAGAAAGCCGGCAGCAGTGTGGCACGCCAGTGATCCAAGGCGCCGGCTAAATCGTAATTTGGGGTATGAATATTACAGTGCAGCCTCCAACCACACTCACCGCCGGAAAGCCGTTTGCCATGACTGATGTCGTTGAGCGGTTCAAACGGTATTACGAGATCTATGATCCCGACACGCTGGATGACCTGGACGCCGTCTACAGCGACGATATCGAATTCCGCGATCCCATTCACACCCTGTCCGGCAGGATCGAGGTTAAAGCCTATCTCCGCGATATGGCTCGCAATCTCAACTCCTGTCGCTTTTTTTACCTGGATGAGCAGGTGATGCCCGGCGTGGCCTTCATCAAGTGGAATATGCATTTCAGCCACCCGAAACTGGCGGGCGGTAAAGAGGTGATGGTACGCGGGATAACCGAGGTGCGGTTCAATGAACGCATCTATTACCACGAAGATTTTTACGACATGGGTGCTATGGTGTACGAGCATGTACCGCTGCTCGGCCGCCTGGTCCAGTGGCTGCGACGACGCCTGGCGCCCTAGCGCCCAACGACTTGGGAATGTAAACCATGGCTTCAGTAAGCGGAGCAAATATCTGGATCACCGGTGCCAGTTCAGGCATCGGCAGGGCGCTGGCCCTGCAGCTGGCGGAGGCCGGCAATACTGTCTTTGCCAGTGGTCGCAACGAGGCGGCGCTGGCAGGTCTGTGCGCCCAAAATCCCCAGCGGCTGGTGGCGCTGGCCTGCGACGTCAGCGACGATAACGGGATGGAGGAGGCGGGTCGCCGCCTGCGGTCCATGACCGACAGTCTTGATATGGTGATCCTGAACGCCGGCACCTGTGAATACGTCGATAACGCCGAACTCGACAACGCGCTGTTTCGACGTGTATTCGCAGTCAACCTGTTTGGCGTGGTCAATACGCTGACGGTGGCCAAACCGCTGCTGCAAAAAGCCCAGCGGCGGGGACATATCGTCGGCATCGGCAGTCTCTCGACCGTGGTGGGGCTGCCCCGGGCGGAAGCCTACGGCGCCTCCAAGGCGGCCATGCAGTATTTGCTCGACTCCCTGCGCGTAGACCTGGCACATGAAAAGATAGACGTTACTGTGGTTCGCCCCGGCTTTGTGGAAACACCCATGACCGCCGCCAATGATTTTCCCATGCCGTTTGCCATGGACGCCGAGCGAGCGGCAACTATCATCCTGCGCGGTATTGCCGGGCGGCAGCGGGTGGTTGAATTCCCACTGCGGCTGAGTTGGTCACTGAAACTGGCGGCGCTGTGTTCAGGGTTGTGGTATCGGGTGGCGGCGCCGCGCTTAAACCGCGCCAATAAACTGTAGCGGCAAACTGTGACGAGCGGGAACCGACGTCGTACCGGAGAGAGAACATTGATAAACAGGATATCCAGAGAGAGAGACGTATGAGAATTGCCATTATCGGCAGTGGTATATCCGGGTTGACCGCTGCTTACCTGCTCAACCGTGAACACGATATTACTGTGTTTGAGAGTCGGGACCGGATTGGCGGCCACACCGCCACCATCGATGTTTCGGTCAATGGCAGTGAGCAGGCCATAGATACCGGTTTTATTGTATATAACGATTGGACTTATCCCAACTTTATCGATCTGTTGGCGCAATTGGGGGTGGCTTCCCAGCCAACCAATATGGGTTTTAGCGTCAGTTGCCGGCAGACCGGACTGGAATACAGCGGCGCCGGTTTCAGTACGCTGTTTGCCCAGCGCCGCAATCTGCTGCGCCCCCGGCACTGGCGCATGTTGGCCGATATCGTGCGGTTTAACCGCGAAGCTGTCGCGGACCTGGAGCAGGGGCGTATCGATGCCGCTGCCACACTCGGTGATTACCTGACGCGGCGGCGTTACTCGCAGGCGTTTATCCGACATTATCTGGTGCCTATGGGGGCGGCCATTTGGTCGGCCAGCACCGATACCATGCTTAATTTCCCCCTGGCATTTTTCGTGCGTTTTTTTAAAAACCATGGTCTTCTCAGTATCACCGACAGACCCCAGTGGCGTGTTATAAAAGGCGGCTCGCGGGAATACCTCGGGCCGCTGACGGCAGGCTTCAAGAAGCGCATCAAGGTGGCCACGCCGATTCAGTCGGTGCGGCGGCAGGGAGATCGGGTTCTGCTCAGCTATCGGGGTGACGACGGCCCGCGCACGGAAAGCTACGATCATGTGGTGATGGCCTGTCACAGCGATCAGGCGCTGCAACTGTTGGGTGATGCCAGCGCGGCCGAACAGCGGCTGCTCGGCGCCATACCCTACCAGGACAATGAAGTGATTTTGCACACCGACACCACCCTGCTGCCGCGGCGGCGCTCCACCTGGTCCAGTTGGAATTACCTGCTGACCGACTATCGCCAGGAACGCCCGGTGTTGACTTACAATATGAACATCCTGCAGGGGCTTGATCACCCCACCACCTTTTGCGTCACTCTCAACCAGACCGCGGCGATCGATCCGGCCAAAATACTCGGTCACTTCAACTATGCACACCCGGTGTTCAATCTCGATGGCATTGCAGCCCAGCAGCGCTGGGGCGATATCAACGGCGTCAACCGGACTTGGTTCTGCGGCGCGTATTGGGGTAACGGTTTTCACGAAGACGGCGTGAGCAGCGCGTTGCGGGTAGCCGAGGCGCTGGGCGATACTCCCCTGGCAGCACCTGATGCGCCGGCCGCCAGCACCGACTCGCCGGCGGAAGCGTCCTATGCCTAGCTCCACTGCGCCTGATCCTGTCTCGCGTGAGGCAGCCGTGGACAGTCCGGTCGCCGGTGGTGACACGGCCCTGCACAGCGCGATCTACAAAGGGCGTGTTCGCCACCGCCGTTTCAGTCCCAGGTCCCACGCTTTTACCTACGATGTTTTTATGGTGTATCTCGATCTCGACGAACTCGATCGGGTATTTGCCGAGAGCTGGTGCTGGTCTGCTACCCGCCCGGCTATCGCCCGGTTTCGGCGCCGGGATTTCTTTGACCAGGGCGACACACCACTGGCCGACAGCGTGCGCGATCACGTGCTGCAGCAGACCGGGCGGCGCCCGCGAGGGCCGATTCGGCTATTGGCCAATCTCAGGTACTTTGGGTATATCATGAACCCGATTACCTGTTACTACTGTTTCGATGAGAGTGGCCAGGGCGTGGAAACCATAGTGGCGGAAGTCAACAACACGCCCTGGAATCAGCGCCATCGCTATGTACTCAACTGTGATCCTGGCCGCGATAAGCAGCGGCTGACGTTCGGCAAAACCTTTCACGTCTCGCCGTTTCAGCCCATGGACACCCGTTATCTGTGGTTGAGCAACTGTCCCGGAAAAACCCTGGCTCTGCATATGGAGAATTTTTCCGGCAGCGAGCGCTTCTTCGATGCGACCCTGACGCTCAATCGGGAGGAGATCAGTGCTGCCAGTTTGCGCCGTGTGCTTTGGCAATACCCCTTTATGACCGGTAAAGTCGTTGGCGGTATCTACTGGCAGGCGTTGAAGCTGTTTATGAAACGCATACCCTTTTATGGACACCCCGAGTCGGTGGCCGGAAAATCTTAATTTGTAAAGACCTAACCAGGAAAGAAAAGTTGAGGCACAAACATGACCGCAGTTAGTGTAAACGAAACTAAAACACAAAAAAAACTCAAACCGCGCTTCGTGGATAATATAGCGAAAAAGATGGTGTTCAAGCTGTTGGAAAACATTGCCGTCGGCCACCTGATTGTAGAAGATAACGGGGTTACCTATAACTTCGGTCAACCCAAAGACCAGACTGACCTGGTCGCGCATATTCATGTCGAGCACCCGTCAATTTATCGTGATGTGTTGTTCAATGGCACCGTCGGTTCGGGCGAGGGCTATATGCTCGGCAGTTGGCGCTCGCCGGATCTGGTGAAAGTCATCCGCCTGATGGTGTTGAATATGTCGATGTTGAAGGCGATGGATTCGAAGTGGAACTGGATCAAGCAGTCGCTGGCGCGCCTGATGCACGCGTTTAACCACAACTCCCGCACCGGTTCGCGCAAGAACATTGCCGCGCACTATGATTTGGGCAACGATTTTTTCCAGTTGTTTCTGGATCACTCGATGATGTACTCGGCGGCCATTTTTCCCTCAGCGGCGGCGAGTCTGGAAGAGGCTTCCGAAAACAAGCTCAAGCATATTTGCGAGCGTTTGCAACTCGGCCCCACCGACCACCTGTTGGAGATCGGCACCGGCTGGGGCGGTATGGCGATTTACGCGGCCAAACACTACGGCTGCCGGGTAACCACAACCACTATTTCCAGAGAGCAGCACGACCACGCCCTGGCCTGGGTACGGCAGGAAGGGCTGGAGGAGCGCGTCACGGTATTGCTGAAGGATTATCGGGAGCTTACCGGTGTGTACGACAAACTCGTTTCCATCGAGATGATCGAGGCGGTCGGTCACCAGTATTACCAGACTTACTTCCGCCGCTGTGCCGCGTTGTTGAAACAGGATGGCCTGATGCTGATTCAGTCCATTACGATTCCTGATCAGCGTTACGAACAGTCGCGCAACACGGTGGACTTTATTCAGCGTTATATATTCCCGGGCGGGGCCCTGCCCTCGATCGAGGTAATTGCCCGACACGTGTCGAGTGACACCGATATGCAGATAGTCGGTCTCGAGGATATCACTCACCACTACGCAAAAACCCTCGCGGAATGGAAGCAGCGTTTCCAATTGCGTCTCGATGAAGTCAGGCAATGTGGATTTGATGATATTTTTATCCGTATGTGGGATTTCTATTTGAGTTATTGCGAAGGCGGCTTTGCCGAACGGGTGATCGGCACCTCGCAGTTTTTGTTTGCCAAACCACGCTGTCACCAACTGCCCGTATCGACCCACCTCGGGGTGCGGGGCTAGCATTGTGACGGCCCTGGCGCAACGCCTGCAGACACGGGTGAAAAACTCCGAACTTGGACGACTGGTGCTCAATGCCGCGTTGTTCGAGGTCGTGTGGTTTGCCTGTGTCTGGGGTGGTGACGGGATGGCGGCGGCGGCAGTCATTGCCTTGCTTGCGGTGCACGGCTGGTTGGTGATGCGCGATACGGCCGAGTGGCGATTTATCGCCGCAGTGGCGCTGGTGGGGATTGCCGGTGATTGTCTGTGGTTCGGATTCGGCGTTTTTCAACGCACCGACCAGATGTTGCTGCCGCCGCTGTGGCTGATGTTGTTGTGGTTGGCGTTTGCCACCACGTTGAAGCACAGCTTTGCCAAGCTGGGCAATTTTTGGTGGCTGGCAGCGCTGGTGGGTGCGGTGGCCGGGCCTTTAAGTTATCTGGCCGGTGCGGCCTTAAATGGTGGTGTGGAGTTTGCCCAGCCGCTGTGGCTGTCCTTTGCCGCCCTGGCGGTCTATTGGGCGGTGTTATTGCCGGGATTGCTGTACTGGGGCAGAAAAACCGGGACTGTTTAGCGGGAGTATTACCATGTTTACCAGCGCACTAGTTATGGGTATTTTGACTGTGTCCTCACCGACGCTGTCCGAATGCAGTCCGGACTCCCAAGCCTCCATCGTGGGACGTGCCACCGATGTGGAAACGGGTGAGTTTCTTTATTGCGAGTATCACTTTATCGCCGCCGATGGCCAAACCACCACGGTGGAGTATCGCAAGGACAGCAGCCGCCTGTTTGCCAAAAAGCTGCTGCGTTACTCCGGCGATAACGACGGTCTGGACCTGGCCCGCCCCGAAGTTGAACAGGAGGACTTCCGCATCGGCGAAAAGCGCCAGGCGCTGTGGCGTGGCGACGATATGTTGTTGCGTTACAAATCCTCGGCGCAGCAGCCCTGGCGCGAAATTGAGGTGGCGAGCCGCCGAATCGATGTGGTCGACGGCGGGTTCGATGTTGTGGTACGCGATCACTGGGACGAGTTGGTCAGCGGCAAGCCGTTTGTGATCGACTTTGCTTCACCGGTACATCAGCGCAGTATCAAACTGCAGGTGGTGGCCAAAGAACGGGCGGATTGTGATACGCCGGAGACCGGCGAGGATATCGCCGATGATCGTTTGCAATGCTTCTTTGTGGAGCCGAAAAATCGTTTGCTGCGCTGGTTTGTCGATCCGCTGCAACTGGTTTACGACCGTCGCAGCCGGCGCCTGCATCAGTATTTCGGTGTCGTCAATGTCGTGAGTGGCGAGGGCGAGGCGATCAGTGCGCGGATTACCTATTATTACAATTCTTGAATCTACAGCCGGTCACAACCAGGCGACAGCACCGGAAGCCTGATTGTGACCGGCTAAGGGCGTTTGCTGTCAACCTTTTGTCCCGACTCAGGCTTGCTTTTGCCACTGGCTTGCTGCCATCTGGAAAATCCTGCCAGGACTGAAAAAACTACTGATTACCCGTATTGAAAGAGCCCACCTGGTTTAACAGGGTCTGAGCCTGTTGCTCCATAGCTTTGCTGGAAGACATCACATCTTCTACCAA
Source organism: Exilibacterium tricleocarpae (assembly GCF_007004655.1). Lineage (GTDB taxonomy): Bacteria > Pseudomonadota > Gammaproteobacteria > Pseudomonadales > Cellvibrionaceae > Exilibacterium > Exilibacterium tricleocarpae. Next base: position 69,783 of record NZ_ML660092.1, read on the forward strand.
GGCAACGTTTTTTTCTCTCATTTTTTCCATCACTGAAACTGCTTGTCTCACTTCGTTAATTCCCTGCGCTTGTTCTTGGCTGGCGATATCGATATCGGAAATCATGGATACCACCTCGTCAACCGCCTCAGCCAACTCGGTAAAAGTCCGGCCGGTTTCGTCCACCAAACGCGTGCCTTCGCCGACCGTTTCTACACTGTCGTTAATCAGCGCTTTGATTTCCTTGGCCGCGCTGGCACTGCGCCCGGCCAGACTGCGTACCTCTGCGGCCACAACAGCAAACCCTCGGCCCTGTTCTCCCGCCCTGGCTGCCTCCACCGCGGCATTTAAAGCCAAAAGATTAGTTTGAAACGCAATTTCGTCAATAACACCAATGATATCGGCAATCTGTTTGCTGGACTTATCAATAGCCTCCATTGCTGCAACGGCATTGGAGATGACCTCACTGCCGGCGGTGGCTTTTTGCATGGCGCTGCTGGACTTCTTCGTGGCTTCAGTAGCATTCTCCGAGTTTTTCTGCACAGTGTCGGTAAGTGCTTCTATTGCTGAAGTAGTTTTCTGAAGACTGTCAGCCTGCTCTTCAGTACGCTGGCTGAGATCGGTATTCCCTTGAGCAATCTTTCTGGATGCGCTAAAAACGCTTCTCGACACACAGCGAATTTCATCCACCATACTACGCAAGTTAGCCACTGACGAATTTATTGCATTGCTCAGTGTTTTAAATTCTCCTTGGAACTCACCGGACATACTCTGGCTGAGGTTGCCGTTGGCGATGGCTTCCATAAGCCGGGCGCTGGCGCTGACAGGCACAGTGACCGCTTCAAGCAACTGATTGATGCCATCGCCCAGCGATGCGGTAAAGCCTTTTGACTGTGAGGTGTCGATACGATTTTGCAGTTGTCCGGCGATAGCGCTCTGGACGAGTTTGTCAATTTGCTTTAACGCATTCATTTGCTCCGTAACATCCGTTGCATATTTCACGACCTTGAACGGCTTGCCGTTTAGGTCCAGAATCGGGTTATAGGAAGCCTGGATCCAGACCTCCTTACCGCCTTTGCCAAGCCGTTTGTATTCATGTGCCTCGTATTCACCCTGATTCAGCTTCGCCCAGAATTGCCGGTACTCTGCGCTGTCCCTGTGCTGCGGCTCCACAAACAGGCTGTGGTGGCGACCCTGGACTTCATCGAGACGGTAACCCATGACGTTGAGGAAGTTATCGTTGGCGGTGATAATCGTGCCGTCCATATTGAACTCGATCACTGCCTGGGACATATCAATGGCTTTGATCTGGCCGGCAAAGTCCGCATTTTGCAATTTTTGTTCGGTGACATCAGTGGCATATTTCACCACTTTAAAGGGCCTGCCGTTTAAATCCAGAATCGGGTTGTAGGAGGCCCGGATCCAGACTTCCTTGCCCCCTTTGCCGAGCCGTTTGTACTCGTGAACATCGTACTCACCCCGGTTCAGCTTTGCCCAAAATTGCCGGTACTCTGCGCTGTCTCTGTAGCGCGGCTCCACAAACAGGCTGTGGTGGCGACCCTGGACTTCATCGAGGCGGTAACCCATCGCATTGAGGAAGTTTTCATTGGCGGTGATAATCGTGCCGTCCATATTGAACTCGATCACCGCCTGGGACATATCAATCGCCTTGATCTGGCCCGCGAAATCTGCACTTTGCAATTTTTGCTCGGTGACATCGGTGGCGTATTTGACCACCTTAAACGGCCTGCCGTTTAGGTCCAGAATCGGGTTGTAGGAAGCTTGGATCCAGACTTCCTTACCGCCTTTGCCACGCCGTTTGTATTCATGTGAATCGTATTCACCCCGGTTCAGTTTTGCCCAAAATGCCTTGTATTCACTGCTGTTTTTATACTGCGGCTCCACAAACAGGCTGTGATGGCGGCCCTGGATTTCATCGAGGCGATAACCCATGGCATTGAGGAAGTTATCGTTGGCGGTGATAATGGTGCCATCCATATTGAATTCGATCACCCCTTGCGACTTACCGATGGCCTCGAGTTCGGCCTTATAAATTTTAAGCTGTTCTTCTGCAGTAAGATTTTGAAATGAACCGGGCGATGACATAACCAGCCTCTATAGACAACAAAGGAAAATATAACTTTTTGGAATATACCAAACCCTATAGACTTCACTATCCATCTATACTTTTTGGGAAACTCCGAAGATGTCATTAAAGGTATAGCTGATTCGGATATGTTTGGCAGTGAAATATTCAACTATGTTGGCAGCGACACTACTCTGGGCCAGCTCAGATCCCCGAGATCACAGTCGCGATTCCGAAACTGTAGCCTGCTCAGGAAAAGCTGCAAATTCGAGAGCTTAAATTATTGCTAGCGCTCCCGGCAATACCGGGAGCTTAGCTGTGTAGGCCTGATTTTCAGGGTAAGGGGTAAAAACCTCGGTCAAATCTGAAGTGTCCAAATAGGTATCAGTGGTATATCGCCCTTCGGTAACGTTATATCCTTTACCTAAAGTAAGTGCGGGATTTGTGTTTCTGCCGGTGCTGTTTGTTGGTGTAGCCAGTTGGTTAAAGGCGTTATCAGCGTAGACCACTTCAAAAACGCCAATCGGTGCCGTATTTTCTGCCCCACTAACTGACATTATGCCGGCGATAGTTCTACCCATAGCTACCCTTAATGCCAAAACAGCCAGTGCGGTGTACAAGGGTCCGGCGCCGCAGGCGCCAACTGCTGCAGCTTGCCGGCACTACCGCACCAATTTAGGTTTGCCATTACTTATTTTCTCTCTTGTTTCAGCTATGTAAGGGTCTACTGCGTCACCCCATTCAGGTTTGTTGTCGCGTAGCGTTTCAAATATTTTTTGAGCGTCTACCCACCTTTCTTTTCGGTAGTAGGCCATAGCCAAATAGTAATTTGCATAAGCATGGTTAGGGTGGGTTTTAAGAACATCTTTAGCTTCGGCCATAAGCTCGGATATTTGTCCTTTGTCCAGGTACTGCTCGCCAAGAATACGGAAACCTTCTGATTTCCTAAGCTCTCTCATGTCTCGAATTGCCCCAAGAACTCCCTTAAGCACCACAGACGCAAATATGAAGAAGACGGTAAATACCAGCAAAATCCCGACAAGAATCCACTTTATTGTTTTAAGTTCGTCAAGTGATGCGCTCATAAGTCTCCTTGAGTGCTAACGCTTTTATGTGGTTTAGTTTGACCATTTTATTTGAAATTCTATTTCTTCCTCTGGTCCCTCTCGCTCATGCTCAATGTTATAAACCGCGCGAACAGGAACGTAGATGCGCTCTCCAGCAATTTGAATTTCAAATTTCTCTCCTTGTTCCAAGGCATCAGCCAATCGCCGTAACTTAGATACAAACTCTGAAGTCGTATAGCCTTTCTCTATATCTCTATCTTCTTTCATTGTTTTTAACCCGTAATATTGCTTCATACGCTCGTATAGCGTCTCAATAGCCAGCGCAGCGTTAGCGGTCGATTTGGAGTGCCTTGCTAAATGTCACCGCAATGCGTACTATGGGGCGTTTGGGTGCGAGGTTTATAGCATGCAAAGCATAAGCTATACCACTGTCCGAAACAACCATGCCAAGGCAATGGAGCAGGTTTTTTAAAACACTGCCCCATGGCGATTACATGCTGAGGTAAGAGAGTTGTGGTAATAGTTTCGATGGATGACGATCAAGCCCTGCAAGAAACTGCCTATCTTCTAAACAGTCCGAGGAATCCCCGGAGCTTGATTGAATCGGTTGCTGAGCTTGAGGATGGCAAGGACAAAAGAAGGTGCTGATTGAATGAAGTGGTTTTTATTTTGCATCAATGCGAACGAATTGACAAAAATATTTGATGAAATGTTACAGGAGAGTAGTCTCTTTGCCTATCCCACACTCTTATACTGACAATCTCGCCCACAAATTTGCTGCTGGTAAAGATGATATTTTAAGACCATTCAAACGAACTAATAAACCTATTTTGATCATAACCAATACCCTTAAAGGTGATATTACCGGGGTGCAAACTGTAATGAATGCCGTTCTTAAGGAGTTGGATGGCTTTGGTGTTAACTATATTATTATTCACCCTGATGATGTGCCTGGACCTAATCGCGCAATAGATGTAGGGGTCAAGATTGCTTTTAAGTATTTTAAACAAAAAGAAATTGACAAACTTGTTAAAGAATATGACCCGATCGCTATACATATTGTCAATGAGCTTTTTATGAGCAATTGCGTTCGATTTTATTGCAAAAAAAACAAAATTCCCTTTACAACGGCTTATCATACATCCTGGCCGGAGGCCGCAAATCGAGCTATCGGTATACCTATCTCTTGGGGAGAGGCTTTTATGAGATTCTTCCACGCGCCTGCGGCAGGTGTTATGGTTCCTTCTAAGTCAGTCAAAGAGAGAGTTCTTAATATGGGATTTGATGAGAGCAAAGTTCGAATCTGGTCTCATGGTGTGAATACAGACTTTTTTAGACCTCGCGATAGGGCTGATTTTGTGCCTGAGGTTAGAGAGATATTTGAAAGTGGAAAAGGTCCTTACATGCTTCATGTTGGTAGAGTTTCTGCAGAAAAAAATATTGAAGTATTTCTTTCTTCTAATGTGAAGGGAACAAAAATTGTTGTCGGTGACGGGCCAGGGCTTGGTAGCCTTAAGTCGCGCTATAAAAATAATAAGAGCATTCTTTTTCTTGGCGCTAGAAATGGAGAGGAATTGGCTCAGCTCTATTCGGGAGCTGACGTTTTCGTTTTTCCAAGTAAAGTGGAGACGTATGGGCTGGTTCAACTTGAGGCCCTGTCCTCAGGAACGCCTGTTGCTGCATTCCCGGCAGAAGGGCCGAAGAATGTTCTTAACTCAAAGGTCGGCGCTATGGATGGTAACTTGGATGTGGCGATTGAGAAGGCTCTTAAGCTAGATTCGGCTGATGCCCGGGAGTATTCATTAAATTATTGCTGGAAGAAAACTACCTTAGAGTTTTTAAGTTTCTTGGAGCTTTTACACTAGATAAGCTGCCGGCAAGTTAGGCAACAGGGCTACTATTGCTGCATTAGAAACTTGCCTATTGATTTGCGGTCGAGAAGAAATCGCTGTTTTCCCTTTCTGTTTCTGCTTTTATGTAACAGTTGTGACCAAAAAATAACCGCCCCCAAAAAACAAGGCAAACGGGCTGGTGTAGGGATCGGTTTTCAGCGCGCCCGGCGGTTTCGGCGTACAGTTGTTGCTCAAATTGACTGTGCGTTCCCGTTAGCTAGCAGGTCTTCGGCTAACCGGCAAGCCGAGACTTATATCCGGTTCACTCTCTCTCCCCGCAACCCTGTTAGCGGGTTGAGCTTCAATATCGCATTGACCAATCACAGTAGCTGGGCACCGGATCTGTCGGGGTGTTGATATGTCGTCTCAATACCTATAGGCTACGCCCGTTTGCCAATACTTAACACAATGGGGTAGTAGCAAAGAGTAGCAGTAATAAAGCAGGCGCAAGCCATCTAATAAAACAGATATTCATCTAATGGGGGATGGATTCCATGGAAGATACAAAGCAACAGGTAAAACCCTTCTCTTTCGCCGGCACTGCGGCCGGTTATTTCAGTGTCTGGATCGTCAATATCCTGCTGACAATAGTAACCCTCGGTATTTACTCGGCCTGGGCCAAAGTGCGCACTAACCAGTATTTTTATGGGCACACCCAGTTGGACGGGTCGTCGTTCCAGTATCTGGCCACGCCGATGCAGATTCTGCGTGGCCGTATTTTCGCCTGTCTGGCATTGCTGGCCTACTTGCTGGCGGACTGGATATCACCGATAGCCGGTATCGCGGCGATTGTCATTCTGTTTGCGGCGTTGCCGTTTATCTTTGTCGCCGCCATGTCGTTTCGCATGCGCCACACCGCCTATCGGGGTGTGACTTTTGCCTTTAAGGGCGATATTCTCCAGGCCTATCTGATTCTTCTCCTGCCGACGCTGCTTTTTTTCGGCGCGATATTTTTAACGGTCTGGGGAGTGATGCCGGAGGAGGAGGGAGATCAGGTGTCCATGGTGCCGATGTTGATTATGCTCGGTGTTTTCCTTCTCGCCGGTCTGTTCACCCCCCTGGTGGAGTTTTTTCTCTATCGCTATGTGACGACTGGCGTGCGTTATGGCCAGAGTGCTTTTCGGTTCGGCGCCGGTCACTGGGACTTTTATAAGATTTACGCCGTCGCCGTCGGCGTGTTCCTTCTCTTTGGCATTGTCATCGGTTTGATGGCCGGTGGAATCAATATGGCGGCGGGTGTTGAGATAGGCGAGGGGACAACGGGGGCTGCCGGCACTGGTATCACTCTCCTGATGGCGGTTGCCGGTATGGTGTTGTACCTATGGCTGTTTGCCTATTTCAAAGTGGCCAGGGAGAACCTGCTCTACAACAACCTGCAGCTCGAGCAGGGACATTACTTCGAGAGTCGGTTGCGGGTGGGCTATATGATGTTCCTGATTTTTACCAATACCCTGGCGGTGGTTGTTTCCCTCGGTTTACTGCTGCCCTGGGCCAAGGTGCGCACGGCTAAATACCGGGCCTCGACCCTGGTACTGGTGGCGGTTGCCGACCTGAACGACTTTGCCGCCGGCGAACGGGAACAGGTACGGGCGCTGGGCGAGGAGGTGGACGGCGTCTTCGACCTCGAGATAGGGATATGATCCAAGGGTGGTTTTTTGACGGTAAGACTTCCAGGCGTCGGGCAGCTGAACTGAGTTGTGGCGGCAGCGGGCGCTGGGTACTGCGGGTAGACGGCGATACGATACTCAGTGTCGCCTTCGACGAAGCCACGGTTTCGCCGCGGGTCGGGGCAACCGCCCGGATGATCACCTTTCCCGACGGCCAGATATTTGAATCTCCCGAGAACGACGCCATCGATGCGGTGCTGCGCCGGCACCGGCCGGGTTTTCACCTGATGGCGTTTGCCGAGACGATAGAAAACCATAAAGGTTTTATTGCCGCTACCGTGGTAGTGGTGGTGGCTGGCATCTGGTCGCTGCTGCGTTACGGGGTGCCGGCGGTGAGCGAAGCTACCGCTCATGCGTTGCCGGTAGCCGTTACCCACTCGGTCAGTAGCCAGACCCTGACTTTTCTCGATGCCAGTTTTTTTTCGCCCTCGGAATTACCGGAGCAGCGACAGGAGGAGTTGCGGGCACAGTTCAAACGTCTGTTGCCGCGGGACACCGAGGGCTTTGACTACAGGATACTGTTTCGCCAGGGCGGTGACGGTATTGGCGCCAACGCCTTTGCGCTGCCTGATGCCACCGTCGTGTTTACCGATGAAATTGTCGCACTGGCTGAGGACGACGCGGAGCTACAGGGGATTATGCTGCATGAAATCGGTCATGTGGTTCATCGTCACGGCCTGCAGCAGGTTATTCGCCAGTCGCTGCTGTCGTCCCTGATCGTCTGGATAACCGGCGATATCAGTACGGCCAGTTCGCTGATTGTTATTGCGCCGACGGTGCTGTTAAATGCCGATTACTCCCGCGCTATGGAATGGGAAGCGGATACCTATGCGCTGGAGGGGATGCGGGCTCACCAGTTACCGTTGTCAGCCTTTGCCAGTATGCTCGGCAAACTGATGGATAGTCACACGTCGCAGGCAAACGAGGATGAACGGCCTGCCTGTGAGGACTGTCTGGAGCCGGGCACGAAGGACGACTGGTCGAGTTATCTTTCTTCCCACCCGGGAACCCGTGAGCGTATGGAGCGTTTTATCCAGGCTGAACCTTGAATGGCTGCTGATCTTCTTGTCGGTTGTCGCTGTCATAAAACCGGCATGTGACAGCAATAAAACCTCTGTATGGTCGACAACGGGTACTTAAATATCGACAAACGGAGGAGCATTATGCGCCAAACAATTGCAAGCCTGACTGTGGCGGCAGTTACAGTTTTTACATCCGCCTGTGCAATATCCGATGGCCGTGAGGGTTTGACCGGGAACCTCAACGCCGATGAAAGCCGGGAGCATAAAAGCTATTGGCAGCGTGGGTCGCGGGCAGAGTTGGGACCGAGGCCGTTTTACCTGGTTGAAGATATGGACGACAGTCGCCTCAAACGACGTCTACAACAGTGCGCCAGGCGGCCGTTCTACAAGACGGATTTTTCCATCGGCCATCGCGGGGCACCGCTGCAGTTTCCCGAACACACGAAAGAATCCTACGAGGCTGCCGCCAGAATGGGGGCCGGTATCATGGAGTGCGATGTAACTTTTACCAAGGACCGTGAACTGGTCTGCCGTCACTCCCAGTGCGACCTTCACACCACCACCAATATTCTCGCCACACCTTTGGCGCAGAAGTGCTCGCAGCCATTTACCCCAGCCGACCCGGTGAATGGCACACCGGCTTCCGCCCGCTGTTGTACCAGTGATATCACACTGACGGAGTTCAAAACGCTGACCGGAAAGATGGATGCGGCCGATCCGACCGCCACCACTGTCGAGGATTACCTGAACGCCACTCCCGGTTGGCGCACCGACTTGTATACGGGCAGCGGTACTCTACTGACACACGCCGAGAGTATTGAACTGTTTAAGAAACTGCGCGTAAAGTTTACGCCGGAACTTAAGGCGCCCAGCGTTCCCATGCCTTATGAGGGTGATTACACTCAGGAAGACTACGCCCAGCAAATGATTGATGAATACAAGGCGGCCGGGGTGCATCCGCGCAAGGTGTGGGCGCAGTCATTTAATCTCAGTGATGTACTTTACTGGATCGAGAATGAACCGCGGTTTGGCAGGCAGGCAGTCTTTCTGGACGACCGGGTCTACAATGATCCCAATTTCACCGCCTCGCTGGCGGATATGGAAGCTTTGGCGGGGCAGGGTGTAAACATTGTCGCGCCTCCCATGTGGGCGCTGCTAACACTAAACGAGCGCGGTGCTATAGTGCCTTCGCCCTACGCGGAGTTTGCCAGGGCCGCAGGTCTCGATATCATTACCTGGACTATCGAGCGCTCAGGTCTCTTAAAAGATGGCGGCGGTTGGTATTACCAGACGACTACCGAGGCTATCAATAATGATGGCGATATGCTGGAAGTCTTGCATGTGCTGGCTAAGGATGTCGGCATTATCGGCATCTTTTCCGACTGGCCGGCTACGGTAACCTACTACGCTAATTGTATGAACCTTCGATAACGTCGATCCCAGTTTTGCCGGGCGGGCGGAGGTTGCCCGCCCGTTTCTCAGTTGTTCTCCGACCCGAATGGTACTCGCCTCAGATGCCTACTTCTGGTACTTAAGCGAAGGCGTGCCAATTGACCGGTCTGCCTCTGAATGGGGCTTTCAGAAACACGTCGTGAACCCGTCCATGGGGACTTCACGACAGCATCCCTGCTGTCGAGAGTTTCTGAAAGCCCCATTCAGAGGCAGACCTACCTCGGTATTTTTAATCAATATCGAGAGAGAGTGAGGGTCGATAAACTGTGCAAATCCTCTTAAGTACCAGAAGTAGGCATCTGAGGCGAGTGCCATTCTCTACCGCCCCGACACTATCTGTCCTGCTGCATGGCCTACGTTTTTTGCTAATCCATGCTTGTGCATACTGACTTTCACGATGCCCCAGAGCGAAACCACGACTCGTATTATTATCCGATCTGAAAGTTGGCTGCGAAAATGTAGTAAAAAAATTTTGCCGACTACGGGCATAAGGTAAAACAGTTTCGCACGACAGCTCAACTGATTTTTCTCGTGTCGCGTTTCTGTACGTCTCGACGCGCGTTCCATTTTTTTCAGCACAGCCCGCTTTTGTCAAGCTGGCGAGGTCTTGGTGCGACCGTTGAAGTGCTGATATATTTTAGCGCATATAGGATTGCTAAATCCCTTCTGCGTCCTGTTCGGTTTTATCGCTCCTGAGCCGGTAACCAATTGTATATGTTGGAATTTTTGGGCTTGCGTTAGTGAGGCGAAACATTTGGCATGTTGTCTGCACCTGTAATTGATGTGTGCGAAATTAACATGTTGTTGCCCACTTGCTCTTGCTACTTTTGAGTATGCCGAAAATTTTTAGAAAACTGGTTTTAAAGGCAATACAGGCGAAGCACCTTTTTGTAGTAAACAGCGAAATTTTCCTTACAGCGGTATCTATAGTTAATTACTAAGGAGTTAGAAAATGGCAATTCCACACAACCTGGAAAAGGTTTCCAAAGATGACGTGAAATATGCCGTGGACTACAAAGGTTTGCGAAACGGCTTTTCTGCGCCGCAAAAATTTGTGCTAAAACTCACCAGCAAAACCAACTTCTCACATAGATTTGATACGCAGGAGTGTGTGGTAACGTCAGCCGACGAACCGGAGCTGCCAGTGTCGGTGTGGGAAGGCTTTATAGATAACATAGGCTGGACCACCCCAAAAGTGGTGCTGACCGGTGGTGAACCCTTACTGTACCCGGATTTCGAATCGCTGTTAGATATGCTCGGCGAGAACAATTGTCGCACGGAAATCATTACCGACGGTTATCTGCTGAACGATTATATGGACAGCATCTTGGCCGACCACACCGAGCTTACTGTTTGCTTCGCGGGTGATGAAAAAAGCCATAATAAGATACTCGGTGTGGATGACAGCTTTCAGCGTTCGATCAGTGCATTGGGCGGCCTGAAGAAAGCGGGCTACGAAAAGATCACGCTACACTACACTTTTTTGCCTGACAATGTCAGTGACGCGGTCGCCTTTATTGAGAGGACTAAGTCGCTAAGTCCGGTAAAAATGGTGTTTCAGCACCCGCAATTTTCATCACCGTTGTTGAACAATCTTATGCAGGCCTGCTGGGACAAGGAATATAGTGCAGGATTTGACGAGCGTCATATCCCGACCGCGACCTCGATAAAGGCTGCTGAATTCAGTGAGAAAGTGGCCGATGTCGTAGCTGAAATAAAGGCCTGTTACGCCTCGGATTTCAATATTGTCTTCACGCCGGACATATCTGTGTCAGATATCAAAAGGTATTACTCCGAACAGGAGCACTTTCTCATTCTTCCCAAACGCGTCTGCCTGAAGCCCTGGCAATTCCCCACTATCGAGTCCAATGGCGACGTATCGCTGTGTCTCGGATATGCCGCCGGCAATATTCAGGCCGAGGGGTTTTGGGATGCCTGGGGTGGTGACAAGAGTGACAATTTCAGAAAGAAATTGATGACCGTTGAACGTTTTCCCATATGTACTCGTTGCTCGAGTTTATACCAGGATGTCGAAACCGCTTGAGGATTAAGTTATGTCATCGAAAACAAAAATCGCTTTTTTGACTGTTGATTTTTTGGGAAATAAAAGCTTTTCCATCAACTACTATATCGGTGTCCTTTTGAGCTACTGCAAAAGCTGCTTCGAAGGCGATGAGTTCTCTATCTATACCCATAAAGGTAGTGAGGGTGCCGAATATACATTCGAAGAGATTATGGCGGATTTCCGTATCAGTGACTATCCGGAGGACGTCAAGGTAGTTTCGACTGACTGTTATGATTTCTCCGAGGCTGAGCTGCAACAGTTGAGTGATTGCGACCTGATTGTCAGCACTATCTACTTTTGGGGTGACGTGCTGGAGCAGCTGAAAACCCGTTATCCCGGCACTCAGGTCATCTATTGGTTGCCGTCTATCCTCTGGCATGAGTATATGATTGTCAAACAGAGTAAGTGGTACAAGTATGACCTGGCCCTGGCGGAACAGAAAAAGTCCATTGAAAATGCCGATCATGTCATCTTCAATAGTGCCAGCGACGCTTTCTACGGCGAGCGATATTTCGGGTCGGCTATCAAGCGACATTCAGCTATCTACCCGCTACCTTTTGTCAATGAGGAGCCTAAAATTTATGCGCCGGCACAGGCCCGGGAAAAAACCGTATTTGGTTTTGCCGGTCGCTGGGAGTACCGCAAAGGTATCCAATTTCTGGTTGAGAGTTTTTTCCGGTATTTCGCCATGCACCAAAACTCGCAACTTCGAATTCTTTCTCATATTCCGGAAGATGAGGAGTTGGATGTGGTCATGGAGCCGCAAACCGTGCGCAAATTTAAGGCCTTGTCGAAAATCGGTGCTATAGAAGTCCTGCCCTGGCAAAAAGAGAGAAAGCGCTATATAGACTTCTTGAAGGGGTGCGACGTTATGGTGTTGCCGAGCCTCTACGATCCTTTCAATATAATCGGCTATGACTGTGTGGCACTCCATGTCCCCCTGGTGCTATCGCGTTTCTGCGGCATAGAGGAAATAGTGACGGAGTGTGAGTCGCTGATAAAAGTCAATCCGCTCGATGTGGATGAGCTTTATTTGGCGATGAAGACCGCCGCACAAGCTGTCAAAAGCGGAAATGACTCCCTAAACCTGCCGAGGGTCAGTCGTAGTCTCGACGATGTAGTCGCGCAGACTTTCGATGTGTATCGATCTCTATTGAACGACAACGTCAAGCTGGAGTTAGTCAATTGAATACGAATAAAGTCGCTGTTATTTCCGGGGCAACGTCCGAGATGGCCCGCGAGCTGTTGCAAGCTTATATTGCAGAGGGAGTCGATGTCATTTCGATTACCCGCAATAAGTCCAAGCTGCTCGAATACTTTCCGGATCAAGCCAACCATATTGAACCGCATGTGGTCGAGACGGATATCGTCGATTATGAACAGACCCGAGATAAAGTGGACGCCGCGATAACGCGTCTGGGAGGGCGGGTGGACTACCTGATCAATGCGGTAGGCAGTTTCAGTGCCGGTACCATCACCGAACTGAAGCCGGCCGACTTCATCGGTAGTTTCAACATCAACCTGTTGGCCATATTCAATACCACCAAAATAGTGGTCCCGTATATGATAGACAGAAGTAAAGGGGCTATCGTTAATGTGGCGTCCATTCTCGGCTATCAGTCGCTCCCCGATACGCCCTGTTCTCACTATGCCGCTGTCAAAGCCGGTGTTATCCAGTTCAGTAAAATGCTGGCGGTCGAGTTGGGTATCCACAACATACGGGTCAACTGTGTTTGCCCCGGTATTCTGAGCCCCGATGCCTCCGGCGCCGGAGCTGATTACCTGGAAAAAATTAAGGCGTTGAACCGATTTCTCGCCCACCAACCGATTAAACACTTCGGCAGTCAGGCGCAAATTGCCGCGGCTATCAAATTCCTCACCGCCGAAGATTCTGCCTGGACCACCGGTGCCGTGCTGTGTGTCGACGGCGGCATGACGGCTTAGAAGGAGAGATACGTTGCTTAGAGAAGCGATTCACCATCAAGCCGGCGCGAATTATGCTTACCCGGTTGCCAAGGATACGCTACTGCTTCAGGTGCGTACCGCCAAACAGGACGTGCGCCGTGTTAGTGTGGTCTACGGCAGCCGCTATGATGTCGACGAAACCGAAGTCGTTCTGGAAAAATATGCGTCCGATCTTCTATATGACTACTACCGGGCCCAGGTAAAGGAACGCAGCAAAAAGTTTCGCTACTATTTCGTTATTGACGATGGCCGGGAGACGCTTTGGTATAACGAATTGGGTCTCTACACGGAACCCAGCAAAGGTTTCAACGGCGCTTACTTTCACTATCCTCATATCGGCGAAAGTGACCTGTATGAAGTTCCCCGCTGGCTGGACGGCGCTGTAGTGTACCAGGTGTTCGTGGACCGCTTTTGCAAAGGTAGCACCGAACAGGACGATGCCGATGTGTTAGCCGCCGGTGTGCCGCCCGAGGGCGATCTGGACTTCTACGGCGGCGATCTTGCCGGCATTATACAAAAACTCGATTATCTAAAACTGCTGGGGGTCAACGTCCTCTACCTGAGCCCCATCTTCGATGCCGATACCAATCATGGTTACGATACCTCCAACTACTATCGTATCAATCCCCGGTTTGGCAGCCAGGCCGATTTTAAGCATCTGGTCGAGCAATGCCATAAGCGCAACATGCGGGTTATATTGGACGGTGTTTTCCATAGTTGCGGCTACTATTCACCTTACTTTCAGGATGTGGTGGAAAAGGGTGTAAAGTCGGAGTATTGGGATATGTTCTACCTGTACTCATACCCCGTTCGCCGCGATCCGCCGAATTACGACTGCTTTGCCGGCTCCTGGCGGCTGCCGAAGCTGCGAATAGGTAATGCGAAGGTACAGGCATTGATGCTGGACATCGCCAGCTACTGGACACGCGAGTTCGATATCGACGGTTGGCGTATCGATACTGCCAATGAGGTAGACCATAAATTTTTGCGGGAATTTCGCAATCGGATAAAAGCCTGCAAGAAAGATGTGTATATCGTCGGTGAAATATGGCACAACAGCATAGACTTTTTACATGGCGATCAGCTCGATGGTGTCATGAACTACCATCTGGCCACTACCTTGTTCGACTTCTTCTACAAACGCAAGTTATCAGTCAGCGAATTTGACGGTCAATTGACGTTAAACCGGATCAGCTACCCAAAAAAAGCGGTACACGCCGCCTGGAACGTTATCGAGAGCCATGATACGCATCGTATTCTCTATTCCACAGACGATAACAAAGCTGTATTGCGCTTGATGTTTGCCATGCAGATGACTTATCCCGGCGTTCCCAGTATTTACTTCGGCACGGAGACCGGGTTGAAATCCGGGCACGAGAGCCAGTTTATCAGATTTCCCATGGACTGGGATGTAGAAACCTGGGATAAAACGTTGATGGCCTATATCAAAAAGCTGATATCGATTCGCAAGCAATACCGGGCTTTACGTTCAGGTGATATCAGAACCGTTGCTCTCGATGACGAGCAGGAGATATATGTTTACGAGCGGTTCAGTGCGGTAGAGAAGGCCTATGTGATCGTCAACAGAAGCACCGCTGCACAAACCGTCGAGCTGTCGTCCGGGGATTTGGGGTGCAGGGACCCGGGCGCGCTGCGGGAGGTGCTACATGATCTTTGCATCGTTCCCGAAGGTGACTGTATCAGACTCACAGTTCCACCAACCGAGGCCGCTATTTGCGTTTAATACTATGCGTGCAGAAGTAGATAGCGGTATCCGGTTAAGAGAAAAGCCTGCCTCCGCAGAGACTCTGTGGAGTAGAAATTTCGTCTTGTTACTGCAAGGCCATCTTGTCAGCCAGTTGGGAGACAAAATATATCAGGTTGTGCTGGCTTTCTGGATTCTCAGTGCCACCAATTCTACTGCGATCATGGGGTCTATTATGGCATCCGCTATGTTGCCGGCTATCTTTGTCTCTCCTTTTGCCGGTATTGTTGTCGATAGAATGAACAAGAAGTGGCTTATTGTCGCCATGGATGTTGTCCGCGGCGTCTGTGTGCTTTGCGTGGCGCTGGCAGCCCTGCTCGGGGGGCTGGAGATTTGGATGATATTCGTGGCCGCCATAGTGATCGGTTTGTGTGACGTCTTTTTTAACCCGGCGGTCAATGCGCTGATCCCGTCTATCGTGCCCAGAACACTTTTGACGAAAGCGAATTCTTTTCGGGGTATGACCGACACCGGCACCAGTGTGCTCGGCAATATGCTGGCGGGTTTTCTTTATCAATGGTTGGGAGCGCCTTTGCTGTTTTTGTTCAACGGTTTCAGCTATCTGGTTTCTGCCGCCTCGGAAACTTTTTTACAGTTGCCTGAGAAAATCAAGCCCGACGGTGTGCGCACTTCTTTTATGCAGGATTTGAAAGGCGGTATTCGCTTTGTGTGGCATTTTGTCGGTTTGCGCTGCCATATCCTGTTTTTTGCCCTGATAACCTTTGTCAGTGTCGGCACGCTGATTCTTCTGGTGCCGCTGTTCCATCAGTCCGAGGGGCTGGGTCCGGCCCGCTACGGATTGGTGCTCGGCAGCCTTACCGCCGGTATGTTCAGCGGCTTTGCCCTGACGGCCATGCTGCATATCAAATCTTCCCACCGCAGCAGATACTTCTTTACCTCTATCTATGGGGCGCTGGCACTAATGGCTGTATTCCCGCATTTGATGTTCTACGCGATGATTCCGCTGATGTTTGTCGTTGGTATTTTTACCGCCCATATGCACGTCATCGTAAACTCCGTGATCCAACTCGTCGTACCGGAAGGCGATCGCGGTAAGGTATTGGGCTTGATGGGCGCTGTGATACTCTCACTGACCCCGGTAGCCATGTTGTTGAGTGGGATGCTGGCCGAAGTTATACCGGTCACTGTCTTAATCTCCGGCGGTTTTATTTTAAGTGCATTTCTTGTTATGCCGTTTTTGCTGTTGCGCACTTACCGGCTGTTTTTGAATACTGACAGTGAATATGAAGACCCTAATGCAGGAGGCTTTTAAATGAACAGTGCTGCCATTCAAGTTATCGATAACGAATTGATCGGTAATCTGTGTTTTGACGCCGGTCGCTCGCAAAGACGTCGCAAGAACTATAATTTGCATCAGATGGTCGATCCGGTGCACCGGTTTTTGAATGCCATCGAACCCGATGCCTACGTACAACCGCACCGGCATACCCAACCTGAAAGGCAGGAGTGCTTTGTCGTGTTGCGGGGTAGCTTTATTGTGGTCATATTCAATAACAGCGGAGACATTACGCACACCATCCATTTAGGTGAGAACAGTGATCGTGGCGTGGATATCGTACCGGGCATATGGCATACCCTGATCAGCCTGGAGCCCGGCGGTGTGGTATTTGAAGTCAAGCAGGGACCTTATGTCCCTCTGGCTGCAGTGGATGCCGCGCCCTGGGCACCCCGGGAGGGCAGTGTCAAAGCTGACAGCTACCTGGAGAGGTTGAAGCGGCGGGTGTGGCATTTTGATCGGTGTAATAAGGCGCAGGCGGGTTCGCTGCAGGAAGGTGCGGTATGAAGATTCTAATTACCGGCGGTGCGGGCTTTATTGGTTCGGCGCTGATTCGCCACCTGATAAAACAAGGGCAGCACAGCGTGGTTAATGTCGACAAGTTGACCTACGCCGGAAACCTGGATTCCCTGGCTCCGGTTGCGAACAGTCCACAGTATAAATTTGAGCAGGTCGACATTTGTAATTCGGGCGAGATAGCGCGGGTTTTTGCCGGTCATCGGCCGGATTGTGTGATGCACCTGGCTGCCGAAAGTCACGTCGACCGCTCGATAGACGGCCCCAGCGAGTTTATTGATACCAATATTGTCGGGACCTACACACTGTTGGAGTCGGCGCGTTACTACTGGGGGAAAATGGATGCGGAAGCGCGGGCTCGCTTTCGCTTTCACCATATTTCCACCGATGAGGTCTACGGCGACTTGGATACGGAGTCGGACACCCTGTTCACCGAGCAGACAGCTTACGAGCCGAGTTCACCGTACTCCGCATCCAAGGCAGCGTCAGATCATCTGGTGCGCGCCTGGCATCGCACCTACGGCCTGCCGGTGCTGGTCACTAACTGTTCCAATAACTACGGGCCTTACCAGTTTCCGGAAAAGTTGATTCCCCTGGTGATCCTCAACGCGTTGGAAGGAAAGCCGCTGCCGGTTTATGGCGATGGGTGTCAGGTAAGGGACTGGCTCTACGTGGAAGATCATGCGCGCGCTTTGATGACTGCGCTGACAAAAGGGGCAGTGGGTGAGACCTACAATATCGGCGGTCACAATGAACGCAGGAATATCCAGGTGGTGCGCGCTATCTGTGATGTACTCGAAGAGCTGGCGCTGCCGAAACCCGAAGGTATTGCCAGGTACAGTGATTTGATCACGTATGTGGGCGACAGGCCCGGGCACGACCGGCGCTATGCGATTGACGCCGGTAAGATCTACCGCGAGTTGGGATGGCGGCCGGAAGAGACATTTGCAACGGGCATTCGCAAAACCGTTGTCTGGTATCTGGAAAATAACGAATGGTGCCGTCGGGTACAGGATGGCAGTTATCAACGAGAGCGATTGGGCGCTCTCACTGTGAAGGAAGGTGATCTATCATGAAAGGCATAATTTTGGCCGGCGGTAGCGGTACACGGCTGCACCCGGTGACCTTGGGTGTCTGTAAACAGCTGCTGCCGGTATACGACAAGCCAATGATCTATTATCCGTTGACCACCCTGATGTTGGCTGGTATTCGCGAGATTCTGGTGATATCCACACCGCAGGATATCGATCGCTTCAGGCAGATTCTGGGCGACGGCGCCACTTGGGGGTTAAGTCTCCAGTACGCTGTGCAGCCAAGCCCCGACGGTTTGGCGCAGGCATTTATTATCGGCAAGCATTTTATTGGTAACGATAGCTGTGCGCTGGTGCTCGGGGATAACCTGTTTTATGGCAGCAATTTGTCCGAGGCCGGCCGGCGGGCAGCCGCGCGCCAACAGGGCGCGACGATATTTGCCTATCCGGTGGAGGACCCGCGTCAATTCGGCGTGGTGGAGTTCGATGTCAACGGTCGGGCGATAAGTCTCGAGGAAAAGCCGAGTGACCCGAAGAGCCGCTACGCGGTCACCGGTTTGTATTTCTATGACAATTCGGTGGTCGATATCGCTGAGGCCATAAAGCCTTCCCATCGCGGGGAGCTGGAAATTACCGATGTTAACAACGTCTATCTGGAAGCTGAGAACCTGAGTGTGGAAGTGATGAGCCGCGGCACCGCCTGGCTCGATACCGGCACCCACGACTCGCTGTTACAGGCGGGGGAGTTTATCCAGACCATAGAACACCGACAGGGTCTAAAAATAGCCTGCCCGGAAGAAATATCCTGGCGCATGGGTTGGATAGACGATCAGGAGTTGCTCGATCTGGCCCAGCCTCTCCACAAGAGCGGTTATGGCAGATACCTGGAGGATCTCATTTTGGCGGCGGCAAGTTAATGGGTAGGAGATGCCGGCGACAGAGGCATCTCGTTGCCATTTAGTTGATAGAGGCTATGTCCGGATACAAAAAATTACTCTACCCCGTCTGTATTCTCCTCTGCGGCCTGGGCGCGATGTTGGGGTTTGCGTCACTGAGTAAAGAACCGGTGAGGCGGGTGGTCGAAACCCCGGCTCAGCCGGTGCATGTGGCGCCGGTGGAGTATACCGCCAGGCAACTCAGGGTCTTTTCCCAAGGGGTTGTCCAGCCAAAATACCAGACCCGGTTAACCGCGGAAGTCGAGGGTAAAATCATTTACCTTGCCGGCGGCTTTGTGCGCGGGGGTTTTGTAAAGAAAGGGGAGCTGTTGGTGCAGGTCGATGCTGAAGACTACCAGGCGGCGCTGACCGAAGCCGAGGCGCAACTGGCCGAGGCGGAGGCGGCCTATGAACTGGAGCTGGCACGGGGGCGTATCGCTCGCGACGAACGCCGCACCCACCAGGCCATAGCATCACGTCTGGGGTTGAGAAAGCCGCAATTGGCTATGGAAACCGCGCGCGTGAAGGCAGCCTCGGCGGCGTTGCGGCGGGCTGAGAGCGATCTGGCCAAGACGAATATACATGCGCCCTTCGATCTCCTGGTTTATGAACGCGATGTGAGTCTGGCGACCTATGTACAAAAAGGACAGGACATCGGCACGGTGTTTGACAGCAGCGTCGCTGAGGTCCGGTTGCCGGTGGCGGGTAACCAGCTACAGTATTTGCCGGCACCGGACGCAGTCCGCGAAGTGGTTATAGAGGCCCTGTACGAGGGTAAAAAGCAGCAATGGTCAGGTCGTATCGTGCGCGAAGAAGGCGTGATTGATCAAACCAGCAGAATGACCTACCTGGTCGCGGAAATACCGGACCCCTATGGCTTACAGGCGGTTGATCGACACGGAGCGCCGTTGCAGTTTGGTATCTATGTGACGGCGGTTATTGCCGGAAAGAAACTATCGCGAGCCAGCTCCATTCCCCAACACTTGGTGATTGACGAGCGCGTTGCGGTCATGGACGAAAACCACAAGTTGAGGTTGAAGACTGTTGAGATAGCCAGGCGAGAGGGCGACGATGTCATTATTGTGTCGGGTATCGAGGATAGTGAACACCTGATACTGTCGGCGCTGACCTATGCGGTTGAAGGCACCGACTTGTTGCCGCTCGCTACCCCGGCGGTCGATGTAAGCCAGGTTCCGGACAATACATTGGGTCTTGTTCGTTGATGTGCGCTAACTTCAGAGGGGCCGGGGTATGTCTGAACAACCCAGTGAAAACAGCCGCGGGCTGATCGCCTGGTTTACCCGCAATCCCGTCGCCGCCAACCTGCTGATGATCTTTATTATACTCGGCGGCTTGCTCAGCACATTCAGTATTAAAAAGCAGGCGTTTCCCCCTTTTGTCATCAATGCCATCCGTATCGATATCGAGTACCCCGGCGCTGCACCTCAAGAAGTGGAGGAGGGCATTGCCATCAAGGTTGAAAAGTCGCTGGAGGGCATCCAGGGTCTGCAACGGGTGATCACCTACTCCAGGCGCGACAGCTTTCAGGCCTATATTCGGGTGGAAAATGCTTATGATGTTCAGGCAGTGTTGGATGAGGTCAAAAATCAGGTAGATGCCATATCATCACTGCCCGAGCGCGCCGAACGTCCGGTGGTGAAAGTCGACAGATACCGGCAGGAGGTGCTTTACATCAGTTTGTACGGAGACCTGCCCCTCGCCCAGTTAAAGCGTCTCGGGCGTGAAATTCACCGGGAGATTCAAGAGATTCCCGCGGTGGATGTCAGCGAGTACTACAGCGGGCCGGATTTTGAGGTCACCATTGAAGTCAGTCGGGATAAGTTGAGGGAATATGCTATCAGCTTCCAGGATATTGCCACCGCCATTCGGGAATTCTCCACCAACCAGTCCGCCGGACAGATCAAGGCCGCCGATGGCACCATCAACCTGCGTGTGCAAAATCAGGCGTATACGGCCCGGGACTTCGAATCGATTCCCCTGCTCAACCTGGACGACGGTTCGCGTATTTACCTGTCGCAGGTGGCAACGGTAAAAGACGGTTTTACAGACGGCGGCCAGCTTACCCGGTTTAACGGTCAAAACGCCGTGACCTACTTTATCGGGGCTACCGATTCACAAAGTATCACCGATGTTTCCGCTGCCGTCGGGCGCTATGTGGACAGCAAGAACACCTCGTTGCCGCACAATGTTCACCTGGAGTCATGGGTCGATTTTACGACTTATCTGCAGGGACGACTGAATATGATGCTTGAAAACATGTTCTACGGCGCTTTGCTGGTCTTTATCGTGATCGGTATCTTTCTGCATTTTCGCCTGGCTTTCTGGGTAATGCTGGGTTTGCCGGTGGCGTTTTTGGGCGCGCTGTTCTTAATGCCGATGAGCTGGATTGATGTCAGTATCAATATTACCAGCCTGTTTGCATTTATTATGGTGCTCGGTATCGTGGTGGACGATGCCGTTGTTATCGGCGAGAGCGTGAATACGGCGATTGAACAACACGGCCATAGCGCCGATAGTGTTGTGCGGGGCGTGAAGCGCGTGGCCTTGCCGGCTACCTTCGGGGTGTTGACGACTATAGCGGCATTCTCCCCCCTGGTTGCATCCTCCGGTCCGGAAGCGCCCATAGCGCACTCTATCGGCTATGTGGTGGTGCTGTGCCTGGCGTTTTCGCTGGTGGAGTCCAAGCTGATCTTGCCCGCCCATCTCGCCGCTATGAAAAGCCCCCCGCCCTCCACGCAGCCCAATGCCGCGATGCGGCTGCGCCGGGCAGTCAATCGTGGTTTGCAGTGCCTGATTCAGGATTGTTATCGGCCACTGCTGCGTGCGGCTATAACTTACAGGTATTGCGTGATCACCTTTTCTGTCGCCTTGATTTTTGTGAGTATCGGTTTGTTCCAAGGCGGTGTGATTCGCTATGTCGGCGTGCCGAAGGTGCCGCACGACTTCCCGAGTATCGAAATTGAAATGCACAGTACCGCTTCACAGCAAGCCACTTTGGCTGCCGTCGGGCAAGTAGAGCAGGTGTTGAATAAGGTGGATGCTGCTATTCAGGCGCAGTATGGTCTCAGTATGATAGCCGGGCGGCAGGTAGAGCTGCAGTCGCGCACTCATGCCGTTGTCAAAGTGAAACTGATTGAGCCGGAGCGACGTCCGATCAATACCTTCGAACTGGCAAACCGGTGGCGGGAGGCCATGCCTTTGATGCCGAACAGGAAGTCCCTGACGATTAAAGATAACCTCTTTGCGCCGGGGTTGGAAGACGGTGATATCAGTTTCCGCCTCAACGGTGATAATTATGATGCGCTGATTTTAGCAGCCGGGGACCTGCGCCGGGAACTGAGCAGTATCGATGGTATTGTCGATATTAACGACAGCAGAATGTTACCGACCCGGGAAGTGCGCTTTTCCCTCAGGCCGGTAGCCTATGCGATGGGACTGACCCTGGAGGATATCGCCTCGCAGTTGAATTTTGGTTATTACGGTCTCGAAGCCCAGAGACTGATGCGCGATGGAGAAGAGATCAAGGTGATGGTTCGCTATCCCGAGCGACAGCGCAATGGATTTGGCACTCTGGAGGAAGCCCTGATCCAGACGGGTACCGGGCAGGAAATAGCACTGTCCGAGGTGGCGGAGTTTACGTTAATCCCGGGTGCTGACCAGATCCGGCGGGAGAACGGCCGTAAGAATATCAGCGTGTGGGCCACTATCGATCCGGCCCGGGTTGAGCCGCGCGCGGTGCACGACAGGATTAACCGGGTGTTTCTGCCCGCACTGGCCCGGCACTACCCCGATATCGTTTATGAACCGGGCGGAAGTTTCACGGAAAGTGAACAGAGTCAACAAACCAATCTGCGCAATATGTTGATTGCCCTGATGGTCATTTTTGTCTTGCTGGCGGTGCCGCTGCGATCTTACCTGCAACCCCTGGTCATTATGTCGGTGATTCCTTTTGGGGTGATTGGCGCTATGTTGGGACACCTTATTTTAGGTATGGATATGAACGCATTCTCTTTATTCGGTATCGTGGCGGCGGCGGGCGTCGTGATCAACGACTCGCTGGTAATCGTCGACCACATCAATCGCGCCCGCCGGCGGGGATTGCCGGTGGTGGAGGCGGTGGTGCAATCGGGCTGCCAGCGCTTCAGGGCGGTATTACTGACTTCGCTGACCACGTTTATCGGCCTGATCCCCATTATCGCCGAGACCAGTTTGCAAGCCAGGACGGTGATCCCCATGGCGGTATCGCTGGCCTTTGGTGTTTTGTTTGCCACTTTTATTACATTATTGTTTATACCCTGTTTGTATGTGGCCGGTAGCGGTTTGAGTGCGGGACTAATGCGCTTTTTAATGGGCGGCCGCACAGCGACCGCGGAAACCGGTGCCGAAGTATTTTCGCGTCTGGGAGCAGGATGACCCCGCTTGTCCTGGCCCAAAACCCAAGCTGAGTCCAAGCTTAGGATTAAACCAGAGGTTAAACCTGAATTTGGGCACAAGTCTTACCGAGCCCAACCGGGCTGGCCGCTGTCCATGCGGCCGCGGTGTGGCGAAGTTAGGAGCTACAGACGTACATTAAAGCGAGCGCCGTAGGTTTTGGGCGGGCTGAAGTTGAACCTGGCAAAGCCGGCATCCACCTGCGAATAACCCGTCATAATTTCCTCATCGGTGACGTTGGTGACAAACAATTCAATCAGGTAGTCGCGGCCGGCGTTTTCATAGCCCAGGCTTAAATCGAGCCGGCTGTAGCTGTCTTGTACGTCCACCCGCTCGTCCTGCAGGTTGGTTAGCGGTGTGAAAGACAGATAGGTCTCCGCCTCGAAGTAGAGATCGGCTTTCAGCTTGATAGAGCCTTTCAGAGGGGCGGCCTCCCAGGTGTGCTCGGCGCCCAGGGTTGCCGACCATCTGGGGGCTTTCGGCAGTCTCAGCCCGCTGACATCCACTTCGCGCCCCAGGGTTGAATCGAAGACGACCGTATCATTTTTGAAGTTCGCGTCCAGATAAGCGAGGCCGCCGCTTAACAAAAGCTGGTTGTGGCTGAACATCCAGCTTACCTCCGCGCCCGAGAAATCAGCGCCGTCCGTATTGGTTACGATACCGTCGAGGGTGACAGGGTCCCGGGTATTTACCTGGTAGTCTTCATAGTCGTAGGCGAACAGTGCTGAGTTAAGGATAAGACGTCCGTCCAGGAACTTATTTTTTGAACCGAGTTCGAAGGCCAGCACCTGCTCTTGATCAAAGGTCAGCGAAGAGGCGTTGCTGCCGTTCAGACCGCCGGCCTTGTAGCCGGTCGATGCGGAAAAGTAGAGCATTTGATCGGCGTTGAACTGATATTCTGAACCCAGCATCCAATCGAAATTGTCGAAGTCTGATTCGTTGTCGTTGAGTCTGACAAGCACTTCGGGAATATCGAATATCAGGGCAAGAAGCGGATCGCTTATAACAGTGGTGGTTTGACTAATACTTTTTTTATCGCGGCTGTGCCTGGCGCCGGCCCTTAAAGATAGATTTTCACTCGCCTGAAAAGAAACAGATGAAAAGACGGCCGTTGCTTCGGCGTCAAATGCCCGAGTATCAATGTCCACCGAGATTGGCTGAAGGATATCCGCCAGGTTACCGGACTCCACGAGTATCTTGGATGAGCGCTCGCTTTGATATTGGAACAGGCCCACCACCCACTGCCAGTCACCATTAGTGTTTGAGGTGAGGCGAAGCTCGTTGCTGTATTGATCCGTAACGGATTTCGGGATACTGGGTATTTGGCTGGAGCTGAACAACCGTGCCCCCGCACCGCCGCCGGCGTCGGTGTTGGAGATACCGCCGATATAGTTGACGACCATATTTTCGAGTTGCCATTGCACCGCTATATTGTAGGCGTATTCTTCCAGTGACGTCTTACCGGCGAAGAAGGTGGGAAAGGCGCGGGGGTCATCGCGGTTTTGCCGGATCTGCTCGGCCGTCAGTGATGCCAGGTTCGCGGGTAAGGGGGCCAGTACTTCCCCGGTCAGCGGATCGACCACTTGAATATGCGCATTGGGCACCTCGCCGCCGCCAACCCCGTCGACCTCATTGAAGGTGCCGCGCAACGTAATAGACAAATCATGGCGGGGCTGGTAACCGAGCGACAAGCGCGCGCTCCAGCGTTCGGCATCGTCACTGCTGTTTTCCCTTGCACCATCGAAGGTATTGATGTTGTAACCCTCCCGATCCTCTGCGACGACCGCCAGGCGCAGGGCCAGGGTATCTTCAATCAGCGGTGCGTTGATCAGCGCCCGGGTTAAATCCTGCGAGTAGTTGCCACGGGTGTAGCTGAAGTCGGCGGCGAACTCTTTGTAATCCGGTTTACGGGAAATCACATTGATGGCGCCACCGGTAGCGTTACGGCCGTAGAAAGTGCCTTGCGGGCCGTAAATGACTTCTACCCGCTCCAAATCGTAAAACAGCGCACCGGTGCCCTCGGTATAGACGCCGTCGGTATGCACCGCGACAGACGCATCGCCACCCGCACTTGCCGAACCGTTGGAAACGCCGCGGATGGCGAACTCCAGCCGCAGTCCCTCCTCGCCCACATGGGTGTTGGGCAGCAAGCTGTTGAGGTCCTGCAGGGTGACGGCATTGCGGCTTGCCAGTTCGGCACCATCAAGGGCGGCGACGGTGGCCGGCGTGCTTTGCAGGGTTGTTTCGCGCTTCTGGGCGGTGACGACCACCTCCTCCAGCGCGGACAGTTTCTCGGCTTCATTGTCAGTCTGCGCCGACAAAAAACCGCTATAGCACAAGGGCGCGGCGATCACCGCGAGAAGCTGTGGTCTCATCGTCTATCTCTCCTGATTATTATATATGCTTGTATTAGTTATAAGAGTACACCTTAGACCTCATGTGGGTGGTGTTGCCACATTGGCTTTAACGTTTGGCCGATACATTTTTGCCTTTGGCGAGCGGAGCGGCCCGGGCGGGCGGACCGGTCAGTTGGCACGCATTTGCTTAAGTAATTACCATCCAGGTCAGTACCCATGTAGTAGACCTACAACATTTTTGACAACGCAAACTTGCGCTGTTGGCTTTTGCCCATAAACTCGCCGTCATTTCGTGGTGGCTATCCGTTATCGATGCGTCAATTAAGTATTGATAAAACGGCAAGCTGCTGGTGGCGGCGGTGGTGATATGTCTGCACACTGGCGGCATTCTCTCCAATGCACAGCGAATCAATAAAAAATAATTATGCAGCTATCCAATCTCGATCTGGCGGTTCTCGGTATTTATGGCGTTTGCCTGTTACTCATTGCACTCTACGTCTCTCGGGAAAAACCCGGCCACAAAAAAAATACCCGAGATTACTTTCTGGCGGGCAAGGCGCTGCCCTGGTGGGCCATCGGATCGTCATTGATTGCCGCGAATATCTCCGCCGAGCAGATTATCGGTATGTCGGGGTCGGGTTATCTGATCGGACTCGGTATTGCGACCTATGAATGGACTGCCGCCATCGCGCTTATTGTGGTGGGCAAGTACTTTCTGCCTATCTACTTGCAGAAAAATATTTACACCATGCCCCAATTCCTCGAACAGCGCTACGATCGCCGGGTGCGCACGGTGTTGGCGGTGTTCTGGCTGGGTGTTTATATTTTTGTCAACCTGACCGCGGTGTTGTATTTGGGTGGCCTGGCGGTTAACGCCGTCACCGGCCTGGATATGTATTACGCGATGTTGGGCCTGGTGGCTTTTTCACTGCTGTATTCCCTCTACGGCGGCCTTAAGGCTGTGGCGTTGACGGATATTTTTCAAATAGTCATTCTGATGGTCGGCGGGTTTTGTTTGACCGCGATTGCTCTGAATGAAATCTCGGAGTCGAAAGGTGTCTACGCGGGTTTTATGGTGCTGTGGGATACCATGCCCGAGAAGTTCGATATGATCCTGGCGCAGGATCACCCGTTTTACAAAGACCTGCCGGGCCTGTCGGTGCTGCTGGGCGGTCTCTGGATAGCACATTTCGCTTACTGGGGGATTAACCAATATATCACCCAGCGCGCACTGGCGGCGGCCAGCCTGAACGAGGCGAGAAAAGGCATTCTCTTTGCGGCGGGATTGAAGTTGATCCTGCCGCTGATCGTTGTGATACCGGGCATTGCCGCAGTTAAACTGATGCCCGGTCTGTCGCCGGCAGACCGGGCCTACCCGGCACTGATGCAGCTCCTGCCCAGCGGCTTTCTGGGGCTGACGTTTGCCGCTTTGGTGGCTGCGATAGTATCGTCGTTGAGTTCCATGACCAATAGCATATCGACGATATTTACCATGGACCTCTATAAATCCGTGTTGCGAAAAGACAGCAGCGAGAGACACCTGGTTTTTGTCGGCCGGACGGTAAGCGTGGTATCGTTGTTGATTGCCGTTACTGTCGCCAGGCCGTTGCTCGGGCAGTTCAGTCAAGCATTTCAGTATATCCAGGAGTTTACCGGTTTCTTTTCACCGGGAATTCTGGTTATTTTTCTGCTGGGCTTTTTTTGGGACAAGGCGACCTCGCTGTCGGCCATAGTGGCGGCACTGGCTTCGGTGATTCTGTCTTTTCTAATGAAGGTGTTGCTGCCGGACTTCCCGTTTCTGGACCGCATGGGGGTTGCCTTCTGCGTGGCGTTGTTGATGGCGGTGGCGGTTACTCAGTGGGAGTGGAGAGTTTACGGCGGCAGTTTGTACCACGATATCGCGCGCCTCGACAACCCCGCATTTGCAACCACGGCGCAATTCAATGTGGCTACTTTGATGATTGTGCTGGTGCTGGTGGCTTTTTATACGACCTGGTGGTGACGCCGGCGGTGTTTGGTTCGATCTTGCCTTTTCGATCCTGTAATTACGCTGTCGAATGACTACCCAGTAGAGTTCAATCGCTCAGCGCGAAGCGGGCGGTGGGCAGGCCGCCGGTTACCGTCGGCAGATAAAACAGACTGCCGGCCAGTGGCTGCCCGGCAAGGGCGGTGGCGTCGAGTCCCTTGCGCGCTGTGACGGCATATAAGCCTGTCTGTCCGGCACCGGCAAAGGCGCATTTCGTAACCTGACTTACGGGCAGTGGAAGCTCATCTACGATACTGCCGGCAGGACTGATACGGACAATCCTGCCACCGCCCCAGAGGCAGCACCAGAGGTGATGCTCTGCGTCGATCGTCATACCGTCGGGATAGCCGTCGGCAGGGGAGAACTGATAAAAACTGCGTGCATCGTAGAGTTCCCCGGCAGCGGTAATGGTGGCCTGAAACAGGGTTTGTTGCACGGTGTCGGTATAGTAGATGCGACTGGTGGTTTCTTTCGCGTCCCCTGTGTCTGCACTCGGTGTTGGAGGTGTGATAACCGGTCCGTTGGTAATCGCTATGCCGTCGACGACTTTCCTGAGTCCCCCCAACGCACTGTAGTGGTAGAAGGCACCGCTCGGCTGCTTTTCCCCGCTGTCCATGGTGCCGAACCACAGGTTGCCCCAGTAGTCGCAGCAGCCGTCATTGGGGCGGTTATTGGCGGGCTCCTGGTCGAGGCTCGCCAGGCGCATTAAACGCGAAAAGTTTTTTTCACCGTCAAGTTTCAGTTGACACAGATACAAGCCCGAGGGAAAAGTGGCGAGATAGCCGCCCTGGATGCAGGGTACAATACAGGTCAGCGGCTCCGGCAGAGTCCATGTCGCTTTGCTGCCGGTGGTGGGTTGGTAATAGTAGAGGCGATGGCCGAGAATATCTGTCCACAGCAGCGCCTGCAGATCGGGACACCAGACAATACCCTCGCCCAGTGCGGACTCCAATTGCCAAACGCAATGCGCCCCGGCGTTCGCTGTGGTGGGTGGGTTGTCGGTGTCGCCGTGGTTAGCCTCGTTTTTCATAACCGCTTTTTTTATAACCGTTTGACTAATGGGAATGGCGGGGAATACCTTTGGTTTTATGCAGGGAGCGGTAGTGCGACTTCAGACGCATGACACCGCCCTCGTCCAACTGGTTGACTGTGTCCCGGTAAATTTCCTGCCAGGGCGTTTGGTTTTCCAGCGCGGGTATTTTGAGCGCCCGGGCCCGTGCGGTCAAGGTGGCTTCGTCCACCAGTACATCGACGGTGTTGTTGGCCAGGTCGATGCGCACCGGGTCATTGGTCTGCAGTAGCGCCAGCCCGCCGCCGGCGGCCGCTTCCGGCGCCGCGTTGAGGATCGAGGGGCTTGCCGATGTACCGCTCTGGCGACCGTCGCCAATGCAGGGCAGGCTGGTGATACCCTCTTGCACCAGGTGGTCCGGCGGCAGCATGTTGACAACTTCGGCGGAACCGGGGTAGGCCAGCGGTCCGCAGTAGCGCATTACCAGCACGCAGTGCTTGTCAATCTCCAGCGCCGGGTCGTTGATACGCCGGTGGTAATCCTCCGGTCCCTCGAACACAATGGCCCGCGCGGTAAAACACTCGGGCGAGTCGGGATCGGACAGGTAACGCTGGCGAAACTCAGGGCTGATCACCGATTTTTTCAACAGCGCCGAGCGAAACAGGTTGCCTTTCATAACCGCAAAGCCGGCATCGGACTGAAACGGCTGGTCGGCGCTGGCGATAACGCGAGTGTCCCGGCTGCGGCAACCCCGATGCAGTTCCGACATTTTTATGCCGCTGACGGTCTGTGTTTCGCCGTCGAAGAGGTCGCCGCGCAGCAATTCTCCAATGACTGCAGGCACGCCGCCGGCGCGATAAAAGTCCTCGCCGAGATAGTCGCCGGCAGGCTGGCAGTCCACCAACCTCGGCACGGCCTCCCCGTAGTCCTGCCAGTCTTGTATATCC
Organism: Exilibacterium tricleocarpae; assembly: GCF_007004655.1. Taxonomy (GTDB): domain Bacteria; phylum Pseudomonadota; class Gammaproteobacteria; order Pseudomonadales; family Cellvibrionaceae; genus Exilibacterium; species Exilibacterium tricleocarpae. The sequence continues at coordinate 99,313 of NZ_ML660092.1, forward strand.
AGCTCGATATCCAGTTGCGCGGCTATGGCCTGCAGGTGAATCGGTGCATTGGTGGAACCGCCCAAGGCGGTGCAGACCCGAATGGCGTTGACAAAAGCGGCGCGGGTCATAATTGCCGACGGCGTCAAGTCCGCGCCCACGGCGGCGACGATGCGCCGCCCCGTGTTGTAGGCTATCTCGGCCCGCTGCCGGTAGGGGGCCGGAATCGCGGCGCAGCCCGGCAGTGACATACCCATGGCCTCGGCCAGGCAGTTCATGGTGAGCGCTGTGCCCATGGTATTGCAGTGGCCGATGCTCGGCACCGAACTGATGACGTTCTCCATAAACTGGTCGTAATCGATGGTGCCGGCGGCGTAGGCTTCCCGGGACTGCCAGATCATGGCGCCGGAGCCCGAGCGCCGGCCGTCGATCCAGCCGTTTAACATCGGGCCGCCCGACAACACAATCGTCGGAATATCCACCAGCGCGGCCGCCATCAACTGCGACGGCGTGGTTTTATCGCAACCGGTGGTCAACACCACGCCGTCCAGGGGGTAACCGTAGAGGATTTCAACCAGGCCCAGATAGCACAGGTTGCGGTCCAGCGCGGCGGTGGGGCGTTTGCCCATTTCGTGAATCGCATGCACCGGAAACTCAAACGGCACTCCGCCGGCATCGCGAATACCGGCTTTGACCCGCTCGGCCAGTTGCACATGGTGGCGGTTGCAGGGGGCGAGGTCACTGCCGGACTGGGCGATACCGATAATCGGTCTGCCGGACTGCAGTTCTTCGCGGGTCAGTCCGTAGTTCAAATACCGTTCGACGTAGATGGCGGTCTGATCCGCCCGGGCGAGGTTGTTGAACCACTGTTCGCTGCGCAATAAAGAGCGGGGCTTGCTGTCGGGTTTTCGCATAGGAATATAGGATTTCCGCGTGGGTAACTGGGGGTCGGTAAGCCTTGACCATAGTGGCGTCGCACCGAATTTGCTACCGCTCAATTGACCGGCAACTGCTATTTTTTTAGCCGCCGCAAAGCCTGCAAAAAAGTATCGATAACTGGCCAATAAAGAGCTAGAAAAGCGGGGCTTGTAAATGCGAAAGTAGCGGGAAAACAACAACTGGCGCAGGGCGTGCGAAGTGAACCTGCTCAGGGTGTAAAAATGACCGAGAGTGGACAACAGCGGGTAACAGGTGGCAAATGATTGATTTTCGACGGCTAGTGCAGGTGTTTTATCGCAGTATCCCGGCAGGGCGTATTGCGAGAGTGGCAGCGACGGCCAGGTGCAGCGCATTGTTTGGCACCGGGGTAGTCGCGGTGCTACTGCTGCTGGCGGGCTGTAGTGGCACGGTGCCGCAGCAGGGTGTGGTGGGTTCGGCGGTCTCGCCGAACGGCCTGCTGAAGGTTTCGCTCTCCCTGGATGATTATGGAACCGCGCACTACGCGGTAACCTACCGCGACAAACCGCTGCTTGAAAACTCGGTGCTCGGTCTGCAGTTCGCCGGTGATACCCCGCAGCACAACAGCTACACTGTGCTCGAGGTGACCCGTCAATCGCATCGCGCCACCTGGGAACAGCCCTGGGGCGAGCAGCGTTTTGTCGACGACCACTATGAGGAGCTGCTGGTGGCTATGCAGCAGCGCCAGGCGCCGCGGCGCAAGCTGAGTGTGAGAGTGCGGGTTTTCGACGACGGTCTTGGGTTGCGCTACGAAATGCCGGCGCTGCCGGCTGATACCGTGCTGCAAATCGACCGCGAACTGACCGAGTTTAAACCGGTCGGCGATTATCGCGCCTGGGTGACGCCGGCGTTGAGCCCCTTTCGCTATGAATATCTCTATGAGTCACAGCCGCTCGATGCCGTGGCCAAGGTGCATACACCGCTGACACTGCAATCATCCGAAGGCATCCATATCAGCATTCACGAGGCGGCGTTGACGGACTTCGCAAGTATGATTCTGGCGGGCGACGGTGGCGGCGGACTGCTGGCCGAACTGGTGCCGCGGGCCGACGGCAGTGCCGTTAAACTGGCCGGTGGCAATAAGCGGGTGTCCCCCTGGCGCACGATTCAGGTGGCTGACAATGCCGCCGGGCTGGTGGAGTCAACCCTGCAGTTGAATCTCAATGAACCCAACGCACTGGCCGACACCGCCTGGATTCAGCCCGGTAAATATGTAGGGGTTTGGTGGGAGATGCACCGGGCGGTCAAAACCTGGGGCTCGGGTCCGGCTCACGGCGCCACCACGGAAAACACCCGCAGGCATATTGATTTTGCCGCCAGATACGGTTTCGAGGGGGTCTTGGTGGAGGGCTGGAACCAGGGTTGGGACGGCAACTGGCTGAAAAACCGCTGGCAGTTTAAGTACGACACACCCTATGCGGATTTCGATCTCGATTACCTCGTCGATTATGCCCGCCAGCGCAATGTCGGTTTGATTCTGCAGAATGAAACCGCCGGCGGTGTTGCCAACTATGAGCAGCATCTCGCCGCAGCGTTTAAGAAATACGGCGACTTGGGCATCATCGGCGTGAAGACCGGTTATGTTGCCGAGGGCCAGGACATAGATATTGCGGATGCCGAGGGCCGGATCAACAAGGAGTGGCACCACGGTCAGCCGATGGTAAACCACTTTCGCCGGGTCGTTAAAGAAGCGGCTGCCAATAAGTTAATGATTGTTTCCCACGAGCCGATCAAGGGCACCGGCATTCGCCGAACCTTCCCGAATATGATGACCCGCGAAGCGGCGCGCGGCCAGGAATACAATGCCTGGAGCGAAGGTAATCCGCCGGCGCACACGACGATTTTACCGTTCACCCGGATGTTGGCGGGACCCATGGATTTCACGCCGGGCATATTCGACCTCCTGTTCGAAAGCAGCCAGCCGGAAACCCGGGCAACGGCATCGATTTTTGAAAACGACAGTACTGGTGGCGAGGATAGCGGTGAGGACGACGACACCACCAAAAAGGCGGCGGAAACCATCACCATCCTGGAGACCCGTATACACACCACGCTGGCGAAACAGTTGGCGCTCTATGTGGTGGTCTACAGTCCGCTGCAGATGGTGCCGGACTTTCCGGAAAACTATGAAGGACATCCGATGTTTACCTTTGTCGTGGACGTGCCGGTGGACTGGGCCGAGACCCGCGCGATAAATGGTGAGATCGGTGACTACTTTACCGTGGCGCGCAAAGACCGCGATAGCGAAGACTGGTATATCGGCAGTGTAACCGACGAAAACGGGCGCGAGTTGCAGGTCCCCCTGGATTTTCTCACGCCCGGCGTTGCCTACGTAGCCGATATCTACCGGGATGGCGATGATGCCGACTGGCGCTCGCGACCCCTGGCTTACGCTATTGAACAGCGCACCGTGACCAGCGCCGACAGCCTGACTATAAAGCTCGCCCCGGGCGGCGGTCAGGCGGTGCGGTTGCGACCGCAATAACGGGTATGGGTTTGCATATTGGCGGCAGGGGATAGCGTATGGAAAATAGAATGCAAAATCGATTGGTCCTGGTTACCGGGGCGGGGCAGGGTATCGGGTTGGCCGCTGTCAACCGGCTTGTGGAGCAGGGCGCCCGGGTTCTGGCCGCCGACCGCAACAGCGAAACCCTGGACAGTCTTTCAGATACCCCCCGCGTTACCCCGGTCTTGCTGGATGTGACCGACGGTGCCGCTGTGTCTGAAGTGGCCCGGAGCCACCCGGGAATAGATACGTTGGTCAACTGCGCCGGCTATGTAGCCAACGGCACGCTGTTGGAGTGCAGTGCCGAGGAGTTTGAGCTTGCTTATCAGGTGAATCTGTTTGGCATATTTACCATGATTAAAAATATTCTGCCCAATATGCTGGCGCGAAAAAAAGGCAATATTATCAATCTCGCGTCAACCGTTTCCACCGTAAAAGCGGCGCCTTCGCGGTTTGCCTATTCGGTTTTTAAAGGTGGTGTGATTGCCCTGACGAAATCCGTTGCTTTGGACTATATCAAACAGGGCATCCGCTGCAATGCTATAAGCCCCGGCACCATTGACAGCCCCTCGTTGCAGCAGCGGCTTAGAGACACCGGCGACTACGCCGGCACCCGGGCGACTTTTATCGCGCGGCAACCGATGGGACGCCTTGGTTTGCCGGATGAAGTGGCGGCGGCGGTTGTTTTTCTGGCCTCTGACGAGGTCGGTTTTCTGACCGGGGAAAACATCATTATCGATGGAGGATTTACTCTTTGAGTAAATAACGTGTTATGAAATTGTTGCGATATGGCGACCGGCGGCATGAAAAGCCCGGATTGTTGGACCAGGACAATAACATCAGGGACTTGTCCGAGGTGGTTGATGATATCACCCCGGCATTTTTAAACAGTAAGAACTTCTCCTGGTTGAAAACGGCTGAAGTTTCCGGCCTGCCGATGGTGCCGGGGCAACCGCGACTGGCACCGCCGGTGGCCGGTGTGGGTAAGATGATCTGTGTCGGGTTGAATTACCGCGACCATGCGCAGGAGTCCGGCATGGACGTGCCGCAGGAGCCCATTTTGTTTATGAAGGCAACCACCGCCATTGTCGGTCCCGGTGACGACGTTGTGATTCCGCGCAATGCCCACAAAGTGGACTGGGAAGTTGAACTCGGTATCGTGATTGGCAAGACGGCCAAATATGTGCCCGAGGCCAGGGCCCTTGACTATATTGCCGGGCTTACTGTCGTCAACGATATCTCCGAGCGGGAATTTCAGTTGGAGCGCGGCGGCCAATGGGTAAAGGGCAAGGGGTGCGACACCTTCGGGCCGATTGGACCCTACCTGGTTACCCTGGATGAACTGAACGATATCAACGCGCTGCCGATATGGTTGGAACTCAACGGCGAGCGGGTCCAGGACGGCAATACGCGCACGATGGTTTTCGATGTGCCTTATCTGGTGCATTACATCAGCCAGTTTATGAGACTGGAGCCTGGTGACATTATCAGCACGGGCACGCCGCCGGGTGTGGGGCTGGGAATGACGCCGCCGCGCTTTTTACAGGTTGGGGACGTCATGCGTCTGGGGATACAGGGGCTGGGCGTTCAGCGGCAGTGTGTCGTCGCGGAGGTATCTGCCGACATCGGTGAAGAGGAAGTGGCAAGATGACGGGCAAGCTCGCTGTTATCACCGGAGGCGCCTCGGGTATTGGTAGAGAAATTACCCTGGCACTGGCGGCCGCCGGCTGGGATGTCGCGTTTACCTGGTTTGGTTCCGACCGGGCTCAGGCGGCGCTGTTGGCGCAACTGGAGGCCGGCGCAGGCGCCAGCTGCGGCGCGGCGCTGGCGCAGCGTTGTAATGCGGGCGTGAAAAGTGAAGTCGACCACTTTTATCAATGCGTGGAAACGCGCTTTGGCAGGGCGCCGGATCTGCTGGTCAATAACGCCGGTATCCAGGCCTGGGGTTCCCTGCTGGAGCTGGAGGAGCACGATTGGGACCGCGTTATCCAGACCAATTTAAAGGGCTGTTTTTTGAATATGCAGGCGTTTGCGAGATTGCTGGTGGCGGGGGGGAAATCCGGCAGCATTATTAATATCGGCTCCGGTTGCAATAAGCACCCGTTTCCAAATCTGGTGAGTTATACGGCGTCCAAGGGCGGCATCGAGATGCTGACGCAGTCTGCGGCAGTGGAGTTGGGAAAGCATAATATCCGCGTCAACTGCGTCGCCCCCGGCGCCATCGAAATAGAGCGCACGCTGCAGGAAAACCCCGACTATCACACCGTGTGGTCGGCGTTTGTACCGCTGGGGCGCCCCGGGCTACCGGCGGATGTCGCCGAGGTGGTGTTGTTTTTTGCATCTGATGCCGGTCGCTATGTCACCGGCCAGACCCTCTATGTCGACGGCGGTGTCTTCACCCAGCCGGCTTGGCCTTACAAGGACCCGTAGACCGGCCGGATGAAGACTCTGGTGCAGCCCTATCGCGATTTCGTCAAAGCGCTTGCTGCGTTTTTACCGAAACAGCGCATTATCGACAACTACCTGGAGCGGGTGGCTTTCGGCACCGACGCGAGTTGCTACCGGCTGGTGCCCGAGCTGGTGTTAAAGCTGGACGCGCTGGATGAGGTCGTTGCCGTTATCCGGGCAGCCGGTCGTTATAAAGTGGCACTGACGTTTAGAGCGGCGGGCACCAGCCTGTCCGGCCAGGCGGTGTCCGACAGTGTGCTTGTTTTGTTGACACACCGGCGGTGGGCACAATTGCAAGTACTCGACGAGGGGTGGCAGATTGTCCTGGGTCCGGCGGTTGTAGGCGCCGATGCTAATCGCGCGCTGGCGGTCCACTTCCGCAAGATAGGGCCGGACCCGGCATCGATCAACACCGCAAAGATTGGCGGTATTGCGGCCAACAACGCCAGCGGTATGTGTTGCGGCACCAGTTGGAATACCTATAACACGCTGCGTTCCATGAAGTTGGTCTTGGCCGACGGCTCGGTACTGGATACCGGTTGTGAAGAAAGTGTTGCAGAATTCAGGCGCAGTCACTCGGTATTATTGGGGGAACTGGTAAAACTGCGAGAGGAGGTGTTGGAAGACCGGGAGCTGGAAGAGAAGATTCGCTACAAGTACCGTATTAAAAACACCACGGGTTATGGTCTCAATGCCCTGCTGGATTTCCCGGACCCGATCGATATGCTGCAACACCTGATGGTGGGCTCGGAAGGCACGCTCGGCTTTATCGCGGAACTCTGTCTGGCGACGGTACCGGATCACCCGCATAAGGCCGCCGCTTTACTGCTGTTTGAATCGATCGCATGTGCTGTTGCGGCGGTATCGACGTTAAGGCAGCGAGAGGTCAATGCCGTTGAGCTTCTTGACAGTCGCTGCCTGCATTGTGTCGTTGAGCAGCTACCGGCTACCATCCAGCACAGTGTGATGAACGCCGGCAGTGGTGTTACCGCGCTGCTTGTGGATGTGCGGTGCGAGACTGCCCAGGCGCTTGCCGGCAGCCTGGCCGGTATGCCGGCAACGTTTCCGGGCCTGTTGAACCCGGTTGACTTTTGCAGTGATACGCAGGCGTACGAGAAGCTGTGGGCGATGCGCAAATCCGTCTTGCCGATCGTCGGCGCCGGTCGCGCTGCGGGTACCACGGTGATCATCGAAGATGTTGCCTTTCCGCTTCCTACCCTGGCCGATGGAGTCCGGGATTTACAGGCGTTGTTTGAGCGCAATGGTTATAACGATGCCGTCCTCTTCGGGCATGCCCTGGCCGGTAATCTGCATATCGTATTTACGCAGGGTTTCGACAGCAAGTCCGCCGTAGACCGGTATCAACGCTTGATGCAGCAATTGGCCGATCTGGTGATCAACCGGTATCGGGGCTCACTGAAAGCTGAACACGGCACCGGGCGCAATGTGGCGCCGTTTGTGCGGCAGGAGTGGGGTGATGCCGGTTATGCCGTGATGTGGCGTATCAAGGAGATACTCGACCCTGCTAATTTGTTAAATCCCGAGGTGATACTGTCCCGTAATTCGCAGTTACATTTACAGCATTTGAAAACCCTGCCCGTTACCCATCCGCTGGTCGATCGCTGTATTGAATGCGGTTTTTGCGAACCCTCCTGCCCGTCTAAGAATTTAACCCTGACACCGCGCCAACGCATAGCCGTGCAGCGTGAGCTGACACGGCTGGGCGACCAGTCGACGCCGGCGGCGCGCCGGCGATACCGCAAACTCAGTAAAGACTACGATTATGCCGGCTTGGACTCTTGCGCTGCTTGTGGTTTGTGTTCGATAAGCTGCCCGGTGGATATCAATACCGGCGATCTGACCCGCGCGTTAAGGGGCCGGCGCAATCGCCGGTTCGCCTCTTTGGCAGCGGTTGCGGCACGACATATGAAGCTGGTGAGTTCAGTGTTTCGGCGGGTATTGGGAATCTGCGGTCTGTCGGCTCGGGTTATTGGCCCGGTGCGCTTGCATCGCTGGATAAGATGGGTCAATAAGACCAGCGGCGGACTGGTGCCGCTGTTGTCGCCGGGGTTATTGACAGACCTGGCGACCGAGTCGAGGCACACAGACGCCAGGGGCGAGACGGCTGGCTACCCACCGACAGCGGCGTTGCCACCCGGGCCCGACGAGCCCCTGGTGGTATATTTTCCGTCCTGTCCCGGTCGTTTGCTGGCGGGGGGAACAGCGGGCGAAGCTGAGAAGCTGCCAAAGGTTGTCGAGCGCCTGGTCAGCCGCGCCGGGCTGGCATTCGCGCTTGCGCCGGATGCGCAGAGTCATTGCTGCGGGATGCCGTTTTCCAGCAAAGGGTTTGCCGAGGTCGCCAGGCGCTGCGGCGAGAACTGCCTGGGCGGGATAATTGATGCCGGTCCCGACAGGGACCTGCTTGTGGTAACGGATGCAAGCCCGTGTGCAACGATGTTGAGGTCCTTTAGCGACCGTGTAACAGCGCATTTAAAGTCCCGCTCTTTACAGGTTATGGATCTGGTTGAGTTTACTCACGACTATCTGCTGCCGCGGCTGGAGCTGGAGCCGGTGGACGATACGGTTATGTTGCATGTTACCTGTAGCACCCAGCTCGCCGGCAGTGCGGCGAAGATGGTGCGTGTGGCACAGCGTTGTGCCCGGACAGTGGTGCGCCCGGCAAGTGTCTCCTGTTGCGGATTTGCCGGTGATAAGGGGTTCTCGCTACCGGCGCTAAATGCCTCGGCACTGGCGCCGTTGGCCGCGGAGATACCTGCCGGTTGCACCCGGGGTTATTCGAACAGTCGCACTTGCGAGATTGGTTTGAGCCATCATGCCGGCATTCCCTACCGGCATCTGATCTATTTGGTGAACGAAGCCTCAATACGGCAGTGAGGCAGGGTGTATCTGCTTTCGCTCTATGGGTGCTGTTTATCACCGTAGGTTGCTGGACCTTGTGCTCTACGGGGCTGCGCTTGTTATTCTGGACCGGGTTTGTCGTTTTCCATCAGCTTGACCCAGTGGGCCTTGTAGTCACTGGGGTTAAGACCTTTGATACTGAGAAACTGGCGGTTGAAGTTGGAAATATTATTGTAGCCGCAGGCATAGGCAATTTCGGTGATTTCCATTTCGTCAATAACCAGCAGCCTGCAGGCCTCGTTGATACGCAGCAGGTTGACGAATTTGACAAAAGTCAGTCCGGTTGCCTTTTTAAAAAAACGGCTGAAGGCCGGCGGTGTCAGCGCCGCCAGCTTAGCAATTTCAGTCTGGCTGATTTCCTCGCCTATATGTTCCCTGACGTATTTGTGAATACGCTCTATACGACTGCGGTTAAGGGGATTGATGTCGTTTTCGAGATGATACTTTTCCGAAGTCAGAGTGCGAATATCTTTGGAGCTGGCCAGTGCGTGCAGTATTTGCAGCAAGATAATCATCCGCTCCAGGCTGCCTGCCGCCAACATATCCCGCAGTAGCTTTCTAATCTTGACCGCGGTATCGGCTTCGATGGCGATACCGTTTTTGGCGCGTTCCAGCAGGTATTTGATCGGTACAGACTCCGGCAAGCGCAAAAAATCATGGCCCAGAAAGTCTTTGCGAAACTGGACCACCATGGTTTCCGTATGGGAATCCGGTGTTCTGGGAATCAGGTCGTTGTACCAGCAGTGCGGAAGATTGGGGCCGACCAGTACCAGGTCGTCGGGGCTGAAATGCTCGATACTGTCGCCGACAAAGCGTGTCCCCGAGCTTTGAATAATCCAGGTCAATTCATATTCGGGGTGGTAGTGCCAGGTGTGATCGTCCGCGAAACTGGTACAGTAGAAGTGATGACAGCGAAAAGAGCTGTTAGCGTCGGATTCTATAGCCTCAAATTTGGGGTCCACCTGTCTTTCTGCACCTATTTCTTTTGTGAGTTACCTTCTGGCTGTGCGGGTTGCATTATCTGTAGTGCCGTTACTTGTGCAACCTATATTTGTGCGACCCTGTTTCTGAATTTTTATTTCGGTATTCTTATTTCAGTATTTTCATTTCAGTGCTTTTTCTTTAGTGCTTTTTTTTAGTGCTTTCATTTTTGTTTTTTTTATTTATCGCTGTCGTTTCAGTGCTTTTTTCAGGGCTTCTCATTATATGTTTTATATATTTTTACTTCTGTATTTCTATCCCGATGTCTTTTACTGCTGTTTACATTTTATTTGCACGTCTGCTTTTTTGTTTCTACTTTTGGCCCCATTTTATCTGCGTTTTCGTGTCTATTTTCGTCCCTATTTTTTCTCTGTTTCTGAGTCTCTCTGCTTCTGAGTCTCTCTGCTTCTGAGTCTCTCGGCTCCTGAGGATGCTGCGAACTGAATAAATCAGGTCCGCAATTATATCGGTATTCAGGTGCGAGCACAATTGGTGTTGGGAGTTTGCGGGGGCTGGTTTGGCCGCCCGCATCAGATTCCTTTACTGCTACAGAACTCCCGGGATGCAGTCTATCGAAGTTTCGTTAGATAGACACCGTAAGGACTTAGGTCGTAAGACAATCTGCCTCCATTTACCGATAGTGTGCTCGATGCCTCCGATTTTAAGTTCCTCAATTGTAATCCACCCACGGTACCTAAGTCCGCGACAGCCAGGTTAGTCCGGGCCGGTTGGTCGCCAAAGTTGATTGAAATCAGGTAAGCGGCGTCGCCGTCACTGCGAATAAAGGAAAGCACGGAGGCATGCTCGCGATTCAAAATGCGGATATCGCCGGATCGCAAAGCGTCTTTTTGTTTGCGCAGGGCGATAAGCTTCCTGTAAAAATTCCAAAGGGATTGCGGATCGGCGGCCTGCTGCTCCAGTGACCGGGTGCGGTCGTCCTTGACTGCGGAGTCTGCCCACCAGGGCCCGTTACCCCGGTACCAGAATGCCATACCGTCGTAGTTTTTATCTGTTTTCCAGTTAAAGGCTTCACGCACAGGAATATCGTTGGCGTCAGAGGTGTTGTACTGTTGCTTTTTTCCCTGCATGCCGATTTCCTGACCGTAGTACAACGACGGCACACCCGGTAACAGCATGTTTGCCGCGGCGGCCACACGCAGCTTGCCGGGATCGTTGTCGACAACCGAGGCAAAACGATGGGTATCATGATTTTCAATAAACAACAGGTTGAATTTGCCGGCCGGTTGTTTTTGTTGTGTCGTTTTTATGGCAGTGCCCAGCGCCGCTTTGTCAAAGTCCACCAGTGCTTTCATGATCGGGAAGCCAAATACGGCATCGACGTTACCCTTGGTCCAGAATTCCTCGCCGTAACCCCAGTCAGCCTGTTCCGCAATAATGACCAGGTTGGGATTGATACGCTTGATATCGGCGAAAATCGGTGCCCACAGGTCGGTAAACAGGTTGGTCAACTGGCCCTTCAAATCCAAATCATCCATCATATGGTCGATGCGAAAGCCGTCGACCCCGTCGCTGAAATCGCCGTCGCCGTTCGGGTCGACCCAGTAGGCAAACAGATTGTTGAGATAGGCCTTCACCTTATCGCTTTCGAGATTGATGGTGGCGAGCTTGTATTTATCGCCGGTGTAGGAGTACATTTCTTCCAAAAAGAAGATGGCCGATTCCGGTTTGGAGTTGTTCGGCCCGTTGTAAAGGATGTAGTCGGAGTACCTGGAGTCTGGGTTGTGCAGCGAATCCTTAAACCAGATATGGTTTTCCGCCACGTAGTGCACTTCCATGTCCATATAGATCTTCATGCCGCGGCGATGGACTTCCTCCACCAGCTTCAGGTAGTCGGCCAGGGAGCCGTAGCGCGGGTCTATTTTTTCAAAATCGTCAGCGAAGTAGTTGTGATAGAAGGGGGAATCGTAGAGCGGTGTGAGCAGGATTGATGTGACCCCCAGTTCCTGCAGGTAGTCCAGCTTTTTAGTGATGCCGTTGAGGTCCCCGTGATTGTCGCCATTGCTGTCGTAGAAACTGCGCTGAAACAGGTGGTAAACTATTTCGTCCTCGAAGGAGAGCCGGCCACCCGTCGACGCGAATGTCTGTTGTGCATTTTTACCAACTGTAGACGTGGTAAGTGCGTTGGCGCCGTCGGTGAGCGGATGCTGGCCGGTGGTACAGGCCGCTAGTATCGCGACCATCGCGCCTGTTGCAAGTAGCTTAAAGAAGTTCATAAATTATCTCTCAGTGTGTCTGTAGAATAGGACTTTTTGCTATCTTTATGAATTGCCAAAGGCGGTATTCGACCGGGAGACGACCAGGCAACATGGTACCGTCAAACCTTAAGTGCCGGATGTTAAGTGGCTGATATAGCTGTTACTACCTGCTTTTTGCTAGATAACTGTGCATTTTTTGATATTGGAATTTTCGTTGTTATTTTTGCAATTTATCAAACCTTATGAGGCGGGGGTGGGAAGAGGGGCATGACGGCAGTCATGTGCTGTGGTGGTGGCGACAGCGAGTGGTTTGAACGGCAGGCCCGCAGGTCTCCATCGGCTCTGTGGACGTGGCGGCTGTTGGCTGCAATGACGGCTCGACCCTGTTACCTGACGACCTGACCGCGGTATATCTTGACCGGCTTTTGCCTGGTCTGGCCGCTGTCGGACCGGTCCGGTGCGTCCTCCAGGCTGGCCTGGCCCCGATATACCTTGGCCACCTGTTTGCTGGCGTGTTTTTCATTTTTTTCCAGCAGGGTCGTCCAGGGATCGCCCGCCAGGGAAAACAGTTCTTTGGTGAGTGCTCTGGTAATGGGGCATTTTGTGGCGTGGAAGTGTGTCGTCAACTCGTCGAACAGTTCGGGATTGCTGAGTTTAATGCTCGGTTTCAGGTCCGCGTGCACACGCCTGCGCAGTTCGTACACCAACTCGATCATGGGTCTCGTGTATTGCATACCCGCCTCCCGGTCAGGTTGAGTAGATATCGGAGCAATTAACGGGCCACTCAAAATCCGCTCTCAAGCACTGTTCCGGTGTCGGGCCTGCACCGCCGTGGGGAGGCACAATCAGGGCAGCCCGGTACTGGTGCGGTTTATATTTTTCGCGCCAGTGAACTCAGGGTCGAAAACGCGCCGGGTCTCGCCCTGACTGCAAAGCAAAACCGCGCTGTGTAGGGCGTACCATGGGACGGTAGTGGGGCTACAATGACACTGCCGGCGGGCGCTTTCTTGAGCATTATTGTTAAAAGCTTTCTATTGAGGGCAGTCGATAGGTGGTTTTTATGTGAACTGCGTCAATTAGGTGCAGGCCTGACACCTGTTCAGTTGTTATTAAGCGACCAGCAGTAGTATGGTGGCCGGGTAAGGACGGCAGCTAGCTGTTCTGGCAGTATCTGTGTGGCAAAGGGGGATGTGATAAAACCATGAATATTCGTATATTGTGCGGGCTTATTATAGGTGTGGCGGTGTTTGTCGGCGGTTGCTCGACCACCGGTGGCGTAACACCCGCGGAGAAACGCCAGTCCATTTTAAATATGAGAACCCAGGTGTTGAATGATCTGTACAAACTCAAGCCCGATGTACAGGCGCAGGTCAACAGTGCGGCCGGCTACGGGGTATTCAGCAACGCCAATATCAATGTCATTTTCGCCAGCTTTGGCGGTGGTTACGGCATCGTCCGGGACAATGCCGCCGCCAGGGACACCTATATGAAAATGGGTGAGTTCGGACTCGGGCTCGGCGCCGGCGCCAAGGATTTTCGCCTGGTGTTCGTCTACCATACACGGGCGGCCATGAACCGTTTTCTGGACAGCGGCTGGACTTTCGGCGCCCAGGCCGATGCGGCTGCCAAAGCCAGTGATAAAGGCGGTGCGGTCGGCGGTGAGGCGATTATCGACGATATCACCGTTTATCAACTGACCGAGAGCGGCCTGGTGCTCCAGGCTACGATCAAGGGGACCAAGTTCTGGAAGGACGAAGAACTCAACTAAGCACCGCTATCGGTGGCCGGCCTGAACCGGCGCAGCGTCGGGCCGGCTAACCGGCGCCATGGCGACCGACTGCGATGTGCTGATTATCGGCGGCGGGCATAATGGCCTGGTCTGCGCCGCCTACCTGGCGGCCGGCGGGCTCAAGGTAAAAGTGCTCGAACGCCGCGCCCTGGTCGGCGGCGCTGCGGTTACTGAAGAATTCCACCCCGGGTTTCGAAATTCCGTCGCCAGCTATACCGTCAGCCTGCTCAATCCCAAAGTCATCGATGACCTGCAGTTATATCAGCATGGATTGCAGGTGTTGCTGCGGCCGTTATCCAATTTCTTTTTATTGTCGCCCACCGAAAACCTGAGTTTTGGCGCCGGCCGTGAAGCCGACTATGCGGCGATTGCCGCGTTGTCGGCGCACGACGCGGACCAGTTGGCGCCTTACCAGCAGATGCTGGACGGTGTGGTGGACGCGTTGCGCGGCGAGCTGCTGCGCACGCCGCCCAATATCGGCGGCGGCCTTGCCGACTTGATGCGCGCCGGCGGGTTGGGCCGGCGTTTGCGCAAGTTGCCCATGGCGCGCCGGCGCGACCTGCTGGATATGTTTACCAAGAGTGCCGCCGCCATTCTCGATACCTGGTTTGAGCACGAAAATGTCAAGGCGGTATTTGCGTTTGATGCCACCGTGGGCAATTTTACCAGTCCCTATGCGCCCGGTTCCGCCTACGTCCTCCTGCACCATGTGTTTGGTGAAGCCAATGGGGTGCGCGGTGCCTGGGGGCATGCAGTGGGCGGCATGGGGGCCATTACGCAGGCGATGCTGAAAGTGGCGCGGGCCCGTGGGGTGGAGGTGGAGACCGAAGCCGAAGTGGCCGAGGTGCTGGTGCACAATCGTGTTGCCACTGGTGTCAGACTTGTTGGCGGTAGCACTGTGCGAGCGCGCGCGGTGGTGGCGAACGTCGGGCCCAAGTTGCTCTATCTGCGGCTGATTAACGAACGGGAGTTGGCGCCGGAGTTAGTGCGGCGCCTGCGCGGCTACCGCAGCGGCTCCGGTACGTTTCGCATGAACGTGGCACTGTCGGCGCTGCCCGAGTTTCGCAGCCGGCCCGGCAGTGGCGTGCACCACAGTGCCGGCATTGTGATCGCACCCACCATGGATTATATGGACTGTGCCTACACCGATGCGCGCCGTTACGGTTGGTCCAAGGCGCCGATTGTGGAAATGTTGATTCCCTCTACCGTGGATGATTCCCTGGCGCCGCCCGGTCAACATGTGGCCAGTCTATTCTGCCAGCAGTTCCGCCCGCACCTGGCCGGCGGTGCTAGCTGGGATCGGCATCGAGAGGCGGCAGCCGAGACTATTATCGACACAGTGACCCGCTATGCGCCGAACTTTCGCGACAGTATTATCGCCACGCAAATACACTCGCCATTGGATCTGGAGAGAAAGTTTGGGCTGGTGGACGGCGATATTTTTCACGGCTGTATGGGGTTGGACCAGATTTACAGCAACCGGCCGCTGCTCGGTTATGCGAATTACCGCACGCCCATCGGCAATCTTTACCTGTGCGGTTCCGGTGCCCATCCCGGTGGGGGGGTGACGGGTATACCCGGGCATAATGCTGCGCGGGAAGTATTGGGGGATTTTCGCAAACAGCGCCTGCGGTTGTAGTTGGGCTAGTGCCTGATGTTTGCGGGAGAGTAGTCGGTGAAAACCTCAGTCTGCGGACGTCGGTCGGGTGTCGGTTTCGAGTCCCGTCCGGTCCGCCATTATTCTTGTTTTAAATCAATAGGTTAGCTGTTTTTAGCTAATTCCTGTCCAGTTTTTGTCCAGTTTTTTTGTAAACGGTTATTTTGGTGATGTGATGAGCAGTGATTGTGGGGTGCTTTTTTGCAGGCGCTTTTCGATCAGCTCGGTTGAGCCTCTCACGTTGAAATGGGCTATTCACCAACGCGCTGTAATGCCCTATCGAGCACTTTTCTGGATAGGTAAAGTCCGGCGGTAATCATATCTTCAATAACGGGCCGAGCCAGTTCAATCGTTCCTCGTTGTTTGGCGACCAATACAATGCCCAGCGTACCTCTAACAAAAACGTCGAGGCTTGCAGCGCATTTTCTACCTGCCAGATCATCGATAATGGCTTCTAAACCGTACTCTGTCGCCAGCGCAAGCACGGCAGATTCTCCGGCCCCAAGACGCCACTCTGCCACAGCGATCGGAATCGCTGAAACGGGTTTAACCACTAACCAGTCAGTGTTGCGGATAGCTTGTGCAGATATATCGTCAGGACCGCGTTGCTGAATTTCAGTGGCAACCGGTTCTGGCACCCACACCTCGTCAGCAAATGTTTTCAGTAATGAGAGGTGTCCGCTGCGGGAAAGAAAAATTAATGGAGAGGCATTGATAATGACAGTTTTAGCCACGGTTTAACTCGCGGTCCAACTCGTCAAAATCCACATGAAACGAGTCCTTGCCCATTTCTGCCAACGCCAAAAGAAAGTCGGTTCGATCCATGCCCGCGATACTAGCGGCCCACTCCTGCGATATACGCCCTTGTTGATACCACAACGTTGCCGCCGCCAGGCGCATTTCCTGGCTTAATTCATCAGGGCTGCAATGAAGCACAGAAAAGACTTTTTCTGGAAGCTCAACATTCACTTGTGTCATGAGGTATACCTCGAATAAACCATTAACTGAGAGCATTTTAGCAGTCTTAGAGGAGTTGATATACTCTCCTGTTTTGCTGAGTTAATCTCACATGAGAAATTTTGTAAGTATTTGATTTTAAATAATTTATTGCATTTTGGTTCGCTTTAGTTCCTGTTCGATTTAAAGCCATCTATCTTGGCCAGCTCCAGTTCGTCATCTTCCGATTTGATGTATTTGGCATAAGTGCTGAAAAACATTTCCAATGTGTGGCCCAGTTGTTGGCAGAGAAAACCCGGCTTTGCCCCGGCGGTTAATCCCAAACTGGCGTAGGTATGGCGGCAGTTGTAACCGCGACGATAACGTATGCCGGCATCACTTAATGCTTTTCGCCAACGTCGGTTAAAGTCGTCTGCATCCAGACACTGGCCGCCGAGCGAATGCGTAAAAATCGGGCCGCCTTTAAACCGTGTCGGGCATTCTCTAAGAATATTTTTTGCGCGTTGTGTTAACAGCACTTCTCTGGCCATATTGGTTTTGGTGCTGAGTTTAACTTCGCGGCGCACCATTGATTTATTGATCGCTAATCGTTTGCCGTCGTAATCGTCCCAGGTTAGTGCCAACAATTCACTGGTACGGGCACCGGTTTCAAAGGCCAGGGTAAAGTAAATTAATGTTTGTCCGTCGAGTTGCCCCAGAATGGCTTCTTTTTCGTAAGTC
Source organism: Exilibacterium tricleocarpae (assembly GCF_007004655.1). GTDB lineage: Bacteria > Pseudomonadota > Gammaproteobacteria > Pseudomonadales > Cellvibrionaceae > Exilibacterium > Exilibacterium tricleocarpae. The sequence continues at coordinate 116,442 of NZ_ML660092.1, forward strand.
GTGAAAGGATCAATGGGTGGCTTCTGGTGTTTTTCTTGTTCCCATTCTTCATCCGTGCGTCCTAAGCGCAAATCGTCGAGGCGTTGCTGTCTTACTTTAGCCGCATAGGCGATATTGGTTTTGTTGGGGCGCTTGTCGAGGGTTTCACTGTATTCCCTGCCTTTGTATTGGTAGCGGATTTGGGTGCTATTACCGCTCTTGTTGAAAGCGGATGTTAGACAGCATACCAAAGGCTCAATAGCTTGGGTTAGTTCAGACTAAATCATACAATTGTCTATTTTTCATCAGCTTGAGAAAGTATTTGGGACTTAACTTTCTCGCTTAAATAAATGCCCATAGCACCAAGTTGTTGAAGTAATGGCGCTATTGATTCAATAACACCATGATTTTTTCCGATAACTAGCGCAGCGCCTATACCAACAATATCAAGCCCCAATTTCTTAGCGATTCTTCGACCTTTTCGCTCATCAATTAAAAGGGGACATTTATAGGCAAGCGCCAACGCAATTGATTCAGATTCGCCACGATCCAAGTTAAGCGTTTCCACAACAGAGGTATCAAAATCACTACTTGCTAAAAGAATACCTTGCTCAAGAGCCAAGGCTATTTTCACAGCTCCAGGCATAGTTTTGTTTTTAGTGCACTCTTGCACCACACCTGGAGTAACGTAAACAGCCTTGAATAACCCAGCGATACTATTGAGTAAATCCAACCTGCTGAGTATGATTAGCGGTGTAGCGTCCGCTACGACTACATCCGTATCTGTTCCCAAACAGTAATATCTGAATCTGGGACATCGTCATCGTAATCAATAACAGCTATGCCTGCTTTGCCCGCCTCGATCATAAATTCTTCAATAGATAGCTCAGCTAATTTGGCAGCTTGGCCCATTGTGAGCGCTTCATTTTTGTAGAGATTCAATGCAATGGCCAGGCGAGAACCATGATCCATCAAAGCCTGATCAACTGGTATGGCGTAATAGAGAGCGGTGCCGTTCTTGGTGAGGAAGAAGCTTTCGCCGGCCGCGGCTTTCTCCGGCAATTGACTGCTCAAGTCCCGTAGTTCACGTATTCCGATAGACCCGATCATATATCACCTCTAATGTGTCACAATATGGGTACTTTTCGGATGCTATCATGATAGCTCAGATACCGCTAGACCGAGGTGAAATGGAAATTGGCTGGCGCCGTTTATAACTGCTTTCTTGCCACTTCTGCTTTCTGAGAATTCAAGCCTTGTCTAGTTTTAGTAAAACAGCCGTATTCACCGGTGTGTCTCGGTGACAAATAATCAATAAAAACAATAGCTTAAATACATCCATGCACACCCCAAAACACCAATAAAAAATTCGAGCCCCGTCCGGTCCGCCGCTTTTCTTTTTTAAATCAATAACTTATCTGTTTTTCTCTGATTATTTCCTATAAGTCATTGATTTTAAATATTTTTCCACATCAATTCTCTGTTCAGTATCTTGGCTTGTTTAAGCTGTGCCGTCACTTTTATCAATTTGATAGCAATGACTGCTAGCGCTACCATCCATTTAGCTGCACATTTGGAGGTAGACGATGCCTAGTTTAAGCGTAAGAGAAATTGACGAAGAAACTCTGCGCCTGTTGCGGATACAGGTCGCTAAACACGGAACTTCCATGGAAGAAGAGGTGCGCCAAATTTTAAAACGTGCTGTTACGACACCAGAACGCCTCGGTGATCTTGCCGTTAGGCTGTTCAGCCCAGCTTATAACAACGGAGAACTAACCCTACCCGAACGTGAAATCCATAAGCCTTTGAGTTTCTAAATGATCATCCTTGATACTAATGTTGTTTCGGAATTTATGCCGTCTCCGCCTGCGAGTCAGGTTCTCAACTGGTTGAATGACCGAGATGTCACATCGCTGTACTTAACAACAATCACCATTGCTAAAATTGGCTGTGGGCTTCGAGCAATGCCAGAAAGTAAACGCCGACGACTACTGAGCGAGCGTTTTGAACAGTTTATTGATGCTGCTTTTACTCAGCGAATTCTTTCATTTGATGAGAGTGCTGCCCGTATATATGGAGAAATTATGTGTCAGCGAAAAGAAATCGGCCGCCCTATGAGCAACTTGGATGGGCAAATTGCAGCGGTAGCCAGATCAAGAGGGCTTGGCGTGGCCACCAGAAATATAAAAGACTTTGAACACTGCCAAATTGAGCTTATCAATCCGTTTAATGGTATTGACTGAAATAACGATTTGTCTCACCTGGCTCAATTCGCCACCAATACAAACCACCGAATTCGAACCCCGCCCGGTCCGCCACACTTTCCTTTTTAAAATCAATCAGCCGATACAGAGCCCTGCCTACAGACGAATTCAGGTCGCACAGAGGTTTAGACTAAAGGCTACCCCAATTGTCGTTGTGCCATCACCTTTTTCCAGAACACCACCAGCACAGCGAGCCGTTGTCGGGCGTTATTGGTCTGTTATCACTTCCGTTTCCCACATCGGTTCATACAGGTTCGATCAAAGCTGTCTGCCGTTGTACAGGATAAATTAACTAATCAACAAATCAATTGCAGAGTAAATTGGTATTACCATTATTGTGAAATTGTAATACCAATTGTTGATGCAGATACTTCCGCGCTACTAATTAGCGCTACGGTAAGATGCTCTCGGTATTCAGGTGAATATAAGTAGCTCTAAAGTAATAATAGAGAGCAAAGCTTATGACAGCTTGGTATTACCAATAGTCCAAATCTATAATAATATGATTACAATATTGGTATTACAAATTGGTTGGAGTTGTGGCAGGATGTCTGCGCTGTCCAAGTCAATAGAGACAGCTCTAAGATAATAATAAACGGGGAAGATATAATGAAAAGTACTAAACATGTGACGATGTTTCTACTGTCAACATCACTTTTGCCGTTCGCGCAAACCAGCGTTTCACAAGAGGCGATCGAGGAAGTGGTGGTAACCGGTATCCGCGCCAGCCTTGAGGCTGCTTCTGAATTAAAGCGAGCCGACTCGCGCGTGATCGATGCCATTGTTGCCGAAGATATCGGCAAGCTGCCTGACAATAATATTGCCGAAGCGCTGCAGCGCGTTACCGGTGTTTCAATTAATCGCAATTTTGGCGTGGGTTCTGAAGTCTCTATCCGTGGCCTCAAGCAAAACCGTGTGGAAATCAATGGCCGTTCCACCATGGGTGGCGGTACTTCCGATGCCGAGGGCGGCGGCCGCAATGGTGTTAACTTTGAAGATTTTCCAGCCGCTTTCCTGTCCCGGGTAGAGGTTATCAAGTCACCCACGCCTGAAATGGTTGAGGGTGCGCTCGGTGGAACCATCAATCTGGTAACCGCCCGCCCACTGGAGCTAAACGCGCCGTTGACTGCGGTTTCTTTATTGGGTGAGTACGCTGATAAGTCAGAGGACTGGGCGCCTATATTGAATGTATCCGGTGGCCGTTCTTGGGATTTAGGCGATGCCGGGACTTTTGGTGCGATGACAATGGTTTCATACCAGGACCGTACATTAAGACGCGATGAATCACTGGTTCAACTCCAGGTCGGCGCTGTTGACTTTAATAACGATGGTGTCATTGACGATGCTGATAATGCGCAGAATACCCCCAGCGGCAACTATGTCTACGGTCGAGAGCACACCTTTAATCCCCGCACCGAGAACCGTGAGCGCACTGCCTTTAACCTGTCTTTACAATGGGCGCCGGCATCCGAGCAAGGTCAGTTCTATCTGGATTTCAATATAACTGAAAGGTCAGGTAGCCAAGAGGCCTTCTCGTTGCTTCATGTTGGCGGCACCCCAATTACAACACCGGGTGTGACTCATGAAGATGGGGACGGCCAACTGCAGGATTTCGAGTTGTCAGTGCTCCCCTTACAGACATCAGCATCGAATTTCCGCAACACAGACTCGTTCTCCCACGCCCTGGGTGGTGAGTGGGATTTTACCGATAAACTGAAAGTCTCTGCCGAATTCAGTACCTCGGAAGCCGATACCTATGAACCCACCTCGGAATTCCGTTTTCGGGGTATCGACCGCGCGCTGGAAGAGGCAAACCCGGCAGCGAGTAACGAGTGGTTTAGTTTGGTCAGGTTTGTCGGCAGCCAGAGCGGGGCGCCGACCGTCGATTTTGAGGAAGGTTTCCTGCTGACCGACCAACAAAACCAGGCGTTTCGCCGCTATGAAGATACACGTGATAATGCTGTTAACGAGGAAGACGCTTTCCGCCTGGATGTCGAATATGCAGAACCGTTTGGTATGCAATGGATTAGTGCGGTTAAGGCAGGTTTTCGCAGCACCGAGCGCGATTTCGAGCAGACTCGACGCCAGTTGCGTATAGCCAATATCCATAGGGATCTTCTGGATGTCGATGGCAATCCGGATATCATCTGGATGGAGGATATTGCCGCCCAATTCCCCGGTCAAATCGTTGATTATAGTTGGGGTGATGCGTTTGATTATTCCGGTCGCAACGGCCCTTACGAATTATCGCGCGTCACGGCTTTTAACGTCAGTACACTGCGAAATCAACAGGCGACTTTCGACATTGTTAAGCAACTGCTGGCGGGTACAAACTTGGCGATTACCGGTGATCTTAACGCAAACCTCGCCTTTCAAGAGGGCTTTTTCACAGAGATCAACGAAGATACTTCAGCATTTTATCTACAGACTGAGCTGGATTTTGGCTCTGTTCGCGCCGTTGTCGGTGCCCGTTATGTAGAAACGGATATTACGTCAAGTGCCTTCGAGCAAGGTGTCATCGTTTCAGATGGCACTACTTATGACGATACGCTGCCAAGCTTAAATATCACTTGGGATTTTAGCGAGAACACCGTTTTACGTTTTGCCGCAGGCAAGGTAATGCGCCGTGCCGATTTCGATGAGTTAAGCCCGGCCTTTAACTTTCAGGATGCATTTACCACTGCGACCCGGGGTAACCCCGATTTGGAGCCTTTCCGTGCCACCCAGTACGATATTTCGGCTGAGCACTACTGGGGCAGTGGTAATGCGGCGTCGGTAGCGATTTTCTATAAAGACATTCAGTCTTTCCTGAAAAGTGACTCGTTCTGTGCCGACTTGCCGGACATTGTTGCAACCCAGACTAACAAAGATGACTTTGATAAAGTTTGTGTCCGTCCGGAAGGCGTCGGCGATTCTCCCACTTTCACCTTCTCATCGAGCCGTGCAGAGCTCGATGCATTTGATGCGCAAGGTCGACTGGGTGTTGAGACAACCACCCGGACCAATGGTGAATCCGGTAAGGTTCAAGGTTTGGAAGTAGGCTATCAACAAATGATGGACTTCCTGCCCGGCCGCTGGAGTGGCTTGGGTGTCAATCTTAATTACACCTATGCCGACAGCGAGGACCCGGATGGCGTGCCTCTGGAAGATATTTCCAAGGATACCTTCAATGCCCAATTTTTCTACGAGTATCAAGGCCTGGGGATTCGTTTGGCTTATACTTTCCGGGATCGTTTCCTGGATAACTTCGACACCAAGCGGGTTCGCCCCCTCGGCGTTTCTGTGGGTGCGGACCCCGATGACCCAACTATGGGCAATGATTACCGGGAAGATCTGGAGCAATGGGATTTTTCGGCAACCTATGACATTAACGACAACTTTACCGTGGTGGCGAATATTACCAACTTAACTGGAGAGTCAACCGTTAACACCGGTGCGACCGGCACCGCGTTCCAGGTTCTTGAGTCTGACCGTCGTCTCACCCTTGGATTGCGTGCCAAGTTCTGACAGCCGGCCTTCCACCCCCTCGGACCTGCACATTGATAAGCCGCTTGGTTATGCCAAACGGCTTATCTCTTTTGTTGTACTCAGTCCTTGCGACGACATCACCAGGTCTGAAGGAAATGTCAGTCCGGGCTAATCCCCAGGGCGGTGAATCCTGAATCCAAAACCCGCCCTGGCTTTTTCCAATCCGATAGGCGAAACTCGTGCCTGCGGTCGGGCCCCGTCAGGCCTCCTGCACATTTACCGGCCCGCCAAGTGGCTTACCTGTAATTCTCCGAGTCTGTAAACAGCGCTGACTATGTTTAAAAATGTTGACCGTCGGCTGCTGCACCAGTGCTGGGCGCTGGCCTGGCCGGTGTCGCTGCAGAGTATTCTGGTGGCGATACTGGGCATGGTGGATGTGATGATGGTCGGCCACCTCGGCGATGTGGCGGTGGCGTCGGTCGGGCTGGGCAGTCGTGCCCAGTTTGTCCTGTTAATCTTGCTCAACAGCCTCGCCATCGGCAGCAGCGTGCTGGCCGCGCAGCTTATCGGCGCCCGCCAGCCGGCCAAGGTGCGCCAGATGGTGGTGTTGATGGGCGCGGTCAGTTTGGTGCTGGCACTGCCACTGGTGCTGGCGGCGCTGGTGTATGCCGGTGTGGTGGTTAGTTGGGCCAGCAATGACGCTGCGGTGATTGCCACGGGCGCCAGGTACCTTCACATTACCCTGCCGTCGATAGTGCCGGTCTGCTTCATACTGATATTCGAAGGCACCTTGCGCGGAATGGGGCAGGTAAAGCTGCCGCTGGTCTTCGGTGTGGTGGCCATTGCGCTGAATATCCTGCTCAACTATTGGCTGATCAACGGCGGGCTCGGTGTCGAGCCGCTGGGCGTGGCCGGCGCCGCCTGGGCCACCAACATCGCCCGGGTTTTTCATCTGTTCTTGTTGGCAGGTTTTCTCTGGTGGGTGCGACACCTGTGCTGGCCCGGCAGGCAGGCACTGCTGCGGCGCTACAGCGGCCGCGAATGGTCGCGGGTCTATCGGCTGGTGGTGCCCATGGCGCTCAACTTCGGCGTCTGGTCGGCCGGCGCTTTTGTCTATCATTTGATTTACGGCCAACTCGGCACCCGGGCGCTGGCCACGATCAGTATGCTGGCGCCGATTGAGGGAGCGGTTTTGTCGGCGTTTGTCGGGCTGGCCTCTGCCTGTGCGGTGATGGTGGGGCAGCGTCTCGGGGCCAACGAATTCGAACAGGCGTTTACTTACGCAAAAAACTTTACGCTGGCCGCCCCGGTGCTGGGTGCGGTAATCGGTTTACTGATGGTGTTGGGGCGGGACCTGATTCTGCTGCCCTATGGCGACTTACCGGCCCAGACCCAGGCGCAGGCAAAGTCGGTGCTGGTGATTATCGCCGCCGGCGCCTGGCTGAAGGTCATCAGTGTGATGTTGTCTCTCGGTGTGTTGCGTGCCGGCGGCGACAATCGCTACTGCCTGTTTACCGACCTGGTCGGTATGTGGCTGGTGGGATTGCCGGCGGCCTGGTTTGCCGCCGCTGCCGGGTTTGCACTGCCGTGGGTGGTGGTTGCCTCCTATGCGGAGGATCTCGCTAAAGTGCTGCTCTTTGGTGCGCGGGCCCGCGGCCGGCGTTGGATGCGCAACCTGGTTGCCGACGGACCCCGCGCCGCCGGTACGCCGGATTGACGCTGGGGCGCACTGATAAATCTCAAGGGGACGGCAGCGCCGGAATCCCGCTCTTTTTTGACCGCTCTGCTGGTCCGACCCTACACAACAGGTTGGACAAGACTCGCCGCCTGGTCACGAACATGCTATTTAGCGGTGTACTCAAGGGGATTGAGTGGGCGGCCGGCGGCCGTGTTCTTGTTGATTCAGGTCAACGTCGGGCGGGTATGCGCCTCTATACTGGCAGGACTCTATCGAACCGGAGCGCATAATTATGAGTAACGATACCCTTGATAAACTACGTGAGGAGTTGGATGATCTGGGCGAGCGGTTGAAGCGCGAGCGCGATGAGTTGCAGGTGAAACTAAACCTTGCCAAACTCGAGGCCCGCGAAGAGTGGGACGAGGCCGAGCACAAGTGGGAACACTTTAGAGCCAAGGCGGCGCGGGTGGGTCGCGAGGCGGGCGAGGCGTCCAAAGAAGTCGGCGCAGCCGCCAGGTTGCTGGCTGAAGAAGTCAAAGAGGCGTACCGGCGGATCAGGAGGTTATTGTAGTATTGGTGAGTCGAGATAAGCCGCGCGCCTGCGCAGGCGCAGCAAACGCTTGGGAAAAAACGACGCACTCGGTATACTCATAAGCCGCGGTAACTCCATAAACCAACCCTGGTTCGATGACCTTATGAGTCTTGCTTTTACCTCTCGGCGCAACGCGAGAATTGCCGCCGTGTGCGCCGGTGTGCTGATCAGTTTCTGCCTGTCCCGCGCCGTTGCGGAAGAACGCTACCGCACCGGATATCCACACTTACCGCCGCTCAATTACTATGAAGATGGTGAGGTCAAAGGCATAGTCGCCGGGCTGTTCGTCGACGTGATGACTGAAGCCGGTATCGATTACGAGGCCCGGCAGTATCCCACCAAGCGTTTCTACCACAATATCGCCTCGGGCAATATACAGATAGGACTGTTCTCGAGGGCTGTTCCCGTGTATCGCGACAAGGTGATCTTTGCCCGACAGCCGGCCGTGCAGGTGCAGGGCCGCATCTACTGGCGCAATGGCAAGGCTGCGATCGGGACGATCCGGGATCTGAAAAACAAGCGCGTCGCCGTGTTTCTGGGGCTGGCCTACGGCGGCTACGACGACTATGTCACCAACCCCGAGCACGGCAACCAGGTGATAACTGTCAAGACCGCCGACCAGGCCATGCACCTGTTGGCCAGCGGCCGGGTGGACTATTTTCTCGGCCTGACAGTTGTTACCGACCGGCCGGTGCAGCGCCATGCTATCGAGAGCCTCGATTCCGTACAGTTCTTTCAGGCTGAGTTATTTTTTACGGTGCACAAAAGCGTGCCCGGTGCCGAGCGGCTGTTACAGCGGATGGTGGCGGCGCACCAGCGGCTGGTGGAGCGCGGTGAGGTTGATCGCGGCATTCGCTCTAAGCGGTCGCGCTCCGCAGTCGCCGGCGGCAGTAGCTGATGATCTGTGCCGGCCACAGGCGCAGCGCGTTATCGCGCTGCTGGTGACCTTGATTATGTGGTCGGGTGGCCCTGTCCCTGCCGGTCAGTCCCTATTGACCAGGCGGTAGATCGCCCCCCGTTGCGGCGAGCGCTGGTTGAGCAGGATATACAGATTGCCGTCGGGACCGCTGGCCACATCGCGAATGCGCCCCTGGTCTTTCAAGACAATCTCCTCGGCGATGACCTCTCCCTGTTCTGAAATCTCCAGGCGGTGCAACTGCTGCGCCGACAAGCTGCCGGCGAACAGGTGGTTTTTCCATTTCGGGAAGTTGCCGCCCTCGTAAAACTCTGTGCCGCATACCGCGATCGAGGGTACCCAGAAGTGTACGGGCTGCTCCATGCCCGGTTTTTCGACCTTATCGGTAATGGGCGTGCCGCTGTAATTCATACCATAGGTGATTACCGGCCAGCCGTAGTTTTTACCCTTGCGGATCAGGTTGAGTTCGTCGCCGCCGCGCGGACCGTGCTCGGTCTCCCACAGCGCGCCGGTCACCGGGTGGCTGTCGAGCCCCTGGGGGTTGCGGTTGCCGTAGGTCCAGATGCTGGCGTAGGCCGGCTTGCCGTCGAAAGTCTTACCGACAAAGGGGTTATCTTTGGGAATGCGCCCGTCGTCGTGGAGCCTGTGGATTTTGCCGTAGGGCCGGGTTAAATCCTGGGCCATGTCCTGGGCGCCGCGGTCGCCGATACCGAAAAACAGATAGCCGTCTTTAAATACCAGGCGCACGCCGAAGTGCACTCTGGAACGGTTGTGAAATTCCGGGGGGGCGCGAAAGATATCCTCCTGGTCCACCCAGCGGTCCCCTTTAATCCGCCCGCGCACCACTGCGGTCATCCCTCTGCCGGCTGCGCCGCTTTCGCTGTAGGCGAGATAGACCCATTGATTATCGGGGTAATCGGGATGCAGCTTAACGTCGAGCAGGCCGCCCTGGCCGTGCTGCCAGACTTTGGGTGTGTTTTTAATCGGGGTGCGCTTACCGTCTTTGAAATGCCACAGTACGCCGTCGCGCTGGGTGGCGATCATGGCGCCGTCCGGGAAAAAATCCAGCGCCCACAGAATACCGGTACCTTCGCCCATCCGTTCCAAACTGAAGTTGTGGTGTTGGGTCTTGAACACGCCTTTATCGGGTTGCAGGCGCCGGGCCAGGGTTGTGCTGGCAGCCGCCTGTTTCGCTTCACGCATCAGGATCACCAGGGCGCGAATTTGCTCCTCGCTCAGGGTGGCGCCAAAGCCGGGCATACCGCCATCTTCGATACCGTCGCGGATAACTTTGGTAATGGCGGCGTTGGAAGACCCGTAGCGCCACTGGCCGTCGATCAAGGAACCGCCCTGGCCGCCATTGAGGTCGGCGCCGTGGCAACTGGCGCAGTTGGCGTCATAGATGTCTTTAACCGCGCCGGAGACAATACGATTTTGCGCCAGAGCCGGCGCACTCAAGACTAACAGACAAAGCAGTGTGGTGATCGACAGATTTTTCATTGGGTGGCGCCTTCCCCTGTTTTAGGTAATGGGTTGGAGGTCTCCCACTTTACTATGCCGGCGGCGCAATTCAACTGTCGAGGTGGCGGCCCCTGCGCTAATGCCTGACCGGCCGCTTTTGCAACTTGCGCTGCAGCGTGCGCCTATGCATACCCAGCGCCCGTGCGGTTGCGGAGATATTGCCGTCGTGTTCGGCCAGCACTTTTTGAATATGTTCCCACTCGAGGCGATCGACCGATGGCGGGCGATGGGTGATTGCCGTATCCGGATTGCCGCCGACGGCGTCGAAGGCGGCCAGTATCTCATCGGTATCGGCGGGTTTGCACAGGTAGTTCACGGCGCCGAGCTTAATGGCTTCAACGGCGGTGGTGATGCTGGAGTAGCCGGTAAGCATCACGATGGCGAGCGAGGGCTGCACTTGTTTCAGGGTGGGGATCAATTGCAGGCCGGATTCGCGGGCAATTTTCAGATCGACAATCGCCTTGTCGACGGCTTGCTCCTCCAGCGCCGCTATCGCGTCGGTGCCGTTGGCGGCGGTGACGATGTGGTAACCGCGTCGGCCCAGGGCCCGGGACAGTACGCGCGTAAACACTTCGTCGTCATCGATGATCAACAGTGTTTGATTCGAGTGCGGTTCAGTGTGCATAGTGTGGTGCCGGCGCCGAGGCCGTCTCCGTGGGTGCCAGCGCCAGGCGCAGCTCCGTCAATGTGCCGCCGCCCTCGCGATTGTAAAGTTTTACGGTGCCGTTGTAGCGCGACAGTGTGGCGTGGGTCAGAAACAGGCCGAGCCCCAAACCTTTGCCCTTACTGGTGAGAAAGGGTTTGCCCAACTGGTCGGCCAGTTCTACCGGCACGCCCTTGCCGCGATCGCCAATATCGATGCACAACTGCTGCTCGGTCCAGTCGATGTCCACCTCGACCTGCTCGGGGCTGGCATCGGCGGCGTTGTTCAGCAGGTTGATAATAGACTGATCAACGGTGGGGTGAATACTTGCCTCGCGATCGCCGCCAGTGGCATTAAAACGGATTTTTGCCTTGACATCCGGGCGCATCAGCAGCCATTTGTCGATAAGCTGATTGCAGTAGGCGCGCAGTGAGCGCGGTCCGTCACCGCTGGCCTGGCCGGCTTGTCGCACCAGTTGATGCAGCGTGTCGCGGCAGTGGTCAACCTGGGATTGCAGCAGGGCCAGGTCATCGTTGAGCGACCGATTGTCCCGGTAGTCGGCCCGCATTTCGGCCAGCAGGACTTTGATCGTGGACAGGGGCGTGCCCAGTTCGTGGGCGGTGCCGGCGGCGAGAGTGGCGACCGCCATCAATTGTTCATCGCGCAGGTTGTCTTCGCGGTGAGCCGCCAACTGCGCCTCCTGTTCCCGCAGCGCCGCCGCCATTTTTACGACAAAGTAGGTGATCAGCCCGGCGCTGACAACAAAGTTGAGCCACATGCCGATGATATGCAGGTTGAGTTCGCCGCCGGCGTGGTGATGCCCGCTCGGCGGGGCCAACTCGGCAATGGGCAGGCTGTAAAACAACAGGCCACTGTAAGCGGCCAGGGAAAGCAGGGCCACGATCCAGGTGTAGTGCCAGGCCAGGGTGGCGGCGGAAATACTCAGGGGTACCAGGTAGTAGGAGACAAAGGGGTTGCCGGCGCCGCCGCTGAAATACAGCAGCAGGGTGACGCTGGCGATATCGATGACGATCTGGCCGAAGAATTCTCCCTCGGTTACCGGCCATGAGCGGCCCAGGCGCACCAGTGTCAGTGTGCTGATAATGGTGAGTCCGGCCAGAATCAAGGTCAGGGTGGCGTAGGGCAGGGGTAGCTGGCGACTGAAGTGGGCGAAGGCAATCGCCGCCAGCAGCGAGACGACCAGGACGCTGCGAATGGCCAGCAGTCGGCGCAGGTTTTGCTTGGGAGCGGACAGGGCGAGGGGTAGCTTCGACATGCTGGCCATGATAATCGCAGGCGCGTAAAAACGCGACGGTTTGGCGGTCTATCATAGGTGTAGCGCGGCGGGCGCGGAATGTGGCACATTGTCACAGCGCGAGCGGTTGGGGTGGCGTGCCGGTGTTGTAGTACGGCCGCTCTGTCGGTGGCTGGCGGGGCCGGTTCCTGTGTGGTGGGAGTGCGACGAGTGATTGTCAGTGCGGCCTCTGTGGTGAGGACGATGGGGTGGATGAGATGGCCGTAAAATGGCGTTTTTTGCTGGGCGGGACACTGGTGTTGTGCATGCTCTGGGCCTGCTCGTCAGTGCCCGGTTATCGCGGGCCGGTCAGCGAGAATTTTGACGGCGAGCGCTTTCGCAACCTGGCGCCGGAATACCGGGAGAAGTCGCTGGGTGACCTGCTCAGGTGGGTGTTCAACCGCGAGCGCGAGGAACAGTGGCGATGGTTACCGCTCGAAGCCGGACCCGCGCTGCCGCCGGCGCGGGTGCGCGAGGGGTTGACGGTGACGTTTATTAATCACGCCACGGTACTGGTGCAGGTGGACGGCATCAATATCCTCACCGATCCCATCTGGTCGCACCGCACCAGCCCGGTAAGCTGGTTGGGTCCGCAGCGCTACCACGACCCCGGTGTGCGCTTTGAGGACTTGCCGCCGATCGATTATGTCGTGATCAGCCACAATCACTACGACCATATGGACCTGCCGAGCCTGCAGCGTCTCTGGGAGCGCGATCAGCCGACGGTGGTGGCGGGGCTGGGCAACCGCAAGTTGCTGGCCGGGGCGGGCATTGAAAAGGTGGTGGAGCTGGACTGGTGGCAACCCCTGGCAGTGAATGGGCAGCTCACGATCCACGGCGTGCCTGCACAGCACTGGTCGACCCGAACCCGGTTGGATACGAATCGTACGCTGTGGATGGGTTATGTATTTGCCTCCAGCGAGGGGCCGATCCTGTTTGCCGGCGACACCGGTCTCGGGCCCCACTTTGCGTTGATCAACGAGCGCTTCGGACCCATGCAGTTGTCACTGTTGCCTATCGGCGCCTATTTGCCCCGCTGGTTTATGCGCGATAATCATTTGTCGCCGGCCGACGCGCTGGAGGCGCACCGGATTTTACAGTCGCGCCAGAGCATGGCCATCCATTTTGGCACTTTTCCCCTGGGTGACGACGGCCAGACGGCGACCGTCGCCCGCATGCTCGAGGTGCGCGACCGGGCCGGGCTGGCGGCGGAGGTTTTCTGGGTACCTGTGCCGGGCGGTATCTACGGGGTTGGTGCGCAACTGGTCAGCTTGCACGCATCCTATCGGTAGTGAGGCCTGTGGCTCGGGCTGGGATCGAACCTACCTCAGCCATATCGGCTCAGGTGTCCGGCCCTCTGCTCTATAAGTCCTTGTCAAGTGAGTGCCATCCAGCGCGGGCCGCGCCGATACAGGGTATTTTCAGGACTTCCGGTAGTGGAGCCTCTGCGGGCCGGGGCCGCTTGCTACTACACTTCTCTTTTGGCTCAAGGTTTTAGTGTGGGGCTGAAAAACACCCTGCACCGACACATCCCCGGCTGGAAAGATCACTGCGACTGACAATCTGCGCCGGGATCAGACCTGGGAAATGTTATACTCCCGCCTTTTTGGCGGCTGACCAGGTTCAGACGGTAAGGAATTCTATGGCGCCTACCCTGCATGCGACCCTGACTCAGGGGTCGGTACCCCGGCATTTATACAATATGGCCCTGCCGATGGTCTGGGCGCTGCTGGCTACCATGTCTTACAACGCGGCCGATACCTTCTTTGTCGCCCAACTCGGGGTGCAGGAGCTGGCAGCGATCGGCTACACCTTCCCGGTGGTGATGGTGCTCACCAGTATCGCTATTGGTCTCGGGGCCGGCACTTCGTCCGCTGTTGCGCGGGCTATCGGCAGCGGTGACCAGAGCCTGACCCGGCGCCTCGCCACCGATGGGGTCAGTCTCACCTTTATTATCGCTGTCGCCGTGAGTCTGCTTGGGTGGTTGACTATCGATCCCCTGTTTACCGCCCAGGGCGCCTCGCCGGAGCTGTTGCCGCTGATTCGTGAATATATGAGTATCTGGTACCTGAGCGCGCCGTTTTTACTGGTGCCGATGGTCGCCATGGCATCGATGCGGGCTATGGGGCTGAGCCATATCCAGGCTTATATCATGATGGGTGGCGCTGTGCTGAATGTGGTGTTGGACCCGCTGTTGATTTTCGGCTTGGCCGGCTTTCCGCGCCTGGAGCTACAGGGCGCGGCACTGGCTACCCTGTTCACTCGCCTGATTACCCTGATTGCGGCGGTGTATGTGCTGCAGGTGCGCATGCATATACTGGTCAGCCCGCTGGTGCGACTGCGTACTATCTATGAGTCCTGGAAGGCCATACTGCATATCGGGGCGCCGGCGATGGTGACCAATGTCATTATCCCCCTGGCCAGTTTTGTGGTGGTTTATTTTATCTCCCAGTACGGTGACGCCGCAGTGGCCGGTTACAGTGTGGCAGTGCGGATAGAGCCGATCGCACTGATCGTGTTCTACGCCCTGTCCGGTATTGTGGGGCCGTTTTGCGGGCAGAATCTCGGCGCCGGGCGTCGCGACCGCCTGTTTGAGGTGCTGCGGGTCTTCACCCTGTTTTGCCTCGGGTTCGGTGTGCTGGTGGCGGTGCTGTTGTGGTTGGTGGGTGAACCCATCGCCGCCCTGTTTAGTGATTCCGATACGGTGTTGCCCGTCGCCGTGCTGTATTTGTCCATTGTGCCGATCAGCTACGGCGCTTACGGGATCGTGATGGCCGTCAACGCCGCCTTTAACGGCCTGGGTATGCCCATTCCCGGGCTGGTGATTTCTTTTCTGCGGGTGGCCGGTATCTTCCTGCCGTTGGCCTGGGTCTTGATGGCCCAGTTCGGCCTGATGGGATTGTTTGTGGCGACGGCCCTGACCAATCTCCTGGTCGGCGCGATTGCCTACCTCTGGCTGCGTGCCCGGTTGCGGGGGCTGCCGGCGCCGGCCAAGGCCGATACTGTGGCCGCCTGATTTAATGTGTCGCTACCGTTCTTTTCACGCTAGCCCCTGATGTCGGGATTGTTATTACCTCGAGTGAAATGAGCGGGGGCTGCCCTTTTAAGTGTGGCCCTTTTAAGTGTGCTTTTTGGGGCCAGTGGCCAAATGGTCTGAATCGCTCATGCTTCGCTGGACTTGCCGCCATGCCGTCAAGCCGAGCCCGGAAAGTTTAAAGAATGTTGGCTATTGGCACTGTAGGTACCGATAGCGTCTTTGTTTTAAATCATACCGGTTTAAGTATGCTTGTTTTTGCAGCGTTTAGCGCCGTAAATAGAGGGCGTCGCAAACTGTTTTTATATACATTTATATTTACTTTCACTGATTTTAGTCAATTTAAAAGTTTACCAAACAAAGCTAAATGTCAACTTTTTTGTTGACTCAATGTGTTTTTAGGTATATAAAAATGTATTCGAATTTTGTGTGCCTGTACACATAAAGGTTGACAATGAGCATAGAAAAGATAGTTGCCAAGCAATATCGAGACAAAGTTAACCAAGCCGTAAGCCAATTTGGTAGCTTGGCTATGCTCCCTAACTACGGGCTTCCACAGGAAGGCTGGTTGCGCACTGTCAGAACGGCGCTTGGTATGTCAGGTACGCAACTGGCTAAAAAGCTTGGCGTTACCAAAGCCAGAATATCCAAAGCTGAGCAAGATGAGCCCCATGGCAGCGTCACACTGAAAACCATGCAGACCATGGCAGCGGCGATGGGCTGCAAATTTGTGTATGCGATTGTACCAAGACAAAATGTAGAAGATGTGATCAAAGAGCGTGCCATTGAGAAAGCGCGCGCGCAGGTCAAGGCCGCATCTACTCATATGGCGCTTGAAGCGCAGTCATTGAGTAAAGACCAGCTTGAGTATGAGATTGAGCGTGTAGCCGCGCAAATCATGGATAAGATACCGTCAGACTTTTGGAATGATGAATGACAGATGAATACTCAAGTCTTGTCGATAACCCCGATGGTGCGACGCCGCTTGATCCCGATGAACTGGCAGGCCTCAAGTTTAAGCACGTATCGACCCGAGGCGAGTTAGACCAGCTTGAACAGGCGGGTATTACGGAAGGGTTGAAATGGCTGGCTAAGCAAAAACATCCGGATGTGTTGTCGGAAGCCTTCGTGCTAGAGCTTCATAAACGCTTGTTTGGTAGTGTATGGAAGTGGGCGGGGACATTCCGGTGCACCGGAAAGAATATCGGTGTTGATCCTGCTCAGGTCGCCATTCAGCTGCGGCAATTGTTAGACGATGCCAAATACTGGGTTGAACATGGCATCTATCCGCCTAAAGAATTGGCGGCACGGTTTCATCATAAGCTGGTATTTATTCATCCGTTTCCAAACGGGAATGGACGCCATGCGCGAATAATGGCGGATGCTGTGTTGACAAAACTGTTAAATGAGCCAGCCATTGACTGGGCAGGTGGTTACAGACTGAAAGCCATGAATGAGAGGCGCAGTCAGTATATTGCAGCGCTTAGAGCGGCTGACAGGCACGACTTCAGTGCCTTACTGGCGTTCGTCGGCGCTTGAAAAAAGGATATCAAAGTACTGGATACCGAGGTTCACTTTTTAACGAACAAAAAGTGGTTTTGTAAACGAGTATAAAATTAGGTGCAAATAAGGGTTTTTAATGTATGAGTGGTAGCAATTTTGTTAATGAAATCAATAAGCGACGCACTTTCGCTATCATCTCACACCCCGATGCCGGCAAGACCACGATTACCGAGAAGCTGCTGCTATTTGGCAACGCCATTCAATTGGCCGGTTCCGTCAAGGGCAAACGCGGTCCCCATGCCAAGTCGGACTGGATGACCATGGAACAGGAGCGCGGTATTTCAGTGACCTCCTCGGTGATGCAGTTTCCGTATCAGGAACGCACTGTCAACCTGCTGGACACACCCGGGCACGAGGACTTTTCGGAAGACACCTACCGCACCCTGACGGCGGTGGATTCGGTGTTGATGGTGATTGACGGCGCCAAGGGTGTGGAGGATCGCACCATTAAGCTGATGGAGGTGTGCCGCCTGCGCGATACGCCCATACTGACGTTTATCAATAAGATGGACCGGGATATCCGCGACCCCATCGAAGTCATGGACGAAGTTGAGGATGTGCTGAAGATTGCCGCGGCGCCGATCAACTGGCCGCTGGGCATGGGCAAGGAGTTCAAGGGTGTTTACAACCTTTACACGGATACCTTACACATTTACCAGTCGGGTATGGGGCACACACTGCCCGAGGATATTCGCATCGAGGGTCTTCACAGTGATGCCGCCTCTGAGCTGCTGGGCGCTTATGCGGATGATATTCGCGAGGAGATTGAACTGGTGCGAGGCGCCACCCACACGTTTGATCTGGACGAGTACCTGGCCGGGCGCCTGACGCCGGTATTTTTCGGCACCGCGCTGGGTAACTTTGGGGTCAGGGAGATGCTCGACGGTTTTGTTAAGTGGGCCCCGCCACCGCAGGACCGCGAGGCCCGCCAGCGCCAGGTGCTGGCGGGCGAGGAAAAGTTCAGCGGTTTTGTCTTCAAAATACAGGCGAATATGGACCCGAAACACCGCGACCGCGTGGCCTTTATGCGGCTGTGTTCGGGCCGCTACACCCGGGGCATGAAAATGCGTCATGTGCGCATCGGCAAGGATGTCAAAATCGCCGACGCGGTAACGTTTCTCGCCGGTGACCGCAGCGCGGTCGAAGAAGCCATTTCCGGCGATATCATCGGACTGCACAACCACGGCACCATCCAGATTGGCGATACTTTCAGCGAGGGCGAAGAGCTGAAGTTCACGGGCATTCCACACTTTGCGCCGGAACTGTTTCGCCGTATCCGTCTCAAGGATCCGCTCAAGACCAAGCAGTTGCAGAAGGGGTTGCAACAGCTGTCGGAGGAGGGGTCGACGCAGGTGTTCTTTCCGCTGCACAGCAACGATATCGTGGTGGGCGCGGTGGGGGTGTTACAGTTTGAAGTCGTTGCCTACCGCCTGCGCGATGAATACAAAGTAGAGGCCATCTACGAGAATGTGAACGTCAATACGGCCCGTTGGGTGGACTGCGCCGATGAAAAAAAGCTCGAGGAGTTCAAACGCAAGTGCGGCGATAATCTCGCGCTCGACGGCGGTGGCCATTTGACTTACCTGGCGCCAACGCGGGTGAATTTGTCGCTAACCCAGGAGCGCTACCCGGATGTCGAATTCAGAGCCACGCGGGAACACTGAGACGACACCGGTCAGACTCGAGGCGCTGGCCCGACCCGGGCATATGCCGCGCCTCGGTAACCGTTTTACCCGCTGGATCGGCTGCCGTGTTTTCGGCCTCTTGGGTTGGCGGGTGGCCGGCACCATTCCCGACCGTTCCCAGTTGGTGGTGGCGGCCGGGCCGCACACCTCCAACTGGGATTTTATTCTCGCGGTATCGGCGATTCTGGGGCTCGGTGTCAGACTGTCTTTTTTGATGAAGCAGGAGGCATTTTTCTGGCCGTTCAAAGGGTTGTTTCAATGGTTCGGCGGCATTCCCACCGACCGCGGGTCCCCTCACCGCATGGTCGCCAAAGTGGCCGGTTGGTACCGCGATCACCCGCAGTTATGGGTGGGCATGACGCCGGAGGGTACCCGCAGCAAAGTGCAGAGCTGGAAAACGGGTTTTGTGCGCATTGCCCATGCTGCCGGGGTGCCGGTGCTGTTGGTGGCGCTGGATTACCCCTCCCGGACTTTGCACCTGTGCCAACTGATAACCACCAGTGGTCACCATGAACGGGATGCTGCGCATTGCAGAGCGCTGATTGACCGACACTTTATCGGGCGGCATCCCGAGAAGCAGTAGCAGGCGTTGCGTTATACCCTGTACTCGCTGCACCCAACTCTCTACACTGTACCCAGGCTTCGATACACACACGGGTGAGGCTCGACATGTATCCGCGGATTACCCACATCGCCCTGCATGTGGAAGACCTGGACGCTTGTGTCGCGTTTTACCGCGACTACTGCGCTATGTCGGTTGTTCATGAACGCAGCAGCGGGCGCAAGCGCATTGCCTGGCTGGCGGAGTCGGGGCGCGAAACCGACTTTGTTTTTGTCATGATGAGCGGCGGCCGGACACTGGAGCTGCCGGCGCAAGACTACCGCCACTTCGGCTTTGCACTGGAGAGTCGGGCGGCTGTGGATGCAGTGGCTGAGCGGGCCCGCCAGGACGGCTGTCTGATCTGGGAGCCGCGCGATGAACCCTATCCCGTCGGTTACTATTGCGGGCTGCGCGATCCCGGCGGCAATCAGGTCGAGTTCAGTTATGGCCAGCCGTTGGGACCCGGTGCGCAGGGGGTTATGCCGGGGCCCGCAAGCGAAGCTCGCTAGCCCTCTAACTCTACGAGGCAATAGCCGGCCTGCCTTTTTGGATTACCAGCAGTTGGCTGCGGATGTCGCCGGCCGGTGCGGGTCTTTAAATTGTAACATTAGTGACATAGAACCGGCCTGGTGTGAACTGCTTCACATATTTTTACAGGTGGATTGCGGTGGGTGTTACAGAGGGCTTGATGTAAAAATAAAACGCCGGATTCATTCAATGCAATAATTGCCGGGCCTAGTAGTGATAAGTAACACTCACACCGACAATATCCACATCCTCCTCCACATTGATATCATCGCTGCCGACGTCGAAATAGCGCTCCCACTGGAAGCCGATACTCCAGTCTGCCAGCGGCCGGTAGTCGAAGCCGAGCCCGGCGCTGAATTCTATATCGTTGACCGTTTCGGTGAAGGTATCCCTGATGGTGGTAGCGGGGAATTCGTCGCCTTCCAGGATAAATGCCGGGATACGCGTGACGGAGCGGGTTTTAGCCTGGTAGTTGGTAAACAGTAACCCGGCGCGGGCGTTCAGGGAAAACCCTTTGAACAGCGGCAACAGGGCGATCCCGGTGAGGCTGAGACCCTGGGGGTTTAGCTCGGTATCGAGGTCGGATTCAACGTCGATGATGATCTGGTCCTCGGCGGTGACAATGGGTACATCAATCAGGTTGCTGGTGCCCACGCGGTTAAACTTGCCCAGATCGATAAACGCGGCTTCGACGGCAAAGTGTTTGTGTAACTGGTAACCGCCAAACAGCTTCCAGCCGTTATCGGAAGTATCCGCCACGGTATTGAGTGTCTGGGTACCACCGCCGGAAAAAGGCCCGCTGAGATTTTGATCCGGCACCTCGTGGTCGGAATTGAGCAGGCCGGCACCGAAATACCAATGGGTGATAATTTGTGCGTGATTCGGTAGGCTGAGGACGCCGGCGGCAAGGGCGGTTATCAGGGCAGTAATGCGGGTGTTTGTCATCGTGGTTTTCCTGTCGGGCTCGAGCCTGCGGATAGCTACAGTCATCGCGAGCGCCCACTGTAGCGGTGTGGAATAATAGATGTCAAACCGGGTGATAAGTTCGATACCCGCGGTGTGCCGCAGGGCGCCGCGGGCGGGGGATCACCGGCTTGGCGAAAAAATAAGCTTATCGTGTAAATGGGGACAAACATGTCGACTGAACTTTCACCCATGGCCCGCTTTTTACTGTTGGCGGCGGCGTTTATTATCGTGGTTGCCGGAATGCGCGCTGCGGCGGCCATTCTGGAGCCGTTTTTACTGTCTCTGTTTATTGCCGTGATCTGCTCACCGTATCTGGCTGCGCTCAATCGTCGCGGGGTGCCCAACGGGATTTCCATTCTGATTATTATGGGGATCATTGTTCTGGTGGGGTTGGTTATCGGCGCGGTGGTGGGTTCATCGATACAGAGTTTTCGCGGTGATATCCCCCAGTACCAGGCGCGCCTGCAGGGCATGACCACCGAGGTATTGGCCCGCTTGAATCAATTCGGCCTGGCCATTGATCCCTCGCAGTGGCGTGAGAGTTTTAACCCCAGCGCAGCCCTGGCCCTGGCCGGAAATACCCTGAGTTCGTTCGGTAATGTGATGGCTAATGCGTTTTTAATTTTGCTGACGGTGATTTTCATTCTCGCCGAGGAAGTGGGGGTCACCGATAAGATACGCTACGCCAACGCCGATCCGGATAAGGCGCTGGCGGCGATCGAGCGGTTTAGCAAAAGTGTTAACCAGTATATGGCAATCAAGATGGTGTTGAGTCTGCTCACCGGTGTGTTGGCCATGACCTGGTTGATGGTGCTGGGGGTGGATTACCCCGTGCTGTGGGGGCTGTTGGCATTTCTGCTCAATTTTGTACCGACGCTCGGTTCGATTCTGGCGGCGATTCCGGCGGTGTTGCTGGCGCTGGTGCAATTGGGGTCGGGGTCGGCGCTGCTGGCGGCACTCGGGTACCTGGTGATCAATGTGGGGGTTGGCAATATCTTGGAGCCGCGGCTGATGGGCAGGGGGCTGAATCTGTCGGCGCTGGTGGTATTTTTGTCGCTGGTCTTTTGGGGGTGGGTGCTGGGGCCGGTCGGTATGTTGCTGTCGGTGCCGCTGACCATGACTGTGAAAATTGCCCTCGAAAGTGTTGACGATACGCGCTGGCTGGGGGTGATGCTGGGTTCCGGCAAAGGTTTACAGCTACCGGCGGTAGCCCGGGAAGATAACGTCGCGGATCGGGACACGGGCGCTGGTCGGTAAGCATCGCGGATCGGGAAGCGGGCGCTGGTCAGTAAGCGTTGCGGATCGGGAAACGGGCGCTGGTCGGTAAGTGTCGCGGATCGGGAAACGAGCGCCGGTCAGTAAGCGTCGCGGATCGGGAAACGGGCGCTGGTCGGTAAGTGTCGCGGATCGGTAAACGGGCGCTGGTCAGTAAGCGTCGCGGATCGGGACACGGGCGCTGGTCGGTAAGCATCGCGGATCGGGAAGCGGGCGCTGGTCAGTAAGCATCGCCGCGGGTTACGCGCTGGCCGATAACCGCCAGCGCGGCCACCCGGTAAGCCTCGGCGAGGGTCGGGAAATTAAAGATGCTCTCGACGAAGATATCCACTCTGGCATCGGACAGCATGGCCATCTGGCCGATATGAATCAACTCGGTGGCGCCTTCGCCGACGATCATGACCCCGAGGATCTGTTCGCCGCGGGGGTCGCAGACAATCTTCAGCATGCCGTCCTGCACTCCGGAAATCTGACCCCTGGCAATTTCCTCGAAGTAGGCGCGACCGACCAGCACAGATCCGTGTTGCTCTCGAGCCTGGTGTTCACTCAAGCCGACAGCGGACAGCTCCGGGATACCGTAGATGCCCGAGGGAATGGTCTGGCTCATGGCACCGGTGCTGATATCGAGCAGATTACAACTGGCGCGGCGTCCCTGTTCCATGGAGGCTGAGGCCAGCGATGGCGGGCCGATGACATCGCCCGCCGCATAAATGTTATCGACCTCGGTGCGCAGGTCGGCATCGACGCTGATCAGGCCCCGCTCGTTCAGGCTCAGGCCGGCCTGTTCTATGTTCAGGTGGTTGACATTGGCGATGCGCCCGGCGGCGCACAGCAGTTTCTCCGCCCGGTAGACGCTGCCGTCGGCGCACTCGATGACGACGCTGGCCAGTCCGTCCCAGTAAACCCGGGTGACTTGCGTGTCGCCTTTCCAGGTACCGCCCATGGTCTCGAAAGCATGGATGAAGGTGTCGGTGAGATCGGCGTCGAGAAAGCCCAAGGGGCGCGGGTATTTATCGATCATGGTGACCTCGACACCCAGCGCCTGAAAAATGGAGGCGTACTCACTGGCGATGACCCCGCCGCCGAGCACCACCAGGCTTTTGGGTAGGTACAGCATCGAGAGAATCGAGTCGCTGTCAAAGATATGTTCGTGATCGACGGGGATATTATCCGGCTTGCGCGGAAAGGAGCCGGTTGCAATGACATAGTAAGCCGCCGTCAGTCGCTCGGTCTCACCCCTGACTTTGGCGATTTCAATCGTGTGTTTATCGACAAAGGCGGCACGGCCGTGAATGCGTTCGATATGGTTGCGGGTGATTTGCCGGCGCATGTAGCTGTCGTGCGCTTTCAGGACCTCGTCCAGGCGGTTGATCAGCGTCGCCATTTCGATGTCTTCCGCCAGTTCGAAATTCGCCAGTTCGGCGTTCTGGCGCATATGCTTGACCCGCAGCGCGTTTTCGCGCAACGTCTTCGACGGAATGGTGCCGCGGTGTACACAGGCCCCGCCGAGGTAGCGGTCCAGTTCGATCAGGGCTACCGACTTTCCGGCTTTGGCTGCCTGAACTGCCGCCTTCTGGCCCGAGGGACCGCTGCCGATGACGATCAGATCGTAGTCAAAAGTACCCGCTTGATCCGTCACGGTGCCATGGTCTCCATGGTGCTGACTATCGCATCGCGTTTTTCCAACAGGGCCTCGACCTGGTCCGGATACAGGTTCACATCGGCAAAGGCCGGGTGCTCGAGCATTTGCGACAGCGGTAGGTCCTCGGGTGTGAGCATGTACCAGGCCAGTTGCGCGCCCGCCGACACCATCGCGGTTTGCTCCGCCGCGCCGGGTGCGCTCTGGTAGTCGTCAAAATGCCGGATGGTTTCGCAGACGGTTTTCGGCATTTCCCATTTCTCCGCCACAGTGGTGCCGACCCGTCGCTGGTAGCGCTCTTCCAACAGCACGGCATCGTCGGTGCTGAGTGGGGTAGCTTGCCTCTGGCCGATTTCAATGGCCGTATGTAAGACTACCGGTCGCCCTATCGAGTGCAGTAAACCGCACAGGAATGTGGCCTCCACATTGCGACGGCAGGCCCGCGCCACTTCTTTGGACCACAGCGCAGTCGCCAGTGCGTGCCTCCAAATCGCGTCTACGTGAGTCTCGAACCCCGGGGTGTGGAACATTTTAGTATTGATCGAGGCGGCCATCGCAATATCGCCGATCAGGGTCATGCCCAGGCGCGTGATGGCTTGTTGCAATGACACCAGGGTGGCATTGGGACTGTAGGCGGCGGAGTTGGCGATACGCATCACATGGCCCGCCAGTGACTGATCGCTCTGGATCAGTTGCGACAGTTGCGAGGCATCCGAATCGCGATCCTGGGAGAGGGTCACCACCTTGCTGGCCACTTCCGGCAGCAGCGGCACCTCTATGTCCCCAGTATTGACAAGGCTTTGCAGAATCTCGGCAACACGTTGTCCCGGGGCGGACAGGCTTGGCTCGCTGGCTTTCATGCATCAGTCCTTCATAACCTGGGTTTTAGTCCGTGACTATGGCTGGGTCGGTTAACACGATTTGAGTCAGCCAACTCAAATCGTGTTAACGGGCCCCAGTTAATAGGATAGTGGAAAGCGCAGTGGCAACAAGTGTTAAGCGCCTGATCGCCGCGGAGTGAGAGAGGACCGCCGCCCCATGCCGTGACCTGCTAAACGGCGCCGCAATACTCATTTGCTGTGGATGCATCGGGGGTTATGGTCTACACCTAGTGGGTGACCGGTAGTTTATTGTGGGCTACCCACCGGAGCGGGTGTCAATGGAAACCTATACAGTGCTCTATTTCCATCCCGAGGGCGCCTCGGGCGTGCGCGAGCAGTTGGAGAGCTGCTTTGAGTTGACCTGTGTCGATAGCCAGGCGCAGTGTCTCGAGCGCGCGACTGAGGCTACTTTCAAGGCGATAGTGGCAGATTGGTCCGGGGTCGAAGCGCCGGATTTCGCCTGTTGTGAGGCGTTGCTGGCTGCGGAGCCATTGGTGGGGGTACCGCTGATTTTGGTGTCGCCCTCGACTGAACTCCAGCACAAGGTCAAGGCCTATGAAATCGGTTGCGACGATTTTATCGAGCCGAGCGCCACGGGCGAAGAGATTTGCGCGCGTATCAATAAATCCGTCTATAACCGTATTGCCGCCGAACAGTTGAGCAACCGCCTGAAGGACGCCAGCGATACGGCTTACGCGGTGATGTCCGACAACAGTGATCTGGGTTGTAACATTCAGTTCCTGTTGGATGTTCATCGTTGTGATAACCTGGACGAGTTGGGATTGCTGTTCTTCACCGCGGTGCAAAGGTACGGGATCTCCTGCAGTTTGCAGATGCGCAGCATCTTCGAAACCAAGAACATGGAGGCGACCGGCTTGGCCCGTGACCTGGAGGCGCAGCTTTTGTACCAGATGCGCGACGCCGGGCGCTATATCGATTTTGGTCGCCGCACCGTTTTCAACTATGGACAGGCGTCAATTCTGATCCGCAATATGCCGGTGGATAACGAGCGTAAATACGGCTCGATCAAAGACAATACCTTTGCACTGATTCAAGGCATCGATGCCCGTGTGAAAGCCCTGGATGCCAAACAGAGTCTGATCGACGAAAAGCAATCACTAATGAAACTATCCGCTGACGTGCACAAGGTGATGCAGGAGATCGATCAGGCTTACCAGGCGGTGATGCGCGATATTGTCAGCCAGGTGGAGGATACCGCCGAAGCCATTATGGATCGCATTCCGGTACTGGCTCTCAGTGAAGAACAGGAGAGGTTTTTCGAACAGGCCGCTCACGACGTGGTGGCCAATACCAACCGCGTGTTCAACGAGGGCATCAAGGTGGACGAATACCTGCAACAGTTGTCCGCCAGTGTTAAACAGGCATTGGAACACAGCCGGCAGACGACAAGTGGTCCGGAGGATACCCGCGTGCCGCCCCACCTGCGCGCCAGCGGCAGCAGCGATGTAGAAATGTTCTAGTGTTAACAGACCCTGGGGTGCGCCCGGTTTAGCTGGAGCAACTGATGGGCATATGTTTGCCCCAGTGCGGCGGCGGTCGGGCGTAGTTGTCCATCTGTGGCTGTTCGTCGAAGGGGTGTCGCAACAGCCGCAACAGCGTGTCGATGTGGGAGAAATCCCCCTGCGCTGCCGCTGTGATGGCCTCCTGGGCGAGATAGTTGCGCAGTATATATTTGGGGTTGGTGGCGAGCATCCGCCGCTGTCGCTCGGCAGGCGGCACCTCTTCACAGAGCAGGCGTTGCCCATAGCGCTGCAGCCAGGGGCCGGTGGCTTCGCGATCGTCAAACAAATCGAGTAAGGCGGCCTCGGGCCGGGTCGGGTCGGTATGGCTGAGCGCGCGAAAGAAACGGGTGTAATCAACGCGCTGGCGTGCCAGCAGATCGAGCAATTCAACGCAAAGCACCTTATCGTCGGCCTGTGCAGTGGCCAGTCCCAGCTTTGCCCGCATCAGTTCGGCGTAACTCGCTGTCAAAGTGGGCTCATAGTGGGACAAGGCGTCTTTGATCGCGTCGGTATCGAGCAGCGAGGACAGGCTGTGGCCCAGTGCGGTGAGGTTCCACAGGCCGATACCCGGTTGGTGCTCGAAGGCATAGCGGCCCTGATAGTCGGAGTGGTTACAGATGTAGCCGGGCTCGAAATCGTCCATAAACGCAAACGGGCCGAAATCGAAAGTCTCCCCCAGTATCGACATATTGTCGGTGTTCATCACGCCGTGACAGAAGCCCACCGCCTGCCACTGGGCGATCAGGTGGGCGGTATTGGTCACTGCGGCGTGTAACAGTTGCCAGTACTTATCGCGGTGCCCCGCGGCGGCGTGGTGAGAGTCGGTAAATTGCCGGTCGATTACATAGTCAGCCAGTTGTTTGACCGCATCGTAATCGTGCCGGTAGTGGAAGTATTCGAAAGAGCCAAAGCGGACATGGCTGCGAGCCAGGCGCACTAACATCGCTCCCGTCTCGACGCTCTCCCGGTACACGGGTTCATCGCCGCCGATCAGCGCCAGCGCCCGCGTAGTGGGGATACCCAGACCCGCCAGGGCCTCTGAACCCAGATACTCCCGAATACTCGAGCGCAGCACGGCGCGGCCGTCGCCGTTGCGGGAGTAGGGGGTCTGGCCGGCTCCTTTCAGGTGGATATCCCACAACCCCCCGGGCCCCTCGACCTCGCCGAGCAGCAGGCCGCGGCCGTCGCCCAATTGCGGGTTGTAGACCCCGAACTGATGCCCGGCGTAGACCATCGCCAGGGGCTTGCACCCCGGCAGGTTGCGCCGGCCGCTGAAATATTCAAGAAAAGCGGGGCTGGTAAATGCAGCGCTGTCGAGTCCGATCAGCGCCGCCCCGCAGTCATTGGTATGTACCAGGTGGGGTCGGGTAAAGGCGTCTGGTTGCACATAGGAAAAAAAATGACTGCCCAAACGACTGAAATGGTTGCGATAATGAAGGTCTTGGAGTGCGTTCACAGCGGTGTTGGGGGCTCCGGTGGAGGAATCGATCACATTACATAGATTTCTATTGATTTAGAACAAATTTATCTTAATATCTCGGGTCGTTAGGCACTAAACTCAGGGAAAGTACAGATAAAACCGGACTGCCGCCTTACAAACCCAGAATCAGTATTGGGGGACCGCAGTGGATTTGGCAACCGAAAACAAAGATCTCGTCTGGGACCTGGAGTCGTTTAACCAGCGGCAGCGGGCACTGGAGTTTGTCATGGGGTTCGAAAACCGGCTATGTGTTTACTCGAACTCTGTGCAGCAGCTATACACCAACTACAATATCTTTTTCCCGAAAGAAGAGAACCGGCGCCTGGTCATTTTACCGAATCCCTACGCGCATCACGATATTTTCCACGGCATTGCCGAGGCGGCTATTGCTGCAACGGGCTTGAATATTATCCCCGGGGAAATGTTGGGCAAGAGTGGAATGTATCTAACCATTCCCTTTAAAAGCGGCAAAACCCGTTATCGGGCGGTGCCGCTGCAGGTGGGATTGAGAGTGATCAACAGCCGCCGCCCGCAGGATCAGCCGCTGTTACCGGTGCTGAAAAAAGGTGACTTGCGGGAGCTTGACGCCAGCACACCCTGCCTGCATCTGCACTGCATCAACCTGGAGAAACTGCAGCACTTGTCGAGCCTTGAGGCACGGGGCATCAACGATGTCATTATCGAGCGGCTAAAAGACATTCACTGAGGTGGCAGCCGGTGTTACCGGCTGCCACCCCGCCGTCAATCCGGCAGGCGGAAGACAATCGGCAGGGAGAAGGTGAACTCGTTGCCCTGTACCTCATCCGGCATGGGTGGAAAGGGCGTGGCCCGCTTTACGGCCCCGAGCGCTTCGCGATTCAACAGGGAATAACGTGATTCCTGCACGGCTGAAACCGTCTTGACGTTGCCCTGGCGGTCGATCACCACCGACAGTCGCACACTGCCCTCCTGGCCCCGCTTTTGTGCCCGCGACGGGTACTTGAGGTACTCATAGGTCCAGCGTTTCAGCTTGGAGTGGTACAACTGGCGGCTGAGCAGGCTCTGCGCGGTCAGGGCCGGGCCGTCTTCATCCAACTCATCCTCGTCGAGAAGGTCTTCATCGAGCAACGGGTCGGCCGGCGGTGCGGCCACGGGGCGCGGTGCGGGTTTAGGTTTGGGTTCCGGCTTTGGGGCCGCCGGGCGCGGTGCCGGCGCTTCCGGTTGCGGTGTCGGTGCCGCCGGTGTTGGCGCCTGAGCCAGGGTCGGCGCTGCTGCCGCCACGGCAGGTTTGACAACGGCCGGCGCCGGCGCCGGTGTAGCCACGGCTACGGCAGCAGCGGGCTTGGGCTCGGGCGGCGGTGCTTCCGGCGGGGTGCCCGGGTCGGGGGCAGGCGCCGACCAGGCGGCGATTTCGTCTACCCGTTCGGGGCTCGGGGTAATGGACCGGTAACGACCGAGCAGCTCCGGCTGGACGTTGCCGCCGGTCAGCAGACCGGTGCGGAAATCAGACGACAGGGGTACCGGACCGATCCAGGTGGCCAGCAACATGGTGAAAAAGCTGTCCGACTCTACCGCCCCGACTTCGACGCCGTTGACACTGACGCGCGCTCCTTCCCCGGGAAGGCCGTCAATGGTCAGCACGTCGCCGCTAACCAGCCGTTTTTTGACAAAACCCGCGAACTCCACCATGTAGTCGGCGTGCTGTTCCAGGGCGGTGGCAGAGTTGTTGATCGCCATGCCCTCGATCCACATATTGTTGAGGCGCCTGGCGGACAGGCGATTGGCGGTAACCTTAAGTTCCATACGTCGCGGCTCGGTGCTGGCCAGCAACGCCATGGGATCGTTGTACATGTTTTCGCTGTAGACTGCAGCGATAAACCTTTCCTTGCCCAGCTCCTGGTGGGTGGCTATACCGTTGAGTATCGGCTCTGCCTGGGCCAGGGTCGGAAATATCAGTAACAGCCAGATGCGGCGAGTAAATTTATCGAGTATTTTCATCATTAACCAACGCTTAGTCTTGAATTTGGAAATCATTAATTATTAGAAGAATTAGAAATATACTTGTTGTCCTGCAATTCTTGTAATGTATTTCAGCTACTGTACATAAATTGGCCCTGACTGCAAGTTGTAATAGCAATTTAACGTGTCAATGTCGGCCTTGGGCCAGAGTGGCGGAGGCCGCTTGAGCCCTGGACTGGCGATATATTCGCCGACATTTTCGCGCAGGGCAGAGTGCCTTTTAACCGGTAAGCATTAACAGTGAGGGTACCGGCGGTTGTTTACCGAGTCTGAGCGGTCATCTCTTTGCACCTTTATGCAGTGGAGTAATAAGTGAGCTAGTTATCATAATTCCAATCTGCGGGTTAATTCGTCAGGGTTTCTTCTCTACAATTTCCTCAGAAAATAGACAAGCAGAGCCGTAGTGCATGGAAACAAAAACTGTCAGTGAAATTCCCCGTGCTACCCTGGAAAAACTCTTATCGGCAGTCCCCTTTTACAAAACAGTGAGATCGCAGGAGCCCTGGCAGTTTGAAGTGTTGCTGAAACACTCACGCCTGGTTAGCTGCGCGCCCGGCGAAATTGTGCTGAACAGGGGCGAGCGCGACGCCTGGCTCTATTTCCTGTTGAAAGGGCAACTGGCTGTGTACGCCGGGGATGGTGCCGCCAGCCTGGTGGCGATAAACCAGATTACACCGGGAGAGGTGTTCGGTGATCTGGCCATGCTCGGGGGACTGGGACGCACCGCAACGCTGGTGGCAGACCCGGCTTGTAAACAGGTGTTGGCGTTCGGCACTGACTTCACTGTGTTTGGCGAGCTGGCAGATACGCGTGTCGTCAGTCTGTATACCAAGCTCGCTTACTACCGCAACATGGTGCACAGCCTGCGCTGGAAACTCGAGGTTTATCGTATGAAATACCCGCAGCACAGCCTCTCGGGAGATCACCGCCGGGTGCGCTTGTTTACCGGCACCCGGGACACATTCGAAGAGCTGCAGGCGCTCCACGACCAGGCGCTGTCGCTGACCAGGCTGTTGGTTGCCTGGAATCGTGAGTTTGGCGGGTTTG
This sequence comes from Exilibacterium tricleocarpae, assembly GCF_007004655.1. Lineage (GTDB taxonomy): Bacteria > Pseudomonadota > Gammaproteobacteria > Pseudomonadales > Cellvibrionaceae > Exilibacterium > Exilibacterium tricleocarpae. The sequence continues at coordinate 147,017 of NZ_ML660092.1, forward strand.
CCCTGCCGCCGGTGAGCACGCAGCCTGCGGTCGCTGTGGCGGCCAAATAAAGCTGTTCAACAGCCTGGGAAATTTAGCAGCCAGGTTCAACTGTCCGTTTTCCGGTCCGTTTTCCGGCGTTTTACCATGCCGTGCCCTGTGACAACGGCCCGGCTCGCAGTTGCCGCCCGATGTGTAACCGTCGTTTGGGGTGTAATGACTTCCGGTACTGAGCTGCTACCGGTAATCCGGCGGTTGCCGGAGGTTTAGTCATTGCCTAAAGCGTGACCAGCGGTTTGAGTGTTGTGAATAAGTCGCCGTGGATGCCCTTTACCTCAGCCAGGTCGTCAACGTCATTGAACGGTCTGGCGTCGATAATCCGCTGTGCCGTCACCGCTCCCACTTTCGGCAGTCGTTGCAATTGGTTTTTACTGGCGGAATTCAGTTTGACGGGAGCCGTTGAAACGTTCGGTGTGACCGTGTCGGTTGCGGACGCCGGGGTTGTCGCGGCCGGATTTGCCGGGCGCTGGCAATCGCGCAGCTGCGCGCGCAGGTCCGCCAGGTCGCGCCGGTAGGCATCGACGACGAATACAAAGCGGCTGACCAGCCAGGCGATAACGATTAACAGAATAAGTGTGATCCATGTCATAGTCCGTAACCCTCATTACGCATTGCGCCGGTTGCCCCGGAATTATGATTTTCATTCCGGACTTGTGAGAATGAAAATCATGGTAAAAGCTGCTATTTTTCCTGATAACCGTTAATATAGCCGGTTCTTTACATTTATTATCTTGCAGACCCCCGGGCCGGCTTTCATTATAACGGGCTCCGAGGATTTCCTAAGCGCTGTCCTATGCAACTGATTCAAAACATCTGGGCGAAAAACAATTACCGCATTGCGTTGCTGATTGCAGGCGCGATCTCCCTGTGGCTGCTGTCCGGTGTGTTCGCTGGTGAAGATTCTACACAGGTTGTCGATGCGAGCAAGGAGGTTGTGCCTCTGACGAAGGTGAAGGCCCGGTATGTCAGCGCCCAGACTTACCCGGTAACCGTCGCCATTCGCGCCCGCACCGAGGCCAATCGCGATGTCGATGTGCGCGCTGAGGTGAGCGGTCGCATTATCGGCTTGCCGGTGGCGAAAGGTGGCCAGGTAGAAGCCGGTGACATAATTTGTGAGCTGGCAGCCGAAGACCGGGCGCTGCGCCTGGCCGAAGCCGAGTCACTGGTCGCTAAAACGCAACTGGATTATGACGGGGCGCTGCGACTTAAAAGTGGCGGCTACCAATCGCGCACCGCCATCGCCGGTGCAAAGGCCGAACTCGAGACGGCAAAGGCCGAGCTCAAGCGCCGCCAATTGGATTTGAACAATGTAAAAATTCGCGCGCCTTTTGCCGGTGTCGTGGACAAGCGGCCGGTTGAGATCGGCGACTTTATGGAGCGCGGTGATGTGTGTGCGACCGTGCTGGACCTCGATCCCCTGGTCATTACCGGACGGGTTTCGGAAACCGAAGTCGGCCTGCTGCCCGAAGGTGGCCAGGCCAGCGCCTCGCTGCTGACCGGTGAGCAGGTGGAGGGCACTATTCGTTTTGTCGAGCACAGCTCCGATCCGGTTACCCGCACCTTCAGAGTCGAAGTGGCGGTGCCCAACCCCGGACAGCAATTGCGCAGCGGCATTACGGCGCAACTGGGTGTCAAAGCCGGTGAGATAGCGGCCCACCGGGTGCCCTCAGCGCTGCTGTCATTGGATGACGAAGGGAAAGTGGGGCTGAGGATTCTCGATGGCGAGCACCGGGTTCAGTTCGTCACCGTCGATATTGTCGGCGATCACCCGCAGGGAGTGTGGGTCGCCGGTCTGCCCGACAATGCCCTGTTGATTACCGTCGGGCAGGAATACGTCAGCAGCGGTGAAGAAGTGGTGGTGAGCTTCGAAAACCAGCCGGGGGTGGCGGCCACGCAACTCACCGGTGCGCCAAACTGATAGCGTCGATACCGGCACTCTGGATTCAATCATTCCGGGCACTTTCATCACCGTGACTACCGTCTCAGATTGCCCCGGGGTAGTGCCCGGCAGTTGAAGCGGTTGCCGCAACCTGAGGGCTGCCGCTACCGGGGTTTGCGTCCGGGGTCGCGGCGCTTATGCCGGGTTACGGGGCCGCGCCAGTAGCGACAGACTGAGGTTTCGCCAGTTATGAGATTTTTAGATTCGGCGGTCAGCCGATTTCGCAGTACCTTTTGCGTGTTGATGCTGATCGTGTTTGCCGGCATGTACGTGCGCGGCAATATGACCATCGAGAGTTTTCCCCAGGTCTCCGTGCCGATTGTCGTCGTTCAGGTTTACTATGACGGCGCCTCGCCGGAAGATGGCGCGCGCCTGTTGGTGCGACCGCTGGAGACTGAACTGCGTTCCATCGAGGGTATCGACGAGATCACCGCCACGGCGCGGGAATCGACAGTCTACATGGTGGTGGAATTCGACTCCGGCTTCGACATCGACCAGGCGCTGGTGGATGTGCGCGAAGCCGTGGACCGCGCCAAAGCGGAATTTCCCGAAGATGCTGAAGAACCGGTGGTGGAGGAAATCTCCGCCCAGGATTTTCCCGCCATTGTCGTCACCCTGGCCGGCGCCGAAGTGCAGGAGCGGGTGCGATTTCAGACCGCACAGACACTAAAGCGCCGCATTGAAGCGATTCCCTCGGTGTTGGCTGCCAATATGGTCGGACACCGGGAGGAGGTGGTCGAAGCGCTGATTGACCCGGCCCAGTTGGAGCACTACAACATCACCAGCGATGAACTGGTGACGGCGGTATTGGGTAACAACCTGCTGGTGCCCGCCGGCGAGTTGGATACGGGAGAGGGGCGTTTCGCCGTCAAGGTGCCGGGTTTGATCGAAACCCGGGCCGACGTCTATGGTCTGCCGGTCAAGTCCACCACTGACGGTGTCATCACCCTGGGTGAAGTGGCCGATATCCGCCGCACTTTCAAAGACCCCACCCGCCATACCAGTGTCAACGGTGAGCCGGCGATCACCATCGAAGTCGAAAAGCGCACCGGCGCCAATCAGATTCAGTTGTCCGAGGCTGTGCGCGCAGTGGTCGAGGCCGCACGGGACGAGTTTCCCCAGGGTTTGGACGTAGGCTATGTGCTGGACAGCTCCGCTTTCTCCCAAAACATGGTGAGCGAGATGGAGGGCAATATCGTCACCGCCATGGCGCTGGTGATGATTATCGTGGTGGCGGCGCTGGGTTTTCGCTCCGGTTTGCTGGTGGGATTCGGTATTCCCTTCTCGCTGCTGTTTGCCACCATCGTGGTCTACTTCGTCGGCTTCTCCTTCAACTTCATGGTGATGTTCGGGATGCTGCTGGCGCTGGGTATGCTGATCGATGGCGCCATTGTTATCACGGAGTTTGCCGACCGGAAAATGGCGGAGGGCATGAGCAGTCGCGCCGCTTATCAAATTGCCGTCAAACGCATGTTTTGGCCGGTGGTCGCCTCCACCGCCACGACACTGGCTGCATTTCTGCCGCTGTTGTTCTGGCCCGGGGTGCCGGGAGAGTTCATGCGGTTCCTGCCGGTGACGGTATTTGCCGTGTTGATCGGTTCGCTGCTCTACGCCCTGCTGTTCGCACCGGCGATCGGTTCTAAACTCGGTCGCGCGAAACTCGACACCGAGACGCAACGGCAGCTAAAACACCTGGAAACCTCTGCGGCAGTGGATATGCCTGGGGTTACCGGTACCTACGCCCGCGCGCTGCGTTTCGTCTTGCAGCGCCCCGGAGTGATGTTGCTGTTCACACTGGCGACGCTGTTTTCCATTTTTACCCTCTACGGTAAATACAACGTGGGGGTGGAGTTTTTTACTGAGACGGAAGAGAAATACGGCTATGCAGCGGTGCGTGCGCAGGGCAACCTGTCGGTAGAGGAGTCGCGGCGCATCGTGCGGGAGGTGGAAAACCGGGTGCTGCAGACCCCGGGGGTGAATGTCACCTATACCGCCAGCGGCAGCAGCGGTGGTGCCCAGGGCGGCAACCGCGGGTCTACCAAAGACCAGATCGGCACCATCCTGGTGGAGCTGGACGATCCGGAAAATTTACCCCGCTCCACCCACGCGGTATTTGAAGAGATACGACAGCGTACCGCCGATATGCCGGGCATCTTCGTGGAGGCGCGCACGTTTGAGAGCGGACCGCCGGTCGGCAAGCCGGTGCAATTGCAGTTGGAGTCCAACCACCCGGATAAATTGTTGGAAGTAACCCGCTTCCTGCGCGATCACCTGGCGGCCAACGTTGACGGTCTGCGCGATGTCACCGATTCTTCGCCGCTGCCCGGTATCGAGTGGGAAATGACCGTGGACCGCTCGCGGGCGGCGCAGATGGGCGCCAATGTCGTCGAGGTGGGACGCGCCGTGCAGTTGCTGACCAACGGCGTTAAAGTCGGCGAATACCGCCCGGATGATGCCGACGACGAAGTGGAAATTCGCGTGCGTTACCCGACCCGCGAGCGCGGTATCAGCGCCCTGGACAGTTTGCGTGTCAACACCGCCGGCGGACCGGTGCCTATCTCCAGCTTTGTCAGCCGCAATCCGCGGCCGAAAGTGGACAAGGTCGAGCGCATTGACGGTGTGCAGGTCATGAAAGTGAGCGCCGACGTCGAGGAGGGGGTGCTGGCCGACGACAAGGTCAAGGAAATTCAGGCCTGGCTCGACGAAAACCCTGTCGACCCGCAAGTGAGTGTGGTGTTTCGCGGTTCCAATGAGGAGCAGGCGGAATCCCAGGCATTTTTGAGCGTGGCCTTCTCGCTGGCACTGTTTCTGATGTTCGTGCTGCTGGTGACTCAGTTCAACAGCTTCTATCAGGGCGTGCTGATCTTATCGTCCGTGATCATGTCCACCGCCGGTGTGATGTTGGGGTTGCTGATTACCCAGTCGACCTTCAGCACCATCCTCACCGGTGTGGGCATCGTGGCCCTCGCGGGTATCGTGGTCAACAATAACATTGTGTTGATCGATACCTACAATCATGTGCGCAGGCTGCACCGGGAAATGTCCGCTGCCGAGGCGGTTATCATGGCCAGTGCCCAGCGGCTGCGGCCGGTATTTTTGACGACCGTGACCACCATCCTCGGTCTGTTGCCGATTGCGACCAATGTCAGTGTGGATTTAATGGCTCGCGACGTGGTGGTCGGTGGTGTGATTGCCTCTTTCTGGGTGCCCCTGGCCAGCGCCATCGTTTACGGTCTGGCGTTCTCCACGGTGCTGACACTGGTGATTACACCCGTCTGCCTGGTCCTGCCGAGTCGTATTGCGACGCTTTGTCGCCCCCATGTGCTGCGGCTGCGCGACAGCGTGCAGCAGCGCATACCCTTGTCCCGCTCCTCCTGACGGGGAGCGGAACCTCCCCTCCAACCCGGTATCCCGATGCGCCGGTGGTTATCCCCCATTTGCCGATGTGATAATTATAAGCAACACTGTTTAGATGAACTTCGAAGACTTGCGCTTGCCCTACGGCTATCCGGTGCAGTTGGAAACCCGGTCCGCCGGCGGTCAACCCCAGCGCTTGAGCTGTCGGTTGCTCGGCTGTCTGCCGGGGCAGTGGGTGCTGGTTACCCAACCGCGACTGGCGACCGGTACGCGGCTGCGCAGTGGACAGAAAATGGTAGCGCGCATGATGGTGGCCAACGGGATCAGTCTATTTGCCTGCGCCATCGAAAACGCCGCTACCGTGCCTGTGCCCATGTTATGCCTCTCTTACCCCAAAGCCATGAATTTCAAGCCGATTCGCGGCGCCACCCGAGTCGATGTGCAACTCCCGGTCGACGTTGTGAATAGCACCAGTCTCAACGATATGGGTATGCAGGGCATGGTGGCCGATATCAGTTTATCGGGGGCGCGGGTCGAGATGATAGAGCCGATCGGCGATATCGGAGACGGGCTGACGCTCGCCGCCGCCGTGTCTATCGGCAGGCTCGAACGCCGCCTGTGCCTGAAAGCGGTGATTCGTTCCCGCATCGAGCGCAGCACTCGCGAATACGCGGAAAACCTTCCCGCAGTGTATGGCATCGAATTTACCGAAGATGACGACGATAATCTGTTGGTGCTCCATGGCTATGTTTTCAGTGAGTTGGCAAAAACCCTGCACGCCTCCTTATAGGGCGTGCCGCCACCGTCGCTGCCAGTGGGTTTTGGCGCTCTGGGTGAGCGCGGCCGCCAGCGCGGCGCCTGCTATCGACGACAGTCGTCTCTGGCTGCCGAAGAGCTACGAGCACTATTTCCCCAAGCTGCGCAAGGCGGCCAGAACCGCCGCACAGACCGAGCGCTGCGAATCTGTCTTGCAGGGGCAGTTGCATCGGGAGCGCAGCCGCCCGGACCACCCGGTTTACCGTATTACCTGCCGCGACAGCGAGCGCATTAGTTACACCGTAGTGATTGACGGCCTGACCTATCGGGACTTGACGCCCCCGCGGCAGCGGCGCCAGCAACACACGCCGGCACAGCTCGAGGCTCTGCGGCATGAACAATACTGGGAAATCTGCCGCCGCGAGCTGGATCAGCGTACCAAACGTATGTTGGCGTTGGTCTGGCTGACCGATACCATGCCGCAACCGGATCAATCGGTGCCGCTACAGGATGTGTTTACGGTGGATTTCGATGCCCAGAATATTCAAAAACAGCGTTTGCGCTACCGGGCCCTGTGCAGCTTTGTGCGGATCGAGGAGACGGAGGAAGAGCAGCAACGTATGCGCCGTCAGGGAGAATTGATTCCGGCGTTTGAATACCAGGTGAAAATAACCCCCAGGCGCTGACTGTCCTTTTGCGGGGCTCTTTTGCGGGGCTGCCCTTTTATAGAGGCGCCTTTTTACAGAGCTGCTTTTTTATATAAAAGCTGCGGTCACAGTCGTTCCCGGACATGGCGCCGGCGGGCGCCTCGCAAGGGGCGCCCGCCGGTTGCACCTGCAGCGGGATCAGGCGGCTTTTTTTGCCGGGCCGCGCTTGGCCTTTGCCTTGGCGCCGGCCTTTTTGGCGGCAGGCTTGCGGGCGGTGGCTTTTTTGGCAGTGGTCTTTTTAGCCGTGGCCTTCTTCTTGGCAGCCGGCTTGCGGGTTACCGCTTTTTTGGCGGTCGCTTTCCTGGCCGCCGGCTTTTTCGCCTTGGCGGCAGTCTTTTTGGCGGCAACCTTGGCTTTAGCGGCCTGCTTCCTGGCGGCGGCCTTGGCTTTGGCGGCCTGCTTTTTGGCGGCGGCTTTGGCTTTGGCGGCCGCTTTCTTGGCGGCGGCCTTGGCTTTGGCGGCGGCTTTCTTGGCGGCGGCTTTGACTTTGGCGGCCTGCTTCTTCTCGGCAGCTTTGGCTTTGGCGGCGGCTTTCTTGGCGGCGACCTTGGCCTTGGCAGCGGCTTTCTTGGCGGCGACCTTGGCCTTGGCAGCAGCCTTTTTCTCGGCAGCCTGCTGCTGCTTCTTGAGAACGGCTTCCTGCTTGGCAACGGCTTTGCTGACGGCGGCAACACGTTTGTTGGCAGCCTTCATATCAGCCAGTTGCTGCTTGACGGCGGCGGCCTCCTGCTTGCTGGCCTGGGCGCTGGCTTTGGCGGTGGCCAGAGCAGCACGGGCGTCGGCCACCTGTTTGGTGGTTGCCGGTGACTTCTTCTTTTTACGGGCTGCGGCCAGTTTGGCTGTCGCCGTTTTTACTTTGGCGGCGTCCTTGGTCGCGGTTTGAGTGAGTTTTGTCAGTGCCTTGGAAACGTCTGCCTCTTGTTTGGCGCGGGCTTTTTCAAGCTGCGCCTTCAATTTGGTCAGTTCGTTTTCGAGCTGAACAACGGGGTCGACAATTTTCGTTTTTCGGCCAGCCATAATGAGCTTCCTTCCTTATTTTGTTTATCTTAAAAGTTTCTAGAAACTTGCTTGAAAAAATAAAGCGTGTATAAGGTACGAATTTGTCGTGAAAATTCAAGTTTTTTAAGACGACTTGCAGTCTTTTTTACAAATATTATGCAACTAGCCAAATCGATTTACGATTTTATCCATACGGTTTATGCGCTGGTGATGTCGGTGTGTGCGTCGATACTGTTTATCAAACAGGGCAATTGGTTGTGGTCAGGAGTGCTGCTGACGGTGTTGCCGGGTGTGGTGGCGACGCTGTGGCGGCGTTATCTTGCCGTTGAAAGCGGTGCAGATGAGCGTGAAAGTGTGGTGTCGGCGCTGGCTTTAACGGGGCTCGCTGTGGTACTGGTCGGCGACAGTGAGCGCGGTTGGCTGTTGCTGTTTGCCTTTATCGGGGTGCTGGGGCTGTTATTGCAAACCTATTGGGCAACTTCTCTCGGCGCGCGTCGCAGGCCCCCGGCCGGCGCCGATCAGCTGCGGCAACTGAACCTTTACGACGCGCAGGGTGCACCCAGGCGGCTGGATGAATGGCGCGGGCGCCCTTGTCTGGTGCTGGTGCTGAGAAGTGGCGCGTGTCCGTTCAGTGCGGTCGAGCTGCGCAACCTCGCCACCACTATGCCGGTGTTACGGGCGTGCGGGGCCGCCGTTATTTGTCTCGTACCTGACTCGCCGGGCCCCGTCGCCCGGCGCAGTGCCGGCGTTGAAACCACGGTTTTGCAACTGCGCGACGAACCGGCGAGTCGGACTACCGGGCTGATTCTTCCCGCCGGCGGGCCTTTCGGGTTGTGGTTACTGCGGCGTTGTCGCCATGGGCTGTGGCCGGGTCTGATTGCACTCGATGCACAGGGCGAAGTGCGTTACAGCGCAAGCGCAGACAATTACCGGTTGCCGCCGCGACTCGAGTCGGCGCTGCCCTATCTGGAGCAACACAGCCGGCACGGTAACGCCGATTCCAACCGCACTGGGGATTAACCGCACTGGGGGGTAACACGGCGCGGCGGCCAGGGCGAGTCGTGAGGGCCCTAAACCAGGGCGCCGTTGGGCAGAAATTTATTGGTGCTGTTGGCCTTGATCCAGACCAGCAGCTCGCGCGCGGGCGGGTTCTTACGCCGGCGCAGCACCTTGACCAGCCACACCACCGGTGACTCCGCACCCGCCTCCCAGCCGGGCAGTTGCATTTCGGCGACCGTAAAAAATCGCACCAGGTGCACGATGGCATCGCTGTCGAAGTCGTCGGCAATCGCGAACCAGCGCTGTTTTCCCAGCCGCATAAGCCGGCTTTGTTGTTGCAGGCTGTCTCCGGGAAACAACTGTTGCAACTGATCCCAGGCATCCCTGCGGCTCAGGTCGATAAACTGCTGCAGGCGTGCCCTATCCACGCTAATAGTGTTGTCGCTGCTGGCTGTGTCCGGGGTCCAGGAGCCAATGCCCATAAAGTTTCTCCGGGTGTTGAAGTGAATGGCGTCGTATTATAGCGCGCCCGCGGCTGTGACGCCGGGTCCGCTGCGGTCTGTGACCCCAGGTCTCGGGCCGGATATACTGACGTCTTTGAGCCGGTTTACGGAGCTCAGGTGCGGAAGATCATCCACTGTGATGCCGATTGTTTCTATGCTGCCATAGAAATGCGCGACGACCCCAATCTGCGCGGCCGGCCGTTGGCTGTGGGCGGTGCCTCGGACCGGCGCGGGGTGATTTCGACCTGTAACTACGAGGCCCGTGAATTTGGCGTGCGTTCGGCCATGGCGTCTGCCCACGCCAAGCGGCTGTGCCCCGATTTGCTGATCGTGCCCGGCAATATGGAAAAATACCGGCAGGCCTCCAGGGAAATCCGCGAGATTTTTTTTGACTACACCGATTTGGTGGAACCGCTGTCGCTCGATGAGGCGTTTCTCGATGTCAGTGAAAGTCAAAGGTGTCGGGGCAGCGCGACCCTGATGGCGCAGGAAATTCGCCGGCGTGTCTGTGAGCAGTTGCAGATTACGGTATCGGCGGGGGTGGCGCCCAACAAATTTCTGGCCAAGATTGCCAGTGACTGGCATAAGCCCGACGGCCTCACCGTAATTACCCCTGGCGAGGTGGACCAGTTTGTCGTCAAACTACCGGTCGACCGGATTTTCGGCGTCGGCAAGGTCACGGCGCAAAAGCTGAAACGTATGGGGGTCGACACCTGTGGGGACTTGCGGCAGTTCAGCATTTTCGAGCTGACCGAGCGCTTCGGCGCTTTTGGGGTGCGCCTCTACGAATTGTGTCGCGGGCAGGACGAGCGGCAGGTAAAACCCAGTCGTCGGCGCAAGTCCCTCAGTGTTGAAAACACCTATGCCGAAGACCTGCCGGGTTTGCCCCAATGCCTGGAAAAGCTGCCGGAGCTGTTTTTGGAACTCAAAGGGCGTCTGAACCGTGTCGACAGTGATTACCGCGTCGTGAAAGCCTTTGTGAAGCTAAAATTCAACGACTTCACCACCACGACCCTGGAGCGGGTGGGCACTTCGGCGCGCCTGCACGACTACCGGGAATTGTGCGAAGAGGCCTTCGCCCGTGGCGACCGCCCCGTGCGGCTGCTGGGCCTCGGAGTGCGGTTTGTCGATTTGCGTGATGATCAGGTGACGGCACAGCTGGATTTGTTTAACTCTATTTTGTGATCGGTTTTGTGATCGGTTTTGTGATCGCCGTTATTTCGCATCGGCAAAACTCAGTGTGCGATAGCGAAACACCTTCATCGAATTAGACCAGTAGTCTGTCGGCATGCCGGCTTTTTGCTTGAGCTGTTGCAGAAACTCCGCCTTGTCCGGGAGCTTTTCCCACACCGCCGGCAAAAACGTCGAGCGGTAGTGCTTATCCTCCAGCGTCACCCCGTCGACCCCCTCCTGGAGTTGTTGCAGCAACGCTGTTTCGCTGTCACATTTTATTTCGGCCTGGGGTGTCAACACCGATATTTCGATGGTCAGCAGCGGTATTTCCTCCGCGCTTACCGGGTTGAAGCGGTGATCCCTGAAAGCGGCTGCGTAGGCGTGTTCGGCGACGTCCTTGGCCAGTGGCTGGTAGGGCGACAGCGCACCGATACAACCGCGCAACTGGCCGAGCTTGTGCAGTGAGACGAAGCAGCAGCCGACCTGCTGCAAAGGGGACTCGTAGAGATTGAGATTGACCGTCAGCGGCTGCTGGTGCCGGCTGCCGTGTTCGATCGAGCGGCGCGCCAGTGACAGCAGCGCGTCCTGTTGTACTTGGGTAAGGTGTATCCGGGTCAGCTCAGTGTAGGGCATAGGCACCGTAGCCTACGACCTGCTCGCGGCTGCCGGCGGTATCGCCGGAGTTGCGCAGGTCCAGGGTGGAAAGTTGCAGGTGATGATGTTTCGCCAGGTATAACAGCCCATTCAGCGGCATGCAGCCACAGGCCTGCTCGCTTTGCAACTGGTCTGACAGGGCTTCGATCATGGCCGTGGTGGTCCGGTCCAGTTGCTGTGCAGTGGCGTAGGGGTGGTAGTGGCTGAGGTCTGAACTTACCACGATAAGGGTTTCGTCGCCGCCCCAAAGGCGCTCCAGTACCTCTGCGACTGCCGGCGGCGGGCAGTGACCGACGACCAGCGGGACCAGTTGAAAGTCGCCGAGCACTATCTGTAAAAACGGCAGCTGTACTTCAAGGCTGTGTTCATACCGGTGGGCCCCGGGGTCGCAGCTGACTTGGTCGAAGTCGGCCAGTGCGGCAATTGCGGCGGGGTCCAGCGCGACATCGCCGAGCGGGGTTTTGAAATAGCCGCAGCCGGGTAACGCCACACCCTGCAGCGCCACCCGATGGGCGGGGCCGAGAAGTATGACGCGATCTATTCCGGCGGCCACAGGTTCCAGACATTTATAGGCGGTGGCAGCAATAGGCCCGGAGTAGACAAAGCCCGCATGGGGTGCAATCAGTGCCTTTGGACGCAGCGCCGCCAGTGGCGCTTTGCTCAACAGTTTCCTGACGTCGCCGGCCAGTTGCCGGGGGTCTTCGGGGTAGAAGCTGCCGGCTACTGCAGGTTGTCGAACGGTCATGGCATTCACCTGGTACCGATAGGGGGCGAACTCTTCCGGCTTACCGGTTGCCGGCGTTGCAACCAAAGCTGCAAGGTGCCGGGCATGCTTAAGCCGGATCGCACTCAAACCTGATCATGGTCAAACTGGATAGAGTCAAATAGTATAGGTTTGTCATTCAAGAGTATAGTGGGAGTGAAACCATGCCGGCACCCGCCAGTGTTCCCACCGACTATTGGCACCGTCTTGAGGACGGTCGCCTGCAGTGCGATCTGTGTCCCCGGTTTTGCAAGCTGCGCGAAGGACAGCGCGGGCTGTGTTACGTGCGCGGTCGCGAAGGCGACACCGTCGTGCTTTACAGCTATGGCCGCTCGAGTGGTTTTTGCATCGATCCGATTGAGAAAAAGCCGCTCAACCATTTTTTACCCGGCACCCCGGTGCTCTCCTTTGGCACTGCCGGCTGTAATCTGGCCTGCAAGTTCTGTCAGAACTGGGATATGAGCAAGTCGCGGGAGATGGATACCCTCGCCGCCGTGGCCATGCCGGCGACACTGGCCGGCGAAGCGCGGCGCACCGGTTGCCGCAGCGTGGCATTCACCTACAACGACCCGGTGATTTTTCTCGAGTACGCCGTCGATACCGCCCAGGCTTGTGCCGAGTTGGGTGTGAAATCGGTGGCCGTCAGCGCGGGTTATATCAGTGCGGCGCCGCGGCAGCGTTTTTTCCACCATATGGATGCGGCCAATATCGACCTCAAAGCGTTTTCCGAACGTTTTTACAAACAGATTTGCGGCGGCCATCTGCAGGCGGTGCTCGATACCCTATGCTATATAAAGGATGAGACTTCGGTGTGGCTGGAAGTGACGACGCTGTTGATCCCCGGCGAAAACGACAGCGATGCGGAACTCGACGCTATGACCGCCTGGCTGCGCGAGCATTTGGGCACAGACGTGCCGTTGCACTTTACGGCTTTTCACCCGGACTGGAAAATGCAGGACAAGACCCGCACTCCGGCGGCCAGCCTGAAGCGGGCCCGCCGCATCGCCATGGGTAACGGCCTGAATTATGTCTACACCGGCAACGTCCGCGATGCCGAGGGCGGCAGTACTTATTGTCCCGGCTGCGGTCTGCGGGTGATCGAACGGGACCGGTATCAGCTCGGCCGGTGGCAGATCGACAGTGCCGGCTTGTGCTGTGGTTGCGGTACCCGGATTGCGGGCGTCTTTGAAGGCCCTCCCGGTCACTGGGGTGCGCAGTGCCAGCCGTTGCGCCTGTCCTGACGGGGCGCTGCGGTTGGTGTGGGCGCTGAAAAGCGAATAAGCTAGTCTCGATAAAGAATAACAGGGCCGGGGAACCAAGTTTTGGCGACCATTGTCCGAATAGCAACTTTTACCATCAGGGAGGCAGGGTCTTGAATTCCTCAATAACAACGCTAACGAAACACTATAATTCTGCTGTAGCCGGGCTGCGCCATTTCGAGGGGTTGGGTCCCCTGGCACTGAGACTGTTCTTGGTGCCGGTATTCTGGATGGCGGGCACCAAGAAATGGGAAAACTTCGACAGCACTGTCGAATGGTTCGGCAATCCCGACTGGGGTCTGGGTCTACCCATGCCCCTGGTACTGGCGTTTCTCGCCACCTGGACAGAAATCCTTGGCGCCGTCGCGCTGCTGTTGGGGGTGGCTGTGCGCTGGCTGGCGGTGCCGTTGATGTTTACCATGCTGGTCGCCGCGGCAACTGTGCACTGGGACTATGGCTGGCAGGCGATCGCCGATCCCGGCGCGCCCTTTGCCAATGAACGGGTGATGGAGTCGGCGGAGAAGCTCGATCGGGCCAAGAGCATCCTGCGCGAACACGGCAACTACGACTGGCTCACCTCCAGCGGCAATATCGTGGTGCTCAATAGTGGCATCGAATTTGCGATCACCTACTTCATTATGTGTCTGATGTTGCTGTTTTCCGGCGGCGGCCGCTACGTCAGCGGCGACTACTGGATCGGCCGGGCGCTGAACAAAGGGACGGCGAATACGTAGTTGAAATGGTAAGTTGAAATGGTAAGTTGAAATAGTGAGTTGAAATAGTGAGTTGAAACAATAAGTTGAAACAACGAGACGGCAGGCAATTTGAGAGTACAAGTGATGGGGCGGTGAACCGGGTAGCTGACTGGATAGTTCAACCGATCTGTAACTGAATGGCTCAGCTGGCTGCACTGGCGCGCCACCGATGGCCCGGCCGCGCCGGCGCGGCGCCGGTTTTATTGGACCTGGCGCCCGCGTGAGGCTTCTGTCGACCACGAGCCCGGTTGGCGTGGTATACTCAGGCGGATATAGCAGTCTCAACCGGGTAGGCAAACTTTGATTGGTAAATTATTCAGCTCAAACCGCGACAAAAATGCGGATTCAGCGCCGGCGCAACAAAAACCAGCATCACAAAAACCAGCACAACAGCAGCCGGCGACGGTTGCGAAGAAGGCGTCCGGCAAAAGTCAGCACCCCCAGGGCGGCAAACGCCGCAATCAGCGCCGCCGCAACACCCCCGGTACTGAGGACAAAGACTGGCATCTCGGCCTGTTTCCGGTGCCTGAAGTCCCCGGCAAGACCCGCTTCCACGATCTCGACCTGCCGGCTGAGTTAATGCACGCCATTGCCGACCAGCGGTTCGAATACTGCTCCCCGATCCAGGCTCAATCCCTGCCTCACTCCCTGAACGGCCACGACCTGGTTGGCAAGGCGCAAACCGGCACCGGCAAGACGGCGGCTTTCCTGGTGACGATTATCGATGACCTGCTCAAGCACCCGTTACAGGAAGACAGGTTTGCCGGCGAGGCCCGGGCCCTGATCATCGCCCCCACCCGCGAACTGGCCATGCAGATTGCCGACGATTCCAGGGTATTGACCAAGTACACCGGCCTTGAGACCCATGTGCTGGTCGGCGGTATGGATTACGCCAAGCAACAGCGTCGCCTGCAGGATACGCTGGTGGATATCCTGGTGGCGACGCCGGGACGGTTGCTGGATTTTTGCGGCAACAAGGATGTCTACCTCGATCAGTTGGAAGTGCTGGTCATCGACGAGGCCGATCGCATGCTGGATATGGGGTTTATTCCCCAGGTGCGTCGCATTATCCGCCAGACACCGAGAAAGTCCCACCGCCAGACGCTGCTGTTCTCGGCGACGATTACACCCGATGTGGTAAACCTGGCAGAGCAGTGGACCGAGGATGCGGTGACGGTTGAAATCGAGCCGCAAAGTGTCGCCACGGATACGGTGGAGCAGCACGTGTACCTTTCCACCACCGAGGAAAAATACACGCTCCTTTACAACATCCTGAACCAGGAAGACGTCGACAGCCTGATCGTATTTGCCAATCGTCGCGACGAATGCCGCCGCCTGCATGAAAAGCTCGAGCGTCACGGTTTTAAAGCGGGACTGTTATCGGGGGAAATTGCGCAGAACCGCCGGGTGAAAACCCTCAATGCCTTTAAATCCGGTGAGCTGAAGGTGTTGGTTGCCACCGATGTGGCGGGCCGGGGTATTCATATCGACGGTATCAGTCATGTGGTTAACTTCACCTTGCCGGAGGAACCCGAGGACTATGTGCACCGTATCGGGCGCACCGGCCGCGCCGGCAAAAGTGGCACTTCCATCAGTTTTGCCTGCGAAGACGACGCCTTCCGGCTGATGCCGATTCAGGAACTGCTGGGACAAAAGCTCAAGTGTGTGCAGCCGCCGCTTGAGTTGCTGGCCGAGCTGCCGCCGATGGGCCCGCGCCGCCGGGCACCCGGCGATGACAGAGAGCGGGATGGCAGGGACAGAAATCGCCGCGGACGCGGCAGGCACAGCAATCGCTGAAGACCTTTTTGGCGGTTCGCTCACGGCTTGAGTGTTGGCGCAGGGCTGGGTTTGTTGGCTTTATTCGCTCAGGGCTGAAGCTGCCGGCTCAGGGCTGGTGCCGGTAACTTAAACGGTTTCATTCTTGAGTTGAAGGTCAGATCGGGGTCGATCCTTAGCGTAACGGCTTATCTCCCCGATCTGCATGGGCGCTGCGATATAGTAGCCCTGTAAATAGTCACATCCCAATTGCCTGGCGGTCCGGAATTCCTCTTCGCGCTCGATACCTACGGCGACCACTTTTATGCCCAGTCGATGGGCCATCTCGACAATACCGACCGCCAAGGCCTGGTTGCGGGGTTTTTTGTCGATATGGTCGATTAGAATACGATTCAGTTTAAGGTAATCCAGCGGTAGTTCAAGCAGGTGGGCGAAGGAAGAATAGCCGATGCCGACATCATCCAGTGCTATGTGGATACCGAGAGATCGCAGACGTTGAAGTTGGGCACCGCACTGGGCGACGTTTTTCATCAGATGGCCCTCGGTCAATTCCAGACAGATGTTGTCGGCGGCAATGCCGAAGTCCTTCAGCCAGGCAAGCAACTGGTCACAAAAGGCGGCGCTGCTAATCTGGGAAACACAAACGTTGAGGGCAAGCCTGGTATACCCCAGGTTGAAGACCCCGGGCGATTTCAACAGTCTGCCGCATTCTCTAACCACGATATGCGTGATTTCGTTAATCGTCGGGCTGTTTTCGATAATCGGAATAAACTCGCTCGGGGGAATATCGCCCAGCTCCGGTGAGCGCCAGCGCATTAGCGCTTCGATATGGGTGGCGCCGGGATTCCCGGACGACACCAAGGGTTGAAATTGCACGTCGAATTGCGCCGCTTCCAGGGCATGATTGACATGGGCTTCAATCTCCATATTGCGGGCGTATTGGCTTTCCAACTGGGTCGTATAAAAACAGACAGCGGAATTTTCTTGGTTTTTGGCCTCGTACATGGCGCAGTCGGCCTGTTTCATCAACAGTTCCAGATTGTCCGCATCCGGGTAAAAGGCAACACCTATGGACGGGGTGCAGGGAACCTCGTGTTTATCCAGGGTAAATGGCTGATCGAAAACCGCTAACAGTCGACCTATCAGTTTGTACACTTCTCGCTTGTCTTCCAATAAATCGGTCATCAGGACAAATTCGTCGCCGCCCAGGCGGGCCAGAAAGTCCGAGTCGCGCACTGTTGCTTTCAGGCGTGCAGCAAGCTGCCTCAGCAATTCATCGCCGATCGGATGGCCGTAGCTGTCGTTAATTTTTTTAAATCCGTTGAGGTCGACATATAGCAGCGCCACCCATTTTTTGGCCCGGGCGGCGCGCATCAGCATACGCGGCACGGTTATCTGAAAGTGAGCGCGGTTGGGGAGGGTGGTCAAGGTGTCGTGCTGCGCCAGGTTCTTTAGCCGGGCATTGCTGTGGGCCTGTTCCTGTAGCGCTTTTTTAAGCTTTGATTCGATGTTTTTGCGCTCGCGGGCATAGCGCAGGCTGCGTGACAGTAATTCCGGTGTAACCTGGTTTTTAGACAAGTAATCCTGGGCACCGCTGTTGAGTGAGTCGACCGCCTGCTCGAGATCGTCCTGTCCTGTCAATACCACAATGGGCAGATCCGGGTATTGGTTGCCGAGGGCGGTGATATTTTTCACACCGGAGCGATCCGGTAGATTCATATCGAGGATCAGGGCTTCGAAGTGACCCTTAGCCAGTGCGTCCAGCACCTTGCCGAAACGGTCTACACAGATAACGGAGTAGCTGTCGCCAAAGGCCTGGTGGAGTAGCTGCTTCACCAGTTCGGCATCGCCCGGATCATCCTCCGCCATCAGGTAGACGTTGGCGTATTTTGACGGTGTTTTATTGAGCATCTGTCTGGTGGTATCCGTGTTGCTACCCAGTCTCTGGACCATGGGAATAAACGACCGCCAGGCCGCCTAATGAGGATAGTCTGAAATCCAGGCTTCCTCCATGCAAGTGGGCGATGCGTTCGCAGTAGGCCAACCCCATACCAAGCCCGGGATAATCTTGTTCGCTTTGTCCGCGCATAAACGGGCGGGTCAACTCGGGCCAGCGATTTTCGGCAACACCGATGCCGTTGTCCTCGATAACCAGGCAGAAGGTTTCGTTACGGCTCTCGTCGAGCACACGCAGGCGGGGTATATTATCCGGGCGGTCCTTGGGTTGGAATAGCAGGGCGTTTGCCACCACACAACTGAAAAACAGGTGCCAGTGCTCCATGGCGCCGGTGATATGGGGTAGCGGGGCAGGGATGTCCCAGTCCGGTTGCATGGCTTGCGGGTGGGTGTAACGCCACCGATTTACCTGCTCGTCGATAGCCGCCACTGCGACATCTTGCAAAGAAAAACGGTTGTGGGCGCGCATACGACTGCTCAGGCGGGAATAGCGCAGTAATGCCTCCACCATGGCCTGGGCTTTGCTGCCGCCGTCGCGTATCAGGTGCAGCCAGTAACGGGCCTTTTCATCCAGGTGGGCATCGAGTTGTTGTTCAAGTAGCTGGCTGAACTGTACTACGGCGCGCAGGGGGGCGCCCAGGTCATGAGAAATACCATATACCAGTTTTTGCACGGCGTCTTCGTTGGGGTTGGCGCTGTTGCTTTTACGGCTGTGACTAGTCATCGGCAGTTCCCGGGCTGGTCGACAGCTGCACAATATCGATCCAGAAAGACCTGATTGTCTGTACTACTCTCATAAAATCTTTCAACTGGACCGGCTTGGAGACAAAGCAGTTGGCGTGCAGGCGGTAGCTGTCCCTGATATCGAAGGCAGCCTCTGAACTGGACAGAATGATGATGGGAATAGTCTTGCGTTTGTCGTCTTCCTTTAGCGCCCTGAGTATCTCCCGGCCGCTGACTTTGGGCAGGTTCAGGTCCAGCAGAATAATATCGGGCAGGCGACTGCCGCTATACTTACCGCGCTGAAACAGGTAGTCCAGCGCCGCCTCACCATCCATGATTACCTGCAGTGTGTTGAAGACTTTGCCTGAGCTGAGGGCTTCCCGCGTCAACTCCACATCGCCGGGGTTGTCTTCGATTAACAGTATCTCAATAGATTTCATTGGTGCTGCCTTTACAATAAAATAGCGTAGACTCCGCCTGCGGGTTAACGTTCGCAGCCGTCGGCTGAGCGCGTGTCAGTTTGAAAATGCCTCGGTCTTGGTTGCCTGATACAGCGGCCAGAGCAGTACAAAGGTCGAACCTTCACCTTCCTCGGATTCCAGTAACAGCCTGGCTTCGTGCTGCTCGGCAATTTTTTTGCAGATTGCCAGGCCGATACCCGTGCCGGGGTATTCTTTTTTCGCGTTGAGCCGCTCGAAGATCTGGAAAATTTTCTGTTGGTATTGCGGCTTTATACCAATGCCGTTGTCGTGGATTTCGATGCGGCAAAAGTTATCCTCCAATGAGCTGTTCAAAGATACCGTCGGTGTGTCGCTGCGATTGAACTTGAGACCGTTGCCGACCAGGTTCAACAGCAACTGGAACAGCTGGGACGGCACGGCGGTTACAGTGGGCAGTTCGTCACTCCAGGTGAATTTACCCCGGCTTTCTTCCAGGCTGACATGCAGGGTGTTGTACACCTGTTGGCATACCTCGGCCAGAGACACCGATTTGCGGCTGTCGACCGGTTGGTCCAGGCGGCAAAACATCAGCACGTCGCTGATCATGTTCCGCGCCCGCTGCGCACCGTCAGTAATAAATTTCAGGTACTCCCTTTCTTTGTCTTCCAGGTGATCTGTCAACCGCTGTTCCAGTAATTGACTGAAGCTGTGTACCATACGTACCGGTTCCTGCAGATCGTGAGAGCAGATAAAAGCAAACCGTTCCAGTTGTTCGTTGGACTGCGTGAGTTTCTCGATAGTCTGGTCCATCAGGATATTCTTATCGGTCAGGTCGTCCAGCAGCCGTTTGCGCTCGCTGATATCCATCACCGATACCACCGTATGGGGACGGCCGTCCAACATCGTCGGCCCCAGACCGATTTCCAGTGGCACCTCGATGCCGTCGCTGCGCACCCCGGTGAGAACATCTTCGTCGGCTGCCATGCGGCGGGGCTTGGGGTCGTATTGATAACCTTCGCGCAACACCCGATGTCGATGGCGAATGCTGCCGGGCACCAGTTTATCCACATTCTCGCCTTCCAACTGCTGCTCTCCGTAAGCGAACAGCTCCCTGGCGCTGTGGTTGGTACTGACGATGGCGCCGCCGGTGTCCACCAGCAGCACCCCGACGGGCAATTGCTCGGTGATGGCGCGAAGGCGCTGCTCTGACTCTTGCAGGACGGTATTTTTTTGCTTGAGGTCGTCGAGCAATTGTTTGCGCTCACTGATATCCAGCACCGATACCAGCGTGTGGGTTCGGCCATTTAACCGGATGGGGCCGAGTCCGATCTCCAGCGGTACTTCGGTGCCGTCGCTGCGCACTCCGGTGAGGTAATCCACGTCGGCCGCCATGCGGCGGGGTTTGGGATCGTATTGATAGCCGTTGCGCAGGGCCTGGTGCCGATGGCGAATATTGACAGGTACCAGTTTGTCCACATTCTCACCTACCAGTTGCTCCTCCTGGTAGCCAAAGAGCTCCCGCGCACCGCGGTTGACACTGACGATGACGCCGTCGGTGTCTACCAGCAACACCCCGACGGGTAATTGTTCGGTAAAGGCGCGAAAGCGGTGGTCGGACTCGCTTTCGATATAGTTGGGGTCGGCGGATAGCTGCTGTCGCTGGCATTTGCCCAGCGCCTGCCAGTCCAGCAGCAAGCCCGCCAGCGGCAGGGCGAAGCCGGTGATTTTCAGCCCGTGAACCGCGTTGAAGTAGTGGTCGAACAGTTGCTCTGAGCCGAGGTTTAGGCAGACTTCGAGGAGAGTATTCAGGGTGACTGCGATGGTGATGGTCGCTGTGAAAAAATCCCGCCGTTGTTGGTAGAGCCTCCAGGTCAATGGCAGGCAAGCGAGGAATATCACCCCGGGCGAGGCGTGAACGAGCGGGCTGCCGGCTGGCTGCCCACCGGATACCATCCAGTCCGTCAATGCGTACACCGCGATCGAAACCAGCACCCAGATCACCAGCACGCCCGGAGTGCCGAATATCAGGCGCCGGGGTCTGGCGAGCAGAATCACCGCCGTCGCGAGCAGTAGTGCCACGGCGCCGGTGGCGCGTGCGATAGTTGCGGTCAGTAGAATCGGGGCCGGGTTTGGCGGCGCAGTCGGTATAGCGGCAGCCAACAGCGCGTGGACGGCGTCGGCACTGCCACCGGCCGCCAGGGCCAGGGCCAGCAAAGGCACTGCGGTGTCGCGACGGATATTGTAGTGCGATAATGCTACAGCCAACAGGATTGTCGCAGTTACTGCACCCATGGCCTCCAGTAAGGTGTGAAAAAAGAGGCCGTTGGAAATTACTTGGGCGCCGTTCACTGCCTGTATCGGCGGTATTTCGGTGACACTGGCAAGGCTGATTCCCCAGCCGCTCAACAGCGGCGGCAGGCAGGCTGCCAGGGGCAGCGCCAGCAGCCAAACGGGAAAACTGGGCATTGTCGGGGTATCGGTATTCGTGGTGCCGGGAGAGTGCACTTTTACCGCAGCGGCTGCTTGGGCCGCAGCATAGTGTTTGGGGTTGGTGTTATTCACGTTGCAGGCAACCCACCATTGCTCGATGCCCGCTTGCCTGTGGTTTCTGTGGTTTGAGTCGGTTGTCGGGATGGATGCTAACAGCTACGGCATCTAGCCCAACTACAGTGGTATTCCATTGCATTCGCATCCTCACAGCTACCGCCGAAAACAGGTGTCACTCATTGATCGTCTAAGTATAGGTTTACCCCTGGGGTAGCCACATAATTTATTGTTATATTAAATAGCTAAAACGATTTGAATGGCGATAGATGTGCGGTTTCCGCGGCATTAGGTGTCGGTGTCCGCCCGGCTTAATTCCCTTATATAGTAGAGGGTGCCGCCGGCAACCGCCGCCGGCATAATAAAGATATTGACGACGGGCACCATAGTGCCCAGCATCACCAGCCCGCCGAATCCATAGGTGCTGAAAAGATTGCCTCCCAGTTGCTCTCTCAACGCCGTAAATCGCCAGCGATTGTTGTCGGCGGCGTAGTCGACGTATTGAATGGCCATGCTCCAGGCTCCCCACAAGATACCGATAACCGGGACCAGAAGGTTCAACAGCGGAACAAACGACATTACAACCATCAAGATCGCAATACCGATACCGCGCACAATAAAGTACCACAGCTTGGTAAACTCGCGACCAATGGTGCGGGGGATCATCTGTCTCAGCGGCTCGCTTTCGACTGCCACGCCGGTTTCGTGCAGTTCGATCTTTTCCGCCAGCAGGCCGTAGAAGGGGGCGGCGATCAGGTTGGTGATAACACTGAAGCTGTAGCCGTAGGCCACCAGCACGGTCAGGGCAACCAGCGCTGCGAGTATCCAGGCGAGAAAATCCAGCCAGCCGGGCAACCAGCTCATCAGCCAGTCGATAGCGCTGTCGAACTGTTGGATCAACACCCCGGTCACAATCACAAACAACAGCAGATTAATTAACAGCGGCACCAGAATAAAAGCGCGCAGTTGCGGATGGGTGATCAGCCTGATGCCTTCCATCAGGTAGTGGGCCCCGGTCGGGAGGCGGTTTATCTGCATGGTCGACTCCGATCAAAGCAGGCATTGTAGCGGGGCGACCAAACGGAGACCATCGGCTTAGCAAAAATTGACATTCGGGGAGTGGTTGGGCGCAGGTGGGCTATTTTGCGCCGGCGGCGGTGAGGGCCGTGACATAGTCTTCAGCCAGGCGGTGGTGCTTGACGACCTGGAGAAAGGTTTTGCCGTCTTGATTGGTGGCGTTGATATTGCGGCCGGACTCGAGAAAGAATTTCAGAAAAGTAGTGAAGTTGTCGGCCTTCATACCGCGATAGGCTTTTTCCAGCACGTGGAAATCCGCATCGAGATCGTCGCTGGGTTGCAATTGTAGAAAAGTCTTTATCCGCTCATCGTCGAAGGTTTCGCCGAGAACTTTTTGTTTGTCTTTGCGTAGGGACATGGATGTCGTACCTCATTTTTGCCTGCCACCGATACTGGCATCGAATTTCGGAGTGTTGCTGTCGGCGGTTAAGGGTGTCTATTTGTTTTTCGGCTCGAGTTTTTTCAACAATATCTTGTTGAGGATTTGCGGGTTTGCCTGTCCCTTCGATGCCTTCATGATTTGACCGACGAAATAACCCAGCATTTTGGGCCGCTTGGCGGGGTCGGCGTTGCGATAGTTATCGACTTGTTTGGCACTGTCGGCAATCACTGCATCGACCATGGCCTCCAGTGCCGCCGTATCCGAAACCTGCTGCAGGCCCTGATTCGCAATGATTGTGTCGGCATCGCCCCCGTCTTTCCACATGACTTCAAAAACCTGCTTCGCCATTTTACCGGAAATGGTGTTGTCCAGCACACGGGCGATCAGGCCACCCAGTTGGGCAGCGCTGACCGGACTGTCTTTGATGTGTCGTTCGTCGGCGTTGAGCCGGGCGGAGACTTCACCCATTAACCAGTTGGCCGCCTGCTTGGCGTCGCCGCAGGCCGCGACGAGAGCTTCAAAAAAAGCGGCGCCGGCGGCGTCGCTGCTGAGGGCGGCGGCATCGTAAGTGGACAGTCCGTATTCGTTTACAAAGCGGGACTGGCGGGCATCGGGCAGCTCCGGCAGTTGTTTGGCGATGGCATCGATATAGTCCGCCTCAAGCACCACGGGTAGCAGATCCGGACAGGGGAAGTAACGATAGTCATTGGCCTCCTCTTTGGAGCGCATGCTGCGGGCGGTTTTGCTGTCGCCGTCGTAAAGGCGGGTTTCCTGCACCACCCGACCGCCGTCCTCGATCAGGTCAATCTGCCTTGCCACTTCAAGTTTGATCGCCTCCTCTATAAACCGGAACGAGTTCAGGTTTTTTGTCTCGGTGCGGGTACCGAGTGTCTTATCGCCCCGGGGGCGCACTGATATATTCACATCGAAGCGCATCGAGCCCTGGGACATATCGCCGTCGCAGATACCCAGTGAGGTGGCGATCGAGTGCAGCTTGCGGGCGCAGGCAACGGCCTCTTCCGCGCTTCTCATATCGGGCTCCGTCACGACTTCGATAAGCGGGGTGCCGGCGCGGTTCAGGTCGATGCCGGACATACCGTGAAAATCCTCGTGCAGCGATTTACCGGCGTCTTCCTCCAGATGGGCGTGGTGAATGCGTATCCGCTTGCTGTCGCCGCCGGCCAGTTGCACATCCACATGGCCGCGGCCGACGATGGGCTTCGCCAACTGGGTGGTCTGGTAACCTTTCGGCAGATCGGGATAAAAGTAATTTTTGCGCTCGAACACCGAAGTGGTGGCGATTTCCGCATCGACGGCCAGGCCGAACATCACCGCGTAGCGAAATGCCGCCTCATTGGCCACCGGCAGGGTGCCCGGCATGGCCAGGTCCACGGCACAGGCCTGGGTGTTGGGGGCGGCGCCAAAGGCGGTGGCGGCGCCGGAAAAGATTTTTGATTGGGTGGCGAGCTGGATATGAACTTCAAGCCCGATAACCGTTTCCCATTCCATGCGTTTGCCTCGTTCAGTCGATACCCTGTGTATTCGATGTCTTGTTATTCAATGCGAAGTTGTGAGGAGTTGTGTATGCCCCAGTTGTTCATTCCCGGCCGTTAAATTCCCTGGGGGGCCTGCAAATGGTGCCCGGTCGCCAGTTGAAACTGGTGGGCGATATTCAGCAGGCGGGCCTCCTCGAAATAGTTGCCGATCAGTTGTAAACCGACCGGTTTTCCCGCTACCTGCCCGCAGGGTAGTGACAGACCGGGCAGACCCGCAAGATTGACCGGGGTGGTGTAGATATCTTCGAGATACATGGCGACCGGGTCGTCGCTTTTGGCACCGAAGCGAAACGCGGGTGCCGGTGCGGTGGGTCCCAGCACGACGTCGACCTCGGTAAAGGCCGTGACAAAATCCTGCTTGATCAGGCGCCGCACCTGTTGCGCCTTGTTGTAGTAGGCGTCGTAGTATCCCGCCGACAGCGCATAGGTGCCCACCAGGATGCGGCGTTTCACCTCGGCGCCGAAGCCCTCGCCGCGGGAGCGCTTATAGAGATCGGCCAGGTCTTTCGGGTTATCACAGCGATAGCCGTAGCGCACCCCATCGAAACGCGACAGGTTGGCTGAGCATTCCGCCGGAGCAATCACGTAATAAGCGGGCACGGCGAGATTGCTGTGGGGCAGGCTGATAGTTTTTATCTGCGCGCCCAGCGCCTCATACTGCTCAATGGCGGCCTCCACTGCCGCGCCGACACCGGCGTCCAGCCCCGCGCCGAAATACTCCGCCGGTACACCGATTTTCAGACCCTCGATACTGTCGCTGAGGTGCTCGGTATAGTCCGGCACCGGCCGCTCGACGCTGGTTGAATCGCGGGCGTCGAAGCCGGCCATCACCGCCAGCAGCAGCGCGGCATCCTCGGCCGTCCTGGTGATAATGCCGCCCTGGTCGAGACTCGAGGCAAAGGCGATCATACCCCAGCGCGAGACCCGGCCGTAGGTGGGTTTGAGGCCGGTAACGCCGCAGTGGGAGGCCGGCTGGCGAATCGAACCGCCGGTATCGGTAGCGGTCGCCGCCGGTGCCAGGCGGGCCGCCACGCAGGCGGCCGAGCCGCCGGAGGAGCCGCCGGGGACACTGTCGGTGGCCCAGGGGTTTTTTACCGGCCCGTAGAAGCTGTTCTCATTGGACGAGCCCATCGCAAATTCGTCCATATTGGTTTTGCCGAGACTCACACAACCGGCGTTGTCGAAATTGTCGATAACTTTGGCGTTATAGGGAGGCACGAAGTTGTCCAGCATTTTCGAGCCGCAACTGGTGCGCTGGCCGCGGGTGCAGAAGATATCCTTGTGGGCAATGGGTATGCCGCACAGGGGCGCCGCCGTACCCGCGGCCCGCTCGGCGTCGGCGGCCCGTGCCCGGGCCAGGGCCGCATCTGCGGTAACGCTGATAAAACTGTTGTAAGCGGTGTCCAGGCGCTGAATGCGCTCTAGATAGTGGCGGGTCAGCTCCTCGCAGGAGAACGCCTTGTCTGCCAGGCCGCGACTCAGCTCGGCGATGGTTTGATCGTGCATTGAGAGTTGTCCTCAGGTGGTATGTCGCTTAAAAAATGTGATCTGGCTATCAGTTATCGAGATCCGTGTCGAGGCGGTTATTCGACAGTCCCTATTAAATCACTCTGGTCGATCACTTTGGGGACCAGGTATAACCCCGCCTCGGCGGCGGGTGCCAGGTTTTGAAACGCCGCGTGCTGATCGGTCTCGGTAACGGTGTCGCTGCGCAGGCGCTGTACCGCATCCAGTGGGTGCGCCATGGGCTCAACCCCCTGGGTATCGGCAGTCTGGAGCTGATCCACAAGCTGCAATACCTCGGTAATACTGCGGGTGACTTCATCGATGGTGGCGTCGGTGATTTCGATACGCGCCAGCTCGGCCAGCTTTTCAATGTCTGCACGCTCCACAGGGGTCTCCGAATACTGGGTGGGTGAATGCCAATTCCCGCCGCCGCGGCGTCCGGGGCGCTAAACTTATCATATTTGTGCCTTGCTCTAAATCCCCGCCATTGATAGAGTTCGTCAGTTTAGGAGGCCGGCCGCAAAAGCACGTAAATGTCGGCCTGTTTACCCGCCGCCAACGGCGGGTCCGGCGACAGTGGGACGGTGGCAGAACGGTGCCAAATTGCACAAGTGCGATCCGGGTCGAAATTTGCGGCTCGACGGCGCTTCTTCTATAAAGACAGCGTTTCTCCCGTTTATAAGGTTATCTTCTGATCCATCGGGACGGTGCAGCACACCGGAAAAACCGGTTAAGTGGATACCTCAGGTGCATTATTACTAAAAGGTTTAAATAACACATGCTATTGCCCAAGCGCCTGCGCGGCGTATTTTCGAACGATTTATCCATTGATCTGGGTACTGCCAATACACTGATATACGTGCGGGACAGCGGCATCGTTTTGGATGAACCCTCGGTGGTGGCGATTCGCCACCACAACGGCCAAAAGATTGTCGAGGCGGTCGGTGTGGAAGCCAAGCGGATGCTGGGGCGCACCCCGGGCAATATCACTGCGATCCGGCCGTTGAAAGATGGGGTTATTGCAGATTTTCAGGTGACCGAAAAGATGCTGCAGCATTTTATCAAAAAAGTGCACGAAAGCAGTTGGTTCCAGCCGAGCCCCAGGGTCCTGATCTGCGTGCCCTGCCTGTCCACGGAGGTTGAAAAACGCGCTATCCGGGAGTCGGCCATGGGCGCCGGGGCGCGGGAAGTGCGGTTGATCGAAGAGCCCATGGCCGCAGCCATCGGCGCCGGGTTGAAGGTAGAGGAAGCCCAAGGGTCGATGGTGGTGGATATCGGCGGCGGCACTACGGAAATTGCCATTATCTCACTCAACGGTGTGGTGTACTCCGATTCCGTGCGTATCGGCGGCGACCGGTTTGACGAGGCCATTGTGAACTACGTACGGCGCAACTACGGCAGCGTGATCGGCGATGCCACCGCCGAGCGCATCAAGCAGGAAGTCGGTTGTGCCTATGCCGGCAGCGAAGTGCGGGAGATCGATGTGCGCGGGCGCAATCTCGCAGAAGGGGTGCCGCGCAGCTTTACGCTCAACAGCGACGAGATTCTGGAGGCCCTGCAGGAGACCCTGGCGGGTATCGTGCAGGCGGTAAAAAGTGCGCTGGAGCAGTCGCCGCCGGAACTCGCCTCGGATATTGCCGAGAGCGGTATCGTGGTCACCGGCGGCGGCGCCCTGTTGCGCGACCTGGATCGGCTGCTGACCGAGGAGACCGGTCTGCCGGTGATTATCGCCGAAGACCCGCTCACCTGCGTGGCCCGCGGCGGCGGTCGCGCTATGGAATTGATGGATCGCCTCCATATCGATCTGCTGTCCAGCTAAACGATTACTGCTGCAACCGTCGCCCATCTGCAGGATGCCTGATATTCAGTGCCGTGGTCCCCGGTGGTAGGCTGCCCTTGTTTGGAGTGAGAGTTGGAGTGATAGTTGGGTCGAGGGTTGGGTCGAGGGTTGGGTCGAGGGTTGGGTCGAGAGTTGGGTTGACAGTGCCGGGTTTCGATTCTGGGTGTTCGGTGCTGTTTTTAGTACTGTTTTTAGCACTGTAGCTATCAGTGTTGTGATTATCCGTGCCAGGGTTGTTCAGAGCACGGGGAGGGTCCGCTATTAAGCCGCTGTTTACCAAAGGCCCGTCCATGGCCTCCCGCGTTTTTGGTTTTGGCCTGGCTGCGCTGTTACTGATAGTGGTAAATATCTATACCGACTGGCTCGATCCCGTGCGGGCCAAGCTCGGGGTTATCGCCACTCCGTTTTACTGGTTTACCGATCTGCCCGAACGTTTCGGTGGCTGGTCACAGGATGCGCTGCGCAGCCGTGAATCCCTGCAACAGGAAAACGCCGCCCTGAACGCGGAGTTGTTGATTCTTAAACGCAAACTGCAGCAGATGGCGTCGTTGACCGCCGAAAACCTGCGCCTGCGACAACTGATGAACTCCGCCGAGATGGTCCAGGACCGGGTGCTGGTGGCGGAGCTGATTGGCATTTCTCCCGATCCCCTGGCCCACAAGGTCGTTATCAACAAGGGCGCTGAGCAGGGCGTGTATCCGGGCCAGCCACTGCTGGATGCATTCGGCCTGATGGGGCAGGTGGTGGCGGTGAGTCCCTATTCCAGCGAGGTGCTGCTGATCACCGACAGCACTCACGCCCTGCCGGTGCAGGTCAACCGCAACGGCGTGCGCGCGGTGGCCGAAGGTGTCGGCGATTTATACCAACTGAAGCTGCGCCATGTATCCGGCACCGTCGACATTCGCGCCGGCGACCTGTTGGTCAGTTCCGGACTCGGGCAGCGCTTCCCGGTGGGCTATCCGGTGGCCGAGGTGGAATCGGTGGAGCACGATCCCGGCCGGCCGTTTGTTACCGTGAATGCCAGACCTAAAGCCCAGCTCAACCGCAGCCGTCATGTGCTGTTGGTGTTCAGTCGGCAGACGGACACCGGTGTCCGGAGCGGCGGTTAGTGGACTCGGTGCGCAGCCAAAATCGCTGGCTGGTTGCGGTGCTGTTTCTCGGTGGCCTGGTGCTGGCCGTTTTCCCCCTGCCGTATGAACTGCGCTGGTTGCGGCCGGAGTTCACCGCCATGCTGGTGATCTATTGGATTACCGTTATGCCACAGCAATTTGGTGCCGGGTTGGCCTGGTGTGTGGGTATCCTGCAGGATGTGGTGGAGGGCGTAGTGTTGGGCGAGCACGCCCTGGCGCTCGTACTAGTGGCCTATGTGTGCCAACTTTCCTATCAACGCATCCGCAGTTATGCCGTCTGGCAGCAATCGGCGTGGGTGTTTGTGTTGGTGGGCATTCACCAACTTTTCAGCAACTGGGTACACAGCCTGCTGGGGTATTCGGCGCCGCCGCTGTTGTTTCTGTCGCCGGCATTTATGAGTGCGCTGTTGTGGCCTGTGGCTATTTTGCTGCTGGAGCGGCTGCGGTTGCGCTACCGGGTGACATGACAGACGCGCACAGGTCCTCATCGCAGACCCTCTACCTGGCCTCCAAGTCTCCCCGGCGGCGTGAACTTTTGCGCCAGATCGGCGTCCCTTTTCAAATAGTCAGTGTCGATGTGCCGGAAATTCACGAGCCGGGCGAAGCGCCTGAGACCTATGTGGCACGCCTCGCTGCGGCCAAGGCTCGCGCCGGTAACCGCGCCGTGACCCTGGGGGCCGACACTATCGTCGTGTGTGACGAGCGGGTGTTGGAGAAGCCGGTGGATGAAGCCGACGCGCTGGCCATGCTGATGCAGCTTTCCGGCCGCACCCACCAGGTAATGAGCGCCGTATCGCTGTATACGCCCGCCCGCCAACTGACCCGGACTTCGGTGACCGAGGTCCGGTTTCGCGTCCTCAGCCGTGCTGAGTGCAGCGCTTACTGGCGCACCGGTGAACCGCGAGACAAGGCCGGGGGCTACGCCATCCAGGGCTTGGGGGCGATCTTTGTGGCGTCTATCCAGGGCAGTTACAGTGGTGTCGTGGGGCTGCCGATCGAGCAGACCTGGGCGCTGTTAAAGGCGTTCGGGTTAACTTGGTGGCAGGGTGACGGCGGCTGAACGGGCGCATGTTGAAAGGAACAAAACGGGTGAAAGGAACAAGACGGGCATTATGAGCGAAGAAATACTGGTCAATGTGGCGCCCACGGAAACCCGCGCCGCGCTGGTGGAAAACGGCATGTTGCAGGAGGTGTATATCGAGCGCACCCAGCGCAAGGGGTTTGTCGGCAACATCTATTTCGGCAAGGTGGTGCGGGTGTTACCGGGTATGCAGGCGGCTTTTGTGGAAATCGGCCTGGAGCGGGCCGGCTTTATCCACGCCGCCGATATTGCCCCGCTGGATGAAGACGGTATGGAAGACCGCAAAGCCGAGGTGGCGGATATCCGCCTGCTGGTGCGCGAGGGACAGTCGCTGGTAGTACAGGTGACCAAAGACCCGATCGGCACCAAGGGCGCGCGGCTCACCACCCATTTGTCGGTGTCCGCCCGCTATCTGGTCTATATGCCCTATACCCGCCATATCGGTATTTCCACCCGCATCGAGGACGAGCAGGAACGGGAGCGGCTGAAGCTGCTGGTGCAGCAGGCAGTGACCGATTACCAACCCGAGTACAGTGGTGGATTTATCGTACGCACGGTGGCTGAAGGTGTCAGCGAAGATGAATTGCGTGCCGATATTCCCTTTTTATTCAAGTTGTGGGCGGATCTGGATGCCGCCATCGGGAAAGCCGACAAGCCGATGGTGATTCACGAAGACCTGCCGCTGTTTATGCGCACACTGCGGGACCTGGTCAAGCCGCATATCGAAAAGGTGAGAATCGATTCCCGCGAGGCCTACGGTAAAATGTCCGGTTTCGCCCAGCTCTATGCGCCGGAAATTCACGACCGCATCGAGCACTACCCCGGCGAGCGGCCGCTGTTCGATCTCTATGGGGTGGAGGATGAAATTCAAAAAGCCCTGGAAATCAAGGTCCAGTTGAAATCCGGCGGCTATCTGATCATCGAGCAGACGGAGGCCATGTCGACTATCGATGTCAACACCGGTGCCTTCGTCGGGCACCGCAATCTGGAAGAAACCATCTTCAAGACCAATTTGGAGGCGGCCACCGCCATCGCCCGGCAACTGCGCCTGCGCAATCTCGGCGGCATGATCATTATCGATTTTATCGATATGCGCGACCCCGAGCACCGGCGCCAGGTGTTGCGCACCCTGGAGAAGATGATGGAGAGAGATCACGCCAAAACCAGCATCACCGGCGTGTCGGAGCTGGGGCTGGTGGAGATGACGCGCAAGCGCACCCGCGAATCCCTGTGGCAGGTGATGTGTGAGCCCTGTCCTGTCTGTGGTGGTCGCGGCACGCTGAAATCGTCCGAAACCGTCTGTTACGAGGTATTCCGTGAAATATTGCGCGAGGCGCGCACCTACGACAACGAGAAATTTCTGGTGCTGGCCTCGCAGACGGTCATCGACCGGCTGCTCGATGAGGAATCGGCGAATGTCGCAGATTTGGAAGAATTTATTGGTCGTACCGTCCAATTTCAGGTGGAATCCATTTATAGTCAGGAGCAATACGACATAATTCCCGTCTAAGCATTAGCGGTATCCGGTTGCGTGGCTCCCCGGCGGGGGGCGGGTTGGGTTGAACACCCGCCGGGCAGCGGACCGCAGCGACTGGTAACTGGAGTCTAAAGCCTGAAATATGCCCAAATATATTCGCATTCTGGTGAAAAACTTTTGGCGTATCTTCGCCGTGATGCTGATTGCGAGTGCGGTGCTGGTGCAGTTGGGACGGGAGCTGTCGCCGCTGGTGGGTGACTACCGCGACTCCTTTAGTACCTATTTGTCCGAGACGCTGGGTGTCAATGTCACCATCGATGCACTGCAGGCTCAGTGGAGCGGCCTGACCCCGCAATTGCGCCTGAGCGGCCTGCAGCTCAGCAGCGACGACGACGTCGCCATTCTCTCTATTCGCGAAGCGACCGCCGAACTGGGATTACTGCGGTCTCTGTGGCAGTGGGAGCTGGCCTGGGGCCAGGTGTCGCTGGCCGACATTGAGGCTTCTTTTATACAGGCGGAGGACGGCGGCTGGGGTATTGCCGGCCTCGCGCAGACCACTGCCGCCGATACGTCCGCCACCATCGATGACCCATTGGATGTGTTCCTGCTCGGCCGGCATATCGAAATCCACCGCGCCATGCTGCGATTTGAATTTGTCACCGGTCACGAGACCGAGGTCGAGGTGCCCCATATCCTGCTGGAGAACAGCCGTACCTTCCACCGCCTGACGGCGGGGCTCACGCTCGACGGCCGGGCCGATACCGCGCGGCTGGTGCTCGAGGGCCGCGGTGATCCGCGCGATAAAGACAGTTTTCAAGCCCGGGGCTACCTGAAACTCCACAGCTTCCCGCTGGAAAAGCCCGTGGCTGCGCTGGCCCGACAGGTCTGGCAAAACCTGCCCGACGGCCAGTGGCGGGAAGGTCATACCCTGGACCTGGAGATGTGGATCGAAACCGCCGGCGGCGGCGGTTACGATCTGCAGGGGCTGATCAACATCGACGGCGTGCCCTGGGCACCGACATCCTACCCCGACGGACCGACCGAGCCCGGCCTGGATTTGCCGCAGCACCTATCCAGTGCGGTGACCGGGCGCTGGACCGGCGCCGGTGGCTGGCGCCTGGCCCTGCAGGATGCCCAACTCGCCTGGCCGGGCAATCGCTCGCCCAATTTTAATCTGGTGGTGAGCGCTGGACCGGACCAGTCGCTTAACGTGCAAACCGATAAGCTGGTGTTGGCGGACTGGCTGGCCCTGGCGTCGCGCCACGGCTATCTGCGGGGGCGCCTGGCGCAGGTGTTGGAGACGCTCGAGCCCCGCGGCGCGCTGCACCACGTGCAACTGCAACTGGACCTCGGCGGTGATGCCACGGATTTCACCTTGAAGGCCAACCTGGGCCAGGTGTCGGTAGCCGCCTGGCAGGGTGCACCGGCCCTGGAGCAGGTTGACGGCTATATCGAGGCCGGCAAACGCGGCGGTGTGGTGGAGCTGGATGCGCGCCAGGGCTTTTCCATGCACTACCCGACAATTTATACAGAGCCGCTGGCCTACCAGAGTGCCCACGGGCAGGTGGCCTGGCAGTTACGCCCTGAAAACAACAGCATCTACATCAACAGCGGTCCGCTGGCCATGCGGGGCGACGACGGCCTGGTGAATGGCTATTTTCACATTTACCTGCCCTGGGAAAAGGACACGGCGCCATCGAATATGACGCTGGTGATCGGGCTGCAGAACAGCGAAGCCAAATACCATAAAAAATACGTACCCTTTACTGTGGCGGAACCCCTGCGCGAATGGCTCGACCGCAGCCTCGGCAGCGGCCGTATTGAACAGGGCGGCTTTATCTATCAGGGTTCCCTGGCCAAGGGCAAGGGCGCCGGGCGGGCGCTGCAGCTGTATCTGGATATCAAAGACGCCACCCTGAATTACCACCCCGACTGGCCGGCGCTGACCGAGGTTGACGCCGTGCTCAATATGAACGATCTCAAGGTCGATGTGGCCGTGCAGGAGGCACGACTTTACGGCAGTCGCCTCGGCCCGACGCTGGTGGCGGTGGCCCCCAACCCGATGGGGCAGGGCAGCCTGCTCGGCGTCAAGGGCACGGTTGTCGGCGATGCTGCCGACGGTTTGCGGGTATTGCGCGAGAGCATGATCCGCCGCTACGTTGACGACAGTTTTGACCAGTGGCGCATGCAGGGCGATATGCGTGCGGATATCACCCTGTCGATTCCGCTGGTGGCGGGGGAGCCCGGCGAGTTGCATCAGGTGCGCGTGGACCTGGCCGATACCGACCTCAGTATGGACGAACTGAAGCTGGGCTTTACCGGCTTGCAGGGTCGCATCAACTACTCGTCAGTGGATGGCATCAAGGCGCAAAAGGTAAGCGGTGTCCTGTGGGACAAGCCGGTCAGTTTATCCATCGAGAATCCCGCCAATGCCGACGGCGGTCGCGATACGGTGGTCGATCTGCGCGGTAGTGTGGCCACGGAAACCCTCGCCCACTGGAGCCGGACCCCGGAGCTGTTATTTACCGAAGGCGATTTACCCTACCTGGCGCGGCTGCGCATACCGCCCCGGGACGCCGATCGGGATTACGACGCCCTGCTGAATGTCAGCTCGAATATGCAGGGCGTAGCGGTGGACCTGCCGGCGCCCTATGGCAAGCCGGCCGATACTGCCCGCCCGCTGCAGGTGCTGATCCCCATCCGCGACGGCGAGAGTCGCTACGATGTCCGCTATGGCGAACTGGCCCACGGCCTGTTTTTGGAGTCGGGGGGACGGATTGTCAAAGGCGCGGTGGGACTGGGCAGCAAAGCGGTGTTGCCGGCGGCGGCCGGTACCCTGGCGCTCACCGGCCGGGCGGGGGAGGTGATCTTCGACGAATGGGCTGAAGTGATTGAGCGCTACCAGGTATATGAAAGCCAGATTGCCGCGCTGGATCAAGCGGGGGAAGAGGGCGGCGCCAAACAGCAGGCGCAGGCTATCACTACCGAAGTCGATTTACTGATCGGTAACCTGAGGCTGTCCGACCTCGAACTGGAAGCCCTGCGGGTAAGCGGCAAGAGTCAGACCGATGGCTGGCGCCTGAAACTGGCCAACCAAACGCTGGCCGGCAACCTCGGTTGGTATGGCGATGAGCGGCCGCTGGCGTTGGAGCTGGAATATCTGCGGCTGCCTGCCGCCGAGGACGAGGGTGAGACGCAAAGCGACGCAGAAACAACGCGCAGCGATCCCCTGGCCGGGTGGAATCTCGACGAGGCGATCGCCGTGGATTTTTCCACCCGGGAATTTTCCATCGGCACCGATGATTACGGCTCCTGGTCTTTTTTACTCAGGCCCAGAGATAACGGTGTACTGGTGAGTGACCTGCGCGCCTCGGTCAGGGGGGCGGACATCCGCGGTATGCAGGATAACACCGGCGCCCGCCTGTTATGGCAACGCCGCGATGGCGGCCACGTCAGCCAGTTCAGCGGGCGTCTTATGGCGGCGGATTTGGGCGCGGTCCTGCAGCAGTGGCAGCAGCCAAAATTGATCGAGAGCACCTCTGCGGTGTTCGAGATGGACTTCGAATGGCCCGGTTCGCCGGCGGCTTTGGGTATCAAAGAGTTGTCGGGCAAACTGCGCAGTAAACTGACCAAGGGCCGTTTTATCAGCGGCGGCGGCACCGGCAACAATCCATTGTTGCGACTGCTGGGGCTGTTTAACTTCGACACCTGGGCACGACGCCTGAAGCTCGATTTCTCGGACCTGTTGAAAGACGGCATGGCCTACGATGAAATCAGCAGCGAGATGGAGTTTGATCAGGGCACGGTGTATCTG
Source organism: Exilibacterium tricleocarpae (assembly GCF_007004655.1). Lineage (GTDB taxonomy): Bacteria > Pseudomonadota > Gammaproteobacteria > Pseudomonadales > Cellvibrionaceae > Exilibacterium > Exilibacterium tricleocarpae. The sequence goes on from NZ_ML660092.1 coordinate 182,222, forward strand.
CTGGAGCCGATGCGCGTGAAAACCCCGTCGAGCAAACTGCAAATGGCGGGTACTATCGACCTCGATCACGAACAGCTCGATGCCACCCTGGTGGCGACCCTGCCGGTGGGCGGTAACCTTACTTTGCTGGCGGCTTTTGCGGCGGGGCTGCCCGCCGCCGCCGGGGTTTATGTGGCCAGCAAAATTTTCAAGAAGCAGGTCGATAAGGTGGCGAGTGTCAGCTACAGCATGAGCGGCGATTGGGGCGATCCGAAATTTCAGTTTGAACGCCTGTTTGACGACAAGGCGGCCAAGCGCGCCGGTGAGGATACCCGCAAAGAAGCGGAAACCAATGGCCAGACACCGCCGGCGCAAACCGAGCAGCGCGAGGGCAGTTCCTGATGCGCATTGCCGCGCTGCAGATGGTCAGTACACCGGTGCTGGCGGACAACCTGGCCGTCGCCGAACGGTTGCTTGCCGAAGCGGCAGACGGCGGCGCCGAACTGGCGGTCCTGCCGGAAAACTTCGCCGTGTTCGGCAAGCGCGACCTGTTGTCGGAGGGCGAAGCGGAGCGCCATAGCACAGGACCGATGCGCACTTACTTGCGCCGGTGCGCGCAACGGTTCGGACTCTGGTTAGTCGGCGGAACCCTACCTACCGTCGCCCCCCATGCCGGCGTGCAGCCGCCACCACAGCGGGTCTTTGCGGCGAGCTTCGTCATCAATGCGCAGGGCGAGGAGGTGGGTCGCTACGATAAGGTGCACTTGTTTGATGTCGATGTGAATGATGGCCAGGGCCGCTATCGGGAATCCGACACCTTCGCCCCGGGCAAGCGGCCGGAGGTGGTGGAGACACCCTGGGGCCGGTTGGGGGTGGCGGTTTGCTACGATCTGCGCTTCCCGGAGTACTTTCGCCTGCTGGTGGATGACGGGGCGGAGTTGATTGTGGTTCCCTCGGCCTTTACTTATGTGACCGGCAAGGCTCACTGGCAGATACTGATGCAGGCACGCGCTGTTGAAAACCTGTGTTATATGGCAGGTGCCTGCCAGGGCGGGCAACACGACAGCAAGCGGCGCACCTGGGGCGACTCCATGGTGGTCGATCCCTGGGGTGCCGTGTTGGCCCGTCGGCCCCAGGGCGAGGGCGTGGTGATCGCCGACATCGATTTTGGTGAAGTGGCCCGCCGGCGCGGCACTATGCCGGTGCACCGCCACCGCCGGTTTTCGATAGCGCCGCTGTAATCGCAGCGGCGGGGAATTTATTTTCTCCTGCAGTCTCTAAATGTTTTAGTGAGTGACGCTTAAGCGCGAGAGCGCTAACTGAGCGGTCTGGCCCGAATGGCACTTACTTAAGCTAATATATGCTAATTGACCGGTCTGGCTCTGGTTGAGGCCTTCAGAAACACGCCGTAAACTCGTCCCTGAGGGCTTCGCGACAGCATCCCTGCTGTCGAGAGTTTCTGAAGGCCTCAACCAGAGCCAGACCTCCCTTCAGCACGCTTAATCGAGGTCGATGTAGTTGTCGATGTAGTTGTCGATTTAGTTGTCGATTTAGTTGTCGATTTAGTTGCGGCGGCAATCGGTAGACTGATGCAAATACGCTCAAGGAAGTGCCAGTCCGGTCTGGCAGGCGAGTGGGCCTTCAGATTGGGTGGGGATGGATAACGGGGGGCAAACGGCCTTGAGCAAGTGCCGTGAGACTCTGTGGTTTACATTGTATTGTTCAGCGTGTTTTGTGCAGGTTGTATGGCTCAGTCTGCAGGGTTTGAGGTTTTACCGCAGAGGCTGCGGGCTGTATTGGAAACTAGTGTTATGATGATCCGTTTTTTCAAAATATTGTTGTTAATTGCCGTAATCGGAGGGGTAAGTGCCTGCACTCACGATCTGCAGGCGTCGGAAGCGGAGACTGTGCTGAGCCCCGCTGCCGCCAAACAGCTTATCGCGACCGGTCAGGACCTCGACACGATTCCCAAGCAGACCTGGCAGCAATTGCTGACCAAGGAGCAGTACCGCATTTTGTGGAAGAAGGGTACCGAGCGGGCGTTTACCGGCTCGCTTTTGAACAACAAAGTCAAAGGCACTTATGTGACAGCCGGCTGCCGGATTCCCGTGTTCCGCTCCGAGCACAAGTTTAAATCGGGCACCGGTTGGCCCAGTTTTTGGGAGGTGTTGGATAAGGACAATGTGATTTTGGAGAAAGACTTCAGTTGGGGTATGCGCCGGACTGAAGTGTTGTCCAAATGCGGCGAACACCTGGGGCATGTCTTTGAAGATGGACCCGCGCCCACCGGGCTGCGTTACTGCATCAACTCGGCGGCGCTGTTGTTTGTACCCGATGAACAGTAACCTGTGTTGCAACAGCCCCACCCCTGACCGGATGGTCCGGGGTGGGATGGCAAGCTTATTGACAGTTTGCCGGTCGGATCAGCTCCACACCGGGCGGCAGGCTCGATGCCAGCGCATCCAGATCCACGCAGGCCAGGTTGTCATTGCCCGACAGTGAAATTAAGCGGATTTCCTCCGATTGGGCAATGGACAACAGATCACTGATATTCACCAACTGGTTGTTATCCAGGTACAACTGCTCCAACTGGCGCGCTGCAATCAGACCCGTGGTGGTCGTCATGCCGTTGTCGCTGGCGTTGAGGTAATGCAGATTCTCTACCAGTGGCATCGACCAGTTGATATCGCCGCTGCCGGTGTTGGCGATATCCAGCCAGGTCAACGGCAGCTCGCTGAGCGTCTGCACAAGGACGTCGATGTTGGCGCTGAGCTGAATATCACTGAGGCCGACCCGTTGCAGCGCCGGGTTGTGGCGCAGGATTTCATTGAGTAGCCATAAATCGTCGACCGGTGTTTGGCCTTGATTTAAATTCAACGCCGTCAGTGCCCGCAACTCCCGCAACTCAAACAAACTGTGGACCCGGGTCTGGCTTAAGTCCAGGCGCTTGAGTGTATACGCCAGACCCTGCAGGGGGCCTATGGCTGTCAGGGGATTAACGCTGAGGTCCAGGGTGTGCAACCGGCTGAACTGGTCCAGCGGCACCGGTATTGCCTGCAGCCCGGTGTTGCCCAACTCGAGCGATACCAGGTTGGGGGAGAGATAACTGAACAGCGTCAGGGGATCGCTGAGCTGAAAGCCGTTAAAGCCCACCGCCGTCAGTTTCGGGTTATTGGCCAGTACCTGTTGCAGGACCCATTCCTGTTGCACCGGGTCCTCCGGTGCGCCGCTCCAGTCGATATCGTTTAACCGCAACTGACGCAGGGTTCGCAGCGGCAGGAGGTCCGGGAGATAATCCAACGTGGTGTCGCTGAGGTTGAGCACTTGCAGGGTGTCGGCCAATTCATACAGCGGACCCAGGTCGACGAGGGGGTTGCCGCTCAGATCGAGCGCCTGCAGTTGGCGGAACTCCATCAGGGGCACGGGCAGGCTCCGCAAGCCGGTGCGACTCAGCGCCAGGGATTCCAGATGGCGCGGCAGCGACTGAAACAGCGTTACCGGATCGCTGATAGTAAAACCGTTAAAGCCTACCTCGATCAGATGAACATTCGCGCTCAACACCTGATTGAGCTGCTGCTCCAGTTGCAGCGGATCGATCAAGGGGTCCTGCAACTGCATATCGTTCAAGCGCAGGCGGCGCAATGCGGTCAGGTCGGTTAACGCCGGCCATTGACCGACGCGGGTGTCGCTGAGGTCCAGGACCTGCAGCGTTTGTCCCAGCGCGGTCAGGGGGCCCCATTGAATCAGTGTGTTGCCGCTTAAGTCGAGGACCTGCAGGTGTGTAAACTGCGCCAACGGCAGCGGGCCGGGGGCGCCGTTCAGCCAGGTGCGGCTTAATTCCAACGACACCAGGCCGCGCGGCAGATGGTTAAACAGCGTAACGACATCACTGATCGGCACGCCGTTAAAACCGACGGTGTGCAGCGCCGGGTTATTGATCAGCACCTGGTGCAGGTGTTGCTCCAGTTGTTGCGGATTCACGAAGGGATCGTCGAGGTCGATGCTGTTCAAGCGCAGTTGTCGCAGTGCCCGCAGGCCCTGCAGGTCCGGCCAGTGCCGCAGGGTGGTATCGCTGAGGTCCAGCACCTGCAGGGTCTCCTCCAGACCGTGCAGCGGACCCAGGTCGCCGATCGGGTTGCCGCTCAGGTCGAGCACTTGCAGGCGGCTGAACTCGGCCAGCGGCACCGGCAGGGTGTGCAGGTTGGCCCGGCTTAACTCCAGCGACACCAGGTCGCGGGAGAGGTCCCGAAACAGCGTCAGGGGATCGCTGAGCTGAAAGCCGTTGAAGCCCACCGCCGTCAGTTTCGGGTTATTGGCCAGTACCTGCTGCAGGACCCATTCCTGTTGCACCGGGTCCTCCGGTGGGCCGCTCCAGTCGATATCGTTTAACCGCAACTGACGCAGGGCTCGCAGCGGCAGGAGGTCCGGGAGGTAATCCAAAGTGGTGTCGCTGAGGTTGAGCACTTGCAAGGTGTCGGCCAATTCATACAGCGGGCCCAGATCGACGAGGGGGTTGCCGCTCAGATCGAGCGCTTGCAGTTGGCGGAACTCCACCAGGGGCACGGGCAGGGTCTGCAAGCCGGTGCGACTCAGCGCCAGGGATTCCAGATGGCGCGGCAGCGATTGAAACAGCATTACCGGATCGCTGATAGTAAAACCGTTAAAGCCTACCTCGATCAAATGAACATTTGCGTTCAACACTTGGTTGAGTTGCTGTTCCAGTTGCAGCGGATCGATCAAGGGGTCCTGCAACTGCATATCGTTCAAGCGCAGGCGGCGCAATGCGGTCAGGTCGGTTAACGCCGGCCATTGATCGACGCGGGTGTCGCTGAGGTCCAGGACCTGCAGCGTTTGTCCCAGCGCGGTCAGGGGGCCCCATTGAATCAGTGTGTTGCCGCTTAAGTCGAGGACCTGCAGGTGTGTAAACTGCGCCAACGGCAGCGGGCCGGGGGCGCCGTTCAGCCAGGTGCGGCTTAATTCCAACGACACCAGGCCGCGCGGCAGATGGTTAAACAGCGTAACGACATCACTGATCGGCACGCCGTTAAAACCGACGGTGTGCAGCGCCGGGTTATTGATCAGCACCTGGTGCAGGTGTTGCTCCAGTTGTTGCGGATTCACGAAGGGATCGTCGAGGTCGATGCTGTTCAAGCGCAGTTGTCGCAGTGCCCGCAGGCCCTGCAGGTCCGGCCAGTGCCGCAGGGTGGTATCGCTGAGGTCCAGCACCTGCAGGGTCTCCTCCAGACCGTGCAGCGGACCCAGGTCGCCGATCGGGTTGCCGCTCAGGTCGAGCACTTGCAGGCGGCTGAACTCGGCCAGCGGCACCGGCAGGGTGTGCAGGTTGGCCCGGCTTAACTCCAGCGACACCAGGTCGCGGGAGAGGTCCCGAAACAGCGTCAGGGGATCGCTGAGCTGAAAGCCGTTGAAGCCCACCGCCGTCAGTTTCGGGTTATTGGCCAGTACCTGCTGCAGGACCCATTCCTGTTGCACCGGGTCCTCCGGTGGGCCGCTCCAGTCGATATCGTTTAACCGCAACTGACGCAGGGCTCGCAGCGGCAGGAGGTCCGGGAGGTAATCCAAAGTGGTGTCGCTGAGGTTGAGCACTTGCAAGGTGTCGGCCAATTCATACAGCGGACCCAGATCGACGAGGGGGTTGCCGCTCAGATCGAGCGCTTGCAGTTGGCGGAACTCCACCAGGGGCACGGGCAGGGTCTGCAAGCCGGTGCGACTCAGCGCCAGAGACGCCAGGGTGCGCGGCAGCGACTGAAACAGCGTTACCGGATCGCTGATACGGAACCCGTTGAGCCCAAGCCACGCAAGCCCCTGGTTGTTGCCCACTATACGGTTGAGGGACTGTTCTATTTGATAATTGTCCAAGGAAGGATCGGTTATTTGGGTGTCGTTCAATAACAGGCGGACCAACCGATGCAGTCTTTCCAATTCATAAAGGTTCGACAAGGTGGCGCCACTCAAAATGACTTCTCTGAGTGTATGCTCCAGGCCCGCTAGCGAGCCCAGATCGGCCAGTGGGTTATCACTCAAATCCAACTTGACCAGGTTGGGTAGCTGATCCAAACCAAAGGCAGCGGCAATACCGCGATCCGGACAGATCAATTGATCCACATCTTCCGCCCACTGCCAACCTTGCGCGACCACCTGCTCCTGAAAGCACGCCTGTAGTTGCGGGTCCGGGAATTGCGGCAGCGGGGCGCGGGCCCCCGCCTGGGCATTGCAGGCGGCGAACAACACAGTGCAGCCCAGTATCCTGGTCAGAGTGTCAGTGAGCGTACGATGTTGCAAATGAGTAAGCAGGTTCTTTACTGGCTGTGTTGAAAACATGGCGGCATTCTCCTTATTGTTCGCCTAGTGATACAAGCCTTATTGATTGTGTGAGAGGACACTGTTTGATATCTGCCGGGCCACCATAGCATCAGTGTTATTCGCCTCTCTGCCGCCTCTCTGCGGCCGGCAGTTGCAAACAGTTTCAAGCAATTTGAGGAGTTTTCGAACGTTGTGCTTTACAGCTCGATGCACTGACGTCGAGCCGGAATAACATCACAATTTTGAGGGCCGATCAAATATATTTTGCTGTTATGTATGTTTCACAATAGCATTAACAGGTAAGAAGTTTTATCCACAATATTTTCTGCGCAGTGAAAAAAATATTTTCACTTGACAAAAATTACATCTCCCCGATCACTTCCAGTAAGTAGCGAAAGAGCTTGCGCGCCTGCGCGGGTGGCTTATTGTGCGCCTTTTCCTTGCTCGCGCCACGTACCAACTGGCGCAGGTGTTGGCTGTCGCCGTGGGGATATTCCTGTAAAAAAACAGTCACTGCGGGATTACCCTCGGCGATCAGTCGGTCCCGCCATTGCTCTGTCAGGTGTTGCCGGCGTATGTGGTGATGGTTTTTTTCCATCAGTGCTTTATATGCACTGTCGATTGCCGTGACATCGGTGTTGCGCATAAGCTTGCCGATAAACTGCAGTTGCCGGCGCTTACCCTCGCGGTGTCTGATCCTGCGCGCCTGGTGAATGGCCTCGGCCAACTCGCCTTCGAGCGGAATCTGCGCCAACTGCTTGTCGCTGAGGCCAACCAGGGCGGTACCCAGGTCTTGCAGAGCCTGCATTTCTTTTTTGAGCTGGGTTTTACTTTTCGGTTGTGTCTCTTCGGCAGAGAATTCGTCGTTATTGCTGGACATAGTTATCGCTGGGTCTGGTTATCGTTGAATATAGCTGTCTTTGGGTATGATGATCGTCGCTTACAGGCGCAGCCGCTTGGCAACGGTCCGTTTTGATCAGGCGTAAAAATAGGTGGCCAGGCCCAGGAAGGCCAGAAAACCCACTACATCGGTCACCGTGGTCAGGGCGACGCCGCCGGCCAGGGCCGGGTCGACTTTGACACTCTTCAACAACACCGGCAACAAGGCGCCGGCCAGCGCCGCAGTGAGGATATTGATAACCATGGCGGCGGCGATAATAACGGCGATCGTGTAGTCCTCGAACCATACCGACACCACCACTCCCATGACCAGGGCCCAGAGCAAACCGTTGATCATGCCGGCGGAGAACTCCCGGGACAACAGCCAGCGCAGGTTGTTGCGGCCGATTTGCCCGAGGGCCATGCCGCGGATCACCACGGTCAGGGTCTGGCTGCCGGCGACGCCGCCCATGCTGGCGACAATCGGCATCAGGATGGCCAGCGCCACCACTTTATCGATGGTCTCCTCGAAGATATTGATGACCGCCGAGGCGATAATGGCGGTGATCAGGTTCACACCGAGCCAGATCGCCCGGCGCGGCGTGGTGCGCATCAGCGGGGCAAACGTATCTTCTTCCTCGTCCAGCCCCGCCAGGCTCATCAACGAGTGATCGGCGTCTTCGCGGATCACATCGACGACATCGTCGATGGTAATGCGCCCGAGCAGTTTGCCGCCGGCGTCGACCACCGGTGCCGACACCCAGTCGTGGCGCTCGAACAGGCTGGCGACTTCGCTGTCGGCCAGGGTGGCGGGAATGGCTTCGGCTTCGGTATCCATAATTTCCCGCACCGTCACGCCGGGGTCGGTGGTGAGCAGTTTGCCGAGCGGCAACAGGCCCAAAAACTCATCCTGGCGGTTGACCACGATCAGGCTGTCGGTGGACTCGGGTATTTCGTCGTGACGGCGCAGATAACGCAGCACGACATCCAGCGTGAGGCGCGGGCGAACGGTGATGGTATCGGTGTTCATCAGGCCGCCGGCGGTATCCTCGGCGTAGGTGAGCACTGATTCCACCCGCCGGCGGTCCTGGTCGCTCATGGCCGACAGCACTTCCTGAATGACCTGGTCGGGCAACTGCTGCAGAATATCGGCGATATCGTCGGTATCCATACCCTCGGTAATTTCCACCACCTCCTGGGTGTCCATATGCCGCAGGAACTGACTCTGCACATCGTCAGACAACTCCTGCAATACTTCGCCTTCGATCTCGCGGTCGACAAGGCGCCACAGGGCGCGGCGGGTTTGCGGGGGAGAGGATTCCAGCAGGTGAGCGATCTTAACCGGTGTCAGACCGTTCAGCATGCGTCTGACTTGTTTGAAAGTACCGCTGTCCAATGCTTCGTAAAGCTCGCCGAGTTGGGCCTGGGTCTGGGCGTGCAATTGTTCGGCGGATGGTTGCATGGGCGATCGATCGTCGGCGGTGGCGGTGCCCGTAGTTTACTTGGGCGCGGTGGTTTATTCTAGGCGCCGGCGCTGTTTACTCGCCTTCACCGAAGCGGTCGCCGATAAGGCTTGCCAGCGCCTCCCAGGCGGCCTGTTCGTCGTGGCCGTCGATAGTCAGTTCCAGTTCGGTGCCCTGGCAGGCGGCCAGCAACATCAGCGACATAACGCTCTTGCCGTCGACCATTTTACCGTCCATACCCGCTTCGATCCGGCTGCTGAAGCGGCCGGCCTCGCCGGCGAACTTGGCAGCGGCCCGCGCGTGCAGGCCCAGCTTGTTGATAATGGTAATACGCTGTTTGATCATGTGGTTCCTGTAACCGGGCCGCGCCGATTGTTAACCGGACTGCGCCGATTGCTAAGCGGACCGCGCCGACTGTGTTTTTGCGCCGACCGTTTTTACGACGGCTGTTTCTACACCGACTGTTTCTGTTCCGACTGTCTCTGTTCCGACTATTTCTGTTCCGACTATTTCTGTTCCGACAACGTTAGGGTTGTTGGTTGAGTTCCCGGTGGCGAACCAACACATTGCCCTGCTGCTCGGAAAACAGTTTACCCAGTTGTTCAACCAGGTAGACCGAGCGGTGTTGGCCCCCGGTGCAACCGATGGCGATAGTGATATAGCTGCGGTTGTTGGCCTCGAAGTGGGGTAGCCAGCGGTTGAGATAGGCGCTGATATCGGCCTGCATATCCGCTACCAGCGGATGTTCCTCCAGGAATGCAATAACTTCGCTATCGCAGCCGGTGAGCGAGCGCAGTTGGGGTTTCCAGTAAGGGTTGGGCAGGCAGCGAACGTCGAATACCAGATCGGCGTCCACCGGCACGCCGCGCTTAAACCCGAACGACTCGAACAACACCGCCATACCGTTGGGGTCGGTGCCGACGATGCGTGTTTTGACCAGATCGCGCAGTTGATGCAGGGTCAGGTTGCTGGTGTCGATCACCAGGTCTGCCACATCGACGATAGGTTCCAACAGGCGCCGCTCAGTGGCAATGGCCTCGCGCAGGTCGGTGGACTCATCGCTCAACGGGTGTTTGCGGCGCGTCTCGCTGAAACGCTGGATCAGCGTCGGGCTGCGCGCATCGAGAAACAGCACCTCCACCGTTAGCCCGGGTTGCCTGGTGTCGGCGATAAGCTGAGGAAATTTTTGCAGGTCGCTCCAGGTGTTGCGGGCATCGATACTGACGGCAAAGCGCAGGTCCTCGGCCCGCTCCCGCTGATTGACCTCCTCGATCAGCGCCGGCAGCAGGCTGGCGGGCAGATTGTCGACGCAGTTAAAACCTACATCTTCGAGTACGTGAAGAGCAGTACTCTTGCCTGAACCGGAACGTCCCGAAATCACCACCAAACGCATGTCGTCGATTTCCTGTCGCTATATTTGTTGTCGGATATGCCAGCCGGGCCGGCAAAAAAATACCGTAGTTTACCCCGGTGACAGTTGTATGACGGCAGTCTCCTTTTGCCCGGTTTCTGTCTATTACCGGATGTCTACTGATACGGGTGTCTGTCAATAATAGATGCTTACTTACCGGGCATCCGCCCGATTGGTCTCTTACCAGGCCTCAAGCGCCGCTTGATACAGTGCCTGATCGGTCTCAGCCCGGCGCAGCCTGTTGCAGTAGTCCCGATTGCTAAGTCGCTCCGCCAACGCCGCCAGGGTCTGCAGGTGCGCCTCCTGAGCCTCCTCGGGAACCAGTAGCACAAAGACGATATCCACCGGTTCGTTGTCGATGGCGTCGTAGTCGACCGGCTTTGCCAGCGTGATCAGCCCGCCCACGGTGCCGGTGCAGTTTTCGATGCGGCAGTGGGGAATCGCTATGCCCTTGCCGATTCCCGTCGAGCCCAGACGCTCTCTGGCGATCAGGTGACCGAACAGGTCGCGGGTGCCGAGCATGGGCAGGTCCCGGCTCATAAGTCCGGCCAGCGCTTCGAGAACCCGCTTTTTGCTGATGCCTGCAACCCGGCACTGGGTGCGGCGGGGCGCGAGAATGGACTCTATCTGCATACGGTTGCCACTAGGTTGCAAATAATGGTACTGCTAACGATGGTTGCGTAGTTTTTCTTTGTGCTTGATCAATTGGCGATCGAGCTTGTCGGCCAGCATATCGATGGCGGCATACATATCTTCGGACTCTGAGTTGGCGAAAAACTCTTTACCACTGACATGTACCGACGCCTCGGCTTTCTGTATCAGTTTATCAACAGAGAGGATGACATTGGTACTGGTTATGCGGTCGTGGTGTCTACTCAGCTTTTCCAGCCGGTTATTGACATAGTCGTTCAACGCGGGGGTAACGTCGATATGGTGTCCGCTGATGGTGATATGCATGCGCAGTTCCTCTTGTCTTTGGCACGGATGAAATCATCACCGGTGGTTGCCAACCGGCCACCGGTGTTGTCTGTCAGACTAAGCGTTTGCGTTCGTTCGAGGCCGGTATACCCAGTGACTCGCGGTATTTGGCGATGGTGCGGCGTGCGACCTTGATACCCTGGTCTGCCAGCAAGGTGGTTATTTTGCTGTCGCTCAAGGGTTTTTTCGGATTTTCTGCCGCCACCAGCTTGCGGATGATGGCGCGGATGGCGGTGGATGAGCACTCGCCGCCGGAGTCGGTACTGACGTGACTCGAAAAGAAATACTTGAGTTCAAAAATACCCTGTGGCGTGTGCATATACTTTTGCGTAGTGACGCGGGAGATTGTCGATTCGTGCATGCCGACGTCCTCGGCTACATCGTGCAGTACCAGGGGCTTCATGGCCTCGGCGCCGAAATCGAGAAAGCCGCGTTGCTTTTCCACAATGCAACTGGCCACTTTGAGCAGGGTTTCATTGCGGCTTTGCAGGCTCTTCAGAAACCAGCGGGCCTCCTGCAGGTTGTCGCGTAAAAAAGTGTTGTCGGTGCTGGTGTCGGCACGCTTCACCAGCGACGCGTAGTCCGGGTTGATCCGAATGCGCGGGGCGATATCCGGGTTCAGTTGCACGCTCCAGCGGTCTTCCTGCTTGGAGACGAACACATCCGGCACGACATACTCGATATCCCCGCTGCTGATGCTGTCACCGGGGCGCGGATTGAGACGTTGAATCAGTTGCACGGCGTCGCGCAACTCGGGTTCTTTGAGCTTGGCGCGGCGCATCAACTGTTTGTAGTCACGGCTGCCGAGCAGGCCGAGATAGTCGCTGACAATCAGCTTGGCAGCATCCAGCAGCGGTGTATCCGCGGGCAGTTGGCGCAATTGCAGCAGCAGGCATTCAGATAAGTCCTGGCTGGCGACGCCGACCGGGTCAAACTGTTGGACCCGGTGCAGCACGGCCATCACCTCATCCAATTCCAGTTCTTCGAAAGTGGCTTGCAGGCCCTGGTAAATCTCCTCGATAGTTATGGTCAGCATGCCACTGGCATCGACGGCGTCGATAATGGCCGTGGCGATCAGGCGGTCGGAATCCGACATGGGGGTCAGATTGAGCTGCCAGGTCAGGTGGTCCTGAAGTGAATCTGTGGTGCCGCGACGGGTTTCAAAATCGTTGTCGTCGCCGTCGCTCGGCAGGCTGCTGCCCGATGAAGTGGTCTGATAGACATCTTCCCAGCTCGTGTCCACCGGCAGGTCGTTTGGGATCTCCTCGTTCCAGTCACCGTCGGCAGTGTCTTCCGGGGTTGCGCCGCTGTCTTCGCTGGCCGCCGTGCCGGGTTCAGTGGTGTCGGCGGTGGGGTTGTCAGTATCGTTGTTGGTATCGGTGTCGTTCTTGGGTGCCTCGCCGTTGAGTCCGGACGCGTCCTCGGCGGTGCTGCTGTGTTCTTCCTCGTTTACCTCCAGCATCGGATTGGTATCCAACGCCTCCTGGATTTCTTGTTGCAGGTCAAGGGTAGACAGTTGCAGCAGGCGAATCGCCTGCTGCAACTGCGGCGTCATGGTGAGCTGTTGTCCAATCTTTAACTGGAGCGACTGTTTCATATGTGATACAACGACGGCTAATCTCTGGGGTGTTGATGAAATCAGAGATACCAAGTTTAGACAGGCTGAAGCACATAGGCAATATTGACAAGCAAACTTTATGCCTGAATTCGGTATATATTTCAGACCTTTGGCACGCAAAGCAGTGCCGGTGCCGGAATCAGGTGCCGGGCGCGGTCTTGGAAGGCGTCTCCCTCAGGCGATTCTCTATACTGACCTTCAACTTTCTTCCCAATCGCTTTTTTAAAAACCCCGATAACCCGACCTCGAGTGCCCCGTTCTCAAACACAGGGGTGTTATAAAGCACCAGTGTTATGGGTAATCAGATGTCCGCCAACAGTCGCTGGCTTGCTACCGCGTCAGCTGCGATCTCAGGCTGTCGTGTGAACTGCAAAAAGGGTTACAAACATGAACTACAACGTGAATTGATTGCCCAGATAAACTTCGCGAACCTTGCGGTTGCTGAGCACGGTTTGCGGGTCGCCCTCGGCGATAATATGACCCTCGCTGACGATATAGGCTTTTTCACAAATATCCAGTGTTTCGCGCACGTTGTGGTCGGTGATCAACACGCCGATATTGCGCTCTTTCAAATGCTGGATAATGTGTTTGATATCGCTCACGGAAATGGGATCGACGCCGGCAAAAGGTTCATCGAGCAGGATAAAACCCGGTTCGGTGGCCAGGGCCCGGGCGATCTCCACGCGCCGGCGCTCGCCGCCGGACAGCGCCATACCGAGGCTGTCCCTGAGATGGTCGATGTGAAACTCATTCAATAACTCGTCGAGCTTGGTCAGGCGCTGGTGGCGCTGCAAATCCCGGCGTGTCTCCAGAATACCCAGAATATTGTCGGCCACGCTCAGTTTGCGAAATACCGACGCTTCCTGGGGCAAATAACCGAGGCCGGCGCGCGCCCGGCCGTGCATGGGCAGGCGGGTGATATCCTGTCCGTTGATAATCACCTGGCCGCGATCGGCGGGCACCAGGCCGGCAATCATATAGAAGCACGTGGTCTTGCCGGCGCCGTTGGGGCCGAGCAGACCCACTATCTGTCCCCGACTCACCACCAGCGAGACATCGATGACGACCTGGCGGCCTTTGTAGCTTTTGGCCAGGTGCATGGCGCTGAGTGAAGGCAGCTCGGAGGTCGACATCCGGGTATCGGCGGCGGGGGCGTCCACTGCTGCGGTGCTGTCGGCCTGGGGTGGTGAGAGCTGCACCTCGGGTGTCGTATCGCTCATCAGTTGTCGTCGGACTCCGAGGGCGGGGTTTGCGGCGGGATCACAATCTGAATGCGTTGATTCTCAGTCTTGGTGGGGTCGCCGATGGCGACCACAATGGCGTCTTTGATATTGTAGTCGATGCGGTCGCCGCTCATGGTGCTGCCGTCCTGCTCCAGCGAGGCGTTTTCCAGCAGTTGCAGCTCTTCCTGATCGACCCGGTATTCGATGGTGTTGCCCTCGGCGGTCACCAACTGCTGGTCGAGAGCCGGTTGCTGCTGAAAATGCGCCGGCTGGCCGACAGCGATAATGCGGCTGACTTTCCTGTTGACACTGTGGACCGTAAGTTTGTCGGCGGTAATGCGCAACGTGCCCTGGTCCATCTGCACGGCACCCTCATAGATGGTGACGCCGTTTCTTTCATCCAACTGCGCGCGATCGGACTGAATGGTGATCTTCTGCTGGCGGTCGCTTGGCAGTGCCTGGCCCGCTGCGCACAGACCCAGGCCCAATGCCAGTGTCAGCACCCACCCCGTACCTCTGGTTAGGTATAGCTTGTTACCCTGGTTCTTACCTCGGTTCATGCACGCCTCGCACTCGTGACAACAGTTCTATGCGGTCCTGATCGAAATACGCTTTCATACCGATGGCGTCTACCTCGCCGTCGGCGCCGAGCATTCTAACAGGTTTGTCCGTCTCGGCGTATTGGTCGTCTGGTCTTACGACCAGTTTTGGCGTCGTCAGTTCGGATTGTAATTGTTCATCGACGTTCTTTTGCCATACGCGTACGTCTTGCGTCAGCGTGATGACCTGGCCCAGGGCATCGGTATGTCCTTCTCGGGCGCGGACATAGCGTGGCGGGCCCTCATTGTTGTAGAAAATGAAATAGGGTGTGGTTATCTCGGTGTAGTCGCCGGCGGTTTGTCTGCCGGGCTTGCGTTGAAAGTGGTCCGACCGCTCGGCGTTGAAGCGGTAATTGACGGTGCCTTGCTCGTCAAATTGCACTACCTCTACACCAGTCAGGTAAATACTGGGGTAGGTGGCGGCCGGCGCCGGCTCCGCCGGCGCACCCAGCAGATCGGTCGGCGGCGACTCCCAGAGCAGGACGACCGCCAGTGTCAGGGCGGCAAACACGGCTAGTGACAGCCAGTGGCGCGGCATGGTCAGAGATACTCCGCCAGCGCCTGCTCGAAGGTGTTCTGGGCTTGCATAATCATATCGCAGGCCTCGCGCACGGCACCCTCGCCGCCACTGTTTTCGCTTTGCCAGGCGGCGTGCCGGCGCACCACCGGGTGGGCGTTGGCGACGGTCAGCCCGAGGCCGACCCGGCGTATCACCGCCAGATCAGGGTAGTCGTCACCCATAAAGGCGATCTGTTCCAGGGTAATGGCCGTATCGTCGATTAATTCGTGCAGGGCTGCCAGCTTGTCCTCGCGCCCCTGCACCAGTAGTTCGATCCCGAGGTTGGCGGCCCGCCTGGCCACCAGCTCACTCTTGCGCCCGGTGATAATCCCTACTTTGACGCCGGTTTTCTGCAGCATTTTAATGCCGTGTCCGTCGAGAATATTGAACGCCTTGAGTTCGGTGCCGTCGTTGCCGAAGTAGAGTTTGCCGTCGGTCATGACGCCGTCCACATCCAGCAGCAACAGGCGAATGTTGCGCGCGCGCTCGGCAATTGTCGCAGCAGTGGGGGTAGTCGGTGTCGATTTCTCGTGCCCAGTCATGTATCCATTTCCTTACATCGTTACCCTAAACTTATGCCCGCAGTGCGGGGACCGGGAACATACCCGCAGCATCCCCAAACCTGCATAACAACTGCCGTCACGGCACTTGCTGGCGCCGATCAGACGACGCCGGCTCGCAGGATATCGTGCAAATGCACCACCCCGACCGGATGGTGGCGGTCGTCCTCGACGATCAGGGCGGTAATTTTTTTCTCGTCCATCAGGCCCAAAGCCTCCGCCGCCAGCATATGCCTGGGCACCGTCTTGGGGTTGGGCGTCATGATGTCCGCCATCTGCGCCTTGCCGATATCGACGCCGGCGTCCACACAGCGGCGCAGGTCGCCGTCGGTAAACACGCCGATCAATTCATCGTCGGCATTGACGACACTGGTCATACCGAGGCTCTTGGCGGTCATTTCCAGCAGCGCCTGGGACAGCGGTGTGGACGGTTGAACCCGCGGAACCTCGCCGCCGACATGCATAATATCCTCCACCTTGAGCAGCAGTTTGCGTCCCAGGGCGCCGCCGGGGTGGGAAAACGCAAAGTCCTCCGCGGTAAAGCCGCGCGCCTCCAACAGCGCCACCGCCAGCGCATCGCCCATTACCAGAGTGGCGGTGGTGCTGGATGTGGGCGCCAGCCCCAGGGGGCAGGCTTCGGTGGTGATGGAGATGTCCAGGTTGACATCGGCCGTCTGCGCCAGCGGCGAGTCGGCAACACCGGTCATGCTGATCACGGGGATACCCATGCGCTTGAACAGCGGCAGCAGTGTCAATATCTCGGCCGATGTCCCCGAGTTTGAAATGGCGATCACCACGTCGTTTTTGGTAATCATGCCCAGGTCGCCGTGGCTGGCCTCTCCCGGATGCACAAAAAACGCCGGGGTGCCGGTGCTGGCAAGGGTGGCGGCGATCTTTTTGGCGATATGGCCCGATTTACCCATCCCGGTAACAATGGTGCGTCCTTTGCACTGCATGATCAGTTCGCAGGCGCGGCAAAAGGCCGCATCGATACGCGGCAGCAACGCGGTCACAGCGTCGCGCTCAATCTCGACGGTGCGCCGGCCGGAGCGGATGAAAGGGGAATCCTGCATAAATGTTCGGTAAACCTGTTTCGCTAAGTGGGTGATAGAGAAGACTCGGGTCGAACCAGGCCGGATTATAGCGTCATTTTTTTTTGGCTGCTCGCCAATGCCGGCAGCGGCACTGCCGTTATGGATTGAACAGCACGATGTAATAGCTGATATAGCCGATCAGCAAAGCGGCGCCGACCGAGCGCCCGAGGCGGGCCCGGCCGAGCTGCGAGCGCCCCGCCAACCACAGGGCGCCGGCGATGGCGAGTGCCAGCAGCAACGTGATCAGGGCCATGGCGGCGAAGTCGCGAAAGAATACCGCCGCTTCCATGGCGGCCGGCGCGATAATGCCGGGCATGGCCATCACCGCCAGCAGATTGAAAATATTGGAGCCGATAATATTGCCCAGGGCAATATCGTGGTGGCCTTTCAGCGCACTGATGGCCGAGGCGGCCAGCTCCGGCAGACTGGTGCCCACCGCCACCACCGTGAGGCCGATGACGAGGGTGCTTACCCCAAAACTGAGGGCCAGGGTTTCGGCGCCCCAGACCAGCACATTGGAACTGATGATAAGGAGGACCAGACCCGCCGCAAACCAGAGCACCGCGGCGACGTTGGTCATCTCCGGTATATCCTCGCTTTCTTCCATCTGTTCGGTGTCGGACAGGCCCCGTTGTTTGACTTTGACCAGGTAATACATCAGCGGGAACAGAACCGCCAGCAGCACAATCCCCTCCCAGCGGCCCAGTTTGGCGTCGTAGAGCATAATACCGGCAATCAGCGTAACGACCAGCAGGATCGGCATTTCCTGGGTCAGCAGATGCCGCTGAATGGGCAGTGGCGCAATCAGCGCCGTCACCGCCAGCACCAGGCCGATGTTGGCGATATTGGAACCGATGGCGTTGCCGATGGCCATATCGCCCGCCGCTTCCAGCGCGGCGCTGATGGCGACGGCTATCTCGGGCGCCGAGGTGCCGAGGGAGACGATCGTCAGGCCGATGGTGAGCTTGGCGACACCGAAGTTGTGGGCAAAGGCCGCACTGCCGGCGACAAACCGGTCGGCGCTCCAGACCAACCCGACAAAACCGGCTAAAACGGCGCCTCCGGCCAACCAGACTTCCGACATTATTGTTGTGCTCCCAGGGTGGGCCAAAAGGCGTAAAAGTTGGTTTCTCGCATTTTGGCGATATCTTGCATTTAGCTCGAGGGAGGCAAATGGTATAGTGGCGCGGTTATAAAGTCAGTATTTTTAGTAACCTTTGCAGGGTTTGCCGGATCAATAAAGCGCAGTGCCCAGCGGATCGGGTACCTGCCGGCTGCCTTCCGGGTACCTGTAGAAGGATGCTGAAGAGAACCTGAAGGCGTTTAGACGGAGTTTTAAGAACGGCCGCGAGCAGTTTGCGGAGAGATTCAAAAGTGACTTAAATGGTTACGTAAGCAGGGATTGGGAACCGATTGTAGTCAGATTGGGGCAGTCGGGGTCCGGTTGCCGGCAGATTGCACGCAGGGTTTGAGATGAGTTTCACAGCCCTGAATGAAACTCTGCACCCACTCGGGCGTTCTAACGGCAAAGTAGTGGCAAATGGAGCTACCAATGAATTGGACGATCAGTTGGATTATGAGAATTGTAAAGTTTTGTTACGCACCGCTGGCACTGGCGTTTTATCTGGCCGCGACCGCGGCGGTGGCACAGACCGGCACGGCGCCTCCGGCGCCGGCGACGCTACCGGCACCGCAACTGGCCACCGGCAGCGAGACGCCGGAGGAGATCGAGATTATCCCCAGCGCGCACGCTGTGGTGCAGCAGGTCACCGATCAAATGCTTGAGGTGATCTCGCGAAACCGTGAAACCATGAGCGACAATCCGCAAAAGTTTTACACTGAAGTGCAGGCGGTGCTGGACCCGGTGGTGGACTTTCGTTTCATCGCCCGCAGTGTTATGGGTTCGTTTGGCCGCAGCGCCACCGCCGAGCAGCGCCAGCGTTTTACCGACACCTTCAAGAATGGTCTGGTCATGACCTATGCCCGGGGGATGGCCGCGTTCGATGATCAGGACATAACGGTGGTACCCCCCGGCGCCGGCACCAGCAACCACTGCACCGTGGGTGTGGAGCAGGAGGTGCGCGGGCCGGACGGCCTCAACAAAGTCTCCTATACCATGCGGCGGGAAAAACTGCGCAGGACCGACAAGCATTGCGTCGGCGAGTGGAAGCTGATCAATGTGACGATCAACGGGGTCAACCTGGGCAAGACATTCCGCAGTCAGTTCGCCCAGGCGATGCAGCAGGAGCTGAAGAAAAAGAACGGTGACAAGAACACTCAGGTAGCGCTTCTGCTGGATACCGTGATCGACAACTGGTCGGCGACAAATTAGTGCGTTTCGCGCACTTATTCTTTAAAATACGCGGCCTTTCCGACTAACCCTGCGGGGGATGTTCCCCGCAGCCGGCACAGGCAGAGGGCGACGTATATGCAAGCCGAAGAAATCAAGACACTTTTGCAACAACAGATAGACAGCGCCGAGGTGCAGGTGGAGGTCGACGGCAGCCATGTCAATCTGGTGGTTGTCAGCCCGGCGTTTGAAGGGCTGAACCCGGTGAAAAAGCAGCAACTCATCTACGGCGTTCTGTCTGCCCAGATAGCCGATGGCACCATCCACGCGGTCAACATGAAAACCTACACACCGGCCCAATGGCAGCAATTGACCGTCAATTCCTGACGGTTTTCTCTTGTAACTGGTCGTGAGCGGATGCCATGGATAAATTGATAATCAAAGGCGGTTCCCGTTTAGACGGTGAAATCCGTATCTCCGGTGCTAAAAACTCCGGCTTGCCGGTGCTGGCGGCCACACTGCTGGCTGACGGTCCCATGCACATCTGTAACCTGCCGCACTTGAACGACATCACCACTATGCTGGCACTGCTGCGTTGTATGGGCGTCGGAGTCACCATCGATGAGCGCATGTGTGTAGAGGTGGACCCGGGGAGTATCAACGACTTTACCGCGCCCTATGAACTGGTGAAAACCATGCGCGCCTCGATCCTGGTGCTGGGGCCGATGTTGGCGCGGTTTGGTACGGCCAATGTCTCTTTCCCCGGCGGCTGCGCTATCGGCAGCCGCCCGGTGGATATTCACCTGCGCGGACTCGAGGCGATGGGGGCGGTGATTGAGGTCGATCAGGGCTATATCCGCGCCACCAGCAGCGGCCGCCTCAAAGGCGCGCATATTTTTATGGATACGGTGACGGTAGGCGGCACCGAAAACCTGTTGATGGCGGCGGCCCTGGCCGACGGCAAAACGGTGCTCGAAAACGCCGCGCGGGAACCCGAAGTGGTGGACCTGGCCAACTGCCTGGTGGCCATGGGTGCGGAGATCGAGGGTATCGGTTCAGACTCGCTGGTAATCTACGGCAAAGAGCGGCTCCAGGGGTGTACCTACAGTGTGATGCCCGACCGCATCGAGACCGGCACTTACCTGACCGCGGCGGCGGCGGTGGGCGGGCGGGTCAAGCTCAAGGATACCCGCGAAAGCCTGCTTGAGGCAGTGTTGCTGAAGCTCGATGAGGCCGGCGCCAACCTGAGTACCGGCGCTGACTGGATCGAGCTGGATATGAAGGGCAACCGCCCCCGGGCCGTCAATCTGAAAACCGCGCCTTACCCCGCGTTTCCGACCGATATGCAGGCTCAGTTCACCGCTATGAATGCGGTATCCGAGGGCACCGGCACCGTAATTGAAACCATCTTTGAAAACCGCCTGATCCAGATTCACGAGCTCAATCGCATGGGGGCCAATATCGCCCTCGAGGGCAACACCGCTATTGTGAAGGGGGTGGAGCGGCTCAAGGGTGCGCCGGTTATGGCGACCGATTTGCGGGCCTCGGCCAGCCTGGTTATCGCCGGGTTGATGGCAGAGGGTGAAACGGTGGTGGACCGCATTTATCATATCGATCGCGGCTATGAGTGTATCGAGGAAAAACTGCAACTATTAGGTGCCAATATCCGGCGTGTCCCCAATTGACGGCAGTATTGATTGCCGCCGCCGGTGCAAAGCTATGTCACAGACCAACGCTCAAAATTCGACCCAAAGCCAGCTCCGGCCCCAAACCGAGACCGGGAAGCGGCCGCAAACGCTGACCATCGCCCTGACCAAGGGGCGGATTCTCAAGGAGACCCTGCCGCTGCTGGCGGCGGCGGATGTGCGGCCGCTCGAAGATATTACCCGGAGCCGCAAGTTGCAATTCGAGACCAATCGGGACAATGTGCGCCTGCTGGTGCTGCGGGGGATCGATGTGCCCACCTATGTCCAGTACGGTGCCGCCGACCTGGGTATTGCCGGCAAGGACACCCTGATGGAATATGGCGGCGACGGTCTCTACGAACCCATCGACCTGAAGATCGCCAAGTGTCGGCTGATGACTGCCGCGATCAAAGGCGCGCCGGCCAAAACCGGGCGTATCAAGGTGGCCACCAAGTACGTCAACGTGGCCAAGCATTACTATGCGTCGCGGGGCAGACAGGTTGATGTGATCAAGCTTTACGGGGCCATGGAACTGGCGCCGATCATGGCGCTGGCCGATGAGATCGTCGATATTGTCGATACCGGTAACACTCTCAGGGCCAACGGCCTGGAGCCGCGCGAGCATATTGCCGATATCAGCTCGAGGGTGATCGTCAACAAGGCGTCCATGAAGATGAAGTATCGACCCATCGGCACACTGCTCGACGCCGTTGCCGCGTCGGTGTAATCTCGCGACCCATCCCGTTTCCCGCTACCGGCAGGCATTCGACTATGGAAAATCAAACCGCGATCCGCCGCCTTGATGCGCGCACGCCCGACTTCGGGCAACAACTGAGCGATCTGCTGGCCTGGGAGGCCGGCGCCGATCACCGGGTGGTGGAGGTGGTGGACGAGATTATCGCCGCGGTCAGGGCGCGCGGTGATGCGGCGCTGGTGGAGTACAGCAACCGCTTCGATCAGGCGGGCGCCGACCATATCGACCAGTTGCTGCTCGATGGCGACCGGCTGCAGCAGGCCCTGGCGGCCATTGCGCCGGCGCAGCGCCAGGCGCTGGAAACCGCCGCCGAGCGGGTGCGCAGCTATCATGAACACCAGCGCCAGGAGTCCTGGCAGTACCGGGAGGCCGACGGTACGCTGCTGGGCCAGCAGATTACCCCCATGGAGCGGGTGGGCCTCTATGTGCCGGGGGGCAAAGCGTCCTATCCGTCCTCCGTGTTGATGAACGCTATACCGGCCAAGGTGGCCGGTGTGGATGAGGTGGTGATGGTCAGCCCCGCTCCGGGCGGTGTGATAAACGACCTGGTGCTGGCGGCGGCGGCGCTGGCCGGGGTCGACAAGCTGCTGACTATCGGTGGCGCCCAGGCTGTCGCCGCGCTGGCATACGGTACCGAGACCCTTGCCAAAGTCGACAAGATCGTCGGGCCGGGCAATATTTATGTCGCCACGGCCAAGCGCGCAGTGTTCGGACAGGTGGATATCGACATGTTTGCCGGGCCCTCGGAGATACTGGTGGTGTGTGACGGCGGCACTGACCCCGATTGGGTGGCTATGGACCTCTTCTCCCAGGCGGAGCACGACGAGGATGCCCAGGCCATTCTGGTCTCGCCCGATGCCGGTTTCCTCGACCGGGTCGAAGCGAGTATCGAGCGCCTGTTGCCGACGCTGGAACGCCGGGCGATCGCTGAGGTGTCGCTGCGACGGCGTGGTGCGCTGATCCTGGTGGAGGATCTGGACCAGGCGCTGGCAGTCGCCAACCGCGTCGCCCCCGAACATATCGAGCTGTCGGTCGCCGACCCCGAAGCGCTGTTGCCGGGGGTTCGCCACGCCGGCGCTATCTTTATGGGACGTTATACGTCCGAGTCGCTGGGGGACTATTGTGCCGGCCCCAACCATGTGTTGCCGACCTCGGGCACCGCGCGCTTCTCCTCACCCCTGGGGGTCTACGATTTCCAGAAGCGCAGCTCCATCATCATGTGCTCGGCGGCGGGTGCTTCTGAACTGGGCAAGGTCGCCTCGGTGCTGGCGCGGGGGGAGTCACTGGAAGCTCACGCGCGGGCAGCGGAATACCGGATAAAGAAATAGCCTATCCAGCTACCGGTCGCACCGGTATTTGCCGCACCGGCTTGGTGCCGATCACCGCCTCGATGGTTTGGGTGACGCCGTTGCGCAGCACCTCGATATCCACGGAAGCGCCGGGGCGGGACTGGGTGATTTGCAACATACCCTGGCGGCCGTCACCCACCGGCATCTCATTGATGTGGGTAATCACGTCGCCGGGCAGCAGGCCGGCCAGATGCGCCGGGCCATTGTTGAAGATGGCGGTAATGATAATGCCCTCGGTGTACGTCAGATTGAACGACCGCGCTAACCGCGGTGTCAGTTGCCGTGTTTCGATGCCGAGCCAGCCGCGCACAACGTGGCCGAACTCGATAATGTCGTCCAACACTTTCATGGCAGTGCCGGCGGGGATGGCAAAGCCGATACCCACTGAGTTGGCCCCTCGCTGGCTGTGCACGGCGGTGTTGATACCGAGCAGGTTGCCGTAGGCGTCGATCAGGGCACCGCCGGAGTTGCCCGGGTTGATGGCGGCATCGGTTTGAATAAAATTGGACTCCAGGGTGTCCAGATTTAAATTGGCGCCGTCGCGCCCGGTGGCACTGATAATACCCTGGGTGACGGTCTGCCCGACGCCGAATGGATTGCCGATGGCGAGCACCACATCCCCCACTCGGGCGGCGGCGGGGTTGCCGAAGTTAATCGTGGTGAGGTCCGCTAAATCTATTTTCAGTACTGCCAGGTCACTGTCGGTATCGGTGCCCACCAGGCTGGCTTGGGCCTCGCGACCGTCGCGTAACAGCACGGTAATATCCTCGGCACCGCTGATCACATGGTTGTTGGTAAGCAGGTAGCCGTTGGCGCTGACAATCACCCCGGACCCGAGCGCCGCCTGCATGCGGGTCTGTTGTGGAATATCGGACTGGTTGAAGAAAAGTCGAAACAGCGGGTCGTCAGACAGCGGATGGCGGCTGCGTTTCAGCTCTTTGTAGGTGAGGATGCTGACGACTGCCGGGGAGGCCCGTTGTACCGCATCGGCGTAGGAAACCGGCCCCTCCCACTGGCTGCCCAGAGGCGACAGGCCATTGAGGGAGAACGACTGCGCACCCGTGGTGGCGGTCGATGCCCCCCGCAACTGCGGAAACAGCAGCAGCGCCAGCAGGGCGAGTAAAGCCCCCGTGGCCGCCGGCCAGCCCGCATAGTGTAGTAGTCGCGTCAAAGACAAAGTACGCTCCAAATGGCAGTCCGATAGGACGCTGTCCTAAGAGACTCCGTTTCACCCCATAAAAGTTGTTGTGGTCGGCTTTTAATCGTTAAACCGCTTTGTGTCAGCGGGTATCGCCGCCGGTTGCCGCCTAACTTATGCCGATTGACGTAAACTTGCCGTATTTAGCTTTTAACTAGCTTTCGCTGTTAACTAATCCAACAATTTCAATTGTTTTAACTACTTCAACGTTGTCTTACGTCAACTGTCTTTCAAATCAACTTGCTTTCACTTCAACTTTCTTTCACTTCAACTTTCAGTTTTGTACCTAAGCCAGTTTCGTACCTAAGCCAGTTTTGTACCTAAGCCGCCAACTTTTGACCGGCAGCCGGGCGCTGGTCATGCGCCTGCCCGGATTGGCGGAGCCAAATCGATAGTTCAGGGATTATACGGTCAATTTTGTCGCGCGACTAACCCAATAGTGCAAAGTAATGCAAGCGATACCAGAACAGGTTCAGATCAGTCCCGGTTGACAGTGGCGGCGGCCAGCTCCTCGCGGTCCTCCTCCAGTCCGTAGTCTTCGCTGAGTGCGCCTTTGGAGCCCGGTTCCTTCGGCGCCCAGTCGCGCGGCGGCTCGAAGTTGTCTTTATCGATGACGGTGCTGTTGTCGCTGGGCAGCTTGCCCTTGCCCGCTTCGAGAATCTGGCGGCTGACATCCGGATTGGAGAGCTTCAGGGCGCTGCTGGCCAGGTATTCGTGGACCTCGCGATAACTCTGCGTGAGACTGTTGACCAATTGCGAGGTCTGGGCGAAATGTTCGGTCACTTCCTGCTGATACCCACTCAGCCGTTGCTCGGCCTGTTGCAGGCGTTGTTCCAGATCGCGGTTCTGTTTCTCCCGCGGGTTCAGCGAACGCGACAAGAGTGCGCCGACCACGCAACCCACCGACAAACCAATCAGGCCGGCCAATACCAGAGAGCCCAAAGAAAACACAGCCTACTCCTTGCGATAGCATGTGAATTTATATACATGGCTTAGTATAAACTTATTTGTGATAAGGCAATGAAAAATATTTGCGGCCGCCAGCGGCCCAATCCTGAAATAAGAGAGGATGTGGACGAGAATATGGAAGGTGATATGAACACGACGCTCGACGCTTTTGCCGTTACGCCCAAAGCGGTCGATATCAGCGGCCCCTGCGGCCTGATCGAGGCCCGCTACACCGGCGCCAAAGCCGGCGCACCGCTGAGCAAGGCGGCGCTGATGGCGGTGGTTTGTCATCCCCACCCGCTGCATGGCGGCACCATGACCAACAAGGTAGTCACTACCCTGAGTCGCGCTTACCGCGATCTGGGGGTGCCCGTTGCGACCTTTAACTTCAGGGGCGTGGGCCGCAGTGCCGGTACTTTTGACGAGGCTGTAGGTGAAGTCGACGATCTGCTGGCAGTAGCGACCTGGATGCGCGAGCGGTTTGCGCAGCGGCGGCTGCTGTTGGCCGGGTTTTCCTTCGGTTCCTCGATCGCCGCCCAGGCCTGTTACCGGGTAGCTGCCCCGGCCCACCTGACGCTGGTGGCACCGGCCATCGATCGCTACCCCTATGACCGCGAGGGCCGCTTTCCGGTGCCGGTCTGTGTCATTCAGGGCGGTCGCGACGAACTGGTGGACGCCGCCGGGGTCCATGCCTGGTCAGCGGGGTTGGCCGGTACGGTGGACTTGCTGCGCTTTGATGAGGCCAGCCATTTTTTCCATGGGGCGCTGGTGACGATGAAAGCGGAACTGGCGCGGGTGCTGCTCGAGCGCCTCGGCGGCAGCTGAGCGGCGCTTGCGGATTGACCCCGGCGTCGCTACAGTGTGCGGCGTTTTTTGCCTGGCGGCCGGAGCCGATGCTATGAATGCCACACCGCTGCAACGCTATCAGCGCGATCTCGAGCGCGAGGGGTTTTGCCACGATGCCGCCCAGGCCAGCGCTGTGCAGCACCTGCAACAGCTTTACGATGAGCTGGTGATCGAGCACCGGCGCCGGGCGTCGCGGCCGCGCTGGCTCGACCGCCTGCGCCGGTTGGTCGGCGGGCGCACCGAGCCGGTGCGGGGCCTGTATTTCTGGGGCGGTGTCGGGCGTGGCAAGACCTATCTGATGGACAATTTCTACGACAGCCTGCCCTTCCCGCAGAAAATGCGCGTGCATTTTCACCGCTTTATGCGCCGCGTCCACCGCGAATTGTGCGGCCTTGAGGGGGAAAAGAACCCGCTGCAGCAGGTTGCCGAGCGCCTGGCCGGGGAGGCCTGGGTGCTTTGCTTCGACGAGTTTTTTGTCGCCGATATCACCGATGCCATGATCCTCGCCAATATGCTCGAAGCGCTGTTTCAGCGCGGTGTCTGCCTGGTGGCGACGTCCAATATCGAGCCGGACGGGCTCTATCGGGACGGGCTGCAGCGCGTGCGCTTTGTGCCCGCCATCGAACTGCTCAAGCGCCACACCCGGGTAGTCAATATCGACGGCGGCATCGACTACCGCCTGCGGGCGCTGGAGCAGGCCGAGCTGTATCACTCGCCGCTCGACGCCGCCGCCGATGCCAGTCTGCTGGCGAGTTTCGAGAGCCTGGTGCCGGACCGGCAGGAGATTCGCGCCAATGTGGCGCTGGAGGTGGAAAACCGCGAACTCTGCGCTCGTTTTGAGGCGGAGGATGTGGTCTGGTTCGATTTCAAGGTGTTGTGTGACGGGCCTCGATCGCAAAACGACTATATCGCCCTGGCCCGGGAGTATCACGCGGTACTGGTGGCCAATGTGCCGCAGATGGACCGCAAAGCCGAGGATCAGGCGCGGCGGTTCGTCAATATGGTGGATGAGTTCTATGACCGTAACGTCAAACTGGTCCTTTCCGCCGCCGTGCCGCTGGAGCAGCTCTATGTGGGCAAAAAGCTGACTTTCGAATTTGCCAGGACCACTAGCCGCTTGCTGGAGATGCAGAGTCGGGAATATCTGGGGCGCGAGCATAGGGCGTAAGGAAGAGTCCTCAACGGGGTTGGGTAGCGGAGTCCTCAACGGGGTTGGGTAGCGGAGTCCTCAGCGGGGTTGGGCAGCAGACCCGCAACAGCGGCCGGATTAAGGCGCAGCAAGCTTGATATTCCACTCCAAGACCGGTAGAATCCGCGCCTCTTTTTTGTGGGATGTACCTCCAGTTGGAACGTACCTCCATAAAGCGTAAAGCACAGGCAAATACAACATGAAGACTATGAGTGCCAAACCCGCATCAGTCCAGCGCGACTGGTACGTTATCGATGCCGCCGGCAAGACGCTGGGCCGGATGGCCACAGAAATCGCCGTGCGCCTGCGCGGCAAGCACAAGCCCGAGTACACGCCCCACGTAGATACCGGTGATTACATTGTGGTTATCAACGCCGAAAAGGTGCGGGTAACCGGCAACAAGGCAAGCGACAAAATCTATCACCGCCACACAGGCTATCCCGGTGGGTTGAAATCCATAAGCTTTGAGAAATTGATCGAGAAAGCACCCGAACGCACCATCCAAAGTGCGGTGAAAGGTATGTTGCCGAAAGGGCCGCTGGGTCGCGCGATGTTCAAAAAGCTGAAAGTGTACGCTGGCGGCGAGCACCCGCACACTGCCCAGCAACCGCAAGAACTGAATCTGTAATCGGGAGCTGAAAATGGCAGTTACTCAATACTACGGTACCGGTCGCCGCAAGACCTTTACCGCCCGCGTCTTTGTCGCCCAGGGTAGCGGCGACATCATTGTCAACGACCGCCCGCTGGACGAGTACTTCGGCCGCGAAGTGGCGCGCATGATTGTGCGCCAGCCGCTTGAAGTCGTTGATATGACTGATAAATTCGATATCAAAGTGACCGTCAAGGGCGGCGGCAGTTTCGGCCAGGCCGGGGCTATCCGCCACGGTTTGACCCGTGCGCTGATTCAGTATGACGAATCCTTGCGCCAGTCCCTGCGCGGCGCCGGCTATGTGACCCGCGATGCCCGTGAGGTGGAGCGCAAGAAGGTCGGTTTGCGCAAAGCCCGCAAAAAGCCGCAGTTCTCCAAGCGTTAACTTGCTGTCGGGTGGGCACGGCGCAGTTGTGCTTGCCGCCGCCGGCACGGCCGGTGGTTCACCAGTGTTTGTACAAAAAACGCCCAGGCTGGACTCAGCCCGGGCGTTTTTGTGTGTTGGGGCAATCCGTGAATTGCGCCCGGTTAGGATGGGCGTCCTTGTAAGCCGGGGGCAATTTCTTTAACATGTGCGCGTTTTTTGCTTACGAAAAATAACATTAATCCTTTTTTAATTCAGGTAGTTACTGTTGGTTGGCGCGATATTCCCGACTTTTTTCGGCCAAATGTGCGGACTAATTTGGGTTTATCGGGTTTTTGGCCGATAGTAGTTAAGTAGTCTTTGTTGACAGTTAAAGCTGCAGATGGGAGAAAAACGTCATGAGCAATGGCGGAGCGAACGAAGGCCGGCGCCGGTTTCTGACAGCTGCCACCTCGGTGGTGGGTGCGGCCGGCGTGGTGGGTGTGGCCGTTCCCTTTGTGGGGTCCTGGAACCCCAGCGCCAAGGCGAGAGCTGCCGGTGCACCGGTTAAGGTAAACATCGGCAACATAGAGCCGGGCGGGATGGTGACCGAGGAGTGGCGCGGCAAGCCGGTTTATATCGTGCGTCGCACCCAGGCGGCACTCGACACCATCCCCAAGCTGGACGACGTGGTCGTCGACCCCCGATCTGAGGAGCCACAGCAGCCGGACTATGCGAAAAATCCCCATCGTTCGATCAAGGAAGAATTCCTGATTTTAGTCGGGCTGTGCACGCATCTGGGGTGCGCACCCATCTATCGCCCCGATGTAGGCGCCGAGGACCTGGGCGGCGATGAGTGGTTGGGAGGCTTTTTCTGCCCCTGCCACGGTTCCAAATTCGATCTGGCGGGGCGCGTGTATCAGAGCGTGCCCGCACCCACCAACCTCGTGGTGCCGCCACACTCCTATGAGAGTGCCAGTGTGGTGGTCATCGGCATAGATCAGGAGGCGTAGTTGTGACGAGATGGTTGACTGATCTGTGGCAATGGGTGGACGCCCGCCTGCCGGTGCAGCGGGCCTGGGATACCCATATGGGCAAGTACTACGCGCCCAAAAACTTCAACTTCTGGTATTTTTTCGGCGTGCTGTCGCTACTGGTGCTGGTCAATCAGCTGCTGACCGGCATCTGGCTGGCAATGAGCTATGTGCCCAGTGCCGAAGAGGCATTTGCCTCTGTCGAGTACATCATGCGGGATGTGGAATACGGTTGGCTGCTGCGCTATATGCATTCCACCGGGGCCTCGGCCTTCTTCGTGGTGGTCTATCTCCATATGTTCCGGGGATTGCTGTACGGCTCCTACAAGGCTCCGCGGGAGCTGGTGTGGATTTTCGGTATGACCATCTACCTGGTGCTGATGGCGGAGGCCTTCCTGGGGTATGTGCTGCCCTGGGGCCAGATGTCCTATTGGGGCGCCCAGGTGATCGTGTCACTGTTCGGTGCTATCCCGGTGGTGGGCGAGGACCTGGTGCAGTGGATTCGCGGCGATTACCTGATTTCCGGCATCACCCTCAACCGCTTTTTCTCTCTCCATGTGGTGGCGCTGCCGATCGTGTTACTGGCGCTGGTGGTGCTGCACCTGCTGGCGTTGCACGAAGTCGGTTCCAACAACCCCGACGG
Source organism: Exilibacterium tricleocarpae (assembly GCF_007004655.1). Taxonomy (GTDB): domain Bacteria; phylum Pseudomonadota; class Gammaproteobacteria; order Pseudomonadales; family Cellvibrionaceae; genus Exilibacterium; species Exilibacterium tricleocarpae. Next base: position 211,834 of record NZ_ML660092.1, read on the forward strand.
TGTCGAGATCAAAAAGAACAAGGACGAAAATGGCATTCCCAAAGATGGAGTGCCGTTTCACCCGTTCTATACCGTGCACGATCTTGTGGGAATAACGGTATTTTTGTTCGTTTTCTGCATTATTCTGTTTTTCATGCCGGAAATGGGCGGTTTCTTCCTCGAATATGCCAACTTCGAAGAAGCGAATAACCTCAAGACCCCGGAGCATATCGCACCGGTCTGGTACTTCACGCCGTTTTACGCCATCCTGCGGGCGGTAACCTTCGATATCGGGCCGCTCAACTCCAAGTTCCTGGGTTTTATGGCGATGGCGGCAGCCATTGCCATTCTGTTTGTACTGCCCTGGTTGGATAAGAGTCCGGTCAGGTCAATGCGCTACAAAGGCAATTTTAGCCGTATCGCACTGTTGGTGTTCGCCGCTGCCTTCGTTATTCTCGGGTACCTGGGGGTGAAGGCGCCGACACCGGGTCGCACCGTGCTGGCGCAGGTCTGCACCTTGCTCTATTTTGCCTATTTTATCGGCATGCCGTTCTGGACGCGCTGGGAGAAAACCCAACCGGTGCCGGATCGGGTACAGATGAAGGGGCTCGGTGCCGGTCCGGTGTTGGGTGCCCTGGCGCTGTTTGCGGTGATGGTGGTGGTGCCGATCAAGGCTGTGGGGGCGGAGTCGGCAAAGGCTTGCGGCTCTATCGACTGCGACGAGATGGTGCCGGATTTGAGGGATAAGGAGTCCCTGCAGCGCGGCGCCAAATACTTTATTAACTATTGTATGGGCTGCCACGCGGCGGAGTATTCCCGCTACGAGCGGGTCGCCGACGACCTCGAGATTCCCCACGAACTGATGATGGACAACCTGGTCTTTACCGATCAGCGGATCGGCTCGCTGATGACCATTTCGATGGATGAACAAGAGGCCAAGGGCTGGTTTGGCGCCGCGCCGCCGGACCTGACACTGGTGGCGCGCTCGCGCTCCCCGGAATGGCTCTATACTTATCTGCGCAATTTTTATCGCGATGACACGCGACCGCTGGGGGTCAACAACAAAGTGTTCGACAATGTCGGCATGCCCCACGTGATGCTGGAGCTGCAGGGCCTGCCCGAGTGCGCACCGGGGCCGTTGATGGCCGCCGGCGGCAGAGTTGAGCGCGATGAGCTGGGCGATCCGCTGATGGATGAGGAGTGCGGCAAGCTGGTGGTAGGGGACGTTAAGGGCAGTATGGAGGCGGACGAATTCGATCAGGCCATCTACGATTTGGTAAACTTCCTCGAGTATCTGGCGGAACCCATAGCCTTGGAGCGACAGCGAATCGGTATTTACGTGCTGCTGTTTTTGTCCGTGCTGTTCGTGTTTACGTACTTGTTGAATCGCGAGTATTGGCGAGAGATACACTAGGGCCTCTCTCAATGAGGGTAGACAGACCCTAGGCCCGAACCAATGCCGGGCGGTCCGTTTGTGACGTGGCCGCCCGTTTCTATTTACTGACTGCTATACAATCGAGGTGAATCCAATGGGTGTTGTGGCCAAGCGCTCATCCATGACTTATTTTTCCGACGGACGTGATCACTACAGCCACCGCGTGCGCATCGTGCTGGCGGAAAAAGGGGTGTCTGTCGATATCATAGATGTAGACGCTAAAAACAAACCCGACGAATTGGCGGATTTAAATCCCTACAATTCACTGCCTACGCTCGTGGATCGCGACCTGTCTTTGTATGAGTCCAAGGTCATGATGGAATACCTGGATGAGCGCTTCCCGCACCCGCCCCTGTTGCCGGTCTATCCGGTGGCCCGGGCCCAGAGCCGGCTGTGGATGTACCGTATCGAGCGGGACTGGTCGCCGCTGGTGGATATACTGTTTCACAGCAAGAACAAGGAGGCGATCGCCAAGGCGCGCAAAGAACTCAAAGACAGCCTGCTCGCGGTGGCACCGATCTTCTCTGAAATGCCGTTTTTCATGAGTGAAGAGTTCACCATTGTCGACTGCTGCATGGCGCCGATTCTCTGGCGTCTCGACGTCATGGAAATCAAACTGCAGAAAACCAAGCAGACCCAGCCGCTGATGGATTATATGGAGCGGTTATTTGAGCGTGATGCTTTCCGGGAAAGCCTCACGGAGTATGAAAAAGAGATGCGTGCCTGAGTTTGCGCGCCCGGTCCGCTGACGGATACCGGGAAGCTGCGAGGGCCCGGCTTGCCGCGACCGATTTGACGAGATTGTTCCGCCAATGACTATGACTTCGAGTCGCCCCTATATGATCCGCGCCCTTTATGAGTGGATCGTCGAAAACAAGTGCACCCCCTACATCCTTGTGGATGCCCATGCGGAAGGTGTGGAGGTGCCGCAGCAGTACGTCAACAAAGACGGGCAAATTGTGCTCAATATAGCCCCCAGTGCTGTGATGAGCCTGTTGGTGGACAACAACGGTGTATCCTTCAACGCCCGTTTTGGCGGCATTCCCACGGATATTTGCGTGCCCAGTCACGGTGTGCTGGGAATTTATGCCCGGGAAAACGGCCAGGGTATGATCTTTGAAGCTGAAACCCAACCGGACCCGCCGGTACCAACTCCGCCGCCGGAAGACGGCGGTAAAAAGCACCGTCTGCGGGTTATTAAGTAGGGCGGCACAACAGCCCTACATTTTATATGTCAACAAACTTTTAGAAATTCTTTTTTAATTTCGAATTCTTATTTGTTCCGCTGTCGGTCTACGCGACATACTCCCTGGTGTCAATCACTGATTTAACTGGCCTAAGGAGTCGTTAGATGGCGATTTTGGAACATACCCTCGGTATCCTGCTGCATCCCGACAGCGAGTGGAAAGCCATTCGCAATGAGCGTCATTCTTTCCTGCAAGTGTTTGTCAGTCATGTGCCGATTCTGGCATTGATTCCCTGCCTGTCGTTTTACTACGGTGTTACCCAGGTGGGGTGGAGCATCGGCGGCGGTGATCCGGTGAAACTGACCGCCGGCAGTGCCCTGTCCCTGTGTGTGCTGACTTACATAGCCATGTTGCTAGGCGTGTTGGTGCTGGGGGAGTTTATCAACTGGATGGCAAAAACCTATGGTGTCAGCGACGATGCCAAAACCCGGCATTACGAAGGCACAGCGTTGGCTGTGTATATCACGGTCCCCGTGTTTCTGGTCGGCATCTTCGGGGTTTATCCCGAAATGTGGCTGAATGCAACCGTCACCATTCTGGCCGGCTGTTATTCGGTATATCTGGTCTACGAAGGCATTCCCATTTTGATGAACATACCTAAAGAGCGGGCTTTTATGTATGCCAGCTCGGTGGTCACTGTCGGGCTGGTGATGCTGGTGGTGGTACGAGTCGGGTCCGTTATTCTCTGGGGCGTCGGGTTTGGGCCTGTCTACGTGGATTAGGTGAACATCGACAGGCTATAGTTGACGGCTGGCGGCCGGCCACAGTGATACTGAGCTGTTAGCTGTTAGCTGTTAGCTGTTAGCTGTTAGCTGTTAGCTGTTAGCTGTTAGCTGTTAGCTGTTAGCCTGCCTGTCACATATTGACCATTTTTGTGTCACTAGCAGCACTTACCCCTCTCCGGTCCCGGGCAGATAATCTGTACCTCCTGTAACTCATCGCCGAACGGCGCAATCAATGAGGTTGGATGCATGACAGTCTATAGCCTGGAGATGCCGGATAAAGGCACCATCACCTATCGAGACAACAAACGCTACTGGTGGCTGCTGTCGATTTTTAACCCCTTGCTTGGCTTTGTCGGTATCGGCCTGCACGCGGCGACAGGCAACGAGTGGATGCTGTTGGCGCCGCTGGTGTTCAGCTACACGGTGGGGCCGTTGCTCGACTGGTGGTGGGGCGAAGACGAGAATAATCCGCCGGAAGAAATCGTGCCCCTGCTGGAGCAGGATCGCTACTATCGCTACCTGACCTATCTGGCGGTACCTTTTCAGTTTATCGGTTTCCTCGGTCTGGCAATCTGGCTGGGGACCCAGGAGCTGGGCCTGGTGGGCTATATCTGTATCACCGTGGTGGCCGGCCTCGGCTCGGGACTCGGTATCAACACCGGTCATGAACTGGGCCATAAGAGCACCAAGCTCGAGCGCTGGCTGGCCAAGATAGTGCTTGCCGTACCCGCCTACGGCCACTTCTGGATTGAGCATAACCTCGGCCACCACCGCGATGTGGCCACGCCGGACGATCCCGCCAGTTCGCGTATGGGGGAGAACTTTTACCGGTTTATGGTGCGCGAGATACCCGGCGCCTACCTGCGTGCCTGGCGGCTTGAGCGCCAGCGGCTGGCACGGGAACACAAGCCCGTCTGGCACTGGCACAATTCCATACTGCAGTCCTTTGCCATTACGGCGGTCCTGCAACTGGGGCTGATCGCGGTATTCGGCTGGATTATGGTGCCGTTTTTACTGGGCCACAATGTGCTGGCCTGGCTGCAGTTGACCAGCGCCAATTACGTCGAGCACTACGGCCTGTTGCGGGAGAAACTCGATAACGGCCGCTATGAAACCACCAAACCCTGGCATTCCTGGAACAGCAACCACAAGTTTACCAACCTGATGCTGTTTCACCTGGAGCGCCATTCCGACCACCACGCCAATCCGGCGCGCCGCTATCAATCGCTGCGTCATTTCGAGGATTTGCCGCGCCTGCCGAACGGGTATTACGGCATGTTTCTGGTGGCCTATATCCCCTGGCTGTGGTTTAAGATCATGGACCCCGCGCTGTTGCAGTTAAAACATATCGACGGCGATCTCAGCAAGGTCAATATCGATCCGAAAAGGCGCGATGAGATCGTCGCGCGCTATGGCAACGGGAAGCGGCCGGTTCAGGCCAGCGCCTGATCTGGCAGCAGCGGCGGCACCGGACAGTCGAGGGAGTCGGCGACAGCGCGGAACAGTTCCGCCTCCGCCGTGGTTACGGTGCCGTCGTCGGTAACGCAGGTGGCCAGGCCTTTCAGCAGCAGCGGCTTTTGCAGCGGTTTGAGCTGGCGCAGTTGGTCCAGCGCTTGATCCAGGTCCGGCAAGCGGATGGGTTCGTCTGCCAGCATCGTCAATTGAGTCAACCCCATTTCCCGCGCCCCTCGCTCGAAGGCCTGCAGGGCCTGTTGCCGGTCGCTGTGCCCGATCCTCGCAAGGCTGCTCAACAACTGCCGGCAGGCCGGCTGGGTATGCGCCAGGTTCTTGTGCGCGCTGCCGGGTCCCGACGCTTCGGTATTATTGAGCACAATGCGATACAGCGCCCATTCAAACAGCTCCACCTTGTTGTCGGCGCGGATCAGCGCCACCAGATTGCGCTTGAAGACCTGATACTGCGTTGATGACAGCGCTTTTAAGGCGGGTATGGTGAGCTCCAGCAGCGGCAGCCTCAGGCTGGCCGACAATTGGCCCACCCGCCCCGCTAGCGTTTCCAGGAGCTTTTGAACGCCGGGGTGGGCCTGTTCGCGCAGCAGTTGCAGTTGTTCCTCCCGCAGTGCGGCCTCCTCACTCAACAACAGGGAATACACCAGTGCCCGTGCGGCAAAGGGTTCGTGGGCGGCCTCCAGCAAATCTTCCGGTATCTCGCCGAGCAGGGTTTGGGCTCGGGCTACATGTGCCGGGCTCGGGTTACCGATAGCCTCGATTGCCGACGCCGACGCCGACGCCGACGCCGACGCCGACGCCGATGCCGATGCCGATGCCGATGCCGATGCAACTGCGGTATCCGCAAAACCGCTGGTTGTTTCGGGCTCCGGTCTTTGGCCAGCCTCAGGCGGCGGCGCTGCCACGGCGGGGAATTCGCCGTCCCAGCGGGGATCGATACGGCTGATGCGTTGTGGCAGGGGCGGGTGGGTGGCCATCAAACTCCCCAGCGCTGTGGTAACGCCCTGCCCGAAGTACATATGGCTGAACTCCGCCGCCGCGGGCGCGGCGAGCAGTGAGCCGTAACTGTGGCCGCCGATTTTCTTCAGGGCGCCGCCGATACCGGCGGGATTACGGGTAAACTGCACGGCGGAGGCGTCGGCGAGAAATTCCCGCTGGCGGCTCACCGCCGCTTTGATAATGTTGCCGAAAAAAGTGCCGGCATAACCCACCACTATCAGGGCCAGGCCGAGGAAGAACAGCCCGCTGGCGCTGCTGGTGCTGCGCCGGCTCGACGCCAGGCTGCTGTAGCCGGCGCCGCGTATCAACAGATACCCGAGCAAACCGATCACCAGAATACCGTGCAGGATACCCACCAGGCGGATATTGAGTCGCATATCACCGTGCAGCACGTGGCTGAATTCGTGCGCCATAACCCCTTGCAGTTCATCGCGGGTCAGCAGCTTGACGCAACCGCGGGTGACCCCGATCACCGCATCCCGGGCCTGGTAGCCCGCGGCAAAGGCATTGATGCTGTCATCTTCGATCAGGTAAACCGGCGGCACCGGCGTGCCCGAGGCGATGGCCATTTCCTCTACCACATTGAGCACTCTTTTTTCATCGAGGTCGCGGGTGTTGAGGTTCAACAGGCGTCCGCCCATGGCCTCGGCAATGGCCTGGCCGCCCCGATTCAACTGTATGAGCTTGTAAGCACTGCCGAGTGCCACTACCGCGCCGACACCAAGGCTGATGTAGGCGAACAGTTCCCAACTCATGGCGCGCGCGGCGAGGGCGAACACACTGGTGCCCGGCTCGTAAGCGGCGACGCCGGCATCGGGGCCTAACTGAAAATAGTACATAAGGCCGGCGGCCAGCAGCGTGGTAATGCCGACCAGGCTCGCAACCGCCAGCACCAGCAATGCCACCAGCCAGATCGTATTGCGCCGCGCCTGATCCTGGTGTTGAAAGAAGTTCACGATGAAACACCCACCATCATTTTAACGGCCGCCGGCGGCGGCCCTGGATTCAGTGGCAGTCTCTGATTCAACAAAGACGTCGAGGTATTTAAAACGATACTGAGGGTGCGGCCTGTATCTCCGCACTGTCGTCGAACTCCAACAGACTGGCGTCGCTGCCGTGGCCAAACAAACCGGCCAGCATGACCGGCGGAAAGCTCTGGCGGTAGGTATTGTAGGTGGCGACTGCGTCGTTGAAGGCCTGGCGGGCGAAGGCGATCTTGTTTTCCGTGCTGGTCAGCTCTTCGGAAACCTGCATCATATTTTGATTGGCCTTCAGGTCCGGATAGGCTTCCATAACCACGTTGAGCCGCCCCAGCGCACCGCTGAGTATGCCCTCGGCGCCACCGAGTTGGTCGATAGCCGCTTTGCTGCCGGGGTCGGCGCTGGCGGCCTGCAATCCCGCCAGCGCGGCGTTGCGGGCGCTGATCACGGCCTCGAGAGTCTCCCGTTCGTGCTTCAGATAACCCTTGGCGGTCTCCACCAGATTGGGAATCAAATCATAGCGTCGCTTCAACTGCACCTCAATCTGCGCAAAGCCGTTCTGGTAGCGGTTTTTCAGGCTGACCAGTTTGTTGAAAATACTGATAACGTAAAAAATCAACCCAAACAGAACGACCAGGGTGATGATTGAAGAGATATCCATGTTCCAGTTCCTTGCGTGGGTGTGAACGTAGTTATAAATGTAGTGATGAAAGTCGCGGTCAAACGGATGTAGGAATACTACACCAGCTTTTTACTGTTTCAAACTTGAGGTCAGTTTTGCGCGCAGCCACTGACTGGCCGGGTCCAGGTCGGCCGACTTATGCCAGTATAGATACATTTCCACCGGCGGTACCGCAAACGGCAGTGCCAGCGCGCGGGTGGCATGGAATCTGGAGAACGAGTGGATGGTGGTCATCGACATATCGGTGCGGCGCAACAGCTCCGGCACCATCAGCGAGTGCTGGGTGCGCATGGCGATGCGGCGAAATTTGCCGATCTTCTCCAACTCGCGGTCGAGCATACTCTGGCCGTCGCGGCGACTGGTCACCAGGATATGTGGCAGTGTCAGGTACTTCTCCAGTGTGAGGGTCTCGCGGGTGATCGGGTGGTCCTCGCGCACCACGCAGACTACCTCGTCTTCGGTAAGCTTCTGGTGGCATAACTGCGGGTCGGACAGTACCGGCGCGTCGACGACAAAATCGAGGCGGCCATTGGCCAGTTCCTTGATGCTGTCCTCGCGCGGGACCTGAAAGCTCTCGATGACGATACCCGGCGCCTCGCGCTGCAGGCTGCCCAACAAATCGGGGAAAAGCTGCGCTTCGTTCAGGTCGCGCATACTGAAGCGAAACCGCTTGTCGGACGTCGCCGGGTCGAAGGATTTCAGTTTGTGCAGGCTGGTATTCAGGGTTGCCAGGGCCTCGCGCACCGGCCCGATAATATTTTGTGCGCCAGGGGTGGGCATCATACCGCGGCCCGAGCGCACAAACAGCGGGTCGTCAAACAGTTCACGCAGGCGATTGAGGGTGTTGCTCATGGCCGGCTGGGTGACATGCAGGCGCTCGGCGGCGCCGCTCAGGCTCGACGCCGTGTAAATGGCATCGAAGGCGACAAACAGGTTCAGATCGACCTTATTGAGTTTCATGGGAGGGTTTTGTTCCGCCAAAATATAAATTTGACTTATATTAAAACATATACAAAATAAACTATTAACTGTGCAGGTGCTTGGATTACACTCGGGCACATAATGAAAACAAGCCGTAAAGCCGTCATACGATTCCGGTTGCTGAGGTTGAGCGAAATATCGAGCGATGAAGAAGGCGATGAAAGAGCGATGAAAGAGCGATGAGAGAGGGCTACAAATAATTTGAACAAGACCACTATCGTCGAGTTTATTGACGACACCCCTCAAACCCAACATACAGCACCTGCTGCCTCGCCAATCCGCATCCGGCGCCAACTGTCGCCAGCGATACTCAGTTCACTATTGCCAATATTGAATCAAGCAACTACACATTATGTACCGGCAATTGCCGTGCAGGAGAAGCTGGACTAGGCTACTTATTGACTTTTAATAAAATAAAAAAAGACAAGACGCTATTGACCAGGCCAGGCATGGGTTGGCGGTATTGCCCGTCTTCAAGTTCCTTTGTTTGGTTGTGTATTTGGCTATAAGAATAATCAAAGCGAGGAGGAAGTAGTGGTGGACTTAATAAAACATGTCCCGTTCGTACGCAGTAAGTTACCTAAATCCATAGCCTTGGCCACGGCGGCTTTTTCGGTTGTCGGTCTTCCATCAGCCTTGGCTCAGAATAATGCAGCGGAAGAGTTGGAAGAGGTTATCGTCACCGGGAGTTATATTAAAGGCACTCCCACGGATGCACCCTCACCGGTATCTGTCGTCGACCGGGCTGAGTTGGAACAGCGAGGTACGCCCTCCGTTATTGATATTGTGCAAAGTTTTTCTTTTTCATCGGGAACGGAAAATCAAAGCAACCAATTTGCATCAAACAATACCCAGGGCACGGCCAATATTAACCTGCGCGGACTCGGCTTGAGCCGAACGCTGGTGTTGATGAACGGCCGGCGTATGGTCACGGCGTCGATGCCGGCCAATGACGGCTCGGCGTTTGTTGATATAAACACTATTCCAGCACTGGCGATCCAGCGTATCGAGGTGTTGAAAGATGGCGCCGCTGCCACCTACGGTTCCGATGCGATTGCCGGAGTGGCCAATTTTAATACTCGCGGTGATTTCGAAGGATTGGAGTTTAGCGGGTCGTTCACTGATGTCGACGGCAGCGATGGTGACTTTGAGTTGGGTGCGATATGGGGGGTAGCCGGCGATAACTACAATTGGGTCACATCCATCGGCTATAACGAACGCACTGAACTTCCCAATAGCGAACGCCTTGATATTATTACCCCGCGAGTTGATACGTTGCCGACACCGGTCACCTTTGCCGTCGGCGCTCCGGCGGGACTGACCTTGTTCGGGCAGTCTTCGACGGGGAACCCGGGCTCTTTTATCCCTATTTCTGCCGCAGCCGCAGCCGATGGTGTCAGTGAACTGGATGCTTTTCTATCTACGACTCGCGGCTTTAACCCGGGTCTTAGGGCTGGGCTGGTCAGGGATCCGAATTGTGAAGCTGCAGGTGGCGTAGTCTCAACCTCAAATCGCTGTGGTTTCAATTTTGTGCCTTTCAGCAACCTTATCGAAGATGAGGAGCGGCTGCAGTTATTCTCCGAGTTGAGGTATAGCCTATCGGATACAACGACTTTTTACGGTGAAGTCCTTTACGCTAACACTGATATTCCCAATTTTAAAACTTCGCCCTCTTTTCCGCCGGCGGTAGAGACGGACCCGTCGAGATATATTGCCCCGGATCATCCGGGGTTGGTGCGTTTTCTCAGCGAAAATCCGGGGATTATGACCGGCGGTGCTCCTAATGCAGGTCTCCCGCCTCTCACCGCAGATTTTAGCGGTGGCGCCGTTTTCCTGGGCCGTCCGATCGGCGTGACCGGCCCGGCTGAGGAGGGCACCCGGGAGCAGACGACCTATCGGTTTCTGGCCGGACTGGAAGGTGAATTTGCCAATGGTATGACCTACAACACGTCTTTGATGTATTCCGAAAATGAATTTAATGGGACTGCCATCGACACAGTAACGTCCCGTTACTCTGAGGCCCTGGCCGGATTGGGTGGACCGGATTGCACGGGCACAACACCGGGCGAAAACGGCTGTTTGTATTACAACCCGTTTAGTTCTGCCATACCCGGTTCGCCAAACTTCGATGCTGCCCTGGCAAATTCGCCGGAGTTATTGGAGTGGCTGGTCGATGAAGTAGACCAGACCAATACCAGTTCGCTGCTGGTTTTTGAAGCGGTGTTTACGGGCCAGGTCGGCGAGTTCAATGGCGAGCCGCTTGGTTATGCGGTGGGCCTGCAGTACCGGGACGAAGAGCTGGATGTTGATTTCAAGGGATTGGGCGATATCGATGAGAATCCCGGTGTGGTGAATCCGTTGAGTGGCGGTCGTCCGGGTGTATTCACCTTTGTTAGAGGCGGCACCGATTCAACCGTGGATCAGGACGTATATGCCCTGTTTGGCGAGCTTGCTGTCCCGCTGGCGGAGAATCTCGATCTGCAACTGGCCCTCCGGTACGAGGACTACGGCGGTAATATCGGTGACAGCATTGATCCGAAGGTTGCCCTGCGCTGGGATATCAACGAGATGTTAACCCTGCGGGGATCGGCCAGCACCACCTTCCGTGCGCCGTCATTGAACCAGAACACCGGGCAGTCGACAGCGCTTGAGTTTAATGGTCGTGAGCTGGCATTCAAGGCCGTCGACCGCATCGGCAACCCAGATTTGGATCCAGAAGAGGCCGTCACCTTTAATGTCGGTGCGATTATCAGACCGTCGGATTTTTCTGAAATAACCCTGGATTATTGGAGCTTCAGTTTCAGCGATCCGATTGTGCGGGAAGATCCGAATGCCTTGATTACTGATGTAGCGGCGCAGAATGAGGGTAATATCTGCGGCTTCAGTGATCAGATCGAGTGCGACGGTTTGGGACGTATCGCGCGGATTACCACCAATTTTGTCAACGGACCTGATATCGAAACCAACGGTATTGATTTATCCGCCGTCTATAATCTTGCGGAGTATTGGACATTCGGCTTGGACTTGACCTACGTGAATGAATACGAGGTCGATCCGTTCCAGGGCCGGGGAAGCTTTGATGCAGCCGGCTCCCTGAATGCGGCGACTTTTGTCAGGCCCATTCCCGAGTTAAAAGGGGCTTTTAATGTCAATTTCAATATGGAAAATCATAACGTCCGTTTCATTACGTCCTATATTGACAGCTACACCGACAATGCCAGTGATGTGCTGCTCGGCACGGTCTTTGAGGATGCGATCTTCAATCGAGAAATCGACTCCCATGTGACCTACGATCTTTTCTACACCTTCACCTTCAACGAGGACGACACTGTTCTTTCAGCCTCGGTCATAAATCTGTCCGACGAGGACCCGCCCGAGGTCCGTGCCGATCTCCGCTACGACGCACAGACCCACAATGCTTTCGGGCGTATGATCAAGGTAGGTTTCAAGCACAGGCTCTAATTAACTGCACTGATATGGTGAGGCCGACCCACCAACTTGGTGCGAGGCCACAGCGACAGGCCACCCCCGGGTGGCCTTTTTTGTTTCTATGGTAAGGTTTGGCACCAGTGTCGTTCTGGCATGACTATCGCTTCGAAATGTTTGGGGAAGGGCTTAGGGAAAAAGTCCAAGGAAAGGTCAAAGGAAGGTGGGTTGGGCTTTGGGGCAAAGCCGGACGATTTTGTTGCTGCATTTGTTGTGGGTGCTGGTTCGGTGCCGTAAGTCTGCACTGAAATTACAGCGGGCAGTGTTTCAAGGGTTATCTGCCTCGCGTATACTTGGCGGCCGAGGTTAACGTACACCGTAACCTCTTATTATGTAGCACCGGCGGTCGTTAATCGCGGCTTCGGTGACGCGAAGAGTTGCCAGTTCAGCACAACAATAACAAGCGCGGGTGTCGACTTCTATCGGCCGTCGAGCAGCAGAGAGTGGATAATCGGCCGGATCGTCCAGTGGGTTTAGCGGCGGTGTGGCCAACAAATTGGGTATTTGGAGTCTGACTATGACTGACGCGATTGTAATTGTAGGCATTGCCCGCACCGCCATGGGCGGCATGCAGGGTGATCTGAGTGGGTTGAGTGCACCGCAACTGGGCGCTGCGGCCATCAAGGCGGCACTGGCAGATGCCGGGGTGCAGCCACAGGATGTGGATGAGGTACTGATGGGGTGTGTGCTGCCGGCCGGCACCGGCCAGGCGCCGGCGCGCCAGGCAGCGCTTGGGGCGGGGCTGCCGGAGAGCGTCCCGTGCACCACCGTCAACAAGGTCTGCGGTTCCGGGATGAAAACCGTAATGATGGCCTGCGACGCGCTGGCGCTGGGCCACGGGGATGTGATTGTCGCCGGTGGTATGGAGAGCATGAGCAACGCGCCTTATATGCTGCCCAAAGCCAGAGCCGGGTACCGTCTCGGCCACGGCGAGGTGGTTGACCATATGTTCTTCGATGGTCTCCAGGATGCCTATGAGGGCGGCTTGATGGGCACTTTTGCCGATGCGACCGCCAAAAAATACGACTTCAGCCGTGAGGCCCAGGACGAGTACGCCATAGAGTCGCTGACACGGGCCAAGGCGGCCATTGAGGGCGGCAACTTCAAGCGCGAGATAACCCCGGTGGCAATCAAGACCCGCAAGGGTGAGGTCACCGTCGATACCGATGAACAGCCCGGCAATGCCCGCCCGGACAAGATTCCGCAGTTGCGACCGGCGTTTGCGAAAGACGGCACCGTGACGGCAGCGAACGCCAGCTCAATTTCCGATGGCGCCGCCGCGCTGGTATTGATGCGTGAGTCGGAGGCGCAAAAGCGCGGCCTCAAACCGCTGGCGGTGATTCGCGGCCAGTCCCAGCACGCCCATGAACCGCAGTGGTTTACCACAGCGCCGGTGGGTGCGTTGAAAACACTGCTGGATAAAGTGAGTTGGACCGTTAACGATATCGACCTGTTCGAGATTAACGAAGCGTTTGCCAATGTGCCTATGGCGGCGATGAAAGAGTTGGATATTCCCCATGCCAAGGTGAATGTGCACGGTGGTGCCTGCGCCCTGGGTCATCCGCTGGGCGCCTCGGGGGCGCGAATTATCGTCACCCTGCTGGCCGCGCTGGAAACCCATGGTAAGAAGACTGGTATGGCAAGTTTGTGTATTGGTGGTGGGGAAGCTACTGCGATTGCGATTGAGAGGGTCTAGGCTCCGATACAGGTGCCATCGCTGAGGGGAGTGGGCCCCCTCGAAGGGGTCGGGGTGCCGACCCCGCATCGTGCCGACCCCGCATCGTGCCGCCGGAGGTGGTGCCAATAGCAAAACTTCAGTTAAGGTATTCAATCGCTTTCACCACTTTCTGCACACCGCCGGTGGTGCGGGCCACCTCGGCGGCCCGGTCGGCTTCGGCGTGAGACAGCAGTCCCATCAGGAACACCGTCCCGTTTTCGGTAACCACCTTGATACGATTGCTGCTGATATCCCGGTGCGCCATCAATTTAGTCTTTACTTTGGTGGTGAGCCAACTGTCATTGGTGCGCGCCAGAATCGAGAGTTTGCCCTGTACCTGCAGCTCGTTGTACACCTGCCGGACTTTTGGAATTTTAGCCGCCGTCTCGCTGGCCAGGGTGCGCAGCTCTGCCGACTTCACCTGCCCGGTCAGCAAGAGCACACCGTTGTAGCTGGTCACGTTGATATGGGCGTTGTTCAACGCCGGATGCGCTTTTTTGATATTGACTGCGGCAATGGTTTCGAGCCGCTGGTCATCGATCATGGTGCCAAATGTGCGCTTGCCCGGATCGGGTTTGATGGGGTCCTTCGAGGTGGCGTTGATCACCGACACACAGCCGCTGCCGAGCAGGCAGGTGGTGATTATTCCCCAGGTCAATAGCGTTCTGGTCATGACTCCTGTACTCCGAATAATTGGTGATCAATCAAGTCACACAAACAAAAAATGATAAGCAGATGAATTTCGTGAATGCGCGCCAGTGAATCCACGGGTACGTGCAGTTCAATGTCGTTGACATCCAAAAGTGCGGATATGTTCCCACTGTCGCGACCGGTGAGAGCTATGATTGCCATTTCCCGGTCGTGGGCGGCACCGATGGCCGGCACCAGATTGCTCGGGTTGCCGCTGCCGCTGAGGATTACCAGCAGGTCCCCGGCCTGCCCGAGAGCCCGAATTTGTTTTGCGTAGATTTCGTTAAAGCTGTAGTCGTTGGCGATCGAGGTCTGAGTCGTAACATCGTTGCCCAGCGCCACGGCGGGTAAACTGGGCCGCTCCTGCTCAAACCGGTTGACCAGGCTGGAGGTAAACACCTGGCCGTTGGCGGCGGAGACCCCATTGCCGCAGATAAGCAGTTTTTTACCGTCGAGCAGGGCGTGCACGATCATGCGGCTGGCTTCCTCAATCAGGGGCGCCAGCCCTTCGCCGACCTGCATCTTGGCCTCAATGCTCTCGTGAAACAATGTAATTACACGCTGGTTCATAGTCACTGCTTCCACCGACATACATTCACCGAAAAACTGAGTATTAAATCGCACACGGCGTTAAAACCGAGTTGTTGAAAACAAGCCGCTTAACCAAGCCGTCGCATCGAAAACCGCATCACCACACTGTGAAATAGGCCAGCATACCAAAAACGAGCCGGCGGCGGCGCATCGGCGTTAATTGTAAGCGCTGAAGGCATCGCGAAACCAGTGGGTTTCCTCGCTGTCCGCAATACCCGCCTCGGCCTTTGGCATTGGGTCCCGATCGCAGGTGGTGTTGTCAGGGGCGGCTTGGTCGGCATGACTGCCGGCAGAGTCAACGACATCGAAGGCAATGACGTCGAAGCGACAGCGGGTAGTTTCGGTCAGTCGGTGAGCCTGCAGGAAAAACGCGGCGGTGCGAATGATTTTCTGCTGCTTTTTGGCCGTCACCGTTGCTGCCGCCGCGCCGAAGCGCGATGCCGACCGCAAGCGCACCTCGACAAAAACCAGCACCTCCCCGTCTCGCATAATCAAATCGATTTCGCCCGCTTTACAACGATAGTTACGGGTTACCGGTTGCAGGCCCTGGGATATAAGGTAAGCCTGGGCCCGCTGTTCGGCCCGGTCGCCGCGCATACCGGCGGTCGCTTTGTCGCGCTTGGTAGACATTTTTGGTTAACCGTCCCTGGTTGTTTGTTTTAGAGATAGCGTTTAACTAGTGGGTTTGAACATCAACGAATACCTTTCCCGCCCGCCGTCGCGATACTAATTGTTGCCGGCAGTGCTAATTGACGTAGTTGCCCGATACCACCACCGGCAGGGGGCGGGCCAGCCCTTTGCGCATCTGCGCCCAGATTTGCTCCCGCTCTATTTTCTTGTTGGCCAGCAGCCGCAGCGCGCCGGTGGCGCCGTAGAAGCGTGTCTGCGGTACCTGGTCGAGCTGTTTCAGGCGCGGGTAGAGGCGGTAGGCGTCGACGCCCATGGCGTACAGGTTCTGGAACGCGGGCGCGGGCTTGGCGGCCCGGTTGACGACACGCTTTTCGGGGCTCGCGGTTTCAAAGACCCAGGGCAGGGTGCTGAACTTGATGCCCTCCAGGTCGCCATCGCTTTTTTTATCGGCAACCCCGGCATAGATATGACGGGTGGCGTACACCGGCAGGTCACCGGCGAAATAGTAGGCCAGGGTCGGTTTCAACTGGCGTGCCTCGGGCGGGTTGGCGACCATAAAGATCATATCGACGTCCTGGCGCCGGCGCTCCTCGAATTCCAGCGGTATACCCACACCCAGACGCCGGCGCAGACGCTTGGCCCGCTGGCTGCTCTGTTCGACATGCAGGCCGTTTTTGATCACCTGGATATAGCTGGCCTGGTTGGCGAAGCGGCTGTCCTCCACCACCAGCCCCCCGAGCTGCAGCCACTCATCGTTGAAGGCCATGGCGCCGCGATCGCCCAGATGGCTGGCGGGGGCGAGGATCATTGCCTGCCGGTGCCCCTCGAGCCAGGCGCGGCGGGCGGCCTGGCGTGCTTCATCCTCAATCGCCAGGCCGAACTGATAGAGCCCGAGCGCGAATACGCCCTCGCTGTCGATATGGTTCATGGCCAGGGTCGGTACCGGCAGCGCTTCGCGTTGATTGAGTTGCTCGAGGTTGTCTTTCACCAGCGGACCCACCACCATTTCGGCGCCCTCGGCGACGGCGCGGTCATAGATAGTATTGATATCGCCCTGACTGGTGTCGTAGAGCCTAATCGTCGGCGTCTGGCTCTGGCGCCCGTGGGCCTGGTAGTAGGCGGCAAAAAAACCGTCGCGGATCGCCTTGCCGGCAGCGCCCCATCTGCCTTCGGTGGGCAGTAACAGTGCCACCTGCAGCGGCCGCTCGTTGATCAGTTGGCGCAACAGTTGCAGATCGCCGGGCAGGCGCAGGCTGGCCGGGTGTTCCGGCCACAGGGCAATCCACTGATCCACCTGCAGCAACTGGCGCTCCAGATCGGTCTGGTTGTTCTTGCTGAGTGCGGCGAGGTTATACCAGCCTTTCAGCAGTGAATCGTGTTCTTTGCTGCTCAGGTACTGTAATTGTTCCAGGGGCAGGGTCATCAGGGTGCGCCAGATGGCGTCCTGATTATTGTCACCGGCTTCGGTGTCGACCAGCAGCTCTGCCAGTGCCAGGCGCTCGCGCACGCTGGCGGCGGCCTCGCCCAACAGAGCAAACAGGTCGGCGCGGCGGTGGCGCAGGGTCAATGCCGCCTCTGTTTCCAGGGTTGGCCACAGTTGCTCCAGGCGCGGGTTTTTCAAAATACGCTGGGCCAGGAAGTAGGCGTCGCCGGCCATGGCGGTATCGCTGTAGAGCAGGGTGTACAGGATAAAGTCGGCGTCGCCGAGGGCTCCGGCGTCCAGGGAGCCGAGCAGGTTGCGGGCCCAGTCTGTCTCGCCCAGGCTGTGGAGCAGCTCGGCGGCCTGCAGAAAAATCTGTTCTTTTTGCGGAGAAGTGCTATTTTGCGCCTGCTCGAGCATTTGCCGGATTTCCTCGAGGCTGGCCTGGGAGATCGGCGGTTGCTCGCCGTCCGGTTGCGGCGGTGAGGTGCCGCAGCCGCTGATGATGACGGCGAGGCAGAGCGCGGCCGCCGCCAGTGCCCGGGTGGCGCGCGACCGCTCAGGGGCCGGCTGCGGGCGTAAAGAGTGAATAGCGATGTCCATAAATCGTCTCCTAAACCAGCTTCCACCGCCAGCAACAGGGTTGTGTCTATGACCGGGACAAGGACCAAGACAAATTTGAGTGCCACAGCGATGTCCGGTACCGCCACGCACCGGCGCGGTGTGCTCTATGTGGTGGCGACCCCGATAGGCAATTTGGCGGATATGGTACCGCGAGCGGTGGAAACTCTTCAAACGGTGGATCTTATCGCTGCTGAGGATACCCGTCACAGCGCTCGCCTGCTGGAACATTTTCACATATCCACACCGATGCTGGCCTACCACGATCACAGTGATGAAAGCCAGGTGGAGCGGCTGCTCGAGCGGCTGCGCAACGGGGAGACGCTGGCACTGATTGCCGATGCCGGCACGCCGCTGGTGTCGGACCCCGGTTTTCGCCTGGTGCGGGGTGCGCAGGCGGCGGGGGTGCCGGTGGTGCCGATTCCCGGGGCCTGCGCCCTGGTGGCCGCCCTGAGCGCCGTCGGTCTGCCCTGTGACCGGTTTGCCTTCGAGGGCTTTCTGCCGGCGAAGCCGGGCCAGCGTCGCAACCGGCTGCAGGCTCTGGCGCAGGAGCCGCGTACGCTGATTTTTTACGAGGCGCCGCACCGGGTGCTGGCCTGCCTGGAGGATATGGCCGCGAGCTTCGGTGCCGGGCGCGAGGCGGCGGTGGCGCGGGAGTTAACCAAGACCTATGAAACTATCCGTACTGGCACGCTGGCGGAGTTGGTTGCGTTTGTCGGTGCCGACCGCGACCAGCAGCGTGGTGAGATTGTCCTGTTGGTACGAGGCTACAAGCGCGAGCCGGAGTCACTGGATGCCGAAGCGCAACGGGTGATGGAAGTGCTGCTGGCGGAGTTGTCGGTCAAGCAGGCGGCGGCGCTGGGGGCAGAGATTACCGGGACAAAGAAAAAGGTGCTGTATCAGTGGGCGCTGGCACAAGGTGGTAACGATTGAGTGGGGTCCGGTACGGGTGGTCCGGTGTGGGGTCGGTATCGGTATGGGGTCGGGGGGGGGGGTGGTTTTTTTATTAGAGTGTGTGAGGTAAAAAATAAAAAAAAAACAAAACCAAAAAC
>NZ_ML660092.1:230545-369576 GCF_007004655.1 Exilibacterium tricleocarpae
GGGGGTGGGGGTCTTTTCCTTCCCCCCCCCCCCCCCCCACCCAACCCCCCCCCCCCCCCCCCGACCCCTTCGGTAAAGCCCGATCTTTCTCTCAAAATCTCAAGGTTGCCTGCAGGGCCAGGCTGCGGGGGCGATCAAAAAACGCGTAGTAAACAGTGCCGCCGCCACCGGTCAAGAATGCCGACACCGGGGCGGCGTTGCCAAAATTGATCACCGCTTCATCCGTCAGGTTTCTGCCCACCAGTGCAACCTCCCACTCGCCGCCGTCGGCGGCCAGCGCCACCCGCGCATTGACCTTGGTATAAGCTGTCTGTTGCAGGCGCGGATCGAGGGTGGGGGATACCAGGTAATCGTCGCTGTAAATCAGGTCCAACACCGCGCTGAACGCCAGATTGTCGCCCACGGGAGTATGAAAATCGGCGCTGAGGCTGGCCTGGAACTCGGGGGCAAGTTCCCGCGTCCGGCCGCTGATATCGCACAGGCCGGGGAAATCAGTACTGTCGGGTGTCTGGCCGAAGTAACACTGGGCGTTGGGGAAGCTGTCGTACTCGAAGTCCAGGTAGGCAAAAGCACCGCTCAGGGTCAGCCTGTCGGCGGCCCGCCAGCGGCCGTCCAGTTCCAGGCCTCGCACTGTTGCATTGCTGGCATTGGTGACGTTAAACCCCAGGGTGCCGTCGAACTGGCTGGTTTGCAAGTCTTCAAACTCTGTGAAATACAGTGCCAGGTTGAGTTCCGCCGCACCTTCTGCGAACGTAAATTTGCCGCCCACCTCAAAGCTTTGGGCCTCCTCCTCTTCGTATTCGAACACACCCGTCAGATTGACGGGGCCGGCATCGGTGTTTTGTACCGCGCGCACCACCGCCGGGTCCGGATGGGCGTTGGAGCGCACGTCAAAGCCGCCGGACTTGAAGCCGGTGGTGTAGGTGGCATAAAGCATGCCCTCGTCCACCCAAGCGGGTAGGGCTGTGCCGCCGAGCGTGTGCTGGTAAGTGAGCAGGGGGGTAAACGCGGTTTCATCGCGGTCGTCAGCCAGTGTTTCGTAGGGCTCGATTTTAAACAGGCCGTAAAGAACATTGAGCGTGTCCGCGGGAGACCCGAGCGGTACTTCGTTGCCGCCGGCATCGAGGTGGAACTGGCGTCTGGATGCCTCTTTTTGCTCGCGGGTAAAGCGCCCGCCCACCACTACGCGGTTGCGCTCGTCGAGGTTCCAGGTGAGTTGGGCAAACAGCGCCCACAGATCGCTGTCCTGCTCAAATTCCCGCGCCGTGGCCGTACCCGCCAGGGCTGTCGAGGCGCCGCCGGTGGCCCCGAGCAGAGCGGTGGGCAACAGGCTGTCGGCGGGTACATTGATGGCGTCTTCAAACATCAGGTCGCCGGTCTGGTAGAAAAAACCGGCGATGTAGTCGAGGGTCGCACCCTCCGGCGAGGTAAACCGGACTTCCTGACTGAACTGCTCAAAATCCTCCATGGTGTCGGCATTGAAGATGGTCGCGCCGATAAAATCACAGTCACATAACTCCGTGTATTCATAGGCGTTGTAGCCGGAAGTCAGGGTCAGGGTGTTGTCGCCGAGTTGGTAGTCAATGATCAGAGTGAGGTTTTCGGTCTCATTGTCACTGGTATCGCCGTTGGACTGGCGGCGGAAATCCTGGTCGGTGTCAAGGCTGAAACGGCCGCCGGACAACGCATTCAACACCGTGCTGTAGGGAGTGCCGCCGGGCAATTCGGTGGCCATAACGGTTTCCATAAAGCGCCCGCGGGTGTCGAACTCGGCGGTCTCTATTTTCAGGTCCAGGCGCCAGTCGTCATGGGGCTGCCACCTCAGGCTGCCCCGAATCACTCGCTCCTGTTCGTCGGATTCGTCCCGGTTCAGGACCGTATTGTCGAAATAGCCATCGATGGTTCTGTCCATTACCGCCAGCCGGCCCCAGAGGTTGTCGTTCAGGGGGCCCGACACCACCAGGCGCAGGTCCTGTTCACCGTGGTCGGGTTCGTAGAGGGCGCTGAGGGAGCCCTCAAACGCCGCCGTGGGCTTTGCCGTGGTCATACTGATGGCCCCGGCGATACTGTTTTTACCAAACAGTATGCCCTGCGGTCCGCGCAGCACCTCGACTCGCTCCAGATCCATAAACGGCGCCCGCGCTAACTGTGCGCGGCCGAAATAAATGCCGTCCACATACTGACCCACTGATTGCTCGAAGCCCTGGTTGACGCCGGAGCTGATACCGCGGATCGCCACCACGGTGCCGATGCCGGTTTGGTTCATGGTGAGGTTGGGTACATAGGCGGTCATTGCCTCGAGGTTGGTAATGCCTGCCGCCGCGATTTTCTCCCCGGAAACGGCATTGACCGAAATAGGGACATCCTGGATGCCTTGCTCGCGCTTTTGCGCAGTTACCACAATCTCTTCAAGCGGGCGGGGCTCGGCGGCAGCCTGTACCGCCAGGGCGGCGATCAGGGGCACGGCAGCCTGACGATAGGAAAGCTTCATTCAGCGCACTCCTGATGGTTGGGCGGGGCTGGACTTTATCGTGTATTAGAAAAGTAGTCCAGAACGTGTGGTTTGACGAAGCTGATCGTGACGGGTGCAGATCCTCGGACTAGGGCAAAGGGTCAACGTCGGTTGTTGGGATCGATTTGCAGTTTTCAGACGCAGGCGCTAAGGTGGCCGGGTCAGAGTCGGCCGGACAGTCGCTCCGGCGTCAGCTCGGCCATTCTGCAAGTGTGGCGGGGCGCGCCGGGGAGGAAAGTCCGGGCTCCATAGGGCAGGGCGCCAGGTAACCCCTGGGGGGTGTGAGCCTACGGAAAGTGCAACAGAAAGGATACCGCCCGACCGCTTTTTGTAAGTGGCCGGGTAAGGGTGAAAAGGTGCGGTAAGAGCGCACCGCGCGGCTGGTAACAGTCCGTGGCGATGGTAAACCCCGTCCGGAGCAAGACCAAATAGGAATCCATTGGCGCGGCCCGCGCTGGATTCGGGTAGGTTGCTAGAGGTGCGCGGAGACGCGCATCCCAGATGAATGACTGTCCACGACAGAACCCGGCTTACAGGCCGGCTCTGACTTTTCCCTGTATTCCCTGCGCGTAGTTACGGCATAGGTCACCGATTTGCCGGTGGTTACTGCGTGTAGGCGATTGGCATCCTTTGGACGTGAGAGATTATTTCCATAATAAAATCATCTTTACCATCTGACCGGGCTCTGAGACGAAAGGATCTATTGATGAAACAACAGATTTTGATTTGGGATATACCTACCCGGGTATGCCACTGGCTGTTAGCGGTCGGCGTTGTTTATGCATGGTTTTCTGTGGAAATATTGGAGGACATGGAACAGCACTTTTGGGCCGGCTACACGGTGCTGACATTGTTGTTGTTCAGACTTACCTGGGGCTTTGTTGGTAGCGACTATGCCCGTTTCAGCCGCTTTTTCTTTCGGGTTGGGGAAATAGTCGATTATGCCAAAACACTGCCGAAAAAGCGGTCGCAGCCGTCGATGCCCAAACGGCACTACCTCGGACACAATCCACTCGGCAGTCTTGCTGCATTAGGCATGCTTACCGTGTTAAGTCTTCAGGCGGTAACGGGGCTGTTCAGCAATGATGATTATTTCTTTGGGCCGCTAAGTGGTTTGGTCGGTAAAGGCCTGTCGGCAACGATAACGGAAATACATCACCTAAACTTTAATGTGGTGGAGGTGCTTGTGGGGCTGCACATACTGGCGATCATTTTTTACAGATTGTATAAAAAGGAAAAACTTGTTGCCGCCATGATAACAGGGAAAAAGTCAGCTACCAGTCTTGATGACAAAGGGATAGCTGACTCCAAACTGTTGCTGGCACTGTTTATAATGGTGCTTTGCATTGCTGTGGTTTATGGGTTGGCAAATGCGTTTACAGATTCACTGCCAAGTGTTGACTACTACTATTAATTGTTGACGGTAGGCCGTTGGCTGCACTAGTCATCTTTTACTCGAAAGTCGCGATGGCAGCCGCCACAGTTTTTGCTGCCAAAATCACGGGCGTCAAAGTCTGCCATTGCGCCTGATTTGGTTAAGTCATTGGCTGCAGATTTTAAGGTCTCAGATTTTTTCTTAAACGTATCATAGTCTTTCCAGATTTCCGGCTTCGCCGCAGTACCTTCTGGCAAGCTGTTTTTAATTTGAAAACCCTCCTCCAGCATAGTGGCAAGATATTCGAGATCAGAGGCATGTTTAATGAAAGTAGCTTCATCATTTTGTTTTTTCGCGCCAACAAGTTGGCCGTATTTCCAGGCAAAAGTTTGGAATAGACTGGTGCGAAACGTATAAGCACGCTCTTCAGGAGTGGGTTGTTTCTCCTGTGCGTAGGCTTGGCTGGTGATAATAAGACTCAAAATCGTTACGGTAAAAAAGCGCAGGTGAAACTTCATATGTTGACGTCCTCGGTTTAAAAATGTAGAAGTAAATAGCAGTTATATATGCTGTATGGGTAAATATACATAACATAGCATTTACTAACAATTGCTTAGGGCAACCCTAGTTTAAATAGGCTCATGACCCGGGTTTCACGATGTAAAACGCTTATGATGGGTTTGATATATTCTTTTTTTTCGAAGTTATCTGCTCAGCCTGGTTATAGAGCATACTTATGGGGCAATTGGTGATGTTGTGCCCCAATGGTCAAAGGGAGGAGGTGGTGTCACTCGACAACTATCTGGTCTGTCGCCGCGAGAAAATTCCAATAATTACCCACCGCTATCAATATTTCGGCATCTCCAGCCGCGGCGGGAATCCAGTGTACGTTCGCTGTTTTTTGTTCGCTCTTTGAAGGCTGACTTTCTTTACAAGTGGCTGTCGGTATTAAGACCGCTGGATAGCGGTGACTGCCGCTCCGACATTTAGATAGTTGCATTATGCAGCGGTTCGCATTAGCAGTCACCGGCGATGATAGACACATCAAGCCAAATTATTTGTTGATGTCGTTCAATGATTTTATGTTTACTGGTCTCCTCCAGTAGTTGGACCTTTTGGAAAAACTTGTTAATAAAATTCACGCCCTGAAAGTGGGGGTTTTTATGCGGTTGTAAAATCATGTAATGTTTTTTTCTTTTTTTTACAATAATACGGAAGCCTATTTTGTAAAAATATGTAGTTGATTTTTATCATGGTTAAGTTGATCTGTGGTTTCAAAACAAATTGTTGCGTCGAGTATTAGAGTTCTATTTTTAGAGGGCTGTGGAGTTATGGCCTACTAACACCTGCGGTTAAAGGGAGGATATAAGGAAGACATGTTTCATGTAATAAATAAAAATGGATACTCTGTTTTTTGAAAAAAATGTCATTGGCTCGTAGTTTTAGACAGTAAATTTTTAGGGAACTTTTTTTTTAATTCGTCTCATCCTCTGAATCAAGCCAGGCCTCACTTTATCAAAGTGTTGGTACCTAGATGTATATAAGCTTTTAAGGAGAGGAGAATGAATGTCAAAAACCCTTTATCGTTGGCAATAAGCGCAGTTTTAGTGGGGGCAAGCACATTAACGCTACCTGTTACCGCGCAGACGGATGCGGGTGAGGAAGGTGAGAGTATAGAAGAGGTTATCGTTACCGGCTCCCGCATCCGCTCGACAGTGTCCGATTCGACAAGACCGGTAACCGTTATTGGCGGTCTGGATATAGAAGTTACGGGCGTTAAGAGTGTTGCCGAAGTGCTGAGAAACACCGCGTTTAACTCCTTCGGCTCATACCGCGAACAATCCGGCAGCTCTTTTGGGCAGATCGCCCTGGCCAACTTGCGCGGCCTCGGCGAGGACCGCACGGCGGTGTTGATCAATGGTCGCCGTGTGCCCGGTAATCCCTTGACGGGAACATCAGCCGTAGACCTCAATTCCATTCCGATGGTGGGTCTCGATCGTATCGAGATACTGACCGACAGTGCCTCGGCCGTGTACGGTGCGGACGCTATCGGCGGTGTTATCAACATTATCTACGATGACGATTTTGAAGGTGCGGAGTTCGAGATAGGTACGGAGGAACCCACCCGGGACGGCGGTGACAGTGACAGCTTTAAGTTTGCCTTTGGGGCGTCAGGTGATAAGACCAGTATTTTATTTGCCGGTGAGTGGTTAAAGAGAAATCCTATATTTGATGCTGATAGGGATTACAGCAGAGCATCCGTCAGGCCGGGCCCCGGCGGTGGCCTGCCCCGCCACGCCATTGATACGGTGGGTGTGTCTGATGGAGGCAATACCGGCTATACTCTCAACCGCGATGAGGCCTTTCAGGTTTCCTCTTGTGACTCATCTGTCTATGTACCTATCGCTAATCCCCGCGGCATAGATGGTGAGGGTTGTGGTTATGCATTTGCCAATTTATCCATGCAAACAGGTGGTATAGAGCGCGCCAGCACTTACCTGAAAGGGACTTATGAAATAGATGAAGATCATGAGCTATATATAGAGAATAGGTATAGCCGTATAGAGAGTTTTGGTCGTTTTGCACCAGCCGTCGGTTTTATTCGAGTTTCCGCGGCAAACCCTCTCAACCCGCGCGGTGATGATGCAATGGGAGGCCCGGGATTAGGGGAAGATATTGATGTCGCGCACCGTTTTGTCGGCCACGGCAATCGGGATGACGCTTTTAATAGCAATGAATACGATACGATTGTGGGTATCAAGGGCGAGATCAATAACACCGATATCAATTATGATTTCTATGCACGCCATTACGAATATGTGTCGCAAAACGAAGGTGATACTTATGTTTTGAGCTCGGTGCTAACGCAATTGATAGACGCTGGACAATACGATTTTCGCAACCCCCTATCGCAGGACCCGGATCATCTGGCTGCAGTAGCATTGTCGTCAGCGACACTGTTTCGCGATATCTCGACCGAAAACACCAGTGCTGGGCTTTCTCTGGATGGCGCTTTCGAGGGATTCGGTACCGGTCAAATTGGTTGGGCTTCAGGGTTTGAGGTCGCTTCTGAAACCTATAAAGACCAATACGACAGCTTTAGGGAAGCCAATAATGTTATTGGTTCGGCTGGCAATACAGCGTCGGGTTCGCGTTCACGTTGGGCGGCATTTGCTGAGGTTGAGGTGCCTCTGTTTACCGGTTTCTCCACCAATATCGCTGTACGGTACGACGACTATGATGATTTCGGCTCGGAAGCTTCACCGCAGATCGCTTTCCGATATCAGCCAAATGACGTAGTGACCTTGCGGGCAAGTTGGGGTGAAGGTTTTAAAGCGCCAAACCTGACTGACCTCGGATCATCCCTGGCATCATCAAACGAAAATGTGACTGATCTGCGGCGTTGCCGAGCGCAAGGCATACCTGACAGCGCTTGCCCCACAGCACAGGTAGAGGAGTACACAGGCGGAAACCCTGAACTCGATGCGGAAACCACAGAGTCCTGGAATTTTGGTGTGATAGTAAATCCTACTGACACCCTCACGCTCAGTCTGGACTGGTTTTCTATCGATATCGAGGATTCTATTGATAGCTTGGATTTGCAGGACGTCCTTACCTTTGAGGGCGAAGGTACTTTACCCGCTGGTGTAATTGTCAACCGCGGTAATTCAACTGGCGGTATACCTGGAGCGATCACCGCATGTAGCGGTGGCGTGACACCACCGGATTGCGGCATCATCAACGTTTTTGCCAACCTGGCGACCGAAGAAATCGAGGGAATCGATCTGCGTGCCCAGTTTGACCTGTCCACGGACATAGGCAATTGGATGGCGGCCATTGAGCACTCGCATATTTTGACCTACGACTACCAGCCGACACCGATTGCAGAAGTTATCGACCGGCCCGGCACCGAGCGATATCCGGAGTTTCGCTCTAATGTGACACTGCGCTGGAGCATGGATCAGTGGATTGTCAACTACGTCTATCGCTATATCGCGTCGTTCGACGGTGCCAGCGAAGGCAGCGAATACCCGGCCTGGGACGGCATGGATATCGGCGCCATCTGGCAGACTCCCTGGGGTGGCGACCTGTCTTTCGGTATTCGCAATCTCACCGATGAAGACCCGTCGATCAATGACACCGCCGGTTACAACAGCGAGATCGTTTTGGATATCTATGATGTTGCCGGACGGGTGCCTTATATCAGTTACAGACATACCTTCTAAAGGCTGGAGCCTTACGACTGAATAACCGGTGTTACAACAGCCTTGGGAACCGGAAATCCCAAGGCTGTTTTTACAATCCATTGTCAGGCCCTGAGCTTCACAAACCCTCCCCATGTGGTTGGACTTATTTGTCTGCCGCTGTTTACGGCGGATTAATCTACCTTCTGTGCGAGGCGCTGTGCGCTCGCCCTAAATGCCGGGCTCCAGAGGCGCCAAAACGCCGGACCCTCCACCAGGGGCCAGATGGAGCTATCTGTCGATGCCGGACTCTGCATAGGTTGTTCGATGATCAACTTGGTTTTAATATACCCATTGTCCAATTTCTATCCCTACTTAAAGTGGTTTCTTAAGTTTTCCCTGTAATCACCTGTTTTTAATACCTATAAACACTTTCAAGCAAAAATTACCTTTCAAACATTTGCCAACCAGTTCTCGTTAAATACCCCCCAGATCCCCGCTAATCCCCTGATTCTTGCTTGACTTTGGTGCGCTCCGACTTATAGTGTGCAAAGGTGGAGAAAAGTGGATATATGTGGTTTTTAGTGGGTTCCCGAGTTGTAAAGTGGGAAAAAGGGGCGGTTGAGGGTCAATGTTCCTAGGTAGTCATGCCATTAATATGGACGCCAAAGGGCGTATGGCGATACCGGCGCGCACTCGCGAAACGCTGGCGTCTGCCTGTGACGGCCAGATTGTCATCACCGCCCACACTGAAGAGCGCTGCCTGCTGGTATATCCCGAACCCCAGTGGCAGGAAATCCTGCCCAAGATCGAACAGCTCCCGAGCTTCAACAAGGTTGCGCGGCGCGCGCAACGCCTGCTTATCGGCTATGCCTGCCCGCTGGAGATGGACGCCAACGGGCGCATCCTGGTGCCGCCGACCCTGCGCGACTACGCCGGGTTGGAGAAAAAGATCATGCTGGTAGGGCAGGGCAAACGGTTGGAGTTGTGGAGTGAGGACCGCTGGACAGCCTGGTTGGACGATTCTTCGGTGGATGACGACATGCCCGAAGAAATGCAGTCGCTGTCGCTGTAGGAGAGGTTATGAACAGCGCCTCCCACCAGACTGTACTCCTAGATGAGGCGGTTCGGGCCCTGGTTGTCGACGTACGGGGCAACTACCTCGACGGCACCTTTGGCCGCGGTGGCCACAGCCGCTTGATCCTTGAACACCTGGCGCCTGCAGGTCGCCTGATCGCGTTTGACAAGGACCCCCAGGCGGTGGCCATCGCGCACCGGTTACTGGGCGACGACAAGCGTTTTGAGATTGTGCACGGCTCTTTCGCCGAGCTGGCCGCCGTCGTGGCTGAGCGCGGTTTGCAGGGGGCTATCGATGGCGTGTTGCTGGATCTAGGCGTTTCCTCGCCGCAGTTGGATACGGCTGAGCGGGGTTTCAGTTTTCTCCAGGACGGCCCGCTCGATATGCGCATGGACACCTCCCGCGGGGTTACCGCCGCGCAGTGGATCAACGCCGCGGCCGCCGGGGACATCGCGCGGGTGCTGAAAGAATACGGCGAGGAGCGCTTCGCCAAACGCATGGCCAACGCCATTGTGCGCGAGCGCCAGAAGGCGCCGATTGCACGCACCGGACAGTTGGCGGAGATAGTGGCGGCGGCAAATCCCGCCTGGGAGAAAGGCAAGCATCCGGCGACGCGGGCGTTCCAGGCGATTCGCATCCATATCAACGATGAGTTGGGTGACTTGCGCGCGGTATTGGACCAGGCGCTGGAAGCCCTGAAAGTGGGCGGACGACTGGTGGTGATCAGTTTTCACTCCCTCGAAGACCGCCTGGTAAAACGGTTTATCCGGCGCCATGAGCGCGGCGACAAGTTGCCGAAAGGCGTGCCAGTCACCGACGCGCAACTTAACCGACGGTTGCGCGGACTGGGTCGGGGCAGTCGTCCGGAGAGCGATGAAGTTAGTACTAACATACGCTCGAGAAGCGCTATTATGCGTGTTGCAGAAAAAATTCAATAAGTACTCGGCAGCTGGTTTGAGGGCGTTTATTAACCGAGTATGTACGTAAATCCGGGTGTCCAAAGACAAGACACCGGACTAGCAGAGCAAGTATTGAGGTCCTCAACAGGGCTACCGGAAGAAGTAGGAAGTAACAATGCCCGCGAGAAAAATACCGGTCAGCAAAACGCCGGCGAGTCTGGGACAGGGTTTTACAGCGGCCCTGCCGCGGCTCAGTCCCGCCCGGGTGGGATTGATGCTGCTGTGGCTCGCCGTGCTTGGGTCGGCCCTGGGCGTGGTCTACACCACCCACCAGAGCCGGTTGCTGGTGCATCAACTGGAGCTGGCGCGCAAGGAGACGGCGGAGCAGCAGGTGGCCTGGGGCCAGTATCTGCTCGAACAGAGTACCTGGGCGGCCTACCACCGCATTGAGCATCTCGCTGTCAGCCGGCTGGATATGTACGTACCCGACACCGCCGACATTGTGATGGTGGACTGAAACAGTCAACGAGTGATTGGAAAAACCTGAGCTGAAAAAGACCTGAACTGAGCAAGACCCGAGTTGAGCAAGACCGTAATTAAAGAAGGCCCATAGAGACAATGGCAAAACGCACCAAACAACCAAAGGTACAGGCGTCGATCGCGCGCTGGCGCTTTTACGGCGCCGGCGCGGCGCTTTGCCTGTTGGGCGTCGTATTGCTTTGGCACGTCGCCGGCCTGCAGGTTATCCCGGGCGAAGACAAGGGCTTTGAATTTCTACAGGGACAGGGCGCCGCACGCACTGTCAGAACCGAACCCATCAGCGCCTACCGCGGTGTGATTACCGACCGTTACGGCGAGCCCCTGGCGGTCAGCACCCCGGTGGTATCCATTTGGGCCAACCCGAACCTGCTGCCGGCCACCCAATCGAATGTAGCGACGCTCGCCAAAGCGCTGGGTCTGAACGCGAGTGCGGTAAAGAGCAAACTGGATAAATACAGCGACAAGGAATTTGTCTATCTGCGCCGCCACCTGCCGCCCCAGGATGCGGACAAGGTGCTGTCCAAGGCCATCCCCGGCGTTTTTGCGCAAACCGAATACCGCCGCTTTTATCCCGCCGCCGAAGTGACTTCGCACCTGGTCGGGTTTACCAATATCGACGATCGCGGCCAGGAGGGTATGGAACTGGCCCACGATCAGTGGCTGACCGGTATCGGGGGTGCCAAACGGGTGGTCAAGGACCTTAAAGGCCATGTCATCAAGGAAGAGGAATTACTGCGCGCGGCCCAGCCCGGCAAGGGCCTGACGCTGAGTATCGACCTGCGCCTGCAGTACCTGGCCTATCGCGAACTCAAGGCGACGGTTACCGAGCACCAGGCGCGGGGCGGCTCGGTGGTGGTGTTGGATACGGTCACCGGCGAAGTGCTGGCCATCGCCAACCAACCCGCCTACAACCCTAACGACCGCCGCCGCATGCGGCCGGCCGACACTCGTAACCGCGCCATTATCGACCAGTTCGAGCCGGGCTCGACCATGAAGCCGGTGACGGTGATGGCAGCACTGGAAACCAGGCGCTACTCGCCCCACACCCTGGTCAATACCAGCCCGGGTTATATTCGCGTGGGCAGAAAAACACTGCTCGACCCCAGGGACTACGGCGTCATCGACGTCACTAAAATTATCACCAAGTCGAGCCAGGTGGGGTTGACCAAGCTCGCCCTCGATCTCGATCCGCAGCAGATTCGCGATATGTACTTTCGCCTCGGGCTGGGACAGAGCACCGGCAGCGGTTTCCCCGGCGAAAGTGTCGGCCTGCTGCCCAACCGCAGCCGCTGGCACCCGATCGAGCAGGCCAACTTCGCGTTCGGTTACGGCTTGACGCTGACCGCATTGCAACTGGCGCAGGCCTACAGTGTGATTGCCAACCACGGTGTCAAGAAGCCGGTCTCCCTCATAAAACTTACCGGTGAGCCGGTAACGGAAAATGTCGTCGACGCCGAGATCACCCGCCAGGTGTTGTCGATGATGAAAACCGTGGTCGGCCCCAAAGGCACCGCCAAGCGCGCCCACCTCGATGCCTACACCGTCGCCGGCAAAACCGGCACCGTGCACAAAGTCGGGCCGCAGGGCTATGAAGTGGACCGCAAGATCGCATTGTTCGCCGGCATAGCGCCGGTGGAAAAGCCCCGTATCGTGACTGTTACCGTCGTCGATGAACCCAGTCGCGGCGAGTATTTCGGCGGCCAGGTGGCCGCACCCCTGTTTTCCAAAGTCGCCGCCGGTGCGTTGCGCCTGCTGGATGTGACGCCGCAGGACAGCAGCCGGCTGGCCCGTCGCAGCGCCACCACCAAGGCCGCCGCGGTTAAACCGGCGGCGCAAACCGCCGCCGTCGAACACAGAGAGCCCCTGACCTGATGGCCGCCGTAGCACAACAGTTTTGCACGCGTATGGGCGACCTGCTGGCCGGTGTCGACCTGCCGCCGAGTGTTGCCGATGTGGTGGTGCATGTGCTGTGTATCGACAGTAGGTCAGTGGGTCGCGGCGACGTTTTTGTGGCGCTGCGCGGTGCCCGCACCGATGGGCGGGACTTTATTCCCCAGGCCCTGGCGGCGGGTGCGGCGGCGGTTTTGGTGGAGGCGCCGGACGCCACTGTCGATGTGTCCTTTGTCGAAGCGGTGCCGGTGATTGCCGTGCCGGAGCTGTCCCGCAGCCTCAGTGCCATGGCGGGTCACCTGTACGGGCAGCCCTCGCAGCATATGCGCACCACCGGTATCACCGGTACCAACGGTAAAACCACCTGTACGCATCTGCTGGCGCAACTGGAAACCCTGCTCGGCAATGACGGTGCCAGTCTCGGCACCCTGGGTTACGGTCTGGCCGCCGATGCCGAGTTGACCGATACCGGGCTGACCACGCCGGATGCGGTGACCATGCAAAAGGCGCTGGCGGAACTCTATCAGCGCGGCGCCCGCAGCCTGGCGATGGAAGTCTCCTCCCACAGCCTGGTGCAGGGGCGAGTGGCCGGTGTCGCAATCGACGTGGGCGTCTTTACCAACCTGACCCACGACCACCTCGATTACCACGGCGATATGGAAAGCTACGGCGCCGCCAAGCGGCTGCTGTTCACCCTGCCGGGTCTGGTGCACGGCGTTATCAACCGCGACGATGCCTTCGGCCGCCAACTGCTCGCCGCTGTCGAGGGACCGCGGCTGTGGAGTTACGGCATCGGCCGGTCGAACGCCGATGTCCAGGCGCTGCAACCGACTTACTCCGCCAGAGGCATTGAGGCGCGGGTCATTTCGCCCTGGGGCGAGGGGCAACTGCGCAGCGCATTGCTGGGGCAGTTTAACCTGAGCAACTTGCTCGCGGTCATTACCGCGGCCTGCGTGCAGGGCGCGAGTTTTGCCGAGGTGATGTCGCTGGTGCCGCGGCTCAAGTCGGTGGTGGGCCGTATGCAACGGGTCGATGTCGACAGCGATATCGATGTGATTGTCGATTACGCCCACACCCCAGACGCGCTCGAACACGCGCTGGCGTCGTTGCGTCGTTGCACCGGCGGTCCGCTGTGGTGTGTGTTTGGCTGCGGCGGTGACCGCGACAGGAACAAACGGCCGCTGATGGGCGCGGTCGCCGAGCGCGGTGCCGATCAGGTGGTGATCACCAGCGATAACCCCCGCGGCGAACAGCCCGAAGCCATTATCGAGGACATTGAGCAGGGCGTCGCTGAGGTAGATGCCGTTATATCGGTCTCTGATCGGGCGGCTGCGATTGCCGAGGCGCTGGCCCGGGCGCCGGCCGGTACCTGCATATTGATTGCCGGCAAGGGGCATGAAGAGTACCAACAGATCGGCGACAGTCGCCTGGCGTTCAGCGACCTCGGGCAGGCACGCCTGGCGTTGCACCAGCGAAACAATACGGGATAGTTATGATCGGGTCTTTAACCCTGAAACAGGTGAGCACTGAAATCATGCCGGCGACTTTTATAGAGCCGCAGGCGCCTATAGAGCCGCAGGCACTTGTCGAACCGCAGGCGCCCGCCGCCGATGTGCACGGGCGTTTCACCCGCGTCAGCACCGATACCCGCTCGTTGCAGGCGGGGGATCTCTTTGTGGCGCTGCGCGGCGATAATTTCGACGGCCACCGGTTTGTGGGCGATGCCCTCAAGCGAGGCGCCTGCGCGGTGGTGGTGGATACCCGGCAAACGCAACTGGCCGCACCGCAACTGGTGGTTGCAGATACCATTCAGGCGCTGGGGCAGATAGCGGCGCTGAACCGGGCCGCGTTTCGGGGCCGGCTGGTGGCCATAACCGGCAGTTCAGGCAAAACCAGTGTCAAGGGAATGGCTGCCAGCATCCTCGGCCAGCGCGGCAGTACGCTCGCCACCCGCGGCAATCTGAATAACCATATCGGCGTGCCCTTGACCTTGTTGGAACTCAACGACGAGCACGAATTTGCCGTGATTGAGATGGGCGCCAACAGCGCCGGTGAAATCGAGTACCTCACCGGTCTCGCCGGGCCGGATGTGGCGCTGGTTAACAACGTCATGCCGGCTCACCTCGAAGGCTTCGGTTCCATCGACGGTGTGGCGCGGGCGAAATCGGAAATATTCTCGGGTCTCGGTGCCGGCGGTATTGCCGTGGTGAATCTCGATGACAATTATTCCGGGCAGTATCTGCAACAGTTGCGGGGAAAAAATATCGTCACCTTCAGCCTGGATCAAGACGCAGCGGATTTCCGCGCGGCGCAGCACGGCAGTGACGCCGCCGGCAACGTCTGGTTCGAACTGCAGGGCCCCGCGGGCACAGCGCGGATTCAGTTGCGGGTGATGGGTCAACACAATGTCGCCAATGCCTTGGCCGCGGCGGCTTGCAGCTTCGCAGTGGGGGCGGAGCTGGCGGATATTCGCGCGGGTCTGGAGAGCTTTCAGAATATTGCCGGGCGCATGCAGGTGACTGCCGGTATCGCCGGCAGCCTGATTATCGATGATTCCTACAACGCCAATCCCAGTTCGGTGCGTGCCGCCATTGATACCCTGGTGGCGCGCAGTGGTGAAACCGTGCTGGTGTTGGGGGATATGGCCGAACTCGGTGATGAGGCCCGGGAGCAGCATCACCAGATCGGCGCCTATGCGCGCAGCCGCGGTGCGGCGCGACTGGTGACGGTGGGGCAGTTGAGCCAGGCGGCCAGCGCCGCCTTCGGCGCCGGAGCAGAGCACTTTGCAACCCATGAGGCGGCGGTAGCGCACCTGCGCCCGCTGCTGCACGGAGACATGGTGTTGTTGGTAAAAGGGTCGTTCAGTTCACGAATGGGAACAGTGGTGCGGGCGTTGGCGACCGGCGGAGAAAAATAATAATGCTTTTGTGGCTGGCTGAATTTTTGCAGCAATATGTCAGTGGTTTCAGTGTTTTTCAATACCTGACATTTCGCGGCATCCTGGGGGTGTTGACGGCGCTGTTGATCTCACTGGTGCTCGGGCCCTGGATGATCCGGCGCCTCAATCGATTGCAGATCGGGCAGTCGGTGCGCGATGACGGGCCGCAGTCGCACCTGAGTAAAACCGGTACGCCCACGATGGGCGGCACTCTGATTCTGGCGGCGATCTTTATCAGCGCGCTGCTGTGGTCGGACTTGAGTAACCGCTACGTGTGGGTGGTGTTGCTGGTTACCGCTCTGTTCGGCGCGGTGGGTTGGGTCGACGACTATCGCAAGGTGGTGGAGGCCAACTCCCGCGGCCTGCCGGCGCGCTGGAAATACTTCTGGCAGTCGGTCGGCGGCCTCGGTGCCGCCGTCTTTCTTTACCAGTCGTCGTCGCTGCCGGCGGAGACGCAATTGATCGTGCCGTTTTTCAAAACGGTGGCGGTGGATATGGGTTTGTTTTATATCGCCCTGACCTACTTCGTGGTGGTCGGGTCGAGCAACGCCGTCAACCTGACTGACGGCCTGGACGGTCTGGCGATTATGCCGACGGTGATGGTGGGCACGGCGCTCGGCGTTATCGCCTACCTGGTAGGCAACGCCAATTTTGCCAGTTATCTCCACGTTCCTTATATACCGGGCACGGGAGAACTGGTGGTGTTTTGCGGGGCGCTGGGTGGTGCCGGGCTCGGCTTTCTCTGGTTCAACACCTATCCCGCCCAGGTGTTTATGGGCGATGTCGGCGCGCTGGCGCTGGGGGCTGCCCTGGGCATCATCGCCGTGATTGTGCGCCATGAAATTGTATTTTTTATTATGGGCGGCGTGTTTGTGATGGAAACGATTTCGGTCATTTTACAGGTGGGTTCATTCAAACTCACCGGCCGGCGAATTTTTCGTATGGCACCGCTGCACCATCACTTTGAATTGAAGGGCTGGCCCGAACCGCGGGTCATTGTGCGTTTCTGGATCATCACCGTGATGTTGGTGTTGTTTGGCCTGGCGACGCTCAAGCTGCGTTGAGTGGCAAGCAGCGGGCCGGCGGCAAGTGACAGGGGCGGTGCTTGTGTCGCCCTATAGGTCGAGAGAGCCGAATTAGAGCATTGCACGGCAGTGTGAAGCGGAAGCGTCGAACAGCAAGGTCGAGTAAAGCGTCAGGTTAACAGGTTGCGTTACAGGTCTGGGGCAGGTCGTTGCGGTTTATGGTCAAGGTGCATTGTCAAGGTTTGGTGTCAGATTAGGTAGGCAAGGTAAGTACGTAAGGTAAGCAGTGAAGGTAAGTGGTTAAACAGGTGGCTAAAGTCAATGGCTGAGTTAATTGCGCAAAGTGGTGTGACC
Source organism: Exilibacterium tricleocarpae (assembly GCF_007004655.1). Taxonomy (GTDB): domain Bacteria; phylum Pseudomonadota; class Gammaproteobacteria; order Pseudomonadales; family Cellvibrionaceae; genus Exilibacterium; species Exilibacterium tricleocarpae. The sequence goes on from NZ_ML660092.1 coordinate 247,341, forward strand.
GCCATCGTCGGCCTCGGGGCGACGGGGCTGTCGGTTGCGCGCTATCTGGCCGGCCAGGGGCGTCCCTTTGTGGTGCTGGACTCGCGCCCGCAGCCACCGAACCTGGCGCGTTTTCGCGCCGACTTTCCCGGCGTGCACTGCGAATTGGGCCGCCTCGACAGCGACACGCTCTGCGCGGTGGAGAAGATTGTATTGAGCCCCGGCGTGGCGCTGGCCGAGGAGGCCGTGCAGGCGGCCCTGCAGCAGGGAGTCGAAGTCCTCGGCGATATCGAACTGTTCGTGCGGGCTGCGCGCGCGCCGATCGTGGCGATCACCGGCTCCAACGGCAAGAGCACAGTGACCACCCTGGTCGGTGAGATGGCGCAAGCCGCCGGTCTCAAGGTCGCCGTCGGCGGCAACCTGGGACCGCCGGCGCTGGATTTGCTGGATGCGACGGTGCAGCTCTACGTGGTGGAGTTGTCCAGTTTTCAATTGGAGACCACCGCCAGCGTCAACGCCGTGGCGGCGACCATATTGAATCTCAGTGCCGATCATCTCGATCGCTACGCGTCCATGGTCGAGTACCACGCGGCCAAGCAGCGCATCTATTTCGGTGCCGAGCATGTGGTGGTCAACCGCGACGATCTCCTCACCCAGGCGCCCCGGGCAGGCGGGGTGGGTTTTTACAGTTTTGGTTTGAGCGAGCCGGACTTGCGCGACTTCGGCCTGCGCCAGGTCGACGGCGAACCCTGGTTGGCCCAGGGGCTCGACGCCCTGATGCCGGTGCAAAGCCTGGCCATGCGCGGCCGCCACAATATCGCCAACGCACTGGCGGCCATGGCGCTCGCCCACGCCATCGACCTGCCGCGCCCGGCGGTGCTCGAAACCCTCAGCCGTTTCAAAGGGTTGGCGCATCGTTGCGAATGGGTTGCCGAGAAAGACGGCGTGGAGTTTTTTAACGACTCCAAAGGCACCAATGTGGGTGCGACGCTGGCGGCGATTACCGGCCTGGCGCGAGCGCCCGGCAAGGTGGTATTGATCGCCGGCGGCGAGGCCAAGGATGCCGACTTCAGTCCGCTGGCGCCGGTGTTGGAAACCCAGGTGCGCAGCCTGGTGTTGATCGGACGCGACGCCGAGAAAATTGCCGCGGTGGCGGGCGCCGCGCCGCGGGTTTACGCACAGACGCTGCAGCAGGCGGTGGCTGCAGCGGCGCAGGCGGCGCAGGCGGGGGATGCCGTGCTGCTGTCGCCGGCCTGCGCCAGCTTCGATATGTTTGCCGATTATCGGGATCGGGGTGACCAGTTTAAGAACGCGGTGCGGGAGTGGGTGGCATGAGCGCGGTAATCGCCCCCACCTCTCTGTATGCGCCGGTCGCGGGGACGGTGGCCCGGGTGGACCTTGAGTTGGTGGCAATCATCGCCGCGCTCTTGACCATCGGCATAGTGATGGTGGCGTCCGCTTCGGTGGGGTTTGCCGACAGTGTCTACGGCGACCCCTGGTTTTTTGTCAAGCGTCACGCCATCTACCTGTTGCTCGGCGGTCTCGGCGGTGCGCTGGTGGCCGCCGTGCCGCCGGTCGTATGGCGCGATTACGGTTGGGTGTTGCTGTTGCTGGCCCTGCTGCTACTGGTGCTGGTGCTGGTGCCCGGGCTCGGACGCCGGGTCAACGGCAGCCAGCGCTGGTTGATCTTCGGGCCCATCACCGTGCAGGCGTCTGAAGTGGCGAAGTTTAGCGCCGTGGTGTTCTTTGCCGGTTACCTGGCACGACGCCAACTGGAATTGCGCGGGGGCTGGAGCGGTATTGTCAAGCCGACCCTGCTGGTGGCGGTGATTGTGTTTTTGTTGTTGCTGGAGCCGGATTTCGGCAGCGCCGTGGTGATTTGTGCGACGGTGGTGGCGATGATGTTTCTGGCCGGTGTGAAGATGTGGCAGTTTGGTTTGCTGACGCTGCTCGGGGGCTGCGGCCTGGCGTTGATCGCCATACTGTCCCCCTATCGGATGCAGCGGCTGATTACATTTCTGGACCCCTGGGCGGACCAGTTCAACAGCGGCTACCAGTTGACCCAGTCGCTGATCGCGTTCGGGCGCGGTGAATGGTTAGGTGTAGGTCTGGGCAACAGTGTGCAGAAACTGTTTTACCTGCCCGAGGCGCACACGGATTTTATTTTCGCCATAGTGGCGGAGGAGTTCGGCCTGATCGGCTGTACGCTGCTGATCGGCCTGTTTGTGGGATTGGTGTTCAAAGTGCTGGATATCGCCCGGCGTGCGATTGTGGCCGGCGATGCGTTTGCCAGCTTTGCGGCGTTCGGTATCGCCATTCTGATCGGCGGACAGACGTTTATCAATATCGGTGTAGCGTCGGGACTGCTGCCCACCAAAGGCTTGACCCTGCCGTTTATCAGTTACGGCGGCAGCAGTCTGATCGTCTGCTGTGCGTTGATGGCGTTTTTGCTGCGCCTGGATTGGGAGTTGCGCCGGCCGGCGCCGGTCGCCGAGAAAAAACAGCGAGGTAGGCGACGTGCAAGCTGATGGTGACGCCAAGCGGGTATTGATCATGGCCGGCGGCACCGGCGGCCATGTGTTCCCGGCGCTGGCGGTGGCGGCGGTGCTGCGCGCCCGCGGCTGGCAGGTCGACTGGCTCGGCACGCGGCGCGGTATCGAGGCGCAGTTGGTGCCGCAGGCGGGCATCGATCTGCATTACATCGCCGTGGCGGGATTGCGCGGCAAAGGTGCGCGGGCCTGGTTGCAGGCCCCGTGGCGGTTGTTGCGGGCGCTGGGGCAGGCACTGGCCATCGTGCGGCGGGTGCGGCCGCACGTGGTGCTCGGGCTCGGCGGTTTTGCGTCGGGGCCGGGCGGTGTGGCGGCTCGACTATTGGGGAAACCACTGGTGATTCACGAGCAAAACGCGGTGGCGGGAACCACCAATAAAATACTGGCGCGTATCGCCAGTCGCACGTTGCAGGCCTTTCCCGGCAGCCTGCCTCGCGGCGTGGTCACGGGCAATCCGGTTCGCGGCGAGATCGCCGCGCTGGCGCCGCCGCAACAGCGTTACGATGCCCGCGCTGATAACGGTGCCGGCGGCAACCTGCTGGTGCTGGGCGGCAGCCTGGGAGCGCTGGCGATCAACGATCTGGTGCCGGCGGCAGTGAACTTATTGGCGCCGGCGGCGCGGCCGCATATCCGCCACCAGACCGGCGCCAGGCATTTGCAGCAGACCAAGGCCCGCTATCGGGAGTTGGCAGTGGAGGCAGATATCGAACCTTTTATCGACGATATGGCGGCGGCCCTGGCCTGGGCGGATCTGGTGATCGCGCGGGCCGGCGCTCTGACAGTGGCGGAACTGACGGCGGCCGGGGTGGCGGCGGTGCTGGTTCCTTTTCCGTTTGCCATCGACGATCACCAGACCAAAAACGCCGAGTGGCTGGCACAGCAGGGCGCCGCGGTTGTCAAACCGCAACACGAGTTGGACGCCAGCTCCCTGAGCCTGTTGTTGCAGGAGTTGACGGGCGATCGGCCGCGTTTGAAAAACATGGCGGTGCGGGCGCGCGACCTGGCGCTGCCAGAGGCCGCCAACCAGGTGGCCGACGTTTGCGGGGAGGTGGCCAATGGCTAAATCGAGAATTATTGAAATACCGGAGATGCGCCGTATTCGCCGCATTCACTTTATCGGCATCGGCGGTGCGGGCATGAGCGGTATTGCCGAGGTGCTGTTGAACCAGGGTTATGAAATTTCGGGCTCGGACTTGAAAGAAAGCGGCACCACGCGGCAATTGAGCGACAAGGGAGCGACTATTTTTATCGGTCACCACGACCGCAACGTGGTCGGTGCCGATGTGATTGTCAACTCCAGTGCCGTCACTGAGACCAACCCCGAGATGAAAGGCGCGCGCCGCCTGCGTATTCCGGTGGTGCGGCGCGCCGAAATGCTGGCCGAGTTGATGCGCTACCGGCACGGCATAGCGGTGGCGGGCACCCACGGCAAAACCACCACCACCAGTTTGATTGCGTCGGTGCTGGCGGCCGGCGACCGCGACCCCACGTTTGTGATCGGCGGCCTGCTCAACAGCGCCGGCAGTCACGCGCAACTCGGCGGCAGCCGCTACCTGGTGGCCGAGGCGGATGAAAGCGATGCGTCGTTTTTGCATCTGCAGCCGATGGTGGCGGTGGTGACCAATATCGATGCCGATCATATGGACACCTACGAGGGCGACTTCTCGCGGTTGAAAAAAACCTTCGTCGAGTTTCTCCACAACTTGCCGTTTTACGGACTGGCGGTGGTGTGTGGCGATGATCCGGTGGTACAGGAAATCATTCCGCAGATTTCCCGCCCGGTGCTGACTTACGGTTTTGGCGAGAGCTGCGACTTTCGCGCCTACGAGGTGCGCCAGGAAGGTATGTGCAGCCGTTTTAAAGTGGCGTGCCCGGATGGCCGCAAGCCCCTGGACCTCAGCATCAATATGCCCGGGCTGCACAATGTCCTCAACGCCACTGCCACCGTGGCAGTGGCTGTCGACGAGGGCGTAGCCGACAGTGCCGTGCAAACCGGACTGGCAAATTTTCAAGGCGTCGGGCGACGGTTTCAGGTTTACGGGGAATTTCCCGTGGCCGGTGGCGGCGCCATGCTGGTGGACGATTACGGTCACCATCCGCGCGAGGTAGAGGCGACCATTCAGGCGGTGCGGCGCGGCTGGCCCGAGCGGCGCCTGTTGATGGTTTACCAGCCGCACCGTTATACCCGCACCCGCGACCTGTATGAGGATTTCGTCGAGGTGCTCTCCGGTGTCGACGCGCTGGTGCTGCTGGAAGTGTACAGCGCCGGCGAAACGCCGATACCCGGTGCCGACAGCCGCCACCTGTGCCGCAGCATCCGCAACCGGGGGCAGGTCGATCCCATCTTTGTCGAGGGTATCGACGGCGTGCCCGAAGTCATCAAGGATATTGTCGAGCCGGGCGATATCGTGATTACCCAGGGCGCCGGCAATGTGGGATTGCTGGCGACGGAGCTGGCAAAACGGAAACTGGCTTGAAGGGGGTCGGCATAGCGCATGTAGTAGAAATGTGTTGTGTGAAGGCTTGTAGAAAAAACGGTGTGGTAACGATATGCAAATGAGAGCGCGTTTATGACTGCGACAGTGACAGCGCCGGCGAGCGATGCCCTGAAGCAACAGTTGGGGCGTGTCGGTGTGCTCTACGGCGGCGCCTCGGCCGAGCGCGAGGTGTCCCTGCAAAGCGGGCAGGCGGTTATCAATGCACTGCGCGCAAGCGCTGTCGAGGTGATTGGCATCGACACCCAAAGCCAGGTGATCGAGCAACTGCGGGAAATACAGCCGGATCGTGTCTTTATCGCCCTGCACGGGGCCGGCGGCGAAGACGGCCGCATTCAGGCGCTGCTGGAATTTCTCGATATACCGTTTACCGGTAGCGGTGTGCAGGCCTCGGCACTGGCGATGGACAAGCTGCGCTGCAAACAGCTTTGGCGCGGGATCGGTTTACCGACGCCGGATTTTATGGTGTTGAACGAGCACGGCAACTGGCAGCAGGTGCTGGCGCAACTGGGCGGTGAGGTCATGGTAAAACCCTCCTGTGAGGGCTCGAGCATCGGTATGGCAAAAGTCGACAGCGCCGCGCAACTGCAACAGGCCTACGCCGAGGCGCGGCCGTTCGATCGCAGCGTGTTTGCCGAGCGGGTCGTCAAAGGGGCCGAGTACACGGTGTCGATTGTCGGCCGCCAGGTGTTGCCGGCGATCAGGCTGGAAACCGACAACCGGTTTTACGACTACGAGGCCAAGTACCTGGCGGACGATACCCGTTACTTCTGCCCCTGCGGGCTGGCCGCCGACAAAGAACAAGCGCTGGCGGAAATTGCCCTGGAGGCATTTGACAGCCTCGGTTGCGAGGGGTGGGGCCGGGTGGACTTTATGGCCGACAGCGAGGACAACTTTTACCTGTTAGAGGTCAACACCGTGCCCGGTCTCACCAGCCACAGCCTGGTCCCCATGGCTGCCCAGGCGCGAGGTATCTCATTTGAACAACTGGTGCTCACCATTGTGGCGGACACCTTGAAGGAGCCGGCGGCGAGCCGACCGATGTGAAATGAAAGCGAAGCGAATACAGGATACGCAAAAAAACCGCCGCGCCCAGGGCGCCAGTCGCCGCGCCGCGCCGCGGCGGCGACTGCCGCTGCGGTGGCTGGCCTGGCTGGCGGCGGCCGGCTGTGTAGTCGCCGCGGCGGTGCTCGGGCTGCCGCGCTGGGCGGCACTGCCCGACACCATTGATCGGCCGGTGGCGAGTATTGCCGTGCAGGGCGAGTTTTTACTGGTCTCGAAAGAGCGGGTCATGGCGTTGTTGGAGCCCCTGGTCGACCAGACATTTCTGCAACTGGACCTGGCGGCGATAAAGACCGAAGTAGAAAAGGCACCGTTTATCGACCGGGCGATACTGGGACGTCGCTGGCCCGACCAACTGGTGGTGACCATCGTCGAGCAACAGCCGATCGCCCGCTGGGGCCGCAGCGGTTTTTTGAACCAGCGCGGGCAGATCGTCGCCACCCCGGAGCTCGACAATCTGCAGGGTCTGCCGTTGTTGTCCGGCAACCGGGCGCAGTCGGAACAGGTGATGTTGATCTACCAGGGCATTGCAAAACTATTGCGGCCCTATGGGCTCAGCGTGATGGAGCTGCGCAGCGATCCGGTACATTCGGTCGAGTTGGTATTGAGCAATGACCTGAGGCTGGTGGTGGGGCGCGACCAGATCATGAAAAAGATGCAGCGTTTTCTGGCGGTTTACACCGATGATTTACAGGCAAAAGTCGACAGCGTCGCGTCGATAGATTTGCGTTACAACAATGGCGTCGCAGTGAAGTGGCGGGAGGGCGCCTTGGCGTCAGCCCGGTGAAAGGGAGCACGGGCCTTATGTGTTGCGAATCGATCGGTGAAACGATCGCCCATAATAACGAGGTTAACTGAATGGCAGGTTCAAGCGATAACAGACTCATTGTCGGCTTGGATATCGGCACGTCTAAGGTAGTGGCGATTGTCGGCGAAGTGGCGGCGGAAGGGCAGCTCGAGATCGTCGGCATAGGCTCGCACCGCTCTACCGGCCTGAAAAAAGGCGTGGTGGTCAATATCGAGTCCACCGTGCAGTCGATCCAGCGGGCGGTGGAGGAGGCGGAGTTGATGGCCGGCTGCCAGATACACTCGGTGTACGCCGGTATCGCCGGCAGCCATATTCGCAGCCTCAACTCCCACGGCATAGTGGCGATCAAAGACCGCGAGGTGTTTGCCCAGGACCTGGATCGGGTTATCGATGCCGCGCAGGCGGTGGCGATCCCGGCGGACCAGAAAATTCTGCATATCCTGCCGCAGGAATACCTGATCGACGAACAGGAGGGGGTGAAGGAGCCGCTCGGTATGTCCGGCGTGCGGCTCGAAGCCAAGGTGCACCTGGTGACCTGCGCGGTCAATGCCGCGCAGAATATCGAGAAGTGTATCCGCCGCTGCGGCCTGGAGGTCGAAGACGTTATTTTGGAACAACTCGCCTCCAGCTACTCGGTGCTGACTGAAGACGAAAAAGAATTGGGCGTCTGCCTGGTGGATATCGGCGGCGGCACCACCGATATCGCCATTTTTACCGAGGGCGCGATTCGGCACACAGGCGTGATTCCCATCGCCGGCGACCAGGTCACCAACGATATCGCCATGGCGCTGCGCACGCCCACGCCCCACGCCGAGGAGATAAAAATCCGCTACGCCTGTGCGCTGGCGAAGCTGACCGGCGTCGACGAAACCATCAAGGTGCCGAGCGTCGGCGACCGCCCGCCGCGGGACCTGTCGCGCCAGGCGCTGGCGGAGGTGGTGGAGCCGCGCTACGACGAATTGTTCACGCTGGTGCAGGCGGAACTGCGCCGCAGCGGTTTTGAAGACCTGATTGCCGCCGGCGTGGTATTGACCGGCGGTACCTCGAAAATGGAGGGCGTGGTGGAACTGGCGGAGGAAATTTTTCATATGCCGGTGCGGCTCGGCGTGCCCCAGGGCGTGCGCGGTTTAAAGGATATCGTCAACAACCCGATTTACTCCACCGGGGTCGGCTTGTTGCAGTACGGCATGGGACAGCAGAGCGATCCGCGTGCTACCCAGTACAGTAGAGACAACAAAAACTCCTGGTGGGACAAGGTGAAAGCCTGGTTTCAGGGCAGTTTTTAGCAATGGTTTTTAACAGTAGTTTTAAAAACGGTTTTTAACAATGGTTAACCGTTTTTTTACAGTGTTTAGAAACGTGGCTCGGAAACCCGGTTTCCGAATGGTTTTGATTCTAGTGTGTTATTTCAGTGTAGGGAGATAGAGGGGAATTACTATGTTCGAACTCGTCGATAGTGTACCGCAAAGTGCAGTGATCAAAGTAATAGGGGTTGGCGGTGGCGGCGGTAACGCCGTGAAGCATATGATCGCCAACGAAGTCGAGGGTGTTGATTTTATCTGCGCCAACACCGATGCCCAGGCGTTGCGCGGTATCGACGCCCGCACCGTGTTGAAACTCGGCAACAACATCACCAAGGGGCTGGGCGCGGGCGCCAACCCGGAAATCGGCCGGCAGGCGGCCATTGAAGACCGCGAACGCCTCGCCGAGGTGTTGACCGGTGCCGATATGGTTTTTATCACCGCCGGTATGGGCGGCGGCACCGGCACCGGTGGCGCACCCGTGGTGGCGGAGGTCGCGCGCGAACTCGGTATTCTCACCGTGGCCGTGGTGACGCGACCGTTTCCGTTCGAGGGCCGCAAGCGCATGTCGATCGCCGAAGCCGGTATCAAGGAGTTGACCGAGCGGGTCGACTCCCTGATTACCATTCCCAATGAAAAGCTGCTGTCGGTGCTGGGTAAAAGCACCAGCCTGCTGGATGCTTTCAAGGCGGCCAACGATGTGCTCCTGGGCGCGGTGCAGGGTATCGCCGATCTGATTATCCGCCCCGGTATGATCAACGTGGACTTCGCCGATGTGCGCACCGTGATGTCGGAGATGGGCATGGCGATGATGGGCACCGGCCATTCCACCGGCGAAACCCGGGCGCGGGATGCGGCCGAGGCGGCTATTCGCAGTCCGCTGCTGGAGGATATCAATCTGCAGGGCGCGCGCGGTATTCTGGTCAATATCACCGCCGGTATGGATTTGTCGCTGGGCGAGTTTTCCGAAGTGGGCGATACCGTGGAGGAATTTGCTTCCAACGACGCCACGGTGGTGGTTGGAACTGTTATCGACCCGGAGATGTCTGAGGAGTTGCGCGTGACGGTGGTGGCGACCGGACTCGGCTGTCCGGTGGCGGAGACCAAAGCGGCCGCCACCAAAATGGTGGTGGACAATACCCGTCGCGCCAATGGGCAACCGGATTACAGTCAGCTCGATCGCCCCACAGTAATGCGTGCCAATAAAACCGCCAATCCACCGGCAGCGGAGGCACCGCCCGAAGACCGCGATATGGAGTATCTGGATATCCCGGCCTTTCTGCGACGCCAGGCGGATTGATGCGCCAGTCGCGAAATGGCGTCGGGCATCCCTTGGTCGCGCCGATCGCCGTGGAGATTGTGGATGTGATGGCTGAACCGGATGCCGGCGGACCAGAAGCGAGCCCCTGCGGCGGCGCGCGGCGGGACCTAAGTGTCTGTTTGGGAACTGATATTGGTTTAAAGCGGGCAACTCTGTTAGTATTCGCGGCTTATGCGTCCCGCCTGCCAGATAGGAACCGTTCCAAGGCTGTTTTCCACTTGCCGGGCTGTATTGACCAGGCCCAGGGGTAAGTTTGTGTGTCGCTCCAGGCTGTTTGAGAGAATACGGTTCAAGGTGCCAGGTTTATAAGCTCAAAGTTTATAAACTCGAGGTTTATAAACTCTAGGTTTATAAACTCAAGGGTTACAAGCTCAAGGGTTACAAGCTCAAGGTTGAGAGAGTGATCGCGCTGCTGGGGTGAACGCCCGGAAGCGCGTTTGTCGGCGCTCCAGACCGCATCGGTCAACCCCTGTGGCGGGGTTGGTGAGCACTGAACTGAAGGCCCGAGTTCGGGTTGGTTAACGTCCAGGGCCAGGTTATTTAAGGCAACAGTCTGGCTGGTTAAGTTAACGTTCAGGATTGCTAAGTTATAAAGCTCGAGGTATGCGGGCAAAGATTTTTGTCAATAACCTTCGCTGCTTCTTACCAGGGGCTGAAGGGGTTGGTTATTGTGGCGATACTTAGAACGAAAGGCTGAGATATAGAGCGAAAAAGCTTCGCTATCTACAGCCGAATATTTTTGATGATTGAGACTTAGGGTTTTAATAAATTGATGCTGAGGGCTTGGTTTAATTGACGCATGGGGACTTATAAAGCTTTGGTTGACGAGGCTTTGTTGATTGGCGCTAAGGTGTTTATTACCGGTGCGCAGGGCTTTTTAATCGACGCCTAAGGCTATACAAGATTCACGCTTCAGGCTATACAAGTTTAACGCTCAAGGTTGTGTAATGATAAAACAACGGACTTTAAAAAATGCAATTCGCGCCACCGGCGTCGGTTTGCATACCGCGCAAAAAGTTTACCTGACGCTGTTGCCGGCGCCGGCAGATACCGGCATCGTATTCCGGCGCGTCGATCTCTCGCCGGCCGTGGACATTCCGGCCAAGGCGGAGAATGTCGGTGACACCACCCTTTCCACCACCCTGATGCGGGACAATGTCAAAGTGTCCACCGTCGAGCACCTGCTGTCGGCCATGGCCGGGCTTGGTATCGACAACGCCATCGTTGAAGTCAGTGCCCCCGAAGTGCCTATTATGGACGGCAGTGCCGGTCCTTTCGTGTTCCTGATCCAGTCGGCGGGTATCGTCGAACAGGAAGCGCCGAAAAGGTTTATTCGCATCAAAAAGCCGGTTACCGTTGAAATGGGCGACAAGGTGGCAAGCTTCCTGCCGTTTGACGGATTTAAAGTGTCCTTTTCGATTGAATTCGATCATCCGGTGTTTCGCGATCGTCCCGCCAGGGCCTCGATCGACTTCTCCAGCACTTCGTTTGTGAAAGAGGTGAGCCGCGCGCGCACCTTCGGTTTCACCCACGAGTTCGAATACCTGCGCTCCAAGGGTCTGGCCAAAGGCGGCAGCCCCGATAACGCTATCGTGGTGGATGACTACCGCATTATGAACGAAGACGGTCTGCGCTACGAAGATGAGTTCGTCAAGCACAAGATCCTGGACGCCATCGGCGACCTTTATCTGTTGGGTAACAGCCTGATCGGCGAATTCAAGGCCCACAAATCCGGCCATGCTTTGAACAATAAGTCCTTGCGCCAGTTGATCGCCGATAAAGACGCCTGGGAAGTGGTGACGTTCGAGGATGAAACCAAAGCGCCGATATCTTATATGAAGCCTGTGCTGGCGCTGTAAGAAACGTTGTTTTAAGCGCCGTAATGGCGCCGCAGCCCGCATTATTCGGGGGCTGCGCAACGGGGCAAGACAAAAGTGTGAAAGGTGACGCAGTCCAGGTTCTGGGTATTTATTGTCGTGTTACCTCAATAACTATTGGTAATTCCTTGTTTTCTATGCCATATTTTTACTCCCTGTCTCGTGGATAAGCAGGGATCGGGCCGCCAGTGGGCGGTTTTTTTTGCAGTAAGGCTTTGAGCAGTACGTAGAAGTAAGACATAAACTGGTACTAACACAGCGGGTGCCGGTAGCGGTTACCCGATAAAAGACTCCAAAATACCGACTCAGACTCAGTATGAAAGTCATTCTTGTCAGCAAAGGTCACGGGCGTACCCGCAGCTTCAAGCTGGGTGGGTGGACTCGCGCTGTTCTGTCAGTGTGCCTGCTCGGCGTGCCGGTAGTACTGGGGGGCGTTGCCCACCAGTTGTTGCAAGACGAAGGCAGCGATCTGTTTACCGGTGACTCTACCCGGGCCTGGAACGATGCGCTGGCCAAACAAAGGCGCGAAGTGGCCGAGACCAAACGCCACGCCGAAGAGCAGTTGGCCGCGCTGACCCTCAGAATGGCCGAATTGCAGGCCCGCCTGGTGCGCCTCGACGCCCTTGGCGAACGCCTGACCACCATGGCCAAGCTGGATCGGGGTGAATTCGACTTCAGCCAGCCGCCGCCGGTGGGCGGACCGGAAACCGTGGCACTGGGTGAAGCCTACCAGGCACCGGATTTTCTCGCCGTTATCGGCAGCCTTGCCGACCAGATCGACAACCGCGAGCAGCAATTGGATACCCTCGAAGCGCTGCTGGCCAAGCGCAAGATTCAAAGTGATATCTTTATTGCCGGGCGCCCGGTGAAGAAGGGCTGGATGTCCTCTCGGTTCGGGCGTCGCACCGATCCCTTCAACGGCCGCGTAGCCTGGCATAACGGAGTGGATTTCGCCGGTAAGAGAGGCGCAGAGATCATCTCCGTGGCCGCCGGGGTGGTCACCTGGTCCGGCAAGCGCCACGGTTATGGCCAGATGGTGGAGGTCAATCACGGCAGTGGTTTCTCCACCCGCTACGCCCACAACCAGGACAACCTGGTGGCGGTGGGTGATGTGGTCAAAAAAGGTCAGGTCATTGCCAAAATGGGTTCCAGCGGCCGCTCCACCGGCCCCCATGTGCATTTTGAAGTCTTTAAACACGGCCGCGCCGTCGATCCCGCCAGCTATATTCACCGAACTCACCGTTAATCCCGCCTTTGTGCTTGCTTCTGCAGGCGCCTTTCGGTTTACTTGCACCTCGTTTTTCTGACCTGCGGCGGTGCAGGGTCTATGGTTCTGAACACATAACGGTAACTCACATGATTGGCAAACTGATGAAATCGGTTTTCGGTTCAAAAAATGACCGGGAACTTAAGCGTATGGGCAAATTGGTGCGGCAGATCAATGAGCTCGAAGCCGAAATGTCCGCCCTCAGTGATGACCAGCTCAAAGCCAAGACCGAGACTCTCAAACAGCGCTATCAGGACGGCGACACCCTCGACCAGTTGCTGCCCGAAGCCTTTGCGCTGGTGCGCGAAGCCGGACAGCGGGCCCTTGATATGCGCCATTTCGATGTGCAGATGATCGGTGGCATTACCCTTCACGAGGGCCGTATCGCCGAGATGCGCACCGGCGAGGGCAAGACCCTGGTGGCCACCCTGGCGGTGTATCTCAACGCCCTGTCCGGCAAAGGTGTGCATATTGTCACCGTTAACGATTACCTGGCCAGCCGCGACGCGCGCTGGATGGGGCCGCTTTATGAAGCGCTGGGTTTGAGCGTCGGCGTGATCCAGTCCATGCAGGACCCGCAGGCCAAGCGCGACGCCTACGGCGCCGATATCACCTACGGCACCAACAACGAATTCGGTTTTGATTTCCTGCGCGACAATATGGCCCTGCGCCGGGAGGACCGGGTACAGCGGCCGCTGAATTTTGCCGTTGTGGATGAGGTGGATTCCATCCTCATCGACGAGGCGCGCACGCCGCTGATTATCTCCGGCGCCGCCGAGGACAGTTCGGCACTGTACCGGCGCATGAACCAGTTGATTCCAAAACTGGAGCCGAAGACCGAGACCGAAACCGGCCACTATGTTGTGGATGAGAAAACCCGCCAGGTGGAGCTGACTGAAGCCGGCCACCAGTTGGTGGAGGAACTGTTGATCAAAGAGGGGTTGTTGGACGAAAACGACAGCCTCTACTCGGCCGGCAATCTCAACCTGCTGCACCACACCCACGCCGCGCTCAAGGCCCACACCCTGTTTAACCGCGATGTGGATTACATCGTGCAGAACCGCCAGGTGGTGTTGATCGACGAACACACCGGCCGCACCATGGCCGGGCGGCGTTTGTCGGAGGGATTGCACCAGGCGCTGGAGGCCAAGGAGGGGGTCAATATCCAGAGTGAGAGCCAGACACTGGCCTCCACTACCTTCCAGAATTATTTCCGTCTCTACCCGAAACTGGCGGGTATGACTGGCACGGCCGATACCGAGGCCTATGAATTTCACCAGATTTACAATCTCGATGTGGTGGTGATTCCCACCAATGTGGCGGTGGCGAGGGAGGACCTCAACGACCTGGTATACCTGTCGGTGGAAGAAAAGTACGATGCCGTGGTGGAAGATATCAAGGAGTGTCAGGAAAAACGCGCACCGGTGCTGGTGGGTACCGCCTCGATTGAGTCCTCTGAGGAAATGTCGCGCCGCCTCGACAAAGCCAAGATCAAGCACCAGGTGCTCAACGCCAAGTTTCACGAGAAAGAAGCCGAAATTATTGCCCAGGCCGGCCGGCCCGGCACCGTGACTATCGCCACCAACATGGCGGGGCGCGGCACCGACATCGTGCTCGGCGGCAACTGGGAAGCGGAGATTGCCGCGCTGGATAATCCCGATGCCGCGCAGGTCGAGGCGGTCAAAGCAGACTGGAAAAAACGTCACGAACAGGTGATCGAGGCCGGCGGCCTGCATATTATCGGCACCGAGCGCCACGAGTCTCGCCGTATCGACAACCAGTTGCGGGGTCGCTCCGGTCGCCAGGGCGACCCCGGCGTATCGCGTTTCTACCTGTCGCTGCAGGATAACCTGATGCGCATTTTCGCCTCCGAGCGGGTGCGCAACTTTATGCAGGCGCTGGGCATGGAAAAGGGCGAGGCCATTGAGCACCGTATGGTGAGCAACGCCATCGAGAAGGCGCAGCGCAAAGTGGAGGGCCGCAACTTTGATATCCGCAAGCAGTTGCTGGAGTATGACGACGTCGCCAATGACCAGCGCCGGGTAGTGTACGGGCAGCGCAACGAACTGCTGGAGGCGACGACCATCAGCGATACGGTGACCGCCATTCGCAAAGACGTTGCCAACGATATGATCAGCACCTTCGTGCCGCCCCAGAGTCTGGACGAGCAGTGGGATATTCCCGGTCTCGAGCAGCATATAGAATCGGAGTTCGGCGTCAAATTGCCGGTGCAGCAATGGCTGGATGCCGACGATCAATTGCATGAAGAGACCCTGCGCGAAAAAATTGCCGCCGAGCTGCAAACCGCTTACGAGGAAAAACAAGAGCGGATCGGTGCGGTAATGCAGGATATTGAAAAGCAGATCATGCTGCAGGTGTTGGATATGTTGTGGAAAGAGCACCTCGCCAATATGGACCACCTGCGCCAGGGCATCGGCTTGCGCGCCTACGCCCAGCGCAATCCCAAGCAGGAGTACAAGCGCGAGTCTTTCCAGTTGTTCCAGGAAATGCTGGGCAATATCAAGCATGAGGTGGTGCGTATTTTGTACCGGGTGGAGCCGGTCACCGAAGAACAAATGCAGGAGATGGAGCGCCGGCGCATCGAGGCCCAGGAACGGCAGAAAATGCAACTGCAACACGAGCAGGTATCCGCCATGGCGGGAGGCGGTGAGGACGGCGGCGAGCCGGCACCGGCCGCGGAGGAACAGCACACGCCCTTTGTACGGGAGGAGCGCAAGGTCGGGCGCAATGAACCCTGCCCCTGCGGCTCGGGGAAGAAATACAAGCAGTGCCACGGCAAGCTCGGTTGAAGAAAAACTAAGAAAATAAAGTTCACAGGGTCTATGACAATTCTATGGCAGTAGGGCATTTTCCGTTTCCCAAGATGCCGGCGGTCGGCGGTGTGCGTTTGGCCGCGGCCTGTGCCGGCATCAAATCTACCGATCGCAACGACCTGGTGTTGCTGGAGCTGGCCGAAGGCAGTAGCGTCGCCGGTGTGTTCACCCGCAATGCCTATTGTGCGGCGCCGGTGGTTATCGCGAAAGAACATTTACGCAGTACCTTTGCCAGCGGCAGCAAGCACTACTGGCTGATCAACGCCGGCAACGCCAATGCCTGTACCGGCGAGCGCGGTATGGACGATGCGCGTTCCACCTGTGCCGAGGTTGCGCGCCTGGCGGGCGTCAGTCCGACCCAGGTGTTGCCGTTTTCCACCGGTGTGATCGGCGAGAGTCTGCCGGTCGACAAAATGTTGGCCGTCTTGCCGCAGGCGTTCGGCGATCTGGCCGACGGCAGTTGGGAAGCGGCGGCCCGAGCCATAATGACCACCGATACGCGGCCCAAGGCGGCCACGGTGCAGTTTGAACACGAGGGTGTCACTGTAACCGTTAACGGTATGGCCAAGGGTTCCGGCATGATCAAACCGGATATGGCGACCATGCTCGCCTATGTGATGACCGATGCCAAGGTGGCCCAGCCGCTGCTTGATAAACTGTTGCGCAGCGCGGTCGAGCGTTCTTTCAATCGTATTACTGTAGATGGTGATACTTCCACTAACGATGCCTGTATGTTGGCCGCCACCGGCCGGGCGCCTTTGCCTGAGATTATCGAGCCCAGCGGCGTGCTCTATGCCAAGTTATACAACGCTGTGGTGGCGGTGCATATTCAGTTGGCGCAGGCGGTGATCACCGATGGCGAAGGGGCAACCAAATTTGTGACTGTGGCTGTGGAAGGTGGTGCGAACCGGCGTGAATGTCTGGCTGTGGCCTATACGGTGGCTGAGTCGCCGCTGGTAAAAACTGCGCTGTTTGCCTCCGATCCCAATTGGGGGCGCACCGTGATGGCGATCGGCCGAGCCGGTATCGAGGAACTGGATGTTAACCGTGTCAAGGTTTATCTGGGGGATGTATTGATCGTCGAACGCGGCGGCCGTGCCGACAGCTATACCGAAGAGCAGGGGCAGCAGGTGATGGCGCGCGATGCGATTACCATTCGCATCGACCTCGGCCGCGGCAGCAGTGCCGAGCGGGTGTGGACCACGGACTTGTCCCACGACTACGTCACCATCAATGCCGAGTACCGCACCTGATGAAAGTCGTTCATGTCGCTGCCGGTGTGATTGTCAATGGGCGCGGCGAAGTGCTGATTGCAAAGCGTCCCGACCATACGCACCAGGGTGGTTTGTGGGAATTTCCCGGCGGTAAGGTGGAGGCGGGGGAGTCCGTGCCGGCGGCGCTGGCGCGGGAGCTTTTAGAAGAGTTGGCCATTGAGGTGACTCACAGTCGTCCGTTGATTTGTATTCGTCACGACTATGCCGATAAATCGGTGTTGCTTGATGTGTGGAAGGTGACGGGGTTTAGCGGAGAGCCCCAGGGTAATGAGGGGCAGCCGGTGGCTTGGGTTGGCGCCGATCAGTTATTGGACTTTGCGTTTCCCGCCGCCAATGTGCCGATTGTGGCGGCCGCGAGATTGTCCGACAGGATGGCGATTACCGGTGCGGCGGCAAGTGTCGAAGACTATGTAGAAAAGGTCGGCCGCGCAATAGATCGCGGCGCAACGATCGTTCAGGTGCGCGCGCATCAGTTGGATGATGCAACTTATGTGGAGGTGGCAAAGGCTGTTGCGGCCTTGTGTCGCCGGCGCGGTGTTGTTGCTATTGCCAACACAGTGCCAGGGCTTTATCAGCAGACCGGCTGTCATGGGTTGCATGTTACCAGTGAGCGTTTGAAGGGCTTATCTGAGCGACCCGTTTCACAGCAGGCGTGGTTTAGCGCTTCCTGTCACTCGCCCGAGCAACTGCGCAAAGCGGAAGCCTTGGGCGTTGATTTTGTTACGCTTTCTCCGGTGTTTAAAACGACCACTCATCCCGAGGTGGAGCCTCTGGGTTGGTCGCAGTTTCAGGAGTGGGTCAGTCAGGCGAAGGTGCCGGTGTTTGCATTGGGTGGTGTGGATGCCGAAAAACTTAAGCAAAGTTTTGATTGCGGGGCGCAGGGAATTGCGGGCATTCGCGATTTTTGGGAGGGTGATTGTTGTTAAAGGCAAGGGTGACGCTTTTTTACATAACAATATATTTGATATATTTTCCTACGGTTAGTAAGTAAACGGTGCAAAATCCACAGGTTAGCCACCAAGCCATAGATAGGCTGGGCAGGGACGCGGATAGCGATCAAACCGTTGCCTGACTTGCGCCGGAGTTTTATTCCACGGCAGGAGCTTTTCAATAGCCCCTGCCGACCGGGCGTTGGGTAGCTCGTTTAGCAGCAACGTTAAATAGTGATAGGGGTTTTGGTGATTGGCTTTGGCGGTCTCCAGCAACGAGTAAATCATCGCACTCGATTTAGCGCCTGCCGGCGTATCGGCAAACAAGAAGTTTTTCCTGGCCAATGCAATCGTTTTCGCCACATGCTCCGATAGAATATTCGATATCGGTAAACGCCCGTCCTCACAATAACGCACCAATGCCGCCCAGTTGCCGAGCATATAGCTGATGGCATTGCGGGTACCTGAATGCGCGACACCTTCGGCCTGTGTTTTTTCCGGCCACGCCTTAAACGTCTGCCACAGCGGTACGCTTTCCTCTTGTCGAACCTGTAATCGTTGTTCAGCCGTCAAGTGCTTTGCCTGCGCCTCGATCGGCAACCGCTCAATGTCCAGATCCGTTTTAAACTCACTATGAAACTGCTCGGATACACCGCGATCGGCATAAAGCCGAATCACCTCATGTTCTGCCAACGTTAAACTCGTCCACCAGCCATCAATATCGATCTCGAGTGTCAATGGGCGTTGACCTCGATAATCCATGGTTCGCACTGTCACCTGCATGGCTCGACGTATACTGTAATCATAACCTTGCCAGGGTCGCTCTTCTTCCCAACAGCCATGCTGCTCGGCATAGTCTAGCCACCACTGTTTGTCTTGTTGGCGAGGGTTCCATTTTATAATGAAATCGACCGGCTCAATCTTGAGGTGCTGCTCATTAAAGGACAACACAACATCCATATATAACTCTTGATCAAGTCAGAGTGTTCGATACCATGTCGAAGTGGAATCTGCGCATCGACTTCCTGAGTAAGTTTGGTGTAACGATGAATCGCTTGGCCAACCAGAGCCAAGCCGGAATGTCCCGTTATTTCTGATCTAGATTGTGAAAATTTTAAACGCTGCATAAATCACCCTCTTAGTGAATTCTATACAACCACAATTTTATCAAAAATACCTGTTAATAGTGCTTGTAGCTTGAAACACTGGCAGTCGGAATCACGGATTCAGGTTATTAAAGAATCGGTGTCCCTCGATCTCCTCCTCGATCTCATTGCTCATTCACCAGTTTCACCGCATCCTGCTTGAACTCATCCGTCTATTTGCGTCTTTTTTGTACAGTCCTGTAACACCTCGCTAACGCTATTTTCATATTCAACGGGTGTCCATTCACATTAAATCACTTCATTTGTACCTTAAACAGTTGGCTGAGGGCGTACGTTAATAAACAATTGTTGTGCTTTGTTGAAAGAGAATACAAATGGTGCAATGTGCAGGTTTACCGAATCAACCCGCCTACTTAGTATTAACCGCATTATCTATAAATCAAAGACGCCAAAAGTCATTAATCACGACAAGGGCGGCAAGTTTCTCGGTTCTATGAGGAAGGAACAGGTTTGTGATGAATACATTGCCATCGCCGACGAAATGCTCGCCATCAATAAAATACCCCGTTTGAAGGATGATATTAATCGCCTGGATGTTCTCCAGTCCAGACGCGAACTGGCGCAATTAAAGGGGAGCGAATAGCCCTGCAGTATGAACGTATTAGGTTCATTTTTTACTCATGTTTAAACTAAGGTACCGGTTATGAACTATTACTTAGAAACGTCTGCTGGGGAAGCCAGCGTGCGGTATGAGCTCAGTTCGTCTAAGACCTTGGTCGTGCAAGCCAGGGCTGGGGAGCAATACCGCGTGGTGTCCAGTCATGGGGAGCGCCCCGATAACGTCGTGGCCGTCCGAACAGATGCGGATCTTGAGGTTCGCCTGGATAACGGCGTTAACCTGATTATCGACGATTACTATGTGGTGTGTCGCAACAACTTTTGTGGCATCAGCCTCTCCGAAGAGGGTAAGCCGCTGAGTGCGAACGAAGAGGCCAACACGCCTTTCTCAGGCGACAATACGATTGTGTACAGTCATGGCTCGTTGGAAGGCATCGTATTGCTTGACCTGTTGGGGGCCGGTTTTGTTCATGAGCCACAAGACCAGCCAACGCCACTGGCGCTGTCAACGGTAGACGATACCATTGACGGTATCCCTCAGGGTGAAGCTGGGGGTATAAGCGCCTTAGGCATGATGAGCTTAGCGGGAGCAGGGCTGGGTTTGATTGCCGCTTCGGCGTCATCAGGGGGAGATTCTCCTGCGTCACCTACGGAGCCACGTAATAAAGAGGCGCCTGTCTTTACGTCGGGCTCGGGCGAAGCGATGGTTGAGATTAGCGTCGACGAGGGCGAGGTAGCCGTCTATAGGGCCGAGGCCACGGATGCGGATAGTGATATCCTCACTTACAGTCTAAGCGGCACCGATGCAGCGCTCTTTAACCTGGATGCGAATACCGGTGAACTCACCTTTAAAGAGGCCCCCGACTATGAGAGCCTCGGGATTAACCATACTTATGATATAAGCATCACCGCTAGGGATAGAGATGGCCTTAGTGCAAACCAGGACGTCATCATTAGCGTGAGTGATGTGAACGAGGCGCCGGCCTTTACCTCGGACACAACGGCCGCTGTTAACGAAAACCAGACGGCCGCTTACACGGCTGTGGCTACGGATCCCGACGGTGGCGCATTGACCTACACGCTAGGTGGGGCCGATGCCGGGCTGTTTAACCTGGATGCGAATACCGGTGAGCTCACTTTTAAAGATGCCCCTGACTATGAGAGCCTCGGGATTAACCATACTTATGATATAAGCATCACCGCTAGGGATAACGATGGCCTTAGCGCAAACCAGGACGTCATCATTAGCGTGAGCAATGTTAACGAGGCGCCGGCCTTTACCTCGGACACAACGGCTGCTGTTAACGAAAACCAGACGGCCGCTTACACGGCTGTGGCTACGGATCCCGACGGTGGCGCATTGACCTACACGCTAGGTGGGGCCGATGCCGGGCTGTTTAACCTGGATGCGAATACCGGTGAGCTGACCTTTATCAATGCCCCTGATTTTGAGAACCTCGGGAGTAACCATCCCTACAACATAAGCATCACCGCCACGGATAACGATGGCCTTAGCGCGAGTCAGGACATCACTATTAGCGTGAATGATGTAAACGAGGGGCCGGTTCCGGTCTTTACATCGGGGACAACGGCCACTGTTAACGAAAACCAGACGGCCGCCTACACCGCTGAGGTCGCGGATCCTGATGGTGCCATGCTGACCTACAGTCTGAGCGGCACTGACGCATCATTATTTAACATTGACGAAAACACGGGTGTGGTGTCTTTTAAGAACGTGCCTGATTATGAAAACCCAGATGATGCAAATGGTAATAATGTCTATGAAATAGCCGTAACCGCTACAGACAGCAATGACCTTAGTACAAGCCAGGGTGTCACTATTAGTGTGAACGACACGAACGAAGCGATAGCGCTCTCCGAACTTCAATTGGATAACAATGATCTTGGTTTTGTGATCAGGGATGAAGGTAGTCGTAAGTTCAGAATCCTTAACCTCAGTAATGCCGGTGATTTCAATGGCGATGGCCTCGATGACCTGATTATTGGCACACCTTTAGCCTCCAACAATGGAAAACAGACTAACGGCGCCGCCCATGTGATCTTTGGCAAAGCCGATGGCGGGATCGTCGACCTGTCTGTGTCTGGCATTGAAAACAATGACAACAACAGTCTAGGCATTGATATCGATGGCTTCCTACATAACAACCAGGCCGGTGGCGCATCAGTCAGCAATGCCGGCGATGTCAATGGCGATGGTATTGATGACATACTTATTGGCTCAAGTACTGCAACACAGGGTGTTCCCGGTGTAGGTTATGTGATCTATGGCGGTAGCGGCCTCTCTGACATCGATGTCTCCAAGATCGAGGACGGCTCAAGAAAAGATTTGGGCTTTGTGGTCAAAGGGACCACCTCAGATGAATTTGCTGCCCGTCATATTAGGGGGGGAGGGGATGTCAATGGCGATGGTTTTGATGACCTATATATTAGTACCTCGCATAATACCAACAGCTATGTGGTCTTTGGCGGGAGAGATCTTCCCAACATTGACATCTCTGAGATTGTAAGCGGCAATAATGGCATTGTGGTCCGTGGTCCCAATGACAATAATAGGTCTGGCAATATTGTCGGCGACATCAATGGTGACGGCCTTGATGATATGGCTTTTTCTGAAGCTAGGGCGTTTCAAGGCAAGCTCATCCGAGACATCCATGTGGTCTATGGTCACAAAAATCTCTCCGACATCGATCTCTCTGAGATCCCTCATCGAACCACCGAGAACAAACAAGGCTTTGCAATCAACCATTTACGCTCCGCAAGATTTGACGCTGCCGGCGATGTCAACGGTGATGGCTTTGATGATCTGATCATTTCCGAGGAAAGAGCCAATACGCCTAACGGTTACCAAAGTGGCGTAAGCTATGTGGTCTTTGGTGGCCGCAATCTCTCGAACATGGATCTCGATCATATTGAACGGGGTATCGGCGGATTTGCCATCTATGGCGCCGGTGAGAACGATCGCAGTGGCAGACAAGTCAGAAGTATCGGTGACATTAATGGCGACGGTCTGGGAGACCTGATTTTAGCCAACAGCGAACACGGCAGTAGCAAACCAGCTAAGTCTATAGATCATTATGTGATTTATGGCAAGACCGATACCGATACCGTTGAACTCACTGATATTGCACAGGGTGTCGGCGGCTTTGTGATCAATGCCCCCAATTTTGGTGGGGGACATGGCATGGACGTAAGTCATGCCGGTGATGTCAATGGCGATGGTTTTGATGATCTGGTTATTGGCTCTACTCCTCTCGATCCTGGGGATGCCAACCCCACCCCCATCCCCGGCATCACCTATGTGATCTATGGTGGCCAGAACGTCAGTGCCAATGCCTTAGTCGGGACTTCAGCCGATGAAATTCTGGAAGGCAGTAGCCATGACGATCAGATTATCGCCGGACAAGGCAACGATACCCTGATTGGTAACGGCGGCGCCGATGTGCTACGCGGCGGTGCCGGTGACGACATACTTGCCATCCGTGATACCGCTTTTGCAAGTCTGGACGGCGGCAACGGTATCGATACCCTGCGCTTTGACACCGCGCTCAAACTGAATTTCGCCGGGCTCAGCAACAATCAGATCACCGGTGTGGAAAAAATCGACTTACGCGCTGACGGTGGAAATAGCCATCTAATCCTGAACCTGGCTAATGTGTTCAACCTAGGTGATAACAGTCGCGATACCCTTAGCATACATGGCTCAAGTGGTGACTCCGTGGAGCTGCGCAATTATGGTTTTGCTCAAAGAAGTGGTGACTGGTCAAAGGAAAGTCACGAAACCTGGGTGTTTATGTCTGGAAACGAGGTACTGGCCACTTTACTCATTGACGACAGCATAACTGTATCTGCCCTATAACTGTATCGGGAGTAACCATCCCTATAACATAATCATCACCGCCGAGGATAGCGATGGCCTTAGCGCAAGCCAGGACGTCACCATTAGCGTGAGCAATGTGAACGGGGGGCCGGTCTTCACTTCGGGCAGCGAGGTGACGGTCAACGAAAACCAGACGGCCGCCTACACCGCTGAGGTCGCGGATCATGGTGGTGCCGCGTTAACCTACAGTCTGAGCGGCATTGACGCATCATTATTTAACATTGACGAAAACACGGGTGTGGTGTCTTTTAGGAACGGACCCGATTATGAAAACCCGGGTGATACAGATGGTAATAATGTCTATGACATAACCATCACCGCTACAGACAGCAATGAACTTAGTACAAGCCAGGACGTCACCATTGGTGTGGCCGACGCGCATGAGATGATAGTGCTCTCCGAAGTTCAATGGGATAACACTGATCTTGGTTTTGTGATCAGTAATGACGAGACTCGTCAGTTCAATATCCTTAACGTCAGCAGTGCCGGCGATGTCAATGGCGATGGTTATGATGACATCATTATTGGCTCAACGACTCCAGGACCGCATGTTCCTGCTGTAGCTTATGTGGTCTATGGCGGTAGCGAGCTCTCGGACATCGATCTCTCCGAGATCCAGGGCGACTTTGCCAACGTTGGCAACTTTGACAACTTTGGCGACCCTAAAGTCCAGAGTGATTTGGGCTTCGTGGTTGCGGGGGACAGCAGAGACTACCTCGAATGGGCTGGCTCTAAGATTAATGGGGGAGGGGATATCAATGGCGATGGCTTTGACGACTTATATATCGGTGGCTCGCATAGTCCTGTGAGCTATGTGCTCTATGGTGGGAGCAATCTTGTCAACACTAGGGCCTCTGCTATCGAAAGCAATGGCGCTAATGGCATTGCGATCCAAGGGGTGTATACCGTTGAAGACCACCCGATCCAAGGGGAGGAGTTTACCGTTACAGACATCAGCGCCTTTATCAATGGTAGGGTTGCCTTTTTTGTCGGCGATCTCAATGGTGACGGCATTGATGATATGGCTATTTCTGAACGTGAGGTAGTTGAAGGCAAGTTAGTCCAAGACATGCATGTGGTCTTTGGTGGTAAAAATCTCTCCGACGTCAAGCTCTCTGAGATCGCTGCCGGCAACGGCGGCTTTGTAATCAAAGGTTTAGAGAGCGCACGACTTGACTCCGCCGGTGATGTCAACGGTGATGGCTATGATGATCTGTTCATTTCCGAGGGGCAGGCCAACACTCATAACGGTGACAAAAGTGGCATAGCCTATGTGATCTTTGGTGCCAGCGAAAACAATCTCTCGGACATTGAGATCGATGAGGTTGAAAGGGGTAGCGGCGGATTTGCCATCTATGGCGCCAGTGAGGACGATCGCAGTGGCAAGAATATCAGAAGTGTCGGTGACATTAACGGCGACGGTCTGGGAGACTTGGTTATAGCCAACAGCGAATTCGGCAGTAGCCAAGAAGCCAAGTCTGTAGATCATTATGTGGTTTATGGCAAGACTGATACAGATGCCGTTGAACTCGCTGATATTGCACAGGGTATCGGCGGCTTTGTCATCAGGGCCCCCAATGCTGTTGGGGGACATGCCATTGACGTAAGTCATGCCGGTGATGTCAATGGCGATGGTTTTGATGATCTGGTTATTGGCTCTTCTCCACTCGATCCTGGGGATGCCAACCCCACCCCCACCCCCACCCCCACCCCTGGCTTGACCTATGTGATCTATGGTGGCCAGAACGTCAGTACCCATGCCTTAGTCGGTACGTCAGACGATGACGTTCTGGAAGGCAGTAGCCATGCCGATCAGATTATCGCCGGACAAGGCAACGATATCCTGATGGGTAACGGCGGCGGCGATGTGCTACGCGGTGGTGCCGGTGACGACATAATTGCCATCCATGATCTCTTGTTTAGGAGTCTGGACGGCGGCAACGGTATCGATACCCTGCGCTTTGACACCCCGCTCAGGCTGAATTTCACCAGGTTCAGCGACAATTGGATCACCGGCGTGGAAAAAATCGACTTACGCGCTGACGGTGGAAATAGCCATCTAATCTTCAACCTGAGCGATGTGTTCAACCTAAGTGATAGCAGTGGCGATACCCTTAGCATACATGGCTCAAGGGGTGACTCCGTGGAACTGCGCAAATATAGTTTTGCTCAAAACGGTGACTGGGTACGCTCTGAGGAGGGTCCCGACGGAATGGGTACCTGGGCGTTTATGCATGGAGGTAAGGCACTGGCCACTTTACTCATTGACGACAGCATAACTGTGTCTGCCCCTGTCTAAGGCTCCTCGGCTATGTTGTTGGGCAGAAACCGCTGTATGATCGCCGTAGATCGGAGCATAGAGAGCGACAACAGCCTGTCATCGGCCCCACCAACACAAATGGATTTTTTAGCTAAGTTCTACATTCTCCATTACATCAACCCGGGCCGGCGCTACTCATTGATGGTTAGCCGGTGCGGTTTTCATTAATTCGCATTACAAAAGAGAGAGTCGATGATCGTCTAAATCCTATATGATTTTTGCTATTTTATCCCAATGGCTGTCACCTGTTTGTTTTTCAAGATTGAGGAAAATGAGATATTAATCCTTGTTATTACATCGAATCCAAAGTAGTCCGGTCACGACACGGAAGGGCTGAGCGTTCAAATTCGACATCATCAATATAGTTGGATATTGACCTTTGTCCTGAATTCTTTTTGAACGCCTTGCACCCTGCTCATATCCGTCTTATCGCTTATTTAGCCCCATACATAAATAAAAGTGGACGCGGACAGTGCTAACCTTGAAGACAGAAATTACAGAATTGTCAATACTCACTTGTAAAAACAGCAAAACATATGGCATCAAAATTACTACCTTTGCACTCAAAATCGTCCAAGCTAAGTTTTAATAGAAGTTGAAGTTACCAATGCCGCGCAAATATTGTGAACAGATACAAATAAAAAAGTCCAAGCAAATATTAAAATTAATTTTAAACCTAAAATTCTTGAAAGCTGCTGCGGATACCGAAAGCCTGTGATTTGGGCCTGCACCGATTTCCAGATAGTATTGTCGAACACAACCACAAAAGAGTTTATGATAACCGCACCTCTTTGCCATGCTGAGTCAAGCTATATAAAAGCTGATAACTGTTAGTACTATTTTTATCGTTTGATAGATAAAAAGGGAAGTTTTTGGATGTCCGGCTTGATGATACACCTAGCCAAATCGCTGTTTAAAACGTAGTAAATTAAAGGCTTAACCCCGCTTTTTCCATAATACGACTGTTTTTACAGAACCATTTTCTGAATCAGGCAGGCGCCACCAATGGCGTTTACAAATTGCCAATCACATAGGTTTATACGATGGTAGAAAAGTCATCAGATTCCAATAGTCAGTCGGGCTCCATTATCCGGGTCGTATTAATCGACGATCACCCTTTAATAAGGGCCGGCATCCGCAATATCATAGAACGAGCCGAGCATATCAAGGTGGTGGGCGAAAGCGACAATGGTTATGACGCGATACCTGTCGTAATAGACTTAAAACCGGATGTAGTACTGGTGGATATTGAAATGCCGGTTATGGGAGGTATCGATTTTTCTGTCTGGCTACACCAAAATCATCCGCACATCAAGATTATTATTTTGTCATCTTATGATGATGATGCGTATATTCGCGCCACTTTGCGTGCAGGCGCGAATGGATATCTGCTCAAGAACTCGACACCGAAACAGATCATACACACGATAGAAGAAGTGGTTGCCGATCACTCCTCATTCGACCCGGATATCACAGAAAAAATTGTTCATTTGCTTACAAGCCCAAACAAACCGGGAAATTCACCTGAGCAGTTACCGTCGAAGCGAGAATTGGAAATTCTAGCTTTGGTGGCGAAAGGATATACAAATAATGATATCGGCAAAAAACTGCATATCAGCAGTCGAACCGTGCAAGGGCATTTGAGCAAAGCCTTCAGTAAACTTGAAGTTAATACTCGCACAGAAGCGGTGACCAAAGCCGCGTCGCTTAAGCTTTTAGACCTGGAAAGCTCAGATGGAGTTTAAAAGGCAACAGCTATCGATTGATGCAATTTTTTACATGTGCTTCGGTTCAACCTTGATCGGTATTAGTATAGGCAGTCTTCTCAACCAGAAAGTAATAGTTGTTCTGGCGCCACTTGCGGTAGCTACTGTGGTTACCTTGTTTATCTATCGCTTCCCTTTGCACTCTAAGACGCAATTATTACGTGATAAGCACATATTAACGCAAGACCTGACCCACCATAAAGAGCAGTCCATCCGTTACAAACACTTTGCCGAAGCCATCATTAAGGGCCAGGAACAGGAAAAGAAGCGGCTGGCACAGGAGCTGCATGATGATACGATACAGCGCCTTATTATCATCGGACAAAGCGTTCAATTGGTGAGCATGGACCTAAACATAGATGGAGAAAATGAAGAGTTGACTAATATTGAAAACCTAGTTAACGAATCTATTCAGAGTATCCGCTCGTTTATCAAACAACTGCGGCCAACGTATCTGGAGAAGCTCGGTTTAGTCTCCGCGCTAAGAGAACTGGTCGTGCAATCGGATAAAAATTCAGACGCCGGCATTCAAATCCTGTTTGAAAGCAGTGGTGAACCGCTACGTCTCGACAACCAAGTAGAGTTGGCACTTTACCGCATTGCGCAATCCTCAGTCTCCAATGCTATCCGCCATTCCGGTGGAGACAGGATAGAGCTCAAAATAGACTTTATGGCTGAAACTGTCGATCTGAGTGTTAACGACAATGGAAAAGGTTTTGATGTGCCGGACGACATAAGTCTTTTACACAACACAAGTTTTGGACTGATGGGCATGCAGGAGCGGGCGGATTTCATTGGTGCGGAATTCTCTGTGCATACATCGGCAACGCGTGGAACAAAGATTTTAATTCGTGTGCCGACCAAAGAAAATCTCGACAAAAAAAAGAGCCCAAAGCGCGAAGACAAACCTTCAGTCTATCATCTTGGCGGCTCCAGGGAGTAAGCACTTTATTTAAGCAACATACAGCTACTTTATAACGATGTTGGTATTGTGACAAATATTTGGTGTGCTAAATGAAGCTGATGCCGTTGCAAGAAAGCCACAAAAAAGCCGGAATTGTGGGGATTCTGGTTTTAATGACCACACTGGCCGTGATATTTCAGGCAATTGGGATTGAAAAGCGTATTGTCATTGACCCCAGTACTGATTTGTCTTTCACGGTATTGGATGACCGGACATTGGGAGGCAAATCTGTTGCAACCTTAGAGATTAGCGACAATAAATTTATAGTACACTGTGAAATTGTGCAATCCAGTTATGAATGGCCTTTTTGTAATCTCGCATTTCGTCTGGGCGAAGGTGTAAATGGCCTGGACCTGTCGAGTTACGCCTATTTCAAGCTCTGGATCAAATACGAAACCCCGCAAGGCTCTTCTATTCGATTCAACGCACGTCACTTCGATCCCGCCTATTCCAGCTTAGACGTTGATGAGTCTCTAAAATACAATACGATCGAATTCTACGAAAAATCCTCCAGTTATCCCCTGGTTGTCCCATTCAGACAGTTTCAGGTACCGACCTGGTGGCTGGTGTGGGCGGAATTATCCCATGAAGATGGCGCTGCCGATTTCAGCAATGTGCTTTCACTGGTGGTGGGAACAGGTTATGTGGTGGGTCCTGGAGATCGCACCTTTATCGTCGAGCGCATAGAAATCGCCGGTGAACTCATCAGTGCGCAAAACCTCTACTTTGTCCTACTGTTGATCTGGGGTTCGGTGGGTCTACTTTATTTGCTCAGCATCCTTTTTTCCATAAAAAGTCAAAAAGACGGACAAGAAAAAGAGTTTGAAGCACTAAGTAAACTGTTAGATGAAAAGACTGAAGAGTTACGCCACACTTTATCGCGAAATCCGGAGACTGGCGCTTTGGATAAAGAAAGCATTCTCGATTGGTTTAAAAGTACAGAGCGCTCGGAGATTCCCGGTCAACTCTCTTTGATGTTTATCAGCATAGATAACTTTACCGCCTTGCAAAAACGGCATGATGGCAAGGTAACCGATGAAGTACTGATCACCGTCTCACAAGTCTTAGCCAAAAGTATCCGCAGTTCTGATATAGTGGCGCGTTGGGGTGAGAGGGACTTCGTCCTGATTTGCCCTTACACCGAATTAGTATACGCTTCGCAAGTGGCCGAAAGGCTGCACGTATTGATCCAAGAAATCGAATGGCCGGAAAACCTGCAGACAACAGTCAGCTTTGGTGTCGCCGAAAGACTCGATGAATTACCTTCAAGCTTTATCGCGCGTGCGACCAAAGCGCTTAATACGGCTATCGCACAAGGGGGCAACACTGTGGTTACTGCAACCGAACATATGATGGAATTCAGTCGCGAATAACCTCGGCCTTGCGCGCTGACGACTATATTACCGGATCAATGCTCTATACCAGAATGCTGATCGCAGAAGAGTCGACCCGACATTGGGCCGGGTCGACTTTTTCTTATTCTCCATTTCCAGTGAGCGTTAGAATCTCGCTCGCAGGGAAACAGCATACCTTTTGTCAGTTACAAATCGTGACTTCGGTGTAAGGCTGCCTTCCTGGTTTAACTGCGTGCTTGTTTTTACGGGGTCCGCCGTCAGATTTACACCTTCCAGCCCTACCTTCAAGGAGTCATTAATGGTATACCAGAGAGAGGCATCCATAGTGCCATAGCTGTCGGCATGAATGGCAGAGTACGAATTGGCATCCCGGCGGGCCAAGAGGTAATCAGAGCGCCAATTGTAGGCAATCCTCGCTGAAATACCATTGTATTCATACATTAGTGCGGTATTGAAGGTGTCCTCAGATAAACCGGGAAGCCCTAAATTTGTGAAATTGCGAAAAGTATTCCGGCTATCACCATAGGCCGATAGATCATTCGGTGCTCCCAGATCGCCGCGGCTATCGTTCAGGTCGTTCTGGTCAATGTAAGTATAGTTTAACTGTAGACCTAAACCTGACCAGGCCCCGGGTAGAAAAGTGTAGAACTGCTGGTAGGCAATTTCGAAACCCTTGATAGTACCTTCACCCTCATTGACAGGCAACCGCACACTCATCGTCATCTCGGTGCCCGAACCGGGGTTTTCGACAGTCTCGGTGACATTTTTCTGGCGAATAAGGTCTTTGATTTTCTTATGGAACAGGGCAAAAGTCAAAGAACCGACTTCAGCAAAATACCATTCGGTAGTCACGTCAAACTGTACTGCCTTCTCCGGTTCGAGTTCGGGATTTTCGCGGAAACCGGCAATCCCAACGTCTGAAATACCGGAAGGTTCGTTGCAACGTGGTGGCGTCACAGTCCAATCGCAGCTCCAGGTAGCTGGCTCCAGGTCGTCATACAGCCAGTGCTCAGTGTAAGAACCGCGGTATGCGCCCGTGTTGCGCAACCTCCGCAGGTCTGGAAAAAACAGCGCTTTCGAAGCTGCCACGCGCACCACCACGTCATCTCTAACACCAAAATTTATGTTAACACTCGGCAAAAAGGTATCGAAGGAGTCTGCATCGACGGTTCGCGCAATAGTGCCGGTACCGTCAAGGAATTCAACAAGCTCTGGATAATCAGCCTCGTAAAAAGGATAAAACCCTGTGTTAGTAGGCGGGATAATTTCGATAAAGCGGGAAGAGCCTGTGGATTCCACGTCATAATTGACATAGCGCAACCCGAGATTGGCAGAAATGGGAATAGTCGTATCCGATTCGAGGTCTACTCGTATATACGCTTCAGTCCGTGCCTCCTTAGTGACACTGGATTCGTAAGGCAGGTAGCCTAAAGCATTCGTATCCGGGATACCATCGCCATCGATATCACGTAGATAGCGGTTTACACGCTGAACATTGCTGATACCTGCGGCTTCCAGATAAGCATCATAGGCAGGGACATTAAAGGTGTTCGACATATGTGGGAACAAAAACGTGCGGTTTTCACCGGATAGTAAGTTACGTCCGAAAAAGTCTGATCCGTAAGTGAATGCATTGTAAAGCTCAGGGTGGTCGACAAGTGCGGATTTGAGACCATCGCTTGCCCAAGTTGCAGAAACGCCGCCCCAGTTTGCGTAGTCATCATCCTGTATACGCTGCTCTCTTTCAGAGAAATAGAGCCCGCTTGAAACAGATCTCATCCATCCGGAGTCGATATCGAACTCCACATCGGCAGAATAGGATTGCAAATCACCCTCGGCATCAACATGGGTGTCTAAGATAAACGCTTGGTAGTAAGTTTGCGGATTGTCAGCATCCAATGCCCTTGTATCTTGCAAGTAGCGGATCGATGGTGTGCTTCCGGTTACATCCAGATGCATATTGCTGTTGGCAAAGCCATTGGCAATAGTATTGTTGCGGACCTTTGCTGTGGCGTCGAGGTTTTGCGCATACAACTCAATATGCAGCCTATCAGTCGGAGAAAACTCCAAACCGAGGCTTAAGTCTTCAATGGTATTATCAACCTGATGGCTGCGCACCGACGCATAATAGGGCAAGTCAAAGTGTAAACTGCCACTTTGAAAACGGCCGTTTGCATCGAATACAGCATCCGTTTCGATTTCCGGCGTACTTGGATCGATATCGAGCAAGGTTACCGAGTTAACATCGGCGTTAAAACCTTGAAAGCCGGGAGCTAGTACGTGCTCGCGTAGCGTCTCAGATGAGTCCGAACGGATATACTCTAGTGTGGCAACCATATTCTCTTCCGGGTTTTGCCACTGCAGTGAGGTCGTCAAGCCTGTTCGGTCTCTTTCGGAGCTGCCCGATGAAATCCCGCCACCGAGCGGTGTATGGTAGGTGGCTGTAGAATCAAAGGGCGTTACACCATCGGCATAAAAATCTGCGGTTAGTGCGGTAGAACCGCCGGGCATCTCTGTCTGTGTTGCACTGCGCTCGTAAAAATTTTCGATGTTGACACCGTCACCATGTGCCGTAAAACGCTTGTCCGCGGCGCTGAACAAGACACCGAATTCACCTATATCCGTTTCAAAGCGATCGCTGAACAGCCCCGAAAACGAAGGGGTTACTTCCTTGACCATATCACCATAGCTACCGCGGCCGGTGAATGCCATTACCCTTTCATTATTATCAAAAGGTTTTAACGTAATGAGGTTAATCGTTCCGGAGACACCGCCGGCAATCATATCTGCTGTCTGGTTTTTTATCACTTCAACGGAGCCCAAAAGCTCTGGTGAAACATCTTCATAGTTCAGTCCGCCACTGGTGTTGGCACTGAAAGTCTCCCTGCCATTAAACTCACTACGGACTTTATCGAGACCTCGCACTACGACACCGCGCCCCTCAGCGGCGAAGTGATTGGGGTCGGTCGAGGACGCAAAGCGTTCGATGGTAACCCCGGGTACTCGCTGTAGGGCTTCAGTGACACTTTTATCCGGTAGCGCACCGATGTCGGATGCGGTGATAACATCTTTTACCGTGTCGGCGTAGCGCTTAATGTCCTGCGCACGCTGCAGGCTCTTTTTCACGCCGTAGACCACAATCTCATCTATCATATCGGTCTCGGCGTCAGTACTTTGTGCCATAGATGGCGTACTAAGAGCCGCTATGGACAAAGCTAACAGCGATCTTTTCAATTTCTCCAGACTTTTTAATTCTAATTTCTGTGCACTTCTTTGCATTTTGTTATATCTCTAAAGTAATTGTGGGGTGTTAAAAAGAGGGATATCTTAGACAGGTGGTAAGTTCTTACTTTAAGTTCCGTCAAGATCACTTGTTTTGGGCGGTTGCCGATTGGACTAGGGCGAGGGATGCGCCGGCCCCTCGACACTCTGTCAAGCCGATGGCTATCGGCACATAATGATAAGACGCGGGGATTCATGCCAGTTTACAGTGCCTGCTGCAAACGGTTGCAGGTGCGTAATGCAGGATTTCGAGGCGTGTAGAACAGTTTTTGGGCACAGGAGTGATCGGGTAGGCGGCCGGTGCTGAACTTTCCGTAAGGATCGCGGTTGACAGCTTTTTTCAGATGGTGGCTCTGCTAAGGCAAACGGCTAGCATGAGTAAACAGGAGCGCAAGACGCTCGCGCTTGCGCCGAACGGGCGAAAGCCAGACGAATAAGGCATATCCCAAGGGTTCATCGGCGCGATACTTAGACCAGGTACGTTGGGTTTGCTTGAGCTTGTCTATGGTGTTTGAGCAGTCTTGGACTCTTTGGGTAATTGTCGCCATCCGCTCATTGCCGTTGTTTTCCGGTAGTTGGGCGTAGTCTGCTTGCGCTGAGAGATATGCCTTCCAGGCTGGTTCGATTTCGTGCAACCGCCCAGACAGCGAAATAGGTTCCTGTCTCAATCGATCCACGGTATCGGAGATGTCCAGGTCTTCCTGGCCGCCGTAGGGCTTTGAGTAGGTATTCGCTTCTAAAGGCTCCAGAATATCCCGAGGTACGACAGCGGGTGATGACGGATATAACCTGCTTGAGTGCGAAAGGTCGGCAAAGCATAAAAGTTGTGTAATGAAGACGGGAAAGCCGTTATTTTTTTGCGTTTTCAATAAGACGAAGCCTAATTTCTATGATATGTTTTTCTGTATCTTGAGGGGAAATGGAGATTCCCTGTTGTAACTCTTACCACCACTAAAATTGTAATCGTTATTACAGTTGTTATTTGAAAATTATCAATCGAATCAGGTCTTGTTAGGCTTGTAATCGTCGTTACGGTTTAATGCCCGAGTATTACTTTTTCTTTCTTTTTATTTAAAAAGGTATTGATCAAAAAAATTATTATTTTGAAAATATCGAATATATTATTTCCAATAATAGATTTTTTATTTCACATAAATTATCCGTGATGTAGAATCCTTCGTGTGAAAGGCCCTGGCTAAGCTAAATAAAATAGTAATTGGCGATACCTATTTTATTCAGTGGATCAGTGAAAATTACATACGGAAAATAGATAATTTCAGTGGGTTTAAGATTCTCTTTTCTGTCGATAGAAAACATGGATTAGAAAATCCTGTTGCAGTTGTACGAGCACGATAAAATATTTAGCTGATTTCTGATCTCACCAATATCCTTGGGGAGGGATATATGAAAGTCCAACGTTTGGTTTTGGGGATGCTTGTTAGCCAAGTTTTTCTTGCAGTAGGTGCTGTGGTTTCTGGCACAGTAAAAGCTGAAGAAATAGACGCTTTAACAGCCGCTGCCACTACTTCTGCACCTGCTGATCTGGTAGGTGCCACTACCGCTGGACAGTTTCGTGTTGACGAATCGGGTGCGGCCACTTATAGCATGGCTGTTGCTGCACCGGTGGGGACGGCGGGGGTCACGCCGCAGATATCCCTGAATTATTCCAGCCAACAGGGCAATGGCCTGTTGGGGCAAGGTTGGTCTATTGGTGGCTTATCGACCATCACGCGCTGTCGCCAAACTCGTGTACAGGACGGGCGGGCTAGGGCTATTGGTTGGAACAACGATGATCGTTTCTGCCTGGACGGCCAGCGCTTGACGCTGATATCGGGCAGCTATGGCAGTCCCGGTTCACGTTATAAAACAGAGATCGACAGCTATGTCACCGTAACTGCCGTCGGCGGCACAGCTGGACATCCCGCTTACTTTACAGTTGAGCGCAAGGACGGCTCCGTCAGTCATTATGGCAGTACAGCGGCATCAAAGGTCCCGGGCTATAGCGGTCATGTTTTCGCGTGGTCGACCAGCCAGTTTGCCGATAGTGTCGGCAATAAAATGACTTTTGACTATGACATAGCGGGTGGCCACCGTATCACGTCGATAAATTACGCCTACGGCAGCGGTGACTTTACTAACGCTGTAATTAATTTTTATTATCAGGCGGGCATTCGGCCCGATGCCCGCACTGCCTATATTGGCGGCCATCCCTTTATACTCAACAAACGGTTGAGTCATATTACCGTCGTTAACGATGGCCATGAAGTTCGCCGCTACAATATCGGCTACCTACCCGTTGACGGCGCGGCGCTCCAGAACACTATCAGTAAGCTCGCGTATATTCAGGAATGTGTAGACACAGCTTGCCTGGCGGAAACCCGTTTTAGCTGGACCAATGATGAAACGGGTTTTGCCAGCGCGGGCAGTTCCGTACGCTTGAGCCGGCAAAAAGACAGGACCACGGCCAAATATATTCCCGCGGATATCAATGGTGACGGCGTGCAAGATATTGTCTGGCTGGAGCCGGACTGGGATATCGGTGAAACGCAATTTCAGGACCAGCATTGGTATTATGCCTTGGGGGACAGGCGAGGCAATTATGGGACGCCGCGGCTGGTATACAGCAACGGCCAGAATGGCAGCGAGCCGTTTCCCTGGCATATGATTGATCATAACGCGGATGGTCGTGCCGACTTGGCTATCTATTACGATGGTCAATGGCGGGTTTTTGTCTCGCAGTTTATTGACGGGGCCTGGGCACTGTCACGCAACGCTTACAGTACTTCGCTCGGGGAGAAAGAGGTTTATTTTGCCGATATTAACGGCGATGGCCTGGCGGATGCGGTGACCGGCGACCGCATCTTGTTGCTACAGAGAAGGCCCGGTGTACCGGACAGTTCCAATAGAGCCTACGGCTATAATCAGCAGCTAAGTTACTCCCTGGAAAGCTCGGTGCCCAAGCCACCCGATCGGGTGAATTATTTCAATCGTACAGTGTATAAAGAGGCGCATCTTTTCCAGGGGGCGGGCACGCCTGACTTTAATGGTGATGGTCGCGTTGACCTGGTCGCCTACCGCACCGTGGAGCGGTTCCAGCGTATCGACAACAAAAGTGAGAGCTGGACCGAGCGCCACTACTGGGCCCTGGTCAGCACCGATAACGGTTTCGCCAGTTTTTCCTTTCTGGGCGCCATCGACCAGAGTGTAAATTACGGTCTTACGGGCAGCGATATTATCGTGGCGGACTTCAATGGCGACGGCCTGTCGGATGCGTTTCAGCGTGCGGGTGTAACAACGGGTAATACGCTGCCGGGCCCGAGGTTGACCGATGCCAGTCTTTACATCAGCAATGGTATTGAGTTCAACCCGCCAACACGGTCAACGTGGCACACCAGCCCAAGCGTGGTTGACTACAATGGGGACGGCCTGCTGGATATTATCGATACATCGCAATTTGCCGGCCGTCCGAACTTTATGTATGTCAAGCTGGGCACCGGTAGTGATTTTGCCGAAGCAGTCACACTGGGCAATGTCGACGGTGGTCTGTACGCCTCGCGGCAGTTCTTGGATATCGATGGCGATGGTACCCTGGATCACCTCATGTTTGAGAACGACAGACTGCATATTTACCCGGGTATCAACGCGAGTAAAACGCCACGCAATGCCATTCAAACAATAACCAGGGGTTTAGGCGCTGAAACGACCATTAGCTACAAACCTTTGACCGATACCGATTATTACACGCAGATCTCTGCGCCGACAATTTATCAACGGCTTAATGGCCCCTGGGATTTGCCCGGCGACAGTCATACTTTGGGCAAAACCAGTCCGGTTAAAGAATTGCTGGCACCCATTTTTGTGGTGGGTGAGTTCAGTACCTCCACACCAAGCGCGGGCGCGGTAGCTGGCAATACTGACCAGCTTGCTAAAAGCACTGTCACCTATCACTATGGCGAGGCCTTAGTACAAGCTGGTGGAAGGGGAATGCTGGGGTTCCGCACTATCAGCTCCGTTGATGGGCGAACCGGTGTTGAAAGCAGTAATCACTACCGCCAGGACTTCCCTTTTACCGGCCGTTTACTGCGCAGTGTGGTGCGCACAAACAATGGGGTTGTACTAAGCGATTCACGTAATATCTGGAAGATGGAAAACTGGAATGATGGCAGCCCGGTTGCACCCTATCGGCCGTACTTAGCCACGAACAGCAAAGACACCTATGGTTTTGGGATTGGTTCGTCGTTGATACAGCGTGTCGTGACAAACAATACCTATGATAGCTTTGGCAACCTGACCGGCAGCGAAGTGCAAACCCAAAATGGCGATGGCACTGTCGTTGAAATAAAAACCACCGGCAATGCCTACGGTACCAGTCTCTGGGAAAGAGAAAAGGGGCGTTTATCGCTAAGTAGCGTGCTGACTGTTCGAAACGGTGTGGGTCAAGCGCGTTCCTCAGAGTATACCTACTATCAGCACGGTCCGTTAAAAGGTTTGTTACATACAAGCGTCTCCGACCAGTTGCGCCCCGAGTACAAGCTGACGACGACCTACCAGTATGATGCCCTCGGCAATAAAACTCGTGTCACCCAAAGTGGCAGGGATGTTGAATCAAGATATACCCGCTATGAGTACGATAGCCTGGGGCGTTATATCAATCAAACCTTTAACAGCCTGGAGCACAAAATTGAGGACGTTGTTGAGCGCAACGCCTTGGGCGCGCCCTTAACGATCAAGGGCTTGAATGGGGCGGTTGCTACCAGAGAGTACGACGTGCTGGGCCGGGAAGTCTACCGCGGTGATAACACCGGCGCCTGGGTGCGAAAGGAATACAGTTCCTGTGCCACAGTGAACTGTCCTGTTGGTGGGAAAATACGTATCAGGGAAACACTGTCTGGTGGTGGTTGGCGCGCCACTTATATGGACATGCTGAATCGGGAGATCCGCAACAGCGGTGTCGGGTTTGATGGTACGGCCATCCATGTCGATACCGAATACGATAGCTTAAGTAGAGTAAAACGCACGTCGGAGCCCCACGCAGGCAGCGCACAACACTGGACTGAGTATGAATACGATGTCCTTGGCCGGCAGGTCGTCGTCCGATTGCCGGGTGTCGCCGAGCCGGTTCGTATCAATTATTCGGGGTTGGCGGCTATCACCAGGAATCAACGTGGCTACTTTAAGAGTGAGCGGGAAAATGCGCTGGGTGATTTGGTCGAGGTAGTCGATTACAACGGCAGCCGTATCACCTATGACTACGATATGTATGGCAATTTGATCGGTACTACGCAGCATGGCACCAGGTCGGACCCGCAACATGTCGTGGTGGCGATAAAAAACGATTACCTGGGACGCAAGATAGAGGTGAATGATCCCGATAAGGGCGTGTGGACCTATGGATACAATGTCTTTGGCGAGCTAATCCGGCAAACCGATGCCAAGGGTCAAACACGCCTAATGACCTATGACAAATTGGGTAGAATGAAAACGCGCATCGATCAGCGAGCGGATGGCACTGTCGAAAGCAATGTGGTGTGGAATTATGACACCGCGGCTAACAGTGTCGGGCAGTTGGTTAGTGTTGAAGACACTGTATCGGGTTATATTCGCGCTTACTCCTACGACGCCATCGGCCGCCGCAGCACCATCAGCACTCAATTGCCGGGCACATTGGGCGTACATTACGAGCGTGTAAGCTATGATAGTTTGGGACGCACCGGCAAGCTCTTCGACGCCGCCGGCGATGGCAGTTGGACCGGCCATGCCATAGAGCACCAGTACAACGACCACGGTTACCTGCGGGCAGTAGTCGATGCGTTTGGCAGTGATGTCTATTATCAAGTGCAGGCCATGGATTTGCGCGGCAATGTGACACGCTCTCAACGTGGCAATGGCGTTACTACGGAGCGCTATTACACGCCTGATACCGGGCGGCTAAAGGATGTGCGCAGCGCGCTGATGGCCGGTGTTGATCGCGTACAGGACCACCACTATGTCTGGGATGATATTGGTAACCTCACCCGCCGCGAAAATCGTAGTGGCAATAAGAACCTGGTGGAGGACTTTAGCTACGATGCCCTGGACCGCCTGATTGAATCCAAGGTGGTGGGTGGAGAGACACAAACGGTTGTTTATAACAGTCTGGGCAATATCATGTCCAAGACCGGCGTGGGCGACTACACCTACGGCGACGGCTCCTCCAGTGGTGCGGGGCCGCATGCGGTGACTGCCACCAGCGATGGCGTCCACTACAGCTATGATGCCAATGGCAATATGGTTAGTGATACCGCTGTGGGTGACATTGGCGGGCGGGTGTTGAAATACACCACCTTTGATAAGCCCTATGAGATTACCAAAGGGGACCATAAGACCGAATTTCAATACGGTCCCGATCGTGCCCGCTATGTACGCATCGATACAGATAGGGACAACCGCGTCAAGACCACGCGCTATATTGGCAATGTAGAAAAAATCACCCTACCCAACGGCACACAACAGGTTAAGCGCTATTTACAAGGTGGTGTTTTGATTACCCTCGAATTGGATAGTCAAAGCAACGAAACGGGCGCAAAAACTCAATATCTGTACAAGGATCATCTCGGTTCAATTGATGTGATTACTGATGCCGCGGGTGTGGTAGAGCAAGAGATGTCCTTCGATGCCTGGGGCCAGCGCCGTGATGTCGTTAACTGGCAGTCCCTGGATATCGCCGGTCTGCTGAGTTTTGATCACAGCATTACGACCCGGGGATTTACCGGCCATGAAATGCTGGATGAAGTCGGGTTAATTCATATGAATGGCCGGGTCTACGATGCCAGGTTGGGGCGTTTTCTACAGGCGGACCCGTTTGTCCAGTTTCCCGATAGCACCCAGAGTTACAACCGTTATAGCTATGTATTGAACGGTCCTTTGGTATATACCGATCCCAGTGGTTACTTTAGTTTTAAAAGCGCATTTAAGATATTTTCCGCAGTTGTTATCTCCGTAGTCACCTATGGTGCCGCTTCAACCTGGGCGGCGGGCGCGCTTGCGGGAACTTCCATAGGCTGCTCCATGACTGCATCGACGTTGATAGCGGGTGCTATTGGTGGTGCCGCGGCCGGATTTGTCGCGGGTGTTTCCTCCGCTGTTTTTAGCGGGGCGGGCGGGTCCGAATCACTTAGGGCGGGGTTTGATGCTGCCTTGTACGGTGGTTTGGCCAATGGTATATTCGGCGCAATTGGCAGTTCCTATATGGACATCGGCGGTAAAGCGTTAGCCCATGCGATAACGGGGGGCGTGCTGAACGACCTGCAAGGCAGTAAGTTTAGTTATGGGTTTTTAAGTGCGGGCTTATCCAAGCTGGCGAATATAAATAATGTGATGCCAAATGATGCGACAACTTATGCCGATACGGTAAGGGCTGTCGGCGCGGCTATTGTTGGGGGCACCCTTTCGGATGCCACAGGCGGCAAGTTTGCCAATGGTGCAATAACGGCGGCCTTTGGGCAAATATTTAATGGTAATAGTGAGATTGAGAACAGGGCTGCTGCGCGAAAGGGGCTGCAGTGTTTCTTGGCAGGTTGTTCGAGTGGTTCGGCACCTGCTGTCGGACGATCTGAATTCACTATTGGCGATAAAAACTTTGTTGCCATAGGTGGT
Source organism: Exilibacterium tricleocarpae (assembly GCF_007004655.1). GTDB lineage: Bacteria > Pseudomonadota > Gammaproteobacteria > Pseudomonadales > Cellvibrionaceae > Exilibacterium > Exilibacterium tricleocarpae. The sequence goes on from NZ_ML660092.1 coordinate 287,981, forward strand.
ACGGCAGCGGACAGGGCCAGAGTCCAGTCAGATCTGGGGGATATATTTGGTACTCCTAGAGGAAAGCAAATGTTAACTCAGCTTGAATCCCGTCGTTTTCTTTGGTTTTTCAAGAAGGATTTTAATATCGACTTGACTATAAAGAATAATGCTTACACTAGTCCGGGAGCAGATACAATTTATCTCGATCCCAATTATAGCCCGATAATTCAATCGACTGCTGGCCCGATTACAGCAACGGCCAGAAGAATCATGGCTCACGAGCTTGGTCATGCTGTTTTTAGTGCGGAAGATGATGGATTTAGGCAGATGAATAATATTATACAAAATGAAAACCCTATAATGAATGCATTCGGTCTGCCGAGTAGAACCAGGTTCGAAAAATGAAATTGTTAACATTTTTTTTTGCAATATTTCCTGTTTTATGTTTTTCGGGAGATGAAATTTTGAATCAAGTAGAAATTTTTTATGTGCCTATCGGGGTTGAAACTTATATGCCGATGACTCCGGAAAATATTGAGGAATCGGCTGTATTCGTAGGCGAGATTGCTCTGACGAATCGCCGTATTAAGAAGCTGTTCAAATTGCTGGGCTCGTCGTCTAAAGGGGAGTTTGAAATTGACAACTTGAGAGCAAAAATTGTCTTGCCCGAAAACAAAGTTACTTACATTGATAATAATGGTGGCATTCATTCACCAGAATTGGAGACTTACAAGTTATTTGATTCCGAATTGCAGGCAGTGAAGAAAATTCTGGAGAGGGTCACCGTTAAAAGGTAAAGATGTAAAAGGATGGAGAAAAGGTGACGGAGGATACAAAGTTTAATCAATCTCCCCTGGGGGGGAGCTGCTAAGAAAATTGAAATTAGTGAATCCGGATTTCTTGGGCTATTCGCAGTCTCACATGCACTTAAATCAGTCCAAAGTGCCGGTGTTTGAATTGGGTGGTAGGGCTCGTAGAGCATTTGTTCAAGTTCTTAATTGGCGCAGTGGTGGAGTTATATTCTTTGTGACTGCTAGGAATCTGGTAGTCATTTCTATCAGCGGCAGGCGTGGCTTGTGAGCATCCCGCTGGCGGTTCAAAAAATAGGTGTAGCAATATACCATTGAATGGTATATCTTCCCTGTCATGACATGGAGCGTCTACCTTACTCGCAAAGCAAAAAACAACTGTCCAGGCTGCCACGAACGATGCAGGATCTGGTCGACTTGGCCATTGAAGACCTGGAAGCTCAGGGTACTAACCCCCAAGGTTGGGATACCTTAAAAACCGGTGAGGATGAATACCGTCTGTGGCTGAATTACCGCTATCGCATGCGGTATTGCCAAATCGAAGATCGGGAATTAGAAATTGAAATTTTTTATGTCGGTAACCTACGGGATGCTTTAGATGAACCAAGCCCTCAAACTCCATCATGACGTGGGCGATATTGTGCTTATGCCACATGAGAAAGTGAATGCAGCTCGTTTAAAAGAAATGTTGCGTTCTACTTTAGATCAGTATCGAGAAGAGGCCCGTATCTCGGTCGCTACTGTCCATGCAGAAGCCAAAGTGCGCCACGGGGAAGACTATCGAACACCTGGCTATTATCTGCGGCTCTATCGCCAACGTGCGGGGCTGACCCAAAAAGTGCTGGCGGAACAAGTCGGCATTCGCCAGCATCATTTGTCAGAGATGGAAAACAACAAGCGCGTTCTAGGCAAAGTCATGGCCAAGAAGCTGGCTGACAAACTGGTCTGCGATTACCACAGGTTTTTATAGTCAATATGCCGGGTTCTGCAGGGCTGTATTGTCAAACCCGAATCAACCTATTGCTGTGCGGCTATATGGAAATCCACCAAAAAGCAGGTGGTCCCGGGATCGACCAAACCTCCCGTTAAGTCCTCGAGCATATTACTTCGTCCCAGTGGCGGTGGGGTAGAGGGACACTGATTCTTTGATTGAACAGTGGGACATGCACAAAAGTAGACAGTTGGATGATGCAGCTTATCTGGAGGTGGCGAAGGCTGTTGCGGCCTTGTGTCGCCGGCGCGGTGTTGTTGCTATTGCCAACACAGTGCCAGGGCTTTATCAGCAGACCGGCTGTCATGGGTTGCATGTTACCAGTGAGCGTTTGAAGGGGTTATCTGAGCGACCCGTTTCACAGCAGGCGTGGTTTAGCGCTTCCTGTCACTCGCCCGGGCAACTGCGCAAAGCGGAAGCCTTGGGTGTTGATTTTGTTACGCTTTCTCCGGTGTTTAAAACGGCCACTCATCCCGAGATGGAGGCTTTGGGCTGGTCGCGGTTTCAGTCGTGGGTCAGCCAGGCGAGGGTGCCGGTGTTTGCATTGGGCGGTATGGATACCGAAAAACTTGAGCAAAGTTTTGATTGTGGGGCGCAGGGAATTGCAGGCATTCGCGGGTTTTGGGATAGTGATGGTTGTTAAAGGCAAGGATAGCGATTTTTTACGGAACAATATATTTAATATATTTTCTTGCGGTTAGTAAGGTCTCTTCGGTCTACTATCAGTAGAGTGCCAGGGTGTGGAAGGGTGAAGAGACAGAGGTATGCATGGAGTGATAGTTATTGACTGTGTCTAGTTATTTCTCTCTTTAGGGCCCGCGTGTGCGGGTTGTTTCTTTCTCTGGTTATGCGCTGGGATGTAAAGGCATTTTTGTGAGTACGGCTTTTTTATATAGAAGCCACATAAAACTAGCGGACCTTTTTTACTGTCTATGTTCGGGCGTTTTGCGTTTTGTCGTTTAAAGATATAGCGACAAAAGTTAACTTATGCAACTTTATAAGTATGGGCTTTTTATTGCGCCTTGAACTTCCGGGTTTTAGGGCGATGGCTTAATGTCTCCATGGTCGCTTTAGTTTGTACTCTATACGGGGTTCAGGGTTGATCCTCAGGTACACTCGATTTTCAGGGCTTTCTTTTTAATTTTTTCTGGAAAATATTGGCGACAGCGAATCTCATAAAACACTAGCGAATCGTAGTGCTTCAATTTGTAGAAATACTTTTAGTGAACTGCTAAAAGCTGTTGTTATTGGTAGTGGTTAATAATATATCCTGATTTCAACTCATATATCTTGTTGACGAAGGAAGTCGAGCGCTGTAATTTTTTGCGAATCCTTCTTAAGGAGGAAAAACACAGTTGATAAACAGAGCCTACTCTTTTTTATCCTGTGCTGGTTTATCGTTGATTTTTTTCAGCGAGGATCTCCTGTTTTTAAAAACCTAAGTAGCAGGTGGCTTTAGATGACCCGGACTCGGATGTGGTTCTTCAAAACGATGGCAGTCGTCGTTATTGCGTCGTTGCTGTTGAGTGTAGGTGCCTTGGCTTCGCCTAAGTATCGATGGGGGGGTAACTGGATGAGATTCTATGGAGGGCCCTTGTGGGTGGGCTCTCAGGGGGCTGCCGTCAGCAGATCCTGTGCGAATCATAAAAAGAGCACGGAATCTGATGGACAGTCAGGTTCTGGTTGCGAGATTCGTGAAATATCTTGCTCTGTTAGTGGTGTCAGTGTTGAAAGTGAAGCTAGTCTTATTAGAGTGCAAATTCAAGCGACCTACAGCAAAAAGTGTGGTAATAACGTCTTTCCCGACCTAGAGTTTACCGAGCAAGTCGTTGGAGGTCTGTTGGTCCCCAGTGTGCCGCCTCCTGGAGATTCCTGCGGACCCGGTGGTGTTCCCTCCTCTAGCACAGGAAGGCCTATCAATACCGCAATCGGGAACAAGCACTATAAGGAGGTGGATTTTAGAGGCGGTGGGCTGTTCCCATTAGAGTTTGTGCGTTACTACAACAGTAAACCCAGTCCGGCATCTGAATCAAATTACCCGGTGGGCTTGTGGTCTCATTCGTATAACCAACATATTACCGTCACTGAGAGCGACCCTCGAATAACCGCTTCCGTAAAGCGGCCAGATGGTAGCGCCCATCAGTTTACCAGCCTTGATGACGGTGTCACCTGGACGCCATCGCTTCGCTTAACCACCGCTAAGCTGAACGCCACGAAAAATGATAATGGCGAGATTACCGGTTGGCTGTATAAACGAGTGGATAATGTCACCGAAACCTACGATGCCGCAGGCTTCCTGTCTGAGATTGAAGACCTTTCAGGTAGTAAACACACCCTCAGCACCGCCGGTAACACTGTCACCGTGACCCATTCGAATGGGCAGTCTCTGGTGTTGACGTATAAGTATTACAACTGGTATGAGGGGTTTACCGACATTAGCGCTATGACCGATCCCGATGGTAATACTTATACCTATGGCTATCGGGAAGACGGCGCTAAGATCGCCAGTGTGACGTATCCGGACTCCGATCCCACCGACGCTATTCCGCCACCTTCGCGCACCTACCTGTACGGCAACGTCCGACATATCACGGGCATTGTCGACGAAAGAGGTGCATTGATATCCACCGTTGTCTATGATTCCAGTGGCAGGGCTATCGAGAGCCAGGGCGCAGGTGGTGTTGGTAAGTCCAGTATTGTTTATAACAGTGTCAATACTGCTACCATTACCAACGCTCTTGGCAAAGACACTATCTACCGATTCTGGGCCGTCCAAGGCGTCAAAAAACTCGCTGAAGTCGAAGGCCAACCCACCAGTAACTGCGTGGGCGACTTTCGCACGTTTACCTACGATGTGCGTGGCTTTGTCAGCTCAAAAACCGACGCCCGAGGCACTATCACCAATTACGTTCGCAACACAGCCGGCCTGGAGCTTAGCCGCACCGAAGCGGTCGGTAAACCCGAAGAGCGCACCATCACCACGCAGTGGCATCCCGAGTTTAACCTGCCGGTCAAGATTACCGAACCGGAGCGTGAAACCCACTTCACCTATGATACCACCGGCCGACTGCTCAGCAGGACGGTCACACCGGCTGTCGCACCCTAATCAATGGATACGGATGGATGAACGGGACTGACATGATGAAATTGCCTTTCAGAAAAGCCCTGGTTGTTGTCGCCTTTCTCGGTCTGGCTTCAGGTGTTGCGGCCTCTGGCAACCAGGCCTGGCACTACACCTATAACGCCGTGGGTCTAGTGACCTCGGAGGACGGTCCCCGCACCGATGTGGCTGACACCACCAGCTACAGTTATGACGCGCACTGGAATATGCGCAGCATCACCGACGCGCTGGGCCACACCACACAGCTGCAAGACTACAACAGTCGCGGCTTGCCGGGAAAAATCATCGACGCCAATGGTGTCGAGACCCTGTTGACCTACCATGTCCGGGGTTGGCTGGCCTCCTCGACCGTCAAGCATCCCTCGGGCAACGCCGCACTCGATGCCGTCACCCGCTACGACTACGATGAGGCCGGTAACCGGACACAGGTCACCTCACCGGATGGTTCTGTGCTGCGCTATGAGTACGATGCCAACAGCCGGCTCACGGGCATCGCCAGTGGCCTGGATGGTCGTATCGAGTATACGCTGGATGCGGCGGGCAATCGCCTGGAAGAGGTGATAAAGACAGGCACGGAGGCGGTCACCACCGTGTCCTATGATGCTGACGGGTATATCAGCACGATCACCACGCTTGGCAGCGGACCGGTTGTCTTCAAGGCCACGCGTGTCTTCGATGAGTTAAGTCGTGTGATCAAAACCGTTGGCGCGGCCGCCCAAACGAGACAGTTTGGTTACGATGTCAACGGCAATGTGATTCAACAGATCGATGGTAAGGAAAACACCACCGGGCAGGTGTACGATGCGCTCGACCGGATCGCCACAGTCACCGACCCGCTCTTACACAACGTGAAGTATACCTACGACGGGCTGGATCGCATTGCCTCCGTCGAGGATCAACGGGGGCTGGTAACGCGCTACGTTTACGATGCCTTCGATAATGTGGTGCGTCTGGAAAGTCCGGATACCGGCATTACGCATTTCACCTATGACAACGCCGGCAACAGGCTCACCCAGACCGATGCCCGGGGTGTCGTTACCCATTACCACTACGATGCCCTGAATCGTGTCATTCAATCGCATAGTCCCGGTGATGCCACCGCTACCGTCACCTATACCTACGATGACACCGCAAATGGCAACTATGGCCGGGGCCGCCTGACCGGGCTTGTCGACAGCAGTGGCGAAAGCCGCTACCGCTACGACCACCGCGGTAATGTGATTGAGCACACCCGGATACGGGACGGCCACACCTACACGGTGACCTACCAGTACAACCTGGCCGACCAGGTGACGCAGATGACCTATCCCGACGGTGGTGAGGTGACCTATAGCTATGATATGGCGGGTCGTATCAACGGGGTGGACACCCGTGCCGGGGGCACAACCACCACGTTACTCAGTGACGTTGATTACTTGCCCTTCGGCCCCGTGATCGCCATGCGCTATGGCAACGGCCTCAATTACAGTGCCGTCTATGACCAGGATTACCGCCTTTCCCAGTTGGCCATCGGTACCCTCGGTGAAGTACAAGACACGCTTTATCAGTATGACGCCAATAACAATATCACGGGCATGACGGACGGCAATGATGCCAGCCAAAACCAGTTATTTGATTACGATCCACTCGACCGGTTAGCCTCAGCCAGCGGCGGCTACGGTAATCGTCTCTATCAGTATGATGCCACGGGCAACCGCATCACCTTGACAGACAATGGCACCGATACCTACTACCTGTATGACGCGGCCAGCAACCAACTGCTGACCGAGGGGCAGTGGCAGTACAGCTATGATGAGAACGGCAATACCGCCAGCAAAACCTGGGCTATTAACCAAGGCACCTTTTGGGCGTACAATACCCGCAACCGGCTGAGTCGTGTGGTTGTAAAATCTCTGGATGCGCAGGGCCAGGTGGTTGAGACAGAGCTGGCCCGCTATACCTACAATGCATTGGGGCAGCGCACGGCGAAAACGGTTGCGGGGGTGACAACGCACTATCTGTATGGTCTGGATGGCCAGTTGATTGCTGAGGCGGATGGCAGTAGCGGTGCGGTCAGTGCCCGTTATGTGTACGTGGATGGACAGCCTTTGGCTTATAGTGTCGCAGGGGCTATCTATACGGTCCATACTGATCACTTGGCGACGCCGAAGTATCTTACCGATGCGTCGGGGCAGGTGGTGTGGTCGGCCAGGGCCAAGCCGTTTGGTGAGGCGGTGGTGGATGAGGACCCGGATGGCGATGGGGTGACAGTGGTGATGCCGTTGCGGTTTCCGGGTCAGTATTTTGATCAGGAGACGGGGCTTCATTACAATTACTACCGGGATTACGATCCAACGATAGGGCGGTATATCCAAAGTGATCCTATTGGGATATCGGAAGATTATTCTGATCCGCAATTACAAGTTGCATTGCTTCAAGGTATACCGTTAGCGGCAGGTGGCACGTCAACCGCGCTGAATCATGTTTACGGTTACGTCAAACAAAACCCGCTGAGTTATATTGATCCTTTTGGATTGTCTCCCGGAGGTTCTTCCGGTGATTCTGATAGCGGGAAACAGTGTGGCGACAAGAAAAAACCTGATTGTAAGAAAAGATGTAAATGGGTGCCAACTGCGAAAGGTTTGAAAGCTATTTGTATGACTTTATGTGTAGCAGTTAGTCAACCAATGGATGATGTTAAGAAGCCCGGTAGAGTTGGGCCGGATCCATTTCCTGGATCCAGTCAGCCACGTGAAAGACGGCCTCGCCCACCCATTAAACCACCAGAAAAAGAGTAAAGGGTTTAGGTAAAATGGTGAATCCGGATATAGGTTCGAGATATGATTTGGCACACCGTGCATGTACGGAAGGAAATTTTTCAAAAGCTTTCTACTTATATAAATCCCTTGCCGAACAAGGTTACTCTAATGCTCAGTTATATATTGGTGAAAGTCTTTATTTGGGGTTAGGAGTAGAGAAGAATGATTTGCAAGCTGTTTTTTGGCTAGAGAAAGCAGCCGGTGCTGGTGAAGGTCAAGCTATGTTTATACTGGGTAAAATTCTGGGAGAGCAAACTGATTTTCAGAAAGCGTATGCGTGGTACGAGAAGGCATCAAAACAAGGGTATTATCCCGCATTTTATAAAATGGCTATTTACGAAGAAAAAAATCGTTTAGAAAAAAAGAGCAAAGAACATATTTTATATCTATATGAGAAAGCAGCTATGTCAGGCCATCTTTATGCAAAAAAGGAGCTGGGCGTGCGTTTGATCAAAGGATGGGGTGGAATTTCAAAGATCTTTAAAGGTGTTTCCATTTATTTGTCATCTATAGTTCGACTATATAGGGCCTTTAAAGAAGGGGACCCAGATACACCGAATATGCACGTGTGATATATGGCTTTCTCCTATTTTAGAAATCGTGCTATAAAAAGCTACGCTAGAGAATTACCTCGATTGCTGAATAAGCGTTACGGAAATTCTAAGCACTATACCAAAGGTCAAGTATTAAGGACGGTAGAATACGCAGGCCTAAGCAAAAAGTATGTAAATTATGCCTATGGTTTATTTTGTGGTTTCGATCAATTCCAACAGAGTCTAGAACAAAATAAATACTTTAAAGAAGTTAAAGGCTATCTTGCAGAGAAATATTTTGGCGGAGATGCAGATTTCTCTACTGCTGATGTGCATGGAATAAATGCCAGTTTTTTAGGCGATGGTATTGGTGGCGGTGGTAGTGATGGAGCAGGAAATTAGAAGAGGCGGGGGGAGAAGGGAGGTAGAGGGACACCGGATTAGGAGGACACTGAGAAAAGGTAACGCAGGATATAAAGTTTAATCAATTCCCTGAGGAACTGCTAAGAAAATTGGAATGAGTAGGTCTGGAATCCTCGGGCTATTCGCAGTTTCATATATAAGTATAGGTGACGGAGGGAATAAAAATCAATCAAACAGACGTTATGGTTGCTTTGTTGTCCTATTACTTTTTACCTGAGAGTCGGGAATGTCCTGTAGGTGAATTTTGGATTGGCAGGGGGTAGGGGAAGCTCAGAGGGATTAAAATATAGTCAGAGCTGGATTGTATAAAAAATAATCCCTCCGTCTTCTTTTTCCTCTAGATTATTTGGGAGACGGTTTACTTAACCGCGGGACTTTTGATGATTAAGTGAACTGCCTCTGGAATACGGAGAAAATCTATCGGGATATAGTAGCTTCGATATCGATGGCCACTGGCGTAGCGGACACCATAGAGTCGTTGTACTATGAAGGTTACAGTAGCCAGTATACCAACACCAATTTGCGCACGGATATTACCATCGGGCTGACCCTCGCCTATAATAGCGCATTTTATTGGCCTCATAATTATCAAGAAGTGCTGTTGCCGGAAGCGGCTGATGAATATGCATAGTATCGCCGTAACTTCTGTCTTCGCTTATTTGTCTTACTAAACTGGATGAAAAATATGAGCAATATAACCGCTTTCTCAAAAGCCATGTTAGTTGTTGTTCTCGCCCTAGCAGCCTCTATTTCGGGCGCTCACGCATCCCCATCCTGCAAGTACGTCGACAAATCATACGTCAACTTCACAACCGCCGCCGCCGCTTGTTTACAGAGTTGTGCTACAAGTTGTGAATATACCGCATTAGGATATACATGTAATGAAGGGTATAGGGAATGCGTTCAATCAAATGATGGTGTGGGCACCTGGAAGAACTTTTATGCAGGGACCAGTGGATGTTCACCCGACCAACCTTACGTCGATGAAGCAGGGCAGTGTCTGCCAACTGACAAAGAAAAGGAAAATGACCTGGGTGATCCCGGTAATAATGGGAGCTGTAGCAGCGGTGTCTCGGGCGCTGTTGGAAACCCCATTAGTATTATTTCAGGTAACAAATATCAGCATGAAGTCGATTTTGTATCCTCTATCGGTGAAATGCCTCTACGAATAGAACGTAGTTACAATAGCTTTGATTATGGCATATATTCGTACGCAGCTGACGTCAATGTGCCCTGGTCGACACAAGATAGAATCGGTATTTTTGGAAGGAATTGGAGTAGTAATCTTGATAGCCGTTTGTACTTTATCAATGAAGATAAAATACAGATTATTTTACCCGACGGGCGCCGGATACAATTTCACAGGGAAGGAAGTACCAATAGTTGGAGTGCAGAAAATACAATTGATCACAGCCTTGTCAATGGAAATGAAAAATATAAGCTAAATTCAATCGATGGTGACCAACTAACATTTAGCCCTGCCGGACGTTTGTTGGAACAGAAGAATAAGAAGAATCAAACGCTTACTTTCGAGTACACAGAAAATCTTCTGACTAAGGTTAAGGATAGCTATGGGAACACGCTATCGATTACCTATGAAAACCAAGTTGTTGATAAGATCATAGTGATGGGTATGACGTATGACTACGGCTATATAGACGCAAATGGCAATCTCCTGTCCAGTGTTTCATACAGCGATGCTCAGGGCGCCATCCAGTCAAAGATCTATGAGTATACCGAGCCTGATCATATCACGGCATTAACGGGTATTGTCGACGAAACCGGGCAACGCTATGCGTCTTGGAGCTACGATATTTCCGGGCGTGCCACGCGAAGTGAGCATGCTGGAAAAGAAGTTGTAGAGATTGATTATACTCACGCTGATAACAGCACACCACGGTACGCCAAAGTCACTAAATATGTCGATGACATCAATAACACACAAGCTGAGCTGGTATCTAAACACTATATCGAGGCTAGTCCTCTGGGCGGTAGTCGCCTTTCTCATTTTGAGGTGGATGGATCGGTCACCTCTTGTAGTGATGCTAAATACAATTCGTTTAATAGTAGCAATCAGGTAGAAGTGACAACACACGGTAACGGTGCGGTATCCAAATTTGGATATGATGCTAATGGCAATCGAAACCTTAGGATATCCGGTTACAAGTGGAATTCATCCAATGGCAAGCCTACCATAGATCTCGGGGATCTGGTTGAAACCGCACGAATGTCCCGCGTAGACACCCAATGGGATGCGTCACTTAGGCAACCTCTTGAGATCAAATATTCCGGAAAAGCCGCAGGTGCATGGTCAGAGTATCAAAAAGTTAATTTTGTCTACAATGCGGAAGGTAGGGTAGAAAGAAGGATTATTACTGACTTGACGCAAATCGGTGCACCCTATAGTACCAACGGACGAACCAGAACCTGGAATTACACCTATACCTATCACGATGCTGAGAAATCACAGCTGGCAACCATTGCGACTGACGGGCCAATTCCGGGAATTCAGGATACTGATATAAGCTATTTGGATAATCAGGGGCGACTGGTACAGTCAACTAATGCGCTTGGCCACTCAATTCAGTATAGTGTTTTCAATTCCCAAGGTTTACCAACACGAATCGTCGACGAAAATGGCATAGCATCTACTGTCGATTATAATGAAAAGCAGCAAGTAACTTCATATATACAGGCGAGTGAAACCGCTGAAGCTGTCACCACTTCTTATGGATACTATCCAAATGGCAAAGTAAGGCGAATTACATTAGCTGTCGGTACTGCCCAAGAGAACTGGATAGAATACTCCTATGATGCTTCGCGCCATCTCACTAAAGTTGAAAACTCTCAAGGGGACTATTCTATACTTACCCCCAGCGTAGTAGATGGCAGACCTTTAAAAATTGAAGTTCATGATACTTCTGGTATTTTAAGGTACGCCTACCAGGAAGCGCTTGATGAGCTAGGCCGGTTGATAACCATCTATGACGCTAATAGTTTGATAGTTCGCGAATACAATTATGATGATCAAAACCGAACGGTAACTCAAAATACGGCAGAGAGTCCTGCAACCGAGGTCAAAAAAAGCTATAACCAGCTAAAGGAATTGTTTGAAATTCAACACGCAGACGGCAATCCCCGCTACGTTAGTTATTATGACTACGATGCACAAGGTAACTTAAGCGGTGTGACTGACCAGGAAGGGAATCTCACACGCTATCTTTACGATGGTTTTGGGCAGCTTATCCAACTTAACAGTGCTGATACCGGAATATCTCAATATTGGTATGACGAAGCAGGCAATCTTAAGCAAGAAACTAACCAATCTGGGCAGGTCATCGAATACGATTACGATTTACTGTCGAGAATCAAAGAAAAGCGATACGTCGGTTTTGATTCGGAAACGGTGGTCTATACGTATGATGATACGACCAATGGGAATCACGGAATTGGCCGACTTACAGCAATTGCTGGCCCCTCTGGCGGTTACGAGCGGAAGTATGATGCTTTAGGACGTTTAATTTACCGGGGCTATACCGTAGAAGGAGGGTTGTATGAGTGGCGCTATCATTTTGGCGTGGCTGATTATCTGACTCAAATGGAGTACCCCAGTGGTAGGCTTGTTGACTATAGTTATGAAAATGGCCAACTCATCGCCCTGAAAACCAGGAGATCGGCATCTGCGGAGCAGGTTACGTTAGTAGATGCAATGGTATCGCTACCATTTGGCCCTTTAACAGAAGCCAATTTAGGAAATGGTCTACAGCTCACAAAAGTGTTTGATCTCAACTATGCATTAGATGACATTGGAGTGAAAAGTGGGTCATTGACTTCACTGTATCGGGATTATTCGTATACCCGTGCGGGAAATATTGACCAAATCTTTGATGAGGTAGATTCGACTAAGTCTCAGAGTTTTAACTACGATAATTCAAATCGACTAATATTCGCTGACGGTATCTATGGCAGGATTGAATACCAGTATGACGGTGTTGGTAATCGTAAGCTGTTAACGCTAGATAGTAATAAGGACGGGGTCATTGAGGAGTCGGATAGTTACTTGTATGACATATCAAGCAACCGCTTAGTCAGTATAACTGCGCAATCGAATATAGTGAGCAGTATTCTCCACGATGCAAATGGGAATATCACCCACAACGCGTGGGCAGGAACCACTTTCTCTTATAACGCGGCAGAGCGATTGGTTGGTGCACAGATCAATGGCATCACAGCGAACTATACCTATAACAGCCAAGGTCAACGAGTGACTAAAACCATATCTGGCCCCAATATTGATGAGCACATACAGTACCACTATGGGTTACAAGGGGAGCTACGGGCTGAAACTAAGGGAGATGGTACTCTGATTGCCGAGTATATTTACCTCAATAGCGAACCCATTGCAGTTGTCAAACCGGGGTCAATAGGGCCCATGTCCAATGGCACCGGTACCGTACCTGCATCTGTTATATACTCAAAAAAGTATAGCGCTGTGGAAGTAGAAGGGGGCGCGACGTTAAGCGGCACTTCGGTGACATCATACGACGATGCGGCACATGCGGGTCGAAGTACGTTAGCGGTTCAGGGAAAAGTCTACATTGAATTGAACAATGTTAGTCCCTATCACATGGTCGGTGTCGCTAGTGAAAACGCTACCTACAACTGGTACACTGGTGCGGTGAACTCAGCGTATTACTACGTGGCTAATGGTGGCTTATATGGAGTTGCGACTGGTTCTGGTGGTATTGGTTCATTCAGCGGTACTGTAGGAGTAGCAATTGACAGCCAAACTAAAAGATTCTGGTTACGCCAAAGCGATGGCTCGTGGCTAAATGGTGACCCTATAACGGGTGAAGGCGGGATGTCTTTTGCTTCGCTGTCCGGCTCCGAGGTACGAGTGGCCGTTAATAACGGGGGCGCTGGATCGGGCACATTAACGATAGATTTAAATCTGGGGGAGCAAGCCTTTATACATTCTACGCCAGAAGGATATAAAGCTGGGCTATTTAGAGAGAATGTTGTTGATCCAGAAGTTTACTTTATACACAACGATCACCTCAATACCCCACAATTAGTCACTAACTATGATCAAAAAGCTGTATGGCGTGCTCAGTACAAACCTTTTGGTGAGGCTGTTGTGGATGAGGACCCGGATGCTGATGGGGTGGCGGTGGAGATGCCGTTGCGGTTTCCGGGGCAGTATTTTGATCAGGAGACGGGGCTTCATTACAACTACTTTAGGGATTACGACCCAACGATAGGGCGGTATATTCAAAGTGATCCTATTGGGTTGGCTGGTGGGGTTAATACCTATGGCTATGTTCTCCAGAATCCACTTATATATAGTGACCCCAAAGGTCTAGTAACTTCATGTCAGACTAATCCCATACAGTGCTCTGCCGCCGGTATGGGCTCTAGAGGGCTCTCGCCAAACGCTGGCAATGCGGCGTCGGGAGCAACTCTAGCTGCAGGCCAACTTAGTCAGGAAAAAACCAAAACTCCAGAAGAAGAAGGCAGGGATGCAGCGGAACACTTGGAAGAAGATGAATCCTGCCCAGACGCAGATCCTGATAGGAACGGAGAGAACTGTAGAGAAATCAGGTTGCGCTGCAAAAATATATGCATTGGTAAGTTTTTTTCAAAAAATAGGCGTGGTAACTCTGGAGCATGGGTCGCTAGGTGTGAAACTACTTGCTCGAGGGTTATGGGTTGTAGCCCTCACCCTTATTAGGAAATGATATGAATCGAGAGTTAGCAAAGAAACTTATGAGTGAGCTTCTTGAATGCCATAGAGCCATGGATATTGCTGAATTCACAGCAAGGGAAATCAAAGATGAGAAACTATCTTACGAGATAAGGCATGCAATCGTGTCCGCCTCTTCGCATCTTTATTCAGATGCCATGGGTCGTATTATCTCAAGGTTTCCTGAACTCGAACCTTATCCATCAGAAGGTGAACAAGAGCAAGAGAGGGGATCGAGTCTTGACTAATAGTTAATGTTTAAATGCAAGCCATGTTACACACTTTTCTAAACGCAAAAGAAAAGGTAACGGAGGATATAAAGTTTAATCAATGCCCTGAGGAACTGCTAAGAAAATTGGAATTAGTAGGTCTGGAATCCTCGGGCTATTCGCAGTTTCATGTATAGTTAAATGGTGAGCGTCCGGTCTACCACACCTGAACTCAGTAGCGAGGCAATCACCATAAAAAAGCAGCGCAGCCCTCACCGCCCCTCCAAATCATCCGACAGCACATCATCATAGAGCGAGTTCCCCTTAATCCGATGCTCTTCATTGGCCCATTCACCAAAGTCAATCAACTGGCAGCGTTTGCTGCAAAACGGCCGATAGGGGAAATCATCGTTCCACAGTACTTTCGCCTTACAGGTGGGGCACTCAAGTTCCAGCGGCGGTTTCTCGGCCATCGATCAATCTCCGTGCTCGGCTGCCATTTTCAGATACTGCTGGTGCAGCTTCTCGACCGCGCGTTCTAAATCCTCCAGGTTGCCGTCGTTGACTAGCACATCATCGGCGCACTTCAAGCGCCGCTCCCGGTTGGCCTGGGTCTTCATAATGGCTTTAACCTGCGCCTCTGTGTTGTTGTCTCTCGCCATGGTTCGCGCTAACTGCAGTTGTTCGGGAATATCCACCACCAGGATGCGCTGGGTCAGGCGGTGCTGACTGGTCTCCACCAGCAAGGGCGAAACCAGGATGCTATAGGCACTGGTGGCGTTGCGCAGGCCGCTTTTCAATTCCTCGAAGATAAGGGGATGCAGCAACCGCTCCAGCCAACTGCGCTGGCCCGGGTCCTGGAATACGATCTGCCGCAACGCGGCCCGGTTGAGGGCGCCGTCGGCGTCGAGGATATCGGCGCCGAAATGCTCGGCGATGGCTGCCAGTGCCGGGCGGCCCTTCTCTACCACGGTGCGGGCGGCGATATCGGCGTCCATTACGGTGACGCCCAGGCGCTCGAAACATGCCGACACGGCGGATTTACCGCTGCCGATACCGCCGGTAAGACCTACGATGAACATGCCCGGGAACCTTTGTGTGGATGGAAGCTGTATGGATCGGTGCATCGAACCCGGCTGTCACGGGTCAGGACGCCAGCCCCATAAAGCGAAAATAGGCAGTGGTTATCTTATCGCCCCACATCAAGGTTATCCAGCCGGCAATGGCCAGGTAAGGGCCAAAAGGGATCGGAATATTTTTATCGCGCCCCCGAATTAAAATGGCGGCAATACCAATGACCGCCCCCACCAGGGACGACATGATAATAATGACCGGCAGCGCCTGCCAGCCGAGCCAGGCGCCCAGGGCTGCGAGCAGCTTGAAGTCGCCGTAGCCCATGCCTTCCTTACCGGTGACCAGCTTAAACAGCCAGTAGATCGACCATAAAACCAGGTAGCCGGCGGCGGCGCCATAGAGCGCATCCTCAAGCGGGGCAAACAGGCCCTGGGCGTTGGCCAGAAGTCCCAGCCACAGCAGTGGCAAGGTGATGCTGTCGGGCAGTAATTGATGGTCGATGTCGATGACGGTCAGTGTGATCAGGCACCAGGTGAGTACCAGCACCAGAGCCGTCTGCACGCTGGCGCCCATCTGCAGGGCGACAAATCCGCATAGCAGTCCCGATATCAGTTCAATTATCGGGTAGCGAGGGGAAATTCGCTCGCGGCACTTTGCACAGCGTCCCTTGAGAAACAGGTAGCTGATAACGGGGATATTTTCCCAGGGTTTGATGCGATGACCGCAATGGGGGCAGGTGGAGTTGGGTACCACCAGATTGAAGCGGGGGCCGGGATCGTTTTCCAACTCCAGCAGTTCGCAGCAGTCCTGTTTCCAGGACTGCTGCATCATTTGCGGGAGTCGGATGATAACGACGTTTAAGAAGCTGCCGACCAGCAGGCCCAGCACTACGGCGAGGGCGATAACATAGGTTTCCATTCGCTGTGGGTTACACCACCTGGCCGATTTGGAAGATGGGGAGGTACATGGCGATCATTAGGCCGCCTACGAGGATGCCGAGGACTGCCATGATCAACGGTTCCAGCAAGGAGGTGAGGTTATCGACCAGGTTGTCCACCGCCTCTTCATAGAAAACCGCTACTTTATCAAGCATTTCATCCAGCGCGCCCGATTCCTCGCCAATAGCTGTCATCTGTAGCACCATGGCGGGGAATTTGCCGGTTGCTCTCATTGCCGCGTTGAGTTGGATGCCCGTAGAGACATCGTCGCGTACCTTTTCTACTGCTTCCTGGTAGGGGGCGCTACCGGTGGCACCGGCGACTGAATCGAGTGCGTCTATCAAGGGGACACCAGCGGCAAAGGTGGTAGAGAGAGTGCGGGCGAAGCGGGCAAGGATTGAATTGAAAACGATCAGTCCGACTACAGGCAGTTTCAATGTCACTCTGTCTACAAAGGCAGCAAACTTCTTATTGCGTAACCGGGCTTCTTTAAACGCGAACCCAGCGGCTATTATGCCTAACAAGATAAAAAACCAGAGGTCCTGGACAGTGTCAGATAACCCCAGGACAAACAGTGTAAACGCGGGCAGGTCGGCGCCAAAGCTGCTGAATGTCTCGGCGAACTGCGGCACAACCTTGACCAGTAGAATACCCGTGACGATCACTGCTACCACAATAACCGCTATGGGGTAGGTCATGGCCTTTTTGATCTTCGCTTTGATCGCCTCGGTTTTTTCTTTGTAGAGAGCGATTCGGTCAAGCATGGTTTCCAGGGCACCGGACTGCTCGCCTGAGTCCACCAGGTTGCAAAAAAGATCGTCGAAGTGGCGCGGATGCTTCCGCAGTGAGTTGGCGAAACCGCCCCCGGCCGCGACGTCTTCGCGGATGCTCAGCACCAGCTCTTTCAATGCCGGGTTTTCGACCCCGTCGGCGACGATTTCGAAGCTTTGCACCAAAGGCACTCCGGCTTTCATCATAGTGGCCATCTGGCGGGTAAAGATGGCGATATCCATCGGCTTGATCGGCTTTTTGCCGCCGCC
Organism: Exilibacterium tricleocarpae; assembly: GCF_007004655.1. Lineage (GTDB taxonomy): Bacteria > Pseudomonadota > Gammaproteobacteria > Pseudomonadales > Cellvibrionaceae > Exilibacterium > Exilibacterium tricleocarpae. The sequence continues at coordinate 305,642 of NZ_ML660092.1, forward strand.
AAACAGCGGTTTCGGCTTTTTGCGCACTGAACGCGCTGAAATGCCCTGTTTTAACAGTTGGGCTTTGATAAGCGCTGAACTGTTGCCGCTGATCTCTCCCTGGATCGACTTACCTTTCCTGTCAACGCCTTTGTAGACGTACATGCTTGCTGTTGAGGAGGCCGCCATGTGCTTAGTCCTTAGTTACCCGATTTGCTTCTTCTAGGCTGGTGAGCCCTTCTGCCGCTTTGCGCAGTGCCGATACCCTAAGGTTGTTGAACCCCTCTTCTTTGGCGAGGTTGGCTATTTGCAATGCGTTACCGCCCTCCATTATAAGTGCGGAGATTTTTGGGGTGATGCGAACTACTTCATAAACTCCGACGCGGCCCTTATAGCCGTTTGTGCACTGGGAGCAGCCGACAGGGTGAAAGAGTTGTATGTCAGCGGGGGCAACGCCGATATCGTCAAAGCCCTCCTGGCGCAGGATCTCTTTGGGGATATCGTCAGCCGGCTTTTTGCAGGCGTTGCACAGGCGCCGGGCCAGGCGTTGGGCGATAATCAGGCTAACGGTGGTGGCCACGTTAAAGGCGGGGACCCCCATATTCAGCAGGCGTGTCAGGGTTTCCGGGGCGCTGTTGGTATGTAGCGTGGAGAGGACCAAGTGGCCGGTCTGGGCGGCCTTGATGCCGATTTCAGCCGTCTCCAGATCGCGTATTTCCCCAACCATCACGATATCCGGGTCCTGCCGCAGGAAGGAGCGCAGGGACTCGGCAAAGGTCAGACCCACCCGGGTGTTGATCTGGACCTGGTTGATGCCCTCCAGGTTGATTTCCACTGGGTCTTCCGCCGTGGAGATGTTCCTTTCCGGTGTATTGAGGATATTTAGGCCGGTGTAGAGCGATACTGTCTTGCCGCTGCCGGTGGGGCCGGTCACCAGGATCATGCCCTGGGGTTGATGTAGGGCGTCCAAGTACAGCTTTTTCTGATTGTCTTCGTAGCCCAGGGCGTCGATGCCCAGCTTTGCCGAGCTGGGGTCGAGTATCCGCAGTACGATCTTCTCGCCAAACAGGGTGGGCAGGGTGTTGACCCGGAAATCGATAGCCCTGGACTTGGATATCTTCATCTTGATCCGGCCGTCCTGGGGGACCCGCCGTTCGGAGATATCCATTTGTGACATCACCTTTAGCCGTGCCGCGAGTCGGGTGGCCAGGTTATTGGGGGGCTTGGTGACTTCGTGCAGTATCCCGTCGGTGCGAAATCTGACCCGATAGGTCTTTTCGTAGGGTTCGAAATGGATATCGGAGGCGTTGCCTTTAATGGCGTCCAGCAGGACCTTGTTGATAAAGCGAACGATGGGGGCTTCGTCGGCCTCGGCGGCTTCATCGGCACCCGGCATGGCTTCTTCATCGACCGCTTCGATATCGAGATCGTCCAGACTGTCCTCGTCCAGACCGCCCAGGGTATCTCCCAACGACTCCTCCTGGGACTGGATAAAGTCGTCTATGGCTTTAGTCAGTTTATCTGCTTCGACCAAAATGGGATCGGTAGTGATACCGGTGTGGAATTTAATCTCATCGAGAGCGTGCAGGTTGGTGGGGTCTGCAATGGCGATAAACAGTCGGTTGCCGCGGCGATACAGGGGGAGTGCATGGTGCTTTTTGATCAGTTTTTGGTCAACCAAGCCTTTGGGCAGGCTGTCTTTACTTATAGTATCGAGATTTACCAATGGGGTGCCGAATTCGTCTGAGGCTGCGCCGGCCAGGCTGAGGGCGTCGACTAGCTTACCATTGACCAAATACTGTGCCAGTGGTTGTTTTTCCCTCAAGGCCTGGGCACTCGCGTCCGCCGCCTGGCTGTCGCTAAGTAGCTTGTCGAGGACCAGGCGTCTGGCCAGGCCGCTGATGGCGGTTGATGGAGCGTTCATATACCGTGTGATCCCGAGCTTTGAGCGAAGCTAAACTGCTGAATGAACTAAAGACACTAACTGTATGTAATTATTGAAGGTTTGTAAAACAGTCAGCCAGCGCGATTCTTATGTTTGCTCAGTTGTTATGATAGCTGAGAGATCACCCAGCGGTGGCATTTGAGTGACAAATATCGTCACTAAGTGAAAAAAAATGTAGCCTGAATGTGTTTTTTGCTTTAGTGGGAAGCGTAAGTTATTGGTAACAAAAGAATTTTTGACTTGGCATATTTTCTGCTGAAGAATCGTCACTCTTTCATTTACTAAAAACTGGGTATTTTGGAGTTCCAAGTCATGAAAAATGTAAAAAAAGCAGTTCAAAAGGGTTTTACTCTGATTGAATTGATGATCGTGGTAGCGATTATTGGTATTTTGGCCTCGATTGCATTGCCGGCCTATCAAGATTACACCATCCGGACGCAGGTTACTGAAGGTTTGAACCTTGCCGCTGAAGTGAAGACCGCTGTAGGCGATTTTTGGTCCGCGCGAGGCGGAATGCCGCTTAACAACCAGTCAGCAGGTGTTTCACTTCCAACGAGTATTACTGGCAATTATGTGACGCAGGTGGCTGTCACTAACGGGGCAATCTTAATCACTTATGGTAATCGAGTTAATGCTAATATTTCTACTCAGACTCTTGGTTTGACTCCTTATGTGAATAACGCCGGGGGTATCGTATGGGTGTGTGGTACTGCGCCCGCTCCTGATGCAAACGATGCGGTCCTTACAGATAATACTGCAGCTACAACAGGAAATTTGACTGCTAAGTACACGCCGAGTGAATGTCGCCCTTAAAACGATGTTACGTGGGCAATATATTAAGCTTGCATTTTGTAGATAGATCACTACAGTAGGTAGTTGAGTTCAACTAAAGCTGTCCCTCAACGGGGCAGCTTTTTTTTTGGGGGGGGTGGATATTATCCGAGGCTCCTGTGTTATTTTGGCGCGATAACTTATGAGTAGTTTGTTTAGTTGGGAATCAAGTAAGCACAAAACTCTTGCGGCTATTAGTTTGGCTGCCATATTGATCCTAGCAGCGGTTATCTATGCTTCGGGTCTTGAGGGTGTATTTGTTTTTGATGATGCAGTCAACATCACGGGCAACATCGCTGTTCAAATTGACTCTTTAAGCCCGGATGTTCTTCGTATTGCGATGTTTTCCTATGGTGACGGTGTATTCAAAAGACCGATCAGCATGCTTTCGCTGGCTTTGAATCACTACTTCAGCGGCTTAGATCCATATGCCTATAAATTGACAAATTTGCTGATACACCTGTTGTGCGGTGTTATTGTCTTTATTTTCAGTACGCTGATCTTTTGCGCCCTGCGATTGAGAGGTATCGTCGGCGTTACCGATCGTGTGTCGCTATGGGCGAGTGTAGCAATCACAGCCGCCTGGCTGCTGCACCCGCTTAACCTGACTACGGTATTGTATATCGTACAACGTATGACTGGACTCTCGGCCTTGTTTGTTTGGTTGGGATTAGCGCTTTATTGCTGGGGCAGATTGCGACAACTGCAAGGCCGGGGTGGTTACATTGCCATATTGTGCGCTTTTTTTATATGCACACCGCTTGCTTTTCTGGCTAAAGAAAATGGTGCGCTTTTGCCGCTGTTCTTGTTAGTGGTCGAGTGGATTCTTTTTGGTTTTAATCAAGACGATGGGAGAAAATCGCGTTTTGTGGTAACACTGTTTGCTGCATTTGTCGTTCTTCCCGGGATAATCCTGCTGATTTTTCTGGCGGTTAATCCAGAATGGCTGATGGCGACTTATGAAAAACGCCAATTTACATTGGAAGAGAGAGTGTTGACTCAGCCGAGGGTTTTGTTCTTTTACTTAAAGATGACATTAATACCACAGCTTTCTGATTTGGGATTGTATCACGATGATATTGTGGTTTCTCAAGGGTTGTTATCTCCCGCTACCACGTTGCTGGCTTGGCTGGGGATTTCTGTCCTGATTTTTTCTGCTTTTTTACTCCGCAACAGCCAGCCTGTCGCTTCATTTGGCATACTTTTTTTTCTGGCTGCGCACGCCATGGAGTCGACGATTTTTCCTCTGGAGATGGCTCATGAGCATCGTAACTATGTTGCTCTGTATGGTGTACTATTTACAGTTATTTTTTATTTGTGCACCGTCTTTTCGCAAAAACGCATATCTGTGGTTCTCCGGACGGCGGTGATTGGCTTGATCATTTTATTCGCTTCAATTACCTCTGTTAGAGCTGTCGTCTGGGGCGATATAGTGGAGCAGGCCTCTCTAGCGGTAAAACACCATCCGAATTCGGCTCGCTCTCACTATCAATTAGGTCGGGTATATTGGAGTCTTATGGAGGCATCGGAAAACGATCAGCTAGGTAAGTATGCGAACCTCGCCTACCGTCAATTCCTTACCGCTGCAGAACTGAACAATACTCACCGTGCCGGCAACCTGGTGGTCGCATTTCATTTGGCCAGCTTTAGGTTGGCCCAAGGCCACCTCGAAAACGTTGCATCGTATCCGCAAGAAGAGCTGTTTACTTCCCTAACAGAGTATCCTATCTCTCACTTTACTGCGGCCAGTCTCACCGGTCTTGGCGATTGTGCTGCTTACGACTGGTGCCAGGTGGAAACCCAGACAATAAACGATATTTTTAACCGGGCACTAGCTAACCCCTCAGTGGACGGTAAAGTTCGCAGCAGGTTACTGGCTACCTCCGCTAACGTCTTGTTTCAACAAAATGAAGTAGCTTTGGCAATTGATCGCACTGAAGAGGCTCTTTCTCTGGAGCCGGAGCATTTGCAACACTACTTAAATCTGAGTATGTTACTGCTGGCGGTAGGGGAGGTGGGCAGAGCAAAGGAGATTATTTACGAAGTGAAAAGTAAGGACGACGCTGGGCTCTTCAGCAACCAAGTCGAAAACCAAGAAGCCGCTATTGCCAGGTTTGAGGAAATGAATGTAAATTAGGTATTGCTATAACAACTAGGCGGTGAGCGGTAGCCATGACTCATATTAAATGGAAAAATATATCGATTGTTATTCCGGCCAAAAATGAAGTAACAAGTCTGAAGAGAATTCTACCTGTTTTGCAGGAGAAGTTCCAAGGTGCACAGATTATTGTTATTAACGATGGTTCTACAGATGGCACTGAAGCGTACTGCTCAAGTCTGGGGGTAGAAGTTGTGACCAATAACTACTCTAAAGGAAATGGCGCAGCTATTAAATCCGGTGCGCGAAAAGCAAAAGGTGATACTGTCGTCTTTATGGATGGCGATGGCCAACACAAGCCGGATGACATCCCGAAACTTATTGCCAGGCTGGAGCAAGGCTTCGACATGGTAGTTGGCGCTCGTAACAATGAATCGCAAGCTAGCTTCGGCCGTCTCGCTGCTAACAAGATCTACAACCGCCTGGCTACCTGGATGGTGGGACATAAAATACCCGATCTGACCTCAGGCTTTCGTGCTGTTCGACGCAAGTACTTCAACAAATATCTGTATATGCTGCCGAATGGATTTTCTTACCCGACTACAATTACCATGGCATTCTTCCGGGCAGGCCATGCTGTCGCTTATGAGCCCATCATAGCAGAGAAGCGAGAGGGAAAAAGCCATATTCGCATAACCCACGATGGTATTCGTTTTTTGCTGATTATTTTTAAAGTCGGAACTTTGTACTCACCGCTCAAACTTTTTCTGCCTGTATCAGCGCTGTTGTTTATGGCGGGCTTTGGTAATTATGTGTTTTCCTACGCAGCTCATGGGACGTTTACCAATATGTCTACTTTAATGCTGCTGTCCAGTCTGATTGTGTTTCTGGTAGGTCTTGTTGCAGAGCAAGTAACCACGCTTCTTTACAGGGAAAGTGAGTAGCTATGAGTGGAGTGGATGCCTCCGGTGCGTCAAAACCACTTGTATCGATCGGGGTGCCGGTTTATAACGAGAGTAAGTATATCCGCTCTGCCTTGGAGGCCCTGCTTCGACAGAGTTACTCGCATATAGAAGTTATTGTTTTCGACAACGCATCTACTGACGAAACTTGGTCGATATGCCAGGATATGGCTTCCGCTGATACTCGTTTACGTATATATAAGAATGAGAAGAATGTAGGTGCCGCCGAAAACACCCGTCTGGTCTTTCGAGAGGCAAAGGGGGAGTATTTTATGTGGGCCGCTGGACATGATAGTTGGGAGAAAAACTATCTGGAGGTCGCTGTTAATGCGCTGGAAGCAAGGGACTCAGCCGTTCTTTGCTTTGGTGTCAACCACTGGATTGACGACGATGGTGAAAAGTTGGTTCGCACATCGGGTTGGGCCGATACTGTCGGTTTGGGGCCCTGCTCGCGGATGGTATTTGCGTTACTGGGCAGTATGAACCCGATTCTCGGTGTGATTAGGCGACAGGCCATTGAGGATATTCCGAAGTTACTCGGTTGTATTGGCTGGGATCTGTTGGTGTTGGCGGAGCTGTCGTTGCGCGGTGAGTTTATTAATGTGACTGGGGCCGCCTGGTCACGACGTGAATTTCGACACGAGCCCAGTTACGCAGAGAAGTTAAAGCGTTACAAATCCAAAGAGTTTAATTTAGTCGATACTTGGTTTTACCGGCATTTTCCCAATGCTAATATTCTTATTCAGTTGGTCTTTGTTATCGCCAGAGCCAAAATACCTTGGTTGAAGAAGGCTGTGCTTTTGTTTTCGACGCCTTTGATTTTGCTGATTAAGTATATTGACTTTAAGCTGTCTGCAAGTGCCCGGTAGTGGACGCCGCACGTCTCAAGACCGTCCTTGGAATACTAAAACGCTCAATCGCGTTTCTGATCGTCGTTTCCGTCCTCGGTATCGCTTTATATCAACACGAAGTGCTTATCGATGTGCTTCAGAGCCTCGGGTATGCAAAGGCATTGCTTCTTATTGTGCTGTGGAGTTGTTTGGCCCTGCTGTCTCCTTATTGCACGATTTTGGCTTTGAGAAGTGATCTGCGTGCCAAGCTCAATGGCTATTATTACGATATCGCCATTCGCAGGCTACTCGCCAGATATATCCCCGGTGGTTTTTGGATGTTGGTAGGAAAGGGTGTTGATTTACATGAGAAAGGTGTTCCGGCTACCTCAATTAAATCAATCTTGATTTATGAGACTGTTTTGCCTCTGGTAGCGGCGGCCTCGATTTCGACATTCGCTATTCTTGTGCTGCGCGGCTTGAGCATCCCCTATATTGTGGCTCTGTTGTTGGTGTCTTACTTAGTATTTCGTTGGAGCTTTAGTCTGAGGCTCTTTCGGGCCGCACTTCTAAAAGAGATAAACTACGGTCGGGGTGTAGTTGTAACCTGGGTTTATTGGTTGGCACTGGCCGGCATCTTCGGGTTTTACTATTCGGCTATTGAGAATGCCTGCGTGGGGCACTGCATTTCACTGGCGAGTGCCTACTATGTATTTTCATGGGCGGTGGGCTATGCGGTGCCTGTGGCACCGCAGGGGCTGGGTGTTGCTGAGTTTATGTTTTCACTGCTGTTGGATGCGGAGTCTATCGAAGTAATAGTTGCGCAACTTATTGGTTTTCGTTTGGTGGTGTTGATGGGTGATACCCTTGCCGTGGGACTGCGGGCTTTGTTTTTGCTACTGCGCACACAACGCCACCGGCTTGTTTGAAGTTACTTTATTCTCTTTAAGTAGCCATCAGGCGCTGCGGTCATCAACACTTTGTTTTGCACAGCGTAGTCAATCTCAAAACTTGAATTAGATGCCAGATATTCTCTTACCGCCATTTTTGGATTGTTGTCCCGCCCCCAGGGTCTATCGCCAAAAGAGTCTGCGGGAAGATCTTCTATAATGGTATCGAAAACGACACAGTAGCTACCGACAGATGTCAAGGGAGCGTAAGCTTTCAGTTCCGCCAGTACATGATCATGTGTGTGGTTGGAGTCGAGAACAACAAGTACCTTTTTGCTGCGCTCGGCGTGCTTTGTTACCTGCTCGATCACAAGCGAATCGATACTCGAGCCCTGAATCATCTCAATGCGCGGAAAGATTGGGTGTGCTTCGATCGCCTCTCGGTTGTGCTGGCGAATATCGATATCGATTCCGAGCACCTTGCCGTCTCCGCGCCCGGCTGCCGCTAAAAGCTCCAGTATTGATGCATATAAAATCAGAGAGCCGCCGTGTGCGATGCCGGTTTCGATAATCAAGTCAGGGTTAACCTCCCAAATTATTTCTTGCATAGCGACAATGTCTTGGGGGTATTGTATGATCGGGCGTCCCATCCAGGAAAAATTATAAGAGTACTTGGCGGCAATGGTTGACTCCATAAATTCTCTGGCGTCAGATTTCATTTTTTTGTCAGTCGCGTTTTGTTGAATTCTATCTTTTACTTCTTTTTCAAAACTCATTATTCTTTACCATCAATAGTCAAATTAAAACTTTCGTCTACTTAGACCAGGTATCTACATAGCCCCTACCAGTTTTACCAGCTTATCAGTTGAACCCCAGAAAGCCAGTGGCTCATAATCCGGATATGGATAATAACCCAGGTTAAGCTGTATATCCCAGCCGTAGTGCTCCAGCCAACTCTCGACCAATGCCCGAATCGATACTGGCTTACCGGAACAAATGTTGACGATATCTGCGTCATTTTGCCTTTCGGACAGTTTAACCAAGGCAGAAGCTACGGTCTCTACCGGAAGATAGTCCCGCAACTGCTCTCCTTTTGACATGTTAAATACTTTGTCGCCTCGCTGTACCGCACTTCTCAGTTGTGCAAACAGTGAATTGCTTTGCTGTCTGCTGCCATACATATAGAAAAGCCTGGCCCACGTCAGATTAAATGACGTGGTTTTCGTTAAAAGCTGTAGCTGTCGTCTCAGGGTGTCTTTTGCCAGAGCGTAAGCGTTTTCGGGTTGGCAGATGGTTTTTTCGGTCAATTCTCCCGCCTGCATGCCGTATTCAAAGCATGTGCCAGCTATGACTACAGAAGAGAGACCGCTTTCAACAGCCTTTTTTATAAAGTGATATTGGGCGGGAAGCTCTGTTTCAAAATGGTGGAGTGAGTGATAGTTGGGAAGGCCATCCCATGCCAGATGAATAAGGACATCGGGGCGGTCCAGACGATCGTAAAGGTCTTCGCCGGGAGCGGAAATATCCAATGTCACGACCTTAGCTTGCTGGTTGGTATCGAATACTCCGGGGTTGCGAGTTGCGACGACGACATCGGTGCCCCTGTCCAGTAACTCAGCCAATACGTAGCCACCGATAAAGCCTGATGCACCGGTAAGCACAACTTTCATTAAAATACCTCCAGTTTTGGGACCGCGGTAGCAAATTGCCCACCCCAGTTGCGTATATAGGCAAGCTGTTTTGTAATCTCGTCCCTGAGATTCCAAGGCAGAATGACGACTAGGTCCGGCCGCTCCTGTGCCAGGTGCGTTTCGTCCACTATTGGAATACGGCTGCCTGGTAAAAAGCCGCCTTGCTTGGCCGGGTTTTTGTCGATAACACAGCTGATTAGGTCGCGTTTTATACCTGCATAGTTAATCAAGGTATTGCCTTTCGCCGCGGCCCCGTAGGCGGCGACTTTTTTCCCTTCTTGCCGGGCTGTTATCAGGAACTTCAGAAGCTCATTCTTGACTTTATTGGCAGATATTTGAAACTTCTGGTAGTAATCCAAAGCGGACACTCCAGCTCGGCTTTCGTACTTCAACAGATCCTCGACCTTCGAAGTGACAGGTTTTGAACCAGTGCCGCTATGTTGCGCGTAAATCCGCAGGCTGCCGCCGTGGGTCGGTAGCTTTTCTACATCGTATATGGAGAGCCCATTGGTCTTAAAAATACGCTGCACAGTGGTCAAAGAAAGGTAAGAGTAGTGCTCGTGGTAAATCGTATCGAATTGATTTGAGGTTACAAGGTTTACCAAGTGAGGGAATTCAAATGTTGCCACCGCGCCGGGCTTCAACAGCAAGGAAATACCTTTTACAAAGCCGTTGATATCCGGGACATGGGCCAGCACATTGTTGGCGACAATCAAATCTGCTTGTTTGTTTTGAGATACTAGTCTTTCGGCTAGTGGCACGTCGAAGAATTCTTCTATTACATCAATACCTTTTTCCTTGGCGGCTGCGGCGGTGCTTAGCGTGGGTTCAATGCCATAACAGGGTATCTTTTTCTCTTTGAAAAATTGGAGCAGGTAGCCGTCGTTAGCAGCGATCTCAACGACTAAGCTGTCGGCCTGCAGTCGTAGTTGTTGGCTTATATGGCTAACGTAGTGCTTGGCATGCTCGATCCACGATAGAGAATAGGAGCTGAAATAGGCATAATCCTCTGAAAACAGGCTTTCGGCATTGACGAAGTCCTCTGTTTGAACCAGCCAACAGTTGTGACAGACAAGTACCTTAAGAGGGTACCAGATTTCTGGCGCATTTAATTGCTGCTCTGACAAATAGGCGTTTGAAGGAGGCGCGGTGCCCAGGTCTACAAATGTGTGTTGAAGCTCCGTCTGACAGTGCCTGCATTTCACCAGTCTTATACTCCCTTGAAACCTGCATCGATCATCGGGTGGTTGCGATCACGATCAGAAATTTCACTCGTCTCCAGCGGCCAGTCAATGGCCAGTTTCGGGTCCATCGGGTTAAGTGCCCCTTCAGCGCTTTTCTCGTAGGACTGAGAGTGCAGGTACAGCATTTCACAATCATCAGTCAGTGTTTGAAAGCCGTGGGCCAGCCCTTTGGGTACATATAGACAAGTGTTGTCCTCTGCACCTAAAAGCTCCATATGGAGGTGAAGATAAGTTGGCGAGTTTTTCCGCACGTCGACCACGACGTCGAATATCTTGCCTCTGATACAACTAATAATTTTTACTTCTGCATGAGGCGGGTTTTGAAAGTGCATACCCCGGATACTACCTCTTTTTTTTGTTAAGGTATGATTTATCTGGGCAATGGATTCGGCTAAGCCGATCTCACGGAATTCCTCAGCACAAAAAGATCGACAGAAAAACCCTCTGCTGTCGTTTTGAGGTTTCTTTATAACTCGGTAGAGCCCGGGGATAGACAGTGAGACAAATTCAAATCTGTGACTCATAGCTGCATATGCTCCGCTTGATAGCGGTCAATTTGATCCAGGGTAAATGCCACTATATCTTCATTTTGGTAAAAGGCTTTGTACCAGCCGACAGTCTCCTTCAAAGCATGTCCCAGTGGCCAAATCGGCTGCCACTTGAGCAGCATTTCTGCCTTCGAGCAATCCAGTTTGAGATATTGTGCCTCAGGGGGATTGTCGTCTGTATCGAGTTTCCAGCGCGCCTGATCACCCCAAAGCGCTGTAAGCGTCTCTGCCAAAAACGACACTGTTACGGCATCGTTCGACCGAGGACCGAAGTTCCAACTCGACGAGAAGGTGTCGGGCTCTTTGTACAGTTGCTGGCAAAGCATTAAATATCCTGCTAGTGGCTCCAAAACATGTTGCCATGGGCGTATGGCTCCAGGATTGCGTATCCTAAGCGTTTTGTCTGATGTGAAGTGCCGTATGGCATCGGGTATTACTCTGTCGGTTGCCCAGTCCCCGCCGCCTATAACGTTACCTGCACGGGCTGTTGCCGAAGCAATACCTGCATCTTTAAGAAAGGAATTTCTATACGCATGTGAAACCAGCTCTGCACAACCTTTGCTGCTGCTGTAGGGGTCTTTCCCGCCAAGTGGGTCTTGTTCCCGGTAGCCCCATACCCACTCTTTGTTCTCGTAGCATTTATCGGTGGTGACATTAAGCACCGCCTTGACGCTGGAGGTGTGGCGTGTTGCTTCCAGCAGATTGACAGTGCCCATAACATTCGTGGCATAGGTAGTTTCCGGATCGAGGTAGGAGTCGCGCACCAGAGACTGGGCGGCCATATGTATGACTATCTCAGGTTTTGCTGCCTGCAATACTCCTTTGAAATGTGCGGCATCCCGAATATCACCGGTCACACTGCTTTCCATTTGGTCATTGAGATTTAACCGTTCAAACATCGACGGTTGGCTCGGCGGAGCGAGCGCATAGCCGGTGACACGGGCTCCGAGTTGCTTTAACCACAGGATCAGCCAGCTTCCCTTGAATCCGGTGTGGCCGGTCACAAAAACCTTGCGGTTATTCCAGAAGCTCGGGTCAATCACCAGACTCTCCAGGGGGCATTGCCACTGTTCCACAACTCATCAAGGAGGTTTCTTTCCCGAATCGTATCCATAGGTTGCCAGAAACCACTGTGCATAAACGCTATTAATTCACCGTCGGTAGCGAGAGAGGTTAGTGGTTCCGCCTCCCAGCTTGTGTCATCTCCGCTGATACGCTCAATCACCTGCGGAGACAGCACGAAGAAGCCGCCATTTATCCAACTCCCATCGCCGTCTGGCTTCTCTTGAAAGCTTGCCACGCGCTGACCATCCACCAGTTTCAATGCACCGTAACGGCCTGGTGGACGTGTTGCCGTCAGGGTTGCCTGCTTGCCGTGTTCTCGGTGAAACTCGATAAGTTTCTTTATGTTGATGTCGCCCAGACCGTCCCCGTAAGTAAAACAAAATGCCTCGTCGCTTTCGATATATTCCCGAACCCTTTTTAACCTGCCGCCGGTCATGCTGTGTTCGCCGGTATCTATCAGCGTGACCCGCCAGGGTTCCACGTTGTTCTGATGTACCTTCATTTCGTTTTTGGCCATATCGAATGTGACATCAGACATATGAAGAAAATAGTTGGCGAAGTACTCCTTTATCATATAGCCCTTATAGCCACAGCAAATAATGAAGTCGTTGATACCGTAGGCCGAGTAGACTTTCATAATATGCCAAAGGATAGGTTTGTTGCCTATTTCCACCATAGGTTTTGGCTTTATATAGGTTTCTTCGCTAAGACGAGTGCCGAGTCCGCCGGCCAAAATGACGGCTTTCATATTATGTAGTTCTCCAGACTGCCGTTAACACAAGATAATTGAACCTAGTTTACGTTAGTGTCTTCTCGCCAGTTTGTCGCCGGCGATAGCTGGTCTGCGGTTCGATAGATAATGAATGAGCTCAAGGATGAGCTACCGCTATATTAGTATAGTTATTCACTTAAAATAGTCGTAGAGACAAGTCAACTGACTGTAAGTTTTTGGTCAAGACACCCAATGAAATAAAATCCACTCCTGTCTGCGCAACACTGCGCAGGTTTGCATCGGTTATGCCTCCTGAAGCTTCCAGTGAGCTTTTGCCATTGGTTATTGCGACAGCTTGCTTCAACAGTTCGAGAGGAAAGTTATCGAGCATAATAATATCAGCTCCCGCCGCAAGTGCCTCTTGTAAGTCATTGAGGTTTTCAACTTCCACTTCGACGGGTTTGCCGGGAGCATTTGTCTTGGCTGTTGTTACTGCGGCTGTTATTCCGCCGCAGGCTTCAATATGATTTTCCTTGATCAGGTAGGCGTCAAATAAACCGATGCGATGGTTGTAACACCCGCCACAGCTAACGGCGTATTTTTGTGCTGTGCGCAAACCAGGTATAGTCTTGCGAGTGTCCAGGAGTTTGACGTTCGTACCTTCAACCAGATCGGCATAGTGGCGGCTGGTGGTGGCAGTGCCCGATAAAAGTTGCAAAAAATTAAGTGCAGTTCTCTCCCCGGTCAACAGGCTCGCGGCTTTACCCCGGAGAGAGAAAAGTTCGGTGTTGGCTTGTACTCGATCGCCGTCTTTTACTGACCATTGAACGTCCACACCTGGGTCCAATTGACGAAAAACTTCGTCTACCCAGAGTTGGCCGCAAACTACGCAGTTGTCGCGGGTGATCACTCTGGCATTGGCTAATTTGCTGTCGGGTATCAACCCAGCCGTAATATCCCCACTACCCACATCCTCAGCCAGCGCCCGCCGAACACTATCAACAACGTCTCGTCTCAAATCAGGAATAGAATCAAACACAGCTTCTGTTTCTACCGGCACCAAAAACCACAAGTCTACCAGCAATTCCCGCCGTCTTCATGGCCCGTATTGCCGCAATGTCAACCGCGTGCCACGCTGGGTAAACTCCACATGCCTCAACGCGCTCATCCCGAGTAATACTTCGTTCCCCGACATCCCGGGGTTAATACTGGCCCGCACGTCCTTCAAGTGAATAACCCCCAGGTCCAGCGTGTCCAGTTGGGTCCGAAATACCTGCACGATACCGTTGGCTGTTTGCGCATAACCCGCGTTGCCACGTTTCAGCCCCAGCTTGCCCGCCAGTTGCGCCGGCACCACCACATCGCTGGCGCCGGTGTCGAGCAGGAAGACCACCTCCTCACCGTTAATCAGACCAGTCGCCACATAGTGATGCTGGCGATTACTCTCCAACACCACTTCCCTGACATTACTCTGCACCTGACCCTGGATATTGGTATTGGGGTTATACTGGCGCCCCTCCCAGCCGGCGAAAAATGTCGTCAATAATCCCAAAGCAATCACCCACGCCACTATCAGCATGCCCTTGCCCATGGACTTGCCGGCCGGTGTCTCGCGTTGTGGATGATTGTCCTGCATGACTAACCCTCGTTATAGCGCTGAGCATTATCTCAGGATACTGAGACGTCTGTAGGGTTATAAACGCCTGGCAGCGTTATAACTACTTGTGATGCGGGTCTCGATATTAACATTTCCCTCTGGGACCTGTCCCGGCTTTGATTATACTCCCAAATATATCCGGAAATCGGGAACCCGCTACCACCGTCTGTGTTGTGGGGAGCCCGCCTGGCTCGCAGTAAGACTTTTAGGTTGAGGGGAGATGCCAAAATATGTCTGGCACGGCGAAGGTGGTACCTTTGAAGTCGAAGAATCAGGATTACCGCGCCCAGGCGGCGCGTTTGCCGGCGCCTGTTCACCAGTTGCAGGACAAAGGCAAACAACTGTTACTGGGTCTGCTCAGAAGGCTGTTCGATAACGCCGACGACGCCCTGTTTGAACTGGCCGATAAAGCGGCCAGCAACCAGGATCAGAACCTCTATTTCGACTCTATGCGCGAAGTGCGCATCCGCCGCCGCGCCATGGAAGCGGATTTTGGCACCGCCATCGACAAGGCATTCGCACTCCTGGCCAATCAGCAACATGCCGCCGCGCAAGCGGACGCCGACGACGCCTACTCCCTCGATAACCTATCGCTGGTGCAAAACGAAGAGCTGGAGCAACTGGTCGCCACGGACGGCATGATCGCCAAGGCCAGCGAGCGCCACGCCGAACCCATCCAACACCTGACCCTGCGCCTGGACAGTCTGGTGCCGGTCAAGGTCTACCCGAGAAACAATCCGTTTGGCCCCGATGTGGTCTGCCGCGCCTTCGCCGATACGGCCCAGGAACTGGCGATCGATATCAAGGCCAAACTGGTCCTGTTCAAACTGTTTGATAACTATGTGGTGGCCCATCTGGGCAAGTTTTACCAAGCCCTCAACAACGCGTTGATCGAACAAAATATTCTGCCTTCGCTACGCCAGCGCAGCCGCCGCCGACCCGGGTCCGGCCGCGCCGCGCCCCCACCGGCCGCGCAGCGTCAGGCGCCGCCGGCACAGAGTATGGCGCCGGCCCAGGACGCGGCAGCCGACAACGAAATTTTGCACACGCTGCGGGGGTTGCTGGCCAACCAGCGCGGCGACACAGCACCGGGGGCGGCCCCAGCCGCGGGCCCCGCACTCGGCTCGGGCGATTTGATCGGCCTGCTGTCCGGCATCCAGTCGCAGCAACTCAGTAGCGGGGTGGCCGGCGGCGGCCTGGTGCCGCAACTGCAGTTGCGCCAGTTGTTGCAGCAATTGCTGCAAAGCCAGGACCGCCAGCAGAATATCGGCCAGGTTGACGACGATGTGATCAACCTGGTGAATATGATGTTCGAGTTTATCCTCGACGACCGCAATCTCGCGGAGCCTATGAAGGGATTGATCGCGCGGCTGCAGATTCCGATTATCAAAGTTGCCATCTCCGATAAGTCGTTCTTCAACAAGGGCGGCCACCCCGCCCGGCGCCTGCTGAACGAGTTGGCCACCGCTGGCCTCGGCTGGCAGGACGACGGCCAGCGCCAGGACCCCCTGTACCGCAAAGTCGAGTCTATTGTGCAGCGCATACTGGGTGAGTTCGGCTCTGATGTCGAACTGTTCGCCGAGGTGCTGGCAGATTTTGTCTCCTTTGTGGAAAAAGAAAAACGCCGTGCCACGCTGCTGGAGCAGCGCACCATCGACGCCGAGGACGGCAAGGCCAAGGCCGAGGTGGCACGAGCCCGGGTAACCCAGGCGCTGAGTGAGAAGACTGATGGTCTGGCACTGCCCCCGGTGGTGGAAAAACTGTTGCGCGATGCCTGGAGCAATGTGCTGTTTCTCGTTTGCCTGAAGCAGGGCACCGACAGCGAGGACTGGAAAGACGGTTTGCAGGTGGTCGACGACTTGATCTGGAGTATCGATGCCACCCCGGGCCCGCAGCATCGCCAGGAAATGTTGCAACTGGTGCCGAAACTGCTGAAACGGCTGCGTCAGGGGTTGGAAAGTGTCTCCTACAACCCGTTTGAGATGACACAGTTGTTCAAGCAGCTCGAGATATTGCATATCGCTCAACTGCGTGCCGCGGAGGCACCTGAACCCGAACCTAAAGCAGCCGAAGCTGAGACGCCCGTTGCCGCCGACCCGGCAGCTTCCGCGAGGGCGGAAGTGTCCAGAGAAACTGGTGCGGCTCCAGCGGCGGCCCCGAGAGCGGAGTCGCTTGCCGCGGCCAAGGCGGCGCCGGCATCGCCAGCCCCTGCAACTTCCTCTGCGAAGACTCAATCAACCTCGCGCACCGAGAGCAGAGCACCGGCGCCGAGCCCGAGTCCGAGTCCGACTTCGAGTCCGGCGCCCGCAATACCGCCAGCGCCCGTTGCCGACAGCGAGCCGGATGCGATTGATTCAACCGCCGACGCCGCCCTGATGGATGCACTGGATGCGGAAATTGACGCCGCCCTCGGCGGCCCGGCAGTGTCGGATATCGATGGCGACGCCGAAGCGACACTGCCACCGGAGACGCCCCAAGCGCCGGCCGCCAGCGTGGTGTCGGAGCATATGCCGGTCAGTGGCGAAGCCTCCAGGCAATCCCACTGCCGGCAATTGCAACAGATCGACAGGCTGACCCAGGGCACCTGGTTTGAAATGGTGGATGAGAACAACAAGCGTTATCGCTGTCGCCTGGCAGCCATTATCAAACCCACCGGCAAGTATATTTTTGTCAATCGCAGCGGTGTGAAGGTGGCCGAGAAAACCCGCGACAGCCTGGCCGCGGCCATGCAATCCGGGGCGCTGAGCCTGCTGGATGACGGTATGCTGTTTGATCGGGCGCTGGAGTCGGTGATCGGCAACCTGCGCAAATCCAGGACCAGTAGTTAAGAGCACTTACTCAGGGCCTGTTAATACTCTTTGAAGCTGTCCCCGACACTGGACCCCTCTCCAAAATACCTGTCTAATGAGCCCCCAACGGCTGGGTCGGGAGGTGTATTTGGCTGTCGGGAATTCCACTTATACCATCGATAAGCGGGGCTGGCTGCGGGGTGTACAGCGTGTAGTGAGCCCTAACTTCAATCGGCGTCCGCCGGGGGCCTCGGTCAGCCTGCTGGTGATTCACAGCATCAGCCTGCCGCCGGGGCGTTATGGCGGCGGTCATATTGAGCGGTTTTTTACCAATAGCCTGGACTTGTCCGAGCACCCCTACTTCCAGACCCTGGTGGACTTGCGGGTGTCCGCCCACCTGCTGATCGCCCGCGACGGCGGGGTGACCCAGTTCGTTTCCTGTTTCGACCGCGCCTGGCACGCCGGCGCGTCCTGTTATCAGCAACAGGACAATTGCAACGACTTTTCCATCGGTATCGAACTGGAAGGCACGGATGTCGACGCGTACACTGACGAGCAATACCGCGAGCTGGCAGCGGTCACCCGGGCGTTACTGGGAGCCTTCCCCGAGTTGACGCCGCAGGCCATTGCCGGACACAGCGATATTGCACCGGGCCGCAAAACTGATCCCGGTGCCGGTTTCGACTGGCGTCGCTATCGGGCCGATCTTGTTTAGCTGGGCGGAATAGCACCGAGCCGTCGAGGCGGATCATATGGCTTTTTACCAGCGCTACCGTCCGTTGTTGCGATGTCGAAAAAGAGATGAATGAAGATCGGAGTGACAGGTGGTGGTGCTTTGATGGAGGGGAGTGGCACCATTCTAAGGGGACGCAACTGAAGTTACGTCCCCGCACCCTGCCGCCGGAGGAGCTACTGGCAGGTTAGTGTACTGGACTGGCAGAGAGAGCCCTAACTGGGAAAAATAACTAAACATCACTATTGGGGAGTTGAATAAACCGTCATGTTACTGCTGACGATTTTGATTGTGCTGGGTCTGGTCCAGCTATGGGGGTCGGGGGCACCATTGCACCGCGATCAATGGTTTCGGCGCTGGGTGGGATGGCTGAAAAAGCAGCCCTGGTTGGCGGCAACCCCACCGCTGGTGCTGATTCTGGCGCTGGCGGGTCCGCTGTTGGCGCTGGTGGTGGCGATTGACATAGTGACCGCCTTCGGGGCCTGGCTGGAGGTACTGATTGCCGTGCCGGTGCTGCTCTACAGCCTCGGCCGCGGCGACTTCTCTGCCTCCTTACAGGGGTACCTGAGCGCCTGGAGCGACCGCGACTGGCCGGCGGCGGTGGCCTCAGCCCGGCAACTGGGCGCCACTTTGGAAGATACAACCCATGAAGATTGGCCGAGCCTGCACGAACCGCTGCTGGCCGCCGCCGGCTACCGCGGCTTTGAGCGCATGTTTGCCGTACTTTTCTGGTTCGTCTTGCTGGGCCCCCCGGGTGCGCTACTTTATCGCCTCAGTTCCCTGTACCTGGCGTCCTGTACTGGCGAGGATAGTGATGGGAATGAGAGCGATGAGGAGAACGGCGAGGGGAGTGGCGATGAGATTAGCGAGGAAAGTCGCGAGGAGGAGTCCGCGGCCAGGCGCTGGCTGTGGTTGCTGGAGTGGCCGGCGGTGCGGTTGTTGGGCGGCTCGTTTGCCTTGACTGGAAATTTTGTTGGTTGTATCCAGCAGTGGCGAGCGTTTATGACCTGCTTCGAAAGCCCCTCGGCGAAGGTGTTAATGCATGCAATCCGCGGCGCCCTGACCATCGGCGAGGAGGTGGCGCAGGAGGTCTCGGAAAATGAGCTGCGGGCCCTGCAATCGCTGCTGTCGCGGACCCTGATGCTGTGGTTGTGCCTGTTAGCCTTGGTTACCCTGATCGTGTAGGCTCAGGGCCGGCGGGCTGTCCCGAAGCGAGTGCTATCGATACCTGTTGGCGGCGGGCGTGACTGTGACGCCTGTCCCGGTAAATCACTCGGTAAAACAGCGAAATATGGCAGTGAAATAGCAATCAGTAGCGATCCAATGCAGTACAAAGACAGTTCAAAGACCACTACAGGGCCTAAACCATGCCGCGCCGAGAGTGAGGAGACCGCTATAGGCACTACTGGCGGCACTACTGGGACAGGCACTACTGGGACAGGCACTCTCACTACTGCTGGGACAGGCACTCCCACACAGGGACAGGCATCAAGCCCGCCGGGTACGGGGGCTCAACAGGCGTCACCAACAGCACCACCACCAGGACCACCACCACCAGGACAGGCACCACCAGGGACAGGCACTGCACCAACACCACAGGGACAGGCACCAACCCACTCCACCGGAACAAGCACCAAACCCCGCCGCGCTAAAGGCGAGCAGACCCGGCGCCAGATTCTCGAGGCCGCTTTACGCGTCATTGCCGATCAGGGCTATCGCGCCCTGACCCATCGCGCAGTGGCAAGGGAGGCCGGCGTCAACCTGTCCCTCACCACCTATTACTTCAAAGATCTCAGCCAACTGGTGGCCGAGGCTTTTACCCACTACAAGGATGCCCTGCACCGCGAAGCGGGCGGTTACTTACAAGCGGCATTGGACTATCTGGACCGCTTCGATAAGGCGGCACTGGCCGATGCCGCGGTGCGCCGGGAGATCGCCGACAGCCTGGCGCGCACTATGACCGACTATCTCGAGCACCATATCCGTGAGCATCCCCAGGGCGTGGCGGTGGAAATGACCTTCTTTTTCGATCTGCACCTGGACGAATCGCAGCGCGAACTCGCTCACAAGCTGCGCAGCCGCTTTCTGGCCGACTTTGTGGCGGTGTGCCGGCGGCTCGGTACCGCCGAACCGGAAACGGATGCGGAGCTGATTATGGGTACCCTGCAACACCTCGAGTGCCAGGCCATAGCCGTACCTGGTCAATTCCGGCCCGACACTATATCGCGACAGCTCAGTCGGTTGATGCGGGCGCTGGTGGCCTGATTTGCCGGTACTGTCGCGGCTGTTGGGAGCGCGCTCAGGGCATGCTTTTTCTTTAATCGCCGCTTTGGCGGCGTTTGTGCAGCGTGCCGCCGGGCCTTGGCAAAAGCCGTTTATTCATTTTGTATGTAAGTAATCACATCCCTTGTAGATGCGGGTTTTTAAGGTGCTTAAAAAATCTTGCATTAATTACAATCCGGTTGGAAGAATTGCTTGACGAGGCTCGGGCAGAGGCATATCATTAAATTCCTCACCGGTCGCACTGTACAAATTTACAGTTCTCCTCAACCACGGCAGGGATGCGCCACTAGCACTAGAACCATTGAACTGCACTTGTGCGCGGCCGGTGGGGGTCTTATTCCCCCTCTTATTTTTCATCCTTAAGTTACTCACACGCTCAATCCAGTCACAGTTTCCAGGCTGTAGCTAGGTCGCCAGGAAGGTTATAATCAGCGCCCTTTTTTATCGTAAGCCGCTTTCGCAGCGAGTGATCCGATAGGCGGGACCGGTCTGATTACGGACACCAAAACCTGTCTTGGGTGAAAAGGCTTGCTGGCCAGAGTACTGGAAAACGCCAATAGAACCCAGGAACCTAGAACTAGAACCATAGACCCGATAGAGAGCACCCATGCCTTCATTTGACGTTGTTTCAGAAGTGGACCTGCATACCCTGACCAATGCCGTGGATCAGGCCAATCGACTGATTGGCAACCGTTTTGACTTCAAAGGCGTCGACGCCAGTTTTGAGCGCAATGAGTACCAGGTCACCATTGCCGCCGAGGTGGATTTCCAGGTGACCCAGATGTACGACGTGCTCAGCTCCTGCCTGCACAAGAACAAGATCGATATCGCCTGCCTCGAGGCCGGCGAGCCGCAGCCCTCCGGCAAGCAGATCAAACAGGAGGTGGTGGTGCGCACCGGGCTGGACAGCGCGCTGTGCAAGCGTATCGTCAAGCTGGTCAAGGATGCCAAGCTCAAGGTCCAGGCCCAGATTCAGGGCGACCAGGTGCGTGTCACCGGCAAAAAGCGCGATGATCTGCAGGCGGTGATGGCGCTGCTGCGCGAGGCGGATATCGATATGCCGCTGCAGTTTACAAACTTTCGGGATTAGCCCGATTGCCCGGGCAGCCTCTCAACGCCAGCGAAACAGCACCGCCGACACCCCCAGAAAGATGGCGGCCATCGCCAGCATTGCCCACAGGTGGTGGGCGATTGCCGCCAGGCCGGCCCCTTCGAGCATAACGCTGCGGGCGGCCTGCACCAGATGGGTGAGCGGCAGCAGTTGCGAGACCTGGCTCAACCACGCGGGCGCCCCGTCCAGCGAAAACCACACCTCCGACAACAACAGCATCGGGAAGGAGAAAAAGTTCAGCAGGCCGTTGGCCAACTCCTCGCTGGCGAGCCGGCTGGCAACGATCAGGCCCAGGGAGAGAATGGCGATATTGCCCACCAGCGCAATCAATAACAGGTCCAGGTAACGGCCGAGCATGATGAAGTCCAGGAACAGGTCGCAGGCCACATAGACCAGGGCGCTGACGATCATCATGATGATCAGGCGCGACAGCACCTGGGCGGTAAGAAACTGAAACGGTGTTGCCGGTGTCGCCTGCAGGCGCTTTAAAACACCGTTTTTGCGGTAGCGCACAATCACATAACCGATTCCAAACAGACCGCTGAACATGATGTTCATGCCCAGAATCCCGGGTATCACCCAGTCCACATAGCGCACGGCGCGGCCCGCGGCCTCCTGGCGTTGCCAGTCGGGGTGGGTGGCCAGCAACAACTGCTCCAGTACCTGACCGCGCTGGGAGGTCGGGTTGATCCAGTACCGCCCGGGCTGATCGGCGGCCAGCAACAGGTCCAGTTGGTGGTGCTGTATCTTGATCAGCGCGGCGGCGTGATCGCTGTAGTTGATGGTCCTGATGTAATCGGCGCGCAGAGGCTGCGCGAAGCTGCTGCCGGGGTCGCCGCTGAGGCCGACCTTAAACAGCGGCTGGCCGCCGTCGGCAAATGCCAGCGCCACTACCCCAACGATTAACGGCGGCATGACAAACGACCAGATCAGCGAAGCCCGATCCCGGTAGTACTCCTTGTTGCGAGCGAAAAACAGTGCCAGTAGTTGCTTCATGGAAAAATTCGCTTTAAGTGAAAAGGTTCGCTGCGGGTGTCAGCGCCTGTAAACAGCTTTGCCCCGGTCGGGATTATTCGCGCAGGCTGTGGCCGGTGAGTTTGAGAAACAGATCGTCGAGGGTGGGGTTGCGCACCCGCAACGAGTTCAATTTCACCCGCTGCTGTATCAATTGCTCCAGCGTCTCCTCCACGGCATGGCTTTTGATGGCCACCTGGCTGCCGTTGACGGCGACGACACCGGGCGGTGTTGCCCCGGCGCCGGCGGGCGCGTCTGACGGCGCCAGTGTCGCCGGGTCCAGGTGCGCTGGAAAGTCCTGCCGGTCGATGCAGACGAACACGTAATCGAAATGCTGTTGCAGCAGTTGTTGCGGCGAGCCCTCGGCGATGATCCGGCCGTGGTCGATAATCGCCAGCCGGTCGCACAGTTGCTCCGCCTCATCCATATAGTGGGTGGTCAGCACCACGGTTTTGCCGGCGCTTTTAATGTCCTCGATCAACTGCCAGAAGGCGCGTCGCGACTGGGGATCGAGCCCGGTGGTGGGTTCGTCGAGAAACACCAGCTGCGGATCGTTGATCAGTGCCAGCGCCAGCAACACCCGCTGGCGCTGGCCGCCGGACAATTTGGCGGCGGGTTGGTCGAGAAAGTCACCCAGGTGGCACAGGTCCGCCAACTGTTGCCGCGGCAGGACGCGGGGGTAGAGGTGGGAAAACAGATCCAACACCTCTGTTACCGTCAGGTAATCCATCAACGCCGTGGACTGAAACTGAATGCCGGTTTCCAGCTTAAAGCTGCCGTCCCGCGGTTTGCCTTTGTAGAGAATCTCGCCACTGTTCGGCTCGGTGATACCCTCGATCATTTCGATGGTGGTGGTCTTGCCGGCGCCGTTGGGTCCCAGCAAACCAAAACAGGTACCGGGCTCGATGGCAAACGACAGGCCATTGACGGCCTGCACGTCTTTGAAGTGCTTGGTCAGCGACCTGACCTGCAGGATCGCGCTCACGGTGTCGCCTCTCGGGTGGTGGGGACGGGGTGCTCGTGCCACGGCGCCACCTTGATCAGCAGCGCCATGCCCGGCAGCGCCAGCACCGCGCAGAGATAGAAAAAGCTTTCCCAGCCGATCTGCTCCACCAAAAAACCGGTGGTGGTATTGGCCAGGGTGCGGGGCAGGGCGGCGATGGCGGTAAACAGCGCAAACTGGGTGGCGGTATAGTGCTTGCTGGTGGTGCGGGCAATAAAGGCGACCGAGGCGGCCGTGCCCAGACCCACGCCGAGGTATTCGAAACTGATGACCAGGGCCAGCACCCAGTTGTTGGCCCCCACGTGGGCCAGCAGGGCGAAACCCAGGATCGATACCAGTTGCACCAGCCCGAACAACCACAGCGCGCGGTTGATGCCGATCTTGATCATAATGATACCGCCGGCGATGCTGCCGAACAGCATCGGCCAGAGGGCGGCATTCTTGGCGATCAGGCCGATCTCGGTCAGGCTGAAACCGAGATCGATATAAAACGGCGTCGACAGCGCGGTCGCCATATTGTCGCCGAGCTTATAGAAAAACAGAAACGCCAGAATCCACAGCGCCTGGCGTACCCCCTGGCGGCTGAAAAACTCTTTGAACGGATCGACCACGGCGTCGTGCAGGGTGTCGGGGTGAAAGTCGTGCACCGGTTCTTTGATGACCAGCGTCAACACCATCCCGATCAGCATAAACAGCGATGTGGCCCCGAACACGAACTGCCAGGAAAAGTGATCGGCCATGATCAGCGACAGCGCGCCGGGGATAAAGCCGGCCATGCGATAGGCGTTGATATGAACGGAATTGCCGAACCCCAGTTCGGCATCGGGCAGCAGCTCGCGGCGGTAGGCGTCGAGCACGATATCCTGGGTGGCGCTGAAAAAAGCCACTGCGGTGGCCAGGTAGGCAATCGACCAGAGCGATTCGTGCAGGTCGAGCCAGGGCAGGGCGGCGATGGAGATCAGCAGCAAAAACTGGCTCAGCAGCATCCAGCCGCGGCGCAGCCCGAGCAGCGGCAACTGGAAGCGGTCGAGTAGCGGCGACCACACAAACTTCCACACATAGGGCAGGCCGACGAGGGAAAACAGACCGATTTCCGCCAGGCCCACACCCTCCTTGCGCAGCCAGGCCGGCACCAGTTGAATAAGCAGGAAAAAAGGTAACCCGGAGCTAAAGCCGGTGAAGATACAAATTAACGTGCGGCGGTTGAAGATCGCATTCTGGATTGCCGAGTCAGCCATTTATAATCCAAATGGGGGAAAGTGGTGCGCCCACCTTAACGAATTGTGGTAGCGAGTCAAACGCTTAAAGCGTTTGTTGCCCTGCAGTCTGGCCCGGGCTGCCCGGATATCGCGCCGGCAATCTTGAGCACTGGTCACCGATCATTGGCCGGCACCGGTTGCACCGGCTTCTCGGGTAGTGATCGATGACCAGGCCGCGTATGGTATCAAACGGCACAGGTACAAAGTGTGATCGGGTCTGAAATGCTAATCGATCTATAACACAAGCACCCAACACCGGCTTTGGCGTCTACTGTCTACCGATTGGTTCGACACCCTGCACTATCCCGGCTAGGGCTGCCAGCGAAACTGGCGCAGGCTCAAGCGCTCGCCGATAAACTCGACCCCCTCGCGCTGCAATCGATCTTTCTGTCGCGCATAGCCGGGCGAGTCCGGCGGCAGTGAGAGCCTGCCCTGGCTGTTGATAACTCGGTGCCACGGCAGTTGCGTGTCTTTTGGCAGGCGGCTCATGGTGGTGCCCACCAGGCGCGCCGCCCGCGACAGACCGGCCAACTCGGCGACCTGGCCGTAAGTGGCGACACGGCCGGGGGGAATCATACTGACCACCTGATAGATACGGCGTTTGGTGTCTTCATCGGTCATAAGCGGCTCATTGTGCTATTTGTTCGGTAATGCGGTAAATCGGGACTGTGGTCCGGGTCTCCCGGTTTGCGGGGTGAATCGGTTAGAATGGGGCCATTTTGGCGAATGAGGTTTTGCTTGTGAAGCGTCCGCAGCCCCTGTCGTTACGATTGGCGTTACTCGTGCTGGTGCTCGTGTGTATACCGTTTGGGTCACCCGTGGCGGTCGCCGGGGTGTTGGTATTAAAAAACGGCGACCGGCTGCAGGGCGACCTGGTCAAGCTGGAAGATGAAAAAATCACCTGGAAATCCGACTCTTTCGGCACGCTGTCGATTGCCCAGGATCGGGTCGAAAGCCTCTCGACCACCACCCTGGTGAAAATGGACGGCCACTCCGAACCCTGCGCCGTGGTGGGCGCGCGCGGCGAGGAGCTGCAGTTCAGTTGCGCCGACCATTCCAGCGGGCGGGTGCCGCTGGCGGCGCTGGAGCGTCTGTTGCCCTACGAGGATCACTTCAACGGCGCCCACACCTACCGCGGCAAGTTATCCGTGGCGGGCACCCACACCCGCGGCAACCGGCGCGAGGAGGACTGGGAGGTGGATTCCGAGGTGGAGTTTCGCCGCGGCGATATGCGCCATATGTTCGGGGTCGAATTTGAGAGCGAATCCACTAACGACGAGGCGGCCGAGGAGGAGTTCGATTTCACCTACGGGCTGTCGTGGTTTTTTCAGGAGCGCTGGTTTTTGGTCAACGACCTTGGCCTCGGTATGGACGAGTCGAAAAATA
The DNA here is from genome assembly GCF_007004655.1 of Exilibacterium tricleocarpae. Lineage (GTDB taxonomy): Bacteria > Pseudomonadota > Gammaproteobacteria > Pseudomonadales > Cellvibrionaceae > Exilibacterium > Exilibacterium tricleocarpae. The sequence continues at coordinate 331,672 of NZ_ML660092.1, forward strand.
TCGATGAGCGTTACGCCTTCGGTAGCGGCCTCGGGTACCAGTTCTGGGAAACCGATCGCAAGACCCTGTCGCTCGAGTCCGGGGTCTCTTACCTGAAGGAGCTGTTTAACCGCAGCCCGGGTGACAGCGAGGGGTTCGAGCGCGAGAGCAGCCGTGTTACCTGGCGCTGGGCCACCAATTTTCGCTACAAGCTGCCGCTGTCGGCGTCGCTGGTGCACAAGAATGAGTTATTCTACTCCTTCGAGGACAGCGGCGACTGGGAGTTCGACTCCGACACCGGCTTGAATGTGCCCCTGGGGGCGGGTCTGTTTTCAGAATTCAAGGTGGAATACGATTACGACAATATGCCCCAGCAGGATGAGCGTAAATCGGACACCAAACTGAGCGTGGGGGTGGGCTACGTCTGGTAGCGCTGCGTCCCGGGGGGAAGTTGTGAGAAGTTTGTTGCTGTTGTTTGTGGCCGTGCCCATTGTCGAGATATGGATATTGATCAAGGTGGGCAGCCAGATCGGTGCCCTGTTTACGATCGCGGTGGTGATACTGACCGCCGTGGTCGGCGTGGGGCTACTGCGCCAACAGGGGCTCAGTACCCTGTTGCGGGCCCGCCAGCGCCTGCAGATGGAGGAGATTCCGGCCCAGGAGGTGATCGAGGGGCTGTTTATCGCCTTCGGCGGCGCACTGCTGTTGACCCCCGGTTTTCTCACCGATGCCGTCGGCTTCGCCTGCCTGCTGCCGGTCTCGCGCCGGCTAATGGTTAGACGCCTGCAGCCGCGGGTGGCGGTCTGGCAGTCGACCCGCCGGCCCCCCGATTCGCGTACATTGGAAGGCGAATTCAAGCGCCACGACTGACTGCCGGCGCGCCATCGGTCGGCACCAGCCCGGGTTGCCGTATTTTTTTTTCACCCCGGTGTTGAAATTCCCAAAACCAGCCCCATCTTGGCCTACACCTAGATTTTATCCTCCGCCCGGCAACAGTGTGCTGGAGGAGCCAATCGCAGAAACTGGCCCGGTGACCTGGGGCTTGAAAGTCTGTCGGGCGGCACCATATAGGCCTTCAATGTCAGGGGCTGTGCCCGTGACGACGTAGAAACGAGTGATTGATAAAGATAGTTTTGGAGACCAAGTCCATGAATATTCGTCCGTTACACGATCGAGTTGTGGTTCGCCGCAAGGAAGAAGAAGCTACCTCCGCCGGCGGAATCGTATTGCCGGGTTCTGCCCAGGAAAAGCCCAATCAGGGGGAAGTCGTTGCCGTGGGTAACGGCCGTGTACTGGATAGCGGCGAAGTCCGTCCCGTAGACGTCAAGGTGGGTGATGTAGTGGTGTTCGGCAAGTACGCCGGCAGCGACACGATTGAAGTCGACGGTGAGGAGCTGGTTATCCTCAGCGAGAGCGACATCAAGGCCGTCGTCGAATAAACCCCGAGCCAGGCCTCGTACACACGTCGAGTGAGTTTATCGGGTTATAGAGACGCATCTGGTATAGAGACGCATCTGGTTGTGAACGTACTTGGTTGCAAGTACCGCTCAGTTGGAAATACACAGCCGGGTGTAAACGAAGATAGAGAAGAGTTAAGGAACTGAATATGGCAGCTAAAGATATTAAATTCGGTGATGAAGCCCGCCAGCGCATGATGGCCGGTGTAAACATTCTGGCCGACGCGGTCAAGGCCACTCTCGGCCCCAAAGGCCGTAACGTGGTACTCGACAAGTCCTTCGGCGCGCCCACCGTAACCAAAGACGGTGTGTCTGTGGCCAAGGAGATCGAACTGTCAGACAAGTTCGAGAATATGGGTGCGCAAATGGTGAAGGAAGTGGCCTCCAAGGCCTCTGACGACGCCGGTGACGGCACCACTACTGCCACTGTGCTGGCACAGACCATCGTCAACGAAGGTCTGAAGTCGGTGGCTGCCGGTATGAACCCCATGGACCTCAAGCGCGGCATTGACAAAGCTGTGACCGCCGCAGTTGCTCACATCCACTCCATCGCTCAGCCCTGCACCGATTCAAAAGCCATCGCCCAGGTAGGTACCATCTCTGCCAACAGCGACGAATCCGTGGGCACTATCATTGCAGAAGCGATGGAAAAAGTCGGCAAAGAAGGCGTTATTACCGTCGAGGAAGGCAATGCCCTGGACAATGAACTGGACGTGGTTGAAGGTATGCAGTTCGATCGCGGTTACCTGTCCCCTTACTTCATCACCAACCAGGACAATATGAGCGCCGAGCAGGAAAATCCTTACATCCTGCTGGTAGACAAGAAAATCTCCAATATCCGCGAGCTGCTGCCGCTGCTGGAGAATGTCGCCAAGGCCGGCAAGCCGCTGGTGATTGTCGCCGAAGACGTGGAGGGCGAAGCCCTGGCCACACTGGTGGTCAATAACATGCGCGGCATCGTCAAGGTTGGTGCCTGTAAAGCCCCGGGCTTCGGCGACCGTCGCAAAGCCATGCTGCAGGACATCGCCATTCTGACCGGCGGCACTGTGATTTCCGAAGAAGTCGGCCTCGACCTTGAGTCGGCCACCCTGGAACACCTCGGCCAGGCCAAGCGTGTCACCATGTCCAAGGAAAACACCACCATTGTCGACGGCGCCGGCGTAGCCAAGGACATCGAATCCCGGGTTGCCCAGATTCGCGTGCAGATCGAAGAGTCCACCTCTGATTACGACAAGGAAAAGCTGCAGGAACGCGTCGCCAAGCTGGCCGGCGGTGTTGCAGTGATCAAAGTGGGCGCTGCCACCGAAGTGGAAATGAAAGAGAAGAAGGCTCGCGTTGAAGATGCGTTACATGCAACCCGCGCGGCTGTGGAAGAGGGTGTGGTACCCGGCGGCGGCGTAGCACTGATTCGCGCCGTGCAGGCCATCGAAGGTATGGAAGGCCACAACGATGATCAAACGGCCGGTATCAATATCGCCCGTCGCGCCATGGAAGCCCCCATGCGCCAGATCGTTGCCAACGCCGGTGAAGAGGCCTCTGTTGTGGCTGAAAAAATCCGCCAGTCCGAGGGCAACCACGGCTTTAACGCCGGCACCGGCGAGTACGGCGATATGCTGGAGATGGGTATTCTCGATCCGGCCAAGGTTACCCGTACTGCATTGCAGGCTGCCGGCTCCATCGCCGGTCTGATGGTGACCACTGAAGCCATGGTGGCTGACAAGCCCGAAGACAAGCCGGCTGCAGCGCCGGCTATGCCCGACATGGGCGGCATGGGCGGCATGATGTAAGCGCTGTCCACGCAGACAGAGAAAGCGGCCGTTAACGGCCGCTTTTTTTCTGTTTAATAAATTTGTAAAGCATTGACTTTATAAAAAGGTTTTGGCAGAGTTCGCAGGCGTTCTCAACAAAGCAGGCGTTGTTAATGAAATGGTGTCCTTCGCTTGCGCCTTAGTTTTGTTTGAACAGCGGCTTTGTTTGAAAATCAGTCTTGTTTGAACCTTGGTTCTGCTTGAATGGTAGCTTTGCTTAAACCATAGCGCCGCTTGAACCGTAACTTAATGAACCGCACTTACTGAACCAAACCTATCTTGAATATCTATCTAGAGGTTGTCTGATATGAGCATCGAGTTACCCGCATTGCCCTACGCCCAGGATGCCCTGGAACCGCATATCTCCGCCGAGACATTGTCGTTCCACTATGGCAAACACCACCAGACCTACGTCACCAAGCTCAATGGTCTGTTGCCGGGCTCCGAGTTTGAAGGCAAAGCGCTGGAGGATATCGTAAAGTCCGCCAGTGGCGGCATTTTCAATAACGCCGCCCAGGTCTGGAACCACACCTTTTACTGGAACTGCCTCAGCCCCGCCGGTGGCGGTGTCGCAACGGGCCCGGTAGCCGCCGCTATCGACGCCGCCTTCGGTTCCTTCGAGGCATTCAAAGAGGCATTTACCAACGCCGCCGTCAACAACTTCGGCTCCGGCTGGACCTGGCTGGTCAAGCAGGCTGACGGCACAGTGGCTATCGTCGATACCAGCAATGCCGGCACGCCGCTAACGGATTCTGCGGTGACACCGCTGTTGACTGTGGATGTTTGGGAACACGCCTACTATATCGACTACCGCAACGTGCGGCCCGATTACCTGAAGGCTTTCTGGTCCCTGGTCAACTGGGAGTTTGTCAACGGCAATTTTGCCTGATCCCCCGGGCGCCAACCTCTGGCCCGTCATCGCCGCCGATTGTCCGGCAGTGGCGGCAGTGGGACAGGCACTTGCCGATGCGCAGTGCTTTGTCCCACGTTACTGACTGCTACAGTTACGACTTTGCAATTAGCGTCGCAATCTTGGTATAAAGGCGCATTAGCCGCAGCTCTACGACTAATAATAACAATCTATACAGTGGGGAATTACCAATGGAAATCAGAGATCTGATCGTATTTTTATTTCGCTGGGCGCATTTGTTGTTCGGGATCGCCTGGATCGGTTTGCTGTATTACTTTAATTTTGTGCAGGGTGGTTACTTCAAAAAGGCCTCGCCGGAAGCCCTCAGCGATGCCAAAGCCAAGCTGGCGCCCAGTGCGCTCTGGTGGTTCCGCTGGGGGGCCATGATGACCTTCCTGACCGGCGTGGTGTTGCTGGTGGGTCTGCAGCACGGCTCTCTGATCAATGACTATATCGTGATCGGCGTGGTGCTCGGCATTTTGATGTTTTTGAATGTGTGGTTGGTCATCTGGCCCAACCAGAAAATTGCCCTGGGCCTGGTCGAGGGCGGCGACGGCCCACAGGCGGCCGCCAAGGCGTTGTTGGCGTCGCGCACCAACACCCTGTTTTCCGCTCCCATGGCTTACTGTATGCTCGCCTCGCCCCATCTCGGCTATCAGGGCGATCACCTGCTGGTGGCCAATGGCGGCGGCACCGGGATGTGGGTGGCGCTGGCACTGGTGGCGGCGCTGGAGGTCAATGCGCTGGCGGGCAAGCAAGGTCCGATGACTACGGTGCAGGGGGTCATTGTCAGCAGTTTGGTGCTGACCGCCGTTTTAGTTGGGCTGTTGGTCGCACTCTAGACAAAAGCCACTGGCAGCCGTTCGCCAGATACTGGATACTAACGCCGTTAAGGATTCCTGCGCCGATGGCAATTCGGGCGCCAGCGCCGGTATCGATTACAGGCGGGCAGAGCGTTCCTGCGCAGTGCGCCGATTAAGCTGAGAGACGACGCCTGTGTTAATGGGACGTCGTTGAAACACAGTTTAAATACGGTCGAAATAGGGTTGCAACATTGTTGAGGCATTGCTGAAATACTGTTGCAGTCCTAGAACGACCGTGTAGGGACAAGGTTGCGCCGTGCAGGCTGTACCCGGACTATGTCCGAAACTGTATCCAAACTACGTTGTCCAGAACCAGGCATCGTAATTGTATGTATTGTAATTGAGTGTTTCCATGACCCCGGAGCGAAGAGAGCCGACGATTTCCAATATCACCCCTGACCGTGATGAAATCGCTTCCCACCAGCAGCGGACCAAAGTCCGCCCCCCACCGCCACCGAATCACGGCGGCACACCGCCGCCGACCCGAGTGCAGCGTTCGTCCCTGACGCCCTTTGCCCTGTTGCTGGCGCTGACCGGGTTGGGCCTGGCGGGTTTTGTCTATTGGCAGACACTCGGTCTGCAGAATCGGTTGGCACAGGCCGACGAGCGCATTCAAAGCCTCGAACAGCGGCTGGAGCTGTCCGATGACGAATCCACCGAGTCGGTCACTGCGATTCGCGCCAAACTGAAGTGGGCGGATTCGGAGATACGCAAGCTCTGGGGCGTCGCCCACGACCGCAACCGCAAAGCCATCGCCGACAACAAGGAGCAGCTCGCAGCCTTGGACAAGTCGTTTAAGGCGACGGCCGCGGAGACGCAAAAAATACTGGCCAGCAGCTCGGCGCAGGCGGCGTCCGTTGCAGCGCTGGAATCCCAGACCAGCGCGCGCCAGGCGGAAGTGGACCGGGTCGCCGGTGATTTGGTTGCCCAGCGCCAGCAGTTGCAGTCTGTGGTCGACCAGGCCAATCGGCTGGATCAGCAGCTCGGTCGTCTGCAGACGGATATCGCCGGGCGCGTGAAGACCAATGAAGAAGCCATCGAGGCGATAGACGCCTACCGGCGCAATATCAATCGGGACCTGTTGCGCCTGCAGCAGCAGGTGCAACAGGGCGGACGGGCTTCAACCCCTTAAGCGATCCGGTGTCGGTGGCAGGTTGTTGGAATACCGGAGCAGGCGCTACACCGCTGCCCTCTCGTGATAGTCTGGCAGTATAGTTCCAGTCCTCTACGGCATCTTTTAGCAGGCGCCGGTGCGGACCGTTGGACTTGCAGCTTTCACAGGTGACAGAGTGAGAAAACAGGTGACTGCTGAAATGCAGGTGCCTACTCTGACAAAACGGGCAGGGCTCAATTTGCATCGCCATTCGGGTTTTACTAACTCACAGCAGTGACAACTATTACTTGCAGTGTAATCCCGTCTGGGCCGATTGCAAGACAATAGAGACAGGATTTTCCCGCGTCAGTGTCTTGCACCGTCCTGTTGCCTGACTTTATGACAAACAACTTATTGCAACCGGCAGAACCTTGGTCTATGTAGTTGACGAGCAGCCCATTGCGTTATCTGACGAGCCGGGCATTGCGGCAGTGCTTGGTGTAAAATTTCTGCCCGCACGCCGGGTTCGCCGCCGGCATCCTACCACCCCAATCGAATAAGAGATGTATTTCCATGACAACCGTGATTCGCCAAGACGACCTCATCGACAGCGTTGCCGATGCGCTGCAGTTTATCTCCTATTATCACCCCGCGGATTTTATTCGAGCGGTTCACGGGGCCTATCAGAGAGAAGCCAATCCGGCCGCCAAAGATGCCATGGCGCAGATACTGATCAACTCCCGCATGTGTGCCATGGGACACCGGCCGATCTGTCAGGACACCGGCATCGTCACAGTCTTTCTGAGGGTGGGTATGCAGGTGCAGTGGGCCGGTGACCTGAGCGTAACGGATATGGTTAATGAAGGCGTGCGGCGGGCTTACGGCCATCCCGATAACGTGCTGCGGGCCTCTATCCTCGATGATCCGGACGGCGCCCGAAAAAATACCGGCGACAACACACCGGCAGTGATCCATTACGAACTGGTGCCGGGTGATACGGTGGAGGTGCACGTTGCCGCGAAGGGCGGCGGCAGCGAAGCCAAGAGCAAGTTCGCGATGCTGAATCCTTCGGATTCCGTGGTCGACTGGGTGCTGCAGGTGGTGCCGCAGATGGGCGCCGGCTGGTGTCCGCCGGGCATGCTTGGCATCGGCATCGGCGGCACTGCCGAAAAAGCCATGTTGCTGGCCAAGGAGGCGCTGCTGGACCCGATCGATATCCACGACCTGGCCGAACGCGGCGCCGCCAACCGCGCCGAACAGTTGCGCCTGGAACTGATGCAGAAAGTCAATGCACTGGGTATCGGCGCCCAGGGCCTGGGCGGTTTGACCACAGTGCTGGATGTAAAAGTGAAGGACTACCCCACCCACGCCGCCAACAAAGCCGTAGCGCTTATTCCCAACTGCGCGGCCACCCGCCACACCCATTTCACCCTCACCGGCGCGGGACCGGCGCTGCAGCAACCGCCGCGGCTCGAGGACTGGCCGGAAATCGTCTGGGAAGTCGGCGACAGTGTGCGGCGCGTAAACCTCGACACGGTTACCGCCGAGGACGTAAAAACCTGGCAGCCGGGTGAGACTCTGCTGTTGTCCGGAACAATGCTGACCGGCCGCGACGCCGCGCATAAGAAAATGGTGGATTTACTGGCCAAAGGGGAATCCCTGCCGGTGGATTTAAGCGGTCGGTTCATCTATTACGTAGGACCGGTCGATCCGGTGCGCGACGAAGTGGTGGGACCGGCGGGCCCGACCACCGCAACGCGCATGGACAAGTTTACCCGCACCATGCTCGAGCAGACCGGCCTGCTCGGCATGATCGGCAAGGCCGAGCGCGGCCAGGCAGCGATCGAGGCGATCCGGGACAATGCCTCGGTATACCTGATGGCCGTCGGTGGAGCCGCCTACCTGGTGGCCCAGGCCATCAAATCGGCGCGGGTCGTGGGCTTTCCCGAACTGGGGATGGAAGCCATTTATGAGTTCGGCGTCGAAGATATGCCGGTCACCGTTGCGGTCAGTTCCGATGGCGAATCCGTGCATCGAACCGGGCCGCAAACCTGGCAGGCAAAAATAGAGCAGGGCGTGGTGGAGCTGCAGTAACCGGCTGCACACAAGCGCTGGAGGTTGATCGATTGGATGCCGGCCCGGTACAGGGACGTCCCGTGCTGAGTGGTCTGCGGATCAGCGGCAAGGTGATGCTGGTATCCATGGCCACCACCGCAATTGCTATGACGGTGATCGTGGGTGCCTTTATCTACTACGATTTGCAGTCGCTTGAGAGCAACCGCGAACATCGGATCAATGCCCAACTGGATATTCTGAGCAAAAACATCTCGGCTGCGATGATCTTTGAGGATGCGGTGTCGGCCGGGGAACTGTTGGGATCGCTGGCCGCCGATCCCTCCATTCTCGCGGCGCTGGTGTTCACCGGTGACGATGTGGTGTTTGCGGAGTACCACAGCCGCGAGTCAGACATCGGCTATCCGGTGGTCGGCGGGCGTTCTTCGGGCCCCGGCCGCTATCCCGGTGTCGCCTTGTTCAGTCGCGATATTGTTGTCGACGGTACCAAGATCGGCACTGTCACCAGTTGGGTGAGCAACCGCGAGGTGACCGAGGGTATTACCCGCACGCTGTGGTATGCCGGCGCCTCTTTCGTATTGGCGAGCCTGGTCGCTTTCTTTGTCTCCCTGGTGATTCAAAACACGATTTCCGGCCCCATCAAACACTTGAACGAGCTGTCGCGCCGGGTGACCGATACCGGCGATTATAAAATTCGCGCCAGCCTCAGCAGCGACGATGAAGTCGGCGAACTGGCGCAGGCGTTCAACAGCATGCTCGACTATATCGACCAGCGCGATACCATGTTGGAAAAGCAGGTCAGGCAGCGCACCGCAGAGTTGGAAAAACTGGCCGAAGAGTTTCGCTACCGCGCCTTTCACGATGCCTTGACCGGTCTACCCAATCGCTCGCTGTTGAATGAGCATTTCGCCACCGCCGTCGCTCACGCCAAGCGCAACCAGACCCGCTGTTCGCTGCTGTTGCTGGATTTGGATAATTTCAAGAACATCAACGACACCCTCGGCCACGATATCGGCGACGAGTTGCTGAAGTCGGTTGCGGCGCGGATTTTCAATGTGGTGCGGGCGGGGGACCTGGTGTGCCGCCTGGGCGGTGACGAATTCGTCGTGCTGGTGGGGGATGTCACCGCAATAGCGGCCATTGAAGTCATTGCCGGTCACATTATTGAGGCGCTACAGCAGGATGTCGACATCGACGATCGTAGTTTGAAAGTCACCGTCAGCATCGGCGCCAGTCTCTATCCCGACCACGGCACCGACCTGGTGACGTTGAAACGCAACGCCGATATCGCCATGTATAAAGCCAAAGAGGCCGGCCGCAACCAGTACAAGCTCTTTGAAAGCAGTATGGCCGAACTCCGGATCTGGTAGCTTGAGTTCCCGTGAGGCTTTCGTTTTGCGGCTGAGGCTCCCGTTTCGTGGTCGCGGCTACCGGTTCAATGGCTAAAGCTTCTGGTTGAGTGGCTGAATTAGCCCGGCTTTGGTTATAACGAAAGTGTTAACCCCAGGGGTTGGCAGCTCCCGGCGATACTCTTTACACTAGCGCTATATCGCCGGCCTGGGCGCCAGTGCGCGCCGGCCCGGTTTGCGCGCCAACAGGGTCGACAAACCGCAAAGCGGCCGGCAGTCACGTTTGCATCTTCTCGTTTTGGGGTTCCGGTTGCATGCACCGTATCCGCTCGCCCGGTTGTCCGTTTACATCCACTATCCATACCCCGCACATGGCGAGTCGAGCCTGTTTCGAGCAGCGATTGCTCTTTTTAACGGAGGTTAACAAGTATGTCAGATATCCCAAACCACAGTTTGGCAAATGACTTTCCCGACGATCGGGAGCTGATCCACCAGTTAAAAACCGAAGACCCCAGGTTTGCCCGTATGGCGGCCGAGTACCACGAACTGGACCATCAGGTGCGGGGCCTCGAAAATCGCTCGATCCCCACCAGCGACAGCAATTTTGAAACTCTGAAAAAGCGTCGGCTGCATCTCAAGGATGAGTTGTATGCGATGATCAAAAAGAATCACACTCGCACCAGCTAACCTTATTTTGCACTGACAGCACCGCCACCGCGCCTGTTCCGGGTGCGGTATCCCGGCGCCTGAAATGATGGTAAGTTGCAGGCCACAGCGGCGCGACGGGGGCGATGCAAAATTGAACACACTGTATTGGCACGATTACGAGACCTGGGGTGCAACGCCGGCGCGGGACCGGCCCTGCCAGTTTGCCGGTGTGCGTACCGACCAGGCGCTGAACGTGGTGGGCGAACCCCTGCAACTGTACTGCCGTCCCCCCGTCGATATGTTGCCGCACCCCGAAGCCTGCCTGGTGACCGGCATTACCCCCCAGCAGGCGCTGGCCGAGGGTGTCACTGAACGGGAATTTATGGCCGCCATTCACCGGGAACTGGTACAGCCGGGCACCTGCGGTGTCGGTTACAACAGTCTCAGGTTTGACGATGAAGTAACCCGCTACGGCCTCTATCGTAACTTTTACGATCCCTACGAGCGGGAGTGGAAAAACGGCAATTCCCGCTGGGATATCATCGATATGTTGCGCCTGACGCGGGCGTTGCGGCCGGCGGGCATCGAGTGGCCCGATACCGCCGAGGGCAAACCCAGTTTTAAACTGGAGGCCATCACCCAGGCCAACGGCCTTGCCCACGAGGCGGCCCATGACGCCTTGTCCGACGTTCACGCGACCATTGCCGTGGCCAGGCTGGTCAAAGAGCGGCAGCCGGCTTTGTATCAGTATGTGTTCGAGCTGCGCAAAAAACAGCGGGTAGCGGAGCTGATCGACTTGCGCGGGCGCCGGCCGCTGCTGCATATTTCGTCGATGTTTCCCGCCGAGCGGGGGTGTGCCGCCCTGGTGGTGCCGCTGGCGAAGCATCCCACCAACACCAATGCCGTGGTGGTGTTCGATCTGTGTGCCGATCCCGGCCCGCTGTTGGCGCTGGACAGCGAGGGGATTCGCGCGCGGGTGTTCACCCCGAAAGACGCGCTGGCGCCAGGGGTCGAACGCCTGCCCCTGAAGCTGGTGCACTTGAATAAATGTCCCGTACTGGCGACCCCCAAGTTGCTCGACCGCGCCGCTGCCGCGCGTCTGAACATCGACCGCGACCTCTGTGAGAAACACTGGCAACAACTGTTGCGGGCCGATATCGCAGAGAAAATCCAGCAGGTCTTCGCCGCGCCGCCGTTCGAGCAGCCGGCCGACCCGGAGCAACAGCTTTATGCGGGTTTTTTGAACGATCGGGACCGCCAGACCGTCCGCGAGGTGCGCGAGGCGGACGGCGCCGCCCTGGCCGATACCTCTTTCAGTTTTCACGACCCGCGCCTGCCCGAACTGCTGTTTCGGTACCGGGCGAGAAATTTCCCCGAAACCTTATCGCAGGCGGAGCGGCAGCTCTGGCACGAGCACAGCCTGCAACGCTTGAGCGGCGCCGGTGAAGAGGGCTTTTTGACCCTGGCGGCCTTTGGCGCGCGCGTTGCCGAGTTGCGCGCAGAGGGCGGCCTGACCCCGCAGCAGGATCGGCTGCTGGCGGATTTATTGGCTTACGGCGAGGACCTGGTGGCGCGGTTGCGCGCCTGAACGACGGTTTACTTGCGGGTGGTAATGCGCTCGAAATCCACTTCGTATTTGCCCGGCACCGCCCTCGCCTGAAAGATTTTGGCGTGGCTGTATTGCGCTTTCAGCAGCTCGCAAAGCTTCCGCTTGACCGCGGTGTCGGTGTAGATGCCGAAGTAAACACCGGTAATCTCGTTGCACTCGAACTTGATATCGTCGAACCAGTTAGTGGCATCGGTGTGGTCGGCGGAGGTTGAATCATCGGCCCGGTGAAAACAACGCCACTCCTGAATGGGGCTGTCCACCGTGGGTTTACTGGTGAACTTTTCATAAAACTGCTCCTGTGGCACGCAACGTTCATCACCGATGATAACGCCCAGTTGCTCCCGCAGTGTGGTGATGTCCGGGCGCCCGCCGCGGTAGTTGACCTGCCTTGGTTTCGGCAGGGCGGTGAACTCGCCGCACTGGAAGCGGATGGCGACGCCGTGGTGGCGCTCACCGTACTGGCGCCAGGCGGCGATGTTGTTCGGTTTGGCGCTGAAGCAGCAGATACGCAGCCGGCGGGTAAACTTGCGCCAGTCCATCATGACCTGGTCGATGGCCGCCTGGCGCTGGTCGATGATCTGCGACAGCAGCTCCTGCAGCACATCCTCGGCCTCCTCCGGGGATGAGAAGCGTTCCTCATCCCGCCAGCGCCGGATAGCCGTCACCAGCGGTGTATTGCCGCGCGGGGCATCCCTCGCAAAAATCATTGCTGTAGCCGCTTTGATCGCGGCGCTCAACAGCTCGTGGGGGTCGAACGGCAGCCCGGTATCGTGATTGAGTTCGAAGGGGTCGCAAAACAGGTGCGGAGCGCACCAGCGCAATGACCGATTGGACAGAATTTTCCCGGCAGTGTCTGCCGTACAGTATTTGACCAGGGTTTCCGGGTGGTGTAAGGCCACAATATGTCCTTGTTGGTGATTGGGTGTACCGGATTTGACTCGCACCTGGCCTGGATTGCGCCAGTGTGCAGGGTTGCTCCGATGCAGCCATGGCTGCGTTTATGTTTACCAGCCTCGCCGGTGTGCCGGCTCCACCGGCGCCCGATTCCGGTGCGAAAACTCAGCGCATGGGGGCCGACACCCCAGTGAGGTCCGGGCTGCTTCCTTATCTATTAGCAATTTATCGGCACTCTAGCAATTTACTGGAGCTCTGGCCGTTTATCGCGGCTCTGGCGGTTTATCGGGGTTGCGGCGGCTTTAAGGCGCTGCGGCGGTTTCGTAGTGTTCTGGCCGCTTGTCAGCATATCGGCGATTTTACGGCGTTTTGTGTGCTGGTGGTTCTCCGGCGATCTTGGCAATTTAGCGGCTGATCAACGGTGTTATGTGGGTAAATCTGAAGCTACAATAGCGGCTGTTTAGCGGCCGCCCAGCCGCTGTCAACGGGCGGCGGCACAGCGGAAATCCTGAGGAGCGATTGTGGAGTTTGTCGGTGCGAATATTCTTTCCATTGAACAGTTTGAACGGGCGGATATTGAACGGGTATTCGACGTTGCCGATGCCATGGAGCCCTATGCGCTGCGCCGGCGTGTCACCCGGGTGCTGGAAGGGGCCATTCTCGGCAATATGTTCTTCGAGGCCAGCACTCGCACCCGGGTGAGTTTTGGCTGTGCCTTCAACCTGCTGGGCGGCGAGGTGCGCGAAACCACCGGCTTTGCCAGCTCCGCCATCAGCAAGGGCGAATCGCTCTACGATACGGCCAGGGTGCTGTCCGGCTACAGCGATGTGATCTGTATGCGCCACCCCGAGCCGGGCTCGGTGGCTGAATTTGCCGCTGCCAGCCGGGTGCCGGTGATTAATGGCGGCGACGGTCACAACGAACACCCGAGCCAGGCGTTGCTGGACCTGTATACCATTCGCAAAGAACTGGCCGATAAAAACCGGCAGGTGGATGGCATGCGAATCGCCATGATCGGCGATCTGAAGTACGGCCGCACCGTGCACTCGCTGTGCAAGCTGTTGAAAGTGTTTCGCGACCTGCACCTGACCCTGGTGTCGCCGGCGGAGCTGGCAATGCCGGATGATATCGTCGACGATTTGCGTGGGGCGGGGCACCAGGTGCAGGTTTCCGACGATCTCACCCACAGTATTGCCCATGTGGATATCGCCTACTCCACCCGCATTCAGGAGGAGCGCTTCGATTCGCGCCGGGAAGCGGACCTGTACCGCGGGCGGTTTCGGCTCAACCAGGCGATCTATACCCAGTACTGCGAGCCCAACACCGTGATCATGCACCCCCTGCCGCGGGATTCGCGGGCGGCTGCCAATGAGCTGGACGAGGACCTGAACCAGAACCCCAACCTGGCTATTTTTCGCCAGACCGACAACGGTGTGTTGGTGCGTATGGCACTGTTTGCCCTGATCCTGGATGTAGTGGATCAAGTCGATCGCTGCGCGCGGCCGGTAAACTGGTACAATCGGCGCCATTGAAGGTTGTTGTTAAAAGGTTGTCGTGATAAGCGCCCGGCTGCTTATTGGTGCGGCGGGCAAGATGAACCGTTCATTTATTTTCATATAGCGATTCTGTCTATTTTGTTCAAAAGCTAGACAAAATAAGTTTAAATAGTGTCGTCGATTTGTGACATTTATTTCCCTTTGTGACAGAGTGCGGCGTTACACTATGACCGTGGATAGAAGCGGAGGGAGCCGTCCGGCACAGACCATTAAACCAGATATAACGATATAACAGGTGGACCATGAAGAAGGTATTTACAGTGACGGCTTGGCTGGCGCTGGTAGTCTGGAGCTTGAGCGCTGCGGCCGTAGCTGACGAGTCCGACAAAGGTTCTCAGGGTACGGGTTCTCAGGGTACGGGTTCTCAGGGTACGGGTTCGCAGGGTAACTGGCTGCTGGCGAAATACGATCTCAACGGCGATTCACAGATCACGCAAAGCGAGATTACCTCGAAAAAACGCAATATTTTCAAACATATGGATAATGACAACGACGGCGGCGTGACCTTCGACGAGTATGAAAATATGGACGTTGCCAAGCGCCAGGCGCTGCTGCGATCGCGTTTCAACAAGCTCGATATCGATCAGAACGGCCGCCTGACGGAGGCTGAATACACCAACTATATGGGCATGTTTGACAGTATTGACAGCGATGGCGACGGCACCCTGACATCGGTTGAAATGGGTGTCGGCGAAGCCCAGGCCAAGGAAACCCACTGTCTGTTGTGGTTCTGTTTCCGCTCCTCGCTCGACTGACGCCGTTTTGTAACAGTTTTTGTAACAGCTTTTATAACGACAGGCCGCACCTGATCCCGGGCGCGGCCGCCAGCCAGCCGCTACGGCACCCCGGTCAGATAGTTATCCAGCTTGGCCAGCAGTCGCTGCCGGTCCAGCGGCTTCTCCAGGCAGTCGTTGGCACCCACCTCTTTACCCAGCCGCAATTGTTCGGCTTTGTGCATACCGGAGATCAGTACAATGGGGATGCTGGCGGTATCGGAGAACCGCTTCAGTTGCTGGCAGACCGCCAGACCGTCCATACCGGGCAGGCGTATATCCAGCAAAATCATATCCGGCAGCAGCGACTGCGCCATCTCCAGGCACTCCTCGCCGTTGCCGGCCACCGCCATCTGGTAACGTCCCACTAACTCATCGCCGAGCAGGTCCAGGGTCTGGGCGTCGTCATCGGCCACCAGCAGGGATTTCAGGGGCGAGAACTCTACCACCTTGGCGCGGTCCCGGCCTGCGTACTTGGCTTTATACAGCGCCTTATCGGCCTGATTGATCAGGTCTTGCAGCGTGCGGCCGTCGTAGTGTGAGGTACAGGCCGCGCCGATGCTGGCGGTGACCACGCTGCTGGTTTTTGACATTTGATGGCTGATACGCAGGTCCCGAATCGCCACACAAATGGCGTCGGCCACCTGCCTGGCGCCGGTCAGGTTGGTATCGGGCAACAGGATAATGAACTCCCCGCCGCCATAGCGGGCAAGGAGGTCGGCCGGCCGGCGCAACGTATTCTGAATGGCCCGGGCCACTTTCACCAGACAGTCGTCACCGCTCAGTTGGCCGTAAAAATCGTTGTAGAGTTTGAAGTGATCGATATCGATCATCAACACCGCCATAGGTTCCTGGCGCCGATTGGCCAGCAGCCACTGCTGGCGGCTCAAGTCGTCGAAGCTACGGCGGTTGTAGACCTGGGTGAGGGCGTCGCGCTGGCTCAGGGTTTCCAGTTCGGTATTGAGCTGGTGTAACTGCTGGCGCATATGGGCGATACGCTCCATGGCCTTGATTTTGGCACCGAGTATCGCCGGGCTGACCGGTTTGATCAGATAATCGTCACCGCCGGCATCGATCCCTTCGAGATAGCTCTGGTCATCGCTTTTGCCGGTGACGAAAATAATGGGAATCCAATCGTTACCGAGCCACTCGCGCATCAGGCGGGTGGTTTCGAAACCGTCCAGGCCGGGCATCTCCACATCCATGATCACCATATCGACTGGTGTTTTTTCCACCAGTTGCAGCGCTTCTTCACCGCTTTCGGCGATGATGGGGGTGTGGCCGGCGCTGCGCAGATAACTACAGTGGGCGTGGCGCAGGGTGGCACTGTCTTCGACCAACAATATTTTCATTGGCGCAATAATTCTGACTATCGGGCTTTTTGTTTTGAGCGACAGTTTAGCAGATAAGGCCGGGGCGAGTCTGAGACCTGACTCCCAACGCCTGTTGGTGCCGGTTTGCATTGGTCGGCTGCGCGCCGCTCGCCCCTGTTTCGGTACGGGCTTATTACGCCTGGAACCTGCAGTGCTCCGTGCTTAGGTTGCCCTGTACTAATGCTGAACTGAACTATACTGATGGGCATCCGATTTGTGGGAACACCCGGTGGCGCCGGAACGCCACTGCCGCGACCAGCTGCCATACCGCCCGGAGGACTTTGCACCCAATGCTGTCACTTGCGATGCTGGCTCAATCGCCCAATGCCCTGGCCGAGGACTACAGTCATGCAGCCGTGGGTGCCAGAATTATGTTGACCGGTCATGTCCACCAGGCGATTCCTGATGTGGCGCAGCGAGGCTATGCCGAGCACTGGGACTGCCTGAATAAATACGGCGAGGAGCGCGGTGATCAGGTCTTCGAGCGAGCCTGGCGGGTGCGTGAAGGTTTTGCCGGGCGCATCGACAGCGCGGCGGATTCGATTGCCCTGGCGGCCAGTGTACACGAACTGTTTGTGCGCTTTTTATCCGTTCTACCCTGGTCGCGGCGGCCGCGTATTATTACGGTGGCCAGTGAACACCCGTCGCTGCTGCGCCAGTTGTCGTGCCTGGCCGAAGCGGGGATCGAGGTGATTGCCGTGCCGGGCGAACCGGCAGTGGATATTGTCGAGCGCATCAGCGTGTTGATTGACGATAATACCGCCGCTGTATGCCTGGGTTCGGTCAATCGCCAGACCGGCCTGCTGGTGCCGGGTCTCGATGCCCTGTTGCCCGTGTGTCAAAAGTGGGGCGCGGAATTGTTTGTCGACGCCTACCAGAGCGTTAATGTGTTGCCGTTTTCCCTGCGTGGCGACAATCTGGAGCAGGCGTTTGTCGCCGGCGGCGGCGCCAAATACTGCCAGATGGGCAACGGTAATTGTTTTATGCATGTGCCGCCGGGGCGCGACTTTCGCCCCCTGGTCAGCGGTTGGTTCGGGAGCTTCGATGCTGTGCGGGACGATAGCGCGGCGCGACCACTTGCCTACGGTGAGGGTGCGAAGCGGTTTGACGGTTCTACCTACGATGCACTGCCGCACTTTCGCGCCGGCCATGTCTTCGACTATTTTGAGCGGCGCGGCCTGACGCCGGCCTTTCTGCACGATATCAATCGCCACCAGTTAGCGCTGTTGGCCAAGACCTTTCACGCTTGCGACTTTAACCGCACAGTGATTCAACTGACTGCGGACGTCGAGTATATGGGGGCTTTTCTGGCCCTCTCGTCGCCGGTGGCCGCCGAACTCTGCGCCAGACTGCGCGATATCGGTGTGCATACCGACTATTGTGGTCAATGGCTGCGCCTGGGTCCTGCGCCTTACCTGAGCGATGAGCAGTTAACCGACGCCATGATTGCCTTGCAGGAGGTGGTAGAAGACTGCGGTGCTCGGTAGTCCTGCGTTTGTCTTTTTTTCAACTATAGGTTTCCGACTCCAGGTTTCCGACTCCAGGTTTCCAACTACAGGTTTCCAACTTCAAGCCTCCAATCTACAGATTCCTAACTACAGACTTCTCACACAGGCCTCTCGCTACGGGGCCTGTTGTTACCGGGCCTTTGTGACAGGGACAGGGTGCGGTGAATTCGAGTCAAGGCCAGCGCTCGCGGCGGGTCCGGCCCGGTAATCTCACGCCACAGTCGCCGCGGTGGCCAGCAAGCGGTGGCATTTGTATTCCATTTTCTGTATGTTTGGCGCTACTTGCGGGTGAGAGCCAGCCGCTGCCGGCGCCAAACACTTTGCCGTGCCCGGTCGCGATAGTTGTTGACAGATGATTTTTGACAGATGGTTTTTGGCAGATGGTTTTTGGCAGATGGTTTTTGGCAGATGGTTGCTGACAAGAATTGTTGACCGGACCTGCCGGTGCAGCGGGCCCGGCGCCGGTGGCTGCACAATGGCGCCGGCTGCAGCATAATAAAGAAAATTGATAAAAGCAGTACTATGACACAGTTTGACGATATACGTCCCTATAATGACGATGAAGTTCGCCCCGTTCTCGATCGCATCCTGAGTGACCGGGAACTCTGCCACGCGGTGGCCAGCCTGCGCTTTCCGCGGCTGGCCAGGGCGTTGCCGTGGGTGATGCAGCCTCTGGTTCGCTCAGTGCTCAGGCGGCAACTGGCCGCGGTCAACAGTGTGCATGATTTTCAGACAGTGATTGAGAAATACATGCGCACCATGATCGAGACCACCACCTCGAGCCTGACGGTATCGGGGCTCGACCGGCTGGACCCGGCGCAGTCGTATTTGTTTATCAGCAATCACCGCGACATCGCCATGGACCCGGCGTTTGTCAACTGGGTGTTGTACCACAACGGTCATAAGACCGTGCGTATCGCCATCGGCGACAATCTGCTGACCAAGCCTTATGTTTCTGATTTGATGCGCCTGAACAAGAGCTTTATTGTCAACCGGTCCGCCACATCGCCGCGCGATAAGCTGCGGGCATTAAAACACCTCTCCAACTATATCTATCATTCACTGCACGAAGACAATGCCAATATCTGGATTGCCCAGCGCGAGGGGCGCGCCAAAGATGGTCTGGACCGCACCAACGCCGCGCTGGTGACCATGTTTGCCCTGAGCAAGGCGAAAACCTCCCCTCTGACTGAGCACATCCGGGCGCTGCGCATAGTGCCGGTTTCCATCTCCTACGAACTCGATCCCTGTGACGCGGCCAAGGCATCGGAACTCTACGAGCAGCGCTCCCACGGCTGCTATGAAAAGGACGAGCACGAGGATGTGGCCAGCATCGCCGCCGGTATCGCCGGGCAAAAGGGCCATGTGCACGTCGCTTTTGGTGAGATGCTGCACGGCGACTATGCCAACACCGATGAAGTGGCGGCCGATATCGATCGACAGATTATCCAGAACTATGTCCTGTATCCGAATAACTGTGCGGCGTACGAACAGTTACACGGTACCCTGCCGCCGCTGACGGTCACTGAGAAACAGGTGTCCTTCGCCAAAGGCGACTTTAGCGCGGAATTGCAGCAGTTCAACCGGCGCCTGGCGGCCTTTGATGGCAGTTGGCGGCAAATTGCTCTGGAAATGTATGCCAACCCGGTGGTGAGCAAGCTGCAGTTTCAGGGTTAGAGCGACTACTGCCGTGTTGTCTGGCTATCCTGTTACCTGAATTTTCATTCGAGATCGCGTGAGAGCGAGGCAAGCGCGCACGGGTACAAAACGTAGCCGTAGGGTTTGAGGCCAGAGTAAAAATTAAAAAAGCAATCTTTACTCCGGCCCGAATGGCACCTCCCGGCGTTTCGTTGACGGCCTGTTAAAACTTTGCCGCCGCGGTCAACCACAATTTCGAGACGTCCACAAAGTCGCGGGCGTCGTCATCGGCACGGAAGTCGGCGTATTTCAAGCTCAGGGCCAGCGGCCCGAATTTCTTTGCGATAGTGAAGCCGTACTCGCTACCGTAGTCGTCGAAATCCCGCTCGTCGTTGTCGTCGGCGCCCAGTTGATGGTAGACCAGTGACAAGTTGACACCGGCCAGCGTGGTGCTGGCCCCGACATAGATGTCTTCGATGCCGCCGGTCAGGTTGCCGGTGCCGCCGCCGAGGAACTGGTCTGCCCATCCCTGAAATTTATGCAGCGTGGCCAGCGGCGTGACGAAGCGGCCGTCGGTGCCGTCAGCGCCGAGGACTTCATAGCCGCCCTTGAGGGTAACCTCGGCCACTTTATAACTGGCCTCCAACAGGGTATAGGTCGCGTCGTATTCATCGGGGTTATTGGCGGCGTCGGATTGTGTGGCCGCTTCAAGCGTGTACTTGAATTTGCCTTGCAGGGCTTCGCCGACAAAGCGCACCCCGTAGGTGTCGCTGGAAAACGCCGGCGCATCTTCATTGTCGATCAGGTAGGCGTAGCCGGTGAGAGTGCCGGCGGCAAAACCGCTGTACTTGGCGTTCAGCAAATAGGTATCGTTGGTGTGATCGCCGCGGGGATCGTCCTCGCCGAAGATGCGGTTGACATTGTTGACATAGGCGAGCAGCACTGTGGTGTCCGGCAGGCTTTTGTTGGTTAGACTCAAGCCGTCGTAAGTCTGCTCGTTCTGGCGAAAACCGACGCCGCCGACAAAGCGCTGGTTGTCCAGCAGGATGCGCTGGCGGCCGTATTTTACCGTGGTGTTGCCGGCGGTATAAGCCAAGTAGACCTGATTGACCTCGGTGCCCTCGGGATCGGCAACACCGCCTTCAAAGTCGGTGAGATGCGTGACGTCATCCATTTCGATCAGGGTGCTGAAACCGTTGTAGCCGGCAGAAGTGAATGTCAGGCGGGTCAGCAGCGATGTCAGGTCGCTGCTGTCCGCGCCGTCGATGTCTATGTCCACATCCTCGAAACGCAGGCGCAGACTCAGCTCGACATCGCCCTCGCGCAGTGCCTCTTGCAACGACTCCGCGCCGGTGGCAGTGCCGGCGGCCCCGGCGGCGACAGCCAAGGCCAACAGGTGGCGGGCGAATGTTTTTGCAATACGGTTGTTCATAGCGTTCTCCATTGGCTTTTGATCAATAGTTTTTCAAACGGTCAAACCGGTCGCAGCCGCCTCGGCGACGGGGGCCGCTGGTTTGCCCGCTGTGACAAATGATACGAACGACCTGCGGTATCGCTTTACTCACATCATCGTTAATCATAAGAATAGTTCTTTTTTTCTACTGCGAAACAACATCGATTTTATCCGGCAGCCTGGCAAGTATCAGCGTATCGAGCGGCGTCAACTTCGGCCCGATTGCCGGCGTCACAGCCCCATGCCGGCGCAAACCGCCAGCCGGGGTTACAGGGAGTCGCTTTTGTAAAACCAAAGCCGTTTACCATGGCAGGCCCGGTCAGTGTAGCACCCGCAAAAATCGCCACGCCTTGACCTAGGTTAAGCTGGCCGATAGGGAGGTGATGAATTTTTATACATGTTATCGCCTGCTGTTTTGGCAATGCCTATATCGTGTTGTCGTCGCCCTTGTTGGCGATACTTTTCATAACATCTGCGCGCTTTGTACCTGTTGTGCGCCGGGTCTTTTGCGCCGCGTTCCACTGAAGTCTTCTACCGGAATTTTTACCAGAATTTTTTATCGACGCTTTTTGATGAAATTTCTTTTCTATCAGAGCTCCCGTGCTCTTGTACTCTCGTTTGTATGGCAATTCTCTTGCCAATTGGTGTTGCGCTGGCTGTTGGTGCGGTGAAAGTCTTTCTATATCAATGGATTAACCAAAGCCTTAAGCAACGGGTGCACACCTGGCATGCATTCAGGTTCGCACCAGAGTGGGACCCGGATACCGGAATGTGATGCAAAATGGCCCCTGAATCGGGACTTGCAGCGAACCAATGCAGTGCGGATATCGTGTAATGCCCCACACGATGTTGCAGGCGAGCCGCGGGCAGTACGGATACGGGCAGTAGGGATAGATGATTAGCGTTGACACCGGCCCTGGCGGTGGGTTGTGGCGAGCAGCTACTGAGTCTCTGTGTAGGCCGTTGCCGTCTCGAGGTCCTGTGGCGTGTTGATATTGAAAAAAGGGTCGATGCCTGCCGCCTCGAAATCCACCCGGCTGACGGCGCACTGCTGCAGAAATCGCCCCACCTTGTGTTGCTTTTGCACCAGTAAAAAATCTTCCAGCTCCGGCAGCAGCGCCGGCGACCAGAGCCCGCAGACCGGGTGCTGGCGGCCGCCGCTGCGGGGGCAGGCGATAAGGGTGTGATCGCGCTCGGTCGCCGCCTGCAGGCGGGCCACGGTGTCGGCGGGAATAAACGGTGTGTCGACGGCGAAACTCGCCAGCCAGTTGCTGTCCGGCTGGTGTTGCCGCAACCAGCGCAGAGCCGACAGAATACCGGCCAGCGGGCCGCCGAAGCCGGGCAGGGCATCGGCCAGCAGCGGCAACCCGTATCGGCGATAGGGCGCGGCGTCGCCGTTGATACTGAGCAGCAGTCGGGTGACCTGGGGTGCGGCGCGATCGATCACATGCTCGATCAGCGGTGTACCGTTGAGGCGTATAAATGTTTTGTCGGCGCCCGCCATACGGCGGCTGCGACCGCCGGCCAGCACAAGGCCGGTAACCGGCGCGGGAGAACGAGAGCTGTGCAAGTGTCGGTAGCCTGTCGGTGGATTGTCGAAGGCCCGGCGCCGCGACCGGCAGCATTTAGGCAAAATAGCCGTTACAATCCCTACCTGCGGCGCTCTGCGGGGCGATCCATGGTCCGGTTATTGTAGTGAATGGTGGGAGGACGATCTATGGATATCGATCAAATTCGGCGTGAATACCTGCAAGGGGGTCTGCGGCGCGAAGACCTGCGCGACGACCCTATGGCGCATTTCGATCTTTGGTTGGAGCAGGCCATCGCCAGCGGCGTGCCCGATCCCACCGCCATGACCCTGGCCACCGTCGACAGCGCCGGCCGGCCGTCCCAGCGCATTGTGCTTCTCAAGCACGTCGACAGCCGCGGCTTTGTCTTTTTCACCAACTATGAAAGTCGCAAGGCGAGTGATATCGCCGCCAATCCGCAGGTGAGCCTGCACTTTCCCTGGCACGGTATGGAGCGGCAGGTCAAGGTGTGCGGCCGCGCCGCCAAAGTGCCGGCCGCCGAGACCCTGAAATACTTCATCACCCGTCCCAAAGATAGCCAGCTGGCCGCCTGGGCCTCGGCCCAGAGTCGTCCGGTGTCGTCGCGACAGTTGTTGTTGCAACAGTTTCAGGCGATGAAAAAGAAATTTGGTGCGGGAGAGGTGCCGGTGCCGGATTTCTGGGGCGGGTTTCGGGTCGTCCCGGAGCAGATGGAGTTTTGGCAGGGCGGCGCCAGTCGACTGCACGATCGGTTTGAGTATCGATTGCAGGAAGCCGGGAGCTGGCAAATAGAGAGACTGGCGCCGTGAACGGCGCCGTTAAAGCAAGTTGTCGCCTGCGGCAAACCGGTGTGGACTGTTGTCGCGGGGCGGCATTGCTAGCTGTTGTTTCAGGTCGTAGTTGTAGATCGTAGTTGCAGATCGTAGTTGCAGATTGTAGTTGCAAATCATAGTTACAGGTTTTAATTGCAGATTGTTTTCACAGACTGCCGTAAGCATCACTGATTGAGGATTGCCTATGCGTTTTATCGCTATCACCGAGTTTGGTGGGCCTGAGGTACTGCAGGTGCGGGAAACCGCCGAGCCCCGGCCCGGACCCGCTGAGGTATTGATTCGCGTGATCGCGGCGGGTGTCAACCGCCCGGACGTGGTCCAGCGCCGGGGGTTCTATCCGGCGCCGCCGGGTGCCTCGCCGATCCCCGGACTGGAAGTTGCCGGTGAGGTGGTCGAGGCGGGCGCAGAGGTCAGCCAATGGCGGCCGGGCGATCGGGTGTGTGCCCTGGCCAACGGCGGCGGCTACGCCGAAAGAGTGGCGGTGCCCGCGGCCCAGTGCCTGCCGATCCCGTCCGGCTTGTCGCCGGCGCAGGCGGCGGCCCTGCCCGAAACCTGTTTTACGGTCTGGACCAATGTCTTTGATCGGGCCGGCCTGCAGCCCGGCGAGAGCTTTCTGGTGCACGGTGGCTCCAGCGGTATCGGCACCACCGCCATCCAGATGGCGAAGGCGCTGGGCGCGCAGGTTTTCACCACCGCCGGCAGCGCCGGTAAGTGTCGCGCCTGCGAGGAACTGGGGGCGACACTCGCCGTTAACTACCGGGAAGCGGACTTTGTGGAACCGCTGAAGGCGGCGACCGACCAGCGCGGCGTCGATGTGATCCTCGATATGGTGGGGGGCGATTATGTTGCCCGCAATATCGAACTGGCGGCGGTTGACGGGCGCATTGTCAATATTGCTTTTTTACGGGGCTCTGAGGTGGAACTGAATTTGTTGCCGGTGATGCTTAAACGGTTGACGCTGTCCGGTTCCACACTGCGGCCGCAGTCGCCGCAACGCAAGGCGGCGATTGCAGCCAGCCTTGCCGCCAAGGTCTGGCCGCTGATCGAACAGGGGCAGATCAAACCCGTTATCGCCGCCGAGTTTCCGCTGGAGGAGGCGCAGGCGGCCCACCGCCTGATGGAGTCCAGCCAGCATATCGGCAAGATTGTGCTGCAGGTCGGAGAGCCTTGAGATGAGCGGCAAGCGGTCGCGCCCGCTCGATGGCGTGCGGGTAATTGAATTGGGACAGTTACTGGCGGGGCCTTTTGCCGGTGCGCTGCTCGCCTATTTCGGTGCCGAAGTCATCAAGGTGGAGCCGCCCGGCGGCGGCGATCCGATTCGCGGCTGGCGGGAGCTGGATAACGGCACATCGCTGTGGTGGCGCAGTCTCGGGCGCAATAAAAAATCCGTGACCATCGATTTGCGGGAGCCGGCCGGGCGCGAGTTGGTCAAACAACTCGCCGCCGGCGCCGATATCGTGATTGAAAACTTTCGCCCGGGGGTGGTGGAGAATTGGGGCCTCGGGCCGCAGGACCTCAAGGCGATCAACCGCAAACTGGTCTATGCGCGCATATCCGGTTACGGCCAGACCGGCCCCTATGCCTCCCGACCCGGTTTTGCCTCGGTCTGTGAGGGTATCAGCGGCTTTCGCTATGTCAACGGCTTTCCCGGCCAGGCGCCGGTGCGACCCAACCTCAGTATCGGCGACACCATCGCCGGTATTCACGCCGCCCTGGGTATCGCCCTGGCATTGTTGGAGCGCAATAATAACGAGACCGGTGAAGGGCAGGTGGTGGATGTGGCACTCTATGAAGCCATGTTCAATCTGCTGGAGGCGGTGGTACCGGAGTACGATGGTGCCGGTGTGGTGCGGGAGCCGTCCGGCACCACTGTCACCGGCATAGTGCCCACCAACACCTATCGCTGCAACGACGACAAGTATGTCGTGATCGGCGGCAACGGCGACTCTATTTTCCAACGCCTGATGCGGGCGGCGGGTCATCCGCAGATGGCGCAGGACCCGCGCCTGGCCACCAATCCCGGGCGCGTGCAGCACGAAGCTGAAATCGATGCCGCTTTAAGCGCCTGGTGCCTGTCGCTGCCGGCGGAGGAGGTGTTGCAGATACTGGAGGAAAACCGGGTGCCGGCGGGGCCGATTTACACGGTTGAGGATATGTTGGAAGACCCGCATTTCAATGCGCGCGGCTTGTTCGAACAGGTTGAGATCGACGGCAAACCTTTGAAGATTCCCGCCATCCTGCCGAAGCTGAGCGATACTCCCGGCAAAACCGACTGGCCGGGACCGGCGGTCGGCAGTCACAACCGCGAGGTGCTGCAGGAGATGCTGCAGCTTTCCGATGCGCAGTTGCAGCAGTTGCAGGCCGCGGGGGTGGTGGGTACAACCTGATTCGCGCGGGTCGTGGCCTAGTATTGCCGGGGCGAAGCAGTGCTTCGCTGCTTCCCGCTCCACCCTTGGGGGCTCGGGCGCGGCATCCCTGCCGCGCACGGTCTGGGAAAGCCTGACCTAACCCCGAGCTTCACATTGACCTCTTTGCTGCTTGTTCTGCTTTTTTAAAGCTTGATTGGAAGAACGCTGAAGGTAAGGTTGAAGAATCGACTGGGGCGGAAGCCTGCTGAGACCGTGCACGGCAGGGATGCCGTGCGCGAGCCCCCAGGGAGGGGTTTACGGCGAGTCTCAGCAGGCTTCCGCCCCAGTCGATTCGCCACGGTCTTCAGCAAAACCGCAAACCCAATAACGTTACTTCTGGTCAATGGAGTGAGTCGCGGATACCGCACCGGTTATAGAGCACGCTATTGCGATATCCGCCTCAATTTACAGCGTCTTCAAAAACTCGATCAGGTCCCACCGCTGTTGCTCGGTCAGTGGCTTCAATTGCTTTCCATCCGCGCGCTCGGTGCGGGCGGCGGCGTATTCATGGCCGCTGTTCAAGTCGCCGGCGCGGAAAGTTTTAAAGGAAAACCCGTCGAAACCTTCATAGCGAAAACCCATTTTTACCGGGTCGTACTCGCGGCTGCCCACCATAAATTCATCGGGGCGGTAGGCGCCCTCCTCAGGATCGTCGGCGCGCTTCTTCGGCAGCAGCAGATCGTAAAGCGTGGGCACTGAACCGTTGTGCAAGTAGGGGGCCGTCGCCCAGATGCCGTTCAGGGAGCGAGCCTTGTAAGAGAGCAGCGATTGGTAGGGGTTGGCGGTGGTGTCGGCCTGGTAGTTGCCCTGTTTGATGCTGGGCTTGATCTCGTTGTCGAAAAAAGACATGCCGAGTGTGTACATCCAGTCGAGCCAGCGTCGCACCAGCCATTTGTCCGGGTCCGGCGTGGCTACCACCCCCTTGGTGACCACGGTGAGAATTTCCGCAACCGGCGCCGTGCCCTGGGTGATGGTATCGCCCACCCCGGTGGGTTGATAGGTGTGTTTGAAGTGACCAGACCTGCCGGTGTAGCTGACGCTGTTGACGGCCATGGTCGGGTCGGTGCCGACCACATCGATGCTGTCCATTTTGCCGATGACAACCCGGTTCCAGTCGTTGCGGTCGATAATCTCGTGACACGACTGGCAGCGCTCGGCGTAGATCAACTCGCCGCGCGCGGCTTTGTCGCGGTCGATTTTGCCGAATATGTCCTCGGGCCACTGCGGCGACTTGAGGCTTTTCAGGTGTGATTCCAGGCGTTGCAGATTGACCAGGTTGATCGACGACTTGAAATCTACGATAGTTTTGTTGCCGTCCTGGCCGCTGACCAGCGACGCCAGCTTGTCCTTGATCGCCTCGAGAAATCCCACCTGGCCGGTCAGCCAGCCGGAGATACTGAACCAGGTGTCGGTGGCCTCCCAATCGAGAATGCCGAACACGCCGATCACCTCGCCGGTGTTTCTGCCCAGTGGGCCGACATCGGCGTTATTGGCGATACCGTTCCACTGCACGTAGTCCGACTGGGCGATATCCCACAGAAACGGATAGCTGACCGGTGCATTGGGTTCGTTGAACAACGCATTGCGCACGGTGAGAAGCTGGCGCAGATTGAGGCCCGGATAACCGTCTTCGGTGGACATCAGGCGGGTGATGATCTGCGAAAACTCACCATCTCGGATAATGGTCTCATCGACGCCTTCCAGCACTTTGTCCACCTGCTCGATGGTCAGTATGCGCCCCCCGGCGGGGTTGGTTGCCATGGCCAGAAGTTCGCGCGCCTGCTCTTTATTCAACACGTGCTGCAACACCCGGTTGTAGATTCGACCAAACGCATCGAGGCGGGCGTAGCCGTATTCGGTGCGGCTGTGGTTGACGATATTGTAGAGCTGTACTTTTTTCTGCCACTCCGCCAGGCTGTCGAGGACCTGTTGCTTGGAATCGTAGTTGTTTTCCAACGCCAGCACAGCCTCGACGAAGCGTTGCTGCTTGGCGCCGGGCTGCAGTGCGGCCTGCATCGCCGCGTCGAGATCGTGCAGGAAGGTGACCATATCGGCCATTGCCGGACCGCCGTCGATACGTATCGCCCGGCCCTTGTAGTTGACCTGGCCGGTGTGACAGGCGGCGCAGGTAAAGCCCATATAATCCTTGCCCTGGTAGGTGTCCTTCACCATGCCCACCGGCAGCCCGTCCGGATTGAAGAAGGTGGGCTTTTGCGGCAGGTAGCGGTATTCGTCCATATTCAGCGCCGAGCGAAACAACGCGTCGGAATCCTTTTGCTCCAGGGCGATAAACAGATCGTAGGGCAGCAGTGCCGAGCCCTGGGTGGTGTTGTAAAACCACAGACTTTGCTCCGGTTTCCAGCCCTGCTCGAGGTAGACCGGCGTTTGGTAACTCTCGCCAAACGCGCCGTTGTCGATGGCGATGGCGCCGCGGTCCGGG
Source organism: Exilibacterium tricleocarpae (assembly GCF_007004655.1). Classification (GTDB taxonomy): domain Bacteria; phylum Pseudomonadota; class Gammaproteobacteria; order Pseudomonadales; family Cellvibrionaceae; genus Exilibacterium; species Exilibacterium tricleocarpae. The sequence continues at coordinate 359,884 of NZ_ML660092.1, forward strand.
TCGTCGTCCCAGTTCTGGTAAATCTTGCCGGCCGCCAGACTGATAAACATGGAAGCCACGACGGCGAGCATACCGTAGGCGATGTATCTGCGGTTCTTCTTCAAAGCGGATAACAGCTTAGAAAGTGGCTTGGTCGACATGGAAACTCCCCTTCGAGTTTATTGTTGTATTGATAACACGGCTGCTGGCAGTGATATAATCGGGCGACCCACAATGCCGGGTCAGTACCTGCGGTGCCGGTGGCTGCGCTCCGATTTTATACAGGTCTACATTAATACAGGTCTACATTAATGTAGGTCTACAGTAATACGGGTGTACACACGCTCCCGCTTTTATTCACTCTCGTTTTTTCAATGCCGGCAAGGGCACCGGAGCCCCGTGCCAGTGGCCCTGCTGCAAAGTAACCAACTCCCGTTCGAGCAGGCTCGATTGCGTCTCGGTCTCCACGCCCTCGGCGATGCTTTCCATCCCCAGGGTTGCGATCAAATTCTGGATGCAGGCTACTGTGGAACTGTCTTCGTGTAAACGTTCGATAAAGGCTTTGTCGATCTTGACGTAGTCGGCCGGCAGCCGGTGCAGGTAGGCGAGCGAGGAGTAGCCGGTGCCGAAATCGTCAATGGCGATGCCGTAGCCGCGCTGCGCCAGGCGATGGGCGGGGCTGTCGTGCGTCTCGCGCACCGGCAGCAGCGCGCTTTCGGTCAGCTCGATAACCAGGTCGGCCGGGGTCAGCCCGGCCTGCGCCACGGCCCGATCCAGGTTGGGTAGAAAGTGTTCATCGACCAAGTGCAGCCCGGAGATGTTTACCGCGGCGCGCACCGGGCTTTGCAGTTGCCGGCGAATGGTGTGCAGGTCTGCGCAGACCCGGTTCAGCAACCACGACTCGATCTCCGCGATCAGGCCGATATCCTCGGCCGCTTCGATGGTTTCGCCGGCGGATACCGCCCCGAGCAGCTTGTTGTGCCAGCGCAGCAGCGCCTCCACCATCAGCACAGTGCCAGTGCGGGTGCAGACGATGGGCTGGTAGTGCAGTATCAGTTCGTCTTCGGCACTGGCTTTCGGCAGCTCATGGGCGAGCAGGGTTTTGCGCTTGTGGGTGTCTTCCATACCGGGCCGATAGCGAATCCAGCGCCGGCGGCCGCGCTGTTTCGCGACGTACATGGCCGCATCGGCGCTGGAGACCAGCGCGTTCAGAGTCTGGCCGTGATCGGGGTAAAGGGCAAAGCCGACGCTGGCGGAGATCGACAGTGGCGGCTGGCCCGGCAGGCTGTAGACGCGGGACAACTGACGCACGATTTTTTGCGCGATGTCATCAGCGCTGTGATCCAGGGTCGCCTGGCTGACGGCCAGGATGAATTCGTCGCCGCCGACCCGACACACCAGCGGGTGTTCGCAGATTTCGCTTTGCAGGCGTTCGGCCACCGCGCACAGCAGCAGATCGCCGACGCCGTGGCCGTAAGTGTCGTTGATGGGTTTGAAGCCGTCCAGGTCGATATAGAACAGGAGGTATTGCAGGTGGCTCTCGGCGTAACCCAGCAGCGCCTGTTCGATACCGTTGCGGTTGAGCAGGCCTGTCAGCGGGTCGGTGGCGGCCTGCGCCTGGTGTTCCAGTTCCCGTTGTTTGCGGTTGTTGATATCCTGCTGTGTCACCAGGTAGGCGATGTCGCCGTCGGCCTGGTTGATCGGCTGAATATGCACACTGTGCCAGCGCTCGCCCCGCAGCGTGTTGACCAGCAGATCTTTCTCGAGGGACTCCCGCTCAACGGCGCCCCGTTGCAACAGCTTCTCGACCAGAGTGCGATCGCAGATCATGTCCCCCAGATTGAAAATATGGTCGCCGAAATATTCCTCGAACGTGGGATTGGCGCTGATAATGGTGCCGGCCCGGTCGTACATGGAGGCGATTATAGCGCTGCTCATAAAGGCTTCGGAGTGCAGGACCCTGGCCTCCAGGCCCTCGCACAGCATGGCGAGGCGGCCGTCTTCCAGGCGAATGCCGGAGAACTGGCAGAACACATCTTTGATAATACCGTGAGGACTCAGGCGCCACCAGCGGCTGACCTTGTGGCCCTGTTTAAATTCCTCGAGAAAAGCCAGCAGTGTCTGGTTGACCGCCTCGGAGGTTTCCGGTTTGAAATCCCTGGCCCGCAATTCTTCCAGGGCGTCGCTGCCCCACAGCACCAGGCCGCTTTTGTTGGCCCAGTAAATGCGGAAATTCAGGGTGTCATAAATCCAGACCGGGGTTACCAGGTCATTGAGGGTTGGCTGGCACAACTGATCGATGGAAAGGGGCCCGGCATTATCGTCAATATCCAATGAGCTGAACGGCGGCATAGGTCTCCTTGCGCGAATAATCGTCTCTACCGGCCCGCGTGCGGCAGAATTACTGTGATCAGTTTTGCTGTCATCAGTGTTTCTTTAACTATAGCTAAACGGGTAGCGGTGCTCATAGTCGTGGAAGCGGTGGCATCCCGGCCGGATTATTAGAACCATTGAGTATAGTTATTGGACTTTAGGCGCAGTAAAGGTATTACCGTCGCAAGCTTATGCGCAATAACCGATATTATTAAATCAGTGATACTTGTAATCAGTGATATTTTTAACAAGTGGCCCTTTTTTAGGCAGTCTTTAGCCAATCATTGAGTCTGCGACAATATTAATCGGTGACAGTTTTAGCGAAGCCGTGGGGAATTGTAAAGCAATCGGCGGTATAAAAAACCCCCGAGCGCAGCGGGCTGCGCCGGGGGCCAAGAGAGTGGCAGTGGTGCTGCCAGAACAATCTGTTGCCGGCTCGCTGCGGGCGAGGTGTCGCTGCGAGCAGGGTGGTGTGGCCGAGGGCGGCGATCCGGCTTGCGGTCGCCGGTCAGGCGTAGTCTAAAACGGTCTAGAACGTCATCTCCGGTACCACCTCCGGCACTTCCATGGCACCGGCGGTCTTGGCGACGATCTCATCGACGGATACGCCCGGGGCCCGCTCCTTCAGGTGGAAACTGCCGTCGGCGATCTCCACGTAAGCCAGGTCGGTGACCACCTTTTTAATACAACCGGCGCCGGTCAGGGGCAGGCTGCACTGCGGCAGCAATTTCGAATCGCCGTTTTTGCTGGCGTGGGTCATGGTGACGATGATGTTGTCGGCGCCGGCCACCAGGTCCATGGCGCCGCCCATGCCCTTGATCAGTTTGCCGGGAATCATCCAGGAGGCGATATTGCCCTGCACATCCACCTCAAACGCGCCCAGCACCGTCAGGTCCACATGGCCGCCGCGGATCATGGCGAAGGACTCCGCCGAGGAGAAAATCGAGGCGCCGGTGATGGCGGTTACCGTCTGCTTGCCGGCGTTGATCATATCGGCGTCCACCTCCGCCTCGGTGGGGAAGGGCCCCATGCCCAGCAGGCCGTTTTCCGATTGCAGCATAACGGCCATGCCTTCGGGTACATAGTTGGCCACCAGGGTCGGGATGCCGATGCCCAGGTTGACGTAGTAGCCGTCCTTCAATTCGCGGGCCACGCGCATAGCGAGTTGTTCGCGGGTCAGTGCCATGTGTTGGTCTCCTCTCAGGCGGGGCGCACAGTGCGTTGTTCGATGCGTTTCTCGAAGCTGCCCTGGATCAGGCGGTCGACGTAGATACCCGGTGTGTGAACCTGGCTCGGCTGCAACTCGCCGGGGGCGACGATTTCCTCCACTTCCACCACGGTAATTTTGCCGGCGGTCGCTGCCATGGGGTTGAAGTTTTGCGCCGTGTGGCGATAGATGACATTGCCGTAGCGGTCGGCCTTCCAGCCCTTCACAATGGCGAAATCGCCCTTGATCGCCTGCTCCAGAATATACGGGCGGCCGTCGAACTCCCGCACTTCTTTGCCCTCTCCCACCGGGGTGCCGTAACCGGTGGCGGTATAGAAGGCCGGAATGCCGGCGCCGCCGGCGCGCATCTTCTCCGCCAGCGTGCCCTGGGGCGTCAATTCCACTTCCAACTCGCCGGCCAGTAGCTGTTGTTCGAACAGGGCGTTTTCGCCCACATAGGAGGAAATCATCTTTTTGATCTGTTTGTCTTCCAGCAGAATGCCGAGGCCGAAACCGTCGACGCCGCAGTTGTTGGAGACCACGGTCAGGCCCTTGGTGCCCATGGCCTTGATTTGGGCGATGCACCCTTCGGGAATGCCGCACAGGCCGAAGCCGCCGGCGATGATGGTCATATTGTCGGCGAGGCCCTCCAGCGCCTCCGCGTAACTGCCCACCACCTTGTCGAAACCTGACATAGAAAACCCCTTTTTCCTGATAGCTGCTTGATAGTCGCACTGGTGATTTACCGGTTGCCTAGGATGTGCCAGCGGCTTATATTAAGCAAATTTAAAAAAATGAATAATTGATTTAAAAAATTGATTAATGTAACTGTCAAGCAAATCAAGGCTTTCGTGGCGGTGGCCCAGACCCAGAGTTTTGCCGAGGCAGGGGCTCTGGTACACCTGTCGCAGCCGGCGTTGAGTATTGCCATTCGCAATCTGGAGGAGGCGGTGGGCGGGCGCCTGTTGGCGCGCTCCACCCGGCGGCTGTCGCTGACGCCGGAAGGGGCGGCGTTTCTGCCCGTCGCCCAGCGCCTGCTGGGGGACTGGGACAGCGCCCTGCAGGACCTGCACAACCTGTTTGCCATGCGCCGCGGCAAAATGACCCTGGCGGCGATGCCGTCATTTGCCAGCAACCAGTTGCCGCAGATCGTGGAGCGCTACCGGCAGCGTTACCCGGACGTCAACGTGGCGGTGCAGGATGTGGTGGCCGAGTCGGTGGTGGAGATGGTGCGCAGCGGTCGGGTGGAGATCGGCGTCACTTTTGACCCGGACGATTCCAACGACCTGGTGTTCCAGCCGCTGTTTGCCGATCGCTTCGTGGCGGTGTTGCCGCCGGCCAGCCCGCTGGTCGCCAGGAGCCGGGTCACCTGGCGGGCTTTACAGGCGTCCAGTTTCCTGGCGCTGCAGCGGCCGTCGGGTATTCGCGCGCTGATCGATCGCACCATTGCCGATTCCGGGATTCATTTGCCGGTGGAGCTGGAGGCGCATCAACTGGCCACCATCGGTCGCATGGTGGCGACCGGCCTCGGGGTCAGTGCCGTGCCGGCCCTGTGCGTCAAGCAGATGGAGGAGATGGGGGCGGTGTGCCGGCCGCTGACCGGCCCCGCCGTATCGCGGCGGGTGGGGGTGATTACCCGTTGCCGGTATCCGCTGTCGCAGGCGGCGCAGGCCATGTTGGAGATTTTGTTGGAATGGTTTGGTTAGGGCAGACAGGCCCTAGTGTTATGTGCCCGATTTGCGGTAGTTTGTAGTGTCGATTTACGGCGATCGGCGGTAAGCTGTGAGCTGTAACTTGTCAGCTTTTCTTGAAGGAGTTCCCCTGATGCTCGCGTTGAAAAATTCCAGCCTATTGCGCACTCAATCCTATCTCAACGGCAACTGGGTCGATGCCGATGACGGCGCCACGGTGGACGTGTGCAACCCCGCCGATGGCGAGGTGGTGGCCACCATCGCCAGTTGCGGCGCCGGCGAAACCCGGCGCGCTATCGAGGCGGCCGACGCCGCGCTGCCGGCTTGGCGGGCCAAGCCCGTGAAAGAGCGGGCCAAGCTGTTGCGCGACTGGTACAACCTGATTCTCGACAATCTCGACGACCTGGCGCTGATCCTGACGGTGGAGCAGGGCAAGCCGCTGGCGGAGTCGCGCGGCGAAATAGTCTATGGCGCCAACTACATCGAGTGGTTCGCCGAGGAGGGCAAGCGTATTTACGGCGATGTAATTGCGCCACCGGCGGCCGACAAACGCATCCTGGTGCTCAAGCAACCGGTGGGCGTGGTGGCCTCGATTACGCCATGGAATTTTCCCAACGCCATGATCACCCGCAAAGCAGCGCCGGCGCTGGCTGCCGGTTGCACGTTTGTCGGCAAGCCGGCCACCGAGACGCCGCTGTCCGCGTTGGCTCTGGCCGTACTGGCCGAGGAGGCGGGTCTGCCCGCCGGCGTTTTCAATATGGTGGCCGGCAAGAGTTCCCGCGCGATCGGCGGCGAGATGACCGGCAACCCGCTGGTGCGCAAACTGACCTTTACCGGCTCCACGCCGGTGGGCAAGGTGTTGATGGAGCAGTGCGCCGCTACGGTTAAAAAGACGTCCATGGAGTTGGGCGGCAATGCGCCGTTTATCGTCTTCGACGACGCCGATGTGGACGCGGCGGTGCAGGGCGCCCTGGCCTCCAAATACCGCAATGCCGGCCAGACCTGCGTCTGCGCCAACCGCATGCTGGTGCAGGAGGGCATTTACGACGAGTTCGCCGCCAAGCTGGCGGCGGCGGTCAAGGACTTTACCCTCGGCGCCGGTGCCGAGGAGAACACCACCATGGGACCTTTGATCAACGCCGGCGCCGCTGAAGATGTGCACGCCTTGGTAACCGATGCCAAGGAGAAAGGCGCGCTGGCCATTGTCGGAGGCGACTATCATAAGCTCGGCGGTTGTTTTTACCAGCCGACGATCCTGACCGATGTCAATCGCGAGATGCGGGTGTTCAAAGAGGAAATTTTCGGCCCGGTGGCGCCGCTGTTTAAATTCAAGACCGAGGAGGAGGCCATTGCCATGGCCAACGACACCGAGTTCGGTCTGGCATCCTATTTTTACGCTCGCGATATCGGGCGTATCTGGCGCGTCGGTGAGGGGCTGGAATACGGCATCGTCGGTATCAACGAGGGCATTATCTCCAATGAGATGGCGCCGTTTGGCGGCGTCAAGGAATCGGGTTCCGGTCGCGAGGGGTCCAAGTACGGTATCGACGATTACATCGAAATCAAATATCTGTGTATCGGCGGGGTGGACAAATAGTTTCCTCACTGCGACGCCGGCGCGGTGGGCAAATCGTTCCGGTATTGCGCCGCTGGCACGGCGGTGCCACGCTGCAATTTATCGGCTTTGCGCTGCTGCTGCCGGTACTGTTGCCGCTGGCCTACGTCGGCGCTGCCTACGCGCTGATGGTGTGGCCCGCCAACCGTGACTGGCAGCCGGCGGCGAATGCAGTGGATGCCTACCTCGCCTCCAATGGTGTGCATGTCGATTTTGTCTTTCCGGTGCGACATGGAGATGTTGATTGGAGTAGCGTGTTTTCCTTTAGCCATTTTCCGCCGCTGGGGAGTGATATTCGCTATATCGCTATCGGCTGGGGCGATAAAGGGTTTTACCTGAGCACGCCACACTGGCGCGATCTCAAGTTTGACACGGCGTTGAGTGCCCTGTCCGGTGGTAATGAATCGCTGTTGCATGTGTCCTATCTGCGGGATATGAGTCAGGTTTATGGTCATTATCCGCTGGCGCTCAGTGAAGAGGAGTATGCGCGTCTGGTGGCTTTTGTACGCCGCAAGATCGACTTAAGTCCCGCTGGCCCCAAGCCGGTGGTGGGCTTTCGTTACGGTGCCAACGATGCTTTTTTCGCGGCTAATGGTTCCTATAGTCTTTGGTATACCTGTAACAACTGGATCGGGGAAGGACTGCGAGAGACGGGTATTAAGGTGAGTGTCTGGACGCCGTTTGAGGGCAATGTGTTTTATGCCAGGGCGGCTCGTTAGATTTTTATGAGAAGCAGGCTGAGATCAGCACTTGTTGACGTGGAATTTAGCGGTAACGTTATGAAATCACGGATTCAGGTTATTAGGTTATCAGTGTCCCCTGTTTCTCCCTTTACGGACAATGAATATCCTGCATTTCGTTTAGTCTTACTGACTATTTGGAGCTGGTTGATTGGACAGGGCGAGCGATTCGTAGTGACAAACGAGGGTCTATACCCATTAGCTTACCGCCGCTCTTAAAACGTTTTTCAACGCCGACAGAAGCCTGGCTGCAAAGTAGCCAGACATTTGAACAAGTCCATACGGCGCAATTGAGAAAAATTCGGCTGTGTAAAGGACTCGCTTAAAAACGTTTTCAGAGAATTCTATCAAGACGTACCGCCTTGGCGGGTATTTTTCCACAGATTCAAGGTCATCTTCTAACCATCGCGGTTAATTTTTATACGCCCCCTCTGCTACTCTAACAAAACGGTAGTGCTAACTTGAGAGAATATTCTGGCTGCAACTCCTCGTTGTTTTTTAACGGTGCCTGTCCTCGCCGTCGTGTCCTCGCCATCGTTTCCCGTAACAGCCGCTTTGAGCGGCTCACAAACTAAAGCCCCCGGCTTTGCTGGGGGACAGTTACTGTGTGCATTTCGGTTCTGGTTTGTTATAGAGCCAATCAATTTCTCATTGCTTAAGTTGCTAAGTTGTATGCGTCCCTCTTGGTCTTAGCCTTTTCGCCCTACATAATTATAAATGTATTCCGAAATTGAAAATCCAACGACAATATAAACCAACCAAGCAAATGGAGTCTGAATCATTGCCTCTACAAAATTTTCCGCATCATCATTTAGCATCAACTGACAAGGTATCGCCAAACATAAACTAAGAACCAATCCCAGCAATCTAAAAAGAAATTCTCTACTCATAATTACGGAACCATTACCGGCGTTCCAGGCGATCTAAACGTTCCTGGAATTATTGGGGAAGGTTGAAAACCTTTTCCAGCTGTCTGAACAACAACTCTTGCCTCTACACTAGCGGCACTGGAATTGGTGGGACAGGCACTCCTTAATTGACAATCTAACAACCCCCACTTAAGATAGCTAGCACCCGATCGTTAATGGAGCTAACGATGACTCGACCTCGAAAGGAACTCGTCTCTGTTCAAAATACCCCCTATTACCACGTGGTTTCCCGTTGTGTCCGGCGAAAATTGGTGGCACAAATTGGTGGGACAGGCACTCCTAAATTGACAATCTAACAACCCCCACTTAAGATAGCTACCACCCGATCGTTAATGGAGCTAACGATGACTCGACCTCGAAAGGAACTCGTCTCTGTTCAAGATACCCCCTACTACCACGTGGTTTCCCGTTGTGTCCGGCGTACCTTTCTATGCGGTATTGATCAGCACACTAACCGGAACTACGAACACCGCCGCCAATGGATTGTCAATCGCATTCGGTTGTTGTCTTCTCTGTTCTCGATTGACGTCTGCGCATATGCCGTGATGAACAACCACTACCATATCGTCGTAAAGCTCGACCCCGGGCAAGCCGAATGCTGGCATGATGACGATGTTATTGAGCGCTGGACCAGCCTCTATAAGGGCCCCTTGCTAGTTCGACGTTATCAAGGCGGTGAGCCTTTGGCACCTGCCGAATTGGCAACCATCACCGATATCATCGCTGTTTGGCGCCAACGCCTGACCGATTTAAGCTGGTTTATGAAATGCTTGAACGAACCCATTGCCAGGGAAGCCAATAAAGAAGATCAGTGTACAGGCCACTTCTGGGAATCCCGTTATAAATCCCAAGCCTTGTTAAGTGAAGAGGCTCTGTTGAGCTGTATGGTCTACGTCGACCTTAATCCAATCCGAGCGGGCCTTGCCGATGCGCCTGAATGCTCTGATTACACCAGTGTCCAGGAGCGTATGGCGCCACGATTTGATTTGGTCAACGCCATTAGAGAACAGAAAACGCAGGGCGTCTTCAACCGCTTTGATCTACCCTTAAAACCACTACTGCACTTTTCCGATCGCATTACAGACAATGAATATCCTGGCATTTCGTTTAGTCTTACTGACTATTTGGAGCTGGTTGATTGGACAGGGCGAGCGATTCG
>NZ_ML660093.1 GCF_007004655.1 Exilibacterium tricleocarpae
AAGGGGTCGGGGTGCTTGAATTTTAACCAGGCTTTTCCTGGTTAAAATTCAAGCACCCCGACCCCTTCGAAGGAAAATTCAAGCACCCCGACCCCTTCGAAGGGCACCTCCGGCGGCACGGTGCCCCAAAGAGCACTGTCACTCGCTCGCCCCTTAGCTGGCAGGCAAAAGTAAACCGCAGTGCACGAAACAGGTGCCGCAGGTAAAGGGGAGTGGCACCATTCTAAGGGGACGCAACTAAAGTTACGTCCCCGCACCGCGCCGCCGGGAGAGGTGCCACTCGCCAATGGCTTACCTAACTTCGAGCGGCCCCCTCTCAACGCCGCTTCGGCAGTTCGCAGACGCGGGCTTTCTCGATCATCTTGGCGGAAATCTCCGCAGTTTCAAAACGGTAGCGCTGAATTTCGAAACTCACATGGGCGTCGGGAATATTTTCCAGATATTCCACCACCAGGCCGTTGAGGGTTTTAGGGCCGTCGGTGGGCAACTCCCAGTTCAGGTTGCGGTTGATATCGCGGATCGAGGCACTGCCCTCGATCATAAACCAGCCGTCGCTGAGCGGGCGGATTTCCTCGCTCTGTTCCTCGGCGCGGTTGGTGGTAAAGTCCCCGACGATCTCTTCGAGCAGGTCTTCCAGCGTCACCAGGCCGAGCACCTCGCCGTACTCGTCCACCACCACACCTATACGGCGTTTCTCTTTCTGAAAGTTAAGCAGCTGGATATGCAGCGGCGTGCTTTCGGGGACGAAATAGGGCGCGCGGGAAAAGCGCCGGATGGCGTCGCGGGTAATAGTCGAGTCGTCGCCGTAGACAAAGCGGGCCACATTGCGCAGGTGCAACATCCCCACCACCTTGTTGATATCACCCTCGTAGACCGGCAGCCGGGTGTAGTCGGCGTGGCGAATCTGCTGCATCAGCGTGGGAATATCGTCTTCGAGGTTGAGCCCGACGATTTCGTTGCGCGGAATCATGATGTCTTCCACGGTGGCCTTCTCCAGGTCCAGTATATTCAGCAGCATGCCCTGGTGCTGATCGGGAATCAGGTCACCGGCTTCATCGACCACCGTGCGCAACTCCTCCGGGCGCAAATGCTCGGTGGCACTGTTGCCGGTGGGGTCGACACCGAACAGCCGCGCCAGACCGCTGGCGATGTGGTTGATCAACCAGACCGCGGGATACAGCAAATACAGCAGCGGCCGTAGGATCAGACTGGCGGGAAAAGCGATTTTCTCAGGATACAGGGCGGCGAGGGTTTTCGGGGTAACTTCCGCAAACACCAGGATCGTCAGTGTCAGCAGCAGTGTGGCGATCGCTATACCGGCGTCGCCGTACAGGCGCAGGGCGATCACCGTGGCAATCGAGGAGGCCAGTATATTGACCAGGTTGTTGCCGATCAGAATAACGCCGATCAGCCGGTCGGGCCGCTTCAGCAGGCCGGCCACGCGCAGGGCGGCGCGGTGCTTCTTTTTCGTCAGATGCTTTAACCGGTAACGGTTGATAGACATCATGCCCGTTTCGGAGCTGGAGAAAAACGCGGAGAGTACAATCAGGCCGGCCAGCGCGGTAAACAGCAGGCCGAGGGGTGCATCGTTCAACTAGGGACTAGCCTTTACTTTTTATTGAGCAGCTATCTTCCACCAGTTTTCGGGCTCAGGCAAGGATAATTTCGAGCACCAGCTTGGTGCCGAAATAGGCCAGCATCAGGGCCACAAAGCCCCCCAGCGTCCAGCGTACCGCCTGGGTGCCGCGCCAGCCGCTGCGGTGGCGACCCCACAGCAGGATGGCGTAGATGGCCCAGGCCAGCAGCGAAAAAGCCGTCTTGTGCACCAGGTGCTGGGCGAACAGATCCTCGAGAAACAGAAAACCGGTGAGAATGCTCAGCGTCAGCAACAACTCGCCCGCCCACAGCAACTCGAACAACAGGGTTTCCATGGTTTGCAGGGGCGGTAACACGCGCGTCATACCCATCGGGTGTTTGTGCCTGAGCTGGTAGTTCTGGTAGGCCAGCAGCAGGGCCTGCAAGGTGGCGATCGTCAGCAGGCTGTAGGCCAGAAACGACAGAAAGATATGGGTGACGATTTCGATGCCAATGGCGCCGTAAGGGGTAATCGGGCTGGTGCTGAACAGCGACACGCCAACTGACAGTGCCGATAACGGAAACAAAAACACGAACAGATTGTGCAGGGGCTTTTTCAGGCTGCTGGCGAGCACCAGCAGGTTGATCACCCAGAAAATCATCGACGAGACTTTGAGAAAGCCCAGGTTGTAGCCCTCGGGAGAGAAGATGATGCTGAACACGCCCATCCCGTGAAACACCAATGCGCTCAGGGCGAAGCTGCGCAGCCAGCTTATCGCCGCCGCCTGTTTGCTCAGCAACTGCGAGATCAGATAGCCACTGGCGGCGAGATAGAGCGCTATGGCGGCGGCGTTGAAGGCGAGGGTCAACATGGGGTTTCTATGTCCGTGGGCGGCCCCTGGGGGCCTGGCTGAGTCGAAGCGCAGAGTTTGTCATAAAAGAGGGGTCGGAGTAAAAACCTGGGCGCTATATCCTGGACAATCTATCGATATAGGGCGGCACCCGGGGCCGCCGGCATCACGGCGGTCTGCAAGCGGGAGTAAAATGTCACTGGCTCCAAGTGACCTGCTCTGAATAGTAGTTTCAGCGTGTACCGATTGGTCCGACACATCGGCCATCCGGAGACAAACCTGCGCCGGTGTCTTTATTCAAGATCAGCGGGTATACGTTGAGGGCCGATGTCCTGTGCAAATCCTCCCGGCTGATACCAGCGGGGCTAGATACTTGAGGCCGGTAAGGTATACTGGCGCGGCTTGTACCCCCTAAATATGCCGTTGACGATACCCGATGGATTGTTATGTTTGAGAATTTATCCGACCGCCTTTCCCATTCCCTGAAAGCGATCACCGGCAAGGCCCGGCTGACCGAGAACAATATCAAGGACACCCTGCGCGAAGTGCGCAAGGCTCTGCTCGAGGCCGATGTGGCGCTGCCGGTGGTCAAGGCCTTTGTGGAACAGGTGCGCCAGCGGGCCCTGGGCCAGGAAGTGTCCAAAGCGCTCAATCCCGGACAACAGTTTCTCAAGATTGTCGAGGGGGAGCTGATCGCGGTGATGGGGCAGGCCAACGCCGCGCTCGACCTTGCCGTCAAGCCGCCGGCGGTGATCCTGATGGCGGGCCTGCAGGGGGCCGGTAAAACCACCTCGGTGGCAAAGCTGGCCCGCTACCTGAAAGAACGGGAGAAAAAGAAGGTGCTGGTGGTCAGCGCCGATGTCTATCGGCCCGCGGCAATTCAACAACTGGAGACCCTGGCCGGCGAGGTGGGGGCGGAGTTTTTCCCCTCCAGCGCTGACCAGCAGCCGGTGGTCATCGCCACCGCGGCCATCGAACAGGCGCGTCGCTCCCACGCCGATGTGGTGATCGTGGATACCGCCGGGCGGCTGCATATCGACGAACAGTTGATGGCGGAGATCCAGGGCCTGCACGCCGCCGTTACACCGGCGGAGACGCTGTTCGTTATCGATGCCATGATCGGCCAGGACGCGGTCAATACCGCCAAGGCGTTCGATGCGGCGCTGCCGTTGACCGGCGTTATTCTCACCAAGGCCGACGGCGATGCCCGCGGCGGTGCCGCCCTGTCAGTGCGTCATGTCACCGGCAAGCCGATCAAATTCCTGGGGGTGGGCGAAAAAGTCGAGGCGCTCGAGCCGTTCCATCCCGATCGTATCGCGTCGCGGATTCTCGGTATGGGCGACATTATGTCGCTGATCGAGGAGGCGGAGCAGAAAATCGACCAGCAGAAGGCCCGCCGGCTGGTATCGAAAGTCCAAAAGGGCAAACGCTTCGACCTCAATGACCTGAAAGAACAGTTGCAGCAGATGCAGAATATGGGCGGGATGACCGCCATGCTGGAGAAGCTGCCGGGCATGGGCAATATGGCGCAGATGGCCGAACAGGCCAATATGGGCAAGCAGTTCAAACAGATGGAGGCCATCATCAACTCCATGACCCCCGCCGAGCGGCGCAACCCGGACCTGCTCAACGGTTCGCGCAAGCGGCGTATTATCCAGGGCTCGGGCACCCAGATTCAGGACCTCAACCGCCTGCTCAAGCAGCACAAGCAGATGGCCAAAATGATGAAAAAGATGAAAGGCGGCGGCATGGCCCGGATGATGCGTGGCATGGGTGGCATGATGGGTGGTGGTGGCGGTATGCCGCCCGGAGGGGGCTTTCCCGGCGGCGGGCTGCCGCCCGGTATGCGTTGAAATTCTGACTTGCATTTAACACGCTGGTATTCTGGCGGTCTTTCCCGTAAAATACCGCGCCTTTCGCAGGGTGTGTCTCCGCCTGGGTGGGGGCAGCGTCCGATAGCATGCCCGCTAGCGGATAGAAAACCTAAAATGGTGTCCTGCCGTGAGGCAACACTTATTCTGGAAAAACAGGAAGAAGATTTTCATGGTCAGCATTCGATTGGCTCGTGGCGGCTCCAAAAAGCGGCCTTTTTATCACTTGACGGTAACCGACAGCCGCAACGCCCGCGATGGCCGTTTCATCGAGCGGGTGGGTTTTTTCAACCCCATTGCCCGCGGCCAGGAAGAGCGCCTGCGTATCGACAATGAACGCGTGGATTACTGGGTGGGACAGGGCGCTCAGCTGTCCGACCGCGTGGCCAAGCTGCTGAAAGAGCAGGCGGCGGCAAAAGCACAGGCGGCGGCGTAAGCCGATCGCGACCCGGTTGTGGCAAAACGGTCCGACAGCCTGCGCGGCGGACTGGTCACCGTCGGGCAAATCACCGCGGTTCACGGTATTAAGGGCTGGGTCAAAGTACACTCGGCGACTGAACCGCGGGAAAACCTATGGCAATACAAACCCTGGTGGCTGAAGACCCGCCACGGGGTAAAAGCAGTGGAAATTGACGATTATCGGGTCCACGGCAACGGCTTCGTGGCCCATATAGTCGGTGTCGACGATCGCGATCAGGCCGGCCAGTACTGTCAGGTCGATATCGCCGTGGAGCGGGCGCAACTGCCGCCGCTCGATGAAGGGGAATACTACTGGCACCAGCTCGAAGGCTTGCAGGTGGTCAGTGACTATCAGGGCGGTACCTTTGCTTTGGGGCAAGTGGTGCGCCTGATGGAAACCGGGGCCAATGACGTCCTGGTGGTGCGTGACGAGAGCGGGCGCGAGCGGCTTATCCCCTATGTACCGGCCCAGTTCGTCAAAGCGATAGACCTCGATGGCGGAGAAATGCGGGTCGAGTGGGACCCTGAATTTTGAGGCCTGAATTTTGAGGCCTGAATTTTGAGGCCTGAATTTTGAAACAAGGGTTTTGACGCTTGAGGTTTCGGTATTGAACGGGGGGGTGCTGGCGTGCGAATTGCGGTGGTCACTCTGTTTCCCGAGATGTTCAGTGCCGTTACCGATTTCGGCGTGAGCGGCCGGGCGTTGCAACAGGGGCTGGTGGAACTGGCCTATTGGAATCCGCGCCAGTTCGCGTCCGATCGACACCAGACCGTGGACGACCGGCCCTACGGCGGTGGTCCGGGCATGGTCATGTTGGCCGACCCGTTGCGCCAGGCCATAGCGGCAGCGAAGCAATGGGCCACGGCTGAGGGGGAAATGCCTGCTCAGGTGATATACCTGTCGCCCCAGGGGCATCCTCTGGGGCAGTCGGCGGTGGTGGAATTGGCTGCCCCATTGGCGGCAACAAGGCCTGAACGACGGGGGCTGGTATTGTTGGCCGGGCGCTATGAAGGGGTGGACGAGCGTTTGCTCGAGACCGAAGTGGATGCGGAGTGGTCAATCGGCGACTATGTACTGAGCGGCGGCGAACTGGCGGCGATGGTGGTTATCGACGCGGTGATCCGGTTGTTGCCCGGCGCCCTCGGCCACGCGGACTCGGCCGCACAGGATTCATTTAGCGACGGCCTGCTCGACTGCCCGCACTACACCCGCCCAGAGTGCTACCGTGGGCGATCGGTGCCGCCGGTGCTGTTGTCGGGTGACCACGGGCGCATTCGCCGCTGGCGCCGGCAACAGGCGCTGGGACGCACCTGGTTGAGAAGACCGGATTTGTTGGAAAAACTGACTTTGGACGAGGAGCAGCAAGAGCTGCTGGCTGAATTTAAAGGCAACCTCAACTAGCTGTGAAGCTACACACTTTGGTTAACATTTAGGAGCTGACCATGAGCAGTAACAAAATTATCCAGGCACTCGATGCCGAACAGTTAAAGCAGGAGCTTCCTGAATTTGGCCCCGGCGATACCGTTGTGGTGCAGGTAAAGGTGAAAGAGGGTAACCGCGAGCGCCTGCAGGCGTTTGAAGGTGTGGTTATCGGCAAGCGCAACCGCGGTCTCAATTCCGCGTTTACGGTACGCAAGATTTCTCACGGTGTCGGTGTCGAGCGTACTTTCCAGACCCACAGTCCGCTGGTGGACAGCATCACCGTAAAACGTCGCGGCGATGTGCGTCAGGCCAAGCTGTACTACCTGCGCAACCTGACCGGCAAGGCGGCGCGTATCAAAGAGAAGTTGAACTGATCTTGATTAGGAATACCGGGCTGAGTCTGTTTTTGCCGGTTGTTTTGTGCTGAGACAAAGTCGTCTCGGTAGTTGAGCTTGCTAAACTTTTTATGTGTCACTTCACGGCCCGGCGGGGGTGAGCGGTCCCGCCGGGCCTTACCTCTTGCACACTGTTCTTGTATCGAGAAATCCGCAACAGGCGGTATTCACCCCGAGGGCGCGTAGTCTGCCTTTTGACCTCGCACCCTGTCTCTCAACGTACCACGCTCCTCTCTAACTTCCCAACTCGCCTTCATCCGTCCAACCATGAGTGGCATGGTATAGACTATTGTCTTAGCCCCTTACTTGGCGCCGGTGAAAAAGCTTTTGATATT
Source organism: Exilibacterium tricleocarpae (assembly GCF_007004655.1). Classification (GTDB taxonomy): domain Bacteria; phylum Pseudomonadota; class Gammaproteobacteria; order Pseudomonadales; family Cellvibrionaceae; genus Exilibacterium; species Exilibacterium tricleocarpae. The sequence continues at coordinate 6,910 of NZ_ML660093.1, forward strand.
CCGCCTTTCCCTTTAAAGTCTGCGCTATGACCGACAACCAACCCGGCAGCGCCGATCGACAGCTGATCGACCGGTATCTCGATGCACTCTGGATGGAGAGAGGGCTGAGTGACAATACGCTGGCCTCTTACCGCAACGATCTCACCAGCTATGCGCTATGGCTCAAGGCCGGCGCCGGCAACCTGGCGGATGCCACTTCGCAGCGCTTGCAGCAGCACCTGGCCGAGCGCTTCAGCCAGGGCCTTTCGGCCCGCTCCACGGCGCGGTTTCTATCCTGCCTGAGAGGCTTCTACCAGTATTTGATACGGGAAAACCTGTTAGAGGAGGACCCCACTGCCCGCATTGACAATCCCAAACTGGGTCGCCCCCTGCCGCGCTCGCTGACCGAGGCCGATGTGGAGGCACTGCTGGCCGCGCCGGCGGTGGACGACCCGCTGGGGCTGCGCGATCGGGCCATGCTCGAGGTGCTCTACGCCAGTGGCCTGCGGGTTACCGAACTGGTCAGCCTGACACTACCGCAGGTCAACCTGCGGCAGGGCGTGGTGCGGGTGATGGGCAAGGGCAGCAAAGAGCGACTGGTGCCGCTTGGCGACGAGGCCGCGCAATGGTTGCAGCGTTTTGCCGCAACGGCCCGGGGCGCCCTGTTGAAGGGGACGAGCAGCGATATCCTGTTTCCCAGCACTCGCGCCCGGATGATGACCCGGCAGACCTTCTGGCATCGCATCAAGCATTGGGCTACAGTGGCGGGCATCGATAAGCCGCTGTCACCCCACACGTTGCGCCATGCCTTCGCTACGCATCTGTTGAATCACGGTGCCGACCTGCGGGTGGTACAAATGTTACTGGGACACAGTGATTTATCGACTACACAAATTTATACTCATGTGGCACAAAGTCGGTTGCAGGCCATACATGCAAGCCATCATCCGCGCGGTTGACGGGTTCACGGCGACCAGTTCACAAAAAGGCACCGATTGCGGAACCCAACAGTCCCGCCGGGCTCCAAGCGGGGTAAAATAGGCCCCACAGTTCGCGAATAAATAGAGAGAGATTGTTATGCAACTTGTTACACAACAGGGTTGGTTGAAACGGCTGGGTCGACGGCTAACCAAGGGTGGTGCGGCAGTGGCCTGCTTGTTGGCTGCGGTGCAGATGATGAATTACTCGCCGCCGCTGCAGGCAGCGCCGGGGCAGGCGAGCACGGTGTTTCCGGATGCCGATGCCAAGGTGGCGGAGCAGATCAAGGCGACTTTGCGCAAGGGCCGCCAGGCGTTCGAGTTTGAAGAGGTGAAGGAAACGCCGATCAAGGGTCTCTATCGGGTGCAGATCAAACACGGTCCGTTGCTGTTCACCAGTGCCGACGGCCAGCACTTTGTAGCCGGCGGCGATATGTACGGCGTTGAGCCGGGCACCTTCGTCAATCTGAAGGAGCGGGAGTTCCAGCCCGAGCGGGCGCAACTGATGGCGGCGGTCGATACCAAAGACCAGATCGTGTTCTCGCCCAAGGGTAAGACCAAGGCCTATGTCAACGTATTTACCGATGTGGATTGCGGGTTCTGTCGCAAGTTGCACCTGGAGGTGCCGGCCCTGAACGCCAAAGGGGTCGAAGTCAGATACCTGGCCTATCCGCGAGCCGGACTGCAGGGCGCTTCCTACGACAAGATTGCCACCGCCTGGTGTGCCGATGATCCCCAGACCACCCTGACCCGACTAAAGAACCGCGAAGCTGTGGCAACCAAGGTATGCCAGAACAACCCGGTGGCCCAGCATATGGAACTCGGTGCCAAGGTCGGGGTGAGCGGCACGCCGGCCCTGGTGTTTGCCGACGGCACTATGATTCCCGGCTATCAGTCGGCTGAGGATTTGGTTCGGCTTTTGGGGGTGGAGTAGTACTGCAGGTCCTCGCCACGGTGAAGGGGTAGGCGCAGCACGGCCTATAGTGTCCGTGTATGCGTTGACAGCTATGTCCGGTCTCAGTAAGGTGGCCGTCTTTTTCCGCCAATGAGAGGACCCCGCCTTGAAACCGGTAAAAATCGGCATCTGCGGCCTGGGAACCGTAGGTAGCGGCACCTTCAATGTGCTGGCGCGCAACCGCCGCGATATCAATGCCCGCGCCGGCTGTGAGATTGTGGTGGCACAGATCGGCGCTCGCCGCGACAACCCCGCCTGTGATACCGGTGCCACCCCTGTCAGCCGGGACATCTTCGACGTGGTGGATAACCCCGAAATCGATGTGATCGTCGAGCTGATCGGCGGCACTGATGTGGCGCGGGAGCTGGTGCTCAAGGCTATCGCCAAAGGCAAACACGTGGTCACCGCCAACAAGGCGCTGATCGCCGAGCACGGCAATGAAATCTTTCTCAAGGCCAAGGAAAATAATGTGACCGTCGCTTTCGAGGCGGCGGTGGCCGGGGGCATCCCGATTATCAAAGCGATTCGCGAAGGCCTGGCCGCCAATCGGATCGAGTGGCTGGCCGGTATTATCAACGGCACCGGCAACTTTATTCTCAGCGAAATGCGCGACAAGGGCCGGGAGTTCGCCGATGTCCTGCGCGAAGCCCAGGCGCTCGGCTACGCCGAGGCCGATCCCACGTTTGATGTCGAGGGTATCGATGCCGCTCACAAACTGGTCATTCTCGCCTCGCTCGCTTTCGGCATGCCGCTGCAGTTCGACAAGGTGTTTACCGAGGGCATCGGCAAGATAGAACCCCAGGATGTCGGCTATGCCGAGGAACTGGGTTATCGCATCAAACACCTGGGCATCGCCCGGCGCAACGATCGCAACGGCGTCACCGGCATCGAGCTGCGGGTGCACCCGACCCTGATACCGGCGCGGCGCCTGATTGCCAATGTCGACGGCGTGATGAACGCGGTGTTGGTGCAGGGCGATGCGGTGGGACCGACGTTATACTACGGCGCCGGTGCCGGCGCCGAGCCCACCGCCTCGGCGGTGGTGGCCGATATCGTAGATGTGGCCAGAACCCTTACCGCCAACCCGGAGCACCGGGTGCCGCACCTCGGGTTCCAGCCGGGCAATCTCAACGACCTCGAAATCCTGCCTATCGAGGCCGTGGAGACAGCCTATTACCTGCGCATGCTGGCGCTGGACCAGCCGGGCGTGCTGTCGCGGGTGGCGCAGATTTTCAGCGAGGCGGGCATCAGTATCGAAGCACTGATCCAGAAGGAACCGGCCGAGGGACAGCAGCATGTGCCGGTGATCATACTGACCAGCCGGGTGGTGGAAAGACAGTTGCTCGATGCCGTGCAGGCCGTCGAGGCGCTCGCCAGTATTGAAGGGCAGGTAACGCGTATCCGCATGGAGTCCCTGGGCAAGTGAAATATATCAGTACCCGCGGGCAGGCGCCTGTGCTCAATTTTGAAGACGTGGTGTTAACCGGCCTGGCGGCCGACGGCGGTCTCTACGTACCCGAGACCCTGCCCCACTTCAGTCGCGAAGAGATCGCCGCTTGGGCGGGGCTCTCCTATGAAGAACTGGCATTGCAGGTGATCACCCCGTTTGTGGACGGCGAGGTACCGGAGCGGGATTTGAAGGACATCATTGCCGCATCCTACCGCAGCTTCCGCCACCGGGCCGTGGCGCCGCTGGTGCAGACCGGGCACAACGAGTGGGTGCTCGAGCTGTTTCAGGGGCCGACCCTGGCATTCAAGGACTTTGCCCTGCAGTTTCTCGGTCACCTGCTGGATTACACGCTAAAAAAGCGCAACCAGAAGGTGGTGGTGATGGGGGCGACCTCCGGTGATACCGGCTCCGCCGCCATCGAGGGGTGCCGGCGCTGCGACAATATCGACATTTTTATCCTGCACCCGCACAACCGCGTCTCCGACGTGCAGCGCCGGCAAATGACCACGGTGCTGGAGGACAATGTGCACAACATTGCCCTGCAGGGCAACTTCGACGATTGCCAGAATATGGTGAAGGCGAGTTTTGGCGATCAGTCGTTTCTGCCCGAGGGGCGCCAGTTGGTGGCGGTCAACTCCATCAACTGGGCGCGGATCATGGCCCAGATCGTCTATTACTTTTACGCCGCGCTGGCCCTGGGTGCGCCGCACCGCCCGGTTTCCTTCTCGGTACCCACCGGTAACTTCGGCGATATCTTTGCCGGTTACCTGGCCAAGCAGATGGGGCTGCCGGTGCAGCAGCTGATTATCGCCACCAATGCCAACGATATTCTGCACCGCTGTATCAGCGCCAACGATCACAGCAAAAAGGCCCTGGTCCATTCGCTGGCGCCGAGTATGGACATTATGGTATCGAGCAATTTTGAGCGGCTGCTGTTCGATCTGCACGGGCGCGACGGCGCCGCCATCGCGCACTTGATGGAGGACTTCAAGTCCGGTGCCATGCACCTGAGCGAGGCGGTATTGGCTGAGGCACGGCAATTGTTTTCCAGTTATCGAATTGACGATGCCGGCACCGTGGCGGTGATCGCCGATGTCTTTGCCGGCACCGAGTACCTGCTCGATCCGCACACCGCCATCGGCGTCGAGGCGGCGCGCCGCACCCGCCGCGACAGCGCGGTGCCGGTAATCTGCCTGGCCACCGCGCACCCGGCCAAGTTTCCCGAGGCGGTGCGCAAAGCCGGGCAGACCCGCGACCCGGCCTTGCCCAGGCATATGGCCGATTTGTTCGAACGCGAAGAACGCTACCAGGTTTTACCTGACCAGTTATCTGAGGTGCAGCGGTTTATCGCCGCCAATATTCGCGCCTGAGTTGATGTGTGTGGTGTGGTTCCCGCACCTGCGTTTACCGACTATCGAAAGGGAAACTCAATTCATGCTTGCCAAAACCTTTGACCAGTGCGCTATCTCAACCTCCTTGCCGTGCGTCGCGGTCAGATTATCCGGCGCCGCAGTCTGATCCCATGCAAAAAATCATCAAACGCCGGCAGGTTGATCTATCCGAGGCAGACTTTTCCGCTGCCATTCCGCCCCTGCTCCAGAGAGTTTACGCCAGCCGCGGGATCAAGACCGACGCCCAGTTGCAAAACGGTTTGCAGCAACTTCACCAACCCCAGGCTTTCAAAGGCCTGGACGCTGCCGTGGAGCTGCTGGCGGAGGCCGTTGTCGAGGGCCGCAAAGTATTGATCGTCGGCGACTTCGATGCCGACGGCGCCACCAGTTGTGCGCTGGCGGTGCTGGCGCTGCGGGCCATGGGGCTTGAGCAGGTGGACTTTCTGGTGCCCAACCGCTTCGAGTACGGCTATGGCCTGACGCCGGAAATCGTGGCGGTGGCGGCGGGCCTGCAACCGGCGGTCATCGTTACCGTCGACAATGGTATTTCCAGTATCGAGGGCGTGGCGGCGGCGCAAGCGCGTAATATTCGGGTGGTGGTGACCGATCACCACCTGCCGGGGCCGCAGTTGCCCGCCGCCGATGCCATCGTCAACCCGAACCAGGGGCAGTGTGGTTTCCCCAGTAAACACCTGGCCGGTGTCGGGGTGATTTTTTATGTCATGAGCGCCCTGCGGGCGGAACTGCGGCGCCGCGACTGGTTTGCTGAGCGCGGGCTTGCCGAACCCAATATGGCCGATTATCTCGACCTGGTGGCACTGGGTACCGTCGCCGATGTGGTGCCCCTGGATGACAACAACCGTATTCTCGTCTACCAGGGCATCCAGCGCATTCGCGCCGGTCGGGCCCGGACCGGTATCCTGGCAATGCTCGCCGTGGCCGGGCGCGAGCCGCGACGCCTGGTGGCGGCGGACCTCGGCTTTGTGGTGGGGCCGCGACTGAATGCCGCCGGGCGCCTGGACGATATGTCGCTCGGTATCCAGTGCCTGCTCTGCGACAGCCCGGGCCTGGCCCGGGAGATGGCACTGGAGCTGGAAGATCTCAACCGCGACCGCAAGGCGATAGAGAGCGGGATGCAACGCGAGGCTATGCAGTCGCTGCAGGCATTACAGGTCGATGAGGCCGGCGATCTGCCCTGGGGGCTGTGTCTCTACGATGCCACCTGGCATCAAGGGGTAATCGGGATTCTGGCAGCGCGCATCAAAGACCGCTTTCACCGCCCGGTGATCGCCTTTGCCGACGCCGATGCGGGCACTATCAAAGGTTCTGCCCGCTCCATTGCGGGCCTGCATATCCGCGACGCCCTCGATGCGGTAGCGGCGCGCCACCCCGGCCTGCTGTCAAAGTTCGGCGGCCATGCCATGGCGGCGGGTATGACGTTGGAAAAGGCGCACTTCGACCGCTTTCAGGCGGCCTTCGACGCCGTGGTGCGCGAGCAACTGGACGCGGCGGACCTGCAGGCGGAGTTACTCAGCGACGGCGCCCTCGAGCGCGAGGATTTCGCCCTCGAACTGGCCCAGCAAATTCGCGAGGCCGGCCCCTGGGGCCAGCATTTTCCGCAACCGCTGTTTGACGGCGAGTTTTATTTGCAGCAACAGCGGCTGGTGGGCGAGAAACATCTGAAACTGGTGGTGTCCCTGCTGCCGGAGGATCAATTACTGATCGATGCCATCGCCTTTAATGTCGACCTTGACGTTTGGCCCAACCCGGCGGTGCAGCGGGCCAGGCTGGCCTACCGACTGGACGTGAATGAATTCAGGGGGCGGCGCAGTGTGCAGTTGATTGTGGAGTATCTGGAGCCCTGCCAGGTGCCGGCGCCGGCTGCCAAGTAGGGGGAACCCGCAGCGGACATCTGGCCTCGCCAGAGTCAATGGGCAAAAAAATCGCTATAGACGCAAAAGAAAATGTAAGCCTGAGCCAAGCCAAATCCTATTGTGAGATGTTGGATTACGTTAAGCCAATATCTGCGGAAGAGCGGGATGAGACGGCCGTGGAAGCAACGGAAATTTCTGACAATAGTCTCCCTCCAAAAAATCTGTGGTGAAAAAAAGACGATATAGAGACGATAGAGTCTGATTTAGTAACCATTGAGTCCTTTATCGCTGGTGTCGCGGTTAACGGTTTGTCCATTCAAAGTGAACCTCTTCAGCCAAGGAAATAACTGCAACTTTTCTGCCTCACTATCCGTACATACCGGTAACTGCTGACTGCGATGACATCAACCAGGCGAAACAATGGTCCCCGTCATTGGAAAGCGGGCTCTCTCTTTACACTCCGAAGCAATGGGACTTGAGTATGCATAACGGGTTCAATTTATATGGTGGTAAATATATCTTCAAACGCAGTGTCAATTACACGCGCGTAACCGGTTTCAATGCCTCGCCCGCTCCCGGTTTTGCCGGTGAAGGGATGGACGCTGATGTGTGCCGTCAGATCGGTTACTTGGACGGCACCTTCTCAATAGACGGTGTCGGTTTTATTCCGGGGCGAGATCATGTTGCCGGAACCAGAAAAAAACGCATGCAGGGTGTCTGTTGCGGCATAAGCACGGCTTGGATGGCGGCTTTTCTCGGTGGCAATGCCGATGCGACGAATCACGGCAGCTTTGGTGATTTTTTCCAGGTCATGCGCTTTCAGGGTGCCTATGGCAAGTTTTATGGCGATCGGCCATGGCATCAGGAGACATTATTAAATAGTTTTGGACTGGGACCTCTGACCGCCACACAAATGACTTTCTCTCAATCGGCCAACATCCCATTTCAACGGTTCGCGTTACGCAGCCGTTGGGTAGGCTATGTGTTTACGTGTGAGCATGTTATTGCTATCGGGAAGGCGCGAGATTCGAATTTCTTCATCATGGATCCAAACGCAGGTTTATTTGAATACACTCGACAAGACCAGTTTCGTGCTGATTTAGGGGAGTACCTGGCTGCGATTTGGAGTGAGACACATGACGTGTTCACTGCGCCGTCTATGGATATCTATTTTTACCATAAAGCATTTGACCTGATTTAGGAGAAACTGCGATACGACAATCTCGTATAACCTGGTGACAGTAAAGGTTACTGAATACCACCAGGCTTACGAAACCTGGTCCACAGCCTGATTATTGACAAAAACCGGACCTGACCATGCCGGATTGGATGTTGCCGGGTCACCGGCGACATGAAGCCTGAAGCCGCTCACCAGAACCCGGCAGTGTGAATATGTCACAGCACGCGTGTGTGTTTTTACCTACCAACCCGGCGCGCATCTGACCATACTGGCAATTCCCAAGGTTAACGGCTAAGCCAATGTTACTGCGGTAGCGGCGGAATAGCCGGAGTTGTCAGGATTCGACACGGATGTGAATCAGCAGGGATGCTGTCAAATCCCACAGTGGGTTGGCAATTTGGCGTCTCTCTCCTCTTGCTGGCGGCACCGTCCCGGGACCGCACTCCAGGTTTCTGTGATCTGTCTCTGATTCGATGTTTTAATCTGGCGCCTGTGGCGTTAATATTGTCGCCGGCGCGCTTAGGCGTCGCTGGCAACAATAAAAACCCACAAACCTTGGGGGATTTCATGGGAACCATCACACCGCGCTCGCTGCGATGCGGGCGGCTGGCAGCTTTGGCACTTTGCTTTACCGTCTTCGGTCTGGCCGGTTGCGGCAAAAAACAGTATCCGGACCCGACAGTGCTGCAAGCTGAGGTATTTCTAAAAGAAAATAAGGAGGGCCTGTTGGCACCGGCGACACTCGATGGAGAGTTCTGGCCCGTATGTCCGCCGCAGAACTGCAGCATCCAGGTCGATGCGCCGGAAGTACCGGACCGCAAGCTATTTGACCTGGTATTGATAGAGAAAAAATCACCGAAGCCGAAACAAAAACAAGCCGGCTCACAACCCCTTGCAGGTCTGGTGGGCAGTGCCCACGCCAGTGGCGACGGTTGCACCGTATGGTGGGTTCACTATCCCAATCTCGGCTGGGTGCCCTATTACGATCCGAATGACCCCGATTGTCCTCCCTGAGGGCGGTTGCGCCGGTGGCCGGCGGCCATCGGCTAAAACTCCAACTGTACTTTCAAATAGGCGGAGCGTTCGGGCAGTAACTCCTGAGGTCTGGGGTTGGTGGTGAAGAAGTTGAAATCCCGGTACCTGAACTCTTCGTCCAGCAGATTTCTCAGTTCCAGTGTCACCACGCCGAGGCGGCTTGGCAAGCGGAAATTGAATGACCCGTCGAGTGTCCAAAACGTCTCGTCGTCGTTAAAGCCGGGTGTAAATCTATTGGCTTCCTCTATACGGATTTTCTGGTCGACAAAGTTGGCGGTGAAGCTGAAAGACGTGCGCTCGCTCGTTATCACCGTGGCTGTCAGCGGCAGCAGCCTGGTATCGAGGCGCAACGGAATTGACGGCACCCGTATCTCCGGTTGCGGCTGTCTGTCGAAGACCTCATGCCGATAGTTCAACGCCAGGGCGACGCGGTCGTTGAGGGCGTAATAGACGCTGGCTTTTAGGATTTCATTGTCGATGTCGAAGGGGTCGACATTGACGCCGAGATTGGGCACCTCGAGGTCGCGTTCCACGTATTCCAGGCTCAACTTCAGGTTGTGGCGCGGCGCGTAGTCGGCGGCGGCGCCATAAACGTCCGCAGCGGTACCCTCGGAGTCGTCATATACCTGGGCGAAACCCGCCACGTGGCCCGGCTCGATGGAGACCTGTGCATCGGTGCTCGGGGCAAATGTCCGCAGGGCGGTGCCCCGCAGTGTCCAGCCCGGTGCCACAGACCATTCCAACCCCAGTTTGGGGTTTATTTTATCCTCCGCCTGTTCCACATCGCCCTGCAGACCGCCGGCCACCACCTGCTCGTAATCGGTGTAAGACAGTGCCGCTGTCAGCGTCAGCCGATCGGACAAAACGGGCCAGAAAGAATAGGCGTAAACGCTCTCGAATGTCGTATCGAACACCAGCGACGGTGCAACGCCGGCCGGGTTGAGCTCACCTTCGCTGTCGGCATACCTGCCGCCCAGTATCCAGGTGCTGTTGTCGGCCAGCAGGTGGTATTGCAGGTCCGCTTGCTCCGTCTGGGTATCGAAAGCCGAGGACTGGTCAATCACCAAACCGGGGAAGGGCTCGAATGACCTTTGCGTCTTAATCTCTGTGTCTTTACGGGTCAGCGACGCCAGTATCCGCGAGCCCGGGGACAGCCGGTAATTGAGCCCGAGTCTGACGGTGTCGGTATCGGTGTCTACCTGGAGATTGTCGGAAAATGTGTCCAGGTCGAACTGCAGGGCAATGTCGCCGCGCTCCTCCTCGCGGCGCCTCAGCTCCAACTGTAACCCAAGGTCCGGCGTCACCTGGTACTGTCCCAGCACATTGGATAGTTCGTATTTGACATCGTTGTTGGCGCGAAAGCCATCGGATTGATAGCGATACTGCCCGGCGTTGAACGAGCCCTTGCCCAGCAGTCCGTTGAGGTTCCACTCGTAGGCGTGGGTATCCTGGGTGCCGCCGAGGCCGGACAAGCGGCCGTTGAGCCCTTCACGGATAAACAGCGGATTATACTCAGCCACGCCCAGATCGGTGGGCCCGGCGCCGTCCACCACCAGCAGGCCGGTCTCGCGCAAGCCCAGCGGCAGCGGTTGTGCGCCCGGCGGTGCCAGCAGCGTGGCCATCAAGGTTGCCCCGGCGCGCAGTGATTCCAGTTGTGGCTGGTCGGCATAAACTTCCGCCAGCAACCGGTGGCCGCTGTGCTCGGCCGGTGCCTGGCGCACGGCGCGGGCGCCTTGCAGGATGGCGGCCTGGTCGAAGCGCAGGGCGCTGTAGATACGCGCCTGGTTGGCACTGCGGCTGGCATTGTCGTTGTCCAACAACAGCCGCGAGCGGTAGACGGCGCGGTTGTCGTTGCGGGCGACAGCGGTATCGAGCGCGGCCAGGGCCTCGATCAGGCGGTTGTCACTCTGTTGGCGCAGGGCCTGGTAAAACCAGGGCGTCGGATCGGCCGGGTCCAACTGCTGTGCCAGTGTGTATTGCTCGTCGGCCAGCTCGTTGCGCCTTTCCTCGTAATAGGCTTTGCCCAGGTAACTGCGCAGCACTGCGTTGCCCGGGTCCTGGGCTATGGCATGTTCGATATGTTCGCGCCCGGCGCGCAGTCGGCCCTCGCGTATGGCAATCAGGCCGAGGCCCAGGGCCGGCAGGGGGTCGGCGGCGTCGAGTTGAGCGGCGCGGCGGAACGACTGCTGTGCGGTGGATAACGCGAAGCGATTTAGAGCGGCAAAACCGGCAACGGTGTGGGTGCGACTTAAGTTGGGGCTCAATGCCGCGGCGCGGCGGGCAAAACGGTCGGCTTTTTTATACTCGCCGAGCATCAGTGCCAGTTCCGCCAGGCGCGCTTGCAACAGACCGCTGTCCCCGGCGCGCTGTTCAGCGTTCTGAGCGCTGGCAAAGGCAGCGTCCAATTGCAACAAACTCTGCTGTACATATGACAGGGCCAGCCATGCCGCCGGGGAATCCGGTGCGGCGGCGACAGTGGCCTGCGCGCCCCGCAAGGCAGCGGCCGTATCGCCTGCGACCATCTGCCGGAGGCTTTTCAAGGCGAGGGCGGCGGGCGCCTGGGGGTCTTTTTGGAGGGCGCGATCCAGCAGACCTGCCGAAGCCTCGACCTGGCCGCGGTAAAGCGACAGCGCTGCCGCCAGCGCCAATAACTCGGCCGATTGTTGCGCCGGCGGCAGCTCGGCCAGCGCGTCTTCGGCACTGCGCAGGCGTCCGGCCGCGATGGCCGTCCTGACCGTTTCGGGGGCGCTGGCGGGCACCGGCATGGGCGGGAAGTACAGGGCCCAGGCTACGGTATCGCGCAATTTTACCGAGACCGCTTTTTGCGGCGCCGTATTGGTACGCGCCAGGGCCGATTCACCGGCTTGTAAAGACAGTTGGCCAAAGGCATTACTGAGTTGCACCTGCCCCTCGAACAGCGCCAGGGTGTTGGCGTCGGACCGCGCCGAGACGCTGAACTCAGTGCCCTTGATGGCGGCGTTGAAGTAGGGGGCTTTGACCTCGAACGGTTGCGGCGTGCGGGTGATAAAATGCGCGATCCCCTCGAGCAACTCCACCCACAGCGACTTTTGCGGAGGCAGAAATTTTAATGTGGTGTTTTCCTGGAGGCGGACCACGGTTGCGTTAGGCAGACGCAGGGTCGCGCGGCTGTCCTGAATCCGCAGGGTGTCGCCGACACAGAACTCGAAACCGGCGCCGGCGTTCTGCCACTGGGATGTGCCCGGCGCGCGCCACTGGGCCGCGCCCTCGAGGCTGATGATCCTGGCCGCCCAGTCCTGGCAGCGATCCGGGGTTTGCGCGTGCGCCAGCACACAGAGACCGAGCAGCAGAGCCACCGGCAGGCGGCGACACAGTGCGGTTATGGTTGGCCGTCGTGCAAAAAGGCGCATACTTGTTTTCCCCAATGTGATAAAGAGTGCCGGGTCTCGATGCTGCGAAGTTTTTTTACGCCACATATTCCTCGCAGACAGTCCGGTAATAGCGACTGGGACCGTCGTCGGGAAAGCGGCTCAGCACCATCTTAAACGCGTTGAGCGCCCGCTGTTTATCGCCCATTTCGTAAATGCTCAGGGCTTCGCCAAAACGGTTGATCAGTTCGCCGGTGGCGCCGCCGGCCCGCTCGCGCAACCCGACCAACTCGTGTACCACCAGCGGCTGGCTTTTGTTTTTTACCTTGAAGTGCCCCAGATACCGAATGATAAGGTCTGTGGTCGGGTTTGCAATAATCTTCTGTGCAATCGATTCGGTCAGCAGTATCTGCGTTCCCAGTTGCCGATTCAACGTCTCCAGGCGCGCGGTGGCATTGACGATGTCGCCGACCGGGGAGTATTCATAGTGATCCATGGCGCCTAAATTTCCCAGGGAAAAGGCACCACCGTGAATGCCGATGGAGGTGGGTAGCGCTACGCCCTCAATTTTACTTTGTTGAAAGGTCTCCCGGATCGACAGTGCTGCCCGACAGGCTTTCTCGCAGCAACTGCGCTGCAGAGCATCGACTGTCCACAGCGCCAGCAGACTGTCACCGACAATATTGGCGACGCGGCCGTCCTCGCGTTTGACCGTTTGCATCAACTGTGAATAGTAGCGGTTCATGACGCGGTGTAGATCGTGCGGTGGCAGGGTTTCGGCAACGGCGGTGTAGCCCTGAATGTCCGTCAACAGACAGATGCCCTCGACCAGGCGCCGCTGTTCCTGCAAGCGTCTGACATCGCCGCCGAGCTGGCGCGCCGCCTCGCTCGGCAGATAGTGTTCGAGTGCCTCGGTGATTCGCGCCTGCTCGCGCCGGCTGCGCCGGTAGCGTGACGACACCGCGGCGAGGTTGGCAAATAACAACAGCCCCAGCGGCGCTGCCAGTGGTAACCACCACTGCAGGTGAGTGAACAGGTAAGCGGCGAGCCAGGCATAAGCCGCCAGTAACAGTCCCTGTGCGGCCAGCGCGTAGCGAACCGGCAACTGCGTCATAAAACGATAAAGAAGCAGGGCAATAGACACTACCAGCAGGGCGTTAACCAGTGGGGGCAGCGGCTTTAACGTTTGCTCGTGTAACAGATTGGCAAAGACTGTGGCGGCAATTTCAACGCCGCTGATATCGACGCCGTTGGGTTGGGAAAATACGGTGTTGTAAACGTCCCACTGCTCGGTCTGACGGGTTTCGACCAGACCGACAAAGACGGCTTTGCCGCTGACGTTTGCGGCTGCCGGATCCTTCAGGACCGTGTCGTAGTCGATAGTGGGCAGGCTGCGTTTCGGTCCGTAAAAATTGATGTAGGCCGCGTCGGGCTGGTTGGCGGCACCCACCAGCGCGCGTAAATAAGGTCGCTCGGTCGCGGTGGCGCGCTCGCGCAGGTACCGCTCGACAGCGCCGTCCCCGTGTGCAGCCAGGTAGCGGCGCAAGGCCAGCATATACGCCTGTGGCTGTTGTGCATTCATGGCGTTGCGGGTGGCGGCCGGCAGTGCCGGCTCCAGCACCTCGAGCAGACGCGGGAGGTAGGGACGCAGATACACCGCCAGCGCCGCCACCGGCAGTGTCACTTCGAGGCCGGCGGACAGTTCTGTAAACAGCACCGCCCGATCCACCCTGACCGGTATCTTGGGCAGTGTGAAGGTGGCAATCGCTGCGGCCTCGCGGCCCAAAACCGCTATTGGTGGCAGCTCCCGTTCTATATCGAGCACCGTCACCGCCTGGCCGGCAACGGTGATGGGGTCGGGTTGGGGGCGCTGCAGATATTTAAACAGCACGATGTTGCCGGCGTCTTTAATGGCCTGTGCCAATGCCCGATCCTGGTTGGGCTCGCGGCTTTCGGTGAACGCAATATCGAAAGCGATACTGGCGGCGCCGCGAGCTTGCAGGGCCCGAATCAATTCGGCGTGACGGGCCCGCGGCCAGCGATCCACTGCGGTCGGCAGTCCCATGCGCGCCGCGCCCGCGCCGTCGATCGCCACGATCACCGCAGAGTCCGGCGGTATAATCGCGCCGCGCCCGTGAAACAGCCACTGCAGGCCAAACGCCGCCTCCAGACGTGTCAACCAGGGAGACAGGCCAAACAGAAAGAGTAAAACTGTTATCGACACCAGAATCGAGGTGTCTGAACGCCGATAACCTGTCGCGGTGGTGTCGTGTAATGTGTGCCCGGGCATGGCCGCCCTCTATCGGGGTCTGATCCTTTGTATAGAATCGCCAGTCAACAGTGGGTATGATAACACCTTGGTGCGGTAGCAGGATGCGATATCGCCATATGGGTCATTTTCAGGCTAGCCCGGGATTACTGACCTGATTGAGACGACCCCAATAAGAAGACCTTAACATGCTGGAAAACGTCAAGTTGTTTCAAGACACGCCGAAGCATATCACCGATGCCCTGGCGGCGTTCAGTGTACGCCGCAGCTACCCTAAAAATACTATCCTGTTTATGGAGGGCGATGAGAACAGCCAGCTTTTTATTATCGAGTCCGGCAAAATTCGCGTGTTTGTCAACGGTGAAGACGGCAAGCAGGTGACGCTGAATTTTATGGGTGAAGGGGAGTACTTCGGTGAGTTGGCGCTGATCGACGGCAACCCCCGCTCGGCCTCGGTGATGACGGTGACCGATTCGGTTTTTGTGACCGTCTCGCGCAAAGATTTTCAACAGTTTATTGCCCAGCATCCGGAATATGCACTCGATATGATGCGCCAACTGGTGAGTCGCATTCGCGGTTTGACCGATAGCGTGAAAGATATGGCGTTGCTGGACGTATACGGACGGGTCAGCCAGTTGCTGCGGCGCCTGGCCGATACCGACGACCGGGTCTGCAACCCGAAACCGACCCATCAGGAAATCGCCAATATGGTGGGGGCGTCGCGGGAGATGGTCAGCCGCATTATGAAAGAGCTGGTGATCGGCGGCTATATCGAGCAGCAGCCCGATGCGCTGGTGATTTGTAAACAGTTGCCGGCCGGCTGGTAGGGCGCTCACACTGACTCCGCGAGCGCCGCTTCACAGGCTTGCAGGTGGAGTTTGATATGTTCGCGGCGACGGGGTCTCCTCTCGTCGGGACCCGGCAGTGATTGTTCGTAGATGATCAACTCGCAATTGTCCCGGGGAAACGGGATCACCACTTCGAATGTGGTTTCCGGTTTGCGTTTGCGGGAGCCTTTGGCCGCAGGGTTGGTTGTTCGAAAGTCTGCGCTGCCGGCGCTTTCGCGCGCGGTATCGAGTTTTTCCACGAGGTCAATGTTTTCCACCAGATAGTTCAGCGGCAAGACATTGTGTAGAAAACGCCGGTAAACAGTGTTGCCGTTATCGCACTTCACCTCCACCCAGTGACCGATAATCGTCGGTTCGATCGGATCGAAAGGCTGCTTTTCCCCGCGTGGCGGCAGGGTCCGCTCGCGCAGGCTGCGGGTCAGGTGCAATTGCTTGGACTCGATATTGAAACTTAAGCGAAGTGATTCCTGCTCGTTCATAACCGCCCACCTTGGATATCTAACTGGCCGCTAGAACAGCATGCGCTAACGCCCGGCGATGTTCACCACGGAGCAGGGTAGAGTGGTTTGCAGGTAGTCGCTGTGAAGTGTTGCCCGCGGCGGTTGTGACTTATTCACATGCGCCGCGTGAGATTGGCGCTGCGGTTCACGCGGTGTGTCGCGTGGCCGCAGGTCGCGTCAGTTCAGACTGATGTCGTCCAGATCATTCGCCAGGGATGCGGTGACGGCATCAGATAAAGCAACCGGTTCGTTGTCAAAGCCGGGGTGATCGATGCCCGCCTGCAATCTCGCGCCCTGCTTGACCGCCTGCACCATTGCCGGTGTCAGTTCGAAGCGCAGGAAGTGCACACTGGAGGTTTTTTCCTCGTTGCTGCGCTCCAGGTCTTCGTTGCAGATCGGAAAGACTTTGTCGAAATCCTCGATGCGCAGCCACACCGTGTCCTCGATACCGCGCAGTGTCGCCAGGCGCCGGCGGCGCTCGTCCACGTCGTCGTATTCCAGCATCAGTGTCGCTTTCCAGTTCTGGCCGTCGGGAATCAGCGGATTATAGGCGTCCAGTTCGTCCTGAATACCCTCTGCTTCAAAGACTTTCTCGATGCGCAGCATTTCCTGAACCTGGTAGCGAATGGAGAGTTCGTCTTCAAACAGCAGCCGCGCGTGGTTGCCGATAACCACTTGGCGCTGCTTCTTGTGGGCCATGACCTGTTCGCGAAACTGCGCGCGCCGTTCGGCGTATTCCTCCAGGCTCCACAGGTCTGAGCGGTTGAGTGAAGTCATGTGCTGATTCCTCCTTTGTCTGGGTTATACAGCGATAAGCTGTACAGCTCTGGGATATGCATCTGTTGTCAGTAATGCAAGTATCAGTAGTCGTGCAAGGGCATTGCTACAGACCGTAAGCGCGACGCAGTAACGTCATCGGGTGCACGGCTTGTTCGACACTGTCGGCCAGGGCGGCAATATGGTTGCCTGCCATCGGGCAGTCGCTGCTGAAATAAGCCGGCTGCTGCTGGTCCACTTTGCGCACCACCGGACGCGCGATTTTAACGGCTTTGGCGTGGGTTTCTTTTTTCACCGCATAGGTGCCGTCGTGGCCTGAGCAGCGTTCGATCGCATCGACGCGAGTGTCCGGCACCAGGCTCAGAATGTCGCGGGTTTTCAGGCCGATATTCTGTACCCGCAGGTGGCAGGCCACCTGGTAACTGATATCGCCCAGCGGTTGCTGGAACTCGGTGTTGAACATGTCGGCCTTGTGGCGCAGCCACAGGTATTCGAACGGGTCGTAAAAGGCGGCGCGCACTTTCTGCACCTCTTCGTCGTCCGGGAACATCAGCGGCAGCTCTTGTTTGTACATCAGCACACAGGACGGAATCGGGGCGATCAGGTCGTAGCCCGCATCCACCAGTCGGCTCAGTACCGGTATATTGGCTTCCTTCAGTCGCGCCACCGCTTCCAGGTCGCCCAACTCCAGCTTGGGCATACCGCAACATTGCTCTTTGGGTACCAGTTCCAGCGCAATGTGGTTGTGACTGAACACCGCGTGGAAATCCTCGCCGAGGTTCGGACTGTTGTAGTTGCCATAACAAGTGGCATAGAGTGCGACCTTGCCGGTAGTCTTGCCGGCGGGTTCCGCCTTCACGCCGGTTTGCTCCCGCCCGGTCAGGCGCTTGCGCATAGTGTTGCTGTGGTATTGCGGCAGTGGCGCCTGGTGGTGCACCTGCAGGGTTTTTTCCAGGGTTTTTCGAAACAGGGTGTTTTTATTGAGCGCGTTGACGGTGACGTCCACCACCGGGATAGCGGCAAGCTTGCTGACCCCGTCGGTGTTGGTGAGCATGCGGTTGCGCAGGCTGGTACCTTGCTGTTTGAACTGCACTGCCTTCTCGCGCAGCATCAAGTGAGGAAAGTCCACCGCCCATTCGTGCGGTGGCACGTAGGGGCATTTGGTCATATAACACATATCGCACAGGTAACACTGGTCGGCGACCTGGTGATAGTCCGCCTTGTCGACACCGTCCACTTCCATGGTCTCGGATTCGTCCACCAGGTCAAACAGGGTCGGGAAGGCATCGCATAGGCTGACACAGCGGCGGCAGCCGTGACAGATATCGAATACGCGTTCGAGTTCGCTGTCGAGCGCTTCGCGGTCGTAAAATGCATCTGACTGCCAGTCGATCGGATGGCGGGTAGGTGCTTCCAAACTGCCTTCGCGAACAGATGTATGATTACCCATAGCGCCTCCGCTGGGCTGAGAGTGTATGGCCGGGCCGGCTTCAAGCGCAGCGCCCGGGGTCGGGCGCTGTCTTCCTGGATCGCTGGTCGAGGCTGTCTTGCCGAGACGTTATCAGGCGTCGAGACCGTCGAGTGCTTTCTGGAACCGGTTGGCGTGGCTGCGTTCGGCCTTGGCCAGGGTTTCGAACCAGTCGGCGATTTCATCGAAACCTTCGTCGCGGGCGGTTTTCGCCATGCCCGGATACATATCGGTGTATTCGTGGGTTTCGCCGGCGATAGCCGCTTTCAGGTTTTCGGCGGTAGAGCCAATGGGCAGACCGGTGGCGGGGTCGCCGACTTCCTCCAGGTGTTCCAGGTGGCCGTGGGCGTGGCCGGTTTCACCTTCGGCGGTGGAGCGAAACACTGCCGATACATCGTTGTAACCCTCGACATCGGCCTTGGCGGCAAAGTACAGGTAGCGGCGATTGGCCTGGGACTCGCCGGCGAACGCGGCCTTGAGATTTTCCTCAGTCTGTGAACCTTTCAGGGACATGGTCATTCTCCTTTGTACAGGTTGGCTTTGGTTATCACGGTGGAAAGAGTTTAGAAGAGTCCCTATACTTCGGAAAACGGATTTTTTAGATTAACCTGATCGTATTTTTCGATGAGCTATTTGCCCAGTCTGAAACAACTCAAATACCTGTGTGCGGTGGCTGAGCACCGGCATTTCGGCCATGCCGCCAAGGCCTGCCACGTGTCCCAGTCCACGCTCAGCGCCGGCATTCAGGAACTTGAAAGTCAATTGAGTGCGGGGCTGATCGAACGCAACAACAAGCAGGTGATGATGACGCCCCTGGGCGAGGATATCTGCAGTCAGGCGCAGCGAATTTTGCTGGCGGTGGACGACCTGATGGCCAGTTGCGAGGTGCGCTCGGCGCCCCTGAGCGGCAGTCTGCGGCTTGGCGTAATCCCCACCATAGCACCTTATATACTGCCGAAACTGCTCAACCGCCTGCGCCGCAGCTACCCGCGGCTGCGGGTGTTTATTCGCGAGGAGATGAGCCGGCCGCTGACCGATGCGCTGCAAAACGGGGAACTCGATGTGTTGCTGTTGGCGCTGCCGTTCCCGGCCAACGGTGTCGAGGTGATGCCGCTGTTTGACGACCCGTTTGTGCTGGCGGCCCCGCGTGGTCACCCGCTGACGGCGGCGTCATCGGTGCCGATCGAGGCGCTGCGCGGCAGTGAGTTGTTGTTGCTGGAAGACGGCCACTGCCTGCGCGACCACGCCCTGGATGCCTGTAAACTGAACCCGCGGGACCTGCGGGTGCCCTACCAGGCCACCAGCCTTACCACCATCGTGCAGATGGTGGCCAACGGCATCGGCATCACGCTGTTGCCGCAGATGGCGGTCGACGCGAAAATTCTGCACGGCACCCGTATCCAGACACGGCCGTTTGCCGAGCAGGAGATCACCCGCCATATCGGCCTGATGTGGCGCGGCACGTCGCCGCGGCAGGCGGAGTATCGGATGCTTGGGGATTTTATTAAGGCGGGTGATTGAGGTTGTGCTGGCCGGCTGGTTGACACCTACTTCTTTAGGGCAACACTTGGGAGCGAATACCAGAAGCAACTGCCTTTAGGGATCAGAGCCGAATGGCACTTAGTTAAGCGTATTGGCAATCAGCCTATCGGTCACTGCTCCAGCCACATCGATCTCAATTCAGTGTACCGAAGATAGGTCTGGTCCTGGCTGAAGCCTTCAGAAACTCTCGGCAGCAGGGATGCTGTCGGGAAGCCCCCAGGGAAGGGTTTACAGCGTGTTTCTGAAGGCTTCAGCCAGGGCCAGACCGGGCAATTAGCACATACCTGCTTAACTCAGCGCCATTGGGATCAGAGCCCTTTACAGCATCGGCTCCAGATAGGGCCAGACATTGTCAAGCATCTGCGGCTGGGCGCTGGTATTCGGGTGAATGCCGTCGCTCTGCATGGCACCTTCCCGCAAGGCCACTTTGTCCAGAAAGAACGGCACCAGCGGCAGCGACAGTTCCTCCGCTACTTGCGGGAATACAGCACTGAACTGGCGGGTGTAGCGGGCACCATAGTTGGGCGGAATTTGAATGCCTACCAGCAGGGTGGCGGCGCCGGCGGCGCGGTTGAGTTCGACCATAGCCGTGAGATTGCGCCGAATCAGCTTGATCGGATGGCCGCGCAAACCGTCGTTGCCGCCCAACTCGACGATAACCAGATCGGGTTGAAACTCTTTTAGCAAGTCGGGCAGGCGCGCCAGTCCGCCGCCGGTGGTCTCGCCGCCGATACTGGCGTTGACCACGGTAAAGTCGCCGCGCTGGTCCAGGCGGTCCTGCAGTAACTGCACCCAACCCTGCTCGATATCAATACCGTAGCCGGCGCTCAAGCTATCCCCCAGCACCAACAGGGTCTTTGCCTGGGCTGCGCCGCTCAGCAGCAACAGTGCCAGCAGCACCAGGTTTCTGGCGGCGGCGATAAGGTGATAACCCGGGAATATAGACATAGCGATTTAAAGTTACTGTCAAAATAGTGCTGGGCGGTGAATGCAGGTGAATCTGCAATAGAGACTTTGAGCACAGTATACTGATGATCCGCCCGTTGAGGAGCGCAAATTGGGCAAAGTTTCTGTAAAGTTGTGTCAACTGTTTTGACAATAATTTCGTACAACGTGAGTATGCCTAGCACTGACTATGAGTATCCCCGACACCGATGACAGTATGTATGTCCAACAAGATTCCGGCGCGGATAAATCCGAACAGCAGCCGTCAAGCGTATCTAAGCCCATGATTGAAGCATCCCACGTCACGAAAAGCGTTGCCACCAGTGAAGGCGAACTGGTGATCCTGAACGATGTGTCCCTGTCGGTAGGCAGCGGCGACAGCCTGGCTATCACCGGTGCCTCGGGTTCGGGTAAGTCGACCCTGCTGGGTATCCTGGCGGGCCTGGACTTGCCCACTTCCGGGTCTGTCCGCCTCAATGGCCAGATGCTGACCGATATGGACGAGGAGGGCCGGGCCCGGGTGCGGGCAGACAATGTCGGCTTCGTGTTCCAGTCGTTCCAATTGCTGCCCGGCCTGAGCGCGCTGGAAAACGTGATGATGCCTCTGGAGTTGCACGGTATCGGCGACGCGGAGGATAAAGCGCGGGAGTTCCTGCGCCGGGTGGGCCTCGGCGAGCGCCTGCGCCACTATCCGAAGCAGCTCTCCGGCGGCGAGCAGCAGCGGGTGGCGATTGCCCGGGCGTTTGCCAGTCAACCGCGGGTGCTGTTTGCCGATGAACCCACCGGTAACCTGGATACCGCCACCGGCTCGCGGGTGATTGATTTATTGTTCGACCTCAATCGGGAGCAGGGCACCACGCTGCTGTTGGTCACCCACGAGCAGCGGCTGGCAGACCGCTGCCAAGCGAATATGGCGCTGCAGGCCGGGCAGGTGCTGGCGGCGCCGGTGTCGATGCCGGCCGGCGCCGTGCTGACCTGAGCGCGGGGGAATAAACAGTGCTGGCACTGCGATTGTTGTGGCGCAACTGGCGCAGCGGTGAGGTGAAAATTCTTGCCGGCGCGCTGTTGCTGGCAGTGGCGGTGGTCAGTGCCATCGGCGTGTTCACCGAACGCCTGGAGCGCTCGCTGATAAAGGAGAGCAGCAGCTTCCTCGGTGCCGATCGCATCGTGCGCAGTTCCCACCCCATCGATCCGGACTGGTTTGCCGCCGCCGATGAGCAGCAAGTGCGGCGCGCCCAGTCGATATTGTTTTCCTCCATGGTGTTTTCCGGCGATAACATGCACCTGGCCTCGGTCAAGGCGGTTACTCCCGGCTATCCGCTGGCCGGTACGCTGGAGATCAGCCGTGTCCCCTTTGCGGTGGACGCTGCGGATGTCTTTGTAGCACCGGGCGTGCCGGCACCGGGTGAAGCCTGGGTGGATTCGCGGTTGCTACCGCTGCTCGATGTGGGTATCGGCGACACTGTGGAGGTGGGAGAAAAGACACTCACGGTGTCCCACGTTGTGATTCGCGAGCCCGATCGCGGCGATGGTTTCTCCCTGTTCGGCGCGCGCCTGATGATGAATGCCGCCGATCTGGACGCCACCGATGTCATTCAACCCGGCAGCCGCGTGCGCTACCACTGGCTGCTGGCGGGAGATGAGACGCGGCTGGAGGGGTTTATCCGCTGGCTCGAGCCGCGCCTGACCGAGCACCAGCGCATTGTCGATCTGGATTCGGCGCAGCGCGGCCTGTCCACTACCCTGAATACCGGCCGGCGCTTTCTGATGCTGGCCGGGGTGGTGGGGGTGCTGTTGGCCGGGGTGGCCATCGCCATTGCCGCCCAGCGCTTCGCCGGTCGCCATGTGGACCAGGTGGCGCTGATGAAAAGCCTCGGCGCCAGCGCCTGGCGCATTCGTCGCCTCTATGCCGGGCAACTGCTGTTGCTGGCGATTATCGCCTCGCTGGCGGGGTTGCTGGTCGGCGATATGGTGCAGCGATTGGTGGCCTCGGCGCTGGCGGCGGTATTTCCGGTCAGCCTGGGCGCCGCGCCGCTGAGCGCCTACGGTGTGGGTGCGATTACCGGATTGGTCTGCGCGCTATTTTTTGCCCTGCCGCCACTGTGGCATCTACCGGTGGTGCCGCCGTTGAAAATCCTGCGCCGGGAAATGGAAGTGGGTGCGGTGCGCGCCTGGTCCCAGGGCGCCCTGGGGCTGTGTGCGGTAGTCCTGTTGGTGTGGCTCTACAGTGGTGACACCCGCCTCACCGCCGCGGTGGTACTGGGACTGGGTGCGGTGATCTGCCTGGCGGCGCTGGCGGCTTGGCGCCTGGTGCACGCCGGGCGCTATGTCGGGATGCGCGCCGGCAGTATCTGGCGGCTGGCGCTGGCCAACCTGCAGCGCCGGCGCGGTCAGAGCGTGGTGCAGATCCTGGTATTTGCCATCGCCCTGATGTTGCTGCTGACCCTGGCGACGGTGCGCACCAGCCTGATCGATGAATGGCAGGTGCAACTGCCCGCCGATACGCCGAATCACTTTCTCGTCAATGTCGCGCCCCACGAGGTGGAGCCGATCCAGCAGTTGATGGCCGCAGAGGGAGTAAGCGCATCGTTTCTGTTTCCGATGGTGCGCGGGCGGCTCACCCATATCAACGATGCCCTGCCTACCGCGCAGGTGCAGCGCGAGGCGGAAGTCCTGCGCCGCGAGGCCAACCTGAGCTGGACCGAGACGCTGAACCCCGACAACAAAATCACTGCCGGCCAATGGTGGCCGCAATGGTCGGCCGAGCGGGGCGTGGGGGTGTCGGTGGAGCAGGAGATTGCCGAGCGGCTGCAGTTGGAATTGGGCGATCGCCTGCGCTTCAGCATCGGCGGCCTGCGCCTGGATGCCACAGTGGCCAGTTTCCGCTCGTTGGAGTGGGACTCCATGCGCCCCAATTTCTACTTTTTGTTTTCCCCCGGTGCGCTCGACAATTACTCGCCCATGTACCTGACCAGTGTCTACCTGCCGCCGCGCAAGAAGCTGTTTGTCAACGACCTGTTGCGCGAGTTTCCCACCGTGGTGGTGGTGGAGATGGATAAGGTGATCGAGCAGATTCGCGTTATTGTCGCCCAGGTCAGCCGGGGGGTGGAACTGGTGTTGTGGCTGGTGCTGGCGGGCGGGCTGTTTGTATTGTTGGCCGCGGTCAATGCCAGTATGGACAGCCGCCTGCAGGAATCCGGCCTGCTGCGGGCGCTGGGCAGTCGGCGCGGGCTGATTATGGGCAGTCTCTGGGCCGAGTTCTCGGCGCTGGGTTTCTTTGCCGGTGTGCTGGCGGTGCTGGGCGCCGAGGTGTTGTTGTTTGGTTTGCAGACCTGGGTGCTGAATATCCCCATTCAGCCCCATCTGCTGTTGTGGGTGCTGGGCCCGTTCGGCGGCGCCGCGCTGGTGGGGGCATTGGGCGTGCTCAGTTGCCAGCGGGTGGTCACCGTCGCGCCTGCCGTCGTGTTGCGCGAGGTGGGTTAGGCACTATAATGCTGCCCCCGATGACCGCCGCTTCCCATTGCCCTGGGTGCGGCAATCAGATTCAGATATAGACAGCAGACAGCAGACAGCGCGACCGCCACTGACACGCCATGACCGACAAACAGGCCGACCTCAACGCCCTGGCCGAACACATCCAGCACAGCGCCAGCGCTGACCGCTTCCGGTTGCAGCGGCGCTGGCGCGAACTGCGCCAAAAAGCGGCGGCCGGCAAGCCCGACCAGGCCGCCGTCGAACGGCTGCAGGGTGCGCTTGAGGCTTCCCTTGCACGGGTGGCGGAGCGGCGCCGGCGGCTGCCTGTCATCGACTTTCCCGCCCAGTTGCCGGTGTCGGCCAAGCGCGAAGTGATTGCCGAGACTATCGACCGCCATCAGGTGGTGATCCTGGCGGGCGAAACCGGTTCCGGCAAGACGACTCAACTGCCGAAGATTTGCCTGGCGCTGGGACGCGGTGTGACCGGTATGATCGGACACACCCAGCCGCGGCGCATCGCCGCCCGCACGGTGGCCAG
This sequence comes from Exilibacterium tricleocarpae, assembly GCF_007004655.1. Taxonomy (GTDB): domain Bacteria; phylum Pseudomonadota; class Gammaproteobacteria; order Pseudomonadales; family Cellvibrionaceae; genus Exilibacterium; species Exilibacterium tricleocarpae. Next base: position 31,459 of record NZ_ML660093.1, read on the forward strand.
CCGGATTGCCGAAGAGTTACAGGTGCCCCTGGGGGAGTCGGTTGGGTACCAGGTGCGGTTTACCGATCACGCTACCGACTACACCCATATCAAACTGATGACCGACGGTATTCTGCTGGCGGAAATTCAGCACGACCGCTATCTCAACCGTTACGACACGCTCATTATTGATGAGGCCCACGAGCGCAGCCTCAATATTGATTTTTTGCTCGGTTACCTGAAATTGATCCTGCCGCGGCGGCCCGAGCTGAAGGTGATCATCACTTCTGCCACAATTGATGTGGAGCGGTTTTCCAAACATTTTGACGACGCGCCGATTATCGAGGTGTCCGGGCGCACCTATCCCGTCGAAGTCCAATACCGCCCGCTGGTATCCGGGGAGGAAAACCAGACCGAGGCCATAGTCGAAGCGGTGCAGGAAGTCTTGCAACTGGAGCGGCGAAAAAGCGGGACCGGCGGCGATATGCTGGTGTTTCTCAGTGGTGAGCGGGATATTCGCGAAACCGCCAAGGCGTTGCGCGAGGTGCAACTGCCCCACACCGAGATATTGCCGCTGTACGCCCGGCTGAGCCTGGCCGAGCAGAACAAAGTGTTCCAGTCTCACCGCGGGCGGCGTATCGTCTTGGCAACCAACGTCGCCGAGACCTCGATTACCGTGCCCGGTATCCGCTATGTGATCGATCCGGGCGTGGCCCGTATCAGCCGCTACAGCTATCGCACCAAGATTCAGCGCCTGCCGGTGGAGCCCGTTTCCCAGGCCAGCGCCAATCAGCGCAAGGGGCGCTGCGGCCGGGTCGGCGAGGGCGTCTGTATCCGGCTCTACGACGAGCAGGACTTTGCCGCCCGGCCGGCCTTTACCGATGCGGAAATTCTGCGCACCAACCTCGCTGCGGTGATTCTGCAGATGCTGCATTTGCGCATCGGTGATATCCGCCGTTTTCCGTTTGTCGATCCCCCTGACCAGCGCTTGATTAATGACGGTTTTAAACTGTTGGAGGAATTGCAGGCGGTGGATGCCCGCGGGCGTCTGTCGGTCATTGGCCGCCGGCTGGTGAAGTTGCCGGTGGACCCGCGCCTCGGTCGCATGCTGTTGGCGGCCGGTGAATTGGGTTGTGTGAGAGAGATGTTGATTATCGCCAGCGCGCTGGCAGTACAGGACCCGCGCGAGCGACCGGTCGAGCGGCAGCAGGCCGCCGATGAAAAACACCGGCGCTTTCGGGACCCGCAATCGGACTTTCTCGCCTACCTGAATCTCTGGGAGTATGCCGAGCAACAGCGCCAGGCGCTGTCGCAAAACCAGTGGCGCCGCCAGTGTCGCAAAGAGTTTCTGTCGTACCTGCGGTTGCGCGAGTGGCGCGACATCCACTACCAGTTGCGCCTGGCCTGTAAAGCGCTGGACCTGAAAGAGCGTCCCGCTACCGATGACGGGCCGGATTACACCGGTATTCACCGGGCTTTGCTGGCGGGGCTGCTCGGCAATATCGGCAACAAGGGCGAGGACCGGGAGTATCTCGGTGCCCGCAATCGCCGTTTTCATATTTTTCCCGGCTCCTCGCAATTTAAGAAAACCCCGAAGTGGCTGGTGGCCGCACAGTTGCTGGAAACCTCCAAGCTCTACGCCCACACCACCGCCAAGATCGATCCCGCCTGGGTACTCGACGCCGCCGCCCATCTGGTGAAGCGCCAGTATTTTGAGCCCCATTACGATGCCCGCCGCGGCCAGGTGATGGCGTTTGAAAAAATCAGTCTCTACGGCCTGGTATTGGTGGAGAAGCGGCGCATCGGTTATGCCGATATCGATCCGGCGGTGGCCCGCGACGTGTTTATTCGCGCGGCACTTGTCGAGGGTAACTACCGCGGCAAAGGCAGCTTCTTTCAAGCGAATCGCCGCCTGCTGACTGAATTGGAAGAACTCGAGGCGAAGTCCCGCCGGCGCGATATTCTGGTGGACGACAGTGTGGTGTTTGACTTCTATGCCGAGCGGGTGCCGGGCGAGGTGGTGGGCCTGACCAGCTTTGAGCGCTGGCGCAAGCGGCTCGATGACGGTGGCCGCGAGCTGTTGCGGCTGTCGCGCGAGCATCTGATGCAACACAGTGCCATCGACATTACCGAGGCCCAGTTCCCCAAGCAGCTTGAATGGGAAGGCATGACCCTGCCCCTGAGCTATCACTTCGAACCGGGACAGCCCGAGGACGGCGTCAGTGTGGCGGTGCCGGTCAGCGCTTTGCACCTGGTGCCGGAACACCGGCTGGAATGGCTGGTGCCCGGCCTGTTGCGGGACAAATGCATCGATTTGATCAAGGGTTTGCCCAAACAGTGGCGCAAGCATTTTGTGCCGGTGCCCGCTCATGTGGACAAAGCGCTGGCCGGGATGCGGGCGGACAATACCCCGCTGACTGAGGCGCTGGGTCACCAGTTAAAACGCCATACCGGTGTCGACCTGGCGGGCGAACTCTGGTCGCAGGTCAAGTTGGAGGATTTCTACCGGATCAATATCCGCGTCGTCGATGAAGACGGTCACTGTATCGATCAGGGCCGCGATCTGGCGGCGCTGCGGTCGCGTTACCGCGATCAATTGCAACAGCGTTTGCAGACAGCGGACAACAGTATTGAGCGGGGCGGTATTCGGGCCTGGGATTTTGGCGAGCTGCCGGACAGTATCGAGCTGCGCCGCGGCGGCATCGGTATTCGCGCCTATCCGGCCCTGGTTGACGAAGGTGACAGTGTCGCCATTCGCGTGCAGGACAACCCGACACTGGCTGCGTGTCTGAGCCACCGCGGTATGGTCCGTCTGTTATTGCTGTGCCAGGGGCAGTCGGTGAAATACCTGCGCCGGCAATTGTTGCGCGGTGCGGATATCGGTCTGAGTGTCGCGCAACTGGGCAATCGCGACGCTGTTGTTGACGATCTCCTGTGCGCGGCCTGTGCCATGGCCTGCCTGGACGGGCGGCCGCTGCCCCGTGACAGCGACGCGTTTGAGCAGTGCCTGGCGGCTGGACGGGGCCAACTGGCGGCTTGCGCCAACGAGTTGGAAGCGGCCTTGCAGCAGATACTGACCGGGCTGGTGGAAATAAAGAAGTGTTTGAAATCGCAGAAAAATGCCCTGCTTCTGGCCTTTGCCGCCGGCGATATCAACCGCCAGTTGCAGGGGCTGGTGTACCCGGGGTTTCTCGCTCGCACGCCGATTGACTGGCTGCGCCAGTACCCGCGCTATTTCAAGGCCATTTTGCTGCGCCTGGAGAAGGCCGCGGGCAACCCGCAGCGCGACCGGCTTCACACCGGCGAACTGGAGCAGCACTGGGAGCGCTATACGCAGCGGCTGGAGCAGGATGGGCCGGCGCTCTGCGCTGCCAATGCGTCCCTGCAGCAGTATCGTTGGATGATCGAGGAGCTGCGGGTATCCTTTTTCGCCCAGTCGTTGAAGACATTAATGCCGGTCTCGGGAAAGCGTCTCGACAAACAGTGGCGTGAAACGCTTTAGCTGGAGGCACGCACTTCGAGCGGCACGGTGCGGGGACAGGTTTTACCTGTCCCCTTCGAAGGGAACCACGCCACTCCCAAACAGCACCTCTGCCGGCGGCACGGTGCGGGGACAGGTTTTACCTGTCCCCTTCGAAGGGAACCACACCACTCCCAAACAGCACCTCCCCCCGACGGCACAAGAGGTGCTCAGCGAAACACGGCCAGACCCGAGTGGCACTTCCTTTAACCAAGCATGACCGCCAGGTCGCACTTTGCCGATGACTATCCAGCCCCCGCCTCCGGGAAATTCCAGCGCCATCGACGGCTGCGGATAACTGAGATTTAGTTCTAGGATATTTATTACAATTGGTATAGTCTGGCGCAATTCAATAACCGTAGATAATAAGCGCTGGTGGGATTACCCGCCTGGTGTTGTCCATGCAGACGATCAACTGGCAACAGACTCAGCTTGAATTGAATGATTACCGCGTCAATGTCACCGGTGGTCATCAGTTGCAACTCAAGCAATGTTACCGCCAGGCCGGTGGCCCGCCGGTGCTGTTGTTGGCGGGATTTCTCAATGATGCCTCCCTGTTTTTCACCCCTGTCGCCGAGGGCGGCCTGGCGCAGTACCTGGCGGCTGCCGGGTTTGATGTCTATGTGGCGGAGCTGCGCGGCAAAGGCGGCAGCTGGCCGGCGGTGAATCGCAAGTCCGAAACCGGCCTGCACGAGGCTATTACCGAGGACCTGCCGGCCCATATCGATAAAATCGCGCAGTTGCGACCCGGGGAACCCCAGTGCTGGATTGGCGAGGGTCTCGGCAGTGTGTTGTTGGCGGCGACCTACGCCCGCCTCGAACAGACGCCGGCGCCGGTGCTCGGCATGGCGCATTTTGCCGCCGGGCGTTACTGCGAACTCACTTCCTGGCCGCAAACACTGGCCTATATGACCTGGCAGTGGCGCTGGCGGTTGAGCTCAATCGCCAGTGGTTACATCAAGCGCGGCTGGCGCGCGCCTACCCGCGAATCCCGTGTCAGCGCACAAAACTGGCAAACCTGGCAGCAGCAGGTTGACTGGTGTGATCCAGTCGACGGTTTTGACTACCGCCGCGCGATCAGGAGGAAAGGCATGCCGCCGAGCTTGTATTTTGCCGCGCGTAACCAGATACTTTGGGGCGCTTTGGACAGCACCCGCCTGTGGATTCGGGAGCTCGGCAACCACGATGCGCGACTGCTGGGATTGGGCAAGGCGTCCGGCAATTTAAGTAATTACAGTGCGCGCACCATGGTCACCAGCGCCAAAGCCTGTGAAGACCATTTTCCGCAATTGCTGGGTTGGCTGCGCGAGCGCGGGGTGTTGTGGCAAAACCGTGGCGTGCATGCCACACAAAGTTATCAGTTGGCAGTCTGCTAATAATAAAAGGCAATATTGGACCCGTATCGTCATTTGTTCACCAGTTCAGCAACGTGAACGCCACAATCAGCTACTGTGTTAAATAAAGCAAAGAATTAATAACCATTGACACAAATCAATGCATATTTTCGAAACTAATCAAAATGACCCCGGTCATAGTAGGCGACATCGCGGCGCCTAAGTGGTCGAGATGATAATTGAGATTGTTAAACCCAAAGCAAAACTCGCGTAACTAGGAGAGAACTATGGCGAAGAAAACTTTGACCCCTCTGGCAGCAGCGGTAGGTGCCGCTTTTTTGGCGTCCGCAAGCCTGACCTCGGCCGCTACCACCACCAGTGCCGAAAACCCGTTTGCCGCCGATGAGCTGCAGGGCGGTTACAACCTCGCCGGCAACCACGCCGAAGGTAAGTGTGGCGAAGGCAAGTGCGGCGAAGGTAAGAAAGGTGAAGGAGAAGGCAAGTGCGGCGAAGGGAAGTGCGGCGGCGACAAGAAAGGTGAGGGCAAATGCGGCGAAGGTAAGTGCGGCGGTGACAAGAAAGGTGAGGGCAAATGCGGCGAAGGAAAATGCGGCGGCGATAAAAAAGGTGGTGAAGGCAAGTGTGGCGAAGGTAAGTGCGGCGGTTAAACCCCGGCTTATCTGAGGCAACTACGCCCGTGGCAGTAACAGTCGCCAGTTAGCGTCTGCCACAGACAACAGCCCGCCCCGTATCGGCGGGCTGTTGTTTATATAAGGTGTTTTTCTTAGAGAGTTCCTTAGAGAGTTCCTTAGAGAGTTCCTTAAAGATTTTCTTAAAAGAGTTTCTTAAAGGGTTTCTTAAAGAGTTTCTCAACCCGCGCCCGAGGAGTTTCAGTTGTGAAAAGTATCTCCCCAACCCGTGCCGGCAACCCGGACCCAACCCATCCACATGGCGTCGATCATGTCGTCAGTGGTGCCGGCCTCGGCTTGCGTCGCAGTCTGTTGCACGATCTGCAGGATTTGACCACCGCTGATATTGATTTTATGGAAGTGGCGCCGGAAAACTGGATTGGCGTGGGCGGCCGCCTCGCCGGGCAATTGCGCGACTACACCGAGCGGTTTCCATTTGTTTGTCACGGCTTGTCTCTGTCTATCGGTTCGCCGAGCCCGCTGGATTACGATCTGGTAAAAAGCATCAAAGCATTTATCAAACAACACGGCGTGCGCCTGTATACCGAACACTTGAGTTACTGCAGTGATCAGGGACATCTTTATGACCTGATGCCGATTCCCTTTACCGAGGAAGCCGTGCACTATGTGGCCGGGCGTATACGCGAAGTGCAGGACATACTCGAACAGCGTATCGCCATGGAAAACGTATCCTATTATTGCGCCCCGCACCAGGAAATGCGCGAAATCGAATTTATCAATGCCGTGATCGCCGAGGCCGACTGCGATCTGCTGCTGGACGTCAACAATATTTATGTCAACAGTATCAATCACCGCTACGATCCACTGGAATTTCTCCAGCAACTGCCGGGTGAGCGGGCGGTGTATGTACATGTGGCCGGTCACTACGACGAGGCTGAGGACCTGCGGGTCGACACCCACGGCGCCCCGGTGATCGCCTCAGTGTGGAATCTGTTGGACGCCGCCTATGCGCGCTTTGGCGTGCTGCCGACCTTGTTGGAGCGGGATTTCAATATTCCCGCCACGCCGGAGTTACTGGCGGAGGTCGACCAGATCAAAGCGATTCAGGCGCGCTATGCGACCGCCGCTGTTGCCGCTGACACCGGCGCTTTGGTACGAGGTTGAGCGATGGCCACCAATGGTAGGGGAGCAGAGGCAGAGCCTGTGAACGAACCCGTCTTTAAAACTGTGCAGCTCCAGTTTGCCGCACACCTGCGCGACCCCGCCGCCAACCCGGCGCCGGCGGATGTGGAAGATCGCCGGATGGGCATCTACCGGGACCTGATCTACAAAAATATCGAGGGGTTTATCAGCGGCGGCTTCCCGATTTTGCGACAGCTCCTGGACGATCGGGCCTGGCATGGGATGGTCAGGGATTTCGTCAGCCGGCACGTCAGCCACTCGCCTTATTTTCTCGAGATCAGCCAGGAATTCCTCAAGTATTTACAGGAGGAGCGGCAGCCGCAACCGGCCGACCCGCCGTTTATGCTGGAGCTTGCGCATTACGAGTGGGTGGAGTTGGCCCTTGATGTCTCCACCGAGCAACTGCCTGGCGGCGCGCCGCAGGCGGTAACCGACTACCTTGCCGCCCGGCCGCGGGTCAGCCCGCTGGCTTGGTGTTTGTCTTACCAGTATCCTGTTCATCGGATCGGACCCGATTACCAGCCCCGGCAGCCCCCGGCGCAGCCAACCTTCCTGATTGTGTATCGTAACGCTGCCGATCAGGTGAAATTTATGGAGAGCAATGCGGTAACGGTGCGTTTGCTGTCCATTCTCGAGGAGCCGTTGACCGGTGACGCTGCCCTGGCGCAGTTGGCGGCAGAGATGCAGCACCCTGATCCCGGGGCCCTGAAAGCGGCCGGACAGGAACTGTTGGCGAAGCTGCATCGAGCCGAAATCGTCTATTTCTAGCTTTGTCGCTGTCATTTTTCCGCAGCAATACTGTCATTGCTTTGTCGTATTTGCTGTTTCTTTAGGCGCCACATTGCCACTTCGGCTGAAAAACTGTACAAAAAATCTACACGATGAGCTTTTTTCGATAAAAAGACACGATTTATTCTTCTCTCTGTAACAAAAGTGACACATACCCCTCCCAGAATACACCCCGTCGATTTGTGAAGTTTTTATTGCAGTGCTATGACTTAATAACTGCCGACATTGAACCAGGACTGATTCATTTACTAAAAAACTCGAGATGAGGATAAATCCATGAATAAAGCGCTTCTGCTTTCAGGATTGACCGCTTTTGTAACGGCGCACGTCAGTGCAGGTACGGTCACCACCGACGGCCCCGATATCGTTATTAGCACCAAACCCGGGTTGTCTGTCAAGACTGCCGACGACAAATATTCTTTCGGGATCGGCGGTCGTATTATGTGGGATTACAACCGCGCCGAACTCAATGGCGAGGCCGACGAAAACGAGCTGTCAGTGCGCCGGGCGCGCCTGGCGTTTACCGGCAGCGCCGGTGACTGGAGTTTCAAGTCTCAGTTCAATCTCGGCGAGGACGGTAGCGATGCCGGCGATGTGGAGGACCTCTACCTGCGCTACAACGGCTGGGGCAAAGCTGCCAAGCTGACCATCGGTCGCCAGCGGGAGCCCTTCGGGTTGGAGCAGCTCACCAGTTCCAACGATATCAGCGTGCTGGAACGCTCGGCGATCACAGAAGCCTATGCGCCGCCGCGCACCAGTGGCGTTCAGCTCTCCGGTGCTCTTGGAAAATCCCTCTACTACGGCGTCGGTGTATTTGAAGGCGACGGTGAAGAAGATCGATCCGCTGATAAGGTCAATGTCACCGGGCGGGTGGCATTTGCGCCACTGGTCGACAAGGGACGCCTGGTGCACCTGGGTGCCGCCGCCTCGACCCGCCTCAATATCGACGTGGTGGGCCTCGAGTTTGCCGCCGTCTATGATGCCTTTCACTTCCAGAGCGAATGGCAGCAGGGGGATGTAGATTCTATCGACGAGAAGCTGGACGGTTACTACCTCCAGGCCGGCTGGATCATCACCGGTGAGAGTCGACCCTACAAAGACGGTAAATTCAAGCGCGTTAAACCCAACGGCAGCGCCGGCGCCTGGGAAGTAGTGTTTCGCTACGAAGACGGTGACGGTAATTTCAGTGACATCGAACTGGGCAACGTTGATGCAGAGGCTTACACCCTGGGCCTGAACTGGTATTACAACAATAACGTTCGCTTTGGTGTGAATTACACCGATGGGGAGTCCAACAACTTCGACAACGACGGCGAAGAGTTTCGTATTCGCGCGCAGTTCGTGTTCTAAATCCCGTCCCCGGTCAAAAAGCCCGACCTTTCCGGTCGGGTTTTTTTTGGCATTTTTGTGCGCCCGCTTGGGGCGGTTTGCACCAACTCGAACCAACGGGTGGCTGTGTTGTCAACAAAGCACTCACTGCGCCCCGGAGTTGTCGCGGCGGGCGACCAGAGGCGGTGGTGTAAAGCGGCCGCTTCGGCTAAACTCTTGGCGCTGCGCGCGCAAGTGCGCGCGGGTGTGGCTCATTCGAGGTGTTTATGTCTCATTTTCGCTGTCGTTTTTTATTTATCGTTGTCGCGTCGGTGCTGGTCTCTGCCTGTGCCACCCAGACCCAAAATCAAAACCCAAGTCCAAACTCAAGTCCAAACCAGGATCAGGACCTGAACCTGGAGTGGGAGGAAAATCCGGTCGACCCCTGGGAGGGGTTTAACCGGTCGATGTTCGCGTTTAACGACGGCGTGGATACCTATTTTCTCAAGCCCGTGGCCAAGGGGTATCGGGCTATTACCCCTGATCCGGTGGAAAACAGTGTCAGTAATGTGTTCGGTAATTTGTTGGAAATCCGTAACGTCATTAACGATGTGCTGCAGTGGAAATGGGGCAAGGCCGGGAACGACAGCGGCCGCTTTTTAATCAACTCGACCATTGGCATTGCCGGCCTGTTTGATGTGGCTGCGAAAATGGGCCTGGAGAGGAATGACGGCGAAGACTTCGGCCAGACGCTGGCGACCTGGGGTGTCGGCTCGGGTCCCTACCTGGTGCTGCCGCTGTTTGGTCCGAGCAATGTCAGGGACGGTCTCAGCTTCCCGATCGACGCCTTTTCCGACCCGATCCGCTACATCGACCATGTGCCGACCCGCAATTCCATCAACGGGGTCCAGTTGATCAGCACTCGGGCCGGGCTTTTGCAGGCGGAGTCGCTGATCAGCGGCGATAAATATGTTTTCTTCCGCGACGCCTTCCTCCAGCGTCGGGAGTACCTGATCCTCGACGGAGAGGTCGAGGACGATTTTGGCGAGGACTTTGAAGACTACGACGAAGACTATTAGTCGGAACGCATGATCATGGTATGCCAGCCACCGCTGTCATCGATCATTCAGCGCCCAGCAATCCGCAAAATCAGGGACCTGTCAATTAGCACATATTTGCTTAAGGCAGTGCCATTCGGGAGGTGTCGGTGCAGGGTGTTTTTCAGCCCCATATGTAAATCGTGTGCCAGAAGGGGTGTAGTACCAAGTTGGTCCGGATGGCAGAGGTTCCGCTACCGGAAGGCTTAAAAATACCCTGTGCCGAGGCGGCCCGTGCCGGGTGGCATTTCCCTAACCCGTATCTTCAGCGACCGACAGGACAGTCAACCGAAGCTGCTATGCAGGTTTATCAACCGGGGTCATCAACCTCGACCATCAACCATGAACAGATAGCCTGCCGCTTTAACTGATCGTCTGTTCCGGGGCGCCGCACAGATCCCGGACGCCCGTTTCGGTCAGCTCAACATTTGCTGTATTTTCATACCCAGGGTGCAGGTGCCGGAGTGATCGGCGTCGACCCGGGTGATAACGGTCATGGCCCGCAACAGGGGTTGGTGTCCGTGAGCGGATGTAATCGTGACTTCCAGCTCGGTGCCCACCGGTAAGGTTTTATCCACCTCTATCATCATGCCGCCACCGCTCAGATCGCGACAGATACCCTGTAGCTGAGTGTCATCGCTGAGAATGCTCACATCGGCGGGGGTGTCGATTTTCATACGAATGAAGTTGCGTTTTTCGGTGTATTCGCGCTTGGCTAGGTTCATGCGGAACGCCCTCTAATTGTAAAAATGTCGGGTTCTGCAAACCGGCCTCGCATCGGGTACCGGTTTATACAAAGTTACTGCAAAAAACGTGATTTGAATAGCTTGCGAAGGCGTTAATAAGGGAGTAGGGTTGAGTTTTTGGCAACTTGTCACTTAATTCCTTCCGAAAACCGTGTTTTTAAGACTTGCGCTTTTGCTACTGATGTCTCCGCGGCCCGTAACGGCAACTCATCAGGGACGGCGGCCAACTGGGATTGTTGATGGCGGAACTTAGTAGGAAACTCCTCATTATCGATGACGATACCATTGTTCGCCAGGGTATAGTGGCTTACCTGGAGGACAGCGGTTTCGAGGTGTGCCAGGCCGAGGACGGCGCCAGGGGACTGGAACGCTTTGCGCAGGAGGCCCCCGATCTGGTGCTGTGCGATTTGCGCATGCCGGGGGTGGATGGTCTGCGTGTGCTCAAAGAAGTCCACGAGGTCTCGCCGGATACGCCGGTTATCGTGATTTCCGGTGCAGGGGTCATGAGCGATGTGGTGGAGGCTCTGCGGTTGGGGGCCAGCGACTACCTGATCAAGCCGGTGGTCGATATGGAAATGCTGGTGCATTCGGTAGAGAAGAGCCTCGAGCGTACTGAACTGCGTTCGCAGAACCTGCGCTACCGCGAGGAGCTGGAGCAGGCCAACCGCGATCTGCGCGATCACCTGCGGGCGCTGGAGCGAGACCATCAGGCCGGCCGCCAGGTACAGACCAACCTGCTGCCCCGCACACCGATGATTTTCGACGGTTATCGCATTGCCCACCGCATAGTGCCGTCGCTGTACTTGAGCGGCGACTTCATCGACTACGGTTACCTGTCACACCGCTATCTGGCGTTTTATCTCTCCGATGTATCGGGTCACGGCGCCTCCTCGGCCTTTGTGACCATCTGGCTGAAACACCTGGTGACGCACCTGGTGCGAGACGAGGGTTTGTTCAGCGATGCCGAGTCGTTTGAGGTGGGCCCGAGCCGGTTTCTGGAAGAGATCAACGACGAACTGCACGAAACCACACTGGGGCCGCATCTGACCTGTTTTGTCGGTGTGATAGACACCCAGTCCAATGAAATATGCTACGCCGTGGGTGGCCATCTCCCGATGCCGGTGCTGGTGACGCCGGAGGGTGCCCACTACCTGGAGGGCAAGGGTAAGCCCATCGGTATTTTCACCGATGTGAAGTGGCAGGTTTACCGGCAGCAACTGCCGGCCCGGTTTGCGCTGGTGGCCCTTTCCGATGGCGTGTTGGAAATGCTGCCAGCGGAAGATTTGCGGGAAAAGGAAACTCAGCTCTTACACTTATTGTCTAACTCAGACGGTAGCCTGGCCGATGTCTGCACCGCCCTGGGGCTGGACCAACTCGCTGAGGCGCCTGACGACATTGCCATACTCACGGTGGCCAAGGAGAGTTAAGCATGCAGCCTGGGCAGATATTAGTGGCTGAACATGACGGCGTATATGTGATTAAAATGGTAGGCGATGTGCGCCTGACACTGTGCATTTCGTTCGATCAGTTTATCGATTCGATGTTGGAAGACAGTGACTTTTGCTCCATTCTGTTTGATCTGACCGGCGCTGAAGCCATTGACAGCACCACCCTCGGCCTGATGGCCAAGATATCCATCCTCGGCAACCAGCGCAGAGGGATAGTGCCGGTGGTGGTCTCCACCAACCCGAGTATCAACCGCCTGCTGGAATCCATGGGATTTGAGGATATTTTTGAGATTATCCATGAGCCCGCCGCGGCGGTTACCGATGCCACCTGCCTGCCGGTCGCCGAGGTCAGCGAACAGGTCGTTAAAGGCAAGGTGCTCGAGGCGCACCGGATTCTGATGGGGTTGAACGAAACCAATCGGGAGACATTCAGGGACCTGGTTAAGAGTTTGGAAAGACCCGGCTGTTAGGGGCTGTTCGCACTTATTCAATTGGCTTTGATGAGTTTGCCACACCTGCCGCGCCGGGCTGACCGCACCGGAGCCAACTGAGATGGGGCAAGCAGGTCCCGGGAAATTGCCAGAACCCTTAGTCCCATCTTGGTCATTTTACGGACGGTCAGGCAGTGCCATCGCGGGCGTCGCGCTTGGCGCGGATAAACGCCGAGTGGGACAGGTGGATCAAATCGGCGACCTTGCGAATGATATATTCCTCATACTTGTCAATATTGCCGTCCGCATAGGCGATACACCACATGTCGCGGATCAGGCTGTACTTCTCCTCCGGCGAGAAGTGCTGATTGACCAGTTGGGTGAACTGGTAGAGCGAGGTGGCGTCCTCGCTCTCCTGTTTTGCCAACTTGGAAATTTCGGCCAGCTCCGAGTCGGTGAGTTCGAACTGCCGTTGCAGAATATCGAACAGCAGGCTGAATTCCCGGCCGTCGAAGTCGCCGTCGATGGTGGCCACCTCCACCAGCAGGGCGGCCGTGGCGATATGTCGCTGGTGCTCGGTGAGGCCGCTGTCGTCCTCGGCCAGCAGCTCGGTGGTAAAGAAATCCCGTATTTTATCCAGCATGTGCTTTTAGTAAATTCTCCAGGTTGATTTGGTCTTTGACAAAGTTCCTGATGCCCTCGGCGAGTTTCTCGGTAGCCATGGCGTCGCTGTTGAGGCTGTAGCGAAACTGGGCTTCGGCCTCGTGCAGTGCCGCGCGGTCGGTGGCGGTATTACTTGGGCTCAGCCGGCGCACCAGAGTTCCCTGATCGGCCTCCAACTCGCCCATCAGCGCCGGGCTGATGGTCAGGCGGTCGCAGCCGGCCAGGGCTTCGATTTCGCCGGTGTTGCGGAAACTGGCACCCATAACGATGGTGGCGTAACCGTGCTGTTTTAAATAATTATAGATGGCTGTTACCGAGACTACGCCCGGGTCCTCCTCGGGAGCATATTCCTGCCGATCGGTATTGGCCCGATACCAGTCGAGGATGCGACCGACAAACGGCGAGATCAGCGTGGCCCCCGCATCGGCACAGGCCGCCGCCTGGTGAAAACTGAACAGCAGGGTCAGGTTGCAGTGAATACCCTCCCGCTCCAGCACTTCGGCGGCGCGGATGCCCTCCCAGGTGGAGGCCAGTTTGATCAGTACCCGGTCGTTGCCGATCTCCGCAGTGTTGTATAGGTCGATCAGTGCGCGGGCCTTGTCGATCATGGCCTGTTGATCGAACGACAGGCGCGCGTCCACCTCGGTGGATACCCGGCCCGGCACCAGTTTCAGAATTTCACAGCCGATAGTGACTGCGAGGCGGTCGGCCGCCGCGCTCAACTGGGTCTGCTCGCCGTCGGCCTGGGACCTGCCCCACTGGATGGCCGATTCGAGGTGAGGTCGGTATTGCGGCAGTTGGGCCGCTTTGTACAGCAGTGAGGGATTGGTGGTAGCGTCGAGCGGCTGGTAGCGGCGAATCGCTTCGATATCGCCGGTGTCGGCAACCACGTCAGAGATTTGTTTGAGCTGCTCTAACTTGTTGGGCATGGGTGTTTTTACCTATTGGGTCGATGGGTTAGCGGGCCGGCTTCGCAGTGGCCTGGACTGCGGCGAGTGCTGCGTCCAGCACGTCGATACCGGCGGCGGGTTTGTGGGCATTCTCGCTGATATGGCGGCGGAACTGCCGCGCGCCGGGAATGCCTTGAAACAGCCCGAGCACATGACGGGACATATGGTGAAGCCGGGTGCCGCGCTGCAGTTGCGTGGCGCAGTAATCGATATAGGCCGCCATAACCTGTTCCCGGTCGGGCGCCGGTGAGGTATCACCATAAATCAACCGATCCACCTCTGACAACAGGTAGGGGTTGTTATAGGCCTCGCGGCCCATCATGGTGCCATCGACATGGGTCAAATGCTGCCGGCATTGGGGCAGGGTGGTGATGCCGCCATTGATAATGACCTCCAGGGCCGGGAAGTCCTGTTTTAGCCGATAGACCATATCGTAGTGAAGCGGTGGTTTTTCGCGGTTTTCCTTCGGACTCAGGCCCTGCAGCCAGGCTTTGCGGGCGTGGACGATAAAGGTGCGACAGCCGGTCTCGGCGATGGGGCGCACGAACTCCACCATGCCGGAGTAGTCCTCCATATCATCGATACCGATGCGGTGTTTGACGGTGACCGGTATCGATACGGCATCCTGCATGGCCTTGATACAGTCTGCCACCAGGGCCGGCTCTGCCATCAGGCAGGCGCCGATTTTTCCCGATTGCACCCGGTCGCTGGGGCAGCCGCAATTGAGGTTGACCTCGTTGTAACCCCACTGTTCGGCCAGGCGGGCGCAGGCGGCCAGTGCCTGCGGATCGCTGCCGCCCAACTGCAATGCCAGGGGTTGCTCATGGGGGTGGTAGTCGAGAAAGCGCGGGCGGTCACCATGCAGGACGGCGCCGGTGGTCACCATTTCGGTGTAGAGCAGGGCGTGGCGGGAGATTAAGCGCCAGAGGAACCTGCAATACTTATCAGACCAGTCCATCATTGGGGCAACGCAAAACCTTCGATCCAGGTCAGGGCGCGTACTGCCCGAGCTATAGACGGTTTCGTCAATGTTCTCAGTCACTTATTTAAACCTCTACTTTGGGCCATTTTACCCTGTTTTTTGAGATTTGGTGCTACAGAGATACTACAACAATCGTTTGTAACCCCGCTGGGATACGGAGAGGGTGATTTGGCCAGCATAGCCGTAAGTTAGCATGTTAATTTATACGAGGTAAGTAGGCGATTGCTCCCGCATGGTGCAAGAATCGTTATTCGCCCTTTAAGTGGATTGAGCTTAGAAGTATAATTTTTCTAGAGATTGCTTTTTCGTAAAAATACCAAATTTTCTTTTAATATTGTGTCTTAGTTATGAGTTGGATGTGCACTTATAAAGTAAAATGAATTTCTATCAATGTGGACCTTAAACGAACGGTAAATTAGAAATGCATAAGCATGTCTTTTCTCTCTTTGTAATGCTGCTTTTTATTCATGCATGCGCCACAATGGGAGCGAGCCAAAAAAATGCAGAGAGTCCTGCCAGCCCCCCTCTTACATCTATACTAGACTCACCCGGCCTTAAGGCCTTTAAACGCACACTAAATCAGATCGTGCTGGAGCGAAATCCGGGTACGGGTCAGTCGCAACACTTTTTTGTGAGCAAATACTCAGAGAATGAATCTTTGGCATATATGTTTTGGCAAGAAAAAAAGTTGCTTTGGATTATGTCTCTGGGTGCGACTGATGAAGAAAGCTGGTTAGGTGTTCGTTATCCTAGTAGTGGACAATTAATTGACTTGAAAAATAGTGTTGTTGCTTCAGTCGACGATGTTGGAGGGAGTAGCTATCTGGTTACCAAAGAGTGGGCTGCTGAACGGCTTTTTGACACTGTAGTTCACGGTGATTTAATAGTTATTAGCCAATAAACGAGGCTGGCAATGGGGCAATTTACTACCACAGGAAATCACAGCATTGCCTTAAAAGAAATTGAGCTTCCAGTTACAGAAAGTAAGCGTTTGCATCTTGTAGGTGTAAAAGCCAGAGTGGCTTCGGATATAAAGCTTGTTTTTGATAAAAAAATAGAGGCTTCAATTAAGGTGACGCCGTTCGATGGGCCAAAAGGTATTTGGGTTGTCGATGTGAAAGGAATATCGAAAAGCACGGAGACTTGGCCGGGCAAACATTTTATACGCTGAAATAAGCTCCGGAAATTAATGTGAAAACTAGATGATGCTCAAAACCCGCCCGATGACACCTAAGGTCAGGTTAATATCAGGCGTTTGAGGAAAAACTGGTTGCTGTGTTCAGCCAATATACAATAGGAAATGCTCTCGATGATCACATAACCCGGTAGTCGTATCGGTGCGCCGTAATGAAAAGCCTAGCTTTTTCTGACACTGAACGGCTTTTTCGGTGTCCCGCCATTCACAACAGGATCCATCATGACAATATTAAGAACTTTTGTCTTTTTTCGGCCTTTCGACACGTATGAGTGCGGCACTTTTCCGGCAAACATGGCACTGCCGCCTTCGGGTATATCAAAAGGTTCTTGCCCTTCAAAGTGTAATGTCAACATCCCGCCCAGCACATAGCAAAACTCAATGCCGTCATGTCCTTTGAGGCCGCCGGCATCCTCAAGGTTTTTTGCAGACACTTCAAAAACCAGCGGCTGTGCCAGATGGGAAAATGCGCTGTCAGTATTTGGTGCCCAGTGCGTGTAGCCGTGTATTGTATTGGAGGGCGCTTCTCCAGGCATTGTAACGCTGATAATATTATTTCTCTTCTCTGGACTGTCGAGGCTTATCAAGTCTGTCAGCGAGATTTTCAAACCCGCCATAATCTTTAACAAGACAGGAAAAGTCGGTGACATCTTGTTGGTTTCAATACGGGATAGTGTTGCGGCAGGAATGCCGGTCAATTCACTGGCTGTATTAAGGGACATCTTTTCCTGTTCGCGAAAGCGTCGTATCCTGGCGCCCATTTCACCACTGATTTGCTGTGCCTCACTGTCTCTGCGCCACACGCTTTTTTCAGCGCTATCCTCTTCCTTGCGCTTTTTATTGACATTCTTGGTCGCCTTCTTCACGGCCGCCATAAAATCGTCCTCAATATCGGGTTGGATAAGGTTAATGAATGGTGAAAATTAAATAGGGGGATTTTACCCTGTTTTTGCACAAATAGGCGGTATCGGATACTGCAACCGCTATATGAGCTAACAGCATTTATTGATTTCCGAGTTGATTTTAACTTACGGATGTGTAATATTCAATGTTACGTATCGGTAATATTGTCGTGCCCGTTTTGTTCCATTAAGAGAGTTCGATAGTGTGTAAAAGACTGCCTGCCTGCGGCGATGATGATTTGGGCAGCTTCGCTCAGCGTAATGGCGCCGGCGGCCAGGGCGCTGCTGCCGTTTAATACTGCGTTATTGAACTGCCACCGTGTGTTGGGTGGCTAAGTCACCCATAGATTACATCAATAATTTGAGAAGGATTGTCATGAGAAAAGTTATTTTGACCTGCGCCGTTGTCGGCGAGAATGACTATAACCGCGATCATCCCAACTTTCCCGTGACGCCTCAGGAAATTGCCGATGCGGCACTGGAGGCGACCCAAGCGGGCGCTTCAGCGGTACATCTGCATGTCCGCGATCCGCAAACGGGGGCAGGTAGTCGCGATCCGGACCTGTTTTTGGACATGGCGACTCGCGTGCGGGAAAACGGGGTTAAGTCTGTTATCAATATCACTTGTGGTGGCGGCGCGACTTTTTGCCCCGATCCCGAGGATGAAAGCCGAGCCGGGCCGGGCTCGGATATGGCGCTGGCCGATGAGCGGGTACGGCATATCGAAATGACGCTGCCGGAAGTCTGTTCCCTTGATGTCACTACCCAAAACCAAAAAGACGGCGAAAAAGAATACGTCTATCTCAATACGGAATCGACCCTGCGCAAAATGGCTAAACGCTTTCAGGAATTGGGAGTTAAGCCGGAGATTGAAGTATTTGCCCCGGGTGATGTGCTGTTGGCTAATCAAATGCTGGCAGAGGGTTTGTTCGATACGCCACCACTGTACCAGATAGTGACCGGGACTAAATGGGGGTTGCCCTCAACGCCGGAAACCCTGATCTATATGCGCAATTTGTTGCCGCCGGATGCTGTATGGGGTGCCTTTGGCATTGCGCGCATGCAGATGCCGATGGTGGCCCAGTCGGTCTTATTGGGCGGTAATGTGCGGGTTGGCCTGGAGGATAACCTCTATCTGAAACGTGGTGTCTTTGCCACCAATGGCCAGTTGGTCGAACGGGCCAGAACTATTATTGAAAGTATGGGTTTCGAGGTTGCTACACCGGCAGAGGCACGTGCAATGATGGGCTTGGGTTAAACAATAACGACAAAGGTAGAACGCCATGAAACTCTACGGAAAACAGATTGTGCACCCCTGGTTGTGCGACAGTATGGGCCATCTAACCACCCGTCATTATATGGCGATGTTCGATGATGCCGCCTATCACCTGTTGTCGGAAACCAGCGGCTGGCAGCCCAACGATACAACGGGATCATGGCAGGGAAAAGGGTGGGCCGATGTCAGCCAACGCCTGCAGTATCTAGCGGAAATAGCTTCCGGTTCTCTAGTTGAAATTTACGGTAAGGTCCTAAAAGTTGGCAATAAATCGATAACGTTTGCTTTGGAAATGCGTGAAAAGTCCACCGGCAAAATCGCGGCAACCTGTGAATCCACAACCGTCTATTTTGATTTGGTTGAACGAAAGGCGGCACCCCTATCCGCGGAGATGGGTGCAAAGATAAGTGCTGGTTTGGCGAATTGATAAAACCCTGTAGAAAACGACAAAAACTGTACTTGGAGTCACGGTGCGGCATTGTCTATCGGTATGGGTGAGTTGCGGCCTGTGATCAATAGGAGTCAATCGAAAAATGAATCAACAAAATGTACTTGTGACCGCCGGTGCTTCTGGTATCGGTTATGCCACGGTCAAACGCTTTCTTGAAGCTGGTGCAAGGGTTGCGGTATGTGATATCGATCAGCAAAAGCTGGACGAAGTGAAAGGTCTTCACCCGCAAGTCATAACGGCGCTAGTCGATGTCGGGAATTCGCAGGCCATACGCGCTTTTGTCGGTGATGTTGTGGAAAACCTAGGCGGTATCGATGTGGTGGTCAACAATGCGGGTATTGCAGGGCCTACGGCTGCTATTGAAGACATTGCGGACGATGAATGGCTGCCGTCGTTCAGTGTCAATATTCATAGTGTTTTTTATATGCTGCGAGAGGTGGTGCCGTTGATGAAGGCTCGGGGCGGCGGGGCTATTATCAATATTTCCACGGGCTCAACGTTCACTGTACCGCTGAATCGCTCCCCCTATATCGCTTCGAAATGGGCTGTTGAAGGTTTGACCCGCGCCGCTGCGCGCGAGCTTGGTCCTGCCAATATTCGCGTTAATGCTATTCGTCCCGGCATTGTTGATGGTGAGCGGATGCGTCGTGTGCTAACCAAAATTGCGGTTGCGCAAGGCACCACCGTGGAGGCGTTAGAGGCCGAGGCGCTAGGTTATATATCCATGCGAACTAAAATACAGCCGGAGGAAATCGGCGATATGGCGGTATTTTTGGCCTCGGCAAAGGCGGCTCATATCAGCGGACAGATGATCTCCGTCGATGGCAATATGGAGTGGGAATAAAAATACAATCGGTAGTATGCAAGAAATATCGATAAAAACAGCAGTGTGTAACCCTGAATGGTACTTCCTTAAGCAACGATGTGCCAATCGACCGGTCCGGCTCTGGCTAAAGCCTTCAGAAACACGGACTAGGCGTCCTCTCGATGAACCCCCGCAAGCGGGTCCAGCCCAAAGCCAGAGGCTTTGGGCGTTGCGCGGGGCGAAGCGGTGCTTCGCTGTTTCCCGCTCCACCCCTGGGAACTCGCCTAAAGCGCCTACTTTCGTTTAAGGCGCCTACTCTCGCCTAAAGCGCCTACTTGTGGTGGTGGTCACGACAGCATCCCTGCTGTCGAGAGTTTCTGAAGGCTTTAGCCAGAGCCAGACCTCCCTTCAGTATGCTTAGTCGAGGTCGAGGCAACTGGGGCGGCTATCGATAAACTGATGTAAATATGCTTAAGGAAGTGCTATTCGTGTGTAACCCTGTTTTTTCCAAATAATATTCTGATAGCAGCTCGGCGTCTTGTCCTGTTTTTATATCAATAAACGACGTTGGCTGCCGCAACAAGCACAAATTAAATTAGTTTAATTCCGGCTTGAAATTAAATTACCGATATGTAATATTTGTGTTACGTATCGGTAAGTTAATCCGGCTCGCGGTTTTAAGAGAGTTGGATACACTATTTTTAAGAAGCCATGTTGCGAGGTTAATATAATGAAAAGATCTAAGAAGCTTTTGAAACCGGTGGGTATCGAGTTGGCCAGTGTTGCCTGGGTGCTAGGACTGATGTCCAGCCCTGTGGTTGTTATGCAGTCATCCGCCCAGATGCTTGAGGAGGTTATCGTAACAGCCCGCAAACGGGACGAAGCGCTTAGAGATGTACCGGAGACCATCACTGCCTATTCTGAGCAACATTTAGAAAGAGCCGGCATCAGAAATCTCGATGATCTGGGGCGTTCGCTGCCGAATGTGGTGTTGAATCGTCGCGGTGATAACGAGCCCAACGTGGTTATTCGCGGTATCGGTTCTTTCGGTAATGTTCAGGGTATCGGCTTCTATATAGACGATGTGCAGAATTTTACCGATCAGGCCAGCCGCCTCGTTGATCTGCAGCGTGTGGAGGTTTTGAAAGGACCCCAGGGAACTCTCTACGGCGGCAGCTCCATCGGTGGCGCGGTAAAATATGTCACCAAGAAACCTGGAGAGGCGTTTGAAGGCAAGGTTTCTTTAGAGGCCGGTAGCCACAGCATACTGAACGTGAACGGGTCGGTGAATGTACCACTGTCGGATACGGTATATGCCCGATTTTCCGCTTATAGCGATACTACTGACGGTTATCTCGACAATAACATTACCGGTAAGAACAACGATGAAGCTGAAGAGTATGGTCTGCGTGCCGCTGTTCGATTTCTGCCTTCCGACGAGACGGAAGCCAATCTGAGCATTCGTTACAGTGACCTTGATAATGGGGGTAACGACTATTATCTGACTTCCAGCACGACAGACTACAGGCTTGATTCGGACCTTAACCTGGATATCTTCAATCGCCGTAAGGTACTGGGCAGTATCCTGGATGTACAGCATCAGATCAACGACCTTTCGTTGACCTCTTTGACCTCCTATACCGAGCGTGAGAATGAAATTTTTTGGGACCTGGATTACAGCCCTGCAGACGGTGTTTCGGTTGCTCAAAATCGCAGACCGGTAAAAACGAAGGTGTTAACCCAGGAGCTTCGGTTGCAGTCGGATAGCGGTGAAGCCTGGAACTGGCTGGTTGGCGGGTATTATTCGAGTGTTCGCGATCGTTCGCTCGTTATCCTGGCCGATGTTTTCCTCGGCGTCGATGCCGACGGGCCGGTAGAGCTACTGGATTTTCACGATAGCACCAGCCTCGAGAAAACCTATGCCGCCTTTGCGACAGTAACCTATGAAGCGGGTGCGTTTGAGGCATCGCTGGGTGCCCGGGTGAACCGCAATGATTTTTATGGCAAGAATCGCCTGATCAACGACAGCATGCACGTCAAAGATACGGTTGTATTGCCGAAATTGACGCTTTCCTACGAGTTCAATCCCACAGTAATGCTGTATTTCAACGTATCGGAGGGTTATGAGCCCGGCCGTTTAACCCTCTTCAACGAGACACCGTTAATTGCTTATGAGCCGGAAGAATCACAGAATTTTGAACTGGGTGCCAAAGGGCAGACCGAAGACGGATTCCTGACCTACGAAGTGGCTGGCTTCTATATCGAGAGCACGGATCGTCAGCTTGAAACGCTGGTGCTTGTGGGCGGAGTACCCAACGAGGCAATCGGCAATGTCGGTGACGCCAGTACCCTGGGGGCTGAATTTTCCGTCACTGTGCGCCCGACCGATGAGCTGTCTTTTAGTGTCAATGGCGGTTGGATGAATTCTGAGTTTGACGCCGGTCTGTTTGATGGCTTTGATGTGCCCTTTGCGCCCGACTTCACCGGTGGTGCCAGTGTGGATTATGTGACGGATATTTCGTCATCGCTAACGCTTTCTTTACGGGCCGATGTTTCTCACAGTGAAGGTTTTTACTGGGATACCGTCAACACGCTGGAGCAGGAGGCCTATTCCGTATTCGGTGCGCGTATCGCTTTGGCTACCCTCGATGACAAGTGGGAAGTGGCTGTGCGGGTGGATAATCTGACCGACGAAAAATATCACTCGGAATTGCAGCCATTTGACGCTGATCTTCTCGCCCGTCGCGGCCGGCCGCGCACGACCATTGCGACGGTCACGTACCAGTTTTAAGCAGCGGGGCACTGAGGTCTCGATCAGGGGGGGCGCCTAGCCCATAGCCCTTCGGGACCTTCGCCAGCAGGGATGCTGGCGAAGAGCCTACATGGATGTATTCACGGCGAGTCCCGAAGGGCTATGGGCTAGGCGCCCCCCCTGATCGAGACCGTGTCAGCTAAGGACACCAAAACCCTTTTTAATGTGGAAGTACCATGTCTAACCTATCAACGCAGCACGATACTCACGAGATACTAGCGGAACAAAAACAGTTTGCCTGGCGCAGTGAGGCTTATGCCTGGTGTGTTGTGGTTTTGCTGATCCTGGCGCTTACGCTGTCGATGATTGATCGCATGATTCTGACATTATTGGTGGGGCCCATTAAGGCTGACTTTGGTCTCAGTGATACGCAGATCAGTCTTTTACATGGTTTGGCATTTACGCTGTTATATGTTGTCGCAGGCCTGCCAATGGGTCGCTTGGCCGACCATTACAGTCGCAGAGCTATCGCGGGATGGAGTGTTTTTTCCTGGAGTTTGGCCACTGCCATGTGTGGCGTGACCAATAATTTTTGGCAGTTGTTTGTTTCCCGTGTCTGTGTCGGGATTGGTGAGGCGGGCTTATCGCCGGCAGCGGTCTCGATGATTTCCGATTATTTTTCGAAAGCCAAAGTGGCCAAGCCTATTGCCTACTACTCCATTGGTGCTTCTGCCGGTGCGGGTTTGGCTTATATATTCGGCGGTGTCGTTGTCGACTATGTATCGACATTGGGACCGGTAACTATTCCAGTGTTTGGTGTGATCCGACCATGGCAACTGGCTTTCTTTGCCGTCGGTTTGCCCGGGATTTTGTTTGCCGCTGTGTTTATGTTTGTGCGCGAACCCAAACGCAACAAAACCCAGCAGGAAATAGAGGCTGGTGAACGCGTGCCGGTGTCAGAAGTGGTTGCATTTTTTATGCGCCATAAGGATTTCCTGATACTGCAGTTGGGTGCGGCGTCTATGGCCGCGCTGGCTATCCTCAGCCTGCATGCCTGGATGCCGGCCTTTTTAATGCGCACCTATGGTTTGTCGCCAGGGCAGGCGGGTACAGGCTATGGCGTTGCGGTATTGATTGGTGGGGTGTCCGGTCTGCTGTTGACGGGGTGGCTGTCCAATCATTGGACGGCGAAGGGGATGCGGGCGGCCCATATCAGAATTGCCTGCCTCAGTGTGGCGATATCCACGATACCGGCGGTATTAACACCTTTGGTACCGAACTTTTATCTGTCAATAATACTTTCCGGCTTTGCGGTATTTGGTTTTGCTGCCGCCATTGCGCTCGCGCCTGTCGCTCTGCAAGTGTCTGTGCCCAACAATATGCGAGGTCAGATATATGCGTTCTACCTGCTGACGATCTCAGTGCTGGGTTATACCGTAGGGCCAATGATTGTTGCGCTTATTACTGATCTCGTGTTCCAAGACGAAATGAAAGTGGGCCTGTCCATGGCGCTTGTCGTGGCGATTGCCGGTCCTGTGTCTGCTATTGGATTTGGCCTTGCACGCACAAAATATTTTGGCGAATAGTATTTGACTATTACCGATCCGTAATGTTTAATTTGCGGATCGGTAAACACTATAATGGATGGTGGACTATGACAAAAGCAGCTTCGTTAACCAGGGTCGCCCCTGACTATAAGCCGGTCGGCGAATATATGCCTGCGGGCTGGATACAGTGGCCTGATAACCCGGATTATTCCTTTCAGTTTATGCGTATATTGGGTGCGGCGCAGGAAGGTGCCAGCGCAATCAGTGAGTGCTTTTTGGCGGGCACCCGCATTACGCCCGGCGACGATGAAAGCTGGTACCGCGAGTGGACTGCGATGGGGCATGTCAATAAAAAGCGTGCCGAACAAGCCATTGCGCAACATCACATTAACACTGCGCGGATGAACTGGTTGCGTGCCGCCAATTATTTTCGCTGTGCAGAGTTTTTTCTCCATCATGACGATCCGCGACGGCTTGAACTTTTAGATCTTTTGGAAGGGTGTTCGCAGGAGTATATGAAGCGTATGTCCCCCGCCGGTGAAGTCGTGAAAGTGCCCTACGAAAATGGCGCGCATCTCGACGCCTATTTCTTACGTGCGCCTTACGAACTGGAAAAGCAACCTACTGTGATTTGCTTTGGTGGCCTTGATGAATTCAAGGATGAGCTGCTGCATGAAATACCCAAGCATGCTTTTCCGCGCGGTATGTCGGTGTTGCTGGTTGATCTACCGGGGCAGGGCGCCACGCTGCGGCGACAAAAATTAACCGTGCGTGTCGATACCGAGGTGCCGGTGTCAGCGTGTGTGGATTATCTGTTGTCCCGTGCGGATGTGGACCCGGACAAAATAGCGCTGTATGGCGCCAGCCTGGGAGGTTACTACGCACCGCGGGCAGCCAGCTTTGAGCACCGCCTGAAAGCGGTCGTCTCTGACGGTGCCATTTGGGATTTGCAGCGCAGCGTCAATACAACCGGCTATGATCCCGGCCGTATCGCCATACGTCATTTGCATTGGGTACTCGGTATTGAAGGTGCAGGCACGCAAGAGGGATTTAAAGCTATTGTCGAGGCCTTAGGGCAATTCAGGCTCGAAGGTGTGCAGGACAAAATTCAATGCCCCTATCTGATCGTAGAAGGTGAGTGCGACTTTGCCGGTTTTGAATTTGCGGTTGAATCCTATGAGTACTCGAAAAAGCACGGCCTCGATGTGACATTCAAGGAATTTACAGCGGAAGAAACCGGTGCGGCTCACTGCCAAATCGACAATCCTACATTGGGCCAGGAATTCATTTGCGATTGGCTGGCGGACAAGTTGGGCATTGATCAACGGCAGTTGCCCGCACCGCTGCAGAAGCCGTGGGTATAGGGGGTTCTCGTGCGTCTAGCGTGTGATACCGGGGGTACGTTTACCGACCTGATTGTCGAGGACGACGAAGGCAATCTTGACATGTTCAAGGCGTCCACTACACCACAGGATCCGGTGCTGGGTGTTATCAATGCGGTTAAGTTGGCGGCGCAAGCCGCGGGGCTCACACTGGCTGACTATCTCGCTTCCGTCGACACATTTATTCACGGTACGACGCATGCCATCAATGCGGTTATTACCGGAAACACCGCGCGCACCGCATTTTTGACAACGCGGGGGCATCCGGATGTGCTTGTGTTGCGCGAAGGTGGGCGGCAAGAGCCGTTTAATTTCACCGTTAAATACCCCGAACCTTATATTCCGAAGGCGCACACCTTTGAAGTGCCGGAGCGTATCGGTGCCGATGGCGATATCGTAAAGCCGCTTGATGAAGCGGCGGTTATTGCCATTTGCCAACAGATAAAGGAAAAGGACATTGAGGCTGTGGCGGTATGCTTGCTATGGTCTGTTGCCAACCCGGCGCATGAGCGCCGCATCGGCGAGCTGATAGAACAGCACTGTCCCGGTGTGGCGTATACGCTTTCACATGCCCTAAACCCCACCATTCGTGAATTTAGACGGGCCTCAGCTACCGCTATTGACGCTTCCCTGAAGCCGTTGATGGGCTCCTATTTAGGATCGCTTTCAGCAAGGCTGGATGATGCCGGCTTTACTGGCCGCTTGTTGGTACTGACCTCGCAGGGCGGCATGATCGATGCCGATGAAATCGCGCAGTCGCCTATTCGGGCGATTAACTCCGGGCCCTCGCTGGCACCGATAGCGGGCCGGTATTTTGGTCAGAATGCGATGCCGGGAGCCGATATCATTGTCGCCGATACCGGGGGCACCACCTACGATGTGAGCCTGGTGCGGGGTGGGCAGATTCCGCTGACCAGGGATGCCTGGATTGGCGCGCCGTTTCAAGGGCATTTGACCGGTTTTCCATCCGTTGATGTGCAAAGCGTTGGCGCCGGTGGCGGCAGTATCGCCCATGTCGACAGCGGCGGTTTGCTGAAGGTTGGGCCGCAAAGCGCCGGTGCTGTGCCCGGTCCCGTCTGCTATGGCCGGGGCGGTAGTGAACCTACGTTGAGTGATGCCTGTGTCGCGCTGGGTTATGTCGATCCGGATTATTTTCTCGGCGGCGCCATGCGGTTGGATAAGGAAGCCGCAAGAGCCGCGATTAAAGAAAAAGTGGCAGACCCGCTCGGTATGGGCGTTGAACAAGCCGCCGCCGCCATTGTGACGCTGGCAACGGAAAATATGGTGCAGGCCATTGCCGATATTACCGTCAACCAGGGTATCGACCCGCAGCAGGCGGTGCTGATTGGTGGCGGTGGCGCCGCCGGTCTTAATTCAATTTTTATCGCCCGTCGCCTTTCTATCCCGCGGCTTGTGATCCCCGAGGTGGGGGCGGCGCTGAGTGCGGCCGGCGCGCTGATGTCTGAGCTGGCGGCGGACTATCGCGCAGTCGACTATATGACGACCGCTGAGTTTGACCGAGACCGAGCCAACGACATTGTCAGTGGTCTCCGACAAAAAGCAGAAGCTTTTCTTGCGGATGTTGGCAAGGGAGCCTTTGATCCGAAGATACAGTTTTCTGTTGAAGCGCGCTATGAACAGCAAGTATGGGAAATAGAAGTGCCGCTGCCGGTTGTCGATTTTGCCGGTGAAGCGGACATTCATCGTCTTATCGAATCGATGCATGAAACCCATGAGCGTATTTTTGCCTTCCGCGACGAGCAGTCTGCCGTAGAGGTTATCGGCTGGTCGGTGCGGGCAAGTTGTCGTGTACATAAGCATTTGATCGGGCGCATGCAGACACAGACCGAGCCGGCGCCGCAACCAATGACCCGGCAGGTATGGTTCCCGGTAACCGGTGCAACTGAAGCGGCTATCGTGCCATTTGCCAATTTGGAGATCGACAGGAAATACAACGGACCTGCGATGGTGGAGTCGCCTTTCTCAACAGTGGTGATTGACCCCGATTCCCTATTTTGGCGCCTGCCGGACGGCAGTCTTGTGATCGACACGCAGACAGAAGGAGCCGCAGCATGACAGCCGACTCACCCGCTCTCGATGGCGCGCAACTGGCGGTATTGAATAATCGCTTTGAAGGTGTGGCACGGAAAATGGCGAACACCCTACTGCGAGCCGGTCGGTCAGGCGTTTTGAACAGGGCGAGGGATTTTTCAGCCTGCATCGTTACCGCAGATAACCAGTTGCTTGCCGCCGCCGAAAGTTTGCCGATTCATGTGCTGTCCGGTCCCGACTTGATGGCTGCCGCCATGCAAAAGTTTCATCCGAATTTACAGCGCGGTGATGCATTTTTGCATAACTCACCGTACCATGGCTGCTCGCACCCGGCTGACCATACGATCCTGGTGCCGGTGATTGATGATGACGGTGTGCACCGTTTTACCGTCGTCGCCAAGGCGCACCAGGCGGATATCGGAAACTCGATCCCAACCACTTATCACGGCACTGCCAGCGATGTCTATGAAGAGGGCGCGCTGATCTTTCCCGCTGTCAAAGTGCAGGAAAACTACCAAACCAATGCCGATATTGTGCGCATGTGCGAGATGCGTATTCGCGTACCTGAACAGTGGAAGGGCGATTTTCTGGCGATGATCGGTGCCGCCCGTATCGGTGAGCGCGAAGTGTTGCAGCTTGGCCAGGAGGTAGGCTGGAGCCAGCTTGATGTTTTTGTAAACCGCTGGTTTGACTACAGTGAGCAACGCATGGTGGATGCTATTTCACAGTTGCCGGCGGGTAAACGTATTGCTACCAGTACCCACGACGCTATTGCCGGGACACCCGATGAAGGTATTGTGATCAAGGCTGAGGTAGAGGTGCTGGCCGATGAAAAAAGGATGGTTGTTGACCTGCGTGACAATATCGATGCGCTGCCATGCGGTCTGAATCTCAGCGAAGCCTGTGCCCGTACCAGTGCCCTTATCGGTGTTTTTAACTCAATCGATCATGCGGTACCGAAAAATGCCGGTGCCTTCCGGCGTGTTGATGTGCGCCTTCGGAACAATTCGGTTGCGGGCATTCCAAGGCATCCCACCAGTTGCTCTGCGGCGACAACCAATGTTGCGGACAGGGTGTGTGCATCGACACAGACGGCTATCGCAGAGCTGGCCGATGGCTTCGGTATGGCCGAGGTGGGGGCCGGTCTCTCGCCTGCCAGCGGTGTTGTCTCCGGCGTTGATCCGCGTACCGGCAAGGCATTTATCAACCAGCTTTTTCTGGGTGCAACCGGCGGTGGCGCCACCGCCCATAACGATGCCTGGCTGACCTATTTGCATGCCGGTAATGGTGGCTTGTGTTTTATCGACAGCGTTGAGCTCGATGAATTGTGCCAGCCCATACGGGTAACCAGCAGGCGCTTGCTCGCCGATACCGAAGGCGCCGGGCGCCTGCGAGGCGCCTCCAGTCTTGAGGTGGAGTTCGGGCCGGTCGGCTGCGAGGTTGATGTTGCTTTTGTCAGCGATGGGATGTTCAACGGCCCCAAAGGGGTGCGTGGCGGAGAGCCGGGCGGCTGCTCGCGGCAATATAAACGTAACAAAGATGGAACACTGATGGACGTCGATCAGGTCAATGTGTTGCGCTTGCATAGTGGCGAGACCGTGGTTTCCATTACCACCGGTGGTGGCGGTTATGGCAAGCCCAGTGAACGCGACAAGGCACTGGTGCGGCGCGATGTTGACGAAGGCTGGATTACGCCGGAGCGTGCAAAGTCAGTCTATGGCTTGTAAATAATAATGGAGGGTAAAGATATGAGACTTGAAAATAAAGTAGCTATAGTTACCGGCGGTTCTCAAGGCATTGGCGAAGCAATAGCCCAGCGTTTTGCCAGCGAAGGCGCAAGCGTTGCCATTGTCTACAGTCGTAACGATGAAGCGGCGAATAGTGCTGTAAATAAAATAGCCGCTGCAGGTGGCAAGGCTATCGCGGTTAAAGGTAATTGTGCGGATGTTGCAGACATTAAACGCTTTGTGGCGGCTATTGCGGAGCGTCTGGGTGGCGTGGATATTCTGATCAATAATGCCGGCACATTTAAAACTGTACCGGTGTCGGAAACTACCGAAGAAATATGGGATGCTCAGATTGATCTGAATCTTAAAGGCACATTTTTCTGCACACAAGCAGTGCTTCCTTACTTTAGAAAAAGGGGGGGTGGCAAAGTCGTCAATATTACGTCAATTGCCGGTGTTGCCGCATTCCCTAATTGTCCGGCGTATTGTGCTTCAAAAGGTGGTGTCGCTATTCTAACGCGTGCACTGGCGACAGAACTGGCCGCTGAGAACATCAATGTCAATGCGATTGGTCCAGGCAATGTTGCGACACCCATCAACGAACATCTGCGTGGACCGGGCCATGAGGACTACATAAAACTGATGAGTGAGAACACGCCGACCGGGCGTGCCTTTATGGATGTCGGTGATATGACCGGCGCCGCTGTTTTTCTATCCAGTGATGATGCCAAAGGCGTGCACGGGGCTGTCCTGATGGTGGACGATGGCTGGTCTGCATAAGCGGGATTTAAACCGGGGAATCGTGTATTCGGTAGCAGGTATTTACTAGTGCTTCGACCAGAAAATATTTTTACTTCGGTGGCACAGAGGTCCCGAAGGGCTATGCCCGGATTGAGACCGTGTCGGCTAGGACACCAAAACCCATTTTGGGTGAAAACCTTTATTTGGCGAAGCAGTAGGAGGTGGCAAAATGGAGCACATGCAGGCTTGGCCGCTTACCGTTGATCGCTTTATTGATCACGCTGCGCGCTGGTATGGAAATCATGAAATCGTATCTCGTCTAGCGGATGGTGCGGTTGTACGAACAAGTTGGGCTGAGCTGTTGCTGCAAGCCAAGCGTGTGTCCAATGCGTTACTGGCCTCCGGTATCAAACCGGGAGACAGGGTGGGCACCCTGGCAATGAACAGCGCCCACCACCTGGCGTGTTGGTATGGCATTATGGGCATAGGTGCGGTATGCCACACGCTCAACCCCCGCCTTTCCGATGAGCAGTTGACCTATATTATTAATCACGCCGAAGACCGGTTGATTTTTGCAGACAAGGATTTTACAGAGATCGTCGCCCGCTTGCTGCCGTCGTGTCCTGCGGTTGAGAAAGTCGTGTCTATCGATGACACGGAGAGTTGGGAGGGTTTTACCAGCGGCCATAGCGTTGATGTTGTTTGGGGGATGTTTGACGAGCAAGCGGCTGCGGGCTTGTGTTATACATCGGGTACAACGGGCGACCCCAAAGGTGTGCTTTACAGTCATCGTTCCAACTACCTGCATACGATGATGACGATTCAGCCCAATGCGATGAACCTGGGAATTGGCGACGTCATAATGCCGGTTGTCCCTATGTTTCATGCCAATGCCTGGGGTTTGGCGTTTGCCGCGCCGGCCGTCGGGTCGAAATTGGTGTTACCCGGTGCACGGCTCGATGGTGCTTCGTTGTATGAGCTGATGGAAAACGAAGGTGTTACGGTTACGGCAGGTGTACCCACTGTCTGGCAAAATTTGCTGCAGTATATAAGCGAGCACGGTCTTCAACTGTCCAGTCTCAAACGCGTGCTGGTTGGTGGCGCCGCGTGTCCACGCAACGTGTTTGATGACTTTAACGCTCTGGGAGTTGAGGTGGTACATGCCTGGGGCATGACGGAACTGTCGCCTCTGGGCACCTGCGGCACTATGGATAATGAGATCTCGACGCTACCGCGGGCAGAGCAAATGCAATACCGGGTAAAACAGGGACGGGTGCTGATGGGGATTGATATACGCATTGTTGATGACAAAGGCGCGGAGCTGCCCCGTGATGGTAAAACCAGTGGTTTTCTTCAGGTGAGGGGGCATTCCGTTGTCGCTGCCTACTACAAGAAAGACGGCTCAGTACTGGACGCCGATGGCTTCTTCGATACCGGCGATATTGCCACCATTGATCCCAGGGGCTTTATGCGAATTACAGACCGCGCTAAAGATGTGATTAAGTCCGGCGGCGAGTGGATCAGCTCAGTGGACATGGAAAACACGGTGATGAGCCACCCGGGAATAGAGCTTGCCGCTGTGATTGGCGTGCCGCATCCGAAATGGGATGAAAGACCGCTGCTGATCGTTAAGCGCCACCCAGGTCAGTCGGTGACAGCAGCGGACCTGCAAGCGCATATTGCCCGGTCTGCGGCGAAGTGGGAAGTGCCCGATGCTGTGTTGTTCGTCGACCACATACCGCTAACGGCAACAGGAAAATTGGATAAGAAGCACCTGCGCGGCCAGTACGGAGCTAGCTGGCAATGGTGAAACCGGAGAAAGTGATATGATGAAGTTATATTATTGCCCTCCTGCTGTGTCGATAGCACCACTGATTGCGGCCTTGGAGTTGGACCTTGATATAACACTTGAATACGTTGACCTGGAAACCAAGACCACAAAATCCGGAGACGATTTGTTTACGGTTAGCCCTAAAGGGTTGGTACCGATATTGGAACTGGATAACGGGGAGAAATTGACGGAAACACTGGTCATGCTGCAATATATCGCTGGCCTGAAACCTGACGCCGGCCTAAATGCGGCGGTCGCAACCCCTGATTATTATCGTATATTGGAGTGGATGGTCTATTTTGCCTCTGAAATTCACAAATTATTTACACTCCTGTTCTGGGAGGTCGATAACGGCGCCAAGCAAGAAGTGGCTCGGCGTATTCTGCAAAAGTTTGACTTTATCGAGGCTGCCCTGGCGGGTAGAGACTATCTGGTGTCAAACCGCTATTCGATAGCCGATCCTTACTTGTATGCCGTGATTCGCGGCCTGCATTTAATCGACGTCGATATGGCGACTTATCCCCGAGTGACGGCTTTTAAAGAACGAATGGAAAGCAGGCCCGCAGTCATCCAGGCTTTGGAACGACACAGCGTGAATTAACCGCTGCGCTGTTGTCTTAAGCAGTATCGCTCTATTAGAAGGGAGAGTTTATTTGATGGCTAATTCATTAATAAAACAAATCGTTGACGAGCAACTGGCAAGCCTGCTCAGAGCTGATGTTGATGCCTGGGTTGATTGGTGGCATAAGGACGGGGTGTTCGAGTTTCCGTTTGCGCCGCCGGGTTACCCTAAAGTGGTTAAGGGTAAAGCGGCCATAGCCGATTACATGGCCGGCTTGCCGGAAAAAATCCACCTTGAGCGGTTCGATATTGTCGAGCTGCATGAAAACCGCGCCGGTGATGGCGGGGTGGTCGAGTTTACCTGCACAGGTACCGTGGTCTCTACCGGTCGTCCCTATAACCAGCATTATGTCGCCATTCTGAAAACCAAAGAGGGAAAATTGAGCCTGTACAGGGATTTTTGGAACCCATTGGTAGCGATTGAGGCTTTCGGCAGTGCCGGGGCCTTTGAAGATGCATTTGCAGGTGGGGAAGAATAGCAATATGGAAAAGATTGAACAAATTCTGGTGACCGGTGGCAGTGGCAAGACCGGCCGTGCTGTTGTGGCGACGCTGGCCGATTTGGGCTACAAGCCGCGTATTGCCGTTCGTAACCCGGCGGGTGATATGCCGGCGAACACCATTGCTTTTGACTGGATGGATGCTGATACGCATGCGGCAGCAGTATCCGGTATTGATGCCGTCTATATTGTGGCGCCGGCACTGCTGGTCGATCCTGTACCCGCCGTGGACAGCTTTATTGCCACAGCTATTGCCGCTGGTGTCAAACGCTTTGTGTCACTGAGTTCTTCTGCAATACCACAAGGCGGTCCGGTGTTGGGGCAAATTCATCAAATTCTCGCCGACAAGGCAGAGCAATGGACAGTGCTACAGCCATCCTGGTTTATGCAGAATTTCACTGAAGGCCATCATGGCGACAGCATTCGCAAAGAATCGGCCATTTATTCGGCCACCGGTTCGGCGGGTATTGGTTTTATCGATGCCAATGATATCGGTGCAACGGCTGCGCATTGTCTTGTTGCCGATCGGGCTTTGGGGCGGGGTATCGTGTTAACCGGGCCGACCAGCCCAAACTATGACAGTGTTGCCGGGATACTGTCAAACGTGGCTGGCAGAACCATTCGCCATGTGTTGCTCTCGCAACAGGCGCTGGCGGAGCGATTTGAAAAAGTCGTAGGTATGCCGGCTGACTATGCGAATTTTCTTGCCGGAATGGATGCGATGCTTGCCGGCGGCAGTGAGGACCGTGTTACTACCGGGGTCAAGGATATGACCGGGAAGGAGCCCCGTAGCTTTGAAGTGTTCGCTGAACGCTACGCTGATGTTTGGAGAAGCTGAAATACCCATAAATACTCCCCCTGCCAAGGCTCTTAGGCTTTCAGATTGCCGGTGAGCCGTGGTGATTGCAGGGACTCCATAATCGCCAGCGAGAGTATCAGTTCGACAACCTCCTGATGGTTTAAATTCAGGCGCTCAATTCCCCACCTGCCATTCAAACGAGTGCCTCCCCGCGCCCCAGTCCGACTCAATTGGACAACCGGCACGCCTTAGCTCTGCCGGCTCTCGCATCAAGGTAAGCTGCCTGCACTTGTGGATGGCGGAGTAGTGGTTACGGAAGTGGCCGCCATCTGTGCATACCTCGCTGACAAGTTTCCGGAAAAGAGGCTTGCACCTGAAATAGGCTCTGCTGATCGTGCGACTTATTATCGTTATCTGTTTCTCGCAGGCAACACCATTGAGCCGGCATTTTCACCCATGGCTGCTGGAATAGAGCACCCCGAGTCCAGGTCGGTTTGAGTGACGGGAGATCGTTTCCCGGAGCATTGACATTGGGCACTGTTCAGACTTTCAGGTAAAATGATCAACTGTTCGTTGTTGAGGTAATAGTACGTTGCAACCATCTATCATAGTTCTGGGCCTCCTGGCGCTGGCCGCAATCATTTGGGTTGTCCAAAAACGCAGGGCTGAGGCCCGCCGCAATAGCCTCTTCCAAACCCCGCTTTCTCCCGGGCAAATTGCGATTCTTGAGAGCAAGGTGCCATTGTATGCGCGTTTACCCAGAGAGCTGCGTAAAACGCTACATGGTTGTATCAATTTTTTCCTCGATGAAAAAGTATTTGTCGGTTGTGACGGTCTTGCGATCACCGATGAGATCCGGTATGTCATAGCGGCCAATGCCTGCCTGTTGGTGGTAAACAGGGATAAGAAACAGTTTTCCGGTTTTGAAACCATTCTCGTTTATCCCGATGCCTATGTAGCCAGGGAGGTCACCTATGACGGTTTGGTGGAAATACATGGTGACAGCACCCGGGCCGGTGAGTCCTGGCATCGCGGACCGGTTGTGTTGTCCTTAGTGGATGTGTTGCGAGGCTCGGGTAACGAGGAGGACGGTCATAATGTGGTGCTGCATGAGTTCGCCCATAAGCTGGATGAAGAAAACGGCATTATGGATGGCTTGCCCGTTCTTCGGAAGAGTACCCACTACAAAGAATGGGCCGAGGTGTTGACACGGGAATATGATGAATTTCTCGATCGTGTCGAACGGGGTACGAATAAAGTTATCGATGAATACGGGGCTGTTTCTGCGCCTGAGTTTTTTGCCGTCGCTACCGAGTCATTTTTTGAAAAATCAAAGCAGATGAAGAAGAGGCTACCAGACCTTTATCGCCAGTTGCAAACACTTTATGGCCTTGATCCCGCTGAGTGGTAAACCGGGAAAGCCGGGGCGGTTTTTTAAGGGTGGCCGTTATCGGGGGAGTATTAAAGGTTTTAATCGTGAACTACCCAGTCGAACATTTGGTGTCCCTGTTGCAATGTGTTGTTGTGTCGATAGTCGGAATACACCCTATTTTTCAAAGCCTGGAACATGAGCAAAACCAATATGCCAATTGATTTTTTTTCACTGCTGCAACAGATGCCGGTGATCGCCATCCTCAGAGGCATAACACCGGAGGAAGTTATTCAAGTCGCGGATGTCCTTTACTCTAATGGTATAAAAATTATCGAAGTACCTCTGAATTCCCCTCGTCCCTGTGAAAGCATCAAGCGGCTACAGGACAAATTTGGCGATCGCTGTGTATGTGGCGCGGGGACTGTTATCAATGAAGCCCAAGT
This sequence comes from Exilibacterium tricleocarpae, assembly GCF_007004655.1. Classification (GTDB taxonomy): domain Bacteria; phylum Pseudomonadota; class Gammaproteobacteria; order Pseudomonadales; family Cellvibrionaceae; genus Exilibacterium; species Exilibacterium tricleocarpae. The sequence goes on from NZ_ML660093.1 coordinate 66,934, forward strand.
GGAGCAGGTTTTTAACACCGGGGCACAGCTTGTTGTTTCGCCTAATACCAACCGCGACGTTATTCGAAAAGCCATCGATTTGGGTATGATGCCCGTTCCCGGATTTTCGACACCGACGGAAGCGTTTGCGGCTATTGAGGCCGGTGCCAGGGTGCTAAAACTTTTCCCGGCCGCTAGTATTGGCCCCGATTTCCTTAAAGCATTGTCGGTGGTTATTCCTGATGGGGTTCATATTATAGCCACCGGTGGCACCCGAGCAGACACTATGCAACAGTGGCTGGCGGCGGGCGCCGCGGGCCTGGGTGTCGGTAGTGATCTTTACCAGCCTGGTGTTAGTGACGCTGACCTGGCGCGACGAGCAGCGCAGTTCAGCAAAGCCTTTAAGGGGTAAAACACGGGTTCCGTAAAAAAATGCGAGGCCTCTTGGCCGGTGGGAGACTACGCAGCATACTTCGCTCGTGCACGGCAGTTATACACTTGTACACAGTGCATATGCTGACCTGTAACTCATTGAAATAGAAAGAAAATAAAATACAGTTGTGCTGCCCAACATGGAGACAAGAGCAAGTTGCCGGCCGAAATATCTCCAAAATCATTGATCACAGTGAAACAAGGCAGTACGACCAGAAGGCGCGTTTTACTCAAAAAACCCGCTATTGCCACTTGACACGCAAATGATAATTGTTTGCAATTGCGTATTTTTACGGCAAGTGGGAGCGATATGCAGAAGCAAAGGCAAGGCCGACTGGCGGTAGCGGTCTTAACGGCAACGATTTGTATAAACAGCCTGGCATCGGCGCAAACAACGCCTGACTCACAGGCTGAGACAACCTTGGATGAGGTCGTTGTCTACGGAGACGCATCCCAGGTTGAGCTGACCCGCGCATTCGCCGGCGGGCAGGTGGCCCGTGGTGGACGCGCAGGGCTACTGGGCAATCTCGACTTCCTCGATTCCCCGTTTAGCGGGACTGCCTTTACTCAGGAAATCATTCGGGGACAGCAGGCGGAGAGTGTCGGCGACACATTGTTGAATGACCCGGCTGTGCGGGTAACCAAAGGCTTCGGCAACTTCCAGGAAGTTTACATTATCAGAGGGTTTCCGGTTTTTTCCGATGACATCACTCTGAACGGGCTTTTTGGTATTCTCCCCCGGCAATTCGTCGCCGCAGAACAGCTGGAACGCGTAGAGGTATTTCGCGGCGCAAATGCGTTTATCAATGGTGCTGCGCCCGGTGGCAGCGGTGTTGGTGGCACGGTGAACCTGGTGGCAAAGCGTGCTCCCGCAGCGGGGGTCATACAACTGACGGCTGGTTATGAGGGGGCCGGGCAACTTTATGCTGCTACCGATTTAGCGAAACGTTTTGGCGGCGAAAACGAGTGGGGGATTCGCTTTAATGCGGTGTATCGAGATGGAGAGTCTGCTGTCGAAGACCAGGAACGTGAACTCTCCGTGTTCTCTTTTGGTACAGATTACGCCGGTGAAAACATCCGCTTCTCGGCTGATATCGGCTATCAGGACAATCATATAGATAACCCGCGGCCACAGGTCACCCCGGAGGGCGAAGTACCGCGTGCGCCCGACGCCGATGCAAACTATGCCCAGCCGGGTACCTATACCGATGAACAGCAGCTTTTTGGTGTTGTCCGCGCTGAATTCGATGTTTCCGACGCTGTCACGGCTTGGATCGCCGCCGGTGGACGCGAGGGCGAAGAGAAAAATATTCTTGCTAACCCGAGAGCATCAGCCGATGGCGCAACAACCTCGGTGCGTTTTGACAACGTCCGCGAGGACAGCGTATTTTCAGCCGATTTAGGTGCTCGGGCCACTTTTTCGACGGGACCTGTCAACCATAATCTTGTTGTTTCAGCGTCATTTATCGATAGTGACTCCAACAACGCCTTTGCACTCTCAGATTCTTCCACGCCACTGATCAGTGACTTATTTACACCAACTCCACTGGCAGAGCTTCCGGTGGCTGATGCTTTTACCGGTGGAGTGCTGTCAGACCCGCTTACCACCGAAGAGGTGACTAATTCGAGTGTCGCGATTGCGAACACACTGGGGCTGTTAAGTGACAGCCTGCTGGTGACCGCGGGCTTGCGCTATCAATCGATTGAAACACGGACGTTCGATTTTAATACCGGCGTTGAAAATTCCCGCTATGACAAAAGTGATACGACACCTGTTTTTGGCGCGGTGTATAAGGCATCAGACAATATGTCTTTCTACGGCAACTATGCCGAGAGCTTACAGCCGGGCGCGACGGCACCAACAACCAGCAATAATATACAGGTGTTAAATGCAGGAGAAACTCTCGATCCTTTTTCCGGCGACCAAGTGGAACTGGGTGCAAAGTATGATGGCGGCAGTTTCGGGGTGACGGCTGCCGTATTTTCATTGTCCCGGCAAAATGCGATTGTAGAGAATCAAATCTTCAAAGCGTCCGGTGAACAGCGTAATGAAGGTTTGGAATTCAGCGTCTTTGGTGAACCGGTTGCCGGTATTCGATGGTTGGGTGGTATCACCTATGTCGATGCCAAATTCGAGAAAACGCAGGATAACCTCAATGAAGGCAACACGGTAATCGGGGTTCCAGAAATACAGGCAAACCTAAACGGTGAATGGGATATACCCGCTGTACCGGGCCTGACGGTGGATGCCCGTGTAATTTACACAGACAACCAGTTTGTCAACGCAGAGAATACTATCGAAATTGACAGCTGGAGACGAGTGGATTTGGGCTTGAGATATACCACGGAAATTTACGGTAAGGCCCTTACTTTCAGGGGACGGCTCGATAACCTGACGGACGAAAGATACTGGGCGTCCACCGGCGGTTTCCCCGGCGCTAACTACCTCATCCAGGGTGATCCCCGCACGTTTTTCATGACCGTATCAATGGAACTCTAGCTTCTATGCGTTCTTCAACGCTCCGCGCGTGGTCGTTTGTACACCTGTGGTCGAGCCTTGTCTGTACCGTTTTTCTGTTGATGCTCTGCATCACCGGTTTGCCGTTGATCTTTCACGACGAGATCGACAGCGCGTTAAATCCGGATAGGTGGCAGCCGGCTAATCCGGGCGGCGCTTATCTTGAGTTGGATAGCATTGTTGATATTGCGCTTGGTCGAAGACCGGGCGAGGTGCCAATTTTCCTAAGTTTTGATATTGACAGGCCGGTGGTTAATGTCACCACGGGGTTGCAGGCTGATATCGATGCCGGTCAGATGCATTTTGCGTCTTTTGACCTGACCAGCGGTGACTTGGTCCCACCTGCGGAGGTTGGCGCCGGCGTCATGCATTTTCTACTCGATATGCATACCGATATGTTCCTGGGGCTGCCCGGTATGCTGTTTCTGGGCGCGATGGGTATACTGTTTATTGTTGCGACGATTACCGGTGTCGTACTCTATGCGCCTTTTATGCGCAAACTCGATTTTGGTACGGTCCGGCTTTCCAAATCGGCGCGAATCCGATGGCTCGATTATCATAACCTGCTGGGTATAGTGACGGTGGCATGGGTGCTGGTTGTTGGTGTTACCGGCGTTATCAACACACTGGAAGAGCCTATTATCGATACCTGGTGGGCCAATGACCTGGCAGAGTTAATTGCCGAGCATAATAACGCACAGGCGCGGCCGGATCGGATCGCCTCACTCGATAGAGCGGTAAGGCAGGCTGTTGAGGCTGCTCCAAATATGACCTTGCAGTTTGTTGCGTTTCCAGGCAGCGGGTTTTCCACGGACGCCCACTACACGATTTTCCTGCATGGCCGGACACCGCTGACGAAACGTCTTATTACACCGGTTTTGGTCAATGCAGCGACTGGAGAATTTGTCGGCCTAAAGCATATGCCCTGGTATGCACAGGCGCTGTCGTTATCGCGTCCTTTACATTTTGGCGACTATGGCGGACTGCCATTGAAAGTTGTTTGGGCGTTAATGAACCTATTTACAATCATTGTACTTTTAAGTGGTGTGTATCTATGGATGGCGCGGCGCAGGGGTAAAGACAGTGCTGAGTCCATTAACCGATCTGGCAAGTGGATAGACGTATGAGGCGGGAGCGGTCTGTTTATCGAATTTTTGCCATGCCTTTGGTATTTTTCGTTACCGGCATGTTTGGCCTTATCTCGGCGTTGCTATTCGATAACCCGGTCGATCTGCTGGCAAGTTTGGTTGTCGGTATGCCTGTCATGACTGTCGCTTGCATTGTGCATTTCCGGACGAGAAAAAATATACACAAACACAAGCGTGACCGCTACCAGTCTCATTAAAAGGTATTGCCTGCTTACGATGGTACGAGAGATCCAGTGGTGCTTCGACCTGAAATGTTTTCACTTCAGTGGCACTTAGGTCTCGATCAGGGGGGGGCGCCTAGCCCATAGCCCTTCGGGACCTTCGCCAGCAGGGATGCTGGCGCAGAGCCTACAGGGGTGGAGCGGGAAACAGCGAAGCGCTGCTTCGCCCTGCGCAACGACCGAAATCTATGATTTCGAGCCGGGCCCGCTTGCGGGTATCAACGGCGAGTCCCGAAGGGCTATGGGCTAGGCGCCCCCCCCTGATCGAGACCGTGTCAGCTAAGTACACCACAACCCGTTTTTAGGTGACAACCTTTATTTGTCGAAGCTCTGGAATAATTACCGCTTACGACCACTTCCCAGGCCAGGCTGTTTTAGTTGCAGGTTGCCACCCTTGTCAAGTTCATAGCCTGCCAGGTCATCGGCGAGGAATAAGTTGCCGTCATAGTAAGCTCTCGCTTCGTGCTCCAGCTCGTTTACAGAGGCGCTGCCGGGGGCATCGATTTGATAGCGGGCGCTGAAATGGGTCAGTACCAGATTCCTGAGACCGACACGCTGGGCAAACCCGGCGACTTGCGCCGCCGAGCTATGCCGGTGCTTCGAGCCCACTACTGCGGCGACTGCTTCGGTGTAGGTGGCTTCATGTACCAAGACATCGGCGCCGGCACACTCGGCCGACAGCAGCTCCGGTGTATCGTTGTCGCCGCCGATCACAATGCTGCGGGGGGAGCGCTGTGGCAGCAGGTACTCATCACTGCAGTGCTCGGTTCCGTTGTCCAGTGTAACATCCTGTCCTTTTTGCAATCGCCCCCACAAGGGACCCGCCGGAACCCCACGTTCTTTTAGCTTTTGAGTGTTCAGGTTGCGAGGAACGTAACGTTCAGTAAAAGTATAGGCGTAACTCGGTACACGATGAGACAAGGCTGTTGTCTTCACCAGCATATCGGTGCCGCGCCAGGCCGTCTCCGGTTCCTCCACCGGCGTAAAGATAATATCGTAGGGTATATAGGTGTCTGTCGTCTTTTGCGCTATCTCGATAAACGCCCGTATGGGCTCCGGCGCTATGATAGGCAGGGGTTCGCTTCTGCCGGCCATAGCGGCGCTGGCCAGCAGACCGGGCAATCCAAAGCAGTGATCGCCGTGAACGTGGGTGATAAATATGCCCGCGAGTTTTACCAGCGAGCGATGTGTCTGTAACAACCGGTGTTGAGTGCCTTCACCGCAGTCGACCAGATACCACGCCTTGGCACCGGCGATGCCTATCGCTAATCCGGAAACATTTCGATGCCGGGTGGGAACACCCGAAGAGGTCCCCAGAAACATAAACTCCATAAGCGCTCCTGGCAAAAAAGCCGGTATAACGCCGACTCGCGGCGTTATACCGGCCCGGGTTTACGAAGTGCGCAATTTAACCAGGTCATTCAGCACACCCTCCAGACCCCCGTAAACGGAGATCTTATCGATGCGTCCGGTGACCCGCTCCAGCGCCTCCAGTTCTTTCAAGCGTAGTAGCGTCGGGTTGTTGTCCATCATTTTAGCGGTGTTGTGCAGTGATCGCATCGCTTGAGTTTCCTCGCGGCGCTTTATCAGGTTGGCCTCGGCCTCTTTCTGGGCCTCCACGACCTGATTCAAAATCACTTTCATATCACCGGGCAAAATAATATCTTTCACACCGACACTGATCATCTCGATACCGTATTGTGACAACTTACCACGAATACCGTCGGCGATAACCACATTCAATGAATCCTTGTCTGCCAACAGGGCATCCAGTGTTTGCGTGCCTACGGCCTCGCGCAACTGCAGTTGCAGCTCGCGGTAGATAAAACCCGCGAAGTCGTTGAGTTTTAATGCGGTAATCTCCGCATCGACCACCCGGTAGCTGCCGGTCAGGTTAATCCGCAGGCTGACACGATCTTTGGTGAGAATCTCCTGACCGCCGACCTCCATCGCCTGCAGGCGCAGATCCAGCAGTTTGACCACAACAGACCGGTTGTATTTCCAGAAACCGTAGCTGCCGGGCGCCAGGGTTTTCTCCAGCTTGCCGTTGACCTGTAACAGACCGACATGTTCGTCGGGTACCTCGGTGTAGGCGACCGCTTTCACCACTTCACGGCTCTGCCCGATTTTCACACCGCGGCCAACCAGCGCCAATACCGACGGATCGATCTCGAACTCAGTGTCGATATTGACAGCAACCACGTTGACGGCTTCAGTGCCTTTCCAGGCGGCCAGAAAGCTACCCGGCGCCAGCACGTCCACCAGGTGCCCGTCGCGGTACAGTAAACCGACCTCGGTGTCCTGCAACTCAAACTTGTCCAGGTGCGGCGCCAGTGTTTCAGCGTATTGCGCCAAAAGAAACCTGGCTTTGCTGTGGTTAAAACGCCCCTCAGTAATGTCGAAGGTCTCCACGCGCACCTTGCCTTGCAGGCGCGATACCCGATGCCGGCCGGGTGTCAGTACGCCTTCGAATCGATCCCGCACATATAAAAAGGCGCGCTGGTGATCGGCAATATCAATAGTGTTCCATAACATCATTGTTTTTCTCCTTTTGTAAATACCCTATATAACAAGTAAAGGGTTGAGGCCCACCCGACTCCCGCGCGGCCGGCGGTTTACCCCAGTCCGGTGCGATACACAGCGGCCATTCGCGCACTGCCCCCGAGTTCCCTTCGGATCACCATCCTCGGTCGGCAGTTGCGGTCCGGGCTTGTGTATCGCACATGGCTGGCGAAGCCACTGCCGGCGGCGTTGAAGCCGGCGCCGTCGGGCCTGCGTAAGCACCCGGCGACCATGGGCCTCCGTTCAGTTTTTAAAGTGGGGATTCGAACCCCGAGACTTGCGTCTCTACCATGAGGTCGTTTTGCGTACGACTGTCACTTTGGCCGGAATCGAACCGGCTACCCACTGATTATGAGTCAGTTGCTCTCCCAAATGAGCTACAAAGTACCCTCTAAGCGTTTTGCACGAATTGGTACACATCACGCCAGCGGCGCTTGCGCCAGGCCGGCTTACAGAACCGGCACCGCTAATCCGTCAAAACCGGCTTAAAGCCTGTTGCGACCGGTGACTCGGGTCACCAGTCAAAATTGATGTTTTCGGACAATCCCCCGGGTTATCGGCCTTGCCACCTGCGGTAATTGATACCGTCGGCCGAGCGATAACCGCTTGCCTCAAGCAGATAACCCATGGCGACCCGCTGGTTGCGGTTGGTTGTCACCAATACCACGTGTTGCGGCGTCAGATCGTGTTCCAACGACCAGCGCAGGGCATCGGTGCCTGTCTCGCGCCCAACCAGGCGGTGGTCTATATAGAGCGTATAGACATCATTTTCCTTCAGCACCCGTTTACCATCGCGGGCAGTCGGACAAAATCGATCCACCGCGTAAGCGAGCGTATTGCCAATCAGAACTCGCATGGCTTCCTCCCTTCTTTATCAAGGTGCACGTCCCTGTGCAACGACTTCCCTGACCCGATGCCCGCTGTTGATTATTCAGCGGGCAATAAAAAACCCCGTGCGGGATTACCGATCGGGGTTTCAGTTTCTACCTGCCCGGTCGGCGGCAGCCTCCCGGGTTAGCGGAAAACTACACAGCTATCCTGTATTAATCAAACCTGTCGCTTTCATAGAGGCCTTCGCCAAGGCACAGTGGTCCTGTCCCGGCGCCTCGCGCAGGGCCAAACCGCCGGCTATACCAAGCCGGCTTTCTTTTCTAAACCTTATGGGTTTTGTTTCGCACATCAGGTGCTCAACCTAACGTTCACCATAGTCTTGTCTATTGCCCAACTCGTTGATCCTAAACGCAAAAACCCGGTCGGTTTTCACCTTCCGGGTTTTTTTATACCCTGGAAGGCGGCGACGCCTTCCGGATAGAAAGACGCACTCAGCCTGGCAGCCGCTCCCCTACATTGGTGTAGCGACGAACTATAAATATTGCACTTAAACCCGTGCTGCCTTTGCACCCTTGTGCAAGTTGCGCTGGTTTGCCTGCTTGATGTCGGAGACTTTGAATCATTGCCTTAAAAACTGAGCTGATTGATTTTGACGCCATGATAGTGCCCGAAAAATTAAAGTCAACAATTTTATGTATTCATATCAATATTTTTTCTATGCAGATGTTTTTTTACTTCCTTTAACTGTGTGCGAATCGTATTTTCGGCTTGACGACTGAGCACAACGTAAGTGGAGCGCGAAATTAACACAGACAAAGAATTGCTACTTGCACCCGCTCAGGTAAAAATATCTGCAGCTTTCCCCACGGATATTTTAATAATAATTAACACGACAAAAAGGCGCATCCCATGTATAGCTACCGATCTCCAGACCTCCCATTGACTCGACCCATCTTCGGCACGCTGCTGTTTTTCCTCTACAGTCTGTCGACGATCGCAGCGGGGCCGAACACGGCCCTCAAGGATTACGTTGCCACACCGGACCCGGCATACCAGTTTACGCTTATCGGCACCATTGAGGAGGCCGACGCCACCGTCTATCTTCTCTTACTGACCTCCCAGCAGTGGCGCATGCCTGCTGAGGTCGACAGGACCTTGTGGCAGCATCAACTCAGTATCGTGGTGCCGCATGTCGTCAGTTCACGCACCGGCATGATCTTTATTGGCGGTGGCGACAATGACGATATCGGGAGGCCTTCCAGTCTCCTCTCCACCGCCGGCGCCCTGGCGGTTGGCTCGGGCAGCGTGGTGGGGCTGTTGGGCCAGATACCCAACCAACCGCTCGTATTTGCCGACGAACCGGGCATAGCCAAGGAGGAAGACGACCTGGTGGCGTTTACCTTCGATAAGGCGATGGACACGGGCGACTACACCTGGCCGGCTTATCTGCCTATGGTGAAAAGCGTGGTGCGCAGCATGGATGCGGTGCAGGCATTTCTTACCGCCTCCACACCCGCGATCGAACTGGACGATTTCGTGATAACGGGCTTCTCCAAGCGCGGCGCCACCGCCTGGCTGACGGCGGTGGTGGACCCTCGGGTTACGGCGGTCGCCCCCGGTGTTTTTGACGTCCTGAACTTCACCCCCTCATTCGAAAGCCACCGCGCCTCCTACGGCGCCTTCTCGTCGGCGTTGGCACCCTATGTCGAGTATGACATCCTGGATCGGGCCAGAACGCGAGAGGGCCGGGAATTACTGCAGGTGGTCGATCCCTTTACTTATCGGGACAGACTGACGCTGCCGAAGTATATATTGGCGGCTTCGGGGGATGAATTTTTTCCGGTGGACTCGGGCCAGTTCTATGCTGATGCGCTGCAGGGTGAAGCGTTGTTCCGCTATCTTCCCAACACCAATCACGGCGGCGCCAACGGTGGCGACGATGCCGCTTTTGCCGGGCTGCTGGCCTGGTATCTGCGGGTGATTAACCGCCAACCGCGGCCACAGGTACAATGGCACGTTGACGACGGGACCCTGCGGGTCACTACCGACGGTGTGCCGTTACAGGCAAGTCTCTGGCAGGCGAACAATCCCAGCGCGCGTGATTTCCGCTTTGATGAAGTAGGCGCTATCTGGCATGCCACCCCGTTAACCGCGGACGGCGATGGCAGCTATGTCGCCCGCCTGGAAAATCCGGTCACCGGCTGGAGCGGATACTTTGTGGAACTGGTGTTTCCCGGCTTGGGGCCGCTACCCGAGGTTTATACCACCCCCGTTTTTATAACACCGGAAACCCGCCCCTTTTCGCTGGATCAACCGCTTGGCGATCCGCGCAGAGTGCGTTTCTGGCGGCGGGAATTTGCCGCAGCCCTGGGTGAAAACCCGGGCTACAGGCCGCTGTATGATGCTGCGCAATTGCACGGTTTTTTGCCGGTGCGTGTATTTGACGACTATTTTTTTACTCTCGAGCGGGTGCGGACGGCATTGACCCCTGAGTATCCCCGCGACCAAGAGGCGTCCGCGCTGAGCCAGTGTTTGGCGGCGAGGTTGAATGTGCAGAGTCAGCAAATCGACTGGTATTCGCCGATGCGCTTGTTTTTCATCCCGCGCCAGCCTTTTTGGAAACTCTGGAACGGTGCAGACAGGCAATTTAGGCGGGGGCGGCCGTCTATTGCGGAGAACTTTTGTAGAATTGCCAATCTGCAATAAAAAGGGACTGACGCTGACTTTAGGTCGTTGGCGCACCTGCCAGCTGTGCCGTCACCTCCGGATGCGCGGGGATGACGGCTGTTTACGAAACGTGTTGGGCGTATGGCCGGTGACTTTTTTGAACGTATGGAAAAAGTTACTGTTGGTGTAGCCGACTTCCAGGGCGACAAGGCTTACGGGCATATCGGTCGATCTCAACAGGCGTTTTGCTTTTTCAATGCGTTGTTGCATCACATATTTATGTGGAGGCAGGCCCACGGTATCTTTAAAGAGCCTGGCAAAGTGATAAGTGCTCATATGTACCAAGCCGGCAAGCACATTCAGTGATATCTCTCGATCGAGATGGCTGTGGATATAGTCGAACAACAACCTTAACTTACTGGTACTCAAACTACATCGATACTCCGGTACCTTGTAAGTCACTGAGCAATACTCTTGCAGTAAATAAACGGACAACAGACTCACTGCCGTTTCCACAAAGATCGTACCGAATGGGCTGCCGCGATCGACTTCTTTTTTTATCTTTTCACCCAATTGCCGCATAAAAGGATCGACGAGACCCAACTGGTGCGGCAGTTCGATCTTATAGGGACCTTTGTCGGCAACCTCAAGCGCAGACTTTGCCAAAAGCCCTGGTGAGATATTCATGTAACATACAGACAGGTCGACATGCTGCGGGGTGATGGCATCCCAGCGGATATCGCGGTCGTTTTCCAGGGCCGGGGCGATAAAGAAGGCGCCTGCGTGCCAGGTAAACTTTTTCCATTTGCTGGAATTTAGCCGATATTCACCCCGCGCAGCACCGCTGTCGGCGAAAATCAAACTGTGATCGGTCGTTGCCGGCCTTGGGCTTCCCGTGCAGTGTCTGGGGTAATTGACACTCATAAAATGAAAGCCGTCCCAGCTTTTTTGTCTACTGCTGGTTTTAAGCCTGCCGGGAACGAGCCTTTCATAACTGACGCTATCGACGACAGTTTTCCCCCCTATTACCTTTGTCACCTGATACCTCTTGGCGCTTATATCAATATTATCGTGTGTTGCTTTTAAATTTGTTGTCCCGGTTGCTACGCAATAACCCCCGTTTCTTGCAGGGCAATAGCTGCTTTGACGAGCCGAGAACAGCTGCCAGGTATATTGAGAAAACAGTAAGTCGTCGAAAAACAGGGCACCGGCTGGGCGATAGAATGATATTGTCATCTCAATCGGCTGGTAGTGCGCTTCCCGGCTCCAGAAGTATATCTTCCTCGCCTATAGAGACTGTGACTGCCGAAGGGCTATAACCCTATGGCCGGCAATAGCGAAAATAGAATCGCTATATAAGACAGCAAATAACCAGACGTATTTAGCAGGATACCGGAGTCGCCGGCTTCTACAGTGGAATATTATTCTTCCAGCTGAAGTGGCAACCTGCCGAATACTGTTGGACCAGTCGATAGGTGATGTTTCGGTTTGATTGCGACTTTTTAAGGCTTTTTAACAATTGATAGTGGAGATTAAGGAATATGAAAAAACTGGGAAATAAAAATATCGAGGATAAGGTAAAGGCGCTTGCCGGGCAAACACTAATCGCTTTAGGTTTAGGGCTGAGTTTGTTGCTGCCCTCCGGCGCCGTGGTTGCAGAGGTAAAATCCGGCTCTTTGTCGAATATGGCGGGTGTCTTGTCGGATCTAAAAGAAGTCGGGGGTGGGGACGGTGTTGTGGTTTTGCCCCGTGAAGTCAGCGAAAAATTGGACATAAAAACCATACCGACGCCGACGTCCGCGGGCATCCGGATTGGAACCTACTGGGATTGCTACAACCATAGCAGCGGGCATGAAATCTGCCGGATCAAACTCGTTGCCTGCACTGATGATCAAAGCTTCTGCGTGGAAGTGTAGATCAGCCCTCAAAGTGCCGGCCGCTGGCCGGCACAGCTTTTAGAGCGCCACCCAGAAGCAGTCGGCGATCGTTCGCCGTGTGTTCACGCGTGAAATGAACAGTGTCCAACCGGGGGATGCCGTGAATGTGGGGGCGACGGGAGGATGGCAGTCCTGGCAAACAGTATCAACGGCTGCCGCTCAGCTCAGTCAGGGTACGCAAACACTGCGGGTGCAGGTCCAGTCCGGAGGTTTCACTCTCAGCTGGATCGACATCAGGATGAAGCCGCGGCCGCAAAAGTGTCAATATCGGTTATCTGCTTAATCGTTCAAGTTGCCAATGCTTACCCGCAACCAGGGTAGCAAACTGCCGGGGCAGGGTGGTTTGCATTCGGCAGGCCCTCGATATGCCTTGCTATCTTATTGAATTAAAAGTAAATTCTTGAAAAACAACCTACCGCCTTTGCCATTTTGAATAATTGGACAATATCAGTGTCTGACCAATTGCCGCACCCTGTGCTACAATCCCGAAAAAATCCGCGTGCGGTCGGTAAGTACATGAACAACGGGCAACTTGGAGATGGGTTATGAAGCAAGGGCAGTCGACTAATGGGCAGCGTCTGTACCAGCAGGTGGTCGATAAGATGTTGGCGGTACTGGACTCGGGCGAGTATGCCGCCGGTGTGCGCCTGCCCTCGGAGCGCGAGCTTTCGGAGCGTTTCGGCGTCAGTCGCCCGACCATCCGCGAGGCGATTATCGCGCTGGAAGTGATGGGGCGGGTTGCGGTGAAAACCGGTTCCGGTGTTTATGTGTTAAAGCATCAGCAGAAAAATGACGATGTTCACGATTTCAGTCCCTTCGAGCTGACAGAAGCGCGCGTGCTGATCGAGGGGGAGGCGGTGGCCCTGGCGGCATCCATGATCACCGCCGACCAGCTCAAACAACTGGCGCAGGCGTTGGAGGAGATGGCCGCTGAAAATGAGGCCGGTCACCTGACCTCCGAAGTGGCGGACAGAAAATTTCACGCTATTATTTCCAAAGCCACGCAAAACCGCATGCTGGCCGACACCATAGAGCGGTTGTGGTATATCCAGGAGCATTCCCAGGATATTCACCTGGCCCATCAATCCGTTTGTAAGAAGGACGGCCAGCGGCGCCTCGCCGAACACAAGGCTATCTATGATGCCTTGGCGAAAGGTGATTCCCAGGCTGCCAGGACCGCGATGCGCAACCATTTTTCCCGGCTTATCGAAGCGCTTCACGACGCCACCGAAGCCCAGGCGGTGGAGGAAATGCACCGCAAGGTTTCAGAGCGGCGGCAGCGCTTCTCGCTTAACCGCCTGGAAAATGGCTTTGCCGATAATGCCTACTGAGGCGGTAACGGGCGCTGCCGCCTGTTGCAGAATCTTGCTTCTCTAACATTTACAGGTAAATTGGTTAGACCAATTTGTCGCTCCTTTTACTTTGCAGCTCCTCAGCCGCCCCCTTTTCTGACTCTGCCGCCACAGCCAAAGTCTTTCGAGGCCAGTGTTTGTCTGACTTGTCGATTTGACACTTACCAACCTGGTTACTTTAATTGGCTCTCTCAGATAAACGCTTTTTTTTTACGTCGCTTCCGAACCCTTTTGGGGCAGAAGAGCCCCTGGGTCGTCCGTTTTGGTGATTTATTACAACCGGTCATAACAAAGCGTAAAGCCAATAACTTTAAATTGGTAATATTTACTGGTTGACATTGCGGCAGGAAGAACGTAATTTTCGTGACACGACTAACATAATTATAAGGGGTCACTATGTTTAAGTGGTCATACAAATACGATGATGAGAGAGAAAAGTTTTCATTCCAGGGGATTGGCACGGCGCTGCTGGTTGGTGTGACAACCTCACTGTCCCCGCTGCCGGTAGCGGCCCAGTCCCAAGAGATAAGCGTCGACGATATCGAGGAAATCGTGGTCCAGGGGACCCGCCGCACCATCCAGGACTCTATTCAGCAGAAGCGCAACGCCGATGTGATTGTCGAGGCGCTGTCGGCGGAAGATATCGGCGATATCCCGGCGCTGTCGATCGGCGAGGCGCTGGAGACGCTGACCAGTGCCGCCTCTCACCGGGAGCAGGGTGGGGCGACCGAAATTTCGATTCGCGGCATGGGGCCCTATCTGGGTTCCACGGTGATCAACGGGCGCGAGGCCACCAACGGCAGTGGCGACCGCTCGGTGAATTTCAGCCAGTTTCCCTCCGAGTTATTCAACACGCTGCAGGTCTACAAGTCCCAAGAGGCGAGCCTGATTGAGGGCGGTGTCTCCGGGCAGATATCGCTGGAGACCATCAAGCCGCTGGATTACGGCAGGCAGCGAGTGCAGCTCGACCTGAAAGGCAATTACAACCCGGACAATCAGGATATCAAGGACAATGAAAGGGATTACGGTTATCGGGGGACTGTGAGCTATATCGACCAGTTTGATTTTGGTGAAGGCAGTCTGGGGATTTCTCTGGGGCTGCAGAAAAACGTGGCCACCAACCCGGAGCAGGAATATCGAACCAGCAGCACCTACCGCTCCTGCCGCAATGATCCGGACGCGACGTCGGGCGTCTATGCCAGCGGCAACTGCGACAGTAATGGCGGCTCTTTGAATACTAATGTCGACCCGGCAACGGGGGAGTCGCCGGACGACGCCGATACGCCGGTAATCTTTGTGCCCAGTTCGCGATCCTACCGGCAGAATATTACCGATGATGATCGTGAATCCATCTTTGCTGCGGTGCAATGGCAGCCGAATGACAAGCTGGATATCAATGTCGACTACCAGTATTCGGACCGGGTTTTTACCGAAATACGCAACGATCTGGTTTTTGCCGAAAACCGGCGGGTAAACCCCGAGGGGTTGGTCACCACCAACAAAGGCGCGGTGTTGGCCTTTAACAATGATGGACGGATTGAGACTCACAGCCAGTTCCAGGAGCGGCTGGAGGAGTATGAAGGCGGTGGTATTACCGTAAAGTATGAGGTCAATGACCGGCTGAATATATCATTCGACGCCTCCTATTCTGATACTTCGCGTCGCGAGAATATTTTCCAGACACGACTCCAGTCCGAGGCCAACGATATTTTTGGTAACCCCACACCGGCCGCCACAGATCGCCCGGCGACCTCCTACCGATTGGCCGGTTCCGGTTCCAACTCTTCTGTTGGCCTGGTTACTGTCACCAATTTTGATGTGACCAATCACGACTTGTTTGCGGATGCGGCGCGCACCAGAATTGACCTAAATCAGGCACGTGATAACACTATTACCGCATTTCGAGGCGACTTCGAACTGGAAGTCGATTGGGGGCCGATACATACCCTCGAGGGCGGTATGCGTTATTCTGAGCTGGAATTTACCAGCTTTCCCAGAGTCAGGGACGAATTGAACTTCAATGACAACGCCATTGCCCCTGCGAGCTTGGCCTGCCGTAACGAATCATTCCCCGAAAGCGGTTTTCTGTCAGAGCCTAGTAACGGTCAGGCGCTGATCACTAACGTAGATGAGAACGGTAATGTTATTGCCGCTGGAACAGGTAGTCGCTACGCTACCTTTGACCCCATGTGTTTGGTGCAAGAGTTGATCATCGCTGAAAATGCAATTCGGACCGCCGATGGGCGGGACGACCTGCTTGAGTTTTCCGGTTTTCCGTCGCCGGAGAAAGATGTCAATAACGTGGATGTTGAAGAAGACACGATTGCACTGTACATACAAGCGAACTACGAAAGCGAGCTCAACGGATATCCCGTGCGTGGTAACTTTGGTTTGCGTATAGTACGCACAGATGTGACGTCCACGGGACTGCGGACCACGTTTACCTCGAGAAGAAATGATGATGGCAATATCATTATCGACAACGATCAAGATAATTTCTTTTCCGTCGAGGGCGGCGACAGCTACACCGAGTTTCTACCCAGCGCCAGTATTGTAGTGGATTTGCGAGACGACATACTCCTGCGTGGCGGTATTTTCCGAGGGCTGTCTCGCCCCGACCCGGCTGACCTCGGGTTTGGTCGCAGATTCGAAGTCGACGATAATGCTGTGATCACCGATCTCGACGAGCTTGTGGGTGAGGCAACCGCCACTGGCAATCCAGATTTGGAGCCTTTGCTGTCCTGGAACTTCGATGCGGCGATCGAGTGGTATCCCAATGACGACACCATTCTCGCTCTTGGTGGTTATTACAAAAGGTTTCAGGGTGGCTTTGAAAACGTCCAGCGCTTTGAAACCTTCATTGTCGATGGTGAGCCGCTGCAAGGCAAGGTGACCACCACCCGCACCGATTCCGATACCAGTACGCTAAAAGGTTTCGAATTAACTGCGACTCACTCCTTCAGTTATTTGCCAAGCTTTTGGAGCGGCTTTGGTGCCAAACTCAGCTATAACTATGCCGACTCAGATTTTGAATTTGAACACGGCAGGTTCGGTGCTGCGGAGGTGCGGCAGGTAGACGGTACTGTAGAGGAAAGAATCGGCATAGTCCCCCCCGCCAACCTGTTCGGTTTCTCGGACAACGTGCTCTCCACCCAGCTCTACTACCAATGGGGCGGCTTCGACCTGCAGTTGATCTACAAATACCGCAGCGAATACTTCCAGCAGTTTATCAGCACCCCCGGCGAGCTTCGCTATATCGGCGACACCGAAGTCTTCGAAGCCAGGCTTACCTATAAACTCAACGACAATGTCTCGTTTAGAATCGAAGGTATCAACCTGTTTGACGAAGACCGGACGCAATTCAACCCGGTGGACGACAATGTCGCGGAAGTAAACAGCTACGGACCGCGCTACTTTGCCGGCGTGCGGGTGAAGTTCTAAGCATTGCTGCCGTCCTTATCCAAGGTTACAGCTTTATAGATAAGGGCGGCTGTGCCGATAGCTGCCAACGATTTAGGGTGTGCAAGGAAAACCGGTTTACCCCACTATCTCTCTATAGTTAAAATCGGGTTTACTGTCGGTTATGCACGGTTTTATTTACCTGAACAGTGAAGGTGAGGCGATCACCGGTCCCAATGGTAGAAAGCAATAGTTAGGAGTGAAAAAAAAGTAAATCATTCAATCGATAAATCCAGAAGTTGTTTCTTAGCTGCCGGGCCTGACAAAACGCCTGATAGATAACGCCGCAATAGTCCGGCAGCTATGAAACAGTTTTTAGGGTGTTGTCTTCCAAGTAGCCTGCAGATTCCGGTAGCTGGATATCTGGTCGCAAAACCGGAAGATGTTTTATCCAACCACATTGGCGTTGGTTAAAAAATAATTATGTGGAGGCATTATGAAATTCAAAAACAGAGTAGCAGTGGTCACCGGTGGCGCAAGGGATATCGGTAAGGCGATCTCCGTCAAACTGGCCGCCGAGGGCGCCAGGGTGGCGATCAATTACTTCGGCAGCAGTGGCCCGGCTGAAGATACGTTAAAGGAGATCAAAGACGCCGGCGGCCAGGCTATTTTGGTACAGGGCGATATGACCCAGCCGGATGATGTCGGCCGCTTGATTGACGAGTGCCGGGCCGCCTTCGGCCCGGAGATTCATATGTTGGTCAATGTTGCCGGCGGCCTGGTCGCCAGGAAAACGATCGATGAAATGGACGCAGACTTTTTCGACCAGGTGATAAAGCTCAACCTCCACAGTACGTTTCTGCTTACCAAAGCCGTGGTGCCCTTGATGCCGGAGGGCGGGGCAATAGTCAATCTCGCCTCTCAGGCCGGCAGGGACGGGGGCGGCCCCGGCGCCTCCGCTTACGCCGCGGCAAAAGGTGCCGTGATGACATTTACCCGATCAATGGCAAAAGAATTAGGCCCGAAGAATATTCGGGTCAATGCCCTGTGCCCGGGGGTTATCAGCACCACCTTCCACGACACCTTCACCAAGGCCGAGGTGCGCAGCAATATTGCCGCGGCCACGCCGTTGCGCAGGGAGGGTGGGGCCAACGAGGTGGCCGATGCGGTGGCTTACCTGGCTTCCGGTGAGTCGTCTTTTATTACCGGTGTCAATATGGATATCAACGGCGGTTTGATGTTCTCTTAAACAAGTGGGTAACGGTGATACAGTAAATAGCGGCCAGGCTTCCCTGGCCGTGTCATCAGGTTTCGAATAATTGATTTAACTTATTGATTTTAATAAAAAATATCTGGGCTGCTAGCGCCTCGGCAACACTTCTAGCAGGGCTGCATCAAGGCCCCCGTTGCCGCCAAAGTCGATACTGCCGATCGGTTCAGGCCGATCCCTATGATTTTTCCGTCTAATTCTTGCCATAAACAGCATTGCTGCCCACTGCGTGACTTTTATAATCGATCAATCGCCAGTAGCGTAGCGCTGGAGGGTTTGACTATACGCAGGGTTAATGGCGGTATCGATGTTGCCCTGAGTGCTTGATCGTTGTCCAACATAATAATCCATAACGGGAAAAGTCATGCATTCCAACAACGAAGGTCCGCTAACGGCAGCGGTTTTGCTGCTTCTATGGGGCGCTTTACCCGGGCAGTCGGCCGCCGCCAATGATGTTATAGAGGAAGTTACCGTGACCGGCTCCCATATCCGGAAAAAAACCGGCTACGAGGGCAGCTCGCCGTTAACGGTCGTCGATAAAGAGGCGTTCAAAGCACAGGGCGTGGCGGATCTGGTGGACCTGGCGGCGGGGTTGACCGTCAATGCCGGCAGCATTGTCTCACAGGAAACCGGCGGCCTGATTGGCACCAGTCAATTCAATATCCGCAACCTCGGGGCGGGCTCGACCCTGACCCTGATCAATGGGCGCCGCGGTGGCATCTCCACGGTTCCCGATGCCGGCGGCAACCTGTTTTTCGATAATAAACAGTTACCCCTGGCCATGATCGAGCGGGTCGATGTGCAAACCGATGGCGCCTCGACCACTTACGGCTCCGATGCGGTGGGCGGTGTGGTCAACATCATCACCCGCAAAGGATTTGAAGGCTTTGAACTGTCGGCCCGCTACCAGGATGCCTCCAACGAGGCGTATTCCGTTAACCTCGCAACCGGCGTCAGGACAGACACAGCGATATTCAATCTCTACGCCACTTTCTATGGGCAAACACGCAATCACCGCACGGACTTTGACTGGCTGGTGGAGCGAATTCACGGCGACGGTGACCTGACCCGGTCGCGATTGATTTCCGGCCAGGGGTCCCCCGGCACCTATCGCCCGGCGGTGACCGATACGAACGGGGTGATTACGGCGTTTGGCAACCCGCATATCGATGCTGATTGCGAGGCGGCGGGCGGTGTTATCAGGGGCGAGAACTGCCGCTACAACTTTGCCGACCAGGTCGCCATACTGCCGGAAGAGCAGCGCTTGCAGGTGTTTGCCGAGGCGGAATACGATTTTTCCGAAACGACCACACTGTTTACCGAAATCAGCTACTCCGGCAATGATATAGAGCGCACGCAAGGGCCCAACAGCTACCGCAACGGGTTGGTAGAGGGGGGCAGCCTGTTTATCCCCGCCGAGCACCCCTTTAATTTTTGGGTGGCCGACCCGGCCGATCCCGGCGGCGCCAGCCTGATCTATATCGACCCTGCGAACTGGGACAACGCCATCCACCAGGCTGTAGACCTGTCGTGTAACTGCCGGCCCCAGGGGCTGGAGGCCAACGGCAGGGGCGACGATGCGCCGTTTAACCGCAATATCGATCTGGATTATTATCGCCTGGTGTTGGGCGGGGAGCGCGAGCTGTCTGAAACCTGGATATTGACCGCCAATTACATCTACGCGGAATCGCGGCGCAAGTATCGCGAGGAGAACAACTGGAACAGTATTACGCTCAATGCGTCGCTGCTGGACGGCACCTTCAATCCCTTCGGTACCTCCAGGGTTTCACCCGATCTGGTTTCGCCAAAAGACGGCGTTAGCACCGCGGGTAATTCCCGCGAGACCCTGTTGCTTGTTATGCACAAGGAGAGGGCCCGCATAGATACCAAACAACAGGTGCTCGATATCGTGGCGTCCGGCGATCTCTTTGAGATAAACAGCGGTGCCGTTGCCGCGGCGGTGGGCGCCCAGTACCGGCTGGATGAACGCGAGACCAGTCCCGATCCGTTTTTGGTCAGCGGTTTGGGAAACAGCCCCGAGGGTAGTGCTGCCCCGAGCACCGCCGACCAGGATGTTGTGGCCGTGTTCGGCGAGGTGTCGGCACCGGTCACCGATGACCTGCAAGTGTCGATCGCGCTGCGCTATGAAGATTACGGTGATGTGGCGGGATCGACGCTGGACCCCAAACTGGCATTGCGCTGGGAGGTGAACGATAGCGTGGCCGCGCGGGCGAGTTGGGGCACCGCTTTTCAGGGGCCTTCCATTCCGCAGACCGGCCGTACCTCAGCAACGACGTTTATCGACGATGCCGCTGTCGTCAATCCGGTCACCGGGGTGCTTGAATGCGGCGATGGCGGCGATGGCAGTATTGTCGTGGTGCAGACCGAAGGCAGTGACAGTCTCAAACCGCAGTCCTCAGAGAATTTCAATCTCGGCCTGATTTTCAGTCCCACGGACGATCTGCGGCTCAGTGTCGACTATTGGCGCTTCGAGTACGAAGACCTGATTACCCAGGACGAGGGTGCCCAGGCTATCGTCGACAACGATTGCGCCGATAACGGTATTCCCGATGACCCACGGATCCAGCGGCTTGGCTCCGGTCAGCTGCGCGTTATTACCTCCGAGTTTATCAACACCGGATCGGTGGAAACCGACGGTGTTGATCTGGCGACCCACTATGATTTCCCATCTGTTGCACTCGGCCTGTTCAGTGCGGGCCTGAACCTGACCTATGTCAACAAATTTGCAGTCGTCAACGACGATGGCAGTACTTTTGACGGTGTTGGCAGTCGTAATTTTACCAACCAGTTTGGCTCGCTGCCGCAGTGGCGGGCGATGGCTAATATGGGCTGGAACCTCGACCGCCACTCGGCCAACCTGGTTGTCCGCTATATCGACAGCTACGAAAATGATCAGAGCGATGATTTTGAAGTAGACAGTTTTACCAGTGTCGATCTGAATTACGCCTATGAGCTTCCCTGGGACGACGACGGCGAGCTGTTGATTTTCAAGCTGGGTGCCCGCAACCTGTTTGATGTCGATCCCCCGTCGCTGGGCGACGGCGTGCGGCCGGCGTACGACGATCGGGTGCACGATGTGCGCGGGCGGATACTGTATGCTGAGACTACATGGACGTTTTAAATCGTTTGCGGCACTGTAGGGTCTTTAATCCGGCGCTTTTGCGGCAGTGTTCATAACCCGTTGCAGTTAATAAGTGGACTCACTTAATAGGACTTGCGTCAATTTATCGACCACCATTCCAGTCCTTAGGGTCTTGATTAAGAATACTGAGGCAGGCCGGGCAATTGGCACGTCCTCGCTTAAGTATCTCCACCCCAGAAAAATTAAGTGCTTAAAGCGAGCGCCGCCAATTGCACCTAACCTAATGTCGATAAACAGCGCCCGCAATACCGCGCCTTTGTATAAACCACAACCAACAGGAAAAATATGAATAGAGTATATCGAGTCGTTTTTTTGTATGGGCTTATTGTCTTTTCTCTATCGACGTTGGCCGCGGCCGCGCCGGAACCCAGGGCTATGCAGCCCCTGGATATACTGAATCTGCCCTCTGTATCGGCGCCGAGAGTGGCTGCCGACGGGCGCCGTGTGGTGTATATCAAAAAGGTGTCCGATTGGGAAAAGAACCGCCAGGTCGACGACCTTTGGCTGGCGGAGACTGCCACCGGCACCGAGCGGCAACTGACGTTCGATGCGCGGTCGAAAAGCCAGTTGGGCTGGTCCCCCGACAACAGCTTTATCAGCTTTGTCAGCAAGCGTGATGGGGATTCCCACAAGCAGATACATCTGCTGCCGCTGGCCGGTGGCGAGGCGTTCGCCGTGTCGGATCACAAAGCCGATATTCAGAGATATCAGTGGAGTAGCGACGGCCGCTCACTATACTTTCTCGCCGATGAGCCCCTCGACGAGGCAATCGAGGACAGAAAGAAAGCAAAAGACGATATGTTTGCCTTTGAGGAACCCTTGAGCTATCGCCATATCTGGAAGCTGGATATCGAGCAACGGACGATTGAGAAGATCACTGAGGGCGAGTATTTTGTCAGGGATTTTGACCTGTCCCCCGACAATCGCTTTATCGCTTTCAGCCGGGCTGTCGACGCGACCATCGATGCCCGCCACAGCGCCGATATATGGACAGTGCCCAGCAGTGGCGGCCGCATCGAGCGCGTGACCAGCAATCAATATGCGGAGAGCAGGATACGTATATCACCCGACAACAAACATATCCTCTTTATCTCCAATACCAATGCGGACGGCGAGTACTACTACGATGCCAACCTGTTTGTGGTCACTATTGCCTCCGGCCGGGTGCGCCTGCTGGCGCCCGAGCAGACCTTTGAAGTCGAGGCTGCACACTGGTCGCGCACCGGCGACTCGATTTATATATTGGCGAATATGGGCGTGCGCTCGGAGCTGTGGGAAATCGGTCTCGACAGGGGCCGGCCGCGGCAATTGACCGACGCTGTCCACACATTGAAGAGCTGGCGCTACAATGCCGCCGCCGACCGGCACGTGTTCGTACGCACCACGCCGTCCAACCCCGGCGATATCGGGCTGCTACCCGGCGCCGGCGGCGAGCTGCAGCCGGTGACCCGGGTGCACAGCGAGCTGTCGCGCACCTATCGATTACCCGAACAGCGGCTGGTGCGCTGGCAGGCCGCCGATGGTACACCGCTGGAGGGGCTGCTGAGCCTGCCGTTGGACTACAAAAAAGGTACACGTTATCCCACAGTGATTCACACCCACGGCGGCCCGCGCAGCTCCGATCAATACGGGCAGTTCCGCTGGCGCACCCATATTCCGGTGCTCGCCGGCATGGGCTATGCCTACTTCACCATCAATTACCGCGGTGGCACAGGTCAAGGCGATGCGTTTATGCGCGATATGGTGGGGGGATACTTTAACAATGCCCATCTGGATGTCATGTCCGGCGTCGATCATTTGATCGAGGAGGGGATTGCCGATCCGGACCGACTGCTAAAGGCGGGCTGGAGTGCCGGCGGCCATATGACCAACAAAATTATCACGTTTACCGACCGCTTCAAGGCGGCGTCTTCGGGCGCCGGCGCAGTGGACTGGGTGTCGATGTACGGCGAGAGCGATACCCGTTACGGGCGTACCGACTGGTTCGGCGGCACACCCTGGCAACAGAATGCGCCTTTGGATATTTACCGCAAGCACTCGCCGCTCAAAGATATGTGGAAGGTGAAAACGCCGACCTTGATCCTGGTGGGCGAGAAGGATATCCGGGTGCCGCCCACCCAGTCGATGCTTTTGTATCGCGCCTTGCGGGATTTGGGGGTGGAGACCAAGCTGTATATCGCACCGCGGGAGCGGCACGGCTTTCGGGAATTGCGCCATCGCCTGTTTAAAATCAATGTGGAGTTGGAATGGTTCGAGCGGCACGCGCGCGACCGCGCATACCAGTGGCAGCCGGCGCCCGAGTGACGCCGGTGTCCGGGTGGCAGTCAACGGCGGCTCATTGTCAACTACGGCTCATTGTCAACTACGGCTGGGCGCAGCGCTGTCACCGGACGGATAAACAGCGCTCAGCTTGTGCCAAAATGCCATGATTTCAGGTTTGGTGTTGAGCGCATAGCGATAAATGTCGATCGACAGCGGAATATGGTAGCGACTGTCGCCGACGGCTTGCAGAGTGCCGGACTGCAACTCTTGCCTGATCGCCGACTCGGGCAGCCAGGCAATGCCGTAGCCCTCCAGCACCAGTGCCTTGATACTCTCTGCGGAGCTGGTCTCCATGGCGACATCGAGGTAAATGGGGGCGACGGCGCTGATAGTGGTGATATCGGCAACCTCTTTTGCCAGTGTTGAGTACTGCTTGTAGCTGATATAGGGCAAGGGTCGCTGCAGTGAGCCGGGCAGGTAGTATTGTTGCTCCTGTAACAGCGTTGTTTCACAAACCGGAATCAACGACTCGCCACCGAGTGTGAGCGAGACGAATTTGTCCGACTGCAGGGGTATCGACTTGGTGACACTGCTGTAGCAGATCAGAAAATCAAATTCCTGAAACCGCAGGGATTCGAAAAAGCCGATGCCGGAGCGGATACTCGACAGCAGGTCGAAATAGTAAGACCCTATCTCCTGCTCGATGTTGTGCAGCCAGGACGGAAAAAAGTGAATGGACAGGTGGTCGGCAATACCGATGGTCAGGGACTGGCGCTTGCCGCGGTTTTGCGTGGTGAAATCATCTCGCACCTTGTAAAACATGCGCACCGATTGCTGGGCGGTTTCCACAAAACGGGTGCCGGCGGCGGTGAGCGTGACGGGATGGGACTTGCGGTCAATCAGTCTGGTGCCGAGCCACTCCTCGAGAGATTTGATGCGCCTGCTGAACGCGGACTGGGTGACGTTGCGGTTTTCCGCAGCCTTGGAAAAGCTGCCGGTATCAGCCAGACAAATAAAATCTTCTAACCACTTGAGCTCCATCGGCCATACTCACGGCGAAAGTTGCTTTTTACTATATAACAAAAAAGCCCGGGAGGTTAGCACCCGCCGGGCTGGAGCCGCGTTTTCAAGGTGTGCGCTTAGTCAGCCGCCGCTGTCCGCTTGCAGGTCGAGCAGGTATTGCATCAACAGCGGTACCGGCCGGCCGGTGGCCCGGACAGTCGGTTTAGCCCGCTTGGCGGTACCGGAGATATCCAGGTGCGCCCAGGGGTAGGCGCCGGCAAAGCGCGACAGAAACAGCGCCGCTACCACAGCGGCGGCGGTGCCGTCGCCCATATTGGCGATATCGGCAAAGTCGGTGTCGAGTTGCGACATATCCTGCGCCGACAGCGGCAATTGCCAGGCTTCATCCAGGGACTCCCGTCCGGCTGCCAGCAGCCGGTCCGCCAACTCCTGCCGGTTGGCGAACAGACCCGAATAGTGCTGCCCCAAGGCCACCACGCAGGCGCCGGTCAGGGTTGCCACATCCACGACCGAGGCCGGTGTAAAGCGCTCGATATAGGTCAGGGCATCGCACAGGACCAGGCGTCCTTCGGCGTCGGTGTTGAGCACCTCGACAGTCTTGCCGGACATGGATGTCACTACATCGCTCGGCTTGGTGGCGCGGCTGCCGGGCATATTTTCCGCACAGGCGATGACGCCGATGATATTCAGGTCCAGCCCCAGACGGGCGGCGGCGGTCATGGTGCCGATGACGGCGGCCGCTCCCCCCATGTCGTATTTCATCATGGCCATACCGGCGCGGTTTTTAAGGAAGATACCGCCTGTGTCAAAGGTGATACCCTTGCCCAGGATGACATGGGGCGGTTGCTCGGGGTCGCCGCCGCGGTAATGCATAACCGCCAGTCTGGAGTCCTGGGCACTGCCCGCACCCACCGACAGCAGCGCCCCCATGCCCAGCTCGCCCATCGCCGCTTCGTCCAGCACCGTGGTCGACAGCCGTTCGTGGTGTTGTGCCAGTTCTTGCGCCTGCTCGGCCAGATAGGTGGGTGTGCAGAGATTGGCGGGCAGATTGCTCAGGTCCTTGCAGGTTTTGATTCCCTCCACCATCGCCAGGCCCTGGGCCAGGGCAGCCCGGCAGTCGACACCGCCGGCCAGGGTGAGGCGCTGTAAAGGACGCTGTTTGGCAACCTGGCGTTTACCGCCGCCAACCTGGTAGATGGCTTCTCCGGCGGCGATTACCTGTTGTTGGATCTTCCAGCCATCACTCCGTCCGGTGACTTCCAGTTCGGTGAGGTAGGCGGTGGCCGCGGCTATTGGCAGTTGTACTAACCGGTCGCAGGCGGCGGCCATCAGGGTGCGGTATTCCTGCGGCGATTTTGCACTGCCGGCGCCGGTGCCGATAATCAGCAAATGATCCGGCCCGCTAGTGTTTGCCAGGGGCACCGCAACGACCTCGCCAAATTCGCCGGACACTGTGCCCCGCTCCAGCAAGGTACTGATTATATTCTGCGCCAGGCTGTCCGCCCGCTGCGCAGACTCGGACAATCCGCCGCTGCCGACGGCAACCACAACGCAATCGCTGTGTGCTGCGGGAGGCGGGGTCTGGGTAAGGTGAATATCGAGCAAAACGGTCTCCCTTAAAGATGGCCGAGTTGGCGGTACCTCGAGTGATGTTGCGCGTATGACTTCGGGGAAAGCTGACGCCACTCGGCATCTGGTAGATAAAAATTGCAGGTATCGTCTAATTGCCCAATATAGCAGCAAATATCCCAATGGCTGATGCTAATAGCGGCAAACGTTATGCCCGAATGGTATTGAGTTTTCCGTTCGGACGGCTACGAGTGGCGCCACCTGGCGGCAACCTATGACATATTTGCATAACTGTTTCCCTTTTCGGACTTGGAATATGACACTGACTGTGGTTACTCTTGACAGTTGCTCTCACGGTGGCGACATAAAAACCAAGCGACCGGGGGTGTAATTATAATAACCAGCAGGGAAGGCGACGATGTCACGATGTATAGATGATGGATAAGAGACCCTATCAACTATAACTGGTATCGCAGTGCGCATTGCCAGGGGAGTGAGCTATGAAGTCCAGATTCGCGGCCAGTGTCATGGCCGCCGCCGTCGGCCTGACGGCAGCCAACCAACCGTTATATGCCCAACCTGCCGGCGCTGCGTCGGCCGGCGCTGAGATGGAGGAGGTGGAAGTCACCGGTACCCGCATCCGCCGCGACACCTTCTCCAGTGCCATGCCGATCGTCAGTATCGACAAAGAGGACCTGCTGTCGATCGGCTCGAACTCGCTGACCGATGCCCTGCTGGAAATTCCGTCTGTCGTTTCCGGTCTCAGTCAGACCAATACTACCGCTAACCTGCAAAACGCCGGCTTGTCCAGCGTCGAGCTGCGAAACCTGGGTGACAATCGCACCCTGGTGCTGATCGACGGCCGGCGCACGGTCTCCAACAGCGCCAATGGCAATCGCGTCAGCCTGGGTACCATTCCGGCGAGCTTTGTCGAGCGGGTGGAGTATATAACCGGCGGTGCCTCGTCAATATACGGCTCCGATGCCGTCGCCGGCGTGGTCAATATCATTACCGAGAATAACCAGGAGGGCTTCGAGTTTGACGCCCGCTACGGGGAAGGCAATGGCAATGGTTATCACGACTACACACTGGATGTCAGTTTTGGCAGCGCGTTTGCCGGCGACAGGGGCTATTTCTTCACGACCCTGAACTACGATGAACAATCCGGTATCGAGGCCAAGGATGTGGTGCGGGCATTGGTGCAGGCCAGTTGGGATTACGAAAACGGTGTCAATGTGTTCGAAACAGCCGCCGGCGACCAGCCCGCCGCGCAGATCACCCGCGATCAGTTGGCGGATTTGAGCGCGGACCCGGACGGCGGGCGTTTCGATGGCAATAACTTCTGGTACGACGACAACGGTCTGCGCGAGGACTTCGTTACCAATCGGGACGGCTTCGATTTTCGCCGGGACGACCATATATTTATTCCGCGCGAGCGACTGAATGCCGCTTTCAAAGTGCGTTATGAGATTACCGCCGGCCTCGAGGCATTTGCCCAGGCGACCTACAGCAAGGTCGATACCGATAATCTGCGCGAGCCGGAGGGGGACGATTTCAACGATCCTCACACCTTGTTCGATTTTGCCAATGGTACCTCGGAGTTAATCGCAGCCGGCCGCATCCCTCTGAACAATCCGTTTGTACCGCAGCAGATCGCCGATGCGGTAGGTGGGGATATAAGCTGGGACCGGCGTTTTGTCGAGGTGGGTCTGCAACGCACGGTCAACGAGCGTGAAACCACGCGCTTTTGGGCCGGCCTGCGCGGCGACGTTTTCAGCGACTGGGACTGGGAGGCGAGTTTCGGTTACGGCAAATACGAGCAGGATCAAACCCGTTTCAACGAGATCAACATTCTCAACCTCACCGAGGGGCTCAATGCCGAAGTGGGGCCGGGGGGCGAGATTCGCTGTGCCAGCGCCGAGGCGCGGGCCAACGGCTGTGTGCCGGTCAATCTGTTCGGTCGCGGCTCCATTACGCCGGCGGCGGCTGACTACATCCGCGCCAATCTGGGGCTGCAATCGGAAGTGGAGCAGGTCAATCTGCAGGCCTATATGACGGGCAACCTGTGGGAACTGCCGCACGGTCTGGTTGGGGTGGCGTTCGGCGCCGAGTATCGCAAAGACGAATTGAGTCTCGAGCCGGGCGAGCTGAACCGCACCGGCGGTCACTCGTCCAACTTCGTGCCGATGTTTTCCGGTGAGCTGGAAGTGACGGAGTTGTTTTTCGAGGTGAGTGTGCCGCTGCTGGCAGACCTGCCCGGTGTGCAGTCGTTGGTCTGGGACGTCTCGGCGCGCTATGCCGACTACGACCTCGCCAATGTCGGCGGTGTCACCAGCTACGGCACCGGGTTGCAGTGGCGCCCCATCGACGACCTGAACTTTCGGGCTACCTATAATCGCGCCCTGCGGGCGCCGGATATCGCAGAGGCCTTTTCCCCGCCCCGTGGCGATACCGATAACTTTGACGACATCTGTATAGGCGTAACGCTCAGTACACCGGGCGTGGTGGCCGAGAACTGCCGGGCCGAGCCGGGTGTGCTGGCCAATATCCAAGCCAACGGCAGCTTTGATGATGAGACGCGTGGCAAGTTTTCCCCCAATGCGGGCAACCCGGACGTGAGTGAGGAAACCGCCGATACCGTTACCGCCGGCATCGTCTGGCAGCCGGGATTTCTGCCGGATTTTAACCTGGCTGTCGATTACTACATTATCGAAATTGAAGACGCCATCGATTCCCTGACCAATGAAGAAATCCTGCGCCAGTGTTACGAGGACGGCCAGACCTTTGGCGAGCAGAACCCTTTTTGCAGGGATATCACCCGCGACAGCGAGGGCCAGATTGTCGGCCTGATTCAAAGGCAATTGAACCTGGATTCTCTCGAGGTGGAAGGTGTCGATGCCACGGTCAGATATAGCTTTGGATTAGAGGCGCTGGGATTGCCGGGAGAGCTCGATCTCAGTTATAGACACTCCCATGTGATCAAGCACGAGATCGTTGCCCAGGGTGTCCAAAGTGTTGTCGATGACAAAAAAGGCGAACTGGACGATAGCAGTGAGGTTTTTGAGGATCGCTCGCAGTTCAAACTGGACTGGACCCACAACAATCTCAAAGTGACCTGGCGCGCGAAGTATTTTGGTTCAGTCAACGACGACAATGACCTCAAGGAGGAGTACCGCGAGGCGTTGGCGGCCAATCCGGATGCAGAGAAGCCCCTGTACCTGGATATCGACAGTGAGGTGATCCACGACCTTAATATCGGTTACCGGCTGCAGACCGAGCGCGCCGGTTATCGATTTTATGGCGGCGTGCGCAATGTGTTCGACAACGACGGGCCCTTCCTGCCGGCCGGCACCAGTGGCGGCGGTGATAATCACAACGATGTATACGGTAATATTCGCGGCCGCTATGCCTATGTGGGGGCGACGTTAACGTTCTGAGACAATTGAGGTCTAACCCTTTCGGCAGCAGCTTCGCGGTTTGCTGCCGTTTTTTATGTGCCGGCATCCGGGCCGGCTGCCCCTTCCCCTTCTCCCCGACATTTATGGTCTATAATTTTTCAACAGCCGCCGCCGGGCGGTGGTTATGACCGATTACCAGGGGGCACAGGGGATGAAATTGCAGGTTTCACAGTTGGCGCAGATCAGTGAGCGGGGCGTCTTGATCATCGAATCGCTGGATGCCAGTCTCTACCAGGCCTTTGTTGCCGTCGATGGTTGCGAGCACTTGATTTACGGAGACGACGGCCGGCCGGTGCGGGCGTTCAGCCTGGGCAATATGCGCCAGCGCCTGGGCTACCATCGCTTCCTGCGGGTGGTGCTGCGCCAGCACAGTGCCTACGACGAGATGATCGGCCAGCCGGTGAGGGAGCAGAGTAACGCCCTGGAAGTGGATATAAGCTGGCCGGCGGAGTCCGGGTTTCCGGTGCCGATCAGCAAAAGCTTGCATTGATAAACTGGTGCGGGCCTTAAGCAAATATGTGCTAATTAACCGGTCTGGCTCTGGCTAAAGCCTTCATAAACACGGGCTAGGCGCCCCCTCGATGAACCCCCGCGAGCGGGTCCAGCCCGACATCATATATATCGGGCGTTACGCGGAGCGAAGCAGTGCTTCGCCTTTTCCCGCTCCACCCCTGGGGACTCGCCTAAAGCTCCTACTTTCGCTTAAGGCGCCTACTCTTGGTGGTCTCGACAGCATCCCTGCTGTCGAGAGTTTCTGAAGGCTTTAGCCAGAGCCAGACCTCCCTTCAGTATGCTTAGCCGAGGTCGATGCGACTGGGGCGGCGATCGACAAACCGGCGCTACTACGCTTAAGGAAGGTCTATTCGGCGCGGGCCCCGGTTTCAGGTCTTCGGCCCGCAGCGGTTGCCGTCACAGCGGGCGCGGCCGGTGAGCCACAGCGAAATACGGTAGCGGTGTCGGGCGAACAGACGATAACAGCCATCGGCGACCAACCGCAGCAGCGGCCAGCGCAAGGGTGCCGTCAACCAACCCCGGCCGACCAGCGACCAGGCCCGGTGGCTGGTATCCAACCCCTTCAACACCTGGCCGTCCGGCAGCTCGCCGTGGAGTGCCGCAAGGGCGGCGTTGCGGTCGATATGGGGGTAGTCCCGTTCGAACTGTGGTTCATGCAGGTCTACCAGCCGGATACGCCGCTGGTGGTCGAGTTCCGACAGCTTCTGCATCTCCTTCACACACAGGGGGCACTGGCTGTCATAGTAGATGGTCAGTTCCGCACTCGCGTCCGCCAAGGGATTGTCACCTTCTGTTTGATCACACTGGGTATACGCCGGACAGCCTGGAATGGATGTCCGCGATCGGGGTTGGCTGGGGCAGCCTGTATGTCCGGCTCCCGGCTGTTGACACCCGATCGGCCATGCTATACATTTATTTCTGTAATAACAGAAATAGCTGATACAACTGAAACAATTGCAGCAGTTGAGACCAGCAACTGAGAGAACCGCAACCGCCAAAAGATTGCAACAATAACTGAGAACAAGGTACAGCCACACTTATGCCAATGCCCGTCACACCGCTGATGCAAAAGTACATTCTCCACTGGGGCGAAATGGGCACCCGTTGGGGCGTCAATCGCACCGTAGCACAGATTCACGCCCTGCTTTACCTGGCGCCACAGGCGCTGCCCGCTGAGGATATTGCCGAGATGCTGTCGGTGGCGCGCTCCAACGTCAGCACCAGTATTCGCGAGTTGCAAAGTTGGGGATTGATCAAGGTAGAACATGTGCTGGGCGACCGCCGCGATTACTTTTCCGTTAATGGCGGCAACTGGGAGATGTTGACGACTATTTTGGAGGAGAGGAAAAAGCGCGAGATCGAGCCGACCCTGACAATGCTGCGCCAGTGTGCTTTGGAAATGGAAGAAGACCGTGAAACACCTGCCGAGGTAAAGGAAAAAATGTCGGCGATGCTCACTTTCGTCGCCACACTCAGTGACTGGTTTGACCAAGTGAAAGCGCTGCCGAAGTCGACGCTGGTTGCCTTGATGAAAATGGGGGCCAAGGTGGCCAAGTTCATTCCCGGTAAGAAGACCAAAAGTCGGTAAAAAAATTTCCCTGAATGTTTCTGTCTTGACAGAAATTACTGAAATAAAATCAAGCCGATATCGCGAACAAAATAAAGGAGACACAATGCCCCCCAAAACCCCGCGACTGATCAATAACCGCCAAGATGTCAATTCGCAGTGCCTCGATGCCGGGACCACTGGCACGCGGGCGACCTTTTCACAGGACTTTGACTGGGGAACCAACGACTCGCACATTACCGCTTCACGGGGTGTGGATTTGCAGGGCCCCGGACCGCAAGCCCGCACTGACAGCTCCGCCGATCCACCGGCAACGGCTGCCCAGGGCCTCGATTTCAAGGCCGACGATCCACCGCTTGACGATCCGCAAACCGGTGACCTGCAGACCAACTACGAGGCGCTGCTGGGACGGCGAGCCTGGCAGCGTCTGCACGGAGATATCCGCCGTCGTTTTGGCTGCGGTTATGTCCACCGCGCGACTTGCTACCGGGGTGTTATGCAGGATGTCAGCCTGTCTTTTACCGGCCGCTTGCTGGCGCAGTTGTGCCGTCTTATCGGTACACCCTTGTCATTGCATCAGGGCCGCGACGTGCCGGTTACCGTCAAGGTGTATCCGGATCGGCGGGTCGGTGGTCTGTGCTGGGATCGGTTTTATTATTTTCCCGGTGCTCGCGTCAACCGCGTCAGGTCCACCAAATGTATCTGCCGGCAGTCCGGTTTAGTGGAAGTGGTCGGCGGCGGTTTCGGCATGTGCCTTAAGGTGACAGAACGACAGGGCGCAATCTGTTTTGAGAGCAGCCGCTTTTTTTGGCAGATGGGCCGTTGCCGGTTTTATATTCCATCCTTATTCACCCCCGGTAAAACGACCGTCGTGCAGACGGCGCTGGCGGGCGGCAGGTTTCGTTTTGAGCTGGAGGTCGTGCATACGGTGCTGGGGCTTATGTTCCGCCAGAGCGGTATCTTTACGGAAGTGGAAACGGCGGCCGATCAATAACCGCCTTTGGTCTGGCCGAGCGGCCCGATCTTGCGCTTGTCTCTGCAGTTGAGTAGCGTGTTCAGGTGGGCGGCAGGGCCGTGAATCAACACGCAGAGTTGAAGTAAAGTGAATGTTACCGCAAGCGGATCTTTGATAGAGTGGCCCCCGGATCGAGACCGTGTCGGCTAGGACACCAAAACCCGTTTTGGGTGAAAACCTTTATTTGCCGAAGCACTGACAGGTAAACCAAATGACTGATTTATACGCAAAGCATATTGACAATAAAATGGCGGTTTACCGGGAGGTGTTCGACATTACCCCCTGGCGCAAAGTGATTATCCACGCCGGCAGCGAACATGTTCAGTTTCGCGATGATGTGCATTATCCCTTCAAAGCCAATCCCTATTTCAAGGAGTGGCTGCCGCTCGCCGACTACCCCGACGCCTACCTGGTCATCGAGGCGGACCAGTCGCTACCCCGCTTACTAGTGAAGCAGGTGGAAGACTTTTGGCACTCGCCGGCCCAACCCCCGGCCGCGGCGATTGTCGAGGCGTTTGATATTGCCCACTACAGCAGCGGTGCGCAGTTGCAGGCCGGCCTCGGCATCGATGCCGCCACCGTTGTGATTGCCGAGGGTGGTGACGATATTGCCAGGCAACTGCAGCGGCCCGAGCAGCATAACAACACCGAGGTTTTGCATATTGTCGATTACCACAGAGCCTGTAAAAGCGACTATGAAATTGACTGTATGAGCGAAGCCAATCGTATAGCGGTGCGCGGTCACCGCGCCGCGGCGGCGGCCTTTCACGAAGGCGGTTCCGAATATGCCATCCACCAGGCCTACCTGGCGGCCACTGAACACACCGAAAATGAATTGCCCTACGGCAACATCTGCGCGCTGAACGAGCACGCGGCGGTCTTGCACCATATGCATCTCAATAAAACGCCGCCGGCTGAGCGGCGCTCCTTTCTCATCGATGCCGGCGCCACCTGTGCCGGTTACGCCGCGGATATCACCCGCAGCTATCAAACTGACGGCCCGTTGCAGGACCCAGACTTTGCCGCGCTGCTGGCCGGCATCGACGCCTATCAGCAACAATTGGTGCAGCGCTGCCGTGTCGGTATGGACTATCTGGATTTACACTTGTCGATGCACACGCTGCTGACCCGGTTGTTGTGTGAGATGGGGGTGTTCAAACTCGAGCCGGAAGCGGCGCTGGCGCGGGGGTTAAGCAGAGCTTTTTGCCCCCACGGCCTCGGGCACCTGATTGGCATACAGGTGCACGACCGGGGCGGGCACCAGTGTGACCGGCAGGGCCAACTGCGGCCGCCGCCCCAGGAACACAGCTTCTTGCGTTGTACCCGCACCCTGGCCGAGGGCATGGTGGTGACGGTGGAGCCGGGCGCTTACTTTATTCCGAGTCTGTTGCAGCCGCTGAGACAGTCCCAGCCCCAAGCCATCGACTGGTCCCTGGTGGACAAGTTGGCGCCGTTCGGCGGCGTGCGCATCGAAGACGATGTACTGGTCACTGCCGCCGCACCCCGCAATTTTACCCGCGAAGCGTTTGCCGCGCTGGTGGATTGACCTTTTGAACCGGCCATCGGGTTCAATCGTGTGCCTGTCTCAACTCGCTGGGTAACAGACCGGTCCAGCGCTTAAATGCGCGGCGGAAATTATTCACATCGGTAAACTGCAGATAGGATGCCAGTTGATTGTTCTTCCAGCCCTCGTGCCTGAGGAGGAAGAGGGCGGCCTCCTTGCGCACCTGGTCCTGGAGGTGCTGGAAGCTGGTTTCCTCGCGCTTGAGGCGGCGCTTGAAGGTGGTCGGGCTCATACCAAAGCAGGCGGCGACCTGTTCAAGATAGAGCGGACTGTCGTGATGCCGGTCGGGTTGGCGGTGCAGTTGCGCGTACAACAGCCGCCGGGTCTGTACCAGCAGGCTGTGCCTGGTGCGGGTCTGTTGTATCAGTTGGCGGCAGCGCGAGGCATTAACGTCGAACTGCTCGCGATCGCGCAGACTAAAAGGACGGTAGAGCGCCGCCGGCGCGATCAGGATACCCGACTGCCAGCGGCCAAACGCGATCTGTTGACCGAAGTACTCCTGGTACTGATGTATGGCTTTCGGCTGCGGCCAGGCGAACTCCACCGTGAGCGGATAGTCCCGGCCCCACTGTCGTTTTAGCACTCGGGTCAGCCAACTCAGCAAGGCTGCGGTCAGAAAAGCCCCGCTGTTCCCCTTGGCATCGGCGCCGCACAACAACAACAGGGTATTATTGCCGCGCCGCGCGTGAATATAGGTCAGGGGCTGTAATAGCGGGTGGTAGCGCACCAGTTGCTGCAGCAACTGGGCCAGGTGCTGGCAACTGTTCAACAGCCTGTCCAGGGCCGGGTCACAGTCGGACAGGGCCCGGTGGCCGAGTTGAAAACACAGCTCTTCATCGCCGCACAGGCGTTCAGCATTGGCAACCAGTTGCCGCCACTGGTTAGGGCTGATATGCACGCCGGGCAGATGCAGGTCCTCGCTGAACAGGCGCGTGCCGCGCAGTAACTTGTTGATATCGCAACCGCGCTGTTGTGCGAGCTTGATCAGCGTCAGCGGCGGGCCCTGCAGCGCAATGACCTTCTCATCGCCGTGAAAGCCCGCGCGCTTCATGGCATCGCCTCGCGCAAGCAGTGGTGTCGTTTGTGGCTGTGTAGCGCGTCATTGGCGCGCTCGATCAGGCTGTCGGCGCTGTCTGTGGGGGTAGCGGTAAGGGTGATCACCGTGGCGCTCAGCGACGCCCGGTTGTGCCAATAATGATTCTTCAGCGTGTCGTGCAGTTGCCGGGCTATCAGCTGTGCACTGTCGCTCGGCGTTTTGGGCATTAACACGATAAAGCGGTCACCCGCGTAGCGGCACGCCAGGTCGGTGGCCCTGATGGTCAGCAGGATCAATTCGGCGGTATGCAGCAGGGCCTGGTCGCCCTGTTCAGTGCCGTAACGCCGGTTGTAATCGTCAAAGTCATCGAGATCGATCAGCGCCAGGGACAGTGGTTGACCCTGGTGCTTGTGCAGAATCAGCTCCCGGCGCAACTGGTGTGTCATGTACACGGCGCCGTTCAGTTGGGTGAGGTGATCGATCAGCGCATGTTCCCGGTAGAACCGCTCGCGGCTGCGCAGTTGCCGGTTGACGCCTTGTTGCTCGCGGTACCAGAGCCACAAACCGTAGCTGATCAGTACCAGCCCCGCCGTCAGCGGCAGGGACTCCAGCCAACTGAACCAGCGTGAATCGGCCGGTGCGCGCACAAACTCGTCCATCACATCCAGCAGGCTGGACAACCAGAAACAACCGGTGCCCGCATAGAGAATATTGGTGACGCGACCGCCCGGCCGCGCAATCAGCAGGATACCGATCCACAGGGTGATTATCACCGAGACGCCGACTTCGCCGACGACATCGATAACGTCGATGTCTGCGCGCGACTTGGCCGAGCCGAGCCAAACATAGATGCCGCAGAGCAACAGCGCCAGCGCGATCAAAACGCCCAGCTTGAGCCCGTGCAGGGCGGCGATATTATGCAGCCTATGCAAGCTTTTAGAGGGACTGTCAAAGGGGTCGATAGTAGCGGGCATGCTGGACAGTTTATCACCGGATTATGGCGGTTGTATCTACGCCGTGATTTTATAGCGGTCCGAATTGACCCCGTCTCAACAGACTTGCGAATCTTGCCCGAAGCCGCGCCATTTCGCATTGATGTCATTTATGCTGCCTGCCCTGTACACCGTTTTACCCAAACACCGGTTGCTGAAGCGACCGGTAGTCGCACTAATAAAATAAAGGAGAGGACATGAAACCTTATTTCAAGCCTTGTCTGCTGGCGTTGGCCGGCGCGCCGCCGGGGGCGGCATCGATGCGATTGCTGGCGCAGGTGTTGCTGGCCGCGGTCAGTCTCGTGCTTGTCGCCTGCCAGCCGGCACAGAAAAGTCCGCACCAGTCGCCGCCGCAGATGCGCGTGCTTGCCGGCAGCCAGGGGCCGGGGGCGTCGCAGTCGGCGGTGCCGGTCTCGCCGCCAGTGATACCCGAGGTAGCGGCGAGCCTGGAAACGCCGGCGGCGGCGCAGGCCGGTGACGTGATGGACGATCCGGCGATCTGGTATAACCGCCGGAACCCGGCCCAGAGCCGCATTCTCGGCACCAATAAGCAGGTGGGGCTGCACGTGTACAACCTGGCGGGCGGGCAGTTGCAGTTCCTCGCCGACGGCCGTGTCAATAATGTGGACCTGCGCTACGGCTTTTCGCTGCGCGGTCGCACGGTGGATATTGCCGCAGCAACCCGCCGCGATGACAACAGCCTGGTGGTATACGCCATCGATGAGGGCGGTCGGGTGAGCAAGGTGGCGCAGTTGCCGACCACCCTCGATGCCATTTACGGTGTGTGCATGGCGAAGTTGGACAATCGGTTTTATGTTTATGCCAATGATAAAGACGGGCGCATCGTGCAATACCTGCTGTACGAGAACGACGCGCGAGAAGTGGCCGCTCGCGTGGTGCGCCGCCTGGCGGTAGCCTCCCAGCCGGAGGGTTGTGTGGTGGACGACCTGACCGGCCGTTTGTTTATCGGTGAGGAGAATCGCGGGGTTTGGGTGACGGCGGCCGCTGCCGTTGCCGCCGGCCAGTTTGAACTGGTCGCCGCCGTTGGCGAGTATCTGCGGGCCGATGTGGAGGGGCTGGCCATCGCCCGCATGAAAGCCCAGGGCCAAGAGACTGACTGGCTGGTGGTATCGAGCCAGGGTAACGACAGTTTTAGTGTTTATAAAGCTGAGCCACCATTTGATTATCTGGGGCGCTTTCGCATTGGCCCTAATCTGCAAGCCGGTGTCGACGGCGTATCCGATACCGACGGCCTGGATGTCTCATCGCTGAATTTTGGCGACGCTTTTCCCGGCGGGATACTGGTGGCCCAGGACGGCCACAACCGGATGCCGGATGAACCCCAGAATTTCAAGTTGGTGGATTGGCGGGATATCGTGGCTGTTATTCAGCGGCAGGTAGCGGTTGATTAGGGGGGAGCTACCCGGCATGTCTTGGCCTTTGGAATCGCGAGGGACACAGTGATTTCAACTCGTATAGGATGGTTGGGTGGCTTAGGTTGGGAGACTCGAGTCAGGAACGTGCCATCCGACACGGGCCGCGCCGGTACAGGGTGTTTTTCAGCCTTCCGGAACGAAGACCTCTGCCGCCGAGCACTGCTTGCTACTACACCCCACTGCTGGCACGAGTTTTAAGTATGGGGCTGAAAAACACCCTGCACCACCCCGTCCCTGGTTGGGCAGATGGCTGCGCGTTAACACCTCGATAGTGCTGGTGCACTATTCGGGGGACTATTCGGGGGACTATTCGGGGGACTATTCGGGACGGAGGGATTATTTTTCGATCAACTCAAATCTGATTGACTATTCGGGACGGAGGGATTATTTTTCGATCAACTCAAATCTGATCACTCTTTAATCCCTCCGTCCCGAATGGCCCGTCCCGAATGGCCTTTGTTACAGCGCCTTATGTCGTTTCTTCAAAATAAACCACCATCTTCAGATGGTAGTGCTCGTCCACCGTCAGCGTTTCATGGGTAAAGTCACGGCGCTCTGAATTCTCGCTCATCAGTGTGCCGATACCTCTTCTATAGCTTTCCATGTCGGGCTGTTCAATCCATTGGCGGAAATCAGGCGATAGCTTTTTTAAATCCTCGATCAGGTTCAGCATGGCCGGATCTTCCGGTGCGCCAGCCAAATCGCTGCGGAACTGCGCCAGCAGGCGGGGGGCGTCTTTCCGCCATTCCGGAAGGCGGCGGCGCAGGTCGGGATCGGAGAAAACCAATCGTATGATGTTGCGCTCCGCCAACTCCCGCGTGGAAAAATGAAACAGGCCATCGGCTGTCGCGTTCCAGGCGATCACATCCCAGCGCAAATTGATGACATAGGCCGGGCGTGCGGTCAGGTCGTCAAGCAATTGCTGGATATGTGGGGTGACGTTTTGCCATTGCCGCGCTTCGGCAGGTGGCGGACGCTGATGAGCGAGAAGAAAAAAGTGACTGCATTCAGCATCATTCAACTTCAGGGCTTTTGAGATTTTCAAAAGAAAACTCTCCGAAACCTGAATATCGCGCCCCTGCTCAAACCATGTGTACCAGGTGAGACCCACACCTGCGAGCTGAGCGACCTCTTCCCGCCGTAGTCCCGGCGTGCGCCGCCCGCCCGTGGTTGGCAGACCGACATCGGCGGGGGTAAGCTTTTTTCTGTGGCGCATTACAAAATCAGAGAGTGCACTTCTTTTGCGTTTCAGACTGCGTGCAGACATGGCGTTGTTACCACCGGAAAGAACCGTCTTCGCCGTGCGAAGCAAACGGGTTATGCGCGACTTCCCAGAGGTAACCGTCGAGATCGGAAAAATAACCCGAATAGCCGCCCCAGAAAACCTTTTGCCCGGGCTTGATAATCGTGCCGCCGGCAGCTTCGACCTGTTGCAGCGTTTGATCAACTTCCCCAGGCGTCTGTACGGTATAGGCGAGGGTAAAAGATGGGTGCATGCCTTTGGTCATGGTGACCGTGGTATCCTCCGCCAGTTTATCAAGCGGGAATAATGCCAGAGAAAACCCGATCAGGTTATAGGCAACAATGCTTTCTATTTCCTCGGTATTGTCATTGGCTGGCTTCCAGCCCAGGGAATCATAAAAATCTCTGGCCCTCCCCAAATCCGCAACACCCAAAGTGATCACACTTAATCGCTGTTCCATTTTCCTTTGATCTTTCCGGTGGTTTTGAAGATCAAACTATTTGTATATCAGACTATTGGTTTTAGTAATAGCATAATTACTTATATTGTAACATGAATAAATTGGCATCATAGTCTGTTTTCCACAAAAAATCCGGTCACGAAGCCGGAGGGAGAGGACAATACAATGGCCAACATCAATCACACCGCTGATCAATCCATTCCCACCAGAGCGGGAACACGCGAGTGGCTGGGGCTGGTGTTGCTGGCACTGCCGACATTGTTGCTTGGATTAGACCTGACTTTTCTGCCGCTCATCTTACCGTCACTGGCTGAGCATTTGCAGCCGACCAGTACGCAGGCTTTATGGATTATGGACATCTCCGGCTTTATGCTTGGCGGCTTTTTAATCACGATGGGCACACTTGGTGACCGGATTGGACGGCGCAGGCTTTTGATGATCGGCATGATTGCCTTTGCGAGCGCCTCAACCGTTGCAGCCTTTTCAACCAGTGCCGTGATGTTGATTGCGGCACGCGCCCTCGTTGGTATTGCGGCGGCAACGCTGATGCCCTCCACACTCTCATTGATCAGCGAACTCTTTCGTAACCCGCAGGAACGGGCAATGGCATTCGGTTTATGGGCAACAGTTTTTGGTGTGGGTTACGCACTTGGGCCGGTTGGCGGCGGCTATCTGATGGAGCAATTCTGGTGGGGTGCAGCTTTTTTAGTCGCGATTCCACTGACTTTGGTGCTACTGGTTTTTGCACGCACGCTTCTGCCGGAGCATTGGACGTCCAAGCGGGATAAAATAGACCTGTTGAGCGTTGCCTTCTCTTTGATCGCAATGCTGTCAGCAACACATGGCATCAAACAGCTTGCAAAGTTCGGGATCAGCTTTGAAGGCGCAATCGCACTCACCATCGGCCTGATCGTCGCAGCCGTTTTTATCAGGCGGCAATACCGGCTTGCCGATCCGTTGCTTGATATCAAACTCTTTTCTAATCATGAGTTTACAGCAGCATTGATTGTGCTACTGGTCGGACTGATTGCGGTTGGCGGCACAATGATGCTTACCGCACAATATTTACAACTGGTCTGCGGCTATGCCCCTTTTGCCGCAGGGCTGTGGATGGGGGTGGCAGCACTTGGCATGATCGCAGGTGGCATTGGTGCGCCTGTGGCCGCACGGTATATACGCCCCGGTTTTGTCGTCGCCGGGTCACTTGTGTTGTCGGCTCTGGGATATGCGATGCTTGCTATCGCCGGACAAGTTGATTTTACAATTGCATTGATTGTCAGTGGGCTGGCGCTTGCTTATCTCGGCAATGGTGCTATCGCTGCGCTTGGTACTGATCTTGTCGTTGGCTCTGCTCCGTCTGAAAAAGCCGGATCAGCCTCGGCCATGTCGGAGGCCGTTCAGGATATCGGCGTTTCGATGGGAATTGCCTTGCTTGGCAGTGTCGCCACCGCGATTTACCGCAGCACAATGCTGGGCAAAATGCCTGATACCCTTAGCGCAGATACGCGCGATGCCACGAGTGACAGCCTATGGGCGGCGACAGCGATTGCTTCCGAATTGCCTGCCGATCTTATGAAAGACGCGCAATCTGCTTTCATCCTCGGTTTTAATAGCGCTGCTATTTTTAGCGCGGTCAGCGTTATGATCCTTGCTATCCTCGCGGCACTTGCACTGCGGCATGTAAGGACGCCTGGAGCTTATGGATGATGGAATCTGCGTTTAGGCCGCCCCGCTCGTGCATGCTGTCTTATCATCGTTAACTCCGTCCCAAATGGCAAATCCCTCCGTCCCGAATGGCACGCCGGATGGCATGGTGTTAGATAAACTGTCCCCAGAACCCCCGGTTTTATGTTTATGCCAATGATAAAGACGGGCGCATCGTGCAATACCTGCTGTACGAGAACGACGCGCGAGAAGTGGCCGCTCGCGTGGTGCGCCGCCTGGCGGTAGCCTCCCAGCCGGAGGGTTGTGTGGTGGACGACCTGACCGGCCGTTTGTTTATCGGTGAGGAGAATCGCGGGGTTTGGGTGACGGCGGCCGCTGCCGTTGCCGCCGGCCAGTTTGAACTGGTCGCCGCCGTTGGCGAGTATCTGCGGGCCGATGTGGAGGGGCTGGACATCGCCCGCATGAAAGCTCATGGCCAAGAGACTGACTGGCTGGTGGTATCGAGCCAGGGTAACGACAGTTTTAGTGTTTATAAAGCCGAGCCGCCGTTTGATTATCTGGGGCGCTTTCGCATTGGTAGTAATCTGCAAGCCGGTGTCGACGGCGTATCCGATACCGACGGCCTGGAAGTCTCATCGCTGAATTTTGGCGACGCTTTTCCCGGCGGGATACTGGTGGCCCAGGACGGCCACAACCGGATGCCGGATGAACCACAGAATTTCAAGTTGGTGGATTGGCGGGATATTGTGGAGGTTATTCAGCGGCAGATGGCGGTTGACTAGGGAAGTGCCACCCGGCATGGGCCGCACCGGTACAGGGTATTTTTAAGCCTTCCGGTAGCGGCACCCCTGCCAACGGGACCTGCTTGCTACTACACCCCCCTTCCGGCACACGATTCTGGTGTGGGGCTGAAAAACACCCTGCACCGACACGTCCCTGGTTGGGCAGATTACTGCGCGTTGGGAGGTAGCTTGATTT
This sequence comes from Exilibacterium tricleocarpae, assembly GCF_007004655.1. GTDB lineage: Bacteria > Pseudomonadota > Gammaproteobacteria > Pseudomonadales > Cellvibrionaceae > Exilibacterium > Exilibacterium tricleocarpae. The sequence continues at coordinate 109,194 of NZ_ML660093.1, forward strand.
TTTCTGAGCGAGGCGTTGTCTCAGCGCGGCGGCGGCCTGTGCGGTTCGACGTTTGCCGCCTTTGGCTGGATACGACTTCAGCCGCGCTCGTGAGTGGGAACCACCAGCACCGGACACTTGGATGCTTTGAGCACACCCGCACTGATACTGCCGACCAGCAACTGGTGCATCCTGCCCCGGCCGTGAGAGCCGACGACGATCATATCGGCATCGAGCCGTGTCGCTTCCTTCAGGATAGTGTCCGCTGTTTCACCCTGTATCAACAGTGCTGTTGCCTCCAGGCCCCGATCCCGCAAACGGTCTGCCAGTGCCTGAATTTGTGTGTGCTCTTTGCGGAGTGCTTTGGAGACCGAGTCGCGGACTGATTGCGGACCTACATCGAGCCCGACGAACTCCGGCTCCGGTGCCGCGACATGCAGGAGCCAGACTTGCGCCGACAGTGCCGTGGCGATTGCGGCGGCTTTGTCCACGATCTTTTCGGTGGATTCAGAGAGATCGACGCTCACCAAAAGTCTCATTGGTTTTCTCCATAGCCTGCACCGGCGGCACAGTGATTAAATTTCTGGGCACATGGCGGGCAGGTCATTCAACCATCGCGATGCGTAGCGTTGAACTGATGCTCCTTCTTCGAAACGCAATCCCGCCCTCCCCAATCAGCCATCATAGTGAGTTCTTCCGGTAGTTTTTGCAACATCCTGTAAACTCTGGGGTTTATACCTACAAAGGCATACAGGCACTAACTGTGCAGAGTTCAAAACGCGAATGGCTTTATGGTAAATGTCCACAATGTAAACACGACGCAATTTGGTGGCAAAGGAGCGCCGCTTGGCGCGGTTTCACTTAAGCCATTGTATGATACCCCTTCCAACTTGCAGTGATCTGCCCAACCAGGGACGTGGTGGTGCAGGGTGTTTTTCAGCCCCACACCAGAATCGTGTGCCGGAAGGGGGGTGTAGTAGCAAGCAGGTCCCGTTGGCAGGGGTGTCGCTGCCGGAAGGCTTAAAAATACCCTGTACCGGCGCGGCCCGTGCCGAATAGCACTCTCTCAACCGACCTTTCACAGCCTCCCTTTCTGAAAATTCCCTCTGGTCCGGGTATTCCCCCAGCACTAAATTTTTAGCTGCAAACGCTCCCTCAATACTGTATATTTAGCCAGCTTTCCGGCCCTGGCACTAATGACCAAGGTATCACCCGACAACTCAAGGTATCACCTGTCCACTATGAGTCGCGAATCCATCGTTATCAAAGGCGCCCGCCAGAACAACCTCCGCAACCTCGACCTCGAACTGCCCACCAATGAGTTGATTGTGGTGACCGGCGTCAGCGGGTCCGGCAAATCCACCCTGGCGTTTGACACCATCTATGCGGAGGGGCAGCGCCGCTATGTGGAAACCTTCTCCGCCTATGCGCGGCAGTTCCTGGACCGGATGGACAAGCCCGCCGTCGACAGCATCCAGGGCATACCGCCGGCGATCGCCATCGACCAGACCAACCCGGTGCGCACCTCCCGCTCCACTGTGGGCACCATGACCGAACTGAACGACTACCTGAAATTGCTGTTCGCCCGCATGGCACGGCTCTACTGCCATAATTGTCAGCGGGAAGTCAGTAGCGATTCGGCACAGAGCATCGTCGCGGCGCTCTACCGGGACGGCGGCGCCGGCCAGCGGCTGATGGTATGCCTGCCGATCGAGATTCCCGCCAACTTCACCGATGAAGAAGTGGTGCAACTGCTGAACCAGCAGGGCTATACCCGCATTCATACCCGCAGCAAAAAACGGGTCGAGGCGGTGCAGGACCGCCTGCGGCTGGTGCCGGAAAATCGCGCGCGCCTGACCGAAGCGGTGGAGGCGGCGCTGCACCACGGCAATGGCCACCTGCTGGTCTACCCCCTGGATGCGCAGAAACAGGCGGGCGAGCCCTGGCGCTTTTCCAGCCACCATCACTGCCCGGACTGCGATATCGATTACGGCGAGCCGAGCCCCAGCCTGTTTTCGTTCAACTCGCCCATCGGCGCCTGTGACACTTGCCGGGGCTTTGGCCGGATTATCGGGGTGGATTACGGCCTGGTCATTCCCGACGAAAACAAAACCCTGAAAGAAGGGGCCATCAAACCCTGGCAAACCCCCTCCAATATCGAGATTCAGCAGGCCCTGATCAAGTACGCCAAAAAACGCGGTATTCCCATCGACAAACCCTGGAACAAGCTCAGCAAGAAACAACAGCGCTGGGTGATCGAGGGCGAGGGAAGCTGGGACGACGGCGTCTGGTTTGGCGCCGAGCGGTTTTTCAAATGGCTGGAGAGCCGCGCCTACAAAATGCACGTGCGGGTGTTGTTGTCCAAATACCGCTCTTACACCCCCTGCGGAGACTGTAACGGCGCCCGTTTAAAACCGGCGGCACTGTGGTGGCGGTTGGGACGGTCCACAGCAGCGCCGGCGGCCAAGGGACAGCCGCCCGGTCTCAATATACACCAGGTTATGCAATTGCCGCTGCAAGCGTGCGCCGAGTTCTTCGACCAACTAAAACTGCCGGCGCCTTTTGACGAGGCGGCGGAGCTGTTGCTGGGTGAAATCCGCTCCCGCCTCGGCTACCTGCTGGAGGTGGGATTGGGTTATCTCACCCTCGACCGCCAGTCGCGCACCCTGAGCGGCGGCGAGGTGCAGCGTATCAATCTCACCACGGCGCTGGGCACCTCATTGGTCAACACCCTGTTTGTGCTCGACGAGCCGAGTATCGGCCTCCACCCCCGGGATATCAACCGCCTGGTCAAGGTGTTGCACCGGCTGCGCGATGCCGGCAACACGCTGCTGGTGGTGGAGCACGATCCGCAAGTGATACTGGCGGCCGACCGCATTCTCGACATCGGCCCGGGGCCCGGCAAGCAGGGCGGGGAGATCGGTTTTTTCGGCACGCCGAGAGCCCTGCTCAGCCACCGCAAGTCGCTGACGGCCCAGTATTTATCGGGCAAAAAACATGTCGTTGCCAGCGCCGTGGAGGCACCGCCGCCCGCCGCCTGTGTGCAGGTGGTGGGCGCCACCGAGCACAACCTGCGCGATATCGATGTGGAGATTCCCCTACAGCGGCTGGTGTGTATCACCGGCGTCAGCGGTTCCGGCAAATCGACATTGATGCGCGATGTGCTCTATCCGGGTATCTGCAAACACAAAGGCAAAACCGTAGAGACACCCGGCGCCCACCGGGCCATTGAGGGACACGAGCATATCGACGAGGTGGTGCTGGTGGACCAGAGCCCGATCGGCAAAACCACCCGCTCAGTGCCCGCCACCTACGTGGGCGCCTTCGATGCGATCCGCAAACTGTTTATCGCCGAACCCTTGGCTGTCGAGCGGCGTTACACCGCCGGCACTTTCAGTTTCAACGCCGGCAAGGGGCGTTGCCCAACCTGCTCCGGCAACGGTTTTGAGCATGTGGAAATGCAGTTCCTGAGCGATGTCTATCTGCGTTGTTCGGACTGTGACGGCAAGCGCTATCGGGATGAAATTCTGGAGATAAAGCTTTACGGCGCCGCCGATCAGCAGGCGGACCCCGCCCTGCACCAGGGCCGCTCCATTGCCGATGTGCTGGAGATGACGGTCGCCGAGGCGCTGGCGTTTTTTGCCGACCAGCCGGAGGTGGTGAGCAGCCTGCAGCCGCTGGCGGACGTCGGCCTGCATTATGTGCAGTTGGGCCAGGCGGTGCCGACGCTCAGCGGCGGCGAGGCCCAGCGGCTGAAACTGGCGGGGCACCTGGCGAAAAATATGTCCGGCCGCCAAACCCTGTTTCTGTTTGACGAGCCCACCACGGGTTTGCACTTTGACGATATCGCCACGCTGATGGAGGCGTTCCGGCAATTGATCGCCGCGGGTCACTCGCTGTTGGTTATCGAACACAACCTGGATGTTATCAGCGCGGCGGACTGGATTATCGATATCGGCCCGGAGGGCGGCGCCGGGGGCGGGCAGGTGGTCGGTCGGGGCACCCCGCAGCAGTTGGCCGCGGCCACCGGTGCCGAGGCCACCCATACGGCCAAGGCGCTGCGGGCTTACCGGCGCAGCCGTGGTAAGGCGCTAACCCTGCCCAAGGGGCGCGTCAGCGCTGCCAGGCAGGCAACCAAGGCGCGCGACCGGTCGATAGTTATACACCATGCCCGCGAACACAATCTCAAAAATATTGATATCACCATTCCCCGCGACCAGTTTTCCGTGATCTCCGGTGTCAGCGGCAGCGGCAAAAGCACTGTGGCTTTCGATATCGTGTTCGGCGAGGGGCAGCGGCGCTATCTGGAATCGCTCAATGCCTACGCCAGGCAGTTTGTGCAACCGGCGTCGCGCCCGGATGTGGACACCGTGCACGGTATTCCCCCCACTGTTGCCATCGAACAGCGCACCAGTCGCGGCGGTCGTAAAAGCACGGTGGCAACGCTCACGGAAATCTATCATTTCCTGCGCCTGTTGTATGTCAAACTCGGCACCGCCCATTGTCCCGACTGCAACCTTGCGATCGAGCCGCAGACAGTGGCGGCGATTCTCGCGCGGCTGCAAAAAGATTACCGCGGGCGCGAAATCACGTTGTTGGCACCGATGGTGGTGGCGCGCAAGGGCATCTATAAAGAACTGGCGAAATGGGCAGCCGAGAAAGGTTACACGCAACTGCGCGTCGACGGCGTCTATGTGTCCACCGATCCCTGGCCAAAACTGGACCGCTACCGCGAGCACGATATCGAATTGCCGCTCGGCAGTGTCACCGTGGCGCCCAAACATGAAGCGGCGCTGGCCGCGCTGTTGCAGCGCACTTTGGATATGGGCAGCGGCGTGGTGGTAGTGGAAGCGGCGGCACCCGGCAGAAAGCGCAAAACCGTCGATGCGCTGTTTTCCACGGAGCGGGCCTGTCCGGGTTGCGGGCAAGGGTTTGACGAACTGGATCCGCGCCTGTTTTCCTACAACTCGAAACACGGCTGGTGTGAAGGGTGCTTCGGCACCGGGGTGGTGCTCAAGGGGTTCGATGAAGAACAGACCGGTGAGGAGGGCGAGTGGCTGGAGCAGGATGAAGATGCGCTGGCGGAGCGACCCTGCCGGCGCTGCGCGGGCCAGCGCCTGAACCCGACGGCGCTGGCGGTGCGTTTTCGCGACCGCTCTATCGCCGAACTGGCGGGGCTGTCGGTGGCGCAGGCGGCGGTCTGGTTCGACAAACTGAAACTCAAAAACAAGGAACAGGAAATTGCCCGGGATTTACTGTCGGAACTGCAGGGGCGGTTGAGTTTTCTCCAGAAAGTCGGGCTTAACTACCTCACCCTCGACCGCGCGGCGCCGACCCTGAGCGGTGGTGAGTCCCAGCGCATTCGACTGGCGTCGCAGTTGGGTTCTAACCTGCAGGGTGTCTGTTATATTCTCGACGAACCCACCATCGGTCTGCACACTCGCGACAACCGGCGCCTGATTGCCACGCTGCGGGAATTGCAGCGCCAGGGCAATACGGTGCTGGTGGTGGAGCACGACGAGGACACCATCCGCGAGGCGGATTACGTGATCGATATGGGCCCGCGGGCCGGCATCGACGGCGGCGAGGTGATCGCGCAGGGCAAGCTGTCGAAGTTGACCCGCAACAAAAAATCCCTGACCGGCCAATTCCTGGCCAAACCCCTGCGCCACCCGATGCCGGCGCTCAGAAATACCGAGATGCGCGCGCTCTGGCCGGCTGAACAGGTCAGCGTGCACGGCGCGGCGCAGAACAATCTGGCCGGTATCGATGTCACTCTGCCGTTGCGCCGGTTGGTGTGTGTGGCGGGTGTCAGCGGCAGTGGCAAGAGCACATTGGTCAACGGTGTGTTGCAGGGCAATCTGCGAACTGTGGTCAAGGCCCCGGGGCGCGGCCGGCGGGGTCGCAAAAAAACCACCTGGCAGGGGTGCGACGAGATTCGGGGATGGGAGTCGATTCACCGGGTGTTACAGGTGGACCAGACGCCGATCGGCAAGACGCCACGCTCCTGTCCGGCGACGTATATCGGTATCTGGGACGCTATCCGCAAACTCTTTGCCGGCACGGTGGACGCCCGCCTGCGGGGTTATACGCCGGGGCGTTTTTCTTTCAACGCCGGAGAGGGGCGCTGCGATGCCTGCGGCGGTCACGGTATGCGCAAGGTGGAAATGAATTTCCTGCCGGATGTGCGGGTGCAGTGCGAGGTGTGCGACGGCTGGCGCTTTAACAGCGAAACCCTGACGGTGCGCTACAAGGAAAAGCACATCGGCGAAGTGTTGGCGATGAATGTGGAGGAGGCGACTGAGTATTTCGATGCGCTGCCCGGCATTCGCCATGCATTGCAGTTACTGCAGGATGTCGGCCTGGGCTATCTCACCCTGGGCCAGCAGAGTCCCACCCTGAGCGGCGGCGAAGCTCAGCGAATCAAGTTGGTAGCGGAGCTGGCCAAGGCCAGGATCGAACCCGAGGCGGTGGTAAAAAAACAGGCCGGGGGCCGCGCCGGCACTCAGCACAATCTCTATATCCTGGACGAGCCCACCGTCGGCCTGCATATGGCAGATGTGGAAAAGTTGTTGCGGGTATTGCACCGGCTGGTGGATGCGGGTAACTCAGTGGTGGTGATCGAACATAACCTGGATGTGATTGCCGAGGCCGACTGGGTGATCGATATGGGACCTGAAGGCGGCGACGGCGGGGGCAAGGTGGTCGCCCAGGGGACGCCCGCCACAATTTGTAAACGCAAGCGGTCCTTTACGGGGCGTTATTTGAAGGATGTTATTTAGGATTGTTTGCTGTGTGGATTTTTGGGGAGGCTATAGTGCCTAAAGGGAAGTCCGGCCTGCTATTCGAAGTTGTTTGTCACTGCCAGTTTGCTGTCGCTCCACCACGCCCGGCGTCAATGCAACAGCATTCCGTCAACACCAAAACCTGCCGCCGCGATTGTTCGGGCGGCAGGGAAAGGAACCCGCGACAGCATACTTGCTCTTGTCAATCCAACCTGAAGCGGTAGTTGCCAATATTGCGAATAACCACCGTCTGGTTGCCCACGGCGTTGGGAAACTGTCGCTTGTATATCTCTTTGACCGGTGTCAGGTCAAAACGCTTGGGAACGTCGATCAGGTCTGTGCAACCGTCGTTGTCTTCCCCGTAGACGGATAAAGAGGACGTGCGTACAGTGCCGCCGGAGGTGAAGTCGTCATCGATAACCAGGTCGAAATCGTGTTCGCCACAGCCGCCTCTCACTTCAAAAACCAGCCTGGCAATATCGCCATCGATTGATGCGCTGACAACGGTGTGCGGCTCGGTGTCGACTTCGATATCCGCCAGCGCCGCGACAAAGACCGGTTCGTGCAGGTCCGGGACGGTGGTGTTATTCAAGTCGCCACAGCCGGTGCCGCTAAACGCCACCATGGCTGAGGCCTCATAGGCCCGGCACGAGTTTTCGAAGCTGCGGTATCTGAAAGTAAACAGGTCGTTGTCCGGCAGTGCCTGTTTGGCACACACCGGTTCGGCGTTGGGCAGACAGGTGATATCGAAATCGCACTGCAGTCGCCACTCCTCGGCGCGTTGCCGGTCACTGGCAGTCAATCTGCAGCCGCTGCCCTGGGCGTTGTACAAAATGGCGAGATCAAAAAAGTCCTGATTGCGGTCCAGGCTGACCAGATGTTCGCCGTTTTCGTCTATCTCGAACAGGCGCCCTGACAGCCGTTCGATCAGGTCAACCGGTTCGGTTACCCCGGAAGCGTCGATACGCAGTGCTTTTACGCCGTTGTCATTGTCGTCGTCATCACTGCCGTTGCAACCCAGCAGCGGCAATACCAAAAACAAAATAGCCAGACTTCTCACAGGCGTGTCTCCAAGAGTTTAAAACCCAGGTATCTTAAACAGGAGCTGTGTGCGAAGACGTAATAATTTGTTAAAGGCTGGCGCGTATATGTATGCGATGTCACTACCGTCCAGCTACCCGCAAATTCGGGAGGCTGCTCCCGTGGTCGCTGGTGCATATTCTTATCCTTCGGCTTTCTCTCGATAACTTTTTAAAGAGCCGGATAAGCGGTACAGAGGGAAATGTGAAGCTCGAGGTTGGGTCAGGCTTTCCCAGACCGTGCGCGGCAGGGATGCCGCGCTCGAGCCCCCATGGGTGGAGCGGGAAACAGCGAAGCGCTGCTTCGCCCCGCGAAACGCCCGAAATTTATGATTTCGGGCTGGGCCCGCTTGCGAGGGTAAGGGGGGACGCCTAGTCCGAGTCTGGGAAAGCCTGACCCAACCTCGAGCGCCTCGCACTGAATAAAGAATGTTGTCGTAAAACCAATAATTGCGGGTAATCAGATAGGCCCGAGCGGGTGGAGTTCTACTCCACCCGCCTGCGATATCGCCTGCTATGACCGCTGTTGTTCTATCCAGGCCGCTATTTTTTCTTCCAAGAGTGACAGGGGCACGGGCCCGTCTTTCAACACTTCGTCGTGGAAGCCGCGAATATCGAACTTATCTTTTAACGCCGAGCGAGCCTGTTCGCGCAGTTCCAGGATTTTGATCTTGCCGATCAGGTAAGCTGTGGCCTGGCCCGGGTAGACGATATAGCGCTCAATGGCTTTGACCGTATCGCCGGCTGGATTGGGTGTGTTGTCCTGCAAGTACTGGATGGCTTTTTCCCGTGACCATTGCTTGGCGTGCAGACCGGTATCCACCACCAGGCGACAGGCGCGCCAGAGCTCCATCGCCAGGCGGCCGAAATCGGAGTAGGGGTCCTGATAAAATCCCATCTCTTTCGGCAGGTACTCGCTGTAGAGACCCCAGCCTTCGGTGTAGGCGGTAAAGGAGACATATTTCTGAAACTCCGGCACGCCCTCCAGTTCCCCGGTAATGGCCCGCTGCATATGGTGACCCGGTATGCCCTCGTGGTAGGCCAGGGCCTCCATCTGGTACTTGGGCATATCGGCCATATTATACAGATTGGCGTAGTAGATACCGGGCCGGCTGCCGTCCGGAGTCGGCGACTGGTAGAAGGCCTTGCCGGCGGAACGCTCCCGGAATGGCTCCACCCGCTTTACGATCATATCCGCCTGCGGCAATATACCGAAGTAGTCGGGCAGTCGCTTGGCAATGATATCCACCAGCGCCTTGGCTTCACCGAGATAGGCCTCGCGACCGGTATCGGTGTTGGGGAAGTAAAACTGCGGGTCGTCGCGCATAAAGGCGAAAAATTCCTGCAGTGAGCCGGTAAACTCGACTTTGGCCATAATGGCCCGCATTTCATTGTGGATGCGGGCTACGTTTTCCAGGCCCATTTGGTGCACCTGCTCGGCATTGAGGTCGGTGGTGGTGTAGTAACGCAGCAGGTAGTTGTAGTAAGCCTCGCCGTTCGGCAACCGCCATACACCATCGCCCTCGGGCGCGACCGACTGTTGGGCGCGCAAGGCGTCGATCAGGCGGCCGTAGGCCGGCTGCACGACCTGCAACAGTGCCTCGTTGGCGCGCGTCATAAACGCGGTAGCTTTTGCCTGGTCGAGGTTGAGGCCGTCCAGTTTGCTTTTGAAATCCGCCAGCAGCGTGCTGTCGGCGCCGTCATCGAAGGGTGCCCCGGTAATGACGTTGGTCGATGCCTCCAGCATCTGCGGGTAACTCCAGCGCGGCGGGTAGACCCCGCGTTTGGCGCGCACCTGCATCTGCTCAATGACCTGATCGAACAGCGTGCCGACTTTTTCCAGCCGGCTCAGGTAGGCCTCCAGATCCGCGACGCTGCCGACGCGGTGAATACTGATCAACACACTGGGCACCATTGTATGCCAGGCCCGGAACTGCTGCATGATGTACTCGTGATGGCGAAACTGATCGCCCTCGATTGCGCGGTCGTTTGACAATTGGGCGATGCGCAGGCTGAGAGCGGCAGTGTTGTCCAATTGCGCCGCGTCGAAGCCCTGCAGTTCCTGCCGGCGTCGCTGCCAGATCGCCAGGGTTTCATCCTGGTAAGTATCGGTGAGGTTGCTCCAACTGTCCTGCCCCATTTTTTCACCGCGGAAGGAGGCGAAGATGGGCGAGCGCTCGAGATTTTCCCGGTCCATTGCCGCCAGATAGTCCATCAGGCGCTGTTGTTCTGCAGAGACTTGTTCGGCAGATGCTGTGCCGGGTGCCTCGGCGGCGCTGGCCGTTTCGGTTTGAGTGTCCTGCCGGCCTGTGTCGCAACCGCTGATAACGGCCGCCGCGACGCAGGTGATAGCCAGCAGCCAGGGGCGCAGGTGTCGGGTATCGCGCATGGGTCTGTTGTCCTTTTGGGTCGGTGGATGGGGAAGCGCTCATCTTAACACCAGTTATCGGCCCTCGGGGAGCTATTGTGGCGCTCACCGGTCGTATCGCGCCGGTGTCAGGCGGCGCAAAGTCCGCTGCTGCTAAATGCTGTCGCCGCCGGCGGGAATTGTCAGGCAGGTAGTGTGAGTTTCGGGAATGATTGCCCGTTGCCACTTGAAAAAGTCCGGGGCCAAAAGCGAAGGGCACTTGCTTTAGGTGCTTGCTGCGGGTGCTTTAGCAGATTTGCACAGTTCATTGAACCCCACTTTAACCTTACTGACCTTGGTGAAATATACCGGAGTAGGCCTGCCTCTGGATGGGGCCTGCAGAAACTTTCGATGGCAGGGATGCTGTCGCGGCCACCACCACCACCACCACCACCAAAAGTAGGCGCTTTAGGCGAAAGTAGGCGCTTTAGGCGAAAGTAGGTGCTCTAGGCGAAAGTAGGCGTCTGAAGCGAGAGTAGGCGCTGCTTTAGGGAGAGTAAGCGCCCAGCACGAGTACCAATCGGGTGAGGGACGGGTGTTGTGCGCTTGCAAAAAATGTCGCCAGGCCAATCGCCACCCGAAGATAACGATCGGCCTGCCGGTTGCGGCTAGAACGTGAAACGCAATCCTGCTTCCAGCGTGCGTCCGGGTGCCGGGGCAAAATCCTTGATAAAGGACACGTGGTTGCGCTGCTCCTCATCGGTAAGGTTGCGGCCCTGCAAAAATACCGTCAGCGTGGTTTGCTCCAGTGGAAACTGTGCGCCGACATAGGCCCGCACGTCGTCGTAGGCATCGGTGGGCAATTCGAGTTCCGCCACGTCGTCCTGCTCATCCACCCGGGTATAGTCCAGGCTCGCGTTGACCACTCCCCAGTTGGCGGCCAGGCCCAGGCCGTAGCGGGTGGGAGGAATGCGCGGCAGGTTGTCGTTACCGCTGATATCCAGCTCCGCCGTTACCGTGTCGAACATGGCTTTGACGCTGAGCTGGCCGTCGCCCCACTGGTGCACTATGGCTTTCGCCTCGGCTTCGAAACCGGTAAAGACGGCATCCTCCTGGGTGTAGCGCAACACCGGCAGCTCGTCCTCTTCGAGGCCGGTATTGAAGCGGTAGATAAAGTCGCTGAAGTCGGTGCGGTACAGTGTGCCGGCGAGGTACCAGTTAGAGCCGGCGTAACGGAGGGTGGCGGAGAGGTTGAACGCCGTTTCTTCGTCGAGACTGGCATCGCCGATCTCGAACGTCCCGGCAGCCAGGTGAGCGCCGTTGGAGTAAAGCTCTTCGCTGACCGGCGCGCGGGATGAATAGTCGCTCTGCAGGCTCAGCGTCCAGTCTGACGTCAGGGGGATGATCGCACCCAGGGAACCGCTGACATTGGTAAAGTCGGTGTCGGCGAGGCCGCTGTCGGATGGCCGGTGCTCGACCGTCTCGACGCGCAGGCCCGTCTCTATATGCCAGTCGGCGATATCCCGCTCGCCCACCCAGAACAGGCCGATCGACTCGGTATCGACCGGCGATAAAAATGCTTCTTCCCCCAGCGCGCTGAATTCCCGATCGCTGTATTGCAGACCGACGGCGCCTTCCCAGCCGCCGACGGATTTATGCATCAACTCGACCCGCGCTTCCCAGGCTTCGTTCTCAAACAGGGTGCCGACTTCGCCGGAGGGTTCGATCTCGGCATGCTCGTAGTCGTTGATACCGACCCGCACGTTAAGGCTGGAAAAGCCGGCAAAAGGATTTTCCACACCCGCTTCGAGGTCGATACGGGTTTGTTCCATATCCAGGGTGGGGTTACCTTCCTCCTCCTCATGTTCCTCCATGCCGGGTTCCTCTTCCTCATGTTCGTGCCCGTGCCCGTGAGCGCCCGGCAAACCGTATTCGGCATCCAATTGGCTGACGGAGAAGCCGACAAAACCGCGCTCCCCGATATACGACAGGCCAAACGCGCCGCCGTTAACTTCCAGTTCGCTGCCCGGCAGTTCGCCGCGGGCTTCCTCTTCTTCGTGTTCCTCGCCCTCGGCCTCTTCCAGCGCCCGCAGTTGAGCCGACTCGACAAAGTTCGGGATTTCATAGTTGTCGGCGTCGCGCCAGAAGCCATCCAGGTGCCAGGCAAAACTGCCGGCGCCGCCGTCCAGGCGCAGGGCGCCCACGCGCGTCTCGGCACTGTCGTCGGCCCGGGCCTCGGCTCTACCGGTCAACGTTTTTTCCGGCAATTCGTGGGGAATGCGGCCGGTGTGGACATCCACCACGCCGCCGATGGCGCCGGAGCCGTAGAGCAGGGTGCTGGCACCTTTGAGAATTTCCACCCGATCGGCGATAAAAGGTTCGATCGCGGTGGCGTGATCGGCACTGGTGACGGAAACATCCAGGGTGTCGATACGGTCTTCCATCACCCGCACCCGGGCGCCGCCCAGGCCGTGCAGCACCGGCCGGCCTACCGCTTGGCCGAAGGAGGCCGAATGCACACCGGGAATATTGGCCACAGTGGCGCCGATAGAGGCCTGCAGGCTGCGGGACAATTGTTCCCCGCTCAGAACCGCCGAGGCCTGGGCCAGGCCCTCGGCCGACAGCGGGTGGCCCACGACTTCGACTTCTTCGATGTGCAGTGCCGAGCCGGTTTTGGCCTGCACCGCGGCATTGGTGCCGGTAATATTGAGCAGCGTACATACGGACACACAGGCCATGGGTACGGGCGAGAAAGCTTTTGCAAAGCGCATGAATAGCTCCTGATTCCTAATAGCAAACTGGCGTGAACGGGATACCGGTCACGCAATAAATATGAAGTTAAGGGTTTGCGGATTCAGGCAGGCGGCGGGGCGCGCGGGAGATAGTGACCAAAGCGTTCGGTGGCGGTGTGATCGACAGGTGCCGCGGTGAAAACCAGCGGCCCCGACAGTATCCATGGCTGATAGCCGCCGCCAACCAGGGCGTCGGCGTGATCGCTGAGGGCGCAAATGGCGCAGGGCTCTGCGAACAGATCGTCATTGTGGACGTGTCCCTGGGCGGCCGTGAGGGCCAGCACTAACAGTAGGCTGGCGATCCAGGCGCTATGGAAGCGGCGAGCAGCGTTCATTTACATCGGGTTTGCAGTAAAGTGCGATTGATTATACTGATTGACGGTTGCGAGTGGAACTCATTTGCAGCGTATATTCCTTTAGCGTGTAAAGAGGTGGTGCGTCCGTGACGGAAACGGTCGATTGCGTGGTAATCGGCGCCGGTGTGGTGGGGCTTGCCTGTGCCCGGGAGCTGGCCCGCTGTGGTCGCGAGGTGCTGGTGCTGGAAGCGGCGCGGGCCGCGGGCACCCACAGCAGCAGTCGCAATTCGGAGGTGATTCATGCCGGTATCTATTATCCCCGCGGTTCGCTCAAGGCTGCGCTTTGTGTGGAGGGTAGGGAACGGCTTTACCGTTACTGCCGCGAGCGGCAATTGCCCCACCGGCGCCTCGGTAAGCTTATTGTGGCGACCACCGACAGCGAGCGGGAGACCCTGCTCGGCTATCGGCAGGCGGCTCGCGACAATGGTGTCGAGGATCTGCAATGGATTGAACAACCGCAACTGCAGCATCTGGAACCGGCGCTGGCAGGTACCTGCGCACTGTTGTCGCCGTCCACCGGTATCCTCGACAGTCATGCGTTGATGTTGTCACTGCAGGGTGATCTGGAATCCAACGGTGGCCTGCTGGTGTGCCGGGCGCCCGTGATTGCCGCGCGAGTCGTCGATCAAGGCGTGCGGCTCAGCGTCGGCGGCATTGATCCGATGGAAATCACCGCGCGCACCCTGGTGAACAGTGCCGGCCTCGATGCCGTCAGGGTCGCGCAGCGTATCGAGGGCTTGCCTGCCGCCACCATTCCGCCCGCCTATTATGCCAAGGGCCACTACTTCACGCTGCGCGGCAAGGCACCGTTTCAGCGCCTGATATACCCGGTGGCCGGGCGCGCCGGCCTGGGAATTCACGTCACCCTGGATATGCAGGGCCGGGTCCGCTTCGGGCCCGACGTGCAGTGGGGGGAGCGCGACTATCGTTTTGATGAAAGCCGCAAGCCCTTGTTTATCGAGGCGATCCGGCGCTATTACCCCGGTCTGGTGCCGGATCGGTTAGAACCTGACTATACCGGTGTTCGACCGAAGCTGGTGCCTGCCGGTGAAGCGCCCCACGATTTTGTTATCAGCACGGCGGCGCAGCACGGGGTCGGCGGTTTGGTCAACCTGTTCGGTATCGAATCGCCCGGGTTGACGGCGGCGCTGGCGCTGGCGCGCCGTGTCAGGGCCGCCCTGGTGCCTTAGCCCGCCGCTGCCCGCAGGTCGGCCTCCCTGTGACGCCTTAGAGCTGCAACCATTCCGATGCCGTCATCTCGCCGGTCCGGAAGCTCGCGGCGGGGTCCAACAGCATCCGCCCCTGCATGGCCTCGCGCCCGGGCAGCATGCAGTAGCCCGTGGAGTCGCGGTTGGTCGGGGCCACCTCTACCTCCCAATATCGCCGCCGACTGTGTGGCGGTTCGCGCACCACAGAGCGCTTTTCACTGACACCGCTGGCGCTTTTCACCAGGCGCCGGTCGAGCACCTGGGACTCGCAGCGCACCGTGGCGCAAAATAATCAATCCTGCCGGTATCTTAAAGCTCGACATTTAGCACCACCGGCGCTATATCTAGGGCCTGTGACAGGCTAGCGGAGGCGGCCATGGCCAAAAGCGCTCAGGATATTGTGCAGTTGATCGACGAACGCGGCATCGAGTATATCAAGGTCGGGGTGTTCGATATCGACGGGGTCCTGCGGGGCAAGTACCTGAAAAAGGACAAATTTCTGTCGGCCCTGGACACCGGGTTCGGCTTCTGTGACGTGGTGCTGGGTTGGGACAGCAACGACCAGCTCTACGACAATGTGAAGTTTACCGGCTGGCACACCGCGTACCCGGATGCGCCGGTGCGGCTGGTGCCCGATTCCGCCCGCGAGCTGCCGCTGGAGCCCGATACGCTGCTGGTGCTGGGCGAGTTTACCGGCGCGGCGGAAAAACTCTGCCCTCGCGGTGTGCTGCGCCGGGTGTTGGAGCGAGCCGACGCCATGGGCTTGGCGGTGCAGGCGGCCTGTGAGTACGAATTCTTTTTGTTCGAGGAAACGCCGCACAGCGTGCGGGAAAAGAACTACCAGAGTCTCAAAAGCGTCACGCCGGGTTTTTTCGGCTATTCGGTGCTGCGCAACTCAGTGCACGCGGAGATCTATCACGACCTGCTGCGACTGTGCCAGGAAATGGAGATGCCGCTGGAAGGCCTGCACACCGAAACCGGACCCGGTGTGATCGAGGCGGCGCTGCTTCACGATACGGCACTGGCCGCGGCCGACAACGGGGCCCTGTTCAAAACCTTTACCAAGGTGTGGGCCCAGCGGCTGGATATGATGGCCACCTTTATGGCCAAGTGGTCGTCCGAGTATCCCGGGCAGTCGGGGCATATTCATATCTCCCTGCAGCATAAAGACAGCGGCGCCAATGCGTTTTACGATGCCGGCGAGGCCCAGGGCATGGCGGCTGTCCAGCGTTGGTTTGTGGGTGGCCAGCAACAACTGATGCCGGAATTCCTGGCCATGGTGGCCAGCACGGTCAACAGTTACCGGCGTATGGTGCCCGGTATGTGGGCTCCCCTGGATGCCACCTGGGGCATTGAGAACCGTACCTGCGCGTTGCGGGTTATTCCCGGTGGTGAAAAATCCCAGCGGGTGGAGTACCGCATAGCCGCCGCCGATATGAACCCTTACCTCGCCATGGCGGCGGCCATTGCCTCCGGTTTACAAGGCATAGAGGACAAGATCGAGCCCACCGCGGCTGTTGTTGGCAATGCCTATGACCAGACGCATCCCGGCGCACTGCGGCTGCCGCAGACTCTGTACGAGGCGGCCGAGCGGTTGCGAGACTCGGCCGCGGCCCGGGCGCTGTTTGGGAGTGAGTTTGTGGAGCATTTCAGCCAGACGCGGATCTGGGAAGAGCGCGAGTTCAGAAAAGCGGTGACCGATTGGGAGCTGCAGCGGTATTTCGAAATTATCTGACTCTTATCTTACGACCCTTGTCTTATGACGCTTGCCCTATGACCCTTGCCTTATGACTATAGTGACCTGGAATTACCCGACCTCGATCGCCTTTGGCCCCGGCGCCATCGCGCAATTGCCACAGACATGTGCAGACCTGGGTATGCGCCGCCCGCTGGTGGTGACTGACAGCGGTTTGAAAACCGCGCCGTTTATTGCCCGGGTTTTGCAGGACTGTCGCGCGGCAGGGCTGGCCGCGGAATTATTTGCCGGGGTGCAGGGAAATCCGGTGGATGAGAATGTGGCGGCCGCACTGGCGGCCTATAAAGGCCAAAGTTGCGATGGAGTGGTCTCGGTGGGCGGCGGCAGCGCGCTCGACGTCGGCAAGACCCTGGCCCTGATTGCCGGGCAGACGGCTTCGCTGTGGGAACTCGGCGGCGCCGAGGACGACTGGAGCGGTATCGACGGCGACAGCATAGCGCCCCAAATCGCCGTGCCCACCACCGCCGGGACCGGGTCTGAAGTCGGCCGGGCCGCGGTGATTACTGACACTGCCGCGCGTGTCAAGAAAATCATTTTTCATCCGCAGATGTTGCCGCCCAGAGTCATCGCCGACCCGGAGCTGACCCTGGGCCTGCCGCCGCACCTGACTGCCGCCACCGGAATGGATGCCTTGGTGCACAGTTTCGAGGCCTATTGTGCCACCGGGTTTCATCCCATGGCTGACGGCATAGCGCTGGAAGCCATGCGCCTGGTGGCAGCCAGTCTGCCCCGGGCCTTTGCCGACGGCGGGGATCTCGAGGCGCGCACGCAGATGCTGGCGGCGGCCACCATGGGCGCCACCGCTTTTCAAAAAGACCTGGGCGCCGTGCACGCTCTCGCTCATGCCATCGGAGCGCTGTTCAATGTGCACCACGGTCTTACCAACGCCATCCTGTTGCCCTATGTCATGCTGGCCAACCGGGCGGCGATTGAAGATAAAATGGTGCCTTTGGCCCGGGTGCTGAACTTGCCGGCAACCGGGATATCCAGCTTCGAGGCGGTGTTTGAGTGGGTGTTGGCACTGCGAGGTTCCCTGGCCATTCCCCACACCCTTGACGAGATCCAAGTAGCGGCGGGGCGTGCCGATGATATAGGCTCGCTGGCGGCGACAGACCCCTGTGCAGCGGGAAATCCTATAGGATTTGATGCCGGACACTATGCGGAGATTTTTACCAGAGCTGTCGAGGGGCAGTTGTAAGCGGTGTTTCTGGAGTTTGCCGGAAAATAGGGTGTTGTAGCCGGGTGTTGGAATCTAGTGAAACCGGTTATTGAAACCGGCTATAGAAATCAGGTTTTAAGACTAGGTCTTAAGACCAGGTTGTAAGATCAGGGGTTGAGTCCAGATTCCGCGACCGGGCACTGAAACCAGGACTTGAGCCGAGACACCAAAATCTATCACTGAAACCCGTTTGTTAAAACCACAATGTCGAGAGTGTATCGTTGTATGAACACTAAACCTCTATTGATTATCGATGGCAACAAGCGCGAGTCCAATCAGCAGCAGGCTGCCATGGGCGGTATGGCTACCGGCGAGGGCTACGCAGCGGTGCTGCGGCGCATCGACCCCGCCGTGCAGTACACCATCGTGCAGCCGGCCTATGACGATTATCAGAAACCGACGTTCGGCCCCGATGACTACCGTGGCGCCGTGATTACCGGTTCGGCCCTGCACGTCTACGATGCTGTGCCCGAGGTGGAGCGCCAACTGGCACTGGCGGCCGAAGTTTTCGATTGTGGCATTCCGGTATTTGGCAGTTGTTGGGGCTTGCAGGTGGCCAGCACAGTGTTGGGGGGAAGGGTACGCGCCAACCCCCGCGGCCGCGAACTGGGCATTGCCCGGGGCATCTGCGCCAATCAGCAGGGCGGCGAACATCCGCTGCTGGCGGGCAAGGGACCGGTCTACGATGCCGTCGCGATCCACACCGACGAGGTGGTGGAATTGCCCGCCGGGGCCACGTTGCTGGCGAGCAACACCATCAGCGAGGTGCAGGCCGTGGTGATAGAACAGGGAGACAAGCGGTTTTGGGGCGTGCAGTATCACCCCGAGTTCAGTCTGTTTGATATCGGCACCATCTTTTTGCGCTATGGGGAAGGCCTGATCGCCGACGGCTTTTTTACCTCATTGCCGGCGCTGGAATCGCTGGTGCGGGATTTTCACAGTCTCGATCAAAAACCGGACCAGTTGGCATTGAGCTGGCGTTACGGATTGAGCGCCTCGGTGTTGGACTTTGATTTGCGGACCCGGGAACTGCGCAATTGGCTGCAGGCGCTGGGTTAGCTGTCGGCGCCTTATGGGCGCGCCGTGCAAACAACAACATGACGCCGTGCAAACGACAATATGACAGAAAAATGTCGCGGTGCTAAAACAGAAGGAGACGCTTATCAGTAGGTAAAGCGGGCCAATAAAAAAAGCCTCTAAAATGATTTTAGAGGCTTAACATGTATATAACTACACTAAATAGAGGAGGGAGAGTTAAGATTCACGATAAAAAGTGTGTTCTCGCAATCTAAGATGGCTGATTTTCCTTAAAGTTCCTACCGCCCCGGTAAAAAAATGCGAATTGGATCAATTAATCTGTTGGTTTTTTGAACCAGTCGTATGACCGCAGGAGAAGGCGTGCCGATTGTGGACGCGATGGATACCGCCCCTGCACTCCGCGCTTGCCGGGTCGCTGGCGGCTGGCGCGGGACAAAGGCTATAATCCGGCGCTTTACCTCGGACCTGCTGCTGAGGTTCCACTGATCAGAGAGAGCACGCCAGTCAATGACCGTTCGCACCCGCATTGCGCCTTCGCCCACCGGTGATCCCCACGTGGGAACCGCTTATATCGCCCTGTTCAACCTGTGTTTTGCCCGCCGCCACGGCGGTCAGTTTCTGTTGCGGATCGAGGATACGGACCGGGCCCGCTCGACCCCCGAATCTGAACAGGCCATCTTCGACAGCCTGCGCTGGTTGGGGATCGAATGGGATGAAGGGCCGGATGTGGGCGGTGATAAAGGGCCTTACCGCCAGAGTGAGCGGGGCGATCTCTACCGGGAATACGCCGAGCAACTGGTGCGCGAGGGGCATGCGTTTCATTGTTACCGCACGGCGGAGGAATTGGAGACACTGCGTGCGGCGCGTCGCGCCCGCGGCGGTTTTACCGCGCTCAAACCCGCTGAGTTGGCGCTGCCGGCGGCGGAGGTGGAAAAGCGCAGGGCCGCCGGTGAACCCTTTGTGATTCGCATGAAGGTACCGCAGGAGGAGGGGCCCTGTCCGATTGACGATATGCTGCGCGGGCGCGTCGAGCTGGATTGGGGGCAGGTGGATGCTCAAATTCTGCTCAAGTCGGACGGTTTGCCGACTTATCACCTGGCCAATGTGGTGGACGATCACTTGATGGGTATCACCCATGTCATTCGGGGTGAGGAGTGGATCAATTCAGCCCCCAAGCACAAGCTGCTGTATGAATACTTCGGTTGGGAGATGCCGCAATTGTGTCACCTGCCGCTGCTGCGCAACCCCGATAAGTCCAAGCTCAGCAAGCGCAAGAACCCGACCAGTATCTTGTACTACCGGCGCATGGGGTTTCTGCCCGAGGCCCTGTTGAATTACCTGGGCCGTATGGGCTGGTCGATGCCGGATGAGCGGGAGAAGTTTACGCTGGCGGAGATGATCGATAACTTCGATATCCAGCGGGTATCCCTCGGCGGTCCGATCTTCGATGTGGAGAAGTTGTCCTGGCTGAACGGCCTGTGGATTCGCGAGGACCTGAGTGTCGAGCAACTGGCCGATCGCCTGCAGGACTGGGCGTTCAATCGGGAGAATCTGCTGCGGGTGCTGCCCCATACCCAGTCCCGGATGGAGACCCTGAGCGACTTTGCCCCCCTGGCTGCGTTTCTGGCGGCGGGCACTTTGCCGCTGGCGGAGGCCGATTTCGCCGGGCTCAAGCTGGAGCCGGACCAGCTCAAGCAGGTGTTGCAGTTTGCGCTCTGGGACCTGGAAGCGCTGCGGGAGTGGGAGCGGGAGCAGATTTTCGCGGCTCTCAAAGCGCTGGCGGGGCGTCTGGATATCAAGTTGAAGGACTTCCTGGTGCCGTTGTTTGTAGCGGTAGCCGGTACTACGGCGTCCTTTTCAGTCATGGATTCCATGGTGTTGTTGGGTCCGGATATGACCCGGGCGCGGCTGCGTCACGCCCTGAAGGTCTGCTTCGGTGAGTTGGGGAACAAGCAGTTGAAGAAGCTTGAAAAAGCCTACGGGGCCCTGGCGCGTCAGGGGTAGTCGGGGCGGCGTGGGAATCCGCCTCGGGCCTGGAAAAACAGCAGTCAATTCAAGCAGTTATTCCAGCGCGGAGACCGTTGTAAGGGAGTTGACAGGCGTCGCGGGAATGGTAGAATGCGCCCCTCTTTGCCGTTGATGTTATCGATCGACGCACTACGGGGCCATAGCTCAGCTGGGAGAGCGCAACACTGGCAGTGTTGAGGTCAGCGGTTCGATCCCGCTTGGCTCCACCAATGTATAAAAAACCCCAAGGTTAGCCATTAACCTTGGGGTTTTTTATTGCCCCGCAGGCGTGATCGAACCCGGTTCGAGCGAGTGGCCGCACCGCCCGCTTGGCTCCACCAAACATTTAAACCCCCGAGGTTAGTACTAACCTCGGGGGTTTTTTGTTACCCCGCAGGCGGGATAGAACCCGGTTCGAGCGAGTCGTCGCACCGCCGCCTTAGCTTCACCAAGTTTTCTTTTCAAATTCTCCTGACTCCGCCGGTGTGCCCTGTGCTTACTTAAGTCGGTTCCAGGAATATCTGCAGTGAATAGAGCCGGTCTGGTAAATTTAGGGTTGATTTCAGTAGGTGGCAATCGCCAAGATACCACGGCTCGTTTAAATGAAAACCGCCTACTACCCACTAAGTGAACTATTGCATTTCAGCTCTGGTAAAATAATGCTCTATAAAAATATAATCCAAAAATCAATGGGTTAGACGTCAAAATGTGTTGGAAGACAAGAACCTTAAACAATACTCTTTGCAATAATATCCCGATTTGGGGTGCTAAAACGCCTGACCTCGTTAATTGTTTGTAACCGTCATGGCTTCTCAAAAAGCGTTATGTGTAAAACTGAGTGGGTAAATTGATGAAGACAGTTGAAGAAAGCGTCGTAATGGCTATGGATGGCGCAGATAGTAATTTGTTTCCGTATTTGCCGTACATTTTACAGGATTTATGGGAAATTGGTGCATCTCCTGAAGTCGTACTTAAATTAGTGGAAAAATACACGACTGATCGTTCAAATCTTAAGGTTCTCGATTTAGGATGTGGGAAAGGGGCAGTGTTAATAAAATTGGCAAAACAGTTTAACTGTTATTGCCATGGAGTAGATGCTGTTGAGGAATTTATCGATGAGGCTAAAGATAAAGCAAAAAAATTCAATGTTGACGAAAATTGCTGCTTTGAATGTGATGACATAAGAGTCAGAATTAATGATTTAAGAGATTACGATATCATAATCCTTGGTGCTATTGGCCCAGTTCTTGGTGATTATCAGTCGACATTAACTAAAGCTTCAAAATGCATCAAAGAAAGCGGGCTAGTATTTGTTGATGATGGATATATCGATGACGGGAGTGAATATTCACACCCTTTAATGGAAAAAAAGTCAGTGATTCTTAAGCAAGCATCTGATGCTGGAATGAAACTAATCGATGAGGTTGTTGTTAACACAGATGAAATAAAAGAATCAGATGAGTACATTTACAGAAATATTAAGAGGCGATGCCAAGAGCTGATCGAGAAACACCCTGATAAAAAGAATATTTTCATTGATTATATTAGGGAGCAAGAAGAAGAGAATGAGGCACTTGAAACGAAAGTAGTTTGCTCAACAATGCTTTTTGGGAGGTGTAGTTAGAACAATGGTGCCATAAAGTATATAAAGACATGGCAAACAAGGACAAGTTTCGCCTGCCGAAACCTGTATCCAATTGTTGAACAGGCCCGGAGTGTGTGGTTAAAAATCAGTCTTTATATAGGCCCTAAAATAGTATCGTTTCTTTTGGCCTCCGGCACAGACCCTGACTATGATGTACGTATTAGAGAGTGTGATTCGACATTGTTCTCCGCTAGAGCTATCAGTGGTCCTCATGGAAAATATCCGGACGAAAGCACTTATATACAAATGTCAAACCAACTTCAAGCCAATAAGCGCGTCAACTGATTGAGACGTTAAGTTCACCAATCATTGTTTAGGGGAAATCGTGGATATATTGCTTATCATTGATATGCAAGTGGCATCGTTTGCAAAAGGAGAAAAATATGACTCCGATAATGTTATTGCTCGAATAAATCAGTTGTCTGAGCACGTTCGTCGAAACGGCGGAAAAGTGGTTTTCATTCAACACGATGGAACGGAAGAAGAGGGATTGCTGCCATTCTCCTCTGGATGGAAAATTCTACCATCACTTACTCAGGATAAACGTGATGTCGTCATTAGGAAGACTATTAATGATTCTTTCTACAACACAAGCCTAAACAAGTGGCTACAACAATTCAATGAGATAAGACTGCTGGTTACAGGCTGGGCAACTGATTTTTGTGTTGATACAACAATTAGAGCGGCTGTTAGTCACGGATACAACGTTGTTGCTGTTTCTGATTGTCACACGGTAAGTGACCGGCCTCATTTAAGTGCTGAACAGGTAATTGAACACCACAACTGGATATGGAACAATATGCATACGCCAGCAAAGCCTGTTGAGGTACTACCGCTAAAGGCTCTGTTTGGGTAGGTGGCGTGGAAACTTAACAACCACAGTTAAAGGAAAACCTACGCGTTGATCTGATTCTCCTCACCGTAAGCTTAAGTTTGTAAGGCAGTTTTGTGGAAGCCGTGAGTGATGGGGCCAGACCACATTTTTCCGTTTTTTCGGGTGAAGTTACCTCAAAACGTCGCCCTCAATGGTTCAAACTAAAATTATATGAATATCAGAGAAGCTACAACAGAAGATTGGGATTTAGTTTGGCCTATTTTCCACGAAGTAGTCAAAGCCGGAGAAACCTATGCGTATGAAGTGGATACAACCAGAGAGCAGGCAGAGGAGATCTGGCTAAATACTCCACGTAAGACCTACCTCTTTGAAGAGAGTGGAAAAGCATTGGGTACCTATTTTTTAAAAACTAACCAAGCAGGCCCGGGAAGCCACGTTTGCAATTGTGGTTATATGGTTGCTTCTCAGGCCAGGGGCAAAGGGCTCGCCACCTTAATGTGTGAACACTCACAAGAGGTTGCCAAGGAACTCGGCTACAAAGCTATGCAGTTTAACTTTGTAGTATCAAGTAACGAGGGTGCAGTACGGTTGTGGGATAAACTTGGTTTTAAAACTGTAGGTTGCTTACCTAAAGCTTTCAATCATCCAGTAAAAGGGTATGTGGATGCGCTGGTCATGTATAAATGGCTATAAACATGGCAATCAGAAGCATGGCGACGTTGGTGCAGGATCAGTCCGCTGCCGTAGGCGTTAGATGTTATGAGAATTATCATACTACTTTTCTTACTTTTTAGTTATGCAGCTTGGTCAGATGCTGATCTCGTAAAGGTCGATAAATCTGAGCGTAAAATGTATCTTTTGAGTGGCGCGAAAGTTATAAAGGAGTACCATATATCGTTGGGTGCAAATCCTGCGGGCCACAAGCAGCAAGAGGGTGACGAGAAAACTCCAGAAGGAAGTTACACCCTCGACTACAAAAAGGAGGATTCTTCATTCTATCGTGCGATGCATATCAGCTACCCGAATGAAACTGACAAAAAGCTCGCTCAAGCTAAAGGAGTCTCTCCGGGCGGTTTTGTTATGGTTCATGGACAGCGAAACTGGCTGGGTTGGCTCGCTCCCATAGCACAGAGCTTCGATTGGACAAATGGGTGTATCGCGATAACCAACTCTGAAATGGATGAATTCATGAGCTTGGTAAAGACCGGCACGGAAATTCAGATTGAGTGGTAAGCATTTAACCCCGCTAGGAGAGTGATGGGGGACAGACCACCTGTTTCTGTTTTTCGGGTGCAATTACTTCAAAAGGTGTCCCCAATGCTACAAAATGACAATAGGTGGCAAACAAGTTGGCTTCAACGGGCACTGCAGCGGTAAAGTCGATAAATATGGTCTTGCGGGTGTTCTGGGGTCGGCTTACCTGAAATTCTCTGATCGTCTTATGAATACAGAATTTAGTTAAGTAAACTGTTTTGGGATTCAGAAAAGTATAACTTTTTGTCATCCGGATTTTTCGAGTGAAGTTTTGACATTCCTGGTAGTTGGAATATGAAGATTCTGTTTTTGACATTAATAGCACTTAGTCTTGTTCCGCTGTTTATTGGTTTTGCTATGCTCTGGCGAACGCCAAGGTCAGAAAGTCAGATCATGCTGTCGGTTCCTGCCAGCATTTTACTTTGCGCTTTAAGCTTCAATTTGACTTTTTTTGTTCAAGAAATTGGCTTGGTGGTTCCCAAGGCGCTGGTGCCTGACCTGAATCCCATTCTCTACCACAACGACCATAGCTGGAGCGGTGACGCAGAGATCGCTGAACTACTCCAGGGTACCGGCGCGATCGCAACATTGACGAGCGGGTTGGTGTCCATTGCCCTGCTGCGTGTTTTTCGAAACGCGTCTGCAACCTGGAGACTGTTTTTCTTCTGGATGTCTTTTCAAGGTCTCTATCAAGCGCTCACACAACTTGCGATTGGGGCCTTAGTTGCCGGAAACGACATGGGCCGCGCGCTTGCTTTTCTCCAGATCAGCCAGGCCGGTAAGATGATCATTCTCGCAGTGGCGGTGCTGGGACTGGCTGTCAGTGGTTTAACGCTTGCTCGTATCTATCCGTTTTCTTTTCGGGGGGAACCAGCGCGTTACAATTGCAATAGCGCGCTCCATCTGCTTTTGGTGTCGATTATTGCTGTAGCGCTGGTTATCCCCTTTCGCATGCCCCGTGAACTGATCGAAGTGCTATTCGTGCCCATGGTTGTAAACATTATCGGCGTTAGCTGGATGATCCTGGGTACAGGTTTCTCACAGGCTCCTGTAGCGGCAATCGATGATCAGCCTCCGACCGTAATCGGTCCGGCCACGGCACTAGTGCTAACGCTCGTTTTCTTTCAGCTTTTTTTACGGCCCGGGGTTGAGTTCTAGTGGCTGTGCCGGTTATTGAAGCGGTTGCGTGATATTCAGGTATCTCTATTCCAGAGTCCGCTCTACGTTGACATTCTGTCTAATAAAAATTGCGATTTTCTCATAGATACTCTCTGCATGGGCCGAACTTTTATAGTTATAGCCACCATTAATAGCTCGCTATAAATTTAATGACTATTAGTCAGTATTGTTAGTTTGATTACACTAATCGCCGACATTCTGTAAATTTATATTTAAAAACACATAACTTATTGAATTTTATGTACTTATCACTTTCCAAACTAACGGTTAGTATAGAAAAACTATAGTTTTGCATATTAAAAGATAGTGCTTATAACTCTTTTATTGAGTGTTTGCTAAGAATTTGGCGCTATTATTGTATTAAAGATCAGTAAGGTGTTGACTAAGGCGATGTAAAACTCTAATTTAGCGTCATTAGATAATAAAAATATGTGGAGACGATGATGCTATACAAAAAAAGCAAGGTTTACCTTGCACTTCTCGCTACCTATACGGCTTCCATCAGCGCGCAGACGCAGCAAGACGTTGGAGCTATGCTTGAGGAAATTATTGTTACCGCAGAGAAGCGGGAGGCTACTCTTCAGGATACAGCCATAGCGGTAACGGCTTTGGATGCCGGTACGTTAGAGCGATCCAATATTGAAGATAGCCTGGATTTACAGTTTGCCGTGCCGAATCTGATGCTTGGCCAGAACGATAATATTACCTTGCGTGGCGTAGGGCAGAGTGTTTTAGGGGGAGGTGCTGACCCAGCGGTAAGTTCCACCTTCAATACTATGGCTATTTCTCCCACCGGTGAGATTTACGATTTGGAGCGAATCGAGGTGTTGCGCGGTCCACAGGGAACTTTGTTTGGGCGCAACACGACCGGCGGTGTGATCAATACGGTTTCCGCCAAGCCCACGGAGACTTTTTCTGCAGACCTGGCCGCTCAGGTAGCGAATTTCGGATCGATACGCACCGTGGGGGTTGTCAATTTGCCGCTAACGGACTCTGTCTACCAGCGTTTTGCCTTTAATACGGTCAGGCGTGATGGCTACACCGAGAACGAATTTAACGGTACTGACGTTGACGGCCGTGATCAGGTGTCTATTCGCAGCACTACCCGTTTTGAATTTGGGGGGGATAACGAGGCAACCCTGATTGTGCAGTATTACGACGAGGACAGTGATCGACAATCTGCAGTGAAGGTTGCCTGTAAGCAGGATACTACCCTGGGTTGTGCGCCTGATACTGAGGATGAAATTGGTTATCCGGCAGATTTTATAGGCAGTGTCGATACGGGCTTGCTGCTTGGCGGCATTCTAAAACCGAACCGCTATGGCGAGGCGCCGAGCGACTACCGTACTGTCAGGCTTGAAACGGACCCTACTTATGAGTTGGAGGAGCTCTTTGCCGGGTTGGAAGTCAATATTAGTCTTGGTGATAACTTGACGCTGACTTCTGTTACATCTTATGCAGATGGCGAGTTCAATCAATTTCGAGACTTCGATTTGGCAGCTGCGCCCGACGCTTTTAATGTCACCCCTGCTACTCCCGAGGCTGCGCTGACCTATCTATACGATGGCGAATTTCAGACTCGTACTGACTATGCGTCAACGCAAAGAAATATTAGTGAGTCCGAAAGCTTCGCTCAAGAATTTCGCCTCGCCTCGGGTTTTGATGGGCCACTCAATTTTCTTGTGGGTATATCCTATTTCGAAGAGGATGTAGATTTTTGGGGGGCGAGCTATATACCGGGCTTGCACAATACGCTCAACCCTGCTTTTGCTGCCGGTCTGATCACTGGCGGGGTCACTAATGAGAGCGATCGAACTTCTGAATCTCAAGCAGTATTTGGTGAGGTTAATTACGATTTAACGGAAAATCTTATTCTCACTACGGGCTTGCGCTATACCGAAGATGAAAAGAGGTCGACGGCTGGCTTCAACACCCTCGGTGAGGTTACTAATTTTGTAACAGCCGAGGGAAGCTGGGAGGAGGTTACCGGCAAGATAAACCTTAGTTGGAGGACAGAGCTACCGTTTACCAACGACACCACTGTGTACGGAACCTTGTCCCGAGGCTATAAAGGAGGCGGTTTGAACCCCGGAAATATTATATCGGAGACTTTTGATCCGGAGTATATTAATGCCATCGAAATAGGCGCGAAAAACCAACTGCTCAACAATAGCATGCAGTTGAATGCGGCCGCCTTTTACTATGATTATAAAGATTATCAGGTAGGTGGCTTGATTGAAGGTGTGGCTGTCAATTTCAATGCCGAAAAGGCTAAAATTCAAGGCTTTGAGCTGGAAGGACTGTATTTGATCACTGAAAATTTATTGGTCAATGCCAATCTGGCTATTCTGGATACAGAAATTGTTTCCTCACTACCTCTGCCTAACACTTCACTGGGGAGCGTTGGGGGAGTACCCATTCTGGAAGATGTGGAAGGTAATGATCTGCCCAATGCGCCGGAGAGTTCTTTTAGCTTGGGCGTTCAGTACACTCAGCAGCTCAATGATACGTATGAACTTCGCTATCGCGCTGACTACTACTGGCAGGATGAGTTTCAAGGGCGAGAGTTTGATAACTACACCTACGACGCGTGGGACCGGACTGACCTCTACCTTACCTTGAGTGAGACAGGTGGTCGGTGGGAAGTCGAAGCGTTTGTGAAAAACGTGACTGACGACGACGGTATAACCGGTGGTAGTGCCGAAGCCGCGCTGGTGGGGTTGTTTCGCAAATTACGTCTGTTAGACCCACGCACTTACGGCGTTGAGTTTAACTATCATTGGGACTAAAAAATCATTCAGGTCTTACGGATTTGATCCGGCTGTGACCGGTATTTAGTGAAAAACGACGACATGATGTCGTCGTTTTTGCATCAGCGAAATGTAGAGTTTTTAAAGCGGTTTATTTTTACTGACAACTTTCTCGTTTATTAAAGGAATTTTTATGCGCAATATTCTTTTGGCCCTTTTGAGTGTTATGACCTTGGCTGGTTGTTCCAGCGGTGAGCCGGGAAGGCCGGATGACGCAGTTGTTCGTGGAGTTCACTATGTTGGCGTCGCTGTTAGTGACATCGAACGATCTGCGAATTTTTATCGAGAGATAGCCGATCTGGAAAGTGTTGAAAATGGAGAGTTTCATCATCATCCCGTGATTGATGCGCTTGTCGATCGAACCGGTGCTAAAGCCTCGACAAAACTTATGAGAAGTGTGAACGCACAGCTTCGCCTTATGGAGTTTGAAAATCCATCTGCAGCGGCAGTGTCGGCCGGTCAAGTGGAGGTGTACGGTCCCGGCATTGCTCACTTGTGTTTTCAAGTAAATAAGGAAACCAAGTCCTACCAGCGCTTTCTTGAAGCTGGGGGCGTCGCGATTGGCGATCGTGAAATGGCTCAGCTAAATCCGGCTAGTCCCGTTTCTTATGCTTATGGGCGTGATTTTGACCAGGCAATTATAGAGATTGAGCACGTGAATTTTGAAGCTCTTGATCTCGACACGCCGCCGGAGAATGACTATCGAATTCGACACATATCACTGGCGACACCGGATGTTGATCGCGCGGCGAAGTTCTATTCCATTCTGTTACAGGAGGAGAATCCGCGCCGGGTTGGTAACTGGTTTCCCGTGTCCGGTGAAAAGGTGGATATGGTTTCCGGTCTTCCCGGCAGCAAGCTGAAATTTGCCTGGTTTCAAGTCCGAAATCTCGAGTTGGAGATCATTCAGTATGTCAGTCACCCAACCGAGCTTGCGGATGCGCCCCGCCCGGCGGATGCTCATGGCTATAATATGATTGTCTTTGATGTTGTTGATTTAGACGCAGCGAGCGAAAGACTTATCGCTGCAGGCGGTACCGTTGTCGTTGAAGACAAGCCGATGGACGGCGGTAAAGTCATGTTTGGTCGGGACCCTGATGGAAATTTATTGGGCTTTCAACAATTGCCGGATGACTCTGTACTTTCATCGCAGAACTTTTCAGGCAATGGTACTTAAAATGTGCTGTTACGTCTTTGCCGGTATTGTTTTACTAGTGCTTTGACCAGAAAATATTTTCACTTCGGTGGCACTAAGGTCTCGATCCGGGCGTAGCCCTTCGGGACCTTCGCCAGCAGGGATGCTGGCGAAGAGCCTACAGGGATGTATTCACGGCGAGTCCCGAAGGGTTATAGGCTAGGCGCCCCCCCTGATTGAGACCGTGTCAGCTAAGGACACCAGAAGCCGTTTTAGGTGAAAATCTTTATTTGTCGAAGCACTAGAATACTTTTTTCCTACGCAACCCGCCTCACCGTTACCTAACTTCCACCCTTTTCGATATGAAAAGGATATGTGAGGCCTCATCCCGCTCGATCAGCTCGTATGCCGGATAGAGTACAAGATGATGCGCTATGAGATGACGGAAAAGGCGGTTATGTGATTGCCTATACGCTTGCAAGCCATCGATAAGGCATTGGGTGATGGCCGCATCACTCCAGCTCCACAATGCCCTGTCGCAATCGTATGGAAAGGTGAGATTTTAATAGTGTGTATGTTTGAGGGCGCCACCGTCGACCCGGAGGTTTGCACCGGTAATATAGGAGGCGGCAGGGCTTGCTAAAAATGCTACCGCATTGGCCACTTCCTGCGGTGTTCCGTGGCGCTGCAGGGCAGATATTTGGCTGGCGCGTTCAAAGAGTGCGGGATCTGCCTGTTTGACTTGAGCCCAAAACCCCCCTTCAAAATTTATCGGCCCCGGTGTCACAAAGTTAGACCTAATGCCATTTTCGGCAAGGCGGTGAGCGAGCTGTGCGGCGTAGGCGTTCAATGCGGCTTTCATCACGCCGTACTCCCTTTCCTGGGGGATAATGTTAGCCATGACGGAGGCGATACTTGAAATGAAAACAAGAGAGCCGGCATCACTTTTTTGTAGAAAGGGGATAACCAATTCGGTAGCCCGCATATGCTGCAAGAAATCTGTTTCGAAGGCGTCGAGCCAGCGTTGTTCACCTTGGGAGCTGATCCGTGTTGAGACATTACTGATAAAAATATCTACGCCGCCTAAGTGGTTCGCGGCGTTTTCCAGCCAGCGGGTATAGGCGGCGGTATCGGTCACATCAATGGCTTCGCCATAGGCGTTGATGCCTTGGGCCTCCCATTCACCCAGCGCTTTATTTAGCGCTTCAGAGCCCCGGGCACAGGTGGCTATGGAAGCCCCTTCTTTGGCTAAAACGTTCAAAATAGCATTGCCAATACCTCGGCTGCCGCCCGTTACAATGGCTCGTTTACCCTTTAAATTCAAATCCATGAGGCTTTCCTCGCGTCGATTTATTAATTTAATTTGGGCTAGTTTAAGTTTTTATTGTTGTAGAAGTCAATAAATATCAAATTGCTTTTGATTTCCGTACTTTTAAAGGGTGATATTGTATTCAAATAGCGGGTCTCTATAAATTTACTGCATATAAATAACTGATATATATGAATTTTTTAAATTTAACTTAGATAAATAGTTTTCTTTCAATAAGTAGATATTAAGTCATTAAAATATATATTTTCTGTCCTTGACATCTATTCAGATACTTAAAGTAGCCTGTGAATAGGGCAAAGGTCTATCTTTTTTCTATGTATATTGTATTTATCGTCATTAATGGTAAGGCCGGCACTTTTGTGGATACATTGCAAGAACGTTACGTATCGGGAAGGGGGGCTTGGCTAGTCCTGCCGTTGTGGTAGCGTCATGGCTATTTTTTAGTAGTGGATGATCGAATTGGCGACGGGAACTGAAAAGAAAACATTTACGCGGATGTCGCCGGAGGCCCGAGTGGGTGAGATTTTAGACTGTTCAGTGGGCATCGTTGACTCAGGCGGTGTGGCCGCTCTCGGTAGGGAAGAGGTGCCAATGCGGCAGGCAAGACCCGCTGTGGATATCTCCTTTGGGCTTCCGGCCGCCGCCGGCTGCTACCTGGATGAAAAAAAGGCCGATAGGCAAACCATTGAAGATATTATCGTCACGATGACCACAGGCAGCATAACCGCAATAAAAGAGGGGTTTGATGTAAAAGCTTAAGGCGCTGCCTGCAAGAGACAGATAGGCTATAGCGGGTACCGGCTGTCAAATTGCTGTCACCCAAGTATTGATACAGTGCGGTACCTGATGGGGCTACTGTGACAACTTTTCCCTGACCACTGGCTCCAGACGCGTTAAACCCCACCGCTTGCCTTCAGCGATGGCGGCCTCAATATCACTGCCGTTGGTCTCACCCTCTGCCAGCGCAACCAGTGCCCCCACCCGATTGCCGCTGCCGCAGTGCACCAGCACCGGCTCGCCGTCAAGCCCGCTTAGGAGCTGCTGTAGTTTTCGCGCATTGTCACTGTTGACACCAGTCGCGCCGGCGACAGGAATATGATGATACTCCATGCCCAGCGACTGTACATGCGCCTGCTCGTCCCAGTCCAGCTCACCGGCGGTGCGCAGGTTAACGATATGTTTGACACCTGCTTCTGCCAGCGTTTGAAATTGCGCTTCGGTGGGCTGGCCGGCGGTAAAAGACGCGGCATCGGTAGCGGTGAGATTGGTGATCTGCGCTTGTTCGATAAGTGCGGTATCCAGCGTGGGCGCTTTGGAGGGTGAGCATCCCATACTTGCCGCTAACACAACACCGAGTATAAAAAGCTTGTTAAATATTTTCATCGAATTACTCCAGGGATAGCGGGTATTCTGTATTCCGGGGACATTTTAGAATGGCACTGCCTTAAGCAAATATGTGCCACTTGAACGGTCTGGCTCTGGCTAAGGCCTTCAGAAACACGCTCTGAACCCATCCCTGGGAGCTCGCCTAAAGCGCCTACTTTTGGTCCCGACAGCATCCCTGCTGTCGAGAGTTTCTGAAGGCCTTAGCCAGAGCCAGACCCCCCTTCCGTGCCATTCGGGACAGTTTACTCAATTGCCTTTAGCTTTTACATGAAAATAGGGTTTAATTTGGGGAAATTGCCCTTGATGGCACTTGCATGAAGCGCTTGCTGTCGCTTAAAGCGCTTACTTTAGCTAAAGTACCTACTTCCAGTGGCGGTACTTTAGCGAAGAAATGCTAATTGATGGGGCTGCCTCTGGAGGGGGCTGGATATGCAGGGCAAACCCTTTTTGTATCAAGTGTTTGTGTCAGTCTTCAAGGGTCTCATTTTTTGTCAGGTAGCTTACGCACTATAAGCTTTTCAACTGAGATAACGCTATGTATAAGCATTATAAAAAAATCACTGTGGCAATAGCGCTGTTGTCTATTATTGTATTCCTTTCTTTTCAGGCACTTGTAGCCACGAAAATAAGGGAAGCTGCCGAACCTGCCAGGCAGTATCTCTCTGCGGTAATTCAAGATTTTCCCTCCTGGGATATTAAAAAATTTGATCACTATCTGACTTCTAATGGCTTAAAGGAGTTTAACTCCTCCGGTGGGCAAGACCTGTTAAGGCTGCTGAACTCTATGGGGAAAGTGGTATTGGTGAATAATCCTTCATTTTTCGGCACAACCACGGGGCATCTTAACAACGGAGCATCTTAACAACGACGCAATAAGGCAGACTGTTGAATTTGAAGTGGATTTTATATTTGAAAGTGGAAGTGCCAGAACACTTTTTTTTCTTTTAAAGACAAGTGAGGTATGTAGGGTTGATCGCATTGCTTTCACCTCTTTAGAGCAAAACTGATATTTTTAGCGAGCCTACTTATGCTGTCCCAACAGTTGTCCTGTTTCGTAATTTTGAAGTGAAAATGAGTTAAGTAAACTGTCCCGGGGCTCGGGGCTCAGTCACAACTAATAAACGTTTGAGTCTTTCAGGCGAGGAAATTATGTACATACCCAAGTATTTCGAGGTAACTAATCAACAGGAAATATATGCGTTCATTGAGGCAAATGGGTTTGGCCAGCTTACCTCCAACTTAGCGGGGCGACTGTTTTCAACGCATCTTCCTTTTTTATTGTCGAAAGACAGAACCAAGTTGCTTTGCCACCTGGCAAAGGAAAACCCCCAAGCCAGTGACATTGAGGGCCAAGAGGTCTTGGTAACGTTACAGGGACCCCATGATTACATATCCCCGTCTTGGTACCTAAGCCCCGGTGTGCCGACATGGAATTATCAGGCAGCGCATATCTATGGGCGGTGCAAGGTGTTCAGTGAGATCGAGGCGTTGAAGCAGGCAGTTGAGGCGCTCACCAGCAAATATGAATCCGGTCTTCCCGCGCCTTGGCAGCCCGAATACAGTCCGTCCATGCTCAAGGCCATTGTCGGTATTGAAATTCATATCACTGAGATTCAGTGCAAATACAAACTAAGTCAAAATCGCACGGTGCGAGATCGAGAGCAAGTAATTGAGCAGTTGAAAAATAATGGCTCCAATCGGTTAGCGGAAGTGATGGAGCGCAATCCGTTGTGATCGTTGGCAGCCGTTGGCGCCCCAAGTGCTGAGTGCCGGAGTCCCGCGCCGTTGGGTAAAATACTCTCCTTTCAACAAGTAAGGGAGTCATATGAGTCAACAAGTACTGGGTTTAAGCAATGATAGGCGATTGACCATTTTAACCTGGGGTGCCGGTTATTCCGGATCGCTAACGCAATATTCACGCTAAAGTTCAAGAATAATAGCCATAACAGTTTGTATATGCTTCTTATGATCTTTGAATTTTGAGGTTTTAAAACCGTACAATAGCTTTTGATAGGTTTTGCCTTCCCAACTGTTCAATAGAAGATCTGCTAAAAGTTCAGGCGTTTCCTTGCGTTTGATAAAGCCTTTCTTTTGGCCATGTGCAATCATATCTTCAAGATGGCTGTAAGTGACTTCATAGGCGCGTTTATAAAACAACTTTGACATATCGGGATTTTCCAAAACCTGCGTCAGCATTAGCTGATCAAACCGCACAATTTTGGGGTCTTCCAGGAAGTGGAGCAGATTTACGCCAAAATTGATAAAGGCTTGTCTGTAGTCCTTTTCATTGTCGATGGCTTCAAAGGCCGGAATGAAGAACTGCTTACACTCATGATCCAAGACTGCAACTAAGATTTCTTCTTTGCTTTTAAAGCGTGAATACATGGTGGCCTTGGACATATTGGCCTCTTTTGCCAGCATGTCAGTAGACACGGCAGCTACACCATATTTGAAGAACAGCGTTCGAGCAGCGTCGATAATGCGCTCTGTTGGGTGTGGTTTTTTTGGGGATGTTGTTGTTTTTTTGTCGTTTATTTCTTTCATAGGTCGTCGCATACGTCTTGGGATTTAAAGTTTGCAATGATCAAAACTGTACGGTACAGTTCACTTTTATTATAGTGTAAGATTGATCAAGGACACAAACTTATGGCGCAGATTACACTATCCGTTGAAAATCTCGGAAAAACGCTGGCTGAATTTTCTGTGAAACGGGCGTGGCTTACCATTTTCATGTGCATCGCTCTTGTTATCGCTGGTGGCTACGGTGGTAAGAACTTAGGTTTTTCCGGTGACTACCAAATCTTTTTCGGGGATGAGAACCCCGAGCTTCAAATTTTTCTGGACTTTGAAGCCACATACGGGAAAGCGGATAACATTAGCTTTGTTGTAATCCCGAAGGAAGGCGACATCTATCAACCCAGAGTAATTGAGGCCATTCATGATATCACGACTAAAGCATGGCGTCTGCCTTTTGTTTCGCGCGTTGACAGTTTAACGAACTTCCAGCACACCTACGCCGAGGGCGATGACCTCATCGTCGAGGACTTGATTTTCGAGAAAAGCGAGATTGCTCAACCCGGCCAGATGGAAAGACTACAGCGTATTGCTGAAAATGAGCCGCTGCTCCACGAGTTTATCACCGCCTCAAATGGTACCGCCACTATCATCAATGCTGTTTTGCAGGTAGATCGAAAAATTGCCGAGGATGTGTTGGGGGCAGCGCAAGCTGCCAGGGATATACAAGCAGAAATTCTAGAGCAATATCCAAGTATTGATATTAAACTCACTGGCGCATCCATGCTGTCCTCAGCATTCAGTGAGGTTGCGATGCAGGATTCCGCAACGCTGATTCCCGCCATGTATCTTCTGATCACTGTTGTCATGCTTTTGGTTCTGCGCTCTCTGTGGGCCACGGTCGCAGGCTTACTTATAGTGATTCTCTCCACGATATTCGGCATGGGCTTTGGGGGGTGGCTCAGCATTGAACTTACGCCGATCTCAGTCGGTGCATCGACGATTATTTTAACGATCGCCATTGCCGATGCCGTGCATATCATTGCGGCTATGCGGCAAAAGATGCAGCGTGGACTTGAGAAGCTCCCGGCGATTGTTGAAGCGACAGCGACGAATACATTTCCTGTGACTTTGACTTCCATTACAACAGCGATTGGATTTCTGAGCTTGAATTTCTCGGATTCACCGCCATTTCACCACCTTGGTAATATGGCCGCCGCTGGGATTTTTATGGCGTGGATACTCTCCATCACATTCCTGCCGGCAGTGCTAACGCTGTTACCCGTAAAATATGAAGTTTTGCCGAAAGACAAGCAGAACGGATCGGTGATGAAGTCCCTGGGCGCGGCGATTCTGAGGAGGCGTTACGCCGCTTTCATCCTGACAGCGGCTACATGTGCTGTTGCGATATCGCTCATCCCGCGCCTTGAGTTTAACGATGTCTGGTCAAAATATTTTGACGAAAACATAAAGATTCGCCAGGCGATTGATGCTACGCGCCCACACTTCGGCACGGATAATATCGAATTTGTGATTGATTCCAGCGCGCCTCAAAATGTCCTGGAGCCTGTATTTTTGCAGGATGTCAAAGCTTTTTCTGAATGGCTTAGAATGCAGCCCGAAGTCGCGCATGTCTATTCGGTATCGGACATTATGAAGCGTCTGAATAAAAACCTGAATGAAGATAAGCCGGACTTTTACGATATTCCCGACAATCGTAAACTCGCCAGCCAGTATCTTTTGGTGTATGAGTTGTCGCTCCCCTACGGGCTTGACCTCAATGATCGTATTGACATCGATCGTCAGCGCACTCGCGTAACAGCGACGATTAGGGATACGTCAACAGTCGAGGCGCGTACCTTGATAAAAAACGCAACAGACTGGATGGAGAAAAATTCACAATTCGGTGCTACAGTCAGCCCCACCGGAAACACGACGCTGTTCAACTATATTGCCGACCGCAATGTTCAGGCGATGTTTGAAGGCGGGCTGGTATTGATTGTCGCGATCTTTATTATCATGACCGTTTTTTTTAGATCGGCAGGGATTGGCTTGCTTAGTATTATCCTCAACGCTATCCCGGTTTTTGTAGCGTTCGGGATCTGGGCGGTCGTTTCCGGCACGGTTGGTTTCTCGATTGCTGCTGTTGGGGCGGTAGCCATTGGGTTGGTGATCGATTATACGGTTCACCTGGTTTCCAAATTCATGTCAGCCAGACGTCATTATGGCAAGAATAATCAGGAAAGTATCCTGTATGCCTTTGACACTGCAGGTACAGCGATTGTGGCCACCACGGCGATTCTAACGGCTGGTTTTGCCCTGCTCGCTACGTCTGCTTTCAAACCGAATACCGACATGGGGTTGCTGACTGCGATTGCCATCATGCTTGCGATGGTAATTAATTTCCTGATTATGCCCGGTCTGTTAAGTTTTAATTCAAAAGAAAAGGAGAATCGCTTATGAAAACATTGATTCCTTTGATTGTCATGGTTAGTGCACTGGCGCTGTCTATACCCACAGTGGCTGAAACACCACAGGAAAAAGGCTTCCGGATTGCAGCCAAGTCCGATCGTATGGATAGAGGTTTTGGTTCCAGCATCGCGCAGTTGGAGATGACCTTAAAAAATGCCGCGGGACAAACCACCACGCGGACGTTGGAGATTAAGACACAGGAAAAACCCAACGAGGATGTGGGCGATAAATCCGTGACGCTCTTCTTTACCCCGCCCGATGTAGAGGGCACCGCCTTGCTCTCTCACGCCAAAATCCTTGACTCCGACGACCAGTGGCTGTACCTGCCGGAGCTGGCGCGGGTCAAGCGGATTTCATCCTCAAACAAATCCGGCCCATTTGTAGGGTCTGAGTTCGCCTTTGAGGACCTGACTGCCGCTGAACTTGGCAAGTATAGTTATGAGTGGCTGGAAGAGACTACATTGGATGGGATGGCCGTTGATAAGATAAAACAGACCCCGCGCTACAAGCGTTCAGGTTATACCTACCTGATTGCCTATATCGATCAAGATATCAGTCAGTTGCGAAAGATCGAGTTTTATAATCGCGGCGCGACGCATTTTAAGACGCTGACCCAATCAGAGTTTAAAAACTATGGCGGCACTATTTACCGCCCGATGATGCAGGAGATGAATAATCACCTGACGGGGAAGAGTACAACGCTGCGCGCAAAATCCTATAAATTTGGAATAGATCTGGACGATAATGAATTCAAACCTTCAGCACTTAGCCAGTTATAAGACAGCGATTTTAGCAGCTATTGTGCTGTTACCGTTTGGACGTGTGGTTTTGGCAGGGGCGCCGACATTTACACCCAATATCGGCGTGGAGCTGCGATATTTCCCCGACAGCCCTGCTTTCGACGGGCAGCTGGAACATGTTCAACCCTCTGTGGCTTTCGGTGTTGAAGGACGATGGGTGTCTGATGACCGCAAAAAGCGTGTTCGGTTTGAACCCTTTTTACGTGTAGATGCGCAAGATAGTGAACGCACGCACTTTGACCTGCGGGAGCTGACCTACAGCCAGCGCCTGAGTGACTTTGATCTCCTGGTTGGAAGCGCGCAGGTCTTTTGGGGAGTAGCTGAAAGCCGGAACGTGGTGGATATCATCAACCAGTTTGACGGGGTGGAAAATAACGACGAAACCGACAAGCTCGGTCAACCTTTGGTAAGACTTGGTAAATTCACGGATGTTGGTCGCTTTGAAGCCTATTATCTTCCCTACTTCCGTGAGCGCACTTTCCCGGGTAAAGATGGGCGGCAACGTGGGCCGCTGGTTGTTGACACCGATGCTGCAGAATTTGAACGTGGGGGCGAAGAGTTCGCCGGTGATTTTGCTTTACGGTATCAGCACCAGATTGATAAGTTCGATATTGGCGCGCATATATTTTATGGCACAAACCGTTCCCCATTTTTTAAGCTTAATGGCGATGGATCACGTCTCATTCCCGTCTATCAAGAGCTGACGCAAGGTGGTGTTGATTTACAGTGGACAAGCGATGCCTGGCTTTTGAAGTTTGAAGGGATTGCGGCTCATTCCGGCGGTGAAACGTATATCTCAAGTGTTGCCGGATTCGAGTATACGTTCTTTGATGTCAAAGAAAGTGGTATTGACGTGGGCATCCTGGCGGAAGGTTTGTACGACAACCGCGATGAAACGCAAACTGCCTTAACCCTGTTCGAAAATGATGTGTTTCTCGGCACACGCATCACTTGGAACGATGTGCAGGAGAGTGAGCTTTTGGCCGGGGCGGTTGTCGATTGGGAAAGTGGTGCGACCTTCGGTTCTATCGAATTTGAAACCCGTATCGGTGAGAATATGAAATTTGAAGTTGAGGCCCAAATTTTATCCTCACCGGATAGCGAGCCTTTAGCGCAACAGGAACGAGACAGCAATATCACCGTTCGTTTGACGCGATACTTTTAGACAGAAGTCAACCGGCACGTCTCAAAGTCCGGGCTAAAATGCCTATCATTCTGACAGTTGATCTCCATCAATGCCGACTGAGGTCGAATCAAGCTATATATGATCTGCCGAATGGGTGAGGCGTCGGCCTATACTGTCAAGCGCACCTGGGGGCCTGGCGCCATACCCGCACCACCTGTTCCACATAGGCGGGGCTGCGCTGGCGGCCCTCCAGTTTGATCGCTTTGATACCGATCTCTGCCAGTGTCGGAATAAGGGCACTGACATCGAGGTCTGCTGCGATATCGACCGCCCGCTGCCACCGGGGCCAGCCGGCGGGTTGCGGGTAGGTGTTTATTGCCACGAATACCTTGGTATGGTGTCGGCGAGTGTAGTCCAGCGCCTTTGTCGCCTTGCGATCGGTAAAGTTAAGGCCGCTGAAATGGCGGGCGTTGGTGGCGTCGTTAAAGCCGATATATACCGCATCGGCGCCGTTGTCTACAGCAACTTTCAGGGCCGGCAGGCTGCCGGCCGGACACACCAGCTCCATTTGTTGTTTCCTCTCCTGTCAGGATAAAGGTATACGGGCGGGTAAAACGGTCGAGGTTGGGAGTGTGGCGTCGAAAGGGGTTCTCCGTATTGATATAAATCAAGTCATATGCGAAGGTAACCCTCAGCTATAAGCCTCTGTAACGGAAACTACGGAATTTATGTACTTTAAGCTACAGGGGTGCGAACAGAGTAGGGTGTTTGATATCAGACAAGGACTATTAACAGACCACCAATGTATATGAACAAGACAACAGTTATCGTATTTTTTCTTATTTACAGTATTCAAGTCTTTGGCGAAGACTATAAAATTGAGAATGCTGAATTTTATAGTCACGGCGACAAATTATCCGGATCGATAGTTTTTCCTGTGGAAAAGGAAATACACTCCGCCGTGGTATTTGTGCATGGCTCAGGAAAGCAAACAAAAAATATAGACTGGGCAAAGCGCTTCGCCAGGGAAGGTATTGCAGCGATGGTCTACGATAAGCGAGGTGTTGGAAAGTCAGGTGGTAGATATGAGAGTAAGCAGAGCGTTAGCGAAAAGAATATAACCCTGCTGGCGGACGATGCGGTTTCAGCCTTGAACACACTCGCAAATCATCCGGCGTTAAAAGGAACCGCTCTGGGTTTAACAGGTATAAGCCAGGCCGCTTGGATTGTGCCTTTGGCTGCAGAGAAGAGTGAGGCTGTAAGTTTTATAGTCTTATGGAGCGGTCCCGTTTGTAAAGTGAGTGAAGAGGACATATTCAGTAAATATACTGCCGATGTCGACGGAAGGGAGGTGCCGAGTTACGACGAAGCGCTCAATTCAAGGAAAGAAAAATATATCTGGCCGGATTTCTTGGGTAAAGATATGGATCCAAGCGAAAGCCTGGCAAAACTGACGATTCCCGGGTTTTGGATATATGGAGAGGAGGACGGGAGTATTCCTGTTGATTTGTCTATTCGGAGACTGCAAACATTAAGAACTGCGGGCCACAGTTACGATTATGTACTTTTCTCGGGCCTTGGGCACAATAATATGGTTGAAACTTTTGCTACCGCAACTGATTGGATCAAAAGACTATTAAGGTAACCAATGGAAGATCAGGAAAAATATACCGAAGCACTTGTCAAACTGCACAGCGGTCTTGCAAGGCAGGGGCCGGGTGATGCCAGTTTCACTGATTACATAATCGATCGACTACCCGAGCTGCCACCCAGTCCACGAATTGCGGATATAGGTTGCGGCGCGGGAGCGGGGACTTTAATACTTGCCAAAAAGTATCGTTCTAAGGTTAAAGCTGTAGATTTCTCAAAGACTTTCCTGGATCAAATGATGCACCAGGCCAGGCTGGAAGGCTTGGAGGACTTGATTGAACCCATCGCGTGCGATATGGGGAATTTGGATTGGGAGCCGGGGACAATTGATCTTTTATGGTCCGAGGGTGCTGCATATACGATAACCGTTGAGAAGGCACTAAAGGTCTGGAGACCGCTTATGGCTGCGGATGGGATTGTGGTTATTTCAGAAATGACTTACTTTTCAAATCCGGCTCCTGAAGCCGTCGCGCAGTATATGACGGGCCTTTATCCGGGGATCAAGACCGAAGCAGGTAATGTTGATTTAATTAACGCATCGGGATTTCAGGTTCTTGCAGCACACCGGCTGCCCTCGAAAGCTTGGTGGGACAATTATTATAACCCTCTTCGTAAAAACATAATGAAATTAAAAGATACCACCGATAGCGTCATGCAGACTGTAATCAGTGACACCGAAGAAGAAATGCAATTCTTCAAAGAGTATCAAAGTGATTACGGTTATACATTCTTTATAATGCGAGCAATTTAACCTCGCTGGACTGACAGCCATATATTCCCGAACGGTAACAGTGGCCGTTGCTCGTCGCTATTATTTTCTTTACAGGTATTCGGGTGCAGGTTTTCAAAAGCCTTAGGAGTCCAATGAAAAACGCGCATACGCAATAGACTTTTTTTGGTCATAAACGGCGCTATGGTATTAACCGCCGCATCTGTCAATTGTTCGCGTCGCAACCGACCCTGTATAGGGTCCAGGTGCCCAGTCGTCTTATAGCATTTAGGCGCTAAGATGATTAAACTGAGGCAGATTTTTAGTGAGGAGAACCTGGTGGTTTATGAAGATCGTCGAAACTGAAAATGCAACCACCCCCGCGGGGCACTACGCCCAGGCGGTGGTCCATAGGGGAGTGATCCATATATCCGGGCAGTTGGGGCGGTTGCCGGGTATGGACGATGCTGAAGCCGGTGATATCGAGCGGCAGACAAGCCGTTGCCTGGACAATATTAAGGCGATCCTCGAGGCGGCGGGCAGCTCAATGGATAATTTGCTGAAAGTGAGTGTGTACATCAGCGACATAGCGCTTTGGCCCGATGTAAATACGGTCTATGCCCGCTATCTCGGCGACCACAAACCCGCGCGGGTCGTCGTTCCCGTGCCTAACCTGCACTACAATGCCCTGATAGAGATTGAGGCCATGGGTGCTGTCCCTTAACCGGTCGACCCCAATATGCGTTTAGGACGGGTCTTCCGGAGACAGTTTAATCTCTACCGGCTGCTGTAAGTCTATCCAGCTTTCATGCCAGGAAAAGACTGAGTTAGGTGAACTGTCCCCAGGTTGCCTCAATTTTCAACACAGTCGACACTATTCGGTGCCTGTTTGACGTAGAATTGCGCCATATACTGCCACACATAAAGCCACTGTCGGAGGTACTGTGAACCAGGCATCAACCGCACTGCCACGGGTAAAAGCGGCAAGTCTTCAAAAGTCACCCTGGTATGACATTTTGCTGTTTCGCACCCGCCTGCGGATCAAGGTTCCGAAAGCCACTGCCAGAGTCGGCAAAGACGCGCTCGGGAACACGATTGACCGGCGTCCTTTCTTAAACACCGTAGCGAAAACAGAGTATGACTGTAACGACAGGCTCGGCCGTTGTGTCATCGATATTTACCACTCCGCCTGGCGTCTTTACCCCGCTAACCTGCTCTCCCGTTCGCATGCGACACTC
This sequence comes from Exilibacterium tricleocarpae, assembly GCF_007004655.1. Taxonomy (GTDB): domain Bacteria; phylum Pseudomonadota; class Gammaproteobacteria; order Pseudomonadales; family Cellvibrionaceae; genus Exilibacterium; species Exilibacterium tricleocarpae. Next base: position 151,843 of record NZ_ML660093.1, read on the forward strand.
TCTTTCTTTCTGCGTGGCCTGGGTGTCACACCCAACGAACGTCGAATATACCGGGATCTCTACCAACTCGATACGGCGAGCATATGGATACAAAACTACTACTCCGGCGCGACCCACCAGTTTGACGAGCTGCCGTCCGTTGCACCGGTTAGCAGCGATGGTGAAGATGACCGACCCGAGTCCGGCGGCAACCTTCGCTTTGCGATCAAGGAGGCATCCATCAATGACATCAAGGTGTTTTTTTGCCGTCCGTTTAAAAACCAGGTGGATTATTTCATTCCGTTTTCCGAAGCGGATCTGCTGCAATTTTCTTTCCAAATGACACCAACAAACGCACGCGGCAAAGAACAATCGATTGAATTAATGCGGGTCGCACAAAAGTTCGCTTTTGCTATGCTCAACACCCTGGCGATGGAGCGGGATACGGTACCTGCTTGACTCCGGCACTATCAGTCAGTGTCCAATCCGCCACTGTTGCAGTCGGCGTGAGCCGGTTGTCATATCGAGCCGCTGCGATAAACACCCAGGGCTTTGTTGAAGAACCCCGAGCGTGTGAGAAATGACGGCTTTCGATCTCAATAGTCAGCCAGGTACTGATGCACCTGGCTGATCGACATCGACCCTTCACCGACACCTGATGCCACCCGTTTAATCGAGCCGGAGCGCACATCGCCGGCGGCAAAAATACCCGGGGCACTGGTTTCCAGCATCATCGGACTGCGCGCCAGTTCCCAGGCCTCGTTGTCGGCAATCTGCAGTCCTGTGCAGACAAAACCCTTATCGTCGAGTTGAACACAGTTTTGCAACCAATCGGTGTTGGGCATGGCGCCGATCATAAGAAACACATGCCTGATGGGATGTGTCTCGCTTTTATCATTCTTGCTGTCATGCCAGGTTACCGTTTCCAGATGTCGCTCGCCGTCGAGGCGGGTGATTTGTGTCTGGGTGTGGAGCGTAATTTTTTCGGAGGAGTTGATGCGCCCCACCAGGTAATCGGACATGGTGGCGCCGAGGCCCGGGCCGCGCACCAGTATATGGACGTGGCGCGCATGGCCGGACAAAAATACCGCCGCCTGTCCGGCGGAGTTGCCGCCGCCGACCACGATAACATCTGAATTTTCACACAGACCCGCTTCCATTGCCGTTGCCGCATAGTAGACGCCGGCGTTGTCGAAGCGCCGGTCATCTTCGATGCCCAGGGTGCGATAGGTCGCGCCGGTGGTTACCACCACGCACTTGGCGGTGATTTTTTGCTGGTCACAGAGACTGAGTGTGTAGGCTTTACCGTTTTCGCGCACAATATCGGTAACCCCGTGGGGCAATGCAATCTTGGCGCCGAATTTCTGCGCCTGTATCTGGGCCCGCCCCGCCAAAGCCTGGCCGGATATTCCGGTGGGAAAGCCGAGGTAGTTCTCTATTTTGGAACTGGTACCGGCCTGTCCGCCGGGCGCCTCCTGTTCCAGCAGGAGTGTGCTCAGCCCCTCGGAAGCGGCGTATACCGCCGCCGACAGGCCCGCCGGTCCGGCGCCGACAATAGCGACATCGTAGACGTGGTCCGGCTCGATCTCCTCAACCAGGCCCAGGCATTCGGCCAATTGATAGTTGGAAGGTTTGGACACGACCCTCTCACCCAGGTGAATCACAACCGCCGGTAAGCTCTCCTCGGCCAACTCATATTTTTCCATGAGTTCAGCACAGTCTTCACTGGTGCACTCCATGATGTCAACGGGATAACCGTTGCGGCGCAGAAAGCGCTCGATGCGCAGGGCGTCTGCCGACAGCTTGTTGGTAATCAGGGTCACCGAACCCTGTTTATGTGAAATCAACCCCATGCGGCGCAGTATAAAAGCGCGCATGACTGTTTCACCGATATCGGGCTCCGCAGACAGGAGTTTTTTAAAGTTGCAGCGATTGATCCTCAAGACCGTGCCGTCTTCTCCCATACGGCCGCCAACCAGAATCTGGCGGTCGTTGAACAAATCCAGCTCGCCGGTGAACTGGTGATTGCCGTGAACGGTAAACACATTGATGCCGTCGCGGCGATGTTCGTAAATTTCGATGGTTCCCTGCAGTAAAATAAAGAAGTCGACGGTGCGCTCTCCGCGTTCGAACACGACGGTGCCGCGCTCTAGATCCTCGATGCTGCCAAACGGTTTGGCGCGGGCGATTTGGTCGTCCGTCAAAGTTGGAAACGTTTGTCTCTGGCGTGCATAGGGATCGCTCGGGTCGAGAGACTCCTGGTTGGTGAAGAGATTGGTTTGCGGCATCTTTATCTCCTGGGCGGTGTCGACACCTGCGCCACGTCCGGCGTGGATGGATCGGAGCTAATGCGGTCAGCCCCGGCTGCTGGTCCAGAGTCGCTGACGATATACACTATCTTCTGTGGGGTTATTCAGTGTTGCAACTGGCAGAGCGTCGGATAGGCAATCGTGCGGCAGAATATAGTCGATTCGCAGTCTGATGTAAAAACAGAATAGTTTTCCTTGCCGCCACTACCGATTTTGCACCGTTACAGTGCCGCTATTCGCGCTCGAAAGTCCACAGGACATCCAGCGAGTTGGACTCGCCGCTGACTGCCTCCAGGTACAGGTTGCGTCCCACTTTGTAGCGCAGTGTCAGGGAGTTGACCGCATCGAACACGCCGATGCCGTAGCGCACCAGCAAGTTCGAAGAGAGGTAGCCGCTCAGGCGCATTTGCGGGCCGTCGCGACCGCCTTCGGCGCTCATTCTGAAATTATCGATACCCAGCGCGCGGGCGGTTTTGTTGACCACGTTATCGCTGGTATTGATACCCAGGGAGAGCGCCGTCTGCGCGGCGATAAGATTGGGGTCCTGTTCCACGCTGGTGCCCGGCGCCTGTCCGGTCAGCAGGTAGTGCAGCTTCGCCTGCTCGGGCATGTCCGGTTGGGAGAACAGATTGATGATCGGGTTTCTGGCCGGTCCGGTAGCTCGCAGTCCCACCACCGTGCTGTCGCTGTCCATCTCCCGCACCGCCTCCACCCGCAGTTGCGGATTGTCCACGTCGCCGACAAAAATCAGGTCGCCCTGGCGAATGGCCAGGGCCTGGCCATAGGCGCGGTAGCGCCCCTCGCGCAGGCGCACTACGCCCCTGGCCCGCACACCCTGGGTGCGGCTCTGTTTCAGCGTCAGTTCGCCGGTCAGTCGCGTATCCAGGCCAAACCCGCGAAAAACCACATCGTCGCCGAGTTGCAGGGTGATGTCGCTGACCACTTGGGGACCTTCGGGCCGGCTTTTTTCCAGTCCCACCACCACGGTGTCCGGCGAGGGGGAGACGGCCTGGGCCGGCAGTTGTTTCAACCGCACGCGGGCCCGAGGCACTGCCACCTTGCCGGCGATTTGTATCTGCTCTGGTGCCAGCGCCAGTGTTATCGCGGGCGACAGGATAACTTCCATGTCGTCGTCGGGACGCAACAGCAAGCGCTCGGCATCCACGGACAGCTCACCGCGCCAACCCGGATTGAGCCAGGTCAATTGGCCGTTGAGTGTGCCCGGCGCGGTGCCGGCCTGAAACTGGCCCTGCAGGCGGGCCGTGCGACCCTCGAACTCGATATCCATGCCGAGCTGTTCGATCGGCTGCGGCAGGTTGGCCAATTGGGTCTTGGCGTCGGACACCGTCAGTTTGCCCTGCAAGCTGGGTTGGTCGCGCCGGCCGCTGACGCGAATGTCGGCGTCGACCAATCCACTCAGCGCTTCCACCCCGGCGTCGGCCAGCAGGGGCTCGAGCGGCGCCAGGCGGGCGGCGGCGATGGCGATAGTTGCCTCTATTTTCTCCGGGTCCAGGGTCAGCCCGCCGCTCAGGCGCCCGTAGTCGGCAGCGTCACCGGACCAACTGAGTTCGGCCTGTTGTCGATTCAGTGACAAGTCGGCGGCGATACGGGTCACCGGAATGGTCAGGGGCTCGCCGGTATCGGCCTGCCAGTGCACGGCCGCGGCGCTGCTGGCAATGGCCGCGCTCACCTCGGGTGCGCCGCCGGCAAGGGTGCCCCGGAGGCTGAATTGCCACTCGCCCTGAAGTTTGATTGTCTCGGGCAACCAGGGCGTGAACATTTGCCAGGGCAGCCGCTCGCCGGCCAGGGACACACCGGAGACCACATCCCCGGCCAGGGTGATCGGACTGTCACTGCAGATCACCGCCCCGTTGTGGCCGGCAGATAACAGACCGAGACATAGCGGTGCCAGTTCGGCACTCGGCCCCGCCAGATCGAAGTGCATTTGGGCCGGGTCCCGCAGGGCCCAGGTTTGCCGGGTGAAGCCGAGCTGCAACTCGCTGCATTGTCCGCGCCAGACGGTATCCGCCAGTGCCCCGCCGCAGGCCAGGTTGGCCTTGTAGTCATCCGGATGCCGCCAGCGCGCGCTCAGTTGGTGTTGCGCCAGGGTGCCGCGGGCGGCGAACTGGAGGTCGCCGAGGGTCTGGTTCTCCATCGCGACTTGTTGCAGTTGCGCAGTAATCTCGCTGGACTTGCGACCCAACTGCTCGAGATGAAACCTGAGCCGACCTGCGTCAATTGCCAAGTCCCGGTAACCGACGCCGCGGAGATCCAACTGTGCATCTATATCGGGTTGGTCGAGGTTACCGCTGAGGGCCAGAGGACCTGCCAGAGTGCCTTTGAGCCCGGGCCACAATTGCGCCAGGTCGGGAAAGTTGATCACTGCCTGCAGTTTGCCCGCAGTGTCGGTGCCGACCGAGCCGGTGGCGCTCAGGTGGTTTACCCCCTGTCGCAACTGCAGGTCGCTGATGGCCAGGCGCTGGTCGCCCCAGGTCAGATCGGCGCTGCCGCTGATTTGGCGTTGTGACACGACGCCGTCGAGATTGCGCAAGGTTATTGCCAGCGGCGCCGACGGGTTCGGCTGTTTCAGCGCGGCCTGTAGTTGCAGGTGATTGTTCCCGTCCCAGAATGCGGTGCCGAAATCCACCTTAACGTTGGCGGCGAGCGACTGCGGGGTGCCGTTTACGTCCAGGGCGACGCTTTGCAGGTCGAACCGGCCGTCACCGAATGCCAGCGGCTGTCGCAACCGGGCACTGGCTTGCAGGGGACGCTCGAGGTCCAGTGGGGATAGCGACACCTTTGCGTCGAGAGCCCAGGTCCCCGCGCTGTGCAGCTTGGCGGTCAGCCATTGCAGGTCGCCGCTGAGGTCGCCGGTGACCGTGCCGAGCGGCAGGTCGGTATCGCACTCAACGCGGGTGCGCAGGGGATAAGCGTCCCGCAGTTGGATATCCGCCTGAATCCGCCCGCGACAAACCGGATGCCTGAGTTCCGCGTTGGCGATCCGCAGGCGATCACCGCGCCAACTGCCGCGCAGCACCAGGGACTCCAGACCCGCGACTGTCGCACCCGCCTGGCGCAGCGTTATCGAGCCCATTCGCACCCGACTGAATACCAGCGGCAGCGGGGTGCTGACGGCCGGCAGTTCCCCGCGGGTATCCACTGGGTTCGGGTCCGGGTAAGTGACGATATCCAGGGTGTCGGCAGACAGTTCATCGATACACAACTGCAGGCTCCAGAGGCAGGCGGGCCCGATGCGTAGTTTGGCCCGGGACAGGGTGATGGCGATACTACGGGTGCGATATTCAGCGTCGAACCGCAATCCCTGAATCAGGTTCCCCGACATCGCCGTCGCCTCGAATTCCGGTACCCGCTCGGTTACCTGATCGGCGAGATAGCGACCGACCACACTGGAACGCAGCGCGGCGTAGATTGACAGGTGGATAAAAAAGGCAATGACCAGCACTACCTTTAACCCCGTCAGCAGGGCGCTAGCAGGTTTCACAAAGGCAGGCCCATATAGATATGCAGGCGCACCGAATCGCTGCGGTCGCTGTCTACCGGCTTGGCAATATCGAACGCCACCACGCCGATTGGCGACTGCCAGCGCAGGCCGATGCCGGCGCTGGTATGGAAGGGCTCGGCGTTGTCGTTGTAGGCGCGGCCGCTATCGGTAAACACTGCCCACTGCCAGCTTGGCCGCCACTGGCGCCGGTACTCGAGGCTGGCGGCGTTAAGGTACTGGCCACCGGTCAATTCGCCCTCGGCGTCGCGCGGTGACAGGGTTTCGAAATCGAAGCCGCGCACGGTCTGGTCGCCGCCGGTGAAAAAGCGTCGCGAAGCCGGCACATCCAGAAAGTCGCCGCTGACAATGGCGCCGAGTTCCGCCCGGGCAATGACCTGGTTTTTCTCCGCCCAGGTGTTCAGGTAGCGCAGGCCGCCGCTCAGGCGCGCGAAGTCGGTGTCCGAGCCGAGCGCGGTACTGCTGGCCTGGAGCCCGAACCAGAGCCGGTAGCCCCAGTCCGGTGCCCGCGCCTGGCCGCTGATCACGGTGCGCGACCAACTGCTGCTCGGCACCACGAAGGTGACGGTTTTTTCCGGTTCCGAGCCCTGTTGAAACGTCTCCTGTTCCAGGTCGACGTGGTAGCTGTACTGCCAGCCGTCCTCGGCCAGGTTGTGGTAGGACAGGCCGGTGGTGATGATTTCGGTCTCGGTATCCTCCACGTCTTTTTCCTGAAAGCCGTTTTTCCAGGTGAGGTAGCGTTCCAGCGGGTGGTGCCAGGGAATGCGGTACTGGGTCGACACTTCGGTGCTGATGGCCGAGGCCTCCAGCCGGGTCTGGAAGCTGTCGCCGCGGCGATTGATACGCGGGCGCTGCCAACTCAGTTGCAGGCGCGGCCCGGTGTCGGTGCCAAAACCGGCGCCGGTGGTGTAGCGGTGCGAGGGCGCATCGACAAGCGTGATCTGGAGCTGCACCCGGTCGGGCGGTCGCGGCGCGGTGTCAATATCGACGGCGGCGAAATAGCCGCTGTTCAACAGTCGATTGTAGACTTCACCGATTTTGTTCACGTCGTAGCTTTCACCCGGCGTCAGTTGCGTCAGTTGTTGCAGTAATTGGGGCGAGAGATTGCTGCCGCTGTAGTCGATCTCGCCGATCCGGTAGGCGGTTCCGATGGCCAGCACCAGCGCCACATCCGCTCGGTTGCGGGTCAGGTCGATGCGCAGTTGGTGTTGGGTCAGCTCCGCATCCAGGTAACCGCGCCGCTGTGCCAGAGACAGAAATTCGCGCTTAAAGTTCTCGTAGGTGGCGTGATTGATCTGTGTTCCCGCCTCGAACGGGTGCTGCACCGCCATCCGGGCAAAGACAGGATCGAGTGTCTGGTCGCCATCGACGACCCGGATATCAGCTTCACCCCAGGTGACCGCCGGTCCCGGTGTGATAGCGACCGTCACTGCTTCGCCGTCGGTGCGGTAGTCGACCTCCGCCTGGTAGTAGCCAAACGCCTGTAGCGCCTGGGTCACCGGGCCCTGCAGGCGCTGCTGCAGCAGCTCCGGGTCGGCCGCCGGCAGGGGTTCGAGGCGCGATAGATGGAGCCTGAGGTTATCCGCCACCGGCCCCTCGACGCCGGTGATATCGATCCCGGCGGCCGGCCAGAGGCTGCCGTGCCAAAGTGCCAGGGTCAGCAGCACGAACCTACGGGTGATGCCCAGCCTGAATGTTACCCCCAGGCGAGCTATGAAAGACGTTTTTGACATAACTACATACTCACTGCGTCCGCTGACCATATAAGGAATCACACCGTCTATTCAAGTGCCAGGGTGTATTCAGGCGCCACGGGTCCTATTTACCGGGCCGAAGTCGCAGTGGCCGAATGCAGATTGATTTCAACGATCCATTTCAACGATCCATATCGACAATGCATTTCAACGATCCATATCGACAATCCATTTCAACAACCCATTTCAACAACCCATTTCAACAACAGACTTGCTTTTTTGGCGGTTGTCCCTAAATGTTAGCGGTAACCGTGTTGCCAAGGACACAAAAATCGATTCAACGGCAGTGAAACCATGGATAACGATAATATTCTGAGCAACTGGCAGGGGGCTCTGGCCGACACCTACCAGCAACTGGCCCGGCAACTGGCCGATATCCTTCCACAATTGCTGAGTGCCGTCCTGCTGTTGCTGGCGGGCTGGATAGTCGCGCTTGTCGCCGCCCGCGGGGCCCGCAGCCTGCTGGCGGTGATGGCGTCACTGGTCGGGCGCTGGCTGCCGGCCTCGGCACAGCCGCGCGACAGCCTGACGCCGGTGCAGATCGCCATCGGCGGCCGGGTGATATTTTGGCTGGTGATGCTGTTTTTTATTGCTGCCGGCGCCAGTGCCCTCGGCATCACCGTGTTTTCCAGACTGGTGACCGATGTCGTCGCCTATCTGCCCAAGCTCCTCACCGGGTTGCTGATTATGCTGGCGGGCTACTGGCTGAGTCGGATCGGCAAATCGATCGCGACTGCCGCGGCCGCCTCGGCCGGCATGCTGGAGGCCGGGCTGGTGGGTGCCGCCGTGCAGGTGGGCGTGGTGTTTACCGCGCTGGTGATCGGCGTTCAGCAACTGGGTATCGATATCCAGTTTCTCACTCAACTGCTGGCGGTAGTGCTGGGGGTTCTGTTGGCGGGTTTCTCGCTGGCGTTCGGGCTCGGTGCCAGGCAACTGGTGGCCAATGTGATCGGCGCGCAGCAACTGCGCAAACAATACCGGGTCGGCGATACGGTAAAAGTCGCCCAGGTCAGCGGCGTGATTGTGGATATCACGGCGACCACTGTGGTGCTGGATACGGGCGAGGGCAGAGCGACGGTGCCGGCGTCGAAATTTCAAGAGCGGGTCGTCGTGATCAACGACCACTCGGCATCGGATACCTCCGGTTAACCGCCACCCGCTGTTGGAGCCAGCCCCATGAACACCGACGAGATACAATTTGCGTTTGCTTTTTTAAAAACCGAACCCGAGGCTGCGGCCCGCCTGCTGGAACTGCAGCCCGGCGCCGATGCGGCGACGTTTCTCGCCCGCGCCCCCGCGCCCGATGCCTGGCGGGCCCTGCAGCATATGCTGCCGCCGGCCGCGGCCGGCGCCCTGGAGCAGATGAAGGTCGCCACCGCCGTGGATATGCTGACACGCCTGAGCCACTCCGGGGCCAGCGCAATTTTGAGGGCCATGGATAAAACCGCAAAACAACAGGTGCTGGAGCGCCTGCCGGTGAAATTCAAGGCCGCCTGTAGTCTGTTGCTGAATTACTCCCCTGAAGAGGTTGGGGCATGGCTGGAGACCCGCTTGCTGATGGTATCCGGCGAGGGCAGTGTCGCCGAGTGCCTGATCGATTTGAAAAAGAAAGATCGCCAGATCGATGCCAGTCGCCTCTATGTCGTATCGCGCAATCGCCAATTGCGCGGCACCCTGTCGTTTATGAGCCTGCTGCAGGCTCACCCGCAGCAGGCGCTGGCGTCATTGCTGGTCGAAGACACGGCGGCCATGCGCAGCCGCACCGGTCTGGCGTCGGCGTTAAAAAGCCCGCTCTGGCAACAACGGGACTGGGTGCCGGTCATCAACCGATCCGGCGAACTGATTGGTGAACTCTATCACCACGTATTGCGCAGGGTGCTGGCGTTCGAACGACGGGTGAGTGCGGCGGCGCCTGCCAGTCTGGCGACCGAGCTGTATCAGGCCTACGGCGACAGTCTGGCACAGGTATTCGACACCTTTACGGATGACGAGGCGAGGCTCTGACCATGACCACCACCAGCGAGCGTTTAACGTCGACAGCCGGCGTGTTGAGCGAGGCGTTCTTGCTCAACTATCCGCAAAAAGCGGCGCGCTATATGGAAAAGATCCCCGCTGCAGAGGCGGCCAGTATCTTCCAGCAGCACCCTGTGCCCAGCGGCAAAGCCGTGTGGGTGTTTCTGAGCCCCGGTGCCGCCGACCAGATTCTTGGAAAAATGCCGGATAAGGTTGTCGCCGAGTTGCTCGCCGTGCTCGACGCCAATCTTGGCGTCGCCCTGCTGGGGCGTCTCGACGAGGCCCGCCAGGCACAGATTCTCGCCTGCGCCCACGCCGATATTGCCAGGGAAATGCGCGAGTTGTTGACGTTTCCGGAGGATACCGCCGGCCGCCTGATGCAAACGCGGGTGATGGCGTTAAACGAAAATATCACCGTCGAAGAGGCGATCAGGCAGCTAAAGGCCGCCGGTCGCACCGATACCGACCACCTGTTTTTACTCGACGACAATGCCCGCCTGACCGGGCGCCTGGCCGGGAACCGGTTGGCGTTGACCGACAAAACCCAGCGTCTGTCGCACCTGGCACTGCCCATGCTGTTGACCGTGCATACACTGGACCCTAAAGACGAGGTGGTGGAGAGACTCGAGGCGGCGAAAACCGATGCCGTACCGGTGCTCGACAGCGATGACAACCTGGTGGGAGTCATAAAAACCGCGGCCCTGTACCAGGATATCAAAGAAGAGCTGGTCACCAATATGCAGACGATGGTGGGTGCCAGCAAGGATGAAAAAGCGCTGTCGAGCAGCCTGTTCTCCGTGCGCAAACGCTTGCCGTGGCTGCAAATCAACTTGCTTACGGCCTTTGCGGCGGCCGCCGTTGTGGGTGCATTTGAAGGGCTTATCGCGCAGTTTACGGCGCTGGCCATTTTGCTGCCGGTAGCCGCCGGTCAGTCCGGCAATGCCGGTGCCCAGGCGCTGGCGGTGACCATGCGCGGTCTGACGCTGCGGGAAATAACCACCCGCAGTTGGCTGAGAATATTGTTGAAAGAAATGAGTACCGGCTTTATCAACGGCGTGGCCATCGCCCTGACCTGCGCCGTGGGGGTGTGGGTTTGGAGTCAGTCGCTGGGTCTGGCGCTGGTGATCGCCCTGTCGATGGTGGTATCTCTGGTGATTGCCGGCTCCGCCGGTGCACTGGTGCCGATTTTGCTGAAAAAACTGGGACAGGACCCGGCGCAGTCTTCCTCAATTGTATTGACCACGGTTACCGATATTGCCGGCTTTATGTCGTTTCTCGGTATCGCGACCCTGTTGTCGGGGATGTTGCCGCAGGGCTAGCGGAGGTTATGCTTCGACCCCGCCATCGGGGGATGATGACGGGCGGAGTAGTACGGGAGACAAGTGCTGTGTCAGTCCTTTTTTGCCCCGTTTTCAAGGCGGCTCGAGATACCCTTGACGCGTTTTCTATGGCGGTTCAGTTTCTTTGTCAGGCTTGCGCGCTCGGCCTCATCGGCCTGACCAAGCTGCGCCTCGAGCGTTTTGATTTCGACCAGTAAGGCCTCCTTCAGGATGCGCAGTTCCTCGAGTTTGCCGGCTTTATCGGCCTTATCGAAAATCAACGCTTCCGGCACCGTTTGCCCGGCGTCGCTCTGCCGGGTTTCAAACAGGTGCGGCCGCCGGGGTATGATGCTGGCCCCCTCGGGCAGCACGCGCTGGTTCATAAAGGTCGGTGACACGATTTCTATGCCGTTTTGGTGCAGCGTGTCCAGCACTTGTTTGCAGAGATTAGAGCGGGTGGTCAGCAGGTGTTTGACCTCGACGAGAAAACCGGCGATGCGATACACCACCGAGTAGTCACCGAGTTCCATCACCTGCACAAACGGCTCGGTGAGCCCGGCCTGCCCGGCGGCCTCAATCAACAGAGGCTCGATCTGGGTGCGCGGAATGTCGTAGCCGAGTGACAACTGGGTCGAGACAATCGTGCCCGAAGCGTGCACGACGGTGACCGGCTGCGATACCAGAAACAGATTGGGCAGGGTGGTCAGGTCGCGATCCTCGGTCTGGATCTCCGTGTGGAACAGGCCGCGCTCGGTAACCCGCCCCAAGTGGTCGCCGACGCGGACAAAATCGCCGGGGTGGAAACTGCCCACCGAGCGCAGCATGATGCCGGCCATGGCATTGGAGACGAACGTAGTGGAGGACAGCGCGATGATCGCACTCAGCAACAGCCCCAGCAGACTCAGCAATTGGCCGCGGGTGGCGTCGGAGGTTGGCAGGGCCAGAATAACCATCACCACACCGATGCCGGTGAGCAGCAGCATAACCACTTGGCGCGGCAGGCGCTTCTCGGTTCCCAATTGCGCGCCGCGGCGAAACAACAGCAGATGCAGCATCCACAGGATGCCGGTCACCGCCGCGGTAACGGCCAGAACCGGTAGGTAGTCGGCCAGTGCGCTGTAGAGCTGTTTTGCTTCATCCACTAGATGGTGATCCTCATTGCTGCCGGGGTTACACCGCGGGCTGGCGTAGGTTAGACGGGCAAGCTTAAAACAGGGGCGAGCCGTCCCACAAGGGGTGCGTTTCAAATAGCTTCCCGGTAGGGTCGATTTTAGTAGAGTTGATTGTAATTTGGGCCGGCGGCGCTATAGTCGACTCGAGCAGCGGCTTGCGGCGCCGGTAGGTTGGTCGCAGGCTCGCAGGTGTGGTGTAGGTGTAGGTGTGGTGTAGGTGTGGTGTAGGTGTGGTGTAGGTGTGGTGTAGGTGTGGTATGGGTATGATTGGGTGCTTTGTGCACAAAAGCGGTTTGGTGAAGGATTAATGGTGTGAGCTATTCGTTTTCGGACAATACAGTGGTAACGGAACAAGCCGTGCAAGTGGGCGATTGTCACTGCCTGGTGTTCGGGTCGCTGTTTGCGCAGGTGCAGCGCCACAACCACGAGTGGCGGGTCGAATATACCTATGGCAGTGCGCCCGCGCAGGAGCGCCTGGCGACCTACGGCGCGCCCAAAATCTCCAGGCTGGTGACCAGTACCACCGACGGTAAGCTCAGCACCCGGCTCAGGCTCGCTGATCGCCCTATCGTATCGAGACCCACCGATGTGTTGGAAGTGTTGCCCGATAACACCGCGGTCATTTATATCAGCACGACACTATGGATTTCCATATGGGTGGCAGAACAACAGTTGGTGGAGCTGCCGGCAGCACAACTGTCTGATACCTGGTTTGGGCCCAACACCTACGAGGGCGAAGTATGCTATGCCAGCACCACCCGCGCGCGGCTCGACGCGGCGCTGCTGGAGCCGGTACCGTTCAAAGCGGTGACGCCGGTAATGATCCACAATAAAAGCGACGTTAAGCTGGTGCTGGAACGGGTGAACCTGCCGGTGCCGTTTCTGACCCTCTATGTGGTCAATGGCGAGTATTGGACATCCCCCGTGCGGGTGACGGTGGAGGCGGACTTGAGCCGCGCCAAGATCGATATCGACCCGGATCATCTCAAGCGGGAGGAGGAAAAAACACAGCTTGCCGAACCCCGTAAAGGTAGCGGTAAAGGTGTGTTGGACAAAGCCATCAATTTACTGCTGGCATAGATCAAACTTGTATGAAAGCGTATAGAGACTTGCCATGGAACAGATAGAAGTGCTCAAAAGTGCCTGGGATTGGAGCAACGTTCTGCGTGCCCTGATTCTGGTGGTGGCCGGTTTTTTTGCCGCCCGGCTGGGCAGCAAGCTGGCCCGCTACCTGTTGCTGGAGCGTTTGTCGCACCACGCCCTGGCGCTGGTCGGGCGCGGTATTTTCTGGCTGCTGTTCTCGCTGTTTCTGATCAGCGGTTTTCACCAGTTGGGGTTTAAGCTGAGTGTCTTGCTGGGTGCGGCCGGGATTCTGTCGGTGGCGCTGGGGTTTGCTTCCCAGACATCGGCCTCGAACCTGATTTCCGGCCTGTTTGTGTTGGGTGAGCGCAGCTTTTCCATCGGTGACATCATCCAGGTCGGCACCACCACCGGAGAGGTGTTGTCGGTGGATTTACTGTCGGTCAAGCTGCGCACCTTCGATAATCTCTATGTGCGGATTCCCAACGAAACCATGATCAAGTCGGAGGTGACCACTCTGACCAAATACCCGATTCGCCGTTTTGATTTACTGGTCGGCATCGCCTATAAATCGGACATTGCCAAGGCCCGGGAGGTGTTGTTACAGGTCGCGGAAAGAAACCTTTTGTGCCTGGAGGAGCCCAAGCCGCTGTTTATCCTGAAGGGGTTTGGCAACTCCTCAATCGATATCCAGTTTTCCGTCTGGACTACACGGGAAAACTGGCTGGCTTTGAGAAACAGCATCCAGGAACAGGTAAAACAGGCCTTTGACGATGCCGGTATCGAAATACCTTTTCCCCATGTGAGCTTGTACACCGGTGCCGCTTCGGCACCGTTCCCCATTACCCTGGTCGACAGGGACGAGCATGGTCGATATTAGGTGCTGCCGCACTGGTTTGCACGTTGCGCCGGCGTAGTCTTTGCACAGACCTTTTCGTATCGAAGCGCCGACTGTTCACTGAATTTAAAGGAAAACCATTATGAAAATAGCGATATTGTCACGCAATAGAAAACTGTATTCCACCCGCCGTCTGGTCGAGGCTGCCAAGCAGCGCGATCACGAGGTCCGGGTGGTCGATACCTTGAAGTGTTATATGGACATCACCTCGACCAAACCGGTGGTGTGGTACGGTGAGGAGAAGCTGGTCGGCTATGATGCGGTAATCCCGCGTATTGGCGCCTCGATTACCAACTACGGACTGGCCGTTATCCGTCAGTTCGAAATGATGGGCGTCTACTGTTTGACGGAGTCGGTGGCGCTCGGACGCTCGCGCGACAAACTGCGCGCCCATCAACTGCTGTCACGCAAAAATGTGGGCATGCCCAACACCAGCTTTGCCCACGATATCAACAATACCAAACATCTGATCAAACTGGCCGGCGGTGCGCCGCTGGTGGTAAAACTGTTGGCCGGCACCCAGGGGCGCGGGGTGATTCTGGCGGAGACGGCGAAGGCGGCAGAGAGCGTGATCGACGCCTTTCGTGAGCTGAAGGCAGACATTCTGGTGCAGGAATTTATCAAAGAGGCCGGCGGCAGCGATGTGCGTTGTCTGGTGATCGGTAACCGGGTGGTGGCGGCGATGCAGAGAACGGCCCAGGCGGGTGAGTTTCGCTCGAACCTGCACCGGGGGGGAACGGCGGAGCTGACTAAACTCACACCGCTGGAGCGCCGCACGGCGGTGACGGCTGCGCAGACCATGGGGTTGCATGTGGCGGGTGTGGACCTGCTGCGTGCCGAGCGGGGGCCGCTGGTGATGGAGGTCAATTCGTCCCCGGGCTTGGAGGGGATTGAGAGTGCCACCGGCAAAGATGTTGCCGGGGCGATTATTCAATTTATCGAAACCAATGCGAAACCCAACAAGACCCGCACCCGCGGCAAGGGCTGAGTTATGCCGAGCAAAAATACCCCGATCGAAATAGCCGGTGTGACGGTCCGGCCTGGTGAGTACAAAACCATCGATCTGCCGCTGGCGGCGATGTACACCCACAACGATGTACAGATGACAGTTCATGTTATCTGCGGCAAGCAGGCCGGGCCGGTGCTGTTTATCTCTGCGGCTATCCACGGCGATGAAATCAACGGGGTCGATATCATTCGGCGCGTGCTCAAACGCAGGCAGCTAAAGAGTATCAAGGGTACCCTGGTCGCTATCCCGGTGGTCAATGTGCACGGTTTTCTGAGTCATTCACGCTATTTGCCGGATGGGCGCGACCTCAACCGTACTTTTCCGGGGGGCAGTAAAGGATCACTCGCGGGCCGCATTGCCAATACTTTCTTTAGAGAAATCGTCAAAAAATGTACTCACGGTATTGATCTGCATACCGGTGCGAGGCATCGCAGTAATCTGCCCCAGGTGCGGGCGGATCTTAGCACCGAGGCGGTGAGAACGCTGGCTCACGCCTTTGGTGTCCCCGTGATTATCGACTCTAAAATCCGCGACGGCTCCCTGCGCCAGGCTTGCAGTGACGCCGGTATTCCAATCCTGCTCTACGAAGCGGGGGAGGCGTTGCGCTTTGATGAAATTTGTATTCGCGCCGGCGTCCGGGGCGTCGTTAACATTATGCGGGAAATTGGTATGCTGCCCCGGCTGAAAACGGCCACAGCGGTGCGTAAACCGGTGGTTTCAACCAATACCACCTGGGTCAGGGCGCCCCACAGCGGCATCTTGCGCGCGCTGGTGCCGCTCGGTGCCAAAGCCGAGAAAGGCAGTGTCCTGGGGGTGATCGCTGACCCGCTGGGGGTGAGCGAGTACGAGGTGGTGGCGCAGGCCGACGGTATCGTTATCGGACGCACCTACCTGCCGCTGGTCCACGAGGGGGAGGCGTTATTCCACCTGGCCCACTATGAAATGAAAACTGACAAGGTCCTGGGCCAGGTTGAAAAGTTCCAGGAAAAACTGGAGCCGGAGACCACCATGGTGGCGCCGCAGAGCGCCACCGATGCACCGATTCAATAGCCTCCGCTACGCCAGCAGTGCCCGCAGCATCCAGGCATTTTCTTCATGTTGACCAATGCGTTCAGTCAGCAGGTCGGCCGTTTTCACGTCGCCCACCCGATCGGCCTCGGAGACCGCCTTGCGCAGTTTGCGGCTGCATATCTCATTGCCGTCAACCAACTGCTGGATCATTTGCTCGGCGGTGGGCATTCCGGTTTCCTCCTCGACCGAGGCCACCAGTTTAAACTGGTGAAAGCTGCTCGGGGCGGGAAAGCCGATGGCGCGAATCCGCTCGGCGAGGGTGTCGATAGCCTCGGCCATATCTTCGTATTGCTCTTCGGTGAGTTTATGCAGGCTGTAAAATAGTGGGCCCACCACATTCCAGTGAAAACCCTGGGTTTTGACATAGAGCAAGTAGGTATCCGCCAGCGCTTCGGAAAGATAGCCGGCGAGGTCCCGGCGATCCTCGCGGGCAACGCCGCTGTGGGTTTCGACTTCCTCAGGTTTTGACTGCAAGATGGGGTCTTTCATAAATTGCCTCCTGATTGTGGGGCTTTGCCAATGTTACCGAGGCTTTTGCACAATTCATACCGCCGCACAATTCATACCGCCGCACAATTCATACCGCCGCATGTTTCGTACCGGCACCGTCAATACTCGCAAATGCCGGTCGATTTCAACCGATGAGGGGCAAAACCACCACGGATCGCCGGTGGTCCCGGGCGTGATATGAGCGCTCGGGTTGAAGCCGCAACTGTCAATCTTTGGCATAGCTATTGCTCCAGCACTGCCAAGGGGCCTACCGAGGTCCAGCTGATGTCACAGTTATTGATATTTGCCTGAAGGAGGAACGGATATGTTTGGTAGAATTTACAGAATCGGTTGTATTGTCTTCATTGGCGCACTGCTTGCTGCGTTTCTCGGCGCCTGTGCCGCGCCGACCAGCATCAAGTCGAACTGGCAGGACCCGACGTTTGCGAAGCCGCCGATGCGGAAGATCGCCGTGTTGGCGTTGTTTGAAACGGAGGCCGATAACCGCCGCTTCGAGCAGAGCGCAGTGGCGGCCCTGCGCGCCGGCGGCGTAGAGGCTGTTGAGGGGCACAATGTCATAGAGTCTGCTCGGGATTACTCCTACGAAGAACTGGAAGACAAATTGCTCAATGCCAACGCAGACGGTATCCTGATATTCAAATTGATCGCTATCGATCATGATCACGTTTATCGTCCCCCCACACCTTATGCCGCTTACAGTAATGTGCATCCACATGATCCGATCTACGATTACTACAACTCGACTGCGCATTATTATTCTTATTGGAGTGCCGGCCGGCAGGTAACCCGCAATCCTGCCTATTGGGAGGAGCGCGCCTACTATGTGGTCGAAACCACGCTGCATGAAAATACCGCTGATCGCCTGGTGTGGACGGCAGTCTCCCAGACCTACGAACCGGATGATATTGGTGAATTGTCGCGCTCGGTTATCGATATTGTCAGCAAGCGTTTACTTGAGGAAGATCTGGTGGCGGTAGAGCAGTAGCCGGTCTATGTTGATAGCGCCACAGCAGCGGCCACTCAATACCTGGTGAGATTCTCAGGCAGGAACAAAGGCAAATATATTGCCAGTCATTAAAGCAGGCGCGGGAAGCGCCTGGAGCCTTTTCAACCGCAACAAACAAAAATGCCGGCGGTATTCGGAAGGTCGGTTGCCAACCCGTAAATAATAAATAATAAAACAACGACAATTACCGCTGTCCCTATCATGGAACCGATTGAGCGACTTTCAGTTTTTTTTTCTTTCATAGCTGCATTTATCCTTTTTACACTACCCTGGTGTTTAACAGAGCCGCCTAAGCGTAAAGCAGGGCATCTCTGTTAGCATACCGTTGGTTGATAAGCTCTCTGAGAGGGGCTCTGTAAGGAAGGAGCAGCAAGTATCGAGCCAGACTATGGGGGATAACAGGCTGGCTCGAATATACTAATGGCCGGATTTAGGCTGAGCAGGTTGGTCCGACGCCTCGGCAGTGGCGGGGCTCGAGTTTTGTGTGTAATCATCCGGCTGCATATGGACAGTGAGTTGGGTAAAGGGAATGGTCCAGGCGTTTTTATTACACGCGTCCACCGCAGCGCGCTGGATAAAACGTTCGAGCGGTATATAATCTGCCGCTGCCGCACCGTCAAAAGCGGCGATAATCATCAAATCCAGTGAGGAGGCGCCGGCTTCCTTGAACTCCACCCGCAGCTCACCCAGGTGTTCGCCGTAGCGGCTTGTCTCGACTGCCTGGCGGATGTTGCGCTGCATGGCGGTCAACACATCAGTGGTGATTTTCTCCTGCAGTGAGTAATCCAGGCCAAACGTGACAAACAGGCTGAAGCCGCCGGATAAGTTACGCGGGGTTTGGGCCAGGAAATCCAGAGTCGGGTAGGTCTTTATCGCACCGCCGAACAGCTTCAGCTGAACGAACTCCGGGGTTTGCATGGCGACCTTCCCAAAGGTATCATCCGCCAGGATCAGGTAATCGCCGGCTTTGGTGGGGAACCAGGGTTCTTCCCGCGACCAGCGCCGCGAGATCAGTGTGTTCATCACCCGCATGGGTAAGCGCAGCCGCCCGCCTGTCAATACAGGGTTGATCAGCACGGAGTAAATATTCAGCCGTGATATTCGCCAGGGCAGGCCATTGTAGATCACGCGTTCTCCCTCGCGCGCCGGACCGATATTTAACAGAAGCCTTACTTCGTCCACGTACCGCGGCAGCGAGTTTCTCAAAGTGAAAGCCACCGCGACCAGGAAGATCAACAGCAGTGTCAGGATCAGCCAGTCACCCAGTGTATAAAGTGTCGCCAGCAAGGCAAAAGTAGCGGCGACGACGGTAAATACCTGAAAGATCACATGGGCCAGGCGCGAGAAAAGCCGACTTTCGGCGTCTTGGCCCCGCTTGATCCAGCGTTTCACCAGATGACTCGAGTACCTCAGCACGGCAAAGGTGATGATAAAAGCGATGATCGCCAGAAACAGATTCAAGCCGTGTCCGGTAAAAAACTCCTTCAACGCCCTGGCGATAACCGTGCCTTTGGCCTCGCTGTTGTCCAGTTTTTCATTGAGTTGGAAGCGCACCAGGTTCAATTCGCGCTCGAGGTCCTCGCGCCGCTCCTGCCAGCTTGTCAACAGCGGCGCCAGCGCTTTTTTCGTATCCTCGACCTCGACTGCGGCTATCAATATGCCTATCTCCTCAATGGCGATAGTGGCAGCTTCTATGCGCGTTTGCAGCGATGTTTCCCGGCTGCGCAGACTTTCAATCTGGCGCGGTTTTTCAGTCAGCTTCTTCAACTCGAAAAGAATTGGCCTGAGAATCTCCTTGACCTCGGTTTGCCAGTTGAAATCATTGACCGGTGCTTTCCTGAACAGGGATAAGTCGACAGCCCCGGTGGCGATTTGCTCGAGCGCGTTCTGCTGTTTTTTGAGCTGCTCGAGTACGTTCTGTCGCTGCGCTGCAAGGGATTCGATCTCTGCTTCCAGCTTGGTGGCTGCAAGCGACTTGTCGAGACGGGCTATTTCGGTCTTGAGACTGGATATCTCATCGATAATAACGGCAATCTGCTCGATGACTTCCGGTTCGATTTGGGCGGCATCGGCAGCTTGGTTCTCGTTTGCCGCTAACGGGGCCGACAGTCCCACCAGACAGATAATAACCAAAAAGAGGGTGCTTAACTTGGATTTCACGCTGTTTACTTTTCCCTGACTGTTGTCGATTTCCGGCCGGCAACGGATCACCGCAAATGAGGTCGTAGCCTGGCGTCCCGATATGGGGCCGCCATAGAGCACCGGAATGGGCGGTGGCCGTCAGTACCGGACGACGGCCAGGTTGCACTACCTTAACTGATAAGGTGTCAGTGCGACAATAGAACGGGCACTGGCGCGTTTTTCAGTATATTGCGGGTCGCGCCGCCCATGACCAGCTCCGCCAGGCGCGAGCGACCGTAGGCGCCCATTACAATCAGGTCGTTTTGCCTTTCCTTGGCGTGGGTCAGTAGTACTTCACTGATATCCGGCCCTGCGCGTTGCTCCCTGATCAGGGTCGGTTCAACATCGTGCAGGCGCAGGTAGTTGAGGAGGCCGCTGTCGGCTCGTTGGCGGAACTCCGCCGTTGCTGTTGTCGTCTTGCCCGAGAACACATCGATTTGCCCGGCGGTTTGTAAAAACGGCAGAGAGTCGCGCAATGCCCGCGCGGCCTCGCGACTGCCGTCGTGGGCTATCAGTGGATGTGAACAGGGCTCGGTTGCCGTGTAGTCGTCAGGTAGCATCAGCACTGCGCAAGCGCTGTTGACTGCGGTGTTGGCGGCGGCCAGAAACATGTCGTCCAGCAGATTACCCTGCGTGACGGTGCGGCTGAGGATGATCAAATCGTGATAACAGCTGTTTTGTGCCAGGGCCTGACTGAGAGGGCCACTGCTGCTTTCCCAGGGCGGTAGGGGTTTTAGAGTACGGATATGGTGCTCGAGTCGTGCCTGAATGCGCGATTTTTCCTCGGTAATATAGTATTTGCTGATAGGTAAGGCCTCTGGTTCCTGAGGCATATCCGCAGTTTCAGGGGACTGCAGTTTAAGGCTACTCGTTTGGGGCGGGGGCGGCTCGATATACAAACCTTTTAACAGAGACCCGAACCGCTGTGCTAAAACAGCAGCGATCTTCAGGCGACCGTCACACGCCTCGCTGTCGTCCAAGTGAATCAATATGCTCTTTATCGGCATTGAAAAAACTCCTGAAAAAGCTTTGGGTAGTGATCCAGGTTTTTTAAACTGGGTTTGTCGCGGCAGGATTTTTTGTGTCTTGTCCCAGGTGTGGATAATGCCGTCCGTAGTCGTTTGCCGAGAACTCTTATCGGTTTGTTTCAGTGAATTGAGGTGTTTTTCCAGTTTGCTATGTCCGGCTCTTGGTTTGGGGAACTCCCTGGTTATGGTGCAGTGCTGTTGCGTGAGCTGCTGTCGTCATTTTGTTGTCTCCGAATAATCCGTATACCGCCGGCTGCGTTGATACCTGATTCTCACAAGTATATGTGCCCGGCCTGGGTGGACTGGATTTTGACCATGTCCACCAATGTCCCACCCGGTTTGGATTCTAACTCGCAACTTCCTGCGGGTAGCAGGAGAACTGCATTTTGCGTGCCATCCATACGGATACCTGTCTAGGTACTACCGTGCCGATGTCGATGGCAACAGCGGTGGATATGCACTGGACTATGGTGGATTTCAACAGTCCTTCCTTGCAGTCAACTGTTGCAGATATTACACACCTCGATCATGGTATTACTCTTGAAGTGATATAGGTCCTGGATGCGTTCGTGCTCAAGTAAGGAAGTGGGGAAGGGACTATCGATGGCCTATGCTACTGTGGTCGGCAAGTATGGGGGAGCGTTTTCCGAGAATGGAGGGGGAGAGCGGAGTTGTCACGCAGCAGATTATGAATTAGGTTCCCCCGGCCAACCAGTGTTCACGTAACAGGTGCCGGTTCACAAGCATGGGGCTGGCGGCGATGCCCTCCAATATGGCCTTGCGTCTTTGTAGCTCCTTTACGTCGCCCTCACAGTGTTGTTGTTTCGCGCGTTCCAACATTGGCGTCAACAGTGACAGTAGCGTCTGGCGCTGCGATTGTAATGGGCAGGAGATGACAACCCGCCCGATCGTGGTGAGAAAGTGCAAGGCGGCATTGCGATCGGTGGCGGCGTAAGCACTGAGGCGTGTGTACGTGGTTTGGGTAAACTCCGTGAAGTCGACCTGCCGGTACAGCAGGCGCAGTGTGCCGTCTTCGTCCAGATAATCCGGTTTATCGACCCGGCGTGTCGCGAGACAGCGACAGGCGCTACTCAGCCAGTCCATGCAATCCATTGCCGTAAACGGGTCGTTGATACCCGGCGACAAGGCCCGCACCGCGATTTCCACCAGTTCGTTGGAGAGAAAAAGAATGTCCTGCGCAGGCGTGCGTTTGGTGCCGATGATAAATGCTTTGTCCAGGTCTGGCGCCGCCAGTGTGTTGGCGGCATCCGGTGTGATTGTCCAACCGAGGCAACTGCTTTGACTGAGGTAATCCCCCGGCCGGCAGTTGACTACAATGGTGCCGTCGATATCACAGGCTATGTTGTGAAGGTAGTCGAGGTCGAGAAACTGTAAATAGCCATTGCCGCTGGATTCTATGCTTTGGCTGGCTTGTATATCGATTTTGTCTACAACCAACTCTGCGTAGTCGGTGGACTCCTGCGTGTCTGCCGCCGGCTGCAGGCTGTTGGGGTAGATAACTTTTATTCTGTCGATCAGCGATGCCCCGATATCCGCGATAACGTTGGAGGCGTGAATTGATGCCGGTACATGATGAATGAAGTAAATCAATACGCAGATGCTGGCGATCCCCAACAGTACGCCGAATGCCACGGCGATATGCGGCACAAAAGCCCCGGTTACCCCCGCGTCGCCCGGCTGCAAAGTCGGTACGTCGGCGTTGGCAATAGTGCGCAGTACCAACAGGCAGTAGAGGAAAGTGGCGATAAAGGTTCCCAGTGTAAACTGGTTGCCGCGGTCTTCCATAAAATTTGTCAGCAGGCGTGGCCCGTACTGGGTGGTGGCGTAGGCGACAGAGGCAATGGTGATGGAGAAGGTGACGCCGGCGACCGTAATCATCGACCCGGCGATTGTCGACAATAGAATACGGGCACCTTCCGGTTTGGATAGATAAAGCCATTGGAGATACTGCGCATAGGTGTTTTGTAAATACTGGTTATTCGCCGTCAGCACATGGGCCAGGAGAAAGGCTCCGACAGCCATCAGGCTCGGAATAAACCAGTAGCTGCCTTGCAGGCTATCCCAGAACTTTGCCAGGCGGTTTAGCATCGCCGGTAGTCTCCCCTGGTGAGTGGAGTCTGCATATTGCACCAGTGCGCAAGAAAGTTCACGTTTTCCGGTTACCCTATATAGACCCCGGGCGGGGGCACTGGGGGAAAAGGCCCGGTTGGGTGGTGAGAACCACCTTGGCAGGTGCCAACCCCCTTAGCAGGTGCCAACCCCACCCCCGAACGCAAGGAACGTGGTTGCCTTCGGATGGCGCTATGACTGTGCATAGTTTGACACTGTAAAAACTTCTCTGGGTTCGCAACCGTTTATTCCAAAGGTCGGGCGCGGGTTTCGACGTCTGTTGTTTGGTCGATGTAACTCTTTGGCATACTTCCTGCTTTAACCCTGGCAATGAGGCTGTCAGTTACGACTAGCCAGATGACGAGGCCTCTCTGATTTACTATCGAGTCGAGTGATACGGAGAGTTGCCTGGGGCCTCAACGGGCGAATACACCCTGGTTGTTGCCGGGGTGGTCGAGAGTTCAAATGACGCACGAGGAGAAGGGTTATGTTGAGATGGGCAGTGATATTTTTTGTGATTGCACTGATAGCCGCAGTTTTGGGTTTTGGCGGTTTGGCGGGTACGGCCGCCGGTATTGCAGAAATTTTGTTCTTTGTCTTTTTGGTGTTGTTAGTAATCACTTTGGTTATGCACCTGGTAAAGGGCCGGCGTCCGCCGTTGTAAAGAGCTTGGGCGGCAGGCCCTGCCTCCAAAGTATATTTAGCTAACTATCGGCAGAGGCCTATGTTAAGTTACAAGCGGCCCTTGTAAATGTTAACTGCCTGTAATTGTCTTATGATGGCCAGGTAGCCTGTGGAAGGTGTTAGCGAAGTCAATAACCGACTGAAAGCCGTGTCCCGTTAGCCGGTTCTGTAGTTTGGTGATTTGTTCAGTGGGGTTGGCTTCAGGCCGTCCCGGCGCCTTTGGGCGCGAGTGTCACGGCACTCGAGTTCAATGTAGTAGAGTTTTCAATTTTGTAAAATGTTCAACTTATAAAAGGAAAGTCTTATGAAATACTTTTATTCACTGTTTATTATACTCACCCTGGCAATAGGGGTAGTCGGCTGTGAGGAGGGACCCGCTGAAGAAGCTGGCGAGAAAATAGATCGCGCCCTGGACGATGCTGGTGATGCAGTCAAGGATGCCGGCAATGCAGTCGAAGATGCGTGTGAAGATGTTACCGGTGAGAACTGTTAAGCGGCAAGTGATGCTCGAGGCGAGTACAGCAGCCCGGCAGCCGCAACCGGCAGCCGGGTTATGCTGCCTGGGGAACATCGAAATGGTTTCTTCGCAAGCCATGCCCTCGATGGTCCCCCAGGGTTAGCCGAGCGCTAGGGGGCTATTTTATGGAAGATGTAGGTGCAAGCGAGAAAAGCCATATCAGTGACATTGTTAAGGCGCTGAATAGCGGTGTAGATTTTTACACCCAGGCGCGGGACAAGGTCAACGATCCCGCGCTCGCAACCTTGTTTGAATTCACGGCAAATAAGCGCCGGCAGATCATAGAAAGGTTTCAGCCCTACATCGAAGCTGAAAAAGGGGCGCCGGAAGAAGGGAATTCTTTTGTCCTTGAGACACGCAAACTGTACACCAACATTCTCGCGCTGGTGGTCCCCGATTCAGAGTATGCCTACATCCAACAGTTATACGAAGTTGAAGAGAATACGTTGAAAGCCATTATTGCCGCCCTGGACGAAGAGCCCGCTGTCGACTGCCGTGCCGTGCTGGTGAACGCTTACGACGAGGTCGGAGAGTGCCAGGATAAATTGCGGGCCCAGATAAAAACCAGGAAGTGAATCCACCTTGCGGCGCGGACTCGGGTAAGTGAGACCGCTCCTGTTGTGCCGCTTAAATGGCGTGGTTTGTCAGGTGTGATTGGCACGACAGCGTGTTATTGAGGAGGCATTATGGATTTTATTCGCGTATTGGTGGCGATTTTGCTGCCACCCTTAGGCGTGTTTCTGCAAGTCGGTATCGGTGGCGCGTTCTGGTTGAATATACTATTGACGCTGCTGGGTTATATTCCCGGCATTGTACATGCCGTTTGGATTATAGCCAAGAAGTGAAGCCCGCAGCCGAGGCCCGCAGTATTGGATGAGTGCCGGATTTGGCACCGGCCTCTCAGAGTTGCTCGATCAACAGGCGAGCAAGGCGCTCCTTGGCGCGCAGCCAGGTGCTGCGGCCTTTCCATGCAGCGAGCGTTAGTTGCTCGGCGTGGCTGCAATCGGCAATGAAATCACTTTCCAGCTCGGCGGCTAACGCGGGCGATAAAACAACAGCGCAGCACTCTTCATCCTTACCCAGGGAGCGGTGATTCAGATTAGCCGATCCCACACAAGCCAGGGTGCCGTCGACCGTCATCAGTTTCGCATGCAGCATGGTGCGCTGGTAAATCCATATCTTGACGCCACCGGCGAGCAGACGCTCGAAACTGAGCTGCCCGGCGAGCTGCGGAAGCCGCTTGTCGATGTACTTGCCGGGCAACAGCAGGCGTACCTCCACGCCCCGTTGTGCGGCAGCACAGAGTATGTCGACCAACTTCGCGTCGGGTACGAAATAAGCCGTTACTATCGTCAGGGATTGCCGGCTCACCGACACCAGCGCGCGCAGCAGGGAAGCCATTTCGGTCCACCCGATAGTCGAGGAGGCGCGCACAATCTGCACGGGCTCGCCGTCGGGGTGCGCCGGTGTCGGCGTGCGTTGCCCGTCCCAGGTCCAGTCGCCCGCTTCGTTCCAGTTGTCGAGAAAGGCGGATTTCAATCCCCGAACCGCCGGGCCATCCAGCTTGAAATGCGTCTCTCGCCATTCACTTGGGTTACTGGCATTTCCCTCCCACTCTTCGGCAATACCCACGCCGCCGGTGAAGCCGATGCGGTCGTCGATAACGAGAATTTTGCGATGCGTGCGTTTGTCGTTGCGCCACAAACGCCAGGTGGCGAGCGGGCGAAACCAACGCACTTCGACACCCGCGCTTTGCATTTTCTCTACCAGGGTTACGGATATCGTTTTTGCCCCAAAAGCGTCCAGCAGTACCCGCACGGTTTTACCCTCGCGGGCTTTCGCAGCCAAGGCATCCGCGAAGCGCCGGGCTATGTCGCCCTGCCAGTAAACAAAAGTTTCAAAGTCTACGCTGTCTTGCGCCTGTGCAATTGCCGCCAGCATGGCCGGGAAGATCTCAGCTCCGTTTTGCAGGGCTTTCAATCGGTTGCCATCGATAAAGGGAACCCCCAGTGCGTACTCCAATTGAACTTGGTAATAAGTAATGTTTTTACTATGCATATTGTAAATCTTTCAATTCTTTATGTTTGTTTATCCGGTGGTCCGAACATCGAGTCAAGGTACCGGTCAAGAGGATTGAGGTTTTGACGCCGGCTACATTCTATACGACCCCATGCCGGCTGGCATGTTTTAGCCGCTACGGTTGCCACTGAACAACGCAGAAATGTGCACGTTGCAGCAATAGTAAGAAAATAATATCGGCGTAATATAGGTTGTCGCAGGCGACCAGAAAGGGGTGCTGTTAGTGATTGTCAGGAGGTCTGCAAATCGTATTTCTGGATACGGTAGCGCAGCGTCTCCCGCGTAGTACCCAGCACCCTGGCGGTTTCTGCGATGTTGTAGCTGTTGAGTTGCAGTGCGGTTTGAATGATATGGCTGTCCATTGCGTCCAGTGACATGCTGCCGTCCAACTGGATGGTAATGGTGTCGCGGGATGCACCGGCGCCCATAGCTTTCGCGGACCCGGGTGTACAATTTTCCTCCAGTTGCAGCCATCTGATCGGAAATTCCTCGCCCGATGACAGTAGCACGCAGCGCTCGATAACATTGCGCAATTCGCGCACATTGCCTGGCCAACCGTAACTCAGCAGTTTCTCCCATACCTCGTCCGGTACTATTTCCACATGTTTATTGGCTTTGGCATTGTATTCCGCCACAATGCTCGGCAGCATTTCAACCAGGTCGTCCTTGCGCTCCCGCAACGGCGGCAGGGTTACGCAAAAGACACTCAAGCGGTGATAGAGGTCCTCGCGGAACCTGCCCTCAGCGGCTGCCTGCTCCAGATTGATACCGGTGGCGGCGATGATCTGTGCGTCCACGGTGATTTCGCGTTCGCTCCCCAGCCGACGCAGCCGCCTGTCTTCGATAGCCTTTAACAGTTTAGTCTGCAAATCGATATC
This sequence comes from Exilibacterium tricleocarpae, assembly GCF_007004655.1. GTDB lineage: Bacteria > Pseudomonadota > Gammaproteobacteria > Pseudomonadales > Cellvibrionaceae > Exilibacterium > Exilibacterium tricleocarpae. The sequence goes on from NZ_ML660093.1 coordinate 178,980, forward strand.
CATGTCACCGATTTCATCCAAAAACAAGGTACCGCCGTCGGCCTGTTCCAGCAGCCCGCGGTGGCGGCTTTTGGCCCCGGTAAAAGCGCCGGCTTCGTGGCCGAACAACTCTGACTCTATCAAATCCCTTGGCAGGGCGGCGCAATTGAGTTCCACCAGCGGGCCGTTTTTGCGCAGGCCCGTGTGATGGATGATGCGTGCCGCCAGTCCCTTGCCGGTGCCGGTTTCCCCGGTAATGATCATGGTGCTGATCGGCACCTCGGCCAGCCGCCGCAACATGTCTTTCAATGTTCGCACCGCTTCGCTGTTGCCCACATAGGCATCGAGTTGATAGCGTTTGGTATCGGCTGCGGAGTAGCTCTGCAGGCGACGGGTTGTCTGGGAAGCACGCAGGGCGCGCTTGAGCACCTTGTCCAGGCGCCTTTGATCAAAGGGTTTTTCCAGAAAATCGTAGGCCAGCTCATCGATGCGTTCCATATCGGTATCGCCATCGGCTGCGATGGCAAATACCCACTCGCTGTAGTCGATTTGCTGGTGCAATTCCTCCAGGTAATCGAGGATATTGCCGTCGGGCAGTCCTAAATCCGCGATAATTACATGGGGATTGAGTTCGTCTTCAAGCAGGTAATGCCGCGCTTTTTCGACACTGGTTGCGACTTCGACCTGCCAACCTTTTTTGCGGTAATACCGGGCAATACCGCCACCGGTATCGGCGTCGTGCTCAATTACGAGTAGTTTGTCGGCCATGGCGAGGTCCCTGAGGAGGTTTACCATCCAGTGATCGGGATTATACGAGACTTCTCAGTCCGACTGTTAATATATTCTGCCCGGTCAGTCTTTGTGAATGGGAACCGGTGTTTCCAGGTTTTACAGGACAGGGCTCCTGTTGGCTGGTACAGAAAATGCTTGCTGAAGGCCAGTGCGCGCAAGGCAATAGGTTCACTGAACAGCTGTTATTGGCAAGGGTGCTATTTATACAGGAAGCGAACAAGGGGAGTGCAATTGGTTAGGCAACCACCGTTGATATTGTTTTCCAACAGTGCATCGGGAAGCGCCCAGGGTGATCGACTACTGGCTCTTTGGCGCGAGCTGGTACCCTCGTACAGGCGGAGCGAGACGTTTATTCTGGAGCCGGAGGCCGAGTTCGATGCACTGCTCACCCGGGCGCTTTTGTATTGCGAGCGCTGTAACGGCGTGTTGGTGGTGGCCGGGGGTGACGGCACTATCAGCAGTGTGATCAACAAAATAGCGGGGCGGTCAATAACCATGGCGGTGGTGCCTCAGGGGACCTTCAATTTTTTCGCCCGCAATTACAATATTCCGCTGGAACCGGATGCCGCGCTACGGTTTGTGTTGAGTGCCGAACCGGTAACGCTGCCGCTGGCTTGCCTCAACGATCGCTCCTTTGTCGTCAGTGTAGGCCTGGGGCTGTATCCGAAGGTGATAGCCGCCCGCGAATCCCACCAGCAGGTAGCCGGTCGCAGTGGCTTCAGTGCCATTGTTTCCGGTGTCTGGACGCTGTTGCGGGAGCGGCATATCAGCCGCGCTAAACTACATTACAACGGCAATACCCAACGGCTGGCGACACCGCTGTTGATGGTCATTCACAATCGCCGCCAACTCGAGCAGCTCGATAGTCGCTTTCAAGGTGATCCGCAACGACTGGCCGTGTTGCGGGTGCATCCGGTATCTTTTGGCGCAATGTTGCGGCTGCTGGCAAATGGACTGCTGGGACGACTGCTCGATGAAGAGAATATTGATTGCTTCAACACGGACGAACTGCGGGTAGAGATAAGGCGTCGCCGGGTGCAGGTGGCGCTGGACGGTGAGCTGATAAAAATGAGACTGCCGCTGCGGTTTCATATCCGCCGTCACGGTGTGCGCTGCCTGCTCAACGGGGATACATCGTGATCGTAGTGCAGTTGTCCGATACGCATTTCGGCAGGGAAAATCCAGTCGTCGTCGACGCGTTGCGGCGTTGTCTGCAGGCGCAGAGTCCGGACCTGTTGCTGGTATCCGGCGATATCACCCAGCGCGCGCGCGGCGGGCAGTTTCGCGCGGCCGGCAATTTTTTAGCGGATTTGCCCGCCCCGCGGGTGCTGAGTATTCCGGGCAACCACGATATTCCTCTCTACAACCTGGTCGCTCGCCTGCTGTGGCCTTATCGCGGTTATTGCCGTGTCCTCGGCGATGAGCTGGAACCGGCTTATATCTCCGATACCTTGTGTGTGATTTGCGTGAACACGGTGCGGCGCTACCGTCATGCCGGCGGCTGTATCAATGTTGCCCAGATCGAGCAGGTCGGTGAAAGCTTGAGTGTCGCGCCGGCGTCTGCGATTAAAGTGGTGGTGGCGCATCATCCTTTTGCCGTGATGTTACCGAGCGATGTTAAACACCGCGTCCGCGGTGCGACAGCGGCACTGAGGGCCTGGTCCCGACAGGGTGTCGATCTACTGTTGGGAGGACACATCCACTATCCGTTTATGGCGCCGCTGCGCGAACACGTCACCGGGCTCAAGGGCGACCCCTGGGTGGTACAGGCCGGTACCGCTGTGTCGCGCCGGGTGCGAAGCGGCATGCCCAATTCGTTTGTACGCCTGCAACTCGACGGCGGCCGCGCCGGAGTTTGCCTGCAGCGGTGGGATTACAGCCGGGCGCAGGACGCCTTTATGCTGGCGCAAAGTTTTACGCCTTGGCGCTGAGCCGGCGGAGGTGAGGGTGTCGCTGTGGTTGCAGGGCGGTGTGAGCAGGAGCCGATGTATAACCTGGTGCTTGATAAAGAGTTGGCGTGCTACTTGATGAGTTGGCGTGCTACTTGATGAGTTGGCATGCTACTTGATAGAGAGATCGATAGAGAGATCGAAAGAGAAGCGATAGAGAGTATACATATTACTTGATGGATAGTTGTCAGGTGGCCATTTCGTTTTTCTCTGCTACCCGTTAACCAAAAAGAGGTGTTTTATGAACAGGCTATACAGGCCGATTTTTTTGTTATTGATGGTGTGTGGCTTAGCGGCCTGCGTATCAGTGGAGTATACCAAAGACGCAGTGCTTGAGCGAGGTAATGCGATTGCGCAACTGCGCGATGAGCTGGAACAGGCCCGCGGCGAGGAGATGGAGCTTACCGCTCCTATCGCCATGCAGGCTGCTGTCGAAAAATACGCGCTGGCGTTGGAGACGGCCAAAGACACTGTTGAGGTCGACGCCGGTGTCGCCATTGCCCGTGAAGGGCTGGCGGATTTAGAGCGGGCCAGGGCTCAAGCCGTGCAAAGCAGGCAAGTGCTGCGCCGGGCCTACATGCTGCGCAACCGCGTTTTGGATGCCGAGGCGACCGAGCATTATCCCGAGCGTTTCGAGGACGCCGAGGAGGCACTGACAGACGCGGCCCGGCAGTTGGAACAGGGCGATGCCGAGAGCGCCCGCGCCGCGCGGGATGAGCTGATTCCCATCTATAACCAGTTGGAGTTGGACAGTTTAAAAAAAGGGTTATCCGCCCAGGCGGTAGCGGCGCTGCAAGAGGCCCGGGATGTGGACGCCGATAAGTATGCCCCGAAAAGCTTTGAGCTGGCACGACAGCAACTCGCTCTGATGGAGCAGATATTGGAGGTCGACAAGGCGCAGTTGGAGAAGGCGCAGTTTCATGCCGCCGAGGCCAGGTATCTGGCCGCGCGCGCTGTCCAGATCACCCGTTTGGTAAAAAGCTTTGAACGGCGTGACTTCTCCCGCGAGGACATGGTGCTCTGGTACCATCAGCAACTGGATGTCCTGGGTAAAAAGCTGAATAAAGACCTGGCTTACGACAAGACCAACCGCGAGCTTATTGACGAACTGGGGTATGCCGTCACCCGCCTGCAAACGGGACTGAAGGACCGCACCCGAACCTTGGCCGAGAAGCAGTCCACCATCGATAAGCTCGAACAGGAACTGGTGATGACCATGGTCAACGACCAGCGCGAAGCGTATGTGCGCGAGTCGCGTCGCGCCCGGTTCACCGATCTGGAGGAGTCCTTTTCGGCCGATGAGGCTGTCGTGGTGCAGAACAGTGATGCCGTCGTGATTCAAGCCCACGGTATCTATTTCCCGGTCGACAGCGCCGATATTGAGGTACAGAATTACCCGCTGCTCAGCAAGCTGGTCGGCGCTATAGGGTTGTTCGATAACGCGAAAATCAAAGTCTACGGCCATACCGACGCCACCGGCAGCAGGGCGCGGAACCTGCGCCTGTCCAAGGAACGGGCTGCTAATGTGAAGTTGTTCTTAACGACCGTGGGAATGTTGGCGCCGGACCGGGTAGCGGTGAATGGGTTCGGTGAATTGTACCCGGTAGCCAGCAATGAAAACGATCGAGGTCGTGCTTTAAACCGGCGTATCGATATTCATATCATGAAACCCTGAGCCGGGCTCGTTTGCCGGCCCGACTCCCGCGATCGCGCCCGGGCCGGCCAACAAAATTCTGCGGTGTCGACAGGCCCGCCGCATTCGGTTGTTCGCCGGGGGCGCCCCGCTCCCGAAGCGGTGGAAATCAACCACGGCCATGTTGAAATCCCCCCCGCTGTGAACTATCCGCCGCCTGCTTTTATGGCCGGCCAAGGCGGGTTTGAGCGACACAAGGAGCCGTTGACCGAATGCAAGTGGTGTGACACGGTTTTGGTGCTTCCCGCGTTGTGCCGGGACTGATACCTGTGATGGAGTGAGAACCGGCTGACATGTCGTTTTTAACCCGGCTGGCTGCCGAATCAAACCTGCAATCACTGACCGGCGGCGATTGGTGTTTAGAAGTAATACCTGAAACGCAACGTCAGGCTTTTGGGCACATGGCCGAACTCGGATCTCAGTCTGCCGTCGTCCAGCCCGTCACCGGTACCCCAGAGTGCGGACACCAAAAAGTCGGCTTCATCGCTGACGGAGTACACAAAGTTGACCTGGTGCATAAAAGAACGACGGTGATCGTTGTCCATGTCTTTGAGGCTGCTTGCCAACAACAGATAGGTGCCGCGCAGCAGGGGAGTGATATCGTTGTTGACCGATATTCCCAGGGCGCGCCGCCCCAGCAGCGGTTGCAACTGGAACACGACGAGCGGATCGGTGATCTCATCGGCCAGGGCCATTTGTTCCTTTACCCCGAAGTGATTGTGATACCATTCCAGCGCGAGCAGCGTGCCCTCTTCGAATTGATAGTCGATGCCCGCGATATAAAACAACCCCTTATCGTCGCTTTCTTCCAGGTCGTAGTGAGCGCCCTCGATGCGCCAGCCGATACCCCGCCAGGCACTCTCAAACGAACCGCCGACCACTTGGTTGCCGCTGATGCTGCCGGCCGCCAGGCCGATCTCCGATTGTTCGCCGACCTGGCGTCGATAGTAGGTCGCCAGACTGTCTTCCAGTGCGGCATCGCCTTGCGGGGAAACGATGTAGGCGGTGGTAACAGAGGCGTGGGGCGAGGGGTACCAGTCGAGTGTGACACCGTCGATGCCCGGCTTATAGTCGGTGTCCAGATCGGTTGGCGCGAAGGCCCCGAACAGGTTGAGCGGCTGCCACAGGCGCCCGCTGCCCCAGTCGACCGGTTGGCGGCCAAGGGTGAAGGTGAAGTTGTCGACTTGACGTTTGTAGTAAGCGTGGTCCAACTCAATGCCGGCCCGGGTGGCACCGTTGTCGTCGCGTTGATCGAGCCAGTTGTCCCTGAGGTCTTGGTAGCGGAACAGGTCGCTCGAGTGCACAGCCGCGCTTGGGAAACCGTCGAAGTGTTGCCGGGTCGTGCGGACATGCACCGACCACTCGGCGTGTTCGCGAATCTCATCCAGCATCAGGCGCAGCCCGATTTGATCGGCTGTCAGGTACTCGCTTTCCCCCTCGATAAAACCGCTGTCGCCGGCGGCGGGTTTTGCGACCAGGCCCAATAGGGACGCGCGACCGGTAAGCTCGATGGCGCCGGCTGGGGCGATGCACAGCGCCAGTGCCAGGCCGGCAATTGCGGGTTTAAGCGAGAGCGGCATGGCCGGGTTGCGCTACCACTTCGTCACTTTCGATACGCCCGTCGCGCAGCTTGATCAACCGCTCGGCCCGCTCCATCACCCGCGGGTCGTGGGTCGAAAAGATAAACGTTGTTTTCTGCTCGCGGGATAATTTGTACATGATATCGAGCAGCGCAGAGGCGTTTTCGGAATCCAGGTTGGCGGTGGGCTCATCGGCCAACACCAGCCTGGGTCCACAGGCCAGGGCGCGGGCGACGGCGACCCGCTGCTGCTGGCCGCCGCTCAGGGCCGAGGGGCGACGCTGCATGACGTTGCCGAGGCCCACCAGATCGAGGTAATGCTCCGCTCGCGCGCGTCTTTCCGCCGCCGGGCGACCTTGCAAAACCATAATCAACTCGACATTTTCCAGCGCGCTAAGTACCGGCACCAGGTTATATGCCTGAAAAATAAAACCCAGCTGGAACAGGCGAAAGTCCGAGAGTTGGGCCTCCTTCAAACGCGTGATATCCGTGCCGTTCAGATGCGCTTCACCACTGCTGGGGGCATCCAGGCCGCCGATAATATTCAGCAGCGTCGTTTTCCCCGAGCCTGATGGGCCCACCAGCGCGGCGAATTCGCCTTCGTCAACTTCCAGGTTGATATCCTTCAGGGCCCGAACCTGGATTTCTCCCTGGATAAAATTCTTGCAAATGCCTGTTAGCGTCAATAGCGTCATAGCTGGTCTCTCGTAGCGCTCTTCTCTCATAGCGTTTTCAAGGGGGCATGCGGGCGCTAAGTGCGCAGCGCCGCCACCGGGGTTACCCGCGCCGCCTTCAGTGCCGGATAAATGCCGGTCGCCAGGGTGGCGCCGAATACAATGCCGGTCAGTTGTAGTACCCGTTGCGTCGATAACTCGGTATAGACAACGGAGTCCATAAAGGTGCCGGCCATAGCGTTGGCGTCGCCGATGGCCGCTGAAAAGTCCAGACCGTTGGTGGCAAACCACAAGTGCGTGCCGCCGCCGACCACCCAGCCGAGCAACACGGCCAGTAAGCTCAACACCAGCGATTCACAAAACACCAGCAGCAGCAACTGGTAGCGGCCCAGGCCCAGCGCCCGCAGCAGACCGAACTCGCGGGTGCGTTCCAATACGCTCATCAAGACGGTATTGATGATGCCGAACACTACCAGCACCAGAATCAGTGTCAGAAACACATAGTTGCCGGCATCATCCACGGCGATAAACTGGACCAGTTGCGGCATCATTTCGCGCCAGTCCAGCACCTGTACCTGCTCGCTGTCCACCGCTTGCCTGAGAAGGGTTTTCCAGTATGCCAGTTGTGACTGGTCATCGAGATAAACCGCCAGCCTGGTGATGGGTTGCAGGCGGGTATCGGCCCCTTCGCCTGCCAAAAAGCGCCGGGTCAAGCCGATATCGCCCAGTATCAGGAACGCGTCCAGGTCATCGACGTGAGAGTCGAAGATACCGCGCACACGGCCCAGGTGTACCTGGGAGTCGCCGCCGCGCTTACCGGCCATCAACACGACCTTACTGCCGGGCTTCGCCTTCAGCTTGCGCGCCATGCTGTCGCCGATCAGGATGCCCCGATCGTCCCCCGGTTGCAGCCACTGGCCTTCAATCAGAAACGGCCGCAGCATTTCGACCCGCTGATCGCTGTCGGTAATAAATCCCTCGAGGCCGGCACCGACGGCGTTATGTGCGGTGCTGGCCAGTACCTGAAGGGAGATACGCGGGTCGACAGCGCCGGCGATGTGCAACTGCTCAACCTGTGTTTGCAGGCTGAGCCCCCGGGCCAGGTATTTGTGATTGGCGGGCGCCTCCTGGTAGCCGCGCGGCTGCACCGTGATGGCGCCTTCACCCAATTTAATGGCGTTGCGAATCATGGAGTTGTGAGCGCCGTCGTTCAAACCGATAAACAGCACCGCCAGCCCAAAGCCGAACGCGATCGAACTCAAGGTAATCAATGTGCGCCGCCGGTGGCGCCAGAGGTTGCGCCAGGCAAGCAGCAGTAAAACCGTAACAGGCAAATGCCCGTGCCGGGCTTTCATCGCATCACCTCCGCCGGTTTCAGGCGCACCGTGCGCCATGACGGCAGCAATGAGGAGAGCATGGCCACCAGCGTCATGATAAGGCAGGCGTTGACGACATGGCCGGGGTCGAGGTAACCCCGCATCACCGGTTCAAATGACATGCCCGCCCAGTCGTAGCCGTCGGGCATGGTGCCGCTGAAGTCGATGCCGTGCGTCTGCAAGTAACGGCCCAGCCAGGTCCCTAAGGCGGCGCCGATCGCCGCCGATATCAAGGCGAGGAGGAAAGACTCAATCAATACCATCACCATCAACCAGCGACTTTTCATGCCGATTGCCAGCAGGATGCCGAATTCGTGCGTGCGCTCATGCACCGCCATCAACATGGTGTTGAGCATACCGAGCGAGGCCAGGCTGACCACGATGAAGCCGATCACCACCACCATGGACTGACTCAACTTCAGCATGTCGGAGATGGTCGGATTGATTTCGCGCCAGTTGCGCACCACGGCCGCGCCGCCGAGTTCGTCCAGTGGCTGCTCTCGTGCCAGGCGTTCCAGAGTCTGCTGCAACAGGGCCTGGCCGGTACCCAGGTTTTCCGCATCGGGTGTCTTGACGGCCAACTCGTGAAAGCCGCTGTCCAGTGACATCAGGGACTGGTAAGTGTCGATGGACATCAGCACGCCGGTGCGGTCAAAGGCGGTATCCACCGGTTTCAGGATCGCGGCCACGCGAAACAGCCCGTTGCCGATACTGCCGTCAGCCGCCTGGGTCACGAGGATCAATTCACTGTCTACCTGCAACTTCAGGTTCTTTGCCAACTGCGTGCCCACGACCACATTGGCGCGCGGCAGGCCGTCGGTGCTGTCGCTGGCCGGACCCAGCTCCGCGGTGCCGCTGCGAACGCTGTCCAGCAGCCGCGTTGCCCGCGGTTCCCTGGCCGCATCGACGGCTTTTATCAAAACGCCGGTGGATGACGCCTGCGCGCTTGCCAAACCGGCGGCGTAGAGTCGGGGCGCTACACTGGCAGCGGGTAACGCCGTTTCGGCGGCGTTGAGGTAAGACCAGGGCAGGGTGGCGTAGAGGTCCTGATCGTCGATAAACGCACGGCGGTGCAGTTGCAGGTGACCGGTGGACATGTCCGTGGCATAAGTGACCATTTGCCGCGTCATACCCTCGAGCAATACCGAATAGAGAATGACGATAATCAGGCCGCCGGCCAGGGCGAAAACCGTCAGTAGACTGCGAATGGGATAGCGCCAGATATTGCGCCAGGCGATAAAGACAAACATGGCCAGGTTGGATGTCATGTTGTGTTACCGCCGCCGTTTCAGATTTTGCAGCGAGAAGAAAGACGCTTCCAGAGGCACATCGAAGTCAATCTTTTCATAGATGATCGTGGTCGATTCCTCGGGTTTGTCCTCGGGCTGCAGCCGCATTCGCATCGGGGTCAACCGGCCGTCGATCTCCCGGGCCTGGTCGAAGGTCATGGTGCGCACCAGCAGGCCCTCTTCGTCGAAGTAAAGCGCTTGGAGGGGCGCTAACGAGGTCTGTTCGAAGTTGATGATCACTTTGCCCCACACCACCGCGGCATCGGGGTTGGGGATGGCGGTTATTTCATAAATCGCCTGGCCGCCGCGTTCACCCTCGAAAGTAATGGACGACGCGTAGTCGTCTTCAAAGGTACTCTCTTTTACCAGATCGTCATTGGTGAAGTGGCTGCCCATCCACGAACCGGACATCATGCTGGCCGGTATTTTGGTGACCCGGTTGATCTTGGGCAGGTAGTTCCAGATATTTTCCTCCACCTTCAGGGTCGCTACATCTTTGTCCTTTATCGGTTTGCGCACCACCACCAGCGAGTAGTCCTTGCCCCGGGACCAGGCCTCCATGGTCATGGTGCGCTGGTAGCGGCGGGTGTTGACTGTCATCGTCATTACCGCCGCGGACGTGTTGCCGCGCCACAGTTTGTCCATATGGCGGATCAATTCGTCCACCTCCAGCGCGACGGCTGTCACCGGGGCGAGCAGACACAGTGGCAGCAGGGCCAGCTTCAATAGTTTCCCGCCTGTGGCGGCGACATCGGCTGCAGCCCAATCCCGCTTCATATCCAGACCTCCAAAGCTTTATCAACGTCAACATGCGTCGCCTACTCTACTATGCCCATTGCCTGGACCATTGACTCAGGTCAATGACTGACGAGTTAGTCATTGTACACTGCGAACGCAACCTCAACACAGCCGGGCTTCCGGCCCTGTGGACTTCACACGTAAGCGCGGTAAGTTATGGCGAAGGTGGTCGATAAGAAACGCAAGCAGGCGCAACTGGTGCAAGCCGCCGTTGAAGTGTTTGCAGCCAGGGGATACCAGGCGGCCACGATGGACGATGTCGCCGCCCGCGCAAATGTCAGCAAGGGCAGCCTGTATTTATACTTCAAAAATAAAGAAGCGCTGTTCAACGAAGTCTTTCTCTGGTTCGGCCGCCTGGTGCGTGGGCAGTTCGACGCGGCGCTGTCAAACGCGGATAACGAACTGGAGAAATTGCGCCGCATCGCCGCCGTATGGGGTGAGATCGGCAGCGAAAACCGCCACTATGCGCCTTTGTTTCTCGATTTCTGGGCGGCCGCCAGCAGTAAGGACATGCTGCACGATTATGCGCGCGGTCTCTTCGATATGTATGCCGATTACCGCGCGCTGCTGGAAGAGATAGTCGATGCCGGCAAACGCCGGGGCCTTTTCAAACCGGATACCGACACGCAAGTCACCGCCTATCTGTTGATCGGGGCCATGGACGGACTGTTTCTACAATGCTGGCTTGCCCAACCCGACGATATCGGACTGATTATGCGGCAGTCGATTGATACGGTAATAGCCGGCATAGCGGTGAGAGGTTGATGTACTTTGGGGGTATGCCTTTATAAAAGGTATTATTTATCAGCTGCCAACACGGCAGCGGTTAGCTCGGGTAATTCCACCCGCACAGCGAGGCAATGCATCTGGCCATGGGGTCCGTCTATATAAGCTTTTCGCGGCATCGATGTGCCTGACTTGTAAAAAGTTATAATGACATACTAAAATAACAATTTTTGAGAATTCGCCTCCATGCCTGCTTATATGATAGTGACCGCCAGGATTGCCGACCGCGACCGTTTTATCGAGGGTTACGGCAAGGCCGCCGCCGCGCTGGTGGCGGAAATGGGGGGCCGCTACCTGTTGCGTGCCCCGAATGCTGTGCTGCTCGAAGGCGATTTTGGCGCAGGGGCTTCCATGGTGATCTCCGAGTGGCCCGATCGGCAGGCTGCCCTGGCGTTCTGGCAGTCGCCCGCCTATGCCGAGATTAAAAAACTGCGCCGGGATATCGCCGATTGCCAGGTACTGCTGATCGAAGCGCCGGCGCTCGGTGCGTAAGGCGAGGAAGTCCGGTTCGAGTTTCGCCCAACGGAGCTGATGCCGAGCGTTCTTATCAATCTTGTGACACAGCGGCGATTGGCGGGGTTAGCGGTTGCGCCTCCGGTAGCCCAAAGGTGTTTCCGCTACGATTTTCCGGAAACTGTTATTGAAGTACTGCGGGCGGGCAAAGCCGCAGGCGGCGCTGATTTGGGCAACCGTGTCGTTTGAGGTAACCAATGCCCGTTTGGCGGCGCGCAGCCTGATACCGGTCAGCTCGGCATGCATGCTGTGCCCGAGTTCGGCGTTGAACAAAGCGTCGAGATGGCGGCGGGTCACTCTGCAGTGCTCTGCGGCCTGTACCACCGTGTAGTGGCAATTGGAAAAGTGCCGGTTGAGTTGCTGCAGTGCCGTCCTGACCAGCGGCTGGGTTACCGCCAGGCAATCGGTGCTCAGGCGGCTGGTAATACCTTTGGGCGGTATCAGTCGGGGTGTCTCGGTGTTGTGCCGGTGGCCGCCGGCAGCGACCATAATCCCCTGCAGCAGTTGCGCGCCGGCGTAGCCGAGCGCCTCCACATCGTGGTTGACACTCGACAGCGGCACCCGCAGCGAATTGGTGATCAGCTCGTTATTGTCGACACCCAGAATTGCAATTTGGTTGGGCACGTCCACCTCGGCCTGGATGCAGGCATCGAGCACCATGCTGGCGTCGATATCGCGGGCGGCGAACAGGGCCAGGGGTTGCGGATTCGAGCGCAGATGGTCGGTCAGGGTCCGGTTGAGATTACCGGATCGGGACGGCGCCGGTATGCTCCAGTCAACCGTGGAGTGGGCGCGGCTGCCGGCGGTGGCGAAGAAGCTGTCGCGGCGCAATTGCGATACCCGGTCGCTGGTGGTGGAAAAGAACGCGAAGTGGCGAAAGCCCTTGTCGAGGTAGTACTCCGCCGCCAGGCTGCCGATACGATTATTGTCGGCACAGACCCGTGGGGCGGCAATATCCCGGCGAATAACGGATATATCCACGAAGGGGACCTGCGCGCCGAGTACATAGTCCACCACCTCCTGGTCTTCAGTGAGCAGGGCCAGGATGCCGTCGCCGCGCCAGTTGCCGGGCGGCCGGCCCGTAATCGCCATCTCACAGTTCAGATGCCAGTTGTGTTTGGCGGCAAACTGCGCAACGCCTTTATGGGTCCGGTGATCGTAGCGAGAGAGCGCCAGTAAGACGTTCAGGTGTTTGGCGGTTGTCATGGGGGCAATGGCTTGAAGCTAAATGTTTACTATATATAGTGGCCGTTTCTTATGATAAAAACCGTAGTTCCATATAGTGTAATAATTTGCAAAAATATTGCAATTGACTGTTTTTGCAGGCTGTTGCTAGCATGGGCATCGTAGTGGCCGATATCTGTCTAAATACATCGGGTCGGTGCCCGGAATCAGGTTTTAAATGCAAGGGTTTAGCTGCAAGAGTTTAGAGGTAAAAGACGGATAAGAAAGTAAGAGACTCGCCGGCACAACCTAAATGCAAAGTCACAAGCCGGGCGGGATACAGGTAAATAAAGAAAGTAAAAATAGAGAAGCCATAGCCGGTAAGACAGTAAACGAAATACAGAAATAGAAAACGCAGCGGCAGGCCGGCGCCTTCTCCGGCTGATCAATTGCGCCGCCACACGATCAAATATGACGAAACGATAAGTCGAGGCACCTATGATCGAGGCACCTATGATCGAGGCACCTATGATAAAGTCGATTGTGCTGAGATGGATTGCGCCGGGGTCGATGGGTTGCCTGCTGGTGTTGCTGTCTGTGCTTATCGGTGTAAAGGCCGCAGCGGCCAAGGCACCGGTGCCGGATGCGCAAGCTGTGGCAATCGACCTGCAGCGTGTTGCCGATTGGCAGATTGCCCATTTTCGCGATACCTATGGCGGCCGCGACGAGCCCCACCATATCCGCGACTGGACCAACAGCGCCCTGTACGTGGGTATGCTCAAGTTTACTTACGGCCTGGCATGGGGCGTGAATAACGGGCTGCTGAAAAAGAAAAAATACCTGCCGGCCATTCACCGTGCCTGGGCGGCGTTGACCAGCCATGTCACGGCCGAGGGTATGTTGGGGTATGTGCAACCCATAGGCGCCGAGCCCGGCCAGGCCTGGCCCGATAAATCCGAAGTTTACGGCAGCGGGGCGTTCCTGGCGGCGGGCAGTGAAGTGTACCGGCTGATAAGGGGGCCGTTACCGGTGCCGATTCCCCGCTCCGCGCAACTGGACGCGGCCATAGAGGCGGCCGAGCGCGCCCTCGACAAAGAAAGATCAAACTCGTGCATCCGGCCAAAATCCCTTGTTTGCGCGTTTTGTACCGGAGCGAAAAGACGATTTTGCCTGGGAAAACGACCGCTGGAAACTTTTGTATCCTGGTCGGACCTCAGCATTGATGCCGACAAGTTGCAATTCACCCTGCACTACGAAAGAGAGGTGGCCGGCGATATTACCGGTGAGGCCCAGTGGCACAGTTATCTGAACCGGTTTGCGGATGACAGTGGTTATTAACACAGGTTTTTTCGAATCGGCGCGCAGCACGCGCCGGTGCGCGATTGATTATGTCAGTAGAAGGTAAAGTGTGATGGAAGTGAAATATACCGTGGGTAAAAACGAGTACGCCCGTATGAGCACCGAGATGCTGCGGGAAACTTTTTTAGTCACCTCGCTGTTCAAAACCGGTGAAATCTCGCTGGTTTACAGCGAGGTGGAACGTGCGGTGATCGGTTCCGCCGTACCCGCCGGCGCACCGCTGGTGCTGGAGGCAGGGGATGAGCTGGCTGCCACCCATTTCTGCGAGCGCCGCGAATTGGGCATACTCAATGTGGGTGCAGAGGGCAGCATTACCGTCGACGGTCAGAAATATCCCATGGCAAACCTCGATTGCCTGTACGTGGGGCGGGGTGCGGAGGCCATCAGTTTCGAGAGCGACGCCGCCGATCGCCCCGCCCTGTTCTACCTGCTGAGTTATCCTGCCCACACCGGCTATCCCACCACGCACGCCTCAAAAGAGGCGGCCAATCCCATCCGCCTGGGCAGTGTCGAGGACAGCAACAAGCGCACCATCTATCAGTATATTCACGGTAACGGTATACAAAGCTGTCAACTCGTGATGGGTTTTACCAGCCTGGAGGAAGGCAGTGTCTGGAACACCATGCCCCCGCACACCCACGAGCGGCGCACCGAAGTTTATATGTATTTTAATATCGCCGAGGGTGCCGGCGTCTTTCACTTTATGGGGCCGCCGGCGGAAACCCGTCACCTGATGATCGGCAATGGCCAGGCGGTGGTATCGCCCATGTGGTCTATTCACAGCGGTTGCGGCACCCGGGCCTACAGCTTTTGCTGGGGCATGGGCGGCGAAAATCAGGTGTTTGACGATATGGACGGTGTCGCTGTTACCGATCTGAGATAGTTTGTGCAAATCGATTACCACGAATCGCCTGGTGCTCTGGCCGGTATATATTTTCGCCCAAAACGGGTTTGGTGTCCGTAACCGGGTCGAGACCTCTTTGCCACCGAATGAAATTATTTTCTGGTCGAAGCACCCAGCATCAACGATATCGGAAATTTATGATCAGGTCTTTAACGTATGACGGTATTAGATACATTCAGACTCGACGGTAAGCTCGCCCTGGTGACGGGTTGTAAACGGGGTATCGGCAGGGCCATGGCCGTCGCCCTGGCTGAGGCGGGAGCCGATATTATCGGTGTCAGCGCTTCGCTGGAAGCGCAAAACAGTGAGGTCAGTGCCGCCGTGACGGCCCTCGGGCGACGTTTTTACGCGTATCAGTGTGACTTTTCCGAGCGGTCTGCGCTCAAGCGTTTTATCGGCGATGTCACCGCCCGTTTTCCGACTATTGATATTTTGGTGAACAATGCCGGCACCATTTTGCGCGCACCGGCGGCTGAACACTCTGACGAGTACTGGGACAAAGTGGTGGAGGTCAACCTCAACGCCCAGTTTATTCTGTCTCGCGAAATCGGCGGGCAGATGGTGGCCCGTAAAACCGGCAAGATCATCTTTATTGCATCGCTGCTGACTTTTCAGGGCGGTGTGACCGTACCCGGCTACGCTGCCAGTAAAGGCGGTGTGGGGCAGCTCGTGATGGCACTGTCGAACGAGTGGGCGGCGTCCGGCGTCTGTGTGAATGCCATCGCGCCGGGTTATATTGCCACCGACAACACCGACGCACTGCGTGCCGACCCGGTGCGCAGCCGCCAGATTCTGGAGCGTATCCCGGCGGGGCGCTGGGGCGAGCCGGCGGATTTCAAGGGGCCGGTGGTTTACCTCGCATCGCCGGCTTCCGACTATATGACAGGGCATACCATGGTGGTTGACGGAGGCTGGATGGCCCGCTGATACAACCCTGTAAACGGAGACAACACTCATGAAGCTTGTCGTCAACCGCTTACTGGTCTTGTGTTGCGCGGACCCGACCACGTAGCCTGGACCGTCGATTTGGAGCTGGATAACGAAGGCCGGCCCTATGCAGTGTTCTCGGTGCAGGTCAACGACAGTAATAAAAAGAACCGGCGGCGCAATCCCCATGGTGACGATATTCGCTACTCCGAAATAGTCCTGCGCCGCCAGCCGCCTTCCCTGGGGTCGGTGGAGTGAGCGTTGTTTCAGTATTCCGGAGTTAGGTTTTTACGGCATGGAAATAGTAATTCTCCCCTTCGTCCACAGCGTTGCCAACCAGATCCAATCCCGCCTCTGAAAGGAGCCTGATATACGTCTCTTCTCCGAGTGAACGAGACTTGCGCCCCGTCATCAGGTCGGTCCATTCGCAGACTGGAGAGGGCGATGTAAACAGGAAATGGCCACCGGGATCTAGTGCGGCAGCCGCTCTGAAAATCAGGCGCCGCTGCGCATCGGCGGACAACAGGAACACAAGTCCGATGCTGACAATACCGTCGAAACTTCGGCCAAAAAAAGGTGAGGTCTCCACCGGCTCGCAGGCGGCGCTCATCTGCGGTAAGCGCCGCTTGAACTCGGCGATTATTGTGGGTGAGGCATCCACGCCATAGATTCTGAATCCATCTTTGCTCAATGCCAGAGCGATTGGTACACCAGTTCCACAGCCCAGATCAAGTATCGCGGCCCCGTTTGGAAGAGTCTGCGCCCAGGCTCGCGCCACGTCGACGCCGATCGAAGACTGCTCGCGTGCAGCGATAAAATCACCTGCGATTTCTTCCCAGCCGTTAGACATATCGTGCTTAGGCGGAGATATGGAAGTCAGAAATTAGCACCTCGTACAGGGTGGCGAATGATCTTTTTATCCATTTCAGGCTTTCTTTATGGGGAGGTTTGGATTGACCCGCTTAAATGTTTGAGCTGTTCCTCTGATAAAGGTTGCGCATCAGGGTCACCCAGCGCTGCCTCGTGAAGCTCTTTTTCGGTCATCTTATCGAGTGCTTCTTTGTCTTTGTACACATCGAGTTTCTGCCCTTTTGCGGACTCTACAGTGACTGTTTTACCCATAGTGATCACCATAATTTCTGCTGTTCATACAGCCGGTGCTCACGCCTTTCCCGTAGTCCCACTCATAGCACAATCATTATATGCCTCAGTACTGATCAAATATCCAACTTTTAAAGGCGCTAATCATAGCATGACTTATGTGTCAAATACGGACTTTTCTGGCACCACTGCAACGCTATTGAATTTTCTGTGAAACTGGTTGTTTTGTTGTGGCTGTATTCAATGTCCAGCGTGTTACTTACAAGAGCGCCCGCTGAGTTGGGCAACGTGGTCAAAGTCACGATCCTGCGCAACCCCCCCCCCCCCCCCCCCCCCGGGGCTGCGGTATCCTGCTGGGGCCGGGACTCTATGCCGCCGGCGGTCTGCTGTTTGTGCCCGCCAGCGCGCTGGGGGAGTTTTATCCGTCTCTGTTGGCTTATTTTGTGATTACCTGCGGCCTGTCATTCCTGGAAACCACCGCCAATCCTTACATTCTTTCTATGGGGCCGCAGGAGACCGCGACCCGGCGCTTGAATCTGGCGCAGGCGTTCAACCCCATCGGTTCGCTGATCGGTATGTATACGGCCTCGCAGTTTATCTTGGCGCAGTTGGATGCGCGGCAAAGAGGCCCGGGCAGTGTTGCCGGTAGAGGAGTTCGAGGCGGTGAAGGTGGCAGTGACAAAGGTGTTGCGGCACCCAGTATCGGTGATGGGACGCCTGCAACTTTGCTACTTAAGCGCGCACAGTACGATGATGGGACACCTACAGCTTTGCTACTTAAGCGCACACAGCAGGGCTGGCACAACGCAGTAAATTTTAATCAGTTGCTAAGTTGCAGGCGTCCCTCAAGACCCCAGTTCCAGGTAGTTTGATTTTCCTCGTATCGGCATATTCGATTAGTTCTCAATAGCGACCCATATTGCGCTTACTTAGTTGTGTAACGCTGACTGACATGTGAAAATACTGGCACTTTCAACGCACCGTTAGCACTGTAAACATATGTTTAATAAGATGCCATTGCAGGTATCACTATTGATTCGATGAAAAATAATATTGGGCTTGGACATTTTCTGTCATGCTTGCTTACCGTTCTAGTGTTGGTTAGCGGATGCACCGATGATACCGGGGACAGCAATGTGCAAAGTGCTGCAGACACTGCTGGCCAAACTACCGATAAAAAAGCCTCCGGTAAACGAGATGCCACCGGACTGCAAGGGGATGTCAAAGTGCCCGACCACCTCGCGGCGCCCCCGGCATTAAACGATACCGGGATTACCTGGGGCGGTAATTATCCCCGCGGTGTCAATACGGACTGCACCGCAACCATAGCGGCGCCAGAGCACAACAGCGCCGGCAACATTCTCGTACAACAGGACTGTGCCAATGGCACCGATGCGCGCAACGGTGGCGTAGCGGGATTTGTTTACCACAAAGTCAGCGATACCGGCGAACGGCTACCGGCCGCCGCGCCCCGCTGGCACTGTGTCATCGACGCCGTCAGCGGTTTGATGTGGGAAGTGAAACAGGCGCCCGACGCCGGGGCGGCCGGACTGCATCACAGCGGCGATTTGTTTACCTGGTACAACTCAAATGAGCGCGTCAATGGCGGCAATATCGGCGACTGGAACAGTCGCGGTGACCAGTGCAGCGGTTATGTGGCCGGTCAGCCGCGAACCTATTGCCATGTGGAGCAATTCGTCAGCCGGGTCAACAAGCAGGGCCTGTGCGGTTATCGCGACTGGCGCCTGCCGACCCGACCGGAGTTGACCAGCCTGATCCACTTCGGCCGCACCGAGCCGGCTATAGATACCGACTATTTTCCCGCGACCCAAAGCGAGTTTTACTGGTCCGCCTCGGCGGTCGCCGGCAGGGAGCTGGAGGCCTGGGCCGTCAGTTTCCAGTTTGGATTCACTACGCCATTGCGCAGGTCGGATACCCGGTATGCCCGCCTGGTGCGCACAATCACGCAGGAAAGCCTATGATTCGGACAGCGTTAATGGCAACCCTGCTAAGCGTTTCCATCGCCACCGGCGCAGAGCAGACCTGTCAGCCCGATAGTATCCCTGCCACTGCACCCGAGGACCGATACACCCGGCACGCGGACGGCACCGTCACCGATAAGCAGACAGGTTTGATGTGGCAGATGTGTAGCGCCGGTCTCAGCGGCGATGGTTGCGCAACGGGCGCGGCGCTGGCGTTTTCATGGGCAGAGGCTTTGCTCTATCCCGCCACCATCAATCGCCGGCCCGACGGTGGCGGCTACACCGATTGGCGGCTGCCCAATATCAGGGAACTGGCATCACTTGCCGAGCTGCAGTGCGCGCAACCGGCCATCAATCTGGCGGTGTTTCCCAATACGCCGTCTGCCCACGTCTGGTCCTCATCGCCCTATCAGTTTTATGCCCACTACTCGTGGTATATGGATTTTGACGAGGGTATATTTATCTATGGCGAGCGCATCGACAACGACAAGCATATTCGACTGGTTCGCGACGCGACCTCGCCTTAAACCTAAAATATAGACTTAAGTCAAAACACCCGGAATGGTTCTACCGTAGCCCAGCGTGACGCCGCAGGCACGTGCTGCGGTGTGCAGCATATCGCGCTGGTTGTAGCCGCTGCCGGCCGTTGAGGTGCCGCGCCGGATAGCGCTGCCGCCGCCGGCTATCATCAGGGGCACATCGTTTTGCCCGTGCAGGTCGGCGTGTCCCATATCCGTGGTTTCCACGACGACGGTGGTGTCCAGCAAACCCTCGGTACGCAGCTTTTCGATGACGTAAGCAGACAGGCTGCCCAGATGCGCACGCATCTCGACATAGTAGGGATAGTTGGGCTGACCGTCGCTGCCGCCGTGGATGGACTGGTGATAGTTGCCGGTATAGTTCAGTTCCGGTATGCGAAACTCACCTTGATGATTGCCAAACGCGAGGGAGCAGGAGCGGGTGATATTGCATTTCAGGGCCGCCACCAGAATATCGGCCTGCAACCTGGCCTGGCGGCTGAAGTTCTCGTAGGTGAGGGGAAAGCTGCCGGGGTCGGTAATCGCGCCACAGGAGCCGCCACCGCCGCCGCCCAGTTCGTCCAGGCGTCGCTTGGTTTCGGCAATGGCCTCGAGGTGTTCGTTCAGGCGGTGCACTTCATAGTTGGCCAGCTTGGTTTTGATGGCGTTGGCGGCAAGGGTGTGGGCCTCCATAATCTGCGTCTTCGGATTGCCGCCACCACCGGTGCCGCTGCCAAACAACAGGTTGAAGGCGTTGAACGGATTGTCTTGAAACGGCACCCGGGTGTTACCTTCCCGTGTCAGAATCCCCTGCCCGTTGCTGTGAACACCCAGGTTGACGTAGGTAAAAGGCATGTCGGCACCGAGTTGCCGGCCCATAAAAACATCGTAAGTATCGCCCTGGTACCCGGTGGACAGAATCAGCGGCATACGGCCGTGCCCGCCGTCGGTATGGCTCATATTGCGCAAAAAATTACACTCGGTTTTGACCGGCTCGTAGGAGGCCGACATAGACGGCAGGGTCATGCTGCTGCCGCTGCCGCTGGGTGCCCAGAAGTCGTGGATGCCGCCGCCGGGCACATAGATGACCATCGACTTATTGGGTGTGCTCTGCGCTTCGGCGTGGCGGGCAAACAGCATGCCCGCCACCAGCGGCGAGCTGCTGATCAAGCTTTTGGAGATACCCGAGGCGAGAAATGTCTTGAGTAAGCCCCGGCGCTTTCTGTTTATTTGATCACTATCACCTGTTTTCATTGCGGTAACCCTTATTGTCCTGGTTTGGCGCTGTCTGATGTTGCTGTGCTCAGCGTCGACATGCTCAGTTTGACATTCAATCTCGTGCCCATGCTTTGCGGTACCGTACGGCTTCGAGCGTACTGAACCGTTCCAGCATGGAGCGGGGGTTTTCGTTTATCATCGAATCGACCAGATTATCGATTTCGCAGGCGTAACCGGATTTTTCGGCCTCGGCCAATTGCCGTCCCGGATTATCCTTGTCGATATCCTGGTAACCCACGCCGACGACATAGCGAAACATCTGTTTGGGCAGGCAGGCTTGCGCCGAGGGCAGTGTCGCGAGGAGCTGCCCCAGTCCGCGACTGCCCTGGAAGGGTTCGACTTCCTGCACGTTGCTGTAACTGTTGGGTGCAAACAGTTCGCCCGACGCGTCGATGGCGTTGCCGTTGAGGTCCGCCGTGCGCACCCGGCCGACGGTGTCAAAGTCCTCCATACCGAAGCCCAGTGGGTTGATATACTGCAGGTGACAGTTGGTGCAGGGTTGATCCTCGGTCAACCGATGATACTTCAAACGGTTGGTGGTGGAGGGGTCCTGCAGCAGCTCGGAAAGCTCGGCCAACTTTTGCTCGCGGGCGGCAAATGTGCCCGCTGGCGGGGGCGGCTGGTCCTGACACAACATGCGCCGGCGCACGCGCACAGAGCGCAGGATGGGCGAGGTTTCCACCGCTTCGCCCCAGCGTGCCATAAAGGCACCGTTGGCGAGGATGCCGCCGCGGTCCGACGTCGTGACTTTCTGCATGGCGTCCCCGCTCACGTTTGCGATACCGTAGTGCGCGGCCAGCGTCTGGTTGACAAAGGTGTAATCGGCGGCATAGAGCGAGGCGAAACGTTCAGTGGGATCGAGCATGACGCTGGCGAACATTTCGTTGATCTCGCGCTGCATATGCGGCACCAGGTCCAAAAATCCCGGCCAGGTGTCTTCGTTTTTCGCCGCAATATCCAGATTGGCCGTACCCAACCAGCTACCGACGAAGTCGCCCATGACCAGCTTGGCCCCGGCGCTCTCCGCCAGCCGGCGCGCCTGGCTCATAATCTCAATCTCACTGCGCAACTCGTCGTTTGCCGCCGCCGCCAGTAATTGTTGATCCGGTGTGGAGCCGGTAAACGTGTAGGCGAGGAAGGTAGCCATTTCATAAGATGTCAGCTCGAAGGCGTCGCTGTCGATATCGCCATTGGCCGGATTGGGTTCACCGAGTTCGTGGCGGTATAAAAACTGCGGTGACGACAGGATTGCCTCCAGCGCCATCTCGATGCCGTCTTTGACATTGCCGCCGGTGAGTGAGCCGTTCGCCATTTGCGCGTAGGTGTCGATCTCATCGCTGTCCAGCGGCCGCCTGATGATAGCCGGTGCCAGGTCGTTGATGAAACTGTCCGCACAGTCCTGGTTGAAGCTGCTGCAGTTGAGCGCCGGGGAGAAGTCGCGAGCGGCTGCCCAATCGGCAATTTGCTCGGCGACGATCAGGTAGTTGCTGTAGGAGGACGCCACAATTGACGCGTGGGTATTGTTGAAGAAGAAACCCACTTTTTCGTCGGCGGACAAACCCTCGGCGGCATCGAAGTCGACCCCGAGGAGGTCTTCGACACTGCGCTGATACTCGGATTTCGTCAGTATTTTTAACTGCCGGGCGCCATAGCTTACCGGGCTCAGGGTCCTGTCACAGGCCACCTCGGTCACCCAGAGTGTCTGAATATAGGCGGCCACATCCTGAGCGCATTGCTCGTCGCAGGCGCCCGGGTTGCCCCTGGGCATCGATGTGGTGATCACCTCGATCATGATCTCCAGGTCGCGGGGTGTGTTGAGGGCGGGAAAGCTGGCGGTGCCGCCGGCATCGGCGCCGTGACAGCCGGCGCACTGCTCGCCGTAGGTCTGGCGGCCGCGGGCGATCGGATCGCCCTCGCTGACCACTACACGCGCCGTATTCGACGCCGCCGATGGCACACTGTTGTTGATGGCGATGACCTTATAATCAAATTCACCGGCGTCGGGTAAGCCCTCGCTGAAGTCGACGGTATCGGCAAGCAGATTCGCCGTCGTTTGCCAGAGGCCGTCCGGCGTTTTGCGTCGCAGAATAAACCGGCTCTCGTTGTCGCTGTTGTCCTGCCAGGTAAGTCTCGCCTCAGCCGCAGCCGGATCGTAGTCGCCGGCGAGCGGACCGGGTGCCGCGGGCGCTGCCGGCATTGCAACCGGTGCCTGGGCGGGATCAGTATTGGCGACATAGTGCAGGCGCAGGTAAACGGGCACAGCCTGCCCGATGGAGGTGAGGTTGGCGATGGTTTTCAGGGTCTCCAGGCCGCTGGCCATATCGAACTGTTTGCTGTCGATAAGAATCGGTTGCAGTGTGGAGACGGTGATATCGGTGGCGGTGCGTTTTACTACCAGTACATCGGTGGCAATGTCCTGGCGGATACCGTGCAGGCTGAGACTGCCCTGCAGGCTCTCGACACGGGTTGTCCCCACCGCCATGGCAGTGAGGGCATCGATATCGATGGATGCGGTGATATAAGCGGTCGGTAAAAACTCCGTTTCAAAAACAAAATTGACCATACGCTCGTTGCGAATATCAATTTCGGTGGCCACGTCATTGAGGTCGATCGACAGGATTGCGTTGCCGCCGCTGTCGATACTACCGTCCAGTGCGGCGGGTTCAGCGATCGGGGCGACAAAGGTGTTGATCTCGGCGATATGGTCCTTTTTCATCGATACGTATTGAAGACTGGAGCCGCTACCGTCGAGTTTCCACAGCACATTGCTGCTTACACTGTCGCTGCAGATTTCACCATTGACGGTCACCGGGTTTTGCGTCGGCGTGCCCGGTGTGCCTTTGTTGCCGACAAAGCCAATGGTATAACTCTGGCCGGCGGGTATACCCGCAAACCAACTCGGCGGTGTTGCACTGCAGGTGCCGCCCGAGCAGTCGTAAGTAGCCTGCCAGCCATGATTGAGATTGCTGCCGTCGCTCCATGTCCAGGACAGGTTCCAATTATTGAGTGTCGCATCGGTGTCGTTGGTGAAGGTCACCTCGGCTTTAAACCCGGTACTCCAGTCATCGATTACCGTATATTGACAGTTTGACGCCAGTGCCAGGTGGCCGTAGAGTGCGCCGACCAGTGCAATGGCAGCTTTGGCACAGCCGCGCGATATCCGCTTCGAATCGCCGGTGAGTTTTCGCGCTGGCAGTGAGCGTTTACATGCGTTGTTCATTATCCAGTCTCCCATACGCGAATTAAGGTGTGTTGAAAAACAAAGTAAAATTGACGGGAATCGAATAACTGATGACGCTCAGGTTGGCGACATCTCTCAAGGCATCCACACCATTGGTCAGGTCGAAATCGCCGGCCTTGATAATGATAGGATCGGCGTTTTCTACCAGGATGCTCGAGGCGGACAATCGCGTGACAAAGACCTGTGTCTCCACAATTACGCTGACGCCGTGCAGGTTGACGCTGGCCGCGACTGCCTGGGCCTCTGAATCACCGGTGGCAAGGCCGGCCAGTCTCTCCATATCGACCGGCAACGATACCGTGGCTTCGGGGAAGGTGCCGGTTTCGAATAACAGGTTACGCATACGTTCGTCGCGAATATCAATGCCTGTCGCAACACTGTCCAGATCAATCTTCAGGGTCGCGGCCCCGGAGTTGGTAATGGAGCCGGATAAGGTACTGAAACTGTGGGTCTCCAGTACATGGACTTTTTTGGTGGAGACGAAATGCAGAGACGATTTGACCGGATCGAGGCTGTAGGCGGTAGTGTCGTCGGGTTCTTCCGCGGTAATGGTCAGGGTTACACTGGCGGAGTCGACCGTGCCGTCATTGACGGTCAGGGTTACCGGAAAGGTGCCGGCCTGGTCAAACGTTTTTGTAACGACTGCTTCGGTAGCGGTTTCACCGCCGCCAAAATCCCACCGGTAGGTGAGGGGGTCGCCATCCGCGTCACTCGACCCGCTCCCATCGAAAGTAACGTTTAGCGGAATACTGCCGCGCAAGGGTGCAGCGCTGGCGCTGGCCTGTGGCGCTGTGTTGACCGGGTTGTCAGCGGTGCAAATACCCGCCAGTTCAGGGATAACTGCCGGCGTATTCGCTGTGGCTTTGCTGCCGTTAAAGCCAAAGTCTGTTGTTGCGCCCGGTGCAATGGTGCGGTTGTAACCCAGGTTGGTGGCTGTATAGGGATTGGCGCCCGCCAGCGACGCTTTCCATATCTGGGAGACGCTGGCGCCATCGGTAAATTCCCAGGTCACCGACCAGCCGTCAATGGTTTCCGTGGTGTTGTTGGTAATGGTGATCGAGGCGGTGAATCCTGAATTCCATTCGTTAAGGATATCGTAACGACAGTCGGCGGCGTGCAAGGTGCTGGCGTAAACAAGACTCGTCATTGCCAGCAGCGAACGCCCCAGGGTGAATTTGCTCATTGCCATCTCCAGTGGAAACCTCAGTTTTTAGCGGGGCACTATCTCATCTACGGCAGAGATTATTCAGTGCTTGGTTCACATTCCGAATTATTGATAAGCTGGTGGAATCATTTTTCTGATGTCTTCTTTCATTATTTTCTTTTCGCTTTTCTTTTAACTTTCACGAAAAATTCATAGTGCACTTTGGATATACCCCATGGTGAAAAGCGACTTTGACAGTGAATCAGTGTGTGTTGCTTTTTGCGTCAGTATCCAAACAACCGGCGTTGTAGTGGGTGTTCACTCCAGGGGTCTATCGGGTAGAGCCGAGTGACGGCAACTTGCCAACGCGCAGGGCACCTGGCAGCCAGGTTTTATTGAAGAAATATGCCTGCTATGCGTTGCAACGCCTGACGGCAGCGAGCGAGGCGATGGCTGCAGTCAATGGCGTTGGTTAGCCCGGTCGGGGTTGTCGAGCGTTATCGAAAAACATTATCGAAAAATGCTGTCGAAAAACACTGCCGAAAAGCGTGGCCGGAAAGCATTGCCGAGCAACCCTATCGGGACTTGTCGCAACCCAACAGCAAAGCTACACCGGATACGGGAGGCCGGTCGTCTCTGCGCAGGCATTACCGGAAGCAATACGTTTAGATAAACGCAAAAAAAGTATGATTGCGCGCAAAACAAGGGAAAACTGGCGCCGTTTGCGACATTTACAAATTAACGACGCCAAATATAGGGCTAGTAAGCGGCTTCCAATGCCTGGTGCCTCGGCGTTGTAGCACCTGCGATACCTTGCTTCGAGCCCCAGTAGAAGCCCGCGGAATGGGTGCCGTGGAGGTTGAAGTTGGCGGCGGTGTTCACTCCACCATCGATCATCGCCTGGATCAACCGATGATAGAGCTGACCCATCTGTGATGTGGTTTGAAAATTGCGATATCTGATATCCAATGCGCTGCCGGGGGCGTGGTGAGCTGAGAGGTGTTGACCGAACTCATACACAGCCAGCTCAACGTCGGTCCTGCCGGTAAGTGTCGCCACTTTGGTTCTGTTGACAGCCAGTTGAGCCACGATTGACTCAATATCCGTGGTGATACCGGAGTCCGGGTTGTCACTTATATGATCGTAGAGCTGGGTGTCGGTCCAGTTGACCACGTTGTTGGCCGCCGGGTAGTTGGCGCCTTGTAACGCGCCGAACATATAAGGTGCGATAGCGTAGACATCGATATGGCGTTCGATATCGTTGTATTGGTTAGTCAATCTGCAATTGTAGAAACAGAAGTCGAGGTTTGTTGTGTTTACATAGCCGTTGGCCTGTATATGGCCGGCGACCACCAGCTTTACAGCCGCGGCATCGGCGGCAAAAACCTCGGTGAATATCTGCTTCATGTCGATGGATTTCTGTGCCAGCCAGGTACTCTGGGCATTAATGCCGTCCAGGGTGGGATACATAATGCTGCCCTGGGCCTGTGCATAGCCTGTTTGCCGGAATCCGGTGTTCCAGATTTCGTTACTGAATTCGATATAGACAGTGATACCCGCCTGCCACTGCGCATAGACCTGGTTGGCGATCTCGGTGATGGTCTCTGCCGTTGCCAGGTGCGGAATCGTGATCCAGGCGATCGGCACCCCGGCCTCTTTTGCCAACTGCATGGCGACACCGTAGGGAACGCCTTTATTGTAGGCCCAGGTGTCCCAGTTCATAGCGGGCAGGTCGGCCGGGTGGGTTTTCT
Organism: Exilibacterium tricleocarpae; assembly: GCF_007004655.1. Lineage (GTDB taxonomy): Bacteria > Pseudomonadota > Gammaproteobacteria > Pseudomonadales > Cellvibrionaceae > Exilibacterium > Exilibacterium tricleocarpae. The sequence continues at coordinate 205,777 of NZ_ML660093.1, forward strand.
GCGAGTTGTTGGTGGCGAACCAGTCCATAAAGCGCAACACCCGGTTGTTGGCGATATCGTCGATAAAATCCGGATTGAACAGGCCGCCGGCATTGTGGATGGACTCGGTGCCCGGCAGGAGAACATGGTAGTCGACAGCGCCGCTAACGGGGGCGGAAATAACAACGGACAGTCCTGTTCGCCGGTACTCCTCCCGGGTTAACCCCGGGGGTAAATCAAGCCTGTAGACCCGGCGCCCGTTGGTTTTTTCATCGGCAACCAGCGTTAAGGTGCCGGCGCCGGTATGGGTCAGCGATACCCCGGGGCTTTTCGTATGGTCCCACAGTACGACATAGTCCCCGCCATATAAGCAGGTTGCATCGAGTATCAAACCTTTGCTGGCCGTGCCCGTTGGCAGCGAGACGATATTGCCGCCGGCGTCGAGGGCGCCGGTACCGCCGGCGATATTCCAGGAGCCGAGTTCTCTGTCGATATGATCGGATTGCCTGCGCAGATCAATAAAGGGGTATGACGACTCCCAGTAGGCGAAGGGGGCCAGGTTGTTACCCATGGCGAGTGAACCTGTGTAGCTATAGGGGTTTGGGCCGGTTTGACCCCTGGCGGCGGCGCGCTCGGCTGCGCACCCCGGCAATGCCGCCGTGGGCGGCGAGGGATCGGGATAGTCCGAGATATTGTTAGGATCGGTTCCGGCCAGGTACTCCTGAAGGTTGCTGAAACCGTCGCCGTCCCGGTCGGCGTTGCCGTCGGCCACCGTCGCCAGCAGGGCGTGGGCCACTTCATAGCCGTCCGGCATGGTATCGCCATCGGTGTCCTGCGCCAGCGGGTTGGTCTGCCAGCGGTTGATCTCATCGCCGTCATTTAAGCCGTCATCATCGGTGTCGGGATTTAACGGGTCGGTGCCCAGGGCTGCCTCTTCGTCATTGCTCAACCCGTCGTTGTCATCGTCGGAATCATTGCTACAGGAAACGCCGGAATGCGGGTATTGGCAAACGGTATCCCACGCCAGTTGCTGTAACGTTGCCACCGCGCTGGCGGAGATGGCCGGTGTGCAATCGGGCACCGGCTGGTACGGCCTGCAATTGGGCACGGTACTGGTCAGCCCGAGCGGACTGGCTTCAAACACGGCGGCGAAGTTGACCAGTGCCATGTAGTACCAACCGATATCGTTTAAGTGAATATGATCTTCAAAGAGTTGATCTATGCTGGCGATGCCGTCTACTTCTCCGGCCTTGATTGCGCTATCAACAGCAATCATGGCTTCGCCGCCGGGAATGATGGAGACGTTTGCTCCGGGGTTGTTTGTCTCCAGTGCCGCGGCGAAACCCAGCCACTCGCTGCGATCGCGGATTATCTGGCCCACCAGGCCGTGTTCCCGGCCTTCGCCGCTACAGTCCGGGTGGGTTTCCAGACACTGCCAGGTCTGCCACATATAAAACTTTATAGCCGGGTTGTTGGAAATCGCGGCGCGGTAAAACAGATTCGCATAGTAGTCGCCATTGTTGTACATGCGATTACTTCGCACGGGCTGTGCCTCGGTCAAAATGAATACGTCGAAGGTGCTCGCTGCGAATTCAGTCCGGTAGTTATCGATATGCGTTCGTTCCGGTTCTTCCCAGTTCAGCGATATCGGTGAGCCCGGAATATTTTGAGTTTTATTGGCGCCCAGCGGAAAGCCGGCATCGGCGGCCAGCGCTTCTATCCCGGCCGGCATGGCCGGGGGGCCGAGCAGACTGTGCCCGACTGATATTATGCGCTGTGGCTGCTGTGCCTGGGGCTGTGCACTGAAAAGCAACAGGGGTATTAAAAAACAGAGTGATTTTTTGATGATGTGGTTAAGGGTATTAAGGTCCATTTATCTTCCTTTGCGTAGTGTTTGTTGCATGATATTGAAATAGCTGAAACGAGGGCTACGTAGAGTTCGTCGGCCGACTCGCCCGGCAGGTAAAGCTGTGCCACACGATACAGTGCATAGATACCAGTTACAACGGTGAGCGTCTTTCCGTCGCGCTATTTTTGAATAATATATTTTTTAATAAAATTTTTTTTTAAAAAATTAATCTCGGTAAAGATATTTTTAATGTGAGTGGGATTGCTTGTTACATGGTCCGAGTAAAAGCGTAATTCTCGATAAAGACTAAACCCTGTTTTTTTATTTTCCAAATGGTGAAACAGTACGGGGCGACAGGTAACAATCATTACGACGTTAAAGGCCGTGACGGTTTTCTTGGGCCATTGGCATACATGGGAATTTGATCTATTGAGATGTGGACGTTTTCGTGCGCTCGCTACAGTCTGCAGTTGCGAGACAGTTTCCGTTGAGTAGGGGGCAGTGCGGTTCGTCGCAGCTGTTTGAAAAATTACGGGCGGTTTTTTCTTGTGCCGACGCATATCTGTTCGGGAGATGCCGGCGAAGCTTTGATATCTGCCAAGGTAAAGATGCAAGAAACGCCGTGGATCAGTGAGTTCAATTCGGTCGCCTGGCGTTGTCGAAAACCATGGCGCGGCCCCGCATCGATTCTTTGCAGCCGGGTTTTTCGCTGAGTGAAAATATCTGGGGCACCAGTTCGTGGGGCACGATCAATAACCCCAACCTGGAGCCTTTGGAGTCGAAAAATATTGATGTCTCCTGGGAGTGGTATTTTGCCGAAGGCGGCTTGTTGGCGGCGACCCTGTTTTACAAAGACATGAAAAACTTTGAAGAGAGCGAGTCGATCAGTGTCTACTGGCAGGACTTCCGCGGCGCGACAGACCTGACCGGGGTAACCGCACTGTCGGCGCTGATGGAGATACCGGATGAGTCCCGGTGTCTGCCCGATCGCTATTCGATCTGGCACGATATCGGCGTCAGGTCCGGTTGTGATCTCGTGACCGTCAGAGCCAACCGCAATGGGGCCGGTGCCACTACCCAGGGGGTCGAGCTGTCGTACAACCAGAACTACGACTTTCTGCCGGGTATCTGGAGTGGCCTGGGAATCGCGCTTAACTACACGTATTCCGATAGCGAAACCGAGGCAGAACAGGGTACCCTCACCACCGAACTGGCCGCCATGCCATTGGCCCGGGTGCCACGGCATACCGCCAACGCCACCTTGTTTTGGGAGCGCGACGGGCACCTGATTCGGCTGTCTTACAATTACCGCACCGATTCCCTGGAGAACCGCTCGTTCTTCAACGGCGCCCTGTGGAACGAGGGCGGTGATCGCTTGGACTTGTCGGCTACCTGGAAGATAAACGACAACTTCTCCATGACGTTGTCCGGTGTCAATCTGACCGATGAAATCTCCCGCCAGTACTACACCAGCCTGACAGACCCGGGGATAGAGGCGGAGGGCAACGCGCTGGACGGCGATGTGACCACTTCTCGCACGATCAAGGAATGGCAGACAGGGAGGCTGTTTCGTCTCGGCGTGCGGGCGAGCTTCTAACCGTCGTTGTTTTTAACCGGTATTGTTTCCAACCGGTGTTGTAGCGGGGCGCGGGGATTCGGCTTCGATCTCTCCTCTTGCGCGCGCAGCCACTGATGTCGCTATAAACGACATCGTGGCAGCGCGTGCTTTGTTGCACGAAGACACTGTAGGGGCCCGGGTAACGCGGTTCTAAACAGAATATATTCGCTTCCCAACAATATCGCTTCCTATAAAACTGTCAACGGCCGTTTTATAGCCGTAAGTTATTGTGCTGGCTCTGATAGAGTGTTTGTATCGGTGCAGGTTGTTTGCCCCGGTCAGGTATTCTACCAGCGCTATTATTCGCGCCTCGCACCACACCCGGCAATTCGGCAAAAGTTGCCGGTAAAAACCTGGACCTCCATCGAGGTTTTATTGTAACTTGCCGCTAGCGGTCCGGGTATGCGCAAGTGCGGTCAGGAGTATTGCCACGCTGCACGAAGTTATCGGTTGACCTGTCTACCCCATGAACGTTTACAGAGGAAAAACAACTATGCGCACTCGCTACCCGCTGGCCGGTCATATTCTGCTTTGTACCATTTTTGCTGCCGGTGCCGGCGCTGAAAAACCGGCGCCCTGGTATGATACCCAACTGTCGCAGTCCGAACGCATCAGCGCCCTGGTCGGCGCCATGACGCTGGAGGAAAAGACCGCCCAACTGCTGAATGCCAGCCCGGCGATCGAACGTCTCAAGGTGCCGGCCTACGACTGGTGGAATGAAGCCTTACACGGCGTCGCCCGCAACGGCAAGGCGACCGTGTTTCCCCAGCCCATAGCTATGGCGGCGACGTTTGACGATGCTTTACTCTACGATGTGGCAGCGGCGATTGCGGATGAAGCGCGGGCCAAGTTCACCGTATCGCAGTCGATCGGCAACCGCACCCGCTATTCGGGGCTTACCTTCTGGACGCCGAATATCAATATTTTTCGCGATCCCCGCTGGGGGCGGGGGATGGAGACTTACGGCGAGGATCCGTTTCTCACCAGTCGCCTGGGGGTGGCCATGGTGAGGGGTTTACAGGGGGATCATCCGCGCTACCTGAAGTCGGCGGCCGCCGCCAAGCACTACGCCGTTCATTCCGGACCGGAGGCGCTGCGCCACGAGTTCGATGCGATCACCACCCCGAAAGACCTGCGCGAGACTTATTTACCGGCGTTCGAGGCACTGGTTACGGAGGCCAGGGTGGAGACGGTGATGGGCGCCTACAACCGGGTCAACGGCGAGCCGGCCAATGCATCGAAACTGTTGTTGCAGGATATACTGCGCGACGAGTGGGGCTTTAGCGGACATGTAGTATCCGATTGTTGGGCGCTGGAGGACTTTCACAAACACCACAAGGTGACCGCCAATGCCGTGGAGTCGGCTGCCGCCGCCATCAATGCCGGGGTCGAGTTAAACTGCGGTGCGGTTTATCAGGAGTTGCCCGCGGCGGTAAAACAAGGGTTGGTGTCTGAAGCGACTATCGACACGCGGCTGAAAAAACTGTTGGAAACCCGTTTCAAACTCGGTCTGTTCGACCCGCCCGAAGCCAATCCTTACAACGCGATACCGGCCAGCGTTATCAACTCTGAAAAGCACGCCAGACTCGCTTACGAATCGGCGGTAAAGTCAATTGTCCTGTTGCAAAACCGCAATGGTGTGCTGCCGTTGAGTAATACCATCAGCAATGTATATGTGACCGGTCCCATGGCCTCCAGCACCGATGTCCTGTTTGGCAACTACTATGGCATCAGCACCACTTATACTACCTTTTTGGAAGGGATTGCCGAAGCTGTCAGCGTCGGTACCACCATTAACTACAAAAAAGGCATTTTGCCTTATCAGCCGAAAGTCAATCCCATTGACTGGACCACCGGCGAGGCGAAAGCGGCGGATGCCATTATCGTGGTGCTGGGTATTGATGCTGCCTACGAGGGGGAGGAGGGTGATGCGATCGCGTCGCCGCACCTGGGGGATCGCCTCTCGCTGGGCTTGCCGGAACACCAGCTTGATTTCCTGAGAAAGCTGCGGCAGGACAACACTAAGCCGGTGATTGCCGTAGTGACGGCGGGCAGCCCGGTGATTATGGGTGAGATTGCCGAACTGGCCGACGCTGTGTTGTTTGCCTGGTACCCCGGACAGGAGGGTGGCACGGCGCTGGCGGATATTGTGTTTGGCAATCGCTCGCCGTCGGGTCGCCTGCCGATTACCTTTCCGGTATCCGAGAGCCAGTTACCGCCCTATGAAGACTACAGTATGACCAACCGCACTTACCGGTATATAGAGAGCGATCCGATGTACCCTTTTGGGTTTGGTTTGAGTTACGGGACGGTTAAGTTCAGCGGTGCCAAGCTGGCTGGTGTCAGGCGGGGCGTGTATACCGGGCAGGGTCCGTTGACGGTAACCGCCAAGATTAAAAACACCGGTAAAACGGCTATGGAGGAAGTTGTGCAGGTCTACCTGCAGGCACCTGGTGCGGGCAAAGATCAGCCCAAGTTTTCACTAAAGGGGTTTCAGCGGATGAAGTTGGCTGCGGGTGACAGTCGGACTGTCGAGATCACCATTCCCGAGAATCAGCTCAGGGTGTTTGTGGAAGATGGTAGTGCCGTTCTCAGGCCCGGGCGCTATACCCTTTATATTTCCAATTCGTCGCCGGGTCCCCGCAGCAGGGCGTTGGGGGCGGTCAAGCCGCTTGAGTTGAAGTTCAAAATATAGTGGAGCGGTACGCAAATCGATAGGAAGCGGGCCCATGAAACCGTAGGCCGCATGGAAGCGAATCCGGAGCTTGCTGGGGAGAAAGAATGAGAGAATGAGGGGACACAAGAGAATGAGGGGACACTGATTCGTTAATAACTTAAAAGCCCTTGGTAAACCAATTTACAAGGGGCTTTTGTTTTTACTTCGCCGTCAAAATTAATTGCTCAAGTTATTAAGTCATCAGTGTCTCCGGCACTGCCCGATTCGGTGTGCAGGTATAGCGGGTCAGATTTCACTGCAAAACCCGAATCAGTTTTAAATGCAAATTAGCAGCTTCAACGAAATGAGGGGACACTGATTCGTTAATAACTTAAAAGCCCTTGGTAAACCAATTTACAAGGTTTTTTTGTTTTTACTCCGCCGTCAAAATCAATTGCTCAAGTTATTAAGTTATCAGTGTCCCCGTGTCCCTCGTGTCCCCGTGTCCCCGTGTCCCCGTGTCCCCGGCACCTCCCGGCACCTCCCGGCACCTCCCGGCACCTCCCGGCACCGGTGTCCCGGCACCGTAGGGTTAAAGAAACGGATTACTGATTCGGTGTGCAGGCATAGCGAGTCAGATTTCACAGCAAAACCCGAATCAGTTTTAAATGCAAATTAGCAGCTTCTATTTTTCACGAACGATAACTTCCGCCAGTTGGAGCTTGCCTCTGCGCATCAGAGTGATGCGCACGAAGGCGCCTCTGGCGCCGCCGACATCCAGTCTCGTTGAATCCCGGGGCGCTTCCGTCTTCGTTTCGCTCCAGGTGATATCGCCAGCCCTGTTGCGGATTTCCACTTTGTAAGGAGCCAATTTATCCTGGCAGCAATCATTGCGATTTACGACCTCCACCGAGCCGATATCGAATTCGCCCTGGAGGTCCACCTCCCACCAACTATTCCGGCTAGCTGAAGTCATGCTCACCTGGCGAAATTTGGCATTGCCGTTGCTCTGTCCGTCGACGGCGATACCGCCCCTCAGGGCCAGCCGCCAGATCCAGGGATAGGTCTTGATCCAGGCACTCCATATCCTCGGATAACTGCCGGATTGCCGGGTCGGCTTTTGAAACGCCAGGTTTTCGGAAACATCGTAAGAGTAGCCCCAGGAAGGATCGGCCTGTGCAAGGTCATCCGGGTCGTTCCAGGCGGCCCGTATTTTCCCGAGTAATGGCGCCACGTCGTCGTCCAGTCTACCGGACCGGTTGGGTGACAGGTTCAGGACCAGCGTGCCATTTATGGCATTAATTGCATTGAGTTTCTCGGCAATCGACTTCCATTCCCGTTTTTTCAGCTTCGAAACGCCGGGCCAGTAAAACCATTTGTTTGACAGGGTTTCCGAAATCGCCTTGGGGTCCAGGTAATCGTCGGGAAATATCCGGTCAACGGATTTATTGATCGAGTCCAGAAAGGGCGCTTCCGTCGTCGCATAGTTCCCCATATAGTTATGGTTGATGATCAGGGCCCCCGGTTGGTGCTCCTGGACCAGATCGTAAAACATCTTGTAGGGAATTTCCTGGGCGGACGTTTGAGGCGGGGTTTCCACATAGCCATCGATATTGACGTAATCCAGAGGGCCATACTGGGTGAGAATCTCGGTGAACTGCTGCTTGACGAACTCGATTTTCTCAGGGGTTATCGCCTTGGCCTGGATGTCGTGGTGTAGATCAGTGACGCAGAAGTAAAGCCCGACCCTCATGTCTTCGGCCCGGAACGCATCTACGAATTCCCTGACCACGTCCACCGTGTCAAATTCGAGATCGGGGTGATCATAACCGGCCACGTCGTAGGTGGTCTCTTCGCCAACGGTTTCACCTTCGACATCCCAGGTCACGATCGCTTTCGAATCCCACAACGCAAAGCCGTCCATGTGCTTGGTTGTCAGAATTCCGCCCTTCATACCGGCCTCTTTGGCGACCTTCGCCCATTGCGCCGGGTCATTTCCCTGCGGCCGCCAAGCAGAGACGGGTACCTTGCCGCTGCCCCAGTCTTCCTTCGGACTGCCGCCCGTGTCGAAAACATTCATGCCATAGTGGAAATAGGCGAGGTAGCGGTCATTGACCAGGCCAAGCTGCTTCTCAGCCAGGGTGGGTACGGTCGGATTCGACCGGTCATCCGGTACTTCCGGGGCTGCACTGGTATAGGCCGCGATGGCCAGAAGGGCCACCAATGCCGTTAGTATTTTATTTCCATGCTCACCTATCATCGCTAGTCACCTTTCTCGTTGCTGGTCATGTGGAGCTTCGAGTATACGTAAGGTCAGTATGCGAAATAGACGGATTTTTAAAATCCGTCAGCTTTTCCAGGGTTAAAACGGGGGGAGGGTAGTGATTCTCCCCTGAATTACGAGGAGAATTCTAGGGGAAATTCTAGGGACAGGCACTCCGGAGAATTCTAGGGACAGGCACTCCCAGTGGGAAATTCTAGGGACAGGCACTCAATTCTGACAAATTCTAGGGACGGGAAATTCTAGGGACAGGCACGAATGGCACTTCCTTAAGCCTAAGTGATTGTTATATTTGACAAAAAGAGGCTGGCCAGGTAGTAACTGCAAGTTACCACACCGTTAGAAACCACCAGAGGCCAGCCACAATGAATGCTAATCGCAAACGCAACAACCTTCAACGCCGAGTTAAAGCCCAAGCTGCAGAAGTAGACACGTTTAGTTTCTTTAATTTACTCACCAGCCCCGAGTTATTATCCACCCTTGAGACGTTGGAGCCGGCGTATCGGGAACGCACTTATCCGCCCACTGAAACATTGTCGATGTTTTTATCTCAAGCAATGAGCCCCGATCGATCTTGCCAAAACATTGTCAATGCCACTGCGGTACAAAAGTCTGTCTGTGGTTTGCCAGCGAATGAGAATTCTAGGGACAGGCACTCCTAAATTGACAATCTCACACCCTTATCCTAAGATCGCTACTCCTCAATCGTTAATGGATCTAACGATGACTCGACCTCGGAAAGCACTCGTCTCTGTTCAAAATACGCCCTATTACCACGTGGTTTCCCGCTGTGTCCGGCGCACCTTCCTATGTGGCATCGATCAGCACACCAACCGAAACTACGAGCATCGCCGTCAATGGATTGTCAACCGCATTCGGTTGTTGTCTTCTCTGTTCTCGATTGACGTCTGTGCCTATGCCGTGATGTCCAATCACTACCATATCGTCGTCAAGCTCGATCCAGAACAAGGCGAATGCTGGCATGATGATGATGTCGTTGAACGCTGGACCAGCCTCTACAAAGGCCCCTTGCTAGTCCGACGTTATCAAAGCGGCGAGCCTTTGGCGCCTGCCGAATTGGCGACCATCGCCGACATCATCACTGTGTGGCGCCAACGCTTAACCGATTTAAGCTGGTTTATGAAGTGCTTAAACGAACCTATTGCCAGAGAGGCCAATAAAGAAGATCAGTGTACCGGCCACTTCTGGGAATCTCGTTATAAGTCTCAAGCGTTGTTAACTGAAGAGGCCCTGTTAAGTTGTATGGTCTACGTTGACCTCAATCCAATCCGAGGGGGCCTTACCAAGGTGCCTGAGTGCTCTGATTACACCAGCGTCCAGGAACGTATAGCGCCGCGATTTGATTTGGCCAACGCCATTAAAGAACAGAAAGCGCAGAGTGCTTTTAATCGCTTTGATTTGCCTTTAAAGCCGCTGCTACACTTCTCCGATAGCATCACAGACGGCGTATACCCCGGGATTCCATTTAGTCTTGCTGGCTATTTAGAGCTGGTTGATTGGACTGGACGCGCTATTCGAAGTGGCAAGCGAGGATCTATCCCTGATAGCTTACCGCCGCTTTTACAGCGTCTTTCAATGTCACCCAAAATCTGGCTACAACATAGCCAAACCTTTGAACAAGTCCACACGGCGCTATTCAGAAAAAACCGGGCTCGCAAAAGGGTTGCTTAAAATTGTTTTCCGAAAATTCTATCAAGGTATATCTTGACGGGTATTTGTGTCCTAGGCTAATGGTGTTGGCTATATTTTCATAGCCTTACAGTCATTTTTTATTCATCGGTTAGTTTTTACACTCTCTCAAAAGCTCCTGCCGTTTTAATAAAATACAACTTTGTCTTAGGCGAGGATCTTGGCTGCGCTTACTCGTGTCCTTGCTGTTTTAAACATCATCAGTTCTACCAAGAGTTTTTGGATTTATATTGCCAGGTACAACTCGTGCTAAATTTTCCGGTACTGGATTAGCTACTCCCTTTGTCGCAACTAATTAACACATAAATCTGTAATTGCAGCAGCCCCACCTCTCCACCAGCTCAAATCCATTGGATTGTTAGAATCAAATTTCCCTTCTGGCACCCAAGTTACAGAACACCCTAAAACACCAACTGTATCTAGCACACCAAGATCATCTCTTGACAACCTTGCTGATGCAACAACATGCCGGTACGTCGTACCAGTAGATTTTAGAGGTTCATCTAGCTTCAGTAACATAGATTTACTTCCTTCATCAATCATAGCTATAAAACCGTTTGTGTCCTGATCAACAAACCCATTGCTACGAATGACAGCGTTCTTGCCAATTAGGCTACTGGACATTATTGAACCCTCTTTATCGTCACTGGAATATTTCCCGTAGCTGTGCGCTCCATACCACCACCAGGCATGTTAAACGCTGGCTCTACTTTTGATGGCTTGGAGAAAACACCCTTAGGTACTTCCAATGTAACCTTAACTTCTGGAGTCTGAGGAAGCGCAGATCTCTGACGGGCACGGAGGGCATTTGAGTTTGCCGAATCGGTAACATAGTGAGTCCCTTCTCGGCCACCGCGCAACAAACCAGTGTCTTGAGTTGCCTTTAGTTCTGCTTTCGCAATCCAACGTTGAACGGTTTCAGTACCTGCTTTGTTTGTAGCAACTAATCAAAGGATTTGGCCAAATCTAAAGCTCTTCATGCTTTAATAGAGCTACCCGTTTATCTTTCAGCAAAACTGCTTTTAAATCACTTGATCTATTAGTTTCGTTCACATAGAAAAGGTTGGGATATTTCGAAAAAGATTCCTCCGTCCACTCACCCTCAAAGTCATCATAGTTATTTTGAAGAATAAAATGCTCCTGACCTACGTCATATAAGCGATAGTATTCACCACAACGAAATCCACTCTCGTGCGCCATCATAACGATATTGAGCAGTGCCTCAATCAAAGTCCTTGCAATATCCAGACTTTCGCAATCAATGCCATAAAGGTCGTATGATTTTTGAATCATAACTAGAATCCTATACTTGGTGCTCTGCTAGCGGCTGCACCAGCGTCACCATAGATCATAAAGTTTACTGGACGGCCAGCTTGTTTTGATAAAGTAGATTGCATGCCCCCTAAACCCAAGCGTTGTACTTGAGCAGCAGTAAGTGGCCCAGTTCGAGTACCTCCTGACCTCAACCCAATACCAAGTTGCTTGGCTCTTGCAAGAATCTGCGGACCCGCAAGCGCTATATCAAAATCGCTTATGCGACCGGCATCGAACGCTTTTCCAGTTCTGAAGCTCTTACCAGTTACAGCACTTCCTTGAAGCAATGCTTTCGTACCACCAAAACCCGCCTCAGCAAGCCCTGAATTTAAAGCTTTACCGAATTGCGCGAAATCGCCAGCATTTTTAAATCCAAAGGGTATTCCCTTTGTAGCACCTTTCAAAAAAACCCTAGTCGCCCCAGCCAAACCACCAAGTGGCACAAGCGGCCCTAAATCTTGTCCCAGTTGACCGATATTGGTATCGGCGGGATCAAAAACAACTAGATCCGTATTGTTCGCCCCTGGTGGCGCAACAAGACAGGGAAGGCCGCACAATAATTCTATAGTGTCGTTTACTGATGACGCTATTGCCCCTTGAATCACACCAAGGGTGAGGTCTCCAACATCACCATTATTGTATTCGGTGACACTTCCTCCATTCGCCACCTCCAACGCATGCTCAGCAAACGCCCGTTCCCTAGAAACGGGATAAGGAGCATACCCCATTACTATCGGCTCATCAAATTGCGCCAGATAGGTAAAGTAGAGAACCCCGCCACCAAACTGCCGGCCAAACGCATAGTTGCTTTGATTATTAAGCCAACCCAGTGCCAGTGGATTTAAGCCAGACGGGTCCCAGTCTATATCCGGTTTGCAAATAAATGGAAAGCAGGGCCCCAGGTCCAGGTCGGTCGCTACAGAATTATAACCCGATGGGTCCGTCGCATTTAACGGATTGTTCAAGACATAACTATAGCGATTCCAACTCTGACTGAATGTCGGAAACTGCACATACGGGTCGGGACTCAGAAAACGACCCAAGGTCGGATCATAGATGCGACCGTTCATATGAATAATACCGGTGCGATCCAGGTGCTCGTGGTTCGTAAAACCCCGCTTGGTGGTCAAATTGACCGCCTCCAGCAACCGCTGTCGCTCCTGTTCATTGAGATTGCGGCGCCAGTCTTCTTTCTTCCGGTTGCCAAAGGGATCAAAAGCCGTATCCAGTAGGATATTGCCGGCTTCATCCGTAACCTTTTCCACCGAACCGAGATGATCGCGATGCAGGTATTCCGTTTGGGCTTTGACCTGGTTGAGATGATCGGTCAGTGTAGCCTGCATGACATGGGTATCGAGTTGTACCTTTTCAATGCGCTGATAGTCCGGGTCGTTGGCCGGGCGCAAGTCTTCGTAGGCGCCGATATAAAAGGTATGTTCGGTGCGCAGGGTCTGGGTGGCGTCCAGCCAACGGGTTTCCTTGTAGAAACGCTGGCCGTCCGGCCCGTACCAGAAGCGGTCTCTGGCTGTCGGGGTCGAATCGGTGCGGCTGTCGCCGACCACAATATCGACGGGCAGTTGCCGGGCGTTCCAGGTGATCCACTTGTCGTCGCCGCCCGGGGCATCGTAATGGATGATAGCACCGTTGGCGTCGTAGTGCAGCGCGTAGGTCCGGCCGTCGATCGTGGCCGCACTCACCGCGTGCGGGCCGGCATTGGCGGTGCCGCCGTATTGGTAGCCGCTGACAGTGATATCGCCGGTGTGACTACTGGTTTTGCCGAGCAGATTGCCGAGTCGATCATAGTGCGTCTGTAAGGTGCGCGTCTGGCTGCCGTCGATCAGTGTGGCAGCCCGGGTCAACCGGTTCAAACCGTCATAGATGAAGCTTTCCTTTTTAACCGTTGCGCCGTCACGCTGTAACCGACTTTCCAACACGCTATTGCTTTTCCAGCGGTACTCGTTGTCCTGTATAGTGCCGGCGTCGAGCGAGCTAATGCTTTCCAGGGCACCGGTTTTGGCGTTAAAGGTCCGGGTGGTGGCGATGCCGTTGCCGTAGAGTTCGCCAGTGACCTGGCCGAAGGCATCGGTATGCTGGTAGGTCTTAAGCGGGCTGGCGGTGGTCTTGTCACTTAACACCGAGAGGTAACCACGGGCGTTGTAGTCGTAACCGACCATAATACCGCTGGGATAAGTCATCGCGCTCACCCGGCCTTGCGTATCGTAGCCGTAGCTATGGGTATAGGTGTTGTTAAAGCCGTTGGCGGTAATGACGGTGGTAATGCTGTCAAGGCGCGCCTCGGTTGTGTATCGATAGGTTTCGCTAAAATCCTTGTAAGTACGCGACGCCAGGGCGCCAACGGCATTGTGCGGATCATAGGTCCACGCCGCCGTTCCCTCGGCGTCCACTTGCCGGGTAAGACGGCCCAGCAGATCGTAGGTGAAGGAAAGGGTATTGCCTTGATTGTCCGTGTGGGATATCAGCTCGCCCAGCGCATTGCGAACTGTGCGGACAGTACCGATATTCGGACCGGCGATATGGGTCTGCACGCCGGCTCGGTCGTAGGTAAATGTGGTGGTGTTCTGTGGGCTGGCGTCCACCTGAGCCGAGAGGATTAACCCGCTGCCGTCATAGGTAAATACGGTGCTGATCTCATCGACAGTACCGGCGGCATCCACGGTTCTGACCAGGTCGCCGGTAAGGTCGTACAGGCTGTGTTGAACCTGGGTCTCCTCCGGCGTCCCCCCGGCACTCAGCACATCATGCTCGGTAGTGATGCGAACTTGATGTTGCGCACCGTCGGCCTGCACCCGCATGCGCACCTCGCTGCCGTCAGGGCGCACGGTGCGCACGACGCGATCGCGATTGTCGTAGTGGTAGTAGAAAAAGTCTATCGACTCACCGGTATAGTAAGGCTGTGTGCGCCGGTCGATCCGCCCCTGGTTGTCGTAGTAAGTGTCCTGATAGATCCACGTTGAACCGGTAAAGGCCTCTACCGCCGTGCGCATCACCCGTCCCAGCGAATCGAAGAAGGTATCCCGGGTGGGAGTAATCGATGAGTGCGTGCGCACACGGTAGCTGGGCACTACGCCATTGACGCTGTCACAGATGATAACGCTGCAAGCGTCATAAACTGTGCTGAACACCACGCCGTCGGCGTTGGTACGGGCGGTTTCCCGCCCCAGGTTATCGTAGTCGATGACGGTGGTGCGATTGTTGGCGTCGGTGATACGGGTCGGGGTGCCGAAACGCGGGTCCGTCTGGCTGGTAATGGACTGGTTCAGCGCATTGGTCAGCGTTTGCGGATAGCGCCGGTCAATAAAGCTACTCACGTTAATACTGCGCGGCTGAATACCGGCCCCGGATACCGTTTCGCCGGTTTGATAGCCGTCGGTATTGTAGTCAAAGCGGGTGGTCAGTTCGTACTGCGTATCGCCCGGGTACTGCGTCGCCGTACTAACGGCATTGGTATTGCCATGGGGTGTGGCGGCAACAGTTTGTGTGCGAATAGGACTGGTGGAGACATCGCCGTCGAACCAGCGCGTCTCCTGGCCGGCTGCAAAGCCGATTAACCAGGCGCCGCCGGCGGTGCGGTTGCTATAGGTGGTTCTGCTGTCGCTGCTGCGTGTCACCGTGCCTAAGGTTGCCGGCGGCAGTTGGCCCCAGGCCACCGGTGTCCCGGAGAAACTGACCGACTCGACCACGCGCTGGGTGGCAACCGTGTTGCTAAGTAAACCGCCGCTAAACTGATAAGCGGTATCGGCGACTTGGGCACCCAGGTTTACATCGTTTTCGAAAACCATACTGATCCGGCGCGGCATTGTCGGCACCAGGGTGGTGCCGCTGCCGATCGTTAACGACTGGTTTGCCAGGTAGGTGTAGGTCTTGGAGAGGGTTTCGGTGTGGCCGCCAAACAGATTGTCGTACTGGTGAACCTGTGCGACCCGACCAAAATGTGGGAAGTCCAGGCGCTGCTGGCGATAAGTGGTAATGCCGGACTGTTCGTCGCGGATACGCTGGGCGTAATAGCCGATAAAGCCCCAGTTGCGGGTGTTGATCAGGCCTTTGCCGTGATAGGCATAGGTCTGTCGATGAAAACCGCCGAGGCCGTTGCTGCGTCGCATTTCCGTCACCACACAGCGTAACCATCCGTTATCGGCGGGCATCGGTGCGGTGTCCGCAGGCGCTATCGCGTTGCCGAAGGGCCGTTCGAAGAATTGTGCCTCGCTCCCTCCCTGGGTCATCATGGTGTGATCGAATTCGGTGATATTGCCGTGGCCGTCTGTCACTCGGTTAATGGCAGTCTTAAAATCCAGGGCGTTACTGCCGGTCGGCACGACCCAGTCAAAATTGAGCGGCGGCAGACAACTGGCATTGGTACCACTGCTGTCAAAACCGCAGACCTGCACCTGATCCAGCCGTTTCCAGCCCTGGGCCGCCGTCTCGGATACCAGGCGGTATTCCCGCACTAACCGGCCGTCCAGTGTGACGTTGATATGGTGCAACAACACCAACTGCCCCTGCCCGATACCGTCCGGTCCCAGGGGCATCGGTTGCGCGTCGTTGCGGGTAGCGTATTCAAACGTGACCTGGGCATCGTTATTGTGCCCGTAGGTGATGTCCAGCGGGTAGGCGATACCGGTGAGGCGGTCAGTGTGGTAGCGATAGGTTATGCGGTTGCCAAACACATCTGTGACCCGGTTGCGCTGCCAGGAGAAATACGCGGATTCTCCCCGGCTGTCGACAACATTGATGCGGGCGTTGGCAGTGGCACCGTATTGACTGACGGCACCGCTGGTGTTGGTGACTTCAAACCAGGGGGCTGCCGCTGTGCCTTTTAATTCAATACGGATAAAGCGATCCCGTAACGTTCTGTAGAGCGCGCCGGGTTGCCAGTGGCTGCCGCCGACCAACACCAGTGGCTCACCGTCGAGACAAATGGCGTCGTCGTCGGTGAGCTGTACGATATCGGCGTCGCTGCGATGGATGACGCAGCGACGTATCTGGGAGAAGCCGCTCAGGCGCCAACCGTAGCCCAGAACATCCTCCGGCAGGGATTCGGTGACTTGCTGGCGTGCGCGACCGCTGTTGTAGGCCAGTGAGAGACCGGGTTCGACACCGTTGACGCCGGGTGCGGTGTGAATCGGTATGTTCACGATAGCATCGCCGCTACCGGTCACGGCTGCCTGGTAGGCGAGACTGCCGGCCTCGTCTGTCGGCGCTATGGTGACCACCGGTGTGATCTGATCGAGGTTGTGAACATTGATCAGTGCGCTGGTATTCCAGTTGCTGCAGGCATCGCTGTTGCAGGCCCGCAGGCGATAGCGGTATTGGCCCTGCGGTTTGCCGCGCGCCTGGTAGCGCAAGCCGCTGGCGGCGATGGCTGTCCAGTTGCCGGTGTTGCGTTTTTCCTGCAATTGGTAGTAGGCGACGGTTCCCGCCGGTGCCGACCAGCGGATATCGTAGTCACCGGTATCCGCCTGGGCGGGAAAGCCGGTGTAGCCGGGTACCGCCGGCGCGGGTAAAGGGATTGCCACATTGACTTGCTTGGTGGCGCCGTAACTGCTGCAGCCGGCACCGTTACAGGCGCGCAAACGGTAGTAGTAGGTGCCACTGCCGGCAACCGAGATGTTTTTGCTGCGGGCGCTGCTGTTATGGATTTGCGACCAGGCGCCACTGCCTATTTTCTGCTCCAGGCGGTAGCTGCCCACGGTGCCGGTCGCAGCGCCCCAGGAGAGGGCAAAACTGCCGTCCGTATCGGCATCGGGGCCGGTGATAGCGCCCGGTACGCCCGGTTTTTTCAGCACGGTAACGGCATTGGGCGCAGACCGCGCGCTGCTGCACAGCGTCAGGTCGGCGATGGTGTTACAGGCGCTGACGCGATAGGTGTAGGTGCCGTCGCTCAAGCCGCCTACGTTTGCAGAGAGGGCTGTGCTCTGGTGAATTGGCGTCCAGTTGCCGCTGTCTTTGCGCTGTTCCAGCAGGTAGTGGGTGACGCGGCCGGTAGCAGCCGCCCCCCAACTGATAGAAAACCCGCCGTCGTTGTCCGTGGTGCCATTGGAGACCCCGGTATAGACGATGGATCCGGTGCACCCCGGGCGCTGCTCGACGGTTACCGTAACGGAATTGACCCTGACGACTTCGCCTCTGTAGGAATACCGCATATCGTACCGGTAAACGCCTTCTGTGCGACCCTCCAGCTCTACCCACAGTCCCCCCCAGCTTTTTTTGGCGACGAAGCCTGCATAGACACCGTCTTTGTATTCGCTGACAAACCATGAGAATCTTCTGTCGGGTCGCTCCCAGCCGATGATGTAGCTGCCGTCATCGTCGACCCGCGAAGCCGGTGAAGTAAGATAGGCAAATGCTGTCGACTGAAATAGCCCGGCAATAACCAAAATGATATAGACGCACACTTTTCCCAACATAGCTAATCCCTTTTCCTTGTGCCCAAAGCCAAATGGCGGGCCTGATTACAGTTGCATACTGAATAAATCACCGTGCTCAGCGACTGGTCGCCGGGCGGAAAACTGTTGAATTTGAGGTGGGTCGGGCAGCTTAAAATGGTTTAAACATATGCATATCCTTATCCATATATTGCCAATGTTTCATGACAACCATCAGTGAACTGTTGAAAAACTGCAAATCTGCTTGAATTGTCTATTTCTTACTATTTTCTTTACTTCTTACTATTTTCTTTACTTCTTACTTTCCCTAGTTTTCTTGGGGCGATACTATCAGGAGCTACTTAAAAACGGCAGACTTTAATATTTTTAATACGCAACAAACTGTATTGTAAGACTACGCTCTACTATAAGCTGAAAATGCGACAACGTCTTTAGTGCTATAGCTTCTAATAATCAGACTAAGACTTCGATAACGGAGCTCGATACGCCGGAAACCGTTGCCAAACGATATAACGCAAAACGTAAAAAATCAATATCAAGAAAGATCCTATATTGTTTGGCTGCCGCATACACCCGCTGGCGCGGGGTAGCCCTAGATATACGTCATAATAGATTTGTGGTTGGCATCGCAGTTAATGATATCGACGCGCTTTTGCCGGATTTTATACTCGTCCCCGGCGCGCACCAGATTATGAGTATAGGTGCCGGCAAACAGCGTCTGTTCGCGATAGTAAAGCACCGCCTGGAAATTGGACTTCACGGTGCAGGTACCGGTCGCGGTATCCAGCGCCGCAAGCCGAATATTTGAGATCAGGTGCGAGGTGCGAATCGTGTACTGCATGGACGCCGACAGGCGATGGCCGAAGTTGGCTGCGCGCACCGCCATCAGGGTACGGTTCTCGAAAAGAATGGAGATATGGCTGTGGGGGTCTTGCTGGTCCGGCGCCACCGGCATCCAGTAGGTGCCGTCGTCGGTAAACAACTGCATCCAGTTTTCCAGGTCATTGCCATCGAGCAAATCGGCTTCCCGGTAGAGAAAGCGTTCGATTTCCGCCAGGTCGACGCCGCCGGCCGGTGTCGCGGTGGCGGCGGTTATGGCCGGCCCGGTGACAGGCGCAGCTGGTCCTGCCACTGGCGTCGTGTCTGTCAGGGGAGGCGTCTCTGTCATCGCTGCGTCTCCTGTGCTTCGCTGCCGGCCATATAGTGCAACCAGGCGCGGTATTGATTGCGCATCGACAGGTCGCTGGTGCCCTTGGCGCGAGTGATCGGGCCAAGGGTTTCCTCGCGGCCGATATAGCGGCGCATATCCACCCATTGCGCACTGTTCGAGCACAGTGATTCCTGCATGCGGTTGTAGCAATCGAAATCGTCGGGCCCCACCATGGAGGCGGGCGAATTGATCAACCGCGAATAGGTCATGGTGCGGTGTAACATCGCCTCGGGCGCTCCCTTGAGGCGAAAATGCCAGGTTTGGATCAGGGTTTTGTCCACCGCCAGCGGACGTACCACGCGGACAATCTGCACCGCATCTTTAATCGTAAAGGAGGGATAGATGGTGGTGTTGTGGCGGTTGCTGCCGAGCACCTGTTCGGTGCGCTCGCGGCCGTGGGCGGCGATCATACTGTCCAGGTAACCGGGAATATCGGAATAGGCGGAGTGGATACTCTGTTGCCCACCCATAAAGCTGTGGCCGTTGGGCATTACCGACACACCCAGATCGTCAAAGAACTGGTAGGAGGCACCGAACGGCGAGATAATTTCCGCCTCCTTGGGCGGCTCGGCGCCCGCCGGCAACCGTTTCATCAGCGCGCGGGTGGCAAAGCCCACCGAGGCGTGGCAGACCATGGGATGCTGCGCGTCGTTGAGATTTTCGACAAACATCTTCCAGTTGCAGTCGTGAAGATAGGGCAGGCAGGCGCCGGCCACCTCGACCTCGCCCTCGGGCGAGCGATCTGCCATATTGTCAATGGTCTCCAGCGTCGCCCCCATAAACGTTTTCAAATCCTCACCCTCGGCGGCCAGGCTGGCAAACACAAAACCGCGATGACTCTCCACCCTGGCCACCGGCTGCATACTGAATTGCGGATCGCTGGTATCGAAATCCGTATCCTCGTAGCCGCATTTGTGCGGGGTGGCGTTCAGGGTGCCGTCGAGATTGAACGTCCAGCCGTGGTAGGGGCAGCGAAACATCGCGGTATTGCCGCCGGGTTTGGTGGCGACCTTGGCGCCTTTGTGACCGCAGCGATTGTAGATCACATTAACCCGGGCGCGTTTGTCGCGCACCATCAGCACCGGCTCTTTGCCGATGCTGGTGCCGATATAGTCGCCGGGGTCCGGCACCTGTGAGGCGTGGCCTACATAGACCCAGGCCCGGGCCCAGATACGTTCCATCTCCAAGTCGAAAATCGCCGGATCGAGATACACATCTCGATGCACACGATTTTTCTGCACCAGGCCGGTCAATTCCACTGTGGTGTAAACCGGCGCGAGACGATCGCCGGCGATCAAGTTGTTGTTGTGTATGTTGCCCATCATAGTGACAATCCTCCCAAACTGGCGCCCCCGCAGACAAACAGGGTTTGGCCGGTGACAAAGCTGTTTTCCGGCGCGGCGAAAAACATCACCGCCCGTGCGACATCTTGCGGATAGCCGATGCGCTTAAGCGGCAGCCCCGCGGCGATAGCTTCGAGTTTCTCGCTGCCCTCGGGAATCACCGCGTGAAACATTTCGGTAGCGGCGATAGGGCCGGGCGCCACGGTGTTTACCGTGATGCCGTGCTGGCCCAGCTCCAGCGCCCAGGTGCGGGTCATACCAATCATCGCCGCTTTGGTGGCGGCATAGCAGGTGCGTGTTTCGAGGCCCTGCAGAGCGCGGGTCGACATAGCGACAATACGGCCGAAGCGCTTTTCCTTCATCGCCGGCAGCACCGCCTGGGTCAGTATAATCGCCGCGCTCAGGTGGACCCGGGTCAGGTAGTCGAGGTCGTCGGTATCCACCGCTTCGAGCGGTGCGGCACGGATCAGGCCCGCATTGTGAATCAGGGTGTCGACCCTAAACTGTTCGGTAACCGTGGCGGCCGTCGCGCGGGTGGCCTGCAGATCAGAGAGGTCAACCGCGAAGTTGTGCAGCCGGCTGTGCTCCAGCGAAGCCGGTCGCCGTGCAAGATTGACAACCTGATAGCCGGCTTCCAATAGTTGCCGGCAGATTTCGAGGCCGATGCCGGTGCTGCCGCCGGTAACCAGCGCTGTGTGTTCACTCATACGCTCACCCCGTTATTTAAGGCCGTCGCCGCCAGTAGCGTCTCACCGCGCGGGTCTTGCCCGGCGACTATCGCGACGCGCGCGCCGGCGCCGGCGCGCGCCCGGTTGTGGGCCAGCACCCGAACGCCGCAATCGAGCTGCACCGATGCCAGCGGCCAGGGCAGTTGTGATTGCCAGTCGGTGATCAGGCTGTGGTGTAGATCACTGGTTGCCAGCACTACGCCGCGATTGTCCGCGGGTTCCCACGACAATGCGTCACCAAGACAGTTTTTACAGATTTCCCGGGACGGGTATTGCACTGTGTCGCACTCGTTGCAATGCTGGAGCAGCAGAACTTCGCTTGATTGCGCCGCGTCTGTGGCCGGCTGCGAACCGCTGGCGTTATTCATAGATCACCCCGCGCCAAAATGGCCGCTGCCGCGCACAGGCCGCGGTCGTAGTTGACCATGCCGTAGCCGCTTACCATGCCGATACGGGCGCCGGGCACCTGGTGAGCGCCGGCGCTGCGGTTGAGCTGCCGCAGGGTTTCGACCACACCCAGGTAGCCGCAGCCCGCCTGCCCGACGGACAACTGTCCGCCGTTGGTATTGTGCGGCAGGCCACCGCCGTCGAAGGTCAACGGTGTCGCGCGCACAAAGGCCGGTGCCGTACCCGGTTCGCAAAACCCGAGACCCTCTAACTGCAGCATGCAGATAACCGGGTAGTCGTCGTAGGTTTGCAGCACGTCGATATCGCCCGGCCCGAGGCCGGCGCGTCGATAAAGCGACTCCTGAAACAACAGCCAGCCGCCGCGCACTTGCACCGGGTCTTCGCTAAACGCATTGTGGCGCTCATCCGCCGCCAGGATGCTGACATAGGGCAGTTGCAGATCGCGGGCCCGCTCTACACTGGTTACCAGAAAGCCGTCGGCGCCGGCGCAGGGCATAACACAATCGTAAAGGTGCAGCGGTCCGGCAATAGGGCGCGCGTTTAGATACCCGGCCATGTTCAGCGGTTTGTGACCGAGCAGGGCGTCGGGATTGTGGTTGGCATTGTAGCGTTGCGCAATGCAGATGCGGCCGAAATCTTCCCGCGTCGCGCCGAAGGTATCCATATAGCGCTGTGTAATCAGCGAGAAAGGCGCGTTGGGACCGGCGCCGCCATAGGGGTGCACCGCCTGCTTACTGAACTCACTGAAGTCGGCGACAGTGGCGGTAAAGCGCCCCGGTTGCGCGGTGTCGCCGCCGATACAGGCGATAATATCTGCATCGCCGCACTGGATGGCGCGGGCGGCGCGGCGCAGGCCGATCACACCCGATGCGCCGCCGAAAGGCAGTTGTTCCAACCAGCGCGGCGCGAGGCCGAAGTGTTCGGTGAGACTGACCACCGAATCGGGTTCGAGGGTAAAGCTGGAAATACACAAGCCGTCGATCTGCTGTTTGGCAATGCCGCTTTGTCGCACCAGACCGGCCAGGGCGCGACCGATAAACCGCGCCGCCCCGTGTTCACTGAAGCGCACGTAAGGCACAGTAACCGGTGCAATCAGCGCCACGCCCCGGTAGTCGTTGGGGATCATGCGGAAATCCTGCCGCGCTTTTTCTGCTCGCGCAGGTCGAAACAGTCTGCCGCTGCCAGTAACTCCCGACACAGGGTTTTGAGTTCGGCACGCTGGGGTTTTTGCGATGCGGTCAGCGGCAGTTGATCCACGAAAGCGATATAGCCGGGCGCTTTGTAGTACACCAGTGCGGCGCGACAGTGCTCAAACAGCGCCTGGGCGCTGTTGTTGTTTGCTGCAGTCTCCGGTTTCAGGACGATGCAGGCCATCACCTCGTCGCCGCGCAGTTCGTCCGGCACCGGGGCCACCGCCACCTGATCGACTGTCGGGTGCAGCGCCAGGGCGGCCTCCACCTCCAGGGCGGAAATGTTTTCGCCGCTGCGGCGAATCACATTCTTGCGGCGGTCGACAAAATGTAACTGACCATCCGACCCAAAGCGCACCACATCGCCGGTATGCAGCCAGTTATCCGCCCAGATCGCCGCGGTAGCGGCGGCATCTTTCAGGTATTCAGTAAAAAAACCTTTGCGTGGATTGTCACCGGCGGCGCGCACCAGCAGTTCGCCGGCTTTGCCGCTGGCGACTTCCCGACCCTGTTCGTCCACCAGTTTGACTTCGATGGCGGGACCGGGTTTGCCGATACAGGCGCTGCCGATATGACGCGGTTCGCGGCTGGCGATAATGGCGCCGGCGCAGCCCGATTCGGTCATGGCCCAGGCTTCGATCAGGGGGAAGCCGAAGCGCTGCTCAAAGGCTCGATGGTGTGCCGGGTTGACGCCGGCACCGAAACCAAAGCGCAACCGGTGGCGGGTTTCCGCCGCTGCCGGCGGCATATTCAATAGTATCGCCGGCATAACCCCCAGGTAGTGAACGATAGTGGCCCGACTTTGCGCCGCAGTTTCCCACCAACTGTGCGGATGGAAACGGTCCAGTTGCACGAGACAGCCACCGCTCATGATCATGGCCATGGCGGAACAGGCCATGGCGTTCATATGCACCAGGGGCAGCGGCGTCAGCAGGCGCTCTTTGCCGTTCTCCAGCGCGCAGAGATCGCCGATACTGTTGTACCAGCGGCCGTTGCTGAGAAAATAGTCGTTGCTCAACACGCAACCTTTAGGCCGGCCGGTGCTGCCGGAGGTATAGAGCAGCGCACATTCGGTGCGGTGATCGACAGGACGGGCAAGTGGCGCTGACCGGGCCGCGGGTATCGCTTTCTCATCGGGGTGTATAACCGGCAACTCGATACCGGCCTGCCGCGCCGCGCATTGCAATGCCGCTTGACGCTCTGGGATGCAGACTGCCAGGCAGACTTCGCTGTGACTCAGCAGGTAGGCGGTTTCAGCGTCGGTCATGTCGCCGTTGACCGGGACCGCGCTGACCCCGAGCGCGTTCAGGGCCAGCCAGTGAAGAAAAAACGCCGCGCGGTTTTCCAGCAACAGGGCGACGCGATGACCGCAACCATAACCCGCTGCGCAGTAAAGTCTTCGCAGGCGCTCCACCGCCGCGCCGGTGGCGCCGTAACTGAGTTCGACAGCGCTGTCGCTGTAGCCGCGGGTGGCGGCCGCGGGGATGCACAGAAACGGCTGCTGCGCATACGCCTCGACACTGTCGCGAAAGGCCTGATAAACGCTGGACATAAACCCCGATTCCCCGCCTCGATACTGAACGCTGTCGAGCGAGTATAAAGCAGGCCAAAAGCCGTTGTAATTTGGTAATTTTTATATCGGATATTTGCCTGGTGGATATCAGGCATCGACGCCCTGGGTGTCCTGCCGGTACATACCTAAAATGATGTCGCGCACCCATTGATGACCGGGATCGCCGTGCAGGCTGCTGTGCCACATCAGGTAAACCGGTGCCCGCCAGTCGTCGAGCGGGGCCGGCAGCAGTTGCAGATCGAACAGCGCGGCAAAATGCCGCGCGACTTTTTCCGGCAGGGTGCAGATCATATTCGACTCTGCGACGATATACGGCATATTGAAAAAACTGGCGACGCGCATGCCGTGGCGGCGGCGCAGGCCGTTGGCCAGCAGGTGCTGGTCCAGCAGGGAAATCCGTTTATCTTTGGGATAGAGCGCCACCTGCTCGGTCTGTAAAAACTGCTCCATGCTCAGGCTCTGTTGAATCTTCGGATGATCCCGGCGCGCCAGGCAATAGCCCGGTTCACGGCAGAGGATTTCGATATGGAAATCGTCTTCGAGCAGCGGGATGTTGTCCACGGCGAAGTCCACGCTGCCGAAGTGCATCAAGTCTTTCAGGTCCGCCTCGTACTGGGGCCAGATATTGATACGCACGGCGGATGCCTCGGCCTGTAGCCGCCGCAGTAGTTGCGGCACTACGACAATACCGCCGTAGTCCACCGAAGCCAGGGTAAACACGCGATCGGTTTTTTGGTGATCGAAGGTCACCGACTGGGTGACGGTTTCACTGACCAGATCGAGAATCCGGCGAATCGGGCGCTCCAGCTCCAGAGCCCTGGGGGTGGGTTTGACACCGCTGCCGGTGCGGATAAAAAGCTCGTCGTTCAGCGTCAGTCGCAGTCGCGCCACGGCCGCGCTCATGGCCGGCTGGCTCATACCGATCTTGTCCGCAGCGGCGGACATCTTGCGCTCGGTCATAATCGCATCAAAGATGGTCAGCAGGTTGAGGTCGACACTGCGTAAGTTCATTGGAGTATCTTTTTGACTTCTATGTGGTTGATTTACATGTTTTTTTTAAGGTTTGGTCGCCTGATGGCAGCGTTTGGTTTACCAGAGTAGCGCAAAAACGCCGGTTGGGGCGAATAAATCCTCCGTTTTGATCGCGCTGTTATTCCTTGCAATCCCGTTGTCACCTCTTACCATGTCGGGCACTCGCAATCAGGAATAAGGTAAACCATTGAACGCTGTACCCCCGGAATCCACTGTATCCTCCAAACCTGCTCTGCCTCTGGGCGAGTTTGTCGCATTGATGGCCTTGTTGACGTCGCTGGTGGCTCTGTCGATAGATGCGATGTTACCGGCGTTACCCGAGATCGGTCGCGATTTACTGGCCGGCGATGTCAATAACAATCAACTGGTGGTGTCGGTCTTGTTCTTCGGTCTCGCGTTGGGGTTGTTTCTCTACGGCCCGCTGTCGGACAGTATCGGCCGTAAACCGGCGGTTTTTATCGGCATGGGCATCTTTATTGCCGGCTGCCTGCTGGCGATTTTCGCCACCGACTTTCGCACCATGCTGCTCGGCCGGCTGTTGCAGGGCATCGGGCTGGGGGCGCCGCGGGTAGTGGCGATTGCGCTGATCCGCGATCTTTACGAGGGCGCCGCCATGGCGCGGGTGATGTCCTTTATCACGACCCTTTTTATCGCTGTGCCGATGGTTGCGCCGGCCCTGGGGCAGGGTATTTTACTGGTGTCCGACTGGCGCATGATTTTTTGGGTGATTCTGTTGTTAGGTGTGGTCAGCTTGTGTTGGTTTGCCATTCGCCAACCGGAAACCCTGCCGCCGTCACGCCGCGCGCCGTTTTCGCCCCGGTGCCTGGGCGCTGCCGCGCGGGAGGTGTTTGCCAACCGGATTGCGCTGGGTTACACCCTGGCTGCCGGCGCTATTTTCAGCGCTTTCCTGGCTTATCTGAGTACCGTACAGCAGATTTTTCAACAGCAATACGCCCTGGCCAACTGGTTTCCCTTGATTTTTGCCGGCCTGGCGTTTGCGGTCGGCAGCGCCTCTTACCTCAACGGCCGGCTGGTGATGCGGCTCGGCATGCAGTGGATAGTGCGGCGGTCGCTGTTGTTGCTGGCCGGCGTGTCGCTGCTGTTTCTCGCCCCTGCCCATTACTTTGCCGGGCATCCGCCGCTGTGGCTGCTGCTGGCTTACCTGGCGGTCGCGCTATTTTGTGCGGGGTTGTTGTTCGGCAATATCAATGCACTGGCGATGGAACCGCTCGGGCATATCGCCGGTATGGGAGCGGCGGTGGTCGGTTCGCTGTCTACCCTGATGTCATTACCTGTGGGTATTGCTATCGCGCGTGTCTATGCCGGTAGTGTTATGCCGATAGTGGCCGGTTTCGCCGTCGGGGCCATTGTGACGCTGTTACTTGTGAACTGGGCGGAGCGCGGGCGGCCGACGCCGTAAGTGTTTGCCGCCAGTTGGTTGGGGGGGGCGCCTGTTAAGAGAGGGTCAAGTCTTGACTAATAGTTAATGAAAATGGAAAGGAGAGGGACGCCTGCAACTTAGCAACTGAATAAAACTGTAAGCCCGATGACATACGACTAAGTTGCTAAGTTGCTAAGTTGCAGGCGTCCCTCAAAGCATGAATGTCAAGGTGCATCCGCCTGCGACTCCGGTTTAGCCTTGTCAAAAGCCGGCAACCCATTACAAGCCGCGCAAATGGCTTCAATTTTCGGATAGGCCGTCATATCAGTATCAAAACGCCGGGCGTTGTAAACCTGGGGAACCAGATAGACATCGGCCAGTGTCACCTGTTCGCCGAAGCAATAGGGCGCGGCGCGCACCTGGCTTTCCAGTGCGGTAAAACCGGTTTCGATCCAGTGCCGGTACCAGGTGTTTTTCTGCTGCTCGTCCACCTGCAACTCACCGGTGAGATACTTCAACACCCGCAGATTGTTGAGCGGGTGAATATCACAGGCGATGATACTGGCCCAACTGCGCACAGTGGCCGCTGCGTAACTGTCAGCAGGCAACAGCGGCGGCTGCGGATACTGCGCTTCGAGATACTCCAAAATAGCGGTGGACTGGCTGATATAATCACCGCGCTCTGTTTTCAGCGCCGGTACAAATCCCTGGGGCTGGATGGCTTTGTAGCTGTCGCTGTGATGCTCCCCCGCCAGCAGGTCGACGGGAACAAGACGGTGGGCAATCCCTTTCAGGTTGAGAGCGATACGCACCCGGTAGGCCGCGGAGGATCGGTAATAGGTATAGAGTTCCATGGTTTATCTCCGTTTGATCTTACACGCGTGCCGGCAGCACAGTAGCCACTACTTCACCGAAGCCGATACGCGCGGCGCCGTCGCGCTGGCAGTAGCCGCGCATAACAATGCTATCGCCGTCTTCGAGGAAGGTGCGCTGCTCGCCATTGGGCAGTGTTATTGGCCGCTTGCCACCGCCGGTCAGTTCCAGAATGGAGCCGGCCTCCTCCGGTTGCGGACCGGATTGGGTGCCCGAACCCAGCAGGTCACCGGGATTCATGGCACAACCGGTAACGCTGTGGTGGGTGAGCATCTGGGCGGCGGTCCAGTAGGAGTGGCGGAAGCTGGAGCTGGACAGCCGCGCCGGTGCCTCTCCGGCGGCGCGCATCTGCGCGGTTTCAATCAGGCATTCCAGTTGTATATCGATATTGCCATGTGCCGTGTTGAAGTCGGATGTCAGGTAAGGCAGGGGCTGCGGGTCCTCGGCCGGACGCTCAAAGGCGCTTCGATAGGGAGCCAGTGCCTCCAGGGTGATGATCCAGGGTGAAATCGTGGAGGCAAAGTTCTTGGCCAGGAAGGGACCCAGTGGCTGGTATTCCCAGGCCTGGATATCGCGAGCGGACCAGTCGTTCAACAGACACAGGCCGAACACGTGAGCCTCCGCCGCGTCTATGTCGATGCGCTCTCCAAGCGCTGTGCCCCGGCCGACAAAGATACCCATCTCCAGTTCATAGTCCAGGCGTTTACAGGGACCGAAGCTCGGCTCGTTGGCATCGGGGGCTTTGGTCTGGCCCACCGGGCGCGGAAAGGTCTGCCCGGAAACACCGATAGTCGAGGCGCGTCCGTGATAGCCGATCGGCACCCATTTGTAGTTGGGCAGCAGGGGACTGTCCGGCCGGAACAACGAGCCGATCGCCGTTGCGTGATGAATGGAAGTATAAAAGTCGGTGTAGTCGCCGATGCGGCAGGGCAGGTCGTATTCCACCGCCGCCTGTGGCACCAGGCAATTCGCCAGACTCGACTGCGCGGCGGCGCCGCTGCGCAGGGCCCGCGACAGCGCCAGGCGCAGGGCGGCGTTGGTATCGGGACCCAGCGCCATCAACGCGTTAAGCGAACTTTGCGCTGCGGCTTTAGCCGCCGCCAGCGCTTCGCCTTCGAAGACACCGGCGCCAGCAGCGGCGGCCATATCCAACACCTGGTCGCCGATGGCAACGCCACCGCGCATGACTTCGTCGCTACCGCTGCGACGGAATACGGCGAAGGGCAGATTCTGGATCGGGAAATCGCTGTTGTTATTGGCAGAGGTCACCCAACTGGTGAGTCGTGGGGCGTGGGTTTCGTTGAGCTGTGTCATGATGTAGAACCTGCGTTTGGAGTCTGGGGTTGGAGCCTTAATGCATTTACTGAGTAGAATTTTTACACTTTGTAGATTCTCACGTTATCCTCACTGGTCTTGATCAAAAGTAGCGGCCCGTGTCGGGTGGCACTCTCCTGACTCGCGGTGCCCGTCACAGCACCCCTGTTGTCGGAAGTTTTTCAAAGTGCCACCAGAGGCAGATCTGCTGCCCTGATATCTTTAATCAAAATCGTGTGATAACCCATGCTATTGCGATCTACTGAACAGCGTTTGCTAACGCTGCCCGTTAAAAAATTTTTTCAGTGTACCCCAGCAGTCCAGATAGTCTTTCTGCCTGGCCGGCGTTTCCAGCGCGAACCGGGTGGGTGCGATCACATAGCGGGATTCGAACATAAACGCCAGGGTGTTGGTATAACGCTGCGGCGCCAGTGTCGCATTGCTGGCTTTTTCGAACACCCCGGCCTCTGGGCCGTGGGGTGTCATGCAGTTGTGCAGGCTCATACCACCGGGCTCGAAACCTTTTTCCTTGGCATCGTAAACTCCTCTGATCAGGCCCATAAACTCGCTCATGATATTGCGATGGTACCAGGGCGGACGAAATGTATCCTCGGCCACCATCCAGCGCGGCGGAAAGATAACAAAGTCGACATTGGCGACGCCGGCAGTATCGCTCGGCGCCGTCAGCACGGTAAAGATCGACGGGTCCGGGTGGTCGTAGCTGACGGTGTTGATCACATTGAACCGCGCCAGGTCGTACTTGTAAGGCGCCGCGTTGCCCACCCAGGCCACCACGTCGAGCGGCGAGTGATCGAGCGGCGCCTGATGCAGGCCGCCGCAGAATTTTGCCACCAGCGTATACTCGCCTTCAACGTCCTCGAAGCGGGCCACCGGGTACTGGAAGTCGCGGTCGTTGGCATAGCCGTTGGCCCCCACCGGCCCCCGTTCCGGCAATTGCAGGGGCGCGCCGTAGTTTTCGCAGAGATAGCCGCGCACCGGGCCACCGGGCAGTTCGATTTTGAATTTGATACCGCGGGGGATCACCATAATCTCGCCGGGTTTGACATGCAGAACACCCAGTTCGGTATAGGCGAGCAATTCACCCGCCTGCGGCACAAACAACAGTTCGCCGTCGGCGCAATAAAAAAACCGCTGCCCCATGCCGCGGTTGGCGGTGTATACATGGATGCCGATACCGGTCTGCGTGCGGGCGTCGCCGTTGGCGGCCACGGTGGTGAGCCCCTGCAAAAAGTCGGTGGGAGTCTCGGGTATCGGCAGGGCATCCCAGCGCATGACGTTGGGCGGGCAGGGCGCCTCGGTGATGGGCGCGGTGCGCAGCAGCCCGGCGTCGAGCGGACGAAAATCCCCCATCGCAATGGAGGGGCGGATACGGTAGGTCCAGGTGCGGCGGTTGGTCGCCCGCGGTGCCGTAAACGCGGTGTTGCTGAACTGTTCGGCATAGAGTTTGTAGGGGCATTGCTGCGGGGCAAACCGGCCCACCGGCAGGGCGCCGGGCAGCGCCTCGGTTTCGTGTTCATTGCCGAAGCCGGTCAGGTAATGAAGTTCGCTGGGATCGATCATAGTCAGTTCCCTGTTGCGCATCTGGCGCAGTGATTATGAGGTCGGGTCGAGGGCGCCGGCAATAGCCAGTGCTTCGCGCAGGGTGTCCAGGTCGCCGATATGGTTGGCCAGCAGCAGCACCAGGCGCGCATTGGCCCGCTCGCTCTGATCGCGGTCGAGGTCGCGGTGCATATCGGTGAGTGCGGCATAGAACGCATCGGCATCGCTAAAATTTGGGGCGGTATTGAGTCGCTGTGGGGTCATGAGGCAGTCTCCAGATCGAAGCCCAACGCTCTTCGCATGGCCCTGGTAACTATCCCTTGCGATAGTTGCCGCCAGCGGCCGGCGATAATCTGATCGGGGCGGAACAGGTAGGTAGTGCCGACCTGGAGGTGGTAGCGTTCAGCCACCAGAGCGTCGCTGTCGATCACGGCGTTGCCGAGGTCGGCCAGCGCAGTAGGCATCCGGGCGTCACTGACCAGTAGCACATCGAGATCATCGACGGCCTGCAACGCCTGCAGGTCACCGCGCAGGGCCATTCCGTCGGTTGCCCCGAGATAAACCATGGCGACAAAGCGATTGCCGAGTTGGTCGAGTAGCCAGTCGGGCTTGCCATTGCGCGTGACAGGTGCATCCAGAGGTGCGGCGCCGGCGCTGAGATCAACGCCGGCGGAACAACCGGCGTCGGCGTTGGACGCACTGGAATGGAAGTTACCGGAATGAGAGGAACTGGAATGAGAGGAACTGGAATCAGAGCTAAAAGCGTCGCAGCCGGTTTCAATACTGTTCAGGGGCGAGTCCGTATAGTGACAGGGCGTCGACAGGCGGCCGCTGTTGACCAGCGCGCGGGCAAATTCGCAATCCTTGGCCAGGCGCAGTGTCTCGTCGCGAAAGATACGGCTGATCCGATTTTTCGGGGTGATAAAGTCAGTGGCGCGGGTGGAGTGGAGAATATTCTCCGCCGCGCCGCGCTGGCGCTCGTCATTGTAAGTCTGCAGCAGCGCCACCGGCGCGCTGCCGCGCAGAATACGCGCCAGTTTCCAGGCCAGGTTCTCCACCGCTTGGATACCGCCGTTGGCGCCGCGGGCGCCGAACGGCGAAACCTGGTGGGCGGCGTCGCCGATAAACACCACGCGCCGGTGGATGAAGTTATCCATTTTGCGACACTGGAAGGTGTAGACACTGGCCCACTCAAGGTCGAATTCCACCGCCTCCCCCAGCATGGCCTGCAGGCGCGGGCGAATATTCGCCTCTTTGATTTCCTCAGCCGGATCGGCATCCCAACCGAGTTGCAGGTCGATACGCCAGACATCGTCGGCCTGGCGGTGCAGCAGCGCCGACTGGTTGCGGTGAAACGGCGGGTCGAACCAGAACCAGCGCTCGGTGGGAAAGCGGGCTTTCATCACCACATCGGCGATCAGGAAGCGGTCCTGAAACACCTGGCCCTTGCTCTCCAGACCGAGGGCGGTGCGGATTTTGCTGTTGGCGCCATCCGCCACCAGCAGGTAGTCGCAGGTCAGGGGGTAGCTGCCCTCGGGTGTGTCGACCTGGATGCGGGTGCCACCGGGATCAGTGTCCACCGCGCTGACTTTGTTTTTCCAGCGCAGGTCGATAGTCTCAAAAGCCGCCACCCGTTCCACCAGGTACTGTTCAAAGTAGTACTGCTGCAGGTTGATAAACGCCGGCAGCTTGTGGCCGGACTCCGGTAGCAGGTTAAAGGCGTAGATCAAATCATCCTGAAAAAACACCTTGCCCGATTGCCAGGTAATACCTTTGTCGACCATACGCTCGGCGCAGCCGTAGCGATCCATGATTTCCAGCGTGCGCTTGGCAAAACAGATGGCGCGGGAGCCGACGCTGACGGTGTCGTTGTCGTCCAGGATTACGCTGGGAACACCCTGCAGGGCCAGATCCAGAGCGGCCGCCAGTCCGCAGGGGCCGGCCCCGACAATGATGACCGGGTGATGGGGTGCGGTGGCCGTATCCTGGTCTGGGCTGCGCCGGTAGTCGTAGACCGGATTGGTGTAAGTCTGTGGCATAGCTGCTGGGTTCACTCAGGGGTGTCGTAGCTGCTGATGATAGTTTCATTTGAGACCAATTTACCGGCTAAATTTAGAGATATCAAGGATAAACTGGATATATAAGCCGTATTTTTTGCTACCCGGCTAGAAAAAGGCGTGAAAAAAGTTTTTAATGCAACTATTTCAATGTTAGATTGTAAGCTTCTGATCACAATGTGCCAGTCGTGCTCCCGGCGCCGGCCCCGCACTGGCCGGCCGGCGCTGAAACCCTGCTGCCCCGATTCAACCAGGTACTGACATCATGGCTAAAAAACCGTTTGCATCCTCCGCCGATCTCGGCGAAAAACAGGAAACGCTGGAAATACTCGGCGACGGTATCTACGCACTGACCGCCGAAGGCGATCCCAACGTGGGCGCGATTGAAGGTGAGGATTTCATCGTGGCTTTTGAAGCCCGCGCCACCCCCCGGGCCGCCAATGACTGGTTGGCGATGCTGCGCGAGCACACCGACAAACCGGTGAAATACCTGGTGCTGTCCCACTATCACGCGGTGCGGGTGCTGGGGGCGTCGGCATTCGAAGCAGAATCGATTATTACCCACGAAAAAACCCGGTTGTTGATCGAGGAGCGGGGCCTGCAGGACTGGGCCAGCGAGTATGGGCGCATGCCGCGACTGTTTCGCGAGCCGGATGGAATCCCCGGCCTGACCCACCCGGATATCGTCTTCAGCGATCGCCTGGAAATCCCGCTCGGCGGCAATCGCGGCGACCTGGTGCTGGCCTACTGCGGGCGCGGCCACACCGCCGGCGATATTATCGCCTGGTTGCCACAGCAGCAGGTGTTGTTTGCCGGCGACCTGGTGGAGGCGGCCGCGGCGCTCTACACCGGCGATGCCTTTCATTTCGACTGGTCCACGACGACGCTGGATCGGGTCAAGGCCTATAATGCGCAGGTGCTGGTCGGCGGTCGCGGCGCTGTGGTGCGCGGCGGTGAGGCGGTCAATGCTGCGATCGAACAGACCCGGGGCTTTCTCAAGGGCATGATTGAAAAGGTCGGCGCAGTGCACAAGCGGGGCGGCACATTAAAAGAAGCATTTGAGGCGACCCACGCGCACCTGGCACCCAAGTTCGGACAGTGGCCGATTTTCGAGCATTGTTTGCCGTTTGATGTGCAGCGACTGTGGGATGAGTTTGACGGTATCGACTGGCCGCGTATCTGGACCGACGAGCGCGATCAGGCGGTGTGGGATCAGTTGCAGGACTGAGAAAGCTGCAGCGCAACCGGGTCTGTTGTAGCAGTAGATAGCGGAAACGGATTGTAGTGCTTTTGCAGATAAAGATTTTCACCTCAAAACGGGTTTTGGTGTCCTTAGCTGGCCCGGATCTGGACCTCAGTGCCACCTAAGTGAAAATGTTTTCCGGTCAAAGCACTGGCAACGGCTATAACAACCGGGCAGCCCCGATAGAGATTGAGCGCTTTTACTATGACAGAAGATCGCCCCAAGTCGCTGTTACTCAATCACTTTATTCCTTATCGCATGGTAAACCTGGCCAAGCGTATCAGTGACTCCTGTGCCGGGATTTACCGGGACGATTTTGATATCACCATACCGGAATGGCGGATTCTGGCGCGCCTGGCCGAGCACGATGCCCAGAACTCGCGCTGTCTCGGCGAGGTGACTTTTATGGATAAGTCGAAGGTGTCGCGGGCGGTCAAGTTGCTCGATAACAAAGGTTATCTGGTCAAGCGCAAGGACAGAGATGATAACCGGGTGACCTATTTATCGCTGTCGACAGCGGGGCGCCGGCTTTACCAGGCAATAGTGCCCAAAGCCCTGGAGTGGGAAAGCCGCCTTATCGGTGCTCTCGATATCAGTGAATACCGGGACTTGATGAGGATTCTGGAGAAACTGGAGCGGCAGTTGGGGGTGATGGACGGTGTGGAGCCGCAATCAGTTCCGGATAGAGATTCCGCTGCGGGTAGTTGAGCATTAGTGGCAGTCGCGTCGTCGCTCGCAATACGGAGCCGATGTCGCCTGCGGGCGGGTGCACAGCAAATGCGGTCTACACGTAGGTTACCGGTGACGGCCGGGTGGGTTAGTGAGTAGCGCCAGGTGGTTTACCGGTTCAGGTATTTTGGATGTGCGGCCTGGTGGTGTGGCGTCTTCTTCAGATTAACCGGCAATACCGATAAAGTCGTAGACGGGCCGCGCTTGGGGGCGCTGCTGCGGGGCCGATGGAGGGGGATTCGGTTGCGCCGCGTCCGAACGGTGCCGCTGCTTGTCGACCGGTTGGCGGCGGTTTGACACTGTCACTGGTCTGGGGTTGTGTGATGTTCCCCGCTGCACCATGGTGTGGCTCCTTACTGTCATCCTGTCACTATGCACCAGAGTGGCCCGACCTCTGGTCTGACCTATAGGCTATAACCTGTCGACTGGCTGATTTCTAAACAAGTATATAGGCGCTCGGCACAGGTGTAATCGAATCTTTAGCGCTATCGATATAACCGGATTTAGCAGTGGATCAATGCCCGTCGCCGGCGGTCACGGGGCTATTGCATGGTAAAAATACAAAAATAGGGTTATAAAACGCTTGGTGTCCGCTGCGGATCGCCTCGAGGAGGGTTGAGGATAAATGTTGCGATGTTAGCCGTGCGGTATCTCAAAGCGGTGGTATTGCTGTTGTTACTGGGCCAGTTGCTCGGTCTGTCGGGGCGTTATGCCCTGGCCCAGTACCTGGAGCTCGATGAGCGCCTGCTCCAGCGTATCGAAGCAGATTACGGCATCGAGGCCCGCGGTCGGGTAGCGGACTGGCAGACGCTGATGGTCGATACCAATGCCCGCCCGCAGTTGGCCGATGAGCAAAAAATGACGAGTGCCAACGATTTTTTCAATCGGGTGGCCTGGGTCAGCGATCTCGAGCACTGGGGGCTGGAGGATTACTGGGCAACACCGGTCGAGACCCTGGCCACCAACGGCGGTGATTGCGAAGATTTTTCCATCGGCAAGTATTTCACCCTCAAAGACACCGGCGTCGATAACGGCAAGCTGCGCATCACTTATGTCAAGGCGCTGAATTACGACCAGGCGCATATGGTGCTCGCCTATTATCCCACCCCCGGCGGCGAGCCGCTGATTCTCGATAACATCAACAAGACCATACTGCCGGCCTCGCAGCGCACGGATCTGCTGCCGATCTACAGCTTCAATGGTGAAAGCCTGTGGCTGGCCCGCTCACGCGGCAACCAGTTGCGCAGCGACAGTATGACCAGCCTGCCGCAATGGCGTGAAGTAAATCGGCGCTTGCTGCGGGAACTCAGCCGCTGAGCGGATTGGCAGTTTGAATTGGGTTATCGAAGCTTAGTAAGGGTGCCGGCATCTAAATGACGCCGATAAAAAAGGCTGCCGAAAGGCAGCCTTTGCGGTCCGGAATTAGCGGTACTAGCGTTTGTCCAACGGCACGAAATCACGCTGGTCGTAGCCGGTGTACAACTGGCGCGGGCGGCCGATCTTGTAGGTTTCGCTGATCATTTCGCTCCAGTGGGCGATCCAGCCGACGGTGCGGCCGGTGGCGAAAATCACGGTGAACATATCGGTGGGAATACCGATCGCTTTCATAATGATACCGGAGTAGAAATCCACGTTGGGGTAGAGCTTCTTCTCGACGAAGTAGGGGTCTTCCAACGCGATCTCCTCCAGGCGCTTGGCGATGGCCAGCAGCGGATCGTTTTCCAGGCCCAACTCGCGCAGCACCTCGTCGCAGGACTCTTTCATAACCTTGGCGCGGGGGTCAAAGTTTTTGTAGACCCGATGCCCGAAGCCCATCAGCCGGAAGGGGTCGCTCTTGTCTTTGGCCTTGGCCACGTACTTGTCGATATTGGAAACATCGCCGATTTCGTCGAGCATTTTCAGCACCGCCTCGTTGGCGCCGCCGTGCGCCGGTCCCCAGAGTGCGGTGATACCCGAGGCGATACAGGCAAACGGGTTGGCGCCGGAGGAGCCGGCCAGGCGCACCGTCGAGGTGGAGGCATTTTGCTCGTGATCGGCGTGCAACAGGAAAATTTTGTCCATCGCCCGCGCCAGCACCGGATTGACCTCCGGATCGTCACAGGGTGTGCCGAACATCATATGCAGGAAATTCTCGGCGTAGCCGAGTTTATTGTTCGGATACATAAACGGCTGGCCGATATGGTGTTTGTAGCACATGGCCGCCAGGGTCGGCATCTTCGCGATCAGGCGGTGAGCGGAGATGCGGCGATGTTCTGGGTTGGTGATATCGATAGAGTCGTGGTAGAACGAAGACAGCGCGCCGACGGCGCCGCACATCATGGCCATGGGGTGGGCGTTGTAGTGAAAGCCGCGGAAAAAGCGCGCCATGGATTCCTGCACCATGGTGTGGTTGGTAATCATATCGACGAAGCTTTTCTTCTCCTCGGCATTGGGCAGCTCGCCGTTGAGCAGCAGGTAGCAGGTTTCCAGATAATCGGAGTGCTCCGCCAACTGGTCGATGGGATAGCCGCGGTGCAGCAGCACGCCGTTGGCGCCATCGATAAAGGTAATCTTGGATTCACACGCGGCGGTGGAGACAAAGCCCGGATCGTAAGTGAAGTAGCCTTTGCTGGTCAGCGCGCGCACGTCGATGACATCGGGTCCGGTTGAGCCGGAGTATACCGGCAGCTCAATCGACTCGGCTAAACCATCGACCTGTAGATGCGCTTTCTTATCAGTCATTTAGGGACTCCTGTGTTCACGGGCAATGTTCGCAAAAAGCAGTTATAAATCATACTGTTATGACAGTGTTTTCGAGCGGGAACCGACCTTTTCCACGGCGGTGCGCAGCCCTGCTACCGGCACCGGGGCGGGGGACAACTATAAGCGTACAGGTGGGATTGTCAAATAGTATCGGCTCGCGCTCCAGGCTAATTATAGTTAAGAAATAGCCACTCGCCGGTGTCTGCGCAACCGCGGTGCAATGGCGTGGAGAATCGTTAAGTGGTGATCCCGGGGGCGTGTGGCACCTGATTAATCCTGCCGTTTGAAGGCCCCGGATTTGCGCCCGCCACCGGCACCCGAACCACCGTCTCTGTGATACCATGGGCATCCGTTAAGTGTCCGTTTTCATTTGTATTTTTACTATCGTGTCACTATAATCTCGCGCGATCTTGCGGGGGGGTAGTTGGCGCATATAGCTGCGACTGCCTATGCTAGACAGATGGCCCGGGCCTGCAACGCAGCAGAGCGGTCCCGCTGTCTCGAACCTGTTCTGCCGATCGGGCACATGCCCGTAGCGGCCGGATAAAAAGGTGTAATTAAACCGTGAACAACAAAAGACCTGTTAATCTGGACATATCCACCATTCATCTCCCCATCACCGCTTTTGTCTCCATTTTGCACCGCATCTCCGGCGTGATTCTGTTTGCCGCCGTGGCACTGCTGCTGTGGTTGCTGGATGCGAGTCTGGCCTCGGCGGAAAGCTTCGCCGCGCTGCAGGCGTTGCTGGGCGAGCCCTGGGCCCAGGCGGTGTTGTGGGCGACGCTGGCGGCACTGGCCTATCACGCTGTGGCGGGCGTGCGTCACCTGATTATGGATATAGGTATCGGCGAGAGCCTCGAGGGCGGACGCACCGGTGCCAAGCTGGTGATCTTCTTCGCGGTGATACTGATAGCCTTGGCGGGGGTATGGGTATGGTAACGGCAGTAACGAGTTTTGGGCGCAGCGGCCTCTACGATTGGCTGATTCAGCGGGTCAGTGCGGTGGTGATGACCGCTTATACGGTATTTCTGGTGGTGTTCATTCTGCGCCAGCCGGAACTGACCTATGCCGACTGGCAGCAGTTGTACAGCCAACTGTGGATGCGGGTGTTCAGCCTGTTGACGCTGGTGTCACTGATAGCGCACGCCTGGATCGGTTTGTGGGCGGTGCTGACGGACTACCTGACGGCGCGCATGATGGGGGCGAAAGCCACGGGGCTGCGCATTGTGGCGCAGATGGTATTGGGCGTGATAGCGGTGACCTACGGTGTGTGGGGCATTGAAATCCTGTGGGGCCTGTAAGGGGAACGAGTCATGGCGACGATGCGAACGATATCATTTGACGGGATAGTGATCGGCGGCGGCGGCGCGGGTATGCGCGCGGCCCTGCAACTGGCCCAATCGGGTTACAAGACGGCGGTGATCACCAAGGTGTTCCCGACCCGTTCACATACGGTGTCGGCACAGGGGGGCATCACCTGCGCTATCGCCAGTGCCGACCCCAACGACGACTGGCGCTGGCACATGTACGACACCGTCAAGGGTTCGGACTATATCGGCGACCAGGACGCCATCGAATACATGTGTTCGGTGGGGCCGGAGGCGGTGTTTGAACTGGAACATATGGGACTGCCGTTTTCGCGCACCGATAACGGCCGTATCTACCAGCGGCCGTTTGGCGGCCAGTCGAAAGACTTCGGCCGCGGTGGTCAGGCGGCGCGCACCTGTGCGGCTGCGGACCGCACCGGCCACGCGCTGCTGCACGCGCTCTACCAGGGCAACCTGAAAAACGATACCGTGTTTTTGAATGAATGGTTTGCGGTGGATTTGGTCAAGAACCAGGACGGCGCGGTGGTCGGTGTGATCGCCATCAACCTGGAAGACGGCGAGACCGTCTTCGTAAAATCCAAGGCGACGGTATTTGCCACCGGCGGTGCCGGTCGTATTTACGCCTCCACCACCAACGCCCATATCAACACCGGCGACGGCATCGGCATGTCGCTGCGGGCGGGCTTCCCGGTACAGGACATAGAAATGTGGCAGTTCCATCCCACCGGCATCGCCGGCGCCGGGGTGTTGGTGACCGAGGGTTGCCGGGGTGAGGGCGGCTACCTTATCAACAAAGACGGTGAGCGCTTTATGGAGCGCTATGCACCCAATGCCAAAGACCTGGCGGGGCGCGATGTGGTGGCCCGCTCGATGGTGCTGGAAATTCTGGAGGGGCGCGGCTGCGGTCCGGAAGCCGATCACGTCTACCTGAAGCTGGATCATCTGGGCGAAGAAACACTGAATGCGAAACTGCCGGGCATCCTCGAGTTGTCGCGCACCTTTGCCCACGCCGACCCGGTGAAAGAGCCGATTCCGGTGGTGCCCACCTGCCACTATATGATGGGAGGTATCGCCACCAATGTAGACGGCCAGGCACTGACCCTGGACGGCCACGGCAACGACCAGGTAATCGACGGCTTCTACGCCTGCGGCGAGGTGGCCTGTGTATCCGTCCACGGCGCCAACCGCCTGGGCGGCAACTCGCTGCTCGACCTGGTGGTATTCGGGCGTGCCTCGGGGCTGTTTATCGAAAAGGCGCTGCGCGAGGGCATCGAACACCGCGACGCCACCGAGTCCGATATCGAAGCGGCGCTGGCGCGCCTGCAGCGGGTCAACGACGCCAGCGGCGGCGAGTCGGCCTCAGCGCTGCGCAAAGAGTTGCAGACGATCATGCAAAACCATTTCGGTGTTTTCCGCAAGGGCGAGTTTATGAAGACGGGCATCGAAAAGCTGGCCGAGCTGCGACCGCGGGTGGAGAATGTCACCCTGGCCGACAAGACCAACGCCTTTAATACCGCGCGTATCGAGGCGCTGGAATTGCAAAACCTGTTTGAGGTAGCCGAGGCCACGGCGGTGGCCGCCGAGGCGCGCACGGAGTCGCGCGGCGCGCACGCGCGGGAAGATTTTCAGGAGCGCGACGACGACAACTGGCTGTGTCATTCGATGTACTTCCCGGAGGACAAACGGGTGGGTAAGCGCGGTGTCAATTTTGCACCGAAGACCATGGACGCGTTTGAGCCCAAAATCAGAACTTATTAAGAGATCAGAACTTATTAAGCGGGAGGCGTATAGCCATGTTGAAAGTTGAAGTGTACCGCTACAACCCGGAGACGGACCAGGCGCCCCACATGCAGAGCTACGAGGTCGACACCGGTGGCAAAGACCTGATGGTGTTGGATGTGCTCGAGCTGCTGAAGGAGCAGGACCCGAGTCTCACCTACCGGCGTTCCTGCCGCGAGGGCGTGTGCGGTTCGGACGGTATGAACATCAACGGCAAGAACGGACTGGCCTGTATCAAGCCGCTGTCGGAGTGCACGCGCAACAATACGCTGATTTTGCGGCCGCTGCCGGGGTTGCCGGTAATCCGTGATCTGGTGATCGATATGGGCCAGTTCTACGACCAGTACAAGAAGGTAACGCCGTATCTGCAAAACGATACCCCGGCCCCGGCGATCGAGCGCCTGCAGTCGCCCGAGGAACGCGCCAGGCTGGACGGTTTGTACGAGTGTATCCTTTGTGCCTGTTGTTCGACGAGTTGTCCGTCGTTCTGGTGGAACCCGGACAAATTTATCGGCCCGGCGGGCCTGTTGCAGGCCTATCGCTTTTTGGCTGACAGCCGCGATACGGCGACCGAAGAGCGATTGGCAAAGCTGGACGATCCGTTCAGTGTGTTCCGCTGCCACGGTATTCAGAATTGTGTATCGGTATGCCCGAAAGGGTTGAATCCGACCCGGGCGATCGGCCATATCCGCACGATGTTGCTGCAAAGTGCGACCTAAAAAGCTTACAGCTCAATGCCGTGAAAGCTCGCTGCTCGCGGCTGCCGGCGCTGTAGATTGCCGGTCGTAAGCTGCCTCACCCTGTATTGGGCGGGTTAGCGTCGCGTTGTTACCAGTTTCGTGCGGTGAGCGATCACCTGTAAGCTAACCAAGAGGTTGACATGCAAGACAGCATTATGGAGCTACTGTGGAGCACCTCCCATATATCGGGCGGCAACGCTTCCTATGTCGAAGAACTCTACGACAGATACCTCCACGATCCGAACGGTGTGCCCGAGGAGTGGCGCAACTACTTTGACAAACTGCCCCGTGTCGAGGGTGTGCTGACACAGGATACGCCCCACTCGATCGTGCGCGAGCACTTCGAGTTGCTCGGTAAGAACCGCGCCCGGCCGCTGGCGGCGCCGGGCTCCGGCGGTGCGCATATCGAACACGAGCGCAAGCAGGTCAAGGTCGTGCAACTGATCAGTTCCTACCGTTTTCGCGGTCACCAGAAAGCGCAACTCGATCCGTTGGGATTGATGCAACGCCAGCGGGTGCCGGACCTGGAGTTGGGTTTTCACGGCCTGACCCCGGCCGATCTCGATACCGTGTTTCAAACCGGCAACCTGTTTATCGGCACCGATGAGGCGCCGCTGCGCGATATTATCGATGCGCTGGAGCAGACGTATTGCGGCTCCTTCGGGCCGGAAATCATGCATATCACCACCTTTGCCGAGAAACAGTGGTTGCAGCAGCGGATCGAGAGCGTGCGCTCCAACCCCGTTTATAGCGACGAGGTGCGCAAAGGGGTGCTGGAGCGGGTGACCGCCGCCGAGGGTATG
The DNA here is from genome assembly GCF_007004655.1 of Exilibacterium tricleocarpae. GTDB lineage: Bacteria > Pseudomonadota > Gammaproteobacteria > Pseudomonadales > Cellvibrionaceae > Exilibacterium > Exilibacterium tricleocarpae. The sequence goes on from NZ_ML660093.1 coordinate 247,621, forward strand.
GAGCGCCATCTCGACAGCAAATACCCCGGCACCAAACGCTTTGGCCTGGAGGGGGCAGAGAGCCTGATTCCCCTGCTCGACGGCGCCATCAAGCGCGCCGGCCAGTACGGCGCCAAGGAAATTGTGCTGGGTATGGCTCACCGCGGCCGCCTCAATGCACTGGTCAATATTTTTGGCAAGAACCCGGCCGAGCTGTTCGACGAATTCCAGGGCAAGCGCCTGATCGACACCTCGGGCGATGTGAAGTACCACCAGGGTTTCTCCTCCAATGTGATGACGCCCGGCGGGGAGGTGCATCTGTCGATGGCATTCAACCCGTCTCACCTGGAGATTGTATCGCCGGTGGTGGAGGGCTCGGTACGGGCCCGCCAGGACCGCCGCGATGACCCGCTCGGCAAGCTGGTGGTGCCGATCGTGGTGCACGGCGATGCCGCCTTTGCCGGCCAGGGGGTGGTGATGGAGACCTTTCAGATGTCCCGCACCCGCGCTTACGGCACCGGCGGCACCTTGCATGTTGTTCTCAATAACCAGGTGGGCTTTACCACCAGTCGCCGCGATGATGCCCGCTCCACCGAGTACTGCACCGACGTGGCGAAGATGATCGAAGCACCGATTTTCCACGTTAACGGCGACGACCCGGAAGCGGTGGCGTTTGTCACCAAACTGGCTATCGACTACCGCTACGAATTCAAAAAGGACGTGGTGATCGACCTGGTATGTTACCGCCGCCGCGGCCACAACGAGACCGACGAGCCCTCGGCGACACAGCCGCTGATGTACCGGGCCATTCGCAAGCACAAGACCACCCGCACGCTGCATGCCGAGAAGCTGGTGGCCGCCGGGGTGCTGAGCCAGGCGGAAGCCGACCAGATGGCCAGCGACTACCGGGCGGCGCTGGATCGCGGCGACCATGTGGCCCACGGCCTGGTCAGCGAGCCCGACAGTTCCCTGTTTGTGGACTGGTCGCCCTATATTGGCCACGATTGGCAGGCGCCGTCCGATACCAGCTACAAGTTGAAAGCGCTGCAGAAACTGGCCCACCAGATGTGTGAAGTGCCCGACGGTATCCAGGTGCAGCGCCAAGTGGCCAAAATCTATGACGACCGCCGCAAGATGGCCGGCGGTGCACTGCCGATCAACTGGGGCATGGCGGAGATGCTGGCCTATGCCACCCTGTTGAAAGAAGGTGTGCGTATTCGCCTGACGGGCCAGGATGTGGGGCGCGGCACCTTTTCCCACCGCCACGCAGTGGTTCACAACCAAAAGGACGGTACCTGCTACCAGCCGCTGCGCAATCTCTTCGAGGGCCAGCCGGAGTTCGATATCTACGACTCGCTGCTGTCGGAGGAGGCCGTGCTCGCCTTTGAATACGGCTACGCGACCACGACCCCCAACGCCCTGATTATCTGGGAGGCCCAGTTCGGCGACTTCGCCAACGGCGCCCAGGTGGTGATCGATCAGTTTATTACCAGCGGCGAGCACAAGTGGGGCCGTCTCTGCGGCCTGACCATGCTGCTGCCTCACGGCTACGAAGGGCAGGGACCCGAGCACTCCTCGGCGCGCCTGGAACGCTTTATGCAACTATGCGCCGAGCACAATATCCAGGTGTGTATTCCCACCACCCCGGCCCAGGTGTTCCATATGCTGCGCCGCCAGGCGATCCGGCCCACGCGCCGGCCGCTGGTGGTGATGAGTCCGAAGTGGATTCTGCGCCACAAGCTGGCCACCTCGACCCTGGAGGAACTGGCCGACGGACGTTTTTTCAATGTGATTGGCGATACCTCGGTGGCTGCCGATAACGTGGAGAGAGTGGTGTTGTGCAGCGGCAAGGTCTACTACCATTTATTGGAGGCCCGCATCGAGCGACAGCAGACCAACGTGGCCCTGGTGCGGCTGGAACAACTCTACCCCTTTCCCGAGCAGGAGCTGAAGGATGCCCTGGCGCCGTTTAAAAATGCCGGCGATATCGTCTGGTGCCAGGAGGAACCCATGAACCAGGGAGCCTGGTACAGCAGCCAGCACCACATGCGCCGGGTGCTGGACGAGATAGGGCCGGAGCTGCCGCTCGGCTTTGTCGGGCGCGAAGCCTCGGCGGCGCCGGCGGCGGGGTATATGTCGGTGCATCTGGAGGAACAGGAACGATTTATCGACGCGGCACTGACGCCCGGACGCGTGTCGCCGTGAACAGTGACATAACCATTGCAAACCCGGGCCGGCGGCCCGATTTTATAGCCCAAAGACGCTATGGCTAAGGACAAAAACGAATGACTATCGAAATTAAAGCCCCGACTTTTCCTGAATCTGTACAAGACGGAACCGTCGCCACCTGGCACAAACAGCCCGGTGAGGCGGTAGCTCGCGACGAGCTGATTGTCGATATCGAAACAGATAAGGTTGTTCTGGAAGTCAGTGCACCGGCCGACGGCGCGCTGGCGCAGATTGTCAAAGGGGAAGGCGATACCATTCTCAGCAATGAGGTCATTGCCATTTTTCAGGAAGGGGCAGGCCAGGAGGGGGCAGGCGCCGTCCCTGCCGCTGAGGCCGCCGCACCGCAAGCGGCCCCGGAGCCGGCCAGCGCCCCGGAGGATGCCCTGGTCAGCCCCGCCGCCCGCAAGCTGGCGGATGAGAACAATATCGATCTGGCGACGGTTGCCGGCAGCGGCAAAGACGGGCGCATCACCAAGGAAGATGTGCTCAATCGCATCAAACAACCCGCCGCGCCTGCCCCGGCGGCAGCTCCCGCTGCGGCTCCGGCGGCCGCCCCCAGCCCCGCTCCGGCAGCCGTAGCGCTGGTGGATATGCCTGCCGGTGAGCGGGTGGAAAAGCGGGTGCCGATGACGCGCATGCGCAAGCGTATTGCCGAGCGGTTGATGGAAACCACCCACAGCACCGCCATGTTAACGACATTTAACGAGGTTAATATGGCGCCGGTGATGGCGTTGCGCAGCAAATACAAAGAGATGTTCGAAAAGTCCCACAGCGGTACCCGCCTGGGTTTTATGGGCTTTTTCGTCAAGGCCTCGGTCGAGGCGCTGCGCCGCTTTCCGGCGGTGAATGCCTCCATCGACGGCGACGATGTCGTGTATCACGGCTACCAGGATATCAGTGTGGCAGTGTCCACCGAAAAAGGACTGGTGGTGCCGGTGATGCGCAACTGTGAGAACATGAGTCTGGCAACCGTGGAAAATACCATCCGCGACTTTGGCCTGCGCGCCCGCGAAGGCAAACTCACCATTGAAGAAATGACCGGTGGCACCTTCTCCATCACCAATGGCGGCGTGTTTGGCTCACTGATGTCGACGCCGATCCTGAACCCGCCCCAGACCGCGATCCTGGGCATGCACAAAATCCAGGAGCGCCCGATGGCGGTGAACGGTGAAGTCAAAGTGCTGCCGATGATGTACCTGGCCCTGTCCTACGACCACCGTCTGGTCGACGGTAAGGACGCGGTGCAGTTCCTGGTCGCGATCAAGGATATGATCGAAGACCCGGCCCGTATTTTGTTAGAGCTTTAGAGTAGGTAGAAAGCTTTAGAGTAGGTAGAAAGCTTTAGAGTTTGTAGAAAGCTTTAGAGTTTGTAGAAAGCTTTACGATCTGTAGAGAGCTGTAAACCTGTACAGAGCTGTGCAATCGCAGCGCCGCGAACAGGCGAGTTTCGGCTCTGGCGTACCGTTTTTTAAAAATCTTGGGAATTTTAGTATGTCTGATAAATATGATGTTATCGTCATTGGTTCCGGCCCCGCCGGTTACGTGGCCGCGATTCGGGCCGCACAACTGGGGCTGAAGACCGCCTGTATCGAGAAATACAAGAACAAGGAAGGCAAGAACGCCAACGGCGGCACTTGTTTGAATGTCGGGTGTATTCCGTCCAAAGCCCTGCTCGACAGCTCGCAGAAATACCACGAGGCCAGAGATACCCTGGGCAAGCACGGTATCAGTACCGGCGACCTCGGCCTCGATGTGGGGGCGATGATCAAGCGCAAAGACGCTATCGTCAAGCAGATGTCCGGCGGCATTACCGGTCTTTTCCAATCCAACAAAGTCACCTCGCTTTACGGCAGCGGCAAACTGCTGGCCGGCCGCCAGGTGGAATTTACCGATCACGAGGGCAAGATCGAGGTGCTCGATGCCGATAACGTCATTCTGGCGTCGGGCTCGGTACCGGTGGATATCCCGGTCGCCCCGGTGGACAACGACATTATTGTGGATTCCACCGGCGCTCTCGAATTTGATGCGGTCCCCGAGCGCCTGGGGGTGATCGGCGCCGGCGTTATCGGTCTGGAACTCGGCAGCGTCTGGGCGCGCCTGGGCTCGAAGGTGGTGATGCTGGAAGCGCTGGAGACATTCCTGGCGATTATGGATCAGCAGATTGCCAAGGAAACCCAAAAGATCATGACCAAGCAGGGGCTGGATATTCGCCTGGGCTGCCGGGTCACCGGCTCCGAGGTCAAGGGTAAAGAAGTGGTGGTTACCTACAAAGACGGCGATGGCAACGAGCAGTCCGAGACCTTTGACAAGCTGATTGTCTGTGTCGGCCGGCGCCCCTACACCGAGGGCCTGCTGGCCGGCGACAGCGGCGTCAATCTCGATGAGCGCGGGTGTATTTATGTCAACGACCTGTGCTCCACCAGCGCGCCGGGCGTGTGGGCGATCGGCGATGTGGTGCGCGGTCCGATGTTGGCTCACAAGGGCTCGGAAGAGGGCGTCATGGTGGCCGAGCGCATCGCCGGCCAGAAGCCGCTGATCAACTACGATATTATTCCCAACGTGATTTACACCCATCCGGAGGTGGCGTCGGTGGGGAAGACCGAAGAGCAGCTCAAGGCGGACGGTGAAAAATATAACGTGGGCACCTTTCCGTTTCTGGCGATCGGCCGGGCGGTTGCCGCCGACGAGGCCGATGGCATGGTGAAGATGATCGCCGATGCCGAGAGCGACCGGGTGCTGGGTTGCCATATCGTCGGCCCGAGTGCGGCGGATTTGGTGCAGCAGGTAGCGATTGCCATGGAGTTTGGTTCCAGTGCGGAAGATATCGGTATGACTGTATTTGGCCATCCGACCTTTTCCGAAGCGGTGAAGGAAGCTGCGTTGGCAGTGAATGGTCACGCCATTCATATGCCGAACCGCAAGCGCAGAAAGTAAGGGAGAGTAGTTCAAGGCGTAGCGCGCCTGCCGGTGGTGACCGGCGCTTAACGAAAAGCGTGTTACAAAATGCAATGCGGCAGTTAACTAGTGCTTCGACAAATAGAGGTTTTCACCAAAAACGGGTTTCGGTGTCCTTAGCTGACACGGTCTCGATCCGGGCATAGCCCTTCGGGACACGCCGTACATACATCCCTGTAGGCTCTACGCCAGCATCCCTGCTGGCGAAGGTCCCGAAGGGCTATGCCCGGACCGAGACCTCAGTGCCACCGAAGTGAAAATGTTTTCTGGTCAAAGTGCTAGCTGTCGGTCGTAAGTTAACGGAAAATTATCATGAACTTGCATGAGTACCAGGCAAAGCAATTGTTTGCCGATTACGGTCTGCCGGTATCGAAAGGTGTGGCGGCGGAAACACCTGCGGAGGCGGTCAGTGCCGCCGACATTATCGGCGGCGATAAGTGGGTGGTCAAAGCCCAGGTCCACGCCGGTGGTCGCGGCAAGGCCGGCGGCGTCAAGCTGGTCAGCTCGAAAGCCGAGATCGAAGCCTTCTCGAAACAGTGGCTCGGCAACAACCTGGTCACCTACCAGACCGATGCCGACGGCCAGCCGGTCAGCCGTATTCTCGTGGAGTCGTGTACCGACATAGCGCAGGAGTTATACCTGGGTGCGGTGGTGGATCGTTCAACCCGCCGTATCGTGTTTATGGCGTCGACCGAGGGCGGTGTTGAAATCGAGAAGGTTGCCGAGGAGACGCCGGAGAAAATACTGAAGGCGACCATCGATCCTTTGGTCGGCGCACAGCCCTACCAGGCCCGCGACCTGGCGTTTCAGCTCGGCTTGCAGGGCAAGCAGGTCAAACAGTTTACCCAGATTTTTATCGGCCTGGCGAAAATGTTTACCGAACTGGATTTCGCGCTGTTGGAGATCAATCCGCTGGTGATCACCGAGCAGGGCGACCTGCACTGTCTGGACGGCAAGATCAATATCGACAGCAACGCGCTCTACCGCCAGCCGAAAGTCAAAGAGATGCACGATCCCTCCCAGGAAGACGAGCGCGAAGCCAATGCCGCTCGCTGGGAACTCAATTATGTAGCGCTCGACGGCAATATCGGTTGCATGGTCAACGGCGCCGGCCTGGCCATGGGCACCATGGATATTGTCAAACTGCACGGCGGCCAGCCTGCCAACTTCCTCGATGTAGGGGGCGGTGCGACCAAGGAGCGGGTGATCGAGGCGTTCAAGATCATTTTGTCCGATGAAAATGTCGAAGCGGTATTGATCAATATTTTCGGCGGTATAGTGCGTTGTGATTTGATTGCCGAGGGTGTTATCGGCGCGGTGGAAGAGGTCGGCGTCAAGGTGCCGGTGGTCGTGCGACTGGAGGGCAACAACGCCGATCTGGGTGCGAAAGTTTTGGCCGACAGCGGCTTGAATATTATTGCTGCCACCAGCTTGACTGACGCTGCGCAGCAGGTCGTCAAGGCAGCGGGAGGCAAGTAAATGAGCGTATTAATCGACAAGAACACCAAAGTGCTGTGCCAGGGCTTTACCGGTTCCCAGGGGACTTTCCACTCTGAACAGGCCATTGAATACGGCACCAAGATGGTTGGCGGTGTAACGCCGGGCAAAGGCGGGCAGGAGCATCTGGGCCTGCCGGTTTTCAACACCATGCGCGAAGCCGTCGCGCAGACCGGGGCCGATGCGTCAGTGATCTATGTGCCGGCGCCTTTTTGTAAAGACTCCATTTTGGAGGCGGCCCACAGCGGTGTAAAACTGGTGGTTTGTATTACTGAGGGCATCCCGACGCTGGATATGCTCGATGCCAAGGTCAAGTGCGACGAGTTGGGCGTGCGTTTGGTAGGCCCCAATTGCCCGGGTGTGATTACGCCGGGCGAGTGCAAGATCGGCATTATGCCCGGTCATATCCACCAGCCCGGTAAAGTGGGTATTGTCTCGCGCTCCGGCACCCTGACCTACGAAGCGGTCAAGCAGACCACGGACTTCGGCTTCGGCCAGTCGACCTGTGTCGGTATCGGCGGCGACCCGATTCCGGGATCGAACTTTATCGATATTCTGGGCCTGTTCCAGGACGACGCGCAGACCGAGGCCATAGTGATGATCGGCGAGATCGGCGGCACCGCTGAAGAAGAGGCGGCAGCTTATATCAAGGACAACGTCAGCAAGCCTGTTGTGTCTTATATCGCGGGTGTTACGGCCCCGCCGGGTAAGCGTATGGGCCACGCCGGTGCGATTATCTCGGGCGGCAAGGGCACGGCCGATGAAAAATTTGCCGCGCTGGAAGACGCCGGGGTGAAAACCGTGCGCAGTCTGGCGGATATCGGCAATGGGCTGAAGGAAGTTACCGGCTGGTAGTCGCCAGCCGCTTTTCTGGTTAAAGCAGCCAGCTTGTAGGTCGGACTGTTCTTTAGCACCTTTAGCGGTGGCAGGGTGTGGGGACAGGTTTTACCTGTCCCCTTCGAGGGGGACCACTCCCTTGTGCCAATAGCACCGCTTGCAGGATACTGTGGGGTAGTTCTAACGCAGGGGAGTGGCACCATTCTAGGGGGACGCAACTAAAGTTACGTCCCCGCACCGTGCCACCGGAGATGGTGCCTTTAGAAAGGGGAGTGGCACCATCCTAAGGGGACGCAACTAAAGTTACGTCCCCGCACCGTGCCACCGGAGATGGTGCCTTTAGAAAGGGGAGTGGCACCATCCTAAGGGGACGCAACTAAAGTTACGTCCCCGCACCGTGCCACTGGGAGTGGTGCCACAAAAAAGGGGAATGGTACTATAAGCCCCAAAAATCACCTCAACTGCTGAATATACTCAGGAATCCGCGCCGAATCATTAAACACTCCCCAGGACTGCGCGCCGGCATTCATAATGCGCTTTTCCCATTCATCTAATCGATTGCGATAAATCGCCGGGTTGGCACTGTCGGCGTTGAGCTTAATAACGTTCATTGCCGCAATATGCACATTGTCGAACTCGTCTTTGGCGAACTGCCGCGTTACATTCGGCTGCAGCTCTTCTTTCATATCGCTAAATACGAATATGACCCGATTGCCGGACTTGGTTGAATTCAGGTGGTCGGTGCAAAGCATCATAGCGCCGCTGATATCGGTATAACGGGAGCGGGTTTTGGCCTCGGCAAATTCGTCGAGCTTTGCGCCCATCGCCACCTTTTGCTGATTGGCTTTCGACGGCGTGTAATCGAGCCGCAAATTGGCAATCAAATCGCCCTCATTGTAACTGTTGCTGTCGATACGGATAAAAAACAAACTGTCGCCGGGCAACATTTTGGAGACAATGCGAGCTTTGGTGATTTTGACAATTTCCGCTTTTTGATCGGCATACGTACCCGATACATCGGCCAGGGCACAGACCGCTGTCTCATAGGCGGCATTGTCGCTGCAGCCGTGCAGTAATGCAGCCACGAACACCGCAAGTATCGGCTTTGCTGCGCTGAAACGCCGGCTTCGAAGTGAGCGGATAGCGTTCATGTGATTGCCTTTCTGGTGACCAGATTAGACAACTGCAAGGGTACGATAATGTAAGCATCGTACAGATGCATAAAGATCTTGATAATGTAACCGAGGACAAAAGAGAGCATGCGGCAGATGTGACCGAACAGCGTCACGACTAAGGCCATAAGCTTGCTGGCGGCGTGCTGGCTGGTTTCAATAAAGTTTTCCAACGCCATCATGGTCATCGCCAGTATCAACGGCAGGGCAAAACCGAGGCCGGCCTGCCCGTATTTGGCCCACACGGAACCGGCGGCGCCGGTAACGGCGATCTCGGCGCCCGCCATTTGCTGCTCGATTACCGCATCCTTCTCCGCCATGATCTCCCGCAGGAAGCCGAGCGATGCCTCCACGCCGGCCAGCAGCAGCAAAAATAGTAAGGAAAGATAGGTAATCCAGCGTCGGCGGCTGCTCGGCAGCATGCCGATTTGGGGAATGATATGGGTAAAGCGGACCGACTCCCAGAAAAAGATGCCGGTAACGAATTCAAGCAGAATGATAATCAATGCGGAAAAACTGGAAACCGGCATACCCAGAACCCGGCTGCCGGCCGGCACCATTTCCGACATGGGCAGAGCAATCAGGTTAAAGTTGACGAAAGCGCCGGCCACAGCGGCAGCCATGACGATGGAAGTGGCGATAAACATGCGGTTGGCTCTTGACGACAGCATGTCGATCGACTCTTCATTGCCCTTGTTGATCTTTTGGAAGTCCGTCATATATTTGTCCATACGCTCGGACGTTTCCAGGACGCCACCGATTTTACCGCCGATATCTTTCAGCAGTTTGTCGACAAGCTTCCAGGTCGTAGCCATCCCGGAGAGAATTTTGTGTCGCTGGGCAGTGGTGTTGCGCAATTCCGCCAGCGCGCGTTTCTCGCCGTCGACGGCCGATTTGTGAATTTCCGTCAGCATCTTCTCGATCACCCGGTCGCCCGAGGTGCCGGGCAACTGGGCGATACTGGCCACCGCATCGTTCCAGCCCGGCGCCTCCGGCACGGCCTGGCCGCATTCGCTATAGTCGGCTTCCAACTTGCTGATGTGGTCATCAAGACGGCGCTGCAGACCCGGGTATTCCGCCAGGTTTTTACTGAAGCTGATATCGACCCGTTGAAATTCATCAAGCAGTTTATGCTTGTGTGCCGTGACACCCGACTCGAGCAATACCTTGCGATCTCGTTCCTTTATTTTATTGGCCAGTCCGTAGGCCCAGTTGGCAACCTCCTGCAAACCGCCGGAGCTGCCGTCGGTGAGACTCTCCAGCGCCTTGTGAATCGGGGTGCGGGCCAAAAACAGAAACAACATGCTGCCGACGATCAGGGCGGTCATCGATAGCGCGGGCATGTTGGGCCAGATGTAGAGAGTTTCCATTACCATACTCCAGTGTTTGTTATTTTAGGCGTGGGACTGGCGGGGCTTGTTTGTGCGGCCCGCTTGTTCGAGCGGCACTACAGACTACAAATCAGAAACAGTTCGACAGTGGCCTTTTTGAGAAGACCAAAATCGGTAAGTGCAGAGCTCGAGATACTGGTTGCCGGTCAGGTAAAAATGGAGAGCCCCTGGTTTGCCCCGCTATAAATTCATTGGTTCCTTAACATTGAAATCTTATGGGTTAACCGCCAGGACTCAAATCTACTGTTTTATAAGTGACATTACTGTGACGGGTCGCAGATTCTGGGCATGGTTCGGTGCCGCGGTAGAGGCACTGCGATGATGTTTTTTTAGTAGCGCAAGGATAGTGCTGTTAAAAATATACACCGCCAAAAATGGCGGCGTATTTTAGTCTGCAACATAAGGTGCCAGTTTACGCTGGCGAGTTCACAGAGTTTTCGAGAAGTAATGCCCGCTTTAGATAACAGTAACGCTCTTTGCCAGGTTTCTCGGTTGGTCTGGATTCAAACCGCGTTGCACCGACAGATAGTAGGCGAGAAGCTGGCAGGGAATAATGCTGGCGATGATCCCGGCTGTCTCAGCCAACGGTGGTATTACCAGGGTGTGATCGAAGAAGCTTTCGGGCTGGTGAGCAATACCGATGGTAAAACCGCCGCGGGCTTTGACCTCCGCGACAACGCCGCTCAGGTAGTCGCGGTTGCCGGCATCCATAAAAAAAATCACCGGGGTGCCCGGTTCGATCAACGCGATAACGCCGTGTTTTAGTTCCCCGGCGACAAAACTTTCAGCGTGAATATAGCTGGCTTCCTTGATATTGAGGGCGCCGATTTTTGCCGGCGCGGTGTACTTGCTTTCCCCGAGCAGAAAAATATGTTCGCCGGAAATTTTTTCGGCCAGTGCGGCTATGGTGCCGAGGGTGCCCGCGCTTAGGTAGGCGTGCAGGCTTTGTGCAAGTTGACCAATGGCAAGTTTTGCCGCCGGCGTCCTGCCGGCCAGCGCCTCACTCAACAGGTAGCCGAAACTCAGTTGTGCCGTACCGCTTTTAGTGGACAGCACGCAGGCTTCCGGACCGCAGTGGCTGTTGAAGGCAAAGTCCGATACCTGGGTGAGGGTGGCGCCGGGCATGTTGACTACGCTGGCGATATTGACTCCCAGGTTTTTGGCCTGCTGAATAAAGCGCAGTGTATCGGCCGTCTCCCCGCTTTGGCTGATCGCCAGCAAGACTTCGCCGGGTTGCATCAGCGGCAGGTAGCAGGTGTAGTCGTAAGCCGGTATGGCCTGGGCGCGAATCCCTGTGGCCCGGCGAATCATATGGGCGATATGTTCGGCGACGAAATAAGCCGCGCCGGCGCCGGTGAGGTAAAGCGCCTTGGTGTGATGGATTTTGTCCACCAGCGTCGACAGTTGGCTGTCGCACAGTTGGGCCGCCTGTTCTATCGTATGCCATTGCTCGAGGATTTCTTTAAGCATAAAGTGCTCGCAGCCTTTGCGGTCCAGGGTGATCTGTGGAAACCGGTGGTGATGCCATTGCAGCGGCTGCGGTTTCCGTGTGTCGACACACTGTGCGGTGATACTGTTCCGGCGGCAGACCACCACCTGGCGGTCGTGAACGACAGCGCTCTCGGTCGTGTGCTCGGCAAACGACAGGGCATCGGAGGCCAGAAAAAATGCCGTGTCCACACCGGGCACTGATGCCTCGCAGTGGTTGTCGGCGCCGCTTTCGGTAGCCGTTGCAGCGGCGATTTTTCGGCCCGCAACCAGCGGTGAACCCTGGCGAATGGCGATGATTTGCCGGTGTCGATTGTCGAGCAGGACCAGGGTGTTACGCCCCTGCAGTTGTAAAAATGTCATCCGCAACGCCTGCACGACAGCCTCTGCGTCGGGGTCTTCATTCAACAGGGCCAGTTGATTTTCCAATAAGCGCAGTGCCACCTCCGTATCCGTCTCTGAAGAGAAATCGGTACCGGATGCCAAAAGTTGTTGTTTCAAGGCCAGAAAGTTTTCCACGATACCGTTGTGCACCAGCGCCAACTGGCCGTCGGCGGAGAGATGTGGGTGGCAGTTGGCGATAGTGACCGCACCGTGGGTGGCCCAGCGGGTATGGCCGACGGCGATACCATCGTCGCCTTTGGGTCGCGGTGCAGTTGCAGTCTGCAAGGGTTGCAGTGTTTTGTGGTACTCGACCGCGGTGTCGCCGCCGATGCCCAGGCCCCAGGAGTCATAGCCCCGGTACTCAAGGCGTCGCAGGCCTGCGATTACCGTTGCGGCGGCGCCGGCACCGCTGTAACAAAAGATTCCGCACATTTGTCATTCCTTGGTTGACGTTTATACTAGGGAGCGGACCATAGCTGATGGGGTTGGGAGGTGGCAATATTGTTTGTCATCAAAAAATTGACAAATGTCTGAACAAATGTCGGAACAAGAAACACTGCGTCAAATCGGCCTGCACGACCGCGAAATCGATATTTACCTGGCCCTGTTGCGGTTGGGGCCGGCCTCGATCCGCGATATCGGCGAGAAGGCGGGGGTGAATCGCGGCACCACGCACGAGCTGCTGAAACGGCTGCTCAAACGCGGACTGGTCAGCCTGAGGCCGAAGGGAAAACGGCGGCATTTTTGTGCCGAGAGCCCGGAAAAGCTGCTGGAGCTGGCCCGCGAACAGCAGGCCAGGCTGGCGCGGGCCGCCGACCGGCTCGAATCTGAGGTGATACCGGACCTGCACCTGCTGAAGCCGGACGGCAGCGATACCCAGGTCAAGTACTATGAGGGCGACGAGGGGATCGAGTATGTTCTCCGGGACATTCTCAATACCGCCGCCGGCAGCGCCGAGCGCAGCTACAGCGTGTATTCCTCGAAAGTGATTCGCAAATACCTGTACCGGCCCTTCCCCACGTTTACCCAGCAGCGGGTCAAGCGCCAGATCAGGGTTCGCGCCATCGCCATCGGTGAAGGTGGCGACGAGGCGCCGCTGGCGGAGCGAAAGTGGATTGCAACCGGCGCCGATCCCGATCAGCCCAGCTATGTGGCTATTTATCCACCCAAATGCGCCATGATTTCCCTGCAGGAGGGAGACTATCCGAGTGCGGTGGTGATTGAGTCCCAGGCGATCGCCCGGGCGCTGCAAATCGCTTTCGATATGTTGTGGAAACTTTTATGACCAACCGGTTGACTAACCCATAGGTAGGGTTTTAGGCCGCAAAGCGGTCCTACCTACGGGAGTGCGTTATGATGTGCGCCCCGGACTGGCTAGCGGCTCCACGCAAATTGCTCAAACGGCGCGTCCACCGGCGTGTCGGCAATGTGGTTGGTGTAGTTGCTCATGACCTTTTGGCTGATACCGAGGATAATTTCAAGTACCTGCCTTTTCGTGTAACCTGCGGCGGTGAAAGCGTCGATATCCTCGCGCTCTACACGTCCCCGCTGGCGTACCATTTTCAGGGTGAAGGTGCGCAGGGCTTCGAGTTTTTCCGGCAGTGCGGTGCCGCTGCGCAAGGCTTCTGTTATTGCGGGGTCGACACCGGCCTTATTGGCGATCGCCGTGTGGGCGGGCACACAGTAGTGGCACTCGTGCTCCACATTGATGGACTGCCAGACTACGGTCAATTCAGCGTCGTTGAACGATGAGTCCTGAAACAGACTGTGTGCCTGTTGATAGGCTGCCAACAGGCCGGGTGCTTCGGCCATAACTGCGTGCAGGTTGGGGAGCATACCGAATGCCTTACGCGAATTATCGAGCAGCGGTTTGCTGTCCTGCGGCGCTGAGTCGGCCGTATGTAGGGGAAACTGACTCATATTTGCATTCCTCGTGATTAACAGGGGATGGGGGTGAATGGTGGTTGGTAGTCCACCATTTGAACGATCGTTCAGGATTCTATGTGTATTTGATCGATCGTTCAACTATGATTTACATATAACTTTAGAACGGGAGTGATGGGTTATGGGTAGACAACTGCGCTACGAGCGAGGGGTGACCTTGGATAAAGCCATGCGGGTATTTTGGCGCAACGGATACAGCGGCACGTCCATGCGTGATCTGGAAGCAGTGCTGGATATGCGCCCGGGCAGTATTTATGCAACTTTCGGCAGCAAGGAGGGGCTGTTTCTGGAAGCACTGGATAAATATGCGCAACTCAACGGGGATCAACTGGCCCGCGCCATCGCGACAAAGGGCACGTTTATGGGCGGCTTGAGACAGTTTTTGACCGGGCTGTTGTTGAGACATGAGTCGAGACATGAGTCGAGGGATGAGTTGAGAGATGAGTTGAGGGGGGAACCGGGGGATAAGCTCGGGGATGAGAGCGAACCACCGGGCCGGGCCTGTATGCTGGCGAAAACATTGGCCGATCTTGAGCCCCGCAACGCCAAGCTCAAGGGGCGTGCGGTCGAGTTGATGGGCGTGTTTGAACACACATTCTGCGACCTCCTGACCCAGGCCAGGGCCCGCGGTGAAATCTCTGCCGCGGCGGATATTCCGGCCACGGCGCGATTCATCCAGATTCAGGTCATCGGTATCCGGTCTTTTGCCGAGGCCGAGGCCGATGTGGAAATCCTGCTCGGGCATATCGAAGATGTAATGGCGGCCATCGAACGCAAAGCCAACCCCTGCTAGTGCTTCGACCAATAAAGATTTTCACCCAAAACGGGTTTTGGTGTCCTAGCCGACACGGTCTCGATCCGGGCACAACCCTTCGGGACACGGACTAGGCGTCCCCCCGATGCATACCCGCAAGCGGGCCCGGCCCGAAATCATAGATTTCGGGCGTTGCGCGGGGCGAAGCAGTGCTTCGCTGATTCCCGCTCCACCCCTGTAGGCTCTACGCCAGCATCCCTGCTGGCGAAGGTCCCGAAGGGTTGTGCCCGGATCGAGACCTAAGTGCCATCGAGGTGAAAATGTTTTCTGGTTGAAGCACTAGGTCTCACCATCGGGGGTTGATCGCGACTGCCGCTTTACACCGCGGCGGCCTTAGGGCCGCCGAAGAACGACAACAAACGCGGTAAAAACGCATTCAGCGCCGCGCTCATCAAAGCAAAATCGGCATCAAACTGCGCCGCCGCATCGCCATCGCCGGCATCGGCGCCTTCGCTGACCAGCTTATCGGCAAATTTCAGGCGTTTGATGCTCAGGTCCTCCGCCAGCATGCAGCTCAACTGCTCGTCCCACTCTACGGCGATTTTGACCACCTGCTTGCCCGCTTCCAGGTGTAAGAGTATCTCCTCGCTGGTCAGGTCCTGGCGCTTGCAGCGAATAATACCGCCCTCGTCACCGGGTTCGCGCAGTTCGCACTCATCGCCCAGTTGCAGGTCCGCCGGCACTGCGTTGCCGCGCAGCCAGTCGCTCATCATCAGCGCCGGTGTATCGGCGACCTGGGGTGGTACGACCGGGAGGGATGTAATGGACTGGCGCAGAAAGCTGGTTAGCTCCTCGGCTTTTTTGGGACTGGCGGCGTCGACCAGCAGCCAGCCGGCGGCGGGAGCGATATACGCGTAGGTCCTGGACGACCGGGTAAACGCCCGGGGCAGGCAGTCCTGAATGATCTCCTCCTTGAGATTGTCCCGCTCCTTGCGGTAAACGCGCCGGCCCTCCTCAATTTCGATAGCCCGGGCGCGTTCGCCGACCTTCTCCCGCACCACGGTTGCCGGCAGTACCTTCTCCTCTTTGCGGGCGCAGATCATCAGGCAGCCGTTGCCGGCGTGCACCAGCGGGGTGAAGTCCGGCCCCATGGGCGCCACCCAACCGTACTGGCTCGGATCGAGCTTGCCGCAGGGTTTGAAAGGGTGTTCGTTCAAATGCTGTTCGAGGTCGTCGGCGGTGAGTGTGAATGGGGCGGTAAAACGATACAGCTGGAGATTTTTAAACCACATAGAGTCTTTTTTAAACCGTTTCGGCCAGGGCGTTCGGGCCGCGCATTATGGCCGAAGCCTGGGGTGGGGACAAGGGTGGGAGCAGGGGCTGGAGCAAGGGCGCCGCAGGCTGGTGTCCTGACGGCGCCGGTCAGTCTTTGATGTCGGCGTTCCACCAAAAGTCCCGCCGTGGGTAGGGGGAGGTGAGGGTGCCGAGAAAGGCGATCAACGCTGCCGTTTCCTGCGGCGTGAGTTTTAATGGCAGGATATCGAAGTGCGGCCGATTCGGGTGTTGCTCCCGATCGTAAAAGGGCGGTGTCGGCAGATTGTAGTGTGCCAGTACCGCCGGCAGGTCGCTGAACTGACCGGCCTGCATATAGGGCGCCGTGGCGGCGATATTGCGCAGCGTCGGCGTTTTGAATGCGCCGACCAGCTCCGGCCCTGAACGCTTGAGAAAATTCATTTCCTCGCACTGTGTCGGTTCGGCGTCGCTCCATGCCGACAGGCAGGTGAATTCGTCCTCGACCAGGGCGGCGATGCCGCTAAAACGCCCGAGATCGACCCGGCTTGGGTCCGGTTCCGGTGCGCCGATATTGTGAAACTCAAAGTTGGTAAACAGCGGCCCGTTGTGACAACTGGAACAATTGGCCTTGCCCATAAAAATCCGCAGCCCGCTGACTTCCTCTGCAGTTAGCATGGCTCTGTACGCGCCGCTGTTTTTTCTTTGCAGATGATCGATAAAGTGATCAAACCTCGATGGTGGTATCCGCAACCGGCGCTGGTAGGCCATTAGGGATTTTCCGACATTGGAGAAAACTGTGTTGGTGAGGTGTCGCCTGCCGGCAGGTAGTTTCTGCCAGCGTTTTTTGGCCCTGGCGTTGCCGAGCGGGGTGGCGTTTTTGGGTAGCCTGCGCAGTTGGCGGATATTTTCAAGACGGCCAAAAACAGCTTGGTATTCGGCACCGTGATATTTAATAACCCGGCGCACAAAGCTGGTGCGGCTGGTGTTCATCTCGACAGGGTCCTCGATCGGCGCCAGAGCCTGGGCCCACAGGCTGTCCTTGCGACCGTCCCAGTACTGCCAGGGGCTCCAGGCCGAACCGAGCAGCGTGGGCGTGCTGCGCCTGCCGGTACCGAAAGCGACGCCCCTGGCACGCCCGTCGGTAAAGTATTTGTCCGGTTGGTGGCAGCTGGCGCAGGAAAATCTGCCTCTTCTGCTCAGGCGTTTATCGAAAAATATCTTTTTGCCCAGCTTTGCCGCCGCCAGATCGTCGGCATGGTCGTTGCTCTGCGAGAGCGGTGGCGGCGACAGTGAGGACAGTGAAAAGTGTTTGAGAAAAGCAATATCGCTGTCGGTAAATGCGTAGACATCCGTGGGCGGCTGGTCGGTTTGAGCGAAAGCGGTCGCCGCGGCGAAGAACAATACTGCGCTTAGAAGGGCGGTTCTTGTTGGCAGCGGTAGCGGGCTTTTGAATGCGGGCATTGTCTTTAGATAAGGTCTCGATAAAAGTTCAGCGGTAATTGTTTCTGTAGAGCCGATTTGTATAAGACTACTGTTTCGACCAATAAAGATTTTCACCCAAAACGGGTTCTGGTGTCCTTAGCTGACACGGTCTCGATTCGGGGGGGGCGCCTAGCCTATGGCCCTCCGGGACACACCGTACATACATCCCTGTAGGCTCTACGCCAGCATCCCTGCTGGCGAAGGTCCCGAAGGGCCATAGGCTAGGCGCCCCCTCCGGATCGAGACCTCAGTGCAACCGACGTGAAAATATTTTCTGGTCA
Source organism: Exilibacterium tricleocarpae (assembly GCF_007004655.1). Lineage (GTDB taxonomy): Bacteria > Pseudomonadota > Gammaproteobacteria > Pseudomonadales > Cellvibrionaceae > Exilibacterium > Exilibacterium tricleocarpae. The sequence goes on from NZ_ML660093.1 coordinate 265,307, forward strand.
AAGCGCTAGATTTTCAAAAAGTCGTCGCAATAAAACCAGTCTCTATAACGTGGGCTTCGGTAAAGTCAGTGCTATAAAACCAGGTTAAATACTACGGAGTCGGTCGAGTTGGCAGCCGCATCGGGTTGCTCTGTCTCTGCATCGCCGCCGGTTGCAATATTGAACTGCATGACCCACCACCCCTTCATTTGAAACTTGAGACCGTCCACCTGGTAGACCCCGGGCGCCAGCTCGCCGACCACCCGCGGCTGGGTCGGCAGCCCGTGGACATGCCCGGGCATATGACCCACTATCTCGATACGCGCGCCTGTGACCGGGTTGCCGGTCAGGTCGCTCAGGAACAAGGCCCAGCGGTGAATCTTATTAAATGGCACCAGGTGTGCCGTGTTCTCGTCGGCTTTGTCCCCGGCTTTGACCTCGATGTGGGCCAGATAGTTTTGCTCGCGCGAGAGCTGAAAGGAGCGGATATCCAGGTTGTCCGGCGCGTTTTGCCCGGCCAGTGCCGGCACCAGCATTGACATGCTGGCGTCTACCTGGCTGCGGTCGATATTGTCCGTCGGCGTCCCCATTTTATTCAGCATATTGGGGTGCACGCTGCGGAACTTGGTATTGTGGGCGATAAACGCCGAGGTCGAGTCGTCCATCGACAACGGTTTTCGATTCAGGATTGTGCCTTCCCACCTGACCAGGGCACCCTGTTCAAAGAGGTCCAGGGCTGTGTAGTAGAGCGCTCTGCTCTGTTGGCGCAGCTCACTGCCCCCGGTCTGGGTCTGTTGCAGTTGGCCGACCAGATTATCGGTGGTTTCGTTGAGTTGCCGGTGCACCGTTTGGTCGGGTGTCTTTCGCGAACGGGCGCGCAGTTGGTTGATGCGCTTGCGGAGTCGATTGGCGTTGATAATATTGCGGTCGGCCTGTTCCCCCAGTTGATTGGACTGCTCCAGGTGCCGGCGCGCTTCGGCAAACAGGCTCGCCGCTGCGGGTGGGGTGGCGGCATTGACGAAACCTGCCAGCAGGCAAGCCGGCGCGGCGAGCGCCGCAAGCGCGAGAAACGCCGACAGCCGATGTATTTTTTGTGTTGCAGCCATAGTACGCAGTCTGGTCGCAGCCGTGGACGGCTGTGTTTAATTCGGGCAGATAGCCAGGTCGTCAATGCCGCACTCGACCAGGTCGCCGGTCCCGGCCCCGTCGGAACACTGTATGCGCAGCACCACATCGGCGCCGGCAGCAACCGGGGCGCTGGTGTTGGCCCAGGCGGCGTTTGAGGTACTGTCGCCGTTGCTGACCAGGGTGTTGAAGGTGACGCCGCCGTCGGTGGAGAGCGCCAGGTCGAAAAAGTCCTGCGCGTCGTCGCCGGCGGTGCGCTGGCCGTGGAAGTAGGCGATATTCAGTGTGGAATCCCGAGCGACGCTGTAGGTGGGTGAAAGGGCAGTGCAGTTGCCGCCGTCCACGTCATCGGCGCCGGCCGATGAATTGGTGGCGGTAAAATACGCCCGGCTGCCGGAATTGGCGCCGCCGACCTGGGTGGTGACGCCACCGTTGGCCTGTTGGGTGGGCGTGTCCGCAACATAGCTGCCCGTGCTGCAGGTCGAGGTGGCGGCGTTACGCCAGCCGGCAGCACCCGATTCGAAACTTTCCGTAACCGTGCAAGTGGGTGCGGGCGTGGTGGCGCACACTGAGACCTGGTCGAGGCCGGCCTCGACAATATCGCCGTTACTGACGCCGTCGGTGGCTCGCACCCGCAATTGCACGACCCCGGGATTGGCGAGCGTGGTGCTGGCGGTCGCCCAGGCGGCGCTACTGGTGACATCGCCGACGGATACCAGGGTATCGACGACCACACCGTTGTTTAACACCTCGATGGTGAAGCCGTCGGCGCCGTCATCGCCGGCGTCGCGCTGGCCGTGAAAGTAGGCTGTGGATATTCGCACGCCCTGTTCACCGCTGGCATCCACCGCCGGCGACAGGGTTTCACAGGTACCGCCATCGACATCGTTGGAACCGAGGCTGGAATTCGGTGCCGTAAACCAGGCGCCGCTACCGGCGGCGGCGCCGGCCACCTGCAGCGTGATGCTGCCGCTCGAGGTCTGTGTCGGTGTGCCGCGCACGAAAGTGCCGGTGCTGCAACTGCTGTTGCCGTCGCTCCAGCCGTCGGCACTGCTCTCGAAGCTGGCCTCGTACAGGCAGTCGCCGGGCGGCGGTCCGTTGATGGCATCCCAGTCGGGCGTCACCACAAACAGGCCGTTACCGATATCGCTGAGGATGATATTGCCGCTTTCGAAATAGACGTAGCTGCTCCAGGCCCCGGAGAACTGGGCGGAATCCGAGCCGGGAATGGTATCGAAAAACGCCACCTCGGTGAGATTGCCATTGGCGATATCATCACTGGCCAGAATACGCAGGCCGGCCCGGTAGTTGGCTTCGAAAATGTAGTTGTCTTTGGTGTAGAGGTTGTGGTCGATAGCGCGGCTGGGGCCGACATAACGTCCGATTTCAACGGGGTTGTCCAGATCGAACAAGTTCCAGATATAAGACGTGGTGTTGATGCCGTTACGCAGTTCGTCCTGCTCGTCGTTCATAATCAACAGTTCGTGATTGTCGTTCAGGAACCAGCCCTGGTGGGTATAGCGCGAACCGCTGTAACCGGTGCGGGAAATCTGCACCGGATTGGACTTGTTGGTGACATCGACGATGGTGATGGTGTCCTCATTGTAGCCGATACAGATTTCCCGGCCGCGATAGGTGGCGTCCGGACCCGCGTAGACGACACACTGGGTATCGTGGGTATAGCCGTCGGAGGAAAAACATCCGGCAAACGACGGCGCCGCCGGATTGGAAATATCGACCATATACAAGCCGCCGCTACAGCGATTGCTGCCGACGATATAGGCGTACCCGGTGTCTTCGTTGATCGCTATATTGTGGGCGGGACCGAAGCCGCCGAGGTGGGCGGTTTCGCTGAGCGTGCCGCCGGGTGTGGTGATCGTGCGCAGGGTATTGAGATCGAAAACCTGTAAGCCGTGGGTGGCATTGCCGCTACCGTCGGCGACGATAAACGCGTGGTCGTTGTAGACTTTTATATCGCGCCAGGGATCACTGCCAAAATCGTGGGCGGGAAGATAGCCCATAAAAACCGGATTGCGGGCATCGGTGACATCGACGAAAGATGTGCCCGCCACGCGGCCGACCAGGGCGAACTCCCTGCCGGTTACCGGGTCGGTCCAGCCCCAGATATCGTTGAGGTTGCCGGAGCCGCCTCCCATATCGGCTTTGGCGAGAAACGACTGGAAGTCAATTTTACTGCACGGGTAACCGTTGGCACTGCCACTGGTGCAGGTTGCCGCCGCGGCCGCGCTGAGGTCACCCTGGGCGAGCCCCTGCAGCATCAGCGACGGCTGTCCCTCGTCGGTGTCGTCAAACTTGAAGAGGTCCGGAAACATGGCGCTGTGGCTAAAAGCCGCCGACGCAAACACAACTGATAAGACTGAAAAACACCCGCAACCTAAGCGCTTCATTGTACTGTCCCTTATTATTAAGTATTGGACTAAAAACTGGAGGTAGACTGCATAACTCTCGCGTCTGCCAACAGCGTTTCTTATATCTACAACGTATCTAATATCTGTAGCGTATCAACGTGCCCTGAAATTCGCTTTTGCCTTTGGGGCTTGGTAGGTCTGGTTTATCCGGGTAGAGCTGGCCGTGGATAAACTATAGTATGTTTTTTTCTGTTGGCAGAATATATCTTTCTATAAGCAAAATATATTTTCTACTGTCAATCCAAAGCCGTTGGTCGATATGGCGTGCAGTTCAGCCAACCAGCATTCCGACAATTTTCCGCAATCCTTCCCGCGATCTTTTTGCAACCAAAGTTCGGCCGGTACTTGGCGACACCGATATTGAGGATAGAGGTTTTGGTGACATTGTATTCAGCGATAAAGGTTTTAGTGACATGTGTAGAAGAGATCGGTCGAGTTTAGTGTGTTGTTTTGGCCGTAGTCAAATATTTGTTTGAAACTTGCGGGCAGATTGAGATGCTTGCCTCAGAATGGCGGGTGCCTGGCGTTTGTTTTGTGCTTGCTAACGGTGTTATGGCGCGGTAGTTTTTTTAGGTTTTGGCTTTGCGCTTGAATCACTGATTTTTTATTTTTTAGATTTGGGTCAACCTATATTTAATATAAGTAAACCTGTGGCTTTCGGGTTAGGGAAATAGCGAATCACGCTAGCGGCTCGCATGAGGTATTTAAAAGTTAATCCGTTCTAGTATGTGGGTTACCGGCCGTGTCGAAAATTTTATATAAATAGACACGGCTATTTGCATGCTAAGTGTTGTTCGCCGAGGTTTCATTCACGATAAATCAGAGGTGGTTATGAACAAGAGTAATTACCGACCAGGTTGCAGCGATAGAAGTAATTTTAGTAAGAAAATTTTTTTCAGAACCATGGGTGTTTCACTACTGGGCTTGGCCATGTCTTTGGCCGCCACCGCACAGGTGAGTTCCGGCAAGCACGACCGCGATATCGATAAACGTTTATTGACGGCACCGCTGATCTCGGCACCGACGCCCGGTAGCGAACAGCAACAGTCGCTGGCAACGATGCGCCGGGATCAACCGGGCATTATGGCGAGGTTTAACGAATACGGCGTCACCAGTTCCCTGACCAACCCTACCGGTCCGGTAGCATCGGCCGTGCCGAGTGCCTCCGGTCCAGAGGCGACGGCGAGAAGTTTTCTCGCCGGCAATCTGCCGCTGCTCGGTTTGGAAACCGCTGATATTGAGGGGATGGCGTTAACCGATGTCGTTAAATCCATCAGTGGCGTTACGCACTATTATTTCGGTCAGACGTTGAAGGGTATTCCTGTCTATAACGGGCAACTGCAGGTGCACGTCACCGAGGCGGGCGCGATCAGCCATGTCAACAATGCCTTTATTCCCAAGTTGGCGGCGGCGGTCGGCGCCATGACGCCGAGAATCGGACCGGACAAAGCCATTGCCGCCGCCGCCCGCGAGTTGAATATCAATCTCTCGCAACAGCCGGAGCTGGTGCGGCAGTTGACCGATGCCCAGGCCACCTCGGTATTGCGGCAGGCACAGTTGGCGCCGCAGCCGATCAAAGCCAAACTGGTGCTGGTGCCCATGTGGCCGGGTCATGTGGCGCTGGCGTGGAACTTTCAGTTTCAAATGGATCATGCGTGGCCGGATATTACCGTCAATGCCGAAACAGGTGAGTTGATCACCAGTTTCGATATGATGCGGGACACGGCGTTTCGAGTGTACGCCGAACCGGTAGAGAGCCCCATTCATACAACGCCGCTGCCGCCCGCCGATGCGCGTACGCTGGTGATGGACCCGGAAGATGCCATCGCCTCCCCGCAGGGTTGGTTTGACGGCACCTCCACGCTGATGGACGGCAATAATGTCCACGCCTGCGCCGATCGCAACGGCAACAATAGCTGCGACTCGCCACAGCCAAACTGCGGGGCGGGCCAGGTCTGTGATTTTCCCCTCGACCTGAGCGGCAATCCCGCCAACTCCCTAAGCGCGGCCATTGCCAACCTGTTTTACTGGAACAACCATATCCACGACGTGCAGTATCAATATGGTTTCGACGAGGTCGGCGGCAATTTTCAGGAAAACAATTTCGGTCGCGGCGGCGCCGGTTCGGATTCGGTCAATGCCGAGGCGCAGGACAACGCCAATGGCGGCTCCAACTGCAATGCCAACTTCGCGACACCGACCGACGGCGGCAATCCGCGTATGCAAATGTTTTTGTGCAACCGCGGCAATCCCTCCCGTGACGGCGATTTCGATAACGGCGTTATCGTGCACGAATACGGCCACGGTATCTCCATTCGACAGGTGGGCGGTCCGGGCAACAGCAGTTGTCTGAACAACCGCCAGCAGGGTGGTGAGGGCTGGAGCGACTGGTTTGGTCTCGTCTACACGGCGAAAGCCAGTGACCAGGCCACCGACCCCCGTGGCCTTGGCGCGTATCTTTTTGCACTGGCGCCCGACGGTACCATTCGGCCGCAGCAGTACAGTACCGATCCCGCGATCAATAATTATACCTACGAGTCGGTTCGCGGCAGTGTTGTGCCCCACGGGGTGGGCTCGGTCTGGGCGCAGGCGCTGTGGGAGGTGTACTGGGCTTTGGTGGATAAACACGGCTTTGAAGGGGACTTGCTCAATTTCGATATCAACGATGCTAACGAGGCCGGCAACAAGCGCGCGTTGTTCTACGTGAACGAAGGCCTGAAAAACACCGCCTGCTCGCCGACGTTCGTAGCGGCCCGCGACGGTATTATCGCCGCGGTCAACAACAGCTTCGGGGGCGAGGATGTGTGTACGGTCTGGCAAGCGTTTGCCGCCTTTGGCCTCGGTGTCAATGCGGTGTCCGGCGGTTCCAACAGCACCAGTCCCACCAACGGCTTTAACCTGCCGGCCCAGTGCGATGGCACCCCGCCGCCGGTGCTGACCTGTGCAGATGGTTCCGACCCGTTGTATGTGGCGGATTTTGAGGCCGATGCCGGTGGTTGGGTCGGCGGCAGCAGCAGTTGCACCACCGGTGCCTTTGTGCGCGGCACGCCGACGCTGCAAGCCGACGGCGGTGTGACCACCCAGGTCGGTGGCGCGGCCAGCGGCAACGGTGCCTGGTTCACCGCTACCAACACCGCCGCGGGCAGCAACGATGTCGATGGCGGCACTTGTGAAACACTCTCGCCGGCGGTGGATTTGAGTGCGTTGCAGGCGGCGGATATTTCCCTGTCTTACTTCCACGGCCAGCGCGACGGGGGTGACGACGCCAGCGATGGGTTCAGTATCGAGGTTTTGAACAATGGCGTCCTGGCGGCGACCATGGTCAATATCGGTGATGTGACCACCAATGCGGCCTGGACGGCGGCTTCCTCCGTGATCAACAACCCGGGCACTGTGCAGTTGCGTGTGCGGGCCACTGACGGTGCCGCCGGCGGGGACTTGATCGAGGGCGGTGTCGACAAGGTGTTGTTCTGTGCATCGGGTCCGGTGACCGGGGGTTGTAGCGTCGAAGAAGGCTTTGAAAGCGGTGCCGGCGGCTGGAGCAATTCCAGCGCGTCCAGTTGTACCACCGGTGCCTTCGTAACCGGCACCCCGACAGCGCAAAGCAACGGCGGCGTGACCACCCAGGTGGGCGGTGCCAACAGCGGCAGTGGCGCGCTATTTACGGCCACCAACTCCAGCGCCGGTGTCAACGATGTGGACGGCGGCAACTGTATTGTCGGTTCGCCGACCTACGGTGTCAGTGAGGCATCGACGCTGTCGGTAGCCTATTTTCACGGCCAGCGCGACAGTGGTGATGACGCCGGCGATTTCTTCCGCTTGCAGGTTTCCACCGATGGCGGCAGCACCTTCACCACACTGGCCGATAATGGTGATGTTCTGTCAAACGCCGCCTGGCAGACGGTAACGGCGCCGGTGGCGGCTGGCGCCAATGTGGTTTTACAGGTGCAGTGTGCCGACGGCGTGGCGGATGGCGATTTGGTGGAATGCGGGATTGACGATGTGAGTATCTGTCCGACGAATTAGGTAGCTGCGGCTGTTTACTTGTTGAGCGGGCTCTTTGGCCCGCTTTTTTTTGAGGGTGCGCCAGGCATGGCGCGTTGCGCCCTGGGGATGCTGTTGCGGTTTCTTGCGGTGGCGGCCGCCTAACAGAGGGATAGCCCTCTGTCGGGTCCGGCAAGAGAGGGCTTATTCGTTTACGGAGGCGGCTTTTTCAATGCAATAATTAGTCGCAGTCGGGAACTTATTGGTGAGGTAATCCATTTTATTAATAAATTGATTCCAGTGATCACCCTGGATCGCTATTTACGAAAATAAAGTGAGAGCTTGATATGTGTCCAAGTCCTCTGGCTCCGAGTGCTTTGCAGGCCGGTCGAAGCCTTCTAAAGCGGTTTACCCAGAAACTACCAAGTCAAGTAAGAAGGCCCACACCCCGGCCTTCGCCTGCGCCTCCGCCGCCGTTGCCCCCCAGGCCTGTTAATCTGCAGACGTCTCCGCCGTCGCTGCCCCCCAGGCCTGTTAGTCTGCAGACGTCCCCGCCGCCGTTGCCCCCCAGGCCTGTTAATCTGCAGACGTCTCCGCCGTCGTTGCCCCCCAGGCCTGTTAATCTGCAGACGTCCCCGCCGCCGTTGCCCCCCAGGCCTGTCAATCTACAAACGCCTCCGCTGTTTTCCCCTACGCCTGTGCGGCCGTCTTTTTCGGGGCCGTATTCTGGGTTTGTGGAAATGCTGGCCGAGCGCGCACAAACTATGAGCCAGCGTCTGGAGCAGAGTTCGCATGCCAGTTTTGGCAACCCCAATGGCTCTGTTAGTCCGCAGACGCCTCCGCCGCCGTTGCCCCCGAGACCTACCGGTGCGGGAACTGCTGTCCATGCCCAAGGACCTGCGGTTCCTCCTAAGCCTGCTGCGTACATGACGCAAAACCCGAGACCTGCCGGTGCGCAAACTGCTGTCCATGCCCAAGGGCCTGCGGTTCCTCCTAAGCCTGCTGCGTACATGACGCAAGACCCGAGACCTGCCGGTGCGCAAAGGCCTCCGCCGGTGCCCCCTAAGATTTTAGAGACCTCCGGGTTGCTCGGGAATGCTACGCTGGCAGTATCTCCGCCGTCGTCCTCAATGCCTGAGAGTGCGCAAACACCTCCTCAGTTGTCCCCCATACCTGCAAGTGTGCAGCCGTCTCTTTCGGCTACTTCCGGGGAGTGGGGGAAAAGACTGGTCGAGCAACTAGAGGCTGTGGCCGAGGGCCTGCAAGATAGTTCGTTTGCCGGTTTTGGCAACCCCAGTGGCTCTTCCAGTGTGATGGATCATATTACACCCAAGGAATATGAGATGCTGACACTGCCATCCAGTTATGCATCAACACAGTATTCGCCATCATCGCATGCCCAGCCGGATAACAGAACGGCAGCTCCTCAGTCGCGTTGGGAGAGAGTTGGCTCGAATCAGGTTCATAATGCCGCAGAGCAAACCTCACCCACACCTGGGGCTTCGACAAAGAAAGAGACCATTGATGTCACATTCCAGTCGGGGTTCCGGCCGAGTTCGACGCAGTGGCACGTTATGGAGATAGTCAACAAAAATTCGTCCGAGGCCAGTTATACGAAAGAGGATATTCGTCAGCTCCAATCGCGTAGAGAAGAAATCCTGGCAGGCGCCCAGCAAGTTGTAGACGCTGCGTCCAAAAAGAAGGCAGCAATCATTGCGAGTGGGGTTCCAGAGACGCAAGTAAAATTACAAATAGCCGGTGATGATGCGCTAGTTATTAAAACGGCTGTGGAAACGATGCGTACCCTGCAGATGGCTGATAGTCGTCGAAAAAGAACCCACTTCAGCGATAGACTAGCATATGCCAATATGACTTACGCCGAAGCTGAAAAGAAATTCGGTCTGATAGCAGACTTCGTCGAGAATAACAAGGCGTCTTTTGACAATTCAACGGTTGGTGGTTTTGAAGACGCAAAACGCAACGTATCGCCCAAAAGAGGGTCCCCGTCACGTATAGATAAGGAAGAAACTTACTACCGTTAGTAGTTTTTTAATAACTGACAGCACCTAAGCGGCTATTCTCACCAAGGTTTAACAGCATTGCGGCGGAAATATGATGTCTAACCAGCACGAAAAAAAAGACTTCAAACAGCACGTGAGCGCCATAGCTCGCCTCGCTGAAAGTGAGGTCACAGAAGATGACGACAGGTTTATTTTGGTCGTTGACGGCCAAACCTGTACATTCAGCAAGCCGGAAGGTGCGCAAACGCACTTCAGTCTAAGTGTCGACATTATCGATATTCCGCAAAGTGAATCGAAACGACGCCAGCTTCTTAAGGCGTCACTTTCCTATAATTTCAAATACTACAATGGCTGGGCATCCATGTTGTCACTCTGTCGTGCCGGCAAGGCCATTCAGGCGACCACTCGCTTTGACACCAACTATGCTGTCGATAAGTTATTTGCAGGGCTTCGACATTTTTGTCGAGCCGTTCCCGATTTGCGCTCAGAGCTGACCCGGGGCTGGTTTACCGGTACGACCGATGAGGAGTCGGTGAGGGATTTTATGCTGCAAGCCCGCCTGCGAGGTGCGTTATGAGTCAGTCGGACTTCGAGACTTTAGTGGCTGGTGTCTGTGAACGAATTGGCCTGACTCAACCCGAGGGTGTGTTGCGTGGCGAGGGGATTGTTTTTGACGGCGTGTATTTTTCAATAGCCTATAACGAGAAAGTCTGCCCGCACTCGGTTTTTGTGTACTTTGATTACGGTGTGCCGCCGCGTGCATTTGAGAACCTCGTTTTCGCTCATCTGCTGAAAGAGAATGAACATCGCATCAGACGGCAGTTGCCCATTTTCTCCATCGCACCACAAGGCGATCGAGTTGTTGGCATGCATCGCTTTTCAGTAAAGGGAATAACCGCAGCACAATTAGTCGAGCAAATGACTTATATGGCGGCTGCGGTGAATAGCTGGAAGGAGATCGACTGGTCCGCCGTGGCTGGCAGAGACCGGGTTGTAACTCGATAGCTGCCTCCGGCCGGAATTTTGGCGTTTTTTACGTGGCTTCAAAAAAAGCAGGAGGTTAAGAAAAACTGAAAGTAGGAGAATGGTTCAAACGATCAGTTAGAGAGAATATTGTACTATTTCGATTTAGACATTAATTGCAGAACAGGAGAGTTTTATGAAATTTCTGGTCTTTTTAGTGGCTCTGATGCCATCACTAGTCTTTGCCGGTGGGTTCGATAGAAGCTGCTGGAATATACGACTCAAAAATAGTTGTACCTATCAACATTATTGTAACTTAGGGGCTACCTGTAAACGCAAAAACGGCACTGCGAACGCAGAGGCATGGATAAACCTTACTAACCACATAGGAAATAGTGACGGCTATTTAGCACGCAACAGTAGTGGTTTCTCTTCGACTTGCCAGGAGGTTCAGCTAAGTGGTACTAGGCTGGATGCGATATGTATTAGGCGTTCAGGGCAACTTGCTGAGCAATACTCAGCCGCTGGCTTGGCTGATTGTATAGCCAATCGTGATGGCAATCTTGTTTGGAGTTGTTAAAAACAGATTATCTAAGAGGCCTCGCTCTACGGAGTGCGGCCTCATCTTATGTAGTGAATACTACCCATTAAAAATACACCCGCGCCTCCAGGCTTCGATAATCCGCTTCCAATTGCTGCCGGCGGTACTCCAGATCGTAGATATCCCCGCGCAGGTGACCGATACGCCGCTCCAGCTTTTTAATATCGTGCAGTAGCGCGTGGCGCTGGTCTTTATCGGTATCATCGTGGATCAGTGCCTTTTCCTTGTCCGCTACCCTGTCGCGCAGCCGCTCGATTTTATGCCGGCGCTGGCTGATAGTGTCGCCGATATCGGCAATATCGCGATCGATTCTGTAGAGATCCCGCCCCTGTTCGTATCCGGCCAGAAATTCACCTTCCAGGTAATTCGGGCAAACCCCTTTGTACGAGTGACCCGCTTTACCGTGGTAAAAACCCGAGGCGCCCTGACAGTAGTTTTCCAGCCCCTCTTCGCGGCCCTGCTGATAGGCAAACAGGTCCGGGGTCACGCCGTACTCGGCGCAGGCCTGGCGGTGTTCCCCGAGCCGGTCTGCGGTGGCACCGCGGGTGCCGTCTTCCATGCCGATCATGCGCCAGTCGGCGCTCAGGCACTCGGAACGGTTCATGGTGGCGCAGCCGCCGAGCAGGGCGGCCGCCAGAAGGATGGAAATGATAGACCCGTTTTTCGATATCACGACGCAGTTCCCTTCTTATCGATTTTCTCAGCGCAGCATAAACGCGGCGAGATGAATCGAACCTGAATGGGTTCTGCCGAATGGCACTGTGTTTAGTCCGTACCAGGCCGGCTCAAGGAAGTGTCGTTTAGTGGCGCCAGCTAAACACCGGTAATGCGAATCTCGCCGTCCACCAACCCGGTCAACACCTCCGCCCTGATCAGTTGCACAGCCTGTTCAATATCCGGGGAGAAGTAGCGATCCCGATCGTAGAAAGGCACCTTGCTGCGCAGCTCCGCGCGGGCGCTCTCCAGCGCCGGTGAACTGCACAGACCGTCGAGAAAATCCAACCCCTGGCAGGCGGCCAGCCACTCGACCGCGAGTATGCCCACCGTGTTGTCGTACATATCGCCCAGCCGCCGGGCCGCAAAGGTGGCCATGGATACATGGTCCTCCTGGTTGGCGGAGGTGGGCAGGCTGTCGATACTGGCGGGGTGGGCCAGGCTTTTGTTTTCGCTCGCCAGCGCGGCGGCGGTGACTTGGGCAATCATAAAGCCGGAGTTGACGCCGCCGTTATTGACCAGAAACGGCGGCAGGCCGCTCAGCTGGGTATCGATCAACAGCGCCACCCGCCGCTCCGCCAGGGCGCCGATTTCCGCCAGCGCCAGCGCCAGGTTATCCGCCGCCATGGCGATGGGCTCGGCGTGAAAGTTACCGCCGGAGATGATCGGATCGGCATCCGGCGGCGCGTCTGCATCGGTAAATACCAGCGGGTTGTCTGAGACACCGTTGGCCTCCACCAAAATGCTATCGGCGGCGTTGCGCAGTTGCTGCAGGCACGCGCCCATCACCTGGGGCTGGCAGCGCAGGGAGTAGGGGTCCTGTACCTTGTCGCAATCGCGATGGCTCGCCTCGATATCCGAGTGGCTCAACAGTTGGCGATAGGCCAGCGCCATATCCATTTGCGCCCGATGTCCCCGGGCGGCGTGGATACGCGGATCGAAGGGCTTGCGCGAACCCCGTGCGGCCTCGACGCAGAGGGCGCCGGTTACCGTGGCGGCGGTCAGCGCATTTTCCGTTTTGAACAAACCCTCCAGCGCCAGTGCGGTGGATGCCTGGGTGCCGTTGAGCAGGGCCAGCCCCTCCTTCGGCGCCAGGGTGATGGGCGCCAGTCCCGCCAGTTGCAGCGCTACTTTGGCGGTGATGCGCTCGCCTTCGTAAAGCGCCTCGCCCTCTCCCAGCAGCACCGCGCTCATATGCGCCAGTGGCGCCAGATCGCCGCTGGCACCCACCGAACCCTTGAGCGGAATACAGGGATAGATTTCTTTGTTGACCAGTGTGATCAACGCCTCGATAACCGTGCGCCGAATACCGGAAAACCCACGCGCCAGGGAATTGATTTTCAAAATCATCAACAGTCGCACAGTGCTCGCTTGCATCAACGGGCCGATGCCGGCGGCGTGGGACATAACGATGCTGTGTTGCAGGGTTTCCAACTCCGCCGGGTCGATACGGGTGTGCGCCAGCAGGCCGAAGCCGGTGTTGACCCCGTAGACAATACGCTGCTGCTGAATAACCTCCTGCACGGCCGCTGCCGAGGCATCGATAGCCGGGTAGCAGTCCGGGTTCAGCTCCACGGCGGTAGCGCGTTGGTAAATATTTTTTAAATCATCGAGTGTCAACTGGCCCGGAGTAATGATGAGCTTTGCCATTGATCACCCCTTCGTTGTCGAGTTTGTGTTGAGCATGGGCAGGTCCAGGTCATTGTCTCGGGCGCAGTCTTCGGCCAGTTCATAGCCGGCGTCCGCGTGACGCATAACGCCGGTGCCGGGATCGTTGCGCAGCACCCGGCCAATGCGCGCCGCTGCTGCCGCGGTGCCGTCGCAGACGATCACCACACCGGCATGCTGGCTGAATCCCATACCGACGCCGCCGCCGTGATGAAGGCTTACCCAGGTGGCGCCGCCGGCGGTATTGAGCAGCGCGTTGAGCAACGGCCAGTCGCTGACCGCGTCGGAGCCGTCGCGCATGGCCTCGGTCTCGCGGTTGGGCGAGGCCACGGAACCGGAGTCGAGATGATCGCGGCCGATCACAATCGGCGCGCGCAGTTCACCGCTGGCGACCATCTCGTTGAAGGCCAGACCCAGGCGCACCCGGTCTTTCAATCCGACCCAACAGATGCGCGCCGGCAGCCCCTGAAACTGAATACGCGCCCGCGCCATATCCAGCCAGTTGTGCAGGGCGGGATTGTCGGGCATCAGCTCTTTCACTTTGGCATCGGTGCGATAGATATCCTCCGCATCGCCGGACAACGCCACCCAGCGAAACGGGCCTATGCCCTCGCAAAACAGCGGCCGGATATACGCCGGTACAAAACCGGGAAAGTCGAAGGCGTTCTCAACGCCCTCTTCATAAGCCATCTGGCGAATATTGTTACCGTAATCGAGCGTGGCGGCGCCGGCGCTTTGCAGGTCCAGCATCGCCTGCACCTGGACCGCCATGGACTGCTTGGCGGCTTTGACAACCGCCGCCGCATCGGTGCTGCGCTGCCGGCGGGCCTGTTCCAGGCTCCAGCCGCGCGGCAGATAACCGTTCAGCGGGTCGTGGGCGCTGGTCTGGTCCGTCACCACATCCGGGGTAATGCCCTGATCCACCAGCGCTGGAAAAACATCCGCCGCATTGCCCAGCAGGCCGATGCTGACGGCACGCTGTTCGGCACCGGCCTGTTGTACCAGCGCCAATGCCTGTTCCAGTGACGTGGCTTTTTGATCCAGGTAGCCGGTCTGCAAACGCAAATCGATACGGGTTTCATCCACCTCCACCGCGATCATGCTAAAGCCCGCCATGGTGGCGGCGAGCGGTTGTGCGCCGCCCATACCGCCGAGCCCACCGGTTAGGATCCAGCGGCCGGCAGCCTGTCCGCCGAAATGTTTTTTCGCCACCGCCGCAAAGGTTTCGTAAGTGCCCTGGACAATGCCCTGGGAGCCGATATAAATCCAGGAGCCCGCCGTCATCTGGCCGTACATCATCAGCCCCTTGCGATCCAACTCGTTAAAGTGCTCCCAGGTGGCCCAGTGGGGCACCAGGTTAGAGTTGGCGATCAGCACCCGCGGGGCGTCGGCGTGGGTGGTGAACACGCCCACCGGTTTGCCGCTTTGGACCAGCAGGGTTTCCTCGTCGCCCAGGCGCGTGAGGGTTTCGACAATCTTGTCGTAACAGGCCCAGTCCCGGGCGGCGCGGCCGATACCGCCGTAAACCACCAACTGCTCGGGGTGTTCGGCCACCGCCGGGTCCAGGTTGTTCATCAGCATGCGCAGCGGTGCCTCGGTCAACCAGCTTTTTGCCGTGAGGTTGGTGCCGGTGGGTGCTTGGATACGCCGGTGTTTATCGGTTCGGGCGCTCATGGCTCGCTCTCCGTGTTAAAAGTTCAAGTGATCCCCCAGGCGGTAGCGGCCGCCCGGGTGATAGAGATAGGCAAAACTCACCACGCCGCGCTGACTCCAGGTGCGGCGACTGACTTTGAGGCAGGGCGCCTGTGCGTCCATATCCAGGTGGCGGGCAATAGCGGCCGGGGCGCAGACGGCCTCCACCACATGGTCCGCCTCGGTCAGGGGGGCCACCTGGCTCAGGTAGGCATTGGGCGTCAACTGGGTGAAGTCCTGCTCCAGGTATTCGGGGGCAAAGGCGGGATTGATATAGCGCTGTTCGTATTGCAGCGGCCGGCGGTTTTCGCTGTGGACGATGGTGCTTTGATACAGGGTGGCGGCGCTGTCGAGACCCAGCCACGCCGCCTGCTGCGGATCGGCCGGGTCGGCGCTCAGTGCCAGCACTTGGCAACTATAGTGGTGGCCGCGGCTTTGAATTTCCTCGGCGATATTGCGGATTTCCACCAGCGAACTTATCGGGCGGCGGTCGGCGACAAAGCTGCCCAACCCCTGGGTGCGCACCAGTACGCCTGCATCGGCCAACTCGTGCAGCGCGCGCCGGGCGGTCATGCGGCTCACCTGAAACTGGCTTACCAGTTGATTCTCCGAGGGCACGCGGTCACCGGGGGCCAAATCCCCCTGTGCTATTTGGTGGACGATATGGTCTTTGATCAAAGCGAAGCGCGGTGTGGCCATAGGGGGATACGTACCTTTGTCAGGCTTTTTAAGGTGGGTGCAGGTACAAAGTTTAGTTGTATATACAAGAGCAGACAACTAAACTTTAGGCCGATTTTGGTATTCGGTCCGAATCGATATGGGGGATTTCGGGTCGAAGAGGCTCATATTGCGAT
Source organism: Exilibacterium tricleocarpae (assembly GCF_007004655.1). Lineage (GTDB taxonomy): Bacteria > Pseudomonadota > Gammaproteobacteria > Pseudomonadales > Cellvibrionaceae > Exilibacterium > Exilibacterium tricleocarpae. The sequence goes on from NZ_ML660093.1 coordinate 281,337, forward strand.
AAGCAGTGGGGAACGTCGGAAAAAGGCGCTATCGTGGGGGAGATTATGAGGGCAAAGGGTGATGGGGCCTATAATCAGGAGGATTTGCACAATCGACCCTTGCGCTAACCTCGCTGATCTTGGCTAGAGGGACTGAGAGTAGTTCAGCCTTTGAAGGGAACCGTGCCACCGCCAACCGGCACCACTCGCGGCGGCACGGTGCGGGGACGTAACTTCAGTTGCGTCCCCCTCGAGAGGAACCACTCCCCCGTGCCAGTAGTCCCCTCCAGCAGAAGGCACCGCCGTCACAGACACTGCGGAAAAAACAACGAGGAGCCCCATGCAAGCTGACTGGCTGATAAAAAACATACACCTGGCGACCTTTGACCCCACAGTCGCAGCCCCTTACGGCGCCATCAGAGACGCGCTGGTGGCGGTGGCGGCGGAGCGCATTCTCTGGGCGGGCCCCGCCGCACAAGCGCCGTCTCTCGACGGTGCCGTGGTCATCAACGGCAAGGGTGGTTGGCTGACGCCGGGCCTGATCGATTGCCACACTCACCTGGTCTACGGCGGTGACCGCGCCGAGGAGTTCGAGTGGCGTTTGCAGGGTCGCTCCTACGCCGATATTGCGGCCCAGGGCGGGGGCATTTTAAGCACGGTGGCGGCCACCCGGGCGGCGAGTGCGACACAGTTGCTCGACAGTGCCGCCCGGCGGTTGCGGGCGCTGTGTGCGGAAGGTGTGACCACTGTAGAGATCAAATCCGGCTACGGCCTGGCCCTGGACACCGAGCGCCGTATGCTGGTGGTGGCCAGGGCGCTGGGACAACAACTGCCGATCACCGTCCGCACCACATTTCTGGGCGCCCATGCGTTGCCGCCGCAGTATCAGGGCGACGCTGACGGTTATATCGATACACTCGTTGAAACTGTGTTGCCGGCGCTGGCTGCCGAGGGGCTGGTTGATGCCGTGGATGTTTTCTGTGAGGGCATCGGGTTTTCCGTTGCCCAGTGCCGGCGGCTATTCGAGCGGGCGCGCGAGTTGGGGTTGCCGGTCAAGGGCCATGTAGAGCAGCTCAGTTACCAGGGCGGCGCGCGTTTAGTGGCTGAGTTCGGCGGTCTGTCGGTAGATCACGTGGAATATTTACCGGAGACGGATCTGGAGTCGCTGGCGCAAAGCGGCGCGGTGGCGGTACTTTTGCCCGGTGCTTTCTACTACTTGCAGGAGCAGCAAAAACCACCGATTGCCGCGCTGCGAAGGTGGGGAATTCCCATGGCAGTAGCCACTGACCTGAACCCCGGCAGCTCGCCCATGGCTTCGCTGCTGCTGGCGTTGAATCAAGCCTGTATCCTGTTTGGCCTGACGCCGGAGGAAGCGCTGCTCGGCGCCACTCGCCATGCCGCCGCCGCGCTGGGGCTGGCGGATCGAAAAGGTTGTATTAGCGCCGGCTTTGACGCGGATATGTTGCTATGGGATTGCGGGCGCCCTGCGGAGATTTGCTACGGCATCAATATGCAGCGCCCGCGACATATATGGGTGGGAGGTCGGGATGTTTGAGCCGCCGACAATGACGCTATGGCAGGGTAGGGCCGACACCGGAGAGTCGGCGCCGGTGTGGCGCTGGCACCAGCGCGTGGAAGCCTGGGATCGGCAACAGCCGGCAACCCCGGGTATGGCGCTGGTGGGGTTTGCCTGTGACGAGGGCGTGCGCCGCAACGGCGGCCGGGTCGGTGCCCGGCAAGGGCCGGCGGCGATTCGCCGGGCGCTGGCGAACCTGGCCTGGCACGGCGAAACCCGCTGCTTTGACGCCGGCGATATTATCTGCAGCGATCGCGGGTTGGAATCTGCCCAGGACGAACTGGCTGCGCACTTGAGCGGGTTACTGCACCGGCGCCTGGTGCCGGTGGTGTTGGGCGGCGGCCATGAGATAGCCTGGGGCAGTTTTCAGGGGTTGGCCGGGGCGGTGGCCGCCGGTGCCGAGGTGGCGCCGACTATTGGCGTTATCAATTTCGACGCGCACTTCGATTTACGCAACCCCGCCCCCGGGGCCAGTTCCGGCACGCCGTTTCGACAGATTGCGCATTGGTGTGAACGGCAGGGCTGTGACTTTCATTACCTGGTGCTGGGTATTAACCCCAGTGCCAACACCCAGGCGTTGTTTCAATTTGCCGAGGCCAACCAGGTGCGCTGGCGTACCGATATCGATTGCCGTGCCGGTGCGGATGTTGCGGTTTATCGGGAGTTGGAGCAGTTTGTTGCACCGCTGGATTATCTTTATGTGACGGTGTGTCTGGATGTATTTTCTGCTTGTTACGCCCCCGGCGTGAGCGCCCCGGCAGCCGTGGGTATCGAGCCGGCCTGGGTGATCGCTGCTGTTCGGGCGCTCAAAAATCTCTGCCGCGAACATGCGGTGGGTTGGTTGATGGCGGATATTGCTGAACTCAACCCCTGCTTTGACAGCGATGACAGAACGGCAAAGCTGGCGGCCAGGCTGGTGCATGAGATAGTGTGTGATGTGTCGGTGTGAATATTTGCCGCCCGGCATCCCCCCGTCAAGGCTGATTTTGCGTCTATAGATAACAGGAGGTCTGTGCCTCGGGGCTGTCTGTGCTGCCAAAGCCGGCAGCAAGAAGAAGCAAAACAACTTAACCGTGAGCGTTCCCTTTTTGTGTTGTCACTATCGCCGCCGTACCGGCGCGGTCTTCGATCAGCCCGCGTGCCTGCCCGTCACAGCTTTTAAAAAAGAGAAACCGATGACCAAAAAAACTCCCACCCCGCAAGATTTGCAGATACCGGTGCGCAACCTGCACTTTCACCGGGACGGCGAACCGCCGCCGCGTTGGTGGATGGGGGGCGACCCCGTGGCCACGGCTTTTTTCAATGCATTGTCGTGCACATTTCCCGCCGGCGAAAAGTTTTTTATCGAAAGCGTGCGCAATTTTCGCAACGATGTGAGCCCGGCGCTGCAGGAGCAGATTGCCGCGTTTATCGCGCAGGAATCGGTGCACAGCCGCGAGCATATGGCTTTCAACAAGCGCGCGATCGACGCCGGTTACCAGATCGAGGCGATGGAAAACCGTACCAAAAGAAATCTCGATTTTGCCCGCACGCGTTCCCGCCACCGGCAGTTGGCGGCCACCTGTGCCCTTGAGCATTTTACTGCGATTCTCGCTCATCAGTTGCTGAAGGGCGACAGCCGTGACCTCGAAGGCGCGCCTGAAGACAGCGTGCGTTTGTGGAGCTGGCACGCCATGGAGGAGATCGAACACAAGGCGGTGGCTTTCGATACCTTCGTCGCTGTCACCCGGCAGATGACGGGTTTGCGCCGTTATCTGATGCGCACCATGGTCATGGTGTTATCGACCAGTATGCTGACAACCACCATGTTTTTAAATATGCGCAGCTTCTATCGCCAGGACGGTTTGAAGGGGTGGCGCCTCTGGTGGCGAACCTTCCGCTACCTGTTTGGCAAGCCCGGTATCCTGCGGCGCATCCTGCCGGACTACCTGCGCTATTTCAAACCCGGGTTTCACCCGTGGCAACATGACGATCGCGAGTTGTTGGAGAAAACCGTGACGCGGTACAATCTGTCGGTGCCGGTATGAGGAGTGGAATGTTGAAGTATATAAGTATTGCGGTGGTGTTGTGCGTCGCGCTGGTTTCGGTTGCTAATGCGGAGCCCCAGGGCCTGCTCGGGCTTTGGAGAACCCAGGAGGAAAATGGGGTGGTGGAGATGTTTCGCTGTGGTGAGGCGGTCTGTGGGCGGGTTATTGACGCTGCATCGCTGAGGGAGAATCCGGATCAGCGGGATGTGCATAATGGTGATGAGGCTCTGCGGGAGAGGCGGGTGAAGGGGTTGGTTATTCTTCAGGACTTTACCGGCGGGCCGCGTAAATGGACGGGGGGGCCGCTTTATGATCCGAAGACCGGGGATGGGGCGAAGAGTGGGTCTTTGACGCTTAAGGATGGTAATACGTTGAAGGTTAAAGGGTGTTTGGTGGCGTTTTTGTGTCGGACGCAGGTTTGGAGGCGGATTGAGTAGAGTCCTTGAGGAATCCTGAATGTAAACGCGCCGCTTGTCTCCAGGCGGCGCCGACACAACTGTTAATGAATGGTGTAAGATATCGCAGGTGAAGTAGCGACCGGCCCGGTGACGATGCAATCCGAGCCGCCAGGAGGATCTGAAGGAATGGTCGCACCATTGAAGGTGATTACGCCAGTGGCTTGGTCGAAATCGCCCGTCAGGTCACCCCTGCAGTTGCCGGTAATTGCGGTTACGGTCACATCCTTGAGTGTCACTGAAGTTGGAGATACGCCGCCCGCTGGCTCCAGATCGTATGGCAGGCCAGTGAATGAAATAGCGAAGCAGAAGAAACTCCCTGGCATAAGTGACAGGCTGGTGACCGAAGCGAGGCCGAAGGTGATGTCTCCGATGCCAAATATGGTGCACGAAACCGGAATGCCCTTAAACAACTGGAGAGGAATTAGTGAACCTGTTCCAGGATCAATGGGGCTCGACAGCGTGACCGAACCGTTTGGCGAAAACGTCCAGGCGGAGGCGCTGCTTGCGAAACCGGCCGTGGCGACGACTGCGGATAAAACTGATAATGCTAGTAATCTCTTCATCATGATTTCCCTCTTTTCGTTAAGTTGGCAGCTCATGGCTTACCGTCTATAGAAGGTGCTAACCGACGACCTTCCATTAACGTAGACGTGGCTGTGACGATAGAGGGGGGGGGGGTGGGAGCCAATAGGCTCTCGATAGGCACTCTATATTCTTTTGAGCCGCATCACGCCGCCTGTCTCCAGGCGGCGCCGACACAAACGTTAAGGAATGGTGTAAGATATCGCAGGTGAAGTAGCGACCGGCCCGGTGACGACGCAGTCCGCGCCGCCAGGAGGATCTGAAGGAATGGTCGCACCATTGAAGGTGATTATGCCAGTGGCCTGGTCGAAATCGCCCGTCAGGTCACCCCTGCAGTTGCCGGTAATTGCGGTTACGGTCACATCCTTGAGTGTCACTGAAGTTAGAGATACACCGCCCGCTGGCTCCAGATCGTATGGCAGGCCAGCGAATGAAATAGCGAAGCAGAAGAAACTCCCTGGCACAAGTGACAGGCTGGTGACCGAAGCGAGGCCACTGGCTATGTTTCCGCTGCCAGATATGTTGCACGAGACTGGAATACCCTTAAACAACTGGAGAGGAATTGGTGAACCTGTTCCAGGATCAATAGGACTCGACAGTGTGACCGGGCCTGCCGGCGAAAATGTCCACATGGCGGAGGCGCTGCTTGCGAAACCGGCTGTGGCGACGGCTGCGGATAAAACTGATAACGCTAGTAATCTCTTCATCATGATTTCCCTCTTTTCGTTAAGTTCGGCAGCACATGGCTTACCGTCTATAGAAGGTGCTTACCGACGACCTTCCATTAACGTAGACGTGGCTGTGACGATAGAGGGGGGGGTGTGGGAGCCAATAGGCTCTCAATAGGCTCTCAATAGGCGCTCTATATTCTTTTGAGCCGCGTCCTAACTGGGCAGTAGCGGCGATTACTGAACTCGGAGTTCAATTTGCACATCGTTGCGGGATACAACCTTTGCAATACCGTCAAGTTCGAGCGCGCGCACGAAACTGCCCACATCCCCGGTGCGGAAGACGCCAAGAATTTCGCGCTCGGGAATTCGATTGCCGGTAAAGACTATTTTTTGTGAGGAATAACGATTTATCTCAGCGACCGCATCGGCCAGCGGATCGCTGAGAAAAACCAGATGCCCGTTCAGCCAACTGGTTTGTACCTGAACATCGACCTGTTCGACGATCCAGTTGCTGTCCTCAGGTGCCGAAAGCTGCCCGCCGGGTTCCTGCATATCGACACGGTGGTAGTTCGGTCGCAGCAGACCGGTATCTTCTTCTACGCGCACGGACCCTTCCACCAGGGTAACCGTCACATCCTCACCTTCCATACTGACCTGAAACGCAGTGCCAAGTGCGCGTACGGTCTTGTCGCCGGCATAGACGATAAACGGGCGCGAGGGGTCCTTGGCAACATTAAAGAAGGCGCGGCCGCGCACCAACTGGAGTTTGCGCAGCTCCCGCATGGTACCTACCCGCAATTCGGAATCCGTATCCAGAGTGACCGAAGAGCCGTCGGGCAGAGTAAAGGTGGAATGCTGGCCGAGGCTGGTGCGGTAGGTAGTAGCTTCGGGACGACTGGTAAAGGCCGGTCTGTCGAAATCGACACCGCCGGTCAGTCCCGAGTCGATTACCGCCCAGCTGGTGGTGAGGGCCAGCAGGACGCTGGCGGCGATCAGCGCGACCCGCTGCAGGTGGCTCGGGCGGTCGAAGGCACACCGGTCCTGTTCCCGCGCCGCCAGGATTTGCGGGTCCTGTGCGACGGCGCCGAACAGCGCCCAGTCACGCTCCATCTGGCGGTAGGCTGCGCGGTTTTCCGGTGCCTGACACAGCCATTGGGCGAACAGGCGCTTATCAGCCTCGGTCATGTCTCCGGCGCGGTGTTCGTTGAACCAGTGGGCAGCGGCTGCTCGCCGCACTTCGCGATCCGAAGGAGAGCCAGCACTCACGATTCTTCCCCTCTTGCCTGCCTGATCTGCACGAGGGCTCGATGAATGAGTTCCTTCACGGATTCTTTGGAAATACCCATGCGTTTTGCGATAGCCTGGTAGGTCATATTTTCGAAACGGTGAAACTGGAAGGCTGCCCGGGCCCGTGGCGGTAAATTCAGAATTGCCTGGACCACGCGCCGGTATTCCTCAATACCGATGGCAGTGCGTTCCGGCGAAATGAAGTCCGGAATCTCCATCTCATGCGTCAGTGATTCCTGGAAAGCGTGAGATCGCGTCTTCTGGCGCCGGTAGTGGCTGATCAATACATTGCGTGCCACAGTGAAAGTGTAGCTTTGTGGGTTATCGATAGCCGTGTCCTGCCGCTTTGCCTGCAAGTGTACGAACACTTCCTGTACTAGGTCGTCCACATCGGCGTCATTGACCCGGCGCGCAAAGTAGCGACGCAGACCGACGCTGTATTGTTTTATCCAACCGGCGAGGTCATTATCCTGCTCTTCGTTCACGGAAGAACCGGATAGTCACGCCGCAGAAGCTTATTTTCGAAACACAATGCCTGCAGGCAGTGCTTGACCCAGGTCAAAAAATAGCCCTCTTTATAATCATATAGACTCCGCAAACCGCAAGTCGGGGGGATTCGGTATAAGAAAAACCTTTTTACCGTCGAATTGCCGGCTGCCTGTATCAAGGCTCGAAATCCCCAGGTTTGCCTGGCCGCCCTGCAAGGAGAGTGGTTCCAAGCGACATTTCAGCGATAGCAATTAGACAGCAGAGTGATTGCCGAGGTCAAATATTTGTTTCTCATCCCCCCGCTCTGCACTGTGTCGCGTCTAACTAGGAATACGTCTAATAACGAAGTTCAGACAAACAAAAAAAATATAAGGAGTGAGAGAGACTATGGGTTTTAACGTCCGTAAATCCCGAAAAACCGTTCGATCCAATCTATTGTGTGGTGCCGCCATGGCTTGCCTGGTGACGGCGACTACCCCGGCGCAAGCCGACAGCGAGGCGCATTTCGATATTCCGCCGCAGCCTCTGGCGGAGGCGCTGCGTGATTTTGCCATGCAGAGCGGCTTTAATATTATGGCCGACGCCACTCTGGCTACGGGCAAGCGCAGCTCTGGATATACGGCGACCGCCGAACCCGAGGTGGCGTTGCAGACTCTGCTGGCCGACAGTGGTCTTGGTTATTCCCGCGATGGTGACACTATCGTTATTACTTCGGCGGCGGATGTTAAGCGGACGGTCGCCCAGGTCACCACCACCCAGGCTGGGACGGGAGCACGAACTATCGTGGATAACAACGAGGAACTCAGTGCTGGTAGCAGTCTGGAAGAGATTATCGTTACCGCCCAAAAGATGGAAGAGAGTATTCAAGAAGTTCCGATCGCCGTTTCGGCCTTCTCCAGCGAAGGGCTGGATGACCTGAAAATAGAGCGTGGTGAAGAGTTACTGCGCGCGGTGCCCAATGTCGCCTTTTCGAAGTCGAATTTCAGCGGCTATAACTTCTCTATCCGAGGCATAGGCACCAAGGCGATATCGGCCAGTACCGACCCGGCCGTCGCCGTCAGTTTCAACAACACGCCGCTGATCCGTAACCGGTTGTTCGAACAGGAATTTTTCGACGTCCAGCGTGTTGAGGTGCTGCGTGGCCCTCAGGGCACGCTTTATGGTCGTAATGCTACAGGCGGTGTGGTCAACGTACTTCCTGTGCTGCCTGAATCGGACTTCGGGGGGGAGATCGAAGCTGAAGTGGGCAACTTTGACACCCGACGCCTCAGCGGCAACTTGAATATCCCGGTCACTGAGTCCTTCTCTCTGCGTTTTGCCGGAGCGCTCACCAAGCGTGACGGCTTCGATACAAACACCTTCACCGGCAACGATGTCAACGACCGTGATCTCTATTCAACTCGTGCCATCGCGCAGTGGGAGCCGAGCGACAGGTTCAGCGCCAACCTCCTCTGGCAGCATTTCAAAGAGGACGATCGTCGCTCGCGCACAGGCAAGCAGCTTTGCAACCGCGATCCAGGCCGGGCGACGGTTGGCAGTGTTACGGTTCGTGAGGAGTTGCGAGGGCGCCTTAGCCAGGGTTGCCTACCTGGCTCGCTCTATGACGCCGAGGCGTTCGGCGCTCCGAATGGCGCAGGGCTTGCTTTCGTGACAGTGGCTTCGACGATTGAAGCGGGTAGGTTGGCCGGTGGCTCTCCCATCAATGTTATAGATTTCGGCGTTGATCCCTATGCCGGCGTCCAGCAGTCGCGAGACCTGCGCGAGATCGCCACCAGCTACGATCCGGTGTTTCGCGCCGAAAACGACCTCGTCCAGTTTAACCTGGAGGTGTCACTGAATGACAACCTGCAATTTTTCTCCCAGTCGACCTACGCCAGTGATGACTATTATTCTTCGCAGGACTACAATCGTTTTGTATCTGACACGGTGTTCAACGATTCTGCAGATTTGTTCAATGTTCTCGGACAGCCTAACCCAGATCCGGGGCCGACGCCGGAAGGCATATTTACAGACCCCCAACTCGGGCCGTCCGATCGCGTCTTGTCAGTTGATATCAGTCAGTCGGATAATGAGCAATGGAGCCAGGAATTTCGGTTGCAGTCGTCTTTTGACGGCACCTTCAATTTCAGCCTTGGTGCCAACTATCTCGATTTCGAATCACAGGACGACTATTACGTGTTCAACAACACGTTCACGCTTATCGGTGAATACTTATACAACAGCACCGTAGGTGAATCACCATTCTTCGTAGGAACGCGGAATTGCGACGGATTTAATGAGCTGCGAGAGTGTGTCTATATCGATCCGAATCCACTCGGCCAGTTAAATGACGAGGGCCATAACTACTTTCTGAGCAGAAACTTAGTGGAGACCAAATCTTGGGCCGTGTTTGGTGAAGCCTACTGGCAGGTTTCTCAGGACGTGAAGGTCACCGGTGGCCTGCGGTACACGAAGGATAGGAAGACGGCTACTCCGATTCCGAGCCAGTTATTGCTGGGTGCGGAAAACTTCGGGACTCAACCGGGTTCGGGCACCGGCGGACGCGTCAGTCGAGGCTATCCTGCAGATGATGATATCAAACAACAGTGGAACGAGTTTACTGGTCGTTTTGTAATCGACTGGCAGACCCAGACACCGTTCACCGACGAAACCCTTGTCTACCTATCACTCGCTCATGGCTACAAGGGAGGTGGCTCCAATCCCCCGCGCGTCGATATAGACCAGAGGGTGGTTCAATACCAACCACTGGAAGGCGTCTTCAAACCCGAATTTGTCAACGCTATCGAGCTAGGAACCAAGAACAGCTTGTATGATGGTTCATTGATTCTGAATACAACAGCGTTTTATTACAATTACCGGGATTACCAGATTTCGCAGATTGTTGATCGAATCTCTTTCAACGAGAATTTCGACGCTGAGAGTTGGGGATTGGAGATCGAAAGTTCATGGCAGGCGACGCCGAATACACGCATTGATCTCAATCTTGGCTATCTAAAGACGCGCATTGGCAAAGGTGAAGAATCGATCGACGTCATGAACCGCACGCAAGGCAACGAGGACTGGATGCTGGTGCGCCCGTGGCTGCAGGTTCCGTCCAACTGTATTGCGCCAGTCGATGTGGTCGAAGCCGTTCTCGGCTCGCTCCCCCTTACTTTTTCACCCCCGAGTGCAGCGGTACAGCCGTTGGCGGCGTTGTGCGGTGGCGCGAATCGCGTTGGTAGCTACAGTGATGCAATCGATACGGTTTTCCGGTGGGATCAGCTTTTATTACTTGATCAGCCCGGTTTTGACTTTAACTATAATCCATTCGAAGACGCGCCAAACAATGGTCGAGGCTTCGCTGCCGATCTCAGTGGGAATGAACTGCCGAACTCGCCTAACTTCACCTTCAATTTGGGTGTGCAGCACATTTTTGACATTCGCGACTGGCAGCTTAAGCTGCGTGCTGATTACTACCGTCAGTCCGACAGCTATGCACGGGTATACAACACTGTTTACGACGAACTGGAGGCCTGGGACAATCTGAATGCAGCGGTTACACTTACTCATCCGCCTTCGCTATTGCAGATGCAGCTTTATGTGAAAAATATCTTCGATGATGCACCGATCACCGATACCTTTACTAATAGTGACGACACCGGCCTCAGTGCCAATGTCTTCACTTTGGAGCCACGAATCTTTGGTTTCAGTGTAAACAAGCAGTTCTGATATCGAGCTATATGCAGGAGGTGGTAGTATGTATACCACCTCCTGTTTTTTCTTTATATAAATTCATATCTTCTATTTTTAATCGACAAGCTTAGGGGCTTTTGGATACATTTATCTGGATTAAGTCCTGCGTAACCTTTGTTTTAAATAGCTGACTGCAGGGCGTTTTTTATCTTGCCCTTACGATGAAATACAGAGTAAAGTGTCGGTTCAATAGCTCTATCACTTCCAGAAACAGATAGCTCCTAATATGCAGAGTTTATGCTCTTGCATACTTACCAAATTTCTAATCGATGCTAATCCCACAAATCCTCTCCCAGACTCACGAATAGAGCTGTTGTTGACAGCAGACATTCCAATGCAGTGGCGCTAGAGTAAAAACATCAGGTTCAAAATTACCAGCCTTTGCAGGCTAGCGATTACCGCGCCATTGTTATAGCATTCAGCGCAAAGTACCCCCCAAAAGTCCACCAATTGAACAATTGGTGAGCAAAAAACGATAAGAAACAACCGACAGGAGAGACAACCACCCATGACGGACTTCTACATCACCCACGAATACTGGTTCGCCGTATTCCAACTGGTCATGGCCATGTTCGGCATGGGTGCAACCCTGACCGTCAAGGACTTCGGCGAAGTGATTATGGAGCCCAAAGCCGTGACCATCGGCAATCTGGTGCAACTCTTGCTGGTACCGGTGGTGGCCTATCTCTTTATTCTGGGGTTCGGTCTAACGGGCGGTATTGCCATCGGGATCGCCTTACTGGCAGCCATACCCGGCGGCACCTCATCGAATATGTTCACCTTCTTTGCTCGGGGCAATATCGCTCTATCCATCTCGATTACCGCTATTACCACCCTTGCGTGCCTGTTGACCACGCCGCTGATTCTGGAATTGTTGATTTCCCGCTATATGCCGGCGGATTTTGTGATGCCCAGAGGCCAGATTATCAGCGAGATCTTTTGGACCCTGTTACTGCCCTTGCTACTGGGCATGGTGGTATTGCGGACCCTGCCCAACCATGCTGAGTGGATCGCCCGCTGGTCGATAAGAGCGTCGCTGCTCGGAATTCTCGCCATTGTGGTGTTTTCGGTGTTGGCGGGACGCCTTGATGCCCAGGCGTTTGGCCTCACCAATATTCTGCTGATCGCCGCGCTACTGGTGATCTTGACGGCCGCCGCCTGGGCGGTGCCGGTGTTATTTGGTCTGCCGCTGCGCGATGCTACCGCCATCGAGATGGAGGTGGCCGTGCGCAACGTGAACCTGGGGTTGTTGATCAAAACGCTGTTATTTCCGGCAACGCTGGGGCAAGCCGACCCACTGGGTGATACGGTGCTATTCAGTCTGTTGCTGTTCGGCGGCGCCCAATTGCTGATGGGGGCAGGGCTGATCGCCTGGCGCCGCCGGGCAATGCTTAAGACTGCCTAGCTTGGGGCTGGCGGGGCGGTTCGAGCCTATTCTACCCCTTGTCTTGCTGCCATTTGGCTCAGGTGGTTGATATTTGATCTATATCTATGCGTCCCAACAGCTGGGTAGTGTTGTCCTCTTATCTGTTATAGCTGCCGAAGAACTTGGGCTTTAGAGGGTAAGCTGTGAATTCAAGGCCATCTTGCCCGGTAAGCGCTGCAACAACGGTTCAACTCCTATGGATGCCAACGCCGTTTTCTACTATCAGCTACTAGTAATATTCAAGAAAAACAGATACTTGAATACAATTTGGTTTATTTTTCATCAACCATCTTCGCCCACCAGTCGATCAATCAGGTTGCGGGTTTGCTGTCCTTACCGGTTCCATAGTAAGAGGTTCTTCACAGGTATACTGACAGCTTTTTTATAGTGCGTGCTCCTGGGTAAGTATAAGACGAGCTCAATTGGACTATTTCGGCGGTTTGGGAGAGGTTAGTCTATGGATGTTCGGACGACAATGACGGCAAAAAAACACGATTCCGATTAAGAGTATGGATGTTGACAATAAGCCTCAAAAGAACCTGCCCGGCAAAAATTCAGGCCCCAGGGGAGGGCGCTATAATATGTCTGCGATTTCCTGCGCGTTTTTGGAGAATATCTCTTTTCTGAAAAGATTTCTCTCGCGCTTTTTACGCGACCAGCAGGATATAGAGGATGTTGTTCAAGAAGCGTATTTACGTGCTTACAACGCCGAGCAGAAAAAAGATATTGAACAACCAAAAGCCTTCCTATTTCAGATTGCCAAAAACCTTGCATTAAATGAATTGAGTCGCAAGGCGCGCCAGGTTACCGAGTATATAGAGGATAGTGATTCCAACACATTAACCGATACCGGATCGACCACTGAAGAAGAGTTAGAGGCCCGAGAGCATATAGCATTGTTTTGCGAGGCCATTGCCGCCTTGCCGGAGCGCAGGCGCCGGGTGTGCCTGTTGCGTAAAGTGCATGGACTGCCTCATAAAGAAATTGCCGAGCGTATGGGTATTACGGTCAGCGCCGTTGAAAAACACTTGCTCAAAGGTATGTTGTTTTGCCGAGCCTATATCCGAAAAAAAGAGCAGGGCCAATTAATGGGCAGTCCGGGAAAGCCGGCTCGCCCCATCTCGTTGGAGGATAGAGGCTGATGAAGACTATCTACAAGTTTTCAAACCGCGCCGCGATAGAGCGTGAGGCCGCTGAGTGGCTGATAAAGCTTGAAAGAGATACCAAGCCCACGGCTGAGGAGCTTAAAGCGTTGCAGGCGTGGATTAATCGCAGCCCTGTGCACCGCGAAGAGATAAACAGCCTGGCCGTGTTCTGGGGCAATATGAATGTGCTGACTGAGTTGGCTGTTCCGCTGGGCAAAACTGAAATCCAGATTGCACTTGAATCCAGTAAAAAGCGGTCTCGCAACAGTTTGCGTGGCTTTTTTATCGCGGCAAGTGTGTGTGGCTTTGCCTTCGCTATTGCGTTTGCTTATATGCTATTTTCTGGGGATGGCATGCTGCAGAACAAGGACGCCGGGTTTTATGCAACAGTGGTCGGTCAGCAAAAAACCACGACGTTAGACGATGGTTCTGTTATCCACCTCAATACGAATACACAGCTAGAGGTCAACTATAGCCACCAGTTTCGCGATATTCTGCTGCTGCAGGGCGAGGCGCACTTCACTGTTGCCAAAAATTCCAGCAGACCATTTCGAGTGCGGGCAGGCAAGGGCAGGGTGCAGGCAATTGGCACGGCGTTTTCTGTTTACCTTAATGGTCAAAACCTTGACGTTACAGTTACTGAAGGGCGGGTTGGCTTGGCATTTATCAATGAACCTCAGGTTGAGGAGGCTGATACCGAAGGCAACCCCGTGAGCGACAGCTCAGTTGGCCGGATTTTAGAGCGTGAGCCTAACCGCGGCTTGACTACCGTTGATCGGAGTGAAAGTTTTGTTGAAGAAGAGCTTGGCTTATTGGAAGCAGGACAGGCAACGACGATTAAAAACGCGCTCAGCAAGGGTCTGCACTTGGCTGGTGAGCTTGAATTAGTTGAACGTGTTACGAAAGATGAAATGGAAAAGCGATTGCTATGGCGAAAGGGACTATTAAAGTTCACCGGTGATCCGCTGGAAGATGTCGTCAAGGAAATCAGCCGCTATACATCGCTTTCCATAGAGATAACAGACCCTGCGGTGCGCGCCCTCAGGATCGGTGGTCAATTTCGCGTGGGCGAGACCGATGCGATGTTTAGGTCACTTGAGGTTAATTTTGGTATTCATGTTGCGCGAGTCGGACATAATAGGGTTCAGCTATCATTGGATAAAGACTAATTAAGTATGAAAGGAATTTTAAAAATAATAGCAGTCTGCTTTGCGGATTTTCTTTTCTCGTTAGTTGTGCGGTTGAGAAGGCTGCTAGTGCATAGAGATTCTCCTCAGTTTTTATGCACATAATCAGGCGGGTAATAAGGACAGGAGCCGTTGGTATTTCGGTGTGTTTTTTCTGGTTAGTACTGTTAAGCCGTGTAGCTTGCGGCTCAGAAATATCTGAATCAGCAGATGCTCCCGCAAGCGATTCGAAAAAACAGCTCTACGATATCAACATACCGGCAATGAATGCAGCCAAAGCGTTAAACATCTTGGCTGATCAAACCGGCGTTATGTTTTTATTTCCTTACGATGTGGCGGAATCTCGACGAGCGAGCACTGTCGATGGTCGATACACACTTGAACGTGCCTTGGCAATTCTACTGAAAGGTTCCGGATTGTCGGGAGGTCTCTCAAATCAGGGCGTTGTCGCGATTCGCGTTGACGATAGCGCTGTCAACGCGGATGAGGGAGGGGGTAGTGTAAATACTAGTAGTAAAATATTAGCATCTTTGGCTGGCTTTCCAGTGGGGAGCAGTGCTGCGCAAAGAGCAGTAGCGCAGGACCAAGGCGGTGGGAAGGATAATCGGGCTTTGGCGCTGGAAGAAGTTGTCGTCACCGCACAAAAGAAAGAGGAGGGCATTCAGGATGTGCCGATCGCCGTCTCGGCTTTCTCCGGCGAGGGCTTGGATAATTTCAAGATTGAGCGTGGTGAAGAGTTGCTGCGGGCGGTGCCGAATGTGTCATTTTCTAAAAGCAACTTCAGCACCTATAACTTTTCCATTCGCGGTATTGGCACTAAAGCGATATCTGCCGGTACAGACCCGGCGGTGGCCGTCAGTTTTAACAATACGCCTCTGATCCGCAATCGGTTGTTCGAACAGGAATTCTTTGACGTTCAGCGAGTTGAGGTGCTGCGCGGACCTCAGGGTACCCTCTACGGTCGCAATGCCACGGGTGGTGTAGTCAACGCAATACCGGTGTTGCCGGAGCCGAATCTCGGTGGAGAAATCGAAGCTGAAGTAGGCAACTTCAACACCCGGCGTCTCAGCGGCAACCTCAATCTACCGGTCACCGATACTTTGTCGATGCGCTTTTCCGGTGTCCTGACTAAACGTGACGGCATCGACACCAATACGTTTACCAACAACGATATTAATGATCGCGACCTCTACTCGACCCGTACCATCGTCCGATGGGAGCCGAGCGATGGGTTGAGTGCCAATTTTATTTGGCAGCACTTTAACGAAGACGACCGCCGTTCGCGCACCGGCAAGCAGCTTTGCACCCGCGACCCCGGTCCCGAGATGGTCGGCGACACAATGGTTGCCACCCCCATGTTGCGCGCACGTCTCAGCCAGGGTTGTCTGCCGGGCTCACTCTATGACAGCGAGGCGTTTGGCGCGCCCAATGCTGCCGGCTTTGCCAATATATGGTTCTCGACCTTTTTATCTCCTGTGGGCTTTCGTGAAGACGGCTCCTTCGCCTTTATCATCGAACCCGGCGACGACCCCTATTTCGGGGTGAAGCAATCGAGAGACCTGCGCGAGATTGAAACCAGCTATGATCCCGTGTTTCACGCTGAAAACGATTTGTTCCAGCTCAATCTGAAGGTGTTGCTAGGTGACAGTCTGGAGTTCTTTTCACAATCTACTTATGCCAGCGATGACTACTACTCCTCGCAGGATTATAACCGCTTTGTTTCCGCTTCTAATTTCACCGATTCTACAGGCTTATTTAATTCCCTGGGCGATCTGGGCAATCCCAATCCGCCGACACCGGGAGGCGTTTATACCGATCCGCAACTCGGCCCGTCCAGAGGTGTGCTTTCGGTCGATATCAGTCAGTCGGACAGCGAGCAGTGGAGCCAGAAGTTTCGCTTGCAGTCGTCCTTCGATAGTGAGTTCAATTTCGGTCTCGGCGCCAACTATTTCAATTTTAAGTCGCAGGACGATTATTATGTTTTCAACAATACGTTTACCTTCATTGCCGAATACGTGTATAACCGTGAAGATGGCGATTCGCCTTTTATGGAGACCCGTAATTGTGATATCGATGAACAGCGAGAATGTGTCTATGTCGACCCCAACCCGCTTGGTCAACTAGACGAACAAGGCCACAATTACTTTCTCAGCAGAAACCAGGCGCGGACCAAATCCTGGGCTGTGTTTGGTGAAAGCTATTGGCAAATTGCAGAGCGTGTAAAAATCACCGCCGGCCTGCGCTATACCCAGGACGAGAAGGTAGCAACCCCGATTCCCAGTCAGTTGCTGCTGGGCTCGCAAGCGGGTGGAACACAGACCGGGGACGGAAGTGGCGGACGGGTCAGTCGAGGGTATCCAGCCCAGCCCGATATCAAGCAGAACTGGAACCGATTTACCGGACGATTTGTCATCGATTGGCAAACCGAAACGCCGTTTACGGACGAAACGCTGGTTTACTTCTCTTTTGCCCACGGTTACAAAGGTGGCGGTTCCAATTCTCCGAGGGTCGATATTGATCCGCGTGTAGTGCAGTTTCAGCCGTTGGGTGAGACGTTTAAACCGGAATTTGTCAATGCTATCGAGATCGGTGCCAAGAACAGTCTCAATGATGGCTCACTAATCTTCAATGCCACGGCCTTTTACTATAACTACCGGGATTATCAGGTTTCGCAAATCGTTGATCGTATTTCGTTTAACGAAAATTTTGACGCTGAGAGCTGGGGGCTGGAAATCGAGACCGCGTGGCGACCGACACCTAATTCCCGCATTGATCTTAATATGGGGTATCTCGATACCCGCATTGGTAAAGGCGAAGAATCAATCGACGTAATGAATCGAACCCAGGGCAATGAAAACTGGATGCTTGTGCGCCCGCATGTGCAAGTGCCGTCCAATTGTATCGCGCCAGTGCAAGCTGTTGAGCGGGTTATTGCTCTCGAGCCCGTTCATGACAGACTTGTCGAACTTGCCTTGGCGTCATTGTGTGCAGGTACGGCGCGTTGGGGTTCCTTTACCCCGGAAATCGAGTCGGGCTTACGCTGGTACGAGACATTCGGCTTTATCTACAATCCGCTGACTGAAGCGCCCAATGCAGGCCGCGGTTTCGCAGCCAATCTTAGTGGAAACGAATTGCCAAATTCGCCTAACTTTACTTTTAATTTGGGCTTGCAACATATTTTCCAACTTAGCGACTGGGAATTAAAGTTGCGCGCCGACTACTACCGTCAGTCCGATAGCTATGCACGGGTCTATAATTCTGCCTACGATAAGCTGGAAGGCTGGGATAATCTAAATGCAGCAGTGACGCTTACGCATCCGCTTTCACAGCTACAGATGCAACTCTATATCAAGAATCTTTTCGACGATGCGCCAATTACTGATTTTTTTACAAACAGTGACGATACCGGACTTACTGCAAATGTCTTCACTTTGGAACCACGGATCTTTGGCTTTAGTGTGAACAAAAAGTTTTGACTTTCAAGCTATGTATTTTGGCGGTTTTTTCTTAGTTATTTAAAGATGTTCGCCATATTACTGTTGGTGTTTTGTGTGCTGCACATAGCTGCTTGATTTTTATGAAATTTTCCTGGGGTGGGATAACATTATATTGAAAAAGGCCGTTGAGCTTATAGGAAAACTGTGAGTAAAGTTTGTGAGAATTTCTTATTTTAAAATTTTTCGTTATTAATTTGACTTTGTAAACTTAGACGAAATTCAGGTTTATCGTTAAGTCTGCCCAGCTTATTAACACGGCAGAGTTTCGGGATTTAGTGATTTCTAAGTCTAGCCAAGTTGTAATTTTTGATTCATATAATGTTGTGTTGAGCAACTATAGTATCGTCTTTGCAGGGCACAGTATGCATAGTAAAAAAATCCTATAGGCTGGTATTTTTTATTAATAATTGTTGACAGTTTTTGGAGAGGGTGAATATTATCTAAAGCGCTGGATGTGTAAGTAGTCGGCTGCCTACGTTAGTGATAACACTTGCTTTTCGTTAACAATGACAACAAAAGGAATTTACGCCATGCTATCTTCCAGATCTTCTTTAGTGCTGTTTTATTTCATTTTTTCGCGTATGCTACTTTTGTTGTTGATGACAACATTAGGTGTGCTGGCGAGTGTACGGGCGGTGCAGGCTAACATAGACTTAAGTGCTAATTTATCGGCGCCAGCGACCAGTGACGGTAACTATACGGTAAGCTGGAACAATCCGGCCGGCTTCCGGTATACATTGATTGAGCAAGATGACAGCGGCAACTTTCAATTTGTTTACTCCGGCCACGGTAATTCGTTTACATTTACCGATAAACCTGAAGGCTCTTACACCTACAGTCTTATTTGTTTTGAACACATATGCCCTATCCCTGAAGACCAGGTCACTGTATTAGTGCGCGCAACACCCCCCGGCACCCCGGGCAGCGGCCCGGTCGTCGGCCACCCCGACGTCGGCGCCATCGGCGGCAGCCACAGTGTCGGCAACGACGGCAGCGCGTCTTACCAGGTTCCCATCGCACTGCCGCCGGGTATCGCCGGCGTGCAGCCTGAACTGGCCCTGGTTTATAACAGCAATGGCGGTGACGGCATTGTTGGCAAGGGATGGGGCTTATCCGGCCTTTCCGCCATCACTGTATGTCCGACCAATCTCCATGACGATGGCTATATCGCTACCAGTGCGGTTTTCTGCCTCGATGGGCAGCGGTTGGTGGCAGTGAGCGGTGCCTATGGTGCGCCGGGCACCGAATATCGGACGCAGCGGGAAAGTTTTTCACAGATTTTTTCTTACGGCGATATCGGCGGCAGGCCGGAATACTTCGTTATGAAGACCAAAGCGGGTCTTATCATGGAATACGGCGCCACCGCCGATGCGAGGACGACAGGGATCGAGGCTGCGCCCGTCCCGGCCTACGGCTGGTCTCTCAATGAAATTCACGACCGCTACAGCAACTATGCCCGCTTCACCTACCACACCGACAATACCGCCGGTGAACACTACATTACCGATATCAGCTACACTGGTAACGCCAATCTCGGTGTTGCACCGATTCATTCCGTTGCATTTGTCTACACTGAACGCGCCCCTGTCGACATCAGTCGGGGCTACTTTGCTGAGAGCAAGGTCCTTAACAACAAACTGTTGTCGGAAATTCAATTGCGTGCCCATGGCAGTATGGTGTCCCGCAAAAAACTCACCTACAGTACCGACTCTACGTTTGGTGATTCGGGTGGCCGCTCGTATTTGTCTCGCCTCGACGATTGCCTTGCCGACGGTACCACCTGCCTGGCGCCGACACAGTTTACCGTGGACCCGGCCGGACTGGTCAACTTTTCGGCCAGAACCTGGCCGGTGTCCAATGTTTGGGGTGGTGCCGGTTATATCAAGGTCGGTGATTTTAACGGTGATGGTATGGATGACCTGGCCTCCGCACAAAGCGGCCTTATGCATATGAAGCTAGCGACGGGCACGGGTTTTACCAGCGCGACCTGGCCGGTGGCCAATGCCTGGGGTGCGGCCGCTAACACCTGGGTCGGCGATTTTAACGGCGACGGACTTAGCGATATTGCGTCGGCCAACCGCGGCAATGTGTATATGAAACTGTCCACCGGTAACGGCTTCACCAGCCAGACCTGGACCGTGCCCAATGTCTGGGGCGATACCCGAAACATCTGGGTCGGCGATTTTAACGGCGATGGACGCAGTGATATTGCCACGTATAACGGCAGCACGGT
This sequence comes from Exilibacterium tricleocarpae, assembly GCF_007004655.1. Classification (GTDB taxonomy): domain Bacteria; phylum Pseudomonadota; class Gammaproteobacteria; order Pseudomonadales; family Cellvibrionaceae; genus Exilibacterium; species Exilibacterium tricleocarpae. The sequence continues at coordinate 301,626 of NZ_ML660093.1, forward strand.
GTATGTGCACCTGTCGACCGGCACGGGTTTCACCACCCAAAACTGGGGCGGTGGAGGGCTCTGGGGCGGCGCCGGCTGGAATTTTGTCGGCGACTTTAACGGCGACGGTATGATGGATATTGCGTCGCGCTACTACGAGAAAACCTATGTGCGCTTGTCTACAGGCACAGGCTTTACATACGACCGGTGGACCTTGTTCAGCAACTGGGGCAGCGAAGCCTATACCTGGGTGGGGGACTTCAATGGCGACGGCTTAAGCGATATCGCCTCGGCCAATGGCGGACAGGTTTTTATACAGATATCTAACGGGCGTACCTTTTTGAACGAGGCCTGGCCCGTACCGAACAACTGGGGTGATGGCTCCGGGTGGACCTGGGCGGCGGACTTTAATGGCGACGGGATGACGGATATCGCATCCACAGATCAAGCCCTGTCTCCTACATCAATTGAAATGAAATTGTCCACAGGCAACGGCTTTATCAGTAAAAGACGCACGGGTGGTAGGGAGTGGGGCGGCGCTGGAGGCGTCAGACTCGGCGATTTTGACGGCGACGGTATTACCGATATTGCCTCTATTCATGGTGGCAACGTTTATATGAAGCGTTCCACGGCTAAGACGACGACATTAAGTAAAGTTACGAATGGTTTTGGCTTTGAAACGAGGTTTACCTACAAACGGCTAACGGATGCCTCGGTTTACACAAAAGATCCGGTTTCACCTTACCCGGCCATGTCCGTGCGCAACCCCCAATACGTGGTGTCGAAAGTAGAGACCAGCGACGGTATCGGCGGCGTTAACAGCAGCAGCTACCGCTACACGGGTAAGAAGGTGCACCTGCGCGGTATGGGCACTCTCGGCTTCCGGCAGATGACCACCACCAACGATGATACAGGTATCACCTCGGTGGCGACTTTCAGCCAGGACTATAACGAGCGTCTGCAGGGTATGTTGTTACAGTTAACCACTACAGCGCCTGGCAGTATTGTCACCAGTAACACCGTCAATACTTGGCAAACAGCCCCGTTCGGCTCTGGCGCTGCGCGTCGCTATCAAACCCGGTTAAACCAAACCACGGTGACTAAACGCGATCTCAATGGTGCGTTTTTACACAAAGAGGTCAACACCTACCCCAGTTACGATGGTTACGGCAATCTGTTGACGACGGAGAGTAAACTCTACAACGCATCAAACGTCTTGCTGCGTACCTCGACCACTGCCAACACCTACACCAACGACAGTAGCAACTGGTTAATCGGCCAGCTCGCCCGCACCCGCGTCAACACCCATGTTGTGGGCCAGTTGCCTCGTGCCAAGGTTTCCACCTGGCTCTACGACGGCACTACCGGTCGAAAAACCCGCGAGCAGATTCGACACCCCGACAGCGACGACATTCTGCACGAGACCGCCTACGGTGTAGATGCCGGCGGAGCCACGGTGGTAAACGGCTTCGGTCATAATCTGGCGGTAACTGTGAGTGGCCCTGATTTTGCCAGTCGCACCAATAGTGTTTCCTACGACGGCAGAGGTCGCTTGAGCACCCAGACTAACGCGATTAACCAAGCAAGCTCGCGTACCTACTACACAACCGGCAGCACCCTTGATGGCGCCTACCCCGAAAAAGTGAAAACTGTCACCGACGCCAATGGTATCGTCACACTTTTTAAATACGACGGCTTTGGGCGGGTACAGGAGACGATCAGCGGCTGGGGTTCCGGCACACCCATCAGCACCACGGCTGCCTATCGGTATTGTGACAGTAGTTGCCCGGTGAACGCGGTCTACTACACCCTGGAGTACACCCAAGGTGGTACCGAAGGCCGTGTCTACCTGGACGCGTTGGGGCGGGAACTGCGCAAAGGTGTGCTCGGACTCGAGACCTTCAACGGCACGCCCAAGTTTGTGTACACGGACTATCAGTACAATACCCTGGGGCAGAACACCAAGGTCTCCGAACCCTATTTTGAGGGTGGGACGCGCTACTGGAGCCAGTTGAGTTACGATATCCTGAGTCGTGCCACCCAAACCACGCTGGCTGACGGCCGAGTGGATACGGTCGATTACAACGGGTTGACGGTCAGCTCCCATATGGATGTCACCGGAGTCAACCAGCACAAGGTGCTGGTGAAAAATGCCATGGGCCAGGTTATCCAGAGTCAGGACAGCGACAGTAACCAAGTCGATTACGAGCACGACAGCCATGGCAATATGACCCGGGTAATCGATCCCGCCGGCAATACCACCGTGATCACCTACGATGAACTGGGTCGCAAAATCAGTATGGATGATCCGGATAAAGGGGTATGGTCCTACACCTACAACGGTCTGGGCGAACTTATCACCCAGCGCAATGCCAAGGGCGTGGCCAGTTGCAGTGCTTACGACCTGTTGGGCCGACTGACCAAGCGTATCGATAATTACAGCGGTAGTGTGTCTGGCGCCGTGGGGCTGCCGAGTGATGCTACGCAGCAGTGTGCCAACGACACCGGCAATCCCGAAACGGCTACCTGGACCTATGATACGGCGACGGGCGCGGCAAAAGGCAAGCTGCACCGGGTCAACGGCAAAAACGGTTTTGTCGAGACGCATAGTTACGACAGCCTGGGGCGTCCTATAGAGACCCGCAAAACCGTCAACGGCAGCACCTACAGTGTCGGCATCAGTTACGACAGCTTCAGCCGCCCGTTGACTACGACCTATCCCGGCCCGAGCAACCGCCTGCAAATCAAAAATATCTATCACAGTAGCCTGGGTACGGTGGTCCAGGTGCGCAATGCGGCCAACAACGCTCTGTATTTTGATGCCAGGCAGTGGGATGCCCGGGGCAATCTGGTCGATGAAGTCTACGGCAACGGTGTGGAGACGTTGCGCGGTTATGAAAACACCACGGGCCGCCTGACCGATATTCGCAGCCATACCGCCGGCAGCGGCATGCTCGATGTGCAGGACCTGAAGTTTACCTTCAGTAAAGTCGGCAACTTGGACTATCGCGAAGACTTCCGCAATTACTTTCGCGAAGACTTCAGTTATGACAGTCTCAACCGGCTAACGACCAGTCAAGCCAACTTCGATGTGGGCGGGCCTTACAACGAGACACGCACCACGACGGTAGGCTATAACGCCATCGGCAATATCCTCAGCAAGACTGGCGTGGGCAATTATAGTTATGGCGGGACTTGCAGTGGTGTACAGGCCGGCCCCCATGCCGTGACGGCCATCAGTGGCGCCAAGAGCACCAGCTATTGCTACGATGCCAATGGCAATATGATCAGTGGTGATGGCCGCACCATCACCTATTCCCATTTCGACAAACCGACGCGTATTACCAAGGGCTCGGCTGTCACTGAAATCACTTACGGCCCCGACCGTGATCGTTACTTTCGTAAAGATACCATCAGCGGCAAGGTCTCCGAGTACACCTATGTCGGTGGTCTCTATGAGAAGGTGCAGTTCAAGGATAATGACACGACGGTTAACAAAACCGAAGAGCGTCACTTTATCGGCGGTTTTGCGGTACTGACGCTGGAAAACCGCACCGGCAGCAGCGCGGGAGTTAGCAAAACCCGCTATCTGCACAAGGACCATTTAGGGTCCGTGACCACCATTACTGACGAGACCGGCAGTATTGTCGAGGAATTCAGCTTCGACGCCTGGGGCAAGCGGCGGGCGAAGAGCCGAGCCGAACTGGAGGCGATTCTGGGTCGTAGTTGGCCGCAGTTGACGGGGTTCGAGAAAAACAACCAGACTCTACCCGCCCTGACGCTAGTCTCGACCATCACCAATCAGGGGTTTACCGGCCATGAGCAGTTGGATGCGGTGGGGTTGATCCATATGAACGGTCGGGTCTATGATGCGGAGATCGGGCGTTTTATCAGTGCCGACCCGTTTATTGACGACAGGACCAATTTACAGGCGCTCAATCGTTACAGTTACGTGCAGAATAACCCGCTGTCCTATACGGACCCGAGCGGGTATTTTTTGAAGCCCTTGTTATCAAAAGTGGCCAAGTTGGTGAAAAAGACCTTCAAGGCCATTGGCAATGCGGTGCAGTCGGTGATCCAGGGTGTGGGTCGCATGTTGGGCAAGGTGCCGTGGTTGCAGGCGGCGGTGGGGGCGGTGTTGGCGGTCTATTGCCAGTGGTGTCTGCCGATGTATTTTGAGGGTATGATGTATCTCAACGCCTCAATCACCCTGGCCAACGGGGGCTCGGTGGGGGATGCCTTGAAGGGTATGGCGGTAGCGGTGGTGAGTGGCGGTATCACGCAGGGCATCGGTGGCGGTATATCGAGTGCGCTGACAAAAGCGTTTAGTGTCACGACTGAATTGGGTGGGCAGATTGTGAGTCTTGCCAGTTCGACCATTACCAGTGGTATTGCGGCCAAGGCCAGTGGTGGGAAGTTTGCTGATGGAGCGCGGATGGGGGCGGCTTTAGCAGGGTTGAGTTGGGCGTTGAGTGCGAGTGCGCCGAAGGCGGGGAATCACAGTCCGGGGGAGGGGCCTGAAGATGAATATAAGATGGCAGGGTGCGAAGGGGTGCCTGGGAAGTGTGGTGATGTGTCGAAAAGTGCACAAAAGGGAGATGGAAAGATTGATTTAACCGAGCATGAAGGGGTAAATGGTTCTCATACAATAGCAAAGCATGTTGGCAAATCTGATCAGCAGTTATTAAAAAGAATTAACCAAAGTTATAAAGTTGGCCCCATAAAGATCGGGCTTAATGAAGCCAGTTCGTTCTCATCACTAGAATCTGCCAATAACCTTGTGTCATCTGTTTTAAGTACAAATGAAGCCGAAATATCAACTTTTTTGCAATCTGACCAGAATACTTTAGTTCTAAATAAATCTTTCGGATCGACCACTGGTAGAGTTGCTTATAGAACTGGAGGCAACATTTTTCGGCCTGGTAGAGTTAACTTCGGCACGGGTAATAGTGTAAGAGTGGTCATCCGTAGGAATGACAGTTTTAGTGGCGGTTTTAATGTTCATACCGCTTTTCCAACGAGGAATTAAATAATGAATATCCCCGAAGTATGGATTTCTTTTGGTATGTTTTTACATCAAGATTTTATTTCAATGTATCCAGATTTTTTTTCTGGAGTTATTGAGTTTGCTCAAGGACTTTCACCAGCTGATCGCTATGAATTTAAAGCTTTTATCTCAGAGATTGTTAGTGGTGATTTGAATAAGAAAGAGCTTTACGAGTTATGGGAAAAATCTGGTAGCCAGCTCAGAGTTGATAACCTTCCAGAAATGTTTGTTGGAATTGATAACGCGCTAAAAAAGATAAATTAAAATAATCAGAGTGGAAGCTTAGCCCCGCTCTTGCGGGGCTAACTGCGAGTTCTGGGGACAGTTCACCGGATTGAGTACGCAGCGCGACGCTTTTAAAGCCTAGCTTTAGCGTTGGACTTATGGCAATGAGCGTAGTGTGTAGGTTCTTTAATCTTTCAAGGGAGATGAACATTTGCATAGCTTCGAATGGGATGTAGCACAGGGGGTCAAGTCTTGACTAATAGTTAGTACTGAAATGCAAGCCATGCTAGACTCCCCCTTCAAGTTTTGAAGCAAGGAGGTTTCAAAATGGCTCGGCCGTTGCGAGTGGAATATCAGGGAGCGTATTACCACGTCATGAATCGTGGTCAGGATCGGAAGCAGGTATTTGACGGGGACAAGTATTACCAAGCTTTTCTGCAAGGACTTGCAGAAGCTCACCGCCGATTTGGTATGGAAATCCTGGCTTACTGTCTAATGAGCAATCACTATCACTTACTGGTTCACACACCACGTGGAAATTTGAGCCGTGCGATGCGCCACGTGAATGGCGTATATACTCAGCGTTACAACCGTCTTAAACAGAAAGATGGCCCGTTATTTCGAGGCCGTTACAAGTCCATATTGGTAGATGCCAGCGCGTATCTGCTCCAGGTTAGTCGCTATATTCACCGCAATCCGCTGGAAGTCCGAAATCCTCTGGTTGATAACCTATTGTCTTACCCCTGGTCGAGTTATAGCACCTATGTGACGAACAGCACTTGCCCGCAGTGGCTGTATCGCGAACCAATCTACGGGGAAATTGGTGGGACACCGCCGGGGCAGGCTTATCGTGAGTATGTTGAAGAAGGTACAGATAGAGAAATCCCGGAGTCTCATGGTAAGCCTGGATTTTCCGTAATATTGGGGTCGAAAGCATTCAGGGAAGAAGCTTGCGCGAAAGTGGTAAGTTGGAGGGAAGTATCGCGAAAAGGTTTGGCGGAACCGGTGTCGATCGTGGCAGTAGTGGATGCTGTTTCGGCCTATTATAGATGTGAAAAAACATCGATTATCATTGGCCGGCGCGGTCCCAGGGCAAATATACCACGCTGGATAGCGATGAAGTTATGTCAAGACCTTTGTGGACAGACATTGAGTGAAATTGGAAAAGAGTTTGGTGTCGGTAGTTATTCGACGGTATCGCAGACAATAGCTCGGCTAAAGACTTTGATGAAGAAGGATAGAAAAATCGTTGCGGACCTAAATACTATTAGTCAAGATTTGACCCCCACTTCTAGTGACGACTATCACCGACGAAACCGGCGGTATTGTCGAAGAATTCAGTTTCGATGCCTGGGGCAAGCGGCGCGCGAAGAGCCGAGCTGAATTGGAAGCGATTCTGGGCCGTAGTTGGCCGCAGTTGACGAGTTTCCAGAAAAACAACCAGACTATACCCGCCCTGACGCTGGCCTCGACCATCACCAATCAGGGTTTTACCGGCCACGAGCAATTGGATGCGGTGGGGTTGATTCATATGAACGGTCGGGTCTATGATGCGGAAATCGGACGCTTTATCAGTGCCGATCCGTTTATTGACGACAGGACCAATTTACAGGCGCTCAATCGTTACAGTTACGTGCAGAATAACCCGCTGTCCTATACGGACCCGAGTGGTTATTTCTTGAAGCCGCTGCTGTCAAAAGCGGCCAAGCTTGTCAAAAAAGCCTTCAAAGCCATTGGCAATGCGGTGCAGTCGGTGATCCAGGGTGTGGGTCGCATGCTGGGCAAGGTGCCATGGTTGCAGGCGGCGGTGGGAGCGGTGATGGCGGTTTATTTCCCGTGGGCCCTGCCGATGTACTTTGAGGGTATGATGTATCTCAATGCGTCGATCACCCTGGCCAACGGTGGCTCGGTAGGGGATGCCTTGAAGGGTGGCGGTAGCGGTGGTGAGTAGCGGTATCACGCAGGGTATCGGCAGCGGTATATCCAGCGCGCTGACAAAAGCGTTTAGTGTCACGAGTGAATTGGGTGGACAGATTGTGAGTCTTGCCAGTTCGACCATTACCAGTGGTATTGCGGCCAAGGCCAGTGGCGGGAAGTTTGCCGATGGAGCGTGGATGGGGGCGGCTTTGGGGGGTTAAGGTGGGCGTTGAGTGCGAGTGCGCCGAAGGCGGGGAATCACAGTCCGGGGGAGGGGCCTGAAGATGAGTATAAGATGGCGGGGTGTGAAGGACTGCCTGGGAAGTGTGGTGATGTGTCGAAAAGTGCGCAGGAGAGGTTAAATGAATTAGCCGCAGATACCATGGCTGGTAAATATGACTCGCCACAGTCTGCGGCAGAAGCTTTAAATAACGATGAAGCTCTAATGGATTTTGCGAAGGCAGCGGGTAAAGAAATTTGGGCTGTAATAGATCAAAAAACTTTTAGTATTAAAGAAGTCGGAGTGGGATCTTCTTCGTCTGCTAGAGGTGTATATCTTGGTTCCTATCGAGGGGGAGATAGTGTCTGGCACACACATCCTGGTGGTGGTGATATTCATTCTGGAGATTGGAATTCAGCATACCTTGAGGGGGGAAGGGGTAGCGCTGCTTATATCTTTGCTTCCGGTGACAGGCTTACTGGGTACAATATGCGCGCTCACTCATTACCGTTTAGCAGCGCTGGGGGTTACAGAAATTACAGTGGAAGCTGGAGGTTCGAGAAACTAATCTTCAGCAATGGCTCTTGGTCTTCTATCAATGGATCATTTTCAAAATAAAATTAACAAAGGGGATGTTACGAGGTGCAATGTTGTGAATAGGTTTTTATTGCTTTTTCTGTTATTTGTATGTATTAGCTCAAACTCTGATGAGCTTGTTTATACACGTGAAACAGTTAATAGTTATTTGAATTCTAGTGAAGGCATATATGTTGTTGTAAAAGTCGGTGGGCGAATTCCATACAGTGAATATAGAGAATATTTGATAAGTCAGTTGGATGAGCATCAGATTTACAGCTCTTGGAAAGGTATCGAATTCAAAAAAACAGAAGAGTTCTTGATTTTGAAGAATTATAAGGGGTTTGGTGATGTCGGTGGTATTATAAATGTCGCATCGCTTTCTGATTATGGATTAACTAAGATCGGTAAAAAATACTTTCTATTTATACGTAAAAATAGGGGAGTCTTAGAGTATGGAGCGTGTGATGTTTTTAGTTTGGAGGCTATTCCAAGTGCTATGGAGAAAAAGCTAGACGACATTATATCTTTTATTCGTAATAGCACTCTTACGCCATGTTTGTTTGATGTGAGATATGATGACCCCGAAAGTAAAGAATAGAAATAAGGACAAGAGTACAGGGGTCAGTACAGAGGGTCAAATCTTGACTAAGTACAGAGGGTCAAATCTTGACTAATAGTTAGTATTGGCTTGCGCGGTCCCAGTGCAAGTATATCGAGCTAGATAGCCATGAAGTTATGTCAAGACTTTGCGCACAAACATTGAGTGAAATCAGAAAAGAATTTGGTACCAGCAATCATTCGACAGTATCGCAAACAATAGGTCGGCTAAAGACGCTAATGAAGAAGGATAAAAATATCGTGCGGCTTAAATACTATTAGTCAAGATTTGACCCTCCCATCAAGAGGACCCCGCTGCGGCTGATCATTACTCTCGAAATGCCGAGAATGACCAGTTCTTCAAAGACGAAGGTCTATATGGAAGGGATGATCTCACGATCGACGAAGTGCAAAATGCAGGGGACTATGGCATGAAGCAAGCCTCAGCTTCAGAGACGGCGTACCATAGGATTGGTGAAGGAAATGAAAACAATCTGAAATTCACCAGTAAGGTAGCGCATAAAGAAAGTTGGTATCAGAGAAACTGGTCTAATCGTTATGGGCGATATGAGATAATACTGCAACCGAATGGAGATGGAACTTTTACTCATGTTCTAGGTAGCCTAAACATGGGTACTCTAAATCGAGGAAACAATCCTATAACACACTTTTATAGGGATGTTATCCCTTACAAAAGATACGGCAACATGCCGGAATAGTTTGAGGACATAAGGCGTGTTTATAAATAAGTTTAGGTTTTTTATTATATTATTGGTTGTTACTCCGTTTATGACTGCTTGTAGAGTGTATAATCTTTATCAATACAAACCTTTGGCTCTCGATGTATTGGGTGGAGAACTTATTGTCAGTCTAGAAGGTACCTATGGAGAAAATTACGAGAAAGATGGCAAAAGGTTTGCGGATTTTGGTGCTCCTTATAACTTGAAATTTATGCTTTCTATGCCTTATGAGTATGATTTGGTTGAAATTCAAATCAGGGATATAGAAATTGTTGGCGAGAAGAGTAAAAGGAAGTTTTTTTTACCTGATACCGGAAGCAAAAAGATCAAAAATCCAAGGAACCGTTCAAACCCTGATGCGACAGCAAGAACTGTTATTGCGTCAGTAGGTAACTTGTCATCAGAAGACTTTGAATATGAGCCGTACTCGTTAACCGCTACAGTGGTTGTTTATGCTAGTGAAACATCTTTTCGCGAAGAAGAAATTTCTTTACGGTTAGAAACAGACTATAAGAGAGAACGCCGCAGTGACTGGTTTGATAAAAACATGAGTATATAGGAAAAATGAGCCGGGATTCGGGGGACAGTTTAGAATGGCACTTCCTTAAGCTTAAGGAAGTGCCATTCGGGACAGTTCACTGAATTATGCATGGCATGTTAAAATTTATGGAAGGACCGATATTTAAAAGATGAACTGTATTAATAGGTTTTTCTATCAGTCTTTAATTGTTAGTCTAATGATTTTCTTGTCTGGCTGTTCTAGAGAACCAAAGATATGGCTGTATAACTTTTCGGGGGCATCTGTTAATATAAGTTATCCCGGCCAACAAATTTTGATTGAACATGAAGATGCTTCACTGTTTAAAAATTGGGGTGCAAAGAGAAATACTCTGGAGCCATACGATTTAAAAGTAGGGTTTGGTGAAAATTCCTTCTGTTATTTTTTACAGAGAATAACGATTGGAGGTTATGCTCAGTATGATACATCAAAAAAACTGGTTTTAAGACTTAGGCTTGACCAAGATAAAAGTATTAGTGTGTATAAAGCTAATGGTGATTTTAACTCACGAAGCCCGTTAGGCATTCAGCCTAAAGGCTATCCTTCACAACCTGAAAGATGTCCAAACGACTGATAAAAGTGAATAAGGAGTAGACTAGGCTGCTACTTTCTTAAGCCTGAACTATTAAAACAAAACACGATTTCTGTCTCTTCAAATTATCGGGGCTCTGGGGACAGTTCACTGAATTAGATGCGCAACGCGAACTTTTTAGAGCCTGGTCTTAGCTTTGGACTTTTCGTAGTGGGCGCAATTTCCCGCTTAATAGAGGGTGAGTGGAGTTAGAGTAAAATTTTATAAATTGGAATGGCCCCAAGCTCAGTGTGTTTGCTGGTCGCGCCAACATTGGAGAATGACAATTTTGGAGTGTCAATGCTATATCAAGTTGAACCCAGTAAGAGCAAAGATGGCAATAACCTCGCCGACTATTTCTGGCCCAGCTATCAAGTCATCGCACTCGGGATCGAATCGAACTAAAGCCACCCCACGAGCAGTATAAGGTTATGTGCAAGACGGAGCCGGCATGTCGCGCTGCCCATTGGACGTTATTTGCTACCCAGGTTGATAAAGAGCTACTTGGCACTGGTTTTTACTCTGACCCTAAACACTCCAAATATTCAGAAACCCTGTTGCACAAAAAGTCGCCAAATTGATACGAGAAAAGTGGATTTCGAGTCCTTGCAAGAAAACTCCCGGTAAGTAGCCGACCCACCGCAACAGGCCCACTTCACGCTACCCAAAAAGCGACCTGATTCTCCTACCCCCAGAATTAACCACCATCAACACCAAAAACTCATATTATGCTATTTCAGCATAAAGTGATCGATATTTCGAATGGTAAGCCAGGCATAAAGTGATATAGAGTGCGTCCTGATAAACGCAAACGTCTTAGCAGGTCCAGTGATCAGGGCCTGCCAGTAAATAGGAACCCGTGGTGATGTCAAAAGTCAAGTTCGTTGTTTTACTGGCGCACATCCTATATTTAATGATAATCGCCGGCAACGCCAGTGCGATATTACCGAGTAACGAACCTTTCAGCCCGGCCATCCCCGTGCCCGAAGCAGAGCTGGGGTTTGCGCCGGGAGATTGGCATGCCCGCCCGGAGCAGATCACCCGCTATATGGAGCGACTTGCTGCTGCCAGCGACCGCGCGACACTCCAGGTAATCGGCCGCTCGGTTGAGCAGCGGCCTTTGGTACACCTGATTGTGACCAGCCCGGAAAACCAGTCGCAACTGGAGTCGCTGCGCCAACAACACCTTGACATCGACACCAATGACGGCGGCCCCCTGGTCATATGGCTGGGCTACAGCATTCACGGCAACGAACCCAGCGGCAGCAATGCCGCGCTCGTGACCGCCTACCACTTGGTGGCCGGCGAGGCGCCCTGGGTCAAGGCATTGCTGGAAAACACGATTGTCATCATCGATCCCCTGTTTAACCCCGACGGCCTGGCCCGCTTTGCCACTTGGGCGAATATGCACCGCGGCCAGCAGACAGTGGGGGACAGGCTGCACCGCGCCCACTGGGAGGCCTGGCCGTCAGGTCGCTTCAACCACTACTGGTTTGATATGAACCGCGACTGGCTGCCGGCCACCCAGCCGGAATCGGTGGCGCGCTTGCAGCAGTTTTACCGGTGGCGCCCCCATGTTCTTGGGGACTTTCACGAGCACAGCGCAAGACACCATGGCTATTTCTTCCAGCCCGGCGTACCCTCGCGACAAAACCCGCTGACGCCGCGCGAAAACGTCCAGCTCACCACCGACCTGGCGCAGTACCACGCCAAGGCCCTGGAGGCCCTCGGGCAACGCTACTACACCCGCGAGACCTTCGATGACTTTTACTACGGCAAAGGGTCCACTTTTCCCGATATCAACGGCAGTGTAGGCATCCTGTATGAACAGGCGACGGCCCGGGGCCATAAGATGACCTCTGATCACGGTGACTTCACCTTTACCGATGGTGTCCGCAATCAATATGCCACCAGCCTGTCCACGCTGCGAGGCGCCGATGCGATGCGGCAGCGCCTGCTGGCCTATCCGCAACGCTTTTATCGCGAGGCGGCGGCCCGCGCGCGCAAGCAAAACGGCCGCGCCTGGGTATTCGGCGAAGATAGCGACCCCGGCCGCGCGGGTGCTTTGGTCGAGCTGCTCAGGCTGCATCAAATCAATGTCTATCGTCTGGCACAAAATATTGAGGTGGGAGGCCGGGATTTTCTGGCGGACCGGGCCTGGGTGGTGCCCATTCGCCAGCGTCAATCGGCGCTGATCGAAGCGATATTTGAACAGCGCACGACCTTTGCCGATAACCAGTTTTATGATGTCTCTGCCTGGACCCTGCCCAGCGCATTCAATTTGCCGTTTGCACAAACAAGATCACTGCCTGAATATCACCAGTCCGCCTCGAATAACGGTAACGACGCAGTGCCGTTTCAGCCGCAGCCCGCGGCGGTGGCTTACCATTTTCCCCGCAGCGGCCTTGGCAGCGCTGCGATGGCCCTACATTTATTGAACGATGAGGTTCGCGTCTATCGCGTCGGTTATCCTCACTTGACGATAACAGCCGAGAGTTCGGTACAACCAGGTGACTTCGTCGTGCCTGTACCGGCTGGCGGGGATCGGCAGGCTCTCGAGCAACTGTTGGGCGAGCAGGCTGAGCGTTGGCAGGTGTCGGTGCGCGCGCTTACCAGTGGCTTTAATCTGGCGGGCCCGGATTTGGGATCACCGAACATTCATGTGCTCAAGGCCGTAAAACCGTTGCTCGTGGTTGGCGCAGGCGTCGAACCGAAAGAGGCCGGCCATATCTGGCATTTTATCGATCGCCGTCTTGGCCTGCCGGTGCCGATGATTGATATCCAGCGCCCGGAGTTACTGGATCTCAGCGGTTACACCCATCTCTTGATGCCGGATATCAAACCCAAAGCGCTGCCTAAAACCTGGTACACACCCATCAGACAATGGGTTAAGCAAGGTGGTGTGCTGGTGACCCAGAAGCGCTCTGCCCGATGGGCGCAGGCGTTGTTTTCGGAGCGCCCGGCCGACACCGACAAAGCGATCACTGAAAAAAGTCGCATCGATAAACTGATAGCTGAAATTACTGCCAATAAAGATAACTCTATGGATAAACTGGGCCGGCAACCCTACGGCCAGTACCGCTCCGATGCGGCCGACAGGATAATAGGCGGCGCCATTTTCTCCGCACAACTGGATCTGACACACCCACTCGCCCAGGGTTATAACAGAGAGGCAGTGCCGATTTTTCTAAACAGTCTCACCCAGCTTAACGCCAGCAAAAATGCCTATAGCGCACCGCTGGTATTGGAAGATTCAACACCGGCGGCCGGCTTTGCCAGCGAGTTTGCCCGCAACCAATTAAAGGAAAAACCGATGTTGATTGCTGATAAAGTCGGTAAGGGGCTGGTGGTCAAGTTTGCGTTTAACCCTAACTTTCGCGCCTTTTGGCGAGGCACGGAAGGGCTGTATCTCAATGCTTTGATAAACCCCGCTTTAGTGCGGTCGACGCGATTGCCGTTTAACTTAAAGTCCGCCGGCGAATAGCTGGCGGGCAATACACACTGGCATTTTACCTGTCTTCCTATCCACACTGATAACTCCCTCACATAATGTCCCTCTCACCAGTGTCCGCTTTTATCGGTATTTACTGTTACTGCTAAGGGCTCTTTTTAACCATTACCGCTTGCAGTTTTTAAACGCCCGCTCATGCGGATGCGTACAGCGTTTGTGAACTTTATCAACTTTACGGACCGGTTTGTCTTTCATAATGCCGCACGGGTATGAGAGGCAGGTTGTGCGGTCACTGTCGAACCGCCTTCAAAGTTTTAGCCCATCAACGAACCCGTAGGCCATTCCAGCCAGTAACGCTACCCGCAACCGGCGCTTTCGATTTCTGGCATACCACTATTACAATAAGGCGGGCATACTCATGAGATTGTTAAAAACGATTATCTTTTTATCTCTGGTTAACCTGATCTTCGGCAACACGTTACTCTTTGCCCAGGGATTTCCGAATATTGACCAACCGGCGGCCGGCACCCTGTTACAGGGGCCCATCGATCACCAAATGGGTCGCTTGGCGATTATTGAATATCTCGGTGGCTATGTTATCACCATACCTGAAGCGCCCGGCAGTGAGGCGACCGACCATCTGCGGATGAAAGCCTGGGATATCTCCAACCCCCGCAGCGTCCGCCAACACCAGCAGTTTCGTGTTACCAGTATGCCCGGTTTGGCCCATTCAACATTTGCGCGCGATAACTGTATCTTCGTCGGGGGCTGGCCGAATGATGCGATCTGTGTCGATGAAAACGGGAATTTCGATAATGTGCCGTGGCCGGCCACGCGCCCGCACTGGAATAAGAGCGGCTTGATGCATCCGTGGGCGGCAAAACACTATTGGGCCTACAACGCACCCAACGATGACGCCTGGATAGACCTCGATGGCCAGCGTATGGCGACTTGGAATCACCTCGCCTTGACAGGCGTGCAGGGTTTTCCGGCCTTTATGGGAAACCTGTTGATTTATGCATCGGATCAATCCAATACAGGCATAGCGACATACGACGTGTCGGACCCGACCAACCCAGTTTTGCTCGATGTGTTGAATACACCAGCCACGGAGGGTGGTATCGGCGGTTATTGGTCGGAAATTCACAGTCACTATATGGTGTTTGCCCGCCGTTGGGGTAACGGCACCGGCAGATTTGCCGGTATCCAGGTGGTCGATTTTTCCGATCCGACCGACTTAAGGCTGCATTGCAATATCGATGTCATTCCCGATTCTTTCCCCGGCGCATGGCAGCCGTGGTGGGATCGCCCCGAACCGATGTATGTCGGTTTTCAAGACGAGTTTATTTTTTCCGAACGCTACAAAGTCAATATCGAAACCTGTGAATATCAAACGTTACTGGAGGAGCTTGACAACGGTATAGACACCAGCCAGTACTCTCTGCCCATGGGCAATCTACTGGTTACCGGCGGTTATCCCCTGCAACCCGGCACGGACGGGATGGCTATTTGGGTGCATCAGCAAGAAGCTGACAATCGCGCGCCTTATGTGGGCTACCATATCCCCCGGGCCGGGCAAACCAATTATCCACTGATGGCGCCGATCAGTTTTATGATCCCGGAAAAGCTGCGTCCACAAACTATTGTCGTCACCGAAACCGCCGAGCCGGGTGAGGCGCAAACCATTACCATTACGAAAGTGGGCGGCGACCCCATTCGACTCGATTACATTATTTCCCACACCGGCATCTTGACGGTCGATCCGGTGGCCTATCTCGAACCGGACTCCACCTATGAAGTGCGGCTGACAAGCGGTATTCTGGATGCTGCCGGCAATGCGATGGAGGAGTATACCTTTCGCTTCGCCACCGGAGATACGATTGATCAGGAGCCCGATCCCGATCCGCCAAATTCTCCCCCGGTGATTGAAAACGTTGCTGTAACCCCGCCAACCGGCGTGCAGGTAGGCGAAATAGTCGAGATTAGGGTAACCGCCAGCGATGTGCAATCGATGGAGTACCAGTTTGAGGTGTCCGGCCAGAACGCAGACTGGAGCCCGGATAACAGCAGCACGTTTCAGTTTGACCAGGTTGGTACCTACGCTGTTAATGTGCGTGTGCGGGACAGCCTGGGCGCTGTTTCTCCAGTGAGTCGGGTTGAGATTGTCGTGACAAGCGCGAGTGAACCCGGTCATGCCGGCCTCAACAGTAGTCAACTGTCGTGTGATGCGAGCAGTGACCAGGTCTGGGTGGTGAATCCGGATAATGACACCATCGCTATTGTGCAGGCCGGCACGCTGCAACTCGTTGACGAAGTCTCCGGCAGTGATGATCCCCGCGCGATCGCGAAAGCGTCCGATGACACGCGTTGGGTGACTGCCCATGACAGTGACAGCGTTGATGTCTACTCGGCGTCTGCCGACTTGCTGGCGAGGCTGAATACCGGTTACGGCAGTGCGCCTTACGGTGTGGTTGCCGGCCCGGACGGCACTACTGTCTACGTCAGCCTTTACGGCAGTGGTGAAATTGTACGCTTTGATGTGGCGTCGCGATCCGAAACCGCACGCTGGCCGGTGGGTCCGACACCGCGCGCGCTGGCGCTGTCCCCCGACGGGTCACGGTTGTTTATCACGCGGTTTATGTCTGCCCTGAACTGGGCGGAAGTGTGGGAAATCGATACCACATCAGGTACCTTGGCGCATACCTTCCGGTTGCATAAACACCTGATCGACGACGGTCTCGAAGACGGTCGAGGCGTGCCCAATTACCTGTCTGATATCATTGTCAACGGCAGCGGGGAAAAAGCCTATGTGGTGGCCAAGAAAGATAATACTGACCGCGGCTTATTAAACGGCCTGCCCCTGGATTTAGACGACGACAACACCGTACGTACATTGCTTATGACTATCGACCTGGATACGCGCACGGAGCTGCGCGGGCAGCGGTTCGATTTTGATAATGCCGCTTCACCATCGGCACTAGCGCTGTCGCCCCAGGGCGATATCGTGTTTGTGGCAATGCAGGATATTAACCAAGTGTTTGCGATGAGTGTTGGCGCCGCCGGCGAGATCGAAAACAGAGTTGCGCAGATTGCGGTTGGGCATGCGCCCCAGGGCCTGTGTATCAATGGCGAACAACTGTTTGCCAAGAATTTGACGGATCGCAGTATCAGTGCCGTTGATATCAGTGGCGCTCTGATCGGCGCCGATGTGACTGAGGTAACTACGGTGGCCAATGAAAAAATGCCACCGGATGTGCTCGACGGGAAGCGGATTTTTTACGATGCCGCCAATGACTTGCTGGCCGTTGGCGGCAAAATGAGCGCAGAGGGATATATCAGTTGCGCGACCTGTCATATCGATGGCGATTCCGACGGACGCAGTTACGACTTCACCGGCAGAGGGGAGGGGTATAGAAATAATATATCGCTGTTAGGGCGTGGGGGCGTACGCTTCGGCAATGTGCACTGGTCGGCTAATTTTGACGAAATCCAGGACTTCGAACACGATATTCGTAACGCCTTTCGTGGCCGCGGGTTTATGTCGGATGAATACTTTGCCGCGACGGATACACCACTGGGCGGTTTAAAAGCGGGGTTGAGTGAGGACCTGGATAAACTGGCGGCTTACGTCTCGAGCCTGGGGCGTGATTCCCTGCCGCGCAGTCCGCACCGGCAGGATAACGGCGACCTGACCGCCGCCGCTGTGCGCGGTCAGCAGGTGTTTGCGGATCTGGGGTGTGCTTCCTGCCACCAGGCTGGTGCATTTACCGATGGCACCTTACACAATATCGGTACCCTGCGCACCTACTCCGGCGGCAGGCTGGGCGGTGCGTTACCGGGAATCAAAACGCCATCGTTATTGGGGCTGTTTGCCACGGCGCCTTATCTGCACGATGGCAGTGCGGAAACTATAGTGGATGTTTTCAGCACCTTTGGCGGTACTGTCCACCAGGCGGAAACCGGCGATTTGTCGAACGGTGCCGTGGTGGTTAGCCACCTGGATGACTCATTCTCTTATTTAAGAGAAGGGCGGGGGGTACGCCTGACGGCCGGCGCCAGCATCACGCTGGCGAACGTCGATGGCGGCAGCGGCGGGGAGGGGCTGATCCGATTGCGCATCGGCTCGTCGCAGGGTGGAACGCTGACTGCGGCTGCAAACGGGACATCGGCTGTTATTGCGCTGGGCACACAGCCGACGGTAGAGTCCGCCGATGTCAATTTTATAGAGACAGCGGCTATACCTATCGATCTCCAGGCAGGAGACAACACTGTTGTACTGACCTTAGACGATAACGGTGGCGGTGTCATTGTCGACGATGCGACCGTTACCACGGCAGACACACTCGAAGTCGGCAGCCCCCATTCTGTCGCCATGAATCTGAGCGCAGGTGACAGCAACGATTTAAGCGCGTATCTGTTACAAATCGATCAACGCAGTGCGCCGGATGACGCTGCGCCTGTTATCCTGGGTGATCGGCATCCGCCAACTGTTGTTATGGATCTTGTCGTCAACGGTCAAGCCGTCAGTGCCGATGGCGGTGGGTCTTTTGATTCAACCGGCGATATAGTGGATTACACTTGGCAATGGGGGGATGGGACGAGCGACCAGGGAGCCAGCGCGGAACATGTGTTCGAACAGGATGGCAATTATACCGTTACACTGACTGTGTTGGATGCTGCCGGAAACAGCGCTGCTTTAACCGAATCGATCGCCATTGAAACCGGTGGACCTGGTGAGCCCGATGATCCGGATGCGGGTGGTGGATCATTGAGTTTATCGTTTCTTATGGCCATGTTGATACTGTTCGCGCTGCGGCGCAGCAAGCGATACCTGCCACGGAGCACGTAATAGCGAGCCCGGGGCGCAGGGTGCTAACCTGCGTCCTTGTCCCGGGGTTCGCAAAATTCACTGAAGCACTGTTAAATTTGGATGGTCTTGTTAACGCCGGCTTGTGCGACAAAGTCCTTGTCGTGGCTGACCACCAGGAAGGCGCCCCGGTATTGGTGGAGTGCCTCGGCCAGGATAACTTTGGACTCCAGGTCGAGGTAATTATCGGGCTCGTCCAACAGCAGCACAGTATCTGCCTGCTGGCTGGCTGCCAGGAGCAACAGTTTCATTCTTTGGCCGTCGCTGAGGTGTTCAATGGTTTTGTGTACGCTATCACCGCGGAGCCCTATCGTTGCCAGTGCGGTACGGGCGAGTTGTGCCGTAAATTGCTCGCACTGGGTCAGGAAAAACGTCAACACAGTCTGCTCATTATTCAATGGGTCGAAATTCTGGTCGACATAGAAATAGTTCACCTTGCTGTCTAAGGTGCCGGAAACCGGTAACAGCTCACCTTGTAACACCTTTAACAAGGTAGACTTTCCGGCGCCATTGTCGCCGTCAACCGCCACCTTATCACCCGCGTCGACAAACAGTGTCATCGGCTTATGGGTGCCAAAGGGTAAAACCAAATCAATAATATTGATTAACCTGCTGGTGGAGTAAGACGCATTGCCGATCGTCAGGCGCTGGTCCTTAAGCTGCTCGTGTCTGGATTTCAGTGCCTGCGCCTTGACATCTAATTTGGCAAGCTGTTGATTTTCACTTTTTTTGCGACTGCTGACCGCCGACTCGGCACTTTCCTTTTTGGCATCCAGAAGAATCTTGGGCTGGCCCTTTGAGCGCCTTATGCGATTGCCTTGTGCAGCCCGTTGCTGAGCTTTTTCATGGCTTTTTTGCCGGTTCTTTTCTGCGAGCCGCCGCTGCTGTCGCACCGTGTGGAGCTGGCGCTCTACAGCCTGAAGTTCCGCCTCTTTGCTGCTTTTGTAGTGATCGTAGTTGCCGCCGTAAACCGTCAAGCCCAAGGTGCTGAGTTCAAGTATGGTTGCGGCAGACCTCAAGAGTTCCCGATCATGGCTGACAAGGACAACCGTACCATCAAAGGCCTGTAGCTGCTGCAGCAACCAGGTTCTTGCACGGCGATCGAGGTGATTTGTGGGCTCATCCAGCACCAGGATATCAGCACCGGCGTGGAATCCTTGCCAAAGTGCGAGTTTACTCAACTCCCCGCCACTGAGCTGGCTGCAGGGGGCCAACGGATTTGAGGGCAACTGCAGGGCCTGTAAATCGGCGGTCAGCGTTTCACGTAAATTCCAATGGTCGCCCAGGGTATCAAAATCAGCTGTGCTGCCTTCTCCAGCCAGCACACGATCGAGTGCGACAAGCTTGTCATATAAGCCGAGGAAGCCGGCGATGGTCGTGTTTTGTTGCAACAGTTCCGATGGCTGGCTATAAAAGGCAAGCCTTCCTTTACACAGAACGGAACCGGACAGCGGTTTCAACTGCCCCGCCAGCAAGCGAGCGAAAGTGGTCTTTCCAATCCCGTTTCTTCCCACCAGTGCTGTCACTTTTCCGGGCACAAAGCTGTATGAAATATTTTCAAACAGCGGCTTCTCGCAATCAAAATGAAAAGTAAGGGAATCAACTTGCAATAAACTCATAGTGACACCTGATCAATATCAGGGTCGCGGGCTCTACCGTATAAGTCGTATCAGAAGAAAAGCTTAACGCCCACTAACCCTGGTTATCCAAAAGAAAAAGATTTGGCAGGTGTTAGTTGTTCATTTTGGGCGCAAACTCCTTGGAAGGGTTCGGGGCAGTATAGGCAAATTTTCAGTGCAAGGCAATCCGGGTGCGGAAAACCGTTAAAGCGCAATAGCGGGGGGTAGGGTCTGTTGGCAAAGTGATCCTATATGAGGAATATTTTCGACGCCGCGCCGATTATTGGTGCCTTTATCAACAGTTATCACATCGGCCTTGTCGCCAAGGCCGGTGCTCAAAGGGTGCAGGTTATTAGCTTCAGTATTAGCAAGCCGATCTGCACTAAGCCCGGTGTCGAGTCGGCCTGTTACGGTCCGACGGCACGCCGATGATAGCCTGGTGTCGCCGGGCGCTGGTCGGGGGCGGCCAGGTTGGGCTGGGGCAGGAGTTCAATTGCAATCTGTGTCTTATTGCGAGAGGTGACCCGGGCGATATTGTCGATTTCGAGCGCGCGCACGAAGCTTTCCACGTCACCGGTGCGGAAGACACCCAGAATTTCAGGCTCAGGCAGCCCGTTGTCTATGAACGTGAGCTTCTGTTGTGAATAGCGGTTGATCTCGGCAATAGCATCGGCCAGCGGTTCCCCGAGAAAGACCAGGTGCCCGTTCAGCCAGCTGGTCTGTAGGTGTACATCGACCTGCTCGACGACCCAGTTGCTGTCCTGCGGCGCTGAAAGCCGCCCGCCGGGTTGCTGTATATCCACCGGGGGCGGGTCCGGCTGCGCAGGGCCGCCGTCCGCCTCGACGCGCACGAGGCCTTCCACCAGGGTAACTGTCACATCGTCGCCCTGCATACTGACCTGGAACGCCGTACCGAGCGCCCGCACTGTCTTGGCCCCGGCGCGCACAATAAAAGGCCGGCTCGGGTCTTTGGCGACGTTGAAGAAGGCGCGGCCGCGCAGCAGCTCGAGGCTGCGGTTCGCGCGCATATCGCTCACCTGTAGCGCCGAGTCGGTGTCGAGGCTGACCGAAGAACCGTCGGACAGCGAAAAGGTCAGGCGTTGCCCCAGGTGAGTGCGGTAAATGGCGGTTTCCGTGTGCTGGGCAATATCGATATCACCGGCCAGGCCGGAATCGATGACCGTCCAGCTTGTTGTCACTGACAACAGTACCGCCGCCACTGCCAGCCCGGCTCGCCGCCAGCGGCTCGGCTTGTCGAAGGTTCGGCGGTCCTGTTCCCGCGCCGCCAGGATTTGCGGGTCCTGGGCGACGGCCTCAAACATTGCCCAGTGGCGCTCTATGCGCCGGTAGGCCGCGCGGTTTTCCGGGCTCTGACACAGCCACTGGTTGAACAGGCGCTTATCGGCATCGGTCATATCGCCGGCGCGATGCTCGTTGAACCAATGCGCTGCGGCGGTGCAGCCTAGTGTACGATCCGATTGGGGGCGGGCACTCACGACTCGTCCTCCTGCCCCTGCCTGAGCCGCCTCGGGGCGTAGACGTCGGCCTTACTTGCCCGCCGCGTAAAGTAACGCCGCGGGCCGGTGCCATACTGTCGTATCCAGGCGTCGAGATTGTTAATGCGTACTTCGCTCATGGAACCACCGGATTGCCGTCTCTTCGCTGTGGCGTGTCGAGCCCCTTGTCCTGCCCAACAAAGTCCTGTCCAACAAAGCTGCCTCTCTTTATTACATAACCTCTCAATATAGACTCCGCAGAAGGCCGGTCGGGGGGATTAGCCGGGCCGAGTGTTGTGACGATTTTTCCACTGTCTGTTTTTGCGTTATCACCCTTCGCCGGTATAGGGAGCTGGCACGCTTGGGCATATCCTGATATATAGACACTAAATATCAGTTTTATAAAGTTTTATATGCATTTTAGTTCTAGTTGCCGATAGGTAGTTTGATGAGGTTGTGTCTCTACTACACTGCTGACGCCGCAATCCATGGGGAATGGTAGCTATCTATACCGTGGGGCAGGCGCTCACACAGCAGTGGTCCCGATGTCACAAATAATGATAAATGAGAGATGTCAATGCAGCGTCATCCGAAAAAAAGAGCGCGCAAAAACGACTCCAGGCTTTTTGACGCCTACCTGGTCTGCGAGAGTTCGCTGAAGCGTTTTCTCTACCGGTTCTATTCCCGCACGGAAGATATCGATGAAATGGTTCAGGAGACTTTCCTGCGGGCCTTCGATGTCGAACTGGGTCAGGAAATCAAATCACCCAAAGCCTACCTGTTCCGCGTAGCGCGCAATATAGCCTTGCGGGAGCTGAGTAAAAAAAGCCGGCAATTGACGGACTACCTGGAGGAGTCGGTCGATGAGAGTATCCTGGCTCGGGTGGCCTCCATTGAGGAAGACGTCATCGCGCAGCAGAAACTGCAGCAGTGTTGTAACGCCATAGCCGATCTGCCCGAGCAATGCCGTCGAGTGTTCTTGTTGAGAAAAGTGCATGCCTGTTCTCACAAAGAAATCGCCGCGCAGTTGGGTATATCCGTGCGTACGGTAGAAAAGCACCTCGCTAAAGGTGTTGATCGCTTTACGGACTATATGGCCCAACAGGAATCAACCGCGGAGCCGAAAACGAAAGGCCCTGCATCAGCCAAGCATCCCTGGAACTGACATGAATCGCAACACCCGTAAGGACAAGGTCATCCCGTTTGAAGAGCCGCAAAGTGTGCAGGCACAAGCTTCTGCCTGGTTGGCTAGATTAGATGGCGATGATATCTCCGATGAAGACTTGCTCACTTTTAAACAATGGATCAACCAGGACGAGGCGCACGTTGCGGCTTTTGAAAAAGCCACAGCGGCCTGGGGCGAACTGAATATTCTCACCCGACTGCCGTCGGCCCTGCAACAGAAACGCCAGCAAAAGGTGCGCAATAAGAAAGTTAAAATAAAGTATTTACTGCGCAATGCCGCCGTAGCGGCCATAGTGGTTTTGGGTCTGCTTGCGGGTCTACAGCAGGCTTTTTCTCCGCCACAGCCTGTGAGTTACTGGACTGCCGTAGGTGAACAAAAGACGATTACACTGCCCGACACCAGCTTGGTGCAGCTAAATACCAGCAGTCGTATAAAAGTTGACTACAGCGCTACAGCGCGCGCTGTCTACTTGTATCAGGGCGAAGCTCACTTTGAGGTGGCATCGAATCCGGGGCGACCGTTTGAGGTGTATGCCGGCACCGGGCGCGTGCGTGCGGTAGGTACGGCCTTTTCAGTTATGTTGGTTGACAATAGTGATGACGTGAATGTGATTGTTACGGAGGGCGTTGTCGAGGTAGCCCCTGAAATCCATCCGCCGCCCGTTGCAAAAGGTCACTCCCCAGGCACTGTTGCGCTACCGCCTCCCGTAGCCAGTCAACGGATAGAAGCGGGTAAAGCGGCTCTCTTTGATGAAGACGAAGTCAAGGTCGTCCGGCAGATCGACGCCGATGAAATGCAGCGCCGCCTGGCCTGGCAGGAGGGGCTGTTAATTTTCAGTGGCGAGTCTCTGGAAGAGGTGGTGGCACAGCTCAGCCGCTACACCGATACGAAAATTCTTATAAAATCTGAGGCGGCCCGCGAACTCAGCATTGGCGGTCAGTTCCAAGTGGGTGATACCGAGGCCATCTTCAATGCCCTGGAGCGGGGTTTCGGCCTGCAGGCCGATTACGTCACCAGCAGTCTTGTCTATCTCTCCTACAGCAATGAACGATAAAAAAAGAATGACTCGATGGGGGATTTTCTTCACCTATGTCTCTTTAGTTGTGCGAGCAGTATGGAGAGACAAGAAGTGTGTCCTTTCATTGGGGCTTAAGGATTGAGTATGCAATACCGGCTGCCGAAAGAACTGTCGAAGGCGGTAGTGATTTCTATGCTGGTATTTGTGTCGATGCTGTCGACAGGTGAGAGTGTTCAGCGCTACCAGTTGAACATCGCGTCGCAAACTGTCGAACAGGCCTTGCGTGAACTGGCGAACGTAACCGGTAAGCAGTTGTTGTTCCCCTACGATAGGGTGAAAACCTCGAAGTCGACATTGATTTCAGGGCGCTACACGGTTGAGGATGCGTTGGCGATCATTTTGAAAGACACTTCACTTTCCGGAGAGCTCACTCAAGAAGGTGTAATCCTGGTTACACCAAGACAAAAAAAAAGTGACGGGAAAGTGAGCATGAATAACAACAAGCATGTTTTGGCGGCGACTATTGGGTTTATGGTCGGCGCCGGTGGTGCCGAGCCAGTTGTGGCAAAAGACAACTACGACGATCGGCAAGGCCCGGCGGTCTCACTGGAGGAGATTGTCGTTACGGCCCAGAAGGTCGAGGAGAGTATTCAGACGGTGCCCATTGCCGTGTCGGCTTTTTCCGGCGAGGGTCTGGACGATTTGAAGATCGAGCGCGGCGAGGAGCTGTTGCGCGCGATTCCCAATGTCACCTTCTCGAAGGCAAATTTCAGCGGCTATAACTTTTCCATCCGCGGTATCGGTACCAAGGCGGTGTCCGCCAGCACTGACCCTGCCGTGGCTGTCAGTTTCAACAACACCCCCTTGATCCGCAACCGATTATTCGAGCAGGAGTTCTTCGACCTCCAGCGGGTTGAAGTACTGCGTGGCCCCCAGGGTACTCTTTACGGTCGCAATGCCACGGGCGGTGTCGTCAACGCACTGCCCATGCTGCCCGGGCCGGACCTCGGTGGCGAAATCGAGGCTGAGGTGGGCAATTTCAGTACGCGGCGGGTCAGCGGAAGCCTCAACCTGCCGCTCACCGATACCTTCTCCCTGCGCTTCTCCGGCGCACTGACCAAGCGCGATGGTTTTGACACCAACACGTTTACCGGCAGGGATGTGAACGACCGCGATCTCTATTCGACCCGCGCCATCGCCCAGTGGCAGCCGAGCGACAGTTTCAGTGCCAACTTTATCTGGCAGCATTTTAAGGAAGATGACCGCCGTTCGCGCACGGGCAAGCAACTGTGCACCCGCGACCCCGGCCCTGGGGTGGTCGGCAGCACAACAGTTCCCACTGCTTCACTGCAGGCACGTCTCAGTCAGGGCTGTCTGCCGGGATCGCTGTATGACAGTGACGCGTTCGGCGCACCTAACGCCGCCGGCTTCGCCAACGTGTGGTTCCCGGGCCACGTAGCCCCCGTGGGTTTCCGTGCGGATGGCTCCCAGGCTTTTATCATCGAGCCCGGCGAAGATCCCTACGCCGGCGTCAGGCAATCGAGGGACCTGCGCGAAATCGAGACCAGTTATGACCCCGTTTTTCGCGCTGAAAACGACCTGTTCCAGTTGAACCTGGAGGCGTCGCTCGGCGAACATCTGCAGTTTTTCTCTCAATCCACCTATGCCAGCGACAACTATTACTCCTCGCAGGATTACAACCGTTTTGTCTCCGATCCGAATTTTACAGATTCAACGGGCTTGTTCAATGTCAGCGGCGCACTGGTCGATCCCGATCCGCCAACGCCGGGGGGTGTTTATACCGATCCCCAACTCGGTCCGTCCAGAGGCGTTTTGTCGGTCGATATCAGCCAATCGGACAACGAGCAGTGGAGTCAGGAATTCCGCCTGCAGTCGGCGTTCGACGGCCCGTTCGACTTCAGTCTCGGTGCCAATTACCTCGATTTTGAATCGCAGGACGATTACTATGTCTTTAACAATCTGTTCACTTATCTCGCCGAGTATTTTTATAATTTCGAAAGTGGTGATTCGCCGTTTATAGAGACCCGCAACTGCGATATCGACGAGCAGCGGGAGTGTGTCTATGTCGATCCCAATCCGCTCGGCCAGTTGGACGACCAGGGCCACAATTACTTTCTGAGCCGAAACCTGGTGCGCACCAAATCCTGGGCTGTGTTCGGTGAAGCCTATTGGCAGGTCACCGACGCTGTAAAGATCACCAGCGGCCTGCGGTATACCCAGGATGAGAAGACGGCGACCCCGATTCCCAGTCAGTTGCTGTTGGGATCGGAAGGGCGTGGGACCCGGACCGGGGCATCCAGTGGCGGGCGCGTCAGTCGGGGCTATCCGGCGCTGCCCGATATCGTACAGAATTGGAACCGGTTTACGGGCCGCTTTGTACTCGACTGGCAGACCCAGACCCCGTTTACCGATGAGACCCTGGTTTACCTGTCGTTCGCCCATGGCTACAAGGGCGGCGGCTCCAATCCGCCGCGGGTCGACCTCGACCCGAAGGTGGTCCAGTTCCAGCCGCTGGACAGCACGTTCAAACCTGAATTTGTCAACGCCATCGAGATCGGGACCAAGAACAGCCTGCGGGATGGCTCGTTGACCCTGAACGCGACAGCTTTCTACTACAACTACCGGGACTACCAGGTTTCGCAGATCGTCGATCGCATTTCGTTTAATGAGAACTTCGACGCCGAGAGTTGGGGCCTGGAGGTCGAAACCGCCTGGCAATTGACACCCAATTCCCGTATCGATCTCAATATGGGTTACCTGGATACGCGCATCGGTAAAGGCGAGGAGTCGATCGATGTGATGAATCGCACGCAGGGCAATGAAGACTGGATGCTCGTGCGCCCGCATGTGCAGGTTCCCTCCAACTGCATAGCGCCGGTGGAGTTGGTTGAGAGGGTTCTCTCTTTCGAGCCGATTCTCGATAGAACCGTCGAATTCCCATTGGCCTCGTTGTGCGCCGGCACGGCGCGTTGGGGTACATTTACGCCGGAAATCGAGTCGAATTTAGCCTGGTACCAGACATTCGGTTTTGTCTACAATCCATTGACCGAAGCGCCCAATGCCGGCCGCGGTTTCGCTGCCGATCTCAGCGGCAACGAGCTGCCCAATTCACCCAATTTCACGTTTAATCTTGGCTTGCAACATATATTTTATCTCAGCGACTGGGAACTTAAGTTGCGCGCCGACTATTACCGCCAGTCCGACAGCTATGCGCGGGTATACAACACGACTTACGATAAGCTGGAGGGCTGGGATAATCTCAATGCGGCGGTGACGCTTGCGCATCCGTCTTCACAATTGCAGATGCAGCTCTACGTGAAGAACATCTTCGACGACTCACCGATCACCGACGTTTTTACCAACAGCGACGACACCGGACTCAGTGCCAACGTCTTCACGCTGGAGCCGCGCATTTTTGGCTTTAGCCTGAATAAACGGTTTTGAGTCCGGGAGCCGGCTGTCGGGCTGGTGCTTTTACTGCTCACTGTCTCGCTGTTGCGGTGTTTACTTTAATGGAAGACAGAGGGAAGTTTTTCCAAGCGGTGGTATAACGCTGCCGCATACAACCTAAAGAGGAATGCCATAATGAGAAAACTTTTAGCATTACCCGCTTTATCCATGGCCATCACCGCAACCGGCTTCACTGCCAATACGGTTGCCGAGACCTGGTCGCCCACCGGTACTACGGCTATGCTGTCCGGGCAAATGATGGTTTCCGGGGCGTTTGGCGGGCCGACAGTGTTCTGTAATCCGTCCGGTGGTATAGCGCTCGACGGCTCGTCGGCCACCGTCGGTGCGCCGGATCTCTCATTCGCTACGGCTCTCTATTGTGGGTTCGCTCTTTTTCTGGACCAGCCTTATAATCTCGAACCGTCGAGTTTGACGTCCGTCACGCTGCAAAATGTACGGGTAGCCGGTTATTTTGGTGCCTGTGCCGGCGATCTGGAGGGGGAGTTTGACCAGCTCACCGGCCGTATCACGTTCAATACCGCGATCCTGCCCTCGGCCTCACCCAGGTCCCCGGATTGTGTGATTAACGGCTTTTGGGACACATCGCCGCAGATTTCTTACACCATTCCCTAGGGCCTGTCTACACTCAGTGAGTGTAGACAGGCCCTAGGTTGACCGCGGCGGTTGTTTATCCGGGAAGTCCCTATGCCCGCGACCGATTACCGGCACCGGTATCGCGTCGCGGTGCGGGCGCCGTCAGTCGCCTGTTTTCGGCATCAGCTCTGAGAACTGTTCCTGCAGGCGCTGCATGCCCCCGATCCAGCGGCCGTAGTCGTTGGCTTTGTTCTGGAAGTATTTTTTCACTTGTGGGTGAGGCAGCACCAAAAATCGTTCTTCGCTGATAGCTTCCAGCGCTGCCTCGGCCACCTGTTGCGCTGACAACATACCGTCGACCCCGGCCACGCTGCCGTCGGTGCCCGCCGTCATTGCGGTTTCAACCGCCTGCGGGCACAGGGCCGAGACCTTGATACCCTGATGCCCGTGGGTCACCTGCAACCACTCCGCACAGGACAGGGCCGCATGTTTGCTGATCGAGTAGCTGAGGGAGCCGAGTTGGGTCAATAAACCCGCCGCCGAGGCGGTAATCAGAAAGTAGCCCTGACCCCGTTCCAGCATACGCGGCAGGGCGGCGCGGGCGGCGTAGATATGGGCCATGACATTGACGTCCCATACCTGGGCGAAAGTATCGTTATCCGTTTCCACACCGCCCATTCGCAGAATACCCGCATTGCCGCAGAACAGATCGATATGACCCCAGGTGTCCTCAGTGGTCTGCATGAGTTTGCGGATATCGGCCTCGCTGCCCACATCGCAGGCGACGGCGGTGGCGCCCAGCTCTGTTGCCAGATCACTCAGCGATTCAGTGCTGATATCGGCCAGCACCAGTTGCGCCGGTCGTTCCCGGTGAAACCGCTGCGCCAGAGCCCTGCCGATGCCACTGGCCGCGCCGGTGATAACCACTACCTTATTTTCAATATCCATAACCTCTCCTGAAATAAAGACACGCCTGTCCGGTATGCGACAGTCTGCCGATTTTGGCGAAAACCTGCCTTGAAGTAAACGCGTGCTTATCAAACGGCACCGCATGGCAAGTCCTTGAGCCGGCACGGTGGCAGGTTTTGAGAAGGTGCGATTAGTGACAGTAGCGGGACTATCCGGACTGGATCGGTTCCCAGTAATAGGTGCCCAGCAGCAGGTCGAACAGTGGAAACGTGAGATTGAAATTGCGCTCGGTCATCAGCGCCCGGCGGTGGTGAAGGCGGTGCAGGTGCAGCAAGTGCCGCAGTAGCGGGGCCCGGTGTACCCAGTGAGGTGCGGGCAGGTGGTAGCTGAAATGCAGGACCTCATACAGCAGGTACATCGCCAGCAGGCTGATGGCCAACAGATAGCCGGCGTTGGCGCCGAGCAACAGACCGGCAAGCAGGCCCAGTGGCAGGCTGAAGGTGAAGATATGGGCGATTACCAGGTATACCGGGAACAGCACCACTCGCCAGTCTTTCGAGGTCTCGAAGGCGAGTTTGCGGTCGCTGAAAAAACTGTGGTGATCGCCGGTGTGGCGCTGGTAAAACAACCGTGCCCAGCGGCGTTTGTGGTGACCGAGCCAGCGGTGGGTGGCGTATTCGGAAAAGTTGGCCAGCACCATGCCGAGGGGTACCATCAGCCAGTCGCTGCCGCGCAGTCCGTCCAGTTGCAGGCTCCACAGACACAGCGCGGTAAGGCCTATGACGCCGACGGCGAGAGCGTGCCAGCCGCCGCGGTAAATGGGGCTGATCTGGGCCCGGTAGTTGGCTCTGAAGGCGTCGACATTATGCTTATCCAGCATGGGCGGGATCGCTCTCAGTTGAGTTGAAGCGTCGAGGTTTACGGTAACTCGTTGGAGGGCTGTTTGTCTAGGACAGTGCTATCCGTCACGGGCCGCGCCGGTACAGGGTATTTTTCAGCCTTCCGAAGCGAGGACCTCTGCCGGCGTGAACCGACCAGTGTGGCACGATCTTATAATCCCCAAGCCTCCAAACCACCCTGAAAACCCGCGCAAATGCATCCTCACTGACAACATACCGGCCATAACTCCCAGATACATCTATAGTGTAGGTGTAAGTGCAAGCCCCTATTTGTCAGTCAATAGGAGCGAATTTGTCATTGAGGCGCCTTCCTGAATCCCTAATCCTTAGCGGTCTGGAAGATGCCGACCTGACGCAGCGATCCAGGAGGTCGCCTAACTTGCCCCTCATGGCGATATATCCAGCGTCGAGGTCCGGGCAGTCACCGTTTTCTCTCATTTTAAGAGGCTGATAGATGATCTATTCAGGTAAAGCCATCACCGTTAGTGCGCTGGAGAATGGCATTGCGGAGCTGAATTTCGACTTGCAGGGCGAATCGGTTAACAAGTTCAACACGCTCACCACCGATGAGCTGCGCCGGGCCGGTGAGGCGCTGGCCGCCGCCGGCGGCATCAAAGGGCTGCTGGTGACCAGCGCTAAAGACGTCTTTATCGTCGGCGCCGATATCACTGAGTTCGGCAAGAACTTCAACCTCTCCGAAGCGGAGATCGCCGAGGCGGTATACGCCACCAATCAGTATTTCAACGCAATCGAGGATTTACCTTTCCCCTCGGTGACGGCCATTAACGGCTACGCTCTCGGGGGCGGGTTGGAGATGGCGCTGTGCACGGACTACCGGGTTATGTCGAGCAGCGCGAAAGTCGGCCTGCCCGAAACCAGACTCGGCATTATTCCCGGATTTGGCGGCACTGTGCGCCTGCCGCGGCTGATCGGTCCCGACAATGCCGCCGAGTGGATCGCCGCCGGCAAGGACCAAAAAGCCGAGGCGGCCATGGCCTGCGGTGCTGTGGATGCGGTGGTCGAGCCGGACTTGCTGCGCGAGGCGGCACTGGACCTGCTGCAGCAGTGTATCGACGGCAAGCTGGATTATGCCGCCAAACGCGCCGAGAAAAAGGCGCCGCTGCAACTCAACGATATCGAGGCCATGATGTCGTTTGAGACCGCCAAAGCGGTGATTGCCGGGCAGGCCGGGCCCCACTACCCGGCGCCGGTCAGCGCCATCAAGACGATTCAGAAAGCGGCCAAGATGGAGCGCGACGAGGCGCTGCGCGAAGAGGCCAAAACCATTGCCAAGCTGGCGAAAACCGAGGTGGCAAAAAATCTGGTCAGCCTGTTTCTCGGCGACCAGGCGTTGGGCAAGGCCGCCAAGCAGTGGGCGTCACAATCGGAAGACGTGAAACAAGCCGCCGTGCTCGGTGCGGGTATTATGGGCGGCGGCATCGCCTACCAGTCCGCCTATAAAGGTACCCCCATCGTTATGAAGGATATCAACCAGGCAGGTATTGATCTGGGACTTTCAGAGGCCGCCAAACTCTTATCAAAACTGGTCGAGCGCGGGCGTATGACCGCCGATAAAATGGCCGGTGTGCTGAATCAGATTACACCGACACTCAGTTATGACGGTTTTGACGCGATCGACCTGGTGGTAGAGGCCGTGGTGGAAAACCCTAAAGTCAAACATGCGGTGTTGGCAGAGGTCGAGGGCAAGCTCGCCAAGGACGCTATCCTGACCTCCAATACCTCGACCATCTCGATCGATTATCTTGCCGAACCCCTGCAGCGGCCGGAGAATTTCTGCGGTATGCACTTCTTCAATCCGGTGCACAAGATGCCGCTGGTAGAGGTGATCCGCGGTGCGAAAACCAGCGATGCCGCGGTGGCGCGCACGGTGAATTACGCGCTGGCGATGGGCAAGAAGCCGGTCGTTGTGAAGGATTGCCCCGGGTTCCTGGTCAACCGTATTCTGGCTCCCTATATGGGTGCCTTTATGGGCATGATGCGCGACGGCGCCGACTTTACCAAAGTCGATAAGGTGATGGAGAAGTTCGGTTGGCCCATGGGCCCCGCTTACCTCTGCGATGTGGTCGGTATCGATACCGGCGTGCACGCCGGTGAGGTGATGACCAAGGGCTTTCCCGAGCGCATGTCCCGCGATTTTAAAACCACCAGTGAAATTCTGTTCGAAGCCGATCGCTACGGCCAGAAAAACGGCAAGGGTTACTACGCCTACGAGACCGACAAGAAAGGCCGGCCGAAGAAGGTGGTCGATGAATCTGTCTGGGAGCTGTTTGCGCCGCACTGCGAAGCGCGCCGCGACTTTACCGATGAAGAGACGATCGACCGGGTGATGATTCCGCTGTGCCTGGAGGCGGTGCGGTGTCTGGAAGAGGGCATTGTCGCATCGGCCACCGATCTGGATATGGCGTTGATTTACGGCATCGGTTTCCCGCCGTTTCGCGGCGGCGCTCTGCACTACATCGATGACATGGGCGTGGCTGAGTTTGTCGCCAAGGCGGATAAGTACGCCGAGCTGGGGCCTCTGTACGCGCCCACTGATCGTCTGCGTGAAATGGCCGGCAACGGCGAAACTTTTTTTTCGCCTGAGCACTGACACGCCTTAGGCTATAGGAGATAGAATCGTGAGTTTGAATCCGAGAGATGCCGTTATTGTCGACTTTGCGCGCACCCCCATGGGCCGCTCGAAAAACGGTTGTTTTCGCAACCGCCGTGCCGAAGACCTGTCTGCCGATCTGGTCAACGGCCTGTTTGCCCGCAACCCGAATGTGGACCCCAACGAGGTGGAGGACGTGCTCTGGGGCTGCGTCAACCAGACCAAGGAGCAGGGCTTTAATGTCGCCCGTATGTTTTCTCTGCTGACTGTAATTCCCCACACCGCCGGCGCCCAGACTATCAGTCGCCTGTGCGGTTCGTCCATGTCGGCACTGCACACCGCGGCCCAGTCGGTGATGACCGGCAACGGTGATGTGTTTGTTGTCGGCGGGGTGGAGCATATGGGTCATCTGCCCAATGGTTTTGGCGTCGATCCGAATCCGCGTCTGGCCAAACATGTGGCCAAGGCGGCGGGCGCCATGGGCATGACCGCGGAATTTTTGAGTATTATGCACGGCATCGGCCGCGAGCAGCAGGACGCTTTTTCTGAACGTTCCCATCGCCTGGCCCACAAAGCGACCGTCGACGGGCGTTTTGCCGATGAGATCATTCCGATTGAAGGGCACGATGAGCGCGGTTTTAAGGTTAAGGTGGTCGAGGATGAAACCATTCGCCCGGATACTACCCTGGAGGGTTTGGCTAAACTGCCGCCGGTATTCAATCCCAAGGGTGGCACGGTAACCGCGGGCAGTTCTTCACAGATTACCGACGGCGCTTCGGCGATGCTGGT
The DNA here is from genome assembly GCF_007004655.1 of Exilibacterium tricleocarpae. Lineage (GTDB taxonomy): Bacteria > Pseudomonadota > Gammaproteobacteria > Pseudomonadales > Cellvibrionaceae > Exilibacterium > Exilibacterium tricleocarpae. Next base: position 334,970 of record NZ_ML660093.1, read on the forward strand.
GATGTCGGCCGAGCGCGCCCAGGCGCTGGGTATTGCGCCGGTTGCCAAAATTCGCGCTATGGCGGTGGCGGGTGTGGACCCGTCCATTATGGGCTATGGGCCGGTGCCGGCCACGCAAAAAGCCCTGGAGCGCGCCGGCCTCAGTATGGACGATATTGATTTCTTTGAACTCAACGAGGCCTTTGCCGCCCAGGCGCTGCCGGTGCTGAAGGATATGAAGCTGCTCGATAAAATGGATGACAAGGTCAACCTGCACGGTGGCGCGATTGCACTGGGTCACCCTTTCGGTTGTTCCGGAACGCGCATTACCGGCACCCTGTTGACCGTGATGCAGCAGAACCAGGGAACGCTGGGTGTATCGACTATGTGTGTCGGCCTGGGGCAGGGCATTACAACTGTTCTTGAAAGAGTATAGGCGACTTTTTTACAGGCGTTGCGCGGGGCGATGGCTTTGCGATTGTCGGGAGCGCTCCCTTTAGAGGGGGCCGCCCGGCGTAAACCGGCTCCAGTAACGCAGTTTCGATACCCGACTACCAGCAACTGACTATCCTGTTTCCGTTTGGGTTTTTGAGGGGAGTGCCACCCGTCACGGGCCGCGCCGGTACAGGGTATTTTTCAGCCTTCCGAAACCAAGACCTCTGCCATTGGGCACTGTTTGCTACTACACTTCACTGTCGGCACGAGATTTCAGCGTAGGGCTGAAAAACACCCAGTACCACCCCGTCCCTGGTTGGGCAGATGATCAAAACCCTGATGCCATAGCCTGGCGGTAAGGAGGACGAATCAGTGTATGAAACCAGAGCGCTCGACGAGACGACCTGGACGGATTTCGCGCATCTGGTCGAGGTGAATAACGGCGTCTGGGGCGGATGCTGGTGCACGTGGTACCACGGGAAGGATGCCAGTGCGGACGGCGACTCTCCAGCTCTGAAGCGCAAGGCGAAAGAATGCCTCGTTCGCCAGGGCAGGGCGCATGCATCGCTTGTATTCGAGGGGGAGGACTGCGTGGGTTGGTGCCAATTTGGATCGCCAGAGGAACTTCCGCGAATCCATAATCAGCGTGCCTATCTGGCCACCGCTTCGATGTTACCTGACTGGCGGATCACCTGCTTTTTTTCCGGCAAGGGTCATCGCGGCAACGGCGTAGCGTCGGTCGCATTGGAAGGTGCAATCGAGCAAATCAAGACATTAGGTGGTGGGTGCGTCGAAGCGTTCCCGGAAAACACCGAGGGCCGAAAGGTCTCGGCCGCATTTCTTTTCAACGGTGCCCTGTCCATGTTTGAGCGGCACGGTTTCAAGCGATCACGGCAGATCGGGAAGCACAGGTGGGTGGTGACAAAGACCGTCACTTAATGTGCAGCGCTGGAGTCACCTTCGCGGCTTTGCCGCCATCGGGAGGTGACCGAACAATCCCTGCTGCTCTCCAATAGATGCCCCCTCGATTGTGAGTAGCTTGAGTTTGGTCTCGGTTCCGCCGTGCGCTGAAAAGCCGGTGAGCCGGCCGTTCGCACCAATAACGCGATGACAAGGGACGATAATTGGAAAAGGATTGCGCCCCAGCACCTGGCCAACCTTTCGGGCGAGCAGTTTGTCGCCGAGCCGGGAGGCGATATCCCCGTAGGTGAGTGTCTCGCCGGCCGGGATAGTGCGCGTGGCAGCATACACTTTTTTTGGGAACGGGCCGACTCCACTGAAGTCGCAGACAATGAAAGACAGATCCGTTCTTTTTCCTTCGAGCAGCCCAGTGATTGATCGAATGGCGCGACGAATACGAGCAGGTGGTTCACCCCATTTCGATCCCGTTCGCGCAGTCAGACGGGCCGCTGTCGCGGCGGACGCCACCTCTGGCAGACATGTTGCGATGACCTTGTCGCCATACCAGGCGATACCGCAGTCGCCGACCGGAGTCGGGAACAGCGTGCCATATGTGGGCATGTCAACCCTTAAGGAAGGCATTGAAAGCGACGACGGCGATCGGGCAATGTATCCGCACTTGCCGTTATCCCTTATCTCGCGGCCTGCACCTAACTCGACGTGGCAAGAGCCTCGAAACCGAGCAAAGCCAACATTCGTGCCGAGCAGCCATCGAAAGCATTGGCGGTCACAAAAAGACCCGGTCTCTCATCTAAGGCGACAAAGGCGCGCGCTTTTTCTGACTGGTTAATTGACATATTCGAAATCTCCAGACTTAACTGTTGGGGCGTGCATGCCCTGCTATCTCACGTAACCGCGAAGAAACGATGGATCGGGCCACCGTCACCGGTTCTGGATTTGGTGACGGCGATAATACTGTTGAGCCAGGCATAGCGCGGGTCACTGGTTTCAAATTGCGGTGCCGCACGAAAATAATAGCGCCATGCGCCTGCCGGGTCGTCCGGCTTTTCAACATCAAACGCATATTCGGCGTCTTCCGGCGCCGACCAGAACCGGCCTTGCCAATGAAGGTAGAGCAAGGCATTGTCATGTGTCTCCAGGCAGAAGCGCACATCCAGCACACCCGTTCCGTCCGGGCGGATGCGTATCCAGTCCGCACCTGAGTCCGGCACCACGCGTCCGCGCAGGTGAGGTCCTTCGAACGTCCCGCCTTTTACCAGGAAGATCACGCGTTTGCCGTCGGGTGTCGGTCCCACATCCATAGCCGGCAGGTGAAGTTTTACACGTGCTTCAAACAGGAACTCGAGTCCGGGCGGGCTGTCCGCGTCCCAGTCCGCCTCGTTGGATTTGAGATGATCAAGCATATCGATCCCCTTATTGTGTCGCCGCTGATGGCGGCGACATGCCGAAAATGTTCTTCCACATGCCGTCAATGGAAATCCCGGATTGGGTGGCGATCTGGGCCAGATCGCACATGAAATGCTCGGTTGCGATCAGATCCTCCTTGAAGGTCATCCGTATTGTTACCGGGATCGCGATCAGGCGTCCGTTGGGCAACATACCACTCGCATCGCTCGCCTTGGCAGCCATCGTCATGCGGACTCCACCCCAGCCGACAAAGTGTTTGCCGTCCGCAACATAGCCCTCGAAGCTTACTTCGTAATCCGGATAATTGGCGAAGAAATGCGTGAGCAGAGCTGCATTTTCCGCTTTGCCACGAGCGATCGCACCCCAAGCCGGTGAGGTCAGTTCGATGTCGTCGTGCATGAAAGTGAGGGCGGCGGCGACATCCTGCCGGTTCTTGGCCGCGCCCAATCCAGCCGCGAGCTGATACATGCGTTCGGGGGTCATAGCAGCTCCCTGTATAAGCAATCAGGGTGAAACTATATGCATAACGCATATATATGTCAATCCTGTAATTGAAAACATTATGCGTTATACATACACTGCTGGCATGGATCGCACGACAAACCTGCTGGGCGCGCTTGCCCTCGCAATTACAGACCGGATCAGGTCCGGCATGAAACACACCTTCGATCGCTCCGGGGAATCGGCTGCGGCAATCGTTGTTCTCGGATATGCGCCCGGCCTGTCCGTCGAAATTCTTCGCCAGGTGCTCGATCTTTCACATCCCGGCACTGTGCGTTTGATCGACCGCCTGGAAGAAGACGGCCTCGTCGAGCGACGCAAGGCTGCCGATGGTCGAGCTGATGGCCGAGCTGTTGCGCTGCACCTAACACCAAAAGGCGGCAGGCTGCGCCGGCAACTGATGGACCGTCGTCTTGATATGCTGGAAGCGGCCCTCAAGGGACTTACTGCTGACGAGCGGTCGGTTCTCGGTGACTTACTCGCAAAGGTCTTGACGAATCTGCCGGAAACCGAAATGGCAAAACACCGCATTTGTCGTCTCTGTGCCGTTCGGACGTGCTGCAACTGTCCTATTCCGGGGCGGGCGATTTGATTGCTCACTCAGGGCTGCGCTGGGCCACCCCTGCGGCTGTTCAGGAAGGGGTGTGAACCTCACCCTCCAAAAGTCCCTTCCCGATGGGACAGTTCCCAATTCCCGGGGTACGCGTTAAACTGTTTCGGATATCAACGGGTTAGTCGGCTGAGGCGGCGAACCTTCCGAATGATTTACGCTGACCGGCAAGGGCGATTTCCCGCGAGGGCACACTGATATATGAAGGCAACCATTAAGGACGTCGCCAAACTGGCAGGAGTCTCCTTTAAAACTGTTTCCCGCGTTATCAACAATGAACCCACGGTGGGCCAGGCGCTCCAGGAAAAAGTCTGGGAAGCGGTCAAACGGCTCAATTACCAGCCCAATCTGTCGGCCCGCCACCTGCGCGGCAGACCTTCCTCCATCGGCTATCTCTACGACAATCCCAACAGTCACTACGTTATTGATATTCAGCATGGTATTTTGGAGGAATGCCGGCGGCAGGGGTATGAGCTTGTTATTCATCCCTGCAATGCCAAGTCTCCCGATCTGGTCGAGGAGGTGGCGGCCATGATCCGGCGTTCCCAGGTGGCGGGCCTGGTGTTGACACCGCCGCTGTCGGAGATGGACTCGGTGGTGAAGACGCTGCTCGAGCAGAAGGTGGCGTTTGTGCGCATTCTGTCCGGCACCGCCGTGCCCGATGAGTTGTCGCCCTGCGTCTATATCGACGACCACCACGCCGCCATGGATATCACTCAACACTTGATCGATTTGGGGCATCAGCATATCGGTTTTCTCGGCGGGGACGAGGCGCACAAATCCAGTATCGAACGCCTGAATGGCTACCAGGAAGCCTTGAAAAAAAACGGTCTCGAGGTGGAACCGCGCCTGATTCTGGAAGGGGAGTATTCGTTTGAATCCGGCGTCCAGCGCACCAAGCAACTGCTGCGTGAGGCGCGCAAGCCCAGCGCCATTTTTGCCTGTAACGATGAGATCGCGGCCGGTACGTTATTCGCCGCGCGCTTGATGGGTATTACGGTGCCCCAGGAGCTGTCGATCGTCGGCTTTGAAGACAGCCCCTTTTCCCGCCAGACCTGGCCCAAGCTGACCACGGCCAGGCAGCCCAACAGCACCATCGCCCAGGCGGCTACGGCACTGCTGATCGACCGCATGAAGTCGGATCGGCAGGGTGCTGAATCCGGCGATGAAACTCTGCAAAACGGTTTTCATCCCAAACTGGTGATTCGTGATTCCACCTGTCCGGTGCCGGCCGATATCTGAGCCGTTTGTTTCAGGGAGCCGCCGGGCCGGCAGTGGCACCGACCCGGGTGATCTGCCCCTCACGGCAGTGACTTTAGCTGAGAGGTGCCAATTGACCGGTCTGTCTCCAGTATTTTTAGTCGAGATCGGCAAAATAATCGCACTATTTTCAATTACTTATCTCTCTAAGCAGAACCGCCTCGGCGATCTGCCTCCGGCTTGCTTCACAACCTTGACTTGAAATCACCCACAACTTCGAGTGGTTTTTGCTAGTGGTGTCCCAAAATCTCATTGACAACGTTGTCTGCTGTGTATTACTGTTTCGACAACGTTGTCTCGGCAGCGCTAAAACAATAGACTCAAGAAAGCAGAGCGAGGGGAGGATCTCATGTCAGAGAAGCTTAGAGAAGCTGTGCGCATTGCCAACAAAGCCTTGGTGGTTTGTGGTTCGCTGGGTGCGCTGGCCTTAAGTACCAACACGGTGCTGGCACAGGACGGAGCGGAACAAGTCGACGAGATTATTGAAGTCGTCGGCCTGCGCGCAAGCTTGCAAAAAAGCCTGAATGTTAAGCGTTTTTCCGACAATATCGTGGATGTCATCACCGCTGAGGATATCGGCAAGTTCCCGGATAAAAACGTGGCGGAGTCGCTGCAGCGGGTGCCTGGTGTGACGATTCAGCGCCAGTTTGGCGAGGGTTCGGGGGTGTCGATTCGCGGCGCCGGCGAGGACCTGACGCTGACCACACTCAATGGGCAAAATGTAGCCTCGACGGGCTGGTTTGTGCTCGAGCCCGCCAAGCGCAGCTTTAACTATGAATTATTGCCCTCTGAACTGGTGGGCGACGTCCAGGTCTTTAAAAATTCCCGCGCTGACCTGGCAGAAGGCGGTGTGGGTGGCACCGTGGTGGTCAAGACCCGCCGGCCGCTGGATTTGGATGCATTGAGTCTACACGGCTCCCTGGAGGGGCAATACCAGTCTGATTCCGAGGAGACCGACCCGCAGTACTCCGGTCTGGTCAGTTGGAAAAATGCTGCGGAAAATTTTGGTGTGCTGGTCTCCGCCGTGGCCCAGGAACGCAGTTTATTGCGGCAAGGCAATGAAGCGTTTTGGGCCTGGGGCGCCGGGCCTGTCGCTTTTCAGCAGGAGCGCGAACGCACGGCTTTAACGGCGACCTTTCAGTATCAGCCGACCGAAGACCTGGATATTGTCTTCAATGCCATCGATATGGAAATGGAGGCCGATAATACCAATTATGCGCTCTGGTTTACGCGTGCCGAAAGTGACGATACCGTGAGGGTAGACGGCACACCGGTAAGCGGACCACTGAATATCGCTTTTTACCAGGCGCGACCCCGTGAAGCCACCATGAATTCGGAAGTATTCGACCTGGATGTCAATTACACGGGGGACGGCTACACTCTCCACTTCCAGATAGGTGAAACCACCTCTACCGGCGGTACCGATTTTGAGATGGTTGTCAACGACGAGCAGCAACCCGCCCTCACCAACGGCACCTACGACTTCAGCGGCAGCGGCCAGCGTTGGAATATTCCCGGTTTCGATGTCAACCGTTATGATCCGGGTGTGGTCAGTATGGCGGGCGGACCGAACTTCAACCGCACACCGAAGACAGATGAAGAAAGCTATGTCCAGGGGGACGCAGAGTTCGAGGTGGATTTTGGTGTGATCAAGTCGATTAAGACCGGATTGAAGTACGCCGATCACAACACGACCAGCCGACGTTTTGAATTTATCCAGGCCGATGACTTCAACCCCGTCATTTCTACGGCAGATTTCAGCAGCGGCAGCATCGATGCCGGGGCGGGTAATTTTCGTCTGCTGGAGCTCGATACCGACGCCGTGAAGTCATGGGCCAAGAGCAGTATTATCGGCCAGACTGAAGACCTGGGCTCCTACAGCGAAATCGATGAAACCAATGTGGCCGCCTATGTGATGGCATCGTTTGACACCGAGGGTATGCGCGGTAACTTTGGTGTTCGGTATATCACCACTGATGCCACATCGACTTACTTTCTCGACGGCGTAAGAACAGAAGACGACGCGGATTACTCTGAGGTACTGCCCAGTTTTACCCTGGCAATGGACTTGGCGGATGACATGCTGCTGCGAGTGTCGGCGGCCCGGGCACTGGCGCGGCCCCAATATGTCGATATGTACGTTAATCCCAACACGCTCGGGACTGATGACGATGTGCCGGACAACCAGTTTTGGGTCCTGGGCAATGTCGCCTTACAGCCGTTTGTAGCCGATCAGTTTGATCTCGGTATCGAGTGGTACTTCACTGATGATTCGCTGTTGTCACTTGCCTATTTTTCAAAAAATGTGAAGAACTTTGTCACCTTTACCCAGAGATCGGCGACAGCGGCGGAAATTCCGTTTGATTTGCCGCCTGAAGAAGCTGTAAACGGCTGGACAGTCCAGGAAAAAACCAATGGTAAATCTGCCACCATTGAAGGCTTTGAATTCCAGTATCAACATGACTTCGGCAATGGATTCGGTGGCATCTTTAACTATACCTATACCGATACTGAGACCGATAGAGATACTTTTACTGACGGCAATCCGTTCCTGAGTGACAGCTCCAAGGACTCTTTCAACATTACCGGTTACTACGAAAACGAGTACATTCAGGCCCGGCTGGCCTATAACTGGCGCAGTGAATATATGCTGCGGGAAACCGGCGCCTACGGTAACCGCCTGCACGACGATTTCGGCTCGCTGGATATGAGCGCCTCCTGGTCGGTCACCGACAACATCGATCTCAAACTCGATATCGTTAATTTACTGGAGGAGGAGGCCGAGCAGTTCGGCAACGATCCGGTACCGCGGGATAACAGCGGTTTTAATCGCGGCTTCCCGCTATATGAGTACGAGATGGCCCGCCGTATTGCCCTGGGTGTGGCTTTCAGGTACTGAGGGTCAGACGCTGTCGAAAAAAGGGAAGCACCGCTTCCCTTTTTTTTGCTAAAAAATTTGCGTTATACTGCGTCCAATCCGGCGATAGCGCGAAGAAACCGCGTTATGAATAAGGCGTAAATATGAATAAGGCGTAAAGTTAAGTCACCGATAGGTATGAATAGAAAGTGCTAACAGAAAGTACTAATAGAAAGTACTAATAGAAAGTACTAACAGAAAGTACTAACAGAAAGTACGAATAAAAAAGTATGAGTAAAATAGTCCCCCTGCACAAAGATCGCCACCGGGATCTGAAGGTAGAGCCTGCGCTCAATGTTGACGCCGCAAGATCCCAGCATATGCTGCCGCTGATCGCGCAGGAGTTTGTGGCGGCCAGCACTGAATTTCCCATTGTCTTTGTCAAGCATGCCGAGACCGGGCAGTTTCAACCGGTGCTGCTACTGGGGCTGCAGGCGGGAGAAAACCTATACCTCAACGCCGCCGACTGGAGCAGCCTGTTTATTCCCGGCTGTATCCGCAATCAGCCGTTCAAGCTGGTGCAAAACGATGCCGATCGCGAGCAGCTTATGGTCGGCGTGGACGAAGCCAGTATTCAGTTACAGACCGATCGGGGTGAGCGGCTGTTCGAGGACGACGGCACTGAAAGCCGCTACCTCCAGCACCGCAAGCAGGCCCTGGTCGATTATTATGACGGCGAGCAGGTGACGCGCGCTTTTGTCGGCCGCCTGGCAGACGCCGGCCTGCTAACGGCGCGGAGCCTGGTTGTCGAGGTGCAGGGCGATAAGGCCGAAATCGACGGTATCTATGTGATTGATGAAAAACGCGTTAACGAACTACCGGATACGGCTTTCAACGAATTGCGTCGCCGCGGTTTCTTAGCGCCGATCTATGCACACTTGATCTCGCTACAGCAGGTGCGCCACTTGTCGCGACGGAAAGAAGCACTGTCCCTGTAGCCGGCCCGGGAGTGCCCGGTCCCGATTGCCCAAACGCCGCGCCTGCCGGTGCCGTGTGGCTCGCAGAGATGATTCGCAGAGGTGATACGACGCTATGGACTCCAGGGATGCCATCAAACATATCATTATCGTCGGCGGCGGTGCCGCCGGTTGGTTGAGCGCTTGTCACCTGGCCAAACGGCTGCACGCCGACAGGTCCGGTGCCGTCAAGGTCACCCTGGTGGAGTCGAGCGAAATCCCCACCATCGGGGTGGGGGAGGGCACTGTGCCTGCCATCCGCCAAAGTCTGCGCAGTCTCGGTATCAGTGAAAGCGAATTTGTCCGCGAGTGCGATGCGACCTTCAAGCAGAGCATCAAGTTTGTCAATTGGCTGCGACCGGAAGCTGAAGGCGGGGACTGCTATCACCATGTGTTCGACTACCCGAATATTACCGATATCGATTTGACACCCTACTGGCTGTTGGGCGCTGCGGAACAAACCTCCTATGTCGATGCCGTGTCGGTGCAGGGGCGAATTTGCGATCGGGGGTTGGCGCCAAAAAATATCACCCAGGCCGAATATGAGGGCATCACCAACTACGCCTACCACCTGGATGCCGCCAAGTTCTCCCGTTTTCTGACCCGACACGCGACCGAGCGGCTCGGCGTGCGCCATGTGCTCGCCAGTGTGCAGGATGTCGAACTCAATGACTCGGGCGAGATCAGCGCTATTGTGACCGACAGCGCCGGCACTCTCAGCGCCGATTTTTTTGTCGACTGCACCGGTTTTGCCTCGCTGTTGTTGGGCCGGAAAATGGCGGTCGGCTTCACCGACAAAAGCGACGTGTTGTTTGTCGATCACGCCGTGGCCATGCAGGTGCCCTATGCCGCCGCCGACACCCCCATCCCGAGCCACACCATCGCCACGGCCCAGGAGGCGGGCTGGATATGGGATATCGGCTTGTCGGCCCGGCGCGGCACCGGCTATGTCTATTCGACCCGCTACACCGACCACGAGCGGGCAGAGCGTGTACTGCGGGCATATATCGGGTCGGCTGCGGATAAACTGGACAGTCGCCGCATACCGATGCGGGTCGGTTACCGGGAAAAATTCTGGCACAAAAACTGTGTGGCGATCGGGTTGTCCCAGGGTTTTGTCGAGCCCCTGGAAGCGACCGGCCTGTTGGTTTACGACGCCACGGCGCGCATGCTGGCGGAACAGTTTCCCGCCTGCAAAGCGGCGATGCCGGAAATCGCTCGGCGTTTCAACCGACATGTGCAGTATGGCTGGGACAGGGTGATCGACTTTATCAAACTGCACTATTATCTGTCCAAACGCGATGACAGTGATTTTTGGCGGGACAACCGCAGACCCGACTCGGCGCCCGCCAGCCTGTTGGACAATCTGGCGCTGTGGCGCTACCAGCCGCCCAGTGACTACGATTTTCCGAGCCGTTTGGATATTTTCAATCTGTCCAACTACCTCTACGTGCTTTACGGCATGGAATTTTTCACCGATATGGAGACCCTGGCACACCGATTCCCCGAAACTGCCCGTGCCCGTCAGGCGTTTGCTTACACCGAACGGGTTTTTCAACAGGTCGCCGGCGGACTCCCCGGACACAGAGAGCTGATCGAGCGGGTACGGCAATTCGGTTTTCAGAAAGTCTAACGGCTACTTTAGAAGGGCACCCGGGGCTGCTACCACGATTGGCATGCCAGATACGGAGACCCTGATGACAACGTTGTCTGTCGGGGGTTACCCATATAAGTAGCTGTTAGCAGGCAGAATTACAACTTGACATCTGAAAGATCCCAGATTATGGTTTTTCATTTAGACAACGTTGTCAATTTGAGGTTAGTATAAGATTCGACCGTAAACCACTGAGCGTAAACCCAGACTAGGGTTGATAACATCCACAAATGGCGCCATTTAGGGGCGTCGTGCCACGGTAATTAAGCTATGAATTTGATTTTTCCGCATCTCAGGCGAGCGTCAGTTTGCCGCCCAACACCCGTCTCGAAGTGCTGCTAGAGGTTAAATCATGGTGGTTGATGTAGTAGGGAGCGATGTACTTTTTCTCGGTATCGACGGCGGCGGCAGTAAATGCAAGGCGCGGTTGGTAGCGCCCGATGGTGAATACCTGGGCAGTGGCCTGGCGGGGCCGGCCAACCCGGTAAATGGCATTGAGAAAACCGGGGAGGCAATTACCCGCGCCGCCGCACTGGCGCTGCAGGAGGCGGGGTTTGACGCGGGCGCTATGGCAAATGTAGTTGCCGGGGTAGCACTGGCCGGGGTCAACGTGCCGGGTTTGTGGCAGGCAATCAACGGCTGGGGGCATCCTTTCAAGCATATGTACTTGACCACGGATCTGCACGCCGCCTGCCTGGGTGCACACCGGGGAGAAGACGGTGCCGTAATTGTGGTGGGCACCGGTTCCTGCGGCTACGCCAGTGTCGGCGGCAAGACCCTCACCCTGGGTGCCCACGGATTTCAACTGGGTGACAAAGGCAGCGGCGCCTGGATGGGATTGAAGGCCGTGCAGGCTGTTATGCTGGCCGATGACGGCCTGGCACCGGCGACGGCCCTCACCGGCTCTATTCGGGCGTTTTACAACTGCCAGGTATTGGAGCTGATAGAACTGTTTGCCGGTGCCCGCTCCTGTGAGTTTGCCTGCCTGGCGCCGCTGGTGTTTGACCTCGCCGATCGGGGGGATGCGACAGCCGGTGCCATTGTGAATGAGGGCGCGGCCTATATCGAAGCGCTGGCCGCCAAACTGTTGTCGCTCGATCCGCCGCGGCTGTCGATGATCGGCGGTGTCTCCACGCGATTGTTGCCGCGTTTGAGCGCGGCCTTGATCGAGAGAATTTCCGCTCCGCTGGAGCAGCCGGAGGTGGGTTCGGTGTACTTTGCGCAGGCCGAGCACGGCGGCCTGGGAGCAGCGGGTGGGGAGGTGCTGCGCGCCTGACGGGTGACGCATCATAAGAAAGAAAAAAGTGAACTAAAGCGCACGTTGTTTGAATCCTGGTTTTTTGCTTAGAGGCTGTATCGTAACTGCCGGGCTGCAGTTGCGGCACTTTATTGCCCGTCTTGTCGGTAGTGACGAAACAGATTCTGAAACAGGGTCGAGTTAAGGGGCGCGCGGGGAGGCGTTTGCGGTGAGGCATAGTCCGCGCCTGGATCGTGACAAAAGTTCCTCCAACACCATTTACCTCAAAAAGCAGGGCTGAGCTTAAAAAAGCAGAGTTGAACTTTTGCGTATAGGCGTTTTAATTGCGCCGAGCATCGCTGAAGATAAAGCCGAATAAAAGTGTAACTATCGATATAAAAAGGCAGTGAATACCATGCAACTATCCCCTCTCGACTGGTCCATAGTGGCGGCGGCGCTGGCGACTACGCTGATTATCGGTTTTGTGGTCAGCAAGAAAGCCTCAGCCGACAGCAGCAGTTATTTTCTGGCCGGGCGCAGTATGCCCTGGTGGCTGTTGGGGCTGTCGATGGTGGCGACTACCTTCTCCGCCGATACGCCCAATCTGGTCACCGACATCGTGCGCTCCCAGGGTATCGCCGGTAACTGGGTGTGGTGGAGCATGCTGATCACGGGCATGTTGACAACCTTCGTCTATGCCAAAATCTGGCGCCGCCTGGGGGTAACCACAGATGTGGAATTCTACGAGCGCCGCTACAGCGGCAAACCGGCCCGCTTCCTGCGCGGGTTTCGCGCGCTTTACCTGGGGGTCTTTTTCAACGTCATGATCATGGCCAGCGTCACCCTGGCGGCGATCAAAATCGGCACCGTGCTGTTTTCGGTCTCGCCGGAGATGATTGTGATGGGCGCCGGGCTGATCACTGTGGTGTTCAGCGCCGCCGGCGGTTTTCTCGGGGTTTTGATTACCGATATGCTGCTGTTTGTGCTGGCGATGACCGGCTCCATGCTCGCGGCTTACTACGCCGTCAACCATCCCGCTGTCGGCGGCCTGGAGAATCTGCTCGCCCATGTCAACGTGGCCGATAAGCTCGCCTTTATTCCCGATATGTCCGATCCCAATCAGTATATCCCGCTGCTGCTGGTGCCTTTGTTGGTGCAGTGGTGGAGTGTGTGGTATCCGGGTTCCGAGCCCGGCGGCGGTGGCTATGTGGCCCAGCGGATGCTGGCGGCGAAGAATGAAAACCATGCGGTGGCGGCCTCGGCGTTTTTCAATTTTTGCCACTACGCCGTACGGCCCTGGCCCTGGATTCTGGTGGCGCTGGCGTCGCTGGTGGTGTTTCCCGACCTCGCCAGTCTGGCGGCGGCGCTGCCGCAGGTGCCGGCACATCTGGTCAGGGAGGACCTCGCATACTCCGCCATGCTGACCTTCCTGCCGGCCGGGGTGTTGGGTATTGTGGTCGCCTCGCTGGTGTCGGCTTATGTGTCGACGATTTCCACCAGCCTCAACTGGGGGGCCTCCTACTATGTCAACGATTTCTACGCCCGCTTTGTGCGCCCCGATGCGTCGGACCGCCGGCAGGTGATGGTGGGACGTATCGTTACCGCGGTGTTGATGGTGTTGGCGGGGGTGCTGGCGTTGATGCTGGAGAGTGCCATGCAGGCTTTCAGGTTGTTGTTGACCGTGGGGGCGGGGACCGGGTTACTGTTTCTGTTGCGTTGGTTCTGGCCGCGGATCAATGCCTGGAGCGAAATAGCGGCGATGGTATTGTCATTCGCCGTCAGCCTGTTTTTTGAATTCGGCCCTTTCGAGTCGCTGCTCGCCTGGCAGAAGCTGGTGCTGAGTGTGGCGTTGACCACGGCGGGGTGGGTGACAGTGACTTTTATAACCGCACCTACCGATGCCGCGGTGTTACAGCAGTTTCAAGGCAGTTTGCGGGTGCAACCCGCCCAGATCAGGCAGGGCGCCTATGCCGCCGCCCTGTCAACGCTCGGTATCTACGGTGCCTTGTTTACTGTCGGTGCCGTATTGTTCGGCAACTATAGCGCGGCCGTCGCCCTGGCGCTGGCAACGGCCGCCGCTGTCGTGCTGACGCGCTACTGGTTCAAGCGCTCCAACCAACCGGTGCAGTCCGCCGCCGTGATGGTGGATTGAGCCGATGCGCGATCGTTTCAGAGCACTGGATGTGTTCCGCGGCTACACTGTGGCTGCTATGATTCTGGTCAATACACCGGGTTCCTGGTCGCATGTTTATGCGCCTCTGCGTCACGCGCCGTGGCACGGCTGGACACCGACCGACCTGATTTTTCCTTACTTTCTGTTTATCGTCGGTGCGGCGATGTACTTCTCCCTGCACCGGCTGAGCGGGCATTTGAGTCCGGCGCTGGTGAAAAAAATCGTGGTGCGTGGGAGCCTGATTTTTCTGATCGGCCTGCTGCTGAATGCACTGCCGTTTCAGGAGCCGCTGTCGAATCTGCGTATTATGGGGGTGTTGCAGCGTATCGGTCTGGTCTATATCGGCGCGGCCTTGATCGTCATCAGCTGCGGGCAGACGGCCAGGGCCTTGGTGGCGGCCGGCCTGTTGTTGGGTTATTGGGGGGGGCTCTATGCCGGCGGGGGCTACGATCTGTTAACCAATCCCGCGCGAGCGCTTGACCTCGCCGTGTTGGGCGAAAGCCATATGTGGAAGCTCGATGGGGTCGCCTTCGATCCGGAGGGGTTGCTGAGCACCTTGCCGGCGCTGGTCACCACGCTGATTGGCTATGAGATCACCCGGGTGCTGTGCCGGGACCCCAACCCCTACCGGCGCGTAAAAATACTGTGTGGTGCGGGGGCGGGGCTGGTGCTGGCGGGCCTGATCTGGCACCTGTGGTTGCCGATTAACAAATCGCTCTGGACGCCCTCTTTCGTCTTGTTAAGCGGCGGTATGGCGATGCTGACACTGGCTGTCTGTATCGCGGTGGCCGACCTCAAACCTATTGCCGCCGTGACTTTCCCCGGTGAGGTTTTTGGCCTCAATCCACTGTTTATCTACGCCCTGTCCTGGGTGTGGGTGGGGAGCTACTGGGTTATCCAGGTAAATGATGGCGCGGGCGGCGTGATTAACGGCCATACCGCCCTGTACCAATGGTTTCTGCAGGGCCTCAGCCCGATCAATGCCTCCCTGGCGTTCGCCCTGGCTCATATCACGCTGTTTTGGGGCATTGCCTGGGTGTTGTTCAAGCGCAATATCATTATCAAACTGTGAGTTGTTGCCTGCCGTGCTGTTTACCGTCGGCCTTGCCGTGCCGGCAGTGATTAGACAGCTTCGCGTTAACGGGCAGCCCGATCAGCCGGCCGGGCCTTTGAATCCCCAAAGACTTGATTGAGAACAACTCGCCGCACCGCGGGACCCCGTAGGATGGGGCGTTTTCTAAAAATGAACGGTACCGTCCTATGACAATATCGACCTACAAGAAGTTGGCAGGCACTTCTGCTGTATTTTTGACCGCCGATCACGCCAAGGCCACCCCCGTAGAACGGGATGGGTTGACCTGGACCGCGCAAGAGCTGCACCTGTCGCAACTGCCTGCCCAACGCACACCGAAGGCGGCTATGGCAAATGCACTGGCGCTGGAGGGGCTGGAGGAGTATGAACCACCGATTAACGGCGACCTGCGCTATGTGGAGTCGGTCGGCGTGAAATTCGTATACTTTGACTTGATTCGCGGTTGGGTGCAGGTGGACTAACGGGCCTGGCAGGTGTCCGCCACCGCCGTTCCATGGATAAGCCCTAATCCGGGAGCCAGCCCATGTCGTTGCCGGGCTTTCAGCCTTCTGCGCCGGCAAGGCCGCCGGCGCAGCTAAAACAGGTGCTAATGGCAGACCGAAAAGCGGTGTCCGGATCGGGAGCATACGCTATGGGTATTGGTGGAAACCTTCGATCAGCGGGCCCATAAATAATTGCCTTCCATTCCCGGGAAAGCGCCATAGTCGTCTGGCTTGCCGGGTGAGGTGTCTGTCGATCTAAAATGATTGTAAAGACGTGCCAAGAGTGTTTTACTTCCTTCGAGCCACCCCACAGTCAGCAGACTCCCGATGGAAGAAAAAATCAACGTTAAACAGGCACTGCGTGTTTACCAGACGATTACCAGCAAGGGCATCCGTCAAGACGATAAGTTTGTGCTGGATGGGCTCAGCGCCAGCAGTGATTTTGACGGCTATACCGTTTGTATCAGCAATGGCACGGTGTCGTTGACGATTCTTTTCCACAACAAATTTATTCTCGATTGTCCAAACGCTAAAGCGGGGAACGCGTTTCTGAAGCAGCTCAGTCGCATCGATGAAGGTTGAGATCAAAACGCTTGATGCCGTTGCCACCATGCCGGTTATCGATTGTCGATAAAGCTAGAGAGGATCGGTGGTAATGGCACTTACTTCAGGCGCCTACTCCTGGTGATTAAGGCGATTTGCCCGGTTTATCGATCCTTACGCTGGCTTTAGCGATTTTGATTAAAAATGCTGAGGGTAGGTCTGCCTCCGGCGGGAGCTTTCAGAAACTCTCGACAGCAGGGATGCTGTCGGGAAGTCCCCATGGACGGGTTCATCGAGGGGACGCCTAGTCCGTGTTTCTGAAAGCTCCCGCCGGAGGTAGACCGGTCAATTGGCACCTCTTTGCAAAAGTATCACCGCCAAAAATAGGCATGTGAAACGAGTGTCATTCAGGACCAGCGGTTCTCTAATAGAGCCCGTTTTATTTCCAATTCGCCTAAGCTTCTCTATCCAGTTGCCATACGCATACCGACCCATGGCTCAGTTCGGAGCCTGATTCCTGTGTTTTGGCGGTGGCCTCGGCCTTGCTAAAGACAGCGACGGTGATAAAGACACCGGCTACCAGCAACAGGTGGCCGAACCAAAGCAGGTGGAAGTGGAAGATGGACAGGAAGGACAGGGAAAATACCATACTCCACATCCACGCCAGCACTTGCATAAAGTAGTGTTGGGAGGCTAAGTCCAGGTGACGCAGGGGATTGAAACGGTTGTCCATAACCAGGCTCCAGCTAGTGGTGAGAAACTCTCTCATGGTGAGGCTCCTATTTCGTAGTTATCACCAGGCTTCTACGCTGGTCTGGTTGATTCAGTTCTCTGTTTGAGGAAATTAGGGAAACTTGAGAGAGGATCGCATTTGGGGTTACGCAACGGGGTAAAACAATCTAGACAAAGCGTAGACATGGCGTCTTTTTACATTGACTAATAGACACTTGCCGTACTTTTATCAGGGTTTCGAAGTCGGGAACCTTGAATTTTTATGGGCGCAGTGGATATCATCGTGCTGGCGGTCAGGTTTGAACCGGCCAGCGCAAAAATGCGTAAAAATAGACGGGTAGCGTTATTGTAGTCACCCTTGCTACCCGCTAATTCGGTTATGGAGTACAGATGATGCAGCTAAGACTTGTGTTCACCTTCTTATTGTTCGCCTGCGGCAGCTCAGCGGTTTATGCCGGGTGTCCGGCAATGTTTGATGCGGAAATGCGGCTGTTGCACAGCAGCAAAACCGTTAACTTATGCGATCTGGTCGAAGGCAAACCGGTTCTGGTCGTCAATACCGCCAGCCACTGCGGGTTCACTCCCCAGTTTAAAGCCCTGGAGGCGGTGCACCAGCAGTACGGGGCACAGGGTTTAGTGGTCATTGGCTTTGCCAGTGACGATTTTCGTCAAGAGGCAAAAGACGAAGCTGAAGCCGCCGCCATCTGTTACAAGAACTACGGTGTCAGTTTCACCATGCTGGCCCCGAGTCGGGTAACCGGTGATCGGGCCAACGCGGTATTCAAGGCCATTAATCGCCAGAGCAAGCAACCGGATTGGAACTTTAACAAGTACGTCATCGATAAAAACGGGGCAGTCGTGCAGCGCTTTGGCAGCGCGACGAAACCGGATAATAAGAAAGTTCGCGACGCGATCGGGATGGTCTTGTAGCCGTGAGTTTACAGCCCGAGCGCACCCTGGCCCCCGCAGGCAGATTCCGGCAAGTTGTCGAACTCCCGCTAATATGGAAAAGGTAAGCCCGCAAGCTACACCCGTCATACAAAAGCAACTCGGGTATGCAGGGCTGATTCCATTTGTCGCCATTGCGACAGCGATCTGGTGGCTGCCGGAGTCACGGCAGCAGGCGGGTTATGTATTTGTAACTTACAGTGTCGTTATACTGAGTTTTGTGGCAGGTGCGCTGTGGGGGCAACTGTCACAGTCAAACGTTCAAAATTCACGCTTACTGTTCTTGCTGACTAACGTGCTGGCCCTGGTGGGGTGGGGCGTTCTTTTTGTCTACCCATTGCTTGCCCTGATACTGCTCAGCTTTGGATATATCGGAATCTACGTTATAGAAAGCCAATGGATGGCTTCGACATATACCAAAGGCTACCTGACGTTACGCCTGCGGCTGACCTCGGGAGTATTGCTATCACATCTGTCTGTAGCGTTGTGCATTTACACCAGCGCCTAGCGAAACACACGCGTTAGCGGTTCTCCGTTACGAAAATATGCCGATTTCTTGAAATATTCGTTTCCATCTCGTGACCTATTTTTGAATAATTCGTTACACCTTCCCGACGTTCAGTTACCTGTCACAAACTTGCAGCAGACTCGCGGCACAAAAATCATCTCTGGAGGGTTGTATGTTAAGCAGTAAAAAATCCGCTCTATCTGTTGCGATCTGTACCACGCTGTCGGCCGGGGTCGGTGCCGGCCCGCAACAGGCCACGGGCACAGGGCAGATGGAAGAGGTGCTGGTTCTGTCGGAAAGGGCGGCCTATGCCAACAATACCGTGACCGGGCAGATGCTGGATCAGCAGAGTTCGATTACCAGCGTGCTTGCGGTTATTGATAATGTACCCGGTGTGCTGGTTAACGAAGGTGATGTTTTCGGTTCCGACGACTGGTCCACTACCGTCTCCATCCGCGGCTTTCAGATCAGTCTGGATGAGCAGCAGATCGGCATGACCATCGACGGTATTCCCAACGGCAACTCCAATTACGGCGGCGGTTCCAAAGCGAACCGCTTTATCGATACGCAGAATATCGCCACTGTAAGGGTGTCCCAGGGAACCGCCGATATCGCCTCCAAATCCCACGAAGCCCTGGGTGGAACGCTGGATTTTATCACCCAGGACCCCGAAGAGGACGAGCGCTTTCGGGTCAGCGCCATCAATGGTGATTTCGATGCGAAGAAAATTTATGTCCGCTATGACACCGGTGAACTCTTTGGCAACACGCGGGCCTACTTCAGTTACTCTGATACCGATGTCAAGACCTGGATCGACGAGTCCGGCGAGACTAACCGCACACATCTGGCCGCTAAGTTTATCTCCGGGTTCGGCACTACCACCATTACCGGCTACGCCGCTTATGACGATACCCATGAAGACAACTACCAGCGCGTGAGCCTGACAGAGTTCCGGCAAAATGCGGACTGGGACCGGCTGACAGGGGATTGGAGCGGCGTACCCTTTACCGATCAGGTGTATCGCCGCGGCTGGTCCACGCTGCGTGAAAACCTGCTGGCCTATATCAAAGTCGACTTGCAACTCGCCGATACGATAAGCCTGCAGATCGCGCCTTACTATCACGACAACGAGGGCAGGGGGGATTGGCTGCCGCCTTATGTGGTGGATGTCAACAATGACGGCGCCGGCAACGCCCAGTCGGAGCTGGTATCAGGTAATACTGTGCTCGGCGGTACCATCCTCGGCCAAATCGGTTATGTCGACCGCAACGGTGTATCGCTCACTCCCGCCGATGACTGTGCGTCGTTAACCTTTCCCTACGGCGGCACCAACGCCGACAATCGCCATCTCGATCCGGCCTGTTTTCCCGCTGACGCCGTGCCGGTAGGCTCCTACCGCCACACCCACTACGCCAAGGAACGGGTAGGATTGACCGTCGATTTTGATTGGGTGCAGGAGGTCGGCCGGTTTGAAAACCGCCTGCGCGCCGGTTTGTGGTACGAAGACCAGACCCGCGAAGAGTCCCGTGACTGGCACAAGATCATCGACTCGCGTGTTTCTTTCAATTACGATGCGATTCCCTATTGGGTGCAGTATGACCGCGAGTACCCGCAGGAAACCGTGATGCTCTACATCGAGGATGTTATCGATATCGACGACTTCTCAATCCGTCTCAGTGGCAAACAGTGGTATGTGGATGTGGAGCGCCAGGACAACTTTACCGGTGCGGTGGGCGCGGCCGAGGTTGAGTCCGATTCCGATTTTTTGCCGGCCGCCGGCCTGCTCTGGCGTATCGGTAACGGTTTTGAAGTGTTTAGCGGTTATGCCGAGAACTTTGCCGCCATTAAGGATGTGGTGCTGGAAGCGGCGAATTTTGAGGAAAACCCCGATGCGCTCAACGATATTGAACCGGAGACGGCCGAAAACTTCGATGTGGGTATCCGCTATAACAGCGACAACTTTAGCGCGACCCTGACTTACTACCAGATCGACTTCGAAAACCGTATTACCTTCTTTGCGCCGGACACCGTTGACGGCATCGACTTTCTCGAGGAGGAGGACGGCGAATACCGCAATATGGGCGGTATCGAGACCGATGGAATCGAAGTCTCGGCCAACTGGCGCATTGATGACCATTTCGCCCTCTATGCGTCTTACACCACTAACGATTCCACTTATCTCGGCCTCGACCAGAGTCAATTCGGCGGCGACTTTACCGACGAGGAATTTCTCTTATTTGAGCGCAGTCAGGGTGTATTTCGCGATAACACCGTGTTCGGTTCCGTCGAGGACATGTATGTCATTTCCCTCGATTGGCAGAAAGGTCCCTACCGCGCCGGACTCAGCACCAAGCATGTGGGAGAACGCTGGCTCGACCCGCAGAACACCCAGCGCCTGGATGCCTACGACGTGGCGGATATGTATATCGCTGTCGCCGGTGATCACGGTGGCGGGATTATCAAAGGTTACGAGCTGCGTTTGACCATCAATAACCTGTTCGACGAGGAGTATATCGGCGGTGTTGCCGGCGGCTTTGGCGGCTGGCTCGGTGCCGGTCGCACGGCGGCGCTGGCGCTGCAGGTCGATTTTTAATAACCTTACCGCGGCGGGAACGGCGATGCCGTTCCCGTTCCCGCCTTGCCCGAGTGCGATATATGCAACCGCCATGGCTACACGGGAGATCGATTGGCAGCGGACTTACAAACTTGCCGGCGCGCCATTGCCGCTGGTCAACCGGGAGGTGCGATAATGAGGATTGAGGCAATGGGTGCTGGTGCGTTAGGGCAAGGGGTGTGTTTACTGTTGGTTTATCTCGCGGTTGCAGTCTACCCGCAACACACTGCAGCGCAGTCGGGCCTGACCAAAATCGCCTTTGGCTCCTGCGCCAAACAAGACCGTCCCCAACCCATCTGGAATGCCGTGCTGGCGGAGCAACCGGATGTCTTCGTCTTTCTCGGTGACAACATTTACGGCGATACGGAAAACCCCGATATCCTGCGAGCCAAATACCAACAACTCGGTCGCATTGAGGGGTTTCAACGCCTGCGCAGCAGCGTGCCGCTGCTGGCGACCTGGGACGATCACGATTACGGCCAGAACGACGCCGGCCGGGAAAATCCGATCAAGCACGAGTCGCGCCAGGTGATGCTGGATTTTTGGGGCGAACCGGCGACATCGCCGCGCCGGACCCGCGAGGGCGGTATCTACAGCGCTCACTATCTCGGCGAAGCGGACAACCGGGTGCAGATTATTCTGTTGGATCTGCGCTGGAACCGCTCCCCCATCAAGGCAGTGACACCGCTGCAAAACCTGAAAAGGAAACTCCAAAAGCGCGGCCCTTATCGACCGGACACCAGCGAGCAGGCGGTATTTCTCGGCGAGGCGCAGTGGCAGTGGTTACAGCGCGAACTGCAGCAACCGGCTCGGGTCCGCATTATTGCCAGCAGCCTGCAATTGCTGGCGGACTTTACCGGCTGGGAAGCCTGGGCCAATTACCCCCGCGATCTGGCACGCCTGTTCGAGGTGATTCGGGCGCAACAGGTCGAGGGCCTGATGGTGATCAGTGGCGACACGCACTGGGCGGAGATCAGCCGCTACGACGAGGGGTTGCCGTACCCGTTGATCGATATCACCGCCAGCGGCCTGACCGAGGAGTGGCACCAGATCAGCCCCAACAAAAACCGCATCTCCGAGGCCATTGCCGAAGCCAACTATGGTTTGATGACCATCGACTGGCGAGCCGATCCTGTCAGTATTCAACTCGCCATTAAAAACGTCGAGGGCAAAACCCTGTTAAGCCACGACCTGACGCTGGATACGCTGCGCTGAACCTCAGCACGGGCCGCCGGCGGGCTCCGTGTTATTTATTGTTGTTCGCAGCCGGCGATCTGCAGTTTGGCGGAATCGCTGCTGCCGGAATAAAACAACTGACCGTTCCAGTACGCGGGGCTGTCGGATCGATAGAAATTCAGGACCGAGCCGGGCGGGCCGATGTAGGGTTGGTGAAACTGCACGACGGCGTTGGTGGTGCTATTGCAGTTCATCATAATATTCCGTGACCGCCAGGAGCCGATACTGCCGGATGTACTGGTCCAGACCCGAACTGAACTGGCCCGGTCGATACACGGGTTGCCCGATGATGTGCCCACTTTGATGCAAACCGCCGAATAGTGAGAGGGACTGCCGGGCGCGCTGAAAAGTGCGCCGATACTGTAGTGCACGGTAATACCCACTTTGTTGCCCCAACTGTCGTAGAGCGGCTGGGCGTAAGCCTGGTATCGGTTCAGCGAACTGTTGACGTAAGTTTGTGCCTGGACCGCGGCGGTGAGTGTTAACAGCAGGGCGACAGCGGCTGCCCTGTTCAGCATGCCAATCATTTTTATCTTCATTGTTATCTCCTGGTTACCGGTAAAGGCGCGACCCATCGAGATTTCTCGATGGGTCGTCACCTCGGGTCGAGGAGTATAACGTGGAGTCCGGCTGACCTGATTCGGTGACGGGCAGCAGGCGTCCCTATATATTAAATATAGGCGGATACATCCGGATTGCGCATAGCGCTGTGGCCAGCGCAGTGCGATTGTGTCAGTCTAGCGCCCAACTGCGACCCCGGCGCCGACCGTCGGCCG
The DNA here is from genome assembly GCF_007004655.1 of Exilibacterium tricleocarpae. Taxonomy (GTDB): domain Bacteria; phylum Pseudomonadota; class Gammaproteobacteria; order Pseudomonadales; family Cellvibrionaceae; genus Exilibacterium; species Exilibacterium tricleocarpae. Next base: position 357,952 of record NZ_ML660093.1, read on the forward strand.
AGCGCACCCGAACCTCGATGGCGGCGGCGGTGGCAACGGCAACCGGTGCCGTCCAGACTGTCCACGCCCCCCCGTCGATTCGATACTCCACCGCCAGCCCCGGAAAAATCACATTGGTGTGCAGATGGTTATCGACCAGGCGGGCGCCGGCGGTTGGAATGCGGTAGCGGATACCGGCCGCATCCAGCTTCGGTAAAACCTTCAACGCCATGATCGAGGCAAACCGGGCCCAGTCCCGATCCCGTTGCCGGCGCGCCGTGGCGGTGAAAAAGCGCGTCTGTGCGCTGTAGTCGCGGCCGCTGTAGTCATAGGGCACTTCCCAATCTGCCCGGTGCCAGGCCCGTTCCGCCAGGGCGACCAGGCGTGGAAACAGTCGGTATTCGACATCGGCATCCGAGCGCACAGTTTCGCTCCACAGATGTCCCTGTAACCCGGCGAAGCGTTTACCGGCGGCCATGGGGCGGTAGCTGATCGTGTTGTTTTTATCGCGTTCGATAGTGTCTTTCAGCACCAGGGGTTGGCCGTTGTGTCCGTGCCAGAACTCGGCGTGAACCGGCAGGTTATCCGGCATAAAACTGAAGACCTTGCGCGTATTGGTGCCCCGCGACGCCCAGTAATAGCCGGGTTCGAACGCGTCGGCTTCATACGGCATATCGAAGTAAGTGACATCCGGTGTCGAGACAATCACCTGCCATCCCCGGTTGACTTGTTCGTGCGCACTTTTGTGCCCGTCCCCGAACAGCGCACCCCAGGCGTTTGACTGCACCACCGCCGGCATTCCGGCGGGGTCGGTGTGTCCCATACCGTCGCTCCAACCCGCCGCTTCTATACCCTTGGCCGCCAGCATGGCGGCGACCCGCTCTATAAAATAGCCGCCCAGGTCTTCCATAGCGGCGACGCCCGGGTGTCCGGCGTTGATAAAGGCCTCGCAGACAGGTGAGTCGAGCCAGGCGCCCGCGGTTTCATCGGCGCCGATATGGTAACGCGTCAAGGGCTGGCCGGCGCGACGGTGCAACAGGGCCACCTCGTCGATGACTTTTTCAATAAACCGGTAGGTGGACTCCATACACACGTTCAGGGTGTTATCGTTGTAAAACTGGTAGGATTCATAGCGGGTCGCATCGGCGGGATCGCTCAGCAGGTAGCGCTCGGCGTTGCTGCGGTCGCCCTGCGCCAGGTACTTGCGGTAACGCGCCTCCATGGCTTTGACGGCGGCCCGTGCATGGCCCGGCATATCGAGCGAAGGCAGTACCTGAATATGCCGGGCGGTTGCATAGCGTAGGATCTCGATATAGTCGTCGGCTGTGTAGTAACCGTTGACGCCGGCATTGGCGTTGGGACCGCTACCCAACTGCGGCAACAGGCAGCGGTTTTCTTCGAGATCGTGGCAGCGCCGGCTGCCGATATCGGTCAGCTCGGCCAGCCCGTCGATCTGCAGGCGCCAGCCCTCGTCGTCGCCCAGGTGCAAATGCAGTTTGTTGAGTTTGAACACCGCCATTTGTTCCAGCAGCGTCAGCACCAGTGCCTTGCTGTGAAAATTGCGAGCCACATCCAAGTGCAATCCCCGAAAGTTATAACGTGGACTGTCTTCGATCTGCAGCAGCGGCACCTGTTTGCCGGCGGGCATCAACAGCGCGGCGAGTGAGCGCAGCGCGTTGGCCGCACCCGCCTGATCGCCGGTCTGTACGGTTATTTGTTTGCTGTCCAATTGCAGTCGATAGGCGCCCGGTTCGGCGCCGGCCTCGCCGTCGAGAGCAATGTTGAGAGCGGGGTCGAGAGTCATGATCAGTGGTACGCCGGCGGTATTTTCACCGATGCCCAGATCGGCCAAGGCCGTTACGGCCGCGGCCACTGCGCCGCGTGGCAGCCCGTTAAGTTGCAGTGCAACACCGGGGGAAAGATCGAGCCGGCCGCCGCCCGGCGACCGGGACATGGAGGTCGGTGTGGGGATGATTGCGGTGGCCACTTCCTCGCTGATCGCGGCAGCATGCCGATTGCTATCGAACAGTGTTTGGGCGGTGGCCGGTTGCGTGAGATCGCCGGGGGTGCGCCGTAGATGTCTGTCGCTGTCGTCAAAGGTGCCGGCGTGGGGCTTGGTCTCCAGGCCGGTGGCGGGATCGATACCGGTGGCTGTGCTGGCGATCACTCGGGCGTCGCGACCGGCGGCTACATAGTAATTGGGCATCAGGTCAGAGCGCGATAAATGCCAGAGATCGGCGATATAACGCACGGTGTGCGGTGTTCCCGCGGTGAGACCGGCGAGCGCCGGCGCCGGCACCAGGCGGTGCAGGTCGCCATTGATATGTTCGATGGCAAAGTCTCCCGCCGTCACTTTTTGCACCGGGGCGATGTGGGAAAAGTATATGGCCCAGTCGCCGGGGGCGATGTCCACGCTGCTGCTGAGTGTGATCTCGGCAATAAAACAGGCCGGACCGCGCTCTGGATCGCAGTGATCACCCGGGCGATTGTCGATAATCTGGTGGCGCACAAGTAAATGGCGGGCGATGGTATCCAGTGACTGAAGCTCTGCGCCACTAGGTATGGCGGGCGGCGGCGTTACCGAACAACCCGCCAGGGTCAGGAAGCTGGACATCAGCAGACCGATGCCCCGGTGTTTGCGCTTTGCGGTCATGAGTTTATTCCGTAGTCAGGTTTTGCCAAGGGATTGCAGGAGTTTTTGGTTTTCACGCTCGATATGTTTGTAGAATGCCTTGCGCTCGAGTCCGGCCGCGGCGGCGGCGTCGACGATCAGTAGCGCATCGGGATGCATCTGCAGTGCCGAGGCGGGACAGGACGCGGTAAGAGGGCCCTCTGCCGCTGCTTTGATAGCACCGGCTTTGGCCGCGCCGGTGGCCAGCAGCACGACTTTGCGGGCCTCGAGGATCGTGCCTATGCCCATGGTGATCGACAGGTGTGGTTGGAATTCCTGGGTGGAGAAAAAGCGCGCGTTGTCGTCGATGGTGGCCCGGGTCAGCGTTTTTACCCGGGTGCGCGACTGCAGGCCTGAAGAGGGCTCGTTGAAACCGATATGACCGTTGCGACCGATGCCCAGCAGTTGAATGTCGATACCGCCGAGTTTGGTGATCAGTTTGTCGTAGTCGGCGCAGGCCTGTAGCGGATCTGCGGCGTCGCCGGGGGGCACATGGGTGTTGTCCGGATTGATATCGATATGATCGAACAGGTGCGTATTCATAAAATGGCGGTAGCTCTGCGGATGATCGCCGGCGAGTCCGAGATATTCGTCGAGATTGAAGCTGGAGACCTTTGCGAAGCTCACCACCGCGTCGCGGTTGGCGTCGATCAGGCGCCGGTAGAGCGCCAGCGGTGTGGAACCGGTGGCCAGCCCCAGCACCGCAGCAGGCTTTTGGCGGATACAGCGTATGAAAATTTCGGCGCCGTAGGCGGCGACTTCATCGGCGCTGTCGAGAATGACTATGCGCATAGGCAGGTACCGGTGTAGAGCAATATCCACATAAAAAACATCCCCATAACTAAGACAGTTCGCAGTCAGTGCGCGCAGTGTTCGCCTGCGATCCAGGTATTGTGCACCCGCCAGCCCCGGGCATCGAAGTGCACCATATCGGCCCGGTAACCGGGACGCAGGCGGCCGAGGGCCCGATCCAGTTGCAGCAGTCCCGCCGGGTAGAGCGATGCCATGCGCAGGCTTTCCTCGAGGGCGACGCCCACGGTTTCACAACTGATGCGCACGGCGTCGAGCATACCGATGGCACTGCCCGCCAGTCTGCCTTCGGCGTTGACCAGGCGGCCGCCGGTTTCGCAAATGGTTTCGCCGTAGAGTTGAAAGGATTTGTCGTCGCTGCCGACGGTGGCCATGGCGTCGGTGACCAGAATCATTTTGCCGGCGGGCTTGGCCGCCAGTGCCACGCGTACGGATACGGGGTCGACATGATGGCCGTCGACGATAATGCCGCACCAACTGTCCGGGTCGTCCAGCGCTGCGCCGACCACGCCCGGTTCGCGGCTTTGCAGCGGGCGCATGGCGTTGTACAGGTGTGTGAAGCCCACCAGCCCCTCTTCGAGCGCCGCCCTTATCTCGGCCCCGCGGGCGTCGCTGTGTCCGGCACAAACGAGAATGCCGGCGTCGCTGAGAGTCTTTATCTGGCCGGGTCGGGTCTGTTCCGGCGCCAGGGTGAGTATGACTTTGACGCCCCGCAGGGAGCACAGCCAGTCGATCTCTTCGCTGCTCGGTGGGTGCAGGTATTGTTCGTTGTGGGTACCGCGCCTGGCCGGATTAAAAAAAGGTCCCTCGATATGCAGTCCCAGGATGCCGGGCAGGTTTTCCGCCACGGCCCGCTGTACCGCGCCGGCGCCGGCGCAGAGGACTTCCCGGGTATCGCTGATCAAGGTCGGCAGCATGCCCGTGGTGCCGGTGGCGCGATGGGCCTGCACCATAGTGGCGAGGGTGGTGCAGCTCGGGGCATTATTGAACAGCACACCGCCGCCGCCGTTGACCTGGGTATCGATAAATCCGGGTGCCAGAATACCGCTTTCAAGCTTGGTGGTCGCTACGTCCGCCGGTAGTTGATGGGAGGGGAGCACAGCCTCAATTTGCCCGTCGCGACAGATAACACCGTGGTCTTCGATAAATGTGTCGCCGTCGAATAGGACGGCGCCGCTTAAAGCCTGTTCCATAAATCTCTGTGGGTGCAGTTGTGATGGCGGTTACTGTAGCATTGTTAGTCGAGTGAGACAACGTTGTCTTTTGAGGCTGAGGGAAGTTTTGGGGCGGTAAGTGCCACCCGGCAAGGGCCGCGCACGACGCCCCCTGATTTCAACCTCAGATTTCGAGAAACGCGACAAGCTTCCGCCATCGGACCAGTGACGTGTGACAGAATGATGGCCGATTCCTTTTTTCTTCAAAAAGAGAGATGAACTACCTGGATGAATGGGCAAAACAAACGCTTTATGAGCAGCGTTGCTAACTATTTAGCAAATCACTCAATTATTGTGCCAACCTGCTTTACGACCAACAATAATGAGAGGGGGCTGGCGACTGGTCAAATTTATGATTTCGACTTGCAGATCTTTAACCCGGAGGGGCACATTAGAGTACAGGCCGCCGCGGCAGGCGGGGTAGTACTACTTACCCAAGCGCGGTATCGGGGAAGTTGTGTGGGGGTCCTGACGAGAGGAATAAGGGCTATGTGGTTGGATGGCCCTACGGTGCATAGGACGGTAAGTTGTGACCTTCCCCTCGGAACAAATTACATATTCACGGAAAGCTTAGGTGGCTGTAGTGTCTATATACTGAATGGTAGAATCCACCATGCTTATAGTGGGAGGGTGCCCCAAGGAGTCGCGGGCAATCAACAAGTTCAACCACCTTACCCCAACTTTGAAGGCCAGTTTGATCAAACATGTGCTGTAGCCTATCAACAAGGAGGTAACTGGTATGTAGGCAACAGCGTGCTGCATGACGCAGGTCCGTTTCCTCAGTTACACAGGAAGTCAGGATACCGTTATTTGGGGTACTAGGTGTCGGGGGGCGAGAGAGCTGATTTCATTCATAATAGCTTCTTGAACTTCAAAAACTTCTTTACCGGCATCGATACGAGTCCATTTGTAATCGGTACACCAGGTGTTCAGTATTTTTTTTATCTTAAATTGATGATTTAAAAAGGATAATTTGGCGTTGGTGTTATCTTTTCCGCACTCATAAGAAGTAAAATCCTTTTTCCTTGCAAGTGCAACATGCGGATCAATGTCAATATATAAGGTAAGATCAGGCGTTGGGAAATCGCTAACAATATTCATTATCCAATCGTTATCAGCTCCATATACAATTTCTGAGGCTGCGTGTTTCATCCAGTATCCGTCGGATATGTGTACTGTGCCGCCACTCTCCGTATCTCTAGTCTTTAATGTCACCCCGAGTAGCCAAAAGATAAAAAGCGCGCGTGAACGATTGTCCATCTCCGTGACGCAATTCTTAAAGTCTCTTAACGGTGTGGATATAAATCGACATTCATGAATTTTTTCACAGTCCAATGCATCCCATTTGTCCAGAACTACTGTATTCAGACCTAAGCGAGTCAGGCTGTGTTTCAGAATCTCTATTTGCGTGCTCTTTCCTGCACCGTCAGTTCCAACGATCGCGATAAGCATAGGCCAACCTTTTTAAGCGACTACCTATATAAATATAATAAAAGTACTATTAGAAAAACCCACCGCCTAGCCGAACAGTTTTGGAGGGGAGGGGTTGCACATGCATCGACACAAGTCCCAATTGCGTATTCCGGCGAAGATGAACACCTATTCCGGGCGAACGTGAACACCTAATGTCCTAACGCATCACCCGTCCGGATTTTTAACCCAGGTGTTCATCTTGGGTCAACTGCCCGAGGATTTTTCTCA
>NZ_ML660094.1 GCF_007004655.1 Exilibacterium tricleocarpae
AGATGAACACCGATTCCGGAAAAATCGGCAAAGTGTTCACCATGGGCCGGAATGCGTGTTCACGTTGGATCGGATTGGGTGTTCACGATGCGCCGGAATAGCTGTTCGACTTCGGCCGGAATATGCAGCGCGCACCGTACTACTGACGCAGGCAGCGCGGAAAGTGCTTAACGGCCACCCCACACGGTTTAGGAACGAGTATATTTTCCTCAACACGCAAGGCGGTCCTTGTTTAGATGCCGATGCGTTCAACACAGCCTGGAAGGCGGCACTGATGGCGGCGGGGGTTGACTACCGTATTGCCTATAACTGCCGGCATACCTACGCCAGCCTTGCGTTAACCGCCGGTGTCAATCCGGCGTTTATCGCCAACCAACTGGGTCACGGTCTGGACATGACACTGACTATCTACGGCAAATATATCAACTCGGAAAACGACAAGCTGGAGCTGGCAAAGATTGAGGAACAGGGCAAAAAATAAAAGTGTGGCAAAAACGTGGCAGGAATGGAGAAAAACCGCTTAAGCTATTGATTTTAAAAGGAATAAATGGCGGACCGGACGGGACTCGAATTTTTGTTTGGTGTTTTGGGGTGTGCACAGGTGTAGTTAAGTTTTTGTTTTTTATGATTATTTTTCATTCGTGTACACCAGAATGCACCTCCGTTTTACTAAAACTGGACAGAAAACTGGACAAGCTCAAGTTTTTACATTGAGTACTTTAAGCTCCAAACTCGCCACGAGCGGACATGGATATCAAGTATGTTCTGGACCTCCCCGACTTATTCGATGCGGTAAGGCGAACGATAATCCTTGAAAGATTTTACTCTACCACTAATCTTCACATGCAGAAAGCAGTCTCTCTGATACCGTTAGCTTGTTTGGTATGAGATTGAGTAGTGGTTTCTGTATCCTTCCAGCAGTCTTTCGCTTTTCTAAAGTCAAAATGACAACATCATCAATAGTCTTATTTGTCTCGATCACTTCATAAACTGATTTTATTTCATGAACTTTCGTTCTTTGGTGAATTAAAGATGCTAAAGCATCAAATTCCCGAGAGAGAGTGTCACTTATGAAAAGCTCAAGTTGTTCTGAGGCTTCAACTGTAGCAGTAAAGTTTAAGGAATAAAGGATAACTAAAGCCCAACCAACTTCTTTTGATAAATGGAAGTCCGGCTTTTCTACTAGGAGCCTATTTACAAAAACGTTAATAAACTGATGTTGAATTTTATTGAATCGTAAAAATCTTTTAAAAACTAACTCCACGATATATGCGCTTGGGTTTGAGGAAATTGACACCGCAATAGCTAACTCATTAGGCAAGCTAAATAAAGTTCTGTTCGCATCAGGGATGGCAGGTAGCTTTACGATGTATTCTGCTGCCAAATACTCCTGAATTGATTTATGAGAATACTCATACAACCCATAGCCGGTTTCCAAAAATAGCCCCGTATGGGTCTCAAGCTCATTTGCGACAGTAGTAGCTTCGTTAGTAGGTAAACCGTAGTTATCACAAATCGCCTTATAGCTACATTTTAAATCGTTTATGTCAAATATAGACCTTTTTGTTTTTGTCGTAAGTGAATAGGCCAGATTGGAAAGAAATTCATATTTTCTGTCAGGCTCGAAACTCGCGTACATAGTGCTTCGCATAACTGATCTTTGTTCATCCCATTCTTCAATGAGTAGATTAACCACTTTTCTATAAACTGTCTTTGGTTTCTCTGGTATCTTACCTATCCTTTCAAAAATTGCACAAAGATGAGCGAGAGTTAAAGGTCGAATCGCTGCATCCTTAAAAGGCGTTTTTTCAAGCTGGAGTAAAAAATTATTTCTATCACTTTCTGACTCGATCCATCCTAATACAAACTTACTTATTTGTTCGTCATTCAGCGATTTTATCTCAAACTGATCAAAGCCGTCCACGCTATAGTTAAAATCGCCAGTGCGTGATGTAACTACGATTTTAGCTTTGTCTAAAGAAATACCAAGCTCCCTAATTTCGTTTAAAACCGCATCGCGGTTTTTTTTATGGGCGATTTCATCATAGCCATCCAATATGATTAGAGGAGCGATTTTGTTCAGCAAAGCCAGAATTATTCTCTTCCTAACTATCATGCGTTGGCTTTTGTTCTCTTTTTCTAGAAGCTCTTTTGGGTAGGTAATTTTTACCCCTAATATCTCGTGAAAAAATGACCATAATATGCCATCAAATAACTCTGAATCAGATTGATCGGAGCGGCGTTTATTAATTTCCCTTAAGCGAATAATTATCGGGAAGCTACAATCCGGGAAAACATTTATATCGCCATACATAATTTCTTGGCAGAGATGCTTCATAGTGGTAGTTTTTCCAGCACCGGGGTGGCCGAGAATTATAAAATGGGATTGATCACTCCGGTCAAAAGCTTCTAAAAGAGTGAGTGACGGGACGTTCTCTTCATCCGATATTCTCACCCGTCTAGGGTAGACATAAAGATCTAGAGGCACATAAATGTCGCTCGTCCTTTTAGCTTTTCTTAGGTCAAAGAAAGATATCTCCGATGCCCAATTTGTAACTATTTTTAGATGTTGTGATAGGTGTTTCTCTAGTTCGTTTTCATCACTATCAATTGATCCTCCCTTATTTTTCATAACGTTCTTGGCAGCATCAGAAGCTAAATCAATTACTTTTTTTGCGATGTAGTTTTCTAGCATGGCAGAGCATCCCTTAATTTTGTGCTGTCGATATAGCTGACTTCTTTTTACCTTACATTGCAATTTATGTACTTTACTTTGCTTGGGGAGCTTGGGTTGGCTTGATTCAAATTTGCTTTTGGTTTTTCCCATTCATCATCTAGACTGATTATCACAGTCCGGACTATTCGGGTCAGGTCTCACATTTAACACATGCTCTGTGTGAAACCTGACCCTGTATACTGGTTTTTCATTGGTGTACACCAGAAAACACTGTTGCTTTATAAAAACTGGACAAACTTGAATTTTCAGAATCAATACCCTCGGTCTCAAACCGACCATTAGCGGACATTAGTATATTAAGCGGCTATACACTATCAGCGGGGCCAAATATTTCAATTCCCGAATATGATGTACGTGGAAAGTAAGAGCACATTTCATATATATCATCGGTGCGCTTAAGTTCAAAGCTGTTTCTAGTGACATACATGCTATAAAATTTGATATCTCTTGGCTTTAAGGCCTCCATCACAGAATACATAATTGCGTCGGAGCAGCGGAGGCCAAAAATGATTTCTTCTAGTCTTAGTGGTGAATCTTGCAGCCCAACATTACCAAACATACGCCACTCTTTTTCGTAACCCCATGGCTCGGCTTTGCGAAGCAACATGCTAGCGTCTAGCTCTTTTTGAGCACCTATATCACTATCTAGTATCGCCCGAGCAATAAGGTTAGTTTTTACTGTTCGTGAGCCACCGTATATAACTTTATGTATTTGAGGTTTTGGATTTCTATCCAAAGAATACCCTACACAAAAACCATTGTGTTGATCGCTGTAGTGGCTCCAAAGTAAAGGATTATTATATTCTTCTGACAAGCAACAAACACCGCGATTATTTTGCTTTAATAGCTCTCTCTGAATAGAGTAAGTGAGCTGCCACCTTTCAGCTTCTTCAATTCCTTCTTCATATTCAGGGTTTGTTGCTTGATACGCAATGCTTTTAAGTTCATTATAGGCTGCTTTTTGTGCCTGCCTTTCGGCGTGTTGCCGCCCCCGATCCCCCTCAATATTTGCCGCTTTGAGAGATACTAAAATCTCCTGTTCAACTCTTTTCTGTATAAGCCTGCTTAAGATTTTACGAAGGGTTTCAGCGTCAGTATCCGATTCAATTGAGGGGCTACAATCAAGCGGATCATTAAATGCTGAAGGGTCAGAAAAGTATATCTGATCATGACACAATGCCTCTAGGGATTGGGCGCTGAATGATTGATAGCGATATATTTTTTGAGGAATTTTTAAAATCAAAATATCTCCATTTGAAAAAACTATATATAAAATTTAAGAGGTTGTTTTTCCGAATCCTTTGCTGATCCCATAGTTAAAACCTCGCCAACCTTATTTGCAAACCTGATCGTTACCGGAAGGCCATCACTATAATTACACGCGTTGTAATTAATCTTTGTAAGTCCCATAATGTCTCCAAGAACCGTTTTAATATTTGGAGTATCTCCAGAGCTTCTCATAACGGTGACAAATAAGGGGTTAGGGGTTTCTGGGCCTATATATGTATCCATTCTAGGTATATACCCATTTGCCCATAAATATGCGTTGCAGTCATCAATCATCATGGCTGTACCACGAATAACAGGGTAATCGCCATTTCTAAATAACTTCGCCTCTCCATTAGTGGTCTTGATTCTAACAGCAATTATGTTGGTTTCTTTAGGCGTAGCCTTAACAAAAGCTTCCCATTCCTCATTACTAAAACCTGATTTTCCATGAATGAATAATTCTTTCGGATTATGCCCATGCTTTTCTCTAAATGTAGAAATTACTTTTGAGACAAGCTTTTTGGCTTCAGGTGCTTTTAGGTGGTATTCATAGTCGTTAGTTTTCCATGGGCCGTTAGCACCGCGAAAAACAACTGCATCCCCTTCATTTAAGAACATTTGAGCGGCACAACATACATGTTCCCGCGGGTGATTTGGAATTTGCTTAAAAACCAACCCCATGTAACAGACGCTTGGCCTAACATTTGTTAGCTTCCAGGGCGGCTCATGCTGCGTTTTATAATAAAGACCTGTTGCAATATTCCATGCAACCGTAGCTGGTTCTTGAACATTTCGTATTGGGTATCCCGCTTTATTTAAAAACTTTTCTGGCGCTAAAGATGTTTCTCTTATGATTTGAGATGTATGTCCAAGTTTTAATAGTCGCGCTTTTACTTGTCTGTGAAAATCGGGAACATCCTCAAATATGTCCTCATCTGACTGATCAATTATTCCCGCAAATAGAGGTAGGTCAGTTCGCTTCTTCTGTTTCTTTCCAAAACTCCCCTTTTGTAAATCTAAGCCAGCTCTTTTTGCCAGTGGCTTACACCTTTCAAAGATGAACTCAGGTAATATGAATATCCATACATCAACACTTTTCTCTTCATTTTTGTCATGCCACTCTATCTCGCTGACATACAGGTCAACCGCTTTTCTGACAGCTTCATGTTGATTGAGTATTTTAGTGGCAATATCAAGCTGATTATAGTCAACTTTACGCTCTACGAAGTCGGCGGGAGAAATAATTAGGCCAAAAGTTTCTTCTATGCCAGGAAAATTAGATAGATGAAGCCGGTTTTTCTTTTCCTTCTTTTGAGGCGGTGGCACCGCAATAAAACCACCCAGCTTTATCGCCCAGTTTCGAAATATACCTAGCCCTTCTTTTGTACCAACTACTCCTACTGAAAGTTCTTTCGATCTAGATCGTTTCTTATGTGGTCCATACAGAAACAAACCGTCTTTAGGGTGGTCATTAGTTTGGCCATATTGAAAGGCCAATTCGGGCTCATCAATATATGCAATCTCCATTTCATCACATGGATCGCCCATCAATCATCCTCCTCAATATCGAAGTTGCCTAGAGTAGTCAAGTCAGCTTCTTCATCCTCATCATCCAAATTGTTTGGCAGCTGCGTTGTTACAGGGGATTTTAAAATTACTGGCATACCAGAAAGTTCTACATTTGAACTGAACGAGAGCGGTAAATACAAAGTTTCATTATCTCCAAGCAACATCACCAAATACGCCATAAGTCGCCCATGCCACTGTTTGTTTCTCCACCCACTACATGTTGAACGTCTCAATTTATGTTGTTTGGCAGGATCATTTATGATGCTGCCAGCTTCATTGCTTGAAAGCTCCGAAAAAAGAACTCGAGCCTTAAGTTTTACGTGGGGAAAAGGCCAGAAAGATACAATAGCCGTAACACCATATTCCCAAACTTTACCCTTTGAAGTGCCTCTGAGGGCGGAACTTCGTCTATCCGCTTTATCTCCCCATGGGACTCTCTTTTTTAGGGGAATCAAACTTTTGTTGAAATGAAACCCTAGCTGGCTCGAATATGCATACTCTGTAAGGCCTTTTTCACGGCACAAACTATTCCATGCCTGACGAAACATAGATGAAACAAGGTTGCTAGTTTCTCTAGACTTTATTTTAGGACGACTTGCCCCTTCAGAAATAAAGTTTTCTGTTGGATAAGATGCTTTCTTTTTGAATTTTCCGACACCTGAAAGAAGAGCATTAATTTCATCAGGCCCCATAAAGGTAAAAACACCATTATGGTATACCTCTACAGGATACTTAGAAAGGCTACACTCATCTTTAAAAGCATCTAAGTCAATAGCTCCGGTAGGCTCATAATAATAAATATATGATGGAAAATTTAAAATCTTAACTAAGTTACTAGTTAATAGTTCTTCCTCTCGCTGAACATGAATGGAAAAACGTTGTCTGTATAGTTCCCAATTAGGATTTATTGATATTTCATCTCGGTTTTTTGGTACATTTTCAGAGTCTAACTCATCAAGAAGCTCAGCCAAACCATTTGCCCAGCTACCAACAAAGTTAATATATTGAAGCTCGCCAATACCAAAAATCTTTTTATATCTTTCTAATCTGAGTGGAATGATAAATCTTTTGTCATTTAGCTCTTTCGAAAGGTCCAGTGCAATGCCAATTTCCTCTTGCACACCGTCCTTCGCGAGGGATGTATCGTTACAGCAAAGCAGCATTTTTATTGCATTATCCCGTAGGGAAGCAGTTACCTCCTTTCGCCATCTATCACCCGCCTTAAGGGATAAAACATCAGCAAACACTGTATATCCCGCTGCCTCTAGTTTAGGGGCCAGCCACAAAACGAATTCATCATCTTCTGGAGTGGCTTTACTTATAAAAACTATATTTCTATCACTCAACTGCGCAAGCTCCAGAGGTAGGCTCTATTAAAGGTTTATACCAATGATTTTATGTCCGTTTTGGGTCGATATCAGTCATTTTTTAGACAAGCCTGTAAGCACAGTTTTTGATGTATCCCATAGGGTCTAAGGCAGGCAGACCAAACAGCTATTACCTCAGAACAATTATTAAGCAATATACTAAGCGAGAGATAAATCATAGGTTCACCGTCCCTCTTTATATAAAAGGATGGTAAAACCATCCTGTTTTACTATATTCGATAGACTCCAAAAAGCAGCAAACTAATAACAAACCAAACACTCATGGGATAAGGAGGGGCCAAACTGGTGAGGCAGACTCCTTGCGGCTTCGGTGCTATCTGTACACTCATACATCGAGCTTGTCGTATTATACAGTAGTGCACAAGACCTTCTCACCAATTTTAATCCACATACCCTCAGTAAGTTTCTTAAAGGCATGAATAGTTAATTGCGGTAAGCCGATCTCATCTCTCAGACAATAACCTCTACATGCTGTGGCGACTACAGCTTAGTCGCATCCGATAGGCAGAGATGAGCCCCAGTGGCTGCCTATCTGTTGTGAAACTCACAACATTATCTCTAAGTCACATCCACACAATGACTATATCGATAAGGTATAGGCCGGTGCCCAACCGGGTAACAAGGTGGGATAAATGTGAAAATGAAAAGTGAAGCAGTCAAACCATATCCTTGAAATCTGACATTAACTGGAGGTGAAAAATCAGAAAACAATGAGTAGTAAGGCCCGTCTCTGTGGGACTGCTTTACACAGAGACGGGTCGGGAAAAACCGAAAAAACTGTAGCTAGAACAATGGATTAGCGTCATAGCTACAGCGACAAAACCGACTAAACAACCTGTGCGCTGATGACTATCAGTAGCATTTGTCAGCAAGCATTGAACCCGCAGACCTGGTAACGGGTTTGTTCAGAATGCTATCAGGTTGGAACGATTGTCCATGCTCCCGGATATAGGGAGCCGCCGGCCGAGCGAAGAGGCCAAGCGCGACCAGCGCTCTATCTGGTTTAACACTCACCAATACTTAGGGTTTTATGGGCAAACTAGGCGGCAATAGAAATTTTGGATATGGCAAGCAACTGGCCTGGGCCGGTAAAAACGCCCTGATGGATCGTTATGGCCAAGGGCACTTTGGTACCCGTGCTACTCATGAGGAGCGGTGGTGTCAGTTTGTCCACTATCTAAAAGGTCTCAACATCAAGGACGCACGGCAAATCGATCACGGCACTATCCAGCAATACGGCACCAGGCTAAGAACACAGGTTAGCGCTGGCAAAGTCAGTGTCGCTTATGCACAGAATTTATTATCGACGGTCAATGTCGTATTGCAGGCAATGCGCAAAGATACCGTCCTTTTACTGTCCCCCTCCGTCGTCGGTGAACGCTGCAATGTCCGTTCTACCGTCCCCGCCAGTTATGAGAGGACGGTATTAGCGTCCCCTATTGCGGCCCTCAATAGTAAAGGTGAACAGCGAGTAGCATTGGTCGCCGCACTGTCTCGCGATTTCGGTTTACGGTTCATGGAAGCATCCCTACTCAACTGTAAACAGGCTCTTAAACAAGCCAACCGGCTGGGTCGAATCAACATCACACTGGGCACCAAGGGTGGGCGCGGCAAGGGCGTAGATCGCTGGGTACCGGTAAATTCAAACACCCTGAATACTCTGAAAGCAGCCGCCGACCTACAGGGCAAAGCAAACAACCTCGTCCCCGAAAACCGCACCTATGCCCAATGGCGTGACCATGCCAACAGTCAATGGCGTAACGTCCCGAAGACCGCCCCCATTAAGGGTTTTCACGACATGCGTGCCGCCTATGCCTGTGAACGTTATCAGTATATAACCGGGTATCCTGCCCCTGTTATTGCGGGGCAACGGCTAGCATCTAAAGATATCGACAGGCAGGCGAGATCGGTGATTGCTCAACAGCTAGGCCATAACCGCCGGGATGTGGTGTCGTCCTATATTGGTAGCGCGCAATAATATGCGACCCGCTAACGCCCAACAAGCCGTACAGCATATGGAACATCTGCTGGCGCGCAAGTTAACGGGTAAGCGAAGTAGTCGAGTCAGGGAGCACCTGAATCGCGCCAAACGCATTGCCGCTATTATCCATTACCAATTCCAAGTCGGCCCCTATCAGTATCAGGTCAAACACTTGCGCTGGTATCTGGCCACCCAAACAGCGCAGCTTAAGCCTGCCGCCCGCTACCGACATTGGCTAACTATTAAGTACTGTGTGTATGCGCTCAACAAAGAGGCCCACTGGATGGGGGTATTGCAGGGGTCTTGGCAAACCCCGGCAACCATTAAAACACTGAGCAACGATGAAGCACTGAGTCAAAGCGGCCAACCTACCTCGCTTTGACTGTGTCCTGTCATTGGGTGCTGAGTTAACTCAGCACCCAATGACAGGATGGTTTTAACTGAATAGACAACTTGCCATCGGGTAACTGCGCTCCCTTTCATCAATCTAGCAACGCGTTAACGGCTACCTGTAATTCTTCTACCAGCTCTGAATCCATATACTGATACTCATCAGGGATATTCAGTACATGGATCGTCTTATGATCGAGCGTTCGAGTAAATTCCGCCTTGAGCCTATTCTTATGCTTCTGCTCCATGACGAATATAATATCAGCCCAACGGATATCCGCAGAGCTGACAGTCCTTCGAGCCTTTGGGCTGGTGCCCGCCGACCTCACATCAAAATCAGGATGCTTTCGCCAGATAGATTCAGCGGTAGGGCTTCGCCACTGATTTCTACTGCATATAAAAAGCAGGTTTTTCATTCAGATACAGGTTTTTTCAGGCAAACTCCTGGCCCGTGGCCGTCATTATAAGTAAGCACTGCACCTCTTTCTTTTAATGCTTTTTGTAATACATCATAGACTGCCTCGATATTCGCCCCCTTGGCATTAGGTAGTCCGTCGTACTCTTCCATTCGAATCACAGTGGCAACGCCAAGCCCTGCTTCTTCAGCCAACTGTTTCGCAGACCACTTTAAAAAGCCGCGAGCCATGCGTATTTGTGCGCCAGTGATAACCTTCATGGCAGAGAAACTATCACTAGCGATCAAAAGATACAATAAAGAGGTTTACGTGACTTTCTTTGTGATATATATTTACTCACTGGTGATTAATTTATGTCTTTTTTGAGTGACAACATAACCTACGTATCCAATAGCAAATGGCGGTAAGTTAGAAAGCTCACTTGGTAATTGCCGAATCACCTGTAGTAAGGAGCCAGTATGGAAAGCGCTCGCCAGAGGTGCGCTAACACCCCGGACGAGCTAATCACAACAACCTAGCAAGAGGTTATTATGACTAATCGCGATTCTACACAATCGGCGCCATTGGCGCCTCCCCATTACGAGTTATTGAGCCATCCACTGGTTCATTACCCGTATTCACCTTCCTATATAGGCTGTCTGGATATTCTTCACAATGCAGCCCATCTGCTGGATTTATTCCAGCAACTTAACCTCGATGAAACCAGCGACCATGGTGGAATGTCCACCAACGCCGCCGAGGCGTTTTTCTGGCTGGCTAACATGCTGGAAGATACCTTGTATTACGTCGGCAACACCCTGGAAGACGCCTGGAAGAGCCGGGAAACTCAGCTTAAGGAACAACAGCTCCAGCAATCGGTCTTTGTCAAAGCCCTGCAAGAACCGACAGGAAATGATAAGTCTTATGCCTACGGCATTATCGCGTCCTGTTTGGGGATTAGTTGTGCTGACGTTGAAGCCTTTGTAACCCTGACTGAGGAACAGCAAAACAGCGGCTCAGATGTACAAGAAGGGAGGGACTGATCATGGAACTCAAGGAATGGTTTGCCAAAACACCTGAGTATTTTCCGGCTTCGTTTAGTGAATCCGATGCGCCTCTGAATCATAACCCCCTGATTGGTGGAACAACGCACTATACGGTACGCAATGTCCGTCAGGTAGTGAAGTTTGTCCAACACTCAGCAAAACGGTGTGAGGGCAATGAATTAACCCTCAGTTTTAGTGAAACTTGGGGGCTTTGGATGATACTGGAAGCCTGCTGCAATGCACTCGACTTTGAAGACACTCACCGCCCTGATGGTGGTGAACCTGACGAAGACAGCGAGGAAGCAGAGCAAGCGCAGTGAGATAAACACAGGCCCGGTCATACCGGGCCGTCTTATTTCCAGCGTCTTTCGACCACCTGTCTGTCACTTTGTCGTTTAACAAGCCCAACGATCAAAAACTTATCTTTCTACTGTGAATGGTTTTTGAAGGATCAGTGTTTTTGATAGCGCTACGCTTAACCTTTATCCGTAGTACCCGGAGCACAAAAGTGAGGTTAACGCATGAGCTGGCTAAAAGAAGACCGTTTCGGTGAATTGTACGATTTCACCCATAACGAAATCAGAAGCAAGATTCAACGCAACATCTGGCAGAAAGGCATCCACTACGCCGTGATTGATCGGCGGCGACGATTTAATACGGAGGCCATTGATCAATGGCTCAATCAAAAAGCAACTGGCCAAACGGTGTCAGACCCCGAGGTGACAGTATCCAAATCCGCTACCAGTACAAAGGCAGAGAATATAATGAAACCCTCGACAAGCGTCCCAACAAAACCAATATTGCCTATGCGGCTAAAGTAAGGCAGCAACGCCTCGACGATTTACGACTAGGGCGCACGGATGAAGAGTGGGAAAACCCGTGTTTTGGTGTGTTGGCACAACAGTATTTGGACACAGCCAAAGTGACGCGCTCAACCCGTGACTGCTACCGCCACGCGCTGAATAAATACTGGATGCCCAAACTGGCTAAGTTGCCGATTCGCTCTATTACCTACAAAGACCTATGGCGACTGGATAGCCGTTTGAAATGGCCCAGCGCTAAAACTCGAAAAAATGCCATTGTGCCATTAAGACAAGTCTTCCGGCTGGCAAAGAAAAATGGTTATGCCGAAAGCAATCCGGCAAAAGAATTGGAACAGGAAAAACATCAGAAGCCACCGATTGATCCTTTCACGACTTACGAAAAAGAAACTATTCTGGCGCAGCTCGACGGGCAGGCATTGATTTATTTTACCCTGGCCTTTGAAACAGGCGCACGTACCAGTGAATTATTAGCATTAACGTGGGACGATTACGACGGTAAGCGACTGGCTATCAATAAATCGATGGTGCGCCGCGAAGTCAAACTCAGCACCAAAACCAATATGGCCAGAGAAGTGCTATTAACACAACGTGCAAAAGCGATTCTCAGAGAGTGCCCGACACGCTTCAAAGGCGGCCCGATTTTTACGCATTCACTTGGCGGTCCATGCCTGGATGCTGACGACTTTAACCGACGTTGGCGAAAGGCATTAAGTGACGCCGGCGTGCGTTATCGTCGCGGTTACAACTGCCGCCACACTTACGCCAGTTTAGGATTAACCGCCGGCGCAAAACCGGGCTTCCTCTGCCAACAACTAGGCCACACTCTCGAAATGTTTTTCAGCACCTACGCCAAGTACATTAAATCCGAGGACGACGAATTAGAACTGGCAAAAATTGACTGTCAAAGTCCCGGCAAAGTAGTCTGAAAAGGCCAAAAAAGAAAGTAAAATCCAGTAAAATCAATAAGTTAAAGGGACTTTATCTCCATACCCCTACATTAAGGATTATATTGCCATTCAGCCTGCTGAGAGACTAAAATTAACCCCTTGAAAAGCAAAGAGAGTCAAAACGCATGTCTGTCCGAAGACCAACGAGTAAACCTAACCTCCAGGCCGAGCGGGATATGCACCGTTTAGCCGAGCAGCTTGAAAATATTGAACTGATGAATAAACAGGGCCGTGAAGACTCAGAAAGGGCCCGGCGAGAGACAGCCCAAGCCAAAAACCGCAATCGCGCAAGCAGTCAATAATAACGGCTTAAGCAAAAGGAACTTGTATGTCCAAGCCGCTTTTCTTTCTGGTAGCAGGTCCCAATGGTGCCGGGAAAAGTACGTTCACCTCAGACTATCGACGCCACTATCCTTTTCTCACTGTTGTTGATCCTGACGCCATCGCTAAAGAGTTGACTGGGAGCAGTGCGACAATTAACCGTGTCGCAGCACAGGCGGGTCGTGAATCCATAAAGCTGGTCCGGGAATTCATTCATACGCGCAACTCTTTTTTAGCGGAATCAACGATATCGGGCAGGCATTACTTAAACTATGCAAAACAAGCTCAAAAGGCCGGGTTTCGCACAATTCTTATTTATATCGCCTTGGAGACGCCGGAGTTGAGCGCACAACGGGTCCGGGATCGAGTTGCAAAAGGTGGGCACGATATTCCGTTAAAAGACATCTTTCGTCGTCACCCTAAGTCGCTGGAAAATCTTAAATCCTACATCAAAGCTTTTAACATCGCGCACATCTATGACAACAGTGTTGATCGACAATGGGTTGCCGGGTATCGCAATGGGCTGTTGCATAAAAAGGCCCAATCCATTCCCCCGTGGCTAAGTCGTTTACTGCATATTTAATTGTCTGGTTCTGACGTTATTAGCTTTCTTTAAATGTATTTTCCTCAACAGTGCAAAGGATGGGGGCCTGAGTTGCGGTAAATTTTGTGCGCTTGAATGGCAGGAATTGAGAGCTGTTTGACCAGTAAAACGGGCTCACCAAAGCAGCCTAAAATAACCGTTTACAAAAAAACTGGACAAAAACTGGACAGGAATTAGGTAAATTTACCTAACTTATTGATTTAAAAGGACTTAAATGGCGGACCGGACGGGACTCGAACCCGCGACCTCCGGCGTGACAGGCCGGCATTCTAACCAGCTGAACTACCGGTCCGCAACAGCACCTCACCTGGGCCAGGTATGGTGGGTGGTACAGGGATCGAACCTGTGACCTACGCCTTGTAAGGGCGCCGCTCTCCCAGCTGAGCTAACCACCCGCGCTTTGAGAGGGACGCATTGTACCTAATTCGAATCCACTGTCAAAGCTTTTTCATACAGGCTTAGGTTAGCTAGCTATCTCTTTGTTTTCTATGTAATTTCCAGCCATATCCCAGCCCCGCCAAGAAGACCGGGACGCCTCTCTGGACGGCAGCGCCACAACGATTACAATAGGCATGTCCGAGCCCCAGGCTAAAGCATGCCAACAACAGCAAATACACACCGCCGACCCTCCCACCCCTGGCTGGTGGCGGCCCTGCTGTTGCTGCTCGGCACCGGCAGCGCCCTGGCACAGGCCCCATTCTCACCCATGGCAGGCAGCGAGGTACAGGCCAGCAACATGCGCAGCAGCCTGCTGGTGGTGATTACCGGATTATTGATTCTACAGACCCTGTTAATCGTCGTCCTGCAGCGCAGCCGCGTGAGCTATAAACGCGCCAAAACCGATTTGAAACGCTCGCAAAAAGCCCTCGAACAGCGGGTGATCGACCGCACCAACAAACTGCGCACCATCAACAACCAGCTCTACGATGAGATCGCCAAGCACGAAATCACCGAGGAGCTGCTGCGCGAGACCCAGGACTATCTGCACAGCATTATCAACTCCATGCCGTCAATCCTGATCGGGGTCACCCGCCAGGGCTATGTGACCCACTGGAATGCAGCGGCGGAACGCGCCACCGATATCGACGCCAAGGACGCGCTCGGACGCAAACTGAGCGATGTCTACCCGGACCTGCCCATCACCCCGGAAACCATCCACGACGCCGTCGATAAACGCGCCCCCCAAATCAGCGAGAACATCCAGCACGGCGCCGGCAGCGAGGCACAGTTTACCGATCTCACCGTCTACCCGCTTATCTCCAGCGAGGTCACCGGGGCGGTTATCCGCGTCGACGACGTCACCATGCGGGTGCGCATCGAAAGCATGATGATTCAAAACGAAAAAATGATGTCTCTCGGTGAACTGGCAGCCGGTATGGCCCATGAAATCAACAACCCCCTGAGCGCTATCCTGAACGGCGTGCAAAATATTCTGCGACGCACCTCCGGCGAGCTTAAGGTCAACCACACCGTGGCCAAACGCCACCACTTCACCGTGGAGCAACTGCGCGGCTACCTGGAGGAGCGGGATATCTTTCAGTTTATCGAAGGCATCCGCGACGCCGGCGAGCGCTCGGCAAATATCGTCACCAATATGCTGGAGTTTTCCCGCGGCAACAGCCGGCGCCACACGATGATCAATATCGCTGAGTTGATCGAACACAGCCTGGAGCTGTCCGCTACCGCCCTCGACCTGACCACGCCGGACGGCAAAGAAGAGGTGAAAATTATCCGCCAGATCGACAGCGGCATCCCCCTGGTGCCCTGCTCGGCCGCTGAAATCCAACAGGTCATCCTGAACCTGCTGCGCAACGCCAGCCAGTCTTTCAACAAGGAGGGCTATTCGACACCGGCACAGCCCATTATAACTCTGCGGGCACGAGCCGAGGGTGACTGCGTCTGTATCGAAATCGAAGACAATGGCCCGGGCATGATCGAGGCAGTGCGCCGCCATATCTTCGAGCCCTTCTTCACCACCAAGGAAGTGGGCAAAGGTACCGGCCTGGGTCTGTCAGTCTCTTACTTTATCGTGACCGAGCACCACGACGGCACCATTGAGGTCGACTCATCGCCAGGTCGCGGCACGCTGTTTCGTATCAAACTACCCCTGATAACAGAACAAATGGAAGTGGTCAATTAAGCCGTCACTACCTCAGCTCGGCCTCCTCCTCTGACTCGAGCTTCGATAAGGTAATAGGCCCCCCTGCCGCTTTACCCGCCGCTTCACCATCGCTGGCAGGTTTTTCGGCAGCGGGCGCAGGCTGCTCAGCTTCAACCACCTGCCCCACCATGCCCAACAAATTATCCGGGCGTCCTTTGTCTCCGCGGCTGAAATCACAGACACCATCGGGAAATATCGACAGCAGCCGATCGCGATAAGCGGTCATATCAATATCGCCATAGACACCCGCGGAAATCGCCGCATCCACACTCTGCAGGTGACACTTGAAAATATCGCCGGTAACACCGGCACCGGCCATTTCGCGGGACGTTTTATTGCGCGGGTAAACGGCCATGCAGGCACCGGTGGGCCGGTCGTTCCAGTCACCGTCCCAAACACTGTCACCCGCCGCGATCACCTGGCCGCGCTTGTCGAAGCACTGGTCGACAGCCTGGACCGGCTTGTTTTCCACCATACTGCGGTAGGGGTATTTCAACTGGTTGAGCATCCAGCGATCCATCACGGCAAATGCCTCCGGCTCGGGCGCATAAGCTTTGTGACTCATCCAGATCAACTGGTTGTCGGCGTGCCCCTGCCCTTCGACCAAGCGCTTGCGGGCCGCGAAGGAGGCGGTGGCATGATGCATATCCAGATCATCGTCCAGGTAATGGCGCAGGTCGATAATCGGAATATCCGCACGCCCGATAAACACATGGCCGGAGCGATAGGCGCCGTTGATCGCCGCGAGGCTGCCGCGGGTCCTGGCGGCCGGGGTCTCGCCGCCGTCGCTGCTGAGTTGCATGTTCTGGTGGCTCCAGACAGATAAATTCACCGGCAGCAGCTCACCGTCGATAAACCAAAACTGTTCCTGCTCCATCTCCTCGGCCGGTTTCCAGCTGCCGACCTGGGCGTTCAGACGCAGAAAGTCGTCTGCCGAAATCTTGCCGCTGCGCAAGGCCTCCAGCCCGTATTGCACGCCGATATTGTCCCAGGTGCTGTTGGCAAAACCGCTTTCGTTGACACCGTAAAACCGCTTCAGGTCTTCCCAGTGGGTCCAGTGCGTCTGCTCGGCCACCGCCGGCAGGTAACTGGCCTTGAAATGGACGAAATTGGGATTGTGGACCAGCGGTGTCAGCCCGCGCCAGCCCTTGACGCACTCGGTAGCACCCCGCCTGCCGCGACTGAGGGCGGAGAAGTCGCCGTTGAGCAGGGCCGCAAACCATTTCATGGTCCCGTATTTGTTTTCGGCTTTGGAGTTGGCGCTGACGCCTTCAATCCAACTGCGGTTCTCCCAGCGGCGCCAGGTACGGTTAGCGCCATCGGTCACATCGAAAAAGTACTCCAGCAGTTCGCAATCCATCACGTAAATAGTCTGCGACACCATATCCGGATAGGCATAGAGAGCAATCGCCGCGTCCAACACACCGGCCTTGTTCTGAGCGAACAGGTACTGTTGGATGGCGCCGCCGGAACCGCCGATGCCGACGGTATACAGCGGTTCACCGTAGAGGCCGACAAACTGTCTTTTCACCCGCGCCGCCGTGTCTTCGGCAAGCCAGATATTGTAGTGGTTACTGGTCTGGTTGCCGGTGGAGTACACCACAGCGTAGCCGCTTTTTATCTGCTCATAACGTCGCTTCAACACATCTTTGGGAGAAAAATTCCCCTGCCGTTTGCCGACGCCGACACCGCCGCGAAACATATAGATCAGTCGCTGATTCCAGTAGCTGCCACTCGGGGTCTCGAGCGCTTCGTCGGGACTGCTGAGCACGGCGATGGCGTAGAAAAAGCGATTGATGGTACCGGTCTCCAGTCGCACGATAAAATCGATTTCACGTCCGTCCACGACGACTTTTGCAATGTCGCCCTGAGCTTGTTCGAGCGGGAAAAAATTGAGGGTACCGCGCCGGTTGTAGTAGTACGCGGCTTGGGTGCGGTGCAGGCAGTCCTGGCTGTAGCCGATTACCAGGTGCCGGTTTTTGCGCTTGCTTTCGGTGCGGGCAAAGATCGGAATACCTACACCGTCGTGGTTGTCCACCTCAGGCTGGGTTTTGCGGCTGCGGTCTTCACCACACAAGAAGGGGTATTGATTCGCGCCGGCAAACAGCGGCTCACTGGGGCCGATGTCACCGAGCGCAATGGGAAAATCGAAGGTTTCGGCCGGCCTGTCCAGCAGGCGCGGATGCAAGCCCTGATAGGCCTCTGCCACCTGGCGCAAACTGGCATTGTAGACGTCGGGCACCGCCAGCACCGGGGCCTGAGGTTGACCGGGCAGGCGCGGCAGCGAGCGATTGAGGTAATAGCCCCCCACCAACAACGCCAGCAGTGTTACCAGACTCGATACGACTACAGTTTTCTGTATCGCTTTTTTCATGACTAACCTCAATCAGACCGCCGACAACGGTTCGGATTAACGGGTGTCCTGCCTCATCAAGCTTTATCGTTATTTTGCTTGGGTTAGAATCAGTACTGCCCTCCTATCTCACATCGCTTCCCATTTCACGTCGCAACAACCACGGATCGCAACAGGTTCACTGTTAGAAAGTATAATAGTTAAGACATAAATTCGAGGGGAAGTTGCCGGTAATCTTACACAAGCGTCGGCAACATCGGTGGTGCCGCCAGCCAGTCAACTCTCGCTGCTGAAGGTTGGCCGCACGTTCGCTGCGAGATGATGTATTTTCAAGCCAATACCACAAAAACCATATAGATAAATGGAATGTTTAGTGGCACACAAAACAACAAATTAGTCTTAGTTGTTGCCCTCGACCAAAGTACCGTCTCCTTTGAGCACCCCGGTGTCGGCCGCCGCTGAGGCGAATGCGGTAACCTGTTAACCGGTCAGATAGCGGCCATTCAAATAAATGAGCGGATCGACCGGCCCGTCACTGACCATCACCGATTCAATGCGCCCAATCAGTATATTGTGCGTGCCGTAGGCATAGCATTGATCCTGCCGGCAGATAAACACAGCCTGGGCACCCTGTAGATACGGTAAGTTATTCCCCGCTTCGACTTCCCAGTGGCCGACTTCAAAGCGGGTCTCGCCCTGGTCGCCGGTGGCGCAACGCACCGATACGTCCTGCTGATCCCTCGACAGCAGATTGACACAGAAAGGGCCGCCGCATTCGAGCGCCTGGTGGATAGAGGTAGCCTGATTGACACAGACCAGCAGCGAGGGCGGGTCGTCCGACAGGGAGGTCACCGACGAGGCGGTCATGGCGTAGCGGTTGCCTTCGCCGTCCCGGGTAGACAACACGCTGACTCCCGAGGCCAGTCGGCGCATGCCGTCCTTCATAGCCTCCCCCATTTGCAGCTGGTTCATAATTATCCTTCGGTATACAGAGAAAATCGGCAGGCGGAGATGCCCGCTCAAAGACACTCGCGACTGCGCTGTTGCAGGCAGTGAAGTCTATATGATTTTGAGCGATACCGGTGCCGACAACCCTGTTTTTAGGTAATTTTCTCTACAATCGGCGGCTCTGGGAGCCTCCGAGATTACATGACAACGCATTCCCCACTATACTCCATACCTGCAACCCCACTCTGTGAGGCCGCGCCCCGAGGTAGTCGGAAGAGCACTATTATACACAACGTTAATAAATACAACCTATAGCCATCCGGGTTCAGGAGCACTCGAGTGAACGTTAAAGCCATACTTGCGGCCAGTATTATAGCCACTGCTGTTGTTCCGGTCGCCACTCTGGCCTGCCACAAACCCACACCCCCCACGTTACCCGATCCCGATGCAGCGGTGACAGCACAGATGGTGAAGGCAAAGCATCAGATGAAGGCCTTTATGGATGCCGCCAATGCTTATCTGGACTGTATCTCCGGCGACACCCGGCAATACAACGCCTGGATAGATGAAATGGCCAAGACTGCCGATCAGTTCAACGCGATCGTCCGCAAGTACAAGCGGCGCATGGCCACCACCTGAGGCACATCGGCTTGCGCGGCGGCCCGATGAATCGAAATATCAGGCAGTCGGTATGAACTGGCAAAAAGGAAACCAGAGGCTGGCAAAAAGCGTGGTAAATGGAGAAGGACAGAAACGTAGTCTATTGAAATTAAGGGAAAAACTGGGGTGGCTGACGGGGCTTGAACCCGCGACCACTGGAATCACAATCCAGGGCTCTACCAACTGAGCTACAGCCACCATCGCAAGAAACGACCTTCCTAGTCTACACCAACTCTTTCCCTACTGAGCAAAGCATTTGAAGCCGGACATTGCCAATAACAGCCGCCGCGTCTGATCACAGACACATCGAATCTCGATTGGCTACGGAGCCCGGGATCACTAGAGCCTATCGACGCCGGCTCCATCTCAGATAAGCCCCTGTCAACCCAGCCGCTTCACGCCGCCCAACGGCCTGATTCTCGCCTGGGCCGCCTCAAATGCGCGCGTATATTGGCACAAACATACTATGGATTACAAGCACTTAGCCGAAGAATTAGCCGAAGAAATTGGCTGTGCCCAGTGCAGGGTCCGAGCCTGGCGAAAACACCCGCGCAGACGCTGGTGTAAGTGTTCGGCTCAATTCGGCGCCCCGTCAGCAAGCAGCCACCGCTCAAGGGGTTGGGGTCGTTCCGTGCCCCCCCTCACCACTCGGTAAGGATGCCAATACAGGTCCTCGGGGCCTCCGGGCAGCCGCTTTATCACCAGCAGCGGCAGCGGGTAACTGACCGCCGGGGGGTTGCCGTAATGGACTCCTAAAACACTGGGGAGCGCACTGTCGGCTGTTCTGGCTGTTACCAATCCGTGTATCGGATGAGCGTCCGCAAAACGGGCTTCGACAACCATATCGACAAACAGGCAGGCGGGACTGCCGCCCTCCTTCGGCAAATACAACCGACCCGCCCGCCGCCAGTGGTCGAACAGCTCCGCCAGGGTCTGCGGTTTAAACCAGGGAGCTCCCGGTGCGGGGGGGTGTCTGCTGCTCATATCAAGTTCCTATTTGGGTAAATTCCTGGGTTGGGTAAATTCCTGGGTTGGGTAAATTCCTGTGTCGCATCTAATGATGGCTGTTACGCTGTGAACGAATCACAGCTCGCCGTCTTCGCTTTTCGGAACTTACCCGCTGGTAAACGTAAAATATAGTACTGAGGTAATTCTCTATATAAGACCGTAATAGTGCCAATAGATGCATTTACAGGCAAACGGCATCCCGGAATCAGGACACCCTGAAGTCGGCAAACCAGCGTTAACAGTGACACCTCTGTGTGCGGGAACCCCGATCTTGTGGTCCTGTCAGGGAAGAAAATTGTATCGGGAACCCGACTGAGATGCATCAGGATACCCGCTGCCAGAGGCGGGATCTTATGCGGCTGTGAATTGGTAAATCCCTTGAATTAGACTTATCATCTGACATCCCACTCGAGGCAATTCAACACTCAGGCTTCTGTTGCACTTGCCAAAGAATCGGCTTTACCAGACAGAGCCGTCGCTCGCTCTCGTTTGCGCCAGGCGGTCGGGGTCAGGCCGTAATATTTTTTAAACTGCGGTTGAAATAGCTGACGTTGTTAAATCCGCAATCATAAGCGACTTTGCTGACAGGGATATCGGCGTTTTCGATTAGGCCTCTGGCTCTTTCCAGGCGGGCTGTTAACAGTAAATCGGTCGGCGACTGATCAAAGTAGTCCTTCACATAGCGATACAGGTTGTGCTTGTCGATCCCCAGGTTTTTCGCCATATGCTCGATACCGTAATTGGGATCGGCACTGTTGAGGTTAACCTCGATAGCAACAGCAGAAACCCGAAATTCGTTTTGCAGCACCAGTTTAATAAACCGGCACAGCGCATAATTATCGTCGACGACCAATAAAGTGGCGCTGTATCGGTGTCGACGTGCGTATCAGTATCCCTGTCGAGCAGGCAGACGGTCGATGTCAGCGCCAGATCGGAGGGACTGGCACCGGCTGCCTTTGTCGGGTCCTCGGGCTTGATGAGCCTGCCCAGCCTATCGGAGGCAAAGCGTACCTAATTCGAACGTGCATCGCTAAACTCCAGTTCACATCACAACCGATTGAGAGCAATGCTTACACCTGTGCTCAAATCACAGAAGTTCTCGGGCATAGCTATCCCTCTGCGGGTAACGCCAAAATAAGATCATAGGCTTCCTCCGGCATGACTTCGGCAAAGTAGTAGTCCTCTATCTCGGCCCAACGGCTATCCCAATCGCTGCCGTAGGCTCCGCCCTCGCGCTGACGCAGTTGGTCGTGCCGCACCGCATCCGGTATTTTCACCAGCACCCGCAGGTCAACCAGGTCGGCAAGCTGCGGACGGGCACTGTATACACCTTCCAACAGCACCATCGGTGTCGCTACACAGCAGTTCGGTTCAGGTTTCAGCGGAATCATGTCGGTATCCCAATCTTCGCTGTCCCAGTCGAACGAGCGCCAGATACCCACCCCCGTGTCCAACAGCGACTTCAGGAGTGTTCTCTGGCAGCGCCAGTCCATAACATGATTCATTTTCTCGCCGACAGACCACTTGTCCCAGGTAGTGGCACTCCCCCCCCTGTAAAACTGATCCCCTTCGATAACAGTGACGACCGCCCCGCCGGCCATGCTCTCAGCGTTCAAAGTATCTGCGACTATTGTTGCTATTGTCGACTTACCGGAACCGCTGGGACCGTCCAGCGCCACGACTATCGGCGCCGTACCGACCGAGAGCAGGCTGCGGAGGTCTCCGGTAAGGCGGTGGGCCAGATATTGAGAATTTCTTATATCCATAACGTTATAGTTTTCCATCTTGACGCAACGCAGTTGTCTGGCGAATGATCCCCGATAGAGGCCTAGCGTTTGCGAGTGCCTTTATTCAATTGACTTCAGCCAATTACTTTTATTAGCAGCTTCTTCTAATAGCCCCTTCCCTGTACATCAATTTTTACAACAACGCCATTCTCGAAGCGTACTCGCCGGATAAAGCGATTGGGTCCAAAATTGTAAGTCCATTCCTCTACCCGAACTTCCTCATAGGAGCGCTGGTGCCATAACAGTTCTTCTCTCTTGTGGGTGTCACTATAGCGGGCGTTGGGCAGCCCGGACCGATAGACACTGCGTTTTTCCACAAAGTCCGGCTCTCCACAAATTTTATAGACCTTAAACTGGGAGTCGCCCTTGCTCACGAGTTTAACGCCGCATCGCATTGCAAATGCTGACTCGGCCATCAACAACAGAATGAGGAAAATTGAAGCTAAATACTTAACTCTCATGCCGCGCTACCTTTTGGTTGTACCATTATACAAATGTTGGCGTTAAATACCTGAACCTAAGCTTAACTGAGACAATCGGCGACAATAAAATGTCGCTGTAAACTACCCTTATTTGAGCAAAGTGACAAGTAATGATCATTACATAATCCGTATCGTAACAGCATTGCAGCCAATCACCTGATGCCGGCCGTGCAATCGTAAACGCCGAACAGCCACAGACACCGCGACCGAGTTAAACGCGGAAAAACTTATGGACAGCAGATTGTGTAAAGACAGATCAGGAACCGTCGAACCTGGCGGAAGGTTTATCGCTTCATTTCGGATTGCCGGACGTACAGATTGTCCGACCGGGCACGCCCCAACATTTTTTTACCAAGACAAGTAAAGCCTGCTCCGGCTACTTTTCGGACAGACTTCACCGACAGCTCCGGTACCCAGGATTCGCAGAGCGAAAACCGTTGAAAACAGTTGCTCACTGCACCTGTTTAATACCCGCAATCGCCGCGATACCGGTCTGCAAGGCGTCGAGAAAAGCCCGCAGCCGCAGCGGCTGGTGCCGACCGGGAAGGTAGGCGACGTGAATATCCAGAGACGGCGCTTGCCACCCGGGTAAAAGATCGACCAGGCTCCCCTCTTCAAGCTCCTGTGCCACAAACCACTTCGGCATCACAGCTATGCCCACGCCCATAAGCGCCGCCTCTTTGAGCGCGACAATATTGTTGGTCCGCATACGCACCGGCGGTTGCAGGGTGAACGATCGCTTTGCCCCCTTTAGCAGCGGAATCCGCTGGCCCTCAAACGGCCCTAAAGCCACCAGTGGCAGGCTTGCCGCCTGTTTGGGTGTACCGGGCAGGCCGTGTTCGGCGACCAAAGGCTGGGATGCCACAAGCAAACGCTCAACGGTGGCGAGACGGCGTACCACCAGCGTTTCGTCGGGTACCGGTCCGACTTTGATCCAACAGTCGCACCCCACTTGCGCAAACCTGATCGACTGGTCATTCAACTCCCAAGTCAACGCCACCGCCGGATGTTCCGTTTGAAACGCCGCGGCGATCCTCACCAGGTGGTGTTGACCGAGAGCAATTGGCGCCACTACCTTCAAGGTGCCCTGAATCTGCTGCTGTCCGGCGAGGTGCTTCTCCGTGAGTGCCTCCCAACTGTCGAGGAGCTGCCGCGCATCTGCCAGCAGATCGACGCCCGCGTCGGTCAACGCCAACGCATGAGTATTGCGTCGCATCAACTGGGTTTGCAGGCGCGTCTCTAATTCCGCCAATTGCCGGCTGGCGGAAGGTTGCGAGAGACCCAAGCCCCGGGCCGCGGCACTAATGCTGCCGGTGTCGGCGATGCGGACGAAAGTTTCCAGCAGAGTCATTCGATCCAATGGCTTGCTCATACGCAATATGTATAGCTGATATACATATCAGTTGTCTACCAAATTATGAGATATTCGGGGATAGTCGCCTTGCAAGATCAACGAAAACGACGGAGCACACCATGAACAACATCACAAACCACGCCGCTACCGACACCGCGAGCAACGCTGTGGACAATACTTTCAACACCACCGCCACCAAGAGGACTTTCCGCCTCGGCGGTGAACGCGAGATCAACCGCCTCGGCTACGGCGCCATGCGACTGACCGGCCAGCCCGCCAACTTTGGCCCCTATCCGCAGTGGGAAGCCGGCAAAGCCCTGCTGCAGCGCGCTGTCGAGTTGGGCGTGAATTTCTTTGACTCCGCCCGGGCTTACGGCCCTGAATGGGCTGATAAAATCATCGCCGAAGCGCTGCATCCCTATGACAAGCAGGTGATGATCGCCACCAAAGGCGGAGTCGACAAGCTGGCCCCGGATCAGATTGTCACCGATGGCCGGCCACAGACCTTGGAGGCGCAAATCGATGCCGCTCTCAGCAACCTGAAGGTCGAGCAGATCGAACTTTTTCAACTGCATCGGGTAGACCCAAATGTACCCATTGAGGACTCTGTGGGGGCCATCGACAGAGCCCGCCTGGCGGGCAAGGTGCGCTTTATCGGGCTATCCAATGTCGATCGCGAGCAACTGGATCGCGCCCTCACCGTCGCGCCTATCGCGTCGATCCAGAATCGTTTTAACCAGGCCGAGCAGGCGCAAAGTGCCCTGGTCGATTACACCGCAACAAAAGGCATCGCCTTTATTCCCTACGGTCCGCTGGGCGCACATCCCATGAGGCAAGGTGCCGGATTAAAGGCGCAGCAGGCGCTGGTATGGCTGCTGAAGCGGTCACCCAATATTATCGTGATTCCGGGCACCACCTCGGTGGCGCATCTCGAGGAAAACCTGGCCGCCTGGCATTTGATGTGACCAATATCAGGTAGCTGGAAAGCGATATGACTCTATTAAACAGTCCAGCAGCACGGGGGCGGGTGGGGCTCTCGTCAACACCCTGGTCTACGATCATCCCATCTTTGTTCAACAATTGGGACGGTGCGCGAAAGGCTGATGCGAGAGGTGGCAGGTCGGAAATTTGAAACTAGGATTCTTCCTCTTTCATCTTCCTGATTAGTGTCGCGCGACCGATACCCAGCGCTTGCGCGGCCTTGGTCTTGTTACCCCCGCATCGCTCTATCGCCTCTTTTATATAAATTCGCTCGAAGGTGGCACTGGCCATTTTCAGGCCGGTAGTATCGGAGGCTAACATGGCATCTTTGATATGGTTGACTGCCCGATACTCCTGCGTAGCGGGAATAAGGGAAAGAATTCTCAAGACTTTTTCTGTATTGACAATACTTTCAGTCAGGAACAGCACCACCAGCATAATATTCACGGCCAATGACATAAATACGGCGCCGTTTACGGCATAGCCAATCTGCATGGCCAGCAGCAAACCAAGCGCCACCAGCGCTACCGGGCCGGTGGCCAACAACATAACCATTGCCCTGCGCTTTGCATACCAATTTGCAGTCGTGCTTATAAAGCGTATTAATAATACAATCGGCGTCATTGCCGCGACAAACAGGGTGATTTGCAGCACCCAGTAAAAATCCCCGGGAATACGCGTGACGCTATAACCTATACTTCGCGCACCGACGAAAGCCGCGCCAGGCGTAAAGATGGCGACAACACAGGGGATCGCCATCACCACCACTATCGCAACCCCCACGTTGTTGGGACAGTCGGTCACCTCCAGCGCCAGCCCCAAAATGGATAGCGCCGCCACCACACCGAAGAAATAGTACAACGACATATAAAAAACGCCGTCAGTGGGGCGATCCACGTAAAGGAAGGAAGTGATTTCAAATATATTCAGGCCGACCAGCGCAACCATTGTCGCCCACAACCACAGGCTGATCTGACGAAATGACCGCCGCGCAATCCACAACACCGCTACTTTCAGCAATAATGCTGTGGCACTGGGTATTACATAGGGCGTCAATAAATAGTCAGTCATTGACATAAGTCCATCCCTTGTGTCCATTGACCTTATTGAGTCTGGGAAGTCGTAGCGCCATAATGTGTCAAGCACTTTACAGTTCGTCAGCCTGGTAGTCAGGCCTTACTCTCGCAGCCAATCGAGCAGGACAGAGGCTGACAGGCCAAAGCAGATCAGGCCAAAGCAAATCAGGCCAAAGCAAATACAGGACCGCGCCTTACTGAAACAAGCCGTTGACCGGTTCGAAATATTAAGGTCTTTGATATTGTATGAGTACCTGGGCAAAAGAAACGCGCGCGCGATCAAAAACCGGGTCCCCCCAGGGGTGAAGATCCTACACTTTCACATCGACAAAGAGCAACCCAATTGTCAGGCACGAGGTTGATCGTCTCGAACTCGACGAACCATACGAGTATGCGCACTAACACGTCCCTTAAACGCAAGCACAAACTGTTCTTATTCTTGACTGCGCTTTTTGCAATCATAAGTATCGCCGGTGCACATATCTTTCTGCCCGATGCACGCTTTCTGCTAAAGGTTCTGGCCGCGGCCAGCCTGTTTATGGTCGGAACCCACATTGCTTTTATCGCTATTTACTTTAAGACGTTTCGCAAATAATCTCGCCACACCAGGGAGCGCCACCTACTGCCGCCATATTGGGCGGCAAGACGTCTCTCGACACACACCACTTTAGACGCCGCGGCCAAGCCAATAAATTTGAACGATAATACAACTATCAAACAGTTGCCTTTGTCTACAAAACAGTTGTCTTTGTCTACATAAAAAGTAAACGGCACGCGTTCTCCGATTGTCGCCTCGGCAGCGGCATGGAATGGTGCATCACGCCGCGACTGATGAATTACGCAATGTATTCAGCTCAACATCGTGGCGCAGACCCTAAGCGCGTGGTGGCTACAGCAGCCGGGTCCGGTGCCAGAAAGTGAGTCACCAGCGGCTCCCCGGCCTCTCTCTGGAAAGCGCGCACCTTGTCTTGAATAACGCGGTCGGCTTCAGTAACGCGCGCATGATGGCGCAAATGAGCGAGCCAGGACGCTTCGATAAAGTACTCGAGATAGCGGCCCGGCTCCGCGACATCTTCGAATAATCCCCAGGCATAGGCGCCGTTGCGCAACCGCGCCGCTTTCAATCCATTCATCGCCTCGATAAACGCCGTCGCCCGCACGGGATCGATCCGGTAGTCAACAGTTACCATCACCGGACCGCGATCGGGCTGAATGTCACCCGCCACAATCGGCTCGGGCCAGTGCGAGGACGGCGAGAGGTCGAGATCGAGCCCCTGCTGCAATTTGAACGGCCATGAAAGTGCGGCGCCGACAACAGCAGCGACCGCTGCGATCAACAGGGCCGCCGGGATACCGAGCAGCGATGCGACCTGCCCCCAGACCAGGCTACCGAATGTCATGGAGCCGAAAAAAACAGTGATAAATACGGACAGACCGCGCGCCCTAACCCAATCGGGCAGCGCGACCTGCGCTGACACGTTGAGACTGGAGAGCACTGCAATCCAGGAGGCACCCGCGATCAAGCAGGCCAAGATCGCGGCCTCAGGGTGCTTAAGCAGCGCAAAGATGACCAGCGCCAGGGCAGTGCCGGCGGTGCCGGCGGCGACCAGCGCGTCCGCGCCCAGCCGTTGTTTGAGTGGTGGCAGCGATAGCGCACCGCTGACGGCGCCGACGCCAATGGCACCGAGCATCACGCCATAGAGTTCGGGGCCACCCGCCAGCTCCTGTCTTGCAAAAAGTGGAAGTAGTGCCCAATAAGCACTGGCAAATACAAAAAAAACCGCCGCGCGCACCAGCGTCGCCCGCAGCGGTCCGCTCGCCCAGGCATAGCCTAAACCGGTGCGCACAGCGCGCCAGAAACGTTCCGAGGGGAGGTGAGTCGCCGGCGGTGGCGGCGGTCGCCACCAGAGCAACGCGGCAATGACGATAATGAAACTCAACGCGCTCAAAAGATAAGGCCAGGCAATACCGAGGCCGGCAATGATCACCCCGGCCAGCGCCGGACCGACTGCCCGACTGATATTGATACCGACGCTGTTGAGCGCCACGGCGGCTTGCAGATTTGAGCGGGGTACCAGTTGCGGTACGATCGCCTGCCAGGCCGGGGCGACGAAAGCGGCGCCGGCGCCGGAGAGAAAGGTGAAAACGAGCAACACCCAGGCGTCGATCCGCTCGAACAGAACCAGCAGACCCAGCGCCAGGGTAGCCAGAGCCAGGGCACCCATAACGCCGATCAACAGCCGGCGGCGATCGACAAGATCGGCGAGCGCACCGGCCCCGAGCGCAAATAGAAATACCGGCGCGGTGGTGGCAGCCTGGACCAAAGCCACCATCAACGGCGACGGCGATAGCGACGTCATCAGCCAGCCGGAGGCGACATCGTGCATCCAGGTGCCGACGTTGGAAATCACGGTCGCCGTCCACAGCACCGCAAAGGCGGCGTGGGTAAAAGGTGTCCACGCCGAGACCGCACTACCGGCTTTTGCTTCCGCCGCCGTTTCGCTCATCTCACATTAATTGCCGCCGGACCGCGCTCAAACCGCAAAACAGGAACAGCCGAGCGCCCCCCAGAAAGATCGCTTGTCAGCAACGGGAATCGGATTATCCCATGCGATTCGGTGATTGTGACCGTGAATGCCGCAGGCCGCGGCACAACCGTCATGACAGGCGCGTGCAAACTGCGGCGCAGCCCCTGCCGCAGCCCGCTGCGCAGGGCTGGGCCCGGTGTGAACGGGACTCCAATCCGGAGAGGCCGGCGGCAGCGGCGGCGACAAATCGGTAAAGTCGCCCTCCCCGTAAACCACTCGACCGGCGGTCATGGTCAGCACCGAGTTGATGCGCCGAATCTCTTGCGCAGGCACCCGCATATAGTCCGCCGACAACACGGCGAGGTCGGCATACTGGCCGGGTGTAAGCGCCCCCTTGACATCGGCCTCCCCGGAAAACCACGCCGAACCCTGGGTCCAGATTCGCAGTGCCTCCTCGCGGCTCAACACATTTTCAGCGTCATAGAGGGCAAGCCCACCGGGGGTCCTGCCGGTAGTGAGCCAATAGAGTGCGACCCAGGGATCGTAGGAGGCGACCCGGGTAGCATCGGTCCCGCCACCCACCGGCACTTCCATCGCCAACATTTTGGCAATGGGTGGCGTCGCCTTGGCCGCCGCCTTGCCGTAGCGGGCGACGAAATATTCACCCTGAAATGCCATGCGGTGCTGGGTGGCAATACCGCCGCCAAGCGCCTTGATCCGCTCGATATTGCGCGGACCGATGGTCTCGGCGTGATCGATAATAAAGCGGGTCTCGAACGGCTTCTTACCGTTAACCCGCTCGAACACAGTGAGGAAGCGGTCGATCGACTCGTCATAGGTGGCGTGAATGCGAAACGGCCATTTATGGGTTGCCAGCAACTCGACAATCGATTCAAGTTCACGTTCCATATGCGGAGCGAGGTCGGGGCGCGGTTCGAGGAAGTTTTCGAAATCCGCCGCCGACCAGGTGAGGTTCTCTCCCGCCCCGTTCATGCGCAACATGGCCGAGCCGGCACCGGGTTCAGTAATAGCGATCCAACGCTCATAATCGCTCAGTTCTTCTCCCGCCGTCTGGGCAAACAGGTTGTAGGCTATTCGCACGGTTAACTGGCCGGCGTCGTGCAGGCGCTGGATTACCGTATAGTCGTCGGGGAAGTTCTGGCCGCCACCGCCGGCATCTATCACGCTGGTGATACCGAGCCGGTTCATCTCGCGCATATAGTGGCGCGTCGAATTAATCTGGTCGGCAAGCGGTAGCTTTGGGCCCTGCGCCAGGGTCGAATACAGGATCAGCGCCGAGGGATTCGCGATCAACATACCCGTCGGCTCGCCTTTGGCATCTTTTTCAATCAGGCCGCCACGCGGGTTGGGTGTCGTTTTGGTAATCCCCAGGGCCCTTAGAGCGGCCCGGTTCAGCAACGCGCGACCATAGAGGTGCAGAATAAAGACCGGCACCTGCGGCGCCGCCGCATTGATCTCACCCAGTGTCGGCATGCGCCGCTCCGCGAACTGGAACTCCGACCAGCCACCGACGACGCGTACCCACTGCGGTGCCGGTGTGCGCTCGGCCTGGGCTTTCAACATGCGCAACGCATCGGCCAGGGACGACACGCCTTCCCAGCGCAACTCCATATTGTAGTTCAGCCCGCCGCGAATCAGGTGCGTGTGGCTGTCGTTAAGACCGGGGATAACACGCCGGCCGCCGAGATCGACGACGGTGGTGTCACTATCGGCAAGCCGCATGATGTCGTCGGTCGGACCTACGGCCTGAACCAGCCCGCCGCGCACAGCAATGGCCTGCGCCTCCGGGTTGGTGCGATCGAGTGTTGTAATACGTCCGTTGCGCAAAATCACATCTGCCATTGCGCCGTTCTCCTGTTTTTGCGCGCGGCTGAAACGGGGCGCCAATAATGCAAAAACCCCGGCCGCCGTCGCGCCCTTGACGACCTGTCGCCGGGTCACAGCACCGGCTCGCAGCCGTGCATTATGCTTGGGTGGTCTCGGCATTGGATTCAGTCTCCTGCAAAGCCGGCCCGAAAAGGACTTACGCCCCGGCGTTACTGCCGGCGCCGGCTGGAACGGGATCGAGGCGCGGTCCATGGTGCACCCGCTCCTGCGCTTTGTGCACCATGGTGTAGGCGTAATCGACACCCATGCCGTAGGCGCCGGAGTGCTCTTTCACGATATCCATAACCGCGTCATAGGTATCCCGGTGCGCCCAGTCGCGCTGCCACTCAAGCAGCACCTGCTGCCAGGTAACCGGCACCACCCCGGCCTGGATCATGCGCTGCATCGCATAATCGTGAGCCTCTTTGGACGTGCCGCCGGAGGCGTCGGCAACCATATAAATTTCGTAGCCGCCCTCACTCATCGCGGAAAACGCAAAGCTGTTGTTGCAGACCTCTGTCCAGAGACCGGCTACGATCACTTTCTTGTGAACATTCCCGGCCAGCGCCTCGCGCACCTTCTGGTCGTCCCAGGAGTTCATCGACGTGCGTTCAAGTAGCGGATGTTCGGGAAAAACGGCGAGCAATTCGGGATAAGTATGACCGGAAAAGCTATCGGTCTCGACGGTGGTGATGGTCGTCGGGATATTAAAGACCCGGGCGGATTTGGCGAGCGCCACCACGTTGTTTTTTAACACCTGCCGATCGATAGACTGTACACCAAAGGCCATTTGCGGCTGCTGGTCGATAAAAATGATCTGGCAGTTAACAGGTGTCAGAAGTTCGGGCTTAGTGGGCATTGAATGTGCTCCTCAGATAGAGGTGATCGAGCGGACACGCCGAACGGCGCCGTACCTCCCAAATCCGCCGCGAGTAAATCGCTTCCACGACATGCTAGGTATGTTACTATCGGTTGTAAAGTAGGTACCAACCGGTAACCAGGAAACCATTTGTGACTAAAGACAAACACCTCGACAAAGCAATCCCAAAGGGATGCCCGCTTGACCGGGTTTTTCGTTTGCTATCGGGCGAATGGACGACCCATATTCTCTGGGTACTGAGCCAAAACGGGCCTACCCGCCACGGTGAATTGCGGCGTCTGGTCGAGGGCATATCCTCCAAAGTACTGACCGACCGACTGCGCATGCTGGAGGCAAATGACGTCGTCTTTCGCGACTATGAACCTACGGTTCCACCCAAGGTTACCTACGGGCTGACAGCTGTGGGCAAAGAGCTCGATCAGGCACTCCGGGCGATGCAAGCAATCGCCGAGCATTGGACTTGAAGACTGCCCTTTGGACGTTTGGGAGGGTCCGGGCCGGAAGAAGTGTCGTCATGGCACATAAAGGTTGATCTGCTGACAATCGCCAACGGCACCTGTCACCGTCACAAGTAGATGTAAAAAACTGTTGTCGGTTTTTTCTGTCCCCTCACTACTATTTTTATCACCTGGCAAGTACATATTGGCTTGCAATTGTGACACAAGTCTCAATAATACCCACGGAAAAATGATGACCAAAAAACCGCCTTCTCTCCGGATAAAAATATATATTTAGCACTCTATAGAGTAGATACATTCGCAACAGCCATGCATCAACGGGATATACAGGCAAACCATGAATCATCGCTCTATCCGTTTTATATTCACATCACTGTCGTTCACAGTGATGGCGGGTTGTTCACCCCTGTTGTCGAAAAGCACAACGGAGTCAGTTGAAAAAAAGGCAGCCGATGAAATAAAAATCAACAACAGCGCCGGCCGCGACGACATCAAAGGCAAAAATTCCAGTGTAGTAAAAACCTTCGACTCCGAAGGACAGGTTCAGGAAAAGAGCTTAAAAGAAGAAGAGAAAAACAAAGAGCAAGAGTACATCGTTAAAAAAGGAGATACCTTATCTGCTATTGCACGCCGTTTTTACATCACGCCCGCGCAGCTTCAATCGCGCAATAAAATCACCGACCCGA
This sequence comes from Exilibacterium tricleocarpae, assembly GCF_007004655.1. GTDB lineage: Bacteria > Pseudomonadota > Gammaproteobacteria > Pseudomonadales > Cellvibrionaceae > Exilibacterium > Exilibacterium tricleocarpae. The sequence continues at coordinate 32,721 of NZ_ML660094.1, forward strand.
ATAAATTGCCGATAGGCATTCGACTGATAGTCCCCGGATCAAAAGCAAGCCGCACGACCACTAGCGCCAACAGTAAAGGCACCAAACGCAAGGCAGAGAAATCAGACCAGACAGTATATGTCGTCAAACGTGGAGATACTCTGTCAGGTATAGCGCGTCGGTTTTCCGTCACGATTTTACAACTTCAATACCGTGATAAGATTAGCAACCCGCACAGCTTGTCAGTGGCGACGTCATTGGTGATTCCAGATAAGGACTTATCAGTTCCAGCCTCTTTCCTCGCACGCAGCGGCGGCTTTATCTGGCCCGTCAAACACTTGAAAATCACTTCAGACTACGGTGCCCGCTCCGGTCAGCACCAGGGCATAGACTTCAGCGCCCCGCGAGGCACACACATTCTCGCGGCGGCCGACGGTATCGTCCACTTTGTCGGCAGACAGAGAGGTTACGGCAACGTAGTCATCCTTAAGCATGACGGCAAAGTCAAAACGCTCTATGCACATAACGATCACAATCTCGTGATTCGGGGTCAACGGGTAAAACAAAGGGAGGTTATCGCCTATGTCGGCCGAACCGGAAATGCGACAGGCTATCACGTACATTTTGAGTACCTGAAGGGTGGCAGAAAATTGAACCCGCGCCATTATATTTTAGTCAATCAGCCGCCAAACGCTGTAGCAGTCAATTAGTGCGGGAATCGCCAACCCTGCCGGCACCGGCTGGAAGCGTCTCAAGCCGACTGCACCCTGGGTATCGCCGTACCAACATCCAGAGTCGAGAACCAGTCGAGAAAGCGCTTGACATCATCACCTTCGAAAATACGCCCGTGTTGCGGGCACATCATATCAATCTCCAGTTTGCTGACCCGTTCGATCCAGTCGTCCTTGGCTCTATTGGACGGCATCCAGCGCTGGTGAAACATTTGCATTTTCCTGATGTGGTCTTGAAAGTCGTCGACTACCAAAGGTGCCTCAGCCGGCTCCAAAGCGGCGCCGATATCACCACTCATCAATATCCGCGCCTGAGGATCGTAGACGTGAAAATTACCGGAAGCATGCAAGTAGTGCGCAGGCACGAACTGTAGCTGCACCAGATCGAGCTGCAACTCCCCGCCCTCATCGGGAATGGCCACATAGTCGATGTTATCCATACCAAAATGCCGTATGAACCCCTCCCACAGCCAGGGTGCATGGAGTTGTGCTTCCGGCAATGCCTGATCCCAAAGCCCTAGCGATGAAATGATATCCGGGTCCTGATGTGAGGCAAACAAGTGAGTTACCTGCTCCACCGGGACCTGCTTGATAACGTTTGCCAGCATCGATGGAAACAACTCAATACCGCCCGGGTCCATCAGCAAAGCTTTGGTCTCGGTTTTAACCATATATTGATTGCTATCGATAATTTTTTCCGGCTTCTCAGGATCACGGCCAAACAACAACCATTGGTGAGAATTATTTTTGAAAATCTGCTTAGTCAGCACGGCCTTTCCCCAAATGGCTAAACATCTGTCGGGAGTATTTTACCCGTCGTTGAATTTCAGCGGCTGCATCGGCCACTTTTTGTGCGATAACATTGAGAGGTTGCTCAAACTGCCCGCCCGCCTGAGACGCTTCCACTCGAGACATGGCGGAGAGCACCATAGCGGTGCGTAACTCCCGGGCAAGTTCCTCAAGCCGACTGTTAAGATTGACAACCTGTTTGTCGAATTTTTCACGCAGTGAGTCCCTGTACTCTTGCGTCCGCTGATAGGAAGCGTCCAGGCTTGAAAGGTAAGGCGCGCCGGAAGCTTTATGAAAGGCATTATCAAAACTAACCAGAGCAAATTCGGCGCGAGCCGTATCCGAGGCGATACGGCTGACAGCCACAGCCTGGTTATTGATCACCTTGGAGGCATTGACAGTAACCGAAGCGAGGTCGTCGATGAAATCGGTAATAGCACGGAATCCGGCGGCTCCCTGCCCTGCCCGTATCGCCAGAGAGCGCGCATTGCTGGCAGTCAGTGCGATCTGTCGTGCCACTACCATGGCCTGGTACAACTCGGCGGCGACAATCGCGGCGATAACAAAATAATTTGGCTGCTCAGTCTGCGGCATAGGCCCTGGGTTCGCGCAAAGTAATGATAGAGAATCAGTAAAAAATTTTCTTTCTTATCTTGACTACGTTAGAGAATAAATCTCTTTAGGAACCAATCTCTGCCTGCAAGCTCCTCACTATGCTAGTGTAGTTTAAAATTTCAGAAGTCAATAAGCCTGAAACCTGAATACTGACCGGGAACTGATGGGTGTCTGTATTTTTCCGTTTAATACTACTTATAAGTATCCCAGGTGGCTTGCGTTTTTCCACCGACAAGCAAGAAACACCGTTAACGTGAAATTGGGAGGACTGCCAATTTTCAGGGGAATTGGCGTCAGGCAATCGCAGGCAGCGGCGTGGCCGACGATCTAACCTGTTGATAAGACTGACAAAGTAAAGGAGTCAAAATTGAAAGATCGCATTTGTACGATACAGACTCCCTGCCTGAAGTGGAGCCAGGCAGTATTAAACAGCTTTAGGCATCGCTACCTCAAAGAGAATACCGCCTGGGTTGTGACTCAGTAAGACAGTTCATCGAATGTCGCCGGAATCAACAAAAATACCATTAAAAGGTCATAGTGAGTGACAAACATCAGCTGACAGACTTATACGGCTCCCCGTGACGAACCCCTGCTTGTCACGGTATTTACCGGCTTAAACCAGGCCGGTCTGATCACCGGTACCCGATCTGGCAGAGTGAGGCTAGAAAAGCCGGAGCGACCCGGTATCTGGCGGATGGATCAAGCCGCGGTTCGGGAACTGGTCGGACAGCCGCGATTTCCCCGCGCCGTCGCTGCCACTTGATCGGTGTACTGACATTATCTTTTGACCTTACTTTTTATTGTTATCGAATTGGCCGTGGCGGCCTTTTCCGCTGGCAAAACTGCGCGAACCTTCAACGGCTTCCTCGAGGACGACTGCAGAGCTTCCGGCAATCTCCCGCACCAAGGCTTCAGCCAATTCATAGTCCCACTGGCGATACACGGAGAGTCTGTCCGCTTTTACACACTGTTGGGGAAAACCAGCGATCTCATGAGCCAGGGCCCGCGCTGCCGCCAGCGACTCACCGTCCGCTACGACTCGGTTTGCCAACCCCATTTGCAGCGCTTCTTCCGCGTGCACAGGGCGTCCTGTTAGAATCATGTCCAACGCCCGCCCCTGGCCCACAATTCGCGGTAACCGTACAGTCCCGCCATCGATCAATGGCACGCCCCAGCGCCGGCAAAAGACGCCGAACACCGCTGACTGTTCTGCGATACGCAAATCGCACATCAACGCCAGCTCCAGCCCGCCGGCAACCGCATACCCCGCCACCGCCGCAATCAGCGGTTTGCTGAGCGCCATACGAGTGGGCCCCATGGGCCCGGCCCCTCCCCGCTTGATGTCTACCTCATTACGCCGCGCGGGGTCTTCCATGGCAACCAGATCGGCGCCGGCACAAAAGTTACCACCCGCACCGGTCAATACGGCAACCCGCAGTTCGGCATTCTCCTCAAAATGTTCAAAGGCGTGTCGCAAAGTCGCCGCTGTGAAGCGGTCCACTGCATTACGTTTTTGCGGCAGGTTAATGCTGATGATAAAGACAGGACCATCTACCTCAGTAGTTACCGCGGTATCCGTCATAATGTCCTCCTTATAGAATCCGGCTTATACAGCGAACTAATAAATACTGGAAACACTACAGATTTGTTGACGACCCTAACTGCAAATTTTTTATACAGGCGGCTTACAAAACGCTTTAGAGCTTCTCTGGTCAGACGACAGGTTTATAGACTTTTACTGACCCCTTCAGCGATAGGCTCACCCGAGTCACGCTCTTTGACTGCCTGCTTAAACCCAACCGCCTGGGCTCGCTGGCGGAACCATAAACCTTCCGGGGAGTGGCGTGCAACACCGTCAAAAAAGTTGGCAAACATTTGTGTCGTGTGCAATCCCATATTCTCATAGACCTGATTGACGGTGAGTTTACACATCATCAGCTGATTGCGAGGGACACCTTTGATGCGAGCACAGAGTTTATCCACCTCCGCATCCAGGGCAGCCAAAGGCACGGCTTTCAAAATCAAGCCCAGTGCTTCCGCCTCCTTACCCGTGATCAAATCGCCGGTAAACAACATACGTTTGGCGCGCTCGATCCCCAGACGATAGACCCACATCATTGTGGAAGGCACCCCCCATACTCTCGTCGGCGGATAGCCGATTCTGGCATCCTCCGCCATGATAATCATATCGCAACACAGTGCGATATCACTGCCGCCGGCAGCGGCGGCACCGTGGATTTTACAAATGGTGGGTTTCCGGGAACGCCACAATGCCATAAAGTCATCGGTATTGCGCGACATCATGGCATAATCCTCGGTGGGATCCCAGGGCATTTCCTGGTTGCCGGGGATTTCTCCCTCCGCTTCAGCATAGGCCACCAAATCGTAGCCACCACAAAACCCCTTACCCGCTCCCTGCAGCACAATCACATGAACACCGGCATCGGCATCAGCAAGCTCCACAGCCCGGCGTAGTTCACGAGGCATAGGCGCGGTAATGGCATTTAAATGCTGCGGGCGATTTAAGGTGATCGTCGCAACCCGGTCGTTAGTTTCATAGAGTAGTGTTTCAAATTTCATGGGGACATGCCTGTTGTTTTCACAATAATTTTCCAGTCAATTGATTGCCGCCAGTCGCGGTCTCGAGCGCGCTGGATTTATTACTTGGTGAAACCTGTTCGTTCACTACTCACCAGCGGTAAGCTGCGGAAAAGTCACAGGTGTCACTAAGGCTCCCTCAAAAGCCGACTGCTTAATACACAGCCGATAATGAGTGATCTGTTATCACTCGGCCAGGATATACTGTACACTGTGTATCGTAAATAGCTGATTGAGGTTATTTATGAAGCAGGTTAGCTGGCAAGGCTCCCTGACCATTGACCAGCGGGCTTATTGATAGGCGGCAAACTCTTACAGGAAAAGACTGCGGGCAATATGAACAAGAATTTGAACAACTATGAACGATATGGCAGCAGATAGAGCTTTGACCAATAGCAGAGGCAGGCCGAGAAGCACCCAAGCCCACCAGGCCATCATCACCGCATTTATCGATGCGGTTCGCTCACAGGGTTACGCCAGAGTCTCCATCGATGGCGTTGCCCGTGGCGCCGGTGTCAGCCGGTCGACAATATACCGTTGGTATAATGATAAAGCGGATATAGCACTTGAGGCAGCCGCACAATTCGCCCAGGCGTTGGCCGGACAGACCTTTACGGGTCATTTCAGGAAAGATCTCAACAGGTTTATGGAACAAACCTTTGCCACAGCCAATGACCTGGCGCAGTTGTTTACAGCGCTGATGGCAGAAGCTCAGGCCGATAAAGCGTTTGCCGCGCGGGTATGGACGCGGTTTTCCTCGGTCCGGCGCCATACGTTGACCAAAATACTGCACAGCGGAACTGAGCCCGGTGGGACCGGGAAGGTGGATACTGAAGTTTTATTAGACATGATATTCGGCGCTGTCTGGTACCGCCTGATGAGTGGCCATGCGCCCCTGGATAAACAGTTCCAAAAAAAACTCCTGTCGGCAATCGAGATATTGCTGGAGCCCGCTTTTTGAAACCCCAAACCGTGACGGGCATCATAAAACCAAAAAAGTTAACCGACATGGCCAATAATCACCTGCCTCTGCATAACCGTCCCGAAGATAACGTTCCTACAGCAGGTTAACCCGGGCACCACTGCAACCAACGTCATCGCGCTCCCGGTTTTAAAAATCGATTTGTCGCGCATTCTTCTACGCAGTCCGGCATCAAGTAGATCATAGCGGCCGGCCAGACCACTTTTGTGACCTTCCCTACCTATAAAATTAAAATCGCGGCACAAAAATCATTACTGGAAACAATTTGATCATCCATACAGATCGAGTTGAAATCGATAAGCGCACCAAGCCGTTGACACACGGTGTAAACGTAGACAAGAGCGCCGCGCCACAGGTCTATCGACTCACTCTGTCAACCTGACCAGTTGCAGATACCGCCCGAATGCTGCAAACACAAAGACAAACGGCGAAACCCGCCGGGCGATCACCAATCTGCATTCACTACAACCTGCCCCAGCACTTCGCTTCAGACAGTGTCACGCAAGTGCCGCCACCAATATTCCCAAGCATATCGAGCTTTCAATTGCCGCGGTTCACCGGTGCTGGGCATGAAAATTTTGTCAAACCACAGCTAGACAAACCCAAGTGGTCCAATCATCAGGATGTTGCGTAGATGATATCTGTGATCCATGCAGTCGATGGCACACCGGAACGCCGGCTTCGGCAAAGTCAATCAGGCACTATGACTTCACTGACGCCGGCAGCACCAAGGCAGAAAATACTGTCGCGATAATAATCGTGTTAACTCGTTCCATGATATAGACCGTTAGTGACTATGGGATTTACAGAAAAAAGAAACCGGAAAGAAACGCCGGATCAGGGTAACCACTCACTGCTCCGCGATAGCCTGTTTGGCCCAACACTGTTTGTAATAGCAGCCTCCCGCCTTTCAAGCCAGCCGCCATCAATTCCATTCTTGGCCTGCTGGCAGTGAGCGCTTCGATGCTATTTATCAATTCGATAACAACACTAACTACCATCACTTAAAAGGGCTACTGCGCGGAGGGATTCGCACATTCAAAACTTACAGATCAACTGAAAGAGGAAAAGACCATGAAGGGGATAATGAAACTTGTGGCAGTCTCCCTACTGCCACTCTTCGTCGCCGGATGTTTTCTCGACGATGACGATGACAACAACTCGCCGCCGCCACCCGAAACGACACCCAGCGCCAGCCTGCGAATTATTCACGCCTCACCGGATGCGCCGACAGTCAACGTATTTGCCGGTGACGCCATCCTGGCCGGACTGGAAAATGTGGATTACCAGGTCGCCTCTCCCCGCCTGACGTTGGATGCGGGTAGCTACGATGTGCGCGTCGAAGCCAATGTGCCGGGGGGCAATATCGATGTCATAACGCAAACACTTACGCTCGACGGCGACACCACCTACGACGTGTTGGCAGTGGATACGGTCGCCGATGAAGTAGAAGCGCTGATTGTGGAAAACTCCGCCTCAGACATAGGCGCCGGTAATGTGCGCGTGCAGGTGGTCCACGCGGCGCCAGGGGCGCCCGCGGTCGATATCTACGTCACCGCCCCGGACGCCGACCTGGCCATGGCCGCGGCGCTGGACACACTGGCTTTCAGGGAATTTACCGACCAGGTTGAAGTGGCGGCCGGCGACTATCGCATTCGCATCACGCCGGAGGGGCAACAAACCGTGGTTTTCGATTCCGCAACCGTGCCACTGGCCGCAGGTGCCGACCTGCTGATCGTGGCTACAGATAATGTCAGCACTGGAAACTCACCGGTAACCCTGCTGGTGGCAGACGGTACCGGCTCGGCCAAAATCCGCGACAGCGCAGCAACAGCAGAGCTGCGTGTCGTACATGCCGTCAGTGACGCCCCCGCCGTCGACATCAACGCGAACAATGCGTTGACCCTGGTGGACGGCGCAGCGTTTCTCGCGACCACAGCCTACCTGCCTCTCGAGCCGGGCGACTACATGATCGATATCGCCACCGCCGGTACCGATACCACGGTGGTTGACGATGCCGTGGTGACACTGGAACAAGGCGTATTCTACACCGCTATCGCCAACGGTACCCTGGCCGGCGATGCCGTCGATCTGGACCTGCTGATCGATATGCCACGTGCCGTGGCCACTGAGGCCAAAGTGCGTATTATCCATGCCGCGCCCAGCGCCGGCACGGTGGATATCTATGTAACCGCCGATGGCGAAATCACCGATGTAGACCCCGCGTTCAGCGCCGTGCCCTACAGCACCGACGCGCTGGCGGAAACCATGTACGTGGCCCTGGCAGAAGGCGCTTATGTGGTAACCGTAACGCCCACCGGCAGCAAAGATGAAGCGCTGGAGACATCGGTACTGAATCTGATGGCCGGCGGCGTCTACACTGCTATTGCCGCCGACGGCAGCATGATGGGCGCCGGCCCGCAGTTGATCCTGCTGGATGCGCTGGACGCCACACCGCCGACGCTGGGTCAGCCCAGCCTGCGCGTGACACACGCTTCCCCCGATGCGCCGACAGTCAACGTATTCGCCAATGGTGATGCCCTGCTCAATGACGTCGACTATCAGACCGCCTCGGCCTGGCTACCGGTTCCCGCCGATGATTATGCCGTGCGCGTAGAGGCTAATCTGCCGGGCGCCATGACCACCGATGTCATCACCGCGGACCTGGCACTTGCCGCCGGCAACACCTACGAGGTACTGGCAATCGGCTCGGTCGGCGCCGGCACCCTGGGGCCGCTGGTGATCGAGAACAGCGCCTTCGGCGTTGCCTACGATAATGTCAGGGTGCAGGTAGTACACGCCGCCCCCCAGGCACCGCAGGTGGATATCTATGTGACCGCGCCCGACGCCGATCTCAGTGATGCTCAACCTGTAGCGACTGCCTCGTTCGGCGAGTTCACCGGGCAACTGATAGTACCGGCCGGTGACTATCAAATCCGCTTGACGCCGGCCGGGGACCAGACCGTCGTCTTTGACTCGGGCACCGTGCCACTGGCGGCAGGCGCCGATCTGCTTATCGCCGCTACCGAGAACGTGGCCACGGGCACCTCGCCGGTATCTCTGTTGGTGGCCGACGGCACCGCCTCATCGGTAATCCTGGACGGCAATGCACAAGCCCATATCCGCGTGGTGCACGCCGCTGCCGATGCCCCGGTCGTGGACGTGATCGCCAACAATGCAGTGACCCTGGTTGACGGCGCGGCGTTCCTGGATGCGACCGACTATATCACCGTCGATGCCGGCAACTACTTGCTCGATATCGCCGCCGATGCCGATGGCGCCGTGGTGATCGACGATGCGCCGGTAACACTGGCGGCCGGCGTATTCTATACAGCGATCGCCAACAACACCCTGGCGGCGCTGGACCTGGATCTGTTGACAGATACACCCAGGGCGGTGGCGACAGAGGCCAGAGTTCGCATTATTCACGCCTCCCCGGGTGCCGGCAATGTCGACATTTACGTATCGGCGGACGGCGAGATTGGCGCTATCGATCCGGCTTTCCCCAACGTGCCCTATAACACTGGGACTTTAGCCGAAACGGGTTATGTGGGACTGGCGGCCGGCGACTATGTGGTAACGGTAACCGCCGCCGGTTCCAAGGTCGAGGCGCTGGAAACCGGCGTACTCAGTCTGCAGGCCGGGATGATCTATACCGCCATTGCGGTGGACGGCAATATGCTCGCTGATCCGCCTCAGCTTATCCTTTTGGACGGGTTGGCGACGCCGTAAACCGCCAGCGCTTGCGCTGTCATCGGACGAGCAAACAGATTGCGGATTGTTATCTCACCCGTTTGAACTGAGCCCCCGACCTTGGGGGCTCTTCCATATCCGGCGCGCTGACTCTCCAAGGCCAGCTTGGTCCGCTTAACTACTATGTGGGTACAGGCGCGCTGAAATCATGAAACGGTCTATTCGCCTTGCGCAGCGCGACTCAATTCTAGACTTGCGTGCGGGTCGTGCCCCGATATTAGCAATCTGAATCGGGCCTGAACCCTACAAGCAAAGCGCCGTTTGGTCCTCTTGACCTGTCTACGGCTTCAGCCTTTATCCTGCTCGCCCGGCCAACTCGGAGAACAATCTCCCCGAGTGGCAACATTGACGTGCGTCAACTCTGTGCATACCCGAGGTGCGTACAGTAACCGGTAAATCCCATTTTCAATGAGGAGAAAACAGGATGAAAAAGCCAGATACCAGCAAATCGGATGAAATTGTCGAGCGTTTTTTAGAAAGAAACACCCCCTTTAAAAGAAAAGAGCAAGTATTTGAAAAACACTTTAACGCCTCTCCCAAACAGGTTTTCAAACAACTCTGTCCCGCCCGTGAGGCGGACTGGATTAACGGCTGGACGGTAGACTTAATATATACCACAACAGGGTATGCGGAGCCTCTCTGTGTATTTCAAACCCCGGCATCCAATATTTTGGGTTCCGGACTTTGGATACTAACGAAGCTAGAGCCCAACAAAGTTTTAGAAGGAGTAATTTTTCAAACGGAAAACGGTATTATCGAATATCTAAAAATAGAGCTGATAGAAATGGGGAACAATGCCTGTAAAGGAATATGGACAATTATACTGACAGCGACAAATGAGAACGGAAATTCAGTTATTGCGTCTATTTCTGATGAAGAACCTGACTTTCTAAGAGAACTGGCATACTTCCTTGAACATGGGAAGCTGATGGAAAAGAAAAGTGCATGAACTTCTACTTGAGCGGATGCGCCGAACGTAAGGTCCGAAGAGCCAATTTCAAGACGTGACTTCGATCTACTTCAACCGGCATACCACTAAGTTCTCTGATCGGCTCGACGCTTGGCAATTCTTGTCGTCACCTTCAACAACGAGGGCAGCCTGAAAGTACGTATACACAAGGGCTGCCTGACGCACGGGGAAACGAGAACCAAACGGCGATCTCCCTACATCAGTCCCGGCGAATTGAATCGTCATAGGGGTCTCATTGCAGCCGATCTCGACACCAGCCTGGGTCTCCGCTGGGAAATAGCTGGACACCTACCATGGATTCGTTAGCATCGGCACTGGAGAAAAGCCAGCTCTCGCTGTTGTGACGTGGCCGGCTGCGACTAGAGCCGCACAAAACCAAGAGACGACAGGTAAACACATTGGACAGCAAAGAATTCCGAAATCAGGCCCACACCGTCGTGGACTGGATGGCAGATTATCTGGAATCCGTCGAGCAGTACCCGGTACGCTCGCAGGTAAAGCCCGGCGACATTCTTCAGCAAATTACCCGCCAGCCCCCTGAAAAAGGTGAGCCTTTCAGTGAACTGTTTGAGGACTTTAAACGCATTATTCTCCCCGGCATGACCCACTGGCAACACCCGCGCTTCTTTGCGTACTTCAGCGCCAATTCAAGCCCGCCGTCCATCTTGGCCGAGATACTGACCACCACACTGGCTGCCCAATGTATGCTGTGGGAAACGTCGCCCGCCGCCAACGAACTTGAAACCCGGATGCTGGAATGGTTGCGCCAGCTTATTGACTTGCCGGAGGCTTTTACCGGCTCGATCCAGGATTCCGCTTCTTCCGCAACACTCTGTGCCTTGATTGCCGCTCGCGAGCGGGCGACGCAAGGCCAGGCAGCCCGAACCGGGCTACATGGGCACCCGCCCCTGACCATATACACTTCGGCAGAGGCGCACTCCTCCGTTGAAAAAGGGGCGCGCATTGCCGGTTTTGGCGCCGATCAGGTCAGGAAGGTTACAGTCACCGGCACTGGTGCCATGGACCCGCAAGCATTGACACAGGCCCTGAACACAGATCGCGAGGCGGGTTTGCTGCCCGCCTGTGTCGTCGCCAGCCTCGGCGCCACCGGGCTCGGCTCTATCGACCCTCTGCGTGAAATCGGTGCAATCACCGCAGAGCAAAAGGTCTTTCTGCATGTCGATGCCGCCTGGGCGGGCAGCGCCCTGATCTTGCCGGAACAGCGCGTCATGCTCGGCGGGATTGAATTCGCAGACAGTTTCGTCTTCAATCCGCATAAATGGCTGTTCACTAACTTCGACTGCTCGGCTTTCTATCTCAAAAATCCCGATGAACTGGTAAACGCTCTGGCCATTATGCCCGCCTACCTCGAGTCCGCCGCCGGGGAACAAATGCCGGAGTATCGGGATTGGGGGGTACCACTCGGCCGTCGTTTCAGGGCCTTGAAACTCTGGTTTGTGCTGCGCTCCTATGGTGCGGAGAGACTACAGACGATGATCCGCAATCACATCGACTGGGCCGCAGCGCTGGCCGACAACGTAGCAGCACACCCCGATTTTGAGTTGGTATCAGGGCCAACTCTGGCATTGATAGCCTTTCAACTAAACCCTCGGGGCTTGACCGGGCCGCAGCTCGATATAGTCAACGAAGAACTGTTGCGACGGATCAATGACGACGGCCGAACTTACCTTACCAAAACCCGCGCCCATGGCCGCACCGTTATCCGTCTTGCCGTGGGCCAGACCTATACCGAACAACGGCATGTCCATGAAGCCTGGAGCACAGTCACGGCTATCGCGGCGGAGCTTCTCGCACCAGGGGAGTTGGCGCGGGTGCTGGACGGATATTGACGCCAATATTTGCACCAATATTTGCATATAGGCCCGCTACGGGAGCCGCAAGACTTATTTTCGCAATGGCGATAACGGTAAGCGCCGGTCGTCCGGCCGCGGTAGGTAATCCTCCGTGCCCAAGGGCACAGACAGACTCTGCGGCGACTCTTAATAAATAGTTTGCCAACTAGAGAACTATTGTTTATAGTTTCCCATATGGCCAACTATTCAAAATCGCTCGATTCCGCTTTTCACGCCCTTGCCGACCCCACCCGGCGAGCCGTCATCGCCAGGCTTATCCAGGGGCCGGCTGCCGTCAAAGAGCTCGCGGAACCCTTTGATATAGGCCTGCCCTCGTTTATGAAACACATCAAAGTGCTCGAAGACAGCGGCCTGATCGGGTCGAAGAAAGTCGGGCGCGTGCGAACCTGCCGTATCCAACCGAAACAGCTCACTGCCGCCGAAACCTGGCTGGCAAAGCAGCGGGCGCTTTGGGAGCGCAGGACCGATCGCCTCGCCGATTACGTCGAAAACCAACTAGCCAAGGAGACCAAAACATGAGTGAAAACGACCTGACAGTTTCCCGCATTATCAAAGCACCGCCTTCAACAGTGTGGAAAGCCTGGAAAGAACCGGTGCACTTCGTCAAGTGGTGGGCACCCGCTCCGATCGTTACGATCTGCAAGAAACATGAATTTCACCCCGGGGGTGCATTCGATACGGTCATGCGGATGGAAGATGGCACCGAACATGGCGGTGAAGGCTGTTTTCTCGAAGTTATTGAAAACCAGCGTATCGTCTTCACCGATGCCCTGCGAGGCGGCTGGCGGCCAAATGAGTCGTCTTTCTTCTCCGCCATCATCACCTTAGAGGAACACCCCGAAGGGACAAAGTATACGGCAACCGCTCTCCATAAGAATGACGCAGACCGCCAGAAACATGCCGATATGGGTTTTCTGGATGGCTGGGGCACCTGCATCGAACAACTGGGCCGGGTCGCGGAAAGCCTTTAATCATATGTCGGGCTTTATTGTTAATATTGATGTTCCCGACTTAAACGCCGCAATTGACTTCTATGTCGAAGGGCTTGGTTTTAACTATTTGCGGACGCTGCTGGGGCGTTCCGTCGCGGAACTGGGAATGGCTGGCACAAAGGTCTATCTTATTGAACAGCCAGCGGGAACGCGGCCAGTGCCATCCCTGAATACCTTGCGCAGCTACACGCGACATTGGACGCCCATTCATATCGATATAGTGGTCGACGATATCGCGGCCGCCGTCGACAAAGCCCTGGCGGCGGGTGCGGTTCGAGCGGGCCGGCAGACCACCCACCCGTGGGGCACACTCGCGCCGCTTGCCGACCCGTTCGGCCATGGCATCTGCCTGGTGGCGTTTTCTAAAGTCGGCTACGACGCTGTCGCAGATAAGTGAGCATGGGGCCTGAAACAACATCCGGCTGCAAGGACTGGCAAGCCGGGTAAGGCGAGAGAGGCATTTATGGCGCACCCTATCATGCTGTGGTGAACACCCTAAAACGCTATCATTTTTTGTTATGATAGAACCTGCCTGAGTGCCTACAGTAGAGTGAAAACAGTGAAAACACTTGTCGTCTACTTCTCTTTTACCGGCAATAACCGGCAACTTGCCGAGCATCTTGCCGCATGTATCGGATGTGATACCTGCCCTGTTGTTGAACAGAAAAAGCGCACCGCACTGACGGTGATCCTGGATATGGTGTTCAGGAGAAAGCCAAAAATCAAGCCATCTGACTATACCTTTTCCGACTACAACCACATCATACTTGTCGCACCGGTCTGGGACTCCAAAGTGGCAAACCCCATGCAGACTCTTATCAGGCGTGAAAAGGATTTTCTTTCCGATTATTCTTTTATATCACTTTGTGGCTACGACCGACCCGGACAAAAAGACAGCCTTACAAAAGAGCTGTCTGTGCTTGCCGGTGGTCCGCCCAAAGTTGTTTTTGAACTAAAAATCTGCGAACGTCTACCGGCAGCGCAAAAGAATGATGTCAAAGCGATTGCGGATTATCAGGTAACCGGTGATGACTTCAGCGCTTTTGAACCACAAATCCGTGAGTTTTTGAACAACATCATCCCGCTGGCTACAGCCCGGGATGACAAAGAACCTGGACTGGCGTGACTTCGGTAAAGGTATATTCCGTGGCTATGCCATACCCGCAGAGCGGCCAATTGCTTGCGGTCCCTGTGGCGCACCTCGGAGCTTGGCAATCATGAATCAACTCTTTCACTTCCCCGGCTCAGTTAAGCGGGACCCTGCTGTCGACTCCTGGATGCGGCAACATTCAGGCGACTTGGGCACCATTGCGCAATACTGGTTTGACGTCATGCGTGCTTGCGGAGACGATGTTCGCGAACTGTTACACGACGGCCACCCGACAGCGTGTGTGGTTGACGCCGCATTCGGTTACGTCAACGCGTTTACGGCTCATGTCAATGTCGGCTTTTTCCGCGGCGCCGAGCTCGTCGATCCGGCGGGCCTGCTGGAGGGGTCGGGTAAGTACATGCGTCATGTGAAGCTGAGGCCGGAAAGTGATATCGATGCCGCAGCGTTACGTCAACTCATAGAAGCTGCATATGCTGATATGCAGAGCCGCCTCAACAAGGAATAGTACGCGAAAGTTACCGGTAAATTTGCCCTTCTCGCGATAATCGAGGTGCCGCGCAAAAGGCGCTATGGCTGACACGACAAACTCCCCCTCCCCCAACAGGCGAATTCAGAAACCGCGAGTCTGAGTTTGGGCCCGGCGTATAGGCCGGAACGGGCTCTGCGGCGCGACTCGAAAGTGAATGTCCTGATATCCAAGCTTATATAGACAATTATCTATATAGATGATAGCCTATCAAAATGGAATCTCTAAACCAAACCTTCGCCGCCCTCGCCGACCCGACCCGCCGTGGCATCGTTGCTCACCTGATCCGCGGTGAGGCAACCGTCTCTGAATTGGTCCAACAGTTTGATCTGACGCAGCCCACAATTTCCTCCCACTTGAAAGTGCTGGAATCGGCGGGCCTGATCTCACGCTCCCGCAAAGCACAGACCCGGCCCTGTAAGTTGGAACCGGACGGGCTGCAGGCCCTGGACGCCTGGTTGGAGCGGTTTCGCACGGTTTGGGAGGGCAATTTTGAGCGCCTCGACGCACTGCTCGACGATTTACAAGACAGACAACCGGGAAAGGAGAAGAAACCATGAAATCTGCCGAAGTCACCCTGCCATCAGATACCGAAGTGCGTGTTTCGCGATTGTTCAACGCCCCCGCACGCCTCGTGTGGCGTGCCTACACCGAACCAGCACTCCTGCAACGCTGGATGCTCGGACCACCGGGCTGGTCGATGCCCGTCTGTGAAATGGATGTGCGGGTCGACGGCAAGTTTCAGTGGCGTTGGAGAAGCGATGAGAACGGTAACGAGTTTGGTTTTTATGGCGAGTTCAAGGAAGTCACACCCCATAAAAAAATTGTACACACAGAATTCTATGATCCGGGCGACCTCGGTGACAAGATGGGTGAAAGCATGCTTATCACCGTCACGTTTGACGAAGATGACGGCAAAACCATCATGACCACAGCAATGCAGTTCCAGTCCAAGGAAGACCGCGACACCGCCCTGTCAACAGGCATGACCGACGGCATGGAAATGAGTTACCAAAAACTGGATACGGTGCTCGCAGCTTAAGCCACAACAACCAGTCGACAAGGAACCGGCGCGAAAAAGCCGATCGCGGAGTTGGCAATCGGGCCCGGCCGGTTCTGTTCACGCTTGGCACCCTGCTATGCGCAGCCCTTATCGCGGTTTGCAAGTGCGCACCTCAAACAACCGTTCGACACATTGACGCCGATCAAAACAAAAGCGGACAGACTTCCCTAGATTTGTGCATGGGCTGGCCAAGAGGGACCGGCACATCGGGCAACTCAGCCCAGGAGGTCGAGACATAAATTATGAAATATATCGCTGTCTTCACGAGTGCCGTAACGTTACTCGCCTGCCAGCCGGAATCGCCGCAACATCAGTTCGATACGCAGCAGTCGATCAAGGTGAAGACCGCAACACTGATGCCGACGACGGTTACCGGAAAAGTGAATGTTTTCGGTGTATTGGAATCGGCTGAAGAGGTGGCCCTGAACGTTGAATTCTCCGCACCGGTTGAAAAAGTGCTGGTTGACGAGGGACAGGCTGTGATAGATGGGCAGCCGCTGTTGATATTCGATGACAGTAAGCTACAGCTCTCGTTACAGCAAACCCAGCATATGTTGGAACAAGCGCTTACCCAGCAGGAAAACGCCCGGTTAAACTTTTCCCGATTGCAAACGCTGCTTGCCAACAACACGGTCTCGCAGCAGCAATTTGATGAGGCGCGATTTGCGCGCGATGTGGCAGATGCAAAAACGCGCGAACTAAAGGCGAGCCTGCAACTGATCGAGCGCGACCTGGGTAACACAACCCTGACCAGTCCCATTGATGCCGTGGTCGGTGAACGCCGGGTGGAGGCCGGGCAGTCTGTAACGGCTTATCAGCCCCTGTTGACGCTGCAGGCGGTAAAGAGTGTTAAAGTTTCAGTGTTTGTCGGTGAGCACCATCTGCCTTACCTGCGAGTGGGCAACCGTGGTTGGGTAAAGACCGTGGCCGGCACTCTCGAGTCAGAAATCTATTCCATCTCGGCGACCGCCGATGCCCGCACAGGTAACTTTGAAGTCAAACTGTTGCTGGACAACACCCATGGCCGCTTAAAGCCCGGTATGACGGCCAATGTCACCCTGTTGAGCGTACCCATCCCCGAACAACTCATTATCCCGGAAGCTGCGCTGGTGGCCTGGCAGGGACAACATGTCGTGTATGTGGCGGAAAATGATCGCGCCCGCCGCCAGCCTGTGGAGGTGATGTTGGGTTTTGAGGACCACCTGTATGTCAGGCGCGGGCTTGCCGCGGGCGACCAATTGATTGTGATCGGCGCCCGGCAAGTGACCGAGGGGTCCTTGTTGGAGATTAACCATGAGTAACCTGGTGCGGTTTTTTATTGAACGTCCAAAGCTGGTTAATCTGATTATGATTTTGGTGATATTGCTGGGGTTGTCGAGCTTACAGGCTTCACGTTACGAAGTTACGCCTCATATCGATATGGGGGTTGTCACAGTAACAACCACAAAAGCCGGCGCAGGGCCGGAAGAGGTGGAATTAAGTATCAGCCTGGTATTGGAGGAAGAGTTATTAAAAGTCAACGGTGTACGGAAAATTTTTTCACGCAGTATGGAAGGCTTGTCCCTGATTACCCTCAACCTCGATCCGGACTACCCCGACAAGCGCAAAGTATTGGCCGATATTCAAAAAGCGGTCGATCGGGCCCAGAGCCGCCTGCCTTCGGACCTGATTGAAAAGCCCTTGGTTGAAGAACTGGGCACGGATAACCTGCCGGTGGCTGAGCTCCATATCACAGGCGCCGTTTCAGAGGATATACTCAGGCAGCAGGCGCGACATTGGCAACAGGTGCTACGCACCGTAGCAGGTGTTTCCGGTATCGAGAAAATTGGCTATCGCCGCCCCGAAATTGCGATTCAACTCGATCAACACAAACTCTTGCAGCTAGGCGTCTCAATCGACGAAATCAAGCGCGCGATTGCACTGCGTAATATACGCGACAGCGGCGGGTCCATCTCCTCGTTGAGTAGCGAAAAAAAAGTTCTGACAGTGGGACAATTTGAAGACCCGCTGGAAGTGGCCAGGCTCATCGTACGCAGTCGCGAGCCGGGCAACAGTGTTTTGCTGAGAGATATAGCGACGGTGTTGCCGGACTATGAAGACTGGGAGGTTCAGGTTCGCACCGACGGGCAATTGGGTATCGCCCTGCAGATTAAAAAGCTTTCCACCGCAGATGAGCTCGCCACTTTGGAGCGTGTGCGCGAACTGCTGGCATCTGAAAAAGAACGTTTACCCGGCGGGGTAGAACTGCATCTGGTCAACGATATCTCCCGTTTTACCAAAGACATGCTAAAAACACTGGTCGCTAACGCCTGGATGGGTTTTGTATCTGTGTTTCTGATTCTGTGGCTGTTTTTAGGACGGCGTCTGGCACTGTGGGTAAGTATTGGTTTGCCGTTTTCTATTCTAGCCACATTCGCCATACTGTTGTTTACGGGTTTTTCCATCAACAGCCTAACCCTGATGTCCCTGATACTGGTGTTGGGTATGCTGGTGGACGATGCCATTGTGTCGGCCGAGAGTATTCAGGCCCGGCGGGAATCAGGCCTCAGTCGCAAGCAGGCGGCCATTAAGGGAACGCAAGATGTAGCCGCGCCGGTATTTGTCAGCGTGCTGACGACCATACTCGCCTTTCTGCCATTGTTCACCCTCGGCGGACTGGAGGGGGACTTTGTACTGGTGATCCCGGTGGTTATTACGCTTATGTTGCTGGCTTCGCTGTTTGAAAGCAAATTTCTCCTGCCTGCTCATTTGGCACACAGCGCCTTTAAAACGGAACGACGTTCCTGGTTAGTCTATAGCCAGCAGCGCTATCAGCAGTTTATTTTGCTGTTATTGCGACACCGGAAAAAAGCCAGTGCCGCTATCGTGCTGATGTTCTTGACTATTATTACTGTCAGTGCCTCCCAGATTCGTTTTCAGCTCTACCCCGATACGGCCGTGGACACCATCAACATTCAAATTGAGCTGCCAAACGGTACGCCGTTTGCGGACACGGGCACGCGGGTTTCTGCGCTGGAAAATGCAGTGCGGGCTGTTATACCGGCTACGGATCTGTTGAATATCGTCAGCCAGATCGGGCATCAGGATACCGACATTTACGGCGGTTCTGAAGGACGCAACCAGGCGTGGGCCGTGACCACCGTTTACCTTAAACCGTCCAGCGAGGTACAAGAACCTCCAGCGGCGACACTGGCTAAAATCAAGGCGCTGGCGGCACGACAAACGGACTTTGTCTCTATCAGGGTGGAACCGCTGAAAGACACGCCGGTGATGGGTAAACCGGTTGAACTGGAAATCATGTCCGACGGTACCGAAAAACTACAGGTGGCCGATGCGGTGAAAGCCTTTCTTGTCGACCTCCCCGGCGTCACCCGGGTATGGGACAGCCAGAAGACCGGTAAAGACATCCTCGACCTCACCTTCAATTATCACAACCTGGCTGGCTACCATCTCACGGTAAAACAAGTGGCCGAGGCCGTGCGGGTTGCCATGGATGGCCTTATCGTGGCGGAGCAGCAATTGGCCGCCGAGCGCACCTATTTTCGTCTCAGTTTACCCCGGGAGGGACAGAAAAAGCTCAATACCCTGAAAGACCTGTTTATCATCAACAGCCGGGGTGAAGCTGTTGCTCTGAACTCTGTCGCCAGCTTTAGCCTGCGCCCCGGCGATACCGATATCAAACACTATGCCGGTCGCAGAACGGTCACCGTGTATGCCGATATTGATAGAGCTGCTACGGACGTACTGAGTGTAAATCAACACCTCAGGGAGCATATTATGGCGCAAAACTGGGGCCATCAGTACCCGGGGATGAGTTTTCATCAGGGCGGTGAACTGGAGCAACAGCAACAGTCTTACGGCAATCTTGGGGTGGCGTTTTTCGCCTGTATTCTGATGATTTTATTTGTGCTTGTCGTCCTGTTTAACTCGTTTAGTCAACCGCTGCTGATATTGGCGGTATTGCCGTTTAGTGTTATGGGTGTATTGGTCGCGTTTGCCGTACAGGACCTGCCGATGAGTTTTATCGCCATGATCGGGGTATTGGGTTTGGTTGGTGTTTTAGTCAACGATGCGGTGGTGATGGTGTACTCTCTCAATCGAGAAAAAAGCCCCACCGATTTAGGCAATATCGCAAAACGGGCTGCCACGCGTTTTCGACCTATTGTCATTACCTCAATCACTACTGTGGTGGGTTTGTTTCCCACCGCTTATGGCTGGGGCGGAGAAAACCCGTTTGTCGCCCCGATGGTTATGGCGATGGTCTGGGGGGTGTTGTTCGGAACCTTGATTTCGCTGCTGCTGCTGCCCTGTCTGTATGTGTTGAATGAGGATGCCAGGCTGTGGCTGAGACGTAAGGTCGAACAAGCGATACCCGCGCCCAATAGGCCAGCAGAAGACTACTGACACCTTCTGACAGGCGCCTCTGATAGGGTGGCGGTAGCCTGGCAATCAAGGAGGTGCATATGCAGAATTTCAACGGCAAGGTCGCGATTGTGACTGGCGCCACCGAGGGCATCGGCGCAACTGTCGCACAGGCCCTGCGCGCTCGCGGGGCATCGGTTGTCGTCGCGGCCCGCGATCCGCAAAGAACCCGCGAGCGGGCACATACCCTCGACCCCTCCGGGGAACACAGCCTGGGGCTGGTCTGCGATGTCTCTGATCCGTCTCAAGTCGCAACGCTTGTCGGCGACACAGTCGCACGCTTCGGTGCGCTGCATATGGCGGTCAATAATGCCGGTATCGTCGGTCCGGGCAGCACCACAATTCCGAACTCCAGCATTGAGGACTGGAATGCCGTTATCGCAACCTGTCTCAGCGGCGTTTTCCACTGCCTGAAGTACGAGATCCCGGCACTGCTGAAAAGTGGCGGCGGCTCAATCGTCAACCTGTCATCTGCCAATGGTGTGGTCGGTGTGGCGGGAATCGGTCCCTATACCGCTGCCAAACATGGTGTCCTTGGACTGACCCGCTCGGCCGCGCTGGAATTCGCGACTCAAAACATCCGCATCAACGCAGTCGGGCCGGGTTACGTCGAGACACCGAAGATGCGCCAGGCACCGGATGAGATACTGGCCGGCATACGAGCGGCCCATCCGATGGGCCGTATGGCAACATGCGAAGAGGTCGCAAATCTCATCACGTTTCTTCTCTCTGATGAAAGCAGTTTTTCAACTGGCGGCTTTTACCCCGTCGATGGAGGTTATACCGCACAATAGGAGGGCGAGTATGCCAACTAAGCGGCTCGATCCAGCAGCTATCTGCGCACCAAGCGTCGCAGTCAGCTAGATCGCGATTTCTTTTTGGTACTGCTTCGGGGTGGTTCCAAGTTTTTCTCTGAAGATATCACTCAAGTGGGTTTGAGACGCAAACCCACAGCGATAAGCGACATCACAAAGCTTGGCAGACTTCTGACAGAGAAAGAGTTGCGCTTTTTCAATTCTCTTTTCCAGTACAAATTGATACGGCGTTTTGCTGGTCGATTGCCTAAATTCTTTAGCAAAGCGGCTGACAGACATGCCTACTAAACCAGCTAAGGTTGCCGTGTTGATACTCTGGTGATAGTTTTCTTCAACATAATCGCCAATTGTTTTAATATGAACACTACTCAGTTTATGTCGCGATGGCTTCGGTTTTATATTGACTAGTTCAAGCAGTCTGCCGATGATAGTCATCCATAAGCCGTCAATGAGTAGATCAGAGGAAAAACCATATTCTTTGGTAACATGCCAGATACGTTGCATGCTAGTTCGAAGCACATGATCGTATATGAACGAAAACGATGTCAGCTGCATTAGCTTCCTATACGAGCCTTCAGCATAGCTTTCACAAAGAGCTACTACTTTTACCTCCGGACAAGTACACAACAGCAATAAATGATCTCCACCAACATCGAAGTCGACCGCTAAATTACAGGGTGTCACAACAGTGCTGCCCGGTTGGGCAAGTTTGTGATTGATCCACTTCTCTCCATAGTTCCAGCGGGCAGGGACATTCGTCGATAGACCCATACCCACTGAGAAATCACCGACCGCCGGCACTGATTTTCGATAGGCGGGCATTTCTACTAACAAACATGTGACGTCGAAAGAGCCACCACGACGAATTTCCTTTTGACAGTGCCCATGGCCGTTTTGATTGCAGTAAAAATCAACCAAACTGTAACTTTCGTTCAAGATAAACTGTCCTTTCTGGTAAAGTTTGAAGTCAAGTCAAAAATCATCCTTCCACGAACCCGCGGATATCACTACTGCGTACTACATTCTGCTCTCTTTACTGCTGCCTTACGGGTTGAATCTACGTTCAGATCACCATTTTTGGAGCGTTTGTCACTTTTTTAGAACCGGTGAGCTTGATCTCTGAGGCACCGATTATTTAAACAGTTGTTTGAAACCATCCTTATTGAACACCGCAAACCTCGTGAATCGAGCGGTTGAGCACAATTCCAAAGCCGGTCTGGAGTTTGCGTCAGAGTATTATCCGGGCCGGTTTTCCGCAGGCTATTCAGTGATACACGAGCATCAAGGTCAAACCGGTGGCGACAGAGCGTTTTAATGCCCTGACATCCAGCACCGGGATGCCGTCAATAGGAATCCAGAAAAGGTTGAAAGCCAGAATACAGCCATTGTTTTTTATCTTACCTTGCCAGCACAGCGCGGTTGCAGAGCGCTGGACAGAGTTTTCTAAAATTAATCTTAAATTTTTAGCCGGGAGGTTCAAATGGCGCTACCGCAAAGTGAGTTAACCCCAGACAATTGTGCTTTTTTGATGATTGACCATCAAGTTGGCCTGCTGTCGTTTCTTACCTCAATTGATCCGATACAGTTGAAGAACAACATCTTAGGGCACGCGAAAACTGCCAAGGCGTTTGGGATACCGGTTATCATGGGTACTAGTTGGCCCACCGGCCCCAATGGACCCACGATGCCCGAGCTGCTTTATTTATTCCCTGAAGTTAATGTTATAGATCGCCCTTTCGTCAACTTCTGGAATGATCCTGATTCAAAGGCGGCCGTAGAGGCCACAGGCAGAAAAAAACTTGTTATTTCCGGCCTGGCGACAGAAGTATGCGCAGCATTTCCCGCCATTGCAGCCTTGCGGGATGGTTATGAAGTATACGTTGTGATAGACGCCAGTGCTGATTTCAATCCTATGATTACACAGGTAACCACCACACGCCTGGCTGCTGCAGGTTGTATTGTGACTTCGTGGGTTGCCGTCTTGGCTGAGTTGGCCAACAACACCCAAATCAATGGCAAGCATATAGGCAAGCTGCTAAGTGAACATATGCCCCAGTACTATGCCGCAATGAACAGCTACTTAGGCTCGGCCGCGAATGCTGAGCAGACTGCCGAAGCGGTTGGCTTAACCGGTAATCCTCCGATTCCGATAGCAAAAGAGTAACTATCGGCTGGCAAGGCGATCCCTATTGAAAGCAATACTGTCTAAGAGGCGATATGGAAAAACCGGTCAAAGATCCGCGGCCAGGGTCTTTGATCGTCGAAACGAATGGACAGAGACTGCCAAAGTGACAGCGCAACAGGGAAGCTGGATCAGAATCCAGATTTAGAGAGGGCTCTACGGCAACCGGCAGCGAGGCTGTGCCCAAGACTTTATCGACACAGTCAGCCGGTGACCTTGCGCCTCTGAGGCAATCGGTAAATCGGTAAATCGGTAAATCGGTAAATCGGTAAATCGGTAAATCGGTAAATCGGTAAATCGGTAAATCGGTAAATCGGTAAATCGGTAAATCGGTAAATCGGTAAATCGGTAATAAGTTCCGAAATAATTTCTCACACAGCAAGTCGCCCTGCTCAATAACGTCTGTCTTGCGGTCGAGAGCAACCTGATATGCAACTGAGCGAAAGCCTGGCGCTATCGACCCAAAGGTGACCGTCACAATAGATAGGTATTGACCTAACTATACGGTTAGTCTATGGTTAGGCGTATGACTAACTATATCAATAGCGTTGACCGCGTATTCCACGCACTTGCCGATCCCACCCGCCTGGCTGTGGTTGAACAACTCTGTCAGGGCCCCGCCTCTGTAAAAGAACTCGCGGCGCCATTCGAAATGGCGTTGCCGTCATTCCTGCAACATCTCCGCGTGCTGGAAAGCGAGGGGCTTGTTGTGTCAGAGAAGCAGGGCCGCGTGCGAACCTATCGGATAGCTCCCAAAACCCTCAACCGCGTCGAGGACTGGATAACCCATCAAAGAGCGTATTGGGAATCTGCTCTTGATCGCCTGCAAGAGTACGCCGACGCCTCTAACCGGAGTGAGACCGAATGAGCGCAGCAACAAAAACCATCACCCCAAAAGATCCTGAGTACACAATTTCCAGAATAGTAAATGCACCAATAGCGCGAGTTTGGCGGTTATGGACTGAGCCGGACCATTTGCGGCACTGGTTCTGCCCCAAGGGTTTCACGGTGCTTGAAGTGGGCATCGATGCGCAAGTCGGCGGCCAGTGGATGACACGCATGCGCTCATCCGATGGCGGATCGCACACCACGTTGGGCGTGTTCCGAGAAGTGATCGAAGCAGAACGGCTTGTTTTCACGCAATCGTGGGAAGGATCAGAGCACCACTCGATCATCACAGTGACGCTCAAAGAGAGCGGAGACGCCACTGAAATTGTATTCAACCAAGCCTATCTTGAATCCGAAGCATCTCGCGATTCTCATGCTGAAGGCTGGGATGAAGCTCTCGACAACCTCCAGAGGTATATACTGCCATGATTAAGGGAAGCTGCCATTGCGGGGCGATCAAATATACGCTGGATGATTCACCAACACAGGCCATACGCTGCAACTGTACAATCTGCCGGCGTAAGGCGTGCATATTAGCGTTCTCAAGTCCAGACCGATTAGCGCTCGATGCCGATGCATCGGTGATCGCCGAATACACGTTTGGTGAGGAAAATATCAGGCATCAGTTTTGCGCAAAATGTGGTTGTTCTCCGCTTGGACGTGGCATCGGCCCCGATGGAAACGAGATGGTTGGAATCAATCTAAATTGCACAGAAGGATTCGATCTCTCAACAGTATCGATCGAAGATTTCGACGGGGCAAGCCTATGAAAATACGCGAGGAAACCATCAGTGGCGGCTGCCAATGTGGCGCTGTTCGCTATCATTCTGAAAAAATCTTCGACAACGCACATATATGTCATTGCCGGATGTGTCAGAAGGCTGTCGGGAACCTCTTTGCCGCACTGGTAGCGGCCCCAAATGATGCACTGCAATGGACACGAGGCAGTCCGGACGTGTTTCAAAGCTCCGACCAAGGCGAGCGCGGCTTTTGCTCTCTCTGCGGTACGCCCCTGTTTTATCGAGGGAAAAACAGCGGCAGAACAAACCTGACGATTGGCTCGCTCGACAACCCTCAGCGCGTTGAGCCGCACAGACAAGAAGGAGTCGAGTCGCGAATACCCTGGTTCTCACGTTTGACGGCGATTACCGATGAGGCAGCCACAGGCGCGGATGGCGATGGAGAGTGGGCACGCTCGATTACCGCAACCAACCGCCAGCATCCGGATCATGACACGGATGGCTGGCCCTAAATTTCGAGACCCTTTATGAGTTGGGGTCTCGATTTCCGTCACCCTAACATCGCTCGATACCGAGCTCCCTGAGCGCTTTAGCCACAACAGCATACGAATCCGCAAGCGCCAGAATCATGGGGGGGCTACCACGCCCGCGGCAATCGACCAACACACGGTGAGATGGATACCATCGAAATGTCAAACTTGGATAACCATCTGCGGTTCGCAACTCCAACTCACCGGCGGTATTGATGGCCCACTGCGCGACATCAGAAAAGTTCCCGCTCGCGGCCGAGCCGTCCGCGTTAAGAGAGATCGAATAGCCATTGCGGGGTAGCGCGGGGAAAATATCGGAAAAGACACGCCAGCGATGATCGGTAACGACCGCGGCAGTCAGGCGAACGCCGGCAGTATCCGTCGCTACACCGGCCTTGCCCGGCATCGCCCACCCCATTCCCAACATCGCAATAACTATTATTAAGCGCATCATCAATGCCAATATTCTCCAAAAAGAGCCTAAATCGCAGAGCGGCAGAAGCTATCACTCATGAACCGGATACGGACCATCACTGAATACTTCATCGTGATACCCCTTGCTTCCTACAGCAACCGCAATTTCGCTTATTGGCTTCTCCCCCGCGCGACAGGACGCCAATACATACCTGAAGTCAAATTTTGGCGTCCAACCCAAATCTTTACGGGCCGCCTGGTTGACATAGACCCGGTCAATCCGCTTGAACATCTTCCATCCCAATGACTGATAAACATCATCGAATTCGGGCACACGTCGCTGTACTACCTTGGTCGCATCGGAATTGAGTTGGGTCATATCCTCGGGAAGAAAAGGCGTAGTTGCACTTACGATATAGCGTCCAAATCCCAAACCGTTCGCTCTCTCCGCTGCATTGATATGGGCATTGACAACATCCTCAATATCGGCACGGCGGTATAGAAACTCATTCGCTTTGATATTAGCGTCCAAATAATTTTCTCGCTTTTCCCGATCATCGTCCTGTTCCGGGAAAAAACGCGATGTCCTTAAGACAACGCAACTGAGCCCGTGCTTTCGATGGAAGAGATGGCAAAGCTCCTCAGCTGCCATTTTGGTTACGCCATAGATATTCTTGGGTAGCGGCTTAGTGTCTTCTGTGACCCATGCGGCAGGTTCTCCAGCCGCGGGGCGCATCGCATCACCGAAAACGCTGGTGGTACTGGTGAAGACAAAGCTACTAACATCGTTTGCGACTGCCGCTTCGAGCAGGGTCAAGGTGCCCGATATGTTGGTATCAACGAATGCCTGCTTCGAATGTGTAGCAACATGGGGCTTGTGGAGTGTCGCTGTGTGATACACGACATCCACGCCTGTCATGCAGTCTGCCACGCAGTTCTTATCAGCTACCGAACCTACGACCGTCGTGAACGGTGAAGGCTTGATGTCGAGACCGACCAGATCTGACCCGGGCTCTGCCAGTATGACCCGGGCCAGAGCCTCGCCCAGATGACCTGAGCTTCCTGTTATTAACACTTTCATCGAATCATATCCCGTTACACCGCAACTTCAAGCCAATGCCTTTCTTACATCAATATTTAGGTCATTTTCCACTCGCTATTGTATCACCTGCAGAAGGCTGTCTCTGTGAAGATTCTGCCCAAACTGGCCGTAGCATAAGAGCTTGATCGGATTGACGGCCCAGAGCGCCGGGCGTTTGATCGGGCCCACATTTCGCTTGAAACTACTCATTCCAGGCTCGTGGAGCTTTGATTCAGTAGGGCCTTGGTCGCACTCATGACCCACGAGATGGGCGCATCTGAGGCCACCGGCGCGACAGCGTGCCAGGCTCGCTCAACAAGCACCAACTATTCTGCCACAGGGGGCACCTGCCTCAATTTGATCAGCGGCAAACGCCCGGCCTGAGAAGAAAGTGAAAGCTCGAGGTCAAGGTGCTGGTTCCCCGATGGCACCTCCGCTCTCCCGATTCCGCAATCACGTCCGCAGGGACATCCGGGTAAAGTAGCACTCAAGGAGCACTTCTTTGTCTGCGCTCTCTACTTGTACTATGTATGCAGTATGCATATAATTGCAAAATGAATAAGGATCGCACCGCCAATCTGCTCGGCGCGCTGGCGCTGGGCCTCACCGACGCGCTGAACCGCGAGACGGAGATGCGCGCCGAACATGGGGCGACAGCGCCCGCTGCGCTCGTGACCGTCGGCTTTCATCCGGGCGAATCGATCGATGGACTCTCCAGAACACTGGGCTTGAGCCATTCGGCGACCGTTCGCCTCGTCGACCGGTTGACGAAGGACGGCCTGTTTGAGCGCCGGGGTGGCGCGGACGGGCGTACCTCAGCCCTCTACCTGACACGACGGGGGCAGGCGCGCCGGCGCGCGATCCTTCAAGGCCGTAGACGCTTGCTCACCGAAGTGGTTGGCCCGTTGTCGGATGACGAGCGAGCCGCACTGACCGGTCTGATGGAGAGACTTCTCAACGCGCTAACCCGCGACCGCCAACACGCCGACCATATCTGCCGGCTTTGTGACGAGCGCATCTGTCCGAGCGAGACCTGCCCGGTGGAGTGCGCCGTCACATGATGTCCGAAGACAAGCGAGATCACCTTGGTGAAACCGCCCCACTCTGCCGCTCCAAGTAAGACACCAAGCTCCGTCACGGCGGATGCATCGCCCTCACACCGGCCAGGGCGCGGTATCGCCATGGCGGCGGCAATACTCTCCGCCGCCTGCTGGGGGTCGGCAACCGTTCTGAGCAAGGGAGTGCTCGAGCACATGCCGCCCATGACCCTTCTGATCATCCAACTGACGGCGTCGGTCGCGTTTCTTTGGATCACCGCTCTCGTGCTGCGTGTGCGCTGTCGCTTTGACCGGCGGGCGCTACGCGGAAGCCTGAGCGGACTTCTGGAACCGGGTATTGCGTATACACTTGGCGTCGTCGGACTTGCGCTCACGACTGCCAGCAACGCCTCCCTCATCGGAACAGCCGAGCCGCTTTTTGTAGTCCTACTCGCCTGGATTCTTCTGAGAGAGCGCGTGAGTGCATCGATGTTGGGCTTGGTACTGATGGCGAGTCTTGGCATCGGGTTGGTGGTTATTCCTGACATCAGTAACGACACCGGTGAAGGATCACTGCTCGGCGATGCTCTCATCACAGCCGGCACGCTGTTTGCCGCACTCTACGTAATCGCCACGCGAAAGTTAGTTATGACCTTCGATCCAATATCACTATCGGCTATGCAGCAGAGCGTTGGTCTGATCTGGACTCTTGGGGTGTTGACGCTCGCCCTTTCACTCGGGCTCACCACGGTCGGGCTCGGCGGGGTTGGATTGGACATACTCATTCTCGCGGCCGTGTCGGGCGTCGTGCAATACGCTTTAGCATTCGGGTTATATCTTTTAGCGTTGCAGCGGCTGCCGGCCAACATCGCCGCATTCTACCTTGCTCTGATCCCGGTATTCGGCGTCGGCACGGCCTATATTTTCCTGGACGAGGTGTTGACCCCGTTGCAATGGCCTGGCGCTGTCTTCATCATCATATCTGTCGGTGCGGTATCCTACCTAAGTCAGGAGTGAGGTGTCATTGCGAACACTCCAGGTCAAGGTGATCGTTCCCTGAAAGCACCTTTGCCTTCTCGATTCTGGCGATGACATCCGCAGGAATCCTCCAAGCAAACAGAAAACAAGGATTGTCGGTCAAGGTGCTCTAGCCGCTAATACTTCAAGCCGAGAGGATACTGTGTAGACATAGCCACCCTTGGTAATCGCGACCGGCTCGGCGAGCGCCGGAACTCGGTAATGACCAACATTCTACCGGCACCCCAGGAGAAAACTCTGGCAATTTCGCCCTCCTCAACTATCACCCAAACCTAAGAACCGTAACGAATTCGAACCTCAAAAAATAAGACATTTCAGAATATTGACGATAGACAACGGTGGGCAATAAACTGAAGGCTAGCTAACTTATTGATCAAAAAGCCAAAATCATGATCTAGAGACTGGCGCCTTCTATTTGAAGGCATATCGAACTTTTTGCTGCGCGCCGGGCCTGAAAGATCGGATTATTCTGGAGGAGATTGGGCAGACGTATCCCAGCGAGTATCTTGCTTAAGGCATTGATACAGCATCCAAGATCAGAGAACCGCAGAGCGCCGCCAAAAGGCCATTTGGCGATTTGAATGCGATTTCGGTTGGCGCCCGGAAGCGACATCCAGCACGAGGTCCAAAAGCGCATTCACGCATGATAACTGCTGCGCCGTCTCGATCATTGGCTCGCCGTCGAAATCGATCCAGTCCGGCTTTTCGCTGGCCAGACGTTGCGTCGAGGAAATCTTAACGACGGGCGCGAAAGACCCCATCGGCGTACCCTTGCCGGTGCTGAAAAGAACAATATTGGCCCCGGCTGCGACAAGTGCACTGGTGGATAGTTCATCGGTTCCAGGCGCTTCGACAATCTGAAAACCGCTCGATACCGCGGGTTCGCCATAGCGAAGCACGCCCACCAGGGGAGAGGAACCCGATTTTTGTGCCGCACCGAGCGCTTTTTCGGCCAGGGTCGTCAGGCCGCCCTCAATGTTCCCGGGGTTGGGCTCGCCGGGCACCACCGCACCCTCGTACGCGAACTGCTTCCTGTAGTCTTCGAGAATGAGATCGAGCCGAGTCGAGGTAGCGACTGTGGAGGCGCGAGCTCTAAAGTGGTCGGCCGCTTCCATAAGCTCGGGTAACTCCGTCAGCAGTGTCGCGCCATGGCTGGCGACAACGATATCAGCTATATGTCCGAGCAACGGGTTCGCGGTGAGTCCGCTGAGACCGTCGGTTGCACCGCACTTCAGCCCAACGATGAGCTTGCCAATTTCCTGCCGGGACCGATTGTCCCTCACTATTAGCGAGTGCATCTCTTGCGCAGCCCCAAGGACAGTATGGTAGTCGTCAGGCTCGTCCTGTAAACCAATCTGCCTGAGACGCCCATTCTCAGTTCGCGAAGGGGACAGCCGAGAAAAGTCGGCAGAACGGAGTCCGATAAGAAGCGCCGCGCCGCAGTTCGGGTGTGAAACGAGTGCCCCCAGAAACGCATCGAACGAGGGATCTGGTCTGGGCGAGGAATCCAATGCGGGCACTACCCAAACGCCGTGATCTTCCCCATTCTCTCGCTCGTTAAGTTCGGCTGCAACGCGGCGCGCCAGTTCTTCAACCGAGCCGACCAGACAAACCAGCCATAACTCGTTGCGCGTGCCGACGCGCCCATCGGCTCGTCGAAATCCGAAAAACTCAAGTCTGCGTGTCGAAGTAGGCCTAAATTCGCGATCGGTGGGTCGCACCTCCGGACCGGGGCGCTCGCGTGATCCCGATGCATTGTGCGTGTGGACCAGCGCCCCTGACGGTATGGTCCGGGTTGCCACCGCGATAGTATGCCCGTAGCGGCGGATGGAGGCGGCACGTTCGATGTCCTGCAGGGCGACTTTATAGCCTGACGGAACTCTCTCAATCGCAACCACGTTGAATGTGCCATCCGACAGCACGTCGCCCGGCTTTGCCGCCTCCAGTGCAACTGCGACATTGTCATCCGCGTGCGTTCGGACCGCGCGAGCCACCCGTTCCTCCAGGTCTTTTGGGTATTGCGATAAGAATACATAGAAAAAATGCTGAAGTCAGCTTTTGGTCAACCGGGATTAATGGCGGCAGAATCGCCTAAAATGCGCTCCGACTGCCGCGGACAATCTGCCATGATCGGTGCCCTCCCAAAGTTCATCATGCCCTCCCTATTTCGAAGGCAATGTAAGGGAGGGGCATGCAACATTCGAACTTTTTGCTGTCTGCTGAGCCTTGAGGCTACCCTACTGTCACCAGCACCACTTTTGACGAGTTGCCAAAATCAGCTCTCAGCTCACGCGTGGGAAGAGCTGTGAATATAGCGATCCTCTGCCGCATAGTCGAAAAGCGGAAGTGGATACCCGGCCAAGGCTGTTTGCCAGTTGGTGTCGTCGTGTTGCCTGGGCCAGTCACAATATGGACCCACCGCCTCTGTATATGACGTTACTGGCTTGTATCCCAACTCAGTTGCTGCCCTCGTGCTGAGTACGAAAGGCCTTGGCAGCGACCAAGGTGTCCAGCCGATCGGCGCGCTGCCATGATCATCACCGACGTCCAGCGGGAGTAGCCTTCCCCGATAGCCCAGATGATCGGCAATCGCGGTGCCAATCTCGGCCACGCTGAGCGCCTCAGGGTCGGCGGCAGCGACCGCTGTCCTTTGGCAGGAACTCCAGATCACACACCGTCCCCCAGAGGATTCGAACTTCAAGATTACCCATTATTTCAATGACGTAGAGACGCCGTCGCGTTCTCGACATCGGGCTCACGCCTCGTGAAGCATCCTAAATTATTGATATACCTGAAAAAGCCGCTGGGTGCGGAGGGCGGCGCCCCCTATTGAACGCATATCGAACTTTTTGCTGTGCGCCGGACCTGGAAACTCGAGTTATCTTAGAAGAGGTTGGACAAGCGTATCTCTGGAAAAATCCTGTCTGACAAAACTTTCGTTGCACTTCGCCTTAAGGCAGCGTGTCGAATGCCGCTGCTGTCGGCGAATGTCAATGTTGAGCCCAGTTCTCCAGCGTCAAACCCCGCACCTTTGAGAAGTGCCTGTGGTTGTTTGTAACCAATACGGCGTCGAGTGAAATCGCATGTGCGGCAATCATGGTATCGTTATGTCCGATGGGCGTGCCCTCAGCGAATAGCCGCGACTGCAGCTCGGCAAAGCAATCTGCTTCCTTCGTCGTCCAGTCAGCGATGAAATCCAGCCGATCTGAGAACTCGTCGATCAAGCGGTTGTACTTCTCACTCGCCGCAGAACGAGCGGCGCCCAAACGCAGTTCGGAATACGTGATGACGGAAATGCAAATCGTGCGACCGCTTTCGACTTTTTCTTCCATCACTGACAGCAGAGGTTTAGGGGCCTGTCGCATAATGTAGCTGCAAATGTCTGTATCGAGCATATACAGCATTAAAGCTTAACCCGGTCGGTTTCCATCACATCAGGCCGCTCGGACATAAAGTCATCGCCCGCGGTGCCTGCCTTGGGCAACGAGGTCCAGGTCTTTCGCAACGGCTCCAAAATCAATTTGTTCCCTTCCCGGCGGACGGCCACCTCACTGATACCCTTGAAAGCAAGACTCCGGGGAATCCGGACCGCCTGGCTGCGGCCATTCACGAACAGTTTTGCGGTATGCATGGTATCAACCTCCAAAAGTGTGGGAACTATAGCCCATGCCGCAGCATATCACAAGCATATGCCAAAATCCGGCACATCCTAAAGATCACCCCCCTCTCCTTTCAGGGACCGTATCTGAGGGAGGCATGCAGCATTCGAACTAAAAGTCTATTTATTTCAGAGTCTTAAGGGAAACGAGCTGCGCCGGGGACAGAGGCTATGGCAGTTTTTATGAACTGAGCATTGAATGCTATTGAGAAAATCGTAAAGCGCAGGAGGTGGCGCGCCCGGCAGGATTCGAACCTGCGACCCACGGCTTAGAAGGCCGTTGCTCTATCCAACTGAGCTACGGGCGCGTTACTGAGCAGAGCCCTGCCAGCTCACATGGAATGGTCGGAGTGGAGGGATTCGAACCCCCGACATCCTGCTCCCAAAGCAGGCGCGCTACCAGGCTGCGCTACACTCCGCCGGCTGTGGCCGAAGCCATATTCCAGGAGGGCGCATAATACAAAGGCCCCTCTTTGCCGTCAACGACTATATCGTCAACCTTGAAAATTTATCTATGCAGACCAAGGACTTAGCGGCCGACCTCAGCCCTGTTTCAGGTAGTGACGGGGCTCGATTCCTGTGGGACAATACGCGCCTTTTCCATCTTCACCCACAGCTGCAGCCAAGACGACAGGGGAACTCATCCGCTATGCCCGCACTTATCCTCGACGGCAAAGCCCTCGCGCAACAAACCGAACAGGCACTGTCCCGGCGGGTCGCCGCCCTAAAAGAAAAAAGCGGTGGCCAAACCCCTATCCTCGCCACTATCCTGGTGGGCGATGACCCGGCCTCGGCCACCTATGTGAGAATGAAAGGCAACGCCTGCCGGCGGGTCGGCATGGATTCACTGCAGGTGGAAATGCCCACCACCACCTCGACTGCAGAACTGCTGGCCAAAATCGGCGAACTCAATGACAACCCCAACGTCCACGGTATTCTCCTGCAGCATCCGGTACCGCCGCAGATTGATGAACGGGCCTGCTTTGACGCCATTGCTTTAAGCAAAGACGTCGACGGCGTCACCTGCCTCGGCTTCGGCCGCATGAGTATGGGCGAGGCCGCCTACGGCTGCGCCACCCCAAAAGGCATTATGCGCCTGTTAGAAGGCTACGATATTCCGCTCGAGGGCCGCCACGCCGTGGTTTTGGGTCGCAGCCCGATTCTCGGTAAACCCATGGCGATGATGCTGCTCAACGCCAATGCGACGGTGACCATCTGCCACTCCCGCACCCGCCAATTGCCGGACTTGGTGCGCCAGGCCGATATCGTCGTGGCCGCTGTCGGGAAACCGGCATTTGTCCGCGCCGACTGGGTCAAGGATGGCGCCGTAGTGGTGGACGCCGGTTACCACCCCGGCGGCGTCGGCGATGTCGAGCTGGCGCCACTGGCAGAGCGGGTCGCCGCCTATACGCCGGTGCCGGGCGGGGTCGGTCCGATGACCATCAATACCCTGATTTATCAGTCGGTCGAAGCGGGAGAGAAGACACTCGGTTAGCGGCCGGTCAATGGGCCGCCACCGCCGGCCCCAGGCCCAGCCCATAGCGGCGGAAACTGAGGCAGGACACCATGCGACTGGATAAGTTTGTGAGTCAGGCTGCCGGTATCAGCCGCTCGCAGGTAAAAAAAGCCCTGCGGCAGGCAGCCGTCGCGATTGACGGCGACCCGGTCGCCAATCCCGCCCAGGCGGTGGCGGCCGGTGCCCGGATCACGCTGCACGGCCGCCGGTTGACGGCGCCCAAACCACAGTACGTTATGCTCAACAAACCGGCGGGCTACGTTTGCGCCACCCGCGACAGCGACCACCCCACTGTTATCGACCTGATTGCCGAACCCGGCGCCGGCCGGCTGCAGATCGCCGGCCGGCTGGACCGGGATACCACCGGCCTGGTGCTGCTTACCGATGACGGTCAGTGGAATCACCGCGTTACCGCACCGGCGCGCGCCTGCCTGAAAACCTATACCGCCACCCTGGCCGAACCCCTGGCTGATAAGTGGATCGCGGTGTTCGCCGCCGGGGTCCGCCTCAAAGCCGATGCCCGCCCCACCCAACCGGCCAAGCTGCAAATACTGGAGGCGTGCCGGGTCAGACTCAGTATCACCGAGGGCAGGTACCACCAGGTCAAACGCATGTTTGCCGCCACTGGTAATCGCGTCCTGTCACTGCACCGCGAGTCGATCGGTGCGCTGGCGCTCGACCCCGATCTCCAAGCCGGCCAGTACCGCCCGCTGAGCACGGCTGAGATTGCGGGGTTCTGATCGATGGACCCCTGCTATAGCGCCCTGCTACCCTATTTGACCGCACCGGACCGCCCCACCCTCTGGTTCGCCGACGAAAATGCCTCCACAGCCGGTGCCCGGTTGCAACGGGGCCGGCACCCTTATCTAACCGCCTTCAGCAATCGCTACGATGTCTATCAGCACTTGTGCGATAGGGGCGTCCGAAGCCATTTCTGCGACTTCGACTGCGCCCTGCTGGACACTGTCAAATGCAACATCCTGGTCTATCGCATCTCCAAAGAAAAACCGTTGACCCACCACCTGATCAACCGCGCATACACCTGCCTGGAGGATGGCGGCACGCTGGTGTTGTGCGGCGAAAAAAGTGAGGGGATCAAGAGTTATGCAAAAAAAGCCAGCGTCTTGTTTGGCAGCAACGCCACACTGAAAAAAGCCGGCCGGGCCTATATCACCACCATCACCAAGACGCCCGCCGCCGGACCCCGGCTCGACGACCAGCACTACGCCGAACTACGCCCCATCGCCCAGGTCGGCGGCACTCCCATCTACAGCAAACCCGGCGTGTTCGGCTGGAATAAAATCGACGCGGGCAGCGCCCTGCTGATCGAGAACCTGGCACCGCTGCTGGCCCTGCTACCCGCCCCGCCCGCTACACTGCTGGATCTCGGTTGCGGTTACGGCTATCTCACCCTCGCCAGTACAGCGATCACTGCGCAACGGCGCGTGGCCACCGACAATAACGCCGCAGCCCTGAAGGCGGCGGAGTACAACTTTTCCAACGCGAGACTGGCGGTGAGTGTGGTGGCGGATGATTGCGGAGCGCAGTTACGCGAGCGCTTTGATCTGATCGTGTGCAACCCACCTTTTCATCGGGGATTCGGTGTCGAGGGCGACCTTACCGATAAATTTCTGCAACGCGCTGCGCAGTTGCTCAGCGCCCAAGGTGCCGCCTTCTTTGTGGTCAACCAGTTCCTGCCGCTGCAGCGCAAAGCAGCCGCTCTTTTCACCACTGTCAACAAGGTGGCCGGCAACGGCAGCTTCAATGTGTTTTACCTGGCGGGCAGCCGCTGACGGTTTTCATCCTCGAAGCCCGAGGATTCTCTATTTATGTTGGCTGGCGGCTCTTCAATTGTATGCGCTGGAGGCTTTCTATCTTAGTTCGCTGAAGGCTTTCTACCTTCGTTCGCTGAAGGCTTTCTACCTTCGTTCGCTGAAGGCTTTCTACCTTCGTTCGCTGAAGGCTCTCTACCTTCGTTCGCTGAAGGCTTTCTACCTTCGTTCGCTGAAGGCTCTCTACCTTCGTTCGCTGAAGGCTTTCTACCTTCGTTCGCTGAAGGCTTTCTACCTTCGTTCGCTGAAGGCTCTCTACCTTCGTTCACTGAGGGCTTTCTACTTTCGTTCGCTGAAGGCCCTTTATCTGTGTCGCCACCGACTGGCAAAATCCACGGAAAGATAGCGCCATTCGATTGATCCCCGTCGGGTTGCGGCTTTGGAGACACGAAAGCGCACCGAGAAAGACTCACGCCACTCAACGCAGTTTGCGAAATGTAAAATTCAACCGGCAGGACTTTTTGCGCCGATCCAAATGGGGCGTTGCAGCCAGGGTGTCGAGGAACAGCTTTTTGGTTACCGGCGCCGTAAAAAAAGCCCCGATCACATTATCGTACAACGATGTCGTCAGTCGATAGGCCGACACGAAGCGGCGTTCAGTCGCCAGCATAGGAGCCGATTTTCGCAATGCCGCAGCGCTGTGAAAGTTAAACACCAGCGCGCCCCGCGGTGCCAGCGCTTTGGCAAGTGCAGCGGTCCAGTCGGCGTCCACCGCCACTGCGCGACGGGTTTCAGTACCGTCATGTCCAAACAAATCGTCGATAATCAGATCGTAACCAGGGCCGCGGTATTCGTTCACCCAGGTGACGGCATCGGCTTGCACCAACTCGATATTGCCGGCCTGCAGTCCGAAGAAGCGTTGTGCCAACCGAAGATGCACGGGGTTGAGTTCAACGCCGGTAATCAGAGCCGGTGTCAGGAAATAGTTGAGTTGCTGCATGACCGCACCACCGCCGACACCCAGCACCAGCACGCGCTTGATCTGACCGGCGGGCAGAAAAAAAGCCGGCAACAGCAACAGGTCCCAAACACTGCCCCCCACCGGATGGCGCGGGTTGTACTGGCTGTGGAATACGCCGTTGGTATACAGGCGCCGGGTAGCGCCCGCGCTGCGGACTTCGTAGCGATTACCACCGCTGGTTTGCTGCCACAGGATTGCCATCGGCGCAGTCAGAACCTCAGGTCTTACAGGCAGAACATATCGAGCTGCTCTTCTTCGATGGCGCGCGCCGTTTTTTTGCCGGCGCGGGATTTTTTCCGCCCATCCTGCTCCGGCGGTGGTGCACCAAACAGGTCGACGATGGCCCCGCTCGTGCCCGGTCTCGCGTTCTCACCGGCGGCGACCGCACTGCTGTCAACCGGGGTCGTTGCCGCTGTGGCAAACGCCGGCGGGCGTTCGAAATTGACCTCGATAGATCGCGACTGGTCCTTGATCACAAACTCATCCGCCCAGGCACTGGTGGCATCACAATAGGCGATACCCTTCAGGTAGCGTACTTTTTGCGCCGCCTGCTGCAACCACAGTTCGGAAAACGCACATTCAACGGCACTAAAGCCGGTGAAATAGTCAGGCTCATGGGGACTGTCCACCAACAGCCAAAACACACCCAGGCCGTCGATGTCGTAGGTAAGGCCGCGCTGGTGCAGGCCTTCGACCAGATTGCGCAGCGCCGGCTCACTCCTTTCGACATTGGCCTTCACAACTTCGATACCCTGGGATATCAACGCGCTCTTCGCAGCAAACAGAGTACGGGCGCGGACGGCTAAAAATTTCTTCATCGATATTGGAATAGGGAAATTATTTAACAGGTATTGGTTTATATCTGCGGAAAAAACAATGCGAATTTATTCTTTGCGACGACTCGCTATCTACCAATGGCATGGAACCGGCGACTTTGAACCAGCGGCACCACCCATCGATGATCCGCAGTGTACCCCATATCCGCAGGTCTACACAGTGTTTTATTTTGACCAAAAAGTGTGTTTTTTAGACGGCCGCATTACGGCGGCGAGCCGCCGCAGTCAAGAGACAGGGGCTGCCCGGGCGCATCCAGATAGGCGCGCAACAATTGGTGGACACAGTCGCTGCTGCTGACTACGGCATGACCGATCTGTTCGAACACCAGATGCTGACTGTTGGGACGCCTGGCCGCAAGCTCGACCGCCCACTCCGGCGGCGTTACCGGGTCCAGGCCACCGGACAATAGCAACATCGGTGGATGTGCCGCCAGGCCCCCGCCGGCACCGGCCAACTGCGGCGGGCGCCAGGAGGTGCCGGTACCAGCCGCCAGTTCGGGACAGACATCGTAACGCCAGGCACTTTCGGTGTAGGCCGCCAGGTCCGGAAAGGCCTGCACGGCGGCCTGATAACTGGCCTCGCTGACCGGCGGGTTATCGGCACATTCGACGGCAAAATAGGTGACGCTGTTAAACCCCGGCTCCAGGGCATAGTTGGTAAAGGTCTCAGTCAACGACGCCAGCAACTGCGTCTCGCCCCGCTCCAGTCCCTGCAGGGCGCCGGCCAGTTTTTCAATGGTGTAAACGTCGTAGAGGGCGCTGAAGGCAATGCTGAGCAGGCGCTGGTCATTGACCACCACCTTATAGGGCGCCCGGCCGTGCCAACTGCTGACCGTAAACGTCCGGGGATTGCGTGCCAGTTGCCGCATCTGCCGCCAGAACAGGGCCTCGAGATCGGCAGCCCCGACTCCACAGGCCGCCTCGACCCCGCAATAGTGCCAGAACCGTTGCAGGGCGTGGGCCAGCAACCAGGGCCACTCAGATACCAATCCCTTGTCGAGCGGATAGACCGAGTCGAGCACGGCACTGCGCAGACCGGCGGGCCGGCGGGCGGCAACCGCCAGCGCCAGGCGGCTGCCATAGGAGACACCGAACAGATTCCAGCGTTGATACCCCAATTGCTCCATCAGCAACAACACATCGCCGGCGCTGGCCCGGGTGGAGAAATAATCCGGTTTGAAGCCCTGGCGCGCCAACCGCGCCCAGCACCCGCGCAGCACCTCGGCACCGCGGCGCAGTTCCTCCTCGAGGTCGATAGCGCTGGCCAGCACCCGGCGCGCGAAGCGATCGTACTGCCGGCAGCCCCATTGCGGCTGGCTGCGGCCGGTGCCGCGCTGGTCGAAGACGATAAAGTCGCGGGACAAATCGGCCCGCTCCAGCCAGTAGACCCAGTTTTCCACCTGGTCCGCAGCCACCTGGCTGGCGGCGCCGGGACCGCCGGCCAGATAGACCAGGGGGTCCGGCCGGCGCTCGGCTGACGCGCTTTCGAACACCAGGAATGCCAGGGTGAACCGGCCATCTTCACCCGTGGTAGTGAGCTGGCCGCAGCGAATGTTCAGGTCCCAGGTATTGTCGAACCAGCAGTCGACCCACCGCACCCCGGCATCGATATCGACAAGCGCGACCGGGCTTGGGCGACGTTCCGTGATGGTGGAGAGCAGCACCAGCAACAGGCCCGCCAGCAGGCAAGCGGCAATCAACTTGACTTTCACCGCACCCGCCCTTTCACTCCGGACTGCCGGCCAGCGTGTGCGGCGGCGCTACCTGAGAGTCATCGCCACCCGCCTCATGGCGCCGGATAACCTCGAGAAAGGCATCGCTGTATTTTTCCAGCTTGCTCTGGCCGACGCCGTTGATACGCGCGAACTGGTCTGGGTTGGCGGGCCGATAGGCCACCAGTTCCATCAAGGTAGCATCGTGAAAAATCACATAGGGCGGCACATTCTGGTCCTCCGCCATCTTTTTGCGACAAGCACGCAGAGCGTCCCACAACAACCCGTCATCACCACTGAGCTGATGACTGCTGCCGCGCTGCTTGCGAACTTTCTGCTCGGTCGGGTCGCGGCGCAAGGCCAGGTTCTCCTCACCACGCAGCACCACGCGGCAGCGCTCGGTTAGCCGCAGCGAGCCAAAGCCCCCCATATCGACGGTTAAATAACCGCGGGCAACCAACTGCCGGTACACGGAGCGCCACTGGCCGGTGTCGAGGTCCGCCCCCACACCGTAGGTGCTCAACTGCTGGTGAGAAAACTGCCGCACCTTGTCGGTTTCCTTGCCCACCAGCACGTCGATCAGGTGGTTGACGCCGAAACGCTGCCCGGTGCGATAAGCGCAGCTCAACGCTTTTTGCGCCGCCACTGTGCCGTCCCAGGTCTGCACCGGAGTCAGGCAGGTATCGCAGTTGCCGCAGGCGTCCGGCGTCTCCTCGCCGAAGTAATGCAACAGCGCCTGGCGGCGACAACTCGTGATTTCGCACAATCCCAACATGGCATCGAGCTTGTGCCGCTCCACCCGCTTGTGCTGCTCGCTGCCTTGGGAGGTTTCCAGCATCTGGCGCAGCTTCACCACATCCTGAATACCGTACACCATCCAGGCGGTGGCCGGTTCACCATCTCGCCCGGCGCGGCCGGTCTCCTGGTAATACGCCTCAATGCTCTTCGGCAGGTCCAGGTGAGCAACAAAGCGTACATCCGGCTTGTCGATGCCCATGCCGAACGCCACGGTGGCCACAATAATGACCCCCTCCTCCCGCAGAAAGCGCTCCTGGTGCCGGCGCCGCTGGTCGGCGCCAAGCCCGGCGTGATATGCGAGGGCAGTATAGCCCTGGCCCTGCAGCCACTCAGCGGTGGCCTCCACCTTGCGGCGCGACAGACAGTAGACGATGCCGGCGTCGCGGGGATGCTCGTTGTGGATAAAGCGCAGCAATTGCTGGCGGGCGTTGTTCTTCTGGGTGATACGGTACTGGATATTGGGCCGGTCGAAACCACAGCAGAACTGACGTCCGGTCTGCAGGTGCAGCCGCTCGATGATCTCCTGGCGGGTGCGCTCGTCGGCGGTGGCGGTGAGGGCGATCCGCGGAATGCCCGGAAACTGGCGCGGCAACAGGTCCAGCGACAGATAGTCGGAGCGGAAATCGTG
The DNA here is from genome assembly GCF_007004655.1 of Exilibacterium tricleocarpae. Taxonomy (GTDB): domain Bacteria; phylum Pseudomonadota; class Gammaproteobacteria; order Pseudomonadales; family Cellvibrionaceae; genus Exilibacterium; species Exilibacterium tricleocarpae. The sequence goes on from NZ_ML660094.1 coordinate 73,792, forward strand.
GCCCCACTGGGACACACAGTGGGCCTCATCGATGGCAAACAGTGCTACTTTGCACGCACCCAATAAACCCTGGGTACGCGCTTGAATCAGCCGCTCCGGCGCGATATAAAGCAGGTCGAGCTGGCCGGCGCGCAGTTGCGCCTCCACCGCGGCGGCAGTGCCCGGATCGAGGCTGGAGTTGAGGTAGGCGGCGCGGATACCCAACTGTTGCAGCGAAGCGACCTGGTCGTGCATCAGGGCGATCAACGGCGAGATCACCACGCCGGTGCCCGGTCGCACCAGTGCCGGAATTTGGTAGCACAGGGACTTGCCGCCCCCGGTGGGCATGATAACCAGGGCATCGTCGCCGTTGACCACCGTGTCGACAATCTGGTCCTGGGGAGCGCGAAAGGCATGAAAACCGAAGGTGTTTTGTAAAATATCGAGAGCGTGATTTTGCATCGCCGGATTATACCCCGTCCTTGGTGTATGATGGTCGCATTTACGTCCTTGCACAGCATTTGCGTCCTTGCACAGAGAGTTGCTCCCTGATCCGGGCTACACTAGCACGATGTTGCTAAAATAAACAACCAGAGGGAATTGCGCGGCTGTGGCAATGCAACTGAACGCCACTGTAGTAAACGCAACTATAGTAATAGCCAAGGTAGAACAACACTTGGCATTGACAGAATAGACAGTACAAACAGGTAGAGAGCGCAGACAGAGAGAAACACCTAACCATGCAGTACGAACCCTTTTCCGAGGCAGAGGCGAACCCGCAGCAGTTTCCCTGCGGCCGCTACCGATTAAACAGTTGCGAGCTGCGGGCGTTATTGCAGCGTGACGACTGCGCCGGTGTCGGCGTGCGAGTGCTGCACCTGGGCACTGTGGCGCTGGACCGCGCAGAGTTACTGGAGCGGCTGCGCGACGACCGCCACCCGCGGCTCGACGACATAGCGATAACCTGTCTCGACAGCCAGGTTATCATCGACGAACCCTCCCGGGGTGCACGCTAGCTGCCGCGGGCCCGGGGCCCGCTGCGCCTTTTTGCGGGTATTGCCGGCCACGTCTTGTCACGGGGGTGTCGGCTAGCACGGTTATGCCCGATTTGAACGTACTGTCCTACAATATCCACAAAGGCTTCAACGCCAACAACACGGCTTTCCTGCTCCACGAAATTCGCGATGCGATTCGCGCCCAGGGCGCCGAGTTGGTACTGCTGCAGGAAGTGATCGGCGAGCACCAAAAGCACGAGAACCGCCTCGAGCAGTGGCCCCGCGCCTCCCAGTTCGAGTTTCTCGCCGACCAGATATGGCCGCATTTTGCCTACGGTAAAAACGCCATCTACCAGCATGGCCATCACGGCAACGCGATCCTCAGCAAGTACCCGTTCGACTCCTGGAATAACGTCAATATCACCCGCTGGCGGTTTTCCCAGCGGGGACTGCTGCACGGGCGCATTCTGGAGCGAATTCATGTGATCTGTGTACACTTCGGGCTGCTGGCGGCGGAGCGGCGCTATCAGTTGCGGCGCCTGATGCACCTGATCGAGCGCGGCGTGCCCGCCGATGCGCCGCTGATTATCGCCGGCGACTTCAACGACTGGACCCGCCAGCTCGACCGCCGCCTGCAGCGCTCGCTGGGCATGCAGGAGGTGTTTCAATGCCTGCTCGGGGCCAACGCCAGAACCTTCCCGTCCAAGTGGCCGCTGCTGGCTATGGATCGTATCTATTTTCGCGGCCTGCGCCTGCTGGAGGGGGAACGGTTGTTGGGGCATCCGTGGCGGGACTTGTCCGACCACTGTGCACTGCAGGCGAGCTTCCGTCTCGCCGATTAAGTGGTATACTCACCCGAGGTGTCCGCACCCGCCGAGGATAAACTTTGGGGTTAAACCCAATGAGTGCCGAATGGCACCCGCTACTACGGATGCACGACTGACTGTAAAAAAGCCGATGGTCAGATTCGCTGGTGAAACATCTGCGTAGCAGCCTAGCTTCCCTGCTCGGCGTCGCGGACACCTCCCCCACCGGGGGGCCCGGGCGCTAACGCCCGAGGAGGCCTTTCAATTTATCCAGCTTTTCCTTTTGTTTATCGTCCAGTTTTTCTTCCAACTGCTGTTTCAGCTTGTCCTCCGCCTCATCTTTGAGTTGCTCCCGAATAGCCGAGGTCGCCGCCTGTTTGGCTCTTTCCATCAGGGGCGTCAGCAGGGCCTGGGTTAATTCCTCTGGTGACAAGCCGGTTTGCGGATCACCGATATCGGTCAACTCAATGGCGGGCATATCGAGGGTGCGCTCGCCCCACTTTTCCGATATCAGGCGCAGTGAATTGTCGGCGAAAGAAATTTTCTCCACTGCCAGGCGTACCTCAGCGGCGGCCGCGCCACCGCTATCTGCTGCGGGCTCACCACCGGCGCCGGCGGTGGACGCCGGTTTCATATTGTCGAGCAGATCGGTCAAATTCGTGCGGGTCAACTCCCGCTGTTCGGCAATCAACTGGGCCCCGGCAATGCGCACCTCATTGATGACCACCACCGGACCGGTCACCGACGTCGGCTCCACCTGCAGCACCACCTCCCCCAGGCGCACGGCATAATCGCTGCCGTAACCGGCGGGATTGGCCACCACCAGTTCGTGCAACGCGCCGCGTCCCTCGGTCAGTTGAATATCGGCCCGCTCCAGGGTCACTGCAGTGCGGGTGACGTCCGAACCGACCGACTCGATTGCGGCCTTAACCAACTCATTGATGTTCTGCAGACCGATAACCACCACCAGAACCAGTACGGCAACCACCGCCACCACCAGGCCGATCAGTATTTTCCCTAGCTTCATTGTTGTCTCCTCCGGGTATTGGGTATTGGGGATTGATGCGGGTTCAGGTTCTGTCCGTGCCGTCGGGCGATTGCAGGCGCGGCGGCGCCTCGACGGCCGGCGGCGGTTCCTTCTCGAGCGCCTCACGGGCCCGTGACAGCTCGCCTTCGACGGTCTCCAGCAGGGCCTCCCAACCACTGAGGATGGCGCTGTTGGCCTCCTCGATAGCGCCTTTGACGCTGCTCTGTTCAAGGCTGTCCAGTTCCTGCTGTACCGTGCCCAGTTGACCTCTGAGCCCCTCGAGTTCAGCCTGCAAGGTCAGTAACTGTTGCTGTAATACCGCCTGGCGGCGGTGGGATTGATACAGTTGCCAGCCGCTCAGGACCATCGCCACCAGCAGCGCCGCAACCAGCAGTGAACGTTTGTCGCCAATCATAGTGCCCCCCTTTTACTCACACCTTACTCACGCCTCGCTCAGCGGTCGCTCAATAGTATCCGGCCGCGGCCCGGTGCTCGATGTTTGCTGCTGCTTTTGCTGTTGTTGTAGATGTTGCAACAGGCGCAGTTTCAATGAACTGGGAATGTCGGTAATGGTAATACTATCTGACTGCTGGTCATAGACCACAGTTTCCCCGAGGCAGTTCGATGAAAAGCTGACACTGAGCTGTTCATTGCGGCCGCTCAAGCGCACAAACTGTCGCAATTGCCCGCGATCGGGTATCAATTCCGGTTTCGGCTGCGGCTGCCGGTGCGCCACAAAGCGGGAGAAGTGCTCGGGTTGGCTGGCATCTATATGCTCCGACAGTTTTGCCACCGACACCGGCTCACCGCCCTTGTCCTGCTCCAGGCAGTAGTCGACCACGCTTTGCCGGCAGGCCCGCGCCTGCGGCTCGGGCAACTCGGCTGCATACTCGGCGACAATATCCAAAAAGGCGGTGGTCTCCGCCGCGGTGTCCACCTGATCGCTGAACCCCACCAATTGCCAGCACAGCTCGGTCAGCGCCTTGTCGCCGCGGGAACGCAGCACCGAGAGGTAGTTGTTCTTCTCGCCACTGCGCCAGGCCGTCAGATTGACTTTGGCACCGAACAGAATTTGCGTCGCATCGAGAAACTGCACATCGTTCATATCCAGGTTGCTGTCGATATACAACCCTTCGCACTGGTCGACGACGAACAGGTAGAAGGTGTCGCCGTCGAGCAGCTGCTCCACGAAAAACAGCAGATGCGCATCGAGAGCCACCTCGCTGTCGTCGAGCACGGACTGCAACTGCTGCATCACCTTGGCCGAGAAGCTGGCAAAGCCCAGGCGCTCGTGCGCCCACTCGTCGAGCCAGCGCGGCAGCGGACTGGCGGCCATATCGCCGGAGAAGCAACCATAGAATTTGCCGGCCTTGCCGATATAGGCCTGCTTCAGACGCCGCACCAGTTCCTCTTGTTGCGGCGAGATCGGGTAGGCGTCCGGGCGCAGCGACAGGCGCGTGCGGGCACTGCCACCCGGCCGGCTCACGTAGTGAGCGATCGCGTGTGAAAGGGGCATAGATGTCCTAGGTCCAGCGCCACCCGGACGCTCTTCCGGTTCGACGGCGGGCGGACCAAATGGCACTTTTAAAAACAGCATTTGTCAAAAAGGACGCTATTATAATCCCCTGCGCCGCGAATGGTAGTCGACTATAATACGGCGCGTATGAATACCCCGCTTGTGCAAAGCGGCTATATGTCTGAGGAGCCACTATTTTGAAACCCGTCCTGAAACCCGTCCTGAAACCTATGGTTCGCGCCGTGTGTTACTGCCTGCTGTTGAGCCTGTCGGCACCGGGGAGTTGGGCCGACGACGAGGACAAAGTCAGCATCACCGAACTCGGCTGGATGGACCGCAACCATCTGCAAAAGCAGGTGGACACCATTGACGATATCGCCCGCCGCCAGCTGGGCGTTCAGGTGCGCAACAACCGCGACGACCTGGAGCTGCTGCAGCGTATCGTCAACCAGGGCCTGATCGGTAAAGAAGAACGCCTTAAACTGCAGGCCATGGGCGCGGTGCTGGGCAACCTGCTGGTGCGGGAGCTGGGCCTGAAGTGGATGGTGTATGAGGATAAAGTGGGCAGGAGCCGCGCCATCTGCGTCGAGGCCACCAGCCACTGCCTGTTTCCGGTGACCATGTTGTCGCGGCGCATGGAGGTGGGCATTTTGGTCAATGTGCGCGAGGTCTACACCAACGCCGTGGAGATTATTACCCCTTACCTGCCGAAAAAACCTTTCGGGCTGCCCGCCCTGCTGCAGGGGCATTGATTTTAAGACCCCGAGGATCTTAGGACCCCGGGGATTTTAAGACCCTGGGAATGTTACGAGCGCGGGCAAACGCCCTGTATCTCGCCCTATTTCTCGCCCTTGTCGCGACCGCCGCGGCTTGGGGCATGGGCGATCACCCGGTCCGCCAGCCGGGAAAACGGCAGACTCTGCAGCCACACTTTACCGTGCCCGGACAAATGGGTCAGAAAGACCCCTTCGCCACCAAAAAACAGGCTTTTCAGGCCGCGGTTGAGACGAATGTCGTAGTCGACCCCGCGGGTGAACCCCACCAGGCAACCCGTGTCCACCACCAGTTCGTCCCCCACCAGGGTCTTTTCGATCACTGAGCCGCCGGCGTGGACAAACGCCATGCCGTCGCCCTTAAGACGCTGCAAGACAAAACCCTCACCGCCGAAGAAGCCCGCTCCCAGGCGCTTGCTGAACGCCAGGTCCACGCGGGTGCCGAGCGCGGCGCAGAGAAAACTGTCTTTTTGGCACACCACTTCACCGTCGCATTCATTCAGGTCAAGTGCAATCACCGTACCGGGGTAAGGTGCGGCAAAGGCGACCCGGCGCGGTTGTTCGGCGCGATTGCTGAAGTGGGTCATAAACAGTGATTCGCCGGTCATCAGGCGCTTGCCGGCGCTGAACAACTTGCCAAACACCCCCTGCTCCGGGTCGGCGCCGTCGCCCATTTTGGTAGCGAATTCGACACCGCCCTGGTAATAGTTCATTGCCCCGGCTTCGGCAATCACCGTCTCGTCGGGGTCGAGCAGAACCTCTACCATCTGCATTGAGGTGCCGATAATCTCATAGTCGACGTCGTGCGAGTCCATAGTATCCGATCCCCGTCTGCGATTCAGTGGCGGCCCCGCGCACGGGACTGCAGGGGTGAGTTTAGCATCGAATTTTCTGGTCTGACTATGGAACCTCAGGTGATGGGATATCAAAGCCGCTGCACAGATCGCCGCCGCAGGCAGGACAAGACCGGCGGCAGCACGAACGGGCACCATAACCAGCGCCGGCGCGAGAATGTGGGACAGGCGTCAGGCGCGATAGTGGCCGAGTTCCTGCGAGAGTTTCTCCCGCGCCACGGCAATGTAGCTGCGCATCGAGGGGGATAACGCCGGCGCCGGCAACTGCTCGGCACCGCGGTTCATCGTCACGATATAGTCGCGCAGACTCCGGTCCAAACCGTACAGGGCCTGAATCCATTCATCGACGCAGTCCATATAGGCGTCGGGCGGCAGATCGAAAAAACGGGCGAAGGCATTGTGAACGCCGGCCAGTGTTTTCTCGCCCGGTGCGGCCAGCCCTCTGGGAATCATATAGGTCCGCAGGTAGCGAAACGGAAACGCCAGCAATCTGGCGAGGCGGCCCAGCAGTTGCCAACTGACGATAAACGGCAGACTCACGGCGATGATCAGCCCCTGGCCGAGACGTCGCGGCATCGAGGCTGACCAGTGCAATTGATCCAACGCCGCGGGCCAGAACCAGTGCTCGAGCCCAAAAGCCTCTCGTTTGAGCACATTGCGCTGATAGCGCCGGGCAATGTGGAAACAGACAAACTCCGACCTGCTCAACAACACGCCGCGCTTGCCCAGTTTTTTGACTGCGGTCTGATATTCCTGTTGGTCGCTGTTAACGCTCAATCGACACCTTTCCTGACGGCTAAACCTACGGCTTACCCCACTGCTGACTCTATCCTGTTGGCCGTCGCCACCAACAGCGGCTACCCGGTTTGACCACTAATCACAAAGCCCTATACTGCCTATACTTCCCGATGCGCCCCGGAGACCGCCGGCGCACCGAACCCGCACCCAACGCGAAGGACTCCCCGTGGAACAGGAACTGGAATACGCCGCTACAATTTATCACACAATCACTGAATTTTTCGTGAACTACAGCTTTCAAATCGCCGGGGCGCTCATCATCCTGGCGATCGGCATATGGGTCGCCGCCCGGGTCTCGACGGCGGTATTCAATCTGTGCCAGCGCCACAATCTCGATGTCACCCTGAGCCAGTTTATCGCCAATGTTATTCGCCTGCTGACGATCGCCATGGTCGCCATTATCGCCCTGAACAAACTCGGTATCAGTGTCACCCCCCTGGTCGCCGCCATCGGCGCGGTCTCTCTGGGGGCCGGCCTGGCGCTGCAGGGGTTGCTCTCTAACTACGGCGCCGGTCTCAACATCGTCCTGACCCGTCCGTTTGTAGTCGGCGATACCATTTCGGTGCAGGGCGTAACCGGTCTGGTAAAAGAAGTGCGTCTCGGTTACACCCTGCTTACCAACGAAGACGAAGTGGAAATTATCATTCCCAACAAACATATCGTCGGCGAAATCATTCACAACTCCCGCGCCGACACGCTGCTGGAACTGCATATCGGTATCGCCTATCACTGCGACCCGGTGGCAGCCGTGCGCAGTCTCGAAAACGCAATAACTCAGGTGGCGGGTATCAATACGCAGCGGGCGCCGCAGATTGGCATCGACGAATTCGCCGACAGCAGTATCAATCTACAGGTGCGGGTCTGGATTCCCACCAGCCACTTCCACGAAGTTCGGTTTCGAGCCAACCACGCTATTCACAGTGCCTTGCGGGAAGCCGGTATTGACATTCCGTTTCCGCAACGGGAGGTTACTCTGTTGCCGGTAAGCGAGGGGCCAAAGGAAAACTAGTACCGATGTTGACACCGATCAAGTTTCCTTCAAGTCGGCGCTTGATTTTTTGACCGGCAAGGACCTGAGCGGTTGCCTTCAAAGTCCAACCCCACTAAAATTCTGCCAGTGCGGTGGTTACACGTGGGCGGTGACAGCCTCGAACGCATTTGCGGTGACACTGAATTTGCGGCGATAGAGCAAGTAACTAATACCTCGAGAAAACCTGAACGTACAACCATGAAAAACCGATGATTCTGTGCTGACAGTGCTCGGCTGGCAGAAATGCATATATATAGTAAGGGCAAACACAAGGTTTACATATGTCTGATAAATTAACGGGAACCGTTAAATGGTTCAATGAAAGCAAAGGTTACGGTTTTATTTCTCGAGAGGACGGCCCGGATCTCTTTGTACACTTTAGCAATATTGCCGGCACCGGGTTCCGGACACTACAGGAGGGTCAGCCCGTCACTTTCACCGAGGGCACAGGCCAAAAGGGCCCGCAGGCGGAAAACGTCGAACCCGCGTAACGGCGCCACTTTTATTCCCTCATTGCCGCTCCGACCCTGTTGACCCTGTTGACCCTGTTAAAGGTGCGGGTATGGTGATGTTGTAACTTATCCCGCTTTTACTAGCGGGGTAAGTAATCTGTAACATTTGCACTCCACAACTGACTGTACTTCGCAGACGACAGCACTTCACAAGTGGCACTCCATTATTAATACCCAAAAAAAGCGTTGACACTTTTTTACAAAATTTTGTCATTCCATCTTTTGCTCGTTAGCTACGATAGTCGGAACAGGCGATTACCAAGAATTTAAAAAGCGCTAACGTCGAATCTGTTCATAACCGATAGATATAAGTGCACCCCTGCAACCGATCGCACTATACTGCAAGCGGCGGCTACCCAATCCGCACTACCACTTGACACCGATAGCGCTAACCGCAATCGAGCGAACTGATCCGCAACACCAGCCAGCACCGCCGGATTTTTTTTAACCCCATTTCTTTTGCGCCAACGTTTAACCCTCTAAACACCCATCACCAGAACACCAACCACAAGAACACCAACCAAGAGGACGGTTAAATGCCGAACAAAACATTCTTACTGACAGGGCTTCTGCTGGCCGCCATCGGCGGTTGTGCAGTGGAACAAGGTGCCAAACAAGGTGCGGAAGACGGTGAAAAGGAATACACCACGGTGGACCTCAATACCCTGCCGGCGCAGACTGACCGGGCAGAAACCGCAGGCGCAGTCGCAGAACCCGAGCTGGCGCTTGAGGAAATCGTCAACAGTGCCGAGCCTCGGATGTCTCGTCCCCGCTCCCCGCAAGTCGCCTCAGACCATGCGGCCAAGACCCTGGTCTTGCCTGCCCCGATGCCCAGACCACAGGAAGTGGACCGGGAAAACTACCTGGCCATGGAAGACAACCCGGTAAAGCGCGCGGCTGAGCACCCGGTGTCCACTTTCAGTGTCGATGTGGATACCGCCGCCTACAGCAATATCCGCCGCATGATCATGCGTGAAGGCCGACTGCCGCCCGGCGACGCGGTAAAGGCGGAGGAGCTGATCAACTACTTCAGCTATAACTACCCGGTTCCCACCGACACCCGCCAGCCGTTTTCCATTACCACCGAAGTGGCGCCGAGCCCCTGGCACGCTGAACGCCTGCTGCTACAGGTGGGTCTCAAGGGCTATCAGCCGGCCACCGACAACCCGCCGCCTGCCAACCTGGTGTTTCTGGTGGATGTTTCGGGCAGTATGCAATCGCCGTTCAAGCTGGAGCTGGTCAAGCGCTCACTGCGGATGCTGGTCAACGAAATGTCCGCCCGGGACCGCCTGGCGCTGGCAGTCTACGCCGGCGCCGCCGGCCTGGTGCTGGAGTCGACCCCGGCGGACCGCAAGCTCGAGATACTTAACGCCATCGACGCTCTGGAGGCCGGTGGTTCCACCAATGGCGGCGCCGGTCTGCAGTTGGCCTACAATACCGCCCGCCAGCACTTTATCGATGGCGGTATCAACCGGGTGATTATCGCCAGTGACGGCGATATGAACGTCGGTGTTGTCAATCACGAACAATTGAAAGACTTAATTCGAAAAAATCGCGAGTCCGGCATCGCCCTCACTACTCTTGGTTTCGGTACCGGCAATTACAATTACGCGCTGATGGAGCAACTGGCCGACGTCGGCAACGGTAACGCCGCCTATATCGATTCCCTTAAAGAAGCACACAAGGTGCTGGTCAAAGAAAGACACTCGACCTTGCACACCATCGCCAAGGATGTGAAGATCCAGATCGAGTTCAATCCCGCCCAGGTGGCGGAATACCGCTTGATCGGCTACGAAAACCGCCTGCTCAGACGGGAGGATTTTCGCAATGACAAAGTGGATGCAGGCGATATCGGCGCCGGTCACACAGTAACCGCTCTCTATGAGATCGCGCTGGTGGATTCCGCCGGTATACAGATCGACCCGCTGCGCTACCAGCAGGGCGAGCGTATCGCCCCCACCTCAGAAAATGCAGAACTGGCCTTTGTACGACTGCGCTACAAGCAGCCCGATGCCGACGAGAGCCAGGAGGTTGCCGTCGCTGTCAAGGCCGCCAGCATACGCGGGGATATTCGCCAGGCCTCGGCCAACCTGCGCTTCGCGGCGGCGGTGGCGGGCTATGCCCAAATACTCCGGGGCGGCATCCACACCGGCGAATTTGGCTACCCACAGGTCGCCGAACTGGCGCGGGAGGCGCGGGAATCCGACCCCAACGGCTACCGGGCGGAATTTATCTCACTGGTTGAGTTAAGCCAGAGTCTGGCGCAGAATCTGGTACAACGCTGACACCGGGATAGGAAGGCCATGGGTTTACTTCGCAGCAACAGCGGGCGCTGATCCGTTGTTGTATCGTTTTCGCTCCGACGAGGCCCTGATGCAGGCCTACCAGGCCGGCAACACCAAGGCGTTTGCCGAGCTGTACCAGCGCCATAAGAACGGCCTGTTCGGTTTTTTGTCACGCATGGCCGGCGCCGGCCGTCCGGCCGCCACAGTCGAAGACCTGGCCCAGGATACCTGGATGTCGATTATCAAACAGACCGCCGGCTACGAGCCCCGAGCCAAGTTTCGCACCTATCTTTATACGCTGGCCCGCCGCAAATTTATCGACTACCTGCGCCGCACCACGCACTGGATCGAAACCGGTGACGAGGCCATGGACGCACAGCCGTACATGGCTTCCGACAGCCACTCACCGGCCGCCGCACTGGAGGTGCAGCGCCTGCTGCAGGCCATAGCGGCCCTGCCCCAGGAGCAACGCGAGGCCTTTCTGTTGAAAGAAGAGGGGTTTACCTTGAACCAGATCGCCACCATCACCCAGGTGGAGACGGAAACCGCGAAAAGCCGACTGCGCTATGCCAGGCAACGCCTGCGCCAGACCCTGCACGCCGACTATGCGCCCACCACCGGGGATAACCCATGAGCAGCGAAAAGCGCGATCGCCGACAACCGCTCGATGACAAAGCCTTGTCTTCGCTCTATCGACGTGCGCCCCGGCAGCCATCCCCGGCGGCGCTCGACCGAAAGATTCTGGCCGCTGCCGGGGCCCGGCGACCCGCCCGCCCCCACAACAATATTTACCGGCGCTGGTTACCGGCGATATCGGTCGCCACAGTAGCGGGACTGGCCCTGTTGATCGTGTTTCCACTGCAGCCCCCGCCACCACTTACCCTCAAGGAGCCGGCGCCTTACCGGCTGATCCCCGGGGAAACCGAGGCCGATCCGGAAATGGCCGAATTACAAGAAGACGCAATGACAGACGATGACGCCATCGGCGCAAAAACGTTAGCGGTGCCTGAATCAGAACCGGCGACGCTACCTGCACCGCAACGAGTTCGAAGGGCGGTGGAAGTGGAAAGAGAAATACAACAGTCGATAGCAAGTCCGATAGACAATCGGGGGGAAGGACCCGCGGACAGCCTGGAGGAAGCGTTGACGGGAGGCCTGGCAAAGGAATCGCCAGCGCACCCGATAAAAGTACAAAGGAAGGCTGCGGCAGAGTTGTCGTCTGGTTTGGATTCGCCGCCATCGCAAGCACCACAGCCGCAGGATTCGGAGTCCGCTTTCACGCCATCGCGGCCTGGCGCCGATACCGCCGACACCGCGGGCAAGTCGGTTGCCGAACCGCTGACCAGGCGGGAAAGCGTGGCGACGGAGGAAAGTATACTGCAGGCGGAACCGTTAATGGAAACGTTACCGCAACAGCCGATCGCCAGTCCGTTCGACTCGACTCACCGATCTTCGAGCGGGTTGAACACCTCTGTGGTTCGCGAGCCGGAGGCGTGGTTGCGGGATATCACCGCACTGCTGGACAAGGGCCGCGAGCAGGCGGCGCTACGCGAGTACCGGCAGTTTTTGGTCGCCCACCCGAATTATGTGGTGGATGCAGCCCTGGGTCACCGCCTCGATAATTTGCGCGAACGGCCGCCCAAGTCGCCGCAACCGAAATAGTACTCCCGGAGCCCGCCATTCGCAGACAGTTGGTTTGCGTCGCTTTACGTCAATCGAGTACGTCTACCGGACCCAGTTAAACCTAAACTTGCAGTAACGACATGCATGACTGCCGCCGGCACTTTGCCTGGGGTTGGCCGGGCTATATTGAACCTTTTCCGTAAAGTCGCCACTTGTTAATCGGTTGTCAGCATAACGTTAGGAAAGTAGAACGCTCAATATTGGTTACAGAGAGCTGTTTTTCTGTAAAAGCGCCCTTGTGGTAAATGAGGCACCAGTTACCTTGCAAGGGGCTATAAATCTCTATCGTTAATTTTATGTAGGTATTGAACGTCACAGTAAGTCGACATATTGTTTATGAATTCTTATTAGACACACACTTAGTCGCCTGATACTTAAGAGGATTTTAAAATGACAGTATCCCAACTTGATGTCATTGATTTCATTGCGCAAAAACCCGACACAAACGAAATATATTTTAATATCGTGGATCACCTTGCGTGGAACTCCAAGGGGCATATCGATGCACTTAAACAAAAATTCGACAATTATGTTGAGTATATTAGTAGTGACGCACTTACGGAAGCCTACCCGGAGGCTGATAAAAAAAACAAGGTTATAGAGCTACTCTATGTGACCGAACCCAATGCCTACGCGCTCGATGCTATTTCTCAGCTTGGAAAAATCAGCCAGGACAAAGGGATTAGATTTTCTCATCGTCTCGTGCGATAGCAAATATTACCAGCAGCCTTCTACTTATTAAGTGAATAACGAATTATGTTTCTTCACTTAATAAGTAAGACAATCTCTCCTTTTCTATTTTTCCTTTCCGGGTTTTCTTTTCTCTATAAAGAAAACTAAAATTAATATTTAAACTAAACCATATACATCCTGCCTTTTATTCGCTTTCATTTTCTATAAAAACCCACCAACCTCAAAATCGCTTTTCTATTTTTTTACTAAAACTTTTTTGCTAGACCTTGATGAAGCAAAGACATTGAACTCAAAAACTCTATTAACCACTTTAGAATATACACTGAAATTAACTAACTTTAATGATCCGTTCACGCGAAAACTTTTTAGTGGGAGGGATATACTTTTATCGAAGACGAAAACATATCGGCATTAATCGTAACTGCCAGCATTGTTTTTAAAAAACTGTTAAAGCTTAAAATAAAACGCAGCCAACTTTTCTATTTTGCGTTACGCAATTAAAGAAAATAGCATCAATCATTAAAACAGGTATAGACTATGACACTAAATATGAGCCATAACCCTGCTAGCAGTTCGTATAGGGTCCAGGCAGAAGCTGTAAAGGATAGACAAGGCGATCAACTCCAAAAACAAGACCGTTTTGGGAATCGATACAACGTTATGTTGAAGCGCCACAATTCTATTTGGAATAAGTCGGCGGAAAAGCAAGCTGCACATAGTATGGCAGCCGCACAATATCCCAATAGATCGCCAACTACGATTCAACTTGCGGCTAACAACATTTACGGAGCAGCCTATGAGGCCCATGTAGGGAGAGCGTTGCATCGGGACCCCGCGTTTAGCGATGTGAAAGATCAGGTTAATATTGTGCCAAACCGGCCGGCAGGTCAGCGTCCATACACTACTCAAGACCTAAAAAATTTAAATAAATCACCAGGCAGAACATTGCGCACTGATTTTATGGCCAACGTAAATGGTAGTTACAATAATATTGAATGCAAAGGCTCGTCAACAGCCGGTTACACGCAAAATCAAGCCAACATGCTTAGTGATATCCGTAATAGAGGTGCAGTTGTTACCAGTGATCGAGGCAGTTATCAGCGCCATCAAAATTTGGGTAGTGTTCAAACTTATACAGTTCGACCGAATACTGAGGATGAGATGTTTGAAGAAGAAGTTCTAGAGCCGGCCGCACCTCCTCGACCAAGACCAGCTCCGCGACCAGAAGACCCTTACTATGGGCGACGCTGGTAAAGTCTGGAGGCGCTTTTTACAAAAGGTCAACGGTTCTCAGTTGGCCTTTTTATTTTTACCCCATCATGCCAGCGCCCAGTAACCACGGGTATCGATATGTCGCTCACTTTTCAGTCCCGAACGTTCAAACACAAAATTCAAAACCAATTCCATCAACACCTCACTTCATTACCTTACAAATCAATGACTTATTGATAGACTGATAGCTGATCCGCAGCAGGTCTCACGACAGCCGGGCCACTCCCGGACGGCTGAGGCAGAGCGACGGCCCGGGTTGCCGCAACCGACGCAGTTCTCACTAACGCCGGACCACTGGCAGGCGACGAGGTCAACTGGTAGAGTACCGCCATTACACTCAACGCCATGCTTGCAACCGATAAGCGATTTACAATGAGCTATCTGGACGACCTCAAAGAATTCCGTATCGATCAGACGGATATCGACCGCGTCGCCGACACCTGGCGCGAGCGCGCCCGCACTATGGGTGAGACGCCCCACCCCGCCGCCGTCTACCAGACCGCCGCGGCAGACCTGGCGCTGGGGTTAATCGATCTGCACCGTGAAACCACAGCGCAGATGCCTACCGATCATTCGGTAAAAAACTGGCTCGGTATCGTCAGCGGTGTGGATTTAACCACTGGCTAATTGCGTTCTCCCGTCATCCGGAAAACCTGCTCAGCCGCCTGTATCGGGATCAAACCGCAACGCATAAATCGGCGGCAGATGGTTCGACACGCACTGCCAGTCATCGCCCTGGTTTGCCGATACCCAGAGGTTACCCGTGGTTGAACCGAAGGCCAGCCGCTCCCCGCTGCTGTCCACGTCCAGCGCATGACGCAACACCAGATCGTAGGCATGTGTGGCCGGCAGGCCCCGGTCCAGCATCTCGAAGCTGCCGCCACCGTCGCGCGTGCGGGTCACCACCAACTTGCCATCCACCGGAATACGGCACTCGTCCTTTACACCGGGAACAAACCAGGCAGTGTCCGGTTGCCGCGGGTGGACTGCTACGGCAAAGCCGAAAGTAGAGGGCTGCACATCGGTAATCTCGCGCCAACTGCGGCCGCCGTCGCCAGAGCGGAAAATACCGTTGTGGTGCTGTATCCAGGCCACCTCGGGCGCCGCCGGACACACCGCCAGACTGTGGGGGTCCTGCACCGCCAGGGCATTGATACCCTCCGGCGGCATATATTCCGCACGCAGGCCCTGGCCGTACAACTGCCAGGTGTCACCGCCGTCGAGAGTCTCCCAGACCCCGCCACAGGATACCGCCACCAGAATACGGTTGCTGTCACGCGGATCGACGCAGATGGAATGGATACCCGGCTCGTCGTAGCCGCCACCGAACCAGTCACTGCGCTCGGGCCGGTTCCAGAGTGACTCGATCAGGCGCCAGGATTCACCCCGGTCCTCGCTCTTGAACAGGCCCCCGGGAATGGTGCCGGCCCAAAGTGTCTGCGGGCGGTCCGCACCGCCTGCCGCCAGGACCCAAAGCTGTTCGAGGGAAACCCCGTCCTCACCCTCGACGGCGGGATACTTGGGCACTGCGATCTCCTGCCACTGTTCACCGCCGGCATCGGCGCGGTGTAACTTGACGCCAAAGTGGCCCAGGTTCAACGCCGCATAGCGGTCGCCGTTGCGGGGGTCGGTAAGGACGGCGCTGACCGGATCACCGACAAAAGCGCTGTCCTGCAGCGACCAGGCATCGGCGCCATTGCCGGCGTTAACAAAAGTAAAAAGGCCCTTGCGGGTTGCGATACGCAGGGTTGCAGGTTGGTTAGTCATGATGTGGTTTTCCTCCCTGATGACTGTGTTTTTAATACTTATATTTAGTCACTGAGCCAACAACTATTCTAAAGATACTGTTATTTTAAAAGTTACTATTATTCTAAAAACTATTGCACCAAGAATGACATCACCCACCGGACAGCGCCTGTGCCACGTAGATTTCGGAATCGGGGGTAAGTGTGTCACTGAGATAACGACGGTCGCCGACCATACGACCGTCGACAAACACCGCCACATGTTTGCGCAGGCTGCCCTGGTCGTCGAGGATATAGCTTGCCAGCCTCGGATTATCGACGAACACCCGCTGTAAGGCCTGGCCCACGGTAGCGCCTTCCACCGCCTGTTCGGGACAGGACAGATGGCGATTGAGATTGGGAGTAAAGCTCACTTTGACCACACAATCACCTCGGGCTCGGCGTTTGCACGCCAGCTAGTTTAAGCGTTTCCGCTGCCGTCGGCCAGCCCCCGGGATGCCGCCCCTACACCTCGACGCCCAGTTTAAACAACTCGCGGTTCAAGACTTCATCGAGGCGGCCGAAATCGTCCGCTTGCAATTCGATAAACTTGAGCTGCCGGCGCCGGTATAACTCCCTTTTTTCAAGTTTGGCCGCGAGTATCTGAGCGTCACCCCGCGGCGGCCACAGTTCGATAACGACTTGATAGACCGGCAAAAAGAAATCACTCTGTACCGCGGTGTCGGTGGCCAGCGGCCGCCGGTAGGCGTGCACGATATTGTGTACATAGAGCCAGTTGTCGACCCGCGCCTCTTCGACGCTACCCAGGCGATGGCCGTCCAGGGCACACACTTGTTCCGCGCCGCCGGCCTCACAGCAGGGCACATCCGTCCCCGCCAGTTGCGCCAGCACCTGGCGCAACGGCTCATTGGTTGCGGTGTCGCGGGGCCAACTGACATAGGGTATACCGGTTTTGGCATCCTCGCGTTGCGCGGCGCCCAGGGCGACGCCCGCCGCTGTCAGCTTCCAGCCTTTCAGGTGAGGGGTTATCCAACCCAGCTCTGCCAGGGCGGCGTTGACGGTATGGCCCGATAGCTGAAACGGCTTGCCTAAGGCGGTGGCGCCGACGGCGGGTGTGGCATAGGTGTCGAAAACTTTGTGGGTTAGAATCGCGGCCGGCCAGACAATGTATTCGCCGTATTTCTGGCTGCGGCGATACCGGCCGCCCTCGAACTCACCCTTGGCGGTGAGTTTCCAGCCGCTGTCGTGCTGGGTGATCCAACCCGCCTCGATCAGGGTGCGGGTCAGTTGTTTCAGACTGACGCCGAGCTTCTGCGCCAGAGAGGAACGGGAATAAACGGTCTCGCGCTCGGCTGCCATCACCCACTACCGGCCAGCGCCGGTATCCATGCTGTTTGTCAGCGTTACTCGCCAAAAAGTGTTTGCTAAAAAAGTCTCTACCAAAAGTACCTGTCAACAACCGCCGCCAACTGCGTTGCTCAGGCAGCACCTGGCGGCTTCGTTTGTGACGTCGTTTACAACAGTGTTCACGACCGTATTTGCGATAATGCTGACAACAGCGTTTACGAGATCGCCGATCAGTTGTTAACCACCATGACATCGCAATTGAGCGCGGAGATCACGCGCTCGGCGGTGTTGCCGCGCCGTGTTCGGGATTTACCGGTCTGTCCCAGCGTACCGATAACCACCAGATCAGCGCCGATATCAGCTGCCACCGCCGACACCACTTCGTCGGTGTAACCCTGGGTGACATGGATTTTATCCGCCGGCAGTCCGGTCTCATTGGCGAGCCTGCCGCGGTCGGGGTAGTGCATGGAATCCAGATAACCGTTGACTACGTGAAAATCCGCGCCGTAGATTTCCGCCAGCCATTTACTGCGCTCGAGAATCGCCGAGTTCAATTCGCGCTGGAATTCTCTGGTGGCCTGGAAGTTAACTGCTGCCAATACGGTTTTGCGTTGTTCTTTGGCGCCGGGCCGCGCCAGCAATACGGGGCAATCGGCATTGCGCAACAGACCCCACTTCGATTCACTGAACGAAAAGCGGCTGGTGTTGGGTTTGACCCGCACCGGCAGCAAAATCAGATCGGCACAAAAGCGCCGCGCCGACAGCATAATCGCATCCTGCCAGTCGGAACTCCAGGAAATCTCGATTTTGCCCTCGAGCCCTTTTTCCTCCATCGGCTTGCGAATCTGTTCCTGAAACCAGTCCTGATCGCGAAACAGGTTCTCGTTGATTACGCGGGTATCGACACTCTGGGTATCGACGGCAACGAACACATGTAACTGCGGCGACACGGCACGCAGTTGCGATGTAATCAGCGCGCGCTCCAGCGCCAGGTGCACATCATCACTGGGATCGACAACAACAAACAACTTTTCCTGCGCAGACATAAGGATTACCTGTAGTTAGCGTGACTAAACCGCATTCGCAAAACAGCTCAGGCGACCGGTTTCAAGTCGATAAAATCGATTTTGCAGCTTTAACGATCAGTTGCAACGATCAGTTGCAATGATCAGTTGCAACAACAGCCGCATTTAAGCACAACACCGTCGAAGAGCCAAGCTCAGGGGCCCCGAAAACGCTAATCGCCACACAAAAAGTTGACGTAAATCAAAGCGTTACCTTAACGCCCGCAGGATCGCCAACCAGCGCCAAAGGCGCAGGATATCTGCCAGCGCCGCCGCCACGTAGGTTAACGCGCAGGCTTTGAGCACCTGCCTTACCGCCGCTATCTGAGGCTCGGAAACGTACTCGCCCTGTAACAGGATCGGCAGTGCCTTGTTGAAGCTCGCGTCCCACTCCTCCGGCAGTATGGCCACATACATCAGTACCGAGACCAGCATCGTCAGCACCCCCACCAGCGCCGTCAACAGCACGGTGTGGGGCAGCGGCACTATGGCGGTCACCAGGGGAATCAACAGCAGAATAAACATACCGCAGCGCTGCAAGGTCGCCGCCCGGCCCATATAGCGGCGGCGCAACTGCGTGACCGGTTCACCCCGGTTGAATTGAATGGCGTGGCCCACTTCGTGGGCGGCCACGGCGACGGCGGTGAGGGATTTGCCGTCGAACACATCCGGACTCAGCCGCACGGCGTTGTCGGCGGGATCGTAATGATCGCGGTCGGGTTCTGTGCGCTCGACCTTGACCTGGTCGAACTCGAAGCGCCGCAACAGGTGCTGGGCCAATTGCGCGCCGGTGCCGGGCAGTGCGGGCAGCGGCCGGCTATGGCGGCGCAGCACGTAGGTGACCCAAAGTTGCGGGCCGTAAATCAGCAGCCCCAACAGGGCCAACAACAGCAGGTAGATCACCAGCAGCTCCGGGGGGACTCAGGCCGCCGCCGCGGCCTGGCGGTGCTTTCTGATCAGATCGTAGGCCGCCTGTACCTCCTGCGACCGCTCGGTGGCCACTTTCACCATATCCTCCGGCATCCCCTGGCCGATCAGTTTATCCGGGTGGTACTCGCTCATCAAACGCCGGTAGGCGCGCTTCAGCTCCCGGTCGTTGACCTCGGCGCCGACGCCGAGCGCCTGGTAAGCCAGCGCCAGGGCCTGCCCGGACGGCGGTGCGGCGGGCCCGCCGGCAAACTGGTCCTGGGCCTTAATCATCTCCAGCAGTTGCCGAAACGCCGCCGGGGAGAAACCCACCGCCTCGGCTACCCGGTGCAGTAGTTGTTCCTCCTGTGGGTGCAGGATGCCGTCGGCCAGGGCCACACCCACCAGGTAGATGATCAGCATACGCTTCAGGCCGGCGAAGCGCTGGCAGTGTCGTTGAAACTCCTCAAGGGTGGCCTGCAAGTCGAACTCGGCTTCGGCACCGGCCTTGAACAAGGCGATGGCCTCGCGGCGATGCTCGGCAGTCAATCCCATATGCGTCATCAGCTGCTCGGTCTGGCCGATCTCGGCCTCCGAGACCCGGCCGTCGGACTTGGCCAGGTGCCCCATAACGGAAAACACGGTTTTGAAAAACACCGTCTGCACCTGGGCCAGCTCTGCGGGGCTGGCGCCCACCAGTGAGCGGGCCAACCCCTTGTCAAAGAAGTTGCCGACCAGCACACCCAACAGGCCGCCGATCCAGCCGCCCACCATAAAGCCCAGAATACCGCCGATAATTTTGCCGAACCACATCACTGCCGTATATCCAAATTAACTGTGTCGTTTGGGTTTGAATAGCCCGCCCTATTATTGGGTTAATTGGGCAAAATACAACAACTTTACCAAAACCCGGTTACCAAAAATCCGGGGTAGCCGCGGCGGACCCGGGCGCTGCCCGCGTTCAGATACCTGCCACTATTGATAACGCCTGACTCCACGCCCGCTACTGGCGCTGTTGCTGCAGCAGCGCCTTAATCTCATCCAGTTGCTGCTTTAATTCAATCAGGGTCGGTTCTCCCGCCGCCTCCGCCTCCTGGGCCCGCACCCGCTGGTGCTCTTCCTCCAGTACATTCACGACTATACCGATAATCATATTGAGGAAGGCAAAGGCGGTAAAAAAGATAAATGTCAGGTAAAAAGCCCAACTGAAGGGATACACCTCCATGGTCTCGTACATAACATCGGTCCAGTCTTCGAATGTCATCACGCGAAACAGGGTCAACAGACTGAGGGCGATATCCCCCCACAGGTCCTGGTTGACGGTGCGAAAAAAGGTGCTGCCGATAGCGGCGTAGATATAGAAGATGATAAACATCAACAGCAACACGTAGCCGAGCTGCGGCAGGGCCTTGATCAGGGAATTCAGCAACATGCGCAGCTCGGGAATAATCGATACCATACGCAGCACGCGGAAAATCCGCACTAGCCGCCCCACCAATGCCATATCGCTGTTGTCGATGGGAATCAGGCTGATGGTGACAATCAGCGTGTCGAAGATGTTCCAGCCGGATTTGAAAAAATGCCGTTTGTTTTCCTCGCCGAGGAAGCGAATAATGATCTCGATTAAAAAGACGATGGTAATAAACCAATCCAGGACATACACCGTCTTCATCAGCGCCGGCGAGATATCGTAGGTTTTCGCACCGATCATCAGCGCGGAAAAAATAATGACGCCCACTACAAACAGTTCGAAGGCTTTATTCGACCGGATTCGATAAAAGGTCTGCTGCCATTGTGCGTTTTTGCTTTGATCAGCACTGTGCATTGATGGTTCGCTCATAGTGTTCCTCAACTAACTTACTGCTAATCTGTATACGTTCACTATTGCACACAACAGGAAGGTCATTATTCATGTTACGCTAAATTCGCGGCGTAAATTCCATTGTGGGAGGCTCATCGGGGGAAAACCGGATACTGGGCTTTGAATTCGGTGCTATGGCTAAGCGGTGATGGGGGACCTGGGCCTAAATCAGGATTGGTGCCAACAGACCCGGTCCTGCCCAGGGGTCGCGGTTGCGGGTTCAAGACACGCGGTAAACCCATCCCTGGGGCTCGTCTGCCGCATCCCTGCGGCAGACGGTCTTGAACCCGCAACCGCGACCCCTGGGCAGGACCTGACAATGTGGCTTTTTTCGGGGTTCTTTGCATCATAGTTGTAGGCTGGAATACCTGCCGCTGCAAACAGGCTCAGGTGGTGGGTTGCTAAAACAAACAAAAAGCCTGTCTTGTTACTCTGGTCTTGTTACTCTGCCAGCCACCCGCTCAACGCTTCCGCATAGTAAGTAATAATCAGGGTCGCACCGGCCCGCTTGAATGCCGTCATCGTTTCCAGCACAACCCCCTTTTCGTCGATGACACCCGCTGCCGCGGCAGCTTTGACCATCGCATACTCGCCGCTGACATGGTAGACCGCCAGTGGCCGGTCGCTGTGCTGGCGGATATTGGCGATCACATCCAGATAGGCAAGCCCGGGTTTCACCATCAGGATATCGGCCCCTTCGACATCGTCCTGCAGCGATTCGGCCAGGGCTTCGCGGCCGTTGGCCGGGTCCATCTGGTAAGTATCGCGGGTGCCTTTGAAGGAGCTGTCGACGGCGTCGCGAAAAGGTCCGTAAAACGCCGAGGCGAACTTGGTCGAATAAGACATGACCGGCACCTGGGTAAACCCCGCCTCGTCGAGCGCTTCGCGAATCGCCGCCACCATACCGTCCATCATGCCGGACGGCGCAATCATATCCACACCGGCGCGGGCTGCTGCCAGTGTTTGCTTTTGCAGGTTCAGCAGTGTCGCATCGTTGTCCACATCGCCGTCGCCCACCACGCCGCAGTGTCCGTGGCTGGTGTACTCGCAAAAGCAGTTATCGCTGATCACCAGCATTTGCGGCGCGGCCTGTTTGGCGGCTCGGATCATCCGCGCCATCAGGCCATCGTCCGCCCAGGTGTCGGAGCCCTCCTCGTCTTTGTTGGCGGTGACGCCGAACAGGATAATCGCCTTGATGCCCTTTTCCCAGGCGCCGCGCACCACTTCCGGCAAGGCGCTTTCGGGATGGCGGACCACACCCGGCATACTCGCTACCGGTACAGGCTCGGCAATGCCTTCCTCGACGAAAACCGGAAAGATAAAGTCCTCCATGCGCAGATGGTTCTCTCTGACCAGGCTGCGCAATACGGGTGTACGGCGCATGCGGCGAAAGCGAAAATCGGGTACTGACATAGTCTTCTATTCCAAACACGTAACAAAATTGTATTTCAAACTTGCATCATTCTATGAGCACCACCTCCGGTGGCACAGTGCGGGGACAGGTTTTACCTGTCCCCTTAGAATGGTGCCACTCCCCTTCTTCAAGGCACCACCCGCGGCGACACAGTGCGGGGTCGGAGTGCTTGCATTTTAACCAGCACAGTGCGGGGTCGGAGTGCTTGCATTTTAACCAGGAAAAGCCTGGTTAAAATGCAAGCACTCCGACCCCTTCGAGGAGGACCCCTTCGAGGGGAACCACTCCCCTCAGCAATGGCTACCGCTCCCTCTTCCAGTTAGTCCCCTCTCGCGAATCCTCCAGCACCACACCCTGCGCCTTCAACGCCTTGCGAATTTCATCCGCACGGGCATAATCTTTATCCGCCTTGGCCTGGGCTCTTTCCGCAATCTTTGCTTCAATTTCCTCCGGCGTCGGCCCGACAATACCCTCACCGCCCATAGTGACAGCATCCAACGTAATATCCGCCCTACCCCGCACGCGACCAAACCACTCATCCGGACCGCGCTGCAGCAGACCAAGTAACCGCCCCGCCTGCAAAAGCGTGGTTTTCAACCGCGCTTTATCCCCCTGCGCAGCCTTGTTCAACAACTTCGTCACCTTGTGCATTTCCCCCAAGGCAACAGGCGTATTGAGGTCATCCAACAGCGCCAGGAAGAAAGGATGGTTTTGCAGGTCCACATCGTCGACCCCTTCAAGCGCCTCCACTTTATCCAACGCACTGTAAAAAGAATTCAGACAAGCTTTAGCCTGATCAAGCAACGTCTGAGAAAAATCCAGCTCCGACCGATACTGAGCCGACAGCAACGCATAGCGAATCACTTCCCCATCGTACTTACCCAACAATTCCCGCACGGTGCGAAAATTACCCAGCGATTTGGACATCTTCTCACCGCCGACATTGATATAACCATTGTGCATCCAATAGCGCACATACTCCCGGCCATCGTGGGCACAGCAGCTCTGCGCCAGCTCGTTCTCATGGTGAGGGAAAATCAAGTCACGGCCGCCCCCGTGGATGTCGATGGTCTCGCCCAGGTGCTTTTCAATCATGGCCGAACACTCGAGATGCCAACCCGGCCGCCCGCGCCCCCAGGGGCTGTCCCAGCCGGGCTCGGCGGCGCTCGACGGCTTCCACAACACAAAGTCGCCGGCATATTTCTTATAGGGCGCCACTTCCACCCGCGCACCGTCGAGCATGTCTTCCAGCGAGCGGTTGGAAAGCCGGCCGTAGTCGGACATGGAGTTCACGTCGAACAGCACATGACCCTCGGCCTCATAAGCGTGACCCTTCTCAATCAGGCGCCGGGTCATGGCGATCATCTCCGGCAGATGGTCGGTCGCACGGGGAACGATAGACGGCGGCAAGTTGCGCAATTGCGCCATATCGCTCTCGAACTCGGCGGTAAAGCGCGCCGCCAACGCGCCGATCTCTTCGCCGTTTTCCGCCGCCGCCTTCATAATCTTGTCATCGATATCGGTAATATTGCGGGCGTAAATCACCTCGCCATAGAGGACGTTCAGCAAGCGAAACAAGGTATCGAACACCACCACAGGTCGCGCATTGCCGATATGCACCAGGTTGTAGACCGTAGGGCCGCAGACGTACATTTTGACCCGATCCGGTTGCAGTGGCTGAAACGCTTCTTTTTGCCGGGTTTTGGTATTGTAGAGTGTGAGTGTCATTTACTTTTTATCTTTAAAACCGTCTTTTAAACCAATGGTGCGATTGAAAACAAGCGCTGCCGGAGTGCTCAGCCGATTGTCCAGGCAAAAATAACCCTCCCGCTCGAACTGGAAGTGATCTTCCGCCGCCGCTGCCGCCAGGCCGATCTCACCCTTGCAGCCGCTGAGCACGGTCAGGGAATCGGGGTTGAGGGCATCGAGAAAGTCCTTGTCGCCGGTATCCGGCGCCGCATCGGTAAACAGGCGCTCGTAGAGACGCAGTTCGCAATCGACATTTTCCCGGGCCGAAACCCAGTGAATCACGCCCCGCGGGCGCACGCCTTCCGGCGGGTTGGCGCCTACCGTGCCCGGCACCAGACTCGCGTGCACGACAGTAATATTTCCCTGCGCATCCTTTTCCACCTCGTCGGCGCGAATCACATAAGCGCCGCGCAAGCGCACCCAGTCGCCGGGCACCAGGCGTTTGAATTTCTTGCGCGACAGTGTGCTGTCCTCGTTGAAATCGGCGCGCTCGATATACAATTCCCGCGTAAAGGGCAGACGCCGTTCCCCCATGGCCGCATTCTGCGGATGCACCGGCTGTGTCATCGACTCGACGTCACCGGCCGGAAAATTGCTGACGACCACGCGCAACGGGTTGAGCACACACATCGCCCGCGGCGCATGTTCATTGAGATGGTCGCGCACCGCGTACTCCAGAGTGCTCATATCTACGGTGCTGGCCGAGCGCGTCACCCCGATCAGCTCGCAGAAGTGCCGCAGCGCCGCCGGCGGGTAACCGCGCCGGCGCATACCGGAGATGGTCGGCATGCGCGGGTCATCCCAACCGTCAACATGTCCCTCGTCCACCAGTTGCTTGAGCTTGCGTTTGGAGGTCACCGTGTAAGTCAACTCCAAGCGCGCGAATTCGTACTGGGTGGGCGTATGCGGCACCGGCAGATTGGCAATAAACCAGTCGTAAAGCGGGCGGTGATCGGCAAACTCCAGGGTGCAAATGGAATGGGTCACACCTTCGATGGCATCCTCCTGCCCGTGGGCGAAGTCATAGCTCGGATAGATGCACCACTTGTCGCCGGTCTGGTGATGGCGCGCCTTGCGGATGCGATACAACACCGGATCGCGCAAATGCATATTGGGCGAGGCCATATCGATTTTGGCCCGCAGGGTGCGGCTGCCCTCATCGAATTCACCGGCTTGCATCCGCCCCAACAAATCCAGGTTTTCTTCCACACTGCGGTTGCGATACGGGCTGTCCTTGCCCGGCTCGGTGGCCCAGCCGCGATAGCGACTTGCCTCCTGCGCCGACAGGTCGCAGACATAGGCCTTGCCCGCGCGCACCAGCGCCTGGGCCCACTGGTAAAACGTATCGAAATAATCCGAGGCGTATTTGACGTCGCCGTGCCACTGAAACCCCAACCAGATGACGTCCGCCTTGATCGCGTCGACATACTCCTGCTCTTCCTTGGTCGGGTTGGTGTCGTCAAAGCGCAGATTGCAAACACCGCCAAACTCCTCGGCCAGACCGAAGTTCAGGCAGATGGACTTGGCGTGGCCGATATGCAGGTAGCCGTTGGGCTCCGGCGGGAAACGGGTCACCAGCCGTTCGATCTTGCCCTGCTCGAGGTCTTGTTTGACGATTTGCTGGATAAAGTGCAGCGGCTTGTCTGGCCTGGATTGTTCATTCATGCGTTTAGATCAGCTTCCCTTAAAGGTGTCCGGCCCGCGCCGCCCCACCGCCCGCGGCCGGCCGGCGCACAACTGGCGGTTTCAGAAACCGGGCAAAGCGCGTATTATAGCGGCCTCGCAGAGGCATAAATAGTGTCATAACCACTTATCAAATAAAGAATTTTCCCAATCGGCCAGGCATTGGCCGCCGATGTCAACACAGGAGTCCTCCATGATCACCCTACACACCAACTTTGGCGATATTAAGCTGGAACTGGATTTCGAGAAGGCGCCGAAAACGGCCGCCAACTTCAAGCAGTACGCCGAAGACGGCTTTTATAATGGCACCATATTCCACCGTGTTATCGACGGGTTTATGATCCAGGGGGGCGGTTTCGACGCCGATATGCAGCAAAAAGAGACCCGCGATACGATTGAAAATGAAGCCGACAACGGCTTGAGCAACGACAACGGCACCATCGCCATGGCCCGCACCATGGACCCTCACAGTGCCTCTGCACAGTTTTTCATCAACGTGAAAGACAACGGTTTTCTCAACCACACCAGCAAAGACGCCCAGGGCTGGGGCTACTGTGTTTTCGGTAAAGTGGTCGACGGCATGGACGTAGTCAACCAGATCAAGGGAGTGAAAACCGGCAACCGCTCCGGTCACCAGGACGTGCCCGCCGAGGAAGTGTTAATCGAAAAAGTCACGGTCGAGGGCTAGCCACCACCGGTCGCCGTCAATGACCACCTATTTTATTTCCGATCTGCACCTTCACGACACGCGCCCGGCCATAACCCGGGCGTTTTTCAACTGGCTCGACGCTATTTCCGGTCACTGCGCGGCGCTTTATATTCTCGGCGACCTGTTTGAGGTCTGGATCGGGGACGACGATGACAACCCGGAACACCGGCGGATCGTCGAGCGCCTGCGGCAATTGCGCCAGGCGGACATCCCCCTGTATGTGATGCACGGCAACCGGGACTTTTTGCTGGGGCCGGCATTCGCCGCCGCCAGCGGGGCCGAACTGCTGGACGATCCCACCGTTATCGATCTCTACGGCGAACCGGTGTTATTGATGCACGGCGACAGTCTCTGCACCCGCGATCACGACTATATGGCTTTTCGCCGCCAGGCCCGCAGCCCCGACTGGCAGGCGCAATTGCTGGCAAAACCGCTGGCCGAGCGCCGGGCCATTGCGGCAGCGCTGCGCGAACAGAGCCGCTCCATGAACAGCCTGAAGGCCGAGGATATTATGGACGTAACCCCGGCGGAAGTTGTCAAGGTGATGGAAGCACACGGCGTGCAGACCCTGATTCACGGCCACACCCACCGGCCGCAACGCCACCACCTGAGCGCCAACGGCGCGGCGGCGGAGCGCATCGTGCTCGGGGACTGGGGACCGCAGGGCTGGTGCCTGGCGGTCTCGCCGACACGCCGCGAACTGTCGAGTTGGCCGCTGGCAGGCGAGTGAAGTCGGCGCTACAGTTCCCAACCCAGGGCCCGCGCCATCACATGGAAGATGACGTGCTGCTCGATAACCCCGCCGACCAGATAGGCACTTGCTCCGGTGGCAAACAGGGCCACATCCTCACCGCCGTGGGTCTCCGATTGCCGCTGCACCGCGGCCTGCTGTTGAAAATCCCGGTGCAGGACCTGCGTTTCGGTCAAAGCAGCCGCCCCCGCGCGCAGGCTGGGACCGTTATGGTAACCGAGGGTGGTATAGGGATGGCCATCGTCGGCCGCACTGGGGGCACCCGGCTGCGGCGGCCGGATATTTTTTACCAGCCCCAGGATCGGATTGCCGCGCGGTGGATAGCCGCCGATGGTAAAGACATGGGAGTGATCCGCAGTGACCAGAATCAGCGTGTCGTCGAGGTTTACCCGCTCGACGGCGGCCGCTATCGCCGCGGCAAATTCCTGGGTATCGGTCAACGCGCGGTAGGCATTGGTGCCGTGATGGGCGTGATCAATGCGGGCGCCCTCGACCATCAGAAAATAACCCTGTCTCTCTTGCTGCAGATGTTCGACGGCAAAAGTCGTCATCTCCGCCAGGGAGGGCTCCCGGGCGTCATCACGATCAGCCTCGTAAGCCATATGGGAGGCATTAAAGAGCCCCAGGACATTGCCTCTCGCCGCTGCCCCCGACTGCGCCAGCCGCCGCAATTCGCCGCTGTCGGCGACCACTTGATTGGCCGGGCTTTGTCCCTGCCACTCCTGTATCAGATTGCGCCGGTCTACCCTTACGCCCCCCTCCTCGGCCGGTAAAAACATCCGCCGGCCACCGCCGAGCATCACATCGAGACCGTCGCCGTGGGGAAAGCTCAGCATCTGATCGGCCAGGTCCCGGCAACCTTGGCGGCGCGCGGGCTCGGGGATATTGGCGTCGCTCTCCCAGGCGCGCGACGGTGCATGCCCGTATACCGCTGCGGGTGTGGCATGGGTGATTCGGGCAGTGGACACGATACCGGTGGCCATACCGCGCTGCTCGGCCAGGGCCGCCAGGGTCGGTGGAAAGTCTGTCACCGGCCCCAGGCAATCGTGCTGATCAGACCGGGTATTGATCACCCCGATGCGGGTTTTGACACCGCTGTTCATGGCGCTGGCGGTGCCGGCAGAATCCGGGGTCTGGGCGTCGGTGTTATAAGTTTTTACCAGTGCCACATAGGGAAACGTATCGAAAGACAGGCTGTTTTCCTCGCCGCTTTCACCGCGTGACTGGCCGTCAAAGATGCGCGCCGCGGTAATCGTGGAAATGCCCATACCGTCGCCGACAAATAAAATCACGTTGCGAGCGCGGTTGGTATTCGGCCGCAGCGCCAGCCGCGCCGCCACCGCCTGCCGGCCACTGGCAAACCACGGGTCTTCGCCGGCGCGGGAATCGGCGCGCGTATCGGAACGCGCATCGGAACGCGCATCGGAACGCGCATCGGAACGAGAGTCGAGCGCATCGCGGGCCGGCGCGCAGGCACCCAGCACGATCAATACCGAAAGTGCCGCTAGCAAACGGCAGGTTACTGAGATCACGTTGTTTTCCTATGGCAGGTTTTAACGAGGCCGCAGCATAACACGGCCTTGGCGCGCTAAAAAGTTTGCCCACAGAACGAGGGTGGACTGTGAAGACTCTGTGGCGATGCGGTGGTGCCGGCGCCGGCGCGGGATACAGGCTTTAGTCGGCTTCCTCGAGCCAGCTGGTCAGGCGCTGATAGCGCACTTGGGCCGGCAGTTTTTTCAGCGCGTTAACACTGGCGTAGAACGCGTCGATGGAGGCACTGGTCTCCAGCTTGCGCAAAAAGTGCGGCACCCACTGACTGTAGGTATTGACACTGGCCAGGATCGCGTTGTTGAGTTCACGGTTGACCCAACCTTTGTAGGCACCGTCGGGAAACCGCCGTAAATACGTCTCGCGCAGGCGCTGGAAAGCCAGCTGCTTGGCAGCCCGCTTTTGTGCCGCCGGCAAGTCTCCCGCGTAAAGCGTGCGCAGTTCGGCGCGGGTCTGCTCTACAAGCTGCAAAAACGCCTGCCGGTGCAACTGCACGTTTTTATAGGCGGCGATCTCCCCGGCGCGGTTGTGGTGGCGAAACCAGCGCTCAACGCCGGCCTGCTCAACCGCCGTGGCAAAACTCTCATTGATGGCCGAATCGTCGTTGATGTAGAACACCTGATGAGCCAACTCGTGAAATATCAAACCCGCAAGTTCCGCTTCGCGCCAGTGGAGGTAACTGCTCAGCACCGGATCGTTGAACCAGCCGAGTGTACTGTAGGCCGGCACCCCGCCCACCATGACATCAAAGCCCTGCGCTTTTAATGCCTGGGCTTTGCCCCGGGCATCGTCCCGCTTGAAATAACCGCGGTAGGCGGCGCAGCCGATCACCGGGTAACACCACTGGTGCGGCTGCAGGGAAAACTCCGGTGTCGCCACCACCGACCACACCGGATAATCGCGATCGAGTTCTACATAGCTGGTGAAACTGCCGGCGGCCGGCAGGCTCAGTTCGGCGCCGGCAAACGCCCGCAGTGATTGCACCAGTTGCAACTGCCGCCGGGTTTCGTCATCAGTTTGCGGCGCTTCCAACAGGGTATCGATGGGTTCGCGTTTGCTGAGCAGGCTGAGCTGCCCGGTGGCCGCCTGGGTATAGTAACCGAGGGTTTCACACCCTCCCAGTAACGCCAGCGCCGCCAATAAGGCCAGCAGGCGGACCGGACCGCCGGGTACTTTCAACTGCATAGGAATTTACTCTGCTTCTGCGGGCAACAGGTTAAGCACGGGAATAGCCAAACCGCACGCCTTGTGCCACATTATTTAAATGGCGTTTTTTCGTGCACGACAAACCCAATTAACTCGTGTTAACCGGCCTCAAATATTTGGCCAGTACTTCGCGCAATTTTTCCGGTTTCAGCGGTTTGGCCAGGTGCTCGTCCATGCCTGCCGCAAAAGCCGCCTGGCGTTGCTCGGCCATGGCGTGTGCGGTGAGCGCAACAATAACCGCATGTCCGCGCGCCTGGCGGGTCTCGATATCGCGAATCTGGCGGGTGGCGCTGAGCCCGTCCAACTCCGGCATTTCACAGTCCATAAAAATCAAATCGTAGGGCGCGCCCGACGCCACACGGGCACACTGATCCCGGTAGTGCTCGACAGCCTCCAGGCCGTTGTTGGCTATTTCCGTGGTGATGCCCTCTCGCGCCAAAAAGCCCTTGATCACCATTTGGTTGACCGGATTGTCCTCGGCAACCAGAACCCGCCAGGTTGCGGCATCATCTGCACCGTTACCACCTGCCGCCACGGCCGGCGCCGGTTCGGTTCGGGGTGGATTTTCGGCCTGAGCCTGTGCCACGGCCCCGGCCAGAGTCTGCCGCAGCAAACTCGGCGCCACCGGCATCTCCACCGTAGCGACGACGTTGCAGGCGGTCAGCTCGATACCGGAAGGTGCCGCCGTGGCATGGGTCATCAACAAGATGCGGCCGTCAGGCTGTAACGTTTTCAAATCGCGGGCCAGCTTGATGCCCGCCATGCGCTCCAGTTGTTCCGCCAGTAACACGAAATCCGGCTGTTGCGCGGCGATGGAGCGGTGCACGGCGGCGATGGAATCCGCTGTGCGCACGTTCATGCTCCAGGCGCGGGCGTGCTCGGCCAGAGCCCGGCAGCGGTGCGGGCGGGCATCGGCGATCAACAGGTGCCGACCGGCCAGGGTGCTGTTCGCGCCCGCCGCCGCGGCCGCTCCGCCCGCCTCCACCAGTGGCAGCGTCAGGGTGAATACAGAGCCTTTGTCGAGGGTGCTGGTCACCTCCATATGCCCCCCCATCAGGCCCGCCAACCGCTGGCTGATCGCCAGTCCCAGGCCGGACCCGCCATAGCGCCGGGTGATGCTGGAGTCGGCCTGCACGAAGCTGTCGAAAATACTCTCCTGCTGTTCCTGACTCATACCGACGCCGGTGTCGCTGACAAACAGGTGGTACCAGCGCCCCTCCTCTGCGTTGCCGGAAGTCTTGACCGAGACCTGAATCTCGCCGCTGTCGGTAAACTTAAATGCATTGCTCAACAGGTTCAGCAGAATCTGGCGAATCCGGGTCGGATCACCACGCAGTTGCGTGGGCACAGCCGGGGGTACATCCACCATAAACTCCAGGTCCTCAGTCTCGCGCAGCGTAAAAATGGCGGCGCAGCCAAAAACCAGTTTCTCCAGATCGAAGGCGACCTCTTCGATCGCCATCTTGCCCGCCTCGATCTTCGAATAATCGAGAATGTCATTGATCACACTCAACAGCATCTCACCCGAGGTGTGGATGGTGTTGAGGTAGTGGCGCTGCTGCTCGCTGATAGGGGTGTCTTTCAACAGGTCTACCATACCGAGCACACCGTTCAGCGGCGTGCGTATTTCGTGACTCATGGTGGATAAAAACAGGCTCTTGGCTTTCGCCATTTCAACCAGTTCTTTATTGACGCGGTTCTTTTCCCGATAACTGCGAAAGATGATGGTGATAAGGGTGAGCACCAGCAGCAGTGCCGCGGTGGCGGCCCCCAGAGTGACTTTCTGATTGCGGATGATATTGCCCTGTTTTTCCAGAATCACGTCCTTTTCCAGTATTCGCGCCTCTCTGGCCGTGACCTCGTCGCGCATCACATTGAGTCGGTTGAGGGTGCGCTGGATTTGGGTGGAGTACTGTTCGATGTTGGCCTCCTGACTGGCGAGCACGGAAGCCCGTTCTGCCAACTCGCCTTCTTTGCGGGTCAGGGATTCGGTAATTTGATTGATACTGTTCTCGAGCCGGTCGAGTTCCTGTTTGCCGTCGGCCAGCTCCTGCGTCTGCCGCGCAATAGCCAGTTGTTGACTGTCGATCTCGCGGTTCTGACTTTCGATCTCCGCCTCCTGTTGGGCCATGGTCTGGCGCTGCCGGCTGATCAGGACCTCCTGCTCGAGCAGCTCGCGACGCCGTTCTTCGGCCAGCGCCATCACTTCGGCCAGCTCCGCCTCGGTTTCCTTGTGAATGATGGCCACATCCAGCTCCGTACCACCAAACAACGTGATGTCCTTGCTGAGCGCCAGGCCCTCGTAAAGGATACTTGAGCGATTCAATTCAAACGACAGGCGTTCGGGGGTGGGCTGAAAAAAGTTGATCATCACGTTGCGCTTGTCGTCTGCGCCGTCGGTGATCAACAGTGTTTCGCTTTTGCGCAGGCGGCGCGCGATATCGACCAGTTCCCGGTTGTAAGCGGGGCCCACTACCAGTGCCTGCAGATCGCGGGCACTGGCCAGGGAGCGGACGCTGATCACCCGGATCGGCTTGCCCCGCACCTCGAAATCCGCCAGCTGTCTTTTCATCATCCGGGAGAAGTCCCGGCCGCGATCGTAAACACCAATGGAGAAGTATTCAAAATCCTCCTCGCCGGGCCAGGTGATATTCACCAGTATTTTATGAATAAAGGCTATCTTACCGGCCTCGACCGATATCGCTTCCTCGGTGGCGGCGGCGGCGGCCAGTGCCAGCAACAGGCCATAGATCGACCATCGGCGGATTATCTTAATCATGCAGGAGCCACCAGGTTACGGCGCCCGCCGGCGAGTGATCAGCCCCCGCCGGGCACCCAGATCGGGCAATTATAGTACAAACGCCCGCGCTGTAGTCCAATTGGCGCGCCGTGGCTGGCGCAGGCCGTGGACGGCCGCGTGGCGATGCCCTAGTGGGGACCGCGGGCATCGATCTCGATCACGCGATCGAGGGTTTCAAGCAAATCGGCCCGGGCTTTCAGTTTGGTGTTGCGATGCGCGTCCATATTCAGTTGTGCAAGCTGCTGCGCCCGGGCGGTCGCCGTCGCCGACAACTGTTCTGCAGTCACCACCTGATCCAGAAAACCCGCTGCCACCGCGCGATCGGGATCGTACATCTCAGCGTTGATCACAGAGCGGTTAAAATACGCCGGCAGCAAGCGAGCCCGCGCCAGCTCGATGCCCGCCAGGTGCATGGTCATACCGATGGCAACTTCATTCAGGCCAATTTTAAAGGGGCCCGCCGCACCGATGCGGTAGTCCGCCGACAGCAACAGAAACGCCCCCTTGGCCACTGCGTGACCGCTACAGGCGACCAGCACCGGGGTGGGAAACGACAGCAGGCGCCGCGACAGGGTCGAGCCTTTTTCTACCAGCGCCATGGCCGCGTCCATGCTCTCACCCATCACTTTCAGATCGTAGCCCGCCGACAGCATGCCTGCCTGACCGGTTATCAAGACCACCGCCCGATCGCTCTCGGCCCGATCCAGAGCCCGGTTAAATGCGTCGATCAAAGCCGGGGAAATGGCATTCACCTTACCGTTATTCAGGGTGAGGGTCGCCACCTGGGCGTCGAGGGTGTAGCTCACTAATTCACTCATAACATGTCCTGGTCAATACTGCGGGTTGTTTTTGAGACAGTCGTTCTTCGGGTAATCGAAGTAGTCCATACTGCCCCGCCCCGGCGCCAGATCGCTCCAGCGAGTGACGGGCAGCGTGAGCTTCACCATACCGCAGGTAGGCACATTGTCGATATCGCAATAGCCCAAATCATTGACAAGTTCGGTCACCGCCGGGTTGTGACCCACCAGCAGGCAGCGGGTCCAGGTGTCGTCAAACGACTGCACGCAACCAAGCAACTGCGCGCTGTCGAAGGTATACAGGGATTCGTCATACCGAATGGCGTCCGGCGCAAACCCCAATGCCGCGGCCAGGGCCCGGGCTGTGGCCGCAGCGCGCAACGCGACGCTGGCGACGATCGCCTGCGGGATATCACCCCGGCGGCGCAGCCGTTCACCCATCTGTGGGGCATCGGCAAGGCCGCGTCGGTTCAATGGGCGATCGCGATCGCCAAGTCCGGGGTCGGCCCAACTGGACTTGGCGTGGCGAACCACAAGCAGCGTTTTCACCGGACCATCATTTGAGCAGCGGGTGGTCATCGGGCAACTGCCGGGATATCCACAGCGCCAGCTTGTGTTTCATCAACGGCTCGCTTTCCTGTCCCTTGGCCAGCGGTTGAATCAGTTTGTCGTGCACCAGCAGCCGGTACAGGTACTCCACCTTCTGTTTGACGGAATCGGTGCTTTCAAAGCGACCGGCATGACGTTTTTCAGCATACAGCGCGCCCACCCGCAACGCCTCTTTGAGTAACTGTTGTTCATTTTTCAGCTTTTTCGACATTGCTGTGTCCCTTAATAATCCTTGATTGGGTTCTTCCTTTCGACGTTGGCCCCCGACGACATCAAGGGCTTCTCCCAAAACAACGCCCGACCGGTGGCGGGACTCAGTTCGTAACCCGCAAAGCCGAACTTTCTATAGGCCTGTTGTGCAGTCTTATTCCCCTCCAGCACTTCGAGAGTCAGCTTACAGCAACCGCGTTCACGGGCGCACTCTTCCACCAGTGCCAACATGCGACGGCTCAGCCCGCGACCGCGGTAGGCGGGCAACACCGTCACATCGTGAATGTTCATCAACGGCTGGCATTGAAACGTGGAAAACCCCTCAAAACAGTTGATCAGCCCGGCCGGTTCAGCGCCGGCAAACGCCAGCACCGACAAGGCCGTGGGCACTTGTGCCAGGCGCTCCACCAGTTGGGTTTTTACGCGTTCGGGGAGATCGCGGCCACCTCCCATGGGATCGAGCGCGTAGGCACTCATCAGGGTAACGATGGCCGCCGCATGGGACGGCTTCCGATAGTCGGCAACAACCAGGGTTATATCCACTTCAGCCTCTGTTCGAATGAGTTAGGAACACCTCGATTGGCACTTGAGGTATCGTGCAGATAATGATTTGAAAAACCGCTTAGCGCAACCGCTCGTATACGCATTTCTATGATTGTGAGTCTGTGAGGCTGGGCGCCTGCGCTGTTGCTTCATATAATAGAAGTAACGAGGCAGAACACGGCAGGCCGCTTGCGGTCCAAGACTTAAACATTCACGACGTGAATCCAATGATCACAAATATAAATTTCAAATATATCGGTTGGATTCGCAGAATAAACCTTCGGGTACCTGAGGCGGGTCACTGAGCAATGAAGTCGTTTACCTTCAACACCACCCCATCGATTATCTGCGAACCCGGCGCCATCGGCCGTATCGGCGATATCTGCCGGCGCCATCGCATCAGCCGGCTGCTGATCGTGACCGATCAGGGCATTCTCGACAACGATCTGCTGGGACCGCTATTGGGCGCACTGAGCCGGGCGCAAGTCTCTTATATGACCTACGCCGACGTACAGGCGGACCCGCCGGAGGACACGGTGCTGCGAGCTTTGCGCCAGGCCCAGACCAACAACACCGACGGTGTGGTGGGTTTCGGCGGCGGCAGCTCCATGGACACCGCCAAACTGGTGGCCCTGATGATGGGGTCCGGCGAGAGTCTGGCGGAAATCTACGGCGTCGACAACGCCAGCGGGCAGCGCCTGCCGCTGATTCAGGTGCCCACGACTGCCGGCACCGGCTCGGAAGTGACTCCCATCGCCATTGTCACCACCGGTGACACCACTAAGACCGCTGTCGTGGCCCAGCAGCTGATGCCGGATGTCACTATCCTGGACCCCGAACTCAGTCTCGGCCTGCCACCCCTGGTCAGCGCTGCCACCGGTATTGACGCCATGGTCCATGCCATCGAGGCTTTTACCAGCGCCCGGCTCAAAAACCCCTATTCCGATATGCTGGCGCAGCAGGCCCTGAACTTATTAGCGGGCAATATTCGCGACGCCGTGCACCGCGGCGATTCACTGGCCACCCGCCAGGCCATGTTATTGGGGGCCTGCCTGGCCGGCCAGGCCTTCGCCAACGCCCCGGTGGCCGCGGTACATGCCCTCGCCTATCCGCTCGGCGGCCACTACCATATCCCCCATGGATTAAGTAACGCCCTGATGCTGCCTCACGTGCTGCGCTTTAACTGCGAGGCCGTTGACGCCGCGCGGCAGTATGCGCAGCTGGCACCGATTATCATGGAACGCCATATCCCACTGCCGGCCAGCGACGGGGAGCGACGGCACCTGGCCGGGGAAATGATCGACCACCTGGTGGCCCTGATTGCCGATCTGGCGCTGCCAAACACCCTCGCGGCAATGGATATCCAGGAACAGGAACTGCCGATGCTGGCGGAAAACGCCATGCAACAGCAGCGGCTGCTGGTCAACAACCCGCGGGAAGTTAACTACGAGAACGCCTTGAATATTTACCGTGCCGCCTACACCTGACATTCCCGTGCCCAGCCGCGTCGACTATCGGTATTTTGTACCGATAACCACACGCTGGATGGATAATGACGTCTACGGCCATGTCAATAACGTGGTGTACTACGCTTACTTCGACACCATTGCCAACCGCTTTTTGATCGAAAAAGGCGGCCTGGATATCCACGCCGGCCCGGTCATCGGCCTGGTGGTAAACTCTCAGTGCCGCTATCGGGAGGCTGTCGCCTTCCCGGATCAGTTGGATGGCGGTTTCCGCGTCAACCGCGTCGGCAGCAGTTCGGTTGAATACGGCCTGGGTATCTTCAAGGCGGGGCAGGACCGGGCCTGTGCCTCAGGCACGTTCACCCATGTATTTGTCGAGCGGGAGACCCGCAAACCGGCCCCCATTACCGGGCGCCTGCGCGAAGCGCTACTGGCGGCTTGTCACAATTGATCTATACACTTCAAGCTGCCGTACCATAGAGAGCACCGGGCGGCGTATTTCACACGAAGGGTCGAAGGGAAATGATCGAACGAAAAGGATTCGGCACCTTCAGCCCGACCACACACCACCCACAACGACCATTGGCCATGATGATACGCGCGCGATCCAAAGTTCAACTGACATGCCTGCTGTTGGTCTGCCTCCTGTTTACCGGTTGCTCCACCAAACTCACCTACAACTTTCTCGACTGGTGGATGGGCTGGCTGGTGCGCGACTATGTTACCCTCGAACGGGATCAGCGGCGCCAGGTCAAGGCCGCTATCGACAGCTTTCACCGCTGGCATCGCAGCGAACAGCTGCCCGCTTATGCGGACGCCCTGGAGCAGTTGCGGGACACTTTGTCGCGACCGGCGGTGAGCAGCGCCCAGCTCGAAGCCCACGGTATCCGCATGAGCGAGTTCTGGGATGCCGCGCTCGACCAACTCACGGCCCCGGCCGTTGCTCTGGCGGCATCGCTTTCCGACAAGCAGATACAGCAGGTGTACGACAATCTGGAAAAAAAGCGCTTGGAGTACCTGGAAGAATACGCACTTCCCGACCCGCAGGAACGACAGGAAAAACGGGTGGACAGAACCCGGGACGTCCTCCAATCCTGGCTTGGCCGACTGGACGATAAGCAGAAACAGCTGATTGAAGACTGGAGTAAAACGATACAACCAACGGCAAAACTCTCCGGCGACCTGCGGCAGCAGTGGCAGGAAGAACTCAAACAGGTATTACCCTATCGCGACCAGGCGCAGTTTCTGGAGGAGAATATAGAGAGGTTGATGTTTTACCCCGAAGAGCGCTGGCCGCAAGCTTATCGGGACGCGATAGCCCACAACCAGCAACGCACCTTTGAACTGGTGATCCAGCTCAATGCCTCACTGACGGACAAGCAACGGCAGCGGCGCGATAAAACCTTCCAGCGCTACATCGACGACTTTCGCGAGTTGGCAGAGAAATAACGGCAGCACGGCAAATTCAACGTCGCTTTGTGCAGCACCTGGCAGCTCTAAGATTTCTCTATTGATGAGTCGGCGGCCAGGTCGATACATACCCACTGGACGAACGTGCCGAGCCTGCCGGCGATTGGCGTCCCACCGGCACATAATGTCGGTTTATGTTTCTAGGTTTTAAGTTTTCGAGCCAGCGTATTTCTCGATATACCCAATCGTCTCGCAGCCTCGGCTTTATTGCCATCACAGCGGTGAATGGCCTCGTCGACCACCATCTGTTCAAAAACAGACGCCGTTTTCTTCAGGGGAACCAGGTTGGGGGAAAACAACAGAGTCTTCATCCTATTGATCTTTCTGTGTTCCTCCGTCTTTGGAATCAAAGCCAGGAGCCGAAACATATGGGGTTGACTTTCAGTCCACAGCAGCACAAACAACAACAGATTAATAGTCAGCGACACGATACCGGCAGCATTTATGGGTATATTCATTTGCATAAACGCCAGCACTGTCGACACGGCCAAAATGCTTGGTCCAGTGGCGACCGCCAGCACAAATGCGCGGCGCTGCCTGACACGATCAGGATTGGTGCGGGTGCAATAGATCATGATCACCAGGCTGCCAATAAGCGCCGTGAATATGGTGAGCTTGATCAACCAATAGGCAGGTCCCGGTATCCGGGTTATTGAATAACCAATACTTTCGACATCGGCAATGGCAAACTTGGGGATGGCGACGATCGTTATACACACTATTGCACAGGCTAAAATCACATAAGTGACTGTTTTCTTTAGATATCCCCCGATTTCCAGGGACAGGCCCAGCAGCGCCAGGCAAGTGCCTATGGCAAAGATGTAGTAAGCCGTCAGGTAAACAGCCCCAGCCCTGGGATTGGCGACAAAGGAAAAGCTGGCCAGCTCAGCCAGGTTCAGGCCCAACAGTGCGATCAAAAACCCCCACATCCAGGGATTTATTGATCGCAATGCGTGCCTGGCTACCCAAAAAATAATAACCTTCAAAGCCAACGCAAATATGCTTGGCAATGCATAGATTAGTAAATCATCCCCGCTTGACATATAGACAGTCCGCTCCCTGCTCCCAGAACCAGCAACTTATCACCGCGCTTGGGGCGATTCAACGCCATATTTACCGGAATGCTAGCACTGGTCAGGTTGCCGAGAAAATCATACGTGATAGGGGCACAATTTAAATCTAAATCCGCCGCACTAGTCAATTGTTTATGTGGTATGGCACCTACTTGGTGGCAATACATTACATCAATATCCGTTGGCGACCAATTCAAGGCCCGATAAGTCTTATCGATAAGCTTTTTGTGCAGCCCCACAAATACGCGACTGATGAGTCCCATTATCATCTGTCCCTCGACACCAGCCTGGGTGTGGCGATAGTAGCAGAGCTCGGCATGCTGGCCCTCCGAACGCATCTCCATCCACTGCCAGCCGCTGTGGGCGGTACCGCGCTGTACCACCATAGCGCCACCGGCATCACCGACCGTCAGGCTGCCTATCCATCGCTTGAATTCCTCCTTATTATTGGTGCGCTTGATCTGCTCGATGGCCTCGAGCATTACCCGGCTCGGTTTCTCACCCGTGCAAACCAGCACATTGTCGACCGCACCATTGCTGATAAAGCTGTCGGCAATTGCCAGGCCGTTCATAAAGCCGTGGCAGGCGTTGGTCACATCGAGCACCGTGGCCCGCGTGGCCCCGAGTTCAGTCTGTACCCGGTGGGCCGTAGCCGGCTCCTGCCAGTCCCTGTCGATACCACAGTACAGAATCATATCGATTTCGCCCGCTTCCAGCCCGGCGTCTTCCAGGGCGTTGTGGGAAGCTGCAATTGCCATGTCCGAAGGCAGGGTCCTGGCATCGGATATTCGTCTCTCTTTGATACCTATACATTTCGATATGTAGTTTTTGGGTGCACCAAATCTGGTGCTGTCGATTTCATCCATCAGGCTCTCCGATGTCACGCGGTCGGGCGGCAGGAAGGCGCCAATGCCTGCAATCCGAGAATTTCCTTTAATTTCCATAGCTTACACTCCTATCAATTTTTGGGTAGGTGGTTTTTTGTTGTCACAGCATAAATTTTTTGCCTGTCCAAAAACGGACGGGGCATATCAATTTACCGCCATATTGACAGTTACTTCATCTTGTATTTAAACACTAGTTGTAGATGGGGGGCTCAGTATTCTGTTGCCATCTGACGGCGATCACTTGTGCGCCAAAAAACAAACGATGTGGAGGGGTTACCG
Source organism: Exilibacterium tricleocarpae (assembly GCF_007004655.1). Lineage (GTDB taxonomy): Bacteria > Pseudomonadota > Gammaproteobacteria > Pseudomonadales > Cellvibrionaceae > Exilibacterium > Exilibacterium tricleocarpae. The sequence goes on from NZ_ML660094.1 coordinate 114,132, forward strand.
GGTATCACGGCTGGAAAAGCGTGACTCAGACAACCCGGCACCGGGCAATGTCACTGACGCAACAATTGCGGCCGGCGGTGCAAAAGGGGGCGACGGGTATCTCAGGGCGGCGCACGTTCCAGCTGCTCATTTATTAACCTGGTTGCCCCGATCTATCGGGCAAAAAGCCAGTCGATTGATGCGCTGGTCAGCGCCGAAGTTTACGCCGCCATGCCCCAGGTATACCGGCCAGACACGATGGGCCGGTTACCCGTACCAACCCGCCGGCAACAGCCTGTTTTCGATTCCGGGTGCAGGAGGGTTTATTGTCGATAACGCTGATCAAGCCTGCCGGCGGCGCAGACCGACAGCGCCGGCGGCCCCGGCCAGTCAAGACGGCACCGGGAAAACACCGAGCGCAGGTCGGTTCTGGAACACCGAAATCATCACCCTATATATAGAGAGTCATCATGCTTGAAAAGATACTAAACAAAAAGGCCGAACCTGATGCGCCCACCGGCGCCGCCGATCGTATGGCCGCGGTATCGCCAGACAAAGTCAGCCTGTTTTTCGGCAGTGAGGAGTCCGATGAAATACTGTTGGAGCGGTTGAAAATCGAGCGCAACCTCTATCGCGTGCTGGACGGCTCGGAAACCCCGAGACACCTGGCGCAACAGGTACTGGCGGCGATACAGGACTGGGGGTTCTGCGATTATTCGTTTATGCGCTTCGACACCGTGAACCTGGGCGACGATCGCCTGGCCCTGATGCCGGTGATCGTGATGGCCAGCCATCCGGGCAACAGCGGGCTGCGCTTGCTGGTCACCGCCGGCGATATCCGGGCCCGACACCTGGCCCGGATATACTATGCCCTGACCTGCCTGCCGGCGGAGATGTTCGGCAAACTCGATGGCCGGTACTTACTGATGGCCAGCACCAGCACCGACAATTACACCGTCTCAACGGGTCAACCTGACATCGATCGGGCCCTCAGCCTGTCGACCGTGGACAACGACGAGGGCCAGCAGTACTTGATCACGGCACTGGCCAACAAAATCGAAGGCATCGGCAAGAGTAAATTTGCCACCGTTTTCAAGCACAGTGAAGGCACCGATATAAACCCGCGCCCGCGGCGCCTGATCAAGGCTCTGGCACAGCAGGATGTCACCCTGCGCGATGCCGCGGCATTGCTGAACGTCAGTCACGATACGGTAAACAAGCATATCGCGGCGGCAAAACAGGCCCTCGGGACCAAAACCATTGCAGCCACAATCTGGGAGGCGGCAAAGCGAGGGTTGATTGACGATAGCAGCGAAGAGTTCATCAGTGATAAGTGACGACTGTCACTGTTGGCGGTCCCGATGAAGCGGCGATAGATATCGGCGAACGGGCAGTAGCAAATGCGAAAATTGATGTAGATTCAAGGGAAATCGTGACGGTGTGGCCAGGTGCACCCAAAAAAGACCAGGGTATGTTTATCTATCCGGTCGAAAAAGTTGCGCCTCAGTCACTTCACAATCTAACAGGGCCACCAACAACCACCCGCTGAGTAGCACAAATGGCAACTGCCGGCAAAAGCGAAGCATTCAGCGAACCAAAAGCTTTTGATGTTACCGGCCGTCGCAGGCGGTGCTATTTGTGAAAAGCCCGCAGCCGGCCTCGAACCACTGCCCTGATAAGCACCTGACACCACTTTTTATTGATTGCTTTTCGAAGACTCCGTATGATTCCGTCGCGTAAATGGTAAACCGTTTTGCCGCTGGGGCGGCGCTCCCTTAAAGTACGGGGCCATCTTAAGACCTGTCGATGGAAAGACCAGGACCGGCAGTTTTATCCTGCAAATACCTTCGATATATTCGTTGCCGGTATCATCGGCTTTTTACCTATAATCGCCCGACGGCAAACGAATACCCGAAACATCCACTTATCAGGACAGTCTGGCTATGCGTTACCTTTTGGTTCTAATATCCTTGTTTTTGATCTACCCCTCTCACGCGACTGAGCGCGCCGTCGACTTCACCGCACCCGAACTGCCGCAGAGCGGACATATCGTGATACCGGTTCGCGAAGGCCTGCAGTGGACAACGGCTGGTCAACAGGCGGATCAGCGCTTGAACGCCGCGCTGAGTCGCGCTGCCGAAAACGCCGGCTTTACCGGCAAGGCAGGCAAAACGTTGACACTGTTCAGCGTCGGCGACTATGCCAGGATCGACCTGGTCGGCGTTGCCCCGACGCCCCTGACTCAGGCCGAACTACAGGACTTTGGTGGTGCTGTGGCGACGGCCATCAAAAAGGACAGTGGTCTCGATATCCAGATATTAGCCGAGGGCATCGAGACCGGGGTCGGCAATCCCGGTGCCCATATCGCGCTTGGCTTTCAGTTGGGAGACTATGCCTTCAAGCGCTATAAGCGCACCAAGGGCACGGACCGCCAGCAGGGTCGCGTGGTCATCCTGGTGGGCAACGCCGAAAGCTCGGCTGCTCACTACCGGGAAGAACTGGCTCATTTGGCAAAAGGCGTGGCATTCGCCCGGGACATCGGCAACGAGCCGGGTAATGTTATTTACCCCGAGAGCTTTGTCGAGCGCACCAGGACTGCCATGAAAGGCCTGCGCCGGGTCAAGATTGAGGTTATGGCGCAGAATAAACTCGAGCGCCTCGGTATGGGCGCCCTTCTCGGCGTCGGCGCCGGCTCGGCACGGGAACCCCGTCTGTTGATTGTCGACTACCGGGGACGTGCCGGCGATGAGACAGATATGGCGCTGGTCGGCAAAGGTATCAGCTTTGACACCGGGGGTATTTCTATTAAACCCAACAAAAATATGTGGAAGATGAAGTCCGATCTTTCCGGCGCGGCCGCCGTGATGGGCACCCTTATGCAATTGGCCGCGCGGGAAGCCGCGGTCAATGTGGTGGCGGTTGCGGCGCTGGCGGAAAATATGCCCTCCGGCACCGCCATTCGCCCCGGCGATGTCCTCACCAGCCTGTCCGGCAAAACCATCGAGATTATGTCCACCGACGCAGAGGGCCGCCTGGTGCTCGCCGATGCGGTGACCTATGTCCAGCAACGCTATAAACCCGCCCTGCTGGTGGATGTTGCCACCCTGACCGGCTCAGCGGCACGGGCCCTGGGCGACGATTATGGCGCGCTTTTTACCCGTGACGATACGCTGACCGAACTATTTGCCAACGCCGGCACCCAAAGCGGCGAAACGGTCTGGCCACTGCCGTTGAACGCCGGCCACTATGAACAACTGGACTCCCTGATCGCCGATCTTAAAAATACCGCCGATAAACCGCCGGGCGCCAGCACCGGTGCGGCATTTATCGGCAGTTTTATCGATGCAGAACAGGCGTGGGTGCACCTCGATATCGCCGGGGTGGACTGGCGGGATAAAGCTTTACCCACAGTCCCGAAAGGACATGCCGGCTGGGGTGTTCGTCTGCTCGACCAGGTGATCCGAATACGGCTCAACCAGTAAATATCATAGCGCTACCTTCGCCCAGGGAGTGCCGCCCGGTGCGGGCCGCACCGGTACGCGACCACTGTGCCAGAGGTAAGGCCCGGCGGGGTGCGCTGTCCCACCATTTGGGCAAACGTCAAAAACCAGGGAGCCTGATCAGTGGCGCTGACAATGACTGAATCCAACACAAAGGTGATCCAGGCTCGAGCAGCCATCGCTAACGCTAAAATTCTGGAGCGGCTCAGCGCCTTCAAACCCGAGATTGTCAGCACCATCTTCGTTGAGTTCGATGTGGAAGACAGCGATATCGATATTATCTGTCGCTACATGCACAAACCGCGCTTTGTCGATACCCTAAAATCATTTTATGGCGACAGTGAGCAGTTTTCCTGTGATATTCGTAACGACCATGTTTTAAGCCGATTTTACTACCAAGGCTTTTTGTTCGAGATCTACGGTTCGACATTGCCCGTCAATGAGCAAATGGCCTATCAACACTATAAAGTCATGCAACGCTTGTCGAAGATGGGCGGCAAACGTTTTCAACAACAGGTCAGGCATAAAAAGCGCAACGGCTTTAAAACTGAACCGGCCATCGCATCGCTGTTACAGCTCAGCGGGAATCCCTATCAAGCTGTGCTTGCGCTCAACGACCATTCAGACATTGAACTGGCGGGCTACCTCAAACACTGCGTGTAGCCAAACCCGCCAAACGACGTAATACCCATCAGATTTTATACGGCCAATTTGCCAGTTGCCGCCGACTGAAGCCCTGTTGTCCGTCGCCACCGTCAGCGCGCCGCAGCGCCTGAATAATTTCCCTGCGCGTATCGCGCGGATCGATGACCTTGTCGATTAAATTGCGCCCGGCCGCCGACCAGGGTGCCGTGCCCTCGGCCAGCGCCGCCACTGCCTCCTCGCGGGCCAGTTCGGGGTCCTCAGCCTGTTGCAACTTGCGCCCGAAAGCTACATTGACCGCGACCTCGGGCGCCATAAACGAAATGTCCGCGGTCGGCCAGGCCAGCAACACATCGTTGTTGGCACGCCCGCCCGACATATTGCAGTGTGCCATACCGTAGGACTTGCGCACCACGATGCTCACCCGCGGCACCGTACTCTGGGCCAGACATTCGATAAACTGCATAATCCGATTCGGCATCTTGCGCTCCTCGGCCGCCCGCCCGACCAGGAACCCGGGTGTATCGTGCAGGAATACCAGCGGAATATGGTAGGCGTCGCACAGACAGATAAACGACACCGCTTTCTCACAGGCGCCCGGTCCCATGGCACCGGCAGTCACCATGGGGTTGTTGGCCAGGAAACCCACCACCCGACCGTCGATACGGGCCAATGCGGTAATCAGGCTGCCGTCATAATAGGGTTTCAATTCGAGCAGGCTGTCCATATCGGCAATCAGCGCCAACAGGTCGTGCATATCATAGGCCTGTTTGCGATCGGCGGGCACGATGTCGAAGACACCGTCGAGCAATGCGGTCGCCGGCTCCGCGCAGGCAATCCGGGGCGGCAATTGTGCGGCGTTGGCCGGCAGATAATCCAGCACCCGGCGAATCAACGCCAGGCAGTGGGGCTCGTCATCGGCAACTAAATCCACCAGACCGGTCTGGCGGGCATGCATCTCCCAACTGCCGAGTTCCGCGTGACTGCTGGTTTCACCGGTGGCCACCTCGAGGATAGCGGTACCGCCCACCGCCATCACCGACCCCTTCACCTGCACCACGATATCGGAGATAGACGCATACCAGGTGGGGCCGCCAAAGCAATCGCCCATAATGGCGGTAATCATGGGTACGGCGCGATTGCGCGCCGGCAGTTCACTCGGATACGACAAGCGCATCATACCGGTGGACCCCATGATATCGGGTACCCGCGCGCCGCCGGCATCACCCAGATAAACACAGGGGTAGCCCTTGTCCTTGGCATAACCAAACAGCTTGCCGGTTTTATTGGTTCCCACATAACCGCCGGCACCGGCCAACACGGTAACATCGTCGGCGCCCACCGCCACCGTGCGGGTATTAATGCTGCCGAAGCCGGTAATCTTGCCGTCGGCGGGAGTCTTCGCTTCCATACCAGGCCATTCACCGACTGCCAGCAGTCCGTATTCGTCGAAACTGTCCGCGTCCAACAGCGCATCGATACGCTGGCGGGCATTGAGGCGTCCTTTGTCGCGCTGGCGTGCCAGCTTGGCTTCCCCACCCATGGCAAGTGCCTGCCGGCGGCGGCGCGCCAGTTCCGCCACACCGTAACGACTGTCCACCCCATCATCCCCATTCTCACTCATGGCATCACCTCGATCTCTTCCAGAGCAACCAGTAACGTATCGGCCTCTACCGTATCACCGGCCGCAACCCATACTTTTTCCACCCTGCTTCGGGTCTGGGCTCGCGTGGTCGACTCCATCTTCATCGACTCCATAACCACCAGCGGCGCGCCCCGCTCCACCTGCTGGCCGGCACTTACCAACACCTCCACCACCCGCCCCGGCATCGGCGCGCGGTAACCGCCGTGCTGATGGCGAGTTGACGCCAGCGTAAACCGCGACGCCAGGGGCAAGTACAGGCTGCCGGTGGCGATGCTGTGTAAGGCAATCGCATCTCGCGCCACCCGCAGGGTGTAAACGGCACGCACCCCATCGATCGACAGGTCGAAGCGCACTACCCCGGCGGGCAGCACCTCAACCCCCACTATGTCAACGGCGAAGTGTCGATCTCCGAGGCAGGCATCGAAAACCGGCGTCCGGTTCGCCACCGGGCGCGGTTCAACCTGTACCACCACCTCCCGATCCAGCCAGTGAAACCTGACGGTCGTCGCCCCGGTGCCGGCAGGCAGGACAGGGTTGCGAGTGCGCGGTTCGGACAGATCACGATGATGCTCGCAGTACCCCACTGCCGCAGCGATCAACGCACACTGGGCCACGGCGCCCCGCGGTCGATTGCTCAAGTGTTCGGCGTGTTGCTGCAAAAACCGGGTGTGGGTACGGGCGGCGCCAAACGCCGGCAACTGCAATACACTGCGCAGATAATGCTGGTTAGTGGTGAGGCCCAACAGCACACATCGCTCCAGGTGGTAGCTCAGCGCTCGCAGCGCCTGCGTGCGGTCTTCCGCCCAGCTAATCAGGCGCGCTAACAAAGGGTCGTAAAAACTGCTCACCGTTTGACCACTGTGGATACCGCCATCGATACGCAGTCCCGCGCCGCCAGCCGGTTGCCAGTAATCAATGGTGCCGGTTTGCGGGCTGAACCGGCGGTCCGGGTCTTCGGCATACCAGCGGCACTCGATAGCATGTCCGCGTATAGTGAGATCGGCCTGGGCCAGTGTCAGCGCCCGGCCTTCGGCAATGCGTATCTGCCACTGCACGATATCGATCCCGGTGATGGCTTCAGTCACCGCATGCTCCACCTGCAGGCGGGTATTCATTTCCAGAAAATAGAACTCGGCGTCGGCCTCCGGCAGGCCATTATCCACCAGCAGGAATTCGACGGTGCCGGCACCGGTGTAGTCCACGGCACGGGCGATGGCGACTACCGCCTCGCCCAGGCGGCGGCGTAAAACAGCGCCGAGCCCCGGGGCGGGCGCCTCTTCGATAACTTTTTGCTGGCGGCGCTGAATCGAGCATTCCCGCTCGAACAGGTGGATGATGTTACCCTGCCCGTCGGCCAGCACCTGGATTTCGATATGCCGCACGCGCTCAAAATAGCGCTCCAACAGCACGCTGTCGTCATTGAATGCGCGCCGGGCTTCGTTACGGGCGGCGGTCAGTGCCGCCGCAAAGGCATCGCGATGTTCGACCAGCCGCATACCAACACCGCCGCCACCGGCGGAAGCCTTGATCAACAGCGGGTAGCCGATCGTGTCAGCCACCTGTAACAGATGTTGTGGGGATTGGTCGGCGCCGTGATAACCGGGCACCACCGGCAGTTGTTGCGACTCGACCAGGGCCCTGGCAGCAATTTTGGAGCCCATGCGCTCGATCGCGGCGGCGGCCGGTCCGATAAAGGTAATATTCGCCTCGGCGCAACGCGCGGCAAACACCGCATTTTCTGACAAGAATCCGTAACCCGGATGGATCGCATCGGCATCGCTGCGACGAGCCGCCTCCAACACTGCATCGATATTCAAGTAGGTGTCGGCCGCCAGATCGCCCGGCAGGCGCACCGCGGTATCCGCCGCCCGGCAATGCAGACTGCCGGCGTCGCTGTCGGCGTAAACGGCGATAGTGGTGATATGCAACTCCCGGCAAGCCGCGGCAATGCGAACGGCGATTTCACCGCGGTTGGCGATGAGCAATCGTTTTATCATGGTATTTCAGTCAATTGCGAATCAAATTTTGAGGCCGGAATTATGGCCACGGGGTTGCGGCGGCCAACAATTTATTTGGTGTATAGCGGTTTATTCACTCTGCTTATGTCGATATTTTTTATACCCGGCGGCGTTAGCCGGCACCTGGTGTCACCGTATCCCGGCGTCCCCGGTAGATTTCCGTGAATATTACCCAGGCGCCCGGTGAAATAGTGCGATGACTTCGCCATGTGGCGACAGTCGTTATAAGAACACCCTGCGGCTGTAACCACAACTTTACACGCTGTGCCGAAATACTTTACAAAAACTTCTATACCTAACTGTAAGTAATTGATATTTAACACTATTTATAATTGGAACGGTCCTTGCTCACGATGAAGTTGCTCCTGCAAATTGCAGTTGCTCCTGCAAATCGCAGCGCATCGCCACCGGTGATGTCGCGGGAACGCGGTAAGTATTTTAAGTATGGAGGTCGCAAGGCATGTTTACATCCAACAATTTCAGTCTCAATCTGGCCGCTCTGGCTACGATGTTTATCGCCGCCTTATTAACAGCCGGCGTTACGCAAGCGGCACCGGCCACCGCCGTACCCGCCGCGCTCGAGCGCGGTGCTCAACTGCCCGGTGAACAACTGCTGGCATCGGGCCTGGAACTGCTCGCGGGGGCGGAAACTGGCAGTACTGCTCTGTTGCTCAATAGCCGGCGCCCGAGCCCGACATTTGGTTCGCTGAACCCGGCCACCATCGACCTGGCCCATACCACGCTGGATGTTTTTGACGCTGTGCCGATTGCCGACCGGGCTACCGCCGATGGCTTTGTCGCGACCCCGGACGGCAGACTGTTTGCCGCGTTTCTCGAACCTGGTGTCGTGGAGGACGGCGCGCTGCTGCTGGCGGCCACTGCGGCTGCGCGGCAACCTGAAGAGGAAGAAATCGTGGATACGGCGATACTGGCCGGTGCAACCCCGGAACCTGGGACGCTGGTGTTACTGGCACTCGGCCTGGCCTCGCTGGTGGTCGCTAGAAATCGCGCTTGAATCGCGGGCTCTGTCCCGTCGCATTTCACGGCCCGCCCCGACTGCTATTCTGACAGGCGGACCGCAAAATGCATTTCGGCTTACGGTGAATCAGGCAACCCGGGAATTCGCCGCGTCTATCATCGTCGAAGAGAGCAGCGCATAAGCTTGCGTCCAGGCCGCTTTAACCTCATCGTTGAAATCTTCGCCCAAACCCTGTTCCAGCGTCCATAACAGCGCCTCACCGACGGTGGCATAGTGACGATTCTCTACCCCGTAACCGACATGGCGCAGAGCCAGGTCCTGCAATGCCGGCACCAGTTCCTCGAGCTGCGTAAGTTTGCTCACCACCGTGCCGATCATACGCATCAACTTAACACCCTGCGCTTTCATATCGCCGGTGAACAGAGGCTGGACTGTCGGATCGAGAGCGAACAGCCGGTCGTAGAACAACTGCGCGGCGGTCTCCGAAATGGGCACGACCTTGGCAAAAGTCGATCGGACCAATGTAATTTGTTCGGGAGTCACTTTTTTTCTCCTGGGTTTTGCTTTCACAACCCGGTTGCAGCGAGACATCCTGCCGGTGTTTGATTTTTGACACCGGCTAGTCGCGCGCTCGCAGGACATTTGACTGTGCCGTGATAATGTCACTGTTCAGCCGCAATCACCGGACCTCTACCACTGCAATCGCAGACAAGTACCCACAGTATAGACACGCCTGACACCACGGCTAGCGCAGGCCGGAAAAATCCTGGAAAAGCAATTGCCCCGCGCCGGCCGACACAGCCGCCACACTGCCGATAACGTCACGCGTCGACGTTGAGGCGCACAGCAGAACCATGATAACAACCCCGACAAAGCCCAACCTGGGGTACGAAAACCTTTCGCCTGAGTCCATTATCGAGCAAAATAGCGTGCACGTAATTATTGGCGTCGTACCCGGCCCGACCGCGGTGTCCGCCCGGCGCCCGGACACTTTGGCATTGGAGTACCTACATGATTACCCTTTACGGTTTTGCCGCCAGCAACTACTACAATATTGTTAAACATACGCTGCTGGCCAAGGAGATAGACTTTACCGAGACAGTGGTCTACACCGGCAATAAAGGTGACGATTACCTGTCCAAGAGTCCCATGGGTAAAGTGCCTTGTATAGAAACTGAGCAAGGCTGCCTGTCCGAGTCCAGTGTCATCATCGATTATCTGGAAGACGCCTATCCCGAAAAACCCTTGTACCCGAGCGATCCGTTTGCGCGGGCGAAAGTGAGGCAGATCACAAAAATTGCGGAACTCTACATCGAATTACCGGCCCGGCGTCATATTCCTGAGGTAGTGGCGAAGACGCCCAGACTGGAGGAAGCTTATAAGGAAGCGGGCGGAGTCATCAAAAAAGGGCTCAGGGCACTGGACCGACTGCGCGGCGATGGCCAGTTTCTGTTTGGCGATAAATTGACCTATGCGGATATCTACACGCGCTATTGTCTAAAAGTCGGCAAGCTGGTCGGCTATAAGATTTACGACTGGGACATACTGGAAGACTTCGAGCGGTTAAAGGCCTGGGATCGGGCCATGGCGGAGGATCCCATCTCCCGCAAGGTGGATGCCGACGCTGCCGCAGCGCAGGAGGCTTTTTTCGCCAAAGTCAGACAACAAACCTGAAGCGAAAAACGCCGCTGCAGGTGACCGGTTGCCGCTGGTTTGACACGCCGGTATTGCAAAGCGTTATCACGGGTTGAACGCTTTATAGCCCGACGGGAAGGACAAAGCCCTAGTTATAGTCCACCGGCGGCGCAATCGATACCGGTTTTACTCGCCGTCTTCATCACCCTCGTCGCGATAGCGCTGCGTCGACCGCCAGCCCTCATGGACCAACTGGTTCTCAAGCTCAATCAGCCGGTCGGTTGCCGCTTCGATCTGATCGTTTAGCACCGCATTGGAAAACTCTTCATCAAACGGCCAGCGCTGTTTACTCCAGCGCTTTTCAAGCGCGGTAAACTGACCCCTTTCCTCCGCCTGAATTAATAGGCTGCCCCAAGCCGTTTGTTCGAGTCGCGCAGCTTCCAGCCGTTGCCGGCAGCTCACAACGTCGCCATCCTGACCCGGTCCACAGAAAAAGTTCTCCCGTTCATCCTTCTTTTTATCATCACGCCCCATTTTCGCTTGAGTGGTGGTCATCAATCTGTTACCCGCCATTGCCTAATCGGTTATCTGACTGCCGCCGGTGCCGGCATCACACGCCTAAACCGTCGCCAAAAACCAACACATAAAACCTCGGTAAAGCTTGAGACAGCCCTAATGTACCAAACCGCAACTCCATAGTCCTATTTAGTATCGAGATGAATTTAACAATACTATTTTTTTATATGTAAATATGTACTATTTAATGCATAGAAGAATATTTTTAAAATGTATTTTTATACATATTTAAAATAACGAGAGCACTTTTGCCATGACAGAAAACTATATATGGGAATGCAAAGGGCCGAAAGGAACTTTAGAATCCATGGTAACTGAGACTTTAAAACCGACAAATCAGGAAGATAAATTGAAATTGACGACTCACCAATTTGATATCGCAGTGGTTGAAATGCCGCGTTTATCAGAAAAAATGCGCGAGGCGATGTGGCGCGTTGTCGTCAACGGCGACTCGCAACGAGAAGTGGCCGTCAGTATGGACCTCTATCAAAATCATCTGAACACCAACATCAACAACCTCAGGGCAATTTACCTGGCCAAGGTTGAGGAGAATGGTTTTGTCTCCAGAGAGATGCTGGTCCCCGTCCATCTGGCACAGGCCATCGAGGACATTGAAGTGTCCACCACCAGACACTTGCTGGAGTATCAGCAGATCCAGCGCAAATTGAAACAACAGCCCGACTCGGAGCCGGAACAGAGTGACTAATCCGACCGACCGGTTGGTTCTCGCTGACTACTCGCAGACCCGATCACAAACCAAAGGTCCGCTGTGAAACCTGAATTCACGATCCCCTTGCAGTACTAACGACTGCTCAACAGCCAAAAAAGTATCAATCCTTGCGGCAATACTCTCACCTGCGGCAACTTTCTCCGCCAGACCCAGATAATCCTGGTAGTGACGCGCCTCAGACTTCAACAGCGACAGATAAAAAGTTTTTAATTCCTCATCGAGGTGGGGCGCAAGCTTGGCAAACCGCTCGCAGGAGCGCGCTTCGATGACCGCACCGACAATCAGCGTATCGATTAACCTGCCCGGCTCAGTGCTGCGCACCGACTTGCGCAGCTCGGCGGCATAGCGCGAGGCACTTATCTGCCGGTAGTCGATGCCACGTTTTTCCATCAGCGCAATCACCTGCTCAAAATGTCGCAACTCTTCCCGCGCCAGACGTGACATTTTATTGAGCAGCTCAAAGTCGTCCACATACCGGTACATCAGATTCATGGCAGTGCTGGCGGCCTTTTTTTCACAGTTGGCGTGATCGATCAGCAACAGCGCCGGATTTTCCAGGGCGGTGGCGATCCAGTCGTCGGGCGTTTCGCAGCGCAAAAACTGCACGATATGATCGATTGGCGTCATAGACAAACCTGGCGAATTTCACCCGGGGCAATATAGCGGTCGTAGTGGGCACAGGAAAGTGTGTAGTAATCGGCATCGATCATTTCCTTGATCCTGACCAGTCCGATATTCCTGCTGGCCGGTTGCAGCCGCAGACCATAGGCATCAAGATCGGCGATCTGACTGGCGCCGGCGCGCAGCAGGTCAAATACCCAACAATAGGGATTGCGGCTGCGATCAAAACGAATTTGCTGGTGCTCGATCTGGGCCAACAATCGGGTCTCATCCACAATCTCGAGGCGGGTCTGCACCACCTGGGTCAGAAAGCCCTCCAGCCGCCGGGCAATAGTGGCGCGCTGACTGTGGGTATAGGCGTTCCAATCGATGACCTCGTGGGCGAAGCGCTTGCAACCGCGACACACAGCATCGCCGATGCCGGTCGAGCAAATGCCCACGCAGGGGGTGCGGATTGGTTTAATCATAAAGCAGTGAAACACGGTTTTGGCGCTGTCGGGTCCAGATAATACCAGCGACTGCACCGGGGTGCCTTAGTTTTGTCATATCGGTTAAATGGCAACGGGTAACCTCATTACATCGACGTCGTCGTTTGCACCCGTGATTATAAAGGTAACAATAACGGGAAAAGTGATGAGGGCAGACTCGGGCGGATACCAGATGCAAGACTTGCGCATCCCCCTGGGGTGAGGCTGCCTGCACAGGAAAACCAGCGGCAAGAGGTCGCCGGCGCAGCGCCTGACCCGGTTCGCATCCAAGCCCCACATCCAACTGAACCGGATCGGAGGGACTGTTCTATAGTAATACAACGACTGACAACTATATCACCCGAGCGGGAGCCGGTGTCGCAATGCAGTGCAAAGCCCCTCCTAAGTCGTTGATTTTACTATTAACTTAACAGCCAACTGCGAATAGTGTAAAATCTCGGCCCCGCTGCGGGGCGTTGCGGCCCCGATTCATCGATGTGGCTATCATAGAGTGAGGAACACAACCGTGCTTGAAGCTTACCGTAAACATGTGGAAGAACGCTCAGCAGAAGGCGTCCCCCCCAAGCCCCTGGACGCCCAACAGGTCGCCGAGTTAGTAGAGTTGCTGAAAAATCCACCTGCCGGTGAAGAAGGCACACTCCTCGATCTGATCACCCACCGGGTTCCTCCCGGCGTCGATGAGGCCGCCTATGTCAAGGCCGGCTTCCTCAGCGCCATTATCAAAGGCGAAGCCAGTTCCCCGCTGATCAGCGAAGCCGCCGCGGTGCAACTGCTCGGCGGTATGCACGGCGGTTATAATATTGAAACCCTGGTGGAGCTGCTCGATAACGCCGAACTCGGCGGCCTCGCTGCCGGGGAACTCAAACATACACTGTTGATGTTTGACGCCTTTCACGACGTCAATGAAAAAGCCGAAGCCGGCAACGAGCAAGCCAAAGCCGTCCTGCAATCCTGGGCCGAGGCCGAGTGGTTCACCAGTCGCCCCAAGGTCCCCGAGAGCATCAAGGTCACCGTTTTCAAAGTTACGGGTGAAACCAATACCGATGACCTCTCCCCTGCCCAGGACGCCTGGTCGCGACCCGATATCCCGCTGCACGCCAATGCCATGTATAAAATGGAGCGCGAGGGCCTCACCCCCGACCAGCCCGGCACCCTGGGTCCCCTCAAGCAAATCGAAGCCATCAAGGCCAAGGGCTACCCGGTGGCCATGGTGGGCGATGTGGTGGGCACCGGCTCATCCCGCAAATCCGCTACCAACTCCGTGCTCTGGTTCTTCGGCGACGACCTGCCCGGCGTGCCCAACAAGCGCGGTGGCGGCATCTGTATCGGCGGCAAAGTGGCGCCGATCTTCTACAACACCATGGAAGATGCCGGCGCCCTGGTGTTCGAGGCACCGGTGGACGAGCTGAAGATGGGCGACATCATCGAAATTCGACCCTACGACGGCAAAATTCTGTCGGAAGGCGGCGAAGTATTGTCGGAGTTTGCCCTCAAGTCCGACGTGCTGCTGGATGAGGTGCAGGCCGGCGGCCGTATTCCGCTGATTATCGGCCGCGGCCTGACCAGTAAAGCCCGCGAGGCGCTGGGCCTCGGCGAGTCGACGGCCTTTCGCAAACCGGCGCAACCCACCGATACCGGCAAGGGTTATACGCTGGCCCAGAAAATGGTCGGCCGCGCCTGCGGTGTGGAGGGCATACGTCCCGGCACCTATTGCGAGCCGAAAATGACCACGGTGGGATCTCAGGACACCACCGGACCCATGACCCGCGACGAACTCAAAGACCTCGCCTGCCTGGGCTTTTCCGCCGACCTGACAATGCAGTCCTTCTGCCACACGGCCGCCTACCCCAAACCCGTGGATATCGATACCCAGCATTCTCTGCCGGACTTCATCATGAACCGCGGCGGCGTTTCGTTGCGCCCCGGCGACGGTATCATTCACAGTTGGCTCAACCGTATGCTGCTGCCCGACACCGTAGGTACCGGCGGCGACTCCCACACGCGTTTTCCGATCGGTATTTCTTTTCCGGCCGGCTCCGGTCTGGTGGCGTTCGCCGCCGCCACCGGTGTCATGCCGCTGGATATGCCGGAGTCGGTGCTGGTGCGCTTCAAGGGCGAGATGCAACCGGGCATTACGCTGCGCGACCTGGTGCACGCCATTCCCTACTACGCCATTAAGCAGGGCCTGCTGACGGTAGAGAAAAAAGGTAAGAAAAATATTTTCTCCGGCCGCGTCCTGGAGATTGAGGGGCTGCCCGATCTGAAGGTGGAGCAGGCATTTGAACTGTCCGACGCCTCCGCCGAGCGCTCCGCCGCCGGTTGCACGATCAAACTGGACGAAGCGCCGATTCGCGAATACCTGACCTCCAATGTGACGCTGCTGCGCTCGATGATCAAAAACGGTTACGGCGATGTTCGCACCCTCGAGCGCCGCGCCCGCAGTATGGAACAATGGCTCGACAATCCCGAACTGATGGCGGCCGATGCCGACGCCGAATACGCCGCCGTTATCGATATCGATCTGGCCGAGATCAAAGAGCCGATTCTCTGCTGCCCCAATGACCCGGACGACGCCAGACCGCTGTCGGAAGTTCAGGGCGACACGATCGACGAAGTGTTTATCGGCTCCTGCATGACCAATATCGGTCACTTCCGCGCCGCCGGCAAACTACTCGACGCCACTGACGAAGAACTCTCCACCCGCCTGTGGCTGGCACCGCCGACCAAGATGGACGCACACCAGTTGATGGAAGAGGGTTTTTACAATATCTACGGCCGCAAGGGTGCGCGTATGGAAATGCCCGGCTGTTCTCTGTGCATGGGCAATCAGGCGCGTATCGCACCCAAGTCCACAGCCATTTCGACCTCGACGCGCAACTTCCCCAACCGCCTCGGTGCCGGCGCCAATGTTTATCTCGGCTCGGCCGAATTGGCGGCGGTAGCAGCGGTCATGGGTAAGCTGCCGACACCGGCAGAGTATCTGGCGTACGCCAACAAAATCAACAGTATGGCGGGCGATATTTACCGCTATCTCAATTTCAACGAGATACAGGCTTTCCAGGACGCCGCCGACGAGGGCAAGAAGATTGCCGCGGTTGAAATTCAGGAGGTCGCTGTGTAAGCCGCCTCGCCAGGCGCAGGGTGCGGTGTAAAAAGCCGGCGGCCCTCACGGTAAAAAAACCCGCCTGCCCGGCGGGTTTTTTATTTCCCGGCGCAGCGATGAAAACGCCACAGTGCGGTTAAGAGAAGGCTAGTGCTTCGACCAATAAAGATTTTCACCTAAGCGACCTCAGTGCAACCGAAGTGAAAATCTTTTCTGATCAAAGCACTAGGTTGCTCAACACAAAACAAGTCACCAGGCTAACCACCATCACCCCGATAAAATTCAACACCACCCCTACTCTCGCCATCTCTGTAATGGTAAACAAGCCGCTGCTGTAGGCCACCGCGTTGGGCGGTGTCGCCACCGGCAGCATAAACGCGCAACTGCAACTGATGACCGCCGGTACCATCAGCAGCGCCGGCTCGATGCCGGCGGCCAAGGCCGCCGCCGCCAGCAGCGGCATCAACAACACCGCGGTGGCCGCATTACTGGTGACCTCGGTCAGAAACGTCACCGCCAGGCAAATAAGCCCCAGTGTTACCAGCAGCGGCAAGGCCACAAAGCCAGACAGGGATTCGCCGATGGACTGACTCAAACCGGTGGCGGAAAAACTCCGGGCAATACAGATGCCCGATCCGAATAAAATCAAAATCCCCCAGGGAATCCGCTCGGCACTCTGCCAGTCCAACAGTTTTCCACCTTTGCCGTTGGGAATTAAAAACAGGGCGATGGCCGCCAGCAAGCCGACGCTGGCATCATTGGCCGAATTCAAACCCGCCAGTTCGCTCCAGCCGCCAAACGGCTCCTTGCGCGTAATCCACAACAACGCCGTCACCGAAAATACCGCCAGCATGCGTTTTTCCTCCGCGCGCCAGCGACCCACATCCGGCAGTACCAAGGGCTCGGCGCGAGCCAGCCGGCGGGTAATCCACCAGCAGATGATCGGCAGGAACACCAGCGTTACCGGCAACGCCATGCCCATCCACTGCGTAAAACTCAACTCCGTGCCGGTGGTTTCCTGGTAGACCTGCATAAACACCAGGTTGGTGGGTGTGCCTATCGGCGTGGCGACACCGCCCACACTCGCGCCGTAGGCAATACCCAACATCACCGCAACAGCGAGCAGGCGATCGCGGCTCTGTTCAAGCACCGCCAGCGCGATGGGCAGCAACATCAGCGCCGTGGCGGTATTGGAAATCCACATACTTAGCACCGCCGCGGCCAACATAAAACCCGCCACCAGTCGCCAACCGCCGGCCGCACCGGTCAGGTTCACCATCGCCAGCGCCAGGCGCCGGTGGGCGCCGCTTTTTTCCATCGACGCCGAGAGCATAAACCCTGCCAGCATCAACAGCACAATCGGACTGCCGTAGGCCTGCCCCACCTGCGCCGGGGTCAACACCCCTGTCAGCGTAAACACAGCAATCGGAATCAACGCGGTGGCGGCAATGGGCAGCGCTTCAAAAATCCACCACACGGCACAGAGCACCGTCACACCGGCGGCGATAGCGGCGTCCATCGGCCAGGCGTTGGCTTGCATGGCAATCACAGTAATCAACGCCAGGGTGGGACCAGAAAACAAAGCAGCACGTTTTACCATTTTTTCACTCTACTGTTTTTATCTAAAAATAGTGTCTGAAAATAATGTCTGAAAGCTTTTTCCGCCGCGCCGGGCCGCTTGCCGGGTCAGGAGAGTTTTGTCGGCCGGAGCAGTTTTAGGCCGCCAGATCGCACCACCGGGTTGGTGCGACACCTCGGCAATAGCCGGGTTAAAGCAGCCACAAACTCAACAACCAAACCACGAACGCCGCGATGGAACCCTGTACCAGGGAACCGAGGGTTTGCAGTTTATATCCCTGCTGCACGGTCATACCCGAGAACTGGGTAACCACCCAAAAATAACTGTCGTTGGCGTGGGACACGACCATGGAGCCGGCGCCGATGGCCACCACCACCAACGCCTTGGCCACCGCCGTGTCGAAACCGAGGCTGTCCATCAACGGCGCCAGCAGACTGGCGGTGGTAACAATGGCGACGGTCGAGGAGCCCTGGGCGGTTTTAATCGCAGCGGCAACCAGAAACGGCAGCAGTATCCCCAACTGCCAGTCCGCCATGCGAGCGCCGATCACCTCGCCGATTTGCGAGGCCTGTAAGACACTGCCGAAGGCACCGCCCGCGCCGGTGATCACAATAATCACCGCAGCGGCGGCAATCGCCTCGCCGATCCAGCCGCGATCGGAGAGAATCCTGGCATCGAGGCGTCGCGGAATCGCCAATACCAGCATCACGCCAATCAACAGCGCCACCGATGGCTGCCCCACGAACACCAGGAAGTTGACCCACTGCCCATCGGCAAAGGGCCGGCTCGGCAACTCGGCGATCGAGCGCAGCACAATCAAGCCGATCGGAAACAAAATCGGCAGCGCCGCGGCCAGCGCCGAGGGCTGCTTGCTTGACATCAGCTCCCACTCCTGCAACTCGTCGCGGCCGGCATCGGCGCCTTCGCCGAGCGTCACTTTGGAAGCCACATAAACCGCAAACAGAATACCGCCGATCAACGCCACCAGGCTGACCACCAGCCCCCACACGATAACCAGCCCCAGGTCGGCCTCGAGAATACCGGCGGCGGCGACCGGCCCCGGCGTCGGCGGCACCATCGAATGAGTGGCGAACAACCCCAGGCTCAACGCCACCGCCCCCGCCGCCAGCGAACCGCCGGCCTTTTTAACCAGGGCTTTATTTACCGGCGACAACAGCACGAAGCCCGAATCGCAGAACACCGGCATGGACACCAGATACCCGACCACGCCCATGGTCGGGGTGGTGTTTTTCTTACCGGTCAAACGCAGCACCGCCTGGGCGATTTGCTGCGCACCACCCGACTTCTGCAAAAAAGTACCGATAATGGAGCCCCCGACAATGACGATGCCGATATAGCCGATGGTATCGCCAAAACCCCGATTGACCGCCGCGACCACTTCGACCAGCGGCATACCGCTGAAAACACCAAAGCCGAATGCGGCAAAAACCAGGGCGGCGAAGGGATGCAGTTTGTAGACACTGGTGGATACGACAATGAATAACACGGCGACTATAAGCAGCGCGATCAACGACATAGGCCGATCTCTCCGAAAAAGTTTCCCCACTGATACCGGAAGCGACCATGACCTCCAGCTAGCGGACGGGTTGTTATTGGGTTGTTATTGAAACTTGGATGCATTGTAATTATTATTAACCAAATTCAAGGCAAAAGGCTATAGTGTTATTTTTACTACATATCGTGACAGCAATAGTAGCACTGTTTTGAGTCATACATATATCCCGATACAAAACTGGATTCCGTGCCCGGGGTGATGGCAAACTGGCTCTTTACGCCACCCGCCGGGCGAGACCCCGACGCAACACCGTTGCATAACTGCCGGGCAGCGCGAGGCGAGTGATAAAATGCCGTCGCAGTGGTTTGGCTGTTATGAAGCAGTGTCTAAATACCTGAGTAACACTTCCAAACACCAGCAATGATAGAGAGGCGCAGTGGCAACCATTTCAGATTTACTGAAGTTCAATTGGAACGAGCTGACCAAAAGCGACAAAAAGGTCGGGCGTGCACTCTTGTCGGCCTACCCACTGGCGGGCCTCGAAACCCTGGCGGATTTGGCGGAACGGGCGCAGGTCAGCGTGCCCTCGGTGATTCGCTGTATCAAGAAGCTCGGCTTTGACGGCTATCCGGAATTCCAAAAGGCGCTGCACCGGGAAATTCAGATCGCCATGAGCAGCCTGCTCACCACCGACAACAGCGGCACGCCCGCAGCGCCGGAAACCCAGCACGACGTCGATGACGGGGTGCGCCTGTTGCAGCAGTCGATTGCGGAAACGTTCGATCGGGTACAACTCTCAGAGCTGCGCGCCGTGGCAAACCTGTTATCAGACCCCCGCAGCCGAATCCTGGTTGTGGGCGGTATCGTCAGTCAGGTACTGGCCCGGTACTTTCACACCTATATGATCCGTATTCGCCCCAATATCGATTTGGTGGAGAACAATCCCCTCGAACGCTCGGAGCGCCTGCTGGATATCAACAAAAAAGACATAGTCGTGGTGTTCGATTTTCCCAACTATGACAACGACAATATTTCCTTCGCGCGACTGGCAAAGGAACGCAACGCCGCCGTCGTGCTGTTTACCGACCAGGCCATGTCCCCGATCTCCAATTTTGCGGACTCGGTGATTACCTCCAGTACCAAATCGGCCTCCCTGTTCAACTCCATGGTACCCGCCATGTCGATTCTCGAAGCCCTGTTTTCGGAGTTGGTGCTGATTATCGGCACCAAAGCCCGCGATCGGATCAAACGCCTGTCCGGCGTGCCGGGGGATGTGGCGGTAAACTGGGACCGGGAACACGACGACGATGTCAAAGCCGGTGCTCACCACAGTCTGATCGGCCGCCTCACCTGAAGGCAGGTCCTTTAGGGTACTGCCACCACCGCTATCCACTTCTTAATGCCTAACGGCACCTGCGGTCACTCGCTCTCTCACTGTATAGATCGGCCAGACCCGGATGGCACTCGATTCAGGTACCTAGTTGTGATGGTGCTTAAGCGAAAGTGTGCTAATTGATCGGTCTGCCTCTGGAGGGCACTTTCAGAAACACGCCGTGAACCCGTCCATGGGGGCTTCACGACAGCATCCCTGCTGTCGAGAGTTTCTGAAAGTGCCCTCCAGAGGCAGACCTACCCTCGTATCTTTAACCAAGGTCGGTGTGGCTAAAGTCAAGGTCAATAAACTGTACAAATCTGTTTAAGTCCCATCACAACTAGGTACCTGAATCGAGCGCCATCGCGACCAGCCCCCTGTCACCGAAGATTACTGCTAGACGTTCATATCTTCATGTTATATATTTTACAAAATATAAAAAATTTATATATTTTGTAGTTTAAAAATACAAAAAATAATACTGATGTACCCGATACATCAGAAAAAGCAGTGACAGAGCGATGAGGAGAGTTATGAAAACCCAATCAAAAGTTCTTTATAAACAAGAACTTAAAAAAACCTATAGATATATCCTGGATACCCTGAGACCCGCCTTTGCCGTGCCGGCACTGATGTTATCGCTGGGCGTGGCCGCCCAGGACGGCGGGGTCATCGGGCGGGTCACAGACCCCGACAACAACAAGCTCCAGGGCGCCGTGGTGATGATCGAGACGCTCGGGAGAAGAGTGGTCACCGACGCCGAAGGGCGCTTTCGCCTGCAGGGCCTGCCGGACGGCACCTACCAGGTCACCGTCGACTACCTCGGCTTCGAGCCGATCGAGGGCAGCGTCACCATCGCGGGCGGCGATGCCGTCAGTCAAGATTTCCGCTTTGGGGAAGACACTGTCGAGTTGGAGGTTATCGAAGTGGTCGGCAGCCGCGCCGCCATTATGTCGGCGCTGAACCAGGAGCGCGCCTCCGACACCCTGAAGACCATTATCGCCTCCAGCGATGCGGGCAAGTTTGCCGACCAGAATATCGCCGAAGCCCTGCAGCGACTGCCGGGTATTTCCATTGAGCGTTCCGACGGCGAAGGGCGCTTTGTCAGTGTGCGCGGGCTGGGTCCGAATTTCACCAACGTCAAGCTGAACGGCGCCCGCGTGCCCTCGACCGAAACCGCGCCCGACCGCGACCGGGCGGTGGCCCTGGATATCATACCGTCGGAGTTATTGGAGAACCTGGAGGTCAGCAAAGTCGTCACCGCCGCCGACGACGGCGATACCATCGGCGGCACGGTATCGATCCGCAGCCTGTCGGCGTTTCAGCGCGACGGCCAGTATGTCTCCTACAAAGCTGAACTGGGTTACGACGAGCGCGCCGAGGAAGACGCCTACAAAGCCTCGCTGATTTACTCGAACCTGTTTGCCGACAACACCTTCGGTATCGCCATCTCGCTGACCGCTCAGGATCGGGACTACCTGATCGAAAATATCGAGGGCGACGAAGGCGACGGCATTCTCGATCTCGACGGTACGGAAACCCTCGGGCGCCTGGACCTGCGCACGCTGGACCTGGGCCGCGAGCGCCGCTCGGCCAATATCAATCTGGATTACCGGCCCACCGATTCGGCCCGCTATTTTGCCCGTTTTACCCACTCCTACCTGCTGGAAACCGAATTCCGCAACCGGGTATCGAACCAGTTTCGCGACGACCCGGAACTCTCGGGAACCAACCGGGGCCGCGGCGACAACCTGCGCGTGCGCAAAGAGTTTCGCGACCAGGATGAAGAGCAGGAAATTCAGACCATCTCCATCGGCGGTGAAAACTTTGTCGGTCCCTGGAGCTTCGCCTACAACGCCTCCTTCTCCGAAGCGACTCGCGAGGAGGACGATTTTCGCGCGCGTTTCCAAAACCGCAGAATCGACAATGTCAACTTCCGGTTCGGCACTGACAGCTATCTATTGGAACCCGCAACCCCCGCAGACCTGGCCGATTTCAACGATCGCAGCGACTACGAATTCGATCGCTTTCGCATCACCACCGAAGACTCCGAGGACAAGAACACCGAGTTCACGCTCGACGTGCACAGGGATATGGACTGGGGCAACCTTAAGTTCGGCGCCAAGTACTTCAAACATGAAAAAGTCAACGATATTGAAAACAACGAGTACGAGGACGCCTTCAACGAGGCCGAGGATATTACGCTCGCCGATTTCCAGGCGTTTACACCGGATTTCTCCCTCGGCGACTGGGGTCCCGGCGCCCGGGTTCCGGAGGTTATCAATTTCTATCAACGCCAGTTTGCCCAGGGTAACGTGGATGCCACCGACGACGGCGATATCCGCGACAACCTGATCGACGGCTTTGTCAACGACTACGATTCCGAGGAGGAAATCCTTGCCGTCTACGCCCTGGGTAATTTCAATATCGGCGAGAACATGGTCTTGAATGCCGGTGCCCGGGTGGAGCAAACCGATTTCAGTTCCGCCGGCTTTGTCGTCAACACCGGCGATTTCAGCGGCGCTCTCGCCAGCCCGGTCAGATTCGACAAGGACTATACCGATGTGATGCCGTCGGCGAATCTGCGCTGGAACATCCGCGACGACCTGGTCTTTCGGGCCGGGATTTTCCGCTCCGTGGTACGTCCGTCCTTTGCCCGCAACAATCCCGGTATCGCCGTGGATTTTGACGAACTGGACAATGAACTCAACGTGCAGGCGGGTAATCCGAACCTCGAGCCCTTCAGCGCCAACAACCTCGACCTGAACCTGGCCTGGTATCCGGAAGCAGTGGTGGCGGTGTTGCAGGCGGGTATTTTTTACAAAGATATCGACGACTTTATCTTCCGCGCGACCGTCGATGAGGACTCCCGTGTCGGGCAGGAAATTATTAATCGTTCCGGCGATCCCCGTTTCGCCACCGCATCGGATATCGATATCCGCACCTCGCTCAACGGCGAGTCGGCCAAGGTCACGGGGCTGGAACTGTCCTACTACCAGGAACTGCCCGCCGGCTTTAACATTGCCGCCAACGCCACCTTTGTCGACAGCGAAGCCGATTTGGAAACGCGGCAGGTGTCGCTGATCGGCCAGGCCGACGTCACCGGTAACCTCACGCTCGGCTGGGCCGATGAGAAATGGGACCTGCGCCTGAGCGCTGCTTACACCGACGACTTTCTGGTGCGTATCAATGATGAAGAGAACGTCAACAACGATTCTTATACCAATGCGCGGACCCAGGTCGACTTCGATCTCAAATACCAACTCAACGACCGGGTGCAGATTTACTTCGACGCGCTTAACCTGACCGAGCAAGAAGAATTCAATGAGTTCCGTTCCAGTGGTTCGGGTTTCGTGCAACAGTACCAGAACATTGAGCGGACTTTTCTGATTGGGGTGCGCGGTAGTTTTAAGTAACGGCTGGGGTTTATTTGGCGAATTAATACCAATCGGCCCGACTCTTGCCACTCAACCTCCGGGGACTCTACGCCAGCATCCGGGCTGGCGAAGGTCTCGAACCCTTGCACCCGGTAAGGACCTTATATCGAGGTCCTCCCTTTCCTGGTTAGGCACCCTCGCGGTGCCTTTTTTTATCCGTTTTCTCGCTAGTTCAACAGCGGATCGCCAAGCTCCAGCACGTGTACCGCCAATAGTCCCAACAACCCCACCACCACGATATAGTAAAGCATTGGCAGTATGGTCTTGCGCAGGGTCGCACCCTCGCGGCCCAACAATCCGACAGTGGCCGAAGCGGCTACCACATTATGGATGGCGATCATATTACCGGCGGCCGCACCGACCGACTGCAAGGCGACAATCAGCACACCCGACATCTTCAAACTCTCAGCCACCCCGTGTTGAAACAGCGCAAACATCAGATTGCTGACCGTATTACTGCCGGCGATAAAAGCGCCCAGCGCGCCTATGGCCGGCGCCAGCAACGGCCATACCGCGCCGGTTTTGATCGCCACCCACTCGGCCATGGCAATCGGCATACTCGGCAGGTCCAGCGCGTTAACACCCGAGTGAATATAAATACGCACCATCGGAATGGTGAACACCAGCACGAAGCCCGCTCCCAGCAACAACCGGGCGGAATCGCCGACGGCCCCTTTGAGCGCTTTGGCGGACATCTTATGCAGCCAAACAGTAATGGCCACCACCACAATAAAAACAAACGCGGGCAGATACAGCGGCGTGGTCGCGGCATTGATACCGGTGCCAAGAATATCGCTCCAACTGAGGGTCACACTTTTCAGCCAGTCGCCAACCGGCAGATCGCGCAGGCGCGTCAGTACCAGCAGCAGCGCGACCAGCAGGTAAGGTGTCCAGGCCCGGGCATAGGACATGGCGGGTCGATCAGTTGGGGGCGGAGCTTCGACCTTCAAGGTACCTATCCACTCTGCCGGCCACTGGGAGGTCGGGGCGAAGTCCCAGCGATCCGCCGGCACCAGAAATTTTCGATGGGCGGCAAAGGTTACCAATGCCATACCGGTCAAGGCGCCGATAATCGAGGGAAACTCGGGTCCCAGCAACAACCCGGTGAGCGTATAGGGCAAGGTGAACGCCAGCCCCCCGAACAGGGCGAAAGGAAGAATAGACAAACCCTCAGTCCAGGATTTGTTGCGTCCAAAAAAGCGGGTCATCATCATCACCATTAACAACGGCATCGCGGTGCCGGCAATCGCGTGCAATATCACCGCCTTGGCACTGATCAGCAGCAGATAATCATTGAAGATCAAGCCAACCTCAGCCAACTGCGCGTTGAGCGCGGGGTTTTCCAGACCGCCGGCGATCCCCACCAGCACCGGCGTGCCGGCCGCGCCGAACGTCACCGGCGTGCTCTGCGCCATCATCCCGAGCATCACCGCCGCCATCGCCGGAAACCCGAGCGCCACCAGCAGCGGCGCGGCAATGGCCGCCGGGGTGCCGAAACCCGCCGCCCCTTCGATAAAACAGGCAAACAACCAGGCAATAATCACCACCTGCACCCGCCGATCATCGCTGATAGTGTCAAAGCCGCTGCGAATCACGGCAATGGCACCGGATCGCTGCAACGTATTCAACAGCAGGATTGCGCCAAAAATAATCAACAGAATATTCCCGGTGATAAACAGCCCCTCGATACTGGCCGCCACGATATGCACCAGCGGCACCTGCCAGGCGAACCCGGCAATCACAGCGGCGCAAATAAAAACCGCCGGCATGGCTTTCAGCGCCGGCATTTTGCAACCGACCAGCAACACGCCGGCCAGTAAAATCGGCACGACGGCCAGTAACGCCTGAAGCGGCAGACTCATGGTAACGCACTCCTGTCGGGTAGCAGGGCGATCGGGTTGGATAGATGTGCGACTGGCCGGAAGCCATTAATCACGCATGTATTAAAAATTACATATTGTTGTTTATTTTTACAGAATGGTTTAAATTTAACACGCCTGCCCAATTTATCAAAACGATAAAAGCAGCTATAAAAACAACATTATTCGATGTGGGAGAGCGCATGAGTATCGCGAGCTACACTACGGCTCTGCTGGTGACGGCAGGGCTATTGCTGCACTGTCCGCCGGTTCTGGCCGGGGGCAAACTCGGACTGAATCATATCTGGTCGCGACTGGCAGACCTGAACGGCGAACTGGGGTCGGTCGAATCGGCGGAGTTTTCCCCGGACAGTCGCTACATTGTCTCCGGCACAAAATTTGATAACAGCGTGCGCATCTTCCGCACCGCCGACGGTCATCAACTGTGGGAACATACCCTGGCCCAGGAAATCGAACGGGTGGCCTGGACCCGCGACGGCCGCCAGGTGTGTTCCGTCAGCGAGGACGGTATGCTAAATGTGTTCGACGTCGACACTGGCCGTATTGTTTTCAGCCACGAACACGGCAACGGAATCGACGGTCTCAGCGCCTCCCACGATGGCAAGTACCTGGTAACGGGACGGGAGAGAATCAACGGCAAGGGCGTCAGCAAAGTCTTTCGCACCGGCGATTGGTCGCTGGTAAAAGAATTACCCCACCCGGGCACGGTCAACGAGCTGGACTTCTCATCGGACGATAAATATCTGGCCGCCGCGGGTGATTTTCACGTGAGGATATGGCGTGTCAGCGACTGGAAACTGCACAAAGAAATCAAACTGGATAAAAAACATTACTTTACCGACGCCAAGCACATTTATATCAACACCCGTTTCAACCCGGACGACAGTCTGCTGGCAGTGGGCGCGACCCAGGGTTACGTTTACTTTATCGATGTCGACACCGGCGAGATCATCCGGCGTATGAACAAATCGGGCCAGAAAACTGAAACCGTTGAGTGGACCAAGGACGGGCGTTATTTTTTAGTAGCGGGCCACGGCAGCAGTATCGATTTTTTTAAAGTCGAGCACATCCTGAATCGGGATATCGGCAACGACGCCATCCCCTATGCGCTGCGCGCACCGGTGACCGACTCCCTGGAATATATGGACTTCAACGCCGCCGGCACCCTGTTGACCACCGCCCACCAGGACGGCACCGTGCAACTGTGGACCTTTATGTCGGACGACCCGTTAATCAACCAGCGGCGCCACCGGCAGGTGCGCGCGGAGCAGGATGCCAAGGCGAAAAAGGCCGGCAAAAAAGTCGAATAGCGCCGGCCCAGTAGCGTCGAGCCGAGTTGACACCCCTATGTAGCGGTGAAAAGATCGATGCGGAAACAGCCCATGCAAAACAGTAACCCTAACTGTACTCGGAACCCACTGGCGCAATAACCTATCTCAATCCGGAGGCTTTCATCACTATGAATCGACGCGCATTTTTTAAAAGCACCGCGACCCCCCTGTCGCTGGCAGTGGCGGGCAGCCTGGCGCCCCTGGCAGCGCCGGTGCTGGCCCGGGAGCGGGGCCAGGCAAAGATCGCTCAGGTTGAGGCCTTTGCCGTGCCGAAAGCTATCTATGCCAAAGTCACCGATGACGCCGGTAACACCGGCTGGGGTGAATGCGGCCACGATGGCGGTGCGCTGGTGGCGGGCGTCGTCAAACAGTACCTGCGACCTGAATTGATCGGCGGCGATGTGTTCGATACCGAGCCCCTGTGGGCCAAACAGTTTCACGAAATCGATGAAATCGGCCCGGGCGGCCTGGCTTCACAGGCAATGGCAGGGGTGGATGCGGCGCTGTGGGACCTGCGCGGCAAACTGCTGGGCGTTCCCGTCTACAAACTGATTGGCGGCAAGTTCCGCAGCAAGTTTCCGATTTACGGTTCCTTCAGCCGCAGTAAAGGCCGCGGTAAATATCGCACGCCAGAGGAGTGCGCGCGCTACGCCGAAGACCTGATGGAAGACGGCTTTCAAGCCATTAAACTGCGGCTCGGTATCCGCGAGGAAAACCAAGACCCCGCCGATGACCCCGCCCTGCCCTGCGCCAAAGCCGTGCGCAACGTCATCGGCGACGATGTGCCGCTCTATGTGGATGCCAACAACGGTTACTCACCGGCCCGAGCCATTCAAATCGGTCGCGCCCTGATCGATGAATGCAATGTGTCGGTGTTCGAGGAGCCCGTGGCCCAATATCAATACGGTTCCTTGGCCAAGGTCGCCGAGGCACTGCCGATGTTTATCGCCGGCGGCGAACACGAGTACACCAAGTGGGCGTTTCGCGATCTTATCCTGCACGGCAAGGTCACGCTGCTCACTCCCGATGTCAGCAAACTGGCCGGCATCACCGAGGCCAAGAAGGTTGCGGCCCTGGCGGAAGTCTTCGACTTGCCGATGTCCGTCCACAACGCCCGGCCGACGTTGCTGACCGCCGCGCACTGGCACTACGTGGCCAGTTGCCAGAGCGCCCACCGCCCCCAGGAGCACCCGGGCAACAAACGCCACAGTCATTTGTGGAAATACTTCGAGAATAAAATTACCGTTAGCGACGGTTATGGTTATGTCTCTGAGGAACCCGGTCTCGGTCTGATCGTCAATGAAGCGGCTATCAGGCGCGATCAGTTGGGTGTTTGAGCAAGCGCCAGTGGGACGCCTGCAACTTAGCAACTGATTAAATTCACTGCGGTATATCGATCCAGTAATATGTACTTAAGTTGCTAAGTTGCAGGCGTCCCGAATGGCACTGCCTTAAGCGTATTTTCATGGGTTTATCGATCGCCGAACCAGTCGCATCGACCTCGATTAGGCGTACTGAAGGGAGGTCTGGCTCTGGCTGAAGCCTTCAGAAACTCTCGACAGCAGGGATGCTGTCGGGAAATCCCCATGGACGGGTTTACGATGTGTTTCTGAAGGCTTCAGCCAGAGCTAGACCGGTCAACTAGCACATAGTTGCTTAAGGCAGTGCCATTCCAGGCGTCCCCAACCTATAATGCGGTTCACACCCACCCCCCAGCCAGCGGAATCACCTGCCCCACCATATGCCGGGTCCGGGGCAGAGCCAGATACAGGGCCAGCTCCGCCGTTTCACCCGCCTCTCCCACCCGCTTGGCGGGCACCATCTGTTGCAAGTGCGCCTTGAATTTATCGGTGGTGATAAAACCCTCGGGGTAATAAGTATCGTTCTTGATATAGTTCTGCGCAATCGCATTGACCTGCACATTGAACTTCGCCAGCTCCAGCCCCACCGCGCGAATAAACGCATTCTGGGCACCGCGGGCGGCGCAGTAACCACTGGCATGGGGTATGCCGCGCAGGGGCGCGGCGCTGGTAATGGCGATAATCTTGCCGCTGCCAGCCTCCTTCATCGCGCCGGCAAAGTGTCGCACCACGCGCATCAAGGGATGCACCAGGCTGTCAAACAACGCAAACCAATCGCCATCCTCGATAGTGTCGACCGCGGCGGTAAGCGGCGGCTGGGCGAAATTGGCAATTAATACATCGGTGGGCCCGGCCCGCTGTGCCAGCGCCTCTACATCCGCGGCACTGGCAAGGGCCCCGGTGTCGGCAACAATCTCAGCACCGGCAGCGCCAAAACGCGCGGCAATAGCCGGCCCCATATAGCGATCAGCGGCGGTGACAACCACCTTGGCACCGGATAAGTCTGTCATATCACACCTCCGTTGGGCGGCAGAGAAAACATGGGCATGCACGCCGGGGAATTACAACGCGATTGCGGCGGCGCGGGCTGGCAGTATTCAGATCTCAAAAAACTCGGTAATCGTGTCTTTTTCCCACATAGCGTCTTGGTAACCGAGCTCAATCAATTCGTTGCAAAACGACTTCGCAAACAGCAGATAGCTGGCCGCCGCCGCGCCGCCGCCGCTGGCCGTGGCGCCGGTCGAGCGCATAAAAAAGCGCATGCTTTTCGGCAGGTAGCGGATTTTGCGTCCGGCGATTTTATCCAGTTCCCGCGACGGTGAAATAACCAGACTTTTAACCGGCCGCAGCGGCATACCAGCCGCCAGGCGATCCTCCTCGGAAATCATTTCCAGCAAGTCGTTAACCCGATCCAGATGCTCGATATCCCCTTCCAGACTATCGATAAAAGCACTGTTAAACATATGCCCGATAATCTGCGCAATGGACGGGGAATGCCTGGGCGGCACCCGCCGTTTGCCCCACTGGGCCGGATTGCGGTTGCTGCTCACCCCGATCACAAACACCCGGTCGGCGCCCAGGTGCAGCGCCGGGCTGATCGGCGCCAGTTGTCGCATGGCACCGTCACCGTAGTATTCCCGGTCGATACAGACCGTGGGGAATATCGTCGGGATGGCGGCGGAGGCGATCAGGTGGTCCACCGTCAAACGGGTGGGCCGGCCCACCCGGCGGTAGCGGCGCCAGCCGGCCAGGTCCGGGCGCCCCTGAAAGAAACTGACCGATTCACCGGAGGTGTAACCCATGGCGGTGACACAGACCGCCTCCAGATCGCCCTCGGCAACGGCGACATCGATATTGTCGAAATCGATGGTGGTCCGCAAAAATTCCCACAGCGGTGTGTTGTCGAGCAGGGCGATGGGCGTGCGCCCCACCCCCTGGTTAAACAGCGAGAACACCATGCGCGCAATCCCACGGCTGAGGTCGCGCCAGCCGGTGCGGAAAATTTTCTCGATCTCGATGTTTTCCCAGATATTGTGCAGGTCGTCCACCGCATCGCTGAACTTGCCGGCGTGGGTGGCCAAAGCCAGGGCATTGATGGCACCGGCGGAGGTACCGCAGATAATGGGAAACGGATTGTGGGCAGATGCGGGCAGAAGCTCGTTGAGCGCGGTCAATACACCGACCTGGTAGGCGGCCCTGGCACCGCCGCCGGACAGGATCAAGGCCCCTTTACTCGTGTTTGTCTCGGAATCCGGTAACTCGCTTGCCTCTGCCTGCGTCATGAATCAGCCTGAAAATCCTTGTCGTTGCTTTTAGTATTGTGTGCCTTGGGCGATTGGGCAACCAATCGGGTATGATCGGTCACCCGCCGGCACTCAGGCCGCCGCAGAGGTCTCCTTTTCTTTCAACTCGCGACGCAGGATTTTGCCCACATTGGATTTGGGTAGATCGTCGCTAAATTCGATAAAACGGGGCACCTTGTAAGCCGTCAGATTCTCACGGCAATAGTCACGGATGGTTTCCGCTGTTACGGCGCTGTCGGATACCACCACAAACAGCTTCACCGCCTCGCCACTCTTCTCATCGGCGACACCGATGGCCGCCGCCTCCAACACCGCCGGGTGCTGGCAGACCACGTCTTCGATTTCATTGGGATAGACGTTGAAACCGGAGACAATGATCATGTCTTTCTTGCGGTCGACGATACGCAGGTAACCGTCCTCCTGCAACACCGCCATATCGCCGGTTTTCAGCCAGCCCTCCCCATCCAGTATCTCGGCGGTGGCCTCGGGCCGCTGCCAGTAGCCCTTCATGACCTGGGGCCCGCGCACGCACAGCTCACCGGCCTCGCCGGCGGGCAACGTCCGGCCCTGCTCGTCGATGATCTTCAACTCGGTCTCGGGCAAGGGCGTACCGACGGTGCCGCGCTGAATGGCGCCGGGGGGATTTGAGCTGACGGTGGGCGAAGTCTCGGTCAAACCATATCCCTCGGACGGTTCGATACCGGTGACTTCCTTCCATTTGGAAGCAGCGTCCTCGGTCAGCGCCATACCGCCGGAGGACGTAATGCGCAGCGCACTGAAATCGAGGTCCCGGAACCCGGGGTCCCGCACCAGCGCATTAAACAGCGTATTGAGCCCGACAAAACCGGTAATCCGATGGCCGCGCAACGCTTTCACGACGCTCGGGATGTCGCGGGGGTTGGGGATCAGGATGCTGTGGCAGCCGACGCTGGCCAGCCCCACGCAATGCAGGTTAAACGCGTAAATATGGTACAGCGGCAGGGGCGCCACAAACACATCGGCACCTTTATTCAGGGTCTCTTCCACGTGCAGCAGTACCTGTTCCATATTGGACACCAGGTTGCGGTGGGTCAGCATCGCGCCTTTGGCCACGCCGGTGGTGCCGCCGGTGTACTGCAGCGCCAAGATGTCCTCGGGCGCCCGCGCCACGGCCTGGAATTGGCCACTGGCTCCCAGGCGCATCGCGGTGCGCCAGGTGATCTGGTTGGGATAGCTGAACGACGGCACCATCTTCTTCAGGTATTTCACCGCCGTATTGATCAGCACCCGCTTGAGCGGCGGATGCAGGTCGGCGATTTCGGTGACAATCACCTCCTTGACCGGGGTATCGGCAATCACCTTGGCGGCGGTGTCGGCAATATTAGCCAGCACCACCAGCGCTTTGGCACCGGAATCATTTAACTGATGTTTGATTTCCCGGGCGGTGTAGAGAGGATTGGTGTTGACTATCACCAGCCCGGCCCGCAGGGCGCCGTAAAGTGCCACCGGGTATTGCAGGATATTGGGCATCTGCAGGGCGATGCGGTCGCCGGGTTTCAGGTCAGTGCAATTTTGCAGGAAGTGGGCGAACTGGGCGCTGAGGCGGTCCAATTCGGCATATGACAGGGTGTGCCCCAGACAGGTGAAGGCGGCATTGTCCGCGTACTCTCGAAAAGTCTCATCTAAGACCTCGGTAACCGTGCGATTATTATTTAACACAAACTCTCCCCCAACTCGGTCGCTCATCGTTTATCGTCGTTGTAACCAGTATCGTCATCACCGTGGCCATGACCATCACTATCGTGGTAGCCACAATCACAGCAGGGTTTTCGCCGAGCCATCTACCGGCTTAATTTCCGACGCCGTAAAAGGCAGATGCGGCGAAAGCTAAAACACATCGAAAAAAGGACCACTCTGCCGAGTAGCCCTTTTGACTGTTCGTATATTAACGGGTTATGCCGCGAGAAAAAAGCTTGTCGAGGGCGGTCGCCAGGCGCATATCGCCATTGACCTTGACCTTGCCGAAGATAAACGCCTGGGCACCGCTGAAGGTCCCGTCGAGCACGCTGGTCAGTACGTCCAGGTCCATCGCCAGGGTAACGGACGGCGCCTGATGCTCACCCTCGCAGAGTTCACAGCGGCCGTCCACCACGGTCAGGTAGTAGTCGCCGGCGTCGGGGATATAGAACTGAAACACCTCGTCCATACCGGCGGCGGCACTGGCGTCAAAACGCTCAGTCAGGCGACTGAGCGCTTCCGATTGACACGCCATGCTGGCAGCCCCGGTCGGTTAAAAGGCAAACGCTTCGGCATCCAGGTCCATCAGGTTGCCGGCGCCGGACTTGATCGTGGTCTCCAGCGTCTGGGTGCGGGGCAGAATCCGCTGGAAGTAAAAGCGAGCGGTTTGCACCTTGGATTCGTAGAAAGCCCGATCGCCGTCACCCTCGGCCAGTTTGGCCTGGGCCACCGAAGCCGCCAGCGCCCAGAAATAGGCCAGGGTTACATAGCCGGAGAACATCAGGTAGTCCACCGAAGCGGCTCCCACCTCGTCGGGGTTCTCCAGGGCGACGCCACCAATATGCAGCGTCAGTTCGCCCCATTTGGCATTCAACTCCGCCAGCGGTGCGATAAACGGCTCCATCTCGGCATTGCCTTCCTGGGCCTGGCAGAACTTGTGTACCATTTTGGTGAATACCCGCAGCGTCTCACCCTGGGTCATCAACACCTTGCGACCGAGCAGATCGAGGGCCTGGATGCCGGTGGTGCCCTCGTAGAGCATGGCGATACGGCAGTCGCGCACGTTTTGCTCCATGCCCCACTCCTGGATAAAACCGTGGCCGCCGAAGCACTGCAGCCCGAGGTTGGCCGCCTCGAAACCGACTTCGGTCAGGAAGGCCTTGGCGATGGGGGTCAACAGACTCAACAGGTCATCGGCCGCCTTGCGATCCTCTTCGCTCTCGGCGTGCTCGCTGCGATCCACCTGCTGCGCGGCAAAATAAATCAGCATGCGACCGCCCTCGGCAAATGCCTTCTGGGTCAACAGCATACGGCGTACATCCGGGTGCACAATAATCGGGTCGGCGGCGCCGTCGGGATTTTTCGGACCCGACAGCGAGCGCATCTGCAGGCGCTCGCGGGCGTACTCCAGTGACTTCTGGAACCCCAACTCGGCGTGGGCCAGCCCCTGGATCGCCGTGCCGATACGGGCCGCGTTCATAAACGTGAACATGCAATTCAGGCCCCGGTTGGGCGGACCGATCAGGTAGCCCCTGGCGCCGTCGAAGTTCAACACGCAGGTGGCGTTGCCGTGAATACCCATCTTGTGTTCGATGGAACCGCAGACCACACCGTTGCGGTCGCCGGCACTGCCATCGCCAGCGGGCAGGTGCTTGGGCACGATAAACAGGGAGATGCCCTTGGTGCCGGCGGGAGCATCGGGCAGGCGCGCCAGCACAATATGGACGATGTTCTCCGCCATGTCGTGTTCGCCCGCTGAAATAAAGATCTTGGTACCGCTGATACTGTAGGAGCCGTCGGCGTTGGGTTCGGCCTTGGTGCGCAGCATACCCAGGTCGGTGCCGCAATGGGGCTCGGTGAGACACATGGTGCCGGTCCAGGCACCCTCCACCAGTTTTGTCAGGTAGGTCTGTTTCTGGTCGTCGGTGCCGTGGGCGCTGAGGGTGTTCATGGCACCGTGGGAAAGTCCCGGGTACATCCCCCAGGACCAGTTGGCGGAGCCGACCATCTCGCTCAGCAAAATACCCAGCGAATGGGGCAGACCCTGGCCACCGTGGGCACTGTCGTGGGTCATGGAGGGCCAGCCGGCCTCCACGTATTGCTGGTAGGCCTCTTTGAATCCCGTCGGCGTGGTCACTACGCCGTCGTTCCACTGGCAACCTTCCTGGTCGCCCACCGCATTCAGGGGCGCCAGTACGTTTTCACAAAACTTGGCGTTTTCTTCGAGGATGGCACTGACCACATCGGTGGATGCCTCTTCACAGCCGGGGGTGTTCTGGTAATGCTGCTCGAATCCGAGTACTTCGTAGAGCGCGAAGTGCATATCGCGCAGCGGGGCTTTGTAGTCACTCATCCTGCTTCAACCTCTGAACTGGTTAGAAAACTTGTGTAAATGGCCTGAATATTACGTCTGCGACTGACGGGTAGTACAGCGATGCGCAGAGAATCCCTGATTACCAGTTTAGCCTCAATAGCGAAATCAACCATATTAGCTGACAAATCTGCCTGAGCCCAGCCACTGCGGCTGACTCGAGGGTCTTCGCCGCCGCGTCTCAGTTGAGCAGGCCGCGGCGGTATTCCCCCGGCGTGATACCGGTCCACTTTTTGAAAGCGCGAAAGAAGGCGCTGGTTTCATCAAATCCCAAGCGCTCGGCAATGGTACCGTTGGTAAAGTCCGGGCAACCCAAATAGTGAAATGCCGCCTCCATGCGACACTCGTCTTTCAGTTTTTGGTAAGAGGTGTTTTCGCTCTGCAATTTGCGCCTGAGCGTGGTCACCGAGAGATTCAACCGCGACGCCACCTCTTCGGCACCGGGCATGGTATGGCTCACATCTTTCGACAATATCGCCCGCACTTTACCCTTGACGCTGTGCTGAGCACTGTCGTTGATCACCAGGTGGTAGGGTGCGGAGCGCAAAAAGTCCTCCAGGGTTTCCTGGTTCTGCACAATCGGGTAATCCAGATAAGCCAGCGGGAATTCAAACCCGTTGAACGCCTGCTCGAACTTCAGGGTGGCCGGGTAGGACTCCGCCAACTCGCGAAACTCCTCCGGGCAGGGAAACGAAAAATGCAAACTGGCCAGCGGGATTTCCTGCCCGATGAGCCAGCAGTTGAAGCGGTGCCAGACCGCCAGCGAGGTGCGAATCTGGTTGGGATTGGCCAGTGCCTGCAGCGTCTCGAATTCATCCTGCGACACGGAGCGGATCGGCGCCATCTGTACCCGCGCCAGGTTTTTGCTTTCATCGACCTGCAACTGCGAGCGCACCCGCATGCCGCGACAGATTTCTGAAAACTCGCCGGCGCGCACCATCGCCTGGCGCAGGTCGCTGCAATGCAACACCGTCAGGCACATCAGGCGAAACGAACCGAGCCGCACCCGCCCGCCCACGAACATGCCGAAACACTCATCCTGCATCACGCGCATGACACGCTGGTACAGCTGCCCGTATTTGACGGCGGAAAAATGCAGGCTGGTATCGATATCGGTACGGGCAATGTCCAGTTCGTCAAGCAGGCTGTCCACATCGCAACCCTGTTGCCGGGCCGCGTCGATCAGCGATTGCGCATAAGCGGTGGGAACGCTGGTGGTATCAGGTGTCATGACAGGCGCTGGTTATAATCCTTTTCAATAAAAAAGTGAATTTATAAATTGTTGAAGGGTTATCGCACAGTCAAGGGCGCTGAGACAACTTCCTGATCAACACGACACAGACCGTTCCCAGCAGCGCGGCCAGGATAATGACCGCCAAGCCGACGATACACAACAGCAGGAAACGCAGCACCGCCTCGCCCGGTAAACCCCACGCCCACATCGCCGCCGCAACAAACGCCGCGCAGGCAAGCATGCTGACGGCCAACACAGAGCGGCTCTTGCCGCCGCGCTTGCCCAGTAGTCTGCTAAACAACATGAGATCGATCCAATACCCCTCGGCTCTCGGCTGCCACATTGTCCGGGTTTAGCCGGAGATAGTCCAGTCAACACTGTGGCGATATTCCGCACAGTGGAATGCACGGTTCAACAATGATATAAGTAGACCCGTCAGTCCTACCGCTCGGTCTGTCATTTTTTTGGTTTGACTCGATAGTGATTCGATAGTGATTCGATAGTGATTCGATAGTGATTCGATAGTGACTCGATGGCGCGACTCGAGAGTCCAGCCCGCTTGGCAGGTCTATCAGGTCTCTTTTACAGGCCCTTTTAGAGAGCATCGATTGAGAAACGAAACCGGTGTCCTGGATTCCGGACAACGTTTGAGCATCCAACTTAAGCGTTTCGACCGGCAGTCTCATCAGAGAGGGTTGGCGGTATCAACGGAGACCTCCACTCAACGCGTTTGCACGGGGAGCATATAGTCATGGCACAAACCCGCGAAGTTCCCGCCAACGGCCTGGGCTCCCTGGCGGAGCTTCAGGCCTATGAAGCCACGCCCATTCGCGAGCGCTTCCCCTGGCAAACCAGTTACCAACTGATCGAACAGGCCGCGCAGCGCTACGGCGCGGAACCCTGTTTGAAACAACTGCTGCACGGCGGCCGCGACGAGCAGCCGCTCACGATCAGTTATGCCGGCCTGTTCCAGCGCGTCAATCAAAGTGCGCGCCTGCTGCAGGACCTCGGGGTCACAGCCACCAGCCCGGTGGCCATCCTGCTGCCGATTCTGCCGCAGACTCACTTCGCCATCTGGGGTGCCCAGGCGGTGGGCATTTCCAATCCCATCAATCCGCTGCTCGACGCCGGCCATATCGCCGAAATCCTTAACGAAAGCAAAGCGGCGCATTTAATCGCCATAGGTCCGGCACTGGCACCGGATCTGTGGCAGAAAGTCTGCGAGGTCGCCCGGCGCTGCCCGCAATTGACCCACATATTGTGTGTGAATTCGATCTCGGCAAGCGCACCCGAGGCGCCGCCGGCGGCAGAGCTGACGCCGGCACTGGAGGCCATCCGCGTAGTGGATTTCGACAGCGCTATCGCCGCACAATCCCCCGCACCGCTGCCGGCACAGCAGGCACCCGGCGGCGATCGGGTGGCCGCCTACTTCCACACCGGCGGCACCACAGGTCGCCCCAAAATTGCGCGCCTCACCCATCACAATATGGCGGTGATCGTGCAGACCTACTCCTATCTGTCGCAACACAAGGGGCGTTTCCATATTCCCCTGGGGCTGCCCATGTTCCATATTTACGGAACAGTGATCATGGGGCTCGGCTGTATTTACGACGGCCGCTGCGCGGTCTTACTGACACCGAGCGGCTTTCGCAATCCGCAGGTCATCGAAAATTTCTGGCACCACATTTCCCGATTCCAGGCCCCGGTATTCGCCGCCGTCCCCACCCTGCTCGCACGCCTGCTGGAAGTGCCCTGCCACGACGATATCACCTGCCTCACCGACGTTTCCAGCGGCGCCTCGCCGCTGGCGCCCTCGCTAAAACGTAAGTTCGAACAGCGCTTCGATGTAGTGATCACCGAGGGCTATGGAATGACCGAAACCGCCGGCCTGATTTCGCGCTGCCTGGCGGAGCTGCCGGCGCCCACCGGCAGCGTCGGGTTGCGCATTCCCTACCTGACGCTGCAGGTTGCCCACCTGGAAGGCAACCGGATCAGCCATCGCTGCGCGCCGGGGGAAACCGGCACTGTGCTGGTCAAAGGCCCGGGCGTTTTTGCCGGTTACCTCAATGCCGCGGACAACGCCGGGGCCTGGGTCGACAGCAAGTGGTTCAACACCGGTGATCTGGGCTACCAGGACCAACAGGGCTATGTGTTTCTGACCGGGCGGGCCAAGGACCTGATCATCCGCGGCGGCCACAATATCGACCCGCAGTTGATCGAGGAACCGCTCGGCAGCCACGCCGACGTCCTCGACTGCGTCGCGGTGGCACAACC
The DNA here is from genome assembly GCF_007004655.1 of Exilibacterium tricleocarpae. Lineage (GTDB taxonomy): Bacteria > Pseudomonadota > Gammaproteobacteria > Pseudomonadales > Cellvibrionaceae > Exilibacterium > Exilibacterium tricleocarpae. The sequence continues at coordinate 152,422 of NZ_ML660094.1, forward strand.
CGACCGTTACGCCGGCGAAGTGCCGGTCGCCTATGTGACGCTGCGCGCCGGCGCGACCGCCGATATCGAGGAATTGCTCGACCATTGCAGTGCGCGTATCTCCGAACGCGCCGCAGTGCCAAAACGTATCGAGGTGCTCGACACCATTCCACTGACGGCGGTGGGTAAAGTGTTTAAACCACCGCTGCGGGAAAAGGCCGCGCACTGGGCTCTGGCAGAGGCTTTGGAAGGTCGGGTCGAGGCGGCGGATATCCGCGTGGAAACGGATAAAAAGCGGGGCTTGACCGCAACCATTACCGTGCCGGAAGACCAGTCGGAGGCGGAGCTGCGTGAACAACTCACGGGGTTTTCAGTTTCGGTGCTATGGCAGTAACGCTTTTAGTTGTACTACATTGGGTTGTAGTGGTGGGTTGTACCGAGTTGTAACGGTTGCCGAATAGTTTGTGCCGATAGTGATCGGTCTCGGTTAAGAATACTGCAGGTAGGTCTGCCTCTGGCTGGGGCTTTCAGAAACTCTCGACAGCAGGGATGCTGTCGTGAAGTTCCCAGGGACGGGTTCACAACGTGTTTCTGAAAGCCCCAGCCAGAGGCAGACCGGTCAAGTGGCACGCTTCCGCTTAAGTACCACCACCAAAAGTAGGCGCTTTAGGCGGAAGTAGGCGCCTGAAGCAAGTCCCATTCTGGTCTGCACCACACCGGGCCAGGATCTTAGCTCGCACTGTGCCGGCTTGGACGGTGCCGTTCGTGTGGAATGGATTGTTTTCAGTGATACTGGTGTTTAATTTTTTTGTTGTTCCCGCGACGGAAACAACGGTAATCAGATGAGGATATTTTTCTATGGCTATGCCAACAGCTTTGCAGGGGCGCCTGCGTTTGCCCGTTATCGCGGCACCGATGTTTATCGTCTCGGGACCGGAACTGGTTATCGCCGAGTGCCAGGCGGGGGTGGTGGGTTCCTTTCCGGCGCTCAACGCCCGCCCCCAAGCGCTGCTGGAGGAATGGATTACCCGTATTAAAACCGAACTGGCGGCGTTTCAAAGCGCCCATCCCGAGCGCCCGGTGGCACCCTTTGCCGTCAACCAGATCGTGCACCACTCCAACGACCGCCTGGCGGCGGACTGGGATACGATTATCGCCCACGAGGTGCCGGTGATTATCACCAGCCTGCGCGCACCCGACCCCGATGTGATCGAACGTATTCACGCCTACGGCGGTATTATTCTTCACGATGTCATCAATGTCCGCCACGCTAAAAAAGCCGCCGCGGCCGGTGTCGACGGCCTGATTCTGGTCTGTGCCGGCGCCGGTGGCCACGCCGGTACCAACAGTCCCTTCGCCCTGGTCAGCGAGGTCAGGGCGTTTTTCGACGGCGCCGTGATTCTGTCCGGTGCCATCGCCAACGGGGATGCAGTTCTCTCGGCCCAGGCCCTGGGCGCCGATCTCGCGTATATGGGCACGCGTTTTATCGCCACCCGCGAAGCCAACGCCGATGCCACCTACAAAGAGATGCTGGTGCAGCACGCCACCGACGATATCGTCTACACCAATCTGTTTACCGGCGTGCACGGCAACTACCTCAAACCCAGTATCGAAGCCGCCGGCCTCGACCCGAATGATCTGCCGCAATCAGACAAAACCAAAATGAACTTCGGCAGCGGTGGCAACACCGGCGCCAAAGCCTGGAAAGATATCTGGGGTGCCGGCCAGGGACTGGGGTCGATCGAGGACGTGCCCGCTGTAGGCGAGTTGGTTGACCGGCTGGAGAACGAGTACCGCGCAGCCGCACAGCGGCTCAATCGCACGCTTGAACAACAAACCGGCTGAACGCCGGCTCCCCGGTGCGACAAAATACCACACTGACACGCGTTTAAAACCCGATAGAATTGCCTGCGCAAAATGCGGGACGGATTGGATGGCATTACCTTAAGAAAAAATGTGCCAATTGATCGGTAAAGATAGCGTGAGGGTCGATAAATTGCGCAAATTCGCTTAAGGCAGTGCCATTCGGGGCGGGTTTGTTTTGACAAAAAATAATCCCATCAACAATCGCCGCCTGTCGTACACGGACGACTTATAAGAGCTGCGTATACCGACCAGGTATAGCAACCGTGTATACGAACTTCGGTTCCAGCAAATACGATACCCGCCTACCGCAGCTACTAATGTTGGCAGTCTTGCCTTGAGACCCGATTATGAGTTTGATGAAAACACCGCTTAGGATCGCCCTCGCCACCGTCAGCGCAGGAATCTGCTGCGCCGCCGCTGCAGCTCAGAACCCTCCACAGCAGCCGGCGGCGATGATGGAAGAAGTCACCGTGACCGGCACTCGCATTGAACGCACCGATATCGACAGTGTCGGCCCGGTGACAGTCATCACTGAAACGGAGATTGAGGCAACAGGCATTACGTCGCTGGAAGTTCTGTTACAGCGCCTGCCTGCCGCAGCCGGATTCGGCGGCAACCAGACCAGCGCCTACTGGGTTTCCAACGGCTGGGGCACGCCGCAGATCAATTTGCGTGGTCTCGGCATCAATCGCACCCTGGTATTGGTGAACGGGCGCCGCGTGGTGTTCGGCGGCACCGGCGCCAACAGCAGTGTCGATCTGTCGATGATCCCGATGTCGCTAATCGGGCGTATCGAGGTCCTGAAAGACGGCGCCTCCGCCACCTACGGGGCCGATGCCATGGCCGGCGTAGTCAACCTGATAACCAAACCATCGGTACAGGGTTTTGAGATCGAGGGTAAATTCGGTATGACCGCGGAGAACGACGGCGAGGAGAACCTGCTCGATTTGACCTGGGGCAGGTCCGGCGCCTGGGGCGACCTGATGGTAAACCTGAGTTACCAGGACAACGACGCCTCACCGCTCGCCGACCGGGTGCCCTGCCCGCTGGCCTCGACCAGCGCCACCGCCTGCAGCGGCAGCTCCTCGACCATCGGGGGCCGCACCACCTTGCCGGCCGGCGCCCTATTGCCCGACGGCAGCGTGTTGACGGAACCGACCCGGATTAACTTCAATCAAACGCCGGGGGGTGACGGCGACTTCTATGAAGTCTTCGACAGCGCCCGGCACGGCTTTAACTACAATCCCTATTTCAATGCCGTACAACCCATCGAGCGCTTGAGCTTCACCACCCTCGGCAGCTATGCCCTGTCGGATACCACGCGTTGGTTTACCGAGTTGATGTACACCCGCCGCGATTCCACTCAGCCGGCCTCGCCGGCGACCCTGCGCGATATCGCCTACGCCGCCGATCACCCCACCAATCCCACCGGTGTCGACTTTGTGCTCGAGCGCCGCCGGCTGCTGGAAAACGGGGCCCGGCGGTTCGAACAGGACGTGAAAACCTGGCGTGTCGTGACCGGTATCGAGGGCGATATCAACGACGACTGGTCCTATGATCTGGCCCTCAACTGGGGCCGCAACACCGCCACTGACGCCATCACCAACAATATCAATATGCGCAGAGTCGGCGCGACGCTGGATACCGATTTGTGTGGCGCCAACGGTATTCCGTGCGCCGACTACATCGGCTTTGGCGACGTCACGGCAGAGGTCCTGGATTACATTGTCTTCAACCAGGAGGGCACCGGCGGCAATAAGCAGATCAGCTTCAGCGCCAATATCACCGGCGCCGTGCTGGCACTGCCGGCGGGGTCATTGCGTTTTGCCGGCGGTCTCGAATGGCGCGAAGACAAAGGCTGGCGCGATCCCGATCCGCTGGTGCTGGCGGGCATTGCGCTCGGCAACCAGGCCGATGCCATTGCCGGTGAAATCGAGGCCAGGGAAGTTTACGGCGAAGTGCACATTCCCGTAGTCAGCGGCTTGCCCTGGGTGCAGGCGCTGGACCTGGACCTGGCGCTGCGCCATTCGGACTACGACCTGTTCGGCGACGAGAGCACCTACAAGGCGGGTCTCAACTGGCAAATCACTGACGCCGTCAAACTGCGCGGCACTCTGACCACCGCATTCAGGGCACCCAATGTGCCCGAACTGTTCGGCGGCGTTTCCGAGGGCAACCTGACCACGGCGGACCCCTGCTCAGGCTATGCGGCGCTGAGTCCGTCGAGTGTCGTCTACCAAAACTGCCGGGCCGCCGGCGTACCACTTAACTACAACCAGTTGGGCAGCACCATCCTCACCGATCGCGGCGGCAATCCCGAGTTGCAACCGGAGAGCGCCGACACCTATACCCTGGGACTGGTGCTCGAGCCGCTGCCAGGACTGTCCGTGACCATCGACTATTTCGATATCGATATCGACGATGCGGTGCGCGAGATTTCAGGCTCCAATAAGCTGGCCACCTGCTACAACTCAGCGGGACTGTCCCACGAGTTCTGCGCGCCCTCACACCACACCCGCAACACCGCCAACGGCGATATCAACTTTCTGTCGACACAAAAGTTCAATACCGGCAGAGAGGTTATGCAGGGTGTCGACTTCGGCGCTGTATACCGCTTCGAAGCCGCCGGTTTATCCAATACGCTGGACTTGCAAACCACCTACTTGAAAAAATACGAATCCATCGCTTTCGATGGGGACCAACCCACCGTTATCGACGGCTTTATCGGCGACGGCAACGGCGGTTACCCGCAATGGCGGGCCAACGCCTCCTTAACCACCCGCGGTGATCGCTGGTCGGGTACCTATTCCGTGCAGATGATCGGCGAGGGCGAAGACTTCAATGCGACAACGGGCATAGGTTCGCGGATGCCGAGTGTGTTCTATCACAACACCCAGTTTTCCTATGCGGTGAGCGATGCTGTCAATGTCAGTGTCGGTATCGACAACCTGTTTGATCGGGAAGCGCCCCGGGTGGCCAGTTGGACCGATGGCAATACGGACACCATGACCTATGATCTGGCCGGTCGGCGCGGTTATATTCGCCTGACGTATAAAATAGATTGAGCACACTCTTTACAGACAGCCATCAAGTGAAAACAACGATGATACCGGCCCGCCGCGCCCGTAAACTGCACCGCCGGTTAAACCTGATCATCGGCCTGCAGGTACTGCTGTGGTCGGTCAGCGGTTTTTATATGGTGGTTGTCAAGCTGGATTTTATTCGCGGCAACCACTTGGTTCAGCACCTCGATACACCGCTGGCCGGTAACACCGCTGAACTCGTACCCACGACGCAATTGCTGAATCGCTTCGAGCAGGTGGAATCGATTTCCCTGCGCTCGGTGCTGGATCATCCCCACTATATCCTGAAAGCAAAAGCCGGTAGCTACTTAATCGATGCGGTGAGCGGTACCCAGCGCTCGCCCGTCGACGCCGCTATGGCGACAACCCTGGCACAGCATTACTACAGCGGCGATGCCTCTGTCACTGAAGTCACGCTTATCAGCGCAAACCCGCCGAGTGAACTCTATTCCCGCAGTCTGCCACTGTGGCGGGTTAACTTCGACGACCGCATCAATACCAGTTTTTATATCGATCCTCACACGGCACAACTGATCACCCGCCGCCACGATTTCTGGCGTATTTTCGACTTTTTCTGGATGCTGCACATTATGGACTACGATGACCGTTCGGATGTCGACAACAACCTTTTACGCGCGGCGATACTCCTCGGGATAGCCAGTCTGGTGACCGGCACCGTCCTGTTGTTTTACAACCTAAGAACCCGCCGGCAACAGCGGCTGCAACGCCGCTAGGACGCCAGCTATGCACCTTCTGAAAAGCGTTCACAAATGGCTGAGCCTGGTTATCGCCATTCAACTCGGACTCTGGTTGTTGAGTGGCTTGGTATTTAATATTCTCGATCCGCAACAGGTGAGCGGCGAGGCCCTGTCGGCAAAACCCACTGCAGCGACAATCGCCAACGCCGGACCTTTGCTCAATCACCAGGATATCATCGCGCTGTATGGGCAGGGGGCCGTGCGGGATATCAACCTCCACACCCTCCTCGGCCGCAGTGTCTACCGGGTGACACTGCCCGACCGCATCGATCTCTACGATGCCGGCACCGGCGCCAGGCTGGTGGTGACGGCAACCCTGGCACGCCAGATTGCACAACGGGATTACCTTGGCAATCCCGCCGATATCGCATCGATCAGCAAAATCCAGGCGCCCACATTGGAAACCCGGCGCCACCGGGGGCCTGTCTGGCAGGTAGCGATCGATGACAGGGCTAACACAACCTTGTATATATCCGCCGAGGACGGCGACCTGCTGGAGCGACGCAACGACACCTGGCGGCTGTTCGATTTTTTCTGGATGCTTCATATCATGGACTACCGGGGGCGCCAGGACTTCAACCATCTGCTGGTGATTGTCGCGGCGTTCGGTTGTCTGTGGCTGGCGATATCCGGCTGCATTTTACTGGTGAACAGTTTCTCTCTACCCGGCAGCGGTTTTCTCACCCGCCGGCGCCGCCGTACGGTTCCGGTTCAAGTGTACAATCAAACGGGCTCACTGGCGCGCGAGCTGAGATTGCCGACCGGCGCTACACTGATTGATGCACTGGCCCAACAGGGTATCGAACTGCCGTCCCTCTGCGGTGGCGGCGGCAACTGCGGCCAGTGCCTGGTGCGCATACAAGCCGAGGCACCGGTGAGCGCAGACGACCGCCGGCTGATTGCGACCGAGCGGCTCGCCGCCGGCTATCGGTTGGCCTGCCGGCAGCGGGTTGACAACCCTATCGCAGTGGAGCTGGCCGGCGCACCGACAACCGGGAGCCGCAGAATCGGTATCGAGAAGTAGCGGAATCGAGAAATAACGGTACCCGTTGATAGATGCAACGGGTGAAACTCGCAGGCGCGGCCGCGTTGGCAACAGAACGACTGAGTGATACTCTGCGCACAGGTTAACCATCTATCGAGTCGTTCATCCACCCTCCCCGCGAGGCACCTATGGCAGAGAAATTACCCACCAAGAGCTTCCAAATAAAATGTTCATGTGGTGCGCTGCAGGGCAGCGCCGATGTCGTGCCCGCTGACGGCAACAGCCGGCTATCCTGCTACTGCGACGACTGCCAGTCGTTTGTACATTTTTTGGGCCGCGCCGCGGAAGTGCTTGACGGAAACGGCGGCACCGAGGTCTACCAGATGGCGCCGGTGCGGGTGCAGATTGGCCACGGCAGCGAACATCTGGGGTGTGTGCGGCTGCGACCAAAAGGTTTACTGCGCTGGTATGCGACCTGCTGTAATACCCCGCTCGGCAATACCGTGGCCACGCAGCAGGTGCCCTTTGTCGGTCTGGTTACCGCTTGCATCGATCAAACGGCTATCGGCGAGTCGCTCGACGCCCTGCTGGGACCGCCAAAAAAAGGTGTCCACGGTCGCTTCGCCAAAGGTGATCGCAGTGGGCTCAATGCCTATGAGAAAGCACCCCTGGGGATGATTTTCAGCGCGCTCGGCAAGATATTGATGCGGCGGCTGCGGGGGGCGCATAAACCCTCGCCCTTTTTTGACGGGGAGACCGGTGCGCCGGTGGCCGAACCTAAGGTACTGAGTGAAGCGGAACTGCGGGAGGTGGAAGGCCGGCGTGATAGCTGGGTGGAAGGCCGGTTATAGTCAGGTGGATCTTCCCCCAAAAAACCAACTACAAAGACACATTTATGACGACCTCAGGCTCACCCATGATTAGAAGCGTATTGATGCTGGTAGTTGTTCATATTGCTTTTATGAAAAGTGCTTATGCAACGACGTACATGTGGAATAACTGTTCATTGCCCGTGTATGCGTACCCATATGGTCTAGAGAAACACCGGATAGTCATCGAGAATATTACCGATAAATGGCTAGCCGATTATATCGGTGAAAAGCGTATAGAAAGGTCGGAAGTCGAGTCAAAACTGGTTGGAATGCCAAATCTCGAAGTAGATCTCAGTGTTCTCGCAGAAGAGGATATTAAGAAGTTGGCAGAGCAGGCATTTATGCATCTAAAAATCAAGAAACAGCTTAACACAATGCCAAACTACCCTGACTCTCCGCCTAAAGATCTCTTTTCTAAGGTGAGACTCCTATATGTTGTGGATCTATTTAGGGCAGCGGGTAAAGAAGTTCAGGAAAAGGAAGGTATAGAAGCTAATTTCTCGCCACACTATTTTTCCGCTTGTGAATATGACCATAGTTTAATCAATAGGGTGGCAAAAAAGACGTTGGAAAATATTAGAGACGGAAAGTTCTGATGATTAATTAATAGGTGACGGAGGGATTAAAAACTGAACAGCAAGGTCAGCTGATCAAAATTTAATCCCTCCGTCCACTTTACGCTCTACTCACCTTTTCCAGCTTGGCAAAAAGGTGGGGCCGATAGCTGGAAAAGGAGCTGTGGGCAGTTGGAATCGAGGTGGGCCGGATGGCGCTTTGTGTGGTGGTTTTGATGTAGGGGAGTGGCACCATCCTAAGGGGTCGGAGTAAATAAATTTAGACCAGAAAAAGCCTGGTCAAAATTTATTTACTCCGACCCCGCACCGTGCCATTGGGACAGGTGCCTCTAGCGAAGCACTAGAAACCCACCTTGGCAAAACAGGCGCCATAGGGCGGCAGCGTTATTTTCTGCACCGAGCAGGTCGCGCCCTCAAAACCGTGGCCCGACAAGAGCGTAACCTCCCAGCCCTCCGGTACGTGCACCGTCTTGGCCTGGTTACTGAGATTGAAACTGGCCAGCATGTGGTCCCGCTCGTAAGTCCGCGAAAACGCCAACACATCCTCCGGCGCATCGATAAACGCAATATCCCCCAACCGCAGCGCCGGTTGCTGCCGGCGCCACTGCATAAACCTGCGATAGGCGTTGAGCACCGAATCATTGGCCGAAGTCTGCACCTCAAAAGCACGACTGCGATGCTGCTCCGGGGTCGGCAGCCAGGGAGCGACTTTGGAAAAACCCGCCGCTACCCCCTCGGTGCTCCAGGGCATGGGCGTGCGACAGCCGTCGCGCCCCTTGAACATGGGCCAAAACGCCACACCGTAGGGGTCCTGAATATGCTCGGGCCGGATCTCCGCCTCAGTCAGCCCCAACTCCTCGCCCTGGTAACTGCACACGCTGCCGCGCAGTGAACACAGCAGCGCCGTCAGCATTTTCGCCAGGTCGTCGCTGGGATTGTCGCCGCCCCAGCGGGTCAGCACCCGTTTGACATCGTGGTTGCCGAGCGACCAGCAGGGCCAGCCATCGGTCAGGTTGTGCTCGAAACTCTCCACGGTCTCACGGATATAACGGGCGGAGAAGTCATCCACCAACAACTCGAAGCTGTAGGCCATATGCAAGCGCGAGTCGCCGGCGGTGTACTCGGCCATGGTCTTGATGGAATCTTCAGAGGATATTTCCCCCAGGCTCACGACACCCGGGTAGCGGTCCAGCAGCGCCCGCAGGGATTCCAGAAACGCCAGGTTTTCCGGCCGGGTGTTGTCGTAGATGTGGTACTGGGCGGCGTAGGGATTGTCTTCGCTGAAACCGCGCCCCTTGCGCGCCTCCTCGGGCTTGGCCGGGTTGTTGCGCAGTTGGCGGTCGTGAAAACAAAAATTGATGGCGTCCAGGCGCAGGCCGTCGACACCGCGCTGCAGCCAGAACTCCACCTCATCGAGTATCTGCGCCTGCAGCGCCGGGTTGTGAAAGTTGAGGTCGGGCTGGCTGTCGAGAAAATTGTGCAGGTAGTACTGCCGCCGCCGCGAATCCCACTGCCAGGCCGGGCCGCCAAAGATGGACAGCCAGTTGTTGGGCGGCGTGCCGTCGGCTTTGGGATCGGCCCAGACATACCAGTCGGCCTTGGGGTTGTCGCGGCTGGTGCGACTCTCTTTAAACCAGGCGTGCTGGTCGGAGGTGTGACTCAACACCTGATCGATAATCACCCGGATACCGGCATCGTGGGCGCGTTCGATAAGCCTGTCGAAATCCTCGAGCGAGCCAAACAGCGGGTCCACCGCGCGGTAATCACTGATGTCGTAACCGAAGTCCTTCATCGGCGAGGTAAAAAACGGCGACACCCAAATAGCGTCCACCCCCAGACTGGCAATATAGTCGAGCTTGTCGATGATGCCGCGCAGATCACCGACACCGTCGCCGTTGCTGTCCATGAAGCTTCTGGGGTAAATCTGGTAGATGACCGCCCCCTTCCACCACACTGCTTTATTCATAGCTCACCTTATTCATAACTCACCCCGTTTATAACCCCACCCAAGACCCGCGATCCTGACCTTAGTGTCCCGGCGAACCGCTGTGTTATTGATAGCTCAACGCCTGCTATTGATAGCTGCCGATCCCTGCCCAAGTGCCGTCGGGCGCGGGTCCGGCCTATATTCAGTTACGTTAACTGCTGGGGCGCGCCGGGTGCAATAGATTACATACGTATTCATGGGGCCGGCGCCGGCCGCGGCCAAACCGGTATCGCCGGGGCTGCGGTGAATACGTATGCACGCTATTGTTTTCGCCGCAGTCGAGTGCTTATTATGGCCTCTGTCGCGGGGACTCCTCCCTTCACCCTGCGGCAAAACGGGTTCGGCGATTCTCATGTTCATCCATGTCAATCGCCGAATTTTTAGGCCGCCGGCGCCAGCAGCGGCGCTGACGGTACTGACTGACAATGACTACAATAACCAGCAAACCCGAAATAACCAGCAAACCCGAAATAACCAGTAAACCAGAGCTAAGCGTCCTACAAATCTGGAACATGTGTTTCGGCTTTCTCGGTATCCAGATTGGTTTTGCCCTGCAAAACGCCAACGTTAGCCGTATTTTTCAGACCCTCGGCGCCTCCATCGAAGACCTGCCGATTCTCTGGGTCGCAGCACCGGTGACCGGCCTGTTGGTGCAGCCCATTATCGGCTACATGAGCGACCGCACCTGGAACGGTCTGGGGCGGCGCCGGCCCTTCTTTCTGGTCGGCGCGCTGCTGGCATCGTTCTCACTTTTCTTCATGCCCAACTCGCCCGGCCTCTGGATCGCCGCCGGCACCCTGTGGATTATGGACGCCTCCATCAATATCGCCATGGAACCGTTTCGCGCCTTTGTCGGCGATATGCTGCCGGAACGACAGCGCACCACCGGCTTTGCCATGCAGAGCTTTTTTATCAGCGTCGGCGCCGTGCTCGCCTCCGCCGCGCCCTGGATGATGACCAACTGGCTGGACGTGGCCAATACGGCGCCGCCGGGGCAGATACCGGACTCGGTGCACTACTCTTTTTATATCGGCGGCGCGGCGCTGCTGGTGGCCGTACTGTGGACGGTGGTGAGCACTAAAGAGTACTCCCCCGAGCAACTGGAAGCGTTCGGCGGGCCGGAAGAGACCGCGGCAAGGGCGACAAGCACCGGCGCGCGCAGCGGTGACCAATACCGGCGCGCCGGCTTTGTCTGGCTGACGGTGGGGCTGGCATTTTCATGGTTTATCACCGAGCGGGCACTGGACAAGGAACTGTATATTCTCGGCATAGGTATCGCGCTGTTTGGCGTTGTTCAACTGATCGCCAACCAACTGCAAAAACGGCGCCTGACAGACAACGGTTTTTACCATATCGTCGACGACCTGTTCCATATGCCGAAGACCATGAAACAGCTAGCCGTGGTGCAGTTTTTTTCCTGGTTTGCGTTTTTCGCGTTCTGGATTTACACCACGCCGGCGGTGACCGACTACCACTACGGCAGCCGCGACCCGAGCAGCGCCCTGTATAACGAGGGCGCCAACTGGGTGGGGATTCTGATGGCGGCTTACAATGTCTTCGCGGCGCTGGCGGCCTTCTCGATTCCGCTACTGGCCCGCTACACCAACCGCCGCATCGCCCATATGGTGAGCCTTATGCTGGGCGGTCTGGGTCTGTTTTCGTTTTTGGTGATCAAAGACCCCAACTACCTGATCCTGTCGATGGTGGGCGTGGGTATCGCCTGGGCCTCGGTGGTGTCGGTGCCCTACTCCATTTTGGCGAGCGCCCTGCCGGCCAAAAAAATGGGCGTATATATGGGGATTTTCAATTTCTTTATCGTCATCCCACAAATTCTGGCTGCCAGTGTGCTCGGGTTTTTGCTTAAAGTGCTGTTTGACGGCGAGCCCATCTACGCCCTGGTGCTCGGCGGCACCAGTATGCTGCTCGGCGCCGCGGCGGTGTTGATGGTCGATGAGAAAACCATTCGCTACGACAGCCCGGCGACGGCGGTCGAAAAGCCTGCACGGCAAAATCTCGGCACCGGTTAACTCATTTACCGCGACGCTTTTATCAGGGCACTTTGCCACTGCGCCGGAGCATTAAGACGGTTGGTGCCAATTTATTGCTGCCTACTCCGGTCCGATTGCCCTTGATGAAGAATACCGTGGGTAGGTCTGCCAGCGAATTGGCACAACCTCGCTTCGGTGCCACCACCCAATGCAGGCGCCTGCAACAAGTATCATTCTTCACGAACACCGCGCACGGTCGATACGCATTGACCGGCCGATACCACCTGCAATCACCAGGTCCTAACCAGCGCCGCAGGACCCGCGCACGATCAATCTGGCCTCGAGCAACTGCGACGCCACCGCTTCACCATCCACCAGTTTAAGCAGGTTCTTCACCAACAATTCGCCGGCCACTTTGGTGTCCTGCTGCACCGTGGTCAGCGGCGGATGGGTGTAGGACGCCGTGGGGATATCGTCAAAACCCACTACGGCAACATCCCCCGGCACCTCGGCACCGGCTTCCTGCAATGCCTTGATAGCGCCGATGGCAATCAGGTCGCTGGCACCGAACACCGCGTCAAACGCCAGCCCCGAGGCGCGCAACCGGCACAGGGCCTGGTAACCGGCTGCCTCTGAGGTCTCGGCATCGACCTGCAAACGCGCGTCCACGGCGATACCGGCGTCTTCAAGGGCATGCCGGTAGCCCTGGTAACGTTCGCGAAATTCCGGTGCATGTTCGTCGGCGCCGCCCAGAAACGCAATGCGCCGGCGGCCGAGACCGAGCAGATGTTTTACTGCCCGGTAAGCGCCGTCCTGGTTGTCGCAGCCGACGAAGATACCGGGCTGCTCCGGCATCACCGGCCCCCAGGTCACGAAGTGGGCTCCCTCCTGCTCCAGCTTGGCAATGCGCTGGGAATAGGTGATGTAATCGCCGTAACCCAAAAAGATAATACCGTCGGCGCGGTGGGAGTCTTCGTAATCGGCCTGCCAGTCGGCGCTGGACTGCTGGAAAGAAATCAGCAGATCGTAGCCGCAGTTGGCGGTGGCGCGGGTAATGCTGCCCAACATGGAGAGAAAAAACGGGTTGATCAGTGAGTCGCCGGTGCCCGGGTCCTCGCAAAACAACAGGGCGATGGTTTTAGAGTCCTTGGAGCGCAGATTGCGGGCGTTGATATCGACTTTGTAATTGAGTTCCCGGGCAATGGACTGCACCTTGTCGCGGGTCTCTTTGCTCACCAGGGGACTGTCGCGCAGGGCACGGGACACCGTGGATTGGGAGACCCCCGCCAGGTAGGCAATATCAAACGATGTCGGCTTGTCCCCTTTCATGGTTCGCTGGTGCAGTTCACGGCTTGCGGGTGCGGGTCACAGCTCGCTGGCGCCGCCCGAACTACCGGTGTCTCCTCGTCGCTCCGCAGTGCGCGTCGCCCGCGGGTCGGGCCGCGAGACTGGCGCTGATATGGCTATTATTTTGATCTGCAACCGCCAGCCCGGCAAACAGAGCGACGGCGCTACCGGAGATATTACTGCCAAACTGCACAGGATACAAAGACCGCCGCTGACTGGCCCGACTCTGGCGCCGGTCAGGAAAAGGGGCTGTCGTGACTCCACTCGCAACGCACCCGCATGGCACCGGAACCGGGCACATGGGCGTCGCTCTCGCTTTCCCAGGTAAAGGTGTGGGTACCGGACAACTCGGTCTCCAGATGCACCGTCGCCGAGACCCAGTAGAGTTTGCTGAGCAGGTCTTCAAACTTGGCGATCCACTGCTCCCACTCGTATTCCACGGCCTTGTAGGATGCTCCAAAATGCATCACTTCCGTCTGGTAGCTGCCGAGGCTGGCCTCGGGCCGGGGGATGGCAAACATCTCCTGGCACAGAAACGGCCAGTCGTCGGCCTTTGGCAACTGCAACATCACTTCGCGGTTGCTGCGCCGCCGCGTCGCGTCGTTCAGGCACGGCGCCGCATCTTTTATACAGCCGTAGACAATCGATTCCTGATCCATTGTTTCCCCCATGAGAAATCGCTCCCCCCCGTTTAAAAAAACCACCAGCCCGAACTGTCGAGCCGCTCCTGGCAGGTGGCCAGTTGACGGCGGTAACTGTGGGACCTGGCCGAGACCTTTTTGGCCACCTGCTTCAACCAGCCTTTGTTTTTGAAGGTGCGCCGCTGAAAGCCGCCGTGCCCCTCGTGATAGGCGAGATACAGATGGTAAGTATCGTCGGCGGCGATCTTGTTGCGCTTGCGGCTTTGGGCGTTATACCAACCGATAAAATCGATGGCATCCTCGAAATCATCGCGGTCCGCACCCCAATTGCCGGTGGACTTCTTGTACCAGTCCCACGTGGTGTCTTTGGCCTGGGGAAATCCATAGGCGCTGCTTTTGCGCGGGCCGGGAAATATCCACAAAATCCGGGTGCGCGGCGGCTTGGCCTTGGGTCGAAAACGCGACTCCTGGTGCATGATGGCCATCATCACGGGGATGGACGAACCCCACTCTTTCTGGGCCGCCTTGGCGTCTTTGTACCAGCCTTTTTTTTCGTCGAAGATATCGCAGACATTGTTCACTTTTTTCGGCGGCGAGGTCACGCAGCCGGACAGCCACAGGCAGGCTAACAACAGGGCGAATCGATACGTAGTTGCAAACCGATACATAGTCACAGCGCCCCGTGCCGCTTCAACAGGTCGATCATCGCCGCTTCATCCATTACATCCACGCCCAACTCCTGAGCTTTGGTCAGTTTCGAACCGGCGCCGGGGCCGGCTACCACATGGTGGGTCTTGGCCGAGACACTGCCCGCCACCTTGGCGCCCAGGTCCTGGAGTTTGGCCTTGGCGTCGCTGCGGGACATTATCGCTAAAGTCCCGGTCAAGACAAAGGTCAATCCCGCCAGCGGCGCCGGCGGTCGCTCGGCCACCTCGATATCGGGCCAATGAACACCGGCCTCGCGCAGCGCCGCCACCGCCTCCACATTGTGCGGCTGTTGGAAGAATTCGGCAACAAAATGCGCCACCACCGGTCCCACATCGTTCACCGCCAGCAGTTCCTCTTCACTGGCCGCGGCGATCTTCTCGAGGGTACCGAAGTAGTTGGCGAGATTGCGCGCCGTGGTTTCGCCCACTTCGCGAATCCCGAGGGCAAACAGAAAGCGCGGCAGCGCCGTGGATTTTGATTGCTCCAGCGCCGCCAGCAGATTGTCGGCGGACTTGGCACCCATGCGCTCGAGCGCGGCCAACTGCTCGTGGGTCAGGTGGTACAGGTCGGCTACCGAATTGATCAGCTTCTCATCGACCAGTTGTTCCACCAGCTTATCGCCCAGGCCCTCAATATCCATCGCCTTGCGTGAGGCGAAGTGTTTGATCGCCTGTTTGCGCTGGGCTTCGCAGATCAGGCCGCCGGTGCAGCGCGCCACCGCCTCGTCCTCCAGCGTCTCCACCGGCGAGTCGCACACCGGGCAGCGATCCGGAAACACGATTGTCGCGGCATTTTTAGGCCGCTTTTTCTCCACCACGCCAACCACCTGGGGAATCACATCGCCGGCGCGGCGCACAATCACGGTGTCACCGATACGCAGGCCGAGCCGCTCGATCTCGTCGCGGTTGTGCAGGGTGGCATTGGCGACATTGGCGCCGCCGACAAACACCGGCTCGAGCCGGGCCACCGGTGTTACCGCGCCGGTGCGCCCCACCTGGAATTCCACATCCAACAGGCGGGTCACCTCTTCCTGGGCCGGAAATTTATAGGCAATCGCCCAGCGCGGCGCCTTGGAAACGAAGCCGAGCAGGTCCTGCTGGCGGCGACTGTTGACCTTAAACACGATACCGTCGATATCGTAAGGTAGCGTATCCCGCCGGACGGCCAGCCGCTGGTAGTAGTCGATGCAGGCGTCGATACCCTCGACTTCCGCCATTTCGCTGTTGATCAGAAAACCCCAGCGACGCAATGCCTGTAACACCTCGGTGTGTTTTTCCGGCAGCTCGCCGCCGCTAAACCAACCGACGCTGTAGGCGCACATTTCCAGGGGGCGCTCGGCGGTGAGGCGGGAGTCCAGTTGCCGCAGGCTGCCGGCGGCGGCGTTGCGCGGATTGACGAACAGCTTTTCACCCTTGTCCCGGGCCGCCTGATTGAGCGCGGCAAAGCCCGCCTTGGGCATGTAAATTTCACCGCGCACTTCCAGCTGCGCCGGATAGCCCGTCCCCAGCAACCGCAAGGGTATGGTGTCGATGGTGCGCACATTCTGGGTGATATCCTCGCCGGTGGTGCCGTCGCCACGGGTGGCACCGCGCACCAGCACGCCGTCCTCGTAGCGCAAGCTGACGGCGATGCCGTCGAGCTTGGGTTCGCAGCCATAGGCCACCAACGCCCCCTCCTGCAGATCGCCGGCGGCGATCAGGCGCTCCAGCACCCGGCGATTGAAATCCGTCAGCTCCTCCGGGCCGAAGGCATTGTCGAGCGACAACATCGGCACTTCGTGGCGCACCTGCGCAAACGCCTCCAGCGGCGCGGCGCCGACCCGCTGGGTGGGTGAATCCGGGGTGATCAGCGCGGGATTTTGCTGCTCCAGTGCCTGCAGTTCCCGCAGCAGGCGGTCGTATTCAGCGTCCGGCACCTCGGGATCGTCGAGGACGTAGTAACGGTAGTTGTGGTAGTTGAGCTGTTCTTTCAGGGAGGCGAGTTGTTTGCACGTTTGCTGGGACATCGACATAGATTCTATTTCGTCCTATCCCTTCGATAACTGCCTGCGCTCAAAATCCTGCACCCGCTGGCGGCCGTGCTCCATGGTCTGCTGGGTCATCACGCTGCGGTTTTCGTCTTTCAATTCGCCGCCGAGATCGTCGCACAGGGCCTGCGCGGTAGCGACCATGCGATTGTAGGCCGCCAGGCTGTCGGCACCCAGGGGCAGCGTGAGAAACAGACTGACACCCGGCGTCTCGAATTGCTGCATGGTGTTCAGGTCGAAGGTGCCCGGCACCACGATATTGGCCATGCTGAAGAGGATTTCCCCCTCGCCCTGCTCGTCTTCATGGCAGTGAAAAATATTCATGGCGCCAAAGCGCAAACCACAGGACAGCACCGCATCCAACAATGTCGGCCCCTTGAAACGCTCGCCGCCGGGCGCCATGACGTTGATCACTAGCACCTCTTCGGCCTCTACGGCCGGCGCTTCGGGCTGCGCCGCCGGCGGCTCTTCAACGGCCGGCGGCGGCTCGGCGACCGGCGCGGTGTCGAGTTCGTCGAGCGCGGTTTCACCCAGGCTCGGCTCGATGCGTTCGGCCTCGCTGGCGGCTTCGCCGGCATCCACCGATTCCATCAGCATGGGGACGGATTCATCGAGATTGAGGGTGACCTGTTCGGGAATGCGGTAGTGTTTGCGGCCGGCGGTGGTTTTGGATGCTTCGAACGCGGCGCGCACATTTTCGTTAAGCGCCTCGGCGGCTTTCTCATCGCGGGTGATAACGCGGGCACCGCCACTCGGCAACTCGCTGCCGTAGCTCTCCAGGTCTTCCCTTTCGGCGCCGGTCTGCATGCTCAGGGACATACGGATATTGCTTTTGCGCGCCTGCCGCATACGCCGGTAACCGTCCAGCAATACGCCGACGATCAACAGCACGATAATGATGGTCAACCATTCCCGCATCCCCATTTCCATTGGCTACCACGCCCCCCTCTCGCAAATCGATTTGTCGCCCCGGCGATAACCCCTACCTGCCCGTTACGTTTGGCGAACTTTATATCACACTGACTGGCTACACGGCAGCCAGTTCCGCCGCTTCGTCAACATCTACAGTCACCAGGCGCGAGACCCCCGGTTCATGCATGGTGACACCCAGTAACTGATGGGCCATCTCCATGGCAATTTTGTTGTGGGTAATATAGATGAACTGCACATGTTCGGCCATTTCCTGCACCATGCGGGCGTAGCGGCCGACATTGGCGTCGTCCAGCGGCGCGTCCACCTCGTCGAGCATACAGAAAGGCGCCGGGTTGAGGCGGAAGATGGAAAATACCAGGGCGATGGCCGTCAGCGCCTTTTCGCCGCCGGACAGCAGGTGGATAGTGCTGTTGCGCTTGCCCGGCGGGCGCGCCATGATGGCGATGCCGGTATCGAGCAGGTCCTCACCGGTCAGTTCCAGGTAGGCGTGGCCGCCGCCGAACACCTTCGGGAACAGCTCCTGCAGGCCGCTGTTGACCTGGTCGAACGTTTCCTTGAAACGGGTGCGGGTCTCGCGGTCGATCCGCTTGATGGCGTTTTCCAGGGTTTCCAGGGCCTCCATCAGGTCGTCGTTTTGCGTGTCCAGGTAGTGCTTGCGCTCGGCCTCGGATTTGTACTCGTCGATGGCCGCCAGGTTGATGGGACCGAGGCGGGTAATGCGGTTGCCGATGCGCTCCAGCTCTTGCTCCATGGGGCCCTCCTCGGCGTCCTCCGGCAACTGCTCGAGCAGGGTCGGCAGGTGGAAGTTCTCCTCCACTATCTGCGCCTCGAGGGTCTGGCGCTGTACGTCCAGGGTCTTGGCCTCGATACGGGCCTGTTCCAGTTGCCCGCGCACCGCCTGTACGTCCTGCTCGGCACGGTTGCGCTCCTGTTCCGCGGCGCGCAGTTTATGCTCGACCTCCTCCATCGCGCGCCGGGCGTCGGCCAACTCGCTCTCCACCTCCAGGCGCTTGGCCAGGTTGGCCTCCAGTTCGAGCTGGTGCTCCTCGATGGGATCGCGGTTTTCACCGAGACTGGCCTGCAGTTGCTCGCGTCGCTCCTGCAGCCGTTGGGTCTGCTCGCGCAGGCGGCCGAGGCCCTGGCGAATGGCGTCCAGTTGGGTTTTCACCGACTGGTGACGCATGGCCAGTTCGTGTTCTTTGTCTTTGTCGTGGCGGGCGCGCTGGCGCGCCTGATCCAGTTTGGCACGAATATCATCGCGCTGGTTTAACAGGGCTTCGCGGCGATCGGTGTCGCGCTCCATCGCCTCGATCGCCTCCTGCAGAATCATGCGCGCCTCGGAGAGATTTTCCCCCTCGTGCTCCATCTGCTCGCGGGCTTCCTGAATCTCGCTCTCGACCCGCTGGCGGCGTACGGCGATCTGCTCTACGCGCACCTGCTTGGCACTCAGCTGCGAGCGCAGCTCGCCGTAGCGGCGGCTGTGCTCGTCGGCTTCGCGGCGCAGGGTTTCCCGTTGTTGCTCGAGGGTTTTCACCTCCTCGACGGCCGTCTCCAGTGCCTGGCTGAGGCGCTCCACCTCGGCCTCCTGGCTGGCGATACCGGCGTCGAGCTCCTCCAGTTCCTGCTTGCGGGCAATCACCCCGGAGGTGGCGTCGGTCTCGCGCGACACCCGCAGCCAGTTGGGGCCCAGCCACAGGCCGTCTTTGGTGATCACCGATTCGTGGGCGCCGAGCTGTGGCCGCAGCGCCAGCGCGCCGGCCAGGTCGTCGGCGGTATAGATGCCGCTCAGCACACCGTCCAGTTGGCACTCGGCAG
Organism: Exilibacterium tricleocarpae; assembly: GCF_007004655.1. Taxonomy (GTDB): domain Bacteria; phylum Pseudomonadota; class Gammaproteobacteria; order Pseudomonadales; family Cellvibrionaceae; genus Exilibacterium; species Exilibacterium tricleocarpae. The sequence continues at coordinate 171,985 of NZ_ML660094.1, forward strand.
CCACTTTGGTGCTCAGCAGGCGCTCGCCCGGCAGGCCGCCGGCCGCTGGCGCCGGTACCCGGGCCGCCGTGTCCAGCAGCACCAGTTCGCCCTGCTGCAAATTGCCGATTACCCCGGCGACACTGTCCAGGGTCTCGATACAGACCGCCTGCAAGGTGTTGCCGAGAGCGGTTTCCACCGCCAGGTCCCAACCGTCGCTGACCTTCAGGTCGGCGGCGAGCCGGGCGCGATCGGCCAGCCCCTGTTGTTCCAGCCAGGCGCCGACAGCCTCGCTGCGCTCCCCCAAGGCCGCCTGCTGCAGTGCCTCCAGCGAGGCGTGGCGGCCGCGCATGGCCTGCAGCTCGGTGCGCGCCCGGTCCAGGTCGCCGGAGCGGGCGTGGTTATCGTCGCGCAACTGGCTGATGTCATCGTTGAGCTGCTCGATACGCCCGCGTTTGGCGTCGGCCTCCAGGTCCAGCTCCGCCAACTGCTCGGTGAGCAGCCCGATTTCCTCCTCGGCGGGGCCGGCGCTGAGATTGGATTTCTCCTCGGTCAGCTTTTCGATGCGCGCCAGCAGGCGGGTCTGCACCTGCTCCAGATGTTGGATACGGGACTGCTGTACCTCGGCGCGCTGGCGCGGTTCGGCGGCGGTCTGGTTGAAACTGTCCCACTCGCCCTGCCAGTGCTGCATCGCCTCTTCGGCGCCGAGCAGGGCTTCGCCGGAATCCTGCTCCGCCGCCTTGATCAGCTCCAGCTCCGGCTCGATCTCCAGCAGCTCCGCCTCCCAGCCCTCGGCCTTACGGCTGTCACTGAGCAGGTGCTCCTCGGTCTCGCGGCAGTCGCGGTCGGTCTGCTCCAGGTCGGTCTGCAACTGGCGGGTGCGCTCGCGGGCGTGCTGGATGGTCTGCTCGATGCGGGCGATATCGCTGCCAACGGCATAGAAACGCCCCTGCACCTCGTTAAACTTGTCGCTCAGTTCGGTGTAGTTCAGGCGGTATTTTTCAATCTCGGTGTCTTTGCCGAGTTGGTCGGTGACGAAAGATTCGACTTTCACCTCAAGATCGCGAATGCGCGCCTGCTGGGCGCCGGCCTGGGTGTCCAGGTTTTTGTAGCGCAGGGCCTGTAACTGGGCCTTGAGCAGGCGTTCCTCTTTTTTGAATTCGGTATACTTTTCCGCCGCCTGGGCCTGGCGTTCCAGACGCGACAACTGCCGCTCCAGCTCTTCGCGGATATCGGTGAGGCGCTCGAGGTTTTCCTGGGTGCGACGCATGCGGTTTTCGGTGTCACGGCGGCGCTCCTTGTATTTGGAAATACCCGCCGCCTCCTCGATATAAACCCGCAGTTCCTCCGGCTTGGCCTCGATCAGCCGCGAGATCATACCCTGCTCGATAATGGCGTAGCTGCGCGGCCCCAATCCGGTGCCGAGGAAAATATCGGTGATATCCCGGCGGCGGCACTTGTTGCCGTTGAGGTAATAGGTGTTTTGACTGTCGCGGGTCACTTTGCGCCTGACGGAGATTTCGCTGTAGCTGGCATATTCCCCCACCAGGGTGCCGGCGCTGTTGTCGAATACCAGTTCGATCGACGCCTGCCCCACCGGCTTGCGCCCACCGGAGCCGTTGAAAATCACATCGGTCATGGACTCGCCGCGCAGATTTTTGGCGGAAGACTCCCCCATCACCCAGCGCACGGCATCGATGATATTGGATTTGCCGCAACCGTTGGGGCCGACGACGGCGCCCAGATTGCTTGGAAAGGATACGGTGGTTGGGTCTACAAAAGACTTAAAGCCGGCCAGCTTTATACACTTCAAGCGCATGAAATCGTTTCACTCAAAAACTTTGCGTTCTTCTTCACTGTTGTTTTAACTACTTTTTTCCGATAGATGTTGTGCGACTAGTTTAGATGTTTTGCCTGTGGGCGTTTTGCGACCGTTCACTGTTTTTCTGTTACTGGTCGGCTTTTCTGTTGCTGCTTAGCCATTCAATGACTTCTTATTAACTCATTGTTTTTAATACACTTACAGCCGGCATTCAAACAGTGACCGGCGGTTCCCACGCCCACCGGCAACACCGTTACCGGCTGCGGCCCAACCATGTGTCCAACTCGTGTGTTCAACTCATGTGTCCAAGCGGCCTCCGACAACAGGTAACGACCGCGATGGACGGCCGTAAGGCGGGGATTCTACACGCATTGTGCGGGAATGACGACTGCGGGGTGACGGGTGACTGGGTCAGGGGATTTGGGTGTCAATCACCAGCTCGACCGCCCCGCTCAGCTCGGCGGCGCTGACCGGCCCGCGGGTGGCCTGCCAGTCGCCCGGCTGCGGTGCAGGCTGGCCCGACTGGGACAATCTGGCCACCAGTTCCAGTTGCGGAAAGCTGGCCAGGGTCATACCCGGCGCCATGGCCATGGACTCGTCCAGCACCACTTCGCGGGGTAGGTCCGCCACCGGAAAACGGGCGATAGCCAGGGGCATTTTCGGCCCCTGCCAGGCGCGGGCATAGACAAACACTACCTGCTCGGCACGGGTGGTGATCTGCTTGCCGAGGGACACATTGAGCTTAACCTGCAGCCCCGGCTCACCTGCGGACCCGGCCGCCGCCGGCGCGACTTCGGCGCCGGGCTCCGCAGCGCCCGCGACCAGCAATTGGCGGGCGCGCCCAATGCCGCCGGTCAGGGCCATGGCACTGGGCGCATCAGGCGCCAGGCGCGCCAGCGCCCGCTGCCAGAAGTCGATAGCCGTCTGGTATTCGGCCCGGTGAAAGGCGGCAATGCCGGCCAGACCCAGGGCCATATCGTTGTTCGGGTCCAGATTCAACGTCTGCGCCACCAGGCGTTCCACCTCCGGGGTAATGCGATTATCGGCGGCCAGGAACAACGTCTGCGCCAGTTCCGCCATCACCCGGCTGGCGCTGGGATCGCGCTCGATAATGGCCCGGTAAGCGGTGGTGGCGGCGTCGTAATCCTGCAGCTCCAGCGCGGTACGGGCGAGCAGGAACCAGTTTTGCAGATTGTCCGGCTGTGCGGCCAGGCGCTGCTGCAGCCGCGTCACCAGGGCCTGGACTCGCTCGCGGTCGGGCTCCTTGCCGGTATGTTGGTCCATCAGGCTCTGGCGCCGGTTCTCCAGCGCCATCTGCTCGATGGCCCAGTCTTCGCTGGCACCCAATTGGAAGTAGAGCCACACAGTCGCCAGCGGCACCGCCAGGGCGGTTACGACCAGCCCGGTGTTGGCCCGTGCCCACCGGCCCCGGGCGGGGGCCGCCCCAGTGTCGGTTTGCGGTGCGCTGTCTTCGAGCAGCGCGCGGTCCGCCTCCAGCTTTAACTGCTGGAACTGGTCGGCGTCGATATCGCCGCGCTCGTGCGCCTGGGCCAGCTCATCCACATGCTGCCGGTAGAGTTCGACATTGGAGCGGCCGCGCGCCGGCCCGCCCTCTCCGCTGACCGGCCCCACCATCTGCCTTAACACCGGCCAGAGAACAAAGACCATCGCACCCAGCGCCAATACCACAAAACCCGCCCACAACAACGCCATAGGTGCTAACCCTTCTCCTGTGTCTTAGAGTCTTGAGTCGAAGAGCCCGGGGCTCCCTCCTCGCTGGTGAGCAACTGCTCCAGTTGCCGGCGCTCCTGCTCGGTCAGCGTCTCCAGCGTCGTCAAGGTATCACCGGCGTCGGTGCGCACCCGGCGGCGGCGCAGAATCAACGCAAAAACCAGCATACCCAGACCCACCAGCACCAGCGGCAGGCCCCAGAGCACAGCGGTATTTCGCTGCAGCGGCGGCCGGTACAATACATAGTCGCCGTAGCGGCTGACCATAAAATCGACAATTTGCGGATCGCTTTTGCCCTCCTGCAAAAGGCGGTATAACTCCCGGCGCAGGTCTTTGGCGATAGGGGCATCGGAACCGGCGAGGTTTTGATTCTGGCACTTGGGGCAGCGCAGCTCCTCGACGAAATAGCGGTAGCGCTGGCGTTCGGTTTCACTGCTGAAATCGTAGACATCGACCGCCGCCAGGGCCGGCAGCGAGACCAGCATGATCAGGAAACAACTACCGTGGAGAAGGGTTCGAGAGATCAATACATTGCCCGCCTGGATTGAGGAAGCCGAAGTATATCAGTCACCTATCACTGCGCCTACCGATCCACGGGCAATAAGTGTGGCGCTGTGAACTACATTTGCACCGCACTGGAAACAGGTTGAAACTACGCCGCGACAACCTTGTGGCTACTTGCAGCTAGTTGTGACTCAATATGGCGACTTACTGTTGCAACTGACTACTGTCACTTACCCTCACAACGACATCGCAATGACAGCCTGCCCGACGCCTCAGGCAAAGGCGCCGCGACTGGCCCGGCAGACAACAATGCTCGGCTCGAGGCCGCTGACCTGCGGGTAATGCTGCTGCACCTGTTCCACCACCAACGCCTGCAAAGCGGCCGGCACCAGTGCCACCACACAACCGCCGAAGCCACCGCCGGTCATGCGCACCCCGCCACGGGTGCCCACCACAGCTTTGATAATGTCGACCAGTGCATCGATGGCGGGCACGGTAATCTCGAAATCGTCGCGCATCGAGGCGTGGGACGCTTCCATTAACCGGCCCATGGCCTCGAGGTCGCCGCCGGACAGGGCTTCGGCGGCATCCAGGGTGCGCTGGTTTTCGGTAATCACGTGGTGGGCGCGGCGATAGGCAACGGGATCGAGCTGGTTCTGCGCCCGGGCCAACTGGTTGAGGGAGACATCGCGCAATGCCGCCACCTGAAAGTGCGATGCGACCTGCTCACACTGGGCGCGGCGGACGTTATAGGCGCTGTCGACCAGCCCGCGTTTGACATTGGAATTGACCACCAGCAGCGACATATCCGCCGGCAGCGGCACGGCGCGGGTTTGCAGCGAGCGGCAGTCCAGCAGCAATGCACAGCCCGCCTCGCCGAGACAGGAAATCAACTGGTCCATAATGCCGCAGTTACAGCCGACAAAGTCGTTCTCCGCCGCCTGCCCAACCCGGGCCGCCTGCACACCGTCGATGGCGGCGCCGGCGAGGCGGGTCAGGGCGCTGACACTCACAGTTTCGAGCGCCGCTGAACTGCTGAGGCCCGCCCCCTGGGGCACATTGCCGGCGATAACCAGGTCGGCGCCGCAGAGGGGGTAATCGCGGTTTAGCAGCTCCCGCACCACCCCGCGCAGGTAATTGCTCCAGGGGGCCGCGGCATCGGTCTCGATCGTGGCATCCAGGCGGAAGCTCACCCGGGACGGCTCACCGCCGGCACCCGACTGGTTGAGGGCGATAGCATTAATGCGCCGGTCCTCGCGGGGTGCGGCAGCCATCCAGATACGGTAGTCGATGGCCGCCGGCAACACGAAACCGTCATTGTAATCCGTGTGTTCGCCGATCAGGTTAACGCGACCGGGGGCGGAGAAAACCGACTGCGGCGGGCGCTCAAAGTGCTGTTCAAATGCATTGCCGACCGCCGGCCCCAGATTGCCTGTATCCACCTTCATTGAGAATCTCCGTTAACCGCGGGCGGCCTGGTAGTGCTCGGCCGGCAATGCCCGCAAGCGGGCGGCCGCCTGCTCGGCGGTCAAATCCCGCTGGCTTTCTGCCAGCATTTCGTAGCCCACCATAAACTTGCGCACCGTCGCCGAGCGCAGCAGTGGCGGATAGAAGTGTGCGTGCAGTTGCCAATCCGGCCGCGCCCGGCCCTCTTCCGGCGCGCCGTGCCAGCCCATCGAATAGGGAAAGGAGGTGTTGAACAGATTGTCGTAGCGGGTGGTGATTTGGCGGATGATATCTGCCAGGCTGTCGCGCTGTGCGTCGCCGAGGTCCGGCAGGCGGGCCACGGCGAATCTGGGCAGCAGCAGGGTTTCAAACGGCCAACAAGCCCAGTAAGGCACCACCACCAGCCAGTCGTCATTGGCCACTACCAGGCGCTCGCCACTGTCCCACTCGCGGCGGGCGTACGCCAGCAACAGGGCTTCGCCGGTGTCGCTGTGATAGGTCGACTGGTGCCGGTCCTCCCGTTCCGCCAGGGTCGGCAGGTGGCGCTGGGCCCAGACCTGGCCGTGGGGATGGGGATTGGAGCAGCCCATCATGGCGCCCTTGTTTTCGAAGACCTGCACCCATTGATAAGCGCGGCCCAGGTCTGCCACCTGCTCGGCCCAGCAGTCGACTACCTGGCGCACTTCGGCGCGACTCAGTTCCGGCAGGGTTTTACTGTGGTCGGGAGAAAAGCAGATAACCCGGCTGGTGCCCTGCTCCGCTTGCAGGCAAAACAACGGGTCATCGGTTTGCACCGGGGGCGTATCGGTTTTGATAGCGGCGAAATCGTTGGTAAAAACGTAGGTGCCTGAGTAATCGGGATTGACATCACCGGTGACCCGTTTGTTGCCGGGGCACAGGTAGCATTCCGGGTCATGGGCGGGCCTGGCCTCCAGGTCCGGTACTTCAGACTGGCCCTGCCAGGGGCGCTTGCTGCGATGGGGGGACACCAAAACCCAGTCTCCGGTGAGCGGATTGTAGCGACGATGCGGGTGTTCGGTGGGCTCAAATGTATCGGACATGCGTTCTCGGTCTGTGCTGTCTGTTACGGGTCTGGGGTGTCCGTTCTCGATCTGTGTTGCCGGTTGCGGGTCTGGGGTATTTTTTCTCGGTCTGTACTGTCTTGCCGCCCGGCGCCATCGCCCTTCTTCATTTACTCAGGTGTTGCCCAGTTTTTTGGCCGGATATAGCATGCCGGCAGCGTCCACAAACAATACTATCCTCGATAAGCCAGGACCGTCGATTATTATAATATAAATAAGACTATTTGCGAGTTGTAATCTGTAGTTGATCTGCAGCGCTCACAATATCGAGGCTGGGTGTCTACCCCGTCCTCTCTTCCCACCTTGAGCGCGGGGTTTAAATCGGGCTGGTTTGTGGGGCTAATTTTTTGAATTTTATAGAAAATTGATTGACCCTGGCGGTTTTATCATTAGAATACCCGGCTCCTGACTTGGGGTGGTTAGCTCAGCTGGGAGAGCGGCGCCCTTACAAGGCGTAGGTCACAGGTTCGATCCCTGTACCACCCACCAGGTCAGCTACGCGGACCGGTAGTTCAGCTGGTTAGAATGCCGGCCTGTCACGCCGGAGGTCGCGGGTTCGAGTCCCGTCCGGTCCGCCATTTATTCTTGTTTAAAATCAATGGGTTAGGTGATTTTTCGTATTTCCTGCCACGTTTTTGCCGCACTTTCATTTTTCTCCCTGTTCTTCGATCTTTGCCAGCTCCAGCTTGTCGTTTTCTGAGTTGATATATTTGCCGTAGATATTCAGTGTCATTTCCAATCCGTGACCAAGTTGGTTGGCGATAAATGCTGGATTGACGCCGGCGGTTAAGGCCAGACTGGCGTAGGCCCCCTGTGTCAGGATTGTTGTCGCCTCCAGTGAAATGGTGAAAAACTAGACAGGGGGCGGTATTGGGAATGATATGCCACGCTATTTTGCTGAGCGTAGAGCCGCGGTGCTGAAGAAGATGCTGCTACCCCACAACCTATCCATACCGGAGGTGGCGAGAGAGGAAGGCATTTGTGAAGGAACCTTGTACAATTGGCGCAACAAAGCCAGAGAACAAGGGAATCCTGTACCGGGAAGTGGGTGAAGACTTGCGGCCATTGGCGACACGACCGGAGTCGAGCGACAAACTGACAAAGCAGGAGCGCGAGCGGATCATCGAGGTGTGTAATGAACCCGAGTTTGCCAGTTTGCCGCCGAGTCAGATTGTACCGCGCCTGGCCGATCGCGGTGAATATATCGCCTTGGAATCGAGCTTTTATCGCGTGTTGAAAGCGGCCGATCAGCTTCATTGTCGTGGGCGAGCCAAGGCACGCCAAAAGCCCAAGGCGCCGACGACACACGTGGCACAAGCGCTGAATGAAGTCTGGTCGTGGGATGTGACCTATCTGCCGTCACGAGTGCGAGGACAGTTCTACTTCCTGTATCTGGTGGAGGACATCTACAGCCGTAAGGGTGTGGGCTGGGAGGTTCATGAGCAGGAATCGGGCGAAGATGCCGCGACGCTCATACAGCGAGCGGTGATGCGGGAACAGTGCTTCCGCCAACCGCTGGTGTTGCACGCGGACAACGGCGCGCCGATGAAATCGCAGACCTTGCAGGTGAAGTTGAATGAACTGGGCATCACGCCATCGCACAGCCGACCGCGCGTGAGTAACGACAATCCGTTTTCAGAGTCGCTATTCCGGACATTGAAGTACTGTCCCAGTTGGCCTTCACAAGGCTTTGAGTCGCTGGAGAGCGCGAGGCAATGGGCTGAGGAGTTTATGCACTGGTATAACCATCAGCATCGCCACAGTGGCATCAGGTTTGTCACACCTGCCCAGAGGCATGCAGGAAAGGATGGGGAAATACTGTCGAACCGCAAGCGGATTTACGAGCAGGCAAAACGGCAAAATCCGCAACGATGGTCTGGTGACACCAGGAATTGGGAGCCGGTTGGGGAGATCGCTTTAAACCCGCAGCGGACTGATTCTAAGGAAGAGTTAGCTGCGTAAACGAAAAAAGACGACAACAATCTTGAAAAACGCCGAATATAAGGAATTTCCATTACTTCTCTTGTGCGAGGAGGCTCATGCATATATCCCAAGAGATTCTTCTATGGAATTTTCTGGCGCTAGAAAATCTATGGAGAGAATTGCCAAAGAAGGGAGGAAGTATGGTGTCGGGTTAGGGGTTGTCAGTCAAAGACCACATGAGCTCTCTGAAACCGTTTTGGCACAATGTGGTTCTTTTATATGTCTTAGGATTACAAATCCCACAGACCAAAACTATGTTAAGAATCTTGTTCCAGAAGGGGAGAGAGATTTAGTTGATATTTTGTCCGGGTTGGGGCGAGGCGAATGTATGGCTCTTGGCGAGGCCGTACCATTACCAACTAGAGTGCAGTTCTATAAAGCTGATCCTGTTCCTAATAGTGATGATATTGATTTTTATCAAAAATGGATTGAAGGCCCTGATGACCTCAATGTTGCAGATACTGTTGATAAATGGCGAAAGCAAGAACGCTCCGATTAGGTTCGATAAAATTCAATGTGTGGGTTTTCCTTCCTATCTCGGGAATGTGGCAGCAAGACCGTTTAAAGTGCCTAAGCTAATTCTACGATGACACTTATCGCGATAGCACGTCATCGATAAGGATTGTTCGTATTATGAAATACATTCACCAGATCATAACAACACTGAATCGGTATATCGTTCTGATAGAGACCATTCGTGAAGAGCAGGTGCACAGAGTATTTACTGGGGATGAATTTAATCGCATAGCCACCCGTGTACTGAAGAACAATGCGACGGGCGATATATTTAAAGCCAAAGCTGATCTCCTGCAAGCCAAGGTGATTCGTGAAGCACCCCGTGTAGAAGGTTCGTTTCAGCTCGATAGGCGAGTGAGTCGTTTCCTCAATGAGATGGCTGAGCAAGAGTCGATTGGCTTATCAGGTAATATCCGAATCGAGGTGGAACAGCTTTCCAGTTTGATCGCCCAGTTGTCCGATGCAATTGCTCGAAACGACAAGCTGAATTCGGATCAATACCTTGAGCAGATGGATTTGCGTTTATCCAATCTTCAGAATCAGTCGTCTGTGAACGAAAAGGCGATTCTCAGGGCAGTTGAAAAGTCGAAAAGTTATCCGCCCAGTTTTACGGTAAAACAACGTTATAAAGAGGCCAATGACCTGTGGGAGCAGTACATCATTCCGATGCTGGAAATGATCGAGCCTCAAGGCATTTTTAGCCGCACGCTGACAGAGCTGGAAAATAAATTGCGCAGTTATCGGCGTGATGGCCAGCTTATGCTAGTCACTCAGCGGGAGACTATGGAACAGGTAATTTTCCGAATACTAGACTTAAGAGCAGAAATGTCATCAAGCATTCACCGCTCGCAAATAAAACTAGCACCCTTGCGAGAAGCGTACCGAAAAGCAACACGGCTATCGCGAAGTATTTCGGATGCCTTAACCTACCTGGCCAACACGCGCTTTAAATACGCCGATAATTTTCCGATACCGGATGTTTCGAAGCGTTACTCACCCGCATTAACCGATGGCGATACGGAAATTGATGCTTATATAGCAGGTTTGGCGCAATACTCTCCTGAGAAAACGTATTTGCCGGATGTTCAAGAAGGTGAGCGCGGAGCACCCACCTTATACCCTGATGTGCTCAATCAGCTTAAGGGGCGTGTGCCTATCAACGATACTTTCCAATGGCTATTGGATAATTATCCCGATATTTCGACAGCTTATATGCTGCAAATCTTTCTCAGATTAACCAGTATGGAGCCACAGTTGGCCTCTGCGATGAAGGAAAGAAAACGTTATGAAACATTGACCCATAGAATCGATATGCCGCGCCGCGAGCTGTCAGGGAAATAGTAATCAAGAATAAGAGGCTGTGATGGACGATAACGAATACTCACTAGAACGCGAAGCGGATGATTTCGGCGGTAGCTTATTCCCTTCGAGTATGGATTCGATGCTACCCAATGCCAAAGACATCTACCAAAAGTTGAGAAACGGAGTGCATATCACGAGCTTAGGCGAGGGTGGCGCATTGCTGTATCGAGAGTTGCAGAAAAGGGAAGCGTCTTATCAGCAATTGTTTACCCTGCTCGGCTATGAATTAGTGCATGATTCATCCGGCTTCTTTTATTTCAATAACACAGAGGAGCGCAGCGCTGCCTTGCTGAGTGCCACCAAGAAAGCGGCGTTGGTGATCTATACTTTATTTTCTTATTTGGAAGATCAAAATATTGACCCCGCCTATACACTCAGAGAGCAGCCTATTGCCTGGGCCTCTTTTACGGCTGCACAAACCTACCACCAAGATCTTTATCGTGATGCAGAGATACCTGATACGAGTGCCTTAAGAAAAAGTATCAATTGGTTGAAGGATAAAGGCTTCTGTATTGAGGATGGGGACAATATTCGGTTCTTATCCCCAGTTGAGCGTTTTTTACGCTCAGTGGAAAGTTGGTCGGCTTCGGGAGAACAGTCTGGTGGCATGGAGGTTGAGGGGTGAGTAATAGTCAAAGCATCAGTATCAAGTTTGGATTAACCCGACTGATATTGATTAACTCAGGCACCTATTTAGAAGGCCATATCCCACTGGATGCCGCCGTTTCGTTCTGTGGCCCCAACAACTTTGGTAAGTCGACAGGGATTAATGCGCTACAGTTTTTGCTTGTTCCTGATTTAAAAGGCGCGCAGTTCGAAGAATACACGATTGAGGAAAGCCGTAAATTCTACTTCCCATCGACCAGCAGTTTTATTCTGGTTGAAATCAATACGCCAACGGGCACCTGTGTGTTGGGCGCTGCCGGATTGGGGCCTGCTCAACTGTACAAGTTTGAGCATTTTACTTATCAAGCACCGTTAGACATTGCGCATTATCTCAACGAGGACAAGTCTATAGCCAATTACGCTGACTTCAAGCGAAATATGCTGGTTAAGAATGGTGTTACCATTAGTTCATTAAAATCATCTGATGTCGCAAGAGCCCTGTGCGGCGCTGACAATGAAAAACAGCTAAATTTGGGGCTAGTTCCGGTAGGCAGTCTTGAGCGGTTTAAGGTATTCCAGCGGCTGTGGCTGTCAGTGATTACTCAAAAACAAATAAAAGCGTCTGATATAAAACATGGCCTTTTGCAGGTTTTTAGCCTGGCTCTAAGTGTCCACAATGAAAAGCAATTTGAGGAGCTAAGGGCACAAGCCTTTTCTGACTATGATAAACAGCTGATACAACTGAATGCCCTGAGGGATTCAGGAGATGATATACGGTTGTTATCTGAAAAAATTGCAGAGGGTGATGCCGCGGTGTGGGAGCTCCATTATCTCTACCTCTATATTGAGGCAAATACCGCAACAGTACGCATTGACTTAGAAGACCGAGCGTCTAAATTAAACGAAAAAATTAAAAATGTGCATGAGCACCAAGGACATCTTCAGAAGCAGGTGAATGGGTATAGGAAAAAGGTTGAACAGCATGTCTCTGAAATCAGCAGATTGAATGTATGGTTAGATCAACATAAGAGAGAAGTAGAAGAAAAGGAATCGACGCTATGGACATCCACTGGCCATATTCTTTCAGAACTAGAGTCCGCTGAAGGTCACCGGGATTCACTGGCCGCGATGGTGAAAACCAGTGGCAACTATACCTTGGCCTCTGTACGAGAGAACCTTGAATCAGTTAGACGAAAGCTTGACGGCATTCAAGCGCTTATTGATGGTGATCCTGTGCTTTATACCTTTATCAGCAAGCATTGGCAGGATGAGGCAAAAGCGGATATTGGCAAGCTATTTGGCAATGAGATTTTTACCTTAAAAGTCGGATCGCTTGGTGGCAATGAGCCGATAAGAATGGAAGATAGCGCAGATCTATTCGACGTGCTGGACCCCGTCGTTGAGCTCATCGATAACGGTTTGCTCAAATACAATAACTTCGAGCTTGATTTGAACGCGTTGCCCGCAGGAAAAGACCTGAGCGCGTTTGATCAACAGCAGTTGGAAGGCAAGAAGATTGAACTACTTAAGGAAGTTAAACACTACGAGGATTTGATCAGTACTCTGGAAGATTTGGAAGAGGTCAAAGGAGAACACCAGAAGGCTAAACAACGCTGCAAAGAAATCACTGAAGATTTGAATTTATGGCGAAAGGTGGAAGGCGATGAGAATAAAGCAAAGGACGATACGGAGAAATTGTCGCTACTTGAAGAGGAAAAAAGAGAGCTCGGCATCCTGATTGATGGCCTGACAACAGAGATTAATCAGATCAGTACGGATCACGCTGAGGATATTGCACAGGCGCAAGAGCTTAATCGACAGCTATCCGAGCTGACTGACCTTGAGCGGCAAATCCACATACCTCTGGCGGACTGGCCGGAGGGTGTGCCAATTTCCAATTATTCCCCCGACGATAACCTCCTTTCAAATATGAGGCGTTACATTCAGCTCTTTAGTAGCTACAGAAACCTGGTTAGAGATTGTGAAAGCCTTTATATGCAGATTCAAAATCGTGGCTACCGGTCGGAAAGAAGCTTTGAAAGTAACATTGAGGGCTATAACCATCTATTGCAGGTTTGGGATGCGATAGAGGAAATGGAGACCAATGTACGGAACCAGAGGCTTGCAGGCTATTACACCATCGGCGCTCACTATCAAGGCTATCTTCAAGATTACGATAGGCTGGATGATGAGATCAATAAGTTGAACCGTGTGTTGCGTGGCAAGAAAATATCCAATCTCAAAGAGTTCAAGATTTTAATTAAACCCAATGAAAAGATCGTTAATTCGCTAAAAGCCATTGTTGAGGCCAGCGGCGCTTTAGAAAGTGGAGCGACGGGTAATCTGAATTTTGAAGGGGTGAGTGTGGATGAGGATAGTATCGAGGCTGCTATTAAATTAATACATCGGGCCGTCAGTAACAGTGATGAAGGCGATATCCGACTAGAAGATTTGTTTGAAGTGGGTTTTCATACGGTCAATAAAGACGGCAATACCCATGTTCACGAGACCCTCGATAAAGTGGGCTCTACCGGGACTCGACTGCCGCTAAAAATACTGACTATGATGTTTTTAATGACGCACATGGTCAGCTCAAGTAAGGGAAGAAATGACATCAGCTTACCTTATACGATTGATGAAGCTGCCGACTTGGACCCGGAAAATGGCCGGGCCTTGATTGAAAGCAGTCGCTCTCTGGGATTTGTTCCTCTGCTCACCTCCGTAAATCCGGTCGATTTGGCCAGCTATGCCATTGATTTGTCGCAGGCAGAATCAGGCAATGGTAAAGCGGCTTCGCTCGTTGTAAAACCTGAGCACTGGTGGGCGATGGAGCGAAAAGAACAGGCGACTGGCGGTCATGGCTAAATTTCGTTTCAGTGCTGCGACGATAAGGTCTCTCAACAAACTTCTTGATGAAGGGTTTGTATTGAAGAGTAGCTTGTCCAAGTCTGCGAAAGCGGAAATTGACGTACTGTTGGACAACAGCATCCTTCGCGTTGAAGGCAAGCGCATTGTGGTCAATCGGGAACCGGAACTATTGGAGTTGATGGCAGCTACGCCAGATTCTCCGGAAGAACTTGATCATGCCAGTGCTGCGAAGTTATTTGGCGACGCCCATAAAGGGGGGAGGCAGAAACAGTTTGCCATATTGGTACGATCCAGAGGGGATTGCGTGTGGAGGCGTTTGGATTCTGACGTCAGTGTGTCGGTGTCTGACATTTGCGATAAAACAGGCATAGCTTCAATAGTGATAGAGCCGAGTGATGATTGGTACAGTGATGAGACAATTGCCTTTGTAGAGAATGACTTCTGCCTATGGAATTGTCAGCGGTTTCCATTGCCCGAGGAAGTTACCTCAGTCATTGCTTATCACGGTATGGCAGATTCACGGTTGATTGATTGGCTTGGATTCCGAAAGCGAGCGCCGAAAGTTTTTTGGTGTCCTGATTATGATTATGTGGGATTGAATAATTATTTGAGAGCCAGCACGAAAGCTGATGTTCAGTTGTGGGTGCCTCCGACATTCGACTTATTGTTGGAATCGACGGCTGTTAATCCAGAGCGGCTTCGAAAACAAAAACATCTAGTGGAGAGCCTTCGTCAATCTAATGATCCTGATGTGCAAAAGGTGTTGTCTTCATTGATGGCTGCGGGTGGCGGAATTGATCATGAGGCATTCATCGAATGAAATGTATAAAGTTGGGAGATGCATCACTGTCCTTGGTAGGCGGAAGGCGAATGAAGTGACCCGGGAAGTGCCTATGAAACCTAGGTCAGTCCATAATTCCGTTTAAAGAATCTAATAGTTTTGACTAGGTTGATAACCTTTTGAAAAAAATAATGTCCGAAATTGGCCGAAAGCGAACGTCAGCCTACTACCCACGGATTCAACAACTCCACTTTAGTCGCCACAAAATCATCAACATTCCGAGTAACAACCGTTATGCCATGAACCAATGCCGTTGCGGCAATCAATGCATCTCGATCTGAACGAGGGTCAGGCACATGGAGCCTGGCGCAGCATTGTGCAACAGCCGTGTCCACAGGCAGTATGCGCTCTGAAAAAGCGGGCAATACATGGGTATTAAGCCAGGAGCGTAATACGGCGCCCTGCGTAGGGTCTCGGCGTTCAATCAACAGAACACCGGTTTCAAGCTCCATAATGCTTATAACAGACAAGAAGAGGCTTGATGTTGCAACCTTATCTGCCCAGGCCAAGACATTTTTATCGATTTTGCCTGATTTGGCTTTCCTCAGTTCGGAAACAACATTGGTATCGAGCAAGTACATTATGAAAGGTCTGCTGGTCGATAGAGTTCTTTCCCTAGTTTGGGGGCTTCAAACTCAATCTCGGCGGCATCCGGCATGGCCAGTAAATCAACGATACTTGTCTCCTTATCAGAGATTTTTTGATATTCCTCGATGCTGAGTAATACATGTGCTGGTTGGCCACGGTCAGTGATAAATACAGGCCCATTCAATGCTTCTCGCTTGGCCTTGCTTACATCCTGGTTGAATTCTCGACTGGTGAGGGTGGTAATAGTCATGGTAAACCTCCTATCAGACTCCGATTGTAGGCACGTTACTACAAAAGTAGGCGAGCAGCAAATTTTTGTAGGTACGTACCTACATTAATATCATAATGAGAGTAAATGCACCTATTTGAGTTGACTAGAGCTTAGGAGTCTTGCCACACTTTTTGCCGCATTTAGTGTGAATCGATGTGATGTGTAGGAGATGATAAACAGAAAAAATCCTTTAAAATCAATACTATATCTACACCATGCTTCACCACAAAACACCCAAATCTGGATTCGAGTCCCGTCCGGTTCGCCATTATTCTTATTTAAAATCAATAGGTTAGGTGTTTTTACCTAATTCCTGTCCAGTTTTTGTCCAGTTTTTTTAAAGCGTCTATTTTGACGAGTTCTAAATTGTCGTCTTCGGACTTGGTGTATTTCGCATAGGTGCTGAAAAACCTTTCTACGATGTGGCCCAATTGTTGGTAGAGAAAGCCAACGAGCTAATTTCGGTGTCCTTTAAATAGCGAGATATCATAGATATTTTAGATATCCATGATATCATCCGTTATCAATGTAGAGAGGTGCTTATGACTGATATTCTAATCCGTGATATTGATGAGGCCCTGGATAAGGCATTAAAGGTAAGAGCGATAGAGCATGGCCGCACTCGTGAGGCCGAGATCAAGGACATTTTGAGGGCTGTGATTTCCGCAGGCCCCAAGAAACGCTCACTGGTTGACGCCATAATGGATATTCCAAAACTGGAAGCCGATGTGGATCATTTGTTTGAACGGTCCGGCAGCTCCGCCCGCCCTATGGATAAGTGATCGTGTATTTATTGGATACCAATGTGATATCACAGCTTGCTAAACGCCAGCCCGACACTGGCGTTGTGACTTTTATGAAAAAGGCTAAAAAGGAAAAGTCTACACTGTATTTGTCCGCTTTGACCATTGGTGAAATTAACAAGGGCATTGCCAAACTCGCTCGCTACAATGACCATCAACAAGCCGACAAACTAAGGCAATGGCAAGAGCGGTTAATAACAGATTTTGTTGATTCTTTATTGTCGGTAGATGTTGATACATCGATCATCTGGGGAGAGGTATTGGCGGCAACCGATGATACCAATGCTATTGATAAACTGATTGCGGCAACGGCGTTACAGTATGATTTAACCTTGGTGACACGCAATATTGATCATGTGAAGGGTACGGGTGCCAAATGTGTCAATCCGTTTATCTCGGTATAATATGTATTAGCTGGGATGTGACCTTGCAGAGATTGTCTGATTAGACCGCGACTCTTACACCTAAAAGCGGGAGGCTTACAAATTAGTTAGCTGGTTTTAGCTAATTCCTGTCCAGTTTTTTCCTAACCGCTAATTTTAGGCGGCTTCGGTGAGCCCGTTTTGCCGGCCAAACGGCTCTAAATTCCTGTCATTCACGCGCCCAAAATTTGCCGCACTCAGGCCCCACCCTTTGCACTGTTGAGGGAAATAAATTTAAAGAAACTAATAACGTCAGAACCAGACAATTAAATATGCAATAAACGACTTAGCCACGGGGGAATAGATTGGGCCTTTTTATGCAACAGCCCATTGCGATACCCTGCAACACGATTAATTGTGGCACTGCTTCCGGTTAACTCTTTAGCAATGGCGTCGGGTTCAACAACAGTAAGAAAGGGATGGTGGCGTCGATAGCCTGAGGTGAAAGTACTTTTCCCGGCACCATTGGGACCAGCTACCAGAAAGAAAAGCGGCTTAGACATACAAGTTCCTTTTGCTTAAGCCGTTATTATCGATTGCCTGTGCGAATGCGATTCTTGGCTTGGGCTGTTTCCCGCCGGGCTCTTTCTGAGTCTTCACGGCCCTGTTTGTTCATCAGTGCAATATTTTCAAGCTGCTCGGCGAAACGGCACATATCCCGCTCGGCCTGGGGGTGAGGTTTACTCGTTGGTCTTCGGACAGCCGTCAGCATCCAGACATGGGCCGCCAAGTGAATGCGTAAAAATCGGACCATCCTAAGTCTCCGAAGCGAATATCAAATATAAAAAAGTGATTTTCACAAATTACACGTTTTTAAGTTGATGAAGCGAAAACCGGTAGCACGCGTTCTTCGATCAGCTCTAAAGTCTTATCGTCTATGCCTCGCGCGCGAGCAGTAATAGCAATAACCAAATTCAGATCTTCGATCGATATCACATACTGACCACCACCGCCCCAGGCAAGCTTTACCACATACTTTTTATCGTCGACCTTCATATCGGTTCGCCAGAAAAAATATCCGTAAGCGAAATTGGAGAAATCGAAATCATCGTCAACGGGCTGCGCGACTTTGCTGGTCGCCTTATCGATAAATTCTTTCGGGATCAATTGCTGGTCATTCCATTTACCCTTGTTGATTACCAAGCTCCCCCACTTGACCATATCGCGCGAAGTCATCATGGCTCCAGACGCCGTTTCGGGCACACCACTGACGCTATTCGTCCAGTGATAAATCTTGATCGCCATTTTGTCGAGCAACTCATTTTTGATAAAATCACCAGCGGAACCGGGAACTACAGCATCCAGAACCAGCATTACAATGCTTGGGTCGGAGGCCTGGTACAAGTAGGTTTGAGAATCAGAAGAAATCGGCTTGCTATGAGTCAAATAAGTTTGAACCAGCTTTTGCCCTCTTAACTGTTCAGGGTTTTTCAATAAAGCTCTGAGCTTACCTCTTTCGATACGAACACCAGAGCGCATACTCATCAAATGATGAAGCGTGATACGGTTCGCACCTTCGACCAATTGCTTTCTATCCAATTCTTTGAAAAATGTGACCACAGGTTTGTCTAAATCCGCCATAGTCAGGTAACCCAACTGTATCGCCCGCCCTACCGCTAAAGCCGTGTAGGCTTTTGTCGCCGACGCTTGATAGTGAGGCAAATTGACACGACCGTGCGAATAGTAGGACTCAAACACGAGCTTATTGTTTTGGGCTATTAGCAGACTGTCATAAGGGTCGTGCTGATTATCGGCAATCTCCAGGGCCAGCTTATTAACAGTATCCTTTTCGGCACCGAGTTCACCGACAGAAATGCCATCTTTTCTATCAGCCGGCGCCGCGTCGATAAAAGCTTTTTCAAGTGGCGATATGGTTTTATCCAGGCTGGGAAAATCACTATTACTATCGAGCCCGTTTATTTCCGGTGCCAGGTTGTCATCTGCTCCGGCGAAATAGCTTATGCTACTGAGTAAGCTGACAGCGATTAGATTCATAATTTTTAAACTTGTAATCATCATCTATCCTAAACTCAATTTTCTAAAATTTAATGTCAAAAGACCGTTTAATATCGCATGAATAATGCCGATTAGGGTTTGAGTCGGTCCGCCAGCCAGTAGATGCTGCGAACCGATGTTTTTGGAAAAGCCGTAGTATGGTCAGCTGATTCAATGACCGCTGACTCCAGGGATAAATTGGCAATTTTACGGCTTTTTAGTTGACTGACGAATATCGCTACCTTGTCGCTCAGCTTCTCTTCTAAGGCGCCGTGAGAAATAAAAACATTCGTCTGCTTTAGCAGGTCTTTTGAGACTTTATGAGAACCGGGTTCAAACAGTGAAGTTAGATAAGGACCAAACCATGGACTACCGATAATGTAATTTTTAAATGTATCCGGTTGGCTAAGCAAGGTATAGGCGCCAAAAAGCCCACCGACCGAGTAGCCGAAATAAGTGCGGTTATCTGGGTTCGCGCGGTAACTGCTTTCGATATACTTGATGACCTCACTTCGGAGAAATGTGAGATACTTATGGGCCTCACCTTTGCTATCTTTGCCCAGCGCCGGCACCAGGTCCCGACCTCTGCTCGACCATTCATGTTTTGCCGCTGCTAAGTTTTTCTGCCAGGTGATACCGACTAAAATGGCGTCTTCGATCACATATTCTACAGTTGCGGAGAGTATTTCAACGTGCCACATGGCGTCGGTAAAATAAATAACCGGGTGCTTTTTGTCGCCACTTTTATCATAGCCCCCGGGTAATTTAATCAACAGCTCATATTCTCTACCGGTGTTGGGATCCTGAATGGGTACTACCTGGATTCGGGGCAATTCCAGGGACTTCTGCTCGCCTGCCTTAAGGGTTGTTAAAGGTAGCAGAAAGAGAAAGACGACTAGTAAACGCTTTTTCATGTCGATGTTCATACCGTTACATATGATCCGAGAAGCGCTCAATATAAATAAACTGGCTTTAAAATACCTGACGTCCATCTGACTTTTAGATGACGTTGTGCTGACGCCATTTAACGCTTAGTTATCAAGTAGTTACAAATTCAGCTTTAGCTGTAATCAGAGTTTATGCTAGTATCGGCTTCAGGTTTTGATCTCACTTTCCAGCATCAAATTTCGTCCAGGTAAGCACATCGATGGCTTTACAGTATTGGGTGGGTGACTTTTTCGTCGACTTGTCCAGGAATCAAGTCACCCGAAACGGGCAATCTCAAACGATTCCCCCAAAAGCCCTCGCCGTTTTAACATATCTGGCGAAACACCAACGAAAAGTCGTGAGCCACGACGAGTTACTCGCCGGAGTCTGGCCCGATACGATAGTCACGCCAAACACGCTGCAGAGAAGTATCGCGCAACTCAGAAAAGCGCTGGGCGGAGATCGAAAATTACAATCATATATTAAAACTCACGCCAAACAGGGTTATAGCCTGGAATGCGATATTGTCTGGCAAGGTGACTCGGACGCCAAAGGTGGATCAGCGCCATATGGAGAGGTCGCCTCTTCTGCTTCCGCTGAACCCCAAGTAAACGAAAAACCTGAGAAACCGGATCATCAGCCCAAGGTTCGTAAACCAAGCAGACATCTAATCATTGCTATTATAGGATTCGCATTTTTGGGTTTTGTTGGGTTCAAATTTAATGCGCCCAAGCAGAGTTCGCAGCTCGTCTTTGACAGGTTACAGTCGATAACCGCGACCGACCATAAAGAATTTAACGCCGCTTACTCGCCCGACGGGCAATACATTCTGTTTCATCGCTATTTAGATAAACTCTGTGTCAATAAAATCTGGGCCAGGAATATACACACCCAAAAAGAAATTCAATTAACCGCGGACTGGGGCACTTACGGACGCCATACATTATCGCCCGACGGCAAGGCACTCGTATTTATTTCAGCGGAGGATTGCACCAAACCAGTAACCCAGAACGTGTGTTACGATCTGGTGAGTTTGGATTTCCAAAAGGCTATAGAGAGCCCACAGTCGCCAACCGTTTTAATGCGCTGTAAAAACTCCGAAATTAGAAATCCCGTATGGTTAAACGACAATAACCTCGCCATTTTGCAAAAGTTGTCCAATCGTTGGCAGTTGATCAATTATTCAATCAGTGATAATACGAGTCACGTCCTTTACGAGTTGGATGATGGAAATTTAGTCGACTTTGATTACTCGAATAGCGAAGGTTTAATCGCCATAACCAGCAATCGCCAGGACGGTCGACTTTATTTGGATCTGCTTAATCATGGCAGGCAAATTTTGTCCAGTCACCCGGTAGATTACCCAGATGAAATACCGGAACACATGAATATTTACCCTAATTTTTCCCCATTAGAAAGGCGGTTAATCTTCAGCACAGGTCGACGACTCTTCTCTCTGTCTTATGACGGCAAAGTCAACAAGATCGACTTACCCCTGGACCAACCTGTCGGCTCGCCAAATTTTCATCCGCACGGGCAAAGGGCGCTCTTGATTAAGGGTCGGTACGATAGTGATATCGCATCGATTCCACTGAGTCAGCCTGAACTAATCAGCGCGCTGGTAGAGGCAGACGTCAGTGAAATCTATCCAAGCACAACGCGGTCGGTTTTGGGAGAGGACAATGGCGTTTTCCAGCCCAATGGCAATTTGATCGGATTTAGCTCTGAACGCTCTGGTGAGGACCAGGTATGGGTAGCCGATGGCCGGGATTTACGGCAACTCACCCAGTTTCAGATGGATACCACTATTTATGGAATGGACTGGGCGGCCGACGGTCAAAGCATTCTGGTAAACGCTAACAAAAAACTCACTCAGGTTTTTCTGGATGGCGGCAAAAGAGACTTTTTATTAGCGCATCCTGTTACCCGGCTATTTCAGTGGGATAGTGAAAATAACAACGCGTTATTATCTATGAAAATTAAAGGGATAACGAAGTTCGCAGAAGTTAATTTAAATCGTTTGGAAGTTACGGTCATCAACGAAAAACAGATTAACTGGGCGCAAAAAAGCGACGACGGTCGACTAATTTACATGGACCGTATGAACCGATTCTGGCAGCCTGGTCCCGCAGAAGATCAACTCATTGAAAAGCTGGTCGTCCAGGGGAGTGAAAAAAGATTTGTTATCAAAGATAATATAATTTACGCAATTAATCGCAACAATCAATTGTGGTCGTATAACCTTAATACTGACGACTTTAATCTAATTAGAGAAATGCATAAGGACGTTGATTATCTAACGGATATTAATCAGACAAATCTGCTTATTACCTATGTTGTTTCAGCAAAAAAAGAAGTGGCAGAACTTTTTTTGCGCGAATAAAACACTTCACACTCCTTGCGCCACACTAAAGGGATGCATTTAATTCACAGTAGTGTCTCCATAGGTTAGTGTTTGCACCCTTCGTTTGCCAAGAAGTGATGCGGCATCCCGACTTTTGCTTTTTTAAGATCTCTCACTCTGCAGTGTCCGGAGCGAACGATCTGCCCTTCTTGCTGCGGTGTGAGTCTGGATCGATATAGGGTATCCTTACCCTACTTTAATCGACATCTGAATATGGGGTTATCATCAATGAAATTACCGTACCTTATTATGCTTTCCTGTTTTTGTTTACCAGCCGCTTTTGCCAACACAACAGTTTCATCAATCCCAACACACGATGCTTTTTTCAGTGCAATCAGCAAACTCTGCGGTAAAGCCTTTTCCGGCACCGTAACGCTGGATAACCATAACGATGATAGCTTTGCCGATAAAAAACTCATTATGCACGTTAGACGATGTGACCAAAAACAGCTGCAAGTCCCTTTTCATGTTGGAGATGATGCCTCGCGCACCTGGCTAATTACTAAAACGGGATCGGGCTTGTCACTTAAACACGATCACAGACGCAAAGATGGCACAGAAGATACCCTCACTCTGTATGGCGGCCATACCATTGATGCTGGTTGGGCGCAAGTACAGTCTTTCCCCGCCGATCAATATTCAAAAGAACTGTTTGTGGAAAATGCTATTCCACAATCCAACGGCAACACATGGCAAATGTATATCTACCCGGAGCAGTTTACTTACAGGCTGATACGGCAGGGCCGCGAATTTAGGGTGGATTTTGATCTAACCAATCCCGTTAAGCCACCACCGGCACCGTGGGGGTATAACTAAGCACTTAACCAAACACGCGGATGTTTTAGTCTAGTAACCCCGGGACATCGGTAAGCAGCCTCAGATGATAGGACAGCCACTCCATAATCATTGGAATTTCAGCCCTGGAAACACAGTGCCCCTCATAATTGTCATAGATCATCAGCTTACCCTGGACTGAAGCATCCGTAACCAACTGACTCTCCCCGTGTGGCACCAATGGATCTGCATGGGTATTAATAGTCAGAATGGGTGTATTAGTCACATTTTTTTTCCCGAGCAGGCCCTGCTCGACAAGGGAGATCGGCAAGCTTTTGGAAAGCAGGTTTAACAGATCGCCCGGTGTGGCACGGACACGGTCAATATAGGTTTCGCCCTGGAAATCCTGCAATAATGCTTGCAAACTTGGCGTTAGCATTGATCGATTAAACTCATCAATCTCTCTTTTTGATAATCGCCTGTTATTATACGCCTCTATCATATCGTGGAGTTCATATTGCGGCGGAATACCACCAGCCAGCTTGAGAGCATAAAGGGTATGCATAGGGCCACAGCTATTGACCACGGCAGCAACATCGCCACGATGTTTACCCAACGCTAACCTCACTGTGGTAAGACCTGCCAGGCTTTCTGACCACACGCCAATACGTTTGTTGTCAAAACGCTTGTCGCCAAGCACTCGTTTGAGAACAGCAACATGATGCTTGTCGTAATTCACATCGACGACACCATCGTTACCGGTACCGGGAGAATCATAGGCTATCATCGCCGTGCCGGTAGCGTTGATTGTTTCTGAAAGAGGATAAAATTCGGTACTCAATACATCCATGCCTCCCGTTTTTAAAATAACCGGCATAGTTTTGGAGTGATGCCTGGTTGGAAAATGCACAAAGGCCTTAAAACTCGCACCATCCACCTCTAAATGCCACACTTCCATGGGAACCGCAAAATACCGGCCGGCCAGGCTATACATTTCAAATGCCTTTGCCAGCGCTGCTCTGGCATATTTGTCTCTCAAATGAGGGTAGCTGGCTTGTGTGTAATAGGTCGACGCTTGCAGAAACGACTTTCGAGCTGCAACGATATTGCCTTTACGCTCGTATTCAAGTCCGGCTTTATAGGCTTCGTTGCCAATATTACTCCATTCGTAAACCCAATGACCCGGGCCATACTCAATAATGGTGTCGAATTTATCGCCATATCGCCGCTTCCCCGTGGCATTTTCAATCTTTTCCAGCGCACCTTTAACTACATCCCAATCAGCACCCTCCCATTCCCACATGCCTTTGCGCACCGAACGCCACCAGTTATCACCGTAGGCCTCAGGCGCAGCTTCCGCAGAGGTTGCCGGTGAAGTCGCTGCCGACTGAACCGCAATGACCTCACTGGCACTACCGAATGACAATATCGTTGCCAAAATACCGATCAGCGCCTTCAAACGGTTTAATGAAAATCTCGACTTGGTTAATAACTTCATTCACAGTCTCCCTATTGGCATAGTCTGAAATTTCTTTTGACGTACTGGCAATACCCGTTTGCAAAGAGCAGAGCAACGCCGACAAATAACCGGCGTACTCTCTATGGACAGGATAAGCATGAAATAATGGACTGCAGGCTTTCAAGTGCGTAATTCCCTAAACCTACAGCTAGTTTCTCCGGGTTACATACCCAGAAAATAGGTAAACGTCAATCCGGATGTCCTGGGCGCCGCTGCGTATCTGACAAGAGAATTCTCTGGCGACGAATCGCCTCGGCTGCTTCCGTTGGACAGCCAGTACTTCGAATCCGCTACGTTTCGAACCCAGGCTTCAATCTCCCAGCGTCCACTGTCTGGCTGGTAGTTAACACTAATATTGGCAACATCCCAGTCTTCTAAATTGGCAATAGGCTTCAGACCCTGAGCACCCGGTACACTCGACGTTTCACCCTCCCAGGAATAATCGGCATGTACCCCAAACCGACCGCCTGAAACAGGCATCACGTAATCCGCTGAAACACTGTACTTCCACTCCGGAACACCGTTAACCCGCCGGCCTTCGTTATCGGGATTACTTTCAAACTCCGTATATTCAGAGTCGATATAGCCCGCACTGACACCCAGTGTCAGGTTTTTAATAAGCAAGGCAACAATCTCAAGCTCCGCGCCTCGAATATCAGCAGTTGCATTAAAGACCATGGGAGCTCCGCCCGACGTTACAATGGTAGTTTGCAGGTTTTCATAGTCCATATCGAAGATAGAAAAGTTTAGCTGCAGGCGAGACGCAAGGGTGGTTTTAATACCAACTTCAGTATTGGCAACATCCTCCGGCTCAAAAGCTGTGCGCGCAAGTGCCGCTGACGCGCTGGTGCCGTTAAAGCCGCCACTCTTAAAACCTTCGCTATACTGGGCAAACAACAAGGTTTCATCGTTTAGATCATACTCAAAGCCAAACTTAAGCGTTACATCATCCCATCTTTCAGTCGCCTGTATATCGTAAAGCTCCTCGATGACCGGGGTGTCTCCCGGTTCAAAAAACGCCAGGCTGTTAGACAAACCCAAGGTTTTTTCTTCTTCTGTCCAGCGCAAACCTGATGTTACTCGAGCAGCATCGGTCAAACTGACTGTCACCTGACCAAAAGCAGCGTAGGCTTCAGTCTCGATTTCCTGGTCCCACCCCAACGAATGGCGCATGTCAACAGCCCCACCCGTCAGCAGGGCGGCAACATCATCACCATAGAACCTTACGTCGCGTGCGCCGTCTTCAATAAAATAGTAAAGGCCGGCCGTCCACTCCAGCTTTCCGCCCAACGACAGACCACCTTCCGGCGTTGAAGAGAAACGAACCTCGAAACTCCCCCATTCTGAATCTTCCTGGTGGCTTTCATTAAACAAACTTATTGGCGCCTGATCACGATCGGCATCCAGATCCAACTCCGAACCCCGATAGCCAAAAATATAAGCGGCGTCAAAGTCGTCGTGTATTACATCCGCACGCAACATCAACCCCCAGTTCTCCACTTGTTCTTTGCCATCATTGTCAATATTGGATTCGTAGAACCGCGTTGCGGGCTCACCCGAACCATCCAGCACACCGAACATTGCCAGGAGTTCATGTGTTTGAGTCATGTAGCCCCCTTCGGGACCGACATTCATCATGGTGGGGTCACCATCCTGAACTTCGGCATCGGCGGTAAAGCTGATCTCAATAGCCTTATTGACCGAGTATCTCAAGCCCACCCGCCCGGCACGCACATGCTCACCGTTGCCTTTCTGCCCGCTCTTGACATTTTTCATATAGCCGTCGGCATCTTCCGATACGAATGAAAATTTACCCGAAAGCTTGTCATCAACCAGCGGACCGGAAATATAGGCTTTAACATTGTGAATGTTGCGGTCTCCAAGTTCAGCAGAAACTTTTCCCTCGAAATAATCGCTTGGCTTTTTGGTAATAAAATTAATGGAGCCGCCGGCGGTATTTCGCCCGTAAAGAGTCCCCTGGGGTCCGCGCAAAACCTCAATACGCTCAAGATCAAACAGCGCGCCACCAGAAGCTGCCATACGGGGCAGGTAAATATCATCAATAAAAACCCCGACGCCTGACTCTACACTAATATCATCGTTGGTCTCCCCAACGCCACGAATATTGAATGCCGTATTGCCTTTAGACTGACTCTTGATAGTCAGCCCCGGGATAAAGTTTTGCAGATCGTTAACATCTTTAATACCCAGCCTCTCTGCGGCATCTCCAGTGATGGCTGATACTGATGCAGGAATATCCTGAATATTTTCGCTGCGCCGCTCAGCAGTGACAACAACCTCCTCCAACGCCAGTTCTTCACCGTCACTGTAGGCCCCTTGTGTCATTACTGACAACAACGCCATACACAAACCATTTTTTTTATATGTCGAAATGCTCATTGCATCTGCCCTCAGGATGATTATATTTTTGTTTATCACCTATCAAAGACCAAGAGAGATATCGCCAGGAGTGGAAACCAAGCCTGTACTATATAGATCGAAACTGAAGTCAACCTTAGGTCCAGGCTCGCAAATATAACGAAATAGAATAACGAGCAACCCTCGCTAGATGATTCTAACGAGGAAAACGAGTTTCAACCCTTTTGCGAGTAAGAGCGCTATTAAAATCGGTGGCTTTAATCGATAGCCGCCAGGGAGCGAAGAATAAAATCGATGCAAGGCGGTAGCATCGGAAACGAACAAGTTTGCAATACACAAGACAATAGCGATTCACTTATGCACTTTGGCGGGTCATCTTAAGCTGCCAGCAAGCACTTTTCAGAAAATAATGCGCACTTCAAACCCTTCAGAGGATTTCAGGTTTGTGAGCGTAACAGTCGCCTTATGGAGATCAGCAATACGTTTCACAATCGACATACCCAAGCCAGAGCCCGCAACTTGCGTTTTCGGCCCGCGAAAAAATGGGTCGTAAATGCTCTCGCGGACCTCATCTGAAATCCCTGGCCCGGAATCGGCGACAACCAGTGCAACCCCATCATCGCAATCCGCCACCTGAACTGATACACGCCCGCCGCTAGGTGTGTACTTAATAGCGTTATCCACAAGGTTCCTCACCAATACACTGAGTAACCCGTCTTGACCAACGATGAAGTGATGTCCATCATCACCTATGCTGAGATCAATATTCCGATCCAAGGCGCAGTCAGCCATCTCGGACAAGACATCTATAACAATGTGCTGCAGGTTGGTCCTGTGAAACCGGCTTTCAACCGCATTGGGGTTGACTCGTGACAGGTCAAGCAACTGAGTAACCAGATGTGCCGCGGATTTCACCCTGACCAATATCCTGTCAAGCATCTCAACAGTTTCCTCACTCCTGGCCCCGCGCCTCGCTACCTGAACCTCGGTCTTCAGGGCTGCCAACGGTGTCCTTAATTCGTGTGCGGCATTGTCGGTAAAACGCCGTTCGCTGGTCAGCGCCGAATCCAGCCTCACCAGCAAGTCGTTCAGGGCAACTATTAATGGCTTGATTTCCAGCGGTACTGTGTCTGTCGCGATTAAATCCAGCTTATCATGGGCTCGACTTTGTATTTCCTGTGTAACATTTTTAAACAGCGCCGTACCGGACCTCACAGAGACATAGATACATAAGAAAACAACAGGTAGCGCGACAAAAATCGGCCAAATAATTTCAAAGACAAAGGTGTAAAGCGGCTCATGCAGCTCTGACAAGCGCTGCCCGTTTATAACCCAGGTGTCATAGTCACTATCATATTCATAGAGCGCCCGCCATTGCTCACCATCGATAACGACATCCTTGAAGCCAGTGCCGGCAGGAAAAGGAAAACTTGGAGCCCCCCTGCTTTGTATCACCAATATCCCATGTCTGTAGATCTGCATCGGTGTCGGATTAACCAACTCATGGGTAATATCGTCAGGCCCACCAAATCTTGTATACTGAAGAACATCGATAATTTCTCGGCTTAATATCCGTACCTGACCGGAAGTCTCCTTCAAACGAGCATCAAACTGTTGAATAACAAAATGCCTGCTAACGACAATGGCGCTCACCAACAGAACCAGCCAGACTAGAAACAGCGAGACCGTCAAATAGACATATAAGCGCTGACGAATCGAATTCACTACGACCTATTCTCCAGGCGATAGCCGATATTGCGCAGCATTTTTATTTTATCTTTGCCAAACTTTTTCCTGAGGGCGGAGATATAGACTTCCACCGTATTACTACCCACCTCTTCGTCCCAACTATAAATCGACTCGACAATTTTTGTCTTGGAAACAAATCTTCCGGAGTTCTCCATTAGCAGTTGCAAAATCATAAACTCTTTCTGGGGAAGTTCAATGGAAACCCCATCCTTCATAACCTGATGACTGGCAGGATCAAGAGAAATATCTGCAAAGGTCAATACTGAGGCCGCGCGATCACCCAGTCTGCGCTCCAGAGATCGCAATCGGGCAAATAGCTCTTCAATATCAAAGGGTTTAATAATGTAGTCATCGGCTCCGCGGTCAAGGCCTTTTACTCGGTCACTGATAGCATCACGAGCTGTAACAACTAAAATTGGTGTTTTGTTACCCGTCCCCCTGAGCTCTTCCAGCAAGTCCAACCCAAAAGCATCCGGAAGGACCAGATCTAATAAAATGGCTTTATACTCGGTGACGAAAAGCGTGGCCCTGGCCTCCTTTGCTGACTTCACCCAGTCCACGGCATACCCCTCCTGCCTCAGCCCCTTCATCACGGACTCACCCAGGAGGTTATCATCTTCGATTAGCAGTAAGCGCATTTATCTATATCCAGGCAACAGTTTTCGGTACATTTTCCAACGTTTAAGCGTAAATTACTGAGATTTTCTCATAGCCATGCACAATTTTCGAATCCCGGCCGGCCCACTATTCTTAGGTGCCAATGACAAATGACATACAACGCGAGGTTTATGGATGGCAGCACGGCTTTGTTCGAGGGTTGCAAGGAAGCAGCGGATTTCGATTTTGTCTCAGAATATCAGGCGGCCCAGCCAGCCCGAACCCTGTTAGGCACCGCGCTCGTTGACCGTGCTGGCGCCACGGAGAATGATGGCAACGGCCCGACTTTCGTATACGGGCGTGAAAGCACCCACAATTGCTTCCTCCCCACGCCTTGGCTTTGGGGCACCAAGCGATTTGCAATTTTGGCAGCAATGGCGATTAACTACGCGAGTGACGCTGGAGACCGGACCAGTTACTTGATCAGAGGCGGACGCGATGGCTACGCCCAGAGCATAACATACGTGCGCTGGACGGCCGTCTCCGTCCCGCAGTCCACCCGCCCTTGGGCTACCGGCTATTGATATCGTACTACTGAGTGGGTCGAGGCGTCGCCACCTCTGTTCAGGCGGTATGCCGGCGCCGTATAGCCTCGTCAAGGCGTTCGATAGCCTGCTCGACCTTGCTGAGTTCTTCGGCGGTAACACGGGAAATCTCCGTTAGGACTTCAGAGTTTTCCAACTGCAGCGCCTGTTCTTCGAGGTCGGCTTCCAGCCCCCGGCCGTAGTCCTTTTTGATCGCGTTCAGGCGCTCCAGCAATTCGTCGCGCCGGCCGACGAGTTGTGTTTTTCTGGTACTTAACTCGGTTTCGCTGGGCATAGGGTTTGTCTCGAGATGTTTTAGCGGATTGTAGTGGTCTGCAGCGGTTAATTGCAAAGTGCCGTCATACCGGGCCACCACCCGTATCGGGGGCGTTTGCGGTTAGACACGCCTAGTTGACAATTTTCCAGCTCCCATCGGGTTGGCGACAGGCGGTACCGTAGAGCTGCTCATTTTCCCCGCCGATAACCGCCTCAAGACTATACTCACGGCAGGGCCCCCCACTCTGCTCGTAAGTTCGCGTGGGCGTTACCGTATACTGGCTTTGGGTATCGGGATTGCGCCAGGTACTCGGCACACCGGTTCTTACCGTCTCCAGCGAATGGCCGACCTTGAGGCGGTCGGTATCATCCATCGAGCGGCCGATAGCACCGCCGATGGAGGTGCCGATCAGGGTGCCGACTATGGTAGCCGCCGTCTGGCCGCGACCTTCGCCCACTCCCTGGCCGATCAGTCCACCCATAATACCGCCGATAATCATACCGGCCTGCTCGTTCGGGCCCTGGTTGGTGGCACACCCGGCTGCTAACAAGCAACAGCAAACCAGCGCCGGTATACATTTGCGCTTCATGCTAACCCCCTGGAAAGTGAACTAATCAAGTCAAAATGATGTTAGTGGCCTCAGCCGTTGAGGTATTGACGCCGATCAACAGACTTTCCAACAAACCGCATATTGTCAGCAGCCAGCTTGAGCACCTCATTATCCGGCTGTGCACCGGTGCGGGATGCCGGCCGCCAGTAGGAAGGCCCGGTGACCCCCCTGCCCCCTCCACCGCCCCTGCGCAGCGCCACCAAACCCGAATCATGACCTGCAGATCCCAGATCTGACCAGCTCGTGGATTTCGATCATCAGCCCGGGATCAGAAAATTTGACAGCGCTGGTCATTTGTTGCTATGGTCCATGCTAATAATAGTCCAGCAGCCTATCGTTGCCTGGGCAATATAATAGAAAACACGATATAAGAGACAATGTAGGGGCTAACTAATGATAATACGCAAAAGCTCCCCACCAACCGTGGGTACCGGAATCCAACTCAAACGAACCGCCATTTCGGTTGCTGTTGCGGCCAGCTTGTCCGGCGCTGTCCATTCGCAGCCCGGCGACGCTGACAGCATAGAGGAAGTTGTCGTAACGGGTTACCGCAAATCCCTCGAAGATGCGATGAACTACAAACGCAACAACTACGGGGTTGTGGATGCCATCAACGCCGAGGACATCGGCAAGTTCCCGAATACAAACCTGGCTGAGGCCCTCCAGCGAATTCCGGGCGTATCCATCAACCGCGTCAATGGTGAAGGCTCTCAAATCACCGTTCGAGGTTTTGGCCCCGACTTCAACCAGGTCACGCTGAACGGTCGCTCACTGCCCACTGCCGACGTCCCGGTTGTGGGTGGCGGTACTGACGGCCAGGGGACCAGTGGTGCCGGTCGCGCGTTCGACTTTTCAAACCTCGCCGCCGACGGTATTCAGACTCTTGAAGTCTATAAAACGGGTAGAGCCAATGTAGCATCCGGCGGTATCGGTGCCACCATCAACGTCGTTACCCGCCGCCCGCTGGACAATCCGGGCTTACAGGCCGCGATAAGTGCCAAGGCGATAGCGGATACATCCGTCGATCGCGGCGACAGCGTCACCCCTGAAATCGGCGGCAACTTCAGTTGGACCAATGAAGACGAGACGTTCGGTATTGGCCTGGTCGGCAGCTTCACTGAGCGCGACAGTGCGGCGGCGAGCGCTACCTCGGCCAATTGGAATGTCGTCACCTTCGCCGACTTCCAGGATTTCATAACACCGGACACAGTGTTAACGAATGCACCCACCGACCCGGAGGCACTGGTAGCGCTGCCGCGTGACAGCCGCTATCACTTCTCCGAGTTTACCGGCGAACGTATGAATGGCCAGTTGGTGGTGCAGTTTGCGCCGAGCGACCGGCTGCGCATGACAGCCGATTACACCTTTGCCGAAAATGAGGCGGAGGAAGAGCGCTACGATGTCTCCAACTGGTTCAATCGACCTTTTACGGAGGTTGTATTCGATGACAGCCCCGTGCAATCAACCATTTTTCTGAGGGAGAATGCCGACAATAAAGGCGCGGCAATGCAGCAGACACTGCGGGCGACCAAGGATGAGCTGGATTCATTCGGCTTCAACGTAGAGTTTGACCTCGCCGATAACCTGACCCTCACTTTTGATGCACACAGCTCGGAAGCCACCGTAAAACCGAATGCGCCCGGGGGATACAGTCGCATTAATGTCGGTCTCGATATGAAATATGCGCCTGTCGATGGGACCCTCTCGCAAGCTGTGGACTATAGCGGCGACATCCCGATTCAAATCATCGAGTTGATCTCGACATCCGGCAATTCATCGTTGGATAGCGCCGCGCTGGCGGCGCTGGCTGTAGATACGGCGCGAGCGGCCAGCCAGGTTGCGAATCTGCGAACGATCACACAGGAAAACGAGATCGATCAATTCGATATAAGAGCGGACTGGGAACTCGATGCAAACTCAAACCTGACTGTCGGTGCCAACTACCGCAGCCAGACAAACGTCACGGACAACACGGCCTATCGCCAGATCCTCGGTAACTGGGGTGCTGAGAATCCGGGTGATGTGGAAGCTCTGGCCGGTGCCGGTATTCTAGAGGAGTTCTGTGTATCCTGTCGCTTCGAAGACTTCACCATCGGTGGCGCCAGTTTGGATGGCAACACGCGCAATTCTGTCGTTTACGGGGTTCGCGGTAACGCCGCTGATATCTTTGAGGCCCTGAGTCCAGCTTATGCGGCAGGTTACAACGGTGCTGACCCGCGCCCGCTGGATGTAACCAATAGCGATTTCGACGAAATTGAAGAAGATGTGCTGGCACTGTATGTACAGTTCAGTCACGAGTTCCAGATTGCCGGTCGCAATGCACACCTGCACATTGGTATGCGTTATGAGGATACGGAGGTGAGCTCAAGCACCAGCTCATTGCCGACAGCGCGTATCGATTGGCAGGGGAATAATGACTTCGCGACCTTCGCCTCAACATCGGCGGCCGGCCTCAAGGCAGACACAGCCTACGATCACTTTTTGCCAAGTGTCGACTTTGAGCTGGATGTCACTGAAGACGTCAAAGTGCGTGCCTCCTACAGTAAAACAATAGCGCGGCCAAGGTATGACAATCTGTTTGCCAGCGGCACTGTGCGCGCACCCAATGGACCAACGGCGCTGGCAGGTAACCTGGCGACGGCAGAGCAAGGCAACCCTGGTTTACTGCCACTGGAATCGGATAATGTCGATGTTTCCGTCGAATGGTATTTCGACGAGTCGAGCTATGTCTCTATCGGGCTGTTCGATAAGAGCGTGCGCAACTTTGTCGGCCGGGAGACGGTGTCGGAATCCTTGTTTGGCTTGCGCGATGTGAGCTCCGGTGCAGAGGGTACGCGATCCGGCGCCGCCCTTGACCTGTTGGACGCCGTTGGCGCAGACCTGAATGAGGACAACCTGTTTGCGGCAACCGTGTATATTGACACCTTGGATTCGATCGCTGCGGCACAGGCCGAATTTGTGGCTAACCAGGGTGCTGATGGCAATATCCTTCCGGCCGTCTATGAACAACTGGAACTGGATGCCGATCTGTCCCCCAATGCCGATGACCCGTTATTCGCCATCGCCGTAAACAGGCCTTTGAATAACAGGGATGCCTCGATCGATGGTGTCGAAATCCAAGGTCAACATTTCTTCGGTGACACCGGTTTTGGCATCACCGCCAGTTATACGGTGGTCAATGGCGACGTGGGATTCAATGTCGCCGGCGCCCCGGATACCAGTCAGTTTGCCCTGACGGGTTTGAGTGACACCGCCAATGTCACCTTGATTTACGAGAAGTATGGCATCTCGGCGCGCCTCGCCTACAACTGGCGGGATGAATTCCTCTCAAACACCAATGATGACAGTGGCTTCAATAACCCGATTTTCGTCGAGGAATACGGCCAAGTCGATCTGAGTATAGGCTATGAGATCACCGACCAACTCTCGGTGTCATTCGCGGGCATCAACCTTAACGAAGAGAGTTCGAGAAACTTCGCCCGCTCGCGAACCGATATGCAGTTCCTCCGTGAAAATGCAGCCAGGTACTATCTCGGTTTACGCTATAAATTCTAAGCTTCGGAGCGAAGTAGACCTGGGGCGGGGCCACATTGATTGTGGCCCAAACAGCACTCGCTTCAGGCACCTACTTTCGGTGGTTGTGGTACCTCGACAAATACGTGCCAATTGATCGGTCTGCCTCTGGGTGGCGTTTTCAGAAACACGCCGTGAACCCATCCCTGGGGCTCGCCTAAAGCGCCTACTGTTGGTCACGACAGCATCCCTGCTGTCGAGAGTTTCTGAAAACGCCACCCAGAGGCAAACCTACCCCCGGTATTTTTAATCAAGTTCAGTAAGGACCCCATAAGGGTCGATGAGCGGTGTAGATCCTATTAAGTATCATCACCAAAAGTAGGCGCCTGAAGCGAAGGTAGGCATCTGAAGCAAGTACCATTGGATTGTGACCCCTCTTTTTTCAAGCCCTGTAGTTTAAATGAAACGCGATATAAGACCTGCACTATCCGGGCACTGACTTCACCACTTTGCTAAATCGGCGGCAACTATGGCAGAATGTATTTCGGCCAGATTAAGCGGTAAATGAGAGTCACCGGCCGGGATTCTTTAATGCCACCCATTTCATAAAGATCAATCGGGGGATGTCTGCGCGATGCCAAGGTTTACCGCACTTGATCACGTAACTCACAGCAGCCTGAAAGTCAAAATCCGGTATGGCGCGGCATTTGGCAACAACGTCAATCAGACGCTTGTATTTCCCACCGAATTTCAGGCGCTACAACGAGAGTACCCCCTCTTCTTTCGCCAGTCGGATGACCGCAAGTTCTATGCCGTCGCTCTACTGGGTCTCGATAAAGATGAAAATCTATTTATAGAGGCAGACCACTGGAACGCAAGATACGTACCGGCGATGCATATGCGAGGTCCACTGACACTCAAACTGCGGGGGGCTGAAAGCGGTAGCGCAGAACCAGCCGACCCGATTGTTAGCATCGACATGGATGACGCCAGGGTAAACAATGACGAAGGAGAGAACCTATTTCTGACCCACGGGGGATATTCACCCTATTTTGAAGAGATGTTACAGGTGCTGCGTAGAATTCACGTGGGAGCCGAGATCGTCGATGACTTCTTTGCCCATCTGCAGTCATTTGATTTAATTGAACCCGTGACAGTCGAGGCCAGCTTTGGCGAAACAATGAAATATACCGTGCCCGATGTCTTTACGGTCAGCAAATCACGCATGCAGGCGTTGACGGGCGACGAGCTGCATAAACTCAACCAGTTGGGCCTGTTGGAACACTGCTTTGCGGTGATATCGTCGGCTGGCAACATGTCACGCCTGGTCGATATGAAGGCCCTCAAGAAAAGCCAAACCCGTTGAGCTGAGAGAATAACCGGCCACTGCCATGAGAGTGGAGAGAAAAACCAACACTATCGAAGGTCTTCAGTTCGCAGAGGTGGACTTCGACGCACTCATTGCTGGCGGTGAGCCCTGTATTGTGAAAGGCGCCCTGGCCGGTTGCCCCCTGGTGACCGCCGGCCGCGCATCGGACCGGGCGGCAATGTCGCATTTATCCGCTTTTGCCAATGAGCGGCCGGTTCTGATTTATACAGCCGGCGCTGAAGCCAAAACCCGGTTTTTCTACAATCCGCAGATGGACGGGTTAAACTTTACGACTGAATACATGCCCCTGGCTGAGTTTTTTGAGACACTGAACAATGAAAAGCTCGAGGGAACCGGCGCTGCTTTTTACGTGGGCTCCGCGGAACTCGACAATCATTTTCCCGGTCTGGTGGCAAACGATGGCCTGGCACCTAGCGGCCAGTTGTTTACGGAACATCCGCCCCGCGTGGGTATCTGGCTGGGCAATAGAACCACGGCGGCCACTCACTTCGACGTGTCAAATAATATCGCGGCCTGTATGGTCGGGCGGCGGCGCTTTACCCTGTTCCCACCGGATCAAGTGGAAAACCTCTATCCCGGACCTTTAGAGCCGACACCGGGCGGCCAGGTGGTGAGCATGGTCGACCTGAATGCACCGGATTTCAAACAATTCCCAAATGCGGAAAAAGCCTTGCAGCAGGCGCAGGTTGCCGACCTGGAGGCCGGCGATGTTTTAGTCTACCCGGCCATGTGGTGGCATCAGGTCGAGGCGCTAGCGGATTTCAACGTCCTGATTAACTACTGGTGGAACCCTGTCTCCCCTTTTATGGATGATCCGATGAACACGCTTTTGCATGCGCTGCTAAGTCTGCGCGATCGACCAGCCTCTGAAAAAAGTGCCTGGCGCAGTCTTTTTGACTACTATGTTTTTGGGGATTCAAATAGAGCCCGCGAGCATTTGCCCGAGTATATCCAGGGGCCCTTGGCCCCCATGACTGATATAACAGCGAGGCGGCTGCGAGCCAAACTGCTAAAGAAACTCAACCGGTAGTGAACTCCAGCACCAAATAAAAGGAGCAGGATCTATGGTCCAGACTGTCCGCAAAGTAGTGATTGCCGGTGGTGGAACGGCCGGTTGGATAGCGGCGGCGACCTTGTCGAGCCAGTTGAGTCGCCTGCTCGATATTACGCTGATTGAATCCGATGCTATTGGCACCGTCGGTGTGGGCGAAGCGACGATTCCGACCCAGAAGGCCTTTCATCGATTAATTGGGATCGATGAACAGGCGTTTATGCGCGCCACCCGGGCCAGTTTTAAACTTGGCATCGCTTTTGAAAACTGGGGACAGTTAGGTGACCGCTATATCCATTCTTTTGGCAAGATCGGCCGATCGACCTGGATGGGCGATTTTCAGCATATGTGGCATTACGCAAAATCGCAGGGATGGGCCGGTGATATGGATGATTATTGCTTTGAACTACAAGCTGCCGAGGCCGGAAAATTCGCGACTTCGCCGGATTCACAAATAAGTTATGCCTATCACCTCGACGCCAGTCTTTATGCAAAGTTTCTAAGGACCTTCAGCGAAGAGCGCGGCGCAAAACGCCTGGAAGGCAAAATCAAACAGGTACACACCCATCCTGATACCGGATTTATCGAGAGCCTGGACCTTGAAGACGGGCAGTCCGTAGCGGGTGATTTGTTTATCGATTGTACAGGCTTTCGCGCCCTGCTGATCAACGGGGCGCTCGGCGTCGACTACGAGGATTGGAGTCATTGGCTGCCCATGAATTCGGCCCTGGCTGTGCAAACCAAACTCTCCGGGGACATACTGCCTTATACGCGATCGATTGCCCGTAAGGCCGGCTGGCAATGGCGGATTCCTTTACAGCATCGTGTCGGCAACGGACATGTCTACTGCAGCGATCATCTGTCCGATGACGAGGCGCACGCTATATTGATGGACAACCTTGACGGAGAATTGGTTTCGCAGCCGCGCCCTATTCGCTTTCTGACCGGCAAACGCAAAGAGGCCTGGGCCAAGAACTGTATCGCACTGGGACTGTCCAGCGGATTCCTGGAACCTCTGGAATCCACCAGTATTCACCTTATTCAAATCGGTGCGACCAGGCTCGTGCAAATGTTTCCTTTCAATGGTGTCAGCGAGGCGCTCAGAAATCACTACAACAGTTATTCCACTGCAGAGCTGGAAAGCATTCGCGACTTTCTTATACTTCACTATAAACTGAATCGGCGCCAGGACTCTGCATTTTGGCAGGAAAGGGCTGCACTCGAAGTGCCGGATACACTGAAACACCGGATGGAACTCTACGCAGACGCCGCCATCGCCTACCAGGATGATTCAGACTTGTTTCGGGTGGACTCCTGGAACCAGGTAATGCGCGGTCAGGGCCTGGACAGTCACGGCTATCACCCCATGGGCCGTCTCGTGGCGAATGGCCAACTGCAAGCAGCCCTGGCAGATTTGAAAGCCGGCATTGACCGCAGTGTGAAGAACATGCCCACGCATGCTGACTTTCTGCGCCAGTACTGTGCTGTCGAAGTATGAATACCGCCAAGCCTGTAAGTTCGATTCTTATTGTGGGTGGCGGTACCGCAGGCTGGCTGACGGCGGCGATTCTTGCAGGCAAGCACCCTTATAGCGAAGGGGGCGGACTGCAAATCACCTTGATCGAAGCGCCGGATATCCCGATTATCGGCGTTGGCGAGGGAACCTGGCCGGGCATGCGGGCGACCTTGCACACTGCGGGTATAAAGGAAGTCGACTTCCTGAAAGCGTGTGATGCCTCCTTCAAACAGGGCTCTAAATTTGTGGGCTGGAAGACCGGCGAAGCGCAGGACTACTACTATCATCCCTTCGAACTGCCGCAGGGGTTCTTCGAGGGAAATCTTGCCCAGCACTGGGTCGATACCCAACCATCCGTATCGCTTTCCAAACTGGTCTGCGTGCAGGAGTACCTTTGCGAGAGAGATCTGTCGCCGAAGTTACGCAGCTCGGGCAATTACTCGGGCGTCGCCAACTATGGCTATCATTTAAACGCCGGTAAGTTTTCCGACTTCCTGAAAAACCATTGCACTGAGAACCTGGGCGTCCGCCTGGTCTACGACAAAGTCACTGGCGTTGTATCACAAAGCGATGGTGATATTGCCGGGGTGTGCACAGAAAAGTCCGGTGAGCTGCAGGCCGATTTGTTTGTCGATTGCACCGGTTTTAGATCGCTGCTCTTAGGGCAGCACTACGGCGTGAGGTTTATCGACAAGTGCGCGCAGTTCCCCATCAATTCAGCCCTGGCGGTGCAAGTGCCCTATGCGGACCACGAGCCGGTCAAATCGACGACCATCGCCACCGCCCGGGAAGCCGGCTGGATTTGGGATATCGGGCTTTCCAGCCGGCGCGGCGTCGGTTATGTCTATTCCAATAGCCACCTCCCACCAGAACAGGCGGCAGCGCAGCTACAAGCCTACCTCGGGATCGACAACCAGGCCTTTGAGCAACTCGAACCACGCCGTATCCCAATCAACCCGGGCCATCGGGAAAAGTTCTGGCACCACAACTGCGTAGCCGTGGGTTTGGCGGCGGGTTTTCTGGAACCCCTGGAAGCCTCGGCCATCATGTTGATCGAAGCCTCGGCAACTATGCTTGCCGATCAAATGCCAACCACCCGGGCGGCTATGGATATCGTCTCGAAACGCTTCAACAAGCGCTTTCTCTACCGGTGGGAACGTGTTATTGACTTCCTAAAATTGCACTATGT
This sequence comes from Exilibacterium tricleocarpae, assembly GCF_007004655.1. Lineage (GTDB taxonomy): Bacteria > Pseudomonadota > Gammaproteobacteria > Pseudomonadales > Cellvibrionaceae > Exilibacterium > Exilibacterium tricleocarpae. The sequence continues at coordinate 211,283 of NZ_ML660094.1, forward strand.
GTTGTCGGATCGCCAACAGCCTTTTTGGCGCGAAGCCGCGTCCCGGTCAACATTGTCAGCACGGCTTCAAGAAGATTTGTCACTGTGGCGATACCAGGCACCCTGGAAGACAGACTTTGACAGCCTGGAAGAGGCTTTCCCGGCGGCGAGCTATCAATATGTGCTCTACGGCATGCAGTTTGAAACCCAATCGAATCCCCGCAGAAACTCGCCGTCAGTCAGCGAATTCTCGAGGAAAGCGATAGATACCGTGTCCCGCAATGCGGGTCTGCTGGCCTCCAAAGTGGAGAGCAACAGGGCGCTACTGGACCTGATACGGGCGCAATGACCCGGGATTAAAGTTCGTTGGCGAATAGATATAAGCACAGCACCCCGGGTTATTGCGGCGTGCTACTGCTTACTCAGTAGTATCACCCAGTCTTGCCGGGCACTGTCAGGCGGATCTCCAAGCGACTGCAGCGCTCCACCCTGTAGTGTAGTTAAGGTGCCTTGCCGAAGACCGCCGCCGCGAATGGGATCGAACCACTGGATCGTGTAGCCCCCACTCAACTCAGTCCCATCAAAAACACGCTTTGCATCCCCAGGCGAGTAGATCACATATTCCTGTCCCGGCAATCCCCCACAGTAACCGTTCCAAGCGCCCTCCCCCGCTATGCGCTCATTGCAGGGCCGGTAGTCCCAGTAACGTCGGTCCGATGAGAAAAAATCGAGTGCTATTCGCGTCAACTGCCATAGACGGTGCCGCAGGCGCCAGTCCTCTGAACTCAGGTCATTGGCGGGATAGTGCGCGCCAAAATACCACTCCACACCTGCGGCGCCGCCCAGAATCGCACCCCAGAGGGCATGTTGTCGCAGGCTGTCGTGATTCGGGTCCTCGGAGTCCGGCAAAGCGCCGGTGTGCCACTTGCCAATCTCATCCATGGTGATCAGCCATTCCCGGCCTGCGTCTCTGGACAGTTGCCGCCATTCGGCAATTTCTGCATTCACCCGTTGTCGCTCATCAACCTGGAACGACACCCCTTCGAGCGCCTTGAGACCCAACAGCGGCCCGAGTATTTCATGTTTTGCCGCCGCACTGGAGTGCGTGTGGATAACCAGGGGGTGGCCGTAGGGATCGCTGGCGGAGAGGTAGTTCGCCATGGCTTTTCGCTGCGCATCCGTCTGGGCATGGGGAGAGAAGTCCGCGGGGCCGTTTTCCTCGCCCAAATTCCAGACCAGACCGAGGTGATGGCCGAAGCGCGCAATCAGTTCCCGGTAATACAGTTTGCGCAAACGCCCCGTGTCACCGTCATCCAACAGGCGCTCATTCTCGGTTTCTTGCGTCACCAGGTGTAACAGGATGCCTTGTGACTGCATATGCTGGAACACGATTTCCCACTGGTCGAGTTTGCTGCAGTCAAACCGTTCAAAATCGGTGGCGCTGGCAAATGGCCAGACATCATTGCCGTCACCACCGAGGTTGAGTGTCAGGAAATACACCGCATTCATACCCATGGCGCTGAGATAATTCACTGCGCCAATGATGCCCTTACCGCGGTTGTCGCCCCAGACAGGGTCTCCCAGGCGCCAATCCCTTAAATGCGGTTTGTAGTGATGCATGTTGTTATCGCGGACCGCTTCGCCCTCGCGCGCGCTGGTGGCGGCGAGCGAGGTGCCATCGAAGCCGGTGAAACCGAGAAAATTCTCAGGACTGTTGGCCCCGCCCTTTAACCAGTGTTCACCCGACCCGGCGAATTGGAAATAGCCGCCGCCGGCAACCAAGCGGCCCTTTGCGCGAAAATCCCGGCCGCTTTTGTCGGAGGGCACAACCAGAAAATGGCCGGTGGATTCTGCCAGCGGGGCAAGTCTGCCAGCGTTCGGATCGTCATCGATCGCGATATCTGCGCCGTGGCCGAGTTCGGCACGATATTTCCACAGCCCCTCCCGATCTGGTGTAAATCGCGCCTGCCAAACGCTGCCGGCATCCGCCCCTGTGTTCGCCGCATCGCCATCGGCAGCGAAGAAACCGCGAATTCTGTAGGAAGTGTCCTTATGCTCGAAGGTGACTGTTAAGCGGTAGTCTGTGAAAGGGTTGTCGGTCGCACTCTCAGCCGTCATCGGCCCGTTGAACGACAGCGTCAACGTGTGCCAGCGTTGGTGTATCAGCGTTGCATCCGGCTGTGTTTTGTCAGAATCTGCTGCGCCGGACGGGGTTTCAGAGACCGGCGCCGGTGTCGAACTGCTTTCTGACCGTTTGGCAGCCGGTAGCTTGAGTCTTTCGACCGATGACAATTCCGGTTCGCCGCCGCGTTTACCACTGCCCGACACGGTATACAGGTAGCCATCGCGAATAGCGAGGCCCGATCCATGGCGGCCGACATTGAGACCTGGCCAGTTCGCCCAGGTCCCGGTTCGCGTGTCGTAAACCTCGATTTCATTGTGGGCCGTGATCTGCCTGGCGGATTCGCCTCCGGCGATAATGACTTTTTCACCCCATGCAATCGCCATATTGCCGGCACGGGGGGTGGGAACGGCAAGACTTTTTGTCACCGGCAGCCAACGATTTTGTTTAAAATCGAAAACGTTGCCGTATTGCGTCACCAGGTTGAACGTCTCACCGGTCGCCTGGGAGGAACGCCGCCCGGCGAAGACATACAGCCTGTCTCCCACCACTACCGCCTGGAAGTGATCCCTGGCATTGGGTGCATCGGGTAATGCCTGCCACTGACCGGTAACAGGATCATATTCATCAAGCCAGGGTTGGTAGCCACCGCGATGACCATCGGTTATGCCGCCGACCACATAGATCTTGTTGTTGTAGACCACGGCACCGGCACCACCGCGGCGGCGCGATTCAGGAATCTCGTGAGTGAACTCGAAACGGTCTTCCGCAGGATAGTATTTGATCACCCGGTCAACGGGTGTTTCACCGGGATAGCCTCCGGTCATCGCGCCGATGATATAAATGGCATTGCCCAGGGAGACGGCTTGAAAGTGATGTAGCTCTAAAGGCGTTGAAGACCGCTGCGTCCATTGGTGCGTGGCGGGATCGAAGGCCTCGACGGGGTTAACGCGGCGCCCGCCCAGCAAATAGAAAACGCCCTGATGTTCAACAAAAGCGGCTTCATGGCGGGGTGTCAGGGTACCCTGCGCCTCTACTACCTGCCATCCATCAGGTACCGATGTACAGGCACTTAAGAGACAGGCAGATACTACTGCCAGCATCGCTCGTGTGCGCAACCAGATGCATGCCAACTGTTTTATCGGGGTCATTAGTCTGGGTCCACCAGTGCCGGTCCGGTAGACTGCCGGATAATCAGTTCCGCATCGACGACAACCCGCAGTTCTTGTGGTTTCTCGTTGCGCACCAGACGAATCAATTCCTCTGCAGCAAGTTTCGCCATGGCCTCGAGAGGCTGCCTTACCGTAGTCAACTGTGGCCAAACCTGTTTGGCAACCGGAATATCATCGAAACCGGCGATCGAAACATCGCCCGGAATTTGCAGACGGCGTTCATGGGCCACTTTCATCACACCAGTGGCCATATGATCATTTGCACAAAAGATGGCTGTCGGGCGCGGCCGTTGCCGCAGCAGTTGAACGCCGCAGTCGATACCGGATTCAAAGGTATTCTCGCCCTGCACAACCAGTGCGTCATTGACCTTGAGTTTGACTTCCGCCATGCCGTCCAGGTATCCCAGATAACGGTCCGCCATCGCTTTGTGGTCGGGGTGGCTGCGCACAAAGGCTATTCGCTGGTGACCGAGGCGAGACAAGTGCCGAACCATGTTTTTGCAGATCTCGCGATCGTTTGTACACACGGCCCAGTCCGTCTCGTCTTCCGGTTCATGGGAAATAGCGACGTTTACAACACCGTGCTCGATCAACAGTTCGCGGATACCGGCGACATCCGATACCGGGGGTACCAGGACCAGACCGTCGACGCGCTTGCTCGCAATGAAGTCACCAATATTGTCAAGCAGTGACGGGCTGTCATAACTGCAAGGATGAATCAGCAGGTCGTAATGCTCGGGGCGGCAGGCGCTGAGTACGCCATTTTGGATGCTGGTGATATAACTCGAACTGGCATTGTAGATAAGGCCGATAAGATAGGTTTGATTGCTGGCCAGCATGCGCGCGGGCGAATTGGGCCGGTAACCGAGTGTCTGCATCGCCGCCTCAACCCGGGCCCGGGTAGCCGGTTTGACATTCGGCGCGCGGTTCAGGACTCGGGACACGGTTTTCATCGACACCCCGGCGTTCTCGGCAACATCGGTGATTGTCGCAGGACGGTCAAGTGGGTGCTTGTCTGTGGTGCTCGTCATACAAACCTGTCCATCGTTACTTATTGCAAAATAAAATTTCGGGCGCTATCTGCGTAACTGGCTAACGCACTGGTACTTTGACAAATAAAGGCTTTCACCCAAAACGGGGTTTGGTGTCCTTAGCTGACACGGTCTCGATCCGGGGACAGCCCTTCGGGACACGCTGTCAATACCCGCAAGCGGGCACAACCCGAAATCATAGTTTTCGGGCGTTGCGCGGACGAAGCAGTGCTTCGCTGATTCACGCTCCACCCCTGTAAGCTCTGTGCCAGCATCCCTGCTGGCGAAGGTCCCGAAGGACTGTCCCCGGATCGAGACCTCAGTGCAACCGACGTGAAAATATTCTCTGGTCAAAGCACGAGTTGAGCATCCTGCACGCCGCTTGAATGTCCAGCGCTGCCATTTTAAGCAATTACGCTGTCACCGTCGAGCCTTCTGTAGTGATGTGCTTTTTTATTGAATGGGTATGATTTTTACTTGCCACACTGCTGCGCAGTGAATGTTACTCGACGAGGGTCAACTCGCCAAACACACTGGCATCGATATATCCCCGGTTGCGGTCGCCGTCGACCGGCTTGATGGCAACATCACCCATAAAATGCTGGCGACCACGCGCGTCATCGGCATCACAATAGGCCACCATAAACCCTAATTTTTTACCCGCCGCTAACGTCACGCGCGATGATAAATCGTCGCCATAAACATGGCTGTCGTTGTGCACGGCGATACGTACCTCCCAATACAGCGAGTTGCTCATCTGAGTACCGGCTGTCGCCTCAGCTTTTGCACTCCCCTTCACACTGCGTCGCCAGCGCGCCTCGATATGACCCGGGAACAGACGCGGGCTAACCTGGCCACGGGACGGTGCGATATCGACCGCCTGGTTATCCAGTGCAATATGATAAGCAAAGGCATTGAAGTCTTCGAGGTGATTGCCGCCGCTGGCATCCTCATCGATAAAGATTTCCAGCGTGTCATCATCCCAGTACTGCACCAGCGGGTCGGCACGGGCATCGATCAGGATATCGTCATCGATCTCTGCCAGCAGGTAAAGGTATGCGGGGGTCCAAACCAGCTTATAGCGGCCACTGAAGTCAGTGGGGGACGGCATGCTGCCAAGCACCCGCTGATCCAGTTCACGCCAGTTGGCCTGCTGCCAGGCGGCATCCGACGGATCGCCATCGATAACCGGTGCTGTTGCGGTGCGTGGCGCTTCGAATGCGAGCGCTCCCCCGGCAATCAGTAACGCACTAGTGATGAGTGGTAACCGCATGGCCCGTATCTCCTGTAATTGTACCTTGGGCAATAAAGTCAACGACCCTGGCAGACGCCTGCGCCATCAGCGCTTCCCGGTCCAGGGCCGTAAGTGTAACGACATCGGCTTCGCCATCGGTTGGCTGCAGCGCCTCGAACTGGCTGTCGAGCAGTTCAGCGTTCATATAGTGATGTTCGCGTTCCCGCAGCCGTCGCGCAATAGTTTCACGAGGTGCATCGAGATGTAGAAACAGTGTACGCAGGCCGCAGCTTCGCAGCTGCTCGCGATGCGCGCGTCTCAGCGCGCTGTGTGCCAGTACGCAGCCGATGCCGCGTTCAGCACAAGTGCTGAGTTGCCGGCAAACAGCCTGCATCCAAGGGGCGCGGTCCGCATCTGTCAACGCCGCACCTGCCTGCATCTTTTGTTTGTTGCTGAGACTGTGCAGATCATCCGCCTCGATCAGGGTCAGTTCGAACTTCGCCGCCAATATCTGTGCACTGGTCGACTTGCCAGCGCCGCTGACGCCCATACAGACGATAAGCGGCGGCGTCACTTTGAATCTCCCGGCGCTACGTCGGGAGTTCCCACTTCTGCGCTAAAGGCTTTTGATTCAGGGCTGAGGGCTCTTGATTCGGAGCTGAAGGCTCCTGATCCCGAGCTGTGGGCTCCTGATTCCGAGCTGAGGGCTCCCGGCAGCAACACCTTGACGCTGTAGCATTTGCCGGCTTCGATATCACGAATAATACCGTCGGTCACAACCTTGTCACCGACCGTCAATGTTGTTTTATCCACACTGTCGTCGCGTTGCATTTGTATATCAAACGTCGCTCCACGGAAGTGGCGTGTAACGTCTGCGCGCTGCCAATGCGCCGGCAATTGAGGAGCCACCTGTAATCCGCCTGCAGTGCCCCCTGCGCCACCATCATCCACAATACCGCGCAGCCCAAACAACTGCTCGACGATAATCCGGTAGAGCCAGCTACAGGCACCCGTGTTAAACAATTGGCTGGACCGGCCGGCCGTGCGCGGAAACTGCTTTACCGCACCGCGGTAGTAGTTTGGTATAAACACCGGCAGCTGCCCGCGTTGAAGGCAGTGCTCGTCACCGGGCCCGGGAATGATTCGCCGCAGCTCTGTGAACGCGCGATCGCTGTCGGCGATAGCGTAGAGCGCATAAATGCAGAACATTCCCGCATGATTGTAGACCGCACCGTTCTCACCGGTGCCCGGGTGTTTTTGCGTCACCCGCCCGATATGCTCTCGCATCGAGGTGTAGGACGGTGCCAACACCATCGGACCAAACGGGGTTTCGAGATGTTCGCGCACGGCGGCCTTGATTTTTTCCTGTTGCTGCGGTGTTGCGACACCGGACATCAGAGCCCAGCTCTGTGGGTTAAGCCAGATTTTCCCCTCCTCGTCGCTACTGACACCTAACGCAGTCCCGGCGTCGGAAATACCACGGGCAAACCAGTCGCCGTCCCACAAGTGCTGCTGTGCGGCTGCGGTAAATTTTTCCGCGGCGGTGCGCATCTCAACGGATAAGTTTTCAAGCCGGACTGCCTTGGTGATGTCTGCCCAGATAGTCAGCGCGTGCACCGTGGCGATGGTCAGCCAGCCGGACACGCCCTTCCCCTGGTGCCCGACCATATTCAAGGGATCGCACCAGTCGCCCTGCGCAATCAGGCTTAAGCCCCGGTGGTCGCTGTTGTTGATCAGCCAACGCATCGCCCGCGTCACCCGTTCCAGCACACTAAGCGACTCGCCGTGGCTCTCGACCCATTCGTCCAGCAATGCATAATCGCCTGTTTCATCGAGGTAAGTCTGTAGTGTTATGGGGAGCCAGACACAATGGTCGGTATGGGGCACCTGATTGATATACTTGAGCTCACTGCCATTTGACAGCACCACGCCCTCTGGCAGTGCGCCGTCAGCCTTCTGCTGTGCGAGGGTTTGCAGAATCGCCGCACGGGAGTGTCCCGGCTCAATATAGGCCATACCCATTGCGTCTTGCAGGTAATTTCGGGTTTGCGGATCGGTAGTCAGCCGGTTTGTATCACCGTGGTAAAACACCTGCCGATTGAGCCAGTGATTAACGAAATTGTCGAGTTCCGCATCCGGCGTGCTGATCGAGATGCAACCCTGACGCTGTTCCTGAAACGCTTTTACCTCCGCTTGAGCGGCTTCAAAGCCACCACTGGCGAGGTACGTTGTTCGAAGTACTTTCGCCTGTTCACCGTTGCGGACCGGTGCAAATACAAAGCGGTATTCCCGACACTCACCCGGTGCCAGATTCAGCCGGTACTGGAGCGCTGCGATCGGCGTCTCGTAAATCGCATCGCCATTGTGAAGCCCGCCATTTTCCACACCGTCGGGGTGCTGGATTCCCCCCTCGCCTTCAAAGACGTCGCGGCAGGCCTCCCATGCGCTCGGCCTCTCTCCATGCAACAACACTGTCCAGTCTTTAAGTGTCTTGATGTGCGGGTAGTCTTCGAGTTTCTGGTAAGGTGTTATCGATCTGGCGACTATACCACCCAGTTCAGAGCTGTAGGCCGCCGACTGATTCATCCAGCTCATATAGCCAATGCTGAAACAGGGAAACAGGTCGAGTCTGCGCGGCTTGCCGGAATCGTTGTGTACTTCGATGGTCCAGAGTTCTGCCACATCATCGAGGGGAAGCGCGACAGACATGCGTATACCGATGTCGTTTTTGCGCAGGCGCCACTGCGCATCGCTGCGCCCGGCGGAGAACACGAAGTCGTCAGGTTCTGCGCGCACAGGCTCGTGTGGTGCCGAGAAAACACTGCCTGTCTCCCGATCGCGAATATAGGCAAAACGCCCCGGATGATGCGCATACTGCGGCTGTTCCGGCTGCATAAAGGTCTTGTGCTCAAGCAGGGGCGCGTGGGAGTATTTTGATGGTTCCGGCTGCATATGTTGAGCAACCGCAAACCCCCGGCAGTTGAGTTGTAGCAGCATATTCCGATTCCACAGGAAGGTGCTGGCCTGAGGCATCGCCTTCGGACAGCGCAACTCGTAGCGCTCGCCGCCGTCGACCGGTTTAAGCAGTTTCTTCATGTCGATGTTCAAGTTCTTCTTGAATAGTTTGCAACTGGGCCCCCGTCAGCGAGTAGAAACGCGTGACGATCACAGCCAGCAGCGCGAACGCGCCGGGCACTGCTGTCTGCAACAGTGCGATGCCGTGCTGCGACGCCCCGCTCTGGGCTTCATTGGCGACATAGCCGATCGCCGCCAACACCCAAAGCATGCCCGCGGACCCGAAAGAGCCCCCCAGCTTTTGGGAAAATGTCGCGGCGGAGAATGTCATCGCGGTAGCGCGACGCCCGTTCTTCCATTCGTTATAGTCCGCCGTATCGGCGTACATCGACCAGGTCAGCGGCGATTTCGGACCCAGTGCCAGGCTGATCAGGATATTCAGCGTGAACATGGCCCAGATCATGTCCTTGGGAACAAAATAGAAGCTGATCGACAACACGCCGACGATGCCCATCAACAGCATCAAAAGCTTCGATTTATCCATAAAACGCGTCATCACCGGCGCCAGCAGGGCGCCGGCAGCATAGGCGACCATTTGCCAGAACAGGTAGTTGGGCAGCAGATCGGGACGCTCGACGTAGTACTTGAAATAGTAATAGGCAGAGCCGGCGCGCATAGTGATGGTCATCATAATAACCATTGCCAGCACGAACAGGATCAGCCACGGCCGGTTGCGCAGCAGGTCACCAATATCCGCCAGCGGCTTAGTTTTCTGCATCGGCGGTGGTGCGATACGCTCTTTGGTGGTCGCAAATGTGATGCAGAAGATTATCGCGGCGATAGCGCCGTACAGGAGCATGGTCAGTTGCCAGCCGAGAACGTCATCGCCGCCGCCAAAGTGTTCGACCAGCGGTAACGTAAACTTGTTGACCAGGGCGCCGCCGGTGAAAGCAAAAAAGAATCGCGCGCTGATCAGGGTCGTGCGCTCCTGGCTACTTGCCGTCATCACCCCCGACAGCGCTGAATAGGGTGTGTTGAGCACTGTGTACAACACCATCATTGCCGTGTAAGTGACGTAAGCCCAGATCAGCTTGCCGCCCGCCGGCAGGTCCGGCGTGGTAAATGTCAATACGGCTGCCGCGGCCATGGGCACACCGGCAAACAGCAGGTAGGGCCGAAACTTGCCGAAGCGTGTGTTGGTCCGATCGGCGATGCCGCCCATGAGCGGGTCGGTAAACGCGTCGACAATCTTGGTGGTAAACAACATAGTGCCGGCTGCTGCCGCAGAGATGCCGAAAACATCCGTATAGAACGCGGCGAGAAATGAGGCTATGGTTGTCCAGTACAGATTGAAACCCAAGTCGCCGGCACCAAAGCCAAGCCTCTCGCGCCACTGCAGCCGGACCTGGCGACTGCCGGCGCTCACGACAAGCGCTCCACCGCGCGGCCCGCCCCGCCATCACCCAAGGTCGCAGCCTTACAACTCAGTTCCGACATTTACGCTTTAGCCCCAGCATTGTTTTGGCGTCCTCGACTACAGGTTATTCTTGCTTTTAATGCAAAATGACAACGCAAGACATTATTGAATGAAGTAAATGCATTTGCAAGAAGAATATTAAGCGGTTCTTTACAATCACTAAGCGGAGCCTGCTGTAAAAACCGCTAAACAGGCATTCGATGTTTTTGCGGCTACCATGACAGGGGTAGACATACTTTGTTTAAACAGCCTCCACTCTGAAGCGTTCGAGAGAAACGCCGATCAAACTCTCCGGGCGGACGCAGCCTCAGTGGCACCGGGCGCTGATCTCGCCAGGGGCCGGTCGCCAGGCGACATCCGTGCCGCTGTTCACGTCGTATAAGGCCAGTGAGAAAGCGATCTCGAAGCCTTCCACAACCTCCATTACAAAAAACTATCAATCAGACTGATTATATTAATTGGACCTATGATTTCTGGGTTGTTTAACTGCCCCAGTACAGTGATCGACCTGAATATTACACGCAATCCACTCCGGTGGGTCCCTATCCCAGGGGGTACTGTGATTAAACGTATCCCTCGACAGGAGGCAACACTATGACCGACTCTCACTCTGGCAAGTGCCCGGTAATGGGCCATGCACCCGACCACACCGCCGGCGGCGGCACCTCAAACCGAGACTGGTGGCCGAACCAGTTGAAGCTCAACATCCTGCACCAGCACTCCCCCCTGTCCGACCCCATGGGCGCGTCGTTTAGCTACGCCGAGGCGTTCAAGGGCCTCGATCTGGATGCCGTGCGCAACGACCTCTATGCCTTGATGACCGATTCGCAAGACTGGTGGCCGGCCGACTATGGGCACTACGGCCCCCTGTTCATTCGCATGGCGTGGCACAGCGCCGGTACCTATCGCACCGGCGACGGTCGTGGCGGCGCCGCATCCGGCAGCCAGCGATTTGCACCGCTCAACAGCTGGCCCGATAACGGTAACCTCGACAAGGCACGCCGGCTGCTCTGGCCGATCAAGCAGAAGTACGGCAAAGCCATCTCCTGGGCCGACCTGATGATCCTGGCAGGCAACTGCGCCCTGGAATCGATGGGATTTAAGACCTTCGGTTTCGCCGGCGGGCGCGCAGATGTCTGGGAGCCCGAGGAGGATATTTACTGGGGCACGGAGGAGACCTGGCTTGGGGACAAGCGCTACAGCGGTGATCGAGACCTCGAAAACCCACTCGCTGCGGTGCAGATGGGCCTTATTTACGTAAATCCGGAAGGACCCAACGGCAACCCGGACCCGCTCGCCTCAGCCCGGGATATTCGCGAAACCTTCGCCCGCATGGCAATGGACGACGAAGAAACAGTGGCATTGATTGCCGGCGGGCATACTTTTGGTAAAACCCACGGCGCCGGCGATCCGGCGCACGTCGGCCGCGAACCGGAAGGCGCAGCCATCGAGGAGCAGGGTCTCGGTTGGAAAAACAGCCTTGGCAGCGGCAAAGGCGGTGACACCATCACCAGCGGTCTGGAGGGCGCCTGGACCGCGACCCCGATCCGGTGGGACAACGCTTACTTCGATACGCTGTTCGGCTACGAGTGGGAGTTGGTAAAAAGCCCTGCCGGCGCGCAGCAATGGGCGCCGAAGGATGGAGCCGCAGCGGACACCGTGCCGGATGCGCACGATGCATCGAAGCGACACGCACCGATGATGGCGACGACGGACATCGCACTGAGGGTAGACCCGATCTACGCACCGATTTCGAAGCACTTTCACGAAAACCCGGCGGCGTTCGCCGACGCCTTCGCCCGGGCCTGGTACAAGCTGACACATCGCGATATGGGTCCGCGCACCCGGCTTTTAGGCCCGCTGGTGCCCGCTGAAGAGTTGCTGTGGCAGGACCCCGTTCCCGCCGTCGACCACGCGCTGATCGACGAGGGCGATGTGGCCACCCTCAAGGCTCGTGTTCTCGAGTCAGGCCTTTCCATATCCCAGTTGGTCTCGACCGCCTGGGCATCGGCGGCCACTTTCCGCGGCTCCGATAAACGCGGTGGGGCGAACGGCGCACGGATTCGTCTGGCGCCGCAGAAAGACTGGGAGGTGAACCAGCCGGCGCAACTGGCGTCTGCACTGGAGACCCTGGAAGCGGTCCGCCATGCGTTCAACAGCGCGCAGTCCGGCGACAAGCGGATATCGCTCGCCGACCTGATTGTGCTGGGGGGTTGCGCCGCTGTCGAGGCGGCCGCAAAGAGGGCCGGACACGACGTAACCGTCCCCTTTACACCAGGGCGCACCGATGCCTCGCAAGAGCAGACCGATGTCGAATCTTTCGCGGTGTTAGAGCCGGTGGCGGACGGCTTCCGCAACTACCTCAAAACCCAATACAGCGTCTCGGCAGAGGAGCTGCTGCTGGATCGGGCGCAATTGTTGACGCTGACTGCCCCGGAGATGACGGTGCTTACCGGTGGTATGCGGGCCCTCAACGCCAACGCCGGCGGCGCCCAACACGGTGTTTTCACCGAGCGGCCGGAGGTGCTTAGCAATGACTTTTTCGTCAATCTGCTCGATATGGGCACGGTTTGGAAGCCGGTCCCGGACGCTGGAGATGTGTTCGAGGGAGTCGATCGCAAAACGGGAAAACTGAAGTGGACCGGCACCCGTGTCGATCTTATCTTCGGTTCAAACTCCCAACTGCGGGCTATCGCCGAGGTTTACGGCTGTGAGGATTCCCAGGCGCGGTTTGTCCGTGACTTTGTGGCGGCGTGGGACAAGGTGATGAACCTGGACCGCTTTGACCTAGAGCAGTCCTGACGACAATGACTTCGACGGCTTCTAAAGTGCATTCTGACAGGGTAATCACACTATTGAGGTAAACCTTGCGTAAATCAGCACTCTTTATCGCTATCTGTCTTATCGGCGGGACTATCGCCACCATTGTAGTTGCCGAGATAATCGCTGCTCCGCAACAGCGGATTGTCGGCCCTCCACCCGACAATCTGCCGGCCGAGTCCGTGTTTATTGAGCGGGAACAAGCATCACCTGTTGCCGGGTGGTTTATCGCCGGTCGTCCAAACCATCCCGGTATTTTGCTCTTGCACGGTATTCGCGCAGACCGCCGCAGTATGCTTGGCCGGGCCTATTTTCTGTATGAGGCTGGCTACTCGGTATTGTTAATTGACATGCAGGCACACGGCGAGACACCGGGCAGCTATATAACCTTCGGCTATCGCGAGTCCTATGACGTCCACGCCGCGCTAAGGTATTTGCGGGCGCGCCTGCCCGATCAGCCGCTGGGCATTGTTGGCGTATCGTTAGGGGGCGCGGCTGTATTACTTGGTGAAAAACCGGTCAACGCGGATGCGCTGGTGCTTGAGGCGGTCTATAGCGCTTTGGATCAGGCCGTTCAGAATCGGCTTACAATCCGGCTGGGAGAGGTTGGCCGCTTATTGGCACCACTACTTCTCTGGCAGGTCGAGCCCCGACTGGGAATTGCTGTTGAATCACTATCACCCGTTTCATCCATATCGGCATTAACAGCCCCGATAATGATTGTCGCGGGAACTGAGGATAAACGTACCCGACCTGACGAAACTGAAAAACTTTTTTCTCTGGCGCCCGAGCCTAAACAACTTTACTGGGTACAAGGCGCCCGACATGAAGATTTGCACCAGTACCAACCGCAAGAGTACGAGCACAAGGTTCTGGCTTTCTTTGATAAATATTTACGACCAACTGTCGACGAATAACACGCCAACCTATCTTTATTCGTTGTCAACTGTTGGTAGAGAAAGCAACCTGACACAGGCAAACCGACTATTGCAGATCCGCATCCTGTGAAATTTGTAGTGCAGAAGAGAAACTCACATAATATTTAAACTCAAGCAGATTACCCGCCGGGTCTTTAACGATATATTTACCTGACTCTAAATCGGTGCCATCACCTTTAACGGTTGGCGGCAGTTGGAAGCCGACTCCCCCGGCAGTGAGCTTCTGTGCAATAGACTGCCAGTGTGTTTTTTCAAGGATTGGACCAAAATGGTCAATTGGCCTCGCCGCCATACCCGGTCGCTCCTGGTGCAGGGTGAGTTGATGGCCAAAGAAAACAATATCAATCCATGTTCCGGCATCACGCCCCACTTTACAACCGAGCAGGTTTACATAAAATTCTCTCGACTGCTCCAGGTCGGGAACCACAAAGGATAAATGAAACGGTTTTATCACGATTTCTCCATTCTCGGCAGTGCCGGCGCTTTGCCCATGGTAAAACAGCGGAACAAAGCGGTACTTTCTTTTCGCCCCCTTGCTTCACCGACTATTTTTTGCTCGAGTGTCGATTTATATCATGGTACTGCCACAACACATTGATAACCTTCCATTCACTGTCCTTATTCTTATAGAGATGCATATAATCAATCCAGTCATCAACCGTCAGCTTTACTGAGGCGGTGCGCTTGTCAATATCCAGTATACTAATTTCAACCCTTGGATTTTTCGGAAATTTGGTACCGTCTTTATTGTAACTTCCGGCAAGTTTAACCATATCGCCGTAGTTAGTCTCCAAGATGAACTCACTCCCCTCTTTATCCAACCAATAAGTTCTCTTGACCAGTTTTTTATCCAATCCCCGCACTATCAATTCCGGCTTCACTTTATGCTGGGCTTCAATATAGTCGAGCACCGCTCTCTCGATAAACTCGACATCCCGTGAACCGTCGGCAACAACCACAGGAGAATTAACAACACTAAAAACCAGCAGCAAAATACGAAACATAAATCACCCTGTCTCAATTAACGTCGTCACCGGGAACTGGGGCAAGCCCAATTTGGCGGACGCCTGGCAAGTGACCGGCAAACACCGGGATTCATTATTTCTATTCGAGCACACAATCCATCTCCGTCTCCACCAGCCACGTCGGTTCAATAAAGCGACTCACCTCAACAAACGTACAGGCCGGCCTGATTTCAGCAAACAGCTCTCCATGGGCTTTTGCCGCCTCAGCCCAACGCGATATATCGGTCAGCATAATACGGGTTCGAATAATGTCTTTTGATTGACCACCCGCTTGTTCAATAGCTCGAATGGATAGTGCCAAACAATGCCTGGTTTGGCCATAGACGTCATCAATATATACCGTTTCGCCATTCTCAATGGGAGCCGTACCGGCGACAGATATTATATTCCCCACTCTGCATGCTCTCGAAAATCCGATCGATTCTTCCAGAGGGGAACCTGAGCTTACCCGCGTTCTCATTGGATTCCTCTGCTTATTCCTCTGCTTATTCCTCTGCTTATTCCTCTGCTTATTCCTCTGCTTATTCCTCTACTTATTCCTCTACTTATTCCTCTACTCACTTCCTCACCTGTTCCTCATTTCGCTCGGGCTCCCGCCCGGCAGTGTAGCGACTTGAGGCGGTGCCATTCCCTTCGAATAGTAACCGGATACGGTAGTCAGATACAATAAGAGCGGTTGGAAAACGACCCACGGCAACCCCGGACCAGTGGTTGATGCGTCTGTATTCACTGATAGCCGTTAACCAAAGGTAGGGGCTGCTCGAGGTCAAAGCGGTGCAAGTTCACCACCTTGTCCCAAACCGCCACAAAGTCACCTTTCTCACAGCAAGAAAACATGGACAAAAATCAAAATACCATTAAAAATACTGCTGCTACAGCGCCTTAAAGATCCACAACATCACACACTGAGGGAATAATTGCCGGAACAAAGAGAACGGGAAAAACCCGATACCCGTGTCCGGCATTTTTATCAAGAAACCTATACTCCGGGAAAGACTATGAGGCCGTTTTTCGTCGACAGCTACGAAGGTATTCAGCAACCACCTGCGAACGCCAGCTACATCATCCGCTCGCATCTTTCCAGAGGCAAGACACAGGTGTGTTCACCCAAAATCTCCACCAAAATGCTGCTGTCGGGAGCGGAGGTCTACACGAGCACAGAAAGCCGCTTTTCTATTCGGCAAGGCCAGTTCCTCATCACAGCACCCGCTGAGGAACTCGAACTCACGATAGCATCCTCTGCGGTCGGGTGCTGTTTTTATATGGATGTGGATTATGTTCACCGCTTGACAGCAGAAATGATATCGGCAGACCTGGAAGGCGGTGATGGCGAAGTCCCGGCTGTCACCACCACCCGGCTACCCCTCAACGGATCGCAACTGGGTCTGTCCATGCTCGCCGTTGCCAACCATAGACTCGATCCGGACGCCGATGTACTGGCGACATCGCTCGCGGAGACAACGGTCTATCTATCACATCTGCGCGCAAACCTGCCCTGCCGCCGGCAGAGCACGCAACGCGAGTTGGTTGCACGCCTCGAAGTTGCGCGAACCTTCCTGATCGAGGCGCAGGACAGAGCGGTATCCCTGCGCGAACTTGAAAGCGCCTGCTGCCTGTCCCGCTTCCATCTCAACCGATCATTTGCCCGTGTTTACGGCACACCGCCGCTAAGGTTTCACCAGAACCTGAGGCTCGATGCCGCGCGTGAGCGTTTGGGTGCCGGCGAACCACAACGCACCATCGCCGAGGATTTGGGCTTTTCGGCACTATCGTCCTTCTCCAGAGCCTATCGACGTCGCCACCACCACGCCCCCTCTGCGGACCAGCCAAAATAAGCAATCTCGGTACGCGGCGAACGGCATAGAATTCATTACAGTGTCTGGTGACCGCACTACACACTGTAAAAATCTATACATCAAACCGAAAACCCGCTGCTTGACCAACGAAAGGACACCGGGCGTGAAACCACTATTGCTAATTCTGGCGACAACCGTGCTGACGGCTTGCGCTGCCACACCACCGCTTATCGCAGACAGCGGCTTTGCCGCCCCGGCACTGGCTCACTGCGCGACGGATTTGCGTTACCTCAACCAGGTCGGCGGCTGGCAGGCAACCTGGCCTCGCCAATGGCAGGACGTTATTGCAGCCGGGCCCGAAACTGCGGCGCAGGCCGCCGCAACCTGGTCCGCCGTGCCGGCTGCACTGGCGGCAGCCATCGACAGGCTGCGTCTGGGCCTGCGAACACAGCAAACGGCACCGCGCGCTGTTGTTCTGCGCGTGCAGCAGCAAGTGCAGGCGCTGGCCACCGATCTGGCCGCCGCAGATTCAGGCTACCTGTTCCAAAACACCGGGCATGAAAACGCCAGGCGCTGGAACCGACTCGTCAAGTCAGGGATTGCGCCCGCAGTCGCCGGGTTCGAGCAGTTTCTGCGCGCCGAATACCTGCCTGCGGCCCGCCCGTTTGCGGGTCTCGGCAAGATCGACGGCGGTGCGGGGTGCTTTGCCGACGCCGTCACCTGGTGGACCACGTTAAGTCTGCCGGCAGATGAGATTGAAGCCGCAGGCCGGCGACTGCTGCGGGACACCCGCGCCGAACTGCTGTTAACGGGAAACAACGGCGACACGGTGGACACTATACTCGCGCGGCTGCGCTCGGCGGCTGCTAATGATCACACCACCGCCGACGATTTGACCGCTATTTCAGAGGCCGCACTGGCCCGGGCTCGGAGCATGGCCCCGTCAGTATTCACAAAGCGGACCCAAAGCAAGATAGTCGTGGTCGCCATGCCGCAACATCTGCAGGCATCGGCGCCGGCGGGCTTTTACGGCAGGCCCCGAGACGCGGCACCGGCCCGCTACCTTATCAACCCGTCCCGTCCCAACGAGCGGCGCCTGATGGCGGAGGTCATCGCTTTCCACGAGGGGATACCGGGTCACCATCTATGGTTTACCTATCCCCGCGAACAATCGTCCACCGGTTACAATGCGGGCATTCTGGAGGGCTGGGCTATCTATGCGGAATATCTCGCCGACGAGATGGGCCTGTATTCGACACCTTTTGATCGGCAGGGAATGATCGCCAAACACCTGTGGGCCGCCAGCCGCCTGGTTGTCGAACCGGGCTTACACCTGCGGGGCTGGTCGCGCGAGCAGGCTGTCGAGTTTATGCTGGCAAACACCGCACTGTCCCGCACCGAGATTGAAATCGAAGTGGATCGCTATATTGCCATGCCCGGCCAGTCGCTCGCCTATATGCTCGGGGCCGATTTGCTGCTCTGCGAACGCGAACTGGCCCGTAAAGCGTTGGGTGAACGATTTTCCCTCAAGGCGTTCCACGATATCGTGCTGGAACCCGGCGTGCGCTCCCTGCCGCGCTTGCGCGCCGAGATTCGCACTTGGGTTAAGGAGACAACGCAGAGCGCCGGGAATTTTTAGAAGCCAGCAGCCACCGCCAGCCGCTGCGGATATTTTCCCGCAACTGCAACGCGCAGGGTGTCACGATCAGGGTCAGCACGGTGGCAAACGTGAGTCCGAAAATAACCACTGTGGCCAGGCTGCGCCACCATTGGGTGGCGGGCGCACCGATGGAGATATGCCGCTCGATCAGGTCGATATTCATACCCAGCAACATCGGCATCAACCCCAGCGCGGTGGTCACCGTGGTCAAAATCACCGGCCGCAACCGCGCCACGCCGGTGCGCAAAATCGCTTCACTGGTCGAGGCGTAACGTTGTTTCAAGCGATCAAAGGTGTCTATCAAAACGATATTGTCATTGACCACCACACCCGCCAACGCAATCATCCCGGTGCCGGTCACCACAGTGGAAAAGGCCTGGTCCGTCACCAACAGCCCTAGTAAAGCGCCGACAGTCGACAGCACCACAGCGGACAAAATCAAAGCGGCGTTGTAAAAGTTATTGAACTGCGTGACTAAAATAATCGCCATGATAAACAGCGCAATGGCAAATGCCTGCAATAAAAACCCCTGGGCTTCACGCTGTTCCTCATCCTCGCCCTTGAAACTCACGGCAATGCGGGAATCGAGGTCGGCATCGCGGGCAACCCAGCGTTTGATATGTTGCATGGTGTCGTCCACCAGCACCCCGGCCGCCACATCGGCCCGCACCGTCATCACCCGCTCCCCATCGGCGCGGTGTAACGTGCTGACTTTGGGCTGGGGTGTGCGGGTCACAAAGTTACTGACCGGTACCGCACCCTGCGCCGTTACCACCCGCACCTTATCCAGTTGTTCCACCGTGCGCTGGGCCGGCGGATAGCGCACCAGAATATCCAACTCGTCGTCACTGTCGTCGGGCCGGTAGGTGCCCACCTCCAACCCGGTGGTCACCAACTTGGTGGCATCGCCTACCGCGGTGAGATCGAGGTTGAATTTGGCCGCCTGCGCCCGATCGATACTCAACTCCCATTGGATACCCGGCACCGGCAGGTCGTCCTCGATATCCACCACGCCGGGCAGCGTTTCCAAAAACTGCCTGACCTCGGCAACCGCCGCCGGCAGCAACTCGGGCGCGGCGGACGCCAGTTGCACTTGTATGGGTTTGCCGATCGGCGGGCCCGGCTCCTGTTCGCGAATTTGCACCCGCACGCCGGGAATAGCGGCTGTCAATGCGCGCACATCGGCGAGGATTTGCGCCGCTTTGCGCCGTTGCTCCCAGTGACCGAACTCCAGGGTTATCTGTCCGATCACATCTTCGGCCACGTCGGTACCGGCGCCCACCACGCCGGCGCCGCTGCGGGTGTAAACACCCTTCATTTCGTCACTGAGCGTCAGAATCTGCCTTTCCACTTTACCCACCAGGGCGTCCTGCTCGTCCACAGCCAGATTGCCCCGGGCGTGCACCAGCACCGCGGCAAAATCCGGTTCCACCGTGGGAAAATACTCGACGCCGCGGCCGTAGTGACCGTAGGCGCTCCACGCCAAAATCAAGATCAGCAGCGCGCCCAGCAGTAATTTACCCGGATGTGCCAGCGCCGCCCGCAGCCCTTTCAGGTAAAGGCCGGCGAAACCGGTGATCACCTCGAGCCGGCCGTCTTCGGCCGCCGCCAGGGTGCGCATCTGAGCCTGAGAGACGGCGCCGGTCTTGCCGATAAACGCACCCAGTGTAGGCACAAACAACAATGCCATAAACAGCGAGGCGGTCATCGCCGCCAGCACGGTAATGGGAAAATACCGCATAAATTCACCCACCACACCAGGCCAGAACAGCATCGGGAGAAATGCCGCCAGGGTGGTGGCGGTGGCGGCGATAACCGGCCAGGCCATGCGCTTGGCCGCCTCGATATAGGCCGCGCGGCTATCGCGTCCCTCCGCCATGCGCCGATCGGCGTACTCCACGACGATGATCGCCGCATCCACCAGCACGCCGATAGCGAGGATCAAGGCGAACAACACCACCATGTTGACGGTCAGATCGAGCAGCGACAACACCAGAATCGCGGTGAGAAACGAACCGGGAATGGAGATACCCACCAATACCGCCGAGCGCAAACCCAGTACCCCGACGATCACCATCATAACCAGCAACACGGCGGCGAGAACATGGTTCTCCAGGTCTTTGAGCATGTCTTTGACAAACGTCGAGCTGTCCTGGTGATAGGAAACGCGAATCGGCCCGCGCCACTCGGCGCTGGCGGCATCCACCACTGCGCGCACCCGATCCACCGTATCGATAATATTCTCGCCGGTGCGTTTCGACACTTCCAGCACCACCGCCGGTTCGCCGTCGAGGCGCGCATAGCCGTCGCGGTCTTTGAAGGTGCGGTACACGCGGGCGATATCGCGAAAGCGCACCGCCGCATCGCCGCGCACCTGCACCGGCATATTCAGGATATCCTCGAGATTTTCAAACACACCCGGCACTTTTACCGAAAAACGCCCGAGCCCGGTATCGATATTACCGGCGGCCACCAGCCGGTTGGAGCGGCCCAGCAGCGTCGCCACCTCGCCGCCGTTGAGTCCGTAGCTTTCCACCAGCAGCGGATCGATAATGATTTCCACGGTTTCTTCCCGGTCGCCGCCGATATCCACGTTCAACACACTGGGAATCGCTTCAATATCGTCCTGCAGCTCGCGGGCCAGGCGCACCAGGGTGCGCTCCGGCACCGGGCCGGACAGGGTTACGGCGAGAATGGGAAACAGGCTGGTGTTGATTTCGTGAACGGTGGGCTTGTCCACCGCCGGCGGTAAATCCGGCTCCACTTTATCCACCGCCTCGCGCACATCCTCGAGCGCCTGGTCGGCGTCGAAGCCGGCGTCAAACTCCAGCACCACATGGCCGCCGCCCTCGTAAGCGGCCGCGGTCATTTCCTTTACGCCCTCGACCCGCTGTAATTCTTCTTCCATCGGGCGCACCAGCAGGCGCTCGGCATCCTCCGGGGAAATACCGTCCAACCGCATCAGCACGTAGTTAATCGGTATATCTACATCCGGCGCCGCCTCCTTGGGAATAGTGATGTAGGACAGCGTGCCGGTAACCAGTAATAACAACAGGACGGCCAATACCGTGCGCGAGCGAATCAGTGCGTTTTCGATCAGCCGCATCAGTTCAGGTCCGCCGCAGCCACAGTCACCGGCTGGCCGTTGCGCACAAACGCCTGCCCGGCGGTAATCACCTGCAAACGCGCGGGCAGACCCGCCAGCCAGACGCCACTATTGCTGTTGCCGACGATCTCCACAGGGTGAAAGCGCACGGCGCCGTCGCTGACCGCCTTGATCCCCAACACGCCATCGTCGGCCAGGGTCAGCACCGACGGCGGCAGGTAATGGGCGTAAACCTGCTCCACCGGTAACAGCAGTTCCGCAGTGATGCCCTGAATCAGTCGTCCGTCATCGTTGGCAACCTCCAACTCCACCGGAAAGGTGCGGGTCACTTCATCGGCAATACGCCCGACGTAGCGCACCTCGCCGCTGCGCTGCTCGCCGTCCAGCAAGCGTGCCTCACCGGCAATGCCGACGGCAATTTGTCCCAGATAGCGCTCCGATACCTGCCCCACTACCCGCATCGGGTCCAGGTCCACAATCACCGCCAGCGGGTCGCCGCGCTCGACAAAATCCCCCACTTCCACCAATCGCTCATTCACCACCCCGGCAATGGGCGCACTGACTTCGGCGCGCGCCAGCTCCAGTTCCGCCGCCCGCACCGCCGCCTTGGCGGCATCCAGCGCGGCGAGTTGGCGGGCCAGTGCCGTCTCTGCCTCATAACCCTGCTGCTTTAACGCTTTGGCTGCACTGTGATTGGCTTCGGCCTCCGCCAGCCCGGAGCGCGCCTGCAACAACCGCACCTGCCGGTCTTCAATCGCAAAGCGCACCAGCGCATCGCCGGCCGCCACCGCCACACCCCGCTCCACCAACAGTGCCTGCACGGGCCCGGCCGTTTCCGCTCTGACAGTCACCGTGCGGTCGGCCAGGGTTCTGCCGGCCAACGACAGTTGGTTGGTCATCGGTTGCGCCACCGATTCGCGGACCTCCACTAACGGCGCGGTGGCTGCAGCAGGCAGAGACTCGGCCGCATCCGACCCGGACTGATCGCTGTGGTCGGCCGGACCCGACACCATCCACAACACCACTGCCAACAGGATACCGATGGCAATCAACCAACCTTTGGATAGGGAAAACTTCGAAGACAATGGGGCAACCTCTTGCAAGATGCGGCTATTATTACAGCATTCACCGGTTGAGGTTTGACATGGATCAACGCTACAGCAACGCTCGTATTGCGCCTGTGCTCGCCTTTCGACGTGTTTTTACCGACAATTTTTTCGCAGTACTTTTTGACAAAATCACCGCCGGCATGCAGCGCACAAATTGAAGCGGCCGGCGAACACTCGGCGCCTGCCTCGGACGCAGCAACAGCCGAGTTCTTGAGCCGGGCTCTTCTCGCGTGTGCCTTGTTGCGGGGTCTGAGCCCCCAGTCAGCACAGCCGCCGTTAGAGACAGCACTCCGTGCAATCTGACTGCCCTCCGCCGGGCACGGCGGCGGCAGAAAACGGTTGGTGTGTAATGCGAAGGCGAAAACCAGCCAACGAATGTGACCAAACTAGGCTCAACGGTCGTTTTGTCCTCGGCAAACCATCGATTTTCCACCGCCCAGACGCGCCAGCAGAGGCCGATATCAACGCCTGCCGAAATGTAGCAATTTTATTTTATTTGCAATTATAATTTTTTTTGTTATATATTCTACATCAAAACTACGACCTGCCCTGCACAGTCATTCAGACGACCTGGAGAGATCATGCCACTAGTAAGCCTAGAGCCGGTCCTCAAAACGGCGTTACGGGAGAAGTTTGCCGTCGCCGCGTTTAACCCCGTTGACTACGGCTCGATGAAGGCCATGGTCAGGGCCGCCGAGGAAATCGACGCGCCGGTGATTATCCAGTCATCGGCCAAAACCATTCGCTATTACGGCCATACCGCTCTGGCGGGCTGGATGCGGGAGCTGGCCGCCGATTCGCCGGTGCCGGTGGTACTGCACCTGGACCACGGTAAGGATATGGATATGATCCGCCGCTGTATCGACAGCGGCTGGACCTCGGTGATGATTGACGCCTCAGACAAACCTTTCGAGGAAAACCTGGCGCTGACCCGCCAGGTGGTCGCCTGGGCCGAACAGGCCGGCATCGGCGTGGAGGCCGAGATCGGCGAGATCGGCGGCGTCGAGGAGGATTTGGTGGTGGATGAAGCGAGCGTCATGCTGACCGACCCCGAGGAGGCACAACGGTTTTGCCAGGCGCTGAATCTCTCCGCCTTCGCCGCCCAAATCGGTACCGCCCACGGCAATTACAAACGCGAACCCAAAGTCGCTTTCGAACTGATCGCAGAAATCAATCGCCGCACCCAGACACCCATGGCGCTACACGGCGGCACCGGCCTCAGCGAGGCCACCTTTAAACGCTGTATCGACCTCGGTTGCGCCAAGATTAATATCTCGACCCATTTGAAACACGTCTTTATCGACAGTTTTGTCGCCCACCAGGCTGCCCATCCCGGCAACTATGAACCGCTCAGTTACCTCACCGCTCAGTTCGAGGCGCTGAAAGAACTGTTCAAAGCGAAAATGACCTTGTTTGGCGGTGCCGGCAAAGGCGCGGCCCTGGTCGCGTCCATCAACTGACCCGGCCTTATCGGAGGCGAAACAACCCCTATGCTCAAGGCGCTGATCTTCGATTGCGACGGTGTACTGGTAGATACCGAACGGGACGGCCATCGGCCGGCGTTCAATCGGGCCTTCAAGCGCCTCGGTATAAACGCCGCCTGGAGCCCGGCGCTGTACGGCGACCTGCTCGGGGTCGCCGGCGGCAAGGAGCGCATGCAAAACTACTTTGAACAGGTTGGCTGGCCGGACCACATTGGCGATAAAACGGACTTTATAAAGACCCTGCACGCAGAGAAGACCCAACAGTTCATGCAGATCATCAACAGCGGCGAACTGGCGCTGCGGCCCGGTATCGCGCGCATCGTCGATGAGGCAATTGCGGCGGGCGTCAAACTCGGTGTCTGTTCCACCTCCAATCTCAAGGCGGTCGGCGGCTGTGTCAACCTGCTCGGCGCCGAGCGGCGCGCCAGGTTTGAATTTATTCTGGCCGGTGATGTGGTGACCCGCAAAAAACCCGATCCGGAAATTTATCGATTGGCTCGACAAAAACTGAATCTGGCCGCTGCCGAGTGCGTGGTGATCGAAGACAGTCGCAACGGCCTGCTCGCCGCCGCGGGCGCCGGCATGCACTGCCTGGTGACCACCAGCAGCTACACCCAAAACGAAGACTTTTCCGAAGCCGCACTCATCGTCCCCGAGTTGGGCGACGGCGACGATATCCGTATCGGCCTGGCGGATATACAGCGGCTTGCCGCCGGGCCCTCGGCCTCCCACCCCGCTTCCAACCAGACGGGTAGAAAAAACACATGAACACAACAACACTCGACGATGTCGCCCTCGTAGTAAAAACCATGGCAGTCACCGCCCTGGAGAACGAAAAGTACTTCAGCGAACTCGACGCCGCTGCCGGCGATGCCGATTTTGGCGTATCACTGGCCGCCGGCTTTCAAGTCGTCAACGATGACTGGGAGCAACTCGACCGCAGTTCCATTGGCAACTTCCTGCTTAAAATCAGCATGATTATCACCGGCAAGGTCGGTGGCTGCTCGGGGCCGATCTGGGGTACGGGCTTTATGAAAGCCGGTCTCTTGTCGAAGGACAAGGAGACGCTGCAAATCGCCGATCTGGTCGCTATGTTACGGGCCGGCATCGACGGCATTATGGCCCGCGGCGGCGCCAAAGCCGGCGACAAAACACTGCTCGACGCGCTGATTCCCATGACCGATAAACTGGAAGAGTTTGTCGATACACCGACTGCAGCCGCACAGATTCGACAGACACTAACCGCGGTTGCCGAACAGGCAATCGAGACCACCAGCGCCTGGGAGGCCAAACGCGGTCGCCAATCGTTTACCGGCGCGCGCAGCATCGGCACGCCCGACCCGGGCATCGTTGCCATCGCCACCATGATGCGCGCTATCAACAACACCTTCGATGGCGCCGCCAGACGCTGATTCACGCAGTACAAACAGCCTGTTGCGGCTGTCAACCAACACTGAGCAGCATCTTATTTTCCACTGCCGGGAGGAGAGGTAAATGAAAAAGTTTGTCAACGACCCCCACGATTTCGTTCCGCAAATGCTCGAAGGTCTGGTGCTGGCCAATGCCGGCAAGCTCGAATATGTGCCGCAATACAACCTGATTTGTCGCAGCGATATGCCCAGTGACGACAAAGTATCGATTATCCAGGGCTCCGGCAGCGGGCATGAGCCGGCCCACGTGATGGCCGTCGGCCGGGGCATGCTCGATGCCGCCGTGCCCGGCGGTGTCTTCTCCGCACCGCCGGTCGAATACTGCCTGGAGTGTATCAAGCTGATGAACTCGGCCAGAGGCGTTTTGTACCTGGTCAACAACTACCAGGGCGACCGCATGAACTGGGATATGGCCCGGGAGCTGGCCGAAGCCGAGGGTATCAACGTCGGCGTCGTGGTCATCGACGACGACGTGGCCGTCAAGGACAGTACTCACACAGTCGGCCGCCGTGGTGTGGCTGGTAATTTCTTCGTGATCAAGGCCTGCGCGGCGGCGGCCGAACAGGGCAAAAGCCTGGAGGAACTCGTGGCCCTCGGCGAAAAAGTCAACGCCGCGGTGCGCAGCATGGGTGTGGCCCTCAGCTCCTGCACGCCGCCGGCCAAAGGCGAACCTATTTTCGCCATCGGCGCGGACGAGATTGAAATGGGTGTCGGCATTCACGGCGAACCGGGCCGCAGCCGCGAAAAGCTCCAACCCGCCGATGCCATCATCGAACAACTTTTTCAGGCGGTGCATGACGACTTACCGTTTAACAGCGGCGATCGGGTTGCCCTGATGATCAATGGCCTCGGCGGCACCCCGGTCAGTGAACTTTATCTCTTGTACCGCAAAGCGGCCCTGTTATGCGAGGAACACGGCCTCACAGTGGTCAACAACTATGTCGGCGAATACTGTACCTCCCTGGAAATGGCCGGCGCGTCGCTGACGCTGTTAAAACTCGATCAGGAGCTGGAAGCACTGCTGGCGGCACCGGCGGAAGTGCCGATTCGGGTCTTTTAGGCAATGGCAAACCACCCGTACGAGCAGTCCGCCGGCACTCATCCCGACGGCGAAATCCGGCAGATTTCATCACCCCTGGTCCATCCGGGTTGGGCGTGCCGGACATCGGCGGCGTAAGACACCATGCGGTCGCTGTGGACAAACAGGCGCTCACCGCGGTTATTGAAAAGCGGATGAAAATCCCGTACTTTGCGCAGTCCTGCGAACCTGATGGGATAACACCGGCGCGGCTTAACCAGTGCGCGCCGCCGGTGGCCGCTGTCACCGGGTTTTCAGCCGCGACCCGCAGCATGTTGGGCTGCGTCGCCTGTCAGTTTGAACACATGAATTACTAAAAAGCCGGTTGGCAGCGCGACCGCTTTTTTAAGGTTGATTAAATGGCGGCAAGCACACTCAGGTTGGCGGCGATCGATCTGGACGGCACTCTGGCCGACACCGTTGCGGATATCGCCGACAGTGTCGATATGACCATGACGGCGCTGCAACTGCGGCCCCACGGTATCGACAAGGTGAAAAGCTGGATCGGCAACGGCATTCCCACCCTGTTGCGGCGCGCCCTGGCGGACAGCACCGGCGCCGCACCGGATGACGATTTATACCTGCCGGCACTGAGTGCCTTTAACCGCATCTACGCTGAAAATCTGGCGCGCCACAGTCGCCTGTATCCCGGCGTTGCCGGGGCCCTGGACAAGCTGCGCGGGATGGGCCTGCAGTTGAGCTGCGTCACTAACAAACACAGTCGTTTCACTTTGCCGTTACTGAAAAGTCTGGGCATCTACAGTGCGTTTGACCTGGTTGTCAGCGGCGGCGATCTGCCCAAATCCAAGCCCCATCCGATGCCGTTGCTACATGCGGCCAATACGCTTCATATCGACGCCGGGCACGCTGTGATGATCGGCGATTCCAACAATGATATCGCCGCCGGGCGCGCCGCCGGTTTTTATACCATAGGTGTCACCTATGGCTATAGTGGCGGCACCGACATTAAAGACACCGGTGCGGACCGGGTAGTTGAATCTTTCGCCGATATTCCCGCCATTCTCTCGCAGCTTTGAGCTGGGATTGTTCCAAAAGCAAGCGGGGTGTTTTTGCCATCACTTGCGGTAGCGCAGTGTGGGGTCAGAGCAGAATGACACTTATTTGAGGAAGTCTTTGCGAACCGATTCGGTCCTTGCCGGGAAGGGAGGCACGCCACCATCAGCTGGCACCCCCTCCGGTAGCACGGTGCGGGGACGTAACTTCAGTTGCGTCCCCTTCGAGGGGAGCCACTCCCAGTGAACGACAGCACCTCTATCCGTATACTGCGATTCCGTATAGTTTATCCGGCATCCATGAACGTTTTAGCGGTGCCTTAAAAAAAGGGGAGTGGCACGAATGGCACTTCCTTAAGCAAATATGTGCCAATTGACCGGTCTGGCTCTGGCTGAAGCCTTCAGAAACACGTCGTGAACCCATCCCTGGGGACTTCCCGACAGCATCCCTGCTGTCGAGAGTTTCTGAAGGCTTCAGCCAGAGCCAGACCTTCCTTCAGTACGCTGAATCGAGGTCGAGGCGACTGGGGCGGCGGATCGATAAACTGATGCAAATACGCTTAAGGAAGTGCCATTCGGGAGTGGCACCATTCTAGGGGGACGCAACTGAAGTTACGTCCCCGCACCCTGCCACCGGAAGATCGACTCTGAACAACAGCGCCGACACCGATAGTAAAGACACCGGCCCACAGCGGTGAAACAGTCTCTGATCAATAAGGCGTCACCCGCTTCTGCCGCTCGAGCGCCTCTTGCTTCAACTGTTGCAGGTCCACCTCCCCCAACCACGGATAGAGCCCCCAACGTTGACCGCGGGCAGCCATGGGCATGATATACACCCAACCCACAAACGAACCTCGAGTCTTGACAATCAAATGCCCATTGACGAACAACAGCCCGAGCACCGCGCTTTCATAGCCGGCACCGGCCTGGCCGCTGTGCCAGCCACCGCTATCAAACAACAGCCATCCGTTGCGACACTGCGGCGCGCCGGAGCCGCCGGCGTCAAAGCGGCGCTGCCCGATGATTTCACCATAGCGTATGGCCGCTACTGTCAATGCGCCCTCGCCGTCCGTTCTCAGCTCTACCAGGTCAGCCCTGTCGTCAAGCCCAAACTGGGTACTCAACGAGATAGACCGATACTTCTCGCCCGCGGCGGTGGCCGCGGCGTAAAAGCCGTCCCTGATCACACACTGCTCGGGCGCGCGCTCCGGCAGCGGCGGCCAGTGCGCCGGATAGGGATCGACGCTGCTGGTACAGGCACCGAGGACACTCACCAGTATTAACAAACCCTGCCGTATTACGCACTTTGCATACATGGACTTATTCCCCCGCCACCCGCCGCGCAGCAAGCGCTTTGACAATCCGCAATTGCTCGCCGCGATAGGCAAGATCATAAGCGGTTTCCCCCCGGCTATTGGCTTTGGTGACATCGGCACCGCGGCGCAACAACTCCGCGACTATCTCCGGGTGGCCGTATTTTGCCGCCAGTATCAATGCGGTTTCCCCGGCCCGGTTTAACGCGGCATCGATCGGCATACCGCGCGTCAGAAGGTAGTCAATGGTTTCGACCGAACCACTGCCAATGGCGCCATGAAACACTTTCGGGTCATCGGGTGTGACACTGTCCGGCCCCGCCATCGCAACGATTTTACGCAAGTAATCCACCCGCCCCGCAGCGGCCGCCGCCCGGTACAACAGACCCAGGTTGTGACGGCTCAGGCGGCCGGGCTCCAGCAGATACTCGACCAGCGCCGCGTGACCGGAATCCTGGCCGGCTTTGGGAATAACGATTTTCCGGACCAGCCGCCCGTGATCGCTATCGGCGCCTGCTCGCACCAACGCCATCGCTACCGCGGCGTTTCTCTCCATCTGATCGCGGCGGGTGTTGGCACGCACTTTCAGGTTCAACGACAGCGGACTGCCCACGCCAATATCGGCGTTGGGGTCGGCACCCGCTTCCAACAACAGCTCGACTGTCTCCAGGTGATTTTCCGCCACTGCCAGCAACAACGGCGTATAGGTTCGCGAAACCGCCGGCGTGTAGCGGGTGTCGATATCGGCCCCGCGTGCCAGCAGGATCGCCACCGCCTCGGTATTATTGGCCCGCACAGCCACATAGAGCGCCGGTCTTAAAATATCAGCGGGCGGTTGCGCGCCAAAGCGCTGCAGCAGTGGTGCAACCAGGTGGTTGTGGCCGGCGGCCAGGGCGTGGGCCAGTACATCTTTGCCCTCTTTGTCTTTGCGGGCAAGATCCGCCCCCCGGGCCATCAGTGCCTGCAACACTTCGCGATGGCCGTATTTCGCCGCCGCCATGGCGGCGGTCAAATCCATAAAGTTGAGACTCTGGTCATCGATATCGGCGCCGGCATCGAGCAGCACATTGACCGCCTCGGTGTGTCCGTAACGGGCCGCCAGGTACAGCGGCGTGACACCGTGGCGATTGCGCGGCGCCACCGGCATGCCACTTTGCAACAACAGGCTGATGACCTCGGCGCGCCCGGCCACCGCCGTATAATGCAGCACCGTATTGCCGGCGGCACCGGCGTCTGCCGTGAGTTCCCCGGCCGCCAGTTGCCGTTTCACCCCGTCTATATCGCCGAACCAGGCCGCCGCCAGCATCGGCGGCAGCTTCTTCGGCACATCGAGGTTGTCGCGACGGTCGCGCTTTGAAAGTTTGACCTTGGCTGTTGCCGCCGGCGCCTGCTGCGCCTCTTCATAACCAAAACCAACCGCGCGCCGGTAGCTGCGCTTGTGGGTCTGTCGAAAGAGTTTATCGAGTTGTTTGACGGCTTCTTTAGTGTTATCCCAACCGTCGTCGGACCGACTGTGATGCCAGGCTATCCCCCGCGCCTCCACAAACAGTGTGCGACTCAGATAGTCCGCCTCGACAACACACTCAACCACCTCGGCTGTCTGTCCGGGTTTCATCGGGGTGCGTTCATCGCGTTTGCGGGTACAGTTTTTTGGCGCCCTCAACTTGGCCAGTCCGGTGGGGGACCGGCTGCGCACAAAATCCCGGTTGTCCGACCACAACGTGACGACATCGGCTCCGTATTGCGCAGCTTTCTCCCGCGCCAGACGCGTCGCATCAAAGGTACCGGACAGGGCTTCACACTGGTCCTTTTTTTTGCAGTGGTACTCCCGCAACACCACCGAAACCACACCGATAGGCTGGTAGCCCGCAGCCAGCAACTGTCTCTCCTCCAGCACGGAGACATCCGCTAACGCCGTCTTGGGGGCAAAGACTAACTTTTTGCTGATCGGCACATACTTGAGGTGTTCGAGTTTTTTAGCAAAACCGACCGGACTGCTGACCAGGCCGATGGCAACTAGGGTTACCCGCAACAGGTGTCGCTTGAACATAAGCTTTTTCCCCTGGCCCGCGTGTATCGTCGGAGTGCGGGTAGTTTTTATTGGTTGTACTGCCAATCGCGACGATCAAAAGCAAGTATCCCCTGTTTTTCGAACTCGCGCCAGCCTCGCCTGCCCGACTCGATTTGTCTTTATCCCGTGTCAGCTCGCTAACGTCAACCAGCGATGCCATCCCGACAGCGGCTGCCAAGCCGTTGCTTCATCGGCGACCGTACATCGGGCACTGCCCTCGACAAGTTGGCGAAAACAGCCCGACTCTATTGCAATCGAGAGAATTTTCATGCTATTACTTCGCTCGCTCCGCGAGCGTTGCACGTTCGCACCACACACTCGTTTTACAACAAGACCCGATTGGCGCCACCTGCGCAGCAGCCTTGCCAGCGCCTGGAGATTTATCAAAGGTACTCGGGCTATGCAACCCTGTAAACTGCCAGATACCGGGAATTTACTGTTGCGCCATGCGCGCGTCCCCGCTGGAACACTGGCTGATGTCAAAGACGCGCCAGCGCCGGGCAGCGATGGGCTGGTCGAGACAGATATTGCCATTGACGACGGCCGCGTTGTCGGCCTCGGTCTGCCACTGCAACGCAGCAGCGCCGCCATGCCGGTGATCGATCTGGACGGTGCCCAGGTCTGGCCCTGCTATGTCGACATCCATACGCATCTGGACAAAACCCACAGCGCCGAGCGCACCCCCAACACCGACTACAGTCTGCTCGGCGCAATCCGGGCGGATCAACGCGACCAGGCCAACCACTGGAACGACGTCGATCTGCGCAAACGCATGAACTTCGCCTTGCAGTGCGCCTACGCACACGGCACAGCGGCAATGCGTACCCACCTGGTGTCGACGGCGTCGTTACGGCGCCTCACCTGGGACGTGTTTACCCACTTGCAGGAAACCTGGGCCGATCGCATAACGCTGCAGGCGGTCTCGCAAGTGGCGATGGAAGACTTGATCGGTACCGGCGGTAGAGAGTTGGCAGATTTTGTCGCCGAACGCGGCGGTGTATTGGGATGCACGATTAGCGGCAGCCCCGGCCCGGATATCGCTCCCCACCTGGATACGGTGTTTGCGCTGGCGGCGCAAAGAGAGCTCGACCTGGACTTCCATGCGGACGAGAACCTCGACCCCGACTCCCACGCCCTGCGTTATATCGCCGAGACCGCACTGCGCACGGAGTTTTCCGGCAAGGTTGCCATCGGCCACTGCTGCAGCCTCTCGGTACAACATGTCAGTGAGGTCAAAAAAACGTTGGACCTGGTGGCTAAAAGCGGCGTTGCCATTATCGGTTTGCCCGGCACCGACCTCTATCAACAGGATCGCCACCCCGGCCACACCCCTCGCTACCGCGGCATCACCCGCCTCCACGAAATGCAGCAACGGGATATTGCCATCGCCCTTGGCAGTGACGCCTGTCGCGATCTGTTTCACCCGTTTGGCGACTGCGACCTGCACGCGGTTTTCGCCCAGGCGGCCCTGTTGGGACATCTGGATTCCGATCTCAGCAACTGGCCGCTCGCCGTCAACCGCACGGCGGCCGAATTGATGGGCTTGGCCGACACCGGCACCATCGCCGTGGGCAGCCCGGCCGATCTGATTATCTTCTCAGCGCGCTCCTACGGCGAGCTGTTATCCCGTCCCCAGGCAGACCGCCTGGTATTGCGCCAGGGTAAGCCCATCGATACGACCCTACCGGACTATCGCCTGCTCGATTAAGTGTTAACGCCCTCTATCCTCGGGCGGTGCAGTGAATTGTCGATAACCAGCAGATAACCTTTGCTGCGGGTGCGTCCACCCAACTCACGCGGGCACAGGATGCAGGAAAAGTTGCGCTTGCAGTAATCGGCCAATTGCATAAAAGTCGGCCGCCCCGGATCGGCAAAAATAATTTGCTTCACCCCCGCCCGCAGAGCTGTTGTGACGAGCAGTTTGAGTTGCGTGAGCAACTCCGGCCAGAAACAGATATCCGCCCCGAGCACGATGTCCTGGCGACGAAAATCATCGTCGCCCAGTTGGTCGAAGCTGGCGTGGGCGGTTTCTACGCTGACGTTGTTAAGCTGCTCGTGGGAACTGACATAAGGGAATACGCGGCTGTCCGCATCCACCAGTAACGCCCGGCCGGCAAAGTGTTTGGCGCAATAAATACCGATCAGGCCCCAGCCGCAACCGATATCCATAATCCGCTGTCCGGGTGGCAGGGGGTGTTCCTGCAGGTAGTCCATGATCATATAACTGGATTGCCAGACCTGATGGCCGTGTAGTGTCGGCACCCGGTCTTCGCGTTTCAACTTCTTCAAAGTTGCATGCCTGTTTTTCAGGACTTTTACACCATAGACTGAGCGTACGTGGGTCGACAGCATTCAGTGCACACTCCGGGAATATAGAAAGCGGCGTTGGGTAGAGAACGATTTCGCCGGCCACGGCGACAGAACCGCACGGCTGACTTGGAAAAAACAAAACGAGAAATTGCGCAAGGTTTTGCACAAGAAACTGCCTGAAAACTCGACAGAAAACGTCGAGAGGATTTGTATCAGCGGCAGGCTTAACCTCAGACCCGGGGATTGTAAACGTTTGGGTAGTGAAGTCAACGAGTATCTGTCAGCCGGCCCGCTGCCGAAGCGACACTACACTGTGCGGATAGGCGGCAACAGTCCAAAGGACCTCTCTCGAAGGACCCCGCAAAGGACCTCGCAAAGGACCTCGCAAAGGACCCCGCAAAGAACCTCTCAATCACCTCTCAACGGACCTTCCAGTCGTTGGTCTGCGGGTCACCCGCGGCCTGCCGCACGAACACCGGCGCCGGGCGGGATTGTGACTGTCGTTGCGTTAATAAAAACTAACCCGGCATTATACGCGCAATTCGTGTAGAATAGCGGCTTGCCAAACAACAATGAAAGGTCGAGGAATGGTTGCCAAAACCCAGAAAAGCACTGCCAAAAAACAGCCAGCAGCAGTCGAAACATCATTATCCATAGCAGAGCAGACCAAAATATTTCTGCAAACCGGCGGAGAGATTCAACAGATTAAATCCGGTGTCAGCGGCAAGCAAAGTATGGGGGCCGCCAAACCCTCCGGCGCCGGTGCCAACACCGCCAAAGCCTAGACCCCGACGCGTCTTACCCGATCCTGTCGCCCCGACACCAGCCCGCGCACCGCTTCCGGGACACCACGCCGGCTCCGCTCGGGTAAAGTCCCCGCCCCGCGTTTCGAAGCGCCGCCCAGTCGGCCGCCCGCCATGCTGATGTTGCGTCATCATCCACGGCATTCGTCTTTTTATCATGTCCTGCGCAGGGAGCCCTGCCCAGAAGCCTTACAAAGGCCCGGGCCCCCGCGCAGGGGCTCCACTTGTTTCAGCGTCCCGTGTTTATCACTAAAGAGGTTGATATGAGCGATAACAACACCCCGTTCTCCCTGATTGCCTTAACGCTTGCTGCCGCATTGTTCCTCAGCGGACTCGACAGCGCCCCTGCGGCGGCGGCTGACCGTATCACCGGCAGCACCGACGCCACCCGCTCGGCGGTGATCGCCGCCCGCGGCATGGTGGCCACCAGTCAGCCTCTCGCCACCCAGGTCGGCCTGCAGGTATTGCGCGAAGGCGGCAATGCCATTGACGCAGCTATCGCCGCCAATGCCGCACTCGGGTTGATGGAACCCACCGGCTGCGGGATCGGCGGCGACCTGTATGCCATCGTCTGGAGCGCTGCCGACAAGCGGCTGTTCGGCCTCAATGCCAGCGGCCGCTCGCCGTTGGGGCTGAGTTTCAGGGCCTTGAAAAAAGAATTACGGGCTCTGCAACGGGAGGATTTACCGCCCTTCGGTCTGCTGCCCATCTCGGTGCCGGGGACGGTGGACGGCTGGTTTATGCTCCACGAGCGCTTCGGCAAACTGCCCATGTCGCGCCTGCTGGCGCCCTCCATCGATTACGCCGAGCAGGGTTTTCCGGTCACGGAGCTGATCGCCTACTACTGGGGCCGGCGCCTGGACATCTACAGCCGCCAGCCCGGTGCCTTCGTCGACACCTTTACTATTGACGGGCGGGCGCCCGCCACTGGCGAGCTGTTTCGCAACCCCGACCTCGCCAACACCTACCGCCTGCTTGCCAGCGGCGGCCGGGACGCCTTTTACCGCGGTGAAATCGCCACCAAAATCGACGCCTTCATGCGCCGCGAAGGCGGCTATATCCGCAAGCGGGACCTGGAACAACACACCTCGGAATGGGTCGAACCTATGTCGGTCAATTACCGCGGCTACGATGTGTGGGAGTTGCCGCCCAACGGCCAGGGCATCGCCGCGCTGCAGATGCTGAATATTCTGGAGGCCTATGACCTGCGGGCCATGGGCCACAACAGCCCGGAACTGCTGCACACGCTGATCGAGGCGAAGAAACTGGTATTTGAAGATCGCGCCAAGTTCTATTACGACGCCGCCTTTGCCAGCCAGCCGCTGGCGGGCCTGCTGTCCAAGGACTATGCGGCGCAGCGGCGCAAGCTGATCGGCCCCCGGGCCGCCGAACGGGTCGACGCCGGCAACCCTAATCTGTACCAGGGCGACACGATTTATCTCACCACCGCCGATGCGGCGGGTAATATGGTGTCACTGATTCAAAGCAACTACCGGGGCATGGGCTCCGGCGTGGTGGTGCCGGGACTCGGGTTCGGCTTGCAGGACCGGGGGCAGATGTTCTCCATGGACCCCAAGCACAACAATGTCTATGCCCCGGGCAAACGGCCGTTTCACACCATCATTCCGGCATTTGTCACCAAAGACGGTGAACCGGTGATGAGCTTCGGCTTGATGGGCGGCGCCATGCAGCCCCAGGGCCATGTGCAGATTCTGGTCAATATCATCGATTTCGGCATGAATCTGCAGGCCGCCGGCGACGCTCCACGCTGGCAACACTTCGGCTCGAGCGAGCCGACCCAGAGCGCCGCCGCCTATCTGAGTGACGGCGGCCGGGTGGCGCTGGAGTCCGGTATTCCCTATGACACCGTGCGCGGGCTGCTGCAGCGCGGGCATCGGGTCGAGTACGATCACGGCGGCTACGGCGGTTACCAGGCCATCTGGTACGACCGCCGGCAGCGGGTCTATTACGGCGCCTCCGAATCGCGCAAGGACGGCCAGGCGGCGGGGTTTTAACGGCAGTGCGATTGCAGGTAAAGCAATGGGGACTAAACTCTTTTTCAGCATCAGTATCGTCCTCAGCTTTGCGCTGGGATGGGTGGCCGGCAACTACTCGCCGCAACCGGGCCCCGGCGGCGGCCCGGTCGCCGGGGCGGAGCCGGTCTCCCCTGCCCTGGCGGATGGCACCCCACGCCCCCGGACCGCAGTGAACGACGGCGGCGCCGAAATCGCGGTCACCGGTTGCGATTGTTATGTCGAGGCGGAACAGCCCGCCACCACCGCCCCGTCCTTTACCGCGCTGTTGCAACAGCGCCGCTTCGGTGAAGCCCTGCAGCTCTATCGACGCGCCATGGACTACGGCGACCCGCAAAGACACGAACTGAGAAAACAACTGCTGGCGTTTATGCGCCTGAAACTGCAGCAACTCAACTACCGGGACTTTATCGATCTGGCCGGCCTGTTTCTGGAAGAGTACTACGACGATATCGATGTGCTGCTGATCGCGGCGACCTTCAACCAGCGTATGGGCTATCTGGAAGAGGCCATCGGCCTGTTCCAGCAGGCTGTGCTCTACGCTTACCAGCCGGGGCAAAAACGCCAGGTAGCGGCGGCTTACGACGATTTTGTGCGCGCCGTCGACGCCCTGCTCGCCAAACAGAGCCGCTGGCAGGACTTGTGGCGGTTTTACGCCCACACCGATACCGTAGGTTTGATTCGACCGGCCGATAAAATTCGCCTGGCGCAATTGTACTATCGCGCCGGCAACCAGGCGCTCGGGCGGGAGGTGCTGGCGAGCCTGGACGACGATCCCCACTGGCGCGAGGAGGCGGCGCAGGCCCTGCGCCAGTGGGATGCCGGGCAGGCGACGGCGCTGGCCCAGGAGCGCCCTGAACCCGACCCGGCGACAGAGACCATCGCCCTGCAAACGCGCGGGGAACACTATCTGGTACCCGTGTATTTCGACGACCAGGCTGCGCATTTGATCCTCGATACCGGCGCCTCTATGCTCACCCTTACGCGCGAGCACTTCGACACCCTCTCGCGCGGTCTCGATATCCTGCCGTTGGGCTCGCGTATGTTCCATACCGCCAACGGCGTCTCCAACGGCGAGGTGTATCGCGTAGAGGCGCTCAGTATCGGCAATTATGAATTGCGCGGGGTGAATGTCGCCGTGCTGAATATGTCCATGGGCGATGACGCCGACGGTCTGCTCGGCATGAATGTGCTCAAGCATTTCAAATTCGAGATCGACCAGGACCGCAACCGCCTCAACCTCCGCGCCCGTTGACGGCGGCCGTTGTGGCAGCTATTTGTCGCAATTCGTGCGCTGACCAATATTTTTTTCACCCAAGAACAGCTTTTGGTGTCCTTAACCGGCCCGGATCGAGACCTAAGTGCCACCGAAGTGAAAGTATTTTCTGGTCGAAGCACTAACGAGAGTTGCGGCAACCGGATGCGGCAACTATTCCGGCAACTATTCCGGCAACTATTCCGGCAACACCAGCAGCGCCCGAAAGTCATTGACGTTGGTGCGGGTCGGCCCCGTCACCAGCAGTTCGTCGAGCGCCGAGAAAAAACCATAGCCGTCGTTGTTGGCCAGCAGCCCCTCCACATCCAGCCCCGCTGCCAGCGCCCGTTCATAGGTGTGCGGCGTCAGGGTGGCGCCGGCATTGGATTCCGAGCCGTCGATACCGTCGGTATCGGCGGCAATGGCGTAGATACCGGCGCTGCCGCGCAACTCCAGCGCCAGCGCCAGCAGAAATTCCGCATTGCGCCCGCCGCGGCCGCCGCCCCTCACCGTCACCGTGGTTTCACCGCCGGAGATGATCACACAGGGCGGCGCCAGCGGCTGCCGGTAGCGACGCACCTGGCGGGCAATGGCGGCGTGCACCTTGGCAACCTCCCGCGACTCGCCTTCTATCCGATCGCTGAGAATCAGCGCTTCGAACCCCTGTTGCCTGGCGTGCTCGGCGGCGGCAACCAGCGACTGTTGCGGCGTGGCAATCAGTGTATAGCGGCTGTTTGCCAGAGCCGGATGGTCCGGCTTTAACGTTTCCGAGGCCGGACTCTGCAACCAGTCGAGCACCGCCGGCGGTCCGTCGATACCGTATTTTTGCAGCACTGCCAGCGCCTCGGCGGAGGTGGACGGATCGGCGACAGTCGGTCCCGAGGCGATCACGCTGGGATCGTCACCGGGCACATCGGAGATGGCGAAAGTGTGCAACGATGCCGGCCAGCAGGCCTGCGCCAGCCGCCCGCCCTTGATCGCCGACAGGTGCTTGCGCACGCAATTCATTGCCGCAATATCGGCGCCGGATTGCAACAGTGCACGGTTGACGGCCTGCTTGTCGGCCAGTGAAATACCCGGCGCCGGCAGCGACCAGAGCGCGGAACCACCACCGGACAGCAGGCAGAACACCCGATCACCGGCATCGAGACTGTCCACCAGTGCCAGCGTGCGCCGCGCCACCGCCTGGCCGGCATCATCCGGAACCGGGTGGGCCGCCTCGATCACTTCGATATGCCGGCATGGTGCGCCGTGGCCGTAGCGTGTCACCACCAGCCCCGACAGCGGCCCCTGCCAGTGTCGTTCCAGCGCCGCGGCCATGGCAGCGGCGGCTTTGCCGGCGCCGATAACCACCGCGCGCCCGGTGCGGTCATCGGGCAGGTGCTCGGCCAGCACCTGGTCGGGATGGGCCGCCGCCACGGCGACGGAAAACAGATTGCGCAGCAACGCTTTAGGGTTATCGTCCACGATCAGGCCTCGCATCCAAAGCGGTTTATTATAGAGAACTCCCTCAAAATCAACAGCTTGAAGAGGCTATCGGGGCTCGGTTGTTAAACCTTGGGGAAGGAGACCAGCGGAGCATAAGCGCCAGCATAGCGGGGCTTACCAGCGGGGTGAGACATTGGGGTTTAATGAACCATTGGGGTTATTGAGGCTTGAAGAGCACCTTGAAAAGAATCAGGTCGGGGTCCGCCAGATCGATGTTTTCACCCAGCTTGATATAGCCCTGGCCCGCCAGCGGGTAAAAGTTGTCCCGGATAAAGAGCCCGTCGGTGCGCCCCACCTGCACGCAGGTACCATTGGTACTGCGGTCCAACAGGCCGATCTGCCGGCCCCGGAATTCAATGGTGCAGTGGTTGCGCGAGACCAGATCATTGTTGATCACCAGATCACAGGACTGGGGGTCGCGGCCTATCTTAAAAGGCAGGTCCTGCCTTTCGATGGCGTACTGCCTGCCGCGGAAAAACAGTTCGATATGAGTGGCCTGGGCGCTCATATCGTGCTGCGAGTCGGTGTTGAGAACCGTCGTGGTGGACGAGCTTTCTGTGCTCATGGCACGGCCCCCTCTATAACCTAATGGCACTAAAAAAACCGGATTCTAGCACGAAGCCCCGGTGGGAATGTAAACCTGTTGAACGAGATGCCAATTCAACTGATCGCCGCCGACAGATTCCGCATTTTCTTTCAGCGCAACGGCCGCTCCCCGCAGAATCTGCGGTATTTGCAGCGGATAAAAAATCCCCTGCCTGCACTTTTTGCTAGGCTAACGCTTATTCAACGCCCAGACAAATCGCCCACAGGTGCTCCGATGACAACGACAACTTCGCTGGCCGGCGTAGACGCTCCGCCACACCCTTTCGCCATCAGCGCGCAGGCCAAACGCCTGCATCTGGACTCGGCCAGCGCCTGGCAGGTACACGAGCGGGCCCAGGCGCTCAAACAGCAGGGCGAAGATGTGGTGTTGCTCTCGATCGGCGACCCGGATTTTCGCACCCCGGAGCCGATTATCGACAACGCCGTCAGCCATATGCGCGTCGGCCGCACCCACTACTCCCCCGCACTGGGCGAACTCAATTTGCGCCGCGCCGTGGCCGACCAGGAAACCCGCACCTCGCCCCACCCCTGCAGCGCCGCCGAAGTGGCGGTGTTCCCCGGCGGTACCGCGGCCATATTCGGCGTGATGAGCTGCCTGCTGGACCCCGGCGACGATATCGTCATCCCCGATCCGCTCTATGTCGGCTACAGCCCCATTATGCAGGCGCTGGGCGTCAATATCGTCGCGGTGCCCACCGCACCCGAGCGGGATTTCGAACCGCAGTTCGACGCCATCGTTGCCGCCATCACGCCGCGCACCCGGGTGGTGTTTATCAATACCCCCGGCAACCCCACCGGCGCCATTATCGGTAAATCGACGTTAACCCGCCTCGCCGCTTACTGTTACGAGCAGGGCCTGTGGCTGGTCTGCGACGAAGTCTACTCGATGTTTACCTTTGAGAAGCCCCATGTATCGCTGCGGGCAGCGGCGGCCCGGCTGGACAATATCGTGATGATCGACGGTCTGTCCAAAAGCCACGCCATGAGCGGCTGGCGCATGGGTTGGGCGGTAGCACCGCCGGCACTGATCGCCCATCTGGAAAAATTTATGACCATGTCGCTGTTCGGCAGCCCGCAGTTTCTCCAGGACGCCGCGGCCTTTGCCCTCAGCAATGACGAATACTACGTGCAGGAGATGAAAAGGGAGTATCGGAAGCGCCGCGACCTGGTTTGCGATCTGCTCGAACAGGTGCCCGGTATCAGCCCCCATCGCCCGCAATCCGGAATGTTTGTTATGCTGGACGTCTCAAAGGTGCTCGAAGACGACCAGGCATTCGCCGATCAACTGCTGGACGAACAACGCGTCTCGGTAATTCCCGGCAGCGCCTTCGGCACCAGCACCCGCGGCCACGTGCGCCTGTCACTGGTACAACCGGGTCACGTGCTCAAACAGGGCTGCGAACGCATCGGCGAGTTTGTCAGCCGCCGCTGACACCTCAACCTCTATCGAGTAACTATCGGGCGACACACATGCAAACCTGTGGTGAACAACTCGTCAAACTCCTGCAAGACTACGGCATCGATACTATCTTCGGTATTCCCGGTGTGCACACCGTGGAGCTGTACCGCGGGCTCGAGCAGACCGACATCCGCCATATCACCCCGCGCCACGAACAGGGCGCCGGTTTTATGGCCGACGGCTATGCCCGCGCCACCGGTCGGGTGGCCGCCTGCTTCATCATTACCGGCCCCGGCATGACCAATATTGCCACCGCCATGGGGCAGGCCTATGCCGACTCCATTCCGATGCTGGTGATATCCAGCACCAACCGGATACGGGAGTTGGGCGCCGCCGAGGGTCGCCTGCACGAACTCAAAAACCAGCGGGAGCTGGTACAGGGCGTGGCGGCGAGCAGCCATACACTGCTGCATCCCGGTGATCTGTCCAGGGTTATGGCCCGGGCTTTTACCCTGTTTGCCAGCGCGCGGCCGCGGCCGGTGCATATCGAGATACCCATCGATATCATTGCCGGGCCCGGCGCCGTTCTCCCGCCGCGCCCCGTAGCAACCGGCTTTAAGCCGGGCCCCTGCCCCGCGGCGATAAAAAAGGCGGCGACCCTGCTGGCCGCCGCCGAGCGCCCGGTGATCTTATTCGGTGGCGGCGCCGCCGGCGCCGGCGCGGCGGCCCGCCGTTTAGTGGAACACCTCGACGCGCCCTTCACCCTGACCAGCAACGCCAAGGGTTTGCTGCCCCCGGGCCACCCGCTGTCACTGGGCAGCAATCAGTCGCTGGGACCGGTGCGGGAACTGATTGGCGGCGCCGATCTGGTATTGGCAGTGGGCACGGAACTCGGGGAAACGGACTACGACTTTTTCTTCGACGGCGGTTTCAAGATTGACGGCAAGTTGATTCGGGTGGATATCGACAGCGAGCAACTGAGTAAAAATTTTCTCGCCGATGTAGCCATCCCCGCCGATGCCAATCTGTTCCTGACCGGCGTGTGTGCGGCACTGGAGATCGACGCCACCGACTCGCAACCGCAGTCGCCCGCCGCGCTGCAGGTGGCCGCCGTCAGAGGCGAACTGCAAGCGCTTAAAGACCGGGCGCATCTGGCCCACGACCGCCTGTTTGGCGTTATTCAGCAAACCCTGCCCAATGCCATTGTGGTCGGCGACTCCACCCAACCGGTTTACTCCGGACAACTGAGCTTCGAGGCCCGCCAGACCCGCTCCTGGTTCCACTCCGCCACCGGCTTCGGCACCCTGGGCTATGGCCTGCCCGCCGCCATCGGTGCGCAACTGGGCCAACCGCACTGTCCGGTGGTGGCGCTGGTCGGCGACGGCGGCGCCCAGTTTTCGCTGGGCGAGTTGGCCTGTGCAGTGGAAAACCACCTGCCGGTCATTCTGTTGCTGTGGAACAACCGCGGCTACCGCGAGATTAAGCAGTATATGCAACACAACGCCATACCCACCATCGGGGTGGATATTCACAC
This sequence comes from Exilibacterium tricleocarpae, assembly GCF_007004655.1. Lineage (GTDB taxonomy): Bacteria > Pseudomonadota > Gammaproteobacteria > Pseudomonadales > Cellvibrionaceae > Exilibacterium > Exilibacterium tricleocarpae. The sequence goes on from NZ_ML660094.1 coordinate 253,584, forward strand.
GCCGGATTTCGCCCAGTTGGCCCGCGGTTTTGGCGCCGCCACCGACAAGGCCTACAGTTATGAGCACCTGGCGGAATTGCTCGGCCAGGCAGCGGCCCGCAAAGGCCCCACACTGGTTGAAATCGACGAGTCGGACGTCTTGGATAATTGGCAGTAACTGAGCGGAAACCGGGGGCGGCGCTTTTTGAAACGTTTGTTGAGACAGAGTATCGATCACTTGGACCTGCGTATTCTGCAACACCTGCAGACCAACGCTAAAACCACTAACCAGGACCTGGCGGATACCGTGGGCCTGTCGCCCAGCTCCTGCCTGCAACGGGTGCGCCGCCTGGAGGACAAGGGGTATATCGATCGCTACCTGGCCAGGGTGAACCTGTCCAAGCTGTGTCGCTCGATCACCTGCATCACCACGGTGACCCTGAAGCAGCACGCCAAGGAGGACTTCGACCAGTTCGAGCAGGCGGTGGCGGCGATTCCCGAAGTGGTGGAGTGCTTTACCGTCTCCGGCGGCTTTGACTTCGTGCTGAAAGTGGTGTGCCCGGATATGGACCGCTACCTGGCCCTCAACAATGAGCTGGTGGCCGGCGGCGCCAATATCGAAAACGTCAGCACCCACGTGGTGATGAACGAAAACAAACCGTTTACAGGCTATCCGCTGGATACCCTGATCGACAAACCCGACTAGCGAAGCCCCCCATGCCCGAACTGCAACTGCCCCAAACCGACCGACTCTACCTGAACGGCGCCTGGCAAACTGCCGGCGGCGACCGCTCGATCGAAGTCGTCAATCCGGCCACCGCGACGGTTATCGCCACGGTGCGCGAAGCGTCGACAGCGGACGTCAACCGGGCCGTCGACGCCGCCGCCGCGGCGCTGCCGGCCTGGTCCGCCACCCCCGCCCGGGTGCGCGCCGACTATATCAATGCGATCGCCGAGCGCATACTCGCCCGCAAGCAGGAACTGGCCGCGTTGATCACCGCAGAGATGGGTATGCCGGCACAGTTTTGCCTGCCCGTTCAGGTCGAGGGACCGGCCGCGGGTATGGCCAGCTACGCCGACCGTGCCGCGGGTATGGAAACCCGTAGTCGCGCCGGTACCTCACTGGTACTGAGGGAGCCGGTCGGTGTGTGCGGCTTTATCACGCCCTGGAATTATCCGCTGCACCAGATTGTCGGCAAGTGCGCACCGGCCCTGGCGGCAGGCTGCACCATGGTATTGAAGCCCTCGGAGTTGACCCCGCTCGATGCCATTGTGTTTGCGGAAATTATCGCCGCCGTGGGCCTGCCGGCCGGCGTATTCAACCTGGTGCAGGGGACCGGTGTCCCGGTGGGCGAGGCGCTGGTGGCGCACCCGCGCGTGGATATGGTTTCTTTCACCGGTTCCACCCGCGCCGGCACCCGTATTGCGGCTCTGGCGGCCCCCTCGGTAAAACGGGTGTGCCTGGAGCTGGGCGGCAAATCTCCCTATATCATTACCGAAGACGCCGATTTCGCCGCCGCCATTGATTTCGGCGTGCGCCAGGTGATGATCAACAGCGGCCAGAGCTGCGATGCCCTCACCCGCATGTTATTGCCGGCCAGCCGCTACGAGGAGGGGGTGGCGCTGGCCCGCGAGGTTACCGAGTCGCTGGTCGTCGGCGACCCGACCCGCGCCGATACCGATATCGGTCCGGTCAGTTCCCGGGCCCAGCAACAGCGGGTGCAGGAATATCTGCGCAGCGGCCTGACGGCAGGTGCGCGCCTTGTTTGCGGCGGCCCGGATGCGGTCGACGGCCAGCCCGGCGGCGCCTTTGTACGGCCCACCCTGTTTGCCGATGTCAGCAACGATATGACCATTGCGCGGGAGGAAATTTTCGGCCCGGTTATCGCGATGATTCCCTACACCGATATCGACCAGGCGGTGGCGCTTGCCAATGACACGCCCTACGGTTTGTCCGGCGGCGTCTGGGCCGCCGACAACGACGCCGCGGTGGCTATCGCCCGGCGCCTGCGCGCCGGTCAGGTCTATATCAACGGCGGTGACTTCAACTACGAAGCGCCCTTCGGCGGTTACAAGCAATCGGGCAACGGCCGCGAATGGGGCGATGCGGGGCTGGAAGAATTTATTGAAATCAAAGCGCTGCAGTTCGCCGCCGGTCAGGACGACAACGCGGCGCCATAAACCAGTTGCTATAAACCAATTGCTATAAACCAATGGGCCGAAGGGTAGCGTGATACCCTGCCGACCCAGTGACAAACGGGGTATCTGCACATCATGAGCGATCAGTTTAACCAACCCCTCGGCGGCAACAGCATGCCGCGTTTTGCCGGGCCTGCCACGATGTTTCGGTTGCCGTCGCAAAGCGACGCCACGGGCCTTGACATCGCCATTGTCGGCGTCCCCCTGGATATCGGCACCAGCAACCGCGCCGGCACCCGTTTCGGGCCGCGGCAAATCCGCAGTGAATCGGTACTGGTCCGGCCCTACGGTATGGCCACCCGGGCGGCACCGTTTGACAGTTTCCAGGTGGCGGATATCGGCGATGTCCCGCTTAATACCTTTAACCTGGAAAAGTCGATTGCCATTATCGAGCAGTTTTACGACGCCGTGGTCGCCACCGGCGCCAAGCCCCTCAGCCTCGGTGGCGACCACACCATCGCGCTGCCGATCCTGCGCGCGCTGGCCAAACGCCACGGCAAGATGGCCCTGGTACACGTCGATGCCCACGCCGACATCAACGACACCATGTTCGGCGAGAAAGTCGCCCACGGCACCATCTTTCGCCGCGCCCTGGAGGAAGGTCTGGTGGACGGCCACAAAATGACCCAGATCGGTCTGCGCGCCACCGGTTACAGTGCCGGGGACTTCGACTGGTCCCGCGAACAGGGTGCGACGGTGATACAAGCTGAGGACTGCTGGTACCGTTCCCTGGCACCGGTGATGGATGAAGTGCGCCAACGTATAGGTCCGGATACACCTACCTATCTGAGTTTCGATATCGACGGGCTCGATCCGTCGGTGGCTCCCGGCACCGGCACGCCGGAACCGGCCGGGCTGACGGCAGCCCAGGGATTGGAAATCATTCGCGGAGTTTTCGGCACCGATTTGATCGGCGCCGATCTGGTGGAGGTGTCGCCCCCTTATGATACGACCGGCAACACCTCGCTGCTGGCCGCCAACCTGGCCTTCGAAATGCTGTGCAGCTTTCCCGGTTGCAAGCGGCGCGACTGAGGCGCGCGGCGCTATTTTTTGTTGTCCGCCTCGGGCTTGTCCTCACGCATATGCCGCAAGGCATAACGCCCGACCCAGGCAACGATCACGCAGGTCAGGATGACGACAACCAGTCCGGATACAACTACTGTGTCTAGGTACATATGGGTTCCTTCGATGGCGTGCTGATGACACGCTCACCATAGGAAATTCCCCTGCCCGCGACCATGATCCTGATCAAAAGGGATGCATATTGCTCCGCTACATCACCGCTGATAGAGACTTTTTCTCGGGTTGGCTTTGAAGTACTTCTCAGCCGCCAAGGCTTTCTTGCAAACCGGTTCATCCCAGAGCAAACCGGGGGAATAGTCGCCATTGGTGTTTCTCGCCTGCCCCAGTGTTGCATAGTATCGTTCGCAATAGTCTGCCGCCCTGCCGTTTTCAATACATCTTTGTATCTCTTGTTCTTTCAAGCGCGCAATTTTCTCCGGCCTAATCGCTTGACAATTGTCCATCAGGTGCAGCGCCTGCTCTCTGGTTATAGCTTCGGCAAAGGCAAATAACGGCGCGCTGAGCACGACTATCAGCAGCGGTGTTGCGGCTATTTTCGTCATAGGCAAATCCTGATTTTAACGGCAAAGCACACCGGTCCTGGCAAATCAGCGCGCTAAAGCGCCGCGGTGGCAAAAGATGTGAGTGCAAAACACAGGTCTCAGCAAAACTGAGACCTGTTATTTCGGTGTTAGAGCGTTTCAAGGTAGCGGGTGAGTTGGTCGAGCCCGGCACCCCAGCCGTTACCGTGTTGAGAGCGGGAGGCTTCAAAGGCTGCGGCTTCTGCTTGGGTCGGAGCTATCGGTTGCCAGATCAACCGCAGCCGGGTTTTATCGCCGAGTGCTTCGAGTTCAATGGTTGCCCGCATTTCTTTCGGCCAGTCGGGCATCTGCGGGTTGGGGAGAATATCGCCGGCCTCGTTCGACATATACTGCCTGAAAACGAGGCTGACAGGCGGGTTCACGGCTTCGTACTTGGTCAGCAACCACATCTGGTGTCCGCCGGGCGCCGTCAACTTATGCAGTGAGGAGCCTCCGGGTGTTATATCGGCGGAGACATACTCGCAGGTAAACCCCTTTTGCGGGAACATCCAGTTTTGCAGATGCTCCACTTGGGTCCAGGCGTCAAAAACCAACTGGCGCGGCGCGTTGAGTTCTCGCGTTATTATCGAGGGTTCCACCTCAAGTTTATTGTCACTGCTCATCCTTCACCTCGTCGGATTGAATTGCGTTTAAATACTCTTCCAGGTGATCCAGGCTGTTGGTCCAATACTGTTCGAACTGGATTACCCATTCCTGTATCAGTTTCAACTGCACGGCATTGACTTTGTAAACGCGATAGCGGCCTTCTTTTCGGTCAGTCACCAAACCCACTTGCTTCAACACACCGAGGTGCTTGGACACCATGGGTTGATTCCACCCCATGCGTTGGGCAATCTCGTTCACGCTCAGCTCCCGGCCGGCAAGCGCCTCAATCAGCGCGCGTCGCTTTGGTTCTGCAATCGCATTAAAGGGGTCGAAAGTTGTTCGTGTCCGTGCCATCGGCATAATATATTCCTATAAAGGAATATGTCAATAAAAATATCCCCTCGTGTTGTCTATGAGGCTCCGCTGCTGCAGCCTTGGCGGCAGATAAGGGCCACCCACTGTCAACGGCGGTTAAAATTGCTCAACAGGACCCTGGCGGCCATCTGACACATTCCCTCCATGGCTTCACTGTCCACATAGATCCCATCGATCAACAGCCGGCTCAAACCGTGCAGCATGCTCCAGCTCACCTGGGCGAAGCGCACGGCGTCCATATCGTCCGGCAGCAGCCCGTCGCGCTGCCAGTCACCGATCAGCCCCGCATAGCGGCGAAAGGAACCATAAGCCTCGCGCTTGAGCGACTCGGTGGGTTGGCCGGCCTTCCAGATATCGCGGCCGAACATCAGGTCGTAGTACTGCGGGTTTTCCATGGCGAAGCGGATATAACCGCTGACGAAGCGACTGAAACGCTCCTCGAAAGCCAGCGAGTCATCGGTAAACATCCGCTGTCGGGCCTGGCGTTGAAACCCTTCCTCCGCCAGCGCGCAAAGCAGGCTGTGTTTGTCGGCAAAGTGGTGGTAAGGCGCCGTGCGCGACACCCCCACCCGATCGGCGAGCCTGCGCATGCTGAGGCCATCGATACCTGCTTCGCGGATCATGGCCATGGCCGCGTCCAGTAGGCTGCGGCGCAGGTCACCGTGGTGGTAGTGTCTGCGGCCCCCGGTGGTGGCACGGGTTTTGGCGGTGGCTTTGGTGGCGGTCACCGCAGGTCTGCCCTGTCGGGGCCGATCCTATCGGACGGCTGCACATCGGCGTTACTTGTTGCGGGGTGCTTCATATCGAGGCTCCTTACGTGGTGGAAACTTACCCTCTCGAAGGGGACCAAGTTACCCTCAACCGGCACCGCCTCCAACGGCACAGTGCGGAAACATAACTTTAATTGTGTCCCCTAGTATGGTGCCACTCCCGTTCCTAAAGGCACCGCCTCCGGCGGCACGGTGCGGGGTCCACGGTGCAAGCACCCCGACCCCTTCGAGGGGAACCACGCCACTGCCAATGTGCGCTACTTGCGGGTTACCCGACACCGACAGCAATCTAGCACCCGATCTTGACGCCGTCAAAATTAGCCGCTATCTTCACTGCATCTTGACACCGTCCAGTTAGCCGGCGACCCGCAGGGATTTCACCATGACCTACCAGACACTCTCAGTCAGCATCGACAACCAGATAGCCCACGTCCAGCTCAGCCGCCCGGATGAGTACAACACCATGAATACAGCCTTCTGGCAGGAGCTGCCGGCGGCGATACGCGAGATCGACGCAGCGGCCTTGGCCCGGGTCATAGTCCTCTCTTCCACCGGCAAGCACTTTACGGCAGGCATGGACCTATCGGTGTTCACCAGCCCCGATGAAGATATGTTTACCGGTGAGGCCGGCCGCCGCCAGGAGATCATGCGCCATCGGGTCAAGGTTTTGCAGGAGACGTTTAACAGACTGGAGCAGGTGCGCATGCCGGTGCTCGCCGCCATTCAGGGCGGCTGTATCGGCGGCGGCGTGGATATGGTCACCGCTTGTGACAGCCGCTATTGCACGGCCGATGCGTTTTTCTGCGTCAAGGAAACCGATATCGGCATGACCGCCGACCTCGGTACCCTGCAGCGCCTGCCGCGGGTGATCCCCCAGGGCCTGGCCCGCGAGCTGTGCTATACCGCCCGCCGCTGCCCCGCCCCGGAGGCGCTGGCGGCAGGCCTGGTGAACCGGGTATTCGACACCCATGAGGCCATGCTGGAGGGCGTCTTCGATATCGCCAAACAGATCGCGCGGCAATCGCCACTGGCGGTGGCCGGCACCAAGGAAATGTTGAACTACAGCCGCGACCACACGCTCGCCGACAGCCTCAACTATATGGCGGTGTGGCAGACCGGCATGTTCCAGCCCACCGATATGGCGGAAGTCTTTACTGCCAAAGCTGAGGGCCGGGACACCGAGTTTGAAGAACTGCGGCCGCTACCCGGCGGCTTTTGATAACACAAACTTCGACGTTTGTTGTTGGCGTCTAAGCGTCGCTTTTTGACCGCTGGCGTTTAACTGCTAACTTTTCACCACTAACAACAAAATTTTGACCTGAGCGCGCGAGCGCCGGCTGGAGAGAGCACCTGTTATGACGAGCAACCAATCACCCTACCCGCAGTTGATGGCACCTCTGGACCTGGGTTTTACCACCCTGCGCAACCGCAGCATCATGGGTTCGATGCACACCGGCCTGGAAGAGGCCGAGAACGGCCACGCGCGCATGGCCGCTTTTTTTGCCGAGCGCGCCCGCGGCGGTGTGGCCCTGATCGTCACCGGCGGCTTCGGGCCCAACAAACGGGCCGCCACCCATGAACATACGAAAAGCCTGAAGACAGAGGCCGATGCCAAAGACCATCAGGTGATCACCAAGGCTGTGCACGAAGCCGGCGGCAAGATTTGTATGCAGATTCTACACACCGGCCGCTACGCGTTTAACGAAAACCCCATTGCCCCGTCGGCGATCCAGGCACCGATCAATCCGTTCAAGCCCTCTGCCGCCACTGAAGAGGAAATCGAACAACAGATCCAGGATTTCGTCGACACCTCGGTGTTGGCCCAGAAAGCGGGTTATGACGGCGTGGAAATCATGGGCTCGGAAGGCTACTTTCTCAACCAGTTTCTGGCCGCACGTACCAACCAGCGCGACGACGCCTGGGGCGGCAGCTACGAAAACCGCATGCGCCTGCCGGTGGAGGTCGTGCGGCGGGTGCGCGAAGCGGTGGGCGAGCATTTCATTATTATCTACCGCCTGTCGATGCTGGACCTGGTGGAAGGCGGCAGCAGCTACGACGAGATAGTGGCCCTCGGCAAGGCCATCGAGACCGCCGGCGCCACCATTATCAACACCGGTATCGGCTGGCACGAAGCCCGCATTCCCACCATTGCCACCAAGGTTCCCCGCGCCGCCTTTACCTGGGTAACGGCAAAGTTTCGCCGCGAGTTGTCGATCCCGGTGGTAACTTCCAACCGCATCAACACACCGGAGGTGGCGGAGGAAGTGTTGCAGCGCGGCGATGCCGACCTGGTCTCCATGGCGCGCCCGTTCCTGGCCGACGCCGACTTCGTCAACAAGGCCGCCGCCGGCCGGGCCGATGAAATCAATACCTGTATCGGCTGCAACCAGGCCTGTCTCGACCACGTTTTCAACGGCAAAATGACCAGCTGCCTGGTCAACCCGCGCGCCTGCCACGAAACCGAATTAAATATTTTGCCGGCTACAGAGATAAAAAAAGTGGCGGTCATCGGCGCCGGACCGGCGGGACTGGCCGCCGCCACCACGGCTGCCGAGCGGGGCCACCGGGTCACCCTGTTCGACGCCGCCGATGAAATCGGCGGACAGTTCAATATCGCCAAGCTGGTGCCGGGCAAAGAGGAATTTTATGAGACGCTGCGCTATTTCAGGAAAAAGATCGAACTGACCGGCGTCGATTTGCAGTTGCATAAAAAGGTCACGGTAGCCGAGCTCAACGCCAGTGATTTCGACGAGGTCATCATCGCCACCGGCATCCTGCCGCGCACACCGCCGATCGACGGCATCGAGCATCCCAAGGTGTTGAGTTATCTCGACGTGCTGCGCCACAAAAAGCCGGTCGGTAAAAAGGTGGCGGTGATCGGCGCCGGCGGTATCGGTTTCGATGTCTCTGAGTACTTGAGTCATGATGGTGAGTCGACCAGCCAGAACATCGAGGCGTTTATGCAAGAGTGGGGAGTGGATATGAGCCTCGAGGCCCGCGGCGGTATCGAGGGCATAGAACCTGCGGTGTCTGCTTCGCCGCGGGAAATCTATCTGCTGCAGCGCAAAACCTCCAAGGTCGGCGCCGGTCTCGGCAAGACCACCGGCTGGATTCACCGCACCGGCCTGGCCAACAAGGGCGTAAAGATGGTGCCCGGTTGCGAATACCACAAGATAGATGATGCCGGTTTGCACCTGAGCGTGGCCGGCGAATCGCGAGTGCTGGACGTGGACACTGTGGTGGTCTGCGCGGGCCAGGAGCCGCTGCGGGCATTGAGCGAAGGGCTGAACAAACCTCACCACCTGATCGGTGGCGCCGATGTTGCCGCAGAGTTGGACGCCAAGCGCGCTATCGACCAGGGTACACGCCTGGCGGCACAGCTCTAGGCGTTAACCTGTTGGCACGTTGTGGGGACATAACTTCAGTTATGTCCCCCTCGAGGGGAACCACGCCACCCTCAAACGGCACCACCTCCGGTGGCACGGTGCGGGGACGTAACTTCAGTTGCGTCCCCCTCGAGCGGGACCACCCCACTCTCAAGCGGCACCTCTTCCAGCACCACAGTATCGCAAAAGGCATCATCACTCGCCCAGAGAGCCAAAAGGAAACTGCAGTACATGGACAGGTGGATTTAAGAAACGGAAGTGGCACCATTCTAAGGGGACGCAACTGAAGTTACGTCCCCACACCGTGCCACCGGAAGTGGTGCCCTAAGAAACGGGAGTGGCACCATTTAAACTGTTACAAATTCACTCTTTGAATCGATTCGTTTAATTACTCACCAACCAAAAACCTACAGACAGATGATGACTCAGTATCTGAAGGGTCAAACTGTACCTCTGGGTATAAGGTCACTCCCCTCCTTTCAGGCACCATTGACAATCGTATGAAACTTATTCAAGGAAATACCACCAACTGCCGCCCTTTTGCTTTTGTACCAAAACCCGAGTAAATTGTGCGGCACATTTACCGGGGCCATCGACTATGCCGGATCAACAGCCGCAGCGCCGCCAGGCGTACGAAGCACTCCTCCCGCGCCTGCGGGCCCTGCTCGAAGGGGAGACGGATGTGATCGCGGTGATGTCGACGCTGAGCTGTGAACTGATACAGGCCATGGACTCTTTTCACTGGGTCGGCTTCTATCGCAATGTCGGCAATGACATGCTGAAAGTGGGTCCTTACCAGGGCGGCCACGGTTGCCTGAGTATCACCTTCGATCGCGGTATCTGCGGCCGCTGCGCCACCACCCGGGAAGTGCAGTTGGTGGCCGACGTCAATGCCGAGCCGGACCATATCGCCTGTGCCCACACCACCCGCTCTGAAATTGTCCTGCCGGTGTTCAATCGCAGCGGGGAACTGATTGCCGTGTTCGATATCGACTCCGATATGCCGGATAACTTTAGCGAACTGGACGCCCGCTATCTGAGCAGCATACTGGATGTATTCAAAACCCTGCCCTGAGCAGTGGCCGGCACCGGTGTCGGCGGGTGGTAACGTGCTGAGTCTGTAGCGTTGATAACGGACCCTTTACAGCTGCCTGACTCTTTTACAAGATCGAGGATACGTTTATGAAAAAAATGATCGGGGTTGCGCTGTGGTTACTCGCGCATGCCGCTGTTGCCGACAACAATAACAACAGGTTTTTACAGCTCGAGGATATTTTCAATCTCGAATACGCCGCCGATATGGAGATCACAGCAAAAGGCGACCGCGTTTATTTCGTGCGCCATTTTATGGATATTCAAAAAGACCGCAAAAGCGGCAATATCTGGTCGGTCGATACCGCCACCGGCGAACTCAACCCCGTCACCTCCGGCAACCAACTGGACTATGCGCCGGTGCTGTCCCCCCAGGGCGATAAACTCGCCTATATCTCCACCCTCAGCGGCAGCCCGCAGATTCATATGCGCTGGTTGAAAACCGGCGCCAGCGCTCAGCTGACCAACCTGACGGCAGCCCCCGGCTCTCTTAGCTGGTCTCCCGACGGCCGCCGACTGGCCTTTGAAATGTTTGTGAAGGGTAAACCCCATACGCCGGTCAAGCTGCCGGGAAAACCTGAAAATGCCGAGTGGGCGCAACCGGCCATGGTGATTGAGGACACCCTTTACCGTGCCGACGGTGCCGGGTTCACGCAGCCGGGCTACACCCAGCTGTTTGTTATGTCGGCCGAGGGCGGCACGCCCCGCCAGCTCACCAGCGGCGATTACCACCACCGCGGCCCGTTCAGTTGGAGTCCGGACGGCAAGAGCGTGTACCTGTCCGCCAATCGCCGTGAAAACGCCGAGATGGAGCCGCTCAATTCCGATATCTATCGCGTCGATATCGGCTCCGGTGATATCACCCAACTGACCGATCGCAACGGCCCCGACGACCAACCCCAGGTCTCGCCCAATGGTCGCCTGATCGCCTACACCGGCTTTAACGATCAGCTCAAAAACTACGAGAACAACACCCTCTATGTAATGGACATCGACGGCGGCAACGTGCGGGCCCTGAGCGGCCATCTCGATCGCGGCGTCGACACTATCCGCTGGGCCGCCAACAGCAAGGGCCTCTACTTCAACTACAACGACCAGGGCGAGGCCCACGTGGTCTACCAGCCGCTAAAGGGCAAACACAAAATCGTGGCGCGCAACCTGGGCGGTAAAAGTCTGGGCCGGCCTTATATCGGCGCCGATTTCGATGTGGCCAACAACGGCACCGTGGCCTTTACCTATTCGAAACCGCAGCGCCCGGCCGATGTCGCCATCGCGCGCAAGGGTAAAACCACGCAGCTGACCGACCTCAACGCCGATGCCTTAAACCACAAGGTGCTCGGCAGGGTGGAGGAAATCTGGTACAAGTCCTCCGCCGATCAGATGGATATTCACGGCTGGATCGTCTACCCGCCGAACTTCGATCCCCGGCAAAAATACCCGCTGGTGCTGGAAATTCACGGCGGCCCGGTGGCAGCCTACGGCCCCCATTTTTCGGCCGAGGTGCAGCTGTTTGCCGCCGCCGGTTATGTGGTGCTCTACACCAACCCCCGGGGCAGTGAGAGTTATGGCCGGGACTTCGCCCACACCATCCACCACAACTATCCGAGCCAGGACTACGACGACTTGATGTCCGGCGTGGCACTGATGATTGCCAAAGGCTTTATCGATGAAAAACAACTGTTCGTCACCGGCGGCTCCGGCGGCGGCACCCTGACCAGTTGGATGATCGGTCACACCGATCTGTTTGCGGCCGCCGTGGTGGCCAAACCGGTGATCAACTGGTACAGCTTCGTGCTGACCGCCGATGCCTACCCCTACTTTTACAAATACTGGTTCGGCAAAAAGCCCTGGGAGGCGGTGGAGCACTATATGAGTCGCTCACCGATCAGTTACGTGGGCAATGTCACCACCCCGACCCTGTTGATGACCGGCGAGGCGGACTTTCGCACGCCGATGTCGGAAACCGAGCAGTACTACCAGGCGCTGCGACTGCAGGGGGTGAAGTCGGCGCTGGTGAGAATTCCCGATGCCTCCCACAGTATCCACAAGCGCCCCAGTAACCTGATGGCTAAAGTGGCCCATATTCTCTGGTGGTTCGAACAGCACAAACCGACCCCGGCTCCTGTGGCGCGTCCTTAAAATAAATATGTGCTAATTGATCGGCCTGGCTCTGGCTGGAGCCAGGCCTCCCCTCAGCACACTTATATCGAAAATGAGGTCGACAAACTGGTGCAAATACGCTTTGAGGGAGTGCTATCAGGCGCCGGCCCAAAATACCCCGACCCAGCAGCGCCGCTGCAAGCTGCCATATAGGGTCTCCACTTTGCCCGATGGGTGCCTTATGATGGGGCGTTGAGAACCTCAGGCTAAGCGACGAGAGTGAACATGCGAGTAACGACCGGAATCGCCATCACCATCAGCGTCACCATCGGCTTCGGACTCGGCCACTACCTGGCCGGCAGGGGCAGCTCCGATAAACAGTTTTTCACCGAGCCGCCGGCAGTTGCCGACACTTGGTCCCAGGCCCCCATTGACACCCCAAAGGCGGCGGCGCTAAGTGCCGATGAAGTGGAGGCCAGCCGCGAGCAGCACTTTACCGATATCGACAGCATCCGCGAAGTCCTCCTGATTCCCACGGATTTCGGGCAGACCGAAGCCCTCTACGCGCTGGCAGGCCGTGCGGATATCGGGCGTTTGCAGGAACTGATCGGCGAGGCCGGCCGTATCGATATCCCCGGCGAGCGCGAGGCGGCTCTACATATACTGTTTTCCCGCTATGCCGATATCGACGCCCGGGCGGCACTGGTGTATCTGGATAGTTTGAACCTCGATATCGCCACCGGGATTATCCGCAGTATTTTCCGTTCCTGGGCCAAGGTGGATGTGGACACCGCCATCGCCACGGCCAATCAAATCAGCAACGCCCGGCACCGGCGCACCGCCGCCGAGGCCATAGTGCGCACCTTCTCTGACCACTGGCCGGAGTTGCTCGACCAGGTGACCGGGCGGCTGTTGGACCCGATCGATACCAATCGCTTTGAAATCGAGCGTATGATCCGCCTGGCGGCGACCAACCCGAGTGGCGCTCTGGCCGAGGCACTGGCGCTGGGCGACGATCAGGCCAGACAACAGGCGGTCTACGGCATCGCCCTGAATATGGCCAAGCACAACCCGCAGCAGGCGCTGGCGGCGGTGGGACAAATGGTCGACCAAACGATGCAGAAACAGTTGAACCAGGCCATCATGCAGGAGTGGGCGCGCAACGACGCGGAGGCCGCCATGGCCTATATCACCAACCAGGGCCTCACGGACCAGACCAATCTGGTGACCGTGGCGCTGCAAAATATGGCCCACAAAGACCCCCTGGCAGCACTCAACCAGGCCAGTCAACTGGACCCGCGCACCCGGCAGGTAGTCTACTCCGGTATCTACGCCACCTGGGGACAACAGGATGTGCGCGCCGCCATCGCCCACGCCGAGGCGCTCGGCGACCCGCAACTGACACGGCAGGTCTATGCCAACCTGGGTAGAATCTATGCCGGCCAGTACCCGGATGAGGCACTGCTCTGGGCCGAGCAGCTCGAGGGACCCGCCAAGGCATCGGTGGTGAGTTCGGTGCTGCAGGAGATGGCCAACAGCGATCCCAGGCTCGCCCTCGATGCGGCACTGACGACCGACGCCACACCCAGTCGCAACAACACTATCAGCCACATCTTACAGACCATAGCCAGAGACGATCCCCAGAGTGCCGTCGCTTACCTGGACCAACTGCCCGCAGGCAACCTGCGCGACCGCAGCGTCCAGAATATCCTGCAGTCCTGGGCCGGCAGTGACCCCGAAGCCGCCTACACCTGGGTGGAGCAACAGGAGGGACAGGCCTACACCAAAACCGTGCTCAATCTGGCCAACCAACTGGCGGCCACAGACCCGGAAAAAGCCGCCCAGCTCACCGACCGCATTCGCCAGGAAGCGCGGCCGCAATGGTTGCAAACCGTCGCCGGCGGCATGGCACGCCGGGATCAACAGGGCGCGGTCGAGTGGCTGCAGCAGTACCAGCAGGAGCCGGGTTACTCCCAGGCACTGGCCTCGATTACCCAGGTAACGGCGCAGACCGATCCGTTGGCGGCCCTGCGTATGGCGGAGAACATCACCTCGTCCTCTGATAAAAGAAACGCTATCGACAGCATTACCCATAGCTGGTCCAGCCGCGATCCCACCGAGGCGGCCCGGTGGGCCAGCAATATCAAGGACAGCGCCCAGCGCGCCTCTGCCATTCAGATCGCGGCGGGCCAGTGGGCGCGCTACGATCCGGACGCTGCCAGCAGTTGGGTACTGGGCCTCAACGACACCGAGGCCAGGGACAGGGCTCTTGTTAATCTGGTTAACCGACACGGCAGCTCAGCGGATTTTGCCCTGCCGCTGGCTAACGCTATCAAATCCGACCAGCAGCGGGTGCAGGCGGTCACCTCCATGGCGTTGAACCTGGCCCGCTACGACAGGGCAAAGGCAGAGCGTATGGTGGACCAGGCCAATATCGATGCCGAGGCCCGCGCGCAGATCAAACAGCACCTGGCTCGGAACAGAAGGTAGTGCGGCCGGCAGCTTCAGACTGCCGGTAATATTCTCGCAACCAACAGCCGTTGGGCAATTTGGCAAGAGGGCCGGCTAAAGCACCTGCTCCGGTACATCAATGCGCCTGAACATGTAATTGGCCGGGTTAAAATTGATGGCGTCGTGATAAACCAACCCCTGGTAATCGACAGCAGTCAGTTGGAATGCCTTGGTCCGATTATCGTCTTCCCCGAAACTCATCAGGTAATCAGCGCCAACCGGCGTCAGGTTGGATGCGAACTGAAGAAAATGCGGATTGGCCGCGTCATAGACGAGAAAAGCGTTGGAAAAGCGGTGCAACTGGTAAGTCCCGGCTTCCAGTTCGAAAAAAAAGCTCAAGTAAAAGCAGGTGGGGTGAAAAATGGCCTGGCCGCCGGGCGCGGGGTTGGGCAGTAGATTCCCGGCCCATGGATTGGTATGGGGAATTTGCATAGCGCGGACGACTAATCTGCACAAACTACCCCTGACAAGTTGATGCCGCAGTGCCGCGATAAATTTATCCCGATCCGCCATAGTGACATTGCCTAGAGGAATCCCCAGGTAGGCTGCAACCTGCGGCCGGACATCATTCGGGTTTCCTGTGAGGTAATTGTTGACGGCGTCTACAAAGGCATCGTCATTGATCAGTGCATCGTAGGCTGCATTTCGATCGGCTGGAACAGGGCCCGCAAAGGCCGGTTGTTGCGCCACATCGAGTGCCGCATCTGCAAGCTGAAAGTTAAAGTCGAAGATCCGCTGATATAAAATCTTAACGTGACCTACACCCTGCCATCGGTTTAATCCGCCGTTCCATATTAAAGGACCGCTGGATGAAAATACCGTGTTTATCGGCCCCGGAATATGGTCGCTATAGTATTGCAGGATACGTACAAAGCAGTCGCGCTGGTTATTGGTCGCCGGATCAGTATTGGGTTGAAACTCTTCCACCAAAAAGCGCCGCCCGCGTGGAAACTGATGCACCGCCTGACCGCCAAGCCCGCGAACGGCGCGCAACACTGTAAAAGGTCGGCTGTTTGGAGCGACGCCATAAACAGCGCACAATGTATCGCCGTCCATAAAAAAACCGTAGTTTTTCTCGATCCGGTCGGAAACGTTACTGCCGTAATAGAATTCGGCACCGAGGTGTGGCAGGTTATTTCGGAATTCCAACTCGGTAATCTTTACAAATAATGCTCTGTTGGGCGTTGTGATATCGCCCGGGGTAAACGGTAGTCTTGCAGGTGTATAGCCACCATAGATACGGTGGTGGGGACCGGGCACATTTCGAAAACTATCGGGCTGGTAGCGGTGGGAGTGAATAAAAAACCTGCCATCGGCACTGAAAATACGCGGATCTTCATAGCCGTCACTGTCGGGCAGGATATAATCATTGACAACGTTGAATGCCACCGCCAGGTTGCCAAGATTGGCAATGTCCAAGGTAACCTCAGCCACGCCGATACCGTCGAAATAGCGCCCGCCACGGCCATCGGGCACCTGTCCCTCCAGGGTCGCCTGACCGTCGGGAAACCCCCAACCGGAACCCCAAGGCGTACCGGCTTGTCCGGGGTGAGTAGGCGGCGGATTTGCAAAAGCCCAAACGGGACCGCCGACTTTATGAACCATTGCCCGGTAGACTACCAGGTACCGGGCAATGGTGCCTGCTAAGCCTATCTGCAACCAGCTGTTGTTGAACTTGACAACTTGATTTCTCGGCACGCCTGGAAGCGTCGCCAATAACCGTGCGGTAAAATCAAAATTCAGCATAGCTGACTACTCCATACTGTGGTCAGAGTGATACCTCTTTGTGTGGTCACTTTCATTTCTTCTTATCCTCCACATAAATCGTGGCCTCTGTTTCGTCTGGTTCTGCATAGGGGTCCAGCGGGCCTAATTCGACGGTTTGTTTTTTAAAATCTGCAAAATCAAGAGTTACCGTTTCTTCGTCGTTTTCCGGGGGTAATGGTGGGTCAGACGGCACGCCGGGTATAGCGGGCGAAGGAACCGGGGAATCTTCCTGGTCAAATGTAAATGCTTTGACTTCAAGGTATCGATTATCGATAACTAAATGCAATTGCTCGAGCGCCTTGTTATAGACAATCGCCTGCTGCTTTTTCTCGCCGAAATCCCAATTATTAACTTCTTTTTCCGGGTCCGGCGCGTAAATTAGAAGTTGGGACAACGTGTATTTCGTATCGGTTTCAGTTCGAAGAAAGTCACCGGCAACCGACTTGGCATTTGCATTATTCTCTTCCGTTTTATCAATACGATAAGTTTCGTAGTTGGAAACTGCCGAGAGGTAAAGCTTATTGCCGTTATTAAACAGGGATTTTTGATCTTCGCTAAGAGAACCATACTCAATGACATCGCCGTAAGCTTGCTCATAGCTCATTTCGGGCTGAACCACCTCATCTCCACCTTTCGTATTGGCCATGCGTGTGTACTCTTTGTTAGGTCAGCGTTTATCCGATTACAGCTGATACCTAACACGAGCATAATGTATGCCAATCGCCTTATAAGGCGGCTTCACCGGAAAATTGAAAGGCCGTCAGTTAAAACGTATTGGTTGTGGCCAAATTCGTCCAGCGGCTTAACTTCGGTGGGGACTTTCGTCCAATGCCACCAATCTACTCCCTTATATTGCCAGCCGTTGATACTAGAGCAGGTTTCTCTACCTTTCCTGGCATCAAACTTGCGACGGCACCAAACTTGCGACGGCACCAAACTTGCGTATATAGGCAGAAAAACATAGGACCCGATAAATGAGTGAGACTATTATTTCTAACTTCGAGTACGAACGTATGTTAAAAATTCTTCTACCTTCTCTTAAGGAAAACCAGATTGCCGTGCTGCAGTCGTGGAAAGCCAAACAGCGCGCTTACTACGCGTCCTGGGAGAGTTTTAGTCTGTGCAAGATAAAAGCAACGGCACTCAAGGTCAAGGAACACTCGGCTGTTCTCGCCGGGTTTGAAGATACGATAAGAGGCAGCATCTCAAGCATATTCCTCGAAATACCTGACCCGGAGACGATTACCGGTCGCTGGGACGCCGGCCGGGAAAAAGCTGAGACGGTCGAACGCGAAAAAGCCATTATCGCTATCAATAAAATCGTATGCCAAAGCTACGAAGACTTATGGAAGAACCTTGACCAGGTGCACGAATTTTTAGAGTCCGTGGGTGAGTGCGATTGCTCTATTGTAGCCACTGAAGAGAATCACGCAGTAGAGAGCCAGACCACAAGTAGCCCCGAGATAAAAACCACAGATAAAGCCATTGACACAAGGTCAGAAACGCTTTTAAAAACAAGCCCGGAATGGCAATCCGAAAAGTCACACAATATTGAACCGAAAAAGTCTGTAAAGCCAGGGGATAAACTCCAACCAGTTGACACGGCTGGAACGGGCTCTGTGAATCAAACACCCAGTACCTATCGCACAAACGACGCTACACCTGGTGATCAAAAACAACGTCCGTCGAACACCGCCTTTTTATGGACTGACGACGATATCTAATGCTGAAATCAAAACTTCATTGATCAGAGAAAAACAATGAACTTAAACTCAGGCAATAACTGGGATACAAGCAGCCCCGTTGATCCGACGGCCGTGATAAAGTTGAGTTTGAACAGCTTACTTGCCACAGCCACACCTTACAACTTGCTCCAACCCCTTTCTGCACAATACGAAAAGTTTGTAGCAACGCCTAGCAAGACCGCTTTGGGTAAGCTAGGAATTGCTGCGGAAAAAACCTAAAATCAAGAGAGGCTTGTGACTCGGACAGGCTGGTAGCCTATTGACGACAAGATAGACCGGAAATTTCCAGCAAAAATAGGGCTCCGAATCCACCTTAGCTAACCACTATGATCAGACCCGCTGTAATGTTGGGCATCTTTTAACTTATGAAGCAGCTCCAGCGTTTCTGTCAATTGTGTCAACTTACTCGTGGGTGGCTCTGTGGTGGCTGTTTCGATGAGCTGTTGATAGTCTGTGCCCATAGCCGGGTTTGCCAACCATTTGGCATAGGCACTGCCTACGGCGGTGGTATTTATGGTGGCCCGGTTTTTAAGGGTATCTACAACATCCTGAACGGCCAGCGATATTGATTGAATCGGCATTAAATCACTGAGGTCTAATACCTTCAGTGTCATTTGATCCGTATCGGCGGACGAACCCTCACGACCGGCTGCATAGTATTCTAAATTATCCACGATTGATTCCCACTCTGTGACTTAGCCGGGCATATTCGCTATGGAGTTTTTCACCCCATATAGCCAGGCGATGAGGTCCTGCAGGCCATCGGCATTAATGGACATACTGACTTCACCGGTTTGCGGCATTTTCAGAAATGACGCCCCGTTTACCTGCACAGTCATTGCCAGTGTTTTTTCTCCCGGCCGATATTCAAAAGACCAGTCGCCTGCAGGCAGCGGGGGTTGACTGCCATCCGTGTCCGCTGGAGGCGTTAACTTGCCGCCAATCTTTACCAGTGGGCGAACCCCGGAATCACTTGTAGAGCTGGAAGCCCCTTCTGCTGGTGAACTAGTTGAACCAGGGTCTTTCACTTCGTTAGCCATGATATTTCCCCTTAAATCGTATTACCCGGTTAGGATGCAAGAATCTTCGCGCAGGTGGCAGCCATTGCCGATGATCCCATGGATTGTGACGCGTAATGATTGGCACTGTTGTTTAACATACTTAAAGATATCGATTCAGCCAAAGCACCAAAAGCAATGCCTCTGGAAGTAGAGAAAGAAAAACGAAAGACTTCATCATTAACTTTTGATTCGTCCATTTTTTGATTGTCAGCCATAGTAGTCGCTCAAATTGGTTGTCTAGTTTAAGGGGTGTTTACAGCACGGAGAACATTTTCTTGATTCCCAAGGTAGTCGCCGCCTGAAACTGTATATTGGTCTGCTGCTGAGCATAGACAGCGTTAATCGACATCATGGAAGCTGAATTGCTGAGCGTTTGGTATAAATTCGCCATCGCCACTGCCGGCGATTGTGCGATAATGCCAGCATTAACTGTAGCAATTGCATCTACAGCTTGTTTATTCACCTCATCCATTAACAGTCCTCAATGCTCGCGTATACTCTTATCCACAAGGGTGGAGAGATAGCGGTTAAGACAAGCATAACCGCTATTTCGGTTACTTGTTTTGCTCAAAAAGTTTGGTGATGCCCAAAGTGCTGGCAGCTTGGTAAGTCACATTTGCCTGCTGCTGGGCATAAACTGCGTTAGCGGCTGCCATAGCAACGGAGTTGCCTATCGTTTGGTATAGGCTACCCATTGCCATAGCCGGAGCTTCAGCCAGTACTTTGGTGTTGGTGATAGTGATCGCGTCGGTTACTTGGTTGTTTACGGAATCAGCCATTGTATTTTCTCTTGTTAAGGTTAATGAATTTTCATAGTTATCTTTCGTCGATAACTATATCGGTTGATAGAGCAATGGCCGTGCCAGAAAAAAACTGCAGCAACCGGGAAAGGCAACTAGGTACCGCGTGCTGCCTGGCCTACAGAATCACTTTGATAAACGGAATTTCAGAAAAAAACGTCGGTGGTCGTTTCTGACCATATCGAGACTATTGTTGGATAAAAGGCTCCAGCAAATAATTGCGAAACCAAAGCGAAAGTCTGTAAATTTAGGTATAGATATCTGCCCAGCATACCCATTGCACCCTTAACCCGCTCTGTCAACCTGCATGAAACGCGATGTAATTTTGGGGCCCGTGGCTCCGGCCGGCTTTTCGGAATGCACCGTAAAACAGACTCAGGCCGGTTTGGCTGGAAGGGAATCGTCTTGCTGGGCTGAACTTTTCTTCTTCATCTAAATTTTTAGAACAAAAGTCACGGGAAGTCCGGTATCGGCCTGAATTTCTCTTTCAAAGCCAAAGGCCGTAAATATGTCATAGTAATCGGGGTTGGGAATAACCACTGCCAGCCCGCTGAGAGACTGGGCAAGCGCAAATTGGGTACATAGCTCTATTTGTCGGGAGAGTATGGGGTTCGCGTCAAAATTTTTTAAAGCGACGGCATTCTCTACCCTGACAATGACCAGATAATTATAGGCCGCCGCCAGTATTAGCTCGCTTAAAAAGCTGTCCTCCGCTTTTATGGAACAATAACCAAGCCGAGTCACGACGTTATTTTCAATCCAGTATTCCAAGGCAAGCTTATCATCGAGAGCCGTCGGATCAAATTTTCCTTGCTGTTTTTGCAACCAACGATTCAGGCAGAAAGACGACAATAGGCACATCGCCTGCGGGCGTATAGCCTGAATCAGGGAAAAATCGCGAATTCCAAGTTTCTTTACCTGATAGAAGGCCGGTGGTGAGGGGTGTACCAGCAGGCCTTCACAGAAATCAACAAATTCGGAGTCCGGGCCGATAAACTGGGCTGATCTGCCTGTATAGGGTCTGTTATTTTTCTTCATTATAAGTGCCAACAAATTAGACGGGGTTGCCTACTCCTGACCACTGTCCTGGATATCCTTCCAGACATTTTCGGCGTAGTTAAAGTAGTTCTCTATTGCCGGAGGCTCCACGGCTTTGATTTTAGCCGGGTCTATCATCTGCGGAATAACCAACTCCACCGGGGTAAAAGCGGGGATGTCGCAACTTGAGGCCGCAAATCGAATAAGATCATTGGAATCAGCTATCAGTTTATCGGCCTGCTGTTTGGTATGTTCTGGGGATGCAAGCTTGCTGGTAATACCATCGATCATAACAACTCCTTTAAATATTTGAGGTAAAGATGCAACAAGCAACATCGACATCCGACAATGCTTGTTGCATACAACTTAGGCAGGTGTAGCCGCAGTACTATTCGATGAGAATAGCTTGGTAACGCCCAGGGTGGTGGAAGCTTGGTATGCCACATTGGCCTGCTGTTGCGCGTAGACGGCGTTAGCCGCCGCCATTGCCACAGAGTTACCAATTGTTTGATACAAACTGCCCATCGCCACAGCGGGAGCTTCGCCAAGTACAGACGTATTCGTTATCGTTACAGCATCGACAACCTGACCATTAACGGTGTCAGCCATTGTTATTCCTCTTTCAGTGATTAGTAGTGATGTGCATATTTTCCAATAGTCCAGAAACCTCGCACTATGTATGGGGAGCAATTAGCGGGCCATTAACGATGACAGGTCGAATCGGGGCGCGGTAATCCCACATTCACCCACAAAAAGAAGATCAACAGTCAAATAGCGGCTTGACAGGCAGGCAGCGGAATCCGGCGGAGAGATAGTGTCGGGAAAAAAAATCAAACTGCCCAAAAACAGCCATACAAACAGTTTGTTTTGGTCAATTTGCTCCAAAACAGGCTATCAGCTATCGACTCCGTTTACCGCTATTTTGCGATTTTCTACTTCGATAAGCTGCTCAGAACCTTACCGGCATTCTCTCCCACCTTGGTGAGGTTCTCTACGGAAAAAGTGATAGTTTCTTTTGCGCTGTCAATGATGTTCTTATATTCCACATTTGCCGGTTCAGCCAGCCATTTTGCCGACGCGATACCGATCACAGTAGTTTCAATTGAGGCAATATTTCGCATCAGATCCGTAGCATCTTGGACGGCAAGCGCTATAGACTGATTGACAGACGCCAACATCATATCTTTTGCTGCTGCGGCGTTTGGCACGTTTCCAGAATCTGACGGTGGCTCTGACATAGCTTATTCCGAAAGTTTTACCGAGTTTTTCTCAATATAGGTGTTAGCCAGCTTATTTCTATCTTGCTGGTCCTGGATTTGATATTGCAGTCTTTGATTGCGCGCTTCGATACCAAAATCGAGCTGGACGCGCTGCATAATATTCTGGTACCGACCGTTGCTCTCTAGCACCATGTCGAGGGAGTCAGTGCCAATTTTGGTTTGTTTAAACCGCATAATTTCAGCGTCTAATGTAGCATAAATTTCCTTGTTTTCTTTCTCGATACTACCCAATCCTTTTACGATATCGACACTGACATCAATAAACTCGGTAAAAACCTCCAGGTCTTTTTTCTGGTTTTCTCGAATCGCCTCGGCTATGGTCAAATATACAGACATAGTTTTTATAACCACGGTTTGTAAAGCTTAGTTTGTAGAAATTTAGTTTGTAGAAACTTAGTTTGTAGAAATTTAGCTTATAAAAATCTAGTATCGAATGTTTTGTATACTGGTCATCGCCGCCATCCGATCCATGGTTTCCTGCCGAAACTGGGAAAATCGCTTATGCATCTCGGCAAGATAGAGTTCATTGGCTGCCCGCAGTTGATCGGCAAGGTGGGCCTGGCCTTCGGTTACCCCACTGCCGGGCTCAGGACAAGGAGGTGCTTCGGGGGCCTCATTCTCCGGACTGTAGTCGACGATTCGTCCACTGGGTTCGTAGGTGCCGGTGCCGGTTCTCACCATATCAATCGTGTGAAGTCGTTGGCCTTGGTCACTCATGTCGCTAACCCCCTTTTTGTTTGTCAATCGACGTTATGATATTTTTCATCAGCTCTTCCGGATTGCCGCTCAACGGCGTTGCCGGGCCCGTCGTCGCCTGAATATTTGCAGTGGATGAAAACGTTTTACCCGCTAAGGCCTGTACTTTGTTATTGAACGCCTGGATTGCCTGCTCGCTCGCCTGTTGATACTTTTCCAGGCTCTTACTGCCTTCGCCGCGCAGGCGCTTCCAGGTCAGACCGGGCAGGGCCTCCAGGTCATCCAGATTACCGGCGGACATGTCCTCTCCACCTTGCACCACCTCCTGTTGCTGTTGTGGTGAAATACTTTCCAAGAATACCTCGGGACGTGCCGGCGGCTGTGATACCGGGGTTTGTCGCTCGGAGGGGTTATGGTCGGGCCCTACCGGGGTCTCAAACAAATCCCCGGTTAGAAATTGATTATCAGCCAAACTCGCCAGCAGGTCATTCTTCGCGCGAATCAACACTTGTTTCATATGCTCGCGATTTTCCCGCATGGCTTTTTCAGCCATCAAAGATGCAGACTCCTCCATGTCAATATGAGTGTCGCGGACACTTTCTGCGTCGTCTTTAGTGGACATATAACCTCCAAATTATCGCCCTGGGGTATGGGACCCAGTCACATAGTCCGATATCGACACTCAAGTTCTATGCCATATCTGCCTGGGGATCATCAAATTCTTCCAGATAAGCGAAGTAACGTCTTTCTACGACCTTTCTATGCACACCGAGCAGTTTGGCGGCCTCACTTTTATTGCCGCCCGACTCTTTTAACGCCCTCAGCAACAAAGCGTCAAAAATGGCTTTCTTTTTGTTTACCACATCGCTGTTAAGAATCATTTTTGCAATTCGGTCGAGATACTCGAGTTGATTCATGGATTTTTTTTGTAGTATCGCCTCTACGCACTGCGGCGTTACTTCTTCGCGATCGGACAATAGACATAGACGCTCGACGGCATTGCGCAACTCGCGGATATTGCCGGGCCACTCCATTTGTTGTATTTTGCCTATGGCTTTTTCCGTGAATACCATAGGGTTCTCGGACCTTTCACTAAAGAACGTTATCAGCGCGGGGATATCCTCTAAACGTTCAGACAAGCCCGCGGTTTCAATGGTCAATACATTGAGGCGAAAATACAGGTCCTCGCGAAACTCGCGTTGCTGAATTGCCTGCTTGAGATCCACATGTGTCGCGGCAATTATGCGCCCGCGGAAACCCTGTTCAGTGCTGCCGCCAACCCGGGTATAGCGCCCCGTCTCCAGGATGCGAAGCAATTTTGCCTGCGCCATAAGCGGCATTTCGCCAATCTCGTCGAGAAACAGCGTGCCATTCTCCGCTTGACTGAAATACCCGTTATGTTTTTTGTCAGCCCCGGTAAAAGCGCCCTTTTCGTGACCAAACAGCAAAGATTCGATAAGTGATTCGGGGAAGGTACTGCAGTTGACACTGACAAGGGGTCCACTTGCGTACGGACTTTTTTCGTGCAGGCTCCTCGCCACAAGTTCTTTGCCACTGCCCGTAGGCCCGGTGATCAGTACCGCTTTGCGCGACGGAGCGATGCGGGCAATCATCAGTTTCAGCTTTTGCATGGCGAGGCTTTCGCCAATCATATTCTCGCAAAAGTCGGATACCACAGCGCTCGAATGTATATTATTGGAATTCATCCTGGCCTTTTCTCCCTATACGAAACGGTCGGTGTCTGCTACTCCTGCCTCATAAAGCAACTAATATGCCTGTTAAAGTATTTATTATCTGATTCTGGTGCCAATACGAAACACGTCCCCGCAATGGATGCGTGGAAATCACGCGCCCGGTAAGGGCGGGCAAAGTAGATTGCTGAAGTGGTTTAACTATACCCAGTTATCGTTCACTTTTTCTATAACACTCCATAACACGATAAACTTACCGAGCCTGTGCTCCCGGTGCGAAATTCGTTTAGTCAGCCCTCTATTATTCTCCGACCGCAAACCCTGCTGGTGTCGCTGGAGAGAAAGGATGTTGCATAGAGCGTGCCGAAAGTCCTTTCGTCACTGCCATTTCTGTTGTTGGAAAGAACAGTCCGCTCAATTCATGCAAAACAAGTAGCCCAGCGAGAGTGACGATCTCAGGGCTGACGCCGAAGACAATGGAATGCCCGGTGTCACTATGCCACCGCCGATGTCATGACCAATAGACTGTGGAACGTATTGATGCTGCTGGTGCGCCCCGATCGGCTCGGGCGGGGATATGGCGGCGCGCTGGTACGCCTTATTGAACGGGAGCTGGCAGGACGCGGTGCGCGCCTGGCACATACCTGACACATACCGCTTCCATCAGGTCGAGAGCAGGCAAACTACAACTGCCGGATCGTGTAGCCCCGAGCTGCCAGTTGCGCCAACAGACCGTGCTCTCCCACCAGATGCAGGGCTCCCACCAAGACCAACTCCACTTCCGCTGTCTTTAACATCGCTTCGAGCTGCGGCATCCAGGCGTTGTTGCGCTGCACTAACAAGGTGTCGTAAACCTCCGGAAACTCCTTTTCCCAGGGCGCCAGCCCGACTTTCTGCAGTGCGCCGTTGTCACCGCTGCGCCAGGCCGCTTTCATGGACTTCATCAACGCCGGCAGACGCTCTATATCGCGCAGGGTATAGACCACTACCTCGTCTTCCTGACCGACTCCCAACTGCGTTAAAAACCGCAACTGCTGCTCGGCGGTCTCCAGGTGACCGAGGGCTTTGCCGTCTGCGGCGGCGCGATTGCTGTAAAACTCATCCACTCCCGTGCCCGCCAGACCGAGGCGCTGCAGTTCTATCAGGGTCAGGGTCATCGCCAGCATACCCGGTTTCAAACTCAAGACCGTAAAGGCGGGAATCCCGCGGCTGGACAGGTGTTGCTCCAGGGCGCGATAGGTCTCCGGTTTCAACACCGAACGCAGGTCGCGCCCGTCGCTGTAACGCAACTGTGCCAGCATGGATTGCTGGAACGCCGGGCTTTTGACCGCCTCGATATCCACCTCGAATACCACCCGGGCGGCCTGCTTATAAGCCTGGTCAAACGCTGCCGGCAAGGGGTAGTCGGCCTGGCTCAGCAGGTGAATGGTGCCGCCGACAAACAGGTGCCGCTCGCCTTTGCTCACCTGCCAGACCGGCCCGGCGGCGCCGGCCGGTAAAGCCGCTACCGCCAGTGTCACCACCAGCACGCGCAGCCACACTATATACCGCATCTTAGTTATCCTCGCCTTGACGGCTACTGAGTTTGTCGGAGCGCAGCGATGCCATCAGCGGCGCGATTTTCTGGCGCCAGACCCGCTCATCCACTACGCCCACATGCTTGTAGCGAATGATGCCCTCGGCATCCACCACGTAGGTTTCCGGCGCACCGAATACACCCAGGTCAATACCGAGGCGGCCGTCACTGTCTACAACGCTGAGGATATAAGGATCGTGCAGCGTCTTCAGCCACTCCCGCGCCGCCTCTACATCGTCTTTGTAATTGACACCGTAAATGGGTACGCCCTGCTCCGCCAGCTGCACCAGGAATGGGTGCTCCACCCGGCAGGCCACGCACCAGGTGGCCCACACATTCAGCAGCGACACCTTACCTCGGAATTGCGTCTCATCGACCCGGCGCTCGGGATCCCGCACCGTGGCCAGTGAAAACGGCGGCACCGGCTGATCGAGCAGCGCCGAGGGCATATGGGCGGGATCGATACTCAGGCCGCGCCAAAACAGAACGGCCAGGGGAATAAACACCAACAGCGGAATAAAGAGCTTGAACCGCCCCATCGATCCCTACCCCCCTTCGGCGGCGGCTTTGGCTCCGCCGGGCGCCGGTGTCGGCGCAGCGGCGGCCCGGCTGCGCTTGATCCGGTAGCGTTTATCACTGATCGCCAGGGTACCGCCGAGCGACATAAAAATCGCGCCGAGCCAAATCCAGCGCACAAAAGGTTTATCGTGTACCCTTATGGCCCAGGCATCACCGTCCAGCGGCTCCCCCATGGCGACGTAGATATCGCGCCAGAAACCCGCGTCGATGGCCGCCTCGGTCATAATATTGCCACCGGCCAGGTAGCGGCGCTTCTGCGGGCGCAACGTGGTGATCAGCTTGTCCCCCTGGTACACCAGCAGATTGGCCTGGTCGGCTATATAGTTGGGACCGCGGACCTGCTCCAGCGAATCGAGTTCGAAGCGGTAGGCACCCACCTCGACGGCCTGCTTTGGCACCATGCGAAGATCGCGCTGGTCACTGTAAACGGTGTTCAGCACCACCCCCATCAACGTCACGGCGACACCGACGTGGGCGCTGACCATGCCGTAATACCCCGGCGTCAATTTTTTCAGACCGCGCCAGCCGCTCTTATCGTTGCGCAGCTTGTGGCGCATATCGGCGACCATGGCCAGTATCACCCAGGTGCCGATGGCAACGGCCAAAGCCGCGCCGAAGCTGTAGTCGAAGTCTGAGCCGAGCGCGTAGAGCCAGGGAAACACCGCCCCCACCACCAGCGCCAGCACCGCCGGCGCGGTGAGCCAGCGAAGCAACTGCTCGGGTCGGGTGCGTTTCCAGTTCAGCATCACACCGACACCGATCAGTACGCTCAAAACACCCATAAACGGCACAAAAAACAAATTGAAAAACGGCGGCCCCACCGACACCTTGCCCCACTCGAGCGCGTCGGCCAGCAGCGGGTACAGCGTTCCCAACAGCACCGTCGCGGTGACCACCACCAACACAATGTTGTTGATCAGCAAAAACGCCTCGCGCGACAGCGGCGTAAAACTCACCACACTTTTTACCACCGGCGCCCGCCGCGCATACAGCGTCAGCGAGGAGACCATCACCACGCCCAAAAACCCTAGAATAAAGACGCCGCGCTCCGGATCGTTGGCGAAAGCATGCACCGAGGTCAGCACCCCGGAGCGAACCAGGAAGGTACCCAGCAGGCTGAGGGAAAACGCCAGCAGCGCCAGCAGGATGGTCCAACTTTTAAAAACGCCGCGCTTTTCGGTCGCTGCCAGGGAATGAATCAACGCCGTGCCCACCAGCCAGGGCATAAACGAGGCGTTTTCCACCGGGTCCCAAAACCACCAGCCGCCCCAGCCGAGTTCGTAGTAGGCCCACCAACTGCCGAGTGCGATACCGAGGGTCAGAAACGCCCAGGCAATCGTGGTCCAGGGCCGCGACCAGCGCGCCCAGGCGGTGTCGAGACGGCCCGACAACAGCGCGGCGACGGCAAATGCAAAGGCCACCGAAAACCCCACATAACCCATATAGAGCATGGGGGGATGGACAATCAGCCCGAAGTCCTGCAGCAGCGGATTCAGATCGCTGCCCTCGGCCGGGGCGTGGGGCAGATAGCGGTCGAACGGATTGGAGGTGAGCAACATAAACAACATGAAACCGACCCCGATCATCCCCATCACCGACAGCACCCGCGCCAGCATTTCCAGCGGCAGGTTCTTGCTGAACAGGGCGACGGCGAAAGTCCACACGGCCAGGATCAACATCCACAGCAACAGCGAGCCCTCATGGCCGCCCCACACGGCGCTGA
Source organism: Exilibacterium tricleocarpae (assembly GCF_007004655.1). GTDB lineage: Bacteria > Pseudomonadota > Gammaproteobacteria > Pseudomonadales > Cellvibrionaceae > Exilibacterium > Exilibacterium tricleocarpae. The sequence continues at coordinate 282,201 of NZ_ML660094.1, forward strand.
TTTTGTAATGCATCGGCAGCAACGTGTTGGAATGGTTGGCCACGTATTGCACGGAAAAATCGTCGTGGGCAAAAGCCCAGCACAGGCAGAGAAACGCAATCCCTACAAACACAAACAAACCGGCGGACAGCGAGCGGCCGCTGGCCATCCACACCGGGTTGCCGAGCGCTGTGCCGGCGATCGGCAAGACCGCCAGCGCCAGGGTCAGAAACAGCGCCAGGATCAGCGCAAAATGACCTAATTCAGGTACCATAATCCAACCCCTCGCAAACGGCCTGATGTTCGTTGGTGTTCTGTACCGTATCGGCAACTTCGGACGGGGTGTAAGTCTCGTCGTGCTTGGCCAGCACCTGGCTGGCCTGAAATACGCCGTCGCCGTCGAGACGACCGTGGACCACCGCCGCTTCACCCTCGGCAAAGAGGTCCGGCAGAATACCCTCGTACTGCACCTGTAACTGGGCGGCGCCGTCGGTTACCAGAAAACTGACCGCCAGGCTGTCACCGGCGCGCTCGACGCTGCCCGGCAGTACGCAACCGCCGGCGCGAATCAGGGTATCGACCGGCGCCTCACCCGACACAATTTTCGACGGCGGATAAAACAAATTGATATTTTCCCGCAGCGCGTAGGCCATCAGACCGACTGCCAGACTGGAAAAACACACGATAAAAATCACGAACATTAAACGCTGTTTTCGAATCGGGTGCATAGACGTCACATCATCAGTAAGGTTATTGCCGCGCGGTCTCGAGACGCGTTTGATTAGCGGCCTGGATTTGCTGTTGGCGGCGCTGTTGCGCGATGAAGCGGCGGCGTTTGCGCAGCGGTGCCACCACCAGGTACAACAGGCCCAACGCCGTGACCGCATAACAACTCCAGACGTAGGGCCCGTGCCCCGACATCATCATAAAATCGGCCAGCGATGTAAACTGAAATTCCATCAGCGCGCCTCCCCGGCACCGGTGACCAGTTGCTGTACCCATTTCGTGCGCTTCTCCCGCTGCAAAACTTCGGCGCGCGTGTACAGAATCAACGCCACCGTATACAGGCAGTAAACGCCGGCAATCATGGTCAGCAACGGATAAAGCATCGAGGGATGGATAGTCGACTCAGAGGTAAACTTGATCGTCGCCGGCTGGTGCAGGGTATACCACCAGTCCACCGATTTATAAATAATCGGAATGTTTACCGTGCCCACCAGCGCCAGGATGGCGCTCGCTTTCGTGGCGGTGTCGTGGCTCTGGTAAGCTTCCTGCAACGCGATGACACCCAGATACAGAAACAGCATCAACACCATAAACGCGGTGCGCGCGTCCCACACCCACCAGGTGCCCCAGGTGGGCTTGCCCCAGACCGCTCCGGTAAACAGCGCCAGAAACGTCAACATGGCTCCGACAATGGCGGCCGACTTCATCATCATGTAAGCCAGCTTCATACGCCAAATCAGCCCCACCGCGCCGCTGATCGCCATCACGTAATAACCTGCCAGCGATACAACCGCAGTGGGCATATGAATATAAATAATACGGTAACTGTTTCCCTGCTTGGCATCCGCCGGTGCAAACGCCAGGCCCCAGATGCTCCCCACCACCAGCAGCAGCGCGGTTACCGCTGTCAGCCAGGGCAGCCAGTTGCCCGACTTTTCATAAAACCAGCGCGGGGAACCCAGCCGGTGAAACCATTGCCATGTCACAGTGCTATCTCTCCACCGTTTTTTCTACCCAATCATTTGTCCTCGTTAAGTGGTCGACGCATTATCGACGGGTCGCCTGCTGCCGGGGGGACTTCCTTACCCGCCCGCTCATTATCCGGTTAACCGCTACCCGCTTGCACTGCGCCCGATCAACTGAATCTCACACCTGCGCCATTTCCAGACAGCTCGGATAGCAGGCCGGCCGCCGCTGCTGTGGTTATCGCCTGCCAGTCACTCCATGGTCGCAGGCATGTGTCGCCGGTGAGGCTCCGGCATCCGGCAGCGTTTCCGGCATTGTGCCCGATACCACCGCGCAGTGGCGTGATTTATCACCCGTTAACGCCGATTCGCAGGGCACCGGCCGCTGCCAGAGGACCCATTATAATAGCCAATGCCAACATTGCCCCAAGGATTGCCAGTTGCGGCCCCACCAAAAACCCATCAATGGCGTTGCGCACGGCACCGGCACCGAAAATCAGCACCGGCGTATACAGGGGCATAATGATCAGCGACAGCAATAACCCGCCCTTGCGCAAGGCCACGGTGAGCGCGGCACCGACCGCGCCGATCAGACTCAGACTGCCGGTGCCGAGCAACAGGCTCAGGCACAGGGGCCAGTAGCCGGCTTCCGGTAGCGACAGCAATACCCCCAGCAGCGGCGCCATCAAGGTCAGTGGCAGACCGGTCACCAGCCAGTGCGCCAGCACCTTGGCAAACACCATCAGATACAGCGGCTGCGGACTGATCAGCAGTTGCTCCAGGGAACCGTCATCGAAATCGCTGCGAAACAGGCTGTCCAGTGACAACAGCGTCGACAACAGCGCCACCACCCAGATCAGACCCGGTGCCAGGGTCGCCAGTACCGCCGGCTCCGGGGTGATACTCAGGGGCACCATGGTGATGACGATAAGGAAAAATACCAGCGGATTGGCGATCTCACCCCGGTGGCGATAGGCGAGAGTCAGGTCGCGCCGCAACACCGCGGCAAATGCGGCGCCGACACTCGGGGACGGCAGTGGTGCCGGCGCGTTCACGAAAAATCCCCCGCAGCGGCCATCATCGCGTCGCTGTCGGCCTGGAAATCCAGCAAATCCAGCCGCCTGACGCCCGCCAGCCCCAGCTCCTGGTGAGTGGTGAGAACCACCGAGCCGCCGCCCGAGGCATGTTCCAGCAGCAACCGCTCGAGCGCGGCGACGCCCTGTTTATCGATGGCGGTAAACGGCTCGTCAAGCACCCAGATACGGGCCGGCGTCTGGTAGAGTCGCGCCAGGGCCACCCGGCGCAACTGGCCCGCCGACAGCGCATAACAGGGCACATCCTCGTAGCCGTGCAGACCCACCTCGCGCAGCGCCTGCTCGATCGGCATCTGTACATGGCCGCTGCTCAAACCGCTGAACCAGCGCAGGTTTTCCCGCGGACTCAGGGCTTTTTTCACACTGGGCTGGTGGCCCAGGTAGAGCAGGTGGTTGAGATAATCCAGGCGCCGGCGGCGCAGGTCGTCTTCACCCCAGTAGAGTCGGCCGGAAAAATCGTGGGATACCGTGGTGAGAATACGCAGCAAGGTGGTCTTGCCGCTGCCGTTAGGCCCCGCAATCTGCACGATATCGCCGGCGCAGACCCGCAGGTTCAAGTTGTAAAAGAGGATTCGCTCATCCCGTTCACAGCAAAGGTTACGCGCTTCGATAACAGGTGTGGTCAATTTCAACTCTATTCGGGTTTGACTCGCCTTCCGGTTTCGTTCGCCTTCCGGTCCAGTTCGCCGTTCGGTTTAATCCGCCTTCGGACTCGGGCGGTTTCATTCGTCTTTCGCTTTGAATCGCCTTCAGGCGCGGGGCTAGACCGGCATTCAGGTGTCAGCCGCTGGGGATTATAACGAGCCACAGCTTTTTTGCACTAGGAAGCCGCACCCCGCCCGACAGGGCCGCCGTACGGCCGCTACTGCGACCCAGGCCACAAAACCGGCGTGCAGTCGTCGCGCCGCAGCGTTTGCATGGGCACATTATTGAACTTAGCGACCTCGCGACAGCGCTATCGGGACAAATACTGTTGTAACATATGTTCCCCATGACAGACGCTCTCTTACTATCGGCCGCCGAACTGAGGCGGCGACTCGGTCCCGACACCGTCGTCATCGACTGTCGTTTCTCCCTGGCTGACCCGCGGCTCGGCTACCGGCAGTACCGCGAGGGGCATGTGCCGGGCGCCCACTACTTCTCCCTCGATATGGATATGTCCGGCCCGGTGGCGCCCCATGGCGGCCGCCACCCGCTGCCGGACACCAAGGATTTTGTCGCCAAACTGCGCGCAACAGGCGTTAACAACGACTCGCTGGTGGTGGCCTACGACGATAGCGGGTTGGCTTTTGCGGCGCGCCTGTGGTGGTTGCTGCGCTATTGCGGCCACACCCGTGTGGCGCTGTTGCAGGGCGGCTTCAGCGCCTGGTCAAACGCCGGTTACCCGCGCGACCGGCGCACCCCCGACAGCGACAACGGCACCTTTGACCCGCGCTTGCAGCTCGATTGGGTGGTGGATGTGGAACAGGTGCAGAGACTGGTGAAACGAGGCTCGGCAGTGCTGATCGACTCCCGCGAGGCGCATCGCTATCGGGGCGAAGAGGAGCCTGTAGACCCGGTGGCCGGTCATATTCCGGGCGCGCTGAACTTTCCCTGGCAGGACGCCATCGACGGCGGCGGCTGCGCCCTGCCCGCCGCGGGGCAACAGGCGCGTTGGCAAGCGCTGCCGGACGATCGCAATCTGGTGGTCTACTGCGGCTCGGGCGTGACCGCCTGCGTCAACCTGCTGTCGCTGCATATGGCCGGCAAACAAGCCAGGCTTTATCCGGGCAGTTGGAGCGACTGGTGTTCCTACCCGCAGTTGCCGGTTGCCACCCAGGTCTCTCAACCGGGTTAACCCATCAACCTCAGTAATTCGCAAGTCTGCACAGCCGCCAGCCAAATAGCCGCCTTGCCTGAACGGCCCTTCAGTTCGAGTAACAGACCCCGGTGCCGCCCAGGCCGCAGTATCCGCCGGGGTTTTTGGCCAGGTACTGCTGGTGGTAATCCTCCGCGTAGTAAAACGGCGGCGCCGGCTGGATTTCGGTGGCGATGGTGCCGTAGTCGGCCGCTTCCAGCGCCTGTTGGAACGTCGCTCGGGACTGCTCCGCCAGCGCCTGCTGAGCGTCGGAGAAGGTATAGATACCGGAGCGGTACTGGGTGCCTATATCGTTACCCTGACGCATGCCCTGGGTGGGATCGTGGGCCTCCCAAAACGTTTTCAGCAGTTCCTCGTAACTGACGGCTGCGGGGTCAAACACTACCAGCACAACCTCGTTGTGTCCGGTCAGCCCGCTACAGACCTCCTCATAGCTCGGGTTGGGCGTAAAGCCGCCGGCATAGCCCACCGCGGTGGTGTAAACACCCTCGCGCTCCCAGAAGCGCCGCTCGGCACCCCAAAAGCAACCCAGCCCAAACAGGGCCGACTGCAGATGCGCCGCAAACGGCGGCTGTACCGGGTTGTTATTGACGAAATGGCGGTTCACCACCGGCATGGGGTCACTGCGCCCGGGCAGGGCCGCGCCCGGCTCCGGCATTTGGGTTTTGTACTGGCTGCCCATGGTTTGCCTCCTGTTCGACGGAGTCGACAGGATACCATGGCCACCGGCGCCGGCGGCCGGTTTTTTGTGTGCCGCAGGGTTGTGATAACATGGCCGCACTATCGGCGCCAAAGCGCCAGGGATAGCTTCTGCGCCGGGACAACAAAGCACACAATGCCAGCCAACGAACCTTCTTATTTCGTCGCCGTCGATCTCGGCTCCAACAGCTTCCATATGTTAATCGCCCGGGAAAAAGACGGCGCTTTGGAAATTGTCGACCGGGTCAAAGACATGGTGCAGATCGCCCGGGGACTGGGCCGCGACGGCAATCTGTCCACCGAGGCCCAGGCGCGCGCAATTTTGTGCCTCGAATGTTTCAGCGAGCGCATCCGCCAGATTCCCAGTTCCCGGGTGCGCGCGGTGGGCACCAAAACCCTGCGCGCCGCCCGCAATGCCGAACAGTTCCTGCGCCGTGCTGAGGCGGCGCTCGGTCAACCGATTCAGATCATTTCAGGCTATGAGGAGGCACGGCTGGTCTACCTCGGCGTGTCTCACAGCATCGTCGACGATCACCGCAAGCGACTGGTCATCGATATCGGCGGCGGCAGCACTGAGTTCATCATCGGTCACAACCTCACGCCGCAGCATCTGGAGAGCCTCAGCATCGGCTGTGTCACCTACGCGGAGCGCTACCTGCAACAGGGCGTCACTGCAGATGCCATGGGTGCGGCCTACCTCGCCGCCTGTAACGAGTTGGAGCTGATCAGAAATGACTACCGCAACACCGGCTGGGACATTGTCTACGGCGCCTCGGGCACCATGCGGGTGATTGCCGAACTGATGCCGAACCACACCGCCGCCGCCGTGATCACCCGCCAGGGGCTCAACAACCTGATCGAGCAGACCATTAACGACGGTGAGGTGGGCTCACCCAGCGTGTCCAAGTTGCGGCGCGATGTGCTGCCGGCGGGCCTGGCGATACTGAAGGCCATTTTCAGCCAGCTCCAACTTACCGAACTGCATGTGGCCGACGCCACGCTCAAAGAAGGCCTTATCTATGACTCTTTGGGTCGCATGGGGCAGCGGGACACCCGCGACCAGACCGTCGAGATGATGTCGAACCGCTACCAAATCGACCGCGCCCAGGCTGCGCGGGTACAGGACACGGCCCTGGCGCTGCTGGGCCAGCTCTCGCCCACCGACCTGCGCGGCCTGGCACCGGAAAAATTGCTGTGTTGGGCGGCCCAATTGCATGAGATCGGCCTGAGCGTGTCCCACTCCGGCCATCACCACCACGGCCACTACCTGTTGAAGCACAGCGATATGGCCGGCTTCAGCCGTTACGATCAGCAACTGTTGGCACGGCTGGTGCGTTTTCACCGCCGCAAGCTGCTGGCCGAACCGCTGGACCCCCTGCATGAGAGCGAACCGGCCCACACCAACACCGCCGGACTGAGCGGCGACGACCCGCTGCTGCCGCTGGTGCTGTGTCTGCGCCTGGCGGTGCTGCTCAACCGGGCGCGGGAGACCGTCGACTGCGGCGCCGGTCTCGACTGGCGCGACAACCGGGTCCATATCAGCTTTACCCCCGGCTGGCTCGACCAGCATCCGCTGACGGCGCGCAGTCTCAGCATTGAAGCTGACTATCTCGCCGGCGTGGGGTTGACCCTGTCTTTTTAGGGGCCTGCTCCGTCCTCCTACTAAACCTCGCCGCCCTTGCACTGGCCGCCCTCGCACTGGCCGCCCTCGCACTGGCCGCCCTTGCACTGATAGATCGGTGAGCCCCCTGCCCCCGGCATCTGCGGGCCTCTTCTAACTGACGACACCTCACTATCTGTGCACATGGTCGTTTTTCCGCCGTGCCGGGCGTGCTAGCATGGCGCCATCATCATTGCCGCCCCGGAGATGGGGGGTTGAACGGTGTTTTAACTGCTAACAACTTGTCAGTGTGGAGAATAATAATCATGCCGCGCCTTTCCCTCTTCCCTCTGTGCCTGTCGGGCCTGTTAATGGCCGGCTGCGCCGGTCCGGCCATGAACCAGGCCGAATGCCAGTATGCCGACTGGCGCCAGGTCGGTTATACCGATGGTGCCAGGGGTGCCCTGCGCACCGACTTCGACCGCTTTCGCGAGGCCTGCGCCGAACACGGTGTAGCGCCGGATTACGAGGCCTACAGCGCCGGCCACGCCGAGGGTACCGAAGAGTTTTGCACCGAGGATATCGGCTACACCAAGGGCAAGAGCGGCTACAGTTACAACGGTGTCTGTTCCGGTAGAGGCGCCGATGAATTTTTGCAGGGTTATCGCGCCGGGCGGGAAATCTACTCAGTACAGCGGGATATGCGGCGTTTGAGTTCGTCGATCAGCGCCCAGCAGCGGCAGTTGGAAAAACTTGCCGATCAGGTTGCCACCAAAGAGCAGCAAGTCGTCAGTGATCAATCCACGGAGACGCAGCGCGCCCAGGCACTGGTTGAAGTTAAAGAATTGCAGCAGCGCATTGGCGAGTTGGAGGCGGAGCTGCTGGCCAATGAGCGGCGCAGGGCTGTTATGACAGCGGAATACGACAAAGTCCGTGCGTTTTATCGAGAAAGGTACGGCTATTAAATCGCGGGGAAGCTTTCCGGTTAAGTCGAAAGTATGGTGCCACTCCCCTTTCCTTGGCGCACCTCGCCTCGCGACATGCCACCGGAGGGAGTGCCAGTTGACGGTGGCGTGGTTCTCCTCGAAGGGGTCGGGGTGCTTGAATTTTAACCAGAAAAGACCTGGTCAAAATTCAAGCACCCCGACCCCGCATCGTGGGTTAAAATTCAAGCACCCCGACCCCGCATCGTGCCACCGGAGGTGGTGCCGTTTGAGGGTGGCTGCCCTACAAACCAACTCAATGTAGATCGGCGCGACACACTCAGTATGGCGCCTAAAACACCTTGATAATTGTTGCTTTTCATGACACCATCCGCCAGTTTTTGCGGCTGCGCAGTACTATCGCCAGAGTTGCAGTCCTTATCGACCGAACTTGTTATAACAACCACAACCGCCTTCGCCGCGAATGCCACCATTTGCGGTGAGGCCTTTTTCGATCCCAAATTAGAGGGGATGCACGTCGATGCGACGGGGGTACTGGCTGATTTTGGTCGCGACCATCCTGCTGGTGACAGGTTACCACCTGCGCTTTCAGGCCCCAGCCACCATAACCGCCGAGCAAGGCACAGCGAACCTCGGCAACTGGGACTTTACCCACCAGGGGCCCGTCAGCCTGTCCGGCGACTGGCTGTTTTTCCCCGGCCAACTGCACACTCCGGCCAGCTTTTTACAAACGCTGCAAACCACCGGCGGCGCAGGCCGGGCGCCGCAAACCCTGCCGGTGCCCGCCACCTGGAACAAACTGTACCGGCATCAATCCAGCCATCCGCTGGCCCAGGGCCGCGGCTACGGCACCTACGCATTGAAACTGACCGGCACCGGCCACAGCAGCCTGGGGCTGGTACAACAACCAGCCTGCACCAGTAGCCGCAGCTACTTTTTCCCCGCCTCGGCGCCCTCAAGCCAGCCGGTGTCGACACTCGGGCACGTCGCGGCGACCGCACCACAGTCCCTGCCACACCAACAACCGGTCTTCTCCGCCCTGCGAACCCGCCCCGGCGCGCCCCACTACCTGCTGGTGCAGGTGGCGAATTTCGACCATCGCCTCGGCGGGCTGTGCCGCGCGGTGTACCTCGGCACCCAGCAGCAACTGTTCGATCTCCAGTTGCAGCGCCTGATCGGCCAGGGCCTGACCATCGCCATCATCTTCAGTATGACCATCTACGCGTTCGCGATTTACTTTTACACGCCGCACAACCGCTCATCACTGTGGCTCGGACTCTGGGCCCTGTGTGCGACCCTGTATTTCTGGACCCGCGCCAACTTCTGGGAACAGGCATTCGGCACCGGCGGCACTTTCGGCTTCGCGTTCCATTACACCGTCGAGTACTGTTCGCTGCTGTTGATGGGTCCGTTTATCATCTACTTTCACCACCATGCCTACCGCACCCGCTATGTCGCCGAGAGGCTGCTGCGGGGCAATTTCGCCGCAGTGCTGTTACTGTGCCTGGCGGTATTGGTAACACCGGTGGAATGGTTCACCCGCTACTATACGCCGCTGATGTGGCTGATGCTGGCGCAGCTATTGCTGGCCGGCTATATTCTGCTGCGGGCACTGCACGATCGCCAAAAAAATGCCGTGCGCCTGGGTATCAGCGCGCTGCCCTTGTTTTTTACCATTCCCGTCGACCTGTTTGCCAACCTCAACGGCAAACCGTCCGGTTCTTACACCGAGCTGGCGATGGTGTTTTTTGTCTTTATGCAGGGGCTGGTCCAGGGCCGCCGACTGGGGCTGGTGATCGTCAGGTCTCAGCACCTGTCCGACTCCCTGGCCGAGGAGGTCAAGCACCAAACGGCATCGCTGGAGGAAAAGAACTATGAACTGCTGATCGCCCGCACCGCGCTGGAAGAAGCCAATCGCGATCTCAAGGCACTGTCCATTACCGACGGCCTCACCGGCGCCTACAACCGCCTTTACTTCGACCGCCAGTTCCTGATCGAGTGGCAGCGCGCGCGCCGGGAGCGCTGCCCGCTGTCGCTGGTGTTGGTCGATATCGATCATTTCAAAGCCCTCAATGACAACCACGGCCACCTCGCCGGTGACCAGGGCCTGAAGGCCATCGTCTCCCACCTGCACGCGATATTCAGACGCGCCAGCGACGTCGTCTGCCGCTATGGCGGCGAGGAGTTTGTAGTGCTGCTGCCCAACACCTCCCCGGACCAGGCGGCAGCGGCCGCCGAGGAACTGCGCGCGCTGGTGGCGTCCACCCCGCTGCACTACCACGACCAGGAGATTTACTACACGGTCAGCATCGGCGTCGGCGGACTGCCGGCGCCGGGCCCCTCGCAGCAACCGCTGGACTTGCTCAGCGCTGCCGATCGGGCGCTCTACCAGGTCAAGCGCGACGGTCGCAACGGCGTCGGTGTCGCCGATGTGATTGCCGCCGATATCCGCGCCTGAACGCGGCGGCTGGAGCCGACTCTTGCAACAGGGTTATAATTTCACACCTCCACAGCCGTTCGGACCCGCACCTCGACAGTGAAAGACAAACTGCCCAGCAACAAACCCGCCGTTTCCAGCAAGACTGACATTCAGGCGTTTCTGCAACAGGCCGCGACAATGCCGGTGCGCCACAACGCGGATCGCGCCGGGCGACTGCTGTTTGCCATCGACGCCACCGCCAGTCGGCAACCCACCTGGGACACCGCCAAACGCCTGCAAAGTAAGATGTTTCAGGCCACCGAAGCGCTTGGCGGATTGCAAACCCAACTGTGCTACTACCGCGGACTGAGTGAGTTTCACGCCTCCAAATGGCTCGATAACACCGATGCGCTGCTGGCGGCAATGGCTCGCGTAAGTTGCCTCGGCGGCCATACCCAAATAGGCCGGGTACTGGCCCACGCCCAGGCGGAGAGACGCCGCCAGGCAGTCAATGCGGTGGTTTTCATCGGCGACGCTATGGAGGAAAGCGCCGATCACCTGTGCCAACTGGCGGGGGAGCTGGGTCTGCTCGGCGCGCCGCTGTTTATCTTCCAGGAGGGCTACGATCCGGCTGTGCGCAGCGTGTTCCAGCAGATGAGCCAACTCAGCGGCGGCGCCTACTGCCCGTTCGATGAGAACAGCGCGGACCTGCTGGCGGAGCTGCTGGCAGCCGTGGCGGTCTACGCCGCCGGCGGTTACCGGGCACTGGAACAATTCAGCCGGCACAAATCCGACGGTGTGCGCCAGCTCACCCAACAGGTGCAAACCGCCCTGCCCAAAGGCGAGCGCTAGTGCTGATTCGCCTGTTGTTTGCGCTGATTGTGGTCGCCGTCGTGGTGCTGATCATGCGCCGTATTCGCCGCCAGCCGCCGGCGCAGCGCAGAAAGCTCTACTGGCAATTTGGCGCCGGTGCGGTTATCGCGGTGGTGTTGTTCGGTGTGCTGACCGGCAGAATGCACTGGCTGGGCGCCATTTTCGCCGCCCTGATACCCTTTTTGCGCGGCCTGATCCCGATGCTGCTGCGCCTGGCGCCGCTGGTCCAGTTTTGGCAGCGCCAGCGGCGCCCGACAGTATCGAGCGGCAACACCTCGACGGTGGCGACCAGCATTTTACAGATGCAGTTGGACCACGACAGCGGCGCCATGAGCGGCACGGTGCTGGAAGGCCCGTTCAAAGGCGCAGCGCTCGATGCGCTGGAACAGGAACAACTGGCGGAGTTATTGCGCTACTGCGCAGCCCAGGACCGGGAATCGCAGCAACTGCTGACGGCTTATTTGCAACGCCGCTTCGGCGCGGACATGTTCGAATCCGCCTACGGCGGGGAGGCCGGCCACGACAGCGGGCAACCCTCACAGCCCGGCACCGGCGCCATGACCGAGGCCGAGGCGCGACAGGTGTTGGGGGTAGATGCAGCAGCCGACCGGGAGGACATTATCAAAGCCCACCGCAAGTTAATGCAGAAACTGCACCCGGACCGGGGCGGCAGCGATTACCTGGCGGCCAAGATCAACGAGGCGAAGGATACGCTGATTAAAACCGGTTAACCCGGCACCTGACACAACACATGGATGTAGCGCCCCAGCGACCGGTAGGGTTCACGCCGCGAGAACTGCAACTCCATCTCCAACAGCCCCTGCGGATCGCGCTGGCGGTCGGTTTTGTCAAGAATATAATCGTGAAACACGCGAATGCCGCTGCGGCACAGCACGTTGACCGGCAACGCTCGCAGCCACGCCTCCACCTGCGCCGGTGCCAGCGGGTTGGTGGGGGTCAGGCTGCCGCGATAACCCCGGTAGTCCCGGGTGCGAATTTTCTTGAAATTGGTACGCAGCAAATTTTTAAAAATCAGCGCTTCGACATTGTAAAACGTCAACGAGAGAAAGCCGCCCGGTTTAACCGCCGCGGCGAGCAACCGCAACACAGTCTCCGGCTCCGCCAACCATTCCATCACTGCGTGGCACAATACCAGATCGAACCGGCCGGGCGTCTCCCCTGCCAGCGCCTGTATCGACCGGTTGACCAGTTCAACCCGGTCGCCGACACCGGCGGCCTGTACCTCGGCGCGCGCCAGCGCCAGCATATTGGCGGAGATATCGCACAGCAGCACCGAGTGACCGCGTTGCGCCAGGGCCACCGCCATCTGGCCCTGGCCGCCGCCGGCATCCAGCACCCGCAACGGCCTTTGCGCGAGTTGCGGAATAAATTCGTCGAAGTCCCGCTGTAAAACCTGCAGGCGCAGTTCGCCTTTCAACCCCGCGTAGATATTGCGTTTGAAACGGGGAGCGAGGTCGTCAAAGTTTCGATCCTGATCCATCGTTTTACTTAAAGAACCTCTGATCAACTGGGGCTCCGCTATCACCGCGAGGGAGCCAGGGACACTGATAACTTAATAACTTAGCGAGGAGCCAGCGGGAGCCAGGGACACTGATAACTTAATAACTTGGCTTTAGCCAAGTTATTAAGTTATCAGTGTCCCTTAGACATTAAGTTATCAGTGTCCCTTAGACAGAAAACGCTGCCGGTTCTTACGCATTTTCTCCTCCACCACGTCTGCCAGATCCAAATCCAGTCGCTTGCACAACGCCACCAGGTACAAAAGCACATCGGCCACCTCTTCCCCCACCCGCTGCTTGGCCTCGCCGGCGGTCGCTATCGCATCGGACTGGCGATCGTCCAGCCACTGAAACTCCGCCAGCAACTCCGCCGCCTCCACCGACACCGCGGTGGCCAGGTTTTTGGCCGAGTGCAGTGCCTGCCAGTCGTTCGCCCGGGCGATTTGTTCAAACTCGCGGGTCAATTGTTCCAGGTCCATACCGATGCCGTCTTGTTATCGCGCGAAGGGAACCCTAGTATAAGGCCCATGACACAAAAGAGAAGCAACCCGCAGCGCCCGCACGCCTGGTGTGTTTACATTATCCGGGCCAGTGACGATCGCCTTTATACGGGCATTACCACCGATCTGGAAAAACGCTGGCGCGCCCACGACGGCGGCCGCGGCGGCGCCAAGTTCTTTCGCGGTCGCCGGCCTGCACACCTGTGCTTTGTTGAGACCGGGCACGACCGCAGCAGCGCCAGCCGCCGCGAGGCGACTATCAAGCGCATGACCCGCCGCCAAAAGCTGCAACTGATCGCCGCTAGCGCCACCCCCGTCCCCCTCAATGGCGACTGAGCGGCGCCGCACCTGCGCCCGTTGCCGGCGGCCGCAAGCAACCTGTCTGTGCGATCTGGTAGTGCCGGTGGCGACCGACACTGAAGTGCTGATCCTGCAACATCCGCAGGAGTCCGGTCACCCCAAGGGCTCGGCACAATTGCTGTATCTGAGCCTCAGCCACAGCACACTCTGGGTGGGCGAGACGTTCGATGCAACACAATTGGCCGAGCGCTGCGGGGCTGGCGGCAAAACCACGGTATTGCTTTACCCGCCAAGCGGTGCCTACCCCTGCCGCACACTCCGGCCCGGGGCACTGACGCCCGGCACCACACGGCTGGTGGTACTGGACGGCACCTGGCGCAAAACGCGCAAATTACTACACTTGAATCCACTGTTGCAGCAGTTGCCGCACCTGGCCCTGCAGCCGGCGGCCCCCGCCGGCTATCTGATGCGCAAGGCGCCGCGCCCGCACCAGCGGTCCACCCTGGAGGCGACCTGCCAGGCGCTGGCAGCGATAGAGGACTGTGGCGAGCGGCTGGCGCCGCTGCAACAGGCATTTGCCACGCTGAACCGGCGCTTTCTCGCCTATGCCGACAGCGCCGGCCCATGACCCGGCTGCGGTAGCCGGCGCACAATATCGTCGTACAATGTCATCGTACAAGGACCGCATTCAGGATAGAATATGCGCCCGCGGCGGCGGGCCCGATCCGACGCTGATTTGACGACATTCAGTGCCGGGCGGTTTTACCCCATTCAGTAAAGAGGTTTTCATGACTCAACAGGTTCACCCCGCGTTTGAGTGGCTGCGCAGCCAACGTATCGATTCTCTCAAAGTCACCGTAGAGGAATACCGCCACCGCAAGACCGGCGCCCAGCACATCCATATCGATGCCGATAACGAGGAAAACGTGTTTCTCGTCGCCCTGCGCACTGTGCCCCACGATTCCACCGGTGTGGCCCATATTCTCGAGCACACGGCGCTGTGCGGCAGCGAAAGATACCCGGTGCGGGACCCCTTCTTCATGATGATCCGGCGTTCTCTCAACACGTTTATGAACGCCTTTACCAGTTCCGACTGGACCGCTTACCCGTTTGCCAGCCTGAACCGCAAAGACTTCAATAATCTGCTCGATGTCTATCTCGATGCCGTGTTTTTTTCGCGCCTGGACGAGTTGGACTTTCGCCAGGAAGGCCACCGGGTTGAATTCGAGCAGGCGGACGACCCATCGACGCCCCTGGTTTTCAAAGGTGTCGTCTACAACGAAATGAAAGGGGCCATGAGTTCGGTACCGTCGCAGTTGTGGCACACACTCTGCAAGTATCTCTACCCCACCACCACTTATCACTACAACAGCGGCGGCGATCCGGAATCAATCCCCGACCTCACCTATGCCCAGTTGCAGGCGTTTTACCGCACCCACTACCATCCCAGCAACGCCATTTTCATGACCTACGGGAATATCGCGGCCGCCGAACACCAGGCCAAATTCGAGGCCCAGGCGCTGGCACGGTTCGAACCCTTGACGACAGAGATCGGCGTCGCCGACGAAAAGCGTTATCACGCCCCGGTCAGCGTCGAGGAGCACTACCCCCTGACCGATGACGGCGGCCTGGAGAAAAAAACCCATATCGTGGTGTCGTGGCTGCTCGGCAAGTCCACCGATCTGGAGGCCGCGCTCAAAGCCCAGCTATTGGCCTCGGTGCTGTTCGACAACAGCGCCTCCCCCCTGCAACAGGCTCTCGAGACCACTGAGCTGGGCACGGCGCCGTCGCCGCTGTGCGGCCTGGACGATTCACAGCGGGAAATCAGTTTCGTCTGCGGCGTCGAGGGCAGTGAGCGGGAACACGCCGAAGCGGTGGAGCGCCTGATCATGGCTGTGATCGAAGACGTCGCCACCAATGGCATTCCCGAGGAACAAGTACAGGCGTCGCTGCACCAGCTCGAACTGCAACAGCGCGAAGTGGGCGGCGACAGCTACCCCTACGGCTTGCAGCTGATTCTCACGGGCCTTACCTCGGCCACCCACCGCGGCGATCCCATTGCCCTGTTGGACCTGGACCCGGTGCTGACACGGCTGCGCGAGGCTATCAAAGACCCGGCTTTCATCAAGGACCTGGCCCGCGACCTGCTGCTGGACAATACCCACCGGGTGCGCCTGACCCTGGCACCGGACCAGTCCCTGGCAGCCCGTCGCAACGCTGCCGAGGCCCAGCGCCTGGCCGCTCTGAAGGCGACCCTGACCGGGGACCAACAGCGGGCGGTGGTGACCCAGGCGCAGGCATTGCAACAGCGCCAGCAGCAGGCTGACGACGAGTCCATTCTGCCAAAAGTGGGGCTGGACGATATTCCGCCGCATATGCACTACGTCGAGGGACAGCGGGAACAGCTCCACCAGCGGCCGCTGACAACCTATCCGGCCGGCACCAACGGGCTGATTTATCAGCAGATCGTTATTCGGCTGCCGGCACTGGCCCCAGAACACCACACACTGCTGCCCTTCTACACCACCTGTCTCACCGAACTGGGCGTGGGCGAGCGGGATTATCTGGCCACCCAGCGCTGGCAGTCGCAGGTACTCGGGTCGATCTCCGCCTACACCACCGTGCGCGGCCGCATCGACAATGTGCAGGCGATCGACGCCCACCTGACGGTGTCGGCCAAGGCGCTAACCCGCAACCAGGCGGCCATGTCGCAGTTGATGTGGGAGACACTGCAGCAGGTGCGGTTCGACGAACTGCCCCGCATCCGCGAATTGATTGCCCAGACCCGCGCCCGACGCGAGCAGAGCATTACCGGCAACGGCCACAGCCTGGCCATGGCGGCCGCGGCGGCCGGCATGAGCCCGGCGGCGAAGCTCAGTCACCAGTTGAGCGGCATGACCGGTATCAAGGCGATAAAAGCGCTCGACGACGCACTGGCCGACGCCGGCGAACTGGCAGACTTCGCCGCCAGACTGGCCGCCATTCATCAACAGGTGTTGCAGGCGCCGCGGGAGTTTCTGCTGGTGGGCGAGCAGGAACATCTGCAGGCCTGCCGCGAGCAGTTACAGCAGCACTGGCTGGGCGACCCCGCGCAAGCGGGTGCTGCGTTTACCCTCGGGGAGGTCAGCGAAAAGATCGCCCAGGCCTGGATTGCCAACACCCAGGTAAACTTTTGCGCCAAAGCTTATCCCACCGTGCCCATGGAGCACCCGGATGCGGCGGCTCTTACCGTGCTCGGTGGTTTTCTGCGCAACGGCTACCTGCACCGCGCCATTCGCGAACAGGGCGGTGCCTATGGTGCCGGCGCCGGCCAGGACAGCAATATTGCCGCGTTTCGCTTTTTCTCCTACCGCGATCCGCGCCTGGAAGAGACCCTCGGCGACTTCGACAAGTCTCTGCAATGGCTCCAGCAGGAAACCCACGAGTGGCGCCAGGTTGAGGAATCCATCCTGGGGGTAATCAGCTCCATCGACAAACCCAGCTCGCCGGCGGGCGAGGCGAAACAGACTTTTCACGCCGAGCTGTATGGGCGCACCCGCGAAAAGCGCGAACGCTTTCGCAACCAGGTGTTAAAAGTGACTTTGGCAGACTTGCAGCGGGTCGCCGCCACTTACCTGTTGCCGGAAGCAGCCAGCACGGCGGTGATCACCCACAAAGACAACACCGCGCTGGCCGGCAGCCTGTCGCTGGAGACCATCGTGGTCTAAACACCTGCGACCGAGAGCAATTTTTTATGTTTGAGATGACTGTCGAGCCCAGGTTTGCCGAGACCGATGCCCTGGGCCATATCGGCAATACGACTTTCCCGATCTGGTTCGAGGCGGCGCGGGACCCGATCTGCAGAATTTTTCACCCGCCGATGACACTGCACGACTGGCCTCTGATTCTGGCGCGACTGAGTATCGACTTTGTGGCCCAGACCTACCTGGGTGCACCGGTCACCGTGCGTACCCATATCAAACGCCTCGGTAACAGTTCTTGTGAGCTTGTGCACGAGGCGTGGCAGAAGGGTGCGCCGGTGGCCCGCGCCACGGCGGTGCTGGTGCACTTTAACTATACGACGGGTCGGTCGGCCCCCATTCCCGACCGGGTGCGGGCGCAACTGCAGGAACACTTGCAGGAGGAGCCGGTCGCCGCGGCAGAGTCTTGACCGCCCCCTTACTTACAGCCAGCGGCGTACCTGCTGCCGGTAAGCGTTGTAGTCGGCGCCAAACAGGGACTGCAGTGCGCGTTCCTCCGGTAGAATCTGAAAGCGGTTCATATAAGGGGCAAACAACAGCGCGAGCAGCAGCGCAAAGAGGTTTGCCAGTAGTGTCGCCCAGGCCAGCAACAGGCATAAAAACCCCAGGTACATGGGATTGCGACTGATGCGGTAGACACCCGAACTGACCAGAGCGGTTGCCGAGTCTGGCGTTAATGGATTTACCGTTGTTTTTGCCTGCCTGAAGTGCAGTACTCCGTATAGACAAAAAACGACGCCGGGGAGAGTGAAAAACACCGCTCCCGCGTACCTGATGGCGGGAGCGACGTCGAAGTTCGGGGTTGCCAGGGACACTGCCCACATGGCGACTGTGAAGAGCACGACTAATAACAAGGGTGGGATCTTAAGTTCCCGCGCTTTCATAATCTGTAGGTTCCCACATTTGATCTGGCCGGGTCAGGCACATTGCGATCAAGGGTCGATCCTCCGGCGGTACGGAGGGATTATTTTTTATTCCCTCCTACCCCTTAACTCCAGAGGGACCACTCCCCGTGAACGAAGGCACCTCTACCTGTTTACTGCGATCTTGTTTATTCTATTGAGTCCCTGCCAGCTTTCGGCGGTGTTCTAAAAAAGGGGAGTGGAACCATACTAGGGGGACGCAACTAAAGTTACGTCCCCGCACCGCGCCACCGCAAGTGGTGCCACTCCTTAGTTCCGCTACTGGCGCGATGCTACCAAGATCGGTTGTGAACTCTCAACTAGTCGTCTATCTGGATACCTTCGACGTTACTGCGGTGCGGGGTCGGGGTGCTTGAATTTTGACCAGGCCTTTTCTGGTTAAAATTCAAGCACCCCGACCCCTTCGAGAGGGTCCACCTCCGGCGAACGAAGGCACCGCTATCCGTCTGCTGCGGTACAGCTTACTCTTCTATTAAAAACGCACAAGCTTTCAGTGGCACCCTAAAAAAGGGGAGTGTCGCCATTCTAGGGGGACACAACTAGAGCTATGTCCCCGCACCGTGCCGCCGCAAGAAATGCCGCTCGCAATTTCCGCTACCGAATCTGACGCTGTCACAGTTTATGATTCATTTTCCTGAGCGTTTGGATGATCACATTAGCTTGTGATTATTGGCTGACACGGAGTTTTGAACACCCTCTCCCATACCCGGAAACCAACACCACAAACAGACCAACCATATACTTCTTCATACTTACCCCCATTTCCTTATTAAAACATCCAGATCAAAGTAAGCTCTACTTTTTAATCAGGACAAGCACACAAAACGTCATACACCAACCAGCTCAATCCCAAGCCAAACCCTATCAACCAACCCACCCTATGGCAAATACAGACTAAACAACCCACCCCCCAACTGGCCGTGATTGGCCAACTCTATCCGCCCACGACGCTCACCCTGGCGATGCATCATCGCTATCTGCCGAGCAAAGAACAGCCCCAGATGCGTGCTGCCTTCCTCAAACCCGCGCGCGCGCTCCCCATCCCCGGTTTGCAACATATCATCGGGGTAGCCCACCCCGTCATCAGCCACCGCAATGCACAACAGGTCATCCTCCACCGACGCCGAGATATGCAGCGCCTTGCGGGTGTAACGCGCACAATTGACCAACACGTTATGCACCACCCCACCCACCAGGTCGGCATCAAAAAACCACGCCAACTCCGGATCGCAGTCCATCTCGACCCGCACACTGCGGGTTTCAAACAACATATGGTTGCGGGCCAACTGCTCTTCCAGGACGTCGATCACATAGTTTTCATCAACGTTCAGCACCAGCCGGTCGGTCTGCATTCGATAGATGGACAACAATTGAATCAACTCAGTATTGATACGGGACGCCTCGTACTGCAGCGTGCCGAAACGCTTCCGCTGTTGTTCGTCTTCAATCGGCGTCGAGTGCACCACCTCTTCCAGCGAGGTGAGCAACATGCCGAGGGAGTTCTTCATATCGTGAACGCTGGAGGCGAGCACAAAGGAAAAATCGATCGGGGGATTATCTGAAGACTCACTCATGCGGCAACGCCCTATTCCCGCCCCAGCGCGGTGGTTTTCTCACGCAATTTGCAGTAGCGCGTATACTGCTCGTGGGTAGGTTCTATTCTGGTTTCAATTTTCGCTAAGGTAGCCATACACATTTGCATCAGTTCCTCCACGCAGCCAACCGCTTCCATCTCCCCGATCAACGCCTGCACCAGATTTAAATGCACGCCGATATGATTGGGAAACAGGCGCTTGGCCCGGATAAAACTTTCGATAGCCTCCTTGAACTGCGCCTTGTCGTAGTGGGCGATACCGCCGCGGTTAAGCGCGGCCACCCGCCCGCGATTGCGCTGGCTCAACGGTTCCCCCAGCAGGCGGTCGATTTTTTCCAATGCCGCCTGGTCATCACTGAAGCGCTCGGCCAGGTCCTCCAGCAGCTTGTCCGCCTCCGGCTGCTTGTTCACCGCCGCCAACGCCGCCACCCAATCCAGGGCGGTATCGACATCCGGTTCCCGCCCCGCCAATGACTGTTCCACCTCTTGCAACAGCGACTCCGCCCTGGGTCCGTTGCCCTGCCCGGCATACACCTGAGACTCGATAAGATGAGCCTGGTTGTCCTGCGCGGGCGTGGGGTTAAAACGTTCGGGAATCTCCGCCAGCACCCGCAACGCCTCCCGGCACAGATCGGCGGCCACTTTGCGATCCTCTCGAAACAGCGCCACGGCCGTGCGGCCAAAGTTAAGGTGGTTTTCAATCCGGTCGTGACAGGAGTGCCGGCCCAGTCGCACCGTGCGACGATAGGCATCGGCGGCAACAATCAAGTCATTGTTGTCGACCGCAGTTTCTGCCAGGTCTTGTTGCCGCAGAATCGAGCGGGGTGAGATAGTGGCAGCCTGTTGCAGTACCGCCTGCAACTGCTCCCGATCGTCGCCGCGCCGACAGTTTTCCACCAGCGCGTCGTAGGCGGGCATGCACAGGGCATTGCCGGCGATAACCTCGCGCAGCCACCGGCCCGCCGCCGCCAGGTCGCCGCGGGCCTGATTGACCTGGGCCAGCCCCACCCGCGCCCAGTCGAGGGCGCGCGCTTCCAGCACCTGCCGGTAGAGCTGTTCGGCCCCGGCGTGGTCGCCGGCAGTCAAATAGAGCGTGCCGAGCAACTTTTGGCAGGCGGCGACATAGCGGCAGCCCGCCTGCAACTTGTCTTCACAAGCGGCTATCGCCCGGGCGGTATCGCCGGCATCCAGGGCGGCGTAGATGGGCATAAGGTCCTGGCGCTGGTGCAACAGGCGGTCGAGTCGCTGTTGCAGAGTGCGGGCGGTGATGGGCTTGGTCAGGTAGGCATCCGGCTCGTAATCGAAGGTCGCCATAATCATGTTTTTGTCAGTTTCCGCCGACACCACAACAAACAGGCTGCGGCGCTTGAGCGCCCCCTTGAACCGCAGTTCCTCCAGCACCTGCTGGCCGCTGCGGCCGGCACCGAGGTTGTAATCACACAACACCACATCATAGTGCTGGTGAAAACACGCCCGCACCGCCTGCTCGCCGTTAAGCGCGGTATCCACGGTCGCGAAACCCAGTTCCTGCAGCATATTGCTCACGGTGGTGCGGAAACTGTCAAAGTCATCAACCACCAGTGCTTTTAACGTGCGGTAGCCCGCGTAGGCCGTCACTCAGTCACCCTGTTCGCCGTCGCCGGGGTCGACTCCCTCGAGTACCGCCGCGTTGCGTGCTTTCTGCCGATATTTCTACACCATCAATTACGCCGCAAGAGCAGCGGTTCACCTGTCTAAATCATAGTCCATAACTGCGCTGCCTGGCGCCTTGCACGGGCAATTAAAGTGCATAAATGTGAAACAGTGCGCCAGCCACGATCCGGCCTGCGCGACTCCGGTGCGCCCCTCTGCGGCTCGGCCGCAACGATTGAGACCGGCGCTCAAGGGCGCTAAAATGCGCTGCCCCGCCAACGCGGGACGTATCACCATTAGCACACCATCGAGCTTCTCTTATGGGCAAAGACAGCAACCACGACGACCTCTATGCCGATCCTCTGGCGCAGGTGGCGGGCTTTGCGTTCGACAGCAAGGTCGCGGCGGTTTTTCCCGATATGATCAAACGTTCCGTACCCGGCTACAGCACCATTATCAATATGACCGGGCAGTTGACCGAACGCTACGCCCGCGCCGGCAGCCGCTGCTACGACCTGGGTTGTTCACTGGGGGCCTCGACCCTGGCCATGCGCCATCGGCTGCAGGCCGCCGATTGTCGCATTATCGGGGTCGACAACTCGCCAGCCATGATCCACCGCTGCCGGCAGGTCATCGAGGCCGACAGCGGCGAGGTGCCGGTGGAGCTGGTGTGCGCCGATCTCGAGGCGGTGGCCATTGCCCGGGCCTCGGTGGTGGTGTTGAATTTTACCCTGCAGTTTATCGCCCCCGGCCAGCGCCGCGCCCTTATTGCCCGTATCCACGACGGCCTGCTTCCCGGTGGTATTTTAGTGCTGTCGGAAAAGGTGACCTTCGCCGATCCGGAGCACCAGCGCCTGATGACCGAGCTGCACCACAATTTCAAACGGGCCAATGGCTACAGCGACCTGGAGATTGCGCAAAAACGCAGCGCGCTGGAGGATGTGTTGATACCCGACACCCTGGAAGCGCACCGGGACCGCTTGCGCGAGGCGGGATTTGCCAGCGCCGAGGTCTGGTTTCAGTGTTTTAATTTTGCTTCACTGATCGCTATCCGGTAAGGCCGGCGGGACTCCACGATGATCGAGTATTACCGCGACCTTATCGATGCCCTGAGCCGCGCACCGGTTGCCGGCACACCACTGGCGGCCTGGGCCGAAGCGTTGCCGGCGCAGATTGCCGCCGGCCTCAGCGAGCGGCGCTACGGCGACCTGCCGCAATGGCGCCGGGCACTGGCACAACTGCCCGCTGTCGACGCCAGCGAAGTGGACCTGGAACACGGTGTCAGCATCGGCGCCAGTGGCGATTGTGATGCGGCCACAATGCAAAACATCGAGCGGCAGTTGCGGGCGCTGATCCCCTGGCGCAAGGGCCCCTACCAGGTGCACGGCACCTATATCGACACGGAGTGGCGTTCGGACTGGAAGTGGGAGCGACTACTGCCACATATCGCGCCGCTGCAAGGGCGCCTGGTGCTCGATGTGGGTTGCGGCAACGGTTACCACGGCTGGCGCATGCTGGGGGCCGGCGCCCGGCGGGTGATCGGCATCGATCCCTCGCCGCGTTTTGTGGTGCAGTTTCACTGTATCAAGCACTTTGTCGGACGCCGGCCCATCGATGTATTGCCGCTCGGTATTGAGCAGTTGCCGGCGGGGCTGGAGGCCTTCGACACCGTTTTCTCCATGGGCGTGCTCTATCACCGGCGCTCGCCGATGGATCATCTGCGGGAACTGCGCGAGAGTCTCAGACCCGGCGGGCAGTTGGTACTGGAAACCCTGGTCATCGAGGGGGGGCTGGGTACCGTGCTGGTGCCGGAGGGGCGCTATGCCATGATGAACAATGTGTGGTTTCTACCGAGTTGCGAAACCCTGCTGTCCTGGTTGCGCAAGTCCGGCTTTCGCAATCCCCGGGTGGTCGATGTCTGTGTTACCACCACCGCGGAACAGCGCGCTACCGACTGGATGCGGTTTCATTCGCTCAGTGATTTTCTCGATCCTCACAATCCGGCGTTGACGGCCGAAGGCCATCCGGCGCCGACCCGCGCTCTATTTGTGGCCGAAGTTTGAAAGGGTCTCGTGTCATACTGCACTGCTCCAATGACACCGGAGCTAGTGGCGGGTCGTTGCGTTGTTACTAGCGCGATGGGAAGTGCCACCCGGCACGGGCCGCGCCGTTACAGGGTATTTTTAAGCCTTCCGGTAGTGGGACCTCTGCCGCGGGGAACCGGCCAGCATGGCACAGCCCCGATTCGGGCCCGGCAGCAGGCTCGAATCGGGGCGTGGTTGTTACTCTATCGGCAGCAGACACTCGCCGAAAGACTGGGGCTGCGCTATCTGGAACAGGGATATATCGCCCTGGACATTGGGGCCGGGACCATAGGCATTGGAGGCGATGCCCACTTCCACGGTGCCGGAAAAACTGGCGTTGATACCACTTCCGGGAAAGAAAAGTTGCGTCCAGTTGGCGCCGGCATCGGTAGAGATATAGCTTCTGAATTCCTGGCCGATCCGGCACAATCGCAGTTCTCCCGCCGTTGCTCCGCCGCCGATGGTATTCAGTGTGCTCTGGAACTCATCGGTGCTGACCGCGTGGGCGCCAAGCAAGGCATCGGCGCCGGCACCTAAGGACGTGTAAAACCAATCGCCCGCGTTGGCACTGTCTCGCACAAGTAAACCAAAGAGGCGCCAGTTGCCCGTCGGCACGGCAGCCGGGTTGCCCTCGGCATACACACTGAGGTCCAGCGACGCCACAAAGTCTCCGTTGACTGTTGTCGACAGGAAGGCACTGGTGCCACCGGCCCACCAGGCATTGTCAGCCAACTGGACATAGCTCAATGTTTGGGAAGCTTCGTCGACAACCAGGTTGGCGTAACTCGCGGGGTTCAAGTCCGCAAGTGTTGCCAGGTCCGCCTGGGATGCAAAGTCGTTACGATAAACGTGATTGAGAGACACCACCGGACCTGGGCCCGGATCGGGCTCCGGACTCACCGCATTGTCAATGATGGCAGTGCAGTCCTGAACGTCAGTCGGAACGGCAACGGCAAAGTGTCCGACCTGCACCCCGACATCGGACCCGGCGAGGTAGGCATTGGAGGCGATACCGATATCCACTGCTTCTCCCATATCGCTGCGAATGGCACTGCCGTTGAAGGGCAGCGCCTGCCAGTTCTGGCCCGAGTCGGTCGACACATAGGCGGAAAACGCATCGCCGACACGACACAGGCGCACCCGTCCCTGATAAACGCCTGCGATCAGGTTCGGGTTCAAGTAACTGGTACCGTTGTCGGTGTTAAGCGTCTGTGCCCCGAGACCCGTCTGACTGGCGCCGATGGCGGGAAACAGCCAGTCATCGCCGACACTCTGACTGCGGGCAAGCAACCCGGCCACCCGGAAAATATCGGTCGGCAAGGCCTCTATATCTCCCGGCGCGTGGGTCAGTATCTCCGCCTCGACGATAAAATTGCCGGCAACCGACCTGGACAGAAACGTACTCGTGCCGCCGGCATACCAGGACAAGTTCGCGTTCTGCACGTAATTGAGTGTTCCGGTGGTGTCATCGACACTCAGCCCCTGGTGGCTGCCCGGAAACGCATCGGTATAGTTGGCGAGACTGCCGGCAGTCGCGAAGTCGTCGAAGAATATTGCCTGCACGCTGTCCGGACCCGGGTCGGGATCGGGCAGCAAAACCTCGGACTCAGCGGCAAACAGCACCGCGTTTTTCACCAGGTGACGATAGGTTTCATCGGCGAAAGTAACTCCCGGGGTTTCTCCCGGCTGCAGGTAAACCACCCGGCCCCCGACACCGTTTTGATCGCTGTCAAAGCGCTTTACCCAGCCGGATGTGGTCAACTCTCCGCTGTCGTCCCCGCCCTCGATGATGGTGTTGTTGCCAAACAGCCTTTCGATCTGGTTAGCACCCCGGCCAAACTCTACACCGTTGTTAAAGGTAATACCCGGGTAGAGTTCGTCCGGACCCGGAAAGGTAAAACCAAAGTAACCACCGCCGGCACTCGGGTTGGGGATAGGCAGGGCATCTGTATAAGCGACGCTGATATCGGACGGCATACCGTGGGTCGAGACAAAATGACCGATATTGATGTTAAGCAAACCGGCCCCTTCGAGAAAAATAATACTGTTTGGATTATTCAAGGTGGCAGTGGCAGGCAGCTCTGCGCCAAACATTGAGACCAGCGGCATTTTATTATTGCCGTGGTTATAGATCGCGTGATGCACGCCGACCACCCCGCCACCGTTATCGGCAAAGTTGACGATCTGGTTTTGCATAGCCTGGGAAAAGGTATTGTGACAGAAGACAAAAATAACATCCGTGGTAGTTAGCAGATTGGCATCAATCATCCCATTAGGTGGGCATGCGATAAACTGGGCATTGATGTGGTATTCATCGACAGGGTCGTTTAGCACTTCCAGGATCGTGTCTTCATCGGCAGCCGTATAACCCAGGTTCTGGTAGTGATAGACTTCGTCCCCGCCAAGCACCACAACCGCCAGTGGTTCGGCAGCGGTTACCGGCGCCGGGTAGGTCTCCATCATATTCATCAACGTACGGGTGAAGTGCAGCCCGGTTTGCGGAATCCAGTCCCTGGCGGTGACAAATAAGTCGCTATAGGGCACATTGAGGCCCGCATATTGGCCCGGATCGGGTCCGTCGACAATCGCCCGATCCACATCGTTGTAGTTGACGTCCAGGATCGTATAGGCGTCCTGGGTCGAGGTGCCGAGATGGTAGCCTGTGGCGTATCTGCCGGCCAACACACTGGTCCCAAGGCCGTCAGGACCCGCACCTTCCGTACCCGGAACCCGGAAAAAGGCCAGTGGCGTGGCCCCGTGGCATTGACCGCCAACCGGCTTGCCCGCCTCGACTGCCATAATCGCCAGCGTATTGAGGTGAGCCGCGGCTTCCTGGGTTTGCAGATTGGGGTACACGTTATCGTAGCGATAGTCCAAAATGCCCTCCCCACCGACTATGGCGAGCGCATCGTAATCGTCCATATTGGGTATATCCACCACCGCCGCGTGAACGGGGATAGCGGCCGGGGCGTTCCAGGCGGCGTCCCATACCTGTCCGGATGCAGACGCAAAAGACGCGGTAAAACCGTCGTAGCCACCGGGTCCGGTAGTCGCCAGGTTCTGGATATTGTCACCGTAACTGGTCGCCGGTCCTTCACCGCCGCTGACCACATGGACTTCATAGCCGTTGGCGCAGAAAGATTCATATACGGTTTTGTATTCCGACCAATAGGTTTGTACCGAAGCGACAAACAACAGCACCGTTCTGCCGTTGCTTTGGCCCTCGACACAGGAGGGAACCTCGATCCCCAGCGCCGGGCGATTCAATAACACCGCCAATAATACAAGGAGAAAAAGACTTCGTTTCATAGTGTCCCCACTTGATTCAGGAATCAGGTAACATCGATTTGATATGACGCTCGCCGGTGCCCCGTTTGGGCGGCCGGCGCTGCGTAATAACCCCCTTAACCGGGCAGTTCATGTGCTCCTGCAATAAACAGTTTTCTTTTGAAATTACGGACACAAATCACGGCCTTTTTGCAGCCGGGTTGTGATGTAGGGAGGGAATGTGGACACCGGCACGCTGCGACAATGCCGGCGCCGAAAGTATCACGGATATATAACAATGCCGACGCTGGGCACACGGGTCATCAATGCTGCAACCGCCCCTTAAAATCAAAGGCGGCATCGACAACACCAAGTTCCTGTCCGCGACTGCGGCTGGAAACCGTCCGCCGCAGGAGTCAACGATCAGTGTCTACACCCAACTATCCGGGCTGTACACTTGATACACTGTGATACACACATAAGAGGACCTGAGCTGCGCGGCCAGGTTTTATGGACGATGTAACTTTCTCCGCCTTCCGTAGCTGTCTACTCTTCTTCGTAACCTTCCGTATCGCCAATGGATTTTTATGCGCCTCCCGCTGCCGTCAACTTAACGAGTTCAGCCCCTGTTTCAGATGGCTGGCGGCCAACTGTCCACAAAAGCTAACCCGGCAAAAACAAAATGGTCACCCAGATATACCCGGTCAACAGCAGCGACAGAAACACAGCGGCCGAACCGAGGTCTTTGGCACGCCCCGCCAACTCGTTATACTCGGTTCCCACCCGATCGACCACCGCCTCGATACCCGAGTTCAACAATTCCACAATCAGCACCAGGACCACACTGCCGACCAACAGCAGGCGCTCCACCTGTGTCAGCTCCACGATAAAGGCGACCGGCAACATCACCAGCGCCAGGTACACCTCCTGGCGAAATGCCTCCTCGTGTCGAAACGCCGCCCTGACACCCTGGGCGGAATAGACCGCGGCGTTGAGAACGCGCTGCAGGCCTTTCGCCTTGCCTTTCATGCCCGCCTGTCCAGTTACGTTTTCTGTGCTTTCACTCATAGCTGCGCGCTCACTCCGCTACACACTCCGATAAACCCTCAATCGTCAACAGTAATCAGAGGCGTGGTCAAGTCGAATTGTAGATGAATTTGCTCACACCAACGATCCAGGCGCTGGCGGGTGAGTTCCTCCTGCTGGTCCTCATCGAGCGCCAGGCCGACAAACTTGCCGGCGGCGGGAATTTCGGCTTTGGAGGCGTCAAAGTCATAGCCTTCAGTGGGCCAGTGACCGATTATCCGGGCACCGGCGGCCACAATCACGTCGTGGAGCATACCCATGGCATCGAGGAAATAATCGCCGTAGCCGAACTGGTCACCGAGACCAAACAACGCCACTGTTTTGCCGCTGAAATCAACCTCGCTGATATCGCCCCAGAACTCCTCCCAGTCGGACTGAATCTGGCCGAAATCCCAGGTCGGGATACCCAGGATGATGAGGTCGTAGTCGGCAAACTCGAGCTGGGTGACGTCGGCAATGTCCAACACATCTACCACATCCTCGCCCAGGCGGCGCTGAATGCGGTAAGCGACCCCCTCTGTGTTACCCTCGTCACTGCCAAAAAACAGGCCAATCCTGCTCACATCGGTCTACCCGCTATCCAAGGAGCCGGAATTGTCCCAATAATGCCAACCTTAGGCAAGCGAGGAGCAAGGCAAGTGAAAAAAACCCCGGCTATAGGGGATTGTGGAGAGGACGTGTAGAGCGCTAAAGTAGTCCACCTGGTTAGCAAGCGCCGGTGGATGTCAAACCTTCAGCAAGTCAGCCGGGGTATCAAGCAAGCATTTGGCGGTTTGGGCCCCGCAACGGCACCCCAACCAGGTTCCCATCATAGAGGGGGGTCGGGTTAAGTCGGGCAAACCACGGTAAAATTGTGTTAAGAAGGGTAAATCCCCGGCGGCCGGGTCATGACAGTCGGGTCGCCATGTAGCACACTAACAATAACGACGGGCTGTGAACCCGGTGCGACGGCAGGACTGTAGTGCACGGGAGTGATAAAAGGCGTGATAAAAAGGCGTATTAACGAGTGCGGTGAAGGGTGCGCTGAAAGTCACTCGAACGCATCGGCGTCTCCAGCACCGGCCCGAATCAACGACGGATACCTATGACAGATTTACTGCTGGTCGATGACGACCTCGAGCTATGTGACTTAATGCAGGAATACCTCACCGCTGAAGGCTTTGCGGTAGACATGGCGCACGACGGTCAGCAAGCCCTGGAGAAGACCGCGCACAACAGCTACGAGGTGATTGTGCTCGATGTGATGCTGCCGATCCACAACGGCTTCGATGTGCTCAGAAAGTTACGCGATTACTGCCAGACACCGGTGCTGATGCTGACCGCCAAGGGCGAAACCGTGGATCGCATTGTCGGCCTGGAAATGGGCGCCGACGACTACCTGCCCAAACCCTGTAATCCGCGGGAGTTGGTCGCCCGCCTGCGCGCCATTTTGCGCCGCACCGATGCCGCGGCAACCCAACAGGAACCGGAGGATGCCCTGCAGGTAGACCAACTGGAACTGCATCTTGGCAGTCGCAGTACCCGCATCGCCGGCAGGGATGTCAATCTCACCGGCGCGGAATTTACGGTACTGGAGCTGCTGGTGCGCTCGGCCGGCAAGGTCATCAGCAAAGAGGCCCTGACCGAGCAGGCGCTCGGGCGCAAACTCACACCCTATGATCGCAGTATCGATGTACACGTCAGCAATATTCGCAAAAAACTCAGCCTGTGTGGTGCCAGTAAAGACCTGATCATCAATATCCGCGGCGCCGGCTACATGTTGACCCAAAACCAGTAGTCCACCCCTTGAATGTCGTTTTTATGACCCGTTTATATCTGAAAATATTTTTTAGCTTCTGGCTGATCACGATCATGATGATCGTTGGCACCAGCCTGGTGGTGCACTGGTTCGACCTCGGCACCAACAAGCATCTCAACAAAAAATACCAGGCGGAACGCAAGCTGGAGCCGGCCAAACGGTTGATGCGTGATGTGGTGAGAGAAGCCATTAACCACACCAAAAAAGATGTTACTTACGGGCTCGCAGCGGCACCCGAATGGGCCACCAGTCATCTCTTCATTATTGATGACAACAGCAGGGACCTGCTCGACCGCCCCTTAAGCGCTGACATCCTGGCGTTTTTACCGAGCCTTACCCCCAATGCCCCTTATGCCGAAAGACCGATTGCCGAGCAGGTTTTCTTCGGCCGCCATATCACGTTGGAAGACGGCAATGTCGTGCGGGTAGTCACCAGCACCACCCCGGACGGACACAATGTTTTCTGGCAACTGTTTTTCAACAATGTCTGGCCGACACTGCTGGTATCCATTCTGATCAGCGGCACCGCCTGTTTCTTTTTGGCCAAGCGCATGTCCCGCGGGCTTACCACCCTGAGAACGGCGACCCAAAAAATCGCCGGCGGCGACCTGAGCGTGCGGGTCACTCCGCAGTTTCAGGGCCGTCGCGATGAGATCGGCATGCTCGGGCAGGAATTCGACAATATGACCGAGCGCCTGGAGAAGGCCATGCTCGAGCAGAAACGCATGATCAAAGACGTCTCCCACGAGCTGCGCTCGCCGCTGGCGCGCCTGCAGGTAGCGCTGGCGCTGGCGCAAAAGCGCAGCAACGGCGACGTCGACCAGGAGTTGAACCGCATCAAGCAGGCAGCCGAGTACCTCAACGATGTGATTTCGGACATTCTCTCGCTGCCCCTCAATGAAAACGAATCCTGGGAACTCAACGACACGCTCGATTTGGTCTCACTGCTGGAAACCCTGACCGAGAGCTACCGAGAGGAGGCGCAGAGCAAAGAGGTGGCGCTGTCGTTGATCACCGATGAACACGACGCCCTGGTGCCGACCCACGGCAATACACTGATCGGCGTGTTCGAAAATATCGTGCGCAATGCCATTCACTACACCTCTCCCCGCACGCCGATCGCGGTAAAGGTGGACCAGCTTGAGAACAGCCACTTTCGGGTGCGTATTTCCGATCGGGGCCCAGGGGTGCCGGAGGAGTGCCTGGCGGATATCTTCCAACCGTTTTTCCGCACCGATGAGGCACGCGACAGAAGCAGCGGCGGCTACGGCCTGGGCCTGGCCATCGCCAAGCGCACTGTAGCTTTACACGGCGGCACCATGGAGGCCATCAACAATCCCGAGGGCGGCCTGACCATATCGGTGATGCTGCCCAAGTGTGATCTCGAATGACAGGAACGCCCGCCATCACCCACAGCCGTTATACGTTGTAAATCTTACCCGTCTGCCCCCGCCAATTTTTTGGCGAGCGGCAATTGTGTTCCCCTGCCTTGCCGCCGGGGCCCACGACTTTTTGTCGTCCGCACCTGCCACAACTCTTAAAAAAACCCATAGCTCATTGATTTTTATAGACTTTTATAGCAACCCCAAAAACCTGGCACAAATTTCGCTCAACTATCCGCAGACGTTTCGCCAAAAACCACTTCGGTACCCTGCCCAGTGCTCCACCCGGTACTCGGCGCACCGAAGCGGGCGTTGAAAAACCTGCCGCCGAGGCGGCAACTGCATTCAGGACACGGCTATGGTTACACCGGTACAGACAAGCCCAACGGCCCTTATCCGCGAGGACAATATCGTGCGGGCACGCATGCCCTCGCCACGACGGGATAGAGACGAGGCGCGGGCCCACCTGACCTCGGTGCTGCAGACGACACTGGACCTCACCCAGTTAGTGAACCTGTTTTTCGAATCCCTGCAGGACGTGGTGAGCGTCAGCGGGCTCACTTACACCCACGCTGCCCATGCGGTGCAGATTCAAACCGGCAAAGCCTGTGTTCACAGCAGCGCCTATCGACTTATCACCCCGGACGACAATCTGGGCGAAATCGTGTTCACCCGCGGTCGGCGCTTCAAGGAACAGGAATTGACAGTGCTGGAGTTTTTGATCGGCACCCTGCTCTACCCGCTGCGCAATGCGCTCAAGTATCGCGAGGCCATTAACACCGCGTTGCAGGACCCCTTGACCGGCGCCGGCAACCGCGCGGCGATGCAGAACACACTGGATCGCGAACTGCGACTGGCGCGGCGCTACCGGCAGGCGCTGTCGCTGCTGGTCATCGATATCGATCACTTTAAAAGTATCAACGACCGCCTCGGTCACAGCGGCGGCGACCAGGTGTTGCGCGAAGTGGCACAGCAGATCGGCCGCGCCTCCCGAGAAACCGATCTCACTTTTCGCTACGGTGGCGAGGAGTTTGTGGTGGTGTTGAGCAACACCGGTGAAAGCGGCGCTGCCACTATCGCCGAGCGCGTCAGGCAGGGCATAGACACACTCGCCATCCGTTTAAAGGGTGATGCCGTTCACACCACCGTCAGCGTCGGTTGCAGCACGCTGACAGCGGAAGACGATATTGCCAGCCTGTTTGAGCGCGCCGACAAAGCCCTCTACAAAGCCAAGCAAAAGGGCCGCAACCGGGTGGTCGCCGGCTGAGCCGGCAACTACCCTCAAGCCTCGGCCAGTACCTCATCGCGCAGGTCTTTGCGCAAAATTTTACCCACCGGGGACATCGGCAGGTCGCTGCGAAATACCACCTGCTTCGGCACTTTATAGCCGGTCAGATGCTCGCGGCAATGACCGATGATCTCTTCGGCCGTCACCGCCTCGCCGTTGCTGACGACGAACAGCCTGACCGCCTCACCGGTGTCGGCATCGGGCACGCCGATCGCGGCACAGGACTCCACCGCCGGGTGCATGGATACCACGTCTTCTATTTCGTTGGGGAAAACGTTAAAACCCGACACCAACACCATATCCTTGATGCGATCGACAATGCGCACATAGCCGTCGGCGTCGATCACCGCCACATCCCCGGTGCGAAACCAGCCGTCTTCAGTAAACACTTCCCGCGTCGCCTCGGGTCGCTGCCAGTACCCCTTCATCACCTGGGGCCCTTTGACACACAACTCGCCCCGCTCCCCGATCGGCAACTCCTTGCCGTCGGCATCGATCACTTTCAATGCGGTATCCACCACCGGTACACCGACAGTGCCGTGGCGTACCTGGTCAGCGGCGAAATTGCCACACACCACCGGTGAACATTCCGTCAGGCCGTAGCCCTCGCCGATATCCACACCGGTGATCTCCTTCCAGCGCTGGGCGGTATCGGCCACCAGGGCGGTGCCGCCGGAGCCGGTACTTTTCAGGTGGCTGAAGTCGCAGCGGGCAAACTCCGGGTGATTCATCAGCGCAACAAACAAGGTATTGATACCCACAAAGCTGGTGACCGGCCAGGGTTTTATCGCGTCGATAAAGCGGCCGACATCGCGGGGGTTGGCGATCAGAATATTGTGGGCGCCGGTGCTCATGGCCACCATCATATGAGCGATAAAAGAATAGATGTGGTAGAGCGGCAGCGGTGCCACCAGGTGTTCGTTACCGGGTTCGTGAATCTTGCGCCCCTCGGCATCGAGTTGTTCCAGATTCGCTTTTACCTGCAGCATGTTGGCGACCAGGTTGGCGTGCGTCAGCATCGCGCCCTTGGCGACACCGGTGGTACCGCCGGTGTATTGCAAAACCGCCACATCTTCACTGCGCACGGTTGGCGTCTGCGGTGTGCCGCCATCGCCCCGCTTCAGCGCCTCGTTGAACGTCACCGCCGCCGGTAACTTAAATGCCGGTACCATTTTCTTCAGGTACCGCACCGCGCCGTTGACCAGCCAGCGCTTGGGCGCCGGCAGCAGGTCGGCGATACCCGTCACGATCAGGTGATCGATATCGGTTTCAGGCAGTATCTCCTCCACCTTGTCGCCGAACATGTCCATAAACACCAGCGCCCGCACGCCGGCGTCCTTGAACTGGTGCAGCATCTCCCGGGCGGTGTACAGCGGATTGGTATTGACCACCACCAGCCCCGCACGCAGGGCGCCGAACAGGGTCACGGGGTATTGCAGCAGATTGGCCATCTGAATCGCGATGCGATCGCCGGGACGCAGATCGGTATGGGTTTGCAGGTAATGGGCAAAAGCGGCGCTGTAGCGGTCGATATCGGCATAGGTCAGAGTGTGCCCGATACCGGTATAGGCAGGACGTTGGCCGTGTTCCTGCACCGCTTCGCGAAACACATCGAGTATGGTCAGCTCGCCGTAGTTTTCAAAAAGCGCCGCCAGGCTGTCGGGAACACCCGCTGCCCGCTTGCCATTCCAAAAAGTCGCATCCATTAATTTCCCCCCGAACAGATTAATAGTGCGCCACGTTATACCACAGATTTGCCTTTGCAGTAGTCATTGACCAAGTGGTCACCAATACTGACAATCGCCTCGCCCACACTTCACAACGGCGCCGACCCCGGCAGCGGGCGCCGCGGTTGTGCGACACACAATCCAGGTAGTTTGCGAAGAATGGCTGGCGAGGAGCGGTTGGCGAAGAAAAGGCTGCGGTGCTGAAACTTGGCGCGGCGCTCTTGTCACGGAGCGCGGCCCACCGCCTCAACCGCGGGGACGCGGCTTGCCCCGCCCGGCGCGCAGGCGGCGCCGGTGGCGGTCACGATTGTGTTGTTCCGCCCGGCTCAACACCGGTTGCCGGCCCGGTCCGGTAACACCGGCAGTCTGGCAGAGTTCGTCGACCTCCTGCGCGTCCAGTTCGATCCACTGCCCGACCCGCACATGGGAGGGGACAAAAATATTGCCGTAACGCACCCGCTTGAGGCGGTTGACCTTGACGCCCTGGGATTCCCACAGGCGCCGCACCTCGCGATTGCGCCCCTCCATGACCACGCAGTAAAACCAGCGGTTGCGCCCCTCGCCGGCACCGTCGACGATATCGGTGAAACGCGCCATGCCGTCTTCCAGCAACACCCCTTCGCGCAGGCGTTGTTTCATATCGTCGTCGACATCGCCCTGGACCCGCACCAAATATTCGCGGTCAATCACCGACGACGGGTGCATGAGTTTGTTGGCCAGTTCGCCGTCGTTGGTAAACAGCAGCAGGCCGCTGGTGTTGAAGTCGAGCCGGCCCACTGAAATCCAGCGGCCCGTTTTCAGGCGCGGCAGTCGGTCGTAAACCGTGGGCCGCCCTTCAGGGTCCGCGCGGGAGCAGATTTCACCTTCCGGTTTGTTGTACAGCAATACCCGGCTGCGCTGCTGCGGCGGCGCCACCGCCACCTTGCGGCCGTCAAGCTGCACTGTATCCGTAGCGGTTACCCGATCGCCTAAACGGGCAACCTTGTGATTGACCTTAACGCGCCCGTCTTCGATGGCACGCTCCATTTCACGCCGCGAACCCAGACCGGCTCGGGCCAGCACCTTCTGCAGCTTTTCGTCGGTTTTGTCGGTGTCGGGCCGCGGCTTCAAGAGGCAGTTCCGGGTTTGGTGTCGATAGCGTCCGCCAGTGTCTCTGCCAATAACTCGGGAGCTTGCTCGGTATCTTTCTCGGCAGACAGAGGTTCTGATGCTGCGGACGGGATTTTCTCAGAGGGTGTGGCAACTTCCTCCGGCGGTGCCGCCGCTTCGTCAGCAGCAGCGGCGCCTTCAAAAGGTGCGGCCATGTCCTCATCAAGCTCGATAAGCGCCTCTGTTTCCAATGCCTCACCGTCCGCGGAGGCTTCGCCATCTGCACCGGGCTCAGCGGCGCTCGCCGCGGGCTCTTCGATACCCAACTCCAGTTCGGGGTTCAGCTTTTCCAGATCGCTGATTTCACTCAGCGTCGGCAACTCCTCCAGGCTTTTGAGATTGAAGTAGTCGAGAAACCGGCGGGTGGTGGCATAGAGGGACGGCCGGCCCGGCACATCCCGGTGCCCTACCACCTTCACCCACTCCCGCTCGGTCAGGGTCTTAATGATGTGGGAGCTGACCGCCACACCCCTGATCTCCTCGATATCGCCGCGGGTGATGGGCTGGCGATAGGCAATCAGTGCCAGGGTTTCCAACAGGGCGCGGGAATACTTCTGCGGTTTTTCCTCCCATAGACGATTGACCCAGGGTGCACTCTCCTCGCGCACCTGAAACCGCCAACCGCTGCCCACCTCCTTCAATTCGAAACCGCGCCCCCGGCAATCGGTTTGAATATCCTCCAACACCGCCTGTAACTCGTCCTTGGCGGGAGGCTCATCCTCCTCGAACAGACTTTGCAGCCGGGCGATATTGAGCGGCTGTCCGGCCGCCAGCAAAGCGCCTTCGACAATGCGGCGCAGTTGGTCTCTTTCCATCATCATTGGGTTCTTGCTTTCACATGAATAGGTCCGAAAGAGTCGCTTTGGACAATTTCCACCAGCGATTCCTTGATCAGCTCCATCACCGCCAGGAAGGTCACCACCACGCCCAGACGGCCTTCCTGTACCGTAAACAGGCTTACAAACGGCAGAAACTGGTTGCCCTGCAGGCGATCCAGCACCTGGGCCA
The DNA here is from genome assembly GCF_007004655.1 of Exilibacterium tricleocarpae. Lineage (GTDB taxonomy): Bacteria > Pseudomonadota > Gammaproteobacteria > Pseudomonadales > Cellvibrionaceae > Exilibacterium > Exilibacterium tricleocarpae. The sequence goes on from NZ_ML660094.1 coordinate 318,356, forward strand.
TGCGCTCCCGGGTGGACAGCCTCTCTTTCTCGACATGGTGACTTTCATACATATCGGCGCGGCGCAACACCTCCGACAGGGCCAGCAGGATTTCTTTCAGGTCCACTTCCGGGTCGGGGCGGGACAGATTGCGATCCGGCGCCAGGGCCGAGGCCTGGAAGACATCGCGACCGCTGCGCGGCAGCTCATCGAGGTCCTCGGCGGCTTTCTTGAAGCGTTCATACTCCTGCAGGCGGCGGATCAGCTGCGCCCGGGGGTCCTCCTCCTCCTCAATGTCTTCGGCGGAGCGCGGCAGCAACATGCGCGATTTGATTTCCGCCAGCATCGCCGCCATCACCAGGTACTCGGCGGCCAGCTCAAACTGCAGCGCGTTCATCATCTCCACATAGCGCACATACTGGTGGGTGATCTGCGCCACATTGATATCGAGAATATCGATATTCTGCCGGCGGATCAGGTACAGCAACAAATCCAGCGGCCCTTCAAACGCCTCGAGAATGACCTCCAGGGCATCGGGGGGGATATAGAGGTCTTTGGGAAGCTCGGTAATGGCCTTGCCGTGGACAATCGCAAACGGCATTTCACCCTGCTCGGGGTGACTGCTTTCACCCGGCCCGCGGGCGGCGTCCCCTTGGGTATTTTCCGGTGCATCGGTGACAGTCTGGCCCGATTCCTGTTCGGCGGCGGCTGCGGTCGTCTCGTCGACGACAGCCAGGTCTTCAATGTCGCTTGTCACAAAAATACCTATGTTGCAGGTTCAGGTCGCAGATTCGGGCTGCAGATTCGGCTATGGGCACCTCGAGTTATTGTTCGCGGTCAATACACACGTCGGGTCGGCGCCTCGGGCGGCTCATTATAGCGGTTATTACCGAGCCATTACAGCGTCGTGAAAAAAAGATGAAACTTATTACATTTCAATTAGTTATACTCAAAAGCTGAGAAGTCACCACAGCCCTGGCGCAACAGTTGCGGCACCTCTCCGGTAAGGTCCACCACTGTGGTCGGCTCCATCCCGCAAAAGCCCCCGTCGATCACCAATTCGAGCTGGTGCTCCAGGCTCTCGCGAATATCGTAGGGATCGGTCAGGGGAAATTCGTCCCCCGGCAACAGCAGGGTACTGCTCATCAGCGGCTCGCCCAGCGCCTCTATCAGCGCCAGCGCCACGGCATTGGCGGGTACGCGGATGCCGATGGTCTTGCGTTTCGGGTGCAACAGCCGCCTCGGCACCTCGGAGGTGGCCTCGAGAATAAAGGTATAGGGGCCCGGGGTGTGACTTTTCAACATGCGAAACACCTGGTTGTTGACCTTGGCGTAGGTGGCCAGCTCCGACAGGTCGCGGCACATCAGGGTAAAGTTGTGGCGCTTGTCCAGCGCCCGCAGCGCCCGGATGCGATCGAGCGCCATGCGGTCGCCGAGATGGCAACCGAGCGCATAGGCAGAGTCTGTCGGGTAAGCAATCAACCCGCCCTGTCGCAGGATATCGACCGCCTGGTTGATCAGGCGGGATTGCGGGGTTTCTGGATGAATCTGGAAAAACTGCGCCACAAGGACTCCTTTTTATGACTATTTTCTTATGACTGTCTGTCGATGGCCCCAACTGGACTCAGGGTTCGAGATTCAGGTCGGCAGCCCCCGGTAGGTCCGACACCGAGCGCTCAGGCCAGTGGCCCCAAGCGGGTCCGGAGCCGGGGGCTCAGGCCGGTAATCTCGAATAGGCCCACTGCCGGAGGTTTAGGCCAGTGGCGCACATGGCACACAGCCGAGACCCCAGACCAGTGGCCCCGGGTGGGTCTGGAGCCGGGGGGTCGGGCCGATGGCTCCAACTCGACCCGCGGGACCGAATACTCAAGCGGCATCCCACAGCGCCCACACCGGCGGACAATCCGGCGGCAGAGTGCCACAGGCACCCAACTCCTGCCAGGGTTGATCGGGCACATGAAAATCGCTGCCGCAGGATACATGCAATTCAAAGCGTCGGGCCAGTTCGGCCAGCTCCAGCGTCAACCGCTGTTGCTGAAAACCGCTGATGACCTCCAGCGCCCTGCCGCCGCCTTCGCAAAAATCCTCCAGCAGCGCCACCAGACGGGTACGGGTCAATTGATATTTGTCCGGATGCGCCAGTACGGCGACGCCCCCGGCAGCGCTGATCCAACCCACTACCCGGTCCATGGCGGGCCACATCTCTTTGATATCACCGGGCTTGCCGGCCCCCAGATACTTTTTAAACGCCTCATTGACAGAGCCGACATGGCCGGCCTCCTCCAGATAACGGGCAAAATGCGGGCGCCCCACGGCCGCCTCCCCCGCCCAGCGCCGGGCACCCGCCAGCGTCCCTTCGAAACCGTATTTAGCAAGCTTATCGGCAATGCGGGTTGCGCGCTCCTCGCGCACTTGTAACTGGTGACGGCGCGCCTCGGCCATAGCCGGGTGCCCGGTATCGACATTCAACCCCACAATATGAATACCCCGGCCGCGCCACTGGCTGGACAGTTCGATCCCGGCAATCAACTTAAGTCCGGCGGCCGCCGCAGCAGCAGTGGCCGCCGCCACGCCGGCCAGGGTATCATGGTCGGTCAGTGCCAATACCTCCACACCTTTCGATTTGGCTCTCGACACCAGATTTTCAGGGCTTAAAATACCGTCTGAGGCGGTGCTGTGGGTATGTAAATCAACTAGCGGCAAAAAGCACCTCGTATGTTAATAGCTTACCGGCTTACAATCGACAGCCTGCCCGCAAGCAGGCGATCAACTGACGGACCAATCACTGGCGGACTATCAATTGACACCCTTGACAGCTTATCATCTGGCAGCCTGTCAGTTGACGGCCTGCCAGTCCCGGTCGGTGGCCCATCAGTTGACAACCTGCCGCTGACAGCCAAGCGCGGCGACGTCGGGTTGGCACTGCCAGCAGTAATTTAACTCTATTATCCTTGAGCGAACGAATGACACAAGCCACGCCCGAAAAAAACCCCAAAAAAAATGAAAGTCTGATTGCCAACCTGCTGTTCAATATCATTATCCCCACCGTGATCCTGATGAAGTTGAGTGGCGATGAATATCTCGGCACCCGCTGGGCGATTGTGGTGGCATTGGCTTTTCCGATTATTTACGGGTTGCGGGACTACACCCGGACCCAAAAAGTCAATTTTTTCTCCGCCCTGGGTGTTGTCAGTGTCATGCTGACCGGCGGTATCAGCCTGCTGGAGCTTGACCCGAAGTATATCGCGATCAAAGAGGCCGCCATTCCGGGGCTGCTGGGACTGGCAACGTTGATTTCCCTGAAAACCCCCTACCCGCTGGTAAAAACATTTTTGTATAACGATAAAGTGCTGCAGGTGGAGAAGGTAGCCGATGCGCTGAAGACCCACGGCACGGAAGCGGCGTTTGAGAAAACCCTCAGCAACGCCTCAGTGATCGTGGCCTGCGCCTTCTTTCTGTCATCAATCCTGAACTACATATTGGCCAAGGTGTTGCTGGTCAGCCCTCCGGGAACCGTCGCCTTTAATGCGGAACTGGGTAAAATGACAGCACTGAGCTTCCCGGTGATCATGGTGCCCGCCATGGTTGTCATGATGTCGGCCATGTTTTATTTGTTCCGCAGTATCAATAAACTCACGCACCTGAGCCTGGAAGATATTATCGTCCAGCAATAGACGGCCGTTTTACCGGAGCACTTATGTTATACGCCATTATCAGCGAAGATGTCGCCGACAGCCTGGCCCGGCGCAAAGGTGCCAGGGCGGCGCACCTGGCTCGGCTCGAGGCACTCAAAAGCCAGGGGCGGCTGGTGTTGGCCGGCCCCCACCCGCATGCCGACACCGAAGACCCGGGCAGCGCCGGTTTCAGCGGCAGTCTGGTGGTGGCTGAGTTCGCCTCGTTAGAGGAGGCGCAAGCCTGGGCCGATGCCGATCCGTATCGCGAGGCCGGCGTCTACGCCGGGGTCAAGGTCAAGCCTTTCAAGCGGGTTTTACCCTGAAGACCGACTTGCTGGCGTCGAGAGTGCCTGACAATTAAATGTGACCCAGTTGACAAGCATGTTTTCGCTAACTGGAGTAAACTGCGTATAATACGCCCCGGAGTACTGGCCGCGAAGAAGTCAGCAGGGCTCGGGAAAGAGCAGCCGGTAAAGCGATAAGGCAGCAATAGGCCAAGGCATCGCCGGACAAACAGCAACAATGGATGTGCAACACCGGATAAGCCGGATAATAAACCGGATTAAAAGACTGCCGGATACACTGCTGCATGCACAGAACCACCAGGTAAAATACTATTGGGCAAACGATGGGTTGAATATCGGACGGGAAGCGCTATGGCACTACTCCCGAACCCCGACATTACCGGAATACCAAGCACCAAGACTGTATGGAAAGCAACGTGAGACCTTTTCTAACTGCGCTATTTGCCGCCCTGCTTATCAACGCCGCCCACGCCGAAGTCCGCTATATCTCAGATGTGCTCTATGTGCCCCTGCGAAGCGGCCAGGGCACACAGTTTCGCATCATCAACAAGGGCCTGCGCAGCGGCACCAAACTGACAGTGCTCGAGGAGGACCCGGGCGGCGAGTGGACGCGCGTGGAAACCGAGCGCGGCATCCAGGGCTGGATTCGCAACCAGTACCTGCTCGCCGAGCCGACAGCGACGCTGAAACTGCGGGCCGCCCAGCAGACGGCCAGCCAACTGCAAAACCGCACTCAAACGCTGGAACAACAGCTCGCGCAACTGCAGCAGCAGAACCAGCAGCTTGCGGCGCGCCTGGACGACAGTGAAAAACAGGGGCAGACACTGAACAATGAACTGGCGGAGATCAAGACGATCTCCGCCGGGGCGATCGATCTCAACAGCCGCCATCAAACCCTGATGGAGGAACACCAACTCCTGCAGACCGAAATCGATGTGCTCAAGGCCGAAAATGAGCGCCTCGGCGACAAGTCTCTGCAGACCTGGTTTATTTACGGAGCCGGCGCGGTCGGGCTGGGTGTGGTGATCGCACTGGTGGTACCGGCAGTGCGGCCGCGTCGGCGGTATTCGGACTGGCGTTAACGGAGAGTACTTTCATGTCCCGACAAGGCATGTCCCGACAAGGGTCCCGCAAATGGTGTTTGAGCCTGCTTCTCGGCCTGGTGCTGGGGCTGTCACAAGCCACAGCGGAAACCGGCAGCCCCCGGGTGCAACTGGATACGGACTTTGGCGAAGTATTGATCGAACTGTATCCGGACAAGGCGCCGGCGACAGTGAAAAATTTCCTCGAGTATGTCGATCGCCGCTTCTACGACGGTACCATCTTCCACCGGGTCAAGCGCGGCTTTGTCGTGCAGGGCGGCGGTTTCACGTTCGACTTCGTCAAAAAAACCACCGCCGACCCCATCCCCAACGAATCGGCCAATGGGCTGAAAAACACGGCCGGCACCCTGGCCATGGCGCGCTTGCCGTCGCCCGACAGCGCCACCTCCCAGTTTTATATCAACCTCGCCAACAATATTCACCTCGATGCCACCAGGGAGCGACCCGGTTATGCGGTATTCGGCAAGGTTATCACGGGCTTTGATGTCGTGGAGCAAATTGCCAGGGTAGAGACCGGGCTCTATCGGGCGCATCCGGAGGCGCCCAACGTGCCGGTAAGAATTCTCAAAGCGCGGCGCGTGGAGCAGGCCGCGGCATCCGGCACACCTGGGACATCTGCCAAACCGGAGATATCCTCTAAACCTGAAACATCCGCCAAACCCAAGACACCGGCAAAACCCGAGAGTTAAGCACAGCCCATGGCTTTCGCACTGAGCGTCAACCTCAACAAGATCGCCCTGCTGCGTAACTCGCGCCCGGGCAACTATCCCGACGTCGTCGCCCACGGTAGTCGTTGCCTGGCGGCGGGTGCCGATGGCTTGACCGTGCACCCGCGGCCGGACCAGCGTCATATCCGGCCCGACGATGTGCGCCAACTGGCACGCCTGGTCGCCGCTAACCCGGGCATAGAGTTCAATGTAGAGGGCAATCCTTTTGCGCAAAAACTGGGGAATTTCCCCGGCTTTCTGGAATTGGTGACAGAGACCCGCCCGCACCAGTGCACCCTGGTGCCGGACAGCAACGAACAATTGACGTCGGACCACGGCTTCGACCTGACCACCGCCGGCAACCGGCTCGCGCCTGTTATTCGGCAGCTGAAAGACCAGGGCATACGCGTCAGCCTGTTTATGGACCCCGACCTCGCCCAAATCAGCCTGGCGCGGGATATCGGCGCCGACCGCATCGAACTCTATACGGGCCCTTATGCAGCCGCCTGCCGGCGCCGGGCTGCCAACCTCGACGACCTGTTTCAGGACTACTGCCGGGCTGCCACCCACGCCACCCGGATAGGGCTGGGGGTCAATGCGGGCCACGATCTCGACCTCGACAACCTGCCCAAGTTTGCCGGCCTGCCCGGTCTGCTGGAGGTGTCCATCGGTCACGCGCTGATCGTCGATGCCCTGGCACTGGGGCTGGAGGATGCCGTGCGTGCCTACAAAAAGTGCTGTAGTTGATAACTGACGACTGACGATTTATCCCACCATCTGACAGCCGCTGCCCGCAACAACAACTTGCTGTACGCCCCTGGGGAAAGTAGGCTAATCTTGTCATTGAGTGGATACCAATAACGCGACACAGAGGAGAGGCTGCCCGTGCACTCCATCCTAGTTAAAGATTTCATGGACTACGATCCCCATGCAATTCCCGTCACCGCCAATGTGCGCGATGTGGTGAAAAGCCTGTTAAAGGCCGGCATTATCGGCGCGCCGGTTATTGACGAGAATGAAAAAGTCGTGGGGTTTGTCTCTGAGCAGGACTGCATCAAGGAAATGCTCAACGATGTATTCTATTGCGAGGAGCCGCCGGTGGTTACCACCGTAATGCGCACCGACGTACTGACCGTTACCCCGGATACCTCCATCGTCGAAATCGCCGAGACCATGCTACAGAGCAAACCGAAAAACTACCCGGTAGTGGACGACGGCAAACTGGTGGGCCTGATCAACCGCAGCCTGATTCTGAAAGCATTGCTAGCCAACGACGACGACTGTTATATTCACCACTGAAGCAGTCGCCACCAGGCACAGAGCCTTACTCGCCGGGTGGTTCTCACCGCGGGGCATGGCTGATCGGCCCGTGGCGACGGCGGCTGTGGTCGTCGCTCGGGGTAGGATATCCTCTTGAAACCCACACTCAATATTATCGGCTGCGGCAAGCTGGCGAAGACCCTGGCGGCGCTCTGGCACCGGCGCCGCTGCTTGGTCCTGCAGCAGTGTTACTCGCGCAGCTACGGCAGTGCCCGGGCGTTGTGCGATTTCGCCGGCGCCGGGAAGGCCATCGGCGAGTTGGAGGCTTTTAAGGACGCCGATATATGGCTGATCGCTACACCCGACGCGGCAATTGCGGACACCGCCCGCGAGCTTGCCGAGCGCAGACGGGTGGGCACCGGCGCTGTCGTATTTCATTGCAGCGGCGCCCTGACATCCGCACATTTGCGCCCCCTCGACACCTTTGGCGTCTACCGTGCCAGCGTTCACCCGATTCACAGTTTCGCCGACCCCACGGCATCGCTGGCCAGTTTTGGCGGTAGTTATTGCGCCACCGAGGGCGATCATGCTGCGCTGATGCAATTGATCCCGGCTTTCCAACAGATCGGCGGGCTTACTTTTGCTATCGAAGCTGAAGCCAAGACGCTCTATCACGCCGGCTCGGTTATCGGCTGCAACTATCTGGTCACACTGCTGGAGGCGAGCCTGCGCAGCTTCGAAGCGGCGGGTGTGGAGCGGGAACTGGCGGCAAAATTATTGCTGCCCATTATGCACAATACCCTGGACAACGCCCTGACCCGCAGTCCGGTGGCGGCGTTGACTGGCCCGATTTCCCGCGGGGATATCGCCACGGTGGAGAGCCAGTTGGCGGACCTGCAGGCGGTAGCTCCCGACCTGGTCGATCTCTATGCTACTTTGGGGCGGTATACGCTGGCGATTGCCAGGCAGCAGGAGGCGAGCGATGCCGGGGGGTTGGATGACTTGGAGGAACTGTTGGGCGACGGCCCGATGGGGAGAGAGTAAGCCTCGGTATTCACTTGTCTGGAGGTGGTTAAACTTTAGCTCCTCCGTCCCATTAATCATCCTCCGTCCAATTAATTCCTTTAAAGGCGGTTAAACCTGCACCCCGGCCGCTTAACTCCCTTTGACTCCAATCAGGGTGCAGGAGGGTAAGGCATGCGATACAGGCTGTGGTCAGTTCGGTTGTAAAAATAAAGTACCTCTCCGCCGCTACCGAGCATCATGCTGTACACATCAAACGGATAGTCAAAGGCCACTTCTGTGCGCTCTCCCGCGGACAGATTTTGGCGGACTAAATTGAAGACGGCGAAGTCATCGGGGTTGGAAACCAGGTAAATCAAATGATTGTCGCTATCAATCCTAAGCGGCCCTATTCGGCTTCCTATTACGCCATCGAAGAATTCGGACGGCAACCAACTCTCGTTGGCCAAGTCATATTTAGCGATATACAAGCTCCATTCGTGGCCAAAAACCGGAAAGGATTCCACCGTGAAATAAAGGATATTATCAGGGCTGATGGCAAGAGGACCCGGTATCAGAATATATCCGGGGTCTGCCAGTGAAGACAGGAAATCAAATTCGCCGGTCATCGACTCAATACCATAGATATCAATGGCAAAGTCATCCTCGGCAGAGGCCTTGAAAACACTGACAAAGATATCCTCCTCGCCCGGCACCAGACTGGCGGCAAAGCCTGCATTCGTGTCGGCCGGCGGCACCTCACTGATGGACGATTCGGAGAAATCTGTTTTCACCTCCAACAACCACGAGCGTGGATCGAGACCTATATTCTCGCCCGTCAAGAGATAGAGGCGATCACCTTTTATCTTCATATCACTGATGTAAGTCAGATTTTCCGGAAGAAGATAATCGACTACGTGGTTGCCTTGGCGGTCGAGCTTGCTGATATAGCCGGGATAAGCATAAGCCATATAAATACTGCCTGAGGTGTCCTGTACCATAGTTACCAGCGAGCCCCCGGGGATTTCAGCGCTGCAGGTATATGCCGGTGCCTCGCAGATATACAATGAGGAGTTGCGGTCATCCACCATATAAAGATGACGGCTGATTGGATGCATATCGATTTCGGTTACCCGGTTTCGAAAGCCACTGCCAATATCCTGGACATCGACCTCCCCGTCCAGGCCGTCGGGGAAGTACATTAGCGTTGTGTCGCCCTGGTCGGACCTGGCAGCCAGAAACAGACTGCCGGCGTCTGCAACCAGGTCCATCATCTGCCAGGAAACAGCCGGCTCGGTTTCAGCCATCGGAAAGTCCCGGGCATTGACAACTTCTATAGTGTCATTGTCGCCATCCAACCGCAGTTCGAGAATCTGACCTCTCCGGGCATCTGCCACATACAGGCGATTGTCGTCCTGTGCATCCACGGCAATACTTTCGACCTTGCTGGGTGGGCCGCTGCTATGCGTGATCACCGGCCATTGCCGACTACCTTCATCGGTGCCGGTGTCAAACGTGACGATGTTGGAGTTGCCGGCCGCATGCCGGGCCATATAAAACCTATCGTTCTGTACGTCGCCGCCAACGGCTAAATCTGTGTAAGCACCTCCGGGCATACCAGCAGCCGCGCCTGCGATCACCTCAGACGTGCAATCGTCATTCAACCGCAATAACTCTCTCTGGTACAGTTCGTTTTGAATGAGAAACGACATACCACTACTACTGTTTGTCATAGCAAGGAGCCTGCCGGTCCCCACCCATATTGCGACCGAATAGAGATCATGATTGAGCCTGACGATACGCCATTCACCGTTCGTAAGATTCCTGTCATCGCCGACATACATAAAGCCGTCGTCGTCGAAGGCCACTACCCTGGGCCTTTCAAAGCCTCGCTTCAACTGCCCGAGCTGCTGCACGCCTTCACCGGCTTCAGGTGCCGTGGCACATGCCGCAGACAGGGCCAGGTGACCGTAATCAGGCTCACTCCATAAACCTGGCTGCTTGTCTTCCCCGACGGCTCTGACGGCGTATTGGCGTGTCTGCTGCGATGCTCCTGAATCCAAAAACTCACTCTCTGACACCTCACCAAGCAGCGTATAATCCGCATCGGCCTGCCAGCGGGCGTAGACTAAATATCCCTCTGCTGCGTCTACGGGTGTCCACCTTATATGAACGGCATCCGCAGAGGTACCGTCACTGGCACTGACAGTTGCCGGCGCGGGTAGTGGCGGCGCCGGTGGTGTCTGAGCTTGCGGACTGTCGGACGATTCTCCGCCACACCCCGTCAGGAAAAGATAACTGGCAAATGCTGCCCATATACGAACTTTCACTTTCTTGCTGTGCTTAACTGTCATAACCGGCTAAAACCCCGGGTTGCATGTTTGCCTTCCGGCAGAGCTGACTTGGTTATTGATACGACTTTATCGCGGAACATATATCAATTCGTAACGGCCTGTACTTTTTAAGGAAACATCACAATCGATTACTTCACTTTATTGACACTTTTGAATTCACTTTTTAAGGTTCTATGCGTTCATATCTCGTCGGGCGGAAGAGGTAAGACCATCGGACAAGCTTTTTCCATAGAGATAGAAGCAGAGAACTTTTTTAATACACCTTTTCAAAGCTATCCCGAGTCATTGTCAGACAGAAACTCTCGTTAGACAGACATTCTTGTTAGACAACGATAACCAATAGTCGATTGGACCACTATATTGAGGTGGTGAGTTTTTTTAGAACAGAATCTCTGGAGCTGTAATAATAGAGAGTTACTTGGATTTATCTACAGACCTTTGGTATGTTTTGACGCTCAGCATACCGGCGGCCAGGGCGGTGTTATCTCGTGGAAAAGGGGACGGAGGGATTATCTATTAGGAAAAGGAAAAAGGGGACGGAGGGATCGAAAAAGGGGACGGAGGGATTATTTACTACTCACTTGCCATCCATTCCTTTCTTCGGCCTTCCTATGCTCATATTACCCAATGTAATCCCGTACTTTTCTTCAATAGCTTGACAAAAACCATCATCGCCAACCGGATGATTGTAATGAGTCGCCTTTCGCACCATGTGTAAGTCTTCTTCTGCTAAGGCGGACTGAAACAATTCTCGATAGGCATAAGCTCTGCCTGATCGATCCTCGCCCAACCGCAAATATTCCTCGTGTGGAACCAGCCAACTTTTTTCTCGCTTTGAATCAAACTGGCGCGATGACGCCCCTCCCATAGGGTACCTGTGCGTTTGTATTTTACATTGATGTATTGAGCGTAGCGGCTGCCAACAACTTTCAACGTATCTGACCGAAAAAGGGGACGGAGGGATTATCTATTATTCACTTGTCATACATTTTCTTCCTCGGCCTTCCTCTGCTCACATTACCCAATGTAATCCCGTACTTTTCTTCAATGGCTTGACAGAAACCATCATCGCCAACTGGGTAATTGTAATGAGTGGCCTTTCGCAAAAGGTGTAAGTCATCCTCTACTAAGGCAGACCGGAACAATTCTCGATAGGCATAGGCTCTGCCTGATCGATCCTCACCCAATCGCAAGTATTCCTGGTGTGGAACCAGCCAGCTTTTTTCTTCCCACGCGTTGGCCATATAACTTGACCACGCATACGCCTCTGGGCGTTTTACCATACCAGCTCTCACAGCATTCAACTCTATATAGCGATAACAGATAAGCAAGTACCTCTCGCTTTGAATCAGGCTGGCACGGTGGCGCCCCTCCCAAAGGGTACCCGTGCGTTTGTATTTTACATTGATGTATTGGGCATAGCGGCTGCCCACCACTTTCAATGTATTTGACAAGGAGGTAGCTTCCGTGGGTGTTGCCAGGAAGTGGATATGGTTAGTCATCAAACAAAAGGCGTGAACTTTAACGCCATACCGATCTGCCAACTCCCGCCAGAGGTTCAAATAGCATTGGTAATTTTCCGGCTCCATAAAGCAAGCCGCTCGATTATTACCTCGTTGCACAATATGATACGGCTGGTCAGCTATATAGTGTCGGGCACGTCTTGGCATTGCACATCCTTTGCGTTGCCTGCTTAGGTTGAGAGGGAGTGTACTGCAATTGGCTTAAAAAGCTCAGTTGTTCAGTAAATAATCCCTCCGTCCCCTTTTCTGTCCCCTTTTCTCTCTTTTCTCCTTACCTATCTTTGATTGTCACCGATCCATTTTCCCAAAAAGTGCTCAAAGAAAATTATTCTCATTCGCCAGCGATCCCTTTTTTCTTTTTCGCGTTTAGCCATCAGCGTACACATCAAACACTAAACTTAATTCTAAATCGCTAAGCCTTTTCATCGTTGAAGACGATAATATTGCTCCGCCTTGACCATTATCAGAATCAAAAAAAACAGATATATCAATATCACAACCCTTACTTCTAAGATCGATAATTTCTTCTTTTTTGGATTCTGCAAAATCGAGAATCTCACTTAAATGATTATCGAAACTACATGTACGCTCAATCGATGAAGAAAGGCTCCAATAAGAATGTTTGCGAAATCTTTTTCCTTTTGACCAAGGGTCACCCCTTGAAAAGCCTCGCGATGGTTCTCCCAGTATTTCTTTGAAATCATCTATCAAGAGAGTTTCAGAATACACTCGTAATGTAGTTTTCACTTCTAAAGCCATTAAAACTCTTCCTCGATATTACCGATACTATCACCAAGTGTCCCTTGATCTGTTTGTGGAAAGACCTCACCGCAACCATTACAAACTTCAATATCAGGGTTGCCGGAAACCTTTGAATCGTCTTTTAATCCATGAATTCTATCCTTAACTTCTCTAGGCTTGAGACCATGCGCTTGACCAATTTTTCCAGGCTTTTTACTTGTCTTTCCACCACAAGTAGGGCAATCGCCAACCTCCGCTTGTCCTTGCCCTTTATTTTCAGTTTCCGTTGAACCTGAAGAAGTTTCACCAGAGTCGGAAGAATCTGCCGACTCATTAAAATGATTAATGGCAGCATCCGCAATGGCAATGCCAATGATCGCACCAATAGCACCACCAACCACTGCTCCAACCGGACACCCAGGGCCCGTCGCCGCACAACCCGCTCCTGCACCGGCCACAATTGTCGGACTCTCGCCATTTGGATCGGTATATTTGTAAGGATTATTATTCGCGTAAGCGTAACGATTAAATCCTTGGATATTGCCTTGCTGTATGAAGGTTAACGCACTGACCGGGTCATTCGCATAAAACCGCCCAATCACCGGATCATAATATCGGGCCTGCATATAACTCAACCCGAGATCAGCATCAAACTTGTGGCCGGTATAGCCAATCTCGTCTGTCGGCGCTGAAAGCGTCTCGCCGAAGGGC
>NZ_ML660095.1:0-82374 GCF_007004655.1 Exilibacterium tricleocarpae
CAGTGATAGTTCTCACCAAAGACCAAAGGCAATGGAAGATGCCACCAGGGATGTTGACGGTTGTTAAGGACGTAAACTGATACCAGGGAGATCGCTGTGTCAATTATGTCAGGGAATGAACGCTAACGGCTGGGACGGTGTGAGCGTCATCATGGATAAGGCGTACGAGGGTGATGAGACCCGTCAGTTGATTCTGGATTTAAAAATGACGCCTATCGTGCCTCCCAAAGTTAATCGTGTGACACCTTGGGCGTACGACAAAGAAATGTACAAGAAGCGGAACGAGGTAGAGCGCCTGTTTCGACGCCTGAAAGGATTCCGAAGAATCTTTAGCCGATTCGACAAGCTTGATGTGGTTTTCAGGTTTTTCATTAACTTTTCACTGATCGCCGACAGGCTGATTAGTGTGAACAGGCCCTAGTAGCTTTGACGGATATGTAGAGAGTGTTCAAAACTCATTGTCAACCAAGATTACAGCGCCATGTGATCGTCCAGTCGCCCCTCAGTAATAAATCGCCAACTGTGATAGCGTGAGATTCCAGTTTTGTACTGAGTGCGCAGTGGGTCATTCCGTCAGCGGAATCACATAAAACAACACGGCAAAGAAATGCAGCGTGCTGCCGGTCAGGACAAACAGATGCCAGATGGCGTGGTGATAAGGGAGGCTGCGCCAGAGGTAGAACCCCACCCCACCGGTATAGGCCAGCCCGCCGATCAGTAGTAACAGCAACCCGCCGGTTTTGACGTTGGCCAGCAGGGGTTTGATGGCGGTCAACACCACCCAGCCCATCAACAGGTAAAGCGTGATGGAAGCAGCGCGGTAGCGCCGCAGCGATGTCACCTCCAGCAAAATGCCCAACAGCGCCAAGCCCCAGATAACACCGAAAATGGACCAGCCCCAGGGGCCGCGAATATTGACCAGCGCGAACGGAGTATAGGTGCCGGCAATCAATATAAAAATGGCGATATGGTCCAGAATGCGCAGCACCGGTTTGACCCGGGGCGTCTGGATACTGTGGTAGAGCGTCGAGGTGGCATACTGAAAAATCAGTGAAAAGCCGAAAATGCTGCAACTGACGATATGCCACACATTGCCGTAGATACTGGCGAATGCAGTGAGTACGCCGAGACCGCCGATCGACAGCAGGATGCCGACACCGTGTGTGACACTGTTGGCGATCTCTTCGCCGAGGGTGTAACGCGGTACTGCTGTCGTCATAATGACTACTCTCCGGTGGCGACGGACGGTTTACAGGCCGTGATGCCGGTTACGGTTTGCCGGGCGGTTAGTTTGAGTGTAGCTGCAATATACGGGCTGCTCCCTGTTGCAGCCAAGTTAAAATATCCGTTCGGTCACGCGCTGTAGTGCTTGTTGTGTCAACTTTTGTGCAAGCAATCGAGTCGGTAAAAACCTGTTATGCATCGGTACGCCTGCAACTGCAATCGCCTCGCGGATCGGACTTTGCCCGGCCCGATTTGTTGACACACGGGGATGGTATCCACCGGCACCTGTTCGTTCAGGTGCCGGTGGAGTTTACCATAGGCTGACCCGGGCGAGTCAGCGCCGGCCGATGGGTAATAATGCCGTATTTCCATGACAGTTTGGCTGCCATGGGGTCGCATTCGGGGACAGTTCTGGCGACCCCGGCCTGCGACTATCCTTCCCCGGCCGGCGGGCGGGTTTACAACCGGCGTCTGACCGATAGGTCGCAAAATGGGCGTGGCGCCCGGTGCCGGTCCCCGAGCTGAGCGAGGCCCGGCGATAACAACGGGCTTAGCGCGCTTTCAGGCGGTACAAGGCGCCGATAAAGGCCAGGCCCAGCGCAATACCCACGGCATTGGCGAGGATATCCTGCGGACTGAAATGGCGCCCCGGCACCCAGTGCTGGGCCATATCCAGCAGTGCCGAGTAAACCAGCAATGCCATTGCCCCCTGCGCACTCAAGCGCAGCGGCGCTGCGGTGCGCACCCCTGCCAGGGCGATTTGCAGGGACAGGGTCAGTACCAGCCAGCAGACCACGTGCAGCGCTTTATCCCAGATCGACACAAATACCGCGCCGGGACTGGGAGTCAGGTGCAGATAGCTGGCATAGCTGAGTAACAGTAGGAACTGGGCGTTTCTGAGCGCCCCCGATATCGGTCTCACGGACCCTCCTGCATAAATCCCGCTCCCGCAAGCTCCAGACGTAGATTCGGGGTGCGCTTTGAGAGACTTGTAGCCATAAAAGATGTATAACGTGACATTCGTAGGGCAGTTGCGAGACAGGATTATACAAACAGTTATAGGAAATAGGTCATAAACGCCACTGTGGGGTTTTCAGGGGGGCCCATAGTATCAGCGCAATGACAAGCAAACGAGTGAGGGAATGCTTTGAATGAATTGACAGCTATATTATCGGCGATGGTGGCCCGGTCTGCCTCAGATCTGTATATCAACGTGGGTGCACCGCCGACGATCAAAGTGGAGGGTTCGCACCATCGGATGGGCAGCGAAAACCTGAGCGCAGAGCGGGTGCAGGCGTTGATCGACGGGGTTCTCTCCGAGCGGCAACGCCGCGATTTCGAACGGGATATGGAGATGGACCTGGGCATGGAGTTTCCCAAGGTGGGCCGTTTCCGCCTCAATGTCTACCGGCAAAAAGGGCTGCCGGCGATGGTGGTGCGATACATCAAAGACACTATCCCGTCGATCAGTGAGTTGGGGCTGCCCGAGGTGCTGCACGATCTGGCGATGCAGGAGCACGGGCTGTTGTTGGTGGTGGGAGCCACCGGCTCCGGCAAATCCACCACCCTGGCGGCGCTGATCGACCACCGCAACCAGAACCGGACCGGGCATATCCTGACCGTCGAGGACCCCATTGAGTTCACCCACAGGCACAAGCGGTCTCTGGTGAGCCAGAGAGAGGTGGGCATAGATACCCGCAGCTATGCCGACGCGCTCAAGTACGGTTTGCGGGAGGCGCCGGATGTGATCATGATCGGCGAAATTCGCGATGCCGATACGGCCATGCAGGCGCTGCGCTATGCCGAGACCGGCCACCTGTGTATCTCCACCATGCACGCCACCAATGCCAACCAGGCGCTGGACCGGTTTATGAACTTCTTTCCTGCTGCCGCCCAGCGGCGAGTGCAGCAGGACCTGGCCCATCACCTGGTGGCGATTCTCAGCCAGCGGCTGGCGGTGGGCGTCGACGACAAGCGGGTGGCGGTGGTGGAAATCATGATGCGAACGCCCCATATCGCCGAGCTTATCGATAAAGGTGAGACGGACAAAATCAAAGAGGCGATGGGCGGCGGCGCCAACGGCGAGTGTCAGACCTTTGATGATGCGTTGTATAAACTCATCGCCGAGCGGCGCATCAGCAAGGCAGAGGGGCTGCGCCTGGCCGACTCGCGTATTAACCTCAACCTGCGTCTGCGTCTCGATGGCAAGCGCCAGCCCGATAACGCCGGCACGCGCACCAGGCACTGGTTCAGCAAGACCGCCGATTTCAGCCGTTATAAGAAAGTCAATGTACGGGCCAGGAAGACCAGCCTCGAGCGGCGCCCCGAGATGGAAAAAATGTTGACCGCCGCCATCAAGCAGGCGGCTGTGGACCGCGGTTACCACATCGATGAGAAGGCGCCCGATATCGTGCTTCACTATGCGTTCGGGCTGCGCCAGGACGGTTTGCGCCAGGACCATTTACCTCAAAACCACTCACCTCAAAACCATTCACCTCAAAACCATTCACCTCAAAACAAAGGGCTGGATATCGACGGCGGCCAGGCCGAGCCGGTCCCGGGCGCCGACTCGGCGCTGGCCAAAGGCGGGCTGGCGATCCAGGCCAAGGAGGTGCGCAGTGGCGAGGTGGTGTGGACCCTGATTGCGCCGCGTCCCCTGGGGGAGCAGTTAAAGGGGCAACAGGAGCTGAATACTGAGATATCGAATCTGCTGGGGTCGCTGCCGGTGGCGGGTAAGGCCAAGCTTTAGTGCTTTGACCAGAAACTATTTTCACTTCGGTGGCACTGAGGTCTCGATCCGGGTATCGCCCTTCGGGACCTTCGCCAGCAGGGATGCTGGCGTAGAGCTTACAGGGAGGTATTCACAGCGTGTCCCGAAGGGCGATACCCGGATCGAGACCGTGTCGGCTAGGACACCAAAACCCGTTTTGAGTGAAAATCTTTATTTGTCAAAGCTCTTCAGGTGGTGCCCCGCGTTGACAACGACGGTTTAGCCAGTTGCCTCCGCCGCTGGTGTCAGCGGCGGAGCGAATCAACGCCCGGCGGGGCTCGTCAGGCTTTCGGCCCCGCCGCTTCAATTTCCGCAGCGACATTGAACTTCTTGATATTTTCCGCAAACAGGCCGGCCAGCTTTTGCGCCTGCCGGTCGTAAGCGTCGTCGTCGTTCCAGGCTTTGCGGGGGTTGAGGTATTTGCTATCGACGCCCTCTACTGCGGTGGGGATGGCCAGATTGAGGGCCGCCAGGTGCTCGGTCGGCGCGTTTTCCAGCGAGCCGCTCTGGATGGCGGCGACCACCGCCCGGGTGACGGGAATCGGGAAGCGTGAACCCTTGCCGTTGGCGCCGCCGGCACCGCCGGTCCAGCCGGTGTTGACCAGGTAGACTTTAGCGCCGAATTCCTCGATACGTTTCATCAACAGGTCGGCGTACTCGCGGGCCGGACGCGGCATAAACGGCGCACCGAAACACGTGGAGAAAGTGGGGTGAATACCGGCCTCGGCACCCAGTTCGGTGGAGCCGACCCGGGCGGTATAGCCCGACAGAAAGTGATAGGCGGCGGCCTCTTTACTGAGCACGGACACCGGCGGCAGCACGCCGGTGACATCGCAGGTCAGGAAGATGATGTTGTTGGGCTCGCCGGCGCGGTTCTCCGCCACCCGCAGTTCGACGTGCCGCAGCGGATAAGAACAGCGGCCGTTTTCGGTGAGGCTGGTATCGCTGTAATCCGGCTGCCGCCGTTCCGCGTCGTGCACGACGTTCTCGACAATGGAGCCGAAGCGAATGGCATCCCAGATCACCGGTTCGTTTTTGCGGCTCAGGTCGATGGTTTTGGCGTAGCAGCCGCCTTCCATATTAAACACCATGCCCCTGCCCCAGCCGTGTTCGTCGTCGCCGATCAGGAAGCGCTCCGGGTCTGCCGACAGTGTGGTTTTGCCGGTGCCGGAGAGGCCGAAAAACAGGCAGGTATCGCCGTCTTTACCGACGTTGGCCGAGCAGTGCATGGGCATCACGTCTTTTTCCGGCAGCAGGAAGTTTTGCACCGAGAACATCGATTTTTTCATTTCCCCGGCGTATTTCATGCCGGCCAACAGCACTTTGCGCTGGCCGAAGTTGATGATTACCACGCCGTCAGAGTTGGTGCCGTCGCGCTCGGGGTCGCAGGCAAAGTCGGCGGCGTGCAATATGCGCCATTCCTCTTTGCCTTTGGGGTTATAGGTGTCCGGATGGATAAACATATTGCTGGCAAACAGGCTGTGCCAGGCCGTTTCGGTAGTGACTTTTACCGGCAGGTAGTGATCCGGGTCTTCGGCCACGTGCAGGTGTGATACAAAATTGTCCACCGCTGCCAGGTGAGTTTCAACCCGTTCCCACAGGCGGTCGAACTTGTCGGCGGGGAAAGGTCGGTTCACCGGACCCCAGTCGATACTTTCGGCGCTGGAGGGTTCCTCGACGATATAGCGGTCGGCGGGGGAGCGACCGGTGCGTTTACCGGTAGTGGCGACCAGGGCACCGGTGTGGGCGAGCTTACCCTCATTGCGGGCAACTGCTTCCTCAACCAGTTGTGATGGGCTCAGATCGGCAAAAACAGTTGCCGGTGTCTCTTCGTGTGTCATTCGTTATTGTCCTGTCAGCTTGTGGCCAAGTTAATACATATCCCGCCGCCTATGGTTGGCAACTTTGGGAGCACTGAACCCCACTGAATGGTAGTTCCTCGGGGTGAGTTATCGGGGGGAGCCATTATGTCAGAAAAGCCCCTCTGAATCGATTCGATGGGGGCTATGGTGGTTATTAATTTGACTTATGTCGGCAGCGGCGATCACGATTTGAAGTGCGTTCTTCAGTGCAGCGTGCGGGGTTGATCGCCGAACAGTGTCTCGACTTCCGGCGGGCCGAAGCGGTACCGTTGATTGCAGAACTGGCAGTCGATGGTGATGGCCTGTC
The DNA here is from genome assembly GCF_007004655.1 of Exilibacterium tricleocarpae. Taxonomy (GTDB): domain Bacteria; phylum Pseudomonadota; class Gammaproteobacteria; order Pseudomonadales; family Cellvibrionaceae; genus Exilibacterium; species Exilibacterium tricleocarpae. The sequence goes on from NZ_ML660095.1 coordinate 6,164, forward strand.
GCTCCGCCAGGATGCGCCTGGCCTCTGCCTCGCCCAGCGCTTTCAGGGCATTGGCACTGCGCTGTGGCGAGCAACTGCAGGCGAAGCGTACCGGTGCCGGTGCAAACAGCCGCACCTGTTCTTCGTTGAACAGCCGGTAGAGCAAATCCCCGTGGTCCAGCTCGAGCAGTTCGCCCGTGGTTACCGTGCCGGCCAGATGGCAGGCCGTTTCCCAGTGCCGGCGGTTGTCCTCCTCGGAGGCATTGACCTGTCGCGGCAGGGCCTGCAACAACAGGCCGGAGGCCCGTTGCCCGTCGGCGGCCAGCCACAGCCGGGTGTCCAGTTGCTCCGACTGGTAAAAGTAGTGCTCCAGGCAACCGGCGAGGCTGTCGCTGTCCAGGGGCACTATGCCCTGGTAGCGCTCGCCCTGCTCGGGGTCGATGGTGATGGCCAGCACGCCCTTACCCAGTAGTTGGCGGATATTGGCAGTATCGAGGTCGGCCAGGTCACCATCGTCGGCTGCCAGCCGGGCGATCCCGCGCAGGTTCTGGTGGTGTGTGCACTCGGCCATCAGCAACGACACCGGCCCTTCGCCGCGGGCCTGCAGCGTCAGGATACCGTCGAATTTGAGCGTGCTGGACAGTAGGCTGGCGGCGGCCAGGAACTGGCCCAGCAGATTCTGCACCACGGTGGGCAGGGGGTTGTGGTTGAGCACCTCCCGCAGACTGTGTTCCAAGGTCACTACCTCGCCGCGGATGTCTGTATGGTCAAATAAAAAGCGGTGCATCTGGTCTCTGGAGGGCATGGGAGAGTTCTCACGGCATAGTTTTTATAACAAGGGTTTTACGCTAAAGTTTTTTCCGCCGGCATTTTTTTCAACCCGATCTTTTACAGTCGGGCCGTCTTGGTAAGGCTTCAATCACCGGTGTCTCGCAGCCGGTCTTTATTAACGCGGCCCTGGCAAAAAGTGTTGGCGGTAAGGCTTTTAATAATAGGGGGACACTGATAACTTAATAACTTGGCTGGCCAGCCAAGTTATTAAGTTATCAGTGTCCCCTTCCCTTCCTTCCCTTCCTCAACTACTGAGTTTTAAGTACTGGATTTTGACTGCTGAATCTTAAGTAAAAGGTTTTAGCAACAGGGTTCTAGAAACAAGTTTCCGGCGACATAAGGACTCCGACTAAGTGGGGCTTGCCCCAGGGGTTTCAATCCCCCTGGCCAAAGCCCCCGGGTGCTTTGGCTTACTAGCCGCAATACTGATTGATCTCCGCCTGCAGCTTGGCCTCCCGCTCCTTGCGCTCGCGCTCGCTGATATTGTAAGGCTGGCCGTTTTCATCGACAAAATAAACCCGCCCGCGCAATACATCGAGCAGTTTGCGCGCCCGTTTGCAGTCCTTGTCGTGCTGTTGCCGCCGGGTCTGGCGCTCCTGCGTCTGGCGCTGGCGCAGCGCCTTTTCCGCCGCCGTCTCCTTTGGAAACACGTCCCCGAGTTTTTGGTTCTGCTGGGTGCTGTCGTCGATATTGGTCTTGGAGACCGCCTCGGAAATGTCTTCCGCGGCGGCTTTGCCCTGGGGTTTGCGATCGCTGAAATGGACTTTGCCATTCTCGTCGACCCACCGGTACACCTCCGCCGGCGCCCACAGCGGCAGTGCCACCAGCACCAGCAGGCCAAGTCTTGTTTTCAAACTGTGGTATGCCATCTTATTGCCCGCCCCGGTCTAATCGGCTGCCTGTTGCTCGAACAGTCCGACGGAGTGACTGCCCGGAATCCGGTACAGCTCGAGGATCTCCGGCTCCGCCGCCAGCGCCTGCTGGTGGTCTATAACCAACTGGTAGCCATCGTCGTCCTTAAAAATAACATGATCGGCGGTGTTGTTGCGCAGCAGCTCGCTGAAGCTCTGGAAGTCGCGGATCGGCGTGCCGTTGATGGTGTCCAGAATCCAGTTCTTCCAGTCGTGGTAGCCCAGGTTCACGTCTGCCGCCAGCACTTTCAACGCCACCACCAGTTCGCGCTGTTGGTTGGAACTCCAGCGGTTGCGGGCATGGAGAAAATCCACCGGCGCCTTGCTGTGCCAGTCGCGCCCCCAGCGTTTGATCAGGTTCATGTTCAGGGGCACAAAGACGATGCCGCCATAGATATAGTAGCGCGGCACCTGATCGAACTGCTCGTTTTGCACCAGGCTGTAACTGGTGAGGCGCTCGCCGGCGGTCAGCTCGATCTCTTTAATCTCGCCGTGGCGGGAGACCGTCAGCTCGATCTTGTCGCCGATGTGGTACTGGTCGATGGCGTGCTTGAAATTGGTACGCTGGTCGGGCCGGAACTCGATGGTGCGGTCATCGGCGATGGTAAAACCGTCGATGGCGAGAATAACATCATTGACCTGCAACCGGCCGCTGGCGGGGGACTTGTCGAATACCTTGGCGACCAGGGCGCCGGTTTGGTCGCGGTTGAGGTTATAGGCGTTTTTCATCGCCGGGCTCTCCAGGTTCTGGGTGCGAAAACCCAGGTCCGGAAAACCGTGGTGGAAGCCGTCGGTCGCGTCTTTAAGTACATGGCGAATAACGCTGGGTGGCACGAAGTAACCCAGGTTCTCGGCCCGGCCGCTGGTATTGGCCTGCATCACCACGCCGACGATCTTTTGGTCGACGATGACCGGGCCGCCGCTGTTGCCGGGATTGATCGCCGCGTCTATCTGCCCGGCCAGCAGAAAGGCGCCGCTGTGAGCGTAATACTGGTGTTCCACCCGCGACAGAATACCCTTGGTGATACTGAGGGCATTGCCGCCAAACGGGTAACCGAACACGGACACCTCCTGCAGCGGGTCGGGCAGCTTGCCCAATGACAATGGGCGCAGTCCGTCAAAAAACGTCTTGTCGTCGACTTCGAGAATGGCCAGGTCGGCTTCGTGGGAGATAAATGCCACCCGGGCCAGGTACTTCTTCGGATCGCCGTTTTTCTGCGCCTGGATATAGCGCGCATCGGCCAGCACATGGGCGTTGGTCAATATTCGCTGGCCCGAGATAACCGCGCCCGAACCGCTCGACTGTTTGGGGTTGAGCAGGCGCCAGGGAGTAAAGTAGTCCGGCGGGGCCGAGGTGGTGTAGATCTTCACCACCGCGCTTTTCAGCCGTTTTATCTGCCGCTCGGTATCGGCCATGGCACTGACGCAGGTCAGTGTTAAAAGGGCGGCAACAATAAGCTGAATTCTCTTCATCGCAGATCCTTGATTGACAATATGTAATTGAATATAGATTAATTATGTGGTTCGGCCGGTCATCGCGGCTATTCATCGGCAGTTCCGTGACCCTGTTTGTTGACAAACTGGTGTATCTGGCGGCGCTCCTTTTTGGTCGGCCGGCGCTCGCGCGGCGGATTGACGCCGCGCTGTGCCTTGCGCTGCTCGGCGCGGGCCTCCCGTGCGGCGATACTCGCCTCAGTCTCGCGGTACAGGGCTGCCGCCTCGGCGGCGCCGCGACGCTGGTCGGACAGGGCCAGTACCACCACGGTTTTTTCATCCCAACCCTGCCGCAGCGTTATTATTTGATCGACAGCAATATCCTTGCTGGGTTTCACTTTGTGGCCGTCGGCGTGCACCTTGCCGCCTTCGATGGCCTGTTTGGCGAGGCTGCGGGTCTTGTAAAAGCGGGCGGCCCATAACCATTTGTCGATACGTACTTTTTCCATCGGGCGTCTGTCTTAGGGGTGGCTGTCGTTCGCGCGCCGGCGCTCAGTGAGATTGTTCGGGGGCCGGCGGCGGCATGATTTCGTCGAAATGGTCGATGGCCGGGTATTCGGTGATCTGCCGGTGTTCGCTGCGGCTGTCGGGTTGGTGGATACACAGCAGATGGGCGATGCCGAAGCGCTCGGCCGAGCGCAGCACCCGCAGTGTGTCGTCGATAAACAGGGTGCGCGCCTTGTCGAAATGCTCCCGCTGCTGCAACTGGTGCCAGAAGGCCTGGGCCTCCTTGGGTTCCTGGAATTCGTGAGAGGAGATCACCATATCCAGCCAGCGGTCGATGCTGGTGATCTCCAGCTTGATATCCAGGCTCTGGGGGTGGGCATTGGTGATCAGAATAAGTTTTTTGTCCAGTGCCTGCAGACGCTGGAGAAAGTCGCTGACAAAGGGGCGCACCTGGATTTTGTCTTTGACTTCGTGCTTCAGCTTGACGATGTCGATTTTCAGAAAGTCGCTCCAGTGCTCCAGACAATACCACTGCAGGGTACCCTCATGGGCCCGGTATTGAGCCGCCAGTTGTCGATGGGCGGTGTCCAGGTCGACACCGTGGGCCTCGGCGTAGCGCCTGGGCAGATGGGTCAGCCAGAAGTAGTTATCGAAATGCAGGTCCAGCAGGGTGCCATCCATATCCAGGAGCACGGTGTCTATATGTTGCCAATCTATCATTTGCTTGTTGTGCCCTAAACTTTCCATGGTCGCATTCCGCTGAGGGTGCGCGGTCCGGGTGCCGGTGTGGCAGGGTGATTATCAACAAGCATTGTGCTAAATACCAGCCTCTCTATAATAGCCGTCCCGATCTTGCCCCCCGGCCCCGATCCGCACAGGAACCTCCGATGACTGATACGGCCCTGATAAACCAGGTCATACAACTCTGCCACCGCGCCGGCGAGGCGATTCTCGACGTCTATAACCACAGTGCGGGCTTCGATATCGATACCAAGGCTGACGACTCACCGGTCACCGAGGCCGATCTCGCCGCCCACCGCATCCTCGAGTCCGGTCTCAGCGAGTTGCTGGCAGGCGTGCCTGTGTTGTCGGAGGAGTCCAGTCTGCCGCCGTTCGCCGAGCGCTCCCGCTGGCAGCGTTACTGGATTGTCGATCCGCTCGACGGCACCAAGGAGTTTATCAATCGCAATGGCGAGTTTACGGTGAATGTCGCGCTGATCGAAGCGGGCCGGCCGGTGCTCGGCGTGGTGTATGTACCGACTACCGGTGTCACCTACGGCGGCGCCGATGGACCGGGCGCTTTTAAAGAAGTGGACGGTAACAGGCAGGCCATCGCTGTGCGCTCAATCGAGGCCCGCCGCAGTGCCGGTCTGCCCGTGTCGGTAGTAGCCAGTCGCCGTCACGGTGCCAGTGCCGTGGATCAATTGCTCGATAAGATAGCCGCCGCCTTTGGTCCGGTTGAGACCACCAGTATGGGCAGCTCCCTGAAACTCTGCCTGGTGGCGGAGGGGGCGGCGGATATATACCCGCGCCTGGCGCTGACATCAGAGTGGGATACCGCCGCCGCCCAGGCAGTGGTGGAGTGTGCCGGTGGCCTGGTGGTGGATACTGACTTCGCGATTTTGCGCTACAACACAAAAAAGGACATATTAAATCCGTTTTTCTACGTTTTTGGGGATAAAGACGTGGACTGGCGTGGGATTCTTAGCTAGGGTAGAGAGCCGGGTCGGAGTTGTGTCAGCTGACTCTCGATGGGTTTTATGGTCGTTTAGATGTCGTTTAACAGGTGTTTGATGGTCATTTGATAGCTGTTTGTGATAGCTGTTTGACAGTTATCAGGTGTCGCCAGACGTTGTTTACAGTGGTGTGAAAGTTTTATAAATCAGGCGTTTGAAGCGCGGGCCGCTTGCCTGTGTCAATATATTGACTATGCTTCGAACTGAGATAACTGCATTACCTCCAGAGGTATAAGATGCGACGTTTACGGGCGGAACACGTTGGTGTGAGCTTTCAGAGCATTAACCAGGTCAAAGAGCAGTTGATTCGCGAAATCACCAATCTGGAGCGCCAGCTCGAGCATATGCGGGTCAACGACGATACCGTCAACTTTTCTATGGTCCAGACTTACAAGGAAATGATCCACTCGCGCCGGGAAATGATGGCGCACCTGCCGCGCAGCACCTGAGCAACGGCAGGCTCGGTCCGGCCTGGTCGGCAGTCCCAATCCCATGGGCAAGCGTTCGCCTGCCTTAGTTTCCCGCCACTGGCGTTGATTGTGTGGCACCCGGCTTTCCCTCATCTGCTCCTTTGGTTCCCGTCGCTGCCATTGATGTCAGCAGGTCGAGGCTCCAGGGTTTTGCCGAGGCGGGATTGATCAATCGGGCCGTCCTGTTGGGCGTCCTACCACTCTCCCGTGTTGGGCATCGACTGCCAGGGCTCAGCGGGCGGCAGCGAATCGCCTTTTTGCAGTAATTCTATCGAGATACCGTCCGGCGAGCGGATAAAAGCCATATGGCCATCCCTGGGTGGGCGGTTAATGGTCACGCCGGCCTGTTGCAGGCGTTCACAGAGGGCGTAGATATCGTCTACCCGGTAGGCCAGGTGGCCGAAGTTACGCCCGCCGGTGTAGGTTTCGGGGTCCCAGTTGTAAGTGAGTTCCACCATGGGGGCATGTTTCTCGCGGGCGCTCTCGGCGTCGCCGGGGGCGGCCAGAAAGACCAGGGTAAAGCGTCCGCTTTCGCTGTCTTTACGGCTGATTTCCACCAGTCCCAACTGGTCGCAGTAGAAATCCAGGGCTTGTTCGAGATTGGCGACCCGCACCATTGTGTGAAGGTATTGCATATGAGGCTCCTTAAGATACAGGTAAGAGGGGCAGGTAACTGCGTGCGCACATTTTAAGGGCTATGTGGTCCGACTACCAAACCTCCGGACATGTAAAGACTATATGGCTGTCCACAAGTTCTCGCCTGTGACATCGTTGTTTTCACGTTGTTAACCGCCCGGTAAGCGATGTCGGATTTGCCAGACGGCCGGATGTTTACAACCTAAGCGGGGCAGGTATTGCCAATGATCCGCAAGAGCCGGTCAAACGTATAACCCTGGCTGGTTTGAATAGTGAAGTCGGAGATCATCAATATGTTTGGCCTTTTTTCCTCCAATCCTGTCAAAAAACTCAATAAACGCTATCACGTATTGTTACGGGAGGCGATGGAAGCCCAGCGCTCGGGCGATATTCGTCTCTACTCCGAATTGAGCGAAAAAGCCGATTTCACTCTGAAGGAGATTGAGAAGGCGAAAGAGGGTACGCCCGAAAAGTGATTGAGAGGCTTGGCCAGCCCCCACTATCTCGTCACTACTGCGGGCAGCACACCAAACCCTCCACCGCAAAGCGGCCATTTAGATGAGAATCGACCCTTGCCAAAGGAGGCGTTCCGCTTTCGCACAGATAGCCGGGGCTGTGTATTCTGCCGTCGCCGATGTCACCAATGACCAAGCCACCCATTTCGTCGCACTAAAACGGCCCGTCCCCAGTAGTCCACACTCTTTTACGAAAGATGTTTACCAAGACGAAGTGCCGGGCGCACCTTTAAATGGACCCTCGATATTGCTTGTAATCCAACCGCCGTAAAAATCCCCGGCTTGCGCAATGACCTGTTCTTCATTGACAAAGCAGGCATCGACTTTCGAGGCGTAAAAGCTCACATGGTCTTTGATAGCTGAAAAGGTCGATGAAGGCTGTTGGTAAGTCCATGCCCCACGCATAATCACTTTGCCATTGATCTGCAGATCGAAATAGCTGGCAATTCCCTTCCATTCACAAAATGTTTGATGGTCGTTTTCCTTCAGTATATCCATATTGACATCTTGTGGTGGGAAGTAGTAAGTGGGCGGGTGTGATGTCTCCAGTGTGCGATAAGCGTGTGTCGTGCGCGCGAGAATCAGGCCGTCATGTTTGACCGTCAAGGCACCTTTGAAAGGTTCGCATATGGCGGGCCTGGGGTAGTCCCACACATTTTCCCGTTTCGATACTTTTGTCATCGGATGACCTATGTCGAGTTGATGGTATGCGATTTGAACGTATCACGACGGCCCAAATCGTGCTGGTTGGCATCTCCTCCTGCGAAAATAGCTGTTGCAGGTATTGTAGAGTAGGGCTTGTGGCTAACACAGAACCCCTTGTCCTAATTGAATTTTTCCTTGCACATTTAACTTTTGCCGGTCTTGTGGTCATGTGCCGTAGGATTTCCCCGCAGACTTATATTTTCTGTCAACGAAAGATTATCCAGTCGCCAAGGTTTACCGTTACAAGTGTCATAGTTCTTACAGTCCGCCGTGCATCCCCTGCAGGGCAGTCTTGTATTCGGGTAACGATTATGCTTAGAAATGTTACCACCGGTATTGTAGTGCTCTGGCATATTGATTCACCGTAATGACTCGCTGTTAATTATCGGCCAGTCGGCCGCGTCGACAGAATCCAATGAGGTAGCGCCGGTCTCGCCACGCCACTTCGCAATAAACCTCTTGTCCGGGTCGTAAAGCTTGGTTTGTTTTTCAATATCAAAATGTCGCTTGCCTCGCGGGTCGGTGCCAACCCCCGCCAGGTACTGCCAATTCCCCCAGTTTACTGCCACATCATAATCTACCAACTGCTGCTCAAAGTAAGCCGCACCGTAGCGCCAGTCCAGATCGAGTTCGTTGACAAAGCAGCTGGCCACAATTTGGCGGCCACGGTTTGACATATAGCCTGTGGCGTTGAGTTGTTTCATACAGGCGTTCACGAGTGGGAAAGGTGTATTGCCTTGACACCAGCGCTGGAAGCGCTCCGGGTAGAAGGAAGTGAGAACTTTTTTGCGGCTGATTCCGTGGAGAGTAAAAAGCGTTGCCTGATGCGCATGGGCAAGCCACTGAAAGTACTCACGCCACAGCAATTCAAATTGTATCCAGTAGGTGGATTCGTTAGCCTCGACTCCGCTCTCATAGTGTCGGAGTGCACTGAGGATCTGTCTTGCCGAAAGGCTGCCGTTCGCCAGCCAGGGTGAAAATTTCGTCGAATTTTCCCAGCCATCGAGGGCGTTTCTTACCTGTTTGTAAGAACTTGGCAGGCGCGTTCCGAAGTATCTGGACAGGTGTCTGTGCCCTTCGTTTGCGCCACCCTTAAACACCTCCGATTTACTTTCCCCCGCAGCCGAAGGCAATTTCGTCAGGGTCCGGTCGTTAACTCGAGGTGGAGGCGGAAGCTGTATTACTGCGCAGAGGTCTTCGCCGTTATTTAAAGGCTCGATAAGTTTTCGAAACTTGGAAAAAGTTGCGGGTAACCCCGAAAGAGCAAAAGGTAACGATGCCGCTGTAAACAGCGTATGAGTGGCAAGCTCTTCAAAGTGCAGGAACTGGTAGCGCCTTTGCAGAGTCTGCCAGAGTCCATTTTCGTAGAACCCGGCGTTTTGACTGCGAAACAGTCCATCAACGTCGTACTGCGAGATTAACTGCGCCAGGGCATCGAGTGGTGATTGGTAAATGATAAGCAGGTCTTGCCCAAGACCTTCAAGTGAGTGTTTTAAGTCAACCAGCGTCTGATATAAGAATCGCCAGCGGTGATCGCCCAGTGGTCTCAGGCCATACCTGTTGGGCGTGAACCAGGAGGGATCGACCACATAGCAGCAGAGCAATTGGCTCGTTCTTTCAGCGGCTCGTGAAAGTGCGCGATTGTCCTCGATACGAAGATCGTTAGTGAACCAGTATATGCCGGTCCTCAATTTCGGTTCGTTGCCCCGTGGTTGGTTGTCCGCCATGTATCAGACCTGTCTGACCACTTTGGTTGCCGGCCAGGAGCCGATCTCGATTGCAGCGGTACTATTCGCCACTTTTCTCTGCTTGGGCATATAAAACATAAAGTTAACCTACAGGGCGTTAGTAGTTCGACGTCTCTTGGTGCCTGGATCATCGTCACTTAGGTTACAAAGATCTTTGTATACGTCACTAATGTCTATTTGGTTCGCTTCAGGTCGGATACATTTGTATGCAAGTGAGTCACCGCCTTCTGGATGCCAGCGACCACAGGGAGGAAGGTAAGGAGTTTGGAGTGTTCGGGGTCAAGTGTTCAGGGTTAAAGTAAAAACCAAGATTTGAGACCAGAGTGGAATGGCGCGCGCTTTGGGTATCTGCTTTCGCTTGAGTCGGTGCCATTCGGGCCAGAGTAAAAACCCATAGTTGGGAGTATCCGGTTCCGCCACCATGTCGGCTGAAAAGCTCTCAACATATCATCCATGGGTAACAATTGCCGGGCGCCCCTTGTCATCGACGGCGGTATGCGGCGTATACATGTCGGCTCTATAAAGGCGCGGCATAGCACCTCGTAGAATGATTATTCAATCGGCGGGGATTCCTACACGCGGCGCCTTACTCGCACCTTTACATGTTTGGGCTGCAGAAATGCGTGCAGCCCTTCTGGTCCCAGCTCACTGCCTATGCCGCTGAGTTTCCAACCGCCAAAAGGCGCCTGTAATTCCGTAGTGTCATTAATGTTGACCCCCACCGCACCAAACTCAAGTTGATCGGCTATGTCCCATGCCCGCTCGAGATCGCGGCTAAAAACGTAGGCCGCAAGTCCGTAGGGAAGGCTGTTAGCATTATCAAGCAGTGTTTTTTCACAATCACAGGAATGTATTGCGGCAAGCGGCCCATATGTTTCCTCAGTCATTGGCAGCGAATTCAGGGGAGCCTTGTCAATTAAGGTGGGGCGGAAGAAAAACCCTTTTTCGAGACCTGCAAGCTGTGCGTGATCCCCGCCTGTGATCAGTTTGCCACCCTTGGCCAGCGCGTCTTTAATATGTCGTTGCGTACGTTCTATCACTGACTGGTTCAATGCCGGACCGTACTCAACACCAGGCTCCATGCCGTGTCCCAGCTCAATAGCGGTGGTTAACTCAGTTAACGCCTCGATAAATCGCTTATGCACCGCTTGATGTACCAGTATCCGATTAACCGCAATACAGATCTGTCCCATATTCGAAAAAGAGCGACGCATCGCCGCACTCGCGGCCTCTTCAATATCCGCGTCGGGCAAAACGATAAATGGCGAGTGGCCACCCAGCTCAAGGCTTAAACGCTTTAAATTACCCGCCGCATTGCGCATGATATCCTGCCCGGCAGCGACTGAGGCGGTTGCCGAAATAGCATCGACCCCGGGATGTTTTGCCAGGGCCGCTCCGGCTACCGGGCCTGTGCCCGGTAAGTTCGCCAACACCCCTGGCGGTAAACCCGCTTCCTCGAAGCACTCCACCACTTTGCCAATAGCAAAAGGAGTCTCGTGGGGCGGTTTGACCACTATCGGACAGCCGGCGGCTAATGCGGCGCCAATTTTCCAACAATAAATGTCGACCGGATAGTTCCAGGGCACAATGGCCGCCACTACGCCTAGCGGCTGATAACTGACAATACTTTTAATCCCGGTTGACATCGACGGCCTTAACGAACCATAAACACACCGCCCTTCTTGCGCGTAATAGCGAAGTACCTCTATCCCAAACTCAATTTCCTTGCGGCTGCCGGAGACTGGTTTACCCTGTTCCCGGGTCAACAGTTCGGCGATTTCATCAATTCTTGTAACAATCAGATCGGCGGCTTTATGAATGATTCGTGCGCGCTCATCGGCATGCATGCTGGCCCAAACCGGTACTGCTTGCCGTGCGGCCTGGACAGCGCGATCAATATCCTCATGGCCCGCCAGCGGTATCTTTCCGATGCGCTCCCCGCTTGCCGGATCATGTACATCGAAACTCTCGGTTGCAAGCGGGTCTTGCCATTCGCCGGCATAAAAAAATCTTTCATTGACCATAGCTGTATTTCTCGTTTTTCCACTACCGCGCGCGCAATCGACGCCACAACTCCGCATAGTTACGGTCATTTTGGATATCGGCCTTGGCTTTATCCGTGGTGTTGGGGCTGACCATAATAAAAGGGTCCACGCCTCGTGCAGCCAGTTTTTCCACCGTTGCCGCATTGATCGCCTGGCCGAGGGCAATAGCGACACTGGTCGATGTCGCTCCTACCTTGCCTTCTACTCGCTCTACAGCAATAGAGGCATCGCCTTTGGGCACACCCGTATCGATGACTACGTCGGCAAATTCGTACAGTCGCTTACCACATGAATGCCGCGACGGGGTACTGGAGGAATGTGGAATACTGGTCACAGCGATTAGTTTCATACCTTTTTTCTGCGCTTCGATAGCTACATCGAGGGTCACAGCATTGAGCCCTGAATGGGAGAAAATCAGCATGGTATCTTCAGCATCAGTTTGATGGGATGACATTATCGCTTTGCCATATCCCTCTTGTGCGTGAATGAATCGGTACTGTCTCGCGCCCATATCACCCAGAACACGGTGAAAGGAAATCATTGAACTTTCGACAATGGGCCTGAATCCAACTGCCGTTCCAGTGCGAGGGAACATTTCCATTGCGGCAAACGAGCCGTGGCCGGTGCCAAAAGTAAACACAAGCTTGCCTTTTTCAATGCTGTCTGCACAGTGCTCAGCAGCCTGATCGATAGCTTTATACTGACTAGTAAAAGCAGTCTCCAGACGCTCAGACAACAATGCGTAATAGTGTTTGGCAATATTCATATCATCCTCTCATTTATCTGTTCACGTTGTCTTAGGGGCGATAACTACAGTTGCGTAGTAGTTACCGCCCGCAGTGCAACGGTAAAGAGATCCTGCTCGCTGACTTCCATGTCGCGATGGTCGATTTTTTGATGCTTAAGGCTGTTTACTGTTGCTACGCAGAGACTGCCGGCCTTGCAGCCCAATACCCGGCCCACAGTCAACAGTGCCGATGTTTCCATATCGACAGCTACAACACCCTGTTCGCTGAGCGTGTGCAGGTTTTTTTGTACGCGCTGATCAGTAGACTTTTCTATGGAAAACATATCGCGATAAAAGCCATCGTAACTGGCGAAATTGCCTACCCGATAATTGTGTCCATTCTCTTTGATCGCATTGATGGATGCGCTGATAACATCCAGATCGGCAATTGCCTCATAATCTGCGGGGGCGTAAGCATTTGACGTTCCCTCATGGCGCTGGGCTTTATCGGCAATAATAAAGTCGCCAAGCTCAATGGGGGGTAATGCTATGGCTGTGCCGATGCGTAAAAAAACTCTGGCGCCCAGGGTGTAGAGTTCGTGCATCACAATCGCGGCGATGGGTGCACCCATTCCAAATGCGGCCACCGTAATACCGGTACCCTGATAGGAGCCGGTAATCGTCATCAGCCCGCGGTTAACCGGAAAAACCTGTACGTCGTCAAGCAGGTCCTGAAGCCGTGAAACCCTGGCGGGGTCACCAACCAGTATCACCCGATCGGCAATTTGCTGGCTGCTGCAGCCGATATACCATGCTTTTTTTTCCATTGTCCTGCTCGCCCGTCGAACCCTGTTTTAATCGTTGCTCAGTCGGTCTCTACACGTTGGCCTAACATTGCTTGCACAGCGTCTATGCCAGCCCTGCCTATTGCGGCCAGACTTTTCTCACCGTTCATGATGGCGGCCAGGCAGGCACCTGCCAATGTATCCCCGGCGCCACAAGTGTCTTTTACAGCCAGATGAGTAACGTTAAGCGAATGGCGCTCTTCGCCTTGACAGACCAACACGTCACCGGCACCTCGTGTTTCAATGACTAGTGGAGGCGGTTTTGCCCTGCTTTTTATCGCATCGTCAATCCAACCCCGCTCATGCAGATTGCAGAAAATATAATCTGCCCGTTGTCCGAGTGCTTCGCGCAGGTCCTCCGAGTAAGACAGGGGATCGTTTTTGGCTACCCAGGCGATTGCGGTTTCGGCTCGTGCCAGCGACAATGCCCGTAACCCTATCTGTGCCGGACCGACGGTAATGCAAAGTAGGTCCGCTTTTCGTATCAGCTCCGACTGAGCAACCGTCAATGCTTCACGACCCATAAACCCCGGGTCAAAACAGCAGCCGCAGCTGCCATCTTGTTGGTATAACATCAGGCATATCGGCGTAGAACCCGGCTTAACCACAGCAACCCCAGTCTCTCGGATGCCGTCGCCTTTTATAGAGCGGCAAAACAACTTACCCATCTCATCGCTGCCGATCCAGGTCACAATGGAAGTTTTTACCCCGGTCTGTGCCAGGCTACGGCCTACATAGCGCGGCGAGCCGCCGGGGCGAGGAAAGTTATCCTCCGGTCTGCTCTTGATCATCACCGTATGATCGCCCTGGAGCTGGCCATCGAGAATTACGGGGTAATCCAACGAAGCGTAACCGGTAACGACTGCGCTTTTCATGATAACGCGTCCTCCGCCTCTGCAAGGGTCACTGCCCATCCCATATAACGGTCGATGTCCTCCAAAGCTGCATCTGCCAGATGGGGGCGATTGGAATTCACCGCCTGCCGGGGAACCAGGCAGCGATATCCCAGTGAAAACGCATCCTGGACGGTTGCCCGAACGCAGACATTGGCTTTGACGCCGGCGATAACCAGGCGACTAATACTCTTTTCCCGCAACAGTAAGTCGAGGTCAGTGGCAAAGAAGGCACTCATCCGGCGCTTGTCGATAAGGAATTCGTTGCTGTTGCCCGCGGGCCCAAAGCCTTTGAAAAACGCCGCATCATGGCTGCCGACAATGCAATGCTCCGGTAACTTTGCGTACTCAAAGTCTTCTACATCCGGTCGATGTTGTTCGCTGACATGCACTACCAACCGATCCGATGCGCGGGCGCGCCGCAGTAAGCGGTGTAAGTTGGGCACTATCTCAGTGGCAGCCTCGTAGTAATTGCTGCCAGCGGGGTGAAAGAAAGAGTTCTGTATATCGACCAGCACCAAAGCCGTCGATGCGCCTGTCACGAGGTGACTTCTCCAGTCAGTGTTCATGTTGTTGTAGTCTTTTGATCTTGCTCGGGCAGGGAAACCGAGGCAATGTCTGCTACCCCGTAGGTTCGCACCAGTCGGGTGTCGTAGGTGTAGGAGTCGCCGAGATAAATCGCTTCAACCAATTCCAATAGCTGGCCGTCGGGATCAAACGTTCGGCGGTGCACCATCATCACGGCCGCAGGTGCGGCAATTTTAAGTAGCTCAGCCTCTGCGTCGCTGGCGAGTCTTGACTGCACGCTTTCCTCTGCGTTGTCGATCACATAGCCTGCATCGCCGATGGCCTGGTACAGAGAGAAATTTACCGCTTCGCGCAGGCGTTTACCCTTGGTATTCAGCGCTGGAATGTTACCGGCGACCGCCAGTGGAATAAGGCTTTTGTGCACCGCCCAGGGAATATCGTCCACCAACCTGACCCGGTGCAACAACACCGCCGGTTCATGGCAACCATACTGCATCGCTTCATCACGCTGTAACTGGCGTAATTCAAGCAGTTGCTGAGATGGCACCCGCCCCTGCTTTAGCACGGTTTCAGCAAAGCCCTGCAGAAACCCCGGCTGGCGGTGAAGCGCGGGGCGGCTGACAAAGGTTCCGACCCCCTGGCGCCTTTGCGCCAGCCCCTCCTGCAGCAGCAGCTCTATCGCCTTGACGACCGTACCCCGGCTTACACCGTAGTCTTGCGACAGTATTGTTTCACTCGGCAACAAGTCTCCCGGCTGCCACTCTTGGGCGGCAATCCCCGCCCGCAGGCGATCGGCCAGCTGCAGGTAAAGGGGCTGCTGATTTTTATGCCGGTGTAAGGTTTTCTTCATAGTTAGCTCCCAGGGGTAAAATTATGATAACGACCACTTGACTAGTCAAGTGGTCTTTTATATATTTTTGCCATGCCGCTATCAAAGCCTGTTGTGCAGCATGCACATAACGAAAAGGGGTTTCTGGCTCGTATGTAAAGGAAGTGGTTTCTAAATCATATGAAAAATAAAAGAGAGGCAAAGTGTATGAAACCTCAACGTTATTTACGCCATTCAGGATTTACACCTACCTTCATCTTTACTGTGTTTGCCGTAGCCGCCACCACTAACAGCACCCAGGCCAACGATAACGCGCTATTGGAGGAAGTCGTGGTCACCGCGCAGAAACGTGAGCAAAGCCTCGACGATATAGGTATTGCTATCGATGCCTTTACCGGCCAGCAACTGCGTGAAAGCGGGGCCAATTCACTGCTGGATATCAGTCAGTTATCGCCCGGCTTGAACATTCGCGGCCCATTCGGCGACTTCGGGTATCCTATCATCACCCTGCGCGGTGTAAACACTGATGGTTTTATCGAAACATTGCCACAGTCCACGGCTGTTTATGCCGATGGTGTTTATCTTTCGCAGCCGCCAATGCTGGGTTTTCGCATGCTGGATTTGGAGCGGGTGGAAGTGCTTAAAGGCCCTCAGGGCACGCTCTATGGGCGCAATACGATTGCCGGTGCTGTCAACTTTGTGGCCAATCGACCCACGTTCGAGCGTGAAGGTTATGTGAATGCCGGCTACGGTCGATACAATCGTTTCACGCTCGAAACCGCTCACGGCGGTGCCCTGTCCGAAACCGTCGCCGGGCGCATTGCCGTTAAGTATTTGCGCCAGACCGACAGTCCTCTAACGAATTTGAATCCCGATGTCGGCGATGGCGGCGAGCTTGATCAGGTGTCCGGTCGCTTGTCTCTGTTGTTTGAACCTAGTGATGAGGTGGAGTTGCTGGTCCAGGTGTATGCCGGCAGGGATGAATCCGATGTCTGGCCTTTTGCGCTTATTCCAGGTGGTGAGGACACCGATGGCGATGGTATTCCCGATCGACTTTGTAATGAGTTTTTCACCGGCAATGTCAGCGCCGCGCAGCGCAACTGCCTGGCCGGAGACCCATTTGGCAGTGGCGACACCTTTAATGATACCGATGGCGATCCCTACACCATCAATCAGAATGCTATCGGCCGGCACAACAATGAATCCGTCGGCGCAATGGTTGAGTTAAATTGGGACTTGGGCGACATGGGGTTTACTTCCGTTACCGGCTGGGACGACTTCAGCCGCCGCGATGAACTGGATGAGGATGCCGGCCCGACCACGGCGATTGATAATGTGCGCAGCTCCGATATTAAACAGTTTTCACAGGAGCTGCGTCTGTCGTCCGGCGACGCTGCGGCGATGACCTGGCTGGCGGGCCTGTATTTTTCCGATGATGAACTGACCGGCGACCCCTCATTTGATTCCGGCGGCCGTCGTGATACCTCCACGCTTGAAACAAGAACCTACGGCCTCTACGGTCAGGTGGAATACCCGCTCAGCGATGATTTAACGCTTATAGCAGGTGGGCGCTACACGCAGGTGGAGCGTGATTTCAGCTATCGGACCAATGGTTTTTTTGCAGCCCCGGCATTGCAGGCCGGTATTACGGACGATTTTAGCGATGGCGACTGGTCCGGAAAAATAGGCTTGGACTGGCGTGTCAGTGAGGATACCCTGGTCTACGCCAGCGTTTCCCGCGGCTTTAATGCGGGTACCTACAACAGCCAGTTTATCGACGCCGTTATTGATATCGACCCGACATCCTCCGAAACCATCGTGGCTTATGAGACCGGCATCAAAACCAAGTTCGCCAATGGCAGAGCCAGCCTGGAAGCTTCGACTTATTTTTATGATTATCAGGATATTCAGGTTGTTGCCGTCGTACCGCGGGGTACTATCGATGCCAATGTGCTCACTAATGCCGACGGTGCTGATTTGTATGGCTTCGAGACACAACTGCGACTGCTGCCTACGGACTGGCTCGATATCAACCTGGGCATCAGCTATATCAATAGCGAGCTTGGCGAGCTTTCTTCACCGGCGCCCGGCACCGGGCTTGACAGCCCTGCCCCCTTTAACGGCGATCCCTTTGCCGGTGGACAGATTGTTGATCTGGAAGGCGAGAGTCTGCCAAACGCTCCCGAATGGAGTTTTAACTCATCGTTTACTGTGACCTTACCTGTCAATGGCCAGTATGATTTTGTCGCTCGGGCCGATATCAGTTGGGAAGACGAGATCAAAAGAGACCTAATCGGCACCCGGGCGCTTTATACTGAGGATCACTGGAATGTGGATGCCAGTTTTAGTGTGCAGACCGCCGATGACAAATGGCGTTTTTCCGTGTGGGGAAAAAATCTCGCTGACGAAACCTGGATTACCGAGGCTTACCAGGTCCTCGGCTTCGGTTTTTATATTGCCGGTGCCAACTATAATTATCCGCGCACCTTTGGTTTAAGCGTGGATTATGGCTATTAACAGCGACAGTCCATCAATCCGCGCCGGTGCGCTGGCACTCTATACCGCGGGTGGACTGTTCTGGGCATTTCTCCCTTACTTTATCGGCCTGCAAACGGATGCCGGAGGGTTGTCCCAGACTCAGGCAGGTTCGCTGGGCTCCGGCTACCTGTTGGGCTTTACCCTGGCATCTGCCGGTGCGCTCTGGTGGGTGCCGCGCTTTAACTGGCGACGGGTAAATCTGGCCGGCGCGGTGATAATCATAGCGGCCCTGGCTGTGCTTCAGGACACAGACTCTTATAGCGTGAGCCTGCTGGCGGTTATTGCCGTCGGGGTTATGATGGGGTCGTTCTGGGCTATCTACTACCGTATTTTCGCCGCTACCGCCAACCCCGATCGTAACTATGCTATAGGTATTGTTGTTTCCTATACCGTCCTGGCCGTTGTTTCTTACGTTATCGGTAGCTATATTATTCCCGCCAGCGGCCTCAAGGGGGCGGCTTACACTCTTGGTGTGGCCATTATCCTGCTGGCGAGCATTGGCCTGTTGATACCTAAAAACCTGGCAGAAGAAAAAGTGGAGGCCGGTTATTCTTACCGCCCCTCACGATCCATTGTTCTGGCTCTGATCGGCATTCTCACCACCGGTCTGGCGTTTGCGTCGGTCTGGGCCTTTGCCGAGCGCATTGGTGTTACGGCGGGCCTGTCGCGGGATGCCGTCAGCCCGGTTATTGCCTCTAATCTGCTGGCCGCCGCCGCGGGGTCGGTACTGGCAACCCTGCTCGGCACGCGGTTGGGTCGCAGATTCTCCCTTTTTGCCGGTTTCATCGTTATGGCTGTCGCAGTTTTTATGCTCTTTGGTGCGACATCTGTGTGGCTCTATGCCGGAGGTTTGATTGGGCTCGGTTTTGGGATTGGTTTTGTAATGCCCTATCAAATGGCGTTGATCGCTGTGCTCGACAGCAAAGGGCATTTTGTGGTGTTGATTGCCGCGGTGCAGGGTTTGGGTTCTGCGGCGGGACCATTGCTGGGAGGGCTGGCGGCGGATATTTCCGGTGTGGATGCGTTGTTGGTCTTTGTGCTGTGTACACTTGCCTTGAGTGCTGTCGCTTTTGCTTTGGTTGGGAGTGAGGTACCGGATTATAGGGAGGTCTGAGTTGTGTCATGATTACCCCTCTGTGGTTTACTAGCAAGTTGTATATGAAAGGCATTGAATCTGTGTGGTGTTTATAAAATTAATTTTGAGCGGCGCATTTACGTTTGCGAATCACTGACCCACATAATCTGACTCCAAAAAAGTACCTGTGAAAGATTGACTTGATATATTTGTTGCCTGGTGTGAGTTTTAGTAGTTTTGCCATCGATTGGTTATGAAAAAGCTCATCGCAGGGGGTAAAAAACTTTATCGATCTTTTTACTCCAAGCGATGAATGCGGATAGTCCGTGTCAGACCAGTGTTGGCGGAGTTGCCTTGATAAGAATTATACGTGACGCAAGCTCCTAGTGACGCTTTGTAAGTGTTGTCCCGGCATGCGGATAAATAATGGAGGCAAGAAGAGACATCGCACCTGAAAATCGCTAGATCAAGGACCGCCAATGGTTCACGCTGTTATTAAGACTCGATTGGAGATATTGATACGGGGTATTGGCTCCTTCGGGTCGTCTGGGTAGTATTTGAGCAAGAGATATCCGCGTATGTCAGTCTGGCGCTATAACAGATGACTGTTCTTGCTCGTCAACGGGTGGACTGTCCTCTTTCCTGCGTACCATTCCAGAGATAATCAGCTCCTTGATCCGCTTCCGTTCATACAGTGGGGAAAATGTACGCATTACACGCTTCCAGTCGGAATCATGCACTGTCAGTGCATCTAGAAAGCGGCGGGCGACTGACTTGGTGGTGGTTTCACTACTAAGAAAGCCAACTAGTTTTTTTAATATTGCTCCGTGCTCTTTGGAGATTACCGGTATTGGTTCTATTTTTTTCTTTGCAAAGCTGTCTCCTAGTGTTTCATTTAGTGTGGCTTGCTGGCGCGTTTCACCTGCATGAATAATATAGGTTCCGAGCGCCATGTAGTTGGTAATATCCCTATTCCAGATCCTTTCGTAGCGATCACAGATGGTTTTTCGGTAAATTTTTACTCTATTTTTTGTAATCCTTTCTCCCGGCCTTACTTCTACAGGGTAAGCGTCCTCTACTACTGCAAATTTATCTTCTGCTAGCGGTGGAACCCAGGATTCACCTCGGCCCAGATGTCCCGATGACGGTGGGTAACCCAACGCGTACATATAGGTGGTGCAAGCCAGGCAGGAGGATATCTTGGTGGTGGCCTCCCCCACTGTCACTTCATAGGGAGTGCTCCAGGGTCCGTGTCTGACGCACATATGTATGGCAGCACTCATACCATGAATATAGCCGACCTTTTCTCTGCCGTAGCCTCCGATAGGCTCCAGAGCGGGTAGAGGTCCCATGCCGCCGTCGCCTAAAGCCCTCAAATTTCTAAACGGCTGATCATGATCATTATCCTTGCCGCCGAGGACTCCCCATGGAATGTTGGGCGACGCGTCATTTTCGGTGGGATTCCATTCTTTGTCGGCACGAAAAACCCTGAGTGGTGGCCGTGTGTTTTGTGCCTCATTGGGAGTATCAGCATATTTATAACTCAATTCCACCTCATCATCCCAAATCCCTATATAGGCTCCTCGTCCTGTATAAATATTATTTTCTTCTGCCCAGCTTTTGTCTTTGTCTCTCAGTTTTTTCAATAATTCCTTGGTTTGCCATGACCGAGGTTCCTTGTCCCTGGCAGGTCCCGTCAGTCCAGCTCCTCCTTTTCTGCCGGTGATCAACTCGCCGGCTCCCTCCTTTTGCGACTGCCGGTCTTTTAGCCAAGCCCCCATTCCACCCTCGAACCGATCGAGAATATCTTGCAGGCAGGCCATTACAGTAAAAAACTCCTGTTGCTCCCGGGCGTTTTTCATAGACCAGATATCTTCGGCGGTGCGGCCATACTCGTCCCGCTTTCTACCCTTAGGCCAGCCTATACTCTTGGCAAGTTCGGCTTCATCTTCTGGCATTTTTTCGTACTCTACATCATAAGAAAATGGCTGGCGTTGATAATAACGGGTAGCCGCCAAGCCCAGAATGACGCAAGTAATAATTACGTCCGCTTCAAGCTTTACTTCAGAAAATTCTGCTGTCTCAGTGTGGTTGATTAAGCTTTGGTAAGTCCGCGCCATTTTTACTCTCCATTTAAGTTTTCCCAGAGTCTTTTCGATAGTGCTATTTGAGTCGTCAGAGATGTATCGGCCGCTGGTAGTGCTTAATAGTTGCCTGTTTATCGGTAAGGCAGGATTTATACCAATCGGTATAACTGTTCTTGAATTGGCATTGTGTATTTAACGTCGTGATGTAAAGATGCTAAGCCCACCAAGGAAATGGCTTTTTCTTGGTATAAAGTATCAGGACGGCTCAGTATGACGTCGATAGATATTTGATGGACGATTGCAGCCACCGGCAGCCGTCTCTTGGAGAGCTCCGGCCATCTGAGGATAGATAATCTCCTTGTTGTTACTGCTTGTCTGCACGTGTTATTAGATGCAGGTGTTGAACTCGGTATTAAATTTGCATTCAAGAAACTGTCTGCTTTTCTGGAGATGAAAAGATGCCCGATGCTGGTTGTAATCCTGATTTCCAGTTTGAGCGATGGCTGCGGTTCCTACTGCCGTATTTAAGTGAAGAGCCAACTACCCTGTTAAAGCAATGGATATCGAATCTGCGCACCTATGATGCTGCTCGAAAACGAGTAGATGCGATTGGCAATGGGGAAAGTCTACAGAACCTACAAGAAAAAATTGATCATATGCTTGCAGTTGAAGCAACGATAAATGATGTGGTGGCTACTGTATTTCTGGAAACTCCGGACCCTGAAGAAGCTGTTGGCTTGTGGGATGGAGGTAAAACGAGATCAAACTTGGCACAGAGAGAAAATGTTATTAACGAGATTGGCAAGCTGATCTCGCTGGCTTACACTAGAATTCGCGATGATGCCGCCTTATTTGACCGGGAACAAGGTGCCCGTGTTGAGAGTGGAAAGGTTTGCGCAGAAAAGGCCGTGCCGGCAAGTGTTGGTCCAACCCAGGTGACTGTATCTACAGGCGAGGCGGATAAGCCAGAAGTCAAAGAAGCTTTTTCAGGGTATGGGGGCGATAGGGCCAGGACATCAGGCTCAACCGCTAACAAGTCTCCACCAAAACCGGCCTCTGACTATTACGATGACTTGTTTGTTGAAGACTACTACTAGGACTTAATCTGGATAATGTCCAGAAGAGACCTCGATGGCGGCCAGTTAGCATGGTGCAGCCACCGTTTACTAATCATTTTGCGTGAAACTCAAGGTATCCTGGGCTTCTTTCACCCTTTGTTTGACGCAAACCTCTCGCCGTGAATCCATCGTTTGACAGCGGTAACTCTTTGTTTTATTTAGACATTACTCCATTCGTTCCCATGAATGGAGATTAAAGCAAAGTTCGGCCTGCTTTATATTCCGTATCTGCACCATTTCTGATGTTGTACGTCACTGACGTATGAGGTCATGTATCATTAAACGAACAACGAAATTTCAAGGGCTAGAACTCAGACGGGGTTATCCCAGAGTGAGTTTGCACAAGCGCTACAGATATCTACTAGAACGCTCCAAGAGTGGGAGCAGGGCCGTCGATCGCCCTCAGGTTCAGCGAAAGCGCTCATTCGCATCGCCATGCGACACCCTGAAATCATCCGGGAGAGTTTTGAAAGTCTTAAGACGACGAAAGATGCTATGTCTAGCATGCTGGATCAGATGGCAGATTTGTTACTAGCCGGAGATGAAATAGCATTTTCAGATTTGGTGCGGGATTGGCACCGTAGCGAATATGAGTGCCAGTTAACACCAAAGCCTGTGGATGCGGATTCACGTAAGCTTGCGCTCAAAGCCAGTATTGTGGAGCGACTCGTAGAGGTGCTCAACATGCCACCACACAACGCTAATCAATCAGCTCCCCCCTGGACGAACTCGGTGAGTGGTTTTGGTGAGGTGGTGAAGCTCCAGAGCGACCGCCTGCTAGAGGATGAAGACTATTGCGAAGCCTTTGAAAAAAGAGGTTTCCTCGTTGCGAAAAATTTTATTTTTTTATCTAATGCTGGGTGGGCTGGCGGCAGATATGCCCGGTATTCATGCGCTGCTGGTCTTGGCGCTGTGCACCCTTGCCTTAAGCGCTCTCACCTTTACTTTGGTTAGAGAGTAAGTTTCCGGTTTCAGGTAGGCTCTAAGTTTCGCCATATTTACCGCGCTGCCGTTTGCTCCTGCCATAGCGGTATTGACCTCAACCATGACGCCATTTTCGCCCGACCGTCTTCCTCTTATCCGGAATGCACTAAATTTTTTAATTAACATTTTTTTACAATAAAGTGACGGTTGTTATTTAGTTTTTCGTATGAATCAGTAGATAGAAGCCCACTTCTGTTGTGGATTTAGAGGAATGAAAGTATTAGTCCTGTTTACATTTATCTACAATTATCACTATTCTTGTGTGATCAATATCTCATTTTCAGTGTCCAGCCTTCGATACCATGCGCCACTTAGTCGACACCCGCTTCGGGTGGCTGTTTATAAGTTGGGGTTGTTGTAGTGTCATGAAAATTTCTTTAACGAAGTCTTTATTCAGCGTATTACTCTGTGTAGCTTCCCTGCCTTCGGCGAGCGCGCTTGACAATGTTGTATCTGGAAAGCCGGTATCAACTTATTTTTCTGTCGGTACACCAGCAGCGCGGGCTGTCGATAATAATCTTGCCAACAATAGTGCCTGGTCGAGCGGACTGAAAAAACGTGCTGTTGAATTGACTATTGAGCTAAATGGTTTTTTTGAGGTGTCCAGTGCTGAGTTTCATGTTGGCAAAATCGTCGATGGTACACCTCGTTTTATCCCTGAAGTCTTTGAGCTGCAGTATTACGATGACTACTGTTGGGTGCCCGTTGAGAATGCGTCGTTTCGTGGGTTTGCCGGTGATAAAGCAGAAGCTAGCTTTGCACCAGTCATCACCGATCGCCTGCGGTATATTTCGGTAGATCCCGATGGCCATAACAACTTGCGTGAGCTGAAGGTTTTTGGCGTATCAACAGATGAGCCAGTGCTGAAAACGGGGCATTGTGAGACCGGCGGTAGAGTGATGGTTAGAGGTCCGCTTTTTGATGTCGCACGCTATTTGCCCGAGGACTACAATACGCCCGATGCCAGTGGTAATCCGAAAAAATGGCCGTTAGTTATTTCCATGCATGGTATTGGTGGTCAAATACTGGATGTGGCCCGTACCCGGGTGTTGGACGACAGCGGTAATAACGGTATTAAAGGCTTTCACAAGCAGTTGCTGGATGTCACGGACTATCCTGCGATAGTGTTGTCGCCCGCCTGTCATCCCAATACCGATCCCTGCTGGTTTGACCCTAAGAATATCCCTAACGCCATCAATCAGTTAACAAGAAAAGCCATACAGGAATACGCTGTAGATGAGGACAGGGTTTTTATCACCGGATTGAGCGGTGGTGGCAAAAGGGCGATTGAATCTGCGTTTATTGAACCGGAGTTATATGCCGGCATTGCACCTATTGCCTATAAACAGTCGCAGAGTAATATTTGTCAATACACCGCGTTTCACGTATCGGCATACGGTGGTAATCGTGATCTTCGCCATCCTCCCACGACATGGATTTCTACTCGCAATGCACTGAATACGACCTGCGGTGCGGGTGCTGATGAGCATTTTGAGGTGACAGTGATTAACGGCGGGAATCATAGCGGCAGTACGTGGGATACCGCTTACGCGAGTGCCGAGCTACAGGACTTTTTTATCACCAATACCAAGCTTATACAGGGCAACACCAAGCCCGTGGTCGATGCCGGGCCGGACAAAACGGTTTATATCTCACAAGGGAGCTTTACGCTACAAGCTGCTGCGACTGATGATGGAACAATCACCCGAACAGAATGGGAACAACTATCAGGCCCCGCCATTGAGCTTCTTGATACAAACACACTAACGCTGCGCGGATCAAATATTGTTTTAGGGGAATATGTGTTTCGGTTTACCGCATTTGATGAATTCAATGAGTCCGGCAGTGATGATGTGGTAGTTACGGTAGTCGATGATCCGGAGAATATGCCCCCGGTTATTAGGCTGGCGACGCAAAAAACGGTTGAATTGCCGGCTACGACTGTGATGCTCACAGCAGAGGTCATTGATCCTGACGGTATATTGAGCATGCAGTGGCAGCAGGTGTCTGGTGGCGTCGTCGGCTTGAATGGCCAGCAAAGCGAGGTGCTGAGTGTGTCCGGCCTACAGGAAGGTCGCTACGCTTTTACGCTAACCGCCACCGATTCGCTGGGCCTGAGTGCAACGGCCGGGATTGAGGTCAATGTCGTACGTAACGTGGTTTGGAGGAATGTCGCAGTAACTAAACCGGTCACTGCGAGTGCCACACAGGCAGGCGGTTATCGTCCGGAGCATATCACTGACGGCAACATCCAACCGAAAGCGCCGACCTGGGCTTCCGGTAAAGGCAATAACCGATATATCGAAGTTGACTTGTTGCAGCCCTATTCGTTGTCACGCATAGTTGTTCACAGTGGGTACAACCACACACGCTTTATTATGAAAAATTTTGACGTGAGGGTATACGATGGCGCGGCCTGGGTGCCGGTTGCCGGCGGTGAGTTTAGCGGCGGCACTAACGCTGATTATGAGGTAACGCTAACTTTTGACGAGTCGGTCGTTGCTCAAAAGGTGCGTCTATACTGCAACAATGCTTATGCGGAGAATTGTGTTCTACGTGAAGTGGAGCTGTTAACCACTGATAATATATCCCTTAATGATACCCTATGATTATTGATAGCAATACAGTTAGGTTCTTTTTGAACGCCCATGGCGATATCAACAAGTTTTAGGGTAGCTTGAGTTTTTCAAGTGTTGCCGATACCTTTCAACCATTGGGTTTTGCGGACAACTTCTGAATTAGAAAAAGCCGAGGATTGGTTATCTAAGGCTCTGAATATGCATAGGACGATATCAAGAGCAGGATAAATAGAATTTCTTAAAGGGTTTAATATGAAAAAGCTATATTTATTGCTGTTTCTCATCGTTCCTATGATTGGCAATTCCGTTGAACTCAAAGGTAGAGATAAAGTCACGGATACTGTTGCAGGCCATATTGAAGAAATTCTTACTTCGGCGGGGCTGACATCTGCATCAATAGCACGTGGGAGTGACACTCCCAAGGGGCAGGCGACTGTTATGTATGACTATTACTTAAAGCCAGATGCTCCAAATTGCAAAGTAGGGAAACAAATTGGTTCGCATATTTGTGCATGTCAGAGCTACAGTGATAGGCTCGCTTGTGCAAAAGCAACATACGGCTCAATCGGTGACGCAGCTATTGATTCAATTACTGACCCAGCTAAACGAAATGAATCAATCGTTGAAATGACTTCGGCTATTGAGATTGAAATAGCGGAAGCTGGTGTTAATAGGAATCAGTTAGCTCATGTGCCAATTGCCGGTCGTTATGCAGTTGACATCAAGCCAAGCTCTATCTCAGATAAAGAGAAGTTTAAACAAGCGGTGATGACACACCCAAATGTCATTAAAGAACGATTTTTCTACCCAGGCAAAATTGGCGGGCCGGCCGAAACAGCTTTCCATATCGAGTTTGTAGTGGATTAGCGAGGATATAAACTTGTGTATGGAGGTTGGCGCAGATAAATTACGCTGCACTCCAAATTCTGTACCGATTTTCACGCCTCGACCTAAAAGTGCAACAAGTTCATCTTTGATCTCGTAGTTTATAGTGATATCAACGATATCCACTCGAACGTCTTCAGCGCCTTTCCAAGTCACCAATAAATTACTTGGAGGAAGAATATCCGAGATTTTTTGATCGCGGTAGATAACACCGACCTCACTATCATTTAACTCAAACACATCTACATAGTCTTCAAGAAGCGCTCGGTACTGACGCACCAAAAACTTGAGCTTTGGGTGCTCGAGCCGTACAGAGGTAATATCAAACTTTTCTACTTTTAACTTTCGCCTAAAAGTAGACAATCGGTGTCGACCCGGACCAAGCACCTTTTGTAGCTTGTCGGCACCCTGATTTGTGCTCAGCCAATTGCTTTCGCTACTGGCCAATCGAATTCAAGGTTATGGACCTCTCGTAGATTTTTTTATCAAGAACCTAAATCTTGCGAGGACTCGAACCTCGGGGTCTCTCGGCCTTTGCCATAAGAATCGATTTACAGACGACGGTTGTTTTTTGGCAGGAATCGAACCTGCGACTTTTCGATTATGAGTCGATTGCTCTACCCAACTGAGCCACAAAAACAGTGGTAGCTTGTTCCCGCTTTCGAATTGGTACACAGCAAGTTAATAACGCTTGTGCCAGACTGGCCTACAGAACCAGTTCCGCTAATTCTTGGCGGAGATATAAACTTCTGTATGGAATACGACGTAAATAAATCACGCCGCTTTCCAAGTTCTTTTACCTGAAAATTGTTTTCCCAGGTATTCCATTTGATCCGCTAGTACTTTGTGTTGTGCTAAGTACATGGATTCAAATATATTTGGTCTAAAAGGTATGGCTAATAACTTCATACCCGCTTGTTCAGGTGTGCGGTCCGCTTTAAAGTGATTACACTTTCCACAGGCTGCAACAACATTTTCCCAAATATCTAATCCTCCTTGTGCACGCGGTACTACGTGATCTCGTGTCAATTCTACGTTACTAAATTTACTACCGCAGTACATACAGCGATAATTATCTCTGCGGAATAGCATTCGATTATTAAACCCGGAAACCAATTTTCTTCGATAGGTATCACCTCGAGTTGCAATAACGGGGCTAATTTCCAACGATGATTGTTTTCCGGTTAATCGGTTTGTTCCTCCGAAGATAACTAAACTTTTATCTCCTACTTCCCACTGCACCAAATTTTTAACATATAAAACGGCAGCTTCTTCCCGCGAAAGCCAAGAAGTCGGTGTGCCGGAGATATCTAAGCGCAATACTCTGCCCACTTCATTGCTCCTGCTGGTTGCTAAACTGGCGTCCCCGGTAGGATTCGAACCCACAGCCCACGGAGTAGAAATCCGTTGCGCTCTCCAGTTGCGCCACGAGGATGTTAGTGTTTTATAAATGTTGTCCCATCAGCAGAGTTGTAACCTCCTTTCGTGAGCTCTTCAGCTAATAGAACACGTTTATTGCGGTCGCTTTCTGTTACCACTACATAAGGTGGAAGTAATTTTTTTGTCCTAGCCCATGCTAAGACATGAGTACCGTTTTCCCGGCCATACAAATAAAAATCCACGGCTAATATGGATATTTGATTTTCCCTTAATGTTTTTTTCGCGGAGTTGCTATCACTGCAATAAATATCTGCGTGATAACACTCGCGTTTACTTAGTGCTATGCGCATGATGCTCTCCTTGATTGAGTGATTGAAAACACTTAGGGGTGACCGACGAGATTCGAACTCGCAAAGACCTGGATCACAGCCAGGGGCGTCTACCATTCCGCCACGGCCACACCTAAGTGTTCTCTTTTTTGAATTGGCACTCCCGGCTGGGTTCAAACCAGCATCACTTTGTTTCGAAGACAAGTGCTCTATCCATTGAGCTACGGAAGCAAAGAATTGGTCCGCCCGGTAGGACTTGAACCTACACCTGTCGGCTCGGCGTGCCCTTTGGGTATAAAAGGCCGATGCGCTACCATTACGCCACGAGCGGAAAAACAAAAAATAAATTGGCGCTCGATGCAGGATTCAAACCTGCATTACCGGCTTCGCACGCCAGCGTTTTCTTCTATTAAACTAATCGAGCAAATTGGGGCTCACGGACAGGATTTGAACCGTCATCATCTTCCTTACAAGGGAAGTGCTTTACCGTTAAGCGACGTGAGCATTCTTTTAAAAATAAAGTGGTAGACGTGAATGGACCGCGGCGGCGGACCGCTTGAACCACTGTATCCTGTGTGTAAAACAGGTGCTCTCCCATTGAGCTGCACGTCCATTAAATTGGTCCGGGTACTAGGATTCGAACCTAGGGCCTCTTGCTCCCAAAGCAAGCGCTCTTCGCAAACTGAGCTACACCCGGAAATAAAATAAATAAAAAAATTGGAGCGGCATCAGGGAATCGAACCCTGTTCCTCTGCTTGGAAGACAGGTACCTCACCATTCGGTCAATGCCGCAATTTAATTGGTCTAGGTGGTAGGATTTGAACCTACGGCCGCCCGGCTCCAAACCGGCCACGCTCACCAGACTGCGCTACACCCAGAATAACCTTTTGTTAAAACGAGTTTGGCGGTTCGTACGGGATTCAAACCCGTGATCCCTCGGCTGACAACCGAGTGCTTTAAATCTGGCTAAGCTAACGAACCGAAAATTGGTGGAGACCGTCGGATTAATTTGATTGGATCAAATTAAAACAGCTTTGCTGTCCGAAGGGTGAAAGCCAGGACGGCTTGAGTTAATCGAACCGACCTCACAATGCTTGCAAAGCATCGTCGCCCCCGTGGTACATGGGCCCCCGAAATTGGAGCACGAGGCCGGATTCAAACCGGCGTAATACGGGGTTTGCAATCCCGCGCATATTCTCTCTGCCACTCGTGCATAACTTTTAATTTGGCAGCAGCGCCAGGATTTGAACGGCACGGGCCGCCCCGCTGAAATATGTGAGTCAAAGTCACGTGTGTTGCCAGTTACACCACACTGCTTCTTAATTGGTCGTGGAGGGTGGGCTTGAACCACCAACATCGATTTTATGAAAATCGCATTTTGCCGATTAAACTACTCCACGAGTTTTGGTACAGGCGGTGAGATTCGAACTCACAAAAAAGCGATGTTTGAAAACGCCATGTCTGCCAATTGCAATCACGCCTGCATTAAAATGGTACCCAGCCCCAGAGTCGAACTGGGAACACCCTGGTTCTAAGCCAGGCGCCTCTGCCAATTGGGCTAGCTGGGCTTTAAATTGGTACTCCGAGCGAGAGTCGAACTCGCAACAAACCGATTTTAAGTCGGTCATGTCTTCCAATTGCATCATCGGAGCATTTGTTGGAAGAAGGTGGAGGAGTCGAACACCAGCCGTATCTCTACAACTCGCCGGTTTTCAAGACCGGTTGTCCGCCACTGGACCGCACCTTCCAAGTAATCAAATTGGCGGAAGCGAAGAGATTCGAACTCTTGAAGCAACTTTCGTCACTTGCCGGTTTAGCAAACCGGTGCCTTCACCGCTCGGCCACACTTCCATTTAAAATTGGTGGGGAAGGTAGGACCGCAGCGGCGGACCGTTCGAACCTACGTTTCAAAATTATCCTGATTTACAGTCAGGCCTCGTTGCCACTTGAGTACTTCCCATAAATTGGCTGCACAGGCAGGGATCGAACCTGCGACATCTCGCTTAACAGGCGAGTGCTTTACCACTCAGCTACTGTGCAATAAATTTGGTGTAGAGAACCGGAATTGAACCGGGATCTCCTGGGCTTCAACCAGGCGCTCTCGCCATTTGAGCTATCTCTACAAATTTGGTTGCGGGGAGCCGGCTGGGGTCGCACTCGACTTGCACCGACGTCACGGGCTTATGAAACCCGCATGATTCTGCTTCACTATCCCGCTTTTAATTGGCACGCCGAGTAGGATTTGAACCCACATCTTCTGGTTTTGGAGACCAACGCTTTTCCATTAAGCTATCGACGTAACACTTGGTGGACATGGCGGGATTAGAACGGGGCGGCCTTCCGTACGCGAAAGGAAACAACTGAGGCATTACTCTCAGCCAAGCTAATTACTTGGAAAACGCGCGCCAGCTGACACCCGCCGTAGAGCATCGAGCCTGCATCCTCAACCATGCGTAATAGCTTATTTCAGTAACCTCCGGTTTTACCCGGCTACCCTTAACCTAATCGTTTTTGGTAGTGGTTCTCCATTCTCGCCTGCATGCCCAAAAAATTGGTATCCCTAGCCGGACTCGAACCGGCGCTGCCTGATAGAAAGTCAGGAGTCCTCACCACTAGACCATAGGGACATTGGTTGGCAGAGTAGGTTTTCACCTACATCTACTCGGTTATCAGCCGAGGGCTTTGCTATTAAGCTACCTGCCAAAAAAAGCGACCACATTGTTAAAAAACCGATACCGTGTCGGTGGGTATCACACCTAAATAAAATTGTTTCCGCACATCCATTGCGCGTTTAGCAATTCCATTTGCTAGAAACAAAAATCGCAATCCGTGCGAGTACTACTCCATAAAGTTCCGCTTTAGCATCCAGCTTTCGCGAATTCGTTCTTCCTGAAACGAAAAAACCCCGATTGTTGCCAACCGGGGTTTCTCTAATTCACCGGAAGGCACAGCCTTCCGTTATTGAAAGCTGCTTACATTAGTTTGCTATCACCAAAAGTTATGCAGGGACGTTCTAGCCCACTGCGGAGTACATTTGTATCTATGGACGTTGTGGACCAGTCCGATAAATAAAAATGCTTGCTATGTTGCTGATAATTAAAATTCATAATTCTTTACTTACTGTTTTTGTTCGTGTTGCGAATCTGTTTTAAACGATACGTGCTGATTTTTTTCTTTGCAAATTTAATTTTTTTGTGATTTTTGGGTGTATTCCCGAACGTTATATAGCGTTATTTTTTTTAGGCCGAGCAATCCCCTGTTGCAACTTATGGCAAAATTACGAGAAGGGGGCATCGGAGAAAAATTGACTAAAATTCAAATTTTCCCTACCGGTTAAAACACGCTATTCATCTATAAAAAAATGTTCTAAGCCTCAATTAAAATAAATCTCTCTTTCCTGTTGATTTCCTAAATTTGGTGGCCCGTGAGAGAGTCGAAGCGAAGCGTCGCCCCGGTCTGTAACCGGCTTATGAGGCCAGCGTTCTAACCGTTGAACTAACGGCCCAATTTTTAAATTTTCATTTCCTTCAGGCGAAAAAAAACCCGAAAAGCGTATTTCGCCTTCCGGGTTTTCTGTATGAATACTTAAACTAAAGCTGGAAGGCCTATTGCCTACCAGATTCTTCGTCTAGCAGGCAAATTGTGGACGTGCGAGATCCTCCTGTGGATTACATATCATCCCGGGCGTCCAGATATAAAAACTGCCGTGCTTTGAACGTAGTAAAGTCATTACCGTCTCAAATTTGGTTTGCGCGTATTATAGGCTGGGAAGTCGTAAAATCAAGATTCGAGTTGCCGCCTAAATAAGGTTGACTCAATCAGGTGTTGGGCTGGTTCTGCTTTTAGACCCCGGGCGTCGACACTTGTTTAACCGCCGCTGCGGCTTTGATGATGTGGAGCCGCAGGTCAAACCGGAAAAACGGCGTCGACACTCTGTCGCCACTTTGAGGGCTCACTGTCTTTCGAGACCTTAGTGTGACTTCGCAACAATATGGTTTTTAAGGGGTTGTTTGGTGCCCAGAGGCGGAATCGAACCACCGACACGAGGATTTTCAGTCCACTGCTCTACCGACTGAGCTATCTGGGCAAAGAGCTTGACGCCTGCAGGATGCAAGGCCGACAAAGCTGAAGAGGCGCGTATTAAACCCGTTCAGCCGCCCCGAGTCAAGGCCGCCCGGGGCCATTTGCGGACTTATTGTTGCGGTGGCACATAGCCCTCTGCGGCGTCGTATTCCTCACCCGACAGGAACTTCTGCATTTGCTCGCTGAGGTAGGTGCGGGCGGTCATATCCATCATATTGAGGTGCTTTTCGTTGATCAGCATGGTCTGATGACGCATCCACTCCTGCCAGGCCTGGCGCGAGACATTGTCGAAAATATCCTGCCCCTTGGGGCCCGGGTACGGGGGAGCTTCCAGACCTTCCATCTGTTGCTGGTACTTGCGGCAAAATACGGTGCGGGACATGGGCGATACCTTTTGGTTGTCGACTGGCTGTTCGGGTTCGATCTCAGTCCGCGGGCTCGAGATCGGTGATGGGCTCGAGACCGGCGAGCTGCTCCAACAGGCGCTTGACCGGCGCCGCCAGCCCCAGGGCCTCGGGACGCCGAACGTTATACCAGACTGACCGACCCGCCGCCATGATCCGGTCCGGCTCCCGGTTCAGTTGCAGCAGCACCGGGGTAATGTCCAGGTGAAAGTGACTGAAGGTGTGCCGGTAACTGTCCCAGGTTTCGCGCTCGGCGAGCATCAGGTCGTGGTCGCGGCAATAGTCTTCCGGACTCTCCTCAGCGGGCAGCTCCGGAAAACTCCAGAGCCCGCCCCAAATACCCTGCGGCGGGCGCCGTTGCAGCAACAGCTCGCCGCCGGGATTGCGCAGCATCAGCATTTGTACCTGCCTGACGGGCAGTTCCTTCTTCGGTTTTTTACCCGGATAGTCGGCGGGGTTACCTTGCCGGTAAGCCTGGCAGCCGTCTTTGAGGGGGCACAAACCGCAGGCGGGTTTGCCGCGCGAGCAAAGCGTTGCCCCGAGGTCCATCATCGCCTGGGTGTAGTCACCGTTGCGGCGCTTTGGCGTGTAGGCCTCGGCATGCTCCCAAAGCTGCTTGAGCACACTGCTTTTGCCCGGCCAGCCGGACACCGCGTGAAAACGTGCCAGCACCCGTTTGACATTGCCGTCCAGTATCGGGGCGGACTTGCCGTAGGCAATACTGCAGATGGCCCCGGCAGTGGAGCGGCCGATACCCGGCAACTCACTCAGCTGCTCTACGGTGTCGGGGAATTCGCCGCCATATTGCTCTACCACCACCGCAGCGCAGCGGTGCAGGTTGCGCGCCCGCGCATAGTATCCCAGCCCGGTCCACAGGTGCAGCACCTCGTCGACCGGTGCGGCAGCCAGGGTGGCGACGGTCGGGAAGGTCTGCATAAAGCGCTCGAAATAGGGAATTACCGTATTCACCTGGGTCTGTTGCAGCATGATCTCGGAGACCCAGACGCGGTAAGCGTTGATATCCCGCTGCCAGGGCAGGTGCTTGCGCCCGTGCTGATCGAACCAGGCCAGTACGACTTTTGAGAACAATTGTGGTTGCATAGGCTGTGACGACATTGCCGACTGCGGCGCAGGTTGGTTGACGGCGGCCAGTGTGGATAGCTGTTTGATCGAGGTCAAGCCCGCAGCGCCTTTTCCCGATAAATGTTTGCTTATGAGAATAAGAATACTTATCATCTTTGCTTTTCGCGGCGCCGACCCGGCGTTGCGACATACTGCTTTGAAGTAAGGGGGCCATGGGTGATATACAGAGTGGGTAAAATACTGTTGGTCGGTGCGGTGGTCTGGCTGGCGGCCGCTTGTAGTGATAAGCGCAGTCCGCCCGAGGGGGATACGGGGCAGGCAGCGACCACGCTAGTTACCGTTTATTCAGCTCGCAAGGAGCACTTGATCAAGCCAATGTTCGATCGCTACACCGCCAACACCGGGGTCGAGATCCGCTATATCACCGACAAGGAAGGGCCGCTGCTGGCGCGCCTGGAGGCTGAAGGCGAGACCACCCCGGCCGATATGCTGATCACGGTGGACGCCGGCAACCTCTGGCAGGCCACCGAGCGCGGCGTGTTGCGCCAGGTCGACTCGCCGGCCCTTGCCGCCAATATTCCGCAACATCTGCGCGCCGCGGACAACACTTGGTTTGGCCTGTCTGTGCGCGCGCGCACCATCGTCTATTCCACCGAGCGGGTGGACCCGCAACAGCTCTCCACTTATGAGGATTTGACCGCCGAACCCTGGCGTGGGCGGTTGTGCCTGCGCACTTCGAAAAAGGTCTACAATCAGTCCCTGGTGGCGACCATGATCAATACGCTTGGTGAAGAGGCCACCGAGGCTGTGGTGGCCGGCTGGGTGGCCAATCTTGCCACCGATCCGTACTCGAGCGATACCAAGGTTATGGAGGCCATGGCGGCCGGACAGTGCGATGTGTCGATCGTCAATACTTATTATTTTGGCCGGCTGAAAAAGGAAAACCCGCAATTGCCGCTGGCGCTGTTCTGGCCCAACCAGGACGGACGCGGTGTGCATATCAATGTATCGGGCGCCGGTATTACCAAACACGCCAAGCAGCCGGCCGCCGCCGTTGCGTTGCTGGAGTGGTTGTCCAGTGCAGAGGCTCAGGGTAAGTTTGCCGAGCTGAATCAGGAGTATCCCGCCAATCCTGCGGTGGCACCGTCAGCTGAGGTGGCCTCCTGGGGTGAGTTCAAAGCTGACGACGTCAATGTCGAGGCGGCCGGCAGGCTCCAGGCCGCCGCGGTAAAACTGATGGATCGGGCGCAATACCGATAGGATCACCTGGAGCCATAGAACCGCCGTAATTGATAGAACGGCCTTACTCGAAAGGACCCGCCCTAATTGAAAGGACCGCCTTGACCGATACCGCCCTCAAACGGCCGGCTCTGCCGGCCGCTGCTTTGGCGCCGCCGCCCAATGGCCGGCTGTGGCGCCTGCCAGCTTGGTTGATGGCGGGCCTGGTATTGCTGCCGGTCAGCGTTATCGTATTGAGTTGGGGCAGCGCGCAGACCGAGGTCTGGCAACACCTGATCGCCACCCAATTGAGCCGCCTGCTGGGAAATACCCTGATCCTGGTGCTCGGCGTGGGTGTCTGGGTCATGGTGTTGGGGGTGAGTCTGGCCTGGTTTACCGCTACGTGTGAGTTCCCGGGCCGGCGCTGGCTCGATTGGGCATTGATGCTGCCGCTGGCGATACCCACGTATGTGGTGGCTTTTGTCGCCCTGGGGCTGCTGGGCTACAGCGGCCCGGTGCAGACGCTCTGGCGGCACTGGTTCGGGGCCGATGCCTGGTTTCCCGATATCCGCGGCGCCGGCGGCGTCGTGATGGTGATGACCACGGTGCTTTACCCCTATGTCTACATGCTGGCCAGGGCGGCGTTTTTGGCCCAGGGGCGGGGCTTGATGGATGCCTCGCGATTGCTCGGCAACGGCCCCTGGTCCAGCTTTCTGCGGGTGGCGCTGCCGATGGCGCGCCCGGCCATTGTGGCCGGCACCGCACTGGCGTTGATGGAGTGTCTGGCGGACTTCGGCGCGGTATCGGTTTTGAATTACGACACCTTCACCACCGCTATCTACAAATCCTGGTTTGGCTTTTTTAACCTGCAGGCGGCGGCACAACTGGCTTCATTGTTACTGCTGTTTGTCTTTGCCGCACTCTACGCCGAGCAGCGCGCCCGCGGCAGCGGCCGCATCCACCAGCAGCCCCGCCGCACTCGCACGGCCTATCAATTGACCGGCTGGCGGGGTCTGCTGGTCAGCGCTTATTGCACCAGTGTGGTGGTGCTGGCGTTTGTGGTGCCGGTGTTGCAGTTGCTGGTGTGGGTATTCGAAACCCGCGCGACCGGCCTTGATTCCCGCTACGGCGCCCTGATCCTCCGCACCTTCACCCTGGGGGGCAGCGCGGCGCTGATAACCGTGGCGATCGCAGTATTGGTGGCCTATGGCCAGCGGGTGTCGGGACGGCTTGGGATCAGTACCTCCGTGCGGCTCGCCGGCCTCGGCTATGCCCTGCCCGGCTCGGTGCTGGCGGTGGGTATCCTGCTGGCGTTTGCATATATCGACCGGCAGTTGATCAATCCGCTGCGCCTGTTGCTGGAGTTGCCGCCGGCGCAGATTCTGGTGGGCAGTGTCGCAGCGCTGGTGTTGGCCTATGTGATTCGCTTTTTCTCTGTCGCCGTGGGGCCGGTACAGGCCGGACTCGAACGGATCAAGCCGCATTTTCAGGAGGCGGCCCATACACTTGGTGCCGGTCAGTGGCGGGTATTGCGGCGCATCTATCTGCCGCTGCTGGCACCGGGCCTGCTGACCGCGCTGTTGCTGGTGCTGGTTGACACCATGAAGGAGATGCCGGCCACGTTGCTGCTGCGGCCGT
This sequence comes from Exilibacterium tricleocarpae, assembly GCF_007004655.1. GTDB lineage: Bacteria > Pseudomonadota > Gammaproteobacteria > Pseudomonadales > Cellvibrionaceae > Exilibacterium > Exilibacterium tricleocarpae. The sequence goes on from NZ_ML660095.1 coordinate 42,904, forward strand.
TTGGCTGGGATACGCTGGCGGTGCGGGTCTTCGAGCTGACCTCCGAGGGCGAGTGGCAGCGGGCGGCGCTGCCGGCGCTGACGCTGGTATTGTTGAGCATCCCGCCGGTCGTCATTATGGTGCGGCGTTCGCGCGCTGTTTAGCACTGCAAATCGTCATTGATTCGGATTATAAACTCGCTACAATAGCGGCGTTATTCCACTATTGGAAACAGTGTGATCACTATCGGAAACTCGGACGGCTAACGGCTAACGGCTAACGGCTAACGGCTAACGGCTAACGGCTAACGGCTAACGGTCGCACCCGGCATCGACTCACTGGGAGTGGCTGCCGGCGATATAAAGTGTCAGCTGCCAGCGCCGTAAAATCAGGTACCTCTCATGGGCAACAAAACAGTCTTATTCGAGACCCACCAGGAAATGCAGGGCAAAATGGTGGATTTTGGCGGTTGGGACATGCCGCTCAACTACGGCTCGCAGATCGAGGAGCACCACCAGGTCAGACGCCACGCCGGTATGTTCGACGTATCCCATATGACTATCGTGGATGTCACCGGCTCCCAGAGTAAAGCTTACCTCCGACACCTGTTAGCCAACGACGTCGAGAAGCTCGGGGGTGAACCCGGCAAGGCCCTTTACAGCGCCATGCTCAACGACAGCGGCGGGGTTATCGACGATTTGATCGTCTACCATATGGGCGGTTGGTACCGGACCGTGGTAAATTGCGCCACGCGGGAAAAGGACCTGGCCTGGATGCGACGCCAGGCCGACGGCTTCGACGTCGCCATCAACGAGCGCCCGGAGCTGGCGATGATTGCCGTACAGGGACCTGAGGCTATCGGCCATGTCGGTGCCGTGACCTCCGCAGCCCGGTCTGCAGCCAGTGCCGGACTCAGTGTTTTCCAAGGCGTGCAGGTAGAGGAGTGGTTTATCGCCCGCACCGGCTACACGGGGGAGGACGGCCTGGAGGTTATTCTGCCCGAGGCGGACGCCGAGGCATTCTGGCGTGCGCTGGCGCAGCGGGGTGTGGTGCCCTGTGGGCTGGCGGCACGGGACACCCTGCGTTTGGAGGCCGGTATGAATTTATACGGCAACGAGATGGACGAGTCGATATCGCCACTGGCGGCCAATATGGCCTGGACCCTGGCCTGGGAGCCGCAGACGCGCGACTTTGTCGGTCGTGCCGCGGTGCTGGCGGAGCGGCAGCGGCAGCCGAGCCACAAGCTGGTGGGGCTGGTGTTGGAGGGGCGCGGCGTATTGCGGGCCGGGCAGGCGGTAATCGTCGACGCGGCAGCGCAGGCACCAGCCAAAGGTGTGGTTACCAGTGGCACCTATTCGCCGACACTCGGGTTTTCTATCGCCCTGGCACGGGTGCCGGTTGAAGTCGGGGACACATGTCTGGTAGAAATGCGCAACAAGCAGGTAGCGGTGAAAGTGGTGAAGCCCGGTTTTGTACGCCACGGTCAATCTTTGCTTTAATCTACTGAGCGCCGCGCTCCTGTGGCCCACGTAGACCGGAGCCACATAAAGCTGTAGCTCCAGCGAAGCAGTAGTTCCGGCGAAAGGCGCGTCTTTAAGTGAAAACAGTTTCAGCGAAGCCGTAGCTGCAAGGAAACATTAACCCGAATAATGAAGCAGTAGCGCCAAGATAAGAGTGCACTGATTAAGTTGATTGTTTGAGGACTAACAAATGAGCGAGATTCGTACGGAGTTAAAATATCTGGCCAGCCACGAGTGGGCCCGGGTGGAAGAGGACGGCAGTGTGACCATCGGCATTACCGACCACGCCCAGGACAGCCTGGGTGATGTCGTCTATGTGGAAGCGCCTGAGGTCGGCAGCACCGTCAGCGTCGGCGAGGAGGCCGGGGTTGTGGAATCGGTGAAGGCCGCCTCGGATATTTATTCACTGGTGTCCGGTGAAGTGATCGCCGTCAATGAAGCGCTCGAGGACGCGCCGGAAACCGTCAACGCATCACCCTACGATGATGGTTGGTTTTTTAAAGTGAAGCCCAGCGATATCAGCGAGTTGGAAAATGCGCTCGATGCCGATGCCTACCGGGAGATCGCCGAGGCGGACGAGTAAGCTCACCCGCCCGCTTGACTCTCAGCCCACCCATGTCGCCATCGCCGTTGATCCTGAAAAGCCAGGCGGATAAACGCCTGAAGCGCGGTCACCTGTGGATTTATTCCAATGAGGTGGACACCGCCAAAAGTCCCCTGAAAGCGTTTGCACCGGGCCAGCAGGCACAGGTATTAAACAGCCGCGGCCAGTGCCTCGGTGTGGCGACTGTCAATCCCAATACGCTGATCTGCGCTCGCCTGGTCAGCCGCGACGGCGACCGGCCACTGACTCGCGCACTGTTGCTGCGCCGCCTCGAGCAGGCGCTGGCGTTGCGAAGTCAATGGTTCACCGCACCTTTTTATCGGCTGGTGTTTGGCGATTCCGATCTCTTGCCGGGGTTGGTGGTGGATCGGTTTGGCGAGATTCTGGTAGTGCAGATTGCCACCGCCGGTATGGAGCGGGTCAAAGACGAGGTGGTCGGTGCACTGCAGCAGTGTCTTAAGCCCAAGGGTATCCTGCTGCGCAACGATCATTCGGCCAGAGACCTGGAAGCGCTGCCGGCCTATGTCGAGACTGTCGGTGAAGTACCCGAAGTGGTGGAATTGCAGGAAAACGCCGCCCGCTTCCTGGCGCCGATAGCGGCGGGACAGAAAACCGGCTGGTTTTACGATCACCGGCTCAACCGCGCCCACTTGCAGGGCTGCGCCGGCGGCAAGCGGGTGCTGGATGTGTTTTCCTATATCGGCGGCTGGGGTATCCAGGCGGCCTGCGGCGGTGCCGATCAGGTAGTCTGTGTCGATGCCTCGCAACAGGCACTGGATTGGGTGGGGGAGAACGCCGCCCTCAACGGTGTCGGCGATCGCGTGCAAACCCGGGCCGGTAAGGCCATAGCGGTGATGAAACAATTGCTCGACGAGGGCGAGCGTTTCGATATTGTGGTGCTGGACCCGCCGGCGTTTATCAAGCGTCGCAAAGACCAGAAAGCCGGCGCCGCCGCCTACCGGCATATCAATGAACTGGGCATGCGGTTGTTGCAGCGCGACGGCCTGCTGGTGTCGGCTTCCTGTTCCATGCACCTGGAGCGGCAGGCGCTGACCGATATTATTCGCGGCGCCGGCCGCCATCTCGACCGGCACGTGCAACTGGTCTACCAGGGTGGGCAGGGACCCGACCACCCGGTGCATCCGGCGATTGTGGAAACGGATTACCTGAAAGCTGCTTTTGTGCGGGTAGTGGCGGCCTAGACGCTATTGCAACACCGATGTCTGGAGTCCGGCTACTCGCTTGCCACGTCATCGCTGCCGGGCCGTTCGGGTCCGATTAAACTGGCCGCGGCCGCCAGGGTGTCGCGCAGCTCCGTCACCGCCGGCTTCTGGGTTGTTTCATTGCCGTGCAACACGGTGGTTTGCAGCAGGGTCAGGGCCTTTGCCAGCGTCTCTGTCAGTTGCGCCCGGGGCTCCTCCTCCAGCAGCCAAATAGCCAGCCCGGTGTTCGCAGTGAGCAGTAATTGTTGCAGGCCCTCGATACCTGCCGCCATGGCGCGGGCTGAGTCTCCGGCGTAAAAACTGTGTACCGCCTCTGCGGGATCGCCGGTGTCCTGCAGCAGCGGTGTCAGTTGCCGGGCGATCAGGTCCTGAGTCAAAAAATGCTGGGCTGCCTGCTGCAACAACTGCAGTCGGCTCTGGGGCAAGAGTTGCCGGTATCGAACCGGCATGGCGGCCTCGGCGCTGCTCCACCGTTGTTGCAGGCTGGCCAGGTCGTCGCCCAGCAAATTGCACATCAGCGCGATCAGGTCGCGGCGCCGATTGTTCGGCAGGTCCACGACACTGATCCCCGCGCCGCGCTGGTTGGCCGGTATTTCAGTGGCGGCGGCGAAGTCCGCCGGTGGTCGCTGGCCACCCTCCCCCCACAGCAAATAGGCGATGGCATGCAGGCCCAGGCTGACATCGGTGTTATCGCTGAAGCCGTGCTGTCGCCGGATGGCGCTGGCAGTGATTGGCACGGCGATATCGTTGACGATACCGCTATGGGTGTAGACGTCGAAGTAATCCAGGTACCCGGGCATGATGGGCCAGGTATCGATCGGCGAGTTCAGCGCCGCCAGCTCGCCAAACAGTCCGGGGTTGCTGCCTGCCAGCGCCCGGAAAATATCGAAGCGGTGGTAGTCGTTGTGGGCCCGGTGCCAGGCCTGGCGCGCCAGGGTCTGATTGTCGGCATCCGGTTGCGCGAGTAATTGCTGCACCGCCTCACACAAGCGGCCGGCGCCGGTCTGCGCCTCGGTGAGGTAAGTGTCTCCCAGTTGCCAGGCAGTGAGAGTGGCGGGGGCCAGGGGCGCGTCGTTAACCACCGGCGCCGGGGTTTCCTCCACCGGCGGTGGTGGCGCTTTTTCTCCGCAGCCGGCGGTGATCATCAGCGCCGCTGCCGGTAGCAGCAGCCACCGGCGCGCCAGAGACTGATAACGGTTTTGCAACATCACCCTCGGGTTGTTACCTGGCAAAGTCCTGTAGAGAGTATTGTTGTCGGGCACGTCGTTGTCCTTCTTATTTCTTTTATTTACGCAGGCTGATAATGTCCCAACCGTGTTCGACGGCGTGTTGGCGCAGTTTATCGTCCGGGTCCACGGCGATGGGGTTATCCACTTTTTGCAGGAGCGGCAGATCGTTGATGGAGTCGCTGTAGAAGCTGCTGTCCTGCAGGGTGCCGGGGTAATCTTGCAGCCAGTGTTGCAGCCGGGTGACCTTGCCCTCGCGAAAGCAGGGTGTGCCCACATGCCTGCCGGTGTAAACACCGTCTTTGATTTCCGGCTCGGTGGCGAGTATGTCGTCGATGCCGAGCAGGCGTGCAATCGGCGCGGTAACGAAACGGTTGGTGGCGGTGATAATCAGTAGGTCGTCGCCCCGGCGCCGGTGTTTTTGCAGCAGCGCATCGCTTTTTTGCAGGCGGATGGGTGCTATGCATTCGCTCATAAACTGGCGGTGCAGTTCCTGCAGTCGGGCCATGGGAATTCTGGCCAGGGGTTCCAGGGAGAACGCCAAAAACGCGTCGATATCGAGACGGCCGGTCTGGTAGTCGCGGTAAAACCGGTCGTTCTCACTTTTGTAGTGCTGCGCGTCGACCAACTGCCGGCCTATCAGAAATTCTCCCCACAAATGGTCGCTGTCGCCGCCGATAAGGGTATTGTCCAGATCAAAAATCGCCAGGCTCACCGCATCTCCCCGGGTTGTTTGGCTGCTATGCTGTAAAGATCGCCAGGATACCAGAGAAAAGTCAACTCAATGATATCTATGTCGGCGACCGTGTCCTATTTCGCCACACAGGTCACGCAAATCGGCCCGATTGCTGAAAGTCGTTGATTTGTGGAACAATAGTTAGCCGCCACTCGCCCGGACAGGGGCGGGTTTACGATAATAAACAGGGAGATAGGTGTGATCGACGCCGATGGCTTTCGACCTAATGTAGGCATTGTGCTGACCAATGCCGAAGGCCGGCTGCTATGGGCTCGTCGCGTCGGTGGCCAGGATGCCTGGCAATTTCCCCAGGGCGGTATCAACGACGATGAGTCGCCGGAACAGGCCCTCTACAGAGAACTTTACGAGGAGGTGGGTCTCAGACCCAAACAGGTGGAACTGCTCGCCGCCACCCGCGGCTGGCTGCGCTACCGGCTGCCGCGGCGCCTGGTGCGCCAGCACTCGACCCCCGTCTGTGTGGGGCAGAAGCAGAAGTGGTTTTTGCTCAAACTGCTCGCTGATGACAGCAGTGTCAGCCTGGAAAACGGCGGTCCGGCGGAATTTGACGGCTGGCGCTGGGTCAGTTACTGGTACCCGCTCGGCAAGGTGGTGGCGTTCAAGCGCGACGTCTATCGGCGCGCTCTGAAGGAACTGGCGCCGGCCCATGCGCAGTTGGAGGCCGCCCAGGGGCGCACCGAGGTCACGCGATGCTGAATTCTCTGCGCAATATCGTCCAGGAGGTCAATACCGCCCGCGATCTGAAGGCGGCGCTGGCGATTATTGTGAGCCGGGTGAAGGCGGCGATGGAAACCCATGTCTGCTCGGTGTATTTGCGTGACGGCAAGGGCGGTTATGTGTTGATGTCCACCGACGGCCTCAATCCCGATGCCGTGGGCAAGGTGCACCTGGCCCCGGATGAGGGCCTGGTGGGGCGGGTGGTGGTGCGTGAAGAGCCCATCAACCTGGAACACGCCGAGACTCACCCCAAGTACCAGTATTTCCCCGAAACCGGTGAAGAGCGCTACAGTTCCTTTCTCGGCGTGCCGATCATTCACCACCGGGAGGTGCTCGGGGTGTTGGTGGTACAGCAGATTGAGCGGCGCCGCTTTGACGAGGGGCACGAGGCGTTTCTGGTCACCATGTCGGCGCAACTGGCCGGTGTTATCGCCCATGCGGAGGCCACCGGGGCCCTGGAATATATGGGCCAGAAGGCGGTGGAGGCGAAATTTGTCGGTGTCGCCGGGGCCCCCGGCGTCGCCATCGGGCAGGCGGTGGTGATGGCGCCGCCGGCGGACCTGGATGCCGTACCTTTTAAGCGCTGTAGCAATATTGACGAGGAGCTGGTGTTTTTCCACCGCTCCCTGGTGGCGGTGCGCAACGATATCAGGGCGCTGGGAGACAAACTGAAACCGCGCATCAACCGCGAGGAGCAGGCACTGTTTGACGCCTATGTGGGGATGCTGGACGATGCCGCCCTCGGCGGCGAGGTGACCGAGCGGATTCGCCAGGGCATCAGCGCGCCCTTTGCCTGGCGCGAGGTGATCCTCGAACACGTCAACAATTTTTCCAGTATGAACGATGCCTATCTGCGCGAGCGGGCTGCCGATGTGCGCGATCTGGGGCGCCGGGTGCTGGCTTACCTGCAGGAGTCGGCCCAGCAATGTCGCACCTTTCCCAAAAACACCATCCTGGTGGGTGAGGAACTGACCGCCTCCATGCTCGGCGAGGTGCCCAAGGACAAGCTGGCGGGGCTGGTATCGGTGCAGGGCTCGGGCAACTCGCACGTGGCGATTCTGGCGCGGGCCATGGGGATCCCGACCGTGATGGGCGCCGTGGACTTGCCCTACACGCAACTGGAGCAACGCGAGCTGGTGGTGGACGGCTACCACGGTCGCGTCTACAGTGATCCGGGCCCCGAGCTGCGCCGTCACTATGAGGCCATCTGTCTCGAGGAACAGGAGCTGGTGCGCGGGCTGGAAGCCCTGAAAGAATTGCCCTGCGAAACCCAGGACCACCACCGGGTGCCCCTGTGGGTGAATACCGGGCTGATGGCCGATGTGGTGCGCTCGCTCGAACGCGGTGCCGAGGGGGTGGGTTTGTATCGCACCGAAGTGCCGTTCCTGTTGCGCGACCGCTTTCCCAGTGAAGAGGAGCAGCGCCTGATTTACCGGGAGCAGCTCGAGGCGTTTGCTCCTCACCCGGTCACTATGCGCACCCTGGATATCGGCGGTGACAAGTCGCTGCCCTACTTTCCCATCGAGGAGGCCAATCCGTTTTTGGGCTGGCGCGGCATCCGGGTCACGCTCGACCACCCGGAAATCTTTCTGGCCCAGGTAAGGGCTATGTTAAAGGCCAGTGAAGGCTTGAATAACCTGCGCATTATGTTGCCGATGATTTCCAGTGTGCTCGAGTTGGAGGCGGCCCAGACGTTGATTTACCGCTCTTTCCACGAGTTATTGGAAGAGGGTCATAAGATAGATTTACCGCCGATAGGCGTTATGGTGGAGGTGCCGGCGGCCGTTTACCAGGCCCGCGAACTGGCCGAGCGGGTCGATTTTCTGTCGGTGGGCAGCAACGACCTCACCCAGTACCTGCTGGCGGTGGATCGCAACAACGCCCGGGTTGCCGACCTCTACGATGCTTTTCACCCGGCGGTGCTGCGGGCCCTGCAGCAGGTAGTTGCCGATGCGCACAGCCAGGGTACACCGGTCAGCATCTGCGGTGAACTGGCGGGCGATCCCGGCGCTGCCCTGCTGTTGATGGCGATGGGTTTCGATGTCTTGTCCATGAATGCCACCAACCTGCCGAAGGTCAAGTCGGTTATTCGCAGTGTGACCCTGGAGCAGGCCGAGGACCTGCTGGCGGAGGTGATGCAGTTGACGGATGCCGATGCCATCGGCCATTTTGTGGAGAATTCCCTGCAGCGGGCCGGTATTACCAAACTGCTGCGCCCTGCCAACGCGTGAAGTTCTTTGCTGTGCTACGCTCCTCGCTAAAGGCGCCTCTCCCCGCACCGTGCCGCCGGGAGAGGTGACGCAGGCTTGTTCAAGGTAAAGCGAAACGGTAGGTGTTTGTGTCGACTTCTTCTTCCGGCCCGGCGCTAAAACTGCGTTCGGTAAACTCCACCTCCCTCCCCTGCACAATAATGGCAGTGGAGGCCCGCGTACCATAATCACCAGCCCGGATAAAACGGGGTGACAACTGTCGCTCCCACTCCAGCGGCACGCCGGTGTCGGGCAGCTCGCATTCCGGGGCTGTCTGCCGGTCGGCCAATATCTCCAACAGCCCGGTGCTGCTGGGGACGCCGTCGACGGCTGCCCGGAGCGCGTCTTTGCCGCCGGTAACCTTGGGCCAGGGGCTGTCCAAGAGGCCGTTGCTCAAGCCGTAGATGCCGGGTTCCAACTCGGTAATACTGTGCTCCCGGTTGCTGTAGTAGAACAGGTCGCGCCCGTCCCCGAGCAGCAGATTGAAGCCGTTGTAGTCGGCGGCCTGGCGGTGCACTCGGCGCAGGTAGTCCGCCGGCGCCTGTTCAGTGCGCAAAAAGTCCCGGGTCAGTTGCCCGCGCGACTGCTTGTCCGTGCGGGGCGCGCTGTCTTCCCGGTAGTTGGTAATGGCGGCGAACCTGCCGCTGCGGGTAATACCGAGCCAGGTGCCGCCGGCGCGGCTGTCGACGCCGGCCAGGACATTCGGGTCGCAGCTCCAGAAATGTGCGGCGCGGGTGGGGCGCTCGTAGAACTCATCGCGATTGGCAGCGACCACCAGCGGGTAGTCCGGATGATAAAGATGGGCAAATAAAATCAAACACATGGGGCGGGCGTTTACCTCATCGGCGGAAAATAGCAGTTGAGCGTGGAGTTTAGCAGCTCTTGCCGCGATAATACCGCCCCGGCAGAGTTTGGGTGCGCGGGGTCGCAATGGTATCATCCCCTGCCTTTTGCCGTTGCCAGGTCAGGATTTTAGACGCCTTATGAAATATCCCAACATTGATCCCGTAGCGGTTTCGATCGGCCCCTTTAACCTGGGTGACCGAGTAATCGGCCCGCTGGATATCCACTGGTACGGGCTGATGTACCTGCTCGGCTTTATCGGGGCCTGGCTGCTGGCACTGAAACGGGCGCAGAACAAATACTCGCCGATACAAAAGTCGCAGGTGGAGGATTTGATCGTTTACTGTGCCCTCGGCGTCATTCTGGGTGGCCGCTGTGGTTATGTGATCTTTTATCATTTCGAGGAATGGCTGGGCGATCCGCTGTGGCTGTTTCGGGTGTGGGAGGGCGGTATGTCGTTCCACGGCGGCCTGATCGGCGTGCTTGTCGCCATGTGGCTGTATGCCCGCCGGCTCAAACAGCATCCGCTCGATGTGCTGGACTTTGTCGCCCCGCTGGTGCCCCTGGGGCTGGGGCTGGGGCGGATCGGCAATTTTATCGGCGGCGAGTTATGGGGGCGGGAGACGACCCTGTCCTGGGGCATGCAATTCCCCAAGGACGAACTGGGTCTGTTGCGCCATCCCTCACAGTTATACCAGGCTTTTCTGGAAGGGCTGGTGTTGTTTGTGGTCCTGTTCTGGTTTTCGTCCAAGCCGCGACCGCGGGCCACGGTCGGCGGGCTGTTCCTGGCGCTCTACGGCTGTTTTCGGTTTCTGGTTGAATTCGTGCGGGAGCCGGACAGCCATTTGCAGGACCAGCTGTTGTTTGACTGGATGACCCGGGGCCAGGTGTTGTCCCTGCCCATGATTGTGGCGGGGATCGGATTAACGGTATGGGGTTATCGCTACCGGCGGTATGTCCCGGCCCGCAGTGAAAGAGCAAGTGGTTGAGGGAATAAAATGAAGCAGTATCTGGACCTGATGCGCCATGTGCGCGACAACGGCGTGCGCAAAGAGGATCGCACCGGCACCGGCACCCTCAGTGTGTTCGGTTATCAGATGCGGTTTGATCTGGCCGCGGGATTTCCTCTGGTAACCACCAAGAAATGCCATCTGAAGTCGATTATTCACGAGCTGCTATGGTTCCTGCGCGGCGATACCAATACCGCCTACCTGAAGGAGCACGGTGTCAGCATCTGGGATGAGTGGGCCACCGAATCCGGCGATCTGGGTCCGATCTACGGCTACCAGTGGCGTTCCTGGCCGGACGCCGGCGGCACCGGCATCGACCAGATGGCGCAGGTGCTGCAGCAGTTACAGTCCCGACCCGATTCGCGCCGCCTGATCGTGTCCGCCTGGAATCCGGCGCAACTGCCCGACGAGGCCCTCTCTCCGCAGCAGAATGTGGCGCACGGCAATATGGCGCTGGCGGCCTGCCACACACTGTTCCAGTTTTACGTAGCTGAGGGCCGGTTGTCTTGCCAGCTCTACCAGCGCAGCGCCGATGTATTTTTGGGGGTGCCGTTCAACATCGCCTCCTACGCGCTGCTGACGCTGATGGTGGCCCAGGTGAGCGGCTTGCAGCCCGGTGATTTTGTCCATACTTTCGGCGATGCGCATCTCTATCTCAATCACAGGGAGCAGGTGGAGACCCAGTTGGCCCGCGAGCCCTTCCCTTTGCCCCGGATGCAGATCAATCCCGAGGTAAAAGACCTGTTCGGGTTTTGCTACGAAGACTTCTCATTGCAGGATTATCGGGCACATCCTCATATACCGGCGCCCGTTGCTATTTAGGCATCCTGATCCAGAGGTGGGGAGAGAGAGTTCGATGAAACTGGCTGTAATAGCCGCGGTAGCGGCCAATGGCGTTATTGGTCGCGACAACCAACTGCCCTGGCACCTGCCCCAAGACCTGCAGTACTTCAAGCGGGTGACCATGGGCAAACCCGTTATCATGGGCCGCAAGACCTTCGATTCCATCGGCCGGCCGTTACCCGGGCGCGACAATATTGTGGTGACGCGCCAGCGCGACTGGCGTGCCGGCGGGGTGGTGGCCGTTAATTCCCTGGCCGCCGCCCTGGATAAGGCCGCCGCGGTGCTAAAAGCGCCGGCGGCCGAGGCGATGTTGATCGGCGGCGCGCAGTTGTATGCCGAGGGGTTGCCGCTGGCCCGGCGCCTCTACCTGACCCGCGTCAGCGCCCGTGTCGAAGGCGATGCTTTCTTTCCCGATATCGATCTTGCCGAGTGGTGTGAGGTATCCCGGGAGGATCACGCCGCAGGTAACGACAACAGCCTTCCCCATGCGTTTATCGTGCTGGATCGTGTTACCAATGGTAATAGGTGAAATGTCTGCCCTGCCTATTAAGTAATCGCCGCGAGTGTTTTTTGTTCAAATGAGGCCATATATCACCGATCGAGAGATGGCTTTACCTGTGATTGACGATTGTTACCGCAAATAGTGCCAAGTGCAAAAAAGTGTTACTTGAATGATACCAATCTACACAAATAGGGGCGGTTTTCTTATAAATTATTGAATGTTTGCGATGCCTGTTATTACAATGGCCCGCACCTAGCCCTGCCGAGCATCTGGACTGATCTAATAAATTTCTTGGCGGCTATTTTTCGTCGCAAACTATATTCTCTGAAATCCCGGTTTCTTTGAAGCCTATCGGTTTTTTTTGATTATGGTAGTTGATTGCAAGCAAGCACCCGAGTTGGGGGAGATATGAAGAACCAGCGATTCAAAGCCGTGGCTATGGCTACTGTGCTTTCTGCCGGCGCGCTTATTGGAAGTGCTGCCCATGCGGATAAAACTTTGGACTCGATCCTGAAAGTCGGCCAGGCAAAGACGTCTGCCGCACTCAAGTCCCAGCAGCGTATCGACAAGCTCGCGGATGAAACCGCGGACCTGCTGCAGGACTTTAAGACCGTCAATAAGCAGATCGACGGACTGAGAGTCTACAACTCCCAGCTGGAGCGGCAGATCGCCAACCAGTTGGAGGTTATCAACGAGCTCGAAACCTCCATCGAAAACGTCACCGTGATCGAGCGGCAAATCCAGCCGCTGATCTTGCGTATGCTGGATGCCCTGGAGCAGTTTGTGGCACTGGATATGCCCTTCCACATGGATGAGCGCAATGATCGCCTGGAGATGCTGCGTGCCAATCAGGAGCGCGCCGATATCTCGGTTGCCGAGAAATTCCGCCAGGTATTGGAGGCTTATAAGATCGAGGCCGAGTACGGCCGCAAGATAGACACCTACAAGGATACCCTTGATGTGGGTGGCCAGGAGCGTGAAGTGAATGTGCTGCGCGTCGGCCGCATCGCTCTGATGTATCAGACTACCGACACCGAGTTGTCCGGTGCCTGGGACCAGCGCCAGCGCGCCTGGGTTGAGTTGGCCCCCGGACAATTCCGCAGCGCCATTCTCGTCGGTCTCCGCATGGCCAAGAAACAGGCCACCCCCGATATCATGAGGTTACCGATTTTGGCTCCGGAGGCAGCGCAATGAACACGATCAGTTTTCAAAGTTTGAAGCATTGTTTGCAGCAGGCGCTGGCCTTAACGGTAGCTGGGCTGCTGCTGGCCGGTAGCGCCCTGGCCCAGGAGCAGGCGTCGTCGCTCGATGAGTTGCTGAGAAAAGTACAAAACAGCCAGATTGCCGAAACCAAGGAGCACCGCCAGCGCGAGGCGGAATTCCGCCGTCAAAAGGCCAATCAACGCAACCTGCTGAACCAGGCACAGCGCACCAAGGCCAATGAAGAGGCGCGCTCCACCCGCCTCGAGAAGACTTACGAAGAGCAGGAGATACAGGTTTCCGCCAAGCGCCAGCAACTGCAGGAGCGCCTCGGGTCCCTGAAGGAGCTGTTTGGTCACCTGACCTCCACCGCCGGCGACCTGCGCAGTAATCTGCAGACCTCGATTATCAGCGCCCAAATGCCCGGCCGGGCAGAGTTTCTCGACGATCTGATCGAGAAGATGAACAGCGCCACCCAATTGCCCACTATTGAGGAAATCGAGCGCCTGTGGTTCGAGTTGCAGCGCGAGACCATTGAGGGCGGCAAGGTGGTCAAGTTCATGGATACCGTTATCAAACCCAACGGTGAACAGGTAGAACAGGAAGTGGTGCGTATCGGTACCTTCAACCTGGTGTCTGACGGCCAGTACCTGGCTTTCAACCCCAAGGGCGAGAAACTTGAAGAGCTGACCCGCCAGCCCGCCGGCGCATTCCTGAGCGCTGCGACGGAATTGCAGTCCTCCAGCGACGGTTTTACCCGTGTCGGTATTGACCCCACCGGCCCCAGCGGCGGTTCACTGTTGTCGGCTCTGATCAACAGCCCCTCCCTGATCGAGCGCTGGCATGACGGCAAGCTGGTCGGTTATATCATCTCCTGTGTGGGGGTGTTTGCGGTGTTGCTGGCAGTGGCGCGCTTCCTGGCACTGTCGAGCATGAGCAGCAAAGTCAACGCGCAGTTGAAGTCTGAGCGGGCCAACACCAACAACCCGCTTGGGCGAGTGCTGAAAGTGGCAGAGGACAACCCGGGTCTCGACGGTGAAACCCTGGAGCTGAAGCTGGAGGAGGCGGTACTCAAAGAGCGTCCCGCCATCGAATCCGGTCTCAATTTGCTCAAGATCATCGCCGCGGTGGCGCCGCTGTTAGGGCTGCTGGGTACGGTGACCGGTATGATCATCACCTTCCAGGCCATCACTGTGTTCGGTGCCGGTGATCCGAAGACCATGGCGGCCGGTATCTCCAGCGCCCTGGTGACTACAGTGCTGGGCCTGATTGTGGCCATTCCGACCGTCCTGATGCATACCCTGGTGAGTGGACGCGCCAAGCGTATCATCCATATCCTGGATGAGCAGAGCGCCGGCATTATCGCTGAACATGCTGAGCGCAAGTAGGGAGACGTAACATGTTGGCATTAATGGAAGCACTAGCGGCCATTAAGGCCTTTGTGAATCAGGGTGGTGAGGTACTGATCCTCATCGCTATCCTGACCTTCGTTATGTGGACGCTGATTTTCGAGCGTATCTGGTACTTCAGGGGCCCCCTGCACAGAGATGTGCAGGCGGCGCTGGACACCTGGGAGGCGCGCCCCGAGCGCAAATCCTGGAATGCTCACCAGATCCGCGAGGCGCTGATTTCCCGCGTATCCGAGAAAGTGAACAACAATCTCGATTTGATCGCCACTATGGTATCTCTGGCGCCTTTATTTGGTCTGCTGGGAACCGTTTGGGGTATGATTGAGGTGTTTAACATTCTTGCGGTCACCGGCGGCGGCGACGCCAAATCCATGGCCAGCGGGGTATCCAAGGCAACGATCCCGACGATGGCGGGCATGGTTGCGGCGCTGTCCGGCGTGTTTGGCAACACCCTGGTGACCCGGGTCGCCGAGCGCGAAAACCAGTTGTTGGCAGACCATTTGACGATGGACCACTAAGGCTGACGCATACCGGACCCTGCCGGAACCAACTGCCGGCAAAACAGTCTGGTTAAAGTAAGGGGAAGCTTTGACGGCGGGAGTTTCTGCCGTCGGAGCTGCTCCCGTGACAAGAGAGTTACTATGAGCAGGAAAAATCAAAAGGCGGAAGAAGAAGCGGGCGCCATTGACCTGACCCCCATGCTCGACGTGGTATTTATCATGTTGATCTTCTTTATCGTCACTGCTTCTTTCATTAAAGAGACCGGGATCGAGGTAAATCGCCCGGAGGCGACGACGGCAGAACTCAAGAAAAACGCCAATATTCTGGTTGCCGTCACCGAAAATGATCAGGTTTGGATCGACAAGCGCCAGGTTGACCAGCGCATGGTGCGTGTCAATATCGAGCGGCTGCATGCGGAAAACCCCAAGGGTGCGGTGGTGATCCAGGCCGATGACAAGGCGAGTATCAAACTCCTGACCGCGGTGGCCGAAGCGGCCCGCGAGGCCGGCGTGTTTGACGTCTCTGTAGCCACTGAGAAGAAGTAGAGCGCTATGAATGTTGCACGATTGATAACGGCGGGAGCCCTGGCATTAGCCACGACCTTCGGCCTCTTGTTTCTGATGCATACGCTTATTGCGGCGAACATGGGTGAGCCGGAAGAGGTCGAAGAGCGCAAGATTGCCGACATCACCATGCCGGAAACCGAGATCGAAACCCAGTACGACACCGAAAAGCCCGACAAGCCGGAGGACCCGGAAGAGCCGCCACCGGATTTGCCGGAGCCCGAGTTTGACACCCCCGATGTCAACCCCGATGCTCTCAATATGTCGGCGCCACGCATAGCAGCCAACCTGAAAGTGGGTGGTATAGGTGGGTTCTCATCGGACGGCGAGTATCTTCCCATTGTGAAAGTGCAGCCGCGCTACCCCAATCGGGCCTTGAGCCGGGGTATCGAGGGCTATGTTATCGTCGAATTTACGGTGACCAAAAGTGGTGCCGTGCGCGATCCGGTGGTGATCGAAGCGGTTGATACCCGGGGCAATCCGACGACTATCTTTAACAGCTCGGCGCTGAAGGCCGCGCTGAAGTTTAAGTACAAACCCCGTGTGATTGATGGTGAGCCGGTTGAAGTACCCGGAGTACGCAACAAAATCACGTTTGCAATTGCGAAATAGATGGAGGTGGAAACGATGAGTATGACAGCCTCAACAGTGACGTCTGCTTCAATAATAAGAAACGTGAAACGGCTGCTTAGGCACTCGTTGCTGGCCTTGCCCCTGGCTATGGTGCCGGCGCTTGGCAGTGTGGTGATGCAGGAGCTGGGGCAGGAGGGTTTCACCGCCGGCTCAGCGTTTGCGCAGCAGGACGAGAAGCAAAAGCCCAAGTACAAAACCCGCAAGACCCCGGCGCTGCGCGAAAGTGTTTTTAAGAAGTTCGCCGTGGTGCAGGAGTTGGTCAGTCCCGAAGAAGAGGGCGCTAAGCCGAATTTCCCCAAGGCGCTGGAAGAGTTGAAAGATATTCAAAAAGGGACTGATAAATTCAACAAGTACGAGAAAGCCCAGCTATACAACTACTTCGGCTTCGTTTATTACACCCTCGAGAACTATAAGGAAGCTATCCGTTATTACAAGTTGGTGGTGGCGCAGAGCCCTGAGATTCCCATCGGTTTGGAACAGGGCACCATGTACACCATCGCCCAGCTCTATTTCGTACTCGAAGACTACCCCAACGCCATCAAGGCACTGTTAGCCTGGATGGAGGTGGCGCCTATCGTCGGTTCCGACTCCCATATCCTGCTGGCACAGGCCTACTATCAGTCCAACCAGATGGGGCCGGCGCTTAAGCATACCAATATCGCGATCGACGATTGGGAAGGTAGGAACAAAATACCCAAGGAAAACTGGTATTCCCTGCAGCGTGCGCTCTACTACGATAAAAATGACTATAAAAAAGTGATCAATATCCTCGAGAAGATGGTGCGTCACTACCCGAAAATGACTTACTGGAGACAGTTGGCGGGTATGTACGGCTCCGTTAACCGCGAGAAGGATCAACTCTATGCCATGGAAGCCCTGTATGTGATGGGTGGCCTGAACAAGGAGAAGGAGCTGCTCAATCTGGCTTATCTGCTGATGGGTGAGGAAGTGCCCTACAAGGCGGCCAAGGTAGTGGGTAAAGGTCTCAAAGACAAGATCGTCGAGCCGACCTCCAAGAATCTGGAATTCTATGCGCAGGCATTGCGTCTGGCCCAGGAAGTCGAGGATTCCATCCCGGTGATGGCCCGTGCTGCGAGGAAGTCTGACAAGGGTGATTTATTTGCTCGCCTGGCCGGTATTTATCTCGATAACGACCAGAATAAAGAAGCGCTTGAAGCGGCGGCGGATGCTATCAAGAAAGGCGGCGTTAAGCGTATGGATCAGCTCTACGTGGTGCAGGGTATGGCGCGGGCCAACCTGGGTCGTTATGAGGCTGCGCTGAAGGATTTTAACCAGTGTGCCAAGGATAAGCGCAGTAAGAAGACCTGCACCCAGTGGGCCAAGTATATCGAGAGTGAAATCAAGCGCGAGAAGCAGCTTGCGGCCAGTTGAATCAAAGCCTGGGCGTAACGTGAAGTAGATCATAGGCCGCATTATTGCGGCCTATTTATTTTAGGGTGGGTATTTCTGCGTTGTAGCTGGGTCCGCTGGGGTCGGCGCTGTCTCAAATGGCACCTCTTCCGGTGGCACGGTGCGGGGACGTAACTTTAGTTGCGTCCCCTTCGAGGGGGACCACTCCCCTGTGCCAGTAGCGACACTTGCAGGATACTGCGGGGGTGGTTTTAGTGTAGGGGAGTGGCACCATTCTAAGGGGACGCAACTAAAGTTACGTCCCCGCACCGTGCCGCCGGGGGTGGTGCCGTTAAGAAAGGGGAGTGGCACCATTCTAGGGGGACGCAACTGAAGTTACGTCCCCGCACCGTGCCGCCGGAGGTGGTGCCGTTAAGAAAGGGGAGTGGCACCATTCTAGGGGGACGCAACTGAAGTTACGTCCCCGCACCGTGCCGCCGGAGGCGGTGCCTTTAGAAAAGGGAGTGGCACGACTCTATACACTAGTGTTTGAGGCTTTTTCTCAGGTTATACACGCCCTCCGGTTCCCCAGTCTCACCGGTCGCCCGGTAGCCCCGGCTGCGGTAAAACGCCACTGCCTGAACGCTGGTGGTCTGCAGCCGCAACTCAGTTATACCGTGCGTACGGGCATAGTCCTCGAACGAGTCGAGTAAGCGGCTGCCGACACCGCAATGGCGTACCGGCCGGCTTACCCAAAGGTCCTCGATGTAAAGCACCCCGGCCCTGACTTCGGCGATCACGCCGGCCACCATGGTGCCGCCGTCGTCATTGACGTAGGCGGCTATCCTCTGTCTCTGGGTCTCGTTTGAGGCCGGATGGTTGAAATGGCTGTTGCCGTCCCGCAGGGCGATGCAATATTCGTTAATGGGGGTGTCGGGTTTGGTAAAGTGAAGTTTCTTCATTCTCACGTCCTTGTATGAATGATGATAAAAAATTGAATACCGCCGAAGGCTGTTTTGCCGGTAAGGCGGTTTTTTAATTTAGGGAATTTATCAGGTGGACACAAGACTCCTGACAAATATTTTAGAGTTGCGCTGATAGTTATAAAGCGATTGCCTGCTGTCAGGCAAATCGTCAACCCCGCCGGCGGCGAAACCCTGTTCGACAAACCAGTGTGCGGTTTGGGTCGTAAGGGTAAACAGCGTGCGCAGTTTCAAACGCCGGGCCTGCCGTTCGATATGGGTGAGCAGCTTGGCGGCACGGCCGCCGTTGCGGTAGTCGCTGTGGGTGACCACACAGGCCAGCTCCCCGGTGAATTTTTCCGGATAGGGATAGAGCGCGGCGCAGGCGACAATCATGCCGTCCTTTTCCATAACCGTGAAGTGATCGACCTCGGTCTCCAGCAGTTCGCGGGAGCGGCGCACCAGTATCCCCTGCTCCTCCAAAGGTGAGATCAGTTCAATGATACCGCCGACATCGTCGATACGCGCCCGGCGCACGACTTCGTAGCTGTCGCGATAGACCATGGTGCCGCGACCGTCGCGGGTAAACAGCTCCTTGATCAGCGCGCCGTCTTCGCTGTAGCTGATAATCTGCGCCCGGGTAACGCCCCGGCTGCACGCCTGCCGGCAGGCGTGCAGCACCTCGTAGGCGTCGGCATTGCCGGCGTTTGCCGCCAGCAGGTCGGCGCATTGGCGCAGATTCAACTCCCGCACCAGTTTTTGCCGCCGGTCGCGAATACCGCCGCCGGCGTTAAAGGCGATAAGCTTATCGGCCCCCAACGCGACGGCGACTTCGGTGGCGACGTCGGTACAGGCCAGGTTGAATACCTCACCGGTCGGCGAATAGCCCAATGGCGACAGCAGGACTACAGCATTGCCCGCCAGCGCCCGGTGGACGGCATCGCTGTCGATGCGGCGCACCTGGCCGGTGTGCTGCAGGTCGATGCCGTCGCGCACTCCCAGCGGTTTGGCGGTGATGAAATTACCGCTGACCACACGGATATAGGCACCGTGCATCGGGGAATTCGGCAGCCCTGTCGACAGGGCTGCTTCAATAGCGGTGCGGGTGGCGCCCGCAGCTTCGGCGACATGGGTCATGCTGCGCTGGTCGGTAATGCGCAGGTTGTTGTGGAAGCTCGATTCGGTGCCGGCTGCCCGCAGGCGTGCGTCAATCTGCGGGCGTGTTCCGTGCACCAACACCAGCCGTACGCCGAGACTGGTGAGCAGGGTGATGTCGTGCACAATATTGTCGAAATTGCGATGCTCCAGCGCGGCTCCCGGCAGCATCAAGACAAACGTCTTACCGCGGTGAGTATTGATATAGGGAGACGACTGGCGAAACCAGTCGACATAGGCCTGGTTTGCATCGGTTTGCTCGTCTGGCTTGGCGGGGGGGGGTTGATGGTCCATGACTTTCGCTTTGGGTCGTATCGATACCTTGTGGCCGGTCAGGTTAAAGGCAAAACTCCCGGATCAGTCCCGTCAATAAGGACACTGCCGGATCAATTTGTTTTTGCTCCATAAATTCATCGGGTTGGTGCGCCTGGTCGATCGAGCCCGGCCCCATCACTATGGTTTCCATACCCAACTGCTGCAAAAAAGGCGCTTCGGTGGCAAAGGCCACGCTGGCGGCGGTGTGGCCGGTGAGACGCTCCGCTGCCTGCACCAGACGCGAGTCCGGCGCCTGTTCATAGGCGGCAACACCGCCAAACAAGCTCACCAATTCTATCGCGCCCTCGCTGCCGAGCGGCCGCAGGCGGGCCTCGATCTGCGCCCGCAGTTCATCGCGATGCATGCCCGGCAACGGCCGCAGATCAAACTGCAGCTCGCAGTGCCCGCAGATGCGATTCGGGTTGTCACCGCCGTGAATACAACCGAGGTTCAAGGTGGGCACTTCTATCTCAAAACCCGGGTTGCGGTACTTGTCCTGCAACTCGCGGCGAAAGGCGAGCAGCTCGCCCAGAACGACATGCATGGTCTCCAGGGCATTGTCGCCGAGGTGGGGGTTCGAGGAGTGCCCCGCCTGCCCGCGCACCCTGACTGCCTCCATCATAATACCCTTGTGCATGCGAATCGGTTTCAGGCCGGTGGGCTCGCCCACCACGGCGTAGCGCGCCTGCGGGCGACCCTGGGCCGCCAGCTCCCGGGCGCCGCTCATGGAACTCTCCTCGTCGGCAGTGGCGAGAATAATGAGTGGCTGTTGCAGGGGCGTGTCGATGAAACGGCGCGCCGCTTCGATGGCAATGGGAAAGAAGCCCTTCATATCGGTGGCGCCGAGGCCGTAAAACCGCTGGTCCCGATCGAGCAGGGTAAAAGGGTCCTGTTGCCAGCGATTGGCGTCATAGGGAACGGTATCGGTATGGCCCGCCAGCACCAGCCCGCCGGGACCCCGGCCCCGGGTGGCAATCAAATTGGCTTTGTTGGGCCGGTCGGGGACGGGCATGATTTCGATGTCGAAATCGATGCTCTCCAGCCAGGCCGCCAGCAGCTCGATAACATTGCGATTGCCCATGTCCCAATCGGGTAGATGGCTGCTCACCGAGGGGGTGGCTACTAGCTGAATCAGTTGATCGGTCAACGAGGGTATTGGCATGGGTGCTACTTGCCTTACAGCGTGTCAGTGTCGTCAATGTAACAAAACCTATGGGGCCCGGCTACCTGGCCGTGATGGCGGTGAGCCGTTGCCATTCATGGCAATATGCCGCCGCTGCCGGGCACGGCTATCCGCAAAGTGTTAGCTGCCCGGCATTTTATGCGGGCGGCGCCCGGATATATCGACCTGAGTGAGACCCCGGTTGTGTCGCGGGGCCTGCAATCGGTCTACAATCCGTGAAGTTCTTTATCGCGGGGGAATTATGGCTGGGGCAGCAGTGATGGACAGAGCGCTCGATCTGCGCAGTTTGATCAACGACCTGGTGGCGGATCGGCGCCTGGACCAGGAGGCGGCCAATATGCTGCTGGGGGCCAGCCGCACCCGCGAGCAGGCCGCTATGCACCCGCTGGTCTATATCGCCAGCCAGGCCCTGGACGACCCGGCGCGACCCGGCAGGAGTCTGGACGGCGATGCACTGATCGAGTGGCTGGCGCAAAAGGCCGGCCAGCAGGTATACCATATCGACCCGCTGAAAATAAATGTGCCGGCAGTCACCGAGGTGATGTCTTATGCCTTCGCCAAACGACACGGTATCCTCTGTGTGGAGGTGACCGCCGAGGAGGTGGTGGTGGCCTGTACCCAGCCGTTTGTCAGCGGTTGGGAGCCGCAGTTGGAACACACGGCGCGGCGACAGGTGCGGCGAGTCATGGCCAATGCCAGCGATATAGAGCGCTTTACGGTGGAGTTCTATACGCTCTCACGCTCGGTGTCCGGTGCCTCGGGGGTCAGCGGTCCCTCTGCGGTGACCAATCTGGAGAGCCTGCTGGAGCTGGGCGCGCTTAAAGACCCCGAGGCCAATGACCAGCACATCGTCAGTATTGTCGACTGGTTGCTGCAGTATGCGTTTGACCAGCGCGCCAGCGATATCCATATCGAGCCGCGCCGGGAAGTGGGCAAGATGCGGTTTCGCATCGACGGTGTGCTGCACCAGGTCTACGAGTTGCCGATTGCGGTGACTACGGCGGTGACCAGTCGCATTAAGATTCTCGGGCGTATGAACGTTGCGGAAAAGCGCAAACCCCAGGACGGGCGCATCAAGACCAAGCGGCCCGACGGCGGCGAAGTGGAGCTGCGACTGTCGACCATGCCGACGGCGTTCGGGGAAAAACTGGTGATGCGTATTTTCGATCCCGAGGTGCTGCTGCGCTCCTTCTCGGAACTCGGCCTCACCGGCGACGACTACCAGCGCTGGCAGACCATGGTCGGGCGCCCCAACGGCATCGTGCTGGTGACCGGCCCCACCGGTTCCGGGAAAACCACGACCCTGTATTCCTCGCTGAAAAGCCTGGCCACCGACGACGTCAATGTCAGTACCATTGAAGATCCGATTGAAATGGTGGAGGAGAGTTTCAACCAGACCCAGGTCCACCACCAGATCGGACTCGATTTTGCCGCCGGTGTGCGCACCTTGATGCGCCAGGACCCGGATATCATCATGGTCGGCGAAATCCGCGATCTGGAAACCGCGCAAATGGCGGTGCAGGCGGCGCTGACCGGCCACCTGGTGCTCTCCACGCTGCACACCAACGACGCGCCGACGGCGATGACGCGCCTGCTGGACCTGGGCGTTCCCAGCTATCTGATCAAGGCGACGGTGCTGGGAATTATGGCGCAGCGCCTGGTGCGCACCCTTTGCCCCCATTGCAAAGAGCAGACGCCGGTGGATGCCGGCGCCTGGCAACAATTGGTCAAACCCTGGAAAGTGGCGGCGCCGAAGTGTTTCCACCGCCCGGTCGGGTGCCTTGAGTGCCGCAATACCGGCTACCGGGGGCGTCAGGGTATTTATGAAATACTGCCGTTGTCGGATACGGTCAAGGAACTGGTGACCGATAGCTGCGATATCGGCACCCTGCGCAAGCAGGCGATGCGCGAGGGTATGCGGACCTTGAGATTATCCGGCGCCCAGAAGGTGGCCGGCGGCGGCACCACTATCGAAGAGGTGATGCGGGTGGCGCCGCCGGCGGACCGCTTCAGTTGAGTGGAGTGTCCGGCGTTAAGCACCGGCGGCCCTCACTGTTGGCCATGCCCCTTTTAACTGCGGCATCTTTAACTATGCCACCTTTAACGACTTCGCCTTTCACTGCGACGCGTTGATCAATGCCGCCTTTAACAGCGCTGCTTTTGAACGTGGATTGTCTGCGGTAAGCTGTCGGCTTGTCGTCCCGATCCGAGCCAAAAAAGAGCCGCAGACCTATCATGTTGTTCGATAAAGATTTGCTCGATGATGTGCCCTCCGCATTTCACCCCGAACTGCGGCGTTACCAGGCGCAGTTTGCCGAGCGCGCCGGCGCCGCCGGTGTGGCGCAGGCACAAAACTGCCTGTCGACCCGGCCGCACCTGCGCCAACAGCTGTTGCGGGTCTGGGTGGGTAGCGACTTTGCGGCGCAGGCCTGTATTACCAACCCGGATATGTTGCTCGAGATGTTGCAGCGCGGTGATCCCGACCGCCCGCTCGAGGCCTCTACGCTGGCGCCAGAGCTGGCCCGGCAATTGGGTGAGTGCAGCGGTGAGCAGGCGCTGGACCAGGGATTGCGGCGTTACCGCCAGCGCACCATGGTGCACGTTATCTGGCGCGATCTGAACCGCCTGGCAACGCTCGAGGAAACCACCGGGGCACTGTCTGCGCTCGCCGATGCCTGCATCGGGCAGGCGATGGCGTTTCACTACCGCGAGTTGGCGCAGAAATGGGGGGTGCCGACCGGCGGCGAATCCGGTGCGGTCCAGCCCATGCTGGTGCTGGCGATGGGTAAACTGGGAGCCGGTGAACTGAATCTGTCCTCCGATGTGGATTTGATCTTTGCCTACCCGGAGACCGGGGCGACCAACGGCGCACGCAAAAATCTCACCAACCAGGAATTCTTCTCCCGACTCGGCAAAAAACTGATCAAAAGCCTGGAGGCGAATACCGCCGATGGTTTTGTGTTTCGCGTCGATATGCGGCTGCGTCCCTACGGTCAAAGCGGCGCGCTGGTGTTTAACTTCGACGCGCTCGAGGATTACTACCAGACCCAGGGGCGGGAGTGGGAAAGGTATGCCATGATCAAGGCGCGGGTGGCCGCCGTGGCAGGGGTGGCCGACGGCACCGCGGTTGCCCGACAACTGCTGGCATTGCTGCGACCTTTTACCTACCGCAAGTATATCGACTACTCGGCGGTTGAGGCACTGCGCTCGATGAAGGCTTTGATCAACCGCGAGGTGCAGCGCAAAGGCATGGGTGAGGACGTCAAGCTCGGACCCGGCGGTATTCGTGAAATCGAGTTTATCGTGCAGGCGTTTCAGTTGATACGCGGCGGCAGAGACCGGCGCCTGCAGGAGCGCCGGCTGCTGGTGTTGCTGCCGGTGTTGGAGGCGCAGGGCTGCCTGCCCGCCGGTGCCGCCGCCGGACTCGACAGCGCCTATCGCTTTCTGCGCAATACCGAGCACGCCGTGCAGGCCTACCAGGATCGCCAGACCCAGATGCTGCCCACCGGTGAACTGGACCGCCGGCGGCTGGCCTGGAGCCTGGGTTACGGCGACTGGGCTGCGTTCACGGCCGCACTCGACAGTCACAGAACCTTGGTGAACGCGGAGTTTCAAGCGGTGATTGCCGATCCGCACGACGACGTCGAGAGCGAGCGCGACCGGGACTGGATACCGTTGTGGCAGGCGCAGCTCGACCGCGACCAGGCGCTGGCGCTGCTTGGCGGCCACTATCGTGACAGCGATGCGGGACGGGTATTCGAGTTGCTTGAACAACTGCGTGAAAGCCGTCATATCGTCACCATGCAGGCCGCCGGCCGCGAGCGCCTCGATGAGTTTGTGCCGCGTTTGCTGGGCGCGCTCGCGGAGCAGGACGAAACGGCCGAAACCCTGGCGCGGGTACTGCCGTTGGTGGAGGCGGTGGCCCGGCGCAGCGCTTATCTGGTGTTGCTGATGGAAAATCCCGGAGCGCTCAAGCGACTGATCAGCCTGTGCGCTGCCAGCCCCTGGATTGCCGGTCAGTTGGTGAAGTCGCCGGCGCTGTTGGACGAATTGCTCGATCCCCGTACGCTCTACTCGCCGCCGGATAAGGAGAGCCTGCGCGACGAGCTGCGCCGCGAGGTGCTGCGCCTGAGTTGGGAAGACCTTGAAGGCCACATGGAGGCGCTGCGCTATTTCAAGGCGGCCCACGCATTGCGGGTGGCGGCCAGTGAAGTGACGGACGTACTGCCGTTGATGAAAGTCAGCGACTACCTCACTTATATCGCCGAAGTTATTCTGGAGCATGTGCTGGCGGTGGCCTGGCGCCAGATGGTCGACCGCCACGGGCGACCCGGCGGCGCGCAGGACGATGATATGAACTTCGTGATCGTCGGCTACGGCAAGCTCGGTGGCATTGAACTCGGGCACGGTTCCGATCTGGACTTGGTCTTTCTGCACAGTGCCGAGGCGGGACGCTTTACCGATGGCGAGCGGCAGCTGGACAATCAGACTTTTTATACCCGTCTGGGACAAAAGATCATTCACATACTGACGGCGCAGACGTTGGGTGGAACTCTCTACGAAGTCGATGTGCGCCTGCGTCCCTCCGGTAACTCCGGGTTGTTGGTGAGCTCGCTCGCCGGCTTTGAAAAATATCAGGGTGCCGACGCCTGGACCTGGGAGCACCAGGCCCTGGTAAGGGCGCGGGTGGTGGCGGGCAGTCGCCGCCTGGCCGGGGAGTTCGAAGCGGTGCGCGCCGCGGTGCTGTGCCGGCGGCGCGAGGACGCCGAACTGCGCCGGGAGGTCGTGCAGATGCGCGATCGGATGCGTGAACATCTGGCGACCCGCGGCGCGGCGCAGGCACAGGACTTCAATATCAAGCACGACCGCGGAGGTATCGTCGATATTGAATTTGTGGTTCAATACGCGGTTTTAGCCTGGGCCTATCGGGACGCGGCGCTGGTGCGGTATACCGACAATATCCGCATCCTGGGTTGCCTCGAAGAGGCCGGGTTGCTGGGGACGCAAGAGGTCACCCAGTTGATCGACGCCTACAAAGCCTACCGATCTATGGGACACCGCCTGGCCCTACAGGGGCAGGCCAGTGTACTCAGTGGCAGCCAATTTAACGCCGAACGCGAGACTGTTGAACGTGTCTGGCAGCGGCTGTTGGAGAGCCCTTAGCGGTTATATAAATAGCCCTTAGCGGTTGTATAGATAGCCCTTAGCGGTTATATAAATAGCCCTTAGCGGTTGTATAGAGAGCCCTTAGCGGTTGTATAAAAAGCCCTTAGCGGTTTTATTAAAGAGCCCTTATCAGGTCTTTGTACTGGCAGAAAAGCAGATTCGCAACCGCAGCATTTCCTCGTGGCTCACTGACAATTGGCCGATTTTCGGGTAACTGTTTCTTTTGGGAGATATTATGTCCTTTGCGGATCGCGACGGCGTTATCTGGCTGGATGGCGAACTGGTGCCCTGGCGGGAGGCCAGGGTGCATGTGTTGACCCACACGCTGCACTACGGCATGGGTGTCTTTGAAGGCGTGCGCGCCTATCACGCGGACAGCGGCGAAACCTGCATTTTTCGTTTGCAAGAGCACACCGACCGGCTGTTTCGCTCGGCCCATATCATGCGTATAGCCATGCCGTTTACAAAGGCGCAGTTGAATACCGCCCAGCGTCTGGTGGTGCGCGAGAATAAGCTGCAGGAGGCGTATCTGCGGCCGATGGCGTTTTACGGCTCCGAGGGCATGGGTTTGCGGGCCGACAGTTTGCAGACTCACGTGATGGTCGCCGCCTGGGACTGGCCGTCTTATATGACGCCGGAGGCCAAGGAATTGGGGATCAAGGTGCGCACTTCCAGCTACACCCGGCATCACGTCAATATTTCCATGTGTAAAGCCAAGGCCAACGGCCACTACATCAACTCTATGCTGGCACTGCGCGAAGCGCTTGACAGCGGTTGTGAGGAGGCACTGCTGTTGGATAACGAAGGGTATGTGGCTGAGGGCAGCGGGGAAAACATTTTTATCGCCCGCGACGGCGTACTTTATACACCGGAGCTGACCTCCTGCCTGGACGGCATCACCCGTAATACCCTATTTCAACTGGCCAGCGAATGCGGCTACGAGGTGCGGGAGAGACGTATTACCCGGGATGAAGTGTATGTCGCCGACGAAGCCTTTTTTACCGGTACTGCCGCCGAAGTGCTGCCGATCCGGGAACTCGACGGCCGGGTTATCGGCGCCGGTCGCCGCGGCGAAATAACCCACAAACTGCAGTCGCTTTACTTCGATGCCGTCAAGGGGCGCAGCGAGGCCCATACCGGCTGGCTCAGTTCAGTGTCTCCCTGAGTGGCCTGTCCCGCAACCGGCGCTTCCAGCTTAGGCATTTTTCGCAACCAGCCCGCTGGTATACCATATTGCCGGGTGCAAGGGCCTGTATGTAATGGCACTCGCTTAAGTACCACCAACAGTGGGCTCTAAAGTGAGTACCATTAAGGGCCTGTATAAGGAAATGATCGCCAGTTACTTATGAATGTTTTTCAGATCCTACCTGAGTTGAACTCCGGCGGTGTCGAGCGCGGCACCGTGGAATTTGGTCGTGAACTGGTGCGCAGGGGCCACGCGTCGACGGTGGTTTCCGCAGGCGGTCGCCAGGTGGCCCGGCTCGAGGCTGAGGGCTCTGAGCATATTCAATTGCCGGTACACAGAAAGTCCCTGCTCAGTTTGCAGTGGGTGCGCCCGTTGCGGCGGCTGTTGGTCGAGAGAAAACCCGATATCGTACATGTCCGGTCCCGCGTGCCGGCGTGGCTGGCGTGGTTGGCCTGGCGCAACATGCCGGCGCAGGCACGGCCGCACCTGGTCAGCACCTTTCACGGGATGTATTCGGTCAATGCCTACAGTGCGGTGATGGCACGGGGCGAGCGGATTATCGCCATATCGGCGGCTGTGCGCGATTACATTATTGAAAACTATCCTGGCGCCGATCCGGAGACTATTCGCCTGATTCACCGCGGCGTCGATGCAGCGGAGTTTTGCCATGGATTTATGCCGTCGCCGCAATGGCGCGAGGCATTTTTTCAGGCTAACCCGGGGCTGGTGAACAAGCGCCTGTTGCTGATGCCCGGCCGCCTGTCACGCTGGAAAGGCCAGTTGGACTTTATCGCGTTGATGGCTGAATTGCGCCGCCGCGGGATCGTGGATATTCACGGGCTTGTGGTCGGCAGTTCCGACGGCGCCAAACAGCAGTACGAACGGGAGCTGCGTACCGCCGTACAGGCCGGGGGGCTGCAGGACAGCGTCTCTTTTCTCGGGCACCGCAATGATATGAAAGAACTCTATGCCATTGCTGATATCGTCTATAACCTGTCGAACCGTCCGGAGCCGTTCGGGCGCACAGTCACCGAGGCGTTGAGCATAGGCACGCCCGTTATCGCCTATGACAGGGGCGGCCCGGCGGAGGTATTGCGCGATTGCTTCCCCCCCGGCCTGGCCGACCCGGCCACTCTCGCGACGGTGACTATGGATGTGCTGTCGCAAGCGCCTGCCATAGCGTTGAAACAGCACTACTTGTTGTCGACACAGGTGGCGAAAACCATCGCCACTTACGAAGAGCTGCTATAGTCGTCGGACTTTATGAGACTTTATAAAGAGTTGCCCGGTTGCCTAACGTCGCCGGATTTTACAGCAAGTCCCGTCTTTCATATATATTCGCCGGCCTTATATATCGAAACAGTTGTCGCTGCGGTAGATAAGCGTCGTGCGGCCTGGTTTGTGCCAAAGTGGTTTCAAGCCGGTAAAGTCCAGGGTCTTAAAGCCCTGGCTTTTGGCATAGCGTAAACCTTCTGCATATTCGTGCCGGTGAGAATCGTCAAGCAGTATGACGCCGCGGTCTGACAGCTTCTGCACCGCCTGTTTAACACAGTTGACCCGGTCGCGGCCGTCGACGATAACGATATCGTATTTGTCCGGTTTTCTCAGGATGGTGCGGCAATAGTCGCCATCGACGTCGTTAGGCTGGTAAATCAGTTCGGCATTGTCGGGGATTTTCCTATTGAGATGCTCGAACCAATACTGATCGTATTCGACGGCGACAATCGATTTGGCCCGCTCGGCGAAGAACAGCGTCGAGTAGCCGCTGCCGTACTCGAATACGGTCTGCTGCTTGTTGATTCTGTCTTTGAACACCTCGATGATAGCGTAGTTCATCCAGGGCAGGGGTGAACCGTCGGTATCACAGGGGTAGCCCTTTCTGATGCTGTCCAGCCAGCCCACCAGGCGCAGGTAGGACTGCCGGCGCAGCAATAGCGACTGGTAGGCGCGGTAGTGGGCGGTAATGCCGGGAAGACAATTCTGCAGTATTTTTTTTATATTTTTTTTCATAGTGGAGTTGTCGCCTGTTGCAACGGCTGCTTGGGCTGGCGGTGTTTTACCGGTATTGTCAGCGCTCGTATCCAGGAGTTGTCGGTAAAAAGCGGCAGTTTGCTGCGCTATGGGTTCCCAGTCCAATGGGCTCAAGTCGAGTGCGGTATCCTCTCTGGACTGCAACCAGGTCAAGACACTTTCGATGACGTTTCGATCCAGCGGCGGGTCGTATAAATATATCCAGTTTTCCCCGTAGGTTTGCTGCAGTGTCGGCAGGCTGCCGATACGTGGCGCCACCACCGGTCGCCGCATCGACAAGGCGAGAATGGCGGTACCGGAATTCAGGATGCTCAGGTAGGGCAGTATCACGGCATCGGCAACCTGGAACAGGCCGGAGACCTCCCCGTCTTCGATATGCCGGAACAGGCTTTTGATATTGTCTCTTTTGAACGACGGATTATCCTCAGTGCAGAGTCGCTCTTCCTTGCCCGGTTGACCGGCGACAATCAGGTTGGCGCGCCCGGGCTCGAGTTCGTTAAAAGCGTCGAGCAAAGCCGAGAGCCCTTTATGCAGGCGAATTTTGCCGAAAAACAACAGATTTGGCTTGTCCGGTTGAATGCCCAGGTGTTGGTAGGGGTCCGTATCACAAGGCGGATAGGCGTCTATATAGTGGCCGTGGGGAATAATTGCAGACGGCTTTTGCGCGAGAAACGGGTAGAGTGCTTCAAGTTGCTCCCGACCCTGGCGGTTGAGATAAATCACCCCGTCCAGGGAACGCAGGATTTTCCTCCAAAGACTCAATGCCAGGTGCCGCAGCGGCATTTTGTGGGGTTCCATATTGTGGGCGGTCCACACGACCTTGCCGCCGCGCTTCTGAATGCTGCGAATTTTGCGCAGTAGCTTCCAGGCCCTGATATGAACGCGAGTGATTTTATCGTGGCGCAGCAGTAAATCCGGCCAGTGAATATGGAAAATATCCCACTGCTGTAAGTCGAATGGGGTGGTGGCGAACTCGAACGTTTGCACCTCTGCCGGCATGGCGTCGTAGAGCAGCGAGTTATAGGGGTTGTTTGCCTTGTTCTTGCGCGCCGGGGAGGCCAAAACCCGCAGTGGCGAATGCCCCGGTATCGGCTCTGCGGTGGAGTCGTTCATAGTCAGTTTCTCTTCATAGGGCTATATGGGCCCGGGCGAGTATAGGATGCTGATTTTTACAAGACCCCGGTACAGGTCAATACTCTGTTTCTTTCTCGGGTTTCTTTAACACCAGGCACTGCACCATGGCCGGATAACCGCCGCCCACCAGGAATCGATCCCGGTCGGTGAGGATGCGTTGCGGTTCAAACTCCGTGTATCCGTATAGTTGTGTCTTTTCCCCGAAAACCAGTTCAAAGTTTTCGACAGCTGCGAGTTCCTTGATATTGATATTGGCGCCGTACTTATTTGTCTGTGCAGTCTGAAACGGTGCGACGTCAGTAAATAAATCGACAGTCAGTATAAACCGCCCGCCCGGCTTGAGACTGCGAAAGGTTTCTCGCATTACGTTTTCCACATCGCCCCAGGGCAGGTGCTCGATAACGCTGATGGAAAAAGCGCAGTCAAAGGCGTCGCTGGGCAGCTCCGCTTTCTCTATGGTTGTGTTGCGCAGCTCGACATCGGTGTGGAATAGCCGGTTCAGCTTTGCCAGGGTGTCCTGGTCGCAGTGCCAGCCTTTGCCCGCTGCCTCGAAGCCCGGATCGATATTGACCACCCGGCAGCCGTGTTGCGCGAGCGCGAATTGAAATCCGCTGAGACTGCCCCCGACCTCCAAAATACGATCGCCGGGCGACACTTGGGCCTGAAAAAACGCCCACGGGTACTCGAAAGCCCGGGTGGTGTTGTTGCGCTGAACAGAAAATGGGCCGCGCAGTGACCAGTACCAGGTGGACGGCAGCCAGCGTTTCAGTTTTTTGGCGAGTATTATCGGCTTGCCGTAGGGTGCGCCCTGCTGTGCGTTCCAATCCAAAAAATTCTGTGGTAACTGATTTTCAGCGAGCATCTTTTACTTACCTGCAAAGCGCAAATACCGGCCCTGCGGCCGCAGCGAATGAATTATAAGATGGTGTTAAAAAAACGCCAATACCGCTCGACGATAGTGTCTTTTGAATAGTGCTTGCGGTAATGGGCAAAGGCATTGGCCGCCAGTTTTTCCCGCAGCCCGCTACTGCCCAGTAGCTGATTGACGGCATCGGCGAGCGCATCGACATCATCGATGGGGGTGACCAGTCCGGTCTCGGAATCGTCGATCAGTTCAGCCGGTCCCTGCGAGGCGGTAGCCAGAATCGGACACTTGTGTGCCCAGGACTCCATCACTATCGACCCGAGTCCCTCGTGGCGCGACGGGCAGATAAATACATCGGCGCTGCGCATCAACGCCGTGACGTCGGTGCGCCAGCCGAGCCAGTGGACCCGGGATGTTACGCCGAGTTCGTCCGCCAGGCCGCGCAAGGTCGTCTCCTCAGGGCCGCTGCCCGCCAGCCACAGGTGTGCCTCGGGTATACGGGTCAGCGCTTGCAGGAGAATGTCGAAGCCTTTGTTGACATGCAGGCGACCGGCTGCCAGCAGCAGCGGTGCAGCGCCGGGGGTGTCGAAACTGTCCCTGGGCAGCGGCGTGACGGCGGTCTCATCGGCAAAGTTGGGAATATGCACGACCTTATCGGCGGGCATACCACCGTTTATCAAGTGATCGCAGATGCCCTTGCTGATGCCGATCCAGTAGTCGCCTTTGCGATAGTATTTGAGTTTGTAGTAGTGACCCAGGCGGTGGACCAGGCGATAGTTGCCCCTGGGCGTCACGGCGCTGGCCCGGCCCATCCAGGTCAGCACAACATCCGGCGCAAACTGCGCCAGCGCGCTGCGGTAACGGTGGCGGTCGATCAGGTCGAGCGCACCGCCAAAGCGAAACCCGGCCCAGTCGACGGCGGCCCGATCGAGTTGGGCGGTACGGTCGGGGAAATCGCGCAAAAAAGCTTTTTGCCGCAGGCCCGGTACTGCGCTCATGGCAGCCACCAGCCGGGTGTAGAAGTTTTCTGCACCGCCCCGTTCAGCGCCGGCCAGTACCTGGGCGACTTTGATGGTGTCGCGGTCGTCCTTATGTGTCGTCATTTTCTATCCGGCGCTGTCGAGGTTCCAGGTAGCCGTGATAACCCCAGGGGCCACCCCGCTGTTTAGTGGTGAGTAGTGTTTGCATGCGGGCCTCCAGATTGTCGAGCTTGCGCAGTGCCTTGCGCCGCGCCAGCACCGGCAGCAGTTGTGCCAGTGGGATCAGGTCGGACCAGCCCAAACCGTCGATGACCATCAGGCGCAGGGCGCCGCCGGCCGTTTGCTGTACCACCACATTGTGCAGCAGCAAGTCCCGGCTTGGAACCGCCAGGGTCGACCACTGCCGGCGGAATTGCTCGAGGCTTTGCCTGAGTGTCGGGGTGATGCCCTGTTCCCAGAGATATTGCTTCAAGGTGATCGATATCCTGCCGTCGGCGTCGGTGATGAGGTCGGTGACGATACCCGGCCCGCAATCGGTGGGCACCAGGCCGTAGCAGCGGGGGATCAGGTCGAGCACCGGGTCGCCGCTGCGGCGGTGAATGGCGGTCAGGGTGCGGTACTCCTGCAGATTGTCATCGAAGCTGCTGAGCGGCTTGAGCGATTTTGGGAAACTTTTTTTGCGGCGCTTTTCGGCGGCACTAAAGCCGGGTCTGGCGACCTTGACGCACTGGTGGCAATTGTCCGGGTTGACGAAACACAGCCGGTTGCCGCCGCGGGCAAACGGCTCCAGGCCGGCCAGTTGGAGCTGTTGCGGCACGTCTTACTGCTCCAGCCACACATAGGGGTGGCTGTAGTCGATACCCAGGGTAGATTCGAGAATATACTGGGCGTTGAGCGTCGAGTTCATTTCCGTATGAAAGAAGTGGCGTGTCGCCGCGGCCCAGGCCCGGCGTTTGTCGTCATCGGCGTGAAACTCGCGGATCAGGCCGAGCAAGTGATCCAGGTCCCGGTAGTAGACCAACGTCCGGTCGGGAAACAGTGTGTCGAAGCCGGCGTCGGCGTTGGTGAATATCAACAGGCCGTTGCCGCCGAGTTGGGCGATGCGCGCCGACGAATACCAGTGCCAGCCCTCCTGGCGGTTGAAATTGAGCCCCATCTTCGACTGCCCCAGGGCGCGGTCGTAGTCGCGGCCCCATACCGGCTTTTCGCCGAAGCTGCCGAAGGTTTTAAACACCAGCTCGCCGTTGAGTTGTTGCCTGAGGTAGCCGACATCCTCCAGGCGTTTGGTGTGTTGCAGGGCGTTGCTGCAATAGATCAGATCGATAGGCAGGTTTTGCCGGTTCGATGCATCCTGGTTCTCAATGGCGCCGTCCACCGGGTTGGGCATATGGAACAGGCGCGCGCGCCGGCCTTCAAACTGCTTTAAAGCCTCGTGTCCGGTGGAGACGAACATGGCGTCGACCACCGCGCAGCGCTGTTCGATTTTGCGGACGTTGTCGGGAATAAACAGCGGATCATTGTTGCAACCGGCAATGGCCACCGCCGGCAACAGGCGGCGAATGTCCTCGAGCGTGCGGTTTTGGATAATATCGCAGTGACCCACCACCACCAGGTCCGGTTGCAGGGCCTCGGCCATTTCCAGCAGGCGTTTATTGGCCTTTTTGTAACCCAGGTCGCGAATCCCCAGCGGCGCCTCGAAGGCGGCCACATCGCGATCGCTGAAACCCTGTACGTAGTGCCCGTTTTTGATCAAGCCGAAGAACAGCTTTTGCGCCCAACTGACCCGGGTGTGGCCATAGCGGCGCAGTTGCTGGTAGGCGATGTGAAGTACTCTCATAAATCCGCTAGCTCAAAGGCCGAACCCCCACACCTGAAGCGTAAGCGGCAGCGGGTGAAATCCGGGAAACGAGGCATTATCTACAAAGGTCCAAAATCAGGCAAGCCAGCCTTTGCGGGCGACAATGTATTTTGCGACCCGGTCGGCTTCTTGCAAAGGTTCGCCGGCGGGCAGCATGTCGCCTTGTTCCACAAGGTAGTCCAGGGGGGTAAGACGCCGGGCGGCCAGCAGGCGATCGATGCCCGCCGTGACCCGGCTATGGCCTTTTCTCGGTGCTTTTCCCGGTACTTTTCTCGGTACTCTTCTCGGTACTTCGAGCAATCCCACCCGGGCGCCGGAGCTGAGGCTTTCGTAGACCATGGAGACACTGTCCTCGCTCACCCACACACAGCCCCGCTGTTGCAACTGTTGTTGCAGCCAGCCGGGGGGAGTCTGGCCAACGGGAACGAAGGTGAGTTGCGCATCGAGTGTTGAGGCCACGGCGGCATCGAAGTCTGCAGGTGTGCGACGCGAGTTGGTCAAGGTCCATTGCACCTCGGGCAGCGCGTTTTTCAGCCGCTGCAGTTGTGCCACTATGGCTCCGTTATCCCAGGCGTGGTGTTTGGACGGGCCGCCGATCAGCACCAGGCCTTGTGTAGGGTCTTGGGCCGGCGCCGGGGTAATGGCGTTGAGGACGCCCTCAGTGCGCAGCACCTTATCAATAGCTGCGGGCGCCTCAACAGCCGCGGGCGCCTCAGTAACGGCGGGCGCCGGGTCGTGTTGTGGCAGTACACACAGATCAAACCAGCGCAGTGGCAGCGATGGACGCATCAACACGATCAGTCGGCCCCCGTAGCGGTGCCGCAGCAGCAGTGCCGGCAGGTGCGTGCGGTGGCCGCAGGCGACGATCAGGTGCGGGGGCGGTGCTGCTTTGATGCCGAGGGCCTGCTGTATGCCCTGCAGCCGGCCGCGGGTATGAATCCAGCGCTCGTGCAGGTCGGTGTAGCGCCCCAGTGCCTGCTCCAGTCCCTCGAGCTGATGGCGGTGTCCCGGCTTGTCGTCGGTGATAAACCAGGTGATAAGTGCATTCTCGGCCACAGCGTCCACGCCCGTTATTAAGAGATTTATGTCTGCCGCTAGTCTATCAGAAAGCCCGGTCTCTACCTGTGGGGTGAGTATGAAGTATAATTTACGGATGCCGAGGGGCGGGTTGCGCCTCGAAACCGAAGGAAATCCCAGCAAATGAAAGTATTGATCACCGGAGCGGCCGGTTTTATCGGGTCTCATGTTGCGCTTTATCTGACCGCCAGGGGGGATGATGTCGTCGGCTTGGACAACTTCAACGACTACTACGACGTCTCGCTCAAGCGGGCGCGGCACCGGCGCACTGAGCAGTTTCTGGCGGGCAGCCTCGGCGAGGACATCTATGCCCATGTCTGCCGCCCGGTGGCAGAGCGCGGCAGCTTTCGCATGGTTGAAGGCGACCTGGCAGACCGCGCGCTGATCGAGAAGCTGTTTGGCGAGGAGCGTTTCGACAAGGTCGTGCATTTGGCCGCTCAGGCCGGCGTGCGCTACTCCATCGAAAACCCCCACGCCTATATCGACAGTAATATTGTCGGCACCATGAATATCCTCGAAGGCTGCCGCCACCACCGGGTGCAGCACCTGGTTTACGCGTCGTCGAGCTCTGTGTACGGCGCCAACGAAAGTATGCCGTTTTCCGTGCATGACAACGTCGATCACCCACTGTCATTGTACGCCGCCAGCAAAAAAGCCAATGAGTTAATGGCG
Source organism: Exilibacterium tricleocarpae (assembly GCF_007004655.1). Classification (GTDB taxonomy): domain Bacteria; phylum Pseudomonadota; class Gammaproteobacteria; order Pseudomonadales; family Cellvibrionaceae; genus Exilibacterium; species Exilibacterium tricleocarpae. The sequence goes on from NZ_ML660095.1 coordinate 78,614, forward strand.
CATACCTATAGCCATCTCTACGACCTGCCCACCACCGGGCTGCGATTTTTTACGGTGTACGGGCCCTGGGGCCGGCCCGATATGGCGCTGTTTCTGTTTACCAAGGCCATTCTCGCCGACCAGCCGATCGACGTTTTCAACTACGGCAAACATCGCCGTGACTTCACTTATATCGACGACATTGTCGAAGGTGTAGTGCGTACCCTTGATCACACGGCGGTCGCCAATCCGAATTGGAGCGGCGAGGAACCCGACCCCGGCACCAGCAAGGCGCCCTGGCGCGTCTATAATATCGGCAACCAGAGTCCGGTTGAGCTGTTGGACTATATCGGCGCCATAGAGGAGGCGTTGGGCAAGCGCGCCCGGCAAAACCTGTTGCCGCTGCAGCCGGGTGATGTGCCCGATACTTATGCCGATGTGCAGGCGCTGGTGGACGATGTCAATTACCGGCCGGCTACCGATATCAAAGTGGGGGTGAGACGTTTTGTCGACTGGTACACGACATTTTATAAAAAACCATGACCCACTTATGTCGATGACCGCACCGGAGCAGCCAGGCAAGCGCGCCACCTATTATCGCCTGCTCCGTTACATCCTGCCCCACCTGGGTTTTTTCCTACTCAGCGTTTTTGGTTTCGCCCTGGTCGCTGCCAGCCAGGCGGGGTTGGCGGAGTTGATGAAGCAGATTGTCAACGCGATCGAGGGCGGCGATCCGTCCAGCCGTTACTTCACGCCGCTGTTGTTGGTGTTGATTTTTTTCGGGCGCGGGGTCGGTATGTTTATCGGCGGTTATTCCATGGCTCGCGTGGCTCACAATATTGTATTGACGCTGCGCTGCCAACTGTTTGACCGGCTCACGGTGCTGCCCGGGCGCTACTTTGACGCCAACGATTCCGGGCACCTGATATCGCGCATCACTTACAACACTGCACAGGTCACCACTGCGGTGACGGATGCACTGAAGGTGTTGATTCGCGAAGGGCTGATCCTGATCAGTCTGCTCATCTACCTGTTGTGGTCGGACTGGAAGCTCACCCTGGTGCTGCTGGCGGTGTGCCCGGTAATCGCCGCCATTGTGGTGCTGGTGGGCAAGCGCTTCAGCAGGTTGAGCGGGCGCATCCAGGTAACCATGGGTGATATCACGCAAATCAGTTCTGAGATGATTGGCGGCAATCGGGTGATGCGCAGCTTTGGTGGCGAACAATACGAGAAGGAACGCTTTTTTCGCGCCAGCAAGAATCATTGCCGGCAATATATCAAGTTGCAGGCGACCTCATCGGTGGTAACGCCGATGCTGCAGTGGATTGTATCGATTGCCATGGCGGTCATGTTGTTTGTCGGGCTGACTTTTATGCAGACTGGCGGCACCGGTGAATTTATGGCCTATTTTACCGCTGCGGCCCTGATCCCCAATGCTTTGAAACAGCTCAGTGGCGTGTATGCCAAAACTTTGAAGGGGCTGGTTGCGGCGGAGAGCATTTTCCTGCAGTTGGACGAGGAGGCAGAGGAGGATAGCGGCACCCATGAGGTCGACAGGGTTGCCGGACGTATCGACATCAGCGGTGTGAATTTCGCCTATCAGGGGGAGGAAGTCGCGATACTGTCGGATATCAATCTATCTGTCGAGCCGGGACAAACGGTGGCTTTGGTGGGGGCCTCCGGCAGTGGCAAGTCAACGTTGGTCAGTCTGATTCCCCGCTTTTATGATTACAGTGAGGGCTCGATCAAAATTGACGGCGTCGAGTTGCGGGCCTTCACCCTGCAGAGTCTGCGGCGGCAAATTGCACTGGTCAATCAGAATGTTACGCTGTTTAACGCTACGGTTTTGGACAACATCGCTTATGGCGATCTGTCCGGCGCCGGTCGCGACAGCGTGATCGATGCGGCGCGGGCGGCGCAGGCGCTGGAGTTTATCGAGCAATTGCCCGCCGGTCTGGAAACGGTGATCGGCGAGGAGGGTGAGCGCCTGTCGGGCGGCCAGCGCCAGCGCCTGGCGATAGCGCGGGCACTGTTAAAGGATGCACCGATACTGATTCTCGATGAGGCCACCTCGGCGCTGGATACGGAATCGGAACGTAAAATTCAGCAGGCGCTTGAAGAAGTCATGAGAGGACGCACGACTCTGGTGGTTGCTCACCGCTTATCGACGATCGAAAACGCCGACAAAATCGTGGTGATGGATGCGGGGCGAATTGTGGAGACGGGCAGTCACAGCGAACTGCTCGCGCGCCGGGGCCACTACGCCAGACTGCACGCCATGCAGTTTCAAGATGCACAGCCGGAACAGAGCTGATTGATGCGGTTACTTTACACCCTGGTGCTCTACGCGGCGTTGCCTTTGTTGTTATTGCGACTGCGCCAGCGGGCCAGGCGCGCACCTGCCTATGGGCGGCGTTGGCGCGAGCGCTTCGGATTTATCCCGCCGCTGCCGGCGGCGCAGGTGGTGTGGGTGCACGCGGTATCGGTTGGCGAAGCCCTGGCCGCCATTCCGATGATCAAGCTGCTGCGCGAGCAGTATCCGCAGTTGGTGTTTATGGTCACCACCACGACTCCCACAGGATCAGAGCGGGTGCGCGCCGCCTTCGGCGACAGCGTTCACCATGCTTATATGCCCTACGATCTTCCCGATGCCGTCGGGCGCTTTTTACATCGTGTCAAGCCGTGTTTGTTGATTGTGATGGAAACCGAACTCTGGCCGAATACCTTGGCGGCCTGTTGGCGGCGGCAGATTCCGGTGATTCTGGCCAATGCTCGCCTATCGGCAAAATCGGCGCGTGGTTACCGGCGTTTTGGTCTGCTTACCCGACCCATGCTGCAACGCCTGAGTGTGGTGGCCGCGCAGCACCGGGACGATGCGCAAAGGTTTACTGCCCTGGGGTTGCCGGAGTCGGCCTGTGAAGTTACCGGTAGTATCAAGTTTGACTTACAGCTCAGCGATGCACAGCGCGACGCTGCGGCGCAGCTCAAGCGGCAGTGGAGCGACGCCGGCCGGCGTCCGGTGCTGCTGGCGGCCAGCACCCATGCAGGCGAAGATGAAATCGTGCTGCAGGCGTTTGCCGAAGTCCGCCAGCAACTGGAGCAGCCGTTGCTGGTTGTGGTGCCGCGGCATCCCGAACGTTTCGATGCGGTATTCGCGCTGTGTCGCGGGAAGGGCTATCGGGTCCAGCGTCGCAGTGAGGCCGAAAACCGGGAAGGTGATATAGATATAGTGGTCGGCGACACCATGGGTGAGCTGCCGTTGTTTTTCGGCGCCTGTGATAGCGCTTTTGTGGGCGGTAGTTTGATTGAGCACGGTGGTCACAATCTGATTGAGCCTGCCGCCTGGGGGGTGCCGATTCTTAGTGGTCCGAGCCTGTTTAATTTTACTGAGGTGTCGCGGTTGTTGCTTGAGGCGAATGCGCTGACGATAGTGCGGGATCATCACGAACTTGCGCAGGAACTGGTCGACCTGCACCAGAATGCTGCCCGCCGACAGGGGCAGGGGCTTGCTGCCAAGTCGGTCGCCGACGCCAATCGCGGGGCTTTGCAAAAGTTGATTGATATTGTCGGACGTTTTTTGTAATTGTTTTGCCGGGCAGTGCTTCTTTAAAGTTGGGAGCCTGCCAATTTGTCGGTTTGTTTCCCTGGGACGCGAGGTAGGGTGGCTGTTGTTATTCAGGACCGGTCCTCCGGCGGCACGGTGCGGGGTCGCACGGTGCGGGGTCGGGGTGGATTGCAAATTAAAAAGGGTTTTTGTGTGTAAAAAAAAACAACCCCCACAC
>NZ_ML660095.1:82384-312941 GCF_007004655.1 Exilibacterium tricleocarpae
CGGGGGCGGGGGCGCCGGGGGGGGGGGGGGGGTGGTTGAATTTAACCGTGGTTTTTTCTGGTTAAAATGCAAGCACCCCGACCCCTTCGAGGGGGACCACGTTACTCTCAACCGGTATCGCTTCCGGCGGCACGGTGCCGCAACAGCATTGCTACTTTGCCAGACAGTTAAAACAAAGCCGCAGTATATTGCACAAGTGCTTCCGAGGAAGGGGAGTGGCACCATACTAGGGGGACGCAACTAAAGTTACGTCCCCGCACCGTGCCGCCGCAAGGGGCGCCAAAAACTAGTTCAGGTTGCCTACTTCTCGTATTGGGCCCGCGAGATCGGCTTACCCGCCTCCAGCCATTGGTTCAACTTGATCACGTCTTCCGGTGACAGGTTGCCGGCCACCTCTTTCAGCCTCAGCATATTCACCACATAGTCAAACAGCGCGTCGGAGTAATTGCGTCGCGCCTGGTAGACATTGCGCTGGGCTACCAGCACATCGACAAGATTGCGAGTGCCGACATCGTAGCCCGCCTGGGTGGCTTCGAGCGCGCTTAAACTCGACGTGATAGCCTGGGCCCGGGCCTTCACCTGGGCCACGTCGGTAACCACTTCCAGGTGGAATGAGCGCGCCTGCTGAATAGTGTCGCGCTGGGTCCGGTTATACAGCTCCTGGTTTTGCAGGAACTGCTGGTAAGCCTGGCGACGCTGGCCGGATATACGACTGCCGGAGTAGAGGGGCACTGTCAGTTCGATACTTATCGTCTGCTCTTCAACATCGCTGGATGTATCGAAGTCCTCGGTATCTATGCCATCTCCACTTGAATCGCGGTAGTTCAGGTTGCCGACCAGTGTGGGGAGGTGGCCACTGCGCCTGGCACGGGAATTCTGTCGCGATGCTTCGGCGGCAAGTTTGGCTACTTTCAACGCGTAATTATTTTTCAGTGCGAAATCAACCCACTCATGGCGCGCCGCCGGCTCGGGATTGACCACTGGAAATTTTTCCTGTAGCGGTGCTATGGCCTCGTGTGAGGTGCCGGTAATGACTTCCAGCGCTTCGAAGGCAATGCCGAGGTTGCCGCGCGCCTCCAGGGTGACGGCGGTGGCATCATCGAAGGAGGCCTGCGCTTCGTGTACATCTGTGATGGCAGTTAACCCCACTTCGAAGCGCTGTTTCGTTTGTTCCAATTGGTGGCCGAGGGCTTTTTCCTCGGCGATGGATGTTTCGAGATTATCGACAGCGCGCAGCACATTAAAGTAAGCCTCTGACACGCGAATGATCAGGGCTTGCTGATCGGCGCCGAATTGTGCTTCGGCCTGCTCTCCTAATACTACTCCGCGCTTGTAGTCGAACCATGCCGTCAAGTTGAATAGCGGTTGAGTCAGGCTGACAGTGTAGGTCGTCGTTTCAGTTTCCTCCTCCCCAACTGTTTCACTGCGGGTCACTGTCGGGGGAGCATTTGGGTCTGAGTCGTCTTGAAAGATAAAACTTCGAACGTTGTCCAGGTCCTGGGTAGTATCTGAATAGGTTGCAGTCGCATTGATCTGCGGCAGCAAATCCGCCCGCAGAATCGTCTTCTGCTCCAGCCCGGCGCGATACGCCGCCTCATCGGCTTTCAACTGATGGTCATTCTCCAATGCCAATAGATAGATTTCCTGCAGTGTATTGGCCCCTGCCGAAATACTGGCCGCACTGAGTATAGCGGCGAGGCTGTAGGTAAGTGCTGATCTTTTCATGGGGATCCTTGTGCGTTGGTCGCGCGCCAAATATGTGCAGGCTCGAGCCCGGCCGGGCGGCGGTCGATAAGTCTCGCGGGAGTTTAGCGGTTTCGCCGCAGGGCGTCGACCTGGGGGTTGCGCAACGGCGTTAAAATTTGTTAAGTGTCAGGTGTTTGGGCGCGTCCAGGGCACTGGCCCGGACAGTTGGCTGCGTTGTTGGGTTTGAGTTGGCATGAAGTTGGCGTTGATGTTTGCGCCACTGCTGAGGGCTGATGCCAAACCAGCGTTTGAAACTGCGGGTAAATGCGCTCAGCTCCGAGTAGCCGAGGATGGCGGCGATATCGGTGAGACGATAATAGGGGTGCCCTAGGTAACTGGTGGCCTGAGCGTAGCGCACTGAATCGATTAAGGCTTGAAAACTGGTGTTGTGCTCGCCGAGGCGGCGTTGCAGGGTGCGGGCGCTGTAACCCATCACTTGCGCCACTGCCTCGAGGCGCCCGCCGTCGCCGATCAGCAACATGGCGATCACGTGTTTGACCTGGTCGACGAAACTGTCGCCGTGGCGGTGTGCCAGGTAACTGCGCAGCTTGTCCGGCAGGCGCCGGGCCGACGCGGCGATAGGCTGGCGCAGCAGCCTGGCGTCGTAGGCCAACCCCAGAAACGGCTGGTTAAACGCCACCGGGCAATTGAAATAACGGGAGTACAGGCCGTGGTCCGCCGACTCGCCGTGCTGGAAGTAAACCGCCCGCAACGGCATGGCGGTGCCCGACAGCATCTGGCTGAGGTTGTGCGACAACGCCAGGGCGTGGTCCTGGTAGCCGACGCTCTTGGCTACCAATTCGAAGTCACAGTGCAGAAAAATCTGCACCAGATCGCCGGCGCGGCGCATTTCCACATCCACCGTCTGCACTTGCAGTTGCAGATGTTTGATAAACACGCCCATGGCTTCGCCCAGAGTCTGGCAACGGGTTACCATGGCGGCCAGCGGCCCGTAGATGGCGATGGTCTGGCGGCTGGCGAGTTCCAGGCTGAACTGGGGGCAGCGCAGGCGCCGCGCTGCCAGGTCCAGCAGTTGGGTATGGCGGTCGAAGGGAATCAGGGTATCGGGGCCGGTGACCACCTCGGCAGGCAATCGGGCCGCCTCAAACAACTCTGCCGGTTTGCCGCCCTTCTCCAGCACCAACTGGCTGAAACCGTCGAGAAAACTATTGTTGATCAATGGGTAGCGCATGGCTGAGGCGGCACCGGATTGTCGGGGTCAGGTCCGAACAGCACTCGCGTCCAACGCCGGCTGCTGAGGGTTAATCAAGACCGATACGGCAGGGACGGTGATCGGCAAATTGGTGCAAGTCCTCATCAGGTGCCAACGTTAGGTGTTGGACGCGAGTGCCGTGAGGCTCAGCCCCAAGTCTGGTTGCCCTGGCGTTTTTAGTCAAATGACTGGCGTAAAATGTCAAAATATTTACATCAATGCCCGTATAGTCCATCTCAATACTAATAAAACTCGCTACTGTGAGAGAGAGGTGACAGCGATGAATTTCGACTATGTCATTGTGGGGGCCGGCTCGGCCGGCTGTGTACTGGCCAATCGACTGTCGGCGGACCCCGCCACCTCGGTCTGCCTGGTGGAGGCTGGCGGGAGCGACAAAAGCTCGTTTATCTACACCCCCACTGGTATTACCGTCGCCATCACCACGCGCCTGTTCAACTGGTATTACCACACCAAAGCCCAGCCGACCCTGCACAACCGGGAGATCTTTTGTCCCCGCGGCAAGGTGCTCGGTGGCAGCAGTTCTATCAACGCCATGTTGTATGTGCGCGGCCAGCCCGGTGACTACGATCACTGGGCGGCGCTGGGGAACAGCGGCTGGCGTTTTCAAGATGTACTGCCGTATTTTAAAAAGGCCCAGCACCAGGAGCGCGGCGCTGATGCGTTGCACGGCGTTGGCGGTCCGCTCAACGTCGCCGATCTGCGCCACCAGCACCCGCTCTCCAAGGCATTTGTGGCGGCCGCCGTCGAAGCCGGCTATCCGTTCAACCCGGATTTTAACGGGCCCGAGCAGGAGGGGGTCGGCTATTTTCAGGTCACCCAGAAAGACGGCCAGCGCTGCAGCGCCGCGGCCGCCTACCTGCATCCGGTCATGGATCGTCCCAACCTGACAGTGATTACCAAGGCCCATACGCAGCGGATTTTGCTCGACGGCAAGCGGGCGCGGGGGATCGAGATTGTGCACGGGGGACAGCGCCGGACCCTGCGCGCCGACAAGGAAGTCATGCTCTGCGCCGGCGCCTTCGGTTCGCCCCAGTTGCTGCTGCTGTCCGGCATCGGCGCCGCCGCCAAACTGCAGCCGCACGGTATTCCCGTGCGCCACGAATTGGCGGGTGTCGGCGAGAATCTGCAGGAACATGTGGATGTGATGGCGGTGCTGCGCGACAAGAGCGCCACTGCCATCTCTTACCGGCCCAAAGCCAGCCTGAAAAATATGCTGGAAATGGTTAAGTATCTGCGCCATCGGCAGGGGCTGCTGACCAGCCCCCTGGCCGAGGCGGGCGCGTTTATCAAGTCCGCCGAGGCGGAGGCGACACCGGATATCCAGTTGCATTTCCTGCCCTCCGCCATGGATGACCACGGCCGCAACCTGGCGTTTTATTTTAAGTACGGGTTGTCCCTGCATGTGTGTCTGCTGCGGCCGAAAAGTCGCGGCAGCGTCAGCCTGGCCAGTGCTGCCGCCGCCGACGATCCGGTGATCGATCTCAATCTGTTGAGCCACAAGGACGACTTGGCTGCGCTGCGCAACGGCTTCAAGCGGGCGCGCAGTATACTGCGTTCGCCGGCGCTGGCAGACAGTGCCGGCGCGGAAATTTTTCCCGGCGATCCGGTGCAGGAGGACGCCGAGTTGGATGATTATATCCGCCGCAAGGCAAATCATATCTACCACCCGGTGGGTACCTGTAAGATGGGCAGTGACCCGCAGGCGGTGGTGGATGCCGAGTTGCGGGTTCACGGTCTGGAGGGTTTGCGGGTGGTCGACGCCTCGGTGATGCCCACCGTGGTCAGCGGCAATACCAATGCCCCGACCATTATGATCGGTGAGAAGGCTGCGGATATGATCCTGCAGCAGCAAGCCCGGCACCCGCTGGCGCAAGAGGTGGTCACGGCCTGATACCGGCTGCGGTTTTTTTAAAACAGTTTTTTAAATAGGGGAATAGGGATTGATTGGAATCTATTTGTTATTGGCGCTGTTACTGGTAGCGCTGACCAAGCTACCGGTGGCTGTCGCCATGCACAGGGCCGGCGGTTACGACAACAGCCAACCGCGCCTGCAGCAGTCCGATCTCGACGGCTGGGGGCGGCGGGCGGTGGCGGCCCACCACAATGCGCTGGAGGCCATTCCGGTGTTCGGCCTGGCGTTGTTGGCGGCGGCGCACCTGGAGGTGGCGGCGCGGGTGATCGATGGCTTGGCCATTACTTTTTTTGTCGCCCGGCTGGTTTACCAGTATTGCTACCTGGCCGATTGGGCCTCCCTGCGCACCCTGGCGTGGGCGGTCGGTTATGTGGCGTGTCTGGGGCTGGTGGCTGCGGGGCTCTGACCCTACTAGCACTTACTCCAGGCGCCTGAAGTGAAAGATAAGTGCTTTCAACGGGTAACATTCGGGGCTGACTGGAATGGCACTTAGCTAAGCAAAACTGTGCTAATTCACCGGTCTGCCGCCAGGAGGGGCTCTCAGAAACACGGGCTAGGCGCCCCCTCGATGAACCCGTCCCTGGGGACTCGCCTAAAGCGCCTACTTTTGGTCTCGGCAGCATCCCTGCTGCCGAGAGTTTCTGAGAGCCCCTCCTGGCGGCAGACCTACCCGCGATATTCTTAAACTAGTTCGATACAGAGAGTTCGCATCAGCCTATCGGTCACCGCTCCAGCCACATCGATCTCGATTAAGTATACCGAAGGTAGGTCTGGCCCTGGCTAGAGCCTCCAGAAACTCTCGACAGCAGGGATGCTGTCGGGAAGCTCCCAGGGACGGGTCCACAGCGTGTTTCTGGAGGCTCTAGCCAGGGCCAGACCGGGTCAATTAGCACAGTTTTGCTTAACTAAGTGCCATTCGGCTCTGACTCCTCTCGCTGCGCCGGCACCAACGCAAGTCCCTTTACACTGCCGGGCGGGTTGTCTAGACTGGGGCCTGCTTGTCGGGGTGCCCGGGAGCGCTTGTTGGTCTGCTGTTCGGATTCTGCTGCTCCGATATACAGCAACCACCAAACGCCTCGAGCTGAGAGATACCCGCCGACCTGATCCGGCTAGTACCGGCGTAGGGAACGAGGCTTCAGAGGCAAATCGCTGCTCCTTTTAAATTGGCATATCCCGATCCCAAATGGGGGTAAGCCGGTGAGGCAGTCAGCAGGTTCAGCTCTTCATTTCTCCTTTCTTACACCTCAACCCGGTCGCAAGATTCCGGGCTTCGGGCAGGTAGTAGCTCCTGACTAATGCATTTTTATGGCGAGTCATAGGTTGTGACCGTCGTTCGATAGTTTCGAGTTGGTGGTGAATTGTGGTCGCTGAAAACACCAGTCCTGATGTCCCGGGCATGCCCCCGGTCGTATTGGCCATTGCCGGCAGCGACAGTTGTGCCGGCGCCGGCGTGCAGGCGGATTTAAAAACCCTGATGGCGATGGGTGTATATGGCGCGACTGCGATTACTGCGATAACCGCACAGAATACCCGCGGAGTCGATGGGGTCTGGCCGGTGCCGGTTGAGTCAGTAAGGGCCCAGATAACGGCAGTAATGGCGGACCTGCCGGTAGCTGCCATCAAGATCGGTATGCTCGGGTCGCGGGCCCTGGTGCAGGCCGTGGCGGCCTGCCTGGCCGAGTATCCCGATATTCCAGTGGTGCTGGACCCGGTGATGGTAGCTACCAGTGGCGCGCGCCTGCTCGCCCCGGAGGGCGAACAGGCGCTGCGCGAGGCGTTGTTGCCGAGGGCCGCTCTGATTACCCCCAATTTACCAGAGGCAGCAGCCCTGTTGAGCCGGGAGGCCGCGGCGAGTCAAGCGGAAATGGCGGCTCAGGCGCGCGAGCTGTTGATCTTGGGCACCGCTGCGGTGTTGGTGAAAGGCGGTCACCTAAGCGGCTCCGAGGCGGCCGACATCCTCGTGACCGATAGTCGCGGTGAGGAAGTGTTTTCCAGCGCTCGCTGTAATACCAAAAATACCCATGGCACCGGCTGCACACTGGCATCGGCGATAGCCGCGGGCCTGGCGCGTGGACTGTCGCTCAGCGCGGCGGTGGGTGCCGCTAAAGAATTTCTAACCGGTGCTGTCGTCGCGGCGCAGCACTGGGAATTAGGTGAAGGCCACGGGCCTGTCGATCATTTTTACCAGCATCGCAGGTGCTAGAGTCGAACTGGTAAGCCAACCAAGCGTGAGGGTGTATCATGAAGAACCAAGCTGAATCTAATTCGTCCGCAACCCGAATTCTCAGCCAAACCGCCGAGGTGGATGCCGCCTCGGTGCAGCCGTTTCCCGCGTCACAGAAAATTTTTGTCGCCGGCTCGCAGGCCGATATCCGCGTGCCGATGCGGGAGATCAGCCTGGACGACACGCCGACGGATTTTGGCGGCGAGGTCAATGCGCCGGTGCGGGTTTACGACACCTCGGGTCCCTATACCGATCCCGCCGTTGATATCGATGTGCGCAGGGGATTGCCCGATGTGCGCAGTGCCTGGATCGAGGCCCGCGCCGATACCGAACTGCTCGGCGCCAACAGCTCCGGTTTTACCCGCCAGCGACTCGATGACGCAAAGCTGGCGCACTTGCGTTTTGATCACGCCAGGGCGCCGCGCCGGGCTCGAGCCGGCGCCAACGTGACGCAGATGCACTACGCCAGGAAAGGCATTATCACACCGGAAATGGAATTTATCGCGATTCGGGAGAACATGAGTCTGCAGCAGGCCAGAGAACTGGGTGTGCTCGATCAACAGCACCCCGGCGATGCCTTCGGTGCCGCCATTCCCGAGGAGATAACGCCGGAATTCGTGCGTCAGGAAGTGGCCCGCGGGCGCGCTATCATCCCGGCCAATATCAATCACCCGGAGTTGGAGCCGATGATTATCGGGCGCAACTTCCTGGTGAAAATCAACGGTAATATCGGCAACTCGGCGCTGGGGTCGTCCATTGAAGAAGAGGTGGAAAAATTGACCTGGGGCACCCGCTGGGGTGCCGATACGGTGATGGATTTGTCCACCGGTAAGAATATCCATGAAACCCGCGAGTGGATCATCCGCAACGCCCATGTGCCCATAGGCACAGTGCCGATCTACCAGGCGCTGGAGAAAGTGGGCGGTGTGGCCGAGGACCTGACCTGGGATATTTTCCGCGATACCCTGATCGAGCAGGCCGAACAGGGTGTGGACTACTTCACGATTCACGCCGGGGTGTTACTGCGCTACGTTCCGCTCACTGCCAAGCGCGTGACCGGTATTGTCTCCCGCGGCGGCTCGATTATGGCGAAATGGTGCCTGGCCCACCATCGGGAGAGTTTTCTGTACACCCACTTCGAAGACATCTGCGACATTATGAAAGCCTACGACGTTTCCTTCTCACTGGGCGACGGGCTGCGTCCCGGCGCTATCGCCGATGCCAACGACGAGGCCCAGTTCGGTGAACTCGAAACCCTGGGTGAGCTGACCAAAATTGCCTGGAAACACGATGTCCAGACCATGATCGAGGGGCCGGGCCATGTGCCCATGCACCTGATCAAAGAAAACATGGACAAGCAGTTGCGCGAGTGCGGGGAGGCGCCCTTCTACACGCTGGGGCCGTTAACCACCGATATCGCGCCGGGGTACGATCACATTACCTCCGGTATCGGCGCCGCCATGATCGGTTGGTACGGTTGCGCCATGTTGTGCTATGTGACACCCAAAGAACACCTCGGTCTGCCGAATAAGGAAGACGTCAAAGAGGGTATTATCACCTACAAAATCGCCGCTCATGCCGCCGACCTCGCCAAGGGGCACCCCGGCGCCCAGTTGCGGGACAATGCCCTGTCCAAGGCGCGCTTTGAGTTCCGCTGGGAAGACCAGTTCAATCTCGGTCTCGATCCCGACACCGCCCGAGCCTATCACGACGAAACGCTGCCAAAGGAATCCGCTAAAGTGGCTCATTTTTGTTCCATGTGCGGTCCGAAGTTCTGTTCGATGAAAATTACCCAGGAAGTGCGGGATTACGCCAAGGGCCAGGAGGCCGCAGCCGCCGAATCCGGCGAACAACTGGTCACCATGGTGGATGTAGAGGCGGAAATGCGGGAAAAGGCCAGGCAGTTCCGCGAGCAGGGTGCGGAGATTTACCACAAGGTATAAGCACCTGCAAACCAGCAGCATAGATAACAGGGACTATCCAGGAGTTTGCCATGCCGGATGCCGCCGCCGAATTCGACAACAATGATGTCGAGATCCTGAGCAGGAAGACTGCCTATCAGGGCTTTTTCAAAGTGGAGGAGCTGCGCCTGCGCCACCGGCTGTTTGCCGGCGGCTGGGGCGGAGAGCTGCGGCGCGAACTGTTTGTTCGCGGCGATGCGGTGGCCGCCGTGCTCTATGACCCGGTGGCCGACCGGATCGGCTTAATTGAACAGTTCCGTATCGGCGCCCTGGCCGAACGGCGCGGCCCCTGGTGCCTGGAAGTGGTGGCCGGGATGATCGAGGCGGGTGAGACCGCCGAGGCGGTGATGCGCCGGGAGTTGATCGAGGAGGCCGATTTCCGGCCGCGGGAGCTGCGGCCGATTTGTGAATACCTGTCCTCACCCGGGGGCTGCAACGAGCGTATCCACCTCTACTGTGCACTGGGTGACCTGAGCGGGGCCGGCGGTATCTTCGGTCTGGATACGGAGGGGGAAGACATCCGCCTGCGCGTGTTTTCCGCCGCTGAGGTGTTTGATGCTATGCTACAGAGCAGAATGAATAATGCCGCGACGTTGATAGGGTTACAGTGGCTGCAATTGAACCGCGCCGGGCTGCGCACTGGCGCAAATGCCTAAAACTTGCGATTATTGGGGCGGCCGGCAATTGGCGTTGGCGAGACGGACTTAACAGAAACCCCCTGAGCAACTGGGATAATGACAGTATTTAGAGTGCCAAATTGGGAAGTTTACCCATGAAACCGCGTTACCGGGTGGATTTGCCCGGGCAGTTGGCCGTTTGTGAGGCAAACTACCTGCGTCTATTGAAGCTGACCCCCGATCTGCCCGGCTGCGAGCGGTGGCGGTTTGCGGTAGGGCCGGTGGAAAACCGCCGCCGTGTCGATATCGCCATCCTGGAGCGCGCCAGGTATACCACGACAGTGGAGCTGGCTGCCGAACATAGCCCCGCCGGTGAGTTGCCGGCGCCGGTCTGCGGGTTCGAATCCCCTCGTTTGAAAGTGCGGTTGTACCACGATGCCCAGATGGCAGAGGTGATCGCCTGGGAAGATCATCGGCTGGTGCAGCCACGCTATGACTATCCGAATCGGCGTATGTACCAGAGCGACGAGAAGGCGCAAATGAACCGGTTTCTGGGTGAGTGGCTGTCGTATTGCCTGGAACAGGGTTATGCGCTCGAGGATGTTAGAACCTTCGGGCTGGTGGGCTGAGGGAAGGCAGTGTGGAGTGAGGCCGGGATGGATTTTTCGTGCAACTAATAATAGAACCCAAAAAGCAGCCGCTGCGCCTGGTACAGGTCACTGACTGTCATCTGGGCAGCAATCCGGGTGATGACCTGCTGGGGCTGGACACGGATTTGAGTCTGCACGATGTACTGGCATTGATTCGCGAAGAGCAGCCAAGTCCGGACCTGGTGTTGGCGACCGGGGATATCTCCGGTTGTGCGGACTTACCGGCCTACCAGCGCTTCCTGAAACTGATTGAGGCGCAGTTCACCGTTCCCATGGCCTGGTTGGCCGGCAATCACGACACCCCGGATGTGATGGAGGCGGCGCTGGAGGGCAGGCCCATGCCCAAAGTCATCCTGGCCGGCAACTGGCTGGTTGTGCTGCTCGATTCCAGCGTGCGGGGACACGAGCACGGCGACCTCACCACTGCGGAGCTGACGTTTTTGCAGGACACCCTGAATCGTTACTCGGAGCGCCACACCCTGGTTTTTTTACACCACCAGCCGGTGCCTATCGGCAGTGCCTGGGTGGATCAGTATATTGTGCGCAGTGCCGGCCGGTTTTTTGATATTGTGGACGCCCACCCGCAGGTCAAGGGTATCAGTTGGGGTCACGTGCACCAGGAGTTCCACCAGATCAGAAACGGGGTATCACTCTGGTCGACACCTTCGACCTGCGTGCAGTTCAAACCCAACTGTGACGAATTTACCGTGGATCACACCATGCCGGGGTATCGCTGGTACGACCTGCACCCCGATGGACGTCTGGAGACCGCCGTATCCCGTATCGCGAAAAAAGATTACCCCATCGATTACGCCTCTTCGGGCTATTGATCCCCGGAATTCGCTATAATTGTCCGCTCACATACTACTGCTAACAGCCCTGAGGTGGCGTACCCGTGCCCGTATTGCTTTACATTCATGGATTCCTCAGCGCGCCGACTTCACACAAGGCCCAGCAAGTGCGGGCCTGGTTGCAGCGGGAGAGACCCGACATTGATTTTTGTTGTCCGTTGCTGACGCCTTTTCCGCAGCAGGTTTGCAATGAGCTTGACGCTTTGGTGGAGTCACTGTTGCCGGGTCCGGTTTATTTGATGGGCAGCTCCATGGGTGGCTTCTGGTCTACCTACCTGGCGGAGAAATATGATTTGAGAGCCGTGTTGATCAATCCGGCTGTCGAGCCCCAGTCGCATATGCCGGACTATGTGGGTATTGAACTAAAGAATTTTTATACAGAAGATACTTACCGTCTGCAGCCGCACCATATCGATGAAATGCGTGCGGCGGATATTGCCGTGCCGAAACGGCTTGATAATTATTGGCTGATGGTGCAAACCGGTGACGAAACACTTGACTACCGCGATGCGGTGGCGAAATATCGCGGTTGCAAGCAGCTTGTTGAAGAGGGCGGCGATCACAGTTTCCGCGATTTCGAGCGCTGGATACCGGCGGCGGTCGAGTTTTTGGAAGCGGGTAAAGCTGAATAGAGCCACCATGTTTTCCCGACCAGTTTCCTGGCAGGGTTTTCTTAACTGAATTTTTGTAGCTGGTTTTCACAGCCAGAGTAAAAAAGCTGATAGAGATTTATGGCGAACTATACCGCAGAAGATATCGAGGTTCTCACCGGACTCGACCCCGTAAGAAAGCGCCCCGGCATGTATACCGATACAGCCCGGCCCAATCATCTGGCCCAGGAAGTCATCGACAACAGTGTCGATGAGGCCCTGGCGGGTCACACCAAGCTTATCGAGGTGGTGCTGCACAAAGATCATTCCATGACAGTGACTGATGATGGTCGCGGTATGCCGGTGGATATCCACCCCGAGCAGGGCAAACCGGGGGTGGAGGTGATTCTCTCCACGCTGCACGCCGGCGGCAAGTTTTCCAACGACAACTACCAGTTTTCCGGCGGGCTGCACGGCGTCGGCGTATCGGTGGTCAATGCGCTGTCGCGGGTATTGGAGGTCACTATCCGCCGCGACGGCCAGGTCTATCGCATCGGTTTCAAAAACGGTGAAAAAGCGATGGACCTCGAAGTGATCGATACCTGTGGCAAGCGCAATACCGGCACCAGCCTGCGTTTTTTACCCGACCCGCAGTACTTTGACTCCAATAAGTTCTCCGTGCCGCGCATGCGCCATGTGCTGCGCGCCAAAGCGGTGTTGTGTCCCGGCCTGCGCGTGGTGTTCAAGGATGAGCAGAGCGGCGAAACTGACGAGTGGATGTACGAGGATGGTCTGAAAGACTACATGATCGCCTCCACCCAGGGTTGGGAGACGTTGCCGCAAGAACCCTTTATCGGCAGCTTTGCCGGTGAGAGCGAGGCGGCTGACTGGGCCGTGCAGTGGTTGCCCGAGGGCGGCGAGGTGGTGCAGGAAAGCTATGTCAACCTGATTCCCACAGCGCAGGGGGGAACCCATGTCAACGGTTTGCGCACCGGGTTGCTGGAGGCCATGCGTGAGTATTGTGAATTTCGCAACCTGCTGCCGCGCGGCGTCAAGCTCGCGCCCGATGATATCTGGAATAACTGTTGTTTTGTGTTGTCGTCGAAGCTCGCCGATCCGCAATTCTCCGGCCAGACGAAAGAGCGTCTCTCATCCCGCGAGGCGGCCGCGTTTGTGTCCGGCGTCGCCAAGGATGCGTTTGGCCTGTGGTTGAACCAACACACGGAAGACGGTGACAAGCTTGCCGAATTCTGTATCAACAACGCGCAAAAGCGGGTGCGTTCCAGTAAGAAAGTAGCCCGCAAAAAAGTCACCCAGGGTCCGGCTTTACCGGGTAAGCTGGCCGACTGCTCATCGGGCGAGCCGGAACGCAGTGAGCTGTTTCTGGTGGAGGGCGACTCCGCCGGTGGTTCCGCCAAGCAGGCGCGCGATCGGGAATTCCAGGCGATTATGCCGCTGCGGGGCAAGATACTGAATACCTGGGAGGTGGACAGCGCCGAAATTCTCGCCAGCCAGGAGGTGCACGATATTTCGATCGCGCTGGGTGTCGATCCGGGCTCCGACAAACTGGAAAACCTGCGCTACCACAAAGTCTGTATCCTCGCTGACGCGGACTCCGACGGATTGCATATTGCGACGCTGTTGTGTGCGTTGTTTGTGCGGCACTTTCGGTCGCTGGTTGCCGCCGGTCATATTTATGTCGCCATGCCGCCCCTATATCGCATCGACGTTGGTAAAGAGGTTTTTTACGCGCTGGACGAGGCGGAACGGCAGGGCATTCTCGATCGCATAGCGGCGGAGAAGAAAAAAGGCAAACCGAATGAACAGCGCTTTAAAGGATTGGGGGAGATGAACCCGATGCAATTGCGCGAAACGACCATGGACCCGGATACCCGCCGGCTGGTGCAGCTCGGTATTGAGCCCGGTGATGATACCAACCAAATGCTCGATATGCTGTTGGCCAAGAAGCGCGCCAGTGATCGCAAGAGTTGGCTTGAGGAGAAGGGTAATCTGGCAGAGGTTTGAATGCGTTTGTCGATTTAACCAAAAGTTTATAAAAAGACAGGAAATAATGATTCCACTCCCTCTCGCTTGATCACTTCCCCGGGCGGTCGCGAAATACCTTGACCTTCCCATGATGGGAAGCCTCACGATAGGAACACTCAGGTCCGGTGCGAAGAGGTTCGTCGTGTTGAACAAGCAAAAGTCGTCAACTAAATCGATCGCCGAGGTTGCGGGCATGGAAACGAACCCGGGGCCAGGTGGCTCGCAGCTGTCTTTGGCCATTGACGGCATGACCTGCGCCTCGTGCGTGCATCGCGTCGAACAGGCGATTGCGGCCGTAGCCGGAGTCGGGCATGTTTCGATCAATTTCGCCACCGGGCGTGCGGCTGTTGCTTTCGATAGCGGCGGACCGGATATCGCCGCGGTCGTTCGGGCGATCCGCGATGCCGGCTATGATGTTCACACAGAGAGACTCGAGTTTGCCGTGCATGGTATGACTTGCGCGTCCTGCGTCGGCCGCGTCGAACAGGCCGTGAATGCCGTTCCCGGCGCCCTCACGACCAGTGTCAATCTGGCAACTCAGACAGCGACTGTCGAGGTGATCAGTGAGGCCGCCGCCCCGCAGCAATTGATTGCGGCGATACAGGGCGCCGGCTACAACGCCGAGAGGTTGGCACAAAACCCCGATCGCGTGGATCGTGAGCGGCAGGCGCGGGAGCGCGAGATACGGCATCTGCGGCGGTCGGTATTACTGGCCGGCCTGCTCACATTGCCGGTGTTTGTGCTGGAGATGGGTTCACATGTCGTGCCCGGGATGCACGCTTGGGTTGTGACCACGATCGGCCAGCGCGAAAGCTGGTATCTGCAGTTTGTGCTGACAACCCTGGTGTTGTGCGGTCCCGGCCTGGTTTTTTTCCGCAAGGGACTGCCGGCGCTGCTGCGCCGATCGCCCGATATGAACTCGCTGGTGGCACTCGGCACGGGGGCGGCCTGGAGCTATTCGGTGGTGGCGACGTTTGCAGCGGATATGTTGCCGCCGGGGACACAGAATGTCTACTATGAAGCGGCGTCGGTTATCGTTGCGCTGATCCTGGTGGGCCGCTACCTCGAGGCAATGGCCAAGGGTCGCACCAGCGAGGCTATCAAGCGCCTGATGGGACTGCAGGCAAAGACGGCGCGCGTGATCCGCGATGGCGAGGAGATGGACATCAATGTCAGCGATATGCGCCTGGGCGATCGGGTCCAGGTACGCCCGGGCGAACGGGTGCCCGTCGACGGCGAGGTAAGCGACGGGCGTTCCTATGTCGATGAATCCATGATTACCGGCGAACCGATTCCCGTGTTGAAAGAAGCCGGTGCCGGCGTCGTCGGCGGTACCGTCAATAAAAACGGCAGCTTTACCTACAGCGTGAGCAAAATCGGCGCCGACACGGTGTTGGCGCAGATCATTCGTATGGTCGAACAGGCACAGAGCTCAAAGTTGCCGATCCAGGCTTTGGTGGACCGGGTGACCGGCTATTTCGTGCCGGCGGTAATTGCAGCCGCGGCACTGGCGTTTGGTATTTGGTTCACCTTCGGCCCTGCACCCGCTTTGACCTTCGCGCTGGTCAATGCCGTCGCCGTGTTGATCATTGCCTGCCCCTGCGCAATGGGGCTGGCGACGCCGACATCAATTATGGTCGGCACCGGTCGCGCCGCCGAAATGGGTGTCCTGTTTCGCCGTGGCGATGGTTTACAGACCCTGCGCGACGCCCGAATCATTGCGCTTGACAAGACCGGGACCCTGACTCAGGGCCGCCCCCAGCTTACCGATCTGGTGGTCGCCCCCGGCTTCGACGAGACCGAGGTATTGCGCCTGATTGCCTCTGTGGAACGACAGTCTGAGCACCCGGTTGCAGAGGCGATCGTGGAGGCCGCCGGGGCGCGTGGTATAGGGCTTGACGAGGCAGTGGATTTCGCCGCTGAGCCGGGTTTCGGCGTGGCGGCGTGGGTAGAGACACGGCGTGTCGAGATCGGTGCCGATCGCTATATGGAAAAGCTGGGACTTAGCATCGAGGCCTTCAGTGAAGCGGCTGCGCGCCTTGGCGCCGAGGCCAAGACTCCACTCTACGCGGCAGTCGATGGGCATCTTGCGGCCATGCTTGCAGTCGCCGATCCGCTCGGGGTGTCCACAGAGGCGGCAATCGCCGCATTGCACGCCGAGGGGCTGCGGGTCGCCATGATCACCGGCGACAACTGGCATACTGCGCAAGCCATTGGCAAGCGCCTGGGGGTCGATGAGATTATTGCCGAGGTCCTGCCGGACGGTAAAGTGGATGCCCTTAAAGCCTTGCAGGGTGACGGTTGTAAAGTTGCGTTTGTCGGTGACGGTATCAATGATGCGCCGGCTCTTGCGCAGGCCGATGTCGGCATCGCTATCGGCACCGGCACCGATATTGCCATCGAGTCGGCGGATGTGGTGTTGATGTCCGGTGATCTGCGCAATGTGCCGAACGCTATCGCTCTCAGTCGAGCGACGATTCGCAATATCAAACAAAACCTGTTCTGGGCTTTCGCCTACAACGCCAGTCTGATCCCCGTGGCGGCGGGTGCGCTCTACCCGACCTTCGGCCTGCTGCTGTCGCCGGTATTTGCCGCCGCAGCGATGGCTGCTTCGAGTGTCTGCGTGCTGAGCAATGCGTTGCGGCTAAGGCGTTTCCGGCCGCCGTTGCGTGCCGAGATGGAGACGGCGAAACCGGAAGACGGGTTGCTCGCCGCCGCGGCCTATACCCCTGGGCAGTAGTGGTGCTATAGCAGGGGACTGCGTTAAGATGGACGCAATTGCGGTTGCAGAGATGACTTGATTGCGGGAGAAACAGTATGACTATTGGCGAAGCAGCCAAGGCGTCTGGCGTCTCGGCCAAGATGATCCGCTACTATGAAAGTATCGGATTGGTTCCACCGGCCGCCCGGAGTGAAGCGGGCTACCGGCTATACACCGACGATGATGTTGCCTCCTTGCGCTTCATTCGGCGTGCCCGCGATCTCGGCTTTTCGGTGAAGGCTATCGCCCAGCTGCTTGCTCTCTGGCACAACGACGGTCGTGCCAGCAGCGATGTCAAGGCGTTCGCGCTTGCGCATGTGAAGGAACTGCATGCCAAGATTGCGGAGTTGGAGGCTATGGCCGAGACGCTGCAGCACCTTGCCGATCGCTGCCAGGGTGATGAGTTGCCGGATTGCCCGATCCTGGATGACCTTGCTGGAGAGGCTGAGTCCTTTTACCGTTCCCATATTTGAAAGACGGATAAACCTTTTGTTCAGGAACAACCGTGTGAAGTATTCATTAAAGCGCCTGCGACCGGTACGTCGACCCCCTGCCTAAAACGCTCGAGATCACGGATGGGGATAATGAAACGATCTCTATCTCAGATACGAATGTAACCGATTCGCGTTGTGCTACATCTACAGGGAGTGCGGCACATCCTGTTGAGCTTCATAGCGGGTTTGATAATTCCCCCACAGTGCCCGCCCTTGCTTCCAGCATCCGAAGAAACTCTCAATAACCGTATTATCCCAATAGTCCGCTTTTCGGTTCATGCTATCAGTAAAACCGTAAGCCTTTAGCAGTCGCCGAAAGCTCGAAACTGTGGGCGGCGTCTATCGTATTTCAGAAGAGATAAAAAGCACAACCGGCTAGTCAGGAAAAATCAACAATACCTTGCTAAAAACCCGAAAGTACACCGGCTAGGCTCGCGCCGAGCCAAAAACAAGTATTTTTCTTACATCAATAAAACCGCCGATGAGGACAAATAATCTTGCTAGAAAAATCACTTGCCCGCTTTCCTCAGTCTTAATAGTACGTAGGGCAGGCAGAGGCTTCGCCAGAATGGAAAAGTATTTTTCGCGGAAGTGTAAAGATTGTAAATACATGCTTTCGAATCTACTTTTTTGACTCGACATTTATTAAGGTCGCTAGACACAGGTGTGCCGCCAAGGATTTATTTCATTTGAAGGGATGAAGGAGAAGTTAAATTTGCGTAAATGAATTTACTCTATTGCGCCGGCGTTTTTCCATTGGAACTGTATTTTTCTTATGACTAAAAAATTAATTTTAACGATACTTGTAGTATTGGTTAGTATGGCGGCTTCAGCAGATAGTGACAATGAGTGGCGCATCAGCCCGGTCTTGGGTTATCAGCAATATGACAGTGACAGCAACGACCTTGATAGCACTGGCCTTTGGGGTCTGGGGCTGGGATACCGCTATAAGGAATCCTGGGGGACGGAGTTAATATATCTGCAAGGTTCAACTGAGGCGAGTATAGATGGCGTTAGTGATGATGCTGATGTTAAAAACATCTTGCTGGAATATAAGTATTTTGGGCTGCCAAGCAACAGGTGGACTTCTCCTCATGTCACCTTTGGTCTCGCTCGTAGCAGTTACTCCCAAGCTGAAGATGACAGCACGGCAGGTGTGGTAGGTTCAGGCTTTGAATTCGAACTGAGTGACCACTGGTTCAGTCGAGTTGATTTGCGCTGGCTTCGTGATCTGAACAATGATCGAAACGAAGCCTTATTGACCTTTTCCTTAAGTTACAAGGTGGGTAGAGCTATGCCGAAAATGCTTGCTCTTCCTCCCAATGACGCTGATAAAGACGGGGTCGACGACAATGCTGATAAATGCCCCAACACCCCGTTAGGTGCCGCTGTCGATGAATATGGGTGTGAATTTGACTCCGACAGAGATGGTGTCGTCGACAGTAAGGATAAGTGCCCTAATACCCCAATTGGAGCAAGGGTGTATGCCGATGGTTGTCCCGCCAAATTGTCCCGTAGAGAAACTATTTCCTTGAACGTGGTTTTTGATACAGGCTCCAGTCAGCTCGCGAGTGACTTTATGCCCGAATTAGCAAAAGTTGCGCAATTTATGCGCGAATATTTATCGGTTAATGGCGTCATCACTGGGCATACCGACAGTCGCGGCAGTGCCGAATACAATCGTGGATTGTCTCAGCGACGTGCTGAAACTGTCCGCACCATCCTGTTGAACGAATTTAGTATTGACCCAGGTCGACTCAACGCCATCGGTTATGGCGAAGATAGACCGATCGCAAGCAATGAAACCTATGAGGGTCGTCAAAAGAACCGTCGCGTAGAGGCGGTGTTTGAGGCCCAAATTACCGAATAAATAATGTGAGTGCGTATGCGAGCTTTGTTATGTAAAAGTTAACTATTGATCATCACTGGAGCGGAGGATCTATGGGTGAGTGGATTCCAGCACAGAGAGAGTTTAACGCATTATCTGTTAATATCGGTGATATTGTCCATCTTAAAATGAACGACGACTTTAATTATCTAGTCAAGGCGGTTGTCGTTGGTTCTTCTCAACATAAGTTTATGGCAAAAGCGATAGGGATATTTGATTGGACTACCAAATATAATTTGAGTCTCTCCCAGGAAATGCGGATTCAGGAAATTAATAGCGAACCTCTGGAGCTGGATAACTGCTTTATCCATTCTGTTATCAAGACTTAGCCTCATCCCGAAAGCCTTATGCTAAAAACCTTGAGGCTTGTTCCGGCTATGGACAACGCCGAGTGTCACCTGAATCGGACTGCTCGGCTTGGAAAATGATGGGCGCCCCTGTTGATCACTCTAAACAATAGCCCTCGCCATGAACGGTTCGCAAGCGTTCGCTCTGCCAGCCCGCTGCGCTAAGTTTTTTTCTGACACGGCTTAAATGCATATCGATACTGCGATCATAACGGCCCGGTGTTTTATTCAGCACGGCTTTATACAAAAAAACTTTCTTTAAGACATCGCCTTTATGCTGAACTAACACCCAAAGCAAACGAAATTCGGTGGGGGTGAATCTCACAAGCCGGCCACCCACTGATGCAGACTGATCGACTTTGTCGAGATAGAGACTATCCACTTGCAAGAATCTCTTGGTGGTTTCAAGATCCCCTCGACTACGTCTTAACAAAGTCTGGACACGCAACAATAACTCCATCGGGCTAAATGGCTTTGTCAAACAATCATCAGCGCCATGATAGAAGCTCTCGATCCTTTCCTCCTCTGCTCCTTTGGCTGTAAGCATGATGACGGGCGTTTGAATAATGTTGCGAAGCTTACGGAGCAATGAAAATCCATCAGTTTGGGGCAACATAACATCCAGAATAACAAGTTGATAATATAGTGTCGATGCGAGGTTTAGGCACTCTTCTTCATCAATGCAAGCATCCACCTGATAACCTTCTTTACCCAGTATTTCGGACAGCCGATTATTGAACGCTGTATTGTTTTGAATGAAGAGTATCTTTGATGCATGCTCCCGTTGATCAGGTCCGCGTCTACAATGACGATTACGAGACTGGGCAATTGCCATCTTTGCTGAATCTGGCTCGATAGTATTAGACACGGAATCCGTAGCGCATTGCGCTGATAGCCACGTACTTAAATAAGACATTTGACTGCCTTCCATTTATTCCAGTTAAACGCTTTGCGCAGCTTCTCATACAGACTATTAGGGGATTGAAGCCTAAAAGCCCCTAGCTTCCCAAATAAGTGTTTTGCTAGTTGAATAAAAAACTGCAACCGTGATTGACCTTGGCTAATGATTAAATTTTTGCTGCTAAAATCTCTATTTGCTTAATATCTGGAGCTTCTAACATTAATTCTTCTGCGTTAGCCATTAAAGCTACCGCAATTTTTCCGTTCAAGTGCTGCTGTCGCCCCTCATCATTCTGAAACGTGTCGAAAATACCGAAGGTAGAAGGTCCTAGCTTTAATGCAAACCAGGTACAGGTACCAGATTCCTCTTCCGCCAACGTAATTGCCCCCTTCAAAAACGCCTCAACTTCTTGAACCTTTTCATGTTTCGCTTTCAACGTCGCTAAAATGCCTACATTGGATTGACTCATGGTGTTGCTCTCTTCAGGGAATTGAAGCGACACTATATGGAATATCATCGTTGCTAGAGAGACACAAAAGTGACAAAATCCATGCAATTATTGACATTTAAACATTCTTCGATCCATGTCTACTACTGTCATCGTTGCACTTGATAACGCTTTACCCTCAAGCTTGATGGGTATTGCAGATGTACTTGCCTTATGTGGACTAAACTTTTTTCAAGTAAAAGTGGTTCGTTGTCATGTCGCTTGAGGAAGCCGGGCTTGAGAAAGAGAAGATGACTAGAAGATGGGTTAGTAAGGCGCGCAGTTGACACTGTTTTCTGGCGCGTATTCCGGAAAATGATGAAAACCACGCCCACGTCCTATCGAGAACGGTTAAATTTATAGCAATAATGGCTCTCAAGCGACTCATTATTGGTGGTTTCAGAGCCAGCGCGGCAGCGTCTTAACAAGGCCCAAACACGCAGCAACAGCTCCGTTGTATCAAATGGCTTTGTCAAACAATCGTCCGCACCATAATAGAGGCCCTTGATTCTCCTCCTCTGCCCCGTTGTTCATCAGCATAATGGCCGATGTTTGAATCGTTTTGCGAAGCATGCTAAGTATCGAGAAGCCGTCAATTTCAGGCAGTGTGATGTTCAAAATAATCAGCTGGTAATGCTGAGTGGATAGGCGCCTCAAGCATTCTCCTCCATTACTGCAGCTATCTACGCTGTAACCCCTATTTTCGAATAGTCCCGAGAGTTCGTTGTTGAAACCAGCATCACTTTTAGCAGGCAGTATTTTGCAGCCTGACCGAAAAAGCTCAGGCTGTTGTCGCTCTCTATGCTCCTATCTGCGGCGATCATGCAACTGTTTTCTACCCAACAAAATAATCGACGGGCCTTAGAAAAGGGTAGTCACAGTCACGCTCTCGTCGACGAGTACACTGGCCAACACGTCGTCTCCGAGGCTATACACCCAAGTATCCGTTTCGGAACCGTCCACAGAGCGTTCCCATCGGCCGCCTCGATCACTCAATATCACGGCGTCACCCTCCGAGCCGTATATCCTAAGGGTATCGCTACTGGTGCTGCTATCACTTAGGTTGAGCACATCGCTCAAGCCCAGGGTGAGACTGCTATTGCCACCGTCATAGCGTAAGTCGATTGCTTCCACATCGGTGATCCGATTGTCGCTGAGCCCGGTGAAATCCAGCGCGATCGCGGCGTCAAAGCGCAGGGTGTCGATACCGTTGCCGCCGTCCAGACTCACAAAAGCGGTATCACGGATGGCCAGTATGTCGTCACCGGCACCGCCGCTTAGCACATCGGCGCCGCCGTTGCCAATCAGGGTATCGTCGCCTTGCCCGGCGATAATCTGATCGCCATTGCTACTGCCTACCAGCGTTTCACCGGCTGAAGTACCGACTAAGACATTAGCACTGATATTCTGACCACCATAGATCACATAGGTGGTGCCGGCGTTGTCGCTGCCACCAGAGTCATGACTAATAAGCAGGTCATCAAAACCATCGCCATTGACATCACCGTCATGACGAAAGCCAGGGAAAAAAAACTTATCGACGGGCCTGACGACAAAGCCGCCGACACCCTGTTCAATAGCAGCGAGATCAACGGTACCTGTATCGTTGCCATAAACCACATAAAGGGAATCGGGAACGTCGACGTTGTCGTTGGGAGCGTCGCGGCCGCCGGTTATAAACAGGTCTCCCAGACCGTCCCCGTTAATGTCACCAGCACTGCTGACGCGGCGGCCAGTCGCATCATTCTTTCTGGCGCCATAGATGGCAAATCCGCCGATACCCTGTTCAACATCAGCGAGATCAATGTGCGAGAGATGGCTGCCACCAAAGAGCACATAGCTTAAGCCACTTATGGTACCGTTAGGAGTATCGGCAAACATATAGGAAATGATCAGATCATCAAAGCCATCACCATTGAAATCACCGGCACTCCTGATGTCACCGGGACTGGTGCTGATGGTGCCAACGCTTGCGAAGCTTCCTGCAATGTCGATTACAAAGCCACCCGTGCCGGCAGCAATATCAGAGAACTCGATGTCGGAGAGATTGTTACCACCGTAGACCACATAGCCGGCGCTGCGGTTGGGAGTATTGCTTGTATCCCCACGGTCAGCAAACATCATATCATCAATGCCGTCACCATTGACGTCGCCGACAATATGACCGTACTTTGACCTGCCCAGATTAGAATCTGACGGGTCGCCCTCGATACCATGGATCACAATGCCATTAGCATGATCAGCATTAGTGGTGTCGCTTACAATATAAGGATCGAGATCAATGTTGGAAAGACCGCCCCCACCATAGACCATATAGTTGTCGCTGTTACCCGTAGTCCCAATATACACGTCATCAAAGCCATCGCCATTGATATCCCCTCCCCCGCTCACTCGCCAGCCAGCCCCCAGGCCACTGACCACAAAGCCCAAATCACTTTTGCCGTCTGGGGCGTTCTCGATGTCGGAGACATCGATATTCGAGAGCTTGTTACCGCCATAGACCACATAACCGCGGTCTCCGCCAAAAATGATGTCAGCATAACCATCGCCATTGACATCGCCGGCGCTGACGGAAAGGCCAACACGGTTACCTTCTCTAACGCCGCCGATAGCAATGCCTAGACTGTTGTTATCACCGTTTTCAATCTCAGACAGCTCGACGGTCCCGCCATCGGCGCTGCCATAGACCAAATAGGTGAGGCCGGAGTTATTTAAATTATTGCGGTCAGCGAGAAATGCGCCAACAATCAGGTCATCGAAACCATCGCCATTGACATCACCGGCATGACTGACAAAAACGCCACTAGAGTCACCACTCTCGACACCATTGATCACAAAACCAAGGTCACTGTTCAATAGAACGTCGGGCAGCTCTAGCTCTACCCTTTCGTTCATCACATTGTTCACACTAATGGTGACATCCTGGCTTGTGCTAAGGTCGTCGCTATCCGTGGCGGTGATGGTGATGTTATAGGGATGGTTAGCCCCGAGGTTTTCGTAATCGGGGGCATATTCAAAGGTGACCTCACCGGTCTTCGCATCGATATTAAATAGCACGGCATCGGTGCCACTCAGACTGTAGGTGTAACTCAGTGTTTCGCCTTCGGGATCCATGGCCTCGGCGGTATAGGCGGCCGTCTGGTTTTCGTTAACCGTGGCCGTTGTGCCCGATGTAAAGACCGGCGCCTCGTTTACATTGCTCACGCTAATAGTGACATCCTGGCTTGCACTAAGGCCATCGCTATCCATGGCGGTGATGGTGATGTTATAGGGATGGTGACTCCCGAGGTTCTCATGGTCGGGGGCATTTTTAAAGGTGAGCTCACCGGTATTCGCATCCAGGGTAAATAGCGCCGCATCGGCGCCACTCAGACTGTAAATAAGGATACCACTATCAACATCGGTGGCTTCGGCGGTGTAGGCGGCCGTCTGGTGTTCGTTAACCGTGGCCGTTGTGCCCGAGGTAAAGACGGGCGCCTCGTTCACATTGCTCACACTAATGGTGACGTCCTGACTTGTGCTAAGGCCATCGTTATCCGTGGCAGTGATAGTGATGTTATAGGGATGGTGACTCCCGAGGCCCTCATAATCGGGGGCATTTTTAAAAGTGAGCTCACCGGTATTCGCATCCAGGTTAAATAGTGCGGCATCGGCGCCACCCGGACTGTAGATCAGCACGTCACCGTCGGGATCCGTAGCCACAGCCGTGTAGGCGGCCGTCTGGTTTTCGTTAACCGTGGCCGTTGTGCCCGAGGTAAAGACCGGCGCCTCATTTACATTGCTCACGCTAATAGTGACATCCTGGCTTGCACTAAGGCCATCGCTATCCATGGCGGTGATGATGATGTTATAGGGATGGTGACTCCCGAGGTTCTCATAGTCGGGGGCCTCTTTAAAGGTGAGCTCACCGGTATTCGCATCCAGGGTAAATAGCGCCGCATCAGCGCCACCCAGACTGCAGGTCAGCACGTCACCGTCGGGATCTGTAGCCACAGCCGTGTAGGTGGCCGTCTGGTTTTCGTTAACAGTGGCCGTTGTGCCCGAAGTAAAAACAGGCCCCTCGTTCACATTGCTCACGCTAATGGTGACGTTCTGGGTTGTACTAAGGCCATCGCTATCCATGGCGGTGATGATGATGTTATAGGGATGGTGACTCCCGAGGTTCTCATAGTCGGGGGCCTCTTTAAAGGTGAGCTCACCGGTATTCGCATCTAGGGTAAATAGCGTCGCATCGGTGCCACTCAGACTGTAGGTGTAAATCAGTGTTTCGCCTTCGGGATCCATGACCTCGGCGGTATAGGCGCCCGTCTGGTTTTCGTTAACAGTGGCCGTTGTGCCCGAAGTAAAGACTGGACTCTCGTTCACATTACTCACGCCAATGGTGACGTTCTGGCTCGCGCTAAGGCCATCGCTATCCGTGGCTGTGATAGTTATGCTATAGGGATGGTTACTCCCGAGGTTCTCATAGTCGGGGGCATCGATAAAGGTGAGTTCACCGGTATTCGCATCCAGGTTAAATAGTGCTGCATCGGTGCCGCTTAGACTGTAAATGAGGATACCACTATCAGCATCCGTGGCTTCGGCAGTATAGACGGCCATCTCGCCCTCGTTGACGCTAACCTCAACCACCGCTTCGCCCAAGCCCGACGTAAAGACTGGCGCCTCTCTATTACTAGGTGGCGCAGAAGAATCTCCCCCTGATGACGCTGAAGCGGCAATCAAACCCAGCCCTGACCCCGCTAAGCTCATCATGCCTAAGGCGCTTATACTCCCACCTTCACCCTGAGGTATACCGTCAATTGTATCGTCTACCGTTGACAGAGCCAGTGGCGTGGGTGGGTCTTGTGGCTCATGAACAAAACCGGCCCCCAATAGGTCAAGCAATACGATGCCTTCCAATGAACCATGGCTGTACACAATCGTATTGTCGCCTGAGAAAAGCTTTTTGGCCTCTTCATTCGCACTCAGTGGCACACCCTCTTCGGAGAGGCTGATGCCACAAAAGTTGTTGCGGCACACCACATAGTAATCTTCGATAATCAGATGAACGCCGTTATCCAGGCGCACCTCAAGATCAGTATCTGTTCGGACTGCCACGACGTTATCGGGGAGCTCCCCATGGCGGGAAACAACGCGGTATTGCTCCCCAGCTCTCGCTTGCACGACCAAGGCCTGAGACGAACTGAGCTCATACCGTACGCTGGCTTCCCCAGCAGACGTTTCTAAGTAATAGTTCATAACCGGCACCTTATGTTTAAACATGAGTAAAAAGCTGAACCTAATGCGTGTATGCTGTTACGACGACATTAAAAACGACTTTGCGCTTTCGCTGGTAAACCAGATTCAACAGCTAGCGTTGTCATCAGCTATACCCCACTGGCCAGCGTTCAGAGAGCGCACCCTGAAAAGCGCGATTAATGGGTTTTAGGATGTATTGCAGCACGGTTCTCTTACCCGCCAGTATGCTGGCGTTAACAGTCATGCCGGGCTTGAGTTTGAGGCCTGCAAATCTCGGATTGGTTATTGTGACGTCACTCTGTAAGGCTATTGCTTCTATTAGCCGAACACACAATCGCCTAGCGGAACAACATGGGCAACCACGTAGTTTTGGAATCATATTCCCTACTGGCGCTTTTGATTTAATAATGCAGTTAATATTAAGCAGGAAAGTTGATTCGGTAAATATGCACATTGCACCCTTTGTATTATTTTTTGCCAAAACACAACAATTGTTTGTTAATGTGCGCCTTCAGCAAGCTGTCGCCATCCTGGCTTGCCAAAATATGACAAAACACCGAATTTACTTAGAGCTAAAGAAAGTGAAACATAGTAAATGACTCAAGTTCACTCCGGTCCTTCGCATCCCCCCCCCTCGATAGCTTCCTGTTGGCTTGTATATTTTGCGACAAATCTTACGTTGTTTGACTTTTAAGCGTGTCCGGTGTCTCGCTACTATTCGGGTTAACTGTGACGTTGCGATTTTGATGTAAGAGAAATGCATGTGCTATAAAAAATAGCCTTATAGCGGCTATATAATGTCGGGTTTATGCGGGTGGCGAACGTTTCCTTATGGCAAAAATTTACCTGGATAAGAACGTATATGATGCAGCACTGGAGCGCATCCACTTTATTTTTGATGAATTTGATGATGTTTGCGTAACCTTCAGTGGCGGTAAGGATTCTTCCGATTTGTTACATTTGACGCTGCAGGTTGCCAGGATGCGAAACCGCTTGCCGCTAAAGGTGATGTTTATCGATCTGGAAGCCCAGTATCGCATGACCATTGATCATGTAGAGGAGATGTTAAGCCGCGATGAGATAACGCCCTACTGGATTTGCCTGCCGCTCAATCTGCGCAACGCTGTCAGCGTATTTGAACCGCACTGGTGTTGCTGGGATCCCAAACGGCGCGAGGATTGGGTAAGGCCGATGCCTGAAAACCGCGGCGTGATATCCGACAGCGGTTTTTTTCCTTTCTACTGGCACCGAATGGAATTTGAGGAGTTTACCCGCGAGTTTGCCCACTGGCTTGCAGGCGAGGGCAAAGTTGCCATTCTCGTAGGGATTCGCGCCGATGAAAGCCATCACCGCTATCGCACCATCGTAGGTTATCGGAAAAGCCGCCATAAAAACCGAGGTTGGACCACCTGGTTATCACCGCAGGTGTGTAACGCTTACCCTATCTACGATTGGCGTGTAGAGGATGTGTGGGCCTATATTGGCAAGAATGGGCTCCCCTACAACAAGCTCTACGACCATATGTACCTGTCCGGCATGACCTTGCATGAGATGCGAATTTGCCAACCCTATGGCGATGACCAGCGTAAAAGCCTGGATATGTTTCACAGAATAGAGCCGAATACCTGGTCCAAAGTTGTGAATCGCGTTGCAGGAGCCAACTACGGTAGTATCTATTCCGGTCAAAAGATGCTGGGCTATCGTCGCGGTATCGGCCTGCCGGACGGCCATACCTGGCAGAGTTATACAAAGTTGTTGTTAGAAACGCTGCCGGAAAGCTCGCGCCTTCAATACCAGGAAAAATTTGCGACATTTATCAACTGGTGGCGGACCCAAGGCGGATGGCAAGGTGATATCCCGGATGTGTCCGATCCCAAAATGGAGGCGGCCAAGAAGGCGCCCTCTTGGCGGCGTATGGCCATGTGCATACTAAAAAATGATTTTTGGTGCAGGTCACTGTCTTTCGCACAGACCAAGAAGAGGTATGGCAACTACCATCCAACCTTGAATCGTCGTGAGAGAACCCGTGTAAAGCCAGGGGCAAACTAAACAATGCCGCAAACGCGAAAAAACAGTGATAGGTATGAAATCATTCGAACTTGGCAGCCATACTCAGAGGTTAAATCATGAAGGAACACCCCGATACAGCAAAAAATGATGACCTGCAAGCACACCTGGAATACCTGGTTGATGCAATAGAGTTGATGCCGATATCTGCTAAAATTGAGGCACTGAATCATATCCGCCAGGCGCTGCACGAGGTTAGCCCGTTTGAAGATCCGATCGATTGTGTGCTGTGGGTTCAGGCTGACCAGGTGCGAGGTAACGACTACAACCCCAATAAGGTCGCACCTCCGGAAATGCGGTTATTAAAAAGAAGTGTTAGGGAGGATGGTTATACGCAACCCATTGTGGCGCACCAGGAAAGGGATGGCTACGTTGTTATCGATGGATTCCACCGTCGACGAGTTGGCGCGGAATATAAGCCTGTTCGCAACCGCCTGCACGGCTGTTTGCCGGTTACACTTGTTAAGTCGGGGGGTATAAAGCAACGTATGGCGGCGACAATCCGTCACAATCGAGCCCGCGGCGTTCACGGCGTTGTTCCGATGATAGACGTCGTTGCCACCCTGGTTCGGGAGGGATGGTCAGATGCCGACATTTGCGCGGAACTGGGTATGAGTGCAGACGAAGTGTTGCGCTTCAAGCAACATAAGGGGCTGCCGGAGTTATTTGGCGATGCCGATTTCTCGCTGGCATGGGAATAACGTGTGAGGCTCTACACCTCGGCTGAGACTAATGTCGAAAAGCGAAACAAAGTGAAGGTAAGCCCGACAACCTCGCCATGCACCGATGTAGACTTAAAGGCAGCTCAGTAACGGGCAGGGCCAACAAAGTTTAAAGCGCCTTATATAGTTCTATGTACTGAATTACACAATTCATTGACAACTGCTTTGTCATTTAGCAATAGATGCGGTAGATGTTAGTTTTCTAAAGTTACTGCTCACGGCGCTGCTTTCGCCGCCACGTCTGGGTTCACCCCAGGTGACCACTGAGCCGTCGTTTTTTAAAGCGGCGAAGGCATAATTGTTGGTATATACCTCGACTACACCGCTGGCCAAGTCACTGCGCACGGCGCTGCTATCGCCGCCACGACTAGATATACCCCAGGTGACCACCGAGCCGTCGGTTTTTAACGCGGCGAAGGCAAGAGCGTTGGTATATACCTTGACTACACCGCTGGCCAAGTCACTGCTATCGCTGTTGCGACTAGATCCACCCCAACTGACCACCGAGCCATCAGTTTTTAACGCGGCGAAGGCATACCATGTGGAAAACACCTCTACCACGTTGCTTTTCAAATCACTGCTGACATCGCTGCTGTCACCACCATCATTAGCCTCTCCCCAGGTTACCAGTGATCCGTCAACTTTTAACGCGGCAAAAGCATGATTGTTAGAAAACACCTTCACCACGCCGCCGGCTAATTCACTGCTTACCGCACTGCTATCGCCACCCTCACGACTATCGCCCCAGGTGACCACCGAGCCATCGCTTTTTAATGCAGCAAAGGCACTGGTCGTAGAAAACACTTCCACCACCTTAACGCCCTCATCACCGGTGGAAAAAGTTACTTCATCACTACTATCATCGTTATTTACGATAGGGCTGCCGGATGACTGCTCCGCATAGGGTGCCAGTACTACAAAATAGGCGATAAAACCTATCATTAGACGTTCCATCAATCGTATCATTTTTTACCGCATATCATCCCAAGTTAATCTGTCGTAATAAAGCGCGTGTCAAATACCGGTTGACACATTTCATTGACAACTGCCTTTTCGGTTAGCAATAGATGCGGTAGCTGTCAGCCTTCTAAAATAAAGTTTTTTTCTACCCACCTAAGTCATCGTTCACGGCCCGCTATCGCAGCCCCAATCACTCTCGCCCCAGGTGACCACCGAGCCATCGGCTTTTAACGCGGCAAAGGCATCCCCCATGGAAAACACCTCTACTACGTTGCTGGCTAGTTCACTGCTCACGGCGCTGTCATCGACGCCCAAACCACCCCAGGTGACCACCGAGCCGTCGCTTTTTAAAGCAGCAAAGGCCTTTTTTGTGGCTAACACCTCAACAACACCGCTGGCCAGGTCACTGCGCACGGCGCTGCTATCGCTACTGACACCAGCAAGTCCCCAGGTGACCACCGAGCCGTCGCCTTTAAAAGCGGCGAACGCTGTCTCTGTGGCAAACACCTCGACTACACCGTTGGCCAAGTCACTGCGCACGGCACTGCTATCGCTGCCAAGATCACCCCAGGTGACCACCGAGCCGTCGCTTTTTAAAGCGGCGAAGGCAAAAGTGTTGGCCAACACCTTCACCACACCGCCGGCTAATTCACTGCTTACCGCATTGCTATCGCCGCCCCAATGACTATAGCCCCAGGTGATCACCGAGCCATCGGCCTTTAACGCGGCAAAGGCAATGCCCGTGGAAAACACCTCGGCCACACCACTGGCTAACTCACTACTTAGCGCACTGCTATCGCCGCCGAAATTCCCGTCCCCCCAGGTGATCAGCGAGCCATCGGCTTTTAACGCGGCAAAGGCAAACCACGTGGAAAACACCTCGGTCACGCCGCTGACTAATCCGCTGCTTACCGCACTGCTATCGCCACCTTTATCACGATCGCCCCAGGTGACCACCGAGCCGTCGCGTTTTAATGCAGCAAAGGCGCCGGTCGTCGAAAACACTTCCGTCACCCTAATGCTCTCATTGACGACAAGGCTGTCGGGCGATTGCTCCGCATAGGGCGCCAGCACTAAAAAATAGACAATAAAACCTATCATTAGACGTTTCATCAATCGCATCATTTTTTCTCCTTATATCTTCCCAAGTTAATCCGTCATAATAAAGCGCGCATTAAATGCCGGTTGGTTTGCGTAAGTAGTTAAGTGACTCTGAATAGAGAACCTTGTGTGTTGGTCGAGGGGCTTATGGTTTTGCATCGCGATAGTAAATTGCTCTAAAGCGACTCATTTTAAACAATACCCCTCACCATGAATCGTTCTTAAGCGATCACCGTTCCAGCCCGCTGCGCTCAGCTTTTTTCTGACTCGACCTAAATGTACATCCAGACTGCGATCATAGCGTCCCCGAGTTTTATTAAGCACGGTTTGATACAAAAAAGATTTCTTCAATACATCGCCTCTATACTGTAGCAACACCCAAAGCAAGCGAAACTCAGTGGGGGTAAGCCCGATACTCTTGCCATGTACCGATGTAGTCTTATTGGTCTTATCGAGATTAAGACCATCCAGTCGCAACTGGAAGACGTTATTGGTGGTTTCAGAACCAGCGCGACAGCGTCTTAACAAAGCCCAGACACGCAGCAACAGCTCAGTCTTATTAAATGGCTTTGTCAAGCAATCGTCAGCACCATGATAGAAGCCCTTGATCCTCTCTTCCTCTGCCCCGTCGTTCATTAGCATGATGACCGGTATTTGAATCGATTTGCGGAGAATGCTAAGCAGCGAGAGCCCATCAATTTCAGGCAGCGTGATGTCCATAATGATAAGCTGATAATGCTGAGTGGATAGGCGGTTCAAGCATTCTTCTCCATTAATGCAGCTATCTACGCTGTAACCCATGTTTTCGAACAGTCCCGAGAGCTCGCTGTTGAAACCAGGATCGCTTCCGACAAAAAGTATTTTTGCAGCCTGACCAAAAAAGTTCAGGCTGTTGTCGCTCTCTATGCTCCAATCTACGGCGATCATACAACTGTTTTCTACCCAAAAATAACCGATGAGTCTTAGAATTGCTCTCCAGCCCTGGCTTGCACGACCAAGGCCTGAGACAAACTGAGCTCATGCCGCACGCTAGCTTCCCCAGCAGACGTTTCTAAGTAATAGTTCATAACCGGTACCTTAGTTTAAACATGAGTAAAAAAACTGAATCTAATACATGCATGCTGCTGCGACATTTGCACTTTCGTTTGTAAACCAGATTCAACATCTATCTTTGTCATCAGCTATACCCCAATGGTCAGCGCTCAGAGAGCGCACCCTGAAAAGCGCGATTAATGGGCTTTAGGATGTATTGCAGCACGGTTCGCTTACCCGTCAGTATACTGGCGTTAGCAGTCATACCGGGCTTGAGTTTGAGGCCTGCAAATCTCGGATTGGTTATTGTAGCGTCATCATCAATACGCACGTTCACTCGGTAATACGTCAGCGTTTGCCCCGACACATTTTCATTTAGCGTGTCGGAACTAATGTAAACTAAACGCCCACTGAGCGTGCCATAGATGGAGTAATCGAACGCTTCCAAGGAAATACTCACGGGGAGGGACAGTTCAAGAAGGCCGATATCGATCGGGTTTACTTTGACCTCAATCAACATGTCATCATCAGTGGGCGATATCTGTAATAGCTCATCCCCTGGCCTAAGTACGCCTCCCAAGGTGTTGATATTGAGGTATTTAACAATGCCGGTGACCGGCGAGGTGAGCGTTGTGTGATCGAGTACGTTTTTCCTTTCATTAAGTTGATGCTGCGTTGAGGCCAACTCAGCTTGAAGCCTGGTCGCTTCTTCCTGGGCCGTCTGATAATAGTCGTTTTGTAAGGCTATTCGCTCCCCTTTTAATTGCGCCAGTTCGCGTCTGGACTGGAGAACATCCATGCGACTAATATCACCCTTCAAATGGAGTGTTTTATTGATGGTAAGCATTTCGTCGGCGATGGCAATGCGTTCATCCAGAATTGAGGTATTATCCTCCAGACTTCTTTTGCGCTGCCGGTACTGCCCCAGGTGCTGTCGAACAAAGCTCGGAAACTGGTCAAACTCATCACCAAAAACGGGCGCGACATTGTCTATCTCGGCTTTAGCTCTAATCAAACCTGCGCTTTGCGCTTTTAACTTGACTAAGCTTTCTTCATAAGCGGCAAGAGCCCGTTCACGCTCAAGTACTGCCAGCGTTTCACCCGCTTGAACATGCTGTCCTTCGTGAACTAACAACTCTTCAAGTACCCCACCATCAGCAACTTGGATTATCTGCGTACGAGCCCCCGGAATGACTTGCCCTTGCGCTTGAATGTATTGATCAATTTCAAAGACTGCCGCCCACATAATAAACAGCGTAAAACCGCTAAATAACCAGACAGTGACTGATGGCGTAATCCTGTTCACGAAGAGGCCGCCATTCTAGGATCAGGGCTTGATAACTTTTTCAAAACCACGTCTTTCGGGCCATCCAATACGACCTTGTGGTTTGCAATGACAATCAAGCGACCAACAAGGTCCAACAGCTCTACTTTATGCGTCACTAGAACAAGCGTGTGATGGTCAGCAATTGACGATTTCAGTGTGGCAATGACTTTAGATTCCAGCTCTTGATCCATTGACGCTGTCGGTTCGTCAAGCAGCCATATTGAACTATCACGCAGAAGAGCCCGCGTTAGGTTTAATAGCTGTTTTTGCCCTCCGGATAAACCTGTTCCTCCCTCATAGATTGGCCGGTATAAGCCTTGAGGGTGTCTGGCTAACAAGGCGTCAAACAGACCTGTCTTACGAGCAGCTTGCAAAATAACATCGTCACCGGGATCGAGCAGGCCCAAAATAAGGTTTTCTCGAACCGTCCCGGAAAACAAGCGAACCTCTTGTTGCACATAGCTCATGCTTTCAGCCAGCCTGGGTTTTGATAGCTGCGAAAGATCCAGGCCATCGAGTAATACCCTGCCCTGCTGCGGTTTGTATAGACCCGCCAATAAGCGCAGCATTGTTGTTTTGCCCGAGCCAACAGGTCCCACAACAGCCACTTTTTCACCGCTTTTTATGGTTAGATTCGCAATAGATAGCGCGGTTATTTCCCCGTAGCTGACGACTGTATCCTCAAGTCGATACTCTCCTTTGATATCCTCGATAAGGAGCGGCTGTTCATGTCCGTGATGATCACATTCCAGCGTCCATAGGCTGTCCAAATTCTGTGCCGCCGCCTTTGCATGTGCCCACTGGATCAATTGATTTGGAAGCTGGGCGACAGGTGCCAGCACCCGCCCGGATAAGATCGAGCAAGCTATCAGGGCGCCCATGGTTAACTCACCTTTGCTGACCAGCAAAGCACCTGAGGCAATAAGCGCGACAAAAGAAGCTTGTTGAAAGATCCCAACCAAGTATTGAGACCGTTCGCTGATGCGGCGAATCTCGATCTCATGAGAGCGCGCCTGATCGGTGTTTTCCAGCCATCGAGACAACAAGCGCCAACCGCTTTGTCCGGCTTTTATGGCTTCGGCACCTTCGATGGTTTCGACAAGCAGGCCGGTACGCAAATTGGTTGCGTTATTGAGTGGCGCCGCCAGCTTCGCAACGCGCCCTTTATAGATTAGTCCTAATGAAACAGCTAGACAAAAGAAGGCAAAGGGAATGAGTGCCAGATATCCCCCAATTAGAAATATCACCGTTATGAAAAGCAGTGCATAAGGTGCGTCCACCAAAACATGAGTTGTAGCCCCCGTTATAAATGAACGAATAGTCTCGTAACCCCGCATTTGCGATGCCAGGCCCCCAACACTCTTGGGTAGCTGATCAAGCCTGATGGCTAGAAAGCGAGTATAAATAGTGCGCGCCAGTGATTTATCGAGTTCGTCGATCAAGGTTTCAAATAGCCTTGACCGGACATGCTTGCTGACAAACTCGTAGATGAGTGCAATAGAAGCACCCAGGGTTAGTACTAGCAACGTCTGTGAGGCCCCGGTCGGAATCACTCGGTCATAGACCAGCATCGCATATAGGGAGACGGCAATACCTACGGTATTGATCACTACACTGACCAACATTACACTCAGCAGCAGTTTTTTATGGGACAATATTTCCTGACTAACCAACGCCGTGACTTTACTGCCGGAAAAAGTAAAGGGTTTAGAGGGCCTGACCACTGCAACGCAGGTCGTGGAGAGCGTTTTTTTTGCTGCTTCAATCCAGTGATTAGACTGTTCACACCAACGCTGCACTATCCATGCACCGGCAGCATTTTGTCCGCGAACAACGGTCCAGCCAATGCCCGGCAGATACGCTAGTGCTGGCGTATTTGATACATCCACCGACGATAGCCATTGTGGCGAAGGTAAATACAATCCCTTGAACAGCGCCGATAGATATTCTTGCGGGTCGGCCGAGTCAATGGTTTTAGAGATATCTTCAACAGCAAGCCAATCCATAGACTCGCCTTGGAGCTGTGCGATTTTGGATAAGCAGGGTAGCAGGCCGGCGCTAATACTCATCACGATTCTCCCAACACTGAGTCCACGCCCTGAGTCAGGATATAAAGGCGCCAAGACACCAAGACTGATGAAGCTCGGGCGTCTGCAATTTGAAGTTCAACCTGGGTTAACTCACGCGCAGCATTCAGCAGATCCAACCAGGTTCGTGAACCGGACAGAAATTGACGCTCAAACGATTCATAAACATCCTGTGTAGCCTGTTTTGATTGCATCAATGCGGTAAGCCTTCGGGCAACAGACACCTGGAGCAATTTGTCTGAAACGATGTTTGAATCCAGTAGTTGACGTTGGCGCTCAATATTTACCAAGGCCGCCTCTCGGCGCAACCGGGCCGCTGACACAATGGATCGACTTGATAAGCCTGCGCCAAACTCCGTGGTAAATTCGATAAATATGCGATCAGATGGCGATGTATCGTCGTAAGCAAAATTGCCGTACTGCCGCTCAAGCCGCAGGTTTATTTTTGGCATATACGTCGCACGCGCGCTGAGGATATCGGCGTCAGCAATACCCACTTCTGCAACCGCCGCCGCTGCGGAAGGACTATTGTTCCAAGCCCGCTCTTTAAGCATTTCGAGCCCTATGTCTATTTGCTTTGGTTTCGGGTACTCGTTAACCAAATCAGATGAGTCAATCGGCTTTCCGACAAGCTCGGCCAGTACTGCCAGGGCGGTTTGTTCTTCAGCAATCGTTGCGGCCAAATCAGCTTCAGTCAGCGCAACCCTGGCCTCGGCCAACGCCAGGTCACTTTCAGAAGATGCGCCATTTGAGGTGCGCCGGCGCACTTGTTTCGACAGGTTTTGGTGAACTAATAAACTAGTCTGCCACGCAGCCACTCTTCTATTTGCGCTGTACCAATCGACATAGGAGACAAGTACCCGGATAGCCAAGCCCTGCTCGGCTTGGTTAATTTCCGATTCCCGTAGATTAAAATTAGCCTTCGCCGACTTTAATCTGCCGGTCACCGCCCCACCTGTCCAGATAGGTTGAACAAGCCCTACTGAGGACACTTGATCATCCCCTTCGTAAGACGGATCATCATCAGGCGCAGAGGTGCCTTGCGCTCTCACTGTAAAGCTGGGAAAGAATTGCCAGCGTGCGTAATCAATATCAGCACCAGACGCATCACGCAATATACGACTCGCCTGCACTTCCGGGTGACTATCGAGAGCAAGCTTAATTAGCTGGCCTAGCGACTCGGGTCTAGACAGAGGAGAGACAACACTTAGACAAACGCAAACAAGCCATTTTAGATATGGAATTTCCGCTCTCATACAACAACGACACCTCCGTGAGGATATTTTATGTGAGAGACTACTAAATCCATGTTCTCTAAGGGCAACATCCTTAAAAAGATCTTTTTGATAACCCGGTCCCAAATACCTCCCAATTTCACAAGGATTTTTTTGAGAATACAGTTTCCACCTTTCTATGCTACTATTGCTAACGGACAAAAGTATTTCGCAAAAAATATTGAAAATTTCCACTCAGAATTGACTCGATAGCCTGAGTAATCAATACGAACCATCCACGCTTAAAAAACTCAATGGCTTTTATTAGATCGCCAGCTTTAACATAGACGGCATTATTCTCGTTTTGAGAAGTACACCATCTTCAGAAAGTTGCCGCACTTTTTGTGATCAGTGACTTTCATATAACTCCTGATAACTGAGACCATTCCAGGCAGAGAAGACTGGCTTTAGATCACTATCGCATAGATTCTCTGGCTTCAAAATCTTGCCATGCTTTTTTGCTATTATTTGCGCTGCAAATTTTATATAAAAACCACAATCCAAACATTCGATTGCTATTTCATCAGACGTGGATTCTCCTGCCTCTATCAGTTGAACACAAAGTTGTCTAGAGGAGCAACATGGGCAACCACATAGGTTTGGAATCATATTCTCCGTCAATGCTCTATGTTTTTGATTAAGTAGTAGTAAGCAATGTTAAGCAGGAAATTTCATTCGGTAAATATGCATATTGCATCTTTTGTCTTTCTTTTTGCTAAAGTACTAAAATTGTGTCTAATGTTCGGCTTCAGAAAATTTTTTAAGTTACAAATCATTTTGTTATAGTAAGTTGAAAGTTCCTTCTGGGATTAGGTATCCTTTATTCCGGACTGTAATTATAACTGTAGACTTGTCAGAGTACATTTCAATTTTTTTTCTGAGTTTGCTTGCGATATTATCTACGGCTCTATCCATCGGATTCCACGCCCTTTCAAATATGGCTTTATACAAGGTGTCTCTAGATACAGGCTTTCCCTGATTTTCCAGTAGCGTCTTTACGAAGATAAATTCGGATGAATTTAATGTGACATCCCGACCATCTACAATCAGTCTTCTTCTTTTTATGTCGAACACATTGGCATTGCTATCGAGCAAATCGATATGTGGATTTGTTGCCGGATGGGATGAATTTTTATAGACCCTTAGAAGCGAATTGATTCTCGCCAGTAACACCCTGGTATCGAAAGGTTTATGTATGTAGTCGTCAGCGCCGACCTCCAAGCCTACAGCCGTGTCAACGGCTTCAGTTAAAGTCGTTAATAATATTAGGGGGGTTCCTATAGTCTCTTTTATCCATTTTGCAAGACTTATTCCTTCACCGCCGGAGAGAACGACTTCCATAATTACTGCATCGTAATTATTCTCTGAAATTTTTTCCTTAGCGTCCGATATATTTAGCGCATTGTCATTCTTTATCCCATGCTTCGCAAAAAAGGCTGTGAGGCCATCGATAACCTCTTTGTCTTCGTCTATCGTAATAAACTTTCTTCCCATTTTTTTTCCAATCAACCAACAAGAGCGAAAATGAAGGCTGTACCCTCTCAGCATGTATTTAAAAGCCAATATGTAACTTTTTTGTAGGTACAGCCTAAGATAACTGTTACATATTAAAACAATGCATTCACGCTTAAGCCTTGGTTAAGATGGCGCGCGCGTATGTTGGATGATCATTTATAGATGTTTAAAAGGATAGAAAATTTACGTTATTTACGTTATTTACGTTATTTACGTTATTTACGTTCGTTGTAATTTACACCGCATTTTTATCAGGTGGTTAATCACCAGTCATTTGTTAAACGCATCTGTTTGTATGTGAATGGTTTGTTGGCGAACTTCTCCCAATT
The DNA here is from genome assembly GCF_007004655.1 of Exilibacterium tricleocarpae. Taxonomy (GTDB): domain Bacteria; phylum Pseudomonadota; class Gammaproteobacteria; order Pseudomonadales; family Cellvibrionaceae; genus Exilibacterium; species Exilibacterium tricleocarpae. The sequence goes on from NZ_ML660095.1 coordinate 120,746, forward strand.
TAGGTTCTTTTATTACTTGCTATTGATTTGTGACAGAGTACTTAAAAACCGTCATAACTCAATCTTTTGGTTGTGAGAGTCGGGTGTTAATAGTATGTTGCTTAGCGTCTGGCTACGCAGCGTTGTAGGCTTTTTTCCCCTTTGCGTTTCAAGTGCACGGTTAGTAAATTGCGATTACTTTATATCCTGTGGCAGTTCGAGTCGTAAAGAACATTCTGGTGTGCAATACATGTTGTTTGGGGGGGGCAAGCCACACATAATAACATTTTTATCTTGATGTAAGGATCATTATGAAAAACCTTGACATCGTTTTCCGGTTTTTATCCAGTCTCTTATTGCCAATATTGTTATCTGCCTGTGGCGGTGGCGGTGGCGGTGATGGCGCCGGTGATGGCGGCAGCCCACCAAATACGACTGCCAGTTTTACCGTTACCGCCAGTGCGGGCGCTAATGGTAGTATCGGTCCGGCCAGTCAAACGGTGAGCGCCGGTGATAACACCAGCTTTGCTATCACTCCCGACAACAATTTTACTATCGACAGTATCAGTGGCTGTAACGGCAGTGTGTCGGGCAATACCTACACCACCAGCGCTATCAATGCCGATTGCAGTGTAACCGCGACTTTCAAGCCCGGACCCAGCGTGCCGACGCTGAGCTTTGTCCAGGCTAAAACGCTACGCGTTAGCTGGGCGGATACCGGGGGCGCCACCCATTACCGATTACTGGCAAACCCCGACGGGACATCGGGCTTCGCCCAGGTAGGGGATGATATCGCACCGGGCGTAGGGGAGGTTGATCTCCCGGTGTCACTGTTCGAGAGCGTTAACGCGCAATATATGCTGCAAAGCTGTGTCAATGTCACCTGCAGTGACTCCAGCGCGGTATCGGTCAGTGGGACTCTGGTTGACGGTATCGGTTATTTCAAAGCGAGCAATACCGACGGCGCTGATGAGTTTGGTGTCAGCGTCAGTCTCAACAGCACCGGCGACATCTTGGCGGTGGGTGCTCTCGGTGAGGACAGCGCTGCCACCGGTGTTGACGGTGACGCCAGTGATGATTCGGCGAGTAGTGCTGGTGCGGTATATGTGTTTGCCCGCAGCGGCAACACCTGGAGACAGCAGGCCTATCTCAAGGCCAGCAATACCGAAAGTGGTGATCAATTTGGCCACTCTGTCAGTCTCAACAGCAGTGGCGACACCCTGGCCGTGGGCGCCGTAACGAAAGGCAACGCCAGCAACCAGCCTGATAATACTTTTGCCGGCGCGGTGTATGTGTTTAACCGCAGTGGCGATACCTGGAGCCAGCAGGCCTATATTGAAGCCGACGATCCCGGCATCAACCATCTTTTTGGCGAGTCGATCAGCCTCAACAGCACGGGTGACACGCTGGCTGTGGGGTCATCTGGAGAAAATCGCTCCAACGGCGCAGTTTATGTGTATTTCCGCAACGGCGACACTTGGAGCACGCAGAGACATTTCAAGCTTCCAAGTCCCCTCGGCGCTCATCTACTTGGCATCTCTGTCAGCCTCGACAGCACGGGCGATACCTTGGCGGCGGGCGCGGGTGAAGGGGCAGTGTATATCTTTACCCGTAGTGACAACAGATGGAACAACACGACTTACCGTGTCTTGAGCGGTGGAATTGGGTTTGGCGCGTCGGTCAGTCTTAATAGCGCGGGTGATACACTGGCGGTGGGTGCTCCAGAGGAGGATAGCGCTGCCACCGGCATCGATGGCGACGATAGTGATAGTTCGGCTGAGTCTGCCGGAGCCGTGTTTGTGTATACTCGCAGCGACGGCAACATCTGGAACAGGCAAACCTATATCAAAGCCAGCAATACCGGGCCTGGTGACAAATTCGGCACATCGGTCAGCTTAAATGACGCGGGTGATAAGTTGGTAGTGAGCGCGGTAGAGGAGGCCAGTATCGCCACGGGTATTGACGACAGCCAGGATGATGATTCGACCGAGGACGCCGGTGCGGTGTATATGTTTACCCGCAGTGGCAATACCTGGAGTCAGCAGAGCTATATCAAGGCCAGCAATACTGGCAGCGGTGATAAATTCGGTACTTCACTCAGCTTCGACAGCGCGGGCGACACGCTGGCCGTGGGCGCCGGCGGGGAAGCCAGTGCCGCCGAAGGCATTGGCGGTGATCAGAGCGATGATTCCAGAGATGGAGCCGGCGCGGTGTATCTGTATTAAAGGCAGGCGCCGCCTGCTACGGCTGTATTTTTATTATCATCGTAAGTTGTTGCATGGGTACATTTATAAACAAGCTCTGTTAGGTGAAATATCAAGATACCCTAGTGAAATTAAAGAGATTTGAAATAAATATGCCTAAGTCTTCACATCCATCTCAAATATTATATTTAAGCTCTTTTTAAATGATAGGTAATACTTTGATTATCATATCCCTTGATCTTATCTGAGGTGAGAATTAGTTTCGAATCACTAAAGGTAAAGCTATAGTAGGTTGGAATTAGGGATGCCATTGCTTTCATAAAAATATTCATCTTTACGGGCGCCAAGACCAACCGATTATCTTGCTGTGTGTATTCATGGCCCACATCACCAAAGAGATCGACGCCTTCCGTTCTAAAAGAAATCTTATTTTCTGTGATAGTCACAATAGTTTTCCCTTTCGGCACGATCACACTTTCAGATGAAAGTTTTTCTGCTTCAAAGTTAAATGTCTTCATCGAATATGCTGCCAAGTTTTCATATGATGGAATCTGATGAACGACCTCCCACTTTCCAAGCAGCCGAGGATCGGTGGCGTTTGGTGATATTGACTGTTCCGTTGTTGAGATTACCTTTCGCTCTGTAGTGTTACCAAATAACATCCCACCCAGATTAAGGAAAGCCTTCCTGATATATATTGCAAAAATGAAGAAAAACAAACCCATTCCTAATAAAGCAAACGTGCTGAGTTGAAAACCTTTTTCCAGGACAGATTGAAAAGGGGCCTCAGGCTTGTAATAGACAGTCACAACTTTTCCTCTTGGATATTTATCCAAGAGCCTTGTTGTCCACATTTTCATATTTGTTTTAACGGTGCCGCCAATTCTCACATCATCATTACTATACGTTACGCCATTTACGACATAGCTATAGTTAATCTGAGCGTCATAGACAGTCTCGTTTTTTGTCCTGTTAGTTGTCGTGTCTGTGTACGTGCTGGAATGAGCTTTGATTTCAGAGGAAATGATTTGGCCTTGTACGGATGGCCAACTGGAGCTTTTGTAGGCTTGATAGATAGTGTTGGTGCCTATAAGGATAAAAAGAATACCAACCAACTTAAACAAACGTGGCCCCCATTTTACTGCAAAAGAAATCTTTGAGAGTATGCCTGAAGGTTGTTTTGAGAATATGCCCAAAGATTGTTTTGTTTGCTTCGAAGATTTCATCTCAACTCCCCAAATTATTATTGATTAAAGGCTAACAAGATTCAAAGGTCCGAATCTTTCGACGTCTTTTCCTCCGCTACCGGCAGGTTGAACCTTCTCAGCCGGGCCAGCAGTGAACCATAGACTGCTTTGGCGTCACGATGATACTGGAATGCCAACATAAAATCATCGGCATACCGCAGCAACAACGCTTGGTCTTTCAGCTTGCGCTTGATCTTTCGCTCAAACCACAGAACCAGAGTGTAGTAGAGATAGATAAAGAAATCTTTGATGTTGCTTTTCACAACCTGGCCATGAGGGAGGTTATCCCAACAGCCTGGTATATTGCGTGACAATGTCTCTTTATGAGGAGTTTTTGAGTGTTTTGTAATAATGTACTCTAAGCGGCTTATGGCCTATATTACACCTTGCCTTTTTCGGTCAGTGAATTTACTTTACCTTTTTGGCATCCGTATTCGATTGATACCAATCATGCAACAGTATCCCACACGGGCTTATTCAAAAAGCGTGACAGCGCGACGGCATCATCCTTTAACTTATTTCCTTGTCTGGTACTAACGCTATTTATTTCCTGGCCCTTTTTTATCTTACCTCCGCCGCCGACTCTAGCAATATTCAAACGCCGAGCATCCTTAAGGACAACATTTAGCTCGTAGGTAATTCTCACAAATTTCTTATTTCTTGTAGAAACCCTGTGACCCTCGGATACCAACTGTAGTGCATGAATATTTTTAATTTTGTGAAAATATTCCAAAGAGCTATTATTGCCTCCCATATCCAACTCCACGTCTCCTTTCCAAAAAAAACCTTTGTTTTTATCAAAAAATAAAGTCTTGGACATCAAACGAAAAAAGAAGATTCCCGCACCAGAGAAGATCAGCCCCACTGAAAGCGCAGGCAATGCAGATAAGGCCGATATCAATCCGTCAAATAAACCGTAAAAAAAATAACCTATTAAAAACACCCCAATTAAAACGAATATTAGGCAAAAAGCTTTTCCTGCCATAGTCGTACGAATCTCAACTCGGTCTAAACCTGAATTAACCAGCTTATGCAACCTTAAACCACCATTCCTGGGTTCAATAAGCCACCAATCGGTCTCCATTGCCACAGGATCATCAAAAGCTGACGCATCAAAAGAACCACGTCTATTATAAAGGCCTTCCAAGTGTTTATAGATATTCTCAAGCATCTTTCCATAACCTCCGAATTATGGTCCAGCAGGCTGTTGATTTTCACCCAGTTTCGAACACACTGATCGGTTGAATCTGGAATTTTTGGCCTAAATCGATGATTTAACGCAATTATTCACTCTTATGTACCCTGAGGGGGATATCGAGCAAGGCCTTGATAGGCCTCAGCGGGCGGCCTACCGGAACAAACGTTATACCTCATTTCTCTTTTTGTATATCTCTCGATCATATTCCCCAGGGGTTAAGCGGCTAGCTTTCGGGGAACGACTGGTGTCAATGATAGTGTAGATAGGCCCTAGTTGAGTAGTTTTCCTCGTTGTTAAGTTCTTTGGTCTGCTGCATGAGTTATGAGTTCTTAAGCATGGTTTCTGGCCTTATAGAGATCGATAAATTTGCTCAAGTCCGATAACAGGTCTGAAGTGGAAAGGATCGTATCTTCGCTATAAGCGGTGTTATACTCATCGAGGATATCTGATTGATTTTCATAAAGATCGTTTATATCTTCCAATTCATCGTTGTCGAAATCTCCCAGATAATGCTCATAGAGATAAACCACATCGTGCAAATCACGTGCTGCGGTGCGGCCCTTAAGAGCACTTAGCTTTTGTTTGATTAGTCGACTGATTTTATAGGTAAGGATGCCATTGCGCTCTATGAGGTCATCATCATTTGGGGTTCCACGTAGAGAAGTCTCCAGTTTCAGGTTAACGTCACCAGCGTAAACGATGCGATAGCGGCGTACGGTAGTAGTATCTTTTTTTTTACTAATCTCAGGGTTTCGCAAGTGCGGCTTTCTTTTTCCAAGTTGAGCGAAGACTGCATTGAGGGTCTTTTCCAAATCCAGCGCTATGGCGCAATCATAATCCAGGTTTTCACTAAATCGATCCAGGCCGTAGCAGAGCTTGAGTGCCGTGCCTCCCTTGAGCACCATAGGCAGGTTTTTTTGTTTGAAGGTGTGGCATATCGCTGCCATGATCTCGACATGCTCATCTTGCTGTTCGTCAGTTAAGCTCATTTTCTTCGGCCCATCGGTGTAAAAGCTGTTGTTGTTTGCTGTTGGCAATCTGTTTAAGTCCGCCAACTGCCTTTTTAATCGCCGCAACCGGAACGTCAAACATAAACTGATCCAGCTTGAAAAAACGGGGGTACCGTTGTTTCTTGATACAGTGAGTGTACAAAATATCTTTAATAGCTCGCAGGGGCTTGGCGCATCGCGTTGTCGCTACATCAATATCGTGCTTTTTTAAAAAGTCAGTGCAATCGAACAGTTCATCGGAGGATAAATCGGGTGCACTGTCATAGTTATCACCGGCAATATGAAATTTATTGCTGTGCAGCATGCCCACTTGGTGCCAGTCGGCCTGAGTGCCTTGGTAGGGGATATTAAGTGCACTCAGGCCAGTGATGTAGCGTTCGCCAGGTGGCTTGATCAGAGTATGAATTTTGTCCCGAAACCACAGCGGCCAATAGGTTAGGGCCTTATTGATTTGTTCGGGAGTGTAGTGGTCCAACATACGGGCCGCGCGCTTTTTCTGAAAAATATTCAGATCATTCTCTTTAAAGAGAAACGCTAATGCTTTGAGTAGATTCAGGAGTTCACCGGGAGCCGAGGACAACTTCTTACCATCGATTTTGCGAAAGTAGATGGTGTGGTTTGGTAGGGTGATCGGTGCGATACGCTTATCGGTATCGTAGGTGATGGCATCCGGTAGCACATGGGTGAGCCCCAACTCGTACGCCGCCAGAGCGCCTGAGGGGGCGATTTTGGCGCGGTATTGCTGCTTAATTGAGCGAATAATAACGTCTTCCTTCGGGGGAAGCGGGCCAAAATATTTGCTGTTATATGGCCTGTAATAGAGGCCATTGCGAATTTTCTCCAAACCTTCTGACTTGTACAGGCGCGAAGCTGCTTTATCTACCTGTAAGCTATCGGCAGATAATCGATGCAGAGCCCGGCTGGTGATGGCGTTACCTGCCGGGAGCCTCTGGAATTGGCTTCTGACACGCTCGGCAATACTCATACTAAACCTCGATAAGAGATAAAAAATCATGTTTTTTTATCTCAAGAGGCGCTAGTTTAACATAAAATGCCTTTGAGTAGAAAATGACTTAAGTTATTGATATTCAATTGATTTTTTGTTGTTTTATGGTTTTTGCCCTGTTTTGCGATTGTAACCAACTTAGGAGTTGCTCGGGGTTAAACTCCACAAGCCAGCCTGTCAGCATCGACTCCCTGTCGCGCTCTCTTCCGCCATCGTGAAGACTCTGCTCGCAGCAACTTTCTTGTCGTTGGTCATTTGAGCGTGATCCGTCTTTTAAGTCTGATGTCGCCTGCAGACGCACCTATTAGAAGCTCAATATCGCAGAGGTCGTCGCTCCATGTCTGCGTGTCTTGATTCCAATACCGAAGATGTTCCACCGGAATCTCCAGGGTGACCGACCTGGTTTCTCCGGGGTCGAGTTGTACCCGGGAAAATGCCTTCAGTTCTTTGACAGGCCATTCGACTGAAGGGTTTACCCGGTGTACGTAACCCTGGACGACCTCCTCCGCCGCTGATGTGCCGGTATTTTCCAGCGTAAAAAACAGCTTTATCGTATCCCTCGTAGTGTACGTCCCTTTATCCGTTTTAAGATCGGAGTACTCAAACGTAGTATAGGTCAGTCCGTGACCAAAGGGGTACATGATCGGAATACTTTTTGTGTCAAACCAGCGATAGCCCATCAAGGATCCCTCGGAATAAAACGCGGTGTCGGCGTTTTTTAGCTGTGCCTCGTTCACCTTTTCGTTTTTCAGTGTAATGTCAGATTCGGTTTTCGCCACCAGGTTAGCAAAGATGTCATTGGCTTTTTGCCCTTGCGGGTAATTGCCAAGTGCATAAGCGGGTGAATCCTCCAGCTTGACAGGAAAAGTAAAGGGCAGTCGTCCGCTCGGGGAAATCTTGCCGAGCAGCGTATCGGCAAGTGCGTTGCCACCCTCAGTGCCGTTAAACCACGAGATAAGCAGGGCTTTTGACAGCGGTTTGATAACGTTGAGGTCATTGGGCGCACCGCTTGTCAGTATCGTCACTATATTGGCATTGACCTTGGCAATTTCCTGAATCAGCCCATCCTGTCCCGAAGGAAGCTTGATATCGCGTCTGTCACTACCTTCAGTCTCTACCGCACGGTTGTTGCCGCCAATAAAAAGAACAATGTCTGCACTTGCCGCTACTTCAATCGCTTCTTGCGCCAGCTTTTGAGCAACCTTTCTTTTTTCGCGAGCTTCCGTCTTCTGCACCTGCGGAGATTTCTCCTCAAACATGTCGGAAAATCGGTAAACGACCGGCTCGTAACCCTTTGCATAAACTACTCTGGCGTCGCTCCCAATTCTATTTCTGAGCCCCTCGAGGGGAGTTACTTCATACAGAGTTTTAACCCCTGTACCCATGCCGCCACTCGCCATTGCCTGTGTTGCATTGGCGCCGATGACCGCGATGGTCGGCTTTTTCTCAAGCGTTAAGGGAAGTATTCCGCTATTTTTAAGCAAAACAATAGATTTAGCCGCTACATCATAGGCTATTTTTTGTTGGGGTTTTCGTGAGGTAACGCCCACATTGGCTTGTTCCGGCGGTATCGGCTTTATAGCCATTCTCACGCGAAGAATTTCCCTTACCCGTTGATTGATAAGGTCCTCTGATACCGTGCCGGCCCTCACTGCTTCGAGTAGAGGTTTCCCTAAAAATTTGTCTGTCGGCATTTCGACATTTAGCCCGTTGGTAATCGCATTGACGGTGCTGTGTGTGCCGGTCCAGTCAGAAATTACCATACCGGCAAATCCCCAATCGTCGCGAAGGACTTTATTTAGCAGCATGTCGCTCTCTGATGCCCACCATCCGTTAACCTTGTTATAGGCAGCCATTATGCCATAGGCGTCCGCCTCGACAACGGAGGCTTTAAATGGCGGAAAGTAGATTTCGCGCATGGCGCGCTCATCCACTATGACATCGACGGAACCGCGATTGTTTTCCTGGTTATTCAGGGCGTAGTGTTTTACACAGGCCGCAACACCATTGTCTTGCACACCGTTTATATAACCAACCGATAGTCTCGAGCTGAGAAAAGGGTCTTCACTGAGATACTCAAAAGTTCGTCCACCCGTTGGGATGCGTTGAATATTTATGGCGGGTCCCAGTATCATGTCCTTGCCTCGCAAGCGCGCTTCCCTGGCCATTCCTGTTCCATAGGCGTAAGCAAGTTCAGGGCTCCATGTGGCTGCCAGGGCAGAACCTGTAGGGAAAAAAGTGGCTCTGTCTGTCTCCCAGCCCAATGACCCCCAGCCATCGGGCTGGAGTTCTTCGCGAATACCGAATGGTCCGTCCACATAGTGCATATCTGCGACGCCTAACCGCTTCACTCCCGCTGAGACAAACATATGTTTCCCATGAAGCATCGCTATTTTTTCCTCTAACGTCATCTGCCGAATTATATGATTGATTTTGGCGTCATATTGAAGCAGGGAAGACTGACGTATCGTGTTAGGGCTGCACCCAGAAAAAATCGTTAAACAAAAAATTAGATATATAAGTTTGAAATTTTTCACCGGTTAAATCCCGTTAAATAGATATTAATGGAGTAGCCTTTTTTGGCCTCTTGCGTTGATGAGTGATGTGCGGCAGTGCATACTGCGATCCACATCGGATCACGTTATCTATCGACCGCAATCCTCTCATAAACAGGAATGACATCTAGTGGTGCGTTAACGGTTATCCATTGGCCAGTGGATTTGATCGTGCTGCCGGCGTCCCAAAAACTTCTCCACTGCCCCTTAGGGAAATACACTTTCTTTCGCTTCGCCCCTTTCTCAACGACCGGGGCAATCAGATATTTAGGCCCGAACATATACTGGTATTCACAATCGTAGGTCTCCGGTTCGTCCGGAAACTCCAGCATCATATGTCGCACAAGGGGGACGCCATTGCTTCTGTACGCAGCCAGGTGCTTTTGTATATAGGGAACCAGCTGCATATGAATGTCGGCGTACCTCCTAAAGTACTTCGGCGTCTTTTCGTTAAACCAAATGTCGACACTTGTAGGCTCGTTCTCCCATAAATGATCGCGCATGATGGGTGTGAACGCTGCGAACTGAACCCAACGTTTCCACAGTTCGATGTCGGGAGAATCCGACAAGATATCCGGGGTCCAGTTGGCATAGCCGGAGAGGCCGCTGGATATTCCGGAGGTAATCGCCGACGGATAGCCAAAAGTTTTATCCCAAGCCGCGATCTGGTCTCCCGCCCAAAGCATTCAGCTTCTGGTAGATAGGGTTGTCGGCGTCAGACTTGGGCAGCTTCACCTCCTGATAAGGATGCAGGTAGCTAAGCGACTTAAAGCCAAGTTTGTGCAGCGACTCATTCATCTCGCGTAGAGAATGATAGGTCCCGGTTGTCCAGTTTTGATAGCCTTGTGAGCTGGCGGGGTCACCCATATCAAAAACCCAGATGGCAGTTGCCGGGATACCCCACTCTTTTAGCTGTTTTGCTTTGGCTATAACAGAATCCTGACCATCTAAAAGGTTCACCCAAACACCCGTCGCCCAATCCGGGATTTCGGGTTGGCGGCCGGCAATCGATGTGTAAGTATGAAGGGCCTCTTTCGCGGACTGTCTATGAATGCTATAAAATGTCGTTCTACCGTTTTCAACACGTATCTCAAATGATTCGCCGTTTTCGTTGAACGATGCGAATACCGAAGATGCGTCGTCGACAAACCAGGCCTCTCCAAAAGGGTTCAAGTAGAAAGCAATTTGAAGATAACTGGGTTCATAGTTGTTGTAGTGCCCGGGTTTGTGTGGATTGCCCCAGGGAGTAACTGCTGTTTTGGGTGGGTCCCAGTAATGATCGTTTGGTTGGTTGGAGACTGTGCGCCCGTTTAGTTTAGTGCCAATATACCGCTCGCCTCCACCAAAATAAGGTCCCTTGGCAACTATCTTCAGGGCCATTGATGCTATATTCTCTGCGCTTGCCGGAACGATATCCCATTTAAAGAAGCCTTTAAACGGTGTAATGGATAAGGTTAAGGCGCCACCGTTAAGTGTGAAAATTATCTTGTTATCTTTTATCTTGCCATTTTTCAACGAAGTGATTGATGTCTTAGTGCCGTCCTGTCTGTAAAGGCCAATGGTGTATTTGCTCGCCACCTTATTGGCCATGTGTAGGCTGAGGTCATCCAACCGTAATTGAATTTTTTGGTCGCCGTCATGAACCGTCACGCTATTGTCGGCCATATGCCAGAGTGTTTTATGTTCGTCAGGCTTGAATTGACCGGAAAAATCAATTGGACTAAAAAAATCTGAGTGTATATGTTCGTTTAATTTTTTATAAAACGCTTCGTTAACTGACTGTGCCTTCCCGCCTATTTGATAAAAAGTAAAGAGGCACAGTGAGAGTATTTGGAAAATCCGGTATCGACCTGGCATATTATTTTGACAACCACTTTATATTTAGTGAATGTAAAGGGACATTCTCTGTTTACAGGCAGAGATGGATAGCTGCCTGCCGCCTTCTGTCGTGCGCCGTGTAATTAAAGGCGGGATATTGACAGTAATTCGCGTTTTATGGCCGGGTAATGCTTAGGGCGTTTCCGCTGTAGTTGATCTTTGTTGCTATAGCCTCGTCAAAATTGGACGCGTTGGGCGTTTCACCGCTGATCCAGCGCACCATGATGTCGCGGTCCTGTGCCATACCGGGGAATTTTCCTTCGCGATCTCCGATGAAAAGCGTTTTGGATTTCTCGCTATACCGAAATAAAATGCGAGACCATTCGCCTTTTTCGTAGCCGTAGCTTCTGCCATCGTCTTCGTAGAGCTCAAATTTACTGTCTGAGCCCACATAGACATTCAATGTGATGGGCGCATTGACGATTTGATCTGCGTATTGCACGGCTGGTGCACTCGGAATAATCGAGCCGGACTTGACAAATGCCGGCATCCTGGAAATTGGTGCAGCGGCTTGGATGTTGGTGCCGCCGGCAAACTTCCTGCCTGTGTAGAGATCATACCAGTCCGTGCCTGCAGGGAGGTAAACGCTTCGCTCGCGTGCGCCCATTTCATAAACGGGGGCTACCAACAAAGAGGGCCCAAACATATACTGATCTCTTATGTTTCTGGCCACTTTATCCTCCGGAAAATCCATCACCAGCCCACGCATAAGCGTCGCATCCCTGTGATACATATCGCCGGCTATCGAATAGATATAGGGCAATAATCGATAGCGGAGTTTGGTGTACCACACCATACTTTCATAATGTTCGGAATCCTCTGCGGCGATGTTATAAATTTCCCGGTATGGGTTTTGACCGTGCGATCGGAATAGAGGTACAAAAGCGCCGAATTGAAACCAGCGTGTATTTAACTCCTGCCACTCGTCAAGCTGCCCCTCGGGTAGCTCGGAGTAATGGCCGACGGTCGCATCGGCATTGTCGCTGTTCCAACGGAAGCGGTCCTCGGGTGTAAAACCCCCGATATCGAAAGTCCAGTTCGGCACACCGGCAAGGCCTACGCCGATGCCGGCGGCGATTTGTTCTTTCAGGTTTGACCAGCGGGACACAATGTCGCCGCTCCAGATTGCCGACGCCGTGCGCTGGATGCCGGCAAACCCCGAGCGTGTCAAGATAAATACCCGAGTGTCGGGTGTCGAAGCCCGGTCGCCCAGATAGACGGACTCAGCGTGAGGCAGGGCATAGGCATTAAAAACTTCCGCACCGGTACCCAGGTGGTTGGGTGTCATCAGATCCTTTCTCTTCTCCCAACTCAAGTTGGAATGGATATCAGGCTCGACCGCATCCAGCCACCAGGCATCAAATCCGAGCGCATTGATATTTCTGTTGAGCTGATCCCAGAATATTTTTCTGGCTTCAGGGTGATACGCATCGTAAAAAGCGTTTAGATAACCTTTGCCAATCCAGTCATGGTTTTTTTCGTCCAGATTTTTATTGAACATATAGCTGCCGGCGTTCAATTCTTTGTAGTTTTTCGTATCCGGATAAAATTTGGGCCACACCGAAATCATAATTTGTGCATTCATCTCGTGAACCTGCTGCACCATTTTCTTCGGCGTAGGGAAGAACTTCTTATCAAATTCGTGGCTGCCCCAGGCGTCCTCGGGCCAGTAGGACCAATCCAGCACGATATTGTCGATCGGTATCTCGCGGTCGCGATACTCTTTCAAGGCTGCCAGAAGCTCATCCTGGGATTTATAGCGCTCGCGGCTCTGCCAGAAGCCGTAAGCCCAGCGTGGAAGCATTACCGATTTTCCGGTCAGCTTCCTATAGCCGGCAATGACGTCATCAATATCGGCGCCTTTCACAAAGTAGTAATCGACACTTTTCCCCGTTTCGGATGAAAATGATGTCAGGTTGCTGTCGGCAGGGCTGAGAGGATCGCGATGCAACAGGCGCATAAAGCCATCTTGAGTAGTCCAATCCAGTTTAATGGGATATCGCCGATTTTCCTTTAAGTCCACAGCATAATCGTGATACCAGGGATTCCAGTTCATCCGCCAGCGATTCAGGACCTCTTGGTTGTTAATCGACAATTTGGCGTAGCCGCTCGAATACATGCTGAACCGGTGTAAACCCCCGGTATCTGTTTCGAAGCTGCCTTCCCACTCAATTCTCAGATTTGAAATATCTTTTACCGCGTCAGGTAGAGGGACTTGACGCAGGTCGCCTCGTGCGTAGAACTGATAATCCAAATCCTTCTTTACTTGACTCAAAATAAGTTTGTCACCGTCAAAGTAGCGTGCGGTCAGCCCTCCCGGTTTCCCCTCTGCATCGTAGAGCCTTAACGACTCAAACAGTGGCTTTGCCGGTTCGGGGTCCCCGAAGTGAGTGACAGAGTTGTTGTCCCATAAAATACCGTAGTTTCTCGAAGAAACCAGGAAGGGAATACTGATAACAAGGTTGTGGGTGGTAAGCTTGACATTTTCTCCGGCGAGATTGACCTGACCGTTTTGGTGTTGCCCCAAACCATACAAAGCTTCGTCCCCAGTGCGCAAAAATGCTTGTCGCAACGCATAGGAATCTGCATCAACTACACCGGGGTCCTGTGTGACCGCTGAGAAACCTCTTTGTCCCGCCTCGCTCAGGATGACGGAGCCGTCATGGTTTTTAAACACTACCTTGCCATCGAGCAGCGAGATTTCGGTGAGTATCTCGGCGGTTTTTAGCGAGATAAACCCATCACCTTCACTCACATCAAAATTTACTTGCCCGTTGGTGGTTGCTGTCACCATAAGGCTTTCAGCCGCTCGATTTTCCCTCTCCGCCACCGCCGTGACACGGATAAGGTTATCTCCATAGACGCGAACATGGACGGCTTTTGCGCTTCCGCTGGCCGGGATAACGGTAACCCCGTCAGCAAGTCGCTCGAAGTCGCCACGTGCGGTCTTTTCAAAGGCACCCTCGCTTGCGGAATGACAACCGGCGATAAGTGTGCTAATCAGGAGGATAAATAGTGTTATTCCCCTGCCGCGTGTAGTGTGTAGGTCCGCTTGCTTATTGATAAGTGCCCATCTTCGTCTTTGCAGAACATCTATGCTTTTCAAAATTCAAACCCCGGTTTGATTGATCCCTAGGATAAAAAACGTTTAAAAATTCAACAGTCGCTGCCGTTGAGGTAATCTTGCTGCGAGCGCCTGACACTGGAGTTAAGGCCGGAAACCTCTCTGGTAAGCGAATACGCACTTACGCTGCGGTCGCTGCAGCGTAAGTGGAGCTTTGAAGGTTATATATCCCGGATGATGTGACAGGACCCGCTTTGCGTGCCATTACTCGCCCTGATTTATTGTTTGTCTACCTTATTAGGCCCTTTCCCGTGGTGTGCCGGGCGGCAGAGGGCAGGGCGATGTTCAGTCTAGGTATGCTTGGGCGACGGAGGTATAGTTTTTGGGGGAAATTCTGAAAATTTGCAGAAAGTGCTAGTATTTTTGACTATTGATAAACTTGCGAATGAAGGATAATCGGTCAATTGGCGCATCTTTGTGCCAGCCGCTGCCATTCGGCTCATGTCTTGATCTCAATCAAGCTGTGGGCTGGACGCGTCAAGTGGAGGAAAATCGTGCCCTTCACCGCTGTACAGCAGTTCCAGTTTCGCTAATATGAAAGCCCGTACTACTGCGTGCGTAGAAAATGCTAGATTTTTATAAAAAAGCCACATCTATCTGTTTAATCTTGCTGGTGATCAGTGCGGTTATTGCCTTTTTATGTATCGGGCGGACCTATTTGAGGGTTAGCCTGCTGGCCCAAAAAGGTCAACCGTTGGCATGGTGGGTCTCCGCTGGTGCTGACCAGGATAATGGCGGAGGTTCAACGATTCTGGTTAACGATACAGCCTTCAGTCTGGATTTTGATATCCATCTCAGGAAAGGTTATGAACATCCCTATGCCCGTCTCTCGATGGTGTTTGGCGCAGAATCGCAAGGCGTCAAGGTGGTGGATCTGTCTCGTTTTCAGTCCCTGTCTTTCAGCGCGAAATGTTCCCCTGTCAGTGCCTTGTCTTTTTCGATATCCACTATCGATCCCGAGGTCACCGAACTGGATAATCCCCTCACTCTACGTGACTCGGAGTCCTATTTCCCCTGTTCCGGGCAATGGCGTAAAGCCAGTATCGACCTGACAAAACTGGAGACTCAAAACTGGTGGCTGGAAAAATATGACCTCGATATTTCCGCCCGCCAATATGACTTAACCCGGGTCTCACGCATCTCTTTTGGCAGCACCTATCAAAGCCCTTTCGGTGTGGATTTGAAGATACAGATAGAGGAGCTGACCTTGCATGGGCGCGATTGGCGGTACTTGTACCTCCTGGTCGTGCTTATGCTTGGGCTGTGGGGAAGTTATGTGCTTTGGCTGTTTAAAGCCCATTCCCGCGCGTTGATTGGCGATTTGAAGTTTAAATTGCAGAAAGATCGCCCTTTGATTGCCTACCAGCAACTGTCGGTAGAGCCCACCCGAGACCGGATAACAGGCACACTGCTGAGCTATATAGCCAAAGAGTACGCCAATCCGGACTTGCACCTGGATACCGTGGTCCATGCGCTTAGCATCAGTCGCACGAAGATAAACACTATCTTGCGGGAGGAGTTGGGGTTTACGTTCACTGCCTACTTAAACAAACTCCGGCTCACAGAGGCCGCTCGACTGCTGGCGGAAACCGGGGGAGCCAATGTGGCTGAAATCGCCTATTCAGTCGGTTACAAAAACGTCTCTTACTTCAACAAGCTCTTTAAAGAGGAATATGGTTGTACGCCAAGAACCTTTAAAAAGGTTTCTTTGACCCAAGAAGAAAAACCTGATAAAGATAAGAAGTAGTTATTAGATGGTGTTTCGTAATAGCTATTTGAACTAGATTTCCTGCAGCAACTGCAAAAATTCTCAAGAAAACTAACACATTCTACCAATTAGCAGCATCGCACCCAAAAATATTATCGCTGATGCACGACTGATTCTAAGGTCCTGGTTAGAACTAAGCGTCGTGCGATGAGTGGTACCCGTGAACAGAATAATAAAAGCAGCTTATTGCCCTCTTGATCGCACTTTCTCATTTTTAGGAGAGGGTCGCGGCGAACAGATTATACCTAAAAAACTTATTTAATAATAAGAAAATCAATAAAAATAATTGCAACTAATAGAAAAACCTGGTGGTTCCGCCGTGACAATCCGCTGCTGCACTACCGCAGTTTATCCGGGTTTTAAAAGTGCCGAAGTATAATAGTTGGATGCAGAGGTAATTATCGATGAGAGAGAAAAAAATAAATCAATTGTCATGTGATTTGCATCGTCGTGGCAGCGCGAAAGTCGGTCGTCACCATCCCAAGCTGCTGTCGATAGGTGTCATGAGCTCGATAATAACTGTCGCTCCCGTGCTTGCGCAAAGCCCTGGAACCGACTCCGAGGTAGATATCCTCGAGGAAGTTATTGTCACGGGACATCGGGCATCCATGCAGTCAGCACAGGACTTTAAGCGTGATGCCGAGCAAATAGTCGACTCGATTAAAGCCGATGACATCGGCAATCTTCCGGACCGCAGCGTCGCCGAGGCTTTACAGCGGGTTCCCGGTGTCACCATCGACCGCTTTATCTCCGTTGATGATCCTGAGCATGTCGGTGGCGAAGGCGGTGGTGTCGCGGTGCGGGGGTTGACGCAGGTGCGAAGTGAAATAAACGGTCGCGACGGTTTTACTGCCAACGGTGGCCGCAGTTTGAGTTTTGAAGATGTACCCCCGGAGCTGCTGTCGGCCGTGGACGTGTATAAAAATCCGTCGGCCGATATGATCGAAGGCGGTCTCGGTGGCACGGTGGATTTACGTACGCGTATGCCTTTCGACAGTGAGAGCCAACTCGCCACCGGTACCCTCGTCTATAGTCACAATAATCTGATTGAGGAAAACTCGCCCGAGGCGTCATTTTTATTCAGTGATAGGTGGCAAACCGGTTTTGGAGAAATCGGCTTCCTGGTTGATATTGCCTATTCAGAATCGAAAGGGCGTGTCGACACAATTTTTACCCGCCCCTATTTTCCCTATGACCGGGATGGTGACGGCGTAGATGAATCCTTCGTTCCCAGAGGTGCCGACTGGCGCACTGTACGCACGGATCGTGCCAGGGAGGGGGCCTATTTGGCATTTCAGTGGCGTCCCAGCGGAAATATGGAGTACTACGCAACCGTCTTTCGCAGCGAGTATGATTATAACTGGGATGAGGACGCGTTCTTTGTGCAGAACGATCCCACCAATCTGGTTGCAAGTGATGATTCCGTATTTGACAGTAACGGTACCTTCGTGCGCGGCACCCTTACAGACCCTACCGAGGGCGGTATCCCAATGGGGTCTACTATTCGATTTTCAGAGCGAAATTCAAAAACGACTGACTTTGCCATCGGGTTCAACGCGGCTTTCGCAGATAATTGGTCCATAAATGCCGATCTTCAATATGTGGAGGCTACCACGGTTGGCTTGGACTCCACGGTAGCGACCGGTGTGCTAAGCCCTTTTAGCACCATAGATCTTTCCGGCAGCGGACCGGTTGAAGTGATCACGGACACCGACTACCTGGCCGACCTCAACAACTATCACTTTGCTTTCACCATGGATCACCAGGATGACAACGAGGCGGATCAGCTGGCTTTGCGTGTCGATGTGGAATATACCTTTGACGATTCCGTGTTAAAAACGTTTGAATTCGGTCTTCGTCACTCGGAAAGGGACTCCATCGTCATCGACACCGGCTTTAACTGGAAGCCGGTTATCCAGCCCTGGATGCGTGGTTGGGCCCTGGACGGTGCGGCGCCGCTGCCGACTCTGGCTGATTTTGGCCTGCAGGACCAGGTTCGCGTCAACAGGTTCAGCAATTTCTATCGCGGAGATATCCCCGTTCCGGGCGCCATTGTTGCGCCTACTCGGGCGCTGGCGGAAGGGTATCCGCAAAGCTACGTAAGTCTCCACCAGGCTGCGACACCTTTTTATCTCTGCTGCTTCTCCGATGGCAGTACTACTTTTTTTTCGCCGACATTGGTTGAGCCATCTCATAGAAACGTACAGGACGAAACTGTGGAGAGTCTGTACTTCCTGGCGCGTTTCGGTTGGGACGAGATCGGCTTGGGCGGCAACATTGGCGTGCGCTTCGTGCATACCAAGAACATCGCCTCCGGTTTTATTCAATATACCGCGCCGGTTGACGCGCCGCCGAGCATACAGGAGATTATCGGTAGCGAAGACGACGCGATTGGAGTCAAGAATAATTATCGCAATACGTTGCCGAGCTTGAATTTGCGCTGGGAAATCCGCGAGGGGCTAATTGGGCGATTTGCCTATGCGAAGGCGATGCGAAGACCGGATTTCAGCACCATGCAGAGCTATCTTAATTTGAGTGCCAGCCTTAATGCCGGGGCGCCCGAGGGCTCACTCGATATCAACGATTACAGTGGCACTGCAGAAGGTGGAAACCCCAACCTCCGGCCACTGGAAGCTGAACAGTTTGATCTGTCTTTGGAGTACTACTACAGCGATATCGGCAGTGTCTGGCTCAACTTTTTCCAGAAGGACATAGACGGATTTATTCGCAATGAAGTCATGATTGAAACTTACAACAATTTTGACTATGCGGTTACCCGGCCGACCAACCAGGACGAAGCGAAAATTGACGGATGGGAGGCCGGTTGGAAACACTTCTTTGATTTCGGTATTGGTATCGAAGCCAGCTATACACGCATTGACAGTGAAACCCAATCGTCAGGGGTCAACATTCCTGTTGATACCGATGGTACCGCTTTCGACCCAAATGGCCTGCCCTATGAGGGCCTATCGGAGGCCTCGTACAGCACTGTCTTTATATACGAAAATCAAAGACTTTCAACACGGCTTGCTTATACCTGGCGCGATGAGTTTCTCTTGTCTGTGGGACCAAACAGCTTCAACGATAACACCGACGGCATCGCCTGGCAGTTGCCGGTATTCCAGGAGGCTTATGGCCAGTGGGACGGTTCGATTGTTTACAAGTTCAGTGAGAATTTTTCTGTGGGCCTACAAGCCAACAATTTGACCAACGAAGAAATCGTTATTGAGGGCAGACAAATCAATCCGGGTAGAAATGCAAAATCATACTCGGTTCAGGATACGCGATACGCGTTGACGCTAAGAGGTACTTTCTGAAACCCTGATTAAGGGGTGGTAACGGCATGTATTCTTATGAAAGCTTCCTCCTTATCAGACCTCGGTAAAAATTTGATAATTGCGAAACGCGGTGATGCTAGTCATTGTCAGTGTTAACCGTATTGGCTATTAAAGCGCTATGTCCGGTTGGGGTGACTTTCATTTCCTAAACGTATAAGTTTGCTTGTAAGGAAAAAATTAGTGAGATTATCTATATATGAATTAAGAGAAAAAATATCCCGTGCATCAATTGTGCTCGGTATATTTTCTTTACTATTTTTCTTCTCCAGCGCCTCAAGTTCAAACCCGTCCGGTGGTGGAATTTATCCGGACTACAATTCAAACCCCATCCCCGCGGATATTACGGATATGAGCAGCACCGCCGCCCGGTTGGCCTCGCGTATTACTTTGGGGTGGAATCTGGGCAACAGCCTGGAGGCCATCGGTGGTGAGACGGCTTGGGGTAATCCGCGTACCACGCGGCAACTTATTCAGCTGGTAAAGTCCAGCGGCTTCGATTCTATTCGACTGCCTGTATCCTGGGATCAGTATGCGGACCAGGCGACAGCAGAGATTGACCGAGGGTGGATGAACCGTGTGACGGAGGTTGCGCAGTGGTGCCTCGATAGCGATATGACCGTGCTATTGAACATTCACTGGGATGGCGGCTGGCTGGAGCAAAACGTTTATGCCGATGCGCAAGAGCTGGTGAATGCTAAACAGAAAGCTTTGTGGCAACAAATAGCAACTCACTTTCGCGATTTTGATGAGCGCCTGATGTTCGCCGGTTCAAACGAGCCCGCCGTAGAGGATGCCTCAGGGATGGGTGTTCTGCTTTCCTATCATCAGACGTTTATCGATGCCGTACGCGCAACGGGTGGTAAGAATGCCTATCGCATTTTAGTCGTACAAGGGCCAACCACAGATATAGAAAAAACCCATCAATTTATGCGTACTTTACCTGAGGACACGGTAGCAGATCGACTGATGGTGGAGGTGCATTTTTACACCCCTTACCAGTTTGCCTTGATGTTGAAAGATGAGCCCTGGGGCAACCAGTTTTTCTATTGGGGTGCCGGAAATCACTCACAAACCGATACCGCCCACAATCCGACAGGGGGTGAAGAGGCGCGGGTGGATCAGTTGTTCGGGCTGATGAAAACCCGGTTTGCAGACCGGGGGATACCCGTGGTGCTCGGAGAGTATGCGGCGATAAACCGTTTTGGCCAGTTGTCCGGAGACAACCTTCAGCGACATATTCAATCCCGCGCTTACTGGCACAGGTATATCACGCAGTCCGCCCTGGCAAATGGACTTTTGCCTTACTACTGGGACAATGGAAGCAATGATAAACACTCCTCAGGTATCTTTGACCGCGATACCAACACCGTGTTCGATATTGAAACGCTGAACGCGCTCAACCAAGGGGTGGGGCGTCAGGCTGGGCCCTGACCGGACTGGAGGTGCTAGCACGCTATATATCCGGTGCCCCCTCAATGCCCATCATCAACCTCACGATTGTCCTTAAACGTGCGCCAGCCGCTGATCATGGAGCTGACCAGCGACTGGCGTGACATAATATCCTCTCGAATCGCCACATACACATGCACGATAATAAAACAGATAATGTACCACATCACCAGGCGGTGCCAGGTATGCACATCCTGGCTCTGGCCGAACAGGGGTATCACCCAGCTGCTGAACCACTCGTACTGCCAGCTGCCCATACCGGTGCCTTCACCGTAGAGTGCGAAGCCGGTAACAATCATAAACACCGTGCCCCAGACCAGCATCAGGTGCATGGTCAATACCGCCAGCGGATTGTGGCCGGTGTATTTGCGTGGTTCTTTGGTAACGAAGGAGTACCATTTTATTTCGTGCCAGACGCCTCCCCACCAGCTGCGGTTGAACAGCGGCAGCATAAATATCTGCCGGGCGTGTTCGTTGCCGACCAGCGCCCAGTAGATGCGAAACAAAAACCCGATGGCAAAAATATAACCGGCGGCAAAATGGGCAAAGCGAATATAGCCCATTAAAAAATTCTCGCTCGCCTCACCCGGCACGCTCGGCAGCGGCTTGCCGATAAAATATCCGGTAATGCACAAAACGGTAATCGACAGGGCGTTGACCCAGTGCCAGAGGCGCACCGGTGCCTCGTAAACATAGACGGCGGGTTCGGATTTCAATACGGCTTTGCTGGTCATCTGCGATTCTCCTCTACACCGGGCGGCGGGCCCGCAGCCCGCGCCGATGGTATCGACTGTCAACGAACTTTTACCTCGCACAACTGTTCACCGTCGTCACTCATTACATGCGTGGCGCAGGCGAGGCAGGGATCGAAACTGTGCAGGTTGCGCAGAATCTCCACCGGTTCGTCGGGCCGTTCCATGGGCGTGTCCAGCAGGCTGGCCTCGAAAGCGCCGATATTGCCGGCGGGGTCGCGCGGCGAACCGTTCCACGTGGTAGGCACCACACACTGGTAGTTTTCGATACGGCCGTCCTTGATTTTTATCCAGTGTCCAAGTCCACCGCGCGGCGCTGCCACCGTGCCCACCCCTTTGGCCTCGGCCGGCCAGCTCGACGGGTCCCACTTTTCCATATTCGCCGTATTCAGGTCGCCGGCCTTGATATTGCCCATCAACTCGTTCCAGTCGTCGACCATCATATCGGCGCAGTATTGCGCCTCCAGCGCCCTGGCCAGGGTTCTGCCGATGGTCGACTGCAATACCGTTTTGGCGCCTGCCTCGGTGCCGGCCAGTTGGTTAAAGGTGGCGACACTGCGCTGCACCTGTTCCTGGATATATTCCACGCCCTGCGCGTAGGCGAGCGTATAGCGCGACAGCGGACCCACTTCGACAGCATGGCCGCGCCAGCGCGGCGCTTTGATCCAGGAATATTTCGCCTCCTCGTCCACTTGTTTGATATCGGTGGAAGTGCCTTTTGCCTTGGGTCCCAGTGTGTAATTCGGCTCGGTCACACCGTCCCAGGGGTGCAGGCCGGCGTTCTCGTCGGGGTAGCTATACCAGGAGTGGGAAACAAATTCCTGCACCTGCTCTGGATCGCGCGGATCCACCGGCATGATTTCATCCCAGTTGCCGTTGAGTATCACACCGCCCGGCAGCTGGTCGGTGGATTTGTCGTAGTTCACTTTCGGATAGGCGCCGTAGTCCATCACATTCTTGGCGCCGTGGCCGCCGCCGTAGAGCCAGTTTTTGTAGAAGCTGGCAATGGCGATGACATCGGGGACATAGACGTTATTACAGAAGTCCACCATCTCCTGAATGCGCGACATCACAAAGTTGAGCCGCTCCATATTCAGTGGCGCCCCCGCGGCCAGTGCGTCGTCCATATTGATAGCGCAGGGCACGCCGCCGACCAGGTAGTTGGGGTGCGGGTTCTTGCCGCCAAACACGGTATGTACTTTGACGAAGTCTTTTTGTAAATCCAGCGCCTCCAGATAATGAGCGACCGCCATCAGGTCCGCCTCCGGTGACAGTTTGTAGGCGGGGTTGTCCCAGTAACCGTTTTTAAACGGCCCCAACTGGCCCGACTCGATAAACTTGCGAATCCGGGTTTGAATATCGCGAAAATAACCCGGGCTCGACAGCGGGTGCCGGGGTGAAACCGACTGCTGCAGCATGGAGGTGGCCTTGGGGTCGGCCTTGAGGGTGTTGACCGGATTGACCCAGTCCAGCGCGTGCAGGTGGTAGAAGTGCACCACGTGATCGTGCACCTGCAGTGTCTTGGCCATTATCTCGCGGATCAGGTGGGCGTTGGGGGGGATTCTGATAGCCAGCGCATCCTCCACCGCGCGCACCGAGGCCAGCGCGTGACAGCCGGTGCAAACGCCGCAGATGCGCTCGACAAAAGCCCAGGCATCGCGCGGATCGCGGCCTTTGAGTATGACTTCGAGACCGCGCCACATGGTGCCGGTGGATACCGCGTTGCGGATGACATTGTTATCGTCGACATTGACCTCGCAACGCAGATGCCCCTCGATGCGGGTGATCGGGTCCACCACCACCCGGCGGCCGCCGCTGTCGAGGGTAAAGCCGTTTGGCGTATTGGTAATACTCATGGGTTCCGGTCTCCTTTCTGCATGGCGCGCTTGACCGCGCTGGCGGCGATATGGGCGGCTGTGGCGGCACCGACAACGGCGGCAGCGGTGGCACCCACCTGATCGGCATTGCGCTCAACACCGAATTGCTTGATATCGGTCAGCCGCGCATACCACGAGCCCTTGTCCCAGAAGCCGTCCTCGGAACAGCCGATGCAGCCGTGACCCGCCTGGATCGGAAATGAAGTGCCTTCGTTCCAGCGAATGGTGGAGCAGGCGTTATAGGTGGTCGGCCCTTTACAGCCCACCTTGTACAGGCAGTAGCCTTTGCGGGCGCCCTCGTCGTCCCAGTCTTCGACAAACTGCCCGGCATCGAAATGCGGCCGGCGATAGCATTTGTCGTGAATGCGCTGGCTGTAAAACATTTTCGGCCGCCCCTGGCGATCCAGTTGCGGCAGCCGGTCGAAGGTCACCATATAAGTGATCACACCGGTCATCACCTCGGCGATCGGCGGGCAGCCGGGCACTTTGATAATCGGCTTGCCGTGCACCACCTTGTGTACCGGTGTGGCGCGGGTCGGGTTGGGTTTGGCGGCCTGTACACAGCCGTAGGAGGCGCAGGAGCCCCAGGAAACAATCGCCTTGCAGTGTTTCGCCGCATGGGTGAGCTGCTCCAGAAAAGGCTTGCCACCGATAATGCAGGACATACCCTCCTGGTTCAGTGGCGGATTGCCCTCCACCGCCAGCAGAAAATTGCCGTCGTATTTTTCGATGGTCTCCTCGATAATCGCCTCGGCCTGAACACCGGATGCCGCCATCACCAGGCTGTCGTAGTCCAGTGACACCATGGAGAGAATGACGTCTTTGGCCAAGGGGTGGGCCGAACGGATAAACGACTCGGAGCAACAGGTGCATTCCAGGCCGTGCAGCCAGATGACCGGGATGCGCGGTTTGGTTTCCATAGCCTCGGCAATCCTGGGTGCGAAGGCGGGGCCGAGCCCCAGGGCCGCCGCCGTCAGGCTGCAGTATTTCATAAAGCTGCGCCGCGTGATGCCCTGCCGCCGCATTACCTCATAAAAGGTTTCGGTCATCAGAATTTCCTCCCCGTGGTCTTCAGTCGGCTGCGGGGCTTAGCCGCACCCTAGCTGCGCAAGGAAACGCGAATATCGTGCCAACCTGAAAACCCGCTATCTTGGCGAATAGGAGCATTGGCAAGGCACTGAATTGATAAGATATTTTCCAGTTTGCCTTTCATTCTGGTAAATAGCTTTTCATTTTTGCTTGCATCGACCGGCAAGTCTTGCCAGAATGGCCGCAAAGAAACTATCCGCAATCGGTTACTTTTTTTTCAGCGAACCGGCCCTGGCCGGACAAAAAACCAGCCGGCGATAGCAAGCACCATCGATAGTAAGCACCAGCAATAACAAGAATAAACAGTGGTCAACGGAACCCTGTTATGGCGATGAAACAGACAGATGTCCTGATCCTCGGTATCGGCAACCTGTTGTGGGCCGACGAGGGCTTTGGTGTGCGCGCCGTCGAGGCGCTCAACCGGTACTACCACTTTCCCCAAAATGTGCGGCTGATGGACGGCGGCACTCAAGGTATTTACCTGGTCCCCTATGTACAGCAGGCCGACGTGCTGATTGTTTTCGATGCCGTCGACTACGGCCTGGCGCCCGGTACCCTCAAAATTGTGCGCGACGGCGAAGTGCCTAAATTTATGGGCGCCAAAAAAATGAGCCTGCACCAGACCGGTTTCCAGGAAGTGCTGGCGATGGCGGAGCTGCTGGGTGACTACCCGCAAAAACTGTTGCTGATCGGCGTGCAGCCGGTGGAGCTGGAAGACTACGGCGGCAGCCTGCGGGCGCCGGTTAAAGCCTGCATCGAGCCCGCTCTTGATATCGCCCTCGAGTTTCTCCGCGATCTCGGCATTGTCGCCGCCGAGCGCAGGCAACCCCTCGACAGCGCCGGCGAACTGGCGCCTGCGAGCCTGGCCATCACATCCTATGAGACCCAGCGCCCTGACGACAGCGAGGCCTGCCGCAGCGGTGATGCGCGCATTCTGCAGTCGCCGGCTTTTCATTTCGAGCCCAAGTCGGTAACGGCGGAACCGCTTAACCTGAGCGTGGATATCGATCAGCGGGGGCGGGGCTGATGTGTATCGGCACGCCCATGCAAGTGGTTTCCTGTGCGGCGCAGACGGCGCTCTGCGAACTCGACGGCAGCCGCGAGCAGGTGGATATAACGCTGGTCGGTGCCCAGCCGGCCGGCACCTGGCTGCTGGTATTTCTCGGTGCGGCCCGCGAGGTGATGGACCCGCTGGAGGCGCGGCGCACGCTCGACGGCATAGCGGCGCTGCAACAGGTCATGCGCGGCAGTGCGCAGGTCGATCACTTGTTTGCCGATCTGGTAGACCGCGAACCGCCCCTGCCCGAGCATCTGCGCCCGGCGGCGGCCGGCGCTGCGGTAACTGTAAACAACGGAGGCGCGCGCGGCGATGATATCACCACTGGTTAGGCGGCTGGTCGAGGTGTGGAAATACCCCGCAGCCGACACCGGCAACCTGCCACAGTTACTGGCCGACAACGAGCATCTGGTGCTGTTTTTTCCGGGCGATCCCGAACGCTATCCGGAGGGCGACGATGTCGCGGTTATTCTGCCGGAGCTGGTACGCGCCTTCGAGGGCAGGCTCAATGCGGCGGTGGTGCACAGTGAGAATGAAACGGCGCTGAGGCAGCGCTACCCGTTTAAAGCCTGGCCGGGACTGGTGTTTCTGCGCAGAGGCGTGCAATTGGGCAGCATCTGTAAGGTGAAGGACTGGGCGGATTATCTCGAACAGATCGAGGCGCTGCTGGGGCGGGAAACGGGGGCTGAACAGGCGATACCGAGTGTTAATTTGTAGTTTTGCCTCGAACCCGGTTGCCATGTGGGGATTTTGCTTTTTGAGACACGCTGCAAGTACCCGCACAGCGGGTCCAGCCCGAAATCACAGATTTCGGGCGTTTCGCGGCGCGAAGCGGTGCTTCGCTAATAGCCGCTACACCCCTGTAAGCTTGACGGCGGCATCCATGCCGCCGACAGTCTCAAAAAGCAAAATCCCCACATGGCAACCTGCATTGTGCCAACTTCAGTTTGTTTTGAGTTTAGTGTCCAATAGGTTGGGATTGCACTGCCTTAAGAAATTTTGGGTAGCTGATCGACCTCCACGTCATGCCTATCGATTTTGGTTAAGAATGTCGGAGGTAGGTTTTCCGCTGGGTGGGGCTTTCAGAAACTCTCGACAGCAGGGATGCTGTCGGGAAGTCCCCAGGGATGGGTTTATCGAGGGGACGCCCAGTCCGTGTTTCTGAAAGCCCCACCCAGCGGAAAACCGGTCGATTAGCACGCTTTTGCTTAAGTTATTGCCATTCCGATAAGTTGCCAGAGAAAAAATTAACGGTGAATAAAATGGAACATCCCAATCAGATTCCCGTCGTTAATATCTACGGGCCCGGCTCACAGCCCGAACCCGACACGGAGGGCGGACGGCTCGACTATATGACCATGCCCACCAGTATGTCGACGTTTCAACCACCCTTGCTGCCGGAACCGGATGAAGTCGGGGATATTTCCGCGGCGCTGGCGTTTCTCGACAAGGGTTGCGCGGCCTTGGAACAAGTCAGCCGCCAGGGCGGTGAGCGGCTGATCCCGCTGCAGGGACTCAATGACAATGCCCTCGGTCTGATCAACCAGATACTGGGCGTCGGCGAGGTCAGCGCCACTATCGCCGGCGACACACCCGTCGATATCCAGGAGTCGGTGATGGCGGGATTATGGCGCGTTCACCATCTGGATAAAGAGGGCAGGGTGGCCGGTGACTTTCTCGAAGTGGCGGCGATTCCCGCTGCGGTGCGGCAACTGGCTTTTCAGTCGGCGCGCGCCGGCGTCGACACCAATACAGAGGGCCTGCCTGCCGGCGTTATCAACTCTCCGGCACTGCTGGTCGAACTGGACGAAAAAGCCAGACATTATCGGGCCGGCGTCAGCCCCCATGTGATTAACCTGAGCCTGTTGCCATTGTCACCGGAAGATCTGCTGTTACTGGGCGAGAGACTCGGCGTCGGGCCCGTCACGATTCTCTCGCGCGGTTACGGCAACTGCCGCATCGGCAGCACCGCCTGCCGCTCGGTCTGGTGGATCAAATACTACAACTCCGAAGACGCACTGATACTGAATACCATCGAGGTGACGGCTATCCCGGATGTGGCCGTGGCGGCGCCGGAAGATATCGCCGACAGTGCCGAGCGGCTGCGGGAGATCGTGGAGATTTACCGATGAGCAAAGCAGCCGGCAGCGGTTTCGAAGGCTCCTATCTCGGCGCCGATGATCGCCTCGACGATGGGGCGGTGATGGAGTGCAAAATCTGCTGGAGCCGCTACGATCCGGCCGCCGGCGATGACTACTGGCAGATAGCGCCGGGCACGCCTTTCACCCGCCTGCCGTCCCACTGGCGCTGCCCGCAGTGCGACGGCGAAAAAAATCAGTTTATGCGCGTGTGGGATTGAAATGGTTGCGGACATGACAAAGGCGGTCGGCGAGCTGGAAAGTTGTTTCCGGCAGATACAGCAGCAGCGTATGCGGGATATGCCGATTCTCAATAAGGCCTTGCAGGTTGCCGCGGTCGGCTTTCACCCCTGGCGCGAGTTTTGGATGGGTGTGTTGATAACCCCGTGGTTTGCCAATCTGGTGCTTTTGCCTGCAGCGGCGGGCGCAGGGACTTTGCCCGCGCCCGGCAGCAGCGCCAGTTTTGCGTTTCCCGCCGGTCGCTTTACGTTTATTTCCGCCCGCGAGGCCGGTATCGGTACTTTTTTGAGCTGCTCACTGCTGTCGCCGGTATTTGAGCTGCGGACTCAGCAACAGGCCGAGGAAATGGCGCGCGAAGCGATCCGCACGATCATGCGGTCCCATACCGCAAACCGCAGCGATAACGGAACCCATGACGCTGTCCCCGATAAAATCAGCCGCCGGCGTTTTCTCGCCCGCCTGGCGGCATCGGACACAGACGCCGCAGCCACAGCAGACAAGCGGAGCGATCGCTTATGACGACGCCGGCCGGCCAACTCACTATCAGGCTGCAGCCCGGAAACGGCAGGCAGCCGGTGGCAATCGAATCCACCCGCCCCCAGTATCTGGCGCGACTGTTTAACGGCAAGCCGCTCGAGGAGGCACTGCAAGCTATCCCATTGTTGTTCAATATCTGTCGCGGCGCCCAGTCAGTGGCCGCGGTGCGGGCGGCTGAGCAGGCGTTGGGCTGGCCGCCGGCGCAGTGCCGCGAGCAAAACCGGGAAACTTTGTTACAGTTGGAAATGCTGCATGAACATCTGTGGAAACTCTTGATGGACCTGCCGCCGAGCCTCGGGCTGGCGGCCAGGCAGACGGAGATGGCAGCGGCCAGCCGCCAGCTCGGCCAGTCGATAAAGCATTTGCGCCAACACAACTGCACCCTGCAGGCACCCGGGGTGCCGGGTGATGCACAGGCAGCAGAGCTGCTGCCCGATAGGGCCTTGATCAATACACTGCAGCACCTGTTGTTTGGTGAAACCGGCGCGGCGGCGGACCGTTGGGAAGGGCTGGCGGCCGGGGCCGGGCTGGCCGGTGCATTGTTGCGTGCGCTGGCGCCTTTGGACTGGGTCAGCGCCATTCGCCCCGAAGCGCCGCCGGCGATGGCGCGAGCTGCGGTCGGGTCGCTGTTGGCCGCAGAAACACCCAATCACTATATACAGCTACACTTGCCCGCCGGCAGCGGTTTTGAGAGCGGCCCCCTGCTGCGTATGGGTGCTCACCCGCCGCTGGAGGCGGCGTGCAGACGCCCGGCACAGTGTCTGTCTCTGCGCCTCGTCGCCCTACTGTTGGAGACCGATAAGCTACTGCGCGACTTATATCCGGCACCGCGCCACAAAAGCGGCGAAGTGGCGCCGCCACAGTCGGGCTGCTGTCAGGTGGAAACTTCCCGCGGACGCCTGACCCATGCGCTGTC
The DNA here is from genome assembly GCF_007004655.1 of Exilibacterium tricleocarpae. Lineage (GTDB taxonomy): Bacteria > Pseudomonadota > Gammaproteobacteria > Pseudomonadales > Cellvibrionaceae > Exilibacterium > Exilibacterium tricleocarpae. The sequence goes on from NZ_ML660095.1 coordinate 150,108, forward strand.
ACTGGCGAGCGACAGATCGACACAAGCGCTGGTCAAAAAAATCGTTGTGTTGTCGCCCACCGACTGGCATTTTCACTCCCGGGGTATCGTCGCGAACTTGTTAAGTGAGCAACCGGCTGCCGACAGCGACAAGCGCTATCGCGGCGCCGAGCTGTTGATCAAATTGATCAATCCCTGCTGCGCCTATCGGCTAACGCTTGTCGAAGGCGGCACACAGAGGGCTCGCCGCTATGCATGAAATGTCGATTTGCGAGGGCATAGTACAGGTCATTGAAGCGCAGGCGGCGCTGCAGAATTACCAGCGGGTGAAAACCGTTTGGTTGGAAATCGGCGCTTTGTCCGGCGTCGAGATCGAAGCGCTGAAATTCTGCTTCGATGCCGTCTGTCACGACACCATTGCCGCGGGCTCCAGCCTGCATATCTGCGAGGTACCGGGCAGCGCCTGGTGTATGCAGTGCGCCAGGGCGCTGACGGTAACGGCGCGCTACGATCCCTGCCCGAATTGCGGCAGTTACCAGCTGCAGGTGACCGGCGGCGACGAAATGAGAATCAAAGAACTGGAGGTGGCATAATGTGTACAGTTTGTGGATGTGGCCAGGGTGAGCAGCGTATCGAGGGACAGGCTCACCAGCACCGAGATCATCAGCACTCTCACGCAGAGCACCACCCTCACGCAGAGCACCACCATCACGCAGAGCACCACCATCACGGTGATCACCACCATAGCGACCACGGTCATCCCCACCACGATCACCTTCACCACAGTCATCTTCACCACTATGGTCTGGGCCCGGCCCGCGCCCATGCTCCCGGTCTGGATCAGGCGCGGATGGTGAAAATCGAGCAGGATATTCTCGGCAAAAACGATCAGTACGCCGCCGCAAACCGCCGGCATTTTGCCGAGCGGGCTATTTTTGCCCTCAACCTGGTTTCCAGTCCGGGCTCCGGTAAAACCAGTCTGCTTACTCGCACACTGCACGACCTGAGCGGCGAAATACCGCTGGCGGTTATCGAGGGCGATCAGGAGACCAGCCAGGATGCCGAGCGCATTCGCGCCACCGGTGCTCCGGCGATTCAGATCAACACCGGCAAGGGCTGCCACCTGGATGCGCATATGGTGGGACACGCCGTCGAGTCGCTGGCACCGGCGTCCGGTTCGGTGCTGTTTATAGAGAATGTCGGCAACCTGGTATGCCCGGCTGCTTTCGATCTGGGCGAAGCCCACAAAGTCGCCATCCTGTCGGTGACCGAAGGCGAAGATAAACCGATCAAGTATCCGGATATGTTTTATGCGGCGGATCTGCTGCTGCTGAACAAAATCGACCTGCTGCCCTACCTGCAGTTCGATGTCGAGCGCTGCATCGATTTCGCCCGCCGGGTCAATCCACAGGTCGAGGTCATGCGGATTTCCGCCACCAGTGGCGAGGGCATGAGCCAGTGGTACGAGTGGATCAGGTCGGCGCGGGAGCAGCGGCATGCTTAATCTGCCCACGGTGTTGATCCTTGACGACGAGCAGCGCTCGGTAGAAAGCCTGGCGCGCATCCTCGACGAGGATTTCGATGTGCACTGCGCCACCAGTATTGACGCGGCGCGGGAAATACTGCAGCGCGAGTGGGTGCAGATTATTCTCTGCGACCAGCGCATGCCCGAGATGAGTGGTGTTGAGTTTCTCGCCGAGGTGCGCGAACAGTGGCCGGCGGTGATTCGCATGATCATTTCCGGTTATACCGACTCGGCCGATATTATCGACGCCATCAACACCGCCGGTATCTACCACTTCATCAGCAAGCCCTGGCAGCCCGCCGACCTGGTGTTGAAACTGCAGAACGCTGCGCAGTTGTTCCAGTTGCAGCGCCAGAACGAGCAGCTCGGCATCGAATTGAAACTGCGCCCGGAAACCCTGGCCGATGAACTGAATGAAAAGCGCCGCCTGCTGCAGGCGCGCTTCGACTGGGATCAGGGCATAGTGCGAACTTCGCAAAGCAGTATGAACCGGATCTGTGAAACCATCCAGCAGGTGGCGCCCTACGATGTCAGTGTGCTGCTGACCGGTGAATCCGGCACCGGCAAAGAACTCTGCGCCCGGGCGCTGCACTACAACAGCCTGCGCCAGGGCGCACCTTTTGTGGCGGAAAACTGCGGTGCCCTGCCCGATGAGCTGCTGGAAAGCGAACTGTTCGGCCACAAGCGCGGCGCCTTTACCGGCGCTGTCGACGACCGTGTCGGGCTGTTCGAGAAAGCCAGTGGCGGCAGTATCTTTCTCGATGAAATCGGCGAGATATCGCCGGCCTTCCAGGTCAAGTTATTGCGCGTATTACAAGAGGGGGAAATCCGCCCGCTGGGCACCAATCAGCGCCGGCAGATCGACGTGCGGGTGATCGCCGCCACCAACCGGGACTTGGAAGAGGATGTCAAACAGGGGCGTTTTCGCCAGGACCTCTTCTACCGCCTGGCCACCTTCATGATCAAACTGCCGCCGCTGCGCGAGCGCTCGGTGGATATCGCCACCCTCGCCTACAGTATTCTCGACGAAGTCATGGAACAACTGGGTAAAAAAGTCCGCGGCTTTACCGACGAGGCCATCACCTGCATGGAGGCCTACCGCTGGCCGGGCAATGTGCGCGAGTTGCAAAACGAAATCAAGCGCATGCTGGTGCTGGGCCGGGACGACTACCTGGGTGCCGATCTGCTTGACCCGCGCATCGTTATGGCCGAGCCTGAACCGGCGCGCAGTGATCTGACACTGGTCACCGGCGTGGAGGGCTCATTGAAGGAGCGTGTGGAAACACTGGAGACGCGGATACTGAAAGAGACGCTGATTCGCCACCGCTGGAATAAAACCCGCGCGGCCGAGGAACTGGGGCTGTCGCGAGTGGGGTTGCGCAGCAAGCTGGAGCGCTATGAACTGGAAAAGGCCGATGCCCAGGGATGACGAGGGTACAGAAACCATGACTGCGCCTATGCCAAAAAACGAATCCCTTACCGATCAGGTCAGTCTGCCCGAACAGCTACCCGATGCGGTCGGCGAGAGCGTCTGGATCGAGGTCATTCAGCGTATGGATACCATCTATGCCGACCTGGTTCACCACCAGGTGGAACTGGAAGAGAAAAACACCGCCCTCGAGCAAACCTATCGCCAGTTGCAACAGACCCACGAGGAATTGAAAAACACGCAACAGCAACTGGTACAGGCGGAAAAAATGGCTTCGCTCGGTCGCCTGGTGGCCGGCGTCGCCCACGAGTTGAACAATCCGATCAGCTTTATTCTCGGCAACACCCACGCACTGGCGGGCTACAACCGCCGCCTGCAGACGTTTTTCTCCGGCCTGGAAAAGCTGGCCGACCCGCGGGTGGAGGAACTGCGCCGCCACAGCCGTATCGATCGCCTGTTGAACGATCTCGATCCATTGGTTGAGGGCAGCATGGAGGGCGCACAGCGGGTCGGCGATATTGTCGACAGCCTGTTGCGCTTTACCAATCCGCAGCCGCGGCAGATTGCGCAGTTCGATATCTGCCGTTTGGCCCACACCGCCACGCAGTGGGTACTGCGCGCGGCCCGCAACAAGCCAGCGGTGCATTTCGATATGCCCGAGTCGCTGAATTTTTACGGTTACGAAGGGCCGGTGCACCAGATCCTGGTCAACCTGGTGCACAACGCCGTGGATGCCAGCGAAAACGTCGACGCCCCGGCATTGTGGCTGACACTGCAACGGCAGCCACAGCAGTTGCTGATCAGCGTCAGGGATAATGGTGCCGGTATCGATCCCGAACACCTGAACACTATCTTCGACCCCTTCTTTACCACCAAACAGTCGGGCAAGGGCACCGGGCTTGGTCTCTATATCAGCTACCTGCTGGCCACCGAGCAGTGCGGCGGCCAGTTGCGCGCCGATAATCATATCGACGGCGGCGCCGTTTTCGAGCTGACGTTGCCACTTAATCAACAGCCACTTAATCAACAGCCGCTTAATCAGCAGTCACTTAACCGGCAGGGAGGCGAGTGTGACAGACAACAGTAAACTCAATCTGCTGTGGTTGCAGTCCGGCGGCTGCGGCGGCTGCAGCATGTCGCTGCTGAATGCGGAAAATCCCTCGCTGTATGAATTGTTCGAGCAGGCGGGCATCGAACTGCTTTGGCATCCGAGTTTAAGCGAGCGCGGCGGCCGTGCGCTGATCGAGCTGCTGCAGTCCATCGTTGCGGGCGACACGCGGCTGGATATTCTCTGCCTCGAGGGCTCCGTGATGAAGGGGCCCAACGGCACCGGCAAATTCCATCTGCTGAGCGGCACCGACACACCCATGTTCGAGTGGCTGGAAAAACTCGCCGGCGTCGCCGACGTGGTGCTGGCGGTGGGCAGTTGTGCCGCTTTCGGCGGCATTACCGCCGCCGGTGACAATATCGGCGAGGCCATCGGCCTGCAGTACGACGGCGAGCAGCCGGGCGGGCTGCTGCCGCAGACCTGGCGCAGCCGCGGCGAGCTGCCGGTGATCAACGTCGCCGGCTGTCCCGTACATCCGGGCTGGGTAACCGACAGTCTGCTGTTGATCGCCGACCGGCAGATGCAAGGCGACCAGATCGACGAATACCAGCGGCCGCGGCTCTACACCGATCACCTGGTTCACCACGGCTGCCCGCGCAACGAATACTACGAATTCAAAGCCAGCGCCGAAAAACCCTCGGACCAGGGCTGCATGATGGAAAACATGGGCTGCCTCGGTACCCAGGCGCGCGCCGACTGCAATATCCGCCCCTGGAACGGCAGTGGCTCCTGCCTCAAAGGCGGCTATGCCTGTATCAACTGCACCGCGCCGGGCTTCGAAGAGCCCGGACACGCCTTCAGTGAAACACCGAAAGTGGCCGGTATTCCGGTGGGCCTGCCCACCGATATGCCCAAGGCCTGGTTTGTCGCGCTCGCCTCGCTGGCCAAGGCGGCCACGCCGGAGCGCCTGCGCCAAAACGCCACCTCCGAACGCCTGATTTATCCGCCCGCCCACACCTCCACCAAGGGGAGGGACAAGTCGTGAGCGATGGCGGCGGCAGGAAAATTCTCGGGCCGATCAACCGCGTCGAAGGCGATCTGGAAGTGCGTCTCGAAGTCGAGCGGCGACAGGTCACCCGCGCCTGGGTCAACTCGCCGCTGTTTCGCGGCTTCGAAAAAATACTGCAGGGCAAGGCGCCGGCCGACGCACTGGTTTATACGCCGCGCATCTGCGGTATCTGTTCGGTATCGCAGTCAATTGCCGCCGCCGCCGCGCTGGCACAACTGCAGGGGATTGCGCCTACGGAAAACGGCCAACTGGCGACCAACCTGACCCTGGCCTGCGAAAATCTGGCCGATCACCTCAGCCATTTCTACCTGTTTTTTATGCCGGATTTCGCCCGCGCCGGCTACGCCGATCAGCCCTGGTACTCGCAGCAGGCGCCGCGCTTTCGCGCCCAGACCGGCGCGGCCGGCAACCAGGTGCTGCCGGCGCGCGCAGCGTTTTTACAGCTCACCGGGCTGCTGGCGGGCAAGTGGCCTCACTCGCTGAGTCTGCAGCCCGGCGGTACCAGCAAACCCCTTAACCGCAGCGAGCAGTTGCGACTGCAGGCAATGATCGGCAAGTTTCGCCGCTTTCTGGAGCAGACGCTGTTCGGCGACCAATTGGAAAACGTCAATACCCTGGCATCGATCAAGCAATTGCAGCAGTGGCAGTCGCAACATCCGCACAGTGATTTCGGCCGTTTTCTCGCTATTGCCGACGCCCTGCAACTCGATCAGCTCGGCCGCGCCGCCGACCGCTTTATGAGCTATGGCGCTTACACACTGAGACAGGGCTGGCTGTTCCGGCGCGGCTGCGTCACCCTGGAAGAGGGCCATGCGGTCTACGCCAAACTGGACGAGCGCAGTATTACCGAAGATATCGCCAGCAGTTGGCTGGCCGGCGAGCGCTGCCCTTTACATCCCTATCGCGGCCGCACCGAACCCGACGCCGAACAGAGCGGTTACAGTTGGTGCAAGGCGCCGCGGCTGGACGGGCGCAGTGTCGAAGTCGGCGCGCTGGCGCGGCAGGTCGTCAACGGCCATCCGCTGGCGCTGGACCTGGTGGCGCAAAGCGGCGCCAGTGTCTACAGCCGCGTCATTGGCCGACTGCTGGAACTGGCGCTGGTGGTGCCGGAAATGGAAAACTGGTGCGCCGAACTCGACCCGCAGCAGCCCTATTGCCGCCACGGTGTGGCACCCGACAGCGGCCGCGGTGCCGGCATGGTGGAGGCGGCGCGGGGCAGCCTCGGCCACTGGCTGCAGGTTGAAGGAGGCCGCATCAGTAACTACCAGATTATTGCGCCCACCACCTGGAATTTTTCCCCGCGCGACGGCGGCGATCAGCCGGGGGCGCTGGAGCAGGCGCTGGAGGGCGCGCCGGTGGCCGGCGATATCGAAGAGGCGCTGGCGGTGCAGCATATTATCCGCTCGTTTGATCCCTGTATGGTCTGTACGGTGCATTGATGAACAGTCTCGCCGAGTCGACTACCTGCCAGCGAACCATCCGCGTGCGCGGTATCGTGCAGGGCGTGGGTTTTCGCCCGGCGGTATGGCGCTTTGCCAGACAGTTGGGCCTTTGCGGGCAGGTGCGCAACGACGGCGACGGCCTGTTGATCGAATGCCGGGGACCGCGACCAAACGTCTATCAACTGATTGAACAATTGCACCGCGAGGCGCCGGCGCAGGCGCGCATCAGCAGTATCGATCACTGGGCCGGCGGCGAGCCGATCACCGGCGACGACTTCGTCATCGCCCGCAGTCGCGAACAGTCCCGTGCCGGTACCGGCATAGCGCCGGACCTGGCCACCTGTACCGCCTGTGCCGCCGAGGTGAAACAGGCCGGCAGCCGCCGCTACCGCTACGCGTTTACCAACTGCACCCACTGCGGGCCGCGACTGAGCATCATCCGCAACCTGCCCTACGACCGCGCCAATACCAGTATGACCGCCTTTGAGCAGTGCCCGCACTGCCTGGAGGAATACCAAAATCCCGCCGACCGCCGCTTTCACGCCCAGCCCAATGCCTGCCCCGACTGTGGCCCCTCGCTGTGTCTAGTCGATCGCGACGGTGGCACTATCGACGGCGATGACTCACTCGAAGCTGCACTGCGCTGCTTGCGGCAGGGGCAGATACTGGCGCTGAAAGGAATCGGTGGCTTCCAACTGGCGGTGGATGCCGGCAATGCCGCTGCGGTGGCCGAACTGCGCCGCCGCAAAAGTAGGCCGCACAAACCCTTTGCCCTGATGGCGCGCGATCTGACGGTTATCCAGCGTTACTGCCACATCAGCCCGCTGCAGCGGCAACTGCTGCAAAGTGCTGCCGCACCCATAGTGTTGCTCGAACGCCGGCACGGCGGGCCGGGCCTCGACGCTGTGGCGCCCGATCAACGGCGCCTCGGCTTTATGCTGCCGACCTCGCCGCTGCACCACTTGCTGCTGGAAACTTTTGCCACGCCGCTGGTGATGACCTCCGGCAATGCTGCCGGCCAACCGCAGTGTATCGACAATCAACAGGCGCTACGGGAACTGGGAGAGGTGGCCGATAGCTTCCTGCTGCACGACCGGGATATTGTGCAGCGGGTCGACGACTCGGTGGTGCAGATCACCGGCGAACAACCGCAACTGTTGCGCCGTGCCCGCGGTTATGCGCCAGCACCGCTGCCACTGCCGCCGGGCTTCGAAACCTGCACGCCAATCCTCGCCACCGGCGGCGATCTGAAAAATACTTTTTGCCTGCTCGGCGCCGGGCGGGCGATCCTGTCCCAACATATCGGCGATCTGCGCGATGCCGGCACCCTGGCCGATTTCGAGCACTGCCTGAAACTGTTCAACGGTCTGTACCCGTCTGACCGGCAACAGCCGGCGGCGGTTGCCGTCGATCAGCACCCGCAGTATCTGTCGGGGGATTTTGGCCGCTCACTGGCAGCGGAAAAAAAACTGCCGCTGATCGAGGTGCAACACCACCACGCCCATATCGCCGCCTGTATGGGGGACAATCAACGCCCGCTGCAGGCGCCGCCGCTACTGGCCGTGGTGTTGGATGGTATGGGCTTTGCGAAAGCCGATCCGGCGCAACCCCTGTGGGGCGGTGAGATATTCCTCGCCGATTACACCGTCGCGAAACGGCTTGCCCGCCTCAAACCTACGGCGTTACCGGGCGGAGATACAGCGATGCGGCAGCCCTGGCGCAACTGTCTCGCGCAGTTGCACAGCGCGCTGGGATGGCAGTCGGTGGCGCAGCGCTATGCCGGTTTGCCGCTGATCGACGCCCTCAAGCGGCAGCCGCTGGATACCTTGCTGAGGATGATCGACAAAGGCGTCAACGCCCCGCTAAGTTCCTCCTGCGGGCGTTTATTCGATGCGGTTGCCGCCGCGGTCGGCATCCATAGCGAAGGCGCTATCAGCTATGAGGGACAGGCGGCGATAGCACTCGAGGCTTGTATTGAGGACGCCGACTGGCGTGCTGCCGGCGTCTATCCCTTTGCCTTGCAGCGCACCGATCAACTCTGGCAGATCGATCCGGCGCCGCTGTGGCCGGCCCTGCTCGGCGATCTGGCAGCCGGCTGCCGGCGCGGCCTGATCGCCGCCCGTTTCCATCTGGGACTGGCGGCGGTACTGGTCGAGTGTCTCTGCTTGCTGGCGCGGGAGCACGGCGTAAAAACGATCGCCTTAAGCGGCGGCGTTTTGCAAAATCCGCGTCTGTCAAACGCCCTGCAATCGCAACTGCAGGCGCGGGACTTCGAGGTACTGGTGCACCGGCAGGTACCCGCCAATGACGGCGGCATCGCCCTGGGGCAAGGGCTGGTGGCAGCAGCTCAACTACAAAGCGGTTACACAGGAGAACAATCATGTGCCTAGGTATTCCGGGGCGGATAGTCGCCATTACCGATGCCGACAAACTGATGGCCAGGGTCGATGTCGCCGGTGTGCAGCGCGAGATCAATATCGCCTGTGTGGTCGACCCGGGGCAGGCACCGGACAGTATTATCGGCACCTGGGTACTGGTGCATGTGGGCTTCGCCATGAGTCGCATCGACGAGCAGGAAGCGCAGAAAACCCTGCAATTGCTGGCGGAGCTGGGTGAAATGCAGGAAGAACTCACCGCTATGCAGTCTACAGCACAGCCTTAGCGTCGGAGGCGATGATGAGCGAAGACAGCAAACCACTCGACGACCTCTATCCTTTCCTGCACGGCAAGCGCAAAGACCCGCAGCGCGAGCGCCGGGCGCTGTTGCAATCGGTGCGGCAAAAAGCCGAACACAGCGTCGCCATGAAGGAAAAGTTTTTTGCCGACAACGGCCCGGCGCTGGTTGACGCCGCCACTGCGCTGGCGCGGGTCTATCAGCGCGGGGGCCGGCTGTTTACCATGGGCAACGGCGGCTCCAGTTGTGACGCCAGCCACTTTGCCGTGGAGTTCCAGCACCCGGTTACCGCCGGCCGGCCGCCGCTGCCGGCCATGAATCTGTGCATGGATATGGCCATGATCAGCGCCGTGGCCAACGATGTGGGCGTCGAGCATATGTTTACCCGGCAACTGCGGGCCCACGCCCGAACCGGCGACGGCCTGGTGGGTTTTTCCACCAGCGGCAATTCCAAAAACCTGATGGCCGCTTTTGAAACGGCCCGGCAGATGCAATTGCTGACACTGGGCTTTTGCGGCGGCGACGGCGGCGCCATGCGCAGCAGCGGCCTGCTCGATCACTGCCTGCTGGTGGAGACCGACTCGATCCACCGGGTGCAGGAGGTACATCTGGCCATCTATCACATCCTCTGGGATTTAACCCATACCCTGCTTGCCGACAAGCGCGGAGGTCTACAATGAAATACGTCGACGAATTTCGCGATCCCGAACGGGCGGCTGCGCTGCAACAACGGATAAAACACCTCGCCGCACAAATCTTTGCGCGCCGCGGCCGGCCGTTGCAGTTAATGGAGTTTTGCGGCGGTCACACCCATACCATTTTCCGCTACGGCATCGAGCAACTGCTGCCGGATAGTATTGAGCTGGTGCACGGACCCGGTTGCCCGGTGTGTGTATTGCCGCGGGGGCGCGTCGATGACTGTGTGGCGCTGGCACAACGCCCGGAGGTGATCTTTACCACTTTTGGCGATGCGATGCGGGTGCCTGGCTCACGCCAGAGCCTGCTCGAGGCCAAGGCCGCCGGCGCCGATGTGCGTATGGTCTATTCACCGCTGGATGCGCTGGCGCTGGCCCGCAAGCACCCCTCGCGCGAGGTGATCTTTTTCGCTCTCGGCTTCGAAACCACCATGCCCAGCACGGCTTTGACAGTGCTGCGAGCGGCCGGCGAAAACATCGGCAATTTCTCCCTGTTCTGCAACCATATCACCACCGTGCCGACCATCAAGGCGATCCTCGATTCGGCGGATATGAAAATCGACGGCTTCCTGGCCCCGGGCCATGTCAGTATGGTGGTGGGTGAAACACCCTTCCATTTTGTCTGCGACCACTACCACAAGCCGCTGGTAATCACCGGCTTCGAGCCGCTGGATATTCTGCAGTCGCTGTGGATGTTGTTGCGGCAGATACACGGCGGCTACTGTAGCGTCGAAAACCAGTACAGTCGCGTTGTCGCCAGCGGCGGCAACGACGCCGGCCTCAATGCCATCCATCAGGTTTTCGAACTGCGCGAATATTTCGAATGGCGCGGTCTCGGCTCCATCGACCACTCGGGGGTGCGCATCCGCGAGCAGTACGCCGCCTTTGACGCCGAGAGAAAATTCAGCCTCGTCAATCTGCAAATAGCCGATCCCAAATCCTGCCAATGTGGCGAGGTGCTGAAAGGCGTGATCCGCCCGTGGCAGTGCAAAGTGTTCGGCGAGCAGTGCAATCCGCAAAAACCGCTGGGCGCGCTGATGGTGTCCTCCGAAGGCGCCTGTGCCGCTTACTATAACTTCGGCGATCAGCAGGCGCTGATCAGACTGAGAGAAGAAAACGGAGTCAGTGTATGAGCAACGCGCCCTTTACACCCGGGCAGACCATCACCATGGCCCACGGCAGCGGCGGCAAGGCGATGCATCAACTGATCGAATCGCTGTTCGTGGCCACCTTTGATGATCCGCAGCTTTCGCAGTTGGAAGACCAGGCGCGCTTTTACTTCGCCGAGATGACCGGTGCCGGCGACCGCCTGGCTTTTACCACTGACTCCTATGTGGTGGACCCGTTGTTTTTCCCCGGCGGTGATATCGGCCAGTTGGCTGTTACCGGCACCGTCAACGATCTGGCGGTGGGCGGCGCCAGGCCGCTGTATTTGAGCTGTGGCATGATCATCGAAGAGGGGCTGCCGATAGAAACCCTGCAGGCGGTGGCACAGTCGATGAAGCGCAGCGCTGAAACCGCCGGTGTGTCGATCGTTACGGGTGATACCAAGGTGGTACCCCGCGGCGCCTGTGACAAACTGTTTATCAATACCGCCGGCGTGGGTGTGATACCGGCGGGCATACAAATCGAAGCTGGTGGCGCCAAGCCGGGAGACGCCATTTTAATCAACGGCTACCTGGGAGACCACGGCGCCGCCATTGTCGATGCCCGCGGTGAGCTGGCCATGGAGAGCCAGATTGAAACCGATTGCCAGCCGCTGAATCACCTGATCGCGGATATGCTGGCGGTATGCCCCGATATCCGCTGCCTGCGCGATGCCACCCGCGGCGGCCTGGCAACGGTGCTCAACGAGTTTGCTGCGGCCGGCAACTGCTGTATGCAAATCGAGGAACAGGCGCTGCCGATCCGCACCGAGGTGCGGGGTATCTGTGAAATTCTGGGACTGGACCCGCTCTACCTGGCCAACGAGGGCAAACTGGTAGCGGTGGTCCCCGCCCAGGCCGTCGACGCGCTGCTCGATCTGATGCGCGCCCACCCCGCCGGCGCCCACAGCGCGGCCATAGGTTGCGTTGCCGGGGCGCCGGCCGGACGGGTGCTGATAAAAACCGCCTTCGGCAGCCAGCGTATTGTCGATACACTGATTGGCGAACAACTACCGAGGATATGTTGATGACCAGTTTATTGGCCTTTGGTTTTCTGCTCGGCATACGGCACGCGCTGGAAGCGGATCATATCGTTACGGTGGCCTCGCTGGCCAGTACCCATCGCTCGCAGCGCCAGGTGGTGCGCCAGGGCCTGGCCTGGGGCGTGGGACACAGTTTGACGCTGCTGCTGTTTGCCGGTGTCGTATTGTGGCTGGACACACTGATACCCGAAGGGCTCGCCACCGGTCTGGAAATGTTGGTGGGCGCGCTGATGATTGTGCTCGGCATCGATGTGGTGAGGCGCGGCCGCGCCACCGGGCAGGCTGTGCCGGCGGCCTTTGCAGCCCCTGGCGGCGACAGGGAGCAACTGCCGCTGCGCGCCCTGGCGATGGGTCTCATTCACGGTATGGCGGGGTCGGCCGCTTTGATTTTGCTGTTTGTAGAGCGCATGAATTCGGTGCTGCAGGGCCTTGCCTATGTGGTTATTTTCAGTATTGGATCATTAGCGGGGATGTTGCTGTTCTCCGTGGTGATTTCATTTCCGCTCGGTTTTACCGCAAAAAATTTCGCCCGGTTCCATACGGGTCTGCGGCTGGGGATCGGTCTGTTAACTGCGGCTATTGGTCTGGTGCTGATCGTCGAGAGGCTTTGAGCACTTTCTAGGTGCTCCAGATAAGGGGATTCGATACCGGTTTTCTCCTTCAGATTCCGCAGTACCGCGTCCCCGAGGTCCCGGTCAGTGTGAATATCGACGAATCCCCCCGGACGCTATGGGATTCGCCAGCAGGTTGTCAGCAGGTCGAGCAGCGAACTGGAGTTTTCACCATTGTTGGCCACGGTGGTATTGCCGCCGATCGTGCGATGGCTGTGGGTCAACAGTTCCTCAAACGCGCAGGCATCCTCCAGGTTGATATTGTCTGTCAGCGTAAAATCACCATCAATACGATTGATATTGTGCAGTCCTTCCAGGTTGTTCAACGATAAATTGTTGGTTATCTGTAAATCCCCCGGTACCTTTTTCAGCGCCGAGAAACCGATGATGGTCTCCATGTTCATGTTGGAGTCGATCAACAGATTGTTGCCCAGTGTGCGTAGTCGGTTAAAACCTTGCAGATGCCTCAGCTTGTGGTTGTAACCTACATACACGTTGCCTTGAACAGCTTGCAACCTGAAAGCGGCAACTGATGTGGCGGCCTGGTTTGTTTTGATGCCCAGACTGCCTCCGATATTGACCAGGCTCGGGAATACGATCGATCTCAGGTTGCCGTTCAGATACAGGCTGACATCCTTGTTGACAGAGGTCAGTGTCCCCAGGTTTAACTGGATGATATTTGAATTGCGCTGGATTTTAACATCACCGCTTACGCGGGCCAGGCCCTCCAGCCCTGACGTGGTCACCAGCCCGGTATTTCTGATAACGTGCAGCGATCCATTGGTAATGTCTGTGAGCTGATTCAGACCATTGAGAGAAAGCAGGGTGTGGTTGTTTGATACATCCAGCCCACCCACTTTCTTGAGACCCGACAAACCAAGCAGGCTGTCAATGGGATCGGTGGGGTGATCGACGACAGTCAGTTTGCCGCTGACTTCACAATACTGGAGACCGTCCACTTGCTCTTGAGTCTCCAGCACCAGATCACCATCGTAGTAAGAGCTACACACATGGCAGTGATTTTTGATGGCCGCCAGTGAGTTAGTGGCGCGGGTGTTGTCGTAAATCCTGGTATAAAAATTGTCCGGTACATTGCTCCACAACCCGGTTGCGCCACAGGCACTCGTCAAGTTTCGATTGCCCATAAGTTCAAAGTAATTGGTGCGAAAACGTATGGAGCTGTTGTCATACACGACATGCCGTAACCCATCGAGATTTTCTAACGAAGGGTTATTGTTGATCTTGAGTTCCATAATCGGCGCCGTGAAATTGCGTAACCCGTCCACATTGCGCAAATTCGTATTTTGGATGATATAAATGTGACCCGGCTCACCGCCGGTCACGGCGCGGGCGTTGAGCAAGCCGTCGAGGTGAGTCAGCAAGGGACTGCGGGTGATCTCTATTATCCTGGGCAGGGTATGGACCGTGCTTAACGCATCGAGTGACTGCAAGCTGCGGTTGTATCCTATGTGCAGCCTGGCTCGACTGGTGGCGGCACTATCGCCGATTTGTCTCAGCTTGGGCATGCCCTCAAGCGAGGTGATATTGTGACTGTTAACTATCACTAATCCATAACCGATATACTCGAGGTTGGCCAACCCCGTTAAATCCGTCAGTCCGGTTTGCGCATCGAGCACCAGAGCCCCTGGAATACGCTTAATATTCTCAAACCCTTCGAGGCTGCGGATATGCTCATTGCGCTCCATAATGATGCTGCCGGTGAGGCTTTGCAGCATGGAAAGACGACGTATATTACCGATATTGCTCCAGCCGCCGGGACCACGGCTGCCGATTTTCAGATCGCCTTCTATATGAGTGCAGTCAAATGCACTCACATCCGCCTGGGTCAGAAGCAAGACGGTGCTGGTGCAGGTTTTTGCCGTGGCTTTTCCGCCGACGAGTAGTGAGCAAATAACTGTTATTAGTAGTGACACATATTTTTTCATAAGGGCTCTCTTCGATATTTCATCATTAGCACTCTCACCAGAATGACACTTGGTTAAGCAACTATGTGCTAATTGACCGGTCTGGCCCTGGCTGAAGCCTCCAGAAACACGTCGTGAACCCGTCCATGGGGACTTCTCGACAGCATCCCTGCTGCCGAGCGTTGCTGGAGGCTTCAGCCAGGGCCAGACCTACCTTTGGTACACTTAATCGAGATCGATGTAACTGGGGCGGTAACCGATCAACTGGCACATTTTTTCTTAACTGTACCGTTCCACTCTGACCACTCTTTCCGCTTTCGGGTAAGTAGAGTTCGACGTCCTTTTTCCGAAATCATCAGAAGCCGCTACAGCGCTGGACAAGGATTTTCGAACAAGTGGCAGGGTGGTTTTTTTGTATTGCTAAATCGACAGTCTCAAATTAAACCATATGGATTAAAAAAAATATGTCTGTGTCTTGAAAAGATGTAAAGCTTTGTAACTATGCTTCAGGGTTTGTGTGACTTATATCGCAACGGCTTTTAACCGCGTATAGATGTTACCGGCCCTGATTTTATTCACCGAGATCATCAAAGGCTTGCGGAATCTTTCCGGTCTTTTCCGCCGGTCCACTGCAGAGAAGGGTTCGGGGCGAGCTAGACGGACCATATCTCGGGAGAACAACGATACAGTGAATCCAAGCAGAGGATGCAGTTAGAATCATCGAGCGGTTTGCGCCTGTGCGCGCAGGTAAAGTGAGACGTCTGGGTATTGATGGCGACCCCATGAGGAAGGCTGTGTTCGTCGCTCTCCAGCGGGCTGCGATGAAGTTATCGATAACTGATTGCCTGCAGCCGAAACTTAATGCCCTTTTTGGCATAAGTCGTTCATACTGATGACCAGTATATCGGTTGGAGAGTGGATATGTTGCAAACCGGCTGGTAGGTGTAGTTTTTGCGCCCGGGTCTGTTTTTATCCCATCCCGAAGGCTTGCAAGTATGCTGTTCCGTTCGCCGGGGGTGCCGAGCGGCTTCGGTACACCCCGGGGTTACCTGTCTTTTCCTGTTTACCATCACTTATCGAGTAGCTGGGTTTTGTCGCCCTGATGCCGGATGAACATTTTATCTTAATAAAAACAGAGGCTTAGAGGGGTTTTCAAAGCCTTTTTTAAATCACATGTAATATTTCTTGACGGCTCACATGTAATAAATTAAGGTGTGCGTCATGAAAGCGAAGTCATCAGCGCACTACCAGCGAGAGTTCCGGCGCCGCCTGCGTGAGCAGGGGCTGGTCAAGAAGGAGGTCTGGATCCGCCCGGAGCATGCCAAGCACCTGGCACTGGTGGAAAAGCAGTTGCGTGAAGCCAACGGATCCCAGTGGATAAAAGGAGTCATGAGTATGACCAATAAAACCAATCTATGGACCACCACCAGTCTACACACCGCTTTGCAGGAAATGGATTTGTTTACCAATGGCGCGGCGTCGCTGGAATTGATCGACGGTATCGAGCCCTCTCTGCATATTGTGATGCATGAATTTGGGGACCTGCCGGTGTTTTTAACCGTCTCGGGTGATCAGATTATTGTCGAATCTATCTTGTGGTCGGTCGACGATGTGGCGGATGTCGTCAAGTTTAATGACGCCGTGCTGCGCACCCATAAGTACTTCCCCTTGTCCACAATCAGCCTGGACGCCACCTCGAGCGGTTCTGACTATTACCAAATGTTCGGAGCCTTGAGTTCCACTTCCATTCTTTCCAACGTTATTTTTGAAATTGAGACGCTGGCTACCAATGTGATTCACGCTACCGAAGCCTACAGTGAATTCCTGACCATCCCGGTAGAGGCGTAGAGGAGACTGCTATGAATATCTGGGCGAAAATGATGACGGCTTTGCGCGGCGGTGTGAACGAGGCGGGCGAGGCTATCGTCGACAGCCAGGCGCTGCGTATTCTCGACCAGGAGGTGCGGGACGCCTCTGAAGAGCTGAAGCAAAGTAAGGACAGCCTGGCCGCCATTATTGCCAGGCAGAAGCTATCTGAAGAAAAGGTGGTCAAGCTTAACAAAGAAATCGAAACGCACGAGGGCTATGCGGTAAAAGCGCTGGAGAAAGGCGATGAGTCACTCGCCCGCGAAGTTGCCGGCAAGATAGCTGACTTTGAAAACCAGTCTGCGGCCGAGGCTGAGGCGGGCGCCGGTTATGCTCGCAGCGCCGACCAGTTGCGCGCGGCGATCAAGCAGGCGGAAGCCAATATCAAGCGCTTGAAGCAGCAGGTGGATACGGTAAAAGCGACGGAAAACGTGCAGCGGGCTCAAGAGGCGGTGGCCGAGCGCCACAGCGGTTCGAACTCGAAGCTGCGCACCGCGATGGACTCTCTTGAACGGATTAAGGAAAAGCAGTCGCTCAAAGCCGCCAAAATGAATGCCGCCAGTGAGTTGGCCGCGGAGACGTCCGATGCCACGCTCCAGCAGAAGCTCGAGGAGGCCGGTATTGCGCCTTCGGGTAAGAGTGCCGACGATATTCTCGAGCGGCTAAAGAAAAAAGGCGCCTGAGACCGCCGAGCTCAATTGCAGGGAAGCCGTCTCCAATCCGGATAAAAAGGGGTAAAGCATGTTTGCAGTATTGCTTAGCAAAGAGATGGACCCGTTCTACCAGAATGTATCCTCTTTCCCGACGGTATTCTTTACCTTCTTTCTGATCTTAACCCTGCTGTTCTGGCTGGTGGCAGTGTTGGGTCTGGTGGATATCGATGCCTTCGATATACCTGGTACGGACCTCGAAATCGGCGACGGTAATACGTCGACGCCCGATGCCGTGGCGGGGGTTATTTTAAAGCTTGGTTTAAACGGTGTGCCGCTGTCTGTGGTTATCTCACTGGTGTCGCTTATCGGTTGGTTTATTTCCTATAACACGGTGCATTTCTTTTCCTATTTGATTCCCTCTGCGGGCCTGGCGCGTTTTCTGGTGGGGCTGCCGGTGTTGTTGGGTGCGCTCTACTTGAGCGTTCTGGCGACCGGTTTCCTGATCCGGCCGCTGCGCCCGCTGTTTAAGAAAATGCAACGGCATACTGAAAAAATGGTGCTGGGGCAGACAGCGGTAGTACGTACCTCCAGGGTTGATCCGGGTTTTGGCGAAGCCATCTTTGATGACGGCGGTGCAGGACTGATTCTCAAGGTAAGGGCCTCAGAGGGCCAGCAGTTTGGCAAAGGCGACAGGGTTGTCCTTATCGAATACCTCAAAGACGCCAATGCCTATCGTGTGGTTTCAGAAGAAGAGTTCAACGGCTAACGGCCCGCATATTGATTAGTACTAATAAAACGGAGTAATGATTATGGCTGATATATCAGGATTTATGGGGATACTGGTCCCGGCAGTTGCGGTTTTTGTCGTCTTGATGGGATTGCTGGCCGTTGTGAAGGCCTGGTATGTAAAGGTTGAGCAGGGTACCGCGCTTATTGTCAACGGCCTGGGGACTGTGCCCAGGGTACACTTCACCGGCGCTCTGGTATACCCGATTATTTACAAAAAGGAATTGATGCGTATCTCGCTGATAACCCTGGAAGTGGACCGGCGCGGCAGCGACGGCTTGATTTGCCGGGATAATATGCGTGCCGATATTACCGTTGCCTTCTACCTGCGGGTTAACGAGACGGAGGAGGATGTCTTGAAAGTTGCCAAATCCATTGGTGCCAACCGCGCCTCGGATAAGGTTGCAGTAGACGAATTATTTTCTGCCAAGTTCTCCGAAGCGTTGAAGACAGTGGGTAAACAGATTGAGTTTGTACAACTCTTTGAAAACCGCCAGGACTTTCGGGAAAAGATCATAGAAGTTATCGGCGATGATTTAAACGGTTATGTATTGGAAGATGTGGCGATTGATTATCTGGAACAGACGCCGAAGAAGTCGTTGGACCCCAGCAATATTCTCGACGCTGAAGGTATCAAAAAAATTACCGAACTGACCGCTGAGCAAAATGTGCGCACCAATATCCTGGAGCGCGACGAAGAGTTGGCTATCAAGAAGAAAAATGTGGAAACCGTCGAGGCGATGCTGGAGCTGGAGCGCCAACAGGCGGATGCCGAGGCCAAACAGGAGCGGGAGATAGCCACCATCAGGGCACGGGAAGAGGCCGAGACGAAGAAGGTACAGGAAGAAGAGCGGCTCAAAATGGAAGCGGCCACGATTCAGGTGGACCAGGATCTGGCGGTGCAAACCGAAAACCAGAAACGGGAAATCGAAGTGGCGGAGCAAAATCGCCAGCGCGCCGTGGTGATCGAGCAGGAGAAAGTTGTCCGGGCCAAAGACCTGGAGATCGTCTCCCGGGAACGTGAAGTGGAGTTGCAGCGTATCGAGGCAGAGAAAGCTGTAGAAGTCGAGAAAAAGGAAATAGCCAATGTAATCCGCGAACGGGTTGCCGTCGATAAAACCGTTGCTATCGAAGAAGAACGCATCAACGAGGTGCGCGAAGTCTCGGAAGCCGACCGGCGCAAACAGGTTCAGGTACTGGCGGCGGAGGCCCAGGCCGAGGAAGAGAAGGTGAAACAGGTAAAAGCCGCCGAGGCCGAGGAACTGGCCGCGCAGCACAAGGCAACCGAAATCACCACTATCGCCCAGGCGGAGCTGGAGGCCTCGGCCAAAGAGGCCGATGCCAAGAAGAAACTGGCCGAGGGCGTTCAAGCCGAGCGCGCCGCACCGGGCTTGGCAGAGGCCAAGGTGCAGGAGGCCAAGGCCGACGCGCTGGAGAAAGAGGGGATGGCCGAGGCGGCGGTTATCGGCGCCAAGGGCGAATCCGAGGCCAGGTCGAAGAAAGAAATAGGTATGGCCGGTGCCGAAGTGACCCGCGAGCAGTTTAAAGCCGAGGCCGACGGTCTGGTCGAGAAGTTCGATGCCATGGGGGCCATGAGTGATAAGGCCCGTGATCACGAAGAGTTTCGTATGAGCCTGGAGACGGCGCTGAAAGAGGCCTTGGCGTCGATAGAGGCCGGCAAGGATATCGCCAAGGAAAACGCCGAGGTGTTGGCGACTGCGCTGCAAAAAGCCCATATCGATATCGTCGGCGGTGAGGGTCATTTCTTCGACACCTTTGCCAAGTCGCTGTCCCTGGGCAAAGCGGTTGACGGTCTCGCCGCCAAGAGCGGCACCGTAGCGGCTTTTCTGGAAAAGTTTATCGACGAGAAGGAGGGGGCCGGCAACAGCGAGAAGAAAGCAGGTTAGTCCGGGCAATGGTTTTGTAGCCGCACACCGGTTTTCCAGATGGCTGCGTTGAAAGGATGAAACTATGGTACAGCAGAGCCACGCCGACAGTATTGTCGATACTGCCGTAGCTGAGGGGGGCGCCTATGAAGTCATTCAAAAGCGCCTGATAGAACAGGGTAAGCGCCTGGGTGAAAAGACCCGCGAGCTGAACCAGGCGCGGCTGGCCGAGTTCGGCGGCACTGAAATGAAAGTCGCAGCCCGCGTTCGGGTGCGCACGGAGAACAATTGTATCGCCCGCGATATCGTGCAGGTGGGTGAATTTTTGTTGTTTGGCTACAACGTCTTTATCGGTCTGAAAAAGGAAACCCGGCTCGAGGATGTATTTGCCCTCTTTGCACTCAAGGGAAAGGAGGAGCAGGTGGCGTTGGAGTCGATTGCTATCGGAGACAGTTTTCTGGCGGAACCCGGCTTTAAGAATGACTTCGAGGAGCTCTACCGTTATTACAAGCATACACGCCTGGTTCAGCTTACTGTCAAGCAGGGCAAACTGCTGGCCGGCTTCCAGATCGGTGAGCGGCTGGAGGACTTGCGGGTGTTTCGCTGGTCGGTCTCGGCTGATGGCAAAACCCTAAAGTATATCGATAACCGCGGCGAGCGCGATATTCAGTTGCCGCCGTCGTTCGACTTCGAGTGGTCGGAGGTTTCCAGGGAAGATTCGGTGCACGGCCGTCACCCGCACTTCAATATACTCGATACCTTGTTTGTCGAGACCACTCACGGCGATCTGACCATCAAGGTGGAAAACAATACCGAGGACGGGCTGGGTATTTATCGGGAGCCCGTGGAGGATAAGACTCAATCGCTGGATGATGCCAGTATATTCTACGCTTCTGTAGGCGGGTTGATTCTGCTGAAGGTTCTTCCCTACCGGGAACAGCAATGGCGGTACTTTATCTTTAATAAAGTCACCCGGGACGTCTTGCGGATCGACGCCATCGGCGAGTCTTGCGTGCAGTTGCCGGAGGACCACGGCGTCATTTTCCCCGGTGGTTTTTACCTGCAGACCGGCGAATACAAAGCGTTTAATGACCCACCGGAAGGGCTGAAGTTCAAGCGTATGCTGCGCTCCCCTAACGGCGAGGACGTGCTCTATGTATTCTACGAACCACAGCGGGGTGTGGTGGGTCTGTTCGCGTACAATCTGATAGAGAAGGCGTTACAAAACCCCATCTATGGACATGGTTATGCGCTCGCCGAGGACGGCACCGTGGTTATCTTCTCAGCCGAGGGGGAACCCACACGCGTGCACCCGATGCAGATTTGGATGACGCCTTTTGCCAGTCGCGAGTATGCCAGTAAGGTGCCGGCAAGCCAGACTTTCTACGGTAGGGTGGGCAACGCGGAACTGGTGCGGGGCGTATCGGACCTCTACAGCATTTGCCGCATTATCGATAACCAGTCCGTATCGGCGCGCCTGTACGAAGAGCTGGGCAGAACAGCCGATAAGATGTTTGATGCTCACTATTGGATCGAGGACCCGCAGGCCGATGGTATCGGGGAGGTTTTGCGGGAAATCACTGCCACGGCCGAGTTGGTCATCGACGAATTCGAAAAGGTCGAAAGCATCAAACAGCAATCGGCCAAGACCATGGCGGAAGCCGAGCAGGAGCAAGAGGAAATCCTGCAGACCCTGCGCACCGGGAGCTGGGAGACAGCGGAGGATTATGTCGCCGCGCTCGAGCGCATTCGCCGTCAACGCGGCCATTTGACCACGATTCGCGACTACCGCTATATCGATGTAGAGCGAATCGCGGAACTCGATCAGCAATTGCTGGCGTCGCAGGACGACCTGGGTACCAGAACTGTAGAGTTCCTGTCCGCCGAGGAGGCGCTGGCGCCTTATCTGGCCAAGATTGACGCCTTGAACAAAGAAGTGGAGCAGGCAGATACCAATGCGGCGTTAACGCCGTTGATAGACACTATCGAGGCCACTGCGACCGGTCTCGACCTGCTCTCGGAGTTGATGGCGACGCTACAGGTGCAGGACGCCACCCAGCGCACCCGTATTATCGATGCTATTTCCGCGGTCTACTCAAAACTGAATCAGAGTAAGGCCGGAGCCAGACACAAGCAGAAAAACCTGGGTTCCGAAGAGGCGGTTGCCCAGTTTGCCGCGCAGTTCAAACTGTTTTCCCAGAGTGTGACCAATGCACTGGGTCTTGCCACCACGCCCGAACGCTGTGACGAACAGCTTTCACGTCTGTTGGTACAGCTTGAAGAGCTGGAGGGTCAGTTCAGTGACTACGACCGGTTTCTCGGCGATATTGTCGCCAAACGTGATGAAATTTACGAATCCTTTGAGACCCACAAACAACAGTTGCTCGACCAACAGCAGCGCAAGGCGCAGTCGCTGGCCGACGCCGCCGCGCGAATGCTGGCAAGTATCGAGCGCCGCTCGCTCAAATTTACCGAGACTGACGCGCTCAATACATACTTTGCCGCCGATGCGCTGGTGATAAAAATCCGGGAGCTGGTGGAACAGCTTCGCGGCCTCGACAGCGCTGTGCAGGCCGACGAGATCGAAGCGCGCTTCAAGTCCATTAAAGAGCAGGCGTTGCGCTCGTTGCGGGATAAATCGGATATCTACGAGGACGGCGGCAACGTTATCAAGTTGGGCCCGCGTCACAAATTCAGCGTTAACACCCAGGATCTGGATCTGACGATTATCCCCCGTGAGGGCGACCTCTATATCCACTTGACCGGGACCGGCTATTTCGAAAAAATCGAGCATCCCGACCTCGCCGATCTGCGGGAGTATTGGGATGTATCGCTGGAATCGGAGAGTGCTGAGGTATATCGCAGCGAGTACCTGGCGGCTCAGGTTTTACAGGCCGCCGAGCGGGGCGGCGACTTTACCATGGCCGACTTGACCGCAGCTATGCGGGACACTGCGGCACTGGCGAAACTGGTGCGCGACTTTGCCGCGCCGCGCTACCGGGAAGGTTACGAGAAAGGCGTGCACGATCACGACGCTGAATTGATACTCAGGGAGTTGCTGCCGGCGCTGGAGCGCGCAGACTTGCTGCGTTACGACCCCGACAGCCGCGGTTTGGCGCAGGTGTTCTGGTGCAACGTCGAGTTGCTGGCCCAGCATACCGAGGATCCCAGTTTGCGCTATGACACCTGGGTGGAGCGGGCACAGTCGGCTTCCCTGATGTACTCGGTGTTTGCCAGCGCCAATGCCATCGATCTGCTGGTTGCCGAGGTAACCCGTGGGCTGCAACAGTTTCTGGCGTTTTATCCCATCGATTTCGATACTGCCGTAGTGGATCGCGCGGCCGCTTATCTGGTGGCGGAGCTGGGGCGCGAGCGGGTGGAGTTTATTTGCAGCAAGTACGCCAGCGAGCTGGTGGCGGCGCTCAAGCGCAGTGTCGAGGACGTAACCTGGCGTAAGTACCAGGCGGCACTGGATAAAGTGCGCGGCCAGCCCGCCGTGCGCTGGCAGCTCTCCAAGGCCTGGCTCGAGGCGCTGGTCGCAAGCGGTGATCTCGATCATCTGCGCCGCTATATTCCGGAGGCGGTGGCGCTGATCAACAGCGACAAGCGCCTGGACCGGCGTTTTACCGAAACCGACCTGGAGTTGACGGCGACCGGCCTGTTGGGTGAGCACCCTACCCTTGTCGAGCGGACGCTGCATTTTGCCGTGGATGAATTCCTGCAGCGCCTTCAGCGCCATCAGCGCTTTTTTGTCGCCGGTTATCGCCGTTATCACCAACTGCGCCAGGACGTTGCCCGGCAGGAACGCGAGGCGTTGCGGCTCGAGGAGTTTAAACCCAAGCCGCTGAGTTCTTTTGTGCGCAATCGGCTGATCAACGAGGCGTACCTGCCCATTATCGGCGACAACCTCGCCAAGCAGATGGGTACCGTGGGCGAGAACAAGCGCACGGATTTGATGGGGTTGCTGATGATGATCTCGCCGCCGGGCTATGGTAAAACGACATTGATGGAGTATGTCGCCAGCCGCTTGGGGCTGATTTTTATGAAAATCAACTGCCCGTCGCTGGGTCACGATGTATTGTCGCTGGACCCGCAGCAGGCACCCAACGCCACCGCCCGGCAGGAGCTTGTCAAGCTCAACCTGGCGTTGGAAATGGGCAATAATGTGATGTTGTATCTGGACGATATACAACACACTCACCCGGAATTTCTGCAAAAGTTTATCTCTCTCTGTGACGGCACCCGGCGGGTGGAGGGCGTCTGGAAAGGCAAAACCAAAACCTACGATATGCGCGGGCGTAAATTTTGCGTGGTTATGGCGGGCAACCCCTATACCGAGTCGGGCGAAGTGTTTAAGATTCCCGATATGCTTGCCAACCGGGCGGATATCTACAATTTAGGTGATATTCTCGGGGGAATGGATGAGCAGTTTTCCCTGAGTTATATCGAAAACAGCCTGACTTCCAACCCGGTGCTGGCGCCGCTGGCAACCCGCGAGATGGGTGATGTCTACAAATTGATTCGCCGGGCCCAGGGGGAAAGCGTAGCCACTACCGACCTCAGCCATGCTTACAGCGGTGCGGAGATCAATGAAATCGAGGAGGTGTTGCGCAAGCTGTTTGTGATTCAGGACATTGTGCTGAAGATCAACCAGCAGTATATCGCTTCAGCGGCTCAGGACGACAAATACCGCCGCGAGCCGGCATTTAAGTTGCAGGGCAGTTACCGCAATATGAACAAGATGGCGGAAAAGGTCTCCGCGGTGATGAATGAAGAAGAATTACTGCAGATGATCAGCGATCACTATATCGGCGAGTCGCAACTGCTGACCTCCGGTTCGGAGGAGAACCTGCTCAAGCTGGCGCAATTGCGCGGCAATATGACCGGGGCGGAAGCCGAGCGATGGGACGAGATCAAAAGACAGTTTTTACGCAACAAGGCCATGGGGGGAGACGATGCTGAAGTGGGTGGTAAAGTTGTCGTGCAACTGACCGATCTGGTCGAGGGAGTGAACCGTTTACATGCCGTAGCCGAACAGTTGAGCCGCAATCAGCCTCAGGTTCAAGAGGCAACACCGAACACGGCGTTGCTCAGTATCAATAAGTCGCTGCAAAAGTTGGGGAAGTTGCTGGCGGCTAACCAACCCCATGTGGAAGTCGTTAACCAACCGGTACCGGGCATGGATAAAATACTGCAGGTATTGGCCGAAACCATAGAACACAGCATCTTCCCGCTGGTGCGCAGCATGGACAAGAAACTGGAGATAGATCTGCGCACGCACGACAAGATGCAGGATATATCCGAACAGTTGCGTAGTCTGGAAAAGTCTGTCGCCGAGGAGAAACACAGGAAATCCAGTAAGCCGAATCCATGAACGACCTACCCCTTAAATTTCGTGTGCTGACCTGTATTCTATTGCTGATGGCGGGTGTGCATATTCTGAATATGACAAATGGCTTTCAGTTTGTCGGTTACGGTATTCGACCGAGGGATATCAGCAGCCTGCCAAATATACTGTCGGCCCCGTTTCTACATGGCAGCGTCGGGCACCTGCTGAATAACCTTATAGGATTGTTCGTTTTCAGCAGTCTTTGTTTTGTGCGCTCGATCAAGTCGTATCTGGGTTGCAGTCTGTTGATTATCGTTGTCGGCGGGTTACTGGTTTGGCTGTTTGGTCGCCCCGCCACTCATATTGGTGCCAGTGGCTGGGTATTCGGGCTTTGGAGTTTGAGTATCGCCCTGGCGTGGTTCGAACGCCATCTGGTCAATATTATCATTGCGGTTTTTGTTATATTCTTTTATAGCGGCATGATCTTTGGGGTCTTGCCCGGTGCGGCTCATGTTTCCTTCGAGTCGCATTTGTTCGGCGCTGTGGCCGGCGTTCTTTGCGCGACACTGGTAGCCAAGCGGCGTAGAGTCAAGTCACTATCCTAAACAGCGGAGGTTGTTATGAATTGCCCACAGTGTAAAGGTTACCGCCTGGCGCCGAGGGAGCTGGAGCCGGGTCTGATTGCCGCCGGTTGCTCCAAGTGCGAGGGTGTGTTGATATCACTGCTGAATTACCGTTATTGGGCGGACTATAAGCGCTTTAGCGGGCCGGATGGGGATGAGGAGATTATTGCCGAAGACAACGAGAAAGCCCAGTTGTGCCCCAAATGCCATCGCATTATGGCCAAGTACCGTATTGGCATAGAGGCATCGAATAAAATTGACTTGTGTGCCAATTGTGATGAAGCCTGGCTCGACAGTGGGGAGTGGTCACTGTTAAAACGGCTGGATCTCCAGGACAAGTTGCCGAAAATCTTTACCGACGCCTGGCAGGCAAATATTCGCAAACTCCGGCAGACACAACAGCAGAAAGCGCGTTATCAAAATATCTTGGGAGATGATTTCGAGCGGGTGGAGGAATTCAAGAGCTGGCTGGAAGCCCATGTGGAAGCGGACAAAATTAAGCAGTATCTGCTTTATTGACCAGCCGCTTCCTATTAAAGGTGCAGGGCTGTGCCATTCTGACTGCTTCGCCCGGACACCAACCTAGTCCGGTGCCGGATGGCAAGCCCCCAACAAAAGCCGCCAGCTAAAACTGCTGCACCAACTCGGCAACACCTTTGTAGTCCGTTTTGCCCGTTCCCAACCGGGGAATCTCCTCGATTTTATGAATACTGGCGGGCAGCAGGAGATTGTCGAT
The DNA here is from genome assembly GCF_007004655.1 of Exilibacterium tricleocarpae. Taxonomy (GTDB): domain Bacteria; phylum Pseudomonadota; class Gammaproteobacteria; order Pseudomonadales; family Cellvibrionaceae; genus Exilibacterium; species Exilibacterium tricleocarpae. Next base: position 176,572 of record NZ_ML660095.1, read on the forward strand.
ACCCCCGGCAATCAGGCGGCTGCGAATCTCTGCCGGGTCGGTGTCGCCTTCCATCAACAAGACAATTCTTTCCCCCTTTTTCTCATCCGGCATACTGACCGCAACAAAATAGACCTCGTCGCTGTCGAGTATACTTTTCACTTTCTCCTCCACCGCCCCGAGGCTTACCATCTCACCGCCGATTTTGGCAAAGCGGGAGTAGCGGTCGATAATGGTCAGAAACCCCTCTTTGCTGATATGCCCTTTATCACCGGTTTTATACCAGCGGCGGCCGTCCAGCTCGACAATCGCCTGCGCCGTTTTTTCCTCATCGTCCAGATAGCCCATCATAACCTGGGTGCCGGAAATCATAATCAGCCCATTCTCGCCCAGGGGCAGGTTCTCGAGTGTGTCGGGGTCCACCACTCGAAAGGATGTACCCGGCAACGGCAGGCCGACGCTGCCGGGGCGATTGCCGTATTGCACGCGCCAGTAGCCGGTATCCAACGCATCGGGCACATTGACGCTGGCCACCGGTGTGGTTTCGGTAGTGCCGTAGCCCTCGTAAATGGTTTTGCTGAACTTGCGCTCGAAAGCCTCCCGCGTGCTTTGATTGAGCTTTTCGGCGCCCGCCACCACCAGGCGCAGCGAATCGAGCATCAGCGGTTCCACCTTGGGGTTTTTGGCATAAAGACGTAGAAAGGTCGCCGTGCCGCACAATACGGTAGCGCGGTGGCGGGCGATCGCCTTGGCGACGCCCAACACATCGGTCGGGTCGGGGTGGCAGACGATCGGCAATCCCTCCAGCACCGGCATAATCGAGGTCACCGTCAGACCGAAGCAGTGAAACGGCGGCAGGCTTCCCACCATGACATCGTCCTCGCGCATATTCAGCACATCGCTGATCTGCTTGCAGTTGGCGACGATATTGCGATGGCTCAACACCACACCCTTGGGCGCGCCTTCACTGCCGCTGCTGAACAGAATCGCCGCCGGCTGATCCAGCTTGCGGCGTTTGCCGCAAATTCGATACAGCAGGCCCGCCGGCAATAACAGAGCCTTCAGGTGGGCCACGGCCAGTTGCGCTTTACTGAAGCTGGCCTTGATATCCTCCATATACAGCAGCTCGCAACCGGCAAACAGCTTCTCGATATCGATACCGCGTTTTCGCAATCTGCTGGCAAAGAGTCTGGACGTGTAAATATGGCGGATATTACCGGCGGCGATTGCTGCCGCCGTAGCGTCGGCGCTGGCGGTGTAGTTGAGATTGACGGCGGTCTGGCCATTGAACATAACCGCCATATTGGCAATGATATTGGCGCCGCTGGCCGGTAGTACAATGCCGATATTGGGCTCCGGGCTGGCCGCGCGAATGCGTTTGGCGAAGGCCACTGTCGCCGTCAGCATGCGCCGGTAGCTGAGTTTGTCGCCCTGGGAATCCACCACCGCAATCTCCTTGCCATAACGTTTTGCGGTCTTGATCCAACTCAGGGGCACCGTGGGCAGGGTATCGGTAAACTGCTCCCAGGCGCTGATCGAAAGCTCGAATACTTTTTGTTTCAGTGTTTCCACCGGCGTGGCAATCGATAATGTCGGCCCGAAGGCGACGATAACATTGCGCCGGCCCGCCGACGGGGTCCGGGCCTTGCGCAGTTTATCATTGGAGCGGGAGAAAGCGCTGCCCCACAATCCGCGCAGATAGAAAGGTAAAATAACGCCGTCCACGCCTTCGACCGCGCGCTCATAGCCACTGTGAAACTTGCCGAGCTGGCCGTTGCGGCTGATGGCACCTTCCGGAAACAGGCAGACCACTTCTCCCTGTTTGAGCAGATCGTTAATGGTCGACAGTGCGTCTTCACTGTGGCCTTTGGCAATGGGTACCACCCCGAAAACTTTCAGGAACGGTTTCAGAAACCAGCGGTTGTAGATTTCCCGCTGCATGACAAATCGCACCGGACGCGGGCAGGCGATCTGCACCAGGGCCCAGTCGATCCAGCTGATATGGTTGCCGAGCATCAGCACGGCGCCCTGGGCCGGCAGGTTCCTAAAGCCGACGACATCGATTTTGTAGCGGCGTTTAAACAAGGCGGTGACCAGAATACGGGCGAAGGAATGGGGCAGTTGCCTGACCGTGTGCCCGGTTCCCACCAGTGCGACTACGGCCAGCAATACCAGGATGGTTTCGCTGTTCAGGCCGAAAGTGGCAAAGGTAACGGTCAAACCCAGAAACGACAGCATGGCCACGTTCTGGGCCCAGTTGTTACCGGCCAGTACCGTGCCCAGTTCGTCTTCGCGGGCATTGAATTGGATCAGGGCGTTCAGCGGGATGATAAACAGACCGCCCATCACGCCCAGGGTCAGAAATGTCAGGCCCATGGTCCAGGGGCTTTCCAGGGTCGGCATCAGCACCAGTGCGGCGGTGAGGCCGGCCGCCCCCAGCGGGATCAGGCCGGTTTCGATATAGTTGCGAGAGACCCGCCCGGCAATAATTGAGCCGAGCATAATGCCGATGCCCGTGCAGGCCAGAATCCCCTGGATCACCAGGGTGTTGTCCTCCTGCAGGGTGGCCTTGGCAAACGCCGGGAAGGCCGCCAGCACCACCTGTGAGATGGCCCAGAACACCGACAGCCCGATAATGGACTGCCAGATCGTGTGTTTGCTGCGAATCGAGCGCAGGTTGCGCTTGAGGTACCGGCCTTTGAAGTACTCGGGTGCCGAGAAGGTTTTCCCGGTGTTGGTTTGGGTTTTCTGGGGCAGGCGATAGGCGAAGATGAGTTCGATAACCGCCAGGGTGACGAGAATCCAGCCGATAGGCGCGATATTGGTCATGATGGTGCCGGAACTGGTCAGGACCACATCCCGGAGATACAGCTCGAACAGCCCGGAAAATACGAAGGTGCCCAGCAAGATGCCGATAATGGTGGTGGCCTGCACCACCCCATTGGCGCGTGCGAGTGGTTCCTTACCCACCAGCTCCTTGATATAGCCGTACTTGGCGGGCCCGTAGAGCGCACTTTGAATCGCCAGCAGCAGCGTCAGGGCAAACGCCATCCAGAACCAGCCGGCGTAATAACTGGCGGTGATCAGCAGGGTGGCGGCCACGGCGGCCCAGGCACTGTAGCGCATGACCTGGTTTTTCGGGTATTTATCGGAGAGGAAGCCGGCCGGGGAAAACAGCAACACGAAAGGAATGAGGATCAGCGCATTGACAATCGCGGTCAGCACCACCTGGGTCTGGCCATCGTAGATTTTAAAGACGGTGTTTTGCACGATGATCTTGTGGCCGAGATCCACAAAGGCGTTTAAAAACAGAACGATGAGATAAGGTAAAAACCCTTTGAAATCGACTAGCCTGGGCATATGACGCCTCTCCTTCCGGTTATTCTGCGGTTTGCTCAGTGCCTCGGTCCCGGGTAGGCCCGTGCTTGCCGAGGCACAGGCTAATCTGCCAGGAGGTTGCTCCAAATGCTACGTTTAATTCGTTTGTATTGTTCGGTACACTGCAAAGTATCACTATACGGACCCTTCTTTAGAATCGCTAATATAGATAAGATCCGCTATGGCCAGAGAAACACTGTCTTTTGTAGAACTACTATGTTTTGTAGAACTACTGTGTATGTAGAACTACCAGGGTTTCCGGAACCACTGTGGTTCAAAACACCACCCTGTCCCGGGGAATCACTATGGCCCAGGTAGCGGCGATTGTCGATGCACTGAAATCGGTGCTCAAGGCCCATAAACTCAAATACCGCGATGTCGCCGTGACGCTGGAGCTGTCAGAGGCCAGTGTGAAGCGGTTGTTTCGCACCTGTGATTTCGACCTGGCGCAGTTGGAAAAAATCTGTCATATGATGGAGATCGAGATTTCCGACCTGATCCAGATGATGGCCGAGCAGCAGGCGGAGATTCAGGAACTCACGGAGCAGCAGGAACAGGAGATCGCCGGCGATCTGGCCCTGCTAATGATCACCGTCTGCGTGCTAAACCGCTGGAGCCTGGAGGATATCCTGTCGTTTTACCGGTTTAGCGAAACCGAGTGCATCCAGCGGCTGGCCCATCTGGACCGCCTGCGTATTATCGAGCTGCTCCCGAAAAACCGGATCAAGCTGCTGGTCGCGCCCAATTTTTCCTGGCGTAAGGGCGGTCCCATCCAGACATTCTTCCTGCAGACCATCGAAAAAGAGCTGTTTCGGGCCCGCTTTGACAAGGAGAATCACAAACTCCTGGTGCTGAACGGCATGCTTTCCGATAACGCCAACCGTGAGTTCCAGGGGAAGATGGACAGGCTGGCCCGGGAGTTTGACCGGCTCAACGATACCGACGCCGGCCTGGCGCTCGGCAAGCGCCACGGCACGACGGTGGTGTTGGCGATGCGCGACTGGCAGTACGATATCTTCAAGCCGCTGCGGCGCGATGCTGAATGACAGCTTTTCCCCACAAAGGCAATACCACTACCTCCTGCAGTAGCACCAGATAATACTTTTACTATTCTGCTTGCCCATTCTAGACAGACCACCAACACTCGGCTGCGGTGTGTAACCGCTGTTCATGGCGCGTCGCTAGGCGATACAGGAGTCCGGGCCAGGCCGCGCGACAGCCGTTAAGTGTGAAAGGTTGCGCGCGAATGCGGATGTCGTGCGAACACGGCCGGTCGTTCGATAAGTGGCCCATGGAATTCAGGACTGCACGGCCGGGCAGGCGATGGGCTAACTGTGCCGTGTTCGAGGTATTTTCATAAATCTGTTACTTAGAGGGCTCTGGCATGACCAGGAATGTAGCTGGCTATTTTCTCTTGTTTTTTCTCGTCGTGGCGATTTTTGTCAGCGGTTGCGCATTCAACCGCACTCAACACCGCAGCAGCAGTGTGGTGGAGTTTTTATATCCCAATACCTCCATGCGCGAAGTGAGACCGGGTATTCCGCGGTTGCAGTTGCCGCTGAAAGTGGGTATTGCGTTTGTACCCGGCCGGGTGCAGTCTCATCGGGTACTCACCGAAAGTCATAAAACCGTGCTGATGAAGCAGGTCAGCGAACGCTTCAGGCGCTACGACTTTGTCGGCTCCATTGAGCTGATTCCATCGGCCTACCTGAGACCGCGAGGCAGTTTTGCCAACCTGGATCAGATCCAAAGAATGTACGACGTCGATGTTGTGGCGCTGCTCGCCTACGACCAAACTCAGTTTACTGACGAGGGGCTGGCCTCTATCGCCTACTGGACGATTGTGGGCGCTTATGTCATACCGGGCGAGAAAAACGATACTCACACGATGATCGATGCCACTGTCTACGATATTGCCAGTCGCAAGTTACTGTTTCGCGCCCCCGGTGTGCATCATATCGACAGCCTGGCGACCCCTGTCAACCTGTCAGAGCAGTTGCGCAACGACAGTTTGAAAGGGTTTCAGAAAGCCAGTGAAAATTTAACCGAGAATCTGGAGTTTGAGCTTGCGTCATTTCGGCAAAAGGTAAAACAAGCACCCGCTGACTACCAGGTGGTGCGGCGATCGGGCTATGCCGGCGGTGCCACTAATCCTTATGGGTTGTTGCTGCTGGCCGGCCTTGGGGTGTGGCTGCATCGCAGCAGGCGCAGCGGTGCAGGGGGCTGACCGATTTTCTTACCACGCTAACCCGGTGGGTTCTTTGGTGGGGCTTCTCCATCAGGTCTTCCCACCGGTATGTTCCACCGGGCTTTCCTACCAGGCTTTTCTACCCGGTGTTCCTACCGGACTACGGATGTTCCTCCTGGCCTTTGTCGCGAAGTTGTCTGGTGGGCGCCTGTTGCCGGAATCTCTTGCCGGACCCCCGGCCGGGTCTACCGCTGAACGCTCGCGTTCGGTTTTCTCCTTGGGTGCGCCGGCTGGACTTTGCTATATCGCTGGCGCATGATTTCCCAGCATCGCTGGCGCGCGACTGACCTTTTCTTTTGGGGGGATGGTGGTTCAGTGCGTCATAGTGATACCGATAAAATACTGGGAGATCTGTTGTGAAATACCTCTTCATACTGTGGCTGCTCGTTGCCAGTCAGTTGGCCCTGGCCGGGACTACTCTGATTTATGCCGGCAAGCTTATTAACGGCGCCGATACTGCCCCTCTGGTCGAGCAGACCATTGTGGTGCGGGACAATCGTATTGTCTCGGTGCAGCCCGGCTATACCGACAGTCGCGACGGCGAAACGGTGATCGATTTGCGCGATTACACAGTAATGCCGGGCCTTATGGATATGCACACCCATTTGACTCAACAGTTTGCGGCAAACAGTTATATCGAGCGCTTCAAGCTCAACGAGGCGGACTACGCGCTCAATGCCGTGGCCTATGCCCGTAAAACCCTGCTGGCCGGTTTTACCACGGTGCGTGATCTCGGTGATTTCTACAACGCTACAGTGGCGTTGCGCAAAGCTATCGACGCCGGTAAGGTCATCGGGCCGCGTGTCTACACCGCCGCCAAGTCCATTGCCACCACCGGCGGTCATGCCGATCCCACCAATGGCTATCGACGCGACCTGATGGGGCGTCCCCAGGCCGCCGAGGGTGTTGTTAACGGTGTTGCCGAAGCCCGCGAGGCGGTAAGGCAGCGCTACAAGGACGGTGCCGACCTGATTAAGATCACAGCCACTGGCGGTGTTCTGAGCGTGGCCAAAAGCGGGCAGAATCCGCAGTTTATGCAGGATGAAGTTGCAGCGATTGTCGAGACCGCGCGCGACTACGGCATGGCGGTAGCGGTTCATGCCCACGGCAAAGAGGGCATGAAGCGTGCGATCGAAGCCGGGGTCGATTCCATCGAACACGGCACCTATATGGATAAGGAAATCATGCGTCTGATGAGAAAGCACGGTACCTACTATGTGCCCACTATCATGGCCGGTAACTGGGTCGGCGAGAAAGCCAAGATAGACGGCTTTTTTCCGGAACTGGTGCGCCCCAAAGCGGCGGCCATTGGCCCGCTGATTCAGGAGACCTTTGCCCGGGCCTACCGCAACAATGTCAAGATCGCCTTCGGCACCGACAGCGGCGTATCGGCGCACGGCGATAACGCCCAGGAGTTTGCCCTGATGGTGGCGGCCGGCATGCCGGCCATGGAAGCCATTCGCAGCGCGACCCTGCATGCAGCGCGGCTGCTGCGGGTCGATGATCAACTGGGCACACTGGCGGCGGGCAAGCTCGCCGATATTGTCGCCGTCCAAGGCGACCCTTTGGCCGACATTACCCTGCTGCAGAGTATCGGTTTTGTGATGAAGGACGGGGTGGTTTACAAGGGCCCGGACCAGTAGTCCCTGTGACGGATTCGATTGTAGAAAATAATCTGGTTGAATGAGGCCGCCAACCGGCTGGGCGAGCGGTTGGCGGTACCTCCACCCGGTCAGGCGGGATTCACACTGATGTTGATGAGAGACGCTGGCGCCGGACCCGTGACTGCGGCAGGCGCGGTGGCGGTGGCCGGCGGCAAGGCAGGCCGGAAAGTATTGGCAATTATTGAGGGCAAAAAAAAGGGGCCAACGTCACTGTTGGCCCCAAGCCTGTGGCTAGTGCATGCTAGTCGCCAGGTGGTATCTTGAGTCGAAATGATGACAGCGCCTCAGTGCCGTATACGTAGAGGGCGGCCGCATCGGGCAGCAGGCCCCATAGAGGCTCCAGACCAAGTGAATAACTGACCAGTGTCGCCTCGTCAGTCTCTACAGTCATCCGGCTGCCGGTGACGCTGGAAACTGTCAGGTCTGCGTCCCTGCTGAGCTGTTCTGTGTCGCTGGTTTCGCCGCCGCCGCAGGCGGCCAGCAGCACAGAGGCCGACAGCAAGACGCTATGGATTGTCATTAGGCCTGATCCTGTGAATACACCCTTAGGGCGGAACAAAGCGCCTGTGGGCACGACTATTTAAGTGACAGTGAGCTTACAGGCAGCCTGCCGTCTCGATCTGTTGGCGATTTGTTTAAGAGTGTTAAACTCTGTAAAACCGGGTGGCCGGGGTGTGGGGCCGGTGGACAAAACTACATATTTTTACAAAAATCCGGTACATTTCTACAGACATCAACAAATCTGCTGTCCACAATAAAAACGTAGAAATTCCAGAGCTCGTCGCGATATTTTACTTATGCCTTACTCACCTCGATTAACAGGGTTGTCCCTGATGCTGTTGTCCCTGACCGGGTGGCCGGTGCTGGCCGCTGACAACGGCTGTGATAAAGACGATCCAAACTGCGTGCAGGTGGGCACCTGGCAGTTCAGCCTCGCTGTCGGGCTTGGCGCTCGCTCCAATCCGGTGGAGGGGGGTGACACCATACCGCTGGTGTTGGTGCCCCAATTCAGCTACTACGGCGATCGCTTCTTTATTGATAACCTCGATTTCGGCTACACCCTGTACGATAGCCCCAAGCAGTCTTTCAGTCTGATTGCCAGCCCCGGTTATGACCGGGTATTTTTCCAGCGCAATGACCTGCAGAACTTCTTTGTGGAATCCGCCGGCCTGCAAACCTCACTGGGACTGCCGGGGACCGGCCTCGGCTTTGTGGACGATGACTTGGGGGACGAGGAACGCCTGAATCTACAGGTTTTGCGGGAGCGGGAGCGCCGGGTGACCTATCTGGGAGGCCTCGAATGGAGCTATGGCTTCGACGGCGCCCAGTTGCAATTCAATTACCTGCATGAAGTTACCGGCGAGCACCATGGCGACGAAGCGCGCCTGGCACTTGCCATTCCTCTGTATAGCCAGCGCTGGCAGTTGGCTGCCACTCTTGGGGCCACCTGGAAAAGCGACCGTTTAGTGTCGTACTATTACGGCGAAAAGAGGCTGTATGAACCCGGCTCGGCGGTGAATCCCTTCGCCAGGGTGAGTTATACTCGTCCACTGAACGAAAAGTGGACGCTGAGGATATTTGGACACTACCAGAAACTGGGATCCAGTATTGCAAACAGCCCAATCGTAGAGGAAGACGATGTGTTAACGGTGTTTGTAGGAGGAGTGTATAGCTTTTAGGTCACCTGGCCGCAGGCCAGCCCAAATTGCAGGTTATATAGCGCTGATTGCGTGTAGTTTTCATGGGACGGTTGCGGAACCCGCCGACAAGGGACGGATTCAACTGGAGTTGAACCCGCGCCTCTGTACGCTCGCAGAAAATGAACTTCACTGCCAGGCCGATATCGATATTATTTGGCGTTCGGATCGACAAGAATCTGTGTGCGTTTCCATTGTCGAGCGACCCGAGATCGAGCATTGCTGGGACAATTACCGTGAGGGAACCTACAGCATCAAGCTTACATTCAGCAGTGACCTAGTGGTCGAGCTGAGAGACAAGGAGGCCAGGGAGTTACTGGTATCCGAGACCCTGGCGGTGGTGCGGGAAATGTTGAGATACCGGCACAAACGCCGCAAACCCTGGAATCTGTTTCAGTAATAAGTGATCCGATTATGAGTGTAGTACCCAGCCCTAGAATACTGTTGGTTGAAGATGATGCGCGCCTTGCGGAGCTGGTGAACACTTACCTCGGCGAACATGGATTTATCGTCAATATCGAGGCACAGGGGGACCGGGTAGTGACCCGGGTACAGCGCGATAAGCCCGATCTGATTATTCTGGATGTCATGTTACCCGGTAAGGACGGCTTTGAAATCTGCCGCGACCTGCGCCCGCATTACAGCGGCCCGATTCTGATGCTGACGGCCCGCGCCAGCGATATCGATCAGGTACTGGGACTGGAGTTGGGGGCCGATGACTATGTGATCAAGCCGGTGGAGCCGCGTATTTTGCTGGCGCGTATAAACGCCTTGTTGCGCCGTGCCGGCTGCGGTTTCGACACCGAAAGTGAGGACCGCAGCTTCGGCAGCCTCTCGATCAACTCCAGTGCCCGGGTCGCCACCCTGGAGGACAAGCCGATTTCGCTGTCGAGCCACGAGTTTGACCTGCTGCTGATTCTGTCTGCCCGGGCCGGCGAGGTCCAGTCGCGCGAGGCGTTGTACCAGCAGCTTTACGGCCGCCCTTATGACGGCCTGGACCGCACCGTGGATGTCAGAATTTCTCACCTGCGTCGCAAGCTCGGCGACGATGCCGACAGCCCCTTCCGGATAAAGACGGTGTGGGGCCGCGGCTATCTGTTTGTTCCCGACGCATGGTAACAAACCTTCTCAACAAGCACCTTTGATGGCTCGTCTCTTTATCCAGCTCTATTTGCTCATTGTCGCTACGCTGCTGGTGATGGGCTGGGGCCTGGATCGCCTGTGGCAGCTTTACGGCGACCAGACCAGCCTCGAGAACGACGGGACCTACAGCACATTGTTGATACTGGAGCACGAACTCCGGCAACTTTCTCCCGATCGCTGGCAGGCCTATGTGGACGAGGTCAGCGCCTCCACCGCGGTGCAGTTGCTGCTGTTCGACGGCGATGACATTGCCGGCAGTGCGGTGCAGGACAAGCTCGCCCGCGGCGAAATGGCCCAGATGCAGTCGGAGGCTGACTACTGGCTTTACCTGAAGCAGATTCCCGGCGCCGACCGCGTGCTGGCGCTCAAGCAGCAGCGCGAAGCCCAGGGGCGCAGCCCCTTCGAGTGGCTGCTGATGTTGATTTTCTACGCTGCCATCGCGCTGGTCATCATGATCTGGGTGTGGCCGCTGTCGCGGGACCTGAAGATACTGGAGCGTGCCACCCGCAAATTTGCCGATAACAGTTGGACATTCGACGCCGATATCAAACCCAATGCCCAAGTGTTTCCGCTGGCCAATGCCTTTCGACAGATGGCGGCGCGCATTGAGCGACTCATCAACTCCCACAAAGACATGTCGAATGCCGTATCGCATGAGCTGAAGACGCCGCTGGCCCGCATTCAGTTCGAGCTGGCTATTGCCGAGAAAGCCGCTGATCTGACTGCCATGCGACGGCACATCAGCAATATCAAGGGCGATGCCGAGGAAATGAATGCCCTGGCGACGGCGACGCTGGATTATGCCATTTTGGAGCGCGCCGATTTTTCCCTGCACATCAGCGAGCACCGCCTGGCGGAGATTCTGGCGGCCATTGTCGAGCATACCAATCGCGAGGCCGGCGACGGTGTTCATATCCGCTTCCATACCGTTGTGCCCGCCATGCCGGTAAGCTGCGACTTGCACCTGATGGAGCGTTTGGCGAAAAACCTCATCTACAATGCTCTCAAGTACGCTCGCACACAGGTTAGCGTAAGTCTCGGCTTTGGCGGGCAGGCGTTCTGCCTCACCGTCGAGGACGATGGCCCGGGCATCCCCGAATCCGAGCGCGAACGGGTGTTCGACTCCTTTGTGCGCTTGCGCACGGCCGGCTCCGGTAAAGACGGCTTTGGGCTGGGGCTGGCTATCGTCAAGCGCGTTGCGCAGTGGCACGATGGCAGCGTCAGGGTGAGCGAGTCCGATCTCGGCGGCGCCCGCTTTGATGTCTGGTGGCCGCGCTCACCGGGTGTGCCGGCCGGGCATTGACCCGTAGGTCGAACTCCACTGCCTCTGTTTTCTATGGGATAATGCCTGCCTTTGCCAGCCCGGTTGGATTGCATAAATGCTCAAGTACCAGATAATTCCGGTTACGCCCTACCAGCAGAACTGCACCCTCATCTGGTGCGATGAGACCCGGCGCGCAGCCGTGGTGGACCCGGGCGGGGATTTGCACCTGATTGACCAGGCGGTGCAAAACCAGGGGGTCACCCTGGAGAAAATCCTCTTGACTCACGGTCATCTCGACCATGTCGGTGGTACCGCGGAGTTGGCGCAAACCGCCGGCCTCCCTATCGAAGGCCCGCAGATCGAAGACAAATTCTGGATCGACATGCTGCCCCAGCAAGCGCAGATGATGGGGTTCCCCGCCCCCGCCCCGTTTTGCCCGCAGCGCTGGCTGAACCAGGGCGATACGGTTGCGCTCGGCAATCTCACGCTGGAGGTGCGCCACTGTCCCGGCCATACGCCGGGGCACATTATTTTCTTCCACCCCGAATCCAGGCTGGCCCTGGTCGGCGATGTGTTGTTTCAGGGGTCGATCGGCAGAACCGATTTTCCCCGCGGCGACCACACTACGCTGGTCAACGCCATCCGCCAGCAGCTGTGGCCCCTCGGTGATGATGTGGCGTTTATTCCCGGGCACGGTCCCATGTCCACCTTCGGTCGCGAGCGCCAGAGCAATCCGTTTGTCGCGGATAAGCATTACGGTTGATGCCGAATCCGCACAGATGTTCAGGTAGATTTATGAGTCAATCCATTTGGTTTAAAGATGCAACGCCGCAGCAGCTCAACGAGTTTGCGAAAGGCACGATATCGGATGTGCTCGGTATCGAGATTACCGAAGTCGGGCCCGATTTTGTGCGCGGCACCATGCCCGCCGATGCGCGCACTTTCCAGCCCATGGGCAGGGTCCACGGCGGTGCCAATGTAGTGCTGGCCGAAAGCCTGGGCAGCGTGGCCGCCAATATGTTGGTCGACACCACTGAATATTTCTGTGTCGGCCTGGAGGTCAATGCCAACCACGTGCGCGGTGTCACTGGTGGCACCGTCACCGGCACAGCCCGCCTGCTCTATCAAGGGCGCAGCACCCAGGTGTGGGAGATTCGCCTCGAGGACGAGCGCGGTAAACTGAGCTGTATCTCGCGCCTTACCATGGCCGTGGTCAAGCACGGGCAGTCTTGAGCTTTGTGTGGACAGTCTTGAACTTTGTGTGGACAGTCTTGAACTTTATTTGGACAGTCTTGAACTTTATTTGGACAGTCTTGAACTTTTCGCGGGCAGTCTCGAACCTTTCGTAGACAGCCTTGAACTTCCGGGTTACTAAAAAGTAAGCTACTTTGAGGATTAGTCATGCCTTGGACCGTATACCTTTCCGGTGAAATACACACCGATTGGCGCCAGCGTATCGAAGCGGGCGCCCGAGAGCGCAAACTGCCGGTGACGTTTACCTCGGCGGTAACCGATCACGACGCCAGCGATGCTGCCGGGGACCACCTCGGTGCGGAGGACAACGCCTTCTGGCGCGACCACAAGTCCGCCAAGGTCAATGCGATCCGCACCAAAACCCTGATCGAACAGGCAGACCTGGTGGTAGTGCGCTTCGGCGACCGGTACAAGCAGTGGAATGCCGCCTTCGACGCCGGCTACTGCGCAGCTCTCGGCAAGCCTTATATCACCTTGCACGACGAGGCTCTGGTTCACCCTCTGAAAGAGGTGGACGCCACCGCACTGGCCTGGGCCCGCACGCCGGAGCAGGTGGCGGATATCCTCGCGTATATCATCACTGCATAGGCGTCACTGTATCGGCTTGGTAACCGGCCTGTTCTACCGGCAGTACGATCGAGAACACGGTACCTTTGCCGGGCGCGCTTTTGACGTCGATTTTGCCGCTATGGCTGTGGATGATCTCCTGTACGATATGCAGCCCCAACCCGGTTCCCTCACCGACATCCTTGGTGGTAAAGAAGGGGTCGAAAATTTTGACCAGTGTATCCTCAGGCATGCCGCAGCCGTTGTCCTTGACCTGTAGCCACACCCGCCGGTCTTTGGCGCCGGTGGCCAGGGTGATCTGGCCGCCGCCGTTGAGTGCGTGAGAGGCGTTGACCAAAAGGTTTAAAAACACTTGGGAGAGCTTGTCACCCTCGGCGATTATTACCGGTATCTTGCCGAGCCGGGTAACCACTTTGGTATCCGGTGACAGCTGGTTGGCGACGATGCGCAGCGCCTGTTGGACCAGGTCATTGATATTGACCTGGGTGTAACCGTTGTTATTGACATGTGAAAAACCGTAAAGGTCTTTCACGATGCCCTGGATGCGTACTGCCCCGTCGACTGCGTCCTTCAGGATTTCCTGGCTGTCGGGTATCAGAAACTCAAAGTCTTCCTCCTCGTGCAAGGTGCGCAGTTCCTGTAAGTGGGTGCCCGCCGTTTGCGGGGCGTCGGCGGCGGCTTGAAAGAGAGCTTCCTGGCCCGCTATGGCGCGCTTGAACGCATCAAAGTACCTTGTCAGTGTAGAGAGATTGCTTTTTATGTAACTCATTGGATTGTTGATTTCATGGGCGATACCGGCCGCCAGTTGGCCGATGGAGGACAACTTTTCCGCCTGGATCAGTTGCAGGCGGGTATCTTGCAGCTCCTGCAGGTTTTCCTCCAGTTCCGTTTTCTTTTTTTCCACCTGGTTTTTGGCTTTGGCAAGACGGGCAGTGAAGTTGTGCAGGCCTTTACTGAGTGCGACAATTTCCCGCGGTGCTTTGCCGATCAGGAAGATCGAGTCGTCGGAAAACTTGTTCTGGGCTGTTTGCGCCGATAGTACTTCCAGTGGCCTTACAATGCTTTTATTTAACCAGAGCCATGCCAGCAGCATGACCAGAATATAAAGGCTGCAGCTTATCCCCAGGACGAATTGCAATCGTCTGTTGGCGCCGGCCAGCAATGAGGTGTCCATTTGCAACTGTTGGGCAACCGTGCTGTCGAGCTGATCCAATTGGTCAATTAATGAAGCGGTGATGGCATCCGTGCGGGTGACGGATTCGTTCCATGCATCACTGTCGGGGTCTGCCTGGATGGCCGCCTCGCCGGTCAGTGCGACAACCGCGCGGATCGATTCGGGTAGCGTTGCCGCCAGCGTACTGATATCGGGGTTGTCCAGTTCCTCGAATTGTCGACTGATGGCCACCAGTTGTTCGGCCTGGGTGGAGATGCCACCGACCAGGTAACTCTGTTGATACCCGAAAAACAAATCGATGGTGGTCAGCCACTGCGCGCTCATTAACTGCAAGTGACGATTGTCCCGCTGTGCGAGTTGGCTCAACTCGGCCTGTTTTTGCAGCGCTGCGATCTGCTGGTACTGGGCGGATACCAAGCCAAATACCAGCGCCGCACCGGCGACACAGGTGCCGATCACGATCAGCGTTTGCAAGGATATCCGCATATGATATTTCCCGTTACCTGCCGTGCTCGGCCTTATCCAGTATCTGCACCTGGTTGGTCCGGGGTGATCACTGCTTGAGGCTTGCCATGGTTGCCAGGGTCGCTTCCAGGGCCATCAACTCGGCCCGGTTGGCGCATTGCTGAGATGTCGAGAAAGACCTGCCGATGGTCGCGTCGAAGACCTCGCCCACTTGAGCGGTGGGCCAGCCGCCGTCGCTGGCAACCCGGGTGATTGCCGCGGCTTTATCGATTGCCCACCATACCGGATAGGCCTGGCCGTCAATGGTATGAGGCGCATGAAACACCGCGCCGAGTAGTTGGCCCTGCCGATCATAAGCCTTGGCCAACTGCGCGTGTTCAAAGTGAATCCCGATGCCGGAGTTACTGGTTTTGTGTGCGAGGTCTTGCGCCGTGACGGTGGTATAGAAGTCCGGCACCAACTCGACATTGGTGGCAGCATTGAATGCCTGGCGGGCCCGCGCCAGCATTTGCGCCTCGGCGACTTCCGCTCCCCAGACGTACTGAGTCACCAGTGTGGTCTTCAACCCGCAGCGCAGGATGGCGCTGGCCAGGGGTTCAGCCTTGGCCGGCAGGGTCATGCCGGTTGTATCCAGTGAGAGGCTGTCATCAGCCAGCATGTGTTTTAGCTCGGCGTAAGACTTGCCGAAAAAGTTCTTTCGAAACTCTATGGCTGCTACGGACTTACACTGGCTGCTGCGGCAGCGCTGCATATGGAAATCCTTGATGTTTAGATTGAGGTCCAGAGCCCAAGCCACCTCTACCAATCCCCATTGACTTTGCTCCGAGCGCGAGTGCACGAAACCCAGGGGCAGGTTGTTTTTGACAGCGACATACAAGGTATGGCGGCCGAGTTCGCCGAAATGCAGTGTGTTGGGCGGTAGTTCTCTCGACACTTGCTTGCGCACGGACTGGTCGACCACCCGCACAATGGATTTATAGTTGTCCGCTTCGGGAAAGAGTTTATTGATGCTGGCAACGGGATCGCGCAGTGAGCAGTAGGCTTGCGCGGTGCTGGTGTCAGCGCCCGCGACAAGCATTAGTGTAACGAGTGCGCCGACCAGGTGCGGAACTGAGAGATGGCGAGTAAACATAATGCCTCCTTAGCTGAATCGAGAGCTTGTTTAAAACCGATAGCGGAGTTGTAGACTGAGAACACGATCTTCTCTGGCACCCTGAAAGGTCGACAGATCGGCCTGATATTGCGCACTTAACGCCCAGTGGTTGTCGGGAGTGAAACGAACACCGACGGCGCTTTGCACAGCGCGATCTCGGCCTTGGTTGTCGACATCGACGGAAAAATAGCGGGTTTGTATATAGGCCAGCCACTGCTCCGATGGGCTGCGCCGGTTGATCTCGAGCAGACCGTTGAGCACGTCCTGCTCATTGGTATCGCCCGCCGAGACTTCGCTGAACAGCGCCCAGAGGCCCACATACCACTGTGCATCGATGCCGAAACGGTTGCGGGTGGTTTCTCCAAGCTCGCTGGTATAGGCGGACAGGCCCCAGACCAGGTTTTTACTGCGATCGGTGCCGACTCTGCCCGCGTACACGAAATCACCGTTGTCGCGATGCCAGGTCTGCCCGCCGCCCCGGGTGGCTGCCACCTCGTACTCCAAGTTGGAAGTCTCGCCATTGACGGATATGCCCCAGTCAGCTTTTACACCGAGATTGGGACCATGAGTGTAATTTCTGAGAGTGCCGTTGGTAGTGATGATATGCTCGATACCGAAAGGTATCTCGAAGTGTCCGATGCGCACCCGGGGTTTGTTGATACCGAACCCGGAGTAGTTAAAGTTAAAGATGCGATATACCAGGCGGTTGTCATCTTCGTCGTCGAAGAAGCCCGGGTGTTTGACAATATTATTGTTGTCAGTCCAGTAAGCCTGAGTCGTTAGAGTCCCGATATCGCCATTTTCGCCGGAAAAGACTTTATGCAGATCCAGGCCAACTACAGTGCTGTTGCCTGTGGTATCGGCCAGGCTGTAGCGGACACTGCGAGAGCTGACATCGAGGGTAAGCCGCAGGTTGTCAGAGTAGTCACCGCTCCAGCCCGTCGTGCTCATACAACCCAGGGCAACAATACAAGCGCTTTGTGCAATGCATGCTCTCACTTTGGGGTGGTTAATTTTTATCCAATATTTTTCACAAGCCATAGGTTGCCCTCCGTTATATAACGACACGGTAGTAAAGGAGTTAATGGTTTAGGTTGCTGTGGTATCTAGCTGCTCGGCTTCACTCTGTTGTTCGGACTGTTCGGGGGCTATTACACTGAAACTCAGCTTGCTCTCGGAATCCACTTCAAATTGGCGCAGTTTGGCAATCGTTTTGTCGGTCAGTTCGGTGCCTTTGGCCAACAACAAAAGACCGGCTTCGGAAATCAGGTCTTCGCTCAGCGTCATCTCCGCTTGCAGTTCTGAAGCGGTGACGTTGAGGACAACCTGGTGATGTGTTTGCGGTTGGTTCTTGAGCATGGCCAGCAGGACTTCAACCACCTGGGCGTCATAGCGTTTGCCGCTCTGTTCCTGCAGATAGCGCAATGCCGGCTCAGACCCGGCAATGGATTTGACCAGTCGGCCGTTTTCGAGGTCGTGAAAGTCGCTCACCACTGCCAGTATTCGCGCTCCCATCGGTAACATGTCGCCGCTGAGGCCGTTTGGAAACCCTTTGCCGTCTACCCGTTCGTGGTGCCAGCGGATCAGGCGCGAGGCCGATTGTAACCCGGGTGCGTTGGCGAGGGCGGCCTCGCCGATGATGCAGTGTTTTTTGTAGAGCGCCAGTTCCTTGTCAGTCAGTTCATCCACGGCTTTCTGGCGTACCTGATCCGGCAGACTCAACATGCCGATATCGTGCAGCAGTCCCGCTGTATGCAGATCCGTAATATTGTCGGAGCTTAGTTCCATCTGCTTGCCGATGCTGACTGCGATCTTGGCCACCAGGCGGCTGTGGTTGGAGTGTTTGCCTTCGCGCCATTCGATAATGTGGGCGAGTATTTCCAGGCTGTCCTGAAAATTCTGTTCCAACTGCTTATGGGTGGCGGTCAACAGCGATATCGCCTGTTCGGTTTCGATGGTGCGTTCTTTTACCTTTAGATCGAGATTGTCGTTCAGCTCCTTGAGTTTTTTATTTTGATGGCGGGTGAGCAGCTGCAGTCGCAGCCGCTCGTCTTCCTGCTTTTTGGCCCGGATAGCGTTTTCCAACAATTCGCCGAGCACATTGTCGTCCCACGGCTTGTGCATGTAGTTGTATACCTTTGCCGCGTTGACCGCCTCGGCCACGGCATCGATATCGGCATAGCCGGTCAGCAATATGCGGATGGCGCTGGGTTGCTTCGCTCGAGCCTGGGTGAGAAACTCCGCGCCGTTCATTTGCGGCATACGCATATCCGAGACGATAACGTCGACCTTGTGTTCATCCAGCAGTGCCAGGCCCTCGGCACCGCCGGGTGCCTTCAGCGTATTCCAGCCGCGGGAGCGGCAGAACCGGGTAAGTGCGTCGAGAATCGGCTTTTCGTCGTCGACAAACAATAACAGCGGTTTTTTGGGTTTGGTTTTACTTTCCACCGGCCAAAGCCCTCCTTCGTTAATTACAGCATAGCTGGATTTTGTCCAACTGCCCGTGCGGCCGGCCTTTATTGCTTGGTAAGATCGAACAGCCGGGGTAGCTGACGCTCTATCTGCACACTGCTGCCGATTGAGCCGAGGGCCTCCCCCTGAAAATAGTCGCCGATTGCCAGCCACTCGGGCGGCGGGTGCGGCGTATCGATATCGGAAATAATGATTTTGGCGCCATTCTGACGGGCAACTTCTACCGTTTGCCGTGCGCTTTCACCAGTCGGATGCAGGTTCCGATGCAGGCGCAGATAGGAGATAGGCAGTATCTCGAATAAACCGCTATCGCTGCTTTTACCGTCGAAACCGTCGATGCAGAGCTTTATGCCCAGGCGGTGCATAACCATCAGGTTATGGCGAATTTTTTTGGTCGCCTGCCTCAGGCCGGCCTCGGTAAAAGTGAGAATCAATGCCTGTGTCGGTACCCCGAAAGAATGGGCGGCTTGTTGAATAATGACCGGTGTGGACGGTGTCGCCAACATACGGTCAGACAGGCGCTGCAGCAGTCGGATTTGGTTGCAACCACGCCGGCGCCAGCGGCTGAGCTGGGCATAGGCATTGCAGAGGTACCAGGGGCAGAGCACCTGATGGGTGCCACACAAGTCGGTGAGTTTGAACAGGTCGTCCTGTCCGGTCTCAGAGCAGTCGGGCCAGTGCAGCAGGCTTTCGACAATGCTGATACGACCCCCGGCGGCGTCGATTACAGGCTGGTATTGCACATTTACCTGGTCGGCTCTGATGGCTTTGTGGAACTGCGCGGCCAGGACCGCCTGTTTGTGGCACCATTGAACCCCCGCCTGGTCGTCACATTCAAACAAATTGCCGTTGTGGCGACTGCTGTCGAGGGCGGCCTCGGCATTGGCAAGCATCTTTTCCGCACTGACAGCCGTGCCCGGGCTGCAGCCGCCCATATGCCAGTCGATTGCTATATCCATGCCCTTGAACGTGAACGGACAGAGAAACGCCCGCTCGACTTTCAATGCCTGGTGGGTCAGGCTGGTATTGTCGGTGTGCTCAAACAAGGCGGTGGTAAAGCGACGGTGGCCGGTGCGTGCCAGCGGTGCGCCCGGGGGCAGATATTGGCGCAGTCGGTCAACGATATGGTGCAGCAACGGGGAGAAGACCCCGGGTTGCAACTGCGATGCGGCGGGCGTCCGGATTGTAAACTCCAAGGTGAGAACCTGGGGCGGCAGTTGCACACTGGAGCCCGTACGCATGGATCGGTCGATGTGTGCGATCAGTGCCGGCTTGGTCAACAGTTTGGCCGTCGACTCAATGTCGTCCTCCCGCACTTCCGCGTGTTGTAACGACGGTAACGACGGTAACGACTGTAACGGCAGTAAAGACAGGCGAATTAATTTTTTTAGCTCGTCATCCCGCCACGGCTTGGATAGAAAGCGAAACAGCTCCGCGTCGTTGACAGCCCGGGTCAGGGTGTCGAAATCACTGTAGCCCGACACCATGATTCTGGCGGTATCCGGATAAGATTGGCGGGCCAGGCAGAGCAGGTCGATGCCGGACATCTGCGGCATTCGTTGGTCCGTCACGATAACGTCCACCGTCCGGGCGGCCAGGACCTCCAGGGCGCTTTCGCCGCAGTCGGCCTCCAAAATCCGGTAACCCTCATCGCGCAGGGAACGGCGCATGGCTTTGCGCACCGCCGTATCGTCGTCTACAAGCAAGAGAGTGTTGTTCATTGTCTGGCTCCGCCCTGTCGAAGTTTTGCGGTATCTGTGAAGTGATTCACATAATTTGCATATACTGTATAACTTGAATTTGTTGAATATCCAAAATAATTGTTAGAACTAACATATTCGGTATACTGGTCGCTAAAGCATAAAGCGCGGGATCACTGGGATGACCACACAGCCAAAATCGCTCACTACCGGTCAGGCGGCGGCTTTTTGCAGCGTCAGTCTGCGCACCGTTATCAACTGGATTAACCGCGGGTTGCTGGCGGCGCACAAACTGCCCGGTCGCGGGGACCACCGCATTCAACCGCAGGACCTGGTGCAGTTTATGCGCACCAATGATATGCCGGTCCCGCAAGCCCTGCTCGACGGCGCCCAAAGCGAGACCCGGGTGGCTCTGGTAGTGGATGATGATGGGGCCATGGCTCGTTCCATCAGCCGCGTATTGCGCCAGGCGGGTTTTGAGGTCACAGCGGTTCACAATGGTTTTGAGGCCGGTATGGCGCTGATGCGTTTGCGCCCGCAACTGATGACCCTGGATTTGCAGATGCCGGGGTTGTCCGGGTTCGAAGTACTCGCGCAAATGCGGGAGCAGGGCCTGACAGAGACACGGGTAATAGTGATTTCCGGCATGGACGCCGGCAGCCGGGCGCGGGCTGGCGAGGCCGGTGCCGCGGCAGTGCTGGCGAAGCCTTTTGATGAGAGTGAACTGATTGCGTGTGCGAAGCAGCTGGCCGTATGATGCCTGTCTGCTTGATTTTATGATCCGGTGCTGGCTTGGGGTTTTACCGGCAACGAGATGACGAAAGTTGTTCCGCGGCCCGGTGTGCTCGTTACTTCGATTGCACCGCCGTGCTTTTTGATAATACCGTGGGAGATGGAAAGCCCCAGACCTGTGCCGACGCCGACTTCTTTGGTGGTAAAAAATGGATTGAAAATGTCCTTGATGATTTCCTCCTCCATGCCGCGGCCGGTGTCGCTGACCATCACCAGTATCTGCTCCTCCTCATAACAGGTGGCGACATCGATGCGGCCAAAGTCGTCAATTGCCTGGGAGGCGTTGACGAACAGGTTGAGAAAAACCTGTTGCAGATGCCCCGGAAAACCATAAGTCGGGGGTAGTTCGCCGAACTCGATCGCCACCTCGCACTTGTACTTCAATTCACTGGATACCAGCTTCAATGTGTTTTCGATACATGCGTTTATATCGACCTGTTCTTCCTCTTTGTCGTCGATGCGGGCAAAGTTCTTTAGATTTTGCACGATGTCGTGGATGCGCTCGGTGCCGTCGATGCCGTCGTCAATCAGGCTGTCGATGTCTTCAACGATGTAGGCAACATCGTATTCCTCAGCCGCTGTCCTGGTTGCGTTCAGGCATGCGGAGACTTCCGGCGTTAATGACTCTTTCTCCAATTGAAGCAACAAATCGTCATAGGTGCGCAACACAGCTTTAATACTTGCGCCGTAGCGTTTCAGTGTTGTGAGGTTGCTCTTGACAAAGCTGGTCGGGTTGTTGATCTCATGGGCTACGCCGGCGGAGAGCTGGCCGATGGAGGCAAGTTTTTCCTGGTGCAGGAGCTGTGCTTTTTGATCCCGCAGTTTGTCGTAGGCCTGCCGCAGAGAGCGATTGGTGTCATATAACTCCCGCGAGCGGTTTTCCAGTAGATCCTCGGCCTTCTCCCGGGCTTTCTTTTGCCGGGAGTAAGCCGCTTTGTAGTCTATGATGTCGTCCATGCCTGTTAAGTCTGGCGCGTAATGATAAACCGGCACTCGTCGGCACCACTGTGCATACAGGGGCCGTGGGAAAGTTCATAGTCGATACCATAGTATTGCGCCGCGCCCGCAATCAGGCCCTCGGCCAGGATGCAGAGCTTGCGCGGGGAGTGATAGTAAAGTACCAGTGTGTTCGCCTCGGGCGGATCGTAGCGCAGATCGGGCAAGTTGGGGTTTTCGTAGAGTTTTCTCACTTCTTTGTGGATTACATCATCAATACTCATCAAGAAACGGAAAAAATCTTTCTCGTTTTCAATCAACATGGGATATTTAGCAACCAAAGCATCGAATAAATGCCGGCCGAAGTATCGGACCAGTTCCTCTACCGGCTTTTGCGTCAGCTCCGCCAGCTTTTCGACCAGGGCAAACAACTCCGTGTCGGGATAGTCCTCGACCGAGGTATAAACACCCTCGGAAGCGGGTTTTACCGCCAGTAGTAATTGCTCCCAGGTGGCCATGCCCAGGTCGCCTTCCACCATCTCGTTGAATGCTATAAAAACGGCGCCCTTCATAACTCTCTTGCCTCTCAAAGTGCCTGTCACTAGCATAGACGTAGATTTGGTGTCGTGCTAAGAAGCTGGTCAGTGGTAGCGATCCTGTATGGCCTCCGGTGTCAGCAACACCTGGGACTGGTCGCACAATTGTCCGGTCTCGCCATACAGGCTGCCTTGCAGGTAGTCGCAGCCTGAGATCAACAACTGGTAGTGGCAGTTGGTTTTTTCAATGCCTCCGGCAATGACTTTGATACCGCGCGCATGGGCGTAGTCAACCAGTGCCTGGCAGGCGCTCGGATCGGCGATGCCGCTCGTGTTGCTGTAGGGACAGTTGCCGTGATTGAAGCGCAGCAGCCCGATTGGCAGAGACTCCAGCAACATCATATTGGCCTGGTCGAGCCTGAAATCGTCGATGCACAGGGTGACACCGGTCTGCCGCAGCTTTTGTAGAGTGCCACAGATATCATCGGGCGCCTGTCTGATGTTGATAGCGGAGCAGGCGAGAATCAGGCTTGTGGGCGAGACCCCGTGATCGCAGAGTAGTTGCCTTATAAGTTGCGGCGTAAAGGGGTTTGCCAACATTCGCTCAGACAATCGCACGACCATCTGCAGATGATCGAGCTTGCAGGCATGCCATTGCCTGAGTTGCTCGAGGCCGTCACAAAGGTAGCGTGTGTTCAGTACTTTATCGGCATTGCAGGTATCGCCCAGCACCATCAAGTCCTCATGCTGAGCGGTTCCCAAATCGGGGTGTTGCCATCTCAACGCCGCCTCGACCGCTGTCATCTCGCCGTGCCCGGCAGTAATGACAGGCAGGTAGCTCTGGATGATATGCCCCTCCTGAAGTGCCTGGTTGAAATCCGTAACCAGTGACAGAGGCGAGGGTCGGGTGGGTTGCAATGCCGGTTCAGCTTTGGGTGCCTGCTTCACAGGCCCCCGCCGGGGTGCTTTGAGGATTTTCTGAATGATACCGCGCAGGCGCAGGTCGTCCCAGGGTTTGTGAACGAACCGGTGCAGGTCCGCATCGTTGACCGCCTGGGCGAGGCTGTCGACATCACATTGCCCGGAGACCATGATTCTGAGCGTCTCGGGATAATCCCGGCGGGCGCGGCGCAACAACTCCGCGCCGGACATTTCGGGCATCCGTTGATCGGTCAGAATGACATCCACTCGGTTGGCGGCCAGGAGTTTGAGCGCTCGCGCGCCGCAGTCGGCTTCCAAAATGCGATAGCCGTCCGCTGCGAGAGAGCGGCGTAAAGCCCTGCGTACCTGGGCTTCATCGTCTACAAGTAAAAGTGTCTGGTTCATACTTTGCCTCTCCGAGTCAGTCGATTTTGTTACGGCTACGGGACTGCTGCCCTGGGATACTGTTAACACGCATATAATGTATAACTTGAATAACTAGTATTTCTCAAATAATTGTTAGCTTTAGACAGCGCTGATTACGAGCCTGAATGGTATATGCCCCGGCGTTGCTGGGGTGACCGGTCGGCCGCCACCGGCGCGACCTGGGATGGCTGGCCGATCCGGCCGTGCTCAATCGGACCGTATCAGCTATAGTCGCCTATCCCACGCGGGTGTGGGTTGTACCAATCACCATGAAATGCAGGAAAAACTATGATCGGCTACGTAACTTTAGGTACCAACGACATTGCGCGGGCGGCGGCTTTTTACGACAGCCTGCTTGCGGAACTGGGCGCAAAGCGGTTGATGGAGAGCGCCAGCTTTATCGCCTGGAGCACCGGCCCCGGGCAACCCGGCTTCAGCATCACCACACCCTTCAACGGCGAGGCGGCGAGCGTTGGCAATGGGGTAATGATCGCACTGGCGGCCGACAGCCCGCAGAAAGTGGATGCGGTGTACCGAAAAGCCATCGAACTGGGCGCCGCTGATGAGGGGCCGGCCGGGCCCCGGGGCGAGGTGTCGGGGTTCTATGCCGGCTACTTTCGCGATCTTGACGGTAATAAACTCAATGTGTTCTGTATGGTAGAGTCCGGCACCTGATCTGCTTATAACCCCCGGTATCGCCGGTTTCTGATCTAAATCAATAACACCGTCAGTCAGGTGGTGTGACATAGGGGCGGTACCAGGCGGGGCCGGCCAATGGGGCCGGCACCTTACCTGTTTTAAACAAAAAAATGGTCGGTTGTTGCCGGCTGCAAGCCTCGGTCAGATTCTTTTTATTGGGATAGTTGATGTTTGAGCCTGTCGTCATTCTGCTTGCCTTTATTGCCGGCATGGCATTTCGCGGATTTGGTTACCCGCCCCTGCTCGGCTATCTGCTGGCGGGCTTTCTCGCCCATGAAATGGAAATCGGCGATGCGACAACCATAACGCTGATTGCAGACCTGGGTATTACGCTGCTGTTGTTTACGATCGGCCTGAAACTCAACCTGAAAGAGTTGATGGCACCCCAGGTCTGGGCGGTGGCCGGTGCGCAGATGGCGATCGTCATTCCGCTGACCACCCTGGTTATTGTAGTGGCGGGATTGGTGTTTCCGCGTCTGGCGTTGCCCAATACCGGTGCGGCCTGGTTGCTGGCCTTCGCGCTGTCGTTCTCCAGCACGGTATTTGCGGTAAAAATATTCGATGAGCGCGGTGAGAACGCGTCGCTGCACGCCGCCATTGCCATCGGTATTTTGATTGTGCAGGACTTGATTGCCGTGACTTACCTGGTGGTCTCTTCGGGTAAATTGCCGAGCCTGTTTGCGCTCGGTCTGTTGGCGCTGCCGCTGCTGCGCCCGGTGCTGATTTACCTGCTGCGCCTGGCGGGGCACGGTGAGCTGTTGGTGTTGTTTGGCATTGCCGCTGCGGTAGGCACGGCGGAACTGTTTGAAGCGGTTAATCTGAAAGGCGGGCTGGGGGCATTGATTGTCGGCGTATTACTTGGCAACACGGAAAAAACCAGTGAACTTTATAAAAATCTGATTAACTTTAAAGACTTGTTTCTGATCGGCTTTTTTCTCAGCGTCGGTTACAATGGTTTGCCCTCCGGCGACATGCTGTTGGCCGCCGTCGCTTTGAGTTTGCTGATTTTTTTACGGCCAATCATTTATTTCCTGCTGCTGACCGCGTTCAAGTTGCGTGCCAGGACTGCGCTGCTGGCGGGGTTGTCACTGTTCAATTACAGCGAGTTCGGTCTGATTGTGGCCGCACTGGCTGCCGCCTCCGGACAGTTGCCACCGCAGTGGGTCACGACTCTGGCATTGGCAATGGCGCTATCGTTCTTTATTTCCGTACCCTTCAATGCGATGGCACACAGGCTCTACGCGCGTTTTTCAATGGTGTTGCATAAATTTGAACGCGCTGCCCGTCTGCCGGAGGAACGACAGGCAAGCCTGGGTGCGGCCGACAATGTGGTGGTGGGCATGGGGCGGGTCGGCTCCGGTGCCTATCAGTATCTGCAGGAACTCTACCCGGACAATGTCGTCGGCGTCGAAGAAAGCGTCGACAAAGCGGAACAGCATGTCGGGCATGGCATTCGCTGTGTTCATGGCGATGGCGGCGACCAGGACTTTTGGGAACAGGCCAATCTGTCCGAGCGCAAACTGATACTGGTGTGCCTAACCAACCACAAGGAAAATTTGGAGGTGGTAAAACTGCTGCGGCAATTGAACTTCCCCGGCAGAATCGCCGTGGTCTCGCAGTTTCCCGATCAACAAAAAGAGTTACAGGCGCTCGGTTGTGTCACCTTTAACCTTTACGCCGAGGCCGGCCACGGCTTTGCCGAACACGTGCTGGAGCAGATCGGTTAACGTTATTCCGGTAACGTCTTTACATTTTTTTAATAACTTTCACATAAGTTTCCTGTTGCCGGTCCCGCGGCTTGGCTACACTGACCGACCTATATAAAAAATATATTTGCAGCTGCCGGATAGTATAGGGCGTTAAAGTGTCCCATGCCTGCGGGTCTTCGGCGCCCAGCCGCGATGGATAGTCTTACGGATTGAGGTAATTGAGTGAATAAAAAGAAACAGATTCTCTACCCCTTGGTAATACTGGCGCTTGGCGCCGGCCTGTACTGGGGGATATCGAGCCTCGAAAAGCCGCCACAGACCAAGGCGCCGAAAGCGGTCGCGCCGCTGGTTAATGTAGTGCCCGTAACAGTCGAGCCCTTGCAGTTACAAGTGGATTCTCACGGCGTGGTCGAACCCAAGTATTTAACGCGGCTGGTGGCACAGGTGAACGGTGAAGTGGTGTTTTTGGCACCGGAATTTGTCAGCGGCGGTTTTGTCAAGCAGGGCCAGCTATTGGCGCGTATCGACCCGAGCGATTATCGGGCCCTGGTAACCGAGTCGGCGGCCAACCTGGCCTCCGCCGAGGCGGCGCTGGAACTGGAGCAGGCCCAGGGGCAGGTGGCCGCTGCCGAGTGGCGCAATATCGACGGCCGCACGCCCACCGGGCTGGGTTTGCGCAAGCCGCAGCTGGCACAGGAGCAGGCGCGCGTCAGCGCCGCACAGGCGGCGGTGACGCGCGCCCGGCGCAATCTTGAGCGAACCCGCATTGTGGCACCCTATGACGCCCTTATTCAGGACCGCGAAATCAGTCTCGGCTCCTATGTCAGCACCGGCACGGTGTTGGGGAGTTTACAGGGCGTGGACGTCGCCGAGGTGAGGTTGCCGATCGCCGACGCCGAGTTACAGTTCCTGGAACAGCAGGGCCGCCGGGGTGAAGTTGAATTGACGGCGGACTTCTCCGGCCGCCCCACTGTCTGGCAGGCCACTATCGTACGCAGTGAGGGGGTTGTCGATCGGAAAAGCCGCATGACCTACCTGGTCGCCGAGATACGTGCACCCTATGCGGGCGTGTTTGACTCTCACCTTTTACAATCCGACCCCGCCCGGCAGGACATGCCTGGAACCACTGTGCCGCCGCTGCGGTTTGGTACTTATGTAAAAGCCAAAATCGCCGGCATTTCACTGCCGCAGGTCAGTGTCATCCCCCGGCATTTGATCGAAGAAGGGCGCATACCGATACTCGATGAAAATCAGCAGTTGCGTTATCGACAGGTCAATATCATTCGCCAACAGGGTACCGACGCCATTATTGCCGGCGATGTGTTGGCGGGCGATCGCCTGATTACGACAGCGCTTGAGTATCCCATCGAAGGCATGCTGCTGACGCCTGCCGTGGACGGCGAAGCGCTACTCGAATCAAAAGTGGCTCGACGGGGCGCAACCAGTGAATAGCGGAGAACCGGCTGTCGAAAAGGGCCTGATCGCCTGGTTTGCCAACAATAGTGTGGCGGCCAACCTGTTGATGATTGTGATTATTCTCGGTGGTTTGATCACCGCTATGACTATTCGCAAACAGATGTTTCCACAGATAGAAATCAACTGGATACAGGCTTCCATCGTCTATCCGGGTGCCGCCGCGGCCGATGTACAGGAAGGCATCACCATTAAGGTAGAGGAAGCATTGGAGTCGGTGCGGGGGCTGGATCGGATTATTACCTATTCGAACCGCGGCAGTTTTATCGCCTATATGCGCATCGACGAAAACTATGACGCCCAGGAAGTATTGGATGACGTCAAGCTGCAGGTCGACACTATCTCGAGCTTTCCCGACGGCATCGAGCGACCGGTTGTCGAGCGAATCAAATTTGAGCAGGAGGTAATGTACCTGAGCCTCGTCGGTGATCTGAATCACCGCCAGCTAAAGGAGTTGGGGCGCGAAATCCACGATGAAATACGGGCATTACCCTTTGTCAATGTCAGTGAGTTCTACAGCGGTTTGTCCTATGAAGTGGGGGTAGAGGTATCAAAGGACAGGCTGCGGGAGTACGGGCTTAGCTTTCAAGATATTGTCGCGGCACTCAATCAGTTTTCCACCAACCGCTCCGCCGGTCAGATTCGCGCCGCCGACGGTTATATCTCCGTGCGGATGGAGAGCCAGGCCTATCGCGGTCACGAGTTCGAACAGATACCGCTGATTAATCTCAGCGATGGCACCCAGATAAAACTCGGGGAAGTGGCCACCGTAGTAGACGGTTTTCAGGAGGGTATCAACTACTCGAAATTTAATGGTCAGAATGCGGTAACACTGTTTGTCGGCGCCGGCAGTGACCAGAGCATTACCGATGTGGCCAGGACTGTAAATAATTATGTTGCCGAAAAACAAGCCGCGTTGCCGCAAGGCGTGAGTCTCAATGTCTGGATTGACCTGACCTATTATCTGGAAGGTCGTCTCAACATGATGTACACCAATATGTTTTACGGCGGTGTCCTGGTGTTTCTCATGCTGGCGTTGTTTCTGCGCACACGACTGGCTTTCTGGGTGATGATGGGACTGCCGGTGTGTTTCCTGGGCACACTGTTTGTGATGCCGCTGGAATGGGTGGATGTCACTATCAACGTCACCAGCCTGTTTGGCTTTATTTTGGTGTTGGGCATAGTCGTGGACGACGCCATCGTTATCGGCGAGAGCGTGCATGCCGAAATCGAGCGCAGGGGACAGAGTATTGACAATGTCGTGCGCGGGGCCAAACGGGTCGCGGTGCCTGCCACCTTTGGGGTTCTAACCACCGTTGCCGCCTTTGGTCCCATGGTCCTGGCCGATGGCCCCATGGCGGCGTTCTCCCAGTCCATCGGCTTTGTCGTCGTCTTCTGCCTGTTGTTCTCGCTGGTTGAATCGAAACTGATACTGCCGGCTCACCTGGCCCACATGAAGGTGAAAGCTGCAGGCGGCGATGGTCGTATGACCAGACTGCGGGCGCGTATCGACGGTTTTCTGAAGCACTTTATCGAGGCTTATTACCGGCCGTTTCTCGAGCGCATGATCTATTTTCGTTATGCCACCATAGCTGTGTTTATCGCAGTGTTGCTGGTCAGCATCGGCCTGTTTCAGGGCGGTATTATCCGCTATGTAGGTGAACCCAAAATTCCCCATGACTACCCTGAAATCAATGTGGAAATGAACGCGAGCAGTTCTGAAAATGACACGTTGAATACAGCACGGAATATTCAACGGGTATTGGAACGGGTGGAGAAGGACGTTGAAAGTCAGTATGGCACGGGTATGATTCAAGACCTGCTGGTGGATATGCGCTCGCGCACCCAGGTTGCCATTATGGCGCGGCTGGTCGAACCCGAACAGCGCCCCATCGACACCTTTGAGCTGGCAGCGCTGTGGCGCGCTGCGCTGCCGGCGCTGCCTGGCGTAAAGACCCTCAGTATAAGAGACGATATTTTTTCATCGGATCGGGACGATGGCGATATCAGCTTTTTGCTGGAAGGCGACAATCATGACGAACTGCAACAGGCCACCGGCGAACTGAAACGTAAACTGGCGAGCCTGAAAGGCGTTGGCGATGTCAACGACAGCCGTGAGATTCCGGCCAAGGAGGTGCGCCTGACCCTGAAGCCGCTGGCGTACAGCGTCGGCCTCACGGTAGCCGATGTGGCGGCGCAGACGAACTTCAGTTTATACGGTGCCGAGGCGCAGCGCATTATGCGCGATGGCGAGGAAGTCAAAGTCATGGTGCGCTACCCGGACTACCAGCGCAACTCCGTCGGCCTGGTGAACAAAGTCCTGATTCAGACACCGGAGGGGGCCGAAGTGCCCTTGTCAGAAGTGGCGCATATC
Organism: Exilibacterium tricleocarpae; assembly: GCF_007004655.1. Classification (GTDB taxonomy): domain Bacteria; phylum Pseudomonadota; class Gammaproteobacteria; order Pseudomonadales; family Cellvibrionaceae; genus Exilibacterium; species Exilibacterium tricleocarpae. The sequence goes on from NZ_ML660095.1 coordinate 206,596, forward strand.
GAAATTGTCGACGGCTACCATCGCATCCGTCACGAAAACGGCAAGCAGAGCATTTCGGTCTGGGCGTCGGTGGATGCCGATCAGGCCGAGCCGCTTAAAATTACCGAAGATATCAACACAAACTTTATTCCGCAACTGAACGAGAAGTTTCCCTCGGTGAGCGGGGCCACGGCCGGTAGAATTCAGGAAGAAATTGAAAGTAGAAACAAGCAGCTGCGGGATTTTGCCATTTCGCTGCTGGTGATTTACGCCCTGCTGGCGATTCCGTTGAAGTCTTATATACAGCCGGTTTTGATCATGTCGGTGATTCCGTTTGGCGTAATCGGCGCGATGCTCGGACACCTGCTGTTGGGGCTGAGTATGAGCGCGTTATCGCTGTTCGGTGTGATCGCCGCCTCGGGGGTGGTGATCAATGACTCGCTGGTAATGGTGGACTTTATCAATCAGGCCCGGCGCCGGGGCACGGCGCTGGTGGAGGCGGTGGTGCAATCCGGTTGCCGGCGTTTCAGGGCAATTCTATTGACCTCGATAACCACATTTATCGGACTGGTGCCTATTATCACCGAGACCAGTCTGCAGGCGAAGATCGTTGTCCCGATGGCGGTATCACTGGCTTTCGGCGTGCTGTTTGCCACGGTGATCACGTTGTTGTTGGTGCCATGTCTGTATATCGCCGGTGTCGATATCGGCCGGCTGTTTATATCTCTACGCTGGCAGCGGCTCGGCTTCCTGCTGCCGTCGGGCCGGTAGCTGCCCGACGCAGCCCGGTTCCGACCATCGACAAAAACGATGCTGTATCTTTCCGGCTTCCTCCCGGCGCGGATTGGGGTATAGTTACCTCCTTATCCCTTATCTACTCCCAGGAGCGTCGATATGTCCGGTAAACGCACTCGAGTCGAATTTCCCGGTTACGATGGCGGCAAACTGGTGGGGTTGCTGGAAACGCCGACCGGTAAAACCCTGGCCTATGTGTTGTTTGCCCACTGTTTTACCTGTGGCAAGGACAGTGCCGCGGCCTCGAGAATTTCCCGGGCGCTGGTTGCTGGGGGTTATGCGGTACTGCGGTTTGACTTTACCGGGCTCGGCGGCAGCGACGGCGATTTTGCCAACACACATTTTTCCTCCAATGTGCAGGACCTGTTGGCCGCGGCGGCCTATCTGCGACAAAACTATCAGGCCCCCGCCATTCTGGTGGGACACAGCTTAGGCGGTGCGGCAGTACTGAGCGCAGCACATCAACTCAGCGAGGTGCGGGGGGTGGCGACCATAGCGGCACCGGCCGACGCCGCCCATGTCGCTAAACAGTTTCACTGTGATATTGCCGCCATTGAAGCCGCCGGCGAGGCGCAGGTGGAACTGGCCGGCAGAACCTTTACCATCAAGAAGAGCTTTCTCGATGATATCGCCGCCCAGGATTCCGCGCATATCGGCGCCTTGCGGGCGTCGCTGTTGTTGTTTCATTCACCGCTGGACACCATGGTTTCGATTGCGGAGGCGGAAAAGATCTATCGCGCCGCCCGTCACCCGAAGAGTTTTCTCAGTTTGGATAAGGCCGACCACCTGCTGAGTAATAAAGCCGACGCCGAGTATGTTGCTGCCTGTATAGCTGCCTGGGCCGGTCGCTTTGTCGAGTCGCAGGCGGCGGTAAGTGAGAGAAAAACGTCGACAATAGAAGCCGGGCAAATAGGCGTGGAGGAGCGCAATCACAAATTTTCCCGCAATGTATTTTCAGATCATCACTTTTGGCTGGCGGATGAGCCGGTAGCGATGGGCGGCGACGATCTGGGACCCGATCCCTATGAACATCTGCTGGCTGCGCTCGGCACCTGTACATCGATGACGATCCGCCTGTATGCCAACCATAAAAAAATACCGCTCGATGATGTTAAGGTGACTTTGTCGCAACGACGTTTACACGGTAAGGATTGTGAGGCCTGCGAGCAGGAAGGCCAGTATATCCAGGAGATCACCCGGCATATTTTTTTAAGTGGCGATTTAAGTGAAGCGCAGCGGCAGCGCATACTGGAGATTGCCGATAAGTGTCCGGTGCATAAAACTCTGCAAGGTAAGGTTGTTATTGATACTGAACTGCGGAGCTAGCTGAAAGCGTATTAACAAACTCTGAATGGATGGTACCACCCGCTACCGGCATCTCCCCGGTTCCGGGTATCGCTGAGGTTTGTAGTGGGATTGGTGCCATACCGGCAGTAGATCGGCTTTGCGTCGAACCAAAAGACACTATTGACCAGAAGCCAGTTTCAACCCCAGCGCACTGAGAATACCGGCGGCAATCCGATCTGGGTTGAGCCCGCCAGAGCTACACCTTCTACTGATTCCCTCCCGCCGACGTCAGGTTCATCCTATGGTAAGGCCCTTATCGATATCCAGGCTGCGTGCGTAACAAAAAATAGTCTTTGATGCTGCATATAGTTATAAAGGGTTTGAGATAAAAGCGCTGTGCGACTTGTTTTTTGATGTAAGATAAATGGTCCATTCAGCACACTGACATTTAGCGAAGCGAAACCGGTAAACGGCCGGAGCGGGCGCCTCGGCATGTGTTGACATAGGGTTTTTGGTGACGGAAAGAAATAGGCGTCACTAATACCATAAACAGCCGGTAGCGCTGCCTGCGAAGATATGTGTAGATTGTTCTCAGTTAAGCGAACAGCTCGGCACTAACAAAAAGTCCGATAAATAGTCCGATACCACCAATAAAGATCCCGGGAGGTCATCGATGAAAAATCGACACGTAACGAACAGGCCGTTAAAGCAGCTTGCTTATCTAATCGGGTTGCTTTTTCCACTTTGGGTGCAGCTTGCGTCGGCCACCTCCATCTACTGCTCGAGCCTCGATCTGCAGGAACGCTACGACCAGGCTCACAGTATACTGGTTGCCAAAGTGCTTGCCTGTTCGACATCACAGGAATATGTCCAAATAACGCAAACCTGTGATATCCATGTCACCGAAATAGTCAAGGGTAAAGCACTTGACACCATCAGCTACCATAGTTTTGATGGTCATGACCCCCTGGCAGTCGGTGAGATGTATTTACTGTTCCTTGATAGTAATGACAGTGCAGGTGTTTGCAGTGGCGCAGGTATAGTGGACCCCAAGGCGCGGGAGGTGTCCAAAAGAGAAATGTTTGAAGCCCTTAAATCGGGGAGCGCCAGTGAAACAAACCGGCGCGCGGTCGCCTATCATATGCGCCAGCAGTTGCAACGACTGCGTGACTACCGCGACGGGAAACGTAGTTACCTGAAGGAACACTGGATATTTGAAGATAACGGCTGCAGTTGTAATCTGAGGCAAATCACCACCGCATCTACTCAGCCAAAAATCAACGTCAGAGTTATGTACGGTGAAGACCTGCACGATTGGATTTCGACGCCGGCAACGCCCGTCGAGCAAATTTTTCCTCAGGCAGGGGAGCGCCCGAAGCCAGCGCCCGGCGGTGTTAGTGTATTAGTCCGTATGCCGTCGGGAAGTCGTATTAAAAATAAACCGGGTGAACTGATTATCGAGGGCACACGCTATTTACTCGAACCCTGGTTGGCGGAAATCAGCTCGCCAATGGGGCCGATAGAGTACCGGTATCCGATCAGCATCTATAAGCTCGACGGCGAAGCCGCTGAAGCTGTTCTGGCACGACTGGGGCGGCAGCCTAAAATAAGTTTTCTCGCCCATACCGATGACGTCAACGACAAAGGCGGAGTTTTGGTCTACAGAGGCAATGGCGCGGCGCGGCCTTCCATCGCTACTGCTGTTACGGTCCGGGACTCTGGTAAAGGCAATTTTCCGGCTACTTACACCGTTTTCGCACCTGCCGCTGGTGACGAACTAAGCAACAAAGGCAGCGTGCGGTCGAGTACCGCGGATACCGATAGCGCTGTCCAACCGCCGGCCAGTGTCGATAAGGTTCACGAGTATCCAATTGACACATTGGGTATTGAAGAGGCGCTCGCAGAATTTCTCGCCTGCAGGGAGAGATTGCCTTCGATGCCACAATAGTGATTTCTTTATGACACGACGGACACTGTGACGCAGCGACAAGCGCCGGATTTTATTCAGTGCCGTGCATCAGCTACCCGGAGTTAGCACGGGTAGCTGACCTCGATGGGGCGACACCCGTTGCGCAACCCGGGTCGACGCCGCTTTTACAGCATCGTCCCGGATCTGCTGTGAAGTCGGCAGTTTCACCGCCGGCAGCGACCGAGCTTACTGCTGCCGTCGGGCCGGTAACAGGTACCCTTGCGGGTCGGCTTACCCTCGGCAAACAGGCCCTCGAAACGACTGCCGTCGGTGGACCAGTAAACGCCCTGGCCGCTGGCGACGCCCTCCTGATAGGCGCCGCTATACTTAGCCCCCGAGGCCCAGATCATGGTGCCCTCTCCGTGCATAAGGCTGTTCTTGAACTGCCCCTTGTAGGCATCGCCGCTGGCATAGGTGATCTTGCCGATGCCGTTGGGTTGGGTATTGCTGACCTGGCCGATATAGTGGGTGCCGTTGGGCCAGGTAATCGTGGTGACGCCGATGGAGTTGCCGTGCTGCCATTTGCCTTCGATACGGGCGCCGTTGTTCAGGTTCATAACGCCGTCGCCGTGCATGGCATCATCGGCCCAGCCGCCTTCGTAGTTCACGCCGGACGCCCACAGGTAGCGACCCTGCCCGTGTCTTTTGCCGGCTTTGCACCCGCCCTGGTAGCGCCCGCCATCGGGGTAGTCGATAGTGCACGGCTTTGCCGCCGCCGGGCCCGATGACTGTGCCGCACCGCCGCCGGATAGCTGGCTGCCGTTGTACAACATCACGGCCAGCAGCCACACGGCGATAACCGCGCCGCCGTAGCGCAGCAGCTTTTTGATCCGGGCGGGCCTGCGCGGTGCGGCGGGACCGGCAGCCGGTGCCTGGGATGGGTCCAGTGCGGCAACCGGCGGCGGCTGAGATACCGGGTCTACGCCGGTTTCGATTTCGTGGCCTATGCTTTCAGTTTCGGTCTCGGCTTTGGTCTGGTTTTCGACATTGGCCTGGTTTTCGACATTGGCTTTGGTGTCGGTCGCGACTTTCGGCTCGATCTCAACTTCGGTCGGACCCTCGACTTCGGGCCGGTCCCCAACTTCAGACTTAACCTCAAGCGCCGGGTCTATCCGGTTTTGCGCAGGTGTTGTTGCCGGCGTTAAAACCTCTGCTTTAAAGCCCATCAGCGTGGCTATTTCTTTATCGACAGGCGATAGACTGGCGTAGACTTCTTGCACATCCATCAAGTCCGGATGTGGGCTTTGTAATGTGGCAGACGCCGGCGCCGCAACCGGGGGGACGGCACTGTCGCTTGCGGTTATACCGGCGGCGGTAAACGAAACGATGGTGGTGCCGTCGACGGTTTTCAATTGATTGCGAGGCGATTTAAAACTGACCTTGATCTGGTTGCCGCCGTCGAGTGTCTCCCACAGCTCCAGCCAGAGTTCGGTGGCCGCGCTGCCGGTAGGGTTGAAATAAGCTTTGGTGACCGTCAACCAGCGGTCGCTCAGTTCGGCTCGGAAATCTCTCGCGTCCAGCTTCTGGTAAATATCCAGCTCTCTTGCCAGTTGGACCTTCACCTTTTTGGCGGTGGCGCCGGTGATGGTGGCTTTAGCGCCGGATACCACTTTGCCGCCGCCGTTGGTGTCGCCCGCGCCGGCGCCTGCCAGGGGGGCCAGCGCCGCGCCGTCGCGCAGGCGGGTGACAATGTCGAACGGCTCCACCGGCTCTTCGCGGTTCAGGGAACACATCAACCACTGGATCGGGTGATAGCCCACCGCCACCTCGGTGGCGGTGGGCAGCACGCGGTCCACCAGCACGGTGATCAGCGACCAGGATGACCCCGCTTGTATTGGCGACTGTAGATGCGCAGCCTGAATAGCGGCGTTCTTGCCTTTGATTTTTACTGAGAAGTCTTCTTCGGAAGGCTGGATATCCCGATCCAACAGGCGATTGTAGACGATAAACAGGCGCCTGCCTTCGGTCAGGCAGGCGACGACCTGTGCCGTGCTCTGCGTCACATTGCGCTCGGCGTCAATATCTCCGCCATGGGATAGTGTCATCTATTATCAGGCGCCTCTTGCTGCCACAGACGATGGCGAATTCATAATGTGCCCAGGGCACCGACCGTGACATTTTAACTCGAAGCTTACAGCGAAACCGTGACGCCTTCAAAGTGAGGTACAATAACCGCTTCGCGCCTGCTGAGTTTGCACTATGCCCCGCCGCCTAGCCCGTCTGCAAATCACCGAGATCCCCGTACCCGCCAAAGCACTGCTCGGCTACGACTACATCCTGAAGTTGTCGCCGCGGCGGCGCAGTATCAGCCTGGAGGTCGATGCCGGCGGGATCACGGTGCGGGCTCCCAAAGGCGTCGATCAGCGGCAGTTGCAGGCGTGGCTGCTGCAGCGGCGCGACTGGGTGTTGCAAAAGCAGCGACAGTTGCAGGTGCGCTCGAGTCAGATAGTGGCGCCCGAGTATGTCGAGGGCGGCCGCTTTCGATGGCTGGGCGAGTCCTATCGGCTGGTTCTGCGATCCGCACGGCGCACGGCGGTGGACCTGCAGGGCGATCAGTTGCTGGTTACCTGCGGCAGTCGCGCCGGTGGAGAGGCGTGGTTGCGCCGGGTGCTGGCGGACTGGTATCGGGACCGTGCGCTGGCGTTGCTAACCGAGAAGACCCACGCCTGTGCCCGGCGTCTGGGGGTGTCCGTCGCAGCGGTAACCCTGCGCCTGACCAAAACCAAGTGGGGGCACTGCACCCGCGCCGGCAAAATCCAGTTCAACTGGTTGATTGTGCTGGCCCCGGAGCCGGTGGTGGATTACCTGGTGGTGCATGAAGTCTGCCACCGGCGTTATCTGGATCACAGCGCCGCTTATTGGCGGCTGGTGGAGTCACTGTGCCCGGATTATCGCCGGCACCGGCAGTGGTTGCGCGAGTGGGGGCACACACTCATCTTGTGAAAGAGCAAAACCTGCGGCGGTGGCCGCCATCAACACCAGAGTAAAGTAATCTGAAGTCCCCACGCATAAGACAGAGACAAGGCTGGCGCGCGTTATGGAACCGTTATCGGAAAGTATCGAAGAAAACTACGACCGCTTTATTGTCGAAGCGCTTGAGACGGGTTGTGTCTGGGGCCTCGAAGGCCCCGATGGTTGGGCCCTGTGTCCCTCGGAAAAATATCCCGATTCCGATGTGCTGCCGTTTTGGTCGCAACCGGAATTTGCCCAGGGCCACTGTGTCGATGAGTGGGTCGACTACCGCGCGGTACCGGTGTCGCTGGAAGAGCTGTTGGAGGACTGGTTGCCGGGGATGCACAACGATGTCCTGCTCGCCGGGATCAACTGGACCGCGGATATGGTCGGCTCAGAGGTAGAACCCCTTGATCTGCTGCGTGATATCGAGGCGGAATTGCGCTGAGCCGGTGCCCGCTTACGGCTCGGCGCTAACCGGTGTGCGAATCTCGGTAAAGGTTTTACGGATGGCTGCTACCACCTCCGTCGGTTTGCTGCCTTTGGCGCGGATGTAGCGAATGGTTTTATCGGGCCCTATCATAAACAGACCCGGCGTGCCCATGACGCCATAGCGCTTGGCGACACGCTCGGCGTTGAGCACCAGTTTAAAACCGAAGTCGTGGGTTTTCATATGGGCAAGGGGGTCGCCGTCTTCCCAGATATTGAGCGCGTAAAACTTGATCGGTTCGTCTTTCAGTTCCCTGCGCAAGGCTTCCAGCTCCGGCATCAGGGCACTGCAATAGGGGCACCAGGTGGCCCAGAAGAGCACGACCGCGGTGTGGTCATTGCAGCTCTCGTAAAAGGAAACATGTTTGCCCTTGGTATCGGGCAGTATCCAGTCCGGTGCCTTGGACCCCACGGCAAGGGGTTTACCCGCCTGGACGTTGACGCTGACAGCAAAGATCAGCCATAGGCAAATACCTGTAAATCGTAGTTGTGCCATGGTGAGTAGAATATGACCTCGTAAGAAAAAGCGTCTGCAACCGGAGCTTCGCTATCGTGCTACTTAAGATAGAGTAACCCCGAAATGGTTCCCCTGTGCCCCAGTGGCCGCGCAATATAGGCCGGGTTTCACTGGAGCCCGACGAACGGGGTCAAATCAGTAGCGGCCACCTCGCCGATTACCCGTGCGTCTTTATAACCGGCATTGCGCAGAGTGGCAAGGCAGTCGGCAACTTGACCGCTCGGTACACTGGCCAGCAGGCCGCCGGCGGTCTGGGGGTCGAACAGCAGCGGATAGGCGGGGTGGCGCAACCAGATTTCCCGATCCTGGATCAACTCGCCGGCCTGTTGATTGTGCGGATGCAGGCTGCTGCGATAGCCGCGGACCGCGCAGTTGGCAGCGCCGGGCAGCAGCGGCAGGGCGTCGATAGCGATTGTCACCCGGCAGCCGCTGCCGGTCAGCATCTCCCGCAGATGGCCCAGTAGACCAAAGCCGGTGATATCGGTACAGGCGCTGGCGCCGTGGCGCTGCAAAATACCTGCAGCGCCGGCGTTGGATTGCTCCATGTGTGCCAGCGCCCGGGCCACCCAGTCGCCGCTGGCGGCGCCCTGCATAAAAGCTGCAAACAGCATACCGCTGCCCAGGGGTTTGGTCAGTATCAGCCGGTCGCCGGCGCGCATACCGCGCTTGTGCATAAGGGGTTTGGCGGCAATACCGTTGACGCAAAAACCCAGGCTGAGTTCGGCGCCCTCGCCGGTGTGTCCACCGATCAGCGTGCAATTGTGATGACTTAACACCGACAGGGCGCCGGCCAGTAGCTGGTACAGGTCCCGCTCCAGCACCGGCGCGGCGCTGTGGGGCAGAATGGCGATGGCCAGGGCGCTGTGGGGTTGGGCGTGCACGGCAAACAAATCGCTCATGGCATGCAGTGCGGCGATGCGGCCGGTGCGATAGGGGTCGTCGATCAGGGCGCGGAAGAAATCCACGCTTTGCAGCAACTGTGATTGTGGCGGCAGTGTTACCGCCACGGCGTCGTCGCTGCCCGGTTCGAGTTTGAACGCGGGTTCGGCCTGCAACCGGTTCAACACCCGTGTCAATATGTCCGCTCCCACTTTGGCGCCGCAGCCGTTGCAGCGCATGTCCTCGCCGCGGGCGCCGGCAACTGCCGGTGCGGCCATCGAGCGCGCCGGCACTTGGGTAAAGCGGCGCATAAACTGCCGGTCGATATGGTCTTTCCAATGCCACACCCAGCGTCCCGCCAGTTTCACGGGTCCGCGGCTGGCGAGGGCGTAGCGGTCGCCGCAGGTAAGGAGGCTGAGGAAGCGCCGCTGCGGGTGAAAGGGCCGCAGTTTTTTTTGCCGGCTAAAACGGCTCAGGTTTTGAAACAGCACCGGGCCCTGGCGCACTGCAAACACGCCGGCTTTCGGGCGCGGGTCGTCCGCCAGATGGGCGACATCGCCGCTGGCAAAAACCCAGGGATGGCTGGTGGATTGCAGGTAGCGGTTCACTTCCACGAATCCCTTGGCGTCTGTTTTCAGGCCGGACTCGCCCGGCCAGGCCGGTGCCCCGGCGTCGGTGCACCAGAAGATCTCCTGCAGTGGCAGCAGTCGGTCGTGTTGGTCGATAACCCCTGCGCCGGTGACGCTGCACACTGTGAAGTTGGGATGCACTTGTATATGCCGGCGGCGCAACCGCGCAGCCAGGCCGCGCTGCACGGCTGGCGGATAACCTTCAGGCAAACCCTCTCCCTTCTGGATCAGGTGAAAGCGCAGGGCCGCTGCAATCTTCTTATCGCGACTGAGCGCGTAGTGCATGGCTTGGATCAGCTCCACACCGGCGGCGCCACCGCCCACCACGCCGATGTCGAGCGTTTGCTCATCTGCCACCTGCAGGCGTTCGCGCAGTGCCTGCCACCGGCGCTGAAAACTGGCGATGGGTTTGACGGGCGTGCTGTGTTCGCGGGCGCCGGGTACCGACAGGTTGGGTGTGATACCGCAGTTGATGGCGACCAGATCGGCTTCCAGGGCAGGGCGATCGGACAGCAGCACCCGTTTGCGCTCCAGGTCCAGGCGCGTGACCGTCGCCTGGATAAAGCGCACCCGCGCCAGCCGGCACAGGTTCAGCAGGTCGATATGCAGATCGGCGCTGTCGTAGTGCCCGGCGACCAGGCCGGGCAGCATGCCCGAGTAAGGGGTGGTTACCTGTGGCGATACCAGGGTCAGGCGGACGCCCGGCGTCGGGCGCATCGCCCACCGGCGCAAGACGAGCGCATGGCTGTGGCCGCCGCCGATCAGTATGATGTCTTTGTCGATGATAGGGTCGGCGGTGGATGCGTGCATGGCGACATTATGCTGTTCACCTGCACCCGGCGTCCAGCCCGGATATTGCCGGGTCTCGGACCGACCCGTTGTCTGGGTTTTCGCGCCGCAACCGCGGGCATCAGGTGCTGCGGCGCCTGTGAGATCGAACGAAAATCAGGCAAGTGGGCGCGGGTAAAACCTGTGTCGATCGTTGGAATACCCGTTTTGGCAGGTGCCGGTGTTATTGTCCGCAGGTTGGTGTATCGCGCAGTCAGGGGAGGCCGTCGTTGGCCAGGTTGATATCGTCGTTGACAAAACCGAAGAGAAACTCATGTTGGATATCTTCTCTGCTGGTGCCGGCGTAGGCGTCGAGTTCGGCCAGCGAGGCAAATGCCGGTGTCAGGGCGGCGGTTGGCACTGTGCGATATTCGCCCGTCACCAGCACGAATTGTGGCTCCGTACTGCCGGCCAGGCGAATTTCGAGAATGCGAAAGTCAAACTCGCTGCGCAATTGTTGCAGGTTGGGAAATACTGAGGGTTGGTCCCGGAGCAGGTGAATCTCCCGACCGCCGAGCAAATCTGTGTTTTCTACCGGAGATGAAGACATATCCGCCCCATTGCCCGAGTGTGGAACTGGAATTACACCACAGCCGTTTGCCCGCCGAAAGTGATTGAACTCACAATAAAGCCGCAAACAGTACTGCGGGACTGGTTTACAGCGGTTCCGGGGTGGCTTGCCCGGGCAGGCGCAGCTCTTGGGCAACCCCCTCGCGCAACCGGCGCCTGCAAGGGGTTCAGTTATTACAATGGCGACAGCGGCGCAGTGTTGCGATGACTGCAGCCAGGTAAGCCGCCAGACTCTGCGGCGTTCTGCGCCCAGGCTATCACCTCCTCGCGGTCGCCGCGAAAAACAACGTCGCCGCGCCGTTTATCCAGTTGATAGGCGTACATGGGATCGTAGTATTCGCGCAACAGCAACGCCACGCCTTCGCGGTAGCCCTCGGCGCTGCCGGTCTGGCGGAGATGGGCCGCTGCCGCGGTAAAGCTGGCGGATAAAAACCGGTGGCGCTGATCGCCGAGCCGTTTTTTGATGCGATCGAGACTGGCCTGTATCCCGGTCTGGAACCTGGCGACAGCGGTGTCATCGCCGTATGTCGGGTCGCGGGGCGCCAGACTCATGATGTAGTCGTCGATAATCTGTTGCACCCGTTCCTCGAGCGGGTGTTCAAGCACCGCGATGGGGGACTGCCTCATCGCGCTTTGCAAACCCGGCGGCAGGGTGAGTTTGCCGATCAGGCGCCCCTCATCCTCGACAAATACCGGTTGCGGGTCGCGGTGGTGCAGCCGCAACCAGTCGATACTGAGGGCGTTTTCGAAATCGATCTGGGCAGGCTGGCCGCCGGGCAGGCCGCCGAACGCGGAGCCGCGATGGTTGGCCCTGCCCTCCAGATCGAGCGCCCGCGGCAGGGCCCGGATGACCGCTGTTTTACCACTGCCGGTGGGGCCGCTCAACAAGATCAACCGGGCGTTGCCGCAGGCATGTTCCAGTTGCTGCAGCAGAAAGCGCCGCATTGCTTTGTAACCGCCGCGTACCAGCGGGTAGTCGACGCCGGTCTCGGCTAAAAGCTGCTGGCTCAGGCGCGAGCGCAAACCGCCGCGAAAGCAATACAGATAGCCATGGGGGTGGCGCCGGCAAAAGTCCCGCCAGGCCGTCTGTCGCTGTTGGCGGATTGCCGCCGTGGCCAGTTCCCAGCCGAGTGCGATGGCGGCCTCCTGCCCCTGCTCTTTATAGCGTATGCCGATGGCCCGGCGCTGGTCGTTGTCGAGCAGCGGGATATTTTCACTGGTGGGAAAGGCGCCCCGGGCGAACTCGACCGGCGCGCGCACATCCAGCAGCGGGGTGTCGGTGAGAAACAGGTCGCGGAAATTTTCCGTATCGGCGCGGGCGGACATAGTCGGCGAATCAGTGGTCGTGGCGGCCGGTTATTCTATCACAGGCGCTGGCGGGCCCGTGAATCGGGCCGCGGCGGCAGCCCTTCACGGTCGGGCCTTCAGAATGAATAAACCAGGGTCACCGTTGATTCGGTATCGGTTTTTTCCGTGTCGTCCGGGACCTCGCTGTTGTTGGTGATCGTCAGGCCGAGTTTCATACTGAGCGAGCCGTTGATCTGCGTGGTGAGGCTGGTTTCGGCAATGGTGCGGGTATTGTCCGCCCCCGCCTCGGTGCTGATCTTTTGCACGAACTTGGCGTTTTCACTGATATCCCAGCGAAAATTGGCCGAGGCGCGCAAAATAACATCCTCGATCTCCTCACCGTCGGATTGTTCACCGAAGGCGTAACCGGGGCCGATATCGGCATCCAGCGATGTGTGGGTGGTTTCCAGCAGCCGCCGGCCGTAACCGGCGGCGATGATGGTGTACTCACTCACCCCGGCAAATTTATCGTCGGTGTGTGAGCCGAACAGAAACAACTTGCTCTTATCGTCTTCGAGACGCCGGTTACCTTTGGCGGAAAGAAAATACTTCTCAGCAGTTTTTTCCGTTTCCTCCTCGCCGGTGGTATCGTCGGTGACCTGGTCCTCCTTGAACAACACATCGAACTGGTATTCATTGTTCCAGTTTTCCAGTGCCTGCTCTACTTCAAGCCCCCCTTTTACAGACGTACTCTCGGTATTGCCGGAGGTGACAATCACCCCCAGCTCCGCCGCTCCGCTCCAGACCTCGTCTTGGTCCTGATTGGCAATACTGGGGCCGTGCCAGGCGCATATTGCCATGGCGACGAGGTTGGTTGCCGTAAAGCGCGATTTATTCATTGAAGCAAACTCCTTAACGTTATTATCCCAAGGTGATTGAGGGGGTCAGTCGCCGGTCTGGCTTTGCATATGCACTTCCATCTGCGGGAAGGGAATACTGATATTGTTTTCGTCCAGCTTCAGCTTGATGGTTTCCATTAAATCGAAGTGCGTCGGCCAGTAGTCTGCTGTATTGACCCAGGGACGTACGGCAAAATTCACCGATGAGTCGGCCAGTTCCACCACCGCCACTGTCGGTGCGGGCTCTTCAAGGATGGCGGGATGGCCGGCGACGATATTGTTCAATATCTGCTTGGCCTGCTGCAGGTCGGCATCATAGCCTACTCCGATAACGAGATCGATACGCCGCGTGGGCGATGTGGAATAGTTGGTGATAGGCGCTCCGGTAATCAGGCTGTTGGGCAGGATGATTACCTTATTGTCGGGCGTCTTCAGCACGGTGGAGAAGATCTCGATCTTGTGCACGGAGCCCGAGACTCCACCGGCCTCGACAAAATCGCCGGCCTTGAAAGGGCGGAACAAAATGATTAGTACGCCAGATGCAAAGTTGGCCAGCGACCCTTGCAGCGCCAGGCCGACAGCCAGTCCGGCGGCACCGAGAATAGCGATGAACGAAGTGGTCTCTATGCCCACATGACCGAAGGCTACCAGCACGGTTGCCGCCAGTATCAAAGCGTAGACGATACTGGAGAGGAAGGCGCCCACAGCCCTGTCCACCTGGCGGCGGCCGAGCGCTTTTTGCATCAGGCCCGACACGGTTTTGGCGAGCCAGCGACCGATAAAAATAATGGCCAGGGCCACGACGATTTTTACGATATAGGCCAGTATCAGGCCGCTGTTATTTTCCAGCCATTGTGCTGTAAATTCCATAATAGTCTCCCACGGCTGCTAGAATCAGTCCGAAAAGATGGTTAGAGATGACAAAATCTGGGGTTGTGTTTTTGGGTTTCACTTTGGTCAGCATTGTTGTAGCCGACGTCTGGGAAAATAGCAAATTCGTCGCTGTGCTGGTGACAGCGCCCGCCGGAGGCGGGACAATGGCGACATATACCACGACCTACAGGGGGGAGCCGGGCACGGCAATCCCGCAAGACGCCGGGTGGCTATGACTACTGCAACTCTACTCTACGATGGTGACTGCGCTTTTTGTCGCTACTGCGTCAACTACGCCCGGGCCCGCACCGGTGACAAGGTTGACTACCAGCCCTATCAAACAGCGCGCCGGCACCTTGCTTCACTGAGCGAAGCGGATTGCCGGGCGGCTATTCAGTTGCTTTACGGTGACAGCCGTTATCAGGGTGCCGGCGCCGCTTTTCGCGTGCTGGCCATCGGGGGCAGTGCCCTCTGGTGGTGGGCCTATCGGTATCTGCCCGGCTTTGCGCCGTTGAGTGAAGCGCTCTATCGCTGGGTGTCCCGCCATCGCCGGGCGGCGCATCGCGTCAGTCGCTGGTGTTGGGGCGATACCTGGATGCCGGCGCGATTCGAGGTGACAGCCCGGTGGTTTTTGCGGCTGCTGGGGGTGATTTACCTGTTCGCCTTCGCCTCGCTGGGGTGGCAGATACTGGGCTTGGTGGGCAGCGGTGGTCTGGCGCCGCTCGATCCCTATTTACAGGCGGTGACCGAGGCTTATGGCACCGAGGGTTACCGGCTGCTGCCGACCCTGTTCTGGTTTGCCCCCGGCGATGGCGCGCTGGTGGCGGCAACCCTGGCCGGGGGTTGCCTGGCGTTGCTGGTGATTTTCAACCGCTGGGTGTTGTTGTCGCTGTTCGGCTGTTACTGCCTCTACCTGTCTCTGGTGCACGCGGGGCAGGACTTTACCCGCTTCCAATGGGATATGCTGTTGCTGGAGTGCGGCTTTGCGGCATTGCTGCTGTGGTACTCGCGGCCGCTGGGCATCTGGCTGCTGCGCTGGCTGATGTTTCGCTTTATGTGGATGTCGGGCCTGGCAAAAGTCACCAGCGGGGATTTCAGCTGGGCCAACTGGACGGCGCTCACCTACCATTTTGAAACCCAGCCGCTGCCGACGCCGCTGGCCTGGTATGCCCATCATTTGCCCGACTATCTGCTCAAGGGGGCGACCGGCCTGACACTGGTCGTCGAGTTGATCATACCGTTTTTTATTTTCCTGCCGCGCCGCCCGCGCCAGTTTGCCGCCGCGGTATTTGCGCTGCTGCAGGTGTTGATTCTGCTGACCGGTAATTATACGTTTTTCAACCTCCTGACCCTGGCGCTGTGCCTGGTGCTGTTGGACGACCGGGCATTGCAGCGCTTGGGTTTCGGGAAGCTGCGCCTGGGGTTCGGGCCAAAAGACTTAACACCTGCGCCGCCGGTGCGTCGTTCAAAGCTTGGGCGCGGGTTGGTTGGTGCTGTGGCGGCGGTCGTATTCAGTGTGGGAATAGGTCATATCTGGACGCAGGCTTTCAAGCGTCTACCGGGATCGCCGTTGGCCGATATTATGCGGGCTGCGCATCCGTTCCATATAAGCAATCGCTACGGACTGTTTGCGATTATGACCCAGACGCGGCCGGAGATCGTCATCGAGGGCTCCAGTGACGGGATCAACTGGCAGGCTTACACGTTTCGTTACAAGCCCGGCGACCCGAACAAGGAATTGAGCTGGAATATCCCCCATCAACCGCGCCTGGACTGGCAGCTCTGGTTTGCGGGTTTGGATGGCGAGGCCGATGAGCTGTGGTTTGAAACCCTGTTGATTCGGTTGCTGCAGGGTAACCAGAGTGTGTTGGCGTTGTTTGGAGATTCCCCCTTTACCCGCCAACCGCCGCTGTATGTGCGGGCGCGCCTGTTTCTTTACACCTATAAAGACGTTGTCGCCCGGGAAGTGGGCACAGGCGTGTGGCAGCGGCAGGACCTGGGCGAGTTTTACAGTCCCATGCGCCTGGCCGATACCGGCGACTACCTCTATCGCCAGTCCATTTCGGAGCAGAAAAGGCGTATAGAACTGTGAATTGATCGCGACATGGCAGGCCGGTGCAACAGCGCCGCCACGCTAATCCCCGGCCTGTTCGACGGACGCTAAATCAGTTTTTCTTTCATGGTAAGGCCCTTTCGCAGAGATGGTGTGAAACAGCACCCTGGCCGAATGCCGATCGCGGGTACCGAGGCGGCGTTTTGAGTGCGCTTACCGTAAACAACGATTGAGCCGTCGTCTTGATTGCGGCCTGGTGGCTAATTTTTTGCCAAAAGCCTGTTTATTCGCTCTTGGGGCAGTTGCCGTTCGGCGAAGGTGAACGTTCCCCGTGTCGCCATCTCCTGTGCCGCCTGCGCAACCAGCGCCAGGCTGGCCCGGGCCAGGCTGCCGCCGATACTGATACGCCTGACACCCAGGTTTTGCAACTGCTGCCGATTCAGGTCGTTACCTGTAAGCCCCATCACGACATTGAGCGGTGCGTCAATCTCCTCTACCAGGGCGGCGATGGTTGCAGCATCGCTGACGCCGGGTATAAACAGGCAATCGGCGCCGGCTTCGGCATAACGATTGGCTCTGTGGATGGATTCCCGCAAAGCGTCGGCCGCACCGACCAGAAAGCCGTCGGTGCGACCGTTGAGCGTAAACGCGATGCCGCTGGCGGTGGCCGCCTCGCGGGCGGCAATCAGGTGTTCGACGGCCCGTTCGCACTCGAGCAGAGGCGCGTGCGGATTGCCGGTAAAATCTTCGATATTGGCGCCGACGGCACCCGCGGCAATGGCGTGGGTGATGGTCTTGGCGACCTCGGTTGCCGTTGTGCCGTAGCCCGCCTCCAGATCCGCATTTACCGGGACATCCACCGCTGCGGCTATTGCCGCCACGCGGTCGATCATCCTCTTGCGATCCATACGTCGAGGGTTGCCGGCACTGGTGTGGTCCGGACATCCCAGTGAAAATGCAATGCCGGCGCTGGTCGTGCCAATGCTGCTAAAGCCGGCCGCCGCCAGCAACCGGGCGCTGGCGATATCCCAGGCGTTTGGCATAATAAAGCAGCCGTCGGTGCGATGCTGTGCGGCGAACTTTGCGGCCTTGTCCTTTTGGTTTTTGATCATTGCGACGGTCCCCGTTCAGTGACAGTGTATTACTCTATTGGTCGAGGGCGTCAGTATTCAGAATTCATCGGCCCTGGTCTAATGCAACTTTTTGATGGCACCCATCAGGTATTTTTATTGCTATGGAACTCAGTCAACTGGAGGCCTTCGTCGCTATCGCCGAAGCAAAAGGTTTTTCGAAGGCGGCCAATAAGCTCAACCTGACCCAGCCGGCCATCAGTCGCCGTATCCGCCAGTTGGAAGATATGCTGGGCGCCTCACTGTTTGACAGAATCGCCACCGGCGTTGTGTTGACCGAACCCGGGGAAAGTTTTTTACCCTATGCGCGCCGGGCTATTGCCAGTGTCAGAGATGGCGTCGACATTGTGCGCGACGGACTGGCGCAGGCTCGTGGCGCTGTCTCCTGTGCCCTGGTCGGGACGCTGGCGAGCACCGGAATCACCGATGCCATGCACGCCTACTGCCGGGCTTATCCGCAGGTGGAGCTGACACTGCGCACCGCCTCGAGCGCCGTGGTAAGCACGCTGGTGCTGAACGGCGAGGTGAATCTGGGAGTGCGTTATTTCGACGATCCGAATCCGGATTTGAAGCGAATACTCCTGGGGGACGAGCGAGTGGTACCGGTGGCAGCGGGAGACGTTGGCGATCAAACGCAAGCGTCAGTGCCGCTGTCACAGCTTTATAAAAAATGGTTGTCATTTCCTCTCGAACAGCATGCTGCGCAGTTCAACTATCCGGTACTGTTGCGCCGGCAGGTTTTGCAGGCTGGTATTGAGGGGGTCGAGTTTGTCGATGTCGATAGCCTTACTGCCCAAAAACGTATGATTGAGGCGGGCTTCGGTTGCGGCCTGCTGCCGTTGAGCAGTATGCAGGAGGAGTTGGATCGCGGCACCCTGAGAGTGCTGGATTGGCCGCAACTGTGCACTGGCATTCCTGTTTATCTCATCTATAGGTCCCGCGCCTATATAAGCCCGGCGCTTCAGTGTTTGGTAACCGCGCTGCAAACGGCAACGTTATGATCGGCGTTTGAATCCAATCAGTTGTTGAATACCGTTAAAAGCCTCGCCGATACTGTAGTTAATGTAACCCAAATAACTGCTATAGATATGGAGGGCACAACTATACCGGCCCTGGCTGCTGGTGGTGTAGGTTTTCAGTGGCGCCTTTTGGCGGTGGGGTGTTCCCGCCATTATTCCGGTTGAGTTTCTGTCCAAAGTGCCCCTCGCGCAGGCTTCCCTGTTGGTCGGCCTGGAGCGAACTCAGGTCGTTTTGTGGTTGTCTCGTAGGGCGTGACGATAAATCAACGATTGCTGATCCACACACACTGGTACGGCCGCAGAGTTATCGTGTCCTGTAAGTTCGAGTAACGTTCACCGCTGATTAAGTCGTGCCAGTCGTCGAGCTCAATCAGATTAATGTCAGCAAGCGGCACGGTCTGTGTGACATCGCTGATATTGTGCAGGCAGAAAATACTCTGGCCACGGTTGCTGCTCTGGCGCCAGAAGGCAAAAATAGCGCTGCCGACATGCATGGTGAATTGGGTGGCATTGGGGTGAAAGGCGGCCTGCCCGCGGCGAATGGTGATCATAGTTTGCAACCGCTCGAATACTTCCCGGTGCTGCCCGTCGGGGTCGCTCAGGGCCGCTTCGAGTCTACCGATATCCCATTGATGCCGGTTGATGGAGCGGTTCTGGCTGGTGTGCTCCAGGCGCTGATAGTCGTTCCGGGTGCCAAACAAGCTGTGGATATAGAATGCGGGAATTCCCTCCAGTGCCAGCATAATGGTGTGGGCGCAGATAAAACGCTCCAGCTGCAAACCGTCGTCTGCACAGGCAAGTGTACCTTTGAGGGCGTCAAACAGCGCGATATTGATTTCATAAGGCCGGTTCTCCCCGCTTTCCAGGGCGCGCCAGGATATCCGGCCGCCGAAGCGTTGCATCAGCCCGGCCAGTCGGTCTATTTCCTCGGTGGAGAGCAGGCCCTCGGCGGGCCGCAGACCGATGCCGTCGTGAGAGGCGAGAAAGTTCAGGTAAGCGGTGCCGTTTTGCGCCGGCGGCATGCTCATCATCCAGGTTTTAAGGTGGCGGGCATCGCCGCAGACCAGGGCGTGCAGCAACAGCGGCGGCAGTGAGAAGTTATAAATTACATGGGCCTCGTTGGCATTGCCGAAGTAGGCCAGGTTCTCGCGGTTGGGGATATTGGTTTCGGTGATAATGATGGCGTTTTTGTCGCAGTGCTCGATCAGTGTGCGCAGCAGGCGCACCATTTCGTGGGTCTCGGGCAGGTTGATGCTGCTGGTCGTCGGGTCTTTCCAGAGAAAGGCGATGGCGTCGAGGCGAAACAACTTGACACCGGCGTCCAGATACTGGCGAATAATGCGCGCAAACTCGATCAACACCGCCGGGTTGCGAAAGTTGAGATCGACCTGGTCGTGGCTGAAGGTGCACCACACGTGGCGTTGGCCGGCGAGGGTTTCCACGGCTTTCAGCAGTGGCGACGTGCGCGGTCGTACCACCCGGCTCAGATCGGTGCCGGCGTCCGCCTCGACAAAGTAGTCCTGACCGGGGTCCAGCCGCGCCTTGAAGTTCTCAAACCAGCGGCTGCGGGCGGAACAGTGATTGATTACCAGGTCCGCCATCAGGTTATAGTCCCGGGCGATCGCCTTGATATCCCGCCAATCGCCAAGCCCTTCGTTGACTGAGGTGTAGTCAATAACGGAAAACCCATCGTCGGAACTCCACGGGAAAAACGGCAGGATATGAATGCCGTTGATGCTGCCGCGCAGGTGCCGGTTGAAAAACCGATGCAGGGTTTGCAACGGCTTTTCATCGGCGCTGCGGATACTGTCGCCGTAGGTAATCGCAATGATATCGGCCTGATCCCAAAGATTGCCGTGCGGGGTGGGCTGTTCGACAGCCCGGTCCAGGCGCATGGTTGACATAAGCTGCGCGAGTATCGCGTCTGCCGACTGCTCGGGGTAGAGATGTTGCAGGTGTCCCAGTACCCGGTGATGCAGTGTTTCGACCGCCGAGTGAGAAACGCTGCTCACGGCGAAAACTCCTGTATGTCGGCCTCTACCGCCGCCAGGAATTCTTCGCCGAGGTCCGGCAGCGCACTCAAGACGCGGTTCCAACTGGGGATAAACGGTGTCTCCATGGGGTTGTCGAGAAAGTGGATGCCGGCTTTGAGAATATTTTCGGCGAACATTTCGACCGCCTGCTCTTCTTTGTGAATATCGAGATTTAAGCCGTTGATAACGGCGTCGTTATAATAGGTCTCAACGAAATCCAGGGCAATACGGTAGTAGGTGGCTTTTAGGGAGCGGAACGTTTCGGTGGAAAACACCACACCGTTGGTGGCCAGTTTGCGAAACACCGCTTTGCTGATATCGATCGACATCTTTGACAGGCCGGTCTTGTCGTTGTTGGGGGAGAGGTCCTGGTGTTTGTGGTCGTAGATATCGGCGATATCCACCTGGCAGATGCGGTTGGTCGCATAGTTGCGCTTCATTTCCGACAACACGCCGATTTCGAGGCCCCAATCGCTGGGGATACGAATATCGAGCAGGGCATCGCGGCGCAGGGAAAATTCGCCGGCTAAAGGGTAGCGGTAGCTGTCCAGGTATTCCAGGTAGTCCAACTGGCCGATGGTTTTCTTGAGCGCGCGCAACAGCGGCGTGACCAACAGGCGACTGACACGGCCGTTGATCTTGCCGTCCGCCACCCGGGCGTAGTAGCCCTTGCAGAAGGTATAGTTGAAGCTGGGGTTTGCGACCGGGTAAATCAGGCGCGCGAGCAGCCCGCGGTCGTAGGTCAGGATGTCGCAGTCGTGCAGTGCCACGGAGCGCCCGCGACCGGATGCCAATACATAGCCGAAACAAAACCAGACATTGCGCCCTTTGCCCGGCTCGCCCGGCGACAGCCCCTTGTCCACCAGTTTGCGGTGCAGGTTCTGCAGGCGCGGTCCGTCGTTCCAGAGTACCCGGTGGCGCTGTGGCAGGCGGGCGAAAAAACGCAGTGCTTCACGGTACTGCGCCTCGGTGGCGCAGTCGAGACCGATAACGATCTCGTCCAGGTAGGGTACTTCGGTCAGATGCTCGACAATCGCATCCAGGGCCGGTCCCTGTAACTCCGAGTAGAGGCTCGGCAGCACCAGGCTCATAGGCCGGGATTTGGAGAACTGGACCAACTCTGCCTCCAGCGCCTCGAGCGGTCTCTGTGACAGATTGTGCAGGGTGGTGATGACCCCGTTCTGGTAAAAGTCTCCCATCGTTTCTCTCCGAATTCGGTAGTGGCTGTACTGTTAGCGAGCAAGCAGACGGACAGCCGTCAGTACGGCGTCATTCCAACCCTGTGGCCCTGGTTTGTCAGTTAACAGCACTGTCTGCCGGGGCGCCTCTGGGTTTTCAGTACCGGTTTCATCGTTACCGACGTTATCGGTACCATCGTCACGGGCCGGTTGAGTCCTTCTGCCAGAGTTCTCGTCTGTCTCTGTTTCGGTTCGATTCATCCCTGTTGCCTCGCAGTCGTTATCGCCGCGATTCAGCGCGGCCATGGCGTTGGCCGCAGTCTCAACCTCAGTGTCGACAAAGCAAGCCCCGGGCCAAGTTGGCGGCCGGTGGCTGGAGGAGCGCACCAGCACCGGTAAATCGGCGGCCTGCAGCATCGGGATATCGTTCTCGCCGTCGCCAAGCGCCATTACCCTCGGTCTTGGCAGCGGATACTGGTCCGCCAGCCAGTGCATGGCGTGCCCTTTGTCGTTTTTACCCATAATATGAATAAAGCGGCCGCCGCGGGTAAAGTGCAGCCCGCGGTCTTCGATCAACTCAATAAACTCAGTCAGGCTGTCCTCGCTGTCGCGCCATACCAGGGGCTCACTGAATTGGCGCTGGCGCGCGCGCGCGGCGTCCTCTCCGGGCAGGCCGGTGTGGTCTATGATCGCGTCCAGGTCCATATCGCCGAAGCCGGCAAAGTCAAAGCCGCGACTCTCCCGTAGCGCCACGACGGTTGCCCGAATGTCCGCATAAGGTGTACCCAGGGTTTGCAGGTGAAAATCACCCTGGTCCCGGGCGGTTGCCGGCGTAGTGGGGAAATAACCGTGGGGAATAGCCACCCCTGCACCATTTTCGACGATGCAGGGGTGGTTGACACCGATGCGTTGCTGTAGGACGCGGGTCTCCGCCAACGTCTTGCTGGTATTGAAAATCACTGGGATGGCGCGATGTGCAAGCGCCTGCAGGGCCTCGCCGGCGGCTTGCCAGCTGTAGTCGTGGTGATCGAGCAGGGTGCCGTCAAGATCGGTGACGACGATAAGCGGGGGGGCGGGGTTGGCCATAGAATGCCGCTCCATGATTGTGCATCTTTGTGCTCTGCTGCAATTCTGTGCACCAAAGCGGTTACCTGTGCCGGCAGTCCGACTGCCGGCGGCATCATGAGTGTTAGTTCAAGTAACACAGCTAATCACGAACAGTCGATAGACTCAATCGCCGCGACGGGCGCACACCTGAGAACTGGGTTACGCTTTATACTATTTTTCTGAAAAAATGACGCGCCAGTATTGACAAAACTTGAATAGTGATTAGCATCGGTGCTTGCGAAAAACGTTTCGATTGTGGAACCAGGAATTTTGATGAACTTTATTTCCGCCAAATTTATGTCTCAAGTCACGCTGCGCAGCGTGATTTGGGCCTGTGTGCCTGTGCAGGCATACATCGGCTAGCGGCGTCTCCACTCTTGGGAGGCGCAAAAGCCTTCCAGGACATCTATCAGAACATCTTATAGAGAAACCCGGAAGGCAAAAAAGCCAACCGGGTTTTTTTATGCCCACAGTGGGCGGCGGTGTCCCTCGGGGTGCCAATGCCACGGCTACAGGGCTGTAAAAAAGCAGCTAAACCCGGCATTTTTTTATTGTCCCGTTCACTCCGGGGCTGATATGTATTTTGGTTAGAGAAAGCAAAGAGGAGGCCGGCCATGGAGTATTACGAAGATACTGATCTGGAAAATGTCGCCGTATTGAGCAACAACTGAATGGCTTGCGTCCGGCGTTGTCGAAGGGTGGCGTCGGGCCGGTAGCTGCAACATAACCTGGCTTAAGGCAGTTTCAGGTGTGGCGTTGTTTGCTTTGGTTCTGTTTAACCGCAGTTGCAAGGGGCGAATCGAAGAGAGCCGGTTGGATGAATCAGGCCCAGGGAAGCGAGTCGAATGGAGCGCAGCCTGAAAGCAGCCGGATTGAATGCAGCTGGATTGAGAGCAGCTGGGTTCACTGCAACCTGGCGTGATGCAGAGTAGCTTGGCGAGACTCTCGCCGCACTTTCGTCGCACTACGTTTGCAGGAATATTCAGCAAGGAGGGGCAATGGAACTCTTGATTGATGCCACTCGTACTTACAGTGTGGATAAAGTCACCCGCTGTGTACAACAGGGAAAGCGCGCGTTGCGTGAAATGCCGGTAGAGACCCTGTATCTGGACCATCACTTCGGTGAACGGGAGACCGGCAGCGATATCATCAGGTGGGCGCGGGAGCGCCATCTGTTGCCGAAGCAGGTGGTGTTGGTTACCGCCAGTCCGCGCGGCCGCTCGGATATGGCACAGTTACTGCGCGATGCCGGGTATCGCTCCGGTGACGGTATCCGGTATATGAAATTTTAACTGGGAAACTCCGTAGTGGATTAGGCGTCTTATCAGGCGCCTTTTTTTTCGCTGCCGTCGATATCCGACCGGGTGTATACCAGGGCATCGGCGTAGGCCAAAGCTTCCTCCGGCGTGTCACATATATGCACAGTCACCGTAATCTGGTTGAAGATCGGCCCCATGACCTGCAGGATTTCCTTGCCGCGGGGAACGCTGCAAAACACGATAGAGATCTTGTGTCCGCTCTGTGCCAGTTGGGCCGTCTTTTCGCGAATGGCAAAGAGGTCGGAGTGGCGAATGATGACATCGCCAACCCGGTTCATGTCGATCATCTCGATCAAACCCTGCAACCGGATGTTATTCTCGAAAAGCCGGTCTATATGAGCGATGATATCTTCGGTGGTGAGGGTGCCGGTAACGCTCGACCACATCATATTTTTATCAGTATCGTAGCGATAAGAGATTGCCATTGTCCGGGACTCGTGCTAATCGTAGTACCCCATTGCAAGCTGTGTTACCCCATTACAAGCGACATCTTGGTAAACAGGGTGCGCAGTAAACACAATACCTGGTAAACATAGTACCTGGTGAATATGGTACTCAGTTAATATAGCGCTTAGTAAACATAGCACTTTGTCGACGTAGCACTTAGTCAACAAAGTACTTAGTGAAGATAGTACTTAGTAAATATGGTACTTAGTAAACTTAGCAAGTAGTGAACATGGTACTTGGTTGATCGACGCTTTGGCAAACCTATGTTTTCGTAAACCTATGTTTTCGTAAACCTATGTTTTGCAAACCTATGCCAGTGCCGACCATTATCAGCAAACACCGGACAATTCGATGATGCGATGTTATTTTTTATGGATACTGCTGCTGGGACTGAGCGGCTGTGCAACCCTTCAGCAGGTGGTGGAGCCCCCCCAGGTCGAATTGACGGGTATCCGCCTGCTGCCCGCCCGTGGCCTGACCCAGCAGTTTGAGGTTGACCTGGCGCTGACCAACCCCAACGCCGTCACCCTGAGTGTCGTCGGTATGTCTTACAGTGTGAGTCTGGAGGGGCACGATATCATCAGCGGCGTGGCCAATGATATCGCGCCGCTCGAGCCCTACACCGAGGTGCCGGTGACCCTGGTCGCTTCCACCAACCTGGTATCCGCCCTGGGATTGATCGAAACTTTTATGCGCCGCCCCCGCAATGAAGTCAACTATGTGCTGGGCGCCAAACTCGATCTCGGCACCTGGCTGCCACCGTTCAAGGTTGAGCGACAGGGGGTGATTCCACTGACCCGGCAGTGACCCCCTCGATCCACCGGTCAGATGGGGCAGGTCAGCTCCCCCATCCGCTTGGTCAGCTTCACGTTTTCTTCGTAGTCGATGGGCACCACCACCAGGCTGGGGCCCTCTTCATTGAATGACTGGCTCAACACCTCCCGCAAACTCGCCGCTTCGGTGACCAGATGGCCGTGCCAGCCGAACGCCGCGGCCAGTTTCACCCAATCCGGATTGCCGAAGGCCAGGTCGGTATGGCGGCCGAACTCGTTGGTCTGCTTCCAGCCGATCAGGCCGTAGCCGCCGTCCTCCCAGACCATGATGGTGAGCTTGCAGTTGAGCCGTCGCGCGGTTTCCATTTCCTGGGAGTTCATCATAAAACCGCCGTCGCCGCAGATGCCCAGAATATTGCGGTCCGGGTAGACCAGGCTGGCGGCGATGGCGCCCGGCAGGGCGAAGCCCATAGAGCAAAAACCATTGGGAATCAGGCAGGTATTGGGTTCGTGGCATTGGTAGTGGCGGGCGATCCACATTTTGTGGGCGCCGACGTCGGACAGTAATATGTCCTGCGGGCCCATGACCTGGCGTGCGTCCCAGAGCGCTTTTTGCGGGCGCACCGTGCCGGTAGTGGTGTCGTCTTTGTGGGCTTCCAGCTCCCGGGTCATATCGCGGCGCACAGCGTGTTGCGGTTCGAAGTCGAAACTCAGCGGCCCGTCGCGCTCGACGCGCTCATTGAGCATCCACAAGGCGTGTGCCAGGTCGCCCACCACTTCGATTTCCGGGTGATAGTTTTCGTCAATTTCCGCCGGCAGAAAGTCGATATGCAGGACATCTTTTTCCCGCCCCGCATTCCACAGGTGGGGGTGGTACTCCACCATGTCATAGCCGAGGGTGATCACCAGATCCGCCGCATCCACCGCACAGGCGGGAATATCCTTGGAGCCGAGGCCGATGGTGTAGAGGCAGTAGTCGGCGTCCATATCAACGCACCCTTTGGCCATAAACGTACTGACTACTCCGATGCCGGTCTTCTCGCAGAACAGGCGCAACTGTTTGCTGGCGCGGCGGCGGATACAGCCGTTGCCGGCGATAATGATGGGGCGTCGGGCCTGGCGAATACGCGCAAAGGCGCGATCCATGATTTTGTCGTCCGGTACCGGCCGGCGAAATTTCTGCACCGGCAGGGGCCGTTTGTCCACCTCCAGCTTGGCGATATCCTCCGGCAGTTCAATGTGCACGGCGCCGGGCTTTTCGGTGCGGGCCAGGCGTACCGCTTTGCGCATGATCTCGGGGATATTCTCGGGGTGCCAGACAGTGGTTGCCCATTTCGTCACCGGCTCGAACATGCCGGTGACGTCCATCACCTGGTGGGATTCCTTGTGCAGGCGGGTCGAGGCCCCCTGGCCGGTGAGCACCAGCATGGGCGCGCGGTCCATATTCGAATCGGCCACACCGGTGATGAGATTGGTGGCGCCCGGGCCCAGGGTGCCCAGGCAACCGGCCGGGTTGCCCGTCAGGCGGCCGTAAATTTCAGCCATAAACGCCGCGCCCTGCTCGTGCCGCGTGAGTATGAAACGGATTTTGTCCGACTGCTCCAGTGAGATCATAAAGTCGGCGTTCTCCTCACCGGGTACGCCAAAGATATACTCTATTCCCTCTTCTTCCAGACACTGCACCATCAGGTCTGACGCTTTCATAGGCCGTTGCCCCTAACTGTTTTGTTGATCGAAGACTGGCGTCAAGCGTAAACCAGTCCGCCCTAACTACCCTAAAGATATCGCCCTCAGCCGGGTGCGGCGCGGGCTGCTGCTCGGCAATCTTACAATTTTTTCCCGCCGCTGGCTGTGCCCCGCAGCGCCGGCACCGGGATTGCCGTGCAGGTAAGTGCTAGTGCTGCGGTCCCTATCGTTGTAGTCTAGCCGGTAATATCACTCACTGCGCATCGCACTATTTATCGCAATATGCCGGCCTCTCTATCAGCCCTGCTTCCAATTCAGCGCGCCGCTGCCGGCCGGCCCTCAATACAATAACAATATGACATGACGACCATCGATCAGTTTCTCCAGGATTTTAATAACTTTGTTTGGGGGCCGCCGCTGTTGCTTCTGCTGCTTGGTGGTGGGCTGTTTTTTGCGCTGTATTCGCGCTTTACGCCCTACCGCCACTTCGGCCACGCGCTCGCCATTGTGCGCGGCAAGTTCGACGATCCCAATGCCGCCGGTGAATTGACCCATGCCCAGGCGCTGTCGGCGGCGTTGGCGGGTACCATTGGCCTGGGCAATATCGCCGGCGTGGCCCTGGCCATTACCGCCGGTGGTCCCGGGGCTGTGTTCTGGATGTGGATGACGGCGCTGTTGGGGGTGGCCACCAAGTTTTTCACCTGCACGCTCGGGGTGATGTATCGCGGCCGCGACAGCCTTGGCAGACTGCAGGGCGGGCCCATGTACATCGTGCGCGAGGGGCTGGGCAAACGTTTCTATCCGCTGGCGGTTTTATTTGCGGTGGCCGGGTTGTTTGGGGTGCTACCGGTGTTTCAGGCCAATCAGTTGGTGGAAGCCCTGCGCCAGGAGTTTTTCGATGATGCTGCCAGCCTGGCTGCCTGGCAGTTCAACCTGGTCGCCGGTATCGCCCTGGCGGCGGTGGTGGCGGGGGTTATCTTCGGCGGTTTACCGCGCCTTGCCAAGGTGGCGGTGCGGGTGGTGCCGGGTATTGCCGTGCTCTACCTGTTGATGACTGTGTGGGTATTGGCGCGCCACGCCGGTGAAGTGCCCGCCATGCTCGGCAACATCGTCACCGAGGCTTTTAGCGGCAGCGCTGTCGGCGGCGGTCTGCTCGGGGTAATGGTGATCGGTATCAGCCGCGGAGCCTTTTCCAATGAAGCAGGTATCGGCACCGAGGTTATGGCCCACGGCGCGGCCAAGACTGACGAGCCGGTGCGGGAAGGGTTGGTAGCCATGCTGGGGCCGGTGGTGGATACCCTGCTGATCTGCACCTGCACCGCTTTGGTGATTCTGATCACCGGTGTGTGGCAGGAGGCGGCAGGCCTGCAGGGTGTCACCCTGACGATAAACGCCTATCGCCAGGAGATGGGTTTGCCCGGCGTCTTTTTACTGGGCCTGCTGATTCTCAGCCTGGGCCTGACTACCATGTTTACCTACTGGTATTACGGGGCCAAATGCCTGGGGTTCCTGATCGGGGCCGAGTACCAGCACTACTACAAATACTTTCACGTGTTGATGGTGGTGGTGGGTTCCGGTGCGTCGGTCGGTGCGGCATCAAACTTGCTTTCCGGTATGTATGCCTTGATGGCGATCCCGACCATGACGGCGTCGTTGCTGCTGGCACCCCGGGTGATGGCGGCCAGCAGGGACTACTTTGCGCGCTGCGGTGCCTGGCGGGCCGAATCGACCGACACCTGATGGCTGTGCAGGTCGCCGGCCACGGGTCGGGTGCCGGCGCCAGCCTGGTTAAATAACGGTCGACCCGGTCAAGCTAATTCGCTATATTCCGTGGTGGTCCCCGGGATTAGATGGCAGTCACGGTGTCCGTGGGTTTAGGTGTCAGGGTGTGCCGGACCCCGGATATTTATCCAAAAGAACTGTTTATAAAAGAAGCTACTCATAATAATGAAAAGTATGGGCCAGACCTCGGCAATTGCCCGTATCTACCGGGATTACAACGGTATGATCAGGCGCTATCTGCAAGTCAATCTGCGTTCCCGAGAAGACGCGGAGGACCTGTTGCAAGAGACTTTTGTGCGTTTCCAAAAGCACCAGGCGGCGGCGGACATCGATAAGCCGAAGAACTTTTTGTTCACTATCGCCCGCAACCTGATGATCGATCGCAAACGGCATCAGAAGGTGAGCGAGGTCGACCCCGCGCAAGAAATAGACGAACTTATGGACCCGCTATCTTCGGTGGAGCGCCTGGCCGCAGCCGAGGAGCATTTCGGTGTGCTCTGCGATGCGGTGGCCAGCCTGCCGCCACAGTGCCGGCGCGTCTTTATTCTGCGAAAATTTTATCAATTATCCCACAAAGAGATTGCGGATCAGCTCGCCATATCCGTTAGTACTGTAGAGAAGCATCTGGCGCTGGGTTTGGCGCGGTGTAAGGCTTACCTCGATGAGAAACAATAGTGCAGATGATGATGCCAGCACCGCTGCCGGTGCCGGCACGAGAGATTGTGGGATGATGGAGATCGTAGAGAGTAACCCGAGCCCTGCCGAACAGGCACGACAGTGGGTGATCAAGATGGACGGCGGAGAACTCAGTCACAAAGACAGAGAGCGGCTGCGCGAGTGGTTGCGGTTCAGCCCTGAAAATCGTGCCGCACTGCGCGAGGCACGCCGGCTCTGGCATACGCTGGATGACTGGCGTGCGCAGCTGCCCCAGCGGGCGCCATCGGGGCGTTTTATGGCGCTGGTGAAAGCGGCCGATCCGGCTGCTGCGCCAGCCTTTCGGTGGGTGCACCAGGCGCGGGGGTGTTTGCGACCGGGCAACGCGTTGGCCGCCTCGCTGACACTGGGTTTGTTATCGTTGGGGTTATGGCAGTTTGCGCCCCCGCCCGAAGGGCGTTATGAGACCGGGCGCGGTGATATGCTGTCGCACCAGTTGGACGACGGTTCCACTATCACCCTCAACACCCAAACGTCGGTAGACGTGGTTTTTTCGGCGACCGAACGGCGGGTGATCCTGCGCCGGGGGGAAGGGTTTTTCAGCGTCGCCAAGGACCCGTCGCGACCGTTTGTGGTCCATGCGGCAGGCGGCACAGTGGAGGCGATCGGCACTGCGTTTAATGTGCGCCGCCTCGACGATACGGTGGCCGTCACTGTCACCGAAGGCATTGTCGCGGTGAGCCCTGCGGAGCAAAATGCCGCTGTGGCGCAGCGCTTGACGGCCAATCAGTTTCTGCGCTATGGCGACGACCTCGGGGTGCCGGCCGTGCGCGATGCCCAGGCGATTGCGCAAAGCCTGGCCTGGCGCGATGGCAAACTGCATTTCGACGATACCACGCTGGAGGAATTCCTGGCAGAGGTGAACCGCTACAGCAACAACCAACTGATGGTGGTGGATGCGGATCTGAAGCAAATACGCGTGGGTGGTGTGTTTACCGCCGGCGATGCCGACGGCATCATCAAAGCGCTGGAAGCCAGTTTTGCCATGCAAGCGGTGGGGCTGACGCCCGGGCTTACGCTACTTTATAAAAAAAATGGTGACTAATGCCGGGCTGGGTGTCGACAAAACCAACACTGCGGCACCTATCGAGCTGGCGGCTCACGCTCTGCATCACTCTTTTATGTTTATACCTCAATTCTGCGCGAGGTGTCGAAACCGATATCCGCTTTGACATTGCCGCGCAACCCCTGCCCCAGGCGCTCGCCATTTTTGCCGAGCAGGCGGGCCTGCAGTCGTTACTGTACGCGCAAAAAGATGTGCAGAATAAACAAAGCCAGGCGCTGGCCGGCAGTTTTGATGTCGACACCGGGTTGATACTGCTGTTGCAAAACAGCGGGCTCGGGTATCGGGAGGTGGACACCGGGATTATCGTGATCGACCCGGACCTGCCGCTACCGGCGCCGGCACTGGCCGAGGGCAATGGGGTTGAGACCGGGATAACCCCGGTCACCAGCGTCGATACGCTGGAAGAGCGACTGGTGATGGAGGAGGTGGTCTCCGTCGGCACCCGCGTCAAGGGGCGCACCGCCACCGAAACCGTGGTGCCCGTGGATATCCTGCGCAACGAGCGCCTGCTGCGCGCCGGCCCGGAGCTGGGCGTGCAGTTGCAATCCCTGGCGCCGGCGTTTAATTTTTCCCGCACCACTGTCAGCGATGGCACCGATATCGTGCGTCCCGCAACCCTGCGCGGGTTGAATCCGGATCAACTACTGGTGCTGATCAATGGCAAGCGCCGCCACCGGCAGGCGCAGATCAATATTCAGCAGGTGGTGGGGCGCGGCTCCTCCGGTACCGACATCAACGCCATTCCCGCCAGCGCGATCGAGCGCATCGAAATACTGCGCGACGGCGCCGCCGCCCAGTACGGTTCCGATGCCATTGCCGGTGTTATCAATATTGTCCTCAAGGCGGATGCCCGCGGCACCGACCTGGTGGCCAGGTACGGGCGCACCCGCGCCGGCGACGGCGGCAATCGCCAGGTGAGCCTGAGCAGCGGGGTCGCGCTCGGCGAGGGTGGCGGTATCAGTGTCTCCGTCGAGCGCCACGATCGGGGTGAGACCAATCGGGCCGGTGTCGATTCCCGTTTTGATCCACCTCGGGTGAGTATGAGGATCGGCGACGCCGAGTCGGATTATCACTCGGTGTTTATCAACGGCAGCCTGTTGCTGGATGACACCAACGAAGCCTATCTGTTTGGCGGTGTCTCCCGGCGCGATGCATTGTCGGCGGGTTTTTATCGCGGTGCCGGCGCCCGACCGGACGCGCCACCCGTAAGCGCCCGTTACGTGCCCGAACTCTATCCGCAGGGTTTTCTGCCCCTGCAAACTACCGAGGTGGACGACGACTACCTGACGCTCGGTCTGCGCGGCGAGGTATCGTCGTTGTGGGACTTCGACAGCAGCTTGACCTACGGGGAAAATAATTTTACCCAGGGCACCCGCCGCTCCGTTAATGTGTCACTCGGCACCGGCAGCCCGCTTACCGCCGATAACGGCCGGCTGCAGTTCAAACAGTTGAGCCTCAATCTCGATCTGAACGGGCGCCTCGACTTTGAGTGGCCCAACACCGTGTTTGTGGCCACCGGTTTCGAGTATCGCAAAGAGCGCTACCGGGTTCACACCGGTGATTTTGCCTCCTACGCCTACGGACCCGGCGACGATTTCTCGATATTTATCCCGAGCCCCCTCGACCCCTGCCCGACAGAACCCGGCCCGGCGCCTTGTGCCGACGGCAGCGCCCGCGATCGCGCACAGGCAGGTATGCAGGCGTTTCCGGGGTTTCGCGCCGGCGTCAACCGAACGCGAGACAACTTCGCGCTCTATATCGATATGGAAAGCAACCTCAGCAGCAACCTGCTGATGGGGGTGGCCGGCCGCTTTGAGCGCTACGGCGATGTCGGCGCCAACGTCACCGGCAAGCTGTCCTTTCGCCACCAGTGGTTGCCGGAGCTCGCCGTGCGCGGCGCCATTTCCACCGGTTTTCGCGCCCCTGGTTTGAACCAGCGGGCGTTCACTCATACCTTGACCAATATCGGCCCGGACGTGCTCACCGATACCCTGCATGCGGCTGAAGGCAGTCCCGCGTTGGAGGCCCTGGGCGTTCCCGCGCTGGAGGAGGAGCGCTCGACCCACGCCAGTCTGGGTTTGGTATGGGTGCCGAGCGATGCTGTCACCGTAACGCTGGATGCCTACCGCATAGGGATTCGCGACGGTGTGGTAATGACCGATGTCATTGCCGCGCAGACCGATGCCTGTGCGCAGCCGGCCGATTGTTACCTGGGTGAGGTGCTGGCCTCGCTCAACCAGAATATCGGCGCGGTGCAGTTTTTTGCCAACGCCGTGGATTCGACTACCGAGGGCATCGATTTTGTCGCTCATCACCTGCGCGATCTCGGCGGCCTGGGGGTGCTGGATATACACACCGCGCTGCACTATAACAAAACCGAACTGGATGGTATCCAGGTGCCGGCGACCATTGATCCCGATGCGTTTTTTTCCCAGGCGCAGATCGATCTGATCGAAACCGGCCAGCCGCGCCAGCGCGCCACCGTGGGAGTGGATTGGCGCAAAGGCCGCTGGCGCTCCAGTCTGCGCTTTAACCGCTACGGGCGGGTGCGCACGTCGTACTTTACCGAGGTCAACCTGCGTGTGGATGTCCCGGGCGGCGAAGACCTGCAACACAATACCAAAGCGGAATGGCTGTTGGACGTGGATTTGAGTTACCGGTTTGGCAATGGCCTTACCCTGGCCCTGGGGGCGAATAATGCCCTGGATGTTTTTCCCGATGAACTGGAACCGGGCAATGTGCCGGGCTTTATCAGTGGCGGCAGTTTCGTCTATCCCTGGGAGTCATCGCCGTTTGGGATCAATGGGGCGTTTTACTACGGGCGGATTGCTTATCGGTTGTGAGGTGTTGTAGAGGTTTTATATTCATTGTTTGATGGTGCCTTGGGAAGGTGCGACCAGCCGGTTGTGTGGCACCCTCCGGCAGGGGGCAGAATAGAATGGCACTTGGTTAAGCAAATATGTGCTAATTGATCCGATCTGGCCCTGGCTGAAGCCTCCAGAAACACGGACTGGGCGTCCCCCTGATAAACCCGTCCCTGGGAGCTTCCCGACAGCATCCCTGCTGTCGAGAGTTTCTGGAGGCTTCAGCCAGGGCCAGACCTACCTTCGGTACACTTAATCATAGTTTGGGGTCTAGTTTGGAATAGTTTGGTTTGACCCCGAACTGTGTCGTTCGTAGCGGTGCTTTTAGTGCTTTGATCAGAACATATTTTCCACTTCGATGGCACAGAGGTCTCGATTCGGGCACAGCCCTTCGGGACCTTCGCCAGCAGGGATGCTGGCGCAGAGCCTACATGGATGTATTGACGGCGTGTCCCGAAGGGCTGTGCCCGAATCGAGACCGGGTCGGCTAAGAACACCAAAACCCGTTTTAGGTGAAAATCTTTATTGGTTGAAGCACTAGTTACCACTGTAATTGCGCTGTACCACGTACGCTTGTCATATCTTTTCTGCCTGCGAGTTTGTCGCGCTATTAATCTTTCTATACTCCGACGCCTTACCCGCCAAAAATATCAGTAAAACCTGTCTTCATATAGTGGGTTTACACCTGCGGTCCGTTAGTAAGCCTTAGCGGCGCAGTGTAAGCCGCGGCGTTATTTGCACCTGTTAAGTGACATCGGTTGAGAGCCGTGATCGTAAATCAGTGCTGATAATCAAAGACTATAAAAAGTACTACAAGCTCTACAGACAGGAGACCCACACCATGAGGAATAAACCCTTTCTCACCTCTCTCTCACTGCTGGCGCTGGCCGGCAGTCTCAACTCGACCGGTGTACTGGCACAGGACGAGGCGATTATGGAAGAGGTGATTACCACCGGTACCCGTATCGCGGGGCGCACGGCAACAGAATCCATGGCACCGGTCGATGTGGTGAGCGGGGATGACTTTGTCAACCAGGGCGACACCGATTTGAGTAATCTGCTGCGCAATATCGTGCCGTCCTACAATGTGAATACCCAGCCGCTCAGCGATGCCGCCACCATCGTGCGCCCGGCCAACCTGAGGGGACTGGCGCCGGACCACACCCTGGTGCTGGTCAACGGCAAGCGGCGCCACCGGGCCGCGGTTATCTACTGGCTCGGCAACGGCGTGGCGGACGGTGCCCAGGGTCCGGATATTTCCGTGATTCCGGCCATTGCACTGCAACAGGTCGAGGTGTTGAGAGACGGCGCCTCGGCGCAGTACGGCTCCGATGCCATTGCCGGTGTGATGAACTTTAAATTGAAGGAGGACTCCGAGGGCGGTGCGCTCGAGGTGCGCTACGGTGAATTCTTCGAGGGCGACGGCGACCAGGTGACCGTCGCGGGTAATGTGGGCCTGCCGTTTACCAGCAACGGCTTTGCGAACCTGAGTTTTGAAATCGGCAGTACCGATCCTACCGATCGCAGTATCCAGCGCAACGATGCCGCCGCGCTGATTGCCGGCGGCAACACCGCCGTCGGCAACCCCGCGCAGGTGTGGGGGCAACCGCAGATCGACGACGACGTTAAGTTGTTTGCCAACATCGGCCTGGAGCTGGATGCCAACAAGGAATTCTATGCCTTTGGCAACTACGCTGAAAAGGAAGTGGAGGGCGGTTTTTTCTTTCGCAACCCCGACACCCGCGGCGGGGTCTTCGGACGCGGTTTGAATAATGTGGATGGTGCTAATGAAACGATCCTCGATGCAAGGGGCAACCCGGTGCCTTTGCATATCGACGCCTCGGGCGCGGTAATTCCGGTAGCTGATATGCTGGACGGCAACGGTGTCCTGTTGGGCCAACTGCCGGGCACGCGCCGGTTTGATCGCCTGGTTGCCGATTTGACCGGCGACAATTCCGGCGGTTGTATGCAGACCGGCCCCGACAACAGCGGGGGGCTGGATATCAGAGACGCGGCGGGACTGGCGGACACCATCGCCGACCCCAACTGTTTTGTGTTCAACGAGTTGTTTCCCGGCGGCTTTACCCCGCGCTTTGGCGGGCAGGTGAACGATATCGCCGCGACCGTGGGCGTGCGGGGTGAAACCGACGCCGGCCTGCGCTGGGATGTCAGCGGCTCGCTCGGGCGCAATGAGGTGGACTTCTTTATCCGCAATACGGTCAACGCCTCGCTGGGGCCGCAGACGCCCACCAAGTTCGATCCCGGTGTCTACTCGCAATTGGAAAAGAACTTCAATATCGACCTGTCCTATCCCTTGGCGGTGGATTTTCTGGCATCGGACCTCAATATTGCCGGTGGCTTCGAGTACCGCGAAGAGCAGTTTGAAATCACTGTCGGCGACCAGGCGTCGTTTGAAATCGGGCCGCTGGCCGACCAGGGTTTCAGCGCCGCCTCCAACGGTTTTCCGGGTTTCAGTCCGCTGGCCGCCGGGGAGTGGGATCGGGCCAACTTCGCCGCCTATGTGGATGTGGAAACCGATATTACCGACATCTGGGTGTTCGGTGCCGCCTTCCGCTGGGAAGACTTTGAGGATTTCGGCACCACCACCAACGGCAAGGTCTCCAGCAATGTGCGGATAACCGACAATTTTTCCCTGCGCGGCACCTACAGCACCGGCTTTCGGGCACCGACGCCGGGCCAGTCCAATGCGTTTAATGTCTCGACGGAGTTCGATGCCGAAACCGGTGATCTGGTCAACAACGGCACCATTCCCTCGATTAACCCGGTCGCGGTATTGCGCGGCGGCCAGCCGCTCGATGCGGAGGAGTCCACCAATTTTACCCTGGGCGCGGTGCTCGACTTTGAGGATGTGACGATCACCATCGATTACTTCAATATCGAACTGGAAGATCGTATTACCGTTTCCCAGAACTTTTCTCTCACCGAGGCCGAGGTCGATGATCTGGTTGCCTCCGGTGTTACCAGCGCGGCCAATCTGCAGAATTTCCGCTTTTTTACCAACGATTTCGACACCACTACCGAGGGTTTTGATATCGTCGCCACCTGGGGCGTGGAGTGGGCCAACAGTTCTACGGATTTCAATCTCGCCTACAACCAGACCGAAACGGAAATCGACAGTTTCACGCCGGGTCTGCTCGACGATGTTCGCATTCGCGAGCTGCAGGAAGGATTGCCGGAAACCCGCTGGAATATCAGCGCCAACCACCTGATGGGCAATTGGCGGTTTCTGGGCCGGGTCAGCTTCTACGATGAATTTTACGATTCCGAGGACGACAAGTCCTATGGTTCTGAAGTCCTGGTGGATGCGGAAGTTGCCTATACATTCAACGAGAAATACACGGTTACGTTTGGCGCGCAGAATCTTCTCGATGAGTTTCCCGATGAAAACCCGGACGGAGCAGATCAGGCCGGGCGTCGCTACAGCCAGTTCTCGCCGAGCGGTTTCAACGGTGGTTTCTATTACCTGCGCTTGCGCTACGATCTTTAAGATGGAGCACAACCCACTGGATTGTGCAGGCCTGCTTCACATATAGTTCTCAACGGGCGCTTGGCGCCCGTTTTCTATCAGGTTAGTGCTTCGACAAATAAGAATTTTCGCGTAAAACGGGTTGTGGTGGTGTCCTTAGGCGCCCCCCCTGATCGAGACCTCAGTGCCACCGAAGTGAAAATGTTTTCTGGTCGAAGCGCTAGTCAAATTAGATCGCCATTCAAAACGATGCTGTCCGAGTGCCGCTGTAGCCGGCTGCGGTGGCGAGTAGTTGGACTCGACAATGGTCTTTGCTGAAATACTTAACCGGGGGTCTTTAACCATGCAGAATAAATCACTGGATAAAATACTGGGTATCAGTTTATCCCGCATCGTAACTTTTTGTGTGACGGTTTGTTTAACCACCTTTCCACCGACCGGGCTTGCCGAATCCCTGCTGATCACCAATGCCAGGGGTTACACCTTCGACGACCGGGGCGAGTTGCGGCGTTTCAGCACCCTGTTGGTTACCGATGGCAAGGTGGCGGCGTTGGGTAAGGCAGAGCTGGCCCGACAGTATGCTCGGGTGAAGGCGCTCGATCTGGATGGTAAAACCCTGCTGCCCGGACTGATCGATGCCCACGGGCATATTATGGGGTTGGGCTATACGCTGTTGAGCCTCGATGTGCGCGATGCGCAAGATGCCGACACGGTGGCGCTACAGGTAAAGGCGTTTGCCGAGCGCAACCCCGGCTCGGGTTGGATCAGGGGGCGGGGCTGGAACCAGGTTTTGTGGCCGGGTAAACAGTTTCCCACGGCGGCGGCACTCGATCGCCACCTCGATGATCGGCCGGTCTGGTTGCGCCGTATTGACGGCCACGCCGGTTGGGCCAACACCAAAGCCCTGGCCATTGCCGGTATCGACAGGCAAACCCAAGCACCGGCGGGCGGTGAGATTCTCCGCGATGCGCAGGGTAATCCCACGGGTGTGTTGATCGATAATGCCATGGCGTTGCTGGAAGCAAAGATACCGCCTTATACGCGCAGTGAAATGGAGCGGGCGCTGCGCGAGGCTTCCGGTCATCTGCTGCGTCTCGGTATTACCAGTGTGCACGATGCGGGCATCGACCACGATACCTACCAGCTCTACCGGCAACAGGCGCAAACAAAACAGTTGCAACTGCGCATCTACGCCATGCTCAGTGCCCGGGATAAACATCTGCAGCGCATGTTGTCCAACGGTTATATCGCCGACAAAGATAACTTTTTATCCATTCGCAGTGTCAAGATTTATGCCGATGGTGCCCTCGGCAGTCGCGGGGCGGCACTGCTGCAACCCTATGCCGACCGACCCGATACCAAAGGCCTGCTGCTGACGCCGCCGGCGACGCTGAGGCAGTTATACAAAGCGGCGCTGGCGGCTCGGTTCCAGATCAATATCCACGGTATCGGCGACGCCGGTGTGCGCCTGGCACTGGATGAGTTTGCCTACGCCTTTGACAAGCACGGCGGGCGCGATCTGCGCCATCGCGTCGAACATGCGCAGGTGGTGGCGTTGGATGATATTCCCCGTTTCAAGGCGCTGGACATCATCCCTTCGATGCAGCCGACCCATGCCACCAGCGACAAGAATATGGCGGCCGATCGTCTCGGTGCCGAGCGGCTTAAAGGGGCTTATGCCTGGCAGACGTTTTTGCGCCAGGGGTCGCCGATTGCGGCGGGATCGGATTTTCCGGTGGAGCTGGCCAATCCCTTGTTCGGCATCCACGCAGCGGTGACCCGACAGGACAGAAAGGGTCAACCCCCCGGCGGCTGGCTGGCCGAGCAGTCTATGAGTATCGGGCAGGCACTGCGGGCCTTTACCCGCGACGCCGCCTATGCGGCCCATCAGGAGACCGTTTTGGGCGGGCTGACGCCCGGTAAGTGGGCAGATTTTGTTGTGCTGGACCGGGATATTTTTGCCATTGCCGCCGCCGATCTCTGGCCCACAAAAGTCCTCCAGACCTGGGTCGCGGGCAAGCCCCGCTATGACTATACTGAAACCGATAGGTGAGGAGCGGTCGCTGCTGTGGAGGTGTATGGATTTAAAGTTGTTGATGTTTATAACCTCCACGGTGACCTTGGTCATCGGTCTCGTATTACTGATTACTTGGCAGCGCAATCAGCGCGAATCGGAGATTGCCCTCTACTGGTCGGTCGGTTTTTGCATCACCGGCGTCGCTTGGGCAATGGTGATTTTGGTGCCACACCCTTACTCGGCGTTCTCGACGGTGTTGGTCTCCACGGGCTTCCTCGCCGCCCCGATGTTTATTCTGGCGGGGGTCTTTGTGCGCGGTGGCACGGCGGTGCCCTGGCGGCTGATGATGGTCGCCTGTGGTTTATGCATCTTTGTGCAGTTGTGGTATACCCTGGTCGCAAACAGTGAGCTAGTGCGCGTACTCAACTTGACGGTATTCAATCTGGTCTTTCATCTGATAGCCGTCTACCTGTGTCTGCGCTCGACTGCCGATCGCGTCGGCAATATCATGTTGGCGATGGGTTCCCTGTCGATTGCCGCAGTTTTAGTTTTCAGGATTTATTTGATTGCTAAAAATACCACCGGCGGGCTCGATGCCGAGGCTCTGGTCAGGGATGAGGTACTGGTATTCTTGTTTATGCCGAGCGCCATGGTGGTCGAAGGGCTGGCCTGTCTCGGCGCCATTTTGCTGGATTTGATCGGCAGGTTGACCTACCAGGCCTCTACCGATCCGATGACCGGCTGTCTCAATCGGCGCGGCTTTGAAGACGCTGCCACCAACAACATCGCCATTGCTAAGCGGCATGCTTTGCCGATCTCCGCAGTGATCTGTGATATCGACTATTTCAAGCGCATTAATGACCATCACGGTCACAGTATCGGTGACGATGTGATTAAGGCCTTTGCCGGCGTCCTCAAAGACAGTGCTCGCGATGCCGATATTGTCGGGCGCATGGGGGGTGAGGAATTTCTGATTTTACTCTTGGGCTGCAGCATGAACGACGGTATAGAGTACGCCGAGCGGATTCGCCGGCGTTTGAGGGACATACATGTACCCAGTCTGTCCCGATCGATTAATATGACGGCGAGCTTCGGTGTCACCGAGTTTCTGGTCGACGACGAAAGCCTGGAGAGTATGTTCAGGCGCGCCGATCGCGCTCTGTACCGTGCCAAGGACGCCGGGCGCGACAGGGTGGAGACCTGCCTGTCGATCCGGGGCGATGTGGTGGTGCCGGTTGTTTAGTCAGGCGAGTGCCGCCCGTCAAGGAGTATTTTATTTCCCGGACGCATGAAAAGTGAGAGTGAAAGTGCTGCCGCAGTTTTCCTGGCTTTTTACCGTAAGGCTGGCGTTATTGAGCCGGGCCAATTGCCTGGAAACGCTCAGACCTATGCCTGAACTCCGCTCTTTGGTGCTGAAAAATGGCGTGAAGATATTATCGATATATTCTTGTTTTATGCCGCTGCCGTTATCCGTTACCTGAATAAGCGCTTTGCCGTGTCGGTTCAGGCAGTATTCCAGAACAATCCTTGGGGCAGTTGTCTCCTGTAGCGACTCCATGGCGTTGTAGATCAGGTTGATCACGACTTGCTCCAATGAGCCCTCATCGGCCAGCACGGTAGCACCGCTTTTTGTTGTCTGGGTCTGAAAAATGATATTTTTCTGGCGCAATTTCTCGTCCAGCAATATTGACAGGCGTTGAAAAAAGGCGGCGACGTCAATTGCGGTAAACGCATAGCGGTGCACGCGATTCAAACCCCGGTAAGCGCTGATAAAGTTGACCAGGCCCTGGCTGCGCAAGTGAATGGTGTCAATACTGCGTTTTAGCGTGTAAAACTCAGCGCTGTTTGCGTCTGTGATTTTCTTTACCTTCGATTTGTCAGTCAGGAAGGTGGCAACATAACGACTCAGAGAAACGATAGGTGTCATTGAGTTGATAATTTCGTGGTTTATCACTCTTATCAGCTTTTGCCAGCTCTCTATTTCTTTTTCATCAAGAACCATCTTCACATTTTGCAGCGATATCAATTTGTACTGATTTTGCAAAAGTGTGAACTCGTTTGCGGTCAGCATTATCTGTATGGGCTCGCTGTCAAGAGTGGTTTTGGCAAGGACTTGTTCGCCGGTGTGAATTTCCGTCATCGCCTTTGCCAGCGCGGGGTCTATGGAGGAGATTTTCTTCAGACTGGGGATGAAGGTGGCCTTTAGGAGTTTTTTGGCGGCATTGTTAATCATTTCAACATTGTTACTTTGGTCGAAACAGATTAGGGCCGTCTCTACATGC
Organism: Exilibacterium tricleocarpae; assembly: GCF_007004655.1. GTDB lineage: Bacteria > Pseudomonadota > Gammaproteobacteria > Pseudomonadales > Cellvibrionaceae > Exilibacterium > Exilibacterium tricleocarpae. Next base: position 247,506 of record NZ_ML660095.1, read on the forward strand.
TCTATAACCAGGTGCAGGTACTCGTGCTGAATACTTTTCTCTGCCTTCAGTTGTTGAAGCTTTTCAGTTATGATTTTTTGGGCTTTGGCAAGTGAGAGGTGGTTTTTGTCAGCTGCTCGATTGGTTATCGTGGTCGAAAAGTCGTCGTGCGCTATGCACGCCAAAAATTGCGCCATGTTTCTTTCGTTCTTGTCGATATGCCGAAAGACGCCAACTGCACTCAACGCTAAAACGACCAGACTCAATGTTTGGAGGAATAGGTCACTTTTGACGGCAACACTGTAAGTGAATAAGGCTGTGGACGTTATCAATGCCAGGACATGAAATGCTGTTTTGTTAAAGTTTGGGTTAGACATTTCAATACGTTGCGCCGCTGTGCGTTAAAATGGCATGGTTCTTTAGCAGGACACGCCGTACTTCTTTAGTTTTCTGTACAGTGTGGTGCGACCCAGGCCCAGTTCCTTGGCGACCAGTGTCAGATTTCCCTCAAATGCCTGTAAGGCGTTTTCTATGGTTTTCTTCTCAATTCTTTCGAGATTGAAATCAATCGCAGCCTTTGGCTCCGGTTCTTGTCTCAGCAGTAAGTCTTCCAGTCGCAATTCGCTGCTTTTGGATACGATAATGGCCCGCTCCAGACTGTGTTTCAGCTCTCGAATATTGCCCGGCCAGCGATAACCCTGCAGGGCTTTTATGGTTTTCTGGCTGACATGCGAGCCCGTTTTTTTATACTTTCCACAGAGCAGTCTCAGGTAGTGATCGATAAGGGCGGGTATATCCTGATGTCTCTCTCGCAATGGCGGCAGGGAAATCTCGACGGTGTTGATGCGGTACAGCAAGTCCATACGGAAATTGCCGCCGTTCGATAACTCCGTGCGAGGGATATTGGTGGCACTTATCAGCCGGATATCAATGGGAATAGGCTTGCTGCCGCCGACCCGGACAATCTCTCGCCGCTCCAGCGCTCCCAGTAACTTGACTTGAGCCGATGGGCTCAGATTGCCGATCTCATCGAGAAACAGCGTGCCACCATAGGCTAATTCGAAACGTCCGGCCCGGTCTGCGCGGGCATCGGTAAACGCTCCCTTTTTGTGCCCGAACATTTCAGACTCGAACAGGGACTCGGATATCGAACCCATATCGACACTGATCATAGCCTGGGACGAGCGGGCGGATTGTCGATGGATGGCGCGCGCCACCAGTTCTTTGCCGGTGCCGTTTTCCCCGAGCACCAGAACATTGGCATCGGTCATTGCGACCTTGTCAATAAGTTCGAATACGCGCCGCATGCTGGGGCTGGCACCGATGATTTCGTGAAAGTCTTCCTCCAACTGTTCTTCCAGGATGTGTTGGGTATCTTCCAGCCGCTTGACCTGGCGCTCGGAACGGGCCAGTTGAAAACAGTTGCTGACGGTGGTCTCCAGTTTTTCGTTTTCCCAGGGTTTCATCAGGAAGTCCACCGCACCGTTCTTGATAGCCTCCACCGCCAGATCGATCTCACCGAATGCGGTGGTCATGATAACGCGGGTTTGCGGCGCCAGGGTCCGAATCTGTTGCAGCCAATACATACCCTCCGCGCCGGTATCCGCGCCGCGGGAAAAGTTCATATCCAAAACGACGATGTCGAACTCGTCACTGCCCAAGGCAGCAGGTATTTGCATGGGATCAGACAGGCATGTCACCCGACTGAAGCGCTCGCTCAATACCAGCTCGGCGGTGAACAGCACATCTTTGTCGTCATCCACGATAAGGACGGCGCCATCGAAAGGCTTGGCTGTCTGGGACTGCATCGACTGACCGATTCCGTGTTGTTTGCTGATTGGCAGGTGATGTTTCAAAATGAAACAGCGGTGAATTCACCTGAAGTACAACGCCGCAAGCATGACTCTAATTTATTGTTTTTAAATAATAATTAAAAATACCGAATGGATTTTCGGCCTCACTCGATATCCGTTGCCATATCCTCAACAGCAGCGGATGTGCGAGCTATCGCTTATGTTTAGCTCTTAACATCGAGTTGGTAATAACCAATAGATATCTGCTACTAAAGGCGTTTCATTTTGATACGAGGCCGACGTGTCGTAGTGGAACACAACTGCCGTCAAATAATCAAGCAAAAGTGTAAGTGTTTGATTTGCTAAAATAATTAAGCTGGTGTGTGGTTTGCATTGACAGTTGCGTCGACATCAAAGTCGCGACCTTGAGGTGGTTGTGGATAGAAAAATCGAGAGAGTTTACTGGACCACAAAAAAGCGTGTGCTGGGACTGGTCCTTGCCGGCGCGGGCCTGTTGGCCGTCTATCTTATGACACTCGGCGGCACTGCCGGTCACGCGCGGGCCAACCCGCAGGCCATGAATATCAGCCGAGTGCAGGAGGCGGAATTTCTCGAGTATGTGCCGTTGGTGGGGCGAATACTGCCCATCCGGAGTGTGGTCGTCAGTGTGATACAGGGTGGCCGGGTGGAAGAAATTTTTGTTGAAGACGGCCAGGTTGTCGACGCCGGAGACGCTATTTTACGACTCTCCAACGACGACTTTCTGCAGCGTTCGGTGGAGAACGAGAGCCGCTATATTACCACGATCCAGCAATTGCGAGAGACCAAGCTGCAGCTCACCCGGGAACGCCTGAACGATGAAGACGAGCTTTTGGACGCCAACTATGAGCTGCTGCAGTTGGAGCGGCAGTTGGCGCGCGTGGAGGGCGCCCGGGCAAAGTTTATCGACGCTGTCAGTCGTGCCGATTACGAGGACCTGCGGGACGAAATCCACTACCGGCGCCGGAAAAACCAGGTCTTGGTTCAGAAAATGACGCAGGACGATAGCCTGCGCAAACAACAGCTCGCACAAATTGAGGACTCTCTGGCCAGAGCCGGGAAAAATCTGGAGCTGATCCGCCAATCCCACGATAACCTGAATGTCACCGCTGATATCTCGGGCCAGCTTTCCACCCTGTCTGCAGAAATCGGCAGAAGTCTCTCCAAAGGAGAGAGCATCGGCCAGATCGATGATCTGAGCAGCTTTAAGGTAAGCGCCGAGGTAGATCAGTTCTATATCGCCAAAGTCAATTTGGGGCAGGTAGCGGAAATTACGCTGAATGACGCAAAATACCTTCTCAACGTCAGTAAAATATCGCCGGAGGTTGTCGATAACGCCTTTGTCGTGGACCTCGCTTTCAGCGGCGCTGTGCCGGCGGGTATTCGCCCCGGCCAATCGTTGCAGGTTAACCTCGAACTGAGTGATCGACGGCGCAGCCTGTTGTTGAGAAAAGGCGGTTATCATCGCGATACAGGCGGACGCTGGGTTTACAAAGTCAGCACCGACGGCACCTATGCCTACCGGCAGGACGTGGTATTCGGCCGCCAGAATCCGCAGTATTATGAGGTGCTGGAGGGGTTGGAGGTGGGCGATGAAGTTATCACTTCAGGCTACGACAAATACCGGGGTTCAACAAAACTGTATTTCGATACGCCTTTATATAATTAAAAGTGGAAGCAGAAAAAATGATTATCAAAACTCAGCAGTTGGTGAAATTCTTTTACACGGAAGAAATTGAGACAAAAGCGCTCAATGAGGTGAGTATCGAAGTCGAGGCAGGCGATTTTGTATCAATCATGGGACCCTCCGGTTGTGGGAAGTCGACGTTGCTGAATATCCTTGGGTTGATCGACAACCCCTCGGACGGGGACTACTATTTTATGGGGGAGAATGTTGCCTCGCTCTCCGAAAACCAGCGTGTGGTGCCGAGAAAAAATAATATAGGTTTTGTCTTCCAGAGCTTCAATCTTATCGACGAACTTACCGTCTATGAGAATATAGAGCTGCCGCTGGTGTATGCCAATGCCGAGTCCGGAGAAAGAAAGAAAAAGGTCGAGTCGGTACTTGAAAAGATGAATATCGGGCACCGGCGTGACCATCTGCCACAGTATCTTTCCGGGGGCCAGCAGCAGCGGGTGGCGGTAGCCCGTGCTGTAGTCAATCAACCGGCACTGATTCTGGCCGATGAGCCCACAGGTAATCTCGACAGTGAGCACGGTGAAGAAGTTATGAAGATGCTTTGGAACCTGAATGAAGAAGGCACCACTATCGTCATGGTCACCCACTCACAGGAAGACGCTGAGGTCGGTAAACGCATCGTGCGTATGCTCGACGGCAAGATCATTGGCGAACGCAGCAATCTACTGGCGACAGAGTACACCGGTCTGCAGGCCTGAATCAGAGCCCTTTTGGATTATAACGCCTCTGGTTCAAAACGCTTTCGATTCAAAAAACATAGCCCAAATACATGCGGACTCTTATGGGCTCAAAAACATGAAAGTGTTTGTCTGCCACCGGTTCGGCCTCACCCTGAAGTTGTGATTCATAAAAGTAGTTAATATCCTGATCGTCCGAATCAAGCAGGTTCAGGATGTCCAGTGTCAGCTTGACCTTATCGTGCACCTCGTACCCTAAACGCAGGTTGACCAGCGTACTGCTATCGGCGGTTTGACCGCCCTCAAGCGGGTACTCACCAAAGTGTCTTAAACGCAGATGACTGTAAAACCTGTCATTAATCTTTGTATGTATTCCTGCGCTTAGCACACTTTCCAGCGCTCCCGGGATATCGTCGTATCCCTCGAGTTCCTCATCTAAACGGGCATCCGTGTAAGCATATTCAATATCCAGGGTCCAGTGGTCATTGAATTGATAGTAGGTGGTCAGCTCTACGCCCTTGCGACGGCTGCCGACACCGGTGTCTTCGGTGGTTCCCTCATCGCCGACGAACAGCAACTCGGAATCGATCTCCAGGCGCCACAGCGCTATTGACGCATTGAGTTTGTCGGTCAGGAAAGCGCGCACGCCGAACTCGTAACCCAGGGTATCAACGAGAGCATCGACGGTATCGAGCGGCTCGCCGCTGTTGGGGTCGGCGCTGATAGTGGTGCCGCGGGCATCGTTCGAGTGAAAACCCTGTCCGATACTCACATAGGTTTCATAAGAGTCGTCGAACGTATAGACCAAACTCAGGGAGGCCGTGACAATGTCATCGCTCTCCGTCCCCTCGTTCAGTGGCAGGGTACGCGGGTCTGCCGCTGCCAGCGTGGTGACATCGAAATCATGGTAGTCATAGCGAACGCCCAGGACGCTGCGAAGATGATCATTCCACTGCAGGGTGTTCTCCCAATACAGGCTGGCGCTGTACTGCTCGACGGCATCCATCCGGGAAACGCCGGTCCGGCGGCGCTCGCGAGAACTTAGCAGGCCCACCTCATCGATGTCGTCGAGGCGAAACTGGGTGCCGAACAGGTTGCTGACGGGCCTGTCGAACCACTTGCTGCCTCGGGTGTATGCGATATCCCAGCCGTAAATAGTGCGTTCGTCTATCTGTTGAAACTGGTCGCCCTCCGGGTTGGTAAAGTAGCTGAAGTTGGACCATAAATCCATGTCGTACTGAATGGCATAAAGGCTGGCCTTAATCTGTGACACAGCGCTTTGGCGCTGCCAGTGGGCCGACAGGCTATAGCGGCTCGAGCTGCCGCCGACGGAGTCATCTATCGAACCCAGGTCTGAAATAAGCCCCTGGCGGACGGCGCGCTCGGGAATCTGGTCAGCGGAGTTCCAGTCGTTGTCGTAAGCCATCAATGTCAGGTGAAACTGTTCCGTCTTATCGCCCCAAACCTGCTTTAGCCAGATATTCGTCTTGTCAATGTCTTCGCTGATATCTTCCCACGGCCCGTCGTAGGTCTGGTGCTCGACTCCATAGATGAGCCTGCCGGACCCGACTGGTAATTTGCCGGTGACAAGAATACGTCCAAAGGAATCCTCGCCCAGCCCTATATTGATTTCACTCGTGTTGAGGTCTGATGCCGAGGTGATATGCGCTGACCCGGTCCCGGAGAAATCGCCAACATCGGCGTAATAAGAACCTTTCTTATAGGTAATCTCGCTGACCAACTCGGGAATGATAAAGTTGAGATCAGTGTAGCCCTGCCCGTGGCCGTGGCTGCGCATGTTTACCGGCATAGCATCGATCTTGGTGGCAAAGTCCGTACCGTGGTCCAGGTTGAAGCCGCGCAGAAAATACTGATTCGCCTTGCCGCTGCCGCTGTGCTGAGTGGCCACCATTCCCGGCACGACTTCGAGAATTTCACCGGCCCGCAACAGTGGCCGCACGGCTAGATCATCTTGCGATACACGCCCTTCGGAGGCTGAAATCGCCTCGCCGATAAGATTGGCCTGGCGTCCCGTGACTGTTACTTCTTCAAGGCTGCCGTGAGCCATGGCCAGGTTGGTAGAAACTGCGGCGCTGACCAAACACCAGCGGCAAAGAAATTTTTCCATCTTGTACACCTCTAGACTGTCGACCTTAAAAATTAAGATTCACACGGCAGTCCGATCCAGTGCCGAGCGCTATTCGTAGCGCAGAGCCAGGACCGGGTTTGACCGTGCCGTTTGGTAGGACTGTATCGCTATCGTCAGAAAGGCAACAAGCACCGACAGCAACGTCGCCGTTAAAAAAACCAATGGATTTATGCTGGTATGGTAGTGAAAGCTCTGGAGCCACTGACTCATTACCCAATAGGCCACACAGGAGGCGGCAACCGCCGCCAGCAGTACGATATAGAGTACATTGTTGAAAAGCAACATAATAATCTGCAGGCTTGAAGCCCCAAGAACCTTGCGCACGCCTATCTCCTTGGTGCGTTGCTCGATGGTGAAGGCCGTCAAACCAAATAACCCCAGACAGGATATAAATACGCAGAGCCCGGCAAAAAGTCCCAACAGCTTCATTTGTCTAAGATCTGAGCTGTACAGTCTGTTCAGGAGGTCTTCCAGAAAGTGAAATTCAAATGGATGTTCAAAGTCAAAAGCGTCCCATTGTGCTCTGATATCGCTTAACGTATCGAACACCCCCTCCCCGGCAACGTTGATCGTCAAAATTCGGTTTTGCAACGCTTTTCTTCGCTTGTTCCAGCCCTGATAATTTGGAGGCGGAGACAGCCAAAAGAGAATGGGCTCGATTTCATGCTGCAGCCCCTGGAAATGAAAGTCTTTCATAACGCCAACAACCCGAACCGTCTCCCCCTGTTCGTAGTTTATCCGTTTGCCAATGGGGTCCTGCCATCCCATTTTCTTTACCAGGGTCTCGTTGACCAGCACCGATTTGTTGATGTCGTCCCTGGTATCGGGGTCGAAATTTCTCCCGGCGACGATATCTATCTCCATGGTGTCTATATAATGATCATCTATGTAAAACCAATTGTATGATTGCGTTTCAAAAACCCCGTTGTTGTTTTCTATTTCAGCTTGCCCGAATCCCATCTGGGAACCGACCCGGCTTCTCGATATGCTGACGTCTAAAACACTGCTGTTTTTTTTCAATTCGCCGGCAAAAGCGGGTATCTTCTCGATGCTCTCGGCGCCCTCAACGACCATGGTAATTTTGTTCTCCTTATCAAAACCCATTGACTTGCCTTGTATGTAACTCATCTGCAAATACATGAGCAGCGTGCAGGAAATAGCGCATACGGAAATCAGAAATTGAATAAAGACGAGAGTCTGTCGTATTTTTGGGTTGTTCTTTCTCAAGGTGTTGGTCGAGTTTCCTTTCGAAAGCAGCAGCGCCGGATACATACCGGATAACAGCCCCAGCGCGAAAGTGCCGGCCACCAGCATCAATATGACCTCCGGCCTGGCCAGTGGAGTTAAGGCTATCGACGTCTCAAACAGAGTGTTAAGTGATGTAAACTCCAGAGAAAACTTGGTGATTAAAAGGGCAAAGACAAGAGCGAGGGCGGAAAAAGCAACGGACTCAAAGAGGAACTGCAAGATCAGGTGCCGGCGCTGGGCGCCGAGAATTCTTCGAATGGCGACCTCTTTGGTACGCTTGGTGAAACGGGCGGTTGACAGGTTCATATAGTTGATGCAGGCTATCCCGAGCACGAAAATTGCGACAGCAGAAAATGCCAGCACGTAAAACTTACTGCCCCTTGGCCGGTCGCGCTGTGTTGTAGAGCTCAGGTGTATCTGGTTGAGTGGTTCCAGAAAGAAGTTCATGGAACTGTTAAAACTCTCTTTGTACGACGACATATACTTCTGGAAGAAGGCGTCAGAGACCTTTCTGAACTCAGCGACAGAATAGGCGGCCGGCATTAATAGATAGGTATAATCGGTCTTGGCATACCACAAATCGTGTTTGACCCTCTCGGTCAGGGTCGGGGTCATTATCGACGGTGGCTGTTCTTTGTAGGTAATCAGAGCGTCATACTTTAGGTGGGTATTTTTTGGTAAGTTATCAAACACCAACGTTACCCGGTAGTCGGATAACTCGCCTCTCAAGACCTTCCCTATTGGGTTTTCCTGCCCAAAGTATTTCTGGGCAAAGTCCCGGCTAACAGCGATGGACTTGGGCTCCCCCAGAGCTGTTAGAGGATCTCCATAGATGATATCGTGATTGAATACTTCAAAGATATTTTCATCGGCTAAAAAAACACTGTCCCAGCTATAGGACTCGTCTTGGTACTGAAACAGAGAGTAGCCCGTCTGATAGCTGGAAAATCTCACAAAAGCTGCAATATCGGGATTGTTCGCCGCCAAAAACGGGCCCAGGGCATAAGCTGTTTGGGCAAAAGTATTGACACTGCCGTTGGCGTTCAACTCACTAGCGACCCGGTATAGACGCTTATTCTCAGCGAAGTGTCGGTCATAGGTCAGCTCGTTTTGTAAATATAATCCAAGTATGATGCAGCAAGCTATGCCTATGGATAGCCCGGCGATATTGATCAGGCTATAGACTGTGTCTCTGAAAAGACCCCTATAAAAAGACTTCAGGCTACTTACCAGGATGGGCTTCATAGGCTACCAGCTTCCCTGTGGTGGCGTCAGCCTCGAATAGGCTAAGCGGGTGGGCCACTTTTCGCTGTATATAAATGCAGGTTCCACTTGTGAGGTTTCCATCCTTTAGATTTTCGGTTTCTACAGCACACTTTTTTTCGACGTCTCTAGTCGGTATTTATTGCTGGTTTTTACGCGTTCAGCTTAACAGATGCTTCGCGGCTATCATCTGGATAGTTCCATTTAAGTAAGCAGTTCCACCTGAGCGGCCCTTTCGCGGCAGCCGTGCCCCGCTAAAAATTATTGCGACAAGAAGTCGATATCAGGTTGAGTGTGTCAATATTACCCGCCGTATCAAGCTGCCCTCTCGAGTAAACATTGACTGAAACAAACATTGGCTGAAGCAAACATTAAGCCATAACTTTTGCTCAGCACTTTCAACAGCTTAGCAAGTGCTTTTGGCAGTTGACGATTTCAGTGTTTCAAAATAAAACATACCGGACGTTTCACTCTGAAACACTGCGTGCTGCCGTATTCCCAACCATGCTCGCAAACGCTTGTTTTCTTTCAGGTATATCAATGAGGAATGAAAACTGCTTGCCTGAGGAATGCGATAATCGATATCTTTTGAAAAACCAAAGCCCTTGGGTGTAAGTGGTCGAAGCCTGTGGAGATTTATAGATCATGGCGTGTTTTCTGTCGGGACTAAAGCATTATTCTTGGTTCTTGTATCTTGGCAATGTTCATTTTCTTCACAACTCTTGGCGTAATTTTAAGGTTCGGGAAAAATTGCCTGACAGCAATATATTGCAAATATTTTATTTTCATTGACCCTGATCATCGACTAGGGTTGTTAGCTGCAACCGATAGCCCACACCTCGGTCACAATTTTGAGTGTCGGGTTTTTAGCATTTATACGGGATAAAATTTAGGTGTGCTGTTGGTGAATTTTGCTTGGGATTTTCCTGGAGAAACACTGCTGAAGTTCTACTTTACCCAGTTTTTTTACGCGCGATGCAGGCGCCAGCCGGAGTGGATGGATATCAAGACAACAATCAGCGGAAAAGGAACGTTTGGAGTACAAGAATGCTAAATAACTCCTACCCAATAATGTCTCGACTGCTGGTCTGGGTCATTGCGCCTGTTGTGGTGGCGCTTATTTCGACTTATATCTACTTGCGGCAAAGCCTTCCGGAAACCGAGGGGCGTATAGCGTTGCATGGGTTGGCGTCAAGCGTCGAAATTTACCGCGATGTACACGCTGTGCCGCATATCCGTGCAGCCACCGACCGCGATGCTTTTTTCGCGATAGGTTACCTGCACGCACAAGACCGAATGTGGCAGATGGAATATCAGCGACGCCTGGGTCAAGGGCGATTGAGCGAAGTGTTGGGTAGCGATAGTCTGAGAAGCGACCAGTTTATGAGAACGCTCGGCTTGTACCGCGCCGCGCAAACGGCGTTGAGCGCACTGGACGGCGATACCCGCCGGACATTGCAGGCCTATGCCGACGGCGTCAACGCTTGGATAAACAGGGGCCGCCGGCTACCGATCGAATACCACATCCTGGGCTTTGAACCCGAACCCTGGCTGCCGGAAGACTCGCTGCTGCAAATAAAGCTGATGGCCCGCAACCTGGAGTTCAACTACGCGCAGGAATTGCAGTTTGACATGCTGGTCAACGAGGTCGGGCTGGCTAAAGCTGCCGACCTGATGCCTGGGTATCCGTCGGGAGCGGTTACTGTGACCCGGGCGGCAGAGCCGGTGGATGCGACGGTAAGCGAGCAACTACTGGCCTATCATGAGCTGCAGCAGCGTCGCTACGGCCTGGGTGTCACCGGGCTGGGCAGCAATGGTTGGGTCGTGGCCGGGGCGCTGACCGATCACGGCAAGCCGTTGCTGGCGAATGATCCGCATCTGGCCACCGATATCCCGTCGGTGTGGTATCTGGCCGAGATTCAAGGGGACAGGCTGCATGTCAGCGGCGCCACCTATCCGGGACTGCCTTTTGTCATTCTGGGTCATAATGACGCTATCGCCTGGGGCGGCACGGCCTTGGGAGCGGATGTTCAAGACCTCTATATGGAAAGAGTCAATCCCCAAAACGAGGATGAATATGAGGTGGACGGGCAGTGGGTGCCGATGGTTATTGAGCAGGAGTGGATTCGGGTCAAATCAGAGTTTCCAAGTCTGTTGACCGACCCGGTGCCGCCTTTGCAATGGGAGGTGAGAAAAACGCGGCACGGTCCTTTAATCAGCGATGTTATCGGCAGGGTGGACCGGCCCCTGGCGCTGCGCTGGACGGCGCTGGATGCGCAGGACAACACCTATCGCAGCTTCCTGCAGCTTAACTATGCGCAGAACTGGCAGGAGTTTAAAGCAGCATTGGAAGACTACCTGGCGCCCACGCTCAACTTTTTATATGCCGACAGGCAGGGCAACATAGCCTATATCGCGGCCGGTAAAATACCCATCCGCCGGCAGGGGGACGGCAGGCTACCGGTGCCCGGTTGGCAGTTCACTCACGATTGGGACACGTATATCCCCCTGACTGCGCTGCCCCAAAGTTTCAACCCGCCAAGCGGTTATATCGTCAGTGCCAACAATAAAAATCACGCTGCCGATTACCCCTATCTTATTTCCAACAGTTGGGCGCCGCCCTATCGCGCAGAGCGCATAAGCCGGCTTATCGAGGGCCGTATTCAAGGCGATGGCAAGCTCTCAGTGGCTGACTTTGTCGAGATCCAGGGTGACTTTAAAAGCCTGCAGGCTGAACAACTGATGCGGTTCCTATCGCGCGTGGCACCAACGACACCACAGCAAAAAAGTGCCCTTGAGTTCCTTAAAGGGTGGGATGGCACTATGTCTGAGGCAAGCGCCGAGGCGGCGTTGTACCAGGCCTGGTTTCGCCATTTTAACCGGTCGGTTCTCAACGACGACCTGCGCGGCGATTTGCTGCACCCGGATCGGTTGGACCGGCTGCTCAACTTCGCAGAGAGCTTGAACCCTGTCCTTATCAATGAGCTTGTCAGCCAGAAGCAGACAGCTTCAATGCACAACTGGTGCGATCACATCCACACCGAGCGCGTAGAAACCTGCGAAGTCATGGCGCTCGAGGCGCTGGACAAAGCCGTCGATGACGTTATCAGCCTCACCCAAGGCAGAAAAAAGTGGGGTGATATCCACAAAACTTACTACCGCCATCGGGGCTTTGGTGAAGTGCAGCTACTGGATCACCTGTTCGATCGCGAAATCGCTAACGGTGGTGACGGCTACAGTGTCAATGTCGGCGGCTGGACCTATTCGAAAGACAAGGGTTACCAGCAATTACTTGGCCCCAGCTACAGGCAGGTGATCGATTTGCATGACTGGAATCAAAGCCTTTTTATCAACAGCACGGGACAGAGCGGCAATATCTTCAGCGAACACTATGACGATAATATATCCAGAAACAAGCAAATGACGTTATTGACGATGAACTTTGGCGCCGAGGCGACCGCGCCGGGCGCTTCGGTGTTGGTGCTGGAGCCCGGTGAGCGGTCGCGACAGGAGTGATGGAGAGCCATACATGAGAGAGCCAAACACCGAGCCCCGCATTAAATGGACCGGTTTGCTGAGTTCGACTGCGCCAAACCGGGTTTTTATCGCTATCATTCTGGGTAGTCTGGCCGGCTTTGCCTACGCGTTAATTATTCCTCTGATATTGAAGTCCGTTCACCAGTCGCCACTGGCACATAAAATAGAACATATATTTGATACCGAGGAGCACGGTGAGCACTTTCACCTGTTCGGGTTTATTGATATTTCAACACCCAAGCTCGCTCTGGCGTTCTTTATACTTTGTCTTTTTATATTAATCTGCCGGGGGGCGTCGCAATCGCTGCTGGCACGGGTAGCGATAGATGCGACAGTGGCACTGAGAAAAAACATATACCGGCGTATCTCACAGGTTCCAATACAGGACCTCGAAAGGATCGGGCCGTCGCGATTGCTGACAGCGATGAACAGTGATGTTGCCCAGGTGGTTCGCGGTGCAACCATCTTTCCCGGGCTCTTTGCCCACCTTACCACTCTGATAGGTCTCCTTGCTTTTCTGCTCTATCTCAATGTCAGCGTGTTCTTGTTTATTATCGGTACGATCATCGTCGGTGCGATCACCTATCAAATACCTATTATCTTCGGCCGCAGGTTTATGGCCAGGGCGAGGAACTCTTTCGATCGTATACAGGAGGGGATGCGTGGCCTGATTTACGGCGCCAAGGAGCTGAAACTCAATCAGCAAAGGCGGCGGGCATTTCTCGACAGTGACCTGTATGCCTTTGAGGAGTCGTTCGGTGTCAATCAAAAGCGAGGAGATACGCTGGTCATTTTTGGTATGACCTATGGGGATCTGATCAGCTTCTTTGCCATCGGCGCAGTGACCTACGCCATGGCAAACTATTATTCGCTGTCGCGAGAGAGTCTGGTCGGCGTCATCATGGTTCTGTTGTATATAACCGCCCCCATAGTAGCCCTGATCAATGCCATAGGACCTATAGCCCAGGCGTCGGTCGCGACTGGAAAACTGCAAACCCTGTTCAACGATATGCCGGTGGAGGAGTCCTGGGATCAACAATCAGGTATCGCAGACCTGCGCACCCTGAAGTTGGAAGATCTGGCATTCACCTATGGCGGTGACGAAAAGTTTCAGCTCGGCCCCGTGAATATCGAGCTACAGCAGGGCGAGGTGACTTTTTTGGTAGGTGGCAACGGCTCAGGCAAGACGACGTTAGGGAAGTTGTTATCACTTCACTACCTGCCCCAGGCGGGCAAAGTCTACTTCAACGATCACCCGGTTACCGCGGCGAACAGAGATGCCTTTCGGCAAAGTATATCGGCTATCTACTCCGACTTTTACCTTTTTACACAACTGTTTGGTATTACCAGCAAAGAACTGGAAAGTTTGGCGTCAACCTATTTGAAAGAACTGAAGCTGGACACCGCGGTGTCGATTAACAATGGTCAATTCTCCAGCACTAGTTTATCGGACGGGCAAAAAAAGCGCCTGGCGCTATTGGTCACCTATCTCGAGGACAGATCGCTGTATATATTTGATGAGTGGGCCTCTGATCAGGACCCTGCATTTAAAAAGATATTTTATTACCAAATCTTACCCAGTTTAAAGCGTATGAATAAAGTGGTGGTGGTCATCAGCCACGACGATCGATATTTTCACTTGGCGGATAGAGTTATCAGGATGGAAAGCGGTGAAATACTGGACAACACCGCTGTATCCGGTGGTGAAAATATTGAAGAAATCAGGACTGTGACAACTTCAACCTAAGCCGAACTCCCGATTTTCCCGGCGACTTGCACTAGGGATGGATGATGAAAGAACTCTTGATGAAGAAATATCTCCGGTTAATTGTCGTTATGCTGGCGTTTTATCACCCGCTGGCAATGGCCCATTCGAGGGAGGCGGCCGGTTTTATATCGGGCTTTCTACACCCGCTGTTTGGGCCTGACCACCTGTTAGCCATGCTCGGCGTTGGCATTATCAGTGCGCGTATCGATGGCCACTACATCTGGAGTATACCCGGCCTGTTCGTGTTGTTTATGGTCCTGGGAGGCATACTTGGCGCCAATGGTATTTTGTTTCCGATGGTGGAATGGGGTATTGCGCTTTCCGTACTGGTTTTAGGTATTGCCATTATTGTGGTAAAGCGGGCAAATATCAGTCTGTTGATGGTAGTAATGCTGTTTGTCGCTTTTTTCGGTTTTTTGCACGGGCACGCACACGGTGTCGAAATGCCGGACTCTATAAGCCCCTATTATTACTCCTTTGGCTTTGTTATCAGCACCAGTCTTATCCATATCCTCGGTGTGCTGATCGGACACTTTTCGACGAAAAGACAACGGCTGGAGAAGATGCCGTCCTACGTCGGTGGGTTTATGGCCGTTGCCGGCTGCCTGATTCTATACGGGCTTACGCAGAGCTGACGGCCGAATGTCTATCTCGTGCCGTGCAGCGATATTTCCGCTCGATGACCAAAAGCTGTTGGGATTCGGGGTACCTGCGTGTCGATTAAGTAATGTACTGAAGGGTGTAAGGTATGGAAAACAATCTTCTTTATCTAAAGGAAGAAACTTATTTTGAACCGCTTTTCAACCACTGGTATGCATGGCCGTACCTGATTCCGCCGGCCACTGCGGCGCGTCACATGGTCAATACACATAGACGGATTATGTTGTCTTTCGTCAAAAACTATAAGCTGCACATTATGGCGGTAAAAGAGTCGGTGTTGACGGGGGCGGAGTTTCTCAACTGCAGTGAAAGCCAGGTTGACGATATAAAACGTCTGGTCGAGGAGCTGGATGAAAAGTGCGGTGAATTGATAGAGCTTTCCGATGCCATTAAGGAATTAGACGATCTGGTTTTCGAGCACACCAGCGGCGAAAGCATAGAGTACCTGTACGCCAAGGTGCCAAACCCGCTAAAGGGTTATGTTGAGATCTTTATGGACATGGAGCACCGTGCCTCCTATCGACTGATTGAGCCTCTGCTGTATAGAAGTGAGTTTTATAAGTCTTCGCTACAAAGTCTGTCCTTCGGTGTTTTGTCGAGAGTGGAAGAAAGGCCTTTTGTTTTGAGTACGCCACGGCTGCCCGACAGTAACCACCTTCAGGTGCGCGCCGATTTCAACGCCCCCGTGGTTGATGCGATCTTCAGTGCCAGAGAAAAACCGATTCCAGCAGATAAGTTGGCGGATGTTTTCGGTGGGTATGCCGCCGCCGGGGGGTTGTCCTATCGCGATCTTTTTACCGATGAAAAGTCACTTTATCCCTATGTGCCGGTAGACGATGGTGTGCGGTTGCAATACACGGGGCATGCCGGGTTTGTTATAGAGAGCAAAAATACGCGTATTCTGGTCGATCCGGTAATCGCAAGCCGTGGTATGGATAATGCCGAAGAGGTGATCAGCTATAGCGAGTTGCCGCCTGTTATCGACTATATCCTTCTCACCCACAGTCATTCCGATCACGTAAATATAGAGACGCTACTACAGCTAAGGTATAAGACGCGCAAAGTATTAGTGCCGAAAAATAATGGTGGAACCTTGGCCGATCCATCGTTGCGCTTATTGCTTTCACAGTTGAATTTCAATGTGCAGGAGGTTGACGATTTAGAGGAAACCCAACTCGCCGATGGGCGCCTGGTGAGCGTGCCCTTCTTGGGGGAACACGGAGACCTCAATATTCGCTCCAAAACCGCCTGGTTTATCGAGCTTTGCGGTAAAAAGTGTTTCTTTGGCGCCGATTCGTCAAACCCCGATGAAAACCTGTACCGGCACCTCGGTAAGATATTTGCAGATATTGATGTGCTGGCTATAGGTATGGAGTGTGTAGGTGCTCCCTACACCTGGATTTACGGCGCCCTGCATACAAAAATCGTGTCCAAGGCGATAAAAAATTCCCGGCGTCTAAACGGGTCGGACTGTGCACAGGCGCTGCCCATGGTTAAGGCCTTTGGTGCCAAAGAGGTCTATATCTATGCACTGGGGCTGGAGCCCTGGTACAAATATTTTATGGGTATCGAATACGATGAAAATTCCAGACAGGTAGTTGAATCGAACAAGTTTCTCGAAGCTTGCAGAGATATCAAGGTGAAAGCGGAGTCTCTGTATGGGAAAAAGACGATATACCTGGATGCCTGATTTTTTAAGTAACCCCTACCTGCTTGAAATAGCCGGCGTTGCTAACAGACAGCGCATAAAACTGGTGAGCTTACAAGGCCACAAGAGGGATGGTGATGAAAACAATTAGAGAGTATTTGGCGGCTCACGCAAATACCCACCCATCTGATCGAGTCTTTACCTACATTGAAGATAGCGGCGAAAGCACCGGCATTAGTTTTTCCGAACTGCATCGAAAAGCGCTGTCAATCTGCCGGTATTTAAGCGGTCGTATCAAGCCAGGCGATCCCGTGGTGTTACTGCTGCCTCAGGGGTTGGATTATATACAGGCATTTCTCGGTTGTCTCTATGCCGGAGTGTTGGCAGTACCTCTGTATCCACCTGCAAATGCCAGGCACTTAGGTAGAATAGCCGCCGTCATCCAGGATTGCGGTGCGCGGCTGGCGCTCAAGAATGACTCGTTGAAAAACATCAGCCTGCCGATATCGGCATTAACGCTCGATGAGTGTCTGTGCCCCGCTGGCGCAGAGGTCTTGCCGGCCGCTGAGGCCGATCAGTTGGCATTCCTGCAATATACATCGGGCTCAACCGGCTCCCCCAAAGGCGTGATGGTATCCCACGCCAACATCCTGGCCAACCTGTCGTCTATCGAGGAGGCTGCCCAGTGTTCCCGGTCCGATGTGTTTTGCAATTGGTTGCCGCTGTTTCACGATTTAGGTCTTATCAACACGCTGCTGCTGCCTGTTTATCTGGGCTGTCACTCGATTCTGATGTCGCCGGCCCGCTTTGTGAAGCGGCCGCGGGCATGGCTGGAGTCAATTAGTGACAGTCGGGCAACTATATGCGGCGCGCCGAATTTCGCCTTTGATCACTGTATAAGCCGCATTGCGAAAGACCGTTTGGCCGGCCTTGATTTAAGTGCCTGGCGGGTCGCTTTCAATGCTGCCGAACCGGTGGATGCCAATACGTTAGCAAAGTTCGCCGAACACTTTGCGGCGGCCGGTTTTCGGCCACAGGCACTCTATCCGGCCTATGGGATGGCGGAAGCCACCGTCTTTATCTCCGGGGGAGTCCCCTCCCAGCCAGCGAAAATACAGTCTTACAATTCGGTTTCCCTCGGCGTCGGCCTGGCTGAGACAGATGCTAGCTTCGCCAAAAAGCAGGTGCTGGTGGGGTGCGGAAACGCCCCCTCCGGCCATAGGCTTAAGATTGTCTCGCCTGAGTCCCGCACCGAACTGCCCGAAAACCGGGTGGGGGAAATCTGGTTTTCGGGGCCAAGTGTGGCGCAGGGCTACTGGAATGACGCGGTAAAGACCAGGGAGACGTTTGGGGTAAAGCTGGCGAACGATCCGAGACCGTATCTGCGTACCGGAGATTTAGGGTTCTTCCATGAGGGAGAGCTGTTTATATCCGGACGTCTTAAAGATGTGCTGATTATCAAAGGTAGAAACTACTACCCCCAGGATATGGAGAGGCTGGCGCAGGATGTCCAGCCGGGGTTGGTGCGGGGAGGCGGCGTTGCTTTTGAAGTGGCGGGCAAGGCAATTCTGATACAGGAAGTCGAGCGGCTTCAACTCAGGGCATTCGACTACGAGGCGGCTTGCAAAAATATACAGGCGGCGATATTCGAGGACTACGATGTCTTACTGGAGGATATCGTTTTTATCAGGTTTGCCAGCCTGGCGAAAACCTCCAGCGGCAAAGTGCAGCGCCGTCTGACCAGAGAGCGCTATATAAAGAACGACATCGAGGCGCTTGCGAGTCTCAAAAGCCTGTCGGCGGTAAAAACTGACCAAAACTTTGTTCCAGCCACTGCTCTGGAGGAGAGGCTGTGTGCCATCTGGCAAGAGGTTTTCGATCTGGATGGCATCGGCGCCCAGGACAATTTCCTGTCTCTGGGCGGACACTCGCTGCTCGCCTCACGCCTTATCGCCATCATTCGGGATGAGTGGAATTGCGATATCACCCTGAGAGACCTGTTTGAGAATCAAACGATTCGAAGTTTGGCCCGTGTTATTGCCGCGAGCGGTGTCCGCGAACAGGCGTCTCCCGATAAGCGCGACAGTAAAGTGCCGCTGCAATTGTCGTATATGCAGGAAAGTCTATGGCTGATCGATCGCATCAACCCCGACACTACGCCCTACAATATCTGCAGGGCTTTCGAGTTGGTGGGTCGACTCAATCACCCTGCGCTGGAATGGGCGATACGGCAGATCGTAACCCGACATCACGTACTGCGCACGAAAATAGAAACGAATGAATCTGCAGAGCCGCTACCGGTTTTACAGGTGCCCGGGCAAGTGACCATCCCGATTGTAGAGTTGACGCCGGTGCCGGAGGCATACCAGGCGCAGGCCGTACTGCTTTACGCACGACAGGCCGCAACGACGCCCTTTAGACTGGATGCCGATGCAGTGATCCGGGTCAGGCTTTTGAAGCTGGCTGAGTCCAAACACATTCTGCTCGTAGCTTTGCACCATATCGCTTTTGATGGCTGGTCTGAGAGTATTTTTATCAGGGAACTCAGTGTTCTTTATAACCAGCTTGACGACGGCAGTGAAAATATCCTGCCGGCGCTTCAGGTTCAGTATAGCGACTATGCCAGGTGGCAGAGGGCCTGGATGTCTACCGGCATGGCGGGCCGGCATCTGGATTACTGGCGCCAACATCTAAATAACCTGCCGCGATTGCACGGGCTGCGTTTGGACCGACCGCGACCGGCTGAGCAGTGTTTCGCTGGCGCGAGCTACAAACAGGTCCTGACCGGTGAAGTCCCAATGCGGCTCTCTGCATTGGCGCAATCTCACGGTGTGACTCTGTTTATGTTGTTGCACGCCGCCTTCACCGTGCTGTTGTCCCGGCACTCCGGTCAGACGGACATTGTGGTGGGCGCACCCGTGGCGAATCGAGACAGGTCTGAGTTCACGCCGCTGGTTGGGCTGTTCGTCAATACGGTGGTCTTGCGTACAGACCTGTCAGATAACCCGCGTTTCGACCTGTTGTTACAGCGTTGTAAGGCGCTGCTATTGGCCGCGTATACCCACCAGCAGATACCGTTTGAAAAATTGGTGGAGGAGCTCCAGCCCGATCGCAGCCTGAGTCATTCGCCGCTGTTTCAGATAAAGCTCGCTTTGCAGAACAATGAAACCGTCGAATTTGACTTGCATCGTCTGTCTGTCACCGAGATGGAATTGCCCGATACAACCGTCGAGCACGATCTCTGCGTCGATGTCTATGAAAAAACAGATGGTTTGCATATTTTTTGGCGCTATGGAACGGCTTTATTTGAAGCCTCGACCATTGAGAAAATGGCGCTCCACTTTGCAGTGTTGCTCAAGGGGGTGGTGGATACGCCGCAGGCCGCGATAAGCACATTGCCTGTCATGACGCCCCTCGAGAGGCAGCGCCTGCTGGTCGACTGGAATGCGACGAAAAGAGATTTCCAAGAAACCAGATGCGTGCAGGAACTGTTTGAAGATTGTGTCAAGTCAGATCCGAGTGCCGTTGCGGTGGTGTTTGCAGACACGCAACTTACTTACGAAGCGCTCAACAAAGAGGCCAATCAACTGGCCCATTACCTGCTGGAACAGGGCGTAAAACCCGATGATCTGGTGGGACTGTGTGTCGAACGATCCCCGGAGACCGTTATTGGGATCTTAGGCATCCTGAAATCCGGCGCTGCTTATGTGCCGTTAGACCCGGGTCATCCCGAGGCGCGTATCCAGTACCAGTTGAACGATTCAGGCGTTGAAATCGTGTTGACTGAGAGTCATCTATTATCGGAACTGCCGCTGGGCGACCGGCGTGTGTTGGTGCTTGACGGTCATCTGCGCAGAGCCATACTGGCGCACTATTCGACCGGGAATCCACCGGTCCGCAAGCTCGGCTTGACACCCTCCCACCTCGCCTATGTTATCTACACATCCGGCTCCACCGGCAGGCCCAAAGGCGTCATGCTGCAACACAGTGGCCTGTGCAATCTGGTTGCCTGGCAGGCGCGCTATTACGGTGCCGGTAGTGGCAGCAGGGTCGCACAGTTCGCGTCCTACACCTTCGACGGCTCCGTGGGTGAGACGTTTATGGCGTTACTAAATGGTGCGACCCTGGTGATGCTGGACCGGCATCAGTCGCCGCAAAAGCTGATGCAAAACATCAACCGCCAGATGTTGACGACCATTGTTCTGGTGCCATCGTTATTGAGGGAACTGGACCCGTCACTGATCTCCCATTCCAACTCTCTGAATGTTGTGGCGGTGGGAGAGAGCTGCCCGGTCGATTTAGCGCAGAGGTGGTCACAGCACTGCCGTTTTCACAACGGCTACGGGCCGACCGAGTGCACCGTCTATTCCCATATTGCCAATGTCAATTGCCGCGAGATGGCGTTGGAACGCTTTTCAGTGCCTATCGGCAGGCCGATAGACAATATCAACGCCTACCTTTTGGACGATACCTGTAATCCTGTGCCCACCGGCGTGGTCGGCCATCTCTACCTTACCGGGGCGGGGCTGGCGCGGGGCTACCTGAACCGGCCGGACTTAACGGCGGCGAGGTTTATTCCCAATCCCTTTGTATCCACCGGGTCTCAGTCCGGGGAAGTCGCATCGAGACTATACCGAACCGGTGATTTGGCGCGCTACCGCAATGACGGCAGCCTCGAGTTTGTCGGCCGCAGCGACTACCAGGCCAAAATACGCGGCTTCCGTGTAGAGATGGGGGAAATAGAGGCGGTGTTGTGCGAGCACGAACAAGTTTCCGAGGCTGTAGTGGTCTTGCAGGGAGAGCCGGTACGGATGGTCGCCTACGTATCGACTGCCGGTTGTCGTTTTAGTGAGGAACGTGAGAAAACCGAATTTATCGCCGCTGTCAAGTTACACCTAAAGCGGTGTGTCTCCGGCTATATGCTGCCGTCGGCTTTTGTGGTTCTCGACCGCCTGCCTCTAACTGCGAATGGAAAGCTGGATAGAAACGCCCTGCCGGAGCCGGACCTCTCTGCGCCGCTGGCCAACCGGTATAGTGAACCGGAAACAGATATAGAGAATAGACTGTGTCAGTTGTGGCAAGTGTTGCTCAATGTCAAGCAGGTCGGTGTTGACGACGACTTCTTTGAACTGGGGGGGCAGTCGTTGTTAGCCGTGCGCATGGTCGCGCAGATTCGGGCGATTTTCAAGGTGGATATCGGCGTTCGCACCGTCTTTGAATGCAAAACGGTGCGGCGCCTGGCCGCTGGTGTAGAAACGGCGCTGGCGGCATCTTTGCCGGCCGCGCCCTTGCCCGCGCTGGCAGCCGCCCCCGGGGATCAGCCGCCGGTGTTGTCTTTTTCCCAACAGCGGTTGTGGTTGGTCGACCAGATAGAACCGGGTCAATATCAGTACAATATACCCATAGCGCTGCGACTGGACGGCCGCTTAAACAGCGCGGCGCTGGCGGCTGCGTTCAAAGCCGTTGTCGAGCGGCATCAGGTGTTGCGCACTGGAATAGAGGCAAGTGAATCGGGCGAGCCTCTGCAAGTGGTCCACAGCAGTGAGGATTTTTGTGTCGATGTCAATGATCTGACGGCGCTGCACGGGGAAAACCAGCACCAGGCCATTACCCACCTAATGCGCGAGGAGTCCATCGAGCCCTTTAACCTTGCCACCGATCTGATGCTTCGGGTAAAGCTGCTAAAATGTGCTGAACAAACACATGTCTTACTGATAACTCTGCACCATATAGCAGCCGATGCCTGGTCGGGGGTTATTTTAGTGCGTGAGTTTCCACAGCTTTACCAGGCGTTGACCGGCGCAAAACCGGTTCCGCTCGAAACGCCGGCTTTCCAATACACCGACTACGCCTATTGGCAACGCCACTGGCTGCGCGGCGACGTATTGAACACGCATTTGGACTTCTGGCGGCAACGCCTGCGGGAGCTTCCCGAGGTGCATGGACTGCCACTGGATCATCCGCGCCCGGCGCAGCAGGATTATCGGGGGGCCACCTGCGAGCAGCTTCTCGATGCTGATACGACCCGGGGACTGAATGCGCTGGCTCGTACCGGCGATGCCACATTGTTTATGGTTTTGCATGCGGCGTTTGCCGTGCTGCTGTGCCGGTTTAGCCATGAGGACGATATAGTGATCGGCACTCCAGTCGCCAACAGAGAGCTGGCGGAGTTGGAGTCAATGGTGGGTTTTTTCGTTAACACTCTGGTTCTGCGTTCGGATCTGTCGGACAATCCGGACTTTCTCACTGTGCTCGAGCGCAGCAAACACTATCTGTTGGGAGCCTATGAACATCAGCAGCTACCGTTTGAAAGGCTGGTGGATGACCTGCGACCCGAGCGCAATCTGAGTTACTCACCCCTGTTCCAAGTCAAACTGGCGTTGCAGAACAATGAGCTGGCCGAACTCCGGTTGCCCGGCTTGTGCATTAGCGGTATTGATAGTTTGACTGCGGTGGCCAAACACGATTTGAGTTTAGATGTGTTTGAGCAGAACGGTACGCTTAAGCTTTTATGGGAATATGCGACGGCGCTTTTTGATAAAACCACAGTCAACCGTCTGGCGGGCAACTTTGCCGTGTTACTGCGGGAGATAATCAAACAGCCTGATACCGGTATCAAAGACCTGGCGATTCTGACCGCCGAGGAGCAGAGCCAACTGCTATCGGCAGCTTGTGTTTCCAATCCTCGTTTTCCCAAAGCTATCTGCATACACAAGCTGTTTGAAAAGCAGGCGGAGGAAACACCGCAGGCCGCAGCGGTCGTATGTAACGGTGACACCCTAAACTATGCCGACCTCAACAGTGAGGCGAACAGAATTGCGCGGCACTTGCTGGAGTTGGGTGTTAAGCCCGATGTGTTAGTGGCACTGTGCGTAGACAACTCGATAGAAATGCTTATCGGCTTACTGGGTATATTGAAAGCGGGGGGTGCCTACGTACCTATCGATCCCGGGTACCCCCAAGACCGTGTTGGTTACATGTTGGCGGACTCGGGTGCCGGTATAGTCGTAACGGAAAAAGAACTGCTATCTGTGCTGCCGCTCGAAGACAAACAACTGGTGTTGGTCGACACTGATATACGCAAAGCGGTGTTGGCGGGTTACAGCGCCAACAATATCGATTCGGCGGAGACCTGCGTGCTGCCCGACCACCTCGCCTATGTTATCTATACTTCCGGCTCCACCGGACAACCGAAAGGCGTAGCTGTCGCGCACGATGCCCTGGTTAAATCGACGCTTTCGAGATTTGATGTGTATCACGACAAGCCGGAAAGCTTTGCACTGTTTTCATCCTATGCGTTTGACAGTTCCATTGCCGGTATCTTTTGGACGCTGCTGAGTGGAGGGAAACTGTGTATCGCAGAGCTGCGGGGAGGGTTGGACCCCAATAGCGTACAGACACTTTTGTCAGAGTGCGAGGTCAGCCACTTTCTCACCCTGCCCAGTGTATACATGGCCATGCTGCAAACCGGGATGCCCGCCCCGCCCGGGTTGAAAACCGTAATTGTTGCCGGTGAGGAATGCAGTCGGGGGCTTATCAAACGCCACCGGGCCGATCCACTCTGGCAGGGCTGCCGCTTGATAAATGAGTACGGTCCGACGGAAGCCTGTGTTTGGAGCAGCGTTTACGATTGCCGGGACTACAGTGCCGGACCGGTACCTATCGGGACGCCGGTTGCACATGTGAAACTTTATGTACTGGACGGTGAATTGCAACTCTGCCCGGTCGGCGTATTGGGGGAGTTGTATATTGGCGGTGTGGGACTGGCCCGGGGCTATCTAAATCGCCCCGATCTCAGTGCGGAAAGCTTCTTGCCCAGCCCGTTCCCGGACGCTAACGGCGCCCGGTTGTATAAGACCTGCGACCTCGTGCGCTGGTTGCCTGATGCAGAAGGCCGGCCGGCGCAACTTGTTTATATCGGGCGCGTCGACAGTCAGGTAAAAATCCGCGGCTTTCGCATCGAACTGGGTGAAATCGAATCCGCGCTTCTGGGGTTGGAGGGTATTGCCGATGTTGCTGTCGTTGCCAGGGGAACGCCCCAGAGATTGGTCGCCTATATAGTATCGCCGTCTTACGAAGGGAAAAATACGGTCGAACAGTTGCAGTACCTGGAATCACTGCGAGGACTGCTCGCCCGCTCGCTCCCTGACTATATGATGCCGGCTGTATTTGTACCCCTGTCCCGTTTGCCGGTGGCCCCGAATGGCAAGATTGATAAGGAGGCGCTGCCGGAGCCTGACCTGGCAGTGCGCCATGCCGATCAGTATGTGGCGCCGCAAAGCGAGATCGAACATCAGCTGTGTGGCGTATGGCAGGAAGTCCTGGGGTTGGAAAGCATCGGCACCAATGAAAACTTCTTCAGTATTGGCGGCGACTCGATCCTGTCCATCAAAGTGGTTGCCCTGGCCAAGCAACGCGGTATCAGATTCACTGTGAAAGACATTTTTACCTCGCAAACCATCGCCGCGCTGGCGATCTGTGTCAGCGAGAATGATGCCGATATGCAGGCGCCAAACGACGTGGCACCGTTTAGCCTGCTCAATGAAACCGAGCTTCGACGACTACGTCGCCTGAAAGGTAATAAGTTCATAGAAGACGCTTATCCGCTTTCGATGTTACAAATAGGGATGATATATGACAACCAGCTCAATCTGGAGAAAGGCACTTACCACGATATCATTAGTTTCCGGTTAAAGCAGAAGTGGTCGGAAGAGGCATTGCGCCGGGTTTTGCAGGCGGTCATGGCAGATAACGAGTTGTTGAGAAGCCTGGTGCGCTTCCAGGGGGAGCGACCACTGCATGTAATCTACAAGTCGCTGCCGGTGCCGGTAGTTGTCAAAGACGCCCGGTCCCTTATTGGCAGTGAGAGGGACAGGCTCTTTTCCGATTGGCTCGAAACAGAAAAAACCAAGCCTTTCAGTTGGAATGATCCACTCTGGTATGTGACCATTCACCGGTTCAGTGAGGATAGTTTCCAGTTCAGTTTATCGTGCCATCACGCCCTGTTGGATGGCTGGAGCGTGGCGAACTTGATAGCACAGGTATTTACCGGTTACCTAACTTCTCTCAAGGGACAGCCGCTGCATCCCACCGCGGCACTGCCCTATCGCTACTTTGTTGCAGAGGAATTGTCGGCCCTGGATTCATCCCGGGCAGCAGACTACTGGCGCCGGTATTTAGCCGACACCGAGTTGCCCTGGTGGACCGGGAGAAAGAAGGCGGCCGGCATCGCGCTGGAGTGGACACTTGACGAGGCTCGGTCCCTCGCCTTAAGGGAACTGGCCAGGGAGCAAGACGTGTCTGAGAAAACACTGTTTTTAGCTGCCCACATGACCCTGTTGAACCTGTTAAACGGCGGTCAGGCCGTTGCCAGCTCCATCGTGCTGAACAGCCGCCCGGAGCGAGCCGGTGGTGACAAGACGTTGGGCCTGTTTTTAAACTCTCTGCCCTTTTCGCTGCCTGAACCTGTCGATAACTGGGCACAACTGCTGGCTGCGGTGTATCGACAATTGCTGACTATGCTCGAATACCGGCACTATCCGCTTGCCAGTATCCAGCAGGAAAACAGTCTCGATTTTTCCGCAGCCCTGTTCGACTATATAAATTTCCACGTCCTGGACGAAGTCCAGGAACGACTGGAGGTTATCGAGCAGTATGGTTTTGTCGAGACCAATTATCTTTTTACCTTTACCTGTGCCAAAGATATTAAATCCCGGAATTATCAGTTGACGCTAATGGCGGACAGCAATATTTTCAGCCGGGAATTTTTGCAAAGGATAAAGGGGTACCTGAATAATATACTGGCCGAGATGATAAGGGATGTAAGCCGGGTTATAGACCATAGCCGCCTGCTCGCAGATGCAGAAATACACCGCTCCCTGGTCGAGTGGAACGGCACCACACGCCCTTATCCAAAGGATGCAACTGTCGGCAGGCTTTTCGAGACGCACGCAGCGCGCACCCCTGATGCCCTGGCGCTGGTTTGTGCGGACAGGCAGCTTTCTTACCAGGCGCTTAACACCAGGGCCAACCAGGTGGCGCGCGCGCTGATCGATCGGGGCGTCGGTCCCGATACCCTGGTTGGACTGTGCGTGGCGCGTTCGCCGGAACTGGTTATTGGCCTGCTCGGGGTTCTCAAAGCGGGCGGCGCCTATGTGCCTTTGGACCCGGATTATCCGTCGGACCGCCTGCGCTATATGTTGGAAGACTCCGGCATTGGCATAGTTTTGACGCACCGACACTTGCAGCAAAAGCTTGTTGCGGGGGATCGTCACCCTTCCAGACAGCTGCTGTGTTTGGATCGATTCGAATACTTTGCCGCCTATTCCGGCGCTGACATCGATGTAGCTACGTTGCAGTTAAAGTCCCGGCATATGGCGTATGTAATATACACCTCGGGCTCCACCGGCCAACCCAAAGGCGTCACAGTGTCACATCGAAGTGTGGGTAACCTCGCCTCCTGGCAGGCCCGTTACTACGGGGTCTCAGCCGGCAGTAAAATAGCGCAGTTCGCCTCCTACAGTTTCGATGGTTCCGTCGGGGAAACGTTTATGGCGCTGCTCAACGGCGCCACACTGGTGATGCTGGACAGACGGGAGTCGTCGCAAAACTTAATGGCAAGCATCAACACCGAAGCCATTAATGTCATCGTGCTGATACCCTCGCTGCTAAAGGAGTTAAACCCGAAGGTAATTGCCAGGCCGGACGCGTTAACGGTAGTCGCGGTGGGCGAAGCCTGCCCTGTGGAGCTGGCCAGAACCTGGTCCGGGTACTGCAATTTCCGCAATGGCTACGGACCGACGGAATGCACTGTTTATTCTCATATAGCGGCTGTCGGCGCAGACTCACTCAGCAATCACACGGCGGTGCCTATCGGCAAACCCATAGACAATACCAAGGCTTATGTATTGGACAGTCGGTATAACCCGGCGCCGGTGGGCGTTATGGGTGAGCTTTACCTGGCGGGGGCGGGGTTGGCCCGCGGCTACCTTAACCGGCCCGAGTTGACCGCCGAAAAATTTATTCCCAATCCGTTTGCCGCCTATACGCGGTACCGCTACAGGGGCGTACTGGCCGACCCCGGCGCTATGCATTCGCCCCTGGCCGCGAGTGCTGAGACAAACACGGCGGGTGCCGGTATAGACGCCAACCGAGTCATCCCCGGTAGCGAACTTACGCGTATTGTCGAGACTGCATTAGGGCCGGATGCAGAAGACCTGGTGAGTAAAACTGCCCGCTTTATCCGCCGGCATGAAGCGAACCCGACCACGTATGAGTGTTTCCAGCGCTACGTTATGGAGGGTATCAAGAACAGCTATGCCTCAGGTGGTATGGGAAAACCTGTGTTGCGCAAACTACTGCCCTTCGACAGTTACGACAATATCAAGGGGGTGGATTTCGGTTTTGGCAATGCAGAGGTGTTGCGGGCATTGAGCGAATTGGGGGCCTCGGTTGTCGGTCTCGATATCAGTCCGATATTTGTGCAAAGAGCGCGCACCGCCGGCTTTGATGCCCGGATGGTAAAAATTGATGTCGAACCCGAGTCATTTCACCGGGAAAGCAACCTGGCGGCGGAGAGCCTCGATTTCGCCATTTCCACCTTGACGATAGACCGCGTGGAACAGCCCGTTAACCTGATAAAGAATATTTTCTCGGTGTTGAAGCCCGGAGGGCGCTTTTCTATACAAACACTGCTACCTGTCGTGGCCGTGGAGGACGGCGATATCGA
Source organism: Exilibacterium tricleocarpae (assembly GCF_007004655.1). GTDB lineage: Bacteria > Pseudomonadota > Gammaproteobacteria > Pseudomonadales > Cellvibrionaceae > Exilibacterium > Exilibacterium tricleocarpae. The sequence continues at coordinate 275,694 of NZ_ML660095.1, forward strand.
CGCACCTGTTATTTATACCGCAGAGACCGACAGGATTACCCGGGGAGAGAACGCCCACGAAGACCGGGCAAAGATTGTCAGTGAGTTGGCCCGGCTGGGCGGCTCGGGTATCGATGTTTACAAGGTGCCCTATATCGTCAGAAGTCGAGATGGTCTCCAGGAGTATACCGTATGGTGTTTCTCCGGTTGTAAGCAGCCGGTGGACATTCAACGGATGGAAGACAGTCGTTTGTACAAAACCGGCGATCTGGTTGTTTGTCGGCCTGATGGAAACCTTGAGTTTGTCGGTCGGGTTGACCACCAGATAAAAATGCGCGGCTACCGGATTGAAACGGGAGAAGTAGAATCGGTACTGAAAAGTCACCACCAGGTGGCAGATGCCATAGTCATGGCGAGTGAGGACGCCGACTACCTGATAGCCTATATACTGACAACCGTAAAAACTGGACCGCAACAACAGCCGGCTTTGATCGATTCTCTGCGCGACTACCTCAGAAACACCCTCTCCGAATATATGATCCCGTCAAAGTTCATAATGCTGGAGGCTTGGCCGGTTACCGCTAATGGAAAGCTCGATAGAGACGCGCTGCCTGCACCGGAGGCAACCCCGCCGGCGGCTTCCGCCTATGTGAAACCGGTCACCGACACTGAGCGGCAGCTTTGCGAACTGTGGCAGATGCTGTTGCAAGTCGAAAAGGTGGGCATCAAGGATAACTTTTTTCGATTGGGCGGACATTCGCTATTGGCGGTTCGGCTGATAACTGAAGTTTGCGCCAGGTTTTCCATCGATATTGATGTTCGGGCTCTGTATGCGCAGAAGACGGTTGGTGGTCTGGCAGGACTGATTGACGAGGAGATAGCTTTGCAGAGACTGTCGTCCGGGGATCTGGACCTGGAGGCGCTGTCTGAAGAAGAACTTGATCGGTATCTGGAAAAACTCTCATAAAAAGGAGTCCAACGTGAACAGCAGGCTCGGCGACAAGGTTCGCCTGCAACACAAGCGCGAACTCTTACGCAGGCGCCTGGAAGAAAAAGCAGCGCAGTCCGATGCCGGCACCACCACTGATATCGTCAAGTCGCCGCGGACGAGCGAAGATGGTTATCCCCTGTCCTTTGCCCAGCAGCGTCTGTGGGTTATCGATCAGATGAAAGGCGGCAGTCCTGAATACAACATTCCTAAAGTTGTCGATATAAAGGGTGATTTTGTCGCCGGCGTCGCGGAGCGAGCGATATCCCGTATAATTTCCCGCCATGAAATTCTCAGGACCCGATACGTAAAACGCAACGGCGGACCTAGGCAGGTTATCGATGTCGATTTCAAATTTAGGTTGCAACGGTACGACCTTCGAGACCTGTCAGGCGTCCAACTACAGCAAAGAGTCAGTGACATCCTTCGCACGGAGAGTGAAAGGCCATTTGATTTGAGTCGCGATCTAATGCTTAGAGGCGCTTATATGCACAAGGGGGGTGACGGCGCCCAACACGAGGGAACGCTGCTGCTGAATATGCATCATATCGCCGCCGATGGCTGGTCGATGGCTCTGTTTATCGAGGAGTTTCTGGTTCAGTACGACGCCTGTCGCCACGGTCGGGGCGACCCGCTGCGGCCACTCGAGATTCAATATGTGGACTATGCGCTCTGGCAGCACCAGCGTCGTCGCGGGGAACCGTGGGAGCGGCAACTGCAGTACTGGGATAACCAGCTGGCGGCGCTTCCGCCGCTACATAACCTGCCCACTGACAGACCGCGGGGAGAATCTGATGACCACGCCGGCGCCACCTATGCATGGCGCCTGCCGGCTGCCTTGAGCGACGGCTTGCGGCGCTTGGCGGCGAGTTGCGATACGACACTCTACGTTGTTGTGCACGCGGCGTTTAGTTTACTGTTGGCGCGGCACAGCAATGACCGGGATATTGTTATCGGTGCCCCGGTGGCCAACCGCACCCACGCCAAACTGGGGCCGCTTATCGGCTTTTTTGTCAACACCCTGGTACTGCGGGTAAACACTGACTTCCAATCGCTTGCGGATTATATGGCACATGTCAAGTCGATTAACCAACAAGCCCAGGAGAACCAGGATGTGCCGTTCGAACACTTGGTGGATCGCCTGAAAGCAGTGCGGACTTCCCGGTTTACGCCGCTGATACAAATTTTGTTGAGTATGAATACGACAGGAAAGCCGGAACTCAGCTTACCCGGTGTTAACTTCACTCCGGTCGATGGTATAGATACCGCTGCCAAGTTTGATTTGAATTTGATTGTCAGCCAGGAGCAGGAAGTCATATCGCTGAACTGGTTTTTTGACACGGCTCTGTTCGACTTGGAGCGTATAGCACAGATGAATGAACACCTGGTCAGGTTGATGACCGCGATGGTCGATACGCCCGGTGCAGCACTGGCGGATTTGCCGATGCTATCTGCGTCTGAAAGATACCACCTGCTGTATCAGTTGAATGAAATTGATATTGACTATCGCTCTACCCGGTTGATTCACCAACACTTCGAAAACCAGGTGTTACGCACGCCGGATAAAGTGGCGCTGGTCTATCAGAGCGAGGTATTGACTTATCGGGCATTGGAGCAGGCGTCGAACAGGCTCGCCCACTGTTTGACCGCAAGGGGTGTGGAGACTGGTACGCTGGTCGGTCTCTATGTCGAGCGCTCTATCGGCCTGGTGGTCTCTATCCTGGGCGTACTCAAGGCCGGCGGCGCCTATGTGCCGCTGGACCCCGGTTACCCGCAAAGTCGACTGCACTCTATCATGGCCGATGCCGACCTGGCCTATGTGGTTACCGAATCGAAACTGCAGCAGTCACTGATCTTGCCGGACTCTATTCAATTTGTCTGCGTGGACTGCGAGGCGCGCCGGGTCGATCACCCGGAACGCGCGCTGGCCGTCCCGGCCGACACCGCGATGCAAACGCCGGATAGCCTGGCCTACGTCATCTATACCTCCGGTTCCACGGGTAAGCCGAAGGGCGTACTGCAAACCCATGACAATGTGTCGCGCCTGTTTGCCGTTACCGAATCTGACTTTGCGTTTTCCGAGCGGGATGTCTGGACACTATTTCATTCGGTTTCATTTGATTTCAGCGTCTGGGAGTTATGGGGCGCGCTGTTCTACGGGGCCACCCTGGTTATTCCGAGTCATCAGGCGACGCGTGATACCCAAGTGTTTATCGAGCTGTGCCAGTGTTGCCGGGTGTCCATTCTCAATCAGACGCCAAGCGCCTTTAAATCTTTCAGCCACCTTGCGCTGCAACACCGGGCTCAATTTCCGCGGTTGCGTTACATTATTTTCGGCGGTGAAGCTCTCCATATCGGCAGTCTGAGGCGCTGGTGGGAGAACTATGGGGACAGGCGGCCAGAGTTGGTGAATATGTACGGTATTACTGAAACTACCGTGCATGCCAGCCTGAAACGGCTCAAACGCGCCGATGCGGAGCGCTCTTATGTGGGGCGACGCCTTGCCGATCAGGCCATATACCTCCTGGATAGGACCGGTAACCCGGTGCCGCCGGGAACGCCGGGTGAGATACATATAGGCGGAGCCGGCCTGGCCAAGGGCTATTTGAATCAACCGCTGCTGACTGCTGAGCGGTTTGTTGAAAATCCGTTCAGTTCGGAGAAAATGCGTACCGCGGGTCTGACTCGGTTGTACAGAACCGGTGACCTGGCCAGTATGAGCGCCGATGGTCAACTCACTTATCTCGGCCGCAATGACGAACAGGTGAAAATCAGAGGGTTTCGACTGGAACTGGGGGAGATAGAGCAGCAACTGTCGCTGTTGAGTGATGTGCAGGCCTGTCTGGTCACGGTGCGCGAAGATAAGGCCGAAAATCGAAGCCTGATCGCCTACGTAGTGCCGGTGGCGATACAAAAGTCGCAGGCTGAACGTGCGTGGGTCTCGGCTCTTAGAGTCGAGTTGTCGGCGCAGTTGCCGGAGTACATGATACCGGCTTTTTTTGTCGTCATGGACAGCCTGCCGTTAAACGATAACGGCAAGGTCGACCGGGAGAAGCTGCCGCCGCCCCGGGTCGATAAGGCCGCGGCGGTCGCGCAAGAACAGCCAGTCGATCCGTTACAGCGCTATCTCATTGACGTATGGCGGTCTGTGTTGGGGCTGCAAGCGCTGGGCGTCGACGACAGTTTTTTCGAGATGGGCGGCGATTCACTGCTGGCGATAAGGGCTGTCAATCAAGTGCAGGAGTATATCGGGGAAGTCATTCATTTAGTTGTGCTGTTCGAAGCGCCGACAGTATCGGAATTTGCCGGCTATCTCGCCCGTCACTACGGGCAGGCTTTAGTCGCCAAGGGGTTGCTGGCGGTGGCAACGGGGCAAGCTACCGGGTCCGGCGAGGTATCGGTTGTCGGTGCCGATGCTCAGCAAGCTTTAAGTCGCCTGGTCCCGGTATTGCCTGCCGTGCCGACCTGCGGACCGCCCGGCAATGAGAGGGTGTTGTTTATACTGTCGCCACCCCGGTCAGGCTCCACACTGTTGCGCGTTATGTTGGCCGGTCACCCACAACTGTTTGCACCGCCCGAGCTGGAGTTGCTGGCTTTCGATACGTTGAAACAGCGCCGCCAGGCCTTTTCCGGACCTCACAAGTTCTGGCAGGAGGGGGTTTGGCTGGCTCTTATGACCGCAAACAACATGGACCTCAAACAGGCGCAGGCCCTGATGGAGGAATTCGAAGCCGGCGATATGTCTATCGCCGCAATGTATGAATTTCTCCAATCGAGTATTGCCGGGGAAGTGCTGGTAGACAAAACACCGTCTTATGCCTATTCACTGGATATTTTACAGCGGGCGGAACACTACTTTTCCAACGCCCACTACATTCACCTGGTGCGCCACCCGTATGGGATGATAGCATCGTTCGAAAAGGCGCAACTGGACCAGTTGTTGTTTCTCAATGACCACGAGCATACTACCCGACAACTGGCCGAGTTGCTATGGACGGGGTGTCATCTCAATATTCTGGAATTTTTGCAGACTATTCCCGCTGCGCGGCAACAACGAGTGGTGTTCGAAAAACTGGTCGCCAGACCCGAAGAAGAAATGCAAAGGCTTTGCGATTTTATCGATATACCTTTCGATGCGGCGCTATTGCAACCCTACGACGGCACACAGCGGCGTATGAGCGGCGGGGTACACAGTGAATCACGGATGCTGGGTGATATCAAATTTGCCGATCATCGAAAGATAGATCGGCGAGTGGCTGTCGCCTGGCGATCGTCCATTGCGACAGATTTTCTCAGCGCCAGGTCAAAACAGGTGGCGCGGGTCTTGGGTTATACTGAAGAGCAGTTCGGTGTCAGCCCGGAAAGTCCCACTATCCCTGTGTTGCAAACGCGAGAAGACATCCCGTTGTCTTTCTCTCAACAACGCCTGTGGTTTCTTGATCGCATGCACGGCGGCAGCTCCCAGTACAATATCCCTGTGGCACTGGCGATTGAAGGGCGTTTCGATGTGACTGTCGCCGAGCGCGCCATGGAAAACATCATTGCTCGACACCAGACACTCAGAACAGTGTTTGTCGAACGCGGGGGCCGTCCCGTACAGGTGGTGATGGAAAAATATAAGTTCACAATTGAACGGCACGACTTACAGGGTCTGCCGGATTTACAGCAACACCATAAAGTATCTGAACTTATCGAAAAAGACAGTGTGCAGACCTTTGACTTATCTCGGGATTTGATGATCAGGGCATCCTATCTGCACCTCGCGCCGAGGCGCGGCATTTTGATCTTCTGTCTGCACCATATCGCCGCCGATGGCTGGTCGCTGGGAATTTTCAGCAGGGAATTTACCGACTTTTACCGGGCCGGTTTGAACGGCGATATTGACCCTTCAAGTGACTTGCCCGTTCAATATGCCGACTATGCCAGTTGGCAACGACAGTCATTGTCGGACCATGCAATCGCGGCACAACTTACATACTGGGAGACGCAGTTGCGGGATTTGCCTTTAGTTCACGCGATCGAGCCCGATCACAGACGCCCGGCGACAAAGCAGTATACGGGTGCGATGGTGAAAGGCTGTGTATCCGCAGCGATCGCCGGGCGCCTGCGGACACTGGCGGGTGAGAAGCGCGTGACTCTTCATATGTTACTGCACGCAGCCTTGGGTATCCTGCTGTCCCGCCACAGTGGCAGCGACGATGTGGTTATCGGTACCCCGGTCGCCAACCGCCCGCGGGTCGAACTGGAGCCGTTGATTGGGTTTTTCGTCAATACTCTGGTATTGCGAACGTGTGTCAACCACGAAAATTTTACCGGCTACCTGGACCACGTCAAAACGGTTAATGTGGAGGCCCAGGCTAATCAGGACCTGCCATTTGACTACCTGGTGGAACATCTCAAGGTACCGCGAAGTGCCGCCTTCGCCCCCTTGTTTCAGATTGCCTTTACGTTGACCGGCGCCGGTCAGGCGACGGATATAAGTTTACCGGGCGTGCGCTGCAGCCCCGTCGAAACGCCCTTGATTGTCGCAAAATCTGACCTGGATATTATTGTACAAGACACCGGTAAGGCGATGAACCTGACCTGGATATATGATACGGCGGTGTTCAATCGAAGGCGTATTGAGACTTTCAACGATCACTTTGTGCGGTTGTTAACCGGTGTGGTCGATGCCCCGGATGCGCGACTTTCCGCCTTGCCCATGTTGGCCGAGTCGGAGCGGCGCTATCTAATGCACGAACTGAACCGCACGAAAGAGGAATTTTCCGGCAGCGGTTTAATGCACCAGTTGTTCGAGGCCCAGGCAGAAAAGTTTCCGCACAGTGTGGCCCTGGTATTTCAGGACCGGGCGCTGAGTTACGGCGCATTGAATGATATTTCCAACCGCCTGGCCCACTACCTCCGCGAGCGAGGCGTGGCGGCGGATAAACGGGTTGGGTTGTACACGAGACGGTCGCTGGATATGGTGATCGGTATCCTGGCTGTTCTCAAGGCGGGCGGGGCCTATGTGCCTCTCGATCCCTTGTATCCGCCGCAACGGTTGTCGTTCTTGTTGCGCGATGCCGATATCGACTGGGTGCTTACCGAGTCCGACTTGGCGGAGACTCTACGTTTTGACAACCGCACAGTTGTGCTTTTGGACAGCACATCGGAGCAGGCGCACTGGCGCGGGTATCCGCCCGAAAATGTACCAAAACACCAACGCCTGCTGCAGCCGGATCGACTGGCCTATGTGATTTATACCTCCGGCTCCACCGGCCAGCCGAAAGGGGTAATGATCGAGCATGGCGGTGCCGTGAACATGCATCTCGCACAGCGGCGCCTGTTCGATGTCGGGCGCCGCAGCCGCGTACTGCAGTTTGCCTCGCTGGGATTCGACGCCGGCGTATCGGAATGGATGATGGCCCTGTGTAGCGGCGGGGCGTTGTATATTTGTGGTGAAGAAGCAAGGCTGTCGCCGGATAAACTCAGGGAGTTTTTGCTAAGCAAAACTATAACCCATGCCACCCTGCCGCCGGCTGTCCTGCAGCACCTGGACGCAACGGCGGACTACGGACTGACATGCCTGGTTGTGGCCGGTGAAAACTGTGATGAGCACCTGGCGAGCTGCTGGTCGTCCCGTTACCCTATGTATAATGCTTATGGTCCGACCGAAACCAGTGTCTGCGCCACGGTGGCCCGCTTGCAGCCGAACGAGCCGGTAACCATAGGCCGTCCTATCGCCAATACTGAACTCTATGTACTCGACAGTCGCAGAGGCCTGACGCCGCCAGGTGCTCTCGGGGAACTCTATATCGGCGGTCGGGGGCTGGGGCGCGGTTATGTCAACCGGCCCGAACTCACACAGGAGTGCTTTATTCAAAACCCGTTTGCCGGCTCACCCGGCGATCGGCTTTATAAGACCGGTGATTTAGTGCGTTACACGGACACCGGAAACCTGATCTTTATCGGGCGCATGGATGAACAGATAAAAGTGCGGGGGTTTCGGATTGAGCCCGCTGAAATCGAGCGGCAGATTTCGGCCTGCGGGCAAGTACAGTCAGCCCTGGTCGTGAAGCGGGAGGACAGACCCGGACAGCAGCGCCTGGTGGCTTACGTTGTGCGCGCAGGCAACTGCGATGATCAATGTGATGATCGGGATAAGCGTTTTGAAGATAAAGCGTTTATTGCCTGGCTGAAAATGAAACTGCGCGAGGCCCTGCCGGACTATATGGTGCCGGGGGTCTTTGTCCTGCTGGAGAGCTACCCACTTACCCCCAACGGAAAGGTGGATCGGCGGGCCCTGCCGGCTCCCGCCGCCGGTGGTTTGGCGGCCGATGACTTTATCGAGCCGGAAACGGTTACGGAAAAACACTTGTGCGAGTTATGGCAAGCGCTGCTAAAAGTCGACCGGGTCGGATTGGCAGATAACTTCTTTGACTTGGGCGGGCATTCTCTGCTGGCGGCAAGGTTGGTGGCGGAGATCGAGCGGCACATGGCGGTGGTTGTCGACGTTAGCATCATATTTGAAAAGCAAACGGTCAAGGAGCTGGCAAGGGTGGTCGATGCGATTGAAACAAAAGATCGTCCAGGTGCGGCCATCGAAAGCAGGCTGGGTACCCGACAGGGTTTCGGTGAAGAATTCGATCTATGAGCGAGTTGGTCGATAAACTTATTGCCCTGGCGAAAAATGGGAATTTTGTGCGGTTGCACGGCGAGAACCTGAGAGTTTCGGTGGGCGGCGAGGGACTCAGCGAAGCAGACAGGGACTTCTTAACAAGCAACAAGCTGTCGCTGGTCGCTTTGTTCAAGACGCTTAACGCCGGCGCTTCCGACCGGCTTGCCTACTTGTCCGACTCACAAAGCAGTTTATGGCTGGTCGATCAGGTCAGCCCCAACCGCTGCCAGTACAATATGCTAACCGCCCTGAGGCTCGAGGGAGCACTGGATCAACAGGCACTCGATCTGACTTTTCAGGCTATCATTGACCGCCACCAGGTACTGAGAAGCACCATCAACAGCACCCTGGCCGGAGAGCCTTTTCAAATCGTTCGAGACGCAAAAACGTTTATGATTCCTCGCCTGCACCTGACTTTTTTACCAGTAGAAAAACAGGGGCAGGCGCTCGCCTCACATATACAGAGTGCAGCGTTGCAACCGTTCGATCTGGCTGCGGACCTGATGTTGCGGGTAACACTTTTAGAATGCTCTGCAGATGTCCATGTGCTGGTATTGGTCATGCACCATATAGCCTCTGACGGCTGGTCACAGGGTGTATTGATGAAGGAGTTTTCCGAGCTGTACAGCGCCTTTACCCGTGGCGCTGCCAATCCGTTGCCCGAACTTGCGATTCAGTACGCAGACTATGCCCATTGGCAGCGGCGTCATCTGGATGAAGCGGCCCTGGCGCGACACATAGCCTTCTGGAAGTCGCGCCTGGCGGATTTGCCGGATGTTCACCGGTTGCCACTGGATCGCGCCAGACCGGCGACACAGGATTTTGCCGGTGCCAGCTTCCGCCAGCATCTGGATACCGAACTACAGGCGCGCCTGCAGGCGTTAGCCAGACACCATGATGCCACCTTGTTTATGGTCTTGCAGGCGGCGTTTGCCGTGCTGTTATCGCGCTACTGCGGTGATACCGATGTTGTTATCGGCGCGCCCGTAGCCAATCGCCCCAGGGCTGAGTTGGCCGCACTGGTGGGGTTTTTTACCAATTTACTGGTATTGCGTACCGACCTGGCCGACGATCCGCCGTTTGCAGCCTTACTGCGCCGCACCAAGCGTGATCTCCTGCGGGCCTATACCCATCAGCAGTTGCCGTTTGAGAAGTTAGTGCAGGCACTGCGGCCGCGGCGCAGTTTACGTTATTCACCGTTGTTTCAAGTTATGTTGTCAGTGCAGAACAATGAGGCGGTGGCGCTGGAACTGCCGGGTTTGTCTGCCGACACCCTGGACTATGGCAGTGCGGTTGCCAAGTATGACCTGATGTTAAACAGCGTTGAAAAGAGTGATGGTCTGCATCTGAGCTGGGTATATGCCAGTGCCCTGTTTGATGCCGCCACCATTGCTCAAATGGCCGGACACTTTGCTGTTTTACTGCGCAGTATCGTCACGACTCCCGATGCCCGTGTCAGCGCACTGTCTTTGCACAGCGTGCAGGCGCAATACGATTTGAAGTTGCTGGGCGAAGGTGCCGCCAGGCCCTGTCCCGGTGGCCGGTGCCTGCACCAGCTCTTTGCCCGGCAGGTCGCCCGCAGACCTGATAGTGTCGCACTGTTGTGCGGTGATCAACGGCTGACGTTTCGCCAGTTGGATATTCGCAGTAACCGCCTGGCCCATTTTCTGCGTGCACAGGATGTCACCACAGACACCCTAGTGGGCCTGGCGTTGGCGCCCGGTTCGGAACTGGTGATCGGCGTGTTGGGGATTTTGAAAGCCGGTGGCGCTTATGTGCCTTTCGACCCCCGGCAGCCCGCGGCACGTTTGCGTCTGATGATCGACGACAGTGCCCCGGCGTTGCTGTTGACCAGTTCGACACACATGACGGCCCTGGCTCGCGCCGGGGTTCGGACCCTGGCCCTGGATCACATGGCGGCGGCGCTGGCGGAATACGATGGCGGCGCACCGCCGCAGAGTCATCAGTTGGAGACCGGTCTCGCCTATGTCATGTATACCTCCGGTTCCAGCGGCCGGCCCAAAGGCGTGTTGATCGAGCATCGCGGTGTGGTCAATCTGGCCTACAGTCTCGACTCGCTGGCGTTGGCGCCCCGGCCGAGCGCCTGGGGTTGGGTGGCGGATTGCGGCTTCGACGCCTCGATACAGGGATTGACCCAACTGGCGTTGGGGCGGCCGCTGGCCGTGCTGACCGATGCCGAGAAGCGCGATGCGCGGTTGTTGCGACAAAGCGTCGAGCAACACGCTATCGGTGTGCTCGACTGCACACCGGGCCGCCTGGAGTTGTGGCTGGCTCAGGACCCTTGCGACTGGCTGCCCGACCTGATGGTGGGCGGCGAGTCGATCACCCCGGTTTTGTGGCAGACGCTGACTGCTCACCTGCACCGTTCGGGACGGCGGGCTTACAACGTCTACGGTCCCACCGAGTGCACGGTGGACAGTTGCTGGGCGCCGATTGCGGGCGAGTTGCCGAACCTCGGCGGTATGTTACCGAATCTGCGTGGCTACGTGGTGGATGCCGGCGGGCAACTGGCTCCCCGGGGCTGCGTGGGCGAACTCTGGATCGGTGGTGTCGCACTGGCGCGGGGCTATCTGCACCAGGCGGCGCTGACGGCGGAGCGCTTTGTGTGCGATCCGTTTGGCGGCGAGCCGGGCGGGCGTCTATACCGCAGTGGTGACCTGGTCCGCTACCTGCCCGACGGCAGGCTCACCTTTGTCGGGCGCAGGGATGAACAAGTGAAACTGCGCGGGTTCCGTATCGAATTGGGAGAAATAGAAACGCTGTTGGCGGCGCATAAAGGTGTGGCGTCAGCCCTGGTTCTGGTGCGGGAAGATCGACGCCATCTCAGCGCCTTTGTGATGCCCGAGCCGGGGCAGCCACGCGGCAGCGAGGTGGCCGGACTGTCGCACTATCTCCAGGCCCATCTGCCCGACTATATGGTGCCCGCGGAGATTGTCGTGCTCGACACCTGGCCCCTGACGGCCAACGGCAAGATCGACAGGCGGGCGCTGTTGTCTCTACACGGTGTTGTTGCCGGCGGCGACTACAGGGGGCCGACGACACCGGCAGAACGCCGGTTGACGACTATATGGGCGAGACTGTTACAGGTTCCGGCGGAGCAATTGAGTATCGACGCCAATTTTTTTGCCAGTGGCGGACACTCGTTGCTCGGCGTGCGGCTGCAGGCTGAAATTGCCGGCGCATTTGCCGTGCGGTTGCCCCTCAGCACCTTATTTAAAGCTCCCACTATTCGCGCGCTTGGCGAGTGGATCGATACCGCTGAATCGCGACCCCGCCGCCAGCAAACGGACACGCTGGTGGAACTGCGGGCGGGTGATGACGCCGCGCTGGCGCCGCTGGTATTGGTTCACCCGGTAGGCGGCGGTGTGGCTTGCTACAGAGAACTGGTGTTGGCGTTAGCGCCCGGTCGACCCATCTACGGCTTACAGATGAGCGCCGATCGGCATGACGGCATCGCAGCGATGGCGGCGGCCTATTGTGCCGCGCTCAAGCAGTCGCTGCCGGCTTCGGCCTGTGTGCTCGGCGGCTGGTCCGTGGGCGGTGCTATCGCGCAGGAAATGGCCTGCCGGTTGACGGCTGAGGATACCGCAGTCAGCTTGTTTATGATTGACACGCTTTGTCCGCCACTGCCGGCGTCCGCCGGTCTCACGTCAAGCCACGAGATTGGGCTGGTGTCGATGATGGCCGGTGAACTCGGCATTACCGCTGCGGATATAAGCGCACGTGAACAAGCCGCGCTGTCGGCGTTGCCGCGTGACGACCTGCTGGCATTATTGCTGCAAAGGGGGATCGAGCAAGGGCGGCTCCCGCCGGACACCGAACGCTGCACGCTGCAACAGAACTTTGCCCGTATGCAGAGTAACTCGCAGGCGTTCCATGCCTTCAAACCGCGCTATTACAACGGCCGGCTGCACTATTTTCAAGCCCGACAGACAAGGGTTGCCGGGCTGCGCGAGGCCTGGCGACAAGTGTCGGCGGACGTGGTATGGCGGGTACTGGAAGGTGACCATTACACGCTTTTGCGAGAGCCCCGGGTGGCGCACCTGGCTGCCGCGGTCGACAACCTTGAGACGGTGGAACTGCGCCTGTGCTAGGGCTGTACCCGGTGATCTGCCGCCTGCTTACAGCACCAGCTCCGAGTAAGACTCTTTTTCAATCTCAACGATTTCAACTGAAATCGACCAGCCTGTGCTGACCAGCATAGACAGTGAGTCCATCACCATATTGCTGAGCAATTGCCGTTGCACCCGCGTTTGGCCCGAGAGGATTTTCAGCACCACGTGGACGAAATAAGCCGTCTCGGTGCCGGTTCGATAATGGTGGACCGGAATGACGCGGGTTTTGATATCCGTCTCTTTGAACAGATCGGAATTGGTGGCGCCTTGTTGTACCGCTTCAATCAGGTTTTCCGGACCGAGCGGCGAATCTATGCTGGTCGAATATTCGATAATGCAGTGAATCACAATAATACCCTTCTGTGTTCAACCGGCTGTCGAGGCAGCGCGGCCATTGACGCGACTGCGAACGATGACACAGCGCTGCCGATTGTGATCAACCGCAACCTGGTAGTGTACGCCGGCCGCCACCTCCAGCTCCACGGTAGCGTCGAGGCTGAGTTTTTTCGACTTTTTGCAGTTTAGCGTCAAACGGTACCTGCCCGGCGCCATATCGATATCGGCAAGCGGATCGGCGACGCGCCTGCCATCGATAGCGGTGACCGTATTGACCCAACGGGTATTGCTTTTTTGTCCGTTGACCGCCGGTCCCAGGATAACGCCCATTTGACCGTTGCCGGTGGTTTCCGGTGTATAGTGATCCGGGCTCGAGCAACCCACTGCCAGTGCCGTCAACCCGGTTAGACAAATGCGTTTAATCACAGCTCACCTGCCTATCTCAGCCATACTGCCAACCCGTGCCGTGCACCTATTCAGTTCACCCATTGGTTATCCATACCCATCACTTATCAGCCATACAGGCCAAGATACCCACACAGACCGCTGAAGCGTATCCTCCACTACGCCTTAGTCCCTTACTCCTCATCAGTCTCGTCGCCAGCCGCTTGCGGTTTGCCGCCCCAGATATTGAATATGAACGTACTGCCATACTCAAGCGCTTCGCGGTAAAACTCGCGATCCTCTTCGGCAATGTCCTTTTCTTCGACCCACAGCGCCTCTGTCGTGTTCTCCGGACCCCAGCCGTTTTGGTGAATATAGAAATTCGCCACCATCTCGGCCGCCTCCCGCTCCGGAAAATTAATCCATGCTTTAATGCTGGCGCCGGTCACGTCTTTGTCTACATCTTTGTTATTGGGATAAGGCTTGGCGGTAATGGTGAAGATAAACATGGGGTGCCCTTGTCAGGTTTTTGGGGATGCATGGTGCTGCCGGTGCCCCTGCGGCCGTTTATGAACGTCTGCCGACCTTAAGAGGTTTCCCCGGCAAAGTAAACAGTGGCGTACAAATTATCCCAGGCGTCGATGGGTGCCATGTTGCAGGCCCCGCCTATGCCGGCACGACACTGTCGCCGCCGGCATCTGGCAGGACCGGGAAGCTGTTCGCCCGGCGGTGGTAAAACCGTGGCTAGTGCTTGTTTTTCTGTTGCTGAGATACCTCCTTAATTCTTTTATAGGTTTTACCGAGTGTCTTTAGGCGCTGTCGTTTCTCGGCCAGAGTCTCGCGGTTGCGGCGTTGCTCGGCCAACAGTTTTTGGTAGCTGTGCAACCGCCGGCTGTCCAGTTCGCCGTTCGCCACGGCCTGTTGTACAGCGCAACCGGGCTCCGTGGTATGGGTGCAATCGGAGAAACGGCAGGGAGAGTCGACCAGTACATCCTCGAACAACGCGTTAACGCCGTCTTCACAGTCGGCCAGTTGCAATTCGCGCATACCGGGGGTATCCAGTATCAGGCCACCTTGCGGCAGCCGGTGTAAAGAGCGGCGGGTGGTGGTGTGGCGTCCCTTTTGGTCGTCTGCCCGCACCTCACCCGTCGCCAGGCCGCTAACCCCGAGGGCGCCGGCGAGGGTAGACTTCCCAACCCCGGAAGAGCCCAGCAGAGCGATTGTCTGGCCCGGCCGGCACCAGGCCGAGACGCCCTCCAGGGTGGTTTGATCGAGGGCATTTACACATTCCACCAGCAGGCCGCTGCGCAGTTTTGCGGCCCGGCGCTGGTAGTGCGCAACGTCGTCACAAAGGTCTGCCTTGGTGAGCACCACCACCGGCAGCACGCCGGCCTCCAGCGCCACCGACAGGTACCGCTCCAGCCGTGCCGGGTTGAATTCACTGTTGCAACTGGAGACGATAAACAGCGTATCGAGATTGGCGGCAATCAATTGTGTCGCCGCGGCCGGCCCGGCGGCTTTGCGCCGGATCAGGGTCTGGCGTTGCAACAGGCGGGTCGGGCGCTGATTGTTGCGGTTGATGAGAAGCCAGTCGCCGACAGTCACTTCTGCCAGTTTATGCAGCAGGGCGATGGGTAGAACCTGTTCACCGTAGGCACCCCAGGTGACTACTTGACTGCGGTGTTGGGCAACGATTCTGACGGCAAAATGGCTGCCTGCTTCCTCCAACGCTATTTGTTGTTGGAAAAAGGGTTTCCACCCGAGTTCCGGGAGAGAAATTTTGAACATGGCAGGTTGAACCTCAATTAATGAGATTAGCTATCGATTGGCTGTTGATTCATGATCAACAGGCTGTCGATTGACTAACGATCCACTTAATAAGGCTTCTTGGACGGCAAGAAACCCGGTTGCACCGGGCGAGAAGGGAAAGGAGTGACTGATTGCAGTAGCAATTTGTTGTACTAACTTGTAGTAACAACTTGTAGTAACAACTTGTAGTAACAATCTAGAATGGCCAGTTTGTAGTGACAATCTGTTTCAGTAAGACAATTTGTTTCAGTAATAATTTGCTGCAGTAACAAGTTGTCGTTGTAACAGTCTACTTATTTGCCAGCTAGCTTGTTGCGATTGCCGACTGGTTTGATAACCAGCTTGTCTTGACAATCAACGAGTAAAGTCAGGTCGCCGCCTTTTCTTTCGCCGTTTTACGCTTTACCACAATCATGAACCGTCCTCCGCAATGTCGAGTGGCCGCGATTATAAGCCATTTGCCGGGCCGCGGCCAGACCCCGTTCAGGTATGGGTAGTCAACAGTGCCTCTATATCCGCGTAGCAGGTATCGGTCTGTTCAAACTGAATACTGCGGATGCCGAGGTCGCGGGCGGCTTCGACATTGGCCGCGAGGTCGTCGATAAAAACAGTTTCCCGGGGCGACAGTGAAAACCGTTCCAGTAGCAGTGTAAAGATGGCGCTGTCCGGCTTCGCCATCTGTTCATGTCCTGAGATCACGATGCCGTCAAAGCGCTCAAAGAATGCCAGCTTGTCTTTGAGGTAGGCATAGTTCTCAACCGACATATTGGACAGGCAGTACAGCCGTTTACTGCCAGCGTGGGCCCGGTGCAGCAACGCCTCCGTTCTGGCAATCGGCAACAGAGAGTCCCTGACCTGTTGCAGCAGGTGCTCAAGTCGCGTGCTGGAAAAGACCGGACACCTCTGTGACAGGCGGGCGATAAAATCGACTTCGCTGAGCATGCCGCGATCCATATCCTGCCAGTCGCTGTGCCCGAACGCCTCTGCCAGCAGCAGCGCTTGTTCGGTCGTATCGGCGGTAAAGTCGCCGACAATTTTCTGCGGGTCCCATTGCAGCAGGACGGCGCCGAGATCGAAAATGATATTTTTCATGGTAACTACGCACTACCGGGTAAAAGTGTCGATTAAATCACTTTCGCGGTCCCGGCGCCACGGGCAGGGCGGGCGCTGTCGAGCGGTGCCGGCGATTGCCCTTTTTGTCACTCGCCCATCGATACCTTGCGCAGCGTTGCCGGCAGTGTGTCTGGCAGTTGTAACGCCCGGCACAGTTGTTCCGCAGCTGCCTGGGGGTGCAGCTGCGCGGCGCACAGGACCTCCGATATCTTATTGGCCTGGTAGAGAATGAGGCCGTAGGTGCTTACCCGGCTACCCGGGCCGATATTGATCTGTTGCGCCAGCGCCGTGCAGATGGCCTCGGGCAGTTGCCAGGTTTGGGCGATCTGATGGCTCAGGGGGCCCGACAGGGCTCGCATTAACGGCACAAAGGCCTGCCCGCCGAGATGGGTCGAGTCCGGGTTGAGGGCGAATTCCCGGCACAGTTCGCTGAACACCGTGATCTTTCCCATATCGTGCACCAGACCGGCCATATAAGCCTTAAACGGTTCACTTTGATAGTGGCGGGCGATGATCTCGCAAGCCACCGCACAGGTCAGGGAATGGTGCCAAAGTTTTTCGCCGAACTGTGAGAAATAGGGTGAGGAGCGCTGCACCACCGGTTGCATAACCGCCGCTGCCAGCACCGTCCGCAAACCCATGATACCGAGTTTGACGACGGCGGTTTCGATACTGGCGATGGCTTTGCCGGCGGGGTTGAAATAAACGGTGTTGGCCAGTTTCAAGACCGCGCCGCTGATGGCGGGCTCTCTCTCGATAATGTCCGCGTAGTCGCGCACTGACGCCTCAGGGTCGCGCAGGCTGCGCAGCAGCCGCGGTATTACCGCCGGCAGGTGGGGGATCGCCTGCGGCAGCTTGTCTGCCTGCATCAGGTTTTTGCGCACCAGGTCAACGGTGAGTTTCTGTGGTACCGTCAGTGGCGGCTGCGCGCCGGATGCAGGGGGAATGAGTGCCGTGTAAAACCGGGTCTCGATAGTGTCCTGCCCCAGGACAGGGAGTGGAGATATTGTGGCGCTGTCCGTTTGCACCCGGGCGCCGGCGTGTGCCTCGTCACGGCGAGGCGCATGTTTGAACCACCGGCGCATGAGACGGGTAAGCATCTTGAAGGACCTCTTTACCGGTGGTTACCGGGGCTGACCTGCAGCCGCGGCACTGTTTTTTATAGTTGGCACTCTTTATATAAGTACATTGGCGCCCATAGTGCAAAGAACGCTGCGGCGTAAGGAGCGCCGCGGCGGCGGTGGCCCGTCGGTGAATTTTGCGGTCGCGCCATGGGCCGGCGACTTGCCATGCTCAGTGACCCGGCGTATAAATACGCTCGGCAGCAATGAACTCGCCGCTAAGCAGATAATGACTCGAACTGGAGGTGACTTTGGAGGTTTTGCAGACCGACCGCCTGCGGCTGCGGGAAATGACGGCCGCGGACGCGGCGTTTATGCTCGATCTTCTCAATCAGCCGGCCTTCCTGCGCAATATCGGCGACAGGGGCGTGCGAACCCTTGATGATGCCCGCAACTATATCGTGGACGGCGCGGTGGCCAGCTACCGCCGCTATGGTTTTGGCTCCTATCTGGTGGAGGAAAAGCTGACCGGCGCACCCACCGGCACCTGTGGTTTGTTGAAACGGGAGACACTGGAAGATGTGGATATTGGTTTTGCCTTTCTCCCGGCCTATTGGGGTAAGGGTTACGCCACCGAATCCGCGACCGCAGTGATGGCCATGGGCAGGAATGGGTTTGGCTTGCAACGTATTGTCGGTATCGTTGCCCCCCACAATCAGGCTTCGATGAAAGTGCTTGAAAAAATTGGCCTGACATTTGAAAAAATGGTGACTCTCGCCGGTGATGACGAAGCGATCAAACTCTATTCGTGAAACGCTCTTATTCGCAAGGTTCCGTTAAGCGGCCGGCGTGATCGCCGGCAGGTCGGTGACGCCGATATCGATGCCCTTTTGGTAGAGCAGTGTCGTGGCCTGCCCGCGGTGGTGGGTTTGGTGGTTGAATACATGTTGTACCAGGAAGCCGAAGCGCTTGGTGAACGCCTCGCCCCTGGTGTTTTGGTAGGAAAAACTGTATTCGAAGTCTTCTTCCCGGGCTTCCTCACAGAGGCGAATAATCGCCTCGTCCATCTTGGTGCGTACCGCTGCCAGTTCGCCAACTGTCGGGTAGAGGAGCTGCCGCAGGGATGCAGGCTTGTCGAGGCCGCTCACGTAGTCGAGTGACCGGTAGTCAGCCGGGTGCTGGATAAAACGCTGGAGCCACAGGATATCGGCAACCAGGATATGGTTCAGGGTGCCCATGATCGAGCCGAAAAACGCGCCGAGATCTTCCCGCAAAGCGGTGTCGTCCAGTGTCGACGCCGCCTCATAAAGCTTCTTATTCATCCATTGATTGTATTGTGCCAGCAAACATCACCCGGGGCGGCGCGCTCAACACGGCACAAGTTAATGCGGCGATAGCGGCAACCAGCGCTGCTATCATAGAAAGCGGCAGATTACAGTCGATCCTCCCGCAGTTGCGTCCACCCTCGATGCCGGTCTCAGTCCTGTTCACACACAACAGGCAACTCTCCCCCCGAGTGAAGGTGTTTATCGATTGGTTGACGGCTTTATTTGAGTAGATGGAAGGCAATTTCAGAGTTTAGCCACAGCCTCAATTTCAATCAACGTTCCCGGCGAGGCCAGTGATGCGACCCCGATGCCAGTCAGTGCCGGCCGGGCGATCCCAATACGGTTAGTGAGTATTGGGACGACTTTCTTCATATGGTCTCCGAGTTCACCCTTGATGTAAACACGTAGCTGTAGTACGTTTTCGATGGAAGAGTTTGCCGCTTCCAATACGGTCTCCAGGTTTTTCAGTGCATTTTCGGCCTGCGCCTCGATGCCCTCATTTTTCAGTGCATAGTTGGCATCCCAGTCCACTTGTCCAGAGACAAACACCAAACCACTGTCGGTATCTATAGCTGCCTGCGACATCCCAAAAGGAGAGCCGTCGTAGAGCGCAGCGGGATTTATCTTAGTAATACTCATAAAAACCTCCAAAGCCAAGTGATTGTGCGGCGTCAGGGTAGAGGTACAGCCGATCTTTATCCATCAAGCCGGACTTGTAACGGATACAAGTGGCATCCAATTACCCGGCCTTAAATAGAGTGGTGTTCTAAAGCAAATAGCTGTGAGTCATTGAATAGACAAGTAGAGTTACGGCGATCCCGCAAACGATTTATTTACGTGGTCGAGCAGCCATAGAATAAACGGATCGCTTTTGGTGCTGGGGTGATATGCCGCCACGACCTCATATCCGGGAGGATATTTCTTGAGTGGAATTTCAAATAACCCTTCACAAGGAAGGAGGCGGGAGGGGAGAAAAGCCACCATATCTGATTGCCTCAAATACGCCTGTGTTATGTGAAACGAGGGGGCTGAGATAACCACATTGCGACGCAGGCCCTGCTGTTCAAACCAGGTGTCGGCAGACCCTTTAAAACTGCCTGTTCCGGGCGATGTGACGACAAAATCCTGTTCGGCCAGACTGGGTAGTGGTAAATAATCGTCAAATACGATCGCTTTATTGGCCGAAACGCATAGGTACTTTTCGGTGAACAACGACCTGGTAAGCAGACCTTCAGGTACGTATCCGCCAGCGGTAAGTGCCAGATCGATATCTCCTTGCTGCATTTTCCTGATCAGGTCGGCCACTTCGATATTGACAACGATGACTTTGACTTTTGGCGCAGATTTTCTTAACGTTTTGAGCAACGGCCCTATAATGACTTCTTGAGTGTAATCTGTTGCCGATACCACCAGTGTTCTTTCTATTTCGCCTGGATTGCCAGAGTTGGGTAGGGGGATGTTGTTGAGAGAGTTCAGCACCCCCCGGATATGGGGTTCAATCAACTTGGCATAAGGCGTAGGGACTACCCCATGCCCGGTCCTTACAAACAGCGGATCACCCATAATCTTACTTATCTTTTTCACCTGTAGGCTGACTGCCTGTTGAGAGACATCAAGGTATTCCGCCGCCGCCGATATCTTCCCAAATCGATATAGAGCGTCGAGTGTTCTGAGATGATGTATTTCAAGCTTTTCAATCATGATTCTCTTGCATCATGTCGGCGGTGTTTACTTTACCGATAACCGCAACCCGAACTTTCCTGTTGAGTGTTGGCAATTCCCTGCGCCGGCTATTTGGTTGGGTAAACAAGCCCGTGTTTCAATGGGTTAGATGCCAGTGCCCTTTCACCGGATGCGGTACTTCCGTGACCGCGACCGCCGTCGATCCGGCGCATCGGATGATTTTAGACAGAATCCAACAGTGCCGTAATAAAACCCCCAATCCCTGCCAGATTGGCAGCGGCCGCGATGGCTGCCCCGGCTTTGGTCTTGAGACCTTTGTCGCCGCGCAACTCCCGCAGTTTCTTTTTGCCCAGCGATTTCCCCAACTGCTTGATCACCGGGCCCATCAACTCGTGAATAGTGTCCATTTCCCCACTGGCAAACTGTGTCTGGCTGGCATCGAAGATATGGTCGAGCAGTTCAAACAGCGTGCTGAGGGTAATGGTCACGGTTTCGTAGGTGCTGGAAAAAGGCGCCGTGCCGCCGATTGCCCGCAGGCGTTTTTGCATATATTTATATAACGCCGGATTTTCAAATTTGAATTTAACCTGGGCCCGCTCGTAACTCTCCAACTCGAATTTGGTGGTTCTCAATTTTTCGAGAATATCGATCCAGGCCTGGCCTTCGGTGATACCGGAATATTTTATCAGTCCTGTCTCATAGAGTGACTTGACCCGGGATTCCTTCAGCATAAAAATCTGGCCCAGTTCAAAGGCGTCAAAGGATTTACCGCTGTATTTGGTATAGAGGTAGATAATCAAGGCATCGAGATCGGGTTTGGGAATGCCGCCCAGGCCTTGTTTGTCGACGTAGTGTTTCATCAGCTCGCCGAGAAACTCCGGTTGCTTGCCGAGGGGTACATCCTTTAATAGATTGCGCAAGGTTTTGGTCTCCTGATCTGTGGTGCCATGCCTGTTGCCGCCGGGCCTGCTGTTTCAGCCGGGTTTGCGTGCCACAAAGCGGCGCCCGATCCAACAGTCGCTGTCGATTTCGCCCAGGCTTCTCTCGAGGGCCAATGCGGCTTCCACCACAGCCCCGCCCTGTGGGGTTGCGGCGACCTCCCGGCAGATATAGCGATACAGGTAGGGTGCGGTCGCCAGGTGCGTGAGGCGAAAGCGCGCGCTCAACGCATCCCGCAGGGTGGTGGCAGTGTGTAAGTGATGGTCTCGATGCAAAGAATGACCCCGTTGCACGGCCAGCAGTTCTTCGCGCAAGGCCGTGTCCGGATACGGCAGCGCCGCGCTGGCTTCCAGCAGCGCCAACAGTTCATAGAACCAGCCGGCGAAGGCCGGCTTCAGTTCGTCGAAGGCGAAGTCCTCGACCATAACCGCGCCGCCGGGGGCCAATAGCTTTGCCGCCTCATCCAATGCCGCAGCCAGTGGTTGGATATGGTGCAGTGAGCGGGTAAAGACAATGACATCAAAAGGGTTTTCGATAAACTGCGGCCAGTGTGCGACTCGCGCATCCACGCCCCGCTGGCGAGCCCTGGCTACGGCGGCCGCGTCGGTGTCGATCGCCACTACCTGATGGCCGCGGGTTTTCAGGGCCTCAGCCACCTCGCCGCTGCCACAGCCGACCTCCAGTACCCGGGCCCGGTTGTGCGCGTGGTCGGTAATAAAGCGAACGGTTTCCCGGGTCGGGATTTGCACGGGGTCCATTACATAGTCTCTCCGGCGACGGACCGGGGCGGGCTGCGGCCGGATTAAAAACTATCGTTGATTAAAACCAGCGGCCGGTCTTCCTGCTGGGATTGCAACACCAGCTTTCCCTCCGTCAGTTCCTGTATGTTGTAGCGGTATCGCCTGTTTTTGCCTTTCTCGATGGGCGCCTCGTATTCGATGTGCAGCACCGCATTTTCAACACGCCACCTGAACTCGTGGGCAAAGGGGGCATGATCGGTGCCGGTGAGGGTTTCGTAAACCCCTTCCCCGTCTCCGGTAAATGTCCAGTGTGCCGGTGCCCGGCTCCAGTGGCCGACCAGCAGCGCGGTCGCCTGCCGGTCGTCGACCTTGAGCGGGGCCTGGGTGGTGCAGCCGATCAGTGCCAGCAGCGGTGCTAACAACAGGACTGTGATCGTTATGCGCATGGGGCGGTTTCACTCTCTCCTGGGATCGCTGGGGGGGGCGGCCTGTGTGCGCCGTTTGTTCGGTTATTCAGTTCGTCAATGGTTCGGTGTTTACCCGGGGCTAAAGGCGTCCCGGTACAGCGGTGGCGGTTAGGATTGTATCAGGCTGCTCGGGTTGTGAAAATTGAAAGTTCCGCCGGCGCCCTGGAGGTAACGGATGCCGATCGGTAAAAAACGACTGCCGGCCGCAACCCGACTGCCGCTTTGTCTGTATATAAGAATATTAGTCCGGCCGCTTTGCGGTCGGCGTGAGAACCGCTTTTTGCGGCGAGCGCCGGTTTTGGTAACGAGGTAAAGTCCATGCTGAAAACCCAATGCCTGAAAGTGCCGATAGTGACGGGGCGGGAGGCGCGGGTCCGCCACTGGCTCGCCTCGTTGAACAGTCGTAAACATGCGGTGCTGGAGGCGATCAGGTCGGAACAGATAGCCGACGAAGCGATCTTCTACGCCGACGAAGCGGGCGGTAGTTTTCTCTATCTCTACGCGCGGGCGTTTGATTTCGCCGTGGCCGCCGAGGCATTTCAGTCATCGGCATTACCCATTGATCGGGAGTTCAAGATTATCTATGGCGAGTGCCTGGATTTCGAGGCGGCCCTGCCCCTGGAGCTGTTGTTTGCGGCTGACAGTTTCCGCGAGGACACCTGTCCCTAGCTGGCCAGCCCTACCTCCGTGTTTCTAATTTTTTATCACGACGGGGGCATTCGCGCCTGCTGCGGCATGCTAAAGTGTTCATATTTGAGGCTTGGGTTGCTGGCATGGCGGTATATCGTTTTCCCTGGTGGCGGATAGTGCTGGGGCTGGTGCTGGTATTGGCACTGCTGATCACTTTGCTGCCGCTGGCGGTACAGACTTTGACGCTGCGGTGGTTAGAGCGCCAGGGGTTGCAGGCAGAGTTTGGTTATCTCGGGTTTTCCCCCTTGCGGGGCACTTTGTCGCTGCAGGATTTGCGCGGCCGCAGTGAGCGGGGCGATGGCTTTGCCGTGCAGCGGCTGTTGCTCGATATCGCCTGGACGGGGCTGCTCGATGGCCGCTTGCAGGTCGAGAATATCGAACTTGAGGGCGTGCAGCTCGATATCGCGGTCACTGGCGGCCTGCGAGTGGGAGGGATAGATATCGACGCCCTCGAGGCTACTGCCGAGCCCGCACCGCCGCCCGACGAAACCCGGGCGCGACCCTGGACCCTGCAGGTGGAGCGGTTCGGTTTTCGAGACCTTTCTGTTTGCTACCGCGACACTGCACCCGCTGCCGCGCCCCCGCTGCACCTGTGTGGATCGCTGGTGCGCATCGGTTCGGGCGCGCCGGTGGTTGCACAAACGGGAGCTGGACCCCGGGTAACCTTCGACGGCGAACTGGTGTTGGCGGGGCTCGAGTTGCGCGACCTGCAGGTGCCGGCAACGCTGCTGCAACTGGACACATTGTCCGTTCAAGGGGGCAGCCTGACCGCAGAGCAAATGACCCTGGCACGCCTGGAGTTGGCCAATCTGGCGCTGGCCGGGCGGGATGCGGCGGCGGTTGCCGCGCAGGATAATCCCTTTCACCTGAAATTGCGGCGCCTGCTGGTCGCGGGTATCGACCGGTCCACGGCGGTGATTGCAGTGAAGCACATAGAACTGGATGGGCCGGATATGCTGTTGCACCGGACCCGAACCGGCGAGATGCCGTTGCAGGTATTAGTGACCGATCTGGCGAGCCCTGGTGGGGAGCGGACGCCAGAGGCGGACACCAAAACGACGCCGGAGGGCGCGCCTGCTGCCGGTGCGGATGGCAGCGCCGATGATTTGGGCGCTGTGGGAGGTGATACCCCGGATGCTGCGCCTACCCCCGACACTGCCCTGGTGATCGACCGGGTGTCACTCAGTGACGGCAAACTGCTGCTACTCGATGAGAGCACACCGACACCGGTTCGCAAAAGCCTGCGGGATATTACCGTGTCGATAGAAGGGCTCGACAGTCGCGCGCCCGGTCGCCCGGCCACGCTGTCGCTGTCCGCCGGCTTGGATGAATTTGGCACCATGGCGGTGGACGGCACGGTCAAGCCGTTCGCCGAGGCGCTGGAAGTCACCCTGTCCGGCAGCCTGACGGCGGTGAACCTCCTGCCCTTCAGCGGCTATATGGAGCAGGCGATCGGTTACCGTATCGTCAGCGGCCAGTTCAGCGATCAATTCCGCCTCGCCATCGCCGACAACCAGATTGATGCCGTTACCGAACTGGCATTGCACAAACTGGATATAAACCGCCTCAAAGCCGCCACCGCTGGAGAGGGTAGCACCGAGAGCGGCCTGCTGCCGATTGGGGTGGCCCTCGACCTGTTGCGCGAGGACGACGACAGGATAGCCCTGAAGCTGCCGGTGCGGGGCGATCTTCACGACCCGGACTTTTCACTGACCGACGTCACCACCAGGGTTGCGCGCAAGGCCCTGACCGAGGCGGTGATCAACTATTACACACCCTTCGGCCTGGTAAGCCTGGGTTCGATGCTGGTGTCGTCGGCGACCCGATTGCGCTTTGCACCGCTGGAGTATGCCCCGGGTGAGGTAGAGCCTGATGAAGGTGCTGCCGAGCGGTTGCAGCAGTTGTCGCAGTTGTTACAGAAAAAAAAGCGGCTCAACCTGGTGTTCTGTCCCCTTGCCACCGGCCCCGATCGGGCCCAACTTTACCCGGATGACCATGAGGGTGCGGCGGCTGACGCCCAGGTGCAGCGGCTGCGGCAGTTGGCGCAGCAACGGGGCGAGGCGGCGAAGCGCCGCCTGCTGGCGCTGGGGGTGGCCAGCGAGCAGGTCGTGCTTTGCAGCCCCGCCTTCGACCCCGACCCGGCGCTGGCGCCACAGGTGCGCATAAGTCTGTAGGGGATAGGTCTGTAAGCGAGACCTAATGGATTGATGCCCGCCGCGGCATTTGGTATAAGCCGGGCAGAAACTTTAATGTAGCAGGACGATTTATGACCGATGCCACCACGCCCGGTGAAGCCGATGAACGTATCTCCCTGAAACAGTACACGGAGCAGGCTTACCTCAACTATTCCATGTACGTTATTCTGGACCGCGCCCTGCCCCACGTGGGCGACGGCCTGAAGCCGGTGCAGCGGCGCATTGTCTACGCCATGAGTGAGCTGGGCCTGAAGGTATCGGCCAAGTACAAGAAATCCGCCCGCACCGTGGGTGACGTGATCGGTAAGTATCACCCCCATGGCGACTCGGCCTCCTACGAGGCTATGGTGCTGATGGCGCAGCCGTTTTCATACCGCTATACCCTGATCGACGGCCAGGGCAACTGGGGCTCCCCCGACGATCCCAAATCCTTTGCCGCCATGCGCTATACGGAGTCGCGCCTGACCGCCTACAGCGATGTGCTGCTGTCGGAACTGGGCCAGGGCACGGTGGACTGGGAGCCGAATTTCGACGGCACCCTGCAGGAGCCTTCCGTGCTGCCGGCACGGGTTCCCAATGTGTTGCTCAACGGCACCACCGGCATTGCCGTGGGCATGGCCACCGATATTCCGCCCCACAATCTGCGGGAAGTGGTGGCGGCAACCGTGCACCTGTTGGAAAACCCCAAGGCGTCGGTGGCCGATTTGTGCGAGTTTGTGTTGGCGCCGGACCTGCCCACGGAAGCGGAGATCATCTCGCCCCGGGAAGATATCCGGAAAATGTACGAAACCGGTCGCGGCAGCCTGCGCATGCGCGCGGTGTGGAGCAAAGAGGGCGGCGATGTGGTGGTGACGGCTTTGCCGCACCAGGTCAGCGGCGCGAAGGTGCTGGAGCAGATCGCCGCGCAGATGCAGGCGAAGAAGCTGCCCATGGTGGCCGACCTGCGCGACGAGTCCGATCATGAAAACCCCACCCGCCTGGTGATTGTGCCGCGCTCCAACCGCATCGACCTGGAAGCGATGATGAATCACCTGTTTGCCACCACCGACCTGGAGCGCACCTACCGTATCAATATCAATGTTATCGGTATCGACGGGCGCCCCGCTGTCAAATCGCTGGATATCATTCTCGGCGAGTGGTTGAGCTTCCGCATGGTGACTGTGCGCCGGCGCCTGCAATATCGATTGACCAAAGTGGAAGAACGGCTCGAGCGCCTGGCGGCCTTGCTGATTGTCTTTCTCAATGTGGACGAGGTGATCCGGATCATCCGCACCGAGGATGAGCCCAAGCCGGTATTGATCAAGCGCTTCAAGCTGAGCGAGATGCAGGCCGAGTATATTCTCGACACCAAACTGCGCCAGTTGGCCCGCCTCGAGGAGATGAAAATCCTCGAGGAGAAAGCGGCACTGGAAGGCGAGCGCGACAACCTGCAGAAAACGCTCGACTCGGCCCGCCGCCTGAAAACGCTGGTGAAAAAGGAACTGCTGGAGGCCGCCGACACCTACGGCGACGAGCGCCGCTCGCCCCTGGTCTCCCGCGGCGAGGCCCAGGCGTTTAGCGAGACAGACCTGTTGAGCAGCGACCCGATTACCGTGATCCTGTCGGAGAAAGGCTGGATTCGCGCCGCCAAGGGACACGATATCGACCCCCATACGCTCAGCTATAAAGCCGGCGATAAATTCAAGCTGTCGGCCCAGGGTAAAACCAACCAGAATGTCACACTGCTGGACTCCACCGGCCGCAGCTACGCGCTGGCGGCGCACACGCTGCCCTCGGCGCGGGGCCAGGGCGAGCCGGTGACCGGCCGGCTCAATGCACCCAGCGGCGCCACGTTTAACGGCTTGCTGATGGGGCAGGATCGACAGCGTCTGTTGTTGTGCTCTGATGCCGGCTACGGTTTCGTGGCGAACTTCGGTGACCTCTACACCAAAAACCGCTCCGGCAAGGCGGCGCTGACGTTGCCCAAGGGAGCCCGGGTATTGCCGGCCATGGTCATTGCCGATCCGGACAACGACTTGCTGGCGGCGGTCAGTAACGAGGGCCGGTTACTGGTGTTTCCCGTCACCGAACTGCCGGAACTGGCGCGGGGTAAAGGCAATAAAATCATGAATATTCCCGCCGCCCGGGTGCAGTCGCGGGAGGAGTTTGTGATGGGGGTGGCCGTGGTCGGCGCCGGGCAGGCGTTGAAGTTAAATGCCGGCAAGCGCCACCTGAACTTAAAGCACGCAGACCTGGACCACTACCGTGGCGAACGGGGCCGGCGCGGCAACAAACTGCCGCGGGGATTCCAGAAAGTGGACAGCATAGAGGTTTGTTGACAGCAGACGACCGAGAGGCTTATGAACAGCGATCAGCGCCGGTGTCCGCGCACACCGTTAAAATGCCGCATCAAGATCACGCACGTCAGTATCGGTGAGATCGAGGTCAACACCCGCAATATTTCCGACGGCGGCGTGTTTATCGTTACCGGGGATATAGAGATGCCGCCGGTGGGCACCGTGGTCGTGGGCCAGGTCCAGGGTATGCCGGAGCCGGCGCCGTTGCTCGATATGGAAATCGTGCGGGTGGAGCCCGAGGGCGTGGGGCTGAGATTTCTCTAGCCCGCCGCTCGAGCTAGTGCTTTGACCAGAAAATATTTGCACTTCGGTTGCACTGAGGTTTCGATCAGGGGGGGCGCCTAGCCTATAGCCCTTCGGGACCTTCACCAGCAGGGATGCTGGCGTAGAGCCTACAGGGATGTATTTATCGGGGGGGGGGCGCCTAGCCCGTGTCCTGGAGGGCTATAGGCTAGGCGCCCCCCCTGATCGAGACCGTGTCAGCTGAGGACACCAAAACCCGTTTTGGGTGAAAATCTTTATTTGTCAAAGCACTAGAAATTGAACAGATGTTCGGTGCCGCTCTTATCGACGGCGGCATCGGCGCGCTCGAAACGCGTGCGGCGCCGGTAGGGGAAGGTATCGCCGATCTGGCCGGCCAGCAGCGCGTCTTTGATGCGCTGCCAGAAACGGTAGTCGTACAGGTCCCGGTGCTGTTCCTCAAACGCTTTGCGGGCGGTGGGGTTACCGCTGAAAAACAGGCGGAACTCCTCCGGGAAGATATCGTTTTCGGCCACCGTGTACCAGGGGCGGTCCGCCATTTCCTCCGCCTCGTTGCGCGGCTCGGGAATTTTGCGAAAATTGCACTCGGTGATCGGCGCTATCTCATCGTAGTCGTAAAACACCACCCGCCCGTGGCGCGTGACACCGAAGTTTTTCAGCAGCATATCACCGGTAAAAATATTGGCCGCGGCGAGCTGTTTGATAGCGTTGCCGTACTCGTCCATGACATCGTAAATCTGTTCGTCGGTCGCCGAGCGCAGATAGAGGTTGAGCGGCGTCATGCGCCGCTCGGTGTAGAGGTGCTTGATAATGACCCGCTTGTCGTCGATCTCGAGCTTGGAGGGCGCCACCCGCTGCAACTCCTCCAGCAACTCCTGGCTGAAGCGGTTGCGGTAAAAAATAAAGTTGCTGTACTCCTGGGTATCGGCCATGCGTCCGGCCCGGTCGCTGCGTGACACTAGGCGGTACTGGCTTCTGACGATTTCTTCGGTCACGGTTTTGGGCGGATCGAACTTGTCCTTGATGATCTTAAAAACGATGCCGTAGGACGGCAGCGTAAACACCGACATCACCATCCCCTTGATGCCGGGGGCGATGACAAACTTGTCGTCGCTGTGTTTCATATGTTCCAGCACATTGCGATAGAACTCAGTCTTGCCGTGTTTGTTGAAGCCAATGGAATTGTAGACTTCCGAGGCCTCCTTTTGCGGCATCAGCGACTTGATAAAGCGGACGAAGCGCGAGGGAATCGGCGCATCCACCATAAAATAGGAGCGGGTGAAGCTGAAAATAATCGAGGCGTCATCGGGTTTAAAAACCACGGTGTCAACATAGATACCGCTGTTTTCGTTATTCAGCAGCGGCAAAATGATAGGCACGCTGCCGCTGCCCCGGCTGACCCGGCCCACCAGATAGGCGGCTTTATTGCGATAGAAAACCGACTCCAGTATATCGATGCGCACCGGCGGCAGGGAGCTGTCGCTGTCAGCTAGAATATGTTCCTCGATAACCTGGACAATATTGGCCACATCGCGTTTTTTATTTTCCCAAGGCACGGAAAACTCGAAATCGTCGAGAATGCGCGATACCAGTTCCTCTACATTTTTGTCCAGACGGTAGCTGATGTAGATGCTGTAGTCCTTCAATGGCTTGCCGTCCTGCGCCCGGGAGGGCTTGACGAACATATGGCGTTCGTGGATGTGCCGGTGTCGAAAGATTCTGCAGAAGATGGAGTTGAAAAATGTCTCGGCGATTTCGTAGTTGCTGTGGCTGCTGACCAGTTGCGCATAGGCCAGTTTGGCCTGGGCCCAGAGGTCGATATCGCTGGTATCTTTGCTGGTCACCCCCCGCACCAGTTCACACACCTGCATGACTTTTTGTTTGTACAGATCGATACGGTTGCGGTGCGCCTCATGGACCGCCTGCCAGTCGGCCTTCTCGAAGCGCGCCTTGGCGCCGAGGGTCATATTCTGAAAGTCCGCAAAGTAGGCGTCGAAGCCGTTCAGGATGGTTTTGGCGATGCGGCGGGCGGTGGGGCTGGGCGTGCTGATATCCATAAAGTCTGTAGGTGGTTGCAAAAACAGTGGTAATAATGGCTTAAAACATTGCTTAAGTCATCCGTAGTCGGCGAGAATTCGGGGGTATACAAAACTTGGAGCATTTTATCTTATGTTGAAGCGGTGGTTCGGACTACTGATGTTGACAGCCGTCCTTGGGGCCAAGCCCGCCGGGGCGGCGGTGGTGTTGCAGTATCATTACGTCGACGATACGACGCCGGCGATTACCAGTGTGACGGTGGCGCGTTTCCGGGAGCATATGGCTTATTTAAAGGACCGGGGCTTTCAGGTGGTAGCGCTGGGCGATCTGGTGGCGCGGCTGCGGGCCGGGAAGCCCCTGCCCGACCGGGCGGTGGCGTTGACGTTTGACGACGGCTACCGCTCGGTTTACACCGAGGCATTTCCGCTGCTGCGGCGCCAGCAGTGGCCGTTTACAGTGTTTATCAACCCGGCTGCTATCGACGGTGGTTCCTCCCAGTTCGTGACCTGGGACCAACTGCGCGAGATGCGCGATGCCGGTGCGGAGATTGCCAATCACAGCAACAGCCACGCGCACCTGCTGCGGCGGGGCCAGGGTGAGGGCCGGGCGGCCTGGGAGCGGCGGGTGCGCGGTGATATCGAGGCGGCCCAGGTCCGCATCAAAGCCGAGTTGGGTGCAGCGCCGCGGTTATTTGCCTATCCTTATGGAGAGTACGACACGGCGCTGCTCAACCTTTTGCGAGAGCTGGATTACGCGGCGGTTGGCCAGCACTCCGGCGCACTGGGGTCCGGCGCCGACCTGCAGGCGCTGCCGCGGTTTCCGTTTGGCGGCAGTTACGGTGATGCCGAGGACTTTGCCGCCAAGGTCAACAGCCTGCCGTTGCCGGTGACCGGACTGCGCCTGCTGGACGAAAAGCGGCGTCCGCTCACCGATCTGGTGCTGCCGCAGCAGGTCGCCAGACCCTGGTTGGAAGTGCAATTGGCCGATCCGAAAAAATACCGGGCTATCAACTGTTTTGCCTCCGGGCAGGGGCGGATCGAGGTGCAGTATACCGACACGGGCTTTGCGGTGCAGGCGCCGCGGCCCTTGCCGGTGGGGAGGTCGCGCTATAATTGTACTCATGCGTCTGCCGAGCGCGGGCGTTTTTATTGGATGTCGCAGCCTTTTATCCGCAAGAAAGCCGATGGAAGCTGGTATTCAGAGCCTTAATTGCCTCGAGGTAGCTGCCGCTCAAGATGGCCAAGATCAAGCGCATTCCCACCGGTTGCCTTAAGGTCGGTATGTATATTGCCGACACCAACCACGATTGGGTTCCCGCGGACAACCTGCGCCGTCACGGCCTGGTGCGGCGCCCGGAGGTGATTAAACAGATTGCCGCTCTGGGAGTCACCGAAATCCATATCGACACGGAAAAGGGTCTCGACTGTGCTGAAGGGATGGCGGTGGATGCTGCCGCAGTTGACGCCGGCGCAGCGCGTTTTGATCGGGAAAAAAAACAGGCCCGGCAACTGTATGGTGACAGCCTGCAACTTATCGATCAGTTGCTGGTGGATGTAAAAGCCGGGGGCAATATCCCGGTGCAAAAGGTTGAAGACATGGCCGATGGGATTATCGGCTCGCTCAGCAACAATCAGAATGCATTGGCCTGTATTACCCGGCTGCGCGATAAAGATCAGTATCTTCTCGAACACTCGTTCAATGTCGCGGTACTGATGGGGGTTTTGGCGCGTTCGCTGAATATCGGCAGCGATGATTTGCACCAGATAGTCACCGGTGCCCTGTTGCACGATGTGGGCAAAATCCACATCCCCGATAGAATACTGCACAAACCCGGCCGTCTCGAGGCTGCCGAGTGGGAGGAAATGAAACGCCATGTCGATTACGGGCGTCAGGTGCTGGGTGCCAGCGCCGGTATTAGTGCCATCAGCAAAGACATCTGCAGCCAGCATCACGAGCGCCTGGACGGCACCGGCTATCCGCGCGGGCTGAGTGGTGAGGCCATCAGCCTGCACGGGCGCATGGCAGCGGTGGTGGATGTATACGATGCGGTTACCTCGGATCGGGTTTACCACACTGGTATGGCGCCGACCCTGGCGATGAAAAAGCTGGTGGAGTGGAGTGGCTCGCACCTCGATCGGGAGTTGGTCTATCAGTTTATTCGCTGTATGAGTGTCTACCCCGCCGGTGCGCTGGTAGAGTTGGATAGTGGCAACTTGGCGGTCGTATTGGAGGCCAATACCAGACAGCAGGACAAGCCGCGGGTGCTGACGGTTTACAGGGAAAAAAACCAGCGCTATATAGCGGGTGGAACTCTGGACCTGGCGCACACTGGCGCCGGTGCGCGGATTGTGAGAGCGGTCGAGGCCAGGGATTATGGTATTGATTTGGCTGATTTTTTGTAGTTGGATTGCGCGGTTCTGGCTCTGTTGCCGGTGTGCGTGTTCGTGTCCTTGCTTTATGCGACGCTTTAGATTTACATCTTTCCTTTTATCTTTTTCTTCAAGTTAATGGTTGTTTTTATCAGCGAATATTTATGGATATGTGGATAAAAACTCGTTGTAAGCCATCTATAACCTGAGCCGTTGTAAGCTGGACGACAGGTGGTTTGATATTTTCCACACCCCGCTGTGCAGAATATATTTGGCCTATTTTATCGAAATGCAGATGACGTGATCTTCTCGAATGCGTTACAGTAAACGCGTCGTCCAAAACATAGTAGTAACTGTTGCATTTTACCCCAACCTATTTTTACAAATACGAAAGGTTTTTTGCAGCAGTAAAAAATGTTGAGGTAGAACCTGTTTGCGAGAGGGAGAATAATGTCTGTTTCTGGAAGAAATGTGTTTTTTGCTTTGGGCTTCCTATCTATCTTGGCAATGTCGGTCTATGCGGTTCAGAAAATTTGGTTTGGCGCCAAGCCCCCGAATACCCCCGACTCACAACCGCCTCCTCTGGCGATTGCTTCAAGTTTGAAGCCGGAGCCATGGAGGGCGTTAAATAACCATCCGCAACAAAGCCCGCCTTCGTCCGGTGAAAAGATGCCAATCAAAAATGAAAGAGAGTCGAACGCAAAGGTGTTGGCGCCAAGCGAAACAGTGGGGGTGTCCGATGAAAAGGCGCCGGCGGCGGATCTGTCGGCGAGTAACGGCAGTGACGGTGCAGAGGGCGCAGCAGTGGTATTTGGCAGCGACGTTATCGATGCGCGGGAGCATGCGTTACCGTCTGCAAGAGAGGTCCGCACACTGCCGGTGATTCATCAAGGTCATAAGATAAGGTTGACGCAGTTTGCCGGTTCTTATGATACTCGGACTAACGATCCCAAAAAGCCTGCAAAAATGGGGGAGGAATAGATCTTTATACGGCGATCTTATCGAAGAGATAACAGCTTTTTTCAAGGTTAGCTTCATACTTTATAGGGAGTGGTAGATTATGATGAAGAACCTGTTGACGTTCGTATTGTGCAGTCTGTGGCTGCAATGGGGGAACCCTGCAGTTGCCGAAGAGATACGCGACTACTATGCCGAGCCAGGGTTTAACCCCTTCAAAGAAATAATCAATCAAAACTTCAATGAAACCGTAGACCCTTTTTCCGGCACTTTACAACTCCACTATACGGATATTCTAGTGCCGGGAAATGGTGGAATGGATATTCGGGTGAATCGCGTCTACACCAGCCTGCAAACCAACGCCTACCCGGTTAGATCACTGGCGGGGTTGGGATGGTTAATGCATTTTGGCCGTATTGTGACATCCAACCGCCATACGGATAAATTATGCAATCAGGGTCTTTGGTCCGTCAGCACGCGGGACAATCCGTCGTTAGAACAACCCGACGGTGGTCGGGAACTCCTTGTGCTAAACGCTATCGACAACGATGGCACATTGATTACCCGCAGTAACTGGAAAGCTGAGTGTGACAGCGTCAACCCCGGTATGCTGGTGACCGCGCCGGACGGTACGCGTTATACCATGGATAGATATGATTTCTATCAAGAAGAGCCCAGTTGGCTCACTACACGTATCGAGGATATTCACGGTAACTGGATTCGAATTGACTATGAGGAAAATGCTGCGGGCGAATCCTATATTGTCGCTGTCTATCGCAGTGAGGAAGGTGATAGCCAGCCGGTGTTGCGCTATGACTATGACGATGGTGCCGGCGCTTATGCGACACCCCGGCTGGCCAGTATTGAAGCCAATGGCCAGCGTTGGGAGTACGAGTATGAGAATATTGTCGGCTACACAGACCCTCGCCATCAACTGGTCAGGGTCAGGCGGCCCGACGGCAAAACGTGGGAGTACAGCTACAACAACAAAATTGATGATCCGGACCCTAATGATGGCATCGTCGAAGATGGCCTGGGTAGCTATTCGCTGAAACAGGTGAAATATCCTAATGGTGCACGTATTGACTATACCTACCAGTACGTGCAGTTTGATAAGGGATCGGCTTTTAGGACCACTTCCATACACACGAAATCCGTTTCCGGCGGCGGTGTGCAAAGCGGTACCACCAGCTATGAGTTTGCACCGCATAGCGTTCCTTATACCGCTGCAGATGGAACTGTTTTGCGCGTCGATTCGACAACTGTAACCGCGCCGCACGCAAAATATGTATACCAACATTACGGTAAAGACTTCATACAGCCTACACCCGGCACCTATCGATTTATCAAACCTTCTTTCGTGGGGTTATTGTATAGAAAGGCTACCTATGAACTGAACGATACCCTGAAGGAAGTCGTGGTCAAGGCGTGGGGACAGAGAAAGATTTCAGATGAGAACCTCTTCCACGGCGGCGATCGCAGTTGGTGGATAGAGGAAGAGACCAACTCCCCGATATTGCTGGGACACTATATCAGTCGTGACAGCAATGCCGATATTGATAATGTCACGGCGACCCAGTCTGTCGACTATTCCGACTACGACGCCTTTGGTAACGCGCAGACGATAACAGAATTTGTCAATTTACAGGATGTGCCGGGAAAAGTGACTGCCGTCACCTATATCAACGACCGTCAAAACTGGATTCTCAGTCTGCCCGTCAGCGAACGGGTAACCCATAATGGCCAGTCTTCAACGATCAGCCGCGAATATTTTCCCAACACCAATTTGTTAAAGGAAGAGAACAAATACGGTGTGGTAACAAAGTATAACTACACCACAGCAGGTGACTTGGCGTCGGTGGAAGATGCCCGGCGAAATGTAACAAATTATTCAGCTTATAAAAGAGGCATTGCCACACGAGAAGAGCGTCCGGAATCAGTTGTTTTAACGCGTGTCGTTAATGATACAGGTACTCTTGCATCGGAAACGGATGGCAGGGGGTATACCAAAGCGTACACCTATGACGACCTCAATCGACTAACGGGTATGGTTTATCCGATACATCTACCGGTATCGATAAGTTATGTCGGTAATACCAGGCGTCTACTGAGAGGGAATTATCGGCAGATTGACTCTTTTGATGGGTTAGGTCGCCTTATAGGAACCCAGCGCACTGACATCGGCACTAATGAAACCATTAGCTCGACGATTGAATATGACGCATCCGGGCGCAAGGTATTTGAATCCTATCCCAATTCACTCGAGGGTATGAGCTATGCCTATGATGCACTCGGTCGTCAAATGCGCAGAACTTATCCAGACGGCAATTACGTGAGTTTTGATTACGATGACTTTTTAATGGCTGAGACAAACGAGAGGGGTAAGATCACGCGGTATACTTACCGAACAGTTGGTGTTTCCAGCCGAGAGTTGTTCAGTATTCGCCAGCCGGACTCTATTACGACGATCATTCGGCGCAATATATTTGATCAAATTATTCAAATCTTTCAAGGGCAGCAACAGTCCAATGGAAGCGTTTTGGGTTTTCCCAGAGACTTTGAATACGATAGTCGACTCTTTTTAGTGTCGAAAACTGAGCCGGAAATTGGTGTTACAACTTATGGTCGAGATGAGGTCGGGAATTTAGAATCAGTAAGCGTGTCGGGATCGGCTACTACCTATTATGAATATGACGGGCTCAACAGGCTCAAGAAAGCTGATTACCCTGATGAGACGGACGATACACTTTATGAATACGACGGGAATGATAATTTAGACAGACTCGTTTCCGGCATCACAGAATGGTTGTATATCTACGATGCAAACAATAATTTAAAGCGAGAAACGCTTAGCATAAATGCACGGCTTGCGCGTAGCTACACAATAGAGTACGCCTATGATGGACTTGACACGATAAGCTCTACTGTTTATCCCGACGGTTTGGTTGTCGACTATGCGCCAAATGCGCTAGGGCGCGCGACAAAAGTGGGCGATTTTGCCACCGACGTGTTATTTCACCCTGCCGGACAGGTGAGTGCCTATACTCTCCATAACGGTGTTCAGGTATCGCAGACTTACGACAGGCGGCTCTTTCCCGAGACCATTGTCGCGGATTCTCTGTTGAATCTCACCTATTCCTATGACCCGAGCGGCAATGTGTCGGCCATTATCGATGGAATAGACAGTGCGCAGAATGTCTATATGAACCGGGTGAATGACTATGATGCGTTAGATCGACTTCGCGACGTGCGCGGCGGTTGGGGTCGCACCACGGTCAGTTACGACGAGCGCGGCAACATAACTGAAAAGTTTAACAGTGACAGCGGTAACTCTCGCTATATATATAGTAATGAAAAGCTACTCCGTTTAGAGGGCCACAGCTCCAGCAATATTTTTCAGTATGATATCTACGGCAATACTACAGAAAAACTGCGGTATATCCCCCAGGGAGGATTTTTAAACGAGGTTCACAGAGATACTTATCTTTATGATGATGCTTCCAGACTGATACAAAGTAAAGTCGCTGGTGTGGTAAAAGACTACATCTATGACGGACACAACCTGCGTTCACTAAGCCGGACCGGCGAAGGTTATGATCTCAGGTACAGTGTATATTCCAGCGCAGGACAGCTTGTATTTGAGGAGTCCATCGTCGATTGTACACGCACCAGTTATATTCGTCTTGGTAGCTTGCTGATCGCTGGATCAGACAATGTGTCCTTCCCCGCTGAGTTGGACTCAGACGGCGATGGTATTACGGACTGCTTGGAGTCCCAGTTAGG
>NZ_ML660096.1:0-96048 GCF_007004655.1 Exilibacterium tricleocarpae
ATTCACTCGCATGTAAATGGCATGCCAATAGCCAAAATGCTCTGGAAGCCCCCGCCACTTGCAGCCATGCTCGGCCATATACAACACGGCGTTAATCACCTGTATGTTCGGTATTTTTACATTTCCCCTCTGTATTGGCAGGAGATGTTCAATAATTTTGAATTGTGCTTTCGTGATTTCCATAGGCGCACATTCTATCAAAATTAGTGTGAACAGGCCCTAAGTAGGGCCTATATGGCGTAATACCTCTTCTCAACGCCGGATGAGTAACGCCTGCAACCTAGAAGTAAGTAACCTGTCAGGAAAGTAAACTCTGCATGGAAAGCGATGCAACCGCAAAATAGCCCATCGAACAGCTAAGCTCGTCAGCCACAAAGATGTCGAAGAGCGTTGTGCTCAGGATCAAACGCCTGCGGCCTGGCACTGTGGAGAAACATCGAACCTTCGTGGGAGGACTGGCGGAAACCCTCGCCGAGGTCGACGTCGACCAAGCCAGGTCTACTCTCAAGAGTATGTTCGGGCCGGTACAGGCCAGGCAGGCAGGGGAAAAGGTGCTTCTGGAAATCAAACACGGCGGCCTGGAGGCCGCCGTGCTGTGCGCCGCAGGTGCTCCTACGGACGGTAATGTGGTAGCGGGGGCAGGATTTGAACCTACGACCTTCGGGTTATGAGCCCGACGAGCTACCAGGCTGCTCCACCCCGCATCCGTAACTCGGTGAGATGTGTCACCTCAACCAAGGCCGTGCATTATAGGGGGCGACAGGCCCGGGGTCAACCCCTGCCAAACGATTAATTATTCTAGGTTTTTCAACGGCTTGGCTTAGATTCTTGATGGCAGGGTAAGATCAATCCGACACGCAATATCCCGGCATTTCAGACAGGAAGCCAGGCAGTCGATCGGGAGAAGGACATCAGCACCAGACAAAATAAGGCTAACCCGCTTGACGGGAGTGGGCGCGATACTCCAAAATCGTCGGGAGAAAAAAAAGAGAGTGCGTTTTATAGTTGATCTCCGCACTCTTAATAAGTGACGATGATGAGAGATAATGCAAGCCGGCTTGCGCCGCCTTACACACGTTAATATTGCAGCTACCGTGCCAACCTTAAGTTGGCACGATTACTTTTTAAAAAAACTAAGTTTTTCAACAGCTTGCAAGAAAAGACCTTAATTCCCGGGC
This sequence comes from Exilibacterium tricleocarpae, assembly GCF_007004655.1. Taxonomy (GTDB): domain Bacteria; phylum Pseudomonadota; class Gammaproteobacteria; order Pseudomonadales; family Cellvibrionaceae; genus Exilibacterium; species Exilibacterium tricleocarpae. Next base: position 1,179 of record NZ_ML660096.1, read on the forward strand.
AGTTTCTCGACCCGGCATGGGCAAAAGGTTATGCGCCAAAGAAAGTCAAAGTGGCGCTGACCGCACCAAATTGCAGCTCTGACTACCCTGCTCCACCCAGTCTATACACCCGTCTCAGTCCCGGGATCTGTAACGGTATTGTTGCTGTTGCTGTTGCTGTTGCTGTTGCTGTTGCTGTTGCTGTTGCTGTTGCTGTTGCTGTTGCTGTTGCTGTTGCTGTTGCTGTTGCTGTTGCACAGTATTTTTGCCGCTTTGGCTCCGGATACCCAGCAGTTCCTCCTCCAACACCGCCAGGCGACGCCTGGCCTTATCGGTAGATTCACGACCATCCAGTTCGACCAGCACTTTGCGCGCGGCCTCGAGTTGGGATTCCGCCAGGGCGTAGGTCTTCAAACCGATAAGACAACGCGCACGTTTCATATAAATCTCTGCCACTTCTACGCTATTGGCACCAAACAGAGATACCGCCAGCTTCGAGGCGTCTGCATAATGGGCCATGGCGTACTTGAAATTCTTCTTTGCAAAAGCGGCATCACCGCGCTTCAACACTGTATAGAAGGTTTTCAGCTCTTCGGACTCGCCGGTAATACCCGACAGCGTGAGGCGAAACGGCGGCTGACCAGTAACCTGCAAACTAAAATCCACTTCATAAGGCGTTCTGGTTCCCGTAACAGATTCTGCCGCGAGCCTGAATTCGGTGCTGCCCGTCGGTATCAATTCGATAGCCTGGTACCCGCGAGCTCCATGCTGGTACACCACAGTCTGATCAGCCCCGGTCAGCCTGAAGCGTTTGACCGCCGGAGAAAGAGTAATCGACCTGATCGAAAAATCGGTGACCAGCGACTGGTTGTCTATCGTCAAACAACATTCCGTCAGTGAAAAAGTAAAAGGTCCCACCGTCTGCCGTTGGCCCGCCTGCAGTTCTACATGCGCGCCGGCTGGAATGGCGGGTGTCTTCGTGCCGAACTCAATCAGGCTGTCAAAGCCGAGACGCGCACCGGCCAGCGCCAGACTCAAGCGCTGTGCATTATCGGCTCTCTCGGCAACACTCAATAGAGCCTTCTCAACCTCCTCTGTGTCCGCTCCCATATCCGCCAGGGCCTGCGAGGCCGCGCGGCTGACCGACTCGTCGGTGTCGCGTAAGAGACGCAGCAATACCGCCACGGCTTCGCTGTCGTGCCGATAGCCAATGCGCCCCAACGCCCAGGCAACGGCACTGCGAATAGCGGCATCTTCGCTGGACGCCTGGCTCAGCAGGTACCCCAAGGCCGGTGCGGCGCTTGACTCGCCGACTTCAGGGTAATTCACCAACCGCCCCATCCGGCCGATGGCATAAATGCTGTTAAAGTTGGACTGCTCAACGGCCGCTGCAACAATCGCGTCGCCGCCGAACGCGGCTTGAGCAGTCGCCAGTGACCCCAGGAATTTCGGCAGCTCGCCCCGGGCACTGTATTCGTCAAACGAGCCCGAGACGTCTTCCCGCAGCGTTGCAAAAACGGTCTCAAAAGCGTCTTCCGCCAACCCTTCGTCAACCAATGCAATACTTTTTAAGACATCGTTTTCCGTATAAGTAATAGTGCGTCCATCCGCAGAAAAAGCGGCATCGCCATAAACAAACCTACCGTCGACTCCCAGCAGGCACCGTTCTCCGAACAAGCGGCCACTGCTGCGCCAAAGACAGATTTCACGGGTGCTGACCGATGCCAGCAACTGACCGCCCAGCGCAAATACGACTTTCGAAAGCGCAGCCGAATGCCGCAGCGGCATCTCCGTCAAAGCGCCCATTTCGATATCCCACAAACGCACCTTTTGATCAGCGCCACCGGAGGCGAGCATGCGACCGTCGGGCGCAAAGGCGACACTGGTTACCGCAGCGCCGTGGTTGCCCAAAACAAGGCTTTCCAGGGTATCCACCGACAGTATTTCTATCGATCCATCCTCGCCACCCAAGCCAACCCATTGACCGTCGGGGGAGATATCAGCACTGACCGGGTATGGCACCGCCTGCCCGAGCCGCACCGGCTCTCGCTGCAGTCCGGGGATGATGTCAACCGTGCCGGCGGTGTCCAGAAACCACAGCAACGCGGCCCGATCCGCGCCGACACTCACCAACAACCCGCCGTCCTGGGAATACGCCAAGTGGGTTACAGGGCCCTGGTGATATGTGTGCGACTGCACGGCGGCAGCTCCCAACGCCCATAGGTGCAGGGAATTATCCTCCCCCCCTAACGCCAAGGCGCGACTGTCGGGAGAAAAAGACAGCGCCCGCGCTTGCCGTACCGGTGCAGTGATGGCAACCCGGTCTCCGGCGGGGGTGAGTAGGCGCAGCGGTTCGTCGCTCGCAAAACTTTCAGTTACAGGACTGTATTCGGATGTAGACAGGCGCTGGGGATCATCGATCTGGCGTGCAGCGGCGACAGCCAGCAGTCGTCCATCGGGTGCCAGTGCAAATGTCGCCACCTCGCGGTCGAGTTCCCGTCGGAGGTCCAAAAATTGTCTGTAATCCTGCAGCGTAAGCGCACCCCAACCGACCCCGAACGCCAGGGTGCCAAGCGCCAACGGCTTGAGCGGGAACTTTCGGTTTATCGGTGCACCCAGCCAGGATTTGATGCGCCGGTCGACACCCAGGCCCGTGCTGGTAAGCTTGCGGCCGGCCATAAAACCGACAAAAATTTTATCCAGATCTCCACCGCCGCCGGAGCGTGACGCGAAGTAGTCGTCAAACATTCGCCGCCACTGCCGGTCGGACAATCCCGTGGCAATATCCAACTCAAAGCCGGCCTCTGGATCGAGCAGTGCCGTTTGCAGCAGGCGCTGCAATGCCTGCCGGCAAGCGACCTGCTGGGCAGGATCGAGTTGCGCCAGAAAAACCAGCCGCAAATACTGCGGCAGCCGGCCGCGTCGAAACCAGGGCAGGCGCAACAGGGTCGCCGCCTGTATCACATCGGGCGGTTCCGACAGCCCCTGGGCCCGGGCGAGTTCGGCACCGAGAAATAGTGTCAGGTGCCAGTTGAGTTCCGGGTAAATACTGCAGGCAGCCCACCACTGGAAAGTGAATTCATCGAGATACTGCCGGAGATCGGTAACCAGTTGATCGGGATCGATCTTGGATTCTTCATCGAACCATAGGTCCTCATCATCCCCCAGCCCGGCGGGCAGACTGGGCAGCGAGGTCAGCCAACCCGGCAGGCCCGGCCGCCAGTCGCCGTCCTGCGGGTCGAGTGCAAGACTTTCGGAAAAAAACCTGATCCCGGTATCGGTGGCCGGCACCACCAACCAGCCGAGTCGCCACAGGGCCCGCTCGCGCGCGCCCCACTCGCCAAACGCGCGGGGCGTCAGCAATACCCGCTGTGGCCAAAGTTGCAATGGCTGCAACCAGGGCTGCAATTGAAAACTGAGCGGATCGACAAACTGGCTCGCATCGCCCATCACCACCAGCCGGTGGTTGGGGTGAGCCCCGAGTAGTTGTTTCAATTGCCAGTGCTGCTCCGCCGCATCGGGGCCGCGCCCGTAACAGTCGCGGGGATCGCGGTAAAAATGGTAGATATCCAGGTGCACACCCTGGTCCTGCAATTGATGGGTAAAGCTGTCGCTGAGCGACGCCCACTGGTCATCGACACTGTGGCGATCGATCAAAAACAGGTACTCCGGCACCCGGCCCCGGGTGCCGTAAACCGGTGTCCACAAACCCATTTTCGCAATCGTGGCCTGCAGTGTGGCATCGATGTCGAGGTCCCGCGAGGGCAATTGTACCTGCCGTCGCAGTTTCTGGGCCGCACGCGCGAAGCGGGCACCCCGAAACAGGTAATCGCGGTCGAGAGCCACCTTCAACCGCGACAGCGTCGGATGCTTGTCAGCCCTGAAACGATCCAGCCAGAACCTCCGCCTGCCGTGCCGGATATACAGCCAGCGCCCAAATAAAATCAAGGGCATAAACACAGTGATGAGCTTTAACCACGACGCCTTGTATTCCCGATCCGCCAGGGTGCGCTCAATCAGGTCAGCCTGCTGGCGGCCAACCTTCTCCTGCCAGGTCAGGCGGTCGCGTCGCAATCTCTCATCGATTTGGACCGCCACCCGCCTGATATCGGGCGATTCCACGGTTTCCGACAACCCGGCCACAGGTGGCGGTGGCACCGGTTCAGCCTGCCCCGCTGCAGGGTCAACCGGTTCTTTGGCCATAGGGGCAGAGGCAAACAGACTGCCCAGCAAGGGTCTGACCACATCCTCAAACATCGCCACTCCCAACACAAAACACAGACCGGCAACCAGCAAAATACCGGGTAATCTGCGCACTTTAGCAGCCACGTTAGCACGGGTACGTAACACCTCGCCCTTTGTCGCAGGCGCCTTGCTACCGGTTTTATCGGCGCCGGCTTTCGGTGCGCCCGCCCCGTGCCACTGCGCAAACAACCGGTAGAACTCTGCCTGCTCGGCGGGGTCGCTGGTAAAAATCGGCGCCAGCAGAAACTTCAGGCGGGCCGGGTCCTGGGGATAACTGCCCTGCTCAAGCAGGTGTAAACGCAAGCGCTCGGCATCCAGCAAATTTTCCGGGCCGATATTGAAACCACTGTCACGCAAGGTGAAAAACAGTCGGTTTAAATCCAGGTGGGCGGCCATCGTCAGCCGTCGAAGCTAAGCTGCGGCAAGAGTTTGCGGGCCTTGGACTGGTCATTTTGCAGCTTGAACAGCGCCGTGACACAGGGATCTATCCAATCGGTCTTGCGCCGCAAGTGATCGTCGACCCGGTAGCCCCTGTCCATCAGAACCAGCAGCCAGTTGAGCAGCTCCGAAGTGCCGGGCTTGCGCTCAAATCCGTTGCGCGGCAACTGGATCTGTTCCATCACCTTCAACGCATCGGTCAGCAGGGGACTGGTGGAATCGAACGCTTCAAGGCGCAGGCTGACAATCTCGCGCAGCTCCTGTTCAGAGGGGGCGGGCATATGAAAATAAGTGCAGCGACGCAGGAAAGGCGCCGGCAGGGACTTTTCCGAGTTACTGGTAATCACCACTACCGGCGCATAGGCCGGTTCGGCCTGCAACTCCAGATTGCCCAGTTCCGGCACTTTAAAGTACATGCCCTCGATTTCATTGAGAATGTCATTGGGCACATCCCGCGGCGCCTTGTCGATCTCGTCGATCAACACCAGTGAACGCCGCTGGCCCGGATGCTGAAAATCACCGGGCGTGGCAGCTTGGTAATGCCCCGGGGCGTTGGCGAACAGGATCGCCTTGCCGAGCGCCTGATACTCTATGTAATCCACGGCGCCGCGACGCTGCCCGAGTGCGGCACCCTGTGTCGCCCCACCCATTTGCGCGGCCTGAAAGCGCCCGACCGTGTCGTACTGATAGAAAAGATCCCGCGCCACGGTGGTGGACTTGGTTTCGAACTTCAGCGGCGCCCCCAGGTTGAGTTCGTAGGCGAGATAATAAGCCAACTGGGTTTTGCCGGTGCCCGGTTCCCCGGTGACCAGCAATGGCTGGCCCAGGGTCAGCGCGACGTTGACCGCATCCACCAGTTCAGGACGCACGCGATATTTTTCCGGCGCGGTCAGCGCACCGCGCCGGGAGACCGGAAGCCCCACGCCCAGGTCCGTGCGTTTTTTCTCGGGGTTTCCCGTAAAGTACGGATAAGAGACATGGTCCATGGTCTGCTCCACTGTCCGATTACTGTTCTACTCACTGCAAAAGCGACACACCTGCAGTCGTCAGGTGTAATAAGCGCGATTCAGCGCCGCCTTCAAAGCCTCGCAAATGGCGCCGAGGCGTTTACCGCCCGGCTGTTCGTCGAATATTGTCTGAATATTGCGACGCAGGTCTTCCGTATCCATATTGGGTACTTTGTCCTGGACGTGGTTGTATATCCACGCGTCCGCATCGTCCCAGAAGATTTCTGACAAATCGTCCAGCACGACCAGGGTATCCCGGTATGCATTATCGCGGCGCAGTTGATCGACAAAAGACCGCATGGCTTTGGTGGTCGGGTGAGAGGCGTCGTCCGGATAGACCAGGCAGATAATGGCACTGAGAAAATAGTCGCTTTCAATCGCCGGCGCCCGGTGCCAGTAATCAATCCAGTCGCTCAATATCTGCCGGCTGGTGCCGCTCCAGCAGCTCTCGGTGACACGATAGCGAAAGCTGTAAGGCGTACCCAGCTTATAAAACTGGTTGATAATGTCATAGGTCGCGGGCGCCGCGGCGTTGCCGCGGTTCTTTCCCACCGGGAACAGGCGCTTGAACCAGCCCGTATCCGCCGGTGTGCCCACCTTGGCAATGGGCAGGCTGCAAATGGCTTTGTGGGCATGATAGATCAGGTCATCGAGTTGGTAAAAGTCCGGCTGCCAGGCCAGCTTTTCAAACCGGTGGGAGCTGGTGCGGACAATTTTTTCCTGATTGAGTGCCACTGTCATCTCGTCGGGCACCAGGGCATCGTGATAACGACGTAAAAAATACTCGTGACGGTCGATATCGAAACCGGGGATAACACAGACCAGCGGCCGTTGATTAGCGCGACCCAGCCGCTGTTGCACGGCTTTGCACAACGCACTGCTAGGGTGAGTGCGGTCGATCAGACTGCGCAACGCCCTGACCGTCTCCCCGTCCAGCTCCGGCCGCGGGCCGCCGGCGTAGTTGACGGTGACATGATCGCCCACAATCATATCGCGTCCGACAGAACCGATTGTTTCAATATTTGTCACGATACTTTATTTGTCACGATACTTTATTTGTCACGATACTTTATTTGTCACGATACTTTATTTGTCACGATACTCTATTTGCCACGATACTCTATTTGTCACTATCCTTTCCGCGCTTGTTCAGTCGCCGCTCTAAATGACCAGGGCCGCCACCCAGGCGCCGATCGCCGCCACCGACTTGGCAAAGCCGAGCCCGTTACTGGCCAGCGTCTCGAGGGACTCAAATGCGCTCGAGGCCTTTTCGATACTGTCGTTTAGGCCGGCAGCATCGTTGTTATCCGCTGCCTCGGCGGCTTGCGACATAAAGCGTTGAATAAGCTGGTGTTGTTCGGCGAGCGCCTGTTGAAACTGCACCAGTTGCTGTTCCAACTCGGCGATCTTTTTCTGGGCGGTCTGCTTATCGTCGGCCGTTTGGATCTGGCACTCGCGATAGTGATAGCTGGTGGTGGCGGCATCCCCGTGGACAACGCTCACCTCATTTCCCACGACCACATCGCCGCCCACACTGCCTATCGACCCGATACTGGGTCCGTTCTTATCTGTTGGCATGCCCGCTCTCCGTGTTTTAGGCAATTTTATTATGAGGCTATCGAGCCCGTGAATGCCGGATAGTTTACCTCATCAACAATTAAACGCCATATCACCGTTCGATGGAGTGCCATAGTTGGTTTCTTTGCGGTGAAATAATCACCCTCAAGAGATGATTCTGGCGACACTCCCGCCATCGGGCACTGCGCGGTAATTGCGCAATCCCGGACACGTTTATCACTCCAGGCCTGCCTATACTGGCTCCGAGGACATCGGCTCAAAAGAGGCGGTGCCAACTTATCGACCCACTTCTCCGATAAACACATCCAGGCACTCGAGGCACGAGATGGCATTTTCCGGCGCGTTGCGCCTGTCAGAAATACTGCGCAAGTTCCGTTGGTCTATCAGCATTACCTGGCTGCTTGTGCTGTTGGAAAACATGCTGCTGGCATTGGTACCGCTGCTGATTGGCTTGGCCATCGACGGGCTGCTGGCCGACCGACTGGAGGAGCTTTGGCTGGTGGCGGGGGCACTGGCGGTATTGACCCTGGTGGGTGTTATGCGGCGCGTTTACGACACGCGGATCTACAGCGCTATCCGTATCGCCGTCTGTGCCACCCTGGACCGACGCCATCGACGGCAGCCGGTCTCGACCAGAAATGCGCGCCTGGCTATGGTGCGCGAGTTGGTGGACTTTCTGGAAGAAGAACTGCCCGAAATATTGACCGCCGTCGTGCAAATACTGGTTGCACTGGTAGTATTAAGTCTGTTTTCGATTCACCTGGGTGCTGCCGCCATGGCATTTACTGTTGGCATTGTTGCCACCTACGGTTTTTTCCAGCGGCGTTTTTTCCGCTTGAACGCCGCCCTCAACGGACAGGTGGAACGCCAGGTCGATATTTTGTCCCGCCCCGGCGCCACGGGCCTGCGCCAGCACCTGCGCGCATTAAAAAGTTGCGAAGTGCGGCTATCAGATGCCGAAGCTTTCGTATACGGCCTGATATTTTTACTGGCAATTGGTTTTATCGTCTACAACCTCTGGTTTAGTGCCCAGCTCCCCACCATCACTACCGGCAAGATCTTCGCCATTATCAGCTACTCCTGGGAATATATTGAAGCGGCAATTGTATTACCGATTGCGTTGCAGCAATGGGCCCGCCTGCACGAAATCACCGAGCGAATAAATCGCCGGGAACCGGCGGCAGGCGGAGCAGTATCCCAGTGAAGCGCATCGACCTTAAAACCGCAGTCAAACAACACAAGTGGTTTATCGCCGCCATTGTGGTATTCAGCGGCACGGTGACGTGGCTATCTTTCTATGAGGCCGAGGCACCGCTGCCGGCCGGCGACAACGCTGCACTATTACCGGTGACTGTCGTTGCCCTGGAACCGGAAGCCAAAACCTTATCGATCACTACCACCGGCATCACCGAAGCCCGCTGGCCGACCAGTGTCGTCGCGGCGGTGGGCGGTCGGGTGGAGATGCTGGCCACAGAGGCGGAACCCGGCAACCTCGTATCCCGCGACCAAACGCTGCTGCAACTGCGCTCGACCGACTACCGTGCCGCAGTGGATGCCGCCGCCAGCCGCCTCGCCGATGCCAGGCTGACGCTGGCCCGCGAACAGCACGAGCAAACCGTTACCCTGAAAACCGGCGGCCGCCTGACCACGCCTTTTGCCCGTCGCGAACTCCAGGTGGCGGCGGCTAAAGCGGAAGTCAACGCTGCCGAAAGCGCCCTGGCCGATGCCCGCCAGCGATTGTCGGACACCCATGTAAAAGCGCCGTTTACCGCCATTGTCCTCGAGCGTCACGTGACCCCGGGGCAATGGGTGCAAACCGGCGAGCCGTTGTTGCGGATTGCCGCCAGCGAATCCCTCGATGTGCGGGTGGAATTACCCGCTCGGCTCTGGCAACGCTTGGGTAATGTGAGTTCGCGCACACAAGCGGAAGTCATCACGCCCACCGGTGGGCGCTGGCCGGCCGGCGTGCGTTACTTGAGCCCGACACGGGAGCGCGAAACGCGCCAGCGCAGCCTGATCTTAAAAGTCGCCACGCCCTATCAAGGGGAACATCCCCTGCTGCCGGACCAGCAGGTTGATGTCGTGTTTAGCGGACCGGCTCAAGCGGATGTCTTCGCAGCGCCCGCCTCAGTCCTGACAACAGACGGACAAGTTTGGACCGTGGACGCCAATGGCCAATTGGTATTAGAAGATATCGAAATTTTACACGAGGGTATAAACCGGGTTCTGATCCGCTTTGAATCGCGCCGGCAGCAGCCGCGTCGCCTGGTGCGCTACCCCCTCGGATCAATGCTGGAGGGACAGCAGGTGGCGCCCGAACCGGAACCGCTGCGGAGCCACCCGTCATGACATGGCTGACCCGTTGGTTTCTGGACAATCCCGTCGCCGCTAATCTATTGATGGTGCTGATCCTTGTCGGCGGCACCTTGTCGCTCGGCACATTGCGGGTGGAAAGCTTCCCCCAGACACCGCCCACGCAACTGGTGATTTCGGTGGTCTACCCCGGCGGCACTGCCCGCCAAGTGGACGACAGCATCACCCAACGCATCGAGGACGCCATCAGCTCTGTGGCCGGCGTCCACCGCATCACCAGCGAGTCCCGCCCCGGACTGGCCACCATCCGGGTCAAAAAAACCACCGGCACCGACCTGGATCGCCTGATGGAAGACGTGCGCAACCGGGTCGACAGTATCGTGGGGTTTCCCGCCCAGGCGGAACGGCCACAGATTTACCGCGACGAGTTTACCAATCTCGCAGCGTTCGTACTGGTGGCCGGTGATATGGATGCGGATGTGCTCCAGCGCGCGGCGACCCGGGTTGAGCGGGCCTTGAAAAGCAATCCGGCAATTTCCCAGGTCACCAACCTGGGTAAACGCCAGCCGCAACTGTTGATAGAACCGCATCCTGAAACCTTGAAGCGCTATGGTCTGGGCTTGGAAAACCTGGCCGATCAAGTCGGCGCCTGGTCGCTGGAATACCGCAGCGGCGAATTGAAAACCGCCCACGGCAAGCTGGTGTTGAAAGGCGACGGCTACGCCGACAACCTGCTGCAGTTGCAACGCCTGCCGGTGGTCACTACCGGCGCCGGCACTGTCACCCTCGGCGATGTTGCCCACATCCGTCGCACCTATGAGGAAGACGATGCCCGGGTTCGCTACCAGGGTCAGGCCGCCATCGCCCTGTTGGTGTCCACCAGTACCCGGGACAACCTCTTTCATGTCAGCGCCGCGGTGCAGGAAGAACTGGCTGCTATCAAAACCGCGTTGCCGGTCGGCGTCAGCCTGGATGTCATGGCCGATATGTCGCCCTATATCAAAGAACAGCTCGATCTGCTGAGCACCAATGCCTGGCAAGGTTTGTTGATTGTGTTGGTATTGCTGGGGCTGTTTCTCGACGTCAGGCTCGCATTCTGGGTGGCACTGGGCATCCCCGTTTCCATCGCCGGCGCCCTGTGGTTGATGGATATGCCCGGCATCGCCCAGAGCATCAACGATATCACCCTGTTCGGTATGATCCTGGTGCTGGGCATCCTGGTAGACGATGCCGTGGTAGTCGGGGAAAGTATTCACGCCGCCCGCCAGCGCCTCGCCGACCCCAGGGCGGCGGCACAGGCCGGCGTGGAGTCGGTGGCGGTTGCCACGGTGTTTGGCGTGCTCACCACCATCGCCGCCTTTTCACCCATGCTGTGGATCGACAACGAACTGGCGCGGGTGCTGGCAGGCTTTTCGATGGTCGTGATTCTGGCCTTGATATTTTCCCTTATCGAAAGCAAATTTATTTTACCCTCCCATCTGTGCTTATCCGCGCCGGAGGCCGGCAAAAGGCACCGCCTGACCAAGGCGACCGCCTACCTGCAAGCGAAGTGCAGTGCTGCGCTGGAAACATTCTCCCGGGGCGCTTACCTGCCGCTGCTGAAATTTTCCCTCGGTCACCGCGGTGCCATATTATTGCTGTTCACCACAGTGTTAATCCTCGCTTATGGCTTGTTGCTCAACGGGCAGATCCGCAGCACTTTTTTCCCGGAGATTCCGGGCCGCTACGTCACTGCCACCGTGACCATGAATCAGGACGCGCCGCTGACGCTGACGCTGCGCAACGCCGGTCAACTGGAGGCGGCCCTTAGTGACATCAATCGCGGGTTACAACGCCGGTATAAAATGGAGGCGCCGCCGGTGGCACGCCAGTTGGTGTTCGTGGACGGTGCCGCCGAGATCGAGTTGACCGCAGAGCTGAGTGCGGAAGCCCTGCGCAAATTGCCCGGAAAAACTTTTCTACAGGCATGGCAAGCAGCGACTGGCGCGCTGGAGGGGAGTTACGCCAGCCGTTACTCCGCCGCTGACGATGTTGCCGGCGGCACCTTGCTGGCGGTGTCAGCCCCGGAACGCGAACTGGCCAGGCGAGCAACAGCGGCCCTAAAAAAAGCGTTATCGGCGTTGCCCGGTGTCAATGATGTCTACGACGATGGCCAGGGCGGCCAGCGACAACTGGAACTCGCCATCAACGCCCGCGGGCGGCAACTGGGCCTGGACAAGTACCAACTCGCCACCCTGGTCGGCGGCGCCTACGGCGGTCTCGAGGTCAACCGGCTGCTGGCCCGGGGCGAGGATACCAAGGTGTTGGTGCGGTTTGCCGAGCGGCAGCGCCGCACCCTGGAGCAGTTGATGTCGACACCGGTATCGCTGGGCAACGGCAACTTCGTGCCTCTCGGCGAAGTCGTGGACAGTCGCTTCTCGCGGCAACCGGAGACCGTATACCGGCGCAATCGCAGCGAGGTGGTAAACGTCTACTGGCGGCAGGACCGCGGGCTGATGTCGCCGGAAGCAATCTGGGCAACGCTGCAACAGGAGGCGGTGCCGGCCCTGGAGCGGCGATATCCCGGCGTCAGTATCAGCGCCCTGGGTGAATTTGAGGAAATCACCGAGGTGCAGGCAGGGTTCAAAAAGGCCATGTTACTGACATTGTTGCTTATCTATGCGTTGTTGGCCATTCCGCTGAAGTCCTACTGGCAGCCGTTGATTATCATGTCGGTGATTCCCTTTGGTTTTGCCGGCGCGATCTTTGGACACGGACTTATGGGGCTGCCGGTCAGTATTCTCTCGCTGTTTGGGATGATGGCCATGACCGGCGTGGTAATCAATGACTCGCTGGTGCTGATAACGCGTTTCAATCAATTGTTTCGCGACGGCATGCCGTTGCGGGAGGCACTGATCGAAGCGGGCCGCAGTCGGCTGCGGGCTATCTTCCTGACCACCGCCACCACCGCGTTCGGTTTGTTGCCCCTGCTCAGTGAAACCTCTGAACAGGCACAGTATCTGAAACCGGCGGCGGTGTCGCTGGTGTTCGGCGAACTGTTTGCAACACCCATCACCTTGTTGCTGATCCCGGTGCTGCTGCACTTTGGCCACCTTCGCCGCGATAGTGTACAGCCGGTCAGTGAACTAAAATTAACGGTGTAGCTGCTGCGCCCTAAACCGCTATTACTATGACCATTGAGACAGACACCCCCGTCAGCCTGGTGCCCGAAGACCACCTGTTATCGATGCTGCCACCGTTTTGGAAACAGCGGTTTGAACGGGCCCTGACTTTTTTAATGGACACACTGGAGCGAACACCGCCGCCGTCCTGGCATGAAGTCGCTAAGCACTGTGCGGTATCGCCCTACCATTTCCACCGCATGTTCCGCATTGTCTTTGGGGAGACCCCGGCCCAATACTGCCGGCGCATCCGCCTGCGACTGGCCGTCACTTTGCTGTTTAACGAGCCCGACTTGTCGATCACCGACATTGCCCATGCCTGTGGCTTTTCCGCCTCCCAGGCACTCGCCAAGGCCCTGCGCCGGCAGTTAGGTTTATCCGCCAAGGCCATTCGTGCCATGCGCAGCAGCGGCGACACCAGCGACATCGAGGAATTATTGCTGCGGCTCGGGCACCCCGCCCCCCATCGCAAAGGCAGTGTGGAACGGGACTTAGCCGATAAACTCAGCTTTCATGTGCAAGGCTTCCCGCAACGGGAGCTGCAGGTCACATCGGTGTCACCGCCAAGCGACGGCAATATCATCGCCGCTACACGAGGCAAAGCCGGCGGCCGCTCGCAGGACCTGGTTCTGGTGATGGCGCTTGAAGACTACGACAAGCCTTTTGCCCAACAGACCGTGCGCGCCGGCTATTATGCGCCAGACGCCGCCGGCGCCAACTACCGTCTGCCGGCCGGCCCCTATCTTTGCTGCCGGGTGGCTCTGAGCAGTGAATCGGGTTATATCGCAGCCTGGGATGCGCTGTACGCGCATATGATAAAACACGATCTGGAGCCGGACGATGACGGCCACACACTTGAGATCGTTCACAACCCGGCCAGCTTGTCGGTGGAATCAGATGAAATGGCGGAAATGAGTTTGAGCGTGCGGCTGAAACCTCAACCCGCCAACTGCAAACTTGATCCTACAATCAAAAGCGGGGGCCAGTAACAGCACCAACCGGGCCCTTAATTCAGCGGCTGGAACTCTGAAAAAACCGTCTTGGCCATGGGTATATCCGCTAAAGGTACATAGTCACAGGCCTCGTCGTATTCCCGCCACAAATCGGCAACCACCGGATTGTCATGGGCTTTTTGCATGGCTTCGGCAGATTTCCACTCAAAAACCTCGATAATCGTGCCATCGCCGGCTTGCATGACGACGGGTCGCCTGTCAGTCACAAAACCCTCCGCACGCAGGACTGTTACGTGTTTTTCCGTCAGTGCCGCGAGCACGGCTTCTTTCCCCGGCTTGGGCCGGTACCCCACGATTACGATCTTCCCCATGGCCAGTTTCCTCCGCCAGCTATAGATTGCTTGCCGTTTTTTAAACGCATAACAACTATAAATGGCAACTATAAAAGGTCAGCTCTTTATACTGAATTCACTTCTCCAACCACACGTTTACCACAAAGATCATCATAACGGCTTTATGCGCACTGTAAAATACTCTTCTGTTGTCGCCCAGCAAGCCACAATACCACCCGGACAAGGCGGGGCGAGACGGTCAGAAACACAGCCGGAAAAAGAAGCGCCGACTGCCGCCGGCGCTTGATAATGGACGGACTATCTAACGAAAACCAGCCATCGTATTGCGGCGCAGAACATGCACGCGCTCGTTGTCGGAAAAGCTGGAGTTACCCAGGGCTCCGCCGTTAAACGTTTGATCATCGGTGGAGAAAAACCCGATGCGGGGCTGGGGATTGCTGCTCACCGCCATCACCGTGCGGAAATTGCGGCCCGAATTGACGAAGCCGTGCCCAAACGCAAACGGTGTGGTGGTGGGGTCGTTGTCGTGCCTGGCACCAAAAAGATGGCCGATTTCATGGACAAACGTAAAATTGGTACAGATATAACGGGTTACAAAAAACCCGTTGCTCTGCCCACCGCCAATGGCATTTACCCGGCCACACAAGCCATCACCGCTGTTGTCGGTGATATGTCCTACCAGATCGGCGCCGGTGGAGTTGCGCAGGGAGCCTGCAAACTGATCGAGATAACCGTCATTAGGGGCCCTGATGGCAATGGTGTTGGCGGTAACACTGGATAACTCGGTTCTACCGGAGCTGTATTTTCCCGCATCCTGCAAGACGATCGGCACCCCGTTGTTGGCGTAGACATCATTGGCCTGGGCCAGGAAGAAGTTCATACGTGCCACCATATTGCTGGTGCCAAATCGACTGAGCGCATTGCTGGAGGTCACCTGCAATAGCCGGATAACCGTGGGCGCGACCATATTTACCTCACCGACCGATATCTTGGCCGTATCCATTAGAGTGGGTAGTTCCAGAGCAGGCGTATCGTCCTGCACACCCAACTGACTGAAATCGCGCTCCACCAGAAGGTGCTTGCCCGCCTCTGTCGTCATAATCTCAAAGGTGCGCCCGTCAATATTGATTTGACCGAACACATTGTTTTCACTTCTGACAAACACCGCTCTGTTGACCTGTTTGTTACGCCCTTTGGATAGGGCTCCGACGTCTACTTTGCCGGTCCATGCCTGGTATTCGGGATTGATCCAGTAACTCCTGGACTGCTCGATCGAGTAAGTCCGCCCGGGCCCGAAAGCAACCAGGAGGGCTGACGTGGCACCGTCCAATAGCGCCGCATTCAACGCGATGGCATCGGTGGACACCACACTCGCATCCTGTGCCAGCGAAGCCACCAGGGTATCGGCGGCCAGAGCCTGTTTGGCAGTACTCCCCTGCAGGCTGAATAACTGCGCAGCAACTGTCGCCACAGGTTTACCCCGATCCAGGGATTGAGGTTGTGCCAGTGCTGATTGGGAAATAACTGATTGAGAGAGGAGTAGTCCCGCTAGCACGGAAACTATTCCCAAAGTGGGCGTTTTCATGTTGAACATCCTTTAAGGCAAATGCCAGAATTGAATAAGATGGATTTTTGTTGTGGCCGCAATGCGATGTTTTAGTAATACGCGGCTTTTAGATTTATAGGAGCTGCCTTTGGCTAACGCAAATCTACCTGGAATCTTGGATGACTATATAGTTAATATAGGCATGGTCTTTTTTATCAAAGCTGACACGACAACCCGCAAAGAGGAGACAAATGAAAAAACTCCTGACACATTAGATAGATGTTGCGGAACAAAAACTCTAAATGAAGTCAGCACTAGCCTTTCACCGATCTTAACCAGCCCTGACTTTGCCCCGCTTTTGCATTTGGCGCGATAGTAAGCGCCGCCAACCTGCAGCGATACAATCCGGCCGACCTGCGTTGACATCAAATAACAGACTTGCTCGCAAAAACCCTAAGCATATTGCTACTACGCGCCCTCTTTGGCAGGACAACGCGATACAGGGGCGCAGTCAATTCAAGCTTTACAATAATGTGACTTTTACTTAGATACTCCGACTTGTGAAAAATAACACATACATTGAGTGAGTATTCACACTGATACTTCTGGCCTGGTATGTCTACTATCTAGGTGCAATGGATTAGCTACAATGGTGCAGTCATGTATTACCTATCAGACAATGATGTTGATCCCCCCAGCGCCCCGGGGCTGTTCGAGGGCCCGGTATTTATCCGCTATCTGGCATGTTTAATCCTGTTGTTTTTGACCTTGCCTGCTTATGCAAAGAGTGATCTGCATGCCCTAGAAAACCACTTTGCAAACAGCTACGGTCTAGATAGAGCAAAAACTGCCGCGAAAATTGCCCTGACGCTTCGACAAGCAGATGCGGACCGGGCTTTACACTATGCGCAAGTCGCGCTTGAGCAGCTGAAAACCACGTCGCACGTCGCCACGGAGGCCAATGTAATTAATACTATCGCGGTGGCTCACCTTCAAAAACGGGAATACGACGCCACCATTAACTACGCTAAACAGGCTTTACAGTTGGCCGAACAGTTCAATCTTCCGCTGGAAGAGGCCAGGACCCTAAACACGCTCGGTGCGCTGAACTGGTACCGCGGCGACCTCGATAGAGCCAAAGATTTGTTCGAAGCGTCACTGGCCCTACGCAAGCAACACAAGGTTTATGCAGAACTATCTCCCGCCCTTAACAACCTCGGCGTAATAGAAGAAATACAAGGACGCTATAACAAAGCCATTGAGTTTTACTTGCAGGCCATAGACTACGCGGAACAAATCGGTAGCGATGAGCAGTTAGCCCGCCCGATCACAAATCTCGGTGTACTCAACCAAATGTTAAGGAACTTCGATAAGGCCTTACTGTTCTATCAGCGCAGTTTAGTTTTAAAGCTAAAGGCAGGAAATTTGGTTGGAGCCGCGATCGCACATAACAATATTAGCGAAATTCAAATAGAAAAAGGGGAATATCAAGAGGCTATCAACTCCCTACAATCCGGATTAAATCTGCTTGATAAAATCGAAGCACCACAGGAAGAAGCGCTGCTGCTAGTCAACAGCGGCAGTGCTTATCTACGCCTTAACGACCCGGACAAAGCGTTTGAATTCTTTGCTCAAACCCGAGACCTGGCCAGTCGATTCAGTGCCAGTGAAATTGATATCTACCTGGCCCAAGGTTATGCTCGGGCCTACCTGCAAAAAGGCCAGCTGGACCAGGCCCTGGAAAATGCGCAAAACTTCCTGACCCTCGCGCAAGAAAAACAAGATCGCAAAAGCATCAAGAAGGCACAACACTTGCATTACCGAATATATAAGGAAAAGCAACTCTATGCCCGGGCGCTATCAGCACATGAAGAATTCCATCGCCTGCATGACGAACTGGCAAATAAAGAGAGCACTAACTATGTCGCAAGACTGCAGGCAGAATTCGAGACGGAAAAGAAGGAAAAAGAACTGGCGGTCTTACAGAGACAAAATGCCCTGCAGGAAATCAACATAAAGCGTCAGGAATTTATCCGCAACCTTGTTGCAGTTTTGAGCGTCTGTAGTTTACTTGTTGGTTTCTTTGTCTACCGTATGCGCACGATACGGGTAAAGGCCGCCGTGTTAGAGAGAAAGGTCGCAGAACGCACCCGGGACATTCAGCAAAAGAACTCTGCTATCGCTGAGCTATTAATACAAAAGGAACAACTCCTGGATAAAAAGAATCTATTGTTCTCCACCGTTTCGCATGAACTCAGAACACCTCTGACCCTGATTACAGGGCCCCTAAAACAGCTAATAAAAAGCACACACAGCAAGCAAACCAAATCGGTTCTCAACAGCATTCATCGAAACGCAGCACGCCTGTGCCGTATGGTAGACCAACTACTGGACCTGGCTCGACTAGATATACAAGCAGAATCTATCGGAGAGCCAGTTGATGTTGGCGCAGCTATAGAATTTTTAGTAGCCAGTATGGAGGCACTCTTTCAAGGACATCAAATCACCCGAAGCATAAAGACTGAAAAAGACATCTGGATAGAAATGGCACCGGAAGCCCTGGAAAAAGTGATTGTTAATTTGGTATCCAATGCTATTAAATACACCTCTAGCGGAGGCAAAATAAGCGTTACCGCAGAAGCAAGAAATGACACCATCGTTATCTCTATTAGCGATACGGGTATCGGCATTGCACAAGACCAGCATCAAAGAATTTTTGAACGTTTCACCCGGTTGGAGAACCCGCTGAGCAAACCCGTGCCCGGTGCCGGCATTGGGCTTGCTTTAGTTAAGGAATTGACAGAACGCTATCACGGAAAGATAGAGTTGACCAGCGAAGTCAACCAGGGCAGCACATTTACACTTATTTTTCCCGCAACTACACCAACCGCAGCCACCAGGCAGAAATATCTACGCTCCACCGCTTGCGAAAATGAACTCGCTGTACAATTACCAGTGACACATGCACCTTTGGAGGTGCCTGATTTCACAGCCGACACCTCTGCAAGGCCGACACCTCCACCGGCAAGAGCCAGCACGGTCCTGATAGTGGAAGACAATGACGAAGTGCGTACTTTTATCGGCAATCATCTCAATAGTTACTACCACTGTCTTTACGCTGAAGATGGAAAACAGGGAGTGAGCCTGGCGATCAAAGAGGTTCCGGATCTGATCATCAGTGATTTGATGATGCCTCATGTTAGTGGCTTAGAACTTGCTGCAACCTTAAAAGAGGAACAGTTAACGTCTCATATACCTGTCATTATATTGACGGCAAAGGGTGACTCTGAGACAAGATATACTGCATGGCGAAAAAATGTTGATGAATACATCGAAAAACCCTTTGATGCCGATGAGTTGATACTGCGCTGTGAGAATATTCTAAGTATACGCCGACTCCTTACACAGCGGTTCCGCCCGGAAGAGTTGGTTATAGAAGATCCAGAAAATAGAAGCAAAGAGAAGATGGACATTGCACCCGTCTGCTTTAGTCCGCGGGATAGGGAGTTTTTGGACAAGCTTTACTGCTACCTGGAGAAAAACCATTTCGAAAGCGGACTGAATGCAAGTCTTATCAGCAAGGCTCTCAACATAACAGAAAAGCAATTACAGAGAAAAATAAAGGCTCTTACCAATGAAACAATTCCAGCCTGTGTGCGAAACTTTCGTCTTAAAAAGGGTGCGGAGAAGTTAACGGCGGGGGCGAGCATAACCAGCGTTGCCTATGATGTCGGATTTTCATCTCCAAGCTACTTTAGCACAGCGTTTGCGGCGCGTTACGGGTGCTCTCCCAGCGACTATCAACTTGAGAAACGGAAGTTAACTAAAGAAACTGTCAAAAAGGCGAAAGCCGGCGCAAGCGCCGGCTGATCATTTCGCAATTTTATCTATTTTTCTTTCTCGGGCTGCAGATCGCTATTTATAAGTTCAATAGTCAGACCACCGAGCACTTCCGCACCTTTTTTACCCTCGATAAGTTGCACAACACCTATATCGCCAACCGCCTCTTTCGATTGCGAATACACATGCAAGGTAACCAGCCTTTCAGCCCCGGCTTCCATGCGGAATGGTTTTTGCCAGTCAAACCCTTCAGCTTGCAATCCCACCAATTCCTGCAAGCGTGGGTCCACAATCAACTCTAACCAGGTCTCGATAACACGCCGGGTGGGGTTGCGTACAAAGAAGCGGAAGCTGCCGCCCTCTGCTACAGAAGTGTCCAGATTATGATAATTTCTGTGCGTAACATTGTTGTCGTTGGGTGTTAAGGTGTCAGCCAGGAAAATACCTGTCGAAAGTGAGTCGACAGGGTCATTGTCGGCATTTGTCACCGCCAGCAAGCAATAGTGGTTCGCCAGCGCCGGATCATAGCTTGGTGCGTCAAAGTCAAAGCGCGCAATTCCCGCAGCATCCGCGGCTGTACCTGCAACACTTGCACCCGAGTAAGGTATCTGGTCGATCTCACAGTAGTCCAACCCGGTTCCATTACAGGTCATTGAAGTCCAGGGATTCGCCGCCAGAGCAGAGTCATTGGGATATTGCGTCCAGAAATCTGCATTAAGTGCGGGCAAAGCTGTACCGAATTGCGTCCACATTAATTTGACGCTGATATTCTCCGCCGTCGTGTAGCCCCGATTGCGCACTCTCACGTAAGCGCGGTTGACATCGCCCGGCGCCAGACTCGGCTTTTCATCGATAAAGGCATCGAATGTCGCCGCAGTGGGTGGCACTTGATAGGGCGGCGCATCCACTTTGATATCTTCACTTCGCCAATGACCGATAAAGCTGCGCGGTGAATCGAACTTCACATTGCTTTTTTGCTGGCCCAGATAACCTGTCGTATTTCCCCAATCCAGCCGGTTATCGCGTACAAATATATCGACGCCACTGCGCCCGTCGCCGCTGGAACTGACAACGCGAACGGCTTCATAAGCATTGGTTCGCCCATAGGCATGAGTGGTGCTGAAGCCAGTGTCGGTATCGTAGGTCGCGGTATCGGGTACAATTTTGTCGGCAGTATCCTGGATAAGGTTTTCAACCTGGGTTGGATTTAAAGCGTTATCCGCAGACAGGATCAAACCGGCAATCCCCGCTGTGAACGGACTTGCCGAAGAGGTGCCGCCGAAACAATGCGTGTAGTCCCTGTCAGCGGGGTCCGCCTGCGCGCAGGGCATTGGGGGGGGATTGTTAAGATTGTAGCCGGCATTGCCGGTGCGGTCCGTTGTCGTGATATTCTTTGTCCCCATAAACGGCGCCGAATACCCACGATGGCTCGGTGTCAGAATATCCACACAATTGCCCCATGCGGACTCGGTCACTTTCTGGTCTAAATTGGTTGAGCTGGAAACGGCGACCACGCTGTTCAATGAGGGATAGGATGAAACACACCAGCCGCTCGAGTTACCGTTACCAGCGGCAAAAAAGATCGTTACACCACTGGCATTAGCGTTATTAATAGCGGCTGCAACACCCGCAGAGACAGAGCCGAACGGCGAACCATGCCCCCAACTGTTATTCATAATATCGACATCCATCATGGCGACATAGTCAAACGCCGCAATGCGAGCCGAATCGGGGAAGCCGCCATAGGTGCGACGCAGTGGCATCCACCGGCATTGCGGACAGGCACCGGCAACGCCTCTGGAGTTGTTGGCGCGCGCAATGGCAACACCACTCACCGCGGTACCATGGCTTTCTGTACCCTGCGCACTCGGGTTATTATCGCCGCTGCCAAAATCCCAGCCGTTAACATCATCGATAAAGCCGTTACCGTCATCATCGACACCATTGCCTGCAATTTCACCCGGGTTGACATAAAGGTTCGCTTGCAGATCCTCATGATTTATATCGGAGCCATCATCAAAAACGGCGATAACAATACTGCTCGAACCCAGACCAAAGTCCCAGGCCCAGGAGGTATCTGCGTCCGCATCAACCAAACCGCCGAGCTGGCCGGTATTGCGATGGTGCCATTGCTCGCCGAAAAAGGGGTCAATAGGTGTGGTCTCGAAAGGGATCTCGACCTTCCAATAATTTGGGTGCGCATACTCCACCACTCCTGTCTTCATATATTGCTCTATCAATGCCATAACCCCTTCCCTGCCCGCCGGAATTGAGACGATATATTGGTTGGGCATTATTTTAAGCGGGGCACGTTCGATCTTTACGTCAAGTTCCTGGTTGAGCTTTCTGATCTCTTCTGCAGACATTTCCTTGTTGAACGCTACAATGACCTGCATGGGAATAAGAACAGGGTTGCTCCTTACGCCGTCATATCCAAGTAAGCCCACTTCGCGCACAACTTTTTGCCGCTGAAACTGATTCTTTATCTCTTCGGCTATCTGTTCCAGCTCCTCCCGCTCGCGATTACCTCTGCTATACAAGCTATACATGTTTTCGTTTTTTGATTCCACAGAAAATCCGTATTGCTGCGCTATCTCATCCATTGCGCCACGATCGCCCTCCTCACCGGTGACTACAGCCAGAGCATTAGGCGTCACGCGACTCCCTTCATTTGCATAACTTATATGAACAGTGAAAAGTAGAAATGAAAGACATAGCAATATATATTTATTCATAATATTTTGCTCCATAGCTTCGCTAATTTAATTCCAATACACTCGCCGGGAAAGATATCGTTTACCTAACGGCTGACCTAAAGCACCTGTTTTCTTGCACCAGCCACTACTGCTTTACAACCTGACCAATTTCTTTTTCAAGGAAATACATTTGCTTGGCAAATCCTTCCAGATCAAACTGCGAGTTCAGCGTTTCCAAAGCCTCGTTGTATTGCTGAATCCGGTACTCGTCCACAAGACTTTTTACTTTCTCAAAATTTCGGGGATAGATAAGCTCGATAAGATCTTCCCGCAAGTAAGGGCAGGATTCGCAGCCTGGGTCCGGCAGGGGAATCTTGACTTCAGGAACAGCGAAGACACGTGGATCGATATAAAGTGAAATGCACGGTATTTCACTGACGACCGAATAAGTAGGCGGGCTATACAACGATTTCACGAGGCCTCTCTGGCTCTCGCAATCTGAATAAGTTGGCCCGGAAAAAGTTACGTCGAAGTCATTGACTCCGTTGGTGAAGGTTACGGAACCGTGCCAACCGAACATTTGCGCGTAAGCAGAGTGCGCACCAATAAATAGAAACGCAACAATAGCTAAGAATTTTATTTTCACAATTATTTCCTCATTAAATACAATCTTATTCCGCGGATTTATGCACGTTTTGTCAGCGCTAAATCTGGTGATAGCGAAAACAGGTACATTCACGACGAATTGTATTTTTTAGGAGGAAGGCCGCATCCAATATTAGGACAACTTCATTTACTATTCGGACAAATTGGTCGCGTGGATCCCTAAATAGCGATATCTCGACCAGGCTCCGTGTCTCCTTCAAGCTGTTGCACACGCATTTCCCATGCCTCTTGATAGGAAGAGGAATTGTTGTATGCAGATGGTGCACCAAAGGCTGAGTTATCAATAAGGTGCAATATATTGTCTTGCACGTGTTGCTTTCCTTGCCATTTAATGGCGAAGGAGACCCCGGCAATACCGTCATCTATCTTATGTGGCTTCTGGAGCAGCAATAGCATAGTGACTGTTGCATCATAATCCGTAGGCTTGTCGCGGTTTTCGTCATTCGGAGCAGACTCGGAGAAATTGCCATCCAGATCACCGTCCAGGAAGCCACTCAAACGAAAACCGCCATAGGGACCCAGTTCGGGATCAAAAATAGCACCGTAGTTAGAGAATGTACTGATGAATTTAAAACGATAACTACTATTTTTTGATTCAAAGTAAAAGTGTGAAAAGCGCGGCGGAAAGTGAGGCATCATCTCAACCGCTGGTTCGGCCTCCCACTGGCTATCCAGCTCTTGGTTGCCATCCCGCGGCCAGAAATCGATAGCCGGTATTTTTCTGTTTTCTTCTTTAGGAATAAACACCGCGAAGCCTGCACCAGCATGGCCATCCAAACTAATATGAAAAGCATGAGTTGGCGGCACACCGAAATTCGGCGTAACACTGTCAAACGGCGGTGCTTCGGTTTTTGTAGAGAATTTTTTGTTGTCGTATTCAGGTAACGGGTCATTAATATCATAAAACTCAGCTTTTACATGAATAAGTGGAATGCCGCTACGCCACATCTGATCCACACCAATACGGTCAATCGCGTGAATATCATCCGCTTCGATGGAGATAGGCTTGCCTTTGCCGGCGGATGTCATAAGGTTACCGCTCATATCCTCCCAATGACTCGCACTGCAATAGGTTAGCGGCCAGCCACAGTGAATTGGATCAAAGTAGGCCAAACCGGAACCAAACGGGGCATAATTGAGTTTTTCATCATAAAACATGGCGTAACCGGGAAGGGTCTGACGCTTGTCGAAAGTAAGGGAGGGGGCCATGATTCCGCCGGCAAATCGGAAAACATCAAGTAACATAGGGTTTAAACGCACACCGGGATTCATCCATTGCACATCGACAATACTGGTAAACCCCAGCGCATGCCCGATTTCATGCATGGCGATACCGACAAAATCGTATTTGTCGCTTTCAACACGGTTTTGATCGTAAAAAAAGCGACCTGCATGCCTTAAATTAAAGCTGATATGGGCATCGGCGTGATTTGCCAGGGCTGCACCGAAATGCGGATCGTTAGCAGGTGTGATACCCAGGGCTTTGGCGTTTGCCAGGCTCAAACTGATGTCGTTCATAGGTGCACCTGTGTGGAGCACAGGTATCGCCATCGGCAGGGAGGACAGTAAACTGCGTTCTGTTGCATCAGCTTCCGCCAGTAAACTGTCCCGCACCATCACTGCCGGCGCAGTGGTTCGGCCGACCTGCACCGAAGCGAGTATGGAATCGGAAACAAAGAATTCCTCTTTTTGCCAGTCGACATTGATTTTTATTGTAATCGGGTCGCTAAAGTAGCTGCTCCACATAATACCCGCTTGTTCTATTGCATCCATTTCTACATTAGAAAGAGGAATAACACCCTTGTTAATGAACTCGAACTCAAGCGCATGAGGGAGATCGGCATAGAATAGGAAGCAGAGAACGGCTAATTGACAAGAAGCCTGTTTAAAAAATGACTGGATTGATAACCGGGCTGGCACGAAAATACACATTATTCCTTTCCTCACTCACTCCATTTAAAGCTGATGCAAACCAGTATTGTAGGGTCAGGCGGGGATTAAGCATTTAAATTTTGGACAAAGCTGTTTAATTTTTGGAACCGGCCTGGAAAAATGCGCAAGGAGGCACCGTATGGCAATACGGAAACAGAATTTCCAGTCGGTCGTGTTCGATAGATCAGGAAAAAGAGTCAGGGCCGACAGGCCGCATTGTCCCAGAAGCGAACGTTGTTAGAGGCAACTCTTCCGGTGGTGGGGTCGGGGGTAGTGGATAACCCTGCTTCACCGGGCTCTATAAGTCAGTTCTTGTTCTGGCAGACAGCCAGTCGGTAATTTTTCTTAATACAATCGGATCGATTGTCGTATTAATCCAAACATACTCTTCGACTTTCCCGGACTCCGAGGGCTGAAACAAGTGATTCAGGTTTTGAAATACAATCACCTCCGATTCAGGATTGGAAAGGGCGCTCTCCACAACGGGCGCATTTTCGACGGCTGAAACCTGCAGGTCTCTATCACCGAAGAGCGCCAGAACAGGCTTTTTGAATTGTCTGAGAGCCGGAAGCGGGTTGTAGTTCGCATAATACCGGGCCCAGTCAGAACCCCATACCTCCATATTTGCCTTTATTTCCGTTCGTGTGGCACCGTGCGATTTCAGTCGTGCTTCAATATGGCTTCTCGCATCTGATGTCGAGACGCTTGTCTTTAATATTTTTGTAATATCTTTAAACAAATCCTGTCCATGCTCTATGTCTTTTTGGGGCTTTCCCTGAGCACGAGTTACATCTGCTATTTGGGTCAATATGACATCTGGCAGCAACGGCAGGGCTGCACCCGCAAGAAGCACCATAAATGCTGCCGGAACGAGCTCTGCTGCAGCTGGGGCTATATAGCCGCCCTCTGAATGGGCAACAAAACCAATTTTTTCCTGATTGACTTCGGGGAGACCTTGAAGAAAGTGGTAAGCTGCTGCGGCATCCTTTGCGAAATCCTCCATTGTCGGTTTCCACATACCATCACTTACGAACTCTCCGGTACTATCGCCCACGCCTCTGTCATCATAGCGAAGTACGGCAAATCCACTACGGGTGAGATGATCTGACAGAACCAAGAAAGGTTTATGACCGACAGCCGTCTCATCACGATCCTGAGGGCCTGAACCTGTGATCATTATGGTCGCGGGGAATGGCCCTTCCCCATGAGGTACAGTTAACTCCCCTGCCAGAATCACATCGGTCCCCCCTCCCTTAAACTGAACGGGTTTGATGCGATACGGCCTCTTTTTTGGATTCTGCGGCCTTGGCAATAAGCCAAGCGAACTGGCACATAGAGCCACTAGCATGACTATGCCTGTAAAAAAAGAAAACTTTTTCAATACTTTCCTCTACTTTTATACTAAGCTACCTGCCAACTGCAATGACTCAGTCCGACTGCGAAACAAGGTCGCTAAAGAAGTTCTTCACCAGAACTTCTGACTCCCTCACATCCATATTGTTTTGTTTCGCCACTTTTTTTGCAATTTTGGCGATGGAAGTCTTGCCATCGACCTCGCCGGTCAATTGGGCATAGACCCGATGGGTAATGGTGAAATTACGAAAATACTGGTTTTTTGGAACAGCCTGCTGGATATCGAGAATCCAGCCGGGCATCGTCTGTGGGTTGTGCAGGGGTTTTACTGCGGCGACTTTCTGTGCCCGCCAGGTCCACACGTGCTCCATTCGATAGCCCGCATTATAGGGGGATTTTAAATAGGGTATCTCATGGGTTTTCAGTTCCAGAATGTTAAAACCCTGCGCCTCGGCAAGCTGTTTTACCTCTTCAATGCCGTAGCAGTGCAAATCACGTTTTTGATTAAACACCAGACTGCCAAAGTTAATCCACTGCCCCCCCAACGGCAAATACTGGTTCAGCTGCTGTACAAAGCGCCCGAATGCCAGCGGTTGAATATCAACAAGCCACGGCGTGATCACCGTATTAAAAGCTTCCGGTTTAAATGCCGGTTTGGTTGCATCACTGAACAGCAGGTGCAATCCCTGCGGCCATTGCAGGCCTTCGATCAGGTGCTCTACCGCGACAAACTCGCTGGCCCGCGGCTGTAAAGGGAATTCGTCGATACGGAGCTGTTTGCCGTCTAACAAATGCTTGAAACACATCATCAACAGTGGATTGATATCGGTGGCAACGGTAATATCCGGCTTTAATTCGCAGTGTAAATCCAATGCCAAACGACCCGCACCGGCCCCCAGCACCAGCATGTTTCCGAGGCTCTGCTGCAGGAGATGGGCCAGTACAAGGTCTTGGGTCAAGGCGTTTTCCTGCTCTCCCCACACCCAGTCGCGATACAGATTGGCCTCGTAGCTAAGCAGATTTTGGGTGCTTGGCGCCCGGTCTCTCAGCGCATCGTATACGGGTTTGCGGGTGACGCGGGCACTAACCACCGGCCGCAATAATTCACTGACACATCGCACAAAGCGTTTTTTCGCGGCCAAAAGGCGCTCCAGCCGGTCCAGTGTTGCGCCTTGGGCTTTTTTACACTCCGCCTCCAGGGCCTTGACTTCGCTTAACAACACCTGATTAAAGTGATTGAGCTTGGCTCCCCAATCCAGCAGAGAATGCTCGGCATTGGGCAAAACCCAGGGAATGTCATTGATCACAGGATAGCGCTGCGTAGCATCGTCCACCTGAAGCTGCCCGTCTACCAATTGCAGTGGTCTGCCACTAAGTGGACAAGCTAAAAGCTCACACAGTGATGCGGTCAAATTCATATACTTTTCCACCCCACTTAAAATGATAGATTTACCCTAAGCAGCACTCTTTCTTCTGTCACAGTATTTACAACACATGCAGAAGCGGAAAAGGTGTTGAAACAACTGTTCAGAACTTGGCTTTACTAGCCGTAGTATGTGGCGCTCCCCGGACCGACAGGCAGACCGAGAAGAAACACCCAAACATAAAATAATATCGTCCAGCCAAAAAGAAAGACAATGCTGTAAGGCAACATAGTGGCTATCAAGGTGCCGATACCAAGGTCTTTTTTGTAGCGCGATGCAATGGCCAAAATCAAGCCGAAATAACTCATCATCGGTGTAATGAGATTGGTTACTGAATCGCCGATACGATAGGCCGCTTGAATCACTTCGGGTGCAAAGCCAATAAGCATCAGCATGGGTACAAAAATGGGGGCTGTTACTGCCCATTGGGCCGATGCGCTGCCCAGCGACAAGTTGACGACACCGCACATGATAATAAAGAAAACAAAGACTTCGGGGCCATCCAGGCCCAGGGTTTGCAGCAGGCTCGCGCCTTTTACGGCCAGGACGGTACCCAGGTTGGTCCATTTGAAAAAGGCAACAAACTGAGCGGCAAAAAAGACCAGCGTAATGTACAACCCCATAGTGCCCATGCTTTTTGACATGGCATTGATTACGTCTCTGTCATTCCTCATAGTGCCGGCGGCGCGGCCGTAGACAAAACCGGTTATGCCAAAGGTGACAAAAATAAAGGCAACTATGCCTTTTAAGAAAGGAGACCCCGCCACGGCGCCCGTTTCGGGATGGCGCAAAATGCCGTTTTCGGGCACGACAGTGGCGGCCAGCAGCAGGCAAACGGTCGCAAAGGCAATACCAGCTATTTTGAGCGCTTTTATTTCCCGCGCAGAGGGCGGCACCATTTCACGCGTATCCAGCTCTACCGAGGCTTCGCTGGGGTCATAGGTGCCGAGCCTGGGCTCCACGATTTTCTCAGTCACAAAAGCGCCCATTGCTGCGACGACAAAGGTGCTGACAACCATGAAGTACCAATTGACCTCCGGCCCCACCACATAATCGGGGTCAATCATATGGGCGGCGGGTTCAGTAATGCCCGCCAGCAGCGGGTCGACGGTGCCGAGCAACAAGTTGGCGCTGTAGCCGCCCGATACACCGGCAAAGGCCGCCGCCAGACCCGCCAGCGGATGCCTGCCGAGCGAGTGAAAAATCATTGCCGCCAGGGGAATCAGCACCACATAGCCCAGCTCTGCGGCCGTATTCGAGACGATGCCGGCAAATACAATGGTGACTGTTACCATCCGCTTTGAGGCGTTCAACACCATGGCGCGCATGGCGGTGGCCAACAGCCCTGAATGCTCTGCCACGGCTACGCCCAGCAGCGCTACCAGCACCGTACCCAGTGGCGCAAAGCCGGTGAAATTAGTAACCAGGCCGGTGACAATGCGCTGCAGGCCCTCGGCGTTGAGCAGTGAAATCACTTCGATCATGCCATCGGGGTCCCTGCCCTTCGCGTCGAGCGGTCGCGGATCGGCCACGGCGATATCGAAGTAACCCAAAATTCCGCTGAGCAGGACAATAAAGGCGGCTAAACCGGCAAATAGCGTAATCGGATGGGGGAGTAAGTTGCCCAGCCACTCGACTGTGGCCAGAAAGCGGTTGAACCAGCCGGTATTCTGGCCGTCCTTGGATTCTTTATTCGTGTCTTCTATTAACAAGTCTGCCTCCCCTATGGCACATGGATTATCTATTTTCGAGCCATGGTAACGAATTTGCCAGCTGAGCGTTAGCCTTCTCCACAAATCCGCATAAACCTTATTCATTGTTCGAAATTTTCGAGGTCTCGGGGATGAATTCCCGGAGGACAGTCCACAGTGACCCTCAGTCAAGGGGATTTCCACAATCCATTAATCTGCCGGAGAGGTTTTCCACAAGTGATCCGGCTTCCCACTGAATATGGCTTAGCACGTTAACCCAATCCAATATCCAACTCTTCTGCCGAGATTTGTAATACACTAATGCTGATCTAGGATCACGGTGACCAGCCGTCCCTCCAAAAATCATTTAGGTAACGGAGATTGTAAGAGCGCTATTTGCATGCGGTACGGTAATTTTCCCACAGCGGATCTAGAGCCTTTCTATCTCAAGAAGCAAACAGAGAACCAATGAAAGTCCAATTGTTGAGTGATCTGCACATAGAATTCGAAAGCTATATATATCCAGATCATGATAGCGATGTTGTTGTTCTGGCTGGCGATATTCACGCCAAAGACCGAGGAGTTAAATGGGCTGTTCAGAATATACCCCATAAACCCGTAATATATGTCTTAGGTAACCATGAGTACTACGGTAAAGCCTACCCAAAACTGGCTTTGCAGCTAAAAGAGCTTGCGGCAGGCACGAACATTCATGTTTTAGAAATGGATGTCGTTACTATAGATGGTGGTAATTTTCTGGGCTGTGCACTATGGACCAACTTTGAACTTTTTGGCGATCCAAGATTCGCAGGCTATCAATGCCAGCAAAGAATGAACGACTACAAAAAAATAAAAATACTGCCCGGCTATTCCAAAATTCGTTCCGTTGACACTGCAGTGGCTCATCGGCAATCTTTACAGTGGCTAGAAAAGGAATTTCAATCACGGGCGGGACAAACGAATGTGGTCATTACACACCACGATCCGTCCATAGTGTCCGTACCTGTAGGCTTGCGAGAAGACATAACAAGCGCGGCTTATGTGTCAAACATTGACAGTTTTATTGAACAATATCAACCTGATTATTGGTTACATGGACATCTTCATAACAGCTCAGACTATATGATAGGCAGATGCAGGGTTATGTGTAACCCAAAGGGATACCCTGGAGAGGAAAATATACAGTATGACCCGCTGCTCAGTTTCACTGTGTAGTGCACCTTTACAAATAGGTTTTGGCGCTACTCACTAAAAGCTCCGTCCGTGGGCAGACCTACCCTTGGTATTTTTAGTCAAGTTCGGTAAAGCTTCTATGTAAAAATACAGATACATAAAAGGTCCGGACTACGAGCCTTTGGAGACGTTTTAAATCAATCTGGAATTCTTCGAAATCAAAAGTGGTGGCCAAGACCGGAATTGAAAGCGGCTCATAAGGGATCTGTTAGTTCGCTAACTCTCGGTCTAAAAGACAAAAAGTGATACAGCAACCAAATTTTGAACGAATAGGATATGGAATTCATTGTTGCGCGATGATCTTGTCCACCACCAGCTGTTCGATGATTTTCATGTCACTCGCTGCCTGAGCCTTGACCGCCGCCTGCAAGCTGGCCACCAGGTAGTACTTATTCACACCGGCCTCTTTGATACAAAACGCCTGAATATCAAGTGCCGGAATGTCGTGACCTTGCATAACCGCCAGCGCCTGTACCAACGATTGATTGTCGTTCCAGTGAAAGAAGGCCGAAAGGCGATCCTTAACAATGTCACGGGCATGCACAATCGGTATGTTGCCAAACTCGTGTGCAATCACGGTGGTTTCAGTAATTAGTTCATCGCCGGTGGTCAGCGGAGCGCTCGGGAATTCCACGGTAATGGGGGTGGTCGTATTCTCAAAAACCCGCCCCTTTTTGTGAAAGCCGAGTTTGGCCATCGCCGCGTGCAGAGTCTTGGGTTTGGCGTAGGAGACATCAACCATGTCAATGTCTTTTGTCAGGTAGCAGTTTTGCGAATAGATCTCCACGGCCAGCCCGCCTACCACAACCACCTCGATGCCGTGATCGGCCAGATGGCTGACTATCTCTGCGGCCAGAGCAACAATCTCAACACCCGCGTAATTGCTCACGACTTAGTTTCCCGCACCAGGTTCACGGCTTTGCCGGCCTTGCGCGGGCGTCGCCTGTCCATTGCCAACTCGCGGGCGAGATCGGTTGGGTAGCTTGCCAGCGCCTGTTTCAGCAGCTCTTTCAAGGGTGCAATGAACGGGTACCGCGGGTTGAGTCGAAACTGGCGCATCCCGCCCAGCGGCTGACTGGCGACGACGCCGTCGTCCTCCAAGCGCTGCAGTTGCTTTTGCACCGGAGTGAGCGCAATGCCGTAAAAATCGGCAATGCCCTTGCCGTAACCGCGCTCGCGCACGAGTAAGTAGAGTAAAATCTTCTCCTGGCTTTCGGCCCGAAGAATGCCTTTGAGGACAAACATGGTAACTACCTTGTGGGAAAGGTTAACTATATATTAGTTTTAATTACCTATAATATAGTTTACGCTCTGGAGTGACAAGAGCTGAGTTGAGCCATGCCCATACACCCACACATAGACACGCTTCCATATTTACTGGCAAATTGCCATATCTATCAACGCGAGATAAAAATATAAGCGTTATTGTTCACAAGTGTCTTTGTATCACGCTTTGTCTGCTTAACTTAGTGTCGGTCAGTGCATGGGACTAAAGAACCTTCAGGGGCTGGCTAATCGCACCGGATGACAAAAGCTTAAAATAGAAGAAAAAAACACTATAAGAAAATACAGAAACAAGAAAGGCCCGAACTACGAGCCTTTTAAGACGTTTTAAATCAACCTGGAATTCTTCGAAATCAAATATGGTGCCCAAGGCCGGACTTGAACCGGCACGGCTTGCGCCACTACCCCCTCAAGATAGCGTGTCTACCAATTCCACCACTTGGGCTAAAGCTGTCATCAACACTACTGCGGCAACTCGCTCGGTTCAGGTTCTTCGTCAACTACCGGCAGATCACCGGTGGTGTCTTCCTGCGTCTGATCGGGGTCAACCAGCGGTAGATCGGAGTCCGGAACCGCGGGGGCCTCCTCGCGCGACTCCTGCAACACCGGAATACCGGCGCCGGCCGCCACGTCCGCATTCTGTTTGGCCACGACGGCCAGGCCGAAACTGGTAGCGAAAAACAACGTTGCCAATACCGCCGTGCTGCGGGTAAAAAAGTTGCCGCTGCCCTGGCTGCCAAATACGGTCTGCGAAGCGCCGGCGCCAAAGGAGGCGCCCATTTCAGCACCCTTGCCCTGTTGCAACAAGATCAGGCCGATAATGGCCACCGCGGTCAATACGTGTACGACTAATATAAACTGTTCCATAAACGCCAGTCTGTTCTATAGCTGGTTTGCCTGCCACACCCGACAGTTACTCGGCCGCCCGGCAGATCTCGATAAATTCTTCGGCTTTCAACGACGCGCCGCCAACCAGTGCACCGTCAATATCCGTCTCGGCAAACAGGTCCGCCGCATTCGCCCCCTTGACGCTGCCGCCGTAGAGGATTCGCACCCCCAGGCCCTGCTCGCCCAACTGGTCGCGAATAAACGCGTGTACCTCCTGCGCCTGTTTAGGCGTGGCCGTGCGACCGGTACCTATGGCCCAGACAGGTTCATAGGCGATGACCGCCTGGCTGAAAGCGTCGCGGCCACAGGCCTCGATCACCACTTTCAGCTGCTCTCCGATCACCACCAGGGCGTCGCCGGCATCGCGCTGCGCCAGGGTCTCGCCGACGCAGAGAATCGGCACAATATCCGCTTTTTGCGCAGCGGCAAACTTCTGCGCCACCAAGGCGTCGGTCTCACCGTGATACTCGCGCCGCTCGGAGTGGCCGACAATCACATAGTGACAGTCCATCTCCGCCAGCATGGCAGCGGACACTTCCCCGGTGTAGGCTCCGCTGTCGTGAGGGCTGACATCCTGGGCGCCCACCCAGATGTTGGAGCCGGTCAGGCAGTCGGCAAGCTGTTGCAGATAGACAGAGGGACTACACACCCCCACTTCCGCTTGGTGAACCCCCTGCCAGCGACTCAGCAGCGCGCCCAGCAGCTCGGCATTGCGGCTGCGGGAGCCGTTCATTTTCCAGTTGCCAACAATCAGCGGACGACGCATGGTTTAAGCCTATTCACCGTTAATCTGCTCACCGTGAACCTGTTCACGGTAAAACCATTCACAGGCGATACAACCAGCCAGTCCCAAAGTTACATTGCCGACATTACTGGCCGGAGCTAATGGACCGCCGCCAAAGCGGGCGCCAATGGTAGCGGAGATGCCGGCGTTAAGCAACCGCCTTTTCCACCGCCGCAGCCAGCTCGCCGGCCAGCGTTTTGACCAGCGGCAGGTCTTCTCCCTCGACCATTACACGCACCACAGGCTCGGTGCCCGAAGGCCGCAACAGCACCCTGCCGCTGCCATCCAGACGCTGCTCCGCCTGCCCCACCGCCGCCTGGATAGCCTCGTTTTGGTCAAGGTTGATCCGCTGCGCCATTTTCACATTGATCATGACCTGGGGCAGTTTGGTCATCCCCTGTTTGGCCTCAAACAGGTTTACTCCCTGGGTCACGAGAGCCAACATGACCTGGAGAGCTGCCACAATACCGTCGCCGGTGGTGGTCACATCGCTGCAGACGATATGGCCGGAGGATTCGCCGCCCAACCGCCAGCCCTGCTGGCGCATGGTTTCCAGCACATAGCGGTCGCCCACCTTGGCGCGCGCAAAGGGAATCTCAAGTTCCTTGAGCGCCAGCTCAAAGCCGAAGTTGGTCATCAGGGTACCAACCACGCCGTCACAACCCTTGCTGTATTGTTTTTGATGAGAGGCAATAATAAACAGCAGTTCATCGCCGTCCACCAACTCACCTTTGTGATCGACAAATGCCACCCGGTCACCATCACCGTCAAAGGCAATGCCGAGATCGGCGCCGGACTCCACCACCTTGGCCTGCAGGGCCTCGGGTTTGGTGGAACCGCAGTCGCGATTGATATTCAAACCGTCCGGTTCGACGCCGATGGGGATTACCCGCGCACCGAGTTCGCGGAAAATATTCGGCGCCAGATGATAGGTGGCGCCATTGGCGCAATCGAGCACAATTTTCAGCCCCTGCAGGTTGAACCCCCAGGGCAGTGTGCCCTTGCAGAACTCGATATAGCGACCGCGGGCATCCTCGATGCGCTTGGCCTTGCCCAAGCGGTCGGCCATCACCATGGGCTGTTCCAGTTGCGCCTCAATAGCCAGTTCCACATCGTCCGCCAGTTTGCTGCCGTTGGAGTTAAAAAATTTGATGCCGTTGTCGTGATAGGCATTGTGGGAGGCACTGATCACGATCCCGGCCTGGGCCTGGAAAGTGCGGGACAAGTAAGCAATGGCAGGGGTGGAGATAGGACCGAGCAGACCGACGTCGACACCGGCATTGATCAGGCCCGCCTGCAGCGACGATTCGAACATATAGCCGGAAATACGCGTATCCTTGCCGATCAAAATCATATTCGGACCATCGAAGCGTTCGGCCAGAACCCTGCCCGCAGCCCAGCCCAGGTGCAACATGAAATCCGGTGTAATCGGCGCTTCACCCACGCGCCCGCGTATACCATCGGTGCCAAAATATTTACGTGCCATTAGTCAGTCCCATTGTTTGCCTCAAGTTATTCCCGTCGCCGGCGGCCTGCCGGCAGGAGTATATTTGTGTCAATCGCGACGAAATCACCGGCCATAATTGACTAGGCGGTGGCGACGGCGCGATACAGTTTTAACACATCTGCCGTGGCGGCGACATCGTGAACCCGCACAATATGTGCACCCTTTTGCACGGCCATCAGCATCAGCGCCAGACTCCCCGGCAGCCGATCTGCCAGGTCTCGCCCCAAGACTTTGCCGATCAAGGATTTGCGCGACAGGCCCACCAGCAATGGCTGCGCCATGGCAGCCAGTTTATCGAGCCCCTTGAGCAGGGCGAGGTTGTGCGCCACGGTTTTGCCGAAACCAAAGCCCGGGTCCAGCAGTATTCGTTGCCGGGGCAATCCCTGGCGCTCGCAGTCGGCCAGACGCCGGGCCAGAAATCCCGCGACATCGGTCACCACATCATCGTAGCGAGGTTCGTCCTGCATCGAACCCGGCTCGCCCTGCATATGCATCAGACACACCGGCAGGCCGGTTTTGACCGCTGCCGCGAGGGCACCCTCGCGGCGCAGCGCGCGCACATCGTTGATCAGGCCGGCACCGGCCGCCGCCGCCGCCGTCATCACCGCCGGCGAACTGGTGTCCACCGACACAATCACATCCATCTCGCGCCTGATGGCCTCCACCACCGGCACCACTCGCTGCAGTTCCTCTTCCTGCGAGACGGCGGCGGCACCGGGGCGGGTTGACTCGCCGCCCACATCGATTATCGCCGCCCCCTCCAGCACCATTTGCTGCGCTTTTTGCAGCGCCAATGACAGAGACAGACGGTCGCGCTCAAACAGGCTGCCGCCATCAGAAAACGAGTCCGGTGTGGTATTCAAGACGCCCATGATAGTGGGCTGGGACAAATCGAGGGTTTGGTCGGCGCAGCTCAGATACATCATTATAATTATGGCAGACAAAAATAAACGGGACCGGTATCAGAACCGGCCCCGTCCGTGTGCGGTGAATCAGTGCTCTTTGGCCGGCCCGCCGATGGGCCCGGC
Source organism: Exilibacterium tricleocarpae (assembly GCF_007004655.1). Lineage (GTDB taxonomy): Bacteria > Pseudomonadota > Gammaproteobacteria > Pseudomonadales > Cellvibrionaceae > Exilibacterium > Exilibacterium tricleocarpae. The sequence continues at coordinate 37,078 of NZ_ML660096.1, forward strand.
GCGTTTATCATCGTTCGCATCTTTGTTTTTGAGATGACGGTTAAAGTCGTCGTCCTGCCAGTCGTGGGGCGGGCGCACTTTACGGCGGTTCATCAGGTCGTCCACCTGCTCGGAATCAATGGTTTCGTACTCCATCAGCGCATCTTTCATCGATTCGAGAATATCGCGGTTCTCGTTGAGGATCTTGTCGGCGGTCTGGTAGCACTCATCGGTAATGCGCCTGACCTCCTCGTCGATCATCTTGGCAGTGGCACTGGAATAATTTTTGGTGGCCATACCCGGATAAGCACCTTCGTCCTCGCCGTAGTTGAGCGGGCCCAGCTTGTCGGACAATCCCCATTTGGTCACCATGTTGCGGGCCAGTGAAGTGGCTGCCTCAATATCACCCTGGGCGCCGGTGGACACGGCGTCGCTGCCACCCACCAAATCCTCTGCGATGCGACCGCCATAAGCCGAGGCGATACGCCCGAGCAGATAACGGCGGCTGGAGCTGTACTTGTCGTCCTCAGGCAGGTACTGGGTCACACCCAGGGCCCGCCCGCGGGGGATAATGGTTACCTTGTGTACGGGATCATGCTCGGGCATCAGGTAGCCGACAATCGCGTGCCCGGCTTCGTGATAGGCTGTCATCTCTTTGTCTTTTTCCGACATCACCATGGATTTGCGCTCGGCACCCATCATGATCTTGTCGCGGGCCTTCTCAAACTCCTCCATGGTGACGGTGCGCTTGTTGGCGCGCGCCGCAAACAACGCCGCCTCGTTGACGATATTGGCCAGATCGGCGCCGGAAAAGCCCGGCGTACCGCGGGCGATCACCGATGCCTTGACGCTTTCGTCCAGCGGCACCTTGCGCATATGCACCTTCAGGATCTGTTCGCGACCGCGAATATCCGGCAGTCCCACATACACCTGGCGATCGAAACGACCGGGGCGCATCAGGGCGCGGTCCAGCACGTCCGGGCGGTTAGTGGCAGCGATAACAATCACCCCCTCGTTGCCCTCGAAACCGTCCATCTCCACCAGCAACTGGTTCAGGGTCTGCTCGCGCTCGTCATGCCCGCCGCCATGGCCGCCGCCGCGGTGGCGACCCACGGCGTCGATTTCATCGATAAAGATAATACAGGGGGCCTGCTTCTTGGCCTGATCGAACATGTCGCGCACCCGTGAAGCACCGACACCGACAAACATTTCCACGAAATCGGAACCGGAAATGGAGAAAAACGGCACCTTGGCCTCGCCGGCAATCGCCTTGGCGAGCAGGGTCTTACCGGTACCGGGCTGCCCTGCCATCAGCACCCCGCGGGGAATCTGGCCACCGAGGCGCTGGAACTTGGAGGGATCACGCAGGTATTCCACCAGTTCCTGCACTTCTTCCTTGGCTTCGTCCACCCCGGCCACATCGGCAAAGGTGGTTTTGATCTGGTCCTCGCCGAGCAGGCGCGCCTTGCTCTTACCGAAGCTCATGGGGCCGCCGCGGCCGCCGGCGCCGCCCTGCATCTGGCGCATAAAGAACATAAATACGGCGATAATCAGCAGAATCGGGAAGCTGGCCACCAACAGTTGCTGCCAGATACTGGGCTGCTCGGGCTTGCGGCCTTTGACTTCCACCTCGTGGGCCAGCAAATCGTCCATTAACTTGTCATCGGCCAGCAGCGGTCGCACTACCTCAAACCGCGAGTTGTCGTCGTGGCGCTCACCCTCGATGATGACCCCGTCGATGGTGACGGATTTGACCCGGTCCGAACGCACTTCCTCGATGAAGTCGGAGTAGCTGAGCGTCTCCCGCGCGGCCTGGGGACTGAAGTTCTGGAATACGGTGAGTAGGACTGCGGCGATAATCAGCCACAACACCAAATTTTTCGCCATATCATTCAAAGGGTTACCCTCATAATCACAACTTAAACGGCAGCCTTGGGGCGCCGCCGCGCACACCTTCGCTACCTTTATACGTTCAGTGGGGCAAAACCGGTCAATTTAAACCCCAAAAACGTCGGCGGATCTGTAAAGTAAAGTATAGACACCGCCCGCCAAATACTGGTTGCCTGTGGTCACACTAGACCATTTGTGGTACCGATTTGCAAGCGACCAGGAACGAGTTTTCGCCGGCGGAAAACACCTGCAACAGTCCCCGGGCGGCCCTCAACCGCGGAACCCGCTGGCCACCACGTAAACTTCACGGGAGCGGGGCCGGGAGGCGCCGGGTTTGCGGGTGACTACCCGGGTGAAACTGCCGCGCAGATCGCGAAACAACGCGTCAAAACCCTCGCCCTGGAACACTTTCGCCACCCACTTGCCATCGGACTTCAATACCTGGCGCGCCAGGTCCAGGGCCAGTTCCACCAGGTACATGGACTTGGGCTGATCGATATCCGCCACACCACTCAAGTTGGGGGCCATATCGGAAATTACAAGGTCCGCGCGGCCGCCCTCCATCAGTGACAGTAAGCGCTCCAGTACAGCCGGCTCGGTAAAATCACCCTGCACAAATTCCACCCCCGCCAGGGCGTCCATGGGCAGGATATCAGAGGCCAGTACCCGGCCTTTCTCACCCACCAGTGCGGCCGCCACCTGCGACCAGCCGCCCGGCGCCGCTCCCAGGTCAACCACGGTCATACCGGGCTTGAACAGGGGGTCTTTGGCATGCAGTTCGAGCAGCTTGTAGCTGGCGCGGGAGCGATAACCATCCTTCTGTGACTGTTTGACATAGGGGTCATTGAAATGTTCGCGCAGCCAGCGGTGACTGCTTTTCGATTTGGCCATAATAAATTCGCCACTGCTCTGGCTAAACTGCCGGATAGGAGTAAAATGGCGCTCCTTCTGCAAACCCAGCCAACCGTTACAGTGAGCCTCGCCATGCCCTTAAGCGCCGATCAACGCAAACAGTACCGCGCCCTGGGCCACAACCTCAAGCCCGTGGTCACTATCGCCGGCAAGGGTTTGAGCGACAGCGTGCGCGACGAACTCAACCGCGCCCTCGACGACCACGAGCTGATCAAGGTAAAGCTGGCCATTACTGACCGAGACCTGCGCAAAACCGTCATTCAGGACCTGCTCGCCGCCAGCGGCGCGGAGCTGGTGCAGGAAATCGGTAAGATTGCGCTGATCTTTCGCGCCGCCAGACAGCCGAAAAGGAAGCTGTCGAATATTTCCCATTAGTGCCGGATGTAGCGCGGGAAAGCAGTCCTCGAAGAGGCCCCCTTTGAAATTCGAGACCGAAAACCAGCGCCTTAGATGTGCTTCACGGCGTCAATTTCGTATTCCACCTCGCCGCCGGGCGTTTTCACCACCACGGCATCACCCACCATCTTACCAATCAGGGCGCGGGCAATCGGGGAGTTGACGGATATTTTATTGGACTTCACATCAGCCTCGTCGTCACCGACGATCTGGTAGGTCACGGTTGCGTCCGTCTCGACATTGACGATATCGACGGTGGCCCCAAATATGACCTTCTCGCTGGCGGGGATTCGGGAGATGTCGATAATCTGGGCGTGAGACAGTTTGCCCTCAATATCCTGAATCCGGCCTTCACAAAAACCCTGCTGCTCGCGCGCGGCATGGTACTCGGCATTTTCTTTCAAGTCGCCGTGTTCGCGCGCCTCGGCGATCGCCTGCACGATGCGGGGGCGTTCGACTTTCTTCAGGTGTTCCAGTTCCTCGCGCAGCTTTTCCGCGCCCGCCACTGTCATTGGAAATTTATTCACGTGTTCGCTCTCCCTTGTAGGTCCCGCAGCCGGCCGTGCAGCTCCTGTAAGCGGCGCACCCGCTTGTGCTGCCCGAACCGCACAGCCACACAGATTGCGCGGGCGGCGGCCAGGGTGGTGGTGTAGTAGACACGGTGGCTTTCGGCACTGCGACGAATGGACGCGGAGTCCCGTATGGCCTGTTTACCCTCCGTGGTATTGATAATCAAATCGATCTCGTCGTTTTTGATCATATCGACGATATGGGGCCGGCCTTCCTGCACTTTGTTGACCGCCCGCACCTCCAGGCCGGCGCCGGTGAGTACCGCCGCAGTCCCCTGAGTTGCCACTATTTTAAAGCCCAGGTCGGCCAGTTCTTTGCCTACCGTCACAATCCCGTCCTTGTCGAAGTCACGCACGCTGATAAAAGCGGTGCCGCTGGCGGGAATTTCGTCGTTGGCGCCCAGTTGCGACTTGGCATAGGCCTCGGCAAAGGTATCGCCCACCCCCATAACTTCGCCGGTCGACTTCATCTCGGGGCCCAGGATGGGGTCTACGGCCGGGAATTTGTTAAACGGAAACACCGCCTCTTTGACGCTGTAGTAATCCGGCACGACTTCGGCCGTAAAACCCTGCTCGGCCAGGCTGCGCCCGGCCTGACAGCGAGCCGCCACTTTGGCCAGCGAGGTACCGATACACTTGGAGACGAAAGGCACGGTGCGCGAGGCGCGGGGGTTGACCTCGATGACGTAAATCTCTCCGTCCTGATAGGCCAGCTGGGTATTCATCAAACCGACCACACCCAGTTCCCGCGCCATTTTTTTCACCTGCAGGCGCATCTCGTCCTGCACCGACTCCGGCAGCGAATAGGGCGGCAGGGAACAGGCGGAGTCACCGGAGTGCACGCCGCACTGTTCGATATGCTGCATGATGGCGCCGATCACGACCCTGTCACCGTCAGACACCGCATCGATGTCAACCTCGATGGCATTATTGAGAAAGTGGTCCAGCAGCACCGGGGCGTCGTCAGAGACCTGCACCGCCTCGCGCATATAAGTGCGCAGCTCTTCCTCTTTGTAGACAATTTCCATGGCCCGGCCGCCGAGCACGTAAGAGGGTCGCACCACCAGCGGGTAACCCACTTCATCGGCGCGCAGTACCGCCTCTTCGGTGGAGCGCACCACGGCATTGGCAGGCTGCTTGAGTTCGAGGCGGTTGAGCATCTGCTGAAAACGCTCGCGATCCTCGGCGCGGTCGATCGCCTCGGGGGTAGTACCGATAATCGGTACGCCCTCGGCCTCCAGGGCACGGGCCAGTTTTAGCGGCGTCTGGCCGCCAAACTGCACGATCACCCCTTTGGGTTGCTCCTTGTGAACGATTTCGAGGACGTCTTCCAGGGTCACCGGCTCGAAAAACAGCCGATCGGAGGTGTCGTAGTCGGTGGATACCGTTTCCGGGTTGCAGTTGACCATAATGGTTTCGAAGCCGTCTTCGCGCATGGCCAGCGCGGCGTGCACACAGCAGTAATCGAATTCGATGCCCTGCCCGATACGGTTCGGGCCGCCGCCGAGTACCATAATCTTGTCGCGCCCGGTGGGGTTGGCCTCGCACTCCTCTTCATAGCACGAATACATATAGGCCGTGGCGGTGGCAAACTCCGCCGCACAGGTATCCACCCGTTTGTAAACCGGCCGCACCTCGAGTTTCTGGCGGTGATGGCGCACGGTTTTTTCGCTCACCCCCAGCAGGTCACCGAGCCGGCGATCGGAAAAGCCCTTGCGTTTCAGCCGCCGCATCAACACCGCGTCGATAGACGACAGCGGCATACTCGCCAGGCCCGCTTCGATATCGACCAGCTCTTTTATCTGTACCAGAAACCAGCGATCGATGGCCGAGGCTTCAAAAACGTCATCGACACTCATACCGGCGCGAAAGGCATCGGCCACAAACCAGATGCGCTCGGCGCCCGGGGTCGACAGGTCGCGGCGGATACTGATCATGGCGTCGTCCGCCGCCAGGTTCACCCGCGGCTCGAAGCCCGCCGATCCCACTTCCAAACCGCGCAGGGCTTTCTGGATCGATTCCTGGAAAGTGCGACCGATCGCCATGACCTCGCCAACGGACTTCATCTGGGTGGTCAGACGCGCATCGGCGTCGCCGAATTTCTCAAACGTAAAGCGGGGCACCTTGGTCACGACATAGTCGATGGCGGGCTCGAACGACGCCGGCGTGGCGCCGCCGGTAATCTCATTTTGCAGTTCGTCCAGGGTGTAGCCCACCGCGAGTTTGGCGGCGACCTTGGCGATCGGAAAACCCGTGGCCTTGGAGGCCAGAGCCGAGGAGCGCGACACCCGCGGGTTCATTTCGATCACCACTAACCGCCCGGTGTCGGGTTCCACCGCAAACTGGACATTGGAACCGCCGGTCTCCACGCCGATCTCGCGCAGCACCGCCACCGAGGCGTTGCGCATGATCTGGTACTCCTTGTCGGTGAGGGTCTGGGCCGGCGCCACGGTAATGGAATCGCCGGTGTGCACCCCCATGGGATCGAAGTTCTCGATTGCGCAGACGATGATGCAGTTGTCGTTTTTGTCCCGCACCACTTCCATTTCGTATTCTTTCCAACCGAGCAGAGACTCGTCGATCAGCAGTTCTTTGGTGGGCGACAGATCGAGGCCGCGCAGGCAAATCTCCTCGAACTCCTCCCAGTTGTAGGCGATACCGCCACCGGAACCGCCCATGGTAAACGACGGCCGGATAATCACCGGGAAGCCGAATTTTTTTGGGACTTCCAGCGCCTCGTCCAGCGAGTGAACGATTTCCGCGCGGGCACACTCGAGGCCGATTTTTTTCATCGCCCGGTCAAAGGCGTCGCGATCCTCCGCTTTGTGGATAGCCTCCTGGTTGGCGCCGATCAGTTCGACGCCGTGCTGTGCCAACACCCCGTGCTCGTGCAGCGCCAGCGCACAGTTGAGCGCGGTCTGTCCACCCATGGTGGGCAGAATCGCATCGGGCTGTTCCTTTTCAATAATTTTTTCCACCGTCTGCCATTCGATCGGCTCGATATAGGTGGCATCGGCCATGGCCGGGTCGGTCATAATAGTGGCCGGGTTGGAGTTCACCAGAATGACGCGGTAGCCCTCCTCGCGCAGCGCCTTGCACGCCTGGGCGCCTGAGTAGTCAAATTCGCAGGCCTGGCCAATCACGATGGGACCGGCGCCCAGAATCAGAATGCTTTGAATATCGGTTCGTTTCGGCATGTCGGGTTTACTGCGACCTTTGTTGTAAGTGGCTTTCCATCAATGCGATAAATTGGTGAAACAGGGGCGCCATATCGTGGGGCCCGGGGCTCGCCTCGGGGTGCCCCTGGAAGCTGAAGGCGGGCCTGTCGGTGCGCCTGATACCCTGCAGCGAGCCGTCGAACAGCGACTTGTGGGTGGCCTCCAGGCAGGCCGGCAGACTGTCCTCATCGACGGCAAAACCGTGGTTCTGGCTGGTGATCATGACGGTGCCGGCGGCGATATCCTGCACCGGGTGATTGGCGCCGTGATGACCGAATTTCATTTTCACCGTGCGCGCGCCACTGGCCAGCGCCAGCAACTGGTGCCCGAGGCAGATGCCGAACAGGGGCACGCCGGTTTCGAGCAGTTCGCCGATGGCTGTGATCGCGTAGTCGCAGGGTTCCGGATCACCGGGGCCATTGGATAGAAAGACACCGTCGGGGTTGAGCGCCGTCACGTCTGCGGCCGGGGTCGTTGCCGGTACCACGGTCAGGTCACAGCCGCGCTCGGCCAGCATCCGCAGAATATTGCGTTTGATGCCAAAGTCGTAGGCCACGACCTTAAAGCGCCCGCGACCGGCGGCCCTGTGACCGCGGCCCAACTGCCACACACCCTGCTCCCAGGTATAGGATTCGGCGGTGCTGACCACCTTGGCCAGGTCCATGCCCTGCAGTCCGGCAAAGTCCCTGGCGGCGGCCAGGGCCGCAGCCTCGTCCAGGTCGCCGGCCATGATGCAACCGCTCTGGGCGCCGCGGTCGCGCAGAATACGCGTCAGGCGGCGGGTATCGATATCGGCGATACTGAGAATCCGGCGCTGGCGCAGGTAATCGTCCAGCGCCTGCTCGCTGCGGAAGTTGCTCGCCAACAGCGGCAGGTCGCGGATCACCAGACCGGCGGCCCAGATGGCGTCACACTCCTCGTCCTCGGTATTGACGCCGGTGTTGCCGATATGGGGGTAAGTCAGGGTGACGATCTGGCGGGCATAGGACGGATCGGTGAGGATTTCCTGGTAGCCGGTCATGGCCGTATTGAATACCACCTCGCCGGTGGTGATACCGTCCGCCCCGATGGCGGTACCCTGAAAGACGCTGCCGTCGGCAAGCACCAGGAGGGCAGGTCGATGGGTTGGAAAAACGGTGGCGGATACCCCAGTAGTCAAATCGGACTCCTCGTCGCGTTGCGTGACTTATACAGCCTGGACAGCCTGGCGGCACTGCTGCAGGCAAGCGCTGTGACAGGCGCTGTGATCGAGCCCCGGGCGTCGTTGACAGGCCCGGTAGCAGCCAGATTCAGCAGTCCGAGAGCGACCGCCGCGCGGGTGGGCGCGGTATCCAAACCGGTGTTTAGGAAGTGTCCTGACCGCCGCTTGTCCCCGGACTACCTGCAAGTCACACCCTGGATTACACCCTGGCACGCCAGGGCAACACCTGCAAAGTAACCGCTTATTTGAAGAACGCCCGATAAAGTAGTGACCTGCAAAAAAGCGAGATGAAACATGCCCGCCTCATCTCGCTCTTCATATTATTCACGACTTCTTTATGTAAGACTTCTTTATCTACGACGTCTTTTTACCAGCCATCCTGCATAGCGCTGATTTCCCGGTAGCGCCAAATCCAACAGCTTCAAACGGCATTAGCTAAGCGGTTGCAGCGGTTCTGGCCAAACTCAATCTAACGCGGCATTTTAGTGGAAAAGCCCTCCAGGTGCCAGCCCCGGGGCGGTAAAAATGCGCGCCTCCCGCGCCAGCCGGCGACCGCTCGCTCAGGTCCGCGGCCGGCATGCCGGCTGGTGCCAAACCCGCCGGCCTGCAGCAACCCCAATTGAGGTTTAGCGAACGTTAAGGTTCGAGGACGAACAGCGGCCTGGGATATGATCGAGCGGTTAACACTGGTGCTTTGACCAGAAAATACTTTCACGTCGGTGGCACCCAGGTCTCGATCCGGGCTGATTGCGAGCACCAAAACCGGTTTTGTGTGAAGAAATTTACTGGTCAGAACACTAGCCGCGCAAAGACAAAACGTCCTGCATATCGAAGAGGCCGGCATCGCGAGCGGCGATCCAGCGGGCCGCGCGCACGGCACCGCGGGCGAAGGACATGCGACTGGACGCTTTGTGGGTGATTTCGAGGCGCTCGCCGTCGGCCATAAACATAACGGTGTGATCCCCCACTACATCGCCGCCACGTACGGTGGCAAAGCCGATAGTGTCGCGGTCGCGAGCGCCGGTCTGCCCTTCGCGACCGTAGAGCGCCACCGCGTCGAGATCGCGCCCCACCGCGGCGGCCACCGCCTCGCCCATGGCCAGCGCGGTGCCGGAGGGTGCATCCACTTTGTGGCGATGGTGGGCTTCATAGATTTCAATATCCACATCGTCACCCATGGCACGAGCCGCCAGCTCCAGCAATTTGAGACTGACGTTGACCCCGGTGCTGAAATTGGCCGCCAGGCAGATGGCGGTTTGCGATTGATACGCCAGCAGTTCGGCCTTTTGTGTCGCATCGAAGCCGGTGGTGCCGATCACCATACCCCGCGCCGCCGCCGCGCAGGCAGCCGCATTGGCCAGGGTTGCGGCCGGTGCCGTAAAGTCGATCAGCACGTCAAAGCGATCGATCACCGCGTTGAGGTCCGCCGCAACTTCAACCCCGATGCGACCCAGGCCCGCCAACTCGCCGGCGTCGGCGCCGATCAGGGAACTCTGTGGCCGCTCGAGCGCGGCCGTCAGCTCTACGCCATCGGCCAGGCCCACGGCTTCGATCAGGGTTTTGCCCATGCGCCCGGCAGCACCGGTAACAGCAATTTTTACGGTCATTTATCCCCCAAAGAATGGTGCGCAGGATCACCCTGTCCGGGCTAGATTTTCATATCCCCAAAAAAGTTCTTCATCCCCTCGAACCAACTGCTCTGGCGCGGCGAATTTTTATCGCCCTTCATCGAGGCCTGGAATTCGCGCAGCAACTCTTTTTGTTTGCCGGTCAGGTTGACCGGGGTCTCCAACACCACCCGGCACAACAGATCGCCGGCACTGCCGCCGCGTACCGGCGCCACGCCCTTGCCGCGCAGGCGGAACAATTTGCCGGTCTGGGTCTCAGAGGGCACTTTCAACTTTACCCGGCCGTCGAGGGTGGGTACTTCCAACTCCCCGCCCAGTGCCGCATCGACAATGCTGATCGGCACTTCGCAGTAGAGATTCCTGCCGTCGCGCTGGAATATTTCGTGGTCCCGCACCGAAACCTGCACGTAGAGATCGCCGGCCGGACCCCCGTCGGCGCCCGCCTCGCCCTCGCCGGACAGGCGGATACGATCGCCGGTATCCACCCCGGGCGGCACTTTTACCGACAGGGTTTTGGTTTCCTCAATACGGCCCTGGCCGTGACAATCGCGACAGGGATCACTGACCATGGAGCCCTTGCCGCGGCAGTTGGGACAGGTTTGCTGCACCGAGAAAAAGCCCTGTTGCATCCGCACCTGGCCGACACCGCCACAGGTGGTGCACTGGGTGGGCTGGGTACCGGGCTTGGCGCCGGAGCCCTTACAGGTGCCGCAACTCACCAGCGTCGGCACGCGAATCTTGACCGAGGTGCCGCGCACCGCCTCTTCCAGACTCAGGTCGAGGGTGTAACGCAGGTCGGCGCCGCGACTGGGACCACCGCGCCCGCCGCGACCACCGCCGCCGAAGATATCGCCGAATACATCGCCGAAAATATCGCTGAAACTGCCAAACCCACCGGCGCCCATACCGCCTTGACCGGGGTCGACGCCGGCGTGGCCGTACTGGTCGTAAGCGGCGCGCTTCTGGCTGTCGGAAAGAACCTCATATGCCTCGCTGGCTTCTTTGAATTTTTCTTCCGAAGCTTTGTCGTCGGGATTGCGGTCCGGGTGGTGCTTCATCGCCACCCGGCGATAGGCCTTTTTCAGGTCTTTTTCCGAGACGTCTTGGCTAACGCCCAGCACTTCATAATAATCACGTTTTGACATGGGGTTTGACTTCTAGAAAACAAAGATTCTTTACAGACGACAAACGCGGGACTCAGCCCGCGCCTCCAAATCACTGCGTTTACCGGTCGAGGTCAGCCGCTTTATGGCCGCCCCTTGACCGGTAACTAACCGGCAATTCAACGCCGGTTATTTATCTTCTTTTACTTCTTCAAACTCGGCATCCACCACACCTTCATCAGCGGGACCGGCCTGGGTCTGTTCGCCCCCGGCATCCTGAGCGCCGGCGGCACCTTGCTGGGCCTGCTGGGCCTGTTCGGCATAGAGCTTCTGGGCCAGGGCGCTGGAGGCCTCGGTCAGTTTGGTGGTCGCCGCTTCTATCTTGCCCTGGTCGTCGCCGCCAACCACCTCTTCGGCTTCCTTGATGGCCGTCTCGATAGCCGTCTTCTCCTCATCGGAGGCCTTGTCGCCGGCCTCCTCGAGGGTCTTGCGAGTGGCGTGAATCAGGCCTTCAAGGGTGTTGCGGGCACCGACCAGCGCTTCGAACTTGCGGTCCGCTTCGGCATTGGCCTCGGCGTCCTGCACCATCTTTTCGATCTCTTCATCGTTGAGACCGGAGGACGCCTTGATGACGATGGATTGCTCCTTGCCGGTGGCCTTGTCTTTAGCGCCCACATTCAAAATACCGTTGGCATCGATATCGAAGGTGACCTCGATCTGCGGCAAGCCCCGCTGGGCCGGCGGAATATCGGCCAGGTCAAAACGCCCGAGGGACTTGTTCTGACCCGCCTGCTTGCGCTCGCCCTGCACCACGTGAATGGTGACCGCCGTTTGATTGTCCTCGGCGGTGGAGAAAATCTGGGACTTCTTGGTCGGGATCGTGGTGTTCTTCTCGATCAGCGGTGTGGCCACGCCACCCATAGTCTCGATACCGAGGGTCAGCGGGGTCACATCCAGCAACAGCACGTCCTTGACGTCGCCGGCCAGTACGGCGGCCTGGATGGCGGCACCCATGGCCACGGCTTCGTCCGGGTTGACGTCTTTGCGCGGCTCTTTGCCGAAGAACTCCGCCACTTTTTCCTGCACCATCGGCATCCGGGTCTGGCCGCCGACCAGAATGACATCGTCGATATCACCCACTGACAGGCTCGCATCGGTAATGGCCGTCTTGACCGGGCCCAGCGAGTTGACCACCAGGTCCTCCACCAGCGACTCCAGCTTGGCGCGGGTCATTTTCACTACCAGGTGCTTGGGGCCGGTCTGGTCGGCGGTGATATAGGGCAGATTTACCTCGGTCTGCTGGCTCGAAGACAGCTCGATCTTGGCCTTTTCCGCCGCCTCTTTGAGGCGCTGCAAGGCCAGCGGATCATTGTGCAGGTCGATACCGTTTTCCTTCTTGAATTCGTCGGCCAGGTACTCGATCAGTCGCAGGTCGAAGTCCTCACCACCGAGAAAGGTATCGCCGTTGGTGGACAGCACCTCGAACTGGTGCTCGCCGTCTACATCGGCAATTTCGATGATTGAGATATCGAAAGTACCACCACCGAGGTCGTAGACCGCAATGGTGTGATCGCCTTTGGCCTTGTCCATACCATAGGCGAGGGCTGCGGCGGTCGGCTCGTTGATGATGCGTTTGACATCGAGACCGGCGATCTTGCCGGCGTCTTTGGTCGCCTGACGCTGGGAATCGTTAAAATAGGCCGGCACGGTGATCACCGCCTCGGTGATGGTTTCACCCAGATAATCCTCAGCGGTCTTTTTCATCTTTTTAAGCACTTCGGCAGAAATCTGCGGCGGCGCTTTTTTCTCGCCCTTGGCTTCCACCCAGGCATCGCCGTTATCGGCGGCGACTATCTTGTAGGGCACCATCGATATGTCTTTCTGCACCACGTCGTCCTGAAACTTGCGGCCGATCAGACGTTTGACGGCAAACAGCGTATTGTGGGGGTTGGTCACGGCCTGGCGCTTGGCGCTCTGGCCGACCAGAACTTCGCCGTCATCGGTAAATGCGACAATAGACGGGGTGGTGCGATCACCTTCCGCATTTTCCACCACTTTGGGCTTGCCGCCCTCCAATACCGAGACACAGGAGTTGGTGGTCCCCAGGTCGATACCGATAATTTTACCCATCTTGGTTATCTCCGATAAACGTAATCTTAGTACAGTTCAATAGCTCAGCCCGGTCCTGTTGTCAGGTCTGGGGGCAGTCTGTCACAGCCCGCCTGCCGCGGGCCGCCGGCGGTCTCGACCGCTATCGGCGCCGAACATTGTGCTTGCAGAGTCTCGCGGCGCCGGTAAATACACATTTGCGTTGTACCGCTGTCGTTCTACCAGCTATATTGGCGCTATCAACGCGATTTCAACCCCGCCGCCGCAATCTCACCGGCAAAAATATGGTCTTTATGCCGGCGCCTTGGACACCACTACCATGGCGGGCCTGACCAGTCGCTGGTTGAGGGTGTAACCCTTCTGGAACACGTCGATAATGGTGTTGGGCTCCACGTCCGGGTTCTCTACCATCGTCATCGCCTGGTGTAACTGCGGGTCGAAGGGTTCGCCCTCGGGATCGACCACTTCTACACTGTGGCGCTTGAGTGCATCCACCAGGGATTTCAGCGTGAGTTCCACCCCTTCGCCGACGGCTTTGAAGTCGTCGTTGGTGGCATCGATGGCGGCGATGGCCCGCTCCAGGTTATCCACCACCGGCAGCAGATCGCCGACAAACTTCTCGAGGGCGTACTTGTGCGCCCGTTCGACGTCCTGTTCGGCGCGACGGCGAGCGTTTTGCGCCTCGGCCTGGGCCCGCAGCACCTGCTCGCCGGCCGCGGTGGCCTGGTCCTGCAACGACTCGATCTGTGCCAGGGCCTGCGCCAGGTCTATCTCAGTGTCGGCGCTGTCCGCAGCCGCATCAGTTGCCGCTTCGACGTCAGTGTCGGCTACCGGTTGCTCCTCTACCACCACCTGGCCGGTGTCTTCCGGCTGCTGGTTCTGTTCGTTCCCCACACCTGTCTCCCGTCTCAATCTGGTTACCTGTTCTGGTTTACGCACAGCGCCGGCAGCGGCGCTGTGGCGTTAATATGGGGGCGGTCCGGGGACATTCAAGGGCTGGCTGAACCCGTAAAAATACTGTATAAACAACCATAGGTTTTGGCTGACAAGCTGACAAGCTGACAAGCTGACAAGCTGACAAGCTGACAAGCTGACAAGCCTATGATCACTGCGAGCGGCCGCAGGCTGTCAACGGCCAGCCGCTAACTTCTCGCGAAAGGAGCCCCGGGCCGTGCTAACCCACCTGAGCGTCAACAACTTCACCCTCGTCGACACCCTCGATAGGGAAATTGCCGCCGGCATGACCGTACTGACCGGTGAAACCGGTGCCGGCAAGTCGATTATGCTGGACGCCCTGGGGCTGGCCCTGGGTGATCGCGCCGCCCCAGATCAGGTGCGGACCGGCGCGGAACGAGCCGATATTCATGCCAATTTCGACGTCAGCCGAGTGCGCCGGGCGCAGCAGTGGTTGGCGCAACACGATCTGGACAACGGCGACGACTGTCTGCTGCGCCGGGTCATCACCGCCGAAGGCCGCTCGCGCGCCTATATCAACGGACAACCCGCCACCGCCCAACAGTTGCGCGTTCTGGGCGAAATGCTGATCGATATCCACAGCCAGCACGAACACCAGTCGCTGCTGAAAAAAGACACCCATCGGCGCCTGCTGGATGAGTTTGGCAACCACACCGACCTGGCCCGGGAAGTCCGCCAGGCACACCGGGAGTGGCAGGACACCTGGCAACGCTATACCGGCCTGCGCGATAACGCCGAAGAAGTGAGCGCACGCTATCAACTGCTGCGATACCAGGTCGAGGAGTTGACGCTGCTGGAGCTGGAAGACGGCGACCTGGAGGCATTGGAAACCGAACAGAAAACTCTGGCCAACGCTGAGGTTATCTTACAGACCAGCCAACAGGTGGCACACCTGTGCAGCCACGAGGACCAGTGCCTGCAGGACGGCCTCAACCGCGCCCTGCACCAGTTGCAGCAATTGCCGGAACGCACTGCGGCGCTGGCCAATGCCGAGCAGTTGATCGGCAGCGCCCTGATCCAGGTCGAGGAGGCACACCGGGAGATCGAACATCATATCGGCAGCTTTAACGCCGATCCGGCACGGCTGGCGGAAGTGGAGACACGACTTAGCGCCGTCTACGATATTGCCCGCAAGCACCGGGTGCGCCCGGAGCAGTTGGGCGAGCTGCTGCGGCAACTGCAGGGCGAGTTACAGACGCTCTCGGGCGAGGATGCCGAGCTGGATGCGCTGGAGGCAAAAAGCCGGGCCTGCGAACAGACCTACCGCCACCAGGCCGAAAAGCTCTCGTCGCTGCGACAGAAAACCGCCCGGCGCCTGGGCCGGACCATCAACGCCCAGCTCAAGGATTTGGCCATGGCCACCGCCAGCCTGGAGATCGATCTGCAACCGCTGGCCGACAAGGCCGGGCCGCACGGGCTGGAGGCGATTGAGTTCCTGATCAGCACCAACCCGGGCCAGCCGCCGCGGCCGCTGGCCAAGGTGGCTTCAGGCGGTGAGCTGTCGCGCATCAGCCTGGCAATTCAGGTGGTGACCGCCAAGACCTCCACCACCCCCACGCTGGTATTCGACGAGGTGGATGTGGGGATAGGCGGCGCCACCGCTGATGTGGTGGGACGTCTGTTGCGCACCCTGGGGGAACAGGGGCAGGTAATCTGTGTCACCCATTTGGCCCAGGTGGCAAGCAAAGCCCACCAGCACCTGTTGGTCAGTAAACAGTCCACACGCAAAAAAGCCCAATCGACGCTGGTGCAACTGTCCGGCGAAGACAAGGTTGCGGAAATTGCCCGGATGCTGGGAGGCGCGGCGATTACGGAGCAGTCCCGCGCCCATGCGCGCGAGATGATGTCGGCGGATTAGCTCTCGGCCACCGCATCCTTATTCTTATCCCGCAGTTGCTCGTACTGATCCGGGTCGATAAACATCAGGTTGATGGCGATGGCGTTATGCCCCTCCGGCTGTACGACCATTACCAGCACATTGTAGTTGTCGTCTATCTTAATAACCCCGGGCACATGAATCAGCGCCGCGCCGTGTGGGTCAGTAAGTAGGTTTAGGTCTTTTTTCGCCCGCAGGTGTTCGGTCAGGCGCAGCAGCAGCGCCTGCACCGCGGCCTGAAAACTGGGAAAGTTCACCGGCCCGCGAAACTCCCTGCGATCCAGCTTCAGGCTGACGGCGACATCGATTTGTCCAACGACCTCTTCGGTGTCCTTTTTTTTGCGCTGCAAATTCAGGGTACCGAGTTTAATCGACTTACCGTTTTTAAGGTTTTTGAACGCCAGCTTGGCTTTGTCTTTCGGCTGCTTGAGAAACATCTGGTTTAACACGCCACAACCGAGGTCGGCCACTTGCACCAGATTGATATTGTATTTGGGCTCCGCCCCGGCCGCCGGTTCTTGCGGCGCAGTCCCCGCCTGGTTATCGCTCATAGGAAGTTATATCTCTTATAGGTCTACTTTTTATCCGGCAATCTACTTTTTTGGTCGCACGTACAATACGAGACTGTGACCGGTGATCTCAAAACCATGCTCCTCGGCAATGGTGTCCTGCAGCCTCTCTATTTCTTCGTTGTGGAACTCGATCACTTTGCCGGTTTCCAC
The DNA here is from genome assembly GCF_007004655.1 of Exilibacterium tricleocarpae. Classification (GTDB taxonomy): domain Bacteria; phylum Pseudomonadota; class Gammaproteobacteria; order Pseudomonadales; family Cellvibrionaceae; genus Exilibacterium; species Exilibacterium tricleocarpae. Next base: position 53,656 of record NZ_ML660096.1, read on the forward strand.
ACAAACCATGTGGTCGTGATGATCACCCCGTTCAATTTCAAATACCGAGTGACCGCCGTCGAAATTGTGACGCACCACCAGGCCGGCGGTTTCAAACTGCGTCAGCACCCGGTAGACGGTAGCCAGCCCGACGTCTTCACCGGCTTCCATAAGCGCCTTGTAAACGTCTTCGGCGCTGAGGTGATGCTGCTCGGAGTTCTCCAGAATCTGCAAGATTTTTACCCTGGGCAAGGTGACCTTCAACCCGGCTTTACGCAACTCCTGATTCTCTATGGCCATTGTTCCTCCGAGGTTCGCTATGGGAAGCTGTTTTGTTGAGCGTTCGATTCCAAACGCCTGGCTGACTGGCGGGCCCTGGCCGTATTCGGGATTCAGGTGCCCGTGTGCTATTCTAACGGGTCTTCTCAGCGCGGTTTAAAGTCGGGTATTATCCCCGTTCAAATAACGTAGTGGAACCCCTGTTATGCAAAAAGCCTTTCGCCTGCTGGCTGGTCTGTTTCTGGTTACCCCGGTTTTACTGGGCACCGCGGGCTGCTCCTACTTCCAGTTTCCGGGGGTTTACAAGATTGATGTCCAACAGGGCAACATCATCACCCAGGAGATGATCGACCAGTTGAAACCCGGCATGACCAAGCGCCAGGTACGCTTTATCATGGGCACCCCGCTGGTGGCCGACACCTTCCACCGGGATCGCTGGGATTACTATTTCAGCTTCCAGGACCCCGACGGCAATGTCACCCGGGAAATGGTGACCATGCATTTCAAGGACGACAAGCTCACGCATTTTAGCGGCGACTATCGTCCCAGCCCCGCCACCCGCGACCAGACCGCCGGCAATCGACAAGCGCCCTAGGTTTCATCGCGCTGCCTGGCCTTGGCTTTCTCGGCGCGGCGGCGTCGCACTTCTTTCGGATCGGCGCTGAGCGGGCGGTAGATTTCCACCCGGTCGCCCTCCTGCAACGCGTGCTCGCGGGCCGGTTTCAGGCCCTTGGTTCCCAGCGCCTGACCGAAGATGCCCATCTTGGCCGACTCCAGGTCGAGATCGGGAAACTCCTTGACGATACCGGAGCGCTGCGCCGCCTGATAGGCCGTAGTACCCGGCTCCACCAGCAGGGCAATGATCTTCTGTTTGTCCGGCAGGGCGTAGGCCACCTCAACCGCTATCATCTCGATATCAGACATCGCTTTCTCCCAATGGTTTTCCTGTCACTCATCACGCCTGCCAATCAGTCCCGATACACGACGTCGGCACGACGGCACAGGGCGTCCACCATTTGGTTGGCTACCTGCTCGAACCAGCGATTGGCAGCCAGCGCCACCAGCTTGTTGCGAAATTCAAACTCTAAATCCAGGCTGACCTTGCAGGCATTGTCACGCAGCGGTGTAAAAGTCCAGTCGCCCTGAAAACGCTTGAAAGGCCCCTCTACCAGTTGCATGGAAACCCGCTGCGGCGCCTGCAACTGATTGCGGGTAACAAAGCTCTGCTGCAGCCCGCCCCGACTCAGGTCTAAGCGCGCCTCGACAAAACCCTCCCCGTGTTGCAACACCTCGGCGCCCACGCAGCCGTCCATAAACTGCGGATAGCTTGGGATATCGTTGACCAAATCGAACATGCGCCGGGCGGAATGGCTGACAAGGGCACTGCGGCTGATACGGGTCACAAGCGGGTCGTTACCTTTTTGTACTGAAAACAGTTCTACTGAAATAGTTGTACTGGAAATCGCTATAGCAGAAAGAGTGTAGCGGAAATACCGGGCCGCCCCGGCGCCGCGAGGCGCAGATTGTAGAGACTTTGGACCCAGAAACCAACTTGAACGACAGCAACACCGGTAAACCCTCGATAGAAACCCTGGCAGTCAAACGGGTATAGCGGCAACAGAATCGAGAGCCTGCCACCCGCGCACCCCGGCATTTCGGCCATTTATCTGGCCGTGGGGACCATCGGGTACGGCGGACAGCCAACCCAGGGGTTAACAGACAGGCTTTGGGAAACTTGGTAGTATCACGACAAAAATCGGCAAGGACATCGATCCCTATTCACTATACCCTTGATTTGCCTGATATTTTGGGTTCGGTGGCAAGGATACAGAGACCCTGACTGCAAGGCGGATTGCCCCTGAACAAAGGCCGCAGCCGGCGTTCTTGCGGGACTTATTCGTCACAGACTGCAACCTTGCGGGTTTTTGCCCGGTACCAATGCGATTAGTTAGGGAGCCGAGGGCGGGGGGCGCAAACGGCGATGAAAGCAACAACAACTGAGAAAAGCATGGAAAATAACAGAGAACAATTTGGTTCACGGCTTGGATTTATTCTCGCCGCGGCGGGCTCCGCGGTCGGTATCGGCAACCTGGTCGGGTTTCCGGTAAACGCCGCCAAGAACGGCGGCGCGGCCTTCCTGATCCTCTATGCGGTCTTCGTCTTTATGGTATGCCTGCCGGTAATGATGGCGGAAATTGCCGCCGGCCGGCAGAGCCGCAAAAATCCCCTCGGCGCCTACCGGCACTTTGTGCCGCAGCAAAAGCTCTGGCATATCGGCGGCTGGCTGGCGCTGATTACGCCCTATATGATCGCCGTATTCTACGCCGTGATCACCATCTGGATACTCGGCTATCTGGGGGGGATAGTCAGCGGCGATCTGGATAAACTCGCAGACAGCGATCACTTCGGCGAATTTATCAACGGCAACAATGTGTTTCTGTACCTGGCGGCGGTTACCGGCCTGGTGGGCCTGATTCTGGTCAGCGGCGTGCGGGAGGGGATCGAGCGCGGTGCCAAAGTGATGATGCCGGCGTTGTTTCTGATGCTGCTGGGCCTGGTGGTCTTTATCCTGTTTCAGGACAACGCCCTGGCGGGGGTCAGGTATTACCTGGTACCGGACATCAGTAAAATCACCCCCGAAGTGGTCAACAGCGCCATGGGACAGGCGTTTTTCTCGCTGTCGCTGGGGATGGGTATCCTGATCACCTACGGCTCCTATATGGACAAAGCCAATGCCATTCCCAGCTCTGCCAGAATGGTGGCCATCACCGACACCAGCGTGGCCTTTGCCGCCGGCCTGCTGATTCTGCCGGCCATTTTCTCGTTCAATCCGGATGTCGACACCGAAGAGCTGTCGAGCTCCTCGATCTCGTTGATCTTTACGTTCCTGCCGAAGATCTTTCTCGCCATGCAGGTGACTGTAGGTTACTTTGGCGCCAGCTTAGTGGCCGGGATATTCTTTTTGCTGGTATTTTTCGCCGCCCTCACCTCACTGGTGTCGATTATCGAAGTGCCGGTGTCCGGCACCATGGACGAACTGGGCTACTCGCGCAAGAAGTCGCTGCTGGTGCTCGGCGTTACCATGCTGTTGTTTGCCCTGGCCTGCGCGCTGTCGTTCGGGCGGGTGGACTTTCTCACCAGTTTTATCAGCTACGGCGGCAGCACCAAGTCGTTTTTCGAACTGGTGATCGATATTTTCTACGAAACCATTTTGCCGTTGAACGGTTTTATTATCTGTATGCTGGTGGCCTTCCGCTGGCAGCGTATCAAGTTCGATCGCGAGCTGGAGGCCGGCGACAGCAGCTTTAAAGGCACCTGGTTCGAGCGCTATGTGAACTTCTCGCTGCGCACCTTCGTGCCTTTGCTGCTGTTGCTGGTCTTTATCAACACGGTGATGGCCAAGTACTTCGGCACCAGTTTGCTGGCTTTATTTGCTTAGAGTTCTATAATCCGCCGCCATGGCCAAGAAATCGAAAAAGTCCGCGCCAGACAATACCATTGCGCAAAACAAGAAGGCCCGCTTCGACTACCAGTTACTGGAGAAGCTTGAGGCCGGTGTCTCCCTGCAGGGCTGGGAGGTGAAGAGCCTGCGCGCCGGCAAAGGGCAGTTGACCGACAGCTATGTGCTGTTCAAAGACGACGAAGCCTGGCTGCTCGGCGCACAGATTCAGCCGCTGTCGTCGGCCTCTACGCATTTTGTTACCGATCCGACGCGCACGCGCAAGCTGTTGTTGAAGCGCAAGGAAATCGCCAAACTGCGCCAGGCCACCGAACAAAAAGGCTACACCGTGGTGGCCACGGCGCTCTATTGGAAGCAACACCTGGTGAAATGCCAGATCGCGCTCGGCAAAGGCAAGCAACTGCACGACAAACGGCAGACAGAAAAGGAACGGGACTGGAACCGGGAGAAGCAGCGGGTGATGTCCCATACGCACCGCTGAAGTGTGCCGTCAAAAACCTTATGAAATGTGCCAATAACAAAACGACCTAGTGCTTCGACAAATAAAGATTTTCACCAAAAACAGGTGTTGGTGTCCTTAGCTGACCCGGGCACAGCCCTTCGGGACACACGTGGATCCCCGCAAGCGGGCCCGGCCCGAAATCATAGATTTCGGGCGTTGCGCGGGGCGAAGCAGTGCTTCGCTGATTCCCGCTCCACCCCTGTAGGCTCTACGCCGGCATCCCTGCTGGCGAAGGTCCCGAAGGGCTATGCCCGGATCGAGACCGCCGTGCAACTGACGTGAAAATATTTTCTGATCAAAGCAGTAGAACTGACATAAAGACGACAACAAGGCGATGGGTATGAGTGCACCGAGGGGACAGTTTTCATCAAAGTTGGGCTTTATTCTCGCCGCTGCGGGCTCTGCCGTGGGGCTTGGGAATATCTGGGGCTTTCCGACCCAGACCGCCAGCAACGGCGGCGCTGCCTTCGTCGTAGTTTACTTTGTACTCGCTTTTTTACTCGCCTACCCCGCGCTGATGGCGGAGTTAATTATCGGCCGTCACGCCCGCGCCAACGTGGTGACGGCACTGGGCAGCATCAGTCGCAACCGGCTCACCCACTGGATAGGCACGGGTGTGGGCTACTACGGCGTCATCATCGCCAGCTTGATTTTGAGCTTCTATACCGTCGTTGCCGGCTGGATGCTGGCGCACTGGTTCGACCCCATCGCCGACGTCCTCGGCATGAGCGCCGCCAGTGAATGGCTGACCACCAACTCCGTCAGTCGCAACCTGCTTGCCGGCGGCCTGTTCGCCCTGGTCAATATGTGGATTATCGCCCGCGGCATCGAGAACGGCATTGAGCGCTGGTCCACCCGCCTGATGCCCATGCTGCTGGCCATTCTGGTGTTGTTGATTATCTATGTGCTCACGCGCCCGGGCGCCATGGAGGGGTTGACCGTTTATCTGGTGCCGGACTGGAGCCGCGTCACCGAACCGGGACTGATTATCGATGCCCTCGGTCAGGCATTTTTCTCCCTGTCGCTCGGGGTGGGCACCATGCTGGTTTACGGCTCCTACCTGAGCAAACAGGAGAACCTGCCGGGCATCGGCGTGATTGTCACCCTGGTTGACACCAGCATTGCCTTTATCGCCGGCCTGCTGATCATCCCGTCGATTTACGTCGCCAAGCACTACGGCACCAAGATATTTACCGAGACCGGTGAACTGATTGCCGGGCCGGACCTGATCTTCCAGGTGCTGCCGACGCTGTTTGAGTCCATGGGCGCTATCGGCCTGCTGGTGGCTTTCGCCTTTTTCGCCTTGATGACCATTGCCGCGGTGACCTCCTCCATCTCCATGCTGGAGGTGCCGGTGTCGACGGCGGTGGAGCAGACCGGCATGAGCCGCCCCCGCGCCACCTACCTGATCGGCAGTATCATCTTTGCCATCAGCAGCCTGCTGATCTTCAATTTTCCGGCTCTGTTCGTGTTTGTGATCGACCTGACCACCAAGTACAGCGAGCCGCTGCTGGGGGTGGCATTTTGCCTGTTTGCCGGCTGGGTGCTGCACCGCGACAAGCTGCTGGCGGAGTTGCGCGAGGGCAGTCCGCAGGTGGAAAAGGGGCTGTTCTGGAAGATATGGCCGGCCTATGTAAGGGTGTTTTGCCCCATTTTGATTCTGATCACATTCTTTCACAGTGTCAGTGGCTAAACGCAACAGTACTGTCTCTATACCGGTGCCCTGAGAGTCGCCGCTCTGGTGGGCACCCTGTTGGCGGCGATTAACTACGGCGACAGGCTTGTAGCCGGCACCATGGGCAGCGGCGACTGGATCAGGCTGCTCACCTACGTGGTGCCCTTTGCAGTGTCTCTGTATTCGGCTGACAAGGCACTGCGCCATCAGAACCCATTAATTGCGCTAACCTTTTGATATCAAATTGGTTTATAATTGCCGGTCGCTTGCAACGCGGGCCGGTTTTAGCGGTCTGATCAGGCGTATAACAGGTAACACTCTACGGGGGCGATTTGGATTCGACGCCGGTGACAAAACCCAAGGTGCATGTCGTGATGACAGCCAATCACGTTAATCCAAAGCTGTAACTTACTAGTTGCCAACGACGACAACTACGCTTTAGCGGCCTAAACCCCGCTAACAGTCACCAACGGATGCTTGTAAACGGAACGTGACTGTCAGACAGAACAAGCTCGCAGCAAAGCCCGCCCGAGGTGGCGCTGTTAAACACTGATTCGGGATCGCGCTTAACGTCCTGCCCGTCGGGCTGTTAAGGGCTAAATCAATTGACGGAATCTAAGCATGTAGAGCCGCGGGCGGAGTGCTGACGGACGGGGGTTCAACTCCCCCCGCCTCCACCAACTTGAAAAGACCAACAGTTCTCTGTTGGTTTTTTTGTGCCTGGCCCACAGCAGTTGTACATATCACTGCCAATCAATCAGTATTTCACGCGCTTTCCGGCACACTATATACCTGGGTAATTACCCGGAAAACGTTCACACATGTCATAACAGATGTTATATTCCACATCATAAAAATATACAGAAAGTCTACTACCCCATATAGGCATAGACGTGGCCTCAAAACCTGACAACTTTGTGGAAAGAGTTAAAACCCTGCGCGCTCGACTAAGCCTCTCCCAAGAGGATCTGGCAAAAGCATTAGGCGTCAGCTTCGCCACAGTCAACCGCTGGGAAAATGGCAAAACCACACCCTCAAGGCTGGCTCAAAAGCAGTTCGAGCAGTTTTACCTAAAGCAAAAACGGCAGGGACGGCTGGATGGATAGACAAAAAATACCCAGGTTGCTTTGGCACTATCTGTCGCTGAAAGTATACTCGCACAAAAAGAACTGATAAGACGGCCAGCCCAACCCTTTGCGTCACTGGCCGATCAAGAAGGTAATTTTATGAACAACGCAGAACAACAATTTCTTAAAGAGCTTGACGATAAGCTCTGGAAGTCGGCAGATCGTTTACGCAACAACCTTGACGCGGCCAACTACAAGCATGTGGTACTTGGCGTTATATTCCTGAAATATGTGTCCGATGCGTTTGAAGAGCGGCAGCAGGAGCTGCGGGAATTGTTCACCCGGAACAATGGCGACGACAATATCTACTATATGCCGCGCGATGACTATAGCAGCGATGAAGAATACCAAAAGGCGGTGAGCGCGGAACTTGAACTGCACGAATACTACCAGGAAAAAAACGTCTTCTGGGTACCCAGAGAGGCGCGCTGGCATTTTCTCAAAACCACGGCCGCGCAAGCCATCGGCTCCGTAATCGGCCACGACGAAAACGGCAATGCGCTGAAACTCCGTTCCATTGCCTGGCTGCTCGACAACGCCCTGGAGGCCATAGAAACCTACAAAATCGCCGGCAAGCTGGCCAACCCGAAGTTAAAAGGCGTATTGCCGCGTATCGGCCGCTATGAGGTGGAAAACCACAACCTTACCGAATTGATCAATAAGTTTTCAGACACCAGCTTCAGCAATCCGGTCTATAACGGCGAAAAGCTGAACCTGCACAGCAAAGATATCCTCGGCCATGTCTACGAGTACTTCCTCGGCCAGTTTGCTTTGGCAGAAGGCAAGCAGGGCGGCCAATACTACACGCCCAAAAGTATCGTCACCCTGATTGTGGAAATGCTTGAACCCTATAAAGGCCGCGTCTATGACCCCGCCATGGGAGCGGGCGGCTTCTTTGTCAGTAACGATAAATTTATCGAAGCCCATGCCGACGAGAAACACTACAAGGCCGCCGAGCAGAAAAAGCATATCTCGGTTTACGGACAGGAAAGCAACCCCACCACCTGGAAGCTGGCGGCGATGAATATGGCCATTCGCGGTATCGACTTCAACTTTGGCAAAAAGAACGCCGACTCGTTTCTGGACGATCAGCACCCGGACTTGCGTGCCGACTATGTCATGGCGAACCCGCCCTTTAATATCAAAGACTGGTGGCACGCCAGGCTGGAAGGTGATGTGCGCTGGCAATACGGCACGCCGCCAAAAGGCAATGCCAACTTTGCCTGGATGCAGCATATGCTGCACCATCTTAACGATACCGGCTCTATGGCGCTGCTATTGGCCAATGGCTCGATGAGTTCCAATACCAATAATGAAGGGGAGATCCGCAAATCGCTGGTTGACGCCGACCTGGTGGAGTGTATGGTGGCCCTACCCGGGCAATTGTTTACCAATACCCAGATACCCGCTTGCATCTGGCTTCTAACCAAAGATAAAAAGAACGGTTTCTCCCTAGACAAAAGGAAAGTAGATCGTCGTGGTAAGTTTTTGTTTATTGACGCCCGCAACCTGGGATTTATGAAAGATCGGGTGCTTCGTGATTTTGCGCCGGAAGATCTTGAAAAGATCGTGCAGGCTTTTCATCGCTGGCAGCAAGACGATAACTATGAAGATATAAAGGGTTTTTGCTATGCGGCGACACTGGAAGATATTAAGAAACATGATTATGTACTTACCCCCGGCCGATATGTTGGTGCTGCAGAACAAGTTGAGGACGCCGAGCCGTTTTCTGAAAAAATAGCTCGATTATCAAGTCAGCTAAAAGAGCAGTTTGAAAAATCCGGTCGCTTAGAAGCTGAAATCACAAAAAATTTAACAGAGCTGGGATACGATGCCTGAAGTTAAATACGCTCCGATTAGTGACCTCCTAGAAACCATAATTGACTATCGTGGGAAAACCCCTCCCAAATCACCAGAAGGGATTCCAACTCTCACTGCAGCAAATGTAAAAAATGGTCGTATTGACTTGTCGAAAGTTTCATACGTATCTAAAGAAACCTATGAACGCTGGACAACTAGGGGATTTCCAAAGGCCAGAGACGTTATGATCACGACGGAAGCACCCGTCGGCGAGGTAGCTCCTTTCCCAGGAGATCAAACATATTTAATGACTCGCCGTGTTATTGCCATGCGTGGCAAAGAAGGCATTTTGCACAATGACTTTTTACTTTATGTTTTATTAAGCAGTAAGTTTAAAAATAGACTGCTCGAAAAAGCCAGGGGGTCAACAGTTCCGCGTGTCCTGAAAACAGACATAACCGAATTAGAAATCCCTGTCCCTGACTTCGAAATACAGAAAAAGATATCTAGAGTATTTGCTTCTATTGACGAAAAAATCGAACTCAACCGCCAAACCAACCAAACCCTGGAAACCATCGCCCAAGCTATCTTTAAAAGCTGGTTTGTGGATTTTGAACCTGTCAAAGCCAAGATGGCAGCATTAGAGACGGGCGGCACAACCGAAGAGGCTGAACTTGCAGCTATGTGCGCCATTTCAGGAAAAGATCAAGCAACGCTTGCTCGCCTACAAAAAAAAGACCCCGAAGCCTATCAGAAACTGACTGAAACCGCTGGGCTATTTCCATCTGTAATGCAGGATTCGGAGTTGGGAGAGATACCGAAAGGGTGGCAGAATAGAGCACTATATGATACCGCTGAATACGTCAACGGTGCGGTGTTCAAAGCACAGGATTTTTCGGCCTATAATAACGGTTTCCCAATAATAAAAATAGCTGAGTTAAAACAGGGAGTTTCAGCAGGAACAAAATTTACGGAAAAAAAAGTTCCTGATAAATATTTTTTAAAAAACGATGATGTCTTGTATTCTTGGTCAGGAAGCCCTGAAACCTCATTAGAAGTCTTTAAGTGGTTTGGCGGCAACGGTTGGCTAAATCAACATATTTTTAAGCTCAACTTTGAGTCCAATGAGCAAAAATATTTTACCTATTTTCTCCTGAGACAAATCAAGCCTTTACTGATTGCTACTGCCAAGCAAAAACAGACGACGGGACTTGGCCATGTCACTGTAGCAGATATGAAAAGAATAAAACAACCATACCCCAATAAGGAATTGTTAATATGCTTTGCTGAGAAGGTAGGCTCCATTTATGAAATGTGCTCTGTGAGCGACAAAGAAATTAGCAACCTCGCGAAAATCCGAGAGGCCCTCCTCCCCAAACTCCTCTCCGAGGAAATTGATCCAAACAGACTAAAAAACAACCAGCCTAAAAACGCTACCTCACCAGCCGAGGCTGAGTCATGCTAGAAATCACCACCCTGGAAGATATCGCCGCTCTAAAAGAAAGCGTAGATATCGAATGCAAACTGGCACAGGGGCGGGATGGCAAAGGCAAATTGCCAAAGGATTTCTGGGAAACCTACAGCGCCTTCGCCAACAGCGAGGGCGGCGATGTTTTCCTGGGTTTACGAGAAAAAGCCGGCAATAATTTCGAGCTGGCGGGTATTGAAAACCCGCAAAAAATTATCGATGAACTCTGGACGGCACTAAACAACCCGCAGAAGGTCAGCGTCAATATTCTGCGCGACCGCTGGGTAAAGACCTTATCCATCGACAATACCAACCTGATCCAGATACATATCCCACAGGCGTCGCGCAAGCAAAAGCCGGTATATCTTCGCGGCAATCCCCTGACCGGCACCTACCGGCGCTTTAACAGCACCGACCAATTGCAGGGTGGCGAAACCGTCAAACGCCTGCTGGCCGAGCAGGTGGAAGAGAGCCGCGATACCGAGATTCTGAACGGCTACAGCCTCGATGACCTGGATATCGACAGCTTTAACAATTACCGGCAGCGCTATATCAACCTGCAACCCGACCACCCCTGGAATCAACTGGACGCCCAGCAGTTTCTCTACCGTATCGGCGGCTGGCGCAGAGACAGGGAATCGGGGCGTTCGGGGCTGACCAGGGCGGGCTTGCTGATGTTTGGCCAGCTGACAGCCATTAAGGAGGCCTTCGCCAATTATATGCTGGACTACCAGGAACGACCACAGGCTCGGGCCGAGTTAAGGTGGGTGGACCGGCTGACGCTCGACGGCTCCTGGTCGGGCAATGTGTTTGATTTTTACCAGCGGGTCATCCGTAAATTAACCGCCGATTTGAAGGTACCGTTTAAGCTGGCGGGTGACCAGCGCCAGGACGATACGCCAGTTCACAAGGCACTGCGCGAGGCCCTGGTCAATACGCTGGTACATGCGGACTTTACCGGGCGGGCCTCGGTACTGGTGGTAAAACGCCCGGATATGTTCGGCTTTCGCAACCCCGGCCTGATGCGGATTCCGGTGGATATGGCCATTGCCGGAGGGCACAGCGATTGTCGCAACCGCTTATTGCAGGATATGTTTCGCTATATCGGCCTGGGCGAGAATGCCGGCTCGGGCCTACCCAAAATCATGGCCGGCTGGCGCAGCCAGCACTGGCGACAACCCATATTGAAAACCCGCCACGAGCCTTCGGAGCAAACCCTGCTGGAGCTGCATATGCTGAGTTTAGTACCGGAACCGGCGTTAACGCAGTTGCGGGAGGAATTGGGGGAACAAATCTTCAATCAATTATCCGATAATGAACGCTTGATTCTTATCACGGCCCATATCGAAACTGTCGTCGACCACCGTCGTATGATGGCGATTCTCGATATCCACCCGCGGGATTTAAGCCAACTGTTCAGTGGCCTGGTCGAGCGCGGATTGTTACTGCAGGAAGGCAGCGGCCGCGGTACGGTATATTGCCTACCCAGTGCCCGAGTGGCTGATATGGTAGACGAAACGACAGATGGCGGGCAGAGCTCTGGGGGTTTGGAGGAAAGCTCTGGGGGTTTAGAGGCCAGCTCCGGGGGTTTGGGCCCAAACCCCGGGGATATGGATGCCCTGCGCGCCATTGCGGCGGCCGTTGCCGGCAAGCGCAAAGCCTCGAGAGAAGCTGTCAGGGGTGCAATTTTAGCGCTGTGCCACCAGCGAGAGATGCGGCTCGAGGACTTAACGCGCCTGCTCAATCGCTCGGCGGATACCCTGCGCAAGGAATATCTGCAACCGTTGCTGAGGGAAAAGCGATTGCGCCTGAAGTACCCGACCAAACCGAGCCATCCACAGCAAGCTTATATTTCAGAGGATATCGACGGCAATGGATGAGGCGCAGTTGGAGCAACTCTGTATAGATTGGTTCAATGCCGGCGGCTGGGAAACCTGCCGAGGGGCCGATATAGCGCCGGACGGCGATACGCCAAAACGTGCGGACTACGCCAAGGTGGTACATCGAGGTGATCTGGAAAGTGTCTTTGCCGCCATTAACCCTCATATTCCCCGCGACGTAATGAGTCAGTGCTTAGAACAGGTACTGGCGCAGCTGAATAAGACCGAAAGCCTGGATTTAGTCACCAATAACCGCGCTTTTCACCGCCTGCTGCTGGAGGGCGTGCCGGTCAAGTACAAACTTACCCAGGCGGCCCCTAAAGGCCACGACGACATTGTCAACGACCACGCGTTTCTGGTGGATTTTGGCAATCTGGACAACAACCACTTTCTCGCTGTCAGTCAGTTCACCCTGGCCGGTAAAAAACGACTCAGGCGCCCCGACGTTGTATGCTTTATCAACGGTCTGCCATTTGCCGTGCTGGAACTGAAAAGCCCCGGCGATGAAAACACCGATATCTGGGACGCCTACAACCAGTTGCAGACCTATAAAGACGAAGTACCGGATTTATTTGTTTTCAACGAGGCACTGGTCATCAGTGATGGCTACAGCGCGCGAGTGGGCTCCCTGACAGCCACCCGCGAGCGCTTTATGCCCTGGCGTACGATCAAGCACGAGGATGACAAACCGCAGGTTGAATGGCAGCTTGAAACCATGGTTCGAGGCTTTTTCGACCGGAGACTGTTGCTGGACTATATGCGCTTTTTCATCCTGTTCGAAACGGACGGCGAGCTGATTACCAAAAAGATTGCCGGCTACCACCAGTTTCACGCGGTTCGTGAGGCCGTCAAGGCTACCGTTATCGCTGCCCAGGATAATCAGGATACGATGGAAAAGCGTGCGACCTACGGCAATAAGGTGGTACCGGGCAGTAAAAAAGCCGGTGTGGTTTGGCATACCCAGGGCAGCGGCAAAAGCATTTCCATGTGCTACTATGCCGGCAAGCTGCTGCAACAACCCGCCATGAACAACCCGACGCTGGTCGTCGTCACCGATCGCAATGACCTCGATGGCCAATTGTATACGACCTTCTGTCATGCTGTGGCGCTATTGAAGCAAACGCCGGTACAGGCGGGTGATCGGGAGACACTCAGGCAGTTACTGGCCGAGCGGGAATCCGGCGGTATTATTTTTACTACGGTGCAGAAGTTCGCGCTGGTAAAAGATAAAAAAGGGGAGTATGAAGCCAGGCATCCTGTACTGAATAACCGCCACAATATCGTGGTGATTTCCGACGAGGCGCACCGCAGCCAATACGGTTTGAAGGCCGTATTAAGTGCCGATGGCAAGTACAAATTCGGCTATGCCAAGCATATGCGCGATGCGCTGCCCCTTGCATCATTTATCGGCTTTACCGGCACGCCTATCTCACACGAGGATAAAGACACTCGCGCGGTATTTGGTGACTATGTTTCTATCTACGATATTCAGGACGCCGTCGATGATGGTGCGACAGTACCGATTTACTACGAATCTCGCCTGGCCAAACTCGACCTGAATCATGCAAAAATCGCCGAGCTGTCCGAAAAGGTGGAGGAAGTCGTTGAAGATGAGGAAGATATCAGCACCCGGGAAAAAACCATACAGAAATGGAGCGGCCTCGCAAAACTCGTGGGAACAAAGCCAAGGCTACAACAAGTTGCTGTCGATCTAATCAAGCATTTTGACTCACGTAACGCGATTATGGACGGAAAAGCCATGATTGTCGCCATGAGTCGGGATATTTGTGCAAACCTGTACAACGAAATTGTTGCCCTGCGCCCACAGTGGCACGACGCAGACCCGGAAAAAGGCGCCATTAAAGTTATCATGACAGGCTCGGCTGCGGATAAAAAATTGTTACAGCCGCATGTCTACAGTCAAGCGACGAAGAAACGCCTGGCGAGACGCTTCAAAGATATCAACGACCCGCTCAAATTGGTCATCGTGCGCGATATGTGGCTTACCGGCTTTGACGCTCCCTGCTGTCATACGATGTATATCGACAAGCCAATGAAGGGCCACAACCTGATGCAGGCCATCGCTCGGGTAAACCGGGTATTTAAAAACAAGCCCGGCGGGCTGGTAGTTGACTATATCGGTATAGCCAGTGAGCTAAAACAAGCACTCAAAACCTATACGGATGCAAAAGGCCGAGGCGAACCGACCTTAAAGGCAGAACAGGCTCTTGCCTTTCTGCTGGAGAAACTCGATGCCATTCGCGGCTTATTTGCTAAAACGCCCCAGGCTGAAGGCTTGGATATTGCCGGCTTCGAGACCGACGCTCACAGACTTCTGGTGCCGGCAGCCAACTATATACTGAGGCTTGATGACGGTAAGAAACGTTTCCTGGATCTGGTGCTGGCCGCCAGCAAGGCCTATTCACTTTGCGGCACCTTAGCTGCAGCCGAAGGTTTACGAAAAGAAGTAGCTTTCTACGCCGCGGTTAAAGCGGCTATCAGCAAATACACTTCGGTAGACAAAAAGCGCACCCGAGAAGAGAGGAACTCTGCACTCAAGCAGATACTCGACAATGCGGTTGTTGCCGAGGGTGTTGCAGATATCTTCGCCTTATGCGGCCTGGAAAAGCCCAATATTGGACTATTATCCGATGAGTTTCTGGAAGATATACGTCAGATCCCATATCGCAACCTGGCGGTTGAACTGCTGGAGAAGCTGCTAAAAGACGATATTCAATCGAGAACCCACAATAACCTAGTGCGGGAACAAAAATACGCCGACCGTCTGAAGGAAACACTTCGCAAATATAACAATCGTGCCATCGAGACTGCTCAGGTTATCGAAGAGCTGATTAAAATGGCGAAAGAGTTCCAGGCCGAAATGGCTCGCGAGGCAGGGCTCGGATTAAATCCCGACGAAGTCGCTTTTTACGACGCGCTGGCAAATAACGAAAGCGCGGTTCGTGAATTAGGCGATGAGATTCTGAAGAAAATTGCCATAGAAATCACCGACAAGCTGCGCAAGTCGACTACTGTTGACTGGCAAGTCAGGGATAGTGTGCGGGCCAAACTTAAAATCCTGGTTCGCAGAACGCTTCAGCACTACAAATATCCGCCGGACAAGGAGGCAGATGCAATCGAGCTGGTGATGAAACAGGCTGAAAAACTATCGGACGCTTGGACAAATTGACGACTCCAAGGTAAAGCTGTACAGAAAACACGACATCAAACCAACGCGCACTAACCTGGAGAAGCATTTCTGTACCCTAACCGAGCAGCCTAAAATAGGCTTTGGGGGAGGAGAATACCTATCCGAAACGCACAGTTTTCCGATAGAAAGCCGTATCATTTTCCATCGCCTGCAGCAAACTCAGATTGAAATCGTCCCTAGCCGTCCTAGCCGTCCTAGCCGTCAAGGTCCATACAACATGTTAAATATTTACGTAGACGCCCATTTTACCTGTTGATATCGAAGGTCCCGCTGACTTGGAGGCAACAGGGTATCTAGATCCCCTGTTGCCCATAAACTGCGCCAAATATTATCATGCCTACATCAACCGAACTACTCCAATCCATCCAGGCTGCCCCGTTGGTTTGTCACTTGCCTAGCTGTTGGCACAACATCCCGGTTTCCGCAGATAGCCGGGACATCCTGGCCTATATTGATCAACCCATCGAGGCACGCAAGCCAATGGGCTACCAGCAGGACTTTCCGGAGGCCTACCACACTAATAAAACGTGGTACTTGACCGAGTCAGGAAAGGACCACGTTCTATACGCAAGTGTTTCTGCCAGTTCACAAGAACCTTAATCGGCCGCTATAGCCAAATTTGAACCCGGACCTTCCCCACCACCAATAACCAATCTTAAGATGTCCGTTACATCCAAGAGCCACCAAGACCGAGCGCTTCAAGCCCTCCAAAAAGACCTTTTCCCCCGTGGGCGTCGCCCAATCTCTGAAATTACTCCACCGGAATTACTGCAAGCCTTGCGCCGAATTGAAAGTCGCGGCGCAATAGAAACCGCTAAGCGAGCCCGGCACACTTGTGGACAGATATTCCGTTACGCCATCGTTACCGGGCGCTCAGAACCTGCTCCGGCGGCAAACCTGGTAGATGCTCTGCGGCCAGCCAATAAAAGACACCTTCCCGCCATTACCGATCCGAGGGAGGCGGGAAAGCTATAGAAGAGCTTTTGGAAATGGCAGAAGATACCGAGGATGCCCCCCTGAATCGGTTGACCGACCTGATAGGTAGGGGAATTGAAGCCTGTGAGGCTCGTGATAATGAACTGACGGAGTTTCGATCTTAATAAAGAAAGTATTTCAATAAAATGACTATAATTTTAGACATTAACTATCTTAACGCCTATTTAAATGGTCATTTTCTTTATGCTCCACTTGATTGTTTGTATTGGAATGGCTAATATTCTGGTCATTAATTAGTCTAATGACCAGTGATTTAACCTTTTTGTATAGGGTGTGAGCAATGGCAAAGCAGCGAGCCTATTCCAAGTATGCCCAGGAAGCCGCTGTCCTAATGGGAGAACAGATCAAGTTGGGGCGCAAGCGGCGTCAGTGGACGGAGAAGAACCTCGCAGATCGGGCGGGCATATCAAGAGCCACTCTGCAAAAAATCGAAAACGGCGAAATGAGCAGTACCATCGGATTGGTTTTTGAAGTCGCCGCGCTCGTCGGTGTGAAGCTATTTGAGTCAGAGAAGCTCCCGCTGTCAAAGCACATTGAACAGGCACGGGACAAAATTGCGCTATTACCACAACGCATAAAAGCTACAAAAAAGGTAGTTCACGATGACTTCTAGCAGCGATAAAGAAGCCTTTGTCTGGATATGGCTACCAGATGAAACAAAGCCGATAGTGGCCGGAAAGCTGGAAGTTGATAACGGCAATATCCTGTTTAACTACGGTAAAAGCTACCTTGAACGGGTTGGTGATAGCAGTTCTAAAAATCCTGCCATCTCGATCTATGAGCCGGAATTGCCGTTGCAGACCGGGGTGCTTCCCCTTCCCGAAAACTTGACTATGCCCGGTTGTATCCGGGATTCCGCCCCCGATGCATGGGGGCGGCGCGTAATTATTAATAAGAAGTTGGGCCTCAAGGGTGCTGACACGGATACAGCAGAGCTAAATGAACTGACCTACCTGCTGGAATCCGGCTCTGACCGGATCGGTGCGCTCGATTTTCAGAACTCACCATCTGAGTACGCACCACGTGCTGCGAGTAACGTCAGCCTGGAAGAACTGATCGAATCTGCCGAACGGGTGGAAAAAGGCGTCCCCCTAACGCCGGAACTGGACCAGGCATTGTTCCATGGCAGCTCTATCGGTGGCGCTCGACCAAAAGCGTTGATCCAGGATCAGGACAATAAATATGTGGCCAAGTTTTCATCCAGCGCCGATCTCTACAGTGTCGTCAAAGCTGAATTCATCGCAATGCGGCTGGCGGCTTTGGCCGGACTGGATGTCGCGCCTGTTAAGTTGGCAAAAGCAGCGAATAAAGATGTACTCCTGATTGAGCGGTTTGATCGGGTACAAAAGGATAATGGGTGGGCGCGAAAGGCCATGATTTCAGCGCTCACGATATTCGGTCTCAATGACTTGATGGCGCGTTACGCCAGTTATGAAACCTTGGCTGAAATCATTCGCTACCGTTTTACCGATCCGAAAGATACGCTGAAAGAGCTGTTCTCCCGCCTCGTCTTCAATATTCTGTGCGGAAATACAGACGACCATGCACGAAACCATGCGGCGTTCTGGAACGGAGCAGAGCTGACTCTGACGCCTGCCTATGATATTTGTCCGCAAGGTCGCACTGGCAACGAAGCTTCGCAAGCCATGCTGATCTCCGGCAACAATAATCTGAGCCAGTTGAAAACCTGTCTTGAGGCCGCGCATAACTTCTTATTGTCCGAGAGAGAAGCACGAGATGTATTCGGAAATCTAATCGCTGCCATTGAAACAAATTGGGAGGCTGTTTGCGAAGTCGCTGAGTTGAATGAAGTTGACAAGAAACTTCTTTGGGGAAGGCAGTTTTTAAACGTCTATTCGACCGCCATAGAATAGCACTGCTCCGTAAAAATAAATTCACGCCTGCCGTCTCGATTCAACCCATTCGACGACGGCATCTTCATACCAGCCCGCGGAACGGGAGCCAGCCAGCTTTACCTGTTTGGGAAACTTCTCTTTTGACATCTGGAGGTAAATGGTTGAACGGGATAGCCCGGTCATTTCCATAACCTCTTTCAGCCTCATTCTTAAGCCCATTTGGCCTCTTCTGGCTCCTTAGTGGAATTCTATGTCTGAGTATCGACATGTAGCACCGAAATTCAAAACGCCAGGGTTAAATAAATGTGATTACTCCAGAGGTAGACTTGGATAAACTCGGGGGCAGGAGAGCGCGTATAATTTTATCAGTAGAGGATATGGAGATTTAATGGAACCTCAAATAAAAACGTTTAGCCAGTGGAAACCGCAACCGTTAAAAATACTGGGAAAATATTATACGTAATCGCTTAAGCGAGTGGGCAAGGCTACTATCGTTGATCGGGCGGCACTAGCCCATTTCGAAGATGGCGGCGATAGCGATACCAATTTAAATTCTTCAAAAATTAGACTGCGCATACTGAAAGCCCAAAAAAATGGATGGACAAAGTTTCCAGATATTTTGAAGCGGCAAAAACGATAAGGATGCCTTTTGGTTTTGCCTTTTACCCACTGAGATCACTATCGACTATCCGGAATACGGCGCCTAAATCAACTGTCTACACCACACTGTCCTGAAAAAACGATGTTTATTGTTACCACTATTGAAGGACATCGATGATAAGAAAAGCATTGGTGATGAATGTAGTCTCAAATGGTTAATGAAGGTTTATTAAGGGAGAAATACTATGAAATCCGCTTTTACTATGACAGCCCCGGTGAGTGTAGCAATAGCACTGGCCTGGTTTAATCAAAGCGCGGTGGCGGCGCCAAACGCTTTGCAGGAGCTGGAATCCGCCTGCGGTGTCGACCGGACGCTGGCGGTGGTGCGCACCGAGCGTGATGATCGCTATATTTTTTGTGCCGGTGAGGACACCGTTAACGTGATTGAATTACAACGCGATGACGGCGAGTCCCGGAGTCGACTAACGCGCTTCGAAAGTGCCGATAAGTTGTTTTTTCAACTGGTGCCCAGTGCTGTGGACATACCAATGTCTGTCCTGGCAAGCTTGAGGTTGGAGGGTACGGCACCGGCACAGCCATGGGTACTCGATATGGCCGACGACTCGACGCTACGGCAAAGTGCCGGTAAGGGTAAGGTGGCGGCAAGTGGTGGTGCTGCCTTCGCGAGTTGTGCGGCGCCCTCGCTAGGACTGGATGTGAAGGAGGAATTTTTTAATGACTATACCTTTTGCGACCACGTAGCCGTCGGTTCTGCGTACTCCAATTTACCCAGCTGGCACGCCTCTGGTGCCAGTTTTCTGCACGCGCTGGGACAGCTTTCGCCCAGCCACGCGGGTCCTCATGAGCCGTGGAAGCAGTGGTTTGCGGATGAAGACGAAGAGGGCGATGCCCGCTTTGCCCGGGCGCGGGTGCGTTCCTGCGGCGGCACGACACGACTGCGTACCTGGCACAAAGCTTCGGCCACCACCGGGTCCTGGAATAAGGTAGGCGATATCGATATTCCGTCGGGCTGGATCGGCACGCAGCAGCTGTTCGGCAATCCACAGCATAGTTTATGGATGGGTTATGACCACGACGACTTTTGGTTTCGCAGCGATCCTTACGCCGGTGCCAGCATCGGCTCACTCCACTACTATGCGAAATACGCTTGGGGGGTTAACTGCGATCTAATACAGTAGCCATTCGCACTCCCAAACTACAGGGGGCGTTAATGGATAAATGCAACGGTCCGGCATCTACCTCAGCGCCCTGAAAGTCGCCGTCCTGGTGGGCACCCTGCTGGCGGCGATTAATTACGGCGACAGGCTTGTGGCCGGCACCATGGGCAGCGGCGACTGGATCAGGCTGCTGCTCACCTAGGTGGTGCCCTTTGCAGTGTCTCTGTATTCGGCTGACAAGGCGCTGCGCCTTCAGAACCGATAAATTGCGCTAACCTTTTGATATCAAATTGGTTTATAATTGCCGGCCACCTGCAACGCGGGCCGGTTTTAGCGGTCTAATCAGGCGGATAACAGGTAACACTCTACGGGGGCGATTTGGATTCGACGCCGGTGACAAAACCCAAGGTGCATGTCGTGATGGCAGCCAATCACGTTAATCCAAAGCTGTAACTTACTAGTTGCCAACGACGACAACTACGCTTTAGCGGCCTAAACCCCGCTAACAGTCACCAACGGATGCTTGTAAACGGAACGTGACTGTCAGACAGAACAAGCTCGCAGCAAAGCCCGCCCGAGGTGGCGCTGTTAAACACTGATTCGGGATCGCGCTTAACGTCCTGCCCGTCGGGCTGTTGAGGGCTAAATCAATTGACGGAATCTAAGCATGTAGAGCCACGGGCGGAGTGCTGACGGACGGGGGTTCAACTCCCCCCGCCTCCACCAATTCAAGAAGGTCAACCATTCTCGGTTGGCCTTTTTTATTTTCTGCCATCGCGTGCTGTTGCGGGTTTTAGCGAAGCCTTGCGGACTTCCCCGACCTCACTATTCAATCGAACTTTCAGCAAAAACTGCTCTCTGCGGCCGGATATTCTCTACACGTTTCGTCTGTTTCCTCCGCTGAAGTCCGTCACTAGAATGATTTTTTTCCTTTAAAATCCGCCATAAACTAAAGCAAGATTTGCCTTTGCACCCTCCTTGGCAATCCTCGACAACTTCTGATAATCCATAACCCTCCCAATCTGCCCATAAACTGCGCCACCACACTGGCGCAGTTTAAAGAACTGCGCCATAATTGCGCCATCAACCCATAAAACTGCGCCAAACATTGCCATGCATGCGTTAACCGATCTACTCCAATCCATCCAGGACGCCCCCGGCGGTCTGTCCCTCGCCGACCTGCTGACACAACACCCGGATATTGCTCGCAGAACGGCACAAAGGTGGGTCAGCCAACTGATCGCCGACGGTAGGATAGTTGCACGAGGAGAAGGCCGAGCCCGTAGATATCTCGCGGTAAAGACAGCAATAGTGGGAGATACCGAAGCCAAACGAGATATGTTTCCCGGCTATATCCCCGTCTCCGCGGACAGCCGGGACATACTGGCCTATGTTGACCAACCCATCGAGGCGCGTAAACCAGTGGGCTACCAGCAGGACTTTCTGGAGGCCTACCAACCTAACCAGACGTGGTATTTACCCGAGCCACTACGACGCCAGTTGCGAAAAATGGGCGATACCGGGCAAGCGCAACTACCGGCCGGAACTTATGGTCGAGCCATCCTCAACCGCCTGTTGATCGACCTGTCGTGGGCATCGAGTCATTTGGAGGGCAACACTTATACGCGCCTGGACACACGCGAGCTGATCGAGCACGGCAGAGCAGCCCAAGGCAAAGCAGCCATCGAAACCCAGATGATCCTGAACCACAGAGCCGCAATCGAACTGTTGATTGAGAACGCCGATACCGTGGAGTTCAACCGCTACACCCTCCTCAATCTACACAGCGCACTGGCGGAAAATCTGTTGCCCAATCCCGCTGACGAAGGTCGAGTCCGCCAGCATGCTGTCGAAATCGGCCAGAGCGTGTATCGACCGCTCTCGGTACCCACGCAGATCAGCGAAATGCTGGATATGGTGCTGGAGAAAGCCTGCCAAATTGACGATCCATTCGAGCAGTCTTTCTTCGCTATGGTACACCTACCCTACCTGCAGCCATTCGCCGACGTAAACAAACGCACCTCCAGACTCGCCGCCAACTTACCGCTGATCCAAGCCAATTTATGCCCGTTGACCTTCCTTGACGTACCGGATCAGGCATACAACCGCGGGGTCCTGGGCGTGTACGAACTGACGCGGACAGAACTGTTGCGCGACCTTTATGTCTGGGCCTACGAGCGCTCTACACAAGAGTACTTGGCTATCAAACAGGATTTGGCTGAGCCTGACCCCCTGCGGCTGGCTTACCGGGATGTTATCAAACAGGTTATCCGCGATGTGGTTAAACACCCTAACCAGGAGGCACTAGCCGTCATCCAACAAAATCTTGAGCAACAGGTCGCCGAAGCAGATCGTGGCGATATCGAAGCTCTTGTAATTGATGAGCTCCGACGGCTACATGAGGGTGTATTGGCTCGATACGGGCTACGCCCTTCAGAGTTTGTCCAATGGAAAACACGTCAAAGCCAGTGACGAGAATAGCATGCTCAGTTTTTGGGAAAAATGAGAACCAGTGAGGGACTGGCTCTCGATGGTTAACTACCAAACAATGCTATCAGGACAAGTCGAGGCGACGATCTACAAGGAGTACAGCTTCGCTACGTTGGTACGAGTGATTTTATCACGAGTCTCCGGGCTGTAGTTCTCAAACATCTCGTCGAGGACTTGGCTTGAACACGGCCAGGTGGAGTCGGTGTGGGGATAGTCGGACCCCCAGAGCAGTGTGTCTTCGCCGATCGTCTCGCACGTTTTCAGCGCGGTGGTGTCGTCTTCGATGGTAGCGTAAAACTGCCGCTTCCATATCTCAAGCACATCGACAGGCTCAGGAGTACCTGATGGGTTTCCACCGTATTCACGTGCCCAACCCTGTTGCACCTTGTCGAGCCAGTGCGCAACCCACCCGGCGTTGAACTCGGCAAGTACAAATTTCAACTTGGGATATTTGGCGCAAACACCTCGGACCATAAGTTCGACCATTGTGTCGTGAATAAGCGCAGGAGAACCGGCATACTGGACGATCGGGTCGCGCTTCAGGCTAACCTGTACCCATTCAGGTATATGAGACATACAGGCGACATGGAATGCTACGGGAAGACCGGCCTCCTCAGCAAGCGCCCACATTGGGTCATACTCTTCGTCGCAATAGCGGCGGCCTTCGGGCGCATTGGATGGTATCACGATGCCCTTGAAGCCGAGTTTGATCACCCGCTCGAGTTCGGCCACCGCGACGTCGGGCCTCTGCACAGGCAGTGCCGCCAGCCCCACGAGGCGCCCCTTGGAAGCCACCTGCTGGTTATGCATCCAATCATTGAAATTCTGCTGTAAAGCAACTAGTAGGTCGAGGTTGGTTAGGCTGAACATAGGGAACCAACCGGGGTATAGGATCTCAGCGGAAATACCATCGATATCTTGATCATCGGGGCGGCGCGCGCCATCGACGAGACCTGCGCGCATCGCTGCGTAGCCACCTGTAAAGTAGGCCTGGATCTCGGGGTCATTAAGCGAACCGGCGCTGGGTTTGCTCGCATGCTTTCGCGGAAGCGGAGTTTCATAGTCGAGCCGCGTCCCAGCCAGGGCCATCACAGCCACGTTGCGGGAACGCTTCGGATTGTTCGGAATGACAATAGAGTCGCCCTGGCCTTCAGTGTGAACAACGCGCGGGGCATCGTCGCCAAAGCGTTCGACCAGTCCTTCAAACACTTCGGGTGTTTCCATGGCATGCGAATCGGCGGAAATGGGTCGTGGATCATTAAGGAGTGTCATAGCAGTTCCTTCGTGGTAATTGTCTTAGGTGGTAGTGTCGCCTATCTAAATCATGGATCTCTACCGGCATGGTTGGCCTGATGCTGAATAATATGAACATGTTCAACTAATTGTCAAGTGCCAATCTCGACTCCATCGCGCGTCTATCAGATGAATCCGGTGCTATGTTTGTGATATTTGTTGACCCTCCAGCATCAGGAACAGGAACAGGTAATTCACCCGTGTTTCTGGGGAGAGAATAGACGAGCTTTAGTTGCAGAATCCCGTCAGGTTGGTTCAGCGATGTCATGGCAAGTTAGCTCGGAGCCGTAGCCACAGGGGCTGAGCTGCAATCGTTTGCTCAGCAACACTATCATCTACGCAATACCAAATGGGCCAGAGCGCCTGTAACAAGTCACTCAGACTGCCCAAACAGGAATACACAGTGCTCACCGACATATCGACAAGCTGCGCCACCACGCACGCGCAAACAGATACGTTAGTGACGCCATGTTCCGTGCAGAGCCTGGTCGCCGCCTCGCGGATGTATGGCGAATAGTTCTGCGCTATTCGTCGGTTAAGGCAGGTACAGGCATGGGTGTAGCGGTACGCTCCCGCAGCTGTCTTTGGATTTCTGCCACCTTGGCACGATTGAGTTTGTAGCCCATTAAACAGATAAAACCCGGAATCGCCAACATGGCTGCAACCGGACCTGACATAATACCAAGCGAAAGAATGGTCTCAGCTGGAATGTCCGCCGAGGTTTTTATCGCCTCACCCGTCGGCCAGGCAATAAGCGTGAGCATAAACCCAGCCAAAAGGGAGCCTAATGCTCCCATGCATTTGCCCGCGAACGATACGGCCGCGAACAACACACCTTCCTGACGCCGACCCACCTCTAGCTCATATTCATCGGCGATGTCGGCCATAGTGGTACTCACACCAACCACCACCTGTGCAAAGGCTGCTCCCAATATGAGATAGATCACAGACAACATAACGGCGACAGCCCAGGTGCCCTTGGCTGGTGCGATGCCGATTAAAAAAAGGATGACAGGCAGTGCATGTAGCAACATCCAGAAAACGCCCCCAACAATCATCGCGTTGCGTTTGTCGAGGCGGGCAAACAGTCGGGTCGAAACCATGTATCCGAGCACGCTGCCTGCAGGCCCCATGAGCATAACCGTTAGAATTTGGAAGCGTGCGAGTTCCCAGAAAAAAGTGAAGATATAGAGTTGGCTTGCCACCCCCAAGCCAAACGTGGTGATAATGATAATATAGCTCACCATCAGCCAGCGAAATGAACGGTTTTTGAGCGTAGCGATACCCTCGATCAAAATATCGTAAGGACGCATTTTGTCGGCCTCAGCTGGCGGCTTCGGCAGATAGGGAATACGACTACGGGTCCCCCACCCGCTAATCAACACCGTCACGCAACTGATCAGCGCTAAGATCATCGCGAAGGGTGGATAGGCTGCGCTATTGAGCTGACCATTCTCAAACTCCGGCGTCGGCGCGAAGAACACACCAAAACCAAGACCGTAGACAATCAAATAACCGCTAACGGATAGAATTTGGCGAATGGCGACCAGTGTGGTTCTCTCATCGTAGTCCTCAGAGAGCTCAGCCCCAAGCGCGAGATGAGGCACATGATATAGCGTCATGGCGCCCCGGGTTAAGACCGTAAATGTCAGCATCCAAGCAAACAAAGCAGCATCGCCACCGTTGATCGCAAAAGATGCCGGAGCAAAGAGAAAGTAAAGTGATACTGCCAGCGGTACCGCAGAGGCGTACATGAACGGGTGGCGACGCCCAAGTGGGCTGCGCCAGCGATCTGAAATCGTACCAATCATCGGATCAGTAACGGCATCGAAGATCAGTGAAACCGCGATGGCCAGCCCCGCGCTTTCCGCCGGAAGCCCGAGCACCTGGTTGTAGTAAAACAACAAGAACGCCGAAAAACTACTGTTCTTAATGCCTTCAGCCATTTGGCCAATGCCAAAACTCCACTTCACCCCGTGGGACAAGGTGGTCTTATTAGCTGCTACGCCAAAATCTGCCATCAGCTTCCCCTCCCTTATTGTCTCGAAGACGGTGCCCAATATTATGAACTTGTTCATAATACTGCAAGCAAACGTCACTCTCGGGTAAAGAGCGGCCGATCAACTTTCCTTCATGCCCACCTACCTCGCGGGAGAGGACTTCTTTGATAAGAACGAAAAGGCCAGCACCCTAAGTCACTTGCAAAGCCACTCAGTAAGCTACCGCATTGCGGTCGGTCCGCATGTAGCCTTGACAAAAGACAGCCATTCAAGTCAGTATTAAATGAACATATTCATATTACTGACTTTGCCAAGTTTTACCAGAGGTAAGATACGTTATTCTGCCGGCACATATAATTATAGGTAGTTGAGAGGAAGCCCAATGTTACTTTAGAAGAGTGAGCTGTCCCTGGCTTTGATAACAATCACCACGGCACAAGCTCAACATGATTATGATTTTCAGCTATAAGAAATCGCTTTTACTGCTGAAAAGCGTCAAGCCAACCCTATTGTCTTGCGGTTGTCTCAAGTCCTTTATCAGGCCAAAGGTCAATTCTTAGAAAACTTTGTGGACTCCGTAACGATGCCTTACCGTTTTTCAGCCCAATTGTAGTGTGGCCCCACTAGTTCTGTTCCATTTATACGGCTTTCACATCACATTATGGCAATAGGACCATACCTATGAACGCTCAAAAGAGAACCTTGTTTAGCCAAGATTCAGAAGTAGGACAGAAGTTTTTGACCAAGATAGGAGCGGCATTAATAACTGCCGTATCGCTATTGTCATCACCCGCCGGCGCCGCGGATGCAAAATCGAAAGATCTTCTTACTGAAAAGAAACTAGCGGCACTCGCCCCTACATTTGAATCTTATGTGACCTCCGGAAAACTGGCGGGTATCGCAACCTTGGTTGCTCATAAAGGCCAGATCGTTCATTCTCAGACCATCGGCAAGCGTGACCTTGGGACCGGCGCACCCATGACAATGGATACGATCTTCCGCATCTATTCGATGACAAAACCTATCACAAGCACGGCGATCATGATATTGGTTGAGCGTGGAAAGTTGGATCTTGATGATCCACTCGAAAAGTTCATTCCGGAATTCTCAGATCCGATGGTTTTTGTTAGCGAGACTGAAGAAGGTGTCGTCACAGTTCCCGCTGAAAAATCGATTACCATCAAAGACCTTCTAACTCACACATCGGGCCTCACCTACGGAATCGCCGGTCAAACTTCCGTCCACAAACAGTATCCCTCCTTCTCCAAAGATCTACATGTAAGCAGCATCGAGGATGTTTCAAAGAAGATTGCAGAAATCCCGTTAGTGGCTCAGCCCGGAACCAGCTACAACTATTCTGTCTCTATAGCCGTTCTCGGTCGTGTTATCGAAGTGGTGAGCGGCGAGCCATTAAACGAATTCATCGCCAATCACATATCAACACCCTTAGGTATGCACGACACAGACTTTTACGTTCCAAAGGAAAAGTTAGGTCGATACGCTGACAACTATACCGTTGGCGAAGGCGGCTCACTCGTACTCATAGATGACAACGAAAAAGGGATTGCGTCTGGAAAGTTACCGAAACTCTTTATCGGCGGTGGCGGCATGGCATCTTCTATCATAGACTATTATCGATTTTGTCAAATGATATTGAACAAAGGAGAGCTTGATGGGATGCGTATCCTAAAAGAATCAACGGTTGAATTGATGACAAAGAGCCATCTGCCCAGTGATTTTCCCAACATCACGTATGGCACGACGGAATTGAAAGGCGTCGGCTTTGGCTACGGGTTTGCGGTTGTGGAAGACCCCGCCCCCACATCGAGTCCAGGGTCGGCTGGAGAGTTGTGGTGGGGAGGGTATGCATCGACATCCTTCTGGATCGACCCGAAAGAAAAAATTGCAGCAGTACTAATGACCCAGCGTGTGCCATCGAGTCCCGTAAACAGTATTGCCATGGAAATGCGGCGCAAATTCCAGAATATCGTCTATGACGCGCTAAAGTTATAAAGCAATAATGAACTCAATGCGTCCGCGATCCAGGTGGGGGCATTGAGTTGAATTTTGTATCTAAAACCCACGAAAATAATCCAATAGAATCCGCAATTCGGCACCTCTTCGGCGTAGGTCTGCCCACGATATCTGCCCACGATAGTAGAATGAACAACGAAATTAGCGGTCTCTTCCCGAGTCAGTAGCATTTACGTCAACCTCTCAGTACTGACATCAATTCTCATAGTATTTTCGCGCAACGCCAGCAACTAGGGGGCTCTCAGGTTCGTTTTCGCTTCGAGTCCAGTATCCGATAATGCCGAAGTTGAATTATAGGGCTTGACAAACGATAGCTGTCCGATGCAGTATTAAATGAACCAATTCAATTAACTCGGCCGGTCGCGTTTTATCAGCGATCTGATGAGAACCCCTTGGGACTTGCTTGCGCTCTTGGGGAGGATAGGTAAGTTGATCCTGCCAACACAAAATCATAATGATAGATAGATGAGAGGATCCCCGATGTTTTTTCAAAGAATAAGCTATTCATGGTTTTGGTGACGGCCGTAACGGCGTTGGTCACCACACAAGCTCAACAGGGCAGGTTGCCAATTTGGCTCCATGCGCATTAAGGGCACCATCAATCTGCCAGTCAGTTACACAATTTTGCGGCGCATTGCTTTCAACCCGATAGGACGTAACGGATTCATAGAGAAGGTTCATCTGGACACAGCCGGCCGTCCTTTGTGTGTTGCTTTTAGTAACTGAAAATATACTGAAACAGTTTGATCGCCCGTTATACCGCTCTAAATGCACTGTTATATCATAACAATAATTGATGGGAGCACATAACCATGCACAAGCGTACCGATAGTCTATTCAAGAAATCTGTACTTACCACCACGGTGGTCACTGTGGTCGCCAGCGCCGTTAATGTACCTGCGGTGTTGGCGCAAGACGATGAAGGGTTTGGATTAGAAGAAATAATAGTAACCGCATCAAAGCGGGAAAAAACACTTCAGGATACCCCCATCGCCGTTAATGTAACCACCAGTCAAGACATAGAACAGGCTAAAATCTATGAACTTGCTGACCTGCAAACACTGGTTCCAACTCTGCGAGTCAACAACAACGTCTTTGTTTCCGCCCAATCCTTCTCAATCCGGGGGTTTGCTAGCCCTACGGCTCTGGGCACGGAGCCCTCGGTTGGTGTATTCGTTGACGGTGTTTTTCGTTCTCGCGCCACCGGTGCCATTTCTGATCTGCCAAAACTTGAACGCGTAGAAGTGTTAAGTGGTCCGCAAAGTACGTTGTTTGGTAAAAACGCTTCAGCGGGCGTTATCAGTATTGTTACAGCTGCGCCATCCTATGAGCCGGAAGGTAAAGTTGAAGTAACCCTGGGCAATTATGATCAAAGAATCCTCAAGGGTTCTATTTCCGCTGGTGTCTCCGATAAAGTAGCGCTGAGTTTATCAGGAGGCTACAACCAGCGAGATGGCTATACCAAGGCTTTGGTAGCTGGCGCAGAGGACTACGACTCCAAAGATCGCTGGAATATTCGCAGCCAACTACTTTGGGAACCAAACGATCACACGCGCCTGCGCGTCATCGCCGACTACAGCAAAATTGATGAAATTTGCTGTGCATCAGTAGATGTCGTCCAGGGCCCACTTGCACCGGCCATAGAATTTCTGGGTGGTGCCGTATTGAACGAGAGTAAGGCGTTTCCGCGCAAACACACCGCTGCTGTACCGACTAGAACTAAGGTTGTAGACGGTGGCATTTCTCTACATGCTGACCTTGATTTTGATGGCTTTAGCTTAACCTCTATTTCGGCTTACCGAATCAATGAAGTGCAGAATGCCGGTCAGATAGGTGACGAATCTCTCAATACCAGCTTCAGGATTGGCGACCCTGGAACTGACATTAAGGGCCTTAGTCAGGAGCTTCGCTTGACTTCAACGGGAGATGGCCCACTAGACTGGATTGTGGGCGGGTTCTATTTTGACGAAGAAGCATCTCTGGAGGATGGAATAAGAAACGGTCCTGACTTACGACCTTTTATCGATGTGTTAGTAGGCGGCAATGGCGACGGTACCGCCCTCGTAGGACTGGAAGGATCGTTGGGGCTGCCCGCAGGCTCGACTTTCGCGGACGGCGATGTTGCGCTCTATCGAATCGGACAAGACAATAAGGACTTTTCTGTATTTGGTAACCTAGACTACAACATTAATGAGTCCTGGACGGCAACGCTAGGTCTCAACTATACCAAAGATAAAAAAGAAGCGTTTTTAACAGAGCTTCAAAATGATGATCTATTTGCGAGCCTGGGATTTTTAGCAAACGGCCCGTTGGCCAGTCTGCAATTCCGGCCTCCCGTTGTTGAATTTCCCAATGTGGTTGAAAGTGGTAAGTCTGAAGACAGTAAGACCACCTATGTGCTGCGCTTAGCCTACAGGCTGAATGACAATATGAACTTCTATGTCAGTAAAGCGACGGGCTTTAAGTCTTCATCTTGGGATTTATCCAACTTCTCTCGCCCGGATATCAATGATGCGGCAGCGCTAGACGCCGCAGGTATAAACTCCTCTAACCCAAAGTACGGTTCCCGTATGTCTACGCCAGAATATGCGACCGTGCTTGAGTTTGGCGCGAAGCTATTTTTCAGACAAGTCTCGTTAAATCTAGCCGTGTTTCAACAGACGCTGCAAGATTTCCAAGTGAGATCATTTGACGGTGTGAATTTATTCCAGGCCAACGCCGGCGAAACCTCGGTGGATGGTTTTGAGTTCGATGCCCGTTACTCACCCTCTGACAACTGGACATTCAGTTTGGCAGGAACCTATCTTGATCCCATCTACGATGATTTTAGAAACGCGCCTCCAGGACCAGGTGATGACCCTTCTATGCCGAAGGATCTATCGGGAACTAAGCCAAAAAACATACCTTCCACAAGTCTTGCCTTGGGTGTTGTGTATAACAAATCCCTTGAAAACGGCACAGACTTTTTTATTAGAGCGGATTACCAATACGAAAGCTCAGTTAAACTCAGTGATCTCGACACTCGCTTCGAACGCCAAATCAAGAATCTAGGAGTGAGCACAGGTTTGTTCTTTAACAACAATGTCAGCGTGCAGTTTTGGGGTCGCAACCTAACGGATGATGAAAATCTGGTGTCTATATTTGGCGCTCCAGGCCAGCCGGGTACGATCAGTGCGTATGTCAACACGCCGCGCACCTTTGGCTTGTCAATTGCGTATGAGTACAAGTAACCGGCGTTTGCAACGGGCGGCGATCAATGCCGCCAAAACGCTGCGGGAGGCGGATTTTGACAGACCCGCTACGGTGCGGTGCACAGACAGGCCCTAGCCCGAGCACTGCACCAGCCCACTCCAATCTCTTGAGTTTGCACTACTAATGCAGACCAAAAGTGAATTTGCACTTGGTACAAATCGTGGTCTGTCACGTTTTCCGGTTTTTCACTTGATCTCGTCCGATTTGAGAGCACATGCTTGCTCCGGCGCTGCTATGGCAACGTTTATGCTTCCGAGCACTCTTAAATCGAACGATCTCTGCGCGAAAACTCCGGTAACTGGCGCAATGTTCGGTCTAGGTATCTTTCGGTTGGCGCAGCGAGAACACATTGCCATCTACATCGAATGCGTACGCCTGCCAGAGGTTGTCCAACAACACCGGTTCGCTCACGAACGCAACACCGAGTTCTTTAAGTCGTTGATATTCCCGTTGAATATTCCCGACCTCAATTGAGAAGCTATAGCCTGGGGCGGTTACCTCGCGTTGGCCTGAAAACGCTGGGGTACGAGGGTTCTCATATTGCCAGAGCTCTATCACCTTAACGGAGTCCATGCGAAACCAACAGCCTTTCACGTGCGCGTTATCCACGTTGACCACTTTATCGGACTGGGGGTGATTCTTGTATTCACCGACGTTATAGGGAGAAAAGCCCAGTACCATCTGATAGAAAGACATAAGGCGTTTAATATCATGAGTAACCAGGGCAACTTGTGTCATCCACATCGGGTAGCCCAAATCCTGAAAGGCGCTGTCGTAGCCGGAACGCGCGAGAATCTCTTTGTCCATCTGCTCCATCTCCAGCATATTGCCTTCCGGATCGTAGCCGTAGGCATAAGTCACGCCATAGCCACCCAAATCCACAGGTGAAGAGCCGCGGCTCAGGACATCCAAACCCGCCGCCACAAACTTGTCGTAACCAGGATCTGAAGCTGAGGATGGAAAGCAGGTGTGCGTCATGCCAGGCCCCTGAACCGGCATTTTGTGTACCGGAGAATCTCGATTGTGCTCGAACGCTATCAGCTCAAACAACATGTTTGGCGCCTTGATTACCGCTTGCTCATACTCCAGACCTGGAGCGCCGAAGAGTTTATTGGCATCGGCGTTGTCGGTGACCAACTCTCGACTGAGCAATTCGAATCCGGTAGCGCGCTGATAGAACGACAATGTCTTGTCCAAATCCCTGACCGACAAGCCGATGTGATTAATGCCCTGAATGCTGGTGGCGGTATCCTTGACGGACGCCTTTGGGTCGACTTCGACGGTGGTTTTAGCCAGCGATGCCGCCAGTGTGGTATCGGCAACTAACGATTGATTCGTGGGTCTCATTATTTCCCTTTTACTCTGCTTCTAAAAAAGCAGTTTTTGTATTTGTTCGAATTCGGAAAGCTTTAGACACTTATGATGCAAAATCGGCGACATGATGCCGTCGTCGATAAAACCTGGAATTCGGCGATTTACCTAACCAATAAAATTTTATGAACAGGTTCAAATAATTCTATTGAATAAAAAGTGTGTGTCAACCCTCACGCCAGCAGACCATTCAGAGCTAACTGACTCTGGTGCTGGGCGCGCGGCAGCTGAATCCATGTCAATGACATGGACGCGATGGCGGCAGTGGTGCTCGTTGAGGGGGAGCGCTCGTGGGTTCTCAGCGCCCGTGAGCATTACTGAAAATCCGTGAAGATCCGTGAAAGGGAATATAAGTGCAGCGAGACATGAGTGCTGTTTGGTCGGTTGCCCGATGTCTTATACTCGTTTTCCCGGTTCCCAGAGTGATGGGAGGTTTTGGCACATCTCGCCCCGACCATTACCCGGCAGTTACACCCTTATCTCACTTTGATAGTGGTTGACATTGGTATACCGGAGATTACAATTCGAAATATGAACTTGTTCAATATACCCTGAGTCAGCGGGGTATAACATCGAGTGGGCGCAATTCCTGCGGATTTTCAGGTCGTTGAAGAGGCAGCCGTTGATGAGGTTGATTCCTATCCGGAGCAAGCTCAAAGAAAGATCACCCGAGGCAATGATAAGGGCGCTTTGGTGTTCACAGTAGAGCAGCTGTTAACCTGTCCAGTCTGCGTGTATCTCTCCGGCAGCGCGCCTGGATTCCAACCGACAACGGTACTGAATGATGCAGGATTCAAGAACATTTAGACAGACCTTAAGTCAATTTGCCACCGGAGTGACTGTGATCACGGCTAAATCCCCATCGGGAAAACCCATTGGGATGACCGCCAATAGCTTTAGTTCGCTCTCCCTTGACCCGCCTCTGGTGCTTTGGAGTATTGCCAGATCCTCCGGTCTGTACACAGAGTTTGTCGAGGCGAAGCACTACGCCATACACGTGTTGAAAGAAGGGCAACAACAGGTATCCCATCAGTTTTCCCGCAGGAATATTGATCGATTTGAGGGTGTCCCTTACCAGTTCGACAACCGCGGAGTTCCCCTGTTAAATGATTGCCTTGCCAGATTCAGCTGCGAGGCTTTCTCGCACATGGACGGTGGTGATCACACCATTATCGTCGGCCGCGTTATCGATATGAGCAAGGCCCAAGGTTCTCCCCTGATCTTCCATGGAGGCAGTTACGGGGCTCTGGCAAGTTAGTTCCACTATTGGGTGGTGTCGAGACGCCTTCGCCGCTGGGCAGCAGCGAACAACACCTCAAACTTTGCTGAAAGGGATTCAGAACCAGCAACGGCGAGGACGTCAGGTCAACCACAGAAATACCACTACAAACTGACAGAGAATAGCCCAAGTCTGCTTTAAGGAGTTATCGTTTTGGACAATTTTGAACAGAAAACTGCCTTTATTACCGGCGCCGCGTCAGGGCTTGGGCTTGGGCTTGGGCTTGGGCTGGTCCTGACCAAAGCTCTTGTTAACGCCGGGGTCACTGTCTTTGGTGGGCCGGGGGAAATCCCATTTAGAGATTGGCAGTGGAATACCCTCTTTACACTACATTGCTCCTCCAATCATCCGGCGAATAAAAGGCCATACATCAGGTGAATAGCGCGCTTCGATTCACGGCATCGCTGGCCGATTTAGCCATGCAGGTTTTGACCGAAATTTCGACAACTTTCACACATTGGTCGCATTCTGGGATTGCGGTGGGTCGTTAAGCAGTGGTTGCGCAAAAGCTTGTCACCAAACCTATTGGCGAACTTAGAATAGTTTCCGCAGTAAACGATAGCTGTTGCTCAGAATGTGTCTCAAACCTCAGCATATTTGTTATGGGCATCGTTTCCAATGTCCTGTCAGTGATCATTGACACAAACATTTTTACGATTACAATCATAAAGTGAACTTGCTCAACATAACTTAGTAATCTGAGAGACAAAAGCTGGAAGACAAGAGTGAGCGCTATTGTTTCTGCAGGCTTTCAATTTGTTAAGGGTGAAAAAACCTCTTCCGGTCGTGCCGTTCGGCTTGGCAATATGAACTCACGCAAAAGTCAACCATAATATCGAGAACCACCATGAATAACATTATCAGCACTGTATGGGTATTGATTTTTGCCAGCTCTGCTTTTGCCAAGGATCTGCCTTCAACTCGCCCGGAGCGTCAGGGGTTTTCCTCTGAACGCCTCGACCGCATCACACAGGTTACCCGCAACTATGTGGAACAAGGAAAGCTGGCGGGCGCCGTCACCATGGTTGCGCGACGGGGCGAGATTGTTCACTTTGAAGCGGTCGGTCAGCGCGGTGCCAGCGATGACAGCCCTCTCAAAAAAGACGATCTTTTCCGTATTTATTCCATGACCAAACCCATCGTGGTGGCCGCCACCATGCAACTGTACGAACAGGGAAAATTTCATTTGAATGATCCTGTGTCTAAATTTGTGCCCGAATTGAAAGACCTGCAGGTCCTTAACCCGGAGGGCGTGCAGGTCCCTGCTGAACAGGAAATGACCATGCAACAACTGCTGACGCACACCTCGGGACTGTCCTATGGCTTCAATCCGACGACTGATCCAATCGATCAACACTATGCCGATGCCAAATTGACAGAGAGCGAGAGCCTTGATGATTTTGTAAATCGCCTAGCCAAGCTTCCCCTCAAGTTTCAGCCGGGTCACCAGTGGCATTATTCTGTCGCCACGGATGTTGCCGGCCTGATTGTCGAACGAATCAGCGGCCAGCCCCTGGACCAATACTTGTATGAGAACATCTTTGAACCTTTGGACATGGAAGACACTTTCTTCGAAGTACCTGACGACAAGCTTCATCGCTTTTTACCGAATCACTTTCTGCACCCCGAAACCGGGGAACTGGCTCAGATACCGGACGAAAACCTCAGGGGGATGGCCGCCTTTCGTGATGTCAAGCTGTTTTCCGGCGGTGCGGGACTTGTCTCCAGCACCATGGATTACATGAAATTTGCCGAAGTCATGCGCAATGGCGGCGAGCTGAACGGAAGGCGTATCTTGGGCACCAAAACCGTAAAATTTATGGCCACAAACCACCTCCAAGCCGGTCTGGTGAAGGGGGGAAGCGGAGAGCAGCCAACCCAAAACCCGACCATAAAAGGTTTTGGCTTTGGTTTGGGCTTTGGGGTTGTCACTGACCCTACCGCAGCCGGCGTGATCGGCAGTGCTGGAGAATACTATTGGGGCGGAGCGGCAGGCACTGTGTTCTGGATTGACCCCGTTGAAGACTTGGCCGTGATCGGAATGATCCAGTTGATGGGTAGCCCCTACCCCTTCAGAGCGGATCTCAAAACCGCTACCTATCAAGCGTTAACCGAGTCACTGGAATAGCAGACCAGTGAAAAAAGGCATGAGAGTTTTTTCAGCAACGCGGTTCAACTGTCGATAAAGCGCAGCCGCTACAACGTTAATTTTTACTGAAAGGCAATTGAGATGAATTTAGGATTAAAGGGGTTGAAAGCAATCGTCACTGGCAGCACCTCAGGTATTGGCAAAGCCATTGCAGAGCAGCTTCTGCAAGAAGGCGCCGACGTAGCCGTTTGTTCGCGCCGCCAGAAGAAGGTCACCGAGACAATTGAAAAGCTGGGTCAATACGATGGACGTGTGGTTGGCAGCGCGGTCGATATTACGGAGCAAGAAAACTTTAAGGTTTGGGTTGATGGTGTTACGGAGCAACTGGGTGGCCTGGATATTTTCATCGCCAATGTTAGCCCCATGTCCAACAATTGGGAAGAAGAAGTCAAGACTGATATATTGGGCACGGTCACCGGCATCGAGTGCGCCATTCCCTATTTGAAAGCATCGAACAATGGCGCCATAGTCTATATTTCCTCCATGGCTGGCACCGTTGGTACACCTATGCTGGCCGCCTACGGTGCCTCCAAAGCGGCCATGACCCACTATATGAAGAGTCTGGCCTTGGGATTGGTAAAAGAGGGTGTGCGAGTTAACACCGTATCTCCCGGAGATATTATATTTGAAGGCGGGGTTTGGGATAACTTGAGGCAAAACAACCCAGACGCATTCTCCAAGGTGCTGGCGAGAAATCCGATGGGAAGATTGGGTGAGCCTGTTGAAATTGCCAAGGTTACCGCCTTTCTTGCCAGCCCTGCCGCCAGTTTTATCTCTGGCGGGCATCTGGTTGCCGATGGGTGTTGCACCCGCCACGTACATTTTTAGCGCCAGTAGTCTGTGGGCCTGCTATCTTCGTTTGGCTTTTTTGAGTGCATGGTATTGTTCTGTGTAAGTATGGCTGGAAATCAATTTGAGTGTGCAAAAGCCACTTTTAATATTGTAAGCGACTGATTTTTGAAGCTGAGAAGAGGTGTTTCGTCCAGAGGGATGACATTATTCCCTCTAGCAAATTAAAAATAAGTCTTTTATATCAGTCGGTTACATATATCCCAACCGTCGATTGTTCTCATAGGGTTATGGACTCGACCAGGAATTGAATCATGTGCTTGGCCATTTTCTGGCTGGGATAGAATTTAAATCGATCCATATTGATAGGGAGTGCCAATGCGCCATGGACTGAGGACCATATCATTTGTGCCAAATCACCGGGGTTGCCATCACGAATTTGACCGCGCTCTTGTCCTTCAATGATTGAAGCGCACAGGTGATCGTAAAATACTTCACCTTTCAGGCTCTCTTGTTCGGGCTTGCTCATGCAGCCCGGTCGCACAAATAGAAATGCGCTGCGAAAAATGGTTCTCTGGTCTTTTTCGAACTGCACATAACACTCTAGCATTCTGCGAATGCGTTTTACCGGGTCCTTCACTCTCTTGGCTGTGGCTTCAACTTTCAGGCGGAGTTCGTCGACTGGCTCCTTCCAGAGCGCCTGAGCCAAATCCGCCAGATTTTCGTAGTAGGTATAGAACGTGCCCACGGAAATACCAGCTTCTGTCGCAACCGCTCTTACGGTGATCTGACTGGAATTGTGTTTGGCCCTGAGTCTGAGTGCCGCTTCACGGATGTCATTTCTGACTTTTCGCTTCTTCTCGGGTGTAAGTGCTGGCCTGGGCATGCGTAATAAGCCTACTTTCTATGCTGGGTTGTCACGGATGGCGGGCATAGTCGCACAGTTGGCGGCGAAAAGTCCAGTATCAGCACTTAACTTGTCCTATAATACGTTATACGTTGGATAACTGGCATTTGCAGCTCAAACAGTAAGTTAAGTGCACGCAATTTACTATTGGGGTATATCACTATAGGGGCATTGAATCAGCCATCAACAGCATTACTCGAAACAAAACAGACGAGATGAATTGAAGGATAGGAGATATACCTTTTTCCCCAAATACAACACCTCTCCCACAAAAAAATCAACGAAGACTCCCCCAATAAAGTAGACGTGCGTATTCCGAATCAAGCTGAACACCTATTCCGCTCGAAGTTGAACACTGATTCCACTGTAAACTGAACACCTGCACCTGGCGAATGAAAAATTAATCAAAAAATAGAAGCAAAGAGGCTTGTTCAAGTGCTGTGATATTATGAATGGCACTATAATTATCGACAGAATCTTTGGCCAAACTTAGCCCAGCATTAACTGGCACAAACTAGCAACTGTTCACATTAATTGGGAGAATGGGATTTGAACCGGCATCCCTTCCCACCACCAACAGAAGAAGGTGAACTGATCTCAGTTCACCTTTTTATTGCCTGCGCCCCGCGCTACAGGCCTTATGCAACGGGGCTTTACGGACTTCGCACCTCTCCTAAGGTGGATCAAACAAAACTTGAAGATCAACACTTTTTCAGGCACATCCAAGAACGTCGTACCGACTCAGATCTGGATTGCCGTTTGTATGTATTTGCTCTTGGCATATAGCAAGTCTTGCAACAGGCTGAGCTTAAGTCTCCAGCAGATTTTACGGTTACTTTAGCTCAATCTGTTTGAATGAAGGGATCTGATTCGGGCTATTCGACAATGCGATATGTCGCGGCTAGAGCGCGCGACATATCTAAATTAGTTATAGGATTTATTATTTGTGCTTGAGGCTCTCAATAACCTGAGCGCCCACCCAATAAATGTCCGCTTTTCCTTCACCAAAATATCTGTGAAAGAAGAAATATTTCCCGTCCGGTCAACAGCGTAAAGAAGTGATGGGGCAAGTGATTCGTGCAGGCCTGCAGGATAAAAACATAGAAAATCACATTGAGACCTACTGTACTGAAAAAAAATCGAAAACGTCGTAAAATTTACCGCTATGACACTAGCGGATCTGTCGAGCCTGCATGAAGGTACTATTGTCGGCCTGGGAGTTACCAGTAAACAATTCCAAGAATGGAATAAGAAAATACCTCCTCAGCATTATGAACGCTGATAACACCTGCGCCCAATTATCGTCCGCCTCCATCGGTCAGGTAATCTGGAGCAATCCCAAAAATACTAGCTAATCAATGGCAAATAACCATTAATCACCAGCACATCACCTTTCACCAGGATAAAGAAAAGAATGGTATTTCCACCGTTGCTGCAATGAAGTACAAAATTCGCAGGTGCAAATTCAGGGATTACCTGTGCTGTTGCCAGCGAGACATAACCAGGCAACTTCCAGTCGTATTTCGACAACTCCTTGCGAAGTTGATCGTGCGAATACTCTATACGCCCATTTTTGATCGCAGAGATAATTAACGACACGTCTTCGTGCGCGACACCCTCAGCAACAGCTACTCTTATCTCTTCCCCGTTGGAGTTAGACGAGTAGTATTTAACCTCCCTGCGTGACAAAGTCCAGAAGCCATCCCGCATAGCTCCGCCATGAGATTTGGACCATTCCCTGCTGTTTTGCTGGCGTGGTAGTGAAAAAAATTTCTCACTGCCGATTGATAGCACCCTGTACTTGAAGAATGCGCCTTCCTCTACAGGTTTTTCTTGAACAGAAATCATGTAATCACTCGAAGGGGACATGGGTGCCGTTGATACACTCTCGATCTCCCAGATTCCCGTATCGTGCGCGAGTTCCGATACAACTTTTATCTCCTCCTCAGTCAGGCTTTTTCCATGCTTGAAATCCAACGTTATTCCATTCGCCGCTTCTCCCGCCACAGCAAGTTTCAGATTTAGCGCCAGACAAGCTAATACGACACCCAAAAATCGAACACTGACCAGCATGGGAAATCTCCTCGAGACCGATTGTTGTATTTTACTCTTTAACCTATCAAGCGCTGTTTTGAACCGCTGCTATCATTCAAAATCGGATAAAAGTATCAAGAGCAATATTAAGGGAGAAACCGAAGTGTGGCAAAAAAAGAAAAAGGGCGTCTAACTATCCCCAAACCGGGTTTGCAGCGAGCGATAGCAGGTGACGCAATGCGCCCCCTGCCAACCGGTGTTATCGCCATTGAAAAATACTGCGAAAGCCTTTACGCCAATCGCCACCATCGCTCGAGGCCCACACATCGTTTCTCAGCTCACCGTATTCGTCGAAACCGGCGATACCACCCACCAGCCAAAGCTTGTTTTTAAACACCACCACCTGGTGGCCATAGCGTGGAGGGAAAGCTTCGCTGGTGGGTACTTGGGTCCACTCGCTACCGTCGAGCGACGACCACACATCGTTTTTTAAACCGCCATCGAAATCACTCGTGAGACCACCCACCAGCCATAGCCTGTCGTCAAACGCCACCACCTGGTACCCCGCCATGCGTCCAGGGAAGGCTACATCATTTGGTATTGACGACCACTCGTCACCATCTTGCGACGACCACACAGAGTTTGTAACCTCACCGAAAACATCCTCACTACCCACCAGCCATAGCTTGCCGTCAAACACTACAACTTGGTCCTCTCCGCTCCTCGCGGGCGCGGTGGTGCTTACTTGCGTCCAGGCGCTGCCGTTTTCCGAGGACCACACATCGGTTTGTGCTTCAATGAACTCACCCCCGATACCACCCACCAGCCATAGCTTGCCGTCAAGCACCACTACCTGATGGCCAAAGCGTGGAGAGAAAACGTCTCCGCTGGGGAGCACTTGGTTCCACTCGATACCATCGGACGACCACCACACATCGTTTGTATAGTCACTCTCTCCTTCCCCTTCTTCAGCCAACGCTAACTCTTCCCCATAATAATCCCCCACGAGACCACCTATCACCCATAGTTTGTTGTCAAACACCACCACCTGATGTTTCTGGCGTGGGGAGAAGACCGCGTTGCCGGTTTCTTCTTGGGTCCAAGCGATACCATCGGGCGACGACCACACATCGTTTGTAACACGACCATCGTAACCACCCACCAGCCATAGCTTGTCGTTAAATGCCACTACCTGGTGACCGTCGCGCGGAGAGAAAGCCGCATTGGTGGTTGCTCGGGCCCAGGTTATACCGTCGAGCGACGACCACACATCGCCGTTCTTCTGACCGAAATCTTCGCTACCGCCCACCAGCCATAGCTTATCGTTAAACGCCACTACCTGGTGATCAGCGCTTGGGGAGAAAGCCGCATTAGGGGCTGCCTGGGTCCAGTCAACGCCGTTGCTCGACGACCACACATCGTTTTGATCCCCATCGTAATCCTCGTAACCACCCACCAACCATAGCTTGTCCTTAAACACCACCACCTGGTGTGCCTCGCGTGCGTCGCGTGCCGAGAAGTCATTACTATTGATGACTTCTTGCTTCCAGGTTTTACCGTCTTCCGAGGACCACACATTGTTTTTAGCCTCGCTGCCAAATTCTTCGTAACCACTCACCATCCATAGCTTGTCCTTAAACACCACCACTTGGTGGTCAAAGCGTGGAGAGAAAACTTCGTCGGTGACTACTTGGGCCCACTCGCGACCGTCTTCCGAAGACCACACATCGTTTTTTCCCTCCCCTGCAAAACCACCCACCAGCCAGAGCTCGTTTTTAAACACCACCACCTGGTGGCCAGCACGTGCGGAGAAAGCCGCATTGGGGGTTACTTGGGTCCAGTCGACACCGTTGCTCGAAGACCATACATCGTTTAAACGCCCACCTAAGCCACTCCGCACGGCACCACCCACAAGCCATAGCTTGTCATCAAATACCACTACCTGGTGATTGAAACGCGGTCCAAAGCCCGCGCTGGTTTCCTCTTGAACCCAGGTGACGCCGTCGCGCGACGACCAGATATCGTCTCCATCATCGCCACCCACCAGCCATAGCTTGCCTTTAAACTCTACCACCTGGTGTTCGGCGCGTTTTGAGAAATGCTCTGCGTTGACCGTTAACGCGGCCTCGTTGGCGCCATGTCGCAAAATGTAGTGACCGGCTTGAGTTAACCTGGCCGCCGTATCCGTTACCGTCTGCCCACTCAGGGTATTGAACTGCCCATCGGAGCAAAGGGGATAATTCTCCAGATCGCAATCAGCCTTGCTGCTGCGATAGAACTCCAGCCCACTGGCTGATGCCGGAAAATCCACCAGGGTATCGCTACTGCCGATCCAGGCACTCATAACCACCGTAGCCGGTGCTGCAGCAATGTCATAATCCGCCTCAGCGGCGGCGTAACGCGCATCGGCCTCTTTGTTCGCGGTGATTGTGGCGCTGCCTGCACCCGTCACGGTTACCTTGCCGGTGGCGTCCACCGTGACGACGGCGGGATCGCTCGAGTGGTAATGGATGTCACCTGTGCCATCACCACCGCTAGCGGGATTTCTCAGGGTCCCGCCCACCAACAGTTCCAGCGGCCCCGCCTGCTCGAAGGTAATCGTTTGGACGGCAAGACTCACGGTAATCTCATAACTCGCACTGGCCGCGGCGTAACGCGCATCGGCCGCTTTGTCCGCCGTGATCATCACACTGCCGGCACCCCTCGCGGTTACCTTGCCCTCGGCATCCACCGTGGCGACGCCGGTATCGCTCGAGCGGTAACTGATGGCACCGTCGCCGTCGC
>NZ_ML660096.1:96058-279807 GCF_007004655.1 Exilibacterium tricleocarpae
GGCGTAACGCGCATCGGCCGCTTTGTCCGCCGTGATCATCACACTGCCGGCACCCCTCGCGGTTACCTTGCCCTCGGCATCCACCGTGGCGACGCCGGTATCGCTCGAGCGGTAACTGATGGCACCGTCGCCGTCGCCACCGCTGGCGGTATTTGTCAGCATCTCGTCCACTGACAACTCAAACGACCCCGCCTGCTCGAAGGTAATCGTTTGGACGGCAAGACTCACGGTAATCTCATAACTCGCACTGGCCGCGGCGTAACGCGCATCGGCCGCTTTGTCCGCCGTGATCATCACACTGCCGGCACCCCTCGCGGTTACCTTGCCCTCGGCATCCACCGTGGCGACGCCGGTATCGCTCGAGCGGTAACTGATGGCACCGCTGCCAGCACCGCCGCCGGCGGTGTTACTCAGGGTTTCGCCTACCAACAGTGCCACGGGCCCAACCTGCGCAAAGCTGATCGTTTGGGTCGCCAGGCTGACGTCGATGCGATAACGCGCACTGGCCGCGGTGTAAAGCGCATCAGTCGCTTTTTCGGCGGTAATGATCGCCCTGCCAACACCCGTGGCGGTTACCCGCCCGGCAGCGTCCACAGTGGCGACTGTGAGATCGCTGGAGTGGTAACTGACCGCGCCCGTACCGGCGCCCCCACTGGCGACGTTACCCAGGCTGCCGCCCACCGGCAGCGCCAACGGGCCCGGCTGGGCAAAAGCGATGGTTTGGGGAATACGGCTCACATCGATACGATAACTCGCACTGGCAGCAGCGTAACGCGCATCGGCCGCCTTGTCGGCGGTGATCGTCGCACTGCCGGCGCCCGTGGCGGTTACCCGGCCGTCGGCAGCCA
Organism: Exilibacterium tricleocarpae; assembly: GCF_007004655.1. Classification (GTDB taxonomy): domain Bacteria; phylum Pseudomonadota; class Gammaproteobacteria; order Pseudomonadales; family Cellvibrionaceae; genus Exilibacterium; species Exilibacterium tricleocarpae. The sequence continues at coordinate 96,907 of NZ_ML660096.1, forward strand.
CGATGGCCACCGCCCTATCACTTGACCGGTAGCTGATCGCGCCCGTACCGGCACCCCCGCCGGCGACGTTACGCAGATTGCCGCCCACCGGCAGCACCAACGGGCCCGGCTGGGCAAAAGCGATAGCTTGCGTCGCCAGACTCGCCTCGACGCGATAGCTGGCCTGGGTGGCGGCGTAACGCACATCAGCCGCTTTGTCGGCAGTAATCGTTGCGCTGCCGGCGCCCGTGGCGGTTATCAAGCCGTCGGCATTCACAGTGGCCACCGCCGTATTGTTCGAGCGGTAGCTGATCACGCCGTTGCCAGCACCGCCGCTGGCGGCATTTTCCAGGGTGTTGCCCACCGACAGTGCCACCGGCCCCGCCTGGGCGAAGGTGATGATTTGGGGAACACGGCTGGCATCAATGCGATAACTCGCACTGGCCGCGGCATAACGCGTATCGGCCGCCTTGTCGGCGGTGATCGTCGCGCTGCCGGCGCCCGTCACAGTTACCAAGCCGTCGGCAGCCACGATGGCCACCGCCCTATCACTGGACCGGTAGCTGATCGCGCCGCTGCCATCGCCCCCGCTGGCGGCGTTGTTCAGGGTATCGCCCACCAACCGCATCAACGGACCCGGCTCGGCAAACGCAATGCTTTGTTCGATCAGTGGAGCATTGACAGAACGGGTGTTCGACTCATCGTCCCCACAGGCGGTAAGCAACAGCAGTAAAACGGTTACAACCAAACTCTTGCTAGTCATCAACGACATATCTTATAGCCCTCTATTTTTTACGACCCACATTTTTTATGACTTATCAATTTTTTCTTGACTACTGTATTAACGCCCTGGGTTCTCCAGGCGTATAACAGTATCCACAATGGCCTAGCGGAAAAAATTTAGTCGCAGACCGCGATAACCACTAAAGATCTTCGGTTTTTCCAAACCTTGCGCTCCGTGCGGCCTTACCAACGTTTACGCTTTATTCAGTTTCGACGGCCCTTTACTGACCGGGCCACTTGCTGTTTATCTGACGCCCACACCCGCCCATGCACCACTTCTTTATGGAAGTGCGCTTTAATCGCTATACACTTTTTGCAAGCCTTTGCTGCCGAAACCAGCTCCGGTTATCAGAGCAATCGCAGCGACAAGCCTAGTATCGAGGAATGGATTTTGACGCGCCTATTTTTAACAGGTTTCACCTTCATCTAACGGTTTGGTGGTTTGAAAATACTTGAGCCAACACAAACTGGTTATTGATCAAGTTAATCGGTGAGGCGGATTGTCCACCATTTAATTTTGAATGTCACCAAAAACAACAAAAAAATAAGTAACGTTTTGTTTGTGAAAATTGAAAAACGCCGACTAAATCTTATAAACAAAAACAATTTAGTGGAAAACTGAAAGCGAAAGACGTTTGCTTTACTGCGATGACAAAACAGTTTTGTCAGTGAAAAACCGGACACAGTTTTTTACTGTCCGCTACTTTGCCAACATAAATATTGAGGAAAACTTTTATCTTACTGCGCACCGTAAAAGGTCAACGACTGTCAGCTGATACTTTTTTGTGCTTGTTTGCGTCCATTTGTCAGTGTATCTACCTACATTAACTTGCAATTGAGGCTTGAAACACAAAAGGCCTTGGTCGTTTTTTTTAAAAAAACGAAAGCGCGAGAGAAAAGAACCTCGATGATGCCTTATAAAAAAAGGGGCTTTAGGAGAAAAGCTGAATGTAAGCCATGTATACCTGGCTGCGACGAAAACGCATTTTTTCGGTTAAAGGTTGAGTTTATTGTAATGCGTCGACGCTGTTTCCAACGTAAAGATCAACACCGGACTTCACTCTATCGAGTCTAATAAAAGATCAAGCTTTATTTCAGTCAATCTTTTTTTGTGCTTACCTTCCGGCATTTGTAGGGGTTTCTACCCACACAGCTAAGCCTTTGACCATTGGAGGCAACGAAAGCCTATCGCTTTCGCGCAGGTAGCAAGCTGTCGCTCACAACCGGGAAACCCTTAGCCTCACGAAGCTCAAGGCCAGGGTTAAAGCTTTCTTACTGTTTGTTTTCCAGCTTCTCAACACCAAAAAACTTTAAAATCAAACGTTCATACAATGGTTCGGTTTTGCCCGCTTTCATTTTCTTGATAAAGTATTTCTCGAACGCAATTTTGGCGGTATGCACCCAGTTGCCTTTCTTCATCCAGGTGATATTGCGCGGCGGGATTTGCGGCAGGGCCACGAAAGCAGCGCCGGAATCGCCCATATCGGCCAGACAGATAGCGTTCCAGGTCGCCTGGGCCGTGGGCTTTTCGCCGTTGATATCGGCTTTGATATTCTGCGCCAGCGCGGTCACCATCGACTCGATCATATAGCCGGTTTTGGGCGTGCCCACCGGCACCGGCGTGGCCTCGACCGGGGGAATCGCCACACACACGCCGGCCGAGTAGATGTTGTTGTATTTGGGATGGCGCTGGTAATCGTCAATGGGTACGAAACCTTTGTCGTTGCCGAGCGCCGGGGCGGCGGCTATCGCCTCTATCCCGCGAAACGCCGGCAAAACCATAGCGTGTTTAAACGGCAGGGTATGATTGCCCGCACAGGTACCGTCTGGCTTGAGCTCCTCCACCGCCATAGTATCTTGCGCCACTGAATGGATTTGCGCATTGCATACCCAGTTAATATGGCGCTGTCGCAGTTCCGATTCAAGCAGCGACTTCGAGTCGCCGACACCACCCAGCCCCAGATGGCCGATATAGGGTTCACTGGTGACATAGGTCATGGCGACATCTTTCCTGACCTTCTTGTCGCGCAGGGCTTTATCCAGGATAAACGCGTACTCATAGGCCGGCCCGAAACAGCTGGCCCCCTGGGCAGCGCCGATAATCACCGGGCCGGGGTTTTCGATCAGGCGTTTCACATCCTCGTAACAGCGCTCGGCATGAGCAGTGGTGCAGATAGAATGGGTAAATCCCTGCGGCCCCAGACCGTCGATCAACTCGAAGGCGAGGCGCGGACCGGTGCAAATAACCAGGTAATCGTAGGTAACCGAACCGCCGTCGTGCAATGTCAACTGATTGCTCTCGGGTTCAATCTTCCTGACTTCACCGGTGATGAAGTTAATCCCTTTTTTCTTTAACAGCGGCGCCAGCTCGATACTGATATCCTTGCGCACCCGCCAACCCACCGCTACCCAGGGGTTTGAGGGCACAAACTGAAAATCGGGTTTCTTGTCGATCAACGTAATCCGGGCATTGCGCCCGCCCAACAACTCTCTCAATTCATAGGCGGCGGGCAAACCGCCAATGCCCGCGCCGACAATCGCTATATGTACCATGATCCTCCTCCCCGGAAGTCACCTCTTGGTTAAAATCCGTATCGCAACGCGATATACAGATTGCTGTTATCCTTTAGCTGACCGAAGAATGTCTCCACCTGATCGCCGTAAAAAACATTCGTGCCCACTTCCCATATCCAATGGTCGCTGGCTTTATAATTGGCCTTGGCCCGCACATAACCGTCCTCTTCCGACGGGCTCCAGAAGTTGAACAGCGACAGGGTCAGACGCTGGTTTATCAGTGTTTGCGTGAGGCGCAGGGTCACCAGATCGCGGTGTCGGTCTTTCACGAAGGCGTTTGTCGCCAGGCTGCTTCTGTAGGCGCCGTGGTCGGTCATTGATTCCCGATAGAGCTGCACCGCACCGGTTAACTCCGGTGCCAACTCCCGCTCGAAACCGAGCAAAAAGCGCCACTCACTGTTTCTGATCAAAGGATCTGTGCCGCTGTTGTCATCGCGGCTGTCGTAAAAACCGACCTCCGCATAGCCGATACCACCGGCCATTGGCCCGCGTACGCTGGCGCCGTACACGGCCAGGCGCGGAAACGTCGACAGGCCGGTGGCGGGGTCCATACCGGCGGGACTTTTCCAAAAACCCCGATAGTAATAGGCCGCCATTTCCGCGGCGCCCCAGAGTCGGTGCGCACGCAGGGCAATCTCACCGTCCTCGCCCTCGCGGTCGCGCTCGATAACATTCACCGGGTACTCGCGACCGACAATCGCATCGACCCGGGGATTGAAGTACGACAGCCGCCGTCCATCGACAAAGCGATCGGCATCGAAAACCGGCGTATAGACCAGGTCCAGGTTAATCAGATCGGCGTAAAACGACAGTTTCAGCGCATCGGAAGGCGCCTTCAGGTACTCTTCATCGCGGCCGATTAAAAAAGCATTCCAATCCTTCGGAAATAAATCATTGATAAACAGCAGATCGCCTGTGCCCCAGGTCAGTATCTGCCGCCCCGCTTTCAAATCGGTAGATTCGCTCGGGTGCAGCAAAGCATTAAGCTCACGCAGCTCAAGCCAGCCCTCGCCGGCGTCGAGGTCAAAGGAGTGATCGTCCAGCACCGGATCAAATACCAAATCGGCGGTGGAGGAAATCTGGCCCCAGCGATAGTCCTGATCCCACTGCAGTTGCACCCGGGCTTCGCCCAGTGAGGCATCCTTTTGGGTGTCGTCTTCCCGCAGGCGCGTACCCAGGCGGGTTTCGACAAAACCACTGAACAGTGCTTCGCCGTCTTCATCCTCGGCCCGCTCAGGCTCCGCCGCCGTACCGAGTCCGGCCGGTAGCGCCGGCGGTTCGGCTCCCAGCAGCGCCGGTGCGACCAGGGTTGCGAGAATGAAAAGCGAAGGAATTTTCATGTTAACCCTTCAATTACCGCAGGTATTTTCTCGGTGCACTGCGCAGGTAGCGCTCGCTGAAAATAGCTTCCGGTATGTCCAGGTTGTAGTCCACGTTACTGTAGCTCAAGGTGGTGTAGCCACCGATGCGCGTATCGCTCATTTTGGATTGAGTCACCGTTGCAAAGCCTTCGATGACTTCGACCCTCAAAGCTTCGTAGGTGCGGTAGACTTTGCCGGCACTGTCGTAAAACTCGGTTTTAACCGGAATAAATGTGCTTTTATGAATCCAGTTCTTGTAGCGGGAAAACTCAACTTTTTCCGCTTCCTTCGGCGTGCTCTGCAACACGAAGTAGTCGTCGGTCTCCTCCAGCAACTGGTGGCTGTCTTCAGCCGGCGTGCGCCCGGAGACATCCTCGTAGAAAAAGTGCGATCCCATAAAGCTGGTGCGCTCATCGCTGGCGGCAATACGCTTGACCAAATCCAGAGCGGGCAGGTACATCCAGCGGTCGTCATCCCGGTCGACATATTTCCAGACCATAAACACCGTTTTGTTGACATCGGCCGGGCTGTGGAAATAAACATAGAGCTTTTGCTCACCATCATTGGCGTCGTCCACGTCCTTGCGCAAGATAACAAAGTGCCGATTGCGCTCACGCCCGCGACTGTCGACGATCTGCATATGCACCTTGGCTTTACCGTCGGCCGCCTGATAATAAGCAGCGCGATTGGCTCTATCCACAATGTCCTGCACGGCAACGGCGCCGGCCTGTCCGGCACCAACCAGCCACAATAGGGCTGTCAGGGCGATACGGTCGTACATGTTGTCGGCTCCTGGTTTTTAAAAAACACGGTTTCGAACTGGGTTAACAGTGCCGGCAGAATCAGCAGCGATGCGGCACCGGCAAACACCAAGATGGAAGAGATAAAAAATCCCACCGTTTGATAAGGCACCAAAGGTGCGACAAGCAAGGGTAAAAAGCCCACGCCGATCACAATCACATTGCGGCTGATAGCCCGGGCGGGTTCGCCGAAAACGGCCTTGATCCCCAACGCCCAGGAACCTTGGCTTTGTTGCAGGTAGCGACTGCGCGCCAGAAAATGAATGGCATAGTCAATCGCCAGACCGAGACTCAAAGCCGACAGCACCGCCACCGGCATGTCATAGTCCTTGCCAACCAGGCCGATCAGCCCGTAGATCGCGGCGATGGTCACCGTCAGCGGCAGCATACTGAGCAGGCCCCACCACAGCGACCGGAACAGCACAGTCATCATCACCAATACGATCACAAAGCTGCCCAAGAAAGCCTTCAACATGCCGGCCACCATTTCGTCCTGCCAGATAACATTGATATAGGTCAGGCCGAACCAGTTGTGCTGCAGCGCTACCGGCGGCGGATTTTCGCTGAAAAACGTCTCCACCGCCCCCACCAGCGCATTCATATCCTTGTTGTCACCGCTTTTGAGCTGAATCCAGAGATTGCTCTGGCGGTAGTCGGGGGTGACGAAATGCCACAGGTCCTGGGGGCGGTGACCGCTTTGATAAGTGATCAGGGTTTGCGCCACTGCCGCCCGGGTATCGGGGATACGGAAGTCCTGTTCGCGGCCGAGAAACAGCTCCCGGTGCACGGTTTTGACAATATCGGGCAGGCCATTGCTCTTGCCCACCAACCCGGTCCCGTCGAGATAGCGCTGCAGCGATGCCATATAGCGCAATACCTCCGGTCGCTTGAATACCTCCTGCGCCTGCTGCCACTCACCGGCGCTCAGCAACACCCGATCCCAGGCCTCCCACTCGGCATCCGTCGCTGTCGCCTCCTGCTGCGCCAGTGCAAATGCCGTAAAGGCCGGCAACCAGGCCGGCGGCGAGTCACCGGGTAACGTATTCAATTTGTTTTCAATCACGGCAATAATCTGCGGGTCCAGACCGGCCAGGCTCTGCAACAGCCCAGCCCGAGTCTGGGCGGGCTGTCCGTTTTCTCCGGCCGCGGGGGCAAGCGCCAGATACGCCATATAGGTGCCGCCAAAACGTTCATTCAACGCCTTGTCGGCGACCCGGATGGTATGGTCTTCGGCAAACCACTTCACCGGGTTATCGTTGATCTGAATTTGTTGGATGCCGTAAACCGCCCCGCCCGCCAGTACCGCCGTAACCGCGAGGATCAGTTTACCGCGCCGGTAAGTGAACAGGCCGACGCGCTGGAGCATCCGCGACAGTGGCGTATGCGCCTCACCTTTTGCCCCCATGCCAAACCCGCTTAGCGAGGACTCGGGCATCAGCATAATATAAGCCGGAATCAGGGTGACGGTCAGCAACCAGGCGAATACCACGCCGAGCGCCACAAACACGCCGAATGTCTGCACCGGCGGAATCGGGGTAAACGCCAGCGAGCCGAACCCGGCGCAGGTGGTGATCGACGTGAACAGCATCGGCGCCGAGAGTTCCTCCATCACCGCCTTCAGCGTCGCTTTGCGATCCCGCAACTGTGGATAGCGGTCAAAAAAATCCGACAGTATGTGCACCGAATCCAGCACCGCAATGGGCATCACAAAAATCGGAATCATCGAGCTCATAATATGGATGGTATTGCCCGTCACCACCAATAGCCCCATGGTTAGAATCACCGAGATCAACGCCACGACCAAGGGCGCGATCACCAGTTTCACATGCCGGAAAAACCACCACATCAGGATAAAAATCAGCAGCATCGCCACCGGTGCCGAAATCGCCATCTGCTTGAACATCTCGATACCAAACTGATCCTGGGCTATAGGCAGACCGGTGATATGAAATTCATCCGCCGTGTCGAATTCGGCAATCTTGGCCCGCAGGCGCTGGGCGACTTCATAGCTGTCGTTTTTCGAGGTTATCGGGATGTACAGCGCCATTGCCTTTTTATCCCGCGAGACCAGCGTGTCGTTGAGGAACGGCAGGCGCATGGCCTTATCGGCGATGGCCAGCGCCTCGGCGTCGGTCTCGGGCGGGCGACTCATCAGCCATTCAAAACGCACCGAGCCGAGGCCGGCCTGCTCGATATTATCGACCGTGGAGGGCGCGATAACATCGATAGCGACAACCCCCTTTTGCTCGCCCCCCTTTTCCCAACTGATCTGTTGCGCGTAATTCGCCAGCGCGTGGATATGGCCGAGGGACTCGCGATTGAAAACACCCTGCGGGTGCTGCCGGTTAATGACCCCCACCACGACCATGTCATAGAGCCCGAACTCGCCTTTCATGGCATTGTGGAACACCCGCACCGGCTCATCCGCCGGCAGCATATTTTCCGGATCGGTATCGATATTGACAGGATGCAGGAAGGGAAACCCGGCCGGACTCAAACTCGGCGCGGCCACCAGCAGGATAAGCAACAGGCTCAACAGGCCACTGAGGACAAATCCGGACCTGGGGCGAGCGACGGCATGTTCGGATAACACAAGCATAGTGATAATCCTCTAGCCGAAAGCACTGCCCGGTTTCACACCCAGCTTTTTCAAAATGCTGGCCAGGGGGCAAAACCCGGTAAACGCGGCCTGAAACATATTCAAGCCCACAAATGCCGTCAGCAGGAACCAGTAAGGATGTACCCATTGGCCCAACACCAAGCTGACAAGGATCAAGGTTCCGGCGAAAGCGAAGACAAAGCGATCGATATTCATAATTGACCTCCTGGTAAATCTGATTTGGAGACTTTCCATCCAGATGCCTATAATTCAGACTTATCTAAATTAGAATATTCTAATATAAAGATCAAGCCCTCTTTCCCGGTTAGCAACGGACTACTTTGGCATAACGGCTGGCCGCCTATAAATCGGGACAGAATATAGAGTGCAGGACCTCGATGACCTTCACCGCATCGTCACCGTCGAGGCGATAATAGATAGCCTGGGACTCTCTGCGGGTGCTCACCAGGCCGGCCTCACGCAGCGATGCCAGATGCTGGGACAGGGCAGACTGGCTTAACGGCACCCGCTCATTGAGTTCACTGACCGACAACTCACCTTGAATCAGGCTGCAAAGTACCATCAGCCGGCTCTCATTCGACATGGACCGCAACAGCTGGGCGGCCTCCTTGGCGTGTTCCTGCATGGCCTCGAGGTTTGCAGTGGTGTTGTTCATGGCGTCAGCAGACCTGTACGACAATTACATTAGGGCATTCTAATATAGCATTATTGGCTTAATAAAGGGCTTTGAATTGTCTTTAGCGCGCAGGGTTAAACGGGGGGATGAATATCGTCGACATACTGTGTTGCCACTGGCCAGACCGGGGCTCTACTGCCTGTTCGGTGTCAACCGGCGCCGGGCAGTTTAGCCAGGGCTTCAGCGATCAGGCGGTCGGCTTTGATTGCGTCTCTCTGGTGGGGCAGCCAGCCTATGGAAGTGATTTTGATTTCCGTTTGCGAACGTGTATATTCCACCCAATTTAGTCTCCATAATCAACCTGGAAAAAAATAGGTTAAGCGATGGGATACCAAGGTAATATATTTGGCACTTTTGTTTTGCTACTGACAGTTTCCTGCTTTTCCTACGGCAACGGCGGATTAAAAAAATACGCTCCCCTGCAGAATTTTACCGGTAAGACAGTAGATGTGCGGGAAACAATAACTGTTGGAGAGAACGAGATATTCGATGGCAATGGCGATATGTACGACTGGAATGGCGAGGGTGACTGCTCTCAACGCGAAGGTATGCCGCCAATGTTTATTCTACTGCCCGGATCTACTTTAAAGAACCTGTGGATAAGAGGTGCGCCCGATGGAATTCATGTTAAAGGGTCCAACATTGTTATTGACAATATTGTCAATGTCGATGTTTGTGAAGATGCGATTTCGATATCTAAAAGTAAGCATTATGTAACGGGAGAAAATATTAAAATTTTAAACTCTGAGTTTTTCCACTGCCATGATAAAGCCATTCAGCTAACTCGGGGAACTGACATTCTCATTAAAAACAACGAATTTTACGATTGCGCCAAAGCCGTTAGGATAAAGGAGCAGGCTCAAAGTATTAGGTTCGAAGATAACAGGGTATTTGACGCAAGAAGTGTTATAAAAGTAACAGGTGGTAAAGGTTATGCCAAAGGAAATTTCATCCGGGGGTCCAGAGTGGGTTTTTGGGCCGAGAAGAGCGGTTCTTTAATCGACACTGGAGGAAATGTCTTTGTCGACGTCATAGAAAAGTATCGCGAAACTGAGGGTGGAAAGGTAACCATTCCAGCAAACTAGCTCACAAATTGGCCTGGCCTTCCCAGGGGCAAGCAGCCATAGCGGACGAAGATGAAGTTCACTGCTGCCAAGCGCAATTTTATACCGCAGATCCGCTTGGATAAAGCAGTGTTTAAGTAAAAAGTGTCAACCTCAACTGCGCAAACTGCCACTCAATCAGTATTGCGAACAACTTATTTCCAACGCCTCAGCGAGCAGAGTAGTTACAGCAAACACCAACTGACAAATAGTTGCTGCTCATTCACTGTTTGAGGTAAAGTAGCCGGGAAATTAAACGTTAATTCTGCTTGCACACTGATCAGTCGGTGTCACTCAATTACTGGAGATGTAGCGGCGGGAACCACTCTCAAAAATCACTATTTGCAAGTCAGTATGATAAGTCCGGTGATCTAGCCGCCGGCATTCGTTTTATACCTGTTAACTTTTTATGCCTATTAACTTTTTATACCTATTAACCAGAGAACACACAATGGCTCTATACAAATACTTTCCACTCACACTATTTTTTGTGGGGTTTCTGTCATCTCATATAACCCTGGCGGACCAGGAGGAAACGACCCGCCTGCTTCGGTTTCCGGATATTTACAAGCAACATGTCGCTTTCGTATATGGCGGCGATATTTATACGGCCTCAATCGAGGGGGGAACAGCCACGCGCTTGACTTCTGATGAAGGGCTGGAGTTATTCCCCAAGTTTTCGCCTGATGGCAGTAAAATCGCTTTTTCCGCCGAGTACAGCGGCAATCGACAGGTCTACGTCATGAATCGGGATGGCAGCGGGCTCAAACAGCTCACTTACTATAACGATGTCGGTAAGATGCCACCGCGGGGAGGTTTTGATTATCGCGTCATGGATTGGACACCGGACGGCAAATACATTCTGGTACGGGCCAACCGGCTGCCGTGGGGACCGCGTATGGGCAGACCCATACTAGTACCGGCAGATGGAGGAATGCCGATAGAAATGGCTGTACCCGAAGGTGGTGGAGGTATGCTGTCACCGGATGGCAAAACACTCGTCTATACACCGATAGACCGCGAGTGGCGAACCTGGAAACGACATCGCGGTGGCCGTGCTCAGGACGTCTGGACCTACGATCTGGAAAACAATACCAGCAAGCAACTGACGTCTTTCGACGGCACCGACCAGCAACCTGTTTGGGTAGGCGACAACATTTTTTTTGCTTCCGATCGTGAGGGCATACTAAACCTTTACCGCCATCAAGATTCGGCGCAGCCCAGCCAGCAAACTTTCCACAAGGAATTTGACGTACTTTGGCCAAGCGCGGGACCGGATGCGGTTGTTTACCAGAATGGCGGCTTTCTGTATCGATTTGATCCTACAAATAGCAAAACTGAAAGGCTGAACATAGTGGTTGCCGGGGAACGCCAGTATCGCCAGGCCAGTTTCAAAGAGGCTGCCAAGTTCGTCGACTCCTTTGATATTTCTCATGACGGCAAGCGTACCCTGATAGCCGCTCGAGGAGAGCTGTTTACAGTGCCGGAAAAAAACGGGCCCATACGCAATATTTCCAACTCTACCTCGGCAAGGGAAATCAGCGCGAGTTGGTCGCCGGATGGAAGGAGTATCGTGTATCTGAGTGATATCACGGGCGAGTACGAAGTGTACATTCGGAGTCAAGACGGTAAAGGCGGCGCAAAACAGCTCACTCAAAATTCGAATATCTGGTTATTCCCCCCGGTATGGGCCGGCAGCTCAGATAAAATTGCCTGGGCAGATAAAAACCAAAAACTGTGGATAATGGAGATTAACGGCAAAGCCAGCGAGATTGATCGAGGCATTTACGCTGACATTACCCATTATCGGTTTTCGTCAGACGGACGCTATCTGGTCTACGTAAAGGGCGCAAAAAACGGTTTGTCACAGATATGGCTATACGACAGCAGGAAAAAATCAAAATTACAACTTAGCGACAATAATACTTCTGATTATTCGCCGGTGTTTGACCCTGAAGGCAGGTATCTCTATTTCCTCTCGAATCGCGATTACAACCTGAGCTTCAGCGACTACGAATTTAACTATCTCTATCATAAGGCCACCCGAATCTACGCGGTACCACTCAACAACAGCGTTGAGATGCTGGGCGCGTTAAAAAGTGATGAGGTCGGACCGGTTGAGGAAAAAAAAGATAAGGAAAGTGATAAAGAAAACAAGAGGCCAAAGCCGATTACGCTTGACGCAATGAAAATGCGCAATCTCGCAATGGCTTTAAACGCTGAGGCAGGCAGCTATAGCCGCCTTACTGCCAATAAGGAAGGTGTTATTGTGCTCGCCGGAGAGGGGGACACATCAACATTGAAACTGGTCACTATCGGTGACGATGCGGAAACAAAAACAATCGCAGAAAAAATCGACGACTACCGCTTAGCCGCCGGCGGAGAAAAAATCCTGGTGAAGCAAAAGGACAAGTTCTCTGTCATTGAAGCAAAGCCCGAACAAAAACCGGATGAGAAACGTCTTGCGCTGGCTAATCTGCAAGTTCGCATTGATCCGGAAATCGAATGGCCTCATTTATTCAGAGATGCATGGCGCATCCTTCGCGATTGGTTTTACGATCCCAATATGCACGGCCAGGATTGGCAAAAAATATACGACAAATACCGCCCGTTGGTTGATCACGTGGCTCACCGCGCCGATCTGGATTTTATCCTGGGCGAAATTGCCGGGGAGATGAATGCGGGACATATTTACGTGCAAAGTGGCGATGAGCCATCGGTAAAACGAATTGACGGTGGGCTGCTGGGGGCAGATATAAAGCCGCACGCCTCAGGCAATTTTCAGATTACCAAAGTCTTTAAAGGTGAAAACTGGCATGACAACTTCCGTTCACCGTTAACACAGACTGATGTCGGGGAAGGTGAATTTATCACTGCCGTTAACGGTATCGCCAGCAAGAGCGTCGAGAACTTCTACCAACTGATGGAAAATACTGCGGGTAGAACCACCACTTTGTCTATATCCAAAAAGGCTGATGGGAAAAATGCGCGGGATGTGCTTGTTAAACCGATTGAGCGCGAAACAAATTTGCGCTATTTGGACTGGGTGGCGGATCGCGCACGTTATGTGGAAAAAATATCAAAGGGTCGCGTGGGCTATATTCATCTGCCCAATACGCATATCGACGGCAATCGGGAACTGTTCAAACAGTTTCTCCCCCAGATCAATAAAGAAGCCTTGATTATCGATGATCGGTATAACGGTGGCGGCTTCATCCCCGATCGTATGATTGAAGTGTTGTCACGCAAGCCGTTAAATTATTGGAAACGCCGCGGCCTGGAGCCTAGCGCAACGCCCTTTTATCACCACAGCGGCCCGAAAGTGATGCTCGTCAACGGTTACTCATCCTCCGGAGGCGATGCTTTACCCTATTATTTCCGCAAAAACGGTCTGGGAAAAATCATCGGCACGCGAACCTGGGGTGGATTAATCGGTATCTCCGGTAACCCGCAGTTGGCCGATGGCGGCCAGGTGATTGCGGCAACGTTTAGAATTTTGGATACCGACGGCAACTGGGTGGTGGAAAATGAGGGAGTGAAGCCCGATATTGAGGTGGTGGATCGCCCGGAGTTAATTTACCAGGGACAAGATCCCTCGATAGAGCGCGCTGTAACTGAGTTACTAAAACAGTTACCAGCGTCAGCGCCACCGCCGCTTAAGGCACCTCCGGCGCCAACGGATTTTTGAGTCAGACAGGGACTCGCCGGCTACCACAACCGCGAGTCCCACTGCCGGCAGCACTCCTCGGTCAAGAAATAAATAAAGCTTGACCACCAATATTATTTAGGCAAAACAACGGGCAGCGATTACCGAAGTTAACTGCGGATCGGTGCCCGTAACGGCGAGCGGAGACTATAAATCCACTCCGCCAAATTTCCCTTCAAACGCCTTCCCGAGCACATCGAGAGTCTCCTGGGACCTCGAGGCCTGATTGAGCGACTGATCTCTCTCCTGAAAGGCCTGTTCCGCTTCCTCTTCAGCCTTCTCGGCCTCTTCCACCTTTCCCTCCGAGCGCAGTCGTCCCGCCTCTTCCAACGCCTTAACCCCTCTGCGATTATGTTCCTCCGCCTCTAACAAATTGCTTTTATGAATACCTTTCATGGTTTCGATAGCATCCAGATAATCCTGCTGTGATGATAGGATGCCTTCGTCCGAATTACCCGATTCATTATCGTTTTCATCAGCCTCATTGTCGCTTTCATCGCCAGGATCAGCAGACAGTCCCCGTCCCCGGTCCCCCTCGCCGCCCTCCGCCGTAAGTCCCGACGGGTCCTTGAGATAAATCGGGTTGTTAAAGGCGTAGCTGTAGCGGTTCAATCCGACACCCGCTTCGAGGGGGTCGGACGGATCAGCCGAAATAAACCGCGACAGCAGCGGGTCGTAATAGCGCGCATTGAGAAACAGCAAACCCGTTTCATCAAGACGTTCCCCGACAAAGCCATGCGTTTCAATATGGTCGCTGCTGCTGCGCAACCGCTCGCCATAGGCGGCATAAGCGTAGCGCTGTACAACCTCACCGGCGCTGTTTGTTACTGCCTGAACGGACTGCAGATGATCCTTATGTAGCCAAAAGTTTTCGCCGTGGTAGCGTTTGGCATCCTCGGGCAGATATTTGGTCACTTCGCCTTCGCGAATCTCAAGATTCTCTATATATAAAGTCGTAACGCCGTTTTCGACTTTCTTCACGCGCCGGCCATCGGGACCATAGGCAAACGTACCAGTGTTAATGCGGATCGGTCGATCGCTACCGTCGTAGTCAATCTGGCGGCCACTGCCCGAAATCATGTTCCCGTTTAAATCGTATTCATAAGTGTGTGGGCCGGCCGCCAGTACCGCGTGCGGTCGATCACCCCCGGGCGCCCCGTAACGATAATCCCCCACTTTGGAGTTGTAGACCATATTGCCAACCGTATCGTAATCGAATGACTGGCTGAGGCCGGTATCATCGAGATTGGTGGCGGCTTTCAACCGATAAAGATCGTCGTACCCATAACGCCAGCTTTCCCCGGCAAAGCTGCTGGAAATTTGCGTTATCAATCCCAATGAATCCCGCTGGTGCACTATATTCTGGATAGTTTCAGCGCCGCTTTGCGACACAATGGACATCAGCCAATCGTTATCGTCGTTATAGCCGTAGTCGGTTATCACACCGTTGCCAAGCACTTTGCGAGTAATCAGGCCGTGGTCGTTATAGACGATGTCCTCAATAAGACCGGGAATTGTCTGAAGCTGGCCGGCGGCATCGTATTGCCAGGGTTGGGCGTCGCTGCCAACCCCGTCACCATCCGGGTAGCGCTGCCATAGAATACGACCTGCGGCATCGAAAGCGGTGTTAAAACGGTAAGTTTGGCCGTCAACGTCGTGGACACTCTGTACCTGGCGGCCACCCTTGTCATAATCGTAGCGAATAACCGCATGATCATTCCCGGCTGTGGTGAGCAGGCCCACATTGTGATGGCCGGGGCTTGCCTCATCGTAGCTGAACTCAGTGATCTGTGGGCTTGGTGTACCCGCCAGCGCGGTTTCCCGGCGCTTGCGACCGTGCAGATCGTATTCGTATTCAGTGCGCTGACCCAGGGCATCGGTACCGACAAGCAGGCGACCGACATCATCGTAGGCGTATTGGCGTATACCCAGATCAGGATCATCGACCTGAACTTGACGACCGAGGGAATCAAAATGGTAAATCCAGTGATTGCCCGCATCGTCGGTAATGCCTGTCACTCGATTCAAGGCATCGAAATCGGCCCGCCAAGATACGACCTTGCCCCCTAAAAACCTGTCCTGCTGCACCATATTGTCATACGCATCATAATGTTTAACACTGCGTTTGCCCTGGTGGTTGGTACGCACCACCCGGTCAAAATAGGGGCCAAGTTGGTAGTCCCAGCGCATTACGCGGCCATCGGCTTCGGTAAGCCGGGTCTTGCGGTCCAGATTGTCATAGTGATACGCCGTCCATCGCGCCGTCGCACCTGCCCGATGCCAGTCACTCTGCGCTGCAGCCGAACCGCGCAGATTGAATTCCGTCAGGCTTTGCAACACGGCGCCATCGCCGGCGGGCTTTTCGCTTCTATAGGTGCGCTCGAAGCCGTCAAAAAACTCGCGGTGCCAAAGATCGCTCTGACCTTGAGGCCCTGATGTGAACATCTGCGTATACTGCGTCTTCGGATCGCCATGATGTTTATACTCGATGGCTTCAAAGTCGCCACTGGGAAAATCGACCCGTTTTTTGCGGCACAAGGCATCGTACTGAAACCGGGTGGCTTGGTTGTTTTCATTGGTTTCAGTAAGCGGAACGCCACAGGCGATATCCCATGTAGCACGGGTTTTATGGCGGGTATCGCCGGCGAAATACAGAGGGTTGCGGGTTTCGATCACAAACTCCCCGGTTGCGCCGTAAACGAACTCCGTGCGAGCGCCCACGGGATCGTAGGTATCGATGACATTACCGCGGGTGTCGTACTCCATACGTGTAGCAATGAATCGGTTTTCACTGTCGAGCCAGCTTTGTTCCTGGGTGCGGTTACCTGTGCTCGGCGGGCTGGTCCAATGCTGCGCGCCATCATACAAATAGCGGATTTCAGCCACTTTTTGTGCCAAATCACCGGCACCGTCAAAGGTTTCCACTTTCGCCGGCAGTTCTACAATATAGTCACTCGTGTTGGGGGCGAAAGTTGTGTGGATGCTACGCTCGTCACCCTGCACAGCGAGATCGCCGAGGGACGTTGTTCGCACCACATTGCCAAAAGCATCAAAGGCCCGATCGATGCCGCTTTGTTTTGACTCACCATTGACAAATTCGGTAAGAGTGCGACCGGTGAGGAGACCTTTCAAAGGGAGTACCGTATGATCCACATCGTAGTAGTAGTGCTGGCTGCGCAATAATTGCGCATCACCGCTGAAGTGTCGAATTGACTCCACGTTTCCCCGCGTCGCCCGGTCTTGTCGGTAGACAGCGATCTCGTAGGGACACTGATCTTCTTCTGCGATACAGGGCAGGTTTTTCCTGGCGGTTTTAAAGCCCATAAAAAGCCGATCCTGCTTGTCCTCCAGCCCGAAACCATAGCTGTGGGTGGTCACCCGAACACTGTCGGCCCGCCCGCGACCGTCATCCCGGGAAAGCCTTGAAACCGTCTGTACAATCGGCGGATTATTGACATTCAGCCAGGTCGAAGACGGCGTATAGTCCACCTGGGTGGAGCCGCCAAAACGGTTGCTGATTCGCGCGAGCTTGAGATGCCGGGCCGGGACCGATAGCCGCACGGTATTGGCGCCGCTGTCCGTGTTGTGGCACTGGTAGTCCTTCATTCCGTCACCGTTGAAATCATCAATGGCAAATGTGTTGAACCGCTCTTCCTTGCAAAACCGAGCTCCCGCCACCCTATTGAAAGTGCCGTCGCCCAGGGAGAAGGCTATCGCGGTGTAGCCATCAATCTTGTTGTGACACTGGTAATCCGTAAAGTGATCACCGTTAAAATCACCTAATGACAGCTTGTAGCCCTTACAAAATTTGGGGCCTGACACTTTGGTAAAGCGCCCATTGCCATGGGATAGGGCTATTGAGGTGGTCCCCTTCTCTGGGTTGTGACAATGATAGTCGGTCAGACCGTCGCCGTTGAAATCACCAAAGGCAAATTGAAAATCACTTTGCGGGAAGCAAAAATTAAAGCCCCCTACGCGGGTGAAAGAACCGTCGCCATTGGACAGGGCAATGGCGTTTCTACCACCGTCACGGCAATGGTAGTCGGTGCGGCCATCACCGTTGAAGTCCCGCATCGAAAATGTCCCCGAGCGACACCACTCCTGCCCCTGAACCAGGGTAAAAGTACCATCGCCGTTGGAGAAGTTGACCCAGTTCTGGCCGTCGCGGGCCCGCTTGCATTGATAATCGGTTTTGCCGTCGCCATTGAAATCACCGAGCGAAAACAGATTGCTGCCCGCACACCATTTTTCTCCGACAATCACATCGAAATGGCGGCCATTGCGGGACATTTTGATCCAGTTCTTGCCATCGCGCTGGCGGTGGCATTGAAAATCGGTTTGACCGTCGCCATTAAAGTCGCCGATAGAAAGCTGCTCTCCCCCGCACCATTTGCCGTCATCGACCACCTCGAAACTGCCGTCACCTTTCGATAAGCCAACCCTGGTACCACAGCGGTAGTCGATGCGACCGTCGCCGTCAAAATCCCCTCCGGTAGCAAAGGCTCCCTTGCACCATTTGGCCCCCGTCGCCAGGGTGACGGTATCACCGGCTTCTTCGGCATATTGGATATCGACCGGTGGCAGGGTTGTACCAGGATGGGCAACGGCCCCCTCGTTGTCGATAACAGCATCACGACCGTGGGTCATCACCTGAGTGAGCAGGGATTTCTGTGAATAGGCGCTTTGACTGTAGCTGAGCGCATAGGTGGCGAGCCGATCGCCCGCCACCTGGATATCGACGGTCTTGAGTCGATAGGCCGTGCGCATCAGACTGTTCCCCGTAGCGCGAAAAATAATGTCCGGTCGTGCTTCCCAGTAAAATTTTATGTGGGTCCCGTTGTAGGCGACGGATTCGGCGTAACAATCGTTTGGCGAAGCCGCGGCTGGCGTCTCGTCACACCAATAGGAATAATCCACCTGGTTACCATGGGTGTCCACTATGGTCTCAAGCACCCAGTGAAAGGTACCCGAAGGCGTTGTAACGTCATGCCCCAATTGGGCCCCGTAGATAAGGCGGATACCGTCTTTAAAGGTCAAAGTCCATCGATTGGATTCGCTGTCGAGGGTCAGGCGCTGGTAGTTCTCCACTTTGGCAGTATGGGTACCACCGTACTGGCAGCCGGGGCTGTTCATCTCCGCTGAACAGGGAATGATCTCATTGCGATCCAGCAGAAATATATCGGTGTCGTTGTAGCGCGGCGCGCCCCGCCCGGGCGATAGCCTCATAATGGTAGAGAAACCCGCCAGCTGCCAGCCAAGCCCGATCTGGCCGTTGCGATTATTGGATTCGTATTCCAGTGCGATGGACGGCGCCAAGTCCTGGTATTTAGGGATATCGATCTCAATCGTGGTAGTAAATTCACCGTTAAAAGGCTGGGTATCGTAACCGATTTCGTTGGCGGCGGCGGCATCGGCGCTCACTGTGCCGTCTGCCGCGTCATCGCCGGCTGGTGCCGGGTCAACGGCGGCTGTGTGGGCCAGTACAACCTCCCCCGCAGTGCCGCCGCCGACTATGGATTTTGTCCCGGCCGCCGTCTCCGTTGTCGCGTTGGGAGACACCTCAACCGCGGACGCTGTGTCGTCACTCGTTTCTTTGGCGGATACGATGCCAAAGACTTGGGTAACTACCACCAGAATGGCTATAGAGATGTATTTACTGGTTGCATAAACATAGTGGTTTTTCATCTTCTTTCCTTGATGACTGTGGAGCGCAAGCAAAAAAATGCTGGGCCGGATACACGAAGCCCGATTTTCAGAACCGGGATAAAATCTCACGCGGTAACTTTCCGGCGCGCCGGTCTTTATCTGAACGATAGTTACTTTAAATAGTTACTCTGAATAGCTACTTTTTAACAGTTACTTTTAAGCGCTAATTAAGACAGCTACATTAAACCGGTATTATCTTGCAATCAGCCAGCCCGAAAATCGTCTCACTCGATCGAGTGAAACATCTCTTTGTGCTTTTTTTGACACACTTAACACAAAAACCATGGTGCTGTTAAGCGACGGCTATCCGGGATAACTGTATCAGCTTTAGCTTGCGCAACCGAGAAAAGTGGATGAATTAATTCGCGCCCTATCCTATACAGGTGGGGCACGATCTTGTGCACAAGGAATAGACTATGGGCCTAATAGCTAAAGTCGCTGCCGGCATGATTATGGGTCTGTTATTTGTTCAAGTAGTATCCCTAAAGTTCATGGAATATAGATATGAAAGGCAAGGCGAGGTATGTATTTAGCTTGGCAGTTTCGTAACGGTTCCATTATCTTTATGAATTCAGCGCACTTTTATTACAAAAAAACAAAGAGATTATGGAGCCGCAGGTCAATCAACCAATGGCTTTTGTTACCTGTAGGCCTTTGTGTAAAAGCACTTAACTCTAATGATAAGTGCCTGCTGCCGTGATGGGCCATCTAACTTGGGCTGAGGGGTCTTCAACTATGGCAAACCAGTAAACACTAACTTCCTGAACTCTTCCTAAATGTCCGTATTTGGCGTAAAGTATTGCCTACCAGGTGTGCGGGTGCGCTTACGCACCCTCTATTGGGCGTGTTATGTAAAGCAGATTCTAACCAATCTAAAATCGCGGCCTTGAATCATGGAAGAGCCCAGGTAAAATACAACAGTTTCACAAAACAACTATCCCCGGCTTGATTTACTAAGTCTGGCTGCGATAACCAGCCAGTGCCAATTTTGAGACAAAAAGAACAATAATATGAAATGTGGAAACACATCTGTAGTTTGCCGGCGGTGTAAGAACCCGTGTCAAAGTCATCGTTATCTGAACACGGTTAATCACAAACACAGAGAAAGCGGTGACACTTAAATTTTCAACGTCGCTTGGACAGCACAGCGCAGCCGTTTTCCCTTAACTTAACCGTATGTCGTTCACTTTCATAAACAGCAAAATAATATAAAGGTACGCATCTCATGTTCTGTAAAAATAATAAATCATGGGCAAGGCACAGTGGCTTGTGTAACGTTAATTCATCCTATAACTCACCTTCTTCTTCCACGGTCACTGCGAAAAATTTGACAGACTGCACACGCCGTGGAAATGGGGCCATCCTGAATGGTGAGCCAGACGCACTCCTCTTCGAGGCCCATATGCATAAGGTAACCCTCAGGGAATTCGATAATCGTGTGGACAATCAGACGACATTCGGCACCTACTCTGCGAGGACGCAGGTGGAGACACACAACAATCCACATTTTTGTGTGGACTTCGGCCGCAGAACGGTTGACGGCAAACACCTTAGCTGGCTATGGGTATTTCCCCTTGGCAAGGTGGGCCAGGTAAACAAAGTGTTAGTCGAAGAACCCACCTATATCTGGACAAAACAACATATTATCACCGCTTACAATGAAGCTGGAAATCCGGATCTGGTGATGTGGACCCGGCATGTCGAAAAATATTCTGAGCTTGCCATCACCTTTTGCCTTCCCTTTCCCGATGTGCGCCAGAATGGTTGTAACATTCTCTGATTTATCCTTTAGAGATTAGGGCTTGCCTCGTAGCCGATAAAATGACGTGATCTGTCGAATGTTATAAGTAAGGCCAGGATATCTGGAGCTGGGCGGCGGTCAAGGCCGCCCTGGCTGGCAGGCATTAGGCTTTCCCCCAGCGCCACTCGTTAAGCAGCCCCTCTCTACAACGCCAATTATTTTTCCCGCCGCGCTTCTGGGGATACCAAGCCATGCATTCGCACTCGACTGCAGCACCACCGCTCTTGCCGTATCGTTTCTTATAAATAGTGTAAGTGCGTCTTCCCAACGGGTCTCGCCTACCTGTGTGGAGAGTCGCCTGTCTTGAGGCGAAGTAAATAGAACCAATAAGGCACTGCCATCTTTCGTTATCGAAAATTCCGGGCCACCCTTGTCGACCCTATAAAATACGTTTTTCCCATATAGCGCTCTAACAACGTCATCACGGCTGCTGTCGGTCTTCTCGATACGCGCGTTATCAATCAATATGTCGAGCTGTTCAGACGTCATACCCCACCCTGCCGGCTTTTCCATAACTGAAAGTTTTCCGACCATTTTCGAACTACAGAATTATATTGACAAAGTCAATCTCTACGATTCAGCGTTCAGCTCTGTATGACATTAATGGCCATCTATCGAAAAAAGTTCAACGCGCTCAAACGGCAAGACCGCCCATATCAATAAACAACATCAGCCGTCGATACAGCCGGATTGGATACCCGCCAACTATAGGCTACAAAGAGAAAGTGGCGCACCCGACAGGATCAACCCAAGTGTATATGCCATATTTGATCTGACAGAGTTTGATGTCGAAAATTCTGAAACAAGTTTCGACAGCATCCTACATGCCCCGGCCAAAAAACTGACAAGGGCGTTAACTTCATTGGCTCCCAATTCGACGGGATATCGCTTGCTGTTATCCTTCTTCCCTGTGCTCGTCAGGTGTACTGGCTATACATACAGAATATTTGGCCATTGTTAAATATTTTTCCCGCTTTATACTAGGCCATTGCTCGCTATCGCCCGGACTGCATGAAAAAGTATATATATCAATCGGTTAGATAGATCGTCTTGGGAGATAATGGGAACCTGTTAGTTTGGAAAATAGGAAAAACTCTCTTTGTGATGGGTGGGGTTTGGCATCTATGGTAAAGCCTTTTCCTACCAAGTACATAAAAAGCGTATGAAGTATCAAAATGGGCAAAGCGAGCATGCGCCATCCATAAATGTCAGGCAGAAAAAGCAAAGTTATGGCAACTGGCGAATGTAACTGTGGTGCAGTAGCTTTTAAAATCGAGGCGCAACTGTCAGACGTTTTTATTTGCCATTGCTCTATTTGTCGTCGCTCAACGGGTAGCGGAGGAATCGCAGTTAGTATCGTGGATAATGACAGCTTCAGTTGGATTCGAGGAAAGGGAAATATCAAGTATTGGAGCAAGCCGGGTCACGACTGGCATACAAGTTTTTGTAGTAACTGTGGCTCGCCACTGCCAGGTAAAAATAATGAATCCAACATGTATGTGCCAGTTGGCACGCTTACCTCTGGTGATGAAAAGCTTAAGATTGCTCATCACATTTGGATAAATTCAAAAGCCGATTGGGAAGAAATTTGCGGTTCAGGGAAACAGCATTCGGAAGGTTTTGGGGACTAATTTACCTAACATTGTAAATCAGTTCGGCCGCAAGCGGCCTCCGTGGGACAGCCAGAAGCGTGCTTCGCACTAGCTGCCGCTTAACTGGCTAAACACATCGCCTGGTATAAGGAATATATTTAATGGATCAGACTAAGTGGTACAAAAGCCCAGAAATGCTAAATGGATCAGACTAAGTGGTACAAAAGCCCAGAAATGCTAGTTGCCTTATCAGCACTGTTTATTGGAGTATTGACAGCAATCATTTCTATCTACTCCGCTTATATTGACCGAGCGTATGCAAGAGCATCGGTCTGGCCTAAGTTGGAGATATATAGAAGTTTTAGAGGCGACACTTTTAGCTACGTAGTAGCTAATCGTGGGACAGGCCCTGCGATTATAGAATACGCAAAGATCAATGTTGGCGAAAAAATTATTAAGCGATGGGATGAAGTCGATATCTTTTCAAAAATAGGTCAGTCTCATATCAGCAGCGTTACATTAACTCCAGAACAAACTGTAACTCCACTGTTGTATGAAGGTGATCTGGTGTCGGATATCCTGGAGCTCGACAAGAGTATAGGTATGGAGCTTTGTTACTGTTCAGTCTATGGAGATTGTTGGGTGGTAAATCGCAACAACGAAGCCAAACCAACTGGTGAGTGTTTTATAAAAAATGAAGAAGCATTTATACAATGAAAATCTAGCTAACAAGCATTTAGTCTTAACAGGCCCTAGACTCTTATGCAGCCAGGGCGTATCGGATTTCCTCCCATATCCCATATCCCATATCCCAGGGGCATGTACTCTCCCCTTAATACAGGAGGGCTACTCTACTATTCCTGCGCCTGCATGCTTTTCGCTCGAGCTTGTGGTTGGAACCCTCCATCTTCCAGGCACCGCAGGATGCCCTCCTGATATGAAGTTTTTTGGATAGGACCAATTAACTCCTGAAGCGCACTATCATCCATTAATATGGGATGCGTCAATAAATAGTGCATTTCAACAAGCTCGCGTAAAAAAGAGTTAAATAACCCAAGGATACGCAACAGGGTTTTACCGGCAATCCGCAACCGCAGGCGCCTCCCGGTGCATAACTCAATGTGTTCGACTATTTCCTTCTGCGTGGTAACACCGGCACCCGCCAACTGCCAGAAGTTCCCATAGGCCGCTTTAGTCTGCGCCAACTTCACAACCACCGGGCCAACATCAGGCACAAATACAAATTCGTGAGGTAAATTAATCGGCCCAATCATATCAGCCGTTTTACCGGTAATACCCGCCTGAATGGCGTTGTGTAAAAAGCTCTTGTCGACCCCCGGACCGTAGAAATCCGGCAGGCGCAGCACCGTCGCGTTGATTAGCCCGTCTCTGTGAGACGCCATCAACATATCCTCCTGTTCTTTGCGTTTTTCCCCTTTAAAAGAACAGGGAACCCTCGGATGATTTTCGGTGA
Organism: Exilibacterium tricleocarpae; assembly: GCF_007004655.1. Classification (GTDB taxonomy): domain Bacteria; phylum Pseudomonadota; class Gammaproteobacteria; order Pseudomonadales; family Cellvibrionaceae; genus Exilibacterium; species Exilibacterium tricleocarpae. The sequence goes on from NZ_ML660096.1 coordinate 121,082, forward strand.
CAACGGGTATGCGTGGCATACCATAAGGATACACGGTGCCGATAAGGACAATATTTTCCACGCCGGCCGCAATTGCCGCCTCCAGCGTCTTGTGCATGAGAACAGGGTGAAGCTCAAATTTCCAGTAATCGACGCCTACCATATAAATTAGCGTATGAATATTTTCCGCGGCCTTCCGTATGGACAACGGGCTGTCCGGGTCCCATAGGGTAATTTCCGCATATGGGTTGTCTTTAAAACATTTCTCCAATTTTTCCCTGGAGCGTCCGACGACACGAAACTGCAGCTGTGCAGCCTCAAGGGCTTTGGCAACACTGTTTCCCATGACTCCCGCCGCACCAAACAAAGCAAATTTTTTCACCGTGAATTCCCCCGTAACGAGCTAGTGCATTGAATACTTCGATTCTGTAATACTGTCGCTGGCAAGTATTATACTCGCCAGCAAAAGCAGCAATGCGTTGATAAAATGAATAGCGATAGGCCAATAACTGGCACTTTCTATCAGGGCACCCAATGTGACTTGTACCGCATAGAGTACGGCTACCAACCAGGCTTTTTCACGCAGACCTCGCGCCCGGCTTGAAGTAGTGATAAAAGCAATCGGGAGCAACAATAAAAACCCAAACACAATGTGCAGCGTCCATACTTCGGCATCTAAAAACAGCGCCAGACCGGCCAGGCTGATTTGCCCTGTGATCAACACGGGTAAACTCAAGCAAAGCCATTGCGATCTTGTGTATTGCATAAGAATCACCTCACGGAATCATTGACAGCACTATCTTCTAACAGCTCCGCGCATTTATCCAACGGATATTACCTATATCTAAATATTGATAGAATCAATAGTTCCTGGAGGCATCAGAGTGCTGACCTGAAAGACCATCCTCTTGGTAAGCAATTGTTTTTAATAAAGAAATTAGGAGAATAGGATGAATTTGAGGTCCGTCGATCTTAACTTGCTGGTGATACTCGATGCCTTACTGGACGAAGCTCATGTCTCTCGGGCCGCGGAACAGTTAAGTCTTTCGCAATCAGCCACTTCCAACGCCCTTGAACGGTGCAGACTGCAGTTTAATGATGTTCTGTTAGAACGTAAAAAAGGCAGGATGCGCCTGACTCCCAGAGCTGAGGCGTTGCGAATTCCGATTAAAAACGTACTCGCTGACGTGACCCGGATCATGGTGACAAAAGAGCTAAAGCTGACCGACCTGAAACAAACAGTGCGCCTTTCTACTGCAGACCAGCCGGCGGCGCTGATAGCGTCGCAACTCTGCGAGCAGCTTCATCAGACAGCCCCCGGAATTGACCTGATTTTCCAACCCTGGCATGGCGCCGACGCCGCCTTGGAAGCGCTTGAAAAAGGTGATAGCGATCTTGCCATATCGGTTTTTTACACATCGGGCACGGCTATTTGCCGGACGCCCCTGCTGACCGAACAGTATGTGGTGGCCATGCGCAAAGATCATCCATTAACCGATGATTGCACACTCGATAACTGGCTAAGCTACCCACACGTACTGATTTCAGGAAAGGGCGACAAACAAAGTCCGCTCGACCAGCAATTGGCCAAGCTGAATAAAACCCGAAAAGTTGGCGTCGTTGTGCCCAGTTTTCTTATGGTTCCCCCAATCCTTGCGCAGTCGAATTTTGTAGCCATGGTACCGAGTCTCTGTATCTCGACGATGACAAACAGCAATGAATTTGTCGTAACGCCACCGCCATTGCCCGTTGACGGCTTTCCGCTACATCTCGCCTGGCACAGCCGTCGGGACCGTGATACCGGTGTGCAGCACGTTGTGAAAGTCATAGCCGAAATTTTTCGCGGTTATAAACCCAGCGTTAACTGAATAGAGCGAATAGCAAAAAGACGGAAGGACTTTTGAGCGCGCAGCGCGGCATAGGCAAAACTATCGGTCAACGCTTGTATCTCAGTATCAGACATGGCTCGAGTACCGGATTTAGTATCTTACGCTTTTTGGTTAAAGCTTAATTAACCCATGACTTCATTTTCCAGCCTGGCTTTTGATAAGGCACTAATAAATACTTTGAACACGATGCCGCTGAAAAAAGTCGACAGCCCGATGGTGAAAAATGCAGAGATAACCAGATCGATAAATTTAAAAGAACTGGAGACCAAAGTTGGTTGATAAACAAAAATACCGACGAAGACTACCCAATGGCTCAAGCAATAAAAACACTGGAAAAGATGCCCAATCAGGCTATTCTTTTGGCTTATCCACGCACGCATTGGCGCGAACAGTTCAGTTTGTGTGACGGTTATCGACAGGCAACTGGCCGACAATGCCAACACAGCACAGGTCCACAACTGGAAAAGGTGATCAGGGTAAGTCATCTTACTATCTCCGAATGATTCAGCGCCGACAGCACAGGGGAAGGCCTCTCACCTTTACAAGTTCTCCTGTGGCCGGGGTAAACGTTTTACTTGAGCAGAAACTTTATCTTATGAAACATCATAAGTTCCTTGAGCTGGATTGTCAACACATGAAACAATGAATGTTTCATGAGCGCCCTATGGCCTCTCGATCATTGATAAGGTCCAGATAATGAGGAAAGACAGTCGGTTGTCTCGCATGTTGCATGTCCTTATTCATATGCAACAGTTCGGCGAACCGGTAACCTCTGAAACCCTTGCCGCTATGCTCAGCACCAATCCTGTCGTGGTTCGGCGCACCATGAGAAGCTTGAAGGAGCAAGGTTACGTCCATTCTGTAAAGGGGCATGGTGGCGGGTGGACGCTCACCGTGCCCTTGTCGTCGATCACCTTGCTGGACATTTACCGTGCTTTGGGGGAGAGCACTATGTTTACTATCGGGCTGACCGACGAGCACTCCCGATGCCCGATAGAGAAAGCAGTAAATAATGCCCTGGGTGATGTGCTCGCAGAGGCGGAGAAGCTCGTTATCGAGCGGTTTGAAAATGTAGCCTTGGACGCACTGGCAGAAGAGTTTTCAAACCACCACGTTGAACAGTGTCGACAGTGAATGTCGACCGAACCTGATGGCCAAGCGTTCTGCCGGGAATATACAAATCTCCGACTTTTAGCTCAAGCCTATCATTTGGTGTTCCGGGCGTCGGCCCGTCCCCACCATCGCATTACTGAAAGTGCTCGACTGTTTTCATCCGGTCTTTTCCGGTTCTCGACTCTCCGCTCTCGCGACCACCGGCTCCGCCAACCATCGGTCCATCACGGTACAGGCTGTCAAGTCCCCCGAGACGTTGACTGTGGTCCGGCACATATCCAATATTCTGTCCACACCAATAATCAACGCTATGCCGCTGGCGGGAATGCCGATATCCTGGAGAATCGTCGCCAGAATGACAATCCCGACACCGGGCGTACTCGGTGAGCCGATAGACGCTCCGACCGTGGTGATCGTTAGCAGGATAAGCTGCGCCGTGGTCAATTCCACGCCGTAAACCTGGGTCAGAAACAAGGCAGCGACGACCTGGTAAAGCGCCGTGCCATCCATATTGACGGTCGCACCCAACGGAATGACAAATTTGGAAATCGCGGGTTTAACGCGCAACCTTTCCGATGCAGCCCGCATAGACAGCGGCATAACCGCAGCAGAACTCGAAGTGGAAAAAGCGAGAAGCTGAACGTCCCGTATGTTAATTAAGAAATCAGTTAAGCTTCGCTTGGCGAGAGTCCTGACAATAAACAGATAAAAGCCGAGCAAAATCAGCAAACCCAGCAGCACCGTACCAACGTACACCGACATCCCAAGGATAATCTCAATACCTGTCCGGATGGTGATGTCCGCCAGCAGGCCAAAGACGGCGTAGGGTGCAAGCATCATCGCCCAACCTATGATTTTCAGCGCAATTTCCTGTACCGCCTCGAGCAGGTTCACAACAGGTTGCACCCGCTTTCGAGGGACCACGGCGATCGCAACCCCGGCGATAATCGCATAAATGACGATTTGCAGCATATCCCGGGTGGTCATTGCCTCAGTCAGATTGGTCGGAATCAAATTGGCGACCCGCTCGGGTAGTGGCTGGCTCGCTATTTCCGTCGTTGGAATAACGATTTCTTCCGCACTGACCGCAGTGATCAAAGAGCCATCGATGTAATTGCCCGGTTCGATCACCAATGCCAGCAAAATACCGATAGTCACCGCCACTGTTGTTGTAGTAACGAAATAGGGAAGAATCCTCAATCCGGCCCGCTTTAGGTAGTCTGTATCGCCGCTGCCGCATACGCCCAGGACGATCGAGGAAATCACCAGCGGAATCACAACCATTTGAATCAGGTTGAGAAAGATAGAACCGGGGAGTTTTAACCATGCGGCAATATTGAGTACGGTTGCCGCCGGCAGCAGCGCTCCGCCCTCCGGCGATAAAATAAGCCCGAGCGCCAGACCGCCAATCATGGCAGCAACGATCTGTGCCCATAGCCTGGTGCGGATAAGGATGGAAATGTCTTCGATCTTCATTCGAAAGTGGTCATTGATACCGTTCATACTCAGCCTTAAAGCAAAATTTCCGGATTTTTACCCTTAAAAAGCGTAGAAAGCAATAGTGTAACAACCAAAGTCAGCAGTATGACAACCTCTGGCCCAACCGCCATCGGCTGGACCAGTATATGACCTAATTAATGGTGTCATACCCAGTATCTTGGTGACGGCAGCCATTTCCCAAAAGCTGATACAGTTACACCGCCTTTGTTCACCTGTTCGAATGGAGTTGAAATGACATAGCAACAGAATGTGAAAATGTCTTAGGCCCTAAAGGTTTTGCCGCTATACAGGTTTCTCCACCGCAGAAATCCGATCCGGGCAGTGAATGGTGGCGCTCTACCGGCCGGTCAGCTACACCATTGAAGGCCGCGACGGCAATGTCGATCAGTTCTATAAGGATGTTGGCGGTTTGTATGCGTTACCAATGAGGCATTTGAGCTTTCAAATTGGTGGGACAACGGCAAGCACCGAAAGCTGTTTCCGGTTAACTGCCTGGAGCGTTTGCCGGCAAGCGAGGACTTTTGCAATAGTAAAGTCCTCGCTACCGTCGGCAGACTACCGGCATCGAAGATACCGCACTTAATCGATAATCGGATAGGAAACGACTGTTTTGACCTCCGGAATCTTACGCAAGCCCCGCCTATCGATACCCGGTACAACAGGTGCTTCAAGTGATGTAGGCACAGCACTGCCTCCATTTATCACTGAGACCCTGTATTCCCCCACCAATTCTGAGCTGAAAGAGGAAACCCCTAACAGATAGTTGACTCCGACTTCCGGAACAATAAAGATTACCGCCGCCTCACCTATACCAAAAGCGCTGGCTGCTTGTAGCTCACCGCCGAACCCCTGGGCCTCGCGAATATCGCGATTATACAAAGCGACAAAAAGATCGTTAAGCCCGACAGACTCAATCCGCAATGCTATCGCTCGATCCTCCGGCAAGCCGTCCAGATCGAAGTAGTCGATGTAGTAGTTAGCCTGGTAATCGGGATCGAAAATATCTTCCGTGGTAAGCGCTCCCCCGATGCTGGTCTCCTCAGGCATACCTGAAATGAAGTTGGTGATTCTTGAAAACCTGGCATCTTCAAAGGCAGCGCCAAGGCTTGCGGTGTAAACACCGTCTTCCAACGGCGGCAGGGAGACCTGATTTATGCCTGCAAAACACGGCACTTCCACCCCGGGTTGCGGCGCCGGACCATCACCGTCGGCTACGCAGTCAAAAGTACGCAATGCAGATGATTCATCGATTATTCTCCAGTCAAAGGTAAGTCCCTGTTCCGCGTTATTTTCTACATCAGCGTTGACAAGCTGCCAGCGAGGCTCGATTGGGGCGCGGGGTTCAAACCGTGTCGACCGGTTACCAAAGCTGGCGCGCACAAAACCAAACGGTCTGACACTAACACGGTGAACCCGCGACTGCTCCACGGCCGTATCTTTGGCCCACTGTGACAATTCCGAAACACGCGCCCACACACCGGGATTGCCCGGCAGCGCGCAGCCGTTGCCGTAGCTGGTAACACCCGCCAACTTCCACCGCTCCCTGCGAAAGTCGCGGACCAACAGCGGACCGCCACTGTCACCCTGGCACGCATCGATACCACCCTCAGGCGCGCCGCCGCAAATTTGTGTCTCAAAGTTTATCGCGCCGGAGTACACCGCCGCGCATTCGGCGCTGTCAAATACGGGTAGGTGCACATCCTGTAACAAATTACTCTGAAGATTGCTTGTCCCCCATCCGACTGCGGTTGCCAGCTTGCCGTCGTCGGCAAGTCTTTTATTTTTCGGTGTCAACATCGCAACCGTCTGCAAGCCGCTGTCGCGCAAGGCAATGGGTTCACCCAGCTCCCACAGGGCGATATCATACCCACCGCTAACGCCGGCAGGGCTTCCCGGCTGGGTGGGCTCGAGAATGTAATCCGGGTGCAGCAGCACATCGGCGACATCCAGTACCTGGCCACTGCCATCCTCTACGTTATTGGTACCCACCAGGACATTGACATTGCCACCCGAGGCGCCTTCAGAACAGTGCGCGGCGGTCGCCACCCAGCGATCGGTAATAAGAACACCTCCGCAGAACTGTCGAAATTGCCCGCCGTTGACGACACCGACAGCAACCATAAACGGATATTCATTTATGTTGACTTCATCGCCGCCGATAATCTGCGGAATTATGCCACCGCTGTCCCGTTGCACCACGGTTGGCGTTACCACCTCGCCTTCACCGCCACTGATATTACGCCAACCGAAAGGCACCTCCTGGCGCACGGCATAATCGCCGCTGGGGACCTTGGCAAAATAGTAAAACCCCCAGCGATCCGTTTGCGTAAAACGCTCACCGGGCTCTCGCACGCCATTGTCGTTTTCATCAAGATAGACGGTAACTCGCTGTATACCCCGCTCTCTAAAATTTGAGCGCCCGTCGCCGTCGCGATCGTCAAAGACTCGACCAAAGATAAAGCCACGGTCGAATATATAGCGTTTCGAGTCGTCTAAATCGCCCTGAGGCGCCACAGATTGAGCAAAGCTTGCAGACATAACGACTAAACTAACAACGCCCACTAGCAGTATCAGACCATGATTTGACCCATTTTTCATGATGATCCCCTGATTAAGTGATATCTAGCTAACTGAAAGAAAGTTGAATGACAGAAAATTAGCTAAGGGAAAAACCCTTAGCTGTATTGGGTGCTTATTGGTAGAGATTACAACGCCGGATAACGGCAGGGAACAGAGTATATGCCACCCTTAAGCCGGGTGTGCAGAAAATATGATTTGACTAAACGGATGTTTTACACTTATGCCCAAATACTTCTATTTCGCCCTCGCTGCCGAGTCCACACAAACCGGCCTAAATACTCAGACGGTGCCAAGGCACCGCGTAAAAAACGCCAGAATTTCATCGCGGGCGGCTGTGGTCGGCTGCCCCTCTTCATCAATCAAGTGAACAGTCACTACGTTGTGGGGACAAGGCACATGGGCAGCAAAAAACGGCGGTACATCCGTGTTGGCCGAGGTGTCGGACAACACCCGCCCAGGAAGCGATCGCCGAGCGCCTCGGTGTAGTCTGCAAAGCGCTGGGGCTGGCAAAAACGATCGCCTTATCGCATTAGGTCGATATACACTGCCGCCGGGCACTGGGAAGCCAACATACTGTAAAAGAAATCACAAAAGACCGGTTACAGGGTATGGCGGTGTTTTCATATAAAGCGCAGCGGAATTTTTATAGCCGATCGTGCCATAAAAACCCTCAGCCTAAGCAGGCATCGATATGTAGCGCCAATACCCTGTGTACTTCCTGCAGATGCGCCTTGGTGAGCTTTTTGGCTTTAAGGCTGCGCAGCAGCGTTTCCCGACTGACCAGGAAACCGAGAATCTGCCCGAACAGGGCGTGCGCGCGTATTTTGACTTCACTGCTTTTCGCATCGATACCGGTAATGATGGAAATCAGTCGGTGTGATACGTGCAATATCCGCTTCATATGGCGGTCATGGAAAATATCGTAAGCCTCGGTGGGATTGGCCTGCTCGCGCATAATAATCTGGGCCCAGGCCTTGGGTTCATCGGATTCCACCAGCAGCGTCGCAAGGTTGGCCATCAGGGACTTATAAATAACAAGGGCCTGTGCCGGTGCCGGCGTCGCTGTCTTCAGCGATTGCTCCAATTCTTTAAGAGAGTTGCCGATCGAATCCTCTATCCGGTCTGTAATATACTCCACGACCGCTCTGTAAAGCCCTTCCTTGCTGCCGAAGTAATAGGGAATGGCCGCGATATTGGCGCCGGACTCCTCTGACAGCATACGTGTCGTAGTGGCATCCAGGCCATTTCTACCAAACAGCTTGAGGCCGGCCATAATCAGTGCGTAACGCTTTTCACCACGCCGGCTCATCCTGTCTGTATCGGGTTTGTCGATTGGTTCGAGGGGCATCAACCACACACTCTCTACTGCTTTTAATCTCGGTTTTTGTTTTGCCTTTGCCTTTGCCTTTGCCTTTGCTCTCTTCTATTACTTGATACTTCTAACGCCGCCAATATTTCCGCTGGTGTTCTTGCGGCCTGCCATCACTTTGACGCCGGTCGCCGGTCGCCGGTCGCCGGTCGCCGGCCACTATCTTAACCAAACGAACGCCCGCGATCATAACCTATTCATTTATTTTAATCAATCGATTAACTTTACCTATATTTACACTCACCCGGTCTCCACCACCGGGATAATCTATTGTATTATCTCATCGATTTAATCAAATGATTAACCTTTAGCTTCCATACCGAAACCCTAACTGACGCCGGAGACAACACCATGAGTGACGTTAACTGGACCATGAACGAGCGCACCATCGTGCGAAAAACCAACCGCGAAGGTGTGCAGGAAACCTTCGTTTCACCTCATCTGACGAAGGTAAAGCAAGGTGAAAGGATGCAGTTTGATGCGCATATCAACGTCGAATCACTACCCCAGGGCCAGCACCTGAAGAAGGCCACGATTTTCTCCAACGTGCCAAACGGCGGCACCTGGGAACTGATCAGCGACGAGGGCACCGCTGTGGGCGGCAGGGGCACGGCGCCATCGCCGCTGATGTACTTCGCCGCCGGTATCGGTCTCTGTCTGATGTCCCACGTCGAAATGCTGGCGCAGAAACTGGACCTCAAGATCGATAGCGTCAGATTGGAGCAGAAAACCAGTTTCACCACCACGCTCGATCTGGGCGGCATTCACCCCAAGCATGTATTCGGCAAGGGAGAATACTCGGAGATGCACCTGATTATGGAAAGCAGCGAGAAGCCGGAAAAACTCAAGCTGTTTGCCAGTTGGTGTCAACAGGCCTGTATGGCGCTGCAAACAGTCTCGGCCAATACGCCGGCACCGACAGCGCTGTATCTCAACAATCGACGCATTGATATCGAAGGCAACCCGGCGCGCCCGGAGCCACAAGAGCGCTACCTATCAGCTTGAGAACAACCCGGTACTTTTGCAACTGTCGTCGTTACACAGACCGTGTGACAAGCCGCTGCCGTGGAGTATCCACCTAACTTTCGCAGGAGACGAAACCATGCTTCGACTATTGAGCACCATCGTAATACTGGGTGCAGCGGCTGCGCTGGCAGGCTGCTCGGGCAGCAACCAAGACGATGCAGCAGCGCCGTTGCGTCCGGTGACGGCAATGAGAATTGCCGAGCACCCCGACACCGGCGTCCGCCGCTTTCCCGGGACCCTGCGCGCCCGCGATCGCAGTGAACTCAGTTTCGATGTGGCGGGTACCGTTACGAAACTTCATGTCGATATCGGCGATAGCTTTAACAAAGGCGATATCCTCGCGCAACTGGACGATCAGTTGATCCGACTCGACCTGTCGCGCAGTGAGGCAGACTTGATTGAAGCGAGAGCGACCCTGGCGGAGGCGGAATTGGACCACACCCGCCGCGCCCGCTTGGTTGACACCGGGGCCATTGCCAGGGCCGAGTTCGACGCCGCTGCCGCCCAACTCAACCGCACCCGCGCCCGGGTCGAGTCACTGCTTGCCAGGGTCGATTCGGCCCGGCGGCGACTCAGAGACACCCGTGTCGTCGCGCCCTATAACGGCGAGGTGGCGGCGCGTCATATTGAACCGGCGCAGACCATCCAGGTCGGCCTCCCCGTGCTCAGCGTGGTGGGTTCCGGCAGCGGTATGGAAGCGGCCTTTTACCTGCCGGAACGCCTGCGGCCATCCTTTGCGATCGGCACCCCGGTCAGCATACATATCAAGTCAACCGGCGAGAAACTGCCGGGTACAATCACCCAGATAAGCACCAGCGTGAATGGCGCCGGCCTCTACCCGGTGACAGCAGCGGTGGAGGCAGCGGCACGGACCTTTCTCTCTCCGGGGATGGCTGTGGATATCGCCGCAAAGCGCGACGGCTCGCGTGAAGTGATCATTCCTCACACCGCGATTCTCGCCGCCGGTTCGCAGACAGCCAATGCGGTTTACCGGATCGATCCCGTTACCGAGAAACTTCTTTTAACACCGGTGCGGGTGGAGCGACTGTCGCGCAGCGGCGCCGTTATCAGCACGGGACTCGACATGGGCGATATTATCGTTACACGGGGAGTGGATTTTCTCGACCACGGCCAGGCGGTATACCCGACCGGGCTCAAAACCGGTGTAGTCCGCTTTAACCCCTAGGCTCGAGATTCAGTATGAACCTTTCCGAGTACGCGTTCAGCTATCGCCCGGTTGTGATACTGGTTGCCGTGGCCGCCATGATCTATGGCGTGGCCAGCTTTTTTTCCCTGCCGGCACGGGAGGACCCGGAAATCAAGATCCGCGAGGCGATGATCACCACGGCATTCGCTGATATGCCCGCCGAGCGCGTTGAGCGATTGATTACCAAACCTCTTGAAGAGGCCGTTATCACACTCCCGGAACTCGACGAGGTGCGCTCGACATCCATCGATGGCCTCTCCATCATTCACGCCAAAGTCGAAGACCAGTACCACGATCTCGACCAGGTCTGGGACGAACTCGCCGAGGCGGTTGAGGCCGCCCGGGTCAAGTTACCGGCCGGCACCAGCACGCCTGTCGTCAACGACGACTTCGGCGATGTCGCGGTCATCACGCTGGCCCTTTGGGGCAGCGACTATGGGATGCACGAACTGTTCGACCTCGCCCAACACGCCCGCGACCAGCTTATTACCGTACCGGGCACACGTCGGATCGAGATTCTCGGCGCTCGCGAAGAAAGGGTTTATCTGGAGTTTGAAAATGCCGTGCTGGCCGAGTTGGATATTCCTCCCGACACCCTCTATGCCACACTGCGCAACCAGAATATTGTCAACCCCAACGGCCTCGCCGATCTTGGCGAGCGCGCAGTCTTAATCGGCGTATCTGGTGAATTTAAACGTATCGATGATATCGAGAGCGTACTGATCCGTACCCCGAATGAGGGTTCTTTGTTGCAGTTACGGGATATCGCCACGGTGACCCGGGGCTATGCCGAGCCCTATCAAACGGGAGCATTTTTTAATGGCGAACCCGCTATTGTCCTGGCTGTCAGCATGCAGCCGGAGGAAAGCGTGCTCAACTATTCCGAGCGTGCCCTCAACACCATTAACGACCTGCAGGCGACACTCCCCGCCGGCGCAAACTTGGATATCATTACCTATCAGGCCGACCAGGTTGCCAACGCTGTCTACGGTGTCTCTGTCAGCGTACTGCAAACACTCGCCATAGTACTGGGGGTAGTGATCCTGTTTCTCGGTCTGCGCACCGGACTGGTGGTCGGTTCGATCGTACCCGGCGTTATGCTGGCGACGCTGGCGGTGATGGGTATTTTCGATATGCAACTCGAGCGCATGAGCCTGGCAACCCTGGTTATCGCCTTGGGCCTGCTGGTGGACAACGGTATTGTGGTGGCCGAGGACTTTAAGCACCGACTGCAACAGCACGGCAACCGCGACCGGGCGCTGCGTGAAACCGGAGGCGAACTCGCTCTGCCCCTGCTGTCATCGTCGCTCACCACTGTGCTGGTATTTCTGCCGCTGATGCTTGCCCAACATCCTGCGGGCGAATACACACGCAATATATCACTGTTAATATTGATCTCCCTGACGATCTCCTGGGTTCTCGCCATGACAGTGACACCGACGCTGTGTCACAAGTTTATTAAAATACCGGAGCAGGCCATCAATCGAAAACCACGGTGGCAACTGTTTGCTGCGGTTGAATTGGTCTATGAAAAACTGCTGCGCCGTGTGCTGTCTGTACGTATTGCATTTATTGCGGTCGTGGTGGTGCTGTTTTTTCTGTCTATCGCCGCCATGAGTACAGTTCCCAAGCGCTTTTTCCCGAGCAGCGACCGGTCACAGATTCTGATCGAGGTGAATCTACCGGCGGGTGTGACCACCCAGGCTACCGAAGCGCAGATAGCGCGCATAACCGATATTATCGACGACCGGGCCCGTTACCCCGAACTCGACAATGTCATCGCCTATGTCGGCTTCGGCGGGCCGCGCTTCGTGCTGTCATTGACCCCACTTGATCCGGCGCCCAATATAGGTTTTATGGTCGTCAACGCCACTGACAAAGAGGCTGCCGAAGCGGCGATCCCCAGGCTTCGGGAGGACTTGCGCAGTGAGGTATCAGAGGCCGAGGTGCGCGTGTCGGGTATGTTTTTGGGCCCGTCCGATCCCAATGTCATACAGATTCAGGTAAAAGGCCCGGACGCTGACTACGTCTACACACAGTCAAAACAACTGGAAAAGATTCTCGCCGATATTCCCGGCACTATGCAGCTATGGTCCGACTGGTTTAACCGCTCGACCCGCCTCAATATCGACGTGGACCAGGCACTGGCGCGCAATGCCGGCGTCAGCACCCGTGGGGTAGCCGACACTATAGCGGGATATTTTTCCGGACGCGCGGTGGCGGAGTATCGCGACGGCGATGAAGTCTTCCCGATCGTGGCGCGCGCGGTGGCGGCGGAGCGGGAAAATCTCGATCGCCTCGAAACACTTGCGGTCCACCTGCCCGGCAGCGCCGCAAGCGTGCCCCTGGCACAGGTCGCCACCATAGAAACCGTCAGCGGCTTTCCGCGAATTCAGCGCGAGGACCTCACTCGCACGGTGACAGTGGAAGCACGCAATATGCGTGTGTCGCCGGAAGATATGGCGCCCGAGGTAGCCAAGCAGCTCGCCGCACTGAACGCTTCCCTGGCGCCCGGGCATGTCGCCGAGTTTGACGGTATTATTGAGGACTCCGCCGCCGGCAAGGCGGCGCTCAGTGCTAATTTTCCACTCGCCCTGGGCCTGGTCGCCATTTTACTGGTGGCCCAGTTTAACAGCTACCTGCGCCCGTTGATCATTCTACTGACCATCCCTCTGATTCTGATCGGCGCTGTGCTCGGTCTGAAACTGATGCAGGCGGACTTCGGCTTCATCGTTATCCTCGGCCTGCTGGCCCTGGCGGGCATTATTGTCAATAACGCCATCGTGCTGATCGATCGTATCGATATCGAGCGCAGTCGCGGCAAGGGGGCGGACCTCGACGCCGTGATCGCCGCCTGTGTCAGGCGCCTGCGACCGATTTTGATGGCCACCATTACCACGATTGTCGGCCTGTTGCCGCTTATCATCGGTGAGGATGTACTGTTTTTCGGGATGGCCAGCGCCATCGCCTTTGGTCTCGCAGTCGGGACGGTATTGACCCTCGGTGTCGTGCCGGTGCTCTACTGTTTTTTCTTCGGCATCAAAACGCCGGTGACACCGCCTACAAATCAGCCCCATAGCGCTTGATCAGGTAATCAGTGTATACAACTCCGCCGTGGTATCGCGAAAGATGGGTGGCATCGCGGAACATATCCGGCGTAATATCAGCCAGCGCCTGATGATCGCTTACCGCGAGACCGGTAGCCCGCTCGATGCTTTGTACAGCATCGGCCAACCTGTCCCGCGCAGCATCGGAATAGTGAATCCAGCGCGTATTGCGTGGTAACAGCACAATTTCAACCTTATCTGAAAACTGTTTGAAATTCTCGACAACACCAATAAAACTCTCGATCAGTGCCGGCTCAAAGTGCAACTGTTGGATATCAGCCGAGAGGATACGCCCTAAACGGTAGTTTTGCATTGTGATGTCGTTCTGGAAAGTGGCATAGTACTGATGAAAAATGCTGACCGTGGCGGCGGATCTTTCTGCGGGTATTGTGCCGCCGCCCTGCCAGCCGTAATGCCAGCGCTCTCCACGGTAGTCCGGATAATCCTGTTTAAACAGTTCATCAAGCTTTTCATCCAGGCCCCGGCGTTTCTCAAGCAGCGCTGTCGGCTCTGCCGGGAGCATACTGCGATCCGGGGGAAAGAGTTTACCGCCAAAGTGACTGGTCAACATCTCTGCGGAAACGGCGTTGCGGAGGTACTTGATAGTAAACAACAAGGCTCCCCTGGCAGGGTCTCGCCTGGCTATCTGCCACAGTTCCCTGTCAGTGGCCAACATCACCAGAAAAGAGTCGACTACCGGCGCAGCTCGGTTCCAGCGGACACGGGTGGCTTGAAAAGGGTTGAATTCAATAATCGCCAGTTTTAGTGTTCTGCCCTCCTGGTGAAAAACCTCGCGGATACGGCGGGAAAAGTAGTCTTGAAAAAACGGATTAAGCCCACCAAACCCAAAGTTAAAAGACTTGATATTCTTGCCCTGACTATTGAGTTCACGGTCAAATTGGCGCGGTGAAAAACCGGCCCGCACCATTGAGGAGCCAAAAAACATCACCAGTTCCTGCTCCTCACTGAGTATTCTCGGCAGCGCCGCACGCGCCTCGCTGACACGCCCCATAGTATTGGCCGCTGTTACGCCGCTGGCATCGGCAATCCAGTTGACGACACCCCCAGCAAGCCCCATGCCCAGGGTAATAACGAATGCTATTTTTGCGTAACGTTTTCTAGAACTGGAAGTAGATAAACTCATTGCTCGGTTCTCCTATAAACAGACAGAGCGCTTGCCCCAATACCATCAATGGCCAGAATAGGCAGGGTAGATTTTCCAGCTTTTTTGCGTCTCTCAACACATAAAGGTCCATAAGGTGGATCAGCAGAATACTGACAGCGACCATCCAGAAAACGGTTGTCGCTGCAGGCGCCGATGCCACATCGGCAACGGGAAAATGCATATCCGCCAACATGGAAACAGCTGTGCTCATATCCGCAGCCCTGAAAAATACCCATCCGATCAACACCAGGTAAAAGGTAACCCCCCACTTGAGCAAACGAATAAAAACACTCTTCGATCGGTTCAAAGCCTCACTGATCGCCAGGCCGCTCAAACAGTGTGTTGCAGTGATAATGGCGCCATGAAATGCACCCCACGCCACAAACGTCCAGGCCGCACCGTGCCAGAGACCGCCAAGCAACAGGGTAATAAATATATTTCGAGTGCGGTTGCCGTGTCGGTTACCTCCGAGAGACACGTACAAATAATCCCTCAACCAGCTCGACAGTGAAATATGCCAGCGGCGCCAGAAGTCCACCGGCGACAGTGCAAAGTACGGCACCCTGAAATTCAGGGGAATCTGAAAGCCCAGCAGCAATGCAATTCCGATTGCCATATCGGTATAGCCGGAAAAATCCCCGTAAATCTGCCCGGCAAACGCCAGGACACCGGTCCACAACTCCAGGGTGCTGACGGCCCCTTCAGCATCGAAAGCCCTCTGCGCCGGGATCGCCATCAAATCAGCGCTGGTTTTCTTGATCAGACCAACGGTGATCAGCAAAAAACCGTGCTTGGCGGACTCCCAGCTTGGCAGCGCAATACTGTGCATCTGCGGCAGTATTTGCCGCGCTCGCAAAATCGGACCGGCAACCAACTGCGGGAAAAAAGACAGCGCCGCCACAAATTCCACCAGGCCCTTGCGCGGCGCCATATCGCCGCGATAAACATCGATGGTATAACTCAGGCTCTGGAACGTATAGAAGGAGATGCCTACCGGCAATACCCAGGATAAGACGGGTAGTGAGGCCTGGTAGCCAAACAATTGCAAAAAGTCTGCCACCGATAACAACACAAAGTCGGCGTATTTAAATAAGCCGAGAAGCCCCAGATTGACAACCAGGGAGAGCGTGACCCATAACTGTTTGATACGCCGGTTGGGGGTAGCGGCTATCGCCTGGGCGATAAAGTAATCGGCCACACCGCTGGCGACTAAAAGCGGAATAAACCGGTAGTTCCAGGCGCCGTAGAAAACCAGACTGCCAACCAAAATCAAATAGACTCTCGGCTTCTGTCGTAAAAAGAAAAAGCCGTAAAATAAGAAAAAGACACAAAAAAACATAAAGAATAGCGGTGTGTTAAATATCACGACCTGCAACCTCCGCTAAAGTGTTGATGGCACCAGGAGACTTGTTTTCCATGGCAGTATTTCCTTTATTGCGGGCAAAGCGATCCCTGGCAGCTTGTCGCCGATGCAGGGGAGAAGCTGGCAGAAAGACTGGTTGTTGGGGTAGTGACCTATTCGGTCGCGTTATGGGCTAGCAGAAAGCTTCTGATTTCCTCGGTTGACGCCATATTGAGCGGTGAACGGATTTCATCGTTGTCCCGATCTGCCGTCTCGACTTTTAAATTGACATCGGCACCGTTTTCAACCAGCCATCGGGTCATAGCCAGATGGCCGCGACGCGCTGCGTTGATCAGCGGTGTTTCGTCGTAGGGAACGACGGCGTCGATATCGGCGCCATGGGCAAGCAGCACGTCGGCGATACCAGTACTGTCCATCATGGCTGCTGTAATCAGCGGGTTCCCGTCGCCGATAGCCGCCTGGTTAACATCCGCTCCCAACCCGATCAACGCGCGCACCAGCGTCAGGTTTTTGCGCCTGACCGCCACAATCAAAGCGGTGCCTTCGCCGGCCATCGGTGTATTGATATCCAGGCCGTCAGCTATCATGCCTTGAATTGCCGTCAGATCATTGTCGGTTACCGCGCTAAGCAACTGCTCCTGTTGCGAACGAGACAGTCTTGGCGGCGCTTCGACAGCGGCGACATTTATTCTCGGTGCATATCCCTGCGCGGTGGTAATGGTGGTAACCGCCAATAGCAAACACGTGGCAACGACCAACACCGTTGCCGGTTTAGGGTGCAAATGACTGTCCAATACCTGCTCGACCCGTTGTTTAAGCGCCTTCTTGCGACTGAACAAACCCATCGCCAAACCATTGTCGCGCCGGGTTAACATCAGTTTCGCACAGTCGACCAGTGCTTGCGCATAGATCTTGCTGTCGGGCAACTGCCTGGCTGCGCGGATATCGCAGGCCAGTTCACGGTTAATATGAATCCGCCGGTCTAACCAGCGAGCCACCGGGCTCCACCAAAAAACAACGGCACTGAGTTCCTGCAACACACCAAACCAGAGATCCCGGCGTTTGATATGAGCCAGCTCATGCAGTACTACCGGAATCAACTGTTGCTCACCGAGGTTGCGCAGTAGCGATGCGGGAATCACGATGGCCGGCCTCAGCAACCCGGTGGCCAGGGGCGTCGCGGTGCGGTTTGATATCAAAATAGGCACGTCGACAAGTCTGTGGACCGGGTGTTCGGCCGGCAGGAGATCGGCACCGCCGACGATATATTTAGTGCGTAAACAGGAACCCGCCAGTTGCAAGAGTCGCCAGATAGCGCCCAATGACCAGATGACGATACAGAGGTTCAACAGTGAATTCGTCTTAAAGATAAAATGGGGGGGAAGGTGCCATTCAGGCGTGGACCGGCCCAGCGGCCTTGATTGCACCGGCGCGCTTCCGCCGGCAGCCGCGCTGCCACCCGCTGTGACCGAAGAACCGGTTGCGGGTGCATCGCCCACCGCCGCATAAACGTTCGGCCGCTGTTCAGCCAATACATCTTTTGTAACCAGAGCGAGCGGGTAGAAAGTCGCGAGTATAAAAGCTGTCAACCATAACCAGCTTTGTAATTCGGCACTGGGTTTGCGGGCCCGGACAAACAAGGACAACAGCACCAACAACGCCGTGCCAATCAAAATATGATGAATCGCAACCGTTGACCAGGCCATGAACAGAGTCTGCATAACCCTACCCTCCCTTTTCGTCCGCTTGATCAATTTTCTTTTGCAACTCCGCCAAATCGTCAAAATCCAAATCG
This sequence comes from Exilibacterium tricleocarpae, assembly GCF_007004655.1. GTDB lineage: Bacteria > Pseudomonadota > Gammaproteobacteria > Pseudomonadales > Cellvibrionaceae > Exilibacterium > Exilibacterium tricleocarpae. Next base: position 139,175 of record NZ_ML660096.1, read on the forward strand.
GTTTCCCGGAGCAAGTGCTGGGCAAGGACTTCCGGAGAGCCACCAAAAAAACGGTTTAGCAGCGTCTTTAACGCCCCTTTTTGCGCATCATTGCGCGTGATTTTCGGGTGATAGATAAACGCGCGACCCTCTTTGCGAAAACCGGCGTACTCTTTTTCCGCAAGGATCTTGCACATGGTCTGGACCGTGGTGTAGGCCGTCTCTTTGTCCTGTGCCAGGGTATCGGTGATCTCTTTCACCGAAGCCTCTCCACGCTGCCACAGAATTTCCATGATCCGTTGCTCGCTATCGGTTAATTGTTCAGATTTTTTGCGCGCCATGGGGACACCTACTAATTCTTTAGTTTTGGATACTATAAGGCTTGGAAATAAAATGCAACTAATTAATTAGTTTTTACAGATGAAGCAGACGAGAGGCTTGAACAAATGTGTGAGCGCGCCGGTATGAACTTGGATATAACCAGCTAAGAATTTGATTCAACTATAGTTTTTATATAACACGATCCACACCCGAGCGCTAAAAGAATACCTGCGGGCTACTGTTAAGCGGTTGGCGCAGGGACTCGACCGTCAGGGTTGTATACTGGCGTGATTGTATTTGCGGCGCCCGCTCTTCCACTTGCACCTCCCGGCGCAGCAACAGGCCGTCGTCGTTATATTGGTACCGGTACACCCAGTCAAAGCTGCCATCGGCGTCGCGGTCCCATCGATAGGTCTCGACGCGCCCCTGGCTATAGTCAAATTCCAGTATCTGCCTGTTGCCGCCGGGATCGGAGCCCGGATGCACAACCGGCGAGTCCAGCCGAACCGCTTCCCTTTCCAATCGGGTTATCCGCTCGCTGTCGTCTCTGGTCACGGCCACCTTTCGCACCGACAGGCAGCTCCGGCCGATATACACGATCTCGCCGGGTAACTGCTCAAAGCTGCCCTCTCTGATGGGAGAACCGGTCTGCAGGCGCCGGCAGGAAATCAGGCTGCCATTGTCGGCATAGTCAAAGCGATCTTCGACAACGCTTGCGCCTGTGGTCCTGGTCCGGCTCAGCCGGCGCCCTTCCTCATAGGTCTCCACGACCGTGTAATCCTCCGGGACCCGGATGATGGTGGAACCGTTATCCGGTGCGATAAACCGCCAATCCTGGGCTTTTCTTACCAACTCGCCCGCTTCGTTGTAGGTGTAAACCGTATCGTTGAGCGCGGTCCAGTTAACAGCAATACCGACCACCACCTCGCCGCCGGTATCGATCGCGCCGTTAAAGTCGGTCAGTAAAAACGGCCAGGCACCAGGGTCAATATAAGGGGAAAACGTTATTGGCACATAAGCCGGGGCGAAAAACTCAGGTCCTGAGGTATCAACCCTCGGCGCCACCGGCGAGAAGTGCAAAAATGTCTGCAAAGGGACCGCCGTAACAACCGCGGCATGCCACTCGGAGCTTGAGGAAACCAGATTACCGGTCGCATCGTAGACATTTCTCACTTGGCCGATGGGCTTGTCGCTGTCATCCAGGCGCGACAGCTGCAGCAGGCGGCCGGTGCTGTCATATTCCGATAATTCGATATAACTCAGTGACGGCGAAGCCTCATGGGTATAATCCAGCCGTGCCGGATAACCGTTCGCATCGTAGGCCAATAGCGCGGTACCCAGCAGCCGCGGCGTCTTTTCGTCGGTGTAAGTAATCTGCGCCAGGCTGCCGTCGGGGTTATAGTCGTATTCGACTTTGCGCTCCGCCGTGCCGTCACCGTCATCATCGAAGAAATCGCGGCGCGGGAGTTGTAGCGAAACGCTTAGTCCCTGCGCTTCCATAAAGTGGTTTTGGGCCTCCAAGGGTGTCTGGAAGAAACCCGCCTGCTGATTGATAATACGCCGCAGGCCCGCCTCATAAAGCTCCGGCAGCGGCAGGTCCAAATCCAGGCTGTCGCCGTCCAGGGCTTCGTTAAGCCCCGTCAGGTCAATACCGTTGTCGGGGTTGTGATCGCGGTCAAGGGATTGCAGCAACAGCAGGATATTGATCAGGCGGTTTTTTGTGTCGCCGGTGCCGGCGGCATCGAGGCTGTCGACACCGACCAGGTCCAGCGGCGTTACCTCAGCCGCCGCCGGCGCACTGCCCAACAGTGTGCCGCCGAGACTAAAAGACACACGTTCCCCGCGCCTGTAGGTAAACCGTCCCGCACTGTCGGTCAGGCCGGATTGTGTGGGCGTTTCATAATAGATGCCCGCTACCGGGCTATCGGTAAAAACACCCGATTGCAACCCGTTGTTGCTGGAGGAATCGCCGCATCCTGCCAGCGCCATAACGGCGCTTACCACCATCGCTTTAAACTTCACTGTTCAGTCCCTGTCGCAAAGAAGAGATCAGCTATTATACGGTTGGGCTCCGGCCGGACAAGTCATACATAATGTACGATAAGGCTACGAGAGTTATCGGTCCTGAAGCGCCACCTATCGGTAAGGGCAGGTCGCACCTGAGCAGCTATTGATCGGGTTGATAAGCGAAGGGCAAGGGTGGTTGCGGCCGCGTTTATCCACCGCCCTACTTACTGTCTCCCGAGCCAAGCTCCGCATAGTACTGCGCTATCACCTCGATTTGATCATCGGTAAAGTTATGCGTTACATCGGCCATCCTGCTCTCGGGAACCAGCTTTGCCCGGTAACCCTTTAATTTACTGACCAATTCGCTCTTGGTCATCCCGGCGATAGGCGGCCAGCCGGGAATGGCGGACTCGCCACCCGGGCCGTGACATTTTTTGCACAGCTCCACCAAAGGAAGTGACTTGGCCGCCTCATCTGCGACAACCGGCAAGCCGGATAAAACCACGAGAAAAACTACACTCAGCTTCACTTTCAAGATGCCTACTTTTTTCAAGATGCTCATTAACTGATCCTCAATGGCCAACACCGGGGGGTGGCCCGGACACCCGTTTCATATGGCGTATTCGCCGACAGGGCCGCTTATCATATACCACCCGTCGCGCTACAACCACGGAACCGTTACTCACCATTTAGAAAGAGTCACTGTACACCGTCAGTCACGGCACCCTCCGCTATTGCGGGCCGTGCATCCACCCGAAAAAACCAAACTAACCCCCGATAAACAGACCTGCCTTGGGGCTCGAGTCGACATTGTTTACAGTCGATTCCCAGGACCGGCAATCCGCCGCCATTAATAGTATGGATATCATAGGGTTAGAGTGCTTGGTTTGTTTTTTGCTGTGCTTTGACAGTAGCCAACCTGGATTTTGTAGGTGTTAGTGCAGGTGTTGGAGCCATCGGTCGCTACTAGTAACGACATGACATAACGTTAGCAGTCGAGTGAATAAAACATGGGTATTTCAGTATCACAGTTAAAGCAAGCGGGCCATATAAAAAAGGTCGTTATCCACTCCATCGATTTAAGTCTATATCTGGTCTCCGTGGTTGTTGATCAGGAGGAGCACTATGTCACCGACAACACCGGCGCTCCGCTAAAATCCCACAACCTCAAAGAGCTGAAATCACTTTTGAGCCAGTCAAATATCGGTAAAGCAGCGATGGAGCAGCAAAGCATTCACGGAAAGAGTATCCACGGAAAAAACTTTTACGGAAAAGGTCGTCTCGACACCAGAGCCGACCGGGAACTCGCCTGATAACGCAAGCGGATGCCGGCAGCAACAGCCGGCGTTTTTACCATCAGCGTCCTTCACAACCGGTGCTCCGGCACCCCGTCAAAATAACGCCTCCTGCCTGGGGATAGGCCAGGCCGGCAGCGGCTGCAAAGCGAGAGATTGCGAGTAGCCCATAAGCCTTCTGTGAAAATCCTCCGCAAAATCCGGGCAGTGCAGATTGTTCGGACAGTGAACCATAAAGTACACCGCGTGGCCCGCCCCGATATAGCCCGTCACCCGTTGCAGCCACTCCTCCACAAAAGCGGCATTGTACTGTGGGTCGGGATGCAGGATCAGCCGTACAAATACCAGCCGGTTGTGGACATTTTCGACCACCGGTACATCGGGCTTTTGGTGCTTTCCGGCCAACACCTCCGGGTGATTGCGATCCCCCTGGTAGAGCGGCCGACTGTCGAACATCACTAAACCCGCATTGTACTTTTCCAACAATGGCTCAATAAGCTGCGGGCGGGCAAAAAAGCCCAGATGGCGCAACTCGAGTACATACCGAAAACAAGCGGGGAGTTGGTCAAATAAACGTTCGATAACAGGAAGATGGCGCGGTTCGAGATGCGCGGGGAACTGCACCAGAAAAGGTCCCAGATGCTCGCCAAGTCGACCGACAGCGTCGAGAAATTGCTTCAGATCGCCCCAGCGGGGGTTGCGCTCATGAGTGACCGAGCGCGGTATTTTAAAACAAAACTCAAAGTCCGTGCCGGCCACGTCCCGGCGCCAGCGCTCAACCGTGCTGAAATCCGGTATGCCGTAAAAAGTCGTATTGCCCTCAACGGTGTTGAACACCTGGGCGTAACTGGCGAGTTGACTCGGTGCAGCCGTAAAAAAGCGGTCTTTCCATCCGGAAAATCCCCAGGCGGGGAGGCCGAGCCGGTAACCCAAATATGGTCGCGTCATTATGCTCAACAGTAGGCGGTTAGCGGGAAATTAGTATAGAGGTCGGGAGCAAAGGTCCGACAGTATACAATCGAAAAACCCCTCTGGCGAGAGCTCACGCCACGCCGGCAGCGCGATCGACACAAACGGTTTTCATATAAAATCAATGGCCTGGCCTGATTCATCGAGTACACTGGGCGCCGGTTAACCAGGCCTCACAACCGGGCCGCAGGCGACGGGACATAGCAGTGCGGATCATTCTCAGCAGAAAAGGTTTTGACTCCGGCGCCGGTGGTTGCCCGAGTCCCCTATTCCCCGACGGTACCTGCTACGCACTGCCGATACCCGACCCGCAGTCACGCATCACCTACGGCGAACTACACCACGGTCAAACTAATATCGGCGAACTGGTCCGTGATCTGACGGGTGGAACCTACGGGCCCGAACACGGGGCCCACCTGGACCCCGATATCCAACCCCACGCCTACCCGCGCCAGGCCGGCTGGCGCCCACTGTTGGGGCAGACGCACGCCGCTCAGGGCCACCTGCGCAAGCAGAATGTAGACGTGGGGGATCTCTTTTTGTTTTTTGGCCTGTTCAGACCGGTAGCACACACCGGGAACGGCTGGCGCTTTATAAAACAGGCCCCGGCCCGACACGCCCTTTGGGGTTGGTTACAGATCGATAAGGTCGTTAAGGTTGATACGTTAAACCCGGCGGCCTTGCCCTGGGTCCGCTACCATCCACATTTGCAAATGGCCGCGGACAAGAACAACACCCTGTATATCGCCACCGAACGACTCCACCTGAACGGCAGACAACTGGCCGCCCCCGGTGCCGGTAGCTTTGCCCGCCTCGGCGACCGCCAGCAATTGACCGCTCCGGACGCCAAATCCCCTACCTGCTGGCGCCTGCCGCTGGGCTTTTTTCCGGCTCTGGGAAAGGTACCGCTCAGCTATCACCATCGGCGCGACCGCTGGCGCAAAGACAAAAACTACTGCTATCTCACCAGCGCAGCCAGGGGCCAGGAGTTTGTATTGGACACCGCCCAATATCCCGAGGTCCTCGGCTGGTTGCAGGCATTGCTAACAACGTAGCGCACCGCGCCGGCATATCACCGCCGCCGAACAGCGACACGATAAAGGGTGTCGCTATGACCGGTTAGAAAGCGGCGGAGGCAAATAATTTCTCCACTTCGCCGATATACTTGTCGTAGTAGTGCATACCGGCGGCGGTGAAAATAATCATATAGAGCTGATCGTCCTTTATTGAGGCAATGACATCACCCTTTGTCTGCAGACCGTTTACCGTAAAGTACTCTACGTTGAAGCGAAACCCCCTGTTGTCGCCAAACTTTGCCGGGCGTAAATTGCTGGTATCGACCGCCACCTGACCGTTGTACCTGTTTTTGATAGAGGTTTCCACCATCTCCTCGATCTCATTGGGCAGCATGTCAGAGGAAAACGCAGGCATGGGTATGTTTTTATTGGGCTGTTTGAAAATCGGAGAACCAGTGCTCACCCCGCCGACAAACACAAGCTGATTTAAACTCTGCCCGTCAGCCGTCCAAACCTCGGTGTTCTTGCCGGGGTTGTACTGCGACGGCGCTTTGTTCCAGGCGATAGAAGGTGTTATCTGTATGCCTCCACCGGTCGTGGTCTTGGCGGGAACCAGGCTGTACTGCACACAGCCGGACAACGACAGAATGAATAGAGTCAGGATAATTTTTTTCATAATTTCACTACTTTATCGAGTCAATGTAGAAAGTAATCATTTCGTGGTCGCTTGCCGCCGGCACCTTATCCAGATAGGCCTGGAAGTATTTTTTAGCAAGCTGCTTTTCTTTTTTCTTTAGGTGTAAATACCCCAGCTCACGATAGGACACCGCCGGTGCATCCCGGTGAGTTACGGCCTTTTTGTATTCATCAATAGCGACGTCAATATCGCCGTCGTTTTTTCGCAAACGACGCAGCTCGCCGCTGAAAAAGTGCAGCATACCTTTGGAGTGCCCAACCTGCCGATGGTGTGCCAACAATGCTTCGGTTTGACCATATTCCTGTAGCTTTATATGCTCAGTCATAAAATCAAAATAAAGCGGGGACACCCTTTTCACAAATCTCTCGGTATGTGTTTTGTATTTCCTGCCGCCTTTCGCGGCGTAGACGCCGGCAAGTCGTTTCAACGCGTGCGCCCGCTCTCTCGACTGGGGATGGGTAGCAAAAAACAGGCTGCCTTTTTCTTTACTTTCATCCATTTCCCTTTCTCTGACGACATGATCCCAGAGATAACTGGCCTCGACCGGTCGATACCCGTTTTTTACCATCAACTGCACACCGTAACGATCGGCCTCGCGCTCCTGTTCGCGATTAAAGGCCATAGCGCCGGAAGCCATACCCAGTGTCGCCAGGCCGTGCACTCCCGTCAAAGCTCCCAGACCAATATCCAAAACGGCCGCCACTGCCATACCATCGCGGGCAGTTCGCCAGTTGCGAATTTGATGAGAGCGCAGATAGTGGCCTATCTCATGCCCGAGAATCGCGGCAAGTTGCGCTTCATTGGCTACCCGCAACAGCGTTCCCGTCCATATATGCATCATGCCGTTGGGGTACATCGAGGCGTTGAAATGCGGGTTGTTGATAATATAGACCCGAATCTGCCCGCAGTATTCTCCCGCTAAACGGCATACGATGTCCTTGATATAAAGATTGATCTCAGCTTCCCTGACCAGATAGGGAGAACGCTTGACCTCCTCTTCGATCTTGTCGACTTTATACCAGAAGCCGCCCTCGTCGGTATCGATGGCGGGCCGATAGCCGACCTCGATCGAGGGTTCAATCTGTTCCGGTACTGCACCCGAGGGGCCTGATACCAGCCACAGTGCGAGAAAGAAAAGTAGCGCCCATATTTTCACTGTTATACCTTCGCTATACCTTCCCATGCTTACATTATCGCGCGCACAAACCGTTTATACCGAGTCCGCGCCCGGCAGGGTGTCAAGCAGGCTTTTCACCGTGTTTCTGGCGGGTTCTATTTTCCGCAAATCACCGGTGGAGCTCATCAACCGGTTAAACCAGACGATATCACCGGACTTTAAATCCACCAGCGAGGCGAAGCCCACCTGCATTCCGCCGCTGACACTGGCACCGAGCAGCGCCATCCCGATTTGCATGGCGACCCGCCCGCCGCTGGCATAGCTGTCACGGACAAAAACAAACAGTGCATAATCGGCATCGGTGTCGGACTCCAGTGCCCTGGCACCGCGACCGAGCGTCCAGTCAAAGGCGCCGTTTTTGGCCGGCAGCCGCAGCGGTCCGAGATGATGGGTGAGGATACTCAATCCCACTGCCTCGTGTAATTTCTCCATCTGTACTGCGGTGGCGGCGGGGTCCTGGACGACTGATTCATACGATTCCAGCGTTGCGCCTCGATCGCTGACCTCCTCTGCCAGCGCCGTCTGCATATGCGTTATCGCGTTGGTGGTCCACTCTGCCTGTGGTTCCGTAAGCCCGGCAGCAGTCAGGACCGACAACTCCACGTCCAAAGGCATTAGCAGGATTTTGGGGGAGCGCTCTGACACCGCCAGTTGGCCGACAGTTTTGACACTGACGGTGTGAGCGGTTTCACAACCCGCCAAAAACATCAGCAAGGCCGGAATCATTAAACACTTTATCAACTGGTGTGAAAGAAAAACCGGAGCGACCCGATTTACAGATAGGCTAACCATAAAAACGTCCTTTTTATAATCTTTTCTATTTTTTTAGGTTTGTACAACTTCCAGTTTTAAAAGCCGCAACAGGGTTTTACAAACAGGGCTTTACAATTACTTTCGGCTTTTAAAAATTATTATTTATAATGCTTTTAAAACAAGTAGGTCTTGAAACGAGTGATTACTCTATAAAGTATTTTTATCTGGCCATGAAGCCTAGCATTTCTGGTAATTCCTTGGCAAGGCTAACCACAGGCAAACCCGTTATCGCATAACCCCGACCGAATTCCGCCCCAGGCATACACCTTGATGTAAGGTTGCCGGACACAAGGTTAGCGAACACCTACTCCAAAATACTTCGGCAGGCAGCGCTTCGACAAAAGTTACAACCGGTTATCGTTATTTGATAGACACAGGCAATATCTGCCCGCTTCGGATTATTGGCGAGGCGGTTTTTATGGCACTCGCTTCAGGCACGGTTGGTACTTTAGCAGGGAAGCGTCAATTTATCGGCGAAGCCCCATATGTACCCGCACTCTATCGTGGCTGCTCAGTCACGTTATACATCGGCGACGGCATACCAACATCCAATCTCACGCAAACCTGATTTGGAAGTCACAGCCACACACCCCGGACTGTCGGGAAAAGGGGCACAATTTGTCACAACAAATACAACAATTCTTTACCTTTCATATCACAAGCTTCTGCTAGACTCCTGGCGTTATCCCGGCGGTCGTCTGGACTGCCGTATTTATAAAGAAGCAAACTGAGGACAAAGGAGTTGTAAATGCGATCGACCGCAAAGTATTTGGCCTTACTATCATCCGCTGGTCTGCTGTGTTTCGCGCCAGTAGCCGCCGTAGGCGCTGAAGACACAGTGCCACCGGTAGCGACGGCAGAAGATGACGACCACGGCTGGAGTCTCGGTCTCGCCGTCATTAATTCCGACAGCACCTATATCGATTACGACGAGCGCTTTCCGGTGCTGCCGATGATCGAATACACGAGCGAAAACTTCACCTTCTTTCCACTGGGCATTTCATACCGGCTTTTTACCACTGAGACCAAGGACCCGAAATCCAAGCCGGTGAAAAACGCGGAGTCCGATTGGGCACTGACGCTTCACACACGCCTGAACTTCGGTTTCGGTGAACGCGACGAAGACGAATCGGAGATATTTGCCGATATGGAGGAGCGTGAATACGGGTCGACGGCGGGCCTGAGTCTGGAAGTCGGGACACCGATAGGTGCCTTCGAGTTCACAGCCGACACCGATATTACCAATGCGTCGGAGGGCAGCACTGCGACGCTGAGCTATGGGTTCCCGATTTATTTTACTCAGAAGCTAGCCGTATTGGGCAGCCTCGGCTTAGAGTACCAGGATCGAGACTACACTGATTACTACTACGGCGTTAGGGAAACCGAGGTCAGAGCGGACCGCCTCGCCTATCGCGCGGATGCAGCCACTAACAGCTTTTTGGGTTACGCCCTCTTTTATCAGCTGTCGACGAAATGGAGTTTAATTCACTCCGCCCGCTACCTTAAACTCCATGACGAAATCGTCGACTCCACTCTCACCACGGATGAAGACAATCAGCTGGAGGCTATACTGGGCGTTCGTTATTCATTTTAAGCGGGCGCGGTGGCGGTATCGGGTATTTTTAAGCCTGCCGGTAGGCAGGCCTCTGCAATCTCGAACGACTCGCTACTACACTCCCACGTCTGGCACGAGGTTTAAGTGCGGGGCTGAAAAACACCCGGCGGCAGAACGACCGATTAAAAGCCGGCTGCACAGCAGGCCCCACCACCACTAACGACAGTTCCCTCTTTTCTCACAGTTTTTCAATACACCGGGCCAGTTACCATCTGCCCGTTGAACCATGGCAGCCGGGTCTTTCAAAAACTTCTTCATCGATGTGTTGTTGTAGTTGAGGTAGAGTTTACCGTCAATAATCGTCCAACTGTTCGGTCTTATCGAGGTGGTAAAATTGCGTGAGACGGAAAAAGCGCAATAACCGCCGTATTGAGGTGCGTAGGCTTCGGGATCGCGACTGAATTTATCGCGGTTTTCCGCACTGGCGAATTTCCAGGTGGCGCCCTTCCATTCATAGACAAATTCATCTTTGCCCATCACCGCGCGGGCACCTGGCTCTAAATCGAAGTAGGCGACTACATCCGCCCCCTTGATGGCGCCTTTGCTCTTGTGAGAGTAGAAAGGGGGATCGGCGGCCAGGGCGACCGCGGCATACAACGCTATAACAACCACACAGAATTTTTTGAAAACCATACCATTAACCCGTTATTTTTAGTTTTGCCAATAGGCGTTTACCAACAAGCATGCGCTCTTAGGACCGGTGGCAATATCATTAGTTCCAACAAACCACACTCAGTCATCGCTGCGCTGCGCCACCACGAGAGACCACCAGCCCCCAGCGGCGCCGGCAAAAGCGGTCTGCCAATACCAGGCCGACACGTCGGTCCAGGTGGTGCCGTCGGCGGCGGCGATATATTCGCACACGCGCAATGTCTGAGTATCTTTCACCGCGCGAAAACACCCCATGGCAATGCCGCTCTGGTTGTGTTCGACCGGCAACGGCGTAACCGCATAACCCACACCTCTAAAACAATCGGCGGCCGGATGCAGGCGCCGGGTAGGCGTCGCTATCCAGCGCATAATAATTTCGCGGCGGCCGTCAGAGAAGCGGCCGATCCTGCCGGGAAAGTCCTGCACAAACAGGCGCTCCCTGTGCGACAGCTGCAACGGCGTCAGCGGCTGCTCCTCATAGTGGTCCGGCCAACCGGGAAAAGCATCACCGCTCACTGTCGATGCGGCGCCGGAAAACAGTACCGGAGCCAGGCCGGCAAAAATGGCGGCGCCTAAAAAGGCCGGCGTCGACCGGCCTACACCGGCGAACATGTCTTCCACCTGTTGAGCACAGCCACCAGCACCGCGGCGATGCCGATAAAAACGGCGACGCCAACGCCCTCGTGCCACCAGGGTGCGGCGGGGGTGACGATACCGGTCTCCAGGTAAAACAGACTGCCCGCCCGCAAGACATTGCCAAACAGCACCAGCACCGCGCAAACACCCAGCGCCCGCAACGTCTCCAGACCGGTAAAGTTACGCAGGTAGGCCAGCGTAAACGTCAGCAGCACACCGGCCCACAGCATGGTAATACCACTGCAGGGTGCGTCAAACTGTATCTGTTGATCCTGCCAGACGAGGTAGGTCCCTTCGCGGTGTACCGACAGGCCGTTCATTCTCAGCAGCGGCACCGTCAGCCCGGCGCTGATCAGTCTGGCGGGATACCCCAGATAAAACTGCAAAGAAGGCACCACCGGCAGCGCACACAGCACCATGCCCCAATAAGCCGGCGGCGGGCGGCGACCGAATACGCCCCGATGTAAAGTGAGGAAAACACAGAGCATGGCAATGGCGGCTTTGAAAATCGGCGGCGTCGGCCACAACCAGTAAGACGCACCGTAAATCAACAGCAAGACCACTTGCGGCACCAGCGAGAAACGCACTATCCGTCGCTTGGACATGACCGAAAAGACAACCAGGCAGGCTGTGACGGCCACCACGGCCAGCAGCCCGGCCATATCGCCCGCCGCCTGAGCTGCACGCCGGGCAAGCCAGCTCCAGCTATCCCAGAAAGCAAGCAACTGGCAGAGCAGTACGCCCGCCAGCCAGGCTAGATTCCGGGTGGTCGCATCGCGCTCTTCCATCCCAATAGGTCCCGTCTCATTAACCATAACATTATCGCCACCACAACCAGCGCCAGCAGCCACTGTTCCGGCTCCGGAATCGTGGGCACCGAGTTGGCAGCCACCGGCTCGAGGTTATTGGCCCGATACTGGCCGGCATTCTCCAGCACCACGGCGCCGCTCACCGCCGTCACCAACTGATGGGCGGCGGCGATATCTACAGCATTTTGTCGCTGGGTCTCGTCGCCCTGTCGCACCAGTTCACCAACCCGATCGCGGGCCCAAAGCCGTGCGATATGCGCGGAGCCTTGCGTTATGCCCTCAAGCTCCGCCGACTGGTAACGATTATAGGTATAGCGCCGGGCGGGGCTAAGTGCAATCTCAAAGTAACCGGCAAGGTCGTCAGCGATCGTAGCGAGCCGCGGCAGCGTTCGCGCCGACAAGCTCCAGTTCCCATGCGCCAATAACTGGTTGGGCCCCGGCGCCAGACTGTACAACGCGATGCGCGGCAGTCGGGTCAGGCGCCCGAGGGTTTGTTCGAAAGCCGCAGCGCTGCCGGCGAATTCGATCGGCTGGGGTCGATGCACCCACAGCAGCTCACCGTTTTCATAGCGCTCCAATTGTCGCAGGGCCTGCGCCAGGGCCGGGGCGTTGTCCTGTCCGCCGGTAAATTCTGTCGCCTCGAGTGCATGCTGGAACAACTGCTGTTGGGCCGGTGTCCACGCGGCGATGGGCACTTGCGCGCCCTCTTCGGCGGCGATCACCAGACCGACCCGGGCGCCTGCCGGGATATGTTTAAACACGGCGCCGAGGACTTCGACCACCGCCCCGGCTTGCCGGGAGCCGTCCAGCACGATCATTAACGCCGCGGCCGCGACTGTGTCCTGCTCGATAACCTCCTGCACTACCGGTGGCCCGCCTTCCACGGCGGCCCACCGGCGCGCAGTACCGGTATCGCGAGCAGCAGTAATAACTCTTCTGGAGCGCGACAACGCAGCATCGTCAACGCCCGCCTGCACCCGAAAAAGTGACTCGTGCACCTTTTGTAAGTCAACCCGCGGCAAATTAGTCTGCAACGATTGCCGGCTCTCCAACCAAAGCGCGTGTTCGAGCCCGGCATCGATACTAAAATTTCTGTCGGCGATAGCCGGCAGTATCAGCCGTACCTGATCCCGGTCCAACAGTTCAAGGGGCGCCGTGATACCCAGGCGAAATTTAATGGTGCCGCCACTGGACATCACGGGAAAAGCCTGTGCCTGCACGCGGTCGGTGCCCCGGGTGGTTACCAACAACGGGTCCTGCAGCCTGCGCACCACACTTTCATAGGCGCGGCGAACCTGCGCCCGGCCGGCGAATGCCGCCTCCCGCTCTTCGCCGTCTATCCACAGGGTGGCGCGAGACACAACGCCGCCGGGCGGCAGCGCCAGTTGCAACCTGGCTTCCCGCTGCCGCGACGATGTGTTGGTGAACTCGAGCGTCCATTCCAGATAGGCCACCCCTTCCTCGCTGTCGAGTGACCCGTCTATGCGAGAGGAGGTCAAGTGCAGCCCTTTGACAATGCCACCAATAGCGGTGCCGCCCTGATCGCGGTCGAACTCGAACTCCTCGTTCGCCCGCCGCCAGGGTCCGCCGGCATAGGGCGGCGGTCGACTGTTGAAGGGTTCTCCCGTCACGCGGTAAAAAATTTCCCGCACCTTATCCACCGGGGTCGATTTCAGCGGGCTAAAAAGAAAAACTTCGCGACCGAAAAGCATCAATGCGAAACTCAATGGACCGGCGGGGCGGCCGGTGCGATCGTAACTGCGGCGCAGTATTATCTCTTCGTCACCCAGCAGCCGCAACAGCCGCACGCCCTGCAAACTCTCCGCGGCCGAGGGACTGGCTGCCCAGCGGATGCCAAGGTGCGTGGCAGCGGCGGGTATATCCATGACCACCAGAATCAGCAAGCCGGTGAGGATACCGCGCCACTGCGACACCACCCGCATATTTTGCCCGGCGGCGGCAGCGCAATAACGCCGGTAAAAAATAATGGTCACTACCAGCGACACCAACGGCGCCAGGGGCAGCAGGCCGGCCCCGAAGTACAGGATGGCGATGGCGGCAAGCGGTGTCAGGGGTAGAAACATCAAGGTGTAAACCGCAGCCACGCCGATCGCCAGCCCCGCCAGTAAACTGAGTATCACACTGTGCCTGAGACGCCCGTCACGCAGTTGCCGCCACAGCAGGAAATTCGACAGCGGCACGGCGGCTACCAGAATACCGTGCCAGATTGAAGGCAGCGGGTCGAAAAATATCTCGGCACAAAGCTTGGTGGAGACTTCAAAACAGATAACACCGACGGGGTAGGCAACCCCAAGCGCAAACAATATCCAACCGGGCGTTTTTTTGGTTTCCATAAGGCGGCGGCTTCTTTAGCGTGTTTGGGCGACAACCATAGTAGTACGATAACGGCGTCCAGATCCACAGTTGCCACAATTGATCACAAACTGCCTCGAAAACGCCACAAACCCGCAACTGCCGCCGTCTATACCGAAACCAGTTTCTCAGTTTCCGCCGTGCCAGCGCAATCTGTAGCAGCCCGCAAATTCACGAAAAAATTATTGCTTTAGGTGTCAAAAAAAATCTTTGTGAACGCATTCAAAGTAACCGCCTTTGAAATTCGGTTTCATCCGCACATCACTTCACTGTGAGCTGACTTATCTTTTGATCGTCAACAACACCTTATCTCAAAAATTCAATCCACAACCCAATCAATAATACTAAGGAGGTCCCATGAGGTGCTATTCGCAACGCAGAAGTTTGTGCGGCAACTTTATGCGATATGTTTCACTCATCGGCATGACCGGCATCTTGGCATTGTCTTCCTCTCTCGCGACAGCGCAGACCGACGACAATGTATTCAATTCAAGCGCAAGGACAATACTGGACGCCAGGGCTCTGGAGTTCAGTGAACCGGCTGCCGCCCGCTCGATCGACGGCGCCGCTGACAGCGTGCGGGTGGAGTTTTCCGCCTACGATCAGAAATTCTCGCTGGTGCTGAAAAAAAACACCCGTTTAGTGCGAGATATGCAAGGTGCCATGGGCTCAAACGTGCAACTTTACAAAGGCCGGCTCGAGGGTGTCGACGACTCCTGGGTACGCCTGACCCGCAAAAACGGCACCTTTAACGGCGCCATCTACGACGGCAATGAACTCTACCTTATCGATGAAACCGGCGATGCCAAAAGCGACATGGTGCCGTGGCTGCAAAGCAAGATCAGCGCCGAACAGCCGCGCTCGGTGATCTACAAGTTTTCAGACACTTCGGACACGGCGACCTGCGGCGTCGAGGACGACAAAAGCAGCGCCTATCAGCGCCTGGTCAACGAACTGAAAAACAGTGCCGCCAATGCCGATGTGGCCATGGCCGCAGACCTGCAGGTGAACCTGGCGATCGTTGCCGATACGCAATATGTCGCCAGCAGCAGCGGCGACACCAACGGCCAGATATTGTCGCAGATGAACGTGGTGGACGGGATTTTCTCCGAGCAGGTGGGTGTGCAGTTCGGCATCGAGCGAATCATCGCCCTGTCCAACAACGGCACGCTGACCTCCACCAACCCCTCCACCCTGCTCAACAGGTTTCGCTCCTACGTCAACAGCCAGGTCGGCAACCCGGGACTGGCGCATCTGTTTACCGGTAAAAACCTCAACGGCAATGTTATCGGCATCGCCTACCTCAGGGCCCTGTGCACCAGCAACGGTGTCGGCGTCACCCAGGCCGGCGGCAGGGGCAACCGGGGCGCACTGACGGCGGCCCACGAGTTCGGCCACAACTTCGGCGCACCGCACGACAACCAGGGCGGCTCGGCCTGTGCCAGCACCGCGGGGCGCTTTCTGATGAATCCCTCCATCAACGGCAGCGACCAGTTCTCTCAGTGCAGCCTGCGCCAGATTGCACCGATCGTGGCCAACGCCGGTTGCCTGGTGCCCGGCAACGGCGGCCCCAACCCGCCGCCGCCGGCACCCGACTGTGTTGCCGGCGCCCTGGACCTGCGCAATGTCACCGCCTACTCCGGCAACAACACGGGTAGTTTTTCCGTGGCGGACAACGGCTGCTCCATCACCCTCAACGGCAATATCTGGCGCATCACCGAAACCGGCTACGATATAACGCCGGAAACCGAGGTGACGTTCGAGTTTACCGCCAGTGGTTCAGGTGAAATTCAAGGCATCGGCTTCGACGGCGACCGCAGTGCCAGCTCCAACCGCGTGTTTAAACTGGCCGGTACCCAGAACTGGGGGATCGGCGGTTTCACTTATACCGGTAACGGCTCGCCGCAGACTTTCACCATTCCAGTCGGCGATTTCTATACCGGTGTCAACTTCGGCCTGGTCATCGCCAACGATAAAGACAGCGGCTCGGCCAACAATTCGGTGACCGTCAGCAATGTCGTGTTGTCCAACGGCACCTCGACGCCGCCCAGCGCCTGTATAGAACTCGAAGACGTGGTCCCTTTCTCCAGCAGAAATACCGGTTCTTTCAACGCCTCAGGATGCAATATGACGTTGAACGGCAATATCTGGAGAGCCACCAACCAAAACTTCGAGATCACGCCGGATACGGTGCTGACGTTTGATTTCTCCAGCAACGGCACCGGTGAAATTCACGGTATCGGCTTCGATGGCGACAACAGAGCCAGCAGCAATCGCATCTTCAAACTGACCGGCTCGCAAAACTGGGGCATCGCGGATTACTCTTACAGCGGCGGCAACCAGTCTTTTGAAATTCCCATCGGCCAATACTACACCGGCAGCAATATGCGGTTGATTCTCGTCAACGACAAAGATCGGGGCAGCGGCAACAACCAGAGCGTCTTCAGCAATGTGAAGCTCGTTACCCCGTAGGAAAGTGTTTATTAAATACCGATAACGGGTTACCCCTCGGTAAAATCGCGCACAGGGAAGTGCATCAAATACAACAGTTCATCGCCCTTCAACACAGCCAGGCACGTTGACGCAGGTTACTCATTCCTCGTTCAAAAAAAACGCTCCGGTAATCGCAATGATTCCCAGTTGCTCTGCGCACTGCGTCGGTTCTCTTGACGCGCGTCAATAAAATTCACGTTTGTGTTTGTATCCGAAATTTATAAAACACTATAGTAACCGGCGCCTTGGCCGGTCGCAGAACCGGCAGGTTTGCAGACAACAGGCTGGCATCCTGACGTTCATCTTAATATCCGAGGTCATCCATGAAGTTCAAAGCCTTTATCGGTAAACTGTTTTCAATCACACTTGTCACTGTCTCGCTATCGAGTTTCGCCAGTGAGCCCATCCAGCCGATCGAGCGCCCTGCCGATATCGATCAGTCCAAGGCGGCGCTCGGTATGAAACTGTTTTTCGATCCGCGCCTGTCGAAGTCCGGGTTTCTTTCGTGCAATTCATGTCACAACCTGAGCATGGGAGGATCGGATAACCTGAAGACCTCGATCGGCCACAACTGGCAACAGGGCCCAATCAACTCCCCCACAGTACTCAACGCCGGCCTCAGTCTCGCCCAGTTTTGGGACGGCCGGGCGGCAACGCTGAAAGAACAGGCGGGCGGCCCGATTGCCAACCCCGTTGAAATGGCATCCAGTCACAAACTGGTCGCCGACGTGTTAAAAACCATCCCGCAATATCGGGCGGAATTTCAGCAGGTATTCGGATCACCCGGCATTGATATAGACCGCATCACCGATGCCATCGCAGAGTTCGAGAAGACCCTGGTCACCCCCAACTCGCGCTTTGACCGCTGGCTGCTCGGCGATACCAAGGCAATCACGGCGCGCGAACTGGCCGGCTACGAACTGTTTAAGAGCAGTGGCTGCACGGCGTGTCACAGCGGCCCCGCCGTCGGCGCCAACAGCTATCACAAACTGGGGTTGGTCAGACCCTATAAGACGGAAAATGCGGCCCGGGGTCGCATTGCGGTTACCGGCAATAAAGCGGACGAGTTTGTGTTCAAGGTGCCCACGCTGCGCAATATTGAACTGACCTATCCCTACTTTCACGACGGTGAGGTCGCCACGCTGAGGGAGGCGGTGGCGCTGATGGGGCAACTGCAGTTGGGCAGGGACTTCACCGCCGACGAAGTGGATAAAATTACGGCATTCCTGAAGACGCTGACCGGCGATCAACCCACTTTTCCACTGCCACTGTTGCCGCCGTCAACCGAGCAAACGCCGCAGCCAGAACCCTTTGGCTAAGTAGAACCGGATGCGCCAAAGGACTGGCCTCCCAAGATAAAGGGGGCTGCGGTAAACCGCAGCCCCCTTGCACTATCGAAGGCGGGATTCGGGCGACGGCAGATGCCGCCGGTTCTAGGAACCGATAATCCCGCCGTCCTTTCGGGTAATCACAAACGTCGCATCCCGCGGCACAGTCACGCCATCCAAAGGCGCCGGGAAGTTGGTGACACTGGGATCGCCGTTGCCCGGATGCTGGGTGTTGATAAACATGGTACGCCGATCCGGGGTTACCGTAATACCGGTAATCTCATCGCCGGCGACCCCTGTAAACAGGCGGCGCAACTCACCAGTGCGGGTGTCGGCCACCAGCATCTGGTTGTTCAGACCGTCCTTCTGCCCGCCGTCAGTCTGGATAAACAGCCGGCCGGCAGGGTCGGCCCAGAGACCGTCGGGATCACTGAACGTGTCTTCGGTACCGTGGGTGTCGGCGGCGATCAGGAAAATCTCCCACTCAAAAGTGAGTCCCGTATGTTTATCGCTGTCGCGCCACTTGATGATATGACCGTCGGGGTTGGGTGCCAGCGGGTTGGCGGCATTGGCCTCGGTGCGGCGGCTGTTGTTGGTGAGCGTACAGTAGACGTCACCATTGGGCGCCACCGTCGTCCACTCCGGGCGATCCATGGGCGTGGCGCCGAGAATATCCGCCGCCATGCGCGCATAGGTCAGTACTTCCGCCTGGTCATTGAATGCCGCGGCCAGCTGCGGGTTATCGATGGTCAACTCCAGCCATTCACCGCTGCCGTCGTCGTTGAAGCGGGCCACGAACAACTGGCCCCGATCGAGCGGGCTCTCGCCCTGGTGCAACATATGCCGGTAATCGTCCGCTGATACAAACTTATAAATGTAATCAAAGCGCTGATCGTCACCCATATAGGCAACTGCGCGGCGGCCCTGGCCGATCGTCAGGGCGACGCCCTCGTGCTTGAAGCGCCCCAGCGCCGTGCGCTTGACCGGCTTTTGCGTGGCATCCATCGGATCGATTTCAACGACCCAGCCAAAGCGGTTTTCTTCATTGACATAATCGACGTCGGACAGATCGAAGCGGCGATCAAAATTGTACCAACCGTAGCCAAAGCCGGTTTCACTGAAACCGTAGCGCTCCTGCGCCGCGGTGGGCATCCAAACCGTATCCCGGTTGGTGGCGCCGAAATAACCATTGAAGTTCTCTTCGCAGGTCAGGTAAGTACCCCAGGGCGTATGCCCATTGGAACAATTATTGACGGTACCCAGCGGGATATTGCCATTGGGTGTCTGCAACAGCGGATGGCCGGCCACCGGACCGCTGAACGTGACCGGCGTATTGACATGAATACGCCGGGCATTGTGGCTTTTGACGGTTCTCCAGACGCCCCTGGACTTTTTGATTTCGACCACGGAAACGCCGTGGGCGTGCTGGGATACCCGCACATCTTCCAGGGACTCCGGGCTCTGTTTGCCGAGGACATGTGGGTTGGTGCCGAACTCGTGGTTGATCACCAACATACCGTGCCAGTTGCCGCGGCGCCAGCGATAGCGGCGAAAGGGATGCCGATCGTCATCCCAGTCATCGTCGCGATAGCCCCTGAAACGGTCGATGGGAAAATAGTGCATACCGTCGTGGCCGATGCCGATCTGCTTGGTTTGGTCGTCGGCATTGGGCGGATAGTTGAACTCGGGGCCGCCGGGCTCCAGAGGGTCGCCCCAGGGAATCAGTACCTGGTACTCGTAGTCCGCAGAGATAGTGGGCCAGGGTCCGTTGCCGTCGGCTACCGCCACCGGTTCAAAATCAATCAACTTTCTATGCCTTCGAAAGCCTTCCCGGTGCTCGCTCTCTCCCCAGCCCCCGGCCAATACCGTGTTCGAGGCAAAGAAACCGGTCGCTGCCAGACCGAGGCCGCCGGCCAGTACCTTTCTTCTGGAAGTGGCGGCATCCAGAATATCGGCAAACGGGCGATTGTCGGTTTTATTACAGATTTCATTATCGTGGTCATCACTCATATACTTATGCTCCAGGCTAGGCAATACACGCAGCTCTGGACTTTACCAAGCGTATATTTCACCTACATGTACGATATGTGACGGCGTACCACCTTTGGCGCAGCCGGTACAATCAGCGTTGTAGTCGCCCCAAAAGAGGGCGGCGCCGCACTTTCGATGAGGACAGAAAAATGAGGACAGACAATGAGTAGCGAGGTTGCATTTATCGGACTCGGGGTGATGGGATACCCGATGGCGGGACACCTCGCCAAGGCCGGGCATCAGGTTACCGTCTACAACCGCACGACGGCCAGGGCCGAACAGTGGGTGGCCGAACACGGCGGCACCCTGGAGGCTACACCGGCTGCGGCAGCCAAGGCCGCCGATGTGGTATTTGCCTGTGTCGGCAATGACGACGACCTGCGCCAGGTCACCAGCGGCATCGAGGGGGCTTTCGGTACCCTGCGGGACGGCGCCATCTTCGTTGATCACACCACCACCTCTGCTGAGGTTGCCCGCGAACTGTCGGCCGCCGCCGCCGAAAAATGTGTAAGCTATCTGGACGCACCTGTCTCGGGCGGCCAGGCCGGTGCCGAAAACGGCGCCCTTACCGTGATGCTGGGGGGGGCGGCGGGACCTTACGAAAAAATCGTCCCGCTGCTCAACTGCTATGCCAAGATGCACAGACTACTGGGGCCTGTCGGCTACGGCCAACTCACCAAGATGGTCAACCAAATCTGCCTGGCGGGCACGCTGCAGGGACTGGCCGAGGGCATCCATTTCGCCCGCGCCGCCGGCCTTGATGCCACCGATGTGATCGACGTTATCGCCAAAGGCGCGGCCCAGTCCTGGCAGATGGATAACCGCGCGGCCACGATGATCGAGGGTAAATTCGATTTTGGTTTTGCCGTCGACTGGATGCGCAAAGACCTGGGACTGGTGCTGGACGAGAGCCGCCGTGTCGGTGCGCACCTGCCGGTGACGGCGTTGGTGGATCAGTTTTACGGCGCAGTGCAATCACTGGGTGGCGGCCGCTGGGACACCTCGAGCCTGCTCACGGTGTTGGAGAAAATTCGCAACCACAGCGACGAAGAGTAAAACCTCGGCACCCGGGAGGCGCCGGCGGCATCTCACCGCTGCAAAGGCTCACCGGGTTGCAGGCCGCAGCCCGCACGGCAGTTTGTGTAAATGTAGTCAAACTACTCAGCGGGGTAAATAACCAGAATCTCACTTAACCCGGCAGCCACTTTGTTCAACCTTTTAACAGTATCGTGCAGCTGGCTATAATCATTCGTTACTTCAATCAGGCGATACTGGCCTTCGAGTTCCGCCAACTCACGCTGCAGATTGCCAAGTCGCATCTGAATGGCATTGAGCGAACTGCCGCCGGCCGAGGAGTTTTCGTAATGCTGGGCCACCAACACACTCACCGACCCCAGAAATGCCAGCAGCGCCATGTACAGCGCCGCATGGGAGAGTCCCTGGGTAATCACCGCCAACAGCCCCGCCGAGGAAGCCGCGGACACTACACCACCGGCCAGTCGAATTCTGTTGGCATAGCGCAAACGCCCGCCCACCAGCGCCACCAGCCCCGCCATATCGGTTCTTGCCAGCGCCATGGTCTGCGCCGCCAGCTCCATCAGCATCGCGGTATCGGGCTCGGCAACGGCACCGAGTCGCTTGCCCGGGGCCAGGGAGGGTTGCGAGCCCGGATAGTTGAGATTCAATGTATCGAGAACAGCGCGGTGACAGTGTGCCAGGTAATTAACGATGGCATCGAAACCCGGTAGTGTTTCATTTTCAGACTGCACGCTTTTTATCCTTGTACTGATAGTTTTTATACTGATACCTATGGAAGAACAAGCCGAGCAGGCCGACCACGCAATAGTCGACGACCTTCAAGGGAAACAAAAAACATCGGGAAAAGTAGTCGGCAAACCAGTTTCCTTCGCGCCGTTCACGCCACTGCAAAAACTTTACTACAGCCCAATAATAGAGTATCAACAACCCGAGATAAAACACATTCAGCCAGTCGTAGTCGTAACTCAGGTAGTTCTTAATCACTAAGAAGGCCGCAAACACCGGCAGGTGCCAACAGGCAATCTGAAAAGTTGTCAGCCACACATCGGTGATGTCACTGTAAAACGTAAATCTGACGGGTACCGACCTCCTGGCAATAACAGCAACCATTATCGCAGTCGGCAGGCAGGCAATTGAAGCAACCAGGGGCAAAAAGGCGCCTATAATAACCGCAAAAATCACCGCTGTGGCCAGCGGCGTGGCAATCGCGAGAAAGGCCAGAGCGCGAAATACCCATACCACCGCGGCAAACCCGCGGTTTCTGTCGGAGATATCGACAAACGCATCCCGGTAGTTCAAAAACGGCACCAGAGCAATAAAATAAAACAGCGACATCATAAAACTGACCAAGTAAAGCTTCTGGACGCCAACCGGAATAAAGAACACTAACCGCTCATCCATTTCCTCCGCTATCTTTCTGTTCAAAAGCTTCAGCCGTACCGACGCCACCACCGACGCACCGGCACCGTCCTTCAGCAGTGCGGAGCCCTTGATCGCCACCCGCTCGATGAAAATTCGGGTATCGGTCGCCACCGCCAGTTTCCTCGGCACGTAATACATATCGCCGCTGGCGCGGGCCAGAGCGGATAACGCCATGCCCATCGACCGCTGTTGTATAGCCGCCTGTAGACCCCGCGATACCGCCGCGGCATTGACATCATCCAGGTATCCGGTGGACGCCGACACCCGCCCGCTGGTGCAGCCGAGCAACATAAGCTCCGATTGGCTGCGCGCAGCAATATTTTCCAGATCGGCGATAGCGACACTCTTGACCAGGTTTCCCGCAGCATCCCGGGTAACAAAACGACTGCCTTCTATATGGCCGACCACAAACAGGTACTTTCTGCGTTCTTCGGCAACAGACGCCAAGATTTCCTGCTCGGAAAGTCGGCGGGTGGAAAGGTGTCGTTTACCGAGTCTGGTATCCAGATCGCGGTTTACATACACATCGTCATCATGAAACAGCGATATCACTCGCGTCCTGTCGGCACTCATGGTCCGGTTTATTGTCCATTCGAAGTCACCGCCGCGCCCCGACCCGATGTCGACGAATACCCGGGGAAAGTATTCCACGGCAATGGCAGTTCCCGGTCCGGCCCTGTTTGCCACCACTCTTCCCAGGGTGTTGTCTGACCTGAAAACATGCACCGATACGCCGTCAGCCAGCAATTGCTTTATCACCGGTTTAAAAAAAGGCAGGTGTTCCTGAAGCAAGACAATCGGGGAGGCAGCGGCGAAAATCGGCTGCAGCGTACCCCACCCCCGGGTATTGACGGTTTCAATATCAATGTCGAGAACCCGGTCGCCGCTGCGCAGGTGTATAGTCGGACCGTCGCGGTAGAGAATCCGGGCGCCGCCGAGGGCTGTTTCACCGCCTTCCAAAACGGCCCTGAGGCTATCCGCTCTCTGCAGGCTTTTGGAGGCGCCTTTGCCGGCGCCGGAAATCAGTGAGGCCAGGTCTTCCGCCCAGTGGGCGGCGGCGACAGGTGACCACAGGACTAAACCCGATAATATCAGACAACCGAGAGCCCGCCATGTCATCGCGGGGGGGAAACTTTCCTTAGTATTCATAATGGTTGTTATTATTTGCGCCGCTTTCGCCGCACCGCTTCAACAACCCGGTTACGTTACTTGATTAACCGGGTTCCGGGTCTTGCCACAGCGGTGTGAATGTGCACCTAGTGTTTCGACCAGAAAATGATTTCATTCGGTGGCACTTAGGTCTCGATCCGGGTATAGCCCTTCGGGACCTTCGCCGGCAGGGATGCTGGCGCAGAGCCTACAGGGATGTACTGGCGGCGTGTCCCGAAGGGCTATACCCGGATTGAGGCCGGGCTGGTTAAGGGGACCAAAACCCGTTTTGGGGTGAAAAGATTTCCTGGTCAGAGCACTAGGGCCTGTTAACAGGCCCTAGCTTAGCCCAGCCAGAAAATTTGTCCACCGGATCAAACGGCGGAACTGGCCTGCGTGCCGGACTTAAAAAGACAACCCCAGCGTCAGGAAGTACTGTATTTCATCCAAATCCACGACACCCGAGTCTTTGAAATCCAGCTCGCCCTCGACCCGGCGCGCATTGGCGCCGACAATAAAACCATTGCTGAGAATAATATCGAAACCCACCCGGGCATAGAGGCCCGCATCGACATCAGTTTCGCGGCCATCTGGGTCAAAGTCGATATCATCGCGGTTGCCCTCCACATCGCCATCGTCGATGGACATGGTGCCGAACATCACCGCCGGTCCGGCGGAGGCGTAAACCCTGAAACCCGGCCAGGGCCGGTAACTGACAAAACCGCCGAGCGCAAAATCCAGCAGCAAAAACTCGTTGTCAACTTCTATCTCTGCCTCCAAGCCGTCTTCGTCGGAGCGGCCAAAGACACTGGCATCGGTTTGAAAGGAAATCAGTCCGCTGGTTTCCAGGCCGTATTGCAGGCGGCCGCCGTTGCTGCTCAGTTGCACCGCCACGCCGCCGTAAATCAGTTCGTTCCAGTCGGTGCTGACGATGTCACCGGCACTGTCGGAGATGGTCCAGGCCTCGCTCGTATCCAAGGTACCTAACATCACCTGTAGATAACGCACACCGAACGCGTCGGTATCGGCGTTAGGTTGCGCGGTTGTGGCGGTGGCAACGG
Organism: Exilibacterium tricleocarpae; assembly: GCF_007004655.1. Classification (GTDB taxonomy): domain Bacteria; phylum Pseudomonadota; class Gammaproteobacteria; order Pseudomonadales; family Cellvibrionaceae; genus Exilibacterium; species Exilibacterium tricleocarpae. Next base: position 164,055 of record NZ_ML660096.1, read on the forward strand.
CCAGCCAAGTCGATAAAAAAATCAGGGGAAGTGGTTTCACAATCTACATCCTTAAAACCCGGTTCGGGAAAACTGAGATACATCTGATAACGGCAATCCGCACCCGCGCTAAAACGCCAAAAATTAGTGTTGCGATTGAAACTTGCAAGGTTCTGTCACAATGTTCTTTTACGACGTCCTGTCACAACGATCTTGTATCAAGACCTTCCACGGCGAGCTTTTGCAATAGACTTTCTTGACGGGCTTTCGCAACACGCTTTTGCCCTGGACTTTCCCAGTGGACTTTCGCCTCGGCCGCCTCGGCTTTTCATACCGACCGCCGGTACAGCGATCACAGGCTATTCACGGCTGTCCGGGCGCGATCGCCATTATATCTTAGTGAGTATTCACATTACTACAATCGACGTATTGCTGAGACATAATGACACAGGCGCAGGAAGTTGGATAATCCAACCACTGAGGGGAAACCTTTACCGAACGTCTCAGACAAGCGGGTTTTATTTACACCGCAAAAGTCTGTCACAATAGGGCACCCTTTCACCGGAATACAAGGAGGCACACCGAATGAATAAAACACTTTTTTACATTATCCTGGCAAGCACCTTCACCCTGGGCGCCTGCGCCGGCAACACGCCCGCCCCCGAGACCAAGACTGCTGCCGCCACTGCCGAAACCAGTGCAGCCGAGCCCAAGCAGGCGGCGGCTCCAAAAAGAAGCAAGCGGATTTGCAAAAGAATGGCGCCAACCGGTTCGCGGCTGGGGAAAAAGGTCTGCGGTACCCAGGAACAATGGGACAGAGCCGCCCGCGATAGCGCGGAGGCCCTGCGCGGCGTCACCCGCAAATCGGCACAAGGGGGTTACGAAGAGTAATCCCTTTTGCCATTGCGACAGATTATCGCACCCCACAAGTAAGGACATTGTGATCGCCGCCGCCCGGCGTCACAGTGGGCCTCTTCCACCGGAATACAAGGAGGCACACCGAATGAACAAAACATTTTTTTACATCATCCTGGCAAGCAGCTTCGCCCTGAGCGCATGCGCCGGCAACACGCCCGCACCCGAGGCCAAGGTCGCTGCCGCCAATGCCGACACCAGCGCCGCCGAGTCCAAGCGGGCAGCGGCCGAAAAAAGCGAAAAACAGATTTGCAAAAGAATGACGCGAACCGGCTCGCGGATGGCACAGAGGGTCTGCGGTACCCAGGAGCAGTGGGACAGAGCCGCGCACCAGAGCGCCGGAGCCCTGGGCAGCGATGCCACCCGCCGAACAGCACAGGGAACTTACCGGGAGTAGTCTCTTGTGCCATTGCAATGCTTTACCACACCCCGCAGGCCGCGACATTGTGACCGCCATCACCCGGGCGTCACAATGTCGTTGCCACAATACCCTCGTCATAAGGCGACAATCTTCAGACTGTAATTACAAGGTGTAGTCGCAAAGCGTTAAACAAATCCGTAATAAAGACAACACAGTATCTACACCGCAGTAACAAGCCCACAGCAACAGCACCGGCTTAGCAAGCAGGAACACTTTTTTACATTTGCCGATTCACCGCCCGCGGCGTCCCAACCAACCGCCACAATGTGGCAGGCGCCAGCCGGGTTCATCTGCACGCGATAAAAGTTCAAAAACCGGTAAATCTGCCGGCGATACCAAAATAGTCGTCAACAAAGTCGAAGCCCGCCTGCAACTGCTCCATATTTTATGCCGGCTGACGGCCGGACCAACACCGCGCCGCCAAACTGTCGGAGCGACAGCTCGCCTGTTTCCCGACGGCTCCCCGCCTATCCCCTGGAGACAGACAACCATGCAACCCAAACACTTATTACACGCAATCGGTCGGCGGACGACCCGGCTCGGTCTGGCGCTGATTGTCGCCGGCGTCCTCACATCGGCCTCAGCAGCGGAGCTTTACGAAAACCGTTTTACTGAAATTCGCAATGAAATATATGATCCGGCCAACGGCTACCTCAGCGCCGATGGCGGTCCCTACCACGCCATTGAAACATTTATCGTCGAAGCACCGGATCACGGTCACCAGTCCACCTCCGAAGCCTACTCCTATATTCTCTGGCTCGAAGCTCTGCACGGTAAACTGACCGGCGACTGGCAGCCCCTGGCCGACGCCTGGAACATTATCGAAACGCAGATTATTCCCACCACCCAGATGCAACCCACCGCCGACGGCTACAATCCGGCGGCACCGGCCACCTATGTACCGGAGGGCCCGCTGCCGTCGAGTTATCCACTGCCGCTGACCGCCAGCGCCGCCGTCGGCAATGACCCCATATCCCAGGCGCTGGCACAAGAGTACGGCACCTGGGAAATCTACGGCATGCACTGGTTGCTGGACCTGGATAACGTCTACGGCTACGGCAACCTCGGCGACGGCGTCAGCACCCCCTCCTATATCAACACCTTCCAGCGCGGCGAACAGGAATCGGTGTGGGAGACGGTGCCCCACCCCTCCTGGGACGATTTCTCCTGGGGCGGCCAGACCGGCTTTCTGGACTTGTTCGTACAGGAACAACAGGCGCCGGCGCAGCAGTGGCGCTACACCAATGCGCCGGATGCCGACGCCCGCGTGGTGCAGGTCATGTACTGGGCGCTGCAGTGGATGAAAGCGCAGGGCAAAGACCCGGAACAGGTGGCGCCGGGCCTGATGGCAAAAGCCGCAAAAATGGGTGACTACCTGCGCCTGGCCATGTTCGACAAATACTTCAAGACCCTGGGCGCCCAGAGTGAAAGCGGCGGCGCCGGCAGCGGTTACGACTCCGCCCATTATCTGATGTCATGGTTCTACTCCTGGGGCGGCCCGCTGGTTCCCCAGGGCTGGGCCTGGCGCATAGGTTCGAGTCACGTGCACTTCGCCTACCAGAACCCGATGGCCGCCTATGCGCTGTCACAGGTACCCGAGCTGATCCCCGCCACCCCCGGCGCCCGCCGCGACTGGGAAACCGGGTTGGAGCGCTCGCTGCAGTTCTTTCAATGGACCCAATCGGCGGAGGGTGCATTCTCCGGCGGCGCCACCAATAGTTGGAACGGCACTTACGATACCTACCCCCACAACCGCACCTTCTACGGCATGGTCTACACCCCGAACCCGGTCTACGCCGATCCCGGCTCCGGCACCTGGTTCGGCTGGCAGGCCTGGGGCACCGAAAGGTTGGCCGAGTACTATTACCTGACCGGCGAGCCCCGCACCAAAGCCATCCTGGACAAGTGGATCGGCTGGGTATTGGCGCCCTCCCCGGCGGTGGGCAAGGCGGTGCTGGATTTCAGCGACAATGATGTCAAGCTGGCGGCGGAACTGGCCTTCACCGGCCTGCCGGCAGCCTGGAATCCCGCCAACCCGCAACCGAATAACGATTTACACGTAGAGGTAATCACCCAAAACCAGGATGTGGGCGTGGCTCACAGCCTTGCCAAGACGTTGATGTACTACGCCGCCGCAGAGCAGTTGCACCAGGGCGCAGTGCATGTGGGCGCCCGCGATGCCGCCCAGACCATACTCGACCGTTTTTGGACCAACCACCGCACCGCCAAGGGTGTCGCCACACTGGAAACCCGCGGCGACTATAGCCGGGTCAATGATCCCGTGTACTTCCCGCCGGGGTGGACCGGTACCAATGCGGTAGGCGCCGCTCTCGGTGAGGGCACCACCTTTATCGGCATGCGGCCTTTCTACCAGAGTGACCCCGGCTACCAGGAAGTACTGAATGCGGCGGCCGAGGGTCGCGACCCGGCCTTTGTCTACCACCGCTACTGGGCACAGGTGGAAGTGGCCACCGCCAATGCGTTGTTTGCCGATCTGTTTCCGGTGGTGTGCCAGACCGACTGCCCGCCGCTGGCTCAACCGCAGGCGGTCAGCACCGCGGTCGACACCCCCGTCGCCGTCACCCTGGCGGGCACCGACAGCAACGGTTCGATCGTCAGCTATAACTACACCCAGCCCGCCAATGGCAGCGTCACCGGCACCGGCGCCACGGTCACCTATACTCCCGCCGGCGGCTTTAGCGGCAGCGATGCCTTCACCTTCACCGTGACCGACGACGAAAACCTCACCTCCGCGCCCGCCACCGTGTCGATCACCGTTACCGACCCCGCCATCAACCGGCCACCGGTGGCACAGGCAACGGCCGATCCCGACACCGGAGACGCACCGCTGGCGGTGAACTTCAGCGCTGCCGCCTCCAGCGATCCGGACAACGATCCGCTCACCTACAGTTGGGACTTTGGCGACGGCAACAGCGGCACCGGCATCAGCCCCAGCCATACCTACACCGGAGCGGGTAACTACACCGCTGTGCTGACCGTCGGCGATGGCGAATTCACCGATAGCACCAGTCTGGCAATCACTGTCACGGCCGCACCGACCGGTGTCAGTTGCGACTACGTCGTACAAAACCAGTGGAACACCGGCTTTACCGCAGTTATCCGCCTGACCAACAACGGCGCCACCGCCGTCAATGGCTGGCAGGTGGGCTGGCAGTACAGCGAGGGTTCGCAGGTGAGCCAGGTCTGGAATGCCGTTGTCAGCGGCGGCAATCCCTACACGGCGGCACCCGTGAGCTGGAACAGCACCATCAACCCGGGCCAGACCGTGGAGTTCGGTTTCAACGGCGTCAAGGGAAGCGCCGACACCCCGGCACCGGTACCGGCGGTAACCGGCGCAGTCTGTAACTAGCGGTCAGTAACGGCCTGCTACTCAATCGGCAGGCGATTCAATCACGAGCCCGGACAGTGTTATAACGCCACCGGCCGGGCTCCCAACCCAACCATGAGGTCAACCGATGAACAATCACCCGAGACACTTAACCGGCCCGGCAACGGCCCTGCTACTGTGGGTGGTGGCAGCTGCCTGCGGTGCCCAGACCGGCGGCCAGATCTGCGCAAAGTGGGGCACACTCAGCGTCGCCGGCGGCGAATATACGCTGCAGAACAATATCTGGGGCGCCGACACCGCCCAGTGCATCAGTCCGGTCGGCACCACCGGTTTTAAAATCGACAGCGCCAACCACAGCAACTTCGGCGGCCTGCCCGCGGCCTACCCCTCCATCTTCAAAGGCTGCCACTGGGAGGACTGTACCCCGGACAGCGGCATGCCGGTGCGGGTCAGCGACGTCAACGACGCCATGTTGAGCTGGAGTTTCAATACCATCAGCGGCGATACCTGGAATGCGACCGCCGAGGCCTGGTTCAAAACCAACGCCATTCCGGGCCCTCCCGACGGCGCCGAGTTGATGTTGTGGCTGGACCATAACGGCGGCGTGCAACCGGGCGGCTCGTTTACCGGCACGGTGTCCCTGGCGGGCGCCACCTGGGAGGTCTGGTTTACCGACAGCCCCGGCTGGAACTTCGTCACCTACCGGCGCCAGGTCCCTGCGAGTTCCGCCGCCCTCGATCTCAAACCTTTTATCGACGATGCCCGGGCGCGGGGTTATATCGACCCGAACTGGTATCTGATGGATATGGAAGCCGGCTTCGAAGTCTGGCAGGGCGGCGCCGGCCTGCAACTCAACGCTTTTTCCTTTGCGGTCAACTCAGAGCCACCGACCGGCAACCGACCGCCCCAGGCCGCCATCAGCGCCACCCCAGGCGCCGGTGCCGCACCTTTGGCTGTCAGCTTCAGCGCCGCCGCCTCCCGCGATCCGGATGGTGATCCGCTCACTTACAGCTGGGATTTCGGCGACGGCAACGGCGCCACCGGGGTCACGGCCAGCCACACTTATACGACACCGGGCAGCTACAGTGCCAGCGTCAGTGTCAGCGACGGCGAGGCGGCTGCGGTGGCCACCACCACTGTCGAGGTGGCGGGCAGCGGTGGTGTCAGTTGTGAATATATTCTGTTGAACGAGTGGAACACCGGCTTTACCGCCAGTATCCGCCTGACCAACAACGGTGCCACCACCGTCAACGGCTGGTCTGTCGGCTGGACCTACACGGACGGCTCCAGTATCGGCAATCTGTGGAACGCGAGCCTGGCTGGCAATAATCCCTATACGGCGACACCCGTGAGCTGGAACAGCACGGTCAATCCGGGCCAGACCGTGGAATTCGGTTTCAACGGCAACAAGGGGACAACCAATGCGCCGGCACCCCAGCCTGCCGTGACCGGCAACCTCTGTGACTGAGTGACCGGGGTGGCACTGACTTTAGTTATATGCGGTTAGTGCCACCCGGCACGGGCCGCGCCGGTGCAGGGTATTTTTAAGCCTTCCGGTAGCGGGACCTCGACGATCCGGCACTGCTTGCTGCTACACCCCCCTGCTGGTACGAGGTTCCAGTGTGGGGCTGAAAAACACCCTGCACCGACACGTCCCTGGTTGGGCAGATCACTGCAAATTGAAAGGTATCCAGTGGCACTGCACCAGGTTTGCGTCGGGGGTGACTGTGTTAGGCCCCACTCTCGAATTACATGCCAAAAGCGGGGTGTAGTAGCAAGCAGTTCCAGACCGCAGAGGTCCCGTTATTGGAAGGTCTAACACAGTCACCCCCGGCGTGAACCGGCCCGGATGGCACAACGTCTGCAACAGCCCCCAAAGAAACACGCTAGAGAGCAAAAAACACCGCAGACCGTATCCCTCTGCAAAACACTGGCAAAACCGCATCCGCTAAGTTGCCGGATATACATAACTCGACTGTATACCCAGCGGCAACCCGAGCCCCCAGTAAATCAGCAGGAATACCGTCCAGGCCAGTAATATGGCAATGGAGTAAGGCAGCATCAAGGATACTACCGTACCTATACCAGTCCCCTTCACATAGCGCTGGCAGTAAACCACCACCAGCGGGAAGTAAGGCATCAGCGGGGTCACCACATTGGAGGCCGAATCCCCCAGCCGGTAGGCGGCCTGGGTCAGGTCCGGCGAGATGTTCAACTGCATCAGCATGGGGACGAAAATCGGTCCGAGCAGGGCCCATTTGGCGGACGCCGAGCCGACAAACAGGTTGACGAAGGCGGTCAGAAAAATCAGCCCGACGATGGTCACCATACTCGGCAGCGCCCAGTCCCGTAGCACTTGTGCGCCTTCGATCGCCAGCAGCGCGCCCAGGTTCGACTTGCCGAAAGCGTCGATAAACAGCGAGCAGAAAAACGCCATCACCACGTAGTAACTCATGCCCTGCATGGCCTTGGTCATGGAATCGATCACGTCCTTGCTGGTTTTGAAGGTGCCGGCCATATAGCCGTAAACCACGCCGGGCAGCACAAACAGCAGGAAGATCAGCGGCACGATGGAGCGCATCACCGGCGCGGAAAAAGACGCGAGCTGACCGTCGGGCGCGCGCAACGGCGAAGTCTCCGGCAGTAATATCAGCACCAGCGCGACTATGCCCGCCAGCATCACCGCCACCGATACCCGCAGCGCCTTGCGCTCTTTATCGCCGAGATCGTCAAACTTGGGGATAGCGTCAGGATCACCGTCGACAACGGTTTGCTGCAGGCGCGGCTCGATGATCTTATCGGTCAGGTACCAGCCCAGCAGGATGATCAAAATGCTCGATGCCGAGGTAAACGCCCAGTTATTCAGCGGGTTGACCTGGATGTCCGGGTCGATGATCTGCGCCGCACTCTGGGTAAAACTCTGCAACAGCGGATCGATCGCCGAGGGCACAAAGTTAGCACTGAAGCCGCCGCTGACGCCGGCGAACGCCGCCGCTATCCCGGCCAGGGGATGGCGGCCCATTGCATAAAAAATAACCCCGGCGAGGGGAATCACCAACACATAGCCGGCATCCGTCGCGGTGTGACTGACGATCGCCACCAGGATGATCGACGGTGTCAACAGCGACTTGGGAGTTGCGTCGAGCATGCGTTTGATGGCAGCATTGATAAAACCCGAGTGCTCGGCAACCCCGACCCCCAACATCGCCACCAGCACCACCCCAAGCGGCGCGAAGCTGGTAAATATGGTAACCATGCGGGAGAGGAAATCGGCCAGATTGGCGCCGGTGAGCAGGTTATTGACCACCACCGGTTGCGCGGTGCGGGGGTCAATGGCATCGAAACTGAAATTGGACAGCAGGGCCGAGAGCACCCAGACAGCGACCAGACTAATAAGAAATATGACGGCGGGATCAGGCAGTTTATTGCCAACTACTTCTATCTTATCGAGGGCTCGGGTTGCCCAACTGTTTCCATCATTCATTAGATGACGTCCTGTGTTTTTTATGGTTTGCAGCCTCAGCGCCCGATAATGCCATAGGCTGTGGGAATAGAAAACCGGATGTAACGGCTATGACTTGCAGGGCGTCACCGCAACCTGATAGATTGCTGCCCGTTAATATAAACAGTTGCCCTTTAATATAAACGGCTGCCCTTATACTGTGAACGGCGGCCTTTTACTGTAAATTGCCGCTTTTTAATAATGACAGACAAATCCAAGCAGGGAGAGAGCCATGAAGAAAACTGTAGCCTACGCCGCGTTGCTATTGATCGCAGCCGGCCTGATCGGACCCAAGTTTATCGGCGCCAGCGCCAAGGAGCGGGTCGATACCTATGTCGAAGCCCTCAACAGCAACACAGTTTACAAGGCGAGTTGGAAAGAATACCGAAGCGGCTGGTTCGAGTCCGGCGGCACCTTGCAATTCGAGCTTAATATGCCGGCGCTTGCCGCCGCCCCGGACGCTGATGCAACTGCCGAGATCGATCCCGTCGCCTTCGGCTTCGATGCCGAGGTGACGATGCAACACGGCCCGGTGTTGACCCGCGAGGGTTTCGCCCTGGGTCTGGTCAACTGGCAGCTCGACCTGGTACAACCCCAGGGCCTGGAGGGTATGGTGCAGTGGGATGAATCCCTGCCATTGTACAGCGCCGCCGGCCAGGCGGGCCTGTTTGGCGATATGCGCTTTAGTGAACAAATTCCGGCGCTAAAACTGCAAATCGATGCCGGGGCGCCGCAATTCGACTTTAGCGGTTATACCTCCGGCGGCACCCTCAGCGGCGGGCAGGTCGAATACCGGGGCAGCTCCCGGGGTATGAGCACGGCCGGTCCTGAGGGCGGCATGGAGATGGGCGCTATCGACGTTGATTTTACCGCGCAGTATGACGGTGACCTGGTCGATCTGATGGCCGGCGCCCTTTACGATATGCAGGGGTCCGTCAAGCTGGCCTCTATCAAGGCCGCCGGCGACGAGCCCGTTTTCGATCTGCAAAACCTGGTGATGGATATCGACTCCATCCTCAGCGACAACGGCGACCTGGCCGATATCAAGCTCGGCTACGCCGCTGCCAGGGTCACCGCCGGCGATACGCGGGTGACCGATGCCGGCGTCGATATCATCGTCGAAAACTACAGTGCCGAATTCAACAAGCGCTACACCAAGCTGCTGGCAGACTCCACCGGCAACACCGACGTCGAGCAGATACAGGCACAGATGCAGACCTTCATGCAACAGGACCTGCTCCTGTTGTTGCGGGAAAACCCCGAACTGAAGTTGGAAAACCTGCGTTTCTCCCTGCCCGAAGGCGAGTTCAAGGGCCGGGCGCAGATCAAACTCGACGGCATCACCGAGCTGCCGGCCGACCCCAACGATCCGGAATTTTGGCTGCAACATATTGTGATGTCGGCCAACCTGGCTGCCGACAATGCGCTTGCCGAGCGCATTGCCGTCCAATTTGCGCAGATGCAACTGAGCAATAACGCCCCGCCGGAGACAACGCCCGAACAGCTTGCCGAGGCCGCGCAGCAACAGGGGCCGATGATGCTGGGGATGTTCGGTCAACAGGGCATACTGGTGCAGCAAGAGGGCCAATACCGCTTTGACTTTTCCTACAACAAAGGCGAGAGCGTGTTGAACGGCAACCCGATCGATCTGCCGATCGGCGCCATACTCAGCGCCAAATAAGGCTGCCGGCGTAGTTCGAGCCGAGATCGATTTGCGGGGATGCCTCTTTCGGTTTCGGTGGCACCTCTTCCAGCGGCACGATGCGGGGACAGGTTTTACCTGTCCCCTTCGAGAGGGTCCACTCCCCTGTGCTAATAGCACCCCTCACCGTGCCGGCTTAAGCCGGTTAGAACAAATAACTGAGACCAGTGGTGATCTGGGTATTGTGGGTGAACTTATCGTCCCCGATCAAATTCGTCTTATAGATGTAATCCCGGTAGTCGACCCGCAGCAATAGATCACGGGTCAAAGCCAACTGGTAGCCGACCCCCACAGTGTAGGTAAAACTGCCCTCGCCACCAAAATCCGTATCACCAATCCCGGCCACCACATAGAGCGATGACAGCATGGCGTTAGCTTCGGAAAAAAACTGCTCGGCCTGCAGCACATTGTAACCCACCAGAAAATCAAAGTGCCGAAACGTCCTGTCGTCGCCGGAGAATATTTTCCCCTGACTTTCTTCAAACGACGACAGCGAGGAATCCGCCTGCAGATAATTCAACTGCATAAAGAAATTTTCATCCGTGTTGAAGGTGGCATTGACGCCGAACACCCACTCGCTGCCGAAATCCTCGATATTCAGCACACCGGTAAACACGCCGACATCAAAGTATTCAGTATCTATGCGATCGGCCCCGGTGCCGGGCGCAGGCTGCCCGTCCGTATCGGCCAACACGGCCGCACCCTGACCGAGAAACCCGGCCAGCGCGGCACCCTTTGCTACTAAAAAAATGCGTTGAAACCAAGATTCCATCGGTCAAGTCTCTCGTCGTCGTCTTCGCCAGAAATGGTATAGCTCTGGTACCCTGTACGCACTACAAAGTTTCGGCCTATGTAGTAGTTGACGGATAAACCAAGGCTGTAAAAACTCTCGTCTTCGAACTCCAGTGGGGTAAGCTCCGGTTGCGATTCTATTTCGATCGAGCCACCACCCACTACCAGTGCCGGCGACAGTTTCCAGTGAGAAAAAGGCTCCACCAGCACATTCAGATTGTAGTAATCGCCCCTGATTTCATTGTCGTAGAGCTTGCCGCTCTCCACTTCCACGCCCAGCCAACTCAACGGCCGATAGCCGAGCGTAAAGCTGAACGTGTCCATTCCCTTGATCTCGTCGCTGGAAAGCTGGCCGGCGTTGAACCCGGCCCGCCAACTGTTTTTGAGATAGTCGCCATAACTCACCGACGGCAGATCGACCGGCTCACCGGTCGGTAGCAGCGTGCGGGCAACCTGGTCGGCGCGGGCCCAGCCTTTGCGCCCGTCGGCCGTGCTTATCTCATACCAGCCGGTTCTGCGGGTGATAACCTGAATGGTTTCACCCTGCTCCACCGTATAGAAAACCGGATAACCTCTGCCCGGTCCGGTGTGCATCTCGACAAAAGGGTCAATCACCTCCAGTTGCAATGGCGACTGGTCCGGTGCCCCGGCGGCCACCAGATCGATCTGGCAGGCCCAGGCGGCGAGCAATGCGCCGGTCATTTTCATAAACCGCATAACAGTGTTACCTATTGAGTCCAATGTTTCTGCCAACTATCGTTTCTGCTAACTACAGTTTCCGTCAACTACCGTCGTGCTCCGTTCAAAAGAACACAGTGAAGCCGACCCCAAATTCGACATTCTGTGTGGTCTTCTCGTCTGCTAAAAACTCTCTGTCAAAGATGTGATTGCGCAGGTCGATATTCCAGGTTAGCCAGTCGGTAACAATAATTTTATAGGTAGTCCCCAATACAATTCCCGTATTGCTCTCACCGGCAAACTCTACATCCTCCACACCGGCTATCAGGTACAGCCTGGAATTAAACTTGTTTCTCGCACCGAAAAACGAACGACCGTAAAACAGCCGATAACCCAGTGAAGCCGAAGTGTAGGTAAACTCCTTATCACTTTCGCTCAGGAAATCGGCGCCCAGGGCCTCCTCGAAGGCCGCGCGACCGACATCGGACTGTCCGTAGCCAACTTGCGCCATAAAACGCGGATTGATGTGATAGCCGACCGTAAAACCCATTACCGGACTGTTGCCGAAATCCTCGACCGACAGAGTGCCCCCAAACACACCCAGTTCAAAGCGTTCCGTATCGATTTCAGCAAACTCCGCTTTTTTTACTTCCTTGTCCGGCTGTATGATCGTGACAGTCGAGCTGTTGTCCTGCGTGTCTTGCCCATACACGGGACCGGATAGCAGGCTCCCTGTTCCCACCAGCAACGCCGGCAGTATCTTCAAGACTCTCAACATATTTCTTACCATGATTACTCTCTTATTCCACAGATCGCCGACTGCGGCAGGTTACAGGACAGTGTCCGCTACGGATTTTTGAGACTTTTTTCAAATTCCTTTTGAGACTTTCAGCAGGACTTCAATAACATCGACAAGTTCTAAAAAACCGTTTCCGATATTACCTGGCGTTCCAGAAAATGCCGTGACCCAAGGGTTAAAGCCGGGCTAACTCTATCGCCGTTAAATAGGGGCCTCCATAAAAAAAACCAGGTCCTGTGACAAAGTTCCGAATTTTCGCGGCCGGTGCCGCCGGTTATGTGACGAACATTGTTTTTTTCGTCAATACAACTATTGGCCTAGAACGCATGTGTTATAAGATCCTTACGGCTTGCATTTCAAGGGATGTGGTTGACTCCACAAGTGGCGTGCAGAAGGGCATAGAGACCAAGAGGAAATAGATGTCGCTGTTTCCTCGACTCAGAATCTGCACTTATCTACGGGAAAGAGAACAGACAGGCAAAGTCAGCAGCCGCGAATACAGACCGGAACGCTCATTCGACACCAAAACAGAGGCGTTGTCCGGACGAATCAATAAAAGTTTTCATTAGTTGATGCTGTCACACTATGCGAGAAAAGACTGCTTTATTACTTTGCACGGCTTTGCTGTCCACCGCCTTGACGCTATCGGGTCTCTCCACGCCCGCCCGGGGAGCAGCTAAAGAAAGCAGCGCCGGTCCGGTCGGCGGAGTGGTTGAAGAGCGGGCGCTGTCGACGCTCAAAGGCATATCCAGCGGGCTGCAGACACTGAAAGGCGATGTCGTCACCCTGAATAAAGAGCTGCGGGTGATGGAGGAAAAGTTGCTGTTTCCCTCCAACACCAAGTACTCGGTTTTCGTATCGCTGAGTTCCGGACTCTTCTTTACCCTCGAGAGCGTCAAGTTAAAGCTCGATGGCAAATTGGTCGCCACGCACATCTACTCCGAAAGCCAGCGTCAGGCGCTGGCTCGCGGCGGCATTCAAAAACTGTATGTCACCAGCCTTAACGAAGGGCGTCATACGGCAACAGCATTCTTTACCGGACTCGGCCCCAACGGCCGCGCCTACAAACTCGCCGAAACGCTGGAGTTTGAAAAGGGGCCCGCCGGGGAATACCTGGAACTGGCAATCGGCGATGACGGCGCGGCACAGGAACCTGTGGTTCGCCTGAAGCAATGGTAACAGCAGATGATAAGTATTCTCACATTACGACGCATTGCGGGCCTGCTCCTGCCGTTGCCCATCTGTATCAGTGCAGTCGCCAATACCTTCGAGTACAACGTCAGCTCCCGCGCGGATCTCGAGTGGGGCAATGTGCTGTTCGACTACTACCAGCAGGACTACTTTTCAGCGCTGATCGAATACGAGTACGCCCACGCCATCGACAACCCGCTGGCACACAGCAAATCGGGGCGCCTGCTGCAGGGGGGGATGCTGCTGTCCTACGGCATTCCCGATGACTCCCACGATATCTTTCAATCGCTGCTGAACGAAAACACCGACACCCCGGTGCGCAACGCGGCCTGGTATTACCTCGCCAACCTGCTCTACCACAAGTCGGATATCACGAAAGCCTACGAGGCGCTGCAGAAAATAAGCGGCGAGATTCCCAAAGAGCTGCATACTGAGTACCACTACCTGGCCACCCTGATCAAAAACAGCGGCGAGCACCTTCCCGGTACGGAGAAAATCCTCAGCACACTACCGAAAAACAATCCCCACTATGCGTACGTGCTGTTCAACTATGCCATCAGCCAGCTACAGGTAGGCAACGGCGAGGATGCGGTTATCAACCTGGAGCGAGTCGCCGGCCTTTCCAATTCCAGCCCGGAACTGGCCAACCTCGGCGACCGCGCCCGCCACGGTCTCTCTCAGCTCGCGCTCAAGCAAGGCAATCTGCCGGCCGCCTGGTCCCACCTGCAGAGCATCCGCACCACCGGACTTTACTCCAACCGGGGACTACTGACTTATGCCTGGACCGCCATTAAGCTCAAACAGTTCAACGATGCCATCGCGGCCCTGCAGATCCTCAACGACAGATCCATTGCGATTCCCGAAGTCCAGGAGGCCAAGGTACTCCTGGCCCACCTCTACGAACAGGAAGGCTCGCCCCGCAAGGCGCTGAAAAGCAACCTGCTGGCCATCGAGGCCTTTGACGAGGGACTGGCGGCCGTGACCGAGGCGCGGCGGATCATCGGGCTGCAAGACGTACCGAAAGAATTCATTTCCAACTTCGACGTCATCGTCGGCCAGTCCGACTGGTATGCCATAGAGCCGACGGTGGACTACCAGAAGCTGACGCCGTTTGTTATCGATCTGACCGCCAGCCACGCCTTTTCCGAGACGCTGAAAGAACTGTCTGATCTCTACACCATACAAAAGAATCTACAGTACTGGGACTTGCAATCCACCGAACATCGGTTGATTCTGGATAACGCCTCGAGAAAACGTCTTTACGACGATCAACAGGCCCTGATAGCGCAAAGAGACAAACTCAAAACCGCCCTGCAAAATCAAAAATCCGACTTAAAGCTGTTCTCCCTGACGCTCGAAGAGGACGATCAGGAAAAACTCACAGCCCTGATCGACTCTATCGAGAGCGAACTGACCCAGTTGAACAGTCGCGTCGAACAACTAAAAAAGATCAAGCGGCCCTACCAGCAGCCCGCCAGCTACAAAACCATGGTCGCCGGCAACCACCGGCATATTAAAAACAAGTTGAAAGAAACCAAAAAGTATATCGAAACCCTGGAACCCGTTATGCGCAACCTGGTGAATTCGGAATTGGACCGTCACGAAGAACGAATGCAGTACTACCTGGCCCAGTCGCGGCTGGCCAAAGCCCGCCTCTACGACACCACCTTGATGACGCTGGATAAAGCCAGGTCGAACAAGGCACCGGGCGAGGAGCAGTAGTCATGAAACGGTCGATCGTACTGAGCAGCCTGACCCTGACCCTCTACGCCTGCAGCTTCGGCGACACCCGCACCCTGGGCGATCTGCAATACAAACCTGAAAAGGAAAAGCAGATCGAGTTCGAGCGGCTGAGCCACCAGGAGGTGCGGGAGGAATACCAGGAACTGCTGGGGCTGTTCAAAGATGAGGAAGTCAAAGAGCAGATTGAACGGCGTATCGCCGATGTCTATATGATTGAAGGCGGCCGCAAGCAGGTCGCGCAGCAGGAAACCAAGAGCTACTATGTCGAGGCCATTAAAGGCTATCACGATATCCTGAAAAAATACCCCAACTCCCCCGACAACGCCGATGTGCTCTACCAGTTGGCGCGGGCCTACGAACTGGACGGCCACCAGGACAAGGCGTTGGAGATGCTGTTACAACTGACCACCCGGCACCCGAACTATAAAAACAACGCCGAGGCCCACTTCCGTATGGGTGATATCTATTTCAACCAGCAGGCCTATCGCAAGGCGCAAAAAGAGTATCTCACCGTAGCGCGCATGCCAGACCCCAAGTTGCATACTTACGCGCACTATATGTTGGGCTGGACCTACTACAAACAACTGAACTTCACCGCCAGTCTCAATGCCTTTGCACTGGTTCTGAATCAGTTGCTCGACGGCACTGCCGAGGCGCCCGCGGAGCTGGACAACGCCCAGGCCTCACTGGTCAACGACACCATCCACTCCATGAGTCTGGGTCTGGCGAAAAACGGCGGCGCCCAAGCGCTTGAAAAAATCGCCTCACTGCAGGGCAAACCCTATCTCTGGCGCATATACGACGACCTCGGTGACTACTTTCTGGAAAAAGAACGCTTCGAGGATTCGGCGGAAACCTTTCGCCACTACGTACAGCGCTACAACTTTTCCGCCCAGGCGCCGGATATGCACGGCAAGCTGATCGAAACCTACGTCAAAGGCGGATTCCCCCTGCAGGCGCTGAAGGAAAAAGAGGTTTACGTCGACTACTACGGCATCGACTCCAACTACGCCTCGGTCAATAACGGCGTACCTGACCGCGTTAAAAAAGCCCTGAAAATCTACTTTGACGAGTTGGCCGAGCACTACCACGGCAAGGCCCAGGTCACCCTGAAGCTGTACGAAAAGACCAGCCAGCAGAAAAACCGCAAGATGTCGGATAAAAAACTGGCCGCCATGAAAGCGGACTTCGTCACCTCGTTCCAGCGGGCGGCGCACTTCTACAGCCAGTATATCGCCACCTTCCCGCGCGACGCCCGCGTTCCCGAAATGACGTTCCTGAAAGCCGAGGCCTATCTGTCGGCCGGCCAGCACCCCCAGGCCATCGAGGAATTCGAGCGGGTTGCCTATCAACTGGACGACTTCAAGGATGCCCAGTACCGAGCCCGCGCCGGCTACGCCGCTATCGCCTCCTACCAGGACCATATCGACGGCCTGGGTCTACAACAACAAGACCAGAGCGAAAACCGCAAGAGCTGGCAGGCCAAAGCGGTGGAGAGCATGCTGCGCTTTGCCGAGGTGTTCCACACGGACAAACGCTCCCCCTCAGTGCTCACCAATGCGGCCGAATATCTGTTTGGCCTGGAGCAGTACCAGCGCGCGGTAGACGTATCGCAGAAACTGATCGACAACAATCCCGATCTCGACCGCGAACTCAAAAAGACCGCCTACGGTATTGTTGCCCACTCCTACTACAAGTTGGAGCAGTTCCAGTTGGCGGAAGTCAACTACACCCGCCAGCGCAACCTGATCGGTAAACAGTCGGAAGAATACAAGCAGGTTTCCGAACGTTTGGCCAATGCCATCTACAGGAATTCCGAAACACTGGTGGCCGCTGACGACAAAGACCAGGCCATTACCGAGCTGTTGAAAATCAAGGCGCTGACCCCGGGCTCCAAGGTGCGCGTGGCCGCCCAGTACAACGCCGCGACCCTGCTGCTGGCCACCGAGCAGTGGGATCGGGCGGTCGACGAGTTGCGGCAACTGGCAGGCCAATACCCGCAGCACGAACTGGCCTTCGAATTTCCCCGCAAGCTGGCGCTGGCCTACGAGAAGCGCCAATCCTGGAAATCCGCCGGCGATACCTACCTGGCCCTGAGCAAAAAAGACAAAGACCCCGAAGTGCGCCGCAACGCCCTGTTCCTTGCCGCGGAGATGTACGAGAAAAACAAAAGCTATGACATCTCGATAGAGCTGTTCAAGCAATATGCGCGGGCTTATGAGCAGCCCTTCGACGTGCGGATGGAAGCGCGTTATCGCCTGGCGAACCTCTACGAAACCACCGGCGATCCCGCCAAGCAACTGTTTTGGCTGCGCAGAATCATCGACGGCGATCGAACCGGCGGCAAGCAGCGCACCGACAGAAGCCGCTGGCTCGGCGCCTGGGCCAATATCAAGTACGGCGACCACTTCGCCACCGAGTTTCGCCGCAAAAAGCTGACCCGGGCCCTGGCCAAAAGCCTGGCGAAGAAGAACGAGGCGCTGAAAAACGCCGTGGCGCGCTACGAGCAGGCGGCGGACTACGGCCTGTTCGAATTCGTGACCATGTCGAGCTACAAAACTGCGCAGCTGTACCAGCAACTGGCGTTCGCACTGCGCAACGCGCCGCGTCCGAAGGGCCTGTCGGCGGAAGAGCGACAGATCTACACCGAGGTTATCGAAGAGCAGGCCATGCCGCTGGATCAGTTGGCGGTCGACCTGCATATCGGCAACCTGCAGCGCGCGTGGGACGGCGAGTTCGACCAGTGGATCGACAAAAGCTTTGCCGCAATGCGCGTGCTGGCCCCGGCAAGATTCGATAAACAAGAACTGCAAGTGAGCTATGGTGATGAAATTCGTTGAGAATGTCATAGAAAAAGTACTGTTACCGGTGGGCCTGGTGGCGTGTATCGGACTGAGCGGTTGTCTGTCAAATGTCAAAACACCCCAGGTCGAGCTGGCGCTGGACGACGCCAAAGCGGCGCGACTGCTGGACACCACCGGCTATATCCCGCAGCGCAGCACCGACGAGGAGACCGGTCAACTGCTGCCCTACCAACCGGCGCCGAATCCCTACACCGCACTGAAGGGCAGAATTTCCACGAAACACGTGCAGCAATTCGTACAGGCACGCCAGGCCTTGCAGGTGGGCGACCTGGCTCGATCGAAGCAACTGCTGGAGGCCCTGACCAAAGCCGACACCGATCTGTCCGGCCCCTGGGTAATGCTTGGCGATATCGCCGTCCAACAACAGCAACTCGATGAAGCGATAGGTCACTACGCCAAGGCGATCGAGGTCAACGAAGTCAACGTCAATGCCTATCTCAAACTGGCCAAGACCCAGCGGCTGCGCGGCAACTTCGTCCCGGCCCAAAACACCTACGCCAAGGCGCTGTCGGTATGGCCGGACTTTCCCGAGGCGCATCTCAACCTGGCGGTGCTGTACGACATCTACCTGAACAAACCGCTGCCGGCCCAGCGCCATATGGAATCCTACCAGTTCCTGACCGGCGGCAGGGACAAGGCGCGGGCGCAGTGGCTGGCGGAGCTGCAGCAGCGCACCGGCCAGGCCATCGAATTAGAGGCGGGCGTCACCCAGGCCGTCTCCACAACCTCGAGCCGGATATAGGGGATGACTATGCGTATTGCAACAATTCTGGTGACAGTGAGCGCGGCGGCGGGTTTGCACCTGCCGGTCCAGGCGCAGGAAGAGCCGCTGATCAAACTGGAGTCCAACTTTATCGGCGACAAGGAGCAACCCTCGGTGAGCTATTTCATTCCCTGGAAAGAGATAGGCACACCGGACAAGTTGCTGTGGAATATCGATTCAAAGTACGACAAAACACTGAACTTGGTAGACCGGCAAGTGCTGCTCCGGGCAACCGGTATGTACGACGAGATGAATCTCGAATCGGGCTTAACATTGGCTGAAGATAAATAATGAGGTGGTAAAAATGGACGGATCATACAGCTCCATCGTCAAGTTTTTTCAAGAGGGAGGGATGTTTATCTATCCCATCTCGATTGTGTTCGTGCTGGGCTTACTGATCAGCATCGAGCGCTGGTTGTTCCTGTCGCGGGAAAAAATACGTAACGTCAAGGCGTTCGACAGCTTTCTGCCGCTGTTGCGCACCACCGATATGGAGAAAATGCAGCTGTACACCCGCGAAAGCGGCGCGCCGATCACCCGGGTGATCGGTTGTGGTCTGGACATGATGAAAGTCACCAAACACCGCGCCGATATCGAGCACTCCATGCACGAGGGTATGCTTGAAACCATGCCGCGCCTTGAAACCCGCACCAACTACCTGTCGGTGCTGGCCAATATCGCCACCCTGCTGGGCCTGCTCGGCACCATTATCGGTTTGATCGGCGCCTTCACCGCGGTGGCCAGTGCCGACCCCGCCGAGAAATCGACGCTGTTGTCGCAATCGATATCGGTGGCGATGAACACCACTGCCTTCGGCCTGATGGCAGCAATTCCCCTGCTGGTGTTCCACGCCCTGCTGCAAAACAAGACCTCCCGGATCGTCAGCAGTATCGAAATGGCGGCCGTGAAGTTCCTGAACATCATGACCTACAATCGGCAGATTTACGCCGGTGCCGGCGCTCCGGCGGAGCAAGCGGTGCCGAGCGAAGCGCAAACGGATAACAATGGTTGATCCATGAACACCAAGTTTAGAAAGAACAGCGACGAAGAAGCCGAACTCGACGTCACGCCGTTTATGAACCTGATGATTGTGCTGGTGCCGGTCATGTTAATCACCATGACCTTTACCCAAATCACCGTGCACGAAATCAAGTTGCCGGACTTGACCCAGAGTGAATCCAGTGCCGAGGAAAACCCGCCGAAACTAGAGGTGTTGTTGTCCACTGAGGGTATCAAGGTCTTCTACCCGAGCAACGTCCAGATCAGCGATATCCCGCTGCGCGACGCCGGCGAGGGCCAGGCGTACGATTTCGAGCAGCTCTCGCTGGTGCTGCAGGAAGTTAAAAACCAACTGGGCGACAAACGGGACCTGTTGCTGCTGTCGGAAAAAGATGTCGACTACCAGAGCCTCGTATTTGCCATGGACGCCGTGAAGTCCTACCAGGCCGTAGTGGCAGCGAGTGTGGTGGAAGTCGAGCTGTTTCCCGAGGTCTCTCTAGCTGACGCGAGTGTTAAATGACATGATTCCTAACAGCATAAATACACCCGTACTAAGCGCCACCGAGGTCAAAAAGCCCAAGTTTGCCCCCAAACTCAACCTGGTGGCATTGATGGATATTTTCACCATCCTGGTTTTTTTCCTGCTGCTGAATACGGGCGACGCCGACCGGCTGCAAAACGCCAAGTTCGTCAGCCTGCCCGACTCCAGTTCAGCATCGGTTCCCCACGTGGAGGCGACCATCGTGATCGACGCGGAGGAAGTGTGGCTCAACGACGAGTTGGTCGTCACGGTGGCCGATATTGGCACAGACAGTAAATCCATCGAACCGCTCGCCGAGGCGCTGCAGTCCTACATCGCCAAACGGGGGGAACCGACCAACTACGAAAAGGTCAACGGCCTTGCCGTTACCATCATGGGCGACAAGTCAGTGCCCTTCTCACTGCTTGAACGAGTGATGAAGACCTGCAGCACAGAGAATTTTCGAGATATATCGCTGGCCGTGAATCGCGTCGTTGCCAGACAGATCGCAGCACAGCCGGCGAACGCCGAACCATTGGTGTCCCTGTCCAAAAGCGGCGCGGGAAGCCTGGGAGATAGGTAAGATGTCAGCCATAGCCATACAACCTCTATCGCCGGATCTGGCGCTGCCGTGGAGCCCGGATGAGCGACAGGAGCAGGCCTTTAAGCGGTGGACCAAAAACACGTTTATCGCGCTGCTGCTGATTTTCATCATCGTGCCCTTTTTACCGGTTTTTGAAGCCGAGTATGTGCCGCCGGAGCGGGAGATCATCAAAACCAAGGTGGTGCTGGAGCCGATCGAGGCACCGCCGCCACCGCCACCGAAGCCAAAACCCAAACCGAAAGTGCAACCGAAGCCCAAGCCCAAACCCAAGGCGACCAAACCCAAGCCGACTCAGGAGCGGGTCGCCAGCAAGCCGGCCAGTAAGCCGGTCGATACCCGCACCGCGCTGCGCGAGTCGACCGGCCTGTCGCAGGTATCGGCGGAGCTCAATGCACTGCGCGGCGCCCTCAATGTGGCCGGCATGAAAAAGAAGAAGGTTACCAATAAAGGCCAGGGCGTAGTGGCGACGGTCAATCGCAATATATTGGGAGAAAATCGTGCAACCGAGGCCAGCTTTGGCAACGACATCGACGATGCCACCATGAAGAGTTCAGCGGTGCGCCTGGCGTCTCACGAGACCACGAATGTCGAGGGCGCCGCCGGTTTGGCCGGCGCGTCCACCGGCGTGCAGTCCCACGGCACCTTTAAGGCCGGGCAGCGCGATATGGAGAGCATTCGCCGTATCTTCGAGGCGAAAAAAGGTGCGGTGTATACCCTGTACAACGAGGCTCTCAGCGACTATCCGGAGCTACACGGCAAATTTATTTTCAAGCTCATTATCCAGTCCGACGGCCATGTCACCGACCTGGCCCTGGTCTCCAGCGAACTGAGCATGCCCGAACTGGAGCGCAAAATACTGGGCCGGATCGCGAAGATAAACTTTGGCCCTGCCGATGTTGTAGCAACCTCGGTGGAGTATAAGTTTGTCTTTTTTCCGAGTTAGCACGGGTATTGCCGATATGCCGGACCGGCCAGCCTATTTGTGAATTCAGGTAATGAGGTAGGTTGCGGTTGACGGCTTGAATGGCTGGTTGGGTGAAACCCTCCGGCAGAAGGCAGAGCAGAATGGCACTCGCTGTGGATACCCACTTCTGGCACTTAGCGAGGGCGTGCTAATTGATTCTAAGGGGTCGGAGTGCTTGAATTTTGACCAGGAAAGGCCTGGTCAAAATTCAAGCACTCCGCCCCCTTAGAATCGAAAGCCCCAGCCTGAGGCAGACCTACCCTCGGTATTTTTAATCAATAGCGGTAAAGAGGGAGTGAGAGTCGATAAATTGTGCGAGCCCTCTTCAAATATCACCAAAAGTAGGCCCCTCAAGCGAGTACCATTCGGGCCTGACCCCACACTGTACCGACCTCGCTTCGTAACAACTTAAGTCAGCGCTATTCAAATCAGGCCGCCGTAACCGGATAGGACTGTGGGCAACTAAGCAGTTAGCGGAAAACTCGCAAATGTCGCCCGAGTTACTGCTCTATATCAGCGCCATCCCTGCTGCAAAAGTGCGCCAATGAAGACGCCGGCCGTGGACCAGATCACACTTTAAAATCCGCAACACGTCGCCCTAACCCACAGCTATCGCAGCCGTTTTTCGGCCGCCAAAAACTGACTGTCCATTGCGGCCAACCGCATTGAATCTGTGAAACACTACCGTACTTTTTACAAGGCGGGTGTCACCATGGCGTTCTTGTTAGAACAAAAACGGCGGAGTATTTATGAACGCCTCACCAGTGAAAGCCTTACCCATGAAAACCCGAACCCTTCTAGCTTGCGTGCTGATTCCATTGGCACTTTGGGGCTGCTCCGGCGAATCGTCACCCGATGCGGGTGACGATGGCGACAAAAGCGCGTTAAAAAATGAGACGCCTTTCGCATTCGTCCAGCGGAGTATAACGGACACGGCACAGAAAACACAAACCTTGTTCGACGCCAAGTTTTCCGACGCCGGGCAGACACCGCTGGAGCTGATGTCGCCCTACGATTTTAATCCGGGGGCCAAGCTCCTGGTGCGTTCGGGCCTGGACCCCGAAGCCGTCAACGAAGATATTCTGTCAACCTACTTCGGCACCGGCGTCTACGACGTGAAAGACCTGAACGTCTCGCCGGATGGTAAGCAACTGGTGTTTGCCGCCCGCGGCGCCGAGTCCCACCCCACTGATTCCACCTGGAATATTTTTCTCTACAACTTCGAGAGCAAGCGGCTCCGGCGGGTGATTGAGGACGACGCCTTTGCCAACGCCGGACAGGACACCAACCCGACCATCACCTGGGACGGCGACATTATCTTTTCCTCCGACCGCGACGCCGGCAACCCGGCCCGGCCGCGCGAAAATATCGAACTGGTCGGCACTCTGTGCCGCAAAATCGATCCGGTGGAAAACCCGTCGCTGTTGCACTCGATGAGCATCGACGGCGAGAACCTGATCCAGCTCACTTACGGTCGCTACAACCACGATATCAAACCCGGTACGCTGAAAGACGGCCGCGTTGCATTTGTGCGCTGGGAGCGCAGCTTTCAACCGGTAACCAACTGCCCGGCCGGCGCCAAGGGTGGCAGCGGCGATATTTTCGGGCCGCCCGAAACCTACCCCAATGGCCTCGGCAGCCCCGACCGCTGGGATTCCAACACCACCTGCCGCCTGTCGAAGTCGACACCCACCGGCCTGGTCGCCGTCACCAACCACTATAAGCTGCTGACCATCGGCGAAGACAAGGAGTCGCTGGAGCAACTGTACAACACGGTGACTGCGGTTTCCTCGGAAGAGGCCTTCCTCGCCATCGATCGCATATTCCAGGCCGAAAACGGCAACCTGTTCAGTCTGGTACGGCACCAGTACAACCCGGTATCGGGCGGTGCGCTGCTGGAATTGCAGCCCACTCACAACGCCAGCCAGGGCACCGTGTTTACGCAGTTGTCCGCCCGGGCATTGACCAGCAAAGAAGTCGATCTGTACCCCGGCCAACTGTCCGACAACGGTTGGTTCAGCGCTTTCTGGCCCTATCGCGACGGCACTTCCCGGCTGATGATAAGCTGGGCCAACTGCACCCTGCAGGACGGCGGTGTAAGTTCTTTCTGCAACGCGCAAAACACCGACGGCGAGTTGGACGTAAAATACGGCCTGTGGGTGTTCGACCCCGCCAGCGATACCCGCTCACCCCTGGTGCAAGCCAAACAAGACACCGTCTTCAGCGACCTGGCTATGGCCCAACCCCACACCGGCGATGACCTGAGCCTGACACCTTTCGATCCCAACTTCGTCGATAACGAAGATGCCACCCGCATCAAGTGCAGTTTCGACAACAACGCGCCGCTGGCGCTGGCCGGTCCCGATCGCAGCGGTCTGCTGGGCCAGAGCTTTACCTTTGACGGCTCCAACAGCAGCGATCCCGACGGCGATCCCATCACCTACTACTGGTCGCTTACCGCCCAGCCCGACAACAGCACCGTGGCACTGAGCAACGCCAACGTCGCCAACCCGTCACTGCTGCCGGATCAAGTCGGCGTCTACACCCTGCAGTTGGTGGTGAATGACGGCGAACTGGACAGCGCGCCTGACAGCGTGACGCTCACCGTGGTGCAGGCCAACAATGGCAAACCGGTGGCCAATGCCGGTCCCGACCAGCGCGTCCTGCTAGGCGCGACCGTCGCTCTGAACGGCTCGGCCAGTAGCGACCCCGACGGCGACCCGCTCACCTACCGCTGGTCGGTCATCAGCCGGCCCGCCGGCAGTAGCGCCGCGCTGAACGACGCCGCCGCGGCCATGCCGCAGTTCACACCCGACCGCCAGGGAGTCTACATTGTCGAGTTGATCGTCAACGACGGCGTCTATGACAGCGCCGCCGATACCGTTAACATCACCGTGGGTGTGGCGCCGAACAACAGCAAACCCATCGCCAATGCCGGCCCGGATGTCGCCGGTCTGGTGGGCACGCCGGTGGCACTTAACGGCAGTGGCAGCCGCGATCCCGACGGCGACAGCCTGTCCTATCGCTGGACCCTGATCAGCGCACCGGCGGGCGCCAATGCGATGCTGAACAACGCCGGCGCCGTCACCCCGAGCCTGACTTCCGACCAGGCGGGTAGTTATATCGTGCAGTTGATCGTCAACGACGGCCGCCTCGACAGCGATGCCGACACCGCAACGGTAACGCTCAATCCCGCCAACAGCGCACCGATTGCCAATGCCGGCGCCAACCGGCAGGTGCGCATCAACGAGTTGGTGATGCTCGACGGCACCGGCAGCCGCGATCCCGACGGCGATGCCTTGACCTACCGCTGGGCGCTGGTGTCACAGCCCGGCGGCGGCACCCTGGCCAATGCCAACAGCGCACAACCGAGTTTCACGCCGACCCAGCCCGGTGTATATACCGCGCGCCTGATCGTCAATGACGGCAGCCTCGACAGCGCACCGGATACCGTGGCCATTACCGTGACCGACCCCAATACCAAACCGGTGGCCAACGCCGGTGTTGACCAGACGGTAAACGTAGGTGATCGCGTGTCCCTGGACGGCTCGCGCAGCAGCGACGCCGACGGCGACCCGCTCACCTATCGCTGGGTACTCGCCTCACAGCCCAACGGCAGCAGCGTAATGCTGACCGATGCCGACAAGGTCAACCCGAGCTTTACCGCCGGCGAGGAAGGTATTTACACGGTGCAATTGGTCGTTAACGACGGCACCGACGACAGCGAGATGGACAGCGTCAGCATTACTGTCAACCAATTGCAGAACCGTCCGGTGGCCAATGCCGGCCCGGACCAGACCGGTCCCCTTGGTGATGTGTTCGTGCTGGATGGTTCCGCCAGCCGCGACGCGGACGGCGACCCGCTCACTTACGCGTGGACGCTGTTGACCCAGCCAGACGACAGCCAGGCGGTTCTGTCCGATCCCACTGCGGTGAACCCGCAGCTCGAAGCTGATGTGGCCGGTGCCTATACCGTGCAGCTGATCGTCAACGACGGTCAGGTCAACAGCGCACCGGACACGGTGACCCTCACAGCCGAGGCACCCAATAACAAACCGGTGGCCAATGCCGGGCCGGATCAGCATTTCGAGATCGACCAGACTCTGGTTCTGGACGGTTCCGGCAGCACCGATCCGGACGGCGACGCTCTGACTTATGCGTGGGAGATTGTCAGCCCGGCCAACCCGACCGCATCGCTGTCGGACACCACCGCTGTGGCTCCGAGCATCAAGCTCACCGGCCCGGAGACCTACGTGGTGCAACTGGTGGTGTACGACGGCAAGGCGTTCAGCGAACCCGACACCGTCACCCTGAATCACAGCAACACCAAACCGGTGGCCAATGCCGGTCCCGACCAGAAGGGCAACGTGGGTGAAGAGATTGTGTTGGACGGTTCCGGCAGTACTGATGTCGATGGCGACCCGCTTACCTATCGCTGGAGCCTGTTGTCGCAGCCGATAACCAGTCAGGCCGCCCTCGACGATACCACCGCGGTCAAACCGCGTTTTACCCTGGATGCCGCGGGCATGTACGAGGTGCAGCTGATTGTCAACGACGGTTACGTCGACAGCAATCCGGATATCGTGCTGGTGCACGCGGCAGAAAATACTGCACCGGTGGCCAGCGCCGGCCCGGATCAGATTGTCAACAACGGCAGCGTGGCCAATCTCGACGGCAGCGGCAGCTTCGACGCTGACAACGATCCACTGACCTACCGCTGGAGCTTACTGCGCAAGCCCGCCTCGAGCCAGAGCCAGCTGTCTGACACCAGCAGTGTGACACCTACGCTGGACATCGATGTCTACGGCGAGTACGTGGCCCAGTTAATCGTCAACGATGGCAGCGTCGACAGTGCCCCCGACACGGTGCGGCTGACCAGTGAAAACCTGCGCCCGGTGGCCAAAGCCGGTGACGACCGCGGCGTTGATGTCGGTAGAAAGGTAACCCTGGACGGCTCCGATAGCTACGATCCGGACGGCAGCAACCTGAGTTATCGCTGGAGTCTCATTCGCAAACCACAGGGCAGTACGGCGGACCTGCAAAACGCGGAAAGTGCGCAACCGGACTTCACTGCCGATCGTGAAGGTACCTACGTCGCCCAGTTGATCGTCAATGACGGCCTGCTCGACAGCCGTCCCGACACAGTCGCGATTACGGCGACCGAGGAACCCACGACCTGTGAGATATCCCATGAGACCAAGCGTACGCTGCCGATAACCATCAGGGATTTCAAACGGTCGCACCCGGACTTCGAATACCGCATCGGTGAAGACTATGGCATTGTCAAGTCGACCCTGGGCAGCGACGGCCTGCCGGTCTACTCGAAACGCAACGGTTCCACGCCGACCACCACCGGCAGGAGAAACTTCGATCAATGGTACCGGGACGTACCCGGGGTGAACATCAACATACCGAAGACGTTGACCATTTCGCGACAGCCGGATTCCACCGTCTGGTCGTACAGCAACGACGACTTCTTCCCGATCGATGGCGAGGGCTGGGGCAACACCGGACTCACTACACCGGATCACAACTACCACTTTACGTTGGAAACCCATCTGGTGTTCGACTACAAAGGCGGTGAAGTGTTTACCTTCGTCGGCGATGACGACCTGTGGTTGTTTATCAACGGCAAGCGCGTTATCGATATCGGCGGCGTGCACTCGGCCCTGACCAGGACAGTGAGAATCGACCAGGTCGCCAACAGCCTCGGATTGGAAAAAGGCAAACGCTACTCGTTCGACCTGTTCTTTGCCGAGCGCCACACCACCAAATCGGAGTTTGCTTTCCAGACTAATATGGACCTCGAGTGCGTGCCCACCGACGAGCAGTAACAGTCGGGGGCCGCTGCTCCTTTACAACGGGGTTCCCTCTTTACTTAGATAATAATTTCCATTGGCAATTCTCCCGGCTGAAGAAGATCAGGGCGGGAGATTGCCTCATCTATCAAACCGGTAAGCGCTAGCTAAAAAACTACCCGCCCTGCCCTTTGACTTCGCACTCGTTTTCACTAGTATTGCGTAAACAGGAGTGCGCCCATGAACCACATCGTAAAAAAAGGCGAAAACCTCACCCGTATCGCCGCCCAGCATAATCTCTCGTTAACCAGACTCCTGGCCGCCAACCCGAGTTTGAAAGCCGACCCCAACAGCCTCGGCATCGGCGCCAAACTGGTCATTCCCGAAGATGATGCCGGAGACGACAGCAACGAGTCCGCCGACTATTTTCGCGTCGCCGCCGGGCAATTGACTTTCGACGCCGAGGGCCTGGAGACGCCGGGTAGATTTTTCAGCCGCCGCCCCCATGTTCCCAGCGCCTCCTCCGGTGTCACCATCGGCCGCGGCTATGATATGAAAGAGCGCTCGGCGGAAGAGATTGTCGAGGACCTCACCGTCGCCGGCGTGGCGCCGGGGCAGGCCCAGAAGTTTGCCCAGTGTCGCGGCTTGCAGGGCGCGCGAGCAGAACAATGCCTGCGCGAAAACAACTACACCCGCCTGACTATCACCCCGCGCCAACAACAACGGTTGTTCGACATCACCTACGCCGAACTGATGGGCGATGTCGTGAGAATCTCCGGCAAACCCGATGTGGTGGCCAAATACGGAGAAACGGACTGGCAGCAGCTCCATCCCCTGCTGCGCGACGTGGTGGTGGATCTGCGCTACCGGGGCGACTACACCGGTGCCACCCGGGAGCGGGTACAGCCTGTCATGGTGCAAAATAACCTGACCGAACTGAACGAACTTATGGCCGATCGCGACTACTGGGTGGAGACCAGAGGGGTGCCGCTGGATCGTTTCCGGCGCCGCCGCGATTACCTCGCGAGTGCCTTGACCTGACCGGCCGGCAAGCCAGAGACATGGCCTCGCGGCGAGTGCCTCCGTATTCATTATAAGAATAATCGATAAATATATAACCAGCGCATATCGGTCGAGCCATCGCCCGCGGTACCACCATGTCAAACCGCGCGCCAGACCGGATACCGGGAGTCGTCCCCCAACACCCATTGCTGCCATGGCTGCGTGAATATTTACATTGTCATACCGCACTCAATTACTATACTGATCCGGAAAACTTCGGAAAACTTCGGAAAACTATAATTTATACCAATAACAAAAAGGAGATGTGGCCATGGGCTGGTTCAGCAGACTATTCAGCAATATCGGTGTGGATCTAACGGCAACTGTAGGCAAGGTCATCGACGACCTGGTAACCAGCGATGAAGAAATTGCCCTGACGGAAGTGCAGAAACTCAAGATCCAAACCGCCTATGAAATTGAAATGAAAGCCCTGCTGGTCCGCCTGGACAAACAGCAAGCCGAACACGAGCGCAATCTTGAGGCCGAACTCACCGAGCGACTGCAACTGGATATGAAAAGCGACTCCTGGCTGTCGAAAAATATCCGCCCAATGGCACTGATCTTTCTCACCGCCACTATTTCCATCCTGGCATTCTTTACGGTATTCGACGCCGATCTCACCGATGCCCAGCTGCGCGCGTTAAAAGAGTGGATTCCGTTTTTCTCCACCATCATGCTGACAGTTTACGCGTTCTACTTCGGCTCGCGCGGGCTTGAGAAGATCCAGAAGATTCGCGCCGCTGGTGCCGCCGATGTTGAAAAGGCCAAAAAACGACAGGTCGACCTGGAGCGTGAACCGCGGGGATAAGGCAATGGATAAGGGACGCGTCAAGTCGGATACCGGTTTAAACCTGCGCGATAAACCCAACGGTCATGTCATCGGTGTGCTGCGCCACAATGAAGAAGTTGAGCTGCTGGACGAAGTCAGTTTTTTTCGCGTCAGAAACCGGGCGGGAGAAATCGGTTACGTACACGGGGATTACCTGGAGCAACTGCCCGCCGGCACCGGCACCAGCGCCGCCGGCACCTGGTCTCCACACTTCGAGCCAGTCACCTACGCCAATGCCCGCTTCGTGGGCGAGAAGATTAGAGTCGACCGGGATTTCACCCCCGAGTTAGACAAGATCGCCGGCTTCGCCGAGCAGACCGACCTCCAGATATGGGTTACCTCATCCATCCGCCAACTCAACAACCAGGTAAACGGCGCCATCGTCAAGCCCGCGGCCAAGAGTTGTCATCATATCGGCCACGCCATCGATATGAACCTGTTGTATCGCAATGAATTGTACAACTCGAAAAAGCTGCGCAAAAGCCATCACCCAAAATTGCCCGGGCCGCTGCTCGATTTCATTCAACTGCTGCGTAAAGATGCGACACTGCGCTGGGGCGGCGACTTTACCACCGAAGACCCGGTACATATCGACGACAACCTCTACAACCGCGACACCGTTCTCTACCAGGCCAAACTCGATAACCGGGTCAACCGTTTAAACGCTTGATAGCACGGCTGTTATCTGGGCCGATCGACAACCAGTTTAAAGCTGATCGGCACGGTCAAACTAAATGTCTCGTCGACGGCGGGGGGCGGCGGAAAGGGACTGGCCTTTTTTACCGCGCGCACAGCGGCCTTATTCAGAAGCGCATGCTCGGATTCCTGTACGACGGTGACGGCCTGAACCCTGCCATCGCGATCGAGCGTCACATCGAGCAGCACCAACCCCTGCTGGCGGGTGGCCAGCGCGCGGCGCGGGTAACGGCTGTGCTTATTGGTCCAGATCAAGGCCTCGTTCACATACTGCTGGCGGCGCAGCAGTGCCGCAGCGGACAGGCCGCCGGCCGCTGCCCGCACCGGTTGCTGCGCCGCCGGCTGTCGTGCAGCGCGCCCCTGCCCGGGCGCTGCCTTGAGAGCCTGCTGTGTACCGCCGCCCGCAATCAGCGCCGGTGCTATCGGCACAGAGGCCTTTACCGGCGCCTGTCGCGGCAATGAAAGGGTGGCGGCAGCAGCGGTTTTCTCCGACCTCCGGGGCGCTGCGGTGGCTGCCGGGGCGACACTTGCGGCAACAGCAACAACAGTACCCTCGACACTATCGCGCTCAACACCAACACGCTCACCTGCCACACCTTCGACCAGGGTACCTCCAGCTACAGGCGCTTCAATGACTCCAGCTTCAACGACGCTACCTTCAACCGGTCCACCTTCAACCGGTCCACCTTCAACTAGTCCACCTTCAACTAGTCCACCTTCAACTACAGCCCCCCCAACGGCTGCATTTTCAGCAGCAGTGATATCGACATTCGCTTGCGCAACAGCGCCTGCGGCCGCTTCAGCATTAGCGGCGACAGCAACAGCCGGTCTCTGTGGCGCCGGCGTGAAACTGGCGAACTCCCCCTGCAGCGCCGCATCGACCTTGCCACCGGCCAGCAACGCGGTGCGAAAGTCCGTGGACAGGCTTACCTCGCCAATCCAGCTCGATAACAGGAGACTAAAAAAATCCGCGTCCTCGACCCGGCCGATCGGTTGCCCGTTAAAAAGAAACTCAACACCAGCGCCGGGCACCCGTTCGATAACGATACGATCGCCGCGCAGCAATTTGAAATCAAACAAGTTGGTAAAGTAAGAGAAGTTATCGATATGGTGCTGCAAAACCGCCGGGCGGTTATTGATCGCTACACCATCAATCCACCACTGGCGAAATCGCTTGGCGAAGATACGGGGCTTGACAACCCGAATCTCCATCCGCTGGTGTCGATCGGCGGCGAGCAGCTCGGCGGCCGTTGTCGACGGCTTTTCACAGTAGAGCGCCCCCATAAACTGCACTTCCCGCAACTGCACAAAGCGGCCAATACCATTGAGTTCCACCGCCGCTATGGCGTGGGCCGAAAACACAACGGCGGCGATAACAGCTAGACAGCGCATGGGTACCCAATCGATAGACGCAGGACATCCCGCAAGTGGGGCCGCAAACCCTCGACAGCAGGGCCTGAACAAACTCCTGGACCCAGACTCCGAGACCTAAAAATACAGGACCTCGGATTCTAGAAGCATTCTATGACGGTTTTTTGAACGCCCGATAGAGTCCAACGCCAGGCATCGGGGCCCCCGGTGGCGGCGATAAACCCCATCAATGGTGGCAATAGTGAGAAAGCAATGGACTTGGGTTGGGCAATCACTACAATTCAGTCCTACAGCCGGCGGACAGCCCAACCGCCCGCAACCCAAACAGATGAGGAAAACCGATGAAGGCAAGCTGGATAAAGCGGATATGCGCAATGGTAGCACTGGTGGCGACAGCCGGAACCGCCGCGGCCGACTGGCAATTGGACCCCAGCCAATCGGCACTCTATTTCGCATCGGTCAAAAGCGACACTATCGGCGAGATACACGCATTCAAAACAATCAGTGGCACCATGACCAAAGACGGCCAGGTAGAGCTGCTGATCGATCTGGCCAGCGTCGAGACCTCAATACCCATCCGCAACAGCAGAATGAAAGACATGCTGTTTGAGGTCGCCAAATTCCCCCAGGCACGGGTCTCAGCCAAAGTCGACTACCCGCGCTTCAACCAATTGGGGGCGGGTGAATCCCTGACCCAGGCGTTGAGCATCGACCTCGAACTACACGATCGCCGCCAGACGCTGCAAACCGAAGTGCAGGCGGTAAAACTGGCCGGCGACCGCATACTGGTTACCGCCGTGCGACCGATTCTGCTCAATACCGGGGACTTCGGCCTCACTGAAGGTGTGGAAAAACTACGTGCTATTGTGCAATTACCATCGATTAGCCCGATGGTGCCAATCACAATCAACCTGGTGTTTGCGCGCCACACCGCACCCTGATCGCAGTACACAAAACCTAACCGGCCGCTGCCGCGGCCTCGGGTAACCTGAAGCTTCAGTGCAGGTTGTCGGCGATATCCTCCAACACTTTTCGCGCTGTTTCGATATCGCGACCGTCAATTCCCCGCGTGGCGGCGGCGATGGCCTGCTGCGCCACCGGCATCAGGCGAGACCGCAACTGATCGCCGGCCTTGGTAATCAACACCACCTGCTGGCGACCGCTGGTTTCATGCTGGGTGCGCTTCAACAGACCTTTGGCCTCCATGCGCGTCAACAGCCGGGTCACATTGGTTTTGTCCTTCAATGACTTACGTACCAGTTCACCCTGGTTGATGCCCTTAGCGGGCAGCATAAACAACATCACGAACTCTTCCGGGGTCACATCAAACCCCGCCCCCCCAAATGCCTGCTTCATCGCACCTTTGAACAGGTAACTGGCGTGGTGCAGAGCAAACCCTATAGTGTCTTCAATAATATTACTACTCAATGCTTTCTCGTGGCTCCGTGTACTTGGCAAATTGCCGGTTTCAATCCCGCTCAGGCGTACAATGGCGCCTCCCCCTTGCGATATGGCCATCACATCCTCCGTTATCCACAACCTTCGTTATCCACAACCTTCGTTATCTTAGTACCGGTCTTTCCCGCACTAGTTGACACTGATCAACACTCAGGTCTGACAAAAGCGATACCTTGTGCCCAAGTAGATAAAACAACAGCTCTAACCCATCCCGCACCTCTAATAGAGTGACGGACAAAAAAAAGGGGGGGATCTTGGCCGATCAGACCGCAAACAAAAGAGACGAAAGGGTGGCCTTTCTGATCCTGGCTGTTTTTCTCGCGCCGATTCTCACCGTGATCATTGTCGGCGGTTATGGTTTTATCGTCTGGATCACCCAGCTCCTTACGGGACCGCCGGGGGCCTGAGGCCCGGCAACCACGCCCCGCGCCAGAAATGACACACTCACCGCCCAGAGATCACGTCACCAGCCTCGTGGTGCACGCCAGCGCGGCGGCCCTACAGGACGTTCTCGCCCGGGTTCGGCGACTGCCGGCAACCGAGGTCCACACCGGCGAACCTCCGGGCAAGTTTATCGTCGTGTTGGAAACCGAAACTGAGCAGCAGATTTTGCAGACCATCGACCGCATTCGGGACATCGACGGCGTGCTCAGCGCCGCCATGGTTTATCACCATGTAGACCCATAAAACAACAGTCGACCAAACAACAGGCAGGATACCGGTATGAAACAGACGCGACGGGACTTTATCAAACAAAACGCCATCGCCAGCGCCGCGGCGGCGGCGGGTATCACGCTCCCGGGGCAGGCGACCAACCTCACCACCGACGCGGAGGTCACCCGGCTCAAATGGTCGAAGGCCGCCTGTCGATTCTGTGGCACCGGTTGTGGCATCAACGTCGCCACCCGGGATAACCAGGTGGTTGCCACCCACGGCGATATCAACTCACCGGTCAACAAGGGACTGAACTGCGTAAAGGGTTATTTTCTGTCCAAGATTCTCTACGGTAAAGATCGCCTCACCCAACCGCTGCTGCGCAAAACGAACGGCAAGTACGACAAAAACGGCAGTTTTACCCCGGTCTCCTGGAACGAGGCGTTCGATATCATGGAGGAAAAATTCAAAGCGGCATTAAAAGAAAAGGGCCCGCGCGGCGTCGGCATGTTCGGCTCGGGTCAGTGGACGGTCTGGGAAGGCTATGCTGCCTCAAAATTATACAAAGCGGGCTTTCTATCCAATAATATTGACCCCAATGCCCGACATTGTATGGCCTCAGCAGTGGCAGGTTTTATGCGCACCTTCGGCATCGACGAACCTATGGGCTGCTACGACGATATCGAAAACGCCGATGCCTTCGTGCTCTGGGGCTCGAATATGGCGGAGATGCACCCGATCCTGTGGACCCGCATCACCGACCGCCGCCTCAGCCACCCCGGTGTTAAAGTCGCCGTGCTGTCAACCTTCGAGCATCGCAGTTTCGAGTTGGCGGATTTACCCATGGTCTTCACGCCGCAGACCGATCTCGCCATCCTCAACTACATTGCCAACTACCTTATCCGCAAAGATAAAGTGAACTGGGATTTCGTCAAACAGCACGTCAACTTTCGCGAGGGCAACACCGATATCGGCTACGGCCTGCGCCCTGAACACCCGCTGGAACAAAAAGCCAAAAATGCCGATAAAGCCGGGGGTTCCAAACCCATCGACTTCGACCGCTTCGCCGAGTTTGTAAGCCGCTACGACGCCCAGTACGTCGCCCGACTGTCGGGCGTAAGCGAACAGAAGCTGGAGCAACTGGCCGAACTCTACGCCGACCCCGACACGCGGGTAATGTCGCTGTGGACCATGGGCTTTAACCAGCACACGCGCGGCACCTGGGCCAACAACCTGGTCTACAATATCCACCTGTTGACCGGGAAAATCTCCACCCCCGGCAACAGCCCGTTTTCACTGACCGGACAGCCCTCCGCCTGCGGCACTGCCCGCGAAGTGGGCACCTTTGCCCACCGTTTACCCGCCGATATGGTGGTTAACAACCCCGAGCACCGCAAAATTGCCGAACAGAAGTGGAAACTGCCGGAAGGGTTGCTGCCCGGCTGGGTCGGCGCCCACGCGGTGGCGCAAAGCCGGCAATTGCGCGACGGCGAGATCAATGCCTACTGGGTCCAGGTAAACAACAATATACAGGCCGGCCCGAATATGAACGAAGAGGGCTTGCCGGGGTACCGCAACCCGAAAAACTTTATCGTCGTCTCCGATGCCTACCCGACTGTCACCGCACAGGCGGCCGACCTGATCCTGCCCACCGCCATGTGGGTGGAAAAAGAAGGCGCCTACGGCAATGCCGAGCGCCGCACCCAGTTCTGGCGCCAGTTGGTGGATGCCCCCGGCGAGGCGAAGTCCGATGTGTGGCAAGTGGTGGAGTTTTCCAAACGATTTAAAACCGACGAGGTCTGGCCGGCGGATATCCTGAGCAAAAATCCCGCTTACAAGGGTAAGTCGCTCTATGAGGTGTTGTTTGCAAACGGACAGGTCAATCGCTTTCCCCTCGACCAAACGGCCAAGGATTACAATAACTCCGAGTCCAAAGACTTCGGCTTCTACCTGCAAAAAGGGCTGTTCGAGGAATACGCCGCTTTCGGCCGCGGCAAGGCCCACGACCTCGACGATTTCGACAACTATCACCAAAACCGCGGCAAGCGCTGGCCGGTGGTCGGCGGCCGGGAAACGCTGTGGCGCTTCCGCGAGGGCAGCGACCCCTATGTGAAAAAGGGCAAGGGGTTCGATTTCTACGGCAAACCGGACGGCCGTGCAGTCATCTTCGCCCTGCCCTACGAAACGCCGGCGGAATCCCCCGATGACGAATACGATCTGTGGCTGTCCACCGGGCGCGTGCTGGAACACTGGCACTCCGGCTCCATGACCCGGCGGGTACCCGAGCTGCACCGCTCGTTTCCGAGCGCCGTGGTCTATATGCACCCCGAAGACGCCCGCAGCCGCGGTGTGCGCCGCGGCGATGAAGTTCGGGTGCAATCGCGGCGCGGTGAAATCCGCACCCGCGTTGAAACGCGGGGTCGCAACAAACCGCCGCGCGGGCTGGTGTTCGCACCCTGGTTCGACGCCAGTCAGTTGATCAACAAAGTCACGCTCGATGCGACCTGCCCGCTGTCAAAAGAAACGGATTTTAAAAAGTGCGCCGTCAAAGTCACCAAAGTGTAAGGGGATCAATAATGACTATCAAAATACCGGCACTGGCGTGCCTGTTGCTGGCGGGGTTTTCCGTTATCGCCGCCGACAACATCGCCACCCTCAGAGGCGATGCGGCGTTGCACGAACAGGGTAAGGCCACCGCCCTCACCCCGGTAGAAAACAAAGACCTCAGGCGCAAGCGCAACTCGCCCATGGAGCCGCCCACCATCCCCCATAAAATCGACAATTACCAGGTCGATTTGCGCACCAACAAATGCCTGACATGCCACAGCCGCA
This sequence comes from Exilibacterium tricleocarpae, assembly GCF_007004655.1. Classification (GTDB taxonomy): domain Bacteria; phylum Pseudomonadota; class Gammaproteobacteria; order Pseudomonadales; family Cellvibrionaceae; genus Exilibacterium; species Exilibacterium tricleocarpae. The sequence goes on from NZ_ML660096.1 coordinate 200,540, forward strand.
AGCGCGCCGCCGACAGCCAGGCGCCGATGGTGAGCGTCACCCATTACATGGACCGCTACGGCAACTTCCTCGCCGCGGTGTCCCCGCGCCGCTACTTCTGCCAGCAGTGCCACGTGGTGCAGCACGACAGCAAACCCCTGGTGCAAAACACGTTCAAGGATATCGATGAACTGCTGCAAAAGCAGGGGGACCCGCGGTGAAAAAAAAGATTCAATTTTATTGGAATATCATCCGCAAACCCAGCGTGCACTACAGCCTTGGCTTTCTGAGCTTCGGCGGCTTCCTGATGGGCATCATATTCTGGGGCGGTTTCAATACGGCAATGGAGTTTACCAACACCGAGGCATTTTGCACCGGCTGCCACGAGATGCACGACAATGTTTACGTAGAACTGCAAGACACCGTTCACTTCAACAACCGTTCGGGGGTGCGGGCCATGTGTTCCGACTGTCACGTTCCCCACAACTGGACCGATAAGATCGCCCGCAAGATGCAGGCCTCGAAGGAAGTGTGGGGAACGATTTTCGGCACCATCAACACGCGGGAAAAATTCGAGGCAAAACGCCGCGAACTGGCTGAGCACGAATGGGCGCGACTAAAAGCCAACGACTCGCTGGAGTGTCGCAACTGCCACAATTTCGACTATATGGACTTCACCAAACAGAGCCCCCGTGCGGCACAACAACATTCGACGGCCCTGGCCAGTGGCGAGAAGACCTGTATCGACTGCCACAAGGGTATAGCCCACCAGTTGCCGGATATGTCGGGTGTCGAGGGCTGGGACTGAGCAGCCCCCAATTACAGCAAAACTACGACAGAATTACGACAGAGTAACCGGGGAGACAAAACCTTCCGGTTTGACGGCCAGCACCGAGCAGTTGAGCCGGTTGAGAATGGTTTCCGCCGTATTGCCCATCAAAAAGCCGGGAATACCACTGCGCGCCAGCGTGCCCATCACCACCAGGTCGGCCTCTATGCTTTTGGTAAACGCCGGTATCTCCTCGCGCGGCCAGCCTTTAATCACATGTATCTGCGGCTTGATATACTCCAGCGCCTGCCCCACCGAACCGGTCACCTCAGCCAGTAGACGATCCAGGTTATCGCTGTATTGTTGCTTCACCTGATTGACATAAGCACCGACTTTCTCCTCCGGCATATTCATAAAGCCGCCCTGCATGGCCGACTCGTAGCGGGCTCGCCAAACGGCGACAATATGCAGGCTGGCAAATTCCGACAGCGCCAGGGAGCTGGCCATTTCGAGAATCTGGACATTGAGTTGATGGCGGGTGTTCAACTCGTCTTCGTCATAAAACTCATCCACATCCACCGGTGCGACTATGCGCTGGTAAGCCCGGCCGACCTGCGGCTTGACCAGCCAGACCGGGCACGGGCACTTGCGCAACAGGTGCATGTCGTCGCTGCCAAAAACACGATCCAGCAACCCGCCGCTTACCGGCGCCTTGATCACCAGGTCGCACTGATCGCGCAGTACCGCGCGAATGATTTCCAAAAACGCCGGTCCCATCAAGACACGGGTGTGCACATCGAGGTTTTCACCCAGGCGGGCCACCTGCGAGTCCAGCGCCTGTTGTTGTGCGGCGAGGAAATGTGTGCGCAGATCGGCCAGAGTCGGGGCACCCGTCGGCAATTCCAGGTCGGGCTCTATCTCGTCGGCCACCATCACCACGCGCAGTTGTGCCTGGTTGCTGGCGGCCAGCGCCGCCGCCCGCTGCAGGGCCGTGCCGTTGTCCGCGTCGGGCGACAGGGCACAGAGAATATTTTTAAATCTTCGCATAGGACCGTGCTCCACTTTAGTAGACTCCCCCATTAAGACTCAGGTTTCACGTGCGAGTTGCAGCTCCTCGGCTGCAAACATCTTGTCCACGGCTTCCGTCGCCGCATCGACAAACGGGGTCAGCACCCGGTCGGCGCCGGCTTCGCGCAACAGTGCCGCATCGCGGGCGGAGTTGGCGGTCACCGCCACCCGCCCGCGGTAACCGCAGTCGCGCAGGCCGTGTATCAAGGCGATGTTTACCGCCGCATCGCGGATACTGCTCAACAGCCAGGTCACCTGCCCCAGGGGCAGGGTGGAAAGAAATTCCGTCGCTTCAGCGTCACCGTAACGCACCGGGTAATCGAGGCCGTGGCGACGGTGCAGCAGATCGGGGTTGAAGTCCACCCCCAGCACCCGCTGGCCGCGACGGCGCAGCTCCTGGGCGATGCCGGCACCAAAGCGCCCCAGACCGAACAGCACCACATCGTACTGATCCTCATGCAACTGGCCGGTATGGGTGTCTTCCCGATAGGCCCGCTTGCGCTCAAAGACCGACAACAGCGGCGCTACTCGCTCATAAAGAGGGTGGGAGTACAAAATCATGTAAGTGGAGGCGCTGATGGTGATCAACCCCACCAGGGTGATCAGTCCCATGGTATCGCTGCCGATATGCCCCAGACTCATCCCCAGGGCACCAAGGATGAGCGAAAATTCACTGATCTGCGCGACCGCCAGGCCGGCCAGGAACCCCGTGCGCTTGCGATAACCCATAGCGCCCATGATGGCCACCACGATCAAGGGGTTGCCGATCAGCACAAACAGCGACAGGATAATGGCCGGCACGACCTGCGCACCGAGTGTCGCCAGGTCCAGCCCCGCGCCCAGGTCGATAAAGAAAAACAACAGCAGAAAATCCCGCAGGCTCACCAGGCGCGCGCCTATCGCCTCGCGGTAGGGCGTCGAGGCGAGCGAGACGCCGGCGAGAAAAGCGCCTACCTCTTTACTAAAGCCGAGATACACGCCGAGCGCACCCAGCGCCACCGGCCAGGCGATGGCAAACAGCACCAGCAGTTCGGTGGAGCGGGCCAGTTGATGCAGCAGCGGGGTCAACACATAGCGCATCAACAGGCCGATGGTGCCAATGAACAGGCCGCCTTTGATCAGGACTTCCACCGCCTCGGCACCGAGGCCGACGATATCGCCGGCCTCCCCCAGAGCCGTCAGCCCGATCATGACCAACACCACCACAATGTCCTGAACAATCAGGAAACCGATGGCAATGCGCCCGTGCAGGGCGTCCACTTCACGTTTATCGGACAGCAGTTTGACAATAATAATGGTGCTGGAGAAGGTCAGTGCCACCGCCACATAGAGCGCGGTCACCGGGCTCATACCGAGGGCAAGGGCGATGGCGTAACCGATCACTGCCGTGAAAAACACCTGACCCAACCCGGTGGCCAGCGCTACCGGTCCCATGGTGCGGATGATATGCAGATCGAGCTTGAGCCCCACTACAAACAACAGCAGCGCAATACCCAGCTTGGCCAGCAGGTCGACCTGGTCGCCCGCCGACACCCAGCCGAGCACCGACGGGCCCACCAATATCCCCACCGCAATAAAGGCGACAATCAGCGGCTGGCGCAGCCGCATGCCCAGGGCACCGATAACAACGGTGACAAACAGCAGCACCGCCATCTCAGTGAAAACGTCGCCAAAAATGGATGTCATAATTCAATCAGCCGGTCGATGACAGCACCTTACCGCGCTCCTACTCTTGCGTCCAGAGTGCACGGTAACATCGCTGCGCCGTGAGTTTTTGATCTGTATCAGACAGAGTTTTCAAGCCACAGACCCGCGGCTATTATTGACCTGTATCACTGACTTTTTCGCCCCTGTAGTTAGCATGGTTATCAACTGAGGAGGTCGGAAATGCACAGCTCTAACCCGCCACTGCAACACCCGGTTGCGTGTCTTCTGCTAGCCGTTTTGTTTAATGCGCTTGCCGCTGCCGCCGCAGCGCAAAACGACATCACCTTCGATGGCTTGCAGCGCGTCCCGCACAGCAAACTGGACGAAGTCTATGTCAACCCTGATGCCGACTTCGCCCGCTACCGGCGCCTGATGCTGGTAGAGCCGACGGTGGCGTTTCAGAAGGGGTGGAAACGGGAACACCGCTCGGTGTCGGACCGCGATATCGAACAACTCAAACACCGGGTGGCGAAGCTGTTTCGCGAGGTGATGGTAGAGGAAATGGAAGCGGGTGGTCACCCCGTGGTTACTGAGCCGGGCGCCGATGTGCTGTTGGCGCGACCCGCCATTATCGATCTCGACATCACGGCGCCCGACGTCACCACGGCGGGGCGGGTGCAGACCTACGTCACCAGTGCCGGCGCGGCGACGCTGTACCTGGAGTTATTCGACTCTTACTCCGGTGCTATTCTGGCGCGCATCATCGACCGCAAGGCCAGCCGCGACGATCGCATCTTCCATTTGAGTTCCCGGGTTTACAACACCGCCGAGGCCCGGCGAGTTGTGCGCCGTTGGGCGAAGCTGCTGCTGGAGCGCTGGGACGAGATACACGGCGCCACACCCAGGGAACCCTGACGGCCTGATCTGGAGGAGAATTACCGCCCCACGCCGGCAAGGGAGATCGGGGGCAAAGTCGAACTAAACGCCAACCGTCTCACTTTACCGCTTTCGGCGAATCGGCGGCCTGTAGCCGCCGATCGAAGATCGGGGCGCGGGGCTGCAGCGCCGCGCGATGGGCCTGCAAAGCTGCTAATACCTCCGCCACAGCCTGCGGATTGCGTTTGCCGATATCGAAACGCTCGCCCGGGTCCTGAGTCAGGTTAAACAGCGCCGGCGGGCTGTGCTCCACCCGCTGCGGCGGCAGACCATAGGCGCCGGCCGACACCAGCCGCAGCTTGTAAGGACCTTTGCGGAACGCCTGCAATTCATCCGCCCGATAGTAAGCCACTTCATCGCGAGGACTGGGCGCGCCCTGTTTGAGGGTGGCGGTGAGATCAAAACCGTCGCTATCGGCCGGGGCAGTCGCACCCGCCAGGGCCAGGGCCGTATTATAGATATCGAGGGTAGAGCCTATACCACTCACCACCGCAGGCGCCACGGTACCCGGCCACCAGAACAGCGCCGGCACCCGCATACCGCCCTCGAAGGTAGTGCCCTTGCCGTTGTGGAGCAACCCGGCGCTGCCGCCGTGATGCCGCATGGGCAGCCAGGGGCCATTATCGCTGGTAAATATCACCAGCGTTTGCCGTGCCTGTCCCTCGGCTTCCAGCACCCGGCGAATCTCCCCCACACTCCAGTCCAGTTCCTCGATGACATCGCCGTAGGGACCGCCGCGACTGCGACCCGCAAATGCGTCGCTGGTAAACAGTGGCGTGTGAGGCATGGTATAGGGCAGGTACAACAGGAAGGGGGCCTTGTCGCCGGCACGGATAAAATCCAGCGCCTGCCGGGTGTAATCCCGGGTCAGCGTGCGCTGGTCGACCGGCCGCGCCAGCACCTCGTCGATATAGCCGTTGTCAGCAGTCCGACTGCGAATCAGCGGTACATCCCAGTCTTCAGGGCGCGGCTCCAGGTACTGCCCCCGCCTGGCCGCCAGCTCACGCCGCAGCGCCTTGGCGTCTCCCGCCGCCACCTGCGCCAACAACTGTGGGAAATCCGGACCCCGGGCCCAGCCCATGTCGTTGGAATAAGGCAGCCCGTACCAGTAATCAAATCCGTGGCGGGTGGGGTATGCCGGCGGGGCATCGCCGAGATGCCATTTGCCGATAATGGCGGTGCGATAACCCACCCCGCGCAGGGCCTCGGCCAGGGTCAGTTCCGCCTCGGGTATACCCGCCACCGTATCTCCCGGGAACATCACACCGAGGCGGCGTCCGTAAAGACCGGAGCGCACCGGCAGTTTACCGGTCAGCAGCGCGCCGCGGCTCGGCGAGCATACCGGGGCGGCGGCGTAAAAGTCGGTCCAGCGCTGGCCTTCGCGGGCCAGTTGGTCGAGCGCGGGGGTGCGGTTGTAGGGATGGCCGTAGCTGCCGAGATCGCCGTAGCCGAGGTCGTCGGCAAACAGAATCACGATATTGGGTCGCATGGGCTCGGTGCCCGCCACCCGTTCCGGCGCTGAGGTGTGCAGGCCGCAGCCGCCGAGCAATAGCCAGCCCAGCCAAACCAGTCGCCTTATCACCTTATCCCTCCCGCCACAGACAGGTGCCGTTTTACACCAGTGACTATATAAACAGCGACACTGACGACAGGGAGGCTCGGCAACTGCCAGGCTGGATAACTCGATACGATGGCGTCGAGGTCAGGTAACTGCAAAACCGTTACTGACTGCCGGCCACCACTCGTCCCTGCCCACTGCTTGCTTCTGCCCACTACTTACTTCTATAGGTACCAAAGTGCACATAGGGCGCCCTCGATCTCTGGCCGGGCCATACATGTTCCGGCACTTCGTGGGCGACCGGCTCCAGGGACAGGAGATAGGCGGCGATAGCCCGGGCATCTTCCTCCGACAACTTCGCGTAGGCGGGCCAGGGCATCACCGGCAGGCGGCGCGAGCCGTGGCGGCTGATACCGGTTTTGATCATACGCACCAACTGCTCCTGCTCCCAGGCGCCAATGCCGGTTTCAGGGTCCGGCGTGAGGTTGGCCGGGTAGACAATCCCCGGTAATGTGCCTTCAAAAGGGCTGGTATAGGCGATGCCAACCCTGGAGCCGGCCAGGCGTCGCTCCGCGTTGGGCTGCCCCACCAGCGCCCCGTCGGTATGGCAGGTGGCACAACCCAGAATCTCCACCAGATAGCGGCCTTTGACAGTATCCGGGTTGTTTCTGAGCGGCACGGGCGCTTCGAGAATGGTGGAGGGTTCAAGGGCTTCGTATTCATCCAGGGGATTGAAGGCCGTACTGCAGCCAAACAGGACTGAGAACACACCCGCGATAGTGATAAACCGGCCGTCGATTTTCATAGTGCCTCACAGTTAAGTGACCTTATTTGCTCCGTAATATACAACATCTTATTGCTGTGTCGTTGATCTGGGTTGTCTTTGCGTCGTAAAGCGGCACCCCGGGGGCCTTTTGCAATGGCCTATAATGACCGGTTATTTTGAGAGGCGGGAGCTGAGGGAGTACCCCCCTATATTAAGCGATTGCCTATTGTCACTTGTTAAAAAACACCGTAGCTACTGGGGAATTATCCTTTTTATCCGATTAACATTTATATCGACAGGTAAGCTGTCCCGACTCCGAAGGGGCGAACTGGACACACTTTTTATGGATAGCCACACCAGCAAATCACATGAGATTAAGCCTTACCAACTAACGCATCATCGGTTTTACATAGGTGCTCGATAAGATTTATGGTCCACTGGTATAAACGTTTTTCAGGCACTGGAACATCGAATACCCGAGGGGTTGTACCTGTACCTACTTCGATCCAAGAACTCGTATCGAAAACCAAATTCCAATTGCCCTTTGCAAATGAAAACTTGGATTTTTTCTCGCTCCAACCGTTTTCTTTTAGCGCATCTTCAAAAGACATGTTTCATTCCTTTTGGCCCATAGGGTCGCCATAAAAAGCGAGCAGCTTGTTGCGATTCCAGCGCTGACAGCGCGATTTTCAATGGCCTTATTAGCTTCTCGCTCGGATAGCTTGATATAAGCTACCCAGACATTTTAGAAAACAAGGTATCCCCAGTATAATACCAACAAACATGGTTACTAAAGCAAAGCCTTCGAACTTGCTAAATAAGAAAGCAAGAGCTATACATACCGGAAATAACAGAGAACCCGCGAACCACCACTTTGCCATTTTTAAATGATACTGCCTCTGCGTTTCCTCGACCTCCTCTACGGGCCCAATTTCATGCGTAAAGGCAAAATGCCCTAACCCAGCACGAGGAAAGGCGACAAGCAGTACAAAAGCAATAAAAGGTAATGACGCAAAGGTTGCTGCCCACGCATTTCCTTGACTCAAAAAATAAGTCGTGAGTGCTCCCCAACACAGGAAAGGAAAAGCCAATAAAATAATGGCTCGAATCTTTTTCATACCTGGACAGCTACCGTTTACAGCAGCGGACTGAGCAAGCCGGCTTGCGTAGGCTCGACTGTCTGTGATTGTTAGATGATGAACTTGACCTCATAAATTAGCACACACCAGTCAGTTAATGTTGTTTGATTCGCCTGTCTCTTGAAGTATAAACCCGCAATACAAACCAGTATAGAGATAGGCTTTCTCCGTTCGTATGCTGTAGCCCCGAAGGCGTCTATCTCTGCATAGCGATGCGATAAATGGGCCTGCCGTCCTTGTCTGCCTTTTTGTGTACGCCAAAAACACTGTATATTTACACAATCCATTTAACTATTGTCAAATAGATTTCTCCCTTTATACTACACCGCAGCCCGCTTTTTGCCAGGCAACAGGTAAATAGGCGGTGTTATCAATAATTTAGATATTTTGTACCGGAAGACAGTGGAGCCTGTTATTTCGAATAACGGGAAACACTCGCCTTGCAGCGGACAGGATAAGAGCGCTTCGATAAACCCGCTTCCGATCAGAGACTTAGAGTCGGCGCTCGAATGCGCTAAAAAAGTTATCGAGAACGACCTAAAAGGCACTGAGTTTGAAAGTTATACAAGAATATACGACGAAGAAGCGGAGTAAGCAGTAAACCAATCAAAGCACGCGGACTTGGTAAAGCTGTCGCCTTCTTCGATTGCACAAAAATCCGCTAACTTTACCAGCCTGGCGTTTGAGGCGTTATGCAAATTAAGTAGGCTAATCCATGCAAGAGCTATTTGAAAAGTTAAAAGATAGTAAATCTGCGAAAAGACGCTCGGCAGCAAAGAAACTTAGAAAACTCGGAAATTCTGCAGCCGGCCCTTATTTGTTAGAGGCCCTCAAAAAGGAATTGAAAGACTCTCGCACTTGGGAAACCCAGTATCAAATGATTATGGCTATCGGTGAGTGTGAGTATTCAGCAGCTCTTCCATTCCTGGTTGAATTAATTGAACAACGATTCGAAGCAACGATGATTTACATGGCTGCCGGAGATGCAATAGTCAGGCTTTCTAAAAAAAATGAAAATGATGCATTGCCTGCGATTACGCTTTTTACAACAGGTAATCAAGCCTTGATTGAAGGTGGGCTCCAGGCTGTTGCAATGTTACGTATGTGCCCGCCCAAAGATCAAATATCTAAAATTATCGATTTTGCATCTAATTATGGCGTGGATGAGTACGTGCGATTCTATGTTGCTGTCGCCGCATCTGGTTGGGAAGGCCCGGAAGTAGAGGCTTTTCTAAAGCAGTGTATGGACTCCACCCAGGAGCATTTTAAATCAGCAGTTGAACATGCCCTGAAGAATAAGTATAAAAAATGGGAACCGCTGTAAACGCATAACGAAGCGTTATATCTATGGAGAGGTTTAATGAGCAATAATCCCTATGAAACACCTAGAAGTGAGGTAGGAAGAAGCGGTACCATGACGGGAGACCAACGGCTTACTCCAGGGTCGCTGTTCAAACTCTTATTTATTGGTTTTTTATTTGGGTTGGGTCCGCTTCTTCTAGCTAATGGAATTTATGATCTTGTCACAGGTGGTGAGAGTATGGTTTCGCTAAATGAATCAACATTAAGCGGTACTTCCGGGTTTATAGGGACTTTGGTGTTTATACCTATAATGGCTCTAATTTTTTCTGGAATAACGTGGGTATTTGTAAGTATTGGGACTTGGGTATATTCCCTTTTTTGGAGGCTCAATCTTCAATTTAAAGAATAAACATAACAAACCAAATCAGAGCCGATAGAGACAGAAGTTGCGATGGTTGTTTAAACTTACATCGAAGTAAATTTGGTATCAGGACAACAGAAAGATAAATACAGCTCCAACTTGAACAGCAATTAAACACCATGACAAAACCTTAACCCGGCCCGGTAACTGCCGGTAGAGGGCATACCAGATTGCAACCAGCAGCGCCAGTGAAGTCACCGGGCCCGACAGGTAGATCACAAACACAAGTACTGACCCCGGATTGACGCCCACATCACCGGTAAATACCAGGGGGCTGAATACGATAACCATCAGCCAGAATGGCGCTGCTAGCAGGAGAGAAAGGTGGGCTACTGCGGGGAGTACCCAGGATTTGGAGGTTTGTTCAGGCATAGAGTGTATATACTCACACTTGACCTGGCTTTATCAAGGAAAATTTTCGCGAACCTCTTACCAGCGACCTTGTGCCAATGACAGGCATTGGCACCTCTTGCCGTGGCATGGTGCAGGGACATGACCCCAGTTGTGTCCACTTCGACCTAACGAAAGAAAGGAAAATACCCACCGCGAACCCTGATATCCATCCACACCAGATGGTGATCGGAGGAAATCACCGGGAAGCCTGCGCCCACCAGGTAAAAACTCTCGTCGTTCTCAGTCGGTCGGAACACACCTCCGCAGACAGGCTGCAGACCACGGCGCGACGGTAAGACGTAATCCACCCGTAGGTTGCCGGGATTATTGGGATTGAAATCAGCCGTGTCGAATGCCGGATTGCCGGCGTGCAACTCGTTGGCCAATCCCTCTGCCGCCGCATCGGCAAAACCGCCGAGACTGGCGGGCGTTATCTGCGCATCCACCGCCGGATGTTGCAGGAGCTGGTTGATGGCGCCATCGAAACTGTCGCCGTCAAACGGGTCGGCATTGTAGTCGCCCATAATCACAAACGGTCTATAACTGCCGAGACCACCGCGGCGCCCGGCGTCGTCGCGGATATAGCGCGCGCCCCGATACGGCCCCACATAGTCGGCCCAGAAGCGGATCTCATCGTGGTTGCGGCGACCGTTGCGATCCTCCGGCCCGTCGAAAACCGGCGGCGTCGGGTGAGCGGCCAGCACATGCACGGTGCGACCGCGAATAGAGACTGGCACGTCCCAGTGGCTTTTCGAGGACAACCGAAACACCGCCTGCTCATCGGCACTGTAGTAATCCCCGGGTGCCGGCGTGGTATCGTCGTCCGGCAGCAGGGCATCGGGCATATCGCGCCAGAGGAAGTGCCTGAAGGTCCTGGCCCGATAGTCTTCTATGGGATATTTCGACAACAGCGCCATACCGAACTGTCCGGGAAAAAAACCAAAGCCGTAGGCATCGCCGGGACCCGTAGTGGAACCGTCGTTATCGAAATCCTTGCCGGAGGGCACGCCAGTATTGGAGGGCGCGTTAAACGTGTAGTCGAAGTGAATGGCAGGCTGACCGTTCTGGCTGACGCCCAGGTAGTTTTCCTGGAACAACGCCAGTGCTTCACCATTGCCATCGTAATCAAACTCGTTCAGCAACAGCACATCGGGCCGCACCCGCTGGATAATCTCCGCCACCGCCTTTATCTGCACATCGGCATCGTTACCCGCTTCCATCTGGTCGTCCGGATCGCGCAGATCGGCGATCAACTGGCCTTCGGTGTTGCGATTGAGAAAAGCGTTGAAGGTGGCAAAGCGCACCAGACCGTGATCGCCGCGCTCGGCGGCCCGAGACAGATCAGCGCTCATACAGCCATAGGGGCCATCGGCCTGGGCATGCAGACAGAAACCGGCTAAAGCGGCAATCAAATACGACATCCTGAGGTGTTTCATAAACATTCTCCTGACATGGGTCATTAGATAACCCAGCATTAATGCCACTCAAACTTTACAGTCTGTTGAAGCTGGGATGAAGCTTTTGGGGCAAATATTAACTTTGCTCAGGATGTTGATCAGTCGCTGTTTTTTTGAGGTTAAACGTCGTGCTAACATGGCCGGCTCACGCCGGAGAGGAAAGAAAAAGAAAAAAACCGCCTGTAAATTGAAGTCACTCGGGCGACGGTTATAAACCTTCCCCGTCGCTGCGAAGACACCCAACACTTTCCCTTTTTGAAACAAATCAGTGCAGCGCGCACCACATGCGCGCACCGCCGCCCGCTGTTTACCCCAGACAGAAACCGAGAACTCAAACGATTTCAACCACTTATCCATGAGATAGAGATTGGCGCGCATATTGCTGCATCCGGTATTACCAAGACCTGAGATCGTAATACTGAGATCGTAATAAAGAGGAGAACCCGATGATATCCCTACCACGACTGGTATTGAGCCTTGCCGCAACGCTGGCACTGACCGCGGCAGTCCAGGCGGCGCCCCCCTTGAAGATCGGCTACAGCGATTGGCCGGGCTGGGTCGCCTGGGAGATCGCTATCGAAAAAGGCATGTTCGAACAGGCCGGCGTCGATGTGGAATTCGAGTGGTTCGACTACGTCGCCAGTATGGAAGCGTTTGCCGCAGGCCAGTTGGATGCCGTCGCCATGACCAACGGCGATACCCTGGTAACCGGCGCCACCGGTGCCCGCGGCGTGATGGTCCTGATCAACGACTACAGCAACGGCAACGATATGGTGATCGCCAAACCGGGTATCAATTCAGTCAAAGAACTGAAAGGCAAAAAAGTGGGCGTGGAAATCGGCTTCGTCAGCCACCTGTTGCTGCTCAACGCGCTGGAGAAAAACGGTCTCAAGGAATCCGAGGTGGAGTTAGTCAATGTGCCCACCAACGAAACGCCGCAGGTGCTGGCCTCCGGCCAGGTCGATGCCATAGTCGCCTGGCAGCCCAATTCCGGCCAGGCGCTGAAGCTGGTGCCGGGCGCAACACGCATTTACTCGAGCGCCGACGAGCCCGGGCTGATCTACGATGTACTGGCGGTAGCCCCGACCAGCCTCGCCACCCGGCGCGATGACTGGAAAAAAGTCCTGCAAGTCTGGTATCGGGCCATCGCTTACCTGCAAGCCCCCGCCACCCGCGCCGATGCCATCAAGATTATGGCCGCGCGCGTGGGTATTGCACCCGACGCCTATGCCGAGTTTATCGACGGCACCAAAATACTGACGCTCGAGGAGGCCCTGCCGTTGATGCGCAAGGCGGACGGCTTCAGATCACTCTACGGCTCATCAAAAATTGCCGACGCTTTCAATGTCGACAACAAAGTTTACGACAAAGCGCAGAAGATCGAGACCTATATCGATGCTTCGTTGATGGAAAGCCTTTAAGGCAACACGCCGGCAGCGGCACCCTGTACACTGATAATCGCCACAGCGGAACAGGCATATGGCAGTAAAAAAATGGTTCGCAATCCGCAAGACCCTGCAACCGCAGGCACGGATGGCCGTATCGGTCACCAGCTTTCTACTGCCGCTGTTGATCTGGAGCCTGGTAAGTTATGTGCCTTTTCTCTGGCACCCGAAAGTGGAAGTCGTGACACCAGGCGACGTCAGCTACTTTACCGAGGGAATGCTGGTCGACCGACCGCTGTTTGAAAAAGAAAAACAAACTGTGATCGAGGCCGGCGGGGTGACGCCCCGGGGCGTGCGGGCCAACCCGATCTATCTGCCCGCCCCCCACGAAGTGGTGACGGCGTTTTACACCGCGTTTACCACCGAACCGAAACGCCGCAGCGAAAAGTGGCTGCACGAAAGCCTGTGGGAAAGTGTGCAGGTGATTTTCTGGGGCTTCCTGCTGTCCTCCCTGATCGGCGTGCCCCTCGGCATACTCGCCGGCACCTATGATTTCTTTTCACGCCTGTTTGAGCCGTTTATCGAATTCTTTCGCTACCTGCCGGCACCGGCATTCGGTGCTTTGGCGGTCGCCATTCTGGGGATTCACCACGCCCCCAAAATCGCGATTATCTTTATCGGCACTTTTTTCCAACAGGTGCTGGTCATCGCCAACACCACTCGCCAGCTCGACCCGGCGCTGCTGGAGGCGGCACAAACCCTCGGCGCCAAAAACCGGGCGCTGCTGTTTCGTGTGGTAGTGCCGGGCATATTGCCGGAGTTGTACCGGGATATGCGTATTTTGCTGGGCTGGGCCTGGACTTACCTGATCGTCGCCGAGTTGATCGGCAGCAGCTCGGGTATCACCTGGTTTATCACTCAACAGGCGCGCTACAAGAATTTCGAAAACGTCTTCGCCGCCATCGTGATGATCGGCATTATCGGCCTGGCCACCGATATGATCATGGCCTGGTGCGGGCGCCGGCTGTTCCCCTGGCAACAGCAGGCCGGCGGCGCCGGCAAGTAGGAGGTCAATACTGTGACATCGAAGCCGAAACTACCGGACTATTTGTTGATGCAAAGCAGCACCGTCAAAGACAGGTTCGAGCGTCTGAAACAAAGACCGGTAACTCTCGAAGTCAATAACCTGGTGAAAGTTTTCGACACGCCGCAAGGCGATGTTACCGCCCTGCAGGCTATCAACTTCACCGTGCACCGGCGCGAATTTGTCTGTGTGGTGGGCGCCTCCGGCTGCGGCAAATCCACCCTGGTCCGCATCCTGGCAGGCCTGGAAACACCCAGCGCCGGCACCATCCGTCTCAACGGCGCCGCCGTCGAGGGCCCCGGCCCCGATCGGGGCATGGTGTTTCAGGGTTACACGCTGTTCCCGTGGCTGACGGTAAAACAAAATGTCATGTTCGGCCTGCGCTGCACCGGCCACAGTCGCTACACCGCCGAGCAGGACGCGCTGCAGTGGATCGACCTGGTCGGGCTCAACCGCTTTGCCGACAGCTACCCGCACCAGTTGTCCGGCGGTATGAAGCAGCGCGTCGCCATCGCCCGGGCGCTGGCCAACCAACCGAAAGTACTGCTGATGGACGAGCCCTTCGGCGCCCTCGACGCCCAGACCCGGGCCCGCATGCAGGCTTACCTGCTGGAGATTTGGCAAAATATCGACATTACCGTCGTGTTTATTACCCACGACCTGGACGAAGCCGTCTATCTGGCCGACCGCATCCTGGTGCTGAAAGCCAACCCGGGCGAAGTCCAAGAGATGATTGAGGTCCCGGTGCCTCACCCGCGCACACCGGCGCAGTTTTTGAGCGCTGAATTTCTCGCCACCAAAAGACGCCTGGAAGAGCTTATTCACCCGCCGGTCACCGTCACCGAGGACGCAGACCGCCTCAATATGGTGAGAATGGTTGCCGTCGACGACGCTGTCGGCAGTGTTTTTTAGTCTGGTCGTGATGTCTTTAACCTGTTTTAATCGGGAGAGTTTGCACCGCCAATGAATTCTCAAGCCCCCAAACCGCCGCCGTCGTCGCAAAAAGTCAGCCGCATCAGTATTTCCCTGCCCGAGGAACTGCTCGGGCAGTTTGACGGGATGGTGCTCGCGCGCGGTTTCGAAAGCCGCTCGCAGGCCATTTGCGATATGATCAACCAGCAACTGAACGACCACCGTCGCGACCTGGACGGCGGCATCATGGCCGGCACTATCAACCTGGTATACAACCACGCCGTCATCGGCGTGCAGAAAAAACTGCACGATCTGCAGTACGAGTATATCGATGAAGTGATCAGCACCCTGAATGTGAACCTGACCCACACCAACACCTTATCGGTGGTCCTGGTCCAGGGTCCGGCCGTCACACTGAAAACCATCGCCGATAAAATGATTACCCAGCGCGGCGTGATAACCGGCAAGCTGCTGCTCAGTTCGGCCATTATGCCGCCGCTGCACCCACTCCCCGCTCAGCACGGGAGCCAGACATGAGTAAACCTTACTACAGCACCACCCTGCCCGGCGCCAGCCACTGGTCGTTGCGCCTGCACCGGGGTGTTCAATTGACCCTCACCGATCTCAACGGCGGCGCCAACGTCGGCATGCTGTTTTACAACCCCGAGGACCTGCTCGAGCGCTACAATGCGCCGGATACGCTGAAGTGCCAGCACACCTTCAAACTCACCCGCGGGCATTGCCTCTACTCCGATATGGGGCGCATCTTCTGCTCGATTACCGAGGATACGCTGGGTTGGCACGAAACCGTCTGCGGCACCAGCACCGCCGCCAAGGTAGCGCAACGGTGGGGTGGCAGCACATACCAGGAGGCCCGCAACCAGCGCCGGCAAAACGGTTACGACAGTTTTCTGGTGGAACTGGCGAAGTATGGCCTGACGGCGAAAGATATGGCGGCAAACGTCAATTTTTTCAGCAAAGTCGCAGTGGACGAGACCGGCAACCTGAGCCTGGCCGCAGGGCATTCCCAGGCCGGCGCCCGGGTTTCGCTGCGCTTCGAAATGGACACCCTGGTCATTATGCACAACTGCCCGCACCCGCTGAGCGAAGCCGGTGACTATCCGCACACGCCGATCGGGTGTGAGTTGGCACAGGCGCAGCCGGTGGGTAGCGACGACGAATGCATGAACGCCTGTGCGGAAAATCGCCGGGGTTTTGAAAACAACCGCCTCTACCATTTCGGCCTTTCTTAACCGGCCGCGGGATCAAGCGATGATAAAAGCAAGCACTCTCAAACGCGAAGACGCGATATTCAGCCAGGTGGTGCCGGCGGGCGACTACCTGCTGCAGACAGTCGACAGCGGCCAGACCTGTCGCATCCTCGATCTCGAAGGTAACCAGGCCGCCGACACACTTTTTTACTGTCGCCACGATATTTCCGAACGCTACAGTGCCATGGATACCATTCGCGAACAGGGCAATGTGTATCTGACCGCCGGCTCCGTTCTACGCTCAAACCTGGGTAACCCCATGTTGACCATTAGCGCCGATACCTGCGGCCGCCACGATACCCTCGGCGGCGCCTGTGCCACCGAGAGCAACACCGTGCGCTACGCCCTCGACAAACGCTGTATGCACGCCTGCCGCGACAGTTGGCTGCTGGCGCTGGCAGCGCATCAGGAGCTGGGGTTGAGCAAGCGGGATATCACCCACAATATCAATTTCTTTATGAATGTGCCCATCACCCCGGCGGGCGGACTGATGTTTGCCGACGGTATTTCGGCCCCGGGAAAATACGTGGAACTGACGGCGACGATGGATGTGATCGTCCTGATTTCCAACTGTCCCCAGCTCAACAATCCGTGCAACGGCCACAATCCGACACCGATAGAGTTTTTGCTGTGGCAATAAAGCCGACACCGGCGCCACACCGCCGCGCAGGACGACCTGCACGGCACCTTTTCACCCGGGACGACCCGCCAGACGCAAGTAACCAACATGTTTACCAGAGTGCTGATCGCCAACCGCGGCGCCATTGCCGTACGTATCATACGCACCCTTAAAAAGCTGGGCATCCACGCCATCGCGGTGTATCACGAGGCGGACGCGCAGTCGCTGCATGTGCGCCGCGCAGATACGGCTATCAGCCTGGGCGCCGGCAGCGCTGCCGACACCTATCTGAATATCGACAAGATTCTCCGCGCCGCAGCGCAGAGCGGCGCGCAGGCCGTTCACCCAGGTTACGGTTTTCTGAGCGAGAACACCGACTTCGTAGCGCGCTGTGAAAGCGCCGGTCTGCACTTTATCGGCCCCAGCGCCGAGCAGATTACCCTGTTCGGTTTAAAACACGAGGCGCGCGCCGCCGCCGAGCGGGCCGCCGTGCCGCTGGTGCCCGGCTCCCCGCTGCTGACCGATATCGAAGACGCGCTTGATCGGGCTGCGCAAATAGGGTTCCCCGTCATGCTGAAAAGCACCGCCGGCGGCGGCGGTATCGGCATGCAGGTCTGCCACAGCACAGCGGATTTGCGCAGTGCCTGGGACAGCGTGCGGCGCCTCGGCGCCAACTACTTCGCCAATGACGGCGTGTTTCTGGAAAAATATATTGCCCGGGCGCGCCATATCGAGGTGCAGGTATTCGGCGACGGCGCGGGCAACACCGTTTCCCTCGGGGAGCGGGACTGCTCGGCGCAACGGCGCAACCAGAAAGTCATCGAGGAAACCCCGGCACCCAATTTACCGGCGCCGCTGCGCCGGCGGTTACACACCACCGCCGAACGCCTGATGGCGTCGGTCGACTATCGCAACGCCGGCACCGTGGAATTTATTTACGACACCGATGCCGGGGCGTTTTACTTTCTCGAGGTCAATACCCGCCTGCAGGTGGAACACGGCATTACCGAAGCCGTGTGGTCGGTCGACCTGGTCGAGTGGATGCTCAAACAGGCGGCCGGCGAACTCGGTGACCTGCAACAGCGCAAACACCAACTGGAGCCCGGCGGACACGCCATTCAGGCCCGCCTCTACGCCGAGGACCCCAACCGGGAATTCCAGCCCTGTGCCGGGCTGCTGACCGAAGTCCACTGGCCCGCGGCGGCCGGCCTGCGTATCGACCACTGGATCGAAGCTGGCCTCGAAGTGCCGGCGCTGTTCGATCCGATGCTGGCAAAAGTTATTGTCTGCGCCGCCGACCGCGAGACCGCCCGGGAACAACTGGATCGGCATCTGGCCGCCAGCACGCTCTACGGTATTGAAACCAACCTGGATTATGTGCGCGCCGTTCTCAACACCGAACCGTTCCGGCAGGGCCGGCTGCACACCGCCAGCCTCGCCGATTTCACTTTTACGCCTCACACACTGGATGTATTGCAGTCCGGCACCCAGACCACAATTCAGGACTACCCGGGCCGCACCGACCTGTGGCATATCGGCGTGCCGCCCTCGGGGCCCATGGACACATTAAACTTTCGCCTGGCCAATAAGCTGGTGGACAATCCCGAAACAGCAGCCGGCCTGGAAATCACTTTACACGGCCCCACCCTGTCATTTAACCGGCCCTGTCGCATAGCGTTAACCGGTGCGACCATCGAAGCCAGTATCGACGGCGCGCCTGTGGCCATGTACCAAACGCTTGAAGTGCCTGCCAAAGCCGTGCTGCGGCTCGGCGCTATCACCGGCAAGGGGGCCAGGGCTTACCTGGCACTGGCCGGCGGTATTCAATGCCCGGATTATCTGGGCTCAAAGTCCACCTTTACCCTGGGACAGTTTGGGGGGCATGGGGGACGCGCCCTGCGCAGCGGTGATGTATTGCATCTGGGCGGCAATACCAGCGAGGTTCTCTCCGGAACTTTTACCTCCGAAACTTTTACCTCCGGAACTTTTACCTCCGAAACTGTTACCCCCGAGACCGTCACCTCCCGGGCTCTCACCTCCGAGCCTTCCACGAAGACTCTCACCGGGAGTCCTGCCAAGACTTTTGCTGAAACACCTACCAATGCAAAAGCATCCACGCCACCGGCAAGCATCGCTCCCGAGCACCGGCCCGCACTGCCCGAGGTGTGGGAGCTGCGGGTCATTTACGGTCCCCATGGCGCGCCGGACTTTTTTTCCGACAGGGATATCGAACAATTCTTTTCCCACACCTGGGAAGTGCACTACAACTCCAGCCGCACCGGTGTGCGCCTGATCGGCCCCAAACCGCAGTGGGCCCGCGACAGTGGTGGCGAGGCGGGGCTGCACCCTTCCAACATTCACGACAACGCCTACGCCTTTGGCACGGTGGACTTCACCGGCGATATGCCGGTTATCCTCGGGCCCGACGGTCCATCCCTCGGTGGTTTTGTGTGCCCCGCGACGGTAGTTCAAGCCGACCTGTGGAAGCTTGGGCAGCTAAAAGCCGGAGCCAAACTCAAGTTCACACCCGTCACCCACGCCTGGGCAACCGCGCTGGAAGCCGCACAAACCGCCGCCATCGCCCAGCTTCGCGCCGATACCACCGCCGTTGCGGCAACCGCTTCACTGCCGTCGCCTATTGCGGGGCGCGCACGCCTTGGCGACGACGAGGTGGTATATCGACTGGCGGGCGATCACTTCCTGCTGCTGGAACTGGGACCACTCGAATTGAATATCGAGCGCCGCTTTCGGGTGCACGCACTGATGTTGTGGCTGCAGGATCACACGCTTACCGGTATCAGGGAATTGACGCCGGGCATTCGCTCCCTGCAAATTCACTACGATCCCCAACAGCTCGATCTGCAAAAACTGCTCGCCCACCTGGATACCGCCGTCGCCGCCGTGGCACAAAATCCGGACAGCTCGGTGCCGGCTCGCATCGTACACCTGCCGCTCAGTTGGGATGACGAAGCCTGCCAGCAGGCCGTCGACAGATATATGCAAACAGTGCGACAGGACGCGCCCTGGTGTCCGAGCAATCTGGAGTTTATCCGCCGTATCAACGGCTTGCCCGATATCGCCGCCGTCAAAGAGATCGTCTTTAACGCCGCTTACCTGGTGCTGGGGCTGGGCGATGTATACCTGGGCGCACCGGTGGCGACACCGCTGGACCCGCGCCACCGGCTGGTAACCACCAAGTACAATCCCGCCCGCACCTGGACGGCGGAGAATTCGGTGGGCATAGGCGGCGCTTACCTCTGTGTCTACGGTATGGAAGGGCCGGGTGGTTATCAGTTTGTCGGCCGCACCCTGCAGATGTGGAATCGCTACCGCCAGACAGAGGTTTTTGAAAAACCCTGGCTACTGCGCTTTTTCGACCAGATTCGGTTTTACGAGGTCAGCGCCGGCGAACTGGCACAGATACGCCGGGATTTTCCTCTCGGCAACTATCCTTTGAAAATTGAACACACTCGCTTTGACCTGGCCGACTACCAGCGCTTTCTGGATGCCAACGCCGGCGCGATCGAACAATTCCAGCAACGGCGCCAGACCGCTTTCGATGCCGAACTCTCTCGCTGGCGCGCCGGTGGCCAGTTGACTTACGAGCCGCAGGTGCAGTCCCCGACAGAGGATTCGCAACCACCGCTGCCGGCGGGTACCAACGGTATCGACAGCCCGGTATCCGGCAGTGTGTGGCAATTGAAAGTGGCGGCGGGACAGCAGGTCCGGGAAGGCGACACCCTGATGGCACTGGAGTCGATGAAAATGGAAATTGAAATCAATGCCGACCGCAGTGGCAAGGTGGTAAAAGTACTCAAAGATCAAGGCCAGGCGGTAACCGCTGGTGAAACCCTGCTTTGGGTGGAGGAGTCGTAAGGTGTGGTTCGTTGTTGCTCGCTTCGAGTGTTATTGGCGGGAGTCTAACCGATAGGCGCTTGCGTAAGAGAAAGTGTGCCATTTGATCGGTCTAGCGCGGGATAGGGGTTTCAGAAACACGTCGTAAACCCTTCCCTGGGGACTTCCCGACAGCATCCCTGCTGTCGAGAGTTTCTGAAACCCCTATCCCGCGCTAGACCTACCCGCAGTATTCTTAACTAATAAGGCTTAGGCAAGGAACGATCACCGGGTGCAAATCCTTTTAATTAAATACGATTGGCATCTGTACCAAAAATCCAGTTTCCAGCCATATCGCACACAGCGGAGTTCGGGAGAAAACTTTGACTATTTTCAATTTACGTTTACCAGTACTGCGGGAAAACTATCGCAACGGCGTCACCACCCCGCGCGAACTGATTTTCACACTGCGAAGGCAGGCCGAGGCACAAGCCGATTATAACGCTTGGGTTACACTGTTGGACGAACGACAGTTGGAGAACCATCTCGCATTTTTGGAGGGTCAATCACCCGACACCCTGCCCCTCTACGGCATTCCCTTTGCCATCAAGGACAATATCGATCTGGCCGGCGTCCCCACCACCGCCGGCTGCCCGGACTTCGCTTACACACCGCCACAATCGGCCCCCGTTGTGACAGCGTTGCTCGCCGCCGGCGCCATCCCGCTGGGCAAAACCAATCTGGACCAATTCGCCACCGGCCTGGTGGGTGTCCGCTCGCCCTACGGCGAGGGCAAGAACGCCTTTAACCCGGATTATATTTCCGGCGGCAGCAGCGCCGGCTCCGCTATTGCCACTGCGCTCGGGCAGGTTAGCTTTGCGCTGGGCACAGACACGGCCGGTTCCGGCCGGGTGCCGGCGGTGCTTAACAACCTGATCGGCCACAAGCCGAGCAAAGGCCTGATCAGCACCCGCGGCGTGGTGCCGGCCTGCCGGTCCCTGGATTGTGTCAGCCTGTTTGCTCTGCACACCGATGATATCGCGATACTGTGGGACCTGGTAACACAGTTCGATCCGCTCGATCCCTACGCGCGCAGCAACCACTATGCCAACCGCAACCGCTACTACGCGGCGGCCGCACCGGCGGCGTTTCGTTTCGGCGTGCCGCGCGAACTGGATTTCCAGGGCGACGGCGACATCCGGACACTGTTCGAAAAAAGTGTCGAGCACTTATCCCGCCTGGGCGGCACGCCTGTGCCGATAGATTTTGAACCTTTCCTGAGCGCGGCAAGACTTTTGTATGAAGGCCCCTGGGTCGCCGAACGCCAACTCGCTACCAAAGACGTGGCGCGGGAGGCTCTGCTGCCGGTGATTCGCCAGGTTATCGACGGCAGTGCGACCGGCAGTGCCGCCGACGCCTTTGCCGCGCAATACCGGCTGGCGGCACTAAAACGGCAGTGCGACAACGTGATGGCGGATGTGGATATCCTACTCACCCCCACCACACCAACGCTATACGCGCGCGCCGACATTGCTAAAGACCCGATCCGCCACAACGCCAGCCTCGGCACCTATACCAACTTTATGAACCTGCTGGATTACTGCGGCACCGCCGTGCCGGTGGGTTTTACGGATTGCGGTGTACCCTGGGGCGTTACCCTGTTCGCCACCGCGTTCGCCGATATCGAGGTATTGAGTTTTGCCGGCGCCCTGCAGCGCGCCTGCCGCTTACCCCTGGGCGCCACCCGGCACACCCAACCCGAACTGACATCCGCAGCCGTGCTCACCCCGCCCCGCACCATCGATATCGTTGTCTGCGGCGCTCACCTGCAGGGCCAGCCGTTAAACTGGCAGTTGACGGAGCGCGGCGGCAAGTTGAAAGAACTGACCGCCAGCTCAGCCAACTACCAGCTTTTTGCACTGGCTGACGGCAAGCGACCGGCCATGATTCGCAACGTGACACGAGGCTGCGCCATAGAGGTCGAGGTCTGGACCCTGCCGGCCGAGACCTTCGGCGATTTCGTGGCCGCAATACCCGCGCCCCTGGGCATCGGTAAGGTCGAACTGGCCGACGGCCGCTGGTTGAGCGGTTTTATCTGCGACGGCTATGGAACCGGCGGCGCCAAAAACATCACTGAGTTTGGCGGTTGGCGCAGTTGGCTACAACAGACAAGCTAACCCGGATATTGGAGCCCCGGGGCCTATTCGCGCCAGCGGGACTATGACCGGGTTTCGCCCGCCATCAGGCCGGGGCACCAGTCCGGTTGCAACGCGCAATCCCCATGTGAAAAACCGACAGACGAGTGGCCTGCGGTTCAGCGGCTGGCGTGGCCCCGCAGCCAAACAACATATTTTCTCAATATAGGACCGCACATTCGCATCGCTGCTATACTCGCTGCTTTACGGCAGGCTGCACGGCGGGCGCTCAGGTCTGCGCCGGGTGACTGCCGCGACGGACAGACGCTGCTGTACAAAGATCGAGACAAGGCATCGGAGCTATGAGGGTTTTTTGCATCTCGGATATCCATATCGACTATGAGGAGAACGCCGCCTGGCTCAGCGGCTTATCCCGCAGCGACTATCAAAATGACATCCTGATTGTGGCCGGCGATCTGACCGACAAACTGGCGCTGTTGAAAAAAGGCCTGCAACAACTGGCCGAGCGCTTTGACAAAGTATTCTTCTTGCCCGGCAACCATGAACTGTGGGTGCGCAACGGCGAGTTGCAAAACTCCCTGCAAAAATTCGATGCCATTGAGGCGCTCGCCGGGCAATTGGGCATCTTGACGCAACCCTTCTACAGCGAATCACTCAACATAGTACCGCTGCTCGGCTGGTACGACTACTCGTTCGGCCGACCCGGCCAGCAATTGCGCGACGGCTGGATGGATTATCGGGTCTGCCGCTGGCCCCATGGCTGGGATGCGGCCGCTGTCAGCCGTCATTTTACTGAACGCAACCCCCGGCAACTGCCGGCGCAGCGCGGCAGCGGCACACTGATTACTTTCTCACATTTTCTGCCGCGTATTGACTTGATGCCGAGTTATATTCCCGCCGAGCATCGATTTCTCTATCCTGTCCTCGGCAGCTATATACTTGAACAACAACTGCGCAGCTTACAAAGTGATATCCATGTCTACGGGCACAGCCACGTCAATCGGAAGGTCACCCTGAACGGGGTTTGTTATATCAACAATGCCTTTGGCTATCCCGGCGAAACGCGTATTGCGGCCAGAAAGCTGATGTGTATCCACGAGGTCTAGTGTAATGCCCGTGGAAGAATGGGAGTCTCAGCCGCAAAAAAGCACAGCTTGCCGAAGGCGTTTTTATCCGCTCGTTGGCGGTTTCAAACGCTGTCTGGTAAAGTTACGCTATTCGGCCTTAGTGTCACACGTGTCATCGAGCCATGACAAAACTGGTGAAACTACGGCAACAAGCCATGCGCCTGCAGTAAGCGTCATAAGCACAGGCATTAAATCGCGAGAGAGGAAATTAGCATGAACGATATTGATATAGGCATAAACGCTGAAGATAGAGAGAAAGTTGCCGAAGGACTGAAACGTCTTTTAGCAGACTCCTATACCTTATACCTCCAAACTCACAATTTTCACTGGAATGTAAGTGGCCCCCAATTCCGGGAGCTGCATCTCATGTTCGAAGAACACTATACCGAGTTAGCCGTCGCGGTGGACGATATAGCGGAACGTATTCGCACGCTGGGTATAGCAGCTCCAGGCACCTACAAAGAATTTGCCAGGCTTAGCTCTATCGAAGAGGTCGAGGGAACCCCAAGTTCAGAACAAATGGTCGACATATTGACAAAGGGACATGAGCAAGTGGTTAAGACTTCCAGGGAAGTGTTAAAACTTGCTCAGTCAGCAGATGATGAGTCGACGGTGGCATTGGTCTCTGACCGTATGCGGATTCATGAAAAGACATCATGGATGTTGCGAGCCACCAGGAGTTAAGCCGGAATAGCTATCAGTGCCTCTCTCAATCAGGAGCGCGAAGGGGACACGACCTATTTGGCCAGAGAATATAGGGGACATGACTTCCCACAGCTCTTTATTACCATGTTTCACACTATGGACTGAAGCTTTTTTGGGCGCGGAGGGGACACTGATAACTTAATAACTTGACCTGTTCTGCCCTTTTCTTGGCGATGGCGGATAAACATCTATGCCTTCGGTCAAGTTATAAGTTATCAGTGCTTCCCTCAATCAGAGAGCATCTTGAACGAGCGGGCCGAGGAGCCTTTCGGACTGTTGACGATGCTCGCAGCGATGGATATGCCAACAGCGAGCGAACGTCGCCGCTAGAGAGCTGAGGGGACGGCCAACTTCACAACTGTATGCCTTCAATAAATACCATATGTTTTGCGGGAAATTTCTTACCCTGAACCATATCCATCTCGCTGGGCCAGGCAAATAAGAGCATTATGATGTGATCTTTTTTCTTTAAAAAGGCATGTCGGACAATTTGTTTTCCGAACTTTTTATTGCTAAACAAATAGTCAACTGCATAGAAACTACCATTCGAGATAAGCATCTCGGATCGTCCCAAAACCTGAAGTGCGGGGTCTGAGTTGTATAACCCCTCAGACAGCACTTGCTCGATCAAACTGTCCTCTGCCAGATGTACATCCTGTTCAAACTCAATTCGAACAAGAAAGCTCGAGCCATCACTTTTATCGAAAAAGCCCACGAGAACGTCTTCTTCGGCATCATGTTCCTCAATTATTTTCCACACGTTTTCATTGTAATTTATGCTTATATCATGGTGCTTGGAGGACCAGGCTCCTGAATAGGCGCTGGAAATGCTTAGTATTTGCATAATTGTCAATATCAAGGAATAGATCAGTTTCATGGGTATTCCGTACAGAAGCAGAGGAACCTCAGGCTATGGCTCCTCTTACCACTGCCTGTTGGCCGTCTTGGTTAGGTGTACAGTCACCTCCGAATATGAAAGTAGTTGGCATTGGTATCTTGATTCTGCCAACCTCCGCAGCCACTTACATTGACCCTAATCTGTTGACTTGCGGCGAATGCCGCTAACAGCATAGATATTTGTTCTTTCTTATATCCGGTAAATTCAGACACACATACCAACCACTTCCACAAGGGGAGCCATCATCTTTGTGCGCCGCCGACGTTCTAAACCTAAATGCTCCATTTGATCCTCCAAACGTTTGCATCTCGGTAACAGTACCCCAGTCAGACCATAGACCCGCAGACGCTGGTAAAGTTAAGACAAGAAATAGACCCGCAATAGATAAGTTAGCCTTCATAGGCTGTCCCCTTGATATCAGTTTTGGCAGAACACTCGTTTGAATGGTAAATAGGCGTCTCGATGTTCGCACTTTAACCAGCGCAGCCCTGGTCTTCGGCGGACCTGATTCCGATTATCATCCACTGATCAGCTTCCAAGCATCATGAGGTTTCCTTTGTTTCTACCTCGGCTACCCCTTAACTCTTCGCCTGACTGACACACCCTACAACTTATAATAATCTAACATGCGCCACATCTGCATAAGACGTATTTTCCCAAACTGTCGTGCAAGTGCTGGCGACAAATATATTAACTGTCTTCTTAGCGGCATAAGCTGCAAGCAGTAAACTGAACCATGTCTTATTGGTTGCCGGGTTGAGAATAACATGTCCATTTTCATTTACCTGGCAATTGTCAGGATTTGTAAAAGATGAAAGTGTTATTATCACCGTCGTATCATTGACGGCGTAAATCCCTTCAATAGTTGCCTCGCCTGACCACCCTGCAGCAGATGCTTGATACGTAACTAGGCTTGTGGTTATTGCTAGTAAAAACCCAATTTTTCTAATCATAAACGTCCCTCTTAACACACTAAAAAAATGGCAATTCCATACTTAAGGCCACTGACAGTTCAAAAATTTTCCACAGACTACTTCAATCAGAATGCAGATGACAATTTTTTCTTGGGTCTAGCCATTATATCTGTCTGCCTTTTCTGTACCTACTACCACTAACGTCTGTCTCTTGATCTTTTTTCGACGGGTCCTTTTTTCTGGAACTTCTCTCCTCGGCAATTAGTCTCGCCCACTGTGTCCGACCTCTCATTTTCTGAATTTCTTCGAGTGGCGCCCTGATCGTCTTCCTACTCATTTCTTACGCTCCTTACTCCTAGCCGGTCTCATTTCTTTAACTTCCTGCTCTGTTAAATGAGGAGTATCTGGATCGGAAATTATTTGTTCAAGAATATCTACGTCGGTCGTTTCATCAAACTTCTCCTGATCAGACTCACTCTTCATTTTCTCCAACTCATCTAACGAGTATCTCTTCCTTTTAGTCATAGCACACTCCGCACATGAAATGTCATAGTCTCATATTCCCTTCATTCCCTTTTGTCTGCCTTTCTGGCCGATATGATCCGAATCACCTCTTCCCCATCTTCATAGGTACGCTCTGTGTAAACCACTAGTAATATCCCAAGCCTTGATTTTCCGATAGTTTGAATCCTGGTTTCACCATAATTATGGCGCAGGTCGACACGCTCTTGCCTCATTTGATCTTTCCATATTAGAGCCGCATCAATGAAGTCTATACCTCTATCCCTGAGCGTTTCCTCACGCTTATCTTCATCCCATTCGAATTGCATGACACCCCCTCCTTTTTATTCATTGTACTAGCAGCCAAATATAAAAAATAGCGAGCTTTATTACCACGACCAATCATAAAAATATATAAATGAAGTTCTTTCCTCTTGAAAAATCAGAGCTTAACAATTCGAGCTAGCCTCGGCGAGGCAAAGCCTGATTCTGTAGAGTAAAAAAGCCTTTCAGGAACCTGGAGATGTTTATCTGCAATTCTATTGCGAAAGTCAAGCAAATATAGGTTGAATATTTTTCAAAGACTTTTACAACAATCCTTGTCACTTAGCCGACAAGTTGCCAGGCGAACAATTAATACAGTAAAGATGGCTAAAAGAATATCGTATTGAGAAGGTCGTTTTTCACCGCTATGTGAACATCCTTCAACCCCGGATTCCACATCCAGCATAAATGACGGCAAGCCGCTAACGCACCAACCCCGGCAGCCGTTCAACAAGATACA
The DNA here is from genome assembly GCF_007004655.1 of Exilibacterium tricleocarpae. GTDB lineage: Bacteria > Pseudomonadota > Gammaproteobacteria > Pseudomonadales > Cellvibrionaceae > Exilibacterium > Exilibacterium tricleocarpae. The sequence continues at coordinate 228,165 of NZ_ML660096.1, forward strand.
AAGGCAGAGAGATAAGTTCGTAATCAACCTTAACCTCTTTACCGGCCTTGCGAATGCGGGTACTGATGGTTTGTACTGAGTGTAAGCCCGTATCAAATCGAACGGCCAAAGGGACCTGTCTTTCGCCCACAAACTGGTGCAGGGATTTCAAGCTGCCTGTGGCTCCTGCTTTAATTTCAATCGGGACGATCTGCCCGTTTAATCCCAGCACATAATCAACTTCGGCATTAGAGGAACGCCCCTCTCTAAGCCAATATGTGAGTTCTCTATTGGGAGCGCTCGAGAGAATATCTTGAAGATGTTGACCGATAAATTGCTCTGCGATAGCTCCCTCGTTGACAAGTTGGGCATCTTTCATTTGTGAAACGGTATTCCAGTCAAGGCCACACGTCGCATTCATCAAGCCCACATCCAGAAACAACAGCTTATAGCTCTTCTCCTCTAAATCTGCCTGCAGTGGCAGGCCGCTACAATGGCTGTGTATTACTTTGGACAGAACGCGAGCCATGCACAAAAGTTCGATATCTTTTTTAATGGTGGCACTTTTGTCTTGGCTCGAAAACTGAGCATATTTCACTTTTTTACCGACATTGCGCGCGGCAAAGTTAAATACCTGATGAATTCGGGACAAGTTTCTTGACCCCATATATTTTGGAAAATCCTCTCGATAAGTCTCAATAATGGAATTGTGAACCTCGCTGACTTCCTTCAGGCGTTTAGACGTTACGTAGGTTTTAACCGCTTCGGGCATACCGCCAACGAAAAAATAGGTTCGCAGCAGCTCCAACAGCCTGGTATGAAAGATCGGATTTACAGTGTCGCCGATATTAAAATTCTGAATGATCGAGGCGAGCTTGGTTTCATCCAGGGCATCGAGAAATTCAGTGAATGTCATCGGTCCCATATGCAGATATTCCACCCTTCCCACGGGCATGGAAAATTGATGGCCCGACAGGGCAAACTCAAGTAGAGAACCCGCTGCCAGAACTGGCAATTGACGCATATCCTCATAAAAATACCGCAATGCGGGAATAGCTTCGGGAACGGCCTGGATTTCATCAAAGAACAGAAGGGACTGCTCAGTCAATGCACCTGTGTGGGGCAGCGCATCCAGCAGATTCAGCAGGTGTTGCGGGTCATTGTGGCTAAAGGCCTGCGCCAGGTCTGCCTGCATGGGCCCCAATCGCTCTTAATTAACCTCTACCAGAGGCCGATTAAAGTGTTCGGAAAACAGCTTCACCAAGGTGGACTTGCCCACCTGACGGGCCCCTCTGAGGATAATGGGCTTACGTGTAGCCTTTTTTAGCCAGTTTTCTATATAAATCAAATGCTTATGTTTCAATCCAAACTCCAGAACTGGTTATTTTCTGTAATATTATTGAGGGTTGTACTTTTTTACAGGTCAAATACCAACCTGACAGGTCTAAAATATGGGTGTGTTTTAGACCTCCAGTAGAGTTGAATACACAATCTCCAGGGGTATCCACAACAGGGAGATAGAGGAAAGGGGTGAGGAAAGGGGTCCGAGGAAAGGGGTCGTAGTGCTTACATTCTAGCCAGTGCGGTCTTGCCTGCCGAGAGGTTTGATACCAGGTCTCGTTAGCTGATCAATTCCCATGCACTACGACCCCTTCGAAAGTCATGCGCCGGCGGGGCAGTGAAACCACTACCCCGCGACTATCGAAAAGGCTCTCTAGCCCCTTAATGGTAAGGGTACCACCAGCGCCTCTTCTTAGACTTGATATACAACCGCAGCCAACGGCGCAAATCCTTTCGATCGATAACACCGTCCCGGTTCACATCACTCGGGTCGTTGTCACCGTCGGCCGCCTTGTGCAAACGGGAGACCAGGATGCGCAGGTCCCTGATGGAAAGACGGCCGTCACCATTGATATCGCCCGCCCTATGGCTGAGGTCGAGCAACAGCACAATCGGATCGTGGTCCGACGCCCGATAAGGCCCGGCACTGTATAGATCCACCGCCTGTAGCGGCGACTTGTCCTCCAGGTTGTAATCGAGCGCGCGTGGCTCATCGGCATTGATCAACCACTCGGTAAGGTCCACCACCTGGCCGCCCATAGCCGGGTTGGCAAGCGCATAATCGAGATAGCCCGACTGGCCTCGGAATACAAAAGAGTGAGCCGCGGGCCCCACAAACTGCGCCACCAGGTCAGCATAACCGGCCGCCGCTAACGCCTGAATCGGGTCTTCCTTAGCGTAGGCATTGATATCCCCGATAATCAGAAAGTCGCTGTCGTTGCTGTTGGTGGGATCGGTCGCCACCCACCGGGCCAGTGCCCCGGCTGCCGAGGTACGGGTCAGGTTACAGTTGCCCTGGCCGTCGCCGATATCGGGATCACCGATATTGTCACAAGGGGTTCCCTTGGACTTCAAGTGTGTCACCGCAACAGTGAACACACCCTGGCTGGCAAAACTGCGAAACGTCTGCGCCAGCACCGGCCGGTTGCGGGTGTCGATAAAATCCGGGTCCACCGAAGCGTCGAGAATGGCGGCGGCATTCACCAGTTCGACCACCTGCGGGCGGTAGATAAAACCGACGGCAATCTGATCGGTACCAATGACGTTAACACCGGGGTCGACCAGGGCGTAGTCGGCACCCGCGGCATTGAGACCATTGACCAGGTCCTGAATCGCGCTATCGCTGCCGTAACCGTCGTTCTCGATTTCCACCAGGCCGATAATATCCGCATCCAGCGCCAGAATGGCACTGATGGTCTTGGCCCGCTGGCGTTCAAACTCCAACAGTGAATCGGCACCGCGCGAAGTCGGAAAACCGCCGCCTTGACCATCACCGTTAAAGTAGTTGAGCACATTGAGCGAGGCGACCCGCACATCTCCCTGCCCAACCAACTCCGGCGCCGCCGTGCGCGGGTTGGTGGGAATAAACACCGGCGTCTCGGTAGGCTGCAACCGGTACTCGCCGAAACTGAAATTCAGCACGCCGGTCAGCGGCGCTACACTGTCGCCGACGCGCAGGGTATTGTCCGCGGTCAGTCTCGGCGCCGGGTAGGGAATAGTCGCCGGATTTCCCGCGGTGCTGCCGTCGTCCAGAAACAGGCGGTTGAGATTGTTGGCCGCCAGCACCGCCAGGGCATCGGCGCCGGGCGTCGCCACCTGGGTCGGCTGCAGCAACCGGCTGTCGGCGGACAGCAACACTGAACCGAAACTCCCGAGGTTGAAGTTTTCGGAGATCACCAGCGTTTGCGACGTGGTCACCGCCATACCTTCGAAGCGCTCAAGTTCACCGGGAACAGTTTGCGGCAATGCTACCACAGCTGCCTCGAAACTCGCACCGCTGCCGCACACGGTAACGCCGGACAGGTTATCGAGCCGCGTCATACCGAAAAATTCCCTGACCGAGCCACCCACGCGCACAATATCACCCACATTGACGGCGACCGCACCGCTGCCGTCGAACACAAAAATGCCCTCGGAGGTCTGCGGGTCGCCGTCCTGGTCCGCCTGTTCCTCCTGCACGAAAAAGCCCTCAAGTGCATCCTCTCCCTGGAAGTCACCAACCACCACCCCCTCGATAATCTGGCTGCTGCCAACCAGGGGACTGACCGCACCCGCGCCTTGAATAGCATGGATGGCAGTGGCCGGATCACCGCACTGCCCGATCACCACCGGACTGCACCGGTTGGGCGCACCGGGGGTTGCCAGTTCCTGGATATAGGTGTCGGTGTTGCGCGGTCCGCCGCTGCCGTTCTCACAGCGCTGGTTGGAATGGCTGGTGACGTTACCGGCTCCAGCCTCGTTGACCTGCGCCTGCCCGGGGTTGAGCAGGACCAGCAAATCGCTGTCGTCGGCATCATTGGTGTCGTAGACCAGCGCGTCCACCAGGCCGGCGGTGGTCACCGGCGTGCCATTGGGAAAGTCGGCGGCCGCGGCCCGGTACAGCGCCACCGCGTCGGCACCGTTTTGCAAACCGTCATTGGGGAAAACCAGATCGACGCTGGCCACCGCACTGTTGCCCGCGACGAAGTAGCCGTTGCTGTCGGTCTGACGACCGCTGAGATCGAGGGTTCGATAACTGGCGTCGCCGTTGCCGTTGAAAAACACCAATACCAGGCCGTCGAGGCTGGTATTGCCGGCGCCGCCGTCAAACAGCTCCACAAATTCCAACATATCCCTGTCCGGCGTATCGGCATCGACTTCGTTAATCAGCACATCGCCGCCGGGTGGCGGGCCATCGCCGGCGCGGCCCAAATCGTCAAAGGTGTCTTGCGGAAAACCATCCCATTCCAGAGCCGGCTCAAAGGGATCGTTGGGATCGGTATCGCCGCCGTCCACCGAGGCCGCCCGGCGCAGGGTGTTGTTTTGGGTGCTGGCGTCGCCGCTGCCCCACTGGGAGCCGGGATCAAAACCGACCTGGCCGATGGCGTCTATCACCGCGCCGCCGAACAGCAGCACCACCGCATCGTCGCCGTTAAACCAGCCGGCGCCGTTGGTCTGATCGGCTTCGGCCAGTATTTCCGGGCCGGCATTACTCTGGGCGACCACATGCACCTCGCCGTCGGCGACGTTACCAACCAGGGGGATGGTCAGACCGGGATTGGCATTGCCGTTGAAATACATTTGTATTTCATAGCCGCCGAGGTCGATTGTGGCGCCGGTGTCGTTGAAAATTTCCAGCGCTTTGTTATTGCTCGACCCCTCTATATATTCAGAGAAAAACAAATCGGTGGCCGACCAGGCAGCCGCCGGCAATACGGCGACGACCGCGGCAACGGACGATAGCAGACGCTTCATTTGGATAGTCCCTATATTTAGATTGTGGCTTTGCTGAGTTAAACCCCGGGACTCTACTCGATCGGTATGAACGAAAAATGTGATTTCGGTGACGGTGCGGTTACAGTTGCGCCGGTTACTCACACTCGGGGCGTGCTGCCGGCGGCCCTGCCCGAATTGCAGCGGTATCCGGCGCCAGCCGAAATGGCGCGGAATGATTTGCGGGCTTCCGTCTGCCCGGCTCGGTGCGTTGCACCGGTGTCTTTTATATAACGCGCCTGCCGGCGGCGCAAGCGGGGTGGCTGTACTTGGGGTTGGAATGGACAAACTACTATCGCCAGCGCGATCGCTGCGAAAATGCGCGACACCGCCCAACCGATAACACGCCTGCTGGGTATATTGAACCAGACTGTCACCGTGCTCACACCCTCACGGAAGCGGCTGGTTGAGTGCTCACATCAACGCGCAGATACCACAACCCTCACCGGGCTAGGTGGGGCCGATCAGTGGCCCCTACTTTTTAAGAAATAAAAGAGCGACAAAAAACTAAAACTGCGTCATCCCCCCATCGACCACAAACTCCGCACCGGTGACATAAGATGCATCACTGGACAACAAAAACGCAGCGACAGCAGCCACTTCTTCCGGGCGACCAAAACGACCCAAAGGCACCTGGGCCTCAATGGCTTTGCCAAACTCCGCGATAGTGGCCTGGTCGAGCCCGGTCCGATCGAAAAAGTTGGTGCCAATGGGGCCCGGACTGACAGCATTTACCCGTACGCCCCGCGGCGCCAACTCTCGCGCCAGGGATCGGGTCAGGGTGCGCACCGCGCCTTTGGTAGAGGAGTAAATGGCCATATTCTGGGGCGCACTGTGGCGCGCCACCGAGGTGTTTAATACCACCGCGGCATCAGCCTTCAGCAATGGCGTCAATGCCTGCACCTGCAGTAAGGGCCCGCGCACATTGACATGGTATTGGGCGTCAAACTCCTCAGCGGTGTATTCACCCAGCGGTTGCATTCTGCCGAACCCGGCATTGAGGAAAGCACCGTCTAAGCTGCCCGCCCGCTTCTCGACTTCTCGAGCCAGTTCCACTGCAGCCTCTGGCAAGCCGGCATCATTGCTAATCGCCGCGGCGCCCTCGATACTGCGCTCGACCTCTGCGAGGCGCTCGGGATTGGTGCCGGTAACTATGACATTGGCGCCTTCCTCGACAAGTCGGTGCACGGTGGCCAGGCCAATACCGCTGGTACCGCCGGTGACTAACAATGTTTGGTTTTCAAAGCGTTTCATAATTGCGATCTCCAGGATTGTTTAACGGTGACGGGGTCTCCCGCCAACCACCTTGGCCAGCATATTATTGGTTGACACAATGAGAATAAACAGTGATATTTTCAATTTATTAATCTAATTATTAGAACAACCAGAATAGGATTAACTGATGAATCGTTTTGATGCCATGGAAGTTTATGTGGCGGTGGTGGAAGCCGGCAGTCTCAGCGCCGCCGCCGAGCGCCTCAACCTGGCAAAGTCGGCCGTCAGCCGGCGCATCGCCGAACTCGAAAACCACCTGGGCGTGCAACTGCTGACCCGCACCACCCGCCGGCAGACCCTGACGGATACCGGCCGGGCTTACTATCAGCAGTGCCTGCGCATTCTCAACGATGTCGCCGAACTGGAGTCGTCTATTGCCAGCCAGACTTCCGCCCTCAAGGGTCGGTTGCGCATCGCCGCCCCGTTGACGTTTGGTGTCTATCACCTGACCCAGGCCATCAACGAGTTTATTGCCAGGCACCCGGCGATCGAGTTCGACCTGGATTTCAATGACCGGCTGATTGATCTGGTGCACGAGGGCTTCGACGTATCGCTGCGCATCGGCAGTTTGGAAAATTCGTCGATGATCGCCCGCCGCCTGGCAGCGATTCACCATGTGGTCTGCGCAAGCCCCAACTATCTAAAGACCCGGGGCAGGCCGCAACACCCGGATGAGCTGCGCGGGCACCGGGTTATCCACTACAGCAACCTGCCGGACAGTTCCTGGCACTACCGCCACGGCGACGGCACCCAGGGCACGGCTGCAGTGCCGGCAAAAATTCTCGCCAACAACGGCGATTTTATTCGCTGCGCCGCCGTCGCCGGTCACGGCATCACTATGTTACCCACGTTTATCGTGCATGAGTCCATCCGCAGCGGCGCCCTGGTGCCGCTGTTGACCGAATACCGGTGGCGGGGCGTAAACGCTTATGCGATCTATCCACCGACACGGCATTTGTCCCTGCGCGTCAGGGCGTTTATCGACTTTCTGGCGGAGAGGTTCAGCGGCACGCCGAGTTGGGACCGGGACTTGCCGGGGCTGGCGTTTGAGGTATAAGGTGGATGCTGTGTTTGCCTAAACCCCCGATGGAAGGCAAGCCCTTGTTTATAACCTTGCTACTGGATAGCGGCTCCAGGACAGAGATTGGTATGACTGAATCAGGCTACAGGACACCACGGGTGTACCACCGCCGGAGCGCCAACCCTTTATGAGTATCACACACTACGTAAAATGTATAACCCCCGCTGCGGCGAAATCAAGAGGAGCACCACCGACAGCGCCAATTTCACACCTCACTACGATGGAGACACCAAGTTGAAGTTAAAACAATACACCATTCTATTTTTAAAAATATTTTCTTGCCTCATACTGCTCGCAGAATATTGTTTGGCCAGCTCAAAAGAATTGGCAGTTGAACAAGCGATTCAACGAATAACAAGTAACCTTATTGTGCAAACCTCTTTTGAAGGAGAGCCTCAATACAAGCCTTTAAACGAGAGAATGAAACACTACAACACCCCGGGCGTCAGCATCGCCGTTGTGGAAGACTTCAAATTAGAATGGGCAAGAGGTTTTGGGGTAAAAGAAAAGGGCAAGTCAACCCCCGTAACAGATACTACGCTATTTCAAGCTGGTTCTATCAGCAAACCGATATTCGCCGTCGGTGTAATGAAGCTTTTTGAGAGCGGCAGGTTTGAATTGGATGAAAACATAAACAACATCCTTACGAGTTGGAAAGTTCCCAGCAACGGAAGCTGGAGTCCCGTCGTTACCTTGAGGCACTTGCTTAGCCACTCAGCAGGAACAACCGTCCACGGCTTCCCGGGGTACACGACAAGTGAGGCAATTCCCAGCTTAGTCGATATTTTGAATGGCTCGGCACCGGCAAATACCGATCGGGTAGAAGTAAACATTATACCCGGCATCAATACACGCTACTCGGGGGGAGGCACCACCATCGCTCAACTGGCAGTCATGGATAGGTTGCAAATGCCCTTCCCGGAAATAATGAGAAAAACTGTTTTCGAGCCGTTAGACTTGAAAAACAGTACATTTCAGCAGCCTCTCTCCGGCAACTGGAAAAAAAGAGCGGCTACGGCACACCCATGGAAAGGCAGAAAAGTTGAGGGAAAATGGCATATCTACCCTGAAATGGCCGCCGCAGGGCTGTGGACAACACCCAGCGATCTGGCGCTTGTCGGGATTGAGATACAAAAAACACTAAGAGGGAACCACAAAAGTTTACTGAGCGATAAAGCGGTTAAAGAAATGTTATCGCCGGTTGTTTCTCAAGACATTGGTATCGGCTTTTTCCTGTCCGGCGATAAAAATTCCGCAAAATTTGGCCATGATGGATGGGATGAAGGTTTTGTCGCCCGCATGACAATGTTTAAAGAAACAGGACAAGGGTTCGTTGTAATGATCAATTCAAATGAAGGCGCCTCGATTATAAAGGAAATAGAGAATGCAATAGCAAAGGAATACGACTGGCCCGGCTACAACATTGAACCGACGGCCTTCAATATCCCTTTGGAAAAACTAAAATCCTACGCCGGCACCTATAAAACCGAATCAGGGCTGAGCGCAACGTTGACATTACAGAAAGAAAAGCTGACCCTGGCTATTGGTGAACAAAACCCTCTAAACTTGGCAGCCCATTCAGAGACAAGCTTAAGCGTTGTCGAACTAAATACAACCATGAAATTCCTACTTGAAGATAAAAAAGTCACCGGCTTCCATTTGAGCCAAGGCAACAGCGAGACGAAGTTTCTAAAGCAGTGACTTGCGGTGGCCGGCACCTTCTTCAGCAGGTCGTGGCAGATAAGACTTGTCCCACCTGCTGTCGGTCCGGCCTACCATACGCAACTTAAAACCGTGCGGACTTCACATCGACTCTGTTTAAGGTTTTAGCTCCATATCAACCCGATGCATACCCGGCCCCCAACCATCTTTAATTTCGCCAATAGCCACCGCACCATGCTTTGAGAAAAAGCCTCGGGACAAGTGACTCGCTGCAATACTAATACAAGCCAAACCATCTGCGCGGGCGGACTCCATAGCTCGTCTCATAAGGAGTGAACCAATCCCCATTCCCTGCGCCGTCGGCGACAGTAGAATCCAATTTAACCTGCAGCTACCTGCATCGCTGACAAGCAATCCGAATGCCCCGGCAACACGACCATCAGATAGGCAAAGCTCATATCCTGGCGGCTCCTGATCGAGAAACTGTTCGTAATCCAATCGTTCGCCCGGAGCAAAAAATTTGGGGCAGTTTTCGTCAAAAACCGAAAGGCAACACTCTTTCCAATCAGGTGAATAAGGTCGAAACGTTACTTCAGTCTTCATCTGTTCTCCGCAACCAGGGCAGACCTGACAGGCTGACAATACCCGTGTCCACTCTACCGCAATGCGCATGCGTCGTATTTCAGTATAAGAGGGCAAGGAAGCCGGGATTTCCGGCTCACTGCAGGAAAGCAAACAGGAAGTCAGTATAAGGCAAGCACAATAGATGGCAACCCTCAAGCTTAATATAAGCGAGGGCAGTGAACTTATCGCCCAGATTTACTCGAACTGAGAGGTCGGAGAATCCAGATCGAACCGTTCCACCTCCCTTGGAAACGATTTTTTACTGATGGCACAGGCAAACAGTATGCCGCTAACACGATAGCCAGGGTGGTTGCCAGACAAAGTCTACTATCTTTTTCAAAACTTGCTTTTAAACAATTTATCCATAAAGTGTAACCACCGACCAACAACCGGCAGGTGAAGTAAACATGGCCCTACGCGGCGTTATTCTCGATTGCGACAGCCTCGGACCGGACGACCTCGATTTGACGCCACTACTGGGGACCCTGCCCAGTTGGCAGCGCTATCCGGTGACGGCAGCGGCACAAGTCGCCGGGCGTATCAGCGACGCCGATGTTGTTGTCACCAATAAGGTAGTACTCGATGCCGCCCTGCTGGTACAGGCACCCCGACTCAAGCTGGTGTGCGTCGCCGCCACCGGCACGAATAATATCGATGTCGCCGCCGCCCACCGGCAGGGCATCTGCGTCACCAATGTTGCCGGCTACGGCGTCGGCTCGGTGGCACAACATACGCTGACCCTGATGTTGTCGCTGGCAACTCAACTGCCACGCTATGCGGCCGCGGTCGAACGGGGCGACTGGTGCCGCAGCCCTTTCTTCTGCCTGCTCGACTACCCCATTGTCGAATTGGCGGACAAGGCCCTGGGCATAGTCGGCTATGGCGCTATCGGGCAAGCCGTAGCAAAGCTGGCGCGGGCGCTGGGTATGAGGGTGCTTGTCAGCGCTCGACCCGGCGCCGAAGTTCCCGTGCCCGGACGCCTCCCCTTTGCACAGGTACTCGCCGATGCCGATGTCGTCAGCCTGCACTGTCCGCTGACCGAGACCACTGCACAACTGATCAATGCCGAAACGCTTGCGCAAATGCGGCCCGGTGCCTTTCTGATCAATACGGCACGCGGCGGACTGATCGATGAGTCGGCCCTGGCGGCGGCGCTAAAGCGCAGAGCACTGGCAGGCGCCGCACTCGACAGTATCAGCGTGGAGCCGCCTCCCGCCGATCACCCAATGCTCGCCGGTGACATTCCCAACCTGTTGCTGACGCCGCACTGTGCCTGGGGCAGCCAACCGGCGCGCCAGCGCCTGGTGGGGGAACTGGCAAACAATATAGAAGCGTTCAAACAAGGTACACCACGCAACCTCGTCCTGCCCTGATTGGAGTGGATCGCGCAGGCGCGCCCAATTTGACAGGTACCTGCCGGCAAAAACTGATTTTGGCATCTATTGTCACGCAACTGACATCAAGGTTTCATATAGCCGACATACATGGTGGTTACGGTAGCCCCAAGTTAGCAATCGAGGGTGCACTGTGAATCCGACCCACACAGTCCGCTGCCGCACAGCCTGGCTGTCGGACATTCATCTCGGCAATAAAGATTGTAAAGCCGCCTACCTGATCGACTTCCTCCGCCGCCTGGACTGTGAACGCCTCTACCTGGTCGGGGATATTGTGGACCTGCTGGCAATGCGACGGCGAGTGCACTTCAGCGGCGACCACTATCAAGTCTTGTGCGAAATTCGTCGCCTGGCAGACGCGGGGACGCAGGTGATCTATGTGCCCGGCAACCACGACGCCGAACTGCGGGATTTCGTCGGCTCCAACTTGTTGAACATCGAAGTACATCGACAATTCAACCACGAAACTGTGGACGGCCGCCGCCTGCTGATTATCCACGGCGATGAACTGGACCATGTCGTTGTCTACCACAATTTCATTCGCCTGATCGGCGACCACGCTTATAACCTGATGGCGTTTATGAACCGCTGGGTGGCGCGCGGGCGGCGTCTGCTGGGTTTCAACTACTGGTCGCTGGCCACATATCTGAAAACACATCTGGCCCAGGCCCGCAAAAGCATCGATATCTTTGAACGCGCCGCTGCCGCGCTGGCGGCCAGGGGCGGCTTCGACGGCGTGGTCTGCGGCCATATCCACAAAGCCGAGATCCGCACCATCGACGGGGTGCTATACTGCAACGACGGCGACTGGACGGAGAGCTGTACCGCGCTGGTGGAAAGCGACACCGGCGATCTGCAGATCCTCCACTGGATCGAGCAGCCCTCCACCTTGAAAACACAGCCGCCGCTGGCCGCCGCCGCCTGATAAGATACACTGAGGCGCGGCTACCAAAATAATAATCGCTCGGCGACAGCCGGGCGGATAATTTCCTGGCTCTAAATGAATAAACGTGTTGTGTGGCTCCCGCAGGAACTGCGCCAGTTGCGCCGGCTGTTGCGCCTGGATATTCCCGGCCTGCGCTCCCAGTGCCTGGCTCAAGTGACGGACGGCTCGCGCGCGCTGCCGGTGGAAGCGGTGTCTATCGGCGGCGACTCACCGGGACTCCCGACAGTATTACTGGTCGGCGGCGTCCACGGCGTGGAGCGTATCGGCGCCCAGGTGGTGCTGGCTTACCTGGAATCCCTGCTGCGCCGGCTGCACTGGGACGAGGGCCTGGCCGCAGCGCTGCAAAAGGTGCGGCTGGTTTTCGTACCGGTGCTCAACCCGGTGGGCGTCATACGCCAGACTCGCAGCAACGGCAACGGCGTGGACCTGATGCGCAATGCCCCAGTGGATGCCGAGGAGGCGACACGCTGGCCGCTCGGCGGTCAATACCTCAGTCCGATATTACCCTGGTACCGCGGCCGGCGGGACGCGCCGATGGAGGCGGAATCCCAGGCGCTGTGTGATCTGGTGGAGCGACTCTGGCAGGATACGCCGCTGCTGCTGGCGCTGGATGTGCACTCCGGCTTCGGCGCCGCCGACCGCCTCTGGTTCCCCCTCGCGGGCAGTCGCAAGCCGGTGCCGCACCTGCCGGAGTACTATGCGTTGGAGCGCCTGCTGCGGCGCAGCCACCCGCATCACGATTATCTGTTCGAACCCCAGTCCCACCACTATCTGTGCCACGGCGACCTCTGGGACTATTTGTATTTGAAAGCCCAAACCCAACAGCGCCTGCTGTTGCCGTTGACGTTGGAAATGGGCTCGTGGCGCTGGGTGAAAAAAAACCCCTTGCAGTTGAAAGAATTTGCCGGCATCTTCCATCCGGTCAAACCCCACCGGGTGCAGCGGGTGCTGCGCCGCCACACGGTGCTGCTGGAATTTCTCTGGCACGCGGCACTGTCGCGCAATAACTGGCTGCCCGACGCTCGACAACGCAGCCGCTGGCGGCGCGCAGCCAACCGACACTGGTACACATCGGACAGCGGCAACAGCCGGGCAGTTTGACGATATCTGTATATACTAGTAAGACGCGCGATAAATAAAAAAACGGACGAAAGACATGAGTGATACTCTTCAGTATCCTAGAATCCTTGCAGTTGACGATATCGAAGAGAATTGCCTGCTGATCGAATATCTGCTCGACGACCTGCCACTGGTCGTAGACCGCGCCACCTCGGCGGCAGCGGCGTTGCAGAAGGTCGACAAGAACGACTACGCGCTTATTATCATGGATGTAAAGATGCCGGAGATGGACGGCTTCGAATGCCTGCGGCGCATCCGCGCCCGCGAGGCCCATCGGATTATTCCGGTTATTTTCCTGACCGCCTCCCAGCACGACCAGGCAGCCATTGAAGAGGGTTACAGCGCCGGCGCCATCGACTATCTGGTCAAGCCCTTCGACTCAACGCTGCTGGTCCGCAAGGTGGAGTCCATCGTCAATGTCTACCGCAGCAGAAAAGAGCTGGAGCAACACCGGCAAGGTAGCATTGACCAGCAAAAAAGTGACCAGCAAAAAAGTGACCAGCAAAAAAGTGACCGCTTAAATACCGATAGTCTGCTCGACAATACCGCCGATGGCATTCTCGGTGTCGATCAGGATAATATAATCACCTACGCCAATACCGCGGCCAGCGTCCTGCTGACGGAGACCAAACAAAACATTATCGGCTCGCCGGTGAAGCAGTATATCGCCCCCAAGCTGTCGGATGCCGACTGGCAGCGCTCCAGCTTCTGCCGCATCTTCAAAGAGGGTCAATGCAACCAGGAGTTCGACGAAGTGTTCTGGCGCAACCGGACCACCCCGTTTCCGGTGCAGTACACCCAGGCCACCGTTTTCGAAGGCAACAACCCCGTCGGCGGCGTTATTTCCTTCCAGGACATCAGCGAGCGCAAACTGACGGAGTACCAACTGGTCAGCCTGGCCAAGTACGACCAGCTTACGGGTGTGGCCAATCGCACCAACTACTGGGAGTTGTTGAGCAACGCCATCTCCAACGCGACGCGCAAACAACACCGGGTCACGGTGCTGCTGATCGACCTCGACCGGTTCAAAGACGTCAATGACCGCCTCGGTCACGACGCCGGTGACAATATCCTGATCGAATCGGCAAAGCGCATAAAGAACTGCCTGCGTGAGACCGATGTCGTCTGCCGCATGGGCGGCGATGAATTTGCAGTGCTGATACCCCGCCCCAAAGACGACGCCGAAAACCTGCATGTAGCCCAAAAGATACTCGCCTGCCTGACCCGCCCCTATCGCATCCAGGGTCAGCGGATACAGATCGGCGGCAGTATCGGTATCGCCAGCTATCCGAAAAACGGGACGGATGCCTCCACCCTGACCAAATCCGCCGATATGGCCATGTACACGGCCAAAGCCGACGGGCGCAACTGCTATCGTTTCTTTGACGATGAAATACAGTTGCGGATCAACAGGCAAATCGAAACCGGCAACGACCTGCGCCTGGCGATTGAAAACAATCGCCTGCAACTGGTCTATCAACCGAAATTTGATCTCAAAAGTTTTGAACTGATCGGCGTCGAGGCGCTATTGCGGTGGCAACATCCGCAGCACGGTTTTATTCCGCCCTCAATATTTGTGCCTATCGCCGAGAATTACGGCCTGATAGACACCCTCGGCGATTGGTGTTTCAAAGAAACGATCAACCAGGTCAACCAGTGGTATCGGCAGGGCCTGATCGGCGCCAAATTTTCCATTGCCGTCAATGTATCTGCCGCGCAGCTGCGGACACCCGGCTTCGCCAGTCGCTTTATCCATCAACTCGATCAAAACCAGGTACCGGGCGCTTCTATCGAAGTGGAGTTGACAGAGACGGCGATCATGGAAGAGCCGGAAGTCACATCGGAGGAACTGGCCGAGCTGCGGCAGGCCGGCGTAAAAATATCAGTGGACGATTTCGGCACCGGTTATTCATCCCTCAGCTACCTGAAGCGCCTGCCTCTGGACATACTGAAGGTGGATCGTTCTTTTGTCGCCGATATCGGTCACGATGAAAACGATGAGGCCATAGTGCGAGCCATTATCCAGCTCGCCCACAGTATCGATCTGCAGGTGGTGGCCGAAGGCCTTGAAACCAAAAGCCAACTGAAATTCCTGCAGGGGTTGAACTGTGACTTTGCCCAGGGCTTTTATTTCAGTAAACCTCTGGCGGCCAAGGAAGTGGCGGGCCTTATACAACGGGACAAGGCACTGAGGCAAGTCAAGCAGGACAAGGTATTGCGCAAATGCGGGCAATACGCCGAGCGCGGCAATCAACAGGCCAATGCCTGACAGCGACCGATCTTGACTAAAAATACTGGGGATAGGTCTGCCCTCACCAGAAAATCACCAATACGCCAAACATTGCGACTAACAGCCCGGCCGCCAGATAACGGTAGTCCCGATAAGCTTCCGGTGTTGCCGGTTGCAACAGCGCCGGATGGTATACCAGGCCCTGTAATTGTTCCGCTGTGGCCCTGCCTCCCCAGCGGCTGGCGATAACAAAAATAACGCAGCTCACAGCAAACATAAGACCTACATTGATAGAGAAGTGAATCGTCCAGATCTCCAGCCTGGCGAGAATAAAAACCACCATCCCCAACGCTGTTCCCAGCAACAGCGTAACCAGGGCGCCGGTTCCATTGCCTTTGGGGTAAAAAACCCCGAACAGGAAAATCGCCGCTATAGGGGGCACCACAATGGCAAAAACCTGCTGAAGGTAGTTCCACAGGCCGCCGAAGTTGCCGATCATAGGCGCCCAGACGGCAGCCACGGCCATCAGCGCAAAGGTTGCGATACGACCGTATCCGGCAATCTGTTTTGGCGTGGCATTGCCCAGTCGCGGCTTCAAAAAATCCACGACTATTAAGGTGGAGGCGGAGTTGAGGGTGGAGTCCACGCTCGACATAATCGCCGAGATCAGCCCTGCCAATACAATCCCCACAGCACCGACCGGCAGCAGTTCGATCACCAGAGTCGGGAACACCATATCCCGCGCGGCAATGCCGGGCAGCACACTGATCGCCATGGCGCCCGGCAGCACCATGATAAACAGCGGAATTATTTTCATAAAACCGCCCAGCATCACTCCCCAACGGGCGTGGCTGACATTCTTCGCCGCCAGCACCCGCTGGACGATATATTGATTGGTCACCCAATACCAGAAGCCCAACACCGGCACACCGATCAGGGTACCGAGCCACGGCAGGGTGGGATCGTCGAGTGGTTTGATCACCGAGAGATGCCCCGGCGGCACCGACGCCTGCAGGACAGCCCAGGAAAAACCCATTTCCCGAAACAATAGATAAGTCAGGATGCTGCACCCGACAATCAGGATAACGGCCTGCAGCGTGTCGGTGTAGACCACCGCTTTCAACCCCCCCACAGCGGTGTAAAAACCGGCAAACACCGCCAGCGCCAGCGTGGTTTGCCACAAGACGAGTTCGGGGAAAAAAACTTTCAACACGATGGCGCCGGCGTAGAGCCCGCCGGCGGTATCCACCACAATGCTGATAAAAATGGTAATCAGCGAAAACACGGTGCGCGAGCGACGGTCGAAACGCAGCTCAAGAAACTCCGGCACCGTGGTAATCCGGGCTTTCAGGTACAGGGGCACAAAAACGGCCGCCATTAAAATCAGCGGCACCCCGGCCATCCACTCATAATTGGAAACGGCAATACCGGTGCTGTAGGCGGAACCCGACAGGCCGATCAGGGTGGTGCTGGAAATATTGGAGGCGAACAGGGAAAACCCGATAAACGCCCAGGTCAGTGAGCGCCCGCCGAGAAACAGGTCATCATCGGTTCTGGTTTTTAAACCGACCCCAATCCCGATCGCCAGCACGACCAGAAAGTAGGCGCCGATAATCCAGAGATCGACACTGCTGATATTGGCAGCCATGGGATAGGTGCTTAGTAATCGCTAGAAATCCCAAGTGACACTGGCCCGGTAATGACGCCCCAGGATCGGCCGGGCAGTAAACAAATTACCAAACTCGGTGCCGTTACCGCGGGGATTACCCTCCGTCAAGCCAACTTCATCGGTCAGATTAAACCCCTGCAATCGCACGCTAAAGTTTTCGCTCAGATTGTAAGATACCCCGGCATCGATAGTCTCGTAACCGGGCAGCTCCAGGTTATTGGCAAAATCGGCAAAGCGATCGCCGCCATTAAAATAGGTAAAGTAGACATAGCCGCTGTCGTCGCCGAAGCGGTAAGTCGGGGTGATACTGAAAATTGTCTCCGGTATGCGTCGCACCTGATTGCCCGTCAAGGTACCGAAGTCCTCGTACTCCGGCTCTTGATAGGTCGCCGTGGCCGACACCTGGACGTTGTCGGTGGGATTCCAGACGACTTCCGCTTCCACGCCGAAGGTCTCGGTGCCGTAAAGCAGATTGAGCTGCGTTTGGGTACCGTCGGACAAGACCACATTGTCGTTAAAGATCTGGTCCTCCACCTCACTGGAAAAGGCCGATGCAAAAACAGACCAGTCTTCCAGCGATAATTTATAGCCCACTTCGAGTTGCGTCACCTTCGAGGCTTCGACCAGTTTTCCGGTCGCCGGCACCACCACCCGAATGGTGTCCACCGCTTTCGGAAAATCGTAACCGACACTAAAGCGCCCGAACAGTGCCTGGTCGTCGGTCAGCGTCCAGTTGGCACCCACCGTGTAGGAAATCTCCCGCAGCGAGCGGTCGTAGTCGTCGAAGCGGTCGGGAATAGCCACAGTCACCCCGTCCCGGGCCAGGAACAGGGAATCGATGGCATTGCCGTCGAAGTCCTGCGAGCCGGGCGAGACACCGAAGCTGCCCTTGTAATCGTTCTGGTCCCAGCGAAAACCGAAATCCAGTCGAAACACGTCGTTTACCTGCCACTCGTCGTAGACATAAAGCGCCAGTGTTGTCATTTCATCGGTGCTTTGCTCATAGTTGACGCCGTAACGCCAGACACCGTTTTCGGTGCGCTGCACGGGATTGCCCTCGGCATCGAGCAGCGCCGCGCCACTGGCGTCGACGAAGGTAATATCCACCAGTTCGGTGCCGTCTTTGAGGTCGTGCAAGACATTGGCCCAGTCTTTCAGATTGGTGGTTTCCATACTGCCGAAGTAAAAACCGAAGGTGATATCGTGGCTGTCGAAACTTTTCGACAGCCGCCAATCGGTGACGACGTTCTCCACATCCCAGCGCACGTCCCAAAAGCCCGTCTCGTACACCAGCCCGTTGCCATTTTGATTGGCAATGTCGAACGCCTCGCCGCTGTTGGTGTAGCGGATGACCGCATCTGCCGCCTGGCTCAGGTCGATACCATTGCTGCCGTTGTAGCGGGGGTCGGCGCTCGCCCCCAGCGCCTGGGCCCGGGCCACCAGGTCGTCCACCAGTTCCCGCGCCGAGGTGGGCTGGCCGATGGAGATGCCGGAGATAAACGAGAAGTCACCGGAGGTGTAACGCGCCTTGCCGTCGAGCAGCCAACCGTCGGCCAACTCCAGTTCGATCGCCGCCGTAAACTGGGTGGTATCGGCACCGATACCGTCAGCCATATCCGGCGAGCGATCGTTGACACCATTGGGATGGCGCAGCAGCACGCGCTGGAAGTCGGCGCTGGTGGCGGTAAACTCGCTCGCATCGGTACCGGGAATAGAGTTGGGTTCGTCGCTGAAGGCGCCGCCGGTAGGGTTCGGATTGCTGACCCCGATCGGCAGGTAAAAGATACCGCTGTCGTCTATTTTTTTGACATCAAACCACAGCCGCCCGCTGTCGATATCGCGCGCTGCCCGGACGCGAAACTGGTAGCCCTTGTTGGCGGTGAAGCCCGGCTCCCGCACGCCGTCGTCCTGGCGATAAAAGCCCCCCACCAGCATATTCCACTCGTCACTCAAAGGGCCGGTGTGAACGAAATCGGTGCGAATGTGATTGTAGTCACCCAGTTGGACTTTTATTTGCGATTCGGGCGTATCACTCGGCTCCTGCGTCACCAGGTTGATCATGCCACCGGGCGCCCCGGTGGCGAATACGGCGGCACTGCCGCCGCGCACCGCTTCAAAACGCGACACGGTAGCGTCGACTTTGGCAAAGCCGTCAACCGGCAAAAAGTTCACGCTGGGCTCGTTCAACACCGGCAGGCCGTCTTCCAACTGCTGCATGAAAATAAAACCGCCGTCTTGCGGCAGCCCGCGGATAAAGACATTGCCGGCCCCCGACTCGCCACCGGAACTCTCTGCCCAAAAACCCGGCACCACACTGATCAGGTCCACCAGATTAAGCGGCGCTTTCTGATCGATATCCGCCGCACTTTTCGTGGTAATCGCAACACTCGATTCGAGCTTGGTCAAGGGGTTGCCGCCACCGACACCGGTCACAATCACCTCTTCCAGGGCCAGGGCATCGTAGGGCTCGCGCTCCTGGGCCAGGGTGCATAAGGGGGTGGTGAGCGCGACGCCCACGCCCAGGCTCAACAGTTTCTTGGCTGGCAGTTTCCGTCTCATCTTCTCAATCCTCTCTGTGTAGATTGCTTTTTCTGTTATGGCTGCTTTTTTTGCGACCACTTTTTTATAACGCAATATCTTCGGAGTTTCTTAAGACTGTTCTCAATTATTCTTTTCGTTCTATAACGATTAAGTTGGGGACCTTACGTTACCCAAAATCGCCGGCGCAAGGCAATAGCCAAAACGACTTAACTTAAACTTAATTTTTTCAGTTTTTGATTTTTATATGTTCCGGAAATTTGCAAAAATCTTTTTATTAAATTTATCTAATAGCCTTTGTTTTTTTCGACAAAAACCCAGGCTCCTGCTGGACACAGGATAGCGGTAGGACCCAAAGTTTCCGTCAGTTTTCGACGGCCAATTTCGTTTTATTAAGGGCAGCTCTCCCGCACCACAAGTTCAGTCGGCACAACCACACTCTCCTCCTCGCGCTGGCCGAGGAAAATTTCCGCGGCGATTGTGCCTTTGCCGACACTCTGTTGATGCACCGTAGTCAGTGAAGGGTGGTGGGTGCAGGATTCAGGGATGTCGTCAAAGCCGGTAATACGCACATCCTCAGGCACCTTGAGATCGAGATGGCGCGCCGCCTGCATGGCCGCCAGTGCGATACGATCGCTCATACAAAGCAGCAATTGCGGCCGCGGCGAGCACATCAACGCCTCGCGCGCCGCCTGGTAGCCCAGCGCATGGGTATTGTCGGGCACATGCCAGATTCTCTCGGCGGCCATCGTCATACCCGCACCCTCGATGGCATCGAGAAATCCGCGCAGGCGCTGGATGGTAATGGTACTGTCCGCGCGCAGCAATTCACGCTGCTGGATGCGGCAGACATAATTGGAATCGACAATACGCAGCCCTAGAATGGCGACGTCGCCAACGGTATTTTTCAGCGCGTGGACCGCGCACTCTCTGGCGCTGTTATAGTTATCGATATTGACCGAGACATAACCGTCGATGTCAAAATCGACGGTGATAATGGACTTGTGCTGATGGATCAGCCGCTCCAGCGTCTGCCGCTGCGGCGGGCCGTAGACGATAAAACCGTCGACAAAGGACTCGTAACCTTTTGCTTCTTTCATAGGGTCCCGCGAGGGCATCACCAGCAAGCTGTATTCGCGACTTTCGAAGACTTCCGCCAGCCCCTGCAGAAACTGGTTGGCCACCGGATCGGTAAAAGTGTAGCTCAGATAATTGGACAGTGTGACACCGATAATGCCCGTGCGCCCGGTGCGCAAACTGCGGGCGGCGGCATTGGGGCCCAGGTAACCGAGCGCGCGGCATTCGGCCAGAATATGTTCTCGCAGCTCCTTGGAAAGCTGGCTCGGGCAGTTGAAGGCGTTGGAGACTGTAGCCGTGGACACGCACAGATGCTCGGCCATATCTTTGAGGGTGAGATTGCGCGATTTGGTTCTCATCGCTTTGCGCCTCCCGTCATTGCAAGTCGGGGTTGAGGTAAAAGGTCGGGTAAACGTGGCGAGCGCCGGCCCCGCCCGGTTAGTCCGCCGCCAGCTCCGCAAACAGCGCCTGATAGGGTTCCAGTACAATCTGCTGTCGCTCTATGCGCCCGTTGAAACCGTGCCCCTCCAGCAGGTTCTCAATCTTTACCGGCAGCGGCGCCCGCAGTGTGTCGCCGGTCATGTTCAAAGCCACCAGCAACTGCTGCGCGGGGCAGCGGCGCAACCAGCACAGCATGTCGCCGGTGTCTTCCAGCAGCGCGATATCGCCGCCAATCAACGCCGGCTGTCGCTTGCGCCAACGCAGCAGCCGGCGCACCACCTGCAGCGTGCTGTCAAGGTCGCGCTCCTGGCGATCCACCGCCAGGGCCAGTTGCTGCCGATCGATCGGCAGCCAGGGTTCCACCGCCGAAAAGCCGCCGCCGCTGCTCTCCCACACCATCGGCGTGCGGCAGCCGTCGCGCCCCTTGTAAGCGGGCCAGAACGTCAGGCCATAGGGGTCGCGGATGCGCTCATAGGGTACTTCCGCCTCCGGCAACCCCAACTCCTCACCCTGGTAGAGACTGACGCTGCCGCGCAGCGACAACAGCATGGCCAGGGCGACAGGCACATAGGCCTGTGCGTCTTCGTGCTTCCCCCAGCGGCTCGGAAAGCGTTTCACGTCGTGGTTGCCCAGCGCCCAGCAGGCCCAGCCGTCGCCGATCTGATCCTCGAGCTGGCGCACCACGCGGCGGACATAATCGGCATCATTTGTGTCGCTCAACAGATCGAAGGTGTAGGCCATATGCAGCTTGTCGCCACCGGCGGTGTACCGCGCCATGACCGCCGGGGCGTCGTCGGCGCTGATTTCCCCGACACTGGTACTACCGGGGTAGCGCTCCAGCAGGGCGCGCAACTCGCACAGGAAAGCGATGTTTTCCGGTTGATTGATATCGAACACATGACGCTGGTAAGCGTAGGGGTTATCGCGCGCCACCGACAAGGTGCGCGTTGCGCCCTCAGGGAATGGCGGGTTGTCCTGTAACCCGCGACTGTGAAAATAAAAATTGACCACATCCAGGCGAAAGCCGTCGACGCCAAGCTGCAGCCAGAATTCCATATTGTCGAGTTGGGCGCGGCGCACCGCCGGGTTGTGAAAGTTGAGATCCGGCTGGCTGTCGAGGAAGTTATGCAGATAGTACTGCCGCCGGCGCGAGTCCCAGCTCCAGGCGCTGCCACCGAAGATCGACAACCAGTTGTTGGGCGGCGTGCCGTCGGCTTTCGGGTCCGCCCACACGTACCAGTCGGCGCGCGCATTGGTGCGACTCTGGCGACTTTCCTGAAACCAGGGGTGGCGATCCGAGGAGTGGCTGAGCACCTGGTCGATAATGACTTTGAGTCCCAGGCCGTGGGCTTTGCGCAACAGCACCTCGAAGTCCTGCAGGCGACCGAACATCGGCTCAATATTGCGGTAATCGGCGATATCGTAACCGAAGTCCCTCATCGGTGAGGTGAAAAACGGCGATATCCAGATGGCATCGACACCGAGTTCGGCGACATAGTCCAGCTTTTCGGTAATCCCCGGCAGGTCGCCGATGCCGTCGTTGTTGGAATCCATAAAGCTGCGCGGGTAGATTTGGTAAATCACCCCGCCTTTCCACCAGTTGGCTGCGTCGTTCATCGGCTGTCGGCATTCCGTGGATGGCTCGCAGCGGCGTCTAGCGGTACCGGCAAGCCCGTTTTTTTTATTGAACTTAAAGCATTAAGTTAATAGCAAAAAAATCTTACCGGCCTACTTGGATAGATTAACTTAAACTTTTAAGTGAACGCGCCTTTAGATTGTCAAACAGCCGGGATTATGGCAATAACGCTTGCCACTTAATTTCAGCTTAATTTTTTAGAGGCGGTCTTAATAGCCGCTGGCAGCGCGATACCCGCGGTCTATAACGACGTGTCCGCCGCCAGTACCGGTTCCAGCCAGATGGTGTGAACGCCGGCGTAATCGCTGGGCGGCAGCTTGTCGAGAGGGTGCTGCAGCAGCAACTGCAGGCAGGCCCGTATAACGCCGCCGTGGCAGATAACGAGGGTGTCGCCCTCCAGCATCCGGAGGCGCTCCAGTTCGCGCCCGATGCGGGCACAAAACTGCGCCCAGGGTTCGCCGCCATCGGGTGTGTAACTGCCGGCCCGCCAGGCGCGGTAAGCATCGGGCTCGAGTTCACTGATCGGCCGTCCCTCCCAACTGCCGACATCGATTTCACACCAGCCGGGCACCTGCCGGATCACACTGCTGTCACCCACCAGTAACTCGGCACTGTGGCGCGCGCGGCGCAGCGGCGAAGTCTCCACCCGGGCAAAAGCGCGCCAATCGAGACGCTCCTGTAACGCCTGGATCTGTGCCGTGGCGGGCGCTGCCAGCGGCCGGTCGGCGCGCCCCTGCAAACGCCCGTCACGATTCCAGTCGGACATCCCGTGACGCACCAGCACCAGTTTTTTACGCGGCAGCAGGCGCTCGTGTTGGAACACCGCATCGGGCCGTTGCGGCAGGCGCAGGTAGAGATCGCCGCGGGCGGGATCGATGCGGGTAGCGCCGATCAAGTCGAGCGCCTGGCCGGCCGCTTGCAAACGGTAGTGCCACTGCCCGCCCAGCGGCAGTACCTCGGTCACAGTAACCGGAAAACCGCCGCTGTCGGCGGCATCGAGCGACAGCCGCTGCGGGCGGTAATAGACCTTGAGATCGGCGGCGTAGCCGGGCGGCAGATCGAGTTGCAGCGGTTGCCCCAGACATCGATAAACACCGCCGGCCCGGCGGGCCGGCAACAGACAGCCGGGCGGACTGCCGAAGAAACCGGCCACAAACGCGGTGGCCGGCCGCTGCAACAACTGCTCGGCGGGGCCGCTCTGCACCAGCTCACCGGCCTGCATGACGACAATCCGATCGGCCACCGCCACCGCCTCCTGCTGGTCGTGAGTCACCAGCAGGCTGGTGGTTCCACACTCGCGGTGCACCTGCCGCAGCACCTGCCGCAGCTCGGTTCGCAGGGGTGGGTCGAGACTCGCAAAAGGCTCGTCCAACAACAGTATTTTAGGGCTGCCGGCCAGCGCCCGGGCCAGGGCCAGACGCTGCTGTTCACCGCCGGAAAGCGTCTCTGGATAAGCGTGCCGGCGATGGTCGAGCTGCACCATGGCAAGTAACTCGCGCACCCGCGCAGCCCGCTGCGGCGCGCCCACCCGCGCCAGTCGCAACGGCCAGTCCAGATGCGCCTCGACCCGCATATGAGGCCACAGCGCCAGGTCCTGGAACACAAATCCGATCTGGCGCCGCCCGGGCGGCAACAGGGTGGTGTTGGTGGAGTCCGCCGCCAGTCGATCGTCTATCAGGACGCGACCGCGGCTGGGTCCGACCAGACCGGCGATCAGGCGCAGCAAGGTGGTTTTGCCGGCACCTGAAGGGCCTACCAGGACGACGAAATCGCCGTGTTCAAGGTGCAGTTCCACACCTTTCAGCAATACCCGCTCGCCCAGCCGGTAATCCACACTGTCCAGGGTGATCACAGGCCGCGCTCCTCATACACGCGCTGCATACGCAGTGCCGCCAGCCGCGCCAGTACCGCCAGCGCCAGAATGATCAACGCCAGGGCCCGGGCAAACTGGGGAAAACCGTCGACGCTGAACCGGTAAGCCAGCACCGCCAGCAGCGGCATCATCGGCGTAAAGATAAGAATCACCAGGTCCAGATTGCGAATCAGGCGGCTGAAATTCACCACCACGCCGGCCGACACCGCGCGCAACGACAGCGGCAACACAATGGTTTGCAGGCGCTGTCGGCTGCTGGCCCCGCAAACCCGGGCCGCCTCCTCCATGGATGTCGGGATATAGGCCAGCGCGCTGTAGGCGCTCTGCATGGCATAGGGCAAAGTCGCGGCCACCCCCACCATAATCAACAGGGCAAAGGACCCGTACAGCGCCGGCAGCGGTCCGATAGGTCCGCCGTAGAGCGCCAGAAAAGCGGCGCCGAGACCGATGGACGGCAGCATGGCCGGCAGCAGGCAAGTGGTATTGACCAGTGACGGCAACAAGCCCGGACCGTTGTTGCGACACCATCTCGCCATGTAGAGCGCCAGCAGCGCGGCGATCAGCGCCGCGCCGAGACCAAATGCCAGCGTCACACCGAGGCCTTCATACACCACGGCCAGGCGCAGCACCCCTTTTTGTCCCTGGGCTATTAACGGATCGGCTGCCCCGATCCAATAGTGCAGCGTCCAGTCGCCGGACAGCGGGTTGCCGTCGTGGGCCAGACTCGACAGCAACAACGCCAGCACCGGCACCAGGGCGACCAACAGCACGCAGGCGCCGGCGGCGATGGTCACCGGCCAGCGCCAGCGGCCGAGCCGGAAACCGAGCGCGGGCCGTTTAATGCGCTCGGCAAACGGCGCCTGGTAGCCACCCCAGCGCCGGTAGACAAATGTCAGGCACAGTAGTGAAAAGACCGTCAGCAACAACAACAGCAGCGAGCCGCGAAACGCCTGCCCGCTTTCAAGCAATCGGTAGAGTTGCGTCGATAACGTGAAGAAGCGTACCGGCGTGCCCAAAATCGCCGGCACCGAAAAGTTGCTGATGGCCTCGGCAAAACAGATCAGGGCACTGGCGGCAAACGCCGGACGCAGGCTCGGGATAATCAGTGTGCGCAGTATCGCCCACTGACCGGCGCCGGCCAGCGCCGCCGATTCCACCATCGCCGCCGACAGGCGCGCCAGCGCTGCCGCCACCAGGAAATAGGCGAGGGGAAAGTAATGCAACCCGAGCACCAGCACGATGGGCGCCACACCCCAGGCCAAACCATCGTCCGCGGTGACCCCCGCCGCGCTCAGCAGGCCGGTACTGCCGCCGATACGGTTGTTGTCGAACAACGCCACCCAGGCCATGGCCAGGGCAAAGCTAGGCGCCAGAAACGGCAGCGCGATAAACGGCCGCAGCCATTTGGCGCCGGCGATATCGGTACGTTCAAACAGCAGCGCCAGCAGACCGCCGAGCAGCGTAGCGAGCAATGCCGCGCCCACAGCCACCAGCACACTGTTGGCAAACGGCCGCCAGAATAGATTGACACTGAGCGGTCCGGCCACCACCTCCAGCCAGTCATATTCGGTGCCGACACCGATGCCACGGGCGATCAGCCAGGTCACCGGCAGCACCACCAGCGGCAGGAGTATAGCGACCGTGGGCAGCGCACCCAGATAGCGACCCCAGGCTGCCGGCGCCGGCCTCAACACCATCGCCCGGCCTGTCACTGCAACTCCAGCACCAGGTCGAAAACCCGCTGGCGCAACGGCAGCACCGCTTGCGGGTCGACCTCCCAGGCCCTGAGTTGGGTGCGTGACAGCGACTGCGGGTGCGCGGCAATATCGACCCGGGTGATATATTCTCCAGGTTCAAAAAAAGGCGCCAGCGCGGCCCCCCCGTCGGCGCCGTCATCACCCATCATAAAATCCACCAGCAGCCGCGCCGCCGCCGGGTGCGGCGCGTCCCGGGCCAGCACCAGAACGACCGGGTAAACAATGCCGGGGGCCGGGTTGACCTCGTTGGCAATCTGCAGTGCCCAACCGCGGGTGCGGTTGTTGCGCAGATCCGAGTAGGTGCCGAAACCCACCGGCGGCCGGCGCTGGCCGCGCCGGCCGATGGCGGCGTTGAGACGTTCGGTGTTGGCCACCAGCACCAACTCGTTGGCGAACAGCTCGCGGATAAATTTCTCTCCCACCGAGGCGACACCCGCGGCCAGTTCCGGGGCGCGCCCGAAGTGATCGCGATAGGCCGACTCCAGCGCGGCGCTGCGGCGGATGAACGTCGCCAACAGATCGAGATAATCGCTGCGACTGGCCGGGTCGACCATCAACACCTTGCGCCGCCACTGTGGCTGGGTCAGCTCCCAGAGATTCGCCACCGGCGCTGCGCCGGGATAGGTGCCGGCATTATAGAGCAGCACCTTGGTCGACAGGCGGTGGCTGAGCAGCGGCTGGCGCAAGGGACCGGGAATTCGCGCCCGCATCCGCGGCGGCACAAAATTCTCCAGCGCCCGCCCCTCCCGCGCCAGCGCCAGGGCTGCCGCCGCGTCGTTGAGATAGAGCACATCGGCGTTGCGAATACCGGCGCGCTGCTCGGCGCGCAGGCGGGTGATCTGTTCGCGGGAAGAGAGCACGAACGCGCTCACATCAATACCGGGATAGCGCCGCTCGAACAGCTCTTCGATCAGGTGGATACGGCTGGTGACGGAGTAGATAACCACCTTGCCCTCAGCCATGGCGGCGCTGTAAAGCGGATTGTCGGTTAGCGAATTCGGGGGCGCAGCGACACAATCGAACAGCGTCAAGCCGTAAATCGACAGTGCGCTAATCAGCTTCCGCATGTTCAAATCTGCTGATCAACTCACCGAGCTTCTCGATCTGGGAGGACTTTATGTCGGCCTCGTTTGCCATCGTCAACACGATGGCATTCAAGATCAACATGGGCACCGCCAGCGTCTGGTATTCGGTGCTGTGCCCGCGGCTGGCACTGAGCAGTAAATCAGCGTGCGGCAACTCATCGGAACGGGGCAGATCGGTGATCAAAATCGACTGCGCGCCGGTGCCGGTGGCGTGATGCAACAGCGCCTCCAGACCCGGCGCGAGGCGGCGCAGCGAAAAACAAAACACCACATCGCCGGCCTCCAGGCTCAACACCCGCTCGGCCAGCTCGCGTCCCTGAAAGCGCAGGTCGGTAGCGACCACGCCGAAGCGACGCAGGCGCCGCAAGGCAATCTCCCCCAGGGCGGAAGCGTGGCCGTAAGCAAAGACATAGACACTGCGGGCACCGGCCAGCAGCCGCGCCGCCGCGGCCACCTGCGGCTGGGGCACCTGGTCGGCAATCAGCGCCAGATTCTCCCGCTCAATGGCGGCCAACTCGGCGATGATATCGCCGGAGCGAATACGCTGCAGGCTCTTCTGCAGGCGCCGCGCCGGATCGGCCTCCGACAACAGCGCGCTTTGCAGTTTGTCCTGCAGCGCCGGAAAGCCGCTGAAGCCGAGTTTCTTCGCCAGGCGCACCACCGTGGCCGCGTGCACACCGACCTTGTCGCCGAGCTTGGCCGCGCTGAGAAACGCGCTTTGGCCCGGGTCCTGCACCAGCACCTCGATCAGGCGCCGGTCGGAGGCACTGAGTTCTTTCTCGTGAGCGGCGATAATATCGGTCAGCGTCACCGGCTAAAGCTCCCTTTCATAGAGACCATAGTGCCCATACAGACCATAGTGCTCATGAAAACCGCAATGAAGGTCGCAACTAAAGTCAAAATACCGGCGGCCTCAGCCGCCCTCGCCGGCCTGCACCGTCCTGCCGGTTCGCCAGCGGCCGAGCAGCGGCACCAGGGCGATAAGCGCAGCGATGGCCATGATAAACAGGGTGCTGGGGCGGGCCCAGAGGAAATCGGGAGAGCCATTACTGATGATGAGGGCACGGCGCAGGTTATCCTCTAAAATATCCCCCAGTATAAAACCGAGAATCATCGGCGCCAAGGGCAGATCGAGCAGGCGCAGCCCGATCGCCACCACCCCCACCAGCACCATCAGCCACAAGTCGAAGACATTGAAACTCACCAGGTAGACGCCGATCAGCGAAAAGAACAGGATCATGGGCACCAGGATTTCCTTGCGTACCGCCAACAACCGCGCGATGTAAGGTATCAGGGGCAAATTGAGAATCAGCAACACAATATTGCCGACGTACATCGAAATAATCACCGACCAGAACACGGCGGGCTCTTCAATATACAACCGCGGCCCGGGTTGAATACCGAAACTGAGCAGTGCTCCCAACATCACCGCGGTAGTGCCGGAGCCCGGGATGCCGAGCGTCAACAGGGGCACGAAGGAGCCGGTGCTGGCGGCGTTATTGGCGGTTTCGGGGGCGGCCAGGCCGCGCAGGCTGCCTTTGCCGAACGCCTCCCGATCACGGCCGCGGGCGAGACCCTTTTCCATACCCCAGGCCAGAAACGAGGCGATGGTACCACCGGCGCCGGGCAGTACACCGACAAAAAAACCGAGCACCGAAGAGCGCCCCACGGCCGGCGCAATTTCTTTGACCTCGCGTTTTTTGAGTAACAGACTGCCCATGGTGCCCTTGGCGGCAGAGGCCGCCATTTGCGCCGAGTCTTCATCTTTTAAAATCGTCATCAGTGCCTCGGAAATGGCGAAACAGGCCATCGCCAGCAACAGGAAGCTGATGCCGTCGATCAAATCTATCTGCCCGAACGTAAAGCGCGGCACACCGGCGGTGGGGTCGGTACCCACCGTCGCCAACATCAAACCGAACACGGTCATCAGCAGCGACTTCAGTACATAGCCTTTGCCGGCGAAGGCGCACACGGCGATCAGGCCGAGAAACATCAGCGCAAAGTAATCCGCCGACTGAAAACTCAACGACACGCTGGCCAGCGCCGGTGCGGCAAAAATCAACAGCAGAGCCGCCACCGTGCCGCCGGTAAACGACGCATAGGCGGCGATCGCCAGCGCCTTGCCGGCCTGACCGCGCCGCGCCAGCGGATAACCGTCGAAGGTGGTGGCCACGGTACCGGCGACACCCGGCGCATTGATGAGAATGGACGAGGTGGAACCGCCGAAAATTGCACCGTAGTAGACCCCGGCCATCAAAATCATGGCCGCCGCCGGATCCAACCCGTAGGTAATGGGAATCATCAGGGCGATGGCGGAGATCGGCCCGAGTCCGGGCAGCATGCCGATAATGGTACCGGCAAAACAGCCGATCACCACCACCGCCAGATTGGAGGCGGTAAACGCGGTCGCCAGCCCGCTCTCGATGCCCTCCCACATATTGGTTCCCCTTATAAAAACAGCGCGCCCGGCGCCAGATAAATCCCAAGTAGCTGGTTCAGGATCAGCCAGAACCCCGCCGTTATCGGCAGCGCGGCCAAGAGCAACACTTTTGGTGAACGAATACCCAGCACCAGCATGGCGCCGATCAAAAACACGATGGTTGCCAATACAAAGCCGAGATAGGGAAAAATCGCCGCATAGACCAGCATCATGCCGCACAGCAACAGTGCCGGGCGCCACTTGAAGTTAGCGAGCTGCTCTGCCGGTGCCGGACCCGGTGCCGAGAACATCAACAACAGCGACAGCACCATGCCTGCCACCGCCAGAATCAGCGGCAGCGTACGTGGAGAAAAGCCGCCGGCGGCCAGGCCGCCGCCGCTGTCGAGCTGCAGGGCCATCAGTCCGTAGCCGAGGCTGAACAGCAGCAGTAACAATCCGCCGATGGTATTTTTATTTATCATTGTCTGTTTCCGTTAACTGCGACAAATCGCTCTTGCGGCGGCACGGTGCGGGGACGTAACTTTAGTTGCGTCCCCCTAGTATGGTGCCACTCCCCTTTCTTAGAGGCACCTCCTCCAGCGGCACGGTGCGGGGACGTAACTTCAGTTGCGTCCCCCTAGAATGGTGCCACTCCCCTTTTTTAAAGCCCCCCTAATAAAACCCAAGCTCTTTACGCAACGCTGCAATCAACGCTTCCTGCTCCTCCAAAAACACCGCAAACTCACCGCGAGGCCGATAAAAATTCACCCACCCATTACGCTCAAGCGCCGCCTCCCACCCCGGCAAGGCCTGCATCTCCTGCAACAGTTTCGCATAGCGATCGGCCAGCGCCGCAGGCAATTGCGGCGGCCCGAAAAAGCCGCGCCAGTTGGCAAACACCGCATTCTCCCCGTATTCGCTCAACGCCGGCACCTGCGGCAGTACCGACAGGCGCTCGGGCGCCGTCACCGCCAGAATACGCATCTGCCCGGCGCGCCTCTGCTCCAGCGCCTCGCCAAGACCGGTGCTGAGCACCTGAATTTCACCAGTAAGCAAACCTACCACCGCCTTGCCGCCGGTGTCGTAAGGTACATAGATCAATTTGCGCGGATCGGCGCCAAGGGCCCGGATCGCCAGCGCCGCGACAATATGGTCGAGGTCACCGCGCACCGACCCGCCGCCGATACGCACCTGTAACGGATCGCGAAGAAACGCCGCCAGCAATTGATCGATAGTCTGGTAAGGCGAATCCGGCAGTACGGCAATCACACCGTAGTCGCCGATCACCGAGGCGATCGGCGTCAGGTCGCGAAAGGAAAAAGGAAAGACTCCGCTGATCGAACGCACAATAATCGGCACGGAGTTAACCAGCAAAGTGCCGTGCTGGCGTTCAGCGGTTTTGATCAAATAACCGATCGCCTTGCCACTGCCACCGCCGCTGAGGTTTTCAAACGACGCGCTCTGCAACAACCCGCCCTTTACCAGCACATCGCCGGTCACACGGGCGGTGCGGTCCCAACCGCCGCCGGCCCCGCCGGGAACGATAAAATGCAGATGCTCCGGCGCCGGCTCGGCACCGGCCGCCGCCGCCCAAACCACCAGGCAGGCGGCAAGTCGGCGCCAGCATTCAGGCACCGATTTCGCCCCCATCCTCTTTGGTAATCGCCATCACCGAGGCCCGCGGCGGCATGCCCGGTTTGAAATCGGGCCACAGCGTCGTCGGGTTGGCAAAGTCCGCGCCCTCCTCGTCGCCCGGGTGCTGCACCGCCAAAAACAGCGTCTTGCCATCCGGGGTAAAACAGGGGCCGCACAGCTCTGCACCGCGCGGGCAACCAAAAAAGTGCTTGCACAGGGCGCGCCCGGGACCACCGGTATCAGCGGCCCAAAGTCCATCGTGAACGCCGAAATCGACAAAACCGTCGGTGGCTATCCAGAGCCGGCCGCGGGGATCAAAGGCAAAATTGTCCGGGTTGCAGAACCAGCCGTGCTCACTGGTGCCGGCGCCGTAACGGCCGCGGTCGGCGCCCGCCGCCTTTGGATCGCCGGCCAATACAAAAACCTCCCAGCGAAACTCATCCGCCAGGTGATCGCGGGCTCCGTCGGTGCCCGGCGGCGACAACTCCAGGATATGGCCGGCCAGGTTGCGCGCGCGCGGATTGGCGGCATCGGTAGCGGCACGCTCGGTGTTTCTGGTCAGCGAGACATAGACCCGCCCGGTTACCGGGTTGGTTTCCACATCCTCCGGTCGATCCATGCGGGTGGCACCCACCGCATCGGCGGCAAGCCGTGCGTCGATCAAGATATCCGCCTGGCTGGCAAAGCCGTCGGCAGCGGTCAGGCCCGGCTCGCCGTGGCGCAGCGGCAACCAACGACCGCTGCCGTCATCGTCAAAGCGCGCGGCATAGAGCGTGCCGGCATCAAGCAGGTCGCGATTGTTTTCCAGGTTGTCGGCATCGAACGCGGCGGCGGACACAAAGCGAAAAATATACTCATCGGGACTGTCATCGCCACTGTACACCACAACCGGTGCGCCGGGCTCGGCCACCACCGTGGCCGCCTCGTGCTGAAAACGACCGAGGGCGGTGCGTTTGATCGGTGGCGCCGCCGGGTCGTAGGGATCGATCTCCACCACCCAGCCGTAGCGGTTGGGCTCGAGGGGCTCCCGCTCGATATTGAAGCGGGGCTCAAGTCGCTGCCAGTAATGCCGTGACTGCTGCAAAATGTCGAAGCGCCGGTGCATCTGCGCCTCGCGGGGGTGGGTCGCCTCGATGGCGCGAGTGTCGCCGCCGAAATAGTGGCGAAAGTTTTCTTCTGCTGTGAGCACCGTGCCCCAGGGGGTAATGCCGCCGGAACAGTTGGCGAAGGTGCCCGGCACCTTGCGACCGCTCGGATCGGCGGCCGTGCGCAAGCGCGGGTGACCCGCCGCGGGTCCGCTGACGCGAGTTTCGGTCAGCGCCGTGATCCGGCGGTTGTAAGGGCTGTCGAGCACCACCTGCCAGCGCCCGTCGCGCTTTTCGATCTCCACGACGCTGTGGCCGTGGGCCGCCATATCCGCCTCAATCTGCACCGGCGTACTGCCGGGCGCCGCAGCGCCGGGCTTTGGAAACATATGGTGGGGTCGGGTGTGCTCGTGGTTCACACACAGCAGCCCGCGCTCGCTGTTGGCACTGGCCAGGTGTTCGGCCTTGTCGGCCCCGCTGTCGGCCGCCAGCGGCAGATAGCCGATAAAGTCATTGTTATTGCCGAACTGAAGCGCCTGGGCCGCACCGCTTTGCGCCAGCGGCGCAAACGGCGGGGCACCGGCAAACAGCGGATCGCCCCAGCGCAACAACACCTCGGCACGGTAACCCGGCGCGACATGGTGAGTCTCGTCGAGCCGGTGGGGAATTTCCCGGAACGTCAGGCTCGTCACCGGTTCGACGGCGGCATCGGAGCGCCTGCCGCAGCCGCCGAGCCCGGCCAGCACCAGCGCGGAACCACCGACCACCAGCCCCTGCAACACCTCGCGCCGCTTGAGACGACGCTCGAAAACCTCCACAAAATGCGCGCCCGCTTCGCGCCCTTCGGTTTGCCTCTCTCCACCCTTCTTTACTGTCGTCAAAATATCACCTCTAAACTGCCGTACAGACTCGACCCCAGGGTTACCTCAGGTCAAAAAGTGCCATGGTTGTCATGATATTGCAACATATTTTGCATAATATCGCCGCCGCTGCCAAGAAACCCAGAGTACCCCAGCATTTGGAAAAACTGCTTAAAAACCGGCAAATATTCTGGAAACATATTTTCAAGAACTATTTAAGCAGTGCAACAGATATAGGTTTCAATATTATTGCATTGCCAAAAATTACCAAAATGCAACATATGTTGCATTTAGCAAGGGCTGGCGCTATAGTCGACGAGCAGTCGTCCCCAATCCCCAGCGGGAACGACTCAGTGATCGCAGCCAACCACAACAAAATCTATACATCCGTATTGACAAGGCTATCGCGGCGGAGGAGAAGACACTTATGAGAGACACCAATAACCCCACAAACCGGGAGCCGTTGCGGCGGCGCCTTTCACTGGCGGCGGCCGTGGCCGGCGCCACAGCCCTGGCCACCCTGCCGGTAACCGTCAACACTGCCCGGGCCCAGGCCGGCGGCGACGAATCGGTGCTTGAGGAAGTCACCGTAACCGGCATCCGCGCCGCCACTGCCAACGCGTTGAGCCGCCAGCGCAACGCCGATAATCTGGTGTCGGCGCTGTCCACCGACGATATCGGCAATTTCCCGGACCAGAACGTCGCCGAGGCGACCCGCCGCCTGCCC
The DNA here is from genome assembly GCF_007004655.1 of Exilibacterium tricleocarpae. Classification (GTDB taxonomy): domain Bacteria; phylum Pseudomonadota; class Gammaproteobacteria; order Pseudomonadales; family Cellvibrionaceae; genus Exilibacterium; species Exilibacterium tricleocarpae. Next base: position 262,089 of record NZ_ML660096.1, read on the forward strand.
GGCATTTCGGTGGAGAACGACCAGGGCGAAGGTCGCTTCGTTATCATTCGCGGTATCGACCCGAATCTGAACACCACCACCATCAACGGCTTCAGCGTACCCTCGCCCCAGCGCGACGGCCGCCAGGTGGCGCTCGATGTCATTCCATCGGACCTGGTGTCGGCCATCGTCGTCACCAAGCTGCCCACGGCATCGATGGACGGCGATGCCATCGGCGGCTCAATCGATGTGGAGACCCTGAACCCGCTGGAGCGCGAGGGCCTGTGGTTCAGCTCCCGGGTCGAGGGCGGCTACAGCGACCTCACCGACGATTTCAACCCCAAGCTGTCGTTTACCGGCGGCACCCAGTCGGATGACGGTCGACTTGGGGTGGCCGGCGCCATCAGTTGGTCGGATCGGGATTTCGGCTCCGACAATATTGAAATCGACGGCGGCTTCCGCGATAACGACTCGCCCAGCGAGCCGGAGTTTCGCAACTACACCATTTCCCGCGAGCGGCTCGGTGTCGCCCTCAATGTCGACTTCCGTGCAGCCGACAATACCCTGTTGTATGTCAAAAGTCTGTACAGCGACTTCGACGACTTCGAAGCCCGCCAGCGCACCGAGTTTGCCATCCGCGATGCGGATGCGGTTACCGTCAACAACGGCGTGACCCGCGTCACCGACAATCTGCGGGTCGACCGCGACCAGCGCGCCCGCCGCCAGCGCCAGAAAATTTACGCGGTGCAGTCGGGTATAGAGTTGGACCGGGATGTCTGGTCAGTGGATATCGGCCTCGGCTACGCCCGCGCGGAAGAAGATGAAACCGACCGGCTCTCCACAGAGTTTCGCCGCACCTTCGGCCAGGCCGACAGTCCGGACTTCCTGTTTGAGTACGACGCCCGCGACCCCAAGCGCCCCCGCATCGGCGGCGCCAATAGCACCACTCAGGCGCTGCTGCAGTCGGCGCAACTGTTCGAACTGGACGGGCTGGAATACGAAGACAACCGCACCCGCGACGAGGAGTGGGCGGCGCACATCGATATCGCCCGGGAGTTGCAAATCGGTGGCAGAAGAAGCGAAATACAATTCGGCGCCAAGGTCAGGCTGCGTGATAAAGACAACGATCAATCCCTGTGGGCACCCGACGAACTGCCCACCAAAGCTGACGGTTCGCCCTACACCGCCGCCGACTTTGCCCAAAGCGCCGACTACGGACTCGGCGACTTCGGTCCGGCAATCGGCGAATCGGCCGTGCGCCGCGAATTCGAAGCAATCGCCCGCAACGGCGAACTGGATGTATTCGAGAGCTTTGCCGCCGACTATGATGCCAGCGAAGATATCTACGCCGGCTATGTACAGGCGCTGGTCGAATTCGACCGGGTACGGGTAACCGGCGGGATAAGGGTGGAACGCACAGAGTTCAGCTCCACCGGTTTCCTGGTGGGCGAGGACCTCACCTCCATTCGCGACGACAATAGCTACACCAACGTGCTGCCAAGTCTGGTAGCGGTGTTCGAACCGCGCGAGGACCTGATTGTGCGCGCCGGCTACGCCCGCACCCTCTCGCGGCCGCTGGTGGATGCCGCCGTTACCCGCATTGCCATCGACGATGAGGATGCGGATATCGGCAACGCCCAACTCGACCCCTTCGTGTCGGACAACCTGGATATCACTATCGAGTATTACCCGGGCCGCTTTTCGGTACTGTCGGCGGGCCTGTTCTATAAAGATATCAGCGACTTTATCGTCGATCAGGACATTATCGGCACGGCGGCCTTCGCTCCCTTTGCCGACAACCCGGCGTTCGAGGACGTGACCTCGGCAATCCAAGCGCAAAACGCGGCCAGCGCCGAGCTGCTGGGTATTGAGCTGAATGCGCAGCACGCCTTCGACAACCTGCCGGCACCGTTCGACGGCTTGATCGTCGCGGCCAACTACACCTATAGCGACGGCGAGACCGAACTGGCCGACGGCCGCAAGGTACCGTTGCCGCGACAGTCGGAGAACCTGGCCAGCGCCACCATCGGCTACGAGAAAGACGGTATCTCCGTGCGCCTGGCGATGGCCTACCGCAGTCGCTACCTGGAGGAACTCGACTCCGAGGGATTTCGCGATCGCTTTGTCGAAAGCCACCTGCAATATGACCTGACCGCCAAATACGACATCAGCGACCAGCTGCAGATTTATGCGGAGTGGATCAATATCGACGACCGTCCCTACCACGCCACCTTCGACGGCAAGCGTTACCTGGCACAGATAGAGGAGTACGGTTGGTCGGCAGCGTTCGGGCTCAAGTTTACTTACTGACGGCAAACTTCCTGATGTAATTTACGCCGCTTTGTGCGGCGTTTTTTTCTCAAGCCGTGAGATCCTTGGTGCTCGGCACCCGCCGGCGCGACTCGAACAAAATGTTGCCGCCGCGCTGCTTGGCACTGCGCTTGGCCTCGGCCAGCAGCAGGGCGACGTCATGATGAGTCCGACAGCGCTCGGGGTCCGGTTGCGCAGCACCGATTGCCAGGGACAGGGGATCGAAGCGGCGGCGCCGGCCGGATCGGTCCGAGCCCCAGTAACTGCCCGAACCGTCCTCGCCCACCGGATAGAGCCCGCCCGACTCCCTGGCAAAACGCGTGAGTATGGCGTGGCAGCACTCGCGCCAGTTGGCGCTTCTGAACACCACAATGAAGTCATCGCCACCGACGTGGCCGACAAAATCCCGCCTGCCGTCAACACTCTCTGAGAGAATCTGGGCCAACAACAATATGGCATCGTCGCCACGGCGATAACCGAAGACATCATTGAATGGTTTGAAGTTATTGATATCGCAATAGGCGACATGAAACGGTTTGCCGATCAGCAACAGGCGATCGACCCATTCGTAAAGCGGTACGTTGCCCGGCAACTGCGTCAGCGCATTGCAGTGGCGGGCACTGCGCAACTGGTCGTCAGCGACTTTGCGCAGCAACGTGCGGATTTTACCCACACCGCGATAGCGCCCCCGGGCGGTCACCACGAAATCGATGCCCAGGTTCTGGCGCGGGTCTTCAGTCACCAGTTTACTGACATCGCGCAGCTCCCGATCGTATTCCACCATAATCGTCTGCGGGCTGATAAAAGACCGAATCGGTTTGTGGGCGTGCAACTCGTGGGCAAACCGCGAAGCAAACACCGCGAGCAGTTCGTGCCGACAGACAATACCGTAGGGCAGATCACCCTCCACCACCGGCATGCTGTTTAGCGCCGGGTTGTCGCTGAATATTTTCACCACAGTGCCGGCGTTGGTATCCGGACTCAAGGTGTCACAGGCAACGGCGATATCCCCGACCGTATGGCGAAACGCATCGTAACTGCGCGGCACGGCCGACTGTAGCCAGATCCGCACTTTATCGTTCAGTTCACGGCCGGGCGTGGTGGTGGGCCTGGCGACCAGAAAACCCTGCAGGTGATCGATGCCCAGGGCCAGCAAAGTGTTGAGTTCTTCGATACTCTCGACACCTTCGGCGATAACCTTGTTGCCGGTACGAAAACCGATATCGAGAATTGCCCGAACAAATTCCCGCTTTACCGGGTCCTGATCAATGCCGAAGATAAAGTGGCGATCGAGCTTGACAAAGTCGGGGCTCAACTCACTCCAAACCCGCAGTCCCGAGTAACCCGCCCCCAGGTCGTCCAGCGCGATCCCGAAACCCTGTTTTTGCAGTTGCACTGTGGCTGCGCGCAGCAAATCGGCATCTTTCAGAGGATGGCGCTCGGTCAACTCAAACACGATGCGTTCCGCATCGAGACCAATCTCCTTGAGCACTTCCTCGATCACATCCGCTTTGCAAACCCCATCGGTAAAACTCAAGGGCGACATATTCAGAAACAGTTTGCCGGGCAGCTCAAGTTCCATAAAACGCCGGCAGGATACTTCGCGGCAGGCAAATTCCAACGCCGCCAGCAAACGCGTATCGCGAGCGGCGGCAAAGATCTGTGCGGGGGTGTGGAGAGCGGTGTTTTCCGGGCCGCGTATCAACGCCTCGTAACCGAGGATTTGCGGCCCCTCCAGGCTGACAACGGGTTGAAACACTGGCGTCAGCCGGCGCTCGGCAATCAGATGTTGTAATTGCTGTTGTGTGGACTCCTGCTGCGACATTTATTTCACTTTATTCGAGCGCACCTTGCGGCGGCGCAGTTTATCGTCAAACTGTTACAGGGGGGTGACCGGCGGGCTATATGATTCTGGAACCCGCTATAGCATAGGGTAGCGGCCGACGCCCGTCTACCTCCACATTGATCGGGCCCGAGCTGCCGCGTCCTGCCCGGACCTGACCGAAAGCGCCGGCAACGTCTGAAATTTTATAGTTATCAGGAAGTTATAGATATTGCATACGAACAGGCCGCACCTGGCACAACGTCCGTAAAACGGGTCTTACGGCAGGACGCTTATTTGAAATATGGTCAAAACCGGCACATAATGGCTGCCGGTTTTACACCGCCAGGGGCCGGAGACTGCCCGGGACCGGAACTGCCCGGGGGGAAATCTCCGGTCAAACACCCCGGGTCAACCAACAGCCGGGGCTCCGGCAGGGCAAGTGTGCCCAAATTTTCTTTATACCCGGTTTCTCCATACCTGGTATCTCCATGCCCGGCTCGGGGCTCGCCGAGTGCGGCGAGACGACCCCGGGCACACCCGCGCTTCGAGCGAAACCCACAATCCGGATCGAGGAAAAAATGAATATGCGCAAAGCAATGGTATCAGCGAGTTTACTGTTCGCCGCCTGTTTGAGCCAGGCGACCGAGCAGCACTCCATGAACAACGGCAACCTCATACTGGAAGACATCCCACCGATTCCCGAGCAGATAGTCACCGACTTGAATCGCTTCCAGAACGTTCGGGCCGCCGGGTTTCGAGGCTGGTCCCAGGGCGATGACGGCCTCTATGTCACCACCCGCTTTGGCGATGTATCGCAAATTCACCGCATCGACAGTGCCGGTGGCGCACGGCGACAACTCACCTTTTTCCAGGAACCTGTCGGCGCGGTTGAAACACAACCCGACGGCGGCCTGCTGGCCTTTACCATGGACGCCGGCGGCAACGAGTATGCGCAGATTTTTCTACTCGATACCGGCAGCGGCGACTACGAGATGATTACCGATGGCAAGTCCCGCAACGGCGCCCTGCAATGGAGCGGCGACGGCAGCATGCTCGCCTACCAGAGCACGCGCCGCAACGGCCGCTCCAACGATATCTGGATTGCAACCATCAAACGGGACAACTCGAACAAGTATGCGCACAAACACGCCATTGCAGTGGAGTCGCAGGACGGCAGTTGGTGGGGGCCAAGTGCCTTCGACGCCAAGGGTGAAAGACTGTTGGTGCAGCAATATATCTCGGCCACTAATTCCCTGGTGCATATAAGGGATCTGCGCGGCAACACACTGACATCAATTGCCGGCGCGGCGGACACGGGCTCGCGCAACTATGGGGTCGACTTCAACGCGCAAGGCAATGGTGTGTTTCTGCTGACGGACAGATACAGCGATTTTACCCAACTGGTTTTTGCCGATCTTAAGAGCGGCAAGGAAACTGTCATTACCAAAGATATCAACTGGGATGTCACCGGCGTAACACTCAGCAAAGACAAGTCGCGCGCCGCCATGGTGGTCAATGAAGGTGGCATCAGCCGCTTGTATCTGCTCAATACCAAAACCTTCAAATACAGGCCGGTGTCGAACATTCCGACCGGCGTGATCGGCAGAGTGGCCTTCAATACCAAAGGCAATCAACTCGCCCTGTCTATCAACACGGCGAAAACGCCCACCGATACCTTCGTCCTGCAACTGGGAAGACGGGCAACTGCCGCCGGTCAACTGCAGCGCTGGACATACAGCGAAGTGGGCGGACTCAACACCGATGAATTTATTGAGCCGACACTCATTCACTACCCCACCTTCGACAAAGTCGGCACCGAGGCCAGGAAAATACCGGCTTTTCTCTACAAACCACAGGGCGATGGCCCGTTTCCGGTGGTGGTGGTTATTCACGGCGGCCCCGAAGCACAATACCGGCCGCGTTTTAGCAGCACGTTTCAGCTCTGGATGCAAAAACTCGGCGTCGCTGTCATTGCGCCCAATGTGCGCGGATCGAGCGGCTACGGCAAGGAGTTTGTGGCGCTGGACAACGGCTTTAAACGGGAGGACTCCGTCAAAGACATAGGCGCCCTGCTGGACTGGATCGATACCCGTAAAGACCTGGACAGCGGGCGGGTGGCGGTATACGGCGGCAGTTACGGTGGCTATATGGTGCTGGCCAGTGCGGTGCACTACAGCGACCGCCTCAAGGCGGGCGTCAATATCGTCGGCATCTCCAACTTCGTCACCTTTCTCACCAACACCAAAGACTACCGGCGGGATTTGCGGCGCGTTGAATACGGCGATGAACGGGAGCCGAAAATGCGCGAGTTTCTGGAGCGCATCAGCCCGAACAACAACGTCGATAAAATCAAGATTCCGCTGTTGGTGGTGCAGGGCCAGAACGATCCCCGGGTACCGGTAACGGAGGCCGAACAGATCGTGGCATCACTGCGCAACAGTGCGATCGAGACCTGGTATATGAATGCACTGAACGAAGGCCACGGTTATGGGAAAAAAGAAAATCGCGACGTCTACCAACAGGTGGCGGTGATGTTCCTGCAGACGTTTTTACTGGACTGATGCTGCCACCGCCAAAAGTCATTCTCTTCGACTGGCACGGCACCCTGGTCGATACCCTGGATGCCATGTATCGCACCATGGAGGAGATGCTGCCGCAACTGGAAGAACTGGACCTGGTGCGGCGGCTGCAGCCCGAAACCCGCTGCGCCGACCCGGACGATGCCAAGCTGGTGCGCTACATTCGCATTTTCCGACGCCTGCACCCGCGCATCCTGGCAGAGCGGCGGGTGTCGCGCACCGAGATTTTCAATGCCATTTTTGCCGGTGACCCGGAGGCCAGGCGTATCGCCCACGACGCCTACAACCGCTGCTACCGCGGCCACTATGGCGACGTCAAACCTTTTCAGGAAGGGATTTACGATTACCTGCTGACGTTACACAAACTGGGCATCCAGCTCGGTGTCGCCACCAATCGCAGCCGCGAATTTCTCGAACACGAATTGCGGCAGGTGGATGGGGGACGCTGGGCGGCGCTGCTGCCGGTACGGGTCAGTGCCGACGATGTCGCCCGCTATAAGCCCGCTCCGGATGTTATTCACCAGGCGTTAAAACTACTGGACACAGCGGCCGGCCCCGCCGTGTGGTACCTGGGCGACAGTCAAACAGATATGCTGACCGCCCACAATGCCGGTGTCACGCCGGTGTTCTACAACGGCGCCCATTGGGATGAGCGCTGGATCGACCGGCTGCGCAGCAAGCGGGAACCAACGCCCGAAGCGCCGGCCGCGGTGGTGAACGGTTTCGATCAACTACTCGATCAACTCGAGGGGCTGGAAACCCGCGGCAAGGCGCAGTTCGCCGTGCGCTTGCGGAATAATCGCCCGCCCGCTTATCCGCCCCGGGCAGCACCGCCGCCGCGAATCGAGCCCGACTGGCACCCGTCCCTGGCTCAACTGACCGCGCCCGCGCTGATTTTGTTTGACTGGCATGCCACCCTGGTCGATACGCTGGATGCGATGTATCACGCGGTGGACGATATGTTGCCGGAAATCGAGACCCTGGGTCTGGTCGAGCGCTTGCTGCCGGCGGCAGAGAGTAAATCGCCGGAAGATGCCAAACTGGTGGAACACGTGCGCCACTACCGCCAGCTTCACCCGCGCATCAAGATCGATCGCAAAATCTCCCGCACGGATATTTTCGAAGTGTTGTTCGGCGACGACCAGCAAGCCAAGCAGATAGCGCACCGGGCCTTTAACCGCCACTACCGCAAGCACTACGGCACTGTACTGCCATTTGAGCCACAAGTGCGCAACATGCTGCAAGGTCTGCGCGATCTGGGACTGGTACTCGGCGTTATCACCAATCGCGACCGGGAGTTTTTCGAGCACGAACTGGCCGCAGTGGAAGGCACCGGTTGGAGCGAACTGTTTGACACTGAAGTGTGCGGTGACGACACGCCGCAACGCAAGCCCCACCCGGACCAACTGCAACTGGCCACCCGCACACTGGGCTTTAACACCGGACCGCAAGTCTGGTACGTGGGCGACAGCACCACCGACACCATCGCTGCCAAACGCGCCGGCGTGACCAGCGTTTTTTTTAACGGTGCCCAGTGGGATCAACCCTGGCTTGAGAAAATTTTCCCGGGCAGCACCCACCACCCTCATCAACCCGATGTGGTGGTCAATGACTTCTCGGAGTTTTGGGCGCTGGTGCTGTGTCTATTACCGGCAAGGAAATAATTGCCTTGGGGCCGTTAACCGTGTTTGCGTTAACGGGCCCCGACCTGCAATAAAGAAACTATATAGGGTCTTCTTCATTCGTGGCAACGAAATAACCTTTACTTTGCAGCTCACTCACCGCGGTATCCGAAACCGGCGTCCGCGGTCCGTCGCCACAGCGATTGATCCTGATAGACGCCGTCGTCAATACCGCCCGGCCGAGTTGGTTGTTTAGAAATATCAGTAAACTATCAACTTGCCCGGAGTTAAAACCCATGCAATTACCGGCAAACAGGTTGAGTACATCCAACCGCGGCGGGTTCCACAGTGGCGGCGTAGTGAACCCCGCCATGGCATTGTCGCCGCTCAACCTCAGCCGCACCAGGCCGTCGGCCCGCAATAGACCCAAATCCCCCGCGATGGTGTTGCGACCGCTGATATCGAACACCCGGATATCCGGATGCAGGTCTTGAATATTCCCGGAGAGTGTATTAACGCCGCTGAGATTCAACTGCCGAATTGCAGGGGAAATACCGGCGACGGTTCCCGTTATACTGTTTGCTCCGCCCACCGTTATACTGAGGGTGGAATTATTAGTCAGCAGGTCGATATTCCCGGCGATGGTGTTGTTACCCGTTATGCTGACGCTGTTGGCTTCAGGGTGTAAGTCTTCGATGTTACCGAACAGCGTGTTGTTTCCCGCCACGTTGAAATTGGTGATCGTGGCGGGAATATCTGCCACGCCGGCCGTTATCGTATTGTTGCCGATCACGCTCAATGACAGTGTGCCGTTGTTACGCACCAGACCGAGGTCGCCGCCGATAGTGTTGAAACCACTGATAAAAACGGAGCGCAGGTCGCCATGCAAATCCTCGATATTGCCGGATATGGTATTGGTGCCCGCCACGGAAAAACTGGTGACATTAGTGGGAATTTCGGCCACGGTGCCGGTAACGGTGTTTAAACCGTTCACCTGAAACGACACCAGCGCCGCCGGGATATCGGCGACGGTGCCCGTTATGGTGTTGGCGCTGATTACGGAAAAGCCCACCATACTGTCGGGGATATCGGCAATATCGCCGGTAAAATTACCCTGTTGGGCCCTGACCGTCAGTTGGGTGATAGCAGGCGGCAGTTCGCTGATATCGCCACTGAAGTTACCCCGCCTGGAAACCACCCGCAGTTCCCGCAACAGCGTGTTGTTCGATAAGCTGGCGAGGGCGCCGTTGACAACGCTGTTGTCGGAGAAAAAACTGATTACCTCAATATTAGTCAAATCGCTGAGCGCCTCGACGTCCAACTGCAATCCATCGTCAATGCTCAAAAAGCCCTTCACGGCGGCAAAACCGTCGGAAAAGGCGATAGTGACATTACCACTGGTTGTCTGCGCATAGTTATGGGTGAGCGAGCCGGCGCCAAACAAATCCTCGATACGCTGGTTTTCAATGATCTCAGTGGGACTGCCGTCGCCCCAGTCGACGGTCGCCGTGCCGGAGGACAGCGCCAATCCCACAACGGTGCGCGTTGTATTCACCACCGGTAACACCAATGTTTCTGCCGCCATGGTCACGGTGAGTTCGTAACTGGCGGTACTGCTCGGTGCCGAGGCATCGGCGGCTTTGATCGCAGTAATCGTGGTCGTGCCGACGGCAACGGCGGTGACCAGGCCCTGCTGGTCGACGCCGGCAACAGCCGGGCTGGACGATGCGTAACTGATCGCACCGGCGCCGATAACAGTGGCGGGGTCAATCGGGTTGGCGGTACTCTCGCCGACAACCATGGTGATCGGCCCCGCATTGGTAAACGCAATTTCGTTAACGGCGATCGGGTCCGGGTTATTGCGGATCAGCATCGAACCGGTATTCGAGGCCGGGTTGTCGACGGAAACCACGCTGATATCCAGGTTGAAATACTCATCGTCCTCGGTGGCGTCGGTATCGAAAATCGTGATAGTGACAGTTTTTTCAGTTTCTCCCGCGGCAAATGACAGGCTGCCGACAGAGGCTAAATAATCGCTGCCCTCCTCGGCCGTACCCGAGCGGGTCGCATAATTGACAACCGTTTCCGCAGCCTGGGGCGCGTTCAGTTTGACGACAAACCTGGCGGCACCATCGCGCTCGTCAACAGTGCCGCCCACCACCCTGGCAAACGCGCCTGTGGGCCGAACGAATAAAAATGCCGTGGATGCGTTCACCCGGCCTTCGCTGTCCTGCGCGGTCAGGCGAAACGATAACTCTGTTTCTTCCCGCAAATCAGGCACCACGATCGCGTTCTCCAATTGGTTGGGATCGGGAATCGTCACTTCGGGGCCGCTGACCTGCGTCCACAGTACCTCGGTAATCGTCGCGCCGGCGGCGGCCGAGGCACTGCCCCTTAAAAAAACCAGCACGTTGGGATCGGCAAACTGCCGGCCGCCGGCCGAAACCTGCGGCAGAATATCCAGCTCTTCGCCGACCACGGGATCAGTAACAGGCTGTTCGGCCGAGGACGGCGATCCGCCTCCGCCACAACCGGCCAAGAGCATCAGGACCAGGCTCCATAGCAGGGTCCGGTAACAGGTCTTCACGCTGAACGCGGCCGCCCGCCGCCGGAACCCGGGCAAAAACATATGTCGATCGAGGTCTGGCACTACACGATTACAGTTCATGGTGAATACCTAGCTGAAGGGGCATGGTTACGCTGAGGACATAGCGCGCGCCGGCGGGATACCTCCGCCAAGGTCGAATGGGCAAACAAAAAAGAAGAGCAAGAGACACGCTGCAAATTCCATTTAGCTATAAAAGTGCGGGAGACTAGGAATGCTAATAAGGTTGCCGGCTAAAGTAAAACGCCCGATGTGTTAATCGTGATCCGGGTCATGCTATTGATCGCGCTCCTGCATTTGTGGTCACCGGTCGCCTGTCGCACCTTGTAGATCGACGCGACCATTTCCGTTTTGTCTGCTGCAGATGATGATGCTGTGTAGTTCAGAGTCGATCCACCAGTGGCACGGTGCGGGGACGTAACTTTAGTTGCGTCCCCCTCGAGGGGGACCACGCCACTCTCAAACAACATCGCTTCCGGCGGCACGGCGCCAAAAAGAACGCTCACGGTTTAGCTGGGAGGTAAAAAGAAATCGCAGTACACCAAACAGGTGTTTCAAGGAAGGGGAGTGGCACCATTCTATGGTGACGCAACTAAAGTGACGTCACCGCACTGTGCCGCCGGAGGCGGTGCCTTTCGGAAGGGAAGTGGCACCATCCTAAGGGCATCCTAAGGGGACAGGCTAAAGCCAGTCCCCGCACCGTGCCGCCGGAGGCGGGACCACTCGCTATTTTCGCTACCGGCGTAACACTGGCTTTCCGTGGTACATAAAAAAACCGGAGTGATGCCCTTCTCCTTAGTACAAATAAACGGCACCGGCGTTAACCGCATCCTGGTTGCTGTCGCCACCCACACCGGTTGCATCACCATCTTCCATTGAGGCGCCTACCGCCATCACCGCCGCGTTGCGACTGAGAGCCACGGCGGCGCCAAAACTATCGGACGCACTGGTGTTGGTGGCTTTGACATAGCTTTGCTGGCTCCACTCATCGTCTGCGAACGCAAAGAAGTAAACCGCTCCATAATCTGACTCGGGATCAGCGGTCTGGTCGCCCCCAATACCGACACTGGTGCCGTTTTCGAAAGGGGCACCTACAGCCAGGGCGGTGCCACTGCCACTCAGGGCAAGCGCTGCACCGAAGTTGTCAGACCAGTCGGTGTTCGATGCTTTGAAATAGGTCTGCTGCGTCCAGGCATTGCCCTCGCGGGTGAAGATATAGGCGGCACCGGCGCCGTCAATACTGTCATCGGCTTCGTCACCATCGATACCGGTGGCATCACTGGCCTCGAATGCCGCCCCCACCGCCAGCATATCGCCGTCGTCACTGAGCGACACCGCGCCGCCAAAGCGATCGCCTTGATCGGCATTCGACGCCCGCACATAAGCCTGTTGCTGCCACTCATCGTTGTTTTCGACAAATACATAAACCGCACCGGAATCCGTCATGCCATTTGTACTGCCATCATCACCGGGGGCGCCGACCGCCAGCGTCTCGCCAGTGCTGTCCAGTGCCAGACTGGTACCGAAAACATCGTCCTGATCCGGGTTGGGCGCTTTTAAATATCGGTCAAAATCCCACCCTTGATTAGTGCGGGAATAGAGATAGACAGCACCGGCAGACGGTCTCGCATTGTTATTGGGATTGCCGGGGTCGCCGCTGGCTTCTCTGTAGGCGCTTACCGCCAGTGTATCGCCGTCACCGCTCAGCGCCACCACCTCACCGAAGTTATCATCTTCATCGATGTTACTGGCTTTTATCACGGCATCCTGACTCCAGTCCCCATCGGCGCGGGAGAAGACATAAACCGCGCCGGAGTTCTCCACATCGTCATTCTGCCCGCCACCACCGGCACTGGAGCTGTCTTCATCGGTCGCGCCGACCACCAGCGTACTGCCGTCGTCGCTCAGCGCCAGGGCGGTGCCAAAAAAGTCGCCCGCACCGGTATTGGACGGCTTGATATAAGCCTGTTGTTCCCATTCCAGCCCGTCGCGGACAAAAATATACACCGCACCCGAATTCTCGCCGGCCGCGCTGTTATTCGGGTTGCCATCAATAATTGTGGTGGCGCTGTCCTCGCCATAGGCACCGACCGCCAGGGTGGCGCCGTTAGCGCTCAGGGCGACACTGTAACCAAAGGAGTCGCCAGCGTCGGTGTTGGACGCCTTGAAATAGCCGATGGTGTCGAGCATCTGGTCAGTGACCGCAATGGATTCGGACCCTCTGCAGCCACCACGGTTGCAGGCTTCAACAATAAACTCGGCATCGTCCCAATCCAGCCGGTGCGCCGCCACTTCAACCGTTATATTAGTCGCGCCAATATTACCGCCCAACTGGGAAAAGCCCGCCTCGCCATCCGGGTTAAAAAAAAGCCGGTAAGCGATGGCGTCCTCAACGGCGTCCCAGTCAAATCGCAGTTGGCGAATATCGGCTTCCAGTGTCACTGCGGGTGCCGAGGCCGGCGGATCGCCCGGATCGTCGCTGCCACCGCCACCCCCACCGCCGCAGGCACTGAGTAAAACCGCAGCAGCGACGCAGGCAAGAATAACTCGGGAGCTTGTATAACCGTGTTGCCGGCGCTGATGAGATACCTGGTATTGTTGTTGTTTTCTACTAGTCGACCCTAGACTTGACATTGAACCCTCTCCGCGGTGCAAAATCGCTCGATTATCCGGGATCGCTAAACCAAAGGTCTAGTCGGGGAAACGTAAAGAATTGTAACTCGACATAAAAGACCGCCCGGTGCGACTGGCTGTAAGCACACCGGGAGGCGATCAGTTGGTTAAGTAGTGTGGCGCACCCGGGCAAACAACGTCTTGTGATTGACCGCCGCGAGCCGCGCCCGACACTTCACGGGGCTATATTTCACAGAGCTATATTTCACAGGGCTATATTTCACAGGGCTGTGCAATAACACTTTGTTACTGCTTTCCTGTTCCAGCATCTACTGCTCGCAGCAACTGTCTTTTAACCGGCGATATATGCCGGGGCCCATGGCCACCACTCAGTGAAGATAGACAGCGCCGGCATCATCGGCCATATTGTCCGGCTCCCCGCCGGTGCCGGTATCGTTACCGTCTTCCCCGGGGGCGCCGATCGCCATTAAAGTGCCATTGCGGCTGAGCGCGATAGCGGTGCCGAACCCATCTTCCTGCTCCGGGTTGATCGCCTTCACATAACTTTGCTGCGTCCATTCGTCATCGGCAAAAGTAAAGAAGTACGCAGCCCCCGCCCCGCCTTCACTTTCATCCGTCTGATCACCGTCGATACCGGCGGCGGCACTGGCCTCGAGTGGCGCACCGACGGCCAGTGTAGTGCCGCTGCCACTCAAGGCCACAGCCGCGCCGAAATTATCGGACTCTTCCGTGTTCGACGCTTTGAGATAAGTCTGCTGCGCCCAGGTGTCCTCGCTGCGCGTAAAAATGTAGGCAGCACCTGCACCGGGGCTGCTGTTATCGCCTTCGTTGCCGTCGATACCAGTCGCATTACTGGCTTCCCCGCTGGCGCCCGCGGCCAGGGTATCGCCGTTATCACTGAGCGATACCGAATAGCCGAATAGGTCCCCGATTTCGCTGTTCGACGCCTGCAGGTAAGCCTGCAGTGTCCATTCCTTTTCGCGCTCCAAATACACGTAAACCGCACCGGCATCCTCGCGCGTATCGCCGCCACCATCGTCGTAGGGGACGCCTACTGCGAGGGTATCGCCGTTGATATCGAGCGCTAAACTAAAGCCAAAATTGTCGCCGGCGGTGGGAGTAACCGCCTTCAGGTAGCGGCTGAATTCCCAGCCGTCGTCAGTCGAAAAATCATAGAGGTAGACGGCGCCGGCGGCCTCTGCGGTATCGTCGTTCTGGCTATCGCCGTCGGCGCTGTCCTCTCCGGTGGCACCAACCGCCAGGGTACGGCCTTCGCCGTCGATCGCCACCGACCAGCCATAGTTGTCGAAGGCGCCGCTGTTGTTGGCTTTAAACAGTGTCTCCTGGCTCCAGCCGTCACCGCTGCGGGTGAAGAGGTACACGGCCCCGGAATCTTCCAGATCGTCATTCTGGCCACCGCCGCCGGCGCTGGAACTATCCTCATAGGGGGAGCCCACTACCAGGGTGTTACCGTTGGCGCTCAGCGCAACGGAAAAACCGAACTGGTCGCCCGCGCCGGTGTTACCTGGCTTGATATAGGCTTGCTGGGTCCACTGCTGGCGGTTGCGCACGAAAATATAGACTGCGCCTGAATTTTCGCCCTCGACATTGTTGTTGGGGTTACCGTTTATATTGCGTGTCGCGCTGTCCTCACCGTAGGCGCCTATCGCCAGGGTGGAACCGTTTGCGCTCATCGCCACACTGTACCCAAAACCGTCTCCGGCATCGGTATTAAATGCTTTGAAGTAACCGATGGTATCGAGCATCTGCTCGTCGACGGTCAGCGTCTCCGACTGCTTGCAGCCGGCCCGGTTGCAGGCTTCAACCATAAACTCGGCAGCGTCCCAATCGAACCGGTGCGGCGATACTTCGAGGCCCACTTCGGTAAACCCCAGGTCGCCGGTGATGGCGGAGAAGCCTGACTCGCCGTCCGGGTTGTGCAGCAGGCGATAGGAGTTGGTACCGCTGACAGGTTCCCAGTCGAACAGTAATTGCCGGGTATTGCCTTCCACGGTCACTGTGGGCGCGGCGCTGGGCGGCTCGCCATCGCCGTCGTCATCGTCGTCGTCATCGCTGCAGGCACTGAGCAAAACCACCAGCGCGGCGCAAACGGTTAAACGGCGATAATTTGACCAGCGGTGGGTTCGGTTGTTGATGATTGGACCGGACACTGTTGCTCTCCCCAAGACAAAGGGGTGAATTATTGAGGACCCCTAAGCTGGAGGTCTAGTCGGGTACAGTAAAAAATTGTAACTCGCTGGGTTGGTAAAAAAGTGTAACTGGCGGTTTCAGGTCGATAAGACTGTCCGGTAGGGGCGGCAGATTGTTACACGGTGTTTTGTCGACCGGGTGCAACTCGGTAGGGTCGACAAGGTGCCATCCGATAGAGTCGACAGAGTGCCACCCGGCACGGGCCGCGCCGGTACAGGGTATTTTTAAGCCTTCCGGTAGTGAAACCTCTGCAGGTTGGAACCGCTTGCTACTACACCCCCCTTCTGGCACAAGACTCTGTCGTGGGGCTGAAAAACACCCTGCACCGACACGTCCCTGATCTTGTAGCCTACGGCAAGAAAATGCACCCCGGGGCTGGATTCGAACAAACCTGTTGCCCGATCTGATGAAAAAGGTCCATGTCCGCATCAGCAGCAACTACGTAGCAAACCAAGATCTGTTACGAATGCCACTCACCTTCGGCACCTACTTCTGGTCGTGGCTGCACTATAAGAGAAGACAGACTTACCCCCAGTGTTCTTAACCAAGATCGTAAGGGTTAGTATGAGGTCGATAAATGGGTCCAAATCCTCTTAGTTGCCACTATCAACCAAAAGTAGGTGCCTTAGGAAAAAGTAGACAACTTTAGCGAAAGCAGGTATCTACAGCGATTGGCATCAGCACCGGTTACGTTAATTTCAGTACCACCTGCGTATGGACATTGTAAAATCACAAACTCAAATTATTGAACGCTCACTTCCAGTTCAGCGTGGAGTATAGAAACACTCAATACATGGGTCATCGATGCTATTTCTTATGCAGCCGCGCGAGGTCCTAAATAACGAAGCCCTCCAAGACCATTTTCGGGAATGATGTAGGATTTACATACAGACCAACCACTGAACTAAATCGCCCGGCTAATCCAGTGATGCACCAAAAGAGTTGGAGCTATATAGGCCTACCAAAAAACTGCGGCTCCCAACCACAAAAGTATGGATTTTAGCTGCTTAGATGTTTGAGATGCTTATTGTATTGGCAGTACTAACGCATAGCATTCCTCAGGCACATGTAGTCTTTTATCGAATAACTCCATGCTCAGGCTTCATAACACTTTGCGATACCTAGTCAGACTAATACTTCTACTCATCTTTTCTTTGTCAGCAAACGATAAATAATCCTGCTGTCTTGCAACTCTCTTAGAAAACACTTAGCATCAAGCCAATCAAATGGATGTGTAATCTACGAAAAACTAGCAGCAATAAATAATTCATCGCCAAGTTATTCATCGCGTAGAGCCAGTTACCGGCGGACTTATTGAGCTCCATCCATTTCCCAGAACGCGGATTCAAATACGAGGTGCATCACCTCATCAGAAGGAATTTGGTTGCACTTAGCAATCAATGGGTATTTAAAACTCAAAAGTAAACTTTAACAACAATGGATGTGCAATTATCTCACTTCCCGAACCACTAGATTTTCCTGTGCATAAATTTGATATCAATAAGACCTGAGTGAATCGGACACTCGTCAACTCAATCAATTGGGAGAAAGTATATGGCGTTCCAGGTCAAAGCAAACGGAGTATCAGGCGAACATTTGTTTACCTCTGCGGCTCTTGGTAATCTCTATAAGCGAGCATTGTTGACCACAGCTTTGCTCCTAACAGCCTTACAGGCCCGCGCGGTGACGATTCCGGCACCACAAACCAGCGACCTTTATCCGGATCATTTGATTATCGGCCCGGTCGGTATTAACAACCAGCGCAATGATCCCCCCGGTTATTACTACCACACAGAAACCTGGACCTTCATCCCACCCGGGAGCGGGCGCTGGGACTTTATCGAAGTGGATTATGACTGTCATAACAGGATCGAATGGACAATATTCTCCTATTCGGTAACAGGCGCAATTTCCGGCCACACGGATAAACGTCGCCATAGGCGGACCCACCCTT
>NZ_ML660097.1 GCF_007004655.1 Exilibacterium tricleocarpae
TGACGCCGGCGGCGGCAGCACAACATTTGACTACGACTTTACTTTCGTCGATGACCCCACTGATTCCCGGCGTTTCTTTGGCCACTACGACCGTGCTGAGCAGGAGGAGTACCCGGGTAACGGTGTTCCGGAAGACGCCGTTGATCCCTATTCGCATTTTGCCGGCGGCACGACGGTCATGGTCGATGCCCTGGGTAATAATCGGGCCTTTTCGAATGATGCCCAGTATATCGAATGGCGGCTGGCGAACGGTTACTACGCCACTTACAGCGCCGGCCAGGCCGGCTCCGATCCAAGTTTTCAGGCCCAGGTTGACGCTATCCGCAATGCTCACAGCCTGACCTACAGTTATCGTGCCGACGGTTACCTGACCGCGGTGGTCGACCAGCAGGGCTTGCAGACTCTCTATGAATACGACGCTGCCGATAATCTGGTTGCGGTGACCGACCGCAACGGTTTTGGGGCCACCAACAGCGACAGCAGTTATTACCGCGAGATCAGAAGAGAGCTGGGTATCGTCGATAGTGCCGGCCAGGGTAAAGTGGTGGCCGAACTTAGCGAGGCTGAAAAAGCGCTTATTGTCGAGGCTTTTACCAGCCATTTTGAGTACGACGACAAGGGGAACCTGCTGGCGGCAACCGATAACGCAGATAACCTGACGACGTTTACCTACACCGGTTTCAACAAGATCGCCAGCAGCACTTCGGCAGTCGGCAATGCGCTGGTTAACAGTGACGATCAGCAATACCAGGAGCAACGAATTGAGCTGGGATACGCCGCGCTGATTGCCGATTTATCCGCAGCGGATATCGAAGCTATCCTGACACTGCATACGACCTTTTTTGACTACGACACCAACCAAAACCTGATCGAGCGGCGCGATGCCGGCGGCGACATAACGCGTTTTGCCTACGACAGTTTCGGCAACCAGATCAAGCGCACCGTCTTTCTTGACGCCGGCGATTTGAGCGATCCCGACAAGCAGCAGGTGACACAGCTTTTTTATGATGCTTTCGGTAACAATATCCGCACCATCGACGCCGAAGGCAACGTAACCCACAGTGCATTTGACCAATTTGGGAACGTCACTCAGTTTATCGACGGCAATGGCGGCGTCACGTCATTTACCTACGATGCGGACGATCGGCTGTTAAGCGTCACAGACCCGGAGGGACACACGACCACCAACACCTATGATGCGGTCGGCAACCGTATCAGTGTGACCGATGCCAACGGACATACGGTTACCCGTGTTTTTGATCGCAACAATAACCTGATTGCCACTGTTGACCCGTCGGAGACCGACCCCCTGCAGGACCGCACCACCCGGTTCGAATACGATGTCGTGGGTAATCGCACGGTGAAAGTGGACGCCGAAGGCCGCCGCACCGAATTTACCTTCAACGGGCGCCGGGAACTCGTTGAGACCACCACTGCCGAAGTGGCCGGTGCGGATGGTGTCACGCCGATCCGCTACAGTTCTACATTTGCCTATGACGGGGAAGGCAACAGAATACGCACCACCAATAACCGCGGTTTTGCTACCGACATTCTCTATACCCGGAACAACCTGGTGCGCCAGCAGACCGATCCCGATGGCCAGGTTACCCGCATTGAGTACGACGCCAACAACAACCAACTTCGCGTTATTGCCGGCCTGCAGTTGGTGCCGGCCCTGCGGCAGGTGTTGACGTTCCGCTACGATGAAGAGAATCAACTCGTCAGCCAGACCGATGCGGAGGGCAATGTCACCACCTTTGCCTATGACGCACCGGGTAATCGGGTCGCGTTTACGGACGCCAACGGCAATATAAACGAGTTCGAATACGACGGCAATAATCGCCTTGTTCGAGAAATTCGCCCCGAGGTGATCGATCCAATCACAGGCAATCCGGTGCGCTACACCGTAGAACATATTTTTGATGCCAACGGCAATGAAATCGAAACCATCGATGAAAATGGAAACAGCACCCGCTTCCTCTTTGATCGGGACGATAAACTAGTGTTAGTGGAAGATGCAAACGGCGTTAAAACCGTTTTCCAATATGATTCCCGCGAAAATCGCACCGCTGTCATTGTCGGTGCGGATGTGACGGTTGAGGAGCCCGATCCCAATGCCGAGCCTGCCGTAGTGGTCCTGAGTTACGATGATTTCGAGACTGGTCTCGGCAACTATGTAGACGGCGGTGCCGATATGCAGCTCTACACCGGCGGCAGCTTTGCCCATCAGGGGAACAATGCCGCCAATATACAGGACAACAGTGGGGTTGCATCCTCCTTTTTTCACGGCGCCAGTTACGATATCAGCGAGTTTTCGACCCTGGAAATCGACTTTTGGTATTACGCCGTCAGCATGGAAAACAACGAGGACTTCTTCGTGCAGTTGTGGGACGGCAGCAGTTGGCAGACCGTTGCGACCTTCGCCAGGGGCGTAGACTTTAGCAACAACGAGTTCAAGCGTGCCGTGGTTAGCATCTCCAGTAGAGACTATAACTTCTCGAGTGATGCGCGCGTGCGGTTTATGGCGGATGCCAGCAGCAATGGTGACGACATCTATATCGATGAAATTGAAGTGCGTGGGGTTGGTAATGTCGAAGACGCCGGCCGCAAAATTATTGTCAACAATGTTGACCAGGCAAAGTCTACCCGGTTTATTTACGACGAATTTAACCAATTGATCGGGCAAGTCGATGGCGTCGGTAACGCCCTGTCGCAAAGCGATGCGATGTTATACCGGCTGTTGCGCCAGGAGCTGGGCTTCGCCGCACTGGTGGCCGATTTGAGTCCGGCCGACCAGCAGGCGTTGAGTGATCTCTACACCCAGCGTTTTACCTACGACAAAGTCGGCAATCAACTCACCGCCCTCGACAACCTCCAGCGCACCACGGCCTTTCAATACGACGCACTGAACCGCCTGGTTACCAATATCGATGCCTTGGGGCAAGCCACGCGTTTTACCTATGACGGCAACGCCAACCGTGTTTCCCAGCTTGATGCCGAGGGCCGCCTGAGTCGGTTTGACTTTGACAGTGTGGACCGGCTGACGGACACCATCGATCCGCTCGGGGTGGTGACACACCGCGATTACGACACTTTTGGTAACCTGACCGCGGAAACACGGGCTTTCGGCACCGATCAGGCGCGCACCACAAACTTTCAGTACGATCTGAATAACCGGGTCATTGCACAGGTCGATCCAGAGGGGCACAGCCAGGGTTTTGAATACGACGCGTTAGGCAACCGCATCCGTTTTACCGACGCTCGTGGCAACGACACACGATTTATTTACAATGCCTTAAATCGCAATGTACGGATTCTCGATCCGCTCAGCTTTGAAACGCGGCTCGAGTATGACGGCGTGGGTAATCGCATCAGCCTGATCGATGCCCGCGGGGGGCTGGTGCGGTTTGAATACGATCCGGGTAACCGCCGTATTTCCACCACTGACGCGCAGGGTCGCACCACCACTTTTGCCTACGATGTACGTGGTAACCGTGTCGAAAGTCGCACTGCGGCGGGCACCGGCGATGAACAGCTGACGGTGTTCGACTACGATGCGGAGGGAAATTTGCGCCGCGTAATCGATGCCGAGGGCGGTATTACTGAGAACGACTACGATCGGGTCTATAACCGCACAACGGCGACCGATGCCAATGGCAATGCAACGACGACCGAATTTGACGCCGTGGACCGTGTCGTGCGCGTCACCGATGCCGAAGGGCAGGTGACGCTATTTGCCTATGACGCCGTGGGTAACCGCCTGCTGCAAACCGATGCACTCGGGCGCAGCACACAGTTTGCCTATGACGACAATGATCGGTTGATCCGGCAGACAACCGCCGACAACATCGAGACGCAGTTCGGCTTTGATCTCGTGGGCAACCGTGTCACGGTGACTCGCGCTGCCAATACGCCCGAGGCGGCTACCGACACTTTTGGGTATGATCTCGACGACAGACTGGTTTCCCAAACTGATGCCGCCGGCAATACCACAACGTTTGCCTACGACGAGAATGATAACCGCACCCTGGTGACAGATGCCAATGGCAACACCAGTGTGTTTAGCTACGATGCCAATAACCGCGTGGTCGAGATTCAGGACCCGGAGAGTAATATTGTCCGGTACACCTATGACGGCAACGGTAACCGCACCCAGGTGATCGATGCCCGCGGCCATGCGACTACCAGTTTTTACAATGCCAGCAACGAGGTAACCGTATCGGTCGATGCCGAGGGTTACGCCACGGCGTTCGTCTACGACAACAACGGCAATGTGGTGAGCCGCACACTGCATATGCAGCCGTTGCCCCTGCCTGTTGATCCGGCCAGTGCCCCCGTGCTGCCGGTAACAGCCGCAGATCAGACCACACTGTTTGAATACGACCGGCTCAGTCGTGTCGTCGCCAGTATCGACGCCGAGGGTTTTCGGACCGAATTCGCCTATGATGCGGTCGGCAACCGCCTGCAAACGCGCCAGTTCCGTAATCTCGCCGGCACTGATATAGCCGTAACCCACAGCTACTATGACGCTGTCAATCGCGAGGTCGCCGCGATCACGGCGGAGGGTTACTTGACCGAGTACGCTTATGATGCGGTGGGCAACCGCACTCGTCGTACTCTGTTCGATCAGCGCGTGATCGTTCCGGCCAGCGGTTTGCCCGCGGGGCAGCCCGGTGATGCGGGCCGCACCGAGGTGTTTGCCTACGACCTTGTCAACCGGCAGGTGCGGGCCACCAGCGCGCTCGGCGTGGTCACCGACTTCGAATATGATAACCGCAGTAACCGCATTGCGATTATCGAGGCTGCCGGCAGCGACGAACAACGTATCACCCGGTTTGCCTATGACACGGCCGATCGCCTTATCGATACCATCGACGCCCAGGGCACGATCACGCGCTCTGTTCTCGATGCCAACGGCAATACGCTGGAGCGCCGCGACGCCTTCGCAACGGCCGCTGAGCGGGTGATCACATTCACTTTCGACGGCAATAACCGTGTTGTCAGCCAAACCGATGCGCTCGGCGCAGTCACCCGGTTTGTTTACGACGGCAATGGCAACCTGACTGCCAAAACCCTCGCCGCCGGCCTGCCGGAGACGCGTACCGAAACGTTTGAATACGACCGCGAAAACCGCCGCACAGCCGAGGTCAACGGCGCCGGTGAGGGCAGGGAGTTTGCCTACGACGGCGCCGGTAACCGGATTCGGCTGACACTGGCGCCCGGGCTGGCCGAGGCGCGCACCAACACGTTTGAATACGATCGCGACAATCGCATGGTGGCGGGTGTGGACGGCGAGGGCGTGCGCACGGAATATCGCTACGACGGCGCCGACAACAAGATCGAAACTATCCAGGCGACCGCCATCGCGGGCCAGCAGCGGCATTCGTTCTATGTATATGATCAGGACAATCGCCTGTTGCAGGTTACCGATCCGATCGGCGGTGTCACCGAGTACGAGTACGACGTGCTCGGCAATCAAACTCAGGTAACCGATGCCAACGGCGGCATACAAACCAACAGTTTCGATAGTTTGGGGCGCCTGGTATCCACCGTGTCGGCGGGCGGCATACTGACCAGCAATACTTACGACCTGCGCGGCAATACCACCAGCACGACGCAGTCCGCTGCCGACGGCACCGACGCCCGCCGCACCGTGTACGGCTATGATCTGCTCGATCGCCAGGTTTTGGTAACCGACCCTGAAGGATTCAGCACTACTTTCCAGTACGATGTGTTTGGCAATCAGACCCTGGTGACACATGGGCAATACTTGCCACAACCGGGAGATAGCGATTACGACGCCGCCAAAGCCGCCCGCGCTATCGCCCAGGACAATGCCTTTACCTATGATGCGGCAGACCGCCTGCTCAGTCTCACCGACGGTGTCGGCAATATCACCGCCTACACCTACGATGCGGTGGGCAACCGCACCAGCGTTACCGAAGCCGCAAACAGCCAGCCGCGCCTGACAACGTTTACCTACGACCTGGCCAACCGCGTGCTGGAAACGTCCACTCCCGAGGGCGGTGTCAGCCGTAACAGTTACGATCAAACCGGTAACCGGGTGGCTGAGGCGAGACTGCAAAGCGACGACGGTACCACCCAGGTATGGAGCACCACGACCTTTGAATACGACGGCAACGCCCGGCTCACGGCTCAGGTGGATTCCTATGGTACCCGCACGGAATTTATCTACGATGCCATGGGTAATCAATTGCTCATCCGCAGCGCTGCCGGCACGGCCGATGAGCGTGTCACCCGCAAGGAATACGATTTAAACAATAGAGTCAGCGCCGAAATCGACGGAGAGACTAACCGCTCGGAATTCGCCTACGACAGCCTCGGCAATCGTATCAGGGTAACGGATGCCCTGGGTCGGGTCGCACGCTATTACTTTGACGGCAGCAACAACCTGATTGCCATTCTGGACGCTGAGGGCTATGTGAACGCGTTTCTTTACGACGCGGCCGGTAACCGCAGCGGTGAAACGATTTTTATGACGCGCTATACCGGACCCGTGGATGACTTCATCCCGCCGGTTGCGACACCTTCGGCCGATGATCGGGTGTTTACATCGGTGTTTGACGGTAATAGCCGGCTCGTGCAACGCATCGAGTCCGACGGCAGTACCACTCTGTTTGAATACGATGCCGCCGGCAACGTCAGTCGCGAGGTACAGTTTGCCGATACGGCGGCGCCGCGCCAGCTCAGTTACGTTTACGACCTGAATAACCGCCTGACGACATTTACCGACGTCGACGGCACCGTCACCACATTTACCTACGACGGGGCCAACAACAAGACCAGTGAAACGCTCAGTAATCCGCTGGAGCCCGGCGCCGTCCGGCAAACACTGTTTGAATATGATCTGAACAATCGCCTGGTGCGGGAGATATTTGATCCGAGCGGTTTGAATCTGGTTCAGAGCATCGAATACGATCTGGTGGGCAACGCCATTGCCAACACCGATGCCAACGGTAATACCACGCGTTCCGAATACGATTTGAACAACCGGGTTGTGCGCCAGGTAGACGCGCTGAACAACGACACCCTGATCAGCTACGATGCCGTGGGTAATCAAATCGCGGTTACCGACGCCAACGGTAACACCCGCACCTTTGCCTATGACCGCAACAATCGCGTGGTTCTGGAAACCCTGCCGTCGGTTAGTCGCTACGCTATCGACGGCGGCTTTGAAGTCATAGTGCCGACCCTGGCGCGCAGCTACGATGCGGCCGGGAATGAAGTCCAGGTAGTGGATGCCGAGGGCAATATTACCACCCGTTACTTCGACAGCAACGACCGACTGGTTGCCGAAATCAACGGCGACAATGCGTTCAGGGAGTTCACCTTCAACGCCGCCGGTGAAATGCTCAGCGAAACGCTGTATATGACCCGGTTGGCGGCCGCTGCCCAGGACCCCGCGGTCAGGCCCGCAGCGCCGGCGGGCGAGTCCCGCATCACAGCCATGGAGTACGATCTCCTGGGGCGGGTAACCCGCATTACCCTGCCGGCCATCACCGTGACCACATTGATCGATGCCGGCACCGACAGTCCGAGTTTTACCACCGCCACTGTCTCGCCCCAGGAGCTGTTTGCCTATGATGCGTATGGCAATCAAATTGAAATTATCGATCGCAATGGCAACCGCACGGTGGCCTACTATGATGCCAAGGACAGACTGGTCGCACAGGTTGACGGCGAGGGCTATCTCACCGAATTTGATTATGACTCCCAGGATAATGTGCTGGAGCAGCGCAATTATACACAGCGGCTGGACCTTGCCACGCTCGACCCGGCCGTGCGCCCGACACCGCCGGCGGGCGAAGTCTATCAGACCAACCGGGTTTACGATGTTGCCAATCGTTTGATCGAAGAGCACTCACCGCAGGTTGAAGTTTTCGATCCGGCAACACTCGCCACCAGCGTCGAGCGCGTCATCACCCGCTATACCTACGATGGGGTAGGCAACCAGACCAGCCGCACCCTGGCGGCAGACTCAGCCCAGATGCTTACCGAATACAGCTATTTTGACGCGCTCAACCGCGAGGTTGCGGTTATCGACGGCAACCGTGTGATCAATGTCTTCGGTTTCGATGCCAATGGCAACCAGACCCTGGCCAAGCGGTATTTCAATACCCTGGCGGTGGCTGTAGACCCGACCACGCTTGACGGCGGCACCAATTTTGCCGCCCTGGTGGCCGATAATGTAAACGACCAGGAAATAAGGCGTCTCTACGACGCGCTCAACCGTCTCAGTGCGGAAACCGAACTGATGGGCCCCGGTGGCGCCGATGATTTACTCAAAAGCTTTGGCTACGACGCCAACGGCAATCGCAGCCGGTCGGTCGATGAAGACGGCTTTGTGCAACAGTTCAGTTACGACAGCAATGGTAATCTACTGCGTTCCATCAGCCCTGATAACAGCGGCTCGATCTACGAATACGATACGGCCGGCAACCAGATTTTTGCCTTTACCGGGCAGTTGGATTCGGTGCCGCTTCCCGCCTCCAATATCGGCGCGAGTCTGGGCGATTCACTGACTTTCGATTGGACGCTGCCGAGCGGTGCCAATGTCCAGTCTTATGTTGTTTACGATACCGCGAGCCGCAGTGATCCGAATACCTATGCCAACCAGAGCGTCGTGCAGGGTACCTGGTTTAGCGAGACCGGCTCGGTGTCCATACCCACCAGTGCCCTGACTGCCGGTGATACCGTTTTTTTCCGGGTCGTGACCGAGGATGCCGTCGGCAGCCTGACCTGGACGGCCGAGCAATCGGTGACATTGCCGCCACGCATAAACGACATAGCCGTAGCCCAAACTGCTGCCGATACACTCGAGATCAGCGTGCAGTTTGATGCCGGTGTCGTCGATCCCGAAGTCGCCTTTGGCATGCCGGGCACAACCACGACGACGGTGTCTATGGTCGATCTCGGCGGCGGGCTGTACCGCGCGACGCTGACGGGTGTGACCAACCCTCAGGAACTGGCTTTCCGTATCCAGTGGCAGGACGACACCGGTGCCGGTTACGCCAGTGAAGAGCTGCCGTTTGAGGCGCAGGGCGGTCACCTGGGTGTCAGTTCGGCGTTGACCGAGTCTACCGTGATGGTCGGTGCCGATAACTTCTACCGGGTTAACGTCGATACCACGTTGCCGAGCGCTTTTGGCGGCGACCTGCTCGGTGTGTCCGCCACCTGGGTTAACAGCGCCGATGCTGGTATCCGCGGCAGTGCCAGTGTCGAGGGGATTGATAGCGGTCTCGGATTCGTCACTTTCCCGATTGTGATTGGGGCCGGTGACAACGCGCTGGAAGCGGGCACCTATACAGTCACCCTGCGGGCTGTCGGTGAAGTCGAGGATACCATTCTCGACACGTTCGAAGTCACTGTCGGCAGCGGTCTGCTCACTGACACACGCCGCAGTGCGAGCTGGAGTGCGGCGCCGGTGGGTGACAGCCAGGTTGTTGTCGTCAACGGCGAGCGAGCCATGGCGGTGCGCGAAGGGAATCGGCTGGTGGTTGACCCGGGTCTCGACAACCCGGGCAGTGTCGACTACAGCGTCTTTTACGGCACCGCCTTCAGTGATACCCACACCACGACTGTCACCTCGACCGAAATCACTGAGACGGACACCACCACCATGCCGCCGACGGTTACCGTGCTCGGGTATGACCTCAGTGTGTCGGCGGTTTTGTCCGCCGCCGAAGCCGCCGCCATTGACGGCGATGTGCGCCTGTCGTGGCGCGCGGCCGGCAGCGGCACCGAGTTTGCCAACGAAGTGGTTCTGGCGGCTACCGGTTCCACCTTCGAGACCACACTGGCGTTGCTGGCAGCCGGGCAATACGACTTAAAAATACATTACCTCAATAGCGCCGGTGAAGAGGTTATCGTGGATTGGTTGCGGGTGGATACGGCCGAGGCGACACTGGCAGTTACCGACAATTCGATTGCCGTTGCAGCGACGGAGACCAACGGCGCTATCAGCCTGTCTGCCGATGACACAGTCGATGTCGATCCCGGTCTTTACAGCGGGCCCCTGGATTTGGCCGCCGCTGCACTGACGTTGCAAACACTAGCCACCGGGAACCTCGGTGCAACGGTCCAGCGCGATGGCAGCGATACGGGCTACTTCGTGGAAAACCGCTACGATGCGCTCAATAATCTGATCGCCACCAACGGTGAAACCGGCGTCTGGCGTGAGTTTGGCGTAGATGCCAACGGCAATCGGGTAGTGACCCAAAGTTTTGGTGACGAGGGCGCACCCAATCCCATTACCAGCTTCAATGCCTATGACAGCCGCAATCGCGAGGTGGCGCAGTTCGCACCGCAAGTCGACGGGCAACAGGCGGTCACCCGTTTCGAGTACGATTTACAGGACAATATCACCTTGATTGTCGATGCCCTGGGCGGGCAGACACGCCGCACCTGGAATGCGCTGGGTAGTCAGTTGACCGAGCAGGACCAGCTTTTTAACACCACAACCTTTCGCTATGACCGGCTCGGTCGCAACACCGCCGAAATTGATGCGCTCGGCAACACGCAATACAAACGCTACGATAAGGTGGGCAACCTTATCCAGACCATCGACGGTAGGGGCGACGCCGTCGACCACGTTTACGATGTGTTTGGCCGCCGCATTCAGATGTCCAATGCCCTCGGTCAAAGTGTCGATATGACCTATGATCAACGCGACCGCCTGGTGCGCGCCGAGGATGCCCTGGGTTTTGTTACCCGCTATGAATATGACGGGCGCGGTAACCGCACGCTGACAGTCGATGGCAACGGCAATGAATCGCGGCAGGTCTGGGACGGCCTGGGTCGGGTGGGGGAGACAGTCACCCGTCAAAACGGTCAGGCTATCAGCGAGCGCAACCAGTACGATGCCTACGGTAACCTGGTGGCTGAAGTGGACGGGGCGGGGCGGATCACGACAAAAGTGTACGGCGCTTTTGGCCGGTTGTTGCAGCAAATCGATGCCGGCGGCCGGATCACCGCTTTTGACTATGATGAGCAGGGGCGGGTGGTGCGCGAGTTCAGCGCCAACGGCAAAGACATCCGCCGCAGTTACGACGCCGCCGGCCGCCTGCTGGCGGTCAACGATGTCGGCACCGGTGTCAGCACTACTTACACCTACGACCTGGCCGGCAAGCGTCTCACCGAAGTGGTGACCACACCGGGTAATGCCCACAACCGCAATGTCAGCTATGCCTACGATGCCATCGGCCAAATGGTGCGCTGGGCCGATACGGTGACCGGCATGCAGACCAATTACAACTGGGACGCCGCCGGCAATCTGGCCCACGCCTTTACCGATCTGGGCTACGATCCGGATAACGAGGGGCTGGCTGCCGGCACGCGATTTGTCGATCACCAGTACAGTTACGACGCCAACAACCGCGTGATCCAACAAACCCAGCGCGGTGCCATTGAGGTCCAGTACAGTTACGACGCCGCCGGTAACCGGGTGATGGTCAATCACCAGGGTACGGTCACCGATTACCTTTTCGATGCTAACGGCCGTGTTATTCGCGCTGAAAGCGGTGGCACCGTCACCGCCGACTGGGCTTATGACAATGTCGGCAACGTCACGCGCTTTCGCACCTTCGATGCGAGCGGTGCGGTGGACAAGGTCACCACCAGACAGTATCACGAGAACAACCGTAACTTTTTCACCAACGACGACGGCCAACAGACCACACTCACCCTCGATGGCGCCGGCAATGTCACCCGCACCAAACTGGTCGACGACGGCGATACTTTCTACTTCGACCATATCTACAACGCCGCCGGTCAGGAAACCCGAATCAATGCCCGCGGTAAAGACGTCGGCGGCCGCACCATTAATAACTATGACGTCAACGACAACCTGGTTGAACTCGACAAAGGGGAGGGTGACAACCAGGACCGGCGCGAACTGCTGCGCTTTGTCTACAACAACGACGGCCAGATTCTCTATCGATTCAACGACACCGGCAAGGGCGATGATATTTTCGAAACCGAATTTGCCTACGCCAACCGCAATCCTGTTGGTCAAACCGGGGAGACCGAGGACGCCGCCAGTGAAACCTTGTTGGACACTGGCGCCTACAACCTGGTGCAGCCGCTTGGGGAGGACTTTCCCAACAGTGCCGTAACCTTCATCACCGCCTCGGCGGGCGATACCCTGGAGGGAATTGCCGCCGCCGTCTATGGTAACCCCAGTCTTTGGTTTGTGTTGGCCGAAGCCAACGGCCTGCTGCCCGGGGAACCCCTGACCGAAGGCCAGCGACTGCAGATACCCAATACCGTGAAGACCGGCCGGCTCACGGCCGACACCCATGTGGTGTATAACGAAGGCGATATTATCGGCTCCACCCTGCCCAACCTGAAATCCGATCCCAAAGACGACGGTTGCGGCAGTTTCCTCGCCATCATTATTGTGGTGATCATCGCCGTGGTGGCGGTCATTGCCACGGCCGGCCTGGCCGGCGCTTTCCTGGGCGCCGCCGGGACTTTCCTGGGGCTGTCCGGCACCGCCGCCACCGTGGCCGCCTTTGCCGTTGCCGGCGCTATTGTCGGTGCCGCGGCCTCGATTGTGCAGCAGGGGTTGTTTATTGCCTTGGGGTACCAGGATGAATTCAGTTGGCGCTCGGTCGCCGCGGGCGCTATCAGCGGCGCCCTGTCGGGGGCGGCGCAAGGATTTGGACAAGTGGCCGCCGTCTCCACCGTGGCCGACACGGTCAAGTTTGCGAAAACCTCCGCCCGCGCACTGCAGGTTGCCAGCGCTGCCAGCAGGCAACTGATTGAAAGCGGAAAAATAACCAGTTGGTCGAGCCTGGCGGCAGCCGGTCTGGGGCCGGTCAGGGGGGTGGGCGCAGATGGCAAGGTGGGTAACCTGATCGAGAGTGTCGGCACCGAAGTCGGTGGCACGCTCGGCACTGCGCTGAATTACGTGACGC
Organism: Exilibacterium tricleocarpae; assembly: GCF_007004655.1. GTDB lineage: Bacteria > Pseudomonadota > Gammaproteobacteria > Pseudomonadales > Cellvibrionaceae > Exilibacterium > Exilibacterium tricleocarpae. Next base: position 12,939 of record NZ_ML660097.1, read on the forward strand.
CCTGGCTGGGTGCGGCGGAAACCTTTATCAGGACCGGTGAGGTGGCCCCCGCGGATTGGGTATCAAATCTCGGCAGCACGCTGAGCAGTGCCATAACCGGTGACGACGGTACTTTCCTCGGGCTGCAGGCGGCGGAAACCCAGCGCCTGACCACCTTGATCACCGCCGGTGTTCTGACGGCGTTTGATAAAGACGCCGGGCTAGAATACATCGCCGGCACTGTCGGCAGTGAACTGGCCGGTTTTATCGGTCAGAGGCTCGCCGGTGCGTTTGGCCTGGCCGGCGAGACGGGCAGTATTGCCCGCCTGCGGCAAAACATTGTCAATGCCGAGGCCCTCGCCGCGTCCCGCAACCTGAGACCGGAGCTGCTGTTTGCCAGCTTCAACGATCCCCGCAACGACAGTCTGTTTTTGGATGAAGAGGGCAACCCGTTGCGACTGCTGGCCGCCAATACCAATGACCCGGTGGCGCTCGACGATTCTCTCGGCAATGCCCTGTCCAGCGAATTAGTGTCGAATAATCCGTTTACCGGTTTGGGGGGAGACGACACCGATACGGAGAGCCTGGCCGAGCAGATCAGGGCGCGCCTGGCCGCCGAGGGGGCGAGCGCTGAACAGATTGAAGACGTGTTCCAGTCTCTCGACCTGGACAATGCTTTGGGTGATGTTGTGGCCGTCGGGCAGCGGCTTGACGACTTGCGCAATCAACCAATTTTACTTGCCTCGACCGATGACACATTTCTGCCGGATCAGCGCACGACCCTTGATACCCTGATTAATACGGCCGCCCCGGTGCTGGAAACCCTGGGGCAGCTCTCCCTGGACCTCAGCGAACAGTTGGACAGGCCGCTGGCGCGCTTTGCACTGATCGCCCTCGACATTGCCGGTGGGCCGGTCAAGTTCGCGGTGCGCGAGGCGGTCCTTGCCTCGCCGATCGGTGACGCGATAAATGACGGTGTCGAGTTTGCCTTCCAAGAGGCCACCGCGCTGGTGGTAGCGGCAACGGGCTTTGACGAGGAACGGGCCGGCAAAGTTGTGGTGGGCACCTTGGCGGTGGCTGGCGCGGCGATTATTGGTGGCAAATTCCTGCGTCGAAATCTACCGCGGCTGGCAGCCAGTTTCCGCAACCGGGTCCGCTTTGCAAACCCTGACAGGCGGGTGGGTGTGGACCTGAGTAATCGTGACACCGTAAGTGTAAGAGATGCCCGCCGCCTCGACGGTCCCAATAGGGGGCTTATTTTTGTGCGAGAGCCCCAGGGCGATTTTACTACCCGTCCCGGTCGGTTTGAAGCGGGCACTACCGGTGCCGCCTCGGATGTGGCGTCCGGCAGCCGTTCATCTCCGTCGTTGAGATTTGACAATCCCGCCGCCAGCAGTAACCCAGGGGTTAACAATTTTGTAAGATTTGATGGTATTGAGGCCGATGGTGTAACATTGATCGACAGGAAAACCGCGTTGACCACAAAAGCCAAGCAGATTAATGATCTTGCACGCGCCTCTGAAGCTGTCAGACAAAATCCGAATTTCAGGCTGGTTTTTGAGTTCCCCGACCAAAGCTCACTGGAAAGTGCAAGGAGAATCTTGCGGAGCCAAAATATTACCAACATTGCCACGAGAGTTGCGCCATAAATGAATAAATACTACCTTGACTTGCGGCACAGAGCGAAAGTTGATGAACCCATTCAGAATAAGCATAAGCATTTCATGCAAACCATGGCCGAAATCGAGGCGCCTTGGGGCTATGGGGGCAAGTCCGTTCCGGCAGTAAACGTGAGCGATATGGAATTGGTGGCGGTAGTCGAGTTGGGTGAGCTGTCGAGCCGGGGTATTAAAAGTTACATTACTTATAAATTAAGGAGCGAAAAATATCTCAGGGATAATGCCCAATATGACGATACTGTCATTATCGAGTTTAAGCCGGGAGACGCCGATCTCTCTAATTTTATTGAAACTGTTTTTCCCCGCTATATCGAAGCTTTTGACTGTTATAGAGCTACCGTTGGCAACCGGGAAATCGCCCAGGACGATTGGGGGACTATTGTTGAGCAGTGTAATTCGCAGGGCAGGGATGTCAACGGCAGGGACGGTGTATATCGCATCAATGAATTAAATTTTTATGATCGAGAACTCTGTAAGCGAGCTTTTGGTTTGTCACCGGAAGCAATCGTGAAACGCTTAGAGGGTAAAGTCGAGCGTGTGTCTCTATTCCACGACGGTGTGCTGCTTGTCGGCAGTTCTACCTTACTATCCCGCGACGAGTTGGAAAAGCTGAATTCGACAGTGAAAGCGCTACTGAAATAAGCTCGGTCAATGTTTGCAGCCCGGGTCGGTACCAACGGATCTCGTTGGCATCAGGTTCCACAGCATACCTGTTCTACAGAATACCCATGGTAACCGGTGACATTGGCGCTGGTTGAACCGCGGTCGATTTGTCCGTGGCCGAATATAAGTCTCCCGGTTGGATTGCCACCGCTTTCTATTGAGACGGTGGGCGGTGGCGCCTTTACGCAAGATCAGTTTAACCACGCCATCTCATCAAAGATAAGTGTTAACCAGACGCAGAGACTTACCTCTATATCAGCCTGGTTGGATCCCCCTTGTGGTTGAAGTCATTATCGGGGACTGCGGCAGCTCAGGCGCTAAAGCTGCCGACAGTTACGTTTTCAGCCGACCGGCGCGTGCTGCCACTCTGGTAGTGTGGCAGCGCGATCCGATTCACGTAGTGTAATCCTCTGTCCACAATGTAAATGCCGGCGGCACAAGCAGTAGTGCCGGTGCGCCTGTACTATTATTGGCAGACGCTGCCGGTTACCGCCGGTAGTTCGGCCGTGGCGCCACCCTTAGTGCCGTTGAAACCGAATTCAACACTGGCGCCCGGGGCGATAGTGGCGTTCCAACTGAGATTGGTGGCGGTGTAGCTGCCGCTCGACTGTGCGTTCCAGACTTCTGTCAGCACCGTGCCGTCGCTGTAGTTCCAGTTAACCGTCCAGCCCTCGATGGCCGTGGTGCCGGTATTGCTGATGACGATCTTGCCGCTAAAACCGGTATTCCACTCCGAGACCACTTCATAGGCACAGTTGCCCGGTGCGGGTGCCGGCTCGACTTGCAGAAAGACACTGGCCACGTCTGCGGTTACTTTCGAGTAGACATTATTGGCCGTGGCACTTGGTGCCGGCACCACCTGATCGGCACTGTTGAGCACCCCGATCCGCACCTCGCCGTCCAGGGCGTTGACCGCCTGGGCCAGCGCCGCGGGCCAGGCGTCGGCGGCACTGTTGGCAGCCGTGATAACCAGGGGCGTTGCGGGTAGAAAGACATCCGTGCCATCGCCGAGTACCAGGCGGATATTGACCCGGTCGCCGGCGCTCAGCGTCCGCGCCTCTGTCAGCACCTGTTCGAATACCCAGGCGGAAGTCGCAGTTTGCGGCAGGTGTTCAAGGACGGCGGTTTCGACACTGGACTGGGCACCGGCGCTGACTGTCAGCGCCACGGTGACCGAGCCCGCAGCGGATGGATCGGTAAAACTCAGGGTGCTGATTGCGGCGCCGGGATCGGCGATGGTGTATTGCGCATCGGTGGTTTGGGACTGGACCTGCCAGCTGTAAGTCAGGTTATTGCCGATGGAGCCGCTGGCGTCGAGCACCACCGAGCCGGCGCCGGACAAAGCGCCGGCCGGCTGCACGCTGATGTCGGCATCGATCGGCGTACCGCCGCCGCCGAAAACCACATCCACACAGCCGTGAAAACGCTCCCAGGTGAAATAGTTGCGTCCCCACTCCGCATAGATCACATGGCGCCCGCTGCGCTGGGGTACGTCACAAAACGTATCGAATTTAGCGTCGTCGACACGGGCGACAATATCGGGATTGGCACCGGGATTTTCGCGGTCGAAAGCCAGTTGGCAAAACGGTTGTGCTTCGAAATCACTCCATGCCAGTGGCGTGCCGACCGTAAACTGGAAACCCGGTTTGGTGATCCAGTAGTGAAACTCCTGGGTATCGCTGAAATGCGGTCCCCAACTGATGTTCCAGGTAAAACGGTTGCGTCCGGCCTGCAGGTTGTTGGTGGGCCAGTCGATGGGTTGGTCCCAGACGGTGGGGTTGCCGTCGAAGGATTCCGAATCGTAACTGCAGACATGTTGCGCCAGCGGCGGGGTGACCCCACCGGCTTCATTGGCCGGCGGCGTCTGCGGGGGCGACAGGGGCGGCAGCGGCCGCAGGCGGCCGCGATGGTGGGTCAGCACACTCATAAAGTTGTATCCCTGGGTGCCGAGGTTTTCGAAGGCCTGGGCACAGACCGGGTATTGTGCCTGCGGTGTGCCGGCTTCGTTGGGTTTTGTAATGACGCCGCAAAAATGGTTGCGTGCCGAGGGACTTTCGATCAGGCCGTGGCCGAAGGTCCCGGTGCTCAGGAAGGTGCTCAGGAAAAAGGCGCCTGCGGTGATCAGGAGCCTGCCGGTGGTACGGTAGGACATGATAACGTCTCCGTTATAGCGGTGTGGGTGGCGTTTCACCGGCCCGATACGCCACTGGTAAACCGAGCGCGAAACCGGGGGCGGTGATTGCCGTCTCGCGGCAGCAACATAGCGTTATCGACAGGGGCGATCGACTTTCTACGAGACGTTCTGGGTATGACTTTCGGCAGTTGCGTAAAAGCGGACTTGGCGGGACTGAGATCGTACTTCAAGGCGAGCGGGTTGAAGCCGACCGTCTCGATGCCGGATACTTGTCAGACCGCCGGTAAGCTGACACAGCCGGTAAAGATCGATAATCGATCGGCTTTTAGAGGGTTTCAATTTCAAGTGAACAGATGGTTGCAGATAAACTGACAGAATGGCCGGGCTCTCGCCGCCGAGCCGGCCGCGGACTGGCCGTGCTGCAAATGCTGTGGCGCGGAGGCCGTTGTCGGTCCGACAGGTTAGCAGCCAATGGCCTCCGCTGTAGTGTTGCTGACCCGTGCCGCCCATCCGCTTCTCGAATGGCTGATATAGGGATGCGGATGTGTGTCACGGATGTCTTGGCATGAGAGTGCTTATTCTCACGTATGGATCGCGCGGCGATATAGAGCCTTTTATCGCCCTGGCCCTCGGCTTACAGCGCGCCGGTCATCAGGTGACACTGTGTACCGCAAGTCACTATAAAGGGCTGATCGTCGAACAGGGCGTCGGCTTTGCACCGGTGAGCGATGACCTGTTGAACCTCAAGGATACGCAGGAGGTCCGCCTGTTGCTAGAGGGTGGTGCCGGTGTGCTGGGCGGTCTGCGGGCGGGGTTGAAGCTGACCCGGGCCGCCAAACCCCTAAACTGGCAGACCATGGTGGACGCCTGGCAGGCAGCGCGCGAAACCTCGCCGGACGTTGTTCTCTACCATCCCAAAATGATGGCAGCGCCGCATATCGCCGAGGCACTGGGTGTGCCCGCGGTGTTGGCCGCACTGCAACCCATGCTGGTGCCCACCGGTATCTTCCCCGCCGCCGGCATGCCGGCCCGGAGTCTGGGTCGGGTATATAACAAACTGACGTATGGCCTGGTGGCGGCGGGTTTGCGTGCCTACACCAAGGTTCTGAACCGGTTTCGGCGCCAATGGTTGGGACTGCCCTCATCGCCGCGTGCCGGCGATATACGCTACACCAGCGCCGGCGCGCCGATTCCGGTCCTGCACGGGTTTAGCGCGCAGGTGGTCCCGAGGCCGGGTGATTGGCCGGCGCACGCTCATACCACCGGTTATTGGCCGTTGGAATCCGGCGATGATTGGTTCCCGCCGCCGGCGCTGGCCGAGTTTCTGGCCGCCGGCGAACCGCCGGTCTATATCGGTTTCGGCAGTATGGCCGGGCGCGATCCCAAGGCGTTGTCGGCACTGGTGGTGGAGGCGCTCAGACTGTCGGGCCGACGCGGCCTGCTGGCATCCGGCTGGGGAGGGCTGCAGTCCGATAGCCTGCCCGCTACGGTATTTGGGATCGAACAAGCGCCGCACCACTGGTTGTTGCCGCGGATGGCGGCGGTGGTGCATCACGGCGGCGCCGGTACCACGGCCGCCGGCCTGTATGCGGGCACACCCTCGATAGTGTGTCCGTTTTTTGCCGACCAGCCTTTCTGGGCGGCCCGTTGCGTTGCGCTGGGTGTTGGGCCCGCCCCGGTGCCGCGCAAGCAGTTGACCAGCGAGCGTTTGGCTGCCGCCATCACCGCGGCGACCGCCGACGGTAGTTTTCGTGCCAATGCCGGTCGTTTGGCCGCGCGCCTGCGCGATGAGCGGGGCATAGAACAGGCGGTAGCCATTATCGAAGCGGTTGCGGCAGGCAGGCCGGTTTGACGTGATCGCCTGTGGTGTGCGTCACTTAGGTGGCGACATAGAGTGAACTTGGCGCATTTTACTTTATTTTGACAGGCAAATTATCTTTCATGACTTTTCAGTCTGTACTGGCCCCAGAGATGACTTTGCTGTAGCATTCTGCTACATTAACCGCTGTCCAATCCGGGAGCTATGCCATGGCCAAGGCCACATCGCCACTGAGAGTACAGGAAGAGCTGATGCAGGACGCAGTCGTAATGGCAAAATTGAGTCACCGCAGTGCCGCCGAACAGGTGGAATACTGGGCGTCCATCGGCCGCAGGGTCTCCAATGTCCTCACCCCCGATAATCTGCTCAGCGTGATTTCCGGTGCTGCCAAACTGACAGTGGAACCGGTTATTACCGCGCCGGTAGACCCCGACAGTGTATTTGAAGCACTCGAGGACGATCGCCAGGCCGGCGTTTTGCCGGTGCTGGTCAGCGGCGCAGCGGTGCGTTATCAGGCTTCGGTATCCCACCCCGGTCAGTTGGAGCGGATCAGCGCCGACGGTCGGGTGACAGTGGGACAGTTTAACGGCGGTGTGTTCACACCGGTAACAGACCAGTAATTTGAGCGATAAACAGCTTTGGATGCTGACCGGCGGCAACGGCGCGGGCAAAAGCACCTTCTACCGAACCAGACTCGAAAAATTGGGGTTGCCGTTTGTCAATGCCGACCTGATCGCTCGTGAGTTGTATCCCAAGGCGCCGGAGGCTCACAGCTATGATGCCGCCAAAGTGGCCGAGCGTATAAGGCGCAATCTGCTGTACGAAGGGCGCAGCTTTTGTTTTGAAACCGTTTTTTCCCATCCGTCAAAAATAGACTTTATTGCCGAGGCCAAGGCCCTTGGCTACGAGGTCATACTCGTCTTTATTCATCTCGATTCCATCGCGCTCAATAAGGCCCGCATATCCCAGCGGGTAGCCGAGGGCGGTCACGACGTGCCCGATGAGAAAGTGGAGCAGCGGGTCCCGCGCTTGCTGAATCATGTGAGGAGTGCCCTGCCACTGTGCGACCAGGTCAGGTTGCTGGACAATACCCTGGCGACCAATCCGTTTCGCGTCGTGGCCACCGTGCGCCAGGGACTTATCCAGATAAACCGACCGCCACCGCCGGCATGGGCCGCGGCGCTACTGACACCGTTTGAAATCCATTTCGATACGGTCTGACGACTACAGCGACAAGCAACATCGGCCGCGGTCATCGGCCGGTACGTCGGGTCGCCACAAATTTGACACCGGCCCCAGATGTGCTAATTACATAGGGCAAGAGTGACGGAAAAGTCCAGGGCGGGGAGGGTGTTGCCGTGCACACATTGATTTATACCAGTCGGGCCGCAAGCGACATATCTCAGGTGAGCCTGATGGACATTCTCACCAAATCGCGTGCCAATAACCATAGCATTCAGGTTACCGGTATGCTCCTGTACTACAAACAGTCTTTTATGCAGGTCCTCGAAGGTGCCAAGGATGTTATTTTCGACCTGCTCGACAATCGCATCGTATCGGATTGTCGCCACACCGGAGTGAGCCTTTCGATCGATTACGCCATTGACACCAGATTGTTTCCCGATTGGACGATGGGATTTCTCAATCTGGATACCAGGGCACCGGTCAAAATCGAGGGATTTACCGACTTTTTTACCGAGGGATTTTCCCCTGCTGTCGTGCTCGGCGATCGCAGCATGGCGCAGTCGCTGCTGCTCAGCCTGAAGACAGACTATGAAAAAGATTTGAGCTGAGACCCTCTTTTACCCCGCTATCAGACCAGAATCAGGCTATGCTTCTTATTATAAAGTCAAATGCGCCACATCCGCGCGGCAGGATTGACTCTACAGTCGTTGTCTTTCCGGGCGTTGCTATTGGACAAAAAAAGCCATTTACAATTAAGTAAAACCGAGCTAAACGGCATAATCAGAGATATAGATGTCACGTCGCACCGATAATCAGTTGCGCTCCGCCATCGCAGCAGTGGAGCGAATGCTCCTCACCGAGCCGAGCGCGACAGAGGTGCTGTCGAGATGTCTGAGTCAGCTAATGGAGTTGTTCGGCGCTGCCTTCGGGTATGTGTACCAGTGCCGTGACTCTGACGGCGATGCCATCCCCTGGGAGCTGGTGGGGTGTTACCGCCAAGATAGCGGCGTTTTGCAGGAGGTGGAAAATACATGCACGAGTGACCGCATGCCAGCCGCCGTCCAGCCGCGGCTCCTCTCAGGTCGCTGCCTGTTCGACAACGATATCGGTGACGCCCTCAACCCGGTACCGCACGATCACCCGCAGATCACCAATTGTTTTTGCATACCCCTGGTCGATGCCTGTTACATACACGCCGTGCTTTACCTGTGCAATGTGGACGGCGGTTTTGACGCGGCGTGTGAGACCCGGATTCGACCGTTTATTGCCGCGGCCAACTGCCTGCTGCGCGCCGCCAAGAAAAGAGCCACGGTAAAAAGTTTGACCCTGGCGGACACACCGGAGTTCTCGTTGGAATTTCTCGATGCCTTGTTTAACGGTGTCCTGGTTATTAACGATATGGAAGAGGTGGTGATGTGCAACAGCGCCGCCGCATCAATGCTCGGCATACCACGCACCGAAGTGATCGGTGCTCCGCTGAAGCAGTTTATGCCAAAGGGCGCCCCTTTAATGGAGCAGCGTCTGATTGAGCACGGCACCGGCAGTTGTGCCGAAACGAGCAAGTGCGCAACGGTATGGCGAGGCGTCACCACCCTGCGGGCCAACGGCGACAAAATACTGGTGGACCTGAGTGCCTTTGAGCTGCGGCGTCGCGACCAGGTGCTGCGGGGTCTGGTGATGAATGATATTTCGGAGAGGATGAAATCCGCCACCGAATACCACAGCACCTTACAGCGCTTTCAGGTGTTAACCAATCTGGCGCCGGTGGGTATTTTGCAGTTGAATCGCAACTGGCAATGCACCTACGCCAACGACACCTGGTGTGAATACTGTCAAATGACGCCGGCGGAAGCCAAGGGTACCGGTTGGATGCAGGGTCTCCATATTGATGATGTCGACCGGGTGCTGGACAGCCTGCGCAGTGAAACCACGCTCTCTGGCGCCTATGAAGGTGAGTTTCGTTTACAGTCGCCGCTCGGCAAGATCGTTTGGGTAAAGGCCAACGCCTGCAGCCTCTACGAGGAAACCGGCGAGACCAGCGGCCTGATTATGACATTTAACGATGTCACCGATCATCTGAACAATGAGAGGCGTCTGCAGGAGATTGCCGAGAAAGACCAACTGACCGGGCTTATCAATCGCGCCTTTTTCAATGACCGCCTGGAGCTTGCTTTAACCGGGATCGAACGTTTTGGGTCGGTTGTGCTTATGTTTCTCGACCTGGACGAATTCAAGCTCATCAACGATACCCTGGGCCACGATGTCGGCGACCAGTTGCTGAAAGAAGTGGCTGATCGGCTCAGGACTGCGCTGCGCAAAGCCGACACTATTGCCCGGCTGGGGGGCGACGAATTTACGCTGGTGTTGACCAACGTCCAAAACCTCAGCGGCATAACCGCCGTGGCCGACAAAGCAATCAGTGCTCTCAACCAGCCGTTTGTCATCGGTGAACGGCGCATTTACGTGACCGGCAGCATCGGTATTGCCGTGGCACAGAGCAAGGAGACCACTACAAAAGTGCTGTTGAAACAGGCAGATGTTGCCCTGTATAAGGCCAAGGAAGCGGGGCGTAATCAATACAAGTTTTACACGGCGGAACTGGATAAGGACGCCGATCTTCATATCCACCTGAGACAAAGCCTGAAAGAGCGAAGCCGGCGGGATTTTAGGGTGGTGTACCAGCCACAGGTCGATGCGGTTAGTGGCAAAATTGTCGGGCTGGAAGCGCTCACCCGCTGGCGACATCCTGATGCGGATGACGTCAGTCCGGAAAAGTTTATAAAAATGATAGAGGAATCGGGTCTGATCAGCGAGTTTTCCGAATGGTTGTTCGAAGAGATTTTCAGCACGATAACTTCCTGGAAGCGGGCCAAAGGACCGATACCGATTTCCATTAATCTATCTGCAAAGCAGTTTCGCAATAAAAACTTGGCGTTCTACATACATCAATGTTGCCTGTCTCACGGTATCGAACCCAATCGAATTGTATTGGAGGTCACAGAAACGGCATTGATTGACGATCCGGGCCTGGCGGCAGCGACCTTGAAAGAACTACGCAAAATGGGTTTTTCCCTGTCGCTGGACGATTTTGGCACCGGCTATTCATCGCTGGCCTGTCTGCGGGATATGCCACTGCAATATGTGAAGATCGACCGATCTTTTACCAAAGATGTAATGGACGATGAAAGCGATCGGAAAATAGTCTCGGCGATCATCAATCTCGCTGAAGCGCTCGATCTCAAAGTCGTCGCCGAGGGAGTCGATAATCTGGCCGTCAAAGAGTGGTTGCTGCAACACAACTGCAACTATCAGCAGGGGTTTTACTTCTATCAACCGCTCGAGCGGGCGAGCATTGAGAAACTGTTAGATATTGCACCTTACAGCGATGCTGTCGTTCACCTTGACAGTGGTACGGGGTAACTACCACTGGTATTGCAATCAGTAGGGAGACTATGACCACAACAAAACAACAAACCGGGCATCCTTCTCACTATGTAGGGGTAGGGGCATCGGCTGGTGGCCTGGAGGCACTGCAGGAGTTTTTCGGCGGTTTGCCGAATGATACGGGAGCGGCCTTTGTCATCGTTCAACATCTGTCACCGGACTTCAAAAGCATGATGCCGGAGCTGTTGAGCAAACACACATCGATGCCCATTTGCCAGGTGACCGATGCTATCGAGGTACACTCCAACTGTGTGTACCTGATGCCGCCGCGCAAGAATATGCTGATGGCTGAGGGCAAGCTACTGCTCTCCGAGCAAATGCCCGACAGCCACCTGCATATGCCGATTGATACCTTTTTGAGGTCATTGGCTGAAGATCAACAGCACCGCGCTATCGGCATAGTACTATCCGGCACCGGCAGCGATGGCACCAAGGGTATCAAGGCACTTAAGGAGAGTGGTGGCCTGGTCATCGTGCAGGACCCGGCGTCGGCGAAGTTCGACGGTATGCCAATCAGTGCCCACAATGCAGGCCTGACTGATATGCTGTTGCTGCCGGCCGAAATGGGTGCCAATCTGGTGAGTTTCATCAGCCACCCGTTTATCTCCGGTACCGACTCGCCGCTGAAGTACTCCATTGACGATAATGACCAGACATTGGTGGAGATATTTAGACTGCTTGAAAAGCAGTCCTCCATCAACTTTTCCCAGTACAAAGCCTCGACAGTTGCCCGGCGCATAGAGCGGCGCCTGGGTATCAATCAGCTCACCTCGCTGGATGCCTACCTGCGTCTGCTGATGGAATCGCCGCGCGAGTTACAGATACTTAGTAAAGAATTACTCATTGGCGTTACGCGTTTTTTCCGCGATGATGAGCCTTTTGCGACGATTGCCGACAGTGTGATTCCAGAGCTCACTGCGAAAGCGGGCGATGGGGGTGAGATTCGGTTTTGGATAGCCGGTTGCTCGACCGGTGAAGAAGCTTATTCCCTGGCCATTCTGCTCGATGAAGCCATTGGTTATAGAAAGCTAGACTGCCGGGTAAAAATTTTTGCAACTGACGTCGATGAGCAATCAATCGCCGAGGCCAGCAGCGGCGTTTACTCGGCCGATGTTGTTCACGATGTCTCTGCGCAGAGATTAGAGAAGTACTTTGAAATCAGAGATCAAAGGTACGTAGTCTCCAAACGATTGCGGCAAATGGTCATCTTTGCCACGCACAACATGATAGAGGATCCCCCTTTTTCCAATATCGATATGGTGTCCTGCCGCAACGCCCTTATTTATTTTCAACATTCCGCGCAGAAACGGGTATTGTCATCATTGTACTTTGCGCTACGCACCGAGGGCATCCTGTTTTTGGGCAGTTCTGAGTCGCTTGGCGATCTGCAGTCCCATTTTGAGACTATCGACGAACGCGCCAGAATATACAGAAAAATCAGTAACGTGCGGGTTCCCATCGGCCATTCGCCGCCCCTGAGGACAAACCTGCAAGCCGGTCGCGTGGGAGGGGCAATGGCTCCTGTACCCGCCGCAATGAAACCCGGTCGGCTGTTGGCGGCGGGGCAGTTGAGTGGTGTGGTGGAGAGGCTGATCAGAGAGTATTCGCCTGACTGCATCGTCCTGAATGATTTGTTCGATGCGATACATGTTTATGGCGATGTATCTCAGTATACAAAAGGTATAACGGCCGGCCGTATCAGTAATAACATAAAGGATATGGTGGTCGACGAGCTGAGTGTGGCGGTATCGACCGGCTTGCATCGATGTGAAAGGAGCGAGGAAGATGTGCTCTATAAGGGTGTGGCCCTGAGTTTTTCCGACACCGAGAAAGTCTACATTGACCTGTCAATTTTGTATGTCAGGGAAAGTGATCTTCCCAATGCGCCCCATTACTATGTCGTGCAGTTTATCAAGTATACCGACGAGATCAAACCGGTTAAAGTGGCGAGCGGCATCGCATTTGATGCCACTGAACAGTCGCAACAGCGTATCAGGGACCTGGAACAGGAACTGATGAAAAAGCAGGAGCATTTACAGGTTACCATTGAGGAGTTGGAAACCACCAACGAAGAGTTACAGTCGGCGAATGAGGAACTGATGTCGGCTAACGAGGAGTTGCAAAGCACCAATGAAGAGTTGCAGTCGGTAAACGAGGAGTTGTACACGGTAAACAGTGAATATCAGGAAAAAATTATCCAGCTTACCGCCGCCAACGACGACCTCGATAGTGTTATCAGCGCTGCTGATATCGGTATCATATTCCTTGATGAGCATCTTACAATCCGCAGATATACGCCCGGCGCCGCGGTTTATATCAATCTGCGCCGAGGCGACATCGGGCGACCCTTTCACCATATCTCCCACGATCTGCTATATGATGACTTCTTGACCGATATTGCTATGGTCAGCAGCGGCGGCAGCAAGTCGATCGAAAAAGACATTATGAGTCGCAACGATCATGCGCTATTGGTGCGTATTGTTTCCTATCAGGCTGACGCTGCGGAGGTTCGGGCCGACGTATTGATCACCATTACCAATATATCCAGATTGCGATTTGTGGAAAATGCATTGCACCGGGCGCAGGAACAACTGAGGAGTTCACTGTTAAACCGAACGGACCGGCAAAGTCGGCGTGGCCTGAAGCACAGTAGCCTGAAAGTGCTGTTATTGGATGACGACAGCTTTGATCGAAAGTTTATTGAAAAGCTGCTGACCACAGTGGAGAACCGCAGCTTTGATGTGATTCCCTGCTCTGAGATTGACGAGGCGGTTGATATTGCCGGCAGGACCCCAGTTGATATCTGCCTGGTCGATTATCGGCTTTCGGCAGGAACGGCCAAAGACTTCACGCAAAAACTTCACAGCCAGAATATTGAGCTGCCCATTGTTATTTTATCGGCCTACTCCGAGAAAGGCCTGGATACAGAGTTTCTCACTACTGATGTCTTTGACTTTCTCAATAAGGAGGAGCTGTCGAGCCAATTGTTAGTACGCAGTATAGACTACGCAATAGACAGAAAAGGGCTGCAGAACGTATTGGAAGACTCCGATGTGTAGCTGGTCCCGGTCGATTACTGCTGCGGTATTATGGTCGCCATGCGAGCGATTAAAGCGACAGCGGTGCGCCGTGAGAGCGCTGAAGCGAAAGTGAATAGTGGTGAGGGGGACGGTAAAAGTGGCAAGCATAAGAGTAAAGGGGGACGCTCGATGAGCGGTAACGGCAGGCTGGCGACCGGCGTCACCCTCCTGCTGGTCGATGATGATGATGTGGACGTTATCAGTGTAAAACGGGCGCTGAAGAAACTGAACATCAACAACCCGTTGATACGGGCGCATGACGGTATCGAGGCGCTCGATATTTTGCGGCGAGAAGAGGCTTTGACACATTCATGTTTGATTTTGCTCGATATCAACATGCCTCGCATGAATGGCCTGGAATTTTTAGCGGCGTTGCGGAACGATCCAAAACTTGCCAGCTCCCTGGTTTTTGTCCTGACCACCTCCAGTGCCGATGAAGATGTTGCTGGCGCTTACAGTAAAAATGTTGCCGGTTATCTGGTCAAGTCCCGGGTGGCGGAGGAATTTACCGGCCTGGTAGAAAAACTGAGTGACTATTGGCGCCTTATCGAGCTGCCGTTGCATCGGTGAGTTTGCCCGCTGCGTGGGAAGGCTGTGTGGGGTGGGTCGCTTTCACCCGACGACGGCTTTCGGCCAAGTGAATACGAAGGATGTACCCGAACTCCCCGCGCTGTCGGGGTGCGCCGGCTCAGCAGCCGCTACAGGTTCCAGTTTAATGCTGCCCCCATGAGTCTCGACAATTTTCTTGACGATCGCCAGCCCCATACCGCTGCCTTCGACGCGGTCCCTGGGTTGCAGTGTTTGGAATATCTCGAATACTTTCTCCTGGAACCTTTCCGGTATCCCAGGTCCGTCATCTGTGACGCGAAACTCGAAGAAATCGTCATTTTCCCGCACGGATAGGGTGACAGTGCCGGCCGCACTTTTTCTGTGTTTGACGGCGTTGTCAATCAGGTTTCTCATCACCTGTTCAAACGGTGCTTTCAGCGTGGTTAAGCAGGGGAAATCGCCCTCAGTTACCATCCTGAAGTCCGGGGGTACATCCAAAAGTGCGAAAATACCTTTGATTGATGCCAGTGTATCCACGACTTCGGTTCGACGTTCAAGCCGGCCGATACGCGAGTAGGCCAGCAGGTCCTGCAGCAGTGTTTCCATGCGCAGAATACGGTTTTTCATCAGTGCCAGGTTTTCGGCAACACTGTCGGAGACACTGTCAAGGTCTTCCTCGATCCAGGCCGCCAGCTGTTTGATGGCCCTGAGCGGCGATTTCAAGTCATGGGAGGCGACATAGGCGAACGTCGACAACTCCTGATTAGAGCGTTCCAGTTCCAGTTCATGCAGTTTTTCAGCGGTTACATCGGTATATACCCCGATCGAGCGGATCGGGGTACCGTCGGCATTTCGAATGGTCAATTGTCGATGGCGTACCCAGATTGTTTTGCCGTTGCGATGCCGGCAGCGCAGAAGCCGGTCACCGGGCTGGTCGGGATGATCACCCGAGTGCTCAGCCTCTTGCGCCGAGCGACTTTCCTGCGGCAACTGCGGGGGCGATGGTGTCTCGCCGTCATCAAGGCCGAATATCAACTGCAGCCGCGGGCTCAACCATTGATGGTCATGGCGTTCCAGGTCCCGGTACCAGATGCCGGTCGAGGCCCCTTGTTCGATCCACTCGAGCAACTGGTCATCGGCACGCAGTCGATCATAAAATTCCCGTGCCAGGGGGTGGCTGTCGGCCATCATGTCAGGGTGCTCCGTCCGGGTTCAGTCAGAAATAATTGTAGATGAGGTGGTGGTTTGGTCAACCGCGCCAATGCTCCGGCTCTGAGTGCGCGTTAGTGACGGGACACGACTACTCCGACCAGTTAATCTTTTCACCCAGAGCGGGTTTTGGTGTGCTTAACCGGCACGGTCTCGATCCGGAACGGCCCCTCGGGGCCTGGGTGCCGCCAGCGTGAAAATATCTTCTGGTCGAATCACCAGCTACTGCGAAACTCCCGTATTAACAAACGCAGTGGCTGGCTTATCTGGGGGTGATCGGCCATACTTTGCGCCACCTCTTTCGACAGTGCGGAAAACTGCGGATCCTGTAATAACTGATCGCCGAACTCCCAGACCATAACCGCCTCGACAAAGACTTGTACGGCGCGGGCCTCTTCCCTCTCCTCGTCCGGCAGAGCGCGTATACGCTCGCCGATTTTGCGTTTGATGTCTGCCAGGCTCGATTTGGCGGCCGGTTTGGGGCCAGTGTCGGTCCCCGCCGGCGCGCCGTCCCGCAGGCGCCTGGTCGCGCTGCTGCGTTCGGCCAGTTTTTGTCGGAGAATCTGCACGATCTGGCTCAGGCCATTAACCGGGTCCATAGCGGGCGTTTTTCCTGTGGTTGGTTTTCCTGCAGTTGCTTTTCTTGTCGTCGCTTTTTTGTGATAGCCCTTTCGTAATAGCCCTTTCGTAATAGCTATCCCCTAGCCGGCCTGACTGTAGCGGCGCTGAACCGCCACGGGTGAAGTCTGCCGCTAGCCGTCGTCCTCAGCGTCACGCTCATAGACCGACAGCAGCATGCGTTGACCGGCGCCGCTCGCCGTCGCTGTCTCGCCCACTGCTGCCGGTGCCGTAGTTGCCGCCGGTGCGGTCGCGCCGGCAGCCTTGCGCGCGTCCTCCATTACCCTGCGCATGTCATTGTTCAAATCTTCGTTCAGTTGGTTGTGGTCGATACCAGCCTGTAGCAGGCGGACAGAGTCGCTGAACTCGTCGTTTACCAAGTGCAACAGGCCGGTTTTGAACAGGTAGAGCGGGTCCTCGTCGCCGAGCGCATCAAGGCCGCTCCAGACTTCCCGCGCGGCCTCGATGCGGCCGGCGGTGATATGCAGCAGACCCAATTGGAAGCGGGCGGTGGTCAACTCGGGGGCGAGGGACACCGCCCGGGTCATTTCCTCAGCGGCCTGTTCATGCATACCGATTTCTGCATGCAGGGCGCCCATCAGGTAGATGGCCTTACCGTTGTCGGGTTCCACCTGCAGCAGGTGTTTGAGATGTGACAGTGCTTTTTCGGGGTTATCGTGTTGAGTGGCATGGAGCGCCAGGTGCATCAGTTCGTCGGGGGTGAGTTGGGTACTCGCTTCCATTTGAGGCTCCTTGTTAATCGATTCTGTCTCTGGGGCTATCCTGTCAGGTCTATCTGCCGAGCATAGCGATAGCATAGGGTATTCGCCGGTTTTGCTCGCTTAGTTGCTGTCAGCGTACGGGTTTGTTGCTGCGTTCATAACCGGTCCTGTGAGTCAGGGGGCGACGTACCCTTTACGGGCGCTCCACTATATCACGCTGTGTTTTCGCTGGCAGGTGATTTATACCTTGGCGGTATTTTTCCCGGCCAGTCTTTTTTTGCACCGGCACTAAACATTTGTGGTGACACTCGGATACTGTAAGGTGGCCGGGCCGGCCTCCGGTTCAAGCGCTTGTCGCGAGAGTGGGTACACTGGGGATCGAGGTGTCAAGTGAACGACTTACCGATTGAATGATACAGAAAATAGCGATAAATGCCGGCGGTGCTACCGGCAATTATCGGGTCGGCGCCGCGGCGATGATCAGGGCCAGTCCTCTATGGCATTGCTCTCAAACACCCCGTCGCCGTCGTTATCGACCTCGAGCATATACTGCGTGCTGTCGATAACGGTGACGCGGGCGCTTGAATCGTCGGCCCCCAGTAATCTGAGCGCTCCGGAAGAGGGCCAGGGATCGCCGGCCAGCCAGATAAGGTCGGTGGGGGTAATGGTTTCGATATAGCCGTGGTCGGGGTGGTAGAACTTGCCTGTGATAGCGACAGCCGAACCGCCGGTAACCGTGCTGAGCACCACTGCCAGATCTTCGGTTCTGAAAGTCTCGTTGCCGAGATTGTCCCGCAGATCAAAGTTCTGCGTGCAGCCAAAAGCGAACGGCAGGGTGGTAAGTTCGCAGGCCATAGACCCGTTGAGTGTAATGTCGACGGCTGCAGTGCTTTCGCTGCCCTGTGACTTTGTAGTGAAGCTCGTAAACGCCAGTGTTATCAGTCCGTTTATCGTCTCGGTGTCGGGATTGAGCGTGCCGCTGAGGGCCATGGTGCCGTTGCTGGTCAGCCCCGCCTCGACACAATTGGCAAAGGTTACCTCGCCGGTGAAGCTGCTGCTGTCTGGGTCGACGCTCATCTCTACGGTAATGCTGCCGCCATCGGCGCAGTTCTGGGTAATGGGGTCGACCGTGATGGCAGTGGCCGCCGCCGACAATACCGAGCGGATATCCACACGACTGGACTCAGTGAACAGAGGGTTGGCGGCACCCTCACTCCCGCCGGTGTACATACGGCTGCTGCTGCCGGTGTAGATGGGGTTTTTGGGGGCCGCGGCTTGGTCGTCCCTGGCCGCTACGCCAATGACGGCGGATGGTGAGGCGCCGGCGATACTGTTGGTCAATACAGCGGCGGTAAACGCCGGTGCATTGTCGGTGGTGACCTGGGCCTGGGTCGTCAAGCCGGCGAAGGTCACCGTGGTATCCGGTGATTCGCCGTCGTCTGACGAACCGCCGGAGCCGCCGCCGCAGCCGTACAGGAGACCGGCTGCAAGGCCCAATCCCAGTAGATAACGCAACGATTTACCCATAAGACAGATACTCCAGTCTGGTACCCGGCGCGGCGCAGTCAAGTTGTTCAAGTTGATACTTCTTACTACAGGGAACAGGGAATGATGGTGCTTGCCCGGGTGGTGTTTTTATTTAGACATCTACCTATTTACCCTAGGAGCATTCTAGGTTGTTGCGCTCGCAGTACTGTTAACGACGCCACACTATTGGTCTGTCCCGTCACTTTTTACGGGCGTTTTCCGGCGCCAGTGCTTTTGCGGGGGCGGTGTGCACGGCCTGATGTCCCTGGGTGCGCAGGTAGTCCTGGATATGGGCAATCATGGGTTTGGAGCGGGGCAGGGGCTGTTGTTGCAACAGTTTGCCCAGCAGTTTGGTGGCCTGCTGGCCCTTGCCTTTGAGTTGCAGTGTGACCGACTGCGCGAATACGGCGCCAAAACCCTTGGGATCCAGGCCCATGGCCCGTTTTATTTCCTGCCGTGCCTCTTCCTGACGATTTTGAAAAACCAGTGCCGATGCCAGGCCGCCATGTGCCTCGGCAAAGGTGCGATTGGCCGTTATCGCCTCGCGAAACGCCTGCTCGGCACCAACGGCGTCTTTGTTGGCGAGCTTGGCCCAGCCGATAATAAGATGGTTGGTGGCGTAGCCGGGCATCAGTGCCAGGGCTTTTTCGATGGCGGCAATCGCCTCGGGAAACTGCTGTCGGTACATATGCGCCAGTCCCAGTCCCTGCCAGCCGCGGGGGTTGTCCGGCTCGGCCTCCACGACCTGTTTAAAATGCGCGACGGCCTTGTCTATGTCCTGCTGTTCCGTATGCCAGGTGCCGAGCACAACATTGGCGTCGGGATTGGTGGGCTGCGTTTGCAACACCTGATCGGCGCGCGCACGGGCGGCGTCCATATCGCCGTGATCCATCTCCAACATCGATACGTAGCCCTCGGTAGCCGCCCCCGGTGATTCCTGCAGCCACTGCTCGGCCAGCGCCAGCGCCGCTGCGGTCTCGCTCTGTTTGTGCAGACTGTAGACTGTGTAAGCCAGGTTGTTGGCTGCGGTCAGGCCGGCCCGGCGCGCCTGTTCAAACTGCGTCTGTGCCTCTTTGAAGCGAGCCTGATAAAAAAGTGTCAGGCCCAGGTTGTGCAGCAGCGCTGGATTGGTATCGCCGCTGTCGACAACGGACCGCAACGCGACTTCGGCGTCCTGAAACCGGTGTTGGCTGATAAACACGGCAGCCAGCCGACTTTTCGCCACGCTGTCGCCCCGATCGAGAAGCAGGCATTTTTCAAAGCAGGCGCTGGCTTCTTCAAACAAACCCCTGCTGTGGTAGAGATCGCCCAGGCTCACCCACAACAGCCGGTTGTCAGGGTCGTGCTTGATGTAGGCTTCGTAGCGGCGAATCTCTTCGTCGCCGGCAGCGGCGGTCTTGGCTGTGGTTTCCATGGTGGCGGGTTTCCGGTTGTCAATGTTGGGTTAGCTTAGCCTGCAACTCCAGCAGCCTGGGGCGCAGAGGGTGGGAGTCCGGCATATGTTCCCGGGCGGTGCGCAGTCTGGTGGCAGCTTCGGCATGGCGGCCCAGTTGCAGCAGTGCCAGAGCACTGTGGAAGTGTGCCATAAACTCGTTTTCCATAGCCAGCAAAGGTTCCCAGGTTGCCAGCGCCTGTTCGGGCTCATTCGTGCTCAACAGCGCCATACCCAACTGGAACCTGGCCAGTGGATTGTCCGGTGAACAGTCCAACAATTTTTCATAGTGCGCGATCGCCTGGACGTGCATGCCCAGTTGCAGGTAGATGGAGGCCAGCATCCCCAGGCTCAACTCGTGATCGGGTTGCTGTTGCAGAATGTCTTTCAAGGTTTGCATGGCGCTGTCGAGTTTACCGGCCTTGGCCTGGCTGGTCGCCTGCGCCAACTGGGCCTGGAGTTCTACTGTGGATTTCTCTGTCATTAGACATTCAGCCTTGTGGGATTGTGGGGAAGCATCGGTCTGCTACAAAGTACGTGAAACCCGCCGGAATAGAAAGATAATTTTAGTGCCAATATTATTTGTGGTGATCCCCCCGGCAGGCGGGTGTTTTCCTTTGGTGCGCATTTTATAAAATCACTGTTAATCAAAGAGATAGAATAAACATTTATCAGCGTTTTGAAAAAAATCCAAAGCGCGAAAAAAAACAGTCATAAAAAAAAGCCATAATTCCTATCGACAGGCTGTTGCAAGTTTGTGAGAAACGTCGCAATAATACTGCATCGTGATTGCCAAATAACAATATCCGGGCAATCGACGTGGGGTTTAGGTGAACCAGCTGTTTATTAGACAGCGAATTACAGTGAATAGCAGACAGCAGAATTTAGACAGTATGTATTCACGGTAACCAAAAGTAACCAAAAGTAATCAAACAAGTAACCATAGCAGCGACCAAAGTACTGACGTAAAGCACTAACGTAAAGCACTAACGTAAAGCACTAACGTAAAGCACTAACGTAAAGTACTCACCAAAGTAACTGGATTGTGTGAATAAACTGCCCGACAACCGTTGTCGCAGTCGCGGGTGAGTTTTGTCTGACGGATAAGTGATTTTCAGGGGATTACCGGTATGAGCACGGATTTTGCGCTGGCGTTGACCAATGAGATGCTGTGGACAGGCATTTGGATGGCGGCCCCGGTGTTGGGATTAAGTATGCTGGTTGGTTTACTTATCAGCGTTTTTCAGGTGGTGACGCAGATACAGGAAATGTCGCTGACCTTCGTGCCGAAAATTCTAACCGTAGCGCTGACATTGATCGCATTTGGTCCCTGGATGATGGCGATGTTGCTTGAGTTCGCCACCACGGTTATCGGAAATATCCCCATATATTTTTAATCTGCCGACCCGTAAACGCGGTTGGCGGGCCCATAGGGAGTATGGTTCACGTGTAAAGTCAACATATAAAAGACTCGTTTTCATAAAAATATATTATAACTAAAGTCGTAAGGGTGGTTATGCGCATTGAAGCCGATATGCTTGTCATATCAGCGGTGTTGCTCATGTTTATTCGCTTGAGTGCGCTGTTTTTACTGACGCCGTTGTTCGTGGCGGCGCCCATGCCGGTTACGGTACGTACGCTGTTTTTCCTGGCGCTGGCGTTTATGTTGATTGCCGGGCTGAGCGCGACTCCCGCAACCCTGCCGCAGACGCTTTCCGAATGGTTTATCGCCGCCGCGCAGGAGCTGTTGATCGGCGCGGTGATGGCGTTCGGGCTGTTTGCGGCGTTTGCGGTGTTTCTTTTTGGCGGACGTATCCTCGATTTCCAAATGGGCTTCGGGGTGGCCAATCTTATCGATCCCGCCACCCAGACCCAGGGACCGCTGTTGGGTACGATTCTCAATCTGATGGCGGTGATGACGTTCTTTCTGCTCGACGGCCATCACCTGTTGATTCGCGGTATCGCCTTCTCTTTGCAACAGGTGCCCATCGGGCAGAGCCCCGGCGCTTTGCGCATTGATGAGGTGGTTATGCAGTTTGGCATCATGTTTACCTTTGGCCTGATGCTGGTGGCGCCGGCCGTTTTCAGTCTGCTGCTGTTGGATGTCGGCTTGGCGGTCTCTGCCCGCACCATGCCCCAGGTCAATATTTTTATCGTCGGTTTACCGCTGAAAATCTTTGTCGGCCTGGTGGTGCTGGCGCTGTCGTTGAATTATATGAGTCCGTTGCTGAAACGGGTATTTGCATCCATTTTCCGCTATTGGGAACGAGTGCTGGGATAAATCTGAATGGCCGCGGGATCGGAACAGGAACAGGATCGCACCGAGCCGGCTACTCCCTTTAAGCTGAGGGAGGCCCGCAAGCGGGGCCAGGTGGCAAAGAGCCTGGAGATCAATTCGTTGCTGCTGTTGTCGGTGGCGCTGGTGGTCACCTACTTTATGGGAGAGGCCATGGTGGAGCGGATGCTGGCGTTGTATCGCGAGTTGTTTGCCAACGCCCACCGTATCGACTTCGACATCCCCACCGCCATCGGGTTGTTCGATTACTCGTTCAGTGCCCTGGTCAGTGTCCTGTGGCCATTGGTGATGGCGTTGATGTTGACGGCCATCCTGGCCAATCTGTTTCAGACGGGACCGATTTTTTCCTTCTTTCCGATCAAGCCCGACTTCAATCGTCTGAATCCTGTCAGTGGTTTTAAACGCCTGTTTTCGAAAAAATTACTGTTCGAATCGGTCAAGACGTTGATCAAAATCGCCACCTTCGGCGCGGTAATGTATTTTTCATTTCAGCTGCTGGTACCCAAGTTGATGGTGCTGCTGGATGTCGATCCCGCCGCCTATACCCCGCTGTTGATGGATCACGGCCGCAGCCTCGCCTACAAACTGCTGGGGGTCATCTTGTTGATAGCGCTGATCGACTTGATGTACAGCCGCTGGGACTTCGGCCAGCAAATGCGCATGAGCCGCCGCGAACTGAAAGAGGAAGTCAAACGTCGCGAGGGTGACCCGCAGATTCGCGCGCGCCGGCGGCAACTGCAAAAAGAGGCGGTGAAGCGCGCCGGCGCCGTGCGACGGGTACCGGATGCCGATGTGCTGATCACCAATCCCACCCACCTGGCGGTCGCCCTGCAGTATAACAGCGAGACCATGCCGGCGCCGCGTATTACCGCCATGGGCGGTGGCGACCTGGCCGCCGAGATGCGACGGCTGGCGGTGCGGCACGGGGTGCCGGTTGTCGAAAACAAGCCACTGGCGCGCGCCCTGTTCAGGGAGGGCGAAGTGGACGCCTGGATTCCCGAAGCGCTGTTTCCGGCCCTGGCCAAAATTCTGGCCTGGGTGTTCCTGCAGCGCCAGGCGGCAGATGTCGCCGGCAGCGGGAGGGCGCGCGGATGATGGAAGCCCTGCGCCTGCGCTTTGGCAACCAGTCGGACCTGGTGCTGGTATTCGGGGTCATTGGCATTTTGATGGTCTTGTTTATGCCGATTCCGCCGGCGCTGCTGGACTTTCTGCTGATCACCAACCTGACCTTCGCCCTGTTGGTGTTGCTGCTGACCTTTTATGTCGACAAGCCGCTGCAGTTTTCCACTTTTCCATCACTGCTGTTGATCGTCACGCTGTTTCGCCTGTCGCTCAATATTGCCGCCACCCGTCTGATCCTATCCGATGCGGATGCCGGTCGGGTCATCGAGACCATCGGCACCCATGTGGTGGGCGGCAACTACGTTATCGGCATGATCGTGTTTCTGGTGCTGATTGTGGTTCAGTACGTGGTGGTCACCAATGGCGCGCAGCGGGTGGCGGAGGTGGCCGCGCGCTTTACCCTGGACGGTATGCCCGGCAAGCAGATGAGCATCGACGCCGATCTCAATATGGGGCTGATTACCGAGCAACAGGCCCAGGAGCGCCGCCAGCAAATTGAAAAGGAAACCAACTTCTATGGTGCTATGGACGGCGCCTCCAAATTTGTCAAAGGTGATGCCATCGCCGGCATTATCATAATTCTGATCGACATTATCGGCGGCCTGACCATCGGTGTGGCGCAGCGCGGGATGGAGTGGGGCGAGGCGCTGGAGACGTTTACCCTGTTGACCATCGGCGACGGTATCGTGACGCAGATTCCGGCACTGGTAATTTCTACCGGCACCGGCATCATCGTTACGCGGGCGGCCTCGGATGCATTTCTCAGCCGCGAAATATCCCGCCAGGTCACCGCCTTCCCCAAGATTCTGGCCCTGATTTGCGTGGCCCTGGTGCTGGCGTTGATGATTCCGGGTATTCCCGCCTTTCCGGTGGTGATGCTGCTCGGCGTCTTCAGCTTGCTGTTGTTCGTGACGCTGCGCAACCGGGCGGACCAGCCCGATACCGACGGTGACACGGCACCGGCGCTGGAGGCCGAGGAAGACATCTACGATATGCTGCCGATCGAGGCGCTGGAGTTGCGGGTCGGCATGGACCTGGTATCGATGTTTACCGGCGCCGACAGCCTGATGATGGACAGAGTCAGCGCCTTTCGCAAGCAGTACGCGTTGGACATGGGGTTTGTCATGCCCCGCCTGCGCGCCAAAGACGATAAAAAACTGCCGCCCAACCAATACGAAGTCTGGATTTACGGTGCCAAGGTCGGCGCCGGCGATATCCTGCCGGACCGCGTGATGGCGATCAATCCGGGCAACGTCACCAGCGCGGTGGCGGGTATCGAGACCCAGGACCCGACTTTCAATATGCCGGCGGTGTGGATAACCGACGCCCAAAAGCCCGCCGCCAAGGAGGCCGGTTATACGGTGATCGAACCCATCAGCGTCTTGGTCACTCACCTGACCGAGCTGATTCGCCAGCACAGCCCCAACCTGCTGACCCGCGCCGAGACCGAGCGCCTGGTGGCGCGGGTCAAAACCAGCAACGCGGGGCTGGTGGAGGAACTGTTGCCGGGTGTGCTCTCCATGGGCGACGTGCAAAAAGTCTTACAGCGTTTGCTGCGGGAAAAAGTCTCTATTCGCAACCTCGAAATGATTCTCGAAGTGCTGGTAGACGAAGGTAAACAGACCAAGGACCCGGAGCTGCTGACCGAACTGGTGCGACAGAAGTTGGGGCCGGCAATCTGCCAGCCCCTGGTCAAAGGCAGTGAGCTGCAGGTGTTGGTATTCGATCCGAAAGTGGAGCAGCAGATAGCCACCAGCCTGCGTCGCGAGGCCGATCGCAGTTTGTTGATCATGGAGCCGTCTTTCGCCGAACAGGTGCTGACGCGACTGGCGGCACAGGCGGAGAGGATGCTCGGTGCCAGCCTGGCGCCGGTGTTGTTGTGTTCACCGGAGCTGCGCCGCCATATCCGCCGCATTACCGAGCGTTCCATTCCTCACCTGGCCGTGCTGTCGATGTCTGAAGTACCGCCCAGCGTCAATGTGCAATCGCACGGTATGGTGAGCGTATGACGATTACCAATGTGCTGGACAGTTTGCAACAGAGCCTCACCGGCGCCGACCGCTCGCTGGCGTTTCGCTCCGATGCCGAGTTCACATCGACGCTGACCCTGGGCCAGATTCTGAAGGGCAAGGTGATGCGCCACTATGAGGGCAGCCGTTACGGCGTCAACTTCGGCGCTCAGGAGCGGGTGGTCGACAGCAGTCTGCCGTTAAAGACCGGTGAAGTGCTCTATGGCCGGGTTGTCGCCCTCGATGAAAAAGTCCATCTGCAGCGCCTGTTTCCCAGTGGTGCGGCGCCGGCTGCCACGGCGCCAGAATCGGCGCTGCCGGCGGTTGCCCGCGGCGGCGCCGAGCAGGGCGGCAACGCCGCCCTGTTTGCACAACATCAACTGCCGCTGCCGCCCGCCGCTGCCCGCCAGCTCCAGCAGTTGCAGCGCCAACTCGGCGACCCGCGACCGGTGGCCACCAGTGCGCTGCTGACACAAAAACTGGGTCTGCCGCTGGACCCTTTGCTGGTAAGAGCGGTGCACCGGGCACTGGCGGGACTCGACGCCGGCGCCACTCGCCTGACTGCATTCCAGGGACCGGCGCTGGTGCCTGCTGCGGCTAGCGGTGGCGCGCCCGCCGCCGAGCCGCAAATGGTGGCGGCACTGACGCCGATCCTGGCGCAACTGATTAATTTTAACGATCGCCGCCAAGGGACGGGGACCGCGCCGCTGCCAACTGCAGGCAACCGCGAGACGCCGCGAGCTGATGCTGAAGTGCCACAGCGGGTTTCTGAACAGCCGCCGCGGGGCACAGAATCACTGCAATCCGATGCCGGCATGCGGCGGCAGGATGCTGCGGCGGCGCAACAGCGACGCGAGTGGCAGTTGGGCCACTGGGTATTGAACAGTCAGACCGACTCCTCAGTGGCACACCGGCTGCTGCACCTGCCAGTCTGGTTTGGCGGTGAACTGGTGGAGGTTTCCCTGGCGCTGTTTTCGCAAAAGACAAAGACAAAGACAAAGTCCGCCGGCGGTGGCGCTACCGGCGATAGCCCCCGGTCCGACCCGGACGCCGCCCTGCAATACCGCAAAGTCGTGCTCTCTCTCAACACCCGCCAGTTGGGACAGGTCGATATCCTCGCCCGGGTGGCCGACCGTCACCTGCGCCTGGAGATCACGGCGGCGGAGATCGAGAGTGCCGAGTTTCTCGGCGCGCGCCTGGCTACACTCGAGGCGGCGCTGCAACAATGGGGTTGGCGTGTCGACGAAGTGCGCTACCAGGTCGGCCAGGCGGACAACGATGTGGTGCGATCAGTGGTTGAGCACTACGTCACTCAAGACAGTTTAAGTCAGTTGATGTAGGCGATGGTCGTGCCGGATAAAACAGTCAGGCGGGTGGTGGGCCTGCAATACGACCCCGAGGCCGGCCCGCCCCGGGTCGTGTTAAAAAGCGCCGGCGTGGCGGCGCAGGCGGTATTGGATGAGAGCGAGTCGCTGGTGTCGGGCCCGGCGCTGGTGCAGGACGAAGCGTTGCTACAGCAACTGTATCGCCTGCCGTTGGACGCCGCTATCGATCCGAGTTTGTACGAGTTGGTGGCGATTCTGCTGGCGCAGGTTTATGCGGCGGACGCAGCCTTTTTACAAGAGGAGAACAACCCATGACAACGGCGTTGCAGGTGAGCGAACTGGCGTTGATCAACGATATGCAGCGGCTCGATATTTTGAGCCACAATCTGGCCAACGCCACCACGGCGGGTTTTAAGCGGGAGCAGGCGGTGACGCGTCTGTTCGGCACGTTGTTTGACTCTCAATTCAACACCATGACTGCCGGCGCCGCAGTGTCACCCTGGGCGCCCAGTGTCGAGACACAGGCGGATCACGCCCCGGGCGCGTTACATTTTACCGGCAACCCGCTCGATCTCGCCATTGAGGGTGAGGGTTTTTTTGAGTTGCTCGGCAGCGAGGGCGCCAGCTACACCCGCCGCGGTGCTTTCACGCTGGATGCTGCCGGACGCCTGGTCAATGACCGCGGCCTGGTGGTCAACGGTGAAGAGGGCGAACTCTTACTGCGCGGCGGCAATGTGACCGTCGACCGGCAGGGCAGGGTGTACGAAGAGGGCGACTACGCCGGTCAATTGCGGGTGGTGGGCTTTAACGACGCCGGCGCATTGCAAAGGCGCAGCGGCGGACTCTGGGTGCCTGCCGCCGGGCAGCGCGCGCAGCCGCTCGAGGCCGTGGCGATCCGCCAGGGTTACGCCGAAGCCTCCAATGTCAATGTCATGGAAGAGATGGTGGCTATGATGACGACCTTGCGGCATTTTGAAACCACATCGAAAGTGCTCAAAGGCTATGACGATATGATCGGTTCGGCTATCTCCACCATTGCTGAATTCTAGGTGCTAACTAACGAAAAGACAGGCGGGGTCTGCGCGATCCCGGGTATTCAATCAACAGGGCATTCACCTATGTTAGACGCATTCCATATTTCCGCCGGCAGTATGCAAGCGCATCAGACCCATGTCGATGTGATCGCCAACAACCTTTCCAATGCCAATACCACCGGTTTTAAAAAGAGCAAGGTGGAATTCGAAGACCTGATGTACCGGGAATTGGCGGCCGCGGCGGGGACGCTGGTGCGCCCCGATCTGACCCACCCGGTGGGTCTGGGTACCACCACCGCGGCCATCGAGAAAATATTCAGCCAGGGCGAAGCCAAGGGCACCGATCGCAACCTGGACCTGTTGATTCAGGGCAAGGGTTTTTTTGAAGTGTTGTTGCCCGACGGCGGTGCGGCCTATTCGCGCACCGGTCACCTGCAGATTGATGCCGAGGGGTTGCTGGTCAATGCCGACGGTTATCCGTTGAATCCGGCTTTGCAGATACCGGCCGATGCGCAGGATGTGCTGGTGAGCCCGGAAGGTGTGGTGTCGGTGCTGCTGCCCGAACGCGACCAGCCGCTGGAATTGGGTGTGATCGAACTGGCGGCGTTTATGAATCCCGGCGGCCTGACCCCTATGGGTGACAATCTCTACGCCGTGTCGGGCGCCTCGGGCGACGCCTTTTACGGTGCGCCGGGTGAAGATGATTTTGGCGTGTTGGCCCAGGGGTTTTTGGAAGCCTCCAACGTCAGCCTGATTGAGGAACTCACCAATATGATGGTGGCGCAACGGGGCTACGAGATGGGGGCAAAAGTTATCCAGGCCGCCGACGAGATGCTCGGCATCATCAATAACCTGCGCCGTTGAGGTCGACGATGAAGCGTCTGTTGCCGATCGGTTACCTGCTGTTGGTCACGGTTGTGTCGATGCCGCTGCACGGGAGCGGCGATAACGCCGATGCGGCGATCACTCTCAGTTTCAAGACGGGAGCCGTAGTGCAGGCAACCACCTATACCCTGGGCGACGTTGCTGATATCGAGACCGATGTCGAACAGCGGCGGCAGTTGCAGGGACTGCCGTTGGGGCTGGCGCCGCGCCCGGGGCAACAGGCGCACGTCCGGCGCATCGATGTCGACCGGCAGATCGCCCGCCACTTCCCCGCCCTGGTTGCCTCGTTGCGTTGGCGCGGTGAGACCAGGACTCGCATTCGCGCCACCGGCGTGCCCTATGCGACGGCGGCGGCAGTGCAACAGGCACAGACGCATCTCGAGGATTGGCTGCGGCCGCGATTTCCCACCGCGGTGGTGACACCGGTGCGGGCGCAAACCCAGTCGCTGCTGGTGCCCGCCGGTGCGCTCGAGGTGCGACCGCGGCTGTCGACTGCGGTGCGGCTGGCACAGCGCATCTGCGTATGGGTGGATATCTTTGTCGACGCCAACCGCTTCCAGACACTGCCGGTGTGGTTTGCCGTGCAGGCGCCGGCGCCGGTGTTAACCGCGCGGCGCGGTCTTCCCGCCCGCCATACCCCCACCGCCGGGGATTTGCGCGCGGAAGTTATTGACCTGGCGACCCTGCGCGGCCAACCGCTGGTGCCGGCAGCGCTGCCGGCACTGCGCCTGAAGCGGGCGTTGCAAAAGGGGTCTGTGTTACTGCAGGACCATCTGGAGCCGGTGCCGGCGGTCTCCCGGGGACAGTTGATTACGGTGTACGCGCGCCAGGGTTCGGTGGCGATCAAAGTGCAGGGAAAGGCGAGGGCAGACGGCCATATAGCGGAGTCCATAGCGGTGGAAAATCCCGCCAGCGGCGCCTCCTATAACGCCGTTGTGATTGACAAAGGCATAGCGAGGGTTAACTGAGATGCTGATATCACCACGCAATTCAACCGGCGGTCGCCGCCGTACCGACCGCTATCGCAGCGCGGCGGCGGTGATTGGCGCCTGCCTTTTTAGTCTGTTGGTCGGCTGTGCCGATAAACCGCAGCAACCCGAACGGGAAGCGGTCGGGCCGGCAGCCTGGCCGGCGCCGGCGACCGGTGCCAAAACCCTGCGCAACTTTCCGTCGCTGGTGAGCGATCACCGGGCTGTTGGCGTCGGGCAGAGCGTCACCATACTGATCGTCGAGGAGGCGTCATCGACCACCAGTGCCGATACCCGCACCCGCAAGTCGATGGACGTTGCCGGGCGCCTGGAAAAAACCGACAACCTGGACTTCGGCAATCTCGAGTTGCGCAACAATTCCGATGCCAGCGGTTCGATCAGTCGCCAGGGCAGCCTGGTGGCCAGTGTCTCGGCGGTGGTCGAGCAGGTGTTGCCCAACGGTGAACTGCTGGTGCGCGGCGAACAGCGCATCGAGTTCAACAATGAAACCCAACACATCCGGGTTTCAGGGCGGATTCGACCCGAGGATATCTCCCGGGACAACACCGTCCTGTCGACCCGGATTGCCGCGGCCGAAATCAGTTACCTGGGCGATGGCCTGCTCGGCAGTCGCCAGCGTCCGGGTTTCTTAACACGCTTTTTTAACTGGGTGTTTTGATATGTGTGACAGCAACAGTAAGCGGCCGGGATTGATCCGCTACCTCGGTTTGCTGGTGTTTTGTATCCTGGTACCCGGTGTCGCACTCGAGGCGCAGCCGCCGGGCGGGGTGCGCCTGAAAGACCTGGCCCGGCTGGCTACGGAAACCGATAACGCCGTAGTGGGTTACGGTATCATCACCGGTCTGGCGGGCACCGGCGACACCGCCCGCAACACCGCTACCCTGCAGTCGGTGCGCAATATGCTGCTGCGTTTCGGCGTCAATGTGCCCGCCGATAAGGTGCGCACCCGCAATGCCGCCGCGGTGATGGTGACGGCGACCCTGCCGGCCTATGCCCAGCGCGGTGACAAGCTGGATGTCAACGTCACCTCGCTCGGCGACGCCCGCAGCCTGGTGGGCGGTACCCTGATGTTGACGCCGCTGGCCATGGCCGACAGCGATATCTACGCGTTTGCCCAGGGACCGGTTTCGGTGGGCGGTTTCAGCTACGATCTCAATGGTAACCTGATCCAGAAGAACCACCCCACCGCCGCCTATATCACCAGTGGTGCGACCGTGGATCGCTCCGTGCAAACCGTCATCATCGACGCGTCCCGATCGATTCTGTACAAACTGCACGAACCGGATTTCGAAACTGCCAACCGCATCGTCCAGTCCCTGACCGCGCTGCTCGGCGAAGGCCAGGTCAAAGCATTGGATGCGGCGCGGGTGCAGGTCTCGGTGCCCGCCGCACAAGCCGTCGATATCGTACCGTTTCTGACTCGGGTGGAAGGTGTCGAGGTGGTGCCCGACACGCCGGCGCGGGTGGTTGTCAACGAGCGCACCGGCACTGTGGTGTCCGGCGGCAATGTGGTTATCTCGCCGATCACTATCACCCACGGCAATCTCAATGTCGCTATCAGCACGGAGTTTTTTGTCTCGCAACCGCTGATTGTGGGCAGTGCGGTGGTGGACAGCGACCTGTCCGGTATCGGCACCCAGGTAGTCCCGGAAACCACCGTGGAAGTGACTGAGGAACTGCCGCTGTCGGTCGCCTTGCCGCCGGGCTCGAAAGTGGCTGACCTGGTGACGGCCCTGAACAAAGTCAAAGCGACCAGCCGCGACATTATCACCATTTTACAGGGCATCAAGCGGGCCGGCGCTTTACACGCCGAATTGGTTATTCAGTAAAAAAGTAGATTATTCAGTACCTATGACAGCAACTGAAGGAGTCGGATCATGATCGACAATCTGGGTGGGGTGACCTCGGACCTGTTGCGCACGGCGCTCGATGCCGCGCTGCTGCGTCACCGGGTGATCGCCCACAATATCGCCAACGTGGATACCCCGGGGTATCGGGCCAAACGCCTGACCTTCGAGCAACACCTGGCCGGTGCCACCGATAGCCTGGGCGCCTCCGAGACTGGGCTGGCACAGCGCCTGGAGATGCTGAAAGGGCAACTGCGGCAAGACGGTTCGCTGGTGGTCACCACTGCGGAGGCGGTGGAACTCGATGGCGAGATGGTGCGCATTGCGGAAAACACATTGCGCTACCACGCGCTACTGGATGCCTCGGGTAAACGCGGCGAGTTGGTAAAAATGGCGATTGCAGGAGGCAGGCGATAATGGACTATTTTTCCGCATTTGATATCAGCGCCTCCGGTATGGCCGTGCAGAAAGTCCGCCTCGATACCGTGGCGCTCAACCTGGCCAACGTCAACACGACCCGTGGCGCCAACGGGGCGGCGTTCCAGCCGCTGGAGGTGATTATCGGTGAGGGCAGAGGTTTCCAGGCGCTCTACAGCGATTCGGTCAGCGGTATGCAACAGCGCTATGGCGGCGCCCGGGTCGTGGCGGTGCAGCCGGACCTGAGCGAGCCGCGTCTGGTGCACGATCCCGCCCACCCGGATGCGGACGCCGAGGGTTTTGTGGCCTATCCGAATATCAACCCGGTATCGGAGATGGTCGACCTGCTGCAAACGACCCGCGCCTACGAGGCCAATGTGCAGGCGCTGAACGCCGCCAAGACCATGGCCCTGCGGGCCCTGGAAATAGGAGAGTGACCCATGTCCATTGATGCGATTGACTGGATTGCCGCCGATACGCCGGCGACCCGGTTTACCGGTGTCAACATCGCTTCCGATGCGCCGAACTTCGCCACCTGGCTGGCACAGGAGATCGACACTGTCAATCAACAGATCGCCGCCGCCGATGTCCAGGTGCAACGGCTGGTTACCGGTGAGCAGGATAACCTGCACCAGGTGATGTCGACGCTGGAGAAAGCCAAGTTGGGGATGCAGTTGGTGGTGGAAGTGCGCAACAAACTACTGGAAAGTTACCAGGAAGTGATGCGGATGCAGGTGTGACGGATAGAACGAGTTAGCGTGATAAGAAGGGCTTGAATGATGGAATCTCTACTACCGGGTTGGGACGTTCTCACCACGCGGGCGCGGCTGTCGCTGGTGCTGAGCATCGCCATTGTTGTCGGGCTGGCCGCCGGCGGGTTTTTTTGGTTATCGAGCGAGCGCTATCAGCCGCTGTTCACCGATCTGGAACCGCGCGATGCCGCCGGTGTGGTGGCGGAGCTGGAGCGCCTCAAAATCGATTTTGAACTGGCCAACGGCGGTACCCAGATCAACGTACCGGAGGCGGCGGTGCACGAAATCCGGCTCAAGCTGATGGGGTCGGGGGTACCGTTGAGCGGTGGTGTGGGGTTTGAAATCTTTAACGATTCCGGTTTCGGGATGACGGAGTTTGCCCAGCGCATCAACTATCAGCGGGCGCTGGAAGGTGAACTCACCCGCACCATCATGTCGTTGAAAGAAGTGAAATATGCCAGGGTGCATCTGGTGATGCCGGAGCGCGGCTTGTTTCAAGAGGATGACAGTCCGCCCAGCGCCTCGGTCACCCTGTTTTTGAACGACGCGGCGTTGGGCGGCGCGGGTCGGCCCGGCGAGTATCAGATACGCGGTGTGCAGCGACTGGTGGCGGCGTCGGTGCCGGGACTCAGTGCTGAGCGGGTTACCGTCTCCGATCAGACCGGTATGACCTTGAGCCGCCAGCCGCTGGATTCGGCCAATGCCGCGGCCGTGTCCGGGCGCCTGCAGCAAAAACAGGCGTTTGAAGCTTACCTCGCGGACAAAGTCGACGCCGTCTTGGGGCGTCATTTTGGTGACAACCTCGCCATGGTCACCGTCAATGCCGAGCTGGATTTTAACCAGGTGCAGAAGACCGTGGAAAGTGTGATGCCCGCCGATGCGGCCGGCACCGGCAATATCGTGCGCCGTCGCGAGACGCGCATGGACTCCGGCACCAGCACCGCCGAGGCCAATGTCACCACTGAAGTCGAGTACCGGCACGGGCGCGCGGTGGAGCAGGTGGTGGAAATGCCCGGCAAACTGTTGCGGTTGACGGTCGGTGTCATGGTGCCGGAGGACACCTCGCCCGAACAGCGCCTGGCGATTCGGGAATTGGTCGAGGTCACTGTCGGGCTGGAGCCGTCCCGCGGCGATCACATCGCCGTCTACGCCATCAGTGAACTCGCCGCGCCGGCGGCGGCACCGGTCGAGGTGGCACCGGCGCCGCTGCAGGCGCCGCCGGTGGCAACGGCTGACTGGCGGCAGTGGCCGCGAAGTGCCGTGGCGCTGTTCGGCGGGGTGTTGGGGTTGCTGTTGTTGGTCTCGGTATTTGCGCTGGTGCGACGCCCGACACCGGCCCCGGCGCCGGCGCTGTCGGCACCGGAGCGGGAGCGGTTGCTCAGTGATATACGGCTGTGGCTGGAGCGGGACGAAACACCGGCGGTGACCGATACCGCGACCGGTATGAGGTAGTGAGAGACGATGGAAAATCAGGTGACTGACAAATATAAAGCGGTGGCGCTGCGCTTGCACGCGCTGTCGGCGGCCGACCGGCACTGGTGCCTGGCGCAACTGTCCGAGACGCAGAAAGACCGCCTGGCACCGCTGCTCGACGAATTGGATCTGTTGGGTATTCCCAAAGTGGCCCTGACCACCGCTGAACTGACGCGGTTGCAGGCGCCGGGCTCTGCTGCTGACAACTCCGGAAACGGGGGCGATCGCTCCGTCGCCGAGCAGACCATCGCTGCCGTCGAAGCGCCGGCAGTGGAGGAGCTGCTGAACGGCGAGCCCGATGTCCTGGTAGCGGCGTTGCTGGCAGGCGGCGACTGGCCCTGGGAGACTGTCCTGCTCGAGGGTTTGCCGCCGGCCCGACGTCGACGTGTGGCGGAGTATCGGCAACAACGGTCGGCCGCGATCAGTCCGCGACTGCAGGCGGCGCTGCTGGAAGGCTTTGCGGAAAGACTCAGCGCCCGCTCGCGCCAGGTGGCCGCCGAGCGACGCCAGCGTGACAGCGATCCGGCGCTGGCCCGTCCCGGCTTTTTCAGGAGATTGATGTGGCAACGGTAATTCATACGCCCGCGGTTAAAAAAGGCATGCCGAGGGAGCTGATCCGACACGGGAACGATGCCCGGGACCAGGCCGGTGACGCGCCACCGGTGCCGGACGGCACGGCCGTCCAAGCGCCGGCGAATGTCCCGGCCGCCACCTTCGATCTCGATTATGTCGAGCAGCTGAACAGCGAGCGCCTGCAGGCTTTGAGTCGCGTCCAGGAGCTGGAAGAGCGTTTGCAGAAGTGGCAGAACGATGGCGAGCGCCTGCACGAAGAGGCCAGACAAAAAGGTTATGACGCCGGTGCCTTGACGGCACAGACCGAGGGTGCCGAACAATTTGCGGCGCAAGTGCAAAGTATTCGCACGCTGGCGGAGAACCTGGCGCATCAACAGCAAGCGCTGCTGCAGGCGTCTGAAGATGCAGCGGTTGAAATTGCTTACGCCGCGCTGGTGAAAATCTTGGGGCGTTCGCGCAGTGACCTGTCGCTGCTCACCGCCATGGTCAAGCAAGCGCTGCAACAGGTATCGGTGCGCGACGATCTGGTGATTCATGTAGCGCCCGCCGACTACGACAAACTGACGCGGCAGCCGGCGGCTGCCAAAGGTCGCGGGGCCTGGCCGCAGGGGGTGACCTTCGAAGCCGACGACAGCGTGACCTGTGGTGGCTGCATTGTAAAGAGTCGCGCCGGTGTGCTCGATGCCAGGCTCGACTACCAGTTGCAGCAGCTCAAGAAACTGCTCGTGACGACTCGCACAAGCGCTGCGGCCACGGCGGGTGACCCGGTACAGGAGGGAAGCCCGGCGTGATTACCACACCTTACCTCAACGCCATTGCCGATACCGAACTGGTACGGCGTACCGGTTCGGTGACGCAGTTTTTGGGGCTGGTGGTGGAGGCTGACGGGCCGGAAGTTTTTTGGGGCGAGCGGTGTGAAATCCGCGCGCACCGGCAGTCGGCCTCAACGCCGGCGCAGGTAGTAGGTATCAAAGACGGCAGGGTGTTGTTAATGCCCTACGGTGAACTGCGGGGCATCAGTCTCGGCAGCGATGTTATCGCCACCGGCCGGGGGGTGGAAGTGCCGGTGGGCGAGGCGCTGCTCGGTCGGGTGGTCAACGCTTTCGGCGAACCCCTGGACGCCGCCGGCCCCTTGTCGCCCGGACCCTGTTACCCGATTCACCGCCGTCCGCTCAACCCGCTGCAACGCCCGTCGATCGACACGGTCTTGGAGACCGGTATTCGGGCGGTGGATACCCTGATGACTGTCGGCCGCGGCCAGCGCCTGGGCATCTTTGCCGGCAGCGGTGTCGGCAAAAGCACACTGCTCGGTATGATCAGCCGCAATATGAACGCCGATGTCAACGTTATCGCCCTGATCGGCGAGCGCGGGCGAGAGGTCATGGACTTTATCAAAGACGTGCTGGGCACAGAGGGGTTGGCGCGCTCGGTCATCGTGGTGGCGACCTCTGACCAACCGGCGCTGGTGCGCGCCCATGCGGCCCTGGCCGCCACCGCCATCGCCGAATATTTTCGCGACCAGGGCCGCGATGTGGTGTTGACTATGGACTCGATAACGCGCTTTGCCATGGCGCAGCGCGAGATCGGCCTGGCGGTGGGCGAGCCGCCTACCAGTCGCGGTTACACGCCGTCGGTGTTCGCCATGTTGCCGCGTCTGTTGGAGCGTTGCGGCACCGCCGCCAGCGGCGGTTCCATCACGGCATTTTATACTGTGCTGGTGGAGGGCGACGACTTGAACGATCCCATTGCCGATCACGTCAGAGCGATTCTCGACGGCGGCATTGTGTTGTCGCGGGCGCTGGCCAATCGCAAGCATTATCCGTCGATCGATATCCTGCACAGCAACAGTCGGCTGATGAGTTCGCTGGTGGATGCCGACGCCCTGGCGCTGAGCGCGCAGTTGACAAAAATGGTGGATACCTACGAGCGAGCCCGGGATATGGTGGATATCGGTGCTTACCGGTCCGGCGCCAACCCCGAGTTGGACACGGTGATCAGTGCCATGCCGGCTATCGACCGTTTTCTCGCGCAACCGTTTGACGAAAAAGTCTCGCGCCAGTCGGCGCTGCAACAACTGCGGCAACTGCCGCTGGCGGTATCACCGGCATGAGCAGCGATTACGAGCGCCGCGCCCGCCAGGCTGATATCAGTATTCGGGTCGAGTCGCGGGAAGTGGAAAAACTGCGCTTGCGCCAGCAACAGGCCAGCGCGTCCCTGGTCGCGGCGCAGCAGGCGCTGGATGAGGTCGAGGCGGCGATCGCGGCAACCGAAAGTGCCATGCACAAAGCGGTTACCGCCGGGCCGTCACTGGACCTCGATGCCCTGCAGGCGGCCCGGCATTACCTGGCGGAGCGTTACCGGACCCGCCAGCAGGGACAGGCACTGCTGCAAAGGGCGCAGCAGAAGGCCGCGCAGGCGGACACGGAATTGAAACAGGCGGCGCTGCAGGTAAAGGCGTTGGAGCGGGTCAGGGAAACCTCGCAAAAGACAGTTTTGCGGGAGCGGGAAAAACGTTCCAACGAGCAACTGACCGAACAGTGGTTACAACATCGGTTACAGCACGAGTTACAAAACGAGGGGCACAAATGACGGACGATATCGGTGTCGAAAACACCACCGCGGCGGCCGACCCGACGCGGCGCCGGTCGGCCGGTCGCGGCTTTTACGAACAGTGGCAGCGCGCCCTGGAGCGGGTGCATCTGGGTCGCCAGGCAACGCTGATGCGCAGCGTGCCGGCGGCCGTGGCAGAGCCGTCGCAAGCGCCGGCGACAACGCCCGAGCGCGGTGTTGACTCTGCCGCACCCCTGCCGTCGGTCCGAACAAGCTTTGCCGCAAAGCTGCCGGCAACGGCTGCAGGCGAGCGTGGCGGCAAGGTGGGCGGCAGCGAGATCGCGCGGCAGAAAACGTTTCACAGTGCCGTCAAAGCAGGGCTTGCCGAGGCCGGCGTTGGTATTGGCAAAACTGCTGAAGTCGGTGCGACGCAACGACCGGTATTGCCGGCGGTACCCAGGCCGGTACCGGCCGTACTGGTTAAAGTTTTGTTCCCGGCCGCCAGTGCCGTCACCGTGACACGGGCCGAGCAGGGTCTGCAGGTATTCCTGAGAGATGCCACGCTGCAGCGCGACGATGTGCTGCGCCTGCTTAATCGCCTGCACGGTGCCCTGGCCGGCGTCGGTGAGAGGTTATTGTCGGTCAGTTTGAACGGTGAGCCTGTATGGCAAAGAACTGATTGAAAGAGTTTTAACAGGTCCAAATGATATTCGACAAATAAAGATTTTCCCCTAAAACGGGTTTTGATGTCCTAGCCGACACGGTCTCGATCCGGGCATAGCCCTTCGGGACACGCCGTGCATACATCCCTGTAGGCTCTACGCCAGCATCCCTGCTGGCGAAGGTCCCGAAGGGCTATGCCCGGATCGAGACCTCAGTGCCACCGAAGTGAAAATATTTTCTGGTCGAAGCACTAAGCAGGTGCGGTTTTTAACAAACGCAATTAACGACAGGAGTTAAACCATGCAAGTAGACGCAATAGGTGTACCCGCCGATACCACGGCATCCAATCGGGCGGCCATTCAACAGGAGGATTTTTTACAGGTGCTGCTGGCGCAACTGCAGTTCCAGGACCCGCTGGAGCCGCTGGACAACAATGAATTTATCGCCCAGTTTGCCGAGTTGACCAACCTCGAGCAGACCCAACAGCTCAACGATAAACTCGACACCTCCCTGAGCCTGCAAAACAGCGCCCAGGCGATCGGTTTGATCGGTCGCTCCGTACAGGCGCAAACGACCACCAGCCAGGTGGTCGGCAAGGTGGTCACCATCGCCTTTCAAAACGGCACGCCGTTACTGACGCTGGAAACCGAAGCCGGTGGCTTTATCACCGATATCACCCTGGGACAGATCAGCGTGATTCGCTAACCGGCACCCGGGATCAAGTTACTGAAAGAGTGTCAAGCAACCAAACAGGTACCGCTTATGAGTATTTTCGGCACGATCTACAATGGTACGACAGGCCTGGTTACCTTCTCCAAAGGGCTGGATGTGATCAGCAACAATGTCGCCAACCTGAATACCCCGGGCTTTAAGCGCGACGACCTGTTGTTTCGCGACCTGTTTTACCAGTACCGCAACACCGGCGAGGCCGACGCCCGCTTTTCCACGTATAAAAATGGTGGTGGCGTTACCGAGAGCGGCACCACGACGAGCTTCACCCAGGGGGACATTCAGCAGACCGGCAATCAAATCGATGTGGCCGTCAACGGCAACGGCTTTCTGATCCTGCGCGATGGCGGGCAGACATTTTATTCCCGGGTCGGCCAGTTCGAAGTGGACGATGAAGGTTATGTGATATCCACGATCAATGACGCCCGGGTGGCGGGTATCGACGCCGGTGGCGAGCTGATCGATATCAACCTGTCGCCGTTGCGAACCAATCCGGCCAGGGCCACCACCGAGGTCAGTTTCTTTAACAATTTATCGAGTGGCTCCACCGAGCATGTTATCGAAGATGTCAGAGTTTTCGACTCACTGGGCGATGCGCACCTGTTGAAGGTGACGTTTACCAACAACAGTTCCACCACGCCGCGCAGTTGGCTGGTGGAGGTGGAGGATGAAAATGACGTGACTATCGCCACCGGTAAAGAGATTCGTTTCCAGGGCAACGGCTCGCCGCTGGAAGACTTCAACAGCTTTAGCATCGCGTTTGAACCGGAGGCGGCTGAACCTGTCGACATCACCTTCTTTTTCGGCGAGCCGGGCTCCTTCCGGGGTGCCACCTCGCTGTCCGCCGGCGCCAGCTCCAATCTCGCTGTCGAGTCCCAGAACGGTTTTTCCTTTGGTGCCCAGACCGCCCTGGCGTTTGATGAGGACGGTGTCCTGCAAGTTGCCTACTCCAACGGTGAAGTCGCCCCGGGCCCGCGCCTGGCGCTGGCCTGGATCAACGAATTGCAGGACATGCAGCAGATAGGTCGCGGCCTGTTTACCTTCGATACCCCTGGCCGGTTGCAGATCGATGCCGCCAATGAAGGGGTGATGGGCAATATTATCGCCGCCAGTATTGAAATCTCCAATGTCGAGCTGTCGCAGGAATTTACCGATCTGGTCATTGTGCAGCGGGGCTTTCAAGTGTCCTCGCAGGTGGTGAGTATCGCCAATGAGATGCTGCAGCAGTTACTGGACAGCGCCGGAGGCAGGCGATGAAAGCGCGCCCTTATCTGCTACTGGGCCGCAGCCAGCTCGCCCAGTTACAGACGTCGCTCGACGGGGACCTTCAATATTGGCGCGAGACCTGGGTGCCGGGTCTGGCCGCGCAGGTGAGCACAGTCGAGCTGATCGACGCCGGACCGGCACAGTCGGAAGCGGGAGAGGAGTCGAAGACCCATCTGCGGGTAGTGTCGGAAACCGGTGAACTTGCCGCCGTATTGATCGCCGATTGCGGTGTTATAGCGTCGCTGCTGTTGGGCTTTCCCGCTGCCGAGCCCGAGGGAGTGTCGGAGGCGAGCCTCACCCAGTCCCTGGTGGAACAGGCGCTGGCGGATTTGCACTGCCGGCTGGTCGGCGCGGCCGGTGCGGGTTTGACCGTGGCGCGAGGCGGGACGGCGAACATAGTTGCCGACCTGGTGACGGGCAGGGAGGTAAAGCGCGGTGTTTGCCGCCTGGCGATAACCCTGGGCGATTACCGGCTGACGGCGTTCTATCCCGTATCCACCCTGTCACAGCGCGTTGTCATGCAGCCATCAGAGGCAGCTGAGACCACTCCGGTCGCCAGTGTGCGTGAGGCGTTGAGCGGCAAAACGGTATCGGCACACCTCGTGCTCGGCGAGGCCGAACTAGAACTGGAGGCGCTGGCGCGGCTGCGGGTGGGCGATGTCATTCGGCTGGATAAGGGGTTGGACGATCCGCTACGGCTGGATATCGCCCTGTCGACGACCGGTTTCTCCGGTTACCTGGCCCGTTGCAATGACCAGTTTGCCTTTCAGGTAAGCGGCCTGGTGCAGCGGTGATCCGGAGCTTCAGACCAGCCGGGTCTTTAAACCAATAAGTTGCAGTTAAGGAAATCAGACTATGAGCAGTGTAGAAACTCTGGAAGTTGTCGCGGTAGAAGGCTCTGCCGAGGTGTCGGCCCCGCTGCTCGGGGCAAACCTGGACGTTATCAGGGGTGTGAAAGTAAAACTGGAAGTGCGGATCGGGGAAGCGGAAATGACCGTCGATGAATTGTTGTCGCTCGGCGAAAACTCGGTGGTGCAATTATCGCGCCCGACCACGGCGCCGGTGGATCTGTTGCTGGAGGGCAAGGTGGTTGCCCGCGGCCATCTGGTTGCCGTCGACGACAATTTCGGCGTGCAGATAACAGAGCTGACACGCTGACGTGGTGCGTTCGTTTACCGCTGTTTTGATCTCCGCTCTGCTGTCGGTCAGTGTTGCCGGCGTCGCCGCCCGGGCAGCGCCGGCTGCCGAGCGCGCCGATCCCCCGCCTGCGATTCCGTTTAAGCAGACGGCGGGCGCCGAGGGGATCGGCACCGGTCGTTTGCTGTTGGCGTTTTCAGTCATGCTTGCGGCGGTGGTGGGCGGCGTTATCCTGGTGCGCAAAACAGTGGCAAATCCCGATTTGCTGCGCGCCAAATTTCCTCATAGCAAGCTGGTCAAGTCCCTGACCGATCAACGTATTTCGCTGCTGAGTGTAAAACGGGTTTCACCCAAAATTTCCGTGTATCTATTGGCGGTTGATAACAAAGAATACTTACTGGTCAACAGCGGCACCCAGTCGCAACTGGTTTTGCACGGCGACGGCCAGAAGACTGCGTGGCAGCAACATGATGAAAACTAGTGCTCTGACCAGTAGATCTTTTCACCCAAACGGGTTTGGTGTCCGTAATCGACCCGGTCTCGATCCGGGTATGGTCCTTCGGGACAGGCCGTTAATACGTCCCTGTAGGCTCTGCGCCAGCATCCCTGCTGGCGAAGGTCCCGAAGGACCATACCCGGATCGAGACCTAAGTGCCACCGAAGTGATAGTATTTTCTGGTCGAAGCACTAGCAGCGCGGGCGCACGCCCGTATAGCGTGCTGGTGGGGTGGGTTCCGCTCTTACTGGGGCTGTCATTGTTAGGGCTGGCCAATGTCGCCGCTGCGCAAGATGTGTCGCTGCCGGGGATTACACTTGATTTCGGCGCTCAGGGCGGCGACCCCGAGGAGACCGCCACGGCATTGAAAGTGCTGCTCGGTTTGACGGTGTTGAGCCTGGCACCGGCGATTCTGATTGCCATGACCTCGTTTACCCGCATTGTCATCGTCCTGTCGATGTTGCGCCACGCTTTCGGCATGCAACAGACGCCGCCCAACACCGTTATCGTCAGCATGGCCCTGTTTTTGACGGTATTCAATATGCTGCCCACCTTCAAGCAGATCGAGGCGGAGGCTTTCCAGCCTTACATGGACGGCGCGCTGGAATCGCGCCAGGCGCTGGACGAGGGACTGACGTACCTGCATGACTTTATGATCCGCCAGACCCGCGAGGAAGACCTGATGCTGATGGTCGATGTGGCCAAGGCCGAGCGGCCGGCCTCCGCCGCCGATATCGAGACCTTTCTGCTGGTGCCGGCATTTATGTTGAGTGAATTGAAAAGCGCTTTCCAGATCGGGTTTGTGATTTTCTTACCGTTTCTGTTGATCGATCTCGTCGTCGCCAGCGTGTTGATGTCGATGGGTATGTTGATGGTGCCGCCGATGATGATTTCGCTGCCGATCAAAGTGCTGATGTTTGTCTTGATAGACGGCTGGAATCTGGTTGTTTATTCGCTGTTGAACAGCTTCAGTTAGCGGTGCAGGACGGTGCCGGAAGACCTCTCGGATACCGATGAAGCGCGCGACTGGGAGCGCCTGCGCGACGCAGCCGATGCCGGCGCCCGCACGGCACTGATCGATCGCTATACTCCGCTGGCCAGAAAGATAGCGGCCGGCTTGTACGCTCGCCGGCCCGATGACGATATGCCGTTCGAGGACTACTTTCAATACGGGGTGGTGGGCCTGATCGAATCGGTGGATCGCTACCGGCCCGACTCGCGGGCCTCTTTCGAGACCTATGCCACCTATCGCATTCGCGGGGCGATCCTCAACGGTATGGAGCGCACCACCGAGCGGCGCGATCAGTACCGCCACCAGCGCCGCTTGCAGCGCGAGCGGCTCGAGTCGCTGGCAGAGGGCCTGGACGAGCGGGCGCGAACCAAACTGTTTGAGGAAATGGTCGATGTTACGGTGGAGGTGGCGCTCAGTCACATGCTGGCCGACACCGGCATGATCCGCGACCCGGTCGCTACGCAGGAGGACCCGGCCTATGTTGCCCGGGAGGTGTCCGAGCTGGAGCAGCGTTTACACGCCGCGCTCGAGCGACTGCCGGAGCGCGAGCAGCTGGTG
Organism: Exilibacterium tricleocarpae; assembly: GCF_007004655.1. Lineage (GTDB taxonomy): Bacteria > Pseudomonadota > Gammaproteobacteria > Pseudomonadales > Cellvibrionaceae > Exilibacterium > Exilibacterium tricleocarpae. Next base: position 56,112 of record NZ_ML660097.1, read on the forward strand.
CTGCGCGAACACTATTTCAAGCAGACCCGGTTCGAGTCGCTGACCGCGGTGCTTGGCGTTACCAAAGGACGCGTATCGCAATTGCACAAGCGCGCGTTGCAGCGACTGCGGGAGACCTTGGCCGAGCGGCAAAATTTTGACGGTTATCTGTAGTTAACTAAAGTACCTTTATTGGACTCACAGTTTCTAACAGCACTTGTTTCAGGCGCCTACTTTCGCTGCAAGCTTCTACTTTGGCGGTACTTAAGTGGAGGCGTGCCAATCAACCGGTCTGCCTCTGGAAGGGGCTTTCAGAAACACGCCGTGAACCCGTCCATGGGGGCTTCCCGACAGCATCCCTGCTGTCGAGAGTTTCTGAAAGCCCCTTCCAGAGGCAGACCTACCCACAGTATTCTTAAGCAAGTCCAATAGGATTGAGACAAGGATTAATAACTTGGCGTAAATCCTCTTAAGTTAAGTACTATCACGATGAAGACGCTTGAAGCGAAAGTAGGCGCCTGAGGCGATTGCCGTTACTCACGGTCCCGGCAGTCGGCCCCCCTGCAGTCGAATTTGATTGCGATTGCCCCCCAGATACAAGACAATACGGCACTTTACAAAATATCGGAACAGATAAGTCAATCCATGTTAGCCGTCATTCTTTCCGGTGGCAGTGGCACCCGCTTGTGGCCGCTGTCCCGCCGCGCATACCCCAAACAGTTTATCGATCTGATCGACACCAATTCACTGCTGCAAAATACCGTCGCCAGGGCTCTGGAAGTTACTGACAATGCGCCGCCGCTGCTGGTATGTAACCAGGAGCACCGGTTCTTCATCGCCGAGCAGTTGCGCCAGCTCGGCGTCGGCGCCGCCGGTATCCTGCTCGAGCCCGAGGCTAAGAACACGGCGCCGGCCATTGCCGCGGCGGCGGCCCACGCCCTGCACGAAGACGAGAGCGACCCCGTGCTGCTGGTGATGCCTGCCGATCATGTGATCCGAGATATCGCCGCCTTCAAAGCCGCGGTCGATATCGCCCGCCCGGCAGCTGAGGCCGGTAAGCTGGTGACGTTCGGCATAGTGCCGGCGGTACCGGAGACCGGCTATGGCTATATTCACCGCGGCGAGGAGACCGGCGCCGGCACCTATAAAGTGCGGCAGTTCGTGGAGAAACCCGATTTGGAGACCGCGTGTCGCTATTTGGAGCAGGGCGATTACTACTGGAACAGCGGCATGTTTCTGTTCAAGGCGTCGACCTTGCTCGGGCAGCTCGAAAAATTCGAACCCGACATGGTGGCGGCGGTCGGCGACGCGTATAAACAGGCGCACAAAGATCTGGATTTTATCCGTCTGGAACCGGCCGGCTTTGCCCGTTGCCGGGCCGAATCCATCGACTATGCCCTGATGGAGAAGGCTGACGATGTCGTGGTGGTGCCGCTGGATGCGCAGTGGAACGATATCGGTTCCTGGTCGGCAATCTGGGACGTGGCCGAGAAGGATGCCCGCGGCAACTGCAGCATCGGCGATGTCATCAGCCACGACACCACCAACAGCTATTTATACAGCGGCGGCAAGTTGCTGGCCACGGTGGGGCTCGACAATATCGTCGCCATAGAAACCGACGATGCGGTTTTGGTGGCCGACAAAGATCGGGTACAGGATGTCAAGGCGATCGTCAAGGCACTGGAAACCAGCGACAGAGATGAGATCGACTACCACCGCAAGGTCTACCGCCCCTGGGGTTACTACGATTCGGTGGACATGGGGGAGCGCTTTCAGGTCAAGCGGATTGTCGTCAACCCGGGACAACAACTGTCTCTGCAGATGCATCATCATCGCGCCGAACACTGGATTGTAGTGCAGGGCACTGCGAAAGTGGTGCGGGGGGAGGACGAATATCTGGTCACGGAAAACGAGTCGACTTATATTCCCCTCGGAGTCAAACACCGGCTTGAAAACCCGGGCGCCATCCCGCTGGAAATCATTGAAATCCAGTCCGGCAGCTATTTGGGCGAAGACGATATCGTGCGTTTTTCAGATAACTATGGTCGTAATTAGCACAACACCTGGGGTCGCAATTAACACCCGGCTGTGATGCGGGAACGGCACCGCCGGTGTCGAGGTGTGGCCGAGTTCACAGTCTCGGCTTTTAACTGCAATAAGTGTTTTTCAACGCCATTAATTTAGCGAATAATGCGCTATGGGTATTGAAAAAGTGTCGGGATTATTGACAATACCGACAACCTATTTCAGCCACTGTTGCAACGTCCGGGGCGCCGCTTGTATGAACGTATTCAGCCGTAAGATAACAACTGCGATACTGATGGCGTTTCTGGCAGCCCTGCTTACCGCCTGCGGTGGGGGTGGGGGCTCGGGCGGTGGTGATTCCGATGGGCTCGACAATCCGCCGACCAGCAATCCGCCCCAGCCACCCAATCCACCGGTAACCGCCAGCGCCACGCTTTCCTGGCTGCCGCCGAGCGAACGCGAAGACGGCGATCCGCTGGTGGTGGGCGCGATCGGTGGCTACGAGATAAACTATCGGATGGTGGGTGGAGAGCAGTTCAGTTCGGTGGTGGTTAACGACGGTGCGGCAACTGAGGTGGTGCTTGAAGACTTGCAGGCCGGCCGCTATGAAATCTATATCCATGCATTCGACAACGAAGGGCTGTACAGCATTCCCTCCGACACGATATTTACGTCGATCTGAGTCCTGACTCAATCCCCGCGACCCGCACAGCCGCTATGGCGCGCGCGCCTACCCAGCGCCCGCTGTCGCAAGACACCTTGTACGCTGCCGCTATCAGGCACTTGTAAGTGACTGCATTCCCTGTGTTAGTATGCCTGCCAATCTTTCTCTATTCGGTACCCAGCGTCGGACCTCGGGCCCCATAGTTCCCAGTATCAGCCCGGCTGTGAGTTAGCGTCCGGCATCCCTGACACATGTTGTATTGTCGAGTAAAGCGTGAATAAAGTGCTTAAGTTGTTACCCCTGACACTAGGTGTCTCTGTCTGTCTGGCGATTCCAAGCATCGCCGCCGCTACCACAAAAACACCTGCCACAGACCCGGCGCCTGTTGCCGGTATCAGTGAAACCCTGCTGGTGACTGCCAGCCGTCGGGAGCGGCGCTCCCTAGAGCACACGATCGCCGCGGCCGGGGTCGATAAGGCCGCACTGGACCTGGTCGGCCACACCCACATCAACGAGGCGTTGGTGCGTATTCCAGGGGCCAATATTGCCCGCGGCAACGGCCAGGAATACCTGGCGGCCCTGCGCTCGCCGGTATTGACCGGTGCCGGCGCCTGCGGCGCCTTTCTTACCGCCCAGGATGGGGTTGCGCTGCGGGCCGCCGGTTTTTGTAACGTCAATGAGCTGTTTGAGGCCAATACCGAACAGGCCCGGCGCATTGAGGTGATTCGCGGCCCGGGCACCGCCCTCTATGGTTCCAATGCGCTGCACGGTGTCATCAACGTGATCAGCCCCGCGGTCGACGGGGCTGCCGTGGGCAGCCTCGGCCTGGAGCTGGGGCCCGACGATTATACGCGCTTGAAACTGTCCAGTGGTGGGCGCCTGGCCGATGCCGGGACGGGCGCGGCGGAGCAGGCCTACCGCCTGGATATCAACCTGACCGACGACGGCGGCTATCGTGACCGGTCCGGTTACGGCCAGCAAAAGCTCCTGTTCGGGCACCGCTACAGCCGCGATCGGCTGGCGGTGGTAACCCGCTTTTCCGCCACCAACCTGAACCAGGAAACGGCGGGCTTTGTAGTGGGCGCGAACGCTTACAAGGATGATGATCTGCGCGATTCCAACCCCAATCCCGAGGCCTTTCGCGATGCCCGTTCCTACCGTTTGAGTTCGCAGATCGATTACTCGCTCAGTGACACAATGGCGCTCAAGGTGACCCCCTATGCCCGCTACACCGAGATGCGATTTCTGCAGCACTTCCTGCCGGGCCAGCCGATCGAGGAAAACGGCCAGCGCAGCGTCGGCGTGCAGACGGCACTGTTTGCCGACACCGACGCGGCGCTGACCTGGATTGCCGGTGTCGATATGGAATATACCAGCGCCTATCTGCACGAGTATCAGGAGCAGCCTACCCGCGGGTCGGCGTTTCTGCGCGAGACGATTCCCGTTGGTGATCACTACGATTACGATGTCGATGCGACGTTGCTGGCACCGTTTGTACAGGCGCGCTGGGCGCTCGGTGAGGCCTGGCTGGTGTCTGCCGGGTTGCGTTACGAATCGCTGCGCTATGATTATGACAACCGCATGCTGGCCGGGCGCACCCGGGCTGACGGTACACCCTGCGGCTTTGGCGGCTGCCGGTTCAGCCGTCCCGAGGATCGCGAGGACAACTTCGAAAACTGGTCGCCCAAGTTGGGCCTGCTCTACACGTTTGCCGATAATCACCGCGCCTATGCCAATCTCTCCCACGGTTTCCGCGCTCCCCAGGCCACTGAGCTGTACCGGCTGCAGCGCCGGCAGACGGGCGCCGACCTGGACTCCGAATCGATTGCCGGTATCGAGATGGGGCTGCGCGGTCTGAGCGAGGCGCGTTTCAGCTACGATTTCTCGCTCTATACCATGAAGAAGTCGGATGTCATCTTCCGGGACTCCGATTTTTTCAACGTCAGCGAGGGCGAAACCCGCCACCGGGGTATCGAGGCCCGGGTTGACTATCAAATCAGTCCGGCCTGGCGCATCGGAGCCAACGGCAGTTATGCCCGTCACAGCTACGCCAGCGATCAGCTGCTGGGCGGGGTGAATATCAAGGGTAACGATATCGACTCGGCGCCGCGCCGCTTTGGCAGTGTGCAGTTGAGCTGGCGCGCCGAGGAGCGGGCGTTGGTGGAGCTGGAGTGGCTGCATATGGGCCGTTACTACACCGATGTCGAAAACCGCAACCGCTACCCGGGCCACAACCTGCTGAACCTGCGTACCCGCTGGCAACCGCAGCCCGATACGGTATTTTATGCCCGCCTGGCCAACCTTACCGACCGCAAATACGCCGAGCGGGCGGACTTTACCAGTTTTACGGGGGAGCGGTACTTTCCCGGCCAGCCGCGGTCGTTGTATTTTGGTGTTGAGCTCAGTTGGTGAGGGTGGGGTTGGTGGTCAGTGGTCTGAGTAACAGTCGCCTCCAGAGTTGTCAGAATGTCTCCAATAAACCAGGGGAACTACCGGCATCTCGGGCGGGGTATTCGAAACTTCAACTGTAGATTTCCGGTCAAAGTGGGTGCCCGAAGCGAGTCCATTCACTCCCGACCTAACTTTTCTGCAATTGCTTGATCAGTTGTGTCAGCGCCTTGCTCAGTTCGTTAACGGCATCGCGGCTCTGCACCACCTGCAACCAGTCCCCGGCGTTGTTCGGGTGCAAAATCCAACAGCTGGCAGTGCTATTGTCGCAGCGGTGGTCGACATAGGGGTTGACACCAAATACCGCAAAGCGCTCCTCTTTTGCCAGGGGTTCTTCCGCCGAGCTCTGCTGCGGGGCGGTAAGCTGGCTGAGAGATATGATCTCACCGCGTTTGCTGACGCGGATACTGTGTTTGGTGGGGTTCTTGATACGGTTGGCCGCAGTGATTCTCGGGTCGCCGTAGGCGTAGAAATCCAGCAGTTTATTGACGTGGGTCACCAGCGCCTCCACCGGCGTGCCGGCCATATACAGCATCTGCAACCGCTCGGTATAGGCCTTGCCGCTGGTGGGCCGGGTCGTCCAGTTGATTTCGGCTTTGGGGGACGCCGCCGGCTTGCGCGGGCTGAGGTTTTCTTCCAGGCGGGTGATCTGCCGCAGCGCGGCCTCGTAGTGGGGCCCCTCACTACCGGCTTTGTCGACGTAGATTTCGAGCTGGCGCCGGGCCTCGCTGCCGCGGCCGTCGTGGGCCAGTACCCGACCTTTGTAATAGTGAAATGCCGGTGCCAGCACTATGCTCAGGTTTTCCGCCTGGGCCAGATAGCGCTTGGCTTTGCTGAATTGTTTCTGCTCGACGGCCTGCTCAGCGGCGAGCAGCAGGCGCGCGCCTTCATGTTCGGGTTTCAGCGCCTGCCCCAGCGCGGGGTAGAGCGCAAGCCAGACCAGTAGCACCCAGGCGGGTCGGCGTTTAACGGGGGATGGTACGTTTCTCGGGATGTTGTTCGAGGTCATGGAGCAGTGCCCTCTAGCCAGGATCGCTTAAGTATATAAGCCGCCCGGTCGAGGCGCTATCGATTAGAGGGGAATTGTGGTCCTGTGTCGCAAATTCCAGCGTTGCGGGGGCCGCCAGGGCCCCCGGGGCGGGGCTGCTCAGTCCGGTTGGTCGGTGTCTGCCGGCTCCGGCTGGTGGCGGGCGCTGCGGCGGCGTGCAGCCATTTCCTTCAATTTGCGTTCGGCGGCGTTAAATGCCTCGCGCACGGCGATGTGAATGGAGGTGTCGTCCTGGCTGACCGTGACGGGTGCGCCTTTCAGGTCCAGTTCGATCGAGGCCCGGTAGCGCTTGCCTTTGTGCTTGTGTTTGTGGGGTGAGTCGAGTACCACGCGACTGCGTTGGATATGGTGGGAGAAACGTGAAAGCTTTTCGAGCTTTTTACTGATGATGTCATTGAGAGCCTGGGATGCATCGAGGTCCCGGTACACTACATCGGCTGCTGGCTGCATAGGGGCGAGTCTCCTGTTTCCGTCTGTCTGTTGTCAATACCTGCTGCCTGGACCGGCACCTGGAGGTTGGATGCCGGGACGGTTGATCCCGGGCTCCGCCCTGTCAGCGTCGCAATCAAGTGCCGGCAGACGTTTACTGGAATATCCTTATATGCCCGAGGTTTATCAGGATAAACCTCGGTTTTCTGGGCCTGTTTAAAAGGCCAGGGTCAGAAAGGTTTTTACATTCAGAGCGCTCTGAGAAATATATTGACGTGGCCAGGAAAATTTTCAAGGGGTTACTGCGGAATTATTTCAGTTTATTGATAGGTTGGCGTAAATTTTCCGTTCGGCCCCGAAAACGCTGGGCGTGGGGGCGGGTTGATGTTATTGTCGATAAGATTTGCTGCGGCATCACCACCGATTTCTCCCCCGGCCGACTTTTCTCCCTGCTTTCCGCCACTGAGCCTGGGTCGGAGATCAGTCGATGGGTTCACTCTTGTTTCCTTTAGTTATCAGCTGCCTGGCTTGCTTATTGCCGGAGTTATGCCATCCGCATCTGCGGCGACACGCCATCTGGGCCTGCCGGCGAAGTCCCGGTCAAATATAGGTATTAGAGCTATTGCCCTTCGGAACAGGGCGGCGAGCTTGGGCGCTTTGGGCGTCCCCACGCCCGCGCGGAATGGCATTCCCTCAAACTAACCCCTTTCGGGAGGGGCACTTGCCTTGGGCGCCTACTTCCGGTGCTTTAGCGAAGGCGTGCCAATTGACCGGTCTACCTCTGGCTGGGGCTTTCAGAAACACGGGCTAGGCGCCCCCTCGATGAACCCGTCCATGGGGACTCGCCTAAAGCGCCTACTTTTGGTCACGACAGCATCCCTGCTGTCGAGAGTTTCTGAAAGCCCCAGCCAGAGGTAGACCTTCCCACAGTATTCTTAATCAAGACCGATAGGGCTAGAGTTGAGATCGATAAATTGGCCCAAGTTCTCTTAAGCACCAGAGGTAGGCGCCCAAGGCAAGTGCCATTCTGGTCTGACCCCGCACCGTGTCAAGGTCCGGCTCCACATTGTGCCGGTTCAAGACAGCGCTATTTGCTTCGAACGTATTTTCATAAATAGCCGTGCTACTCGTTTATTTGGAGATCTTTAGGTGGTGTTATTCTTGCGGGCCAGATACAAAGCATTGAAAAAAATTTCAATCCTACCGCTCCCGTTTTTTCTCATCCGGGACGGAAAGTACACAAGCGGAATTGAACAGGAGTTTGATTCGGAGCCAGGCGGGTGATATCTCGTTTCCAACCGGATGCTTTGCTGGCCGCCGCAAACTTATCGCGCGTTTATCTGCAGATCGGTGCGGCAGTGATAATAAATCGCACTTCACGGTTACAACATAAAAGTACATAAAAATAGTTGACAGAACGTTTAACCGTTGCTGCACTTTTTTAGTTCATAGTGCGGCTTTTATTGCGCCTTTTTTATTGACAGCTACGCCCACAATTGAAATCTACGCCCCACCGGGCACTAAAGCGGTGCGCCGCCGGCAGGTGCAGGGGCGAGGTTTCAGTTTTCTTTTATTCTCACTGTGAGCACATCACAGTTAGCGCCGTGCAGCACACTGTTGGCCGTGGATCCGAGCCATGCGCGTATGCCCGAGCGGCCGTGGCTGCCGATAACGATCAGGTCCGCCGCCAGGGTTGCGGCCAACGCATGGATGACGGCGGCGGGGCGACCGAACTCAATATGCAGATTCTTAACGGGAATGTCGTGGTGTTTGCTCAGCGTTTCCATATACGGATAAATACTGCGCCGAATCTGTGACTCCGTTATCAAATGGCTGTTACCGGTGAGTTCACCGTAGCCGGTAATCGGGTGTTCGCAGGCGTGAATCAAATGTAGTTTTTGTCGGTTTTGTTGCACTAGCTGCAAACTGTGACGGACAACGCGATTCGCATCGGCCGTCAGATCGACAGCACACACAAGGCAGTGATAAGTCGGCATCATGAATTACCCTGGCGGCGCCGGCAAAAATCCTATATTCAGTACCCACAACGGCTGTTGTCAAGTGTTTGGGTATATAAAAATTTTTTTTAAAACCAGCGCCGGGTTGAAATTTGCCTGCCAGGTGCGATAATCAGCGGCCCCAAATAACGTGGCAAATGACAATGAGATTGATGTTATCAAATCAATTAGTAACGCCCGTCTTGCGTCTGCTCGGGTTGGCCCTGCTCGTGGTGACAACGGCCAAGGCAGCGACGCTGTCCGACGAGGAGGAAACTCTGGCGCGCCTTGAGCAGACACTGGAAAATCGTCAGACGACCCAACAAGACATCGAAAATGATTTGCTCGGTGATCGCACCAAGGCCACCGAAGCGCAAGCGGATCTGGAGCAGGCCAAGCAAGAATTGGTGACCGCCGAAGCGGAACTCACCGCGGCCCGACAGGCTTTCTCCGCCGATGCCGGCCAGGAGAACAGCCGCGCGCTGAAAAAAGCTGAACACTCTCACAAAATGGCGGAGCGCGGCGTGCGCACCCGAACCAAGCGTCTGGAGCGGGTTGACCGCAATCTCAAGGAATCGGAAGCCAAATTGGCGGCCACTAAAAAGGCCATCGCCAGCTTAAGGAGCCAGATTGCAAGTCAGCGACAGCGCCTTAGCGAGGTGGCGGCGAGCCTAAAGGCCCAGGCCGATCAGGATGCCACCGCGGCGGCCGTCACCCGGGTTGATTCCCGGCCGACGCCACAGCCGCCGAAGGCCCCGGCCAAGCCGGTTGCCCCCGAGCCAAAGCCTGTCGAGCCGCCGCAGCCGGCGGCCGTTGCGGCCAAGGCCCTGCAGGCACCACCGGCAGCAGCTCCCAAACAAGTGATCGCACTGGATCAGGAAGCGCTGGCCTATGCGCGGGGGGAAATGTCTCGCCTGGAGTCGTTTCTGGCCGACGGGCAGCCCGGTCGACCCAGTTACCGGCGTCTGGTTTTACGCGGCTCCAAGGTGCAGGCAGTGGCATTTGAGTTTCTCGGCAGGGATCAGTACCGCGCCGAGGTGCCGGTAGCGGCGGGTAAGCAGCAGTTCGAGATCGGCAGCCACAAATTTCGCCGCACCATCCCCGCCTCCGATGACGGTGAGATGTACGTGTTTATCTATGATGCCAAACGGTTGTCCCGGCCGCGTCTGGCCATTTTCAGAAAATCGCTGTTGGAACACCTGTAGGTCGTGACTTCTTCCATAGCCGCGAAATAAGTCGCGGCTATGTTCCCCGTTGCAGTCATTGGTTACACTGACCGCCAGTTTGTCAGTGGGTGAAACTATGGCGCATACTTCCTCTAAAAGTGTATTGGTGACCGGTGGCACAGGCTTCATAGGCCGCCACCTGTGTCGCAGTCTGGACACCCTCGGTCACCGGGTTACCGTGCTTACCCGTACCCCGGGGAAAGTAAAGCTTGCCGGCGAGGTTCGACAGATTGCCGGCCCGGATGAGCTGGATAAACCGTTTTCGTTCGACTGGGTCGTCAATCTGGCCGGTGAGCCGCTGGCCGAGGGGCGCTGGAACACTGCCCGCAAGCAGCGGTTTCGCGATAGCCGGATCGGTTTTACCGAGGACTTGCTGCAGGCGTTTCGAGCCGGCGGTAGCGAGCCTGAGGTGCTGTTAAACGGCTCAGCTATCGGCTTTTACGGCCCTCACGACGACGAAATCCTGGCCGAAACCGGCGCGGCCGTGCCCAGTTTCTCCCACCAGCTGTGCCGGGACTGGGAGGCCAGTGCCGATGGCTTCGCCGAGTTGGGTACCCGGGTCTGCAAGGTGCGTATCGGTGTTGTGCTAGGGCCCGGCGGCGGCTCGCTCAGCCGTATGCTGTTGCCCTTCAAACTGGGGCTCGGCGGCCCTCTGGGGAGTGGTGGGCAGTGGTTTTCCTGGATTCATCTGGATGATCTGGTACGCCTTTTTATTCACTGTCTGGAGCACCAGACTCTACCCGGGATAGTCAATGGCACCGCCCCCGAGCCGGTGCGCAACCGCGCCTTTGCCGAGGCCCTGGGTGGTGCCCTGTCGCGGCCCGCCAGGTTGCCCATGCCGGCTTGGGCGCTGGTGTTGCTTTACGGGGAAATGGCCGAGGAGCTGCTGCTGAGCGGCCAGCGGGTGTATCCGGCAGTGGCGCTGGAGTCGGGTTTTGAGTTCCGCTTTCCCACCATTGAGTCGGCTTTAAAAGATATCGTGCAGGGCCCTTAACAGGGCTCTGGCATGCCGATTACCGGGTTCCACCCAAAAGGGCCCCGCATAGGGCCGGTCGTTGCCAGCGAGTCCTTAACCGGTTGCAGTGCGCCCCGGGTGTGCGCCGGCAATAGCGTGCTATGTCCTGGATAGTTGCCGGCGCTGTTGTCGGTTCGGCCACGGCCGCCAACCTGTTACCGCGCTTTTCACGCTGAGATTACAAGCGTTCCAACGACCGCTGGGTGATGACCGCATCCAACTGGCTGGCGGCGTAGGTCTCAATGGGCGCCAGGAGTTGTTCCAGGCCTTTGCTGTCGCTGGCCAGACCGAGAAAGCACCACTGCGCCTGCTGGTGGCGATCGTGAAAGCCCGCTTCGGACACGGCGATATTGGCCAGGCGTCCGAACCGCTGTTTTAAACCGGACAAGCGGTGGCGTTTCTCTTTTAGCGAGCGGCAACCCGGCAAGTGAAACTCCAGTGTCAGTAAACCGATAACCATGATGCCAGTGTTTGTTTCGTTTATTGATGCCACCGCGCGATTACGCGGCTGCGCTTTTATGTGGCCCGGGCGACTAAAAAAATTTAACCAGGCGCTTGAAACGATAAAATCCCGCCCTTATATACAGAATACGCCGGCTCGAATGAGGGGCGTAATTTCATGTAATCCAGGCTTGGTCGTAATGATAAGCCATTTATCGATATATTGCTCATGAGAGGATATAACTATGGGAACCTTCGATTTTTCTCCTTTGTACCGCACCGCAATCGGTTTTGATCGCGTCGCCAATATGTTGGACGCCGTCACCCGCGCAGAACAGTCGCAACCGACTTATCCGCCCTACAACATAGAGCTGACGGGCGAGGATCAATACCGTATCACCATGGCGGTCGCCGGTTTCGATCAGTCTGAGCTCGACATTCAGGTCGAGCAGAACAAGCTGACCGTTACGGGTAAAAAAGCCGAGGCCGAGACAAAACCCGAGTATCTATACCAGGGTATTGCCGGGCGCAATTTCGAGCGTCGGTTCCAACTCGCCGACCACGTGCGGGTAAACGACGCCAGCCTTGAAAACGGCCTGCTGCATATCGACCTGGTGCGCGAAATCCCCGAAGCGATGAAGCCGCGGCGGATTAACATCGGCACCGGCAGCCTGCTTGAAGCCAAGAAGTCGAGCGCAGCCTGACCCAGGCATCGCAAACACCTGCCAGCGCCGCCGTCACCCGTGACGGCGGTCGCGGTTTGACTGACGCCGAGGCGTCGTCCTGCCCGCTTTGCGGCTCGACGCTGCACGCGCATTTTCACAGTGACAGGCGCCGGGACTACCGGCGCTGCCAAACCTGTCACCTGGTTTTTGTGCCGCCGCCGTATCACTTGACGGCGGCGCGTGAAAAAGCTGAGTACGACCTGCACCACAACGATCCCCACGATCCCGGTTATCGGGCATTTCTCGGGCGCCTGTGCGAGCCTTTGACAGCGTGTTTAACGTCGAATAGCCGCGGGCTCGATTTCGGTTGCGGCCCCGGTCCGGCGCTGGCGCTGATGTTGCGTCAGGCGGGGCACGACGTCAGTGTCTATGATCCGTTCTATGCGGCCGACGAGCGGGTGTTTGCCGACCGCTATCACTTTATCACCGCCACTGAAGTCGTCGAGCACCTGGCCAGACCGGGCGCTGAACTGGAGCGGCTGTGGCGGTGTCTGTTGCCGGGAGGCTGGCTTGGCGTTATGACCAAGCTGGTTCGCGACCGCGAGGCGTTTGCCAACTGGCACTACAAAAACGATCCCACCCATATTGGTTTTTACTCCCGGCAAACGTTCACCTGGCTGGCGCGGCAGTGGCAAACGGACATGCGGTTTATCGGCGACGATGTGATGTTAGTGCAAAAACCCCACTGATCCGGCCTACCGCACCGCATAGCCGCGGCCATCCAGGCAGGCGCTGATGGCGCGGTTGTAATGGCTGCGTTTGGCCTGTTCCTGATCGGGTAGCGAAGGATCGAAACCGGTAACGCTCACCGTCCACCGGTGACACTCGTAGCGATCGCGGTCCAGTTGCTCTTCGCTCTGGTTGTTCTTCGGATAGATCATCAACTCGTTATCATCGCTGGCCACTTCCGTCTCGGGGTTTTCGACGACCACGTACTCCCGGTTGTCTGCATCGTAGTGATAGTAAGCGGCATTGGCTTTGTAGACGACCCGCGGACCGATATGCAGTGTCACAAACCCCCTCGGCAGAGCCGACACCCGCGCACCCACCGGGGCGGCGACCACGGTATAGCCCTTGGTACCGGAGCGGTAAAAAACGCCTCCCAAATGGAAATACAGGTGGGTTCCCACCCGCAAGCGAGTGTGATTTTTGGGCAGGGCTTTTACGATTTGACCGCGGGGCGGATAGTGATGTTTGGGAATTACCGGGCGTGGTTTTACCTGGTTGTGATTGCGATCGGCGTGAGCGCAACCGACAGCACCGATAGCCAGTGTCAGACACAGCGCCGGTACAACGGCTGAGTGGATCGATTTGAAACGTTGATAGTGTAAGGTCAGGTTTTGCAACATAGCCGTAGTGCCTTTTCATCGTAAACTGTTTGACCGTGCGAAAGCGGGTCGTTGTGGTTACGGTGGACGCAAAACGGGTAAGAAATCGTCAAGAAAAAAGGAAAGAGTGTGGATACTTCTGCCTGGGCGGCGTTCGTATATCGGCAGTCGAAACCCTTTAGGGCGACTGGCTATCCACGCTGAATAATTTCGCCCGCACCGTGCTGCGATAGTCACTGGGTGTGGTGGCGAGAAATTTCTTAAACAGACCGGTGAAGTGCCCCATGTCCTGGTAGCCCACCCGATAGGCAATTTCGCTGATCGACAAGTTGCTGGTTTTCAGCAAATCCTTGGCGGTTTCGATGCGAATTTCCTGCAGGTACTGCAAGGGTGATTTGCCGGTGGCGCTTTTGAAGCGGCGGTTAAAACTGCGCACGCTCATTTCGAAGCGCAGGGCCACCTGGCTGAGTTTGATATCGCGGCCGTAATTGTCCTGCAGCCAGATTTGCGCCTGCACTATCTCTTCGTCCGGATGGTGGCGGGTGGTGCCGTCCAGGGTGTCGCTCTCAAAGTAGCTGGTGGTCTCGTAAGCGCGGCGTATCTCGTGGGAGAAGTGTCTTTCGACGTGATTGGCAATGGGTTTATTGTAGAGCCGCTGGATAAAGTGTACGGTCAAATCCGCCAGTGCGTTGACGCTGGCGGCGCAGTAGAGGCTGCCGGCCTGGGTAATAAAATACTGCCGCTTTAGCTGCACTTGCGGGTAGTCCTTCTGGAACTGATCGAAATAGTGCCAGTGGGTGGTGGCGGGCTTGCCGTTGAGCAGCCCCGCCTCCGCCAGGAAGCAGCAGCCGGTGCCTACCGCGCTGATGGTGGCGCCTTCTTCGTACTGGCGCCGCAGCCAGGGTTTCAGCACCGTATCGCGGCGCACCAGGGGGCGCGGGTTGCGCCACAGTGCCGGTAGAAAAATCATATCCGAGTGGCCGGCCTGGTCCAGGGTACAGGCGGGCGTGAAGCTTAATCCGGCGCGTGTCTCGACGCGTTCGGGGCTGATGGCGGCAGTCTGTATATGCAGAGTCGCGGCGTGCCGGTCGCGGCCCTGGGCGGCGCTTTCGGCCGCCCGCAACATTTCGATCGGCAGGGTGGTGCTGGTGGCCAGCATATGGTCGCAAAGTACGAAGGTGATGGTGGGCATGGCGTCTCTTTTGGGTGCAGGTATCGTCCAGGTACTGGCCCGAGTGACTGGCGCTTTTACCGCGAATTGTGGCTAAAATCGCTTAGTAAAATCCAGGCTGTTTCAGCCATTAGAGTTGCTATTTTGGCCGAAATAAAAAATAGTTACATAGACTGGCTGGTCTGACAGATTTTTTGGCTAATATAGCCAGGAAATTATACAAAGGCCTACTTACACTCAGGCTATGCGGGTGAAGTCGGTTGGATCATCAATTCAGCCATCGGCAACTTAAGACACCTTCAATTTACGAGCGTTTACAAGAGAGTCGTCCCCCATGTCCCGTTTACCTGTTATTGCCGGCTTCGGCGGCTTCGGTGCCGCCGGTCGCAGTTCGTTTCACCACGCCTACCGCCGTATGGTGATTGGAAGCCTGGCCCCCGAGGCACGGCAGCAGACCCTGGTTGGGCTGGCGGCGATGATGAAGCTGGTGACGTATACCGACAACGGCTATGCGGATCGCGACGGTGCCCGGCTCAGCGAGGCCGATATCGAGGCCCGCTTCGGGCAGCAGATTCTCAACTCGACCCTGGTGCGCCGCATCGAGAGCCGGTATCACGATGTGGACCGCTTGCACTGGCACAAACAGATGGAGATAGGGCCGGCACAGGGGCAGAGCCTGGGGTTTATCACCACCCCCAGGCAACTGCCGGAGCCACTGCCGCCGACCTGGACGGTCAGTGCCTGCGGCGATGGCCAGGTGCGGGTCGAGATACGGGATAACTTTAACGTCAAGGTGGACAGTTTTCGCGAGGCGCCGGTGAAGGCGGCGGGGCAGCTTCCCAGCGGCTTTGACCCGGGTGAACTCTACAACTCGCGCTTTCATCCCCGGGCGCTGCAGATGACGATCGCGGCAGCCTCGGACGCCATTCATTCATTGGGGCTGGCGTGGCGCACGGTGGTCGATGCCGTGCCACCCGATGCCATCGGTGTCTACGCCGGCAGTGCCATGAGCCAGCTCGACGACGCCGGCTTCGGCGGTATGTTGCAGGCGCGCCTCAAAGGCGGCCGTGTGTCCACCAAGCAGTGTCCGCTGGGGTTGAATACCATGCCCGCGGATTTTATCAATGCCTATGTGTTGGGTAGTGTCGGCGTTACCGGCAGCACCACCGGCGCTTGTGCCAGCTTCCTCTATAATCTGCGCCTGGCGGTGGAGGATATTCAAAGCGGCCGCCGCCGCGTGGTGGTGGTGGGCAACAGCGAGGCGCCGATCACGCCGGAGATTCTGGACGGTTACGGCACTATGGGCGCCCTGGCGACAGACGACAACCTGAAATACCTGGATGCTGTCGATACCGTGGACTACCGCCGCGCCAGCCGGCCGTTTGGGGAGAACTGCGGCTTCACCATGGCCGAGTCGGCCCAGTATGTGGTGCTGATGGACGACGAACTGGCGCTGCAACTGGGGGCGGATATTCACGGCGCGGCGACCGATGTTTTTGTCAACGCCGACGGCTACAAGAAATCCATATCGGCGCCCGGGCCGGGCAATTACATCACCATGGCCAAAGCGGTGGCCGCGGCGCGGGCCATTGTCGGCGATGAGGCGGTGCGGACCCGCAGTTTTATCCAGGCGCACGGTTCCAGCACCCCGCAAAACCGGGTCAGTGAATCCCATATTTTTGATCAGGTGGCCGGTGCCTTTGCTATCCGCGATTGGCCGGTGGCGGCGGTGAAGGCCTACCTGGGGCATTCGCTGGCGCCGGCCAGTGCCGACCAGTTGATGGCGTCGCTGGGGGTATTTGCCTACGGTTTTATCCCGGGCATTAAAACCATCGATAAGGTGGCGGACGACGTCTACGCCGAGCGGCTGCATATCCCTACGGCGGATGTCGACAGGGGTGTGGGCGGGCTCGATGTGGCGTTCCTCAATTCGAAGGGCTTTGGCGGCAATAACGCCACGGCGACTATCCTGTCGCCGCAACAGGTGGAACGGATGTTGCGCAAGCGTTACGGTGATGCCGCCCTGGCAAGCTATGCGCAAAAGCGCGAGCACACCCGCGCTGCGGCTGCCGCCTACGATCGCCGTGCGACCCGCGGTGATTTTCAGACCATCTATCATTTTGGTCGCGATATGATCGATGAGACGGCACTGGGTATCAGTAGTGAGCAGGTGCGGGTGCCCGGTTTCAACCATCCCATCGACCTGCGCTTGCCCAATCGGTATGCGGATATGACCTAGTCTTGTAAGCTGCAGGGAAACGGCCGCCTTCGGGCGGCCGTTTTTTTTCCGGCATATTGAGCAGTATTAGGCAGTAAAGTGCGTGTTGTTTGAGTAAGCTGTCGTGGCCGGGATGGCTGGCCTCTGTTGCTGAAAACTGGCTATAGTTAGGCCTGCGGCGTACGGCAGCAGCGGCTGCGGCGTTAGGAAGCGGTATTGGATTAGGCACTGGATTAGGCACTGGAATAGTCACAGGAACAGGCATTGAGGACGGTAATGAGTATGGATGTCGGCGCTCGGTTACAAATTCTTCGCACCTTAAACGGCTGGTCGCAACGGGAGCTGGCCAAGCGCGCCGGCGTTACCAACAGCACCATTTCCATGATAGAGCAGGGTCGGGTAAGCCCCTCGGTCAGCTCGCTGCAGAAAGTACTCGATGGCATCCCCATGAGCCTGCGGGACTTCTTCACGCTCAATCTCGATGCCGATACACAGGTGTTCTACGACGCCGCAGACTTTCGCGACGTCGGCAACGGCAGCGTCGCCTACCACCTGCTCGGCGCCAACCGGCCGGGTCGGGCCATGTCGATCAAACAGGCGCGCTTCCCCCCCGGCAGCGATACCGGGCCTGAAGTGCTGATAAGCGATGGCGACGAGGGCGGCATTGTGGTGGAAGGCCAGATCGAAGCCATGGCGGCAGGGGAGGTGCGGCTGCTCAATACCGGTGACGGTTATTACTTCGAAAGCCGCCGGCCGCACCGGTTCAGGAATACCGGCCGGCGGGATTGTGTGATGATCATCGCTACCTCCCGGGCGTTTTGAGGTTCTTTTCCTAGACTGTGGCGGCCGGGTCTTTATTGATTGACCCCGCACCGGGGCAGCTGCAGTTTAACTGCGTCGCATTTCATCCGGGAAAGCCCGGACAGATAGCTGAAAATAGGGTTCAAACAATCGTTTGAAGACAGCTATACTATCGCCCACCGGCCGGCTGTGGCCGAGGCAATCGAAAAACGTATTCCAGTGGGCCCGAGCCCGGGCGCAAACGAGGTTATCCATGATATTCCAAGGCAAAGCGATTACGGTGCAACAGCTCGACGACGGCATCGCCGAACTCAGATTCGATTTGAGCGGGGAATCGGTCAACAAATTCGACACCCTGACGGTTACTGAGTTGGATGCGGCCATTACCGCGCTGGAGCGCACGGAGGGGCTCACCGGGCTGCTGGTATCCAGCGGCAAGAACGTTTTTATCGTCGGTGCCGATATCACTGAATTCGGGCCGGTGTTTGAACAGGGGCCGGACGCTGCGATACGACATCTGGCCCAAAATAATGTCAATCTCAACCGCCTCGAAGACCTGTCGGTGCCGACGGTGGTGGTGATTAACGGCTTCGCCCTCGGCGGCGGTTTCGAGTTCTGTCTCGCCTGTGATTACCGGGTTGCCGCCAGCACCGCCAAAGTCGGATTTCCCGAGGTGAAGCTGGGCCTTATTCCCGGTTGGGGCGGTACGGTGCGCCTGCCGCGGCTGGCCGGACTCGATACCGGCATCGAGTGGATCGCCGGGGGCAGGGACCAGGCAGCAGCTGTCGCCCTGCGCGCCGGCGCGGTGGATGCGGTGGTGGAACCGGCGCTGTTGCACGACACGGCTCTGCGCACCTTGCGCCAGTGTATCGACGGCAAGCTGGACTACCGCGCCCGGCGCCGGCAAAAGCAGGCGCCTCTGCAACATAACGAGACCGAACTGCCAATGGCCCTGGAGACCGCTAAGGCTTTCGTCGCCGCCCAGGCCGGTCGACACTATCCGGCGCCCGTGACCGCGGTCAACGCCATTGAAAAAGCCGCGTCGCTAAGCCGCGACGAGGCCATTGCCGTAGAGGCCCGGGCGTTTGCCGAGGTGGCGCAAACGGATGCCGCCCGCGCGTTGGTGGGCCTGTTCCTGAGCGAGCAGTTGATCGGTAAAAAAGCCAAAACCTGGGAGCGCTCCGCTGCTGCCAAAGTGGCGCGGGCTGCGGTCTTGGGCGCGGGTATCATGGGCGGCGGCATCGCCTATCAATCCGCCTTAAAAGGCATTCCCATCCATATGAAAGATATTGCCCAGGCGGGTCTTGACCTGGGTTTGGCGGAGGCGGGCAAGTTGCTTGCCAAACAGGTCGAGCGCGGCCGTCTGGCGCCGGCGAAAATGGCGCAGGTGCTCGCTGGCATTACGCCGACACTGTCTTACGACGGCTTCGATCAGGTCGATCTGGTGGTGGAGGCGGTGGTTGAAAACCCGAAAGTCAAACACGCGGTGCTGGCCGAGGTGGAGGCGAGAGTCGGCGCCGATACCATAGTGACATCCAATACCTCCACCATTTCTATCAGCCACCTGGCGCAGGCGCTACAGCGACCGGAAAACTTTTGCGGTATGCACTTTTTTAATCCGGTGCATGCGATGCCGTTGGTGGAGGTTATTCGCGGCGAGAAAACCAGCGACGCCACCGTCGCCCGCACTGTCGCCTACGCCAATGCCCTGGGCAAGAAGGCGATAGTCGTGCGCGATTGCCCCGGCTTTCTCGTCAACCGGGTCCTGTTTCCCTATTTCGCCGGCTTTTCGATGCTGGTGCGCGATGGCGCCGATTTTCAGCAGATCGACAGGGTCATGGAAAAGTGGGGCTGGCCCATGGGCCCCGCCTACCTGCTGGATGTGGTGGGTATCGACACCGGTGTCCACTGCGAGGCGGTGATGGCCGAGGGCTTTCCCGACCGCATGGGCAAACCTTTCAAAGCCTGCACGGATATTTTATTCGAAGCCGATCGCTATGGTCAGAAAAACGGCAAAGGTTTTTACGACTATGAAAAAGACCAGCGCGGCAAACCCAGGAAAACGGCCACTGAGGAGAGCTACAAACTGCTCGAACCCCATGTCGCCGCCGGCCGGTCCTTTTCCGACGAGGAGATTATCGCCCGCACCATGGTGCCCATGGCCACGGAGCTGGCCCGCTGCCTGGAGGAGGGCATCGTCGGCTCCGCGGCCGAGGCGGATATGGCGCTGATTTACGGCCTGGGTTTTCCGCCGTTTCGCGGTGGCGTGTTCCGCTGGATGGACGCGGTCGGGTTGCCCGCCTTCTGTGATATGGCGACCGCGCACACCGCGCTTGGCAAACTCTACGAGCCCACTGATGGTATGACCGAACTGGCGCGGGCCGATCGCACCTATTATTCCACCACTGGCGCTTAAGCCGCGTTCACAGCAGAAGCAGGAGAATGACCATGAGCTTGAATCCAACAGATGCGGTGATCGTCGACTACGGGCGCACGCCCATGGGCCGCGCCAAAAACGGCTGCTTTCGCCACCGGCGTGCGGATGATCTGAGCGCTGCCGTTATCAACGGGCTGCTGGCCCGCAACCCGGCCCTGGCACCGGCCGCCATCGACGATGTGATCTGGGGCTGTGTGATGCAGCGCGATGAGCAGGGTTTCAATATCGCCCGCAACACCATCCTGCGGGCGGGGCTGCCGCACACCATCCCCGGGCAGACGGTCAACCGTCTGTGCGGGTCGTCCATGTCGGCGCTGCACACCGCCGCGGCCAATATCATGGCGGGACTGGGGGATGTGTATCTGGTCGGTGGGGTGGAGCATATGGGCCATATCAATATGAACGAGGGGCTGGACCCCAACCCGATGCTGGGCCTGTCGGTGGCCAAGGCCGCCGGTTCCATGGGGCTGACGGCGGAGTACCTGGCGCTGTTACACGGCATTACCCGGGAGCAGATGGATGCCTTCGGCGCGCGCTCCCATCACCGCGCCGCCCGCGCCCGAGACGAAGGGAAATTTGACCGCGAGATCATTCCGGTGACCGGTCACGACAGCGACGGCGCCCTGTGTCTTATCGAGCAGGACGAAACCATCCGGCCCGATACCACCGTCGAGGCGCTTGCCGCACTGAAGCCGGTTTTCAATCCCAAGGGCGGTATGGTTACCGCGGGCACATCTTCCCAGGTCACCGACGGCGCTTCGGTAATGCTGGTTTTGTCGGCGGCGCGGGCCGAAGCGCTGGGTTTACAACCGCTGGCCAAAATCACCGCGATGGCGCTGGCGGGGGTTGACCCGTCCATTATGGGCTACGGTCCGGTGCCGGCCACGCAAAAGGCGTTGCGGCAACTGGGCATGACCATGGACGATATCGATTGTGTGGAACTCAATGAGGCATTTGCCGCCCAGGCGCTGCCGGTGTTGAAGGACCTGGCGCTGCTCGACAGTATGGATGAAAAAGTCAATCTCTATGGCGGCGCCATCGCGCTCGGGCATCCGTTTGGTTGCTCCGGTGCCCGGATTACCGGTACGCTGCTGTCGGTGATGGCCGAGCGCGATGCCGGGCGCGGTGTCGCCACTATGTGTATAGGTTTGGGGCAGGGGATTACTACGGTGGTGGAGCGCATTGGATGATGGGAGGTGTGGTTTCCCGGACGGGTCAAAGTCACTAACCGTGGGTTGTCCAGGGTATTAACAGATATGAATGCTGGTTATTTAAAGATCGGTAGAAAAGCTATTGTTAAATTCGTTCTTTAAAAACAAGGACATATCATTAGGGGTTCCCCACGGGTGTGGGGTTAAACCGGACACGATGCCGAAGGCTAGACAGGGGTACGGCCGCGGCTTTTCTTGATCGATGCCGACTGTGCCGGTGGCTGAGATTGACGCCTTGCCGTGCTTTCACCCGGCAGATCGAGCAATTCGCGCTTGGCGATGGCTGCCAGAAAATCCGTGCGCTGTCTGGCCCGCTTCGGTGAGGAGTAGAGAATATTGTCGATAGCTTCGCCCTGAAACTCATGCACCAACATGTAAATCACCGCATCAAATTGCGGATTGTCTCGCGCCGCGACGGGAAACAGGTCTTTCGCCAGCGTCAAAATGGTCTTCATATTGTTCTTGATAATCGGCTTGAGTCCGGCGCGCAGGACGCTGTCTGTTCTCGAGGCCACGATCAATTCCAACACCGCGTGGTATTCGCGGGTCTTATAGTTGCTGCGGATCAACTCCAGGCCGTCGGCGATGCGATCGGCGGCGACGGGCCGGCGGGTGAAACGCCGCTTGAATTTCTCCACCAATTTGGCGTAGGCGTAATCAGCAGTGGCCACCATCAGCGTTGTGCGATTGGTAAACTGCCGGTACAGGCCGCCTTTGGATAACAGTGCCCGGTCGCAGATTTCCTGGGTGCTGGAGCTGTAGTAGCCCACTTCGTACAAACTGTCGATAACCGCCTCGATGACTTTGCGCCGAGTCTGCGCACTGCGCTCCTGTTGTGTCCTTTTCTGCATTATGGAATCGTCCGCCGACTTTACTGAGGTGTCAGCATAGACTGTTTTTCGGTGTTGTGCATAAATGAATTTTCTAACTGGTTGATTTTTATGCGTAAAAAGAAACTGCTCATTTTTTACAAAGGAGTTATACGTGCCGCTGTAGTTTTTCTACACAGACCGGGATTTTAAACTGGGAATCTGTTGCCTTGCAATTGTCGTCAAAGAGACTGTTTGGTCGCTAAAAAATGGTCTACACTGTCGGCGCGTTTATCGACTTGCTCTGCCGGTTACAGGTTCTGATCGGGGTGGTGCTGGGTTTTTTGCAGCGAGCCTTTTTAGCATTCAAGCTCGACGCCGCTGGTGTTCACAGGCGGCAACTTACAGATAACAACGGCGAGAGCGAAAGCGATACGTTACACAGATATAAAAAAAACACAGCTAAGAAAAATAAGTAATAGTGACGAAGAGCCAACAAGAGTAGATCACAGCCTCGGCCATTGATGCCGAGACGATTCATACAAGCGCAGTAAACAGATTTTTCTCAATAACGATAATATGAAAAACTGGAGGCGTTGCCGTGATGTTGAAGAGAAACGATTGTACCGTGAAGCCCCTGGCTGCCGTCGTGGTTGCGAATGTAGTTGCAACTGCGTCGCTGTCTACCTTGGCGCAGGAGCAGCCGCTGCTGGAAGAAATCATTGTCACCGCGCAAAAGCGCAGTGAATCCCTGCAGGATGTCCCCATCTCAGTGGCGGCGGTCAGTGGTGAACGGCTGCGCGATGCGGGTCTGCAACGGTTCGAAGACGTCAGTGCTTATGTACCGAACTTTTCTGTGCAGAAAGACCCGATCGGCGACCGCATCAATATCCGCGGTATCCAGTCGGGCAATCAGGCGGGTTTCGAGCAGTCTGTGGCAACGTTTGTCGATGGTGTGTATCGCGGCCGCGGCGTGCAGGCGCGCTTTGCATTTCTCGATATCGAGATGCTGGAGGTGCTGCGCGGACCCCAGGGTACGTTATTCGGTAAGAACACTATCGGCGGCGCCCTGAATATTCGCTCCGGCAAACCCACCGATGAGTTCGAATCGGAAGTGTCACTGGCCTACAATCCGGAATTCAAGGAAACCGAAATACAGGCTTATGTCTCGGGACCGTTAAGCAATACCCTAAGCGGGCGCCTGGCGATTATGTCCCGGCAAATGGATGAGGGTTGGGTCGACAACCGCGGTTATGGCGAGGATGTTCCCGACTCTGATGAACTTGCCTATCGTATTTCCCTCGAATGGGCGCCCACCGACACCACACTTGTCGAATTCAAATATGAAGACGGCGACTGGGATGTGGTCGGTCAACCGCTAATCATTCTCGAGGCGGGCACCCTGGCGGCGTTTGGTTTTAGCGGCGGCCGGGATTTCAACACCGTGATGACCAACGATCGAAGCGTTACCGCGGCGCTTACCGGTATCCCGGAACCGGCCTGGGGAGACGACGGGCCGATTGACTTCGGTTCCGCCAATCTTTTTGAGGGCGATTCCTCCGAGTTGGCTCTGACGGTAAACCACACGTTTGACAATCTCGGCACGCTGACGGCGATTCTCGCACAGTCGGAATATGATTTTACCCGCGCTCTGGATTCGGACTTCGGCCCGCTGCCCATATCCCGATTTGACGACAGTGAGGATTTTGAGCAAACCAGTTTCGAGCTGCGCTTTGCCTCGGAGACCGGGACAGCGCTGGAGTACATCGGCGGTATCTACTATCACGAGAGCAGTATGACGGTGGACGGTTTGTCGTACCTGAATAATGGTGCTATCAATGCCATTCTCAATGTCAGCTGTGCCGCCGGCGGTGGTGTGCAGGTTGCTGCGCTTTCGGACCCCTTCGCCAGTTTGATTGCTACCGTGAACGCCAACGCGATGCTACCTACGCCCACTACTGCCGCGACTGCCAACTCCTGCGGGCAGGCCGCGCTTTTGGCAGGGCTGCCATCGGTACCCGGCGGCAACCGTTATTCCGTATTGGATCAGGACACCGATACCTGGGCCGTATTTGGCCAAGCCACCTTCAGTGTTACCGACACGGTGCGCGCAACGCTTGGGGTGCGCTACACAGAAGAGGAGAAGGAAGCCGACAAGTCCGCCAATGCCGCGGATTACGCCGGCGGCAATACCGCCCCCACCGCCAACCCGGCAGTGGTGTTGGTCACCAGCATTATCGGCGAGTTCACGCCTCACGATATTCGCGGGCTCAGCCGCGATGAGGAGAGTTTCACCTGGTCGGCGAACCTGCAGTGGGACCTGAGTCCGGAGATCATGTTGTACGGCACCGCCTCCACCGGTTTCAAGGCGGGCGGATTCAACTCGTTTTATTTCGGCGAGCCCAATGGCGCCGGCTTCGATCCCGACGACGCCGAATTTGAGGAAGAGGAGGCGTTGACATTTGAGTTGGGTGCGAAAATGAGTCTGGCGCAGGGCGCTGCGGAGCTGAGTGTTGCCGCTTTCCGCACTGAGTACGACGATTTGCAGGCGGCAGTCTTTACCGGCGGCACCACCTTCACGGTGGAAAACGCCGCCGAGGCGGTAACCCAGGGCATAGAGATAGACGGTCGATGGCAGTTGACACAAAATGTCCTGCTGCAGGGCTCGTTCGGGTGGATCGACTTCGAATTCGACAGCTTCACCAGCCAGGCCTGTACCAACCTCCAATTCCAGACATTTCGTGAAGGTATCTGGGCGGGGGGCGCCAATCCGCTGGCGGCACTGTTGAACAACGGCGATTGCAGTGATGCCGGTGTCAATGATCTGGCCGGCAGCGTCAGCGAAAACACGCCGGAGTTCCAGGCCTCCCTGGCGGCGACTCTGACCCAGTCGATCGGTACTTACCAGTTGCTGGCGACCCTCGGGCTCAATTATTCCGACGAGCAGTTCCGCGCCGGCGATATCGATCCGATCACACTCGATGAAAGCTTTGTCAAAGTGGACGCCACTTTCACCCTGGGACCTGAGAGCGGCGCCTGGGATATTTCACTGATCGGTAAAAACCTGTCGGATGAGACCACGATCAACTACGCCAATGATACGCCGCTGTTTCCCGGCACCTTTCAGGCGGCGCTGGAACAGCCTCGTTCTATCGCAGTGCGGGCGCGGTTGTTTTTTTAGGGACGCGGTTAATGGCATTTCCTCATGCTTACTTGTAGCAACTTGCAGATTCCCACTCCAATCGTATCGACCTCGATCAAGCGTGCCGAAGGGAGGTCTGGCTCTGGCTGAAGCCTTCAGAAACTCTCGACAGCAGGGATGCTGTCGTGACCAACAGTAGGCGCTTTAGGCGAGCTCCCAGGGACGGGTCCACAGCGTGTTTCTGAAGGCTTCAGCCAGAGCCAGACCGGTCAATTAGCAGATATCTGCTTAAGTAAGTGCCATTCGAGACGCCGTTGTTTTGCGACAGAGAAATTAACAACCGGCAGCAGTGACGACTCTGCTGCCGCTTGTCAGTCAGCGCTTTTCTTTTCTACTTCCGTTTTTGCGAATACACTTTCAGTTTGTCGATATCGCGCACCGTCAGGTGGCCGTACTCAACCAGTATCACCCCTTCCTTTTGCCACTGGCTGAGTTCCTTGCTGATACTCTGGCGCGAGGTGACGAGCATCTTGCCCAATTCCTCCTGCGAGACGTGCAGTCCAATGCGAATGCCCTGGTCACTCGGCTTGCCGTAGTATTCGGTCAGGTGCAGTATCCGCTTGGCCAGACGCGCCCGCAGGGTCAGAAATGCGGCGTCCTCGATATAGCTGAGCGTCAGGCGCAGGCGTTTGCACAGTAACTTGAGGATCAGGGGGTAGAGTTCGGGATGGATCGCCAACATTGCATGGAAATCCTTTTGCGGCAACAGCAGCAACTGGGTGTGTCCGGCCGCGTAAGTATGATGGGTGCGGCTCAGGCCGTCGAACAGCGAAATTTCGCCGAACCAGTTACCGGTCTCGAGATAAGCGAGCAGGTGCTCGCGCCCGTCGCCTCCGAGACTGCAGACCTTGACGTTGCCCGAGACGATGCAATAAAGCCCGGTGGGAGAGTCGCCTTTGGCGAAAATCAATTCGCCGTCCTGTA
Organism: Exilibacterium tricleocarpae; assembly: GCF_007004655.1. Lineage (GTDB taxonomy): Bacteria > Pseudomonadota > Gammaproteobacteria > Pseudomonadales > Cellvibrionaceae > Exilibacterium > Exilibacterium tricleocarpae. Next base: position 82,210 of record NZ_ML660097.1, read on the forward strand.
ACGCCTGGGCCTTCATCACTTGCGCTACCGCGGCGAGGATTGGCTCCGGCAGCTGCGAAAACCAGCGGTCTGTTTGCAGTATTTCCAGTTTGTCCTGTAATAGCATCGGGCTTACACGGCTCTTACCAATCGGGTCGCGGGGGGTTGGATACCCTACCACTGGCATGCAATTACCGCGCAATCAGAATCGATACTACAATAGCCGACCCGGATGAATCCAGTGCCGACTTGTTGCCTCGGGCGCTTCTCCGCCGCTGTCACTTTCTGGTAGACTAGCCGGCCGCTGTGATCGCTCGCCTGTCGATGATGTAGTTGTAAAACCAGTTGCAAAACCAGTTGTAAAACCAGTTGCAGATCCGTTAAACCCAAAACCGGCCCGTAATGACCCCGATCTCCAGAGAATCCCTGTCCCGTCCTGTCCCCTGTTGGCCACTTACCCGCGCCACTGCCGTTATCTCCCTGTTGTTTGTGTGGGTGCTGTCTCCCCCAGTAGTGGCTGCCACCGACGTATCGCCGTTGTTGTGGCGGGTGTCCTCACAGACATCCGCCGGGCAGGTTTATCTGCTCGGGTCGATTCACTTTGGACATCCCAGCCTGTATCCGCTGCCGCCGCCGGTGATGGATGCTTACCACGACGCCGAAGCCCTGGCGGTCGAACTGGATTTGGAGGCGGTGGACCCACACCACGCCGCCCGGCTGATGCAGGCCCAGGGGCGTTACCCGGCCGGTGTGACCCTGCGCGACACACTGGGCCCACCGACCTGGCAGCGCCTGCGGCAGGTCTGTGAAGACCTGGGGGTGGATGTGGAGCGGTTTCTGCAGGTCAAGCCCTGGCTGGTGGCGGTGCAACTGGTATCCCTGCAGATGCTGCAGACGGACTACCGCAAGGAGCTTGGTGTGGATCGCCATTTCCTGCGCCTGGCCCGCGGCGAAAAACCCATCCTAGAGCTGGAGACCCTGGAGGAACAACTGGCCATTTTCGGGCAGTTTTCCGACCGCGAACAGTACGTTTTCCTGAAACAGACCCTGGATGCCCACGAGCGGGGACAGGCACACCTGGACATCATCGCCGCCGGCTGGCGTGCCGGTGACCGCGAGGCGCTGGCCGCGACGGTGCTGGCGGCGTTTGACAGCGAGGATGTCGGCGCCAGACTCTACCGGCTGGTGTTCAGTGAGCGCAATGCGCGCATGGCCTCGGCGGCGGTAGGTTTCCTGGCTCGCAACGAGCGGGTTTTCATGGTTGCGGGGGTGGGCCATATGCTCGGCGAGGAGGGGATTGTCGCCCGTCTCGACCGCGCCGGCTATCGCGTCGAGCAGGTTTCCCCGGGCGGTTAGCCGGCCGGGGTCGGCGCAGTCGTCGACCCCGGAATCGGCCGGCGGGGCCTTATATTGAACCTGCTGAATGAGTGTGGCACAATCAGCACCCCTGAGTCGCCGGAGGGGCGGGCGATATACTAAATTGCCCTGATAAATCAAAGGCTTAGCGGCTAAATTTAGATTCCTGAGAAAGTTGGATTCCTGAGAAAGTTGGATTCCTGAGAAAGTTGCATTTTTGAGGAAGTTGGATTTTCGAGAAAGTGATATTCTCGAGAAAGCTGGATTCTTGAGTCAGGTCTTTGGTTGGACTTCTTTCGAAGTTGGCGGCTCGGCGTTGGTCGAATAGCGGTCGTGGCGGAATTGGTAGACGCGCTGGATTTAGGTTCCAGTGCCGCAAGGCGTGAGAGTTCAAGTCTCTCCGACCGCACCAAATGCAGCAGCACCAGAATATAAGCCCAGAATACAAGAACAGTGGCATCACCCCTGAATTGCACGAGGAACACCATGCAGGTTTCGATAGAGACGACTTCCGGTTTAGAACGTCGTTTGACGGTGGGTATACCGGCCGAACAGGTCGACAGCGAAGTGAAAAAACGTCTGCAGCAGGCGGCGAAAACCGTCAGATTAAACGGCTTTCGCAAAGGCAAGGTACCGCTGAAAGTCGTCAAGCAACGCTTCGGCGCCGGGGTTCGCCAGGAAGTCCTGGGTGAGGTAATCAATCGCACCTTCTACGAGGCGGTGCAAAAAGAAGCCGTCAAACCCGCCGGTCAGCCCAGCATCGAACCCACCCAACTCGACGAGGGTAAAGATGTCGAGTTTGTGGCGACATTTGAAGTTTATCCGGAGGTGGCGGTCAGCGATTTCGCCGCCTTCGAAATTACCCGTCTCAGTGCCACGGTGACGGATACCGATATCGATAACATGGTAGAGGTGTTGCGCCAACAGAGCGCCACCTGGGAGACTGTTGAGCGCGCCGCGCAGGACGGTGACCAGGTGACGATCGATTTTACCGGCACCCGCGACGGCGAGGCATTCGAAGGCGGCACCGGTGAGAACCACGATCTGGAGTTGGGCTCCAAGTCGATGATTCCCGGTTTCGAGGAGGGTTTAATCGGAGCGCTTGCCGGGGAGGAAAAGACGCTGGCGTTGACGTTCCCCGAGGATTATCACGCTGAAGATCTGAAAGGTGCCGCGGTGGAATTCAAAGTCACCGTACACCGTGTGGCGGCCAAAGAACTGCCGCCGCTGGATGATGAATTTTTCGCCAAGTACGGCGTAAAAGAAGGTGGTGAAGAAAAGTTTCGCGAAGACGTCAAGGCCAATATGGAGCGCGAACTCAACAACGCCGCCAAGTCCAAAGTGAAAAACCAGGTGATGGAGGCACTGCTCGGAGCCCACGAGGTCGAGTTGCCGAAGTCGCTGATCACCAGTGAAATAGAGACCCTGCGCAACCAGGCATTGCAACAGTTTGGCGGCGGGGCCAATGCGCAGAACCTGGACCTGAAATCCCTGCTCCCCGACGAGATGTTTGCCGAGCAGGCCGAACGTCGGGTAGCCCTCGGTTTAATCGTGGGTGAAGTGGTAAAGGCCGCCGAGATCAGCGTCGATGCCGAACGGGTGCGCGCCATGGTCGAGGAGATCGCCTCCACCTACCAAGAGCCCGAGGAGGTAGTGAACTACTACTACAATAATCAAGAGCTGTTATCCGGGGTGGAGTCTGCGGTGCTGGAGGACCAAGTGGTCGACCATATTCTGGCCGCCGCCAAGGTGACTGATGAACAAAGCACCTACGAAGAGGTGATCAAGCAGGAACCTAAAGATCGGGAAAGCCAGGGTAAAGACGCCGAATAATTGACCAACGTTTACCGCGAAGCGAAGGCTTTGCGGCACGCATTCGCAATCCCGCCAAATTATGCTGTGATCGAGGCGCCAAAACTGGCATATACAGCCGGCACACGTTAAGCTCACTACACCGTTATTGAATCAACACACGGGTTATAGTGTTATCGAGAGATATTGTTAGAGATACTGTTGGCGAAAGCCGTGCGTTGAGCCGATTAACACCGACCCGCAGTGAAAGGGTTGACTTCCAGAAGGACACTTGATTAAAAATGGCGAAGTTCGATTTCTCATCACAAGCCCCCGAGATTACCGGCAGTGGGTTGGTGCCCATTGTGGTGGAGCAGACGGCGCGGGGCGAACGCTCCTACGATATTTATTCACGCCTGTTGAAAGAGCGGGTCATTTTCCTGGTTGGGCCGGTGGAAGACCATATGGCCAATTTGGTAGTGGCGCAGTTATTGTTTTTGGAGGCGGACAATCCCGATAAAGACATCAGTCTTTATATCAATTCCCCCGGCGGCTCGGTGACGGCAGGTATGTCGATCTACGATACCATGCAGTTTGTCAAACCGGATATCAGCACCATGTGTGTCGGTCAGGCCTGCAGTATGGGAGCCTTTCTGTTGACCGCCGGCGCCGCCGGCAAGCGCTGCTGCCTGCCCAATGCCCGCACTATGATTCACCAGCCGAGCGGCGGTGCCCAGGGTCAGGCCTCGGATATCCATATTCACGCCCAGGAAATCCTGAAGACCCGCGACCGACTCAATGAAATCATGGCCGGCCACACCGGTCGGTCGGTAGAAGAGATCGCCCGTGACACGGAGAGGGACAATTTTATGGATGCCGAAGAGTCCAAGGAATACGGGCTGATTGACAAGGTCGTGGAGCGGCGATTTGAGGGCAAGTCCTGATTTGGGCGGGTCCCGTAGAGCGGTACTCGAATAATATACCCGCCTGGCGTTAATCTTGCTTCCATATAGGTAACATCCAGCACGATTAAGCACAATATAGATGCACTATATCCTGCTTCCGGGTAGGGATATATCACACATTGACGCCAGGCACTTGAAAAATGGGCCAAAAGCTAGCATCTTGTTAGCTGGTAGGGCATGGTTTACGGAGTGGTTTAATGACCGATCACACCAACGAAAACGGGGACGACAACGGCAAGCTGTTGTACTGTTCCTTCTGCGGCAAAAGTCAGCATGAGGTGCGCAAGCTGATTGCCGGTCCATCGGTGTTTATCTGCGATGAATGCGTTGACTTGTGTAATGACATCATTCGCGAGGAAATCCAGGAAAGCACCAGTGAGGGTGCATCCGACCGCCTCCCCACGCCGCAGGAAATAGCTGAGATTCTCGACCAGTACGTCATCGGTCAAAGGCGTGCCAAGAAAATCCTTGCCGTCGCCGTATACAACCACTACAAGCGCCTGCGGGTCGGTGACAAGAAAAAGGATAAGGACGATGTCGAGCTGGGCAAGAGTAATATCCTGCTGGTGGGGCCCACCGGTAGCGGTAAAACACTACTGGCAGAGACCCTGGCGCGGCTGCTGAATGTGCCCTTTACCATCGCCGATGCCACGACCCTTACCGAAGCCGGGTATGTGGGCGAGGATGTGGAGAACATTATCCAGAAACTGCTGCAAAAGTGTGACTACGACGTCGAAAAAGCGCAGCAGGGTATCGTCTATATCGACGAAATCGACAAAATTTCCCGTAAGTCAGACAATCCGTCGATAACCCGGGATGTGTCCGGCGAAGGGGTGCAGCAGGCGTTGTTGAAGCTGATCGAGGGCACCGTGGCCTCGGTGCCGCCCCAGGGGGGGCGCAAGCATCCCCAACAGGAATTCCTGCAGGTAGACACCTCTAATATCCTGTTTATCTGCGGTGGCGCCTTTGCCGGCCTGGACAAGGTCATTCGAGACCGCTCCGAGCGGGGTGGTATAGGTTTTACCGCCGAGGTGAAAAGCAAAGACGACAGCAAGAACGTCGGCGAGACACTGAAGGAGCTGGAGCCGGAAGATTTGGTGCGCTACGGCCTGATTCCCGAGTTTGTCGGTCGCCTGCCGGTGATTGCCACCCTCGATGAGTTGGATAAGGCGGCGCTGGTGCAGATTTTGACCGAGCCGAAGAATTCCCTCACCAAGCAGTATGGCAAGTTGTTTGCCATGGAAGATGTGGAAGTCGATTTCCGGCCCGATGCACTCGAAGCCGTCGCTACCCGCGCCATGGAGCGCAAGACAGGGGCGCGTGGACTGCGCTCCATCATGGAATCAGTGCTGCTCGAAACTATGTACAAAATCCCTTCGGAAGACAGTGTGACCAAGGTCGTGGTGGACGAGGCGGTGATCAAGGGGGAATCCGAGCCCCTGCTGGTCTATGAAACGACGGAAACCCCCAAGGCTGCCCCGGAGGATTAGTACCGGCGTCCCGTCTGGGTAAGCCTTGAACTATAAGTATATTTTTCATACATAAAAGGGCCTGCTATCAGGCCCTTTTCGGGTTTTTCTCCGCCAAAAACTTGTAATTCCGTTTGCCAACCCCCACTCTTATCTAACGATCCGTTCACCCCTGCCGGCGGTCAGCAAGCGCCCGGGGAAGGGCGTAAATGATGTGTTAGCGAGGCCACCGATGACCCATAGCGAAGTACTGACATCCGACTGCCATGAACTCCCTCTCCTGCCATTGCGGGATGTGGTGGTCTATCCGCACACTGTATTGCCGCTGTTTGTGGGACGGGAAAAGTCCATTGAGGCACTCGAACAGGCGATGGCCTCTGACAAGCAGGTTTTGCTGGTCGCGCAGAAAAATGCTTCCGAAGATGATCCAACCGAAGACGACATATACAGTATCGGTACCATTTCAACGATTTTGCAACTGCTGAAACTGCCCGATGGCACAGTTAAAGTATTAGTTGAAGGAGGCGACCGTGCCCGTATTGACCGCGTGGAAGATACCGGCAGTTTTTTCCGTGCCGATGTCACCTTGCTGGCCAGTGAAGATGTGCCGGAGCGCGAAGCCGAGGTATTGGTGCGCTCGGTGATGAACCACTTCGAGCAATACGTCAACCTGAGTAAAAAAGTACCTGCCGAGGTGATGACGTCGCTGTCCGGTATCGACGATCCGGGGCGTCTGGCGGACACAGTCTCCACTCATATGTCGCTGGAATTATCGCAGAAACAGGAGATTCTGGAGATGTCGAGTGCGCGCGAGCGGCTCGAACACCTGCTCGGTCTAATGGATGCGGAAATCGACTTGTTTCAGGTCGAGAAAAAAATTCGCGGGCGGGTAAAAAAGCAAATGGAGAAAAGTCAACGGGAGTATTACCTCAACGAGCAAATGAAGGCAATCCAAAAAGAGCTGGGGGAAATGGGCGACCAGCCCAGCGAAGGCGAAGATTTGGAGCGCAAGCTCGCCGAGGCGGGTATGCCGAAAGAGGCCGAAGAAAAAACCCGGGCGGAGCTGAACAAACTGAAAATGATGTCGCCAATGTCGGCCGAGGCGTCGGTGGTGCGGGCCTATGTTGACTGGATGATCAACGTGCCCTGGAAGAAACGCAGTAAAGTGCGTCACGATCTGAATCGAGCTGAAGATATTTTGGAGAAAGATCACTACGGTCTCGAAGAGGTGAAGGAGCGCATTTTGGAATATCTCGCGGTGCAAAAGCGAGTGAAAAAAATCAAAGGTCCGGTGTTGTGCCTGGTGGGACCGCCGGGAGTCGGTAAAACGTCGCTCGGTGAATCCATTGCCCGGGCCACCAACCGCAAGTTTGTACGTATGGCACTGGGTGGCGTGCGCGACGAAGCGGAGATTCGGGGACACCGGCGCACCTACATCGGTTCGCTACCCGGTAAACTGATTCAGAAAATGTCGAAAGCCGGCGTTAAGAACCCGCTGTTTTTGTTGGACGAAGTCGACAAGATGGGGATGGACCATCGCGGTGATCCGGCTTCCGCCTTACTGGAAGTGCTGGACCCCGAGCAGAACAACAGTTTTAACGACCACTACCTGGAAGTGGACTATGATCTGTCGGACGTGATGTTTGTCTGTACCTCCAACTCCATGAACATACCCGGCCCGTTGCTGGACCGTATGGAAGTCATCCGTATTCCAGGCTACACCGAAGATGAAAAGGTCAACATTGCCACCCGTTACCTGATTCCCAAGCAGATGAAATCCAATGGGCTCAAGAAGGGCGAGCTGGCGATTGCAGAGGCTGCCATTCAGGGCATTATTCGCTATTACACCCGCGAAGCCGGTGTGCGCGGTTTGGACCGGGAGATCGCCAAGATTTGTCGCAAAGTGGTGACCGAACACGTCAAATCCAAACAGGGTGCCGGCGGCGAAGTGCACCTGGATAAATTGGAACACTATCTCGGGGTGCGCAAATTTGATTTCGGCACCGCCGAGGATGAAAACCAGGTCGGTCAGGTGACCGGTCTGGCCTGGACGCAAGTGGGCGGTGAGCTGCTGACCATTGAGTCCTCCGCCGTGACCGGCAAGGGCCGCATGATCAAAACCGGCTCGCTGGGCGACGTCATGCAGGAGTCCATACACGCAGCGATGACGGTGGTCAGATCGCGCGCCCAGGTGCTGGGTATCACACCGGATTTTCACGAGAAGTTTGATCTGCACATTCATGTGCCCGAGGGCGCCACACCGAAAGATGGTCCCAGTGCCGGTATCGCCATGTGCACGGCGTTGGTCTCGGTGTTAACAAATATTCCAGTGCGCGCCGACGTGGCCATGACCGGTGAAATTACCTTGCGCGGTGAAGTTTTAAGAATCGGCGGGCTCAAGGAAAAATTGTTGGCGGCACACCGTGGCGGCATAAAAACGGTCATCATTCCGGCCGATAATGAGCGTGACCTGAAGGAAATACCGGACAATATCAAGGCCGATCTGACCATTAAGCCGGTGAAATGGATTGACCAGGTATTGGAAGAGGCGCTGCAGTACATGCCGAAACCCTTCACCGATGAGGAATATGAGGCGCTGGAGGCAAAAGCCCAAAGCGAAAAAAAGGCATCAAACCGTATCAGTACGCATTGATAAGGTATGCCGAAGCGGCGCGAGACGCGCCGCTATTCGGGGAATTGCGCCGCAATTGCGGCCGTGAAACGCCGTTATCGGTTAAATATCCAACAACTGTCTATTTTACTGGGTTTTTCTACGATTCCGTCCTTGACCGCCCCATACCCAGTTGGTATAAATCGCAGTTCACTCGCCTGGCACAGGGCTCTTTGCCTGATGTAGAGGCACATAGAAGGACGGATGGTCCACTGATAGTTTTACCTGCTCGTTAATTCTATCTTTTTGTAATTACTTGAACCGAATAATAAAAGGGGTTTAGTGTGAATAAATCAGAGCTGATTGAAGCCATTGCTGCATCTGCGGATATTCCCAAAGCAGCAGCCGGGAGAGCCTTGGATGCCATGGTTGATACTGTTTCAAACGCCTTGAAAGAGGGAGACCAGGTCGTGTTGGTTGGCTTTGGCACTTTCTCCGTGAAAGAGCGTGCCGCGCGTACCGGACGCAATCCTCAGACCGGCGCACCGATTGAGATCTCGGCGGCAAAAATTCCGAGTTTCAAAGCTGGCAAGGCACTTAAAGACGCAGTGAACTAAGAGTTCACTGCCATTGCCTGAGTGCCTCCTCCCGGTAGTAAATCGGAAATGTAGACTCAGGGTGAGGGTTAAGGCATCAGCAAGTGTCGGGAAAGAATGTCAGGAAATAGTGTTGGTAATAGTGTTGGTAATAAAAAGTACAGGAAGTACCAGCATAGGAAGCATAAGCACAGGTAGTATACGTACAGGAAGTACAAGCCCGGGAAGTGATAGGCGCTCCGGGACATAATAGGAAAAGGATAGACTTAAACAGGGAACTGGCAGGATGTCAGTCGACAAGATGTAAAACAGACTGTCTAGCCATGCAGGCCTGAGAAAGCCATGCAGGTGATAGGTAGAAAGCATAGGAAAAATGCATAGGAAAAAAGCAGAGTACTAAATTTAGCGCGCAAGACATAAAAATTCATTTGAAACAGCTTAAAAGTAATTGGCCGGTTTAGATGAGTCAGTCCAATCAGGTCAATAGTCGAGGCAGATACCGTCACAACGGAAGCTGTCGAGACAGAAACTGTAAAGTTTAGGCAAGTGTCAATAAGCGTAAGCAAATGCGACCGGATGCAAGCGGCTGCAGGCAACCACAACAGATTTGCTGAAGTTCTGTTAGCTGAGGTTCCGCTAAGAAGTTCCGCTAAAGAGTTCCGCTAAAGAGTCGCTGAGGTCAGGGTTTCCAAAGAGACTGTTTTAGCCAATTCCGACACCGGCACTCACTCAGTGGTCCGCGTCATCGATAAAACAGCCAGGGCGCATCAGCTTAGATGCGCCTTTTTCATTTTTCTTATGGCACAGAATTTTTAATGATCCTTTAATTTCGGGGTGTGAGATGCTGCAAAGTTTGCGGGATAATTTAAAGGGCACAGCGGCGACAATCATTGTCGTTTTCATTGCCCTGTCGTTTGGCCTGGTGGGCCTCGAAACACTGTTTGCGCCCAGCGTATCCGGTAGCGAAGCGGCTTCGGTCAACGGCGAGGCGGTTACCGAAACCGAGCTTGCCCGCGCTATACAGTTTCAAAAGCGCCGTCTGGAAGCCCAGTTCGGCGATCAAATGCCCGCCGGGATGGTCAGCGATGAACGCCTGCGCGAGCCGGTCCTGAACGATCTCATCCAGCGTCTGGTACTGGTGCAGGAGGCGATGGATCGCGGCATGGCGGTGTCGGACCAGCGGCTCGATGACATTATTATCAATACCGAGCAGTTTCACGACAACGGACAATTCAGCCCCGAGATTTTCACCCAGTTGCTGCGTATGCAGGGCTATACGCCGGCCGGTTACAAGCGCCTGTTGGCCCAGGATGTACTCTTGAATCAACATGTTCAGGGGGTTAACGACAGTGGCTTCGCCACCGAGGATGACCTGCGACGCATTGCTGCGTTGTCCATGCAAACCCGCAGTTTTCAGTATCTGACCGTCCCCATTGCCGATACCGAGGCGGGTATCGAACTCACTGACGAAGAGATCCAGGCGTATTACGAGGAGCACACCGCCGAGTACCAGAGCCCCGAACAGGTGGCAGTGGAGTATATCGACCTGAGCCCGGCCGTACTGACCGATGCGATTGACGTCGCTGAGGAAGATGTGCGCCAGCAGTACGAGCAGGAATTGGCCGAGCGGCAGGACCAGACCCGGCGTCGCGCTGCGCATATTTTGCTTGAGCCGAAGGACGATGGCAGTGACCAGAGTCTGCTGGCCGACCTGCAGGCGCGTCTGGCCAAGGGTGAGGATTTTGCGGAATTGGCACGGGAGTACTCCGATGACCTGGGCTCAAAGGACCAGGGTGGCGATCTCGGCTATACCTCTGGTGATGCCTTCCCCGAGGCGTTTGAAGCGGCACTGGCCGAGATGGCAGAAGGTGAAGTGTCGGCCCCAGTGGAGACCGATGCCGGCTGGCACCTGATCAAACTGATAGACATCGAAGAATCGCAGGCGCCCAGTTTCGAACAGGACCGGGGACGCATAGAGAATGTATTGCGTCTGGCTCAGGCGGAAGAACTGTTTGTAGAGCTGGCGGAGCGCCTGGCCGATCTCGCTTACAACGCCGACAACCTGGGCGAGGTCGCCGAAACCCTCGGTATCGAGGCTCGCACCAGTGCTCTTTTCAGCCGCTCCGGTGGCGTCGGGCTGCTGGCCAATCGCGACGTGATCGACGCCGCTTTTAGCGATGATGTGCTGGTGGCGGGCAATACCAGTGACATGCTCGAGCTCAGTGAAAGCAGGGTCGTAGTGCTGCGTGTGACCGAGCACCAGAAAGCGCGCACTAAAACTCTGGAGGAAGTCAGAGATTTAGTCACGTCGTCGCTGCGGCGCGATAAAGCGAAGACCTTGCTGGCAGAAGCGGGCGAGGCGCTGCAACAGCGCCTGCGCGACGGTGAAGCGCTGGAAGAGGTGGCCAAATCGGAGGGTTACGAGTCGCAGACCAGCCTCGAGGCCCGGCGCACCGAACCCGGTGCCAACCGGCAGGTGTTACAGCACGTCTTCACGCTGCCCAAACCGGCGGACGATGATACCCCGGTGATCAGCACTATGAACCTCGCCAACGGTGACTATGTGCTGGTCAGCCTGACGGCAGTGGCCAGTGGTGACTTCGAGGCCCTGGCCAAGGAGCAGCGCACCGGCATGAGCAGCCAACTGGCCGATCAGTACAGCAATATGGACTTTGCCGCTTACGAGGACTTTCTGAAGAAGCAGTCAGATATCGATATAAAATAGTCGGGGTGTGCCGGTGCCGGCATTGGCCGGTTGTCGTAAGGGCAGTATCTGCGTCTTAAAACCGGCGCCATCAAACCCGGGTGGTTTGCCGGGTGGCCCCGAGGTTCTTATGTACGAATATCGGTAAAGCGCACTGACAAACAGCCCTGGCAACGCATATTGAAACAAGCACTGACAAATAATGTCGTAAAAAGCGTATTATTGTCAGTGCCGGAGTGTTTTAGTCCGGCAGCTGCGTGTTGATTGGTTTCAGTAGACATCCGCGCTTGCCAGCGGCGCAGACCGGCAGCAGAACAGGGCGAAAAGGTCCTCTGCCGCTTGACCGGTTATTGAATCGCCTTCCTCCGACTATCCGCAATGGCGCTGATCCCGCAGGGATGGTCCCGCCACCGGCAGGGCTCGCAGCGCGAAAACCCCCGCTTTCACCAGGGAATGTCGATGATCTCCGCAGGTCCGCCGTGAAATGCCTGCAGGGTTGGCGCCAGGGCCGCGACTTGATCGGTGTCGGCGGTGAACAGACTGAGATGCCGCGGCGCGTTGGGGAGGGTGCCGGCACCGGCTCGCGCTCCCAATAGCTGTCTGACGCGGCGGGCGATTGCGGCACCGGAGTCGACCCAGGTGACCGGGCGCGGCGCCGCCGCTGCCAATGCCGGCTTGAGCAGGGGAAAATGGGTGCATGCCAGCACAATAACGTCCGGCGCCGGGCTTTGGGTAGTCGTATCGAACAGCGGTTCGATAATAGGACGGATAGCCACCGGGTCCGCTGCCTGGCCTCGCAGATGGTCCTCGGCCATCTGCACCAGCTCACTGCTACCTACTGATACTACCCGGCACTGCGGGGCAAAATCCCGTATCAGATCGCTGGTGTACTGCCGGGCTACCGTGCCGGGGGTGGCCAGCAGGCCGATAGTGCGGTTTTTTGTCAAAGCGGCGGCGGGTTTGATGGCCGGCACCACCCCGACGATGGGTTGACTGAAGCGACTGCGGATACGTGGCAGGGCCAGGGTGCTGGCGCTGTTACAAGCCACCACCACGATATCTGCCGGATGCCGGTCGAGGAGGCGGTGCAGCACTTTGTCCACCCGTTCCACCAGTACAGCTTCCGACTTGGTGCCGTAGGGGAAGGCGGCATTGTCGGACGCGTAGACAAGCGCGCAGTGGGGCAGTCGCGCGCGAATTTCCGCGAGAATGCTGAGCCCGCCGACACCGGAATCAAAAACCAGGATGCGGGGGGTAGCTGAGGCTGTGGCGGGCATAGTGAGGGTTAGTGCGTCGGCTACTGGGTCACGACATCGCGAATGGCCGCCAGGTATTTTTCCGGCTCCCGTTCGAAGATGGCGGTGCCGCCGACGTTATAGGCGCGGTGCAATTCCCGGCGCGCGTTACCGATATCGCCCTGTTCCAACAGGCTCTGGCCGAGGCGCAGATGAATAAACGGATTGCCTTCGGCCTGCGGGCAGTGGAGCGCTGAGTTCAATGCTTCGCGGGCCTGGTGGAACTGGTTGAGGCGAAAATACGTATCGCCAATAGCGGTCAGAACCCAGCCGGCCTCAATCCAGTCGGTCTGTGGTTTGGGGACTTCCAACCAAGCTTGGTAGAATACGCGCAGCGCACCTTTGTAGTCCTGTGTGTCGTAGTGTTCGTAGCCCTGGGCGCACAGAGACTTTATCCGTGTGGCTGTCTGCGAGGCTAGGTTTGACATAAGACCTCTGAACCCAATCGTCATTTGTCACAAAGGTCTGATGGTAAGGAAAAATCGACCGCGTGAACAGAGGCGCATAATTTACTCGGCATAGGCAGGTAGCTGGTAGTGCAATTGGATCAAATTTTAGACAATGTAAACCTGGGGGAACACCTGCCGCTTATCGCCCTGCTGGCCGGCGTCGTCATCGGCGTGGCGCTGGTGGCGTTGCTGTGGCGACACCGGATCGGCGAGGCCCGGGAGCTGGCTCGCTACCATACCGGCCAGGAGAGTGCCGCCCGTATCGCCGGGCTGGAGCAGGAGATTGCCGCCCTGAACCGGGAGCTGACAGCCGGCCAGGCCCAGATCAGCCGGGCCCGGGCGGAGGCCGATGCACTGCGGGGCAGTCTCGAGCAACAGCGCGAACAACACCACCAGCTCAAAACACAACAGGCGGTGAGCGAGGAGCAGCACCGGCAGGAGAAGCGTCACTTTGAAGAACAGTTGCGGCTGCTGACCGAAGCTCGTGCGCAATTGACCCGGGAGTTCGAAAACCTGGCGCACAAGATCTTTGATCAAAAGCAGACCCAGTTCACCCAACAGAGTAAACAGGCACTGGATGTCACCCTGGGTCCGGTCAAGCAGCAGCTGCAGGACTTTCGCCGCAAGGTGGAGGATGTGTATGAAAAAGAAAATGCCGAACGCAACAAGCTGGTCGGTCAGATAACTGAACTGCAAAAGCAGACCCGCCAGATCGGCGAGGACGCGGTTAACCTCGCCAATGCCTTGAAGGGCGACAATAAGGCCCAGGGCAACTGGGGCGAGGTGGTGCTTGAGCGCCTGCTGGAGGAGTCCGGCCTGCAAAAGGGCCGCGAGTATGAAACCCAGGTGCGCCTGACCAGTGCCGAGGGGCGGCGCCGCAATCCGGATGTCATTGTGCGGCTGCCGGAAAACAAAGACCTTATCATCGATGCCAAGGTTTCGCTGCTCGATTACGACCGCTACTGTTCCAGCGACAGCGACGAAGACCGGCGTCAGGCATTAAAGCAGCATATCGCTTCGCTGCGCACCCATATCAACCACTTGAGTGTAAAAGACTACGAAAAACTGGAGCAGGTCCGCACCCTGGATTTCGTCTTTATTTTCATACCCGTGGAGGCGGCGTTTATGCTGGCGTTGCAACACGAGCCCAACCTGTTTCGCGAAGCTTATGACAAGCATATTATTCTGGTGAGCCCGACGACGCTGCTGGCGACACTGCGAACCGTCGAAGGCATCTGGCGCTACGAAAAGCAAAATAAGAATGCGGAAAAAATTGCCCGCCAGGCCGGGTCTCTCTACGACCAGTTTGTGCTCCTGGTCGGCGCCCTGGAGGAAGTCGGCAAAAATATCGATAAAACCCAGCAGGCCTACAGCACCGTGCAAAAACGCCTGGTGTCGGGGCGCGGTAATCTGGTTAAACGTGTCGAAGATATCAAACTGCTCGGCGCCAAAACCAAAAAGGCGTTGGATGCCGAACTGCTGGCAGATGCGGGTCAAGCACCGGCGCTCGATCGCGAGGCGGCGGATACTGACTCAGCAGATACAGACTCTGCAGATACAGACCCCGTTTCACTGCCCGCGCTGGACGAGTAGCCTGTCTTGGCGTCCGCTGCCTGGCTCGATACCGTTGGTTTTGCCCTGAATGTCACCGGCCCTATTTTTCTGGTGGTGGTTCTGGGTGCGCTGCTTAAGCACCTCGGCGTGATCAACGACGAATTTGTGCACGGTGCCTCGCGACTGGTATTTCATGTAGCCCTGCCGGCACTGATGTTTTTCAGTATTATCAAAGCCGATATCGGCGGCGTGCTCAACCCTCTGTTGATTGTCCTGGCAAGTGCGGGCACGATCGCGCTGTTCCTGGTGCTGGTGCTGGTTGCACGGGTTGTAGTCGACGAACCGCGCGACCGGGGCGTATTTGTGCAAGGAGGCTTTCGCGGCAACCTGGGAGTGGTGGGACTGGCGTTTTGTGTCAACGCCTATGGCAACCAGGGACTGGCTGCCGCCGCGGTGCTGATGGCGGTGCTCACGGTTTTGTACAATGTGTTGTCCGTCTATATACTAAATCGCAGCCTGCTCGATCGCGATGTGGCTTCGGGGTGGCGGGGCGTTTTGTTCGGCATTGCACGCAATCCCTTGATTATCGCCATTGTCGCGGCGCTGCCGGTGGCGCATTTGCAAATAGTCTTTCACCCGGTCATCATGCGTACCGGCGAGTATTTTATTCAGATGACCCTGCCGCTGGCGCTGTTGTGTATCGGCGCCACCCTCAGCCTTAAACCTCATCGCGGCAGTGGCCGGGTCCAGGTGGCGGCGCTGGTGGCGAAACTGGTCATCTCGCCGCTGCTGATTACCGGTATTGCCTATGCTGCCGGCTTCCGGCAAATGGAACTGGGCATGGTGTTTATGATGACCTCGGCGCCGACGGCGGCGGCGAGTTTCGTGATGGTCCGGGCCCTGCACGGCAACGCGACCCTGGCGGCCAACATTGTGGTAGTTACGACGCTGGGATCGCTGGTCAGCGTGAGCGTGGGTTTATTGCTGTTGAAGGAATTGCAGTTGATTTAAGAGGTGGTGCCCTACTATGTGGTCCTGGATTTTATTCGCCGGCGGTTTGATCATTCTGGTGCTGGCTGTGGTGGCGGTGCGGTTGCAGTTGCAGGTGGCGGCGTTGAAACGACAGCGGCAATCAGAACAGTTGGCGCTGGAGCAGGCGGAACGCGACCAACGCGATCGCATCAATAAAAGCATACAGATCATTGCCCAGGGGGTTGAATCGGATCAGCTCAGTCTGACCGAGGCATCCATCCGGATTAAGGTATTGCTCGACAGTCTGGGCGTGGATGACAGCGTGCGTGCTGAGTATACCGCTTTTTATCAACTGGCCAAGGCGACCGACCATATCCCGATCCTGGCGCAGTGGAAACAACTGACCCTGAAAAAGCGTGTGGCGTTTGACCGGGAGCGGGAAACACTGGAGGGGGAATACCGGGATTTTGTGCTGGATGCGGCCAAGCGTATACGCGGCAAGACATTCTAGCGGTATCCTGGCGCACGGCCGTTTTCCGCCGTTGCCAAACGGACAGACGCCGTGCGTTGGGTTGATAGTTGACGTGACGGTCTTATCCGTCTTTCAGGCGTCCCTGCGCCGCAACAACACTCCGCATTCGATATGATCGGTGTAAGGAAACTGATCGAACAGCGCGAAGCGCTGCACGTGATGAGTTGCACTGATGGACTGCAGGTTTTGCTGCAGAGTTTCGGGATTACACGAAATATAGAGAATATTGTCAAAGCGCTTGACGATATCCACAGTATGGGGGTCCAGCCCGGCCCGCGGCGGGTCCACCAGCACGGTGCTGAAACGGTAGCCGTCCAGTGCAATATCCTGCAGGCGCCGAAAGGCGCGCACCTTGTCCATGGCCTGGGCGAACTCCTCGCTCGACATACGGGCGATGGCGACGTTGTCGATACCGTTGCGGTCCAGATTGTAAAGGGCGGATTTTACTGACGTTTTGGATATCTCGGTGGCCAGCACCCGGTCGAACTGCCGGGCCAGGGGCAGGGTGAAATTGCCGTTGCCGCAGTAGAGTTCCAACAGGTCGCCGTCCAGGGGTTGGGTGGCGTCACAGGCCCAGGCCAACATTTTCTCACAGACCCCGGCGTTGGGTTGGGTGAAGCAACCTTCCACTTGTTGGTAGTAATACTTCCGCTCGCCCAGGTTCAGGCACTCAATCACATAATCCTTGCCCAGTACAACTTTCTGTTTGCGACTGCGCCCGATAATGTCGATTGCCAGTTGCCGGCGTAGTTTTTCCGCCGCCGCGGTCCAGTGTTCATCCAGGGCTTTGTGATAGATCAGGGTGACCAGGGCGGCACCGCTCAGGGTGGTGAGAAACTCTACCTGGAACAGGCGCCGGCGCAGGATTTCCGAGGCGTTGAGCGCGGTTAGCAGGGGGGGCATTAAATCGTTTATCAGCGGCGCCCCGACTTTGAAATCCTCGATGATAAACGGCTGCTTGTACTCTCCCGGCTTGTACATGGCGTAGTGGGCGCGGCCCTGTGCCTGCCAGATTTTAAATTCGGCCCGCTGGCGATAGTGTGTCGCCTGAGAGCAAAAGACTTCCAGGGCCGGCGGCTCGAAGGCAGCGAATTGCCGGCGTAAGCGGGCGGCTTTGGCGTCGAGCTGTTGGTCGTAGGTATCGGGGAAGACTGCGTGGATCGCCATAGTAAAAAAAGTCAAAGGGAATAGGCTGACGGTAAAAAGGCGGCTATTATAACCGCTCCCGGTTCTGTCAGATACAGTGCCGGCACTATGGTGTTTGGACAATCGCATGTAGTAAAACAACTGAATACATTGAGGTGGCCGAGGAGTGTCGGCTTCCTGCGGGTGTAAAAAATGTGGATACAAAAAGAAATTACCTTAACCGCCAAATCGCGGGGCTTTCACCTGGTAACCGGGGAGATCGAACGGCAAGTGCCGGAGCTGGCCACTATCGGCACCGGCCTGGCGCACCTGTTTATCCTTCACACATCCGCGAGTCTGAGTATTAACGAAAATGCCGATCCCAGCGTGCGGGCGGATATGGAGGCGCACTTTAGCCGGTTGATGCCGGAAAACGCACCTTACTACACCCACACCTGCGAGGGGCCGGACGATATGCCGGCTCACCTGAAGACATCCAGCTTGGGTTGCTCGCTCAGTATTCCCATCGGCGCCGGCCGCCTGCGGCTCGGTACCTGGCAGGGTATTTATCTGGGCGAGCACCGCGACCGCGGCGGGCGCCGGCGGCTGGTGGTCACCCTCCAGGGCGAGGCCCGCTGATGCAACGAGCGTCGAAGACTGCTGAAAAAATAGCTTTTATCTGATAGTTGATGGGCGCGGCACAGGCTAGAATAGCCGGCGGGTCAAAGCAATAACGATAACCGGGAGATAATTCTATGAATGGCTTGATGATGGATGTACCTGCAACCATTACCTCCATAATGCAGTTTGCAGAGCGGGTGCACCCGACCGGAGAAGTCGTCTCCGTCACCGCGGACAATCCGAGACACCGCTATACCTACGCCGAAGCCTTCCGGCGTACCCGCAAGTTGGCCAATGCGCTGCAGACCTATGACCTGGCCAGGGGCGACCGCATTGCCACCCTGGCCTGGAACGATTACCGGCATTTTGAACTCTACTACGCCGTCAGTTGCGCCGGCATGGTTTGCCACACCATCAATCCGCGCCTGTTTGCCGAGCAGATCGACTATATTGTCAACCACGCCGAAGACCAATTGCTGTTTATCGATCCCATGTTCGTGCCCCTGGTCGAGTCGCTGCAAAGCAAGCTGACATCGGTCAAGGCCTATATCGTGCTCGCCGATGCCGCCCATATGCCGGACACCACCTTGCCCGGCGCTGTCAGTTACGAAGCGCTGATCGAGCCGCACAGCGATACCTACGACTGGCCGGTGCTGGAAGAAACCACCGCCAGCGCCCTGTGCTATACCTCCGGCACCACCGGTAATCCCAAGGGCGTGCTCTATAACCACCGTGCCACCGTGCTGCATGCCTATGCCTCATCGATGCCGGATGCCTTCGGCATCGGGCGCAACGACGTAGTGCTGCCGATAGTGCCGATGTTCCATGTGAACGCCTGGGGCGTGCCTTACTCGGCGGTGATGGCCGGCACCAAGCTGGTGTTTCCCGGCCCCAAGATGGGCGACGGGGCGACCCTGGCCAGGCTGATCAACGAGGAAGGGGTCAATATCTCCGCCGGCGTGCCCACCGTATGGCTGGCCCTGCTGAACTACCTGAACGAGAGCGGCGAGCGGGTGGACTGCCTCGATCGCATTGTCGTCGGCGGTGCCGCCTGCCCGCTGTCGATCATGGAGCAGTTTGAAGACCGCTACGGTGTTTACACCCACGCTGCCTGGGGCATGACCGAAATGAGCCCGCTGGGCACCTTCAACAGCCGTCTCGACCGCAAGGCGCTGGGCGAGCAGGAGTATGCGCGGCTGCGGCTAAAAGCGGGGCGCCCCATCTACGGTGTGGAAATGAAAATTGTGGACGACGCCAATAAGCCGCTACCCTGGGATGGGGTCGCGTTTGGCGCCCTCAAGGTGCGCGGCCCCTGGATTTGCAGCGAATACTTCAAACTGGAAAACAGCGAAGCGCACGACGACGAGGGATGGTTCGATACCGGTGACGTAGCCACCATTGACCCCGACGGCAATATGCAGATCACCGACCGCAGCAAAGACGTGATTAAATCGGGCGGCGAGTGGATCAGCTCTATCGATCTGGAAAACACCGCTGTCGGACACCCGGCGGTGGAGGAGGCGGCGGTGATCGGGGTCTATCACCCGAAATGGACCGAAAGGCCGCTGCTGGTAGTGGTCAAAAAAGACGGCGCCGATCTCACCCGCGAGGATATGCTCGCCTGGTTTGATGGCAAGGTGGCCTCCTGGTGGGTCCCTAACGATGTCGTGTTTGTGGACAGCCTGCCCCATACCGCCACCGGCAAATTGAGCAAGAAAGATATTCGCCAGCAGTTGGCGGATTACAGCTTTCCCGAAGGGACCCGGGAGTAGGCGTCATATCTCCGGTTTGCTCCAGCGAGTGTCACCCTGCGGCGGGTAGGTCGACTGAAAAATGTGACCTGGTTCAAAGCTTACGGGTGACGTCACTTCTAAAAACGTCTAATACTCTCACGCGTGTGCATATTACGCCGGTTACATGGCCAATTTGCCGCATAACGATTCCTGCAATCTGGATAATAATGACCATCGAGGCAAATACTGCATACAGCCATTGGGAGGTGAGCTATGCATTATGTACAAACCCATACGGTAAATGCCGGTTTACTCCGGTCGCTGGTCGCTAGAGTAAAGGACACGGCTGCAAAGGACCCCGCGGCGAAAACCCGGAGCGGCGAAGTGGCAGCGGAAAATAGGTCCGCCCGCGGCAGAGAAACCGGCGCGCCGGCCAATGTTTCTATCGATTTAGCCGGTGACGACTGGGCCTACGCCAAAAGTAACAACTGAGTCGACTGTGCCGGTGTAGCGTGAGGCGTTGCACCGGTGTCTAGAGACAGTTAGTCGGGCGTGGCAGCCCGGCGATTTTGCTGGCCACCCTGGCCGGACTCGGTGGAAACAACTGCATTAAGTAAATACTGCGTCCTTTCTCCGCCCCCAGTTTTTTACCTGTCTGTTTTACCAGTGCCCGCATGGCCGGCGATACTTCAAATTCCCGGTAGAATTCCCGCAAGAGTTCGATAATTTCCCAATGGGCCGCAGACAGCGACAGGTTTTCCCTTGCAGCCAGATAGCGGGCCACATCCGGGTCCCAGTCATCGAGCTGCTTCAGGTAACCGTCTTTGTCGACGGGGATACGGCGCTGGTTGACGCACAGGTGCATGGCTCAAAACCAGCTCTGAACTTTACTGTGCTCGGTGGCGAGGCGCACGAAGCCGGCATAGTCGATAGGTTTAACACAGGATAACAGGGCCGTGTCGGTCAGGCCGCGGGCCCGCAGGTCCGCCTCCAGCGCGTAGATGGCGCCGGCCCGCCCGCGCTCGGCCAGCGCCGCGGCCATAGGACTGGTTTTCAGCGTTCCATAGACACCGTCCTCGAGCAACAGCAAGCTGTGTTTCGCCCCCATGATGGCGAGACACGCCTCGAGCAGCGAGTGGCTGAAAGGTGATTTATTGACGGTGTGGAGGATCATATTAAAAGCTCAACAATATATCCTGGCTGTCCATCAGCGCCGTTATCTGGTGGTTTTCGAGGCACTCCACGTCCAGTACCAGGTCTGCCCGGGTCAGGCCCCGGGCGTCGAGCGCCGACTGTTGTGCATAAATGGCGGTGACGTCGTAGAGGGGGAGCACCGGTAGGGCGGTAGACAAGCTCTTCGCCTCCAGTGCGGCAGTGTCCTGCTGTTGCAGGAGCTGAAAGACAGCGTCTCCCAAAAACAGCAGGCTCAGGTCCTGGTCATAGGCGGAGGCGGCCAGTACTGCATCGAGGGACTCCCTGGCGGTGGCCTTGCCGTAAGGGGCATGGGTATTGATCACCATGATCTTTTTCGGGTTCACAGTGGCTCCTAGTCGCCGAAGGTCACCAGGCGATCTGAGTGGACGGCGGCATCCACCAATTGCCCCAAACCGGAGATCTCAAAGCCTGGTGCCAGGTTGTCGGCATCGCGCTCGTAGCGCTCGGCCTCTTCCCGGTTGATGATTCCCCGTCGCAGCGCGGCGGCGATGCAGACCACGCTGTCGATTTTATGGGCCTGGATCAACGTGCGCCAGCGCTGCGGCAAATCGAGTTCATCTTGCGGTGGTGCGGCCAGGCGGGTGGCGTTGTGCACACCATCGGCATAGAAGAACAACCGATAGATGGAATGGCCCCCGGCCAGAGCTGCAGCGGCGAAACGGTAGGCGCTGTCGCTGGCTTGGGAGGAGTAGGGGGCACCGTATACGGCCAATGAAAAGATCATGGGGTGTTATAACAAACAAAAAGCCCCAAAGCGAACTTCAGGGCTTCTGTGATGGATCAGGTTAAGTACCGCAGTCGTTTACTCGTCGCCGCCAAATGCGCCCAGCAGGTGCAGGAGGGCAGCAAAGAGATTGTAGATACTCAGATAGAGCCCGACGGTGGCCATAATATAGTTGGTTTCGCCGCCGTTAACGATACGGCTGGTGTCGTAGAGTATAAAGCCGGACATCAGGAAAACGATAGCGGCGCTGATGGCCAGGTGGATGCCGGAGATATTGACGCCGAACAAACCGGCGACAAAGGTCCCGACCAAAGCCAGCAATACCACGATCAGGCCGGTGACCAGGAAACCGCGCATAAAGCTGAAATCTTTGCGGGTGGTCAATACGTAGCCGGACAGGGCGAAAAATACCAGGGCGGTGCCCCCCAAAGCCTGCAGCACGATTTGAGAGCCGTTGGCCATGCCCAGGTAGTAGCTAAGGGTGGGGCCAAGTGAGGCGCCCAACAGGCCGGTGAAGGCAAAGACGACCAGCAGGCCTTTCTCGGAGTTGGCGGTGCGCGGCAAAACAAACCAGATCAATCCGAGGGCTGCCAGGCTCATGATCAGAGCAGTGCCGCGACCCAGGCCTACCGCCATGGCAATACCGCAGGTCACGGCGCTGAAGGCTAGGGTGGCGGAAAGCAGAATGTAGGTGTTGCGCAACACCTTGTTGATTTCCAGACCCCGACTGGCGGTCTGTGTTTGGGTGTAGAGCTCTTGCATAGGTCAATCTCCGTTGAGTGCGTCCTAGTCACTAGGCTATCAATGGGCTAATCATACAAACCCGGGCGCTAAAATCAAGGGACTTTGCGGTTATTTATTCGGACTATTTTTCTGCAAAAAAGTTTTACTTTTTAATGACTTAGGAACTGTACGGGAAAAACTGATTACAGCGAAGGAAAAACAGGACAACAAGTTTGTCCACGGCTTTTGACGGCCCTCCGAGAGGGGGAAGAGGGCGCTCCGGAAAACCTGGTCTCAAAGCAGTGATATAGTTCTAGGTAACTGATTTTTAAGAATTTTTTAAATTGCCGGTTGGTGGCCGGGGGGGGGGGTGTGCGGTGAGCACTTTGGTTGCCGTCCCTTCTTTACATCCCAGAGGCCTGGAGTGGGGGCTCCATCCTTGCCTTGATATATACCTGGCTTTGCAGATCACTGCGAGTGGGAGGCGAGGGCTGCAATGACTGCAAGTTGAAAGGTGGGTGTGGCACTGCACGAGGTTTGCGCCGGGGGGACTGTGTTAGGCCCCATATTCGAATCGCGCGCCAGAACGGGGGTGTAGTAGCAAGTGGCCCCAACCCGCTTCCTGTGGCCGGAGGCCGATGAAAATATCGCCAGGGCCCGGCTGCGACGCACCCTGCACCGGCTGCGCGCGCTGTTGGACACCGAGGCTATTCAAGCTGATCGGGATAGGTTGCAGATATCCGCCCGGGTGCATATCGATGCCGATACCCGGGTATTCGAACAGGCATGCGAGCGCGGTAATTTTCGCCGGGCCATTGAACTTTATCGTGCGGATTTTTTGGCCGGTTTTACGATACCCGACAGCGAGGAGTTGGAAGAGTGGCTGTTTTTTCGCAGAGAGACACTGCGGGGAAAACTGCGGCAGGCACTCGAGCGTTTGCATAAGCAGCAGTACTGTGACGGCGACTATACCGCCGCTGTGGCTACCGCGAATGCGTTGGTGGATCTCAATCCGCTCAATGAAACAGCGCACTTTACAGCATCGACTACGGTGTCGACAAATTCAAAGCGGATGTGGATCGGATTATCTGCTTTTTGGATGAAGATATTTTCTGTCCCCAGGAGAAGTAACAGAAGTGTTCGACAGCAGGGACGCTGTCGTGGTCAAAAGCGTTTTTTTTGCATCTGCTTATTGCATTGTGGCAGTTTGTTTTGATGTGGGTGTGACCAGCGTGATGCGATTAGTGCTGCTTTGATGGATCAGTAGTTTGCCGTCGCGTGTCGGTCGCATATGTCTGATGATGCCTGCGTAAACCTTGCCCGACGGGATAGGCCAGCTCTGGAACCGTTCGGTTGCCGGATCAAAGCGCACCAGAGTATCCGGCCGCATACCCGACTCGTTGTACCAGATGATGCCGTCTATGATCACAGTGGCGTAGGGGTGAGACCGGGGACCGCTAGGTGATGGCCACTCCTTTATGGCACCGGTTTTCGGATCATATCTACCGAGGCGGCCCTGCGATGAGTTAACGTACCAGATCATACCGTCTTGCCCAATGTCGAGACGCCGAACGGTTGTCTTGTCGTTCGGCAACTTAATTTCCGTAAGCTCCATGGTCTGCGGATCGACTTTGACTAGACAATTTCTACCGTTGCATGCAACCCAGGGGAATCCTTGGGCATCGATCTTTATCCCGTAGGGCCTCGATCCGCTCACCTTCAGCTCGACCAGTTTGATATCGCCCGTTGCCGGGTTGAGCCGGCCTATCATATTACTGTGCTGAAGGGTAAACCAGAGGGTTCCCAGTTTATCGAAGATGGCGGAGTGAGGGTCTCGGGCGGCGGGGTCCGGCATTTTATATTCAGTGATCTTGCCGGTTGTCGGATCGAGCTTGCCGAGCGTGCCGTTTTTATTTCCAGTGTACCAGATGTTGCCCGCCGTATCGGTCGTGACGGTATGGGGCATGGCATTTTTCGGTAGGGTATATTCTTTCATCGCGCTGCTTTTCGGATCGATGCTGCCAATCAGGTTGCCCCATTGTCCGGCCCACCAGATAGCCCCATCGGCAGCTTCGATCGGGTCGCGTGAGCGTTGGCCGAGCGTCGGAACCTGCCACTCGTCAAATTCGACACTTACTTCACCTGCTACCAGCGTGGGTGCCCGTTTGGTATTGGGTGGATAATGCGTTGCCAGGTATTTGACGATACGCGCCTGCTCGTTTGGACTGGCGGACAGGTCAATCATGGTGTCGATCAACGCTTGCCAGCCTTCGCTTGAATAGCCGGAACTGCGTGTGATCTGGTTGACTTGGTGGCACGCAGTACAAAGGCTTCCGACCAATTCCCGGCCGTTACCCTGCGGCAGTTCAGCTGTTGAGCCTTGGCCCTGGGCAGTAATAGTGGTGATAACATACAGGAGGGCCCCTACTAAAGAGGACGTTGGTTGCTTGACCATAGGTCGTTTCCTATGCATTTCTGATAGTGATGTGACGGCGATATCGGCAGGCCTTATGGACCGTCTACTCGCTGCTGGCTGGCCCACTGTTGTGATCGAACCTTCAGTCAGGCGCAAGCGCGTCTCACCCACACCCACTACTGGCCCGTAACCACCAAATAGCAGACCAACTCCCGATCCCCACAGTTTTCGATGGTGTGCGTCAAGTCTCCCCGGTAGTGGGCCGAGTCGCCCTCGGCCAGGGTACAGTGACTGTCGCCGGAGCTGACCCGGGCCCGGCCCTGGGTTACCGTCAACAGCTCCCGGGTGCCCTCGTAGTGGGGAGCGCTCGCGAGGCTGGCGCCGGGTGCTACACGCAATTCGTAAAACTCCGTGTTTTTCTCCATGTGCAGCGGTGAGAGGGTGCGAATCCGGCACTCGTCATCGGCGCGAAACAGATTGTTGGGGTCGTCGCCGTGCACCACTTCTATAGTGGAGGAGGCCCAGGGCTGGTCCACCAGTTCGCCGATGGTAATGCCAAACGCCTGGGCGATGCGAAAGGTGACCGCCAGGGTGGGATTGGCCTGGCCACGCTCGATCTGGCTTAACATGGAGCGGCTGACGCCGGAAGCCGCCGCCAACTGGTCGAGCGTCAGCTTGTTTTTCTTGCGCAGTTCGGTCACCCGCTGGCAGAGCGCCTGGCTCGCCGGGTCGGCCTCTACAGACGGGTTATGACCCGCGGATTTGGATTTGTTTGCCATTCAGAATATTCCGCTATATGAGAAAAAATCTTGAATAGTGGATTTTTATTGTCTAAGATGCTGGAAATATTTCTGCTATAGTAAACCTTTTTGCGCTAGCAGGCCAAATTCGGATCAGTCTGGTCGGGCCGCCTCATGAGCCAACTTGCAAGCTGCACCTGATAGGCACCTCAGGTCAGCGCTGGTTTAGAACTGAGTTAAGGCCTGGATTAGGGCCTGATTACAAGACCTGATTAGAAGACCTGATTAGAAGACCTGATTAGAAGACCTGGATATAGGACCTGAATATAGGACCTGTTTCAGAATCCGAGGCTAAGACCTGAGTTAACGCCTGAGGCAATGGGCGGGACAGAAGCAAGACAAACTGCCAAAAGGCACCACATCTGAGATAAATCACTATGAAAGCGCTCGTCAAACGCAAGGCTGAAGTCGGCCTGTGGCTCGAGGATGTGCCGGAGCCCGATACCGGCATCAACGATGTTCTTATCAAAGTCAAGCGCACCGCCATCTGCGGTACCGATATGCATATCTATAACTGGGATGCCTGGGCCCGGCAAACCATTCCCGTGCCCATGGTGGTGGGCCACGAGTTTGTCGGTGAAATCGTCGCGGTGGGCGCCAACGTCAACGACTTCAAGCCCGGCCAACTTGTCTCCGGTGAGGGGCATGTGGTGTGTGGTCGCTGTCGCAACTGCATGGCCGGCCGCCGCCACCTGTGCGCCCAAACCAGCGGTGTCGGGGTGGACCGGCCCGGTGCCTTTGCCGAATATCTGAGCCTGCCCATGTCCAATGTCTGGGAGCACCGGCCCGATATCGATCTCGATGTCGCGGCGCTGTTCGATCCCCTCGGCAACGCCGTGCATACGGCGTTACAGTACGATTTGTTGGGCGAGGATGTCCTGATTACCGGCGCCGGTCCCATCGGCGTCATGGCCGCCGCCGTCTGCCGCCACGCCGGCGCCCGCCATGTGGTGGTGACCGACATCAATCCGCGGCGCCTGGCGCTGGCCCGGCAACTGGGCGCTACCCGCACAGTCGATGTGGGCGGGGAACGACTCGCCGATGTGCAGCGCGAACTGGGCATGGTGGAGGGATTTGATATCGGCCTGGAAATGTCCGGCAGCCCGGCGGCGTTCAAGGACCTGTTGGACAATATGTGCCACGGCGGTAAGGTATCCATCCTCGGCATACCCGAGGGCGAACTGGCCATCGACTGGCACAAGGTGATTTTCAACATGCTCACCCTGAAGGGTATCTACGGGCGCGAAATGTACGAGACCTGGTACAAGATGTCGGTGATGGTCGAATCGGGGCTGGATATCGCGCCGGTGGTGAGCCACCGCCTGCATTACAGCGAATTTCAACAGGGCTTTGCCGCCATGAATGACGGCGAGGCCAGCAAGGTGATTCTGAGTTGGGAGTAGCCGCCGCCGCCGGCAAACAATCCAAAAGCCCCGGCCGCGGGTCGGGGTTCACTCAGTCGTAGGGTTGCACGCATTGGTCGAGTTGCACGCTCCGGTAGCGTTGCACTTTCGATAGCGTCGCATTTGTAGAATAAGACAGCGGGAGAAAAATTGTGTACGGGGAATTTCAAGATTACCTGGGCCGCCAACTGGCGGAAATAGAAGCCGCCGGCTTGTATAAACACGAGCGCCTGATCACCACGCCACAAAACACCCGGGTGGGTATCAACAGCGGCGGTGAGGTGTTGAATCTCTGTGCCAACAATTACCTGGGGCTGGCGCAGCATCCCGAGGTGCGCGCCGCCGCCAGCGCCGGCCTCGAGCAGTGGGGCTACGGAATGGCGTCGGTGCGTTTTATCTGCGGCACCCAGACGCTGCACAAGCAGTTGGAGGATAAACTCAGCGCCTTTCTGTGCGCTGAGGATACTATTCTCTACCCGTCCTGCTTCGATGCCAACGGCGGCCTGTTCGAGACGCTGTTGGGCGCCGAGGACGCGGTGATTTCCGATGCATTAAACCACGCCAGCATCATCGACGGCGTGCGCCTGTGCAAGGCCCAACGCTATCGTTACCGCAACAACGATATGGCCGATCTGGAGGCCCAGTTGCAGGCGGCGGACCGGCAGGGGGCGCGCTTTAAGCTGATTACCACCGACGGTGTCTTTTCCATGGACGGTTACATTTCCCGCCTCGATGAGATATGCGATCTGGCGGAGCGCTACGGCGCGCTGGTGCATTTCGACGACTGTCACGCAACCGGTTTTATCGGCGCCGAGGGGCGCGGCACCCACGAGTTGCGCAACTGCATTGACCGCGTGGATATCATTACCGGTACCCTGGGCAAAGCGCTCGGCGGCGCCAGCGGCGGTTATACCAGTGGCCGCAAGGAAATCGTGGCGCTGTTGCGCCAGCGCTCGCGCCCCTATCTGTTTTCCAACACCGTGGCGCCGCCGGTAGTGGCGGGTGCTTTGAAAGCGATTGAACTGGTTACCGAGTCCAGTGACTTGCGGGATACCCTTACGGACAATACTGCTTTTTTCCGTGAGGGTATGCGGCGACTCGGTTTCGAACTGCTGCCGGGCGAGCACCCTATAGTGCCGGTAATGCTGCACGAGGCGGCGCTGGCGGCGAAGTTTGCCGAGGCGATGCTGGCGCTGGGCGTCTATGTGACGGCTTTTTCCTATCCGGTGGTGCCGAAAGGCAAGGCGCGCATACGCACACAGATGTCGGCGGCTTTGACCCGCGACGATCTGACGTTTGCCCTCGAGGCGTTTGGTCGGGCCAAGCAGCAGCTCGGATTGTGAAAAACAGCTTACAGCAATCCCCATTGCCCATATACTGCGATCTCATCAACGATGTAACCGGTGAGTAAAAGCTATGTCGATCAGTGTTTTCGATCTGTTTAAAATTGGTATCGGGCCATCCAGCTCCCACACCGTGGGACCCATGAAGGCCGCTGCGCTGTTTGCGGCGCGGTTGCGGGACGAGCGGCTGTTGCAGAAGGTGGTGCGGGTCAAGGCAGAGATGTACGGCTCTCTCGGGGCCACCGGCATCGGCCACGGCACGCCGAAAGCGGTCTTGCTCGGTCTGGAGGGGGAGCAGCCGGAGACCGTCGATATCGAGGCGATGGCGCTGCGGGTGGCAGCCATTCGTGACGGTGGCACTCTGCGTCTCGGTGGCGACCGTGAAATTGATTTCGACGATAAGGGCGACCTGATTCTCCACCGCCGTGAGACTTTGCCGTTTCACCCCAATGGTATGAAGTTTACCGCCTATGCTGATTCCGGCGCAGAGCTGCTGGCCTGTATCTACTATTCCGTCGGCGGCGGTTTTGTGGTGGATGAGGAGGCCAGCGGCAGCGATATAATCGCCGAAGACGACCGTGTGTTGACCTACCCGTTTTCCCTGGGCGCCGAATTGCTGTCCATTTGTGAGAAGCAGAACCTGCGTATCTCCGATGTCATGTGGGAGAACGAAGCGGCCTGGCGCCCGCACGCGCAGACCCGGGCGGGTCTGCTGGCGGTGTGGGAGGCGATGCGCGAATGCGTTGACAACGGTATTCGCAACCAGGGCATATTGCCGGGCGGGTTGAAAGTGAAGCGGCGCGCTGCTGAATTGCACGCACAACTGCTTAGCCGACCCGAGGCGTCGCTTACCGATCCCCTGACGGTAGTGGATTGGGTCACGCTCTATGCACTGGCGGTCAACGAGGAAAATGCGGCGGGCGGGCGGGTGGTAACCGCGCCGACCAACGGCGCGGCCGGTATTGTGCCCGCGGTGTTGCACTATTACACGCGCTTTGTTTCCGGTGCCGATGAAGATGGGGTGCTGCGTTTTCTACTTACTGCGGCTGCGATTGGCATTCTTTACAAAAAAAATGCCTCTATCAGTGGCGCCGAAGTGGGCTGTCAGGGCGAGGTGGGCTCTGCCTGCTCCATGGCCGCCGGGGCACTGACTGAAGTGCTTGGCGGTACGCCGGCCCAGGTGGAGAATGCCGCGGAGATCGCGATGGAACACAACCTGGGTTTGACCTGTGACCCGGTTGGCGGTCTGGTGCAGGTGCCCTGTATCGAGCGCAATGCGATGGCGTCGATAAAGGCCATCGCCGCGGCAAGAATGGCGTTGCGGGGCGACGGCGCGCATTTTGTCTCGCTCGATAAAGTCATTCGTACCATGCGTGAAACCGGTCGCGATATGAAAGACCAGTACAAAGAAACGGCACGCGGCGGCCTGGCGGTGAATGTGGTGGAAGTGCCGGTTAATATTATCGAGTGTTGAGCAGGTCTAAACCTGGAGCGGTAAGTCAGATGCGGC
Organism: Exilibacterium tricleocarpae; assembly: GCF_007004655.1. GTDB lineage: Bacteria > Pseudomonadota > Gammaproteobacteria > Pseudomonadales > Cellvibrionaceae > Exilibacterium > Exilibacterium tricleocarpae. The sequence continues at coordinate 112,096 of NZ_ML660097.1, forward strand.
TGTCACAACAGCTTCCGGTCGGGGCCGGCGGCAGCTCAGTTGCGGTAATTGATAAACGTCGACAGCGCTTTAACCTCGCCGAGGGCACTGTCCGACAACTGCCCGCATTCGGCAAAGGTGATGCCCAGTTTTGCCGCCAGGCCGGCGAAGTAGTAGGCGCCGATCTCTTCGCTCATGGTCCGCTCCACAAAATAGTCCCGTATCGACAGCGCCGCGTTGAGTATCAAGGCCATGCGCCGGTGGGGGCCGGCGCCGCGGGGGTCCAGTTGGTAGTGGATAGGGCGGTAGAATTTTTCGCTAAAACCCCACATTAACAAAATGGCGGAACTCACTTCCGAATCCGGACTGGTGCCGAGTTCCTCCTGTGCTTTATAACGCTGCTTTGTTTTTTGCCGGCTGTAGCGCAGCACTTCGTCCGTGGTCAGCGGACTGAGCAGCAACTTCACCAGAAACCCGATGTTGCTGAGCAACCCGACCGTGTAGGCATAGGAGGGCGGAAGCGCGCTACTGCGGCCGACCAGGCGGGCCAACAGGGCAAACACCGGATTTTCTTCCGCCACCGCCCGGGTGTTGAGTTCCGTGACCAACTGACGAGCCACTATCGCCGTGTACAGGGACTGCTCCCAGAAAGTGGCCATATTGATCTGGTGGGTGTAGGGAAAAGCCTCACAAAGCTTGGCGGTATAGACAATGTCGGACAGCCGCTGCACGCCGATTTTGCGTATCGCCGTGCTGATATCGGCGCTTTCCGAGCCGGTGGAATAGTAGACGCTGTTGGCGCATTTGATAATGCGTGTTTTCAGGCTGACATCGGTGTTGATCAGGTCGGCAAACTGGGTGAAGTCGGCGCCCTGGTCGACCAGTTGCTGCAGTTTGAAGACAACAGCCGGAAAAGTGGGCAAATTGGCCTGTTGCAGCAGGCCGATTGGGCTTTCAGCGCTTGCACTCATTGCTATTGTCTAGGCGTCTTACCTTACCTGTGGTGTGGTATATCTACTCTCTTACCCTAGTTCAAGATCCGTTGCAGTGCGCACCTTTTTTAGACCAAATTATACTTAGCCACCCCGGCGCCATCCTGGGCTGCCGGGCCGTGGCCGGATAAGACAGGTCTGCCGGTGGGACGTTAATACTGTAACCTTGCCCCCAGACTGAAACGGCTGCCGTTTTCATAAAAACCGACGGGGATGCCGTCGCTGGTGCTCTGGTAGATAACCTCGTTGGTGATATTGACGGCACTGAGGAAGATATCGACCTGATTGGTGGCCTGCCAGGTAAAGGTGGCATCCCACTGGTCGTAGTCGTCAGTGGCGATCTGGGAGCCGGAGACCAGGGTGCCGAAGGACTCGGAGCGATAGTTGTAGGACAGGCGGGCGCTGAAGCGATCATCTTCATAGTAGATCGAGGCGTTGGCCTGGTTTTCGGAGTTGCCCGGCAGTTCCAGCCTGCCCACTTCGCGGGCCACGTCGGCGTCGGTATACGTATAGTTGGCGGTGATGCCGAAACCCCGGCCGAGCGGGTGTTGCAGTTGCAGCTCCAGACCCTGGATATCGGCGCCGTCGGCGTTGAACGGTCGGGTGACGGTGAGCGTCTGGCCATTGAAGTCTTCGGTCTGGGTTCTGTTGACGATAAAGGTGGACAGGTCTTTGACAAAGTAAGTGGCCGAGACAATGGCGGCCTCGTCGTAGTACCACTCTATGCCCACCTCAAATTGATCGGCAGTGGTGATGTCCAGCAGCGGATTGCCGCCCGAGGCCGTGCCGGTGGTGGCGTTGATCACCAGGTTGGCACTGAGGTTCTGAAACGTGGGGCGCGCCATCACCGTGGCGATCGCGCCGCGAACAATAAGGTCGTCGCGCAGGTTGTACGCCAGATTAACGCTGGGCAAATACTCGGTGTAGTCCCGTGTCACTGTGGCCAGAGCGCCGTCCTGAAAGGCTTTGGAAGTCTGGTCGGTCTGCACCGCGCGCAGGCCGATGTTGCCGCGCAGCTCACCCTGCTCGAAGCTGGCTTTGGCATACCAGGCGGTGATTTCTTCGTTGATATCATAGAACGCATTCTGGTCGACCGCGTAGCTCATGACGCCCGCGTTCAGGAGCGTGTCGACCTGTTGAATCGCCTTGCGGCGGTCGAGAAAGGCGTAACGTGTCAGTGAACCTGAAGAGGCGGTTTCGCCGTGCAGTCTGGGCGAGGGGCCGGAAGACAGATCGTCCAGTGTCAGCGCCGCCAATGCCGCCACTTCGGCGGCGATGGCCGGGTCGTCGATATCGATGCTGCCCACCCTGCGGTTGTTTTCGATGGTGTGATCGCGCCACTTGCCGCCGACTTTCAATGACGTCACCGGCCCCCAGTTGACATCGATTTCGAGATCGCCCTGCAGGTAAAACTCATCGTCTTCCATAATCCGAATCCAGTCGCGCAAGCTGCCCGGCTGCAGGGCCAGCGCCCGGCCGTCGAGGGGATCGATATCGGGGAAGCTGAATTCGTTGGTATTGGCACTCAGGTTAATCACCTCCCGGGTGTTGCCCTCGAACCAATAGTTGCGATCGTGGGTGCTGCCGCCCTCGGCCTCGGTAAAACCGGTCTGCACATGGGCTTGCCAGCCGTCGCCCGTATAGGTGACATCCAGATCGTACACCGTCGATTCAATAAACGCATCGCGATAGATGGGCTCATCGGCGACGCCGACACTGGCGGGGTTTTCGATGGTGCCGCCCACCAGTGCCTGGCGCCCGTCGCTGGTGGGAATGAATACCGGGTTGGTGACGGTATCGCCGTTGGCAAGTTTGAAACCGCCGGTGACAAACAGGTAGTTCTGATTGCTGTTGTCCATACCCATATCGGAGTTGACATAATTGAACACGGCGTCCCAGGCCGATGTCGGCCGCCATTGCAGCGTGAGGTTGGTTGTGTCGCGCTCGCGTTGCTGCTGAAAAATAGCCGAGCCGCCGCCCCAGACGGCGTAGACATCTTCAGTAACCGCGCCGTTTTGGTCGGTTACGTCGTAGAGCGTGTTGGTGGGAAAGGCCTCCAGGCCATCGCGACGCACGCTGCGCTCCTGGCGGTTGAAAGAACCCAGCACGGCAAACGTTTCAGCGGCGTTTTTCCAACTGAGCAGGGCGGAGGTCTGCGGGTCCCACTCATCGGGCAACTCGCTGTACTGTCCTTCCACGCTGCCGCGCAAGGTCAGCGGTTCCAGGTCCATGGGCCGGCGCGTGCGCACGATGACGGTGCCGCCGATGCTGCCTTCGTCGAGATCGGCTTGCGGGCTTTTATAAACCTCCAGAGACGACACCAGTTCCGAGGCGAGAATGGAGTAGTTAAAGCCGCGGCTGGGATTGTCATTGGCCCACCAAAACGCCGAGGCGACATTCTGGCCGTTGAGCAGCGTGCGGTTGACCTCACTGTTGGTGCCGCGCACAAAAATATCGCGGCCTTCACCCCAGATGCGGTCGACCGAAATACCGGGAATACGCTGCAGCGAATCGGCGACGTTCTTGTCGGGAAATTTGCCGATATCTTCGGCGTTGATGGCATCGACGACCGCATCGGCGTTCTCTTTCACCGCCAGTGCGCGCCTCAGGCTGCCCCGAATGCCGATGACCTCCAGTTCTTCAACGATTGGCGCGGCGCCGGCCGCGGCAGCGGCCGGCTGTGCGTGGGCGGTATTGACCGTACCGACCGCAGCCAGTGCGCCCAGCGAGCCGTAAGCCAGAACGGTGGTGTTGAACCAGCGGATCGCGGTTCCCAGTTTAGTGGGAGTCATTGTGGTTTTTTTCATCTTTTCCTCTGCGCCTGGTAAGTGGGGTAACCTGTTCCATAGCTGTAAACGGCGGGCGGGGAAAAATCCCGCCAGGGCAGCGTTCGGTGTAGTCCTTTGGCGTGGGGAAATCATGGGGGAAGGCCGGCAAAGACTACTGTGTTGCGCCGGCGTGCAGTAGGCGCGTGCACTCAAATATTCAGGCTGATGCCAATAATAAAACGCCGGCCGTTTTCGTAAAAACCCTGCGGCACACCGCTGGCGGTGCGAAAATAAATCGGTTCGTTACCCAGGTTGACGCCCTCCAGGTGCACCGATAGCCGCGGGGTGGGTGTCCAGCTAATGGCGGCATCCCACTGGTCGTAGGCTTCCGTGACATCCTGGGAGCCGGCGTTGAGGCCGCCGAAAGAGTCGGAGCGATAGTTGTAAGACAGTCGCGCGCTAAAGTGCCGGTTTTCGAAATACACCGAGCTGTTGAGCTGATCCCGGGAGTTGCCGGGCAGCGTCGCCGTTTCGCCGCCGGCACCGGCCGTCACCGATGCATCGGTGTATGTGTAATTGCTGGTGACACCGAAACCTCTGCCCAGGTCCTGTTGCCATTGCAGCTCGATGCCCTGTATATCTGCGCCCGCGCCATTGTAGGGACGGGTGACGTTGAGGGTCTGGCCGGCAAGCGTCTCCGGCAGTGTGCGGGTAGTGACCAGGGCGGCTATATCCTTGCGAAAATAGGCGGCGGATAACACCGAGGCCTCGGCAAAGTACCACTCAATCGCCAGATCAAATTGATTGGCTCGAACGGGTTCCAGGTGCGGGTTCCCCCCCGCCGCGGTGCCGTTGGTGGCGTCGATGATAATACCCGGCGTCAAGTCCTGAAAATTCGGTCGGGCCATAACCCGGGCCAGGGCGGTGCGCAGAGTGAGGTTGCGCGCGAGCTTATAGGCCAGGTTTAAGCTCGGCAGGTAGTTGTGGTAGGGGCGCAGGTGACGGGTGAGCTGCGTATTCTGGTAAGCCGCGGCACCTTGCTTGGTGTGGACTGCGCGCATGCCGATATTGCCGGAGAGCCTGTTGGTTTCGATATCGGCCTTGATATAAGCGCCCAAAATACGTTCGTTGATCCGGTAGAAAGCGTCGGTGTCGTAGCGATAGCTGAGCAGTCCCCGGTCGAATAACGGCTGCAAACTTTGTGCGAGACGGTTGCGGTCGGCCCAGGCGTATTGCGTGAGGGAGCCGGCGCTGGCGGTCTTGCGGTGCAGGTGGGGTGTCAGGCCGGCGGAGACCTGGTCCAGGCCGATGGCTTGCGCCGCCGGCCAATCTGCGTGAGCGGTATCGACGCTGCCCACGGTGCGGTTGTTTTCGATCGTATGATCGCGCCACTTGGCGCCGACCTTGATGCGGTTGATAAAAGGCAGCTTGTCGAATGCCCAGCTCAGATCCCCCTGTAAGTAAAACTCCTCGTCGCGCATTTCGCGAATCCAGTCGCGCGAGTCGCTCGACAGGCGCTGCAGGGCTGCCGGATCGCGGGGATCGAGGTCGGGAAAGTCAAATGCCAGCCGGCGCGGGCCAATCGCATAGGATAGCTGGGTATCACCGATAAAGCGGTAGCGCCGGTCGTGATCGCTACCGCCTTTGGCCCGGGTGACACCCATCTGCCAGTGAGAGCGCCAGCCGTCGGCGTCGTAATTCATATCGAGATCGTAACTGGCGGTCTCGACATAGGCGTCACGGAATATTGCATCCAGTGCCGCGCCGGGACTGTCGGCATTGCCAAACGTGCCGCCGAGCAGGGTACGCACGCCGTCGCTGGTGCCAATCTGTGCGGCGCTGACCGGTACCGGCGGTATCTCGTTGAGTTTGAATGCACCCGGCAGGGCTAGGTAATTCTGGTTGCTGTTGTCCATATCCATATGGGTAAGCACGGCGTTGAAGGCGATATCCCAATGCGGGTCGGCGGCCCATTGCAGTGTCAGGTTAGCGCTGCGGCGGCGCCGCTCCTGTTGAAAGATTGCCGACCCCAGGCCCCAGGGCACGCGAACCCCCTCGATAAGATTGCCGTCGGCTTCTGTAAGAGTGTAGAGCGCGTGGTCGGGGAAAGCCTCGAGCCCGTCGCGGCGCAATTGCCGCTTTTGTAGATTGAATGAGGCCAGGGCGCCGAAGGTGCCGGCAGTGTTTTTCCAACTGAACAGCGCCGCGGCCTGCGGGTCCCACTGGTCGGGCAGCTCGCTGTACTGCTGTTCCAGCGAGGTGCGTAGCGTACCGGCGGCCAGGTCCAGCGGCTTGCGGGTGCGAATGATTACCGTACCGCCGATGCTGCCCTCATCGACATCGGCCTGCGGGCTTTTGTGAACCTCCAGTGATGCGACCAGCTCCGAGGCGAGGATGGAATAGTTGAAGCCGCGGCTGGGGTTGTCGTCGGCCCACCAGTAAGCGGAGGCGACATTCTGGCCATTGAGAAGGGTGCGGTTCACATTCTTATCGGTGCCGCGAATATTGATATCGCGCCCCTCGCCCCAGATGCGATCCACGGAGACACCGGGAATACGTTGCAGGGCATCGGCCACATTCTGGTCCGGAAACTTGCCGATATCCTCGGCGGTAATCGCGTCCACAGCCGCATCGGCGTGGCGTTTGATAGAGAGACTGCGCGCCAGGCTGCTGCGAATCCCGGTAACCAGCACCTCTTCGATCGCGCTGTCCCGCGGAACAGTCTGTACTGCCGGCGCGGCGGGTGCCGGTTTTATCGTCTTCAAGCGTTGCCGGGCGGGGTCCCGATACACCACCAGCACCTGTCCGCCGCCAAAACGATAACTGAGCCCGCTGGTGTGCAGCAGATGCTCCAGAGCTTCGGTCCGTGAATAAGCGCCGTGCAGCGGCGCCACCGTCAGTTCGGGCAGTTGTTCGCTGCGAAACATGATCTGCAGGTTGGATTGTTCGGCATACTGTAACAGGGCGGTAGCGAGTGGCTGTCGTTTGATCGCGTAGTTAAGAATATCGGTAAAGGTATCGGAAAAAGTATCGGAAAAAGTATCGGAAAAAGTATCGGTGACGGCCTCAGTGCCGGTATCAGTGGCCCCGTCGGCGGCGAGAACGGTGCTGCACAGCAAAGCCGCGGCAAGGGCGGCCGGTATCCGCCGTGCAAACCGGTTGAGGTGGTGAGCAGGGCTGCGCGCTGAGCCGCATCGCTCAAGTAATGCTCTTATATGGCCTGGACCCATAGTGTGATTGAAAATACAGGAAATAATTATAGTTAGCCGTGATTATAATAACGGAACCGGCCACTGACTCCCGACAAAAATACGGCGATGCCTGTCGGGTTTATGGCCGCGGTTGCGTTTACAGGGGGGAGGTTATGCGCAACAAGGGGTCCAGAGCCCCGGGGCCTGCAGGTTCAAGAGTCAAGGGTTGTAGGGTGCACGTATTAGTATCGAGCCTTATGCCGGTCCCGGTTTACAACAAAATACTGCTTACTTGAACGCTGTTGCAAAAGCAACCGTATCAAAAGAAGGCTGTGATTAGGGCAAGCAATGGCGTCAGTGAGACCGAAACTATCAGCCGGACCGCGACTCAGGGTTGTCGGGCAAACCCAGCGTGGCGCAAACGGCGACGGCGCTGAGGAGGGCGTGTCCGGACCGGATCCCTATATCGAAACCCTGTACGAAAAATACCGCTGCAGCCTCCTTAACTATCTGACCGGGCTCTTGCCCGGGGGGCGCCAGGACGCATACGAAGTCCTCCATGAAACCTATATTCGTTTACTGAAACAGGACAACCTGGAGCGACTGGAGGAAAATGCGCGCGCCTATATCTTTACGGTGGCCACCAACCTGGTGCGCGATGCGCTGCGCCGTCGCGGCAGTCGCCGTGCCGATGCCCACATACCCTTCGAGGAAGGCGAGTTTCCCAGCACTGCGCCATCGCCGGCCCGGGCGGCGGACTGGGAGCAATCCCTGGCTAAACTGAAACGGGAGTTGTTGAAACTGCCTGCGAACACCCGACAGGTGTTTCTGTTGAGCCGGTTCGAGGAAATGACCTATCCGGAAATTGCCCGTGCCCTGAATATCAGTACCCGTACCGTCGAGCGGCATATGGCCACGGCAGTCAGGAAGCTGCAGAACTCGCTGGAAGACCTGTTATGAATATATCTGCGCAAACCGCTCGGGCAGATCGGCGCCGAATCAGGCAAGAGGCGGCGGCCTGGTATGCAAAATTGAAATCTCCCCGCTGCGACCGGGCTGCTCGCCGGGCGTTTAAGCAGTGGTTGGCGCAAAGCCCGTTGCATGAACTGGCTTATGAACAGTGCCGGGCCCTTTGGGATATAAGCGGTCATCTAGGTGCCGATGGTGATATTCGCCGGGAGTTAACCGCTGCGCAGGCGACAGCGGCCGACACTGGCCGCAGGCGCGCCGCGGCTGCGCGCTATCTGCAAGTGGCTGCCGTCGTTGTGGTGCTGGTCGCCGGGGGTTGGTTTGTCACCGACAACCGGTCAGTGGACATCTATGGCACGGGGGTTGGGGAGCATCGCCTCGTTCGTCTCGATGACGGCTCGACCGCTCTGTTAAACACCGATACTGTTATTGCCGTCAACTACAGCCGCGCCGCCCGCCGCCTCGAACTGCGCCGGGGCGAAGCGTTTTTTGCCGTGGCGGCGGACCCGCAACGACCTTTTGAAGTCGCCGCTGCTGGCAGTGTCGTCAGGGCGCTGGGCACCGAGTTCAATGTGCTGCTGCGCGCTCGGGCGGTCTCGGTTACGGTGGCGGAGGGCGTGGTGGAACTCGAGGGACGGCGGGGACCGGATGGGGTACCGCGAACACAAATCGAACGGGGAGAGGCCGCCACTTACCATGACGATGGTGTTACACCCGCCATTGAGCCGGCCGAGCTGGAACGTATCACTGCCTGGAGGAATAGCAAGATTTACTTTAAATCCAGCCGCCTGGCCGATGCGGTGCTGGAGTACAACCGCTATACCCGCACACCGATTGAAATTCTGGATAAAGACCTGGAGGACCATTTGATTTCGGGCATTTTCCAGGTTGGGGATTTGACCGCGTTTGTTTTCTCGCTCGAACAGCTACTGGACGTGCGGGTGGTCAGAGATAACGACCGCATCTATCTGATGCGCAGAGTGCGGGCCGCTCACCCGACCGGGTAGGGTGTGCGGCAGTAACCGCCCGATGCTGCTGTGGATCGGTACCGCAGGTAGTCAGCCAATTGCCTGGGCCAACACCCGCTCGCAGAGTCGGTGGGTGGCGAGGATATCACTGTACTGGTCTGCGGGACTGGTGCCGGCCTCTACCTGTTGGAGAAAGGCCTCAATCATATCCATAAAACCCCGTTTGTGCAGTGTGTGTTCCCAGTCGCTGAAGCCCAGTTCGACCTTGTGATTGTCACGGTAGTGCCAACCGCCGGAAAGATTTTTGATCTGCCACTTTTGCTCGCAACCGAAGAACTCCAGTATCTCCTCAGTAACGCCGCTGATGCGGTTCATCGAGCCGGCCAGCAGGGTCTGTTGCCACTGCCAGTGGACCTGGATCGCGGCCAGCAGTGTTTGCTGATAAAAGGCTTCAACCTGTAGGTCCGCTGTTTCGCCGCCGCCCAGAAAGCGCAGCGTATCCAGCACATGGATAAAGTCGTCAAAGATAAAGACCCGCGCATCGGCGGGCTGCCTGGCGCGGTTTTTCTGCAGTCGTATCTGGGTGGCAGGGTGGCTGTCGATAGATCGGATCAACGGGGCGTAACGGCGGTTGAATCCCACAAACAGCGGCAGTTGCTTTGTGGCCGCCAACGCCAGCAGCCGCTCACTCTCGTCGGCGTGATAGCTCAGGGGTTTATCGACGAAGACGGCAATGCCCGCATTTAGCAGTTTGGCGACAATCGCCGGATGGCTGTCGGTGCTGCTGTGGACCATGGCACCTGCGGGGGCGCTTTTGATTAATGCCTCGAGGTCGGTGTAGGTTTCTGTGATTCTGTATTGCCGACTCAGCGAGGTTAGGATGGCGGCATTGCGGGTGCACAGCACCGGTGTAATGTCGGCGTTGGCTGCCAGGAGCGGCAGATAAGCTTTTTGAGCGATATCACCTAAACCGATTAGCGCTATACGCATAGTGTTGGTCTCGATACGCCGGTCGCACTTGCCGTGGTGCCGGCGCTGCGGTTCTGGCAATTGTGAGGAAGGCGTTAGTATAATACTAACCCTCAACTTTCAGGGACTGTGCAGGCAGGTTTGTTGATGCCGGTGGTGTAGATGGTGTAGATGGTGTAGATGATATAGAGAGTGCCTGATAGTCGCGCTTCATCATTATCGTGGTTATGGAGACCTGCCTATGAACAGAGTACTTTTCCTGGTAACACGACTGGTGTTAGTTGTCAGTGTCGGTGTATTTCTGACACTACTGCTGGCGGGGCCCGCCTACCGTTTTGAACTGTGGGAACTGGGCACGGCCTTCAGCGTCTCGCGGGGTGCGGCAACGGTCGCAGCCTGGACTTGCGGTATTGCGGTTGCCCTGTTACTCGCCTGGGCCCTGGTGAACAAGCGCCTCAGCAAAAGTGCATTGACAGCCGTGTTGTTGTGTGGGATTCCGCTGGTTCCGTTATATCAGTTCCAACAAACGGCGCGCAGTGTACCGCCTATTCACGATATCACGACAGATACGGCAAACCCGCCGGTCTTCGTTGCCATAGCGCCCCTGCGTGCCGATGCACCCAACCCCGTGGAATATCTCGGTGGTGAGGTTACCCGGCAACAACTGCAGGCTTATCCCGATATAGTGTCGATAGATATTGCCCTGGATACTGAGCAGGCGCACGCCAAAGCCCTTGAGGCGGTTGCTGCCATGGGATGGGAGCTGGTTGATAGTGAGGTTGCGCAGGGGCGGATAGAAGCGACCGATACCACTTTCTGGTTTGGCTACAAGGATGATGTGGTTATCCGCATCACCGACAAGGGCGCCGGCAGCCGCCTCGATATTCGCTCCAAGTCCCGCGTCGGCGGTAGCGATGTGGGCTTGAATGCAAAGCGCATCCGGGCTTATCGAGATGAGTTGATGGGGAGTTTGTAGGTCGGCGGCTTATGGTGGTTAACCATACCCAAATAGTCATTGACGGGCAGGGCAGCTTAAAGCAGGGCTCAGGGACAAGCATCATTCCCCCTTCAGCTTCCGCAGCAGAGTAGCGCGGGAGACGCCAAGCATTTGCGCCGTCCTCGACCGATTACCCCCACAAGCGTTTAAGGCTTTCGCGATCAGTAGTTGGTCGAATTTACCTCGCGCCTCGCGCAAGCTCGTGGACTCTGTGTTGAACGCGATCCTGCGAAGCGTGATGATGCTGCTATGTTCCTCGGTCGCCGGAAACCAGCACAAAAAATTGAATAGTCGGGTTTCCCGCTCCGTGTAAACCAGGACACCCATTAGAAAAGTGACAGATACGCTGCCCCAGACGGCGGCATTGACCTGCAGGCCCAGTCGCATCGCCGCAGCGACACCAAATGCGGTGAGGACGATAGGAGCGACCCCGATCGCCATTGCTAATGATCGCCGGCGTCCAATGAACTCGGAGCCCGTCCTGGCGGTGTAGATAAGCGTGGTCAGTGAGCCCAACATCATGCCGACGATAACAACCTGGAGGGCGTTATAGTAGGGCCCTCCAACCCGGGTGATCGAGTAGCCAATACTTTTGGCGCCCGCGATCGCGGCATTGGGTATAACCAGCAGCACGATGCAGGTCAGGGCCAGGGCCGCCAGTAGGATTGTGAGCGAGACATGCTTGTAACCGCCGATATCGAGCGCCAGGCCGAGTAACGTAATACCTGTGGCGGACAAAAAGAGATATGCACCTATCATGACCAACAGTCCATCTTCCGGATGGTTGGCGTAGGCGAACGATGCCAGCTCGGTAACGGTCATACCGAACATGGAAACCAGGAATGCCAAAAACCACGGATTCATTGTTTTTATTTGCCGGCGGCCATACCAGAATATAACCGCCTTTATAGCCAGCGCCGTAATGCTCGGCGTGGCGTATATCAGTAAATCATTCCACCCTGACATACTGAAATTCCGCTCCCTGCTCCTAGTATCAACAATTTATCGCCCCGGCTAGGGGGGGTGAGCGCCATGGCCACAGGTATAGTGGCGCTGGTCAAATTCCCGAATTTTTCATAGGTGACCGGGGCCCGGCTGACATCGAGGTGCGCCGCGGCGATCATGCGCCGGTGAGGTGCTGATCCCGATTGATGCAAGTAAGCCCAGTCAACATCCCCTGGCGCCCAGCCGAGGCGGTCATAGGTGTTGCCAATCATCTCCTCGTGGAGGTCCAGCACCGCGGAGGTGATCTCGCTCATGAGCATGTGACCTGTTATGCCCTTGTCGGTGCGCTTATAGTGACATAGCTCGGCGTGCTGACCCCGTGAGCATAACCGCAAATTGCGCCAGCCACTACGGTCATCTGAACGCTGTATCACCATTGCGCCACCCGCGTCCCCGGCCGAGAGCATGCCGACCCATTTTTTGAACAGCTCCCGGCTCCGCACTTTTTTCAGTTTATGCACATATTCGTACATCACATCGCTCGGCCGCTCCCCGGTACAAACCAGCACATTATCGACCATGCCGGCGGCGATAAATGCGTCGGCTACGGCCATCCCGTCGATAAAACCGTGACAGGCGTTAGTAACATCCAGGCAACTGGCATTACGGGCACCCAATAGGGACTGGACGCGATGTGCGGTTGCCGGCTCCTGCCAGTCCCGGTCGATACCACAGAACACAATAAACCCCAAATCCTCAGGCCTGATGCCAGCGGCCTCGATTGCCCGCTGCGACGCCGCACAGGCCAAATCTGACGGTGCCGTATCCCGATCGCATACCCTGCGTTCCCGAATCCCCAGTGCCTTATCCATGTAGGATTTGGAAACACCAAACCTTTCACACCCGATTTCCTCCATGATCGATGCTGAGTCGACGACGGTGGCCGGCAGGTATGCGCCTACGCCGGCGATTTTAGAAACCCCAATAAACTCCATTATTTAACTCCTCTATGCAGATTATGAACGGTGGAGTTTTACCGCTGTTTGGCACGATTGCCATCAGTTTCCGCAGGAGCACTGAGGCCAATAGGGCGTTATCTATTCAATGTGAGTACCTGATAGCAAAATCCTATTTCCTGACCACGAGGTACTGTACTACTGTATAAAAAAACAGCTGTAGTGATGTGTCATGCGATTTACGGGGAGGGGCCCACGCCCGGGGGATTGGCTATACAAACCGGGCAATCTGGAGCAGCTCCTTGAACATTGGGAGAAACAAGGCGGATTCTGGGTACCGAAAAAGGAAGGCGGGTCCACCGGGCTCACTCTCCGGGCGGTGATTCGTACCGAATCGATTAGCGGCCTGCCGCTGCATGCGGTCGTGATAGCCCGGACCTACAATAAAGCACCTTGGCGATGGTTTGGGGTTTTTCTAGGCGAGCCGCCGGCGGTACGGTACCCGATCCAAGTCCTGGTTATCAAAAAGCTTCCCGATGAACCGGACGATTTGTACTGGCACCCGAGCAAGCAACTGCCGGCGGGTTGACTGTGCTGGCACTCAAATGTTTGGTACTTGGGTGCCGATATAGGTTGTGCCGATATAGATTATGGCGATATAGGTTGTGGCGATACCAGAGGCCTGGAGCAACATATTTTGATCCGGCTCCTTGGCTTGAGCGAGTCGAGGTGCCGGAGAGATACTTGGTTATTAGCGAAATTGAACGGCGGCTTTTTCAAATGGCCGTTCAATACCCTCAATGATGGGTTTTGGCTGGATGTTCTGCGGAAATGCCCAGCCATTCTCGTGCATATAAATTACGAGGTCGAGTGTGGTATCTGCCACTTCTATTCGAACGACCTTGCTGTCTTTCGCTGTAAGGATGAGGTTTTCGACAGATGTGCCCTTACGGCCGGTAGGCTGCAATACATCGAAAAATGGCTGCACGTGAGTCCAATATAGATTGACAGTCATAACAGCGCGACTATCACCGTTTTCATCGATGGCATTGATGTAGTCAACCAAGTCGACTCTGGCTGAAAATGCGGTAAGAAAAGCACCCGCCCAAGTCTTTAATGCGTCAATGCCTTTATTGCCAAAACTTGCCGAACTATTGGTGACGACATCTTTGTGGACAATGGCCCGCTCACCCGGATGAATTGGTGAACTATCAGTGTTTGAGCTTTCGCAACACGCGAACAGGACGGACTTACCCATGGTATGTTACTGAAGCGGGGAAAACCCGCTCGCAATTACTGAACAGTTATTTCGAAGCCGTTTTACGCGCAGCAAAGGCGGGCATGGGTGTGAGTCAAATGCCTGGGTACCTGGCCAAAAAGGCCATAGATGCCGGCGAGCTTGAGGAGGTTTTAGCTGCGTTTCGCCCTCCAAACACAGAGTTTCATGCGCTGTATCTCGAACGCCGTTTACTGTCGCCGCGTATTCGTGTATTTATCGATTTTTTGGTTGAATACAGATTTGCCAAGCACGTGTATGTTTTTTAGCTTGTCTGATCCAGGTTGTTATTATGTTTACGGCGATCGAGGTGCTTCGATCAAGGTACGTGGAGGGCATAAAAGCGGGCGTTTAAGTCCTCTATATCTATTAGATTTTTTCTGAAATTTTCTTCCTGCCCAGTATATAAGGCATCAACTGCGCCATATTTTTTGCATCGTCGATACCCCTGTGGTGCGCGCCGTGCAGGGGTAATCCCGCTAATGTTAATGCCCGGGCCATTCCAAATTTCTTTTTTAGATTCTGGGAGGTGGAAAACATCTTCTTAATATTGAGATGCTCGGAACCGATTGGGTAGGGAATATTATGGAGTTGACAGTCTCTCTCAAGCTGTCCCTTGTCGTAGTCACCCCAAGAGCAAAATAGAAATGAATCATATTGATACAGCCACTGCTTAAACTGTTTAACGGCATCCGGAAACCCTGGTGCTGTATCTATATCGGACTGGGTAATGCTGGTGAGTTCAGTGCAGAAGTTTGTTAACTTGGGATGTTTTATCGGTTTGATAAACAGCGTAAATTCATCAACAGTAGTCAGTTCCTCCGCTTCAACCATTACCGCGCCGATTTCAATGGTTTCCATATCCTGTCTGGCGATCGATTGTTTGTCGCAACAGGTAGCTTCAAGATCAATAATTAGAAAGTATTGGTAGTTATCTACATTCAAATGCATTTTTATTGATTGGTTTTTCTGAGTTGTCGGCAAGAGTTCGCTGGATAAGCGGACGAACGACAGAGGCAAAAATGAAATGGCGGTGGGGCAGGGATTCGAACCCTGGGAGCTGTTACACTCAACGGTTTTCAAGACCGCCGCTTTCGACCACTCAGCCACCCCACCGGATTTGAGGACCCGATTATACAGAGGTTTGGCGCGGGCACAAGCATCTAAGCGGGTTATTACAGCGGCGAAAATGCCCGGCCAATAACCCGTCAGGCGGGCCGACTTTATGGCCGTATTGGAGAGTAAAAAAAACCGGAGCTGGCAGGCTCCGGTCTTTATCTACCCATGTGGGCTATTACTGGTCCGCCTCCCTTGCCTGCGCAACGGTGTCCCCCGTAGTGCGGTTGACGCGCGGATCATTTGCCGGCCTGCTGAGCCGGCGCGGGCGGTGTTCCACCTTCGACGGCTGCGCGGTATCCAAGGGCCCGCCGCTGGTGTCCCGCTGGGGGGCGGTGGTGATTTCCACTTCGGTAACCGGCTTTGGGTTCAGCCGCGGGTCATTGCCGGCTCGGGCGGGCGCTGGTGCAACCTCCGCTGCAGCCGCGTTGGTATCAACAGGTGCTTGTGACTGTGTTGCTGTCTCTACGGGCTCGGGTTCGGCAGCCGCGGCCGTCTGCTGTGAAGTTTGAGACGAGGTATCGAGCGCCGGTTCTGCCTCTGCTTTCACTCTCGGTGGGCTGCTCTCTTTCTGCAGTGCGGCGGTCTTGTCCTCTGCCGCTGCGGGGGCTGTCTCAGCCGTTGCCGCGGCGGCAGTATCAGACACCGGCGCTGTTTCCGCCTCAGTGACGGGTACAGGCGTGGCGGCTGTTTCGGCTTCCGGGTTCCGCACCGCTGCAGTTGCGGCAGTTGTCTCAGCTTCAGCATCCGATAATTGTGCAGTTGCAGCAGGTGTCTCTGCCTCAGCCTCCGGCACTTGGGCGGTTGCGTCGGCTGTCTCGGCGCCAGCGCCCGGTGCTTGTGCAGTTGCGGCAGGTTTCCCAGCTTCAGCCTCAGGCACCGGTGCAGCAGTTGCTTCGTCTGCCGGCGGCACCGTGGCCGTGGATGCGGTGTCTGCCGGTTCCTGGGGCGATGTCGATGCTCCCGGCTTTTCGGTTTCCATTTTGGCGCTAGCCACTACCGGCGCGGTTGTCGCCTCCGGCTGTGTCGCTGCATCCCCGGATTGCTTCTCTGCCGCGGTTGCAGTTGCCGGTTCTGCCTTCGGCTGCCGCCGCTTCTCCGCGCGTTGTGCTTTTCCTGAATGTCGTTCATCACGGTTGGCTGTTGCAGGACTTTGCTCCGCCGCTGCCGCACTCTCAGCGGTTTGCTCACCGGCTGCCTTCGCAGTGTCCGCAGCCTCAGCATCGCGGCGACCGCGGCGGCGCTGCTGCGGGCGGGCCCGTTTGTTGGCCGGCCGCTTGGCCGGCCGCTGTTGATCCGACTTGTCCTGATCGGGTTGGGTCGATTCGCGGGCTTCGGCGGTTTTCGGCGCCTGCTCCTGGCGGCGGTTATCATCCTGGCGGCCGCCGCGCTCGTCCCGGCGGCGGCCTTTGCGCGCCTGCTCATCGCGGCGCTGGCCGCCACCGCGGTTATCACGGCCCTCGCGATTATCACGCTCTCCGCGGTCGTCCCGTTCCCCGCGATTGTCGCGGCGGTTGCGGTTGCGATTTTGCTGTTGGTTGCGACCGCGGTTGTTGTTGCGTCCGCCCTTGCCGCGACCCTGTTGGTTCTGTTTGGTCCGGCTTGGCTGCGGTTCCGGTTCGCTGGTGAACAGGTCCTCCAGCGCCTTTACCAGGCGTGACAGCAAGCCCGGCTGCTTGGGTGGCTCCGGTGCCGGCTGGGCGGGCACAATCTGCTGCACGGCCGGTTGCTGAAGTGCCGGCGCCTCGGCTTTTTTGGGTTTCTCCTCCTGCACACTGTCGTCAGTGGCGGCGGTGATTTTATAGCTGGTTTCCAGGGTGGCGGTATCGTCGTCGCGCAGGCGCTGCACCTCAAAGTGCGGCGTGACCATTTCGGCGTTGGGGACAATCACCACCCGGGTACCGTTGCGGGTCTCGATGCCGGAAATGGTCTTGCGCTTTTCGTTGAGCAGGTAGGTGGCCACCGGCACCGGCGCTATGGCCCGAATCTCGGCGCTGCGCTCTTTCTGCGCTTCCTCTTCCACCAGGCGCAGGATCGACAGCGCCAGCGACTTGGTGCTGCGGATGGTGCCCTGACCGCTACAGCGCGGGCAGACTTTGGAGGTGGTCTCCCCGAGCGAGGGGCGCAGCCGCTGGCGCGACATCTCCAGCAGGCCAAACCGCGAAATACGGCCCACCTGGACCCGCGCCCGGTCCATCGACAGGGCCTCGCGCATGCGGTTTTCCACCTCCCGCTGATTGCGTGACGGTTGCATGTCGATAAAGTCGATCACCTGCAGGCCGCCGATATCCCGCAGGCGCAGTTGGCGGGCGATTTCGTCGGCCGCCTCCAGGTTGGTCTGCAGGGCGGTCTCCTCGATATCGCTGCCTTTGGTGGCGCGCGAGGAGTTGATGTCGATAGACACCAGCGCTTCGGTCACGTCGATAACGATGGAGCCCCCGGACGGGAGTTTGACTTCGCGCTCAAAAGCGGTCTCGATCTGGCTTTCAATCTGGTAGCGGTTAAACAGCGGGGTGTCGTCGCTGTAGTGTTTGACCTTGCTCTGGAAATTGGGCATCACTTGTTGCACGAATGCCCGCGCCAGTTCATAGGCCTCCGGGCTGTCGACAATGATCTCGCCGATATCGGGTCGCAGGTAGTCGCGAATGGCGCGGATGATAACGTTGCTTTCCTGGAACAGAAAGTGCGGTGCCGGTGCATTTTCAGATTCGCTTTTGATGGAGTCCCACAGTTGCAGCAGGTAGTTCAGGTCCCATTGCAATTCCTCGGCGCTGCGGCCGACCCCCGCGGTGCGCACAATGGCACCCATGCCTGAGGGTACCTCGATTTTGCCCAGCGCGTCGCGCAGGTCGGCGCGGTCGTCGCCGTCGATGCGGCGGGAGATGCCGCCGGCGCGCGGATTGTTGGGCATCAGCACCAGATAACGCCCGGCCAGGCTGATAAAGGTGGTGAGCGCCGCACCCTTGTTGCCGCGCTCTTCTTTGTCCACCTGGACAATGATCTGCATGCCTTCTTTGATGACATCTTTGATTTTGAGACGGCCCTCGATATCACGGGGCTGTTTCATGAAGTACTCGCGGGAGATCTCTTTCAGGGGCAGAAACCCGTGGCGCTCGGAGCCGTAGTCGACAAAAGCCGCCTCGAGGCTGGGTTCGATGCGGGTGATTTTACCTTTGTAAATATTGGCTTTTTTCTGTTCGCGGTTACGGTTTTCTATATCGAGATCGTAGAGCCATTGACCGTCTACGAGGGCGACGCGCAACTCTTCCGGTTGGGTCGCGTTGATGAGCATTCTTTTCATATATTTTGCCTAAATCATTTAGGCGCAACGGCGAGGTGCGGGATGCGAATTGCAACTGCAGTCTGTGGGCTCAACCTCTTTTATCTGACGCGCTGCATCCTGCTCGCATCAGCGGTTGTGGGGACAGTCTCTGCCAGTGGATGTTGCACCGTAGAACCGGCCGGGCACCCGGGTTGTATCGCAAGATACGGGCGCCAGTGGCGGGTGCTGCTTACGGTGTGCTGGCGTCTGACACTATACCCATTACTCGTTTATTTACCTGTTCATCCCGAGCTGCCTGGCAGCCGCTGTTAGGCTGGTATCGTTGCGGTCTTTCACAACACTACCTTTAAAATGAGTTCGCTTTCTACACTATCAGTTTTAACTGCATACCTGCGCTTCGTTATTGCGCGGTTGTTACAGCCTGGCTGCCTGTTACCTGGGGACGTATTGAGTCCTGTTGTTCAGTTTCGGAACTATTTAGTTTTCCAGTTTCCTAGTTTCGGTACCGTCCAGTTGCGATGATCCGGTTTGGGATCTGCGCGTTAGGGATTCGTCACAGTCGTGC
Organism: Exilibacterium tricleocarpae; assembly: GCF_007004655.1. Taxonomy (GTDB): domain Bacteria; phylum Pseudomonadota; class Gammaproteobacteria; order Pseudomonadales; family Cellvibrionaceae; genus Exilibacterium; species Exilibacterium tricleocarpae. The sequence continues at coordinate 131,070 of NZ_ML660097.1, forward strand.
AGCCATTCTATATTTGTTTGCTTTAGCACTTCTCGCTGCAGCATTCATTGTTTTGGGTGTTTTGCGGCCGGGTCTACCGGGTAGATATACATCATGCGTACACTACACGAGTAAACCAGTGGCCCACTTATAACGGGTTATCTTGCAATCCGTTAACACTCGTTCCACCGACCAGCGATATTTCCTCGGTACCGCAGTGTGGCGGCCATTTTGCTATTTTCAAAAATCGGCAAAAAGCGGCGAAAATCGACCTGGCTCGGCAACAAAGGACTATAGCAGCATTTGATAAGTGCTTCAATTGCAAAGGGTTTTACCCCTTCAGGTCACTGTGACGCGAAAAACGCCACCACCGCGGATAGTGGCTTTTTATCCGCAGCCACAGGTCTTTTTTGGGAAGCGACCTGCTATTATGGCCCCATGATCGCACCAGCTTCCCAATCCCCCTCCGTTCAGCTCGTCAAAATCGACCCCGACCAGGCGGGGCAGAGAGTCGACAACTTTCTGCTGGCCCGGCTTAAAGGCGTGCCCAAATCCCGTATTTACCGCATTTTGCGCAAGGGCGAGGTGCGGGTAAACAGGGGCAGGGTCAAGCCCGACCACAAGCTCCAGGCCGGCGATCTGGTGCGTATCCCCCCGGTTCGGGTGGCCGCCACCACTTCGCTGCCAAAGCCCGGCGCCGGCCTGCGCCGGGTGTTGGCCGAGGCCGTGTTATTTGAGGACGGGGGCCTGTTGGTGATCGACAAACCCTCGGGACTGGCGGTTCACGGGGGCAGCGGTGTCAGCCTGGGGTTGATCGAGTCGCTGCGACAACTGCGGCCACAGGCCCGCTACCTGGAACTGGTGCACCGGCTCGACCGGGACACCTCCGGTTGCATTATGGTGGCGAAAAAGCGCAGTGTGCTGCGTCATCTACAGGAGCAGATGCGCGCGGGCCGGGTGGACAAGGTCTACCAGGCGCTGGTGGCCGGTCAGTGGCCCGCGGATCGCGCCCATATCAATGCGCCCTTGCGCAAGAATGAACTCAGCAGCGGTGAACGGATAGTCCGGGTGACGCCGGACGGCAAACCCTCGCTGACGCAGTTCAGTGTCTTGCAGCGCTACGACCGGGTGACCCTGGTAGAGGCCAAACCGATTACCGGTCGCACTCACCAGATTCGCGTGCATGCCCGGCATGCGGGACACCCCCTGGTTGGTGACGACAAATACGGTGATGATGCCTTGAACAAAACCCTGCGTGAACTCGGCGTGCGCCGTTTGTTTCTGCACGCCGCACGGTTGGCGTTCTCGCTGCCCGGAGCCGATCAGCCCACGGTGGTCAGGGCACCCCTGGCGGTGGATTTGCAAGAGGCGTTGTCCCGTCTTACCCCGGCGGCGCCGGTTGACTGAGGTGTTGGGACGGGGTCGGTCGGAAAGGTTGGCGACCGACTAGAGTGACCGGCAGGTTGAAATATGACGTTGTAAGTTGGGAGGTCTGTTTGCTCTTTATCTTTGACTGGGATGGCACTATCAGTGATTCTACCGGCAGAATTATCGACTGTGTGCAGCGGGCCGCGGCGGACAGCGGCCTGGAACCGCTCGCCGACGATGCTATCAAGGACATTATCGGCCTCGGTCTTAAAGAGGCGCTCGAGCGTCTTTACCCGGGCGCCGGGGAGGAGCGCCGCCAGTTGCTCACCAGTAGTTATGCAAGACATTTCGTCGCTGCGGACCAGACGCCGTCGCCCTTTTACCCCGGGGTCAGAGCGACCCTGGAACAGTTACTGCGCGACGGTCACCAACTGGCGGTGGCGACCGGTAAAAGCCGGCGTGGACTGGATCGCATACTGGCCAATACGCAGTTGCAGGACTTTTTTCACGGCTCCCGTTGCGCCGACGAAACGGCCTCCAAGCCTCACCCGCAGATGTTGTGCGAGCTGCTTGATGAGTTCGATGTGGACCCTGCCGCTGCGGTTATGGTGGGCGATACGGAATACGATATGGAGATGGCCCGGCAGCTCGACATGCCGCGTATTGCGGTCAGTTACGGTGCTCACCATATCGATCGCCTGAGAGGCTATGATCCGGTGTTGTGTGTGGATTATTTCGAGGAGATTCTGGCGTGGGTCGATAATTAGTGTTTCGACAAATAAATATTTTCACCCAAAATGGGTTTTGGAGTCCCAGCCGACACGGTCTCGATCCGGGCATAGGCCTCCGTGAAAGGCCGTTAATACATCCATAGGCTCTTCGCCAGCATCCCTGCTGGCGAAGGTCCCGAAGACCTATGCCCGAATCGAGACCTAAGTGCCACCGAAATGAAAATGTTTTCTGGTCGAAGCACTAGGTTTTAGTGCCGGGCTTGTTGGCGCCATTGGGGCGCCGCCCGAACAGGTTTAACACAGTAGTGGAGAAAGGTTTTGGATAAGTGGAAAGCGTCGTCTTCGATCGACCCCAACGATGAGCACCGCGACTGGCGCTTGATCGAGTCGCTGGTCGGCGATGTGTTGCAGGAACAAAAGCGCGCCCGCAAGTGGGGTATTTTTTTCAAGTCACTGACATTTATCTATTTGTTCGTGGTGTTGATTTTGTTTCTGCCCGGAGCCGGTATCAAACCGGGGCCCGATGCCGGTCAGCCGCATACGGCGCTGGTTAAGATCGAAGGTGTTATCGCCGCCGATCAAACCGCCAGTGCCAATGCAGTGGTGACCGGGCTGCGGGCGGCTTTTGAGAGCGAGCAGGCCAAGGCGGTTATTGTCGCTATTAACAGCCCCGGCGGCAGCCCCGTGCAGGCCGGCTATATCTACGACGAAATAGCGCGCTTGAGAGAGCTGCACCCGGCGAAAACCGTCTACGCCGTTATCGGCGACCTGGGGGCATCCGGCGGTTATTACGTGGCGGCGGCGGCGGACCAGATTTACGCCGATAAAGCCAGTCTGGTCGGCTCGATCGGCGTTACGGCGTCGGGCTTCGGGTTTGTCGACAGCCTGGAAAAACTGGGTGTCGAGCGCCGCCACTTTACTGCCGGCGACCACAAGGCGTTTCTCGATCCCTTCTCGCCGCTGAAGGAATCGGAGCGGATGTTCTGGCAGCAGGTGCTCGATAACACCCATCAGCAGTTTATCGAGGTGGTCAAACGCGGCCGCGGCGACCGGCTGCAGGTGCAGGACGATATGTTTTCCGGCCTGATCTGGAACGGCGAGCAGGCGCTGGAGCTGGGTTTGATTGACGGTCTGGGCAGCGCGGGGTTTGTGGCGCGGGAGGTGATCGGTGAGGAGGCGGTCGTGGATTATACTTATCGGCGTTCGCCGCTGGAGTCGCTGATCGGCAACCTCGGAATGTCGATTGGTCGCGGGGTGGGGCAGGCGTTGGGTCTGTCTTCGCAGCCGCTGCAGTTGCGGTAGGGGAGAGTAGTGATGGTTTTGTGCCAGTAGCGTAACTTGCAAGTGGCACCCCTCGCGGTGGCGGTGCCTCTAGAAATGGGAGTGGCACCATTCTAGGGGGACGCAACTGAAGTTACGTCCCCGCACCGTGCCGCCGGAGGCGGTGCCATTGGGAAATATGCCATTTAAAGGAAAGGGCTTATACCCGGACTAAACCACCACCGGGTCCACTCCCTCCGCCATCAACATATCACACAGGGCAATCAATGGCAGCCCGACCAGGCTGCTGTAGTCTTCCCCCATTAACCGGGTAAACAGCGAAATCCCCAACCCCTCGACTTTAAAACTGCCGGCACAGTCATAGGGCTGCTCCCGCCGCAAGTAATGTTCGATCTGCAGGTCTGTCAGTTGCCGGAATTCCACCTCAAAGGGCACACAGGTGATCTGTTCCCCACCACTGCCGCTGTTCAGCAGGCACAGCCCGGTATGAAAGGTCACCCGTCGCCCGCGGCAGGCCCGTAGCTGGCTGACCGCGGTCCGGTGGTCGAGGGGCTTGGTCAGGACTTCTCCGCCCAGTTCCGCCACCTGGTCCGAACCGATGACCAGGGCCTGGGTATAACGACCCGCCACCGCTTCGGCCTTGGCCCGGGCCAGGCGGCTGACCAGTACGGCCGGTGGTTCCCCCGGTAGCGGGGATTCGTCGATGGCGGGGGACTCTGAGGTAAACGGCAGCCCGAGCTGTCGCAATAGCTGTTGCCGGTAGGGGGAACTGGAAGCAAGTATCAACGGCAACATAAAACACCCTGGTTTTGGCTCTGTAACGCCCTTGCGCCGGGCTCCTTGCTGTCGCGTTGCGACCGGCGGCGCTAGAGGCCGCACTATAACATCAAAAAAACGCCGAAAACCCTTGTTTTGTCTGTATTTTTATGGATTTCCTTTGACAGACCAGGGGCGGATGCCTATTATTGCGCGCTTATGTCGGATGCCCCCCAAAAACAGGTGCTGCCCAGGCGGATCGATCCCCGGAAGTTTGCCCAGCAAGGGGTAAATCTGGCCGGTGATATTGCGGTATCGGACCTGGCGCGACTGACCGAGGCCAGCGTCGGTGACGGGCCCCCGGTGCGGGCTGCGCTGGCATTTGGTATCAATGAAGAAAAGGCCAGAACCCTGACCGGCACCCTCGATGGCCAGGTGAACCTGGTCTGCCAGCGCTGCCTGGAACCGGTGGCCGTGCCTTTGCACTGTGCGCTGAACCTGGTGCTGGTGTGGGATGAAGAGGATGCCAGGCAGTTGCCCAGGCGTCTGGACCCCTGGATTGTCGGCGAGGGCACGGCAGACCTCTACGAGGTGTTGGAAGAAGAGTTGTTGCTGGCGCTGCCGATGGTCGCTTATCACGCTGAGGCGTGTATTGACCCGGCTTTATTGTCCGGTGGCGAGGCCACCGGCGCAACGGGACAGGGCGGACAGAAAAACGCCCGGTTTTCAGAGGCAAATCGGGAAGCTTCGGAATCAAACCCGTTTAAAGTCTTGGAGCAATTGAAAAAGACGCCGAAGTAGGAGTGCGCCGAAACCCGGTGGCACACCGATACCAGTGCGAACTGAAACATCGGTGAACTGAAACATTGGTGAACTGAGACAAAGGTAAACCGACACTGAAGATATGCCGGCATCAGTTTACGTCGAAAACCGAGGCGTCCCGGCGGCAACCGTAAGACACAAAATTTGTGGTATATAGGAGCTCATCATGGCTGTTCAACAAAACAAGAAGACCCGTTCCAGACGCGGTATGCGCCGGTCTCACGATTCACTGTCCGGCGCCAAACTGTCGATCGATCCGACCACTGGTGAGAAGCACCTGCGTCACCATGTGACTGCCGATGGTTTTTACCGCGGCCGCAAAGTGGTGGAAACCGGTAACGAAGACTAAGTTACCCCTACCGGTCGCCGACGGGGCCGACAGGGTCGGTTGATACCTTGTCCACCGATACGTTGTCTACAGAGTATCCGCCCACCGAGACCTGCATAGCGGTTGACGCTATGGGCGGCGATCTCGGTCCCGGCATTACCGTGCCCGCGACCCTCCAGGTAGCCCAAGCTCACCCCCATCTGCGTTTTGTACTGGTCGGCGAAGAGCATTCGCTGACCTCACTCCTGCCTGCCAATCCACCGTCCGGTATCTCTTTCGAGTACGCCGCCGACACCGTCGGCATGGGCGATAAACCCGCCTATGCGCTGCGCCACAAGCGTAATTCCTCGATGTGGCGAGCTTTGGAGATGGTCCAGTCCGGGCGCGCCCAGGCCTGTGTCAGCGCCGGTAACACCGGGGCGTTGATGGCGATGGGAAAATTCTTGCTCAATACGTTTCCGGGCATCGACCGGCCTGCGATCTGCAAACCCGTACCCACAGAGAAAGGACACAGTTACCTGCTCGACCTCGGCGCCAATATCGATTGCCGGGCCGAACAATTGCTGCAGTTTGCCGTTATGGGGGCGGTGCTGGCGGCTGCGGTGGACGATAAGCCCGGCCCCAGTATCGGCCTGCTCAATATCGGCGCGGAAGCGATAAAAGGCGGCGAATCTATCCGCCTGGCCGCGGCGCTGTTGCACCGGCATCCGGGCCTGAACTATACGGGTTACGTCGAAGGTGACGGTATTTACCGCGGCGATGTGGATGTGGTGGTCTGCGACGGTTTTGCCGGCAATGTGGCGCTGAAGGTGAGCGAGGGCGTCGCGCTGCTGCTCGCCGACCGGGTGCGCAAGATATTCACCGCCAACTGGTATAGTCGCCTGGTTGGCCAGTTGGCCCAGCCTCTGTTGCGAAAATGGCACACACAATTTGACCCCGCCCGCTATAATGGCGCCAGTTTTCTGGGGCTGCAGGGCATTGTGATCAAGAGCCACGGCGGGGCCGATCGGCGCAGCTTTCAGTTTGCCCTGGAAACTGCCCGGGATCAGGTGGAGCGGTCCATTCCAACGTTGATCAACGATCAGGTCGCGGCGCTGCAGGCGGCTGATAACGGCTATTGACCCAGGCTTGGACCTCGGCTCGCCGCGGGTTGAAACGGCCACCGGACAAAATGTGGATAGACATAAAAAGCCGTTATAAAAAGCGGGTCTAAAAAGTTCATAAAAGACTTAAAAGAGATTTAAAAAAGTCGATCAAACTAGAGTTGATAAACGATATGACGAGTAAAAATCTGGCGTTTGTATTCCCCGGGCAGGGCTCTCAGAAAATCGGCATGCTCGCCGATATGGCCGCGGCCTATCCACTGGTGCGCGAGACCTTTGCCGAGGCGGGTGAGGTTTTGGGTTACGATCTGTGGGATTTGGTGCAGACCGGCACCGAACAGGATATCAGTCTGACCGAGCGCACCCAGCCGTTGCTGTTGAGCGCCAGTGTGGCGCTGTGGCGGGTCTGGCAGCAGCGCGGCGGCCCCGCGCCGCGCCTGCTCGCCGGACACAGCCTCGGCGAGTGGTCGGCGCTGGTCTGTGCCGGTGTGGTGGGGTTTGTCGACGCCGTAAGGCTGGTGCAACAGCGCGGCAAGTTTATGCAGGCGGCAGTGGCGCCGGGGGTGGGTGCCATGGCGGCTATCATCGGTTTGAATGACGACGCTATCGAGGCGGTCTGTAGCGAGGCCGCCGGGTCGGACGTGGTGGCTGCGGTAAACTTCAACTCCCCCGGTCAGGTGGTGATTGCCGGCAATAAAGCGGCTGTCGATCGCGCCATTGCGCTGTGCAAAGAGGCCGGCGCCAAGCGTGCCATGCCGCTGCCGGTAAGTGCTCCCTTTCATACTGAACTGATGCGCCCGGCCGCCGAGCAGCTGGCACAGCAGATAGCGCAGACAGTATTTACGGCGCCGGCCATACCGGTGGTACACAATGTCCACGCGCGCACTGAAGCGGATGCCGAGAGTATCAAGAAACTGATGATCGAACAGATTTACAGTCCGGTGCGCTGGGTCGATTGTGTCAACGCACTGGCGGCGGCCGGTATTGAAACCGCCGTTGAATGCGGGCCGGGCAAGGTGCTGGCAGGTCTCAATAAACGTATCCAGCGAGCTATCGTCACCGGTGCGGTGGACACACCGGCAGAGCTCGATAAAACGCTGGAAGTATTGTCAACAGCAGGGTGATAACGACATGAGTATTGCAGATAAAGTGGCGCTGGTGACCGGCGCCAGTCGCGGTATCGGTGCGGCCATTGCCGATCAACTAGGCGCTGCCGGTGCCGTGGTGGTGGGTACGGCAACCAGCGCTGGCGGCGCTGAGAAAATCAGCGCGCGCTTTGCCGACAAAGGCATAAAAGGCAGCGGTATGGTACTCGATGTGACCGATGCCGGCGCCGTTGCCGAATTGTTGCGCTCAATGCAAGAGCAGTACGGCGCGCCGCAGATACTGGTCAACAATGCGGGCATCACCAAAGACAATTTGTTGATGCGTATGGGAGAAGATGAGTGGTGCGATGTTATCGACACCAATCTCAGTGCGGTGTACCGGTTGAGCAAGGCCTGCCTGCGGCAAATGATGAAAGCGCGCTGGGGGCGTATCATTAATATCAGCTCGGTGGTGGGTGCGATGGGTAACGCCGGCCAGTCCAACTACGCCGCCACCAAGGCGGGCGTGGCCGGGTTTGCGCGCGCCCTGGCAAAAGAGGTCGGCTCGCGCGGTATCACCGTCAATACAGTGGCGCCCGGCTTTATCGATACCGACATGACCAAGGTGTTGCCCGCCGAGCAAAAAGACCTGATGCTGTCCCAGATTCCCCTGGGTCGCCTGGGCCAACCGGAGGAGATCGCGGCGGTGGTCTGTTTTCTGGCCGATGCCGCCGGCGGGTATATTACCGGTGAAACCATCCATGTGAACGGCGGTATGTATATGGCTTGATATTTGGGTTTAACTTGTTGTTTTATATGGATATTTTTCTTTGAAATAAAGATTTTTAGCCCAATGGATTACAACGCGGCAAAAATCGATGTAAAATGCGCGCTCGTGTTGGCCGCAGTAACCGAACGAAAACTAGAGCCGTTGACAAGGCTACCGGCCGCGGCGTAACCGAATTTAACGACTAGGAGTTAAAAAACACTATGAGCAGCATTGAAGAACGCGTTAAGAAAATTGTTGCTGAGCAACTGGGCGTGAAAGAAGAAGAAGTAAAAAGTGAAGCGTCATTTGTTGAAGACCTGGGAGCGGATTCACTGGATACAGTGGAGTTAGTGATGGCGTTGGAGGAGGAATTTGAAACTGAAATTCCCGATGAAGAAGCCGAAAAAATCACCACTGTGCAGTTGGCTATCGATTACATCAATCAAAACCTGGCGTAATTGTTTAGTCTCACCCGACTGACGTTTATTCTCGAAAGCCGTTCTATTGCAAAATAGTACGGCTTTTCATTTTTTAAGCGGTGTGGACAGTGTGGCTGATTTGCAGGCGCGTCTATGGGTCCAACCGCTGTGTCGAGCCTCTGTGTAGAACTTCTGTAGTGGATAACGGAAACGGTAAAAAACGGGAGGATACTTGTGTCGCGTAGAAGAGTAGTTGTTACTGGATTAGGCATGGTCAGCCCGTTGGGCAATACCGTTGCCGACAGTTGGGCAGGTATTGTCAACGGCAAGAGCGGTGTGGCACCTATCGAAACATTCGACCCGTCAGCTTTCAGCACGCATTTTAGCGCCTCGGTAAAAAATCTGGCGCTGGATGAATACATGCCCGCTAAAGAAACCCGCAAGATGGACCCGTTTATTCAATACGGCATGGTAGCCGGGCTGCAGGCGGTTGCGGATTCGGGCCTGGAAGTCAACGAGGCCAATGCCGGGCGTATCGGCGCCGCCATCGGTTCCGGTATCGGCGGCATCGGCTCGATTGAAGACACGGCGCTGACCATCGAGCACAAGGGGCCGCGCCGTATTTCGCCGTTTTTTGTGCCCGGTGCCATCATCAATATGATTGCCGGCAATCTATCGATCAAGTACGGCTTCAAGGGGCCCAATGTGGCGGTCACCACTGCCTGTACCACCGGTACCCACTGCATCGGCTGGGCCGCGCGCATGATCATGTACGGCGAGGCCGACGCCATGGTTGCCGGGGGGGCGGAAATGGCGACCACCCCGGTCGGACTTGGGGGGTTTGCCGCCGCTCGCGCCCTGTCCACCCGCAACGACGATCCGCAGGCGGCCAGCCGCCCATGGGACCGGGCGCGCGATGGATTTGTACTCGGTGACGGTGCCGGGGTGATGGTGTTGGAAGAATACGAACAGGCCCGTGCCCGCGGGGCGCGCATCTATGCCGAGCTGGCCGGCTTTGGTATGAGCGGCGATGCCTATCATATGACATCGCCGCCGGAGGACGGCGCCGGCGCCAGTCTGTCGATGCAGAATGCCGTCGACGACGCGGGGGTCGCCCTGGAGGCCATCAATTATATCAACGCCCACGGCACCTCTACACCCGCCGGCGATGTCGCCGAGTGTCTGGCGATCAAACGGATTATGGGTTCAGCGGTGGATCAGGTTGCGGTAAGTTCCACCAAATCCATGGTGGGACATTTACTGGGCGCGGCCGGGGCGATCGAAGCGATATTCAGTGTGCTTGCGATTCGCGACCAGGTGGCGCCGCCGACCATTAACCTGGACGATCCGGACACCGGTTGTGATATCAATCTGGTGCCGCACACCGCTCAGGAAAGACCTATTGAAGCGGTGTTGTCGAACTCATTTGGCTTTGGCGGTACCAACGGCTCATTGATATTTCGCAGAGTTTGACGGCGGATCGATATCGGCACCGGGCTGGTTTCGGGCTCAGGTTTCTTTATAAACTGTTTTTATGTCTGCATTCGCTCCTGTATTCCTCGTCAATGGCCGGCCCGGCGCCACACTCTCCCCGCTGGATCGCGGCTTTGCCTACGGCGACGGCGTGTTTGAAACCCTGATCCTGGACGGCGGTACGTTGCCGCTGTGGGACTACCATCAACAGCGCCTGCTGGCCGGTTGCGAATGCCTGGGCATCCCCCTGCCGCTATCTACACTGACGGCGCACAAGGATCAGTTGCTGGCGCTGGCGGCCCGCCATGCCGTTGATACTGGTGTGGCGAAGCTGGTGGTGACTCGCGGAGAGGGGGGACGCGGCTATGCGACGCCCGCGGAGCCGACCCCCACGATCGTGGCGGGGCTCTACCCGCCGCCGGCGTATCCCGTGTCTCATTGCCGCACCGGTGTGCAAGTCCGTGTCTGCAACCAACGCCTGGGGACCAATCCGGCACTGGCCGGCCTCAAACATCTGAACCGGCTGGAGAATGTGCTGGCGCGGCGGGAGTGGACCGATACGGCGATAGCCGAGGGATTGTTGCTGGATCAAAACGGGCAGGTGATCGAGGCCACCGCCAGCAATGTGTTTATCGTCAAAGACGCTGCCCTGATCACACCGCGGCTGGACCAATGCGGTGTTGCCGGTGTCGCCCGGCGAATAATTATGGAAGTACTGGTGGCGCGTTTGACGCCGCCGGTGTCGCCGGTGCAGGAGGCGCGCTTGTCGCTCGAGATGCTGCGCGATGCCGATGAAATCTTTCTCTGCAACAGTGTTAACGGTATCTGGCCGGTGCTCGCCGTGGAGCAGTGGCACTATCCCCGCGGTCCGGTGACGGCGGCCCTGCAACAGTGCTTCGAAACCTATCTGGATGAACGGCGGGCGCTAAGTTGACAAAGACCAGGTCGATAAAAATGCGGCTCTCTGTGGCTCTGTTGTTGTTGCTGTTAGCTGCCGGCGCCGGGCTGGGTTGGTGCCTGCACTGGTTGAAAAAGCCATTGCCGCTGGCCGAAGCAGGCCTCTCCATAGAGCTTAAACCTGGCGATTCGCTGGTCCGGGTGGCCCACCGGTTGCGATCTGAAGGTGTGCTTCACCACCCGCAGATTCTAGTGGCCTATGGACGCCTGACCGGGGCCACGGGGATAAAGGTGGGGGAGTACAAGGTAGCGCCCGGCACCAGTCCGCGGTCGCTGTTGGAACAGCTTGTGCGCGGCGATGTCGTCAGCTATCAGGTCACCCTGGTCGAGGGCTGGACCTACGCCCAGGCACTGGCGGCCCTCCATGCCGAATCCCGCTTAACGGCGCAACTGGCCGATCTCAGTGTCGAGCGCCAGTTGGAGGTGCTCGACATGGATGTCGACCATCCCGAAGGCTGGTTTTTCCCCGACACTTACCGTTTTACCCGGGGCATGAGCGATGTGGATATCCTGCGGCAGGCCCACCGGCGTATGCGCGACCTGCTGGAGCGGGAGTGGGCGGCGCGAGCGCCGGGGCTGCCCTATGCGAATGCCTACGAGGCGCTGATCATGGCGTCCATCGTCGAGCGGGAAACCGGCCAGCCGGCGGAGCGCCGGCAGATCGCCGGCGTGTTTGTGCGGCGCCTGCAAAACAATATGCGCCTGCAGACCGACCCGACCATTATTTATGGACTGGGCAGTGACTTTGATGGCAATATTCGCAGGCGCCACCTGCGCCAGGCAACGCCTTACAATACTTACGTTATCAGGGGGTTGCCGCCGACACCCATCGCCCTGCCGGGGCGCGAAGCCATTTATGCGACCCTGCATCCCGATGATTCCGAAGCGCTGTACTTTGTCGCCAAGGGCGACGGCAGTCACCAGTTCTCCAATACCCTGGAGGAACACAACAAAGCGGTTCGCCGCTACCAGATAGTCCGGCGCAAGAAAGATTACCGGTCGGCGCCGCAACCGAAAAATTAAACGTCGCCGGCTGTGGTAAGTGGTGCGATGGTAATGGGCCCAACCACAGTGGCACTTCTTTAAGCAAATATGTACTAATTGACCGGTCTGGCCCTGGCTGAAGCCTTCAGAAACACGCTGTGGACCCGTCCCTGGGAGCTTCCCGACAGCATCCCTGCTGTCGAGAGTTTCTGAAGGCTTCAGCCAGGGCCAGACCTACCTTCAGTACACTTAATTGAGGTCGGTTCGATTGAGTCGGAGATTAGATAAACTGATGCAAATACGCTTAAGGTAGGGGCATTGGGTCCAACTCCGGTAATAACGGCCACTGTCACTGGCCACTGGACTTTTAAAATCGGTAAAAAACAGCAATTAAAAGTATCACTATGCAGCGCGGAAAATTTATCACGGTTGAAGGCATCGAAGGTGTCGGTAAAACCACCAACATCGAATTTATTACCCGCTGCCTCAGCGAGCGGGGGGTCGAGCCACTGGTGACCCGGGAACCCGGCGGCACCCCACTGGCGGAGGATATCCGCCGGCTGCTGTTGCAAAACCGCGACGAGGCCGTGGATGCGACAGCGGAATTGTTGCTGGTATTTGCCGCCCGCGCCCAGCACTTCAGGCGGCTGGTGGTACCGGCCCTGGAGACGGGAAAATGGGTGGTCTGCGATCGCTTTACCGACGCCACCTACGCCTACCAGGGCGGCGGCCGCGGGGTTGAGATGGGACATATCGCGCAACTGGAAAACCTGGTGCAGGGCGATTTGCGTCCCGATCTCACCCTGGTGCTGGATATCGAAGTTGGGCAGGGGCTGGCGCGGGCGCGGGCGCGGGGGCAACCGGATCGGTTCGAGCATGAAGCCGCGGTCTTTTTTGAGAAAGTGCGCAGCACTTATCTGGAGCGCGCAGCTTTGGCGCCCCAGCGCTATCGGGTGGTGGACGCCGGGCAGCCGCTGGAGCGGGTGCAGGCCGCTATCAAACCGGCGCTGGCGGCGCTGTTTCAGTAGCCGGTTGCGGGCCGGTTGCGGATAGTATTTTATCAACCGGCCTGCTAAGTTAGCTGTCCCCCATCCGATACCCTGACTATGACTCACACCACCGAGACCCTGACGTTACCTTACCCCTGGCAGCAGCCGCAGTGGCAGCAGGCAATACAGTGGCAGGAGCGGGGTAAACTGCCCCACGCGCTGTTGCTGGGTGGCCAGCAGGGTATCGGCAAGGCGCATTTCGCCGCGGCATTGGCCCAGTATCTCTTGTGTGCCGCACCGCGCAGCGGGCTGGCCTGTGGCGATTGCCGCGGTTGTGAGCTGAATCGGGCCGGCACCCACCCGGATCTGGTCCGGGTGCAGCCCGAGCAGGCCGGTAAAGCGATCAAGGTGGATCAAATTCGCGAACTGGTGGACTTCCTGGCCAAGACCGCGCAGCAGGGCGGTATGAAACTTGCCGTTATCGCCCCGGCCGAAGCCATGAATATCAACGCCGCCAATGCGCTGCTGAAAAGCCTCGAGGAACCTGCAGGCGATACTCTGCTGCTGTTGGTGAGCCACACGCCCAGCCGGGTGTTGGCGACCATCCGCAGTCGCTGTCACAACCTGCCGCTGGCAACGCCCACGGCGGAGCAGGCGGAGTCCTGGTTGGCGCCCCTGGTCAAAGGTGAAGACCCCCGGGTGTTGCTGCAGTCGGCCGGGGGGGCGCCGCTGGCGGCGCTGGCGCTGGTCGAGGGGGACGGCCTGGAGCGGCGCGGGCAATTGCTGGCCGGTTTACTCGATGTGGCCGAAGGCCGGCGCTCGGCTCTGGACGGCGCCGCCAGCGCTATGAGCGCCGAGCCCTTACAGGTGCTCGACTGGCTGCTGGGCTGGCTGCAAATGGGGGCCCGGCAACTGGCGGGGGCAGCGGCACCGATGGCGTCCGGCGGGGATATGGACCGGCTCGCACCGGTGTTTGCGCGCATACAACCGGTGCATTTGTACCTCTACGTCGACAAACTTTTGCTAGCCAAACGACAACTGCTCAGTGGTGCCAATCCCAACAAGCAACTGTTGTTGGAAGAAGTGTTTATGGACTGGGGAGCGCTGTCCCGTATTAGAGTTGCGCGTTAAGGTCCTGTATCGGATTGATTGCCGGGCATGCCCGGGTCGGTAATGACAACCCCTGCCAACGCCGTTCACCCGGGGACCCGTACTAGACAGTCCACCCGTAATGGATTAAGTTAAAGCCATTACCCGGCGATCAGACAAGCCAACCAGGCAGCGGAGCATTGAACAGCGTATGAAAGGTTTGGGAGGGGGCGCACGCAACGGCATCTTGTCATTGACCATTAAAGACAAAGCTGTTCTATACGCTGCTTATATGCCCTTTATTCAACATGGCGGTCTTTTCATTCCCACCAATAAGTCTTACAAGCTGGGTGACGAAGTGTTTATGCTGCTCAACCTGATGGATGAGCCGGAGAAGATCCCCGTCGCCGGCAAGGTGGTCTGGGTGACGCCGAAGGGCGCGCAAGGCAACCGCGCCGCGGGTATCGGCGTGCAATTCAGCGATCAGGACGATACAGCGGCGAAAAAGATAGAAACCTACCTGGCGGGCTCCCTGGATTCCGACCGGCCCACCCACACAATGTAAGTCGATCCCGGTTTCTTCGCTCCCAACTGCATCCTCCCAACCATATGCTCCCAACTACATGCTGATCGATTCCCACTGTCATCTCGACCGCCTCGAACTCGGCGCCTACCCGGGCGGTTTGCCCGATGCGCTCGCGGCGGCACAGGCGCGCGGCGTCGAAAAATTTCTCTGTGTCGGTATCAGTGTGCAACACCGGGAGCAGGTGCTGGCAATCGCCGAACGGTACGATGCGGTCGTGGCTTCCGTCGGCGTTCACCCGCTGGACGTAGAGAGCGGCCTGGCTTCGGAGTCGCAACTGGTGGACTGGGCTCGCCACCCGAAGATCGTCGCCATCGGCGAGACCGGTCTCGATTACTATTACAGCGCAGACAGTAAGCCGCTGCAGCGGCGCAGTTTCGCCACTCACCTCGAAGCCGCCGCCGCGGCAGCGCTGCCGGTGATTGTGCATACCCGCGACGCGCGCAATGACACCCTCGAGCTGATTCGCGCCCACGGTGATCTCGAGCACGCCGGGGTCCTGCACTGTTTTACTGAAGACTGGCAGATGGCCTCGAAAGCCATGGATATGAATTACCTGATCTCCATTTCCGGCATAGTCACCTTCCGCAATGCCAGCGCGCTGCGGGATGTGGTGAAACGCGTGCCCCTGGATCGACTGTTAGTCGAAACCGACTCGCCTTACCTGGCGCCGGTGCCTTATCGTGGGAAACCCAATGAACCGCAGTATGTGCGAGAGGTGGCGGAGTTTGTCGCCGAGTTGAAAGGGGTTAGTTTTGAGACCCTGGCGGCGCGCACGGCCGCCAATTTTTTTAGACTGTTTCCCCGCGCCCGTGGCTGACCCGATTTCTCCCGAACTGCAACCGGCTGTTGACACACTGTTTCGCCGCGCGGCCTGATCCCGGTAACGCGACCGCAAGGGCTGCGTACCCCGTGCATGGCCTACCGTCGGCCTCAAGCGGCCCGGCCGGTATTCGCGGCGAGAGTGGCGCTGGTGGTGGGTTTGGGATTGGCGGCAAAGTCGGCAATGTCCGGTGACTCCACCTGCGCCCACAGATTGGTCACCAGGTTGGAGGAATCCTTCCAGTCGCCTGCTACCAGCCAGTCAACGATGGCTCCGGCAACGTCGGGATAGACAACTTGGGGCCCTTTCCAGTCGTCGAGCCAGTGGCGGATGGTACCGGCATCGAGACTGTTCATGGTCATACCCAGGCCAAGCTGCTCCAGGGCCGCGGCGTTGGAAAGTTGTTCCATTTGGCCCTGCAGGGGTTTTGCCAGCAGTTTCTTGCCGAGCTGTATCGCCTCGCTGGCCAATTCGAAACCGGCATTGCTGATCACGCCGCTGCAGGTGTGCAGGTCCTGTTGGAAACCGCTGCGACTCAGCGGGCGCAGTTGAATATTGCCGCGGTCTTCGTGCCGTTCGAACTCGCCGTAGTAGTAGAAGATGTAATCCTCCATCGGCTCCAACAGCGACATCACCTTTTGTGGTGACTCAAATCCCAGATAGACGACTATCTTCCGGGGGTCGACATGCCGCCCTGCGCCGGCGGGAATATCGGCGATGGGGGGCAGGATATTGTGGCCGAAATGGTGCCAGTGCAGGCCCAGGGAGAGACTGGCCGGTGCGAAGTGGCGCATGATCATCCGCGAACTGAGGGTACTGCCGCGCAGTGGAATCGGGTAGTCGAAAGCGTACTGGTGGCCGATGCCGATACAGGTTTTCCCCGCCCGCCTGGCAGCCCAGGCCGACACCGGCTCGAAATCGGTGATAACCAGATCGTAGTCGTCGACCGGCAGCTCGCGGATATCGCGAAAAAACTGCAGTATTTTATTGTGGCGCAGGGTGCGCAGGTTGTCGATCTTACCCTCCTGGTGCACGAAGG
The DNA here is from genome assembly GCF_007004655.1 of Exilibacterium tricleocarpae. Classification (GTDB taxonomy): domain Bacteria; phylum Pseudomonadota; class Gammaproteobacteria; order Pseudomonadales; family Cellvibrionaceae; genus Exilibacterium; species Exilibacterium tricleocarpae. The sequence continues at coordinate 147,648 of NZ_ML660097.1, forward strand.
TCATACCGCTCAGGCAGCGCCAGTCGCCGAACTGCTTCATATCGAAGAACTTGTCCCGCTCGCGCCCGGAGAACAGGTAATCGACCTGCAGGTCGGTGTTTTCCAGTGCCGCGCTGATGGCGCGGGCGCGGGTGATATGGCCGTTGCCGGTGGCTTGCACACCGTAGAGTATTTTCATGTCATTGCCTTAAATGCGAAATGCTTAAACACTGAGTGTCAGTACCAGCAGGCTCAACGTATGCCCCAGCAGAGCCCCGGCGACGATATCGCTTGGAAAGTGCACGCCCAACATTACCCGCGAACCGCCCACCGCCGCTGCCCAGGGGTAGAGCAGGGGGCTCAGATACGGGAATGCGTGACTGAGGATACCGGCGGTCAGAAACGCCGCCGATGTGTGGCCGGAGGGAAAACTGAACTGGTCCGAAGGCTTGATAACACTTTCGAAGCCCGGAATCGCCTGGGGTGGGCGGTTGCGCTTGAAGTGGCGCTTGGAGCAGAAATACACCAGGCGCTCCACTGCAAAGGCCAGCCCCAGCAGCGATACCATCTGCCAGTTGCCGTAGCAGGCCAGCACCAGGGCGCCGAGTGCGTAGAGGGGGCCGTCGGCGCTACGTGAGATCAGGCGGCTCAGCTTGATCAGGGCACTTCTGTGTTTGCGGCGCAGACACCAGCTGAAGGTAACGAGGTCACAGCGGTGAATACTCTCAAGTATGTGGCTATCTTGTAGTAAACGCATGAGGAAGCCCTCCTTTAGCGCATACCCTAGAGCGGAGTTATGACAGAAACATGTGAATTCGATGACCGTTGTGTGACGCCGCACACCTCAAAAACCGCGCTTTTGGCAGGGCGGGTGGGGTTAAAACCCGCCTCCGGCTCCATCGGGGACAGGCTGTGATAAACTGCCGCTGCCCCGTCGCCGGGCGGGGGTTGTCAATCAAGGCAGGTCATATAGAAGGCAGGTCAACAAAGACAGGCCGGTGTTCGGGGGAGATATGCAAGAGCAAGTAGAAGTCATGTTGGCGATGCAGGACGATATGAATACCAGGGTCAACAACGACTGGCGCCGGCAGGATTTTGCCTGGTACCGGGCCATCTGGATTGAATGTGCCGAGCTGCTCGACCACTACGGCTGGAAGTGGTGGAAGAAGCAGACGCCGGATATCGAGCAGGTGCGCCTCGAACTCATCGACATCTGGCACTTTGGTCTCAGTTTATTGCTGCAATCCGACCAATCCCCGGCAGCCCTGGCCCGCCATATCGATGAAACGCTGGTAGTGGCCACCGATGAGCCGGATTTTCGGCTGGACCTGGAGGCGTTTGCCGCCCGTACCCTTGCCGAGCGCCGGTTTGATGTGGCGGGCTTCGGTCGGTTGATGGCGGGCATCGATCTCAGCTTCGACATGCTCTACACCGGTTATGTGGGGAAGAATGTCTTGAATTTTTTTCGCCAGGATCACGGCTACCAGGAGGGCACCTACAAAAAGCAGTGGGGCGATCGCGAGGACAACGAACACCTGGTCGACATCGTCCAGGGCCTCGATGGCGCAGCGGCAACCTTCAAGGACGATCTTTACGCTGCCCTTAAGGCGCGCTACCAGGGTGTGTGCTAGGCCCGGTAACTGGCAAATTTCCTGTAATTCCCTATAATTGCCACCCGCCAGGCCGCCGTTCGACGGCCCCCCTGCCAACCCTCAGTGTTAACGGAGAGATATTGTGAAAGCACCCGTTCGAGTCGCCGTCACCGGAGCTGCCGGTCAAATCAGCTACTCTTTATTATTCCGCATTGCCGCCGGTGAAATGTTAGGTACCGATCAGCCGGTCATTTTACAAATGCTGGAAATCACACCGGCACTCGACGCCCTTAAAGGCGTGGCGATGGAGCTGGACGACTGCGCGTTTCCGCTGTTGGCCGGTATGGTCTGTACCGATGACGCCAATCAGGCATTTAAAGATGTCGACTACGCACTGCTGGTAGGTGCCCGTCCGCGGGGGCCGGGTATGGAGCGCAAAGACCTGCTGGAAGCCAATGCGGCGATCTTCTCCGTGCAGGGCAAGGCCCTGAATGACCACGCTTCCCGCCATGTCAAAGTGCTGGTGGTGGGCAATCCCGCCAATACCAATGCACTGATTGCCCAGCGCAATGCGCCGGACCTGGACCCGCGCCAGTTTACCGCCATGACCCGCCTCGATCACAACCGCGCCCTGACCCAGTTGGCGCAAAAAACCGGTAAATCGATCAACGATATTACCCATATGACGATCTGGGGCAATCATTCGTCCACCCAGTATCCCGATATCCACCAGTCCAAGGTAGACGGCGCCGCCGCCACAGACCTGGTGGATCACGATTGGTACGCGAGCGATTTTATTCCCACCGTGCAAAAGCGTGGTGCCGCCATTATCGATGCCCGCGGTGCCTCCAGTGCCGCCTCAGCCGCCAATGCTGCCATCTTTCATATGCGCGACTGGGCACAGGGCACCGCCGCCGGTGACTGGACCAGCATGGGTGTCTACAGTGACGGCAGTTACGGTATCGAAAAGGGGTTGATCTACTCCTTCCCTTGCGTGTGTAAAGGCGGCGACTGGGAGATTGTGCAGGGGGTCGATATCAGCGATTTCTCCCGCGAAAAAATGACTGCCACGGAACAGGAGCTGCAGGAGGAGCGCGACGCCGTTAAAGCATTGCTGCCGTCTTAACAGGCGGGTTGCTGCCGGCGCTTGCGGTTCGGCCGAATGTCTGGTTAGGTACTAGACTATTGTCTGGTATCATACCGAACTGAACCGCAAGAGGTTAAAGCATGGTTAGGACCGAGGCGCTGGCGCGGGGACGGGGGTTCAAGGTGATCTTGTCGCCCAATCGCTCACTGACCTGGCAGGCAAACCTCTGGGTACTGGCCTCGTTTTTTGCTGTTTCACTGTTTATCAGCGTAGGCGTGCTGCTGAAAGGCGCCTGGGTTATTGTGCCTTTTGCCGGTATTGAGCTCGCCCTGCTGGCCTTCGCGATGTGTTACGTCCAGCGCCGCACCCGGCTGACCGAAGTGATCTATATCGACGATCGGCGCCTGCTCATTGAAAGGGGAATAGGCTCACCACAGTGCTCCTGGTCCTTTTGCCGGCCGGGGGCGTCCATTATGGTGCACTCGGATAATCCGTTCGCCGATGACCAGCACGTCTGCGTCTGCGGTGATCAGGGTATCGTCGAAGTGGGTGAATTTCTGAATCCGAGTGACCGTGCCCTGCTGGTGAAGGACCTCACCGGTTGTGGCTTGCGCGCCTCCCGACACCTCAACTGGTCAGCCCTGCCGGCATAACAATATCTGTAAACGGTGACCAGCCGCTGAAAATCCGCCGTGCAATCCCTCGCAGGCGGAGAACGGTGTGTTTTTTGATTGGTTTTCAGTTGATTCGCTTTTAGCGGCGGTTAATATCAAGTTTATACTGCTTTGGCGGCGTTTTACCCAATAAATGCTCAACCATGTAATCCCACTGGCGGCGCATGATGTAACCTTCAGCGATAAAAGAGTGGGTGCGGTTGGGCAAATATAACATGTCGAAATCTTTATTGTTGGCAATCAGCGCATCGACAAATTGCAGAACCTGTGCCGGCGGTACGTTTTCGTCCAGCTCACTGAAGTGCAATAGCAACTTTCCCTGTAATCGATCTGCCATTAACGATGACGCCATCGACTTAAAGTTTTCCGGTATCTCGGTCTTGTCGTCGCCTGACCAGCGTGTGCCATTGCCGTAGCGCGGCTTGCCGTGAAACGCTGTCCAGTGAAAGTCGTCGTACATCGCATGCATATCAGCCACCGGTCCACCCGCAACGCCGACTTTAAAAAATTCCGGATATTCCAGCATGGCTCTGATGGTAGTGTAGCCGCCATAGGAAAACCCCACGATACCGACGCGGTCGATGTCCATATAGGGGCGGGTGTTAGCCAGCTCTGTTATCGCATGCACGTGATCGTCCAGGCCAATTTGGTTGAGCTTGCCGTCGCCGTAATGGTTAAACGCGGCAGAGCGATAGGTGGTGCCGCGCGCATCCAAGGACACCACGATAAAACCGAGCTCTGCGTAGGATGACGGCGCCAGCGGTGCTCGGCCGCGATAAGCCTGGAAAAAGTGGCGCGGTGCAACGGCGATCAACGGGCTATTATATTGCGCGTTGATAATGGGGTACTGCTTATCGGGGTCAAAATCGCTGGGTTTGTAAATAACACCCCGGAGTTCGGTTTTTCCATCCTGCGCTATGACCTTGAATTCCTCCGGTGGACGCCAGCCCTGTGCATACAAACCGCTGGCATCCACTTCATTCACCACGGCTATGACCTTGCCATCAGTGATACGGCTGATGGCAAAACGCGTGGGCTGGTCGACGCGGGAATAATTATAGACCGCGTAGTGACCACTGGGGGAAATGGCGCGGTAGGGTGTTATGCCATCGGTGGATATCAAAGGGTCTTCAGGTAACAACAAATGGTCGGCGTCTTCCGGTGTCAGCAACGTTAGATCAGTGCCGTCGAGGTTAACGCGGTAGAGATGGCGATAATAGGGGTTGCTGCCCGGTATGCTGTCGCCGGCGGTAAAGTACATGACATTGCGCTGCTCATCGACGTCAATAATCTCTCGCACTAACCAGTTGCCGCTGGTAACGGCGTTGAGGAGTCTGCCGGTTTTTATATCGTAACGATAGACATGTCCCCAGCCGCTGCGCTGCGACCACCACAGTGCCTCGGCGCCGTCCTTGAGTATGCGCACATTAGCCGGATAATACTGTGAGGAGTTCATATCAAAACGCGGGGACAGGGTTTCTTTGATCACGGTCCGGCTTTTGCCGCTGGTGATATCCACCTCAAATAAAAAGCCCGACTCCAGATTATCCCCGTGGGCGGCCATATAGAGCCGGCTGGCGTCGTCACTCCACCAGACGTCCCGCACAGCGATATAGTCCTGCTGAATCAGTAACAGTTGGTCATAGGGAAGATCGACACGCTGTTTCTTACCTGTTGTTGTATCCACCAAATACCAGACAAAAAACGCTGGTTTTTCACCGATCATGGGTATGCGGACATTGTGAACCCGGGGACGAAAACTACCGTCTTTTCTCACCGATTCCATAAAAGGATAAGGCTGCACATGGCGCTGGTCTATGAGCGGCACCAATACTGTGCGATTGTCCGGTGACCATAGCGTGTTGGCAGGCAGGTCCTTTTTGTCTTCATTTTTGCGTGCATAGTAACGCGGGACAAAGTTGGCGCGGTTGTCCGGGTACAGGCCATAACCGATGTTCTCGCCGCCGTCAAAGGTTAGCTGGCGGCTGTCGTTAGTTGTCAGGTCCAGTAACCATAGGTTGTTATCGGCACGGGTTTCCACGCCAAATTTGCCGTTATGGGATACCAGCACTCCCGCCGGTGCGGGTTTCGCTGCGGCTCTTGCAATCGTTTGACAACCTGTTGTCGCGATCTGGCACTGATACTCGATCGCGTCGATGACAAAGTGAATGGCGCTGCGATCGGCGTTGTAGCTAAATTCGGTAAACGGTAACTGTTGCGCATTAACACCACTGATGCCGGCAGCGGACAAACCCGCCGCGATAGCGTCGTGATCAAACGCAGACTGCTGATTTCCCGTCGCAGCTTGTACCAACATAAACTCATGGCTGTCTTTAGCCTCGCGCCTGTACCAGAAGTCATCGCTATCGCCCACCCAGTGCGGCACGATAAACACATTGTGCACATGCCGATTCAACTGTGGTCCCATCAGACGCTCCGCGCGCTGGTAAACCTCGATGCCGACGCTGTCGCGCTTAGCTTTTACTGCGCTGGTATCGACTGGCACTTCACAGCCGAGCGCGGCGATGCCCAGACCGATGGTGATCAACCTGTTGATTAACTGCATTGTATTAAATCCCCTGTCACTGGCCTGGTTGCAGATTTGGTAAAAGAGATTCGACGGCTGTTACGCAGCCGTTTACTGTTGGCGCATGCGTTAGATGGTCGAGGTTTTAGTAGCCAACTGCACGCCCACCCAAACTTTCACCCAAGGCGCGAGGGCTGCCGCCTTTGAGCTGTCCGGATTCGGGGTCAATCTGGATACCAATCCAGTAACCGCGGGTAGTATCATTCTCGTCAATCTCCATCCCCATGGCGTTAAGCGATTTAATCATCTGCGGCTCCAGATCGCCGATACCAAACTGCTGGGTTTGTTTGGTGGGATCCTTCGCATCGAATTTGAGGAAGCCCCAGGCCGGTGCGTTGATCGCTTGCTGGGGCGTCATACCAAAGTCCAGCACACTGATCAAACAGGATAGGGTGCGTTGATGCAAACCGGCGCCAATGGACGCGAAGCCCAGAAAAGGCTTGCCGTCTTTGAGCACCAGCCCGGGATTAGTGGGGTCGGGCAGGCGCTCACCCGGTGTCACAGCAGCCACCTGCGGCACTTGAATTGACGCTGAGTCGGGAATCGAGACACCATCGACAAACAGGCCGGTGGTGCCCCACATTTCGGTGTTTATGGTATGCACCATGGTGGCAATATTGCCCCATTGATCGATGACGACAACCCCATCCGAATGCGCTGGTACTATTTTCTTTGGTGACACGACACCAGGAAAGTGGCCCGCTTTTATCAACTGCCAGATTTTTTCATTGACCTCGGGTTTAAGGCGGCTTTGCGGTGAAAGGTCCATACTTAACGCCTTGCCCACTAATTCCGCTGCATAGGTCATTGAGATGCCGACACGGGTAATGTTACTCATCCAAAGCAGCGCCTCGGGGGATTCACTGTAGTGGCCCATGCTCGGCAGTTTGGCCAGCTCTGACAGTTCCATCGCCTCCACGGTAGCCACGCCGCCAACTGCGGGCAGGCCGTGGACGTACACATCATAACCATGGTATTGGGTGCTTAGTGGTTCACTCCATATCACCTCGTAGCCGGCCATATCGGCAAGACTGAGCTTACCGCCCATGGCCTGAACTTTATCAACCAGCTTTTTCGCCCATGGGCCTTTATAGATGTAATCGGCGCCTTTTTGAGAAAACGCTTTCAAGGTTTGCGCCAGTGCCGGTTGCCGAAACGTCTCGCCGACTTGATAGTTGTCACCGTTCGGGCTGGTAAAAACGGCTTTAGTTTCAGCGTCGCGAGCCAGTAAATCTTTGCGAAAGGCAAATATCTGGTCGGGGACTTCGTGCCAGGTGAACCCTTGCTCGGCACACTGCACGCTGGGTGCCACTACTTCGGCCAGGCTTAGCCTGCCAAAGCGTTTGACCAGTTCATCCGCACCTTTCATAAAACCGGGTACCAGTACCGAGCGACCATTGGGTGCTATCGCGGCTTTGGAATGCCGGCGGGAAAACTCTACTGGTGGAATGGAGGCCGGGTCGGTTTCCCCGGCGACAGTATTATAAGAGGCATTCATATTGTAGACTTTACCCGTGGCCGCCTCGTAGTAAACAACGTTCATAATACCGGCATAACTGACCCAGGCACCGGCAGCGAGGCAAATTTGCTTCATTGCAGTGCCCACTGCGGCATCGGCCGCGGTGCCGCCGGCTCGCAGGATATCGACACCGGCCTGTTGCGCGGCTGCGCCGGTTGTACCGGTCACCATAGCGGTAGTGGCGGTGCTTTCCGGCAGCGCTTGATCGCTGTACAGAACCGATCGCTGTAGTGTTGGTCCGGTCCCAATAATCCCCGACTGACACGCAGCCAATCCACCCATCGTACCTGCGATCATTGCCTTGGAAAACGTTTTAAAAAGCTGCTTCAAACCCTTATCTCCCTGTCATGTTAGTTTATAGCCGGACATAATTGACCAGTTTGGTCTTTACACGTATCGGCAATGTTACTATAAATAATAGTCGGTTAATGGGTGCCAAAACACTAACAATTGGGGAATTCGCACTCTTATACGGGCTTGCTCGATCAGTGCGCTGATGGCGACAGGCTATTTTGTAACCGCAAAGAAGTGCGGGCTTTACACTGCTGAGGTCTGGTATCTGCAACACCGAATTGCCCGGTGTGAACGCTACGCTTAACGTGGGTGAGGTGGCCTGCGACCGGGTCTGCGGATATTGAACTGGTACCTATAAAAACGTTTAGTCAAATCAAAAGGGTAACTATTGCCCGGCAAATAGTTTTGATTGCACCATTTTTTTTGTATTCAGTATATTATAATCTTAGGTGTTTAACACCGTGTCTGACCGATGTTCACGCTCATCTGATAGCCGTTAACGGTAAAGGTAGTTTCGAACGCCGCCAGGCTATCATCCACAGTGATTTTTGTCGGTATGGAAAACAACCACTATCTGCGTCAAGTTATTCCCTCACGTGTTGACACTTATAAAGACGAAGCCGCAACCGGTATGAAACAGCGATAATATGCACGGCATAGTAACCGATGCTTTCAAATCCGACATTTAATGTAAAACCAGTAGAGAGCAGATCAGTTGTTTAGAGTACTCAGGAAAACCGCCAAATGGTTGGTAATTGGCGTAGGCATTGTCCTCACCATAACGGTAACCATCGGCTTGTCGACTCGTATGTTGATCGATGACGTTCCCGCACCGGGGCAGCGATATGATGTGGGTGGGTTTAGACTGCATATTGACTGTAAGGGAAAACCCAATCATCTGCCAACGGTGATCATTGAGGGTGGGGCGGGCGTTTCAACACCAATCAACTACTGGTTGCAGCAGCATCTGCAAGACCGTGTTCAGGTCTGCCGTTATGATCGCGCGGGATTGGGATGGAGCGATGACAGTGTCACTGTGCGCGATGCGGATACGATAGCCGGCGAGTTACATACCTTACTTGCAAAGGCCGAGATAAAACCGCCCTATATTCTTGCCGGACATTCGCTGGGTGGTCCGTTGGTGCGTGTCTATGCTGATCATTACCCCAGTGAAGTGGCGGGTTTGATATTTATTGATTCCAGCCATCCAGAGCAGGACGAGCGGCTTTACGGCTCTCCGCCCAGTAATAACACCTGGATATACACCATTGCTCGCGTGCTGGGCGAGTTGGGTTTGCTGCTTTATTTGTATGATACGGAAGAGCAGCTGGAAGAGGGCTTACCACAGCATGAGCTTGTGGCATTGCGCTGGATGGCCCGTAATGGACGCATCGGCAGGGAAGGGGGAAAGGAGGGATACAGCCTGCCCAGCGTGCTCGACAGGGCCGCCCAAACTACCGACTTTGGATCGACCCCGATTCGAGTGTTTACTGCCGGCCCTGAGGTTCAGGGTGACGTTAATGGCATCAGTGGAGAGAAATTCACTGAAATCTGGCGCGCGCTGCAGGCAGAATTGTCGACATTGTCTACGGACGGAAAGCACTTTATTGTGGAGGGGGCCACACACATGTCGATTGTTACCACTCGTCGTTATGCGAAGGTTGTCACTGAAGAAATTCATCGGGTTTTGGATGTAATGGAACACCGGCGCTCCTTGCCTGGGAAAAAATAGCTCCGGCTGTAAATAGCCACTAACTTTGACAGTGCTTAGACTGAGCAGCATTTAAGTATGACTGGATGAGCAAAATAGGCCTAAAAAGCAATTGCACTGCCTAAAAGTAACTCAACCAGGCTCTATTGTGTTTTTCTCTGTGCTTGTAGTTGGCAAATGCTTTCGATGGAAAGTACAGTATCAGTGCCAGTAATGCTGCGCCAATCCATATCTGCCCAACACTACTCAGTCCAAAACGATCGCCATGGGTGGCGCCAAAGAACAGGTACAATACCCAGTAGGCTGCAAGCAGTGCGTATAGGTGAACGATATAGGCAAACATAGGGACCGAGCCATACACTTCAAGGACTTTTAGCGCAGCGTTTTGATCGCGGAAAGTGTCAAACCATGCCAACAGAAAAAAGCCAACCCCAAGAGTAACCAATAAATAATCAAGTGAAGGCGGGTACTTGGTGAAATTAAGAAAGGACATCACTGTGCCGACGGTAGTGGCCTGAACGGACCAAGGGGAGGTCTCACCGTATAGATTGAAACCACGTAGAACCAGCAATACCAGTAGACTTGTCAGTCCCATGATAATCAGGGCTTTGCGTCTGGTAATGCTGCTAACCGTATGCGCAAATAGCGGCCCCGCGAAGTAGCCAAGCAGGATCACACCAAACCATGGAAGCACCGGGTAAGACGCCCTGATAGTCAACCCGCCGACTTCACCAATATTATTTTGGTCGTGAAGGATTGACCATATCGTATAACCAAACTCATCCGGTGCGAATTCAATGGGGGTCAGTGCGTTGTGTCCGAATACAATTAAAAATCCAACAAAACCAATAATCCAGTAGTTTAAGCGACACATAAGCGACAGACCTATCATACTGACGCCAATCGCCCAGAGCACTTGTAGCCAAATTGTTGTAGCAATTGTGTCAACCCAGAGGAGATAGTACAAAACAACTTCGATAAGAATAAGGACAAGTCCTCGCTTAAATAGGAAGTTTGCCGGAGAACGATAACTGCCACTGGCAGGGTGTGCGTATAGCCATGCGGAAAGGCCCGCAAGAAATATAAATATTGGCGCACACAGATGTGTTAAATAACGTGTGAAATACAATTCGGGAGACACGGTTTCGTCTATTGGGTCGCCGACCCTGGTGTGCATAAAGAATCGCTCGCGCACATGGTCAACCATCATAATAAGAATTACCAGGCCGCGTAAAAGGTCAATGGATATAATTCGAGACATGCTGAGAGAACTGGTCTTTGCATTGTAAAGCTGCGCATGCGGTTGTTTTACAGATTTACTCATGGACGGATCTATTCCGGGTTGCTGGTATGAAGTCCACACAGTGGATTTTGCACTTTAGTTTTACAATAGACGGCGACTAGAATTTAAGCGTAGCGGTCAAGCGGGCGCGACGCGGTGCGCCGGGTTCAATCCAGACGTCTGCAAAAGAGTTTGTATAAAACTCTTTATCAAATAAGTTGTCAATGTCCAAGCGAATGGTGATATCTGCAGATGGCTCGAATTCTGCAAAGGCTCTTACGGTGGTATAGCTTGGCAGATAGAAATCCGATGCGGTCTGACCCAGGCGCTCTCCAACATAAAGAGCACCTGCGCCAACTCTTATGGGGGTTGCGCTGGATACAAAGCCTTTGCTGACTTGCACGCTCAACTGGTTTTCAGGAACATTGATTAATGGGTCACCCTCCTCAATCGCCGCGCCAAAATTAGCATCGGGATTGTCGTTAGTATATTCAGCGTCGATATACGCATAGGAGAACCACACGTCTACATCGCCGGGGAGTCGGGCATTAATATCAAGCTCCAAACCACGGCTTTCAGCTTTTCCTGCCGGCCTTAAAAAGAAACCATCAGATGCTTCAGGGCGGTCATCGAATACTAGGATATTGCTCTGTTCGACATTGAAGACCGAGAGTGTTGCCACGCCGGAAACGCTGTCAAAAAAGCCTTGTAAATCAGTCTTAATTCCTATTTCAGAAGATTTTGACTTATTGGGGGCAAATGGATTTCCGGCGAAATCTGATTCTGTCAGTTGCCTAAAGCCTTCGCCATAAGTGGCATAGATGCTGGTATAATCATCCATAAGATATACAGCGCCAACCTGAGGAGAGAAACGGGAGTCTGACTGTGAGCTGGTTGTTGTTGGCGTAGTCAGACGATCATCCAGGTCTTTTTCAAAGTCGTCGAATCTTCCACCGAGTCGGATTTGAAGTTGATCTGTGATAGCTATTTGATCCTGAATATATATCCCCCAGGCTTTTTGAACCTCCAAACGGTCTCTGTTCGCGTCTGTGATCGGGTCGAGCTCAATTAGCGGCGCTGCGCCATAGACTGGATTAAGGATATCTAAAATGATGTAATCGTCGAGGTCGAGTTCATCCAAGGTTGCATCCGATGGAATGGAGAGTGGGCGATAGCGCAAGATAACTTGGTCATTTTCGAAACGGTCGTAGTCTGCACCGGCGACAATACGATGCTCAAAATTCCCCGTGCTAAACGCACCTGAAATCTCTGCACGCATCACTACGTACTTTGTATCGAAGTCCCTGAAACGTCTGAATCTGGACAGCGTTCTTCCATCTAAAAACAGGGTTTGGCGTCCTTCGAAATTGGGCTCGGACGCGAAACCGGTAAATGTTGTATCTCGTAATCCAAGTCCGGCAAGAAGCGTCCAATCGTCTGCAAGCTTGTGCTCTACCTCTAACTGATGTCCCACTACCTCGGTTTCAATATCGCCGTCGCCCGGCTCGCCAACAAAGTTTTCTATTGGCATAACGCCAAGCCTGCCGTTCAGGGACACGACACCGCGGTCAAACGGCAATTCTTGTTCGGTGAATTCCAATTCATAGGTTGCGCTGGTGTTTTCGGAAAACTCCCACGCAATCGATGGGTAAAGTCCGACGCGTTTTGTCTCCACTGTCTTTCTAAAACTTTCTGCATCGTCAACAAAGCCTACAAATCGCACGCCTATTTTATCATCGGTATCGAGCACGGTTTGCAGATCAGTCTCGAAGCGTATTTGCTCCCAGCTTCCATAAGTGGCCTTTATTTCTCCCCCCTGCTCAAATGTTGGGCGCTTGGTGACAAGGTTTACCGCGCCGCCAGGTTCTCCTCGACCAAAGAGCGCTGCCTTTGGCCCTTTCAACACGTCGACCCTTTCAATACCCACCAAGTCTCTAGGGCCACCGAATCCGCGGCCTGCATTGAATCCGTTCACTAGAAATCCACTGGGTAAGTTTTCGTCACCGGCAAAACCACGAATGGCAAAACTGTTCCACAGTCCACCAAAGTTATTCTGACGTGCAACGGTGGCAGATAAATCAAGAGCCTCGCTGAGGTTGAGTACACCTGTATTATGTATTAACTCGAGGTCAATTTCCTGAGATGCTGCCGGCACTTCCTGGTAGTCAAAGGCCCCCTGATAGGCCTGGCGCTTCCCAATCACTGAAACCGTCTCAATGTCCTGCCCGTCTTTATCATCCGCAAAACCCGGCACACTCGACAGTACTGTCGATAAACATATGAAAGATAAAATTAAATTGCGCATGTAATGATCTCTGCGGGTAACGATATTATAATGTGACGTTATAACATATCATTTTTGTTTGATTCTTTCAATTCAAAACTACAAGATTCATAGGGTTTTTTCCTTCCGAGACAAAAGGGAGACCCCTAGCTGTGCCGGGGTGTATTAGCAGTTCGATAATTCCGTGAGGCTCATAGTCACTCCAACATCTGGGCCGCCAAGCAAGACGCCGGAGTGAAAGGATGAAACAGCCGAGAGGCCTGAATCACACCCGCTTAGAGGGTAAGTGCGATAGTGTGTTTATCCCTAAGTATCGAAAGAGTGGGCAATTTGGGCAGATCAGGTACTTCGGCATTTAGCCGAGGTCTTAGGCTATGGTGGGCGTGGGAGAGGTGTGGTATGGTTCAGGCCCGCAACACTATTAATGGCGCACTGTGAGTACAGTTCTTTCGTCCTGTAGGGATTGGTATATGGGGATCAGTGCGTATTTACCTCAGTATTTTAAAGGAGAGACAGTGCCTTATCCCAAGATCGGCAATATGGCTCCGGCCTTCAGTCTGAAAGACCAAGATGGTAATACAGTCAGCTTAAAAGATTTTAAAGGAAAAAGCCCAGTAGCGATCTTTTTTTATCCGAAAGCGCTCACTCCAGGGTGCACAGTCCAAGCCTGCGGAATTCGTGATTCTAAAAAAGACTTTGAAAAGCGTAAAGTTGTCGTCTTGGGAATTAGTCCTGACCCAGTTGCACGTTTGCCTAAATTTATTGAAAAGCACGATTTAAATTTTCCTCTGTTGTCCGACGAGGACCACGCGGTAGCAGACAAGTATGGCTGCTGGGGCATGAAAAAGTTTATGGGCAAAGAATTTATGGGTTTGATCAGAACAACCTATATCATCGGAAAGGATGGCCGTCTCTTGAAAGTGATGGATAAGTTCAAAACTAAAACTCACCACGGTGACTTGCTGGCTGAACTGGATGAGCTGGGGATATAGTTAAGTCATAGGGTTCATACGCTATCTCGTGCAACAGGCCGCTGACTTAGATTTGACTCAGCCTCTTTAGTAAGCACTGTAGTGCTGAGGTTGGCGAGTAAACTGTCTGTGTGAGTGATGGTTTATGAAACCGCCAACGTATTGATTGAATAGAAGGCAGCAGAGAAGTTATTGCAATCAAAGTTTGCCTATGATATAAGGCTCGGAAGTTAGTCAAATATTAGTGACCTGAAGTCATAGATTGCCAGAACATCTCCTTTAATTGCCAGTGGCTATAGAAATGGGCAGTACCCAAGCTTACAAAAGGAAGACCGTAAAGAGAGTAAAGGTTTTTCTTTCCCTGCTTGTGCTTGTTATTGTCCAGGCTAATGGTGCCTTTGCATCTGGTTGTATGATGGCCATGCAGGTCGGCGGCACTATGTTTCCAAGTACATTGTACAAAGACAGTGGTGATGGCAATACGCAAACAGCGTTTGCTCAGTACAACGATTTGCCCCCTTGCCATCAACAGCAGGAAACGCTTAGCGATTTACCCACTTCGCAAATGGACTCCTTTCTATCTGATACCTATACAGATTGCTGTGCTGAGCACTGCGCATGTATCATAGGTGGATGCAACTCAATGGCTTTTGTTCCACCACAGTTTCATGCCAATTTTGTGCAAACGTCAAACCAGGCTATGTCATTGTCCCCAAATAACCTGGTATCCATTCTTGTTCAAAACCTATTTCGCCCTCCTATTTTCAGTTTCCTAGGATAATTGTGTCTTTTGCATTCACCTGAACGGGTGTCTGCCGGCGCGCTATCGCAGCTCTATCCTGCTAAGTCTGATGCCTGAGTCTCAGTTGCTACTTTTGTGTTATTCACCTTAAGTGCACTGAAAAGCTCGATATATATTCCGTTGTTAATCAATAGGAATTCTCTCCCTTTAGTGATAAAGAGCGGGTCAATGAAGAAGTCTATTTTTACCCAATACAATAAAATAAAGCGCACGTTATACCGTTGGTTGATAGTCTATTGTGTGCTGCTAGGTGGTTCAATAACCGTAGTATACGGTACTGAACTGAGGGTGGATGATTTACTGGATCAACAAACCTTTCACACGGAGCTGCTATCCAGGCGAGAATTTGTCGGGCCATTTGTACAACAAGCCCTACGTTATAACCCGAGTTTGCAAGCGGCTGACGCACAATTTCAAGCCGCACGCGCCTCGATAAAATCAGCGGGCGTACTGCCTAACCCTAAACTACAGCTCAGTCACTTTATCGAGTCCATTCAAACGCGCACGGGACCGCAAGAGCAGGCAATTATGCTGCAACAGGCTATCCCATGGCCGACCAAACTCTCACGTAAAAGAGATATTGCTGAAGCACAGGCCCAAGCCCTGTGGCATGCCGCTATATCAGAGCAGTTTAAGGTAGTCGACAAAGTAGCGAAGGGTGTTCTTGATATTGCCTACCTTGAAAAAGCCCTCGAAATTTCCCAGCGGCATTTGTCTTTGTTAGAGCAACTTGTGGCGGTTGTTAAAACACGCGTTGAATCGGGGGGTGGTTTAAGTCAATTGTTGCATTTACAGGTTGAGGTGGCACAAGTCGAGGATCGACTCGCATGGCAAACAGCCGAAGTTGCCTCGCAAACATCGATGTTAGAAGCTCTGCTTGGAAAGGAAGAGGGGAGAAAACGCTTGAATTTGAGTTGGCAAGTGCCCCCTCCATTGCGCGAGGACAAGTCTTTGTGGTTGCGAGCCAGCGTCGAGCAATCGCCACAAATCAAAATGCTGGAGGCACTGGAGGATAGTAGCGATGCCCGGTTGCGTTTGGCCAAACTGGTGAATCTTCCTGATTTTTCTGTAGGTATTAACCGTATCTCTACCGGCGAGGCAATCAATTCCGATATGCCCGACAGCGGTAAAGACCCTTGGGCAGTCGTGGTAGGCGTATCGCTGCCGCTATGGCAAGGTGCGAACCAGGCCAAAATACGCGAGGCCAACTTCAGCAGACAAGCCGTTAGTGCCAAATTAAAAGCCTTGGAATTAAGCATCAAGGCAAAAACACGTTCGCGTATTATCGCTCTAAGTGATGCGGAACAACGTTTATCTCGCTATCAAAGCGAAATTTTACCCCTCGCAAAGCAAGCGCGAGAAATCGCTGAATCCAGCTACCTTACCGGTAAGGCTGACATATTATCTGTTATCGATAGTGATCGTGCATTACTAAATTTGCAACAAAAATATTGGCGTGCTGCGGCAGATGCATGGATTGCCCGCTGGCAGCTAACCACCTTGTCCGGTGGTCTTTGGCTAAATTAATAGAGCTAACTGATTAATGAGATAGAGGCATGAAAAGGTCAAAACAAAAGCTTTATATTATTAGCGTCTTGCTAGTGCTCGTAGTCACATTTTCAATTGGTCGTTGTACCGCTCCCGATAGTTCCCAAACGCAGCAAACCAGTGTCAATCAATCTGGTACCGGCGATTCGCAGTCGCATGTCGGACATCAACAGCAAACTAACTTCCTGCCAGAGGAGTTCACCACGTGGACGTGCTCGATGCACCCGCAAATACAACAACCTGAGCCGGGTCAATGCCCGATCTGTGGCATGGAGCTTATTCCAATAACAGCGAGCTCAGGAGAGGATAGTGGCCCGCGCACCTTAACCATGAGTCAAACTGCTGAAGCACTTGCTGATATTCAAACAACCAGGGTTGAGAAGCGTTACCCTGAGGCGAAAGTGCGTTTAGTCGGTAAGCTTGGTTATGATGAAACACGAGTGCGCTCTTTATCGGCACGTTTTCCTGCCCGAATTGACCGTTTGTTTGTCAATTTTAACGGTCTAAAAGTGCAGCGTGGTGAACACTTGGCGCAAGTCTACAGCCCGGAGCTACTCACGGCCGTTAGTGAACTTCTCACTTCGCATCGTTACAACCCCGGCAGCAGCGCGACGAAATCAGCCAAAGAGAAATTGCGCTTGTGGGATCTGCTGCCCTCTCAAATCGAAAAAATACTGGAAGATAATAACCCGATTGAGGAGTTTGAATTGCTCGCCCCCATCAGTGGCGTGGTGGTTCAAAAGAAAATTAACGAAGGTGATTACGTCAAGACAGGACAGCCTCTATTTAAGATTGTCGATCTCAGCCATTTATGGTTACAGCTGGAAGCCTATGAGGCTGACTTAGCCTGGCTGCGCTTTGGGCAAAGTGTGTCATTTTCAGTCGAAGCCTTCCCAGGTGAAAGCTTCGGGGGAAATATTAGTTTTATCGAGCCGGAGCTAAACCGAAAAACCCGCACGGTCACGCTGAGGGTTAATGTCCCGAATAACGGTGGTCGCTTAAAGCCAGGCATGTTTGCTAAAGCGCAAATTTCAGCGCAAATCGCAAAGAACGGTATCGTTTATACGCCCGAGCTTATAGGTAAATGGATAAGCCCAATGCACCCGCAAATTATTAAAGACGGCCCTGGCCAATGTGATATTTGTGGCATGGACCTGGTGCCTGTGGAAAAAATGGGTATCACTGTTGACGAGGAGGCCGAAGCGCCGTTGGTTTTACCTGCAAGTGCGGTACTTAGAACAGGCAAGCGCGCCGTTGTCTATCTTAAGAAAAATGCTGAGAGGCCAACATTTGAAGGTCGTGAGATTAACCTGGGTGCACGTGCTGGCGATTTTTATATTGTTAAATCCGGTCTTGAACAAGGTGATGAAGTGGTTACGCATGGCGCCTTTAAAATTGATAGCGCCCTGCAAATTCAAGCAAAGCCCAGCATGATGAACCCCGATGGCGGTGGTCCGATACCAGGGCATCAGCATCAAGAATCATCAACCAATTCCATCGATCACGAACATAGCGATTATGACAGTGGTGGGCATGTGGGACTAAGCCTGAAAATTGACTTGATCACAAGTAAAAATCTATTACCGCATTATTTAAGTTTGCAATCCGGCTTGGCTGAAGATGATATTGAATCGGCAAAAAATACGTTGAAAGAAATGATGAAAGTTACAGGACACAGCGGGCAACTGTCGAGTTTGGTGCACACGATGCTTGCTGCTGAGTCCTTAGATGATTTACGTAAACCGGGTTTTGAAGCCCTATCAAAAGCAATGATTGACCAAGTCAGCCGACGACCCGAGGCATTTGGTCAAACAGTTTATCAAATGTTTTGTCCAATGGTTTACGGTGATCGAGGCACTAGCTGGCTACAAGCCGATAATAATCTACGCAATCCCTATTTTGGTGGCAGGATGCTGCAGTGTGGGGAGCTGGAGACAGTGCACAAAGTAGGAGAGGCGTCAATCCATGCGCACTGAACACAGTACTATACTCAATCGGCTTATACGATTCTGCCTCGAAAACAAACTCGTTGTGGTATTGTTTACAACTCTAATTGTCTTATGGGGTATTAGCGTTGCGCCGTTCGATTGGGAGATCGAGAGCCTGCCGCGCAACCCCGTTCCTGTCGATGCAATTCCGGATATCGGTGAGAACCAGCAAATCGTATTCACACAATGGATGGGTCGTTCACCACAGGATATTGAGGACCAAATTACCTACCCGCTAACGACAGCCTTGCTTGGTATGCCAAAAGTCAAAACTGTTCGCAGCTATTCTATGTTCGGTTTTTCCTCTATTTATATCATTTTCAAAGAAGACGCCGAATTCTACTGGACGCGCAGCCGCATCTTGGAGAAACTGAACAGCCTGCCATCCGGTACCTTGCCACAAGGTGTTACCCCCCAACTAGGGCCGGATGCGACCGCTTTGGGACAGGTCTTTTGGTATACCTTGGAAGGTTTTACGCCCGAAGGTGGGCCCTCAGGGGGATGGGACCCACAAGAGCTGCGTTCAACACAAGACTGGTACGTTCGCTACGCTTTACAAGGCGTCGATGGTGTTGCCGAAGTCGCCTCTATTGGCGGCTATGTTAAAGAATATCAGATAGATGTTGACCCTGATGCCTTGCGAACCTATGACATTGCTTTGCATCAGGTTTTTAACGCCGTGCGCGCCAGTAACATTGATGTGGGGGCGCGAACCATCGAAATTAATGCGGTGGAGTATGTCATTCGTGGATTGGGTTTTGTTAAGTCGCTTGACGATTTACGCCGAACTGTCATCACTCAGCGTGATAACGTACCCATAACACTGGATCAAGTCGCCGAAATAGAATTCGGCCCTGCATTACGGCGCGGCGCTTTAGACAAAGGCGGCGCCGATGCTGTCGGGGGTGTAGTGGTCACACGCTATGGTGAGAATCCATTAGCTGTGATTAAACGGGTTAAGGCAAAAATCGAAGAGATATCGCCAGGTCTTCCAAAAAAAACCTTAGCCAACGGCCAGCAAAGCCAAGTTAAGATTGTTCCATTTTATGACCGTACAGGCTTAATTAATGAGACGCTGGGTACGTTGGAGGATGCCGTACGCCAGCAAATTCTAGTCACTATCGTCGTCGTTGTTTTAATGGTTCTTCATCTACGCAGTGCTGCGCTTATCTCCACAGTACTACCCTTGGCGGTATTACTGGCATTTATAGGTATGAAGTTGTTCAAGGTCGATGCCAATGTTGTCGCACTGTCCGGTATCGCTATTGCCATTGGGACTATAGTTGATATGGGAGTTGTTTTAATTGAGAATATTCTTAAACATCTCGACGATGCGCCACCTGAAGAGTCGCGTTTGGAGGTTGTTTACCGTGCCTGTAGCGAGGTTGCCGGCCCTGTCGTCACCGCCGTGCTGACGACAGTCATCAGTTTTCTCCCGGTATTCACCATGGAAGCTGCGGAGGGGAAGCTTTTCAAGCCTTTGGCTTACACGAAAACCTTCGCGTTGTTAGGCTCTATAATTGTTGCGCTCACCATTATCCCTCCACTCGCACACTGGTTTATTGCAGGTCGATTTAAGGCGGCTTGGTTAAGGCAAGGCTTTTGGGCGGTTATCGCAGCGTCCGCAGTTATAGCGTTTTCTTTGTTTTCCTGGTTCCCACTTTGGCTCAGTGTTCTAATTGTTACCATCGCTGTTTTTAATCTAACCGCCAAATATTTACCTGAACATTTAAGACATCGGTTGTTTTTTATTTTTAACCTCTCTATTGCAGTTGTCTTTGCGCTAGTGCTTGCATCAGACTGGCAACCACTAGGTATTGATCAGGCTGTCAGTAATGCGCTTTTTGTACTCGTTAGCATTGGTGGCTTGTTAGGATTCTTTTATACCTGTATTCGACAATATGAAAAAGTGCTCTCTCTCCTCTTGCAAGTGAAATTGCTGTTTTTAGGTCTCTGCAGCAGTATTGTACTATTTGGATTTGTTATTTGGTTGGGGTTTGCATCAGTATTTCAATGGTTGCCGGACCTGGTAAAACAGACGGCACCATGGCGTAGCGCAATACATGCTTTCCCCGGCTTGGGAAAGGAGTTTATGCCTCCTTTGGATGAGGGAGCTTACCTGTTGATGCCCACCACGATGCCACATGCTTCGATAGGTGAAGTTAGCGACGTATTACGAAAACAAGATATGGCAATTAGTGCAATCCCCGAGGTGGAGCACGCCGTGGGTAAACTAGGGCGAGTAGAAAGCCCTCTGGATCCGGCTCCAGTCTCGATGATTGAAACCATTGTTACTTATAAATCGGAATATAAGGTTGACAAAAAGGGTGTGGTTTTAACTTTTAAATACGACCAGAAGAAAGGTAAATTTTTTCGTGATAAAGAGGGCGGCCTAATACCCGATAACGACGGCAAACCTTTCCGTCAATGGCGTGATGAAATCAAGTCGCCTGATGATATATGGCAAGAAATCGTCAAAGCGGCGACCATCCCAGGCACCACATCAGCACCCAAGTTACAACCCATTGCGGCACGTATTGTTATGCTGCAAAGTGGCATGCGAGCCCCGATGGGGATGAAGATTTATGGGCCAGACCTACAAACTATAGAAACTGTCGCACTAGAGGTAGAAAAACTACTAAAGCAAGTGCCGTCAATCAAAGCTGAAGCTGTATTGGCTGATCGTATTGTGGGTAAACCTTATCTGGAAATTGATATTGATCGGGATGCTATCGCCCGCTACGGGATCAAGATTAAAATGGTACAGGATGTTATCGAGGTGGCCATTGGTGGTAAAACCATCACTCAAACCGTTGAGGGGCGTGAGCGTTATCCTGTCAGGGTGCGCTACCAGCGTGAGCTGCGCGATTCAATCGAAGAAATCGAGAATATCCTGGTTGCCGCCCCTGACGGTACGCAAATTCCATTGAAAGCCATGGCCAGTATTAACTACAAGCGTGGGCCGCAGGTTATTAAAGCTGAAGACACCTTTCTCGTAGGCTATGTGATCTTTGATAAGCTGGCCGGGGTTGCAGAGGTAGATGTTGTAGAGCAGGCACAGCGGTTTTTAAGCGATAAAATCGCAACTGGAGAACTAACAATTCCCTCCGGGGTCAGTTATAAGTTCACTGGAACATACGAAAACCAGGTCCGTTCGGAAAAGAAGTTGAAGGTCGTTTTACCCTTTGCATTATTTTTCATCTGGTTAATTCTCTATTTTCAATTTCGGCAGGTGACAACTACACTGCTGGTTTTCTCCGGTATTTTATTCGCTTGGTCAGGTGGTTTTATTTTTATTTGGTTGTATAGTCAGCCCTGGTTTGTTGATATTGCGATAGCCGGCAGCAGTATTCGCGAACTCTTTCAAATGGGCACTATCAATCTAAGTGTTGCCGTGTGGGTGGGTTTTCTGGCCTTGTTTGGCATCGCCACTGATAATGGCGTGATCGTCTGCTCGTATTTACAAAAGGTATTTAGGGAACGGAAACCTGGCAGTATTGCGGGTATTCGAAAGGCGGCGATTGCGGCAGGTAATCGCCGTGTACGTCCGGCGATGATGACCAGTGCAACGACAATATTGGCTCTGTTGCCAGTTCTAAGTTCAACAGGCCGAGGCTCAGATGTCATGGTGCCGATGGCTATCCCCACTTTTGGTGGTATGCTATTAGCAATTCTCGCCGTGTTTGTTGTACCAGTGCTTTATTGCTCGATTGAAGAAATACGATTTAAATTTATTCAGAAACAACGAAGTTAAGGCTGCTATTCGTCACGCAGCCGGCGCGCGATCTAGGCGGTTATCTCTGCTTCGGCGGCAACCAAAGGGGAGGGGACATGAAAATATCATCAGGTGCTTGTCGTGCTTTTGCTGCGGCTACAACCTGATAATAAATACATTACAGGCTACAAGAACTACTCTATAAGGCAACGACTAACCGTATCTATCTCCTGTTCAGTATTATACATATGAGGTGATATACGGAGTCCCAGTGAGCGCGCGTCAAATAGCGCGCCGGCTTGTTGTAGAGTATCTACGATCTTCTGTTGACTTCTAAATTCAGCACCAGGGTTCCGCCCCGTTGACTTGCATCGGATGGTGTCTGTAGATTTTTCGCAGAAACACAACGGACAATTTTTTCTGTCAGCAACCGGTTGTGTTCGCGTATCTGCTCTATACCAATACTCAGATACAGGTCGAACTCCGTCGTGCGTCTCCCAATGAACACAACCCGACGCCGGGCTGCTTGCAAAAGACAGACACTCGAACAAATGCAGCATCCGGGCTTTGAAGGGGCTTATAAGTAGCGTGCACCGCCTAATGTGTTATCGGCCAGTACGCCGCCTCGAATAGACGATAGGCAGAGTTAAAACCACGTTTCATCGTGACGACATGCCCGACGCCAGTACCGTTAATCCATGCTCGTCAATAAATGACCAATTCCTCCTTTTTGGCCGCACTTGGCGGCTATTTCCCACTCTTCATATCCGGCCACCTTTTCATCGAAAATTATCGAGTAAGTGATAATTTAATAGAACTTATAATTATAAAAAATGCCTGTAAAAATTTTACTAGTTGTATTGAATATAGGCGTAATGCGCTCTAAGTCTAAGATTTATCTAACTTTTTTATCTAAAGTTCTAAGGCAATTCAAATTAGTGTGATCGACTTAATAAGTCGGAACTATTGGCGCGTGAAACAACATGCTGGCGCGAATGAGACTAGTTATCCGTAATTATTAGGCATATTTTGGCAGTCAATTACAGGCAGTTTTACAGGCCAACCGGGAGTCAGCCATGGCTGACCGACACACAAATAGTTTGATGGGCGCGGTTATATACCCTATGGAGAGCAAGTTGACGTCCTTGTTGCGGAGTAACCAACAGGAGCTTGACGATTGTCATACTCCACCCTTGGCTCAGTACGACTTCGGTAGTTTTACGGATCGGCTGCGCTTTCTATACAATCTGTTAGCAAATCCTTTAGAGTCTTCGACGGCTCAGTACCAGGCTTACCTGGACAGCGGTTGTCGAATGTTCGGTGCGCAACACGGCTTTGTCAGTAAAGTCCAAGAGTCGTCGCGGCATCGGCTGCTGGCTGTCACTCGCAACTCGGAACAATTCAGCACCGATCAGGAGTTGGATTTGGCGGGAAGTTTTTGCGATGAAATAGTGCAGCAGGAAAAAACGATATGTGCGCCAAAAGTTGGTGCCGATCGTGTGCAATCTCCGTTTGTAGCTTATAATGGTCTGGGTGCCACGTCCTATATAGGTACGCCTATTAAAGTGGGCCAACAACTTTTTGGGGTGTTGTGTTTTATCTCAACCACTCCTCGGCAAGGGGAATTCTCCCCTAATGACATTGAAACCATAGAACTTATGGCAGAAGGAGTGGCCAGAATGATTGAAATACAATCTGCCCAAGCAAAAGAACGCGTTAATGAAGCAGCCGGGTTTGCCGTAGCCGGAGTTAAGTCTCTGGACGAGTATATCCAGCAGGCGCGTTTACCAGAAGTATATGGTGTTCCCGGTCGTGTTGTAGAGGTTTTGCAACGTCGTATCGGTAAAGCACCGCTGGCAATTGATTACATTGCTGAAGAACTGAATCTGTCCAAGCGAACCCTGCAAAGGCGTTTGCAGCAACAGCACATCAGTTTCGCCCAGCTGCGTGATCAAGTCCGTTTTCATTTTTCCATTGGGTATCTGATCGAACAAAATCTGAGTATCGATAGTATATCGGCCTCGCTGGATTTTTCCGATCGAACCAGCTTTACCAACGCTTTCAAACGTTGGACTAATCTGTCTCCGAGTACGTTTAGAAAACTGTTTCGAGACTACGCTTAGTAAGCTACGGGCGCCCAGCACACCGCACTGGCAGGGGTAACTCCGCTGCCGGCGTGGTTTTTTAGGGGCGCTCGAAATTACCCAGTCGGTATCCCTCCTGTCGATCGACGGGCGATTGCCTGTGCCCCCCAAACACGGTAGAGTTACCCGCTTTTCCAGAGACGACTAATAAGGGTAATTTGCATGGAATTTCTGATTCCTGCCGCTATGGCACAAACACAGTCGGCCCCGGCGCCGGAAGCCAACCCCATGATCACGCTGATCATGTTCGGCGGCTTATTTGTGTTCATGTATCTTTTCATCATCCGACCCCAGCGCAAACGCCAGAAGGAACACCAGGAATTGGTCAGTTCGTTGAATAAGGGCGATGAAATCGTCCTCAACAGCGGCTTGCTGGGCAAGATCACCAAGGTGGATGGCGACTATATCGTTGTCGATGCCGGCAATAATATCGAGCTGAAGTTTCAAAAAGGCTCCGTCCATGCTGTGTTGCCCAAAGGCACCATCAAAGCCATATAGGCCGACCCCGGCAATACCGGCCGGCGGCTCGCCCCGATGACGCTCGTCTACCCCCAGCGTCTGGCGCTGGCACGGACGCCGACACCCCTGCAGCCGCTCGATCGACTGTCGGACCATCTCGGGGGGCCACGGCTGTGGGTTAAGCGTGACGATCTCACCGGTAGCGTGCTCAGCGGCAACAAAGTGCGCAAGCTGGAATTCGTGCTGGCCGAGGCGCAGCGCCAAGGCTGCGATACGCTGCTTACCTGCGGCGGTCTGCAATCGAATCACTGCCGTGCTACGGCATTACTGGGGGCCCAGTTGGGGCTCAGTGTGCACTTGATACTCAGGGGCGAGGCGCCGGCAGAGGTCGATGGTAATCTATTGCTCGACTACCTCGCCGGGGCCCGGGTCAGCTACTATGCACAGGCTGAGTTTCAAACCGATCTTGAGGCTATTTTCCAGCGCTGGCAGGCACATTATCGCAGCCTGGGTCGCAAGGCATTTTCCATACCCACCGGTGCCAGCGATGAGATCGGCGTCTGGGGCTATGTCAGGGCCTGCGAAGAATTGGCAGAGGATTTCCACACCCACCGAATCGCCCCGAGCCATATCGTTACTGCCACCGGTTCCGGCGGGACCCAGGCCGGCTTGTCGGTCGGCGCCAGGCTGTTGGGACTGGGCTGCCGGGTGGTGGGCATGGCGGTTTGTGATGATGCGGCCTACTTTCGGGAGAAGGTCGGCGACGATCTGCTGAAGTGGCAGCGGTGCTATGCGGTCGAGGTAGAATTGGGGCAGGTCGATGTCATCACCAACGACCGCTATATCGGTGCCGGCTATGCCAAGGCATCGCCGGAGGTCTTCGAGACCATTAAACTGGTGGCCGGGCTTGAGGGGTTGGTGCTCGACCCCGTCTATACAGGCAAGGCTTTCCACGGCATGATAAGCGAAATAAAAGCCGGTGGTCTGCCGCGACACGGCGATATCGTCTTTATTCACACCGGTGGAGTATTCGGCTTGTTTCCCCAGCGCCGGCAACTGCTGGCGTCGATTACCGATTCGAACACCTAGCCACTGCCGACGCGCCCGGGCAGCGCGAACTGATTGTAATGCAGAAATCTAACGCTAAAACATAACTCTATTGAAAAGCGAATAATAACTATGGAAGTAATGATCGAGTACGCCGGTAAGTTGAGCAATCTGTTGTGGGGGGAGCCGCTGATGGGGCTGCTGCTGGGCACCGGACTGTTTTTGATGGTGCGCCTGCGGGCTATGCCGCTCAAGAAAATAGGTTACGGTTTTAAGCAGCTGTTCTCCGGCCGCAAGAGTCAGGGAGAGGGCGATATTACCCCTTTCAATGCCCTGATGACGTCACTGTCGGCCACTATCGGCACTGGCAATATCGCCGGCGTCGCCACCGCGATCGGTATCGGCGGCCCGGGGGCCCTGTTTTGGATGTGGTGCACGGCGCTGGTCGGCATGGCCACTAAATATGCCGAGGCGGTGCTGGCGGTCAAGTATCGCGAAGTGGACGAAGAGGGCCGCCGGGTGGGTGGCCCCATGTATTACATCAAAAACGGCCTTGGGGAAAAGTGGAAATGGCTCGGCACTCTGTTTGCCATTTTCGGTACCCTGGCGGGCTTCGGCCTTGCCAACACAGTACAGTCCAACTCCGTTGCCAATGCGCTGCGGGAGTCTTTTGCGGTGCCGGTGATGCTGACCGGCGTGGTGCTGGCGGTGCTGGTGGCGCTGGTGTTGCTCGGCGGCATCAAGCGCATCGGCAACGTGGCCGGCAAGCTGGTGCCGTTTATGGCACTGTCTTACCTCGCCTGCGGGTTGGTTGTGCTGGCGTTTCACTTCACTGAGATCCCCTCGGCGGTCGTCACCATCGTGGAAAGCGCTTTTACACCGGTCTCGGCGGTGGGTGGTTTCGCCGGGGCATCGGTCTGGTTGGCGATTCAGCGCGGCGTGGCGCGCGGTATGTTCTCCAATGAGGCGGGCCTCGGCAGTGCGCCTATTGCCCATGCCGCCGCCCAGACCAACAGCCCGGTACGCCAGGGTGTGGTGGCCATGCTGGGCACGTTTATCGATACCCTGATCGTCTGTAGTGTGACGGGTCTGTGTATCGTGGTGACCGGTGTCTGGACCAGCGGCGCGCAGGGCGTCAATATGACCCAGGCCGCCTTCAATATGGTACTGCCCTACGGCGATACCGTGATATCCCTGGGGCTGGTGTTATTTGCCTTTACCACTATGCTGGGCTGGAGTTACTACGGTGAGCGCTGTGCCGAGTACTTGTTTGGCGTCAAGGCCATAGTGCCGTTTCGGGTGGCCTGGGTGCTTGCGATTCCGGTCGGCGCGGTCGTAAAACTCGATCTGGTGTGGATTGTGGCCGACATTCTCAATGCACTGATGGCCATTCCCAACCTGATCGGTTTGATTCTGCTGAGTCCGGTCGTGGTGAAACTGACGCGTGATTACTTTGAGAGCAGGGCCGCGGTGCCCGAGTTGTCATAGCGGGCAAGTGCCGGTTGCGGGCCTCAGCGCATGAAGGCCCGCCGGTGCTGCGTTCAGGGGGCTGATTTAGTCGGACAATTTACCGTCGTTGATGGCCGCCAGGGTCTTGTCCAGGCATCGGGATGCTTTTTCAACCAACTCGTCAATCTCGGCAGTGGTGATGACGAGGGGAGGGGAGATTACCATGGTATCCCCCACTGCCCGCATCACCAGCCCGTTGTCGAAACAGATATCGCGGCACAGGGCGCCGGCACTGCCCTTGTCGTCAAAGCGGATGCGGGACTGCTTGTCTTTTACCAGCTCTATCGCCCCCAGCAGGCCCAGGCTGCGCGCTTCCCCCACCAGGGGATGCTCGCCCAGTTTGCCCCAGGCGGCCTCTAGATAGGGGGCGGTCTGCGCGGCGACGGTTTCAATGATCTGTTCGCGTTGCAGGATTTCCAGGTTCTTCAGCGCTACGGCCGCCGTGGTGGGATGGCCCGAGTAGGTAAAGCCGTGGGCAAATTCTCCTCCCTGGTCGATCAAAACCCCGGCGACCCGGTCGCCGACCAGGACCCCGCCGATGGGTAGATAACCGGATGACAACCCTTTGGCAATCGTCATCAGGTCCGGTCTGATGCCGAAGTGATCGGAACCGAACCAGGCGCCCAAACGACCGAAACCACAGA
The DNA here is from genome assembly GCF_007004655.1 of Exilibacterium tricleocarpae. Taxonomy (GTDB): domain Bacteria; phylum Pseudomonadota; class Gammaproteobacteria; order Pseudomonadales; family Cellvibrionaceae; genus Exilibacterium; species Exilibacterium tricleocarpae. The sequence goes on from NZ_ML660097.1 coordinate 175,484, forward strand.
TGACTTCATCGGCGATCAACAGTATGCCGTAGTGGTCGCAGATACGTTGAATTTCCGGCCAGTAGCTGGCCGGTGGAATAATCACACCACCGGCCCCCTGCACCGGTTCGGCAATAAAGGCGGCAACTCTGTTCACCCCCAACTCGAGAATTTTGCTCTCCAACTGCTGTGCAACGGCAAGCCCAAACGCCTCCACCGGACGCCCGCCGCCCTCGCCAAACCAGTAGGGTTGGTCGATATGGACAAAGTCCTCGATCGCGAGGCTGTTCTGGTCGTGCATATAGCGCATGCCGCCGAGGCTGGTGGCCGCCACGGTACTGCCGTGGTAGGCGTTGTTGCGACTGATGATCACGGTTTTTTGCGGCTGCTCGAGCAACTGCCAGTAGCGCCTGACCATGCGTATGATAGTGTCGTTGGATTCCGATCCCGAACCGGTAAAAAAGGCGTGATTGAGGCTCTCCGGTGACACCTCAGCCAGTTTTTCGGCCAACTTGATGGCCGGCTGGGTGGTGGTCTGGAAGAAGCTGTTGTAGTAGGGTAGCGCCTGCATTTGCGTGTAGGCCGCCTGGGCCAGTTCCTCGCGACCATAACCCAGGTTGACGCACCACAGACCGGCCATGGCGTCGAGCATTTTATGGCCCTCCGAATCCCAGAGGTAAATGCCCTGGGCGCGGGTGATGACCCGGGTACCCCGACTGCGCAGTGATTTGAAATCGGTGAAGGGATGCAGGTGGTGCCTGCCGTCGGCCGCCTGGTAGTCGGCGGTGTCGTAGGTACCCTGGTCTCGATTCGCTGAGGGCATGAAAAAGCTCCGCTATAATGGTGTCGTTCAATATCACCGTGCCAGCCGCCGATCCGGTGGCGCCGCCGTGGACGCTGGTGGAGTGGAGGCACACGTCTCTGCTATAGACGGTTGACGCTATCAAACCATCAAGATGCCTGCAAGCAGCCGCCAGCTGGCAGGCGGCGCAAACGCAGGAGACCCGTCGCGATTCGGTACCGCAGGCACGCCGGACAAGTCGGTCAACAACTTAGACACCTCGGTTAAGACGACAAGTCGGACAGACAGATAAAAAGATATGGAGAAGGATAGTATCGATATGACCAAAACGCTGGAAAATACGCAGGCGGCGGAGACGCCGACCCGGACATCGCTACCGGACTGGTTAAACCAGCGCGATATCGATGAAGTGGAATGTGTCGCTGCCGATGCCGCGGGTATCGCCCGGGGCAAGGTGCTGCCGGCGGACAAGTTTGTCCAGGCCGTAAGCGACGACCATCTGCGGATTGCCGAGTCGTTGTTTTCCCAGGATGTACAGGGGCGCACCATTGACGCCGGTGTGGTTGCCGTGCAGGAACCGGACATCAATTTACAGCCGGACCTGTCGACCCTGCGGGTCCTGCCCTGGCGCCAGGGGCGGGTGGCATCGGTGATCTGTGACGCCCGCGAGGACAATGGCGAGGCGTCCGACCTGGTGCCCCGGCAGGCGCTAAGGACGGTTATCGAACACTTTGCGGCGCTCGGTTTCAAAGCTACGGTCGCGCCTGAATTTGAATTCTACATCGCCGAGCTGCACAGTGATCCCAATCTACCTCTGGCGCGTCCGATTCTCTCCAATGGTGCCAGAGAGTCGGGCCAGCAGTCCTACGGTGTCGATATTTTGCAGGAATACGCGGGGTTGATCGACAGTATTTACGCCTATGGGAAAGCGCTGGGTGTCAATATCGATGTGCTTACCCATGAAGCCGGCCCGGGGCAGTTCGAAATCAACCTGAAACACGGTGATCCGCTGGCGGCGGCGGATCAGACGTTTATGTTCAAGCGCCTGGCCCGGGCAGCGGCGGCCGAGCACGGCAAGACGATTACCTTCATGGCCAAACCCGTAGCCGATCAACCGGGCAATGCCATGCATATCCATCAAAGTGTTTACGCGATCGAAACCGGCGACAACGTATTTGTCGATGCCGAGGGGCGCAACCATGACAATCTCTATCACTACATCGGCGGTCTGCAAAAATACATACCCGCGCTATTGCCGATGTTTGCCCCGTTTATCAATTCTTACCGGCGTTTTGTCCGCAATGCGTTTGCGCCGGTAACCACGCACTGGGGCTATGAAAACCGCACTGTCGGGCTGCGCATTCCGGCCTCTGAGCCCGCCAACCGCCGGGTTGAAAACCGGGTGATCGGTGCCGACGCCAATCCCTATCTGGCCATTGCCGCAACCCTGGCCTGTGGGTTGCTGGGGATGCGCCAGCGTCTCAGTCCAAGTCGGGAAATGACCGGCAGCGCCTATGCGGCCAAGTCGCTGTTTCTGCCGGAGGATTTGTTGAGCGCCCTGGGCAATATGAAAAAATGCAAAGCGCTGGGCGACGTCTTCAGTCCCCGCTTCCTCACCTTGTACTGGGAATTGAAGTATGCCGAATACAAGGATTTTATGGCGACTATCACGCCCTGGGAGCGGGAACATCTGTTGACCCAGATCTAGTGTCTCGACCAGAAAACAATTTCACTTCAGTGGCACTTTTGCCTCCTTCCGGACCTAGTCCTTCGGGACCTTCGCCAGCAGGAATGCATGCAGCGGGGGACGACCGCGAGTGCTGCGAACCGAGATGGCACCGCTGGTAGCCATCGGTATACTACAACATCTGTGGGGTGATTTTTAGTCGTCCCGCATTCAACTTTAAAAACTGTGTCGCCGGTTGCCAATAGATCGCACACCATTACGGTAGGCGGCCCGGCGATCGTAGGCGACTCTAGCGTATGTTTTCAGCAATTTGTAAACTTTATTTTCCGGGTCCACGTTATAAAGATAACACCACATCATCATTTGATTGATCACTGTATCATATTCAATCAACTCGCTATCAAGCCCGGAACGTGCCAGAGCCGAAAGGCGCTTATGTTCAACCTCCGGCATTTTCGTTTTGAAGTTCGATAAGTAAGTAATAAGCTTGCCACTGACAGGATAGTTTGCTTTATCTGTCATTTCCTTCTTAAGAAAAGGTACTAGATCCTGGTCAGATGTGGTTTTTATCGCTTCTTTTAGCGCTCCGATATGCGATTTGCGCAACCGCGCTTCATTAAGTATTTCTGTATCAGTGGCTTCGCTACCTATTGCTAGCATCAATACACTGTTTGAATAAGTCTCGGCAATCGATACATGTGTTAGCTCATGCAATAGAGAACCAAGGCGGAAGTTTTTGCCCCTGCCCTGCGCCAGAGTGTGCTTAAGTGTGTATTTCTGGAGAGATTTATCTCTAACTGTGTTGTACTTCGCCCCCGGCATCCAAATAGTCATATCCAAGTTTTTCAAATTATTTGGCGCAGTCACCTCAGTAATGCAGGACTTCAAAATATCGGGAATATCCGTTCGTTTGGCAGCCGCTTTCAATGCTTCGATATCTTTTTTTACTATGGCGGTGGTTAAATCCGTTGCTTTGATTGAACTGTATTTAGTCATCAACGCATCCAGCTCAGGCCCCAGCAGCTTACGAGTAAACTCGCTGCGACCTCTAATTTTTTGATAGCGGGCCATACATTCATCGAGGTAGTCCCACTTTTCTAATTCATCCCCGGCGGTATGGTATTTCGCCAGTGAAGTCAACACTACCTCTTCGAACCCTATCTCCCTCATTAGTCTATCCACACCCGCTTTACGATTGCTCCCCGGCCGCTCTTTATGGTAGGTTTTACAGGACTCGTACAACTTCCTTAATTGTTTCAGTATGGCGGTGTAGTCTTTTGGTTCCTTGCTGTCAAGTGTGTGAAACGCTTGCAGTTCATTCTGTACTGCAGTGATTTTGTTGCGCTTGCCCGCAGCATTCGTCGCCGTTTTAAAATCTTCCAGCGACATCAGGCACTGGATTGTCCTCGATGAAGAGCGGGTGATTGGTGAGGACAAATATACCGGGCTTTTCGGCAGAGTTCTGCTGTCAGATATCTGTGCGGCATAGCTTCCAATAAGTTCGGCTTCGGTTTCCAGCAGCCAGTCGATATGCAGATGAGCCCGATCATCCGGGATATGATCCAGTAACCCCATCCCCTGTTGAACCACATGGGTTAATTCATGCCCTAAGATATGCCAACCCTCCGGCGAATCCAACTGGCACTCAGGCACAACCACAATGTCGCGCCCGACGGCAAAGGCCTTTACCCCCAATAAACCGGGAAGGTCGTCTCTATGCAGGCGTATATCACTGAGATCAATTCCAAAGATAGCTTCCATGACCTCTCGCATGTCACCCGGTAAAGGCCGCCCCTCATCTGCAGTCACATTGTTCAATCTAGTGGTAAACAGCGGCGTCGGATATGGGGTTGCTGAATGATTGTAATAACCGGAAAGCTCTTGCATAAAAATTTCCTTCTCCCGCAATAAAATAAAGTAAGTCTAACGAGGCTCTAAAGCGTGTAGCGATGCAACTATTACAGGGTTGCCACATCATTTAGAAATCAGGTCCTGATCCAGTTTAGCCAACTTGTCAGTGATTGCTTTGGCACAATCGATGAGTTGTTTTGGTCAAGTAACCGGCATTTAAACAGATAAAAATTTGAAAAAAAAGAGGGAAAAAATCCCCTTAAATTGACTCTGACCCCATTTTTTTGAGGTCAATTTATCCTCTGCTGGCACCGTTTTTTTAGTGGCTCATCCACTCTGGCACGAATTGCCGAACTGGCCATATTCTCCCTCTAAATAACAGTAATAAACAGATTTTACTCTGGCACGAATTACAGAGGGACAGCGGACATTACCCGTTGAAGAGCAACAGGGGATAATGCAACTCTGACACGATTAAACAGAAGTTACTCCAAAAAGCGTGATGCTGATTGTTCCGAGATAGCGGTTTTCCCCGTTCCAGCCTGTTCCCAACATCCATAGAACGAATAAACAGGGCTGCTCTTATAGCTACATCTTTAGTTACACCCTGGTCACATCATTTTTCCGGTGCAATCATTCAAAGCGATTTGACAATCTTGCGCACAGTTACGCCGCCATTCGACCTGCCTATTCACATTGCCCAAAATCATACTCATCTGATGAGTGGGATGCTTGCCGATGGATTGGTAGGTGGAGAACTGAATTTTAGTCACAATACCATGACTGAAAGTGTACGTTTTATTGTCAGGGCTTTGAAAGGTAACGGTGCCGGAAATACAAGAGTCAGTTTCCAAGATAATCAAATCTTGGGTATGAATAGCACTTTGTCGGATACATCAGTCGCTGCTCGTGTCATTCAGACAGATGCTCAGTTTACTAACATAACTAACAACTATTTGCGCGATTTGGAGACCACAAGCGCTGCCAGCCTAGTGTATTTTGAAGGTGGCGATTTAAACTGTGTTGGAAATACTTGTTGCAACGCCCATGGAACGGAAGTCTGGACCCATGACAAAGGTGCTGAACAAGGCACACACGTCATAAAAGCTAATTCATTTGATCAGTCTGGCGTCACTGATTGTGCCCTGGACGCTGTAATCAAAATTTATACAAGGCACAGTTTTACAGTGTCAGACAATGAGTTTCTGGGCTTACGGTCACCTGCTTGCTGGGTTTACGAATCGGTGAATAATGCCGGTGTGACGCCGCAGCAAAACGTGATTCCCAATAATCAGATACGGAATATACAGTTTCCGTTTGCATTTAAACTGGTGCAACCTTCTCAAGGTTGTATCGAATATAAGGGCGCCAATTTACCTATGTCCTTTCGAGTACAAAACAGCCTCTTTTAAAAGCTTGAAGCCAGACTCAATGATACGTAATGATCAATGAACCTGTTTCCTCACAGGCAGATGTTATTACTGTGCGAATAAATGGGCTTGCATCTATTTCGCCTCTTCGTAGGCTCTTTGATTAAGTCCGGTAATTCTGCGTCCACTTGCGCTAGACGACACTTGACATGGAGACATTGAGCTGCAAAGCACCTGATATGATTGAAAAGGAAATATGGGTTTACTTATTGGCACGCAATCTGATTCGCATGATAATGGCAGAAGCGGCTTCTTATGCCCAGTGTTGTTTTTCAGTCAGCAAATCTGTTCCAGCGCTCTCAGAGTGTCTGGATGATCATCTAACAAACGCGATGAGAGTGCGGTAATCAATCTCAACCAGCAGCAGTGAAGGAGTCGTTATCGATGGAAACTAACGTAAAAAGGTTCTGCCTGAGCGAGCAGGGCGGGCCCGAAGTCATGCAGTGGTCCGGGCAGACACTCGACGAGCCCGGTGCGGGCGAAGTGTTGTTGCGGCAGACCGCGATCGGCCTGAATTATATCGACACCTACCATCGGTCCGGGCTTTATCCCCTGGAGCTGCCCTCGGGATTGGGGGTAGAGGCGGCCGGGGTCGTTGAGGCGGTAGGACCAGAGTGCGGCGACCTGGCCATCGGTGACCGGGTTGGCTATTGCCAGGGGCCGATTGGCGCCTATGCCGAGGCCCGTATTATGCCGGCAGACAACCTTATTCCACTGCCTGACGGCATCGACGATACCACGGCCGCGGCAGTATTGCTAAAGGGGCTGACCGCCGCTTTTTTACTGCGTAAGACATTCCCGGTGCAGGCCGGCCAGCAGGTGCTGGTGCATGCGGCGGCCGGCGGTGTGGGATTGCTGTTGGTACAGTGGGCCAAGCACCTGGGGGCCCGGGTGATCGGCAGTGTGGGTTCGCCGGCGAAAGCGGAGCTGGCAACACAACAAGGATGCGACGACGTTATATTGTATCGCCAGCAGGCGGTTGCCGAGCGGGTGCGGGCACTGACCGAGGGGCGCGGGGTGGAGGTTGTCTATGATTCGGTCGGTAAGGATACGTTTGCCGCTTCGCTGGACAGCCTCGCCACCCGCGGTATGTTAGTGAGTTACGGCAATGCGTCGGGGCCGGCACCGGAGGTCAAACCGCTGACACTGGCGCAGAAAGGTTCGCTGTTTCTAACCCGCCCCACCTTATGGCACTACATCGAGCGCCCGGCGGAGCGTCTGGCATTAACGCGGGAGCTGTTTGCACTGCTGGAGGCAGGTGTGCTGACGGTGAATATCAACCACACCTATGCCCTGGCCGAAGCGCCTCGGGCCCACCGCGACCTGGAGGCCAGGAAGACTTCCGGCTCGGTGGTGCTGTTGCCCTGAAGCGGCCGCGCCGACCTGTACACTGAGCCGATGCGCTCGATCACCATCAGTTGCCTGAAGCAAATGAGCGGTTACTGAAAAGCAGCCAAAACTGACCGCACCTGTCCGTAGTAGCTGCGGCCAAACAGGTTGAGATGGTTGAGCAGATGGTAGAGGTTGTAGAGCGGCAGCCGTTGTTCCCACCCCGGCGCCAGCGGGTTTACCGCCAGGTAGGCGCGATAGAAATCCTCGGCGAAGCCGCCGAACAGACGCGTCATGGCGATATCGGTCTCGGCCCAGCCCCAGTGCGCGGCGGGGTCAATCAGTACCGGTGCCCCGGCGCTGTTTATATGAATATTGCCGGACCACAAATCGCCGTGCACCAGGCTCGGCGGTTGCTCCGGCACCAGCTCCGGCAACCTGGCGGCGAGCTGCTCGATGCCCTGGCAGTCGCCGCTCGATAAAAGGCCGCGCCGCTGGGCCAGCCGCGCCTGGTAAAGCAGGCGTTGCTCGGCGAAAAAATCGAAACCGCAGTCGCAGCGCGGATTGGGTTGTGGCGTGGTGCCGCAATAGTTATCGCTACCAAAGCCGAAGTGCGGTGCCGGCTGGCGGTGCATCAGACCCAGTCCGCGACCGAGCTGCTGCCAGTAATCGCCAGCCGGCGTGCCCGCCGCGATATACTCCATGGCCAGAAACTGCGCCTGGGCTTCAAACACCACCGGTGCCGGCAGTGTGCCAGTATTGTGAATCGCTTCGAGACTGGCGGCTTCGCTGTGGAACATATCGGCGGGTGCCGTCTCCAGCACTTTGAGGCAAAAGCGTTGCTGCAAGTCTGTTTCGATATACCAGGTCGCGCAGATATCGCCGCCGCCGAGCCGGGTGGCCTGCACCACAGTGCCGAGGTCGTTGTCCCTTAACCAAAGGTGTGCGGCGGCTAGTTGCATAAGCTGACACGGCTCCCGTTAACTCGTAGAATAGTACCAGATATTTGCAGATAACTTTCAGAGACCTCTCAGGAACAGGCCATGCCGACAGGATTTGGTAGCAAACTGGTAATTGCGATCTCCTCGCGGGCGCTGTTCAATCTCGATGACAGTCACCAGGTCTACATCAGCGACGGTCTCGATGCTTACTCCCACTACCAGATCGAGCACGAAGGGGATGTGCTGGCGCCCGGCGACGCCTTTCCCATGGTGCAGAAACTGTTGCGTATCAACGACAAGCTGGATGGCGAACCGCGAGTTGAGGTGATCCTGCTGTCGCGCAATAGCGCAGACACGGGACTGCGGGTTTTCAACTCGATCGAGCACTACGGTTTGCAGATCACCCGGGCCGCGTTCTGCGGTGGCGCCAGCCCCTATCGGTACGTCGGCGCTTTTGGCTGCCATTTGTTTTTGTCCACCGAAGGGGAGGACGTGCGCAACGCACTCGACCACGGCATCGCCGCGGCGACCCTGATGCCCTCCAACAACGATCAGCAACAGGGCGATGAGCTGCGCTTTGCCTTTGATGGCGACGCCGTACTGTTTTCCGATGAGGCGGAGCAAATCTATAAAACCCAGGGTTTGAAAGCGTTTGCGGAAAGCGAGCGGGCGGCCGCCAAAACACCCCTGAGCGGCGGGCCGTTCAAAGCTTTTCTGGCCGCGCTGCAGGGCCTGCAGCACGAGTTTGCCGACCAGTCCTGTCCCATTCGCACGGCGCTGGTAACGGCGCGCTCGGCGCCCGCCCACGAGCGCGTGATTCGCACACTGCGCGCCTGGAATATTCGCATCGACGAATCGCTGTTTCTCGGTGGCCTCGACAAGGGCGAGTTTTTGAAAGCTTACGGTGCCGACGTCTTTTTTGATGATCAGCCCAGTCATTGCCTGTCTGCCAAGGAGCATGTGGCGACCGGCCACGTACCCCACGGCGTCGCCAATGAACCCGCACCGCAGTCGTGACGTTCGCCTGTACCGCGGCGGCCGCGGGCACCGGGTCGGGTTTTCAGCCAGATCGGCGCTGCGGGCGCGACCCCGCTGTTGTGGGTTCCGGTACTATTGTTGTTGATTCAGGTATTGCTGCTGGTACTGCGACGCCTGGTTCCGGTACGACTATGCTTAGGTTTGAAGCGCATTAGCTCGGTGCCTCGACCGGGCTGGGCCGGTACTTACAGAGGGGACTATGATTCGAACGATACTGTTTGCCACGGACCTCGGCGTGTTTACCTCCTATGTTCTTCAGCACGTGGTTGCTCTCGCCGGCTCCTGTAAGGCCCGGGTGATAGTGGTGCATGTGGTTGAGCCGCTTGGCAGCTTCGCCAATGCCATGGTAAAGAGTTATCTGCCGCAGGCCTCGGGCGAGGCGCTGACCACGGCGGGCGTGGAGGAGATGCTGGCCTCCATTCGCGCCCGGGTAAAAGTTGTGTTGGCGCAGGAATATATGGACAGTCAGGACGATATCAGTTTCATCGATGATATTCAGGTATTGCAGGGTCAACCTGCCCAGGTCATTCTCGAGGAAGCGGGTCGCCGGCAGGTCGACCTGATCGTGATGGGCAGTCACAGCGGCAAAGCCATGGATGATCACACGCTGGGGTCGGTAGCCAACAAAGTATTACTGCGAGCCAAGGTTCCCGTCTATGTGGTGCCGATGGTGCGCCGGGCCGATCTGTCTTCCTCTACCTAGCGCGCCACTGGCAATACCTAGAAAAAGGCAAACTTGACACCGAGCATCATCAGCAGTGTTGCCAGAATCGGTTGCAGTACTTGGTTGGGCAGCTTTGAGCCCAGGCGTGTGCCGAAGTGGATCGCCGGCAGCGAGCCGATCAGCAGGCAGCCGAGCAGCATAAAGTCCACGTTCCCGAGCGCCAGATGTCCGAGACCGGCGATAAACGTGAGCGGCACGGCATGGGCAATATCGGTGCCGACGACTTTCAGCGCCGGCAGGTGGGGGTAGAGCACCAACAGCAGTGCCGCACAGAAGGCGCCGGCGCCAACCGATGAAAGGGTAACAAATACACCCAGTAGTACGCCGGATACCAGGGTAACCGCCTTAGCATGGCGGTCTATCCAGCGAGGTTCGGGGGCGGACTGGCAGCGCGCCTTGATGCGGTTTTTGAACAGCAGCACCGCCGAAGTCAGGATCAACATGATCCCCAGACTGGTGGTAAGGAGTGTTTTATAGTCTTCGGCGCCGCCGAACACGGTTTTCAGCAGTGCCGCGGTGGCGACAGCTGCCGGGATACTGCCGGCGGCCAACCACCAAACCAGGTCCCAGCGGATATTGCCGGCGCGCCGGTGCGCTACCACGCCGCCGGATTTGGTAATCGCCGCGTAGAGAAGATCAGTGCCTATAGCGACGTTATAGGGAAAGCCGAACAGAATCAGCAGTGGCGTCATCAGGGAGCCACCGCCCACACCGGTTAAACCCACTGCCATACCGACGGCCGCTCCCGCGATTATATAGAGAATTATATCCATGCATATAGGCCAAGGTTATAGAAACGGGCATTTATCAGTACAAATTTAAAAATATGGCTGGCAAATATATCTATTTGTTACTATTCTGGAAAAGAATATTTTCTTCTATTTTTATAATCAGCTTAATAAGACTGCGGCCATTCGGAGGGATTTATGAAACTGCAGCAGTTGCGGTACATCTGGGAAGTGGCACACCACGATTTGAATGTTTCGGCAACAGCCCAGAGTTTATACACGTCACAGCCGGGTATCAGTAAGCAAATACGACTTCTCGAAGATGAACTGGGTGTAGAAATCTTCTCTCGCAGCGGTAAACACCTGACCCGCATCACCCCCGCGGGCGAGGCTATCCTGAAGACCGCCGGGGAGATACTGCGAAAAGTCGAGAGTATCAAGCAGGTAGCACAAGAATTCAGCAACGAGCGCAAAGGCAGTTTATCCCTGGCGACCACCCATACCCAGGCGCGCTATGCGCTGCCCAAGGTCATCGAGACGTTTATCGAGCGCTACCCGGATGTATCTCTGCACATGCACCAGGGCACGCCCATGCAAATCTCCGAGATGGCGGCAGATGGCACGGTGGATTTTGCCATCGCCACCGAGGCCCTGGAGTTGTTCAGCGACCTGATTATGATGCCGTGCTATCGCTGGAACCGTTGCATACTCGTGCCCAAGGATCACCCGCTGTGCCAGGTGTCTGAGGTATCGCTGGAGGACGTGGCCAAGCATCCGATCGTCACCTATGTGTTTGGTTTTACCGGCCGCTCGAAACTCGACGAGGCCTTTATCGAGCGCGGGCTGGCGCCCAAAGTGGTGTTTACCGCTGCCGATGCGGATGTCATAAAAACCTATGTGCGGCTCGGGTTGGGGATCGGCATTGTGGCCAAGATGGCCTATGACGAAGAAGGGGACAGTGATCTTGTCGCTTTGGATGCCAGCCATTTGTTCCAGCCCAGCACCACCAAGATCGGATTTCGGCGCGGCACTTTCCTGCGTGGCTTTATGTATGAATTTATCGAGCAGTTTGCCCCTCACCTTAACAAGGAAATTGTCAGCGAGGCCTATAACCGCCATTCGAAGGCCGAACTGGACGAGTTGTTCCAGCATATCGAGTTGCCGACCTATTAGCCGGGGCCGGCCTTAAGGCGATTGGGGCGGTCCTGGCATCGGCCCCTGGCCGGCGGGCTTACCGGCAGGGAACCTGTACAAGAAGCACGCATAAGATGCATGTATAAGGAGTACGCCGGACCGGAGGCTTGTGGCCCCCGGATTTTCGGCTGCCGAGGGCGGCAGCGTTCGCCTGAACTATACAGCCCGCTTAGATATAATCCAGGTCCGGGTTGTCGTTCATAATTTCTTTCAATTCATCCGTCTCGCTGGTTTTCTGCGCCAGCACTTCTTTCACGAACTTGAAGTAAACCGTGTATATCACCGGTGCTTTGCCGTCCTCCTCCACCACGAAGAAAGGCGCGCGATTGACGTTGTGCTGCGCCGCCACTTTGATGCCGGCACTGTCCGGATCGCGCTCGTCGGCCACCAGGACCTCGTCGATGCGACTCATATAGCCGGACTCCTCCAGCTTTTGCAGCACATCGCCGCACTTTTTGCAGGGCGAGCCGTCGGCAAGCAACTTTTTTACGAGGGTAATTTTCACGTCGTGTTTTCCTCTGCTTCGGGGTCCGATAGGGTAGCCCCCGATAGTGTCTGTCCCCGGTATGTGTCCCCGGTATAGTACCCGGTTGGATTTCCCATGATTCGCCGTCAGCGGCCATTGGCAGCGTGTAGACCGCATTCTTTTTTAGTGGCGTCCTCCCACCACCAGCGACCCTCCCGCTCGTGTTGGTTGGGTCCCACGGGGCGTGTGCAGGGCTCACAACCGATGGAGATATAGCCGTGGTCGTGAAGCTCATTGTAGGGTATATCGCGGTCTCGAATATACGCCCAAACCTGCTGCGAACTCCAGTTGGCCAGCGGGTTGAATTTGGTCAGGCTGGCGTCGGGTCTGGCGAAGACCTTATCGTCCTGAATGACCGGGATGCCGGCGCGGGTGCCGGGGCTCTGGTCTTTGCGCTGTCCGGTAATCCAGGCGTCCACCTCCAGCAACTTTTTGCGCAGCGGCGCGATTTTGCGGATGCCGCAGCACTCCTGGTGGTTGTCTTTATAGAAGCTGTAAAGACCTTTTGCCTTGACCAACTGTTGCACGGCCGCGGCATCCGGGGATAACACATCAATGTCGATACCGTAGAACTCACGCACCCGGTCAATAAAGCGGTAAGTCTGCGGATGCAGGCGGCCGGTGTCCAGGCAGAGCACCTGGGCGTGGGGGGATATCTCCATCGCCATATCGATCAGCACCACGTCTTCGGCGCCGCTGAACGAAATGGCGATATTGTCGAACTGTTCCAGGGCGTACTTGATCACGTCCAGGGGGGATTGCGACTGCAGGTGGCGGTCCAGGTCCAGGGTATCCAAAACTTCGGTGGTCATTGTCAGCTTTCCGGTCGTTAACGGGCAATCGGTTGCCAAACAGCAATGGGCTGTCACAGGGTGGTGACCTGTGGGCCAGGGCTACCGGCAGGTTGCGAAGGATACCAGACGCTATTTGAACTTAAAAAGAATCAACCAGCATAGCGTTATAACCAGTCCCACCGACACGGGGCGGTGCTGGCCAGCTCCGTGGAACATTGACTTTTAAATCACCATCTCGGCGTATAAATATACAATATCTAGTGGTTGGAAATCCTATAGGTACTAGATGTATGATTATTTCACTTAAAAAACAAAGGCTTAGAGAGATTTTTAAATGAAGTTAATTTATAAGCAGAATAATAAACATCCATCTTTTAATATATGTTCCACGTGAAAAAACAGTCTGAGTATAGGCGACAGCTATTTGCGCCCCCGGATCGAAAACGTTAGATTGGCTGGGTTTTGACAAAAGGACTGGCTTGGATGGCACTCACTAAAACCGACGTTCGCCTCCAGAGGCAGCCCGGTCAAGTGGCACGTCTTTGCTTAAGCACCACCATAAAAGTAGGTTTTAAGTGAAAGAGAGCATTGGAGGCGAACGTCCGCGCCTTTAACGGAAGCCAATTAGTTCAGACCTGACTTTAAAAAGAAGGCTCGGCTAAATAATGCCTCGCGCGAAAACATTTGCACCGACAGCCCGTCCCGCAAACGCCGGGCGGTAAGACTTCACTATACAATTTCACTTTACAACGAGGATTTCTGTGTGGAACTGGCATGTCTCGACCTGGAAGGGGTATTGATTCCGGAAATCTGGATTAAGTTCGCCGAGAAGACCGGCATCGATGCGCTGAAAGCGACCACCCGGGATATTCCCGATTACGACGAGTTGATGACCATGCGCCTGCAGGAACTGGCCAGACACCGCTTGGGGCTCAACGAAATCCAGGCGGTTATCGCCGGGCTGCAACCGCTGGAGGGCGCGAAGGACTTTATTGACTGGCTGCGCGAGCGGTTTCAGGTGGTGATCCTGTCCGATACCTTTTACGAATTTGCCGGTCCGCTTATGCGGCAACTCGGCTATCCAACGCTACTGTGTCACCGGTTGACCGTCGATTCCAGCGGCGAGGTGACCGATTACACCATTCGCCAGGCCAATCCCAAACGCCAGGCCATAGTGGCGTTCAAGTCGCTGTACTATCGCACCATAGCAGCCGGGGATTCCTACAACGATACCACTATGCTGGCGGAGGCCGATGCCGGCATTTTGTTCCGGGCACCGCAGAATGTGATCGATGAGTTTCCCCAGTATCCCGCCGTGAACACTTACGAGGAATTACAGGCCCAGTTCATAGCGGCCAGCTCGCGCAACCTGGAACCCTGAGGTAATTCCGAAACGCGGCCTCACGCACTGAGGCCGTCAAGCAGCACCTGGATCTTGGCCAGGCTTTCAGCGTACTCGAGATCGGGCTCTGAATCGGCGACGATACCGCCGCCGCCCCAGCAGTGGATGCGGTCGCCGTCGCAAGCCAGGGTGCGGATAGCGATATTGGTGTCCATGTTACCGTTGGCGCTGATATACCCGATGCTACCGCAGTATATACTGCGCCGGCACGGCTCCAGCTCCTCGATTATCTGCATCGCCCGCAGTTTGGGCGCGCCGGTGATGGAACCGCCGGGGAAACAGTGCTGCAGCAGCGCCAGCGGCGATCGGTCGCTGCTCAGCGTGCCGGTGACCGTGCTCACCAGATGGTGAACGTTGGGAAAACTTTCGAGCCGAAACAGCTCCGGTACCCTGACGCTGCCCGGCAGGCAGCTCTTACCGAGATCGTTGCGCAGCAGATCGACGATCATCAGATTCTCCGCCCGGTCTTTGGCGCTGGCCTGCAGGCGCTGGGCATTGGCCCGATCGGCGGCGGCGCTGGCCCCGCGGGGCAGGGTGCCCTTGATAGGTCTGGTCTCGACCTGCTGGCCGGCCAGGTGGATGAAGCGCTCCGGTGACAGGCACAGCACCGCCTGGTCTCCCAGGTCCATAAAGGCGGAATAGGGTGATGGCAGGACTTGTCGCAGCCGCCGATAGGCGGCGTAGGGCGAGCCTTCGAAGTCAGCGCTGAAGCGCTGCGCGAAGTTCACCTGGTAGCAGTCGCCGGCGTGGATATAGGCATCGATTTTGGCGAGTTTTTCTTTGTAAGAACTTACATCAAAATTTGATTTTAAGTTTTTAATTTTAAAGAAATTATTAACATTTTTTGTATCTTTTTTTGATACTCTTTGCAGGATGTCGCGCCGGTGAGTCGGGGCGCAGTCGGGCAGGCACAGCAGCCAGGCGTGGCGCTGTTGGTGATCCTGCACCAAAGCCCAGTTGTAGATGCCGATCTGCATATCGGGCAGGTCGATATCCGCCGCCGCCAGGCTGGGCAATCGCTCCAGGCGCCGGCCCAGATCATAGCCGAAATAGCCCAGCGCGCCGCCGCAAAAGGGCAGGTCTTTAGCGACACTGGTGTGCAGTGGCTCCAGGTGAGCCTGCACCAGCGCGAATGGGTTGTCCCGGGCCGAGTGCTTGCCGCTGGCGGTGGTCACTTCGGTGCAGAGTCCGCGGGTGGTGAGCAGCGTCTCGGGGGCGGCCGCGATG
Source organism: Exilibacterium tricleocarpae (assembly GCF_007004655.1). Classification (GTDB taxonomy): domain Bacteria; phylum Pseudomonadota; class Gammaproteobacteria; order Pseudomonadales; family Cellvibrionaceae; genus Exilibacterium; species Exilibacterium tricleocarpae. The sequence goes on from NZ_ML660097.1 coordinate 191,136, forward strand.
ATATCATAGCGGCCGAAGCGGCTGCGCGGCCGTCCGCTGTCGAGCCAGACCGCCTGCGGCAGGTCGGCGACCGCCTCGAACAGGGGGCGGCTGTCCGGCCGGTAATCGATATCGGTAACGCTGAGCTGGGTCATAGTGCTGTAGTAATTTGAAGGCCGGCATTGTAGTGCTATTGTTGTGCTTTTACCACGCGCGTCGAGAGTACCGGTGGTGAGTGTTCGATCGCAGGAGCAACACAGTGACGTTTTATCCGTTGGAACAATTGCACCGTCTTCACGACGGGTATTCCCGGCCGTTTAAAGTTGCCGGCCGCGAACTGTTGCTGCTGCAGGTGCAGGGCGAGACGTACCTGATCGCCAACCGCTGCCCGCATATGGACGCGCCACTGACCCATGGCACTGTGCAAAGCGGCTGGCTGCGCTGTCCGCTGCACGGTATCGAGTTTGATTTACAAACCGGTGGTGCCCGTGGTGGCGTTGCGGCCAGCCTGGCGCCGCTGGAAAAATTCCCCCTTGCCTACGAAGGTAATCAGGTGGGTGTCTTGTTGTAGCTCTGTTTTAGCTGAAACCATTTAAGGAAACGTTTATGCCCTATTCAACGCCGGACCTGTGCGATGCCCACCCCGAGTTGGTGCGCGTGATGGAGCCCATGCTCAGCAACTTCGGCGGGCGTTTTGCCTTCGGCGGGGAGATAGTGACCGTGAAGTGCCACGAGGATAACTCGCTGGTTAAGGAGCAGGCGGCGCAGCCAGGTCGCGGCAAAGTCATGGTGGTCGACGGTGGCGGGTCGCTAAGGCGCGCGCTACTTGGCGATATGATCGCCGAATCTGCAGTCGACAACGGTTGGGAGGGGATTATTATCTATGGCTGTATCCGCGACGTGGATGCCATAGGCGCGCTCGATCTCGGCGTCCAGGCGTTGGACACCGTGCCGTTGAAAACGCAAAAAAGAGGGATTGGCGATTTAAACGTGACCGTAACCTTTGGCGGCGTGTCCTTTGTGCCCGGTGAATATGTCTACGCCGATAACAATGGTGTCATCGTCGCGGCCGAACCGCTGAGTATGCCGGCCTGAGGGCAGCCGTGCCGGCAGTCATAGTGGTGCCGGGTCTCCCCGTTTAAAGACTGCCGGTGTGCGATTGCTGTGCGCCGGGTCGATGTGACGCATGCGTTTGCTTTGGATTCCACCCGGCGATCTTTCCCCTGTCATCTCGGCACCACCGCTGGTACTGGAACAGTGTCGGTCAAAGTGCTTCGCGCCATGCTTGTCGCACACAAAAAAGGCAGCCCTGAGGCTGCCCGGCAAACGCATTAATAGAATGCTGTTGCTGTGCGGATCAGAACTGCTCTTCTTCAGTAGAACCGGTCAGGGCGGTAACTGAACTCTGGCCACCTTGTATTACGGTCGTCATATCATCGAAGTAGCCGGTACCCACTTCCTGCTGGTGCGCCACAAAGGTGTAGCCTTTGGCGGCGTCCTCGAATTCTTTTTCCTGCAATTCCACATAGGCGGACATATCGCGACGGGCATAGCCGTGGGCCAGGTTGAACATACCGTTCCACATATTGTGGATGCCGGCCAGGGTAATGAACTGGAACTTGTAGCCCATGGCGCTCAGTTCGGTCTGGAACTTGGCGATGGTGGCATCGTCGAGATTTTTCTTCCAGTTGAAAGACGGCGAGCAGTTGTAGGACAGCAACTGGTCCGGGTATTCCTTTCTAATGGCTTCGGCGAACTTTTTCGCCTCTTCCAGGCAGGGGGTTGCCGTCTCACACCAGAGCAGATCGGCGTAGGGCGCATAGGCAAGGCCGCGGGCGATAGCCTGGTCGATACCGGCCTTGACGCGATAGAAACCTTCCGCCGTGCGCTCGCCGGTGGTAAACGGCTTATCGTAGTCGTCGCAATCGGAAGTGAGCAGGTCGGCGGCGTTGGCGTCTGTGCGCGCCAGCACGATAGTCGGTACACCGGCAACGTCTGCAGCCAGGCGCGCGGCCACCAGCTTCTGTGTCGCTTCCTGGGTCGGCACCAATACTTTGCCGCCCATATGACCGCATTTTTTTACCGAGGCCAACTGGTCTTCAAAGTGGACGCCGGCGGCGCCCGCTGCAATCATATTGCTCATCAGTTCGTAGGCGTTGAGCACGCCGCCGAAGCCGGCTTCCGCATCGGCCACAATGGGAGCGAAAAAGTCGATATAGCCCTCATCGCCGGGGTTTTTGCCGGTTTTCCACTGAATCTGGTCGGCGCGGGTAAAGGCGTTGTTGATCCGGCGCACCACTGTCGGCACGGAATCCACAGCGTAGAGGGATTGATCCGGATACATGGTTTCCGACGTGTTGGCATCGGCAGCGACCTGCCAGCCGGACAGGTAGATAGCCTGTACGCCCGCTTTAACCTGCTGTACCGCCTGGCCCCCGGTCAATGCGCCCATGGCGTTGACGAAGTCTTTTTCCGGGCGGAAAGCCGGGCGCCCGCCCTCATTGATCAGGCGCCACAGGTTTTCGGCGCCGCGGCGGGCGAGGGTATTTTCTTTCTTTACGGAACCGCGCAGGCGTACCACATCAGCGGCCCCATAGGTACGCTTGACATTTTTCCAGCGGGGGTTCTCGGCCCAGTCTTTCTCTATGGCCGCGATTTCGGCGGCGCGGTCGTAGCCGCCTGGAGCGTTATCTGCTGACATCTGCTTATCCTCTGTCCTCTGCGATCGGTTGGATGGGGTTATCAGTACTCTCTGCCTGACAGTGCTTTCTTTATCTTTCGGTGCTTTCGCTTAAACCTGTCGGTATTTTCGCTTAAACCTGTCGGTACTTTCGCTTAAACCTGTCGGTACTTGCTTTTTCTGTTGGTACTTTCTGCCTGGTACTTTCTGCCTGTCCATCGAATTTGTACCAGGCGATATGTAGAGGATTCTAGACAGCCGCATATGATTTCGCTAATTTATACTTTTTATTTTCGCTATTCTCTGCGTGAATGAAACAAGCAATGGCGGCATGAGAGGGGGTGGGATGAATATCAATCGGGTTGATCTCAATCTGCTGGTTTATCTGGAAGTCCTGCTGCGCGAGCGCAATGTGACCAAGGCGGCCAATCACCTGGGGATCAGCCAGCCGGCCATGAGTAACGGCCTGCGCCGGTTGCGGGACCTGTTTGACGATCCGCTGCTGGTGCGAACCAGCGAGGGAATGACCCCCACGGAGAGGGCGCGGGAATTGGAACCGGTGGTGCGCCGGGTGCTGCTCGATGTGGAGCGGGTCGTCCAGCCCCAGTCGGATTTCGACCCCGCCGGCAGCGAGCGGGTGTTTCGGATTATGGCCAGCGACTACGCCGAAGCCACGCTGATGCCGGGGCTGCTGAGTGAGCTGCGGGTAAGCGCCCCCGGTATTACCCTGGATATCATGACGCCGAGCGATGTGAGTTTTCTCGATGTGGAACAGGGCAAGGTGGATATGGTGATCAACCGCTTTGACTCCATGCCCCAGTCGTTTCACCAGAAAACCCTGTGGAAGGACAGCTTTTCCTGCCTGATGAGTACCGACAACCCGATTCTCGAGCACTTCGATCTGGATGCCTATCTCCTTGCCCACCATGTCTGGGTCAGTAAAACCGGCATGGGCGTGGGCGTGGGAGTCAATCCCGACGATGTGCAACGGCTCGGCTGGGTGGATGAGACGCTGAGAAAGGCGGGCAAAAAACGCCAGATCAAGGTGTTTACCCGCCACTATCAGTCGGCCATGCTGCTGGCCGAACAGCGCGACCTGGTGGTTACCATTCCCTCGAAGGCCGCCTGCCTGCAGCGCGACAATCCGCGCCTGGTGGCGAGGGAGCCGCCGTTTGACATTCCGCCCCTGGAATTGAAAATGGCGTGGAGCCCGCTGTTGCAGCACAATGCCGGGCACAAATGGATGCGGGATCTGGTGTCGACGGTGGCCCACAAACTCGACTGAGGCTGACACCACTATTCGCAGCCAGAATAGTGGGTATAAGAGCTATAAATTAGCGAAATTATGCCCCGCTCACTAAAATCCGTAGCCACCAACGCCGGCCGCGACAATAATACCCGTCTTCCACGGGCTCTTCCGGGCGGTATCGACGCGGAATTTACGCACTACACCAACCGGGATCGAGCTCCCCAACGCACAGACTCGAGGCCAATATACCTATGACCACTCGAATTCAAAGTGGCGGTTTGCAGATCGCCGAAGTGCTCTACAACCTGGTAAACGACCAGATCATTCCGGGAACCGGGGTAGAGTCGGCACACTTTTGGGCACAACTGGAGGCGATCCTCGACGATTTTGTGCCTCGCAATCGGGCCCTGCTGGCGACGCGCGATCAACTCCAGACCCAGATCGACGATTGGCACCGGGCCCGTGCCGGCCAACCCCACGATGCCGCTGCCTATAAGGCCTTTTTGATCGATATTGGTTACCTGTTGCCTGAGGGCGAGGATTTCAAAGTAACGACGGCGGGGGTCGACGACGAAGTCGCGGTACAGGCTGGCCCGCAACTGGTGGTGCCGGTGAAAAACGCCCGTTTTGCCCTCAACGCCGCCAATGCCCGTTGGGGCAGTCTCTACGATGCGCTCTACGGCACTGACGTGATCGCCGAAGACGGGGGTGCCGAACGCGGCAGCAGCTACAACCCCGTGCGTGGTGCCAGGGTGATCGCTTTCGCCCGCGACCTGCTGGACCAGGCCGCGCCCCTGCGCGATGCCAGTCATGCCGATGCCGCCGGTTACAGCGTCAGGGAAGGTCACCTGGTGGTGACGCTGGCCGGGGGTGTCGAGGCGGGTCTGGCCCAGCCGGAAAAGTTTGTCGGTTATCAGGGCAGTGCCGCCAGCCCCAGCGCGGTCTTGTTAAAGAACCACGGCCTGCATATCGAAATTCAAATCGATCCCACCTCGGCTATCGGCAAAACCGACGCCGCCGGTGTCAAGGATTTGCTGCTGGAGGCGGCGGTTACCACCATTATGGACTGCGAGGATTCGGTTGCCGCCGCCGACGCCGAGGATAAGGCGGAGGTTTACGGCAACTGGTTCGGCCTGATGAAAGGCACTCTCGAGGACACGTTCGAGAAAGGCGGCGCCACTGTGACCCGGCGCTTGAACAGCGACCGCGATTACCGCGACAGCAATGGCGAACTGTTTAGCGTGCACGGTCGCAGCCTGTTGTTTGTGCGCAATGTCGGACACTTGATGACCACCGATGCCGTGCTGGACAGCGACGGCAACGAAATACCCGAGGGCATTCTCGACGGTATGGTAACCAGTCTGGCAGCCCTGCACGATTTGAAGCGGCAAAACCGGCTCGCCAACTCCCGCACCGGCAGCGTCTATATTGTCAAACCCAAGATGCACGGGCCCGCCGAGGTGGCGTTTACCTGCGATCTTTTCAGCCGTATCGAAGCGGCGCTGGGCCTGGCGGACAACGTCTTGAAAGTCGGTATTATGGACGAGGAGCGCCGCACCACTGTGAACCTGAAGGAGTGCATTCGGGTGGCTGCCGAACGGGTGGTGTTTATCAACACGGGCTTTCTGGATCGCACCGGCGATGAAATTCATACCAGTATGCTGGCCGGCCCGATGGTGGCGAAAACCAAAATGAAGCAGCAGGCCTGGATCAACGCCTACGAGGACTGGAATGTGGATGTGGGCCTGGAAACCGGGTTGCAGGGCAGGGCGCAGATCGGCAAGGGGATGTGGCCCATGCCCGATGAAATGGCGGCCATGCTGGAGCAGAAAGGCGGCCACCCCAACGCCGGCGCCACGACCGCCTGGGTGCCCTCGCCCAACGGCGCCACACTGCACAGTATCCACTACCACCGCATCGACGTGCAGGCACGTCAGGCGGAACTGGCGCAGCGGCCCCGAGCCAGTCTCGACGATATTCTCAATATCCCGCTGCTGGCCGATCCGGCAACCCTGACGGTGGCCGAGGTCCAGGCGGAGCTGGACAACAACGCCCAGGGTATTCTCGGCTATGTGGTGCGCTGGGTGGAGCAGGGGGTGGGTTGTTCGAAAGTGCCCGATATCAACAATGTCGGGCTGATGGAGGACCGGGCGACTTTGAGAATTTCCAGCCAGCATCTCGCCAACTGGCTGGAACACGGTATCTGTTCGCAGCAACAGGTGATGGAAACCCTGCGCCGCATGGCCGCCGTGGTGGACGGGCAAAATGCCGGCGACCCCGCTTATCGCAATATGGCACCTGATGTCGATAACAGTGTGGCTTTTCAAGCGGCCTGTGCGCTGGTGTTCGAGGGCAAGACGCAACCCAACGGTTACACTGAGCCGCTGTTGCATGCCTACCGGCGCAAAGCCAAGGCCAGGTATGGCGCTTGAGATATCCTGAGTTTGAAAAAACCGGCGGTTATGCCGGTTTTTTTTTGCGCAGACGGAAAGACCCTTCATAAGGTAATCTACCAGACGCTTTACAGAACAAAGGACACCAGACCATGACCATCTCAGAATTGGCAAAGCGCAGCGGCTTGAGCACCCATACTCTGCGCTACTACGAGCGTATCGGGTTACTGCCGGACGTGCGGCGCGGGAGCAATGGACATCGGGTGTTCGCCGAGCGGGATCTGGAATGGCTGGCATTTATCAAGAAGCTAAAAGCCACCGGTATGCCGATCGCGCAGATTCAACACTACGTCGCCCTGGTGAAGCAGGGCGACGCTACCTTGGCGGAGCGCCAGACCATCCTCGAAAACCACCGCGTCTATGTGCGCGAGCAGCTTGGACAGTGGCAGAACTGGTTGGCCGCCATCGATTACAAAATCGATTACTACCAAAAGCACCGCCTGCAGGTGGTGAAAAAAGCTTGACTTAGAGTTAACTCAAACCCTTAGCCTGCCTGGCAGTGAGTTGTTAATCCACAGGTGAAACACAAGCGAGGTGACTGCAATGCGATCAGTAACATTGGGCCCCGGGGGGCCACAGGTGCCGGCCGTCGGTTTGGGCTGTATGGGGATGTCGGAGTTCTACGCGCCGGGCGACGAGAGCAGTGCCCTCAAAACCCTGGACGCCGCTTATGAGATGGGCTGCCGGTTTTGGGACACGGCCGATATCTATGGGCCTCACACCAACGAAGCGCTGCTGTCGAAAGCCCTGGCGGGGCGGCGCGACGATATTGTGGTGGCGACGAAGTTCGGTATAGAGCGCACGGAAACCGGCGAGTTCAGTGGTGTCAACGGGCGGCCGGAGTATGTCAAGGCGGCCTGTGAGGCCTCGCTGCGGCGCCTGAACATAGACTGTATCGATCTCTATTATCAACACCGGCGCGATCCGGACGTGCCGATTGAAGAGACCGTCGGTGCGATGGCGCAATTGGTGCAGGCGGGCAAGATAAAGCATATCGGCCTGTCGGAGACCGATGCGGAGAATCTGCGTAAGGCTGCCGGCGAGCACACTATCGCGGCGTTGCAGACCGAGTATTCTCTCTGGTCGCGGGATGTAGAGGGGCAGATATTGCCGACCGCCCGCGAACTGGGTATTGGCTTTGTCGCCTACAGTCCGCTCGGGCGCGGTTTTCTGACCGGTACCATCAGCTCCCGTGCCGATATGGAGGAGGGCGACTGGCGCTTGAATAACCCCCGTTTTGAAGCTGAGGCGATCGACCACAACCGCAAGCTGGCCGACCAGATTGTCGCTTTTGCGGCGCGCAAGGGTGTCACGCCGGCACAGCTGTCGCTGGCCTGGGTGCTTGCCAAAGGCGACGATATCACTACCATACCCGGTACCAAGCGCATCAAATATCTGGAGGAAAATTGGCGGGCCGGGGACTTGGCGCTGAGCGCCGCGGAGGTGTCCGAACTCGACGATATTTCCGCTGCGCATGCGACTGCCGGCGAGCGGTACTGACCCGCCGCCGGGGGATTTAGGGGAATGGGGTTATGGCTGCAAACAAAAACACACAGAATCAGGGTGACGTACACCAGTTTCTGAATGCCCTCGACGATGACCGGCGTCGCGATGAGTGCTTTACCGTACTCGAGCTGATGTCGCAGGTGACAAAGCTGGAGCCCCGTATGTGGGGCGCCAGTATGGTCGGTTTTGGCAGTTACCACTACAAATATGCCTCCGGCAGGGAAGGGGAGTGGTTCCTCACCGGCTTCTCGCCGAGAAAGCAGGCCCTGACACTGTATATCATCAGTGGCTTCAGCCAGTTTGACGAACTGATGGCGAGGCTGGGTAACTACAAGACCGGCAAATCCTGTCTGTATGTAAAAAGGCTGGAGGATATAGACCTGGGTGTGTTGAAAAAACTGGTGCGGCAGTCCGTAGCCCACCTGAAAAAGCAATATCCGACAGGTTGCGGGTAAACAGCCGTCATACCTTACTCAAGCCGCTCCGCCTTCAGGTAAATAATCACGCGATCGGTTGCTGCGGTGGAGCGCCGTCGCGCACTGCTTTCATTGTGGCGTTGGCCGGTGCTTCCCACCGCCAGCCATTCGCCCAGTTTGCCGGTAATCGCCCCCGTGTAGGATTGTGAGAGTTGACGATGACCTGCATCGCGGGCCGTGCGGGTACTGATGGCGAGGGTTATCCGGTCTTGCCCCAGAGCTCTGGGGGTGGCGTAGAAGTTGCCCACCAACTGGCGTTTTTCCCGATCCAACAGGAGGTAGCCGGGATAGATAGCCTGGAGGTCGACCCTATCGGTCAGCTCGGTGGTGGTTTCGATATGCGACGGGTAGCCCTCCAGGGCCCGGACCTGGTAGTAACCGGCACCGCGCCGGGTACTGTAACGCCGCACCGCGGCCTGTTCGTCCAGACGCGTGCCGGTGTCCGGCGCAAACCGCACGCTGAGCAGAAACTGTGCCAGTGGTCGGTCCAGCTCTTCGATCAGCAGGTTCAGCTTGGCGATTTCTTCCGGGGTCGAGCGCACCACTAACTGGTTGCCGCTGGCGCTGATGGCAGCGCCGGCGGGCAGCAGCGGACGGATAACCTCTATCAGTGTCTCGGCCGGCCGGTTTTGTACCTCGATAACATCTACCTGCTGAGTCTCCGCAACACTGGCTGTCGCCAGCAGTGTGACGAGCAGCATTGTTAATAGGAAGGTAAAAGCTCTCATATTCATAGTCATAGCGATCTCCGCCGCCTGGCGGTCGTCTGTTATCGTCCGCGCACCTAAAGCGTTAGCAGTCGCAGTTGCGGGTCCGGGCGAGCCTGCTGTTCCCAGAGGTAAGTGAACTCCTCAAGCAGGCGCCGGGCCTCCGGACGTGCCGCGTAATTGGCAAATCCCTGGTATTGTTCTTCGTCATTCTTATATAGCAGTAATTCCCGATCCGCTATCAGATAAGCCATGGCGTCGTCCTGGGGCGGCTGGTTCAGCCTGCGAATCTGCAGTTTGCTGGGCAGGCGCTGGGCCAGTTGTGCCACCAGGTGCCCCTTTTCCACCATGGGCTGGGTCGACTTGACCAGAATGCGAATGCGGCTGTTGCGGCTGCGCCGGGCCAGCGCCGACAGCGCTTGCTGAAACCCCTCTTGGTTGTAGAGGGGAAAGTCGAGTTCCGCGCTGAGAATATCGATACTGCGCTGGGCATGGGCGGTCATCTCGAGGGCGTGGGTGCGAAACGCGTCGAGGTCGCCGAGCAGGTGCAGGTTGGGGTCGGATGAGACGCGCTCAGTCATGATCCATCACCATTTCCCGGTGGGGGATACCGGCGTCGAGAAACTCCGGCCCCCGGGCCTGGAAACCGAGTTTTTGGTAAAACGGGATCGCATGGGTTTGCGCGTGCAGGAACAGCGGCGGCAGCGCCCGGTCTCGATGCCAGTCGATAATATAGCGCAGCAAGGCGGAGCCGATACCGCATTGGCGGTAGGGGCTCAGCACGGCCATACGCCCTACCTGGCCGCTCGGCAACAGCCGGGCGGTGCCGCCGGCTTTGCCCTCGGCGTCGCGGGCGATAAAGTGGAAGGCACCGGGGTCGAGCCCGTCCAGTTCTTCTTCTTCGGGCACATCCTGTTCGACGATAAAAACCTGAGTGCGTAAGTCAGTCAGTACCAGGTGGTTTGTTTCCCAGTCAACAATATCAACTGTCCATAATTGCTTGGTCACGATTACAGCCTGTGGCGAAATCCAAAACGTAAGGTCTGCCAGTTAGTGTAAGCGGTGGCGGCGGAGAATGAAATGTTCGTTGTGTTTTGATACAGCCGCTTCAATCTGGTGGCAGGGGCACCACGAGCCAGCTCAATGATGTGGGTAGTTCAAAACAGGCGAGCCATATTTATCCCACTTCCGGAACCTACCTGGTAAGAGTTACCTATAAAAGTGGTCTCAGCACCGTAATACCGGTGGAAGTGGATGATGGGGGCTGGGGAGGCGGTTGGTAAACACCCTCTTCCCCACAATGTCATAGCAGACATCGCCTGAGCGAATCACAAGGATGTGAGCAGTGAAAGGGGGGGGGGTAGATAATGAATAGAGGTGAAGGCGCCGCCACAGCGGTGTCAGATTAGTTGCTCAGGCGTAGCGGTATGCAGTGCGGTGTTTGGGGCATCAACTAGTAAACACTTGACATCCATTAGTTCAGAAATCAGGTTTTCAGCACCCTCCATTGCCAAAACTGAATCCATATTTGTTGAATCTATACAATCAAACTTACAGATAAACTCGGCTAATTCAAGAGTCACAGTGTAGCTCGATCCATCGGCGAAAAGCGCGGGCGAAGGGCCGGAGTAATAACTAAATCGACTCAGCGGAGAGCGCACAATCACACAGCCTGATTTAAGCCGGGTTTTCCAGTCTCGCACGTCATCACAATCACGCTCCGAATACTTGCTTTTAGTGGCAATTTCAGCCATCACCGAAAGCAGGATGTTGTTATTGTTGGCAAGGTCGATTATAGCCTGGCGAACGCTCTCTAATGTCTCCTGATTGACTTCATGGTGGTCCGCCCGCAGGGTGCTTTGCGTATCTTCATATCGAGTATCGCCACCCACTTGCGACATTACTGATGTTGCAAAAAAGTCGACAATTTCGGCTTTAGACGGCGCTCTGAAGCCCACTGAGTAAGTCATACAGTCTTCCAGGGCGATGCCGTAGTGTGCCAGCTTAGGCGGGATATATAACATATCGCCCGGGTGCAACACCCATTCCTTGGTCGGGTGAAAATCCGCTAAAATATTCATCGGCAGATCAGGTTTTAAGGCCGTATCGGGTGAACAAAACTCACCGGTCTGCCATTTTCGGCTACCTTTTCCCTGAATCAAAAAAACGTCATAGAAGTCGTAATGAGCGGAGACAGTGCCGCCCTTGCTGGCGAAACTTACCATGACGTCGTCTATACGCCAGTTCGGTAAAAACCTAAAGTAATCGAGCAGTGCCGCCACTTCCTGAATAAAAAGATCAACCGATTGTACGAGTACCGTCCAATCGCTGTTTGGCAAATTTAAGAATGTCTGTTCAGATAACGGGCCGTGTGTTAATTCCCACTTATTGTCGAAATGCGTAACTAACCTGGACTCGACGTGACTTTCACAGGCCAGTCCGGCTAACTCTTCCGGCGTCAGTAGCTGCTCGGTATTTTCAATCCCCTTTCTTACTACCAGAGGCTGCTGTTGCCAAAATTCAGCCAGAAACGTATTTTGGTCGAAATTTTTAATGGCTTTCATCGATTAATACGGCAATGTTTGTATGTCGCTAGTCGCCGCTGATCGACTGCGCCTGTTGCTCGGCGTTGCCGGTATAGTTGGCGGGGGTCAGGGCGCGCATCGCCTGCTTGGCCTCAAGGGGAACGTCCAGGGTTTCCACAAAGTCGGCGATCACCTGCGCGGTGATGGTCTGACCACGGGTCAGGGCCTTCAGCTTTTCGTAGGGCGCCTCGATATTGTAGCGGCGCATAATGGTTTGGATCGGTTCGGCCAATACTTCCCAGCTGTTGTCGAGGTCCTCGGCCAGACGCTGGCGGTTGATTTCCAGTTTGCCGATACCTTTCAGCGTGGAGGCGTAGGCGATGGCGCTGTAGCCGAAGCCGACCCCCATATTGCGCAACACCGTGGAGTCGGTCAGGTCCCGTTGCCAGCGCGATATCGGCAGCTTGGCCGCCAGGTGCTGAAACACGGCGTTGGCCAGGCCCAGATTGCCCTCCGAGTTCTCGAAATCGATGGGGTTGACCTTGTGCGGCATCGTCGACGAGCCCACTTCCCCGGCGATCGTTTTTTGTTTGAAGTAACCGAGTGAAATATAACCCCAGAGGTCGCGATCAAAGTCGATCAGCACGGTATTGAAGCGCGCCAGGGCGTCGAACAGCTCGGCGATATAGTCGTGGGGTTCGATCTGGGTGGTAAACGGGTTCCAACCGAGCCCCAGGCTCTCCACGAAGACGCGGGCATTAGCCGCCCAGTCGATCTGCGGGTAGGCCGACAGATGGGCGTTGTAGTTGCCGACAGCGCCGTTGATTTTGCCGAGCAGCTCCACGTTTTTTACCTGCTGCAACTGGCGCTGCAGGCGCGCGGCCACATTGGCCATCTCTTTGCCGACCGTAGTGGGGGAGGCGGTCTGCCCGTGGGTGCGCGACAGCATGGGGTCGCCGGCATAGGTTTGCGCCAACGCACAGATGGCGTCGACGATCGACTGCATCTGTTGTGCCAGGTGTTCGCGCCCGGCCTTCAGCATCAGGCCGTGGGCGAGATTGTTGATGTCCTCGGAGGTACAGGCGAAGTGCACGAACTCAAGGACCGCGGCCAGTTCGGTATTGCCGTCGAACTGCTCCTTGATAAAGTACTCCACAGCCTTGACGTCGTGATTGGTCGTGCTTTCTATGGCTTTGATCCGCGCCGCATGGTCTTCGTTGAAGTCGGCCACGATGCTGTCCAGCAGTGCCTCGGTAGCGTCGCTGAAGGCCGGGACCTCGGTAATCTGCGGGTGACGCGACAGTTGCTGCAGCCAGCGTATTTCAACTTCAACCCGGCAACGCAGCAGGCCGAATTCGCTGAAAATGTGGCGCAGTGGCACGGTCTTGCTGCCATAGCGGCCGTCGATAGGGGAAACTGCTGTGAGGGGGGAGAGATCCATAAGGTAGTAACCGTGTCGAGAGCTGATCAAAACACAACCTGGCGGGCAGGTAATCGAAGGCCGAAGATTGTACCCGAAATTGGAACAGGTTTCAGGGCCGTTGCTCTCGCGTCCGGTCTGTTGCCGGGCCTGCCGGCCTGTGCCGCCAGTGCTCCCTGCACAGTTAAATTTGCGGGTTTTTCAACAGGGCATCGGCGGTCTGGAACAGGCGCCGGCGCTGCAGGACGAGTTGGATGCGATTGCCACCCACCTGGCGCCAGAGCGTGGCGGCCCTGACCCCGGCAAACAGCAGCGCCCTGACCTGATTGGCGATACGCGATTGCTGCAGGTAGTTGTAATCTCCCATGACCTGTATGCGAAAGCGGAAGGTGCTGATGGTATCGGTGTAGACATCCGCCAGGTTGGCGATGACATTGTCGTGGGTGCTGGAGAAGTGCTCGGCCTGTTGCTCGGCCTGCTTGAGGCGGCTGCTGATGATATTCAGCATATCGTTTTGTTTGCCGAGTTTCTTCTGTAAATGCAAAATTCCCAGAACGTAACGCAGCGTGTGGCTGTGTTCCCGGCTGCGGTTTTGTTGCAGCAGGTCGCTCAACACCTTGAGTCCCAGCTCTAAATTCCCGCGGCCGCCGAAGACGGCCTCGGTGGAAGCGGGGTTGAGCGCAAACAAGCTCTCGATGCAGGTGCGATAGGGATCGGTGGGCAGGTAACCGGTCTTGGCCAGTTGTTCCACCAGTGCCGCAGCCTGGAACACGCCGGCCAGGGCGATGGTGATGTCATGCCATTTATCCTGCACGCTGTCGGAATCCGGGGCTTGCTGTGACAAGTATTACCTCAACTTATGCTGGCGGTTCAAGGGCACTGTGTCCACCTTGCGGGGGGGCGCCGGCACGCTCGATCACGGCGCCGCCCAGGCAGGTATCCCCATCATAGAACACAACGGACTGCCCGGGCGTAATGGCCCGCTGGGGCTGCTCGAAATGCACCACCAAGGCCGTATTACCGGCGACTGTGCGCACGGTGCAGGCCTGGTCCGCCTGCCGATAGCGGGTTTTGGCACAACACCGGTAACCCACATCGGTATCGAGGCCGGCCGGCGCCCCGTTGATCCAATGGGCCGGGCCGGCGTGCAGTCTATCGGCAAACAACAGCGGGTGGTTACTGCCCTGCGCCACCACCAGCACATTGCGCTCGAGATCTTTGCGCGCCACATACCAGGGCGCCTCGGATGCCCCCTTCACGCCGCCAATACCCAGCCCCTGGCGCTGGCCGATGGTGTGGTACATCAAGCCGTTGTGGCGGCCGATGAGCGTGCCGTCAGGTGTTTCGATAGCGCCGGGTTGAGCCGGCAGATAGCGCTGCAGGAAGTCGGCAAAGCGACGCTCGCCGATAAAGCAGATACCGGTGCTGTCTTTTTTTGCATGGGTTGTCAGACCCTGTTGCTCGGCTATGCGGCGCACCTCGGGTTTCTCCAGTTCCCCCAGCGGGAACAGCGACTGGCCAAACTCGGTGGCGCCGACCGCATGGAGAAAGTAACTCTGGTCCTTATTGGGATCGAGCCCCTTGAGCAGGTGAGTTTTGCCGCCGCTGTCGCCGCGGCGCACGTAGTGGCCGGTAGCGATCAGATCGGCGCCGAGTATCTGGGCGTACTCCAGAAAGACTTTAAATTTGATTTCGCGATTGCACAGGATATCCGGGTTTGGGGTGCGACCGGCGCGGTACTCCGTAAGAAAATGCTCGAAGACATTATCCCAGTATTCCGCGGCAAAATTGGCGGTGTGCAGATCAATACCGAGGGTGTCGCACACTTGTTGGGCATCCGCCAGATCGGCTTTGGCTGTGCAGTATTCGGTGTCGTCATCCTCGTCCCAGTTTTTCATAAACAATCCCTCGACCCGGTAACCTTGCCGTTGCAATAACAGGGCGGCTACCGACGAGTCCACACCGCCGGACATGCCGACAATAACCCGCAACGGCTCGGTTGCAGTATCGGTGGTTTGCGGTCGGGATTGCACGTTGTTGTTTGTCATCTGCCTGGTCGCGGTTATGCCGGTTGCCGCCCTGTGTTTGCAACAGCAGTGCGGCGGCGCCATTCTACCTGTGGTCGTGGACCAGGTCCAAGGGGTAGTGGCGCCCGGCCCGGTGAGCATCTATGGCCTGCAGCACAATCGGGCTGCGCAGCTGGTCCCGGCGTTGCAGTATTTCCTCATAGGTCAGCCAAACCGCGGCTTCAATACCCGCATCGAGAGGGCGGTGCGGGTGGTGGCGCAGCGGCACGGCGCTGAAGGTATTGCGCACATAAGTGATGCCGTTGTGGGGCGAGCGGTAGAGGCAAACCCCTAAAAACTGTGTCAGGCGCACCTCCCAGGCGGTTTCCTCCAGGGTTTCCCGCCGAGCGGCCTCGAACAGGCTTTCGTCCGGCTCCAGGTGACCGGCGGGTTGGTTATAGACTCGTTGACCATCGGATAGTTCGTGCACCAGTAAGTAGCGCCCCGCATCTTCTATGACTGAGGCGACGGTGACATGGGGGTACCACTCCATCCCAATACTCCTTAAATACGGCTTTTTAATGTGCTTTTTTAACCCCGCCCGTAAAACAAGCGGTACGTTTAACCCCTGGTGGCGATAATCGCGGCGCACCGCCCGTTGCAGTCAACTGACTTTACCCGCTGTGCTGACAGTGGGAAAGCTCACCGCTCGCCGCGGCAACTTTACCCCGTCGCCGAGGGAATAGAAAGACGTCCCGCATCGGGGGCGTCGCCGTGGCAAGGTTACCCCCGCGCGGGTGAGAATGGGAAAGCGCCCCGCTGTCACGAATGCCGCCGCGGGAACTTTACCTGCGACGGCGCACACCGAAAGGGTTCCGGTGTTATGGGCGTCGCCGTGGCGACTTTACCTCGCGGCGGCGGGAGTGGGTGTGTTGCGGTCCCCTGCGGGCGGATAAGTGAACCGGCAGTTGACGCCATTGGCCCGGCTGCAGCTCGCCCAGTTGCCAGTCGCCGATGGCCACGCGAATAAGGCGCAGGGTCGGCAGTCCCACCGCCGCGGTCATACGCCTGACCTGGCGGTTGCGACCTTCGGTAAGGGTCAGCCGCAGCCAACTGGTGGGAATATGCCGGCGCTGTCGGATCGGCGGGGTTCGCCCCCAGACCGAGGGTGGTGGCATGATCGCGGCCTGCACCGCGCGGGCAGGGCCGTCTTTCAGGGTGACACCGCGGCGCAATTGTTCGACGGCTTCGGCACCGGCGACACCTTCGACCTGAACCCAGTAGGTCTTCGGCAACTTGTGATCCGGGTGGCTGATGCGATGCTGTAGTTTTCCTTCATCGGTCAACAACAGGAGTCCCTCTGAATCCCGATCCAGGCGACCGGCGGGGTAGACCTGGGACAGGGTGATATAGTCGGCCAGCGTGGCGCGTTTGCCGCTGTCGCTGAACTGGCTCAGGACGCCGAAAGGTTTGTTAAACAGAATTAATCGGGCCATAAATACGCCGTTGTCGACCGGTGTCAGGTGAATCGGTTCTGTAAATAAACTACAAAAATAAAGTGGAGCTGATATACTTCACGGGATTTGCCAGGGCGCTATAGTAGTAATCACACCCAATGGTTAACCCTATCTCGATTGACCATACCCACCGGGCAAATTCCGCCTGGCAATGCAACTGAACAAGCGACGACACAACGGAGTAAATAATGGGGTATCAGCATATCCAAGTCCCCGCCGAGGGTGACAAAATCACTGTAAACGCGGACTTCTCTATCAACGTTCCCAGCCGTCCGATCATCCCCTATATCGAAGGCGATGGTATCGGGGTGGATATTACACCGGTGATGAGAAAAGTCACTGATGCGGCGGTTGAAAAAGCGTACGGTGGTGAAAAATCCATCGCCTGGATGGAAGTTTACTGCGGCGAAAAAGCGGCGGAGAAATACGACGGCGACTGGTTCCCGGCGGAAACTCTGGAAGCGATCAAAGACTATGTCGTGGGTATTAAAGGCCCCCTCACCACCCCGGTGGGCGGGGGCTTTCGTTCTTTGAATGTCGCCCTGCGCCAGGAGATGGACCTGTATGTGTGCCAGCGCCCGGTGCGCTGGTTTAGCGGCGTCCCCTCGCCGGTGAAAGAGCCCAACCTGGTCGACATGGTCATTTTCCGCGAGAATTCCGAAGATATCTACGCCGGTATCGAGTGGAAGGCGGACACCGACGAGGCGAAGAAAGTGGTGGCGTTCCTGCAACAGGAGATGGGCGTCACCAAGATTCGTTTTCCGGAGCATGTGGGCATTGGGGTAAAACCGGTGTCTGCGGAAGGTACCAAACGCCTGGTGCGCAAGGCCATTCAGTACGCAGTGGATCAAGACCTGCCGTCGGTAACCCTGGTGCACAAGGGCAATATCATGAAGTTTACCGAGGGCGCCTTCTGTGATTGGGGCTATGAAATTGCCCGCGACGAATTCGGCGCTGAGCCGCTGGACGGCGGCCCCTGGCATACCGTGAAAAATCCGCGTACCGGCAAGGACATAGTGATTAAGGATGTGATCGCCGATGCCATGCTGCAACAGATTCTGTTGCGCCCGGCGGAGTACAGCGTGATCGCCACCCTGAACCTGAACGGCGACTATCTCTCCGACGCCCTGGCGGCCCAGGTGGGTGGTATCGGTATCGCCCCAGGTGCCAATATGTCCGATGCGGTAGCCCTGTTCGAGGCAACCCACGGCACGGCACCCAAGTATGCGGGACAGGACAAGGTCAATCCCGGTTCGCTGATTTTATCGGCGGAGATGATGTTGCGGCACATGGGCTGGAACGAAGCGGCGGATTTGATCATCAAGGGTACCGAGGGTGCCATTGGTGCGAAAACGGTGACCTACGACTTCGAGCGCCTGATGGAAGATGCGCAACTGCTGTCCTGCTCGGCCTTTGGTGACCAGATCATCAAGCATATGTGATTACCCAACCATTAGCGCCAAGAGTCCCTGTTTAACCAGGGGCTTTTGTCGGTGAAGTGGTTTCTGAGATGCCGTTTCTACAGTCCCCGCCGGGTTGGCAGGGTGTGGCAAGTGCGGTATCTGACAGGTGCTTGATTTGGCAGGCGGGTTGTTGTCAGGTATCAGGATAGCGCTTGGTTCATGCGCCCGGATCGTGGTCCTGGTCTCAGATCATGGTACCGCTTCCAGCTTTGTTGTCTCTCCCGGACTTGTCTCGCCGCTGGCGACGGTGTTGGCGCGGGGTTTATTACCGCCGGGCACCTGTATATTGGTGGCATGCTTGCCTTTGTCGCCCTGAATGACGTCGAAAGAGACTTCTTGTCCTGCTTTGAGGGTTTTGTAGCCATCCATCTGGATAGAGGAGTAGTGTACAAACAGGTCTTCTCCGCCCTCATCGGGTAGGATGAACCCGTAACCCTTAGCATTATTGAACCACTTGACAGTACCAGTAGGCATGGCTTGGATCCTTCTTTTAGCGCTTTAGGGCAAGTGCTTTCCAAACGACTTAGTTTTACTAACAGTCTTGCTCGCACTGGTCGTATCGCACTATCAGCTTTTATTGTATATCCTGGGCCCAGACTCCAGCTTAGGCTATGCTCTTGTAACTAACAATCGTTGGAATGTCAAGTTTTTGCCGATAATTTGCCGGTCTACTAAGAATATAGGCAAAAACAGCGCACAGAGTGTGCTTGGGAGGTGACTTACGGCCATTGGGGCGGGTAAAAAAACTGGTTTTTGGGGGAAAATCGTGTCAGGTTACGGCCTTGAGACGGTAGTTAATACACAGCATTTGTATCGATCTTCTATGGGTAATCTGGATTATCTTAAACTAAAATTAAGTAAAGATGGCGACCACCCGGTGCCATACGACGATGGGGACCTGGCGGTTCAGGAGTCCAAGCCTGAACTTAAGCGGCCCCCGATGTACAAAGTTGTCATGCTTAATGACGATTACACGCCGATGGATTTCGTCGTCGAAGTCCTGGAGGCATTTTTTGGAATGACCCGCGAGAAGGCGACACGGGTTATGTTGACGGTGCATACTGAAGGGAAGGCGGTGTGTGGAGTATTTACACGTGATATTGCTGAAACTAAAGCGGCACAGGTCAATCAATATGCTAGAGAGAACCAGCATCCTCTGTTGTGCGAGATTGAGGTATCGGGAGGGGATGGTGATTAGTTTTTATACAGGCGCGCTTTTAAACGCTTTTTGCTTTAGAGGTTATAGCTAATGCTGAGCAAGGATTTAGAAGTTACCTTGAATCTGGCCTTCAAGGGCGCGAGGTCCAAGCGGCATGAATTCATGACCGTGGAACACCTGCTGTTGGCGCTGATTGACAACGAATCCGCGGCCAATGTGTTGCGAGCTTGCGGTGCGGATTTGAACGGCCTGCGCAAGGACTTAATCGAATTTGTCGATTCCACGACGCCGCTGATACCGGAAAACGATACCGAACGGGAGACCCAGCCTACGTTGGGTTTCCAGCGGGTCCTGCAACGGGCGGTTTTTCACGTGCAGTCGTCGGGTAAGAAAGAGGTGACCGGAGCCAATGTGCTGGTCGCCATTTTCAGTGAGCAGGAGAGCCAGGCGGTCTATTACCTCAAGCAGCAGAGTATCGCCCGTATCGATGTGGTCAACTACATTACCCATGGTATTTCCAAAGTGGCCGGTCATTCGGATCACGCTTCCGGTCACAGTGTCGAGCCGGGTCACGACCACCAGGACGAAGACGGTATCGGTACCGACGGCAGTCCGAGCCAGAGCCCGCTGGAGTCGTTTGCCACCAACCTCAACGAGGTGGCGGCCATGGGCCGCATTGATCCGCTGGTGGGGCGTGCCGAAGAAGTGGAACGGGTGAGTCAGATTCTGTCGCGCCGGCGCAAGAATAACCCGTTGCTGGTGGGCGAATCCGGCGTTGGCAAGACAGCCATTGCCGAGGGTTTGGCCAAGCGCATCGTCGATGGCGAGGTGCCGCAGATACTGCTGAAGAGTGTGGTCTATTCCCTGGACCTGGGTTCACTGCTGGCCGGTACCAAGTACCGCGGCGACTTCGAAAAGCGTTTTAAGGGGTTGCTGGCGGATCTGAAAAAGCACGAAGACGCAGTGCTTTTTATCGATGAAATTCACACCATTATCGGTGCCGGAGCCGCTTCGGGCGGGGTGATGGATGCCTCCAATCTGCTTAAGCCGCTGCTGACTTCCGGAGAGCTGCGGTGTATCGGCTCCACCACATTCCAGGAGTATCGCGGCATTTTTGAGAAGGACCGCGCGCTGTCGCGGCGCTTCCAGAAAGTCGATGTCAACGAGCCCACTGTCGATGAGACCTATCTGATTCTCAAAGGCCTGAAAAGTCGCTTTGAGGAACACCACAACCTGCGCTACACCGATACGGCGCTGCGCGCCGCCTCCAAGCTTTCCGACCGTTATATCACTGACAGGTATTTACCGGACAAGGCGATCGATGTGATCGATGAAGCCGGTGCTTACCAGCAACTGCAAACGGAGAGCAAACGCAAGAAGGTTATCGGCGTTACCGATGTGGAAAATATCGTCGCCAAGATCGCGCGTATTCCACCGAAGAGTGTGTCCTCGTCGGATAAAGAGCAGTTGCGCAAACTCGACGACAATCTGAAAATGACCGTGTTTGGCCAGGATGAGGCGATCGACGTTCTGTCGACGGCGATCAAACTGTCCCGGGCCGGGCTCAATATCGCCGAGAAGCCGATCGGTTCCTTCCTGTTTGCCGGCCCCACCGGCGTTGGTAAAACCGAGATGTGCCGGCAGTTGGCCAAGGCGATGGGAGTTGAGTTGCTGCGCTTCGACATGTCGGAGTATATGGAGCGGCACACCGTCTCGCGGCTGATCGGCGCACCGCCGGGCTATGTAGGCTTCGACCAGGGCGGTCTGTTGACCGATGCAGTCACCAAGCAGCCCCACAGCGTTGTATTGCTTGACGAAATCGAAAAGGCCCATCCGGAGGTATTCAATCTGCTTCTCCAGGTGATGGATCACGGTACCCTTACCGATAACAACGGTCGCAAAGCGGATTTTCGCAACGTCATTATCATTATGACCACCAATGCCGGCGCCGAGCTGATGAGTCGCCGCTCGATCGGCTTCGTTAAACAGGATCACTCCACCGACGGCATGGAAGCGATTAAGAAAATGTTCACACCGGAGTTTCGCAACCGTCTCGATGCCATTATTCAGTTCGGTGCCTTGAGCCCGGATGTGATTAAAACCGTGGTCGATAAATTCCTGGTGGAATTACAGGCACAGCTCGACGAAAAGAATGTGGTGCTGGATGTGACCGAAGACGCCCGCAAGTGGCTTGCCGAGCACGGTTACGACGAAAAAATGGGCGCGCGGCCCATGTCGCGCCTGATTCAGGACAAGGTCAAAAAACCCTTGGCCGAAGAAGTGCTGTTCGGCGATCTGTCCACCAATGGCGGCACTGTGCGAGTGTTCGTACAAGATGATGATTTGACGCTGACAGTTGATGCAGGTTAGCTGCCCGGGCAGATCGTTTGTTGAGGCAGGTTGTCTGTGGCACTGGGCAGGTCGTTAAAGTAGCCGGGGCTGTTGCCGGTAGCCAGGCCGTCTGGTCAATTGCTAGTGCTGCTTGGAGAAGTGGCAATTACAGTATAGGTAATCGCTATAATAGGTAATGGCTACATGGGGCCGCTGTTCTAGCGGGCCCGGTATGTAATCCGGCCCTTGCTCAAGTCATAGGGTGTCAATTCAACTTTGACTTTATCGCCGGTCAGTATGCGGATGTAATTCTTGCGCATTTTCCCGGAGATATGCGCAGTCACCACATGGCCGTTTTCCAATTTTACCCGGAATGTGGTGTTGGGAAGGGTGTCAATAACCTCTCCCTCCATTTCAATATGATCTTCTTTTGCCATGCGGCGTTTTCCTCAATAGTACTGCCAGCGCTAAACCGGCGAGCCGGGAAGTTATCGTCAATCGAGAACCCGGCGTCAATATTGACAGTGCGCGGCTCAGCTAACCGTGTATTGGCTCAGTGTTTGAAACCAGGAAAAAAGGGGCGCTATGCGAGCAGGCGTGAATTGTGCCTGAATTAGGCAGTGTAGCCAAGTGACTTTGGCCGCAAATGCCAAAAAAGTCGCTGCTAGCGGGGTTGGAAAGTCACCCAGCGGTTGTCCACCAGGATTTCGAGCGGGCGAAACTCGGATTTGTACTGCATTTTTCGACACTGCCTGATCCAGTAACCCAGATACACCGCGGGCAGACCCAGCTCCCGGGCCCTTTCAATCTGGTGCAGGATGGCGAAAGTACCCAGACTGCGGCGCTCCTCATGCGGGTCAAAATAGGTGTAAACGGCGGAAATACCGTTATCCATAATATCGCTGACTGCGACGCCCAGCAGTCGGTCGCGGTGGCGAAACTCGACGAATTCGGTGGTGTTCCACTCGCTGGTCAAAAACGCGTCAAACTGCATTTTGGTCGGCGGGAACATATCGCCGTCGCTGTGGCGCTCACAGATGTAGCGCTCGTAAAGCGCGTAGTGTTCCTCTCGTCCCAGGCTGTCGACAGTAGCTATGCTCAGGTCCCGGTTGCGCTGGCGACAGCGGCGCTGGCGGCGATTGGGTGTGAAGGTGGCCACCGGAATGCGGGCGGGTATGCAGGCGCGGCAGTGTTCGCAGTGCGGGCGGTAGAGGTGACTGCCGCTGCGGCGAAAACCCACTTCCGAGAGGCGGCTATACAGTTTCACATTAATCGTGGCTGTGGGGTCCACAAATACGGTGGTGGCGTTCTGCTCGACCAGATAGCTGCAGGTGTGGGGATGGGTCGCAAACAGCCGAAGATTGGATAAATCAGTCATTCTTGTATCGCCATGTCATTCGCCAGCGGGACTGTCGATTCCGGTGCCCGGTGGCGGCGTCGCGTTCAAGGTCAGGCCGGTCGATATCTGGCCTATTAATCTCTGGTTCGACGTCGACATAGTTTAACAGCAATTGCGCGAACCGTTGCCTTGAAATCTCCCCGGCGCCCAGGCTCGACAGATGGTCGCTGGCCACCTGGCAGTCCACCAGTTGGAAACCCCAATCCCCCAATTGTTGCACCAGGTGCACGAACGCCACTTTAGAGGCATCCCGTTCCAGGCTGAACATGGATTCGCCGAAAAACACCTGCCCCAGGGCAATGCCGTAGAGACCACCCACCAGTTTGCTGTCGAGCCAGACTTCCACCGAATGCGCGTGACCCAGGCGATGCAACTCACAGTAAGCGCGCTGCATCGCGGCGGTAATCCAGGTTCCCTCGTCACTGCCGGCGTGCCGGCGGGTGCCGGCGCAGGCCTCGATGACCCGCTCAAACGCGGTATCGGCAGTGACAGTGAAGCGGCCGCGACGCAGGATTTTGCGCAGACTGCGGGCGATATGCAACTGGTGGGGGAAGATCACCATCCGCGGGCTGGGGCTCCACCAGAGGATGGGTTGCCCCTCTTCATACCAGGGAAAGATACCGCGGCGGTAGGCATACAGCAGTCGCTGCGGCCGCAGGTCACCCCCCGCGGCCAGCAGGCCGTTAGGGGATGTCAGCGCCTGCTCGAGGGGCGGGAACGCCAAGTGGTCGCAGTCGAGCCAGGGTATCTGTGACACCGGTGTGGCGGCCCGTCAGTCGTCGAGAAATTTTTCCGCGTCCAGAGCTGCCATACACCCGGCGCCGGCGGAGGTTACCGCCTGGCGGTAGATATGGTCCGCCACATCGCCGGCGGCGAACACGCCGGGGACGCTGGTGCCGGTGGCATTGGCTTCCAGGCCGCTGTTGATAATGATATAGCCGTCTTTCATTTCCAGTTGGTCGGCAAAGATTTCCGTATTGGGTATATGGCCGATAGCGATAAAGACTCCCTGTACATCGAGGTCCCGGGTGCTCTGATCCACTGTGCTTTTGATCCGCATACCGGTGACGCCGGCATCTTCGCCGAGCACCTCATCGAGTGTGTGATTCCACATGATCCGCACATTGCCGTTGCGTTCTTTTTCAAACAGTTTGCTCTGCAGAATTTTTTCCGCCCGCAGGGCGTCGCGCCGGTGCACCAGCACCACTTCACTGGCGATATTGGAAAGATACAGGGCCTCCTCCACGGCAGTGTTGCCGCCGCCGATGACAGCGACTTTCTGATCGCGGTAAAAGAAGCCGTCGCAGGTGGCGCAGGCGCTGACTCCGCGGCCCATATAAGCCTGCTCCGAGGGCAGGCCGAGATACTGGGCCGAAGCGCCGGTGGCGATGATCAGCGCGTCAGAAGTATAGATATTGCTGCCGGTCAGGGTAAAAGGACGCCGGCTCAGGTCCACTTTCTCGATATGGTCGAAAATAACCTGGGTGTCGAAGCGCTCGGCGTGCTGTTGCATTTGTACCATCAGGTCGGGACCCTGGAGTTCCGGGATACCGCCGGGCCAGTTTTCCACGTCCGTGGTGGTGGTCAACTGACCACCCTGTTGCATGCCGGTGATGACCACCGGATTCAGATTGGCACGGGCGGCGTAAATAGCGGCGGTATAGCCCGCCGGGCCTGACCCCAAAATGATCAGGCGGTGGTGTTGTGGCTCACTCATGGATAAATCTCAAGATGTCGGAGGCATGAAGCCCGGAGCGAGTTATCATAAGTGAATCCCCCCGGAGCCGCAAAATAGTATCCGTTAATATGGACCATTGTGTGAATTTATCGGGTGCATTGCTCCTGTCGCTCAGATAATCTGCTAAATCCCGTGACCGGTCCCGGGAAGATGTCACCCAAAGTTCCAACTCCGTCTAAAAGTGTGTGATAAGCGGCTGAATAACCTAGAAAAATCATTGATAGCCATTACAATAGGCGCAGTTAATACCGGGATAATCCCAAGGATAGCAGCTTGAAGACCAGTAATACCTCAGACACCCGCCCGCCGGTGGCCGCCGCCGGGTTTACCCTGCGGATACTCAAGGAAGGCGCGCTGATTGGCCTGGTCGCCGTCTGCCTGTACCTGATGCTCGCCCTGGTGACCTACAGCCCGGAAGACCCGGGCTGGTCCAGCACCGGCAGCGGCGAGGGAGTGCGCAATGCCGGCGGCCCCACCGGCGCCTGGGTGGCGGATGTGTTTTTCTCGCTGTTTGGTTATCTGGCGTTTCTGTTTCCCCTGATGCTGGCCTACCGGGCCTGGCTGGTGTTCCGCGACCGGGCCCGCCACACCGGTTGGGATTGGGTGCTGTTCGGGTTGCGTATCGTCGGTCTGGCGCTGGTCATGGTGGCCGGCACCGGCCTCGCGTCACTCTACTACGGCGGCGAGAGCAGCCCACTGCCGTTCTCCAACGGCGGGGTGCTGGGCGCTTCTGTGGCCCAGGCGGTGGAGGGGGCTTTCAGCTACACCGGCGGCACTCTGCTGCTGCTGTCGACGTTTTTATTTGGCCTCACCATATTTACCGACCTGTCGTGGTTGGGGTTGATGGATGCCATCGGGCGTCGGACCCTGCAGGCCATAGGTGCGGTTCGCGCCGCAGTCCAGCAGCGGCGCCAGGCCTGGCAAGAGCGGCGCCGGGCGCAGCGGGCGTTGAAAGAGCGCCGCCAGTCGGTGGAGAAACAGGTAAAGGCGGACGCCGCGCGGATTCCCCCGAAAATCAGCGCGCCGCCAAAGAAACCCAAGCCGAGTCCACGGCTGCAGAAAGAAAAGCAGGTATCGCTGTTCGACACCCCGGTGACCGGCGAGTTGCCGCCGCTGAGCCTGCTCGACCCTCCCGATAAGCATCGGGACCAGGGGTATTCAAAGGAGTCGCTGGAGGCCATGTCGCGGCTGCTCGAGCTCAAGCTCAAGGACTTCGGCATAGTCGCCGAGGTGGTATCGGTATTGCCCGGCCCGGTGGTGACGCGCTTTGAGATTCAACCGGCACCGGGGGTGAAAGTCAGCCGTATTACCAACCTCGCCAAAGACCTGGCGCGTTCCCTGGCGGTGATCAGCGTGCGGGTGGTGGAAGTGATTCCCGGTAAATCGGTGGTGGGGATCGAAATACCGAATGAGCACCGCGAAATGGTGCGCCTCAGCGAAGTCCTGGCTTCGGCTGCTTACGAGCATTCCAAATCGCCGCTGACCCTGGCGCTGGGACACGATATCTCCGGCGAACCGGTGATCGCCGACCTCGCCAAGATGCCGCACTTGCTGGTGGCCGGTACCACCGGTTCAGGCAAGTCGGTGGGTGTTAACGTGATGTTGCTGAGTCTGCTGTACAAGTCCACGCCCAAGGAGGTGAGACTGATACTGGTGGACCCGAAAATGCTGGAGCTGTCTATCTATGAGGGCATACCGCATCTGTTGACGCCGGTCATTACCGATATGAAGGATGCCGCCAACGGCCTGCGCTGGAGTGTGGGGGAAATGGAGCGTCGCTACAAGCTGATGGCGGCGCTCGGGGTGCGCAACCTGGCCGGCTTCAATCGCAAGGTCGAAGAAGCCATCAAGGCCGGCGAGCCGCTTGCCGATCCCCTGTGGGTGGCTTCCGAGCACTATGAAGCGGGGGAGGAAGAGGCGCCGGCGCCGGATCTGGAGCCGCTGCCGGCCATTGTCGTGGTGATCGACGAATTTGCCGACATGATGATGATTGTGGGCAAAAAGGTGGAGCAGTTGATTGCCCGCATTGCGCAGAAAGCCCGGGCGGCGGGTATTCACCTGATTTTGGCGACGCAACGGCCGTCGGTGGATGTCATTACCGGGTTGATCAAGGCCAATGTGCCGACGCGCATGGCGTTTCAGGTATCCTCCAAGGTGGATTCACGCACCATTCTCGACCAGGGTGGTGCCGAACAGTTGTTGGGGCACGGTGATATGTTGTATTTGCCCCCGGGCACCAGCGTGCCGCAGCGGGTGCATGGTGCTTTTGTCGACGATCATGAAGTCCACAAGATAGTGGCGGATTGGAAGCGCCGCGGCGAGCCCAACTATCTCGAGGGCGTGATCGATGAAAGTACCAACAGCATTCCGGTGCCCGGTCTCAGCACCGAGGGCGAGGAGGAGGGTGGCAATAGTGAAGCCGATGCTCTTTACGACGAGGCGCTGGCGTTTGTAACCGAGTCCCGCAAGGCGTCGATCTCCTCGGTACAGCGCAAGCTGCGGATTGGTTACAATCGGGCGGCGCGCCTAATAGAAGCCATGGAGGCGGCGGGGGTGGTGAGTGAGATGGGGGCCAACGGCAACCGCGAGGTGTTGGCACCGCCGCCGCCTAAGCAATAGACTGGTCAGCCGCGCCACCTCCGGTGGAACGGTTTGTTAAAGGGGTCGGAGTGCTTGAATTTTGACCAGGCCGTTCCTGGTCAAAATTCAAGCACTCCGACCCCTTTAACACGAACGCCTTTAACACGAGGGGGACGCAACTAAAGTTACGTCCCCGCACCGTGCGCCGCTAGGGGTGCCGATAGCCTGCTCAGGTGATTAGCGGCATAAGCCCTGTTCATCGGGTGTTAAGCTTCATTGAACCAGCATTGTGACTGGAAATATATTGAGAATGGTGTCGTTTATGCGTAGTTTAAGCCTCCTGCTATTGTTCATCTGCAGCGGTCTCGCCCAAGCCGCAAGCACCGCCTCACCGGTCGAACAACTCAGCCAGCTGCTGGCACCGATGCAAACCCTGACCGGCAGCTTTCAGCAGACGATGCTCGACCGCGATGGCGAACTACTCGAACAAAGCAGCGGTCTGTTCGCCCTGAAAAAACCCGGCAGGTTTCGCTGGCAAACCAAGACCCCCTACGACCAGCTGCTGGTCGGCAATCAACAAAAGCTCTGGCTCTACGACCCCGACCTGGAGCAGGTGACGGTGCGTGCCGTCGATCAGCGCATGCAACAGACACCGGCGCTGCTGCTCAGCGGCGAAGTGGAGCAAATCCGCGCGCAGTTCAACGTCGATGTTGTCGAGTCGGGCACCGCTCAACAGGCCTTCGCCCTGCAGCCCAAAGGTAAGAATAATCTGTTCGAATCACTGGTAGTGAAGTTTGCCGCCGGCAAGCTGAGCGAGATGGTGCTCGCCGACAGCCTCGGCCAGACCACCACCATTCGACTCGGTGATCTGGCGGTCAACCCCTCCGTCGACGACCAGCAGTTCAACTTTATCCCGCCGCCCGGCACCGACGTGCTGGTCGATGAGTAGCGACCTGTTTGCCCAACCGGCGCAGCAACCGCTGGCCGCCAGCATGCGCCCGCTCGCGCTCGACGACTACATCGGCCAGGAACACCTGATGGGGCCGGGCAAGCCGCTGCGCGAGGCCATCGAAAAAGACCAACTGCACTCGATGGTACTGTGGGGGCCGCCCGGTGTCGGTAAAACCTCTCTGGCAAAGATGCTTGCCGAACTGACCGATGCCCGCTTCGAAACTCTCTCGGCAGTGCTGGCGGGCGTCAAGGATATTCGCGCGGCCGTTGCCGTGGCCGAGCAGGAACGGGCCGGTCGCGGTCGCAAAACCATCCTGTTTGTCGACGAGGTGCACCGTTTCAACAAGGCGCAACAGGACGCGTTTCTGCCGTTTGTCGAAGACGGCACCCTTATTTTTATCGGCGCCACCACGGAAAACCCTTCATTTGAGCTCAATAACGCGCTCCTGTCACGCTGCCGTGTTTATGTGCTGCGCTCGCTCAGTGAGGAACATATTGTCGAGCTGCTCAAGCGGGCGCTGCACAGCGAGCGCGGCTTAGGTCAGCGGACCCTGACAGTTGCTGCCGAAGAGTTGCAGTTGCTGGCGCGGGCCGCTGACGGCGACGCGCGGCGGGCGCTCAACCTGCTGGAAATAGCCGCCGACCTCGCCACCGAGGACGCCGGCGGGGCGCAGATTTCCCGGGCCACGCTGGAGGAGGTGCTGGCCGGCGATGTGCGCCGCTTCGACAAGGGCGGCGACCTGTTTTACGAGCAGATTTCGGCCCTGCACAAGTCGGTGCGCGGCTCGGCCCCGGACGCCGCCCTCTACTGGCTGGCGCGGATGCTCGACGGCGGCTGCGATCCCCTCTATATCGCCCGGCGGCTGGTGCGCATGGCCAGCGAGGATATCGGCAACGCCGATCCGCGCGGCCTGCAACTGGCGCTCAACGCCTGGGACACCCAGGAGCGCCTGGGCAGCCCCGAGGGCCAACTGGCCATCGCCCAGGCAATCGTCTATCTGGCGGCAGCGCCCAAGAGCAATGCCGTGTATAATGCGTTCAAAAGTGCCATGGCGGATGTGCAACAACTGCCGAGTTACGAGGTGCCGCTGCATCTGCGCAATGCTCCCACCGGTTTGATGAAAGAGTTGGCTTACGGGCAGGCCTATCGCTACGCCCACGACGAGGAGGGCGGCTACGCGGCCGGGGAACGTTACTTTCCCGACGAGATGACAGCCCGATATTACTACGAGCCCGTGGAGCGGGGTCTGGAAATCAAGATCAAAGAAAAGCTGGAGCACCTGCGGGCGCTGGACCGGCAGCAGGGTGAAGGCAGAGAGCCGAATGAGAAACAGTCTGGCGAGAAGCGACCCGACGGCGACCCGTCAGATAGCAAACAGCGCAGCGAAACGTGACAAAGGGAGCTTCCCGTGCACTGGCTGGCGGTAGCACTGGGCGGCGCGCTGGGGGCGCTGGGGCGCTATGCGGTGACGAGCTACGCCTACCCGATTATGGAAAACCGCTTTCCCCTCGGTACGCTGATCGTCAATGTGCTGGGCTCATTTCTGATCGGCGTCTGTTACGTGGTAATTATCGAAAAGGGGTTGGTCAGCCCCGAGTGGCGCCATCTGTTGATGGCGGGGTTTCTCGGGGCCTTCACCACCTTTTCGACGTTTTCACTGGATGCGCTGAACCTCTGGCAAAACGGCCATGCGCTGACGGCACTGACCTATATCGCCGCCAGTGTGATCACCTGCCTGGCGGCCGTGGCACTGGCGGTGCACGTAAGTCTGCGTATTTTTTAGCAGGCGAATCACTGTTTTAATTATCTTTCAACCATCATCTGTTTAGTCACTATGTTAGATGCAAAACTAGTCCGTACTCATCCCGAAACTGTTGCCGAGGCCCTGAGCAAACGCGGTTTTGTGCTCGATATCAGCCGTATTCACGCGTTGGAAGAGGAGCGCAAAGCGATCCAGGTAAAGACCGAACGCCTGCAGCAGGAGCGCAACAGCCGCTCGAAAAATATTGGCAAGGCGAAAGCCGGAGGTGTGGATATCGCGCCGCTGCTGAAAGAGGTGGAGAACCTGAAGCAGTCGTTGAGCGAGGCCGAGCACCAGTTACACGCGGTGCAGGGGCAACTGGATACGCTGCTGAGCAGTGTGCCCAACATACCCGCCGAGGAGGTGCCGGCGGGTGCTACCGAAGACGATAACATCGAAGTGCGGCGCTGGGGTTCGCCGCGCGAGTTCGATTTCGCGGTCAAAGATCATGTCGACCTGGGACTGGCGCTGCAGGGCCTGGACTTTGAGACGGCCAGCAAACTCACCGGCTCGCGTTTTGTCGTGATGTACGGCGCTATCGCCCGCCTGCACCGGGCACTGATTCAATTTATGCTGGATGTGCACACCGGCGAGCATGGGTACCGGGAAATTTATGTCCCCTATATTGTTAATCGCGACTCGATGTACGGCACCGGGCAATTGCCGAAGTTTGAACAGGACGCTTTCAAACTCGATGACGAGCGGGACTACTACCTGATATCGACGGCGGAGATTCCCGTCACCAACATTATGCGCAACGAGCTGTTGGACAGCGGGGCGCAACTGCCGATGAAGTTCGTCTGCCACAGTCCCTGTTTTCGCAGTGAGGCCGGCAGCTACGGCAAAGACACCCGCGGCATGATCCGCCAGCACCAGTTCGAGAAAGTGGAACTGGTGCAGTTCGTGCGGCCGGAGGCATCGGAGGGCGCGCTGGAAACCCTCACCGCCGAGGCCGAGACGATTCTGCAGAAACTGGAATTACCCTATCGCACGGTGATTCTGTGCGGTGGCGACCTCGGTTTCTCGGCGCGCAAAACCTATGACCTCGAGGTGTGGCTGCCGTCGCAGAACCGCTATCGGGAAATCTCCTCGTGCAGTAACTTTGGCGATTTCCAGGCCCGCCGTATGAAGGCTCGCTACCGCCACCCGCAGACCGGTAAAGCTGAGTTGCTGCACACTCTCAACGGCTCGGGTCTGGCCATCGGCCGCACCCTGATTGCGCTGCTGGAAAACTACCAGCAGGCCGACGGCAGTGTGATCGTGCCCGCGGCGTTGCGACCCTACGCCGGCGGTCTGGCAAAAATCGGCTGACATTTGGGTTGCCGCCGCGATGGATTATCTCCCGTTATTCTTTGATCTCAAACAACAGCGCTGCCTGCTGGTCGGCGGTGGTGGCATCGCCCTGCGCAAGGCCCGGCTGCTGGTAAAAGCCGGCGCCAGGGTGCGGGTGGTGGCTCCGCGGGTGGGCGCCGAGTTGGCGTCGCTGGTGGCCGGCGACGGCGAAGTGCGGCTTGAGACCTACTCAGCGGCGCAACTGCAGGGGTGTGTGCTGGTGATTGCCGCCACCGACGACGAAACACTGAATGCGCAGGTTTCCCGCGACGCCCGGGCGCGCAACCTGCCGGTCAATGTGGTGGACAGTCCGCGCCTGTGCTCGTTTATCATGCCCGCGATTGTAGATCGCAGCCCCCTGGTGATCGGTATTTCCAGCGGCGGCCAGGCGCCGGTGCTGGCGCGGTTGCTGCGGGCCCGCATCGAATCCCTGGTGCCGGCCGCCTACGGGCGCCTGGCGGGGCTGGCCAGCCGCTTCAGGGATCGGGCCAAGCGGCTGTTTACCGATGTCGACCGGCGCCGCGATTTTTGGGAACAGCATCTCCAGGGCCCGGTCGCCGAGCTGGTTTTCAGCGGCCGTGAAACCGAGGCGGAGACACTGCTGCAAAAACAGCTCGAGGCGCGTGAACAGGGACTGCCGGAGACCGTCAGAGGCGAGGTCTATCTGGTGGGCGGCGGCCCCGGTGATCCCGATCTGTTGACGTTTCGCGCGCTGCGGCTGATGCAGCAGGCGGATGTTGTCTTGTACGACCGCCTGGTATCGGAGCCGGTGCTGGATTTGGTGCGCCGCGACGCTGAGCGTATCTATGTCGGCAAGCGCCGCTGCGATCACGCGCTGCCCCAGGCCGATATCAACCAGTTGCTGGTGGAATTGGCGCAACGGGGCCAGCGCGTTCTGCGGTTGAAAGGCGGCGATCCCTTTATTTTTGGTCGCGGCGGTGAGGAAATCGAACGCCTGGCCGAACACCATATTCCGTTTCAGGTAGTGCCGGGTATTACCGCCGCCTCCGGTTGCGCGGCCTACGCGGGGATTCCGCTGACCCATCGCGATTGCGCCCAGTCGGTGCGCTTTGTCACCGGGCACCTGCAAAGCGACGGTATCAACCTCAACTGGCCGGAACTGGTGGAGCCGACTCAGACGTTAGTGTTTTATATGGGATTGACCGGGCTGACGGCTATTTGCGAAGCCCTGATCGCGCACGGGCGCTCCCCGGCGACACCGGCGGCGCTGGTGGAAAAAGGCACCACACCGCAACAGCGGGTGTTCAGTGCCGATATCGCCAGCCTGCCGGCTGTGGTGGCGGCCAATGAGGTGCGCGCGCCCACACTGCTGATTATCGGCGAGGTGGTGAGGCTGCGGGAGAAACTCAACTGGTTTCAGGCGGCCGGTGACTGACGGCACTACTTTTGGTGGCACCTCTCGCGTTGGCATGGTGTGGGGACAGGTTTTACCTGTCCCCTTAGAATGGTGCCACTTGCCTCTCTAGTAGCACCGCTATCCGTCACTGCGATCTCCTTCGTTCCCTTTCCAACATTGCGACAAACAGGTAGCAGTGCCAGTTAAAAGTGGCGTGGTCCCTCTCGAGGGGGACAGGTAAAACCTGTCCTCGCACCGTGCCGCTGGAGGTGGTGCCTTTAGAAGGGGGAGTGGCCCCATTCTAAGGGGACGCAACTGAAGTTACGTCCCCGCACCGTGCCACCGCGAGGGGTGCCACCGCAACGCTTTGTGAGGGTCAAGCTTCTGCGTACGAGGCCGATAGCCTGTTCAAGGGGAACTATGCCACTTCCGCACAGTATCCCCAGCTTTGCATCCGCGGAACGTTTCCAATGGGGTGAGCCATGGTACATATAGGACCGACAACACCCGTCACACCCGCCAAGAAAGTGACCGGCAAAAGTCGCAAGGGCGCGGGCATTCCAGCCGCTGCCAAGGCGACCGACGAACCGGCCAAGCCGCCGGCGCAAGATCGGCGCCGGCATCGCGAGCGCCGCCAGCGGCAGCAAAAACCGCTGGTGGACCTGCGCTGCGGCGGCGATCGCCGGCGCGGCGCCGGGCGCCCCCGTATCGACACCGAAGCCTGAACGCCACCAGCCCGGATTCGATGTGCTCTAACGGCCTAAAACTGTGCCAACTGGTTGATCTGACTGCCCGGCAATATCCGGGCTGACTTAAACTCTCTCAATCAACGCTATAGTCATATACAACCTGCTCTTTGCAGTGGGTTCCGGTATAGTTTGCGGCAGTTGGGTGACCCGCTCGCTATGAACTTCTGCTGCGATTGGCTGTCTTTTGCCAGCGTTATCCAGCGGCGCGACGATATTCTTGACTTTGTGAGGAAGGCTTGTGAGCAACTTTGACTACGACTTATTTGTTATTGGCGCCGGCTCCGGCGGTGTTCGCGCCAGCCGTATCGCATCGCAACTGGGCGCGCGCGTGGCCGTGGCCGAGGACCGCTACCTCGGCGGCACCTGCGTCAATGTGGGTTGTGTGCCGAAAAAGTTGTTTGTCTACGGCTCCCATTTCAGCGAGGACTTCGAAGCGGCGGCGGGATTTGGCTGGCAGGTACCGCAGCCACATTTTGACTGGCCGACCCTGCGCGACAGAAAGACCCGGGAGATCGAGCGCTTAAATGGTATCTACGGCAGTATACTGGCCAACGCCGGTGTGGAATTGATTGAGGGGCGGGCCGAAATTACCGGCGCCCACAGCGTCAAAGTCGGCGACCGCAGCTTTACCAGCGAGCGTATTTTAATTGCCACAGGCGGCTGGCCTTTTGTACCGGACTTCGCCGGTGCCGAGCATGTGATCACGTCGAACGAGGCCTTTTATCTGGAAGAATTTCCCAAGCGGGTGATCGTGGTCGGCGGCGGTTATATCGCGGTGGAGTTCGCCGGTATCTTCAATGGCCTCGGTGCCGAATCCCACCTGTATTACCGCGGCCCACTGTTTTTGCGCGGGTTCGATGCCGGCGTGCGCAAAGTGGTTGCCGATGAGATGGAGAAAAAAGGCGTCAACTTGCATTTTGATACCTCCGTGGCGCAGATCGAGCGGTTGCCCTCCGGTGAGCTGGAGGTGACCGATACCCAGGGTCGCACCCGGGTGGTGGATGCGGTGATGTACGCCACCGGGCGGCGCGCCAAAACGGATGGGCTGGGGCTGGAAAACACCGCGGTGAAATTGCGCGAAAATGGTGCGGTGATGGTCGGGGACAATTTCCAGACTGGGGAGCCGTCGATTTTTGCCATCGGCGATGTGATCGGCAGGATCGAACTGACGCCGGTGGCACTGGCCGAGGGCATGGCGCTGGCGCATTACCTGTTTGGCGACAGGCCCAATGCGGCGGTGGACTACGATAATATTCCCACCGCCGTCTTCTCCCAACCCAATATCGCCACCGTGGGCCTGACCGAAGAGCAGGCCCGGGAGCGCTACCCGCAACTGCAGGTTTACCAGTCATCGTTCACCCATATGAAGCACACCCTGAGCGGCCTGGATGAAAAAACCTTTATGAAACTTCTGGTCGATGGCGTCACGGAAAAAGTTGTCGGGTGCCATATGGTGGGTTCTGACGCCGGTGAAATTATTCAGGGCATAGGTATTGCCATAAAAGCGGGCGCCACTAAACAGGACTTCGACAACACCATCGGTATTCATCCCACCGCCGCTGAAGAATTTGTCACCATGCGGGAACCGGTTGCAGGTTAGCCATTTTCGCTCAATCGCCTATACTTAGCCCCATGACCCTCGGTTATGGGGAGTGCGGCGATGTTAAAGGCTTTGGTGGTTTTCTACCTGCGCCTGTGGTGGCAACAGATGCAGTCGCGGCCGGCCAGGAACATCAATCCGGACCCGGCACATTTCCACCGCCGGCGTTTCACCACGAAATACCACCGCAAACGCGGTATTGTAAAAAACCTCTGGATCTCTGCCGGTCTGGTAATGCTTACCTACCCGGCGCTGCCGTTTGTGGTGGGTTTGAGTTTGTTTATGATTTTCCTGTCGTTTTTGATTCTCGATGAAACGTCCTAGGGCCTGTTCACACTAATCAGCCTGTCGGCGATCAGTGAAAAGTTAATGAAAAACCTGAAAACCACATCAAGCTTGTCGAATCGGCTAAAGATTCTTCGGAATCCTTTCAGGCGTCGAAACAGG
>NZ_ML660098.1 GCF_007004655.1 Exilibacterium tricleocarpae
GCCATGTTCTCAGACCCCGGCGGTGTCGCAGCAACTTGCCATAACGTTACTGAGACTGCTGCTTTCCGGTACAAAGCAAGCCGTCAGCTTTCCCATCCGTCGATGATTATCCAATGACCACCACTCTACAATATTTCGGGGCTCAATAAATGGCCTACACTCTCGTTCCACCCTTGCTCCGCACACCTCGTTACCTTGGTCGCACCCGGGCTTCACTACTAACCTGCTGGCTAAGCTTTGGTTGTGGGAGGACTGGAGTGAATTCAATTACCTGCACCTCCTGGGTAACATTAATCAATTTCCGAATTTATAAAATTCATCCCAAGACTTCGGATTTATCTCGGCACGAGCTTGCGTTTGTTATGCGTCATTTTCGATTAACCATTTACAGAATGGGTCGTTTGATTCCTCATCTCCAAATTCAGCTGGCTCTTTAACTATTTCAATAGCCTTGGTTGGAATAGAAGTTTGGAACTCATGGACTAACCAATTTTGGTACTTTAGGTTTGGCTGAACCAAAAATTTACTGTTTTTAAAACTCTCTCTGGGCGTATATTCAAAGTCATCATTCCAGCAGATTTCATCATATCCTATTGCAATTAGCCTCAAAAAATCCAATGGGTCATCACACAAAACGCAAGCGAGCATTGATCCAGAGCCAGAACCGATATGCACGATCTTTTGCTGACCATGATCATCAATCCAAAAGGCTGCCATAGACCCATCACCGCCAGTTCTTGCGAAGACTCGGAGACGACCTTTTGTATTTTCGTTCATGAAATAGAATAAGTCGCTGTTCTTCTCTGCGTAAAATTCGACAAGAGTCCCACCAGGTCTTTCAGTATCTCCCCACTGAGCACGTAACTCATTTATTGGATATAGATAACCAACCCTTCCATGCTCGGTATCCTCGTAAAAACCATTTTTTTCAATCCATTCAAATAGTTTCACAAAGGCATCTGGAACTTTCATTGGCTCCAGCAAAATTTTTTCAATTTGATTGCAAAGGGATTTCAATTGCTACGTTTCCTTTAGCGCATAACGCAGAGCTAAAGGGCCGGAGGCGTTTTTTGCCGGAGGTCCAGCCCACGTTTTTCGTGGGCGAGCTTTCAGCGTATTGTTATGCTCAGTCATGGATATTAATTAGTGAAATAGGGGTATATGAATTTATAGAATCGTCGTAATAAAAACTAACTCTTTTCTTTGTTGAAATTGCGGTAAGCAACAACGACATTATTGCTTTCGCATTCTCTGTCATCTGCTCCGATTCACCCCACCGATACGAATAATATTTTCCATCAGTTGTTCTAAAAATCAGCCACTTACTTGCAAACTGGGGATACACTGCATCCACTTCCTTTCCCGGACCAAAAGCAGCCCCATCTGTCCATACCATCGCAGCAGAAGAGGCTGAAGATA
Organism: Exilibacterium tricleocarpae; assembly: GCF_007004655.1. Classification (GTDB taxonomy): domain Bacteria; phylum Pseudomonadota; class Gammaproteobacteria; order Pseudomonadales; family Cellvibrionaceae; genus Exilibacterium; species Exilibacterium tricleocarpae. The sequence goes on from NZ_ML660098.1 coordinate 1,420, forward strand.
CAGAGAGTAGTGTTATAAATATCAAAATTTTAACTTTCATGATTAACTTTTCCTTGTGCATAACAGTTAATTATAAAGCCTATGGCTTTATAACACTTTGGCCTTATAACATAGGAGAAAATTCACTGATCGGACTAAAAGCTCCGTGTCACAAGGGACTCAGAGGAGTTCGGTATTTCTGTTCTCTGGCTAAACAAGCCACCGCTTGACTGCATACCCACCTCTATCTGGCCCACTGAATATAACCGATGTGGCTGGCAAATCAATAGGTTAGGAAGCTTTGCCCGTTGTTATAAAGCCTGTGGCTTCTGAAAAAGGCGAATTTGACTTAATCACAGCCAAAATATACTGTATTTATACACAGGACAAGGATGATTAATCATGGATGATATTCCCCACAAACTACCGGATAAACCAGTCAAATTCCTAGATCAATTACGCCTGAGTATTCGACAGGCAGGGCTCTCCTATCGAACGGAGCAAACCTATATACATTGGATCAAACGTTTCATCTATTTTCATAACAAGCAACATCCCAAGAGTTTGAACGAAACGTCAATTGAACAATTTTTGAATCACTTAGCTATCAACCGCCATTGCTCTACCAGTACTCAACGAATCGCATTAAACGCGCTAGTCTACACCTACAAGAGGTTTTTTGGTCTGGACCTACGAGAGTTGGCGTTTCAACCAGCGCGAATGCACAGACGCTTGCCGGTTGTGTACAGTAAACTCGAGATTACTGCGATACTCGGCCACTTAAAGGGAACGCCCAAGCTCATGGTGGAGCTGCTCTATGGCAGCGGCTTGCGAAGCGCGGAGTTGTTATCTTTGCGAATAAAGGACATCGATTTTGGCAGTAGCAATATTATTGTCCGCAGCGGCAAAGGGGATAAGGACCGCGCCACCATGCTTCCACAACGTCTAATTCCAGGCCTTGAACAACAAATAGCAACGGTTAAAGCGCTGCATGCCCAGGATATAGCTGATGGTTTTGGTGAGGTATATCTACCGGATGCCCTGGCACGCAAGTACCCAAGAGCGGCAACGGAAACGGCGTGGCAGTTCTTATTCCCCTCAAGCAGGATCGGGCGAGACCCACGCTCCGGAGTAGAAAGACGCCACCACTTGCACCCAACGGCGTTAACTAAACAAATACGAAAAGCTGTTCGAGCTGCCGGAATAAACAAGCCTGCTAGAGCTCATTCATTTCGCCACAGTTTCGCTACTCACTTACTCGAAGCAGGTTACGATTTGCGAACCATACAGGAGTTATTGGGGTGCTCGGACATTACTACAACTGAGATTTATACGCACGTCATCAATCGTGAGGGCAAGGGCATTTCTGCCGCTTCGGATTGGAGCCCATGGCTGGGTTGTACCCCTGCCCAGGTTTCCGGTCGTGGCGTCCATTCGCCCTCACCAAAATACTGGGCAATAAGGTTACCCAGGCTCCCCTCATACACTTCATTTGCAGCACTCTCGCCTCCGTCATTGAAGTGCGCTTGATTGGCGAACGCTATAAAGTTGTCATAGTCTTGGGATAGTGAATGAACCGCAAATTGTGCTAAATGATAGCTGAGTTCCTGCCCTTTGTCCGGACGATAGAATGAATCGCCCGACCAGAATTCTTGTATTTCTTTGTCACCCCAGAACGACTGATGCTGTGCATATAGCTCATCGTTCATTTCTAGCGGGGCAGACCCGGTAAGCATATTTTCAATCGTTACTGCAATACCTTCATTCAGCCAGGTTGGAATGGGCAAATGCGACAACAGCGCATGGGTCATTTCGTGCGCCGCTATACTTTCAGCATGGGCAAGCTCTCGATGTGGAAACGCAAAGTGCCCATATCCTTGGTTAAGATAGACTCCCGAACTGAGGCCATATGTTCCATCTTTATCATAGAAATCAGATAAATAAGAGTAATACATATCTATATCGTCAAAAATTAGAACGACATATTTCCCATCACCTTCATCCGACGCAATTCCGGGTAGCATCTTTACAATACGCTTGAGCGTTCGCTCAAGGAATTTCTGAAAAATAGTTACGTATTTGCTGGATTCCGAGGTCAAAATAATAAAATTGTCCGACTCATAAACTGAATAACTTGAGTCCAAGACGGATATCAGCCGCTGCATCCATGATCTGGCAATACTGCACCAAAGTTTATGCTGGTCGATATCGCGAAAGTTTTCCTCTGCAACAGCGGCGATAGCGCCCCAGTCAGGCCTGGGGAACTCATCGACCATTTGAAAATGTTGTTCAATCCATTCCATCTTTATCTCCACTTTAATACAACGCCAGGCGTTGCACCGTTTCAGTGATTTATTATATTTCTTAGTAATTCTTCCATCATTTCGGATCATTCCTTGCAGCATTATAAGGAAGTCGATCCGCGTGGGCTTAAAATTTCTGTGCCGACAAGTCTTCAACTAACGCAAACTATGGGTACTATTGCGGTGTGCAACGAAAACTTTATTGAGCGAGAAAAAGTAGTATAAATTTACTTTGGCCTTGATGGTAGTCTTTATAACAGATCAAAAGAAATGCCGCTAACAGGAAGTTTTATACCCTTGCCATTACCCCCCAAAAGAATGAGTGGCAACTGATACAAGATGATCGAATAAGGAAGTGTTTATAATACCTATTTGTCCCAGTTTATCGGCTCTGATAGAATTGCGCCTCTAGCTAAGCTATTGATTTTTTTTAAGAAAGTAAAACTCTTCTATGAATATTCATTGCGAAAAGGAGATAGTGGGAAAAATGTCTTTTGATCTAATTGTTATGCGAAAAGAAAGCACTTTAATAAACTGACATTGGTATACGTACGGATACGATAAAAGGTCCTACGGAAGGAGGTGGCGGCGGAAAACGTGGCCATTCAAATATGGAGCATTGGGTTACCACTGAAGAGCTTAAAGAATCAAGCAGGACACCTCGTCGCAAAAATGAAGAGAGAGAAATACACCAGGAGCTGGAAAACCATGACAAGAATGACGCGAATGGATAAAGTTATTCTCAAGTGAGGTACAATATTCACAGCATATTCTGCCCAGGACCTGCACACCTCCCGCGAGCACACACAGGGGCCTTTAAGGGTATTGCCGCAACATGCAGTAATGTACAGTGCAGGCGAGTAGACCAGAACACACACAACAGAGGACTTATCTTATGGCGGCGGATAAACGGCGCAAATATTCCAGTACGGTTGTCGATGGCGTTACCAAGGCGCCGGCCAGGTCCATGCTGCGGGCAGTGGGCTTTAGCGACGCCGATTTTGACAAGCCGCAGGTCGGTATCGCCTCCACCTGGAGTAATCTCACCCCCTGCAATATGCATATCAACCAACTGGCCGAGGAGGCCGCCCGGGGAGCCGATGAGGCCGGCGGCAAGAGCCTGATTTTCAACACCATCACTATTTCCGACGGTATCGCCAACGGCACCGTGGGTATGAAGTACTCGCTGGTGTCCCGCGAAGTCATCGCCGACTCCATTGAAACCGTTGCCGGCTGCGAGGGCTTCGACGGCCTGGTGGCAATCGGCGGCTGTGACAAGAATATGCCCGGCTGCATGATCGGCCTGGCACGGCTCAACCGGCCGGCGGTGTTCGTCTACGGCGGCACCATCCGCCCGGGCGCCAATCACACCGATATCATCTCGGTATTCGAGGCCGTGGGCGCCCACGCCAAAGGCGATAAAACCCTGCTCGAGGTCAAGCAGATCGAGGAGACGGCCATCCCCGGTCCCGGCTCCTGTGGCGGCATGTACACGGCCAACACCATGGCCTCAGCCATTGAGGCCATGGGTATGAGCCTGCCGGGCAGCTCGGCCCAGGATGCGGTATCGGACAATAAAACCAATGACTGCCGCGCCGCCGGTGCCGCCGTGCTGCAGTTGCTGGAAAAGGACCTCAAGCCCAGCGATATCATGACCCGGGAAGCCTTCGAAAACGCCATCACCGTGGTCATCACCCTGGGCGGCTCCACCAATGCGGTGCTGCACCTGCTGGCCATGGCACAGGCGGTCGGGGTGTCGCTGACACTGGACGACTTTGCCCGGCTCGGCAAGCGCGTGCCGGTGCTGGCCGACCTGCGCCCCAGCGGCCGCTATATGATGTCGGAACTGGTGGCCATCGGCGGCATCCAGCCACTGATGAAAACCCTGCTCGATGCCGGCATGCTGCACGGTGACTGTATGACCGTAACCGGCAAGACCCTGGCGGAGAACCTCGCCGGTACCGAGCCCTATCCGCAGGATCAGACCATTATCCGCCCCTTGAGCGAGCCGATCAAAGCGGACAGTCATTTGCGCATTCTTTACGGCAACTTAGCCCCCACCGGCGCGGTGGCCAAAATTACCGGTAAAGAAGGGTTGACCTTCAGCGGCCGCGCCCGGGTCTTTCACTCCGAGGAGGAAACCCTCGAGCGTATCCTCGACGGCACTGTCAAAGCCGGGGACGTGCTGGTCATCCGCTACGAGGGCCCGCAGGGCGGCCCGGGCATGCGCGAGATGCTCAGCCCCACTTCGGCCATTATGGGCAAGGGACTCGGGGAGGATGTGGCGCTGATTACCGACGGGCGCTTCTCCGGCGGCAGTCACGGTTTCGTGGTCGGCCATGTGACGCCGGAGGCACAGCAGGGCGGCCCCATTGCGATTGTCGAGGACGGCGATGAAATTGTTATCGATGCCGAGTCCAATGAATTGACCCTGAAGCTGCCGCAAGCGGAGATCGATGCGCGCCTGTCGCGCTGGCAGGCACCGCCGCTGCGCTACCGGCGCGGGGTGCTGGCGAAGTATGCGCGGGGGGTTAATTCGGCGTCGCTGGGTGCGGTAACTGATGCTTTCGAATCCTAGTCAAGCGGTTTCGAACTTGATTAAGAGTATCGGAGAGAGGTCTGCCGCCGGGTAGAGCTTTCAGAAACTTTCAAACTTTCGACAGCAGGGATGCTGTCGGGCAGTCCCTCGACAGCAATTCGCCCGGTTGAGAGGCAATATGCTATTTCCCTAAAGCCGCGTATCTACCTGCGGTGCCGATTATCCTGTTCGCGGATTTCCGTCCCGGTTTTTTCACTGTGTTTGGTATGACCGGCCAAACCACTCTGCCAACCCTTGGCCAGGTTCCAAAACAACCCGAAGCCGTGGCCGATTCTGTGATCATAAAAAGACTTGAAACCGTATTGCTCGGTCTGGATAAAGGTATTGCCGGCGGAGTCGCCATATTGACTGCGCCTGTTGGGCACCATACCGACGAGAATATGGCCGATAAGACCGCCAGGCAGATCGATCCCCAACTGTGGTAGCACGTCCCGCTCATAGTGGGAGGTCTGCCGCTTTTCCGGCCGTCTCGAACCCACACCCGGCCCCCGCGGACTGTCGGAAGAAGACAAATTGGTTGGCACCGGCTCGATTTGGGCACCGGTGAAATACTCCCACCAACTTCTCTTGCGCAGTTTGGCAATACCCCTGTGGGCGGCGATCCGAAAAATATCGTGATAAACCGCACCGCCGTCTTCAAATACGATATGGGCACCCTTGTGAAACTGATCCACCACGGATGGTCCCATGTTTGCGAGAATACGCTGTTGCAGCACATTCAAAATTTCCAGATAGGGCGCGTTTTCCGGCCGCGACAGAACCTGCAATATAGCATCTAGCCTGGCCTGCTCTTCCTCCTCCAGCCCGCCTCCAACAACCGAGCCAGAACGATCCACGGCGCTGTGTGTGTAGACCGGATAAGCGCCATAGGCAAGATTTAGAGGATTGACTGCGCCGCCTCTATAGAAATACCGCGTTTCGTCCAACAGCGTATAGGTCCTATCAGGTCTCTCTTGATGCCAAAGGTACTCATTATTCCGTTTTTCAAAAAACTTACCCTGAATAACGGCAGAACCCGGCGGTATGGACTGCTCAGAAGCCGGTCTTATACCCGCCTCCTTAGAAGGGCCAGCCCGATAGCCATAGCGACACCGCACCACAGCATCGGTATCATCAGCTATAGGTTTCATACTATGGGTATCGGCAGCTTTTGTTTCCACGTTGGAAAACCCCCGCGCCTGCTTTGTCAACGCGTGCCTGATCATCGGCAACCCGCTGTGTAGTCCAGACTCATGCTTTTCATTTCAATATCGTTAAACCAGGTTTGAGACCCACTTGGCTATACCGCAACTCAGCCCCAGACATTACCCGCCAGCCTTATTTTTTCCAGCTTTTCCCCTCGGTTGAAAATCATCCGAATCCATTGATAAAGACATTAAACGATGAAGCCACCAGCAGACAGTCTCTGTTTGGCAGCGGCGTATCGGCAGGCAACTCCGTTTCATGCAGCCAAAAATAGATCTGGCCCAGACAAGTGCCTTTGACACCAATAGCAACCAGATTGCCAAATGGGTCAGCAGCTATGGGCAGTAAATCACTGTGCAGACAACCTCGATAAGCCTTAGCAAGATCAACAAGACTATCCTCTTTGTCTTCAATGGAAAAAAACCAATTGAGGACTTCACGGGTTTTTCCATCCGCAAACCGAAAGGTATTCGGTACCGGCTCACCGCCGTTATGCTTAAGCAGAAAATCCCGGTAAGGTTGCGGCAAAAGCAGCCCGAGTTCTTTTTCTGCCTGACGTAGTTGCGCCGGAGAAACAGGCGCTGCGGTGGAATTAATTATAGGTATCATTATCTATACCGCCTGTTGCCCGGTGTGCGGTTCCACTGATACACACCGCCCCGGTGGGAAAGTCTGTGTGAGGAAATAGGTAATAGAAACATCGTACCATAGCCGGCATTAGGTCCGGTAGAAACAAAATCGTGAGAGTGATGCCAGACATAGCCTTTGCGGGTTCCCAGTCTGGCATTATCTCCGGCGCGGCTGCCCGTATATTGAAACTGCCTTATTTTCTCTTCGTAAGAACCACGTGGACACACCAATCCATTACCGCCTAAAGCAGGGACCCACCGCTGGTAAGTGGCAGGCTTAACACCACCCTGATAGCGAACTATGGTCTTATACCTGGCGCCGCGCTGGCTTCTGCGTGCCCGCGCTTTCTTTTGTTCCATTTCTGCAATACGACCGCTGCGGCGCAACACTGCACGCTTCTTCGCCAATTGTGCGACGTTTGCCTGCGCAACCGGCCGGGCTTTGCGGGCTGGTCGCGGGGTACCCTTCCCCCCACCTGCCTGCTGCACCCTGCGCCCCATGATATCGGCCTCTCTCTCCAAGTGCCGATCATCGTTGATACTCAAACCTCTCTGCAACTGCATGGTCGGTTTGACTCTGCCCTGCTTCTGCTGCACCACATGCCAGGCTTCATGGGGTAGATGCCGTTCCTGCCCCGAGCCGAGATAGATCTGACTGCCCTGGGCATAGGCCTGCGCGTTCAACCGCGCCGGCCTGTCGGAGTTGTAATGCACTTTTACATCATTCATGGTGTAGCCTGAGAGGCTCTCGATACCACTTTTCAAGTAACCCGGCAGACCGGTGCGGTTAGCACTGGCTGCTGTCGTCACTGGACTTTTCGGTCCGACACCAGTCCGGCACTGGGCAGGGGCATCAGTATCTCTCGACGCCATCGCCGAACTTTTGGGTCCGGCAAATCGACACTGGACAGGTGTATAGCCGGCTACAGACTTGCCCTGTGTTACGTCTTTCGCCTGTGTTTTCGCTCGCTCTCTACTGCTAAAGTTTTTCTGTGCTGCGCGCTCGAACATAACGGGTTTCTCGGTTAGTGATAGGTGATTTACGCGGTTGCGAGTTTGGATTGACTGGCAATGATCTCGAGTTCATTACCAAACGCCCCCTCTACCCTGGACTCAACCCGTAGCATTCCACCGTCCTTGCCGCTGAGTTTGGTATCAGCGGCTTTCAACTCCAGCTTCTCACTGCCGGTAATCGGGTCACCCTTGGGATTGCTGCCTGTGAACTTGAAGTTACACGTCGCTTTGTAAACCGCCTGCTGCTGCTTAACGGCTATTTTTTTGTGAAGCACCAGGGTTATCTCCCCTGCGGTCCAGTCACCTTCACTCGCGCCGGTGTAACATATCTCCCCGGGCGTTGCCTTCACACTGTTATCAATACCAATCTCTGTGCTCATTCTCCGATCTCCTTAGCACTCACCAACCCGCTATCAAGTTGGTCTGCAGGGTTTTCTCAGACTTGCGGTACTCGTCCCGAACCGCCTGCAGAATATGCGCCATACCTACGGGACAACTGTCGCCACTAGCATAAAACGCAGCACTGACGGCAATATTGCGGATAATGCCGCCGGGGATTTCCAGGCGCGACAGTTTTTCATAATCGAGTTCACCGACGGGCGTTCTGTTTGGAAAAACCTGGCGCCAGATTTGCCGGCGCTGTGCCGCCTGCGGAAAAGGAAACTGCACGATAAAGCGCAGCCGGCGCCGAAAGGCATCGTCCAGATGGTTCTTGTAGTTGCTGGTGAGGATCGAAAGTCCACTGTAGGACTCCATACGCTGCAACAGATAACTGACTTCCATATTGGCATAGCGGTCTTTACTGTCGTTGACCTGACTGCGTTTACCGAACAGGGCATCGGCCTCATCAAACAACAGGATGGCCCCGCTGTTTTCGGCTGCACTGAATATTTTTTCCAGATTTTTTTCCGTTTCGCCAATATATTTACTGACCGCGGCGGAGAGATCGACATGATAAATATCGAGACCCAGATCAGCGGCGATAACGCTTGCGGCCAGCGTCTTGCCGGTGCCGCTACTGCCGGCAAACAGCGCACTGATACCCAGACCCTGAGCGCCACTGCCGGCAAAGCCCCATTGCCGGTAGACCTGATGCCGATAAAGCACCTGTTGCCGGATGGCATCAATAATCTGCTTCTCCTCCGCCGGCAGGACCAGCGCCGCCGGATCGGTGCCGGCGGGTTCGATCACGCGGACCATGGCGCCGATCTGCTGACGGGTATGCTGCCGGCATAAAGACCAGAGCCGCTCGCCCGTATCGTCACATTGAGCAATACCGTCGCCAGCACGCCACTGGCGCACGACAGTGCGGATTTGCTGTTCACTCAGATCAAACTGATCGGGCAGGCGCGGCCAGCAATCCTGCAAATCCTTTGCCTGGGCATCGCCGGCCAGCGCCTGGCGCCACAACTGCGCCTGCTCAGGATAGGAGGGGCGACCGATAGCGAAAGTCAATATCTCCCTTCCCGGTATCTGCAATGGATTTTCGCGGGCAATAGCACAGGGAGCTGTCAGGCGTTTCAGCAGATAGTCCAGGCTGCACGATGTATCGGCCTGGTCACTGTCGTAATGGGCTTCAAACAGATAGCCCACCCGATATAAAAGGGCCTCGCGCTCCAGGCGCAGAAAAAGCTTGTGCAGGGCCTGCAGCTCACGGGGTAGAGACTGGGCATCGATGCGGTAACACTGCACCTCCAGGGTATGAAAGGCCTGCTGCACCACCGCAGCACCGGCAACCGCCTGTGAACCGGTAATCTGGATCAGCGGGCCGGGTTGTTGCCCCGGTGTATCGGCCAATACGCGGGCGATACGGTCAGCGATCTGTTGATGGCTGTCGATCAATGGCGCCGGCGGCGCCAGCGGCAGACACAGCGGCGTCACCTGGGGGTCGCGTGCGACATGGCCGGTCAGGTAGTGGAGGATGCCCTCATCAATATGCAGCGCACTGAGCTGGGGGTTGGCGGGGTCTTCGAGACGCAGGAGCAACCAGTATCGCAAACTCGAATGGGTGCTGAAGGGACGCCACTGCCCGTCGTTAAACACCTGTAATGCCAGGTCAAAGCTGACCCAGTGTTTGTGCGAATCGCCGCGCGCCGCTGCGCACAACTCGGCAAACTCCCCATCCAGACTGACACCGGCGCACAGCAGCAGCAGTTCGCGCTCAAAGGTATCGAGTCCAAACTGGTGGCACAGCCGTTCCAGGGCCGGTGGTGCATCGGGCGAACAGCGGGGCAGCACACTGGCCGGCGCCGCCTGCCCGAGGTAGCGGCGCATATGATTGCGCAACTGGTCGAGTGCCGCACCCAGGTAGTAGAAGTTATTTTGCGATTCCCTGGCAACAGCAGTCATGGTCGAGTCCCTTTATAACAGTGTAGCGCCGTCAAGTAGCCGCTGCCGTCGAGCGTGTGAGTGGCGGCTTTCACCCGCCATTCACCGTTCATCTCAGCGTGCAGGCCGGTGACGGCAATAGCACCACCGGCACTGATCGCAGGTTTACCCAGCACTTTCAGTTCAAGGCTGGCGGTGTCACGGTGTAACGCTTCGAGCTTGGCCTCGGCCGCCATTCTGGCATCGGCCTCCCCGGTGTACAGGTGCGGTAAGTAGAAAGTCTCAGCCTTTCCTTTGGTTCCCGCCACCACCGGCCTATGAGCAGCCCTGAGGCGGTCGTGCCAGGAGGCAACCACCGCTCCGTAAGCCGAGCGGTCCGAAGCGATATAGCCGCTCCAGTCCACGATATCATCCGGTTTGATCAGTACCGGCGCCAGCGGCGCGCCGCCGGCCGTCTGTGCCCGGCCTTTTTCCAAAAACAGCAGACTGCCGCCGGCGGGCTTCACCACGGCATCGAAACGGGTGGCCAGGCGGGTTAAAAAACGGATATCGGATTCGGCGATTTGGTTTTCGGCCTCGATCCGCAAGGCGGCAAGGCGGCGGCTGACTTTCGGCTTGAGCGAGTGCTCGGCGGCAATCGTCTCGACAATATCACCGAGCGCCATAGCGGCCCAGGTGCGGGTGGTTTCCCTGATCAACAGTTTCGGCACCGCGGTAATGGTGAGCGAGCTGGCCTCGTCGGCCCCGCCCTTGATCTGGTCGACATGATAGTCACCCATCAGCGTCTGGGCAGTCGTATCGCCCAACCAGAGTGTGAGCTTTTTGCCGGTTTTGGGCACGGCCAGTCGTTGCGCCAGTTGGTGCGGACCGTCATCCAACTCCAACACCAATTGATCGCTCTGCTCACCATCGTATAAGTGCAGATGCAACGAGATCAGACGGCTTTGCAGGGCATCGCCCACGGCTTTGTCGCCGGCGAGCAGGCGGTAGCAGGGAGAGCTGTTCGAGTCCAGCAGACCGGGCAGCGACAGTGCAAGCGAACGCATCAATCGTCCCATAGTTGCACCACCTGTGTTTCCTCCACCGCCTGGCTATAGTCCGGCAGTACCAGTGTCACCCCGGCCGGCAATACCGGGCCCAGCGCCGCCAGACCGGGGTTGGCCTGTAAAATACTTTCCACCATACCGGCCAGGTTTTGCGGGCTGGCCTGGCTGAGCGAGGAGAGGGCCTGACTCAGCGTATCGTCAATTTCATCGCCAAGCGGGTCGAGTTCGCGCGCCGCCTGTTCGAGCTGACGGCGTTGACCATAGTGCTGCCAGCAAATCCAGTCGAGCATTTCATTTTGCTTGGTCACATAGTGCTGCGCCATCGAAGGAGTCCGCCGTTTAGGTAAGCGATTGGAGATAATCGCGCTGGTACCGCTTCAGCGACAGGGTGAACTCGATTTTACGGGCCGCCCCATTGTCGAGAAACTCGCTGCGATCGTCGCCGATACTTTCGATAACCCAACGGCCCATTACCGCCGTGCCCGTTATCAGTGGCAGGGGTACGCCAATGCCGGCAGACAGTCGCATCAGTGTCAACTGCCAGGCGCCGCCGTTGTGTTGGGGATAGAGGGTGCCGCTGATTGTCAGGCTGTCGTCACCGGGGCCGTTGTATTGCCGCGCCGCGCCGCCCAGCCCTTTCTTCTTCAACAGCGGGTGGCCGGGTTGGGGGCGCGAGGCCCAGGTATAGGCGCTGTTGCGGGTGAGTTTTTGATAGGCGCCCTGATCTACCGCAAAGCGGATCGGGCCGAGCATTAGCATAAAGGGGGCGGGCATGGCGGCTAATCCAGTTTAGCGGGAAAAAACAACGCTTTAAAATGATAGGGCTCTCTCCACCCTCCACCTCCCGAAAAAATCGGTTTGATGCTGATGCTACCGTCCGGAGTAACTTGTATCTCCAGCCTCCCCGAACCGTCCTGTAGCAGAAAACTGTCCGCCGCCACTGGACGATATCCCTCTGGAAGATATCCAAGTCTTACAGGTTTATACGGAGTTGGAAACGCCCCATATGAACCGGGCGGAATAGTCCCCATCAGTTCAACCATACCACCGGGATCAATTTTATAACGGAAAAATGTAGACAACGGGTGATCACCCTCCAACTGCCGTGTTTCACTCTCTTTTGCTTCAAAGACTTTACCGCCTATATAGTGCCTACCGCTATGGAGTACAACACCGGTACTCAGCCAGATGGTTTTATCCGTATTGACCACTGCGATCAAAAGCCAATTACTGGGTATATCCAGTTGTTGGTTGTAGCTTACGGTCTTTAAAGATACCGCATTGCTTTTACCCGCGACTTTATGAACAGCGTAGAGGGCTTCCCTTTCCTTCAAAAGATGACCGCCTTTACGGGTATCCGGCGGGGGGACACTGATATAACCATCCGGGACCGCAGCCGTTTTTCCCAGACCATAAGCTACAAAAGGCTGGTACCAGTAAAGTCGTCCACTGGATTTTCCGCTTTCCCAGTACCAGGTGATACGTCCTGTGTCAGCCAAGGTGAGTTGGGCGAGACGGTAGTCGTTGGCGGCACCGGTCATAACACTATTACCCATGTCTATGCCGACAATACCAGGGGCTCCCTGCTTCGATGTTTTTGTCATTATTGCTAACTTATCGACCGCTATATCACCAAAAATCTGATGCCTGCCATCGGCAAAAATATTCCCACTAGCCAAAGCCGTCCCATTACACAGCTTTACGGTTTTATCATCACCATTGACTATGGCGATTAAAAGCCAGTTGGCAGGCAGTGGTTGCCGCTTATACCGGTGATCGACAATTCTATACACTACCGAATGTCGGTCGCCACCGATTACATGCGCTGCATAAAGCGCCTCCCAATCTCTTAGCTCGACGCCTTTGTCAGCAGCAACCGGCCGCGTTTCAATACCCTCTTCGAGATAGATTTCAATAGCCTGCCCGTCCCCGGGAGGCTCAATATCAATGACGCCGTCCGGAACCACCTCGCTGGCGCCCATACCGGTGGCGGTGAAACGCTGACTCCAGCGCAGCAGACCATGGGTGTCCTGCCATTGCCAGGTTATCCGCCCACCGCCACTTAGTGAGAGTTGAGCTCTTTGGTAGCTGTAAAGACCACTTTGCGATTGCGGGGTAATCGCCATATGGCTGTCCCGGCCGTCAACCGCGTCTTCCAAAGCCGCCAGTCGCACAATGCCGCTTTGGCTGGGCGTGGCTGCCGGCAGGTTAAACAGGGATTGATTGGTAATAGTAAGCGGCTTCAGATCGGCGGGCATCAGTAAATCAAAGCTGAACAACAGATCGCTGCTCGGGCTGGTTTTCAACAGCGGTATATCCTTATCATGGGAATATAGCGCAAAGAGAACCGGTTTCTCCTCAGCGGTGGTCCGATCCGGGCTTTTATCTGCAGGCGTGATGTTGTTGAGGTAAAAGCCGATCTCATTGAGATCGTAGGCTTTTTTAGGTCGCACCTTCGCTGTCACATGGATATGCTGTCCGCCAGCATCGATATCAACGCTGCCGCTGTGACCGTCCACCATCACACGCTGGGCTTCGTTTTTCATCTCACTGTCATTGACGTCCGACTTGCCCGGCCCCAGACCAATATGGCTGATGTGATAGTTTTCCCCGGTGCCCACCGCCTCGGCCAGCAGTCTGCGGCCTTGCGCCGTCAACACAGGTGTAATAGTGTTGCTGTCCGTCTGAACTTGCATACCTGGTCTGCCTCTGTAAATTAGGTGATCTTACCCACCACTGTGCTTTTCGTTTACTGCCGCCGTGAAACGCAGCATTTGCATAACCGATATACCGCCGGCGAGTAGCAACTCGCTTGTTAACGCCAGGCCACCCACCTCAAGCCTGAAACGACTGGTAAGCGGCTTGGCCGCATTGATTGCCTGCATCAGGTCATTGTAAAGCTGGCCCCGAAGTTCCAACCCGATGCCCTGCAGGGCCCGGTGCGACAATATCACTTTAAATGTCAGCGGTTCCGGTTGCGATCTGCCGGCCTGAGTCGATGCCGGCTGCGATTCACCCTCAAGCTGTTCCCACCATTCGATAATGGTAAACGCGTTACTGAAGTCCGGCGGGCTATCGCCATCGGCGTCGCTGTGTAATTGCAGGACATGGGTGATGGCGTCGGCAACCGCCCGGCGCGTGCCTCGATGGGCATGTATCGACAGGCTGGCGGCGATCGCCCGGCGTTTTTGTGCGGCAGTCCAATGCTCCTGCCAGGCATCCACAGACAAGGCCCAGGCCAGCCAGGGCAGCAGTGAGTCCGGGCAGTTGTAGGGGTCCCACAACTGATTGATAACAACCGGCACCTTGTGGAGCGCGGCGCTGGCAAGTGCCAGGTCCCGCTCCAACGCCGTGGCGTTGACCGGCAACAGATCATGTTCGCGTCGGTCAGGTACCGGATTGTCCATGTGCATTGCCTGCTTTTATTTCGATGACTGGATTGTCGCGCCCACTAGCCGTTGACAAGACAGCTACGGTATCCATCGGGATGGCGCGGTCCGCCTTCGGTGCGCCCAGGGTCGCCCGTTCGACACCGGGCTGGTAGAGAGCAGCGAAAAACTCACTGCGCAAAATCGGCTTGCCCAGGCGATGGTTTTGCACAACCAGTCTGGCCAGCGCCGCCGTTACAGCCTGTTTGATTTGTCGCTCGTCGGCGCCCGACGCCGGTGTAACCGAGGCCCTCACGTCATAGGGATAAGGATTGGCGAGCTTGACGGCAATACGATCGGTGATAGAGCACACCTCGCTCAACGCCTCCTCAACCTTGGTGATGATTTCCTGATGCGGGTCCTGTGAAGACTTATCCGGTTCATCTGCCAAAGGTGCGTCGGGGTCCAGCAAAATGGTAATTTGCACTTCCCTTTGCCTGTCCGCTCGGGTCTGCGTGACGTTCGGAACCTGAATACTCACGTCTCTGATATGCGGACTGGCGGACAGGGCCTGAAACAGGTAAGCCCCCTGACAGCCCGCCTGGCTAAGCGCTGCAAGACTGAGCCGGGCGCGCAACCTGAGTCTCTCGTCGGACTCCAATATGGCATCGACAGGTGGCGAGGCTTCGGGATCGGCAGGTTTAACAATCAAACGCTTAACACCATACAGAGCAACTGTGTGATCGAGATCGCTGCCGCCGGCACTGGCCAGCATCACCGCTTTCAACGCCTCATCCACCCGCTCACGCAGCGCCAATTCGCGCGAGGCAAATACATGCATAATACGGTCAATCATCACCTCCTCGACATCGGCATGACACAACTGCCTTTTCAACTCGGCCACGATAGCCTCCCTATCCGGAGCATCGGCGAGGACCGGGCTTCGCAAGCCGGCGAGATCAATAACCGGGAATACACTCATGGCAACACTAATTCCCCGACATCCCGGCAGCTCCCTGAAGAGCCTGTTGACTAGAGTCCGACCGGCGCATTTTCCAAAGCCTCTCCATTCTCATTAGCCGTATAAACAAGAAGATACTCTGCGCCCACCGGCTTAGCGCTGTAATCGAATTCATGGTAGCGGTAAACGCTGTTATCACTTCCTTCGCCGCCATCCGGCGCGCCGGGGCCGCCCACCGGCACAGTAGCCAGGGGGTAACTGCCTGCCAGCCGCTTTTGGTTTTTATCGCCCCAATAGACAATGTAATGAGTAAGTAACGTTTCATTTTCCACCCGCCTGAACTTTAGCTGAAAGATAGAGATATCCTGCTCGGAATTTTTCGGCTCGACCTGCAGCTCCGTCACCGTGGAGACCGGTACTTGTTGATTGATGCGAATATCGATATAGGGGCAGAAATTTGCCTGTTGAGGCTTACCCGGCAGCTCATCGGCAGCCGGTGTTTCCAATAAGATATATCTCACTCCCGGTTGCTGGAACGCCGCCAGCAAGCCGGACTTGAGCACCGGCATCCCCAGCCGGTAGTTTTTTTGGGTATAGGCGACTACGGCGGCGGCAACGGCGCCGAGCACCTGCTCGCTGCCCGGCTTGCGGTCCAGTCCAATCCTGGCTTTGATTTCATAGTAGTTAATGTCGGCAAGACTTACCGTCACCTTGTGGGTAATAGGTCGAGTCTCATCATCCAGGAATTTCTCCTCCATCTCGCGGCGCTGCTGTTCCAGCGCGGCTGCCCGGGTCGTTTCTCCGAGCGTCTGTTCATTGATCAGACTGCTCCATCCGCCTCTGTCGTGGACGCGCTGTAGCATATCTTCCGGTCGCGGGCTTTCGCTATCGAACACACCTTTTTCCTGTGCCGGTAACCGATCCGTCTCGCCTCGCGCACCGATCAGGCTAATGCGACCCGCTCCGGCGGCCTGCCCCGACAATGTTCCCTGATGCAAAGGTAGCATGGTTGGCAACAGGGTTATTAGAATTTCGCCGAGGCTGTCCATATGAACGGCAATATCTGCGGCCCGGTCCGAGGCAAACTTTCCGGCAAGGTGCAGATAAGCGGACTTCGACCCTGCGGTATGGACGCTGTTGAAGACTGGTGGTATCCGCATCGAACCCGCCTCTGATGCCCCCGCCCCCACCTGCATCAAGCTTAGCAGCCGGTTCAGGTCCGGGCCGTTTGCCAGCGCAAGATAACTGCCTCTTACCGCCTCGTTAAGGGTCTGGCGGATCAATAACTCCCGATAGGCGAGAACCTCAAGCACCTTGCTGATGGGATCACTCTCCGGCAGTACCGCCATATTCAGTTCGGGTATACGCTGCTGCAGCTCTTCTTTACACGCCGACAGCAGCGCTTCGTAGTCGAGCGCTTCCACTGCGGCCGGAGCCGGTAAAGCGGCGAGGTCCCGATCGTGTAGTCTTCCATCCGACATAGCGTGTGATCCGTAAAATTTGCGCCTGTGATAAGTGCTTGAAGTTTTATAATCTGCCCAGGAAAGACAAGGGTTTAATACCCGACCTTATTCCGCTAGGTGCCTGGCGCTGTAGTTGATCGGCCAGCTTATGCACAGCCCGATGTACCTCGCTGAGTTCATGTTCACTCGCTTGCCGCAGGTCTGAGACAGTCTCTATCAGCTGGCTGATAGATTGTTGGTTCTGGTGATAGAGCACACTCACTTTCGCCTCGGGCGTTTTACGCTCGACGGCTTTGGCGGGCGCCGATACAACAGCCGCAAACTGTTTTAGTTTTTCACTGCTTTCTTTGCTTACTTTCGTATCACCGGCGCGGGCACTACCAGCCCGGGTATGCCATATTGCACCGGGCTGATACTCAGGCAAAACACTCTCATACCTATACCCGCGAGCGTTGCTGACCCCAGTGAATGTCGAAGGCCATGTCAGTTGATCGGCAATGCCTGCTCGCTCACTCACTGCCACAGGATCGACGGCAGTGCCGAGCGATCGCATTTGCGGAATCTGACTGAAAGGTGATCGGATGACCCTGCTTGTGAGCCAGTCGACACTATTGCTAACAGTTCGGGCAATATCGCCCGACCGTCCAACCACAGGTGTCGCCTCAGAGACTGGAGCTCTATCACCCGCACCGGCACTGGGTTGAAACAAACGCACGAGTCTATTGCTGGAGACCACCCCCGAAACCATGGGCTGCTCCGTACGGATCGGACCGGTTATTGCGATACAGGGGTCGATGCCGTTTTTAATTCTAATGAAGGTTGCTCGGGTATACTGATTAAAAATCGCACCTATGGATACAAAAAAACTGCCGCTATTGGCTACATTTACCCTTAGCTGCGAAAGGGTCGGATCAGGCTTCAGGAACAGATTAGAGTCGGGGTTCGAGTTCGGATTCGGATTCGGATTCGGATTCGGATTCGGATTCGGATTCGGATTCGGATTCGCTTGACGGTAACTCGACGGACAGGCGAAAGCGTAGCCGCCCTCTCCATCAAATAGCGACCGGAATGAAAGCTTTACCAGACACCCATACTTCTCCCGGTACACCGGGAACGCCGGCAGGGTTCGAAAGCAGCGCTCGACGGCGGCACCCGGAACCTGAGTCAGCATGCATCTACCTTTCATTGATCATATCCTGTTGCCGTTTGATAAGGGTGCCGGTTTCCAGCCAGTCCAGCAACTCCGGCTCCTCCAGCGATAACAATTCATGCAGTCCCCAGCCGGTTTGGCGCGCCAAAAGATAGACCCCCTCCCGTAAGCCGGGAGGGTCTAGGATAAAAAATCGGACAGCACCGCTTGAATCCTGGCGTAGTCCGCCATATCGAGCTCTTCGATTTCTTCCGGCGCAACCTCGCAAAGATTGGCGATAAAGCGTACCTCTTTGTCCGCCTGATTGCCCTGGATCTTTTCCGCCGCCAGCCGATCGCGTACCTTTGGTCGCCGCATGGTCAATTCTTCGAGTCGACCACCGTTGCTGTCAATGGGGTATGTCAATGTGATTGCGATAGTGTTATCCACTGTAAATTCCTACCGTTTTTCTGCATAAGCTAAAAAAAATGACCGGAATGGCACTCGTTTCGGGTGCCTACTTTCTAGTGCTTCGACCAGAAAAAATTTTTACTTCGGTGGCACTGAAGTCTCGATCCGGGCATAGCCCTTCGGGACCTTCGCCAGCAGGGATGCTGGCGTAGAGCCTACAGGGATGTATGTACCGGGGGGACGCCTAGTCCGTGTCCCGAAGGGCTATAGGCTAGGCGCCCCCCCTGATCGAGACCGTGTCGGCTAGGACACCAAAACCTATTTTGGGTGAAAATCTTTATTGGTCGAAGTAATAGTACTTAAGAGGGCTTGCGCCAATTTGTCAGCTCTTATTCCAGTCCCACCGACCTTAATTAAGAATACTGTGGGTAGGCCTGCCTCTGGAAAGTTGGCACCTCTTCGCTTAAGTATCAATTAACCACACTAAATCCCCAGCGCGCTGCGCATCGCCTGCAATTGATCTTTGCCGTCGATCTTGCGCACCATATTGATCGCATCGATCTCGATCAGCTCTCGGGCCCCGATCTCCAGGCGGTAATAGCGCAGCGCAACGCTAACTTTGAGCGGCGCTTTTTCCCCGGCCTTCCAGTTACCGAAATCGAGCGCGCGCCAGGCGCCGCGCAGGGTCACCACCACCGGTACCACACCGTCCTCGCCATCGAGTCCGCCACGCAGCGTCAACGGCACCTGGGCGCCGTTTTCCAGACCAAACAACGCTATGATGTCGACATCATATTCGGCGATATTAAGGTCGCACTCGAGTTTTTCTATACCCATATCCAGCTCAACAGGTGCATCCATACCCCCGGTCCTGATTTCCTCGGTTTTAATACTCAGCTTGGGCAGCGTCAGCTCCTCGACGCGCCCCGCATAGCCGCGCCCGTCGACAAACAGATTGAAGTTTTTCAGGGTTTTCGGAATCATGCGAAGACCTCCACCAGGTAATCATTGACCAGCCGACTGTTAAACACGATATGCTCCGCCGGATAAGGTGGCGTAAAGTCAAAACTGAATACCACCTTACCTTGTTGAATTCGGTCCGGTGTATTGTCAGCAGGGTCGGCCCAACACCGGCCGTTGATAATGGCACCGATATTTTTCAAATAGCGCAGGTAGGCATTGACCCCTTCGGTGACGTCTGCCACATAGGTGCTGGTGATGTTGCGATCCAGCGCCCACAGATGCGAGCGCAACAACGCGTCGTTGATAAGGTCAGCCGTGCGGCGCACGCTGATAAACTGCCATTTGGCATCAGTCGCGGTGCTGCGATTGCCCCACAGTCGGTAACCGTTTTGTTGGATAATCGTCGCCACCTTACCGCCGTTGAGTCGGTTGGCTGTCGAGTTGACATTGTCCAGCGCGAAATCAATAGGATACTTGGTGCCGACAATGCCTTTGACAGGTTGATTGGACGGGCTGTACCAGAAGCCGCGCTGTGCATCCGAGCGGGCGATAACACCGGCCACCCGGGCCGATGCCGGTTCGTCGATGGTTGTCTCTGCATCGACGGCTACTGTCAGCGGGGGGTAGACGGCATAAACGCGCGGGTCACTGATGCCCGGTTTGCCGCCCGCTGTATCGCCGGCAATATCGGTGAGCGCCTCGGTATAAGCCTCACTATCGACCGCATCGACTACAGCCACACCGCGTACGATGCCAGCCACTTCCGCCAGCTTGTCCCGAATACCACTGTTGTCACTGAACCCGGGGGCAACCAGGATGCGCGGGCATTGATGCACCACGCTTTCCGCACTCTTCAGTCGGTCTATGGCCGCCTTAATATGCGTATCGGCATCGCTTTCTGCCTTGATCACGACAATCAAGGCGCTGGTCTGGTCGAGAATACCGGCCAGGGCGTAGGGCAATGAGTCCTTTTTAAAGCTGTCGGGCACCGGCACTTCATCGGCCGCCATGACCGGCGCTGCGGATTCTGTAGCCTTTCTTTCGCTTTTTTTCTTGGCGTTGGCGGACGACTCGGCCCCTGCAACTGACTCAGGCTCAGTAGCCACAGGGGGCAGTTTGGACGCTGAGTCGTCGCTTGGTGACTCTGATTTACTGATCGCCAAGCCGTATTTTTCCACGTCCTTACGGCTACCGGCAATCAAGATCACCTGATTGGCTTTCAGCTCGCTACTGGCAGCGGTGCCGACAAGACCGATAATAGCGCTATTGCTGCCGGCAATGGGGCGCGGCCCGGAATCATCCTCGTTAATCTGAATACCGTGTAAAAAGTCACCCATAATTAGTCTCTCACTGTAGAGTGGTGGTTTAACCGTCGATATACCGCTTTCTATAACTGTCTTTCAACAACAAGCCTGTGCTACCCACAACTGTTTTTAGAACGCGAGGTTTTCCAATACCAACTGTTCTCCGTCAATACTGTGGTACCCCTCGATATCGATCAGCACCCGCCCCCGGGCAAGTCCGCTTTGGCCACCGACCGCAGCCGTTTTGACCTTGACTTTGCTCAAGCGAATACGGGGTTCCTGGGCGCTGAGTGCCATCACTACAGCCGCCTGGATATCCGCCAGCAATTCCCGGTTAACGGGTCGATCGAGCAGTTCGAATAAGTTTGAGCCATAGTCTCTACGCATAACCCGCGAGCCGATCGGGGTGGACAAGATATCGCGCACCGACTGCCGCAGTTGCTCCAGGCCCTCTATGGGTTTACCGGTCTCGGCGTTCATCCCCAGCATTTAGCGCACCTGCCTGCCTCTGTTATCGTATGTGTACACAACCGCTGTACGCTTCGCCTGGCTGTGAATTCAACAAATCTTGGTAAAATCATCACGCATCAAACGACATCGACACGCATCTTGTTGACCACCAGCTCAGTGGCATCCCCGTTATCAGACACTTTCAGGCGGGCCGTATCACTATCCATAACCAGGTTGCTCTTTCCCACGGACAGAATGATTTTTTCCGGCGCTTTGATCTTTACCGTGCCCGCTTCCAGCTCGATACAGGTCTGCTCTTCCTCGTCGTTTTCCCCACTCATAGACAACGTGAACTTCCCCCGACTCTGGCTTACTGACGCCTGTATATGGAGCGCGGGCGCTTCAGCGTCGGTCCTGTCGGCTAGCTCACAGTTAAAAACATGGGTCTCCCGGTCGTAACTGAACTGCGAACCATCTTTATAAATACGGCGATGGATATGCGCCTGCGGCGCCGGGGGCAGTTGATTTTCGGCGGCCGGTGGTTTGGAAAAATCGTTGTTTTCGGCAAACCGCAGCCAATTGCCGCGATACACCGTGCCAAGCACCACCCCCAGCGCCAGATTGCCCGACGGCGCCGCCACTACCACCTGTTCATCAACTTCCGGTAGCCACCACTCGGCATCGCTGCCACTGCGGGCGGTGAGCCACGGCATCCAGTTGCGCGTATAGGTGCCCTTCTCCTCACCGCCGATATGTACCAGCACCGCGGCGCCGGTGGGTGGTGGCGGAGGATCGTCCGCCTCCGGTTTGACAATCTTTCCTATTTGAATGACGTTGCTCAGCATATGATCATGCATGATCACAAAGGGATCGCTGCCATCGGACTGCGCAGGGGCAAACGGCTCTTTCACTCGGATTTCTCCACACTACATGTATCGACCCGCTGCGCTACCTCGCCGGGAAAGCGGCTGTAGGGAAGGCCCCGCGGCGGCAGTGTCGGTTTAGCGTCGGGCCCGGCACATCCGTCGATGCGCAGTTTCTGCTCCCAAGTAATCGCCCATAGGGACAGCTGACTGCCCCCTTGGTCGTCGCCGTACAGGTCGGCGGCATGGGCCAGTACCGACACACTGAGACGCCAGCTCGACGTGTCGGGCTTGAAACCTTTGGTGAGGCCGTGCAGATCGGCGGCTTCAACTGTGGCCGCCGGGTAGGCGTAGGGCAGCCCCCAGCGTTGACCGGAGATATGGCCCATCAACCGCACCAACAGGTTCTGGGTAACGGTTGTCCGCTGCTCTGAATCCGGCTCCACCACCATCAAATAGGCGACCATTCGCAGCGTTACGTCATTGGCACCGGTCTCGACCAACAGCGTCTCTCCCGATCCGACCGCAGTGACATAGACGGCGGATTTTTTGTCGCTGCGCAGCGCCGCCGTATCCAGTGTTGTTTCCACCAATCCGGCCAGAGGCCGGCTTTGCAACGGCGGCGCCAGCTCGGCCCCCATCTGCTCAATGCCGGCAGCAACCGACTCGATATACTCGCTGATATAATTCATGTGCTCGGGTTATCCTCGCTGCTTCTTTTCAATCGCCAGGCACGGGACAATCGCCGCCCGATTATTGAAACGCACGTAACACACCATCACAGGTATACACATAAATACTGCCGTCGGTACCGATGGCAAGCGGGCTGGGACTCTCTTCATTGGTAGCGGCCCCAATATCAAAAGACCAGTCCACGGCACCGTTATCGGGATCGAGCGCATAAAAAACACCCCGCGCACTGACCACATAAACCCGACCGTCGGCACCGACCGCAGTGGCGGCAGACTGTACAAACGAATCCAACTGGCGGCGCCAGACCACAGTGCCACCGACGGGATCGATGGCATAAACCGACCCGTTGAGTCCCGCCTCCCAAACCCCCACATAGACGGTGCCATCAGCGCCGACAGAAGGCGTGGCGCCAATCCCCGCCAGCGACGGATTTCCCATCGCCGTGTCCCACTTCGGGCTGCCATCGGGACCCACCGCATAGAGCCGGGGCGGAGAGAAAGAACCAAAGTAGAGTGTGCCGTCGGCGGCGATGACCGGCGTCGAACCCGAGCCACCACCCAGGGTGATCTGCCAGCGCTGGGTGCCGTCAGCAGGATTGATGGCAAACAGATTACCGGCGAAATCGCGGGCGTAGACAGTGCCGTCGGCACCGATATTAACCGAACTGCGGGTTTCTGCGGCCAGGGCAAAAGGCGCGCTCCATTTTGGTAAACCGTCCGCCGGATTCAAGGCTAACAGCACGCTGGCGCCCCCGTTATCGGTACCCACATAGACAGTACCGTCCGCACCGATGGCCGGCGACCCGCTCACCGGCGCACCTATGGCATACGACCATTTCTCGCTGCCATCGGCGTTGACGGCATAGACGGTGCCGCCGCTTTCCACTACGTAGATACTGCCGTCCTCGGCGATCACCGGCGTAGCGTCGATGCGTGTGCCCACCGTCGTGAATGACCACGCTATCACGCCGTCATCGGGATTGAAGGCATAGAGTTTGCCCTCGGTTGACGAGCCGGCATAGAGTGTGCCGTCCTCACCCTGCACCACCCCGGGAACAAAGTTATCCGCCACAGCGCAATTGGCCATCGTAAACGGGCGCTGCCATTTTAATGCGCCGCTGTTACTGCTCGTATCCGCCGGGATACGCACACCGGTGCCCTGCCTGGAGCCGCGGAAAAATGCCCAGGGCGCACCACCGGTATAATGGCGCTGCAGCGATCCGCCGGCCACCAGGCTGCTGTTGTCCACCTCGATATCAATCTGGTAACGGCCCGGCAGCGGTGGTTGCCACTGCGCTGTAGCGCCACTGGCTACGGTTGCGCCGGCACTCTTCCAGGTATAATCCAGTGCGAGGCCGTCGGGGTCGTAAGCCGTCACGGCCAGCTCAACAGGCGCCGATGCAGGCGGCAATTCCAGATAGAGACTCTCAAGCACCGGCGCCGTCTCGCCGGCTTTGCTCAGCGGCAGACTCGCGACGGCGCGGTTGCCGCTGTCATCTTCAACGACCACACTGACATTCGCCGCACCGGCAGCCGCTGGCGCGGTCAGCGTAATGACCTCGCTACCCTGGCCCGAGTCGATAACCCAACTGCCATCTGCAGACCACTGGTAACTGAGCATGGATTCGGCGGTGCCACTCAGGTAGAGCCGCGCCGTGGCGCTGTCACCGCTGGCAGCTGGCAACCCCTGCACCGACAAACCTTCCGTGTAAGTGGTAAGCGCGATAGTAACAGTACCGGTGCTGGTGCGCGGATCGACAGGATCGTTGTCATTCAGCGTATAGTGGAAACTGTCTGCGGTGACACCGGCTGCCGGCGGCGGCGTGTAAAGCAAGCTGCCGTTGGTGTTGATGGTGACAGAGCCGCCCTGGTCGGTAGCGATGGTCTCCGCGGTTGCAGTCAAATCGGCATCCGCCGATTCGACATCACTGTCATTGGCCAGCACACCCGGCGCCGCAATCAGGGTGATGATATTGCCCTGCGCGGTAAAATCGTCATCCACGGCGGTCGGCGCATCATTGACGGCGCTGATGGTCAGCGCGACAGTCGCACTGGCGGTGGCTCCGAGATTGTCGGTCACCGCATAGATAAAACTGTCACTGCCGAAGTAATCGGCGGCGGGCGTATAGGTCAAGTTGGGCGCGACGCCGGCGAGCTGCCCGTGCTGCGGGGGCGTGGTTACCGTGTAGGCGACCACGGCACCGTCGCTGTCGGCACCCTGCAGGGTAATACTCAGCGGTGAATCTTCCGCGGTGGTCAGGGTGAGGTCGGTAGCACTGGGCGGCAGGTTCTCCGCACCGGTCAGTATCAGTGTGACCTCGCCGGTAGCGGACAGTGGATCGACCGGGTCATTATCGTTGAGTGTGTACTGGAAACTGTCGGTACTCAAACCTGTTGTCACGGGCGGTGTATATGTAAAGCCGCCATCGGCGTTGAGCGTGACCGCGCCACCTTGCGCCGTTGCCAGCGTTGCCGCTGTCACGGTCAGCTCCGCAGGTACCGACTCGATATCGCTGTCATTGGCGAGCACACCGGGTGCCGCGACGGTGGTCAAAGTATTTCTCGCGGCATTAAAACTATCCGCGGCGGCGGTCGGCGCATCGTTGACGGCATTGATCGTCAGGGTGACGGTGGCCGAAGCGATGGCACCAATACTATCGGTTACCTCATAGACAAAGCTGTCGCTGCCGAAGTAATCGGCGGCGGGCGTATAAATCAAGTTGGGCGCGACGCCGGCGAGCTGCCCGTGCTGCGGGGGCGTGGTTACCGTGTAGGCGACCACAGCACCGTCGCTGTCGGTACCCTGCAGGGTAATACTCAGCGGTGAATCTTCCGCGGTGGTCAGGGTGAGGTCGGTAGCACTGGGCGGCAGGTTCTCCGCACCGGTCAGTATCAGTGTGACCTCGCCGGTAGCGGACAGTGGATCGACCGGGTCATTATCGTTAAGCGTGTACTGGAAGCTGTCCGTAGTCAAACCGGCCGTCGGCGGTGGCGTATACGTAAAACCGCCATCGGCGTTGAGCGTGACCGCGCCACCTTGCGCCGTTGCCAGTGTCACTGCCGTAACGGTCAGCGCTGCAGGCGTCGACTCGATATCGCTGTCATTGGCAAGCACGCCGGGTGCCGCCACCGTGGTCAAGGCATTTCTCGCGGCATTAAAACTATCCGCGGCGGCCGTCGGCGCATCGTTGACGGCATTGACCGTCAGGGTGACGGTGGCCGAAGCGATGGCACCAATACTATCGGTCACCTCATAGACAAAGCTGTCGCTGCCGAAGTAATCGGCGTCGGGCGTATAAGTCAGATCGGGAGCGACGCCGGTCAGCCGCCCGTGTTGCGGGGGCGTGGTCACCGTATAGGTCGCCACGGCACCGTCGCTGTCGGCACCCTGCAGGGTAATACTCAGCGGTGAATCTTCCGCGGTGGTCAGGGTGAGATCGGTGGCACTGGGCGGCAGGTTCTCCGCACCGGTCAGTATCAGTGTGACCTCGCCGGTAGCGGACAGTGGATCGACAGGGTCATTATCGTTGAGCGTGTACTGGAAGCTGTCCGTAGTCAAACCGGCCGTCGGCGGTGGCGTATACGTAAAACCGCCATCGGCGTTGAGGGTGACAACGCCATCCTGCGCCGTTGCCAGCGTCGTCGCCGTAACGGTCAGCGTCGCAGCTGCTGACTCGATATCGCTGTCATTGGCAAGCACGCCGGGTGCCGCCACCGTGGTCAAGGCATTTCTCACGGCATTAAAACTATCCGCGGCGGCCGTCGGCGCATCGTTGACAGTGCTGACAGTAATTCTGACAGTGCCCGTGGCAGTCGCGCCGACATCATCGGTAACCCGGTACGTGAAGCTGTCGTCGCCGAAATAATCAGGTTGCGGCGTGTAAGTCAGGTTGGGCGCCGAGCCGGTCAGGCGGCCGCGGGTCGGTGGCACAGTTACCGCGTAAGAAACAATGACACCATCGCCGTCTTCGCCCCTGAGGGTGACACCGAGTGGCTGGTCCTCAGGGGTGGCGAGATTGAGGTCGACGGCAGTTGGACGCTGATTTTCCGCACCTGTCAGTATCAGCGTCACCCTGCCGGTACTAAATCGCGCACCGGTGGGATCATTGTCGCTCAAGGTGTACTGAAAACTGTCCTCGGCTACACCCGCTGTGAGCGGCGGGCTATAAATAAAACCGCCCCGGCTATCGAGATTGACGGAACCTCCGCGGGCGGTGGTGATGGTCTGCGCTGTGACCGTCAGGCTCGCAGGCGCCGACTCGATATCACTGTCGTTGGCCAGAACCCCGGGCGCGGCAACAACCGTCGGTTTATTTCTGGCAACCGTAAAACTGTCGTCAAGCGCAACCGGTGCGTCATTGACCGGGGTGATGGTAATTGTAACCGTGGCCGTGGACGTCGCACCGGCATTGTCCGTCACGCCGTAAACAAAACTGTCGCTGCCGAAATAATTGGCGGCGGGGGTGTAGGTCATTGCCGGCGCCGCACCACTCAGACGACCGCGGGTCGGTGGTGTAATTACGGAATAGGCGGTAACCACACCATCGGCGTCCTCCCCCTGCAACAGTATACTGAGCGATGTATCCTCGCTGGTTGTCAGCGCCAGGTCGCGGGCCAGCGGCGGTTGGTTGCCGGTGTCTGTCAACACCAGTGTAACGCGGGCAGTCGCGGATTGGGGCGCAGTGGGGTGGTTGTCACTGACCGTGTACTCAAAGCTGTCTTCGGTTAACCCTACCGTGGAAGGCGGTGTGTAGGTAAAGCCCCCATCCACAGCCATGGTCACAGTGCCGCCCTCACGGGTATCCAGGGTCGCCGCGGCGGTGGTCAGATCGGTACTGGCTGAATCGATATCACTGTCATTACTCAACACACCAGGCGCGGCAATGGTGGTCGATGTGTATCCCGCTACCGTATAGCTGTCGTCAACCGCCACCGGCGCGTCATTGACGGCGGTGACCTCAATACTAACGGTCGCGGAGGAGACCGCGCCGGCATTGTCAGTCAATCGGTATACAAAACTGTCGCTGCCGAAAAAATCGGCATCGGGTATATAAAGCAGATCGGGGGCTACGCCTTCCAGCGTTCCGTGCACCGGCGCGGTGACTACAGAGTGATAGGTAATAAAACCGTCACTGTCCGTACCCGGCAAAGTAATGCTCAGGGGCGTATCCTCCGCCGTTGTCAGCGCCAGTGGAGGGGCTTGCGGCGGTTGATTCTCAGCCGGACCATTGTCGTCACAGGCCGCCAGCAGGACCAGCATCGACAGCACCGCCCATCGCTTTAAGAGCCGATTTTTGTGCTGTTTAATCTGTCTCAGTTTTACTAACATTTCAACCTGTGTTTTTAAAAGACAAAGGGACCCCGCTGCACGGGCATACAGCTAACGGTGAAGAAGCGGGAACTCTGTATAAAACGATTAAACGGTCGTGCTGAAGACCGGTTTTATATAGTCGACATACGGTTGTTTACTGACTTGATCCCGTCAAAATCAAACCGATCTCTATTCGGCAAATGGGAAACACCAACCGCCTGATCCATCACCACCCCCTTTGGCACACGCTGACCCCAAGTAAGTACACCCGAGCTTTGTAGTGCAGAAACAGCCTGCAGCGGGCAGAATGTCTGGATGTCAGGGGATAATATAGCGCCCGACCCGGGCCGCCAAGATAGGTAAACACCCCATTTTTACCCCGGCGGCAAGGTGCCGCAAAAGGAGATGAGAGGAGATGAGAGATGAGAGAGAGATGAGGGGTCAAATCTTGACTAATAGTATTTGGGTCTACAACGATACTTTTGTCAGCTTAGAAAGGGGTGTAGCATGCCTTGCGGTTAAGTATTAACTATTAGTCAAGACTTGACCCCCTCCCCTCTTTTACATCGGTGCACTAACAGGCGTCATCGCGCCGGAACAGGTCGTGCCTGGGCCAGCTATCGACCGAGCGGACAATTCGCCACATTTCCCGGTTAAAGGCTTCATACAATGCCCTGCCAGCCGGCAATCTGCGATTGAAGTGGGCCGCCCAGGCGATACCGTCGGCGGTTCTCAACATAATCGCCGCCGAGCCGGAGTTTGAGGAGCCGTTGTGATACCAGTGGTGGCCGCTGCGCTTTTTTTGAACCCGCCAACCCAGTCCGTACCAAAAGCCTTCTCTGTCGTGCTCGGGAAAATCCTGCCTTGCCAGCATCCGGCGCACCGTCGCCGCCCGCAAAATAGCCGGTGATCGCTGCCCATCGACATGATTGACGAACCTGACAATATCGACAGTCGAAGCAATCCACGCCCCCGCCGCTCCCCAACCCTCGTGATGGCGACCGGCATAGGGGAAGGGGCCGGGCGGCTCTCCGGCCAACACCGAACGCACCGGCGGTCTCCCCGCCAGGTCATAATAGGTTACTTCATTTACCTTTTTTTGCGATTTCAAGGTCGCGCCAAACTGCATGCAGTGGATACCAACAGGTGCGAGAATAGTCTTCTTGACATAGGCATCAAACGGCATGGACGTCACTTTTTCGACGACCAGCCCCAACAGCGCATAGCCGTAATTTGAATACTTGAAACGTTTGCCGGCAGTATGCAGCAAGGGCCGCGTTTTCATATAACCGACCACATACGCAAAGGGCGGTGGATGGGCGATGGAAAACAGCCGGCTGATATCCCTGGAAACGGGCGGTTGCATCGGCGAGCTGATGCGCCCGGATGCATTATAGATCGCCTGGCCACTCGAATGACGCAGCAGATCCTCAATGGTGATAGCGTCTATTGCGGGGTTGACTGTTGCACCCGCCGGCAGCGGCACCTCACCAACAAGACGATAAACCCGGTCGGACAGCCGCAATCTACCCTGCTCCACCAGCTTTAAAACGGCCACGGCGGCAATCGGTTTTGACACGCTGCCAATGCGGAACAGGTGCTGCGGCCGCATGGCCTCCCTGGCTTCACTATCGGCGTAACCAAAGCCTTTGGCGTATACCAGGCGCCCGTCTTTGGTTACAGCCAGGGTAGCACCCGGTACATCGTGCTCCCGCAACAGCCGGCTCATTAAATCGTCGAGTTGGCGGGGCAAAGACTGCGCTGACAAAGCGGCGGACTGTCCGCAAAGCGAGAGCAATATCAACAAATGCCGAATCATCAATTTCACATATCGCCTCGAATCAGGTTATTCATACCGCAATGAACGCGCCGGTGTCGTCCTGGCTATATTAATAGCATGCCCCGCCACAATAGCCCAGGCCGTCAACACGCCCAGGGCACTGGCGAGGAGTATAACCGGTAGGGTAAAGTCGATGCGCTCCGGAAAGAAGTCGAGATAGATACTGGACGCCAGGTAAGCCAGCGGTGTGGCGACCAAAAGCGACCAGATCACCGGCAGGGAAAACTGCCAGATCAACAACCGTACAATCTGGCTTACACTCGCCCCCATGACCTTGCGAATACCAATTTCCCGGGTGCGGCGCTGTGCCATAAACGCCGCCAGCCCAAATAAGCCGATCAGGGCCAGCGACAGCGCGACACCGGCAAACGCCGCCAACACATTGTTGATGCCCTCGGGGAAGCGAAAGAAAAGATTGAAATAAAAATCCAGGAACGTCCTTTGAATCGGATAATCCCCGACGACCTGATCCCAGACCGCGTCGATATCGCTCAATGTCTGGTTTAAGTCATGGCCGCTCACCCTGAGCGACGCGAAGGAGTAACTATCCGGTTGCATCAGAAATGTCATCGGCGCTATCGCAGAGTGCGCACCGTCGAAATAGTGATCCGGCACCAGGCCGATAACCGTGTACTCAAAGGTTTGTCCGTCTTCGTCATTCGCTAATTTATAAAAAGATTTACCGATAACCTCCCTACCTTCGTCAAAACCCAGCTTTTTCGCAGCCAGCCGATTGACGATGACATTGACCCGTCCGACCTCTTCTCTATATAGGTCGTTGGCAACCGTTTCGTCAAACGGGCGCCCGGCCAACAGCTCAATATCATACGCCGCCATAAAGTCGGTATCGACAGATATGATTTTTGTGTCGAAGCTGAGGGTCTCGTCCCCTGAAACAGGGGTGACCTCCGCCGAGAGGCCGCCGCTGTTGTAGGGCACATCATTGGAAAAAGTCACAGCCTGCACGCCGTCGATTCGACTCAACTCCCGCTGCAGGGTATCGTGTTTGGGTACGACTCCCTCTGTATTGATGCGTTTTAAAATCACAGTCTGGGCTTTGAGAAAGGTGCTGCTGATCTCCTTTATCTTCTCGTTTTGGAAATAGATAATCATCACCATCGCCAGCATAAAGATTGAAATGGCAAACTGTGCAGCGATCATAAAAGCCCGGAACCGATTCCCCCTGCGCCCTTTCATCACGACATTGCGCAAGCCTTCAATGGGGTTCAAGCGGGAAATCAGGAAAGCCGGATAAGCACCCGCAAGCAAGCCTACCAGCAAGGTAACCAGCACCAGCCCGGGCAGAATCCCCAGATAGTCGAGCGCCAGCCCCTTGCCGGCCCAGCCGTTAAACGCCGGCACCAGCAGTTCAATACCGGCGAGTGCAAGCAGCATCGCGAAAGCAGCGAGGCTCAGACTTTCAATCAGAAACTGGCTCAATAGCTGCAAGCGTGTCGCACCCAGCGTTTTTCGCAATCCGACTTCACGACTGCGCCCGAAACTCTGCGCCGTCGCCAGGTTGGTATAGTTGAGACAAGCGACGACCAGAATCAGCAGTCCCAGCAACTGAATCGACTCCAGCACCGGAAAACCAAACGCATCCCATATTTGCGTATTGACCTCAACGAGCGGGCGCACTTTCAAGGCGCTGATAAGCTCATGCTCATCCTCCGGCGCATGGCGTTCAGCGACGGCGTCGACCTGGTTTTGCAGCCACTGCCGATCTCGGTTTTCCGGCAGCAGGATGTAGGTCATGTTGTAGGGAGAAAGCCCTTTCCAGCTTCCCGCCATATCAAACCCCTCGAGGGCAACCAACGCTTGCAGTGACGCGATAGCGGCCAGATCATTGTCGGGGAGAAAAGAGGTGTTGAAATGGCTGTCCAGGGCCACATCCTCGATGACCGCCGCAATATGCATATCGTACTTGTGATTCAGAGAGACCACCTCTCCGAGCACATCGGCATGGCCAAATAATTTTTTGGCGGTCGAGACCGTGACGATAAGGCCGCGGGGATTGTTCACAGCGGTCGAGTCACCGTGCAGATAACGAAAGTCGAAAATATCCGTAAAACCGGCCTCGACAAAGCGAATACCCTGGTAGTAGTGGCTGTTATCGACGGTAACAATGGGGGCCCTGTAAATAGACCGCGCCACGACTTCCGCCTCTTCGATTTCCAGATCAAACAGCGGCCCGTAAGTCGTTTTGACATTCGGGTACTCCAGGATGCCGGTTCCGGCAGCGGGCGCGAAGATGCTGCCGACGATAAACGTGCGATCACGCTCGGAAAACATATTGTCGTGATCTTTCTCATAGTCAATGACCATGGAGCCGAACAGAAAAATCGTCAAGCCCAGCGCCAGCCCCAGGATATTGATAAGCGCATAGAGGCGGTACTTGGCCAAATACCTCAGCGCCAGTTTTATATAGATGGATATCATTCGCTATCTCCTGGACTTCGTCAGCAAGCTGCGCGCAGACTTTCTGTCACTACATGGCCATCAAAAAGATTGATCGTTCGGCGGGCATAATCGGCGTGGGTCGCCGAGTGGGTCACCATCGCAATGGTGGTGCCTTCGTCGTTCAACATCCGCAGCATATCCATCACCTCCTGCCCGTGGGCGCTGTCGAGGTTGCCGGTGGGCTCATCCGCCAGGATCAACGCCTGGTTGCCGACCACCGCCCGGGCCACGGCCACCCGCTGCTGCTGGCCGCCGGAAAGCTGTCCGGGCATATGCCTGGCGCGGTGGGCAATGCCCACCTTATCCATCACCTCGGCGACCCGCTGTTTGCGCCTGCGGCTGCCGACATCGTGATAAAGCAGCGCCAGCTCGATATTTTCCTCGACCGATAAATCATCGATCAGGTTAAAATTTTGAAAGATAAAACCGATATTTTGCTTGCGAATTCGCCCCAGTTCCCTCTCACCAAGTCCGGTGACATCCCGCTCCATAAACTCATAGCGTCCGCTGCTGGTTTCATCCAACAGGCCAATGATATTGAGCAAGGTGGACTTACCACACCCGGATGGCCCCATAATGGCCACAAACTCGCCCGCGTTGATCTCGATATTCACCGCGTTCAAGGCGACGGTTTCAACTTCGTCGGTGCGATAGATTTTGGAAACGTCTTGTAATTTCAACATGGTGTTTTCCCACTGAGTACAATGATTCAAAAGTCGGGATCGACAGCTATTTCATAACGGCCGGGTCATTGTGGTGCCAGTCAATAACTCAGACAGTGTGTTTGTTTTCGTTAAACAAAGATAACCACCCCAATCACACTTCCTTAGGCGTAGGCGTGCCAATTGACCGGTCTGCCGCTGTATAAAATTCACCTTGCCACGCACGCCGTTACGAAATAGCGCTTAATTCCTGTCGAGCTTGAGTCTGTCCATATCCCTGAAGTTGCCATAAGAAGAGACAATGACCTCTTCGCCAGGGTCGAGACCCGCCAATACTTCGATAAACCGATTGTTGCGTCGTCCCAGTTGCAACTGGCGTCGATAGGCTTCGGTCCCCGCGCCGTTAATAACGAATGCCCACCGGCCTCCGGTATCCTGGAAAAACTGGCCATTGGGCACCAGCAGCGCCGGCTCCGAGTCACCCAGGGTCAGTTTCGATTGTATGGACTGCCCGCGACGCAGGTCGGAGGGCGCCGCGCCGACCATCTTCAGGTCTACCTGGAACTGGCCGTTCCTCACATTCGGATAAATCTTCGCAACCCGCAGTTGATACCTGTGCCTGCCGCGCTCAAAGTCGGCCTGCTGGCCCAGATCGATACGATCGAGATAATACTCATCGATATCGGCCACCAGCTTAAAGGTTTCGGGATTGCTGATCTGGCCCAACCGCGAGCCGCGCGGCACATTCTGGCCGACTTCCATATCGAAACCGGAGAGGCGACCCGCCACTGGCGCGCGCACGGTCAGGTCCTGCAAACTGCGGTGAGCGAAAGTCAGGTTCGCTTCCATGGTGGCGGTTTTTTCTTTAAAAAATCGCAATTGTGCCGCCATCAACTTCTCATCGGATGCCTGGCTTTCGAGAGTGACCGCGCGCTTTTCCCGCAAATATTGCAATTCATCCAGCAAATCGTCGTATTCCGATTGCGAAATATGAGCCTTGGCAATCAGTTCTTTTTTGCGTGCCGCGGCGCGCGTCAGGCGGCCGATATTATAGTTTAGCTCCACCAGCGAGTGCTTGTGATCGAGGCGGTTTTGCTCCAGCCGCAGCTCCTGGTCGCGCATGGCGTTGAGCTGTTCCATCACCCGTGATTCGGTGCTCATCACGCTCAGTTGCAGGTCGGCATTGGACAGCCTGAGAATCACCTGGTTGGCCGCGACGGCGGCGCCGTCCTCGACCAGCACCTCTTCCACCCGACCACCCTGGACCGCATCGAGAAAGACGGTTCGCAACGGCGCCACCCGCGCTCGCACCGGAATGTAATCTTCAAAAATACCGCTGGCCGCCGAGGCGATAATCACCCGGTCGCCGGCAATATGCAGCGAGCGTCCGGCAAACCGGTCCGCCGCCACGAAGTAGCCGGCCGCCAGCAGGGCCAGACCGGCGCTGATTTTTATCAGGGTCCTGCCGGGCAACGCGGCTTTGGCGACCGGTCTGTCCATGCCCCCTAAAGGGGGCGGTGGATTGTTTTTATTGGCAGTTAACGTCTGTGCCATCTCGATTACCAAACTTCTATGCTGTCAATTCTCGGGCTCCGTACCTGCCACTCAACTGAG
Source organism: Exilibacterium tricleocarpae (assembly GCF_007004655.1). Classification (GTDB taxonomy): domain Bacteria; phylum Pseudomonadota; class Gammaproteobacteria; order Pseudomonadales; family Cellvibrionaceae; genus Exilibacterium; species Exilibacterium tricleocarpae. The sequence continues at coordinate 35,994 of NZ_ML660098.1, forward strand.
CCCACTAGTTATAGATAGCAAAGCCCAGGCCAAAATATAACTCATTGATATATATATTATTTTTCCATCAAACTTGGAAAACTGTTCATATTCGGACAAAAATAGTGTTCGAGTTCGGACACAGCCTGTACGATAACGAACACTTGATAGCAACGGAAAGCCGGGAGATGGGCAGTCTTGAACCAGAAGAAAGGACAGTCTTGAACCAGGAGGCGCGACAGTCTTGAACAGCGACAAATGCATCCTGATTGTCGATGACGACGAGGATATTCTCACCGCCGGACAACTGCTGCTGAAAAGGCATTTCGGCACAGTCGTGACCTGTAACCGCCCGGAGCATATACCCCAGGCCATGGCCGAGCGCACATTCGATGCCATCCTGCTGGATATGAACTTCTCCCCCGGCGCCAGCAGTGGCGAGCAGGGCTTTGTCTGGCTGCAGAGAATACGGGACATCGACCCCGATGCCGTGGTGGTGGTGATTACCGCCCACGCCGGAGTCGATATAGCGGTCGAGGCGATGAAGCACGGCGCCACCGATTTTATCGCCAAGCCCTGGCATAACGAAAAAGTAGTGGCCACCCTGTCCGCCGCCGTGCAACTGCGCCACAGCCGCTCGGAGGCAAGCCGCTTAAAACGCAGCAATCAACTCTTGGTAGAGGCCGCCGGGGGCGCCGGACAAAACCTGCTCGGCAACTCGCCGGCAATGGCGGCCGTGCACTCGATGATCCGCCGCACCGCGCCCACCGATGCCAATGTGCTGATCCTGGGTGAAAACGGCACCGGTAAAGAACTGGTGGCGCGGGAACTGCATCAACAGAGCCTGCGTCGCGGCAACGTCTTTATGTCCGTCGACCTGGGGTCGGTCTCGGCGACCCTGTTTGAGTCGGAGTTGTTCGGTCACCACAAAGGCGCATTTACCGGTGCCGGCAAGGACCGCATCGGACGCCTGGTGGCGGCCAGCGGCGGCACGCTGTTTCTCGATGAAATCGGCAATATTCCCCTGCACTTGCAGGCCAAACTGTTGACCGTGCTGGAGCAACGCCAGGTGACGCCGCTGGGCAGCAATCAGGCCATCGCTATCGATGTGCGGGTCGTCGCTGCAACCAATCTGTCGCGAGAAGCGCTGAACGACGGGGAAAAGTTCAGGCAGGATCTGCTGTTTCGTTTAAACACCGTAGAAATCACCTTGCCACCGCTGCGGCAGCGGGCGGAGGATATCCCGGAAATCGCCATCCACTATGCCCGGCTCTACGCGCGCAAATACCGCAAACCGGAAAAATCGTTCTCCGCTGCCGCGCTCTCGGCAGCCCGCGCTTATACCTGGCCGGGTAATGTCCGCGCCCTGCGTCACGCGGTGGAGCGGGCGGTTATTCTCTCTGAGGGAAAGCAGTTTGAAACAGCGGATTTGCAACTCGATAGCGTCCCCGCCGGGGGCGAAAGTTTCGCAGGCAATATCGGGCGCGCCGCCGGCAGTGCCGCAACCCATTCGGCAACGGGGCCTGCGGCGGGAGACCTGCATCTGGAAAGTATGGAGAAACGCCTGGTGCAAGCCGCGCTGCAACGCCACAGCTACAATATCAGTAAAGCCGCAAAAGATTTGGGGTTGACCCGGGCAGCCCTGTACAGACGGATGGAAAAGTATGGCTTCTAATCATTTTGCCGTAGCGATGATGGTGCGGGTATCGCTGTTGGCGCTCGCCCTGATGGGCCTGAGCGCGGCCCTTACCCACACCGGCTTCCACGGTATCACCATCTTACTGACCGCCGTTACCGCGGCGCTGCTATATGAACTCTACCGCTTTGTGAGCAAAACCAACACCGAACTGGCGCGGTTCCTGGACGCCGCCCGCCACGGCGATTTCGCCCAGCGCTACCCGCCGGGCAGCAGCGGCGCGGGCTTCGAGCAATTGTCCGCCGTATTCGGCGATATCGTGCAGCGTTTCAAGGCAACCCGGCAACAGCAGGAGGAACAACTGCGACACTTGAAGTCGCTGACCGATCATATACCGGTACCGTTGTTATCGCTCTACCCGGACGGTCGCATTCGGCTGCACAACAATGCTGCCCGGCGCCTGTTCGGCAGTGTGAACGTCAATCGAGTCGAGAAACTGGGGGCTTTCGGCCAGATCTTTGCAGACACTATTCAAAACCTCGAACCCGGCAACCGCAGGCTGGTAAACTTTTCCCACGACGGCATGGAGCGGCAGTTGGCGGTGGTGGCGACACAGATTACCACCGGAAAGATTCGCGAGCACCTGATCAGCATGCAGGACATTCAAAGCGAGTTGGACAGCGTGCAGTTGCAGGCCTGGCAGGACCTGGTGCGGGTCTTGACCCACGAACTGATGAACAGCATTACCCCGGTGGCTTCGCTGGCAAAAACGGCGACCGACCTGGTGGACGACACCCGCCTGAAGTTAAACGCCAACGCCGGTGTCGAGGCGGTGGCGGAGGCACTCGCCGACGTGCGCCGGGCGGTGGACACGGTGGCCCGGCGTGCCGACGGTATGACGCAGTTTGTGCAGAGTTACCGCAGCCTCACGCTGCTGCCGGCACCGCAAAAACAAACGCTGTTACTGGCGGATATATTTCAGCGGGTCGGGGAATTGTTCGCAGTCGACTGGGCGGCCAGGGGTATCGATCTGCAAGTCAGGCTGGAACCGCAGCGACTGCAACTGTTTGCCGACCCCGATTTACTGGAGCAAATGCTGATCAACCTTCTGCAAAATGCCGGGCAGGCGCTGGACGGCGGCGACAAACCCCGGGCGGCGACGCACCCGGCGGCATCATCCTCAGCGGCGTCTCCAGCAACTGTTGTTCATCCAACGCCTGTTCACCCAACTGCTGAACCCCCGCATACCGGCCCCACCGTTACCATGACAGGACGCCTGAATCAGCGCGGTCGAGTGTTACTGGAGGTGGCGGACAACGGCCCCGGTATTCCCGCTGCTATCGTCAACGAGATTTTCGTGCCGTTCTTTACCACTAAACACCAGGGCTCCGGCGTCGGCCTGGCGTTGACACGGCAGATTATGATCGCCCACGGCGGCAGCGTTACGGTACAGACTTCGGATAAGAGTGGGGCCAAATTTACCCTGGTGTTTTGACGGCGTTTTTTTGAAGGCGGCCTGGTATTCTGGACAGTAAATCGTCTCACCCAAAACGAGCCTTGGTGTCCTTAGCCGGCCCGGTCTCAATCCGGGCGCACTGCCCCGCCCCGGGAAAGCCCTCAGCAAGCGTTTTCAACCGGCGAAATTGTACTCGTCTTTCCAGTGCTCGACACGGCCGTTGTCCATGGCATCGAGCGCCATCTGCACCACCACCGAAACCTCGGCGCCCGACTTTACATTGGACTGGGGGTTGGTGCGACTCAGCACGGCTTGTTTAAAATCCAGCATTGCCTGTAAACTCGGTTCTTTGTGTTCTATATCAATCGCCACACCGGCAGGCCCCCAGCCGGATTGAGTCGCGCCGGTTACACCGTCGACAATAGCCTTGTCTTTACTTTTTCCCGCTTCCGAAAATAACCAGGCCTGACCTTTATTGATAACGATGGTGCCTTCTTTCCCCATAATTTTTATTTGGTAACCGTCTTTTCTGTTAGTGGTCAGGCTGCTGTATTTGGCCTTTACACCCGACGGGTACTCAGTGATGACATGCACATTATCATAGGTCTCCCGGCCGTCCTGCCAAAAGTCGATACCGCCAAATCCGGTTACTTTCACCGGGTGAGCACCCAAGACCCAATTGCTGAAATCGATCTGGTGGGAACACAGCTCCGCCATCAGGCCGCCGGAATACTCGCGATACATGCGCCAGTTGATCGACTTTTCCCACTTCGGGTCCGGGACCGGTCGCCGCCAGTCGCCGTTTCTGTTCCACTGGCATTCCAGCGCGGCAACCCTGCCGATTTTTCCCTGCTGTACCAATTCGACGATATGTCGATACAACCTCGAACTGTGGTATTGGTGGCCGGTCTGGAAAACCAGATTCGCATCTTTGACTTTTTTACACAATCTGCCGATATCCCGGTAACCGTAAGCCATTGTCTTTTCGCAATAGACATGTTTACCGGCATCGAGAGCGTCGACAGCGATATCGGCATGGGTGTTAAACGGTGTGGCGACAACAACGGCGTCAACCTGCTTACTGTCGAGCAAAAACCGGTAATCGCTGTATTCCCGGGTCTGCCGGTCCGCGTATTTCATGCCGTTGGCAAGCCGAAACGGCAACGGATCGCAACAGGCCGCCAGCCGGATACCCGGTATCTTTTGAATAATGGAGGCCAGGCCGCCGCCGCGATCGCCGGTGCCGATGATACCGATATTGACGGCCGGCGCCCGCTCACCGGCATGGCCGGGGTAGCTATAACCCGCCAGTGCCACGCCGGTTCCGGCAAGGGCGGCGTCCGTTAGAAACTTCCTTCTCGAAATTGTTTTTCTATTCATCGTAAATGGCTGATCATCTTAAATAGCCGGCACCGCTGGCTGGGAAGAAGGGAACAGGTTGTACCGATGGCGAAAGTGCACCAAATTATAGCGCAGGGGCCGAAGCCCTGTCGATTTTCTCTCTCCGCCTGCTGCCTCTATTTGCGACTGGTTTCTATCGCTCCTCGCTGCCGCGGGTATGCCGGCGTCGCTTTTTGCGACAACTTTTTCCGTGATTCGTCAATGCGAAACCCGGGCGTCCGACCAGGCTGCCGGCCGGACCCGGGCTGCCGGCATACAGATGACTCAAACTTTCATTTCCCAACCCGGCGCGTAGTCCCTGCTCCAGTACTTGCGGGCGCCGCGATCGCGAAGAATGCGACCGTTATCGGTATCCAACATCAGTTTTCTGCCGACTTTCTGCGAGATATTGCCGAGGTGACAGAGCAGGTTGGTAATATGACCATCGCGGATCGGCGAGTTCTGTCGCTCGCCCTGGCGCACGGCATTGACGAAGTTCTGCATATGCAAGTCGGTCAGGAAGCCGCCGCCCACAGTATTGAGGGTGGCGCTCTCGCCTTTTTCTTTGACGTCCTTGATCAGCTTGCCCTCGTTGTCGTATACCTTGTAGCCGTTTCTGTCCAACAGGATAGTGCCCTTGGTGCCGTGTAGAGTGACCCCGCGGCCCCGCTCATGCTGCTTAAACCCGTTGCAGCTTCTGCCTTCCCAGGTAATCATCTTACCGCCTTCAAATTCGTAGTTGACGTTTTGCGTATCGTAGAACTGCCAGTCGTCTTTAAAGTGAAAACGGCCGCCGGAAGAAATAACGGACTTGGGAAACTCAACCCCCAACGCCCAGCGACAGATATCGATCTCGTGGGTGCCGTTGTTGTTGATTTCCCCCGTGCCCCAATTCCAGAACCAATGCCAGTTATAGTGCACGTAATTGTCTTTATAGCCTTCCCTCGGCGCCGGGCCCTGCCACAGATCCCAGTCCAGCCAATCGGGCACGGCGACCGACTTACCCACGCCGATGGATTTCCGGTTGTTGGCATACCAGGCTTTGCCGTAGTAGACATCGCCGATAAGACCGGCCCCGATATCCGCTACCGCCTGGATGGATGTGGGCGCTGAACGCTGCTGGTTGCCCATCTGGATAACGCGCTTGTATTTTTGCTGCGCCTCGACCAATAGCTCTCCCTCTCGCGGGTTATGACTGCAGGGCTTCTCCACATAGACATGCTTGCCGGCCTGCACCCCCATCAGGCTCATAGGCGCGTGCCAGTGTTCCGGGGTGGCGATAAGAATCGCATCGACATCCTTGTTTTCCAGCAGCTTCCTGAAGTCAACGTAGTTGGTGACAGCGTTGGCGGCAGAGCTGCCGAAAGTCTCCTGCACCAGCTTTCCCGCCAGATCAAATTCTCTTTTGTCCACATCACAGACAGCGGTGAGCGCACTATTTTTCGCCGTCGCCAGCGACCTGATCAACGCCTTGCCGCGCCCGTGAACGCCCACCGCCGCGCAGTTGATACGGTCATTGGCACCGAGTATATTGCCGTAGCTTCGGGCAGACGCGGCCCAGTACAGCCCGGCGGTTACGGCGGCGGACTTTTTGACAAAATCCCGCCGCGTATGTTTTTTATCGCTCATAGTCAGACACCTGTGTCGTTTAGAAGTCAAAATTCCCGGATTTTAATACTGCGAAAATGCACGGTGTCACCGTGGTCCTGTAAGAGAATCGGTCCCTCGGGCCAGCGACCAAAATTGGGCCAGTCTTTATACTTGCTGTAATTGACCAGGGCGGCAAACATCTGCGAGTATCGATCGTACTCCACGGCTTTTTCATTGTTCAGCCAGTGCTCCACCTTGCCGTTGCGCGAGACAATCCGGGCCCGGTTCCACTGCCCGATACCTTTGAACATCCTGGATTTGGAAGCGGCTGGATTGGACAGGTTCTGCGCGGCGATAAGGTCGTACAAAGAACCGAGCGTGCGGTTGCCACTGACACCTTGTTTAGCATCGGGATGTCTGGCATCGTCGAGAATTTGAAACTCACAGCCAATCGCCGAGCCGGCGCCTTTGTTCAGTTCGGGATCGACAAAATATTTGATGCCGCTGTTGGCGCCCTCGGTGATTTTAAAATCCAGCTCCAGTTCAAAGTCGCCGAACTGCGCTTCGGTAATAATATCGCCGGGGCCGGTCGCCTCGCCCCCGTCGGTGGCCAGCACCGTCAGCACACCGTCCTTGATGGTCCAGCCCGAACGGGGGAAACGGTCCAACTTGGCGCCGCGCCAGCCTTTCGAGGTTTTGCCGTCCCACAACAAGCGGAAGCCTTTTTTCTGTTCCCAATCGGACAGTCGGTTGGTCAGGTAACTGACTTCCCTGACGTCGGGGGGCACGTCCCACCGCGAGGCTTCCAGGTCCCTGGTCTTGATGCGCAGGTTGCGCCACATAACCTCGGTCCCGACCTGTTCTTTTTGTTTGATACTGTGAACCTGTAAGCCGATAAAACCCCTGGCGGTCATATCGTCCACCAGATTGCTGGTCATCACCCCGTTGACCCAGACCCGGATACTGTCGCCGACCGCCTCGACGTGAAAGCTGTTCCACTGCCCGGTGCGAAAGGCTTTGCGACCCTGCGGGTTGATCGCCAGCGGGTACAACCACTTGCGCCGCCCCTCGTCGTAGATACCGCCGGAGTAGGCGCGGGGACTCGGGTCTATCTCCACCTGGTAGCCGTGAACACGGCCGTTTTGATAGCTCTTTTTACTGAGGCTGCGAATCTGCACGCCGGAGTTCAGGCGGTTGTCGACCTTTACCTCAAACTCCAGAATAAAATCCGAGTAGGTTTTCCTGCTGGTCAAAAATGTATTCGGCGTATCCGCTTTGGAGGTGCCGACAATGGCGTCGCCCTCGATACGGTATTCGGCAGTGCCCCCCAGTTTGGTCCAGTTATCCAGATCCTTGCCGTTAAACAGCAACTCCCAGCTGTCCGCCTGGGCCCAGCCCGCATTGGCGCAGACCAGGAGGAACAAGAACAGTTTCAGTTTATTCATCGTGTTTAAGCCTTAGTTATCGATTTCTAACCGGGTCCGGCCGCCGCTGCCCAAGCCCGCAATGTACACTTTATCTCTCAATTGGCATGACCGATTGCATAATAAATCGTCAGACTGGTCTGGTCAATTATTACAGGCGATATCCGGGAGCAGTCAGCCTGATGACCAGAAGAGTATTAACTATTTGTTTTTTATGGCTTTTCCTGGAAAATCCAGCCCCAACCTATATGACTGCGATAGATAAAGGTGCTAATATCGCTGCAAGTCCGGTCAGGCCAGATTGAGAGACCAGCACCGCCGGGCACCGACCGCGGGGGCCTCCGCGCCCGCCTTACTCGGCACTAGGGGGAGAGCAGACATAATGACAGCGAGACGACAATTTCTCAAAACACTGGGTGCCGCCGGCGCCGCCGCCCTGGTACCGGCCGGTAGCGCCCGGGCACTGGCGGCGACTGACAACCAGCGCGGCGCAGTCAAGGATATACTGAGCTATGTCTCTATCAAGGATGTAGAGGTGTTCCGGCTTAAGTTCGACAAAAAAACGCCGCTGACCTGGAATGCCATCAAAAAATCCGGCGGCACCTACCCCAGCGCCACCTACCTCAAGATAACGACCGACCAGGGTATCGTCGGCTATGCGGGCACTAAGGGCAGCGCCCGCGATGTGGCGTCCTTCGCAAATAAAATCAAAGGTTTAAACCTGCTGAATACCGAGCAGGTTTGGGATCATATGTTCTTTCACAACCGCAAACCGGTTGCCAAAGGCAAAGAGATTCACGCGATCGGCAGTGTCGACCTGGCAGTGTGGGATATTGTCGGCAAGGCCCTTAACCAGCCGGTACACCGGATACTCGGCACCTATACCGAGCAGATTCCCGTCTATGCCGCCGGCGGCTACTACGCCGATGGCAAAGGTATCCGCGATCTGGTCAAGGAGATGGAAGACTATATCGACGAAGGCTACGACACCGTAAAAATGAAAGTCGGCTACCTGACCCCGCGCCGCGATGCCGAGCGGGTCAGGGCGGTGCGTAAAGCGCTGGGTCCCGACACCAAAATTATGATCGATGCCAACAACGGTTACAAAAGTGCTTACGAGGCCATTCGGTTTGGCCGTATGGTAGAGGACCTGGACCTCTACTGGTTTGAAGAACCCGTTATGCCCTATGACTGGAGGGGCAATCACGAAGTCAAAGACCAACTGGATATTCCCATTGTCGCCGGTGAAAACGAGTACACGCGCTTTGGCGCGCTGGACCTGCTAAGCAACGACGCCTGCGACATTATCAATATGGACACGATCAAAGCCGGCGGTATTACTGAAATGCGCAAGATCGCAGCGCTCTGCTCGGCCCATCATGTGCCGGTGGCGCCCCACGGCTTTGCCCATATGAATGTGCATGTGGTGGCGTCGCTGTCGAACGCGTTGATCCTGGAAACCTATCCGAAAAAAGCCCGCGACTTCAACCCCGCGCTGCCGGCCTTTGCCGTTACAAAAGGTAAAATCCAGGCACCGCAGGCGGTGGGACTCGGGATGGAGCCGGCGGCGGATCTGATAAAAAAATATAAAGTTTGATTGGCGGTCGGCACAGAGTGCTTCTTTACGTTTGCTTGTGGTTCCGGTATTTCGAGTCAGGGGAGTGCCACCCGGCACGGGCCGCGCCGGTACAGGGTATTTTTTAGCCTTCCGGTAGGAGAGCCTCTGCAGTCCGGTACTGCTTGCTACTACACTCCCCTTCTGGCACAAGATTCCGGTGTGGGGCTAAAAAACACCCTGCACCACCCCGTCCCTGGTTGGGCAGATGACTGCAAGTTGGGAACCCTCGCGGGACGCCTGCAACTTTGCTACTTAAGCGCACATCGCCAGTTTGGCAAAACGCGCCAAGTGTTAAGTCAGTTGCTAAGTTGCAGGCGTCCCTCAAGACTGTAAATTTATCCTGCCTGTTACGGTTTTCTCAATACGAAATAAAGTATGCAGGAGGTAAGGCCCGGCGGGGGTGCGCGGTCCCGATCATTCAGGGCGCGTTTAAGCTTGCCTGTCGCCCCGGCGTTTTTTGGCGAGGATTGTCTGAGTCCCGAAAAATTGCATGCAATTTCGACAGCCTTTAGGCTGCCCGAAGGGTGAAAATACGCCTTAGCGTATTTGAATCATTTTTTCAGCAAAAATGGTCGAGTTCCGCAGCCGCCGGGGCGACAGGCAAGCTTGCGCCCGATCGGGACCGCGCACCCCCGCCGGGCCGTGGAGTGGCACATAAAAAATTTAAAACGCTAAACTATCCAAGCAGATCAATCGAGGCCAACCTCAACGCTCAAGCACTGAAGGCCAGCGCCGGTCCGCATCGATAATCAGCTTATCCCTTTCAGCCAGCCACTTATTCTGCACCTGGGCGTTGTAGTTGAGATACAGCTTGCCGTCGACCACACTGAACTGCTGCGGGTCGATGCCCGCCAGCTTGTCGTGCGCCACCGCCCATGCGCAGTAACCGCCGTACTGGGGCGCATACTTTTCCGGATTGGCCCGAAACGCATCGAGGTTCTCGGCAGAGCTGAAGCGCCATTGCGCGCCGCGCCATTCAAGCTGCCATTGTTTTTTGCCTTTTACCGGCGCATTTTCAGTAAAGTAGGCGACGGCATCGTAACCTTTGATAGCCAGGTTGTTGAACCAGGACGTATAGATCGGATCGGCAGCCTGCGCGCCTGCAGCCAAACCGAACAGCAGCAAAAATGATAATAGCGAACGACGCAAATCTAGCGGGTACATTCTGTTGACCTTAAATAAGTGGCAGTGGCCGGTGCAATACCGAGATAATCATCCAACGTAATACCCATGCGCCCGGCAATCATCCGAGCGTAGGCAATATGGTGGATGGTATGGTTGATGACATAGATCACTTCGCGGTAGAGACTGCCCGGCATACACACATTTTCATAGTGACTGACGGATACTTCCGATTCTATCTCTATCGCCCTGTCCTGCAGACCGCGATTGTCGACCCAGCTGCTCAACACCGCTATCCTGGCCAGCGCTGATGCAGGGTCGACTTCAATATCGCTGCCGCGGCTGCGGGTATTGTAGTTGATGCGACCGGTCTGCGCGGCGCCGTGCAGCGCGGCAAAATGATCGAGAATATGGCGAACGTGACAGCCAATACTGGAAGCGTTCGCCTCCGGCTCGCGGCTGTAGCAGTCGCCCACGGCGCCAACCAGGGCTGCCAGTTGTTGCAGCACTGCCAGGGTGGCGTCGCTGAGTTGGTCGGTCAGTACATCGGTATCAGGCGGCAACTTCATCCAGGCCCCATCGTTTTAGAAATTGTTGAGTACCGGCTTTGCCTAAATAGCGCTGCAGGTACTTGTGCGGTGTCTTGCGCAAATCCACCAGGATCAGCCCGTCGAGTGAATTATTGAACTGGGCGTTGACGGAGAAGCACACAAAGCGGCCGTTCAACGCCAGGTAATGGCGCAACAAAACCGGTATCGTTTTGCCGGCGTTCCAGCGGCCGATCAGTTTATTGATAACCACTAAACTGCTCAACGATGCCAGGACCTCCCGGGTCCAGACCTTACCGCGCACCTTTAACGGCTTCACCGGCCGGATCGCGGCCAAATGCTCCTGCTCGACGCGAAAACTGTGCATCATCGATTCGGACAAAAACGCGCGCGCCAATTTGCTGTGTTCCTGGGAGATGCTGACGCACCCAAACAGCGTGTGATACTGCGGGTGTTGCGCGAGGTAGGCACCGATACCCCGCCACAACAGGTCCAGGGCGCGGGGATGGCGCTGGTAGTCGGGCGCCACGAAGGAGCGGCCCATTTCCAGGGTATTGCCCAGGGATTTCAGATAACGCTGGTCAAAATGGTAGAGAGAGCGGCTGTAAAGCGCGGACAAACCCCGCTCGCGCACAATCTCATCCACCCTGCCCATACGGTAGCCGCCGACTATCTGTTCGCGCTCGGTATCCCAGACAAATAAATGCAAATAGTGAGGATCGAACTGATCCTTATCCAGCGATTTGCCGGTGCCTTCACCGGCGGCGCGAAACGTCAACTCCCTGACCCGGGCAATTTCATTCATAACACTGCCAAGCCTTGCATAGGGCGCGCAATAAACGGCAAACTTGCGCTGCGCCAGTAACCGGCAATCGGCCAGCCCGGCAATATCCCGGCGCAGTTCGGCGAGCCCGCGCGTGCTGCGCGGGTCCTGCTGCACCGGCTGAGTGGCCGACTGCGGGTCCGGTGCGGACTCCGGCGGCAACTTTAATATATCCGTAGCCAGCCGCAGGTAGTGCGTGACGGCCTGTTCGCTGTCCAACGCCTCAAGTTCGGCGGGCGGCACGCCCCTGCCGATACGCAGGGTGAACCGCCGGCCGCGCTTGTTGGCAAGTTCACGCGCCAACATCAGCGTGCGCAGACGCGGGTGGATCAAACCGAGCAGATAAAACAAACGGCTGTTATAACCCTCTACGAAAAACGGCACACAGTGGGCGGCATAGCGCCGTGCCAGGCGGCCGACCAGGGGATTCCAGGGACGATCCTCAATAGCGCCGCTGCCTAGATTGAGTGCGGAGACCATACCGGCCGGGTAAATCAGCAGCGCGCCGCCGTTGCCCAGGTGTTGATAGACAGCGCGGATACCTCTGGCATTGTCCCGGGCGGCATCTCGCGACAAGACATCGACACCGATAAACAACTGGTTGAATTCGGGGATCCGACTGAGCAACTTGTTGGTCAGCACTTTGGTATCGGGGCGGGTTTTCAATAGCAGTTGCGTCATCGCCACCCCTTCGAGACCACCGAGTGGGTGGTTGGCGACAAAGATCACGGGGCCGGAACGCGGCACGGTTTCCAGTAACTGCGGATTACCGATATCCAGACCGATATCCAGCGCCGCCAGCGTAAAATCGAGAAATGCCGGGCCCGCCTGCGGGGAGTTGATATCCAGCGCCGGGCGCCGCTCATAGGCCTGCGCCAACGGCGATAAGCCCAGCAGTCGCTCCAGTGTCGCAGCGAGAAAACGGCTTTTCAGTGGCAGTCGAAATGGGTTGTCACCGGTGCTCATCCATAACCTCATACACTGCCTTGAACCCGGCCTTTAAACCAGCTTCAAACTCTTCTCTAAAATGTGTATTACACCTTGACATCAATATAGCCGCTAATCTGTCGCCGGATAAAAACCGTGCAGCCGGCGCTCGGCCTGCCAGCCTTTGAGAAAAGCCCTGATCCCGGGGGTCTTGAAACCCCGCTTGCGGTTCTGGCTACCTAACTGGAACAGCGTGCGGTATTGAAACAGCAACGCACCGACCGCCTCTCTCAGCGATGTATTCCTGTCCCAAATATGCAGGGACTCGGAACTGGCCGTATTGATCTCGACGATTTCCAAACCCTGCCCCAACTGCAACTGCTCGATATCGGGAAACTTGATATCCATACGGCCGTAGTAAAACTCGGGTAACCCCTGCATGATCTGATTGATACGCCGGGTCAACGCCGGTGTAATAAATTCCCGCGCATCGCGGAAAATCGCGCCGCGGCAGTGACTGGCAGAAAAGACCAGTTTATAGGGCTTGCCTTTTTCGATAACGTCAGACAAGCGGTCGCGGTGGCGCTCCTTGTAGAGGTGGCTGAGTTTTCCCGCCCGCGTATCCTGTTCAATCAATTGCGCGAGCGTGTGCTCGCCGTCGCCGACAACATAGGGCGTATATTTCAAAGCCAGGGACACGATGGTTCCCTGTGGCTGCTGCGGATGGCGGATAAAAAACAAGCCGGCTTCGGGCTCCCAGCGCGACAGTTTTTGGATGATCAATGAGGTCCCGGCCGGGTAGGCGGACAGGCAGCGGGCAAGATCGCCGGCGTTGTCGATCAGTTTCACACCGGCGCCGCGACAACCGATATCGGGTTTGCACACGACCGGCAGTTGCAAGCCCTTACGCTCGATCAACTGCAACAACGTTTGCGCCTGCTGCGCGCAGTCCTGCGCGCCGACGGTATGGGTAAACCAGGGCAGTATTGCCGCCTCGCACTCGCCTTCGGCCTGCGCAAACAAGGTGCTCTTGGGTACACCCGCCATGCCGGCCAGCGGCAGCTTCGGATTGGCGAGTAACGGCAGGGTAACCGAGCCGTGGCGCACGCTGAGCAACAACCACTGGATAACGACTGGAAAATACATTAACCAGGTCGGCCAGAATTCGAAAAACGACAGCGCTTTGCCCGAGGTATCCAGCGCTGGCATCCCGGGCGTGACATAAGGCGTGGTTCGGTTCGGCGCTGGCAATTGGGTTTCCTAACTCGAGTGTGTCTTATTGGTTCAATCAGACTGGATAATGTTAAAAAGGTTTCATTACTCAATCGCGCCATTGCTTAAGCGGCCATGGCCAGGCTTGTCAAAACAATTCACGCCCTGGCATCGAGCCATATCTCAAACCCGAGTGGCGCTTGCATCAGGGGATTTGCACTGTCTACGACTCCGCATGCCATCCCGACCAACCCCGGTTAAAAACATTGGGGGGAGGCCTGCCTCTGGAGAGGGCTTTCAGAAACTCTCGACAGCAGGGATGCTGTAGCGACCAACAGTAGGCGCTTTAGGCGAGTTCCCAGGGGTGGAGCGGGAAACAGCGAAGCCCCGCTTCGCCCCGCGGAACGCCCAAAACCTCTGGTTTTGGGCTGGACCCGCTTGCGGGGATTCACAACGTGTTTCTGAAAGCCCTCTCCAGAGGCAGACCGGTCGAGTGGCACTTGTTTACTTCAGCGAGCGCCGTCCATCTCTACCCCATATCGACGCCAACCACGGTAAAGTGTCACCTCTGGGCGACGCTGCAACTGTCAGTCAAATCCCTCAAGCACAATCTTGCCGATCGTATCGCCCGCTTCGAGCAGGGTATGGGCGCGGCGCAGATTGGCTGCATTTATTGTCCCCAGGTTCTGCCCCAGGGTCGTTTTAATCAAACCGTCATCCACCAGCAGGGCTATGCGCGACAGCAGTTCGCCCTGTGTCTGCATATCGTCGGCCCGATGCATCGAGCGGGCAAACATAAACTCCCAATGCAAGGATAGGCTCTTCGACTTGAGCTTGCCAATATCCAGTTCGACCGGGTCGTCGATCAGCACCAGGCTGCCAAAAGGTTTGAGCACCTCCACCAGGGTAGCGAAGTGCCGGCCGGTGCCGTTCAGGCTGGCGACATGGTTGACCTGGTCGATACCGAGCGCCCGCAGTTGCGCCACCATATCGCCGTGGTGGTCGATGACATGATGAGCGCCGAGTGCGGTTACCCAGTCTCGGCTTTGCGGTCGCGATGCGGTTGCCACGACCGTGGCGTTGGTCAGCCGCCTGGCCAACTGGACCAACATGGAACCCACTCCGCCCGCGGCGCCCGTGACCAGCAGCGTCGGCGCCCCGTCCCGGTTGCCGTTGACCCGCGACAGTTTGAGGTGATCGAAGAGAATCTCCCAGGCGGTGATGGCCGCCAGCGGCAGGGCAGCGGCTTCGGCAGCGGACAGGCTGCGCGGCCTGTGGCCCGCCAGGCGCGCATCCACCCGCTGGTATTCGGCGTTGCTGCCGGGGAGGGTAATATCGCCGGCGTAAAAAACCTTGTCGCCGGGTTGAAACTGACTAACCTGGTTGCCGGCAGCCACCACTTCGCCGCTGGCGTCCCAACCCAGGATACGGTATGCGCCGCCGGCCGGCGGCATAGTCTGGCGGACCTTGTAGTCCACCGGGTTGACCGCAATGGCGTCGATGCGAACCAACATATCGTAACCCCCGACCACCGGCTGGGGCAGTTCGAAATCAACTAACGTGTTGGCGTCGGTAATCGGTAGAGATTCTTTGTAGCCTACGGCTTTCATGACAGCGCCCTCCAGTAAATGACGGGCAGACTGTAAGCCTTTTTATTTTCTTTAAAAACAGTAAAATCAATGAATTATATTCAAATAAAAATTGATAGTTCTATGCATAAATTATGCATAAATAGTGACGAGCATGAATAGTAACCTACACAAAGAGCGGCAGGCATAAATCGTGTTGATCTCAGATTTGCATCTAATCGTCAAAACCGCTGAGCTGGGCAGTATCACCCGGGCTGCCACCGCGCTGGACCTGCGGGTGGCGACGGCAAGTGCGGCGATCAAACGGGTCGAAAAGGTCCTCGGCGTCGAGTTGTTCGTGCGCTCGACCCGCCGCCTGCGGCTGTCCAGGGCGGGGGAACGCTACCTGCCCCCGTGCCGGGAGGCACTGGCTATGCTGGAGCGGGCGGGTGCCGAAGCCCTGGGCGGCGAGCGGATTGCGGGGGAACTGCGCCTGACCGTGTCATCGGATTTTGGTCGCAACCTGCTGGCACCCTGGCTCGACGAATGGCTGGAGCACCATCCCGAACTGAGCCTGAAACTGACACTGAGCGATGCCCTGCTCGATTTCTACCGCGACCCGGTGGACGCCGCACTGCGCTACGGCTCGCCTGAGGACAGCAATTTATACGGTTTTAAAATCTGTGATGTGCCCCGTTTTCTGTATGCGTCGCCGGACTACCTGGCGCGCCACCCGGCGCCACAACACCCGTCTGAGCTGAGCGCTCACAACAGCCTCTTCTACCAGATGCGCGACGTCACCCACGATGTCTGGACCCTGACCCGCAACGGCGAGCGCTACCGGGTCAGGCTGCGCGGCGACCGCGTTGCCAACGACGCCGATATGGTGCGCCGCTGGTGTGTGGCCGGCAAAGGCATAGCGGCGAAATCCGCGCTGGATATGGCGCCGGATTTAATGGCCGGCAGGATCGATATCGTTATGCCGGACTATCGGCCGCTGGCCTCGGAGCTGTGGCTGGTGTGTCCCTCGCGCAACTCGATCACGCCGGCGATTCGCCTGCTGCGCGACTACCTGCGGGAACGCTGCCAACACCTGCTGGGCGAAATCGAGGCGGTGATCAGTAGCAAGCACCAAAACTGGGCGGATTAAACGGCAAGCACTTAAACGACCCACTATAGCCAGAATATTTTCTACGAGATCACCCTTGCGCCAAACCGCCAATGTTTTTCCGTCATAAGATATGACGGAAATAACATAAAGCCGGCGCGGTCGATCTGTTAATCTGATTCGGCAGTAAAAAATAAAAACGGCGAGGCCAGTCAGGCAGTAACGCAGTAGCACTCAGTAATTCCCCGCCCAGCCCGGATCTTGCACCGGTGCACGCTCAAACTAACACGCCCACACCAAAACCTGGTGGCGGTAGTGTGCGCTTACCAGTAGTACGGGTTGAGACTGTACCGCTTGATGCGATATCCCGGCGAACCCGGTTCTGCCCCGGTAGAACCATCCGTCAATCAACCATTCTTTATGCATGCTCAGACATGCAGAGCGGGAGCTATCGTGAAAAAAAAACGCTATAAAATAAAAAAACTTTCCTCCATCCGCGGAATAAAAACCGTCGTGGGGTTCACCTATAAGCTGGCAACACTGGTGCTCGCCGGTGTCGCGCTGGCCCTGCCTGCAACCGGCGCCGGACGCGACGCCGCCGGTTACGACAAGCAGACACCGCAGGAGGTTGCCGGCACCCGGGAAATACGCAATGCCGACGGCACCTACCGCATTCGTGCCGACGACAACACACTGAGTCGTCCGCGCCAGGCCAGCAAGCTGATTCAATTGCGCCGCGCACCGCCCTTCGATCCGCTGACGGGCGTTCACCTGACTCTGCCACAGCGTCTGACCTCCCCCGCGCCCGATCTCTACAGGCGCGATACTGCCAACGTCGTCGATGCTTATATCATCCAGTTTCACACCCAGGCGCTGCCCGCTTACCAGCGGGCCCTGCAAGCGGCAGGGGTGGAAATTGTTACTGCGCTGCCACCCAACGCCGTCGTCGGCCTGATGGACAAGACCACCCGGGCGGCGATCGAGTCGCGGCCGTTTGTGCGGGCAACGGTCGATTACCTGCCGGCGTATAAGTTACAGCAGGGCCTGGAAAATCGTATCGCCGCGGCCGGCGCCGATTTACAGACTTACTCGATTATGAGCGTCAGCAAATCCCACCGCGCCGCGCTGGTGCGCTTCACGGAGTCCATCGGCGGCATCGTGCTCAAAGGCGACCCGGCACAAACACAACGCGCCGCTCTCGCCACCAGTGTCAACGACGGCAGCCGGTTTTCCGCAAAACTGAACGCGGCTCAGTTGTTGCAGGTGAGCCGGCGACCGGAAACCCTGTTTATCGACCTGCGCGGCGAAGAGAGCGAGGACCTGGGCCAGGTGCGCGAGCGCGAGGAGTTCGACTATATCGAACAGGTGGCGGGCTACTGCGGCCGGGGCGTCGGCATCGAAGTCTACGACAGGGGCTTTCGCCTCTCACACCAGGAACTGGTCAACAAATCCATTTTGGTGCGCAGCCCGGCGGCGTCCGGCTCCGGCGGCCTGAACCACGGCACGGAGATCGCCGGCATCCTCTATGCCGATGGCATCGCCATGAGCAGCGGCTTACTGCGTTGCGCGGCGCGCCCGATCGTGTTTTCGAGGTTCAGCGCCTTTCCCGGCAACAATCGGCCCACCGAGTCGCAACTGCGCGGCCACTTGGCCGAGTTGGTCGACCCGGCCGGCGATTATCGGGCGGTCGTGCAAACCAGCAGCACCGACTATTCGACCACCACCAATTACACGACCTGGTCGGCGGAATACGACGAGGTGCTGTTCGAGTTGGATCTGGTCAAACTGCAATCCCAGAGCAACACCGGCAATCGCAATTCGCGCCCGGCCGCCTGGGCCAAGAATGTCGTCGCTGTGGGCGGTTTTGACACCAACAATACCGTCGAGCGCAGCGACGACAGTTGGGGCAGCGCCAGTATCGGCCCGGCCGCCGACAACCGTATAAAACCGGACCTGTCCGGCCAGTACGGCGGCATTCGCACCATCGACGACGCCAGCAACACCGCCTACCGGAATTTCGGCGGCACCAGTGGCGCCACCCCCACGGTCGCCGGCGCCTTCGGCATTATGTTCGAAATGTGGGCCGACGGGGTATTCGCCGGCGGCCCCGGCCAAAACCGCGATGTGTTCGACGCGCGACCCCATGCCGCCACCGCCAAGGCCCTGATGATACACAGCGCTTACCGCTACGCGTTCAGCGGCGGCGACAACGCCAATATGAGCCGGGTGCACCAGGGTTGGGGCGCGCCCGATTTGAGAAACCTGTACGACACCGCCCGGGACAACGGCTGGCGCCTGCCCATTCTGGTCGATGAACAGGACGTGCTGACACCGGGCGGTACCAACAGCTACGCGCTCAATGTCGACGGCAGCCAACCGCTGAAGGCGACGCTGGTCTACCGCGACCTGCGCGGCAACCCGGCCGCCGCCATCCATCGCATCAATGACCTGAGCCTCAAAGTCACCAGCCCGGCAGGAACCGTTTACTGGGGCAACAACGGTTTGCGCAACGGCAACTGGTCGACGCCCGGCGGCAGCTCCAATACCATTGATACGGTGGAAAATGTCTTTATCCAGACACCGGCCGCCGGCACCTGGAGCATCGAGGTGCTGGGGGATGATATCGTGCTCGACGGACACCCGCCCACTGCGACCACTGACGCCGTCTACGCCCTGGTGGCCAGCGGCGGCAGCGCCGGCCCGGCGATCAACCGCGCCCCGCGGGTCAACGCCGGCGTCAATCAAACCGTGGTGCTGCCGAACGCGGCAACACTCAACGGCGAAGTCAGCGACGACGGACTGCCGGAAGGCGCCGGTATCACCACTGCCTGGAGCCGGGTATCCGGGCCCGGCACTGTCAATTTCGGCAATGCGGCGGCTGTCGACACCAGCGCCAGCGCCTCGGTTGCCGGCACCTATGTACTGCGCCTGAGCGCCGACGATACCGAGCTCAGCGCCAGCGATGATATACAGATCACCTTTGTGGATGCCGGTACCCCGGTGGTGCTCGAAGCGGAAGACTTCGAAAACGGACTCGGCAATTGGCGCAATGTCAGCACCGGTGATGACGAAGACTGGACCCGCGATGCCGGCGGCACCGCTTCCAACCGCACCGGCCCCGACAGCGGCAACAACGGCAGCCAGTGGTACACCTACCTGGAAACCTCGGACGGTCGCGGGGCTTTTAACGCCGGCGATACCGCCATCCTGGAAGGCCCGAGCGTCGGCGGCGCGGCCCGCACGCTGAGCTTTTTCTATCATATGTATGGCTCGGATATGGGTACCCTGAATGTCGATGTGTACAGCGACGGCGCCTGGGACGAGGGCGTGTGGAGCATCAGCGGCCAGCAGCAAAACGACAATGACGCCGCCTACACACCGGTGTCAATCGACCTGGGCAGCTTCAGCGGCCCGCTGCGGGTGCGCTTTCGCGCTGTCGCCGACGGCGGCTTCCGCGGCGATATGGCGATCGACGATATTGAAATCACCGGCCTCAACTGAGGTCATCACCGCACCGGTGCCGGGATCGTCCCGGCACCGCGACTCGGGACTCGGGACTCGGGACTCGGGACTCGGGACTCGGGACTCGGGACTCGGGACTCGGGACTCGGGACTCGGGACTCGGGACTCGGGACTCAGCGCAGTATCGGCTTTCCTATAGGGTTGAGGCGTTATATCCTCCAAACGTCCCAGTCTAAACACAGGAGACCTCTATGCGCCGCTTACTGCTGACCCTTTCGCTTTCCCTTGCCCTCGCCGCCCAAACCGCACAGGCGGCAGATGATCTGGCCGCCGATATCGCCAAAGATTACCGCTCACACCTGGGCTCGCTGTTCGAACACTTTCACCGCAATCCCGAACTGTCGCATTTAGAATTCGAAACCGCCAAACGGCTGGCAAAAGAGTTGCGCGCTGCAGGCTTCAAGGTGACCGAGGGCGTCGGCAAGACCGGTATCGTGGCGATGATGGAAAACGGCGCGGGCCCGCTGGTGATGATGCGCGCCGATATGGACGGCCTGCCGGTGCTGGAGAAGTCGGGCCTGGCCTACGCCTCCACCGCCAAACAAAAAGACTGGGACGGCAACCTGGTGCCGGTGATGCACGCCTGCGGCCACGATGTGCATATCACCAGCCTGGTGGGTACCGCCAAGCAGATGGCAAAACGCCGCAGCGACTGGTCCGGCACCCTGATGCTGATCGGGCAGCCCGCCGAAGAGCGGGTGGGCGGCGCCAAGGGCATGATGGCGGACAACATCTGGAAGCGCTTTGGCCAGCCCGACTACGCCATGGCGTTTCACGTCAGCTCCGAAATTGAAGCGGGCAAACTGGTGGCGGTCGAGGGCTCGCCCTACTCCGGTGTCGACTCCCTCGATATCATCGTGCCCGGCATCGGCGCCCACGGCGCTTCGCCCCACCGCGGCAAAGACCCGGTGGTGATAGGCGCGCAGATCGTACTCGCCCTGCAAACCATCGTCAGCCGCGAGATTGCGCCGAAAGAGCCGGCGGTCATTACCGTGGGTTCGTTTCACGCCGGCACCAAGCACAATATCATTTCCGATCAGGCCAAGCTGCAGGTCACGGTGCGCAACGACAATCTCGAAACCCGCGAGTATCTGATGCGCGCCATCGAGCGGGTGGCCGTCAACACCGGCCGCGCCGCCGGCCTGCCCGAGGACAACTTGCCCCGGGTCATCCACAGCGAAGAGCCGACACCGCCCACGGTCAATGACATTCCCCTGACCCAGCGGTTGAAAGCAGTCTGGCGCGCCCGGCTGGGCGAGGACGCCTTCGATCAAAACTACCGGCGCCTGGGTATGGGAGCGGAAGACTTTCCGTTTTTTACCATCGACCCCTATATTCCGTCGGTCTATTTCGCCGTGGGCGGCACCCCCAAAGCGGACTTCGAGCGGGAGGCCGCCGGCGGTGCGCCGGTACCCAGCCACCACAGCCCGCTGTTTAAAATCAGCCCGCAACCGGCGATCACCAAAGGCGTGGAGGCAACCGTGATCGCACTGATGGAGTTGCTGCAAAAATAGGCGTGACATCGCCCCCGCAACAGGACTGTCATAAACCCCGGCCGCAGCGTGATGCGGTCGGCGCCGACAACGTGAACTCACGCACAATTTGTTAGCTACTAGCTTGGCAAACAGAACAAAAAACTCGCGCCAGGCATGTCAAACATTGATGTTAGGTGCGATCATATTTCTCCCTACAATAGCACCTGACCCTCCTCTGTACGGGTAATCTGCTTGGCAGGCCGGCACCGCGCATGCCCGCCGTTGTTGCACTCGTTAGAAGGACTGTACGATGTCACTAGTTCAATTCGGGAATTTTCTCGCCAGCCACTTTTCCACCAAGGGCACGCGGCAGGTCAGCCAGATCAACGCCGGCCTGCTGGAGATAGACAGTGACTTTATCATCAGGAAATCCCACTCGCGGGTATTGGAGTCACTGCTGGGTGAAAGTCCGCTGGTCGGCAAGAGCTTCGCCCGCATCATCAGAAGCCGCACAGCGCCCGAGGACGGTAAAAAAGCCCTGTTGGTGCTGAACAAGCTGGTAAAACAGCGCAATATCATCAAGCCCGTTATCAAGCACAATCCCTTTGATTGCCTGAAAATAAAAATCCGCAGCCCCAAGGGACGCAGTATCGTCAAGTACATCCGCTGCGAATTCGGCAGAAGCGACAGTTTCGAACACTATGGCAAGTGGACCGTTACGATTCGGGATATTTCAAAGTCGATCAGAATATCGAAACTGATAAAGCGCTCCAACCAAAAAGCCGAGCAGAAAATAAGTACTGTGATGAGTCTGTTGCAGTTTGAAAAAGATCTGATCAAAGAGTACCTTGAGGGCACGACGACAACCCTGAAAGACATTCTGGCCAACCTGTCGACACGCCCTTTGACCACGCCCCAGATCAAGAAAAAAATCGAAAGTATCTTTGGCAGCGTGCATCAGATGAAAGGGGATGCCGCCATTCTGAACCTGAAGTCCATCAGCGACCAGGCTCACCAGTTCGAGAACCTGCTGTCCGACCTGAGCATGAGAAAGACCCTGTCGACAAAAGACCTGCGGCGGCTGATTTCACCGCTGAAGGCCATTATCGGTGCGGTCAAGGAAGTCAAAGAGCTGTTTGAGAAGATTGTCGAAGGCGGCTGGAGCGACAGCCCCGAAGGCGGCGCCAACACGATGATGCGCCGTCTCCAATACCTGGTGAAACGCCTGGAGATGGACAGCAAGAAGCGCGTGATTATCGTCGATGACGGCTACACCGATTCAGCGATTCCCGCACACCTGCGCCGGGTGATCAACGGCCTGGTGACACAACTGGCCAGAAATGCGGTGATTCACGGTATCGAAGACCCGCAAACCCGGCGCCGGCGCGGCAAGACCCCTTACGGTTGCCTGCATATCAGTGTGCGACATGAGAAGGGCAAGTTGATCGTCGCCATGCGCGACGACGGCTACGGCATCGACCCGGAGAAAATTCGCAATGCGGCCTTCGCTTCCAAATTTTTCACCGCCGACCAGGTGCGGCGCTGGAATAAGACACAGCTCCTCAACGCCATGTTCCGGCCCGGTGTATCCACCGCCAAGACAGTCACTCAACACGCCGGCCGGGGCGTCGGTCTGGACGTGATCAAATCGACGGTGGAGAAGTACGGCGGCACCATCGGCCTTAAAAGCACGCTCGACCAGTTTACCGAGTTCACCATGGCCTTTCCGCGACAACTGGCCGCACCCGGCCTCAACATCCCCACGCTGCACAGTCGGTCACGGCGCTAGGGTCTGATACTTATTGAGTTGCTCTGCTCAATTAGTGTTAAAAGACCCTGGCCTCAACGGCACTGCCTTAAGAAAAGTTGTGCTATGACCGGTCTGGCCCTGGCTGAAGCCTCCAGAAACACGTCGTGAATCCATCCATGGAGACTTCCCGACAGCATCCCTGCTGTCGAGAGTTTCTGGAGGCTTCAGCCAGGGCCAGACCTACCTTCGGTACATTTAATCGAGATCGATGTGACCGGAGCGGTGGCCGATAGACTGATGCAAATACGCTTAACTAAGTGCCATTCGGCCCTAAACCTATTTATTCAAATACTGACCGTGAAACCTGAGATGATCGCCGATAAACGACGCAATAAAAAAATAACTGTGGTCGTAACCGGGCTGCCGGCGAATTTCCATCGGGTACTGCGCCTCGGCACTGGCCGCAACCAATAGTTCAGTTCTCAATTGCTCGGCCAGAAACTCATCGGCCTCGCCCTGATCGACCAGGATCGGCAGACGCTCGGTGGCCGCCCGCACCAGGGCGGTGGTATCGTTGGCTTCCCACTGCCGGCGATCAGTGCCGAGATAACCGCCCAGCGCTTTTTCACCCCAGGGACAGTTCAACGGCGAACAAATCGGCGCAAACGCCGACACCGATCGATAGCGGTCCGGGTTCTTCAGCGCGATGATCAGGGCACCGTGCCCGCCCATGGAATGCCCGCAGATACCGGCCCGCCCGTTGTCCAGTGGCAGCGCCCGGGCGAGCAGCGCCGGCAGCTCATCGACGACATAATCATACATGCGGTAGTGGCGGTTCCAGGGCGGCTCGGTGGCGTTGACATAGAAGCCGGCCCCCAGGCCGAAGTCATAGGCACCCGCGGGATCATCGGGGACATCCGCTCCCCGGGGGCTGGTGTCCGGGGCCACTAAAGCGACGCCTTCCCGGGCGGCAAACTGCTGGGCGCCGGCTTTGGCGACAAAGTTTTCATCGGTACAGGTCAGCCCGGACAGCCAGTACAACACCGGCACCGGTGCCGTCTCAGCCCGGGGCGGCAGGTAAACCGAGAAATGCATATCGCAGTCAAGCACCTCAGAGCTGTGGGTAAAGCGCAGTTGGCGACCGCCAAAACACTTGTTTTCAACGACTTGTTTCATGGTTCGGTTTCGTCTCCTTGGATTTTTCGCTTCGATGTTATCGTCTCAGTACAACACTACCGAGCGGATACTCTCTCCGGCATGCATCAGGTCAAACGCCTTATTGATTTCGTCGAGCGGCATGGTGTGGGTAATCAGATCGTCGATATTGATCTTGCCCTCCATATACCAGTCGACAATCTTCGGCACATCGGTGCGCCCGCGGGCACCGCCAAAGGCCGTGCCGCGCCAGGAGCGTCCGGTAACCAACTGAAACGGGCGGGTCGAAATCTCCTGGCCGGCGCCGGCGACACCGACGATACAGCTTTCCCCCCAGCCTTTGTGGCAGCACTCCAGGGCCTGGCGCATGACATTCACATTACCGATGCATTCAAAGCTGTAGTCCACGCCGCCGCCGGTCATATCGATCAGATGATCCACCAGGTTTTCAACGTCGTTGGGATTGACGAAGTCAGTCATGCCGAACTGCCGGGCCAGGGATACCTTGGCGGGGTTGAGGTCGATACCGATAATGCGGGTGGCCCCCACCATCTTCGCCCCTTGAATCACATTGAGGCCGATACCGCCGAGGCCGAATACTGCCACGGTGGAGCCCGGTTCCACCTGCATGGTAAAGGCCACCGCGCCGATGCCGGTGGTAACGCCGCAACCGATATAGCAAATCTTGTCAAAGGGGGCGTCTTCGCGCACTTTGGCCAGCGAAATCTCCGGCAGCACCGTAAAATTTGAGAAGGTCGAGCAGCCCATATAATGCAGAATCGGCTTGCCGTCGAGGGAGAAGCGGCTGCTGCCGTCCGGCATCAGCCCCTGTCCCTGGGTGGCGCGCACGGCCTGGCACAGGTTGGTCTTGGGGTTAAGGCAGAAATCGCACTCGCGACACTCGGCGGTATACAGGGGAATCACATGGTCGCCCGGCTTGAGACTCTTGACCCCGGCGCCCACCTCCACCACCACTCCGGCCCCCTCGTGGCCGAGAATGGCCGGAAAGGCACCCTCCGGATCATCGCCGGACAGGGTAAAAGCGTCGGTATGGCAAACCCCCGTGGCCTTGATTTCAACCAAAACCTCGCCGGCTTTGGGACCGCCGAGGTCCACTTCGGTCACCGTTAGCGGCTGTCCCGCCGCCAGGGCGACGGCTGCTCTCGTTTTCATTGCCAATTCCTCTTGTCGGTTGTTTGGTTTGGGCGCCGTGTTGCTAACTTTCGTTGCAGGGTCGGTTAGGCACCCTGATTATCCGCTCAACAAAAAATTCTCGCCCAGGGCTCGAAGCTGGCGTGTTCGCGCATCGATGTCAATGGGATATTGCAGATAGGCTCTTTTGGTTTATCCAACCTCAATACCGGTGAGCTGTCGCCCCTTATGTTGCGTTAGTAACCCATAACAGAGCCGTCTTAACAAGGGTGAGTATGCGGAAGTTTACCCCAGAAACAGGTTTTGTTAACAGAGGATATGTTCAGTCTAAAGACCCCAGCTTGAGCCGCATGGGTGTGAATATTATCCCCCCAATACTTTGTTTTTCCCCCTCTTTAACAAATCCCCAGCGCTCATAAATGGGAATGGCGAAAGTCGAAGCCCGGAGTTCGAATTCACCTTTATTGCCCTGCTGTAGGCAGCTCTCTTTGGCCAGACGCCATAATTGCGATGATATTCCTTGTCTATGGTAGTCGCCTCGGACAAAGTTGTGCTCAATGTGGCAGCGGTCTCTCACACCTATAACGCCAACAATAGTCGCCTCATCCTCTGCAACGAAATAGATGTAGCCGCTTTCCAGATAACCCTCTATTGCCTCCGCCGAGCAGACCTTGGCCAATAAGCGCTCTCCCTCCGGGGAGAAATTTTCAACCGAAAATTGACTCTGGGTATCCAAAATTAATTTGGAAATCGCCGCAGCATCGGTGGTTTTCGCGGGTCGGTAATAA
The DNA here is from genome assembly GCF_007004655.1 of Exilibacterium tricleocarpae. Classification (GTDB taxonomy): domain Bacteria; phylum Pseudomonadota; class Gammaproteobacteria; order Pseudomonadales; family Cellvibrionaceae; genus Exilibacterium; species Exilibacterium tricleocarpae. Next base: position 62,227 of record NZ_ML660098.1, read on the forward strand.
ATCACCTCGATCTCCCTGGTCGCGTTTAAAGTCTCAAGAAAAGGTGCGCATTAGCGCATCCGTCTTGTTTAATTTGTTGTGCACTATTAACCAGGAACCTCCCCAAGGTTGCTTAGCGCCTTGGTGACAAGTTCTTTTTGTGCCTTTAATGCATCTCCGACTTCCTCATCTGGTACCGGCGGCGCATTTAATACGGAAATATACAAGCTATTTCCATTTGAAAGCTTTGAGACTCTAGAGTGCACTACTTCAATGTGACAATCCGGCATATGCATATGCCAATCGATTACACCTGAGTCATTAGTTATTGTATTCAAACGAATTTTTACTTTACCTGTCGGAAAATCAACTACGGCTGCTTTTTCATCAGCAGATCGCGATAACCTTCATACATATATTTCACGTTCTTTTTTGTCTGCTTTTCTGGCAGAGATAATACGGATTGAATCATTCACTTTTATACAATGGCATACGATTGACAATCTCGAATGGATACTGGTGCCTAGAAGAATGAATCTATCATTCATCATCAGAATGATCGGGATCGGAAATTAAACGGGCAAATTGATCAGTAAAAACTGTCTTGGTTTCGTCAAAGGTGACGTCATGCTTCTTCTTGGAAGTACTCTTTTTGGAAGTACTCTTCTTCTCATCCCATTCAAACCTTAGATAGCTAGCAACGACACTATAACCACACTGCAATTACAGTCAAGCGACTTGATAGCTCCGTCGCCTCTTAAGAGCCTGGTCTATAGCGACTACTCTTGGTGCCGTTAAACAGCTAACCCATGTTGACTCCGATCGCGTTACAAATCTCTTCAGGCGGAACTGTCTTTGGGAGCGATGCCAGTGCTTCGCTGCTGCACGATCCATTCCCAGCTCTTCCAGTAAGTCAAGGTACTTCTTCACGGCATGCCTTTTCCGGGAGCCATCATTGTAGCTGGGGTCGTAGTGCTTGGAAATTGATCGATTAACCAAATCCTCCATCAAGTTTCCGACAGCCGAGGTTACGCAGTATAAAAAGCAAGCACTACGACCCCTCTACTCGGCCTACTATTGCCGGAGATATCAGCCTTGACGCCATTTCTCAATAGAAGCTTTGTCGAAGACCCACCAGTTATCTCCGTCTTGCCAATCCTGTCTTGCTTCTTGAGTGAGCGTAAACTTTTCGTTCGGGTTATGTTGACAGAATTTAGCACGCCGGCTTTTCGCACGTTTTGGCTGTACTCCAAATCCCCCGTCAATGTATTTTCTCCCCCCTTCAAATTTAGTCAGGCCCGTATATCCATAGACTGGAACATGGCAATGGTTGACACGGAAATAAACAGCCAGCTCATGGGCAAAAGAGCTGATTCCATCGTCCGGAGCAACCCCGGAAAAGCACGCGAAGACTTTAACCTTCCTAATCCTATGGGAAAGCAATCGAATGCCTTGGTATTGCTGCAAAAAGTCAGGTAGATTTACATCAATTTTTCCCAATAGATGCGCCCCTAGCTGATCTGGACTGATTACTCTTGCATCAAGCGGTTCACGCAGACTCAAAGTGGTATTTAAACCGCCATGTCCAGTTATGTATAAGACCCCATACTCGCCGCCTTGGCCATGTAACTCGCCAAGAAATTTCTTTTCACCGTCGTCTATTGTCGCATTAAAATTATTGAAGTACTTATCATGAGGCGTGACGTGATTGTAAAACTCAGTTCTTGTCACCAAAGGTAAATAAAAAATGTGGTTCATGTTTTTTCCTCTTAGTAGGTTTAAAAACAATGAAACGACAGTATTATCCCGGCGTTTATTCCATCGCATGCAAAAACTAATGTCAAACCATATATGGTAGTCGCTACCTTGTACTCCTTGAGGGACGCCTGCAACTGTGCAACTTAAGCATAAATCGGCAGGCTTACACAACGCAGAAAATTTTTATGAGTTGCTAAGCTGAAGGCGCCCCTCAAAGGGTTCGGCTCAGGCCGTGCGGCAACACCATGATTTTTGTCAGTTTCTTTCTCTATCATAAGTAGCCACCAGATTTCGGCACTCCATATTGCCCGTGCTTAACGTGAACTTGCAAACCTCTTGGACTTTTTTGATGTTCGAGTGGTCCTTCCAACACCAATACCCTACAGAATCGTTTTCTGAGCCACCACAAACCAGATAAGACTTAAGCTCTTTAGGAATTAACTGATCTCGATTAAGAAAATGGTTACGACACAAATCGGGTAATTTACCGTTATCTCTTATGAAAGCTAATACCCGCAACCCTAATTCATTTAATGCCAGTACACGATCATGTTGCTGGCCGCGGCATTCCACTGTATCCCAGGATAGCGCGTAATTTGAAATCAATATCGATAGTACCAATATGCATTTTTTCATCATATAAGCACAGATCTTAGCTTTGCAAAAAAGAGGGAAGCGAAGGATTTCGTGACCGCCCTGACTGACCTTGTCAAGCGATTTACTCACTATAACCCTCAATGTGCTGTTTACCTGTATCACCGATTTCTTCCCAGTCTGCTTTGGAGCCAACAAACAAATGATGTGCAACCTTGAGTTCACTTACCCCTGTTGTTAACAGGCTAACTGGAACATATATAGTCTTGTCATCGTTTTTTCCAGGGAGTGGAGAACCGCAGGTAACACAAAAGCTTGTCTGCCAATCATGACCCGGCTTGGACCATAGGCCTATATTGTCTTTACCTGTCACCCACTTAAATTCATCTTTACTCACGATACCGACGGCTATTCCCGCACTGCCGGTAGAACGGCGACAAATGGAGCAATGACAAATATAAACGTCTGAAATCGTTGCACTTATCTCAAAGGACACCGCCCCGCAATTACATTCCCCTCGCATCAACTGTCCCGCCTCCTTTAGTACTTAACGTTTAATGAAGAGACCCTTTTGCTGCAACACAACAGCTAAAATGCCCTACCGATTCGACTTTAAGTGCTGGCTTTTGTATCACCAAGTGGATTCTCGTTAAAGTAATTCACAATACCAGGGATGCTCTGCTCGAAACCACCGGGTGTATTGATAGATATAAAACCAACCTTGTTACTGCTTCGGTTTTCAAAGCCATGCTCAGTTTCACCGGGTATATAGATGTACGAGCCACTTTCTGTTTCAAGCCAGTCTTTTCCTTGAAGATAGACCGTCAGACGGCCTTCTATAACATAAAAGAGATGGGCTTCAGGATGCTTGTGAATATGAGGACCCTCTGTATTTGGCTCGAGCCACCATTCGGATACGGATAGCGTCGAATTTGTCTCTTCGAGATCGGCTTTAAAGACAGCGGTCATTCGACCCATAGGATAAGCACGACCTTCTTTTGGATTTAGAACCAGGGGTTTCAATTTATTTTTCCTCGCTTATCTCTCTCCAGGTTTAAAGGTGGTTGCACTTGGCAGCTCAATAAAAATACTGAAGCTTCCTTTATCTACTCACTATCTAGATTTCTGTTTACCTGGAGCCACCATCAACTCGATCATTACACACTTTTTCCACGCAAGCTTATTGACTGCCAGTGTCTTCAAAAAAACCGTTCTCCAAAAAGTAAAGCACCTGCTCAATAACCTTTTGGTTTCTCATCATAAAAGAATGAGTAACCGGCAAGGTAATATGATCGGCCATACCCTCGAGTTTGGTACTGGCCACCGATACCTTGCCGTCGTCAGGGTTGGGCAGCAGGTTAGAGAGCATCAGGTTGATACTGCGCGTGCCGGCGATTATACCCAACTCGAACTTGGCCGGTCCCAGGTTGTTGGGCACACTGAGCACGCCGGTTCCCAGTTGCATACCGGCCGGGCCGTTGATCAGCTTAAACCCGGGTACCCGGTGCAGCTTGTCCACCACCTCGCTGCCCTTATTGGGCGGCCCCAACATCACTACCCGACCGAGATCCTCGATCGTGTCGACACGCAAATGTTGGCGCACCAGTATGCCGCCGAGTGAATGGGTCACGAAGTGCACTTTTGCATGGCGGGGGCACCGGGCCAGGGCCTCGGGAATAGCCGCGGCGGCCAGGTCGGCGATCCGGTGTTGAGTGGACTCATATGGCTGGTTGACAGTGTGGTAACCGGCGGCGTCCAGCGCCCGTGCCAGCTTGTTCATCGAATTTTCCGTTCGCGCCAGACCGTGCAGTAAAATCACACACTCTTTCGTCCTCGCCGACGCGACTGGCACAAAAAGCAACAATGCGATTAACACAATAGTCAACCTTGCCGCCAACTTCACCGTGAAGCTCCTATTCGAAATCGCTTTTTAACACCAGCATCGACAACCGGGCCGGAGGCGCACTGCACTGCCCGGCCCGAACCCCGATCGCGCCTTTCGCACCAGCGGTGATAAAATCAATTTGCCCTCAGGGCAAAACGTCTGCTCACTCTTACAGGTGTGGGACATATAAGCGTTGACAATACGCTCACAAACACCGAAACAGACACGCTCAGTTTCAGTGCATCTTTCCGGTTTCAGTGCTTCGACCAGAAGACATTTTCACTTCGGTGGCACTGAGGTCCCGATCAGGGGGGGCGCCTAGCCCATAGCCCTTCGGGACCTTCGCCAGCAGGGATGCTGGCGCAGAGCCTACAGGGGTGGAGCGGGAATCAGCGAAGCACTGCTTCGCCCCGCGGAACGCCCGAAATCTATAATTTAGGGCCGGGCCCGCTTGCGGGTATTCACCGGGGGGGCGCCTAGCCCGTGTCCCGAAGGGCTATGGGCTAGGCGCCCCCCCTGATCGAGACCGCGTCGGCTAAGACACCAAAACCCATTTTGGGTGAAAATCTTTATTGGTCAAAGCACTAGTTTACACCGCACCGCCCAACGGTAAACTGCGGCTGTTTTTCAGCTCCTGGATAGCGACGCTGCTCTGGATATCTTTAACGCCGGGCAGCGCGCCGAGTTCGACCATCAGCCGGTACAGGCCGTCCAGGTCCTCGGCCACGATCCTCAGCAGCAGATCGTTGGAGCCGGACAGCGCATAACACCAGGTGACCTGCGGCAGCTCTGCAATGCCCGCCTGAAAGCGGTCGACATCGGGCTGGCCGTGCTGCCCGAGGCTGATACTGACGAATGCCGACACATGCCAACCCAGCTTTTTGGTGTCCAGGCGGGCGCTGTAGGCGGCGATAATGCCCTCTTTCTCCAGCCGTTTGACCCGGCGCAGGCACGGCGAGGGGGACAGGCCAATCGCTTCGGCCAGGTCCGCGTTGGAAATACGGCCGTCGGCCTGCAGTATCTCCAGAATCCGCACGTCCGTGCTGTCCAACCCCGTCAAAGGCAGGGCCTGTTCGTCATTGTTTGAGCTGTTTGATTTCATGCCACGGATTATAGGCATCAGCCCGCTCAAAAAGCCAGCGCCGCCTGGAAGCCGTGCAGCAACCCCGCGAACCCTCTCACCTCACCAGCGGCTGCCGCCATGGCAGATTCAACCGGTACACCTGTGCAAATTTGTCATGCATCCTCGCTGCCGCGTTGCCGACGGCACGTTTTACTTAATCCAGATCAATAACCGGGCCCGGGATTCACGGTTTAATAAAGCCTGCTATAGACATGACAAAGATGTGGGGAAATGTATGAAAGTAACCAGTAAAGCACTTGGTGTTGTATCTGCGGCGACGCTGTCGCTGTTTATTGCCCAGGCCGGCGCCTATGAACCCGGTGAGTGGATCGTAAAGCTCGGCGCTACCATGGTGGCCCCTGACGAGAGCAGCTCCAATATAAAACTCAACGGCGATACGCTGGTGCTCGGTGGCAACACCTCGAAGGTGGAGGTCGATGACGATACCCAACTCGGTATCACAGCGACCTATATGCTCACCAGTAACTGGGGCGTGGAACTGCTTGCCGCAACACCTTTTACCCATACGGCATCGGGCAAGGGTGCGCTGAACGGCCTGAATATCGTCGAACTCGATCACCTGCCACCCACCTTGAGTGCTGTCTACCACTTTGACACCGGCACGGCTTTCACCCCTTATGTAGGGGCCGGTCTGAACTATACGCTCTTTTTCGAGGAGGACCTCACCAGCTCCGCCGACGCGGCGCTCGCCGATTTGGGACTGACCGGCGGCGATGTGGACCTGGATAACTCTGTGGGTGTGGCGCTGCAATTCGGTGTGGACTATGAGATCGATGACAAGTGGCTGGTCAACGCATCGATCAGGTGGATCGATATCGAGACGACTGCGGACATAGACTTCGACAACGGCAACAAGCTTGATGTCGATATCGATATTGATCCGTTCGTTTACAGCATCTTTATCGGTCGCCGGTTCTGATTATCTGAACTGACATCTACCTAACAGAAAAGCACTAAACAGCCCGGCCTGCCTGCGGCAGCGGCCGGGTCGTTTGTTATCTGTCTCCCGGAAAAACCACGCCGGCGTTTCGCCGGCGCCAGTCTTCTTTATTCCCTGAACCGCGATTCAGGTTAAAATAGCCACCGAATCCCGATCGTCCGCAGGGTCGCCAGTCCCGCAGCAACCCGGTTCAAGTCTATGCCGACAACAAAAAGCAGAACCTCATGAGCACATTATTAATCAAGCTTAACGGCGTACCCGACGACGAGGCCGACGATATCCGCAACCTGCTGGCCGCAAACAATATCGACTACTACGAGACCTCCGCCGGTAACTGGGGCGTATCCCTGGCCGCTATCTGGCTGCAGCACGCCGATCAACTGGATACCGCCAAGGCGCTATTGGACAACTACCAACAGGAACGCCTGCTGCGCGTGCGCGCCGAATACCGTGAACAACTGGACCGCGACGGGCCGGAAACGCTCTGGGACCGATGGAAAAAAGAGCCGCTGCGCGCGCTGGTCTACCTGGGGCTGGTCGCCCTGATCGCCTATATTTCGCTGGCGCCTTTTCTCGGCGTATAAAAGCCGGTGCCTCGATAGTTAACGACTGGGGTCACCACCCATATCGTCGGGCACCGGCAGCGGCTCGCCGTCGATAACATCGAGGTTACCCCGGCCCGGTACATAGTTCGCCTCCAGCCGAATACCGTCCGGGTCCTCAAACAGCACGGAATAGTAACCGGGCGCCCAGTGCCCCGCCTCCGGCGGGTGCACGATGGTTGCCTCCATATCGATCAGCACCTGGTACAACTTGTCGATATCCTCCCGCGCCCGCACCCGAAAACACAGGTGGTGCAGACCGACCCGCCGCTGCTTGAAGCGCTCGCCCCGGTACTGCTCTTCCGCCGGGGTGATCACCAGCCCGGTGCGTCCGCCGATACAGTAAAAAACCTGGGCGTCATCATATTGAATGGTCATGCCGAAGGTTTCATGCAACAGTTTTCGATAAAACACCCTGCTGCGCGCCATATCGTTGACTGTCAACTGTGTATGGGCAATGCCGTTGATATCAATCATATCGACTCCCGGGCCAACACCCGCTCGGTAAACTCGCAGAAATCCGTGATCACCCAGTCCGCCAGCGCTGCAAACTTGGCATTCCTGCCATTGGCAATCAGGCAGGCGAGCATATTGGCGCTGTTGGCGGCGAGCAGATCGAATTTGTAGTCGCCCACATAGGCAATATTTTCCGCGGCAATGGACCAGTGTGACGAGATTTTCAGCAGCCCCTCCGGGTGGGGCTTTGGCTGGCAGTCCTCCCGGGTAATCACCACGTCGATGGGAATGCCCAGGCGCTCGATGGTGAGCATCGCCGCGGCGCGCATATTGCGCGTCACTATGCCCATGGGCATATTTGCCGCATGCAGCCGCTCCAGCATCTGCTGCGCGCCGGGCATCCACTCGGCGCAGGCGGCGCCCGACATTTCGTGCTGCTCCAGCAGGTCGCGGGCAATTTCGGACTGGCGGCGATCCGTCAGGCCCTCTATATGCTCGAGCAGGGGAGTGCTGGCCGGTACCTGCAATTGCTCGCACATGGCTGCGAAATCCAGCTTGGTATCGGCCAGGGTGCCGTCGAGGTCGAAGATAACGCCCTCAATAGAATTGCCGGATTCATTCATAGCAGGCTGGATAAGTAAACTTGGCCGGCACGCGGGGGTGCCCGGATCGGCCCGCGTCCGCGACGAAGGACCGGGCCACGGGTGTTATTTATTTACTTCATTTCGGAATAGTAAGCCGCCAGGTTTTCGATATCCTTATCGGACAGGCCGGCCGCCATCGGCGACATGACGGGGTCTTTGCGTTGACCGTCTCTGAACGCTTTCATCTGTTTTACCAGGTAGCCCTTCTTCTGCCCCGCCAGGTTGGGCCAGATATCATTGGGGCTGATGCCTTTGGGGCCATGGCAGGCAACGCATGTCCCCGACTTCGCTTTGCCGGCGGCGGCGTCGCCCGCAACCGCTACGCCGGACATCGCGGCAAAACCCACAAACGTACTCAACACAACCAGTCGGTTTAAAACCGATATACATCTTTTCATCATGTTAACCTTCAGGTAGGAACTCACGGTAAGTAAAAAAATGAAGAATCTTATCGACTTTATTTTGGCTCACCCCCACCCCAAACACAAGGGCGGGGGCGACCATTAACGCAATTGCTGGGTTTCCACCTCGGCGCTGATTTTTGCCACCACCCGCCGGTTGGCCAACTGTCCTGCGGCCGTATCGTTGTCGGCAATCGGTTGCGCCTCGCCATAACCCAGCGCGCGAACCCGCTCGGCACCCACCGCAAACTGCTCGGTCAACACCCTGGCGACAGCCTCGGCACGGCGCTGCGACAGCGCCTGGTTGTATGACGCGGCACCGCGATTGTCAGTATGCCCTTCAATAGTGACCACGGTATTGGCGTATTGCGCCATAAAGTCCGCCACCTGTTTGATTTCTGCATAGAATTCCGGTTTGACCACACTGCTGTTGGTATCGAAGTTGACTCGCAAGTCGATCGATACCGTGTCTGTCAATGTAATGGGACAACCACTGCCGTCCACTTTCAAACGCGGCGCCGTGTCGGGGCAGCGGTCGCGCCGATCGTAGACACCGTCGCCGTCACTGTCGACCGGTCTCACCACCTCACAGCCGCGCCCGTCCACCCGCACACCGGGCGCGGTGCCGGGACAGGCATCAACGCTGTCATAAACGCCGTCGCCGTCGGCATCGGCCGGCGCCGGCGGCCGCGCCGGTGCTCTGGGTTTGACACCGAACAGATAGCTCAAGCCCAGGTTGAGGCCGTAATCGAGGGTTTCCTCATCGAGGCTGTTGTAAAGACGTGCATCGCCGCGCAGTTGCCAGCGTTCACTCAGTGCATATTTGACCCCGACGCCCAGGTTGAGCAGGGTTTCCTCAATCGCGCTGCCGTTGTCGGGATCGAATTCCACAGCGCCGAGACCGCCGATGATAAACGGCCGCCATTTACCGGTAGGCGAGAAGTGATAAAGCGCGTCCAGGTGGTAGTGACGGCCGTCGAAGTCGATACCGCCGCGCTCCGCATCGGCGTCAAAATCAACCAGGCGTCCCTCAAGCATCCAGTCCCGATTCAGCACGTAACCCAGTCCCAGGTTAATATGGTTGGCATCGTCGAGATCGCGGTCGCTGTCAAAAAAGTAGCGCCCGATGCCCAGTTGCAATTCGGCCTGATGATCGGCGGCGAGCGTCGGGCCGCTGAGAGCGGTCGCCAATGCGAGGCACAGGGCCCCGCGCAGGTTGCGTGTGCATGTGGTAGTCATATCATTCTCCCTGACATCAGTAAAAATTTATGGGGGTCTCCGAGTGTTCAAACCGCCGCGCGCGAATTCTGTCTGCGGATACACGCGGTTCATTCGGAGAGTGTATCGATAAATGCCTCAGCTTCTTTGATCGAGGATTCCATTCGGGTAATCAGGACGCGCACCTCATTTTGCAGACTGCCGAACTCCGTTTTTATCGCCGCAATAGCACGGGCGTTTAAGTTGTGTTTCAGATACAACACCTGGTCTTGGAAAGTTTCCAGCACCGGCGCCATTTTTTCCTCTGCCGAATGCATGGCCGTCAACATCTGTCGATAGCGGGAACGGGTTTGGCGCATTTTTCGTTCACTGTCGCGTTTTAGCGAACCGTCGCTATACAACGCCAGTTCGTCCTGCCACTCATCAAACAGCGCCTCGGCCACAGATTCCACCGCTTCGATGCGCTGGCGCACTGTCTCGGCACTCTCGCGGCTGTCTTCGAAAGCACTGTTCAGTGTCTCATACTTTTTTTGCAGCTCGCCGCCATCGACAGACACGGTGGCAAGAAATTGCTCCAGGGCGGAGCGAAACTGATCCTTGGCGTCCACCTGTGCATCGCGAGCGGTTTCGATGCGCTCGGCGAGAATATCCCGCTTGTGTACGCCAACTTTCTCCATGGCACCATAATAGGCGCTCTCGCAAGCCGGCAGCAGCACGGTCACAAGCACTAACAAAATAAAACGACAGGCTGTCACCGGCCAGATTCCTCTCATCATTTAAGCCTCGACTCTTTTCAGGCCACTCATTTTGCGCAGCCACCGGGCAATATGCAACCGTTTCAGATTAGCAATTAAACGGTGGCGCGTAAAAGTTTTGCCAAACAGATGTGATGATAAAATAAATCGCGCCAACAGAAACGCGGACCCGCATTTACCTCGCAACCGATCCGGCCTGTTGCACGAGCCAACGCGCCAGCGCCTGGAAAGAACGTGTCTCAGCTGTTTCATAAGTGCAGATAATCCAGTAAGAAAATGCCACCGGCAGCTCGGCACCCAGGTAAACCAAAAACCCCCGCTCGATATCGTCTTCCACCAACAGGGTCCTGCCCAGCGCCACGCCGGAGCCGGCAATAGCCGCCTGCAGCATCAGATCGGCGCGATCGAAGTAAGTGACGGATGCCGCGCTGTCAGGTGCGAAGCCATGGGCTGCGCCCCACGCCTGCCAGCCGTATTGATCTGTCAGCACCTCGTCGCCGCGATCGGCCAACAGGTGCAGACCCGCCAGTTGTGGCTGTTGGCGGTTGAGGCGATGGGTCTCAATATAGCTCGGGCTCGCCACCGGGCGCAGCCAACAGTGGGTCAGGCGCTGCGCGTAGAGACCGGCCGGCGGCTCGGCAGAGAAGCGCAGCGCCACATCCGCCTCACCGCCAAGGAGGTCGACGACCTGATCCTGAGCGTACAGGGAGATCTGTAGATCGCAACCGCTGTCGGGCCCGAGACGCGGAATCAACCACTTCATTGTCACCGATGCCAGCGCCGACACCCGTAGCGCAGCCCCCTCCCTGTCCGCTTCGATCTGCTCCAGGATTGCGGTTACCTCCGCCAGGGCCGCCGCCGCTGCCGTGCCCAGCAACTGGCCCGCCCGCGTCGGCCGCAGCTGGCGGGTGGTGCGCTCGAACAGGCGGTAACCAAGCGCCGCTTCGAGCGCCTTGACCCGGTGACTGACCGCACTCTGGTGCAGACCCAACAGCTCCGCCGCCTTCGAGAAACTGCCGCTTGCCAGCACCGCCGCAATTTGGGCGGAGCACTGCTGTACCCGCAGCGCTTTGGCCGAATATCTATTCATGAGAAAAACTCGCTTATATATCTATTTATCAGGATGGTCAGAGCAGCCCCATTGCGGAAATATAAAGCTCTACAACGATTCCCACAATCTATCGGAGGGAGACACTTATGAGCTATTTACGCAGCCATATCGGCTCTGGGCAGACCTGGCGACAAACCGTCCTCCCATTAATCGTGACCCCCATCTCCAAAAACGTCACTGGATCGGCAGCAATGCTGGTCGCCCTGGCAGTCACTGCAGTGGTGGTTGCCCTGACAGCGTCGCCGGCCGGGGCCGGCCCGCTGGAGACACTGGCCTCTGTGCACGCTGATCTGCGCACCAATTTCACCTTTATCAGACAAGGCAGTAATGACAGGCCGCGACTGGCCAGCGGTTTTGCACCCTTTAGCGGTGATTGCGATGATCTGGCATTTGCCGCCTACGGGCGCCTGCGGCTGGCGGGATTGCGGCCGGCAATCTGGATCGTAAAGCAGGACTATGCAGGGGGACGCCATATGATTACCTGCGCCGCCGGCAAGTGCATCGACACAGACCGGCACCGCCTTACCTCAAAGCTGCGCCTGCGGTTGGAATACTCGCAGTGGCAACGGGCACGGGCGTCGGAGGCCTGGATCGAGCGGCAGTTGGCGCTCAGGTCGCGCTGAAGGGTCCGCATACCAGCGCCACCGCCACCCCCGGCGCCAGGGCATCGAGGCCGCCGGCTACCAACTGCTCGCGGCCGATCAGCACCTCGGTAATCTGGCTGCTGTAACGCACGGCGGTCTCGCGCATCATGCCCATCATGGGCCAACCCCACAGCGACGAGATCAGCACACCCGCCTCCTCGAAATAGGGATCGGTCAGAAAAGTGCAACTGACGACGCTTTCCACCGGACTGCGATTGGTGGGACTCCCCCCCACCAGGTCGATGATGACCGATCCCTTGGGAATCAGGTCGCTAACGTGAGCGCGGCTGATCAGGAAATTCTTGCCACGCAGCTCCGGCGGCTGTTCGGCACCGTTGATAATCAAGTCCGCATCGCGCAGGTAGTGCTCGATAGCGCCGCGGGCGGTGTGGCGGCGACCCAGTATATGTACCCGTTCGGCTCCCTGATCATAGGCTTCGCGGATGGCGCCGCTACCGACATTGCCATAGCCCAGCACTACCACCTTGGCCTGCGCCGGCGTCAGCCCCGGTTTGCTCCGGCGCAGCAGTTCAAAGCCGTAGCGGGCACCGGCCTGGCCGGTTTCGTGCAAGCATTGAATCCGGCGCAGGCCGAATTCATGGGGCGGGTGGGTGGCACGGTATTTTTCGATGGCCGCCGCCCCCTCGGTGGCGACAAAGTCGGCCCGGTCCACCACACGACAACCGGCATCCCTGAGTTCGGCCAACACACCCCCGGCATCGTCGAAGCTCTCGGAATCGTAGAAGTACAGCGCCGTCGGCCCTTTGACATCCGCATCACTGATATCGAAGCGGCGGCTGAGCACCTGCAGGGTGGCGGGGCTGCGGTTGCCGGCCCGGCGGATACAACCGGCCAGTGCCGACGTCCAACCGATGACTCTGACATCCAGGTATTGAATGGTACCGTTGGCGATAAACGGCTGCAGTGCCGCCGCCATGGCGGTGCGACTGAGAATGGTGGCGTCGCTGGTGTGTTTCGGCGACTCCAGCACTTCTTCCATGGCAATCACATTGATACGGCGCCGCTGCAGGCGTTCGGCGCGATCGGGATAGGAGTGGAAATGGGCCATGCAAAACAGCGTACTGCCGGGGCGCATGCGATCGATGGCGTCCAGCGACGGCCCCTTGAACTTGATCACCAGGTCTTTGTCGGCGTAGATGGCGTCGCTGTCCTGCAGTATCGCGCCGGCCGCCTGATAGTCGGCGTCGTCGAAACCGACGCCGGCGCCCGCACCGTGCTCTACATAGAGACTGAGCCCGGCCCGACACAACCGCTCGACATCCGCCGGCACCAGGGCCACGCGCCGCTCCAATGCGCCCGGGTTTTCCGGGGACTCCACTTCCTTGACCAGGGCAACCTGGCGAAACGCCGAATAACTTGTCATAGCCGTTAACTTACCACCGAGTGAAAGCCGGCGATTCTATACAAAAATCAGTGCCGGCAGAACAGTGGCGGCCAACAGCCGCAAACGACCTCAGGCGGCGGGCGCCAATGTCGCCTGCTTGGGCGCTTGGATTTTCATCTGCGTCATGGCCACCATGGCCAGGGCAATCAACACCACAAAGAGCTTGAAAGCCAGGTCGTAGGAACCATAGACCTCGTACATCACTCCCGTCAACCAAATACCGAGGCCGCCACCCAGCGCATCGAGCACCGTTATGGTGCCCAGTATCTTACCGGCGGCTTTCAGACCGAAGGCATTGACGACGTTGAGCTGGATCAGGGTGTAGACGCCGCCCCAGCCGAAGCCGAAAGCTGCCACCGCCACCCAGATCAGCGATGCCTGCAGCGTGGCCAGGCATACGGCACCGCCAATCATGACAATAAAGTTACCCAGGAGTACCCTCCTGCCGTCCAGGTGGTCGGCCAGCAACCCGAAGATAAACTTGCCCACCAGCGCGCAACCGAAAAACACCGACAGCGCATGGGTGGCCAGTGCCGCGGTGAAACCGAGGTCACGCATATGCAAAAACAAGTGAGCCTGGGCCCCCAGCACCGTATAAAAGGTGGTCATGGCGACCGCGGTGATGGCCCAGAAGGTGCGGGTGCGCAACGCCTCGCCATAGGACATGCCGGTGGCGACGCCCGCAGTATTGTTCCCGGCCTCACCCGCGCGAACAGGGGTGTCACTGATGTTAGTAGTCGTGTTTTTGCTGGAGTTGCTGGAGTTGCTGCTGATATTCTCGCTGGCGCTGTTGGTATCGACGTTGCTGCTACCGGCAGCGCTGACACCGGCGTCACTGCCGCCAGTATTGTTGCGCACAATAAAGATCGTCACCAGCAGCATCAGCACCGGAAACACGATTTCCGCCTGAAACGCCTGCCGCCACTCCATTTTGGTCAGCAGGTAGGTGCCATACTGCGGCATTATCGCCCCGCCCAGGCTGGTGCCGACCAGCGCTATGCCAATAGCCAGGCCCCGGTGCTTGACGAACCACTGCGACACCAGGATCACAGCGGCGTTGAGACCGCAGAGCGTGAGCACAATCCCCAACACCACATGGATGGCATAGAGACCGGCCAGCGACGTGATCATGCTGTAAAAGTAGAAAGCACCGGCGAGCAAGCTCCAGCCGATGATCATACAGATACGCACGCCGTAGCGGTCGATCAGTATGCCGGCAAACGGGGCCACCAGCCCGGCCACCGCCAGGGTGATAAAACCGTTGAGCTTGAGCGCACCGCGGTCCCAGCCAAACTCGTTGATCAACGCCTCGTCGAACACCGACAGACCGGAGATACTCAGCCCGTTGCTGATCCACAGCGCCAGGCAGGCCACCAGCGCCATGATCCAGGGAAAATAACGTTTCATTTTACTTCTCTCGCCTCCGTGGTGCCGCCAAGTCAGTCTAGCCGCCGCTCATCGCAGAGCGTGCGTTTGTAACAGCGGCCGTCTTTAAACCAGTGCCAGGTGCGGGCGCGGGACGCTTGGCCGGCGTCCATGACGATGGTTTCATAGAATCGGGCCCCGGGCTCGTCCTTCCTTTCCAGATCGAGTAAAAAGACCTGCGCACCGGCAGCCCACCCACAACCCCGGAATGTCTCCGTATCCCAGTATATTCGACCGTCCCGCAACACGCCGCCAAACTCGACCCGATAGCAGCGTCCGTCTTCCCAGGTAAACTGATTTTTCTGCAGGTACACCACCGGGCCGCGCTCCGGAAACACGCATTCGACCCGACTGCGGTGAAAGTCGAGGGTGTTGCCGTCGCTGTCGATATGCCGATAACTGCCCACCCAGGTACCGGCATGCGCCAGCACCGACGGCATCAGATCTTGCAAGGGATTAGTCATTGCCTTTACTCCGCCTGGAAAACGCCGCATCGAAAAAATTGAGCATCGTCGCCGCCACCGGCTCGGGCCGGACATCGAGAAAGCCATTACCCCAATCCGGAAAGTCACGGCGCTCGCCGTTATTCAACAGCGTATCCACGCGGCGGCTGTGCGCGTAGAGATCGTCGTTGATATTCATCACCAGCAGCGGCTGTTGCAGCTCGCGCAGGTGGCGGACGTAGGCCTCGGCGTGGTTGAAGGCCGCGCGGTGGCCCCACTCGTAGTGATCGCCGCCGCGCAGGTTTTCCGCCATCGAATCGGCCGCCATTGCCAGCGTCATACCGGGACCGCGGTAGTGCATGATGCGCTCCCACATAACGCGGAAACGCTCGCCGCCGGTATCCAGCGCTATGGGGGCAAAGTAGCGGCGGTACTGTTCGAGTTCCGCCGCGGTGAAGATCGGCGCGGAGATATTGATTATCTTCGCCACCGCCCCCGGCCGCTGGCGGGCAGCGGCCAACGCCACCATGGAACCGGTGTGATAACCGACAAAATCGACCGCCCCCGGCCGCCAGTGATCGACCACCTGCCAGACGGCCCGGGCATAGTCTTCGATACTGACTTCGGGCGCTGCGGGCGGATGGTCGGACTCGCCGTAACCGGGATAGTCCGGCGCCAACACCAGGCGGTCGCGCGCCAGCAGCGGCATGACATTGGCAAACGAGCGACCCGACTTGGGCACCATATGCAGGCAGACGATGGCCGGTTTGGCTGTCGCCCGACCGGCTACCCGCAGGTGCAGCTGGCCGTATTCCCCGTCGACAAAACACCGGCGCACGCCGGCGGCAGCCATGCCCGACGGCCTTAGAAACGATAGCCGAAGTCGACGCCCCAGGTCAGGGGATCGGCGGCATACTGCGAAAACGACGGGGCGGTGGCGGCGCGGGCATACTCCTCATCGGTGAGATTCTTACCCCAGATAGCCAACTGCCAGGCGCCACTGGCGGGCTCATAGGCAATGCGGGCGTCGACCAGAGTATCGACATCAACCTCGGCATGCGGCGGTGCGTTGGCGACCAGGTTGAACGACTCGTCTTCAAACGCCAGGTCCAGTCCCGCCGTCAAAACGCCACCGGCTACGGCTGCGGTGTAGACCAGCCCCACCGTTCCCTTGAGCTCCGGCGCATTTTTTAAATCCAGGTCGCGGGCGCAGGCGATCAGTCCGGCATCGCGGCCCGGCTCGCCCACCGCCGGCACATTGCGGCAACCGGGGCTGGTACCGGCATTGGTCAAACCCGACGCCTGCCCCGCGGTCAGTTTGGTGTATTCGGCATCGAGGGTGCCGAGGGTGGCGTTCAGTGTCAGGTTTTGGGTGGCCTTGAACACCAGCTCCAACTCCAGGCCGCTGATTTCCGTCTCGTCAACATTAAAACGGGTAAAGCCGAGCCCGGGAACGGTGCCGGCAATCTGCAGATTATCGTACTGATTGAAAAAATAGGTGGCGTTCAGGCGCAAGCGGTTATCGAACAGGTCGCTTCTGATACCGACTTCGAACGAATCCAGTTCCTCCTCGTCGACCGGTAGAAAACAGGCGGTGGCGGAGAAGCAGTCCGGTGACCAGCCACCGCTTTTAAACCCGGTGGAATAGGACAAATACCCCATGACCTGTTCACTAAACTGTTGGTCCAGGGTAAGCGTGAAGGTGGTGTTGGTAAAATCGACCGATTCGTTGCGGGTAAAACCGGGGATGCCCAGGTTGGCCGCATCCAGGTCCTTGCTCTCGTCCGTGTAGCGCACTCCGGCGCCTGCGGTCAGCGTGTCGGAGATCGCGTAAGTGCCTTTATAAAAAACCGCAAAGGCGTCGGTCTCAACCCCCAACGCAAACGGCAGGAAAAAGACTGAATCCAACTGCACATCTTCAGTAAAGTAATACAGGCCGGCCACGAAGTTGAACGGCCCGCTGGCGTTGGAGGTCAGGGTTATCTCCTGGCTGAGCTGGTCCTGATCGGTCTCCTGCAGGTAGAGAGCGCCAATTCTGCTGGCCAGATCATCCTCCATCTGCCGGTACCCGGTCAGCAGCGACAGCGAGTACTCGCCAATTTCACCGGCAATATTCAGTGTCACACCACGGGTTTCGACCTCACTGGAGTAACCCGTAAAGCAGCCGAGGGTGGTGGAATCGGCTGCGCAGACATTGTCTTCACCGGGCAGGGGTTCGATGGTAAACAAATCGTTATCGGCATCGGCAGACCGCGCGATACTGTCGGGCACCGGGTCCGAGTCGTCGCCGGTGTAGTCGAGGGCGAGATTGGCGCTCCAGCCACTGTCAAAATCGTGCAACAGCGCCACTCTGAACGCTTGCATATCCACTTCACCGACATTGGTCCCGGCCCGATCGGCGAGGGCGCCGTTGGGGTTGAGGGTATGGAAACCGTCGCGACTCTTACTCAGCAGCGTCGCCCTGACCGCGGTACTGTCGGACAGGGCCAGGTTGCCGGTCAGGCGGCCGTCGATGCGATCGTCGCTGCCCACGGTGGCTTTCAGTTCGAGCGTGTTTTCCGCCATCTGCGGCGCTTTGCTGACCAGCTTGATGGCGCCGCCGTTGGAGTTGCGGCCGTACAGCGTGCCCTGCGGTCCCCGCAACACCTCGATGCGCTCAAGGTCCACCAGATCGAACAGGGCACCCACCTGGCGGCCTACATAGACGCCGTCTACGTAGATGCCAACCGCGGGATCGGCGGAGACTCTCGATTCGTCCTCACCCACACCGCGCAGAAATACCCGGGCGCCGCTGGCGGTACCGGTGTTGGTGGCGATACTGATATTGGGTACCTGGTATTGCAGATCGCGCACATTGGCCACCTGCTTTAATTCCATATCCTCGGGACCCAGTGCGGTGACGGCGACCGGGACCTCTTGTAAAGAGGCCTCCCGGCGCTGGGACGTCACGGTGATCTCCTCCAGTTCGGAGCGCAGTCCCTCCCCGGTCTGCGCCATAACCACACTGTGGGCAGCGGCCATCGCCAGTGTCATTGAGGATATCAATACCGTTTTTTGAAAAGTGTCGCTCATGTCGCTACCTCCCGCAAAGTGCTGCCGCCCCTGTGGTCCGGCCTGATACCGGCCCGCTGCAACTGTGCTGTGATTTATTGTTAATTAGTCTTTTTAGTAACTACTACCATTTAGCCTTAATAACATATTGACATATGTTTATATCTATACTAAATCGATGATTCGCCCCTGTCCAGCGCTAAAAGTTGCCGGGGCTTTTTTGGGGCTTGGTGATTGACTGTGATTGTTGCGAGACTGCGACGGTCGCCGGCAGAGCGGGTCTGGTGCAGGGTCAGCGCGGGGAATCCCGTTACCGCCAACCGGCACCTCTTCCGGCGGCAGGGTGCGGGGACGTAACTTCAGTTGCGTCCCCGTAGAATGGTGCCACTACCCTATGCTAGAACCACTCCTGCAGTATTCTGCGAGCGGTGCTGTTAGCACAGGGGAGTGGACCCTCTCGAGGGGGACGCAACTGAAGTTACGTCCCCGCACCCTGCCACCGCAAGTGTCAGCTTCGAGTAACAACGAGGAAAAATAGAGACAGCCCCTCTATCAGGGGTCATCAAGGCACCCTGTAGCGGCGAATCCGTCATTACCGGAGCTTGCGCTATTGCGAACGAATAGCCGCATAAGCATCCAGTGCCTGTTGCCGGGTCGCTTTCAAATCCAACACCGGCGCCGGGTAGTTCCCACCCAGATTGACCCCGGCCGCCGCCAGCACCTCTGCAGGCGCCTCCCAGGGCGCGTGAATATACTTATCCGGTAACTGAACCAGTTCCGGCACCCAGCGGCGGATATACTGCCCTTCAGCATCGAACTTCTGCGATTGAGTCACCGGATTGAAGATGCGGAAATAAGGCGCGGCATCGGCACCACTGCCCGCCACCCACTGCCAACTGGCGGCGTTGTTGGCCAGGTCGGCATCCACCAGCGTATCCCAGAACCAGGCCTCGCCCTCCTGCCAGGGCACCAGCATGTTTTTCACCAGCAGCGAGGCGACGATCATGCGCACCCGGTTGTGCATCCAACCCGTATGCCAAAGCTCGCGCATACCGGCATCGACCAGGGGATAACCTGTCTTACCCCGCTGCCAGGCCGCCAGCGCAGGGCGGTCACTGCGCCAGGGAAAGGCGTCAAACTGCCGCCGAAACGGCTGGCTGGGCAGGCTCGGCCAGTGGTGCAACAGATGATAGGAGAATTCCCGCCACCCCATTTCGCGCAAAAAATGCCCGGCATCGTCCTGAGCCCCCGGAGTCGTCACCGCCTCGCGCTGCAGCGTGTGCCAGATTTGCCGGGCTGAAATCTCGCCAAAGTGCAGATGGGGCGAAAGGCGCGAGGTGGAGGCCCGGGCGGGTTGGTCGCGGCCCACTTTGTAACCGATAAGCCCCTCGTGCAAAAAATCACGCAGCCGCTGCTGGGCGCCGGCCTCGCCCGGGGTCCAGCTCTCGCGCAAACCGCCGGCCCAATCCGGTGCCGTGGGCAACAGGTCCCAATCCCGCAACCGGCCGGCACTCAGGCGGCGCCGGCAGAACTCGATATGCCGCGGCACCTGCCGGGCCGGGCCGGGAGCCGGTTGTTGTAAGCAGGCCTTCCAATATGGCGTAAACACCTTGAACGGCTCACCGGCCTGGGTGCGCAACTGTTCCGGCTCGAACAACAGATAGCCGCCGAAGCGCTTGACTTCAATACCACGGGCCGACAATTCGGCATGCAGACCCTGTTCAACCTGCGCGGCAAAGGGCTCGTACTGGCGTGAAAAATACACGCCGCAGGCGTCAACTTCGTCCACCAGGCGCAGCAGTTCAGCCTGCGCCGCACCCCGCCGCAGTATCAGGCGAC
Source organism: Exilibacterium tricleocarpae (assembly GCF_007004655.1). Classification (GTDB taxonomy): domain Bacteria; phylum Pseudomonadota; class Gammaproteobacteria; order Pseudomonadales; family Cellvibrionaceae; genus Exilibacterium; species Exilibacterium tricleocarpae. The sequence continues at coordinate 82,521 of NZ_ML660098.1, forward strand.
CGCCTCTGTCCTTCAGCGTCTGCTGCAATGCCGCCAGGCTGTGATGCAACCACCAGCGGGCCGCCCCACCGTGGCACCACTGACCCGGCGTCTCATCGTCGAGCACGTAGACAGCGAGAATGGGATGCCCGGTTTTGACCGCCGCCCGTAAACCGGGGTTATCATGCAGCCTGAGATCCTGGCGAAACCAGTATATAATCGGTTGCTTCACTACACTCTCCACTACTCGACGAAATGACACAGTTACCAGGAAGACCGCGGGCACATTACACCCCGGCGGGTATACGTACACCGCTGTGGTCCGGATTAGCACCAACTGCGTACCAGCGGCTACACTTTCAGCTAGGCTGTACCGGTCGAACGCATAACCTGGATTGATACCGGCATGAACACTAACACGACAGCGCCCAAGATTCCCGTCGGTATCAGCAGTTGCCTGCTCGGCGAAGAGGTGAGATACAACGGCGGCCACAAACGCAACGCCTACATCGTCCAGACCCTCGGCGATTATTTCGCGTTTCGGCCCTTCTGCCCCGAAGTGGCCATCGGCATGGGTGTTCCCCGCGAACCGGTGCGACTGGTGCGCCAGGGTGAGGATATCCGTTGCGTCGGTACCAAGGATGCCACGCTCGATGTCACTGACAGCCTGATCAAATGCGCCGATGAGCAACAAACCTGGCACCGCGAAATTTATGGCTACATTTTGAAAAAGGACTCCCCCAGTTGCGGGATGGAGCGGGTCAAGCTCTACCGGGGCCAACATGCCGAACGCGATGCCGTGGGGATGTATGCACAACGGCTGATGCGCAACTTCCCGAACTTACCGGTGGAGGAAGAAGGCCGGCTCGGGGACGCCGTCTTGCGGGAAAATTTCGTCCAGCGGATTTTTATCTACTACCGCTGGCAGACACTGCTGGCAAGCGGCGCCACTCACGATGCCCTGTGCCGGTTTCACGCACAGCACAAGATGATTCTCATGAGCCGCAACCAGGAGATGGCACGGGCACTGGGCCGGTTTCTGTCGGAGGCGGCGGACCTGGCGCTCGACGAGTTGTGCCAAGAATACGGGGCACGCTTGACGGAGATACTGAAAATCAGGGCCAGCCGCAAAAATCACGTCAATGTGCTCCAGCATATCCAGGGTTACCTGAAAAGAGAATTGGACAAAGACGACAAAAAAGAGCTGTCCGAATCTATTGAGCAGTATCGCCTGGGGCTGTTGCCCCTGATCGTGCCGATTACCCTGTTGCGCCATCACTTTCGCAAAAACCCCAATACCTACATAGAGGAATCTTTTTACATGCAACCACACCCGAAAGAACTCATGCTGTTAAACAAACTGTAACCGGGGATTGCATCAACTATCATGGCCCGATACAGCGCACTCAGCGACAAAAACCACGATCAACTGCACAGCAAACTCAAACAAAACGCGACACGAACCGGAATCCTGATCACCAATCTCGGCACCCCTGATGCGCCCACACCAGCGGCGCTGCGACGCTACCTGGCCGAGTTCCTCGCCGACCCCCGCGTAGTGGAGATTCCGCGCCTGCTTTGGCTGTGTATTCTGCACGGTATCATCCTGCGCATCCGACCGCGCAAATCCGCCGCGCTCTATCGCCAGATATGGTGGGAAAAGGGCTCGCCGCTGCTGGTGATCAGCAGCCGCCAGCGCGAAAAACTACAGCAGCAGCTCGGCGACGCTGCCGTGGTAAAACTGGGGATGCGTTACGGCAATCCGGCCATTGCCACAGCGTTGCGGGAATTTCAGGCCGAGGGCATTGACCGCGTCGTGGTGCTGCCGCTCTACCCGCAGTACGGCGGCCCCACCACGGGCGCCACCTTCGATGCCGTTGCCGGGGAGCTGCGCCGCTGGCGCCGGGTGCCGCAGTTGCACTTTATCAATAGTTATTTTGACAGCCCCGCCTACATCGACGCACTGGGTAAAAGTATTGCCACGTATATCGACAGCCACGGTATGCCGGACCGACTGCTACTGTCCTATCACGGTATGCCAAAGCAGTTTCTCCTCAGTGGCGACCCCTACTACTGCCACAGCCTCAAAACCACCCGCTTGCTGCGGGAGCAACTCGGGCTCGACGAAGACCGGGTTATCACCTGCTTCCAATCGCGCTTCGGCAAAGCGGAGTGGTTGCAGCCTTACACCGATAAGACCCTGGAGACGCTGGCGCAGGATGGTGTGAAAAGCGTCGCCATCGCCTGCCCCGCATTCAGCGTCGACTGCCTGGAAACCCTGGAGGAGATCGCCATTCAAAATCGGGAAATTTTTCTCGACGCCGGCGGCAGCCGCTATGATTATATACCCGCGCTCAATGACGGCGATGATCATATTGCAGCGCTGGCGGCATTGGTAAAGCCCTTTCTACCATCCCACCATGCTTGATATTTTATTGATCAACAGCCTGTTGATAGCAGCAGTTGTCATTATTCACTTTGAGGCCCTGACCTGCATTTCCAATATCCTGCCGCGCCTGCCGGATCGACGCCGATTCAAAATTTTATTCGGTATTTTCGGCTCACTGGCCGCCCATGTTGTCGAAATCTGGGCCTTCGCCCTGGGCTATTATCTGCTGATCCAAGAGGGTGATTTCGGTTTGTTACAAGGCAACACTGCCAACACTCTGCTCGACTGCGCCTATTTTTCCTTCACCACCTACACATCTCTCGGACTCGGGGATGTGGAGCCAATCGGCAAAATTCGCTACCTGGCGGGGCTGGAATCACTGACCGGTCTGGTGCTGATCGGCTGGACGGCATCGTTTATGTATATCGAGATGCAACGCTACTGGACCAACAATAAATAATCGGGGCGCCCCCGGATCACTGTCAGTACCCCGAGCGCAGCACGCCCACCAGTTGATCTGTCTGGTAGGCGTGACGGGCATCTTCCAGGCGTCGCTTTCTCTCCTTGCTGAAAGTCTCGACAATCTCCAGAATCTTTTGCTGCAACCACTGGTGCGCCGGCGAGTTGTCGGTGCGCTTGTGACTCACCAGCATATAGTTGATCTTTACCGCCGTATCGAGCGGTAACGGCAGCCCGACCACCCCGCCGCTGATCTGCGGGTGCTGACTCAAAAACGGCGGCCCGGGCATCAGGCAATCGGTGCGCCGCAACACCTCCATGGCCGTGAACAAATGCGATGTCTCAAACACATCTTCGAGCTGCTGCTCGTGTTCGGCAAACACGCCGCGGGTCTGGCGCATAAACTCCAGCTCTTCGATATCGGGAATATACAGACTGATCTGCGGATAAGCGCTGATGTCCTTCCAGGTGATGGCGCCCTGCTGCCGCAGGGGGTGCCCCTGCCGGGCCAGCAGCACCGGCGGCATACCCCCCAGATGGGTGACATTGAAATCAGCCCCGTAGCGCGTGCGCTGGATATGGAGGGCAAAATCCAAATTGCCTTCGGCCAGCTGGTCCAGTTGATTTTCGATCCGGCTAATGGTCTGGATGCGGATATGAGGCGCTTCGCGTTGCAGAATCTCCATCAGCGCCGGCAGTATGCCGATCCCCAGGTATTCGGCCACGGCAATGGTAAATTCACCTTTGAAGTTGCGCGGGTCAAACGCCCGTGCCGACACCAGTTGCTCGACACCCTGCAGTATCTCTAACAGGCTGGCCTGCAACTCCTTGGCCCGGGGCGTGGGTACCATACCGTGGGAGGTACGGGTAAACAGCGGATCGCCGAACATATCGCGCAGGCGGCCCAGGGTTTTACTCATTGCCGACTGGGTGACAAACAATCGCTCGGCCGCTTTGGAAACATTGCGCTCCTCCAACAGGACCTGCAGTGCCACCAGCAAATTGAGATCCAGACGCGCAACTCGGCGGGTATCCATGGTGCCTCCTCCCGGCAGTGATATGAACCCAGTTCATTTAGCGCATAATTGTAAACCATTAGATGAATACCAGCAGTTTTTTTATACTGGCGCAAGTTCGGTGAATACTCCTGAACTCTCTCCTCGAGTCTCTACTCGAACAGCCCGTTAGCCCGCACCCAGCGGGCTTTTTTTGTGGGGTGTCAGCGTCGCTGTCAAGTTTGCCGGAACCACTGGAGAGCCGATCAGCAACCTGCTATGAATCAAATTCACAATGCCTGTGAATCTAAACCATTACATGCATATCAGAGATTGGCGTATGGTGACCGCAAGTTCGGGCAAACATACGACTTGCCAGGAATAGTCAGTTAACGTGTACTTCTGTTTTATCGATCTTCTTTAGAAACTTTGCTTGCAACAAATGCCCGCTCATATGAGCGGGTTTCTTTTTTTGGACCCTGCGTTTGTTTGGCTGGTACGAGCCAGGCGGGTAGCGGTCAGTCAAACGGATGCCGCAGCACAATCGTTTGCACCCGATCGGGACCGGTGGAAATGATATCGACCGGAGCCCCGACCAGGACTTCCAACCGCTTGATATAGGCCCTGGCATTTTCCGGCAGGCCCGCCAGGGTTTCCACGCCCACGGTGGATTCGCTCCAGCCGGGCAATTCTTCATAGATAGGCTGGATGTCCTCCCAGCCCTCGGTATCAAACGGCACCCCCACCGACTTGCCGTTGCCGTCCTGATAACCGACACAAACACAGACGCGCTCCAGACCATCCAACACATCCAGTTTGGTCAGACACAAGCCCGAAATACTGTTGATGCGGATGGCGTGGCGCACAGCCACAGCGTCAAACCAGCCGGTGCGGCGCTGGCGCCCGGTGGTGGCGCCAAATTCATGGCCCTTTTCACCGAGATGGCGGCCCACGTCACAGGACAGTTCCGTCGGAAACGGACCGGAACCCACCCGCGTTGTATAGGCCTTGGTAATACCCAGTACGTAGTCGAGGTACAGCGGGCCAAAACCGGAGCCTGTGGCGGTACCGCCGGCGGTGGTATTGGACGAGGTGACATAGGGGTAGGTGCCGTGATCGATATCCAGCAGTGAACCCTGCGCCCCTTCAAACAAAATATTGCGACCGGTTTCCCGGGCCTGGTGCAGCGCCTCGGTAACGTCCGCCAGCATCGGTCGCAGTTGTTCGGCCCAGGCCCGGCAGTCGGCCAGAACCCGGTCGAAATCGCAGGCTTGCGTCTGGTGGTAGTGGGTCAGGGTAAAGTTGTGGTAGTCGAGTACCTGTTTGAGCTTGTCTTCAAAACCCTCGCGATTGAACAGGTCGCCCAGTCGCAGGCCGCGGCGGGCCACCTTGTCCTCATAGGCGGGACCTATACCGCGCCCGGTGGTGCCGATCTTGGACTTGCCCCGGGCCCGCTCCCGCGCCTGGTCCAGCGCTACATGAAACGGCAGTATCAGGGGACAGGCCGGCGACAGGCGCAGGCGGTCGCGCACCGGCACCCCTTTTTGTTCCAGTTGTTCGATTTCTTTCAGCAACGCGTCCGGGGCCAGGACTACGCCGTTGCCGATCAGGCAGGTCACCTCCTCGCGCAGAATTCCGGAGGGGATCAGGTGTAATACTGTCTTCTCGCCCTCAATCACCAGGGTGTGCCCGGCATTGTGTCCACCCTGAAAGCGCGCCACCAATGCCACCTGATCGGTCAGCAGGTCGACAATCTTGCCCTTGCCCTCGTCACCCCACTGGGTGCCCAATACCACGACGTTTTTACCCATGTTCACAAAACTCTCTAGTCATACCCATCCACAAACCACTGTTTTGTTTGGCGCAGATACAGTGGCTTAACTTGAAAACTCACCCGTGCAGTTCGAGTGTCACGCGACTTGTTAACAACAATCCCGCTTTGCAACCCTGGCAAAAAGCCGTTACCGGGGCTCGGCCTCATCCGGATCGGCAAACGGCCTGACCACATATTCGCCGCCTTCCAACACCAGGTGGCGATCGCACTTGCTTTCGTCGCACTGTAACGCCTGCCCGGACAAACCACACACCACCCGCTCGCCACTGTCGCGCAACTGCTGAATAGCGCGCCACTGTCCGGCATCGTCGCTGGCCTCGGCATAAATACCGGCGCGCTCGGCCGCCTCCGGCGCCCGCAGGCGGTTCAGTGCGATCAGGTCGGCGGCGAAGCCGGTCGCCGGGCGCCCGCGGCCAAACACCTCGCCGATATGGTCATAGCGGCCACCGGTAGCGATGGCGTTGCCCAGACCCGGCGCATAGGCGGCAAAGACCAGGCCGGTATGGTAGTGATAACCGCGCAGTTCGCTCAAATCAAAGTAGAAATCAACGCCGGGGTAGCGCCGCTGCACGGCATCAGCGACGCCGCTCAGCTCATCCAACGCCGCCTGGAGCTCGGCAGACCCGGCGGCAAACAGTTGCTGTGCCCGCTCGAACACGGTGCTGTCGCCGGCCAGCGCGGGCAAGGCGAGAAACAGCGCCGCCAGTTCGCCGTCGCTGACATTGTCGTTGACCCAGGCAGCAATCTCGGTGGTCGCCTTGCGTTGCAGCAGTTCAAACAACGTCTCTTCCTGGCCCGCCGCCAGCCCCGCCTGCTCAGCCAGTGCCCGATAGATACCCACGTGCCCAAGCTCCAGGTGCAGATGCGGCAATTCGGCGACGCCGAGGGTCTCCAGCAACAGGGAAATCACTTCAATATCGGCATCGAGGCCGGCTTCGCCGTAGAGTTCGACCCCGACCTGGATCGGCGTACGCGTCGCCAGCGGGCTGCGCGGCAGGGTGTGCAGCACATGGCCGGCATAACACAGTCGGTTGGGACCGCGCCGCTTCAGGCTGTGGGCATCCATGCGGGCGGTTTGCGGGGTAATATCGGCGCGAATACCCATACTGCGACCGGTCAGTTGGTCGGTCACCTTGAACGTCAGCAGGTCGATATCGCGACCCAGTCCGATCAGCAGCGACTCGGTAAACTCGACCATCGGCGGGATGACCAGGTCGTAGCCCCAGCGGTGATAAAGGTTCAACAACCGACGCCGCAACTGCTCTATGCGCTCGGCTTCAGCGGGCAGTATTTCTTCCACTCCATCCGGCAACAACCAGCGATCAGCATAGGACATAGTCGATTTCCAGTCTCCAAGTAAAGGTAAGAGTCAACCTCAAGTGAAAACAAACAGCAGGCCCGTGCCCACCAGCATGCTGACCAACCCCGTGACCCGCAGCTCACGATCAGTGCCGGTGGCGAGCGCCGCCACCAGGGCGCGCCAACGATTGGGGTATAGAAAAGGCAGTATGCCCTCGAAGACCAACATCAAACAGAATGCTCTACCCAATTCTTCCCACATAGCCAGCTCGTCTCACTCGAGGCGCTTTATCGGTACCGCAGCACCGGCACCGCAGATTTCCTACCCGCACAAAAAACCGGGCCATAGGCCCGGTTGACAAATACTATCACCTTTCGCGGTGATATGTACTTTCTTTAATCTATTGTCTACCTGCTCTGGGGTCGTTCAGATAGCGGAAAAACTCACTCTCCGGATCAATCAACAAGACATCCTCGCGGCCTTTGAACGTCTCTTTGTAGGCGTTGAGACTGCGCACGAAAGCGTAGAACTCCGGGTTCTTGTTAAAAGATTCGGCGTAAATCCGCGCCGCTTCCGCATCTCCCTCACCGCGCAACAGCTCGGAATCCCGATAAGCCTCAGCCTCCAGGATAGTACGCTGCCGATCGGCATCGGCGGTGATGATCTCGGCCTGCTCGTCACCCTTGGAGCGGTGTTCGCGCGCCTCGCGGTCCCGCTCGGCCTTCATGCGGGAAAACACCGACTCGCTCACTTGCTCCGGCAGGTCGATGCGCTTGACGCGCACATCCACCACTTCGATGCCGAGACTTTCCTGGGTGAAACCGTTTAACCCGCTCGTCAGTTCATTCATCAACTGGTCCCGCTCACCGCTGACCACTTCCTGCATCGAGCGCTCGGCCACCGCGTTGCGCAAGCCTTCGTTGACCCGCTGCGCCAGGAGTCTCTCGGCGCGGGATTCCTCACCGTTGGTAACCGTGTAGTACTTGCCTACATCGGCGATACGCCACTTGACGAAGGAGTCGACGATCATGCCTTTCTTCTCCACCGTCAGGAAGCGCTCGGGACGCGCATCGACCGTCAATACCCGCGCATCGAAGATACGCACTTCGTTGACGATGGGCCACTTCAAGTGCAGCCCCGGCTGGATATCGGCCTCCACCACCCGGCCGAATTGCAGCAGGACGGCGCGCTCGGTTTCTTTCACGATGAACAGTGTGTTCATAGCGAGTATCACCAGCAGCGCAATACTCAAAAGCGGAATGATAAGTCGGTTACTCATGACTAACGGCCCTCTCTGCGGCTGCGGCCGCTGTTGATCTCGCGCCTGACAATTTCCGAAATTTTGCTATCCAGCTCGCGCGCAGTCATAGGCGCCCCCTGCCCGACAGCCGCCGATGATTGCTGTACGATCTTGTCCAGAGGTATGTACAGCATATTGTTACCGCCCTCGACATCGATCATCACCTTGGAGCTATTGGCCATCACCTCCTGCACCGCATCCAGATACAAACGCTCGCGGGTTACTTCCGGCGCCCGGCTGTACTCGGCCAGCAACTTCTCGAAACGCTGGGCCTCACCCTCGGCCCTGGCAACCACCTGGGCCTTGTAGGCCGCGGCCTCTTCGAGCACCCGCTGCGCCATACCGCGGGCCCGCGGCAGGATGTCCATGGCGTAGGCCTCGGCCTCGTTCTTCTTGCGCTCCTCGTCTTCCCGCGCCCGGTTTACATCATCGAACGCCTCCTGCACATCCCGGGGCGGATTGGTCTCCTCGACGTTGACCTTCTCGACAAGAATACCCGTATCATAGGTATCGATATAATTCTGCAGCCGCCCCATGATGTCCACGGCGATCCGCTCACGTCCCTCGGTCAGCACCTCGTGCATTTCCGAGGAGCCGGCCACGTGACGCAACGCGCTCTCGGTGGCCTGAGCCAGGCTGCCTTCGGGGTCCCGTACCTGCAGCACGAAATCCCGCGCATCGGCAATACTGTACTGGACGGACACATTCACTTCGACAATATTCAGGTCCTCGGTGAGCATCTGTCCGGTTTTACTGAGCAGCCGCACCTTGGTCACGTTGACGGGGAAGACCTGATCGATTAACGGCGGCGCCCAGTTGAGGCCGGGCTCGAAGGTCGTGTGATAGACCCCCAGCCGCAGCACCACGGCGCGCTCCTGCTCGTTGACGATATTGATACCGGCAAAACCGTAGACCAGTGCCAGTATCACCAGCGCCACGACAACCGCCGTGCTGCTCATCCCGCGGCCGCTACCGGCCGGACCCTTTGACTTGCCACCGCCGAACAGGCCGTTGAGTTTGTCCTGAAACTTTTTCAGAGCTTCATCGAGATCAGGCGGACCCTCATTGTTGCGTTTACCGCCCCAGGGGTCTTGATTATTACCACCCGGTTCGTTCCAGGCCATAAATTGTCTCCATTGTCCAATATGTGAACAGTGTACTGTGTGCTAACTCTTTGGACAGCCCAATCGATGGGTAGTCCCGTCTTTTTTAAGCAGCGGTTGACTGCCCGCTATCGGTATCCGCGGGCAAAACGAAACGCGGCAGGGATTTTACCAAAGCTCGGCCGGGAATTAATACGCTTGTTTCAGATTTTCTCGCCACCTCAGCCGGCTAGCTGTTGCGGCGGCGCCAAATCGACCCAGTGCAAATCGTCCAGTGTCATGGCCTCGGCGCTCAACAGGCGCTGCAAATCCGCCTGCGGGATACGCAGCTCGAGCTCGCTGCCACCATCATCCCAAAACACCTCATCGACGACCGCCTTTTGCTGATACAGCCGCGCGCGCAGGCGACCCAGTGCTGCCGGCAGGCGCACCCGCTGTTGAATGACCGCCTCGCCCAACAGCTCGGCCATGGCATCGTACAGCAGCTCCACCCCGGCGCCGGTTTGTGCCGACAGCCATACTGCCAGCGGCCGCCCTTCGGCATCCCGGTCAATGCGCGCGGGCCAGTCCGGCAGCAGGTCTATCTTGTTGTAAACCTTCAAACAGGGCAAATCCTGCGCGCCTATTTCCGCCAGCACCTGTTCGACCTCGTCGATATTGCGCTCGCGCTCCAGTGCCGCCGCATCCACCACGTGCAAAAGTATGTCAGCATTGGCGGCTTCTTCCAATGTGGCGCGAAACGCCTCTATCAGCCGATGGGGCAGGTGGCTGATAAACCCGACCGTATCGGCCAGAATCGCGGCCCCGACATCCGGCACGGCAATCCTGCGCATGGTCGGGTCCAGCGTGGCAAACAGTTTATCCTCGGCGTAGACACCGGCGCGGGTAACCCGGTTGAACAGGGTGGACTTGCCGGCATTGGTGTAGCCCACCAGGGACGCGGTGGGGATCGCAGCGCGCTGACGTGAGCGCCGTCCCTGGTCACGTTGCCGGCGCACTTTTCCCAGGCGCTTCTCGATGGATTTGATACGCGCCCGCAGTAAACGGCGATCAGTTTCCAACTGGGTCTCACCCGGCCCGCGCAGACCGATACCGCCCTTTTGCCGCTCCAGGTGAGTCCAACCGCGAATCAGGCGGCTGGAGATGTGATTGAGTTGAGCCAGTTCGACCTGCAACTTGCCCTCGTGGGTACGGGCCCGCTGGGCGAAGATATCGAGAATCAGTCCGGTGCGATCCAGGACCCGACACTGCAGCTCTCTCTCCAGGTTGCGCTCCTGGCCGGCAGACAGGACGTGGTTGAAAATCACCAGTTTCGCTCCGTGCAGAGCCACCAACTCGCGCAATTCCTCCACCTTGCCGGTGCCGAGAAAGAATCTGGGATTGGGGGCAGACCGCTGACCGGTCAGCAAAGCGACCGGGTCACCACCGGCGGACAGCACCAATTCTTCGAATTCGCGGGGATCGTCTGGGTCGCTTCCCTGGGAGAGGGTCAGGTGAACCAATACTGCCAGTTCACCGGATTCAGGTCGATCAAAAAACAACGAGTTACCTCACCGGGGGTCTATTCACCCCCTTCTGCGCCTTCTCCCGGCGCCGGATTGAGCATCGGCACCCGCACCGCACGAGACGGTACTACGGTGGAAATGGCGTGCTTATAAACCATTTGACTGACAGTGTTTTTCAACAACACCACAAACTGATCAAATGATTCTATTTGTCCCTGCAGCTTAATACCATTCACCAGGTAAATGGATACAGGGATACGTTCTTTACGTAACACATTCAAATAAGGGTCTTGTAAGCTATGCCCTTTTGACATTGTTATTCTCCTTAAAAATGAATAAAACAAAAACAGAAGACAACCACCAAGATGGAAATACTCTGAACCGTGGTAAAAAACAGTGCCAAACGGCAGAGAAGTGGCAATAAATACAATAACTGACTAAAGTTATACCCCCATTATATGGCTGTTCCCGGCATAAAATTCAAGGCCTGCGCCAGAATTTCATCACTTTTTAGCAGATTTCCATGACCGTCATCGGTATATATCCGCTGCAGTCCCTGCCAGGTACGCAACCAGGTCAGTTGCCGCTTGGCCAACTGCCGGGTAGCGGCCTGTCCCTGTGCGACCATTTCGGTGCGGGTCAGCTCTGCAGCTAAAAACGCCCACACCTGGCGGTAGCCAACGGCGCGTATAGCGGGGAGATCGGCATGGAGATCGCCGCGGTGATACAGAGCTGTGACCTCTTCAACCAGACCTTGTTCCAACATTTTCTCAAAGCGGACGGCGATCCGCCGATGCAGCGTCGCCCGGTCTCTCGGCAGCAGCGCCAGTTGCGTCACCGCGAACTCCTGCTGCAGTGACCAGCCGGCGGCGGCCTGCTCGCGGTGCAATTGGGTCATGGTTTTGCCCGTCACCCGATAAATCTCCAGTGCCCGGCTCAGGCGCCGGGAGTGATTGGGGTGAATACGGGCGGCAGAGTCCGCATCCACTGCTGCCAGTTGGCGGTGCATATAGGGCCAACCGTGACGCTCGGCCTCGGCTTCGATCGCCGCCCGCACCGCTCCATCGGCACCGGGCATTGGCGCCAATCCCTCCAGCAGGGCTTTGAAATACAACATGGTGCCACCGACCAGCAGGGGAATGCGTCCGGCAGCGGCAATACTGCGCATCTCCCGCATCGCATCGGTGCAGAACTCGGCCGCCGAATAGGGTTGCGCCGGGTCGCGAATGTCGATCAGGCAATGGGGTGCCAGGGCCAGTTCCGCCGCCGAGGGTTTGGCCGAGCCGATGTCCAGGCCCCGGTAAACCAGCGTCGAGTCGACGCTGATAATATCCACCGGCAGTTTTTTTCGCAGGCTGATGGCAAGATCGGTTTTTCCGGATGCGGTGGGCCCCATGAGAAAAACAGCCGGGGGCAAATCCATATCACTGCCCTCGCATAAAAAGCTTATCCAGTTCGTCGAGGCTGAGCAGTGACCAGGTAGGGCGGCCGTGGTTGCACTGGCCGCTGCGCTCGGTGGCTTCCATATCGCGCAACAGGGCGTTCATTTCCGGCACGGTCAATTTGCGGTTGGCGCGCACCGAGCCGTGACAGGCCATGGTGCTGAGAATCTCGTTGATGTGTTGGCCGATCCGTTCACTGCTGCCGTATTCAATCAAATCCGCCAGCACATCGCGCACCAGCAGTTCCACATCGGCCTGTTGCAGAATGACCGGCACCTGCCGCACCAGAATGGTTTCCGGCCCGGCCCGCTGCAGTTCAAAGCCCAATGATTGAAAGGTGTCGCCATGTTGCTCGGCGCAGTCGGCCTCTTTCTGGCTCACCGCCAGGCTGCGCGGCACCAGCAGCGGTTGTGTTTTCAGACCTTCGCGGGCCAGTGCGGTTTTCATACGCTCGTAGGTCACCCGCTCGTGCGCCGCATGCATATCCACTACGATCAACCCCTGGGCATTTTCCGCCAGGATGTAAATGCCCTTGAGTTGAGCGACCGCATAGCCCAGCGGCGGCACCTCATCCGCTCCGGCAGCGGCCGCTGCGGGAACGGCGCCGGTCTCGGGCATCCCCTCATGCAAGCGGGCGTAGACCGACATCTGCTCCTGCACGCCGGTCACCGCCGGCCGCGCCGGTGGCCGCAGGCTCATGGGTTGCTGTAAGGGTTGTTGCACGGGTTGCTGATAGTGCTGCCCCGTCGCGGCGGTCGCTGTCGCCGCTTCACGGGGTTGCTGTGACGACGGCATTTGATCGGCAGGTTTTACATCGGCCAGGGCGTGGTGCAGGCTGCGAAACAAAAAGTCGTGCACCAGGCGGCCATCGCGAAAGCGCACTTCGTGCTTGGTCGGGTGCACGTTCACATCCACTACCGCCGGGTCCAGCTCTAGGTACAACACAAAAGCGGGATGGCGCCCGTGATAGAGGATATCCTGGTACGCCTGGCGCACGGCGTGGGTCACCAGTTTGTCGCGAATTGAGCGGCCGTTCACATAGAAGTACTGCAGGTCCGCCTGGCTGCGGGAAAAGGCCGGCAGCGCCACCCAGCCCCACAGGCGCAGGCCCGCCCGCTCGATATCGATATGCAGCGCGTTTTGCATAAACGCCGGGCCGCAGACCTGAGCGACCCGGCGCTCCCGTTCTGCCTGGGAGTCCGCCGCGCGCATGTTGTAAATAGCACGCTGGTTGTGATTCAGCGTCACGCCCACATCGAAACGCGACAGCGAGATACGCTTCACCACATCGTCGATACGATTGAATTCGGTTTTTTCCGTGCGCAGGAACTTGCGCCGCGCCGGTGTATTGAAAAACAGGTCGCGCACCTCCACGGTGGTCCCCTGCGGGTGCGCGGCCGGCGCCACCTCGGTCTCCATATCCCGCCCCTCGGCACAGGCCTGCCAGCCCTGGCCGCTGGCTTGGGTGTTGCTGGTAAGTGCCAGCCGTGCAACCGAGCTGATACTGGCGAGCGCCTCGCCGCGAAAGCCGAGGGTGGCCACCGCTTCCAGATCGTCGAGATCGTAGATTTTGCTGGTGGCGTGGCGGCTCAGCGCCAACGGCAGATCATCCTTGCCGATACCGCAGCCGTTATCGCGCACTCTGATACGCTTGATGCCACCGTTGTCCACATCGATATCGAGTTTGGTGGCGCCGGCATCGAGGCTGTTCTCCAGCACTTCTTTGACAACCGAGGCCGGTCGCTCCACCACCTCGCCGGCGGCGATCTGGTTGGCCAAACGCGGACTGAGTAATTTAATCAGGTTCATAATATTCGGGGACGACGAGGGCGGTCATCCATCAGGATGCCGGGATTTTCAGTGTTTGACCAATTTTAATCACGGAATTGCTCAGCCCGTTGGCTTTGCGCAGGTCGTTGACCGATACATTGTAACGCCGGGCGATCGCCGACAGGGTATCGCCGCGGGCAATGACGTGATCGCGAGCGGCGCCGCTGCCGGAACCAGAGTCGCCGCCTGTGCCGCCATTTTTGCGCCAGGCGATATACGACCCGGGGGGCGGCAACTTGTGGAAGTAAGCCTTGATACCTTTGAAGATCGATTTCGCCATCTGGCGACGATAGTGGGACGAGGCCAGTTTCTTAGCCTCACCGGGATTGGAAATAAAGCCGGTTTCCACCAGAATCGACGGCACATCCGGCGATTTGAGCACCACGAAGCCGGCCTGCTCGACCCGGGGTTTGTGTAGCCGTGCCACCTTGCCCATGGAATCCAGCACCTGCTCGCCTACCTGCAGGCTGGAGTTGAGGGTAGCGGTCATGGATAAATCCACCAGCACGCCGCGCAACACTTGTTCTTTATCGTCGAGGGTGACGCTGCCGACACCGCCGATCAGGTCCGCCTCGTTTTCTTTCTGGGCCAAAAACCGCGCCGTTTCACTGGTGGCGCCGCTGCGCGATAACGCAAACACGGAAGCGCCCCGGGCGCGGGGATTCTTAAACGCATCGGCGTGAATCGATACCAGTAAGTCGGCGCGCTTGTCGCGGGCGATATCGCGACGTTTTTGCAGTGGAATATAATAGTCGCCGGTGCGTACCAGTTCAGCGCGAAAGCCTTTCTCGGCATTGATCAGCTTCGCCAGCTCTTTGCTGATCGCCAGCACTACATCTTTTTCCCGCAGTCGCCGCTTTGGCCCCAGCGCACCCGGGTCCTCGCCGCCGTGCCCGGCATCGACGGCAATGATGATATCGCTCAGGGCCTGGCGCTGCTGGGTGTAGCTGGCTTCGGTTTTTACCGTGGTCGTGTCGCGGTCGTAGAGATCGACCACCAGGCGGTCGCTCTTACCGGCATGGCGACGCAGAAAAAAACTGCGCGGCTTGACCGCGGCACTAAGATCGAGCACCACCCGCAAATCGGACCGGTTGCGGGCCGCACTGCGAATACTTTTGATCGGCGTGTCGGCCAGCGCCAGGCTGGCCAGACTTGCCCGCATCGCGGTTTTTTCAATATCGATAACCAGCCGCGACGGCTGTTTGAGTGTAAAGATCTGGTGCTGGACCGCGCCGCTCAAATCGAACACCAGGCGGGTGTGATCGGGAGCCCGCCACACCCGCACGCCGTCGACGGTAACCGCAGTGGCGAGGGCCGGCAGGAACGCCAGCAACGCCGCCAAAGCAGCCAGCAGGCGGGGCGCCAGTATGCGTTTAGTCCGATTTGCGTTCAATACCTAAATCCAACTGACGATTCCGGTTCACGATAATTGTTCACAGCGGTTGTTTGCTGCAGCTCTCTATCTCGCAGCCCTCTAACAAGCCCACTACTCAACCCATCTATGACAACTCTTCGGCCTAAGTAGCAACTCTTCAGCCTAAGTAGCAACTCTTCGGCCTAAGTAGCAACTCTTCGGCCTAAGTAGCAACTCTCCAGCTTCAGTAAAAACTGTCCAGCTTCAGTAAAAACTCTCCAACCCAACGGCGGTTCTCTACCGCGACCCGTTGGAGCGACAAGTCGTCAAGACGATCAATCGCTGCGCCAATTGCGGCAAAAAACGTCCCAAAATTCGCACTCTTCGCCGGCGCCGCCGGCGGTCAGGATAACCCGACGCCCGGGCAGGCATACCTCAACTTTAACTGCCAAATCCGCCGCTGGCAAAAATCCCTGCCCCCGTTTGGGCCACTCGATCAGGCAAAGATTCCCGGCATCGAAATAATCTCTGACCCCCAGGAATTCCAACTCCTCGGGATCGGCGAGCCGATAGAGGTCAAAATGATAGACGGTGACACCACCAAGCTCGTAAGGCTCGACCAGGGTATAGGTGGGACTCTTAACCGCCCCTGAATAGCCGAAAGCCCGCAATATCCCCCGACACAGGGTGGTTTTACCGGCGCCGAGATCCCCCTCTAGATAAACCACAGTGCCCCCGGTCCCCGGCCGTTGCAGCAGCCCTGTGAGCGTGGCGCCGAGCTTTTCGCCAAGGTGCACGGTGGCGGCCTCATCGTCGACCTGAACCTGCAAGCTATCAGTTCCCGGCATTGAGCAGCTCGCGCAGATAAGGAATCAGGTCGCTGGCCAACAGGCCCCGCTGGCCGCCGGCGGCGGCTGCCCTGTCGGCCGCCGCGCCGTGCAGGCAGACACCCAGGCGGGTCGCCAGTGGCGGCGCCACCCCCTGGGCCAGCAACCCACCGAGCACGCCGCTGAGCACATCTCCCATGCCGCCACTGGCCATACCGGGGTTGCCGACATCCGCCAGCTCGACTTCTCCCGCCGTCGTGCAGACAAGACTGCCGGCGCCCTTCAACACCACGGCGCCGCCAAAGGCGGCTTGCAGCTTGCTGACCGCAGCAAAGCGATCGCGCTGAATCACCGCGTTGTCGCAACCGAGCAGGCGCGCCGCCTCCCCCGGATGGGGGGTCAATATCCAATCGTCACGCCGGGTCTGGGGCAGCACCCGCCCGGCGCTGAGGATATTGAGCGCATCGGCATCCATAACCAACGGCAGCACCGCGTTGGCGGCCTGTTGCAGCATCTGTTCGGACCAGGCGGAGCGCCCCAGACCCGGTCCGATTACCACCACGTCCGGGCGCGTCAGCAGCGGCGCCAGCGCCTGGCCCGAAGCCACGCCGGTGGCCATGACTTCGGGGCAACGGGCGATAAGAGCGGCGACGTGCTCGGGTCGGGTAGCCACGCTTACCAGGCCCGCCCCCATCCGCGCCGCCGCCTGTGCCGCCAGGGCAATGGCACCGCCATAGCCGTGGTCACCACCGATCAATAACACGTGGCCGAACAACCCTTTGTGGGCATCGGCCGGTCGCGGCGGTAGCTGCGCGAGCAGGTGCGGCAGTTTCAGCCGCCGTACCTGCGGGGGCTGTTCGGCATAGATCTCGGCCGGTACCTGCAGATCGTCAAACACCAACTCTCCGGTAAACGCCGGCCCGCGCCCGGTCAGCTGACCGCGCTTGAGTCCGATAAACGTGACCGTGACGGCGGCGGCCACTGCCACCCCCAGCACCGAACCGGTGTCGGCGCAGAGACCGGACGGGATATCGACCGCCAGTACCGGCAGCCCGCTGGCATTGACCAGCGCTATAGCCTGCGCGTAGGGCTCGCGCACCTCGCCGCGCATACCGGTGCCCAATAGCGCATCCACGAGGATACCGCCGTCGACTTTCAGGTCAGCGGCAAACGGCTGCATGGGCACGCCCTCGCGGCGGGCAAACTCAAATGCGCTCAGGGCATCGCCGCCGAGGCGGGCGCTGTCCCCGACCTGAATCACCTGCACCGCCAGGCGCCGCTGCGCCGCCAGGGCGGCGATAATATAGCCGTCGCCGGCGTTGTTGCCGCTGCCGCAAAAGACAGTGAGTCGATCGACTCCGGGCCAGCGGGCGAGGAGGGTGTTAAACGCGGCACGACCGGCCCGCTTCATTAACCTGATACCCGCCAGGTCGCGTTCCTCAATGGCGATACGATCCAGTTCCCTTACCTCGGCGGCCGTGTAAAGGGCAGTGGGCAGGCAACTGTCGGGGGGGTTGGGCATGAGCAATTCTCGGCAATCGGTGTTGGCGGCGGGATTATACCCCAACAGCAGCGCACAGCTCACACTCGATCAAACCCAAGCATCACTTTGTGCTGTTGGCCTCGTGAGCTGTGAGCTGTGAGCTGTGAGCTGTGAGCTGTGAGCTGTGAGCTGTGAGCTGTGAGCTGTGAGCTGTGAGCTGTGAGCTGTAGACAGTAAGCTTTTACCTCAGGATTTCACACTGTCAATCCACTGTTCGATATTGGCCTCCAATACCGGCAGCGGCACTGCACCCCGAATCAATAACTGATCGTTGAAAGCCCGCAGATCGAACCGCTCACCCAGTCGCTGCCGGGCCCGCGCCCGCAGCTCAAGAATCTTCAACTGGCCGAGCTTGTAGGAACAGGCCTGCCCGGGCCAGACGGCGTAGCGCTCGACCTCGCGGGTCACCGCCGCCAGGGTCTCGCCGGTGGCGCCGTGCAGATAGTCGATCGCCTGCTGGCGCGTCCACTTCTTGTAGTGCAGGCCGGTATCCACTACCAGTCGGGCGGCCCGAAACAGCTCGGACTGCAAGCGCCCCAGATCGCCGAACGGGTCCTCATCGTAAAGGCCCAGCTCCTGCGCCAACACCTCCGCATACAGCGCCCAGCCCTCGCCGTACTCGCTGTACCAGAGCATATTGCGGATCATCGGCAGATCGTCGATTTCCTGGGCGATGGCAACCTGCAGGTGATGGCCCGGACTGGCCTCGTGGTAAGTCAGAGTGGGAAGGGTAAACTTGGGCCAGTCGGCGGTGTCTTTCAGATTGATCCAGTAGATACCCGGGCGGCTGCCATCGAGGGAGGGTCCGGTGTAGTAGCCGCCCGGCGCGCCGTCCTGCTCATATTCGGCAATGCGCCGCACCTCGACCCCCGCTTTTGGCAGGGTCAGGAGGATATCGGGCAAGAGACCGGCGATTTGTTCCATCTGCGCGTTGAGCCCCGCCAGCAGTTCCTGGCGCCCGGCATCGGTATTGGGGTAGATAAACCGCGGCTCCTGGGACAGGGCGATGTAGCGCTCGATCACACTGCCCTCGGCGTAACCCTGCGCCTTCAGAATCCGGTCCATCTCCGCCTGAATCCGTTCGACCTCCCGCTGCCCCAGGGCGTGGACTTCGGCAGCCGTCTTGCCGGCGGCGCCAAACGACTCCAGGGCCAGTTGGTAGCGCTTTTCACCGTCCGGCAGCGCCCAGATGCCCGGATCATCGGTGGCGCGGGGCCGCAGCTCCTCAAGTGCCGCGCGCAGCGCCGCATAGCCCGGGTAGACACCGGTCTCCACCAGGGTCGCAGCGCGCGCCACCAACTGCCGGCGCCGCTCGGCGGTCACACTGTCCACCTGTTGCAGGCGCTGATCAAAGGATTCCACCAGCGGGTGCGTGGCCGGCGCCGGCGCCGTCATCTGCGCAATCGTGTTAATCGCGCCCTCCAGCGCAAAACCGGGCGGCAGCACGCCCTGGTCGGCATCTGCCCGCACCACCGCCGCGGTATCCGCCAGGGCCTGCTGTATCTGGCCGAGACGGGTCAGGTAATCCTCTGCATCGGCTTCGCTGGTCAGCGGATGCTGGGTCTGCAACGCGCGCGGCAAACTGATATGGGGACCGGAAATCTGCGTCACCGGATAAGGGGAAAAAATCCCCAGAGGGTTGTATGCCCCATGCACATAGGGCTTGAATTCAGCGGCCATCTGCAGGGACGTTTTCAAGACGTCGTAGGTGGTCGCCGCAGTGCCCTGCAGTCGACTGCTGTCAAACTTATCCAGGGCAGCCAGAAACTCGGCATTGGCGGCTTTGTTTTCAGCAACAGCGGCCACTGAGAAATCGCCGAGACGATCGCTGAACTTCTCCCCCAGATAGTCCGCTGAAACGCCAAGGCTGGTGGCAAACAGTGGCGCCCGGCGCAGAAAGGTTTTGGCCTGCTCTTCGGTCATGGCGAGGAAGGCGGCAGACTGGTCGGTGGCGGCCTGCGGCAGCTCGGCCGCCGGCGCCTCGCCGCCATCACAGGCGGTTAGCAACGCCGCAACGCCGAGGGCAGCCAACGCGGTTCTGAGTTTCATCATGTCATGTCCCGTCAGTCAATAGGTTAGTGGTGGTTTGCTGAGTGCCAAGTTGGGCCTACAATCACAACCTGAGCACCGGCCGGCAGGCCATTGCTTCAGACGCCGCGCCGCCACGGCGCCGGCACCCGCCTCGCTATCCGGCGGGGATAACGCAGCTTCTAGTTAACGATTGACGGGAGGGAAACCTCAATCGACACTGCGCTCTCATTGACCTGCCCGCATCACTGAATAACGTGTCTGCACGACTACATAGAAAGGACCCGCGCGCACCATGTCCAAACACCGGGACGACGACCTTACCGAACTGGCTAGCAATATCAAAATCTGGGCACGGGAGCTGGGCTTTCAGCAGGTGGGTATCTGCGATACCGACCTGAGCCGGGAAAAGCCCAGGCTCGCCGAGTGGCTGCGGCGAGGCTACCACGGCACCATGGAATGGCTGGAAAACCGTGCCGATATGCGTACCGATCCGGGCCGCCTGCACCCCGGCACCCTGCGGGTGATTTCCGCCCGCATGGACTATCTGCCCGGCGATACCCGGCAGATCGAAATACTGAAAAGCCCAGCCAAAGCCTATCTCTCGCGCTACGCCCTCGGGCGCGACTACCACAAACTTATTCGCAAACGGCTGCGACTGCTGGCCGTGAGAATCGAGCAGGCCGCGGGCCGAACCCTGCACCAGCGGCCGTTTGTCGACAGCGCGCCGGTGCTGGAGCGACCGCTGGCGGCAAAGGCGGGCCTGGGTTGGGTCGGCAAACACACCCTGGTTATCAACCGGCAGGCCGGCAGTTGGTTTTTCCTCGGCGAAATTCTTACCGATCTGCCGCTGCCGGTGGATGACGACCCACAGGAAAATCTGTGCGGCGACTGCAACGCCTGCCTCAAGGTCTGCCCGACCGACGCTTTTCCCGAACCCTATGTGCTGGATGCGCGCCGCTGTATCTCCTACCTGACCATCGAGAACCAGGGCGCGATTCCGGAAGCGTTTCGCGAGCCCATGGGCAACCGCGTTTTCGGCTGCGACGATTGCCAGGCTATCTGCCCCTGGAATAAGTTTGCCCGGCCCACCGCGGAGCCCGATTTCCAGCCGCGCCACCAGCTCGACAACCGCGATCTGCTGGAGCTTTTCAACTGGAGCGAGGCGACGTTTTTACAGCGCACCGCCGGCTCGGCAATACGCCGCACCGGCTACGCGGGCTGGTTGCGCAATCTCGCGGTGGGACTCGGCAACGCGCCTTCCGACAGCGCCATCATCGCCGCCCTGGAGCGCCGCCGCGACGAGGTTTCACCGATGGTGCGCGAGCATATCGACTGGGCCCTGGCGCAGCAGCGCAACCCGGGCCGCCGGCGCCGGCGCAAAGTCAAAAACAACGACAAAACTGCAAGCCGCCCATAGCCCGCACACTGCCGATATGTCGGATCGACCTATGCGCCGTAAATTCAGGTTTCAATCATAGTGAGCATAGTGAGGGACGCCTGGAATGGCACTGCTCTAAGCAAATTTGCGCAGTTTATCGACCTCCACACTATCCCTAACGATCTTGGTTAAGAATATCGGAAGTAGGTTTACCGCTGGGTGGGGCTTTCAGAAACTCTCGACAGCAGGGATGCTGTCGGGAAATCCCCAGGGATGGGTTCACGATGTGTTTCTGAAAGCCCCACCCAGCGGTAAACCGGCCAACTAGCACACTTTTGCTTAAAGCAGTGCCATTCGGGACGCCTGCAACTTAGCAAATTAAGCTTACAATTTTAATCGGTTGCTAAGTTGCAGGCGTCCCTTAAGGTGCTCGCAGCTTCAGGCCGGCAGGTTGATAAACACCTGCCGGTAGTGCTTTAACTCGGCGATCGAATCGCGGATGTCGTCCAGCGCCAGATGCGTTCCAGCTTTTTTGACACCCGCCAGCACCTCCGGGCGCCAGCGCAACGCCAGCTCCTTAAGCGTGCTGACATCCAGGTTGCGATAGTGAAAGTACGCCTCCAACGCCGGCATCCGGCGGGCCAGAAAGCGCCGGTCCTGGCAGATGGAGTTGCCGCAGATGGGCGACTTGCCCGCCGGCACCCAGTGGCGCAGAAACGCCAGGGTATCAGCTTCGGCGCGGGCGGTATCGATGCTGCTCTCGCGCACGCGCCGGGTCAGCCCGGACTGGCCGTGCTGGCGAGTGTTCCATTCATCCATACCCTCGAGCACCGGGTCCGGCTGGTGAATGGCGAACACCGGCCCCTCCGCCAGGGTATTGAGATCGGCGTCGGTGACGATAGTGGCGATCTCGATAATCACATCCGTATCCGGGTTCAGACCCGTCATCTCCAGATCGATCCAGATCAAATTGTTTTCACTGCTCATTTTGTCAATATCCACTACAATAAGGCTCTCGTAACCGACAAGGATAACCCCGTTTTCCATGTATACCCATTTTTTCCGCAGTCAGGCCCCCGCTCCCGGTTTTCATGGCTAATCGCAAGCTGACGCGGAGGCAGGCCTGGCGCATCGAAAAAATCCAGCAAGAACGCGCCGCCCGGGCCGCCAAGCGCCAGCACCAGGCGATACAACAAGTCGACGACAGCGAGTTGGGGCCGGAACAGGAGGGGCTGGTGGTAGCTCACTTCGGCACCCAGGTGGACGTCGGCCCCGCCGACGTTCCCGGTCCCGCCAAGCGCTGCCATATGCGGGCCAACCTGGGTTCCCTGGTGACCGGGGACAGAGTGGTGTGGCGCGACGGCAGCTCTGCCGGCGTGATCGTCGCCGTGCTGCCCCGGCGCAGTGAATTGAGTCGTCCCGACAGCCAGGGCCAGGTCAAAACCGTGGCCGCCAATATCGATCGGGTGGTGGTGGTGATTGCGCCTTACCCCACCCCTTACAGCAATCTGGTGGACCGCTACCTGGTGGCGGCGGAAACCTTGCAGATAACACCGCTGCTACTGCTGAATAAAACCGATCGCCTCGATGTCTCCAACCGCGCGACCATTGCAGAAATCATGGCCAGCTACCGGCAGCTCGGATATCAAACCCTGACAGCGTCCACGAAATCGCGCCAGGGCCTGGCGGCGCTGCGTCAATATCTGGCGGATTTCACCAGTGTGTTCGTCGGTCAGTCCGGGGTCGGCAAGTCATCGCTGGTAAACGCCTTGTTGCCCACTGCCAATATCAAAGTCGGCGAACTGTCACCCACTACCCAAAAGGGCACCCACACCACCACCACGGCACAGTTGTTTCACTTCCCCGACGGCGGGCGACTGATCGACTCCCCCGGCATCCGCGAATTCGGCCTCTGGCATATCAGCCCCGCGCAATTGCTGGAGGGCTTTATCGAATTTCGCCCCTATCTCGGCCACTGTAAATTCCGGGACTGCCGGCACAGCCGCGAACCCGGCTGTGCAATCACCGCAGCGGTGGAGCGCGGCGCTATCAGTTCCGCACGCCTGGCCAGCTTCCGCCATATACTGCACTCGCTGGAAACCGATCAACCTTTTTAGGCGGTCACTACAGCGCCCGGCAGATCTGTCGACACCGGAATTGTCCCGGCCGTTATGCCCACTGCAGGTACAATAAGATTTGTTGGAGCACCAGCAGGTTTTGACTGCTGTAGAGCCGATAGCCCGATGCGCCGGACCCGGCCGGCACCAATAAACCTATTGCGTGGTAATGATGAAGAGTCCGTTTACTGACGCCGGACATTTTTGCGACTTGTCCGATGCTATAACCACTCATAGTCCCACCTCCAAACACTATTGAAATCCATCACCTCACGTCGGGGTCAAGCCGCGCCACGCAGGTGATGGCGCCGGCAGCCGGGCGCACCCGATCACAGCGGATAACGTGTAGACTTTTTCCGATTAAAACCTTGTTCCCGACTTTTGAACAGGCCCTGGAACGCCGGCAGACAGCGCGCCGGCGGCGTTGGCGCCCCGCACTGGCAGCCGGGCGCCGGTAGCTATAGAATGCGTTACTCCGAGCTGAGAGAGATACCCTATGGACCTGGCCCTGGTCATTGAACCCGAACAGTTGCAGCCGCGACTGGGCGACGAGCACCTGCTGTTGGTCGATTTATGCAGCGAAAGCAGTTATCGCGCCGGCCACCTGCCCGGCGCCGTGCATGTGACACCGCGGGAGTTGATCTGCGGGATTCCGCCGGCAGCGGGAAAACTGCCTGCCGAGGGACAACTGGAGGCATTGTTTTCACGTCTGGGGCTGACCCCCGATACCCATGTGGTGGTTTACGACGATGAGGGCGGTGGCTGGGCCGGCCGCATGATCTGGACCCTCGATGTCATCGGCCACACCCGTTATTCCTACCTCAACGGCGGCATACTGGCCTGGCGGGCGGCGGGCCTGCCGCTGGACACCCGGCCCCGCGCCGCCCCGGCACGGCAAGTCAGCCTGCATATCGACACGGCCCCGGTGGCGGATATCGACTACATCATGGCCAACCTGCAGGACCCCGCCTTTGCTATCTGGGATGCCCGCGGCGGCGACGAATACCGGGGCGAAAAAGTCCTGGCATTAAAGGGCGGGCATATCCCCGGCGCCGTTCACTGCGAATGGACCGAGCTGATGGATCACCAGCGCCAACTGCGCATCCGCGCCGACGCCAAAGCCTATCTGGCGGCGCGCGGGTTAACCGGCGACAAACGCATTGTCACCCATTGCCAAACCCACCATCGCTCCGGTCTGACTTACCTGGTGGGGAAAACCCTCGGCTTCGACATTCGCGCCTACGACGGCTCCTGGGCCGAATGGGGCAACCACCCGGATACTCCGGTGGAAACCTAGCTAACGTTTGTTTGCCGCCAAGGTCACTTGCAACAACACAACCACTTTCAACAAAAAGTCACAGCCCCTATGAATGAAAAATTATTTGCCGCTTTGCAATACCTGCTCCCGCAACACGCCCTGTCGCGGGCGGCCGGCTGGCTGGCGGAAACGGAGACCGCCTGGCTCAAGGATTCTTTCATTCGCTGGTTCGCCGAGCGCTATGAAGTGGATATGAGCGAGGCGGAACAGGAAGACCCCAGTCACTATAAAAACTTCAACGCCTTTTTTACCCGCGCCCTGAAGCCCGGCGCCAGGACTGTTGCCACTGAGAAAGGCAGCGTCGTCTGCCCGGCCGACGGCGCCATCAGCCAAATCGGCGATATCGAACACGGGCGTATTTTCCAGGCCAAGGGGCAGGACTTCAGCGCTATCGAACTGCTCGGCGGCGACACCGCCCTGGCCGAGCCCTTTATGGGCGGCAAGTTTGCCACCATCTACCTGTCGCCGAAGGATTATCACCGCGTGCATATGCCCGCCGCCGGCACGCTGAAAACCATGGTGCATATCCCCGGCGATCTGTTTTCGGTCAACGAGGCCACCGCCAACCAGGTGCCGCGCCTGTTCGCCCGCAACGAACGGGTGGCGGCGCTGTTCGATACCGAGCACGGCCCGATGGCGGTGGTATTGGTGGGCGCGATGATCGTGGCCAGCATAGAAACCACCTGGGCGGGCGTGGTGGCACCGACCCGCAGGCAGATTCGCACCAGTCACTACCCGGATCTGCGGGAATTTTCGTTTGCCAAGGGCGACGAGATGGGGCGCTTCAAACTGGGCTCTACAGCGATAGTACTTTTTGGTCCGGGAAAAATTGCCTGGGACGACGATTACCGGACCGGGGCAGCCACACGGATGGGGGAAAAACTGGGTGGTGAGGTGTAGGGGTATTCAGGGCTGGTAACCTATGGCGCTTACTCAAGAAAATGTGAGCAATTAATCAGCCTCCAAGCACTCTCGAACCAGTTTAAGAATACCGCGGGTAGGCCTGCCGCTAGGTGGGGCTGTCAGAAACTCTCGGCAGCAGGGATGCTGCCGGGAAGTCCCCAGGGAGGGGTCTACGACGTGTTTCTGACAGCCCCACCTAGCGGCAGGCCGATCAACCGGCACAGTTTTTCTTAAGCAATTACCATTAGGAACAGCACCCGAAGCAACTGCCATTGAAACTCGGCTAGTCCCGGTTCAACCCCAGAATCGACAGCAAACTTTTCTTTTCGCTCTTAAACAGGTAGTTATCGCGAACTTCGCCGATATCAACATCGTAACGCCCGGGTTCGAGGTCCTGGGCAATTTCAATTTTTTCTATTTCATCGGGGCGGCGCTTGCCGGAATCGACCATCGCCTGCTTGCGCTTCTCGTCTTCCGCCAGGTCCAGCAGCAGCGGTTTGCGCAAATGGTTTTTGCAGGCATCCAACACCAGCATGACCTTGGGCTTTAAACGGCGCTCGAAATTCTGCTCGACCACCACCCCCACTTCGCCGGTATTCAACTCCACCAGGGTACCGGTCGGGTAGAGCCCGATGGCCCGGATAAATTCGACCACCAACTCTTCCTGAAACTCTATATTGCGCAGTTCGTAGAGTTTCGCCACCGCCTTGGACGGCGCCAGCGGGTGTTGCTCACCGCGGGGATTGGTGGTTTCATCGTAGTAAGTCACGATACCGGCGATTTTTGCCAACAGCGGAATCTTATCGCCCTTGAGGTGTTGCGGAAAACCACTGCCGTTCAAACGTTCGCAGTGACTCTTGACCACGGCAATGACCCGCGCCTCGACGCCGGGCGTGGCGCGCAGCAATTCGACACTGTATTCAACAAACTTTTCATACTCCCGCTGCTGCGCCGCAGTGCGGTCTTTTTTGATGATCACCTGGGTTTCGAGGCGGGCCTTGCCGATATCCTTCAGCAACACGCCCAGCGCCAGAGTGTCCATCTCTTTTTTGGTGAGCCCGATATGGCGGCCGTACAGAATTGCCCAGACCGCAGAGCGCACCGCGTGGCTATAGGTGTACTCATCCTTTTCCCGCACTCGCGACAACCAGGTGAAAGCGTCGGGGTTGCGCACCACGCTGTCGACCATATCGCTGGCCGCCCGCTTGGTGGCGTGGACCGGCACATTGTCGCTGCGCTCGAGCTGATCCATGACCTCGCCCACGGCGCGATACACCTGCTGGTGCAACTGCTGGGCTTTTTTGACTTCTTTGCGCAGCGGTTCTTTTTCGTTATAGACATCGCGGCGGATTTTCAGCGGCGCCACATCGACATTGGCAGACGCCGACCTCGCCGCCCGGGCCGCCACTTTGGCTTTGAGCCCCGGTTTACTGAGCGGATTTAATTTGGCGGCCACCGGACCGCGGCCTTTGATTACATCGATGTAGACATGACTGCAATGGGCCTTCAGTTGTTTTATTTCTTCCATGTCCCTGACATAGAACCCCTGCAACGGGAAGGGCGTCTGCGTCCAAGGGCGATCCAACCCCGACACAAACATGCCGATCGCCACTTCGTTGACATCCAGTTTAACTTGCTTAATTCCCAAATTTACAGTCTCCGTCGCTTATTATAACCGGGGCCTGTCAGCACTATTTTAGTTGGCTCTGCCAAACCACGCTCCTCGCGTCGGGATGCCGCACCACTGGATTGGCGCTTTGTCAGGCCCAACAGAGCTAACTGAAACAGTGCTGACAGGCCCTAGGCTGCGACATTTTCCCGGCCACGAAATGGCTGTCCCGATCGTAAGATGGTTATCCCGGTCGTAAAAAAAAGAGTTATCCCAGTCATAAAAATAATTGTCCGGTTCGTAAAATAGTGGGCCCGGTCGCGAAATAACCGCTTACTTATACCTAATTCTAGCTCTTTCCACAAATACGGTGGGCCGGCAGGCCCGCTGATACGGGCCCGCCGCAGCGGGTCAGGAGCTATTTAAACGTTGTCGTGATAGGCGGCGGAAAGCTCGTGGACGGCCTCGATAAACACACCGGCGTGGGCCGGGTCCACTTGCGGCGTGATACCGTGTCCGAGATTGAAGATATGCCCCGGCCCTCTACCGTAACTGGCGAGGATGGCCGCCACCTCCGCGCGAATGCGCGCCGGCGCGGCGTAGAGCACGGCGGGGTCCATATTGCCCTGCAAAGCGACCCGGTCACCGACCAGGCTGCGGGCCGCGCCTATGTCAGTGGTCCAATCCAACCCCAGGCAGTGGGCACCGGTGGCGGCCAGACGCGGCAGCCACTGCCCGCCGCCTTTGGTAAACAGGATGACCGGCACCTGGCGACCGTCGTTTTCGCCGATCAGGCCGCTGACGATCTTCTCCATGTAGGCCAGCGAAAACTCCCCGTAAGCGGCGTGAGACAGGGCCCCGCCCCAGGTATCGAAGATTTGCACGGCCTGCGCCCCGGCCCGTATCTGGGCGTTCAGGTAGTCGGTTACCGACACCGCCAGCTTGCCCAACAGCCGGTGCATCAGCTCGGGCTGATTGTAGGCGAGCTGTTTGGTGCGCCGGAAGTCTTTGCTGGAGCCACCTTCCACCATATAGGTGGCCAGTGTCCAGGGGCTGCCGGAGAAGCCTATCAAGGGCACCCGCCCGTTGAGTTCGCGGCGAATCGTCGCGACTGCGTCCACCACGTAAGGCAAATCCTGCTCGGGCTTTACCACCGGCAGGGCCTCGATATCCGCCTCGGTGCTAACGGTTTTGCGAAAGCGCGGCCCCTCGCCGGCCTCGAAATAGAGGCCCAGGCCCATGGCGTCGGGAATCGTCAGTATGTCGGAAAATAAAATAGCGGCATCCAGCGGGTAGCGTTGCAGCGGTTGCAGGGTAACCTCGCAGGCCAACTCGGGGTTGGTGCAAAGACCCATAAAGTCGCCGGCCCGCTCCCGGGACGCGCGGTACTCCGGCAGGTAGCGACCGGCCTGGCGCATCATCCAGACCGGTGTAACATCAACGGGTTGACGCAGGAGCGCGCGCAGAAACCGATCATTTTTTAATTCAGACATAGCAATAGTTACAACCTGGTTAGAGGAGCTGGCAGCAAAATTGATCCTGATTAAAGATACCGGCGGCAGACCGCAATGTCACTTCCGTAAGTGTATTTACATCAGTTTATCGATCCCTTCCAAGTCACATCAATCTCGATTAAGCGTACTGAAGGGGGGCCTGGCTCTGGCTGAAGCCTTCAGAAACTCTCGACAGCAGGGATGCTGTCGGGAAGCTCCCAGGGATGGGTTTATCAGGGGGGCGCCTAGCCCGTGTTTCTGAAGGCTTCAGCCAGAGCCAGACCGGTCAATTAGCACATAGCTGCTTAAGGAAGCGCCATTGGAGCCGGACCGGTTAATTCGTCCGCCTCCGCTAAAGTAAGAGTCACCCTGACCACTCGTCAAGTTTAAATGTCGGATTAAACATCCAAATAGTCCAAAATACCGTCAGCGGCCTCGCGCCCTTCCCAGATGGCGGTCACCACCAGGTCCGAGCCGCGTACCATGTCGCCGCCGGCAAATACCTTGGGGTTACTGGTCTGGAATTTATATTGCTGCTGCTCCGGCGCCTCGACACCGCCCCAGTCGTTGATTCGAATCTCGTGCTGCCCGAACCAGGATGCCGGGCTCGGGCGAAAGCCGAACGCAATCAGCACCCGATCGGCCGGGAGGATTTCCTCGCTGCCGGGTATCGGCTCGGGACGGCGGCGGCCGTTTTCATCCGCATCGCCCAGTTGCGTGGTGACCACCTTGACGCCCTCGACCCGATTGTCGCCGACAATGGCAATGGGCTGGCGGTTAAACAGGAACTGTACGCCCTCCTCCTTGGCGTTGGCGACTTCGCGACGCGAGCCGGGCATATTCTCTTCGTCGCGGCGATAGGCGCAGGTGACACTGGCGGCACCCTGGCGGATCGAGGTGCGGTTGCAGTCCATCGCCGTGTCGCCGCCGCCAAGCACCACCACGCGCTGGCCGGCCACACTGATAAAGTCACCGGGGTCCTTTTCAAAGCCGAGGTTGCGGTTGACGCTGGACACCAAAAACGGCAGCGCATCGAATACGCCCGGCAAGTCTTCGCCGGGAAAGCCGCCCTTCATATAGGTGTAGGTGCCCATACCCATAAACACCGCGTCGTAATCCGCCATCAATTGCGCCATGGTGATGTCGGTGCCCACCTCCGTGTTGAGGCGGAACTCGATACCCATAGCGGTAAATATTTCCCGGCGCCGCGTCATCACCGACTTTTCCAGCTTGAATTCGGGGATACCGAAAGTCAGCAGGCCGCCGATCTCCGGGTAGCGATCAAATACCACCGGCCGCACGCCGTTGCGCGCCAGCACATCCGCGCAGCCGAGACCGGCAGGACCGGCGCCGATAACGGCCACTTTCTTGTCCGTCCACACCACCTTCGACATGTCCGGCTTCCAGCCAAGCGCAAAAGCGGTATCGGTAATGTACTTTTCAGTGCTGCCGATGGTCACCGCACCAAAGCCGTCATTGAGGGTACAGGCACCCTCGCAGAGACGGTCCTGGGGGCAAACCCGGCCGCAGACTTCCGGCAGGGTATTGGTCTGGTGGCAGAGGTCGGCCGCCTCCATGATATTGCCCTCGGCCACCAGCTTCAGCCAGTTGGGTATGTAGTTGTGCACCGGGCACTTCCACTCGCAATAGGGGTTGCCGCACTCCAGACAACGGTGCGACTGGTTCTTCACCTGGTCTTCGGTGTACGGCTCGTAAATTTCCCCAAAATCCCGGCGCCGGACATCGATACTTTTTTTATCCGGGTCCTGCCGGCCGACGTCGATAAACTGAAAATCATTGTGCAGGCGTTCGGTCATAGCATGGCCTCAATTCAATGGCAGACACCGCAACCGGCGAGCTTACTCGCCGCGCCGCGTGACGCTGTTTAGCAGGCCGGCCAGATTGGCGGCCTTGGGTTTGACCAGCCAGAATCTGCCGACGTAATCGCTGAAGTCCTCCAGCAACTGGCGCCCCCAGGCGCTTTCGGTTTCGACCGCAAACTCGTCGATAACCCCGCGCAGGTGGTTGCGGTAAGCCTCCATGGACTCATTGTTAACCCGGCAGATTTCCACCAGCTCGCGGTTGTATTTATCGACGAAGCTGTTGTCGAAATCCAGCACATAGGCAAAGCCACCGGTCATGCCGGCGCCAAAGTTGACACCGGTGGGGCCGAGCACCGTCACTATCCCGCCGGTCATGTATTCACAGCAGTGATCACCGGCCCCCTCCACCACCACGTGGGCGCCCGAGTTGCGCACACCGCAGCGCTCGCCGGCGCGCCCGGCGGCAAACAGCTTGCCGCCGGTAGCGCCGTAAAGGCAGGTATTACCCATGATACTGGTGGCGTTGGACTTGAAGCTGGAGCCCGGCGGCGGCCGCAACACCAGTTTGCCGCCGGCCATGCCCTTGCCGACGTAATCGTTGGCGTCGCCGTGCAGGTACATTTCCAGGCCGCCGGCATTCCAGACACCGAAACTCTGCCCGGCGATACCGGTCAACTTGAGCTTGATCGGCCTTGTGCTCATACCGGTATTGCCATGGCGCTTGGCGATTTCACCACTGATACGGGCACCGATGGAGCGATCGCAGTTGGTAATGGTGAACGCAAACTCACCGCCGGTTTTGCCCTCGATCGCCGGCAGTACCGCCGCCACCATACGCTCGGCGGTCTCCCCCTTGTCGAACGGCTCATTGCGCGGCACAGTGCAGTGCTGCGGCTTGGCGGCCAGCAGCGCATCGGTGTGCAGCAGCGGGCTGAGGTCGATATTGCGCTGTTTGGGGGTTTCACCCTCGAGCACCTGCAGCAAATCCACGCGGCCGATCAGTTCGCTAAGGTGCCGCACGCCGAGTCGCGCCATCCACTCACGGGTTTCCTCGGCCACGAAGCGGAAAAAATTCATCGCCATTTCCACTGTGCCGATATAGTGGTCACGGCGCAGTCCATCATTCTGTGTCGCCACACCTGTAGCGCAGTTGTTGAGGTGACAGATACGTAAGTACTTACATCCAAGTGCGACCATGGGCGCGGTGCCGAAGCCGAAGCTCTCGGCGCCGAGGATCGCCGCCTTGATCACATCGAGACCACTTTTCAAACCGCCATCGGTCTGCACTCTCACCTTGTCGCGCAAATCATTGGCGCGCAGGGTCTGGTGGGTCTCCGCCAGCCCCAGCTCCCAGGGCGAACCGGCGTAGCGAATCGAGGTGAGCGGGCTGGCCGCCGTACCGCCGTCGTAGCCGGAGATGGTAATCAGGTCGGCATAGGCCTTGGCGACGCCGGCGGCGATAGTGCCGACACCGGGCCGGGATACCAACTTCACCGATACCAGGGCATCGGGATTGACCTGTTTGAGATCGAAAATCAACTGCGCCAGATCTTCGATGGAGTAAATATCGTGGTGGGGCGGCGGTGAAATCAGGGTGACACCGGGCACCGAGTATCGCAACCGGGCGATCAGGCCGTTGACCTTGCCGCCGGGCAATTGGCCGCCCTCACCGGGTTTGGCCCCCTGGGCAATCTTGATCTGCAGCACTTCGGCATTGACCAGATAGGCCGGTGTCACGCCGAAGCGGCCGGAGGCCACCTGTTTGATCTTGGAGACTTTGGCGGTGCCGTAGCGGGCCGGGTCCTCGCCGCCCTCACCGCTGTTGGAGCGGCCGCCGAGACGGTTCATCGCTTCGGCCAGGGCCTCGTGGGCCTCGGGGGAGAGGGCGCCGAGCGACATGCCGGCCGAATCGAAGCGCTTGACGATGACATCCACCGGCTCCACCTGGTCCAGCGCCACCGGCGTTACATCGGCGCGCAGCGCCAGCAGGTCGCGCAGCGTTGCCACCGGACGCTCGTTGACCAGCGCCGCGTAGTCGCGCCAGGCGCCGTAGTCGCCGCCCTGGACCGCCTTGTGCAGCGCCTGCACGACATCGGGGTTAAATGCGTGGTATTCCTGCCCGTGCACAAACTTCAACAGACCGCCCGGACTCACCGGTTTGCGGGCCTTGAAAGCCGTTGCCGCGAGGCGCGCCTGATCGTCCTGGAGGTCGGCGAAGCGGGCCCCCTGGATGCGGCTGGGCGTGCCTTCGAAACACAGGTCCACCACTTCCTCGGCCAGCCCCACGGCTTCGAACAACTGCGCCCCGCGATAGGAGGCGATGGTGGAAATCCCCATCTTCGAGAGAATTTTCATCAGGCCTTTGTTGATGCCCCGGCGGTAGTTGCGATAGGCCTCGTCCACCTCGCTGAGCAGTTCGCCGGTACCGATAAGATCGTTGATCACCTGATAGCTGAGATAGGGGTAGACCGCGGTGCAGCCGTAGCCGATCAGGGCGGCGATCTGGTGCGGATCGCGGGCGGTGGCTGTCTCCACCACGATATTGGCATCGCAGCGCAGCCCCTCGCGGGTCAGGCGGTGGTGCACGGCGCCGGTGGCCAGCAGCGCCTGAATCGGCAGCTGGTCTGGCTCCAGCACCACATCGCTCAACACCACTATGACTTTACCGGCCCTGACCGCGGCCACCACCCGGTCACACAGGTCGATGATAGCGGCCTGCAAATCCCGCTGTCCGGGGTGGTAGTGCAGGTCAAACGGCGCCACGTCGTAACCGGGTTTGTCCAGTGTCGTCAGGGCCCGGAATTTGGCCGGCGACAACACCGGCGACGACAGTATTACCCGATCGGCGTGGGCCTCGGTTTCGGTGTAAACGGACAGCTCGCGCCCGATACAGGTCTCCAGCGACATCACGATAGCCTCGCGCAACGGATCGATCGGCGGGTTGGTGACCTGGGCAAACTGTTGTCGAAAATAGTCAAATACCGAGCGTTGCTGCTGCGACAGCACCGCCATCGGCGTGTCGTCGCCCATGGAGCCGGTGGCCTCCTGCCCGCCCTCTGCGAGGGGACGCAGCACCTGGTCGCGCTCTTCGAGCGAGACCTGGAACATTTTCATGTAGACCTGTATCTCTTCGTGGCTGAGGCTGTTTTCCGCCGCGCCGCGACTGAGGGTGGCCTCAATGCGGATCGCCTTGTTGCGCAGCCAGCGCTTGTAGGGCTGTCCCTGCTTGAGCATCTGGTCCACGTCTTTGGTGTGGTAGAGCTGGCCGGTCTCGGTATCCACCGACAGAATCTGCCCCGGCCCGAGCCGGCCCTTGGCCACCACGTCCTCGGGCCGGTAGGCGTAGACGCCGATTTCAGAGGCAACGGTGATGACATCGTCTTTGGTGATCACCCAGCGCGAGGGGCGCAGGCCGTTGCGGTCGAGGGTGCACACCGCGTAGCGGCCGTCGGTGATCACCAGCCCGGCGGGGCCGTCCCAGGGCTCGATATGCATGGAGTTGTACTCGTAAAACGCGCGCAGGTCGGGGTCCATATGTTCGACATTCTGCCAGGCCGGCGGCACCAGCATACGCACCGCCCGGTGTAACTCCATGCCGCCGGTCAACAGCAGCTCGAGCATATTGTCGAGGCTGGAGGAATCGGAGCCGGTGCGATTGACCAGCGGCGTAATTTCCTCCACCTGCGGCAGCAACTCGGATTGAAACTTGGGAGTGCGCGCCACCGACCAGTTGCGGTTGCCCATCACCGTATTGATCTCGCCGTTGTGGGCCAGCATTCGAAACGGCTGCGCCAGCGGCCAGCGCGGCATGGTGTTGGTGGAGAAGCGCTGGTGAAACACGCAGATGGCCGTCTGCAGGCGCGGATCGGCCAAATCGGTGAAAAATTTGGGCAGATCGACCGGCATCATCAGTCCTTTATAGGACAATACCCGGGTGCTGAGACTGGAAATATAAAAACTGGTATCACCCGCCAGTTGAATTTCGGTTTTGCGCCGGGCGACGAACAGCTTGATGCTGAGCTGTTGCTCCGTCAGCCCGGCGCCGGTGATAAAGACATGTTTGAACAGGGGCAGGGTTTCGCGGGCAATGGGCCCGAGACAATCGGGGTCGATCGGCACTTCGCGCCAGCCCGCCACCGTCAGCCCCTGGGCGGCAAGCTGCCGGTTGAGCAGGGCCTCGGCATTGTCGGCGGCGCTGCTGTCGCGGTCGAACATCACTGAGCCGACACCGTAGACATCACCCAACTCGACACCACAGGCTTCTCGCGCCACAGCGCGCATAAAGGCATCGGGTTTTTGCAGCAGCAGCCCGCAACCGTCGCCGGTTTTGCCGTCGGCGGCGATACCGCCGCGGTGGGTCATGCAAGTGAGGGACTCGATCGCGGTTTTCAACAGCCGGTGGCTGGCTTCGCCCCGCAAATGGGCAATCAGGCCAAACCCGCAATTGTCTTTAAACTCGTCTAATCGATACAGGCCAGTGGACATAGGCTGCTGCCTCTCACTAAGGTAAATTCATTACTGCCCGTGAAAAATCACGCCCTAGACAAAAAAGCCCCTGGACAGGGGCTTCTTGGCAAATGGGCGCAGGATATTAACTGCTCATACCCAGTTTGGCAAGGTCAAACCGACGCTAAACGCCGTTAGTTTCAGCTGTAATTATACGAACGTCGGCGAACTGGCATCAATTCCTGCGATACTCCTTTATTTCAGTCTGGACGCTGGCCATAGACCTGGGCCAGGGGCCGGCCTCCCGTAACGCCTGTGGCAGTGCCGCAATGGCCCGGCGTGCACTGGCGGCATCGGGAAAGCTGCCGTGCACCACCACATACCAGTCTCTGCCGGCACGGCGAGTGGTAAACACCTGCAGGGCGGCGGCATCGGCCTGACGCGCTACGAACTCACGCACGCTGTCGGCCGACCCGGCGGCCAGTACCTGCAGGGTGTAAGCACTGGCCGCCTGCGCCAGCAACTGTGTCTCGTCCGCCGACCAGTCGGGGCCGGCCGCCGCCGGGGGCTGTCGCGGCGGCGGGGTGTCGGCGGCGGCATTGCCGGGAGTACCGGCGGCCGGGGCCGGCAGGCGTCTCAACTCCCGGTCCGGCACCACCGGTTCCAGGTCAGCCACCCTGTCCCGCGACCTGGACGCGGTCGTCCCGGCGGGGGACGGTGGCGTCGCCGGGCGCATCTGCGGCGGTTCGGCAGTGGCGGGTGGTTGCGCGGCAGGCGGCTTGACCGCCGCGATGTCGGCGGCTTCGGCAACTTCAGCGGCCGGCGCCTGCGGTGCCCCGGCAACCGGCGCCGGGGGTTCACCCTCACCGTAAAACAGCGCCATCAACAACACCGCCCCCAGTGCCGTTACCACCAGCGCGTGGCCGAGCGGCAACAGCGGCCGGCGCCGCGCTGCCGGCGCCGGGGTAACCGCTTCAATCAGGTGCCGGCGCGCCAGCGGATTGAGCTGCCCGGGCAGCCCCTTGGAGGCCTGCCACAAATGGTCGATATCGACATCGGTGAACAGGGGTTCACCGTCATAGCCCGCCTGCGCCAGGCAAAAATCCAGGTATTGCGCCACCTCGTCGCGCTCGAATGGCGCCACCACCATATCGTGAATCAAGACATCCACGATGCCGAAGGCATCGAGTCGCAACGCCAGCGACGGGTCGCCGAACAACACCAGGTGCAGAGGCCGCACCGCGTCGTCCTGCCCCTGCAGCAAACTGAGCAGGGCCGCCAGCAGCTGATCGTCCAGGTGGTGGGCATTGTCGACCACCAACAGGGCCAGCGCCCCCTCTTCACCGGTCTGGCCGAAGTGGCGAATCTCGGACAATAACTGTCCGCGACCGGCGTCCTCCGGCACCACCAGGCCAAAGTCGCCCACGACATCGGCCAGCACCTGCTCCGCGTCATAAATCGCCGGTACATCGACACAACAGACGGCATCGTTGGAACCGAGGTGGTTCAAGAGTTCGCGCAACAACGTGGATTTACCCGCGCCGGCCTCCCCCAGTACCACCAGCGCGCTGGCGCTGAACTGGCAGTGATGCAGCAATTGCTCCAGCAACTGCCCGCGCCCGGCAGCGTCGAAAAAAGGCGGATTATCCGCAGCGAAGGGGTCCTGCGTCAGGCCGAGCGCGGCCAGCCAGTCGACCATGCCGCCGGGGCCTGTTGGTGTCTGGGGCGGAGTCGGTGTCAATCCAGACCCCGATCCCCTGGCCGGCTTCAGCTCTGTCTCAACCGCCATAGCTTACCATCCTGTCCAGCGCTACATCCCGTCCAGGCTATTCCGTTTACCGGACTGAATCAAGCCTCGGCACCGCAGTCGGCCAGGGTCGCCCGCAGGGTTTCCCCGCAGATATCGTCAGTCACGCAGGCCCGGCCCAGCGCTTCGAGCAACACCAACCGCAGCCGGCCGTCCAGGACTTTCTTGTCCACGGCCATCAAAGCCAGGTAGCGCTGCACCGACAGGCCCGGCGGCGACCGGGTCGGCAAACCGGCGCGCTCGAGCAATACCCGCACCCGCTCGACATCCGCCCCGCTCAACCAGCCCCGGCGCCTCGAGAGTTCGGCGGCCATACACATCCCCGCCGCCACGGCCTCGCCGTGCAGCCAGACACCGTAACCCAACGCCGTCTCGATAGCGTGACCGAACGTGTGGCCGAGGTTGAGAATGGCGCGCAGACCACCCTCTTTCTCATCGCGCGCGACCACCTCGGCCTTGATCTGGCAGGAGCGCTCGATAGCCCACGCCAGCGCCGCCACATCCCGTGCCAGCAGGAGCGCCATATTCGTTTCGAGCCAGCCGAGAAACGCCGGGTCGGCAATCAGACCGTACTTGATGACCTCCGCCAGGCCGGCACTCAATTCCCGATCCGGCAGGCTGGTGAGGGTGGCGATATCGATAATCACGCTGCGGGGCTGGTAAAACGCGCCCACCATGTTTTTACCGAGCGGGTGGTTGATACCGGTCTTGCCGCCCACCGACGAATCCACCTGGGACAGGAGCGTGGTGGGCACCTGGATGAAGTTGACACCGCGCTGGTAACAGGCCGCGGCAAAACCCGTCATATCGCCGACCACGCCACCGCCCAGCGCAATCAGGGTTGTGGTGCGGTTGTGGCGCGCCTGCAGCAAACCATCAAAAATGGTGTTGAGCGTCTCCCAGTTTTTAAACTGCTCGCCATCGGGCAGTACCACGCTGTCGGCCTGCAGGGGTGCCAGTGTCTCCAGCAGCGGCGCCAGGTAGAGCGGCGCCAGGGTCGCGTTGGTCACCACACACACCTGGCGGCCGTGAATATGGGGCAGGAATAGCTCCCGGTTGTCCAACAGGCCGGTGCCGATATAGATGGGGTAGCTGCGATCGCCGAGTTCAACGGATAAGGTTTGCATGCTTCAAAGCCCTACTGAAAAGTCCTGCTGGAAAGTCCTGCTGGAAAGCCCTACCAGTGCTTTGACCAGAAAATTTTTTCACGTCGGCTGCACTGAGGTCTCGAGCCGGCTAGGACACCAAAACCCGTTTTGGGTGAAAATCTTTATTAGTCGAAGTACTGGAAAGCCCCACTGACCATTTCACATTTATGGAAAAAGGGAGTGAGACTGTACCACATCAGCGCCGGCCATCAGCCCACCAAACCGGCAATTTCGTGGGCAACGGACTTGGGGCTGCGCTTGTCGGTGTTGACAATATAGTCGGCCACCTCGCGGTACAGGGGGTCGCGCAGTTCGATCAGTTCGATGATTTTCTGTTTCGGGTCGTCGACCTGAAGCAGCGGCCGCTTGCGGTCTTTATAGGTGCGCTCGAGCAGTTGCTCAATGGAGGCGGTCAGGTAAACCACCTGGCCGCCGCTGTTGAGACAGCGGCGGTTTTCCTCCCGCATGACAATGCCGCCGCCGGTGGCCAGCACCAGCCCCTGGGCCTGCACCAGTTCCCGCAGCACGGCTGACTCCCGCTGGCGAAAGCCCTGCTCCCCCTCGACATCAAAAATCCAGGGGATATCGGCGCCGGTGCGCGTCTCGATAACGCGGTCACTATCCTCGAAAGGCAGGTTGAGCTGGGCGGCCAGCACCCGGCCGATGGTGGACTTGCCGGCCCCCATGGGGCCGACGAGAATGATATTGTTACCGGTCTTCATGGAATCACGACTGCGGGCACTGCCAATTAAAAACCGGTTGGCCCGCGCTGCGGCCTAGTTGGCCCTCGACTCCACGAGTATGCGCGGGGTAATAAAAATCAACAGCTCGCGCTTTTCGTGCGTATTGATATCGCGGCGAAAAATGCGGCCGATATAGGGAATATCGCCCAGCACCGGCACTTTGGTTTCGCCGAGGAACTCCTCAGTCCGGTAGATACCGCCAAGTACTACAGTCTGGCCGTTACCCACCAGCACCTGAGTCGCTATTTCGGTGACGTTGATAGTGGGGATACCACTGGCCAGGTCGATTTCACCCACGGCATCCTGATTGATCTGCAAATCCATGATAATGCGGTTGTCCGGGGTAATCTGCGGCGTGACATCCAGCTTCAACACCGCCTCTTTGAACGAGGTGGAGGTGGCACCACTGGCGGATGCCTCCTGGAACGGGATCTCGGTACCGGATTCAATCGTCGCCTGTTGCTTATCGCCGGTTATAACCTTGGGCTGCGACACGATCTCCGCATTGCCGGTATCCTCCAGCGCGGAAAGCTCCATACCGATCAGGGTGTCGTCGGTTCGCAGATTCCAGGTAAACGCACCGGCCGGATTTTGCAGGGTACCCAAATCGATAATAGTGGAGTTGTCCAAGTTCCGTTCCTGATCGGCAATACCGTCACCATCGTTATCGGTAAACAGTCCCGCCGGGCCCAGCTCCGACAACCCGGCCAGGCTACCGGTAAACTCAAACAGGTTGCCGTTTTGCACGGAGATACCGTCACCGAATAACCTTATCCCCAGTTCCTCGCGAAAGTTCGTGGTGGCGATAACGATCCGCGCCTCTATCTCTACCTGGCGAATCGGCACATCGATTTTTTCAACCAGCTCGACAAACTCCAGAATCTTCTCTTCCGTATCGGTGAGGATAATGGAGTTCGTGCGCTCGTCGACAATCGCCTGGCCGCGCTCAGACAGAATACTGCCCGTGGAGGTACCGGAATCAGCACCGCCGCCAAAACCACCCTCCTGTTGGGTGAACAGTTTAAACAGCTCGCGGGCATTGGCGTAGCGGATACGAATGTACTCTGTACGCAGCGGGGCAAGTTCCTCCAGTTGTTTTTTGGTTTCCAACTCCTGGCGCTCGCGCTCGGCAATTTCAACGGCCGGTGCCACCATCAACACGTTACCCACCTGGCGCTTGTCGAGTCCCTTGGTCTTCAATACCAAATCCAGCGCCTGATCCCAGGGCACGTTGTCGAGACGCAGAGTGATACGACCGGAAACGGTATCGCTGGCCACCAGGTTCAACTCGGTAAAGTCGGCGATCAGCTGCAACACCGACCTGACTTCAATATCCTGAAAGTTCAGTGACAGCTTTTCGCCGACGAAGGCGAATTTCGAGCGCTTCTCTTCCAGCTCTTCGTCGGACAGCGGCTTCACGCTGATCACATACTGGTTATCCGCCTGGTAGGCGAGGTAGTCATAATCACCGGTCGGCGTGATTTTGATCACGGTGCTGCTGCCGTCATAGTCCGAGCTGACAAACGTCACGGGTGTGGCAAAATCGGTGACATCCAGGCGCCGGCGCAGCTCCTCCGGCAACAGCGTGTTGATAAACGAAAGCTCGATGCCGCTCGCCAGGTCCTCGACATCCACATTGACACTGGGATCGCTGAGAGTAACGATAACCTTACCCTCACCGTCCTCACCGCGCCTGAAATCAATATTGGAAATCGACAGGGCGCCGCGATCGCGCACGGTGCTGGTGCCGGTTGTGGTGCTGGTAACCGAGGGCGCGACGCTTTGGGAACCCTGCACATAATCGGCAATCTGGGTGGTGCCGACCTCGACAAAAAACGCATTGCCCTCCGATCGGGTCTGGTACTGGGTCAGTTCTCCGAGATTCAGAATCAGACGCGTGCGTCCACCGCCGCTCAATACCACCGCACTTTTTGCATTGCCAAATGACAACGGGTACTTTTTCTCTTTCAGCAGGTTTTCGACGTTGGGAAAATCCAACACGATACGCGCGGGCTGTTCGATGGTGTAACCGGCCGGTGTTGCCGGCGCTTCCGAGAACTCCATGCGCACTTCGAAGCGCTCTCCCGGCAGTTCGGCAAAACTGATATCTTCGAGGTTAGCCGCCCACAGGGATGACGGCACCAATGCGCACACACAGCCCCACCCTATCAGGCCTAACACAGCTCTTGCTGATCTAAACAAAGCTGACATAGTTCGCTATTCCTTTTCTACTAATTTTAAAACGCGAGGCCTTTCAACCCACCCATCCAGTCCGTCGGGAACGATTTCCACAATCTCGAGGCGGGTTCTGGTCGCCTCTATTATCTTGCCGTGATTCTTACCCATGAAGTTGCCCTGCGTAACACGGTGGATCGCCCCCTCGCCGTCGTTGATCAACGCCCAGAGCGTGCCCGCCTGCTCCAGCGTGCCGACCATGGAGAGAGAGGCAAAATTGAAGTTCTCCAGAAACTCTTTTTCCCGGGAAAAATCCGGCTTGACGTTACTGGGATTGCCGACGAAGGTCGGCGCGCCGTCTTCCACGGGCTGCTCAAACGGGCTGCGCATGGCCGCCGCGCTGTAGGAAAACGACTGATAAGGGCGAAACGTCGGCAGCGGATCAATCTGGCCCTGCGGGCGCCGCTTGGTCTCGGCAATATAGTCTTTGAGATCACCGTGTTCGCCCATGCCGCTGCAGGCACTCAGGGACACCACCCCCAGTACCAGCAAAAACTGACTCACAACTCTGTACCACATGCTTATTCTTCCTGTCCCTTATAGCGGTATGTTTTAGCTAGTATGTTCATAGCCAGTATATTGCCCTCACTGGCCTGGGAAATATCGTAGTCGTGCAGGGTGACGATACGCGGCATACCGGCAATGCCGCTGACGAACGCACCCAAGTCGTGATAGCCGCCCTCCACCTCGATTTTGATTGGCAGCTCGACGTAAAACTCGCGCACATTTTCAGCCTGCAGATCAATAGTCAGGATATTGAGCCCGCTCTCATTGCCCTTCTCATCGATATCCTCCAACAGCCCGGGCACCTCGGTATCACTCGGCAACTGCGCCACCAGGGCGCCGAAAGAGGCTTCCATTTCCACCATCTGCGCGCGGTAAGACTCGAGGTTGGAGGCTTCAAACGCCTTGGTTTCAAAGGAGCTGCGCAGGTTCTGCTCCTTGGCCCTGGCGCTTTCCAGTTGTAAGTTCAAGTCTTTGACAAAGAAAAAGTAGCCCGCCACTATGATAGCGGTTGACGCAAGCAGGCAGGCGATCACCTTTATCGGCGTCGGCCAGATACCGACGCGATCCCAGTCTATCTCGCTGAGATCAAAGTCCTGCAGTTGTTGAATAATGTCCGCAGCGGCCATCAGTTACCTCCCGCCACAGACTCGGCCTCAGTCTCGCCGCCCGGCACCGCCGTGTTGACCGTCAATTTAAATTGCATGGATTGCTCACCAAACTCGGGCGCCAGAGTAACGGAATTCAGGTTCGGCGCCGAGAACCAGTCAGAGGAGTTGAGATTGCGCATCAGTGTCGATACTCGGTTGTTGGATTCACTGACCCCTTCAATGCTGATCACGTTGCCTTTGCGACTCAACAGGGTGATAAACACACCGTCGGGCACCGAGCGCACCAGTTCGTCGAAGTAGCGCACGATTACCGGTCGGGTACCCTGCAGGTCCTGAATCACGCGCATGCGATCGATCAGCTCCGCTTTGCGCCGCTTCAGTTCCTGAATTTCCTTGACCTGCTCTTCCAGCGCGGCGATTTCCTGCTCCAGCATAGTGTTGCGATTGTTTTGGCTCTCGATCGAATTCTCCACCGTGTTGATCCACAGATAGGCGACCAGGGCGGAGAAAACACAGACACCCAAAAATACGGTCGTGAACTCTTTCTTTTTTTCCTGGCGAAATTCGTCGCGCCAGGGCAATAAGTTGATCTTTGCCATCAGTCAAAGCTCCTCATCGCTAACCCCGTTGCTATCATCAAAGCCGGCGCATCATTGGCCAGGGCAACGGCATTCACTTTCGGCGATACCGCCATATTGGCAAAGGGGTTGGCGACGCTGGTTTGAGTACCGAGTTTTTCCTCG
Source organism: Exilibacterium tricleocarpae (assembly GCF_007004655.1). GTDB lineage: Bacteria > Pseudomonadota > Gammaproteobacteria > Pseudomonadales > Cellvibrionaceae > Exilibacterium > Exilibacterium tricleocarpae. The sequence continues at coordinate 125,290 of NZ_ML660098.1, forward strand.
ATCAACTCAACCAGTCCCTCCATGGCGGCAACACCGCCGGCCAACACGATATGGTCGACATCGTTGTACTGGCTGGAGGAGAAGAAAAACTGCAGCGAACGGGTCACCTGTTGGACGACGGCGTCTTTGAAAGGCTCCAGTACCTCCAGGTCATAGTCGTCAGGCAGGCCACCTTGCTTTTTCGCCAGCCCGGCCTCCTCGGTCGATAATCCGTAGCGGCGCTGTATTTCTTCGGTCAATTGCTTGCCGCCAAACAACTGCTCGCGGGTATATACGGTCTTGCCATCGACCAGCACGCTGAGGGTCGTCATGGTGGCGCCGATATCGACTACCGCCACCACCTGATCTTCCTGATCCTCGAGTTGCTCTGCCACCAGCGAGAAGGCCCGCTCCATAGTATAGGCCTCAACATCCACGACTTTCGGCTGCAGGCCGGCAAGTTCGAGCACATTGACACGCAGATCGACATTTTCCCGACGACAGGCCGCCAACAGGACATCGACTTGATCGGGGTTGCGATCGGATTCGCCCTGCACTTCAAAATCGATAGCGACTTCTTCCAGGGGATAGGGAATATACTGGTCGGCTTCCAGCGAGATTTGGGTCTCCATGGCATCGTCGCTGAGCCCGGCGGGCATTTCGATCTGTTTGGTGATCACCGCGGAGCCGGCCACCGCCACCGCCGCCTGCTTGACCTTGCTTTTCGCCTGCTGCGCGACCACCCGCACAACGTCCGCTACCGCCTCGAGATCGTTAATGTTTTTTTCGACAACCACATTCGGGGGCAGGGCCCTGACTGAGTAGCTTTCCACCTTATAGTTGTCGCCTTGGCGACTCAGTTCCAGCAATTTAACCGAAGTTGAGCTAATATCTAGCCCCAATACCGGTTTTGCCTTTTGTTCTAGAAAGCCAAAAATGCCCATTTTTCTATCAATATCCGTAACTTAGGTCGTTTTTATGTTATAGCACTTTAAGTTAAGCCTGCAACAACCGCGTGCGTATGTAAACCCTCAAAAAGGCTTTATAATGTCGCTTCACCCTCTTCAGGCCCGCTAAGCCATTAATTCACATAGAAAAAATGACTGTCAAAAAGCCCTATATAATCGCCACCTTGTGGCTGCTACTGGCCGGTTTTAGCGGCTCTCTGGTGGTCTTGGGGGGTATGTACCTGTACCTCAGCCCTAAACTACCAGCGGTTGAAGCGTTGCGGGACTTTAAATACTTAACACCACTACGCGTCTACTCGAGTGACCAGAAACTGATTGGTGAATTTGGTGAGAAGCGTCGCACGCCGATCAGTTACGAAGAAATCCCACCACAATACATCCAGGCACTGTTGGCCATCGAGGACGATCAATTCTACTCGCATCATGGCGTATCTATTAAGGGACTTTTGCGAGCAGTGTCACAATTATTGCTAACAGGTCGCAAACAATCGGGTGGAAGTACGATAACCATGCAGGTGGCAAGGAACTTTTTCCTCACTTTCGAGCGCACCTTCGCCCGCAAATTCAATGAAATATTATTGGCTCTGCAAATCGAACGCGAGTTGAGCAAAGCGGAAATTTTAGAGCTTTACGTCAACCAGATTTTTTTGGGCAATCGCGCCTACGGTATCAGAGCGGCGGCGAGAGTTTATTACGGCAAGGACATCGATGAACTCAACCTGGCGCAGTTGGCAATGACCGCGGGGCTGCAAAAAGCGCCGTCCAAATACAACCCGATCGTCAATCCGACCCGCGCCCTGGTCAGACGCAACTATATTCTCGAGCGCATGCTGGAGTTGGATTATATCGACGAGGCCACTTATCAAATTTACAGCGCCGAACCCGTCACAGCCAGCTACCACGGTTTGAGTCTCGAATTGAGCGCGCCTTATGTGGCGGAAATGGCCCGCAAAAAAGCGGTCGAACTTTTCGGCGAAGCAGCCTATACCGATGGCTACCAGGTCTACACCACCATCGACAGTCGCATGCAGGGCAGCGCCCAGCAAGCCGTCGTCAAAGGCCTGATGACCTACGACCAGCGCCACGGCTACCGCGGACCGGAGATGACTCTGGAGCCGGTCTACAGCGACGCCGCACCGGCGCCGGACGCGGCCGCTGGCACCGGCGAGGCGGACCCCGCCACAACCGCTGACGCCGCAGCGACGCCGGACCAGTCGCCGCAACCGTCACTGGACCTGGAGAACTGGCAGCAGACGCTCAGCACCATTCCCCGCTACGCCAATCTCGCACCGGCCGCGGTCACCCGCGTCGATGAACAGTCCTTTACTGCGGTGCTTGCCGACGGCCAACTGATCAGTGTCGGTTGGGAACAGGGACTGGCCAGCGCGCGCCGCTACCTGTCGGAAGACCGGCGCGGCCCCAAGCCCAAACAGGCGCAGGATGTGGTGAACCTCGGCGACGTCGTCAGAGTGGTGCAGCGCGATGAGTTGTGGCACCTGACCCAGGTGCCGGAAGCACAGGCGGCGCTGGTGGCCCTCAATCCGGAAAACGGCGCAATCAAATCCCTGGTGGGCGGTTTCGACTTCAACCAGAGCCATTTCAATCGCATCACCCAGGCGGCCCGGCAACCGGGCTCCAGTTTCAAACCGTTTATTTACACCGCCGCCCTGGAAAACGGTTTTAGCACAGCGTCCATTATTAATGATGCGCCTATCGTTCTGGACGACGCCAGCCTGGAGGGGGCCTGGCGCCCGAGAGACGACAGCGGCAAGTTCTTCGGACCGACCCGCCTGCGCCAGGCGCTGTACCGATCCCGCAACCTGGTTTCCATTCGCGTGCTGCGCGGCATAGGTATCTCCCGGGCCATCGATGGAATGGATCGCTACGGCTTCGAAAAATCAAAGTTTCCGCGCGACTTGTCGCTGGCTCTGGGCAGCTACGCAATGACGCCGCTGGAAATCGCCAGAGGCTATGCAGTATTCGCCAATGGCGGCTACCTGGTAGACCCTTATCTGATCGACCATATCACCAATGCCGAAGAGCAGGTGGTCTACCAGGCCGTCCCGCCCACCGTCTGCCGGGACTGTGACAGCGAAGCGGAGGCGGACCCGGAAACCGAACTGACCGCGGCCGAGACCGATCCGACAGCACTGGAGACCGACCCAGCAAGCGGCGCACAACTGCCGGTAACCGACGAGCTACCCGCCCCGGAGACGGCCGCCCTGGCGTCGGACACCGGCGAACCGGACATCGGCGAAGAAATAGAGGAGCTGCTACCACCACCGATGGAGCTGCCCCGCGCACCGAAAATGCTCGACGACCAGGTGGCGTTCCTGATCGACTCCATGTTGAAAGACGTGGTGCGCAAAGGCACCGGCATAAAGGCCATGGCGCTGGGCCGCAACGACCTGGCCGGCAAGACCGGGACCACCAATGGCCCCAAGGACGCCTGGTTTTCCGGCTACAACGGTCACCTGGTTACCACCACCTGGCTCGGCTTCGATCAAAATCTGCCACTGGGCCAAAGGGAATACGGCGGCTCCGCCGCCCTGCCGATCTGGATCGACTTTATGCGCACGGCGCTGGAGGGCGTACCGGAAACCGTCAGGCGCCAACCCTACGGGCTGGTCGCCATCAGTATCGACCCGAAAACCGGCAACCGGGCCCAACCCGGCAGTACCGATACCATCTTTGAGTTCTTCCGCACCGACAACCTGCCGGTGCTGGCCGACTTCGATCCCAACGCTATCAGCGACCCCGACGCCGCCCAGGCGCCGCCCGAGGAGTTATTTTAAGTCGCCAGCCGGCACTACCCGCCTAAACACTTTGCAGCGGGTAGTGTTTTGGGTAGGGCAGATGCGCCACGCCGGAGTCGACAGCGGCTTTTGCCACGGCGCCGGCCACCGCCGCCAACAGGCGCGGATCGGTCGGTTTGGGGATGATGTAACCGGGCCCGAAACCTATTTCCACACCGCCATAGGCCGCCCGCACCTCGGCCGGTACCGGCTGTTTTGCCAGGTCCTTCAGCGCCGCCACTGCCGCCAGCTTCATGGCATCGTTGATTTGCACCGCCCGCACATCCAGTGCACCGCGAAACAAAAACGGAAAACACAGCACATTGTTGACCTGATTGGGATAGTCGGAGCGACCGGTCGCAACGATCACATCGTCGCGGGTTTCGTGTGCCAGCGCCGGGTCGATTTCCGGATCGGGGTTGGAGCAGGCAAACACCACCGGCCTGGCCGCCATGCGCGACAACTGCCGGGCCGCCAGCAGATTGGGCCCGGACACGCCTAAAAAGGCATCCGCACCGGCAATGGCATCGTCCAGGGTGCGGACATCGGTATCGATGGCAAACGCCTGTTTTTGCGGACTCAGGCCCGTGCGACCACTGTGAATGACCCCTTTGCTGTCGAGCATGACGATATTTTCGCGGGCGGCACCGGCTTTGATCAGCAGGGTGCAGCAGGCGTGGGCGGCAGCACCGGCGCCGAGGCAGACAATCTTCGCGGTGGCGATGGTTTTACCCTGCACCTCCAGTGCATTGAGCATCCCCGCCACCGTGACAATGGCGGTGCCGTGCTGATCATCATGGAACACCGGTATCCGGCACTTCTCGATCAACGCCGCCTCGATTTCGAAACACTCCGGCGCCTTGATATCCTCCAAATTGATACCGCCATAGGTGTCGGCAATGCTGGCAACGGTGTCGATAAACGCCTGTGCACTGTCGGTGTTGACTTCCACGTCGACCGAGTCGATACCGGCAAAACGCTTGAACAGCAGGCTTTTGCCCTCCATCACCGGCTTCGAAGCCAGGGGCCCCAGGTTGCCCAACCCCAACACGGCGCTGCCGTCGGTAATGACAGCGACCAGATTACCCTTGCCGGTATAGCGGTAGGCATTCTCGGCATCCCTGGCAATCTCCCGCACCGGCTCGGCCACCCCCGGGCTGTAGGCCAGGGACAGGTCCTCCTGGGTTTCGGCGGGCGTTGTCAATTCTGTACTCATCTTCCCCGGCGTGGGAAGGGCGTGATAATCCAGTGCTGCTTTCTTCAAACTGTCCGACATGGAACTGACCATCAATTGAGTTGTTGGATATCTTTTGGGGTATTCCTGCTACTTAATTCACTAATTCTAGTTATCGTTTATTGTATTTTCGGGCGCTGCTGTCGCCATAACCAAAAAAAGCGCCGTAAGTGTGACCTTCAGGCGCTTTTTGCATGATTCGAGCGGGTTCGCCGGCGTTACTTTTTGACCCTGTTGCCAAAACGCTTCTTGAAGCGGTCAATACGGCCACCGGTATCGAGCACTTTTTGCTTGCCGGTATAAAACGGATGGCAGGCCGAGCATACATCGATATGGATGTCCTTGATCAGCGTGGAGCGGGTCTTAATGACGTTCCCGCAACTGCAGGTGGCGGTCATATCGCCGTACTTGGGGTGGATATCTGACTTCATGATCTCTGCCTTACTCATGTATTATGTGCCGCCACCCGATCTCGTGCCGGGCACCGCACAACAGTTAATGTAAACGGCTAAAAAATAGACGGGGCATACTACCAGAAAAGCCCGCTAACGCAAGGCTTTATCGGCATGACATTATGCGCGCTGGTGATGACCCGGAACAGGAAAATTTCGCCTAGTGTCAGTACCGGTTTACCTTCGCGTCGCCATCCCCAGCCCACTGCGACGGACTTTCGACTATCTGCCGCCGCAGTCGCCGCCGGCAGCAGCGGCGTTGCAGCCCGGCATTCGGGTCCGGGTGCCGTTTGGCCGGCAAGAGGTGGTGGGCGTGCTGTTGGAAACCGGCACCCATACCGACCTGGAACCCGGCCAACTGCGCCAGGCCCTGGCGTTGGTGGACGATACCCCGGTGCTGCCGCCGGATTTGCTGCAACTGTGCCGGTGGGTGTCGGACTACTACCAGCACCCGCTCGGCGAAGTGGTGAGTACTGCCCTGCCCGCCCTGTTGCGCAAGGGCGAAGCCGCGGACCCCGGCGGTGAGACCGTCTGGGGGCTGACTGCCGAGGCCCGGGGTCTGCCGGAGACGGCGTTTAAGCGCGCGCCAAAGCAGGCGGCGCTGTTTCGGGCATTACTGGCCCGCGGCCAGCTCGGCCGCGCCGAGTTGGAGGCACTGGAATTGTCCCGCAACGCGGTTAAGGCACTGGCCGACAAGGGCCTGGTCAGCGAACAGACCCGTCCGCCGACCCCGCCCGCCCGGGCAGACGATCCGCTGCGCGAAGCGCCGCTGGCGCTCAATCCCGAACAGCAGGCGGCCCTGGACCAGCTCCGCTATCAAGCTTTCAATACCTATTTGTTGGAGGGCGCCACCGGCAGCGGCAAAACCGAAATCTACCTGCAGGCGATCCAGGCGGTGTTGTCGCTGGGCCGGCAGGCACTGGTGCTGGTGCCCGAAATCGGCCTTACCCCGCAGACCATCGGGCGCTTCGAGCGGCGCTTTGCCGTCGCTATTGCCGTGTTGCATTCGGGCCTGACGGATCGAGAACGGCTGCAGGCCTGGTGCGACACCGCCAGCGGGCGGGCGCGGATCGTCATCGGCACCCGCTCCGCCATTTTTACGCCACTGCCCGAAGCCGGCATTATTATCGTCGACGAGGAACACGATCCGTCGTTCAAACAACAGGACGGCGTGCGCTACTCCGCCCGCGACCTGGCCAGCGTGCGGGCCAGCCGGCAGGACATCCCGCTGATTCTCGGCTCCGCCACCCCGGCCCTGGAGACGCTCCACAACGCCATGCACCAGCGTTTCCAGCACCTGCGCCTGACCCGCCGCGCCGGCAGCGCTCGCGCCCCGCAGATCGCGCTGTTGGATATCCGGCGCCTGCCGCTGCAGGAGGGTTTCAGCCCGGCAATGCTGGCGGAAATCGAGGCCACCCTGGCGCGCCGGGAGCAGGTGCTGGTATTTATCAACCGGCGCGGTTTTGCGCCGACGCTGATCTGTCACGACTGCGGCTGGGTCGCCGGCTGCAACCATTGCGACGCGCGCCTGACAGTGCATCAATACCCGCCCCACCTGCACTGTCACCACTGCGATCACCAGCGCCCGCTGATCCAGCAGTGCCCCCAGTGTTTCAGCCGCCAACTGCAGCAGGTGGGCCTGGGCACCGAACGCAGCGAGCTGTTTTTGCAACAGTGTTTCGCCACTACCCCGATCCACCGCATCGATCGCGACTCCACGCGCCGTAAAAACGCCCTGGCCAAGGTGCTGGAGGATGTGCAGCGCGGCGACCCCTGTATTCTGGTGGGCACCCAGATGCTGGCCAAGGGCCACCACCTGCCCAGGGTCACGCTGGTAGCCATTGTCGACGCCGACAGCGGCCTGCTGAGCACCGATCTGCGCGGCCCCGAGCGCATGGGGCAGTTGCTGATCCAGGTGGCCGGGCGCGCCGGGCGCGCCGAGCGGCCGGGGCGGGTCGTGATCCAGAGCCACCACTGCGATCACCCTTTGATGCAACTGTTGGTCACTCGCGGTTACCAGGCGTTTGCCCGGCAACTGCTGGCACAGCGCCAGTTGAGCGGTATGCCCCCTTACCGCTACCTGGCATTGCTGCGGGCGGAATCCAAGCGGCCGGAAAACGCCATCGACTTTCTCACCGAGGCGCGCCGCCTGGCGCAGCAGTTGCAACCGGCGAGCCCACAACTGCACTACCTGGGCCCGCTGCCGGCGCTGATGGAAAAGCGCAACGGCCGCTTTCGCTACCAATTGCACGTCAACGCCGCGGCGCGCCGGGACCTGCACCGACTGCTGCAGCGGCTGTGCCGGCAACTGGAAGCCAACCCCCTGAGCCGGCGGGTACGCTGGGCGGTCGATGTCGATCCCCAGGACATGACCTAGTGGCGTCGATTGATTACAATGCGCTGCAACTGCGCCGGCGGCCGCCGCGACTACAGCGGCCCCCGACACTTTGAAAACGGCCTTAACACGACCCGATAATGACCCGAGACTTCGCCAAAAAGCCACGCCCGAAAACCAAGCGCCGGTCCCGGGCAGCCCGATCCACGGTACCGGCCTGGGTCTGGTTGTTTACCGGCGCCGTGCTGGGGGCGTTCATTATGTTTCTGACCTATCTGTCAGGACTGGCGCCGACCGCCGACCCGACCCAGCCCTCCGTAGCCGGCGCGCCCGGGGATGCGGCGACAACGCCAAAACCGCGCTTCGATTTTTACCAGTTGCTTAAGGAAAGTGAAGTCAAGGTCGACGCCAAGCCCCTGCCGCCGGTCTCGGAGCGGCCTGATTTCAAGTCGGAATTTATCATCCAGGTGGCCTCGTTCGATTCCCACTCCCGCGCCGATCGCACGCGCGCCGAGTTGATACTGTTGAACCTCGAAGCCAGCATCGAGGCCACGCAGGTGCGGGGCAAACCGGCCTATCGGGTCATGGTCGGACCGTTTCTGTCCAAAGCCACCCTCGACCAGGCCCGCGGTATCTTGATTTCCAACGACTATAAGCCTCTGACCCGGACGCGAAAGACAGACGGCTAACGACGCGAATTGGACGCCGGCCGACAGCCGGGCCCGGGGGCCTTTACCACCAGTTAACTTGAAATTCTCACCCGCCAACCCCACCTAGAATATCCAGTGGCCGACGTCCGCCCCGGCGCTCAGCGCCCGCCAACCCGGCCCTCAGGCCGGGCCCTAATGTCCCGATATAAGGATCACCAGTGCAACAGTATCGCGGTACCACCATTCTCTCCGTGCGCCGTAACGGCAGGGTCGTTATCGGCGGCGATGGCCAGGTGTCCATGGGCAACACCATTATGAAGGGCAATGCCCGCAAAGTGCGCCGCCTCTATAAAGATCAGGTGATTGCCGGCTTCGCCGGCGGCACCGCCGACGCCTTCACCCTGTTCGAGCGCTTCGAGGCCAAGCTCGAGGCCCACGGCGGCCAGCTCACCCGCGCTGCGGTGGAGCTGGCAAAAGACTGGCGCACCGACCGCGCCCTCAGGCGCCTGGAGGCGTTGCTGGCGGTGGCCAACCGCGAGGCCTCGCTGGTGGTAACCGGCAACGGCGATGTGATTCAGCCGGAGGACGACCTGATCGCGATCGGCTCCGGCGGCCCGTTTGCCCAGTCAGCCGCCCGCGCACTGCTGGAAAACACCGAGTTGGACGCCGGGGATATCGTTGAAAAAGGGCTCACCATCGCCGGCGATATCTGCGTCTACACCAACCACAACTTCACCATCGAGACACTGGATTACACCTAGCAGGCGGCGGCCCCCGCGCCGCTGCCTGCCGCTAGGTTTAGTCCGGTGAAATGAATAACGAACACAGCAACATTCAGGACTTGCAGCGTATGTCCAACATGACACCCCGTGAAATCGTTCACGAACTGGATAAGCACATCATCGGCCAACAGGACGCCAAGCGCGCCGTCGCCATCGCCCTGCGCAACCGCTGGCGCCGCTTACAGCTCGGCGAAGAACTGCGCAATGAAATCACCCCGAAAAACATCCTGATGATCGGCCCCACCGGGGTGGGCAAAACCGAAATCGCCCGCCGCCTGGCGCGACTTGCCAACGCCCCGTTTATCAAAGTGGAGGCCACCAAGTTTACCGAGGTGGGCTACGTCGGCCGCGATGTGGAGTCGATCGTGCGCGACCTGGTGGATCGCTCCATTAAACTGCTGCGCGAACAGGAACTGCAAAAAGTCGAACCCCGGGCCGAAGACGCTGCCGAAGAACGTATTCTGGATGCACTGCTGCCCCCGGCCCGCGGCGAAGACCAGCCGGGCGAGTCCGCCACCCGCCAGGTGTTCCGCAAAAAGCTGCGCGAAGGCGAGTTGGACGACAAGGAAATCGAGATCGAAGTCGCCGCCACGCCGGTGGGCGTGGAAATCATGGCACCCCCGGGCATGGAGGACATGACCAGTCAGTTGCAGAACATGTTCTCGTCGCTGTCGAGCGGGCGCACCAAGAAAAGCAAATTGACCGTGCGCCAGGCCTACAAACAAGCCTGCGATGAAGAGGCGGCAAAGCTGATCAATGAAGAGGAGATCAAGTCCAAGGCCATCGAAGCGGCGGAGCAGAACGGCATCGTCTTTCTCGATGAGATCGACAAGGTGGCCAAACGCAGCGAGACCGGCGGCGCCGATGTCTCCCGCGAAGGGGTACAGCGCGACCTGCTGCCGCTGATCGAGGGCTGCACCATCAGTACCAAACACGGCATGATCAAAACCGACCATATCCTGTTTGTCGCCTCCGGCGCTTTCCACCTGGCCAAACCCAGCGACCTGATTCCGGAGCTGCAGGGTCGCCTGCCGATTCGGGTGGAACTCGAGGCGCTGACGCCGGAGGACTTCGAGCGCATCCTGACCGAACCGGATGCCTCGCTGACCGAACAGCAGCAGGCACTGCTGGCCACCGAGGGCGTGACGATCAGTTTCACCCCCGACGGCATCCGCCGGATTGCCGAAACCGCCTGGCAGGTCAATGAAAGCACCGAGAATATCGGCGCCAGGCGCCTGCACACCGTGTTGGAACGGCTGCTGGAAGAGGTCTCCTTCGAGGCCGGCGACAACCAGCGGGAGCTGACGGTAACCGCCGAGTATGTCGACCAGCATCTGGGCGAACTGGCTCAAAACGAAGACTTGAGCCGTTTTATTCTCTGACGGCAGGATTGAGCGACTAAACAGCAGGTCCCGGCCATGACAACGATACCCGATAGAATCCAGTTACATAAACGATCGAAGCAACTGGAACTGCAGTTTGGCGCGGCGGTATACCAACTATCCTGCGAGTTCTTGCGGGTACACTCGCCGTCGGCAGAGGTGAAGGGACACGGCCCCGGCCAGGAAGTGCTGCAAGTGGGGAAGAAAGACGTCGGCATCGAGGGCCTGGAAACCTCGGGTAACTATGCGGTGCGTATCATCTTTGACGACGGCCACGATTCCGGTATCTACAGTTGGGAGTACCTCCACCACCTGTGCCGGAACCAGGCGTCACTCTGGGCCGATTACCTGCAGGCGCTGGAGCAAGCGGGCGCCGCCAGGGACCCCCACACCCAGGTGGTCAATCTGATCGAGCCGGGCAAAAGCTAGGGGCTGTTTAGGATGGCACTTCCTTAAGCAGATATGTGCTAATTGACCGATCTCTGCCCCAGTCGTATCGGTCTCACTTAAGAATACTGAGGGTAGGTCTACCTCTGGAGGGTGCTTTCAGAAACTCTCGACAGCAGGGATGCTGTCGGGAAGTCCCCAGGGATGGGTTCACGACGTGTTTCTGAAAGCACCCTCCAGAGGTAGACCGGGTCAATTAGCACAGTTTTCCTTAACTAAGTGCCATTCGGGTCTGTTTACACTTTTTCAGCTAGCGCTCCCCAGCCTGGCACAGCGCCAATACAGGTGCGACTTTTCTCTTCGCCGCCGAGACAGGTACAATAGCACGACGCCGGCCGGCGCTTGCTCCGGCCCGATTTCAGCCCGACTCCCGACAGCGGTAACCCCCATGGCTCAAGACGACTCCCACACCACTCACTTTGGTTACCAGCAGGTCAAGGTTGCGGACAAAGCAGAAAGGGTCGCCGACGTGTTTCATTCGGTAGCCGCCAAATACGATTTGATGAACGACCTGATGTCGGCGGGCATCCATCGGCTCTGGAAACGTTTTGCCCTGGAATTGTCGGCCGTGCGCAGCGGCCATACCGTACTCGATATCGCCGGCGGCACCGGTGATCTGAGCTACCGGTTCTCCCGGTTGGTAGGCCCGCAGGGACAGGTGGTACTGGCCGATATCAACGAATCCATGCTCAGGGTCGGCCGCGATCGCCTGCTGGATCGCGGCGTTGCCGGCAACCTGCAGGTGGCCCAGGCCGACGCCCAGCAGCTGCCCTTCCCCGACAATACATTCGACTGCATCTCTATCGCCTTCGGCCTGCGCAATGTCACCGACAAGGATCAGGCGCTGGCCTCCATGTTGCGGGTCCTGAAACCCGGCGGACGCCTGCTGGTACTGGAGTTTTCCAAGCCTGGTAACCGCCTGCTCGAAAAGGCCTACGACGCCTACTCGTTCCGGGTATTGCCGCTGATGGGCAAGCTGGTGGCCGACGACGCCGACAGCTATCGCTACCTGGCGGAATCGATCCGCATGCACCCGGACCAGGAAACCCTGAAAACCATGATGATCGACGCCGGCTTCGATCGCTGCGAGTACTACAACATGACCGGCGGCGTGGTGGCCCTGCACCGGGGAATCAAACCCTGATGCCCGACCCGACTCTGCACACTGCGGCCCTGGCCACCCTGGAGGCCGCCATCAATACCGCCCTGCGTTACGACCCCGGCACCCGCGGCGCCCTCGGCCGACTGCAGGGGCAAATACTCGAGATCGAGTCCAGCGCCCCCAGGCTCAGGTGCTTTATTGCACCCGGGCCCGAGGGGTTGCGCCTGCTGGGCCATTGCGAAGAAACCGTTACCACCCGCCTGCACGGCTCGCTGCCGGCGCTGCTGTCCCTGGCCGCCGGCGACGCCGGCAGCCTCGCCGGCAGTGGCGTGGAGATAGAGGGCAGCACTGCGCTGCCGGCCGATCTGCAACGGATTCTCAAGCAATTGGATATCGACTGGGAGGAGCCCCTCAGCCGCCTGCTCGGCGATGTGGCAGGGCACCAGGCCGGTAACCTGATTCGCACCTCGCTGCGCTGGCTCGGCGGCAGGCGCTCGACGGCACAACGACTGCTGGTCGAATACCTGACCGAGGAACTGCGCAGCCTGCCGGGACAGGTGGAGGTCGACGGCTTTTGCAACGACGTCGACGCTATCCGGCTCAGCGCCGATCGCCTGGGCGCGAAAGTCGCCGAACTCAAGCAACGGGTCGAACGGTTGCAGCCGCCGGCGCCGCCCCCCCCTGCTCTCGAGCACAGGGACACCTGACGGCGTGGCAACCCTGTTTCGTCTTATCCGGATTCTTCGCGTCGCCATTCGTTACCGGCTCGACCAGTTGCTGCCGCGCCACCAGTTGCCCTGGTGGGTGCGCATGAAACTGCTCGTCTTCCGCTGTTTTCCGCAGCCCGACCTGAGTCGCGGCCAACGCCTGCGCAAAGCCTGCGAGGACCTCGGCCCGATCTTCGTGAAATTCGGTCAACTGCTGTCGACCCGCCCCGACCTGATCGCGCCGGATATCATTGCCGAACTCGATCACCTGCAGGATAACGTGCCGCCGTTTTCCAGCGACAGGTTTCGCGAACTGGTGGAAACCGCACTCGGCGACCGCGTCGACAACCTGTTCGCCGACTTCGAGCACGCGCCGCTGGCGTCGGCTTCGGTGGCCCAGGTCCACGCCGCCACGCTGCACGACGGCCGCGCGGTAGTGGTCAAGGTGATCCGCCCGGAAATCGAGCATGTGATCGACCAGGACGTAAAGCTGCTACTGCTGCTGGCACGCCTGGTGGCCCGCTACAGCAGCGAGGGCCGGCGCCTGCGCCCGGTGGAAGTGGTGGAGGACTACCGGCGCACGATTTTCGATGAACTCGATCTGCACCGCGAGGCCGCCAACGCCTCGCAACTGCGGCGCAACTTCGCCAAGTCACCGCTGCTCTACGTGCCGGAAATCTATTGGGATTACACCCGCCGCGGGGTACTGGTGATGGAGCGCATCTACGGCATCCCCATCACCCATATCGACGCGCTCGAGCGCCAGCACACCGATATGAAACTGCTGGCGGAACGGGGTGTGGAGATCTTTTTTACCCAGGTGTTCAAGCACAATTTTTTCCACGCCGATATGCACCCGGGCAATATTTTTGTCTCTACCCGGCACCCCGAACGGCCCCAGTATATCGCCGTCGATATGGCCATAGTCGGCTCGCTGACCAACGCCGATCAGTACTACCTGGCGCGCAACCTGCTGGCCATGTTCCGCCGCGATTACCGCCAGGTGGCTGAACTGCATGTACAGAGCGGCTGGGTGCCGCCGGAAACACCCGTCAACGATTTCGAGGCGGCCATTCGCAGTGTCTGCGAGCCGATTTTCGAAAAGCCGCTGAAAGAGATTTCCTTTGGCCAGGTGCTGATCAACCTGTTCCAGACGGCGCGGCGCTTCAATATGGAAGTGCAGCCGCAACTGGTACTGTTACAGAAAACACTGCTCAATATCGAAGGGCTCGGACGCCAGTTATACCCGGACCTGGACCTGTGGACCACCGCCCACCCCTATATGGAACAATGGCTCGAAGACCGCTTTCGCCCGGCCGCCCTGTGGCAGCAACTGAAGCGCCACGGCCCGGAGTGGCTGGAAAAATTCCCCGAAGTACCGCACCTGGTGTTCCAGGCGCTGGAGCAGGCGCAAATTCCGCCACCGGGCGCGGCGGTGAATCACCACCTGCCTCGCACAGCGCCCCCGGCGCCCGACAGCCGCGGCCGGCGCCTGCTGGCGGTGGCGGCATTCACCGGCGCCGCCCTGCTGGCCTGGCCGCAGTGGGGCCCGCACCTGGCAGCGTTGCCGCTGGGCACCTGGGTGCTGGCGGGAGTGGGCGCATGCGCCTGGCTAATGCGGTAAACTAGGGCCTGTTTCAGGGGAGCACCTCCTTAATAGGAAAATGTGGCAATTGATCGATCTACCGCTGGGTGGGGTTTTCAGAAACACGGACTGGGCGTCCCCCTGATGAACCCATCCATGGGAGCTTCCCGACAGCATCCCTGCTGTCGAGAGTTTCTGAAAGCCCCACCCAGCGGTAGACCTACCACCGAAATTTTAATCGAGTTCGGTAATGGTATTGGTATTGGTATTGGTATTGGTATTGGTATTGGTATTGGTAAAGATAGCGTGAGGACCGGTAAACCGTGCAAACATTTTTAGACCAGGTCAAGTGGACCGCCGACGGCCTGGTGCCAGCCATCGCCCAGGACGCCGCCAGCGGCCGCATCCTGATGATGGCCTGGATGAACCGGGAGGCGCTCGATCTCACTGTCCGCGAGGGCCGCGCCATATACTGGTCCCGCTCCCGCGCGCGCCTGTGGCGCAAGGGCGAGACCTCGGGCAATGTCCAGCAGGTGCAGGAGATTCGCCTCGACTGCGATGCCGATGTCATCGTACTGCAGGTCGAGCAGGCCGGCGGTATCGCCTGCCATACCGGGCGGCAGTCCTGTTTCTTTCGGGTGCTGAAAGACGGCGCCTGGCACACTGTGGACCCGGTCCTGCAAGACCCGGACACCCTCTATCGCTAAGTGAGCCCGCTATGACCGCCACCACCATCGATGTACTGTCGCAATTGACCCGTATTCTGGAGGACCGCAAGGCCGCCGCCGACGCCGGCAGCTCCTATGTGGCGGGTCTGCATCAAAAGGGCCTCAACAAAATCCTCGAGAAAGTCGGCGAGGAGTGTATCGAGACGGTGCTGGCGGCCAAGGATGCGCAACAATCCGGCAACACCGAGGATTTAATCTACGAGACTGCAGATTTGTGGTTTCATTCACTGGTAATGCTTTCCCATTTAGGCGAAAGTGCCGATTCAGTCTTGCGGGAACTCGCCCGGCGCTTCGAGATGTCGGGGTTGGAAGAAAAAGCGGCCCGCAAAAGTTAAGTGTAATGTGAGGAGAATGGCTAATGGGTATTGGTGGAATCAGTATCTGGCAACTGTTGATTATTTTGGTGATTGTGCTGTTGCTGTTCGGCACCAAGCGACTGCGCAACCTCGGCGGCGACCTGGGTAATGCCATAAAAGGTTTCAAAAAGGCGGTGAGTGACGACCCCGACAAAAAGGTTGAAGACCAGAACCAGGCCGCCCAGGACGAGAAAATCATCGAAGGCGAAGCCGAAAAAGTAGACTCCAAGAAGTAACGGGACGCGGATACCGGCGTGTTTGACATTGGCTTTTTTGAACTGATGGTCGTCGCCATTATCGGGTTGCTGGTGATCGGCCCCGAGCGGCTCCCGGAAACTATTCGCACCATCAGCCTCTGGGTGGGGCGCCTGCGGCGCAGCCTGCGGGAAACCCGTGCGGAACTGGAGGAGCACCTGGGCGCCGATGAGATTCGCCGCCAGCTTCACAATGAAGAGGTAATGCGCAGCCTGGAGGCAGCGCGCACCGAGATTGACCGCACCTTGAACGAGGACGTTTTGCCGGACACCAGTGACACGCCTGCGCAGACGGCAAACCGCAAGCCGAATCCCGACCCAAACCCTGCCGCCAGCGACAACGGGCCAGCCACCGCCGATCGCGATGCCGACCATGGTACCGACCATAGGGATGATCACGGGACCGGCGGCATCGATCACAGCGCTGGCCACAACACCGGCAGCGCCACCGATCCCAACACCAACAAGACCACCGGCAACACCACAGACCACAACACCGGCACTCAGGCGGCAGTTACAGACCGGAATGCGGCGGCACCCACAGAGCCCGGCCCGACGGCGGAGAAGACCTGACCCCCATGGCCACTCTCGATCCGGACGCGGACAGCAACGACACCGAACAACCCCTGGTGCAACACCTGATCGAGTTGCGCAACCGCCTGTTGCGCAGCCTGCTGTGTGTGCTGGTGGTGTTTGCGGCATTGTTCAGCTTTTCCAACGATATCTACACTTTTGTATCGGCGCCGCTGCAGAAGTTTTTGCCCGAAGGCGCCAGCATGATTGCCACCGAGGTCGCCTCGCCGTTTTTAACGCCGTTTAAACTGACCCTGTTCGCCTCGATTTTTATTTCGATTCCGTTTTTGCTGTACCAGCTATGGGCGTTCGTGGCACCGGCGCTCTACCGCAAGGAAAAGCGCCTGGCGATGCCGTTGCTGATATCCAGTGTGGTGTTGTTTTATACCGGCATGGCATTCGCCTATTTTGTCGTCTTCCCGTTGATATTTGAGTTCTTTACCAGCATGAGCCCGGACGGTGTCACCGTGATGACCGATATCGGCCGCTACCTGGATTTTGTGCTGAAGCTGTTTTTTGCCTTTGGGCTGGCGTTTGAAATACCGGTGGCCACGGTGCTGTTGATTTCGGCGGGTGTTACCACTGCCGACCGGCTGGCCCGGAAACGGCCCTATATCGTGGTCAGTTGTTTTGTCCTGGGTATGCTGCTCACACCGCCTGATGTGATTTCACAATCGCTGCTGGCGCTGCCCATGTGGCTGTTGTTTGAGATAGGTGTGATACTCGGTCGGATGGTTACGCGGCAGGAGGATCAGATATCGGAGTCGAACTCGGCGGAGTGATGGCTGCTCGCTTATCCTCCGGTGGTAGGGGTTGGGGTAGTGTTTTTACTCTGGCTCCAAACTGCCACCGCAGCACACCGAACAGGTGTGTTAAAGGAAGGGGAGTGGCACCATTCTAAGGGGACGCAACTGAAGTTACGTCCCCGCACCGTGCCACCGGAAGAGGTGCTAAAAGTACACTGTCTGCTATCGGTACGACACTGTCTGCAAAGCTTTATGGGAATTTATTTCTCACGCTGCTTTACCCGAGGCACCAGATGCATCATGTAATCATGTTTCCCGACCGGCACGCCACTCATTCGCAAGATGCTATAGGCAGTTACCAAGTGGAAGTAGAAATTGGGGATGAGAAACTCCTCTAAATATTCAGTGCCAGAAAGTTCTAAATACATCGTATCGCCAAGCTCCAGTGTCATCATTTCCTCAAACTTGGAGTCCGCCACGTCTGCACCATTTAAACTGGCTTTGACGCCGGCAATAATCTCCCTGGCCTGAGAGAGGCTCTGCACATCGGGACCAATATGTTCAACTTCCTTACCTTCGCACCAGCGTGCAAAGTTGTGCGGTTGATCGCAGGTATAGGCCACCTGGGTGCCAAAGGGAAGCATATCGGGCGCCAGCCGAAGCTCGAGCATCTTCTCGGGTTCACTGCCAAAGTGTCTCTCTCCCGCAGTGACCAAATGTTCTAATGTTTCTAAGCGAGACAAAAAAACAGGTTTTATCGAAACTGCTTTTGAATGATTCATATCTCCTCCAAATTTTCACGGTGCCGGCGCAACAAAGGTTCAGTGAGAGCAAAAACCTGACCCACAACTTTCCGCAGCGACTCCGCTTGGCCTGATTAAAACCCACTAAAACGTAAATGGCTGCCACTAATCATTTCTTGACGCTACCCTGCCCACCAATATTGCATGCAACGCATAGATACAAGCACTAAGACCTGCGGCTTCACCTAAAGTGATGACTTTGGCATGCTGGAATTCGTTGTTTTATGCGCCGCAAGAAAATTGCCACATTCCACGCATGCTCATGCGCAGAACATACAATATAGGCGCTTCCCCCTCAATAATATAGCGGCAATCCATACCAGCGGTATTTTCCGGATCGGCGAACTTATAATTTCTTTTTTAAAACCGGGCAACCATCATAAGCCTCGCGGTGTGGATTGATAGGGTGCGCAGAGTCGCGTGGCGACTACTTGCCATTGCCGTCAATTTTAAAATCTACATAGATACCTGCTTTATATTGAACCTCGTCAAAAGAGGGTTCCTGCCGCAACGGCGGCTCATAAGCATCGGCACCCCTTGACCCACCTTGGTAAGCGCCGGATTTTCTGCTGGCAGTGACCACGACTTCCTCCAGCATTACGGCACCATGCGTACCACCATGACCGATATTGGCCTTTCTGAGCCCGATGGGCGTCAACCGGATCCCCAGGTTTTTCTCGTAAAACGCCCTCTGTTTATTCACTTTGGCAAGAGCCTGCTCCTCTACAAGATGTTCAAGTTCCTCTTTTTTAGTGTGCTCAAATGTAGTATCGGAAAGTTCCACTTCCTTGTTGCTGTCTGCAACTGCGGCTATTTCCTGCAACTGGGTCTCTTCGAAAATACTCACCGCCATGCGATTGACAACTTTATAGCTGTTGGGTTTTCTGCCAAACCAGCCATATTGTGGCGATGTGGAAAATTTGGAGCTTTTTATATTTTCCCTATCGATTCCAGCGGCAACCAACTGCTCGGTGATACGTTGTCGAAGCCTGCTGTTTTGCGCCAGCGAATCGGAGAGCAGTTTATCTTCCGTAGTCACAACCAGGCTGATAACCGCTTTATCAGAGTAGGCTTTTTCTTCAGCCTCGGCATAGAGACTCACTATTTTATCGCCAGGGTGCAAAAACTGACGCAAGTCCTCGGGGTTTCCTTTTATTTCAGGCTGGGCCATTGCTAAGCAGGAAAAAGCTGTTAGCAGGGTAAATAATAGTATTTTTCTCATAGTTTTCTCATCTGTAAGGATTCTGTAGGGGTCGTTCTGTAGGGGTCGTAGTGCTTACATTTTGGCCAGTTCTACTCGAGAAGCAAACTGCCGGGAGACCTGGTCTACGATTCTACTGGCTGATCAATTTCCAAGCACTACGACCCCTTCTCCGCTTTGAATCCAGCGAGGTTGCTGCCGGCTGAGATTGTAACTACTACTCAGGAATTGGCAGACCATGCTGCCTAAGGAAAGTTAATTTGTCCCAATAACCTCTTTGAAAGCATATTTTCCCCTCTTTGATATGAAAAAAACCGCAGCCGCGTAAACCCAGAGGGTCTTTCCATTCAAGTATCGCCCATTCACCGTCTTCGAAAATGTTTTCTACAATACAGGTCATTTCCGCCGCTGCAAACTCCTGTCGAAACTTCCGGCGGATTGCATCACGACCTTTTACCTTGCCTTCTGCTACCTGGTGATTAGCAGCATCTTCGCTGTAATAGTTGGCGAGGCTGTCGGCATCAGCGCGGTTAAACGCCTCCACCCATGCGGCCACTACATCTCTCGGATTTATGTTCAAATTCTTTTACCTCTGGCAAAGAGCCATTGTCTGCGATTTAACGACCCACCCTAACCGTTGAATGGTAGCCTGGCAACGGGTGGAAACTTAGCGTCCCGGGGATAAAGTTGCACAGATGTTCTGGTTGAGGAATAATTGACTCGGCTGTAGCGGCCCCTAAAAATAGTTTCGCATCGGTGTTATTACGCGCTAGAAAGCAATTAACTTTACGAACTAAATCTCTTACATTATAGAACGACCTCCGGTGTACACTCTGCTGGATGATTACATCAAATCGACGCTCAATTTGATTCAACCAGAGGGAGCATGTTGGAACAAACTTAACAGTAGGGTGTAGTGATGACGATCAGTATATTGCCAATATTGCTTTTATCTGTGGTATTTTCATCTGTAGCTCATGGGGCTAACTATTATAACCAGCCGGCTTCAGGGACAGTAAAAAGTATCGTGGTTAACAGCCCCTTTCCATCCAGTCGAAACATTATCGTCGAAATCAAGGATTCAAGTGGAACACTAACCCTTTGCGGTGGCAGCGCCGATTCCGGGTATATTAACAAATCTGACAACCCCGATACTTTTAACGCTTTGTTAAGCGTACTCTTATCTGCCAAGGTAACTCAAAACACCGTATCGGTACTCACTGCAGATGGGAGCGAGGGCTGCAGAATAGATCGAGTGGAACTAAAATAGCTGAACACATACCATTCAAAAGGGCTCAGAGCCTAAAAAGACTTTTTCAAAAACCTGCCCGGACTTTGATACCTACTATCAACACGATGACAGTGCCGGCAAACCCAATGCCACAGGCAGGCAACGCCTTGCCTACCAGACTCAACCCAAAGACAAAAACACCAGCACCCAACCGACCACCGCCAGCAGTATGGCCTCCCTGGTTTTTTCCCAGACGAAAAGTGCGTAGAGATAAGACAGGGGCGGCAGAAACAGCGTACTCAGCCCCCAGGCATAATCTTCCTTGAAAGATTCAATCAACAATAAGACCCAGCTTGCAGCCAGCAGGATCACACCAAACACCCAGAATGTGGCAGAGAGCGGCTCCATTGAATTCCCCCGTTTTAATCGATATGAACATTATTGTAACCGGGGTACCGGCAACCCCGGGCAACTGAGATGGCACTACCTTAAGCGTATATGCGCAGTTTATCGGCCCCCACACCATCCCTATCGATCTTGATTAAGAATATCGGAGGTAGGTTTGCCGCTGGGTGAGGCTTTCAGAAACTCTCGGCAGCAGGGATGCTGCCGGGAAGTCCCCAGGGACGGGTTTATCGAGGGGACGCCTAGTCCGTGTTTCTGAAAGCCTCACCCAGCGGTAAACCGGTCAATTAGCACACTTTTGCTTGAGGCAGTGCCATCCCGGACGACTGAATCATACACAGTTTCCGGGTCGATACCAGCCCCCGCCTGGTTATCCGTACCCACTGCCGGCGCCCGCCAGCCCACCGCTAAGCCGACAGCATAAACGTCACCGGCCCGTCGTTGGTCAGCGAGACCTGCATATCCGCGGCAAACACCCCCGTGGCCACGGTTGCATGGCGCGCGCGCAGCCGCTCGACAAAATACCCGTACAGGCGTTCGGCATCGGCGGGCGCACCGGCGGCGGTAAAACTCGGGCGCAGTCCCTTGCGGGTATCGGCCACCAGGGTAAACTGCGACACCACCAGCACGCCGCCGCCGATATCGCTGACACTCAGGTTCATCTTGCCGGCCGCATCGCTAAACACCCGGTAGGCCAGCACCTTGTCGGCCAACTTGTCGGCAACCGCTTCGCCGTCACCTTGCTCCACCCCCAGGAACAACAGCAAACCGCGCTCAATGGCACCGACACAATCGCCCGCCACCTCGACCCGGGCGCTGGAAACCCGCTGGATCAATCCTTTCACGCCTGCCGCGCCGACCTAGGCCCCGGCGCCGGTGGGATAGTCACCCTCGAAACGCTTGGCCATATCGCGGGTGGCCCGAATCAGGGCATCCACAATACCCGGCTCCCGCGAGGCATGGCCGGCATCGCGGATAATATGCAATTCGGAGTCGTGCCAGCGGCGGTGCAGCTCGAACGCATTGTCCAGCGAACAAACCATATCGTAGCGCCCGTGAACGATAATGCCGGGTATACCCTCAAGACTCGCCACGTTGCCCATAATCTGATCGGGCTGCAGAAAGCCGCTGTTGACAAAGTAATGGGCTTCAATGCGCGCCAGCGCCATGGCCATATGCGGATCGGAGAACGACTCCACGACATCGTGGCTGGGCCGCAGGGTAGCGCAGTGCCCCTCCCACAGGGACCAGGCCTTGGCGGCTGCCATCTTCGCCAGCTCATTGGTACCGGTCAAGCGCTTGTAATAAGCCCCCAACAGGTCCTCGCGCTCGACCGCCGGAATCGGATACACAAAATCCTCCCAGTAATCGGGAAAGATGCGGCTGGCACCGTCCTGGTAAAACCAGGTGATATCCCGCTCGCGGCACAAAAACACGCCGCGCAGAATCAGCCCCAGCACCCGCTCGGGATAGGTCTCGGCGTAGACCAGGCTGAGCGTGGAACCCCAGGAGCCGCCAAACAAAATCCATTTGTCGATGGCCAGGTGTTCGCGGATCTGCTCAATATCGCTGACCAGATTGGCTGTGGTATTGCCCTTGAGTTCGGCATGGGGAGTGGACTTGCCGGAGCCGCGCTGGTCGAACAGGATAATGTGGTAGCGCTGCGGATCAAAAAAACACCGGTCCTGGCGACTGCAGCCGGCACCCGGTCCGCCGTGGACGAACAGCACCGGAATCCCCTCCGGATTGCCCGACTCTTCCACATAGATTTCGTGGATGTCATCTACCTTAACTCGTTGCGTTTTGTAGGGTTTGATATCCGGATAGAGGATCAACATACTGCGGCTCCCTGGTGCCCTGGTTGTAGTAATCTGGTTGCGGTTATTGATTCGACTGTGGCCTGACCCTAACCCAACTCTCGCGGTACTGAGACTCGACGCGACCATAAGGCTACTGACACCACGCTGTCAGCAGGCATCGCTTATGATCTCAATAGCCGTTGAAAAACGCCACCCCCATCTGCGCCATAACGGCGTACCATCCCCAAAAAGGAATAAAAAAACCATGAGCAAAGCCATTGTCAGTATCTATACCTTTCATTTACGGCCAGGCTCTCGCGTTGAGGATTTTATCGCCGCGAGCGCAGCCGTGCAGAAATTTCTGGAACAACAGGAGGGCTTCCAGTACCGCTCGCTGGGCCGCCAGTTGGACAACCCGAGTGTCTGGGTCGACGTGGTGTACTGGCGCGACGGCGCGGCGACGCAGATAGCCGACAGTGCCTTTATGGAAAACCCGGCCTGCCAGACTTATATGAACCTGCTGGATGAGAGCACCGTAATAAATCGCAAGTGCGAAGTCGAACTGGCCTCCTGCAGTGCCGGCATCCCCGCCGGGGCCGCCTCGGCGGCATAGGTGACATCCGCCGCAGCTGCCACCGGCCACACCGGAGACGGGGCTATGCTGGACAGCCCCGCTCTTTATGCCTAGAGTTGACAGGCTGCGGCGTCTAACCTCAAGCCCCTTCTAATTCGTCTAATCATGCGCAGAGCCGACCGCCTCTTTCAAATCCTTAACCTGTTGCGCAATCGCCGTACCGTGATTACCGCTCAGCAATTAGCCGGCTGCCTGGAAGTCTCGGAGCGGACCATCTACCGCGATATTCAGGCGCTTAGTCTGTCCGGCGTGCCGGTCGAGGGCGAGGCGGGGGTGGGTTACCGCTTACAGCGGCACTTCGACCTGCCGCCGCTGATGTTCGAGGGCCACGAGGTGGAGTCGCTACTGCTCGGCGCCCGCATGGTGCAGGCCTGGAGCGACCGGCAACTGGCCGCCGCGGCGACTTCCGCCATGCACAAAATCCTGGCGGTGGTGCCCGACCACCTGCGCCACAGCGACGATGAGCTGCCGCTGGTGGTGCCGGACTTTCATATCGACCCGGAACACCTCGCGTTCAGCGAGGAGATTCGCGCGGCGATTCGCCAGCGACAGGTCTTGTCCATCGGCTACCAGCGTATCGACGGCGAGCAGTCCCAGCGCGCGATAGAACCGCTGGGCCTGTTTTTCTGGGGGCTGACCTGGACAGTGCTGGCCTGGTGCCAGTTGCGGCAGGGATACCGCACCTTTCGCCTGGACCGCATTTTATCCTTGATCGACACCGGGCAGCATTTCACGCTCAACGACCACAAGAGTCTCAACCACTATCTGAACCTGATGAAGGACTGCAATGACGAATAAACCTGTAACGCGCTGCGAGTGGTGCGCCGACGACCCGCTCTACCAGGCCTATCACGATGACGAGTGGGGCGTGCCCACCCGCGACGACCAGACGCTGTTTGAATTCTTACTGCTCGAGGGGGCCCAGGCCGGCCTCTCCTGGATCACTATTTTGCGCAAACGCGAGGGCTATCGCCGGGCCTATGACAACTTCAACGCCGAACGTATGGCCCGCTACAGTGACAAAAAAATTGAACGACTGCTCCAAAACCCCGATATCGTCCGCAACCGGCTAAAAGTGATGAGCGCGGTGCAGAATGCCCGCGCCTATCTCGATATACTGGCAACTCGGGGCAGTTTCAGCGATTTCCTCTGGGAATTCGTCGACGGCAAGCCGGTACAAAACCGCTGGAAAACCCTGGCGGATATCCCCTCCAGCACCGAGGTTTCCGATGCTATGAGCAAGCAGCTGAAAAAACTGGGCTTTAATTTTGTCGGCAGCACTATCTGCTACGCCTTTATGCAGGCCACCGGTATGGTCAACGACCATACCACCAGTTGCCACCGTTATCGCCAGTGTAAGGCCCTGGCATGAGGCGGCGCCTGGTGAAGTGTCGGCTCCTGGCACTGCTGGCAATGCTGCTGCTCAGCGCCTGCGAGCGCGGCAGTGACGAGCAGCAAATCCGGGCCGCGGTGGCCGAACTTACAGCGAGCATCGAAGCGTTTGACGCCGGTGATCTGGAACGGCAACTGCACCCGGACTTCGCCGCCAACCGCAAGATGACACGGCAGGAAGCCAAACGCCTGCTGCTGTTTTACCGCCTGCGCCAGCAGGCGGTCAGCGTCAAGGTGCCGAGCCTTGAAGTGATCCTGGACCCGGTCTACACCGACCGCGCCACCACCCGCGCCAGCGCCCTGCTCACCAGTAGCGACGGCCTGATACCCGATGAGGGCCGCTTTATCACTGCCACCGGCCGCTGGTTGAAAGAGGACGACCGGTGGCTGCTGCAGCAACTCGACTGGGAATAACCCACTTTCAATACCCCCGCTATAGCGGATTTCGTCTCCCGCCCCGTTACTACGTCTGAACCAAGCGCGACCGTACAACGCGCGACTGAGCAAAGCGGCCGCGCCCTGCCCGGCGGCCGCGCAGTCTGTTAAAGCCACTACAAGACCCAGTCGTACACAAGACCAAGTTACGACACGACGAGAGATAGAAGGGAACACCATGAAAAAGACGCTGTTTTCGCTAACCCCCTTTTCATTAATCCGCTTTCCATTAACCCCGTTGGCCCTGGCCCTGAGCACCCTCGCGCCACAGGGCGTGTTCGCTCAGGACGATGATGCGCTGATCGAGGAGATTATCACCGTCGGCACCCGCACCCCGGGCCGCACGGCGACCGAAAGCCCGGTCCCGGTTGATGTGTTGCCGCAGGAGGCCATTCTCAACTCGGGCGCCGTCGACACCGCCGATATGCTGCGCAAGCTGGCACCGTCGTTCAACATGAACAACACCACCACCTCCGACGGCCAGGACCTGATGCGCCCGGCGACCCTGAGGAGCCTGGGCCCGGACCAGGTGCTGGTGCTGGTCAACGGCAAGCGCCGCCACCAGCAGGCACTGGTGGCCGTGCAGGAGAATGTCGGCCGCGGCTCGGCCGGCACCGATCTCAGCTCCATTCCCCTGAGCGCCATCGAGCGGGTGGAAATCCTGCGTGACGGGGCCGCCGCCCAGTACGGTTCGGACGCCATTGCCGGGGTTATCAACCTGGTGTTGAAGGAGAGTCCCGGCGGCAATGCCTGGTCCCAGTACCGGACCACCTCTGAGGGCGACGGGGACACCTTGAAAGCGGGCGTTCACTACGGTTTTGACCTGGGCGATGCCGGGTCTTTGAATATCACCTACGAGTTTGTCGACCAGGACTCGCTCAACCGCGCGGCCGCCACCGATTGGCTCGGCGCCAGCCCAGTGGTCGATCAGCTGTTGCTGGTCGGTGAAGCCGAGGTGGAGAGCGACTCACTGTGGGTCAACGGCAATTTCAAGGTCGGTGAGGCGGGAGAAATCTACGCCTTTGCGGGCTATACCCAAAAAGAGGGCGAGTCGCTGGGCTTTTTCCGCGGCCCCAATGACAACCGCGTCTGGTCGGCACTGTTTCCCAACGGCGTGACACCCGCCCTGGGCACCGAGTCTGAAGATACCTCGGTGACCGCCGGCTACCGCACCACGGTCGGCGACTGGGATATGGATTTCAGTCTCGCCTGGGGCGAAAACCGCTTCGAGTTCCGCAATCTGGAATCGCTCAATGCCAGTTACGGGCCGGACAGCCCAACCTCCGCCTACGACGGCGCCCTCGTTTTCGACCAGCTCACCTTTAATGCCGATGTTGTGCGCACGCTCGACGTCGCCTTTGCCGAAAGCGCCACCCTGGCCCTGGGCTTTGAGTACCGCGAAGACGGCTATCAAATGGAGGCCGGCGATCCCGTCTCCTACGATCGCGGCGACACCTGGTGCGGGGAAAACTCCACCACCGACACCAACGATCCCACCGATCCGGGCTGTGCCATCACCGCACCCGGCATGCAGGGATTCCAGGGCTACCGGCCGGAGATGGAAATCGACACCAACCGCGACAATGTGTCACTGTACGCCGATACCGAATTGGCGATGACGGAAAAGCTCGATCTCGGACTGGCGCTGCGCTATGAGGATTATTCCGACTTCGGGGACTCCACCAACGGCAAGATTTCCGCCCGTTACGAGCTGACGCCGCAGTTGGCGGTGCGCGGTGCTTTTTCCACCGGTTTTCGCGCTCCCGGGGTGCAACAGCAATTTTTCACCCAGCGCTCCATTTCGCTGGAAAACGGCGTGCTCTCGGACCTGGTGGCACTGCGACCCGACAGTGAACTGGCCGCCGAACTCGGCTTCGGCGCGCTCAAAGAAGAGACCTCGGAAAGCCTGAGCATCGGCCTGGTCTATAACGGCGACCGCTGGACCAGCACCCTGGATATCTACCAAATCGATATCGACGACCGCATTGTCTACTCGGGCAATATCACCGCTGGGGTCAATGCCGATATCGCCGCCTTTTTTGCCGCCCACGATGCCGTCACCGGTGACGCGCAACTGGACGGGGTAGCCGGCGTTACCGTCTTCACCAATGCCATCAACACCGAAACCACGGGCATGGACTGGGTCAATCAGTGGGATTTCGCACTGCCCAGCGGCAACAACCTGGTGCTGGAAGCCACTCTCCACCTGAACAATACCAAGGTAACTGATATCAATACCTCATCCAGCGTGGTCCCCGACGAGGTCGTCTTCAACGACAGTCTCGAACTGCTGTTGACCGATGGCCAGCCGCAACAGCGCGCCACCCTGGCGGCCAATTACGATGGGGGAGACTGGGCGGTAACCAGCCGCCTCAGCTACTACGGGGAGGTCAGCACCTCCGCCTTCGGCAGCGAACCGCATACCTGGGGTGCCAAGTCGCTGGTGGACCTGACCGGCGTGTGGGATATCACCGACCGCTTTCGGCTCTCCGGCGGCATACTCAACCTGTTTGACGAGTTCCCCGATGAGTGGGGCGAGGAAGGCGGAGTTTTCCCGCAACTGGGTTTCCGGTACGGCTGGACCACGTTTCCGTTCTCACTGGCCGGGCGGGAGTACTATGTGCGCGCGACGTTGAATTTCTAGACGCTTCTAACGCCTGACACAACAGGTCACAGCCCTCTCCAGGTTTCTGGGGAGGGCTTTTGCGTTAGGCCAAGTGTGCAAATACTGAGGAAATAACCTCGATTGCGGTATCCGGTGACCGAGTTGCGTTATATTTACACCATCGCCACCCGGTTGCATGGACCTCGATAAAGCGTACTGAGAGTAGGTCTGGCTGTGGCTGAAGCCTTCAGAAACTCTCGACAGCAGGGATGCTGTCGGGACCAACAGTAGGCGCTTTAGGCGAGTCCCCAGGGACGGGTTTATCGAGGGGACGCCTAGTCCGTGTTTCTGAAGGCTTCAGCCACAGCCAGACCGGTCAATTAGCACATATTTGCTTAAGGTAGTGGCAATCGAGTGTGGCGACTACGGCCGGCAACTGTGGCCAAAAGTTACGCCTGGCACCCACGCCCGGCCTAGACTCCCAACAGCGAGCCCGCAGATTGCACAGTATCAAAACCCGCCTTTTCCTGATTCTGCTGTCGGCCAACGCGCTGCTGGCGCTGCTGACCTACGCGGTGGTCAGTTGGAGTTTTGATCGCGGCTTTCTCGACTATCTCAACCGCGCCGAGCGCGAGCGGCTGACGCCGTTGATCCAGGCGCTGGAAGACGGTCACCGGGAACACGGGGACTGGCAGTGGCTGGCCGAAAACCCGCGCCAGTGGCGCCAGCTGATGCACCGTTTTCTGTTCAACCGCCGGGGCCGAACCGAGCGTGAGGATAAATCCGCCGACCGGCGCGCGTTGCCGCCACTGAGTTTCGATCCGCGCCTGGCCCTGCTCGATGCCGACAAGAGGTTGATTGCCGGCCGCCGGGGCCGCGGGGAACCTAACTTCAAGCCCATCAGCCAGGACGGCCAGGTTATCGGCTACCTGGCCATAGTGCCCAGGCGCGAGCTGGCGCAATCGGTGGAACAGGTGTTTGCCGCCCAGCAAAATCGCAATTTTGCCATTATCGCCGCCGGTATGGTGCTGATGTCGGGGCTGCTCGCTATCGGTATCGCCGCCTGGTTGACCCGGCCCATCAAGCACCTGGCCGCCGGTACCCGCCAGCTCACCCGGGGACACTTCGACCATCGCATCCAGGTGACAGGGCGACATGAACTGGCGCAATTGGCGAAGGATTTCAACAGCCTGGCGCTCAGCCTGGCCGCCAATCAAAAATCCAGGCGCCAGTGGATCGCCGATATCGCCCACGAGTTGCGCACGCCGTTGACGGTATTGCGGGGCGAAATCGAGGCCCTGCTCGATCGTGTGCGGCCGCTGTCGCTCGACAGTATCCACTCCCTGGCCAGTGAAATTCGCCAGTTGACCCGCCTGGTAGACGACTTGTATGAACTGTCATTGTCCGATTTGGGCGCCCTGGAATATCGCAAGCAGCCGCTCGATCTCAGCGCCAGTCTGGACGATATTTTTACCGCCCATGCCCAGGCACTGGAGCAGGCCGGCCTGGCACTGGATTTTAACCCGGCGACCGAGGCCGTGGTGAGCGCCGACCCCCAGCGCCTGGCGCAGCTCTGGCACAATCTGCTGCAGAACAGTCTGCGCTACACCGATGCGCCGGGCAAACTGCGGGTGGAGATAAAAGCGACGGATAAAGCGGTTACCGTCATTTGGCAGGACTCCGCTCCCGGTGTTGACGAAGCGGACCTCGAACGCCTTACCGAGCGTCTGTTCCGTGTCGACAGCGCCCGCAGCCGCGCCGCCGGCGGCTCGGGATTGGGGCTGGCCATTGCCGCCGCCGTCGTCGAGGGCCACGGCGGCACGCTGCAGGCATTCAGCGCCGAACTCGGCGGCCTCGGCTGGGAGATTGTATTGCCGCGCTGATGCGGATCGGGTCGATGGCGGCTTACTGCCGGGCTGTTAACTGGAAACCAAGACACCCCCTGAAGCGAAAAGGTGCGAATTGACCGGTCCGGCTCTGGCTGAAGCCTTCAGAAACACGCCGTAAACTCGTCCCTGAGGGCTCGCCTAAAGCGCCTACTGTTGGTCACGACAGCATCCCTGCTGTCGAGAGTTTCTGAAGGCTTCAGCCAGAGCCGGACCTACCTTCAGTACGCTTAACCAAGGTCGATGCAACTGGAACGGCGATCAATGAACTGGCGCAAATACGCTTAGGGAGGTGCCACAGAGCGCAGACCCGGTTTTACAAAGGGCCACCTAAAAGCACAACGCAGGAGAAACAAACTCATGCACCACCCTATCCTGATTGTCGAAGACGAGCCAAAAATCGCGGCGCTGCTAGGCGACTATCTGCACAACGCAGGCTTCGAGACCACCCACCTGGACCGCGGCGACCAGGTGGAGGACTGGCTGGCGCAACACACCCCCGCACTGATACTGCTGGATATCATGCTGCCGGGCAAAGACGGGCTGGAGTTGTGCAAAAGCATCCGCCGCCGGCGCGATACCCCCATCATTATGGTCACCGCCCGGGTGGAGGAGATCGATCGCCTGCTGGGGCTGGAACTGGGCGCAGACGACTATATCTGCAAGCCCTTCTCACCGCGGGAAGTCGTCGCCCGTGTGAAAACAGTGCTGCGGCGCCTGCAGCCGGGCACAGCGCCGGCCGATGACCTGAGCCTCGATGAAGCCGGCTATCGGGCCACCATCAAAGGCCGGCAACTGGACCTGACCGCGGTGGAATTCAAACTGCTGAAAATGCTCGCCGATCAACCCGGACGCATCTTTTCCCGCAGCCAGTTGATGGACACCATGTACACCGACCACCGTATCGTCTCCGACCGCACCGTAGACAGTCATATCAAGAAACTGCGCAAAAAAATCGCCGAGCGAGTGCCGGAGCGGGAGTTGATCCATTCTGTTTATGGGGTTGGTTATAAGTATGAGGCGCTGGTTGAGGATTGAGGGAGAGCGCAGTTTGCTAAACAGGTGCACTGGGGGAGGGGAGTGGCACCATTCTAGGGGGACGCAACTGAAGTTACGTCCCCACACAGTGCCGCCGGAGATGGTGACACTGGAAAAGATGTCGCCGGCTGTTTCTTATTTCTTGCACATTTATTGCCTATTTGTTGCCCATTGGATCAGCACAATAACACTCGTCAACCAATCACCGACGGAGATTTCAACCATGCCCATCTCACTACGCTTGAAACAACTGGCAGTTATTCCACTCCTGGCTGTATTGAGCACCGCCATGGCCTGGGCCGATGTGCCGCCCCCGAAACCCGACCTCAGCCCGCTCTATGAGCAGTGGCAGTTGGACGAGTCAACAATCGCGGAGCTTGAGGCCTACTTCCAGCAAATGCGCGAAGCCCGCGAGTCACTGCGCGAGCAGGATTTTGCATCGCGCCAGGAACGCCGCGACGCCATGCGGGCCCTGCGGGATACACACCGGGCCAACCTCGAAACGATACTGGATGAAGACCAGTTGCAAGACCTCAAAGCCTATATGCGCCAATTCGGCCACCGCCGCGGCGGTCATAAAAAGCAGCGTTCGGAATCCGGGGAGATCGAAGGATAGCCACCCTCTGATCAACCCTCTCCATGGGAAGGTCATCACACCACCTTCCCTTACGCGTTGCGCTGCCGCCCGGCAGCGCCTTTTTTATTCCCGTAACTTTTGCCGCAGTTTTATCCCGCGGCGGCGTCCCGAACCTTTATTCCGAACCTCTATTTCGAACCTCAGTCTTATACTTTTGTCCCGCGCCTTGGTCCCACACTTCAGGCCAGCGCCATATCCCAATACATGGCTTCAATCTTATTGCCGTCGGGATCGCGCACAAAGCATCCGTAATAAGCCTCGCCATAGTGAGGCCTCGGACCCGGCGCACCGTCATCGGTGGCACCGGCGGCAGTCGCGGCATCGTAAAAGGCATGCACCTGATCTTTAGACATGGCGAGAAAGGCAAAATGGGTGCCGTTGCCAACCGTGGCAGCTCCGCCATCATAGGGAGCCTGCACCCAGAACTCGGGAAACTGCTTGCCGTAGGCCACCGCCTTAAACTTTAGCTCCTCGAGAACCCGCTTGGCCCCGAGGGTGGCCAGCACTTTATCGTAAAACTCAATAGCCTTTTCAAACTGATTGGTGCCCACAGAGACATGGGACATGATGGTGGGTATGTCGTCTGACACATTGAATTCCTCTTGGCAGTGGATGTCCGCCAAGTGTACACAACCCTACTGCCAGCTCGTGTCAGCAGGGTTGTCAGGTGCCGCCCTGGCTAACCGGCGCCGCGAATCTGGGCCCGGACCAGTTTTCGCTCTGCTTTACCTTTCAGTTTATAGATCTTGGCGATATGGACGGGGATTGAAATAGTATGCCGCCCGCGGGTGCGCACGGTATCGAACCGCTCGTGTACCGTGTTGCCGGTGGAGGAGATGGCGATACCGTTGGAGAAGCGCAAATCGTGAAGTTTCCTGTCTAGTATCAAGAGATAGGCAGTCGACGGTGAGGTGCGCACAATCAGCGATTGTTTGTCGACCGGGTACCACCCGTCTATGGACCAGTTTTGAAAACGCTCCACTCTCTCCAACCCGTCAAACTGATACTTCGGATCGAGGCTGTCGGCACTTCCGGCAAACGCAGACAAGCTGAAAACAGCGAGCGCTATAGCCACCAGGGTATTGAGTTGCATAACCATATCTCCTATCGGGATAAGCTGTTGACTCACCGTGCTACCGGCAGTCATAGCCCCTATTGTTAAGTGGTCAAACTGAACCCCGGCTGAATAGAGTCTAACGGCGGGAATTTTTATCCGGCGGCGCATTCTAAACAGTTGCCATATCGGCCTATAATGGTCGCCAGGCAAGGCATTGTCCGCGCGGCCTCCAGGATTGCAGTCACTGAGTTAAAGCAACTGGATTAGAAAGACTGAATTGGAGTTACAGGCCCGAAATTACAAGACTAAAACCCGGGGACCGAAACTCGGGAATTGCAGCCCCAGCACAGAAACCCCAGCATCGACACCACAATACCAAAGCCCAAGGAGCCCCCTATGACCACCTCGCTCAGAATCAACGACACCGCACCGGACTTCACCGCAGAAACCACCGCCGGCCCCATTAATTTTCACGACTGGATCGGCGATAGCTACGCCATACTCTTCTCCCACCCCAAAGACTTCACACCGGTCTGCACCACCGAACTGGGCTATATGGCGGGCCTAGCGGATGAATTTTCCAAGCGTAACACCAAGATCATCGGTCTCAGCGTCGACCCGGTCGACAATCACCACAATTGGGCCAGGGACATTGAGGAAACCCAAGGCCATGCCGTCAACTATCCGATGATCGGCGATACCGAACTGACCGTTTCCAAGCTATATAATATGTTACCCGCCGACGAAAGTGGCTCTTCGGAGGGGCGCACCGCGGCCACCAATGCCACTGTGCGCACGGTGTTTATTATCGGCCCGGACAAGAAGATCAAGCTGATGCTGACCTATCCCATGAGCACCGGTCGCAACTTCGACGAAGTGTTGCGGGTGCTGGACTCCATCCAACTGACGGCACAACACCAGGTGGCCACGCCGGTGAACTGGCAGCGGGGTGACGACTGTATTATCGTGCCGGCGGTGTCTGACGAGGACGCCAAAGCGAAATTTCCCGGCGGCTGGAAGACGATCAAACCTTACCTGCGGATGGTGCCGCACCCTGAATAGTGCCCCGCGCAAGGAACGGCAGCCAGGCTAATAACAAATAAGTTAACGTTGACGACACGCGGGTCAGCACCAGCGACGTTAACGGGAGAAACGGCGGTGACTACACTTTTTCTCACCCACCCCACCTGCGAACTGCACGCCATGGGCTCCCACCACCCGGAGTCGCCCCGACGCCTGGCGGCCATTAACGCCATGGTGCGGGAACGGGACTGGGATTCGCAACTGCGCACCGCCGCCGCCCCCAAACTCAACAGCGCCCACCTGGCCACCGTACACCCGAAGCATCATGTAGAGGCGCTGCTCGCGCTCACCCCCACCGAGGGACTGGTAGCAGTGGATGGCGACACACTGATCAACCCATTCAGCGTGGCCGCCTCTCTGCACGCTGCCGGTGCAGCCCTGGAAGCTACCGACAGGGTCGTCGATGGCACCGTCGACAATGCTTTCTGCGCCGTGCGCCCGCCCGGGCACCACGCCGAGTCCATTGCCGCCATGGGCTTTTGTCTGTTCAACAGTATCGCCCTGGCCGCCGACTACGCTATCGCCCAGGGTTTCGGTCGCGTCGCTATCCTCGACTTCGACGTCCACCACGGCAACGGCACTGTGGAAATCTTCCAACACCGCCCGGAGGTGCTGGTGTGCTCCAGTTTCCAATACCCCTTCTATCCCGGTCGCCACGACCGGGTGCGGCGGCCCAATATCTGTCTGACACCGCTGCCGGCGGGGACCGACAGCAGCGCCTTCCGGACC
Organism: Exilibacterium tricleocarpae; assembly: GCF_007004655.1. GTDB lineage: Bacteria > Pseudomonadota > Gammaproteobacteria > Pseudomonadales > Cellvibrionaceae > Exilibacterium > Exilibacterium tricleocarpae. Next base: position 159,300 of record NZ_ML660098.1, read on the forward strand.
GCCGTGGAGCGCGACTGGTCGGCGGCGTTGCAACGTCATCGACCGGAGATGATTTTTATCTCCGCCGGTTTCGACGCCCATCGCCAGGACCCGTTCGGCGGCCTGCACCTGGAAGACGACGACTTTAGCTGGGTGACCCGGTTTATCCGCGACCAGGCCCAACGCTACGCCGGGGGTCGCATCGTGTCCCTGCTGGAGGGGGGTTATCATATCGACGCCCTGACCCGCAGCGTCGCCGCCCACCTGGAGGCGCTGGCGAACTGAGCACGCCTTTGTAAAGCGGCACAACTCATGCTCTTATAAAACGGCGCAACTTATTTTATAAAACCGCTCAGCGTACTTTATAAAAAGGCGCGCCGCCCCCATATCACCTAATCATGCAAACCGAATCGCGTATTCGCACCAGTATCCTGGTCGCCAGCGTTTTCGCCGCGCTGCTGTGGTGGCTGGAAATCCTGGAATATCTGCTCGACACCAGCTTTCACCGGCTCGGCGTCTATCCCCTCAGCCCCACCGGCCTGGTGGGTATTGTGGCGGGTCCGCTGATTCACGGCTCCTGGCAGCATATCGCCTCCAATACCCTGCCACTGCTGTTGCTGGGCAGTATCCTGCACTACGGTTATCCGAAGTCCCGCTGGTGGACGCTGGCGATTGTCTGGGTGGTGTCGGGGCTGGGCGTCTGGCTGTGGGGCCGTGAGAGTTACCACTACGGTGCCAGTGGCCTCACTCACGGGATGTTCTTCTTTCTCTTTACGATCGGTATTTTGCGGCGCGACAAGCGCTCCTCGGCACTGCTGATGGTCGCGTTTTTCATGTACGGCACCATGTTGCTGACCATCTTCCCACAGGAACCGGGCATCTCCTATGAATATCACTTTTTCGGTGCAGTGGGCGGGGTGTTGAGCGCCATCCTGTTTCGGCGCTGGGATCCCCTGCCGGAGCGCAAGGCGTATTCGTGGGAGCAGGATAGTCCTGAAGCAGAAGATCCGATTATCGGCGATGAATGGAAAACCGGAGGGGAGGACCCGATTATCGGCGACGAGTGGAAAACCGGAGGAGAGGACACGATAAACAGAGGCGACGGCCAAACTATCGATTCTACTGGCCGCTAAAACCGGCGCCCATCGCTACGCCGCTGGCCATCAGCCTATCATTTATCCACAACAACAGCGGCTTCTCAGTAGAAAAATCGCCCAGGCATAGAATCCCGGGCGTTTCAAGAAAACTGGAGTAAAAACCTGACAAAGAAGAGTTGGCCAGAACCAGTGCCAGTAGCGCAGCCACCAACGGCTGCATCGTGCTGTACCCTCTGCCGCAATACTTTTGTCAAAATTACTTCCGCCACTATCTGGAGATAACGAGCATCTAGTTATACGGCAGTCGCATTATCAAAAAAAGTCGAATATAGTTGGTTTTCGATCAGGTTTTAACGAAATATTAAAACGGCCGTTGACAAAGCTGCTGGCAACGACGCTCGCTTCATGCGCCTAAAGCGAGCGCTACCAGACAGTAGTTACAGGGGGCACTAAGAAAACATCTCCCCCCTGGCGTAGTCGCAAATAGCAGCCACAGCGGGATGCCTGACCCGGCGCTCGGCAGAGATGGCGTAAAAGCCCTGTTTGATATCCTCGGTACTGCCGATCACCCTGACCCCGAAATTCTCACACACCTCTTTCTCGATAATCGACGGCATAAAAAACGCTCCTTCCCCGGCGTGACCAAAGGACTTGACCAGGGCGCTGTCGTCAAATTGCGCGCGAATTTTGGGGTAGATTTCCCTGTCCGCCAGCCATTGATCGAAGGAGCGGCGCACCCCGTGTTGCTCGGTGGGCAGGAGCATGGGGGCACCGTCGAGACACTGGGGAAACGGGCCCTTCAAGCGTCGCGCCAGGCGCGGCATGGCAAAAAAGGACAGTCCGCATTCGCCCAGAAAGTGATTGTAGGCCTTGACCCGAAAGGCGGTGGTCAGCGGGGCGTCGCTGAGCACCAAATCCACCTTGTGGATCGCCAGTTCCGCCAGAATCGTCTCGATCGGACCCTCGCGGCTGGTCAGAACGATATCCTCGGAGAGTTTCAGGGAGGGCTCGAGTATTTTATAGACAATGGTTTTTGGCAGCACGCTGGTGGCACCGACGATAAAGTCGATCGGGCCCTCCGCCGGCGCCCCGCGCAGCACGTCGCGCAATTCGGTGCCGAGGGCAAAGATATCGTCGGCATAGCGCAATACCAGGCGTCCGGTTTCGGTCAACTCCAGCTGCCTGCCGTTGCGGCGGAACAAATCGCTGTCCAGGCTCCGCTCCAACAGCGACAGCTGGCCGCTGATGGTCTGGGGTGTGATATGCAACTTTTCGCTGGCGCGGGCGATACTGCCCTCGTGGGCTACCGTCCAGAAGTAATGTAAGTGCTTGTAATTAATGGAGCTGGCCATGGCTGCCCTCAAATGGGAACTTCGTATTTTTCGATCTGGGTTTGCTAGATTAAACGATTTTTTCTGATGAAAGCAATGCTTGGCCGGATCGGCGCGAATGGCCGGGTGCCAGAAAAGGGGGGATTATAGGCTTGCGGGGGTGGGGTCGCCCTGTATTTACCGGTCAACCCTGGGTTTAAATACCAGTCATGAGACCTTACATCTGGTCTTGTTTTTATTCTTAATCATTCAACTACCACCTGCATATCAATCCGCCCCATAAAATCCCCAGCGGCGACAACACGCTCACCACCTTGCAAGAAAATTCCCTGACTAAACAGGTCTTTGATATAACTACGAACCACATAATCACGAAGCGACATATCGAAAATCCCTCCTTTAAACAGGTAGCCGATACCACTTGCAAATTTAAATCCGAACGACGGCGGCCGCATAATTACCCCATCGGGGGTTCCGGTTAATACAACCATATCCGTTGTAATTTTATCGTCGTTAAGCCACTGTTTCGATTTGCTCGAATGGGTTGGCCGTTTTGATCGCTGGGCGGTAAATATCTCATCCACAATAGTGTCCAGTGACCATATCATATTGGCGGTGGACGATGCCTGCTTCAACGCATTGCCACGATAGAGCGAAAACGAAGTTGTGGTCAAGAACGCCTCCCTGTCTTTTGGGATAACCAGGTACGGACCCGTCGGGAAGAAGCCCTCACGACTTTTGGCAACGCTGAAACCTCTGCCGCTTTGCATATTATCCAAGTCGATACCGCGCATCAGTGCCGCTCTGTCAGTAAAATCACCGCAAATAAAGAAACCAAAAACCAAAGACGCCGGTCTGTCATCCGCGTCAATATCCTGCAACGGCCGGGCACAAACTTCTATCTCATAGTCTAAAAGAATAGTGTCGCCAGTGGTGATACTCTGCTCCCGCGTGGCTCGAGTAGTTTTCAAGAATAAAAAGGGCCGGCGATCCGCCTCCACCTCATCGGCGTGTTCGGGATAATTTAAACCGAGCGCAATATGGTGGCGTCCGGTGCCTGCCGGACTGAGAAGTTGCGAGTATGGATAGCGATTGGTCAATGAGGCTCTGTTGGCCAGAACAATATCGGCTATTTTCTCGTAACCCAGACGTTGATAAGTAGACACTATATCGCCCGCCACATCTGTCACTTCACTGAGATTAATACCTTTGATTGCCCTCCCTTCGTCTTCGACAACCGCCAGAGTATTTAACTGTCCCCCATTTTCTATCTGGGCCAGGGTCAGCCCTTCGTTAAGATCGATGATAGCGTTCGCGTGCAAAGACAATGAAAACAAACTCAACAAAAGCGATAAGGTAAACTTCAACATATTGCCCTCAAAATCGATAGTAAAGACCCAGGCCGATAAAATACTGATCGTCATCGCCAATATCGGTAATCGGACTGTCGGCGGCATCGCCGAGCAGGCGACTGGCACTGAGGCGCGTAAAAACCCCCCATGTCGGATTGAAAAAAAGTCCGATATTGGTCGAAAAGGTAATATCCCGAAATGAGCTTTCCGCCGCATACGGAACCAGACCGCTGGCGAAAGAATCCGCCTGGCCGACGCCAAAATAAGTGTCCATATACTGAGTGCTGGCGTAGGTGGTCTCGAGTTCAAATTCAAATCGCCAGGGAATATAGAGCGGCAGGGTATAACTCAGGCCCAGGGTGGTAAACGCCCCGTCGTGAACATCGCTGCCATCGCCATAAGCTTCGACGCTAAATTCAATGCTATCGTCAGCAAGGAAAAGGTCTTCCTGCCCATAAGCCAAAAAAGCGCCCACATTTAGTGCAGTATCAATTTCCTCCATGGCGGCAACCACGGCGTTGTCAACATCGTCTTCCCTGCCCATATCGATATTGAGGGCAGTGCCAAAACGCCAGCCGCCGCGGTCCAAAAAAGCCATGCGAGCCGTTAAACCCTCGATCTCGACATCAACCTCGGCGATACTAAAACTGGAAATCAGCATAGGGATAATGTTGTAGTCGTCACTCCCCATATATTCCGGCGTCGAGCCCGGACCGAAGATAATAAAACTGTCACTTGGCGGCTTTTCCCCCGCCGCCCTGACTGCGTCCACCCCCATAACCCCAAACAGCGGAATCAGGTAGGGCAGGCAGTGCGTCAATGCACCTCTGCTTTGCTTAATCACCTTTACGATACCTCTTAACAAATGACCTGTGTTATTGTATGGCCCGCAGAAATTTCGGGTACTCGCATTTGGAGGGAGGTATATTCAAGTGCCAAAAATCCATTACGACCTTAAAAAACAGCCACTTCAGGATCGTGCAAAGTTTACTGTCGGGGTGTTGAAAGAGGCCGCTGCTCACATTTTGAGAGAGCAGGGCTGTGAGGGTTTGACGACAAATAAGGTGGCGGAGAAAGCCGGTGTCAGTATCGGCTCCCTCTATCAATACTTTCCCTCAAAGGAATCATTGATTGCGGAAATAAAGCGCGATCACTTCAAGGACTTGAGGCAATCAATGAAAGCGGCTTACGAGTCGGTCAAAGACCGCCCGCTGGAGGTCATCGTCAAAGCGTTTATCAACGCCTCCATCGAAGCCCATCGACTGGACCCGCCGCTGCACAAAATCTTGAGTGGCGATCTGTCCGAATTCAAGATAAAAGAAAATGACAAGTCGCAAAACGCCGTGCATGCTCTGGTGGAAAGCTTACTGACAGAGCGCAAAAGCGAACTGCGCGATGATATCAATATACCTTTGGCCACCAGGCTGACCTACAAAGTCATTGAAGGAGTCATCCACGACGCCGTGCTCTACGAGCCGGATCTGTTGGAGGAAGAAAGATTTGTCGATGAGGTACACCAAATGGTAATGGTTTACCTGACCGGCACAGACAGTGCGGTAAATTAGCTGGCCCTACGCCGGTGCTGGGAACGACCGAAGTGCAAACGCCTGGTCGCGCCGAGCTTGTAGTCTATTCGGAAGTTACTATGTACCGGTCGCCTCTTCAGACCGTCAGTCCGTACTGAATAGCAGGCCTGTCGGGCACTGATGCGACTTCGGCTAATTGGGTGCCACCGACAAATCAGCCGGCGCCTGCGTTTCGACGCCCGCCTGCCGTAATAATTTCATGACCTTGTAACCCCTCCAGCCCATCATGGCGGCCGTGGTCATAACCCCGCCCATCAAGGCCCCCCCAACCCCGGCGGTCAACACATCCGAACCGGTAAGGTAAAGATTCTTAATCGGTGTCACCGGGTGCAGCCAGTCCTGCCGAAAGCGTTTTACCGTGTGTTCGATCCCGTAAATCTCACCCGCCTGGTTCCACTGAAACCACTGGGTGGACAGGGGCGTCGACAGCTCGCAGTAATCCAGAGCATCCTCCAGTTGCGGCATCTGCCGGTACAGGGCCGCAAGAAGACGATCGATGAGTTTTTGTTTCAGCGCTTCGTAGTCGTCGCCGCGTTTGTTCCAGGTGCTGCCCAGCCACTTTTCGAACCACTCTGGCTTCGCCAGCGCCACCACTTCGACGGTGGCCTTGTCCGGATAGCGCTCGTCCCAGGTGGGGTCTTTGGCGGACGGGAATGAGATATACACCAGCGGCATATCCGTATCGATATCATCGTTAAACTCGACAAGATTCTGGTCGTGGTCATAGCCGGGGTAAACCCAGAAATTCTTCTTCGGCAGTCCCAGAGCTTCAGCGGAACCTTTAAAACCCGCATACAGGCATAAATGCGCGGCGGAGACCTGCAACTGCCTGAGTTGGCGGTCGTAACCGTGCTTTTTTGCCAGCCCCGGCGGCAACAGTCTCTCCACGGTGGGAAACAAACCGACACCACTGACCACGGCATCGGCGGTGATCACTTCCCCTTTTTTTAACCGCACCCCATAGGCTCGGTTATCGCGTACCAGTATCTCCTCCACCGAGGCGTAGGTAAAAACCTCACCGCCACTGCGCTGGATAACGGGAATAATGGTCTCGGCAATACGCCCGGCACCACCGACGGGATAGTTGCCACCGGTGATGTAGTGTTTCGCCACCATGCCGTGCATCATAAAGGCAGACTTTTTCGGCGGCAGTCCGTAGTCACCCCACTGCGCCGTGAGCACACCGATCAGCTCCCGGTTGTCCGTCAGTTCCGACAGGACTTCGTAGGTGGTCTTGAAGAAATAGGCGGGCATAAAATAACGCCGCAGCCGGTTATAGAGGCGCCCGATAAAGCGCGGCATCGCCTGCCCGGCAAAAAACCGCGGCACCATAGAGCTGACTTTTGCCAACATCTCCACATAGGTGTCTATGGCGGCGGCCTCGGCCGGGAAGCGCCGTTTCATCTCCCGCTTGAACTCTTCGCGCCCGGCGTAATAGGGGTAGGTCTCCTTCCCGATGACCACTTCGTCGTAGAGGGGGTCCATGGGCGCCCACTTTAACTGGGCGTCGGTAATGGTATCGAAAATGCGGCGAATCACCGACCAGGGTTTGTGCACCTCGCCGATATAGTGAACCCCTACATCCCACTCGTAGCCGTTGCGCTCATAGACATGGGTGTAGCCCCCGGCGGTGTAGTGCTGCTCGAGCACACAGACTTTTTTGCCCAGTTTCGACAACAGGGCGGCATTACACAGGCCGCCAATACCGGAGCCGATAACAATCGCATCGTAGTGACTGTCCGCCTTTTTCTGGCGGAAGCGGGTTCCCATTCGAATCATCGGTGCCGGCCTCTCTTAATTGAGCGGGTTTATTCCCACTCTAATATGAATATGCAAATTGTTGCATATTAAATAGCATTCAGATCCTATATGCAACAATTTGCATAGACCGTATAATGCCGAACCGGGAAATACGGGGTCAAAGATGTCACTAAAGCACGCGATTCTGGTAATGCTGGAGACGGAGCCCGGCAGCGGTTACGACCTGATGCGCCACTTCAGACAACGCCTGGGCTATTTCTGGAACGCCAAACACCAGCAGGTCTACCAGCAGCTCAAACAACTCGCCATCGACGGCTATATCGAGTACACGCTGGAGGCCCAGGCCGACAAGCCCGACAAAAAGGTGTATTCGATCACCCCGGCCGGGGTCGAGGAGCTGCGCCAGTGGATCGCCGCGCCGGTAGCGCCGAACAAAATAAACGATCCACTGTTGGTGAAACTGTACGGCGGCCACCTCAGCGACCGCGACAACCTGCTCGCCGAGCTGGAGCGCCATATCGACACCCACCGGCGCAGGCTACAGGAACTCGAAGCCATCGAGCAGACCTTGCTCAGCTTTGACAAAGCCGAGCAGGAGGCCATGAAATACCCCTATATCACCCTGCGCCGGGGCATTCTCGGGGAGCGGGCCTGGCTGGACTGGGCCGCCGAGGCCCAACAGATCATCAACAAGTGAGGCGCGACGGCATTTACCAGGGCAATACCTCGCCTTTGGCGTGCCAGAAGGTGCCGCTGTTGTCGACATTGAGTTCGTCGATGCGGTGCACCAATCCCTCGGCGGCCTGTTGCGGCGTCACATCACCGTGCCCACCGGTCATTGCGGTTTTGACCATACCGGGGTGCAACAGCGCCACGGCGATACCGCGGGGTTGAAGATCGCGGGCCAGGGAGACACCGGCGGCATTCAGCGCCGCCTTCGACATCCGGTAGCCGTAGTAACCGCCGGAGCCGTTATCGGCGATGGAGCCCATGCGGCTGGTCACCAGTGCCACTTTCGATCCGGCCTGTAGATTTGGCAGCAGCGTTTCGACCACCCGCAGCGGTGCCAGGGCATTGATTTGAAACTGGCGCTCAATGGCGGCGTAATCCATGCTGTCGAGACTTTCGCCGCTCAAAATACCCGCATTGTTAATCAGCACATCCAGGTGCCGGCCGTCGAGGGCCTCCTGCAGGCGCGCCACCGCAGCCGGCTCGGCCACATCGATATCGGCTATCACCTGCGCCCCGAGCTGGTCCAGTTCGGGACTGGCGCTGCGACAGGTGGCGATCACCGTCCAGCCGCGCGCTTGATACACATGCGCCAGCGCCAGACCTATACCCCGGTTGGCGCCGGTAATTAATACTGATTGACTCATAGCTAAACACTCGATTAGTAAGACAGGATAGTCCGCAGCGCTACAGCGACTGCAGGTAGTTGACCATGCGCACTCGCATGGCGGCATCGGGCAACGGCCCCCGCAGCGCGCCCATGTTTTCCACCATATGGGGCACCTGGCTGGTGGCGGGGATTGCACAGGTGACCGCGGGGTGGGAAACGGTAAATTTTAGAAAAAACTGCGCCCAGTTGTCACAACCTATATCCGCCGCCCAGGCCGGCAGCGGCCGATGGCCGAAGCGTTCGAACAGCGCGCCGCCCTGAAACGGCCGATTGACAATCACCGCCACCCCCCGCTCGCGCGCCAGCGGTAACAGGCGCTGCTCGACCTCGCGATCGAGCACATTGTAGGTCAGTTGAACGAAGTCGAGCGGCTGGGACTTGAGCAGTTTCTCCAAATCCCCGTGGCGGCGCCCATGGGAGGTCGTCACACCCACATACCGCAGCTCATCGCGTTCTTTCATGGCGAACAGGGTTTTCAGGTGTTCGCGCCAGGCGACCAGGTTGTGCACCTGCAATAAATCGAAACGCTCGACGCCCCAGAGTCGATGTGAGTCGGCAATCTGGTCGTTGCCGCGAGACCCGAGCGTGCTCCAGACCTTGGTTGCCGTAAACAAGCCCGGCTGGGGCCCGAGGCGCCCGAGGCAGTGGCCCATCACCTCTTCGGCATGACCGTACATGGGCGAGGAATCCACCATACCGCCGCCGGCCTGAAAAAACGTCTGTAATACCTGCGTCCGCTGAGCCCGGGCTTGCGGGTCGTTGCCGACGTTGAACGTAATCCAGGTCCCCATACCGATCACCGGCAGGGTTTCACCGCTGGCGGGAATCACTTTGGTATGAACAGCGGGGGTGAGAACGGCGGGCGCCGCACCGGCACCCATCACGCCGCCGGCACACAGCACCGACACCGAGCTCAGCAAGCGGCGCCGGCTAATCAGGCATCTGTCGTTCATAGAGCACCTCCGAAAACCCACAGCCCTTGCCCCGGAGCGGGCACGGGCGCCGGCTTGTGGTATTCTGACGCCTGCGCAAGGCACTGGTTCCCGGCAATCGCGTGACGCGATACGGGCGGCGTGAAAATCCCTGTATCCTTCTCATGGTATTTAAGAGAATGTGCACCAATTTACTGACCGCTGCTCCAGTCATATTGCTCTTTATTCAGGATGCTGTGGGTAGGTCTGCCTCCGGAGCGGGCTTTCAGAAACTCTCGACAGCAGGGATGCTGTCGTGAAGTTCCCAGGGAAGGGTTTACAACGTGTTTCTGAAAGCCCGCTCCGGAGGCAGACCGGTAAATTGGCACGCCCTCGCTTAGGAAAGTGCCATCTGCGTACGAAAGAGGTGTACAGCTTTTATGAAAATTCTCACCGATACCCACTCCCACACTGTTGCCAGTACCCACGCCTACAGCACCGTGCACGACTATTTTACGGTGGCCAAACAAAAAGGGCTGCAGCTTTTCAGTATCACCGATCACGCCCCGAGCATGCCCGACGGGCCCCACTACTGGCACTTCGGCAATATGAAAGTGATTCCCCGGGTGGTGGACAATGTGGCGATGCTGCGCGGTATCGAGGCCAATATTCTCGAGCCGGACGGCGAGGTGGATATCCCACCCAACCTCGACCCGTTTCTGGACTTTGCCATCGCCAGCTTCCACGAACCGGTGTTCACGCCTGTCGACGAAAAAACCCACACCCGCGCCGTGATCAAGGCAATGGGCACCGGGCTCTGTCAGATTATCGGCCACCCCGGCAACCCCAACTATCCGATCAATTTCGAGGAAGTCGTGCGCGCCGCCAGGGATCACAACGTGCTGTTGGAAATCAATAACAGCTCCTTTCTACACTCGCGCAGCGGCAGCGAGGCGCGTTGCATCCATTTACTGGAAATCGTCGATCGCCTCGACTGGAAAGTGGTCTTCGGCAGCGACGCCCATGTGGCCTACCAGGTGGGTGAGGTGGGCGCCTGTATCGACAAGGCGCAGGCCATCGGCTTTCCCGAGGCACGGGTGGTGTCCGCCAACGCGCGGCGTCTGTTGAGTTTTCTGGCCGAGCACGACAAGCCGGTAACCGGCGAACTGGCTGCCTGGTTCGACGGCCTGGAATCGGACACCGATACTACCAGCGCCAGGTAACCCTGAGCGCGCCATAACGCGCCGTGTCCGCCGCCGTGCTCTGGCGGTCGCCGGCGGTGCGGCGGAAGTCAAACTTGCGCTCAGTATCGGCGCCCCACTCCGCACCCACCTGCCACTGGCGACCCACCTGCCACAGCGCCCCGAATCGCAGGCGCCAGCTCCGGTAGCGCAGGCGCGACAACTGATCGAGTTCTTCATTGTAGACCTGCCAGGCAGCGCCATTGGGCGCGGCGGAGAGATAGAGCTGCCAGCGCGGCGCCGGGGTAAATTGAATGCGGCTGTCGGGAAATGCCAAGCGCAACTCCCAGTCCGCATTGGGCTGCCAGATCAGGCCGGCAAGCGGATAGATGCGATAGTGATCAAAGCGATCGTCGGCACAGGCACCGAGCAGCCACTGCCAGTTGCGGTCGAGGCGACGGCGGTATTCGGCATAACCGTGCACCTGCCAGGCATCGCTGCCGATGGCATCGGGGTTTTTCAACAGATTCGACGACACGGAGAGCAGCGGCGCCACCCCCGCCAGCCATCCGGCATCCCCGCGCTCTTGTCGCCACTGGCGCCGCACCGACAACTGGTGCACATCGCCGTTGGTCTGCAGCTGGTCGGCACCACTTCCCGGTGCCTGGGTTTCCTCGAATTCATAGGCCCGGTAGCGGTGCGCGAAACCCCAGCGCCCGGTCGCCAGATCGATATCGGTAAACAGGCTGTCTTCCCGCTCCACGCCGCCGCGTTCGACAGCGGCGGTCTGGTAAATCCCGTAACCCAGATGCAGCGCCGGATCGGCGCGATCGTCGCCGCACAGCGCCGCCTGCGCCGGACCCGTCGCTATGGCCGCCGCTATGGCCGCCGCCAGGCCGAAAAGGCGTATAGACTTCACGATAACCTCCCGGGTTTTAACACTGACCAAAGAACCGGGCAGATAGACCCGGGGGAATAGCAATCAAACAGACAGAAATAAAACAAACAGGCCCCGGGCAGGCTGCGACCGGACCCGCCATCAAAGCGTCAATCGCCGCGCAGCCAAGACCCGGTAGTAGGGTTCGGCACTGTCGGCCAGGCGCCGCTGCCGGTCGTCCAACACCGGTTGTCGCGGCGCGTAGGGTTCGAAACCCGTCGATGCCCACACCGCCTGGTACCAGTGCGGCGCCCAGGGCCCATCACTCGGTCGCGGTCCCGGCGGCCAGGCCAGCATAGCCTTATCGAAGGGTACGTCCAACCGGGCACACAGTTTCTCCAGCATAACCGCGGGGTTTTTCAACACATCGCTGCCCTCCAGCACCACCGGTTCCCGCCCGGTAAGCTCAAAGACCTGTTCGAAGATACGTGTCTGTTGCGCAAACCCCAGGTCTTCCAGCGTCGGATTGTCGCGCTTGCGCACATAAGACGCGATCACCTCGGCCGGGTTGCGAATCAAAAATGCGTGGCGCACCGATTTCATCCAGGCGGTGTCCACCTCCGGCAGCAGGTGGTGGGTCATATGTTTCTGATAGTGGATCGCATAACCGGTAGCAGCCGTCGCGCAACGCGATACCAGGGGGCGCCAGTCGGTACCCCAGGTCGCCATAATGGCCTCGCGCAGCGGATGTCGCAAGCCCGTGCGCGCCAGAAAATAGCCGTACAGTGGTTCGTCCCAGACCTGGGTATCGGCGCGATTCTCCCAGGCCCGCAGCATGGCGGTGGAGATATTGCGCGGCCCCGACCACATGGCGATACACACACCGGTCACGCCGGCGCCTCCCGCTCCAGCAGCGCCAGATAAAGTTGCTGCAGGCGTTCGACCAGAGGCCCGCGGGTACCGGTGCCGATTACCCGCCCGTCCACTTCAGTCACCGGCGCGATACCGGCAAAGGTGCCGGTCACAAAAGCCTCATCGGCACCGTAGACTTCCGTAAGGCTGAAATTTTTCTCGGCGCAGGCAATGCCATGGTCCCGGCACAGCGCCAACACGTTGTCGCGGGTTATACCGCCGAGGCAGTAGTCGCCGCTGCTGGTCCATACCGCGCCGTCGCGCACGATAAAGAAATGGGTCGAGTTGCAGGTGGCCACAAAGCCGTGAGGATCGAGCATCAGCGCCTCGTCGGCACCGGCCTTGGTGGCCTGGATACAGGCGGTAATACAATTGAGTTTGGAATGGCTGTTGAGCTTCGGGTCCTGCACATCGGGATAGCCGCGGCGCACATGCACGGTAAACAGGCGGATACCTTTGTGCAAAGTATCGGGCTGCGGCGTTTTGTATTCGGCGATAATCACGATGGTCGCCGGCGTCACGGTTACCCGCGGGTCCTGGTAGGGGGTGGACTTGATCCCGCGGGTCACCATCAGTCGCATATGCACACCGTCGTCCATGCCGTTTGCGGCCAGGGTATCGTAAAGACGCGCCACCAGGGTATCCCGATCGATACCCAGGTCCAGGTCGATGGCCTTGGCGCCCTCCAGCAGGCGTTTGAGGTGCCTGTCCAGAAATGCAATCTTGCCGCGGTGCACCCGCAACCCTTCCCAGACACCATCGCCGAGCACAAAGCCGCTGTCGAATACCGACACCACAGCCCGTTCCCGGGGCAGGAGTTCGCCATTGATATTGATCAATACAGCGGCGTTGCGGGGATCGTCCACGTAGTCGTGGGTGCCTTTGGCCATGGGGGTCCTGCCTCACTGTAATTGCTGTTGCGGGCGTGTTGATTGCAGTTGCGGATTTGGCCGCAGTCGCCGGTAGACTTACCGCCGTGCTCCGGCGAACCCGCCCCACTTTATCAACCGGGTCACGACGATGGCAACAGCCATTCCAGCAACGACGCTAACGGCCATTCCAGCGACACGGCGCGCCGCAGCCGCCCGCAGTCGATACCGCTGCCATAGTATCCCGCACAGCCGTCAGAAGTACACAGCGAGCGTCGTTCTTTTCTCCGTTTTACGCCGTCACCACAGGCATCCGTCGCCCGGGCGCTGTCGGCCTCCGTCAATGGTGCCGCACGGCATTCCCCCGTCAATCAGCCGGTTAGAAATTGAAGCGCACGCCGAGACTATACAACTCGAAGTCATCGTTCAGATTGGTGGCGTTGTAGAGTTTCTGGTATTCGGCACGCACACCAAAACCGGAACTGAAATCATACTGGGCACCGAGACCGAGACTGAAACCGCTGTTTTCCAGGTCCTCGTTAAGCACATCGATCTCCGTGTAGTGCATCCCGCCTTTGGCCAGCAGCGAGAACCGCTCGCTCAGCGAGTGGGAAAATACGGCGGACAGATTGATGGTGTCGCTCTCCACATTATCGCGGGTGGCGAAGCCGTCAAACTCGAAATCATCCAGGTGAATCCACTCGGTCTCCAACGCGAGGTAGTCCGACAGTTGAATACCCCCGTAGAGTTTGCCGACATCGGCATCAACATTGTTGGCGTCGGCCAGCTCCGATTGCCCCCAGCCGCCGCCCAGATAAACCTGCCCCGCCGGCGTATCCGCCAGAGCAGCCGATTGCCACAGAGATACACCGAAAACCGCGAGCGCTATATGTTTAACTTTCATATTAAAAAATCCTTAAAAATCAGGTAATGGTGTGGTCCAACTTTGCACGGTTTGCAGTGTAGGTTTCTGAAAGTGAACAGTGCCTGAACAGTGCCACCACCGACTTCTGTGCCGCCGCTGTCGCAAATCGACAACAGTTTGATCGAAGCGGCAGTGGGCAACTGCAAGCGGTGGCGGTGGCGGTGGCGGTGGCGGTGGCGGTGGCGGTGGCGGTGGCGGTGGCGGTGGCGAGACTATAGCAGGTTGAGATATATTGTCGGGCAAATCCCGAGAACCCGATACCCATGACTTACTTGCCTTGCGTAGAAATAGAACCCGCCACTCCCGCAACCGCCGCTGTGATCTGGCTGCACGGCCTCGGCGCCAACGGCCACGATTTCGAACCCATAGTGCCGGAGTTGAAGTTGCCGGCAACGCTGCCGGTGCGCTTCGTGTTCCCTCATGCACCTTCAATACCGGTCACCATCAACGGCGGTGCGGTTATGCCGGCCTGGTATGACATTTTGGAAATGACCATCGACCGCAAAATTGACGAAGCGCAGATTTTGCGCTCGGCGGCGGCGGTGACGGCGCTGATCGAAAGAGAAATCGAACGCGGTATCCCCAGCAATCGAATCGTGGTGGCGGGCTTTTCCCAGGGCGGGGCCGTGGCCTATCAGGCCGCGTTGAGCTGCTCCAGGCCACTGGCCGGCCTGATGGCACTATCGACTTATTTCGCCACCCACCAGTCTATCAATCCGAGCGAGGCCAACCACCGGTTGCCGATTCATATTTACCACGGCGTTTACGACCCTGTGGTGCCGGAGACACTGGGTCGCCGGGCGCATGACCTGTTGCTGGGGATGGGCTACACGACCGACTATAAAAACTACCCCATGGAACACGCCGTCTGCCCGGCGCAGATAACAGATATGTCGCAGTGGTTGCAAAAACAGTTAGGTAAATAAATAGGCAGGGGATGGTGGCGCAGTGTCGTCCAGGATCGGTAATCCGATGGCATGATGCCGTTGAAAGTCGACCCTCCGGTGGCACGGTGCGGGGACAGGTTCTACCTGTCCCCTTCGAGGAGGGCCACTCCCCGTCAACGAGGGCACCTGTACCTGTTTACTGCAATACCCTAAAATTTATTTAGCGCCTGCGAGTTTCAATGATGCCATCAAAGAGGGAAGTGGCACCATTCTAGGGGGACGCAACTGAAGTTACGTCCCCGCACCGTGCCACCGCAAGTGGAATAATGCCGCCTGTCTATCTTTCTCAACAGATTTTCCTGACAGCGCCTTTCGCTAAAACACCGCCAAAAACAAGCGCCTTAAGCGACACTAAGCAGGCTTCAATCTAAAGCAGTATCATCAGCCACAACCGGTACTTTTTCACAAACGCAGGCGGCAGTTTCTTACATAGACCCAATGGCCGGTCGATTAGACTGGCGCTTTGAAAGCGTTTGTAAACAAGTCACTACCAGCCAGATAAATAATGGACGATTTTCCGGGGGCAAAGGAGGCGCTTCCATGATCTTCGAGTTTTCGACCTGGGTCCTGAATACCCATCGCTACGAACTCTGCCACTGCGGCAGACCTATTAAAATCCGGCGCAAAGTCTTCAAGGTGTTGAGCTATCTGTTGCTTCACCGCCATCGCAATGTCAGCCGTAAAGAACTCCTGGAGCAAGTGTGGTCGCGACAATACGTCACCGAAGAATCGGTCACCAGTTGCATCAAAGAGGCGCGCCAAATTCTGGGGGATACCGAGCGCCACAAGCGGATGATTGAAACCATCCACGGTTTTGGCTACCGATTTACCCACCCGGTGACCGTGCAGGAGAGCGAAACAGCACAGGGCGGAGACGGGTTGCCGACCCCGAGCCTGGCGGTCTCCCCGCCCGCCCCCGATTCTACAGCCACCACATCCAACCAGACCCTGAAGCTCTCAGCCACCGTCGACAATGGGACCGTAGCGCTCAGCAGCCGTAGCGGCGCGCTGGTGGAAAACGTCGTCTGCCGGGTCGGGGACAATCAGACCACCTGGCTGCTCAGCGGCAGCTGTAACAACGAGGGCAAGGCACCGCCCGGTCTGACTCCGATACTGGACGCTATCCGCCGTCTCAGCAGCGGCGGTGCCCCGATTCGCCTCGATATCCACTGGGAGTGACAGGGCGCCGGCGCGGGTGCCGGTAGTGCAGGTCTGCGCCGGATAGCACTACCGCATCTCATTTTCGCTATAAACACTACTGGCAAGGTTCGTTTATTTGTTATATAAACGAGGCGTTATAACTGCAACCAGTAAGGCAAGTTTATGCGCCCCTGCAGAGAATGTCAGTTGTTAAACCGCCAGAGCACCAAAACCAGGCCGCACCTGTACCTGGAGAAGCGGTCCCCGGAAGATAAACCGGGACAGCAGAACTACGGCCCGAAACCCGACGAGGAATGGGCGTGTAAAGAGTGCGGCACCTTGTTTGTGCACACTTACAGCACCATCGCCCCGTTTGGTTGGGAAATCAAAAAAAGCTGACAAACTACACCCGGGCGGCTTTGCCTCGACTTCTATTAAGGTAATAGATGAATAGCCAGGGCATACAGATCATCAACATACTGTAAACCACCGGCAACCGGGCAATGGCCGGGTCTTGCAGGATGGTCATAGAGAACAGTAGTGTTATGGCGACATTTTGTATGCCGACTTCGACTAGTATAGTGGTTGCCTGGGCGGCGGGAAGTCGAGTCGCTCTTACCAAAAAATAGGCGAGAAACATGGCTGCTGCCAACAAGATAAAACAATACCAGGCCAGATGGGCGATCATACCCGGGTTGGACAGATACTCCCTGTTGTAATAGGCCGAGCTGGACGCCAAAAAGACAATCAACAATATGGATATAATCCGAAATTTCTCCGCAATCGCATAAGCGGCTCCCGGAGCCAGTCGCCTTATTGACATACCGATGGACACCGGCAGGATCGTCAGCGACATCAAACGCACCATGGTTTTCTCTATGGACAACGCTAACTGACCACCGCCTTCCATAAAGGTCTCTATTGCATAGGCCCCCCAAAACGGTAACGTAAAAGCCACGAAAATACTGGACACCGCAGTCAAAGATACCGACAACGCGATATCTGCCCGGATAACGAAGGATATTGCATTTGATGCGACCCCGCCGGGGCTCGCCGCCAGTAACATTAAACCCACCGCTATTTCGGGCGAGGGATTCAGCAAATGGATAACGACAATAGCCGTTAACGGCAACAACAACATCTGGCCGGTCAGGCCTATCAACATACTTTTGGGTTTTGCGGCTAGCAGTCGAAAATCCGCCGGCCGCAGGGCGAGCCCCATGCCAAGCATAATCACAAAAACAATACTCGGAAACACATAGTTGACGAGAAACTGGAAGCTACCCATTGTTACAACAAATCGTCCTTTCCGGATATGACAGGTTCACAGTGGCTGAGCAACTCCACAAGCGGGCGGCAGAAGAGCCAGGGCGTTGTTTTTGAGCAAGACGCCGGAGGCATGGGCCGTAACCGGAATCTTGCTCAAGAGCAACGCCTGCACTATAACAGAAACAAAAAACCTTGGTATCGTTGCCAGCGACAACCAAGCTTGTACCGGCACGGTTTGCGATTGAAGGTTTCATCCGACTTAAGGCTTTTCGTCAACCAGGAAGTCAATGAAACGCCATAAATGTTACAGATGTACCGGTGCAAGGTTGAGACCGGGCCGACTTTCACACTGTTGGCCCGATACAACCCCGGAGCGCCGGACCCGATGTTGGGACTCGGCCCTTATCCACCCGGCGGCACAAAGATGGTAGTATTCCCCCTCGCCAGGCGGCCCGGTTATTTCTGCCGCTACATTCTCAAAGTCGATTTTTATATATAGTCAGTTTGCATAGATGAATGAATTAACGATAGAACCCATAAAGAGCGTTCGCGGAGAAGTCAAACTCGCAGGCTCCAAAAGCATTTCCAATCGGGCATTGCTGATGGCCGCCCTGTCGGCAGGTGAAACTACCCTCTCCAACCTGCTCGCTGCAGAAGACGTCGAACATATGCTAAGCGCTCTGACCCAACTGGGCGTTTCGATCAATTTTTCATCAGACCGCAGCCAATGCACCGTCACCGGGCTCGCCGGCCCTTTCAGGACCGGCTCATCGACAGCACTCTATCTCGGCAATGCCGGCACGGCAGTGCGACCACTATGCAGCGTTTTAGCGGCCGGCTACGGAGAATTTCTGCTCGATGGTGATGCGAGAATGCGGGAGCGGCCAATCGGCGATCTGGTTGACGCTTTGCGACCTTTGGGGGCCGATATAGCTTATACCGAGACGGCAGGGTATCTGCCTGTCCGCATCACCTCGCAGGGGCTCAAAGGTGGCGAGACGCGGATAGACTGCTCGTTGTCCAGTCAATACCTGACAGCACTGTTGATGGCCGCCCCTCTGGCCGAGCGCGATGTCACTATCACTATACAGTCGACACTGGTTTCGAAACCCTATATCGATATTACACTCGCAATGCTGAAGCGCTTTGGTATCGAATGCACTCACAGAGACTATAAACAGTTTCATATCGATGCGCCACAGACGTACACCGCACCGGGTCACTATTGGATTGAGGGCGACGCCTCTTCCGCTTCCTACTTTCTGGCAGCCGCGGCGATAAAAGGCGGTGCGGTGAAAGTTCACGGTATCGGCAGGAGTTCGATGCAAGGTGATGTGCAGTTTGCCATAGCCTTGGAAGATATGGGGGCCAAGGTAAAGATCGGGGAATCGTTTGTGGAGGTGGAGCGGGGGTCGCTGCACGGTGTCGACCTGGACCTCAACCATATTCCCGACGCCGCCATGACCCTCGCTGTGGTGGCGCTGTTTGCGGAGGGAAAAACCCGCATTAGAAATATATACAACTGGAGGGTCAAGGAATCAGACCGGATAACAGCCATGGCGACAGAGTTGACCAAGGTGGGGGCAACCGTGCTGGCGGGAGAAGACTATATTGAGATTACGCCCCCTGAGAAGTGGCACCACGCCCGGATAGAAACCTACAATGACCACCGTATGGCCATGTGTTTTTCTTTGGTGGCGCTGGGCCCGCAAGCAGTGACTATATTGGACCCTGGCTGCACAGCGAAGACATTTCCCGACTATTTTGAAATGTTCTCATCTATTGCGGTAACATAGGTAACATTGCGATGACAGGTGAGCCACCATCAAAAAGCTACCTCCTTTAACGGCCCTCAAGAACTTTGAAGCGGTAGCGCACCACATTGCGATTGCCGGCAACGGCTAAAAGATAAGGCAGTGCGGTGGTGAAAATACATTGATCCAAACCAGGCTACACCGATCGCTCCTCCACAGGCATATCAAACCGATACCCCACATCCCGAACGGATTTTATATACCTGGGCAAACGGGAGTCAGGCTCTATCTTCTGCCGCAATGTATTCACACAACGATCGACACTGCGTGGTGTGATTAACAGCTTATTGTGCCAAACTACCGTCAAAATAGTATCTCGCGTGAGCGAGCGACCAGGCCGTCGTACAAACAACTCCAGCAACCCGTGTTCCTTTGGCGTCAAAGGAATGTACTGATCGCCCTGAGTCAGCTTACGGGATGTCAAGTTAAATTCGAAATCGTCGAACCGTACAATATCAGCTGCCGGTTTGCGGTGCCGGCGCAGGAAAGCATTGGCCCGCGCCAGCAGCTCTCTCACACTAAACGGTTTCGTCACATAGTCATCGGCACCGAGGTTAAGCCCTCTAATCACATCGCCTTCACACCCTTTGGCTGTCAGCATGATGATAGGCATATCCAAACCGGCTTCGCGGACCCGGCGACATATGTCAAAGCCATTGCGCATCGGCAACATAATATCCAGTATGATCAGGTCGGGCTTGAGGGTAAATGCCAACCGCAAACCCGCCTCACCCTCCATAGCGGTGTGAACATCGTAGTCTTTTGCTGCAAAATTGTCTTTTAAACCGCGCAGTAACGCCGAATCGTCCTCGACTATCAGTACTGTGCTACCCCTCATACACTACTCTCCTTTTTATATGGGAAGGCTGACTTTAAAGATACTGCCCCGAGCGGGGCGACTGGTGACTGTAATACTGCCGTTGTGTGCTTTGACAATATGCTCAACGACATTCAAACCCAGACCGCAACCGTCCACGCTGCGTGTCAGTCGACTGTCGGCTCGATAGAAACGGTGAAATATCTTCGGCAACTGTCGCGAGGTCATACCAATACCGAAATCCTGTACTTCGATACAGATCACCCGTCGTCGTTGATAAGCTCGGATTGCAATTTTCTTGCTGTCGCCGGAGTATTTATATGCGTTATCCAACAGATTGACCAAAACCGTTACCAGTAAGTCCGCATCACCGCGAATGGTCGGCAGATCGGGGTAGACCTCTACCTCCAGAGCAAACTTTGCCGTGTTGAACATCTCACCCATAACCTCCAGTGCGCTGTCAATCACGCTGCCGATGCTGACACGGGCAAAGGTGACCGCCTGTTGTTGTGTCTCAAAACGGGACAAATCCAGGAAATTGTCAATCAAGCGACTGAGGCGCAGGTTCTCTTTAGCAATGATTTGCAGGTACTCCCGAGTCTTTCGCTCGCTCAGGTTCGCACTGTTCAACAGCGTCTCCGCCAATACACGTATTGACGACAAAGGTGTTTTCAATTCATGGGAGACATTGGCGACAAGGTCATTCTCGAGCCGGTTTAGCGTCAACTGACGACCCACGTAACGAGCGGTCAGCACTGCCAGTAATATGATGGCCGCAATAATTAAGATGCCGGCCCACAGGTAGGCTACTATCCTGCTCTCAGCCGCTGCACTGAGCCAGGAAGCATCTTTCAACGTCAGGCTCAACTGCCAGCCTGCCAAATATTCACCTGTCGATAGAGTGAGCAGTGGTGTAGCATCTTGGTCGCTCAGGGCGGGAAACAGTCTGACTTCAGTACCTTCTGGCAGCATATGGTCCAACCCCCAGCGCTCGATATCGCCGGCGATATGTGCCCGGGTAAAAAGCAGCGTCAAATTCTGATCGTGAAAGGTCAACGCCCAGGTATCAGGTATTGCCGTTTCACGAAGTTGAGCCTCGACACCAGACGACTGAGGCAAAGGGTGGGATTCCAGGTAGGCCAGAGCCAACTCTTCAGCAGTCAGAGTTGGAAAACGCTCGTCGCCAGCAGACAACTCAGTATCGGATAACAGCGTTTGCAGCTGACGCATCAGAAAAGCACGCTGTTGGGCGGGAAAGCTCAATTCCACGTAGTCGCTAAGCAGCTCGGTCAACTGCTGTGTTATAGCCTCCATGGCAGCCACATTGCCGGGGTATGGACTCTGCGCCATAATCTGCAAGGCGTACAACAGTGCGCCGGGTTGAATCAAGCGCCCGCGCCAGTCTTTTGTGTTGCGAAAACGTTCTTCAGCCAAAGCGACGGTCAATATGTCCAGAGCTGCGCCGGTCCGGCCCGCTTTGAACAGGCACCGCGCCTGCGCCTTTAAGGCCTGTGCCACCTCACTAAGATCGGCGGCGCGCTCAGCAATCTGTCCATAGACGACGACAGCGCCACTGAAATTCAGTTTCTGGTGCTCAAGGCGCCGGGCGGTCCGCCAGGCCTTGGACAAGAGAGGTGCACCAGTGACGGAAAATTGCGCAGCGGGATAGCCTCGCCGCTCTGCAGCGCAGCAGAAGACAACACTACTGGCAAGGTCCCGGTTTACCACTTCGGCAAAGGCCTGCGCCGCAGAGTGCTGAGCTGCAATCTCAGTGACCAGAGCAACTCGCGTTCGCCATCGTAACAACATTTGTTTTTTTACTTTATCAAGCTGTTCCCGATAAACATGCATCAGCCTCTGTTGCACAGCCAAGTGCTCATTACGCACCGCCTCGGTCATAAACCAAATAACGCAGGCGCTTGGGATCAGCACTCCGGCTACCAGCGCAAAAGCGACAGATCTGGGATAGCTGGCGCGCTGGGAGATGGCGCCCTTTTTCAAAACCATCGACTATAGAGTGCTGAAGCTCGCCACCAGGGTACGAAGCTGCTCGTAGTCCGCTTCAAAAACATCTTTTTCGGTTCGAAACACAAACCAATATACGGCCCGCTTATCGACTATATAGGTTCTGTATTCCACCATTTCCCGATCCTGATGAAGGTAATCCGCCACATAACTCTGCGCCGGCAACCCCGAGAGATTGAGATTGGTTCGACTGTCGGGACGCATGCGATAGTTCTTAAAAAAGTTTTTCAAACTTTGCAGATCACCGTCGACAACCTGGTCAACTGACATTTCGGACGGCTTTTCTCCACCATAGGCTTTCGCGATCAATACCCCTGTTGAACTCAATTCGGGCGGCAACAACTGTATAAACAGATCGTGTTGCGAAGCTAAGGCCGAGGTAAGGTCAAAAGCACGCCATCCGTCCGGCATCGAGAGTGACAGGTTTACCGAGTTATTTTGGTAGGTCACCGGTTTACCTGTAACAGCTTCGCTTACCTGAGAGAGCTCCAGAGACATATGGCCGGCTTGATACTTTACTAATTGCCGGGACTGATCCGTGCTAACCCACGCCTGTTGCATTTGGACTCTACGGCCGTCGACATAAATAGTGATATCGATCTCGTAACAATTGAAATCACCAGCGGCTACTTGCACCGACTTGACACCGGTAACTGCCAGCACCAACTCGCCAACCTGGCCCGTCGAAGCCACAAACACAGGAAACTGCACCTGATAAGACTTCGCCAAGGGTAGACGTCGCAGCAGACCGGGCACCTGCTCATTATCGTACAACGGTCCCTGGAAAGGGATTTCAACCGATGATCGAACACCCTTGGTATCCGTAGTCAGACGCAATGCCCGGTCTCCGTACTCCACCTCGAACTTGCCCAGCACCGAATTATTCAGGCGCGTGTGCAACGGACGACCACTGTCTTGTAGTGTTTCCACAGCGCTGAATTGCTGCAGGCTGTCAATCGCAATTGACATATAGCTCTCCAGCCGCCACAGCGACTTACCCTTAACCTGGGTTCTGCTGGTGACATAGTCCAGCAGACCTGCATCGACACCCGCTGGGGTTTTTATTATAAAACGCGCCACCTCCGCATCTCGCCATGGCGCGGGGAGCAGTTGCAGACTCAAATATTCCTGGGCTTCCAACAGCTCACGGGTCTTGGCAACCCACTGCGGCTGGTCGGCAAATTCACCCAGTATTTTGTCGAAGGTTGCAGATGCCTGCTGTTGATTTCCGAGCTTGGTATAACATACTCCCAGGTGATAAAGCGCCCGCGCAATGTCAAAGCGATCGGCTGCCGCGTCGTCGACAATACCGGAGTAAATGTTGATAGCACTGTTCAAATCACCCAGCGTTTCTTCCTGGTATAAGCCCTGCTCCAGTCTTTCATTCACAGATTCAGCCTCCGTTTTGATAACACCCATGCCGGCAAAAAGAGCAATCCACAAGGTAAAAACTTGTCGTTGTAACACTTCACACTCCCTCTTGATCTTTCCAGGCATCGCAACTGGCGATGGTCAGGTAAATAATATATCGGTCTTATATCCTGTTTGTGTCACCAAAACGGCTTTTTGCAGCAAGTCGCGGGCTATCGACTGCCACCGGCACCAGGCCGCCGCGCCGGTGGTGTCCAGTGCCTATCATCACGGGTCAGTTCTCCCCGGTGTAGTCTTCCCAACTGCCGGGTCTTAACAACGCGAATGATAGATCGTGCTGCAGCAATCCGGCAGTTGGGAAACTGTATGAGGAAAGAGGCTGGTCGGCCGTGTCACCACTGTCTGTAGAACCTGATTCAATTGAGAAGCGCTAAATTTACAGCCCGAATTTAAATCACCTTGATCTATCCGCCACCCTGACCCATTCCATATTCTTTGCGGCTTTACACACGGAGGACCCTTTTTCTTATATCAAGGTTGTCACCTGGCGGTCAAACTAAATCGATACAGCCTTCGGCATATACAAGCCCTTGGTTTTTAAAGGTGAATGTAGTGCCCTGTTAAGCTTTATCACCGGCAGCAATTAATCTAATCTTTATTGCATCCCGGAATTGTGATCATTTGTAATCAATTGTAATTTGAGCGCCTTTTCCGTCGTGATGCGTTTGACAAGTGTTGTAAAAATATTCAAAAATCTCTGCGCATACGAGTATTGGATTGGGCGCCGGGGTAAATGCCGTCAGGAAGTGAATACAACACCAAGGAATAAGTCGTTGATATTTATCGAAATCAGGCAAGATAGTTCAAAGGGTGAGCTTACGCCGCTCTATGACTTTTCCATTTGTTCAACCACTGGTAGTTCTTCATCGATTCTCCAAGCTATGCGATAGGGTAAGGAATTTTTGACAATAATGCGCGTAAAGCCCTACCCCGCAATACGGTACCTAATATACATTTGATCAAGTGGTACAGCTTACTGCCTTACAGTATTTAACTACTGACGAGCAGCATTTTTCATCTGTGTCGCTAACATTAAAAATTTTCACTTTAACGCCTATTAGTCATTTCAATTTCAATGAGAGAATATTGATGATCCGTAAGCTGTTTCACGATTAGCAGTATTGAATTTCGCACGACAGGGGATCTGCTTTTGCTAGACGCGTAAAAGAAGGAGAATAATACGATGAGCGTCACGGATCAGGTGAATTCGCGCCAAAAGCTGGCCGATCTGCATGCAAGTCCTCTACGTGTACTCACCGAGGTTACAACCGCTGTGGATGACCCCGGCGGCCATCGGAGCCGCATCGAGCAGGCGTGTTTTGGATACCACGCGTGCAACGGTATTCGGATAGGTAGTGAGGCTTTCTGCCGCAATACCAACGGCACCATGAACTTCGATCCGATCCGGGTCAAAGTTATTGCCACACCGTCTCGCGCCAGGGGCACGCCAACCCCACAACAGGCCCTGCAGCGGTTCGACACCAGCGGCGGCACAGACTTTTGGATCACGACACAGGAATCCGGCTGCACAGTACTGATTGTGGATTGGGGCAATAATCAGTACTCGATGGCACATTTACAGCCCTACGGGGCCAGTGAATACAATTACTTTTCCCGGCACTTGCTCCCGCATAACACTGATATCGGCGTCAGCCGCGCGGCGTCCTACTTGAGAGATGAGGCGGCCGCAACGATACACAACAGTCGGATCGGCGGCATTGAACCGTTGAGGTATATTCTGGCGCAGTCAAATCACTGGAATCTGGCCGGCGGCGGCCGCATCCAGATTATCGGTGTGCCGCAGGGGTCGGCTTGGGTTTTTTATATCCAGCAACGGGACGCCGCCGGTACGATCAGTGTCATCCAACCTCAATGGGAACACTGGCGCTGGTATCAGCCCTAGCAGGCTACCACGAGCTAGCGAGTCGGGTCGGCATTGCAGTGCGGCATTTTTCCGCGACGACATACGCAGCCCGGCTGGGTGCGCCGGGCATCACCGGCAGCGGTTCTTAATCCAACCCCACAAAGTTTTCCGCAACTGTTGTCATGCCCGCCCGGGAACTGGTCAGGTAATCAATCTCCGCCAGCTTTGCCTTCAATTCAAAAGCGCTGTCACTCAGGCGGTGGAACAACGTCGTCATCCACCAGGAAAACCGTTCCGCCTGCCAAACCCGTTGCAGGCTGGATTGGGAATAATTGTCCAATAGCTCGGTCGTGCCTTTGTCATAGAACGCCGCCAGCCCTTCAAACAGCGCCCGGGCATCGCCGGCGGCCAGGTTCAGGCCCTTGGCGCCGGTGGGCGGCACGATATGCGCCGCATCACCGGCCAGGAACAAACGGCCAAAGCGCATAGGCTCGGCCACAAAGCTGCGCAACGGCGCGATACTCATTTCCAGTGGCGGTCCTGTAACCAGCCGCTCGGCTTTGTCATCGGGCAACATGACTTTAAGCCGCTCCCAAAAGCGGTCGGCAGACCACTGTTTGATATCCTCGTCGATCGGCACCTGGATATAGTAACGGCTGCGGGTGTGCGAGCGCATACTGCACAACACGAAACCGTCTTTATGGTGATTGTAGATCACCTCTTTCGACAGCGGCGGCGTATCCGCCAACAACCCCAGCCAGCCAAACGGATAGGCGTGTTCGTAAACGGTAACCGCCTCCTTGGGTACCGACTGACGGCACACGCCGTGAAAGCCATCGCAGCCGGCGATGTAATCACATTCCAGCGCTACCCGCTCACCATCATGGATGAAGGTCACTCGGGGGTTATCACTATAAAAATCGTGAGGCTGCACCTGCTCGGCCTGGTAAAAGGTGGCGGCGCCGGCCGCGTCCCTGGCCTCCATCAAGTCTTTGGTCACCTCCGTCTGACCGTATACCATCATAATCTTGCCGCCGGTCAACTCGCTGAAGGGAATGCGCCGCGACTGGTTGTCGAAGCAGATTTCAAAGCCGTGGTGGACCAGACCCTCCTGATCCATGCGCGGGCCCAGCTTGGCCTGACGCAGAGTGTCGACCGTGGACTGCTCCAATACACCGGCCCGAATGCGGCCCAAGACATGTTCCCGGCTCTGGTTTTCAACAATAACGTTATCAATTCCCTGATTGTGCAAAAGCTGGCCCAGCAGTAAACCGGCCGGACCCGAACCTATAATGGCAACCTTCGTTTTCATAATTTAACTCACTATTTTGGCAGACGGCTGAACACCTGGCGGGCATTGCCCTCGAAGATACGAACCTTGTCGCTGTCCGATAAACCGCTGTTGTCGATATAGCGCCGCGTATCATCAAAGTAGTGGCCGGTTTGCGAGTCGATACCGCGCACCGCCCCCACCATTTCCGAAGCGAACAAAATATTTTTTATGGGAATGACATCCAGCAGTAAATCAATGCCGGGCTGATGATAGACGCAGGTGTCGAAATACACGTTGTTCATCAACAACTCATCGAGCGGCGGCAGTTTCAACATGTCGGCCAGGCCGCGGAAGCGCCCCCAGTGAAACGGCACAGCACCGCCGCCGTGGGGAATAATAAACTTGATGGTGGGAAAATCCCGGGTCACCGTAGAGGTCATCAACTGCATAAAAGCCGTCGTATCGGCGCTGAGATAATAGGAGCCGGTACTGTGGAAGGCGGGATTACAGCTACCGCTGACATGAATCATGGCAGGCACATCGAGTTCCGCCATTTTTTCATAGATGGGATACCAGTAGCGATCCCCGAGCGGCGGTGAGGTCCAGTGGCCACCGGAAGGATCGAGATTGAGATTGCAACCGACAAAGCCCAGTTGATTCACACAGCGATCGAGTTCGGCAACACTGGACTGCAACGCCACCCCCGGTGACTGTGGCAACTGGCAAACGCCGATAAAGTTTTCCGGATAAAGCCGGGTCACCCGGTAAATCAGGTCGTTGCAGTGCTCGGTCCAGTGGCGACTGGTGTGGGCATTGCCGATATGATGCCCCATCCAACTGGCCCGCGGCGAAAACAGGGTCAAGTCGGTACCGCGCTCGCGTTGCAGCTTCAGTTGCTGCTGCTCCAGGCTGTGGCGAATCTCATCGTCGGAAATCTGCAAGACACCCTTTTCACCGATATGCTCAGGGTCTTTCTCCAACGCATGTTTCTGGCACTCTCGATAGGCGCCCAGGGCATCGGGAGCGGTCGTGTAGTGTCCGTGACAATCGATAATCATGGCTGTACCCCCTAGTCCAAATCGTCGAGACTGTCGAGGTAAACCAGACCGGCCTGTTCCAGTTTGGGCCGCATGGCATAGAGATCGAGCCCCAGCACACCGTTGGCAAACTGCTCGCGTTTTTCCGCCTCGCGCGCCTCCCGTTCGGTTCCCGCCTGCAACACCTCGGGTGCACGGCGGCGCGGCACTATCACCACGCCGTCGTCATCCGCCACCACCACATCGCCCGGTGTTACCCACTGGCCGGCGCAAATCAGCGGCACATTGACCGCACCGAGCGTATTTTTGACGGTACCGCGCGCAGAAATGGCCCGCGACCATACGGGAAATTCCATCTCCTGCAGTGTGTGGACGTCGCGCACTCCGGCGTCGGTCACCAGCCCCACCACCCCGCGCGCCTGGGCGGAAGTCGCCAGCAGATCGCCGAACATACCGTCGGTATTGGCGGTGGTACATCCCACCAGTAACAGGTCACCCGGCTGGCACAGTTCGATGGCCACATGCAGCATCCAGTTGTCACCCGGCTGGGTCAGCACGGTAACGGCGCTGCCGGCAACCCGGGCGTGAGGATAAATAGGCCGTATCTGGGGCTGCAACAGACCGCTTCGCCCCAGGGCCTCATGGGTGGTGGAAACCCCAAGGCGCCCCAAAGCCTCGACTACTTGTTTATCCGCACGCTCGATATGGCGCACCGCTACCGTCTTCATGGTTACCTCTCACTTCGGTCGCTAAGTCCTTTTATTGGGTTAGTTTTCAGAGTGTTAAGTCAGTCTTCAAAGTCATAGAGCGCCGCCGGATTGTCCACCAGCAGGCGCTGCTGCAATGCCGGGGTCGGTGCGATCAGCGGTATATTGTCCACCAGGGCGCCGTCGTCGGGCATATGGGACTTCATATTCGGGTGAGGCCAGTCGGTGCCCCATAGGACCTGTTGCGGAAACTGCTCCACCAGGTGTCTGGCAAAAGGCACGACGTCCGTATAGGGAGGCCCCTCAAGGGTCAGGCGTTCCATGCAACCCACTTTTACCCAGGTGTCGGGCCGGCTGTCGAGCAACCGGCACAGGCGTTGAAAGTCGGGCTGGTCAATACCGCGACTGACATTGGGCCGCCCCATATGATCGATAATCACCGGGGTGGGCAGGTCGCGCAGCAGCGCTTCCAGGTCAGCCAGTTCACTCGCCTCGAAATAAACCACAATATGCCAACCGAGCGCTGCCGCTAACTGGGCGATACGGAGATAACTCTCGCGGGGCTTAACATCCACAAGACGTTTGACAAAATTAAACCGAATGCCCCGCACCCCCATCCCGTGCATGGCGGCCAGCGCCTCGGCGCGCACTTGTTCGCCCACCACCGCAACCCCGCGGTAGCGCCCGCCACCGTGTTTGAGCATATCGATCATGGCGCTGTTATCGGTGCCGTGGCAGCTTGCCTGTACCAGTACGCTGCGGCTAAACCCAAGATGCCGATGCAACGCAAACAGCGTTTCCTTGGGGGCATCGTGCGGCGTGTACTTGCGCTCGG
This sequence comes from Exilibacterium tricleocarpae, assembly GCF_007004655.1. Taxonomy (GTDB): domain Bacteria; phylum Pseudomonadota; class Gammaproteobacteria; order Pseudomonadales; family Cellvibrionaceae; genus Exilibacterium; species Exilibacterium tricleocarpae. The sequence goes on from NZ_ML660098.1 coordinate 188,639, forward strand.
GAGCATAGGGGAAAAACCGTGCAGGCCCGAAGACATGACAGTGGCTGTCGCAAGCGTTTGGCGGCAGTATGAAGTCCGGCTTTTTCGGTGCCGAATGAAAAGGCAAAAATGTCATCTGGCTATCCAACGGCTAATGCTGCGGATCACGATCTGCACCGGCCATCGCCGCCGGCCAAATCACTCACGCTTTTATTCGGGAATAAAAACCTCTCCCCGGCTGATCAAACGGGCGGTGCGCAAAACGCCGGCTTTGCCGACCTGCGGCGCATCGGGCGGCCCGTCCAGTGTCAGCTCCACCGAGCATTCACCCGATGGGTGTTCAAGCGAAAGACGCCCACCATTGCGGGCCCGGTTCTGCAACATATCCTGCGCAACCGAGCCCGGCAAGACACAGGCGGTACCCACCGATACCGCGCCCAGCACGCCAATGGCAGAATGACACACGTGGGGAATAAAACTGCGGGTGCAGACATCGCCGCCGCACTGTGGTGCGGCAATCAGGGTTACTTTCGGAATCACCTGCCGGCTGACATCGCCCAGGCCCATCATGGCGCCTGCCTGCAGGCGGAGAGATTCCAGTCGTTGCTTGAAAGGGTCGTCGCCGTTGAGGGTCTCTACGGTTTCATAACCGGTTACGCCGAGCGACTCGGCCCGCACCACCACCACCGGCATACCATTGTCGATACAGGTAACGGCTATAGAATCGATAGTGTCGAGGACATTGCCTGTCGGCAGCAGGGCGCCGCATACGGACCCCGCTACATCGAGAAAATTACAGATAATCGGCGCCGCGGTTCCCGGCACACCATCAATGCGGGCATCACCGGCATAGGTGACGCGACCCTGCGGCGTCTGCATGGTCAACTCGCAGAGCTTGCCGGTGTTCTCCATATGCACCCGCACCAGGGTCTCGGTATCGGCAGCCGCTACCAGGCCCCGCTCGAGCGCATAGGGACCGACCCCGGCCAGAATATTACCGCAGTTGGGCGTGATATCCACACGCCCTTCGCCGACCACGACCTGGACAAACAGATAATCAATATCCGCATCGTCCCGCAGCGAGGGGCCGACCACCGCCACTTTACTGGTCAGTGGATGGGCACCGCCGAGGCCGTCGATCTGGCGTGGGTCACGGGCATCGACTCCCGCCATGGCCGCCAATAATACCTGTTCTCGCAAACCCATATCCTGTGGCAAATCCCCGCGGTGAAAGTAGACACCTTTCGAACTGCCGCCACGAATCTGCATATAGGGTATGGCTGTCTGCAAGTCGTACACCTTTGCCGGGGTATAACAGCTTCAGGTCAAGCTGTTATACCCGGCTTTTTACATCAGAAGTTATATTGAGCCTTCAAAGAGACAGCCCGGGTTTCGTCGAGCACGGCGAAACGACCGCCGCCGCCCAGAGGCCCGTTGACCGCGCTGGTGCCAGCGGCAAAAGAGATGGTCTCTTCGTCGGTGAGGTTGCGCCCGACCAGGGATACCCACCAGCGGTTATCAGAGCGCGCCAGGGTAATGGCGGCATCTATCTTGGTGGTTGATTCCTGGGCGCCTTCCGGATCATTGTCGACATTGACCTGGTAATCGTCCGTGTAAATGACCTTGGTGTTCAGCGATAGATCGAAGTCCGGGAAGACATCAAAGAAAACATAATCGGCACCTAGAGTGAATTGTAGCTCAGGCGCGCGGGTGGTTCTTTCGCCGGACAAATCCTGTAGGTTCTGAGTACCGCCAGTCGGAGTAGGTTCTGCTTCACAACCCTCATCAACTGTCTGTCCGGTATAACAACCGGCACCCTCGAAATCCTCATATTCGGCTTCGATCCAGGCGCCGGCATAAGTGAGGGTAAGGGCGTCGCTAACCGCCCAGCCGCCGTCGAACTCAATACCGGTAACAGAAGCCTCACCGGCATTGTTGATTACCTGGGCAATAATTTCCGGTACGTTCTGGGAGATCTGCAAGTCGTCTACCGTGGTTTCAAACAGCGCCCAGTTAAACCGGAAGGCGCCGTTGGCCAGGGTGTGCTTGCCGCCGACTTCCAGGTTAAGCGACTCTTCGTCGTCGAAGACGAAGGTATCATCCAGCACATTCTGGGGCTGGTTGGACAACAGGTTAAAGGCGCCGGACTTAAAGCCAGTCGCAACAGTCGCATACAGCATACTGTTGTCGCTCAAACGATACTGCCCTGACAGGTTGTAAGAAACACCGTCGGAGCTAAAGGTATCTTCGGCCTCGTTACAAATCCTGAAACCTGCTCCGGGACCACCGGTGTTACAGGCGTCACCCCGGTTGTCAAAGGTATAGGCCTCGGAATAGTTGGTCTGCAATGCAAAACCGTCCCGCTCTTCGTCGGTATAGCGCGCACCGAGGGTAACCGTAAACGCGTCGGTTATATCGTAATCAAACTGCCCGAAAAACGACAGATTGGTGGTATCCACCTCACCGAGCTGCTGGCGGCGCAGACTTTGACCAAAAAACGCAGAGAAATCAGACAACTGCTCGAAATCCATCTCGTTATCGAGGTAGAAGACACCGACAATCCAGTTCAGGGCGCCGTCATCGTTGGAGGTCAAGCGAATTTCCTGGGATATTTGCTCAAACTCCTCCTGGTTCGAAATAACCTGGGTCTCACGAGCACTCAGATCGGTATCGATAGTGTTGAAGATATCGGAACTCTGGTAGCCGGTCAGTGAGGTCAACGTAAAGTTGCCAAAATCGTACTCGAGCGTCAGACCGGATACATTAGCCGACAGCTCGAACGGTGTACCGGCATCGTTGTTACCGTGACCGGTGTTGGGATTAAAACCCGCCGGAAAACCTTCCGAGGTCGTTTTACCGTTGAGCTTACAATCATCCCCAAGCGCCGCCAGAACGGCCTCAGGGTTATTACAAAAACTCAACTCGCGATCGACACCATTGCGCTCAAATTCCGCAAACTGGGTAAAAAACTCGGCATCGAATTCATCGCTCGGCGCCCAGTCGATAGTAAAACGGCCGGCCAGATCCTCTTCGTAGGGCTCTGGAGCGTCTGGGCCGTTTTCAACCAGCTTCTCCTGATCGCGGTAGCTTAACGCCAGTCGCGCCCGCACGGTGTCGCTCAGAGGCCCGGACACAAAGCCCTCCATCAAATAGCCTTCGCGCGCTTCAAACTCATAGGTGGCCGTGATACCCGCGGTAAAATCATCCGTGGGTTTGTTGGACACGATATTGATGGCACCAAGCGAGGTATTCTTACCGATAATGGCGCCCTGGGGACCTTTCAGCACCTCTACCTGGTTAATATCCAAAAAGGCGGAACGCCCCAGCCGGCTGCGCGAAATAAACTGGCCGTTGATGACATGACCCACCGCCGGCTCGAAATGCGGGCCAGAGCCGCTGGTGCCGAGACCGCGCACGGTCAGGATATCCGACGCACCGGTGGCCTGGGCATAGTGAAAGTTCGGCGTCGACAATGACAGCGCCTGCATATCGATAATACCGGCTTCCCTCAGCTCACTGCCCTGGAAGGCCAGTACGGAAACGGGTACATCCTGCAGATTCTCCGCACGCTTGCGCGCGGTGATCACAATCTCTTCCAGGATCAGGGTATCACCGCCTGCCCGCACTGACTGAGCGTCGGCGACTGAAGAGGCGCCTATCACCAAAGCCAGAGCACACAGCTTGAACTTTAGCCTTGGACTTTCGGTTGTTAAATGGTTCATGTCATTTATCCCTAAGTAGAGGTTAATTTACTGACTGACTGTCTATTTTCGGTTTAATGAAAGCTGCCAAGCTAGCGGTTGGGGACCGGCTGGCTTAACAACTTGGGACTTTTAATATTGATGGTAAAAAACGCGGCGGCAACCAGGGGAACGGCAAACACCAGAAAATTAGTACTGGTGGTAAAGCCCATACCGATCATAACACCGGCCGCATAGGGGCCGATAATCGCACCCATGCGACCCATACCGATGGCCCAGCCGACACCTGTGGTGCGGGCCTGCGGCGGGTAGATACGTGCGGCTACCGAATAGAGGCTGACAAAACCGCCAAACACCGAGAAACCGATAAGTGCGGTCAGCGTCAGCAAAAAGGGCATGGATAGATTGAGGGAGGCAAACAGCACCATAAAGCCGGCGCCGCCCAGTAAAAACACCATAATCAATTTGGTGATCTTCCAATAAGTCGAGATAAAACCGAGCGCCACTATCCCCAGGGCACCGCCCAGGTTCAACGCCGCACCGGTGTAAATACTCTTATCGAGCGGCAGGCCGGCGTCGGACAGGAGCTTCGGAATCCAGCTGATCAGGAAGTAAAGTGTGCTGAAAGACAGCATAAACGCCATCCAGAGATTTATTGTCATGCGGCGCTGTTCAGAGGCCAGCAAACTGCCGACGCCAATGTCGGACTTGCCGCTCTTGTCGCCGCCGGCCTCCGCCAGCTTTGCAATGGGCGCTACTTTCATCTTGGCGAGCAGGCGATTGATACGCACCAGGCCGTCACCGTTTCTGTTTTTCGCCAGTATCTGCATCGACTCCGGCAACAGCACCAGACACACCGCCAGGGCCACAAAGCCCATCAAACCCGCAGCGATAAAAACCGAGCGCCAGCCGTACTCGGGGATCATACCGACGGCAAAGAAACTGCCGATAACAGCACCGAGAGGATAGGACGCCTGGAGAATTCCCAGACAAAAATTGCGTCGCCGGTGCGGCATAAACTCCGACACCAGCGCGGTGAGACTGGCAAGCATGGCCCCGATACCCAGGCCGGTAATACCGCGCAGGATCACCAACTGCCATACCGAGGTAACAAACCCGGTGACCAGCATACCGACACTGATCAGCGCCACACTGCCGAGCACTATCGGGCGGCGGCCGTATTTGTCCGCCAGCGGGGCGATAAACATGGCGCCGAGCATCATGCCGATCAAGGCGGAGCTGAACACCGCTCCCAATTGATGGGGTTGCAGGCCCCACTCTTCAGCGACCGAGGAAGCTGTGTATGACATGGCCAGCACGTCGATACCATCGAGAATATTCAAACCGCAACATAACACGAGTACAACCAGTTGCATGGGCGAGAAATCTGCATTGTCGATCAGTTTCTCAATATCACTGGAGGAGCTACTCTGGCTGTCGGACTTCATTGTTTTTCAGACTTCATTGAATAGCTCACTTTAACACTTTCCCCCATCGCCTTCGGCGTCATACTGTAAGAGTTGTGCTTATGATCTTTTGTTACTAAATTAGAGAAACTGTCTTGAAACTGTTATCAGGCTGCAACAGGTCTTGCGTGTGTTGGCAACGTCGTTCCCAAAAACCTGTTGGTAATAGGAGATAGTAGAAGAAAAAAAACTTCTTTTCCATACCAACTTTTCCACACAAGCAGAAACCCGCGGCGAAACATTGTTGCCGGCGGGTGTTAAACTTATGTGGAGCGAATGCTTTTATACAATGATATGTTTTTCTATGCCCATGAATTTTAATGACGACGCGGGACTTCAAACTTCCCTTGTCGATATAATGTATAGACATAAACTGACCAAGAATTAAAGGAAGCAGTTATTTAACCCACCCGAAAACGCCAGGGCAGGCGGCGATGAGAAAGCGCATGAGCAACCCCTGCACCGCTACTATCGAAGCGCGAGACGGACACCAACTACAAGGCTATCTAGCGCAACCCGAAGGTCCGGCCGCCGCCGGCCTGATCTTACTGCATGAAATTTTCGGCATCACCGAGTCCATGAAAAAACTTGCACACGAGTATGCCAGCCAAGGTTATCGCGTTATTGTACCTGCGTTATTCGACCGCGTCGCACCCAACACCGTTATCCCTTACGAACAACCCGCGCGCGGCAGAGAAATTGCCGAGCAATGTCGACTGGATCACATTTTGATGGACATTGAAGCTGCCGCTCGCAGCGTTCACGATCGTCCGGCGGCGGTTATTGGTTTCTGCTGGGGCGGAACTTACGCATACCTGGCAGCCTGCGATCTCGATATTAGTGGTGCCGTCAGTTACTACGGCACCCGCATACACGAACATTTACACAAAAAACCCAAACACCCGGTACAATTTCATTTCGGCGAACAGGATGCGCTGGTGCCGGCAACTGTGCTGCAAAAAATACGCAACGCCAATCCCTGCCAATCGTTTTATCTCTATCACGAAGCCGGGCACGCGTTTGCCAATGCAGCGCGCAACAGTTTTCACGCCGCCAGCGCTGCAACAGCTTATAACCGAACCCTGGATTTTTTAGTACGCTTATTCGATAAAGCGGCAAGCAAACCGCCCACCCATTAACCCGCAACGAGACAATGGCCCGGACATGACTTCAACCACAGAGCACAAAGCAACGCCGATCGAGCAGCGAGACACACCGCTGGTATTCCCCGTCGAGCATCCGCAGCACCCGCTGGTGGCGCCGGCAACGGCCGGTCGAGCCGGTATTCGCGTGGCGGCCAGGGCGCTGCCGGGCATGCAGAAAGAAGCCCTGTGCGCCTACGGCCCGAGCGGCACCGTCTGGCGTATGGTTTGCGATGAAGGACCCTATCTCAACGGCACCGATCTGGCACCGCCGCCGCTGGCTTTTTTTTCCGCCGGTATGGCGGCGTACACGGCATCGGCGCTGCGCCGCGAAGCGGCGCGGCAGGAGTGCGAGCTGACCGACCTGCACATCATTCAAGACAATAAATACACCATGGAAGGTTCGGCCCTGCGCGGCACCATGATCGCCGGCGCACTGCCTGTCGGCCTGACAATCGATGCCGAGGTGAGCGACGGCCGCGCCGGCCTGCCGGACCTGGTGCGCGACGCCCTGGTGCTCTCACCGGTGGATGCGCTGATGCGCGATAAACTGGTGGACACCTTCAGCATCACCCTCAACGGCGAGCAGATACCCACCGGCAAGGTGGTCGACAGCCCGGCGCCGGTGCCGGAACCGCCCGCCGCCCTGTTCGACGAGTCCGACCAACCGCAGGCGGATATGTTTCCGGAGCCGCTGATTGCCAAACTGAGTTCCACGGATTCGGTTTTCGAAGCCAACCACGGTGCCGGCGCCGCCCTCAAAGACCAGCAGAAACGGGAGCTGCACATTCGCAGCGACCTGCACTTGCGCAGTGACGGACTCAAGCAAATCCGCGTACAGATCTTCAAACCCATCGGCAGCGTCTTTCAATTCCTGGCAGACGATCCACCCCAAGCCGGCAGCAGCGGCCGGGCGCCCACCGGACTGACGTACCTGTCGGCCGGGCTGGCGTTCTGCTTTATGACACAGATCGGCCGCTATGCCGATATCGCCAAAAAACAGGTGGACAGCTATAGCGTTATCCAGGACACGCTGTTTGATCCGGTAGCCGGCAAAACCCTACCGGTGGATACCCACACCTATCTGGAAACACCCGAGTCCGCCGACACCGCCCGCCATATCGTCGATATGGCGGAGCAGACCTGCTTTCTGCACGGCGCCTGTCGCACGTCGAATAAAACCCGGATTCGGATCAAAGATCTCTGACGGGGGGTTATGCCAGCGCCCGCTGCAACCGGTCCAGCGTCTCCATGGCCGGCAGTGCCTGGGCGACGCTGGCATTAGGCTCGCGCCCGGCGGCAATCGCGGCGGCAAATTCGCGATCGCAGAGTTCAATACCGTCGGTCGATACCGACGGCGCGGATAAGTCGACGGGTTCACCATAGCCATCATGCAGGTCATCGTAACGAGCGACATAGGTGCCGCCGTCGCAGATATAGCGAAAGGTGGTGCCGAACGGGCCGTCGTTGTTGAACGACAGCGACAGGTTACAGATGGCCCCGCAAGGCGCTTTCAACCCCACCGCCATATCCATGGCAATACCCAACTGCGGATGCAGCGGTCCCTGCAACGCGTAGACTTGCGCAGCCGGCGCGCCCACCTGGTACTGGAACAAGTCCACCGTATGGCAGGCGTGGTGCCAGAGCAAGTGGTCGGTCCAGTCCCGGGGCTGGCCGAGCGCATTGGTATTGGTGCGGCGAAAAAAGAACGTTTGCACATCCAACTGCTGCAGCGTCAGTTCTCCCGCCTGAATACGGCGGTGCAGCCATTGATGACCCGGATTAAATCGGCGGGTATGGTTGACCATCGCCACCAGTCCCGTCTGCCGCTGCATATCCACCAGCGCCCGGGCATCGGCCAGATTATCCGCCATCGGGATTTCCACCAACACGTGTTTGCCGGCACGCAACACCTGTAACGCCTGCTGCGCATGCAGTGGTGTCGGGGTCGCCAGAATCACAGCGGCCACATCCGGACGGGCCAGCGCCTCATCCAGGTCCAGCGTCCAGTGGGGAATGCCGCGCGCCTGCGCCAGGGTCTCGGTAGCGGCCGCTGCGCCGCCGGCCAGGGTGGTCACTTCGATATCCGGGATACGCGCAATCGCATCGAGGTGCTTGTTGGCAAAAGCCCCTTCACCGGCCAGGCAAATTTTCAACATCTGCATTACACCTTTGCTATAACCTGTTGATGTTATTTAAGCTGCCTCTGTTGGGTCTGCACAGAATAACAAGGGTAGATGCCCGCAGCGAATGGAGGCACCAAAGCATGTGCCATTCTGAGCAGACCGGAATGGCATTCGCTTCAGGCGCCTACTTTTTGGTGGTGACATTTAAGCGAAAACGTGCCAATTGACCGGTCTGCCTGTGGAAGGGGCTTTCAGAAACACGCCGTGGACCCATCCATGGGGGCTTCCCGACAGCATCCCTGCTGTCGAGAGTTTCTGAAAGCCCCTTCCACAGGCAGACCTAACCTCGGTACTTTTAATCAAGATCGGTAAAGATAGTAATCAAGATCGGTAAAGATAGCGTGAGGGTCGATAAATTGTGCAAATCCCCTTAAGTACCCACCACCAAAAGTAGGCGCCTGAAGCGAACATCATTCTGAGCAGAAACCTTTAAAAGGGTATTCGACCGACTGTTTACCGGGCTTTTCTAAACGGGTAATTCGCCAGCTCGGAAAACCGCGCACCGACGGTCTAACCGGCTCCAGGTATTGCCGGCAAACCCTGCCCGGGAACCTGCCGCAGACTTTCCACAGTGGCATCGGTCATCACCGGCGCTACGCCCAGCTCCTCCAACAGCGCACTCACGCACTGCATCTCGTGCAATCGGCGAGCGGCATGGGGCGCCGTGCCCGCCACCAGTCGACTCAACAACAGCTCGTCGGCAGCGGTGACTTCAGCGCTTAAATTCTCCCACAGCCAGTCGGCACAGCCGGCCGCCTCACCGGCGCGCATGGCTTCGATAACTACGGCAGCCAAACCTTTCATCATGACACTGCGCAACAGCTTGCGGGTCGCGGCTTCGCCCGGTACCGCACTGACAATTTGCACCGGCATGCCCAACGGCATAAACAGATGCGCCCAGCGCCGCGCGCCGGGTCCCGAGGCCAGCGTCGGTGTTCTGAGGCCCTTGCCGGGTACCACGGCCATCAACGCCACATCGACAAAATCGAGTTGCCGCGCGGCCGCGGTGCGACCCATTTCAGCTTTGGTCGCAGCCGCATTCGTGGAAAAATCTGCGTAGAGAGTTCCCGGCGCAATATCGGCGAGCGCTTGCTGCAACGCCGCCGGTGCATCGGCACCCGCCGTCAGTGCCAATATCACGCCGGCCCCCGCCACCGCCTGGCGAGCTTCAGCCATCCGCTCGACGCCGGGTGGTGTAGGTACAGCGGCAGGATCATAGGCGCGCACCCCAACACCGGCCGCCACCAGGTCGGCACCAATCAGCGCCCCCGCTTCACCCAGACCAAAGAGTGCGACATCCGGCATAACGAGGCTTTCAACCGTTCTCGAGGACGATGAGCCCGGCCGCCGTATTGGACGCGGGGACATGATAGTGGCGATAAACCTCTTTGGCATCGGCATTGAGCGCACCGCGCATCACCATCCACATAACCAATTCAACGCCCTCGGAACCCGCCCGCCGGATATAGTCGACATGGGGAATCTGCGCTAACGCATCGGGATCGGCGGTCAGGCCGTCGAGAAAATCCCGGTCGAATTCTTCGTTGATAAGGCCCGCCCGCTCGCCCTGAAGCTGGTGGGACATACCGCCGGTGCCAAACACCACCACATTCAAATCCTCGGCAAAAGACTCAACAGCGGCGGCGATCGCCTTACCCAACTGATAACAGCGGCTGCCGGTGGGAGGCGGGTACTGGATAACGTTGACACACAGCGGAATCACTTTAAAAGGCCAGCGCTCGGGCTGGCCACACATAATGGACAACGGCACCGTCAAACCGTGGTCGACCGGCATCTCATTGACGATGGTCATATCGAACTCGTCGAGAATCAGCGACTCCGCCAGGTGCCAAGCCAGCTCCGGATGCCCTTCGACCGGCGGCACCCGGCGCGGGCCATAGCCCTCGTCGGCGGGCTGGAACTGTGCCCCTACACCCAGGGCGAATGTGGGAATCACCTCCAGGGAGAACGCCGATGCATGGTCGTTGAAGACAATGATAGCGACATCGGGTTTGGCCTCAGCCAGCCACTGGCGCGCTTTTTCATAACCCGAGAACAAAGGCTCCCAGTAAGGTTCGGCGGTCTTGCCGTGATCCACCGCCGCGCCTATGGCCGGCACATGGGAGGTGCCGACACCGGCTGTTATTTTAGCCATCGGCACAACCTCCGGCTGCACTAACCTGTTGGTCCTCTTTATAGGGGCGACCGCCGGCAATCATCATATTTTTAAACTCCGCTTCAGTGATACCCGACATCTGGCCGCCCACGTTCTGCATGGACAGACCATCAAAGATAGCCAACTTAAAGGTGTAATAAATATTGCCGCCAAGGCGCAGCATACCGAGCCAGTCACGCTCGAGCACCGCCTGGCGCTGGGCCGAAGTCAGGGGATAGCGCTTCAGGTAAGCGGCCTCGTCGGCGCGAAAAACCTCTCTGTTTTCCTGCCGGTTAAGGGACATGCAGAACATATTGAGGTGGTAGCCCCGGCGCGAATGCCGGCCGTCGAACACATAGGTGCCAGGAATGTCGCCATATTCAGGCGCTTCGTCTTTACCGCTCATCTATCTGCCCGCCCGTCGTCAAAAGCTGTTTCATTTATTCTAACGTCCCCGCCAATACCCGCCTGCATGGGATTTTCTGAATTATGTATGAAAATATATGATTCAAAATTACGTTGCACTCTAAAAGTAATACCCTTTAATATTAGCCGCACCAGAAAGTATCCACAAAAACAAGGTCTTAGATCGCTAAAAAGGCCCTTTATCATGAATAAATATTGAACGGCGTTTAAAGCATTTATTTATTTCATAACCAAAACCAACATTGGGCAGGGGAAGAACATGGGTATTGTGGATATCGGCGTGGTCGATCTCAGTTTGCGCCACCTCAAAGCAGCGCTTTATGTCAGCCAGTACAACAACGCCACCCGGGCCGCCAACCACCTCAACCGCTCACAGACAGCCATCACCAAGGCCATTAACGATCTCGAACAAAAACTCGGCGTGTCACTATTCGACAGATCGTCACTGGGCATGATCCCCACCGTTTACGGCGAGGCCCTGACCCGGCGGGTACGACTGGCCGAGGCTGAATTCGCCGCCGCCGGGCGCGCCCATCGCAGCTTTTGCCCGTCGCGGCGGGAGGGGCACAATATCTCCATCTTCTCCATGGAAATCAGCTACAAACGGCTGGCCGCCCTGATCGCGCTCTACGAGACCAAAGACACCAGTGCGGCGGCCAAACAGCTCAATATCACCCGCACCGCCATCTACAACACCGTCAAACAACTCGAAGACCTGCTGGAGCTGCCGCTGTTCGAGCGCCAGCCCAACGGCATGACCAGTACCCGCTTTTGCTCGATCCTGGCACGCCACGTCAAACTCGCCTTCGCCCAGATTCGCTACGCCATTGAGGATATCGCCAACCTCAACGGGATAACCCGCGGCAGCGTGGTGATCGGCACCCTGCCCTACACCCGCACGCTGTTGACCCCCCGGGCCATCAACAACATGCTGAAAGATAACCGGGAGCTGGATATCTCCACCCGCGAGGGCCCCTACAACCTGTTGGAGGCATCGCTGCGCAGCGGCGATCTGGACTTTATCGTCGGTGCTCTGCGCGAGAAAGTGAGCACGCCCGAACTGATTATGGAAAACCTGTTCGAAGATCGGTTGGCGATTATCGCGCGCAAGGACCACCCCCTGTTCAAGTGGCGCAATATCCCACTGCCGGAACTGGAGCACCTGACCTGGGTGCTGCCGCCCCGGCAAACACCCTCGCGGGCCCTGTTTGAGGAACTGCTCAACAAAAACGGCGTCAAGTCGCCCGAACACTATGTGGAGAGCAGCTCGCTGTCCACCATCCGCGGCCTGCTGCTGGAGAGCGACCGGGTGGCACTGCTGTCGGAGCACCAGATCTATTACGAGAAAAAACACGGGATGCTCGACGTATTGCCGATCGACCTGGAGGAGACCTACCGCCCGATCGGCGTCACCATGCGCGCCCACACCCAGCCCTCCCCGGCGGCGCAATTGTTTTTGAGTCACCTGCGCAACGTGGCTCAGCAAATGGCGCTCAGGTAAACGTATCCGACAAAGGTTCTCGACTACGCAATGCTGCCCCATTCCCGCAGCATAAACTCTACCGCCAGCAAACCCAGTGCGTGCAGGGTAAACGTCGGATTTACCGCACCGCTGGAGGGAAACAGACCCGGACCGGCGATAAACAGATTGTCGATATCGTGGCACTGCCCGTAGCGATTGGTCACCGAATTATCGGCGCTGGTACCCATCACCGTCCCCCCCATGATATGCATACCGAAGCGCGGTCCCTGCCACACCTGTTCGGCGCCTGCCGCTTTGAAAACGGCAGTGCCCTCGGCCACCGCATGCTCGCATAGCGCCGCGGTCGGCGCCTGGATATTGTGCACGGCGCGCGCCAGCGGTACGCCGTATTGATCTTTGTGCTGGCTCAGGGTGATGCGGTTTTGCGCCAGCGGCAGGTCTTCACCGACAAACACCATGGTGCCGATAGACCGGCTGGCGCGCTGCATAAACGCCTCCAGTGCGCGCCCGAAGATATCCGGCCGGGTATTGACGATGCCGAGCAGGTCGTTGGGCTTCAACGCATTGGCAATCAGCCACTGGTAACTGCCGAAAGCATTCTTGATCGCCGCCTTGTTATCGTAGCCGTCCTGGCTGATCAGTTGGCCGCCGGTGGGGCCCAGATGCGGTTGCGTCTCCTGTTTGAACAACCCGTAAATCGAGGTGGCCGGGTGAGTCATCATATAACGCCCCACCAGGCCACTGCTATTGGCCAGCCCCTGAGGATGGGCGGGGTTTGCCGATGCCAGCAGCAGTCTGGGGTTTTGCACGGCAAAGGCCGCCAGTACCACCACGTCCGCCAGTTGCACCTGCTGGCGGTCCTCAGCGTCACGGTACTCGACACCGATAACCTTGTTGCCTTTTTTATTGGCTAACACGCGAGTGACCGTGGCCCGGTGCAGAATCCGCCCGCCGGCGGCCCGGGCCTGGGGCAGATACAGCGCCTGGGCATTGGCCAGCGCGCCGATCGGACAGCCGGCATCGCACCAGCCGTCGTAGATACAGGCGCGACGGTTTTTATAGGGACGACTGTTGATCGCCAGGGGGATGGGCGCGGTATGCTTGCCGAGCGCTTTGAAACCGGCGGCGATAGCCTGGCCCTGGGGAAAGACCGGCAGCGCCGGCAGCGGGTACTCACTGCCCGGCGGACGCCACTTCTCCGCCGCGGCATCGCCACTGAGACCGACTTCTTCCTGAATGCGGTCGTAGTAGGGCCGCAGCTCCCGGTACTGCAACGGCCAGTCGAGTCCCTTGCCGTGGTCCGTGCGAAGGCGAAAGTCGCCCGGGTGCAACCGCGGCCAGACGCCGTAGTGATGCATGCTGCTGCCGCCGGTACCCCAACCGCTGTTGAAGTTATGGCCGAGGGTTAAATTGCCCTCTTCCTCCACCGGCGCGCCGCCCCACTTCAGCCGCCGCGCCCACAGTTGCGAGCTGACCAGGTCCTGCAGCCCGCGCGCCGGACCGGCTTCGAGCATCAAGACCTGCTTTCCCGCCTGCGCCGCCTTGGCGGCAAAGACGCTGGCAGCAGCTCCCGACCCGACAATCAACAGGTCGACTTTTTCACGACTGGTAACCTTGGCATTCATAGTGATTTCTTCTGGCTGTTGCACACCATCGCTCACCAGGGACGCGAGGGCGCAATATGCGGCATGTAAGGAATATCAAGACGCTCGAAACCCGCCGGTGTACCGTAAACGACATCGGCGGCATCGGCCCGCACCACAAAGTAAAACAGGCCGGCCGGCGGACCCGACCAGTTCTCAACCTCGCCCGCGGCCAGGGCGCCGATCAATTCGTCGGTTTGCTGCGACTTCAATGCCGCAAGACTTTTGCGGTAGCGGGACTTGGCCTGGCGCTCGATACTCTTCAGACCGTCCACATAAAAAGTATGGTGATCCGCAACGCCCAGGTAGCGAATCATCAACAAACTGTCCTCCGGCTCGCGCTGGAGCTGGCTGTCGATATAGTGGCTGATGCCGGCCTCTCTGGCGCCGGGCACCAGGGCCTCGGCCAGGGTTTCCAGGGATGCCGCATGGGCGGCATCGAGGCGCCGCAGCGGCAGTTTTTTCGCGCGGGCCGCCGCCGGGCTCAACAGCAGCGTCTGCGCACCGAGCGTGTAGGAGAGCGCCAGGCCGGAGGATTTTATAAAGGAGCGGCGTGTTGTCGTCATAACAGAATGTCAACCATCGGAGAATGGCGGCGGGAGCCGGCCCGCCGCTTGACAGGGTGCAATATAGAGTTGCGATATAGAATTGCAGTGAAAGTTGCGCTAAAGAGTGCGCTTAAACGTTGCATTTATAATCGCACCTAAAACTCGCGCTTCACGCTGAAGCCGTACCAGCGCGGCGCGCGGTAGGCCACCTCATTGCAACCGCACAGCGTCGCCAGGTCAAAACCCTGCACCCCGGCGCGCTCATCGGTAAGGTTTTCGAGTTTGAAATCCAACTGCCATTTTTCATCACTGCTGGTCCAACCGACCCCCGCGTTCACCATGACATAGCTGTCGAACTTATCGGCATCGAAATTGCGCAGGTTATAGAAGAATTCATCGGAGTAGCTGGCGTCGCCGCGCACGTGCATCATGCCCCCGAGCGCCGGCCACTCGTAGCGCAAAATGGCATTGGCCTGCAACTCCGGCGCATAGGTGGGGTCGACATCGCGCGGCGGCAGCGGCGAGCCGGCGCGCAGGGGCACATCTTTGACGGTGGCATCGAACCAGGCGAGGCTGAAAATGGCATCGAGCCCCTGCCCCAGCGACGTTTGCAGATCCAGTTCGATACCATAGTTATCGGCGTCGGCATTGATCACCACACCGCCTACCCCGACAAACAGGAAGGCCTGGTAGTCGGAGTAATCGTAATAAAAAGCGGTGCCGTTCAGGCGGGTTCTGCCGTCGCGAAACGTGGCTTTAAACCCCGCTTCATAAGAAAGCAGTATCTCCTCGTCATAGGGCAACGCCGGGTTGCCCCCGGCACCGAGAAAAGCCCCCAGCAGGGGCGCGTTGAAACTGCCGGCTTTGACGCCGCGGTTGATGCCGGCGTAGATCAGCAGATCCTCACCGGCCTGCCAATCGAGTTGAACCTTACCGGTCCACAAGGTATCGGAGGAATCCAGGTCGGCTGTAAACGGCGCGCCCGGCAAGGGCACATCGGGCAAAAAGTCGCCCTCGTTAACCGTAAAGTTACCGTTGGAAATCAGGAAACCGATTTCGGTCTGAAAGTCTTTTTCCTCGCGGATCACCCGCAAGCCGAAGGTCGCCGACAGCGACTCGGTCAGGTCATATTCCAGCTGCCCGAACAGCGAATAGGAGTCGGTTTCGAGACTGGAGACCACACCGATATCAAACGGCGCCCCAAAGGCGTTGAAAACAATACTGTTGTCCGGCGCCTTCAGTCCATTATCCGATTCGTTGTCGATATTCAGGTAAAAGAAACCGCCCACCCAACGGCTGTTGCCGGACTCACCGCTCCAGCGCAACTCCTGGGTAAAACTGGTGGCGTCGACACCGGCATAGTTGGCCAGTTGGTTGCCCGGCGCTGCATCGACATCGATAAACAGTAACTTCTCGTAGTCTTTGAAATCGGTAATCGCGGTGAAGACCACATCGTTACTCAACGCCCATTCGAGACGGGCGTTGACACCCCAGGTATCGACAAAGCCCTGGTCGTCAAAAGCAAAATCGCTGCTGGTATTGAAATCATCGCCGTCCGGATCGATATACCCGAACAGGTCGCCACCCGGCACCGGTCGGGTCAGCGGTGTAAACGGGGTGCCGCCCACCGGTCCGTCGCCGTCGATAATATCGACACCGCCGTCGAGATCAGTGCCCTGAATAATACTGGAGCGGGTTTCGTTGGCGGGCGTGTCGATCACATTGATCAGCTCACCACCGGCATTGGGATCGCCGTCAAAAACAGCAATGGTCGACTTTGACTGGTAAGGACCGGTGGCCACCTCGCTGCTGGCATAGTTGCCGGAGAAGGTTACATCCATATCCTCATTGGGCCGCAGCAAAAACGTGACGCGTCCGGCCAGGGTATCGTCATCGCCCATATCCGCGCCGGCACCGGCACCGGGAGAACCCGCACCGGGCGAGCCGGGAGCGGGATCGAATTGCGGATACAGATTGTTGAGATAACCGTCCTGGCGGTTGTAACGCAGCGCCGCCCGCGCCGCCAGCGTGTCGGTCAGCGGACCACCGGCAGCGGCTTCCAGGGTGTACTGGCCGGCATCGGCATCGGTGTCAAACTGACCGTAAGTGATATCGACATAACCTTCGCTGCGTTCAAAGCTGGGTTTTTTGGAGATGTAGTGCACCAGGCCGCCGGTGGCGTTACGGCCGAATAGCGTTCCCTGCGGCCCTTTGAGTATCTCCACCCGTTCGATATCGAACACGGCAAAGGTCTGGGCCTGGGCGACGGCCAGGTAACCTTCATCCAGGTAAGCCGCGTTCGGCGCCTCGATAATATCGTTAAAGTCGTTTTGCGTAACACCGCGAATAGAGAACTGCGTGTTCTGGCCCGCCAGGTTTCCCGAAATATGCACGCCGGGGGAGAACGCCGCAATATCGATGCTTTGCTCCACCCCCATGGCCTCGAGTTGATCGCCGCTGAACGCGGTGATGGCAATACCGACCTCCTGTAGGTTTTGCTCGCGCTTTTGTGCGGTAACGACAACTTCTTCGATCAGATTGCTAGCACTGGACACCGGGGCAACGACGCCCATTGAGATTAGTGTGCAGACAGGGATCAAGTTTTTTTTATTCATGGTGTAGCCCCTCGGATACTTCAGTTATGCTTGCGTGCGGTTCGCTCTCAACTAGCGCTTCGACCAATAAAGATTTTCACCTAAAGCGGGTTTTGGCGTCCTTAGCTGACCCGGTCTCGATCAGGGGGGCGCCTAGCCTGCAGCCCTTCGGGACACGCTGTGTATACATCCATGTAAGCTCTACGCCAGCATCCCTGCTGGCGAAGGTCCCGAAGGGCTGCAGGCTAGGCGCCCCCCTGATCGAGACCTAAGTGCCATCGAGGTGAAAATGTTTCCTGGTTGAAGCACTGGGTTTTCTCAGTCCTTTCTTCTCCAACCTGGGTATGACTTCGTCCCGGAAATAGGGAAATTCTTTGACGTAATCGACAAATGACAGAGTCGTTCCGGCGATGCCGGTGGCACTGAGTTGCGCCAACTGGTCGGCCACATGATCCGGCGTGCCCACCAGCGGAAAAGCGCCGTGACCGGCGGCAAACCGATCGCGGAAATTCGCCAGCGCCTCGGGTGTAAACGACTGTGCATGCATGCCCTGAAGTTTCATCAGGTAGTCGACCGCCTCCCAATCGGCGTGCTCGTCGGCATAGTAGTGCAGGTACTCCTGCGCCTCCCGCTGTGTGGGCCGGCACACCACCTGGCAAAATGTAAAGACACCGACCTGGCGTTGGACGGCGGCTGCGAGCTGCTCGATTTCGGTCACAGTCGCGCGCGCCTGCTCGAAATCAAACACCGGGGTAAACAGGAAATCCGCATTGCGCATGGCAAACGCGCGCCCCTCTTTGGAGGCGGCGGCGTTCAGGATAGGCACCCGCGCCTGCACTGGATGGGGATTGCTGTAAACACCTTTGAGCTGAAAATAGCGGCCCTGCCAATCGAACGCCGGTTTTTCACACCAGAGCTTCTGAACCACGTCGTACCACTCCTGCGCGCGCGCATAGCGCTCCGGGTGGGCGGCGGGCAGCTCAATACCAAAGGCGTCGTACTCCGGTTTATTCCAGCCGGCAACCACGTTCAACCCGACTCTGCCGTTGCCGATATGATCGATAGTGGCGAGCTGCTTGGCGGTGACGACCGGGTGATTGAACGCCGTGTGGACGGTGGCAAATACCTGGATATTTTCCGTCTGGGCCAGCAATCCCCCGGCCCAGGTTACGGTTTCGAGCACGCCACCGTGGAAGTCCGTATCGCCGCCATAACCGATCCAACGGGCGATGGGCAGCAGGAATTCAAGGCCCGCCTGATCGCACATCTGTGCAAGTTCCAAATTGTTTTGCCAGGAGTTGCGCCAGCGTTCAGGCGCTTTGGTGACCGCCATACCGCTTGAGCAGTTGGCCGAAAAAATCCCTAGTTTCAATGGGTTATCGTTAAATATGGGGCTATTTTTGGGCATTTTTATACTCCCTTCCTTAACCGCGTCCGGGGATCCCGGTGCTTGGCTATATTCAGGATATATTATATATTTTGCCGTTAATTTAACCGTTAAAATAATGGTTGTAAATAGCTACGGTATTTTTTCGCACTCTGCCGGTATGGCGGTACTGTGATGGCTGTGGGCGGGTTAGAATACGGCAACCCCAATCAGCGAGGTCGCTCACAGGTGCAAGACAAGGATAAAAACATCGACGGACAATCAAATTTGGGCCTGGACAAACACTGGCATCTGTCCACCAATGATCACGAAATCTGTTTGACGGAAATCGAATTTGCACTGTTTCGAAATTTTGCCGCTTTCTCGCGCTGGATGGACGACTGCGCCGCCTGCTGCCACACCTCGGTTCACCCCTGCAACGGTATGGACTATGCCGTGCTCAACGTCGTACGTATGCACGAGCGGGCAAAGAGCATTTCTGAAATTGCCCGTCTGATGAATCGAAACGATTTGTCCAATCTGCAATACAGCGTCAGGAAGCTGGTCAAGGCGGAGTTGATCGAAAAGCTCGGCAGCAACGATCACAAACGGGGCGCCACCTACCAGGCCACCCGCCAGGGGGTCGCCGCCACCGACAGATATGCGGAATTCCGCCGGGAACTGCTGGTGTCTCTTACCCAGTCGATTTCAAATAGCGAAGAGAATATGAATCAGGTGGCGCGGGTACTGAGTCTGTTGTCCGGTATTTACGATCAGGCGGCCTGTGTGGCCGCTTCCCACCGCTCCTCGATCGGCACCGACGACGCCTGACAGCATCGCGCCCAGGCGCCGCTCACCGGCACCGCGCCCTGGTTGCCGAGGGCAGCTCGCCGAAACGTTTTTTGTACTCGCGGGTGAAACGCCCCAGATGGCTGAAGCCCCAGCGCAGTGCCACGGTGGTGATATCGTCATCACAGCGGCTGCCGAGTAGCTCGCCCCGCACCCCGGTCATTCTGACCTCGCGCAGATATTGCATCGGCGCGATCCCGCAACAGCGTTTAAACCCTTCATAGAGCCGGCGTTTGGGAATGCCCGCCGCGGCGACGATACTCTCGATTGTGAGGTTGTGCCGGGCGTGCTCGCGGATATAGCTCTGGGCCCGGCGCACGTAGATGGGCACGGTGATGGTGGTCACCTTGGCCAGCTCTTCGGTGTAGTTGTGGCGCTGGCCGTAGAGCAGACCGGCCACCAGCATCTCCTCCACGTGAGCGAGGATGGGGCCGTCGACAAACAGGGAGACGCTGTGTTTCTGTTCGCGCTCGAGGTTTTTGACCATTCGCCACCAGGATGCCATTTGGCCTTGTTGCGCATCCATCGCGGGTTCGAAAATGACCGGGTCCGTCACGGCGGTGCCGAGCAGTTTGTGTAGCTGGTGTTCCAGTGCTGAGCGACAGATACGCACCAGTCGCTTGCGGCAGTTGCCGCTCATGGTGAGCTGCACCGCCTGGTTGGGGCAGATAACGATGCCGCGATACCGGTCGGAATGGGTGGTGCAATCGCCGTGGGTCAGGGACTGGGTGCCGGCGATGGGCAGACTGATGGAGTAGTATTCCTCCATGGGCTCAAGGTCGACGGTGACAGAGGTGCCGTACTGTATCTGGCTGACATTGAGTTCGGTCAGTTGCAGGCCGGAGTGGCGAAACCGCACCGCCTCGGGGTTGGCCACCGATAGGTGGTGGGTATACATAAAATCGCACATGGCATCCCGGGCCTGGGACAGCACGTTGTATTCGTTGTGGAAGGTGTGGGGAGAATCGCCGGCACCCTCGCTGACGGAATCTGTCGCCATCGGCAATGTCGCCTCTCGATTGTGCTCGAACTGCGATAGTAGGTCATTTTCTGTCGAATGAGAACCTGGGGGCGGTGCCGGACGTTGAAGGCTTGGGTGCTGGTGACTGAAATCATAGAGGGAGATTGGGTGGCTTTTTGGTTTCGAAGATGAGGTGGGGGGGGAGTGCCACCCGGCGCGGGCCGCGCCGGTGCCTTCCGGGAGGACTGCCTTCCGCAGGCACCCAGCCGGCAGTCTTCCGGCGGTAGTTCCGGGCACCCCCTGGCGGGACAGGCACCCCCACGGGTCAAATGGGACGCCTGCAACTTAGCAACTTAGTGTGTGCATTTCAGTTCTGGGTTTTTATAGAGCCAGCTAATTTTTAATCACTTAAGTTGCTATGTTGCAGGCGTCCCTGCTGGTCTGTTGCAGGCGTCCCTGCTGGTCCGGGAGATCACTCCCATCGACCTGCTTCGATGGAGCCGTCGAAGCTGTCAAACTAACTGCGTGGGCGGCCTACCATAGGTTGCAACAAAGGCACGACAAAATGCATCGCCACTGCCGTAGCCAAAGCGTCTGGCTACCTCTTTGACCCGGCCGCCTTTTAGCAATGAGTTTCTTGCCGCTGTCATACGCCATAGTTTTAAATACGCCATCGGTGATTTGCCTAGCGTTCTTTGAAATGTCGCCATAAATTGCGAGCGCGACATACCCGCAAGTTCCACAAAATCATCGACTTTCCAGGGTCTGCCGGGGTCATCATGTATGGCAACGACAACATGCCTGAGCTTCGGGTGCGCCAGGCCCGCGAAAATACCCGGCTCGGTTTGATTGCTTTCGAGGCGGTTGCGCAGGATATTAACGACCAATAGATCGCATAGACGATCCAAAGCAAATTGGCCGCCACATCGGCTCATTGACGCCTCTAATGCAATGAGGTTCGCAACAGTTTTTACCGGGTCGTCTTTATTGAGTTCGATCTCAACCGTTTTTGGCATGATCTGTAACAGTGGATTTTGTGTGCCGCCCATATCTACTCTGGCATATACCAGCGCTGCTGTTGACTCACTGCTCACCGGAGCGGCGTCAACATAGAGAATTAACTTGTGCAATTGGTTCTTTTCTGCATTGCCAAAAATAAACAGGTTGCTGTCTTTGTATGTCGGCATACGTTGAGCCCTTACCTCAAAATGAGCCAGTAAGCTGGATAATCGATCAAGATGCATAGTTTAAGACTTTGGGTAAGAAAAAAGAGATGGTTTTTATTATAAGTCCTGTATAGTTTCAGTCAATCGTATTTAGTGCCCTGTAGTCGTATGCGATACAGCTACCGACATGATGAGGTATAAGCTAATTCTGCGGACAATCTTGGAGTAACTATGAAACAAAAACAACGCTGTTTTGCGTTTTGCTTCGTCTGGCCAATCGTTTGGCTTGTGCTAACGATTTCAATCACGACTTATGCGGAGGATTCCATGGTCAAACCAAAGGTTATTATTTTTGATGTAAATGAAACCTTGCTCGATCTGGCACCTTTGCGCAGGGTGGTAGGCGAGACAATCGATGGCAGAGAGGATTTATTGCCGTTATGGTTTTCTACCATGCTGCATTATTCGTTGGTTGATACCCTGACGAATAACTATCAAGACTTTGGACAAATTGGAGCGGCGGCACTTGTTATGGTGGCCGAAAAACACGGCATCACTGTTGAATTAGGGCCTGTTCACACTAATTTTGATAGAATGTGCGCCTATGGAAATCACGAAAGCACAATTCAAAATTATTGAACATCTCCTGCCAATACAGAGGGGAATGCGTATTCCGGCGAAGATGAACACCTATTCCGGGCGAACGTGAACACCTAATGTCCTAACGCATCACCCGTCCGGATTTTTAACCCAGGTGTTCATCTTGGGTCAACTGCCCGAGGATTTTTCTCA
>NZ_ML660099.1 GCF_007004655.1 Exilibacterium tricleocarpae
AATGAATTGTTAGGTCACTTGCAAATGATAATCTTGTGCGTCTTATCATATCGCAAGCGCCCACACGCATTGCTTGATGACTTGTTAAAGAGCTCGGCCAGGGGCTGCGCCTTTGCCGATCACGGCCTTGCCAGACTGCCTGGCCCCGAACCGTGGGATGCGAATTATACGCATCTCTACGCGCTTGTAAACTGTTAATGTACTTCAACAATTCCTGTTTGGCCGGCACCGGCACCGGGCGCTGTCACTACTGTCACGCCGCCCCCGCCAACACCTGCTCACACTGCGCAAGAGGCGCGCATTATACGCACTCCAAAACTCTCTGCAAGGCATTTGTGAAAAGATTTTCAGCCCCTCTTGCAGCCCGCAGAACGAGATGACAGCCGCCACCCATATAGTGCCTGCAGCCCGCTCTCAGGTTCAGCTTCGGCGTTATTTTTTGCGCCAATAATTGAGGCCGAACAACCTCCATGGAAATAGTGCAGTTTTATAATTAGTATTCATGAAACCACTGGCTGCTTAGAAAGGAGGATGCTTAGGGTGGATATCACCTCCCGAGGCCGACAAGGACTACACCAGCCACTCGAACCTCTCGTCCCACCACTAAGCCCCACCACTATTCGATATCAAACAGGTGATACTTTTTCTTGCCCAGGCGAACAACGAAAAATCGACCGTAGAACGCCGATGCAGGCGCAAAGCTCTGCGGCAACTTCATATTATCGCCCAGCGATTGGGCGACCCCGTTTATCCAAACCGCACCGCGCCCCAGGGCGTCTTTGACCTGCTTGCCGGAGGTCGCCAGACCGCAGTCAACCAGCAGTTGTGTCATGGGCATATCCGCCAGTTCGACAGCGAGGGTGGACGAGGGCAAACCATCCAGTTTGAGCTGTTCGAAATCCGCCTCGCTGAGCTGCTCCAGCGTACCGTTGAACATCGCCGCGCTGATACGCTGCGCCGCCTGCAGGCCGGCCTCACCGTGAATCAGGCGGGTGACCTCTTCCGCCAGCACGCCCTGGGCCCTGGGACGCCCCTGGGCGGCAAGATCCTCGGCTTCGATCTGCTCGATCTGCGCGACCGGCAGGAAGGTGAAGTAGTGCAGAAACCGGTAGACATCGGCATCGGCAGTGTTCAGCCAGAACTGGTAGAAAGCATAGGGCGAGGTCTTGGCGGCATCCAGCCAGATGGTACCGGTCTCGGTTTTGCCGAATTTAGTGCCGTCAGCTTTGGTTACCAGGGGTAGCGTCAGGCCGAAAACCTGACCGCCGTACAACTTGCGGGTCAAATCGACACCGCCGACGATATTGCCCCATTGGTCGGACCCGCCAATCTGCAGGGTACAGCGGTGGTGCTGGTAAAGTTCGGCAAAATCGAAAGATTGCAGCAGCATGTAGGTGAACTCGGTGAAGGAAATACCTGCACCTTCCCGATCGATGCGCTGCTTTACCGACTCTTTGTTAATCATGTTGTTGACGGAAAAGTGCTTGCCTACATCCCGCAGGAAGTCCAGCAAACTGACCTCGGCCGTCCAGTCCAGGTTATTCACCACTGTAGCGGCATTGTCACCGCAGTCAAAATCCACAAAGCGAGACACTTGGCTTTTGAGCTTCTGAACCCAGCCAGACACTGTATCCGGGCTGTTCAGTTTGCGCTCCTGGGCTTTGAAACTCGGGTCACCGATCAGGCCTGTGGCACCGCCGACCAGGGCAATGGGCTTGTGTCCGGCCAACTGGAACCGCTTTAGTACCAACAGCGGCACCAGGCTGCCGATGTGAAGACTCGCGGCCGTAGGATCAAACCCGCAGTAAAGAGTGCGGGGACACTCCGCCAGATGGCTTTCCAGCGCGCCGTCTCCTGTCATCTGGGCTATCAGGCCACGGGCCTTCAAGTCCTCTATCAGTTTCACATCCACTGCCGACATCTTCTCAACCTTCTCAACTTTTACCCTGTTTTCACGGTCAACCCATATCCGACCACCCTATGCACGGTGGAGATAGAGCCTATCCACGCTTAATCCAGCCAAGGTTTGCAAACACTCACTTTCGTCTCGGGACTCTGAAGCGGGGCTCTGAAAATAGCCGCACACAATACCGAATCCCCAACCAAAAACAAGCCTCGGCGTCCGCCCGCGCGGACGGCGCTGCAGGCGCCCACGGCAACAGCCGGATACGGATATTTACTACGAATTCACATTAACCGGCCTCCCGGTTAGTCACTTGGGTGATATTCGTTTATTTTTCTGTTATAAACAGTCAGGTTAGCGACCTCTTTTTATTCATAAAATAGATGTCTTATGGAAACCACTGAAAACAAACGAAAAAATACTAAGCGTATGGTTTTTATGCATTTTCCGCGCAGCCATATGCTGGCCGCATCGGCCCTGGCGGTTGCGCTCACCCTGCTGCTGTCGCTGTTTCCCTCCGGGGAGGTGGAAGCCAAGCGCCACAAACAGACCCTGCTACTCACCCTGCCGGAAACCCCACTGGTCGAAGAAGACGCCATTATCGAAGCCACCATGGCACCCGAATTGCCTTGGCAGCGTCTCACCGTCAAAAAAGGCGATAACCTGTCTCTGCTGTTTCAGCGGGCCGGACTGAACGACCGCGATGTTTACGAGTTGGTAAGCAGCAACAAGCAGGCAAAATCCCTGACCCGCATACACCCCGGCCACAGGCTCGACTTCCAGGTGGACGGCAATGGCAAGCTACAGCAACTGCGCTATGTGCAAAGCCTGCTTGACAGCCAGTTGTTCACCCGCGGCCCAGAGGGTTTTAGCGCCAGCAACGAGACCAAACAGCCCGATATCCAACCCGCCTACCGCACTGCCACTATCACCAACTCACTGTTTTTAGCCGGCCAGGAGGCTCGCCTCGACACCACGTTGATTATGGAATTGGCCAATATCTTCGGCTGGGACATCGATTTCGTACTGGATATCCGCAAAGGCGACAGTTTCCGGGTACTGTTTGAAGAGCAGTTCCTCGACGGCGAAAAAATCGGCAACGGCGCTATCCTGGCAGCCGAATTCGTCAACCAGGGCAAAACCTACCGGGCGGTGAGGTACACGGATCAGGACGGTGAAAGCCAGTACTACACCCCCGGCGGCAAGGCCATGCGCAAGGCTTTCTTGAGGGCCCCGCTGGATTTCAGTCGCATTTCCTCCAACTTTAATCTGCGGCGCAAGCACCCGATTCACAAGAAAATCCGCGCCCACCGCGGCACCGACTACGCCGCGGCGCGAGGCACGCCGGTATATGCATCAGGCAGCGGGCGGGTTATTGCCTCCAGTTACAACAAAGCCAACGGCAATTACGTGTTTATCCAACACGGTAACGACATCGTCACCAAATACCTGCACCTGCACAAGCGCAACGTCCGCAAAGGGCAAAAGGTAAAACAAAAGCAGCTTATCGGCACCGTCGGCTCCACCGGCTATTCCACCGCCCCGCACCTGCACTATGAATTTGTCGTCAACGGCGTGCACCGCAATCCGCGCACTATTTTGCGCAAGCTGCCAAAGGCCAAGTCCATTCCCAAACAGGAGCAACCGGCGTTCTCTGAACAAGTAGCGCCCATTTTGGCCAAACTCGACAGCTACGGCACCACCAGGCTGGCACTGGCGGAACCGGTTACCGTCAATTAGACGCCTATGGACGGGCAAGAGCTTTATATCGGCTTGATGTCCGGCACCAGCGCCGACGGTGTCGATGCGGCCCTGGTCGACTTTGCACAGTCGCCGCCACAACTGCTGGCCCACCACAGTCACTCAATGGAAGCGGGCGTCAAGCAGCGTATCCACCGGCTCGCCACCCCGGCCGACAACGAAATTGATCGCCTCGGCGTACTCGATCGGGAGCTGGGCGCCATTTTCGCCGCTGCGACTCTGGCACTGCTGGACAAGGCACAGCTCGAGCCCGGCGACATCGCAGCCGTCGGCAGCCACGGCCAGACCGTGCGCCACCGGCCGCCCCACACCACTGAACTGCCATTTAGCCTGCAGATAGGCGACCCCAACGATATTGCCGCGCGCACCGGGATCACGACAGTGGCCGATTTTCGCCGCCGCGATATCGCCGCCGGTGGCCAGGGAGCGCCGCTGGCACCGGCGTTTCATCGAGCGGTTTTCCAATCACCGGACAACGACCGCATGATTGTCAATATCGGCGGCATGGCCAATGTGACCTACCTGCCGGCGACTGGGGTTGCACGCGGCTTCGATACCGGACCCGGCAATGCCCTGATGGATGC
This sequence comes from Exilibacterium tricleocarpae, assembly GCF_007004655.1. Taxonomy (GTDB): domain Bacteria; phylum Pseudomonadota; class Gammaproteobacteria; order Pseudomonadales; family Cellvibrionaceae; genus Exilibacterium; species Exilibacterium tricleocarpae. Next base: position 4,249 of record NZ_ML660099.1, read on the forward strand.
CTGGATACTCCAGCACCGCGGCGAGGCCTTTGACCAAAACGGTCGCTGGGCGGCCACCGGCGCGGTAGACCCGACTCTGCTGGCAAAACTGTCGGAACATCCCTTTTTCCATCAAAGCGGTCCCAAAAGCACGGGCAGGGAGGCGTTTAATGAGGGATGGCTGCAACGGGTGCTGGCCGCTATTAACCGTCCCCTGGCGGCGGCGGACGTGCAGGCGACACTGCTTGAATTGACCGCCGGGAGCATTGCCGGGGGGATTAAATCCCTGCGCGAAGACAGACGTTGTGAAGTTTTTATCTGCGGTGGCGGGGCTCACAACCAACAGTTGCTGCTGCGCCTGCAAAAACTACTGCAGCCGACGCCAGTAGCTTCCACAGACGCGCTGGGAATAGCGCCGGATTGGGTCGAGGCGGCGGCGTTTGCGTGGCTGGCTCGCCAGACCATGGGCCGACTGAAAGGCAACCTGGCAACGGTGACCGGTGCCGATAAAGAGGTCATTCTAGGGGGTGTTTACTTCGGTGATCCTGCAGACTAGTGACCGGTCAATAGCGAACTGACTAAAAATACACATACTCTTCGGTATTCACGAGTCGGTTAACTTCCGCCGGGCCAAAAGGCACTGTCTCGACAAAGGGCACCAATTCGGTTTTCTTGCGCCCCAATACACCCATACGGGTTTCGCAAACTTTAACCTGGATCACCTCGAAGGCGGTCAACCGCGCAGCCAGATCGACAATGGCTTTATAGGCTGGATAACTGTCTTTGAAAAAAATAGCCGCTTCCGGCCCGTGAATGACAAATGCCAGAGGACCGGACTCCGGATCAATCCTTCCGTCGAGGAACAGTTGTTCGGCCCGCCGCAAGGCCCTCTCGATATCCTCGGGCGAGTCCTTTTGAATGCGGGCCAGGTAGCCGTTGGGAGCCGCCGACTGAGCCTGGTCGCCGGCAATAGCGATGGGATTGCTAACATCGGCAGCACTGCCGGCAGCCAGTAGACTCAGTAGACACATACCCGCCCAGCGGGCCGGCAGCGATCTCGCCGGCAGTGCACCCATCCACAGTCTTTTCATCGACGTCAATAACAGGGAGCTAAACGGCAAACGACGCCCCACAACCGCAGGTCGTACTGGCGTTGGGGTTTTGCACAACGAATTTTGAGCCCTGCAGCCCTTCCTCGTAGTCAACTTTGGCTCCCATCAGGTAGGGGTAACTCATGGCATCAACAACCACGGTAATGCCGTCTTTTTCGACTACTGCATCGTCTTCAGTCACAATTTCGTCAAACGTAAAACCGTACTGAAAGCCTGAGCAACCGCCTCCGGTCACAAACACTCGCAACTTCAGGTCGTCATTAGCCTCTTCCTCCACCAGGCTTTTGACCTTGTTAACGGCACTTTCAGTCACCAGCAACGGCTCGGGCGTAAACACTTCGGGGGCAGTCATAGCAATCAGTTTCTCCGCACACAACCACTTCCGGGCACAGCACCCGGTGAGCGCACATCGGCGGGCTCCTGAGCAACCGCCGGACGGACGTCATTATGGCTTTACCCGACTAAAACAGTCAACTATTAACGGGCTGGCCGGATACCCCTACAGTATCCACACTCACATCGGCCTCAACCTCTCCAACCTGGGGGTTAGACGCCGGATGGCGGGGTTTTTCTCCGCTGTAGACCAGATTACCGTTGACCTGCGACCCTTTCACCATCTCGATCAGGTGATAGTGCACATTACCGTTGACCACGGCAGTAGCCCCCAGTTCAACGTGCTTGGCGGAGTGCACATCGCCAACGATACTGCCGTTGATAACAATATTCGGGGCGCGGATTTCGCCCTCGACCACACCCTTGTCAAACACGGATACCTTGGCACTGCCGCCACCTTCGGCAATGATATTGCCGCGCACCTTGCCCTCCAGGTCCAGTTCGCCGTCAAAGTGTACATCACCCACAACCTCGGTACCCTTGGCAATCAAGGTGTGATTATTCGAAAATGGCATATCGCTATTTTTCCCCCACATGCTCATGCTGTCGTCGCTCTCTCTTTGCGTTACCCGTTCTTTGGCTATTTGGCGCCGCGTCCGTCAACCCTGCTGCACCAGCCAGCCAAACTGTTTTTCCACGGTGGCGGCATTGCGACCGGTGGACTTCGCCAACAGTTCGATTCTTTCCGGCTCGAATCCTTCAGGCAGCACCAACTTGCCCTCAAGGTTCTGAAAATACTTGAAGCGCAGCCTGATATTATCGGAACCGACCTGCTCGGACAGGTCTTTCAGCGGGATCGTGCTGACAATACCCGCCTGCCGGCCGACAACATTGAACTGCAAATAACCGCTCAACACCTGATGGTTGACAGCCAGTTGCTGCACCACCACCCTGTATTGGTACTCCCGCGGTGCGCCGGTGGAGATGACATCCAGAGAACCGATGGTGAGGCCGCGCTTATTGCCTGTCGGTGCCATCAGCCCCCGATAGAAGGTGATATCCTCCTGCAGTTCGGCAATCTGGGCCTTGAGTTCAATCACCTCGCCGCGCACATCCTCACTTGCCTTGCGATCCACCTGGGCGCCGAGTTTGAGGTTGGCAACCTGTTGGCGCAGCTCATCGGCCTCCTGGGTTTTGGCAGCCACCTCCAGGCGCAACCTGTCTCTCTCGGCAACGGCCTGCGCTTGCAGCTGACCACCATTGAAGTCACCAAACAGGTAACTCCCCACCACCGCGAGCACTACACCCGCTGCTACCACCAACCCCACCGTCACTCTGCGCATGGGGCGGTAGGGCACAACAACTTTACGAAACTGCTTGCTGCCTCTTACGGCGACCATAGATTTTTCTCCGTTTTCGACCCGTTTCTGCGGTGCGCAATACCGATAACAGGACTGGATATCAGGGCAATAGCGCCACGTGATCCAACCCCGCTTCCTCGGCAAAACCAAACATAATATTCATATTCTGAACGGCCTGGCCCGATGCACCCTTGGTCAAATTATCTATCACCGACAGCACCACTACTGTATCTCTTTGCTGCGGCTGAAACACTGACAGGCGGCACATATTCGAACTTTTCACGCTGCGTGTCTGCGGGTGCTGTCCCGCCGGCAACACGTCGACGAAGGGCTCACCGGCATAGCGCTCCTCGAACAGCGCCTGCAAATCGCCCGTGGCCGCAATCGCCGTCGCGTAGAGTGTGGCGTGAATACCGCGGACCACCGGCAGCAAATGCGGCACAAAAGTCACCTGCGCCGGCACCGCCCGCTCGGGTTGCACGGCCCGCAACCCCTGCTCGATTTCCGGCAGATGCCGGTGCCCGCCGCAGGCATAGGCCTTGAAACTATCCGCTACTTCGGCGAGCAGGTTGTCAATCTTGGCCTGGCGCCCGGCGCCGCTGGCGCCACTGGCGGCGTTGGCAATCAGGCTGGCCGGATCGACCAGTTCCTGCTCCAGCAACGGCAGTAACCCCAACTGGACTGCAGTCGGGTAACACCCGGGACAGGCCACTAACTGCGCCTCGCGAATCTGCTCGCGATTGACCTCTGGCAACCCGTATACCGCCCGCTCGATCAGTTCGGGACTGCCGTGGGGCTGGCCGTACCAGCGGGCCCAGATATCGGCATCGCGCAGGCGAAAATCCGCCGACAGGTCAACCACCCGCACCCCCCGGTCGATCAACGCGGCCATCATCGCCTGCGCGACGCCGTGCGGCGTCGCAAAAAACACCAGATCGCACTCGGTCAGTACATCTACGCTGGGTGGACTGAACGCCAGCGATAAATGGCCGCGCAGACTGGGAAACAACTCCGCCACCTCAAGGCCGGCTTCGGCACGGGAGGTAATCACTTTTACCCGGACCTTAGGGTGCCGTGCCAACAGCCGCAACAGTTCGATACCCGTGTAGCCGGTACCGCCGACAATCGCCACTTCAATCATAGTTCAATTCCCCGTGGTAAACCTCGGGCCCCGCGCCTGCCGGCCCGGACAACCCCACACCGGCTTCCACACACATCACGCCGGCAAACAAACCCTTAATAATACCCCAATCTCGCGCAGAAAAATGACTTAACAGCGGGTTTACACAATAATAAGAACACAAGCCACCCGAAAACCCGATATCATACCTATGGCCGAGCCGGATGCCCCGTCACTGCGAAAAAAAATACAAAAGCGCAAACTTTTCATTATCGAGAATTTCCGCCATCAACTGGCTTATATCGACGCCCTGCCGCAACTGACACTGCTGGGTCTGATCAGCGGCATCTTTGTCGGCCTGGTCATTGTCGCCTTTCGGTGGCTGATCAACACACCGCTGAGCCACCTGCTAAGGGGCGGCAACGACAATTTCGAGAGCCTCGGTTCACTCTGGCACTTCGGCCTGCCGCTGGCCGGTGCCTGCGCTATCGGCCTGTGTCTCAGCAGGCTGGACAAAAAGCACCACCGGGTGGGCGTAGGCCATGTCTTGGACCGCCTGCACAATCACCAGGGCCAACTGCCATTGAGCAACTGGCTGGTGCAGTTTTTCGGCGGTGTCGTGAGCCTGGCCAGCGGCCAGAGTGTGGGTCGCGAGGGTCCGGCGGTACACCTGGGCGCGGGCGCCGCCAGTCAGTTGGGGCAGTGGCTCAAATTGCCTAATAACAGTCTGCGCACGCTGATCGGCTGCGGCGTCGCCGCCGCCATTGCCGCCTCCTTCAACACCCCCATGGCGGGCGTCGTCTTCGCGATGGAGGTGGTGCTGATGGAATACACCATCACCAGCTTCATTCCCGTCATTCTGGCGTCGGTCAGCGGGGCAGCCATCACCCAGTTGGTGTTTGGTGAAGGCGTGACCTTCAATGTCACCCCGGTGCAGACCACGACCTTGCTGGAGCTGCCCTACATCGCCGCCAGCGGTATTGTTATCGCCGCCTGTGCCGCGGCCTTTATTCGCCTGCACTTGGCAGTACAGAACATCCGCACCCCCTCTATCGCCATGCGCCTGGGTCTGGCGGGCCTGCTGACCGGCAGCGTGGCGGTGCTGGTGCCCCAGATCATGGGGGTCGGTTACGACACTGTGGCGGCGGCCATGCTCGGCGAGCTAAGTCTCACTCTGCTTGTCAGTATCGTTATCGCCAAGCTGGTAGTGGCGGCGACCAGCACCGGGCTGGGCATGCCCGGCGGCGTTATCGGACCGGCCCTGGTCATCGGCGCCTGCCTCGGCGGCGCCCTGGGCCTGCTGGGCAATATTATGGTGCCCGCCGGCACTGCAACCCCCGGTATCTATGTGCTCCTGGGGATGGCGGGAATGATGGCGGCGGTTGTGAACGCCCCTCTGGCAGCACTGATGGCGGTACTGGAGCTGACTTACAACCCCAATATGATTTTTCCCACCATGCTGGTGATCGTGGTGGCCTGCCTGGTCACCCGCCAGGTGTTTCGCTGTGACGGTATCTTCGTCGCAGCACTGTCGGCCGGGGGCACGTCGCTCGCATCCGGCCCCATGTATCAGGCCCTCAGTCGCGCCGGCGTGCGCAGCGTCATGGATACCCGCTTCGGCTGCAGCCGCCAGTCTCTGAGCCTGGACGAGGCGCGGCAGTTACTGACCGATAAACCCATGTGGATCGTGATAGAGGAACTCGGTAAGGAAAAATACTTGTTAAGGGCGGCGGACCTGGCCGGCTATCTGGACAACGCCCCGGAAGAAGTGCTGACGCTGGACAAGGACATTGATCTGCTGGCAATTCCCGCACGGCGCCACCAGACGGTGCCGATACACCAGCAGGCGAGTCTCTACGAGGCCCTGCAGCTCCTGCAACAGGGCGCCGAAACCCTCTATGTCGAACGCCCCAACACGCCGCTGACCTCGCCGGTCATGGGTATTATCACCAGCAGCACCATCGACAACTATTATCGATAGGCGCTGTTCAATCAGCGTTTCAATCACAATGCCCACCGGCTCGCAGCAGTGGCCTGCAACAGCGCCTCGGGCTACCATAGACGCGCATTGGCGCCTGGGGAAAATCTATGCTGTGGTTTAAAGCTTTTCACATTATTGCGGTGATATGCTGGTTTGCCGCGTTGTTTTATCTGCCGCGGCTATTCGTCTACCACGCCATGAGCGAGGATGAAACCAGCCGCGAACGCTTCAAGATCATGGAGCGAAAACTGTATCGCGCCATCGCCAACCCTTCGATGATTGCGACGCTGCTGTTGGGCGGCGCCGCAGCGGCGGCGAACTGGAGTTATTACGCCGCCAGCGCCTGGTTCTGGTGGAAACTGGCCCTGGTCGCCGTCCTGATCGGTTACCACCATGCCTGTGGACGTATCCTGCGCCGGTTTGCCGAGGACCGCATGGAGCGCAGTCACGTCTTCTTCCGCTGGTTTAACGAATTCCCCGTGCTGTTGCTGATTCCAATCGTGCTGCTGGTGGTGCTCAGGCCGGGTTGAAGACCTATTTGCCGCCGGCAGGCGGCCAAACGGCAGCCCTGTGTTAAACTTAGGTGTCCCTGTTCTAGTAGATACTGACCATGACTCAATTCGACTGCACCACCCCGGTGGTCATGTCTTTTTCGAACCATGACCCCTCCGGCGGCACGGGTATTCAGGCCGATATCGAGACCACCGCCAGTCTGGGTTGTCACAGCACCCCCATCGTCACCGCCCTGTGTGCAAAAGATACCCGGGATTTGAAAGATGTGTTGCCCGTGGAGACGCCGCTGCTGATAGAACAGGCCCGGGCCATTCTTGAGGACATGCCTGTCAAAGCCATCAAGGTGGGTTTTACCGGCAGCGTGGAAAACATCGAAGCGATGCATACGATTTTGCGGGATTACCCCAAGATTCCCGTGGTCTTACACCCTGTTACCAGCTTTTGTCACAGCGAGCTGCTGGACGCGCCCGCTATCATTCACGCAACCCAGGCGCTGCTGCTGCCGCTTGCCACGATCGTCACCCCGAACCTGGTAGAAGCCCACGATCTGGCCCAGCAGGCCGATACGATCGATGCCTGCGCCCAGGAAATTCTCGACAGTGGTTGCCGTCACCTGTTGATCAGTGGCACCAAACGCAGCCACAACAGTATAGAGAGCAGCCTCTACGGCCCCGAGGGGCTGGTAAAACACTACCGCAAGGAGCGCCTGCAGGCCTGTAACCACGGCTGCGGCGCCACCCTGTCTGCCGCTATCGCCGCCTACCTGGCGCACGGCCTGCGGCTGGTGGACGCGGTCGAGCAGGGCCAGAACTTTGCCTGGCATGCACTGGCCGGCGGTCGCCGCCTGGGTATGGGCAACCGCATCCCCAATCGCATGTACTGGGCCGACCGCAACAGCGACACACTCAACTACCAAACAGAGGGTTCTTGATTAACCGCGCCGCGGCTGCGCACAATAGCGGCGCCGACACCGCTAACTTACGTTTGAAAAGTTAAGCTCGACCATGCCCTACCCGACGATCACGTCCATGTTATATGCGATAACCGACCAGGCCCTCATGGCCGACCAGCTATACGACCAGGTCGAAGTTGCCGTCGCCCAAGGCTGCACCTGGGTGCAGTATCGCGACAAGTCAGGCGCCAGTGGGCAGAAACGCGAGCAGGCGGCCCGCCTGAGAGATATCTGCGAGGCCCACAGCGCGAGCCTCATTATCAACGATGACGTCGACCTGGCCAAAACAGTAAACGCCCATGGGGTGCATCTGGGGCAGGAAGACACGCCGCTGGCCGAGGCTCGCGACAGGCTGGGTGACCGGGCTATTATCGGTATTACCTGCCACGCATCGCCGGCTCTGGCATTGGCCGCCCAGGAAGGCGGCGCCGACTATGTCGCCTTTGGCCGTTTTTTCCCCTCCACCATCAAACCGACCGCACCGGCTGCACCCCTGACAATTTTTTCGGCGCTCCGGCGAGAGATAAACCTGCCGTTGGTGGCCATCGGTGGTATCACGCCCGCCAACGCCGGTCACCTGGTGGGCGCCGGCGCCGACCGGCTGGCGGTCTGCGGCGGTCTGTTTGGCCACGGCGACGTAAAAACCCAGATGGCCAGATTCAATCAGGCCATCCGCTCCGTCCAGTACCGTTACACACGACCGGACACACAACCCAATATCGATAGTTAAGGAATTTTCATGAGCCGCTCTGAACAATTATTTCAACAGGCCCAGGGTTTTATACCCGGTGGGGTCAACTCCCCGGTGCGGGCCTTCAAAGCGGTGGGCGGCACACCGCTCTTTATCGAGCGGGCCCAGGGCGCTTATGTCTACGACGCCGACGCCAAACGCTATATCGACTATGTGCTGTCGTGGGGGCCGATGATCCTCGGTCACGCCCACCCGGAGGTGGTTGCGGCGGTGGTGGAAAAGGCCCGGCAGGGGCTGAGTTTCGGCGCGCCGACTGAAATAGAAACTGCGCTCGCCGGCAAAATCTGCGCCATAGTCCCGGGTATGGACCTGGTGCGCTTCGTCAACTCCGGTACCGAAGCCACAATGAGCGCCATCAGACTGGCGCGGGGGTTTACCGGGCGCGATAAAATTATCAAGTTCGAGGGCTGCTACCACGGGCACAGCGACTCACTGCTGATCAAAGCCGGCTCCGGTGCACTCACCCTGGGCGTACCCAGTTCACCGGGGGTGCCGGCGGCGCTGGCGGAACACACGATCACCCTCACCTACAACGACAGCGAAGGGCTCGAGCGGGCCTTTGCCGATATCGGCGATCAAGTAGCCGGGGTCATTGTCGAGCCGGTAGCGGGCAATATGAATTGTGTGCCGCCGGTACCGGGCTTTTTACAGACGTTGCGACAACTGTGCGACGATTGCGGTGCACTGTTGATTATCGATGAGGTCATGACCGGTTTTCGGCTCGGTCTGGCCGGCGCCCAGGGCCACTATGGCGTCACCGCGGATATCACTACGCTCGGCAAGGTCATCGGCGGCGGTATGCCGGTGGGCGCCTTCGGCGGGCGCCGCGACGTGATGGAACAGATCGCTCCGCTCGGACCGATCTACCAGGCGGGCACGCTGTCGGGCAACCCGGTGGCAATGGCGGCGGGGCTGAAAAACCTGGAGCTGATCAGCCGCCCCGGTTTCTATGAACCGGTTTTCGCGCGCACCGACGCGCTGATGCAGGGACTGCGCGAGCGGGCCGCCGCTGCCGGTATTGGGTTTACCACCAATCACGTCGGCAGCATGTTCGGTGTCTTCTTTACCGATGCCGCCACCGTCACCAATTACGAACAGGTCATGGCCTGTGATGGCGAGCGGTTTAACCGGTTTTTTCACGCCATGCTCGACGCCGGTGTCTACCTGGCCCCCGCCGCTTTCGAAGCCGGCTTCATGTCCGCGGCGCACAGCGGGGAAGATATCCAATTTACGCTGGATGCGGCCGAACGGGCCTTTGCCACCCTGGCGTAAACCGGGGATTGCATCCGGCGTGCGGTTGCCGGGGCGGGCTGCACCATGCAAATCGATTGCCGGCAAGTTACCGGGGGCAATCGGACTCATCAAACGAATACTGCGCAATCGGTTCGCCGGCGAAGCTGCGATAGCTGTACACCAGCGGTATGCCTTTGGATAGTACCTTGTCCTGAACCACATCACTGGAACAGGCCGACTCCCGAAACCAGTCGCGCACCTTGCGACGCAGCTGGTCGCCATCCACCGCGGCGGAGTCGGTGAACAGGGTGTAGGTGAACCTCAGTGTATAGCGGTCGGCAACCATCGAGTCCATTCTGGTTACCTCGTCCACCATCACCGGCAAACGGGAATTTCCCGCGGTCGCAAGCTGATTCAGCTGTTCGACGTTGCTGCGCCTCTCCTCGATGGCGAAGTACAGAACGATAATGGTGATAATCAACACAACCGCCGTTGATACTGCCAGCGTCTTCATCGCCGCACCTCTGCTATTAGCTCGATGCCATCAAGCTGACCTGCAAACTTTCGAAGAGACGGACCTGCTGCCGATACGCTTGTTGTGCATCGCTGGAACCCCGCCGGGCTTGGCGGCAGTTCGAGACTTTCGCCAGAACTTCGCCAGCGGGGATACCGATGTTGCTGACAGCAAGTGCCTTGAGCGGACCCAAAAGGGGTATTGTCAGCGAGTGCCGCTTGATCCGTGCGCCCCGGCGTGCCAGGCACCGACGCCATAGGCGCGGGTGTCCTTACCTTGAGCTCGCTTTAAAAATCCCTGAGGTGACGGGCGGCTTATGCTTCCAGCAATTCGACCAGGGCCTCAATGTCTGCATCCGCCTCGTCTGACTTATCGATAATCTGGCAACCCGCCCAGTGTTGGTCCGGGTCATCCGATTCCCGCACCCACAGGCAGTCCACGCCCAACTGAATCACACGACGACCGTTGATCATCTCCGGCAAATGCAGGTCGAGTTGGTAGAGATGATCCGCCTCCAACCGCACTGTGCCCATCAACATCAAACCGCTGCTGTGAATATTTACCAGGCGTCCCACACAGGACCCGCGCAGCTTGTCGTATACTTCGATCGCCGTCTTGACTTGATGGCGCTTGAGTTTACGCTCGTAGGAACGGGATTCCTCATCACTCATTCAGCGCCTCCCTGCGGCCCCGCTTCTGCCGGCTGCATCGACTCCGCCCGGGCATTGAGGCTGTGGAATATATTCTCCAGCGCCCGCTCAAAGAAGGGTTTGGTGCTACCGGCAATGACTTTCGCCTGTCCGGCCAGCATCTCACGCGCCAATTCCAGGCCGGATTTCATCGCCACTTTTTTGCCCATTTGATCCACCAGCATATAATGGAGCGTTTTGGAGTTGTACCAAGCAACCTTCAGGCGTTTTCCCCCCTGGAACTCGAACCAGGTCCCAAACTCAATCATTTTCAGATTTTCGACCATTTTTTCTTCTTCGGCTGAAGGCCGATCCTCGGCCGGCGCGGTCTGCCCGGCTTTTTCTGCAGCCATGGTTTCCAACTTGTCGCGCATGGGGGCCGGCGCCGGTTGCGCCCGCTTGCTCTGCAACGCCAGCTTCTGCAGCGAGGTGAGTGCCTCCAACAGTTTTTTCCCTTTTGCCTGGTCGTACCCGATCGTCTCGAAGCCGGTCTCGAGAATATCCTGCAACTCCTCCTGCATCGCCTTTTGACGAACCTTGTCGGCATCGCTCTCCTTGGGCTGCAGGCTCCAGAGGATATCGTCCACCGCCTGCAATGCCCGCAACCAACTGTCCGACTGCTCGCCATAGCGCAGTAAAATAAAGGCGAGGTAATCGGACCATGGCTGCAACAGCAACAACAGCACCGCCGAGGGCAACTCGCGCTGATCGGTGCGCGAGCGGACTTCGTCATTGACGCGTATTTTTACTTCCCGCAGTTTTTCCTCGCCCTGCACCTTTTCCATGGCGCGCCGCTCCATCAGTTCCTGGCGACGCGAAATCTTTTTCGTGTAAGAGCTGAACTCCAACAACAACTCGGCAAACAGGCGCACATCATTTTTGAATTCTTCGAGAACCCGCGACACTATTGCCTTGATCTTGGTATAGATATCATATTGGGAGGTGCCGTCGTTACCGACCCACTTGACGCCAGCCTCGGCCAGGTTATTGAGCAACAGCCGGGCCGGGTGTTCGGTCTGCTCGAAAAAGCCGGTGTCGATAAACGCAATTTTCAAAAACGGCGTGTGCAGATAGCTCAACAGGGCTTTGACCGAGTCGGGCAGATTGTCATCCGATAACATGTATTCAAACAACATACCCACCAGATCGATGGTGTGCATATCGCTGCGGTCGACCGCTGCCTCGTCGTCGGACGCCTGTTGCAACTGGGTGCTCAACTGCTGTGACAGTGCCGCCACGTTTTGCGGCTGCAGCGGTTGCAGAGCATCCCCGTCGCCGCGCAAATCCTGGGTGACCGCCAGCGCCTGGGTCTGCAAGTTTTGCAGGGCACCGACCAGTTGACTGTTGGAGTAGACCGCCACCGGCTGACCACCGGTCCCGGCACCCGCCGGCGCGACCACAGGCACTCCCTGAGGCGACCCGCTTACCGGCGCGCCGTATTGGGTGACATGATTTTGCAGTAAGCGGATAGCATCGACTAAATTACCCTGGTACTGTTCGCTCGGCTGATTGGGATCGGGAGCGGGCACCAGGCCGGGCGGCGGCGTCTCAAACTGAAGACTTTGGTCACCGTCCTGCGCTGACCCGGGCCCCACTTGCGTCACCGCCGAAGGCGTTGCAGGCTGGGCGGTGCCGGGGTTGTAACGCAGGTTCGGGAGAATGCCCTCGCTGCTGAGATACATATTGGTGGCGTCGAGCACCTCGCCTATATAGGCGACGAATTCTTTGTCGAACGTTTTGTAGGCGATGATCTTCGCCTTGGTATCGACAGATACCAACAACAGAGCCTTACGCAAGGATTCACAGAACTGTATCGGACCCGCCGGGTTGCCCCGCTCATTCACTTTCTGTCCCATATTGAGCACGGAAAAACGCTGGTTAAGCGCCCACAGCGGCTCGGCGTAATAAGCTTCGGCCCGGTGGGTTATCGAGGAGATGGCGATAGTTTCCTCCAGGTCCTCGTTTTCCACCAATGACAGCATATCGCCTTGAAACTTCTCTTCCCCGGTATGGGTATCGAGTTCCTGACGCTTGAACTTAATAAAACCTTCACCCAGATAGCCGCAAAAGTAGCGCTCGAGTTCATCGGTATGTTGCTGGAATTGCGTGCGGGTGTCGTGAAAGCGCAGGCGCTCCCCGTCGTTTTTGGCCTGCTCGCCAAATTCGCACAAACGCTGGTCCAACTTGCTGAGATACAGCCTAAACAACTCCCGGCCGCGCTCCACCGCAAGTTGTTGGCAGGCCTTCAGGTGTTCAATAACCTTAGGTTCCGACAGGGGTTCTGACAGGCGCTCAGACCCAGTCGGGCGGCCGCTGCCATCGGGTTGTTGAGTACCGAATTCACTCATAGGCATCCGAATCTTGTGGGTTACTTCCGTGGCTCGCCGGACCTGCCCGGCGCGGTGCCAGCAACATAAACGAGGTGACACTACTCAAGTGTAGACAATAAATACCGGGCGCCAAGATAACGGAGTACGCATTACAAGGGACCGCAGGTAACTATTGTCCGCTGCCGTCCACTGCCCTCTACTACCGGTATCCACACCCGTCGACGCCCTCATATCCGGCCAAAACCAGCCAGTCTCTCAGCCTTGATGAGTTGCCGGCAGCCGCACCCGGTTAGTGTTCACTGTGATGTTGTACTTTTTTATCGTTATGCCAAGCCAGTACAGTATTGCCAAGTCTTGTTACCGGGCTGTGTTACAGAACCCGACTGCCGGTAAAAATATCACCTCATTGACAGCTTTCTATAGCAGTCACGTCGAGCCGTGCGACAAACTGATACTAACACTGATACTGTAACCATGACAAAGCTCACCGCGCTATATTCGCGCCGGCGCCGAGCACCGAGCGCAGTTGTGCACCGACGGCAGCGGGCGCATGGTCACTGTACCTGAGTCCCTGCCGGGCAAAGGCTTGCGCCTGATCGCGCTCATCCATGGCTGAGTAAGCACGTGCTAACACGAGGTACAATTCCGCCGAGCGGCGCTCGATACGCAGCCCCCGTTCCGCCGTGGCAATGGCATCGTCCCAACGGCCGGCGCGGTAGTGATCCCAACAACTGTCGATGACGCTGCGCAACGCCGATGATTCAACCGCCGGCGGCGCCTGCCCGGGCAGAATCGGCCGCGATGGCGGCGGTGTTTCAGGCTCGGGAACCGGGGCCTCGGGCACGGGCGACGAAGCCACTGGTACAGTGGTGCAGCCGGGGGCGACCAGCAGGGAAAAAAGGAGAGCAAAGACAACTCGACGGGTTACTACCATAAACGTTTAAACCACCGTAATACCGGGTTTTCAATAAACTGACAGGGCCCGCTGAGCACGGGTTCACTGCCGCGCACAAACGGAATCCACTGCGCCCCGCGGCAATTTTCGCCGCTCAGCAAGCCGCTGTCGATATCGATCCAGTGGTAGTCGACGGCGATGGGTTTCTCAAATACCAGTGAACGCGTGGCCAGGCCCGCGTAAATATCGCCCCATACCCTGGCCGCTCCGGTGGCGCCCGTCAAGGGGGTCTGGCCATTGTCGTCCAATCCCAGCCAGACCACTCCCAGGTGATCGCCACTGAAACCGGCAAACCAACTGTCGCGCTGATTATTGGTGGTGCCGGTCTTGCCCGCCAGCGCCAGGTCCTCGTCGATATGGCGATAGACGCTGCGCCCGGTGCCGGTGCGCATCACTGCCTGCATGGCGTATTGCAACAAGTGAATGGTTTCGGCCGCAAAGCGCTGCTCCACCTGCAGGGGATAGCGACTTAGCGGCTGCCCCTGCGCATCCAGCACTGCGCGCACCGACCGCAGCGGCGTAAACACACCGTCAGCGGCGATAGTGTGGTACATCGCCGCCACCTCCATCGGCGCCAGTTCAGCCGCACCCAGCAATACCGCCGGCACCTGCGGCAACGGGCGCTGGACACCCAGCCCGGACACAGTTTCCAGCACTTTACCCAACCCCAACTGCATGCCCAGTCGCGCCGTAGACTGGTTGTAGGATTGTGACAGAGCCTCGAGCAACGACACCTCGCCGTGATCGCGCTGGGAAAAGTTGCGCGGCTGCCACAACTCGCCGTCGGGTCCGGACACCGTCACCGGAGTATCGCTGAGGCGGGTGGCGAGGGTGTATTGCTGCGACTGGGACAATGCCTGCAGGTAAATCGCCGGTTTTATCAGCGAACCCACCGGCCGTCTGGCATCCAGAGCCCGGTTGAAACCGGCAAAGTGCGGGTGGCGTCCACCGACCACTGCCAGGACTTCACCGCTACCCACCGAGGTCAGCACGGTCGCGCCCTGCAGGGTACCCGCCTCCATGGCGTAATCGCGCTCCAGTTGCTGGATACGGCGCTGCAGCACCCGCGCCACGCGGGACTGAACCGACGGCGCCAGCGTGGTAAACACCTGCAGCCCGGCGGCCTGCAGATCATCAGCGCGATAATCGCGCCGCAATTGACGCTTCACCAGGTCGATAAAGCCCGGGTGATCATGCAACCGGCGCTTGTCGCTGGCAACCACGCCCAGGCTGCTGCCGATAGCGGCCTCTTTCTCCTCGACCGAAATCAACGCCGCCTCCGCCATCAGCGTCAATACCAGATCCCGCCGCTGTTTGGCCCGCTGCGGATAGCTCCAGGGATTGTAAAACGAAGCACCTTTTACCAGGCCCACCAATAGCGCTATCTGCGGCAGCGCCAACTCATCCAGCGGCTTGCCGAAATAGTGCCGCGCCGCCAGCGCAAAACCGTGAATCGCCCGCGGGCCGCTCTGACCCAGGTAGACCTCGTTGATATAAGTTTCGAGAATTTCCGCTTTGCCATAGTGAAACTCCAGCAACAGCGACATGCACGCCTCTAGTATTTTGCGCGACAGATTGCGGTCGTGGCTGAGGTAAAAGTTCTTTACCAACTGCTGGGTCAAGGTGCTGCCGCCCTGGACAATTTTACCGGCGCGCAGATTGACCCAGGCCGCGCGCGCCACCCCTTTGAAGGAAATCCCCCGGTGCTCGAGAAAATCCTGATCCTCCACAGCAATCAGCGCCTCGCCGAGCAACGGGGGAATCTCGCTCAGGCGGATCAACTCGCGATCTTCCATATGGGCGGGGAAAATACCGCCGATAAGCTGCGGATCAAGCCGCGCCAGGGGCACCGCCTGGCCGGCGTCATCCGTGAGCCGGACCAGGCGCGCTCCGGCAAACTCCAGACTCAGCTTGCGCGCCGGCTCCAGCCTGTCCCAGAATTGGAAACTGCGACTGAAAACCTGGTATTGGCCGCCGCGCTTGACCATATCACCGGGGCGTCGCAACTGGTCCGCGGGCCGGTAATCGAGCCCGTTCAGTTCAAATTCGAAGTCCTGCGGTGACAGCGGCAACCCTTCGTAGAGTTCCAGCGGGCGGGCGTAAACGCGGGCCGGCAGGGCCCACTTCTTGCCGTCGAACTTCGACCGCACCACATAGTCCAGATACACTACCGCGACGACCAGCACCAGGCCCAACCCCGACGCCAGACGCCAGTACCAGGCCAGTTGCCAATACCAGGCCAGTGCTCCGCGAACCCGGCCTTTTCCGCGCCGGCGCCGGGTTCTACGGCGTCTCGAATAACGGGCCATAACTAAACATCAATATCCGGTTACAACAACTCAATACAACTGCACCTTGCAATAGCATCACACGATAGCGCCTCAAAACCGCACCTGAGTGCCGTGCTTCGGCACTGTAAAGTGCAGAACACCTGTTTCGAAACTGCTCAGGAGTTCGGCATTGTAGCGGCAAGTGCGCAAAAGCATAGAAAAAATACACCTCATGCTCACCGACCATCGCCGCCATCACGGCAGATGGCGGCAGGCACAGTTACCAATGGCACAGTTGCCTTTCACCACCGGAGTTGCGCATAATGCGCACCCTCAGGGCACCGGTCGCATGGCCAAAACCCGCTATACTCTGAGCAAACCCCTCCCGTTAATCGAATGGAAGAAGAAAGCTGCTATGTCTCAATATCATGTTTATGGCCTCGGCGCCGCCCTGGTTGACACGGAAATAGAGGTCACCGATGCAGACCTCACCGGCCTCGGGGTCGATAAGGGCCTAATGACACTGGTGGACGAGCAGCGGCAGCACGAGATTACCGATTATCTTTCCGGCCACCTGGTCGCCTCCAAACGGGCCAGCGGCGGCTCGGGCGCCAACACCGTTATCGCCTGCAGTTATTTCGGTGCCAATGCGTTTTATTCCTGCAAGGTGGCCAACGATGACAACGGCGAATTTTACCTGAATGACCTGCGCGCCGCCGGCGTCGGCTACCACCACAACGGCAAGCTCGACAGCGGTATCACCGGTAAATGCCTGGTGATGATTACGCCGGATGCAGAGCGTACCATGAATACGTTTCTCGGCATCAGTGAGACGGTATCGGTCAATGAGTTGCACGAAGAGGCCATCAAGGCGTCTCAATACGTCTATATCGAGGGATACCAGGTCACCTCAGACAGCGGCCGCGAAGCCGCCATCAAACTGCGCCGGGTCGCCGAGGACAACGGCGTAAAAACGGCGCTCAGCCTCTCCGATCCGGCCATGGTGGAGTTTTTCCGCGACGGCCTGCAGGCGATGATCGGCGAAGGTGTGGACCTGTTGTTCTGTAACCGCGATGAAGCACTGGGTTACACGCAGACCGACTCCGTCAAGGCCGCGGCGACAGCGCTGCAGCGGGTCGCCAAGACCTTTGCGATAACCCTGGGAGCGGAGGGGGCGGTGATCTACGACGGCGAGCGACTGATCAATATCGAAGCCCATCCGATAAAGGCCGTGGACAGCAACGGCGCTGGCGATATGTTTGCCGGTGCCTTCCTCTACGCCGTTACCCAGGGCTTCGACTTCGAAAAAGCGGGACAACTGGCCAGCTATGCCGCCGCGGTGGTGGTCTCGCAGTTCGGGCCACGGCTGCGCCCACAGCAGCACGAGGAAGTCCTGCGCCATATTCTCGACAAGTAAAATATCCACCTGGCCGCTGGCGCCGGAGGCTGTCGAGCCAGACCACGGTGACACGCGCTTCAGGCACTTGCTTTCGCCTCGAGCGCCTGCAGCGAATACCATCGGCGCCAGGCCAATATTCAAGAGCGTTGCGGCAGCGCACCCACACTGGGCAGCGGTGCCGGCATGGCGATGCCGTAACCCTGCACATAGTCGACGCCGACGGCCCGCAACCATTCCAGCAACACGTCGTTCTCCACATATTCGGCCACGGTTTTGATACCCATGACATGGGCCAGGTGGTTGATGGTGCTGACCATGGCGAAGTTGGTCGAGTCCTCTTCCATACCCTTGACAAAGGTGCCGTCAATTTTCAGGTAATCGATCGGGAAGTCTTTCAGGTAGGCAAATGACGACAAACCGCTGCCGAAATCGTCGAGAAAAAACTTGCACCCGCTTTCACCAAACAACTCCATAAACTCCACCGCCCGCTGCAGGTTGCTGACGGCGACCGTCTCTGTTATCTCAAAATGCAGCAACTTGGGTTTCACCGCACTTTCCGCCAGTTCATTCCAGACAAATTCACAAAAGCTCTCATCGCCGAGGCTGACGCCCGACAGATTGACGGCATAGCTTTCCTCGGGCAGGCCGGCATCGCGCCGCCGGCGCATATACTGCAGCAGGTTGCGCACCACCCAGCGGTCAATCTCATCCATCAGGCCATAGCGCTCGGCGGCGGGAATAAACTCCACCGGCGGAATCAATTCCCCCTCCGGGCTCATCATTCTCACCAGCACTTCATAGTGGGGCAACTCACTCAACAGCGGCGCACTGGCCACTATCGGCTGGCGGTACAGTACCAGCCGATTTTCCGCCAGGGCCTCATTGATTTTCACCACCCAGTGCATTTCGCTGCGCCGCTGCACCAGCGCGTTATCGTTGTGGTAAAAGTGAATGCGATTGCGCCCCGCCTCCTTCGCGGCACAGCAGGCGGCGTTGGCGGCCGACAGCGCCTGGGCCTCGGAATCAATATTCTGGTCGATCATCACCGCGCCGACGCTGATGCCAACCTTATACTGCTGTTCATTCCACAAAAATCGAAATGCCTGCAGTTCGCGCAACAGGGTATCGGCCACCCGCTGGGTACCCGCCAGCGTACAGTTGCGCAACAACACGCCAAACTCGTCGCTGCCGAGCCGGGCCAGCACATCCTGGCTGCGCATGCGCTTGCCAAACAACACCGCCAATTGCCGCAACAGCTCATCTCCCGCCGTGTGGCCGCAAGTGTCATTGATCAATTTAAAATGGTAGAGGTCCACATACAGCAATCCATGGCTGATTTCACCGCTTGCCGCCTCGGTCACCGCGCGCGCCAATTCAGCCTCAAAGTGATGGCGATTGGGCAGTTGCGTCAACACATCATGGTTGACCTGCCAGTTTAAATGGGAGGACGCGCCGGCGGCCTCGTTCACCGACCGCAGGACCATCACACTACCGCTGATATGATTGGCGCTGTTGCGCAGCGGTATCACCTGCGCGGTAACGATCACCGGGCTTGGCTGATCGGCGCTGTAGAGCTGTACCTGACCTTCGACCTGTACCCGCGTCCCGCGCGCGAGGGTCTCCATAACCAGCGACGGCAGAGGGCGCTGGCCTTCGGCATCATACAATGTGAACAACTGATCGACAGGGACGCCCAACCCCTCGTGTGTGGATAGCCCCAGAATCTGGCGGGCCACCGCGTTCAGGGTCTCCACCTCCGTGCGGGCATTGGTGGTTATTACCGCATCGGACACATTGGCCAGTGTTGCCTGCAAGATATCTCGCTGCTGCAACAAATCTTCTTTGAACCAGTCGCCCTCGGAGACCTCCCGCAACAACAACTGACAGTAGTCATCTTCAACCACCCGCGCCGCCAGCAGCGTCAGCCTTACCTCCCGACCGCTGCTGGAGAAGCCGGTCAGATGTGTAGCCACCGGCAAGCGGGCGTTTTTGATCAGAATACTGTCGGCGCCGCGAATCTGCTCGTCGCTCAGGCCGGGAAAAATCTGGCGCAGGGGTTTGGCTTCACTGTTGGCCTCGGCCAGCCCGAACAGGTTTTTGGCGGCCGCATTTAACTGATAAATACGACCCAGGCGGTCAAAAGTAACCACAGCATCACTGATCAGTTGTAGCAAATCGCCAGATTCGGAGGGAGGCGGGGCACCTTTTGGCAACGGACTGTTGCCAAACGCAGTTAGAGGTCGAGACGGTTTAGACGGCACTTCCTTCACAGTGTCAAGCTGATCACCCCGTTATAATTTATACCTGTCATCCCGATCACAGACTCCCCCGCACAAAATGTGACCGAGATCATTGTCAAAGTGTGCCACAGTTAACACACCTATGGTAAACAATTTTTCCCGCCAAACACTTTTTACCTACTGCCAGTAGGTGTAAAAGCCGGCAGCCGGAAATCAATTGTGAAATGACCGGCGTTACAACAGGCGGATTTGGCGGTCGACGATATCCGCAAACGACTCGCCCAGCACCTGCAGAATACTGTCCGCCACCGGGCGCAGCTGGCGATCGATATACTGTTGATAGGCCAGCACAGGGCCGCCCTGGCGGCGTTGCAGTTGCACCGGCGCCGGTCCATTGACGGTGAGGACGTAACTCACCCAGTCGCCGGGCTTGGGCCGCGCACCGGTCGCTGCCCGTAATTGGCGCGCCGCCTGGACATGGGGCGGTACATTTTTTTGATAGTCGTCCAATTTGCGCCGCAGGCGCTTGCGATAGACCAGTTCCTCATCGCGCTGACCGGCCAACACTTCCGCCACAGTGGTGCGGATGTAAGTCGCAAAAGGCTGGTTAAAAAAGATGCGCCGGTAAAGCTCCAACTGAAAGCGCCTGGCCAGCGGCGTCCAGTCGGTGCGGACATTCTCCAGCCCTTTGAAAACGATCTCGTCTTGCCCGGCGCGGCTGACGACGCCTGCATAGCGCTTCTTGCTGCCGATTTCAGCACCGCGCACCGTCGGCATAAAAAATTTCCGGTAGTGGGTTTCGAACTCGATTTCCAGGGTGCTTTCAACCCCAAAGTCCGCCTTCAGACTCGCCTGCCACCAACGGTTCAGACCGCGCTCCAGCTCAGAGCCGATGCGTTGTGCCTCAGTGTCGGTTTGGCAGGCCTCGAGCCAGACGAACAGGGAATCCGTATCGCCATAAATCACCTGGTAATCGCGGGCTTCGATCCATTCGCGGCTGCGCTGAATAATTTCATGACCGCGCAGGGTGATGGAACTGCTGATCCGCGGGTCAAAAAAACGACAGCCGGGCGACCCCAAAACCCCGTAAAAGGAATTCATAATGATCTTGATCGCCTGCGACAGCGGACTGTTGCCATCGGCCTTGGCCTGCTCCCGCGCCCGCCAAAGCTCGCGGATGATTTCCGGCAGCAGAGCGCCCTGTTTGGCGAAGCGGGCACCGTTAAACCCCGGTACACAGTCAGCGTCGGACAACCTATCAATCTCGGCGCGCCAAAAAGCGCAGGGATCGATGCAGAAGCTGCGAATAATGCTCGGGTACAGGCTCTTGAAATCCAGCACCAGCACATGGTCGTAGAGCCCCGGGCGCGACTCCATGACATAGCCGCCCGGACTGACGACATCCGACTGCAACTCGCCCAGATTGGGCGCCACGAACCCCGCCCGGTGCAGGCGCGGCAGATAGGCATACTCGAATGCCGCCACCGAGCCGCCGACACGATCCAGGGCCAGCCCGGTCAACTGGGCTTTGGCCAGGGCAAAGGCCAGCAGATCGGTCTGCTCAAACACATCCCAGACCAATTCACAGTCGCGCAGGTTATAGGCGGCCAGGGAAACTTTGTCACGCTGAAACAGCTCGGTAATATCGCGACCGCGATCTTTGCCGGTCAACAGCTTGCCCTGGCCCAGCACCGCCCGCGCAACGGCCTCCAGAGAAAAGCTTTCAAATGAATAGGTGGCCGCCCGCAGCAGTTCGATACCATCGAGCGCGACCCGACCGGGAATGCTCACATAGCGGCGTTCGCGGGTGCGCTCCTCGCGCCAGTGGCAGGCCTGCCCGCCGCGCCCGAGCGCCAGGGCCATGCCGTAGCGGCGGCATAGTTTTTCCAGCACCCAGAGATCGAACTGAATAAAGTTCCAACCGATCAACAGGTCCGGGTCTCTGGCCGCCAGCCAGGAAAAGAACTGTTGCAGGCAGTCCTGCGCGGAGGCGCACCACTGAATCTGCACCTCTGCACCGTCCGCCGCCGCAGCAGTCCGGTCACCGACCATGAACACGAAACGGTCGCGCCGCCCGAACACGCCGATGGAATAGAGTTCACGCGCATCCATGGACGTTTCGATATCCACCGACACCACTTCCAGCTGCGGTCGATGGGGTTGTGGCCGCAATACCGGGTCGACCAGCGTCGGGCAACCATCGAGCAGTTGCGGCTGCCCCTCGATGGTGACGCCACCGGTGATGAACCTCTCCATCAGATAGCGCTCGGACGGGCGAATGTCCGCCTCCCAGACGGCGATGCCCTGCGCTGCCAGTCGCTCGCGCCATTGCTGCGCGCGCTTGTGACTACGGCTGTATAACGCGAGCACCGGTTCGCCCAGATAATTGCTGAGCGCAACCTCGGCAGTGCGCCAGGCGCCGGTGCCAAGCACCTCGGGCAGTCGAGCGGCCTCGGCACGGCTGACGAAGAATACCGATTCCTGCCGCTCGATCAGCACCCGTAGCGGACCCTGCAGCGAAGCGAACCAGAGTTCGAGCTGAATACCGCGGGCGCTGTCGCGCCAGTGTCGGGTCAGTAAAAAGCCCTGCATAGCGTGACGGGTTTTCACCCCTGCGCCAGCAGCTCCCGCAGATCGATAATGGCGGCGTTGGCGCGGGAGATATAGGAGGCCATCACCAGCGAGTGATTGGCCAGGAAGCCGAAGCCCCCGCCGTTGAGAATCATCGGGCTGAATACGGTTTCCTGCGTCGCCTCAAGTTCGCGAATGATCTGGCGCAGACTGATCAACGCATTTTTCTTCTCCAGCACCTGGCCAAAATCCACCTCTGCCGCTTTGAGGAAATGAATCAGGGCCCAGGCAGTGCCGCGCGCCTCGTAAAACACATCGTCGATCTCCAGCCAGGGTGTCTTCACCATCAATTCGCCAGGGGTGGTGGTGGATTGGCTGGCCCGGTCATCGCCGGCCAGGTCGGTATTCACCCGACGCTGGCCGACACTGGCACTGAGGCGCTGCGACAGGCTGCCGAGGCGGGTTTCCACCGTGCTGAGCCAATAGCGCAGATTGTCCGCGCGGGCAAAAAACTGCGCGTTAAGCTGGTCTTCGTCGGCCAGGCGCTCCTGGTAACCGCGCAAAAAACGTACCCCCTGGCGATACTCGGATTCCGAGGCGGGCACCGCCCAGCTGTCGTGATCAAAATTGAACCGCGATTCGGCCAGCGCCAGATCGGTGTCCTCGGTGGACTGCGACTGGGAGCGGCTAAAGGCCTCACGCATGGCTTTGCTCAAGTCTCGCACCTGGATCAGCACGCCGTATTCCCAGTGCGGCAGATTGTCGAGCCAGGCCCCCGGCGGCAGTATGTCGTTGGACAGAAAGCCGCCCGGTTTCGACAGCAACGTATCGGCGACACGCACCAGCGTCGCGGTCGTCGTCGCCCCGGTCACCAGGCCCTGCTCGCCGCCGGCCAGGCGCAGCGCGGCGGCGTCCCGCACATCGAAGGTATCGGGTTCACTGCTCCAGTACCAACCGACCACCAGCGCCAGTACCAGGTAGAGCATCACCAGGACCAGACCCGCCTTCAACCAGACACTCCCGGACTTGACATCGGCGCGCAATTCCGTGAACCACTCGCCTATACCGCGGGTTATTCTCCCCCAGACATTTCCGCCCTTCTCAAGCGCCATAGTTGCCTTCCACCAATCAATCAGTCAGTTGATATTTACCGTAAGTTAGTGATCACAGACGCTTGATCTCAGCCTCGACCTCGACTTCCCTATCGCCGGCGAACAACAGCGTCATCGGAAACACCCCGCCGGCCTTCAGCTCCCCGCGCAGGCCAAACACCATCAAATGGTGGCCGCCCGGCTTTAGCTCCACCTCACTATAAGCCGGCACCTGCAATTGCGCTACCGGTCGCATGCGCATCATACCGTCGACATGCTCGTGGGTGTGGACTTCCATCTTGCCGGCCAGCTTTGAACGGGCCCCGATAAGCTGGTGCGGCTTAGCGCCGGTATTGCGCAGGTGCAAAAACACAGCCGCCACTGGGCTCCCCGGCGGCGGCAGTCGCAGGTAGGCCTTGGTCACCTGAACATTCTTCACCCCGGTATTTTTCACCCCGGTATTGTCTGTCTCGACGTCGGCCAATACCGGCGCCGCCCACAGGGTCAGGCTGCACAGCAGCAACAGCCCCGACCAGCGTTCATATAACTGTCCCGCTCTCATTAAACCACTCCCCCTCTAGTCACCTGGCGCCCGGGCGCCGTCAATCGATTGTTTTGGTCTGCCCAAATGATATCCCTGCCCGCCGTCCACACCAAGTGCCGACAGCGCCTGCCACTCAGCCGCCGACTCGACCCCTTCGGCGAAAATCCTGACATCGCAACTGTGGGCGATCTGTACCAGCGATTTTACAAAAAACTGATTATCCGCACTCTGCTCTATGGACTGTATGAAACAGCGATCGATCTTCAACATCTTCAGGTGAAGACTCTGCAGGTAGCTGAAATTCGAGCCACCGGCGCCAAAGTGATCGAGCGAAAGGGCTGCGCCGCACTGTTGCAACAGCGCCGATATCTCACGCACCGCCGGCTCGGCCAGAGAGAGGGTTTGTTCGGGCACCTCAAACACAATACGCCCGGCAAACCGGCCGTGGCGCCGCAGGAATTCGCCCAGCCAGCGGCGAAAGCCCTGATCTTGAATGGACCGGGGAGAAAGATTGACACAATAGTCAATCGCCGTGTCCTCATGCGGCTGCGCCAGCAACAGTTCGAGAATCAGCTTGTCGAAGGCAACACTGAGATTAAACCGCTCGGCCATGGGTAAAAACACACCGGCGTTGAGAATCCGGCCATCGTCGCGCAGCCGGCACAGTACCTCGACACAAACCGGGTGCCCGTTGAGATCGACGACCGGCTGGTAGTGTAACAATAACGCCCGCTCCTGCAGGACTTCCTGCAACAACTCCCGCCACTGCCCGGCCGCCCGCGCCCGCAGGTCGCGCTGCCCGGGCGGCGGCGTGAACAGGCGCCAACCCACCGCCCGGTGCTGGGCCTGGCGCAGCGCGGCATCGGCTTCACTCAGCAATTGGTGATCGGGCCCGACCGTGGCGGCAAAAGCCGCCCCCAGGTGCAGTCGCAGCCCGTATTGGCGATCGAACCAGCTCAGGTTGCGCAATGTCGTGTGCAACTGTTCCACACTCTGCTTGACCTCTTCGCGGTGCAGCCCCGGTAAAAACACGCAAAAATCGGCCCCGCCGCGCCGCGATAGGATGGCCTTGCTGTAATCGCCGGTGTACTCGCGCAAAGCCAGCGCCAGCTCGAGCAGGCACTGATCGCCCGTTGCCCGCCCGAACTGATCGTTGAACGCCTGCAGATTGCCAATGTTGATCAGCAACAGCAAACCGCTGCTGCCGCCCGTCTCGGCGTTGATATACGCCTCGAGGCGGGCGTCGAAGTCACGCCGGTTGGACAACTGGGTCACCGGGTCCAGATAGGCTTGCCGGCGCAGGGTCTCACTAAGTTCCACCTGTTCTTGAAACATAGCCTGGGTTTTTTTCACCATCCGATTCATGGCGACAACCATACGACGCAGCTCGCGGGTGCGCGGCAGCTTGTCCTGCACCGGAAACTCGCGCCGGCAAATGGCCTCGGCCTGATTCTCGACCCGGCGCAGCGGGCGCAGCAACAGGCGCAGCCCCAGACCTGCGAGACCGTAACTGAGCACGGCGGTGAAGACAAACAGCCAGAACTGCTCGCGGGATACCCGCCACAGATCGCGATAGGCATAGCCCGGGTGCCCCACCACGATAACCTCGCCCAGCCGGTACCAGCCCGACAGCACCTCGGCGCGCCCGGAGGGCTCCGGCAGTTTAACGAAATCCACAAACCAGCGCGGCACGCCTTCGATATTGATCGGCCGCCCGCGCTCCACCACCGCCTCGCCATCGAGATTGAGATAGACGATGCGGCGGTAGTAGCCGCGGTCGAAAATAACATCGACCATGGAATTGATCTGGGCCAGGTCTTTTTCCTGGGCGGCGTGAGAGATGGTAAACCCGAGTGAGGTGGCGGTGTCCTCAGCGAGCGAGCGCATCTGTTCGTAAAAGTAGGTTCGGGTGTTAAAAACGCTGACCACCAGGTTGCCGGCTAGCAGGCAGGTAATCAAAAAAGTAATGGCAATGATCAACTGCCTGAGTAACGTCACTATCTAAATCCTTCGTCTAACACAATACCCGCACCGATGAGGCGAGGCCCGACCGGCGTTTGCTGTACCGGTCAATCGATCGGCGGCAGCAACAGAATCTTCGGGCGCTTGCCCAGTTTGATGTCGCCGCGCAGGCGGTAGCCCGCCACCGCCTTCTTCATCTGCTGGTAAATCCAGCGTCCCTCGGCATCACTGCGGGCAACGATCAACAGCGAGACGTTCTCCTGGCGGGCCTGGCGGGCAATCGCCTGCAGATACTCGACGGTGTCATTGTTCTGCTGCTCGAGGCCCGCCTCCGTCAGCGGAAACTCATTGTTCGTCCCGATGTACTCCGGTTGCCGGGCCTTCAGCGACGCCACCGCCTGCGCCAACTCCTTGGCCAGAGCTTCGATATCGGCATTGTCGGCCTCCACAAGACGCGCCCGCTCGATCAGGGCCCTGGCCTTTCCATAATGCTGCGCCGCAGCCGCCTCCCGGGCCAACTGCAGGTAGCGCGCAAGTATCATCCGCAAACCGGCCAGCGCCTGCTCGTTGCCCGGCTTCAACATCAGCACTGCCTGAAAGCGGTCAAAGGCATTGTCGTGCAGCGGTGCGGTCAGGCGATCCGCTGCCAGTGCCTGTTCGGCATCGCCTAACAGTTGCCTGACATCGTCATCGACGGTGCGCACCGGGCGCGCCGGCGGCGCGGGCTTGGACTCGGGGGCGGGCGCTGCCTCCGGCAGTGGCACCAACACCGGCACCGTCTCACAGCCGGCCAGCAGCAGAGGTAACACCCATGCGAATTGTCTAATTATCTTCATAAATCTCATTAAACACCGACTTGGCTGCAAATACCGTGAACCGCACCGATAAAGCACCGGGACAAAGCTTCAAAGTGGTTATCAGGTGATCCCGGGCTGGCGCCGCCAAAGCTTACTGCCCTGCGCATAATTAGCCCTGAATTACTGACCTTGGGTCTGTGGTCCTTATTAAGCGGTCCTCTAGGTGATCCTTTTGTGATCCTCTAGGCGACCACCCGGGGCCGGTTCAGCTACAATGGAGCGAACTCTGCCTGAAAGCATAGGTCAAAGCAACGCCCTTCAATCAGACAAAAAGTGGATTTATGCGCCAGACACGCCAACTTCTCCCCAACGCTTTCAGGATGTTTTGTATTTGCCTGCTCGGCGTCGGCCTCGCGGCCCAGGCGCAGTTCGATGCCGTCAGTGGCAGCGCCACAGAAACCGGCGGCTGGGGGGTGCAGGAGTTCCTGCCGGTGGAGGAAGCCTACCAAGTGGAGGTCGACGTTACCGATACCGAGCTGCTCCTGCTCTGGAATATCGCCCCGGGTTACTACCTTTACAAGGAGCGCTTTCAACTGCAAGCCAGCAGCGAGGGACAGCCGCTGGCGCTGGCGCCGGTCTACCGGGAGGGCAAAGTTAAATACGATGACTATTTCGAGAAAGAACTGGAAGTCTTCTACACTAGCACCGATATAACGGCTGCGCTGCCACAGCCTGTACCGGCAACCTTCGAACTTACCGTGACGTCACAGGGTTGTGCCGACGCCGGTCTGTGCTACCCGCCGCAGAAAGCGCATTTTCGTATCGACCTCGCCGACGGCAGCGTCACATCGTTTACGCCGGTGGCGACCCAGGCGGACACCACACCGGGCAGCGCTGGCGGTGCCGGTGCTGCGGCCCCGGCCGGCAGTGACGCCTTCCTGCCTTATATCCTGTTGCTGGCCATCGCCGGCGGCGCCATCCTCAACCTGATGCCCTGTGTGTTCCCGGTATTGTCGATCAAGGCACTGAGCCTGGCATCGGCCGGCGAGTCGCCCCAGCACCTGCGCCTGCACGGCTGGGCCTTTACCGCTGGTGTGGTGATGGCCTTTTTGGCGGTGGCCGCGGCGATGCTGGCAACACGGGCCGGCGGCCAGGCCGTCGGCTGGGGCTTCCAGTTGCAGTCACCACTGTTTATCAGTTTTCTGGTCTATCTGTTCTTTATCATGGGCTTGAGCCTGTCCGGCATGATCAACTTCGGCACCCGACTGATGGGCGTCGGCCAATCACTAACCCAGGGCTCGGGGCTCAGGCCCTCTTTCTTCACCGGTGTGCTGGCCGCGGTGGTGGCAAGCCCCTGCACGGCACCGCTGATGGGCACTGCCATCGGCTTTGCCATGACCCAGACCACCGCCGTGGCGCTCGGTGTCTTTGCCGCGCTCGGCTTTGGCATGGCACTGCCGTTTTTGCTGCTGAGCTATGCGCCGCGCCTGGCAACCTACCTGCCGGCGCCGGGCCCCTGGATGGAGACCATGAAACAGGCGCTTGCCTTCCCGCTCTATCTCACCGCCGTATGGCTGCTCTGGGTACTGGGTCGCCAGGTGGGCAGCGATGCGGTGGCGTTTCTCAGTATCGGTGCCGTCCTGGTGACCTTTGCCTTCTGGCTCGCCAATCAATCGCTCAGCAGCACCATTGGCCGCCTGCTGCGCGGCACCGCGGTCACGGCATCGCTGTTGGGGGCGGCGGCCATTCCCCTGCTGGGACAGTCGGCCGGCGAGGAGGATCACTGGGAGCCCTACACGCCGGAGCGGCTGGCCGAGCTGACAGCCGCCGGCGAACCCGTACTGGTCAACCTGACGGCCGACTGGTGTATCACCTGCCTGGCCAATGAAAAAATCGCCCTCAACACCGAGCGGGTCAACCAGGCGTTGGCCCTCAACGACATCTATACCCTCAAAGGCGACTGGACCAACTACAACTCGGATATCACTGAGTTACTCAACCGCTACGGTCGCAACGGCGTACCGCTGTACCTGTTGTTCCCGGCCCGCAAAGGCGCCGAGGCGGAAATCCTGCCACAACTTCTCACCGAGGCACTGGTGCTGGACGCTATCGAGCGCGCCGCTTTGACACAAACAGCGCAAAATTGAAGCTGTTCGGCGTTTTTCCTGGCCAAAAGCCGGTATATTTCACCAATGTCGGCAATCAGGGGGGTAACCTTGCCCGTTTGGTGCCGAAAACGCTAAAAATGACCACTGAACCACAGTCACAATAAGACAAACTTCGCCAAACTTGCAGGTAAATGCGGCTAATTTCAAAAAAAACAGCCCGAGCGTGGACAGCTAGGTAAATATGCGGCAAACTCCCGCCTGTTAGCGCCCAGGTCGGGGACCGCCCTGCGCATCGCTAATGTCTGGGTTTCCCAATGGCTTGATTAAACGTCGCCTGATTGAGATAGCTGATAAATCGCTGCTAAATAATAGGACCAACAATGTCCACCATATTGGTATTACACGGGCCCAACCTGAATCTGCTCGGTACCCGCGAGCCCGACATCTACGGCGCCGATACCTTGGAAAGTATCAACCAGCGGCTCACTGCGCTCTGTATTGACGCGGGCCACCACCTGCAGGTTTTGCAAAGCAACGCCGAATACGAGCTGATCAATCGCATCCACGATGCGCGCCAGGAAGGGGTCAATTTCATTCTGATCAACCCGGCCGCCTTTACCCACACCAGTGTGGCGCTGCGCGATGCGCTGGCCGCCGTGGCAATACCTTTTATCGAGCTGCACCTGTCCAACGTTCACAGCCGTGAGGCATTTCGCCGGCACTCGTATTTTTCCGATATCGCCGCCGGCGTGATCTGCGGGTTCGGCGCCCTGAGCTATGAATTGGCTTTACAGGCCGCCTTTGCACAGTTGAAAACCTCGGAATAATGCAGCGGCTGTCAATTGTGTAAAGGCGATCCGGTCTACCCGCAGGCATTGTCAAAACCCTAAAACGATTAGAGAGACGTCAATGGATATTCGCAAAATTAAAAAATTGATTGAACTGCTCGAAGAGTCAGACATCGGCGAGTTGGAAATCAAGGAAGGAGAAGAGTCGGTGCGGATCAGCCGCAGCTCCGGCAACCCGCCGGCACAGCCCTTGGCCCCGGCGCCCGTGGTGGCCGCCCCGGCCCCGGCACCGGTCAGTAGCGAGCCCGTGGCCGAGTCCCGCGAGACCGGGCAGATTCCGGCGGGTCACCTCATTAAGTCACCCATGGTGGGTACTTTTTACGCCGCCCCCAGCCCGGGTTCTCCCCCCTTTGTCGAGGTGGGTAAACATGTGAAACCCGGGGATGTCATTTGCATCGTCGAAGCCATGAAAATGATGAACCAAATCGAGGCCGACAAAGCCGGCACAGTGGAAGCTATCCTGGTTGAAGACGGCGAACCGGTGGAATTTGACCAGCCCCTGATAACGATCGTTTAACTGACCTGTTCACGTCTGGGTGACGATTGGGCCGAGGAGCTGCCACCATGTTTAAAAAAGTACTGATCGCCAATCGGGGCGAAATTGCGTTGCGCATACTGCGCGCCTGTAAAGAACTGGACATCGACACGGTTGCGGTACACTCGCAGATCGACCGCGACCTGAAACATGTGCGCCTGGCGGACGAATCCGTCTGCATAGGCCCCAACCGCTCGCCGGAGAGCTACCTCAATATACCGGCCATCATCAGCGCCATGGAGATTACCGACTCTGTCGCGGTGCACCCCGGTTACGGTTTTCTCGCGGAAAATGCCGACTTCGCCGAGCAGGTGCAAAAAAGCGGCTTTGTCTTTATCGGGCCCGACCCCGACGTGATCCGCCTGATGGGCGACAAGGTGTCGGCCATCGCCGCAATGAAAAAAGCCGGGGTACCCACAGTGCCCGGTTCCGACGGCCCGCTGCCCGAGAGCAAAGAACGCTGTGTGGAAATCGGCCGCCAGGTCGGTTATCCGGTCATCATCAAGGCGGCTGCCGGCGGCGGCGGCCGCGGCATGCGGGTGGTGCACACGGAATCGGCGCTGCTGAATTCCATCCACGTCACCAAAGCGGAGGCCAAGGCCGCCTTCGGCGACGATACCGTCTACATGGAAAAGTTCTTACAGAACCCCCGCCATGTGGAAATCCAGGTGCTCTGCGACGGCCAGGGCGGCGCCATTCACCTGCACGACCGCGACTGTTCGCTGCAGCGGCGCCATCAAAAAGTCCTGGAGGAGGCCCCCGCCCCGAACATCCCCCCCGAGGTGCGCCGCGACGTGCAGCAGGCCTGTGTCAACGCCTGCCTTGAGATCGGCTATAAAGGGGCGGGAACCTTCGAGTTTCTCTACGAGGACGGCGGTTTCTACTTCATTGAAATGAACACCCGTATTCAAGTCGAGCACCCAGTTACGGAAATGATCACCGGAATTGATCTCATCCGCGAACAGATACGTGTCTGCAGCGGCGAGCGATTGTCGATCAGGCAGGAAGACGTCAAGGTAAACGGCCATGCCTTTGAGTGCCGTATCAATGCCGAAGACCCGAAGACGTTTATGCCCAGCCCCGGGCGGGTAAACAACTTCCACGCCCCGGGCGGCCTCGGTGTCAGGGTGGATTCACACCTTTACAGCGGCTATAGGGTACCCCCCGACTACGACTCTATGATCGCCAAGATCATCACCCACGGGGACACCCGCGAGGTAGCGCTGAGACGTATGCGAAATGCACTCGACGAACTGGTGGTGGACGGCATTCGCACCAACACGGCACTGCAACAGGAGTTGGTACGGGATTCCGATTTTGCCAAGGGCGGCGTCAATATCCACTACCTCGAGAAAAAGCTGGGCATGTAACTGCGCACGCCTGCACAGGAATCGCCATGGCCTGGCTGCAATTGCGAATACACACCTCCCGCGCGCAATCCGGCACTGTCGAGGCAGCCCTGCTGGCGGCGGGCGCCGCCTCGGTAACCTTCGAGGACGCTGCCGATCAGCCCATTCTGGAACCGGCACTGGGCGAGACGCCGCTGTGGGAGGCGGTACGCATCACCGGCCTGTTCGATGCTGCCGTCGATACCCGCGGCGCCATCGATACCGCCGCCGCCCACTGCGGCGGTAAACTGCCCCGCCATACCTGGGAGTTGCTGGAAGACAAGGACTGGGAGCGGGAGTGGATGCAGCACTACCACCCGATCCGCTGCGCCGGGAACCTCTGGATTTGCCCCAGTTGGACTGCGCCGCCGGACCCGGGTGCGGTCAACCTGTTGCTGGACCCGGGCCTGGCGTTCGGCACCGGCACCCACCCGACCACCTTTTTATGCCTGCAGTGGCTGGCCGCACAGACACTCAGCGGTACCACCGCAGTGGACTATGGCTGCGGCTCGGGCATTCTCGGTATCGCCGCCCTGCTGCTCGGTGCCGAGCGGGTGGTGGGCACCGATATCGATCCCCAGGCGCTGGCGGCCACACACCGGAATGTGGCGCGCAACGGCCTGGCTGTGGATCGCTTTCCCGTCTACACACCCGCTGCCTGCCCCGGCCTGGAGGCCGATCTGGTAATGGCCAATATTCTCGCCGGTCCGCTGATGGAGCTGGCCCCGACCCTGACGGCATTGACCAGACCCGGCGGCCGGCTGTGCCTGTCGGGCATTCTGGCGACTCAGGCAGAAACCGTGATGGCCGCCTATACTCGGGACTTTGACTTTGCGCCCGTACAACAGCGACAGGAGTGGGTTTGCCTGAGCGCGGTGAAAGCCGCCCGCTGAGGGCCGATATCAACAGCGATAATAACACCGGCTGCAGTGTTGCCGGCCGCCGGCTGGCGCGAAATTGAGAAACGGTGCAAAAAACGACCATCGATCGGCCCCAAAGTTAGAATACACTTGCGCTATAGCCTATAAACCATTGCTATAAGTAAAAAAAAGCGCTTGAATAGGAGGCTGTCCCTAGCCTGGATATGGCCGATGTGTCGGACCAGCCAGTGGGACACGCGCCAGTGGGACACGCTGAAGTTGGCGTTTGGCG
This sequence comes from Exilibacterium tricleocarpae, assembly GCF_007004655.1. Lineage (GTDB taxonomy): Bacteria > Pseudomonadota > Gammaproteobacteria > Pseudomonadales > Cellvibrionaceae > Exilibacterium > Exilibacterium tricleocarpae. The sequence goes on from NZ_ML660099.1 coordinate 36,977, forward strand.
CAGAGCATGTGGATCGAGCGGCATTTCAGGCTCGACTATCGTTGGTAACTGTACCGTATGGCACGGTTGTAGGTGTGCCGCATGGCACGACAGCAATATCCGGGCTAACGGCACTCAAACTGAGATTACCCCGGCCAAAGGCATAGGAACCCAGCCAGATTATGACGGACACGGTTACGCGCTGCCCGGCGTGTAGTACTTCATTTCGCATCACCGAAGCCCAGCTCCAGACAGCCAAGGGGGCAGTGAGGTGCGGTTCGTGTCTGCAAATCTTCAAAGCTCTCGACCACCTGATCGAATCCGCCCCGGCGACTGCCGCCAAGGCGACCCAAAAAACGACCGGCAAAAAGCCGGCGGCCAAACCCACCGCCAGTCGCAAAGCCAAGACCGCAACCACCAAGCCCAAACCGAGCAAACCGGCGGCGGCCAAACAAACCGGTCTGAAGTTTGATCAGGCGGCGATCGATACGGAGTCCGAGGGCGGCAAATCCCTTTTCGACGATATCGACGACGACACGCTGATCAGCGACGATATGGACCTGGGCGAAGAAAAGAAAGCCGCCGATCCCGAAAACAACCTGGGTACATTGAGCGACAGTTTTCTCGAGCTCGAACGCTGGCAACCGGACAAAAAATCCTTATTCGACCGCGAAATCAACGACACAGAGGCACAGGAATCAGACACCGCTGACGAGTCCTGGGCCATCGACCTGCTGGAAGAACTCGAGGACGAAGAACCCGAAAGCGCTGCGCCGGCAGAGACCGACCGCTTTACCGACGAGTTCAACTACGACAACGGCAACACCTTCGCCGCCCTGGAGGAAGAAGAGGAGCCGGTCTTTGAGGCGCCCGAGGAACAGGGCTGGAAAAAGAAGGAGCGGGAGCGCAAAAAGAAGGACCGGGAGCAACAGCAAGATCCGATCACCGCGGACGATCACGACGAATTCGAGTTGGCCCTTGAGGAGGTGGAGGAACTGGATGACAGCAGCTACCAGCAGCCTGCCATCAGCCTGCGCGCGCACCAGAGTGATCGCGCGGCATTACTCAGCGGTATCGAACCGGCCCCCGTTGAAATGGCCTGGGACAGCGGCGGCCGTTTCTTCGGCGCAAAACTGCGTTGGGGGATGCTGGCGACGGTGGCGGGGCTGATCTTCATTATCCAACTGGGCTGGTCCCAGTTCGACCGCCTGAGCCGCGTGGAGCCCTACCGCGCCTGGTACAGCGTGGCCTGCAGTGTGTTCGGTTGCAGGCTGCCGAACCTGGTGGCCCAGGAGAAAATTCGCGCCTACAACCTGGTAGTGCGCAGCCATCCCAAAGCCGAAGAGGCGCTGGTGGTCGATACGATTTTGCTCAACACCGCCACTTTCGAGCAGCCGTTTCCGAATCTCGTGTTGCGTTTCAGCAAGCTCGATGGCAGCCCGGTGGCGGCGCGCATGTTTACCCCGCGCGAGTACCTGGGCGGCGAACTGGCGGGCAGGACACAGATGCCCAGCGGACAACCGGTTCACCTGTCGCTGGAAATCGTCGATCCGGGTCGCGCCGCGGTCAACTACAGTATTGCCATAGCCCCTTGAGAAAGCCCCTTGAGACATAAGCCCCTGGGACCTCGTCACAGCTCCCCGGTGCGCCCCTTAACCACCTGATGGATAAGGGCCTGCAGGCCGGCACATGAATAATGTCGCAGCGTGTAACTTTTCTATTCGATTTGTCATATTACGCCTAAAAAAGAGCCAATTTGTGCAAATTCTGCTTTGCTCGCTGGCGCTGTAGCGGGTATCATACCCCACCTTTTTTGGGCTTGGCAGGCGGGAGAAAAGGCAATTGTTTCATATCGGCCCCTATCGGATTGATAGCCGTGCAGTACTTGCACCTATGGCCGGCATCACGGACAGCCCCTTCCGCCAACTCTGCCGGCGTCTCGGCGCCGGACTGGTGGTATCGGAAATGCTCACGGCGGATACCGGACTCTGGCACAGTCGCAAATCCAACTGGCGGCTGCGCAGTGACGGTGAAATGCAACCCCGCTCGATACAGATAGCCGGCGCAACACCGCAGATGCTGGCGCAGGCGGCGCAGGCTGTTTTGCAACACGGCGCCCAGATCATCGATATCAATATGGGATGCCCGGCCAAGAAAGTCTGCAACAAGGCGGCGGGATCAGCGCTTTTGCGCGACGAGCAGCTCGTCGCGCAAATCCTTAATGCGGTAGTGGGCGCCGTGGATGTACCTGTTACGCTGAAAATACGCACCGGCTGGAGCCCCGAAGTACGCAATGCCACACGGATTGCACGAATTGCCGAGGATGCCGGGATTGCGGCACTGGCCGTGCACGGTCGAACCCGGGCCTGCCGGTTTCAGGGCCGGGCCGAGTACGACACCATCGCGGCGGTGGTCGATGCGGTATCCATACCCGTGTTTGCCAACGGCGATATCGCCACCCCGGTCGACGCCCGGCGGGTGCTCGACTACACCGGCGCGGCAGCCGTGATGATTGGCCGCGCGGCTCAGGGACGACCGTGGATTTTTAGGGAGATTGACACCTACCTGCGCACCGGCAGCCTGCCATCGCCGCCGCCGCTCGGGGAAGTCAGGGATGTTTTGCTGGACCATTTGCACCAACTCCATCGCTTTTACGGCGACTATATGGGGGTTCGTATCGCCCGCAAGCACCTGGGCTGGTACCTGAAGACGCTCGCCAGCGGCGGGCAGTTTACCAATAACTTTAAAAAAACTTTCAATCAGCTTGAAACTGCAGAAGAACAACATGCCAGCGTTCAATTGCTGTTTGAACGACTGAATACTGAAGAGGACAAAGCGGCATGAATACAGCGGACACGCTAATTGCGGATGCACCCAACGACAGTTCCAACTCGCCCGCCAGTGCCTTTGCGGGCATCAATCACAACCAGTCCCTGCGCGATTGCGTGGACCAGGCCATGGATAACTATTTCAAGCACCTCGACGGCCAGGGCGTTACCGATGTCTACGACATGGTGATGGCGGAAGTCGAGGCACCGATGCTGGAGGTGGTGATGAAATATACCCGCCACAATCAAACCAAAGCCGCCCAGGTACTCGGACTCAACCGCGGAACCCTGCGCAAAAAACTCAAGCAGTACGGTCTGCTGTAGCGACCGTTCGGCGACGCGTCACAGGCCGCTCTAGCGGCCACCAGCGCCATCCCTAATGCCCGGTACATCCGCCTCTACCCGGCAACTAGGGCCGAGTCTCTGAATCTCAAGCCGGGGGGTGAGTCCGCCTCACCTCGTTGGTATTTTTTAGAGCCATACATTGAAAACGGTATCCTCATGACAACCCCCTCCCAGGCCGCCGATCCGGTTCGCATCAAGCGCGCCCTGATCAGCGTTTCCGATAAAAACGGTATTGTCGAACTTGCCACTGCCTTACACGAACAAGGTGTGGAGATTCTATCCACCGGCGGCACCTACCGCTTATTAAGTGACCATAACATTCCCGCTGTGGAAGTGTCGGACTACACCGGATTTCCGGAAATGATGGCTGGCCGGGTCAAAACCCTGCACCCGAAAGTGCACGGGGGCATCCTCGGGCGCCGCGGTGTCGACGACCAGACCATGGCAGAGCACGATATTCATGCTATTGACATGGTAGTCGTCAACCTTTACCCGTTCGAAAGTACCGTGGCCGACCCCGACTGTTCCCTGGCAGACGCCATCGAAAACATCGATATCGGCGGCCCCACCATGGTCAGGGCCGCCGCCAAAAATCACGCCGCCGTCACTATCGTCGTCAATACCGCCGACTACGGCCCCCTGCTCGAGGAGATGCGGGCCAACGACGGCTGCACCCGCCACCGCACCCGCTTTGACCTGGCGGTGAAAGCCTACGAGCACACCGCCGCCTACGACGGCGCCATCGCCAATTACTTCGGCCGCCTGGTGCCCGGCGGCAACGAGACGTTTGCGCGTACCTTCAACACCCAGTTGCGCAAAGCCCAGGATATGCGCTACGGCGAAAACCCCCACCAACAAGCCGCCTTCTATACAGAACCACGGCCGCAGCCGGCAAGCGTTGCCGCGGCCCGGCAACTGCAGGGCAAGGCCCTGTCGTTTAACAATGTCGCCGATACCGATGCGGCCCTGGAAACAGTCAAGCTGTTCGAACGCCCCGCCTGTGTCATCGTCAAACACGCCAACCCCTGCGGCGTCGCCGAAGCGGCCGACCTGGGCAGCGCCTATGAGCGGGCCTACGCCACCGATCCGGAATCGGCTTTCGGCGGCATTATCGCGTTTAACCGGGCGCTGGATGCCGAGACTGCCGCGGCCATCGTCGAGCGACAGTTTGTCGAGGTCATTATCGCGCCCGGGGTCAGCGACGCCGCCATCGCGGCGGTCAGCGCCAAGAAAAATGTGCGCCTGCTCAGTTGCGGCGACTGGAGCGCCGGGCAGCCCGGCGGTTTTGACCATGGTTTTAACGACGGTTTCGACTACAAGCGGGTCAACGGCGGGCTGTTGGTGCAGGAGCGCGACCTGGGTATGAAAACCGCAGCGGATTTGCAGATAGTCACCCGCCGCCGGCCCGCACCCGAACAAATTGAAGACCTGCTGTTCGCCTGGAAAGTTGCCAAGATGGTGAAGTCCAACGCCATTGTCTACGCCCGCGACAAGCAGACGGTAGGGGTCGGCGCCGGCCAGATGAGCCGGGTAAACTCCGCCCGTATCGCCGCCATCAAAGCCGAACACGCCGGCCTCGAAGTGCGCGGCTCGGTGATGGCTTCCGATGCTTTTTTCCCGTTTCGCGACGGCATCGACAATGCGGCGGCGGCGGGCATCAGCGCCATTATCCAGCCCGGCGGCTCGATGCGCGACGAGGAGACCATCACCGCCGCCGACGAGCACGACATTGCCATGGTGTTTACGGGGATGCGGCATTTCAGGCACTAGGGTAAATGGCGCTTCCTTAAAACAAGGATGTGCCACTTGATCGGTCTGTCGCTGGGTGGGGTCTTCAGAAACACGTCGTGAACCCATCCATGGGGACTTCCCGACAGCATCCCTGCTGTCGAGAGTTTCTGAAGACCCCACCCAGCGACAGACCTACCTCCGATATCCTTATCGAGATCGATAAAGATTGCGTGAGGATCAGTAAATTGCGCATATCAGCTTGAAGAACTGCTACCCGAAACTCGGCCGCCACGACGACTAAAAAACTACAAACTCGCAAGCAATCAGCGCAGGAAAGTGAACCCATTATGACAAATATTTTAGTAATCGGCGGCGGCGGTCGCGAACATGCCCTGGCCTGGAAAGCGGCCCAAAGTGAGACGGTAGACACTGTCTTTGTGGCGCCCGGTAACGCCGGCACGGCCCGCGAGCCAAAGCTGGAAAATGTCGCCATCGATGTGATGGCATTTGCGGAGCTTGCCGATTTTGCCGTCGCCAAGCGGGTCGACCTGACCATTGTCGGCCCGGAGGCACCGCTGGTGGAAGGCATAGTCGACTACTTCAACGCCCGCGACCTGCGCTGTTTCGGCCCAAGTAAGGGCGCCGCCCAACTGGAAGGGTCGAAGGCCTTCACCAAAGACTTTCTCGCCCGCCACAATATCCCCACCGCCGCCTATGCCAAGTTTACCGAGCTGCAACCGGCACTGGACTACCTGCGCGAACAGGGCGCGCCCATTGTGGTCAAGGCCGATGGCCTGGCCGCCGGCAAAGGCGTAATCGTCGCCGAAACCCTGGCGCAGGCCGAGGCTGCCGTGACGGATATGCTGTCGGGCAATGCCTTTGGCGACGCCGGCTGTCGGGTGGTGATCGAAGAGTTTCTCGACGGCGAGGAAGCCAGCTTTATCGTCATGGCCGACGGCAGCCATATCCTGCCCATGGCCACCAGCCAGGACCACAAGCGCGCCGGCGACGGCGACAGCGGTCCCAACACCGGCGGTATGGGCGCTTACTCACCGGCACCGGTGGTCACCGACAGCGTGTATCAACGGATCATGGACGAAGTGATTAACCCCACGGTGGCCGGCATGGCTGCCGAAGGTAACGCTTACACCGGTTTTCTCTACGCCGGACTGATGATAGATGCCGGCGGCACCCCCAAAGTCATTGAGTACAACTGCCGCTTCGGCGACCCGGAAACCCAACCCATCATGCTGCGCCTGCAGTCGGATCTGGTAAGCCTGTGCGAAGCGGCACTGGCCGGCAGGCTCGACACCTGCACCACCGAGTGGGACCCGAGGCCGGCAGTCGGGGTGGTGCTGGCCGCCGGGGGGTATCCAGCTACCTACCGCAAGGGCGATGTCATTGAAGGGTTGCCGGAGGGCGGGGGCGACGGGCAAAAAGTTTTTCACGCCGGTACCGCAGAGGCCGGCAGCCAGGTGGTTACCAATGGCGGTCGGGTATTGTGTGTCACCGCACTCGGCACTGATGTCGGCGCGGCCCAGGCCCGCGCCTACCGGCTGGCGGGCGAGATTTGCTGGCCCGGTATTTACTACCGCCGCGACATTGCCCATCGAGCCATCACCCGGGAACAGGCGTAACAGCGCCGGGGTTTCCATCGGCGCCGGGGGGCGCTATTATCGCTGCTCCCCTGCCCGATAGCTTAACATGTCGCTGCCATGGCCTCTGCAAGATACGGTGTTCTATGGCGAATGATGTCGGATTGCCGCCGGCACTCTCCCTTAACCGGGCGCCCGCGTCAGTCGCCGGCGCCGGTGCGCGAATTTGCTGCGACAATTGATAAGCTCAGAGCTTTATATAACAGGTCCACAATTGCAGTGAATGAACCTGGCACCGCAATTGACCAGTTCCGCAGCAGCATTGACAGGCACAAAGCGGCAGCCGGTAAATCCAACCCTTCAGTTAAGAAGCTCAGGGCTGCTGTTAAAAAGCTCAGGGCTGCGCCTGACAGGTACAAGGCTTTGGTTGGCGGACTTGGCGCTGTCTGCACACTGCTGGCTGGTTTGATGCTGCCCAGTACAGCCGCGTCCGGCGCGCTGACAATCGATCGGGACACGGGCATCGTCGATCTCGCGCCCCATGTGGATATCCTGCCCGATCGCGAGGGCCTGCTGCGGCTACCGGAAGTCCTGGCCCAAAGCGACCGCTTCTCGCCGTTTCCCACCGACCGTCTGTGGCTGGCCCCGGGCGCCACCGCCTACTGGCTGCGCTTCTCGCTGGACCATCGGCCGCAGGCGCCGGAGGAGCTGTTCCTGTCGATCCTGCCGTCCGACCTCGACTATATCGATCTGTTCCAGGTGCGCGAGGCCTCCGGCGAGATCGTCTTACACCGCCAGGCAGGCCTCGCCTACCCCCGCAACCACGACAGCCTGCAACAGGCCAACTACCTGTTCACACTGCCCAAAACCACTCCCGGTGCAACGACCTATTACCTGCGCCTGCAGTCGGACAAAGCAATCAACCTGTCCATGCGCCTCAGTCGCGCCAGCCATCTGCTGGTCGAGAGCGCGCGCATCAACTGGTGGGCCGGCCATCTGTTCGGCATCCTGACACTATTGATCCTGGTGAACCTCTCGCAAATCTGGCGGGACAAAAGCAAGAATCCGCTGTGGTACAGCGGGTTTCTGCTGATGGCGCTGCTCTATATCGCCGCGCGCTGGGGCTATATCAATCGCTATTTGCCCGATTACGTGCAGTTGTTCGACCTGGCCATCGCCCTGTTCGCCTACGGCACACTGCTGTGTTACAGCGAATTCAGCCGCAGTTATTTCAAAACCCGCAAACAATTGCCGAAGTGGGACCTGGCACTGCGCTTCTACACCGGCCTGACCATCGGCGGATTTTTAGTGACGCTGTTGATTCCGCGGGGACTGGCCGGCGCCCTCAGCGCGACCCTTGCCATCCTGGGCATGCTGATGTTTTTCACGCTCGGTATCTTCGCCGTTTTTCAGGGTATGAGAAGAGCGCACTACTACACCATCGCGCGGGTGATCACCACCCCGATCATGCTGTGCTATATCCTCAGCCTTTATCAGATACTGCCCTGGAGCTACTACATCGTCTGGCTGCTGCTGGCGGCAATAGCGCTGGAGGGCATAGTGATGACCTATACCCTGGTCCAATACTCCGTGAGTCGGTTCGATCACCGCATGCGTCACCACTACGAGACCACTTTGCAGAGAAACACCAGGCGCAGCTACGCGAAAACCATGCGTCAAATCGATCGCGAACTGCGCACACCGATCAGCGGCGTAATCGGTATGGCCGAGCTGCTGCTGGACACCTCATTAACCCGCAGTCAACGCGACCAGGTGCAAACGATTCGCCGCTCCGGCCACTCGCTGTTGAAATGGTTAACCCGCCTGTGCGACTGGTCAAACCTGCACCATGACCGCATCGCCTTCGACAGCGTACCCTTCGAACTGAAAACACTGATGGAGGAGTTTGCCGAGGACTGTCGCGAACAGGCCGAGGATCGCAAAGTCCGGCTGACCCTGAGCCTGGACCCCCGCTTACCGGAGCTGCTACAAGGCGACCCACACCGCTTGAAACAAATCCTGACGGGCATTTTCGAACACGCACTTTATTACAGCGAGCAGGGGACCCTGGCGCTGGAGTTGCGACCGGCGACGGAAAAAAATACCTGGGAAATCACCCTGGCAGACGACCAGAGCGGACTCCAACCCGAGGAGGTGGCGGCCCTGACCAACGCCGGCGCCGGCGATGAATTCATTGCCTCACAGGCCATCGCCCCGCAGTTTGTATTACCGCAGCGGGACTGGTTCGTCGCCCAGCGGCTGGCCGTGCATATGGGCGGCGATATCACCCTGAGCCTGGCAGGCGATGCCGGCGCCCGCTATACCTGCCGGGTGCAGATTCCCCCGCACACGCTGTTACAACGCAGCGAAGCCGATTACAACGACCTGTTGCGCGAGCGACGGCTGCTGGTAGTGGACGACAGCGCCTCGAGCCGCAAAGTGGTGAGCAAACGGGCGGACCGCTGGGGCATGCGTGTCAGCAGCGCGCCCAGCGGCCGCGAGGCACTGGCGATACTGCACAGCGTGACCAATCTCGGCGGGCACTTCGATTTGATCATTCTCGATCACAATATGCCGGGTATGTCGGGGCTGGAGTTGGCCGAGCGCATTGACCGCGATCCCAAACTGCGCCACACCCCCATGATCATGTTGTCCGGTGCCGGCAGCCTGCCGAGTCCGGAAAAAGCGCGGGCAGTGGGGATCAGCCAGTGCCTGAAAAAGCCGGTCAGCGCCAGGACACTCAAAATAACCCTGGCCGAAGAACTCACCGTGGCGCTGGCCCGCCGCGGCGAACATCAACCCGCCATCACCGCCCGGTCGCGAGCCCAGTGACGCAGCGCGCTGATTTTTTCCGCCATCACCACTGACAGCGGATTGGTTTTGCTAAGCTGCTCGGCCAGGTGGGCATCGGTCACCGCTTCCCCGCGCGCCGCCGCACTGTAAAGCGCGGCGACCACCGCCTGCTCGATTTCAGCCCCGGAGAAACCCTCGCTGAGGTCGGCCAGCGCCGGCAGGTCAAAACCGTCGGCCTGCAGCTCGCGCTTGCCCAAGTGAATGGCAAAAATATCCTGTCGCACCCGGGCATCCGGCAGGTCGACAAAAAAGATTTCATCGAACCGCCCTTTGCGCACCAATTCCGGCGGCAAGCCGCTGATGTCGTTGCTGGTGGCTACCAGGAATACCGACGGACGCGACTCCGCCATCCAGGTCAGCAACGTGCCCAACAGTCGCCGCGAGGTGCCGTTGTCGCCGTCGCCCTGGGTCATGCCTTTTTCCAATTCATCCAGCCACAGCACGCAGGGTGCCATCAACTCCGCCAGCTTCAACGCTTCGCGCAAATTGCGCTCGGTCTCACCCACGTATTTGTTGTACACCATCCCCATGTCCAGCCGCAGCAGCGGCAATCCCCACAACCCGGCCACCGCCTTGGCGGCGAGACTCTTGCCGCCGCCCTGCACCCCCAGCAGCAGGATGCCCTTGGGGCAATCCAGCCCCTGCCCCTGTGGATTCAAAAACACCTGGCGGCGCTCGGCCAGCCAGTTTTTCAGGTGCACCAAACCGCCAACCCCGGCAAAGGTCTCGGTCTGGTACTCGAATGTCAACACACCCTCCATATCCATCAGTGCAAACTTGGCTTTGTTGACCGCCGGCAAATCACTTTCGGTGATCGCGCCGTCGTCGACGATGGCACCGCGCGCCAGGCGTCTGACTTCCGCGTGAGTCAGGCCTTTCAGGTTGGCGACCAACTGTTGCAGCGTGCGGTTGTCGGTTTTGATGCGGCCGCCGCCCTTGGCGGCCGACCACTGCTTGGCCTCCTCCCGGATCAGCGCCAGGATCTCCTTCTCATCGGGCAGCCGCAACTGCAGGGAGGCGCTGTAGCGTGCCAGCTCCGGCGGCAAACTGAGGCGGTGGCTGATCAACACCAGGGTATGGGGAACGTTTTTGTGGTTGAGAACAATATCTTTGATCAACCGGATATGTTTCGGATGATCATCCATAAACGGGTGGAGGTCGCACAGGGCAAACACACCGGCCTCCACCTGCCGCTTGATATGCTCGAGCACCGCCGCCGGCTCGCAGTTCTCGCTCTCGCGCTGTATCTGCAAGCCAAAGCTCATTCGGCTCAAGCCGTCGGTCAGCGACCAGCGAAACAGCGGCGAGCGCTGGCGCTGGGCGACTTTCAGCAACAGATCGAGGGCGCGCTTCTCTTCGTAGGTTTCGATCACCACCAGGGGGACTCGGGTCTCCAGCATCAGGGCCAAATCTTCACTACCTGCCACGTATCGGTTCCTTGTCTTGTTATTCGCCGTATTATTGTGGCCTGAAGCCCCGCCATTCACAACAATCGCCGCCATGAGCTACAATAGCGTACATGACTGACCGCCGACTCTCCCCCCTCGATCACCTGCTGGTCCAAGCCGACCGCGCCCTGCGTACCATCAGCCGCGGCACCCCAAGCCACAGCCGCCGCTCGCCGGCCGAGAATGTGCCCGAAAACGAGATGAGTGCCGAGGAGCAGCGCCACGCCGCCGGGCTGATGCGGGTCAACCACACCGGGGAGGTCTGCGCCCAGGCGCTGTATCAGGGCCAGGCGCTGACAGCCAAGTTACCGGAGGTGCGGGATGATATGGAGACAGCGGCAAACGAGGAGATCGACCACCTGGCCTGGTGTGAAGAGCGCCTGGAGCAATTGGACAGTCACCCCAGCGTCCTCAACCCCCTTTGGTACGGTTTGTCCTTTGCCATCGGTGCCTCGGCGGGGCTGGTCAGCGATAAAATCAGCCTCGGCTTCGTTGCCGCCACCGAAGACCAGGTCTGCCGCCACCTGCGCGGCCATTTGCAGGACCTGCCCGAAACGGATGGCAAGAGCCGCGCCATCGTCGACCAGATGCTGGTCGATGAAGCCAAACATGGCCACACTGCCCTGGCCGCCGGGGGCCTGCGCTTTCCCGCCCCCGTCAAAGGCTTGATGCGCCTGGCCTCAAAGGCCATGACCAGCACCAGTTACCGTATCTGACGCCCGGTTAAGCCTCCACCAACTCGTAACTGTGGGAAATCTCCACACCGCCCGCTTCCAGCATGATCGAGGCGGAACAGTACTTGGTGGCCGACAGCTCTACAGCCCGCTTTACCTGAGTCTCTTTGAGACCGGTGCCGGTCACCACAAATTTGAGGTGAATGCGGGTAAACGGCGAGGGTACCCCCTCGGCGCGCTCGGCCTCCAGCGCCACCCGGCAGTCAGAAACAGCCTGACGCGCCTTGCGCAGGATACTCATCACATCGAAAGCGGCGCAGCCCCCCAGACCGAGCAATACCATCTCCATCGGTCGGACCCCCATATTGCGGCCGCCATGGTCGGCCGGACCGTCCATCACCACGCTGTGCCCGCTGCCGGATTCGCCGAGAAACATGGCGCCGTCAACCCACTTTACCGTCGCTTGCATATCCACCCCTCCACCTTTACTGCCTGTTGCCTTTGCAATGCCCGCCCGCACGGCTGCGAACCGGGCCGGCAAGCCTACCACATAACCGCAACTGGCACTCATTTCACCCTATCGGTTGCGCTATGTCTAAGTTTTTAACCTATATGTAGGCTCTGTATCGCAGAGGCTATACCTGCGCGGATGCTTTATGCGATCATCTGTCGCCGTCTCCGGCGGGTGTCCGCTTTACCGCTGGGTAGCGGAAATCCACCGCAAACCGGGTAAACTACATACAACGCAATAATCTTGTGGTAGTTTTTAGGATTTAGAATAAAAAGCGTTAACTATTGAGGAACTACTCTTGGTCGCCGTGTCTCTTACGCCCCATATGAAAAATGTTGACGAGTTTTTAAGTCATTGCCATCGCCGCCGTTATCCCGCCAAAAGCACCCTGATTTACGCTGGCGATAAAAGCGATTCACTCTACTACATCATCAAAGGCTCAGTGACCGTCTTGATCGAAGACGACGAAGGGCGGGAAATGATCGTCACCTACCTTAACGACGGCGATTTTTTCGGCGAGATGGGCCTGTTTAACGAAAAGGACTCCCGCAGCGCCTGGATCAGGGCAAAAACCGAGTGCGAAGTTGCCGAAATCAGCTACGGTAAATTCCAGGAGCTGTGCGAAGTTCACCCGGAGTTCATTTTTGCCCTCGGCGAGCAGATGGCCCGGCGCCTGCGCAACACGACCCGTAAAGTCGGCGATCTGGCGTTTCTCGATGTTACCGGCCGGGTTGCACGCACGCTGCTGGACCTGTGCAAAGAACCCGATGCCATGACCCACCCCGACGGTATGCAAATCAAAATCACCCGCCAGGAGATCGGCCGCATCGTCGGTTGCTCACGGGAAATGGTGGGACGGGTACTGAAAACCCTGGAAGACCAGGGCCTGGTTTCGGTTAAAGGCAAAACCATGGTGGTGTTCGGCACCCGCTAAGCCCAACTGCTACAGACAATTCATCACACCGGGCGTGAGCGGGCTGAGGAGCCAGGAGGGAGACCCGGGGCAAACCTGGAGGGAGAAGGCTCTTCACGAGATATCCCGCATAAATCGCTGCATTGGAAAGAACTTCCCCGGACACCGGGTGGCCTCACCCGCGATCCTGCCATGACCGGCGACATTGCCCGGCAAGATGGCGTATCTCGACATCAGGGTTCTCGTCAGCCCCACCAAAGCGAGGTACTGTGGCTCCGGTACCGTTGTCACGTCATAGTTACCGATCAGGCAAATACCGATGCCGCGAAAATTGCGATCGGTGTTATTGCCGGAGACGTGTGCACCCCAGATATGGAGTTCGCCCCTGGAATCATTCGCTATCTCCCCCATACCCAGGCCGTTGCCGTTACCGTTAACATAGTGGTAGGGAATGGCGTCAATCGGGTCCTGCGCCTGGCGCTGGCGGTGCACTTCCTGCAAAAAAGCAATGTCGCCGAAGGCGCCGGCGCTGTGGTGAATAACGATATAGCGCCATCGCTGTTGCCAGTACAGCGAGCCAATGCCGACACTGCCGACCAGCAGCATCGACTTCAGCATAAATCTACGCCCGATCATGGAGCAGCGCCGCAACCTCTATCGATATATGGGATTGGGGTGAAAAAAGCGACAGCCGGCATCCCGTTTGTCAGCCCGCCGCCCCGATGGTTTGGAAAGCAATCAATTGAACATTTCCAACAGCTTCATGCCCGGATCGGCTTCGCGCATAAACGCCTCCCCGACCAGAAACGCATTGACGCCGTGACCGCGCAGCGCCTTGACATCATCGATGGTGTGAATACCACTCTCGGTGACGATCACCCGATCGCTGGGAATCATATCGAGCATCGCGAAAGTGGTGTCCAGGGCGACGTCAAATGTATGCAGATTGCGATTGTTGATGCCAATCAGTTTATTCGGCAACTCCAGTGCCAGGGCCAGCTCGGCGCTGGTGTGCACTTCCACCAACACGTCCAGTTCAATGCTGTGGGCCAGGTCGTTCAGCGCGCGCAAACGCGCAGGGGTGAGGGCGGCTACAATCAATAAAATGCAGTCGGCACCGATCGCCCGCGCCTCGTATACCTGGTACTCATCGACAATGAAGTCTTTGCGAATCACCGGCAGTTGCGATGCATTCCTCGCCTCTTTCAGATAGCTTTCGCAGCCCTGAAAAAAATCGGCATCGGTCAGCACCGAAAGACAGGCGGCACCGCCCTTCTCATAGCTGATCGCGATCTCCGCCGGATAAAAATCCTCCCGGATCACGCCTTTGCTGGGGGAGGCTTTTTTAATCTCGGCAATCACCGCCGCCCTACCCTGTTGAATTTTGGCCTCTATGGCCGCCACAAACCCGCGCGGTGGGGATTGCAGGGTAATCATATCGTGCAGTTGCGCCGCGTCGGTAACGGCTCGGCGCGCGGCGACTTCTTCGTGTTTGCGGCTGATGATCTTGCGTAAAACTGTGGGTGTATCCACCGGGGTCAAACTCCTAGGGCCTGTCTACACTAATTGAGTTAGCTCTGTTGGGCCTGAACAGGCTGCTTTGTCGGCGGCTAAGCGCTTTTTTGGTATTCCGTAAAAGCCGCCAGCTCGGCGATTTTTTCTTTTGCCAGGCCACTGCCAATGGCATCCTGGGCCATCAGCACGCCCTGCTCCAGGCTCGAGGCGACACCGCTGACGTAGATGGCCGCCCCCGCATTGAGGGCGATAAGGTCGGCGGCCTTGTCGGCGTGCTCGCCTTTGCGCCGACCCAGCGCATCCTGAATCAGGGCCAGAGATTCGGCGGCGCTGGCTACGGTCAGGCCGTCCAGGGGGCGCTGAGAAACACCGTAATCACCCGGCTGAATACGATAGTCGCGAATATCGCCGTCACGCAACTCAACCACGCGGGTGGCGGCGGCAATGCTGATCTCATCCAGCCCGTCCTCGGCACAAACCACCATAACATGCTCACTGCCGAGTCTCTGTAAAACCTGCACCATCGGCAGGCACAGCGAATCGGCAAATACGCCGATCACCTGGCGTTTGACACCGGCGGGGTTGGTCATCGGCCCCAGCATATTAAAGATGGTACGCTGTGCGATCTCCTTGCGCGGGCCAACCGCATGCTTCATAGCGCGGTGGTGGGCCTGGGCAAACATAAACCCCACCCCGATCTCCTCCACGCAGCGGGCCACTTGCGCGGGCGTGATATCCAGGTGCACGCCGGCAGCCTCCAGCACATCGGCACTGCCGGTGGCGCCGCTGGCGGCCCGATTGCCGTGCTTGGCCACGCGGCCGCCGGCGGCGGCGACAACGAAGGCCGCGGCGGTCGAGACATTAAACAAATTGGCGCTGTCGCCGCCGGTGCCGCAGGTATCCACCAGGTAATCGGCCTCGACCACCACTTTGGTGGCCATTTCACGCATCACCAGGGCCGCGCCGGTTATTTCATCGATAGTTTCGCCTTTCATCCGCAGGGCCACCAGGAAAGCCCCGATCTGCGCCGCGGTCGCCGCGCCCGTCATTATCTGCTGCATCACTGCCGTCATCTGCTCGGTGGTCAAGTCCTGCTGTTCAATCAGCACAGCCAACGCCTGTTTAATATCCATAGCCTGTTTCACTCATTATCACATTATCACTATCACCCATGTCGGTACTCATACCTGCAGCGCACACCTGCGATCCAGACCCGCGGCTCACATCATCAGCCATGACGGTGGTCGTACCGATTACTCATACCCCTGCCCATACCCGCTACCGGCAACACCTGTCCGAGGCGCCGGCCCACGCTCTTGCACCGCTGTCTAGCCAGCCGCCTGCTGGAGGTCGAGAAAATTCTGCAGCAAGTCATGCCCCTGGGCTGTCAGTATGGATTCCGGATGAAACTGAACCCCCTCAATCGCCAGGTTGCGGTGGCGCATGCCCATGATTTCATCCACCTCGCCGGTTTCGGTGCGGGTCCAGGCGGTCACTTCCAGGCACTGCGGCAGCGTGTCTTTGTCCACAATCAGCGAGTGATAACGGGTGGCCTCGAACGGGTTGGCCAGGCCGCGAAACACACCGGTGTTATCGTGGTAAATCGGCGAGGTCTTACCATGCATGACACGAGCGGCCCGCACCACCTTACCACCGAAGGCCACACCGATGCTCTGGTGGCCCAGACATACCCCCAGAATCGGTACAGTGCCGGCAAATGCCTCGATGGCGGCCACCGATACACCCGCCTCCTTGGGTGTGCAGGGCCCGGGCGAGACTACGATTTTCTCCGGAGCCAGCGCGCGGATACCCTCGACAGTCACCTCATCGTTGCGCACCACCTGTACATCAGCCTCTAACTCTCCCAGGTACTGCACCACGTTGTAAGTGAAGGAATCGTAATTATCGATCATCAACAGCATACAATTACCCATATACCCCGAACCCGACCCCGGAATGCATAACGCCGGCGATAATAGTCGGAATTAATCTAAAACCATGACTAAACGTCGAATTAATTTACAACAGTAACTCTACCCGCGCGACGGATACCGGCGATCGCTATCGGCAAGAGCGGCCGCGCAGTATAACACCAACCTTTAGCCCTGGGCTCATCAAGCTACTTTCTTTATATTTTTCAACAGGATACCAATTATTTTTGAAGCGATAAAAGAGGCTGTGGACGCCACCGCCAACAGCCTCACCAGCGTTGTTTGCCGCAGCAACATTCAGGCCTGAATATTGCTTGCATTATTGCTCAAACGTAGGTTGATACATTTTTAAAGCACCTTCAGCAATATAGAGGTAGATGTAACCCGCCTACTTAACGATGATGGCTGCCAGAGCTGTGAGCTAATCGCTGGCTCAGCTTGATATGTGGGCATATAATTGGTTCTTCAGGGGTTATTACAGCTGTTAGTACCGCCGGGTCTTAGCGAGCTGAGAAACGGACGTCGACTCACTAACAATGGCGCGGATTTCAACTGTATCAAAATTGCAACACTCCTGGCAGATACTGATAAGAAGACGACTCGAGGCTTGTACCAATGACATCATCTGATAAAGACAAGGAGAATCTTGAGGTGATGCGCCCGAGGAACGGCAAGGGCCAGGTCAAGCTCCCCAAGCTCCTGGCTCAAATCAGAGAAGACACCCTGTTCACCACCAACCAGTGTCTGGAAAACCTGTTTGCTGTCTGTGATGACCTGTTTTACGACCTGTCCAATCGCGCCTCCAGCAACAACGAGCAAGCACTGTACTTCGAGTCCATGCGGGAGATCAGAATAAAGAAGCAGGGCGTCATCAGTGTGTTCCAACAAACCCTGTCGGCCAGCTTCGCCAACCTGATCCACGGCAAGAGCACCGCCACCAGCCCGACACCGCCGGATTCCTCGACCAATCCGAGCCTGTCGCTGGTCGAGAACGACGACCTGGAGATCGAGTTGGCGATCTCCAGTATGGCCAACCGCACCCGCAAGCTCTACCTGGGCACCCTCTATGAGCTGACGTTGCGGCTCGATCATCTGTTTCCGCAGATCGAGGTCACCGAGAAGAACAACCCGCTCGACCCGGAGCACATCTGCCACGCCTTCTCCCACGCCTGTAAAAAGCAGTTGGAAATCAGCATCAAGCCGCAGATCATTATCTTCAAGCAGTTCGAGCGCTATGTGCTGAACCAGTTGGGACACTGCTATTCCGATGCCAACCAGCTGCTGATCAATACCGGCATTTTGCCAAAGATACCGCGCAACCTGCAGCGCCAAACCGGCAGCGAGACTGCGGCCAAGTCGGGCAACGCGCAAGAGGCAGCCAACGCGGCGAACGCCAACGCCGCAGCCGAACCCGGCTACGCGGCGGCGCCGGCCTATCACTTCAGCCTGCCCGAACTCAGCTCGATACTGTCCAGTATCCGCGCCATGGGGCCGACGCCGGCGCTCAGCTTTTACAACACCTATGCCGAAAATCCCGGCCCGGCGATGGGTGTGGCCGAACTGGTGCATATGCTGACAAAGACCCAGTCCATCGTCGACAACGCCCACAACGACAACGGCCCCAAAAATTACCTGCACCCCATTGTGTCGCAGTTGCTGGCCCAAAAACACCCCGAGCAACCCCAGGCGCTGAAACAGTCCGAAGACGACATCATCAACCTGGTGGCCATGTTCTTCGAGTTTATTCTGGACGACGACAATATTGCCGCAGCGATCAGGGCGCAGATCAGCCGCCTGCAAATCCCTATTTTGAAAGTTGCGCTGAAAGACAGCAATTTCTTCAACGACGGCTCGCACCCGGCGCGCTGCCTGATCGACACTATCGCCGGCGTCGGCGTCAGTTTCGATGAGAGCAAACCACTGGAGCGCGATGCGGTCTACCAGAAAATAAAAAAGATCACCCAGGCGATCAACAATCAATACACCTTTGACGAATCCATTTTTGCCACCATGCTGGCTGAGCTGCGCCAGTACCTGCAGAAAGAGCAGCGTAAATCGGCGATGGTAGAGCAGCGCACCACCGAGGCAGAGGAGGGCAAGTCGCGCATCAAGGTTGCGAAAAACGCAGCGCGCAAACTGCTGATCAAGAAACTGCGGCAAACCTCTCTGCCCGATAAGATTCGAGACTTTCTGATCAGCTCCTGGCTGAACGCGCTGATCATCACCCATTTGAAGTACGGTGAAGAAAGCTCCGAATGGGTGGAATCGGGCCAGACGGTCGACGATCTTATCTGGGCCTGCCAGCAACACAACGATGCCAAGGCGCAAAAGCGCATCAATGCACTGGTGCCGGACTTGCTGGCCCGCATCGCCGATGGGTTGCAGATTATCAGTGAACACCCGGATTCGCAGTCCAGCAAACTGAAGGAAATCGAGGAAATACTCTACAAGGCCGAGAAAAACGAGATTCAGGCTGCCGACTGTTCACCGATTACTGAAGATCAGGCCGAGTCCATCATTCCCGAGAGCGAAGAAACCGCCGGCGACGGCAAATCGAGTGCGATCCAACGGCAAAAAGACCGCTATGAAGCACTTACGTACGATTTTATCAAACAAGCCGAGCAGCTTAAAACAGGAACCTGGCTAAACTACAAGGACATCGATACCGGTAAACTCCTGCGCTGTAAACTGACCACAAAACTGGACAACACCGACACTTATATCTTTGTCAATCGCTTCGGCTTTAAAGCGCTGGAGAAGCAACGCAAAGAATTTGCCTATGATATGCAACAGGGGCGTGTCGGTGTTCTGGAGAGCGGGCCGTTGTTTGAGCGCATTATCGGGCAGGTCATGGGTAATCTCAAACAAATAGCCAAACAGGACCCCTCACCGGCGACATAGATCCCCATGCCCGGGGCCGCGTGTGTGGCAAGGGGGTTGAGCCACTCAGGGAATATCTATAGGCTATAGCGTCACATTATTAAACAACAATTTATGCCGCCACATGTTATCTTTGCGGCATTGAGCTACCCCTGCCATTTGCCCATGGGATACAGCAACGTCACTTTCTCCGCCTACACGAGCGCCAGCCTGTTTTGGTTCGTTTTAAGCGCTATATTTGCTTACCATCGTAGACAAGGGGACGCGCCGAGAGCATTGGTTATCGCCAGCGCGGTCAACGCACTTTGGCTCATCGCCTATGCTGTTCACCAGAAGACGCCGCTGTTCAGTGCTTTCCAGCTTCTCATCGGCGAAACCGTGCGCTACTGCATGTGGATCGCAGCACTGTCCTACATACTCAAGCATTTCACCCAGCGCGAGCCGCCCAACACCATCCGCCTGATTTTGTTTGGTGGCTGCGCAGTGGCACTGCTGCTGGTGCCCCTGTCACTGGCGTTTGCGCGGGAACAGGCGCAACCGCTCACGATCTGGCTGGGTCTGTTCCTGTCGATCATCGGCCTGATCGGTATCGAGCAGGTGTATCAGAATACCCGCAAAAACCGTCTGGTGAAGCTCCTCGGTATCAATCTCGGGGCGCTGTTCGTTTACGATATTTATTTGTACTCCCATGCGATGATTTTCAGCGGCATGGATAGCGAGCTGGTGCAGGCCCGCGCCGTGGTGGCCATAGTGACGGCCCTGGTACTGACCGCCGGCGCCGCCGTGCTGCCGTTTAAGGGCGAACAGACTGCCGCCATCTCAGTATCGCGCCCCATTGTGTTCTATACCACCTCCCTGACTGTGGCCGGTGGCTTTATTACGGTGCTGGCGCTGGGCGGCTACTACGTCAAACTCTACGGCGGCGAGTGGGGCACGGTGGTCTATACGCTGCTCCTGTTCGGGGCGCTGATTACCATTACCGCCGCCTTTGCCTCCCAGACCGCCCGCCAAACCCTGAGTGTCCTGATCAGCAAACACCTGTTTCGCCACAAGTACGATTACCGCACCGAGTGGTTAAAGCTGATTCAACAGCTTTCGCAGCCCACCAGTGCCCGCGACGTGCACCGCCAGGCAATTACCGCTGTCGCCTCCATCTTCAAAAGCCCGGGCGGCGCCCTGTGGCTGCGCAAAGGCCCGGTGATGGCGCCCTATTTCCAGATGAATATGGAGCAGTTTCCGCCGGAACCGATCGCCTCGGCCTTCTGCCGCACACTGCGCGAGGACGAATGGGTCTTCGCCCCGCAATCCACAGATGACACCGCCCACAGCCAATACAATGAGTTCCTGCCCGGCTGGAGCCAAAAAGCCAAAGATTTATGGATCATCTTTCCACTGTTGATCGAGCGGGAGTTGATCGGCTTTATGGCACTGGCCAAGCCCAAGGTCGACGCCTCGCTTACCTGGGAAGACCTCGATCTGCTGAAAACCGTCGGCCGCCAGGTTGCCAACTACCTCGAGCGACACCGGCAGGCGGAACAGTTGATCGAGTCGCGCCAGTTTGACGCCTTCAACAAATTGTCGGCGTTTGTGATGCACGATTTGAAGAACCTTATCGCCCAGCAGGCCCTGGTGGTAAAAAATGCCGCCAAACACAAGGACAATCCGGCATTTTTTGAAGATACTATACATACGATCAACAATTCTGTGGAACGTATGCACCAGTTGCTGAAAAAGCTGCAAATGCACGAGCCGGAGGAAATACGCAACCTGGCGGTGAAGGATGTGGTCATCGAGGCGGTGAAAAAGTGCCACGACAGCAAGCCGGTGCCGACCCTGCGTCTGGAGGACACCGGCGGCAATATCACCGCCGACCAGGATCGCATCGTTATGGCCCTGATCCACCTGATTCGCAATGCCCAGGAAGCCACAGCCGCCAATGGCTTTATTGACGTGACACTCAAGCAGGAGAACAACACCGCCTGCATTCAGATCGAGGATAACGGCACCGGCATGGATCAGGAGTTTGTCCAGGAGCGCCTTTTCAAGCCGTTCGACACCACCAAAACCGGTAAGGGAATGGGCATTGGCGTTTACCAGGCGCGCGAGTATATTACCTCTATCGGCGGCACGCTCGAGGTCACCAGCGAGGTCGACGTCGGCACGACTTTCTCCATCACGCTTGTTGCCACAACCTACTAATAAGTAGATCACTATGAGTAAAACCAACCAGAACAACACCCTGTTGATCGTCGAAGACGACGAGGGCCTGCAAAGCCAATTGCGCTGGCACTTTGATCAACACCAGGTGGTAATCGCGGGCGATCGGGCCGGGGCCATCGAGGCCATCAGGCTGCACGAGCCACCGGTGGTGATTCAGGACCTGGGCCTGCCACCGGATGACGAGGGCGTTGAAGAGGGTTTTCTCTGCGTGCAGGAAATCTCGAAACTGGCACCCAATACAAAGATCATTGTCATGACAGGCAACGCCGACTACGAAAACGCGGTACGGGCGGTGGCCATGGGCGCCTACGATTTTTATCAAAAACCGGTGGATACCGACACCCTGGACCTGATTGTCCAACGCGCCTACCAGATGTACCAACTGGAGGAGCGCAACCGTAATCTACTGGACATGCAACAGTCACCTCTGGAGGGTATTATCACTGCCGATCCGGCCATGATGAAGATCTGTCGTATGCTCGAAAAGCTGGCCCCCACCAACGTCACCTGCACCCTGATGGGAGAGAGCGGCACCGGCAAAGAGGTGTTGACCCGCGCCCTGCACAATCTGAGTCCGCGCAAAGACAAGCGTTTTGTCGCCATCAACTGCGCGGCGGTGCCCGAGAACCTGATGGAAAGCGAGCTGTTCGGTTACGAAAAAGGTGCCTTTACCGGTGCGGCCAAGCGCACTAACGGCAAAATCGAGAATGCGCATCAAGGCACGCTGTTTCTCGATGAAATCGGCGATATGCCGCTGAACCTGCAGGCCAAGCTGCTGCGCTTTTTACAGGAGCGGGTGATTGAACGCCTCGGCGGCCACGAGGAGATACCGGTAGATGTGCGGGTCATCTGCGCCACCAACAAAAATCTGCCGGAGATGGTGCGCGACGGCACCTTCCGCGAAGACCTCTACTACCGGATTTGCGAAATGGAAATCAATGTCCCGCCACTGCGGGAACGCCAGGGCGATAAAATTCTTATCTCCCGGCATATCCTCAAACGGATCGCCAAGGACCAGAGCCAGAACATTACCGGCTTTACCCGCGAGGCGGTCGAGGCGATCGAAGGCTACAGTTGGCCCGGCAATATCAGAGAACTCGAAAACAAGCTCAAGCGCGCCGTTATTATGTGCGAAGAAAAAAGTATCTCCCCTATCGACCTGGGGCTGCACTCGGCCGAGAATATCGATATCAACCTGCGGCAGGTGCGGCAAAAAGCCGAAAAAGCCGCGATCCAGCGGGCCCTGGCAATTTCGGACAACAATATCTCCGCCACCGCCAAGCTTCTGGGCGTCACCCGACCGACACTGTACGACCTGTTAAAAAAATACGATATCCAACTCACACAGTGAGCGCGAGCGACAGTCTTCTGCCATGCCAAACAGTGCGACCGGACCCTGTTACCTTGCACAGCGACTTTTCGATCCACTCACTCAACCGGCCTCTTATAAAGGCACAGAGACGAAACGATGTTGACTGATATTACGGCTATATGCACAGCCCGGGGCAAACGCCTGGCGGCACCGGCCTTGGTAGCCGCCCTTCTGCTCGGCGGCTGCGACGGCGGTCCGGGCGATCTGCGAGCCGAGAGCAGCCAACGCATCGAACGCGCGCAGGCTTACCATAAGCAGGGCCAATACCGCGCGGCCATGATCGAAGCGAGAAACGCCATCAAACTGGCGCCGGAACTCGCCGAACCCCATATTGCCCTGGCACGCATTTTCAACACCCTGGCCCAAGGCAAGCAGGCGCTGACACAACTCGACCAGATTCCGGCACCGCAGCGCAACGGCAGCGCCTATCAGGCTACCCTGGTGCAGGCCTACCTGCACCAGGACAAATACCGATCGGCGCTGAACGCACTGGCGCAAAGTGAAGCGCTGCGCCGGGAAAAACCATCGGAATATTACCTGCTGCACGGTGGGGCACTGATGGGCGCGGGGGATATCGAAGCCGCCGCCGACAGCTACCGGCAGGCGCTGGCCACTGAACCGGAGCATCAACAGGCCCTGCTGGGACTGGCCAGAATCCGCAGTCGCGACAATGCCATCGAGCCGTCGCCGGCATTGCAAAAGCTCGAGCAACTCTACCCCCGCTCGGCCGAAGTGCTAATGCTCAAGGCCGGTATAGCATTCAACCAAAATCAGTTGGACGAAACCGAACACCTGCTGACCCAGGCGCTCACAGCATTGCCCAGCACCGACATCATGACGCCGCAACGGGCATCGGTACTGCGGGCACTGGCGGACATTCTGGTACGCCAGGGGCATTCCGCCGAGGCGCTGATCTATACGAGGCTGCTGGCGGAGGCCTTCCCCGGCGCCGACGAGGCCAATTCACGCTACCGGCAGGCGCTGGAGTTATTTCGCCAAAAAGAATTTGCAGCGGCTGAGAGCAACCTGGAACAGTTGTTGGACGAATATCCGCGCATGGGACAGGCGGCGCAGTTGTTGGGAATCATCAAATTCATCAAAGGCGACCTGCAACAGGCCAATCAATACTTCTCCGAGTACCTCGATCCGGAGATTGCCCCGCAGGCCATGACCCGCATCGCGGCACTGACTAATATGCGCCTGCGCGAGCCCGACAAAGTATTGGAACTGCTGCAGGATCAGGTGGCCGATGACAGCGATCCGCAGATGCTGGCCATGTATGGTATCGCCGCACTGGCGGCGGGACAGTTCGAGCGGGGCGAAGCAGCGCTGCTCAGAGCCGTCAAGGCCGACCCGGCGCTGACACGCCTGCGCCTGGCACTGGCCAACTACTACAACGGCAAACAACCGCCGCAACCGGAACAAGCATTGACCCAACTCAAGATCGCCCTCAATCAAAACGACGGCGATCCGCTTATCCAGGCCGCGCTGGTCCGATATTACCTGCAGTCGGAACAACAGGCCGAGGCGTTGAAACTGATCACCACTATTCTGCGCAAAGACCCGCAAGCCCACACCGGCCATATCCTCGCCGGCGATTACTACCGCGCGGTCGGGAAACTTTCGCAGGCGGTGTCCCACTATCAAAAAGCCGTAACGCTCAATGCCGAAGAACCCCGCAGCCTGTTGCGATTGGGGCAGGCACAACTCGCCCTCAAAGATCACGCCGCCGCCAAGCGCACCTACCAGCAGGTTATCGAGAGGGCACCGGAGGAAAAGAGCGGCTATCAGGGATTGATTGCCGCGCACGAACTGGCGGGTGATGCCGAGGCAGCTATCGACACTATCACCCGACTCAGCCGCACCGGCACCCACCAGGTACCGGCGACCGTGCTGGCGGAACACTACGCGCGCCGCAACAATTTCGAACAGGCCGGCATCTTCGAGCAGGCGGTTATCGACGCTGCCCCCAATGCCAGAAGCACCAGCGCGCTTACCGGCGCCATCGCCCATACCGAAACCCAATACCGGCTGCGACAGGGGGAATTTGCCCTGGCGCGGCAGGCGGCCCACCGGGGTCTGGCCGCAAATCCGGGATCGGTGCCACTGCTGCGGGCATTGTCACAGACCGAAATTATGGGCGCCAACTACGGCGAAGCGGAAAAGATTATCGCGCAGGTGCGTACCGCCAACCCGGCAGTCGCCGACCATTTGACCGGCGACCTGCAGCGCGCCCAGGGCAATATTGCGGCAGCCATCGACGCCTATGAAAGCGCCTGGGAAACGGCACCCAGTGATCTCCTGGGCAGTAAGATTTACGCGTTGCGAAAAACCGGGGAGCCCACCCGGGCCTCCAGCTTCCTGGCCGCATGGCTGGCCGCTTACCCCGATAACATTCGCGCCATCACCCTGCGCAGCGAGGAGAAAATCGCCCGCGCCGACTTCAACGCTGCTATCAGCGATCTGCAACGCGTGCTCGAAGTACAGCCGAATTCACCTGCGCTGTTAAATAACCTGGCCTGGGCCTACTATAAAACCGGCAACCCGGAGGCAGTGGCCACCGCCCGGAAGGCCTACGAACTGGCGCCGGACAATGCCGCCATCGCGGATACCTATGGCTGGGTGTTGTTTAAAAACGGCGACCGGCGCACCGCGTTGGACATACTCAGAAAAGCCGCCGCCCTGGCACCGGAAAATCAGGAAATACGGGAACATCTCAAAGCGGCGCAAGCCGGCGGCTGACGGCAGTTCAAACCGCGGCGGCGATCACCGCCATCATACTATCGAGATGTCGCTCACTCACACCGGCATGGGTGGGCAGGGTGAGCAGCCGCCCGGCAAACGCCTCGGCGCCGTCGAGAGCATCGTTGACAGTTACCTTTCCTGCCACGCCTGTTACCGCCGGCAACACGTTTACGTACATCGCTGACGCACCCAGTCCCGCGTCCTGCAATGCTTGCAATAATCGATCGCGCTGGACGCGATGCTCACAAACCAGCGGGTATCTGAGCAGACGACCGCGCCGCGGCGCACCATAGCTCGCCGGCAGGTGGGCGGCCGGGAAGCAAGCCGGTAACTCCCGATCGTAAAAGGCTTCGACCCGGCGCTGCTGCCGCTGGTAATGTGCAACACAGTGGGATAACCAATTCCGGCGCACAGCGTCGAGGGCATTGATCTGCGACAGCGGGTGAAAAGCCGTCTCTCCCAGTGACAGCAGCGGATTGCGATTGAGCCAGCAATACAGTCGCGGCTTGAGCAAAATATTGAAAGCTCTGACTTTCAACGGCAACCAGCGAAACGCCTCCGCGGGGCTCAGCAAGGGCTGAATCGCCGCCGTCAAACCCAGCGACCGCTTCACCCATAACACCCCGCCGCCGAGCAGACTGACCGGTTTGCCGCGCCCGAAGGAAGTCAACACAAAATCGGCGTCCAAGCCGACACCTGGGAAGGGTTCCGGAAACCATTGGGCGCTATCCTCAACCAACACAATATCCTGTGCCGTGGCAAGCTCGCGCAACTCTGCCATGCGCTCCCTGATGCCGAGAAAATTTACAGCCACGATTAAGAGGGTGTTGGCGTTGATCGCCTCACGCAGGCGGGACAATCGATACGCGGGGTCCTGCGCGTCGATATCAACCAGCACCGGTTGCACGCCGGCGTACTCGGCGGCGGCCACTAAATCCGGACATGCATAACCGGGTAAAATCACTTCGGGGGCATGAATGTGTGGCTTGCACTGCCGGGCCAACTGCATCGCCAGCGCTAATGCCGAAGTGCCGGAGTCCACCAAGACAGCTTCGTAGCCGTCGACCGCCAGCGCGGCGGCATCAGCGGCGCGGGCCGGCGCCGGCAAATCAATCGGATTTCCCGCCGGCGGCAAGTCGCCGCGAATCAGCGCGCCGAGGGCTGCCACACCGTCATCCGTTTGCCCGCCAGGAAGCGACAGCAGGCGTCAAACAACGCCAGATTTACCTGTACAAAAAAATAGATGATCTTGGTCACACTGCGACTGCGAAGCCGTTCACTATAGTGTGCCGCCAGCGCCAATCCATAGAAAACCAGTTGCGCCAACAAAGCCAACTGATAAATGAAACCCTGGTGTGAGACCAGGGCGCTGACTACCAGCAACGCCAGTAAAAACCAGGGCACCAGCCATCGCATCAACTTGTGGCTGATCAATTGAAAGGAAAACCAACCGAACTTAAACGGATTCAGCACTTCGGGATGCCGGCTCAACGCCGTCATGCCGCGAATCACCGTGCGTATTTTGCGTTGATACTCTTTCGAAGGATCCTTGAGGTCCTGGTAGTAACCCAGCACATCGGGGGCCGTGACCGCCACCATATCCGCCTTTGCACAGTTCAGCGCGGTGTTGAAATCACTGGGGGAGTGAATGTCCCATGCCTGGCAGACTGACTTGCGGGCGGCAAAAAAAGAACCGCTCAACCCCACCAGGCCGGCCAGACGCGATTCCTGCTGGCGCAACCACATCTCATACTTGACATAAGCGCCCTCGCCGACTACACCGCCGTCCTTGGCCGTAAAACGGTCTTCACTGGACACGGCCCCGATACGCGGGTCGGCAAAATAGCGAGCCATCTTGGTCAGCGCATCCTTGGGTATTTCGGTTGCCGCATCCGAAAACACGATAACATCACCTTCAGCTTTTTCAATGGCGGCCAGCTGGGCGTTCTCTTTTCCCAGCCGCTGCTGAGCGCGCACCAATTTCACACCGCGCTCGGTATATTCGCGCACGATATCGTCGGTGCCGTCGTCGGAACAATCGGAGGTTACAATAATTTCAAGCCGTTCGGCCGGAAAATCGATATCGAGTGCGTTGTCGAGCTTCTGTCGAATTCGGTTTGCCTCGTTGTGCACGGTGATAACCACCGAGAGCGACAACTCCGGGTTATCCCCGTCCGCTGCCGGCGCAGACCGCTTGCGCCCGGGCAACAATTTCAGCGCAATGGGGTATAAAAAGTAACTGTATAACGATAAAATGGCCAGCGCCCAGAACACGGCAACCAACATAAGTCATCTTCCTTCATCCAGGGAAACACCTTTAGTCATCTCATGTCATGCAATCGTGGTCATAAGACCATAAACAGATAACCACATGTCATGAAGCCATAGACAGGGCGTCAATATAATTACAATGGCAGATAATAAACCACTAAAGGTCGTACATATCATTTCCGGCGATCGCTGGGCCGGCGCTGAAGCCCAGGCATACACCCTGCTGAAAGAACTCGATCGCCACTGTGATGTTCACGTGATACTCATGAACGACGGTGAACTTGCAGATCGGCTGCGAACTTCAGGGCTCAAGGTGTCAGTGATCGACGAAGCCAAGTATAACAGCTTCAAAATACTTGGCCTATTGATAAGCCGACTGCGCCGCCTGCAGCCGCATATCGTCCATACCCACCGCCAGAAGGAAAACATTCTCGGCAGCATCGCCAACTTTGTCGGCGCCCGGGCCATCTCCCTGCGCACCGTGCACGGTGCGCCCGAGTTCACCGCCAGCGGCCGGCAAAAAGTACAGGTACTGGCGGATCGATACTGCGGCAAGTACCTGCAGAAAGCTGTTATCGCCGTCAGCGATGAACTGGCCGCTCAGCTCGGTGCCCTGTTCCCGCGCCGCAGCATACACACGATCCTCAACGGCATCGACCCAGACGCCGTGCGCAGCGGACTGACCTGTCCCGATTTCAAGCAGTGCCACCCCGATGACCGTCATATCGGTATTGTGGGACGGGTAGAGCCGGTAAAAAGGCCGGACATTTTTTTACAGATGGCGAAGCTGCTGCTGCAAGACGCGCCGCAAACATCGTGGCGCTTTCACGTTTTTGGGGACGGCAGCCTGCTGGCGGCAATGAAACAGATGTCACATGACTTGCATATTGACGCACAGGTAACATTCCACGGCCACCGGCAGGATATCCGCAGCTGCATTGACGCGCTGGACGCCGTGGTCATGCCCTCGGATCACGAGGGCCTGCCGATGACGGCACTGGAAGCCGTCGCCCTCGGCACACCCTTCTTTTGCCACAAGGTGGGAGGGCTGACAGACCTGCTCGCGCGATATCCGCAATATCTTATTGCCGAAAACCGACCCGCGCGTTACGCCGAAGCCCTGCGTTTCACCTTGGACGGGCAAGCGGCCGTGCAGTCCTCTCCACAGACGCTCGATGCCGACTACCTCGCGAGCACCAATGGCGCAAAGGTATCTGCGCTGTACCACCAACTCACCGGGCGGACGGCGTAAAGCGAGCGGCAAGCGAGCGCAGACATCCGCATGGAGAAACCACACAGGAGAATATAAGTGACAGCAACAGGGAAAGACTCTTCCTGCAATCGCTTCCGGGCCACTGACTGATCAAGCTACTTATAAGGATACTTACCGGCCTGGTCTGTCAGGCCAGGCGGGAAACCGGATGTTCACAGTCCAGGGCTGGAATCCGAGCCGGGCGGCCGGATTATTCTACTTGCCATAGGCCCCTGCTATACTTGCGGACCATTAATTGCATAACAAATCGGTCAATAGACCAATACCCGCTCACGGGCTTTAAAAACGAGATCACCGGTAATGTCGAGCATACTTTGTTTTTTTCACTGCGAATCGAATACGGGCTACGCCATCCAGCGGCACGAATACGTATTCGCCCATGCAGCTTATAAGATCACGCAGGATTGGGATAAAATCCACTTCGCCTATCCGTCGCTCGCCAGGGGACAGTCAGACGCCATACCCACGCAGGTATCGAATTTTGCCAAGCTTGATTTTGCCAGTACCGATACCCGCCACCTGCAGGAAATCGAAACCTATATCAGAGATAACCGGATCACCACTGCCATCGGCTTCGACCAACCCGTGCACCGAAAATCCTATAAATATATGCGCAGGGGCGGAGTGACCAAATTTATGTCGTACTGGGGCGCCCCCATGAGCAGCCTCAACACGGGCATCAAACTGCTGCTCAAGCGCCTGCAGGTCAGCCTTATCAAAGATAAACCGGACCTCTTCGTATTTCAGTCACAGGGCATGAGAAAGACGGCCGTCTATGGCCGGGGCATACCTTTCCCCCAAACCTACGTGGTAAGATCGGGGATAAACATCAGCAAGTACATTCCCGATCCGCAGCGCCAAAACCAGCACGTCTACGAACTGTTTGATATCCCCAAAGACAGGAAGATCATTTACTATTCCGGGCATATGGAAGCGCGTAAAGGCGTGGCGGTCATCGTCAGGGCAGCCGTTGAGCTGGTTGCCAGAATGGGCAGGCAAGACGTGCATTTTCTCTTTTTCGGCAACCAGCCGGGCGAGGAGAAGGCATTTGACTCTATCTATAAGGGCACCCCGGCCGAAAGTCACATTACCTTCGGCGGTTACCGCTCAGATTTGGAGAAAATTCTACCCAGTTGTTATGCCGGCGTACTTGCCACCACCGGTTGGGATTCCTACCCCATGTCCACTATCGAGATCGGTGCATCCGGACTGCCGCTGCTGGTGTCCGATCTTCTCGGTGTCAGAGAGACGGTGCTCAATGGCAAAACCGGGTTGCGATTTCCCGTGGGAGATCACGTAACCCTGGCCGAGAAGCTCGAATACCTGCTGGACAACGAGCCGGTCAGGAACAAGTTGGGGGCGCTGGCCAGAAAAAGAATAGAAAGCAAATGCTCGCGAGAACAACAGGTCGCTCGCTTTGTCAATGCACTCGCATCGATATAGCCCGAATTTCGACATAGACGTCTGCAATAGCCCCGGGCTGTTTTACCATGACAAACAACAATAAGACCTCACTGATCCAACGCATTCGCTCTGCGCCCGCCCCCATCATTTATGTAGCGGGCAACCTGTTCAGGCAGATCGTTGGCTTTATCATGCTGCCGCTATATACCCAGTACCTGACGCCATCGGACTACGGCGCACTCGGTTTGATAGCGGCCACTGTGGCGGTCGCAGAGACCATTCTCGGTGCAAAGCTGGGCCAGGCGGTATCGAAGTTCTACTATGACAGCGACTCGAAAGACTACCACTCCAGTGTTATCACCGCCGCATTTGTGGTCAGCGGACTGTCGTGTTTTTTGACAGTTGCCCTGATATTCTACCTCTCCGGCAATATTTCCGATGTACTGTTCAGCGGTATCGACAACAGTTTGCTGGTCAGCGCCTGCGCCGGCCAGTTGTTGACCCAGACACTGGAGTACTACGGCCTGCAGTACATCCGGATTCAGCAAAAACCCTGGGCCTTCCTGTGGTACAACCTATCGAAGCTGGTCGTGCAACTCACGCTGAATATTCTTGCAGTCGTGGTGTTTGAGTTGGGCGCGCTCGGGGTGGCATTGAGCAACCTGTTGGCCTCGTCGCTGTTTGCGGTTTTGTTGACCCTGCGCACCGGCAGCATCGTCGGCTTCAGTTTAAATCTGCAAGTCGCTTGGAAAATGGCAGTATTTAGCTGGCCGTTGTGGTTCGGTGGACTCGCCGGCATCTACACCCATTCGACCAGCAAGTTCTTCATCACCTACTTCGATTCCCTGGCCAGTGTCGGTCTGCTGGAGGTAGCATCAAAATTCGCCCAGATTCTGCCGTTGCTGATCTGGACCCCCATCATGTACTACTGGCAAACCGAGCGCTTCCTGATTTACAAACAGGACCCGCACTCCGACCGTTTCGAATTGACTTACCGGGTCGTTCTCACGTTAATAGCGGCGACGGGGCTGGCCATCTCACTACTGTCCGACCCGGTGATCAGGTTGATGTCGCCGGAGACGTTCCACGGCGCCGGGCAAGCCGTACCGCTCCTGGTGCTGGCATCGATTTTTACCTGTCTGACCCAGTACAGCGAATTCAGTTTTCTGGCCAAGGATAGAACGGCCATTATCGGCAGGCTGCAATACTTCCTGGCCATCTTCGTCACCTGTATGTACCCGCTGTTGATCCCCCCCTACGGACTGGTCGGCGCGGCGGCAGCGCTGGCAATCGCCTCGGGTGCGGTATTCCTTATCTCGGTGTTGGCGGGCAGGAAGCATGCCGACGCCGGTATTGATTTGACGCACAGCTTGATCATGCTGCTGATCGCGGGCGTCTGCTACTATCTGACGTCGACTCTGGCCGATATGAGCGGCAGTATGTTTGTCGATATCGCCTGGCGGACCCTGGGGGCGGTCACCGGATCAATACTGATCGCCATGACACTGTTTATGTATCCCGTTTCAAGGAACTATATCGTGGAAAAAATGTTGCCCATGTTAAGGCTGCGCAGGGAGCACTGAGGCCATGGATATTTCCGTCATTATTCCAGCGCTAAACGAGGCCGCTATCATCGGCGAAACACTTGCGAATGTGTCCCGGCATATGCCGCAGGATTACACATGCGAAATTATTGTCGCCGATAACGGCTCCACGGACGCCACGGTAGAGATTGCCAAACAACAGGGCGCGAGCGTGGTCATAGACCCCGGCAAGACCGTCGCCGGCCTGAGAAACCTGGCTTTCCGACAAGCCACGGGCAGTATCATCATTTTTATAGATGCCGATGTGATAGTCTCGAAACAATGGGGAGAGCACTTGCCATCGTACTACCAGCGCCTGCAAGACGAGCCCAAAATCGTCTGCGGTTCGCGCTGCCTGCCGCGCCAGGACGATAACCTGTACAGTACAGTCTGGTTCAGTCCGCTGGCACAAAAGGGCGGGGAAAACCCCGGCTATATCGGCACTGGACATATGATTACCAGCCGGCAACTGTTTCTGGAAGTCGGGGGCTTTCGAGAGGACCTGGTAACCGGCGAAGACTACAATTTTTGTCAGGATGCCGTGCAGGCCGGCGCGCGGATCTTACTGGCGCCGCAGCTACAGGTATTCCATGAAGGTTTTCCCGGCACGGCCCGGGAGTTTATCGCGCGGGAATCCTGGCATGGTATGGGCGATTTTCAATCTATCGCCAGCGTTTTGCAGTCAAAAGTCGCCCTGATGACCGGCTTTTTTTGTCTACTGCATCTGACAGCGTTGATTTGCCTGCTGAGCGGGCAGCTACTTTTGCTACTGATAAATATCCTGCTGATTCTCTGCATCCCGATTGCCAGCTCTTACATCAAGTTTCAACAGTTCAGCTTGGCTGACAGAGCGGCAAGCATTTATATCAACTACCTTTATTTCATCGGCCGGACATTATCGATTGTTAAAGCGTTGCGGCAGACGTTAACCGGCCGGGAATCCTCTAAAAGCCGGTGGTAGCTCGGGTTTGAAAGACGTATACATTGATGGAGCAAAACGGGTGAAGACCATACGCACACTTCAACCAATACTGTTTATTCTTTTTTGGCTGCTGGCCGCTGAGCTGGTCCTGGAGTTTCGGCACTACAAAAAAGGGTTCAACACACCGATATTCGGCCAGGCACAGGGAGACAACCTGCAACCTGCCACGGCGCCCCAACACGGTCCGACGCCGGAATTCCCGTTTCGAAGCCACTTTGTCAACACCGAGGACGCAACCCGCCCCACCGTCTGGTTCGCCTCCGCCAGTTACGCCGAGCATATCTCGTTCCCCGTCGACAGTATTTTCCCCACCATAGCCTGCACCCTGGCGAACTGCACCCCGTTAAATGCCTCGCGCGCGGGGATATCAATTCGCCAGAATATCGATGATCTGCAACAGTTCGGCCAACAGTTTACACCTGACTTTGTCATTCTCTATCAAATGAGTGGCGACGTCCTGGCGCTGCAAAAGCTCGATGCCAGCATCGATACAGGCGTGCCATCGCCCACATCGGAGCAGACATCAATCATCGAGACTATTCGGAATAAACTGGCGAGATTCAGCTCGCATATCCACCTGAAAGAATACCTGGGCGGCACCATCAAACTTAACGGGCCGTTAAAAGCGTCGCTGTCGGCACACCAGATAAGCGAGTTTGAAAAACTGGTAAATACCTTTGTCGACCGGGCAGAGGCGCTACAGGCAACCCCGGTGCTGGCGACCTTCGCCACCATGTATTCCGCCGACAACGTTCACCAGATGCCCTACGGCATTCGCACTTCATTTATGCGCTACGGCAACAAGCTGTCCATTGAGGGCTGGGTCAATGCCATATCCGTCTTAAATGACAGTCTGCGCAAGGTAGCGGCACAGAGAAATATCCCCATCGTGGACCTGGAACCACTGATGACCGGAAAAACGGAGTTATTCGTCGACTATGTGCACTTCAACAAACAAGGGCATCAGCTTATCGGTCGCACCCTGGCGCAATCACTGTCTTTGATGGAGAGGAATGATGGTATTTAATTCACTGGAGTTTGCACTATTCCTCCCAGTCGTATTGCTGCTGTATGCCTTCGTCTACCAGAAGGAACAGGCGCGGGATGTCTTTCTGCTCGCCGCCAGCTATTTCTTCTATATGTCCTGGGAATGGCAATACGCAGGCTTGATTCTGCTATCGACGGTTGTCGACTACTTTCTGGGCCTGGCATTCGAGCACAAGCGCTTTGCACACCGTAAAAAACTGTTGGTCACCATCAGCCTTTTAGTCAATCTGGGCGTGCTGGCACTTTTCAAATACTTCAATTTCTTCGCCTTTAACCTCAATACGTTAATGGCGTGGTACTCAGGAGCTACGCCGATCAGTTTCCACGAGCTGTTGCTGCCGGTAGGCATTTCCTTTTACACCTTCCAGACCCTGAGCTACACCATAGATCTGTACCGGGGCGCCATACCCGCGGAGAGAAACTTTATCAAGTTTGCCGTTTTCGTCTCCTTCTTCCCGCAACTGGTCGCCGGTCCTATCGTACGCGCCAAGGATTTTCTGCCCCAGCTCTATAAAAAAATCCGCTTTGAGCGGGAAAACTTCGAGTTCGGGCTACAGTTGGTGTTTATCGGCCTGCTTAAGAAAATTGTTATCGCCGATTTACTCGCCTATTTAATTGTCGATTCCGTGTTTGAAAATCCGGGGCAGTACTCTTCCGTTGAATTGATGGTTGCGCTCTACGCCTACGCTTTCCAAATCTACTGTGACTTTTCCGGATATTCCGATATCGCCATAGGCGTGGCGTGCATGTTGGGCTTTACACTGCCAATTAACTTTAACCGGCCCTATCTGTCCCAGACGCCTTCGGAATTCTGGACGCGCTGGCATATCTCACTGTCGTCGTGGCTGCGGGACTATCTGTATATCAGCCTCGGCGGCAACCGACTCGGCAAGCTTTTCACTATCAGGAATCTGTTTCTGACTATGGTTTTAGGCGGGCTCTGGCACGGTGCGGCCTGGACGTTTATTCTCTGGGGCGCCTACCACGGCCTTATTTTGAGCCTGACCCGGGGCGTTCAACCGGAGCAACGCTTTAACGGCAAGATGGTGCTCAAAATACTGATTATGTTTCACGCCACCCTGCTCGGCTGGCTGATTTTCCGCATCGACAGTCTGGAGAACCTGGGCGTCTACCTGGGGGGAATTGCAGACCTGTCATCCGGCTTCGATTTCTCGCCGATCGTACTGATGATACTGGCACTGGCCTCACTGATGCATATCGTTCCGCAAGACTTCTCCAGGTCGGTGTTGAACTGGGTCGACCTGCGGCTGCCCGTGTTGATAAAGTCAGGTATCTATGCCGGAGCGATCTTTATTTTTTACGGGCTTAGCCTGGAGGAAACTACGTTTATTTATTTTCAGTTTTAGTTTCCTGGACGGTAAGTTTTTCACCCAAAACAGGTTTTAGTGTCCTTAGCCGGCCCGGCGTCAATCCGGGAAGAGCCCTTCGGAACACGCCGTGCATACATCCCTGTAGGCTCTCCGCCAGCATCCCTGCTGGCGAAGGTTCCGAAGGGCTCTTCCCGGATTGAGGCCTATGTGCCACCGAAGTAACAATGTTTTCCGCTCGAAGCACTAGCCGACGCAGTGCTCAGCTTTGGTCGCTGCGACACGCAACTCTCATCACCCCGCCATTGCCAGACTTAAGCCAGCAGGCCCGACAACTGACGTTGTACCCTGGACTGACCCGAGAGATAGCGCTTGACCAGTTTGATTTGTATATAAGTCAAGGTAACACCGACTGCCAACAGAAAATTGGCTTTGATAAAAAACAACAGCAAATCCCCGTTGGTCGGGCCGATCACAAACTCCCAAAAGTAAAAAGCCGAGATATGCCACAGGTATATCCACAATGAGTTGGACGATAGCCAGACAATCACCGCAGAGGCTTTCAAACCCGGCCTGAGAAAATTACGGCAGAGAAGATAAAACAGATTTAACGCACAGAAAGCATAAGACAAATAATAAATGGTGGGCGGGTACTTGAAGTTCTGGGTAGGAATAAAAGCCCCTTGATCCAGATATTTACTGACTGCCAGCCCACCAAAGAGCAGAAACGCAACGCCTGCTACGACAATAATCTGCCGATTGGTAAGCTCGGCCAGGCGCAAACCGTAAAAATACAGCAGCGAATAGGGCAGGATAACGAACACCACCGTATTCATAAATCCGCTCAGCACCGCGGGCACATAGGGTGTCAAGCGCCACAGCACAAGTTCGTAGACGATGTAGAGCAACAGCAGAGAGGCAAAGTATACCGAGTTGGGAATCGGGGCCCGATTGATCCGCAGCGCCAGAGGCGTAATCAACGCCAGAATAATATACACCTTCAGAATCCATACAAAGCCGATACCACTATAAAAGGTATATGACGTAGCCATGCGGCCGAAGCTGAAAGGATAGGCCTGGCCAAGATAGGTAAAAATCAGCCAGGTTACGGCAAAGAAGACGGTCAGAAATATCCAGGCCGGAAGAATCAGTCTGCTCAACCGCTTTTTTAGAAACGGCACTAAATCCAGTGACCGGTTCCGGTAGATCACCACATAAGTCAGTCCGGAGGCGACAATCAACAGCGGCGTGCCGAAATTCCTCAACTGGAACAGCCAGGCCGGTGGCTCAGCATGAGCAATCATGATGATTATCACGCCGAGAAACCGCATCAAATCCAAACTGACGTTTCTCTGCCCCGCCACTTTGCCTCCTTGTCCCCTATCCCCAAAATACCCACGTTATCACAGCGAACCCGCCCGGAAGCCATTCCACTGCCACTCTGGGAATTCTACTAGGAATCAAACGTTGCTTGTATAACAATAAATCAAATTAAGGCGTGGAAATTACACTCTTCGCTATGTCACTGCTTACTGCAGGTAAGACAGGGGGTGCGGGCGGCTTGATCGACGGGAGAGCCTGTGGATAAACCGGCACCGAGGCAAAACCTCAGTGCCGGAAAACTTTACACGTGAAAAGCGGACTTTAGTTGTTGATTTCTATCCGTTCAACAACTACACCAGTAACAGGCTTGGGGGGGGATTTGGGCCGTCCCAGTTGCTCGGTCCAGCTCGGCGCCTCTTCATTAGAGAGCTTGATCTCGTCAATGTAGAGATGCTGGCTCTTGGGGGCACCGCCATTCCAATAGGTAAACATAAACAGGGAGTGAAAATAATCAGTTGCCTGGTGCAGCGTGCGGATTTCTGCCTGGGTGTAAATCAAAGTGTTGTCCAACCATATCCGCACAAGACCTGTGCCACCCTGGGCGGCAGGCCTATCGTCAAACTTGATATAGATATCGAATTTATGCCACCTGTCTCTTTTCAGGGAGCCATCTTCGCCAAAACCATAGAGCTTTACGCCTTCACCCTCCCGGAAGATACGAAAGTCGTAGCCGCGATCTGAACCGGACAGCGTAGACGGATCGTCATTCATAACCTGCAAATCGAGGAAGCCGTTACCACTGCCGTCACCTTTCTCGGATGCCCACCGCAACCATTTCAAGCTGCCGGTGGTGGTCTGAAAGTCGAACTCCTTGGGCACCCGCATCGCCAGGCTGGTCCAGAGGTGGTCGCCTTTGCCGAGTTCAGTCGGAAACTGCACCGCCCCGCCCCAGCGGCCAAAGCCCTCTTCACCTGCAGTGGTGTGGAGTTTGGCAGACTGAGAGCCCACATAGGAGAACTCATTGCTGTAACGGGAGTGTCCGGCGATATCGTCAAAAGAATCCGCATTTCTTTCCGCCTTCTCGCCGAGAGTGCCATCCTCGAAGCTCTTGATGACTTCCCAGGCATAACCCGGACTTGAAGCAAAAAGAATAAACGCGCAAATTTTTATTCTAGTACGAAATGTAATAACCTGTTTCATCGTGCTCAGATACCTATTAAGCAGACTGAATTAGTGCTGCTCCTAGTATTGTTCAGGACCCATTACGACACAAGACAGCAGATAGAAAACCATGCGCTAACTCACAGTTTCGGCGCCGAAAGCGGGTTTTCAGCGCCACCGGCAGGCCGGCAGTAACGCATTAACCCAGCGACTCGAGGGCATTGAGAATATCGCTGCGCATACGGTTATCATCCTTTAAGCCCGTGGCGTAGCTGTGGCCGGCATCGGCGTACTGCTGCCGTAACGCCGGGTCACGCCAGAGCGATTCGATAGCCTCTCGCAAGGCTTCGCTATCGCGCGGCGGCACCTGAATGGCCCGGTTATTCCGGTCGATGATACCCACCGACGATGCACCTTTTGTGACTATGCAGGCCTTGCGGTAGATCATTGCCTCGAGATAGACGCTGATACCGGCAGGCTGTATCGCCTCCTCCCGGATCGGCACCACCACCAGGGTACAGCTCGACAGCAGACGATTCCAGTGCTCGGCATCGACGAAGTCACTGATATGTTTGACATTGCCGGGAAAACGGTGGGGCAGCAACGCATTATGCCTCGCCCTGGAATCATCCCGGCAGACGATCACGACCGGCCAGTCCTGCCCCTCAGCCGCTTGACACAAGGTTTCATAATCCCTCTGACTGCCGCCCAGGGATAACACAAAACCCTCGTCTTTGATCTCATAGTCATCACGACGAAAATAATTGTTTGCCTTAAAGGGTATGTAGTGAAATTTTTCGCGTCGCAGACCGTAATGCTCTTCATAGCCGGTGGTATCACGATGGATCACAAAAATGCAGTCAAAACGCCGCAAAAAGAAGCCTTTGACAAAGGCGATATAGGTTTCGAGACGGGTACTGCCGGGATACTTCAAAATCAGGTCAAACAACGCTATTTTCACCCGTTTCCAGGTGAACACTTTCAAAAAAGCGATAAAGACATATTCGAAGAAAGACGGGTTGGCATAGAAAATCAAGTCAATTTTTGGTAAGTCCTTCACCATTCTGGCGACTTCGCGCAATCCGTTCGCAGAAAAAGGATTGAGCTTGTTGAACTTGCGAATATCCAGTTTTTCACTTTTCTGCTCGAACCTGAAATTGGTTGCAAGATACTTTTTTCCATGCCTGTGCATTGTATTTTCCTGTTTTCTGCCGCTGATCGCTGTTTTCTGCCGCTGACGGCTATTTTTTTTCCGCTGACGGCTATTTTTTTTCCGCTGACGGCTATTTTTTTTCCGCTGACGGCTCCTATTAAAGCTGGCTTTCGGTTCTTTTGCGAACAATATTCGACAGGCACACGATCATCGGGAAGCTGATCCATAAATACGGGTAGTAAGTAATCGTAACAAACTGTCCGGCCACCAAAAACCCCAATACACCAAGCCCCAGGCCGGCGGCAAGGGCCCGCTCGACATCGGTCGTCTCTTTTGACAGCACCAGCTTGCGTGATTCATGCAGGCAATAGAAGATGATCAACAAAAACACAAACAGACCGGTAAATCCGGCATCGGTGCCCACTTGAATAAAAATATTGTGCGGCAGTTGCGCAAAAGCATACAAAAGATCGTGAGAGTAATAGTCTTGGTAATACGGAATGAAATTGTAAAAACCGACGCCGAAAAACGGGTGATCTTTCATCATTGTCCAGCCGTGCTCCCAGTACAAGAGGCGCTGCAGCGACGATTTATCTTCGCCCGCTTCGCTGAACCTCAGCTTTTGCTCCTCTGGCAACAAGAACCACAGTGCAGTGGCGATAATGGCAAAACCAAAAATATACTTGAAGTGAAAGATACTTTTCCTGAACATCAACAACAACTGCAACGCCAAGGCCACTTGAGAGCCACGACTGCTGGCTCCCATCACAGTCATCACGGGGCATACCCAAAAAAGGATCAGCAAACCGCGCTCAAACAGGTTGCAGCGCAGTTTGAGTGTCTTCCACAGATAGTAAGAAACCGGGAACAACATCAACATCAGAACCGCCAACTCGCCCGAGTTTT
Organism: Exilibacterium tricleocarpae; assembly: GCF_007004655.1. GTDB lineage: Bacteria > Pseudomonadota > Gammaproteobacteria > Pseudomonadales > Cellvibrionaceae > Exilibacterium > Exilibacterium tricleocarpae. The sequence continues at coordinate 76,948 of NZ_ML660099.1, forward strand.
GGAAAAAACCGGTGGGCCCGGACAACCCCCAACTCGTGAACGAAAACCCTCTCTGCGCCCAGATCTTGGTCGTACCTATGGCAATTTTCTCGCTGGCAAAAAGAAACACCAGAAAAAACAGGTAGAACCGCTGCTCTTTATTGACGATTGTGACAATGAGAAAGTAGATAATAAACCAGTTGAGAAAATCGGAATAATGCTTCTGCGACCACTCCGGATAGGTTGCGGTGAGCGAGGCGATGCTGATCACCAGCAGGAACAGTATGATCAGCACGTTGCCGGTGCTGTTGACCCAGGTAACATTCTTGTCGAGGATGGCGCCTGCAAACGCCCCCAAAATCAGCAACTGGGACCAGGGCAGGATATCGATGGCGGGAAACAGTGACTGCGGGCGCACGAACTCAAAGAACAGATACCCGCAAATCATCCAGAACGAAAAATGCTCCCGCCGGAAGTAACTCCACATCGCCTTGACTTTAAAAGCGTAGAACTCACTAACGAGAGGCGTCGACACAGGCGATAAATCTCTTCACAGCTAAAGCGAGTTGATGCTCACACCGATTAAAAAAAGTGGTATTGCAGCTAAACGGATCGTGTAAATAGGGGGTCGGCGGCTCGCCCCATAGCGTCGCTATGGTAACCTGTCGGGTGCCGTTAATATGCTGGCCAAGCTCGGTGAGATGGGCGGGTTCCATCACCACCAGCACATCCCCCTGCCGGCCGACATACTCCGCTATATTGCGCGATCGATGTGCCTCTACATCCAGGCCGAGCGTCCCGGCGAACTCCAGCACCCGCGGGTCGGCGGGATCGCCGCCGCGACAGTGCAGCCCGAACGACTCCGCTGAGAACCCGGTTTCCCTCGCCACCACCTCGGCCAGCGGGCTGCGGCAGATGTTACCGGAGCATATAAACACCAGTCGCTCGGCACCGGCAAAGTCGATTTGCTGGTACTGCCTGTAGTGACCGAGCCAGTAGAGCGCCTTGTACTTCACCGCCGCCAGCAAACCGGAGCGCGACCCAAATCTGTTCTTGATATAAGCATCTAGAGCACTTAGCATTTCATTTTCTTAAGTCAGGTGATCCAGTGACATGGCACAGCGACGTCAACGTATTTTAGTACTGGATGCCAATCAACGCAGTGCCCTGGCTGTCACACGATCGCTCGGCCGCATCCCGGAGCTGGCAATTTCGACCGCCGATTCTACCACAACCGCGCTGGCAGGCTATTCCCGATACAGCGAAAACTACTACACCCATCCATCGCCCCAGCACCAACCCGAGGCATTCCTGTCGTGGCTGAATGACACCATCCGCGCGGAGGCGATCGACGCGCTATTCCCCACCACCGAAATTACCAGCCAGCTCCTGTTGATGAACAGCGACCGCATCGGTCACTGCCTGCTGCCATTCGCGCCCTATGAAACCGTTATGTCCCTGGCCGACAAGGGCAAGCTGGTGAAGCTGGCACAGTCCGTCGACGTCCCCACCCCCGCAAGTCGGCACTACTGTCGCGCAGGCGATGTCGAGACGGAGAAGGTGGAAAAGTTTCCGGTCGTGGTCAAGCCCTGCCTGTCCCGTATCTGGACCGGTCAGCAATGGCTGGACACCGCCGTCCGAGTGGCCCGCAGCCGCGCCGAACTGGAGCATATCCTGACCGCAACCGACTATTTGCAAAATAACGAGTTTATGTTGCAGTCATTTGTCCCCGGCACCGGCGCCGGTATTTTCGCGCTCTACGACCAGGGCGAGCCGGTGGCTTTCTTTGCTCACCAGCGGCTGCGGGAAAAACCGCCCCAGGGGGGCGTTAGTGTACTGAGCGCCAGCGCTGCCATCAACCCGCGCCTGCAGGAGATGGCCCGCAAGCTGCTGTCGGCGGTCAATTGGCACGGCGTTGCCATGATCGAATTTCGGATGACCCCCGACGGGCACCCTTATTTGATGGAAGTAAACACCCGCTTTTGGGGGTCTTTGCAACTGGCGATAGATGCGGGGGTGGACTTTCCGAAACTGTTGTGGCAAATCACCGCACAACGCCCGGTCGATCCTGTCGGCGAGTACCGGGTCGGCCGGCGCCTGCGCTGGCTGCTGGGCGATATCGACAGTCTTTATTTAGCGCTGAGAAGCCGGGATTTTACCCGGTGGGAGAAACTGGCGAGACTGATCGGTTTTTTCATTCCCAGGCCCTTCATCACCCGCCACGAGGTGAACCGGCTCGGGGATTTGAGGCCGGCTTGGGCTGAGGTTAAGGCTTATGTTAGGGCGCTGCGGTCGTGATTAGGATGTGGGGAGGGGGTTCTAGAAAGGGGAGTGGCACCATTCTAAGGGGACGCAACTGAAGTTACGTCCCCGCATTGTGCCGCCGGTAGTGGTACCTTTAGAAAGGGGAGTGGCACCATTCTAGGGGGACGCAACTGAAGTTACGTCCCCGCACCGTGCCGCCGCAAGAGACAACTACAACCGCGTATAAATAGCCTCATAACCATTGAGCATCGCCTGCACGTCAAATGTGTTCCTCACATGGGCCAAACCGGCGGCACCCAGTTTGTGACTCAATCCGGCGTCGGCGATCAACTGCGCCAGCGCCTGCGCCAGGGCCGCAGGGTCGCCGGGCGGTACCATCCAGCCATTTTCACCATGACTGACAATTTCCTCCGGCCCCCCGCAACGGGTCACCAGCACCGGCAGGCCGGTCGCCATCGCCTCGATGGTCGAGATGGAAAAACCCTCGGAACTCGAGCACAGTACAAAGTAGTCCAATTGCCCCAGGAAATCGGCGCTGTCTTCGTAGAAACCGATAAAGTGAATATGATCGGCCAAACCCAACTCGACAACCTGTCGATTGAGTTCTGACATCAACGGCTCTTTCTGATGACCGGCCACAATAAAATGCAGGTTCGGATAATCGGGCACTACCCGCGCCGCTGCCTCGATCAACACATCGTAAGCTTTGGCGGAGCGGATATTGCCCAGGCTGCCGACCAGCAGCGCATCATCGGCCACCTGCAGTTGCCGGCGCAGACGCGACGACTGATTCGGCCGGTACTTTTCCGTTTCAATACCATTGTAGACCACGGTGGTCTTGTCCGGATCGAGCAGGTTCTGCGCGCACACACTATCCAACAGACGCCGGCTGACGGTGACATAGCGTCGAATGCCCCATTTCATCGCCCGGTGCTTGATGCGGCGAAAGCGCTCGCGGGGATTGATATCGACCATCCCGTGATAGGTGGCCACCACCGGCACGCGTGCCAGCAGCCCCACCATGGCGGCATACACATTCGACCCCAACAGGTGCGATTGAATAACATCGACCTTTTCCCTGCGCACCAACCGCAACAATTGCCACAGCAGTCCCACGGCAAAGCCGCCGGTTACCGCCACCACCAGGGGCGCCAAACCGCGCCGCTGCAGCTCATCGTGCACCCATCCCGGACCGTGAATCACCACCAGGGATCGATAGCCGCGCTGCCTGAGCAGATCGGCCAATTGGATAAAAACCGTCTCCGCACCACCTGGACCGGTGGTATCTATAAGATGCAAGATGGTTTTCACCCCATTACAATGTCTGTTTACCGACTCAGTCACTTACTATTCACCATGTCGTCTATCTCCCACATCGCCAAGAACCTGGTCCGCACGCCACTGGAGTGGACCGCCGCCCAATTCGGATCGCACCGCCGCAAATCGACGGTGCCCCGACTGTGGGTGTTGATGTACCACCGGATTCTCCCCAAGGATGATCCCCGCTACCGGGCCGAGGAGCCCGGTATGATTGTCGAACCGGAAACATTTGGCCATCACCTGCGGCAACTGCAGCGACATTTTACCTTAATTCCCCTGCGCGAGTGGATCGACCGCTGGAGCGCCGACCGCCCGCTGCCGGCAAAGGCCTGCGCCATTACGTTCGACGATGGCTGGGCAGACAACTACGAATACGCCTTCCCCATCCTGCAGCGGGAACAAGTGCCCGCCACGCTCTTCGCCGTCTCCCATATGATCGGCACCGATCAACAATTCTGGCCCAACCGTATCAATGATTTGTTGCGGCGCCCCCCCCGCCACTGGCAGTCGATCGACTGGCTGCAACCGCTGTTGGCTAACCCGGCGCAGGTACCCGACCAGGAAACCATTGCCGGCGTCATTCAACACCTGAAACAACACCCGGACAGCCTGCTGCACCAACGGCTGGCACAGATCGATACCAGCGGCGACGGCGGCGGACACGACGCAGCACTGATGAACTGGACACAACTGCGGGAGATGGCCGCATCCGGGCTGGTGGATGTCGGCTCCCACACCTGCCACCACTTCCGGCTGCGCGAAGACCTCGAGCCCAAGGTGCTGATCAAAGAGCTGGAAGACAGTAAAGCGCGCCTGCAAGCGGAGTTGGATCAGCCGATCGAGCTGTTCTGCTACCCCAACGGCGACGTCTGCGACCTGGCCCTGAGTCAGGTATCCAAACTCTACAAAGCAGCCGTAACCACCGCCGCCGGTATCAACCGCGCCAACCAACTACAGCCCTTTCAATTACTGAGAATTGGTGTGCACCAGGACAGAAGCGACAGCGCCGATAAGCTGGGCGCCCGCCTCTCGGGCTGGCTTTGACCATCCGAACCTCAGCGATACGTCCAGCGCACGCCATCGAGCGTGGCGGCAAGTTCGGCGCTAAAATTCTCCCCCTCCGCCAGTTGCAGCAACCGCCGGCAACGGGTCTGGCGACATCGCAGTGTCACTACCAGCAGACCCGCGGCGGGCTCGCCGGCAAACCGGGAAGGTATCTGCAACAGCTTGGCGTAAAGGTCAGAAAGCGTGTGCCAATCCCCCACTCGATAAGTCCACAACACCAGCGAGGGACCGCGGCTGCCGCTGACAATCGAACGACCGACCTTGAGTCCGTTCGCCAGCACCAGCGGTGGCAGGCGTCGCTCCCGATCTTCGTCCGCCAGCCGGTTGGCGAAGTAAATCAACTCCTTACCCTGGCGCTGTTGCAAATAGGTGAGCGCCGTCAGCACCGCGGGTAAACCGGCAATATCGCCAGCCCATTGCTGTAAGACATCATAGCCCCGGTAATCGGGAATCCAGCGATCGGCCGGCACCGGCCGCAGGCTTGCCTCAGATGCCAGCGCTATGCCGGTACCGGCCGAGCCGTCGCCGGCGCCCTGCAGGCGCGCCCAGACCGGCGGCGAGATGGACAACACCACGGCAATCAACAGGGCCACGGCACCGACGGCGGGCCCGATACCGCCGGCAACGGCAGGTGCTACCCCTGCATCGGCACCGGTGGTTCCATCTCCGTCGATAAAGCGCAGCAGAAAAAAGAACACCAGCAGACAAACCACAAACACCGCCCAGCCAAACGCCAGATGATCATAGACCAGCGGGTTCTGCATATCGCTGTAGTAACCGATGAGCACGAGTAAAAAAACCCGCACCCAATTGCCCACCAGCGCCAGGCCCACCATCAGCACGACACACAGCACTCGCCGGTAAGAGCGCAGATATTGAGCGGCATAAAAGGCGCTGATCACCACACCCATCAGCAGCGTGTTGAGCCCGGAGCAGCCGCCCGCCACCACGAAAGTGCCGGCGGGCACCTCAATCACAAAGCCGTCGATAAACACCGGGATGTCCAATAAACGGATCCACCACTGCACGACGATAACAGTGATGATCCGCAGGGGATCGACGAGCACATCCCACAACGGGATGGTGAAATAAACCAGCACAAAAGCCGGTACCACCGCGCGGGCAAAACGCCAGCCGAAGTAAACCAGCACCCACCCCCAGATAATAATCGGCAGCGCCACTTGCTCCAACAACTGGGTTTGGGTCAAATACCCTGCCAGCCAGACCACCGACGCCAGCAGACTGGCCACCCCGCCCAACCACACCGGCCGCCGATCCGTGTGGCGGTGCTGTTGAATCCGCTGGTGAACAATAAAGCCCGCCAGGGCCAATAGAAAGTAACCGTAGGCATAGGTATTGTCCATCTGCACCCAGCGCAGATGGAGTTGCTGCAACGTCGGCCAAAACACCGCCGTTACGATCAGGAGCATGCCCAGCAGGGCACCACGCGTCAGATTTCTATCCACTCTGTCTCTTCAGGGTAATCTACATTGTGTTAGTATGTGTTCATTGACAGTCATACAGTTGTAAAAATTCGAGACACCTTATGTCCGGCTTACCAGACACCACCCCCAAGCCCATGCTCCACGCGATGACGGTTGACGTCGAAGACTACTACCAAGTCGCAGCCTTTAAAAGTGTCGTAAAATTTGACGACTGGAGCAACTGGCCCAGTCGGGTCGAGCAAAACACCCGGGTGCTATTGGATTTATTTGCCGAGAATGACATTAAATGCACCTTCTTCGTACTCGGCTGGGTTGCCGAGCGGCACCCGCAACTGGTGGCGGAACTCGTCGCCGGCGGGCATGAAGTGGCCTCCCACGGCTACAGCCATGATCTTGTGTATAGTCAGACCCCCGAAGTTTTCAAGGAAGAGACCTACAAATCGAAAGAAATTCTGGAGGCGATCACACAAAAACCGATCGCCGGCTATCGCGCCGCCAGTTACTCCATTACCCGGGCGTCGCTCTGGGCCCTCGACATCCTGGCCGAACTGGGGTTTAGCTGGGATTCCAGCATTTTCCCCATCCACCATGACCGCTACGGCATGCCCGGCACCCCGGAACAACCTTACACCATCAAAACCCGCAACGGCGCGACACTGACGGAGCTGCCGCTGACCACCGCCAAAGTGCTCGGTCAAAGCGTCCCGGCAGCCGGCGGCGGTTATTTCCGCCAATATCCCTACGTGCTTTCACGCTGGTTGTTTGAACGGGCAAGCAACGGCCAGACCAAGCCGATGATTTTTTATTTACACCCCTGGGAAATCGATCCGCAACAGCCTCGCATTCCCGGTGCCGGCCTGCTCTCCAATTTTCGCCACTATACCAACCTGCGCCACTGCCTGCCGCGCCTGCAACGCCTGCTGCAGGACTTTTCTTTCGGCAGCATCGAGCAGAGTCTCGCCGCAACGACAGTTGACACCACTATCGACCTGAACAGCTTTCAAGAGGCTGCCGTCAAACCGGCGTGAACGGCGCAGTCGCTCACATCGAGCGGCGCGAGCGCCGGTAATACTTGCTTTTGACAACCTCGATATAGGTCAAATACTGAATAAAATCGGTAAAGTTTTCGGGTAGCGAAAAACGCGGCAACGCATAGCGATGATCACGCGGCGCGGCCGCCGCCGGTACCGTCGACACGGCACAGGAAAATCCGGCCGCGGCCGCGGCGCTGTATTCGCGCTCGCCAAAATCTTGACGGCGCCCGGTGGGATAGGCAAACACTGGCGCCGCCTGCGCAACCTCCTGCCGCACCCGTGCGGCTGCAGCGGTGATCTCGCGGCTGCTGGTCTCCTCCTGCAGCCGCGACAGAATCCGGTGGGAACACGTGTGCGGCGCAATGCCATGCCCCCGGGCGACAAAGGCGTTGGCCTCGGCCCAGGAAACCGGTTGATAGTGAGCCGGAGGTGCCGCCGGCACATCGACTTCGGCCGCCCGGTAAAACTGCGGCAGCCAGTCATAGAGCGCCGTCTGATCGATCTCTTTGAGTCGATTGCGGAGCAGCCGGGCATTGCCGTGCGGCGAGGCAGACGCCAGATCCACCGCAAAGTCTGAGCCGTCCATTAGCTTGACGGCAAACTGGCGGCGCGGCGTGCTATCGAGTACGTAGCGGATTTGATCGTCCCAGGGCCACAGACGACCGTCGATAAAGTCGGTGATCAAAAAGCATGTCAGGGGTATATCGTACTTGCCGAAAACCTCACCACCGACCAGGCACTGATCTTTGAAGCCATCGTCGATGGTAAACACCACGGACCGCGCCGGCACCGGCTCGCCGGCGAGCCGCAAGCGGCCATAGGTCTCCAGGCTGATCGGATTATACCGGTGCTTTCTGATGTAACTCAGGCACTGCTCAATAAACGCCGGCGTGTGTCCCTCCACCGCCAGGCCATCGGCGACGATCCGGTGCAGCATAAAGATCGGGGTAAAGCCGCCGAGTAGCCGCGCGATCAGGCGATGCGGCGTCCACTCAATCACCGCAGGCAGGACGTGTTTGGCTAAACGTTTAGTCATTGGCGTCGTTTCTTATTTTTCCCCGCATCACACCACCACTATTTAATCACAAACCACCCGCTTGGGGTTATCCCTAAAAGCGAGAAAGAAAGACTACCCCGCGCCGCACACGGCTAAACCCGGATCGCACGCAACGCCCGGGCAGGGCACAGCGGCAGCGACGGCGACGGCGACGTATATCAGCACCGGCAACTTGGGTATAATGCCGGCTTTGTCAGCGCCCGGTGGGCAGTTCTTTCACTTCAATTGCCAGAGCCATGGATACAAAATCACTGCTAGCATTATCTCCCGGGGAGCTGTCCGCCTGCGTCAACACACTGCCCGACAGCGAGGCGATTGCCGCCGCGGTCGAAGAAATTCGCAACCTGCGCGCCCGCATTAAAACACTGCGCGACGAAAAAGGGACGTGTGCCAGATCGTTCAAACAGGCCGCCGGCGACACCCGGGCCACCGACGCGGCCAAGCGGCAGATGCAAACCATCTCCGCCGCCCTGAAAACCCAGGAAGCGCAATGCAAAGCCGCCGAGAAAGCACTGACCGCGCGCCTGCAGAGCCACACCGCAGACAAACCCCAAACACCACAACTGCCCCGCCAGTTTCTTCCGCAAGCGGCGCCCCCGGCACCTGCGCCAGAGGCGGTCAGCGTCAGTGCCATAGACGACGCCAGGCAATCGGACTGGGATGACTATGTGTCCGGACACCCGCAGGCGTCGATCTATCATCACTATGGCTGGCGCCAGGTGATCGACAGTTCGTTCAACCACCGGGGCTTTTACCTCGCCGCCACTGACAGCACCGGGCGGATCGTCGGGATACTGCCGCTGATCTGGCTGCAAAGCCGGCTTTTCGGAAGTTTCAGCGTATCAATACCGTTTTTTAACTACGGCGGTCCACTGGCTGACTGCGCCGACACGGCGGCGCTGCTGCTGGCAAAAGCCGGTGAAATTGCCGCTGCCCAGGGCTGGAGTCATATCGAAATCCGCACCACCACACCCGGTTACGATCTTCCCTACCAGGATAAAAAGGTCTCCATGATCAGGGCCCTGCCGGCGAGCGACGACGAACTGGACCACGCCCTGGGCGCAAAGGTCAGGGCACAGACGAAGCTCGCCACTCGCCACAACCCCGAGATACGCTTCGGCGGTGTGGAATTGCTGGAAGATTTCTACGACGTTTTCGCCAGGAATATGCGGGATTTGGGCACCCCTGTCTACGCCAAGTCGTTATTTCAAAATATCCTCGACCGGTTTTCAACTGAAACCACGGTGGTATGCGTTTATATCGATAAGCAGTGCGTCGCGGCGGCGTTCCTGATCGGCCGGGGTGAGCTGCTTGAGATACCCTGGGCATCGACACTGCGCAGGGTCAACAAACTCAACATCAACATGTGGATGTACCGGCAAATACTGCGCCTTGCCATCGACAAAGGCTTCGCGTTCTTCGACTTCGGTCGCTCCACCCGCGACGCCGGCACTTACAAGTTCAAAAAACAATGGGGCACCACTCCGGTACAACACTACTGGTACTACTGGTTACCGGCCGGCAGCGCCCTGCCGGAAATCAACCCCGACAATCCCAAGTACCGCCTGGTCATCGCCATTTGGAAAAAACTGCCCCTGTGGATTACCAAGTTGGTGGGGCCGGCCATCGTTAAGAATTTGCCCTGACGCTATCCGCCGCAACCGGCTCCGGCCCCCGACGCAGGACCGTTCGCGGCAGTGATTTGAGAATCTGACGGCGGGCGCTTTCACAGTCGAAATCATGTCGGTTTTTTTTACAGACATTCGCAAAACAGCGTCTACACTATTGATAATGTTGGTGTTATTTTACCGAGCGTCTAAAATGTGCGCTCCGGTTGGCAACGGCCTGCCGCCGCTGCCAGGTCCCGTCACGCCGCCGTAAAATCGGTGTGACCGGCGCTCAATCAACTACTGAGATACTCAACATGCACAAAGCAAAAATACGCGAGATATTGTCCGATTGCGGCAAATTAAGCGTGGATGTGGCGCAACTGGAGGACGATAGCGACCTCTACCAAGTCGGGCTAACCTCGCTGACAACGGTCAACCTGATGCTCGCCATCGAAGATCAGTTCGACATCGAATTTCCGGATGCGGTGCTATCGCGCGCCACGTTCCAGAGCATCAGTGCATTAAATGAAGTGGTAGAGGATTTAGTGGACTAATGCTTGCATAGCACTCAGGATAGCAGCCGCTTCGGTATCTTTTTTTCATCCAGGAGTACTTATGGACGCAACAGCATCCCGTGATTTTGCCGATATCCTGAAGATAGTCGACACGATCGGCGCGGGGGTGATATCGGACACCGCCGCCGATGTGGATACGCAAGCACGTTTTCCCTCGGAGTCTTTCGAAGCCCTCAAATCACATCGTCTGCTGAGCGCTTATGTGCCTCGCGAGTTCGGCGGCGACGAGTTGAGCATTTCACAACTGTGTAAAATTTGCGAGATGCTGGGTAGATATTGTGCGTCCACGGCAATGATCTATGCCATGCACCAGATTCAAGTAGCCTGCATAGTGCACCACGCCCGCAATGCCGATTTTTTTCGCGACTACCTGGTATCTCTTTGCGAACACCAGTATCTGCTGGCATCGGCCACCACGGAGTTGGGCATTGGCGGCGATTTGCGCTCGAGCCTGTGTGCACTGGAGCCCGAGGGCGATAACTTTGCCCTGAAAAAACAGGCGCCGGTCATCTCTTACGCCCTCGATGCCGATGCGGTGATGGTAACCTGCCGCAGCCATCCCGAGGCCGCCCGCAGCGATCAAGTGCAAGTGCTGGTCAACACGGGGGACAGCGAGTTTGAGCCGCTGTCCGGTTGGGATACGCTGGGCTTTCGCGGCACCTGCAGTTCAGGCTACACGTTGACGGCCAGCGGCGGCAGCCACCAGGTATTACCGCAACCCTTCGCCGACATTCTGAGCAAGACCATGCATCCGGTATCACACCTGGTGTGGGGTTCGCTGTGGCTGGGCCTGGCAACCGACGCCGTAAACCGCGCCCGCGCCAGCGTTCGCAACGCCTACCGCAAAAACCCCGACAGTCCCGCCATCAGCTCCATTCGCCTGTCGGAGGTGGACGAACAGCTCTACAGTATGCGCAGCGGCCTGTATGTATTCATCCGCGAATACGAGGACCTGCTGCGGGACAACAACGAAGATCAGTTTTCCAATTTCGGTTTCTCCATCAGAACCAATAACGTCAAGCTTCGCTGTTCGGAAATGGTGGTGGATATTGTCGGCAGAGCCCTGTCGATAGTGGGTATTTCCGGCTATCGCAACGACAGTAAAAACAGTCTCAGCCGCCATATCAGGGATGCGTACGGCGCGGCGTTGATGGTCAACAACGATAGAATACGCCAACACAACGCCACCATGCAGGTTGCAATCAAAGAGAGTTAAAGAGCGTTGCGGCGAGCGGCTGTCTGTCTCCAGGTAACCGGCTCGACACCCGGCACTCAGGTTTTATCCGATGCTGAAACAAATTTTACCGATAGATGCCAGTCGATATCAAAACCACGCCATCCACGGCGCGGATCGCTGCTGGGCCGAAACCAATTGCTATGTCGATGTGATGGTGGAGCTGCTCCACGGCCTTGAACTGGAGCCGATAGCGGCGCTGCCGTTTACGCTGTGCATTGATTTCGAAGGCGATCAGTGGACGTTCTTCAAATTTCCGCACCAGGATTTGTTCACCCTGTTCGGTATCGAAATACAGGAACTCAATCCCTGGTTATCATTCGCCACCCATGTGGAGGAGCAAGTTTCCCTGGGCCGTCCCGTGCTGGTCGAAGTCGACTCCTATTTTCTGCCCGACACCGCCGGCACGGCCTACCAGACCGAACACGTTAAAACGACCATCGCCGTCAATGCGGTGGACATTGAAAACGCGCGCCTGGGTTACTTTCACGGCCAGGGCTACTACGAACTCGATGGGGAAAACTGCCGCGAACTACTGCAGCTTGACGGTATTCCCAACCCGCGGGTACTGCCGCCTTATATCGAGTACCTGAAACTGAGGCCGCAGCTTATCGAAACCGACCGGCGCCCGTTGCCGCAGAAATCGGTCGAGGTATTGCGACGCAACCTCGCGCTGACGCCATCCGACAATCCGTTTACACGTTTTAAAGAGCGGTTTGAAGCCGATCTCGACTGGCTGATGGCGGAGTCCATCGAAACCTTCCACAAATACTCATTCGCCACTTTGCGCCAGTATGGCGCCTGTTTCGAGTTGGTGGAAACCTATCTGCGCTGGCTCGAGCGTCACGGCGAGACAGGGCTGAACGGCGCAGTCGAGGCTTTCGGCAGTCTTTCCACTACGGCAAAAGCTTTTCAATTTCAGCTCGCGCGAGCCATGGCCCGCAAACGCGCGCTGGATACGTCCACAATCAATACTATGGGCGAACACTGGGAGCAGGGCATGCAAACCCTGCGGCAAAAGTATGCCTAGGGTTGCGGGCCTGTGGAGCGGGTACCGGTCGCAAACCGGGAGCCGCGGCGGGGCCGCATCGACACCCACGGGCCGACGAAGGGACTCAGCGTAGAACGTGATAAGAGAACAACTGCCCCTGCCGACCCTCTGGGCCCTGTGTAACACACCAGCCGATCAGTACCCGAGCCCGACGGAACTGCCAGCCGCCAGCGAGTGGATCGACGCCCCCGTGCCCGGCACCCTGGCCACCGCGGCAGCGGCCAGTGGCTACCGCTTACCGGACTCAAACTGGGACGACTGCGATTGGTGGTACCGCTGCCCGTTTACACTCGACGCCACCCGGCGTACCGGCCAGCGCTGGTTTATCTGTTTCGAGGGTCTGGCAACCCATGCGCAGGTGTGGCTCAACGGACAGGTGATACTGGTCGCCGACAATATGTTCCGCACCTATGAGGTCGACATCTCCGCACATATTGCCGACGCCAACTGGCTGCACATTGTCTTTCGCAGTTTAACCCGACAACTGGCCGACAAAAAACCTCGCCCGCGCTGGAAAACCAATCTGGTCGAACACCAACAGTTGCGCTGGCATCGCACCACGCTGCTGGGCCGGATACCGGGCTGGACACCGCCGGTCAAACCCATAGGTCCATGGAGAGCCGTGTCTCTGGAAAGGCGCGCGCAGGTGTCAGTAACCAAGCTGCTACTGCGACCACAGGCAAACGCCGACGGTCAGGCGCAGCTTGCCGATACCAGCAGCAGCGATAACAGTACTGCTGCTGTAGATATCGAAGTCGAACTGTCGATACTCGACATAACCTCGAGCGCCACCCTCATAGAACAGGCGACTGCACATCTGATACTGGACGGCGTGCGCTTTCCACTGGCGCTACACCACCAAGGCGAGCGCCTGACGATTGCCCAGCAGCTTGCCGTGGAGGCACCGCTTTGGTGGCCCCATACGCACGGGACCGCCGCTCTGGTGGACTACGCACTGGAAATATCCATCGACGGTACCAGCACCACGCTGGACAGCGGTAAACTGGGCTTCAGGCAGGTAACCGTCGCACGCGAGTCGAGTGCCGGCGGCGACGCCGCCCTGGCCATCGCGGTCAACGGTGTGCCGATCTTCTGCCGCGGCGCCTGCTGGAGCATCAACGATATCGACAGCCTCACCGGCGACCCGCGCGAACTGCGACGCAGCCTCCTGCTGGCACGGGATGCCGGCGTCAATATGCTGCGCATCGGCGGCACCATGGTCTATGAACAGGACACGTTCTACGCCCTGTGCGATGAACTGGGCATCATGGTCTGGCAGGATTTCATGTTCGCCAACATGGACTACCCGGCCGACGATCAGCAGTTCCTGGCCAATGTCACAGCGGAGGTCAGCGAGCAATTACAACGCCTGTGTCGCTTCGCCTGTATCAGCGTCTATTGCGGCAACAGCGAAGTGCAACAGCAGGCGGCGATGTTCGGTATGCCGGCCGAGCACTGGCAAAGCCCGCTGTTCGACGCGTCGATACCGGCGCTGTGCGAGCAACTGCACCCGGGCATTCCCTATTTTCCTTCAACGCCCTGTGAAGGCGCGCTGCCGTTTCATATCGGCACGGGGCTCAGCCACTTTTACGCCGTCGGTGCCTACCAGCGGGCGTTGTCCGATCGCATTATCGAGCAGGTGAAATTCACACCCGAGTGCCTCGGCTTTGCCAATATCCCCGCCGACAGCACCGTCAACAGCGTGATGGGCGGCGGCGTTTTCGCCTGTCATCACCCGCGCTGGAAAGCCGGCGTGCCGCGCGATACCGGCACCGGCTGGGACTTTGAGGACATCCGCGACCACTATCTGAAATCGCTCTACGCCGAAGACCCCGCGACACTGCGCTACCACAATCCGGGTCGCTACCTGCAACTGTCACGCAGTGTCACCGGCGAGGTAATGGCACAGGTTTTCAGCCGCTGGCGCACCTCGACCCGCTGCGGCGGCGCGCTGGTCTGGTTCTTTAAAGACCTGGTGCCGGGCGCCGGCTGGGGTCTGCTCGACGCCGGCAACCTGCCCAAAGCGGTGTATTATTATCTGCGGCGGGTATGGGCCAAGCGCGCCGTGCTACTCACCGACAACGGTCTCGACGGCCTCGACATCACCGCGATCAACGAAATGCCGGCGCCGTTTACCGGCAGCCTGGAGTTCGGGCTGATCGATCGGGGACAAACCTTCACTGCCCGGGAAACCACGCCGATCAGCATCACCGCCCGCGGCACCATAACACTCAACAGTGATGCGCTACTCGGGCGCTTCTACGACACCACCTACAACTATCGCTTCGGTCCCCCCAAACACGAGTTGGCCTTTGCCAGATTGACCGATGCGCAGGGCAGCCCCGTTTCCGAGGCCTGCTACTTTCCCGGCACGCTCAAGCTGACCTGTCAGGATAAGGCTGACATCGTTACCCGCATCGAACCCAACGACCGGGGTTTCAGCCTGACTCTGAGAGCCGATCGTTTTTTGCAGTGTGTCGACCTCGACATCCGCGACCACGAGCCCGACGATAATTTCTTTCATCTGTTACCGCAGGTGGACAAGGTCGTACAGTGGCGCCGCCGCACCGATACACCGCGATCGTTTCGCGGCACTTTGAGCGCTGTCAATCTGGCCCACCCGATCAGGTTGCAGCTATGAGTGTGAAGCGCACTGCCTTCTGGTCGCAAACCGCCGCAGGGCCGTTGTTCACCTGGCTGCACTTGCCGGCGCACGCGGCGGCACCGACATGCGGCGGCAAACTGGGCATTGTTATCTGCAATCCCGTCGGCCACGAATACACCCATGCCCATCGCTCGTTGCGACATTTGGCCGACGCCCTGGCCGCAGCCGGATACCCGACACTCAGATTCGATTACCTCGGCACCGGTGATTCCGACGATCATATGCTGGCCCCGCGACGCATTGAGGTCTGGCTGGAGAATATTCAGGCCCAGGTCGACTGGCTGAAAAGCAATACCGCCGTAACGGCGGTCGCCCTCGTCGGCCTGCGACTGGGAGCCACCCTGGCAGCCCTGTCCGCCGGCCGGCAAACTGTGGATTACCTGGTGTTGTGGAACCCCTGCGTCAAAGGCAAACGCTATGTGCGGGAAATGACTTCACTGGCGAAAATGGCGGCGGCCGCACTGTCGTACGAGCAGAACTTTATTGAAACCGCCGGCTTTCTGCTGTCGACGGAGACCCTGGAGCGGTTGAAATCCATCGACCTGACCAACGACGTCCCGACCGGCAATGAGAAAGTGCTGATAGTAAATCCCGACCATGTCAGCACCGACGACAGCTATGCGAACTGCCTGCGACAACAAAACATTGCCGTTGATGTCGTGCAGGGCCCCGGCTACCTGGATATGCTGGCCGAACCCCAGGACACCAAAGTTCCCCATGCCGCCATCGGTGCCATCGTCGACTGGCTGGCACGGCAGGGGCCCGCCGGCGATCGCGCGGACACCCCTTCGACAACCCGGCTCACGCTTGGCGACCGGCATTCCTTTCGGGCTCGGGCGCCGGCGACACAACGGCTACAGGCACCGCGGGCGGTGCGCGAGTCATTGGTTATCGCCGGACAACAGCGGCAAATGTTCGGTATCTTGACTCAACCCGAGCGCCAATCAGCAGCACCCTGCGGACCGCTGGTCGTGTTGTCCAACTCCGGCTCCGTTCACCACGTTGGACCCAACCGCCTCTATGTGGAATTGAGCCGCGCGCTCGCCGAGGCAGGGCTGGACTGCTTTCGCTACGACCTCAGTAACCTGGGCGACAGTTGCTGCGAAACCAGCGTCGAGGAAAACCACCCCTACCCCGCCGGCGCCGTTGCCAACCTGGCGACCGTGCTGGAACATCTGCAAACAGAACTCGGCTATCGGGAGTTTATCCTGGCGGGTCTGTGTTCCGGCTCACATCTGTCTTTTCACGCCGGTCTGTCGCTGCCGGACCACCCGATCGTCGAGTCGGTGCTGATCAACCCGCTGACTTTCTACTGGGAAGAAGGGATGTCGCTTGAGATACCCTCGGCATATCAGGTCAACAAAGACGCCAAGTACTACGAATATGCCGTGAAAAGTCTGGGCAACTGGGTGCGCCTGCTCAAAGGCAAAGTAGATATAGCCTATATCGTCAAGTTCACTCTTAAGCTCTTCGCGCAGAGGGTTCGCGAAGGCGGTAAGAATATGCTGGAGCGCCTGGCGATACTGCCGCCGAGCCAGCTGGGGCGGGACCTGTTGCGCTTCAAACAGGCCGGCAGGAATATAAGCTTTATTTTCTCACGCTCAGACCCGGGCCATAAAATTCTGGTTTCCGAGGCTAAGCTGATCGCCAGGAAAATGGCCAACCGGGACGACCTGTCACTGTACTTTATCGACGACGCGGACCATACTTTTTCCAAGCGCGAAAAACGCGATCAACTGACTGACAGATTGATCCGCCACCTGCGCCACTACGCTTTTCAACACCCTCAACCCGCCAAGCAACAGTTGTAATCTTTATGAATAGTCATCGAATCTACACATTAGATGTGTTGCGTATATTTGCCGCCCTCTGGGTTTTCCTCTATCACCTGACTGCCATGAGCGATCGCGCCGCTCACTACGAAGAGATCGTGTGGTTCACCAAATTCGGCTTTCTCGGCGTGCCGCTGTTTTTTATGATCAGCGGTTTTGTCATCTGCAATTCAACCATCAACCGCTCCTTTTGGGAGTTTTCCGTCTCAAGGTTTACCCGCCTGTATCCCACCTACTGGGCCGCGATGATCTTTACCACAGCCATCGTGTATATCCTGGTCGGCGACAAATCGCCCATCAGTCTCGCCCAGTTTCTCACCAACCTGACGATGTTGAACGACTACCTGAGGGTCAGCGATATAGACCCGGTTTACTGGACACTGCATATAGAACTGCAGTTTTATGCCTGGACGGCTCTGTTACTGGCATTGAACTGGCTGCATAAGGCGCACTTATGGCTGGTCGCCTGGTTGTCAGTCACCCTGTTGTATCTGGTGGTGCAACAGCCCTTTTTTATGTCCTGGTTCATCTCTCCCGCCTACTCCTGTTACCTGATTGCAGGGGTGGTCTTCTTTTTGGCGTCGCGGCATGGATTTACCCGTTTCTACACTATATTATTAGCGCTGTCGTTTAGTATTGCTATCTACTACCTACCCCAGCAGTTCGAGAACAAAGCCATACCGGTGCAGTCTGTGGATTACGTTTGGGGCGGGTTGTTGATAGCGGCTTTCTACCTTATATTCACGGGCATATCGCAGGGTAAACTGAATATGAAACCGTTTTGGGGTATTACCTTCCTCAGCGGCATCAGTTACCCCCTGTACCTGGTGCACCACCGGGCAGGTCGCCACCTGTTTTACGAATATATCGAATCGACCGACCCTTACCTGTTGCTGTTTATGATTCTGGCCACCATGGTGTCGGTATCCAGCGTACTGTACCTGGCGGTCGATAAAAATCTGTCCGGCAAACTGCGCCGGCGGCTATTGGCGTTACCGCAGAAAATAAACAAGTCCCGCACGGACGACATACCCACAACTACGGGCTGAGCGGCCTCTTTATAGAAAGGTGTCTCCATGTCAGCAGAAAATGAAGCCTTACTGAAAGCCATATTTGCGGCCGTGTTCGAAATGCAGGACGAAGCGCAAATTCCTGCAGCCACCCAGGACACCACAAAGTCCTGGGATTCGGTTACCCATGTAGCGTTGATTACCGCCCTTGAAAGTGAGTTCGACCTCTTTATCGACACGGCGGAGGCGCTGTCACTGGTTTCCTATGAGAAAATACTCGACTATATCAGCAACAACAGCTGACACCCGGGCTGGTCGCCAACGATAAGGAGCCATGGATATGAACTTTCTGACGGCGCATAAATTGGTGAAGTCATTCGTATCGGGTCCGGAGCTGGGGCTGCGACTGGCAATGTCGGGAGAGACTGAAAATCTCAGTCTTTTTTTACAGGCCCATGCCGCGACGCGGGGTTTCCTGTGCAGACAGCAGGCAATACCTTTCAATACGCTGCAACAGTTTGTCAGGCAAGAAAGTTTCGATGAGGTAAAGAACGTCTTTGTCCTGCTGCCCTGGGATTTTCTTCCGCCCCTGGATTGGCGCACCGGGTTTAGCCGGGATGAATTCTCGCCGGCAGCGTCTCTGGCATCGATTCGCGACACGGCGGCCCTGCTCGGCAATGTGCCCAACGCCGGATTTGTCTATATCGATGCGCCCATACCTCCGATTGCAGCCGACGGCAATGCAAACGAAAAGCTGCGTACACACTTACGGTCGGCGGCGCTCGAACTGGGGGCACGCGTTTACCCGGAGACCGCTTTTGCGCTGGCAAGCTATCTGACCCACGGTACGCCGATAGCGTCAAGCCACGTCTCTCTACTGTCCGAGACGGTTATCGAGTTGGCCGTCGGCAAAACGCGGCCGAGCGCTAAAATTCTGGCCACCGACCTCGACAACGTCATGTGGCGGGGCGTTATCGGTGAAGATGGTGTCGACAACATCCACTTCGGTCCGACCGGGGCCGGCTATCGCCATTTTTTATACCAGACCTACCTGAAGCGCCTGCAATCCCAGGGTGTCGTGCTGATAGCAGTCAGTCGCAACGACACCGAACTGGCCAACCTGCCCTTCACAACCGATCGCATGACATTAAAAACCGATGATTTCGTTTCCATCGTCGCCAGTTACAACGCCAAGTCCGCACAACTGGAACAGATTGCCAAAGAACTCAACCTGGGACTGGATGCCATTGTCTTCGTCGATGACAACCCTCTCGAAATCGCCGAGGTCCGCGAGCAGCTGGAGCAGGTAAACTGTGTATTGTTTCCGGGAAAAGACGCAGAACTGCCCGACTTTTTTTCAACACTGGCGTCCTTTTTCCACAGACAGAGTATCAGCGACGAAGATAAAAAACGCACCGAGCTCTATCGAACCCGCCTCAAGAGTATGGTGCCAAGTGATGTTCAGGGCGGCGACCTGACCGAATTTCTCAAAAATCTCGAGATGCGGCTGACCATACACCGGCGTCATGCAAAAGACTTCGATCGCGCTGTGCAGCTTATCAATAAAACCAACCAGTTCAACTTAAACGGCATTCGACTGGCGGCAAGTGACGTTATCGACATACTCGATAACGGCGGCAGGCTGTTTACCGCGACCCTGGCAGACAAAAACGGTTCCCACGGGGAGATACTGGCCTGCCTTATCGACCGCGGGGGGAAAGTGCAGGCTTATGTCATGTCCTGCCGGGTTTTTCAACGGCGGGTTGAATTCGCATTCCTGGTCTGGCTGGCAAAGCAACAGCTCTACGAACAGCTGGATTTTATGTTTTCACCGACGGACCGGAATATTCCCGTCCAACAGTTTTTTAGCGATAGCATTTTTAGCCATAGCCCCGGCGAGGCGCCGTCGGCAAACTCTGAGAATATAATCAGGCATCACCTGGAGAGCCATCAGCTCTTCGAGGTGACAGATACGGCAGCGGCGTCATGAGCGGCCAGCGATACTATGGGTGGCTCGATACGGAGACGGGGCCGCTGTTTAGCTGCCTGCACCGGCCGGCCCAGGACGGCTGCGATATCGGCGTTGTACTGTGTTGTCCACTGGGCCACGAATACACCCACTCCCACAGCACACTGGTCGCGATGGGGGATAAACTGGCAGCGGCCGGATTTCCCTGCCTGCGATTCGATTATCACGGCACCGGCGATTCCGCCGGAGATTCCAGTCAACCCGATCGGGTCGAGACCTGGCTGGCCAATATCGGGACGGCCGTTGCCAAACTAAAAGCCACTGCCAACGTCGGCAAGGTTTGCCTGCTCGGCCTGCGGATGGGCGCAACCCTGGCGGCGCTTTACACAGAGAAAACAAATGCCGACTATTTGATCCTGTGGAACCCCTGCACGCGGGGGGACGCTTTTGTCCGGGATATGCAGATTATGGATCAGTACCATGGCGGAGCGGAGGACAACGCCGAGTTCATGGAGTTCGGCGGCTTTGTCACAACCCGGGAAACCCTCTCGCGCTACCGGGAGATCAACCTCGCAAAAACCCAATTCGGCGCAACACAAAACAACCTGATCATCCATAAAACCGGTGCGCCCGCCAGTTCCCGCCTGCTCCAGGGGCTCACCGAAAGGTCGCGCCCGGCACAGCAGGTCACGCTGCCGGGTTACGCAGAGATGATGCAGCAACCTCAGTTTTCAATCGTCGCCAATTCGGTTATTGACTACTGTTGCGACTGGCTTGATAAACAGAGCGCCAAATCCCCACCCTCGGAAACGGTCCCGGTCGAGGTGGCGACAGCGGCGCCCATGCCAGACAACGAAGGGGTGGAAACCATCATCACCTTCGGCGACAGTGGCAGTCTTTTCGGTGTCTTGAACAGGCCGCTCGAATCGAGCACCCTGACTCGGCAAAGCGATAGCATTTTTGTTATTTCCAACACGGGAGCCGCGCACCATGTGGGACCCAATCGCCTGCATGTCGAACTATGCCGCCGCCTCGCCCGGGCAGGTCTCGCAAGTTTTCGGTTCGATCTGGGGAATCTGGGTGACAGTGCCCGCAACCAACCGGCAAACCTCAACCATCCCTACCCGCCCCATGCTTTGCAGGATCTCAAAGCGGCCATTGACTGCCTGCGGGAAAACTGCGGCTACCGGCGATTTATCGTGGGCGGACTGTGTTCCGGTGCCAATGTCGCCTTTCACGGGAGCCTGGCTTTAACCGATACCGCTATTTCGCGAGCAATACTTATCAACCCGCTGATCTTTTATTGGGAGAGCGGTTTATCTCTGGCAACACCGCAGCGACAACAGCAACAAATCGAAAAAAAATACTACGCACAATCGGCGCGGAGCCTCGGTAAGTGGCTAAAGCTCTTTAAAGGCCAGGTAAACATAAAAGCCCTGTCGGGTTTCCTGTTCAAGCAGGCCTACCTGTCAGTGTCTGCCTTGATGTCAACTTGGCTGGAGATACTGCGCCTCAAACCACCCTCCCGACTCGGCCGGGACCTGGCGCGCCTGGAGTCCCTGCGGCGACCGCTGGACCTGCTTGTCTCCGACTCCGACCCGGGCTACAACATCTTCCTGGCCGAAGGTCGCACCCGGGCAAAGAAAAGTCTCAAAACACAGTTTGTAACCGCACAGTTCATCGCCAACGCCGATCACACCTTCACCACGCTTGGCAGCAGGAACGACCTGATTCAACGGGTACTGGAGCGGGTAAATACCTGAGCGAAACCCCGCCGTCGCTCGACTGTGCTATTTGTAGCGCTCAGGGTAGAGAATCTTTAGCAGAAACGTCGGCGTCAAACGCTTGATGCGCTTGATCCAATGCACCGGCAGTCGACTGACCAGCACATCGATCGCGGTACCCAGGCGGCCGATGGCGGAATGGTGGTTGTAACTGTCGTTATAAGTCAGGTCCTGCAGACGTAAATCAAGCTCAAAGAGCTGGTTGATCTCGGCAAGCACCCGCTCCGGTTGTGTTTTGAAGTCTTCATACTGAACCACGATATGCGGCACATTCATCGCTGTTACTGTTTTTTCCGCCTGCGCGAGGTGGCGGCGAATGCGCTCGTAGGTTTCCTGTCTGTGCGCCTCGGTTTGTTCACGCCACTTTACGCGAACAAAACTCTGATAGATGGCTTCCGGGTCCCGCTTTAGCAAAATCACGGCAGTAGAGTCCGGGTTTAACAGCGGCCACCAGAAGCCAAGCGTGTAACACAGACGCGGGTCTTTCCAGACCCACGGAGAATTTTTATTGTAAGAGGCGACAAAGTTTCTGTGGGCATCGGTCGGCTCCAGCGCCGCAATGCTATCTGCCTGAGCGGGTGAAATCGGGTCGTACATCCATGTATTGTCGTGGGGAAAACCCACGGCGGAGAAGAGTTTCGCGTTTTCCTGGATCAGCGTTTCCGATTCCCAATAGCCACCGGGATTGTAGGCGTCGGCCGGACGCAGGTCTTCATTTTCATCTTCAGTGACGAAGTAGCCTTTTTTGGTAAAGATTGACGAGGTCATACTCGTCCCTGAGCGCGCCACCCCGACAATAATTGCATTTTTTGGCATGTTATTCCCCATCGCAATCGCTGATCGAATAAGTATAGGCCGCCATCCGTGCGGCAAACGCAGTGCTGTCGCTACTTCTCAAACAGATAGATAAACCTGTCGGTGTTCTTATGCACGGCTTTATTCCATATGTTGACATCATAGTTGTCGTTGGGGTTGCGCAACACATCGAGAGAGCCGAGAAAAGTGAAGCCCGCCTGTTCGATATCAGTTTTCGCGTAGTGTTCATCAATGCGATGCAGCTTCGGTGTGGTGGAAATGCCCGAGCCTGGTTTACCGGCATGGTCGATAATCAGCAATTTACCGCCCTCTTTCAACGCCCCCAACAGCTGCGGGAAAAACTCCTCCCGCGAGGTCATGATCGTCGGGTCGTCACGGGGCACATAGATATCGTGGTAGCTCAAGCCGATAAAGATCATATCGACCTGCTCTGGCAGCTTGAGGTCGGCAAACTCAGAATCGAGTCTTACCACATTGGGTAACCTGTCTTTGGCGAGCCGCTTTTCCAGCTCTTCGGTGGAAAAGCGCAAAAACAGGGAATTATTCTGCAAATACACCTGTCCGCTGGGGCCGACAATATGACTCAGGATTTCCGTGTAGTAACCCCCGCCGCCCAACAGATCCACCACCCGCATTCCCGGTTCGAGTTGGGCGAACGCCAGCACCTGATCCGGCTTGCGGGCCTCGTCGCGGGCCCGATCGCTGCGCCAGCGATCGGAGTCGTAAACCGCTTTTTCATAGCGGTTCATATCGTCGGGGTTAGGTATATTTTCCGTGCAGCCGACTAAAAACAGCAATCCGTATTGAAACAATCTCCTGATGCTTCTCATCGCTCCCCCCTCAGGCAACCGTGGAAAATGTTGGCAAACCATAAATCGTTTTACACAATCTTAAGCAATTTCAAATAACAGCGGGCTTTCTGCTTTGGCTGGGCTATAGCTTGACTTAAAACCTGATTTACACCCTGATTTACAACCTGGTTTATTCACAGATAATGACCGGAGTTTACCTCGCCCACCCGCGGCGCACCTCCCGCCCCAACCATCCCGGCCAAACCATCCCGGCCAAACCATCCCGGCCCTTGAGGCCAGAGCTTTATGATACAGTATTTCCCGGGGGCTATCACAGTTTGTGCCCCCCTGGAATTGATTCGTTGGAGGCAGAATCGGACCTGGACCCCGCTACCATTTAGAGGTTTATTCCGCCGGCAAATTTGCATAAAATATGCCCTCAATTCCGGCGCTGCACCGCCAGCCACCCGACGTCACGGAAGCGGACTACCCATGATTACGCTAGTACAGCAGTATTTTTCAGAATCGGCCAGGCGGTTTCCGAAAAAAGTTGCCGTAAGCTGTGACACCGAATCCGACACTTTCAGCAACATTGATCAGTTTTCGGACTCACTGGCCCATCGATTCAAGGAGTCGGGTGTCAAGCGAGGTCAATTCGTGCCGTTTTTTATGGCCAAGAGCGTCAATTCCATAAAAGCTATCCTCGGTATCCTGAAAAGTGACTGCGCCTATGTGCCGATTGATATCAAATCCCCGGCCAATCGCCTGAACGCTATTCTCGAAACTATCGATAGCAACATCATACTGGTAGACAACCTGGGCCGAGACCTGATCAATAAGTATATCGCGGCTCAGGCCTTACAACCTCTGGGTTCCATCGAGGTGTTCAACATCGAACAGTTTGCGCCCTTCGAATGCCCGCCCGTGGTATACAAAAACCTGTCAATCGATATCGCCTATGTGCTGTTCACCTCGGGTTCCACCGGCACCCCAAAAGGGGTGATGATACCCCACAAGGCCATTATCGATTACATCGAGTGGTGTGTGGAAACCTATACCCTCACCGGCGAGGATGTCATCGCCAATCACGCCCCGCTGTATTTCGATAATTCCACTTTTGACCTCTATACCGCCTTTAAAGTGGGAGCCAGCCTGCATCTGGTGCACGAAGAACTCAATACCGTCTTGCCTCGCATCATAAAATGGCTGCAGCAAAGGGAGGTTTCAACCTTTTTTTGCGTACCTTCGGTACTCACGCTGCTGGCCAAGTCCCGCCGCCTGAAGCCGGACAGCTTTCCGCACCTGCGCCACGTCATCTGCGCCGGTGAAGTGTTGCCGCCGAAAACGCTCAGACAGTGGATGCAACTCTATCCCCATATACAGTTCACCAATATGTACGGTCCCACAGAGATCACCGTCGACTGTACCTACCACATCATTACCGACATGCCGGCAGAGGATCAACTCGCCATACCGATCGGCAAAGCGCGCAATAATATGGAATTGTTTGTACGGGAAGACAACGGCAACCTCAGCCAAACCCCAGGGGCAAAGGGTGAACTGCTGGTACGGGGAACATCAGTCGCTTACGGCTATCTCGGCGACAGCGTTCGCACGGCGGCAAGCTTTATTCAAAACCCCCAACACAGCCTGTACCCGGATCCGCTTTACACTACCGGCGATCTCGTCGAGATCGATGCTGCCGGGGAAATGCTGTTTCTCGGGCGCATCGACAATCAAATTAAATATCTGGGGCACCGGATTGAACTTGGGGAAATCGAATCTGTCCTGGCCACACTCGACTCAGTGGCAGAGTGCGTAGTGGTTTTTGATGCAGAAGCCCCCGAGATCGGGGCGCTGGTTGCCCTCGAGACAGGCGCCAGCGTCGATAATTTTAACAACACTCTCACTGCGGTGTTGCCGGGATATATGATTCCGACACGCATTGTAGAACACGCGGGTGACTTCCCCCGTACGGCCAACGGAAAATATGACCGAAAAGCAACCCACAAGCTCGTTTTTGGAACGTCCTGATCTGCCGGCGCATCTGTCGTCGCAAGGCTGGTAACTCACATTTAGCGGGCACAGAGAGTATAAATTGAATATTCAACCCCTCACCATCGCGGAGTTTCGCGACTTCCGGGCGCAGTGGAATACCCTGCTGGAAAACTCGGCTGCCGATCCGCTGTTTCTCTCTTGGGAGTGGATGTACAACTGGTGGCTTATCTTCGGCAACCAGCCCCGCGATGAGCTGTTTATTCTAACCGCCCGCGATGCGGCCGGCGAACTGATTGGCCTGGCACCGCTCTATGTACAAACGCGCCCGCTGTTTAACGGTATGCTGAGGTCGCGGCGCCTGCAGTTTCTCGGCAGCAGTTGTCTGGGAGTGCCGGGCTTTCGCACCGAGAATATGCAGCTTATTTCCAGACAGGGGCAGGAAGAGACGGTGGTCCGGGCGCTGTTGGATTTCACCTTTCAACACCGGCATTTCGATGAATGCATGTTCAGCGACCTCGACCAGAGCAGTTGCACTTACCGTCTGCTCACCGGCAATTTGCAAAACTACAAGTGCCTGCCGCGAACGCAGAGCATCAGCACCACTTATGAAATCGACTGCGATCGGGATTTCCAGGGCTTTGTCGCCGCCCTGGGAAAAAATACTCGCCTAAAAGCATTTAACCGGCGCAAAGTCCTCGAAGAGCAAGGTGAAATAGCGCTCTCGGCGGTCGCATCCGACAGCATCGAGAAGGTATTTACCCCATTTGCAACCTTCTACAAACAACGCTGGGGGCAAAGTGCCCACCATGACAAACAACAGGCTTTTTTAACAGCGCTGGCTGCCGCGGGAAGAATAAGCACAGGAGGGCTGTTACTCACGGTCGACGGCAAAGCGATTGCCTGTACGATAGACGCGATTTACGCCGACACCGTCTACAATATACAAACCGGTTTTATCGACGGTTACCACAAGAAAATCTCCCTGGGCACCTTGATGTTGGGCTACGCAGTGGAGCAGTACTGTTCGCAGGCCGCCATAAAAAACTACGACTTACTGGCCGGCACGGGGAAAAACAGCAATTATAAAGAACGCCTTGCCGCGCCCGGCAAACAGTTGGAGAGCCTGCAGTTAATTCGGGCAAACTATTTGAAATTTATTTATCGCAGCAAAGACTTTTTATTTTCCATCAAACGGAAATTAAAAGGCTAAAAACGCTGTTCAAATGCCAGCCCCACAATAGACTCTTCGTACTCGCTTTCAGGGTCCCGTGATGACAGCTCCTCATAGCGGAAGAATACCTGTGCACTGGTTTCGGCACTAAAGTCATAGCCGAACCGAAGTTCGTATCTGTCGCGCTCCTGGTCTTGGGCGAGCAGCGGATTGTCAAACTGTTGGTCCGAGCGGCTGACAGAAAAGTTCATCCGCGCGAACCTCGAAATGCGGTAGCCCAGCCCAATAGAACCAAACGTCTCGGAATTATCCTGCAGGGAGTCCTCTGCATAGGCTTCGTCGTTGTAGCGCAGTGATGCCCTGAGATCGCACCGTTCACAGACTATGGGTGTCGACCATTCCACTTCCAGTGAACTCAACTCGTATCGATCGAAAGAGTCCGCCGTGCCGTCGCCACCGGTCAGGCCGTCAACCAGGTTCTGGTCGGCATTGCCGATCGAGGTGTCGGTAATGCGTCGCTCACCGCGCAGGTTGATCCGGTGCACGCCGGTCTCATAAGTCAGGTCCAGCGTATAGATCGGACCATCGACGTCGTCACCCTGATCGGCCGATGACTGAATATACCCGACCCCGATACTGTAACTGAGCCTGCGCAACTGCGCGCTGTAGGTAAACACGGCGGAGTCGTATTCATAGTCAAAGCCGTCGACTTCCTTGAATTCAGTATCGCTGGAGCGCAGCGACAGGGAAAACTGATCCAGGCTCGACAGGCGATGTTGCCAGTCGAGCATGACGCCGGTTTGTTCGGAATCCCTCTCTTCGTTAAAGCGGTAGGAAATATCGGACACTGTGGCATCGAGCCTGAGCGTGTCTACCGGGGATACCCTGAACTGCAGTCCCGGTACCGCCGTCAGTATTGATCTTTCGTCCAGATTGGCCAGCAAATTACGATCCTGCCGGCGGTTCAAGACCCGCCTTCTGGAGTGTGATACCGATACGTGGAAAGGATTGTCAGCGCTAAAGTATCGAACAAAGGCTTCGCCGTCGAGGCTGCTGCGATCTTCCTGGGTATCTTCACTAAACCGCGCCTCACTGGCGGTGTAGTCGACCGAGTACTCCACATCCCCTTGCAGATGTTCGAATTCAACGGCGATATCGTAATTGTCCTGGCGTTCGCTGGTGCCGTCTCGCGCAGCCCGTTCACCGTTGTCGGTAAACTCCGTGCGCAAACCCACTGTCACGTCAACGTCGACAGCGCTGACACCTCCCCCATAACACAGCGCAACGACTGCCGCACCGGTCATCGCACGCCGAGGAACCCTCTTCAAACATCTTTGCGCAGACACAACCGTTTAAATCCCCGTTATTTACTGAAAACCAACCCGGCCATGCGATCCTTACCCAGTGCATCAACACCGGCCAGCACCTCGGACATCACGACTTTGCCAAACGGCACCGTCAGCACCGAGGCATCGCAGTACTGTGACAGCACGCGCGTCTCCGAGCGACTGACAGACGGCGCACCAATAATAGTGTATCGGTCTTCATAGCGGTTTTTTATATCGTCGATGAACTGGCGCATTCGCTTCGAGTTAAAGTACTCCGAGGCCCTTTCTTTGGAAAAGCCGATCGGCACGACCCGCAATCGAGGCAGGCCGGTGGCATAAATAATATCATCGACCCGCAGTTTTTCATTGACGAGAAAGTCCGTCAGCCCCGCCTCAGAACCGGATGGCAGTAACTTATCCATCTGCGGGGAGTCCCCCAGGCTGCAATCGATATACAGTGCCGTTTTCCTTTCGTCCAGGGCAAAGGAGGCGGCCAGATTCACCGCCGTAGAGTTTCCCTCTGTGTGTTCGCCGACACAGGACACCAATACCACCAGGTTGTTGGAGGGATATTTCAACAGCAGTCGGTTGCGGATTTCCCGAAAGGCCGTCAGTACCTCCCTGTCGCGCATGCCCGGGTATATGATCTTCCTTTCCAACAACTCGTCGGAGGACCACATGACCACCTGATTCATATCATCGATATTACTCGCCGGCACACTGGTGGGTTGGCCGACGAGTTTTACTGTACCTAACTTTTCGTCTTTCATTCGCAAACCTATAAGGCACCCATGAGTCTGGCAAATACCACACCCGAGTACACCAGGATAGTGAGAAAACAAATAGCGCCCAGGAACACGACATCGCCTTTCAACACTCGCTTGGCAAAAGGCGTATTGATATGAGGAATCACCCCTAGCACCTCGATATCAGACTTAAACTGCGACATCAGTAAACTCGCCGATCTGATCCTCGGGTCCAGCATGACGTAGGCGACGACCAAACCCAGCGGCAACAACAAGCCGATAATGGGACCGGCGATCACGAAGTGCAAAAACCTCAACCCCGACGGCACCAGCGGAAACACCGCCGGCTCCTGCAGTTTGTAAGTGACGCCCTGCCCCTCGACATCGAGCGTCATCGACAGGCGCGCACTCTCTTTGCGCTCCAGCATTTCTTCATAGACCTGGCGTGTCACATCGTAATCACGGGTCAGATCTGTCAGCTCCGCCTGTTTGGCGGCGACCCGCCCGGCCCGGTCGTATTCCTCCTCGAGCAGCCGATTCAGTGACTGCAACCGCCGCCGCTGGGTGCGCAGGTCGACATCGGTGGTGGAAAGCTGTTTGCGCAGCTCTTCATACAGCGGGTTTTCAGCCTGCTCGCGCCCCCCCTGCACAATACCCTCGCGCTCCTGGATAATGGAGATTTCCAACTCCAGCCCGGCGATTTGATCTTTGATGGAAACGATATCGGGGTAGGTATCTTTATAGTTCAGTCGCAGCGCATCCAACTGCGCCTGCAGGGTCGACATGCGGTCTCGAATTTCATCGACCTTGCCCCGGGTCGCCTGGTATTTCGACTCCGACTGCAACTGTTGTTCGACCGAGCGGCGACGCGCCTCAGTCTCCTCCATATCGAGCTTTTGCTCTTCAATATCGGTTCTCAACTGGGAAATTCTCGATGCCACGCCGGACTCGGTGCCATCCAGATTGCCCGCCTGGAACTCTTTTAGCCTTTGCTCCGCCGCCTCGAGCTGCTCTTTGTAGGATTTGACCTGAGCGTCAATAAAGGTGAAGGCATTGTAACTTTCTTCTCTTTTACGCAGAGAGGCGTCTTCGATAAAAACGTTGACCACATGGTTTAGCGTCTCGTAAGACACCCCGGGCTTGGGATGTTTATATGTCAGCCTGAAATAATTTTTCGCTTCATTTTTGACTTGAATGCCTGAGCGCAGCCCGTTGATGATACCTTCCTGCCGATCAACCGGCGTATCTTCGTTAATAAGATTGGCCCGCTCGGCCACTTTCAGCAGCAGGCGCCGGGTGTATATGCTTTCTTTCGCATGCTGGGACTGGTTGATATCGGTGACTTCCGCCCGCCCCCTGAGCAGGGGCGCGATGATATTCGAGACATCGGCATGCAACAGCGCACTGGTTTCGTAGGACTTGGGCCAAAACAGGCCCAACGTCAAAATCACAAATGAAATGACGACAAACAGCCCAACCACCCAGGCCTTCAGGTTTATCAGTTCCCTGAGGCCGGCCTCGATAAGGTCTCGATAATAATTTGCACTCATGAGTCAATCACCGTTAGAAGCTGCGCTCCGGTACGATAATAATATCCGACGGCGCCAGATCGAAGTTGGTTTCGATACGCCCTTTCTTCAGGATATCTTCCAGGTAGATGGGATACACTTTCACTGAACCGTGCACTTTGCGATACAGTTTGGTTTTATTGGCAGCGGCAAATTCATTGGTACCGCCGGCGAGCAACACCAAATCCAAAACCGTCATACCATCGCGGTAGGAAGTGGACAACGCCGATTGCACGGCACCGGTTATCCTGACGCGGTGCTGGAAATCCGAGCTACTGGCGTTGGTCACTATAACCGTGACCTGCGGGTTGCGGATAAAGCCGGAGAGCTGTTTGGCGACGGTTTTGGACAGGCCCTCGGTGGTCTGCCCGGCGGCCAATACGTCGCCCACCAGCGGCATGGAGACCTTGCCGTCCGGGCGCACCGGCACACTCAGGGAGAGATCGTTGTTCTTCCACACATTGATGTTGAGCTGATCACCCACCCCGATTTTGTATTCGTTCAAGGCGACCGCGTTGCCCCTCTCCGGGGTGTCGACACTGGGCGATACACCGGCACAGCCGCTCACTATCAGTGTCGATACCAAAGACAGAATTGAAACCAGCTTCTTCATTGTCAGTTTTCCTTTTACTTCACTCAACATTTCACTTTAAACAGTCGTGACTGCAGGGGTCCATCATTGCCGGAGCACTCAATGCACCCCTTTGCCAATCAAGATCACTTCCACCGTTTGGATAAGAATCAGCAGATCCATCAGGAAGCTGTGGTTCTTCGAATAATAGAGGTCATAACGCAGCTTATGCCTCGCGTCCTCCGTGGACGCCCCGTAAGGGTATTTCAACTGGGCCCAGCCCATCAGACCCGGCTTCACCCGGTGACGGGCATCGTAGAACGGAATCTGCTCGATCAGCTCCGACACGAACTGCGGCCGCTCCGGCCGGGGCCCGACAAAACTCATATCGCCGCGCAACACATTATAGAGCTGCGGCAGCTCGTCCAGCCGGGTGTTGCGAATAAACGCACCCACCCGCGTCACCCGGGAGTCATTTCGCTGTGCCCAGATGGCCTTGCCTTCTTTCTCGGCGTCCTGGCGCATGCTGCGAAATTTGTAGATCCGAAACACGCGCCCGTTTAACCCGACCCGCTCCTGCGAATAGAGCAGTGGCCGGCCGGTCTCCAGATAGACCGCCGCGGCCGCCAACAGCATAAACGGCCATGATATCAACAATAATAAGACACTAATAACAACGTCAAACAACCGCTTGCCGTAGTCTCGCATACGCGAATGCCGAAAACCGTCGGTAAACAGCATCCACCCCGGGTGCAGCAAATCAATTTCAATTTTTACCAACTCCCGTTCGTAGAACGAAATAGCGTCGGTAACCTTTACACCATCGAGTTTACAATCCAGCAATTCATCGAGCGGGAAGCTGCCGCCTTTGCTGCGGCGGCGCTCATCCGGGGCCACCACTATCTCGCTAATGTGATGTTTATGCACGAAATCGAGCCAATTGTCGGGGAAAGGGATGAGATATTTGCCATCCACCATACTGGACTCCCGTTCACCGACCAGGCAACCGACGACATCTACACCCAGGCCGTTGCGCTCTGCCGCGATACTGTCCAGCAACTGTTGTGCCAACCTGCCACTCCCGTAAATCAGCACGCGGCGCTTCAGTTTCTTGATATCCACCAGTTGAAAGAAGACCCAGCGCGACAGCAGCACCAGCCCGATGCCCACCATCACCGCCCAGAACAGCACCCCGCGACCGAGAAAAAAATACGGGAACAGGTAATAAAGGACCGTCAGCGCCACGCCCCCGAGCAGGCAATAGCTGACCACGGTGCGCAGCGCCATGCTCACAAAGCCTTCCCGATACCTGGCGAGATACACACCCATCGCCAGCGTGCAGCAGCTCATGACCGCGGCAAACATCAGCCCCCGCTCCAGCAGGCCATCGACCGCCACCAGCCCCTCAAAGTTAAAACCGAACCTGAGCCCCGATGCCAGATAGACCGCGACGATCAACAGTCCAAACTCGACCAGGCCCAGAATCAGATATTGAATGTGAAAATAGTGATTGAAAATACGGACGTGGGACAATGCGCTTAATTCCCCTAGACTATGCTTCTTATTTCCCCTCCCACAGGAGCCGGTGAAGTATTACACCTGGGGCTCCTGTGGCCGGATCTGTTAAAATCCCGGTTTAACGGCGACAAGTGCGTAATTTTCAATCACTTTGTCTTCCATTGCAAAGATAATCGTTAACAATAATGCTACATTAATCAACATTCTGACACACAGATTGCAACCTAGCAGGAGTAACTTTCAGAAAATGCTGCCTTCTCAACCTTCCCTTGCGGTGATAGGCCAGGGTTACGTGGGCCTGCCGCTGGCCGTGGAATTTGGTAAACAGCTTCCCACCCTGGGCTTTGACATCAACCGCGAACGCATCGCCGAGCTGGACAGCGGCACGGATTCCACCCTGGAAATCAGCCCAGAGGAATTGGCGGATACCCCCCATCTGTCCTTCAGCGCCGATGAGGAGACGCTGAAAGCCGCCGATATCTATATCGTGACTGTACCCACTCCCATCGATGCCAGTATGCAGCCGGACCTGACACCGCTGGAGAAAGCCTCGGAACTGATCGGCCGGGTCATCGACAACGGCAATGTGGTGATCTTCGAATCCACCGTATACCCGGGCTGTACCGAGGAGGTCTGCGTGCCGCTGATCGAAAAGATTTCAGGGCTGACGTTTAATCGCGACTTTTATGCCGGTTACAGTCCCGAGCGTATCAACCCGGGCGACAAAGAACACCGGGTGCACAATATCGTCAAGGTCACCTCCGGGTCGACGCCGGAGGTCGCTGACTATATCGACCAGCTCTACCGTCGCATCGTAACGGTCGGCACTCACAAAGCCAGCAGTATCAAAGTCGCCGAAGCCGCCAAAGTCATTGAGAATACCCAACGGGATATCAATATCGCCCTGATCAACGAACTGGCGCTCATCTTCAACCGGCTCGATATCGACACCCTGGAAGTGCTGGAAGCCGCCGGCAGCAAGTGGAACTTTCTACCGTTTCGTCCCGGTCTGGTCGGCGGTCACTGCATCAGTGTCGACCCTTACTACCTCACCCACAAGGCCCAGCAAATCGGCTATCACCCGGAGGTGATCCTGGCGGGCCGCCGTATCAATGACGGTATGGGCAAATACGTGGCGGACACGGTGATCAAATTAATGACCCGCAGGCGTACCCATGTGGTGGGCGCCAATATTCTGGTAATGGGATTGGCGTTCAAGGAAAACTGCCCGGACCTGCGCAATACCCGGGTGATCGATATCGTCAGCGAGTTGCACAACTACAACGCCAACCTGCACGTCCACGACCCCTGGGTCGACAAAGATGAAGCCCGCGAGCACTATGGCATCGAACTGATCGAGACTCCGCTGCCGCAACATTACGAGGCCATTATTCTCTGTGTCGGCCACCAGCAGTTCCGGCAACTGGGCGCCGCCGAAATCCGCAAATACGGCAAGGACAACAGCGTCCTTTTCGACGTCAAGCATATACTCGACAAGGACGCGGTAGACGCCAGGCTTTAGGGGATCACCATATCCACGGCCCGGAACAGCGCCCGGGCCTTGTTCATGGTCTCTTTCCACTCCAGGTCCGGCACCGAGTCGGCGACGATGCCGCCGCCGGCCTGCAGATAAAGCAGCCCCTCTTTGATCACCGCCGTGCGAATGGCGATGGCGGTGTCCATCACACCGTTCCAGCCCAGGTAGCCCACCGCACCGCCGTATATACCGCGTTTTTCGGTTTCCAGTTCATCGATGATCTCCATCGCCCGGATCTTCGGCGCCCCGGACAGGGTGCCGGCCGGCAGCGTCGCCCGCAGCACATCCATGGCGGTGAGCCCCGAACGCAACCGTCCGGTAATATTGGAGGTGATATGCATGACGTGGGAGTAGCGCTCCACCACCATTTTTTCGGTGAGTTGCACACTGCCGATCTCGCTGACCCGTCCCACATCATTGCGGCCCAGGTCGATCAGCATCAGGTGCTCGGCCAGCTCCTTGGGATCGCTGACCAGCTCGCGTTCCAGCGCCTCGTCCTCCTCAGCGCTGTAGCCGCGCCGGCGGGTACCGGCAATAGGCCTGACGGTAACGACCCCCTCCTCCAGGCGCGCCAGAATTTCGGGACTGGAACC
Source organism: Exilibacterium tricleocarpae (assembly GCF_007004655.1). Classification (GTDB taxonomy): domain Bacteria; phylum Pseudomonadota; class Gammaproteobacteria; order Pseudomonadales; family Cellvibrionaceae; genus Exilibacterium; species Exilibacterium tricleocarpae. The sequence goes on from NZ_ML660099.1 coordinate 111,480, forward strand.
GACCACCTGGTGATCATCCAGATCGAGAAAATACATATAAGGAGAGGGGTTGAGGCAGCGCAGCGCCCGATAGAGGTTAATGGGCTCGGCGGCAAACGGCAGTGAAAGCCGCTGGGAAGGCACCACCTGCATGATATCACCCGCCAGCGCATACTCCTTGATATGCGCCACCGCCGCCTTGTAGCCCGCCTCCCCCATATGAGAGCGAAACCGGGTCTCGGCGTGGCCGCTGGTCTGCAACTGCATCGGTGGCAGCGCCGGCACCGGTTGCTGTAACTGAGCCTCGAGCCGATCGAGACGGTCGCAGGCGGCCCGATAGGCATCGGCAGCGGCCGGATCGGCGTGCACCACCAGAATCAACTTGCCCGCCACGTTGTCGAATACCAGCACCTCATCCGACACCATCAGCAGGATATCGGGATTACCCAGGGTGTCCGCCGGCATCGACGCCCGCAAGCGAGGCTCCACGTAGCGCACGCAATCGTAACCGAAGTATCCCACCAGGCCGCCGTTGAAGCGGGGCAGCCCCGCCAGCTCCGGCACCCGGTAGCGCCCCTGAAACGCCTCCACGAACGCCAGCGGGTCGGCGCAATCGTGGGTCTCCTGCAGCTCGCCGTCGCAGCGGATTTCCACCCGCTCGCCGAACACTTTCAACACCAGCCGGGCCGGCAGGCCGAGGATCGAGTAACGGCCCCACTTCTCGCCGCCCTGCATCGACTCCAGCAGGTAGGAATAAGGCCCGCGGGCCAGTTTCAGATAGCTCGACAGCGGCGTGTCCAGGTCGGCCAGTACCTCGCGCATAATCGGTATGCGGTTGTAGCCCTGTTGCGCGAGGGCGGTAAACTGTTCGGGTGTCATCGGTCTTCCTTCATAAAGTTAGGCGCCCGGGGGCATTCAGCAAGAGACGGAGAAACAGAGAGGGAAACGGCTGCCGCCTGGCGGCCGGGAACGCTAGAGACGCCATCGCCAACGAACCGCGGCAGCGGCCCGGAAGGCGGACACATTAAGGGAGGGAGTCGCTACTTTCATAGGTCGCTAGTTTACTGAATTCGCCCGCTGCTGCCTATCTTTCTGCCGCGCTTGGTATGAACGGCGCTCTGGGAATAACAGCCGGAAGTCTAATAGCTCTGGCTCATGCTTTCGTGCCAATTAACCGGTCTACCTCTGGATAGGACTTTCAGAAACACGGGCTAGGCGCCCCCCCCTCAACCCGTCCCTGGGGGCTTCGCGACAGCATCCCTGCAGTCGAGAGTTTCTGAAAGTCGTATCCAGAGGTAGACCTACCCTCAGTATTTTTAATCAATATCGATAAAGGGAGAGTGAGGGCCAATAAATTGTATGAATCCTCTTAGTTAGTGGCATTACTGACAGCCCCGGTGAGGGCGCTTACTGCGCCGCCAACTGCTCGCGCATGGCCGCAATGGCCGCACGGTAATCGCCGGCGCCAAAAATGGCGGAACCGGCCACAAAGGTGTCGGCGCCGGCAGCGGCGATGGCGCCGATATTCTCTGCCGTCACCCCACCGTCCACCTCCAGGCGCACGGGCCGGCCGCAGGCATCGATCAGCGCGCGCGCCTCGCGCAGCTTGTCCAGCGTATAGGGGATAAACTTCTGGCCGCCGAAACCGGGATTGACCGACATCAACAGCAGCATATCCAGTTGCTCCAACACATACTTTACCGGCTCCAACCCCACGGCCGGGTTGAGCACCAGGCCGGCCTGGCAACCGGCATCCTTAATTAATTGCAGCGAGCGGTCGATATGTTTGGAAGCCTCCGGATGGAATGTAATAAAGCTGGCCCCGGCATCGGCAAACTGGCCGATCAGGGCATCCACCGGCTCCACCATCAGGTGCACATCGATAGGCGCGGTAATGCCGTAATCGCGCAGCGCCTTGCACACCATGGGGCCGATGGTGAGGTTGGGAACGTAGTGGTTGTCCATAACGTCGAAGTGAACAATATCGGCCCCGGCGGCGAGCACCGCATCGACCTCTTCCCCGAGACGGGCGAAGTCGGCGGACAGAATAGACGGAGCGATTTTATAGTCTTGCATAGGGGTATCCATGGTTAATACTGAGGTTAGCGCCAGCAGACGGGGATTGTACTGGAGATAACATGCACACCCAACGCCTATCCAACCCTTTCGGTCACTGGCGCTGCTGGATTGCCGCCGCCGTACTGTCCCTCAGCCCGGCAACAGCCCAGGAGACTGAACCGGGGCCAGCCGCAACCGACCCGCCGCCGGCATCACAAGCCGGCGGCGAGCCCGCGGCGCAGTCCCGGCCGGGTCCGGCGATGCGCTATATGCAGCTGCTCGCGGCCGGATTGCCGGCGCCATCGGTGCAGTGGCTGGAAGCGGGCGGCGAGCGCTTCCTGGCCGTTTACGAGTCCGACTATACCGGCAACCCCCAGGGCGCCATTCTTATGCTGCACGCCGAGGGCCAGCACCCGGCTGCCCACGCCACTCTGGATGCTGTACGCCGGCAACTGCCGCAATACGGCTGGGCCACCCTGGCGGCGGTGCTGCCAAGCCCCGGCACGGCTCCCATACCCGCGCGTCCGCCAGCACCTGCGATGCCGGCGACTGGCGAAACAACATCGGACACTGGCCCGGGTGAGAGTGAAACCGGGGAGCGGGAGGCTGGCGAACAGGACAACAGCGGGAAAGAAACCGATGCGGCTGACGCCGAAGAGACTGCCGCCGCAGAAGGGGAACCCACCGCCGCAGCGTCTGAAAGTGACGAAATATTTGACGACAATACCGGGGAGATCAGCGATGGCCGCCAGCCGCCGGCCCCGGACGCAGAGCCCGCGAAGCCGGCAAAACCGGTAGAGCAACAGGTCGCGGAACGATTGCAGGCCGCCTTACAATTTTTGCAGGAGCAGGGTATTTTCAACGTCGTGGTGCTGGGCCACGGCGTCGGCGCCGCCCGTGCCGCCGAGTTCTACCGCCAGTCCCGGTCGCCGGCGACCGGGACTGCGCCCGACAGTGCAACGACACCGATCCGGGCACTGTTATTCGTCAACGCCCGCAACCGTATCCCGCTGACTGAGGTCGAGCTGGCGGACTGCTTCAACGACCCGGCGCTGCCGGTGCTGGACATCTATCAGGACGCCGACCCCCGCAACCGCGCCGAGGCCGAACAGCGGCGCCGGCAGGCGCGGCGCCGGGGTCTGCAGCATTTCGTCCAGTTGCGCCTGCCACGGCAGTCGGCCAGTCTCGACCGGGACCACAACCAACTCATGCGCCGTATTCGCGGCTTCCTGGCCAAGTACGCCGCCGGCATGGAAATCGGCAGGGCGGGCCAGCGCCCTTGACGCAGCTATCCACCTGCCCTCTCAACCGATATCCTTCTCCAGGGCCGCCAGCCGCTCCGGCGAGCCGATATCGCGCCAGGTGCCGGTAAACACTTCCGCCGTCAGGCGCCGGCGCGGCAGATAGTAATTCAACATCTCCACCATCCGAAACACCTCCCGGCGGCGGGGATAGTTTTGTATCATCTCCGGCCGGATCAGGCTGATACCACTGAAGGTGTGCCTGACACCGGCATCGGCGCCGCCGCGCGGCAACGACAAAAAGCCGTCTTCGTCCATGCTGTAGTCGCCGCCGCGGTTGTGACTCGGGTTCGGTACCAGCACCAGGTGCCCCAGCGCCGCCGCGCGCAACGGCAACGCCCGCAGTTGCTGTAGCGGATAATCGGTCCAGATATCACTGTTGATCACCACGAAAGGCTCCGCCCCCAGCAGCGGCAGCGCGCGGCTCAGCCCGCCGCCGGTTTCCAGGGGCCGGGACTCCTCGGAATAGGCGATGCTGACCCCCCAGCGACTGCCGTCCCCGCAGAAGTGTTTTATCTTCTCGCCCAGATAAGCCACATTGATAACCAACTCGGTGATACCGGCCTCACTGAGGCGCTCGATATGGTACTCGATCAGCGGCTTGCCCCCTGCTCGTAGCATAGGCTTCGGCGTGTGTTTGGTCAGGGGCATCATCCGCTTGCCCAGACCGGCGGCAAAAACCATCGCTTTCATTGCAGGTCACCTGCCTGTCGGTAATCCCGATACCAGGGTTGGGTTGCACACAGCGGCAGTAAACGCCGCTCGAACCAGGCGCCGAAAGCCGCCAGCTCCGGGTACCGGGCGGCGGCTTCGAGGACATAGCGTATCACCAGCGGCAAGTCATTGAGATAACCCGCCTTGCCGTCGCGCAGGTGCAGGCGCGCGAAGATACCCAGCACCTTTATATGTCGCTGCAGCCCCATCAGATCAAACCAGCGCAAAAACTGCTCCCGGGTCACAGAATCGTCGCCAGGCATAACACCGATATCGGCTTCGATCAGCATATCGCCGTAGGCCAGCGCCCAGCGTCGCACCTGGTCCGGGTCCCAGCGCACGTAACAGTCCTTCAGCAACGACACCAGATCGTAGGTAAACGGCCCCCACAGGGCGCCCTGAAAATCGATCACCCCCAGGTCGCCACCGGCGCAAATGATGAGGTTGCGGGAATGATAATCGCGGTGCACCAGTGCCCGCGGCTGCCCGGCGGCACTGTCGATCAGCAACTGAAACACATCCTCGAGCAGCGCCTGCTCATCCGCTACCAATGCATGGCCGAGCAACCGGGGCACGAACCAGTCCCGAAACAGCGCCATTTCATCGAGTAAACGACCCTCATCATAGGCCGCCACGAGATCGGGCCGCGGACACTGTTGCAGTCGCAGCAGTGTCATCAATGCCTCGCCGTAGAGGCCGGTCGCCGAATCGGCATCGAGGGCGTCGGCCAGCAGGCGATCGCCAAAGTCCTCCAACAGCATAAAGCCGTGCTCGGCGGCACTGGCGACAATCCTCGGAGTGCGAATCCCCTCGGCCTGCAAGGCATCGGCCAGCGCCACAAATTCCTGGTTGTGGGCGCGATCCGGCGGCGCCATCACCGCCAGCAGACCGGGCGCGGTATCGATGCGAAAATAGCGGCGCAAACCGGCATCGCCGTGCAGAGGCTGCAACGCCACAGCCTGCCGCCCCCCGTTTATTTTTGTGAGCGCCCCGGCAACCCAGCGCTGTAAGGCTTGCACTTCGGCCATGAATTTTACCATTCCCCCGCTGACAAGGACGCTACCCTACACCGCTTTAATTCAAACTGACATTCGAAAAAATCAGGCGAAACCATCGTTCGACAAGAACGTTCGAACCGACCAGTCGGCACAGGCATTCGAGCCGGTCATTTAAAACAAGAGGTGGAGCCTGTCGTGCTAATCAATTGTATGAGCCGATCCGCATGGCCCTCTCTTCAGGCGTTTACTTTCGCTCCGGCCCCCCAGGGCAAAGATTCTACCCCATACTGACACAAAGTCATCAGCCAGCCACAACAACAGCGGGTCCACTTCCAACCAAGCCACAGCACCGGCGGCGCTACTGCCCGCTTATAGCTAAAAGGCAGCTTCCCAAGTAGAATCTCACCTCGCCGCCGGCGCGCCCGCAGGGATCACCCGGGGGTAATGAAAAACACAGATTGGACATCGCATTAATGGCCGAGCCCCGACAGCGCCTCAGACAGGACATTTACCGGCATATTCAACAGCAATCCCGCCAGACCGGGTCCCCATCGGCGCTGATCGGCCTGGCGCTGTTGGCGCTGCAGCCGATACTGCCGGTGCAGGCCCAAACCGGCGCCGATGCCAGTCACCGCGGTTGGGATTGCCGCCCCGGGGCGAATCCGTCCGCCTGGGACTGCCGGGAGATTCAACTCCCCGGTCCCGGCGGCCGCCAAACACAGCAGCCGCCGGACCCGGCCGAGACGGCCACAGCCACCAGCGCCAGCCAGATCGACTGGGTGCCGGCACAACAACTGTCCGAGACCCGACGGGCCGAGTTGGCTAATAATTGTTGCGGCGCCTACGTCGAACCCGAACGCACCGATGACGAGGCGAATCTGGCACCCGCGCAGGCGCCGCTGCGCGCCTCCGCCGATCGCGCCGAGGTGTTGCAGCAAACCACCACCGTGCTGGAGGGCGAGGTGTTCCTGCGCCAGGGTGAGCGGGAGCTGCACGCCGATAAAGCGCAACTCGACGACGCCACCCGCATCGCGACCCTCGAGGGCAATATCCGGTTGCGCCAACCCGGCCTGTTGATGACCGGCGACAGGGCGCAGATACATATGGATGACAACCGGGCCAGCCTGGAACAAGCGGAGTTCGTCATTCACGAAGCCCACACCCGGGGCAGCGCCGACCGCCTCGAGCAAACCGACAAGCATCTGCTGGTGCTCGATAACGGCAATTTCACCAGTTGCGAACCCGACAGCGACGCCTGGCTGCTGGAGGGCAGCGAGATTGTGCTCGACAGCAACGAGGAAGTCGGTCGCGGCAAACACGTGCGCCTGGAGGTGGCCGGGGTGCCGATATTCTATGCCCCCTACCTGGAGTTTCCCCTGGGCGATACCCGCAAATCCGGCTTTCTGTTCCCCTACCTCAGCAGCAGCGATATCGGCGGCGGACTCAATGCCGGCGTGCCCTACTACTTCAACCTGGCGCCCAACTACGACCTCACCCTCACCCCCAGCCATATGGACGACCGCGGTGAAATGCTGGAAGCGGAGTTTCGCCACCTCTCGCGTTATTTCCAGACCACCGTCAATGCGGCCTTTCTGGGTGATGATAAAGATGGCGACGACAAGGACGATGAAAAGCGGGTCGAGCGAGGCAGAATCGACTTTGCCGAAGGCAGGATCACCGCCGGGGAACTGGCGGCGCTGGAGGCAAAACTCGGCGAGTTCGAGGGCGAGGATCGCTGGCTGTTCAACCTGGACCAGATCGGCGGCCTGGGACAGCGCTGGAGCACCCGTATCGACTTCACCCAAGTCAGCGACACCGACTACTTTCGCGACCTCGACACCGCCAGCCTGAGCGTCAATGCCAACACGCATTTAAGGCGTCTGGGCCAATTCGATTACCGGACCGACAACTGGCTGTTGAGCGCCCGGGCGGAAGAATATCAAACCCTGTTTTCCACCCGCACCGTACTCGCCCCCTACCGCCTGGTGCCCGAACTCAGCGCCGCAGGTGTTTACCGGGCCGGCAACTGGCTGTTCAACCTGGACAACACGGTGGTGCGTTTCGATCATCCGGACGCCGAGATCGAGGACCTCAACCGGCGCCAGCTGACCGGCGACCGGGCCCGCCTCGAATACAAAGCGACCTGGGACAAGGAGTGGCTGTGGGGCTTTTTCAAACCCGCCGTCGCCCTCAAGCATCTCAGCTACCAACTGGACGACAATCTGGCCACCCCGCTCGAACAGGATGCCCCCGCCGTTACCGTACCCCAGGGCACTGTCGATATGGGGTTGATATTCGAGCGCGATGGGGCCCTGTTTGGCAACGCCTACCTGCAGACATTCGAGCCGCAGCTGTTTTACTTTTACAGCGACTTCAAAGACCAGAGTGAACTGGCCCGCGTCGACTTCGACACCTCGGAGCCCACCTTCACCTACAGCCAACTGTTTCGCGACAGCCGCTTTACCGGCGGCGACCGCATCGACGACGCCAACCAGTTGACCCTGGGCCTGACCAGCCGTTTCATCTCTCCGGAGTCGGGGGTCGAGCGCCTGAGCCTGAGCCTGGGCCAGATTTATATTTTCGAGGATCGACGCGTAACCCTGGCCGGCGCGCCCTCGAACGCCAATAAAACCGAAATCGCCGCCAGGGTGGCGGCCCAGGTCGGCAAGCACTGGCAGTTTACCAGTGAACTGCTCTACGACGAGGAAGAGCAGGTGATGTCGCAGGGCAATTTCTCCCTGCGCTATATGGACGATCAGTACCGCCTGTTCAACCTGGGGCACAGGTTCCGGCGCCAGGCCGGCAGGCCCGATGTGAATGATATTGACAACGACGGCGACACCACCGAGTTGATCGAAAACGACCTCGACCAGGTGGACGCCTCGCTGATCTGGCCCCTCTACGGCGGCCTGAGCCTGGTGGCCCGCTACAACAAGGATTTGACCCAGCAGCGGGAACTGGAGAAGATTGCCGGTCTCGAATATAACAGTTGCTGCTACCGCGTGCGCGCGGTGTGGCGCCGCTGGATCGACAACGACCTTATCGACGTGGTCGACGACTCGCTGCTGGAGTTCGATGAAGGCGTCTTCTTTGAAGTTGAATTCAAGGGACTCGGCGGTACCGGCGGCACCATCAGCAGCGTCCTGAGTGAGGGCATCTTCGGTTATGAGCGGCGCGAGGAAAACCTCCGCTGAGTCCCCGCAACAGGACACGGTAGCATGCGCAACCCCCGCAGACAGAACAGCGGTATACAGAACGACAGCAAGCAGAAAACAGTATGTTGAGAAACCATTTCCCGGCTAGCAAAGCGATATTTATGAACAGACGAGTCAATACCCACAAACCCGCAGCTCACAGCAGGCAACATGCAGATAAAACCCCGCACCAAACGGGTCGACTGCCGGCGCTATACGGCAAACTGCCGGTCTGGCGGGTTGGTGCCGGGCGAGCTTTTGGCGCGGCCCTCGCCGCCGTCGCCCTGATCGGCTCGCTGTGCGCCCAGGCCCAAACCACGACCTTGGACAAGGTAATCGCCATCGTGGATGACGATGTGGTCATGGCCAGTGAACTGGAGCAGCAACTGGCCATTATCAGTACCCGTATCCAGGCCCAGCAAACCCAGCTTCCCCCCGAGGATGTGCTGCGCTCGCAGGTCCTGGAGAAGCTGATTGTCGACCGCTTGCAACTGCAGATGGCGGACCGCGCCGGAGTGCGCATCGAAGATGGGCAGATCAACCAGGCCATCGCCCGCATGCAACAGGCCAACAATCTCACCGCCGAGGCCTTTGCCGAAGAACTGCGCCGCGAAGGCATGACACCCAGCACCCTGCGCGAGCAGGTGCGCCGCGAGATGGTGATCAACCAGGTGCAGCAGGGACGGGTCAACCGCCGTATCCAGATTACCGAGCAGGAAATAGATAACTTTCTCAACTCCACCGAGGGCAAATTCTGGACCTCGCCGGACTACCAACTCGGGCATATGCTGATCGCCGTTGCCACCGGCGCCGGCGAAGAGGAAAAAAACGCCGCTAGAGAGAAGGCAGAGCAGTTGTTCCAGCAATTGCAACAGGGCGCCGATTTCAAACAACTGGCTATCGCCAATTCCGCCGGCCCCCAGGCGCTGCAGGGCGGCGACCTGGGCTGGCGCAAGACGGCGCAACTGCCGGCTCTGTTCGCCGAGGTAGTTCCGGGACTGAAACCCGGCCAGACCTCCGCCCCCTTCGCCAGCGACGCCGGCTTTCACCTGCTCAAGCTCTACGACCAGCGCGGCGGCGGCGAGCGTATGGTGGAACAGGCCAAAGTCCGCCATATCCTGATCAAGCCCTCCACCATCCTCAGCGACGACGAGGCGCGGGAGAAACTCCTCGATATCCGCCGCCAGATCGTCGCGGGCGGCTCGTTTGAAGCGCTCTGCAAAGAACACTCCGAGGACATCGGCTCGATGCTGAGCGGCGGTGACCTCGGTTGGTCGACACCCGGCCAGTTCGTTCCGGCGTTCGAAGAAACCATGAAGCAGACCGCGGTGGGCGAGATCAGCGAGCCGTTTCGCAGCCAGTTCGGCTGGCATATCCTCAAGGTCGATGAGCGCCGCAATCAGGATATGACCGAAACCGTGATCCGCAATCAGGCGCGCAACCTGCTGCGCAAGCGCCGCTTCGAGGAAGAGCTGCAAACCTGGCTGCGGGAAATCCGCGATGAGGCCTATGTCGAAATTAAAGGGTGATCCCAACACAGGTGCCGCCGGCAGGGCCGCGACAGACGCCTTCGGGGAGAGCCGCCGGAACATCGAACCCTGTTGCAGGGTTCGCCTATAGGACCCGTTCATGGCTTATCGTATCGCCTTCACGCCGGGTGAACCGGCGGGCATTGGACCCGATCTGGCAGTAGAGCTGGCACAGCAGGCCCGGGACACTGAATTGGTCGCCATCGCCGACCCGGAGCTGTTGCAGGCCCGGGCCGCCGCCCTTAAATTGCCGCTGCACCTGCGGGAAGTGGATTTGCAGCGCCCGCCGCAGCCGTTGCGAGCCGGCGAACTGGGCCTGCTGCCCATCGGCACCGCCCGGCCGGTGCTCGCCGGCCGCCTCGATCCGGCCAATGCCGCCTATGTGCTTGCCTGCCTGGATACCGCAATAAACGGGTGTATGGCGGGCCGCTTTGCCGCTCTGGTCACCGGCCCGGTGCAAAAAAGCGTGATCAACGAGGCCGGCTTCCCTTTCAGCGGCCACACGGAATACCTGGCCGCCAAAACTGCGACCCCCAAAGTGGTCATGATGCTGGCCACCCCCGGTTTGCGGGTGGCCCTGGTCACCACTCACCTGCCACTGGCGGCGGTTGCGGCGGCAATTACAGTCGAGAACCTGACCGCGGTTATCGACATACTTTACAGCGAGTTGCGGACTAAGTTCGGTATCGCCGCCCCCCGTATTCTGGTCTGCGGCCTGAACCCCCACGCCGGCGAGCGAGGCCACCTGGGCCGCGAGGAGATCGACGTCATCGAACCGGTGCTGGCGCGGCTGCGCCAGCGCCCTATGGACCTGCAGGGGCCGCTGCCCGCCGATACCCTGTTTACCCCCAAATACCTGCAACAGGCCGATGCGGTGCTGGCCATGTATCACGACCAGGGCCTGCCGGTGTTGAAGCACCAGGGCTTCGGCGAAGCGGTGAATATCACCCTGGGCCTGCCCTTTATCCGCACCTCCGTCGATCACGGCACCGCCCTGGCACTGGCGGGCAGCGGCAGCGCCGATGCCGGCAGCCTGGGCGCCGCAGTGGCCAGCGCCGAGGCCATGATCGACACCACAGCCATGGGACCCGGCCAGTGAGCCAGGCCGTCCCCGGCCACCGGCCGCGCAAACGCTTCGGGCAAAACTTCCTGGTCGATCCGGGTATTATCCAGCGCCTGGTCGACACCATTGCCCCACGCCCCGGCGACAACCTGGTGGAAATCGGCCCGGGGCAGGGCGCCCTCACCGAGCCGCTGCTCGCGGCCTGTCCGGACCTGCAGGCGATAGAGCTGGACCGCGACCTGATCCCGCTGTTGCTGGCGCGCTTTGACGATTATGCGGGCTTCAGGATTCACCGCTGCGATGCCCTCACCTTCGACTTCTCCGAGTTGGTGACCGCCGGCCCGGACCGGCGCGCACTGCGTATCGTCGGCAATCTGCCCTACAATATTTCCACCCCACTGATCTTCCACCTGCTCAGCTTCGGGCAATATGTGCGGGATATGCACTTCATGCTGCAAAAGGAGGTGGTGGCGCGGCTCTGCGCGCAACCCGGGCAAAAGGCCTACGGGCGGCTCGGTATCATGGTGCAGTACCACTGCCAGGTGGAAAACCTGTTCCCGGTGCCGCCGCAAAGTTTCCGGCCGGCGCCCAAGGTGGATTCAGCGATCGTCAGGCTGACCCCCTATGCCGAACCGCCGGTGGTGGCCAAAGACGTGGGGGCGCTGCAACGCCTGGTCAATACCGCCTTCCAGCAAAGGCGCAAGACGCTGCGCAACGCCCTGCGCTCACTGCTGCCGGTGGAAGTCATTGAAAAACTGGAAATTGACACCAGTATTCGTCCTGAAAATCTCACGTTGCCGGACTTTGTGCGCCTCAGCGACAGCCTGGCGGAACACAACCCGGCAGCGATACCCACCCCTACACACACCACTAAACACACCACTAAACACACCACTAAACACACCACCAAACTACAGCGAACCCAATGACGCCCGAACACATCGAGATATCCGTCGAAACCAACTATATCGATCAGCAGTCTCAGCCGGACGCCGGGCGCTTCGTCTACGCCTATACCATCACCATCAGAAACTGTTGCGATACCCCGGCCCAGTTAATCAGTCGCCACTGGGTTATCACCGACGCCAACAATGCCCGCCACGAGGTGCGCGGACTTGGTGTCGTTGGCGAGCAGCCTCGCCTGCAGCCGGGGGAAGCATTCACTTACACCAGCGGTGTGGTGATCGAGACCGAGACCGGCACCATGGAGGGCAGCTACCAGATGCGCACCGACGAAGACCTGCTGTTTGACACCCCCATTCCGGCCTTCGCCCTCGTGCCACCCCACGCCGTGCACTGACGCTCGCTATGGCCACTTACGCCGTCGGCGATCTACAGGGGTGTCTGACCCCGCTGCGCTGCCTGCTCGGCGAAGTGCAGTTCGACCCCCGTGCCGATCGCCTGTGGCTGGTGGGGGATATCGTCAACCGGGGCCCGGAATCTCTCGACACACTGCGCTACGTCTACAATCTCGGCGACGCCGTTAGGTTGGTGCTGGGCAACCACGACCTGCATCTGCTGGCGGTCGCCCACGGCCTGCGCCAGCCCAGCCGCGGCGACACCCTGGGCGAGATCCTTACGGCGCCGGATCGCGACCAACTGCTCGACTGGCTGCGCCGGCAACCGCTGGTTCATCACGACCCGGCCCTCGGCTTTACCATGGTGCACGCCGGCATCCCACCCCAGTGGGGTTTGAAAAAAGCCCTGAAGCGGGCCGCCGAACTGGAGGCAGTACTGCGCGGTGATCATTTTTACGCCTTTCTCGCCACGATGTATGGCGACAGGCCACGGGGCTGGAGCAAGGATTTAATTGGTTTCGACCGTTTGCGAGTGATCACCAACTACTTTACCCGCATGCGCTTTTGCAACGCCGCCGGGGAACTCCAGTTAACCAGCAAATCGAGCCCCGATAACGCCCCCCGCGGCTATCGCCCCTGGTATACACACCCGCACCGCAAAACCCGCAAGCACAAGCTGATATTCGGCCACTGGGCAGCCCTGGCGGGCAAGGTGGAGCAACCCAACCTCTACGCTCTGGATACCGGCTGCGTCTGGGGCAGCCATATGACCATGTTGCGATTGGAAGACGAGACCTGGTTCAGTTGCGACTGCGAGCCGTTTGTATGACCGAAATCCGGCCAAGACGCTAAAAACAACATAGAGCAAACGGCGACAATCCGGCTTGCGGCATCAACCCTCAACCATAACCATTGGGGTTGCCCGACTGCCAGCGCCAGGCATCGGTCACCATGCGCTCCAGATCGAAGCGGGCGCGCCAGTCGAGATCGCCGGCGGCAAACGCCGGATCGGCGAAGCACTCGGCGATATCGCCGGGCCGGCGCGGGGCGATATCGTAGGGCACCGCCCGGCCGCTGGCGGCCTCGAACGCCTTTACCACCTGCAACACGCTGTAGCCCTGCCCGGTTCCCAGGTTATAGGTGTAACACCCAGGTGTTACCTGCCGTAGCCTCTGCAGGGCCTTCACGTGCCCCCGGGCCAGGTCGACCACGTGAATATAATCGCGCACGCCGGTGCCATCGGAGGTCGGGTAGTCGTCACCGAAGACCTGCAGGCGGGCCAGTTTGCCCACCGCCACCTGGGCCACATAAGGCAGTAAATTGTTGGGGATGCCCTGGGGGTCCTCACCGATGCGACCGCTCTCGTGGGCGCCGATGGGGTTGAAATAGCGCAGCAGGGTGATCTTCCAGTCGTTGCCGGGGGCGGCACTGAAGTCGCGCAATACCTCCTCCACCATCAACTTGCTGCGGCCGTAGGGGTTGGTGGCCGAGGTGGGGAAATCCTCGCGGATAGGTACGCTGGCCGGATCGCCGTAGACGGTTGCCGAGGAGCTGAAGATCAGTTGCTTCACCCCGACCTCCCCCATCACTTCGCACAGTGCCAGGGTGCCGCTCACATTGTTGTGATAGTAGGACAGGGGAATTTCGCTGGATTCGCCGACGGCCTTAAGGCCGGCAAAGTGCAATACCGCCTCGATATCGTGCTGATCAAACACCCGGCGCAGGGCCTTGCGGTCATTGATATCCAGGGTGTGCACCGGCACGGCGGCGCCGATGATCTCGCCCACACGCTCCACGGCCACGGGTTTACTGTTGCAGAAATTGTCGACAACCACCGGGTCAAAACCCGCCGCCGCCAGCTCTATGCAGGTGTGACTGCCGATATAACCCGCACCACCTGTAACCAAAACCGCCATAACATTACCCCGTGTTGACAAAACGCCCCTGCCATCGCGTCCTTTGAATCCAGCGGCAGGACCGACGATAGCAGCCGACTAAAGAAAAATAACACCCTGCGATAGAACCGTACGTATAGAAACAACGTACAGAACCTCACGTGCAGAACCTCGCGTATAGAACCTTACGGAAAGGATCTTACTTAAAAGACCTTACCTATAGAACCTTACGATAGAACCTGACAGCAGCGCCTGGCAATAAAGCCCCGGTCGGGTTTCGCGCGCAAGTTCGCCGATTGCGCCCGACTATTGGAAAACCGCCGCTAAAACACGTTCGTAAAGCTGGCAGCAAAACACACGGCAAGACCAACAGTAAAACCACAATGCGCCCGCCGGCCCCATTCTCGTGCGGTTTTGCATCGGGCCACATAAAGGCGCTCTATTATCGCACACAATGACACCTGGAAGAGCACCTACAATCCCGGCGCATTTTAGGAAAATATTGTCTGAATTCTAAACTGGGAGAATTTTTTGCCGCCAGTGGTCTATCGCCCACTCAAATTGCGACTATGCTTATCAGAGTGGGGAAAAGCGGTTCCTCTCGAGCCCGCAAAAGCCCCGGCCGCCGCACTTTTGGCCGGTTTTGCCGCGGCATAAACCGGTGCCGGCCGCACATTTTTGCTAACACAGTTGTTGTAAATTGATGGTGGTGACTCTATTGTGGTAACCCTGTGCAGTTGCAACTCTTTACGGTTAAAAGAGTCCCTGAGTTAGTCCCGGCAAAAGTGTAACGGGCGACAACTTACGGGAACAAAGTCAGTTTCTTGAATCTAATCGGTAAAGGAGGCAAACCATGAGTATCTTCAGCCATTACCGCGAGCGCTACGAGACTACTCAACAGGAAGAGATGACTATCCAGGAGTATCTGGATCTCTGCAAGGCAAAGCCGGGCGTCTACGCCAGTGCCGCAGAGCGCATGCTGATGGCCATCGGCGAACCCGAGCTTATCGACACATCCCGCGATTCGCGGTTGAGCCGCATATTTTCCAACAAGATCATCAAGCGCTACTCCGCCTTTGACGACTTCTACGGCATGGAGGAGTGTATTGAGCAGATAGTGTCCTTCTTCAAACACGCGGCCCAGGGGCTGGAGGAGAAGAAACAGATACTCTACCTGCTCGGCCCAGTGGGTGGGGGTAAGTCCTCACTAGCAGAAAAGCTCAAGTCGTTGATCGAAAAACAACCAATTTATGCCATTAAGGGCTCTCCGGTCTTCGAATCGCCCCTCGGCCTGTTTGACGCCGAGGAGGACGGCCAGATTCTGGAGGAGGACTACGGGATTCCGCGCCGCTACATCAAGCAGATCATGTCGCCCTGGGCAGTGAAACGGCTGCATGAATTCAACGGTGATATCAGCCAGTTCAAAGTCGTCAAACTCTACCCCTCGATTCTCGACCAGATCGCCATCACCAAAACCGAGCCCGGCGACGAGAACAACCAGGATATCTCTTCGCTGGTGGGCAAGGTGGATATCCGCAAGCTGGAGGACTTCCCGCAAAACGACCCCGATGCCTACAGCTTCTCCGGGGGGCTGTGCCGCTCCAACCAGGGCATCATGGAATTTGTGGAAATGTTCAAAGCCCCCATCAAGGTCCTGCACCCGCTGCTGACCGCCACCCAGGAGGGCAACTACAACAGCACCGAGGGGCTCGGCGCCATCCCGTTCGAGGGCGTCATCCTGGCTCACTCCAACGAAGCCGAATGGCAGACGTTCAAGAACAACAAAAACAACGAGGCGTTTATCGACCGGGTGTATATCGTCAAGGTCCCCTACTGCCTGAGGGTCTCGGAGGAGATACGCATTTACGAGAAGCTGCTGCAGAACAGCTCCCTGTCCCAGGCCCAGTGCGCCCCCGATACGCTGAAAATGCTGGCACAGTTCAGCACCCTGTCGCGCATCAAGGAGCCGGACAACTCCAATCTCTACTCCAAGATGCGCATCTACGACGGCGAGAATCTGAAAGATACCGATCCCAAGGCCAAGTCCATGCAGGAGTATCGCGACGCCGCCGGGGTCGACGAGGGTATGAACGGCCTGTCCACCCGCTTCGCGTTCAAAATTCTGTCCAAGGTGTTTAACTTCGATCCCACCGAGATTGCCGCCAATCCGGTCCATCTGCTGTACGTGCTGGAGCAGCAAATCGAGCAGGAGCAGTTTCAGCCGGAACTGCAGGAGAAGTACCTCACATTTATCAAAGAGTACCTGGCGCCGCGCTATGTGGAGTTTATCGGCAAGGAAATCCAGACCGCTTACCTGGAGTCCTACGCCGAATACGGCCAGAATATTTTCGACCGCTATGTCACCTATGCCGACTTCTGGATTCAGGACCAGGAATACCGCGATCCGGAAACCGGCGAGATTCTCGACCGGGCGGCGCTCAACGAAGAATTGGAGAAGATCGAGAAACCGGCCGGCATCAGCAACCCGAAGGACTTCCGCAACGAGGTGGTCAACTTCGTGCTGCGCGCCCGTGCCAACAACAACGGCAAGAATCCGGTCTGGAGCAGCTACGAAAAACTGCGCACGGTAATCGAGAAGAAAATGTTCTCCAATACCGAAGACCTGCTGCCGGTCATTTCCTTTAACGCCAAGGCCTCCGCCGACGACAAGAAGAAGCACCAGGATTTCGTCGCCCGCATGACCGCCCGCGGTTATACCGAGAAACAGGTGCGGCTGCTGTCCGAATGGTATCTGCGGGTACGCAAGTCGCAATGATCGGGCGCGCTACTCCGTTGCGGTAATCGGGTGCAGTAGCCGAGAGCAGCGGTCGGGTGCCGAAGCCAGGCCGGAGGGCCCGGCGCCGGCCTGGTCACCGGGCTAAACGGAGACCCTAAGGAGGGTTGTATGGTGAGTTACGGGAAAGCTCTATGAGTTATATTGTCGATCGCCGCCTCAATGCCAAAAACAAGAGCGCCGTCAACCGGCAGCGCTTTCTGCGCCGCTACCGGCAGCATATCAAGAAAGCGGTGGCGGAGGCGGTTACCCGCCGTTCCATCACCGACATCGACAAGGGCGAGCAGATCAGCATCCCCACCCGGGACATCAGCGAACCGGTCTTTCACCACGGCCGCGGCGGCCGGGTCAACAACGTCCTGCCCGGCAATAAGGAATTCGTGCAGGGCGACCGCATTGCGCGCCCGCCGGGCGGAGCCGGCGGCGGCGGTGCGGGCTCCGGCGCCAGCGACAGCGGCGAGGGCATGGACGACTTCGTCTTCCAGATTACCCAGGAAGAGTTTCTCGACTTTATGTTCGAGGACCTCGAACTGCCCAATATGGTGAAACGCCAACTGGCCGGCAACGAGGCCTTTAAAACCCGCCGCGCCGGCATCAGCAACGAGGGCAATCCGGGCCGTATCAATATCGTGCGCTCGCTGCGGGCGGCCAACGCCCGCCGCCTGGCCCTGACCGGCAGCAAGCGCCGCAAGCTCAAGCAACTCGAAGAGCAGATCGAAGCGCTGGAGGCGGTCGAGCCGGTGCTGCGTGATCACGCCAAACTCGAAGCGTTGTTGACCGAAGCGGCGAGCCTGCGCAGCCGCATCAGCCGGGTACCCTGGCTGGACGATTTCGATATCAAGTACAACCTGCTGGTAAAACAGCCGATTCCGCGCTCCAAGGCCGTGATGTTTTGCCTGATGGATGTCTCCGGCTCCATGAACCAGGCCACCAAGGATATGGCCAAGCGTTTTTTCATCCTCCTGTACCTGTTCCTGCAGCGCAACTACGAATACACCGAGGTGGTGTTCATCCGCCACCACACCAGTGCCAAAGAGGTCGACGAGCAGGAATTTTTCTACTCCCGCGAGACCGGCGGCACCATCGTCTCCAGCGCACTGAAACTGATGAAGGAGATTCTGCACGACCGCTACCCGCTGTCGGAATGGAATGTCTACGGTGCCCAGGCATCGGACGGTGACAACTGGAATGACGACTCCAGCACCTGCTACAAGCTGCTGATGAGCGATATCATGCCGAAGATGCAATACTACTCCTACATCGAAATCACACCGCGCAACCACCAGGCGCTGTGGGAAGAGTACGAGGGAGTTGCCGAAGCCTACCCGGACACCTTCGCGATGCAGCAAATCGTCGACGTGAGCGATATTTACCCGGTATTTCGCGCGTTGTTTCACAAGAAGACCGTATGAACCAGCCGACCATGCCAAACCAAGCCAAAACCAAGCAAAGTGAGCCGCTGTCCACCACGTCGGAATGGACGTTTGAACTGGTTGAAGCCTACGACAAAGAAATCGGCAAACTGGCCGAGGCATTCGGGCTCGATACCTATCCCAATCAGATCGAGGTGATCAGTTCCGAGCAGATGATGGACGCCTACGCTGCCGTGGGTATGCCGCTCGGCTACAACCACTGGTCGTACGGCAAGCAGTTTCTCAACATCGAGCGCTCCTACAGTCGCGGGCAGATGGGGCTCGCCTACGAGATCGTCATCAACTCCAACCCCTGTATCGCCTATCTCATGGAAGAGAACACCATGACCATGCAGGCACTGGTGATCGCCCATGCCTGCTACGGGCACAACTCGTTTTTCAAAGGCAACTACCTGTTTCGCACCTGGACCGACGCCGACTCCATTATCGATTACCTGCTATTTGCCAAAAACTACATCTCCCACTGCGAAGAGCGCCACGGCATCGACGATGTCGAGGCCATTCTCGACTCCTGCCACGCGCTGATGAACTACGGCGTCGACCGCTACAAACGCCCCTACCCCATTTCCGCCGCCGAGGAAAAGCAGCGGCAAAAAGAGCGGGAGGAGTACCTGCAAAAACAGATCAACGACCTGTGGCGCACCATCCCCAGGCCGGGGCAGGAAGAGGCCGATGCCGAGCTGCAGCGCTTCCCCGAGGAGCCCCAGGAAAACCTGCTTTATTTCATCGAGAAGAATGCTCCCCTGCTGGAACCCTGGCAGCGGGAGATCGTGCGCATCGTGCGCAAGATCGCACAGTACTTTTACCCGCAGCGCCAGACCCAGGTCATGAACGAGGGCTGGGCCTGCTTCTGGCACTACACACTGCTGAATGAACTCTACGACCAGGGCAAGGTGACCGACGGGTTTATGCTGGAGTTTCTGCAATCCCACACCAGCGTCATTTACCAGCCCCCCTATGACAGCCCCTACTACAACGGCATCAACCCTTACACACTGGGCTTCAATATGATGATGGACATCCGTCGCATTTGTGAAGCCCCCACCGACGAAGACAGGGAATGGTTCCCCGATATCGCCGGCAGCGACTGGCGCGAAACCCTGCAGTTCGCCATGCGCAATTTCAAGGATGAGAGTTTTATCCTCCAGTTCCTGTCACCCAAAGTGATGCGGGACCTGAAACTGTTCACCATTGTTGACGACGACCGCAAAAAAGATATCGAAGTCACCGCCATCCACGACGAAAGCGGTTACCAGTCGGTGCGCGAGTCGCTGGCAGGTCAATATAACCTCGGCAATCGCGAGCCCAATATCCAGGCCTACAGCGTCGATATCAGAGGTGACCGGTCGCTCACACTGCACCACCGGCGCCACTCCCGCAAGCCGCTGGACGATTCCTGCGAGGAGGTCTTACGTCACCTGCACCGCCTCTGGGGTTTTGATGTCCACCTGCATTCACTGCAGGACGACGATATCAAACAGAGCTTCCACTGCCCGCCGCCGACACTGTCGAAAGATGGTGATCTGGGCTGAGTGCCCGCTGAAAATGATGAGGGTGCCGGCACTTCGGTGTGCGCCTGCGCGCTGCTCACCGGCGCCGGCTTACTGGCGTGCAGATTCGAAGTTAAGGACAATTTGAAGAAAGACCCGAAGCGGTTATCCGGTTACCGACTCCAGACGTCATGTCTACTCGGCAATCAACCGCTCTACCTTGGCCAGCAGTTCATTGTTATCGAAAGGTTTGGGCAGGATATCGTTGGCACCATTTTGCAGGGCCCGCTCCAGGCCCTCGGGTGTCTCGGCGGAAATCACCAGCACCTTCGACTGGGCGTGCTCCTCGTGTTCGCGAACATAGGTTAGTACCTGGTGGCCGTCGATACCGGGCATTTTCAGATCGAGCGTAATCAGGCAGGGCTTTAGTTGCGACAACAGGGTACCGGCAACAAAGCCGTCTGCGGCCACCTCCACGTCGTAACCCGCCCGCTTCAACACCCGCCGGATGGCTGCCGCCATCTCCGGTTGGTCTTCGATCACCAGGATCATGCGGTTGTCATCCGCGAGGTCTCCCGGCACCGGCATCTGGTTCTCACGCAGGAAAGCCACAAAGTCATCGGCGCGGATACGATGATCACCCCGCCCCGGCAACTTGTAAGCCTTGAGACGACCTCGCTCGATCCAGCGAATGACAGTGCGGAAAGTGACGCCACAATACTTGGCGGCCTCTCCTGTGGTCAGCACTCTCAATTCAGTCATAGTCGCTCTGTTCTCGCCTCGGTCGGCCGGTCATTTACATTCATGTTATAAAAATCCGTCACCGTTAAAGGTTTGCGGTCATAAGCCGACATTATCCTTAAGACTAGCGAATTTTTCACCTGACATAAATGACAATTATTCCTATTGTGACATAGATACAGACATAATGATTCTAAATGTCACGATTGACAGGTTAGTCAATTAATGTACAATAGCCACGATATACAGGATTCAATACCGCTCGATTCAACGACTGACTCGGCGGCACTGTCGGCTCAACATCCCTCCACCCTTTACGGCAGAGTCGACAACGAGAAGAACACCCTAAGACCCTTGGCCCCCATAGCTTTTCTTGGGGGCGTTTTTTTTATACCTTTGCTTTTCCAGCCACTATTGTCGTGCTTACGGCCGACTGCCGCTTATGTATAAACCCCCCAGGCCCCAGAGCATCTTGCTGGTGGATGACAATGACGTTAATCGCCAATTGGTGCGCCATATTCTGGCCGATACCTATCCGCTGGTTTACGAAGCCGCCGATGGCAACGAGTGTCTGGCAACGCTGCAAAAATACGATATCGACCTGGTGCTGCTGGATCTCAACATGCCGGAGAAATCGGGCTTCGAGGTGCTGACCGAATTGCAGCGCAACGGCGCCAAACGCAACCCGGCGGTCATTGTGGTTTCCGCCGACAGCGATCCCGCCAGTATCAGCCGCACCTTCCAACTCGGTGCCGCCGACTATGTCACCACACCGTTCAATCGCTATGAACTCCTGGCCCGGGTGCATACCCATCTCGCCCTGCACAACCGCGAGCAGGAATTGGAAGAGCGGGTCCAGGAGCGCACAGCAGAGCTTATGGAAACCAATCGGCGCCTGCAGGAAACTCACGGCCAACTTTTACAGGCGGAGAAAATGGTTTCCCTTGGCCAGTTGGCCGCCGGCGTCGCCCACGAAATCAATAATCCGGTGGGTTATATCAGCTCCAACATGGATACTCTACGCGCCTATTTCGACGACCTGCTGGCGGTACTCGACGCCTATCAGGAAACCGAAGAAAGCATCAACAATATACAAATCAAGGACGAGCTGCAGGAGTTGAAGTGTCGATTAAACCTCGATTTCCTCAAAGAGGACATACCGCACCTGGTGGACGAATCCCTGCAGGGCGTGCGCCGGGTTAAACAAATTGTGGCAGACCTGAAAGGCTTCTCCCATCCGGAACAACAGGAGTGGCAACAAGTCGACCTGCACGACACCATCAACAGCGCCCTCAATATCGTCCACGGCCAGCTTAAATACAAAGCTGAAGTCGTTAAACAGTTCGGCGAACTACCGCCCATCGAGTGTATCGCGCCGCAAATCAACCAGGTGCTGGTAAACCTGCTGGTCAATGCCGGGCAGGCCATCGAGGGTCGAGGCACCATCACGCTGGTGACCGGCCTGGCAACTGACATCAAAACCCGCGTTGCGGGCGATGCCGTTTTTGTCAGCGTCAGCGACACCGGCATCGGTATGTCAGCGGATACCCAAATGCGTATTTTTGATCCCTTCTTCACCAGCAAACCGGTGGGCGAGGGAACCGGCCTGGGCCTGTCGGTATCCTACGGCATCATTGAAAATCATCGCGGCGAAATTCTGGTCGACAGCCGCCCGCAACAGGGCAGTTGCTTTACACTCATCTTGCCCGTCACCCAAACCGGAGCCGGCCCCGGTCACTGAAGCCGGCTCGCGCGGCGTTCTGTCGGTAGTCGCAGGCGCCGCAGTCAGTCGACGTCCGCCGCCGGTCGCCGCCTAGGTCCCCGACTGCCGATTCTGGCGATTCTGGCGATTCTGGCGATCACCTGCGGACTCAACCCCTGGTAGAGCCCCAGCGACAACACCACCATGGCAGCACCGCCCAACAGTTGTGCCGACACCTGTTCGCCGGCGACAAATACCCCGACACAGATTGCCAGCACCGGTGTAATCAGGTAAGTCAGCGATACCGTGTTGACCGACAAATGCCGCAAGATATAAAAATACAACGAAAACCCCAACATAGAACCAAACAGGGAAAGATAGCCGATGCTCAACACTGTGCGCGACGACCAGTGCTGCGGCCAGCTACCCTCGAGCAACCACCAACTCACCAGCAGCGCCGGCACCGACATCAATAAAGTACCCGTAGTCTGACGCAGCGGGTCGATATTCCCGCCGAGCCGTTTCAGCCAGACACTGCAGAAAGAGAAAAAAAAGCACGACAGAAGCATTCCCGATACACCGTATACCGCCTTATCCCCGAGCGACAACTGATCGGTGTATATCACCGCCAAACCGGCAAGCGCTATGGCCAGTGCAGCAATTCGGCGCCCGTTGAACGGATTCTCCCGCAACAACAACATCGACATAACACCGGTTATAAACGGTGACAAACCCATAATGAGGGCGATCAGACCGGAGGGAATAAACTGTGCCGACCAATAGACCAGCGGCATGTTTGGAAAAATCCCAAGCGCCGCGACACCGTAACGCTGCCAGTCATTAGCTTCGCAAAACAGATTGCGACGCAACAGCCCGAGCAGCGACAGGCCGATCACCAACGCCACCAACATCCGCAGGCTGACCGCCGCCATAAAGCTGATACCACCGCTGCTCCACTGAATCGCCAGGGGTGTGGTAGCCCAGATCAAAACGACCCCCAGATAGGCCATCAATACAGACATCATCGAATCCTCTTTGGCGAACCTTGAAGTAAAGGTCGCAAACACGAAAAAGGCCGCAGGTTGTTAACGCTGCGGCCTTCGGTAAACTTATCTCTGTTGCAGTTTTATCGCATCAGAGCGACCTCGGGCACACAGCACGGCGGCAGATACCAGGTGACGGTATGCACTCGGCGGCACATCTGCACTTGCAGACCAGCCTTTCTGAAGGTCTTGAGATCGCGTATAAAAACCACGTTGAATGCTACTCTTTAGGTTAAAATCAATTAGGTTAAAATCAATTAGGTTAAAACCGATTAGATTAAAACCAAGGTCAAGATTAAGGTCAAAATCGAAACTTAAAACCGAGAGCCAATATTGAGCGTTGAAATCGGATAAAAGTCAGATTGAAACGGAAAAATAGAAATTTGCAAAAACTTGTTTTAGAGTGTGAGGCAATCCCGTTATAGCGTCAAGCCGCTTTACCGATTTTTTATGGATGTTTATCTCGTTGGCGGTGCTGTCCGCGACCAGTTGCTCGGTTACCCGGTATCAGAAAGAGACTGGGTGGTGGTCGGTGCTACCCCCCGGCAAATGCTCGATCTCGGCTATAAACCGGTGGGCAAGGATTTTCCGGTCTTCCTGCACCCCGACACCCGGGAAGAATATGCCCTGGCCCGCACCGAACGCAAAACCGCGCCGGGCTACACCGGGTTTCAATTCTATACCGCAGCCGATGTAACACTCGAAGACGATCTCATCCGCCGCGACCTCACCATTAACGCCATGGCGCAGGATCAGTACGGACACTTGATCGATCCCTATAACGGCCGCGCAGATATCGCCGCTAAATACCTGCGCCATGTGTCGCCGGCGTTTGCCGAAGATCCGGTGCGGATTCTGCGGGTTGCACGGTTTACCGCCCGCTATCACCATTTGGGATTTCGCCCGGCGCCGGAGACACTGGCACTGATGCAGCGCATGGTGGCGCAGGGCGAGGCCGATCATCTGGTCGCGGAGCGAGTCTGGAAAGAATTGGACCGGGCGCTCGGTGAGCGCAATCCCGAAGCGTTTATTCGCGTGTTGCAACAGTGCGGTGCCCTCGGCGCCGTAATGCCGGAACTGGAGCGGCTGTTTGCCGCCGCCCCGGGTGCCGGCGAGGCCCCGGGGGAACAGGCTCTGCGCACGTTGCAGCAGGCCTGCGCCATGGGCGGCGCTGGTGCCGTGCGCTTCGCCGCGTTGGTTTACCTGCTGGCCGATCACCACCCCCGGCAACTCGACGCCATAACGTCGCTGTGCCGGCGCCTCGGCGTGCCCAAAGAACCGCGTGAACTGGCGTTGTCCGTCGCTGCGCGACGCCGCGATTGCCACCGGGCGCTGGCGTTGGACGGCGCCGCCCTATTGCAACTTGTCACCGCCCTCGACGGCCTGCGCCGCCCGCAGCGTTACGAGCAGTTTCTGTTGTGTTGCGAGGCCGAGGCGCGCAGTTTTCCGGATCGACAACAGGCCCCCTATCCCCAGGCGGACCTGCTGCGCGACGCCCTTAAAACCTGTCTCGCCGTCGATGCGAAAGCCCTAGCGCAGGCGGGTCTGCAGGGCCAGCAACTCGGCGCCGAATTGCGGCGCCGGCGCAGCCGGGCGCTGGAGCAACTGATAGCAGCGCGGTAATCTGCACCCGGCGACCGGGACAGACGTTAATGACACTGGCTAAAGGCACCTACCTCTGGTACTCAAGAGGATTGGTGCCAGTTTATCGACCCCCGCCCCCAGTCGAGAATACCGTGGGGAGGTCTGCCTCCGGACGGGGCAATTGGCACCCCTGTGCTTAAACATCAGAGGCAGTTGCCTGCAGCGGGTGCCATTGAGCACCGACAGAGAAAACCTATTATTAAGGAAAGACAATGACAGCAAACCATCCCGTCGCCCTGATAACCGGCGCCGCCCGCCGCATCGGCGCACAGATCGCCGAGACTCTGCACCGGGCTGATTTCAACGTGGTGCTGCACTACAGAAACTCCGCCACCGCCGCCGAACAACTCGCCGCCACCTTCAACCAGCGGCGACCGGACTCCGCCATTTGCCTGGCAGCCGATCTGTGCCAATCGACACAAGTGCAGCACTTGGCAGAACAGAGCCAGACGCAATGGGGTCGTGTAGACGCGCTGATCAACAACGCCTCGAGCTTCTATCCCACACCTATCGGCAGCGCCACCGAGGCACAGTGGGACGACCTGCTCGGCAGCAACGTAAAGGCGCCCTTCTTTCTCAGCCAGGCCCTGGCAGCGGCGCTGACCCGACAGCGGGGCGCCATTATCAATATCGCCGATATTCACGCCGACAGACCACTGGCCGAACACACGGTTTACTGCATCGCAAAGGCGGGCAACGTCATGCTGACCCAGTCGCTGGCCCGGGAACTGGCGCCGGCGGTGCGGGTAAACGGCATTGCCCCCGGCGCGATTCTCTGGCCCGAGCAGGCCGCTGAGCTCAGTGACGACGGCAAACAGAAAGTTCTCGGCCGCGTGCCCCTGGCGCGGCCCGGCGCGCCGGCGGATATCGCCGCTACGGTGCTGTTCCTATTGACCGGCGCCCCCTATATCACCGGCCAGGTCATTGCCGTGGACGGGGGGCGTTCGCTCACTTGAGCGCCGCCCGGGAGAACTGCTGCCCGCGCCAGCTGAAATCCGCAATCCAGAGCTGTTGCCGGCGCTTGTCGTAGCGCTCCCAAAGCTCACCGTAGGAGCACTTGAGAACCGGGTGCAGTACCTGCGGCGCTATCTCCGCCAGCGGCCAGAGCACAAATGCGTTTTTGGTCACCTCATCGCGGGGCAGTGCAACGCCGTCGACCGTGCCGGCGACATCGCCGTAGGTCAGAATATCGATATCGAGCGTGCGGGAACTGAAGCGGGGCCCGTCGCGCCGGCGCCCGTTGGCGGTCTCGATATGCCGCAACTGCCCCGCCAGTTCACCCACCCCGAGCGAAGTATCGATGCCCGCCACCAGATTGAAAAAGTTATCTCCGGCAAACCCCACCGCCTCGCTTTCATAGACCGACGACAGCAGCAGCTCGCCGTAGGTCTGGTGCAGTGCGTCCAGGCAGGCACTGATATGCCTGTGACGATCGATGTTACTGCCGATACTGAGATACACCCGGGCCATCACCACACCTCTACTGTGCGGCACCGGCCAGCTTGTCGCCGCGCTCGATCAGGATCCCCACATCCCGCGAACCCCGCAGCGCCCCCGGCTTACTCAGGCGCAGGCGCAGCCAACTGACCCCGAATTCCTGCCGCACGATCGCCGCCACCTGCTCGGCCAGGGTCTCCACCAGTTGAAACTGGCTGTCCTCTATAAAGGCGATCAGGCGCTTGGCCACCGCCTTGTAGTCCAGCGCATGCTGGATATCGTCGGTCTGTGCCGCGGGGCGAATGTCCGTCGCCATCTCCAAATCCAGGCTGACCCGCTGTTTCACCTCCCGCTCCCAGTCAAAAATACCGATGATCGTTTCGACCTGAAGGTCTCTGATATAGACAATATCCATACTCACGTCCGCACTATTTGTCATTTATCGGGTGAACCTGCCATTCATGGAGCCGAAAGCTCAGCTACTCGCAGCAGGGGTGCCGGTCAACGCCGGCAGACTTTCCAGCGACCAGCGCGGCTTGACCGTCACCCCCAGATCGTCGCGCTGGCCGGCCAGCAGCCGCTGGCAACCGGCATAAGCAATCATGGCGCCGTTGTCGGTGCAAAACTCCTGGCGCGCGTAGTAGACCCGCCCGCCGGCTTTTGCCAGGGCCGCCTCCAGCACCGCCCGCAGCCGCACATTGGCGGAGACGCCGCCGGCGATAATCAGGGTACTCAGCCCGGTCTGCTCGAGCGCCCGCCGGCATTTGATTGCCAGTGTCTGCACCACCGCCTCTTGAAACGCATGGGCGATGTCGGCGCAGGTCTGCTGGTCCGGCAGACCGTCGGCCCCGGCGTGCTCCGCGACTGTATTGAGGGTAAATGTCTTCAGGCCACTGAAGCTGAAATCCAGGCCCGGTCGATCGGTCATGGGGCGGGGAAATACAAAGCGCCCGGCGGCCCCCTGCTGCGCCAGCCTGGCGATATGCGGACCGCCGGGATAGTCCAGATCGAGCATTTTGGCCGCTTTGTCAAAGGCCTCGCCGGCGGCGTCATCCAGGGACTCACCGAGCAGCTCATAGACGCCGATACCGTCCACCCTGACCAGTTGCGTATGTCCCCCGGAGACCAGCAGCGCCACAAACGGGAAGGCGGGCGGCTGCGCCTCCAACATCGGTGCCAGCAAGTGACCCTCCATATGGTGCACACCGATAGCCGGCACATCCCACGCATAGGCCAGCGCCCGCCCGGCGCAGGCACCTACCATAAGTGCCCCAATCAGGCCCGGACCGGCAGTATAGGCGACCGCATCGACTTCGTTCGCCTCACTGCCAGCCTCGGACAGCAGGCGCTTTACCAAGGGCAGCAATTTGCGCACATGGTCCCGGGACGCCAGCTCCGGCACCACCCCACCGTACTCGGCGTGCAGCTTCACCTGGCTGTAAAGGCAGTGACCGAGCAGCCCGCGCTCACTGTCGTAGAGCGCCAGCCCGGTTTCATCGCAGGAGGTCTCTATCCCCAAAACGCGCATACACCTACCTCGTATATTGAGTCGTTATCCGGCTCCCAGTGATACCCTTGCCCCGGCGACCGGTAACAAACAAAGGCCGCCGGCCTTGCTTTTAGCCGGCATGATAATCGAAACCCGTATCATTAGCCTCCCCCATGCACCAAATTATCTGTCCAATGCCGAACGGCTCGCTTTAGGCAACCGCTTTCGCGTCGAGCGCCTACTTGTTGTTGGTGATGTACGTGGGCGAAACCGTGCCAATTGACCGGCCTGGGCGCTTGCAGCCAGCGCGCTAAGTGTATAGAATTTGCGCCCCTTAGATTGCGAGAAGTCACGGGGCGGACCCGGCAGCGGGCGGCGAGACTTCTGGCGCGAATGAACTCATACAAGGTAACAGCATGCCTTCGGTAAAACTGAAAGAAAACGAGCCTTTTGATATTGCGCTGCGCCGTTTCAAGCGCTCCTGCGAAAAAGCCGGTGTCCTGGCGGAAGTGCGGCGCCGCGAATTCTACGAAAAGCCGACCGCTATTCGCAAGCGCAAGGCCGCTGCCGCGGTAAAACGCCACGCCAAGAAAATGCAGCGCGAAACCCGCAAGTTCCAGCGCCTGTATTAATCCCCGACCTGTCGCGACACCCGGTGTGCGGCTTTATCCGGGCTTTCACCGCTAGCTGCCCCCGCCCGAACGGGGCCGAACCGAAGCGAGAACGACCATGGCCGACGCTGAGCTAAAACAACGTATCACCACTGCCATGAAAGATGCCATGCGCGCCAAAGACAAGCCGCGCCTGGGCGTTATCCGCCTGATCCTGGCGGAATTCAAGCGCATTGAGGTGGACGAGCGCATCGACCTCGACGAACCCCGTATTCTCGCCGTGCTGGATAAAATGGCCAAACAGCGCCGCGACTCCGCCCGCCAGTACACCGATGCTGGCCGCACCGACCTGGCCGAGCAGGAAGACTTCGAGATAGGTGTCATTCAGGAATTTCTGCCGGCAGCCCTGGGCGACGCCGAACTGAACACCATTATCGCCGCCGCGATCACCGACAGCGGTGCCACCAGCGCCCGGGATATGGGCAAGGTGATGGGATTGGTCAAACCCCAGGTGCAGGGACGAGCCGATATGGGCGCCGTCAGCCGGATCGTCAAAGAGCAACTTGCCGCTCAGGCTTGATGGTTTACGACAGCCTCTAAAACCGCAATCACCAGCCCACCGCTCCCTCGCTTGCAGCAAAGGGATTGCCGGCCCGAATGGCGCTGCTGATGCGAAAGAGAAACCCAACGCTCAAAAAAAGCAGCCCACGGCAAATCCGCGGTAA
Organism: Exilibacterium tricleocarpae; assembly: GCF_007004655.1. Taxonomy (GTDB): domain Bacteria; phylum Pseudomonadota; class Gammaproteobacteria; order Pseudomonadales; family Cellvibrionaceae; genus Exilibacterium; species Exilibacterium tricleocarpae. The sequence goes on from NZ_ML660099.1 coordinate 140,618, forward strand.
CAACGGGCTCAACGCATCGGACGACGCCAAAGAAAAGCCTTCGCAGTGACGTTGACCGCAGGCCCGACGCCCCCAAACTCACCGCCTTGACGTGCTCTCGGCCTGTTGTTAGCTAGCGCCACGAGCCTCTGCCGGTGCGCTGTAAACTCCACCCTGTAACCTGTAAACTCACGCTATGTCCTCCCGAATCCCGCAAACCTTCATCGATGATCTGCTCGATCGGGTCGATATCGTCGAGGTAATCGACACGCGGGTAAAACTGAAAAAAAGCGGCAAAAACTACAGCGCCTGCTGCCCGTTCCACGACGAGAAAACCCCGTCTTTCACCGTCAGTCCGGACAAACAGTTCTACTACTGCTTCGGTTGCGGCGCCAGTGGCAACGCCATCGGGTTTGTTATCGACTATGAACGCCTGAGCTTTCCGGAGGCGGTCGATAGTCTGGCCCGGCTCAGCGGCCTGGAAGTACCTCGCGAAGCCCGGGAGGTCTCACCCGAGGATAACGATCGCAAGCGCATCTACCAGCTGCTGACAAAATCCGACCAGTACTACCGCCTGCAATTGCGCCGTCATCCGCAGCGGGCCGAGCCGGTCGACTACCTGAAGGGACGCGGCCTCAGCGGCGAGATCGCCCGCGACTTCGGTATCGGCTACGCGCCGCCCGGGTGGGACAATCTGCTGCGGGAACTGGGCACCGGCAAGGAGGAAAAGCGCCTGCTGACCAGCGCCGGCATGCTGATCGACCGGGAAGCGGACCGCAAGTGCTACGATCGCTTTCGCCACCGTATCATGTTCCCCATTCACGACACCCGCGGCCGGGTTATCGGCTTCGGCGGCCGGGTGCTGGGAGACGATAAACCCAAATACCTGAACTCGCCGGAAACGCCGGTGTTCCACAAAGGCCTCGAACTCTACGGCCTTTATCAGGCGCGCCAGGCCTATCGCGAACTGCCGCGGCTGTTGGTGGTGGAGGGGTATATGGACGTGGTGGCCCTGGCCCAGTTCGGCATCCGTTATGCCGTTGCCACCCTGGGCACCGCCTGTGGCGCCGAGCACCTGCGGCGCGCCTTCAAGTACACCGCCGAAGTGGTGTTTTGCTTCGACGGCGACAGCGCCGGTCGCACTGCCGCGCGACGGGCGCTGGAGAGCGCCCTGCCCACCATGGAGGACGGCCGCCAGGTCAAGTTTCTGTTCCTGCCGGAAGGGGAGGACCCCGATACACTGATCCGGCAGGTGGGGGCGGAGAAATTCGCCCGCATGATCGACAACGCCCTGCCACTGGAGGAATTCCTGTTCAATGCGGTGGCCGAGGGGCTGGATATTCAGTCCATGGAAGGCCGCGCCCGCCTCAGCAAGCTGGCCGCCCCGCTGTTGGGACGCATTCCCAAAGGCGTATTTCGCGAACTGATGTTCGACAGCCTTGCCAACCGCACCGGCCTGAGCAGAGACACCCTGTCCGAACTGATAACGGCGAGCCCCGAGTCACCGCCCGCTGACCTGCACCAACCCGAGGCGGCGGTACCGGACCCGGCGCCGGCCGCACCCGCCAACGCGCCTGCCGCGGCGCAAGCCACCGCGCCGCCCGCTGCGACCCGGGAGCCGGGCCCGTTAAAGCGCCAGCCCCGCAACCGCAGCGGGCACCAGGTACGGCTGCCACCACAGAAAATGATCAGTGTGCTGCTGCTCCAGCACCCTGAACTGGCTCGGGAGCTCGAAGACACGGCCTGCTACCGCGATGCCGAAGATGATGATCTGGCCTTATTTGCCGAACTGGCGGGCCTGCTGCAAAAGAACCCCAACTACACTATCGGCGGTATTTTGGGTTACTGGATGGCAGCCCACGGGGCGCAGGCCACCGCGGCGCTGGCTGAACTGGCCGGCAACCACATGCCCGCCAGCGCCCGCCAGCTCCACCATTTCGACCCTCAAACCGAGTTTCGCGACAGCCTGGCCAAAATCCACGCCCTGCTGGATGCCCGCCAGCACCGGCTGCTATTGGAAAAAGTCAAAAGTAGCGCCTTTAATCAACTCAGTGAGGACGACAAACAGCGCACCCGGGAACTGCTCGCCAAGTACAAAAAATAACCCGCTTTATTCTCGTAAAAAGCCCTATAAACGGCTTGAATTCCTAGAATGAAACGCAATATATGCGCTATAATCGCCCGTTTTATGTCCACCTACCACCCCCAGGACCTCGAATGCCCGAAAACAACGTCCAGCAACAGTCTCGTATCAAAGAGTTAATTGCCCGCGGCAGGGAGCAGGGCTATCTGACGTATGCTGAAGTTAACGACCACCTCCCGGAAGATATCTCCGATCCCGACCAGGTCGAAGACATCATCCAAATGATAAACGATATGGGTATTCAGGTGTACGAAGTCGCACCGGATGCCGATACGCTGCTGATGACCGATGGCGATGCCTCGGCCGATGAAATTGCCGCGGCCGAAGCCGCCGCCGCCCTGGCTGCGGTGGAGACCGAAGCCGGTCGCACCACCGACCCGGTGCGTATGTATATGCGCGAAATGGGCACCGTGGAACTGCTGACCCGCGAAGGTGAAATCGCCATCGCCAAGCGCATTGAGGAGGGGGTGCGCGAGCTGATGCACGCCCTGGCGTTCTGGCCCGGCGCGGTCAGGGGTATCATCGACGAATACGATCTGGTCGATAAAGAAGAACGGCGGCTGCCCGATGTTATCAGCGGCTGGCTGGACCCCTCTGACGACGTGCCCTCCCCGATTCCCGCCAGTACCGAGGTGGTCGCCGACGCGACCGACGACGACGATGACGACGAGACCACCAACGGCGTCGACCCGGAAGAGGCCAAGCAGCGCTTTGGCGAACTGAAAAAACAGCACGTCAAAGCCGATAAAGCCATCGCCAAATACGGTCGCGACAGCAAGCAGGCCGGCAAAGAGCTGGAAGCCCTGGGCGAGCTGTTCAAGTATTTCAAGCTGCCCCCGCGCCAGTTCGACCCGCTCTACACTTATGTACGCGGGGTACTCGACCGCGTGCGGCAGGAAGAGCGCGGCGTGATGGCCCTGTGTGTGCGCAACGCCAAAATGCCGCGCAAGACCTTTATCAAGGAATTTCCGGGCAACGAAATCAACGAGGAGTGGATTCCGGAGATCATCCGCAAAAAACGCGACTACTCCGAGGCCCTGCGCCCGGTGGTGGACGAAATCATCCGCTCCCAGCGCAAGCTGCAACAGCTCGAGGAAGAGGCCGGGCTGGAACTGTCGGCCATCAAGGAAATCAACCGTCGCATGTCGATCGGCGAAGCCCGCGCCCGGCGTGCCAAGAAGGAAATGGTGGAAGCCAACCTGCGCCTGGTGATTTCCATTGCCAAGAAATATACCAACCGCGGCCTGCAGTTTCTCGACCTGATCCAGGAAGGCAATATCGGCTTGATGAAAGCGGTCGACAAATTCGAATACCGCCGCGGTTACAAGTTTTCCACCTATGCAACCTGGTGGATTCGCCAGGCCATCACCCGCTCCATCGCCGACCAGGCCCGCACTATCCGGATTCCGGTGCATATGATTGAGACCATCAACAAGCTCAACCGGGTATCGCGCCAGATGCTGCAGGAAATGGGCCGCGAGCCAACGCCGGAAGAACTGGGCGAGCGCATGGAAATGCCGGAAGACAAGGTGCGCAAAGTCTTGAAAATCGCCAAGGAACCCATCTCCATGGAGACCCCCATCGGCGACGATGAAGACTCGCATCTAGGTGACTTTATTGAAGACAGCACCATAGTGTCGCCGGTGGAATCGGCCACCGGTGAAGGTCTTACCGAGTCGACCCGGGAAGTACTGGCAGGGCTCACCGCCAGGGAAGCCAAGGTGCTGCGTATGCGTTTTGGGATCGATATGAACACCGATCACACCCTCGAAGAGGTGGGCAAACAGTTCGATGTCACCCGCGAGCGCATTCGCCAGATCGAAGCCAAGGCGCTGCGCAAACTGCGCCACCCTTCGCGCTCGGATCACCTGCGCAGCTTTCTCGACGAGTAGGCTCCCCTGTGATAAAAAGGTCGGTCGTTACCGGCCTTTTTTATTGCCGATTCAACACCCACCCCAGCACCTATCCCGGTATCGACCCAGGGGCCAACGCTTATGAACGTTTACGACGATAACAGTTTAACCATCGGCAAGAGCCCGCTGGTCAAAATCCAGCGTATCTCTGTTGCCGACACCAACATCTACGCCAAAATCGAAAGCCGCAACCCCGCCAGCTCGGTGAAGTGTCGCATCGGCGCCAGTATGATCTGGCAGGCGGAAAAGGACGGCAGCCTCAAGCCCGGCATGGCGATTATCGAGCCCACCAGCGGCAATACCGGTATCGCCCTGTGTTTCGTCGCCGCCTCGCGGGGCTATCCGATCACTCTGACCATGCCCGACACCATGAGTCTGGAGCGACGCCAGACCATGAAAGCGCTGGGCGCCGAGATCGTGCTCACCGACGGCGCCAAGGGTATGAACGGCGCTATCGCCAAAGCCCGGGAAATTGCCGCCGCCGACCCGCAGCGCTACTTTATGCCGGGCCAGTTCGACAACCCCGCCAATCCGGCCATTCACGCTCAGACCACCGGCCCGGAAATCTGGGAGGATACCGATGGTGAGGTCGACGTGCTGGTCAGCGGTGTGGGCACTGGCGGCACCTTGACGGGCATCTGCCGCTATATCAAGGGGGAGCGGGGTAAGGCCATTACTGCGGTTGCCGTCGAACCCACCTCGACCACCATGATCAGCGCCGCTAAAAAAGGCGAGGAGCCGACCCATGCACCCCACAAGATTCAGGGAATTGGCGCCGGTTTCCTGCCCGCCAACCTGGACCTGGAGATGGTCGACCAGGTGGAGCAGGTCAGCAACGAGGAGGCCATTGAGTGGGCGCACAAGCTGATGCAGCGGGAGGGTATCCTGGCGGGTATCTCCAGCGGCGCGGCCATGGCCGCCGCCGATCGCGTCGCCCGCCAGCCCCGGCACCGGGGCAAAAACATCGTGGTGATACTGCCCGACTCCGCCGAGCGCTACCTCTCTACGGTGCTGTTTGAAGGCCGCTTCACCGACAACGAAACGGTACAATAACCGGCGGCGCGGGCTGGCATCGGTGCGGCCGGCGCCGTATAATGCGCGGCTCGCGCTGGTAATTACACCACGCTTTTCAGAAGAACACGGGCCCGTAGCTCAGTTGGTTAGAGCATCCGACTCATAATCGGCAGGTCGACAGTTCAAGTCTGTCCGGGCCCACCATCTATCAATGGCGATACACTCGTCTCTACCAATATCGGTGAACGCTCACCCCAAGATGTCCGGCGACACCATAGACCACAATCGGAGCCCGAACATCCCGTGGTGCAAACCGTCCCGGCAAAAAACGCGCTCACCCAACGCGACTACCCCCACTATATAAAGTACATGGGCTCGAAGTCGAAAATCATGGACTTTGTGCTCACCGGTATCAATGCCGTCTACCGCGGCGGTTATGTCTGCGATTTGTTTGCCGGGAGTGCATCCCTGTGCGGTGCCGCGGGCGATCGGGTACCGATTCACTCCAACGATATACAACATTACTCCTCCATACTCGCCGCCGCCTATCTGACGGCCTGGCGATCAAATGAATGTCCCGGCGTCGACACTGTGATTGCGCAAGCGACCGATATTGTCGAGGCAAACAAACGGCAACTTGGCCTGGATATCTACTACCACGCAGATATGCAGCTGGAAGAATTCAACGCCATCGAACTACTGCAACAATCTTTTATTGAGCAATCATTTACACGCCCGTGGCACCTTTTCCTACAATACTATTCAGGCACCTGGTGGTCGGCGCAGCAGTGCCTGTGGATCGATGCATTGCGCCAGGTCGCCGAGCGCTACCGCCAGCAACCTTGCTATCCGGTTATCCTGTCGGCGCTGATGTTTGCCATGGCATATACCAGTCAGGGCACGGGACACTACGCGCAATACCGGGATGCCAAAACACAGACCTCGATGCAGGATATATTGATTTACCGGCGCCGTGACCTGAGTGTCTATTTCGCAAAAAAATTCGCTGAAGTCATGAACAGCCTGCCGGCAACAGCGACCCGCATCCCGCATAAAATCACCGCACTGGATTTCGCCGCCTGCCTGCAGGAGCTTGAGGGCGGCACCGTCTACGCCGACCCGCCCTACTGCTTCGTGCACTACAGCCGCTTTTATCACGCTATCGAGACACTGGTGTTATACGATTACCCGCAAATCCAACAAAAAAACGGCATCCAGGTTAAAGGCCGCTATCGTGAAAACCGCCATCAATCGCCGTTTTGTATCCGCACCCTGGTCAAACCCGCGTTCGAAACGCTTTTCAAAGGCATAAAAAAGTGCGGTGCCAACCTTGTTCTCAGTTACAGTAACACCGGGCTGATCACCATCGACGAGTTGGGCGAGTTGGCCAGCAAAACACTGGACCGACCGACCATCGAAATACTGACAAAAGACCACCAACATATGACACTCGGCCGCCAGTACGACCGGCACCGTGAGGTCGAGGAATGTCTACTGTTGATTACCTAGGGGTAACTGATGGAACCGCAGCGCCCAATCACTTGGCTCGGTTCCCACAGCGCGATATCTCCCCCATAAAGGCCTTTGGACCGGCAACTGGGAAGTGGTCGACAGATAAACACAATACCTAACTATTCAACACAACCGGCGCGTCGTAAATCAGTTTAATGGCATCACGGTAGGTGTCGATCTGCCCCGCCAGCGTATTTTTGCCAGCGACGGTAGATAGTGTAATTCCGCCGTTGAGTATCGACAAAAACATATCCGACAGGGTACCGTGATCTGTCGGCAGACGTGGCGAATAACACCTTTCGATAGCCTGCAGCGTACCGATCAGGCGTTCTCTCAATCTATCGACGGACTTTTTCAACATTTGCTTCAACTCACTGCCGAACTCGTGGTTTTCATAGATGCAACCGGCCACGATACTGACTACACGAAAGTCATCTTCCGGTATATCCTTAAGCGTGCCGGAGATATCGTCGAGTAATTTGAACATGCGCTGCAACGGATCATCGGAAAAAGCATCGGCCTGTCCGAACCAGATGTCCAGCGCTCGATCGATATTATCGAGGTAGCTTTCCACCAGTTCCTTGGCCAAGTCGTTCTTGGCCTTGAAGTGGTAAAAAAAACCACCTTTTGTAATATGCGATTCAAGCAGTATGTCGTGGATTGAGGTACTCGAATAACCCTTCCTGTTGATCAAGGTATGTGCCGCTCTCAATATACGCTTGCGGGTGTTTATCCTTCTGTCTGCATACATTTTTCTGCCTCTGTCTACGCTTGTATGGTCATAACGGGTTTTTAGGAATTTCTGTACTGTCCACAGCAGCCATCGTATCGGCAATCACGGATGCCGGGCATCACTGAAGTCCGACGCATCTCTGGCGCTGCTGATGACAACTGCCCGACCGCTTGCCGGAACCTTTACGACAGCCACCACAGCAACGCGGGTTAGTGAAGGTTTCATTGCAAATGCTCCTTGTGTTCCTGCTGGTGCGTCTATGCAAAACTGCCAACCGGCGTTTTGGGCAGGGGCCGGCTCAAAGGCAATGCCCATCTGGTATCACAGCGTCGCGCGATAAATCAGGACATGGAAAATGCCAAACATCTCACAAATAAAAAGCGGACCGGCTTGCCCGGCCCGCTCTGAGGGGTCGACAACACGCCGGCCTAAGCACGCCGGCCTAAGCACGCCGACCCTGCATATAAAACCAGCGCGGCCTGGCTACCTTGCGCAACCGCCGGCCGGCTTTTTTGTCCTGCCGAATAAACACCGGCCCCTGATCGACGCTCTCGAAGCAAAATTGCCGCGGCAGGCTGCTGTAGAGAGACTTGGGCGGTTTATCACCACGCAGTCCTTTCAGCACAGCACCGGTATCGAAGCTGTGATAATAAATCCGCCCGATACCCACTTCGTCTACCAGAAAGCCAATGGCCGCATTTAACAGTGCCTCGTGCCAGAGTTTACTGTGCTCGGCCAACTCCCGCAGGTAATCTGTGGCCCGATCCACGTAGACCCTGGTGCCGAAGAAGTCGAAGTGTATCTCTCCAGCCCTGGCAGCCATTTGACATTCGCGACTCAAATAATGGATCTGCCGCAGCCAGTCGGTTTGAATCTCCTCGATCAATGCCTCATCGGTAACCAAGTCCAAATCAATCCTGGCCCAACCCAGTGTCAGGCGCCGGGTGGAGATAGGATGACAATGATATTGAAACAGGTTCACATCAGCGGCCACACCGTACCGATAAGCTTGATCGTGCCGATTGCTAAAGTTCATCTGCAATACCAGGTTGGCACCGGGGCGCGATACCTGGTGATAACCATAGGCTTTATCGTGTCCCCAGGTATCCAGGGTCAGGACATAAACCTGGCTGTCTTGAGGCCAGGCACCGCTCAGGGCGTCCGCTGTCAAGGTGCCGTCACCGCAGTGACTCAGGAGAGCTTTAAGCACCGGCTTATCCAGCAGTTTACCGAATCGGGTTTTTTTCAAAGCCGACAGCCGCACAGCACCGGCACCGTTCATATGGCGCTGCAACAGGCAGACCGCATAGTGATCTTTGTAATAGTGATACAGTGTCCGCTCACCGGCCAGGCAATGGACAATTTCTTTTGCCAGTTTGCTATCCATAACATTGACTCTTTTAAAAGACGCGAGCGCTCCCAGGCAAGCAATACAGCTGCCGCCGCATCGGAATACGATCGCTCAATAGCTAAAGCACGATTGCACGAATTGAAAGTTGGGCAGACACCACCGCGCCCGGGACTAATGCCCAGGGCTTAACAAGACAGTGTTGCAAATATCTATCGGATCGGGTTATCCGAACTGCGAACTGGCAGCGAGGCCCAACAAAGTGACAACATAATTTCTATCAAACATTTGAGCCTCCTGATTTTGGCGAGGTTATAAACGGGGGCGCACTATAGACAGATTTTGCCGCCACTGCAAGCGACGGCCCTAACCGGGAGAGAAAACCATAATATGTCCCCCAGAGCCCACCTGACACAGGTCACCGAGACCAGCCCACCCATAGTGATGGATCACCGGTTTCAAACGTCTACTTCAGAGTCGCATCGTCTCTCTGCGTATGGCCACTATGGATACCGATCACAACTGCCTGCTGTTTTCCAGCCCGCTGGTAAGCGCGGGCACGTTCGATTGCCCGGTGACGGCGCCCGACTTCACCAACACCGGCCCCATCGACGACTATCTGCTGGCATTTCCCCGCACGGCGGTAAAAATCCGCCACCGGGAGATGCGCCGGGCGATTGTTGCCGACCCGAATATCGTCACCATTTACAACAAAGGCCAGGAGTACGAGCGCTACCCCCTGTCGCCCTACGGCGATCGCTGCGACTGGTTGACGGTTTGCCCGGCGACAGTGTGCGAAATGCTGAACAGTCTCGGTGTTCGCCAAACAGGCGACCCGGATCGGTTGTTCCAGGTCACTCACAGCATGAGTTCGCCTGCCGCCTACGCGTCGTTACGGCGGCTGATCGCCGACCTGCACCGCCACCCGGCAACCGATGCCGTAGCGGTCGAGGAAACCGTATTGCGCATCTTCCAACACACCTTATGTGCAGCCTATGCAGAGCGCGGCCCCGCAATGCCGAAACGCCGGGCGACCGGTGCAAAACATAGCGAGTTGGTCCGGCAGACCTGCGAGCTGTTGGCCACCCGCTACACCGACCCTCTGTCTGTGGCGCTGCTGGCCCGGGAAGTAAATACCAGTGCCTACCATCTCTGTCGCGTATTCCGCCGCCTGACCGGGGCCACGATTCACTGCTATCTCACCCAACTGCGCCTGCGCGCCTCGCTGCAGGCAGTATCGGAGCCCCGCAGCGATCTGGCCACCCTCGGGATTAATCTGGGATTTTCCGATCACAGCCACTTTTCACAATCGTTTCGCAAAGCCTTTGGTATCACACCGTCTGAATACCGCCGCACCTGTCGGGTCACAGAACCGCGGCAGCTCAGTCTGCACTGAAATTGAAAACAAGCAAGATTTTCATAGTTTGAGCGCAGCACCCCCACTAAGCTGTGCCAGCGCCTCTCACTCATTGCAGGCGCCGTCCACCAACCACCAATCTCAAGCCTGAAGCCAAACACGGGGGTGTCTATGAACATAAAAAGCGTAGTACAGTCATCATTGCCGGCGGGCTTGCTGCTGCTCGGCGCCGCCTGCTCGCTGGCGGACAGCGACCATGAGAGTCTGATTCCCCAACTGGGATCAACGCCGGCAGCCACGGTCACAGCGCCGGGTACACCGGCAACCCCGTTTGTCGAAGCGGACGTGGAAGTACTGCTGACCCTGACCGGTGAGCAAACCGGGGACAATTTCGGTTGGGTGGCCGAAGACCTCGGCGATATCAACGGCGACGGCGCCAATGACTTCATCGTTACCGCGCCGTCTTTCAAGACCAACCTGCCGTTTTCCGCCGGCAAGTTTTATGTCTACTCCGGTGCCGAGGGCAAGTTACTCAACAGCGTTACCAGCCCCGGCGTGCCACTGCTCGGCTACAGCGCCAAAGACGCCGGTGACGTCGACGGCGACGGCATCACTGACTATGTCGTCGGCTCGTTTTCCAGTGTTATGGTGTTCTCCGGCGCCACCCACGCCATAGTGCAGCAGTGGTTCCGGCCCGGCGAATTTTTCGGCGCCTCAGTGGCCGGCGTCGGCGACCTCGACAGCGACGGCTTTGACGATCTGGTCGTCGGCGCCACCTACGCCGGTAAACGCGCCGCCAACCGCGGGCGGGTCTATGCCTACTCCGGCCGCACCGGTGAACTATTGTGGCGGCGCAGCGGCCGCCGTGCCGGCGACCAGTTGGGCACCGCTCTGGGCCGGCTCGGCGACGTCAACTACGACGGTATACCGGATATCGTCGCCGGCGCCCGCGGTGCCGGCCGCCGCGAAGAGGGGCGCGCCTATGTGTTGTCGGGCAAGAACGGCCGGCGCCTGCACACCCTGAGACCGATAGGCGAGCCGGGGCTGACCGGTGACACCGCCGGCGTGGTGGCGGGCACCTTCGCTGTCTTCCATGCTTTCGGTGTCGGTGATATCGACAGCGACGGGGTGGCGGATATCTACATCGGCGACTATAACGCCCGGCGCGAGGATACCGACGGCACCGGACGCGGCTATCTGTTTTCCGGCTACACCGGCAGACGCCTGCATGTATTCGAGGCGGAAAACCTCGGCGATGGTCTGGGGCCGGCGCGGGGCGTCGGCGATGTGGATCACGACGGCATTAACGATATTTTCGTTGCCGCCTACACGTTCACCGGCGGCAGCTTTGCCGGTAAAGGCTACCTCTACTCAGGTGCCGAGCGGCGCCTGCTGCGCACTATGACCGGCGCGGCAAGCGGCCAATTGCTCGGCGTGGACGCCCTGGGTGTCGGCGATGTCAACCGCGACGGCCTCACCGATTATCTGCTCACCGGCAGCGGCATTCTGCATCTGATCGCCGGGCAGGCGCATCGGTGACACAAAAGGCTGATTCGGCGCCGCACTATATAAGCGAGGACGTAGAAGAGTGCGATATTTACCTAATCTTCTTTCGGAAAACTGCCTGGCAGTTTGATGTCAATCTCTTCCGAGGAGTTATCTGCCATATTATTTCGACTTATTCGCTGAAGAGCACCTTGAGCGACTAACATGCCGGTACTGAAAGTTGCGTCTGAAGCTTTGTCATATAGTTTATTTTTCGCCTTATCTTGCATTGAAGGCGGAGGAGCTTGCGACGTCAACATATCTTTAATCTCGGCCTCCTGCTCAGGTAATGTTGCAGGCATTAACGGGAGGTCATGAGTCTTTCTGTCCAGTTCAGGTGGTAAATCCGGGAGGCTGGGTAAATATGGGCCAGCGGCCCTCACGGCGCCATTCAGAAACATCCCGGCGGTGTCAACTGTGGTATGAAATGCCGCCAAGTCCCGTGTATCTCTCAATCTTTGCCGGTGTTCTTCCGGGGCTTTTCTAAGCTTTTCCAATGCATTTTGTGCTTGCTTTGAAAAACGCCTACCCTCACTGTTTTCCGGCTTAACTTCTTCGGCTTCATCCTTTTCGATGGGCAACGCACCGGGCATCGTAAGATCTGGAGTATCACTCGACAACGGATTTTTAATGGTTTCAACTCGGGCTATTTCATCACGCAAACCGCTTGCTATAAATGCTCCCCTCGCAGCTTGCGCGGCTATAGAAGGAACCGTTTTTTCCGCTATCGTATAAGCCGTGTCGGCTGTTGTGGAAGTTATATAATTGTCCGTTCTATTCTTAACGGTGCTGGCAGATTGCTTGAGATGCGTGCCGGCCTTTTCAATGCGCTGGCCGGTTCCGGCTACTGCGGACTTTAAACTTTTCCCAGCATTCTTTATTCTTCCCGGGTTAGCACGGCGATCTACCGCTTGCGTACTCTCTTTCTTACCACCGTTGTCTCTGCGGGGTAAAAGATGTGCCTTTTGTAAACCAGACGAAAGTGTAGTGCGAAAATCCACGACCGCAGCCTATAAAATCTGTGTATTTTAACAAGAGAATCCCTTCTTTATATTCCTAATAAGTAGCGCTATGGCCAGTTTAGTTCCAGGTATCAGCGGCGATAGGCAATCTCGATAAAGCTCCGGGTATTCTCCGGTGTCAACCCGGGTTGGCCTCTATCGGCGCGGATCAAAACGTGAGGGGTCGTGTAATAAGCTTCCATATGCGACAAAATGGCGAAGCCCGGCGGCATGCTTTCCATCAGTATATGTTCACCGCCCGGCAGCTCTTTGTATTCAAAGTTCGGCAGTTGTTGCCGGTAAAACGCCAGCACTTTCTCCACGGTGTCGGGTGAGGCAAAGGTGGCGGCCGGCAACTGTCCGGCCTGCCCCATAATGCTCGGGTCTAACGCGTGCATCATAATTTTGCTGTTGGCGTAAACCGGCAGCGTCACCTGGTCCTCGGTGCCCTGGCTGGCCCGGGACACCTTGGCCATCATCTCGGCGAGTTGTTGCTGCTGGCGATCCATTTTCGCCTCCGACAGCGCCATGATACGCCGGCGCTGCGCCGCGGACAGTTCGCCGCCACCGGCGGCGTCCATAATGGCATCCACTTCGCGGTCATACTCGTCACGGTTAAAGGCTGCCAATTCGTCTTCCAGTGCGTGTTGCTGTTGTTCGAGCTTGGCCAACTGCCGTTCGAGCACCGCCAGTTGGCGCTCGTCGGCGGCGCTCAGCTCGCCTTTTTCGGTGAGCGAGCGGTAGCTTCTGCGCAAGCTTCCGGCGTGCCGTTCCAACTTCTCAGCCTGCGCCATCAGCTTGTCTTCAGGACTCCTGCAAACCTCGACCTGGGTCTGGGTGCGATCCAGCGTGCGCAGCATATGCGGTTCGATACAGGCGCCGAAAGCCGTCATAAAATCCGTCGCCCGGCGAACTTCGCCGCTCGCGTAACAGGCGTCGACAGCGCCGCGGTAGCTGTCCAGAAACGTCTTCTTCGGCACATCGAGGCAGACAGCCGTTTCGTAGAAATCTTCATTTTGCTGTGCCATCTTCACCATCATATCGATAGCGGACCTGGGAGGAACTTCGGCAATAGCGGGCGCGACCAGCAACACGGCTGCGGCCACAAGGGTCGTTTTCATGAGTGGTTACACCCTGGTATTACAAATAGGATTACAGCCGGTTCACCCGCTGAGGGGGAAAGCGATACATGCTGGCGCATTATATGAAAGGCAGCGCGGTGGCGATGTGAATCCTCTCACAGTCCAGAGTGACATCGCCTCAAGTCACACGATGCGCAGTCAGACCAGAATGGAGGCCGCCAAGCCACCCCCAACCGATGAAAGAAAAACCAAGCTACTGCTTGTCAACCCGCACATTCATTTTCCGGGCACGCCGTTTCCACAACCGGCGCGCAAGTTTCTGCATGTCCTCGGTTTTATCGCCCTCGTCGATAATCTCCAGCCCGAGCAGCGTCTCGAGCACATCCTCAAGTGTTAAAATCCCTTCCATACCGCCGTATTCATCCACCACCAGCATGATGTGGGCACGCCGCTTGAGAAACTCCTCGAAGGCCCGGGACAGGGAGATGGAGGGAGAAACCGCATTTAACTCCCGGCGGTAATTTTTCACCTTGCCGGTGCCGTCGGTGTTGACGTGAGCCTCGAGCAAATCGCTGCGCAGCACAAAGCCGGTCACTTTTTCATGGTCACCGGCGTAAATGGGGACACGCGAAAAGCGCGCGTTGTTATAGTTGGTAAAGTAATCTGCAACAGTGGTGTCCTCCGGCAGCGAGAACACCACAGTGCGCGGCGTCATGACATCCTTGACCCGCGTTTCACGCAAGCGCAGCAGATTTTTCAGCATCTCCGATTCCCGCCGCGCCAGCTGGCCCTCATCGACACTGAGTTCCGCCATGGCGGCGAACTCGTGGCGGCTAAACCCTTTCAGGGTCGGCTCGTTGGCCAGTCCCTGGGTCAGCTTTTTGGAGAGCTTCACAAACGGGTACAACGCCAGGATCAAGTACTTGAGACCGTAGGCGGTAATCGGGGCCAACCTGCGCCAGTAATGGGCCCCCAGGGTTTTCGGGATGATCTCGGAAAAAACCAGTATCAACAGCGTCAAGATCGCCGAGGTTATGCCCACGTAGCCACTGCCGAATACCACCGTGGACTGGGCCCCGACACCGGCAGCACCTACCGTATGGGCAATGGTGTTGAGGGTGAGAATCGCCGCCAGGGGACTGTGTACATCGTCTTTCAGGCGCCGCAGCAGCCGCCCGGAGGGCTTCTTGTTCTTCTCCAGCAGCGCGATATGAGGGGTAGTCACACTCAGCAGCACCGCCTCGGCAATGGAGCAGAGGAAGGAAAAACCAATGGCGACAAACAGGTAGGTAAAGAGCAGTACCATAGTGATAAATCAGAATGACCTCTTGGAAAGCCCTGCCCTTTATTATGCGTGGGTGCCTATTCAAGCAAATCCCAGCGCCACTGTCACCACCCGAACCGGGAATTTCAGCCCGCCCATCGGTTCCGCCGCAGCGGCGCTGGCACGCCTTACTTCATTGCTGCCGGCGTGATAGTTTTGTGATTATTAATTGACACCTGCGTGAAGTATTACCCTCCCCATGCTCCTAGTATTTATTCGGGTTGCAAAAAACGTTGCGAAAGCCCTTGCAAGAGCGCTTTAAAAAGCGCGCCGAAAGAGTCCGCTGCGATTTTCAGTTGCTTGCGCCCCCTAACGCCCGAGCCTTCCATAAGAGGATATACACCCATGAAATCACGTTTTGTCTGGCCCCTTTTACTGATCTGCGGCCTGTTTGCCAGCCATGCCGCTGTGGCAACCGATATAGAATACGAAGTGACCATTACCAACTTGACCCGCGGCAATAACTTCACCCCCATCCTGGTGGCCAGCCACCGCTCGGGCGTGGCGCTGTTCGAACTGGGCAGCCGGGCCGGTGCCGAGCTGGCGACGCTGGCCGAGGGCGGCGATACCGGTCCGCTCGATGCGCTGCTGAGCAGCAACCGGCGCGTGGCCGATACCAATACCTCGGAGGGCCTGTTGGCACCGGGAGCAACGGTCAGCATCAAGATCAAAGCCAGTCACTGGACCCGGCGCATCAGCCTGGCCTCGATGTTACTGCCCACTAACGATGCCTTCTTCGCCCTCAACGGCGTAGCCCTGCCGCGCGGCCGCCGGCAGGTGACTTACCTGGCGCCCGCCTACGACGCCGGCAGCGAAGCCAATGATGAACTGTGTTTCAATATCCCCGGCCCCACCTGCCAGGGTGAAGGTGCCTCACCCGGCGCCGGTGGGGAGGATTTTGTCCATATTCATGCGGGTATCCACGGCATCGGCGATCTGTCTCCGGCCGCTTACGACTGGCGCAACCCGGTGGCCCGGATCACTATCCGCCGGGTCTCTTCCTATTACTGATCAGTGAGCCGCGGTGCGTCTTAGCGAACCGCGGTGCTTGCTATGAGGTGCGCCGCTGTTACAAAGGCGCATTTCCGGTATTAGAGGTGCATGTATTGCTGCTACAGAGGTGCGTTGTTGTCACAGCGGTGCCTTGCTGTAACGGCCGGCGCTATCCGGCACTATCCGGCGCCGGCCGATCGCCTCCGAACAGTATTTCTATATCGGCATCCTCTTCGGTTATTTTTGCGTACCAGACCCGTGCCGCCCCCGCGGCCACCCAAATGCCGGAGAAGTGCAGCAGGTCCGGCAACTCGGCAAGCTCAGAGACCGCAGCCGTTGCCAGCCGGTACTGTTTTAGCACCGGCACCGCACCCGCTCTGCGCTGCACATAATAAATAGCCTGCTCATCAACCTGCCAGTTGTTCCAATCCACCAGCGCCAGGGCGTCCACCACCAGCGTTTCCTTCGCGGCGTCACCCAGATCGGTTTTCCAGATACCCGGTACGCCGGCCTTGGTAAAGTAAAGCGTCTGCCCGTCGGCGGATAACTGTCCCACCTTGGCGCCGCCGCGGGTAATCTGCAGCAGCTCACCGGTCGAGAAGTTTTTGCGCCAGATTTGCCACTGCCCGCCGCGCTGCGAACCGAAGTACAAAGACTCACCCGCGGCGGACCAAAACGGCGCAAAGCCGCTGTCAATACCGTACTCCGGTACCTGTCGCTGCCTGTCCACATCGTATACGCGCACGCCAAAGGCGCCGTTGACCGGCACTGTATAGGCGATCAAATCGCGGTTCGGCGACCAGCGCGGACGCATCACCCAGGGGCCGTTGCTGCGGGTCAACTGAAACAGTTCACCCGCCTGTTGCAACCACAACTCGGCACTGCCGCTGCGATCGGACACAAACACCCGGCTGCCGCCGGGTGCGGACGGACGCGCATCCCAATTGACACTTTTATCACGCACGATGCCGGTAGCCGGCGCCGGCGCCGGCAACCGCAACTCGACTACCGCGCTGCGTTCGCGCCAGCGCTCCAGCACGATATTGCCGTCTGCACTGACATCCACAGCATCACCGGCCACCAGCCCTTCGGGAATCAGTACCGGGCTGACCCCGGCGGTAGACTTATTCACGCCGGCCCGCCACAGTTGAAACGGCCCCAGGCGATTGGAGGTAAACACAATCGACCCGCCGTCCGGCGCCCAGGCCAGTCCGTGCACCTTGGTCAGGTCGCGGGTCACCCGCTGCCAGGGCCCGCGCCCCGCAGACGGCCCGATAAAAATATCCTCGACCCCGAGTTCGAACTGCACACTGACGGCAATACGCCCGCCATCCGGGGCAATGGCGAGATCGTCGACACCCTGGCCGACCGGCAACGACAGGTTCTCCACAGCCCCGTTCTCGAGGCTGATACGGCGCAGTCGGGCCGGCTCCAGCGCACCGGCGCCCGTCACCATCAACAGTTGCGTGCCATCGCCGCTCCAGACCAGGTCGTGCAGAACCCGGCCGCCACAATCGCCCACCAGGGTTTCGCGCCCGCCGATCACCGGCACCAGCCATAGCTCGCAGCCGCGCCCGTCGCTAACCCGGGCAAACGCAATGCGGGTCTGGTCAGGGGCAAAGACCGGTTGGTGATCATGACTGTCGCCGGCAGTCAGTCGCTGCAGACCGCGACCGTGCAGTTCGCGCACATAGATGGCCATGGCACCGCGGCGGCCGCTGGCATAGGTGAGCAGCGCACCGTCCGGGCTAAAGGACGGGTAGCGCTCCAGCAACTCGCTGACCACCAGTGTCCGGCGCTCATAGGCAGCAGCCGACGGCATCGCCGTCTGTGATGCCGGCCAGCGCAGCAGCGCCAATACCAGCACGGCGGCGAGTCCGAGGGCGGCCACCAGCCAATACCGGTGTTGATGCCAATTGGCAGCGGAAGCCCCGGCAGTGCTGTCAGCGCCGGTCAGTATATTGAGGCGATAGCCGTTCTTGGCCAGAGTCTCTATCGCCACAGGGGCTTCGAGCTGTCGATCCAGCGCCTTGCGTAACAGGGAAATACAGCGTGTCACCGCATCGTCAGTCACCGGGCGCCCGGCCCACACCTGATCGATAAGCTCCTGCCGGCTCACCACTTCGCCGCAGCGCTGCCCCAGCAGCCGCAGCACCCTGGCAACCTTGGGCTCCAGGCGCACGCGCCGGTCGGCGTAGATAAGGGCGCTCTCACGCAACAGCAGCCGGCAGGGGCCAATCGAAACCTCGTCGTCCCGCGCATCGGGCATATGTAAGACAGTTGTCATACCGGCTCTCCCGCTTCACTGCCTGGCGGTTTGTAATTGGGGGTATTCTATACCAGCGCCCGGGTCCCCGCCCGCTCTCTGCCTTCAGGTCTCAACATCCTGCGCCGCCAACCAGTCCCTGGCATCCGGCCCCGGCGCTGTCTGCTCACTTTTACGTCAAAATACCGTCCCTCGGAAAAAAATCAGCATTTCCTCAGTATCCGCAGGCCCGCAATCGCTAGGCTGGCCGCACCTGTTTTCCCACTGAGGACCCACACCATGCAGTTACCCAGAGGTATAGCAATCATCGCGCTGGCGCTGTGTCTCGGCAGTGCCGCCGAGGCCGCCAGCTTTATCGAGGGCGACCTCGCGCGCCGGGCCGAACTCGGCTTTCGCATCCGTATTGCAGATGACCAGTTGCAGGTGGCACGCCTGCAGGAGGAATCGGCAGCGGCAGCGGCCGGGCTGCGCAACGGCGACGTCATCACCCGTATCGATAACCGCCGCCCCGGCTCGCTGCTGGACGCCCAGGCGCGGCTGCAGAAGCACAGAGGCGACGTCAACCTGAAGCTCAGGCTGAGCCGCGGGGGGCGCATGTTTGACGCCGGTTTTACCCCGCCGCCGCGACCCCTGGAGGCGATTCCCAATGTCGACAGCCACTACGGCGTGGTAACTACGGACGACGGCGCCAGACTTCGCTCAATTGTGGCGGTGCCGGCCGGCAACCGCGACAAGCTGCCGGCGGTGTTTTTTGTGCAGTGGGTATCCTGCGGCTCCCTCGAATATGTGCCGCGCAATACCAGCCGCACCGTCTTCGAGCGGCTGGTACAGGATGCGGGCTGGGCGCTGATCCGCGTCGAGCGCAGTGCCAGCGGCGACAGCGAGGGCCCGGCCTGCCACCGGCTTGACTACGACACCGAACTGGCCCACTACCACCAGGCCTTCAAGCAAATGCTGTCGCACCCGCTGGTGGACGCGCGCAAGGTCGTCATTTACGGCTCGAGCCTGGGCGCGACCCTGGCGCCGCTGCTGGCCGAACGGCTGGCCGCAGAGAATATCCCGGTGGCCGGTGTGATGGTCAGCGGCGGCGGTGGCGTCACGTATTTCGAGCGCATGCTGGCGTTTGAGCGGGCCTACCTCGAGCGCCGTCCCGAGGTAGACCCCGCCAGCATCCACAGCGAGCTGCTCGAGCGCAGCGTTTTCTATACCGAATACCTGATCAAGGGCCGCCAGCCGGACCGCATTGCCGGCGATTCCAAAGCCATGGCAAGAGTCAGGGACAATATCCGCGGCCTGGGCCGGGAGGAACAATACGGCAGGCCCTTCAGTTGGCACCAGCAGGCGGCGCGGCATAACTTCCTGCGCGCCTGGCATCGAACCGAGGCGCCGGTGCTGGTGGTATTCAATGAATTTGATCAGTATGAGTCCCGCCACGGCCACAAGATGATCGTCGATATGATCAACCGCTGGCGGCCCGGCAGTGCCACTTATGTCGAACAGGAAAAGACCGGCCACAGCAACTGGCGCTTTGCCACCATCGAAGCGGCCTATGCGGACACCGAGGGGGTCGCCGCCCCGGAATTTATCGCCGCCCAGTATGTACACTGGCTGAAGGGACGGTAGCTCACCCCGACCGCCGCTTGGCTGGTAGGAGACCGGTCATCGAAATTCGGGCGCCGGCGCGGCCGATACCTCATCAAGCATATCGCGCGCCGGTTGGTAGTCCCGATCGGCCGCGCGGGTCAGCCAGGTGACGCCCTGTTCGCGATCGCGCTCCACACCGAGCCCCAACAGATAGAATCGGCCCACATTGAACATCGCCGGCGAGTGCTCCTGCGCGGCTGCCGCCCGATAGTGGGACAGTGCCTGGGCCGCGTCCCGCTCGACACCCCGGCCGTTTTCATACAGGTAACCGAGACTGTTCTGGCCGGCGGCGAGCTTTTGCGCAGCGGCTTTTTCAAACCAGTAGCGCGCCTCGGCGTCATTCTGCTCGACCCCCTCCCCATCGAGATACAACAGGCCCAGTTCATGCTCGGCAAGCGCGTAACCCCGGCGCGCGGCTGCCGTAATCTGTTTCACGCCGGTGGCGGTGTCCTTTTCCACACCCTGCCCGCGCAGGTATTGCAGCCCGGAAACCAGTAGCGCAGTGGGCTGCTTCTTCGCGGCGGCCCGGTCGAGCCAATAGCGCGACTGGCCGTAATCCTGCGCCACACCCCGGCCGTAATAGTAGGCCAGGCCGAGGTTGACTTCGGCGGCGACAAAATCCTGTTCGGCGGCCAGCCGAAACCAGCGCACGGCTTCGGTTTGATCCCGCTCGAACGTCCAGCCTTTTTGATAGGCGGCCCCCATCAGGTTTTGCGCATAGGCGTTGCCCCGCTCGGCAAACGGCCGGGCAATATCCAGCGCTTTCTGGTATTCGCCCTGCTCCACCAGCGCCTGGGTTTGGCCCAGAATGCTGTCCGCCGCCGGCTGGTCACCGTCGCGGCGCTCCAGCACGGTAAACACTTTCACCAGAATAAAAAGCACCACCATCCAGGCCCAGACGTTGCGCCAGCCGCCTTTTGACTCGCCGCTCGACACCTCTGTCGGGGTGGCGCGCTCGCCTTTGAGCAGCCACATCATCGCCTGGATGTGTTCGTGATCGAAACAGCGTTGCAGTTCCAGTTCGTCCTCGGACCAGAGGAACACCTCGTTGTAGGCGCGAATCACCTGTTGCGGAAAACGGATGGTATTGTTTTCAGCATCGCGGTGGACGATATCGGCAAAGAAGTGAAACAAGCTGTACCACAATTCCTGCTTCAGCAGGATATCCTGCAGTTCGTCGGTCTCCAGCAGTGCCAGCCAGGCCTGGGGTTCATACCGCTTTCGCGGGTTTTCCCACACGGCGTTGACCCAAGCCATAAAAACCTCTGCCGTCAAAAAGTCCGCCTCTTGCGGGGCGGAGGCGGCAGCCAGCTGCGCAGGTGGTTCCGGCAGCACCTGAGCGCCGGTCAGCGCTTCACCGGCCTTCGCGGCCGTGGGTGCCTCCAACTGGCGCACCGGTGGGGCTTCTGACTGGTGTTCAGATACAGTCTCTGGTTTGTGCTCCGGTGAAGCCTCTTTTTTATGGTCCGGTAAAGCCTCTTTTTTATGGCCCGGTGAAGCCTCTTTTTTAAGGTCCGGCGAAGCCTCTTTTTTAAGGTCCGGTGAAGCCTCTGGCCCGCCTTCCGGCAAAGCCCGGACTGGGTTCTCCTGTGAGGGCGCGGATTGATACCCAGGTGAGGTCTTTAATTGATGTTCACCTGAAGCCTCTAATTGATGTTCAGGTGAAGCCTCTAATTGGTGTTCAGGTGAAGCCTCCAGTTGATGTTCAGGTGAAGCCTCTAATTGATACTCCGATGAGGTCTCCTCATCGAGAAACTGGCTGATATACATGGCCTGTTCATAGGCGTCGCGCAGTTGTTGAAATCTTTCCGGGTCGGTCTCCGGCGAGCACTCCTTGATCAGCGAGGTGTAGGCCATTTTGATGGAACGCCGATCGGCAGTCTCGCGGATGTTCAACAGCTCCCAACAGCTATTCACCCGAGCAGGTCCCCCTCCAACTCCTCGAGTTTTTCCACCAGGGTCTCGCGCGCTTTTTCCGCCAGCGCCAAGTCTTGCTTGTCGAGTACCTGTTCGAATTCACTGATCAGATGGGCGACATACTGGCGCACGTCGCCGAGGTTCTGCTCGTAGATACGCTCGGCTTTCGCCAGCACGGCGCGGTTGGCAGCCGTCTCCCGCGGGTGAACCTTGATATTGGCGAGCTTGTCCAGGCTTTTGCGAATATCCCCCTGCGACAGGCTGCCGGGGGCCTTCTCAATCACCTTGCGAATAATTTCACCGCTGGAGACGATCTTCACCTCCACCTCCAACAAACCGTTCACATCGTAGGAAAAACGCACATCGGCGCTCTCTTCACCGGCCTTGGCCTTGGGTACTTTGATATTCAACTCGCCCAACAGGATGTTGTTGAGCGTCAGGCGGCTCTCTCCCTGAAAGATTTTCACCGCCAACTCGGTTTGCTTGTCCTGGATGGTAACGATATTTTCAACCCGACTGGTGGGAATTACGGTATTGCGCTCGATGATCGGCATAAAATGGCCTGCCTCGTAGCCCGCGGCGCTGCCTTTCTCCACGGCGACTTCGATCCCGAGCGTGTAGGGACAGACATCGGTCAACACCACATCCCGCAGCGCCTGGTCGCGGGACTTGAGCGCGGCCTGAATCGCCGCGCCCCTGGCCACCACTTCGTCCGGGTTGATGGTGCAGGAGGGCAGGCGGCGAAACATGCGCGAGATGGCACCGCGAATCAACGGCATGCGCGTGGCACCGCCCACCAGAATCACATCCGACAGGTCCGTCGGGCGCATGCGGGAATCGCGCAGCACCCGCTCGATCGGCTGGCGCAGGCGCTGCACCACCTCGGCGCAGAGTTTTTCCATGGTGGCCCGATCAATGCGCCATTCGAGTTCACCCGCCCCGGTGGTTACCGCCAGCGCGGCACCGTCCGCATCGGTCAACTGGTGCTTGGCGCGGTTGACCGCGGCCCGCACTTTACTGAGGTCTTTGCTGCTCAAATCGCGCTTGGCCACGCCGGCGGCCTTGAGGAACGCCACCTGTAAAGCCTCGGTAAAATCTTCGCCGCCGAGAAACGTATCGCCGGCGGAGGCATGGACCTCCATAACACCGTTAAACATTTCCATGACCGATACATCAAAGGTGCCGCCACCCAGGTCCACCACGATAAAGGTGCACTCCTCCTCCCGATCGTGCAGGCCGTAGGCCACCGCCGCCGCCGTGGGTTCGTTGATCAGCCGCTCCACGGTGAGGCCGGCCAGTTCGCCGGCCACCTTGGTGGCATGGCGCTGGGCGTCGTTGAAATAGGCAGGCACGCTGATCACGGCTTCAGTAACGGTCTGCCCCAGCAATGCCTCGGCATCGCCCTTGATATTTTGCAGGACCAGGGAGCTGAGTTCGACCGGGGTAAAGACCTGTTTGCCGAGGGTGACGCTGGCTTTGGAACCCATACGGCGCTTGAACGCCTCGACGGTAAGCTCCGGGTGGGTGAGCAGGCGCTCCCTGGCGGCCTTGCCCACCAGGCATTCGCCGTTATCGTCGACCCCCACCACCGACGGCGTCAGGAGATCGCCGTGCACATTGGGAATCAGTTTTACCTCGCCCTCCTCCCAATAGGCCGCCAGGCTGTTGGTGGTGCCCAGGTCAATTCCAATGATTGTCATAATTCTCCCTTGCAAACTGTCACATTGAAAACACGGCTCAGGTCCGCCGACCACGTCAAAAGATGGTGATATAGAGTACCAACAAAAATGTTTTTAATCACCTCGGACACCCCGGCCTGCGGTTGTGCCGCGCCCCGATTTCAACATTACTGCCGGCCTGAAAGTACACAACTCAGACCATCTCCTATAATCTTTCTGTCAAGCGCACAAGACGGACACTTTTAATGGAACACAGTATTGTCAATCACGCAGTCTACTATCTGTTGGCGGCTGTCGTCGCCGTGCCCCTGTTTAGAAAGATCGGCCTCGGTGCCATCCTCGGCTACCTGGCCGCCGGTGTCATATTGGGGCCATCGGTTACCGGCACCATCAACGATCCCGAAGACGTCCTGCACTTTGCCGAATTCGGTGTGGTGATGCTGCTGTTTCTGATCGGCCTGGAGCTGGCGCCGGATAAACTCTGGCAAATGCGCAGCCAAATCCTCCTCAACGGCGGCACCCAGTTAGTCGCCAGCGCGGCGCTGATTGCACTGGTGCTCTATGCCGCCGGGCTCTCGGCAACGCTCGCCGTGGTGATCGGACTGACGCTGGGTCTGTCGTCCACTGCGTTTGCCATCCAACTGATGGCCGACCAGGGCGTGCTGGCCACGGCGGCGGGGCGGCAGGGTTTCGCCATACTGCTGTTGCAGGACATCGCGGTAATTCCGCTGCTGTTGTTCGTGGAGTCCCTGGCGCCGGCAGCGAGCGCCAGCAACGCGACGCCCCTGCCCTGGTGGCTGGGCCCGGCGGCGGTGGTGGCGGTACTGGTGGCGGGTCGCTATCTGGCCAACCCCATACTGCGGATCGTCGCCGCCTCCGGCAGCCGCGAGATCATGACCGGCGCCGGTCTGCTGATCGTGCTCGGGGTGGCACTGCTGATGGAAACGGTCGGTCTGTCGATGGGACTCGGTGCGTTTGTCGCCGGTATCGTGCTGGCGAACTCCAGCTTTCGCCGCCAGTTGGAAACCGATATCGAACCTTTCAAAGGTATTTTGCTCGGCCTGTTTTTTATCGCCGTGGGCATGACCCTGGACTTAGAATTGCTGCTGCGCGAGCCCCTGCTTATCCTCGGCGCCGCCCTCGGCCTGATGGCCGTGAAGACCGCCGTTATCACCGCTATTCTGCGGCTGCAGAAAACCGCCTGGGGCGACAGCCTGCAAACCGCGCTGATGCTGTGCCAGGGCGGTGAATTCGCCTTTGTGATCATGGCCCAGGCACTGGCCATCGGCGTCGCCGATCAGGCCACCGTGGATATGATCGTGCTGGTGGTGGGCGTATCCATGGCACTGACGTCGCCGCTGGTGGCACTGCTGCGGCTGTGGGGCGGCACCGGCCAGCAGCAGCCGCAGGCCGATTACGACAGCCGCAGCCACGAACACGAACCGGAAGTCATCATCGCCGGCTTCGGCCGCTTCGGCCAGATCGTCGGCCGCATGCTGGTCGCCAACCGCATTCCCTTTACCGCGCTGGACAAAGATGCCTCCCATGTGGATTTCATCAAGCGTTTCGGCAACCGCATCTTCTACGGCGACGCCACCCGCAGCGATCTGTTGCACGCCGCTGGTATCGAACACGCCCGCTTGCTGGTGGTGGCGGTAGATGACGTCGAGGAATCCCTGCAAATTGTCAGGCAGGTAAAAGCCGACTGCCCCGAGGTGAAGCTGATCGCCCGCGCCCACAACCGCATGCATGCCTATCAGCTCTACGAGGAAGAGGTGGACATCGTCGTGCGCGAGACCTTCGAGAGCAGCCTGCTGGCGGCAACCCAGACGCTGATTCAACTGGGATACAACGAGGGTACGGCGCTGGAGCGCGCCGATATGTTCCGCCTGCACGACGAGGGCCTGATCCGGGAGGCTGCCGAGCACCGCGACGATCTCAACAAACTGCTGGCGATCGCCCGCGAGGGGCGGCGCGAGCTGGAGCAGTTGTTTGGCCAGGACTCGGCAGCCTGAGCCGATCGCGACGATTGTCGCGCCGCAGTGCCGCTGCGCGACCTTTGGCCTGTCGCACGGGGATAAAGCGGCGTTGAACGACTACACTTACAGGAGCGGCAGGCAGATTAGGAGAAGCGCGGTCAGATATAGGTTTTGAAGATCAAAATGCTTTAATATCGTCGTGTTATAAGGCAGATGTACTTAGCAAGGATACCGCCATGGATACCGTGAGTGAAACCAACGTTCGCCCCCTGAGAAGCCTCAACCTGCTGTCCCACCGCGAAATATCCGAACTGATGGAGACCAATGCCGAGGTTTTCCGGCAGTTTCGCCAGTGCGCACTGGCGGTATTGAATACCGACAGTCAGATCGACGATGCCGCGGAAATGTTGACCCGGTATGCGGACTTCAATATCGAGGTGGTCCCCCAGTCGCGCGGACTGAAGTTGAAAATCTACAATGCACCGGCCTCGTCGTTTGTCGACGGCGTGATGATCAGGGGGATTCGCGACCACCTGTTTGCGGCGCTGCGCGATATTGTCTATTCCCACAACAAAATCGCCAAAAGTGGCGAATTCGACTTGCAGAGTTCGGCCGGCACCACCGACGCCGTCTTCAAGGTGCTGCGCAATGCCGACATTGTGCGGCCCAATCAGGCACCGGACCTGGTCGTCTGCTGGGGCGGCCACTCCATCAGTCGCGCCGAGTACGACTACTCCAAGCGGGTGGGCTATGAATTGGGACTGCGCGGCATCAATATCGCCACCGGTTGCGGCCTTGGCGCCATGAAAGGCCCCATGAAAGGCGCCGCCGTCGGGCACGCCAAACAACAACTGCGCGACGGCCGCTATATGGGCATCTCGGAGCCGGGCATTATCGCCTCGGAGTCGCCCAACCCCATCGTCAATGAACTGGTGATCCTGCCCGATATCGAAAAGCGCCTGGAGGCGTTCGTGCGCCTGGCCCACTGTGTGGTGGTGTTTCCCGGCGGCGCCGGCACCGCCGAGGAGGTGCTCTATCTGATCAGTATTCTGATGCACTCGAAAAACAAGAATAAACCCTTTCCGTTGATTTTTGCCGCCCCGGAAAGCAGCGGCCTGTATTTCTCCTCACTCAACCGGTTTATCCGCAACACACTCGGCGAGGAGGCCACCCGCTGCTATCAGATCATCATCGGCCAACCGGACAAGGTCGCCCGGGAGGTAAAGCACGGCATCGAGCGGGTGCACCGCTTTCGGCGCAAGACGCAAGAGGCCTACTACTTCAATTGGCAAATCGAAATCGATCGCGCCCTGCAGACGCCTTTTATACCCACCCATGAAAACATGGCCGGGCTGCGCCTCGACCGGGAGCTGCCGGCGGCCGAACTGGCCGCACAGTTGCGCTGCGCCTTCTCGGGCATTGTGGCGGGCAATGTCAAGGCCTTTGGTATCGAACAGATTGCCGAGAAGGGCCCCTATCAACTCCGCGGCGACCCGGCCATCATGGCCGAACTGGAGCAACTGCTGCAGCAATTTGTACAACAGCGCCGCATGAAACTGGGGGCCGGTGAATACCACCCCTGCTACGAGTTGCAATCGGGTTAACCGCGAATTTTTTGCCAAGTTTGCGAACTGCTTCTAAATTATGGATAAAGCGTCGGCTGAAAAAAGAAAACTTGCTATGGTTTAAGGAATAACCCGATCCAAGGTATGGGTCACCGTTTTGCGGTCATGTTATCTGACAGCCTTATTTTGACAGTTAAGGGAAAATAACAATGCCCAGTGACAACCTGTTTGCGCCCGATTACTGGTATGTCGTCAACGATCACTTCAAGCACATCGTCTATCGCAACAAAGACAAGGCAAAAGCCCTGCGGTATGCCGAGAGTAAAAACCGCAATAAGGCCGCCGACGGCTCAGCCGGCATCCAATACAGCGTTATGTCCGGTCACCAGGCCCTCGAGAAAAACTACCGGGCCATCGGCTGTCCACCCACCGGCGGCTGAGCTGTAAAGCCGCCAGTCCGGGGCCTCCGGGGCACGCATCGCGCCGCGTGTGCAGATTTTAAAACCATCCTTACAACCCGGAACAAAGCCGCTACCCTCACCTCTTCTTCCCTTATATAATGCGCGGTCTTGGTTGTATTTATCACCGCTTGGCTTTATAAATAGGTGTCGCCTAAGTTCACCTGTGATGGCTATCGCCCGGGCGTGCGGATTCTGCACTCCGGGAGCCGGCATCGCACGCCTTACAATCCCATTAAACAAGAGCGAAGGGATGATCAAGCAGTCCAAGAGCATCGAGTTCAAGCTGAATGTAGGCTTTGCAGCCATAGTGCTGGGCCTGATCGGCGTGATTACGCTGGTGCTGCAATTCAAACTGCGCGCCGAGCTGGAGGACGACAAAGCCACCCAATTGCAACTCAACGGGGAGGTGCTGATCGCCGAACTGAACCGCCAGATCGGCATGATCAACACCCTGGCGTTGAGTGTGGCGGAATTTGCCGCCAGCGCACCGCCGCAGCGGCAGCTGTTCAACCAGGTACTGCCGGACCTTATCGATCTGACGACGTCGCAAAGCCTGGTGGCGGGCGGAGGTTTCTGGCCGGAACCCTACGCGTTTGACGCCGATACCGAAAGGGCCAGCTTTTTCTGGGGCCGCACCACCAATAACAACCTGATGTTTTTTGACGACTACAACGACCCCAGAGGTAACGGCTATCACCGCCAGCAGTGGTACGTCGCCGCCCGCCACCTGCCCAAGGGGCAGTGCTACTGGTCGCAATCCTACGTGGACCCGCACTCCAATCAGTCGATGGTCACCTGCACGGTGGCTGTGCACAAAGACAAAAAATTTATCGGCGCGGCCACAATTGACCTGAGGCTGGAGGGTTTATCGGCGTTTTTTCGGGAACATACCCGAGACACCGACGGCTATGCCTTTGCGGTGGACCAGGACAACCGATTCATCACCTATCCGGAAACGAGTTGGATCAAAAAGGACGGCGCCGGTGACAATTACACAGTCGCGGAACTGGCCGGCACCCTGACGGCGCTCTATCCCATCGCCGCCGCCCTGGATAAACTCAACGCCGATATTATCGCCCGGGCCAGGCGCAGCACCAACGGCTTTCGGCAAATTGCCGGCAGCCTCACCGACAGCAGCCCGCAGGTGTCAACCCGCAACGCGCAGATTATGGCCGCGGCACTGCTGCGCATGCCCGACTGGCAGGGCCTGAACACACCGACACTCTCGATCAACAACGATCCGCTGTTTAAGGAACCGGTCAACGTCGGCATCTTTCTGATTCCCGATACCCTGTGGAAAATTGTCGTCGTCACCCCGATCAGCAAAAACCTGCTGTCGACCGACACCATTATCGGCGACACCCTGAAAAGCCTGCTGGTGCCGGTGGTGATTCTGGTGGTGCTGTGCTTTATCGCCCTGCGGCATGTGGTCATTCGCCCGCTCAGGACCATTACCAATACACTCAAAAAAGAAACCACCAATACCAGCAATGAGTTCAATCTGCTCGATGAAAACCGCAAGGATGAATTCGGCCAAATGGCTTACTGGTACAACCGGCGCAACCAGGAGCTGGCCAGCGCCATGGACAAACTCTACTACGCCAACTCGGAACTGGCCTACCACGCCAGTTACGATCCCCTGACCAATTTGAGCAATCGGCGCGAATTCGAAAATCAACTGGAGCAACTCGCCAAAAGCGATCAGTGGAAAAACTACGCGCTGCTGTTTCTGGACCTGGATCAGTTCAAAGTCATCAACGACACCTGCGGTCACCTGGCCGGCGACCAGTTGCTGACCAGGGTGGGCAGAAAACTGACCATGGAAACCCGGGACAACGATATCGTCTCGCGCTTCGGCGGCGACGAATTCGGTATTCTCACCTGTTGTGAGGATATCGAACACGCCGGGCACTTTGCCGAGCGAATCAGGTTCACAATCGAAAAAGCGCATTTCAGTTGGGAAAACCAGTCCTACGCCGTAACCTGCAGCATCGGCGTGGTCCACCTCGGCGACATCCCCGCCGATAAGACCACGGCGCTGCGCTATTCCGACAACGCCTGCTACGCCGCCAAAGATGCCGGTCGCAACCAGGTGCACTGTTACCACAGTACCGATCAACTGGTGATGCAGCGCGAAGGCGAAATGAACTGGCTGTTCAAGATCAGGGATGCGGTCAAGGCCAACAAACTTTTTATCGAATACCAACCGATCATTTCACTGAAAAGCCACCAGCGCAAGATCGTCGCCCTCGAAGCCCTTATCCGCATGCGCGGCTCGGACGGTGCCACCGTGCTGCCGAGCGCCTTCCTGCCGGCGGCGGAACGTTACTCGGCGATGCTGCAGGTCGACAAATGGGTGATCAAGGAAGCGCTGAAAACCTTGTCCCAGTGGCGGCCGGTGATGAACAATATCGAGTTCATTTCCATCAACCTGTCGGCCGAGACCCTGTGCCACGCCTCGCTGCTGCCGTTTATCGAGTCGAACCTGAAAGAGTATCCGGTCGACCCCAGCAAGCTCTGCTTTGAAGTCACCGAAACCCACGTCATGATCAATCTGGAAGCGGCCAGGGCGACACTGCTGGCGCTGCGCGGCCTCGGTTGTAAAATCGCCCTCGATGACTTTGGGGCCGGTATGTCGTCGTTCGGGTATCTGCGCGAGCTGCCCGTCGACATCGTCAAAATCGACGGCGCCTTTGTCAGGGACATGGCCACCGACAGCGTGCACTACGAATTCGTCAAGTCGATACACAATGTGGCCCAGGTGATGAGCCTGCGCACCATTGCCGAATTCGTCGAGGATGAAAACACCATCAACCTGCTCGACGGTATCGGTATTCACTACGCCCAGGGTTACGCCATCGACAAGCCGCAGAGCTGGAGTATCGTGGCGACCATGATCACCAACGACAATATCATTGCGTTCGCCAAATAAACCACCAATAGTTACGGCGGAAATACCGTATGATACGGCTTTTGCCGCCGGTGGCGGTGCTTGTGAATACGTGAGGAGAGGTTGTGGCTATACCGGTACCCGAGGATATTGTTCCGCTGGAGACTATTCTGCCCGATGAACCCCTGTTGATGATGGGGGCCGGCCCGGTGCCGATACCGGCCAGGGTGGCGGCGGCAAACTCTATCGTTATCAACCATCTCGGCGACACCCTGGCGCAGGTTATCGAACAAGTCAAAGCCATGTCGCGCTACGTGTTCCAGACCCGCTCACAACATATTCTCGGAGTCGCCGGGCCCGGTTCCGCCGCGATGGAAATGGCCGTCGTCAACCTGGTCGAACCCGACAGTACTGTGCTCAGCATCTGCAACGGTTTTTTCAGTAACCGCCTGGCCGATATGTCCCGGCGCGCCAGGGCCCGGGTGGTTCAGGAAATCGTGCCGGACGGCGTCGCGGCCGACCCGATTCAAGTGGCGGCACTGCTGGCGCAACACCGCCCGGCGGTACTGACCATCGTCCAGGGCGAAACCTCAAATACCGTCTTCAATCGGCACCTGCCGGCTATTTGCAAAGCTGCGCAGGCACACAACTGCATGGTGGTGGTCGACGCAGTCTGCACGCTCAGCACTATGGAACTGGCGATGGACCAATGGGGCATAGACGCGGTGATCACCGGCGGGCAAAAGGGGTTGTCCTCGATTCCCGGCGTATCCCTGGTAGCCTTTTCCAATAGCGCCTGGCAGTTTATCGAGGCGCGCACCGATGAACTGATGCACTGGTGTTACGACGCCAAGCTGGCCGACCAGTTCTGGTACAAAAAGTCCTACCACTATACTGCGCCGGTTTCAGGCATACTGGCCATTCACGAAGCCCTGCGGCTGATCTGCGAGGAGACCCTGCCGGCCCGCATCGATCGCCACCTGCGCTGCTCGCAGGCGTTGCAGGCGGGCATTGAGGGAATGGGACTGTCGCTGTATGTCAAACCCGAGGCGCGTTTGAATTCGGTCGTAGGTATCGAGGTACCGGATGGTATCGAGTCAAAAGCCCTGTTGCGCTATATGTCCGAGCGCTACCGGGTGGAGATTTCCGGTTCGTTCGGACCCAATATCGTCCGCATTGGCCAGATGGGGGAACAGAGTCGCAGCCACCACTTGTTTCGCACGCTGCACGCCCTCGGTTCCAGCATCAAAGCGCTCGGAGCCCGTATCAACCTGCCGGCGGGTGTCGCTGCGCTCGAGCAGAGTCTGGAGGCCCATGAGTTCGGCGATGGTTATTGATCGTTGTTTTGCCAAGGCTCTGCTGCCATAGCTACGTCCAGTCTCAGTTATATCCGGTCTCATCGAAGCGGCTTCGGGCCGGTATCCGCTTTATGAGCACCCATGCCCGGTATGAAAAGATTGACGTGCAAACTCTCGAAAACCGGAGGGTTAACGGTGGGCAGCAAACCGATTGAAACTGATGCCGGCCAGCGAACGGTATTAAAAGAAGTTGGGAGCCTGATGGTGGCTGGGCCAGATACGCCAGCAGGTGAAAAATTGGATGTAGCGGCTACACTTTTCGAGGCTTATGGAGCGAGGCATTTCTCTATGAATACGCCTGATCCTGTTCAGGCCATCAAATTTAAAATGGAGCACAAAGGGTTGTTTCAAGCGGGATTGAATCGGGAATGCTGCGCGCCGGTGCCGATACCTGACCCGGAAGATCCCCGGTCTGTCATCCCGGCACCGGCCTGGCGCCGCTGCTGCCAATCATCGAGCCACTCGACAAGACGTTCGATGTGCCCGATATCGTGACTCACACGCGACGGCGACATATCGTGCAGTCCCATACCCAATTCCGCCGCGCGCACATAGTTCTGGCTGTCGCGCAGTACCGCGACCACCGGAATACCGAGCGCGTCGAGAAAGCGCATCAGCTTGGCCAGACTCTCGGTATTTTTGCGCGTGCGATTGGCGACGACCGCCAGTTTGCACTCGCTGCGGTTGATCTTCGCCACCAGCAACAGGTCGGCAATACAGCGCGACGCCGCGTGAATATCCATCAGGGACGGGAGTACCGGTACCAGAATACTCGACGAGCCCCGCGTCAGCTCCCGAATCTGGTCGCTGGTCACACCGGCCGGCGAATCGACAATCAAGTGAGCGGTCCCGCTCGGTACCCGCAGTTGCCAACTGCGGGTCGCCTGCATATTGCGCTTGTAGGCCGCAATGCCCTGGATCGTCGGCATGGTCACCGACCGCCGGTCCAGCCAACCCATGGTCGAGCCCTGGGGGTCGTAATCCATGACCACCGGTGCAGCACCGCGCTTTGCATAACAGGCGGCAATATTGGTGACGAGCGTCGATTTGCCGCAGCCCCCTTTCGGGTTGAGGACGACTATCTTGTTCAGCGGCTTGTTCAGGGGCTTGTTCATTGGGTTACAGCGTGGCCGGCATAGCCTTGGGGTCCGCAACAGCGATATGTTAAAGAAGAATAAAAGGCCACCCCCGAAAAGTCCACCAGCGGGCCGGTCCGTTCCGGCCCCGGCATAGGCTTCGGCCGCTACCAGCTGTAGGACACACTCAGAGAGCCGTAATTGTGGGAATGGGGTTGCTTTTTGAACTCCCGGGTTCGAAACACCCGGGCATAGGACACTTTCCAGTGCCCGGCGGTAAAGCTCACACCGGTGGAGATATCAGCCACCAGCACTTCCTTGTCAACCGAGTGACTGTTTTTAAACGTATTGCCGTCGAGAAAAATATCCCGCCCTACGATACGGGTATCGAGCGAAATAAAACCGTGCAGGCCGGAAAAGCCACTGCTGCTGAGGCGCGGATCGATGCGGCCCGGGGCGCTGTTATCGCCGCCCGGGCGCACGGCGGAGGTGCCGAAATCATCCGGCAAGCGCCAGCCGATACGATACTCGACCCCGACATTCAGGTAGGCCGCCACATTGCCCAGGTTGATGCCGCTGTGGCCGATCAGGTCGTGGGCCAGACCGCGCCCGAGCGGTTTGTCAAACAGGCGGTGTTTGTGTTCGTAGGAAATTTGCAGAGCCGGCTCGTTGCGCAACTGGTTATCCCAGCCCTGAAATTTGTCGAAACCGCGCAGGTCGTGAATAAAATCCTGCGCCTCCCGGGCGTAAGCGCCCGGACCGACAATGCCGAAGGTGACACCTACGGTATCGAGCTGATCGCGACTGCGGGTGTGGTATTCGATACCCGTGTAGAGAAACCCGGCATAGGGCCGTTCATCTTTCACTAACTCCCGGGCCTCGATATCGGCCGGCGTATAGATCAACTGACCGGCGCTGAACACCAGGTTGCGGGAGAGTTTTTTGCGGTCGCGCAGGTCGTGGAAAAAGTGCAGCTTGTCGTTGACCTGCCGCAACCACTTCGGAATTCTGGGATCGGTCTCGTAAGACGACAAATCCGGTGAGACCCAGGAGGCGCGAATGCCGTTGGTATAGTTTTGGTCGCTTTCGGCAAACAGGTCATTTTCGAAGTACAGGTTCAGGGACCAGGGATCGCTGTTGTGATGTGCCGCCGCCGGTGGACCGGCCAAACTCAGCAAACTGATAAAAAATCGAGTGTAAATGCGCATAGACCTCTCATTCGCAGATGGTAGTGTTGGGTAACCCAGTGGGGTAATTCTTATCGGATAACGCTATAACCGACTACATGATTGCCGGCTGCATAAATAGTACCGCACTCGCCTCAGGCGCCTGCTGTTGGCGATACCGAAGCGAAGGCGTGCCAGTTGATCGGTCTGCCTCTGGCTAAGGCTCTCAGAAACACGTCGTGAACCCGTCCATGGGGACTCGCCTAAAGCGCCTACTTCTGGTCCCGACAGCATCCCTGCTGTCGAGAGTTTCTGAAAGCCTTAGCCAGAGACAGACCTAACCGCAATACGCTTAATCAAGACCGATACGACTTGAACGGGCATCAATAAACTGGCGTAAATCCCCCCAGGCAAGTGCCATTCGTTACAGGTTTTTTTGAGGTGCCGATATAGAACCGGCTGGCGGCAGGGAGTTCAATCGGCCACCGCCGATCCACTGCCAACCGCCGCTACCCGGGCTGATAAGTCTGCCCCTGCAGCAGCGGTTTGCTGCGTTCAAACGCCTCCACCATCGCCGCCATAAACACCCGCACCCGCGAGGTGCGGCGCAGGTCGCGGTGGGTGAACAGCCAGATCTGGTAGGCCTCTTCGCAGCGCAGGTCCGGCACCCGCTGCAACTCGGGGTGCTGGTCGGCCATAAAGCAGGGCAACATGGCAATCCCCAGCCCTTCACGCACGGCGGATAGCTGCAACAGCGGATTGTTGAGGTGGTGACGGGTGGGCAACTTCGGGTAAGCACTGTTTTTCACCCAGTCGGGGTGAGATTCCAGGTCGTCCCAGCCGATCCATACGGCCTCCTCGGCCAGATTCGACAGCCCTACTTTTTTGACGTAACTGCGCGCCGCATAGTTGGCCCGGGCATAGGTGGTCACCTTGCGGCCCACCAGGTCGCCGGGGGGGCGGTTGGTAATCCGAATGGCCACGTCGGCCTCGCGGTTGTTGAGGCTGAGGGCATCGTAAGTGGCGACAACGTCCAACTCGATCTGCGGGTATTTGCGAGTGAAGCTGACAATATCCTGCATCAATAATGTCGAGGCCAGGATATCGGGCATAGTGACTTTCAGCGGACCGCTGAGCTTGGAGTCCTTGCCGAGCACGCGCCGCTCCAGCGCGTGCACCTTGTCCTCCACTTCCTGCACCTCTTGAAAAACATCTCGCCCTTCGGCAGTCAGGCGATAGCCGCCGGCCAGGCGGTCGAACAACCGCACTCCCAGGTCCTGCTCCAGCGCCCGCACCCGCCGCGACACCGTCGAATGGCTGACATCGAGCTTCTGGGCCGCCGCCCGCACCGAGCCGGCATCCGCCATGGCCAGGAAGACTTTAAGGTCCGACCACTCCATTGCCATCTACAACCACCTTACTTCGCCAAAATCGATACATATTGCCGACACCATTCCATTTTCGTCTCATTTTTGCAACAGAGAAGCGCAGATATCGCCGGTTTTTATTCCCAAATGCAACACCTATACTTTGCCGCAGCAAGGAGATCGCTTTGTGACATCGCCTATCGCCGCCAATACAGCCAAGTTGCAGGAAGCCTTTCGCCACCGCCGCAGCGTGTCGGAGTCACTGACCCGGGGTCTCAGCGCCGAGGATATGGTGGTCCAATCAATGGACGACGCCAGCCCGGCCAAATGGCACCTGGCCCATACCACCTGGTTTTTCGAAGCCTTCGTCCTCAACAAGTATCAAGACAACTATCGGCCGGTGGACCCGGACTATAACTTTCTCTTCAACTCATACTACAACAGCGTCGGCGAACGGCACGCACGCCCGCTGCGGGGCATGTTGACGCGCCCCGGGATCGAAGCGGTCAGGGCTTACCGACGCGCCGTAGACGCTTCGGTGCTGGCCTTACTGGAGCAACCCCACCCGCGCGCCAGGGGGCTGGCCGATACGGTCACCGTCGGCCTGCATCACGAGATGCAGCACCAGGAGCTGCTGTTGACCGATCTTCTGCACGCCCTGTCGATCAATCCCACGGCACCCGCCATGCGCCCCGCCCCGCCCGCGGACGACACCCGTGCCGCCGGCCTGGTGTTTATGCCCTTCGACGAGGGCCTCTATGAAATAGGCGCGGCCGGCGACGGTTTCAGTTTCGATTGCGAGGGGCCGCGACACCAGACCTACCTGCGCGGCTTCAGCCTCGCCAACCGCACCGTCACCAATGCCGAATGGCTGGCGTTTATGAACGACGGCGGCTACAGCACGGCCACCCTGTGGTTGTCCGACGGCTGGGCCCAGTGCCAGGCAGAGCAGTGGCAGGCACCGCTCTACTGGAGCCAGCGCGATGGCGAGTGGCACCAGTTCGGGCTTTACGGACGCCAGCCGGTCAATCCGGAGGCGCCGGTCTGCCACGTCAATTACTTCGAGGCCGATGCCTTTGCCCAGTGGGCGGGCGCGCGCCTGCCCACCGAGCAGGAATGGGAAGTAGCCGCCGGCGATGCGCCTATCGCCGGTAACTTCCAGGACCGCGAGTACTGGCGGCCCCGCGCCGCCGCCGGCAGCGGCCTGCAACAACTCTACGGCGACGTGTGGGAGTGGACCCGCAGTCCCTACGCGCCCTACCCCGGTTTCAGCGCCGCACCCGGCGCCATCGGCGAATACAACGGCAAGTTTATGTGCGGCCAGTTCGTGCTGCGCGGCGGCTCCTGTGCCACGCCGCAGCAACAGTTGCGCCGCAGCTACCGCAATTTTTTCTACCCTCACCAGCGCTGGCAATTTTCCGGTCTGCGCCTAGCCAAGGACCTTTGATATGCCCGCCGCACAATCCGCCAGAGCCAGCGCCACAAAGACCGACGATACCCTGTTGCGGGAGGTGGTGGAGGGCCTGAGCCAGGTCCACAAACAGTTGCCGTCAAAATATTTCTATGACTCCGCCGGCTCGCGCTATTTCGACGAGATTTGTCAACTGGAGGAATACTACCCCTACCGCACCGAGTTGGCGATGCTGCCGGGGATCGCCGATGACTTGTCCCATCTCATCCGGGACCAGCGCGATGTGGTGGAATTCGGTGCAGGCTCGCTGGTCAAGATTCGCCTGTTGCTGCAGCACCTGCCGCAGATCAAGCGTCTTCTCCCCATCGATATCGCCGGCGACCACCTGCGCGAAGCGGCCGCCGAGCTGCGCCGGGAATTCGAGCACCTGGAGATTGTGCCGATCGTGGCGGATTTTACCCGGCAGGTGGAACTGCCGGATCGCAACAAGGTAAAAAAACTGGGGTTTTTCCCCGGCTCCACCATCGGTAATTTCACCCCGCTGCAGGCGGTGGCATTTCTGGATCGCGCGCGCCGTTCCCTGGGAGCGGGCGCGCTGCTGTTGATCGGCGTCGACACCAAAAAGGCACCGGAGATTCTGCACCGGGCCTACAATGACAAACTCGGCGTGACGGCAAAGTTCAATCGCAATATCCTCACCCATATCAATCGCGAGGCGGGGGGCGACTTTGACGAGGATAAGTTCGATCACTACGCCTTTTACAACCCCACCCAGGGCCGTATCGAAATGCACCTGATCAGCCGCGAACAGCAGGTGGTGACAGTGGAGGATTACCAGTTCGCGTTCTCGAAAGGGGAAAACATCCACACCGAGAATTCCCATAAGTACACGCCCGAGGAGTTTCTGACCCTGGCAGCAGAAGCCGGCTGGCGCGGCGTGCGCAAGTGGCTGGATGATGAAGAATTATTTTGTGTGCACTTGTTGCAGGCCGGTGGCTGATTCGCACCTCTTGCGGTGACACGGTGCGGGGACGTAACTTTAGTTGCGTCCCCTTAGCATGGTGCCACTCCCCTTTCTAAAGGCACCTCTTCCAGCGGCACAGTTCAGGGACAGGTAAAACCTGTCCCTGAACTGTGCCGCTGGACAATCGACTCTTAAAAACATCGCGCCACCATCCCTCACATATATTCGTCATATAGGATTGAAAGGCGGGCTTACACAGCCGCCTCAAACCCGCGTCTGAAATAAACACCTAACGCCATGCACTGAAACGGGGCCTAAAAACATCCCAAAACAAAAGAGTTGGATGAACAGGGTCGATTTAACACGCCCGGCTGCTATAAACTTGTTAAGATTACCTGTCCATCTCTGTAAACCGGATGCTTCAGGCGAGCGACGTAACGGCAGTTCCGATGAAACCAACCAAGACCAAAGCCCAGGTGCGAAAGGAGATCGGCAACCAGGTCCGCGACTTCCTCGCCGAGGGCGGCAAAGTGGAACAGTTGCAACCGGGTGTCAGCGGCCGCGACATCAACCAGGCCCTGCCGGTCACCTTCAACCAGCCGAAAGTTAAACGCACACCACTGCTCGAGGAGATCAAGGCCCTGGATGCCCGCAAGGGCAAACACCAACCGAAAGTCCTGGCGCCGAAAAAACCCGTGAAAAAACTCCTGCACGATGACTTCGGGGAACCGGTGCGCTGGGTATGGCTGGAGGACTGAGGCACACGCCGGTCAATTCAAACCACACCGACCCGCCAGGCAATCAGGTAACTGGCCAACCCGAATAAAACCATCACCCCCCAGATAATCCCCAACAGCAACCACACGCGAAACGGCTTGCGTTCGCCGGCGTTGGTCGGGCTGTTCAGATAGCGCTGCACTCGGTCGCGATCTTCGGGGGTTAGCTGACTCATCAAAACAGTTCCGCCTCCAGGGCCATCAGGGTATCACTGCCCGCCAGGATATGGGCACTGAGCGCCTGGGTCTGGGGCAGCAGACGCTGAAAGAAGAAGCGCGCCACCACCAGTTTGGCGCGGTAAAAATCGGCCTCGCCACCGCTGCCACCGGCCAGTGCCGCCTTTGCCATGCGCGCCCACAGATAAGCATAAATGGTGTAGCCAAACAAGTGTAAATACTCGACCGCGGCCGCACCGGGGGCATTGGGATCGCGCTCGGCCTGTGCGATCACCGCCTCGGTCACCTGCTGCAGGCGGGCCAGTTCGGCGCCCAGCGGCTGAATAAATTCCGCCAGCTCTTCACTGTCGCTATTGGCCTGTATAAAAGCGTCGACCTCACCGGCGAACTGGCGGAAGTAGCGCCCGCCGGCGGCCACTGTTTTTCGTCCTATCAGGTCCATCGCCTGCACGCCGTTGGTACCCTCGTAAATCTGAGTGATGCGCGTATCGCGCACCAGTTGCTCCTGGCCCCATTCGCGGATAAAGCCGTGGCCACCCAACACCTGTTGGCCGATCAGAGTGGCCTCCAACCCTTTGTCGGTAATAAATGCTTTGGCGATTGGCGTCAGCAGCGCCACCATGCCGGCAGCCTCCTCTTGCTCCGCGGCAACGTCGGAGAATTTCGCGATGTCGAGCCAGCGGGCTACATAAGTCGAGAAGGCGCGGGAACCTTCGTTAAATGCCCGCATGGTCAACAGCATGCGCCGCACGTCCGGGTGCACGATGATCGGGTCGGCGGCCCGATCCGGGTTCTTGATACCTTCGGGACTGCGGCCCTGCAAACGCTCGCACGCGTAGTCCGCCGCATTCTGGTAAGAGGCCTCGGCCGCCCCCAGTCCTTGAATGCCCACCCCCAGGCGCTCGTAATTCATCATGGTGAACATACAGGCCAGCCCCTGGTTGACCTCCCCCACCAGCCAGCCTTTGGCCCCATCGTAATTCATCACGCAGGTGGCGGAGGCCTTGATGCCCATTTTTTTCTCGATGGAACCGCAGGTTACGGCGTTGCGCTCACCCAGACTGCCGTCGGTATTTACCAGAATCTTCGGGACCAGGAACAGCGAGATACCTTTGGAGCCGGTCGGGGCGTCGGGCAACTTGGCGAGCACCAGGTGAATGATGTTCTCGGCCATATCGTGTTCGCCCCAGGTAATGAAAATCTTGGTGCCGGTGAGACTGTAACTGCCGTCGGCATCGGGCTCGGCGCGGGTGCGGATCATGCCCAGGTCGGTGCCGGCGTGCGGTTCGGTCAGGTCCATGGCCCCGGCCCAGGTACCGTCATAAAGCTTGGGCAGATAAGTCTGTTTGAGTGCATCGCTGCCGTGGGCATCGAGCGACAGGCAGGCGCCGGCAGATAACATAGGGGCCAGGCCGAACGACATATCCGCGCCCTGCACCATCTCCTCCACCTGTGCCACCAGGGTTTTCGGCATGCCCATGCCGCCGAACGCCGGGTTGCCGCCCAGGCCGCACCAGCCGCCCTCGGCATAGGTTTGGTAGGCCTCTTTGAAGCCCGGCGGTGTGGTTACCTGGTGGTCCTGCCAGCGGCAGCCGTGCTCGTCTGCCTCGCGACTCAGGGGTGCCACCGCTTCGGCGGCTATCTTGGCCGCCTCCTCCAGAATGGCATCGGCGGTATCCACATCCACCTGCTCGCGGGTGCCGGCCAGGGCGGACCAGAGCTTGTCCACCTCGAGAACTTCCTTGATAACGAAACGCATATCGCGCAGGGGTGCCTTGTATTCAGCCATTGTCGCCTCTCAATCAATACCGGAAAGCTTCAGAGCCAGAGCCCGTTACTACACTTTGGACCAATTTTGCAGCATCGGAAAGTGTGAACGGACCTCTGGTGGGGATTACGCACTCTAGTACAAAAATGGATCAACTTCAAACAAACGTTTGAAATAGGATTGTATCGATAATACCGGTGATCTGGAGGTGGTATGGTTCGTGTTCAGATTCGTTCCTCCGGTGGCACGGTGCGGGGACAGGTTTTACCTGTCCCCTTCGAGGGGGACCACTCCCCGTGCCAATAGCACCATTTGCAGGATACTGCGGGGTAGCTCTAGCGCAGGGGAGTGGCACCATTCTATGGGGACAGGTAAAACCTGTCCCCGCACTGTGCCGCTGGAAGAGGTGCCTTTAGAAAGGGGAATGGCGCCATGCTAAGGGGACGCAACTGAAGTTACGT
This sequence comes from Exilibacterium tricleocarpae, assembly GCF_007004655.1. Taxonomy (GTDB): domain Bacteria; phylum Pseudomonadota; class Gammaproteobacteria; order Pseudomonadales; family Cellvibrionaceae; genus Exilibacterium; species Exilibacterium tricleocarpae. The sequence goes on from NZ_ML660099.1 coordinate 181,487, forward strand.
CCCCGCACCGTACCGCCGCAAGAAGTGCCAATAGCACCTTAAAATAAACCGCCTAAACAACCTCATCCAGCAAAGCACCCGCCGGATTATCCGCCTCCCTGGCTCCGCTATCGATCAGTCGCTGATTGATATCCACGTTTCGATTACCGGCTTCGACCGGTGAATTCGCAGCGGCCTCTCCACCCCCAGGTTGGCCGGCGCGAGCAGCCTCCTGCCCGGCTTCTTGCGCACCGTCACCACCGCCTGCAAGCTGTTCCGCCCGCAGGCGCGCCTCCTGCTGTTGCAGTTCGCGCAACTCGACCTGCGCATCCAGTTGCAACTGCGCCGCGGCGGCCGCCACCCGTCGATCCTGGGGAGACGGATCGCTCGGCGCCAACGCCGCCCGCTGCACCTGTTGCGCCTTGGCGATAGTGGCCTCGGGATCGCCGGCCACACGACTGGTGTCAATACTCACTTCCCCGGCAACGGCATAGCCCACCCCGTCAGGACCCCGCTGTAAGGTATACCGCGGCGCGCCGGCATACTGGCCGCCCACTGCCGCATGGGCCTGCTCATGGGCACGCACTTCCCGATCCCGGGCCGCCAGTTCGCGAATCTCGCGCTGGTCCTCCTGCAAGCGCCGCGCCTGTTCGTCCCGCTCGCGGGCCGTTTCCCGCTCGCCTTCATCACGACCCCGCACGCGCAGGCGTTCCTCGGCCTCGGCAGGTCGCTCGCCGGGATCGCGGCGATTCTGCAGGCGCCCGGATTCGGCGGCTATCTCCACCGCCTTCAACGGCGAACCGCGCAACTCGGCGCTCTCCTCGCCCACGCTTGACTTGTCTACGGTACTGTAGGGTGAAAAATTATTGGCAAAATTGGGAGGTAAATTCGGGTTTATCATAACAACCGGTCTGCACCGCCCCCTAAGCCTTGGTATCCAGGAGGGTGCCGAGGGTTTCATCGGCGGTTCTCACAATCCTGGCGGAGGCATCAAACACCCGCTGCTGGATTCTCAGATCGATCAGCGGCTCGACCAGACCGGCGCCGCCACCGGTGTTATCGCGAACGCCTTCACTGCTTTCAATACTGGTGGGACTGCTGTTGCCTTCGATCTCTGCCACGCTGCCGGGATTGGCTGTGGTGCCGGCCCTGGCAATCTCGTTGGCTGCTTTCAGCATCTCCTGCTGACTCTGGCGGATACCGTTCAAACCCTCGTTGAGAATCGTATTGATCGTCACTGCATACCCTCTCTGGGGACAACCTTTGAAAAGCCCACAGCGGCAATAAGTTGCCGGCTGTTACTTAGTCTAACCATTTTGTGGATAAAAAACAGACAGCAGGCGGCAAAATCTCCGTTTCTTTAATACGCATTTGTCTTAAAAGACGACTTAATCGAGTAGTTTTTGAATATCGAGACAATCTGCGGCGAGTTCCGGGCGGCCCGCATCCAGATGGGGCACCTCCCCCAGACAGGGGGCGGGCAGGGACTGTTTCAGCGTGTCGAGATTATCCTGATAGGCGGCCATGGGCGGGGTCACGCCGTTGGCGACCCAACCGCTCAGTGTCAGGCCGTCGCGGTGGATAGCCTCGGCGCTCAGGAACACGTGATTGAGGCAACCGAGCCGCATGCCCACCACCAGAATCACCCCCAGGTTGAGTTCCCGCGCCACATCGGAGAGATACTGGCGGCGGTTGAGCGGTACCCGCCAGCCACCGGCGCCCTCGACCAGAACCAGATCGCAGCGCTGGGTCAGGACGCCGCGGCAAAAGCCGGTCAGGCGCGCCGCATCGAGCTGCCGCCCGGCCTGCGCAGCGGCGATATGGGGGGCGATGGCCGGCGCCAGGGCGACGGGATTGACCTGCTCATAGGGCAGATCGAGGGTCATGGCGGCCTGCAATTGCAGGGCATCATCATTGCGCAACCCCGCCGGAGTGACTGCGCATCCGGCCGCCACCGGTTTCACCGCCGCGGTGGTCAGGCCGCGCTGCCTGGCAGCCCACAACAGGGCACAGGCAATAAATGTCTTGCCGACCTCGGTGTCGGTGCCGGTCACAAAAAAGCCTTTGGCCATCTCAATCACCTCGCCAACACATAGTAAACCTCATAGCTGGCCGGCAGTGTGTGACCACAGCGAAACTGTTCGTAGGCGGCTGTAAACTGCCGCAGGCGCCGGCGTCCGGTCAGTCCGGCGCGCTGGCCGGCATTGACATTATGGGCCCCCAGGGCTTTCAGTTCCCGGGTCAACTCGCGCACATCACCGTAGTGCATCACGCGGGTCTCGCACTGCCACTGGATTGCGCTGAAGCCGGCATCACTCAGCGCCTGCTCGATCTGCTCGCGGGGTGCAAAACGGTTGACGTGGGTGTAGTTGTCGACCCGGCTCCAGGCGCAACGCAACTCGTGCAGGGTAGCCGGCCCCAAAGTGGCGACAGCGAGCCAACCGCCCGGTTTCAGCACCCGCCGCCACTGCTCGAACAAACGGCCCGGGTGCTGGCACCATTGAATTGCCAGGCTCGAGAAAATACCCGCGATGCTGCCCGCAGCCAGGGGCAGGCATTCGGCGTCGCCGCCGACCCAGTGGACAGGACCGCGCTCGGGCGGCGTACCGCGGCGGGCAAAGGCCAACATCCCCTCGGCGATATCCAGTCCCAGCACCCGGGCCGCCGGCACTTGTCCGGCCAGCGCACGGGTAAAGTGTCCGGTACCGCACCCCACATCCAGCAGCGTTGCATCGCTGCGGTTGATAGCTTGCAGGTGACCCTCCCCCTGCAGCAGTTGCAGCAGACGTTCGCCCACCTGCCGCTGCAGTACAGCGGCCGCATCATAGGTCGCGGCAGCCCGGCTAAAGGAGGCCGCCACTTTGGTTTTATCGAGACGGGCCCCGGCATCGCCGCCTTCGACAGGCGCGAGGCGCTGCAGAAACGCCTCCACTTCCGCCGCCAGCTGCTGCGGTTCGGCCAGACACAGGGCATGGCCGCAACCCGCCAGGCATTTCACCGTCTGCACTGGGTTGAGTTGCGCCATAGCCGCCGCGGCGGCGGCCGGCACCAGGGCATCACGGTCACCCAGCAAATGCAGGCCCGGCGGTTTCAAGTCGGCAAAAGCCTTGCGGTTATCGAGACCGGCCAACAGCGCCAGTGCCGCCCGCCAACGTGGATCGGGCTGCGCGCCGCCCGCCCGCCGGTAACCGCGCAGCCACTTCAAAACTGCCCGTTCGCGCCGATCACCGCGGGCCTGCAAACCGTCAAACCGCTGTAGGGTGACCGCCGGCCGGCGCCGAAAGTCTTCGGCAAACGTTTGGAAGACGTCGTTGGGCATGGCACTTGGCCAACCCGGCCGGGCCACGAAACAGAGATTGCTGGCCAGCGTAATCACCCCTGCCACCCGCTGCGGGTAGCGGTGGGCATAGCGGCAGGCCAGCATACCGCCCAGCGACCAGCCGAGCAGCACACAGCGGCGGGGGAGTTTTTGCCGCAATCCCTGCAATAGCGACTCAAGCCCATCATTGCCGACGGCGTGGTCACCGGCAAAGCCCGGTATATCCACCAACAGAATATCTATCTTGTCATCCAGGTGGGCCAGCAGCGGCTCGAAGACCCGGCTGTCAGAGCCCCAACCGTGCAGCAATACCAATGGCGTCGCCGCCGCCTCGGCGGACGCTGTCGCCGCGGCGGCCCGCCGCCAGCGCAGGGTAATCCACTCGGGGCGACACCGCGCGGCAGCGGTCACGGCCGGTAACCCCCGGCGTCGGCCAACGCCGCCAGCAGGCCATCCACATCCGCCTCGGTATGCGCGGCGCTGAGGGTAATCCGCAGGCGCGCACTGCCGGCGGGTACCGTCGGCGGCCTGATGGCCCCCACCAAAAAGCCCCGCGCCTCAAGATAAGCGGCCAACTGCAAGGTGCGCTGGGAATCGCCGAGGATCACCGGCTGAATCGGCGTCGCGGAATCTGCCAGCGACAGCCCCAGCGTCGAGGCGCCGCGGCGAAAACGTTGAATCAGCGCCGCCAGCCACTGGCGCCGCCAGGGCTCGGCGCGCAGCACCTGCAAACTCGCCCGTGTCGCCGCCGCCAGCGCCGGCGGCAGGGCGGTGGTGTATATATAGGTGCGCGCCTGTTGAATCAGGGTTTCTATCAAAGCCTCGGAACCCGCCACAAACGCACCGGCGGTGCCAAAAGCCTTGCCCAGGGTACCGATCAGAATCGGCAGTGCCGGCTCGGCCAGCGCGAAGTGTTCGGCCACACCTCCGCCGCTCGGCCCCAGGCAACCGAAGCCGTGGGCGTCATCCACCAGCAGCCAGGCTCCATGTTGCTGCGCCAGTGTCACCAGTTCCGGCAGCGGCGCAATATCACCATCCATACTGAAAACACCATCGACTGCGATCAGGCGCCGCCGCGCCTCTGTGGCCAGCAGGCGGCGCTGTAAATCGCTGCTGTCGAGATGCCGGAAGCGCTGGAAGCGCGCACCGCTGGACAGCCCCGCATCGAGCAGCGAGGCGTGGTTGAGACGGTCCTCAAACACCGCATCGCCTTTGCCCACCAGTGCTTTCACGGTACCCAGATTGGCCATATAACCACTGCAGAACAGCAGGGCGCGGGCGCGGCCGGTGAAATCCGCCAGCTCGTCTTCCAGCGCGCGGTGCTCGCGTCCGTGCCCGCTCACCAGGTGTGAGGCGCCGCTGCCAACGCCATAGCGTTCGGCAGCACGCTTGAACGCTGCGACAACTTTGGGGTGTTTGGCGAGACCGAGATAGTCGTTGCTGCAAAAGGCGGTAAAACACCGGCCCCCGGCATCCGTCACCCGCCGTCCGGGCGCCGTTGCCAGCACCCGCCGGTGGCGATAGAGGTGATCTTCACTGCGCTGTGCCAGCGCCGGCGCCAGGGCCTGCTCCAGCGTCACGCTGTCATCCCGCCGCGTTGTAAAAGTGGCGATCCGCACCGGGCTCTTTATTCACGGCGCTGCCATTGGGGCTGGCGTCACCGCGGTGCTGAACAATTCCTTCCAACAGCGCCTCGGCCTCGGCGTTGTGCGGCACCTCGCCGGCCTCGGCCTCGATACCGAGCCGCCGGAATAGAACTTTGTCCTTGTCCGCAGCCGGGTTGGGTGTGGTCAGCAGTTTTTCACCGTAGAAAATCGAATTGGCGCCGGCTAAAAACGCCAGCGACTGCATCTGTTCGTTCATATCTTCACGGCCCGCCGACAGGCGTACATGAGACCGCGGCATCAGTATCCGGGCCACGGCGATGGTGCGGATAAAATCGAAAGGGTCCAGGTCCGGCTGTTCCGCCAGGGGCGTACCCTTGACCTTGACCAGCATATTGATCGGCACGGATTCCGGGTGGCTCGGCATGGTCGCCAACTGCTGCAGCAGACCGGCGCGATCGGCGGCCGCTTCGCCCATGCCGACAATACCGCCGCAACACACCTTCATACCCGCCGCCCGCACATTGTCGAGGGTGTCGAGGCGGTGCTGGTAGGTGCGGGTGGTGATGATCTCGCCGTAGAACTCCGGCGAGGTATCCAGGTTGTGGTTGTAGTAGTCGAGGCCGGCCGCGGCCAGGCTCTGCGCCTGGGTCTCGCTCAGCATACCCAGGGTCATACAAGTCTCCAGCCCCAGCGCCTTGACGCCCTTCACCATTTCCGTGACATAGGCTATGTCTTTCTGCTTCGGCGAACGCCAGGCGGCGCCCATGCAAAAGCGGGTGGCGCCGGCGGCCTTGGCCTGCCGGGCCTCGGCGACCACCTTTTCAACCTGCATCAGTTTTTCTTTTTCCAGGCCGGTGTCGTAGCGGGCGCTCTGCGGGCAGTACTTGCAATCCTCGGGGCAGGCACCGGTTTTAATGGAGCACAGCGTGCTGACCTGCACCCGGTTGGGATCGAAATTCTGCCGGTGCACGGTCTGGGCCTGAAACATCAGGTCGTTGAACGGCAGGGCGAACAGCGCCTCCACCTCCGATCGCTGCCAATCGTGACGCACGGTTGTCGCCGTATCGGTTTGCATAAACCACCTCGCTTGCTCGCGTTATGTCGACACTGCGTCCCTGTCACCCGGCTGCGTGTCCCGACCGCCGGCCCTTGTTCCCGGCCGACTCCCAAGCGCACAATACTAACGGTACTCACCAACCTGTCAACCTCAAAAGGACTTTAGGGTTAACAACTTATGCCACATCTCACCCGTTTTATCGATTACCTGCTGCCCGCCCGCTGCCTGCTGTGCGACCTGACAGTGACCGGACCCGACTGTATCTGCGCGGGTTGCCGCGGCGATCTGCCGCAGCTCCCGGCCGGTTGCCGGCGCTGTGCCCTGCCGCTGCCCGGCGACGCCGATATCTGCGGCGCCTGCCTGCAGCGGCCACCGGCTTTTGCCCGCACCCTGGCACCGTTCACGTTTATGCCCCCTGTAGATACCCTGATCCACGCCTACAAGTACCGCCGCCAATTGGCCGCCGGTGCACTGCTGGGACAGTTGCTGGCCCAGCACCTGCGCCGGGCCTATGCAGACGACCAACTGCCGGAATGGCTGCTGCCGGTACCGCTGCACTGGCGGCGCTTGTTGCTGCGGGGTTTTAACCAGGCGGCACTGCTGGCCGCACAACTGGGCCGGGAGCTTGCGCTGCCGGTGGTCGACGGCTGCCGGCGCCGGGTCCACACCCCGCCGCAGGCGGGCGTTGAGCGCCAGCGGCGCCGGCGCAATCTGCGCGGCGCCTTTACCCTGCGCTGCGATCCCGCTCACCGCCATGTCGCCATTGTCGATGATGTCGTGACCACCACCAGCACTGTCGCCGAACTGGCCGGACTGCTGGCAGCCGCCGGTGCCCGGCGCGTCGACATCTGGTGTATTGCCCGCACACTGCAAAGTTATTGATGCCGGCGAAACAGTTGGCATCAGGCTGACAGACAAGATGTCCGGCCGGCTGTGAGTCATTACAAACAGCTATTGGAATTGACCACAAATAAGCTATTGGAATTGACCATATATAAGTCAATGCAAACCATTGATCGATAGCAGGAAAATACTGTTGTAGAACCGCGCGCAATTGCGGCACAATTGCCTGTTTACCGAAAAAATGATGGCGCGACGACCCCGGGTAGTGAAAACCCGGCGGCAAAAACACAGAGTAGTGACGACAATGAGCAGCCCAATCGTAATCAGTGGTATCGGCTTGTGGACGCCGGCGGAAAGTATCAGCAACGAAGAGCTGGTAGAGAGTTACAACGCCTACGCCGATCATTTCAATACGGCAAACGCCACCGCTATCGCCGCCGGCGAGTTGGAGGCCAAGCCCTATTCAAGCGTGGAATTCATCGAGAAAGCATCGGGCATCAAAAGCCGCTTTGCCTACCAGAAGGCGGGCATTCTGGATATCGATCGCATGCGCCCGCTGATTCCGGAACGACCCGATGACGCCCTGTCGGATCAGGCCGAGATGGCATTGAACGCGGCCCGCCCGGCGCTCGCCGCGGCCGGCAAAACCGCCGCCGATATCGATGCGGTGATTGTCTCCTGCGCCTACACCCAACGCTCTTACCCGGCCATCGCCATCGAAGTGCAGGACGCCCTCGGCATCCGCGGCTTCGGCTTCGATATGCTGGTGGCCTGCTCGGCAGCCACTTTCGGCCTGCACCGGGCCTACGAAATGGTGGCCGCCGGTACCGCCCGCTGCGTGCTGGTCATCAACCCGGAACTCACTTCTCCGCAGGTCAACTATACCGACCGCGACAGCCATTTTATTTTTGGCGATGTCGCCACCGCTACCGTGGTGGAGAAAGCTGATACCGCCAGCAACAGCGCCACGCGCTTCGAGATTTTAAGCACCCGGGCGTTGACGGCCTACTCCAACAATATCCGCTCCAACTTCGGTTACGTCTCGCGGGCCAATGACGTCGATCCTTTCGCCGGTGACAAGCTGTTTCACCAGGAGGGGCGCAAGGTTTTCAAAGAGGTCTGTCCGCTGGCGGCCACCCATATCACCGAACACCTGCAAGCGCACGACCTCACGCCCGAGAACGTCAAGCGCTGGTGGCTGCACCAGGCCAATATCAATATGAATTTATTGATCGCCAAAAAATTGCTGGGCCGCGACGCCAGCGCTGAGGAGGCGCCGATTGTGCTGGACCGCTACGCCAACACCGCATCGGCCGGCTCGCTGATCGCACTGAACCTGCACCACCAGGATTTGCACAGCGGCGACTACGGCCTGCTGTGCTCGTTCGGCGCCGGCTATTCGATCGGCAGCCTGTTGTTGCGAAAAGTGTGAGATATGCAGGGCCATCCCTATGATCGCCTCACCCCGGACACCGTGTTGGACGCCATCGAAAGCCGGGGCTATCTCAGCGACGCCCGCATTCTGGCGCTCAACAGTTATGAAAACCGCGTCTATCAGGTGGGTCTCGACAGCGGCGATCCACTGATTGCCAAATTCTACCGGCCCGCCCGCTGGAGCGACGAGCAGATACTCGAAGACCACGCGTTTACCCAAGAGCTGGCGATGCTGGAAATCCCGGTGGTGCCGCCGCTGTCCCTCGACGAGCCGGACGGGGGCGAGCCGATAACTCTGGCGCGCTGGGGGGGATTTCGCTTTACGCTCTACCCGCGCAAGGGCGGCCAGGCGCCGGAGCTGGACAACTACGACAATTTACTGATCCTCGGGCGCTTTCTGGGCCGTATCCACGCCGCCGGCCGCAGCCGTCCCTTCGCCCACCGCCCGGCGCTTGAGGTGCAGAATTTCGGCATCGACAGTTATCGCTATCTGCTGGATCACCACTTCATCCCCGATGAATTGATCGTTCCCTACCGCAGCCTCTGCGAGGACCTGATCGACAAACTCGAGCGCACGTTTGCACGCACCCCTTACACGCCGATACGGCTGCACGGTGACTGCCATCCGGGCAATATCCTCTGGCGCGATCAGGCGCCCCACTTTGTCGACTTCGACGATGCCCGCAACGGCCCGGCGGTGCAGGACCTGTGGATGCTGCTGTCCGGCGACCGCCAGCAGCAGACCCTGCAGTTGAGTGAGATTCTCGAGGGTTACCAGCAGTTCTGCGACTTCAACTTCGCCGAGTTGGCCCTGATCGAGGGGTTGCGCACGCTGCGCATCATGCACTACGCCGCCTGGCTGGCACGGCGCTGGGAGGACCCGGCGTTTCCCCACAATTTCCCCTGGTTCAATACCCAGCGCTACTGGGCTGAACATATTCTGGAACTGCGTGAACAACTGGCGGCCATGGACGAACCCCAACTGGTGGTGATTTAGGCCGGCAGCGGCGACAGGCGGTCCGAATCGGTCACTATTGGCGCCGCTACCACTGGTAATAGAACCTTTCTGCCCCAATAATGGTCTCTAACTGAACACCGCACCAAAGCAGGTCCGCCCCATGCGCCATCTCCGCGACACCGCCAGCCTTGAACATCGAGACGATACGGTCTGGCAGACCATCCGCTCGGAAACCCGCCTGCAAAGCGAACAGGAACCGATTCTCGCCAGTTTCCTGCACGCCACTATTCTGAATCACGACAGCCTCGAGGCGGCCCTCAGTTTTCACCTGGCCAATAAGCTCGACAGCCCCGCCGCCTCGGCGCTGCTGGTGCGGGAGGTGATCAGCGAAGCGCTGGAGGCGGACCCGGCCATCGGCGTCGCCGTGCGCGCCGATCTGCGCGCCATTCGCGAGCGCGATTCCGCCTGTGCCTCGCTGGCGGTACCGTTTTTGTTTTTCAAGGGTTTTCACGCCTTGCAGGCCTATCGGGTGGCCCACTGGCTGTGGGAGCGGGGCCGCGAGCCCCTGGCATTATTTCTGCAAAATCGTATTTCGGTGGTATTCGGTGTGGATATCCACCCGGCGGCGCTTATCGGCCAGGGCATTATGCTCGACCACGCCACCGGCATCGTGATCGGTGAAACGGCGGTGGTGGATGACAATGTCTCCATTATGCAATCGGTGACCCTGGGTGGCACCGGCAAGGAATCCGGCGATCGCCACCCGAAGGTGCGCAAGGGGGTGCTGATCAGCGCCGGCGCCAAAATACTTGGCAATATCGAAATCGGCGAGGGTGCCAAGGTCGGTGCCGGCAGTGTGGTATTAAAGCCGGTGGCCCCACACACCACCGTCGCCGGGGTACCCGCCAAGGTGGTGGGGCGGCCGCAGACCAACCAGCCGGCGTTGGATATGTGCCACGAACTCAACTGCGATATGGATTGCGACGATCTGACCGGGGCCGACTCGGAGCTGCGCCGTAAAACCTAGCAATACCAATCTGGACACACCCCGAAACCCGCCTGCGCCGGCTTGCCTTTCACTCCAGATGCCTGCTTTTGGTAGTTGTGGTACCAGGGGTGGTGCTAGTGGTAGTACTTCAGCAAGTGAAATGTCAGTTAGTCGGTCTGCCTCTGATGGTTATTGCGTGCTGAGAGAAAACCGTCTGGATAAGTTAGCGTTCTAAACTTTTTATGTGCCACGCCATGGCCCGGCGGGGGTGCGCTGTCCCGATCGGGCGTAAGCTTGCCTGTCGCCCCGGCAGCTGCGGAACTCAACCATTTTTTTGCTTCGCAAAAAAATTGGGATTCGAACAGTCCTCACTCAAAAACGCCGGGGCGACAGGCAAGCTTAAACACGCCCTGATTGATCGGGACAGCGCACCCCCGCCGGGCCTTAACTCCTGCATATTTTTCCTGTATCGAGAAATCCGCAACAGGCAGTATAAAAAAAGCCGCTGCCCGCGCCGGGTGGCACTCCCCTCACTCGCATCACCTAAAAATGCCGGAACCACAGGGAAGCGTAAACACGCCCTGATTGATCGGGGCAGCCCCCCCCCCCCCGCCGGGCCTTACCTTTTGCACACTGTTCTTATATCGAGAAAACCGTAACAGGCAGTATGAAAAAGAAAACAACACAGAAGCAGACCGCTTAATTAACACATATTCGCCAGGGCAAGTGCCGCTGCACCGAGTCCTGGCAGCTCACTAAGCCCGATCCCAGGGAAAAGCCACCACCGTATCGATATGATCGGCGCCCATTACCTGCATCAACAGTCGATCCACACCTAACGCCACACCGGCACAGTCCGGCATACCGGCGGCCAGCGCCGCCAGCAGGCGCCGGTCCGACCGCGGACAGGGCAATTTGAGGGCCCGGCGGCGCCGGAGGTCGGCGGCGAACCGCCGTCGCTGTTCCGCGACATCAATCAGCTCCCAATAACCGTTGGCCAGTTCCATACCACCCAGGTAGGCTTCGAAACGCTTGGCTACCGGCTGACCCTGCGAGTCGTTGCCAAGCCGTGCCAGGGCGGCCTGCGAGACGGGGTAATCATAGATAAAGGTAAGGCCCGGCCCGAGCTGAGGTTCGACGGCGTGGGAAATCAGCAGGTCCAACCAGGTATCCCGGTCGGCACCGGGCCAGTCGGCACCGATATAGGGCTGCGCCAGTTGCCGCAGTTCGCTCTCCGAGGCCGTGTGCGGGTCGATCTCCAGATGCCGCTGGAAGACTTCCCGATAACTCAGCCTGCACACCGGCTCGACATCGACAACCGCCTGTAGCAGCGCCGTCACCTCATCCATTAATGTCTGCTCGTCGTAACCCGGGCGGTACCACTCCAGCATGGTGAACTCCGGATTGTGGCGGCGCCCCGCCTCGCCGCGGCGAAACGCTTTGGCGAGGGAGTATATCGGCCCGCTGCCGGCTGCCAGCAGGCGCTTCATGGCAAACTCCGGCGAACTTTGCAGATAGCGGTCACCGGCGCCAGTGGGCACCCGCAGACTGTCGATATGGGGGTCGGTGGGCGCCGCCGCCGCCAATAGCGGCACCTCCACCTCCAGCACCTGGCGAGCTGCGAAAAAGCGGCGAATTTCTGCGTTGAGCGCGGCGCGGGCACGCTGCGCCGGCAAGGTCGCCGCCGGGGGCCAGAGTGAATGCTGCACGGCGGCGCGCGGAGGCCAGTGGCAAGCGGCGCTTACTTGCCCGTCGCCCGCCCCAGATATTCCCCGGTGCGCGTATCGACCCGCACCACTTCACCCTGGGATAGAAACAGCGGCACTTTTACCACCGCGCCGGTGGCCAGGGTCGCCGGCTTGGTGCCACCCTGGGCGGTATCGCCCTTGAGCCCGGGATCGGTTTCGACTATTTCCAGTTCGACATGGTTGGGCGGTGTCACCATCAGGGGCGCGCCGTTATAAAGGGTAACCACACACACATCCTGCTCCTTCAACCACTTGGCGGCCTCGCCGACACTGGCCTTGTCCGCCGGGTGCTGCTCGTAGGTATCGGGCTCCATAAAATGCCAGAACTCGCCGTCGTTGTAGAGATATTCCATATCCCGGTCGACCACGTCCGCCCCCTCCAGGCTCTCCCCGGACTTGAAGGTGCGCTCCCACACGCGACCGCTCTTCAGGTTGCGCAACCGCACCCGGTTGAACGCCTGGCCCTTGCCCGGTTTGACAAACTCATTTTCTAAAATGGAGCAGGGCTCACCGTCGAGCATGACTTTAAGACCGCCGCGGAATTCGTTGGTAGAATAGCTGGCCATTATCCCCTCATTACCAAACTGATTATTAATAAACTGGCATTAGACAAGATCAGCAACCCGCTACTGACCCGATGACAAAGGCGCTAATGATACCTCGAACCGTACCAACATGGCAGACCAACCACTGGCAGGATGAACTGGCCGACCTGATTCGCGATCCCCGTGAACTCCTGCAACTGCTGGACCTGGACCCGGCGCTGGCCGGCCCCGGCGACGCCGCGCAACAACAGTTTCCACTGCGCGTACCGCGGGCCTTTGTGGCAAAAATGCGCCGCGGCGACAGCCGCGACCCGCTGCTGCGCCAGGTGCTGCCGCTCGGTGAGGAGCTCACCGCCAGCGCCGGTTACAGCCGCGACCCGCTGCTCGAGACCTCCAGCAATCCCCACGCCGGGCTGATCCATAAATATGCCGGCCGCGTGCTGCTGATCGTCGCCCGGCAGTGTGCGATTCACTGCCGCTATTGTTTCCGCCGCCACTTTCCCTACCAGGACAACAGCCCCGGCCGCCGTGCCTGGCAGGCGGCACTGGACTATATTCGCGCCGATACCGGCATCAGCGAGGTGATCTACAGCGGCGGCGATCCCCTGGCCCTGCCGGATAAACAGCTCGCCTGGTTGAGCGGCGAAATCGACGCCATCGCGCACGTGAAGCGGCTGCGTATTCACACCCGGCTGCCGGTGGTGTTGCCCAACCGGATCGACGACGGCTGCCTGCGCTGGTTGTCCGCCACCCGGCTGCAGACCGTGGTGGTGCTGCACGCCAATCATGCCAACGAGATAGATGCGGAAGTCGGCGCAGCCACGGCACGCCTGCGCGAAGCGGGCGCCACGGTGCTCAATCAGACGGTCTTGCTGCGGGGTGTCAACGACAGCGTGGAGGCCCTGGCGGCGCTGAGTGAAACGCTCTTCGCCCGGGGTATCCTGCCGTATTACCTGCACCTGCTCGACAAGGTGGCGGGCGCCGCTCACTTCGACATCCCGCTGCCGCAGGCGCGGGCGCTATACCGGCAGTTATTGGGCCGCCTGCCCGGCTATCTGGTGCCCCGCCTGGTCCGCGAGGAACCCAATGCAGCCTCCAAAACACCTATCCTGTGACACGTTTGTAAAAAAATGTTATACAACGCGGGTGACCAGTACCTATTGACATAGGTTCGACAATTAATATAACTGTTGTGACTAACCCGCCACTACTTAATAATACGGTCACGCCCAGCAGGTCGTAAGGTGAAATAACCCATCTTGATGCGGTGGGTTTGTTTGCGTGTCTCCTATACTTAACAAGACCGAGAGGACTGGCCAAGCCACTGTAATGAGTTCGGAAACTGTCTCCCATCTACTATCCCAGTTCATCCTGCCGGCCCAGGACGTGAAGGCGCTGAGTTTTTGCAAAAGCCCCCGCGCCGCCAAGGTGAAACAGTGGGCGCAGACGTTGCCGGCCACCCGCATGAACCGTACCGGCGCCCTGCTCTACCAAGCGCTGCCCGAGGTGGTGCGCCTCAACACCAGTGCCGAAAACAGACTCGAGATGCTCGAGGGCCTGCGACCCTATGTGCAACAGTGCATCCAGGGGCTGTCGAAGGACTTTCTGAACCAGCCGCTGCTGTTGCCGGAGGGTGCCCTGAAAATGGCGACCGTGGCGCAGGCGTTACAAAAACATATGACCAGCGGCTACCTGCTGGTAATTCGCGATTTATGCGCTAAACCGAAGATCAACAAGAGCCCGCTGCTGCAAAAACTGGTGCTCGCCCTGCACCGCGCGGTTACCGGTCTGGGGCTGTCCCTGTTGCGCAGCTATCAGCTCTACACCCCGGTGCCGGCGCAGTGCTGGCTCAACCTGCACACCCTGTACAAACTGGCCGGCAAGTTGGACCTGCTCGAGCAGGTGGTCCCCGATGTCATGGCGACGGATGTGCAGGCCTCCACCATTCAACGCACCTATCTGCGCGCGTTGATGCTGGCCTGCGCCAGACCCAACCAACTGCGGCAGAACGAGGTCAACGCCCTCTATGAAGCCCTCGGAAACTGGGTCACGCTGGTGAGTTTCAACGCGGGGCGGGAACAGCACCGGGAAAACCTGTTTGTGGTGAATCTGTCGGCCGATATCGCCCCCATGTACAAATCCCGCTTCCAGGGCTCGATGGATGACGACACCCGCGAACTCGACGTCCGGCAACTGCTGGCGGCGCTCAAGAAACAAAAAGATCACAAAGAGGGCGGTGAGCAGATCATTCCCATCCCCGCTGAAATCAGCCCCGCACTGCTCGACCATATTCTCGACACCTGGGGTACAGTGCGCCAGCGCAGTTTCGAACGACGCCTGGCCAACGGCGAACTGGAAGTGACCGTTGGCATCGCCAGCCTGCACTTCCACATTACCGACGGTCTGCCGTTCACCCGCTTTTTGGGCGACGCCGCCGCACCGGGCCAGGCACCGAGCGCGTTTCGCGCCCGCGGCGACAGCGGAGAACGCTGGTCGGCGGACAGCTTCGAGACAGCCACCGGCGATGACACCGCCGAAGATATCGGCGCCGCTGCCGCGGTGCATATTCTCGATGCCAGCCCCGGCGGTTACTGCCTGGACTGGCGCGAGCAGGTATCGGTACAGGTGCGGGCCGGCGAGGTCTTGGGCCTGCGCGAACCGGGCCGCAAAAAGTGGAGTATTGCCGTAGTGCGCTGGCTGCGGCAAAATCGCGGCGCCACCCAGTTGGGCGTGCAAATTCTGGCACCCTCGGCCACACCTTACGGCGCCTGCATGGTGCGCTCGGCCGGCGGCGGCTACACTGAATATATGCGCGTGCTGATGCTGCCGGAACTGCGCGCCGCCAATCGTCCGGCCAGCCTGCTCACCGCGGCGGTGCCGTTCCAGGAGTATTGCAAAGTGAAACTGAACCAGCGCGGCGAGGAACAGATCGTACAACTGACCCGCAAAATACTGACTACGGCGTCAGTCAGCCAATTCAGTTTCCGCCACCTGGACACCGGCAAGAAAAACCAGCAGCAACATCAATCCAAAGAGTTTGCATCGGTCTGGAACAGTGTTTGAAAAAACTACAGAAAGTCGAAAATTCATGTTGCGGCAGCCGACTGCGCCCCCCAAAATCCATGACCGGAAAGTGATACCCAGTTCGCATTCCAGTTGCACACTCGTTCAAGAGAACTACCATGGTGCAGTATTTATCGAGTAAGATAGCGGCCACTATTTTCAGCATAATAAATCAACGACCTGAAGATAAACGGTCTTACTGCCTAGCCTGGCGGTTATCAAGAGGCAAGCGGAAATTAGGTAGCTAGGGCAGTATGAATCCCAACGACACCATCAGATTACTGATTTTGAATGATGCCCGGGACGAAGCCGAGCGGCTGGTCAGTATGCTGCGCAACGCCGGCAGACCGAGCCGGGCCCAGCACGTCGACAGCGAAGAAGCACTGGTCAAACTACTCCAGGAACAGGTGTGGGAGTTGTTGATCGGCCACGACCAAACCCAAAATATCACCCCTCAGACCGCCATCAAACAGATCAAGCGTCTCAACAAAGATGTGCCGGTGATCCTGCAGACCGATGAGGAGGGTTCAAAGCCCATCGTCGACGGTATCAAACAGGGTGCTGCCGATGTCGTGCGACTGGATGAGGACCAGCACCTGCTGCTGGTCATCCAACGGGAGCTTGAGTGCCGGGAACAGCGCCAACTGCGGCGCAAGACCGACCGCCGCTTTCGCGAAGCGGAGCGCCGCAGCCAACAACTGCTGGACAGTTCGCGCGACGCCGTGGCCTATATCCAGGACGGTATGTACCTCTACGCCAACGAATCCTTTGCCGAACGCTTCGGTTACGACGACCGCGACGATATCGAGTGCATGCCGGTCATCGATATGGTGGCCGACGAGGAACAGGATAAGATCAAGCAGTTCTTCAAGTCGTTCATCCTCAAGGCCGACGACGCCGAGAGCAGCACGCTGGAATTTACCGGCATCCGTGCCGACGAGAGCAAAGCCACCTTCCATGTCGAGGTGGCCCACGCCATTTACGACGAAGAGCCCTGCATCCAGTTTATGATGCGCGCCAGTCAGGCCAGCAACGAGGAGCTGGAACAACAGATCAATCAAATCAAACACCAGGATGTGGCGACCGGGCTGTACAACCGCCAGTACCTGATGGAAACCCTGGAGCGGGCAGTGGATGCCGCCGCCAACGACAACCGCTCCAGTGTCTTGTTCGACCTCGAGATCGACAATTTCCTCGACAGTGTCCAGGGCAACCTGGGCGTCGCCGCCGCCGATCAGGTTTTGAGCAATATTGCCACCCTCACCCGCGAGCATTGCAGCGATCGCGATACCCTGGCGCGCTTTGCCGACGGTAATTTCATGCTGCTGGTGGGCAGTCTCAATGCCGATGCCGCCCTCGATCGCGCCGAGGACCTGTGCCGCAAGATCGAAGACCATATCGTGGAGGTGGACGGCAAGACCATCCAACTGACCGTCAGCATCGGCATCGCCCTGGTGACCGAGAGTTCCAGCAGTGCCGAAGCGGTGATCGAGCAGGCCATGGAGGCGGCCGCCAGCGTGCGCAACGAGCACGACCAGCCGGGTGTGGGCAACGGCGCCAAATTGTTCGAGCCGAAGCTCTCGGCCGCGGACATGGAGCACAAAGACGTCGCCCAGGCCGTGCAGTCGGCGCTCGACAAAGGCCGCTTCCGCTTACTGTTTCAGCCCATTATCAGTCTGCGCGGTTCCGAAGAAGAGCACTACGAAGTGCTGCTGCGCATGCTCAACGACGCCGACGAAGAGATATCACCGAGCGAATTCCTGGCCACCGCCACACAGATCGGCGCCGCCACCAAGATCGATCGCTGGGTCATACTCGAGGCCATCAAAGTACTCTCCGAGCATCGCAGCAACGGCAACCGCACCCGCCTGATCGTCAACCTGAGTAGTGACTCGTTGAGCGACGCCACTTTGCTGCCCTGGCTGAACGTCGCGTTCAAAGCCGCCAGTCTGCCGACCGACGCCGTGGTGTTCCAGGTCAGCGAGGTGGATGTCACCAACCACCTCAACGCGGCCAAAGTGTTTGCCACCGGTTTGAAGGAAATGAAAAGCAGTTGCTCGATCAGCAAGTTCGGCTGCTCCCTGAACCCATTCAACACGCTCAAGCACGTGCCGGCCGAATATATAAAGGTCGACGGCTCTTTCACGCTGGACATTCAGAACAATGGCGAAAGCCCGGAGACCCTGACCAATCTGGTCAAACAACTGCACGAGGAAAGCAAAACCACGATTGTTCCCTTTGTTGAAAATGCCAGTGTGCTGTCGACCCTCTGGCAGGCCGGCGTTCACTATATCCAGGGCCACTACTTGCAGGCGCCGACCAACAAAATGGACTACGACTTTAATATGGAGAGTTAGCAACCGCCTCCCTGTCCCTGAGCCCGATCAAGTACAAAATCGCATCCAAGCCCAAATGCGAAATAGACTGCTTGGCTGAAGCCTTGACCAACGGCTTGGCGCGAAAGGCGATACCGAGACCGGCGATACTCAACATCGGCAGATCATTGGCACCGTCGCCGACAGCGATAACCTGCTCGAGTGAGATATTCTCCCGCTGCGCCAGCTCGCGCAACAATTCCGCTTTGCGCCGGCCGTCGACGACGCTGCCCACCACTGCGCCGGTTACCTTGCCGTCTTTTACCTCCAACTCGTTGGCATAGACATAGTCGATACCGAGTTGGCGCTGTAGATAGTGGCCGAAATAATTGAAACCCCCGGATAAAATAGCGGTTTTGTAGCCGAGTTTCTTCAAGGTGCTGATCAGGTGCGCCGCGCCTTCGGTAATCGGCAGTTCAGCGGCAATATCGGCCAACACCGCTTCGTCCAGCCCTTGCAGCAACGCCATGCGGCGGGCGAAGCTCTGTTTGAAATCCAGCTCGCCCGCCATCGCCGCCTCGGTAATCGCCGCAACCTGGGCGCCGACACCGGCGCGCTTGGCCAACTCGTCGATCACCTCCGCCTCGATCAATGTCGAGTCCATATCAAAACACACCAGGCGCCGGTTGCGGCGAAATACCGTGTCTTCCTGGATGGCGATATCGATGTCCATACGGGTCGACAACTCCATAAAATCCGCCCGCAACGCCGCCAGATCGGCGGGCGTGCCGCGGGCGGAAAATTCCACGCAGGCCTTGTCCTGGTCCGCCAGCGAGTCCAGCTCGATACGCCCCGACAGGCGATTGATATTGTCGATATTGAGCCCGTGCCGCACCGCCACCGCGGTCACCTCGGAGATATGCCGGGCGCTGACCTTGCGCGCCAACAGCGTGACGATATGACGCTGCTTGCCCTGCTGGCCGACCCAGTGACTGTAGCTGTCGGCACCGATCGGCTGGAAACGCACCCGCACCCCCAGTTCATGGGCGCGGTACAAAATGTCCTTCACCACCGGTGACGACTCCGATGCCGGCGGTATCTCGGCGAGGATGCCAAGCGACAGATAATCGTGGATGACGGCCTGGCCGATATCGAGAATATTGGCCTCGTACTGCGCTAATATCGAGGTAATGGCTGAGGTCACACCGGGTTGATCCTCGCCGGTGACATTGATCAGTAGTATTTCTTTCACAAAAAGCGCTCACAGTGGCTGGCGGGTTGGCAGCGGATTATATAACGGTTGGGTATAACTTTAGCGGATAATTGAGCTAGAATGCGTAACTGGACTTTGTAACGACGGTTACCCACCACCACAATAATCAACCCTAATCACTATTCGGCACACCGCACTGACTTCCATGCCCCCACCGCTCACCACGCTGCTGCGACAGCTCCCGAAGCCTGCTTACCTGTGTCTGGGGGCGATTTTGGCAATGCTCGCTACGGCTGCCTATGTGCAACACCATATGGCGCGGGAAGTAGCAGACGGGCACAATCGCTATGGCCAGGCGCTGGCCGATATGACTGCGCAGCAGGCGGTCGAGGCAACACTGAGTAAAGACCTGGTCAGCCTGCAGGTTATTCTGAGCCATGTGGCACAACACAGCGGCGTCGCGACTGCCACCATCCACGATGTGGAAAACCGGTTGCTGGTACAGGCCGGTGACTCACCCGGCACCGCGGCGCGGCGCAACTTCACCGCCACCATCACCCTGCAGGATACGGTGGCGGGCTACGTCACCGTCAGTACGCAGATCAATGCCGATCCGGCCGGTATCTGGCCACCGCTTAGCATCGCGGTCGCGTTGCTGTTGTTGTTCGGCGGCCTGGCCTGGCAGCGAAACCGGCGCCCATCCGACCTGTCGTTACCGGTGGTCACCCCGGCCCGCGTGGTGGATGAGGTCGTACCCCTGGAGACCGAGCCCCCCAGGGAATACCACAGTGCGCTGTTGACCCTGCACAGTGCCAACCTGGGCGAACTGCGCCAACAGCTCAATGGCCAGGCCCTGAAACAACTGTTGAGTCAATTCGAACAACAACTCAACGGTGTAACGGCGCTCTACAACGGCGAATTGCTGCACCTTGACGACCGGTGCCTGCAACTGGTCTTCTACAGCAATAACTCCCGCGATGAGAGCAGTTTTCACGCCATTTGCGCCGCCCTGCTGATGCTCGGCCTGCAGGGGCGCAGCGAGCAGGCGGTGCAACTGCGCCTGAATGCTGCCGTCACCGCGGCTCAGGACAGCGAAGAGACGTTTTACCAGCGCCTGACAACCGGTGTGCAACAGCGCGAGAGCCTCGCCTACCTGGCCCGGGCACCTGTCGATACCCTGCTGGTGCAACAGCAGTTGCTGGAACACAGCACACTGCAGCAACGCCTGCAGTTCCTGCCGCTGGAGGACAACCGGCAGTTCCAACGGGTCAGGGAAATCGACGAGCCCTATCTCAGCCTGCTGGAAAAACAACGCCGGCAGTTGCTGGCGCTGTAGTCAAAGGCCTGTTGCTGATGGCACTTCCTTTTGCAAATTTGTGCCAATTGATCGGTCTGGCACTGACTGGGGCTTTCAGTTGGTTCTGCTGGGCCTGACAAAGCGCCAATCCCGGCGCGAAAGGGCAATGCACTACTGCCCGAAACGCTTGCCGCCACCGTCCAGATAGGCGATTTCCTCAGCGCTCGAGGTGCGCTGCAACACGTCATTGCGGTGGGGGAAGCGTCCAAAGCGCTGGATCAGCGCGAGGTGTTCCCGGGCCGAATCGAGAGCACCGCCCAGCAACCCCCGAAAAGGCGGCGGGGCGACACGCTCCAGTTGCTCGTACAGCTGCACCGCACGGTGGTGGCACGCCAAATCCTCCGCATGTTGCAACGGCATATAGAGAAACATTGCCTCCACCGGATGCAGTGTCCGATCGATCACCCGGTCCAGTGCCCACTGCAGGAGCCCGAGCGCCTGCGCGTCAAACGCAAATGCCCGGGCCTGGCCGCGGTAACAGTGGCGGCTGAACTGATCCAGCACCAACACCGCCGCCAGACAGGTCCGCGGCTCCGCCAACGCCTCGGGGGTGGACGCCGCCACCGGCTCGATCCAGTGACCAAAACGCTGCCTGACCGTCTCGTCGTGAAGCCGGCCCTCGACAAACCAAAACCGCGAGCGCTGCGCCAGTCGACCGGGGTCGCGCTGGCAGTCGTCGAACCAGAAATCCACGATATCCGCAACCGGCAGGTTCTCCACACCCTGTGAATCCGTTGTCATTGCCGCACCTCGTCATATAAGTGTCACAACCCTGTCACCGATTCGTCACCGGCGCGTCGTCTAATTGCAGACAAAACTATAAGTGGTTTTTTCTATGATTAATATCGAACAGGCCGTCACCGATAAATTCCCCGCCTTTTCCCACCAGCCGGCGCTGATTCGCAAGCCGACCCTGACCCTGCTGCGCAAGCTCACCCACGAGCGGGAAATCAACGACTTTCTCGATCATCACCGCAATATCGAGAGCTTCGAGTTTATCGACAGTGTGTTTGACTATTTTAATTTCAGCTACGCCGTCAGCGCCAGCGACCGGGACAATATCCCCGCCCAGGGGCGTCTGGTGGTTATCGCCAACCACCCCATCGGTTCGCTCGACGGCCTGGCCATCCTGCGCCTGGTGGGCGAAGTGCGTCGCGACGTTAAAATCGTCGCCAACGATATGCTGATGAACTTCCGCGCCCTGCAGTCACTGCTGGTGCCGCTGGACAACATGAACGGCGGCGGCGCCCGGCGCAGTTACCGCGCCGTCCAGGAAGCCCTTGAGCGCGAGGAGGCGGTGATTATCTTTCCCGCCGGCGAGGTCTCCCGCGCCCGGCCCACCGGCGTGCGCGACACCCGCTGGCGACCGGGCTTTCTGCACTTTGCCCGGCGCGCGGGCGCACCGATTTTGCCGATCCATATCGGCGCGAAAAACTCCCTGCTGTTCTATAGTGCCTCCATGCTGTTCAAGCCGCTGGGCACTGCGCTGCTGGCGCGGGAGATGTTCAATAAGCAATCCCATGTGATTCGATTTCGCATCGGCGAGCCGATCCCGAGCAGCGCCCTGCGCAGCGATCAACTGCACGACAAAGCGCTGTTGAAGCGCCTGAGAAAGCATCTCTACAAAGTCGGCAAGCGCCACCGCCCGATCTTTGTCACCGAGAAAACCATCGCCCATCCGGAAGACCGCCGGGAACTGCAGCGGGAGCTGAAAAGTGCCAAGCTGCTCGGTGAAACCCGCGACCAGAACGGCATTTACCTGGCCGATTACCGCAACGACTCGCCCCTGATCAGGGAAATTGGCCGCCTGCGGGAAGTCGCCTTTCGCAAGGTTGGCGAGGGCACCGGCGCGCGCCGCGATCTGGACCGCTACGACCGGCACTACCGCCACCTGGTGCTCTGGGACCGAGACACCCTGGAGCTGGCCGGCGCCTACCGGCTGGGCGAAATGGGCAAGCTGCTGACCCGGCAGGGCGAGGACGGACTCTATATTCGCTCTTTATACCGATTTCAGCCTGAGTTTCGCGGCTATCTGGAACATGGCCTGGAGCTGGGCCGCAGTTTTGTCAACCCATTGTACTGGGGCAAGGCCAGCCTCGATTACCTGTGGCAGGGCATCGGCGCCTATCTGCGCCATCACCCCGAGGTGCGTTACCTGATCGGTCCGGTCAGCATGAGTGCCGATTATCCCCGCGAGCTGATCGACCCGTTGGTATTCCACTACCAAAACCACTACGCCTGTGCCGAGACCCTGGTAAAGGCCAACCAGCCTTATACCATGACGCCCGCCAGCGCGCGCGCTATTGCGGCAAAGTACGGGCACCTGGACCGCGAAGCGGCCTTTGCGCTGTTGCAAACCACCTTCCAGGAAGCCGGCCAAAAACTGCCGGTGCTGTTTAAGCAGTATGCGGCCCTGTTTGAAAGCGGTGGTTTTCAACTGCTCGCCTTCAGTGTCGATCCGGATTTTGGGGATTGCCTGGACGGCTTGTTCCTGGCGGACCTGACCAAACTGAAACCGGCCAAGCGCAAGCGGTATCTGGGTATCTGAAAGCTGCTTTAGAACTGCCGGATACAACCTCCCTGTTGTGCCGGCAGGTTGGTATGCGCGGTTCAGTTAATTTTCCACAGACAACCCGACCAATTTCACACAGATCCGGGTATAGACTGTGATGTAGTCTATACCCTGCTGTCGCAGTATCGACTGATGCGCGGGCTTTCACAACCGGCGGCAGTCGCTCACAGTTGCAGCCGACAGGGAGAAAATCGACGTAGGTAGGGACGACAATGGAAGGCATGGACCGGCTGCCGGCACTGATTTCCGGCGCAGAGTATGAAGACTATCACCCCGGCACAGTAGCGATCAGCAGTAAAGGGCAAAAATACTGGGACAATCTGCTGCTCACCCGTTACCTGTCACCGAAGTGCTCAGCGGGCAGCGCCTGCCCGGCCACCACTGATCATATTCTCGCTTTTTCTGACAGCGGTGCGGTAAAGGGACACTACGCATTCAATACAGGGAAATGGCAACCCTATGTCTGGCGCCAGCGAGAATGGCTGCTTGGCCAGGCATTCCAAAACGCCTGCAAGTCGAGGTGGAATGCATTGAGCGATGACGGCACCGAGTTATCGGTATGCTACCTGCATCTGTCTCCGACATTCCTGGAAAACGTGGCGCTACAGGTGGCGGATCGCGATGCCACTAACATCGAACTCCCCCATCAGCTCGGCATTAGCGATCCGCTGATGCTTCAACTTGGGCTGGCGTTGCGCAGCGAAGCTGAATGTCCCAACCTCTATGGGAAAATTTTTATAGAGACAGCCGCCCACTTGCTGGCAACACACCTTCTAAAAAACTACAGCACCACACCCTACAGGATATCGAAGCCCAATCACCGCAGGCACGGCGGAGCGTGGAGAACAGTCATTGACTATATACACAGCAAACTCGATAAAGAGCTTTCCCTCCAGGCCATCGCCGGCGTTGCCAATATGAGCCCCTACCATTTCGCGCACACGTTCAAGGACACCATGGGAATAGCGCCGCACCGGTATATCATAAAAACCCGTATCGAGAAGGCGAAGCGATTATTGCGGGACACGAATTTACCCATCAATCTGATTGCCCTGGAAGTCGGCTATACGAGCAGCCACTTCATTCGTATGTTTAAACGTCTGGTCGGGGTCTCGCCGGGTATATACCGCAAACAAATTTGAGTCAGGTGTTACCGCGGTGCCGGGCCAACCGCTGGCCGGCATTGCACCGCGGCAGCGCGCGGCGGCCGGCCTTTCGAAGGGAATATTGTATCCCACCCGGCAGCTCAATGGTCTCTGTCCGCAACCAGCCGCTCCTCGAGCTCTCTCATGGAAACCCCGGCATCGGTAAAATAGACGGTAAGCCTGCCGTCATCACCGGGCTTGGTAAAGCCGCTGCCGACAAACGGCGGCAGCCCGACCACATCACTGATATCCGGCACTTCGCCACCGGCCTGGGCAAACATCGCCCGGCAAAAACCGTCGCCGCACTGCATCGCTTCAACACTGACACCGGGCAATCGCTCAAGCGTCTCAGTGACCTCCGACAGAGCCCGCTGGGAATACTCGACATCGACATAGTTCATAGCGATCAGATCGTCCATCCAATGCCTCAGATCGACTTCGGTCACAGTTGCAACCGCCCCGGTATGGCCTGAGAGATTTTCGGTTTCCGCTTTTATGTGAGCGTCGTCACCAGTATCGCCGGATCCCCGAGCGGAAGTCTTGCCGCCGGTTTCCACGGCCGCCACCCTGGCCTCAAGCGCTTTGACCAGATCGATAAGGCTGTTTTTCTCGGCACGCACTTTATCCAACTGTCTCTGGTTGGCCTGCTGCAAGCCTCTCAGGCTGTCAGACAAGTCGTCCATCTTGCTATTGAGTTCTTCAAAGCCATATAAATCCGTTTGCTTCAAACCCTGTAAATCCATCGACACCAGCGGTGCTTCCGGGACTCTGTCACTGAGAAAAAAAACCGCCCCGACACCCACCACAAACGTCACGGCTATCGCTAGCTTCGCTTTCATTTTGGCACCTCCATGCAGGCCAAATACAGCAATACCCCGACCGGGCACCAGGGTAGCGTCCCGGTCGGGCGGTGCCATATCGACGCCTTAATTGAAAAACTACTGTGTTATAACATCAGTTGTTATAACAGATGGCCGAGCAACGGGCGTCGGCGTCACTGCTTTTTCCGAGCCTGGCCTCGAGAATCCAGTCGGCCCCGCTCGACCGGTATGCCCGGCACCGCGCCCACTCCCTTGAAGTATCCGTTTCTTCAATTTCAACTTTACTTAAAAAGCAAAAATGATTGGCGTGAGTACGCATCGGCGTCCAGGCCACCCCGGCGTTGCTTTTGTTTTGTGTCCATGTACCATCGTAAGACACGGCTTGTGCTTGCAGTGAGCCCAGCAACACCCCTAATACCGCTAACACTTTAATCAGTCTGATTTCCATTTTGTTACTCCTATAAATATATCCAATTGCAAAAAAAGTGATAAAACCAAAAGGTCGATCATGGACAGCATCAATCGGCCACGGTGCTGATAGTAGACAAAACCGGCGTTGCAGGAGTTGCTGTTCTTGCGGAAAAACGGCGCTCGCTTGCGGAGCTGGTGGATCAGGGAAAAAGCGGGCATCGGGTCCGGGGACGGCAAGAAACTTACCGTAGCCACCGGCACCCACGCCGCCGCAACGGCAAAGTCAAGATAATCTCAATGTTACGCAAATCGATTTGGCACTATTGGCAACCGGTGCCACATATTCGGTTCAACCGAGCTGTGATGTCCCAGTACCAGCGCGGTGCGGGGTCCGGTGCGGTCGGTCCGGTTCGGGGTCGGTTCGGGGTCGGTTCGGGGTCGGTTCGGGGTCGGTTCGGGGTCGGTTCGGG
>NZ_ML660100.1:0-50542 GCF_007004655.1 Exilibacterium tricleocarpae
GAGAAAAATCCTCGGGCAGTTGACCCAAGATGAACACCTGGGTTAAAAATCCGGACGGGTGATGCGTTAGGACATTAGGTGTTCACGTTCGCCCGGAATAGGTGTTCATCTTCGCCGGAATACGCACGATTACTACAATAATGAGCGCACCCATCAAGGCAAGCTATGTTGCGGTCGTACGCCGATGGAAACGCTCATTGATGGTAAAAAAATCTGGCAGGAAAAATTCGTGAACTGAATGTGACCTGACAGACACCTTCTGAAAAACCGGTAATTGTTAGGTCGGGTCTGAATTACTACACCTGAATCCGTGATTTCGTAACGTTATCGCTAAATTCTGCGTCAAAAAAGTTCTGATCTCAGCCTGCTTCTCGTGAAAAATATTTCCAGCGCAATCGAGCCCGCCCTTTTTTGTACCGTCCGCATTTTTGAGATGATTTTAAGACATTTACCCTTTCAGGCTCACCTATCAGCTTGGTCGATCAACGGATTGCTCGTTGTCACACTAAGCAAATGCTAAGACCTGATATAGCTCATCCAATATGCGCCGAGATCGGCAATCTCTGCCAAAACACAGCCGATAGGCGCGCGCACTTCGAACAAGCTTTGCCGCCACAAACATCAGCTCTTGCATAACTGTCTTTATCCGCCGGCGTTTCGCTTTCTGACGCCTCGGTGAGCGTGGCTTCAATAGCCCGTTTTGTCCTATCCAACGCAAGATATTGTAAACCAACATACTGCATCCTAACACCAACGCGTTGGTCGCGAACTTACCAGAGGGTAACCGCTCAATATCCAGATCCGTTTTAAACTCACTATGAAACTGTTCGGATAAACCGCGATCAGCGTAAAGCCGAATCACCTCTTTTTCTGCCAACGTTAAACTCGTCCACCAGCCATCAA
Source organism: Exilibacterium tricleocarpae (assembly GCF_007004655.1). Taxonomy (GTDB): domain Bacteria; phylum Pseudomonadota; class Gammaproteobacteria; order Pseudomonadales; family Cellvibrionaceae; genus Exilibacterium; species Exilibacterium tricleocarpae. The sequence goes on from NZ_ML660100.1 coordinate 904, forward strand.
TATCGATCTCGGGTGTCAATAGGCGCTGACCTCGGTAATCTATGGTTCGCACTGTCACTTGCATGACTTGACGTATACTGTAATCATAACCTTTCCAGGGTCGCTCACTCTCGACACTAAATCGAGAGATTCGCTTGCCGTCCCGCTCTTCTTCCCAACAGCCATGCTGCTCGGCATAGTCTAACCACCACTCTTTATCTTGTTGGCGAGGATTCCACTTTATAATGAAATCGACCGGCTCAACATCAGGATGCTGCTCGTTAAAGGACAACACAACGTCCATATTTTCCAGCGAATCATTACCACCATCGAGTCTTAGCAACAGGGGGAGAGCAGTGATTTTGCGCGCATTAACTAACGCTCTGGAGAGCAAGGCGGGAGTTCCATTCTGAACATGTTGTTGACCCGCCCTCAACTCCAGTTCAAGACAATAGCCCTCTGCGCCCAAGTACGCCACCATCGGTGCATGACCTTCGAACCCCGCATACGTTCGCGACACCCCTTCTTTGTGACTGCCTGAGTTATCCATCATCGTCGCATCGGCGTCCAGTGGTATATGTCCACTGCTGAGGGGACGCATTTCCGGCTGGATATTCTCTAAAAAGTCCCAGCTGGCTTTCTCAACAACCGACAAAAAAACCTTCGCATGTTGATTCAGTCTTTGCCGAAAAGTCGGTTCAGAAGGCAGCTTTGCTATCCCTAATGCCGTCATATAAAATAGTTCGCTATCAATCGTATGAATAGCTTCGAAATCGTTCTTTCCCAAACACAGTAAACCAAGATAACTCTTGATCAAGTCAGAATGTTTGATCCCATGGCGAAGTGGGATCTGCTGATCGGCCTCCCTAGTAAGGTTGGTGTAACGATGAATCGCTTGGCCAACCAGAGCCAAGCCGGAATGCCCCGTTATTTCTGATCTAGATTGTGAGAATTTTAAACGCTGCATAATTCACCCTCTTAGTGAATTTTACATAACCACAATTTAATCAAAAACACCTGTTAATTATGCTTGTAGCTTTAAATCTAGGCAATCGAAATCACGGATTCAGGTTGTTAAGTTATCAGTGTCCCCTAGCGCCCAGTTGGGTTAAGTTGTTAAGTTATCAGTGTCCCCTAACGCCCAGTCTCGTATCGGCTGACGACCGGGCTATTTAGCGGCCACAACATTACTTAAATAACTTCCGTCTGGAGTAACCGTCCATTTGGTTGAGATGCCGAGAGAAGTAAAAAGGTAATTTCCCCGTCAGCTTATTCTTCTGAGGTATGGCAGTTTTAATAAGTCGAAAGTCTTGATGTCCAACTTGTCCGGATAGTAACGGCGTTGGACACAGGTGATCTTTTAGTGCGTTCAGAAAAAACTGGAGGTTTTTATGAAGCGTTTTATGTTGAGTGTAGTGCTATCGCTGTTCAGTTTTACATCATATTCCAATGTCGAATGTAAAGGCGAAGTAGCAGGTGTCACCTTGTCTCCCAGTGGCCAACTCCATGTGAAAAAATTTAAAAATTGGCGTTGGATAAAAATCTGCAGTGTTCATAACACTATCAACAATACGAGCCCGGAAGCCTGTAGGGCTATTTATTCTTTGCTGTTAGCAGCCCAGGTTTCAAAAAAGGAAGTCTCGTTCTGGTTTAATGAGGGGGATTGTCAAGTGAGCAGTCAAACCCCATGGACACTTCTAAATTCTTGGTATTTCGGGCCAATGCTAGTGGATTGATCCGACGTTAATAGGCGACACTGTCCCCTAGCGCACTAAATAAAAGCGTAAATTATCGATTTAGGCCGAGAATTCCAGATTCAATCGAACAGTGCGCACGGAGCCAGGTGAAAATTAACAACCTGCCAGGGACTTGACCACCACTGATATATCAGCCCCCTTAAATTCCGCATTCGCAGCCGAATCGGAGAGTGTTGTTGTAGCCAAATATAAATCGTTGATAACCAGACCAAATAGTAGCTCCACTAGCCTTGCACAGCGTCGTCCAAACTGGACGACACCAATCAATACAAATAGGTCGCCCCGGACCTGAACTGCTTATCGTTGTCCTGGGCGCCATTGACACCCGCGGAATTCCCAGCCTCTGTCAAGGCCGAGGCCGCCAGGATACGCCCGTCTGAGTCGAAGCTCACCGAACTGCCGAACGAATCACTCGCACCGGTATTACTGGCTTTGAGGTAGGCCCGCTGGCGCCAGGCGCCACCGCTGCGGTCGAATACATACACGGCGCCGGAATTTTCTGACTGTGCTGTATCATCGCTGTCGACCCCTCGACCACCGCCGTCTTCGCCAGTGGCACCGACGGCCAGCTTATTACCATCGGCAGTCAGGCTCAGACTAAAGCCAAACTGATCCTCTCTACCGGTGTTACCGGCTTTGAGATAAGCTTCTTGGCGCCAGTCAGTCTCGCCCCGGGTAAAGATATAAACGGCCCCGGCATCCAAAGCGCTATTGTCACTCTGATCGCCATCCAGCCCGGTTGCACTACTGTCCTCACCTGTAGCGGAAACCGCCAGGGTGCCGCCATCGGCGGATAAGGCCACGGCTGCTCCAAAACGATCCTCTCTCGCAGGGCTGCTGGCTTTTATATAGGCCTCCTGGCTCCACTCAGTCCCGTTGCGCATGAACATATACACAGCGCCGGACCGATAGGCCGCAACATCGGTTTGGTCGCCGTTGACACCGCTGGCACTGCTGTTTTCGAGCCAAGCGCTGGCCGCCAGTGTGTCGCCATCGGCTGACAAGCTGACAGCCCGGCCAAAATTTGTACCGCGCCTGGTATTGCTGGCCTTGATAAACGCTTGGCGACTCCAGACGGCATTTGTTCGAGAAAAGATGTACACTGCGCCTGAATTTGCAGCAGACATATCGCTCTCATCACCATTGATGCCTGTGGCGTTACTGTTATTGCGCTTTGCACCAACGGCGAGGGTGTTACCATCAGCCGACAGGCTGACGGCGCTGCCAAAATCTTCGTATCTTGTGGGATAGGCAGACTTTATATAGGCCTGTTGAACCCAGCCCTCCACACCGCGGAAAAAAATATAGGCAGCGCCCGAATCCGATACAGAATTGTCACTGTCATCGCCATTGACTCCTGTTCCCCCACCGTCTTCCCCAAAGGCGCCGACAGCAAGCGTCGTACCATCGGCAGACATATCCATCGAAGTACCAAACTGATCGTAGTCATCGCTTGTATTTGCTTTGATGTAAGCTTGTTGGCTCCACTGGTTGTCGGCACTGCGCTCAAAGATGTAAACGGCGCCCGCACGGTTGCTGGAGTTGTCACTTTCGTCGCTATCGATGCCTGTTGCCGGGCTGTCCTCACCCGCAGCGGCAATTGCCAATACCGAGCCATCGCCGGAGAGTTTTACTGCGCCACCGAAGTAGTCCTCGTAGCCGGGGTCGCCGGCCTTAATATATCCAATGGCCTCTGTCAGGGCATTATCCATTGTAATCACATCGGCACTGGTGCAACCGTGGCTATTACAGCTTTGTATCAGGTATTGGGCATTAACTCTTTCATACAATGGCACTACTTGAGTGGTACGGCCGACACCCTGGGGTATATCCTCGCCGACTTGGGTGAAACCGCTGTCACCGTCTGTATTTTGTTGTACTCGGTAAAAGTCGGCATTCTCGACGTCTGTCCAAGTGAACTGGATTTCTTTTGTCTGTTGAAAGCCCAATGTTAGTTCTGCCGCTGCGGGAGGTCGACTGGCGGCACCGCCATCATCGCGGTCATCAGGTGTGCGGGAGCCGCCGCTGGAGCCGCCACAGGCCTGCAGCAGCGACAAGATGATGACAGCCGGCAAAGTGCTGGCTGACCTCTTAAAACATGGCTTAAATAAATACATTAGATAACCTTATGACTTCTGTTAACGTTATTGTGAATATACTTTTGTAGACCCGTTCATAAACGACTAAACTTCGACAAGAATGGACGTAACCACGATGTTGATACCGGCTTGAGAGAACTGCACAAAACCACCTCCACGAATCCTTTCAACTAAAACAATCCATCACCGGGCAAGCGTCGGTACTGTACTCATTTGATTCAAATTAATCCCTATTGATTAATATCAGTTTACCGATGGCTCGCTCGCCATATGTTAAAAGATGTAAAATCTGGTATTTTCTATTGTGAGGAAGTTCACAAAACTCAAATTGGGCAATGGCTAGTAGGAACCGGATGCTGAACTAACCGGAGCGGGCTCAGTCTGGCCCCAGTTAACAGCTACGCAGCTCTGGCTACACTTTTTTACAGGTTAAGGTCCTATGTAAGCGATGGATAACTTGCGAGGGAAAACGTAGTGCCCTCAAATTATCCAGTATCTGAAATAGGGATATTTACAGCGCTTTACCAAAAAGTGTGTGTTTTAGCTGATTCGCAGTGTATGGCTTGCTCGGCGAAAAAAGTCTTTTGAGAGGAGTGCCCTGTCGCTTATCCGTATAGTTATTAATCCATATGGTTTAAGTCGATGATGCCGGCCTAACGATAAGCCTGCGCGCCGACGCCCGGCTGCACACAACTGCAACGAGTTCTGTCATATTCCATTTTCACTCTCCCGCCGAAGTGCTACCAAAGATAATAAGCTATTCTTACTGGCGGAGATGGTGACTTACCCCATTCGGTAGACACCTCTATCAATACGGCACTTGCTTTGGAGGGCAGGCTATGCGCACACCGACTATCCCCTTTCCCCTGATCATCGATGAATTGCAGACCGGCGATCTGTTTTTCTGTCGCGGCTTGATGTGGAGCAGCCGTTGGATCGAGTTTATTACCGGCAGTAAGTGGTCACATGTCGCCGTGGTGGTTAGGCCGCGGGATATCGGTATCGAAGGTGTTCCCGATGAGCCTTACCTGTGGGAGGCCACCAGTATCGAGGGTGCCGATATTCTCACCGGCAGGCGCAAAACCGGACCTATGTTAGTGCGGATGTGGATGCGCCTGCAGGAATACCTCGACAGCGGTAACTACCGTCTGTTCGGTGTCCGCTATCTGCAGGCGCCGCGCACCCCGGACCTGTTTGACGGCTTGGCCGGCATTATCAAAGACAACGCCGTGCAGGCGTCGCGCTATCCGCAAGAGCTACAGATGATGAAGGACTATCTACAACAGCGTTACTTTACCACCCGCCAGCAACGGACCTTTTTCTGCAGCGAACTGGTGGCGGAGACCTATACGGCCATGCAACTGATGCCGCAGCAACCTTCGGCGCAAAGCTACGGCCCGCGCGATTTTTCCCAGCGCGGTTACCTGCCGCTGCTGAAACGCGCGGCGCTGAGTCCGGAGGTCTATCTCGGTGCGGATACCCGGGAGGAGCTGCAGCGCCAGCTCAGTGCCGTCAAAGACCGCTTTGCCCCGCAATGACAGGCAAACCCAGCGCCTCGGCAACCTGCCGATAGCCGGGTTGATCACTGAGATGGCGAAACATGGGATCGCACAACCAGTGCAGTAACATCGGCGCGCGCTGCTGCAGGGCGCGCTCGATATAGCCCATGGCGGCGGCGTGGTCGCTGCCGGCCACCAGGCACATGGCGGGAAACAGCGGCGAGATAAACTCCGACTCGGTGCGCCGCTGCAATTCATCGAGCAGCGCCTGTTGCCGCCCGCTTTCACCCATGCGGCCATAAATATAACCGAGCACCGCCAGCAGATGCGGGTGGCGTCGACTCAGTTCAATGGCGCGCTGGATATACTTCTCGGCGATCGAAAACTGCCCCACTTCCGCATGGGTCGCCGCCAGCCAACCCAGGGCGCGGATATTCAGTGGCTCCATTTCGATGCAGCGCTCCAACTCGGCGATGGCCTGATCGTAGAGACCGCGCGAGCGATACACATGGCCGACGTGGATGTACAGTGGCGCCGACAGTGGGTCGAGGTCCTGAGCGCGCAGTACCAGTGCCAGGGCCTCGTCAAAGCGGCACTGCAACATACACAGATAGGAGTGCCAGGCGTAGCCCCAGCTGTAGTTTTCATCCAGGTCGAGAGCGCGGCGAAAGCCCTGCTCGGCGCGCTCGAAATCCCAGTCGAAGACCATATGGCTGTAGGCCAGCGAAGTCTGTGCCTGGGCTGACTGCTGATCCAGTTGCACAGCCGCCTGCGCAGCGTCTCTGGCCTTTTGAAAAATATCCGCCGTCGGCATACCGGTGTACATCCCAAGCTGGTGACAGGCATCGGCGATCCCCACATAGGCGAGAGTGAAATCGGCACTGGCGTTTATCGACTGCTGAAACAGTTCCAGGCTGCTGACAATATCTTCGGGTGTGCGCTTATTCCAGAAAAAACGGCCGCGCCAGAAAGCGTGCGCGGCTTCGGTATGGGCCGTTGAAGGACAGGCGCTGTCCTCTGCCGGCGCGGCTTTCAGACGGGCGGCAATGGCGGCGGCAATGGCCGCCTGGGTGGTAAATACCTGCTGCAGCGTACAGGGGTACTCCGATACCAGCAGTTCACTGTCATCGGCACAATCGTAGACGCTGATGCGAATACGCAGTTGCTCGCCGCTGAAAGTGATCAGTCCCTGGACAATATGGGTGGCCTGCAGTTGGCGGCCGATCGCCGCCCGCCGCAGCCCCATCTCCTGCAGCCGTCGCGGCGATTCCGGCGCCAGCACCTGCAGGCGGTGAGCGTTGGTCAGCACCTGAATAATAGCCTCCCCCAGCCCCTGGGCGACATAGCGCCGGCACGTCTCGGTGCCGGCGCTGCGAAACGGCAGTACTGCGATACGCGGTCCGTGTCGCCGGCTCGTTTGGCCGCCGTTTTTCGATTGCAACTCGGCCTGCAGGAACAGCGTCGAAGCCTCGGTGCGATTGCTGACCTCGAGCCGTTCGATAATGGTGGCGACATGGTTTTTGACCGTACCGCGGGCGATGCCCAACAGCTCGCCGATATCGACGTTGGTAAAGCCCTTGGCCACCAGGCTGAGAATTTCCCGCTGGCGTCCGGTCAGCGCAGCGGTCTGCAAACTCTGCAAAGCTGTATCCATCGCTCGTCCATAGGCCATGCGGCATATAGTGGAAAAGGGGGGCTTCCCACAGTATAGCCGACGACGGCAACCGTTGCGGCGCCGCCAAAAAATCAACCATACAGACACTTATCGAGTGTAAGGAGAATCACCGTGAACAGCAAAGTCTCTACTGCCGGCAATCAAATCGATTTTGAGCGCATCGCCCACGACGTGGTCCAGGAACTGGTCAATGACCCCGACTTCAAAGAACTGGATCACCACCACTGTGGCTGCTACGAGGGCCTGCTTGCCAATATGCTGGTGCAGACCAACCCCGACGACAGTGTCGACAAAACAGTAAGCGACTACCTGGCCGATATCGATCGGCGCTGGAACGACCTGCCGGTGCCGTCTGCCGAGCCCAGCGAGGCCGATATTTTCGCCATGGCCAGTCTGGTTTACCACATCTTTGGCTTTATTGCCGAGGTTGCCGGTTTGACGCTGCCGCCTACCCCCGGGAAGGGCACGCTGGAGAAGTTGGCGCGCCTGGTCCGTTCGAAGTACGAGCTGATTTTCAAGGCCATTGATGAGTTGAAGAAAATGATGGATGTTTCCGACGCCGCCAAGCGGGTGAAGTACTTCATCGGCGGTATGTACATTCTTTACAAAGGCGGGTTCAGTGCGCGTGAGGTCTATAAAATTATTTGGGCCGACCTGTCCTGGACCGAAAAAGCCTGGCGCATTACCGTGGTGTTGGCGCAATTGGTGCTGATGGTGGTGTCCGGCGGCGCCAGCGCCGTTGCCAAAGCGGTGGCGGCGGCGGCCTATCTGCTGTTGATTATCGACGATCTGCGCAAAATCCTGGGCAGTGAAGCAGCACTGGAAGCGGCCACAGCTTAGCCTCAGGCGCTAGGGGCAAAGGAGTGCCCCGGTCCCGGGCTATCGATAACATGAGACTTGTGGAGATATCTGCGGCATAGCAAGCGACGCCCAAAGGTCAAAAAGCAAATATTCACTGCTTGGTTTTATCGGACGTGGAAACCAATTTTCCGGTTTGCCGAAGTGGCCTTTGAACCCAGCGAATAATAAGAAAAATTATATAGGCGCCTATTGTAGCCATATATCCGTTGACTGCTCTGTGTACTTACTTTTACGCTGGACAACGTTGTCATCATGATTGGCAACGACAGTGGCTCTTCCTTAAATGCCTATCAACCCAAAAGTCTCAAACCTATTGATTTAGATATAAGGGGAAATGATGAAGAAAAAATATAAACACACGAAAATTGCCCTGATAGGGTTTGTGTTGGTATCCGGCCAGGTTTCAGCCGACTGTCCGGACTGGCTTGAGCTCAAGCCCGGTGCCGGTTCAGTTGTTGGCAGCTTGATCCACGACGGATGCGATGCCGTCGCAGATTTGGCACAGAATACGGCATTGGGGCTGCTGAACAGCATCGGCATTGCTTTGGGTATTCTTCAACCCAAACCGGATACACCCGCGCTGGTCGATCTCACCGAAGCTTCACTGCAAAAAATTGAAGACATTATAGAGCGCCAGATCAGCAGCCATCTGCGCGAATATGCTTACTCCGATTTCGAGGGCAGAGCCGCCGCAATTGAGCAGGGCACGATACACTATGATGCGATTGTCGATGAAGGGGTGAAGTTGAGCTATTTGATGAACCGTTTTCTGCCTGATGTTTTTGAGATCACCAACGACGGGGTGTTCTTCAATGACCTCAACGACGACACCTATGCCCTGTCCATACCTTACGCCGCCGTCGCAAATGCCTATCTCAATCTGGTAAACAGGGCGGTAAATAATGGTCAATACGACGTATACACTGCATTTACGATTGTCAGGGATATTCGCAACAGACTGTGGGCATTGAATCAATCGCTTTATAGCACATTGAGACGGCAAGTAACCACGGTCCAATCCTATGGCTGTTACAGCCTGCAACCCAATGATCCCCGTTATCACTGTCGTATCAGCGTCCGCTCCCCTGCGGGTAGCGCAGAATTCACTTCCGATGACTTTCCGCCGGGAACGCCCCCCATTGCCATAGAGGCGGCGGCCGGGAGTTTTGCCGTTGAAATGGCCCAGAAAATGTATGATGACGTGGATAAAGTTCATCTGATAAGAAACACGCTGAACTTATACGACCTGTATAAAGAGAAATGGGAGATTAGCAGTAACTGGTAGAGCCGGGGCTGGTCTGCCGTATGGCCGATATTTTATTGTTGAGTATCTGATCGCGTATAGTCGGTGCCATACTTATGCCGGTGTAAAACAACAGTATTGTACGCCCAGCCTATAGTATTATGGAGGTGCTGTATAATGCTCCATCAATTTAAGACGCTTGATGATCTGCGAAATATTATCAAGGAATTCGAGGGGTATTTAGCTCGACCCACTAGGCGTTTTAGTCACCCAACACTATATCGTAAACGCGATGTGCAAGATGGTGACACTCTTGTAAAAGGTGTAAGAAAGAAGGATTGGCTTTTCTCAGAGGATGGACAATGGATTCTGGCCCATGATCAAATGGGGTTGTCTTTCTCATCACGCTGGCAACACTTGAAGGGTGTTTACAAGATGAAGGAAAAGCACAATCAGGGCGCAGTCGTCGATGTCTATTGGATTTTGGAGGAGGCCGATTTACCGCCCAAGATGAAGTTTGTTCCTGATCGTGGTAAGAAAGGGCATTACCTTCTCACAGTCACCGAGAGAATTACCTTGCAGCAACTAGTTGATAAGTTAAAGTGGGTGGCCGATAGAATGTCCGTAATACGTAATGCGGAGAAAGCGCTATGATCGAATTTAGATACCAAGAAGAAAGAGCGGTAGCGTTGTACTTCGCTGAATTATTAGGTGATGCAAAAGCAAGCGATTTGCTGGAAACAGGTGTCGTTTCGACCAGCGAGGATGCAACCCATTTGAGCAAATTTTTTTGGGCAATGGTGAACAAGTCGGCAGCCGAAAAAGCCAAAGGTAAAAACATAAAACTGCCCTGCGAAGGAAGCTCTGAGTATTGGACGGAAAAGCTTTACAACTCTATAGGGGGCTATCTCGAAAGTGTCGGATTTGGAAAAGAATGGGACACTGAAGTTGACAATGCATAAGGGGTAATCAGCCTGGCAATTTGAACGGGATATCGACTTTCATGCTTTCCGAAAATCCCCGGGGAAAGGTCAAATTTTGCTGCTAGCTAAGGCCACTCTGGATAAAAAGCAAGCACTACGACCCCGGGCTTACGTTAATTGACTTATACGCGCCAATAACGCCGGTTTATGTGGCACAGTGCCTGCACGCACATGCCTAAAGTGGCACAGTTCAAGAGGTCGCTCGGTCTGTGTCAGACGACCGATAGCTTTTCTTCACGAATAATGCAGTGGTAGAGAAAGTTCCGCGACAAAAATCTCCAATATGCAGTAACACTTTTTCCTATTTTACAAGGCAGGGCGAATTTTTAGGTATCAGGTGTAACGCCTGGTGTGAAAAACAGCGCTGTGGCCACAGAGGATGGCGCCCAATGTCCTGGTGGTACTCTGGAGGAGGACCGTGTTCAGTGATCGCTTTTTTCAGCCAGGCAAAAACCTTTATAAAATTCAATCACAGACAGTGAGCCAAAATGTCATGAAATCGTTTAACCTGCACTTTACTGATAGTGTTTTTAACAATAAGCCAAGTTTACTTGTTGTCGCTTTGTGTGCGTTGTTGGGAATGGCGCCCAACGTGTTTTCCGCGCCAGACCTTATCTATGAACCTTATGCGGCCTGGAATGGAAAAAAGGTGTATCTGTCGCCAGCTCGCCACAGCGACGCGGGCAGTCGCGGCGAGTGTCAGGGTTCCAGCGGTATGGGTACGTTGAACGAAAATACCGCAGCTTACCGGTTTGCTTTCTATGCGGCATCGGGCAATTATGTCGGCAGTGCAATATCCACCAGTCCCAATAGAAACCTGAGGCGCAGGGGGTACAAGGTTCGCATCGGTCGGGGAACCGTTAGCTCGGCGATTCAAAATTCCAATGCCTGGGGCGCCACTGTCCATATCCCGATTCACAGCAATGCCAGATCAGAAAGCTGCGGTAACACGTTGGCCAATCGCCATGGTACGCACGTTATCTATAAGTCCTTTGGCAGCACCGGGGGTGAGGGTCTTTCAGGGCACATCAAGGAAACTGTCGGTGTTTCAAGTCCCGGTACCAACGATTTGATCTGCCATAACAGCAGTAGTTGCACGCTCTTTAACTGTCTGGGGGAGCTTTGCAATACCGTCGCAAAAGCTGCTTACCTGGAGCGCGAGTTCCACACCTGGAATAGAGGCGCAAAGTGGATGCAAACCGATGAATACAATTCCTGGCGCCTGGGTTGGGCGGTCGATCGTTTTCTGGGATATCCCCGCTAATCCTTTTGGTACGGAAAAGCGCCTCTCGAGTGGCGCTTTTTGAACTTTAATTTAAGAGAGGGTAAACGACGTCATGGGCAAAAAATATGTGCTGCTGGCTCTTTCCCTGGTAGTGACCACGGCAGTTGTTGCCATCGTGTTACAAGATGCGCATCGGGAAAGCTCCTTGGAAAGCCCCACGGCCAATGTGTCCAATGAAGAACCCCTTGCAGGTCAACAAACTGGTGAAAGTGCTCAACTATTGCAGCCACAAGAGGATATCGAGCAACTGATGCAGGCGACAGCCACCCCAGGCGTATCGGAGTTGGCGAAATATCCGGGCTTTAGTAACAGTGAAGAAGACGAAGCGCAGTTCTCCAGGGAGGAAATGGCGCGCGAGGAATTGATTGCCGGCTGCATGAGAGAGAACGGCTATGAATATACGCCGGCACCTTCTGTCGTTGTCGATGAGGCCGCCATGAGCAATCCAGAGGAATTCGAGCGTTTGTTGCAAGAGAGTCTGTCAGACCCCAACGAGGTCTATGTCAATTCACTGTCAGTGGATATGCGCAAAGCCTATTACCAGACACTGACCGGTATGGATAACCCCAATGATCCCGAGGGGCAGGCGCACGATCTCGCAGCGTTCAGCGACAGTTGCGTCAATCGGGCCTATCGGGAAATACCCGGCGTGTATGCAAAGCGCAATCAGCTCAGCGAGGCATTGGAGGCGATGGAATTACGCATTGAAGAAGATGAACGAATAGTGCGCGCAACGGAAGACTGGTCCGAGTGTATGGGGGATCGGGGATATACCTTCTCAACTCCCGCGGATGTGCTGCGGCAAGCGGATGCGAGGCTGACAGATATCGATCAAAGCACAGTCGGCGCCCAAGCGCTGAGGTTAATCGGGGAAGAACTGAATGAGTCCGCCAAGGTTGCGGAAGACTGCCAACAAAAGACAGGGCTTGACGACATCCGGCGGCAGGTGAGGGTCGAATACGAAAACCAGTTTGTACGCAATCATCGGGCGGAACTGGGTGGCCGTAAACCCGAGAATTAACGGTGTCGGTGCTGTGCGGCACTGCTGGCCGCACGATACCGCAACAGTTGGGGTCTTGTGTCAGAGATTGGGCAGGCCGGCGAACAGGTTGCCGTTTCTCTGCTGTGCTCCGCCTTGTTGCTGCGTGACGCCTACCCTGTTCTCGATCATCTGCTTTACGGAGTCTTCGATAGAGAAAGCATCGTACTCCATAGGGTGCGATGCATACATAGCGTAGATGTTATTGGGTCGAGCTGTATTGTTATTGTTCCTCGCGTTCGCCTGAACCATGGCGGTGGTCGGCTGGGCAGCCGTCCCGGTGGTACTATACTGTGCCTGCAGCCAGTCCTCGACTTCCTGGCGGATACTGGGCCGCTTAAACCACCCGGGTCTGGCCAAACGCGTGTAGGTGTCGAAGCTTGCCTGCGCATTATTGCTTGCTGCCTGGGCGATGTTGAGTGGGATATTCATCAGGTTCGCCACGCGTCCTGCTGTCAGGGTTCCCTGCCCGCCCCTTGCGATGGTGTCGAAATTGTCGATGGCATTGCGTACCGTGCCACGGCCCATTGCCTGCAGTGTTTTGTCTGCCGGCTGATCAGGGAACTCCAGGCGACCGCCGGCCAGCCCCTGGGCAATTCGGTAAAACTGCTCAGCGTGACGTATTTCATGATAAATGGTGCTGAATAACTTCAAGAATGCACCATAGGTGAGTGTGCCGTTGTTAAAATAAAACGAATTGAGCGTGCAGTTCCATGTTTGATGATTAAAATACGCGAGGGTGCTTACCGGTAGCGCTTGAAATACCAAGGGGGGAACAGGCATAAATTGTACGGTTACCCGAATCGCGTCGTTGAGAAATCTCCGGCGCAGTTGCGGGTTGACGTTCAACCCGGGAGGCAGCCCCGGAGGGGGCGCCGGTGCAGCCGCCGCAGGTTGGGCCGGTTGGGCTGGCGCATTTGCCACTGGTCCTGTGTAACCGGCAGTCGCGTTGTGCGCGCCAATGGCATTGTAATAATTGCCAATGTTGTTCCAGATGCACCAAAGTCTGTACATCCGATCTGCAAATGTAGCCATAGGCCCCTGGGCTTGTAACGACATTTGGTCTCTCCTTGTAGTTGAGTGATTTCTCCGCCCACGCCCGCTTTGGTACGTTGTATTGACGGCTAATAAGCTTTACGCTGGCGCCGCCTATAAAGTTGCACTTTGGAAATTGCGCTGGGAAAGAGTGCCTCGCGAAAACGGGTCTACCCCCAAACCCATTGCATTCACGCAACGCATTAGCGAGAATCCCGGTACCGGAGTGCGCCGCCCAGTGCCGTAAAACGGCCTTTACAAACGACAAGCTGTCAGAATAGCGACAACCAAGTTCTTACTAAGACCTAACCAAAAAGCAGGGAGTGTGACTTTGCACAGTTTTTGGCGTATCTCGATTGTGGCTGTTCTGTTATTCGTGCTGGCGGGTTGCACCGGATTGACGCCCTCTGAGCCGTTGCCGCTGGCCGTTTCCATCAGCTTTAAGGCGCCCGAACGCAGCCGCTTTAGCGGCAAAGGCGCCGGAGCGGGCATGATGCTGTCCTCCACCATGGGGGCCGCCGGCGTCGCTATCGGCATCGCCATCGATGAGGGCATCGGCAAGGATATCCAGGCGGCGGCAGATGCCGGCGGCATTGCCGTAAAACCGCTGCTGATGGCGACACTGCAAGGCCAGACACCTCTACCCCTTGAGGAAATTGACACCGCAGCTGCCGGGCCAGCGAACTTGTCTATCACGGTCAAGCGCTACGGTTTTGTACTGCAACCGGGTGCCGGCGGTGAAGATCCCACCGCTGCGCAGTTTATTCTCTCGCTGAGCCGCGCCGGTGCAGATACCGGCAATCCCCTGGAGTTAAATTTCCCGGCGGACTTTGAGTGGCCCGGCGCCGGTCACCCTCCCACGGTGCCGCTGGCACAGCTCAAGGTGAGCGCCGCCGATATCGAGCACCTGTGGCGCGATGCGCTGCAGAGGATTTTCACCGACAGCCGGGTTGCGACCCTGTTGCAGCAGTAGTCAATACGTCATCCGGCTGCCGGACAAAAGCGCTGCTATGGGGGGCAATCCACCACACCGCCATCACCGTATTGGTTTTCGCAGTCTACGATGCCGACACAGCTCTGCATATCCTCCCAACCCCAACCCGTATCCTGGTATCGACACAGGGGAAAAATGGTTCCGTACCAATTGCAACGCCTGGTATCGGATTGAGGGGGCGGCGTATCGGAGTAAACGCTGGCCGTGACCGAGGTTGCCCGAATGCCATTCTCGCTGTTAATCAACAGCGCACCCCAGGGGCTTAGATTGTTCGGATCAAAGTTGATAACGATGTCCAGCGCGGTGCAGCATCCGGAGTTACCGGACCACGACCAGCCAATATAGCCAATGCCATAGTGTTCTGACACGGCTAAGATCGATTCTGCATCGACATTTTGGCCTTGATGGTCCGCCCCGAACTCGCCCACGATAAGCGGCAAGCTGTGGGTGTTCAGGAACCTGGATATGTAGGATTCAATTTTACTGCGATTTTGGTACACCTCGTACATATGAACGCTGAACATGGTGTTGTTTAGGGCGTCGGCGCCGGCTACATCTGTTGCATTGTTCAGCATAATCTCTTGCCAGTCCTGCCCCCAGTTCGCCGCGTCGACCATCAGCGTGTGAGTGAGCCCGGCGGCGCGAAGCCTTTGGATGGCATTTTTATGCCCGTTAACCCAGGTGCTGGCTGGCAGGCCGTTGCCATAGGGCTCGTTGGCGATATTGATGATGACGTAGTCTTCTTGCCCGTTAAGTGCGCCCGCAATATCAATCCAATACTGAGTCGCGTTTTCCAGGGTTCCGGCACTGCTTGCTTCGCCGGAGCCGGTAACATCGTGGACTTCGAGGACGCACACCAGCCGGTTGTCTTTACACCTGCGAATCACTCGCGCTACGTCTTCCTGTGAATTTCTCACAAATTGCTGGCCATCGCTCAAGACGACGCGAATGGTGTTCGCGCCTGTGGCGGCAATGTCGGCAAAAGAGGAGGTGCGATAGTTGTACCAGGCGTGGGGGTGATTGATACCTCGCATAATAAAAGGGTTCCCATTCCCGTCGAGCAATTGAGTACCGGAAATGCTAAACCCCGCTACAACGCTTTGGCTGAGAAAAGCCAGGCACAGGGCTGCAACCGCAGCGACAGTTTTTTTAGGTCTTAAGCGCGCGATGGAAAGCCTGGGAATAAAGCGGAGGTTTGGAAGCGTAAAGTCGAGCATGATAGTTTCCTTGCTATTCATGGAAATAGCGCAAGTTGGTTAACGCGAATATGGACGCAAATCACTACTGATGCCCGCTTATGATAGTCGGTAATCGTAACGTTACAAGTCTGCCGGGTCTATATTCGCCGCGACGCGGCAGTGTCGGTGTCGCCGCTATCGAAGTTCAACTGACGAATTAGCTGCCACGCCCTGGACTCCGCGTTGCCAAGAGGTGTCAAAATGCCTAAATATAATATATAAATCAATGACTTATACAATTTTTGGGGGCGCTGGCGGTTGTTTACCTGAGTCCGGCGATGTGCTGGCGATAGTGCCGTAATGACTCCGGAATCTATCGTCCAGCTTGCTGACAAGACTGATATTTTCCAGAAAAAATAGAAACGTTACAAATTAGGGTTTATCGATGCTGTTGGCGTCCGCTTTTGAAAAAGTTAGTAAATACAAGAATTTACTATATTTTATTTACGGCTGACTAATCCTGGATGCCTAAAAACCAGAAAAAGCTTGCAAATATCATATCGAAACGTTTTCATTGTTGTCGAAATGACGGCCCATCAAACCAGAATGTCTATGTCTATCAAGAAGTTGCAATATGGTTGGACGCTTAGCTGTACAGGCGAGGCCATGGGCGACCTGCTGGGAATTGATGGCGGTATTTCTGTGGAAATGCCGGTCGAAGTTCACCAAACGTTGTTGGCGCAGGGGCTGATTGAGCACCCTTATGTCGGGCTTAATGAGGCCGATGTGCAGTGGGTTGCTGCGCAGACCTGGGTGTTGGAAAAAGCTTTCGAGCTCAGTGTTGCGCAGGTACATGCCCCTTGCCTGGAGCTGCAGATCGATGAGTTGGATACCCTGGCCGAGATCTGTCTCAATGGCGTTTTGCTCTACCGGGCGGACAATATGTTTCTGCGGCACCGGATTGATCTCAAGCCCGCTGCCCGCCAGGGTGAGAACCGGCTCTGCATCAAGCTGCTGTCCGCACCGGCTGCCGCTGTGGACAGAGCCAAAAAACTCCCGTTCCCGATACCCTACAATGCCAACAATAATCGCGTGCCTCATATGAATCTCCTGCGCAAGGCTCAGTGTCACGCAGGTTGGGATTGGGGTATCTGCTTGATGGTTACGGGCGTCTATCAAGTGCCGAAACTGATTGTGAGGCAGAGAGCGCAACTACACTATCTGCTGGTCGAACAGCGCCACACAGAAAATACTGTGGAGCTGACACTGAGGCTGGAAGCGGAGGTTTATAGCAATGGTGAACTGCCGCTGGAGATTGTGCTCAATGGTGAGCCGGTCATCGCGGAAACCCTATCGGTGCAGGTGGGGGCGTTGTGTCTGGCGCGCAGCTTCACTGTAAAAAACCCTGCACTCTGGTGGCCGGCCGGCCAGGGTGAGCAGCCGCTGTATGAGTTGGGTGTAATTTTGGCCGATGCCAGCCTGTGCAAGACTATCGGTCTGCGGGAGCTGGAGGTTGTGACTCAGGCCGATGACATCGGTTTGGGGTTAAAAGTTCGAGTTAACGGGCGGGATGTTTTTTGCAAGGGGGCCAACTGGATTCCCGCCGATGCGCTAACCCTGGACAGCGACGGGGATCGCTATCGGGACCTGCTCACCGCCGCCGTCCTCGCCAATATGAATTGCCTGCGCTTGTGGGGTGGCGGTTTTTACGAGCGGGATATCTTCTATCA
The DNA here is from genome assembly GCF_007004655.1 of Exilibacterium tricleocarpae. GTDB lineage: Bacteria > Pseudomonadota > Gammaproteobacteria > Pseudomonadales > Cellvibrionaceae > Exilibacterium > Exilibacterium tricleocarpae. Next base: position 18,261 of record NZ_ML660100.1, read on the forward strand.
ACTGTGTGATGAGTTGGGTCTGCTGATCTGGCACGACCTGATGTTTGCCTGCTCCCTTTACCCTTCCACCAGGGAGTTTGTCGCCTCAGCAGCAGCGGAGGTGAAGCACCAGATAAAGCGTCTTGCTCACCATCCGAGTATCGCCCTGTGGTGTGGTGACAATGAAGTGATGGGTGCTATTGACTGGTACGAACAATCGCGCCGTCATCGTGAGAAATATATCGTCAACTACGACAGGCTCAACCGTGCGCTGGCCCGGGTGGTGGGAGAGGGCGATCCGACACGGCGCTTTTGGCCCAGTTCGCCCTGTAATGGCGAGTTGGATTTTGGTGATGCCTGGCACATCGATCACAGCGGCGATATGCACTACTGGGACGTTTGGCACTCGGGCAGTTCTTTTGAGGCCTACTACACGGTAAGGCCGCGCTTTTGTTCGGAATTCGGTTTTCAGTCATTGCCGTCGCTGCCTGCCGTGGCCCGTTTTGCGGAACCGAGCCAGTGGAATGTCTCATCGCCCGTCATGGAATCCCATCAAAAAAGTCCGGCGGGCAATGCTATCATCATGGAGATGTTTACCCGCTACTTTCGCTTTCCTGAAAGCTTTGTCTCCATTCTCTATTTAAGCCAGGTGCAGCAGGCCGTTGCCATTAAGACCGCCGTTGAATACTGGCGTTCTCTGCAGCCCCATTGTATGGGCACTTTGTTTTGGCAATTAAATGACAACTGGCCGGTAGCGTCCTGGTCGAGTATCGAACACGGCGGGCGCTGGAAGCAATTGCACTACCATGCTCGACGCTTTTTCAATCCGATCCTGGTGGCTCTGGTTCCTGAAGCGCGGAGTGTCGAAGAAAGTACCGTCGGAGGGCCGGCAGGGCCGATTAAAGAGGATGTTGCGAAAGCCGCAGGCAATTGGGTGCTAAAGGCCGTCAGTGATGCCCCGGGGGTCAGGAACCTTGAAGTCGAATTCAGACAAATTACCCTGGGCGGCAAGGTTGTTCGCCGCTGGCCTCTGGCGCAACAGTTGCGGCCCGGTGATAGTGCCACGCTGCTGACATTGAATCAGGCCGAACTCGCAGGCGCTCGCGAAGACAGTTTTTTTGCTGTTGTCAGTGACGATCCTGATATAAACAACACATTTTATCTGGCGCCCTGGAAAGCGATGACGCTTCCGCAGGTGTGTATCGAGCAGGAAGTTGTCACCCTGGCCGAGCGGGTGCAGCTCACTCTCAAAGCCGATGCGCCGGCCCACTTCCTGACGCTGGAGCACCCGGCCTCGGGGCGTTGGAGCGACAACAGCTTTACCTTGTTGCCAGGGGAGGATAGAACTGTCGACTGGCTGCCGTCGGCAGGCTCGGCCGTGCCCGAAAACTTTGCAGAGCACCTGGTAATCACACACTTGAGATCAACTTATCAATAAGTAAGGTGCTTGGATGGAGCGAGCGACACTGAAAACCATTGCCGACCATACGGGGCTCTCAGTGACTACCGTATCGCGGGCATTGAAAAATGGCGCTGAAGTCAAACCCGACACTATCGCGAAAGTGAAACAGGCTGCCAAAACTCTGGGCTATCGACCCAATGCTTCGGGTATTAGTCTGAAAACCGGCAAGACCTTTATGCTGGCTCTGATTATGCCGGTGCTCAAGCCCGGTGATACTGTCGGTGACCTGGGTATCTTGCCGCTGATCGAGGGATTGACGGCCGGCTTGAATAACACACCGTATCATCTGGCGGTCATTCCGCAGGTGGCCGGCGAGCCGGCTTTTGCGCCGGTCGAATATGTGGTGGAGCATGGTCTGGCCGATGGGGTCATCCTGACGTCGACGCTGGCCGATGATGATCGGGTCAGGTATCTCAATGAGAAGCGCTTTCCCTTTGTCACCTTTGGTCGCACGGAGTTGGCCACGCCGCACCCCTGGTACGATGTCGATAATGCTGACTTTACCTATCGCGCCGCTAAATGGCTTTACGAGCGCGGTAGAAGACAGTTGGTTCTGGTGGCATCCGACGCTAAGTATTCCTTCGCCTGGCACCGCCGTATCGGATTTAATCGTGCCGCTCAGGAGCAGGGGCTCACGATTGACGAAAAACTGCAAATTTTGCCGGAGGGGCCGGCACACACTTATGCGCAATTTGTCGCTGACGCCTGCAGCTTGCCCGCCCCGCCGGACGGTTATATATGTGGTACCGAGGTCGCTGCTATAGGTGTGGCCTCGAGCCTGCAGTTGGCCGGGCAGGTGGTGGGTAAGCAGGTGGATATTGTTTCGCTGGAGTCGACGAGTTTAGCCACTTTTTTCCATGTGCCGCTGGCGGGGTTTCGCCAGGACTTACGACATGCGGGCGCAGTCCTGTCGGGCTTGTTGCTGCGGCGAATTGACGGTGAAGATGCAGAGAAGTTGCAGGTGTTGGAAACCGCGACGTTTGTTGAGCACAATTCAATGGAGTTTACCCTTTAGCGCGTCTCGGTTGAGTCTGATGCCTATCGATGGTCGCAGCGATTCGAGTGGCGGTTGCTGGCAATCGAACTCTCCCTATCGTCGGACCTGAAGGCGACCGGTATGATGATGAAAACACTAAGGCAAGAATTCCGGGCTGAAATGGCGGAGATCGGATGTTGGTGGGCGGACAACGCTCTCGACGTCAGGCGCGGCGGTTTTGTCGGTGCAATCACTCACCGGAACGACAAGCTTTACGAGGCTAACAAAGGAGTCGTTCAAAACGCGCGTATACTGTGGTTTTTTAGTGAGTTGGCCCGCGTTACCGGCGATGGCCCGAACGCCGGTGATTGCACCACCGGGGAGCGGCGGTATAGCGGACTCGCCGAGCGTGCTTACGATTATTTCATCCGGTATTTTTGTGATCCGGTGTATGGCGGTGTGTACTGGGAGCTGAACTGTCGGGGCGAGGTGGTCGGCAATCGGAAACAGATTTACGCCCAGGCTTTTGCGATTTACGGACTGACCAGCTACTACAGGTTGACTGCCTGCCCGTCGGCGTTGAGCCTGGCCGAAGAGCTGTTTGGTTTGGTTGAGCGGTATGGCCGTGATCCTCGACACGGTGGTTATCTGGAGGCCTTTAGCCGGCGTTGGGCGTCTATAGATGATATGCGTCTAAGTGAAAAGGACATGAATGCGCCCAAAACCATGAACACGCATCTGCACGTTCTGGAGGCTTACACAAGTTTATATCGTGTTGCGCCCTCGGCCGCGCTCCTCGCGGCCATCGAAAACTGTTTGGAGTGTTTTCGCAATCATATCCTCAGCGGCGGCGAGCTTTATCTGCGCATGTATATGGACCTCGAGTGGAATGACCTGTCCGACCTGCGGTCGTTTGGTCACGATATCGAGGCGAGCTGGCTTATCTGGGAGGCGCTGGAGGTCATGCAAAGTGAGACGCTTAAAGGCGGCTGGAAAGACAAGGTCGTCGGCATGGCCCGGCAGTGTCTGGATCGGGCTGTCGGTGACAATGGTGAGATTTTCGACGCTATGATCTTGGAGAGCGGCAAAAGAATCGAGCAGCGGGTCTGGTGGGTCCAGGCTGAAGCGCTGGTAGGTTTTCTGGCGGCATTTCGTTTGACGGGGGATGGTCAGTTTCTCCATGCGGCGGTAGAGGTTTGGCGCTTTATACGTCGTTACCAGAAGGACCCCCGCCACGGCGAATGGTTATGGTTTTCCCGACTCGATCGGTCAAGCACTGCCTGCAAGATGGGTCCCTGGAAAGGGCCCTATCACAATGGCAGGGCGATGATGGAAGCTTTCAGGATTTTGCAAGACTGCGATGGATAAATACAGCGGTAGCCGGACGGCGTTCAGGTTGTCAGAAAGCCTTCCGGCTGGCATGGTGCGGGCTGTAATAGGTGGTGCAGTGGTTTTGAGTGTCAATGTCAATGATAGATTCGAAACGATACGATTTTTGTAAAGCAAACTTTTCACAATCTTCCAGAGCTTACCCGCTTCTTTCTAATAGTAAAATGATATAAGTTCTATACTATTGATTAGTATAGTTTTTTGTTGGTGTGAACTGAATGTTGGTTTTTCGGTCATCAAATCTGTTGACCGTCTAAAAATCGTAACGTTATTATTTTGGGTAACGGATATCCCTGGCAAGCGGATACGAAGCGAGAAAAATAATAAGTAGATGCAGACGACCAATAAAACGCTGACAAATCAAAGGTGACGACCGATGGCCAAGCTACTTCCATTCCAGCAGCGCCTGTTTTTACCGCTGATCGCAATCTGCTCACTCGGCCCGCCGGCTCCGCCCGCCAAGGCCCAACGTGACGAGGCGCTGGCCATCGAGGAGGTTGTCGTTACAGGGATTCGGCAGGCCCAGGAAACCTCCATCGGTATCAAGCGCGCCGCCCGGTCAATAGTTGATTCGATCTCTTCGGAGGATATCGGCAAGTTGCCGGATATCACCATTACCGATTCGCTGGCCCGGATTACCGGTGTACAGGTGAGGCGGTCGGCCGGTGAGGGTGGCGGTATCAGTATTCGAGGTCTGCCCCAGGTGCTCGCCACTCTCAATGGGGAATCGTATTTGGGGTCGGGTTCAGTTACCACCGTACAACCGGATTTTAATGATATTCCCTCACAACTGTTTTCCGGTGCGGATGTTATCAAGTCTGCCACGGCCGGTACCAACGCCGGTGGCATCACCGGGGTGGTCGACCTCAAGACCTTTCGACCTTTTGCTTTTGGCGCAGGCTTCACGCTATCGGGCGCCACTGAAATACAATCCGGGCGGGAAAGCGATGAAACCGATCCCTCGGTCAACGGTTTGGTGAGTTGGCACAATGAAAAAGTCGGTGCCATGGCTTCGGTATCCTACCAGGAAAAAAACCTCGCCAATTACTACAGCGGTATGACAAACGGCGGTGAAAACGCCGGCTGGTCTCAAATAGCCGGGGAGGACTGGGCCTGGGGCGCCGATATCAATAACGATGGTGATACCAACGATGCGTTTCTGGCCTATCAGGGACATCTGGCATCCAATCGTTTTACCGAACGTGAGCGCCTGGGGTATAACGTCGCGTTTCAATTCGACCTGGGAGAGGGCTTTGAGTTGGTGGCCGAACTGTTTCACACGGAAATGGAGGAATACCAACGCTCCGCCGGTCTGTTTCATTCGGACAAGTGGAACCGCTGGGGCTGGTTCCGGCCACAAAATGCCGATGGCTCCAGTGCCTTTAGAGACACGGGTATCACTATCGACGGGCGGGATTTTTTTACCACTCAAACCTATACCGGTAACGGTCGTCGTATCAAAAGTTTCTCCAGCCTGCAGTTTGAAGACAGTAGTTCTCAAAACATCAACATAGAGCTGAATTACGATAAAGGTGGTCCCCTGGTAGCCAGTGCCCGTGCGGTGGTTGGTGAGGCGCAGCGCACGCGCCTGTTCAGCAGCGCCGATATTGACTTGGCCATCGGTAATCAATGGGGGGTGGCATTTCAAAACTATACTGATGGTTTAAACCAGGCTGTCAATCCCGGCGGCTATGCCGGCTTTCCAACCTTAACCGTGGATTACGGTGGTGACGGCGCTGCCTGGAGCGGGTTTGATAACAACGCCAATCTCGATGCCGAGGGTAACGCCGCCGGCGCGGCGCGCACGATCGGCGATTATCTCGCCGACATCGACAGTTACGGTGTCGGGGCACTTATTTCCGAAAACAACTTCGACCGCGAAGCAGAGTTGAATGTGGTGCGCTTTGATGGGCGCTACGGATTTCAAAATGACGGTTTTATCACCTCTGTTGATGCCGGTGTTCGCTTTAGCGCCCGCAAGGTAAAAAACAGAGAATTTGATATAGCCGCCCCATTTGGAGAAAACGATTGTCTGGTTAAGTGGAAGGCCACCGACGTTACGCTCAACCAGTCCAGTTGTAATTCAGGCCAAAACCTGAACGATGGAAACCCGGACAATGACATTTTCTTTACCTCCGGCCGACCGCTTGGCCTGCGCGACTTAGGTGATGTAATCAGGGTGACCGATGTCGGTCCGGTTCGTGGTATACCGGGTTTCTTTGCGCTTGATCCGGCCGCCATGGACAATGTGTGGGCGTTCCACAATGCTTTCTATCCCGGCAATGTGCGCGTCAGTAATCCGGGTAAATCCTACCGTGTCGATCTCGATGAGCTGAGCTATTACCTGCAGGTGAACTTTGCTTACGGCCAACTGGCGGGTAATCTGGGGCTGCGCCAGTTGGAGACGACCCTGACAGTGGTGCAAAATGTGGTGGGCGATTCCCAGCCTTATGGTTTGTCGGCCATTGACGCCGGCGACCTGGTTACCGAGCGCGAGTTGACCGATACCCTGCCGGCGCTCAATTTGTCCTACGATCTTTCGGACAAGCTGAAATTAAGGGCAGCTTATGCGAAAACCGTAACGCCTTTGGACCTGGCGCAATGGGGCGGGGCGTTCGATCCGGATTTTACGCTGGACGGGGATGCCGGCAGTCCGACGTTTGGAACCTTCATTGCCGTCAGCGCCACCGAAACCGGTAACCCCAATCTCGATCCCTGGCGTGCCGACAACGTCGACCTGTCACTGGAGTATTATCTCGGTGATGCCAGTCTGTTAAACCTGGGTTTATTCAGGGTGGAGGTGGACAGCTTTACCCAGGGCGGGGAGGAGTTGCGGGCGCTGCCGGATGCGGATGGCGTGGTGCGTCGATCGGTGCCGGTAAGCACCATCACCCAGGGCGACGGCGGTACCCTGGAAGGTGTGGAAATGGGGGCAAAGCTGGCGTTGGTCGATTTTCCGGGGCTTGCCGGCAGTTGGTTGGGTCACTTCGGCGCGGATGTAAATTACACCTATTCACCGGGTGATTCGGGGCAAAAGGATGTGGAGGGCAATGAGCTGGGTTTTCCGGAAAACTCCGAAGATGTTTACAATATTGTACTGTGGTACGAGACGGATAAATGGCAGGCACGCATCGGCTATAACTATCGCAGTGAGCGTGTGGTATTGCTCAACCAGGCCGGCAGTTTGACCTTGATGCAGGAGGCGACGGCTTATCTGGATGCATCGGTAAGCTACCATATCAGCGATCGTATCAGCGTGTTTCTCAATGGTTCAAATCTGACAGATGAATCAGAGCGTTTTTATCTCCAGCGCAGCGACCAGGAAGCTTGGGAAAATACCCTCGAGCCTCGTTACACCATGGGCGTGCGCGGCACTTTTTGATCGGCGAGCTGCATCCACTTGCCTGACTTGTTGACTAATCATTGTCGACTGCGGGTTTTCGATCTGCCGCTCAGGTTGTTGCCGGTCACCCTCCCACTGTGCCGCCGGCGCGGCTCGAGGTGAACGCAGCCGAGATTGGGCGCCGGTGGCGCGATGCGCTGCAGAGGACTTTCGCCGACAGCCGGGTTGCGGTCCCGTTGCGGCGATAGTCGACACACTGTCTGTCTACCGGGTCGGCGAAAAACCACAGGCCGCTACCCGTACCCCCGCACGACTGTTAAAATGCCCGCCTTTTTACGCTGAGTTTTCCCTGTGCGAGCGAAGGTCGTAGATACAGCCCATTCTTTTGAACGTCGTGCCGTGGCTTCGCTGGCAGCGCTCTACGCCTTTCGCATGTTGGGGCTGTTTATGGTGTTGCCGGTACTGGCGCTGTACGGAACGGATTACGCCGGCAGTACACCCTTGCTGTTGGGGTTGGCTCTCGGCGCCTACGGTTTTAGCCAGGCACTGCTGCAGATTCCCTTCGGCATGCTTTCCGACCGGCTGGGACGCAAACCCATGATCGCCCTGGGGCTGCTGTTGTTCGCCCTCGGCAGTGTCGTGGCCGCCACCGCCGAGTCGGTCTACGGCCTGATTATCGGCCGCTGCCTGCAGGGCGGCGGTGCCATTGCCAGTGTGATTATGGCGCTGGTGGCGGATTTGACCTCGGAGCAAAACCGCACCAAAGCCATGGCTGCCATAGGGGCCTCCATCGGCCTGTCGTTCTCCGTGGCGCTGGTACTGGGTCCGGTCATTACCGGTATTGCCGGTCTGTCGGGCATCTTCTGGTTCACCGCGGTCTTTGCCCTGCTGGGGCTGGTGGTGTTGTTCAAACTGATTCCCGACCCCGGTAGCGCCGAGACTGCGCAGCGCGAGGCCGGGGCAGTGGCGGCGCTGCTCGGCCAGACGCTGAAACACCGGGACCTGCTGCGGCTCGACTGGGGTATTTTTTGCCTGCACTTCGTCTTGATGGCCAGTTTTGTGGTGGTGCCCGTTATGTTGGAAGCCGACCTGGGGTTGGCGCGTGAGCGGCACTGGCAGGTGTATCTGCCGTTGCTGACGCTGGCCTTTGTGGCCATGGTGCCGTTTATGCTGCTGGCGGAGCGGCACCGCAAGATCAAAACCGTATTCCTGGGCGCGATCGCCCTGCTGGCGGCCATGCTGGTGGCGCTGATCTGGTGGCAGCGTGATCTGGTACTGGCGTTGACCGCGCTGTTTCTGTTTTTTATGGCGTTTAACCTGCTGGAGGCGACTCTGCCCTCCCTGATGAGCAAGGTGGCTCCGGCCGGCACCAAGGGTACCGCTGCCGGTATCTATTCGACCAGCCAGTTTCTCGGTGCTTTTGCCGGTGGCGCGGGCGGTGGCGCCCTGATGCAATTCGGCGGACCGCACTGGGTGTTCGGCTGCGGTGCGGCGGTAGTGGTCAGTTGGCTGGCGGTGGCCGCCTTTATGCGCCCGCCGCGCTTTTTGACCAGCGTCTGGGTGCCCCTGGGAGATGCCGACCTGACCGCCATGAAGTCGAGAATGCTGGGTCTGTCGGGCGTCGAAGAGGTGGTGATCATCGAAGATGAGCGGGCGGCTTACCTGAAAGTGGACAACCGGTTATTCGACCGCTCGAGCGTCGATCAGTTACAGCAATAGTGGTTGTCACGGCCGGCGTGGTGTAAGCTGTCGCATTGGATTTAAAGAACGCTCGCCGTTTTTGCCGACCGGGGATGGTGTTGGGGAAAACTGGCGTTAACTGAGATATTGCAACTGTTAATAATCGTGCAGCGCACTCAACAGTGAAACTGACTAAGTGTGAGACGAACTACAGCTAATGTAAGAGTGCAGCTAATTAATAGTGCAACACCATTGGGAGACACAGGAGAAAATCATGGCAAGGGGAGTTAACAAAGTCATTCTGATCGGCAATTGCGGCCAGGACCCGGAAACCAAGTACATGCCTTCGGGCGGTGCGGTGACCAATATCAGCCTGGCCACGTCCGAGACCTGGAAGGACAAGCAAACCGGCCAGCCGCAGGAGCGCACCGAATGGCATCGTATCGTTTTTTTCAACCGGCTGGCGGAAATTGCCGGCGAGTACCTGCGCAAGGGCGGCAAGGTGTATATCGAAGGCTCGCTGCGCACACGTAAATGGCAGGACCAAAGCGGGCAGGACCGTTACACCACGGAAATTGTGGCCAACGAAATGCAGATGCTGGACAGCCGCAATGCCGCCGGGGACAACCAGGGCATGGGTATGAACCAGGGTTACGGCGGCCAGCCGCAACAGGGCAGGCAACAGCAGCCCATGGCGGCACCGCAGGCACCCCAGCAACATGCGCAACCCCATACACAACAGGCCCCCCAGCAGCCCGCCCCCAACGCGCCGCAGCAGGCACCGGCCGGCCAGCCTCAAACGGCTTCGGGATTTGATAATTTCGACGACGATATTCCTTTCTAATCAATACCCGGGGTCATTTCCTTTTGTATAGTGTTTAAGCAAGAGGCCCCGCGCGCTGCGGCGGGCGGGGAGACCGGTGGCTAACTGCGATGGATGTAACCCGTGGCCTATAAGCTGCTACTGACCGATGCCCACTCCCCCCTTGGCATGGCGCTCAGTCACGTCCTGGAACAGGAGACTTTCACCCTGGTGCAGCCGCAGCCGGGAGACCTGGTATGGAACGACGCCAAGGCGGTCGATGCTTACCTGCGCGAGCAGCAACCGGACATTGTGATCAATTCCCTGGCCTGGAGTCCGGCCCCGGCCCGGCAGCGACAGACGCTGACGGTCAGCGCGGCCAAGTCTTTGGCGCAGGCCTGCGCGGCGCTCGAGGTGTGCGCGATTCATCTGTCCAGTCACCAGGTATTCGGCGGCGAGAACAAAACTGCCTACGACGAGTCCGACCAGCCGGCGCCGGTGGATGTGGGCGGCAGAGCGTTATGGCGGGCGGAGAAAGCGGTTGCCCAGTTTTTACCCCGACATATTATCCTGCGTTTGAGTTGGCTGATCGGTGCTCGGGGGGATAATCTGCTGACGGCGCTGGTGGGTCAGTTATCCGGCGGCCAGCGGGTGAGTGTAGCACCCAATAAGCGCGGCGCCCCCACGTTTATGACTGACGTCGGTCGAGTGCTGGTGGCTATGGTCAAGCAGATACTGTGCGGGGCGGACAACTGGGGGGTGATGCACTATACCAGTGGCGATCCCTGCAGTGAGGCGGACTTTGCCCGACACCTGGCCAAGCTGCTGGAGCAGCGGGGGCAGTTATACGGTGACATCGAAGAGGTCGATGCAGTCGAGCCGGTGACCAGCGCGGTCCTCAGTGGCCGGCGCTGTCTTGAAAATTTCGGTATTCAGTCGCGTACCTGGCGCCAGGGACTGGCCAGCGCGGTCGGTGCGTATCTGGCGGAGCGCGAAACCCTTTCTTCCAACGGCTAGGTTCTCCAGTCGAGGCTCCAATCCGGGCTCCGGCCAAGGCGCAGGGCCGCAGGGTACTGGCTGCAAACGCCTGCAGGCCGCGGGCCTGCTCCGTGGGGGGCGAGATGCATTGGGATCAGAGTCCTATCACCGTTGTACGTGATATCTGCCGGGAATGCCGACGCCAAGCCCGGCGGCTGGCCGCTTGTCCGGAGATATCAATCGCTGAAGCGCTGAAACACCAGGCAGGAATTGGTACCGCCGAACCCGAAGCTGTTCGACATCACCCGCTCCAGCCTGACATCGTCGCGTCGCTGCGTGGCAATCGGCAGGCCCTCGGCTTCCGGGTCGAGGGTCTCGATATTGGCCGAGGCGGCGACAAAGTTGTGTTGTTGCATAAGCAGGCTGTAAATCGCTTCCTGCACCCCGGCAGCCCCGAGCGAGTGGCCGGTCAGCGACTTGGTGGAGCTGATGGCCGGCATGTCCGTGACAAACACTTCCCGCAGGGCGGTGAGTTCAGCCACATCGCCTACCGGTGTGCTGGTGCCGTGTGTGTTTATATAGTCGATAGTACCGTCGACGGTTGCCATGGCCTGGCGCATACAGCGCACCGCGCCCTCGCCCGAGGGGGCGACCATATCGTAGCCATCGGAATTGGCGCCATAGCCGACCAGTTCGGCATAGATTTTGGCGCCGCGGGCCCGGGCGTGCTCCAGCTCTTCGAGGACCACACAACCGCCGCCGCCGGCGATTACGAAGCCGTCGCGGTTGGCATCGTAGGGGCGAGAGGCCTGCTCCGGGGTGTCGTTGTACTTGGCGGAGAGCGCACCCATGGCGTCAAACAGGGAGCTCATGGTCCAGTGCTCTTCCTCGCCGCCGCCGGCGAAGACCAGGTCCTGTTTGCCCAGCTGAATCTGTTCCATGGCGTTGCCGATGCAGTGAGCACTGGTGGCGCAGGCTGAGGAAATGGAATAGTTAACACCTTTTATCTTAAACGGTGTGGCCAGGCAGGCAGAGGTGGTGCTGCCCATGGTCTGGGTCACCCGGTAGGGACCTACCCGGCGAATGCCGCGGGCACGCAGTATATCGGCAGATTCAACCAGGTTTTGCGAGGAGGCGCCGCCGGAGCCCATAATCAGTCCGGTGCGCTCGTTGGATACCTGGTCATCCTCAAGGCCCGCATCGGCGATGGCCTGCTGCATGGAGATATAGGCATAGCCGGCCGCGTCCCCCATAAAGCGCAGAGTTTTGCGATCGATATACTCCGCAAAATCGATATCGACACTACCGGCGATCAGGCTGCGAAAGCCCAGTTCCTCGTAGTCTTCCTTATAGCGAATACCTGAGCGACCCGCACGCAGGGCGTCTAAGACCGAGGCGACATCTTTACCCAAGCAGGAAACTATGCCGATACCGGTCACAACAACGCGTTTCATAGACTACCTCTTGAATACTGGGAGCAGGTGGGGTGGCACCTTATACCCCCGACATTTAACCGCTGAATCGAGCGAATTATGGCACAGGCAGAGGGCTGCCCCCAAGTGGGGACTATACCCCTCTCGGGACGGTCTGCCGCTAAAAGGTGGTGGCGGTGTCGCTGAACAGTCCAACCCTCAAATCCTTGGCGAAGTAGATATCTGTGCCGTCCACGGCCACTACGCCATCGGCAATACCCATAATCAGTTTGCGTTCGATGACGCGCTTCAGATGGAGGTGATAGGTCACCTTCTTGGCGCTTGGCAGAATCTGGCCGGCGAACTTCACCTCGCCTGAGCCAACCGCCCGGCCGCGACCCTCGTTGCCTTTCCAGGCCAGGAAAAAACCGACTAACTGCCACATGGCGTCCAGTCCCAGACAGCCGGGCATCACCGGGTCGCCGGGGAAGTGGCAGGCGAAAAACCAGAGGTCGGGATGAATATCCAATTCGGCAATGATCTCGCCTTTGCCGTAGTTACCGCCTTCGGCACTGATATGGGAGATACGGTCGAGCATCAGCATATTCGGCACCGGCAACTGGGCATTGCCGGGGCCAAACAAGCGGCCATAGCCGCACTCCAGCAGGGCGTCGCGGTCGTAGGCGCTTTTTCTTCCAGTACAATCCATAGTCTAACTCTGATGTTTCAAAGAAGCCCCGGGGTGATGCCCGGAGCAGCAAAGGGGGCCCATTCTACCGGCTGGTTACGGCTTGTCCAGTATTCGTGATGTCGCCGGGACCCCTCTTGAGGCAGCGGTACGCGCGGTGCGTGTGTCCGGGGGGGCTTTCGCCGCCCGGCGTGTCTACTCAATCAGGGTAACTATGGTATATTCGGCGCCTCGGCGACCATCGAGTTCCCGGCCTCGCACTCAGGCGGCGGGCGACGGCGACAATATGTAACGGCGACCTGGCGCCGACAATGTATAAAGGACACTTCCCCCATGATACGAAAATGCTTATTTCCCGTGGCCGGGTACGGCACGCGGTTTTTACCCGCCACCAAGGCAATGCCCAAGGAGATGCTGCCGGTAGTCAACAAGCCACTGGTGCAATACGGGGTCGAGGAGGCGCTGGAAGCCGGCCTGGATGAAATCGGTTTTGTCACCGGGCGCGGCAAGCGCTCCATTGCCGATCATTTCGATGTCAGTTACGAGTTGGAGCACCAGATCGCGGGTACCTCCAAGGAGCGCTACCTGGCCTCCATTCGCAACGTGATGGACAAGGCGCTGGTGTCCTATACGCGGCAGACGGAAATGCGCGGCCTCGGGGATGCGATTCTCAACGGCCGCCGCCTGATTGGCGATCAGCCTTTCGGCGTGGTGCTGTCCGACGATCTCTGCCTGCCGGATGGCGAGGGTGGGGAGGGCGTGCTGGCGCAAATGGTCAAGCTCTATCGCCAGTTTCGGTGCAGTGTTGTCGCCATCCAGGAGGTGGCGGATGAAGACATCCACAAGTTCGGTGTCATCAAGGGCGAGCAAATCAAAGACAGTCTGTATCAGGTCACCGATATGGTGGAAAAACCGTCTCTCGAGAATGCACCCAGCAATCTGGCGATTATCGGCCGCTATATCCTTACTCCCGATATCTTTGAGATTATCGAAAACACGCCGCCGGGCAAAAATGGTGAGGTGCAAATCACGGATGCCCTGCTGACCCAGGCGAAAAACGGCTGCGTCATGGCCTACAAATTCAGTGGTCGCCGCTTTGACTGCGGCAGCGTCGGGGGCTTTGTGGAAGCGACCAATTACGTCTATGAGCATATCTACAAGGACGACTAAAGGCGGCTGGTTGCGCCTTTGAGCTTGTCTTTAAGGTCGTATTTTTCAGCGAGAATGTTGCAGCCGGTAAAATGTTGCAGCCAGTCGATCAGTTCGGGATGTCACAGTGACTCAAGCAATTACCTGTTTTAAGGCCTACGATATACGCGGGCGAGTACCGGATCAGTTAAATGAAGACGTCGCCTATCGGGTGGGCTGCGCTTTTGTGGTTTACCTCAAGGCAGCAAAAGTGGTGGTGGGCCATGATATCCGGCTTACCAGTGCGGGTCTGACCGAGGCGTTGGTGCGCGGTATCACCGATATGGGGGCCGACGTGCTGCATATCGGTCAGTGCGGCACTGAGGAAGTCTATTTCGGTACCTTTGACCAGGGGGCCGATGGCGGCATTTGCGTGACTGCCAGCCACAACCCCATGGACTACAACGGTATGAAGCTGGTGCGCGAAGGCGCCCGGCCCATCAGCGGCGATACCGGACTCAAGGATATCCGGCGACTGGCCGAAGCCGGTGGTTTCGAGCCGGCGGCCGGCAAAGGCCGGGTGATCCCCCTGGCGGGCCGCGAGGCTTATGTTAGACACCTGCTGACTTACGTGGATGTGCCTGCCTTGCCGCCGCTCAAAGTCGTCGTCAATGCCGGCAATGGCGGGGCCGGGGTGGTGGTGGATGCACTGGAGAGTGCGTTACCGTTCGACTTTATCAAGGTGCACCACCAGCCCGACGGTAATTTCCCCAACGGTATTCCCAATCCGCTGCTGCCGGAAAATCGCGGCGCCACCGCCGAGGCGGTCAAGGCTGCGGGCGCCGATCTGGGGATCGCCTGGGACGGCGATTTTGATCGCTGTTTCTTCTTCGATGAAAGCGGCCGCTTTATCGAGGGCTATTATCTGGTGGGGTTGCTGGCGGCGGCCTTTCTGGCGAAACACCCGGGCGGCAAGATAGTGCACGATCCGCGCCTGACCTGGAATACCATTGCCGTGGTGGAAAAGATGGATGGCACAGCGGTGATGAGTAAGACCGGCCACGCGTTTATCAAAGAGCGCATGCGCGCGGAGGATGCGGTTTACGGCGGTGAAATGAGCGCCCACCACTATTTCAAAGACTTCGCCTACTGCGACAGCGGTATGATTCCCTGGTTGTTGGTGGTGGAGCTGATGGGGCGCAGCGGCAAGTCGCTGTCGCAGTTGATTGGCGATCGCATGGCGGCTTTCCCCTGCAGTGGGGAAATCAATAGTCGGGTGGACGACCCCGCTGTGCTGCTGGCGCGCATCGAAAGTCTCTATCGTGATCGGGCCGAGGCGGTGGATCACACCGACGGCGTCTCCATGAGCTTTGGCGACTGGCGTTTTAACCTGCGCATGTCCAATACCGAGCCGGTAGTGCGGTTAAATGTGGAGTCCCGCGGTGATCGGGCGTTGATGGAAGCCAAGCGGGACGAGCTGTTGGGGTTGATTGGTTGAAGCGGTTAAACGGGGCGGGGTAGGCGCGTTGTTGTGAGTATTGCTGCCTCTTACTGTTTTTAACCCTTCACAGATAATATTTGTTAGGTGGTGGTTTTGTTAGAGGTCGTGGCGAATCGACTGCGGGAGATGCCTGCAGAGATCCGCCGTAAACCCCGCCAGCGGTCCAGCCCAAAATCATAGATTTTGGGCTGGACCGCGGGGCGAAGCAGTGCTTCGCTATTTCCCGCTCCACCCATGGGGGCTCGCGCACGGCATCCTTGAGGGACGCCTGCAACTTAGCAACTTTTGAAAACTTTCCGCGTTGTGTTAGCCCTGCGTATAGGCTTAAGTTGCGCAGTTGCAGGCGTCCCTCCGCGCCTAAGTTGCTAAGTTGCAGGCGTCCCTCCGCGCTTCTCCGCGCTTCGTAAGGTTATCTCAACCTGTTGACTAGCTGGCGGGTGGATGCGTCCCAGTTGTCCGGGCACTCACCGCTGGCCATGGCCTGATGAATCGCCGTGCCCAACTGCTTGCCTAACTCCACCCCCCACTGATCGAACGCGTTGATGCCCCAGAGTACGCTCAGGCAATAGACTTTGTGTTCGTAGAGAGCAATCAAGGCGCCGAGACTGGTGGGGGATAAATCCTCCAGTACCAGTGTATTGCTCGGCCGATTGCCGGGAATCACCTTGTGGGGGGCCAGTTCATCGACCCGCGCCGCGGGCAACCCCTGGGCGCGTAACTCTTCCCGCGCCGCCGCCAGCGGTTTGCCGGCCAGCAACGCCTGGCTCTGGCTGATGCAGCAGGCCAGCAGATGGGTGTGCTGGTCGTGCAGGTGGCTCATGGACTTGGCGCTGGCGATAAAATCCACCGGCACCAGGCGCGTGCCCTGGTGTAGCAATTGATGGAAGGAATGCTGGCCGTTGGTGCCCTCGGTGCCCCAGAGTATCAACCCCGTCGGGTAATCGACCGCCACGCCGTCGCGGGTGACGCTTTTGCCGAGACTCTCCATATCCAATTGCTGCAGATAGGCCGGCAGTTGGCCCAGACGCTGGGCATAGGGCAGCACCGCCTGGCTCTGAGCCTGCCAGAACTCGCTGTACCAGAAGGTAATCAGTGCCAGCAGCACCGGCATATTTTCCGCCAGCGGCGCCGTGCTGAAATGGTGGTCCATAGTGTGGGCGCCGCTGCGCAGGGCATTGAAGTGGTCCATGCCGACGGCCAGGGCGATGGGCAGGCCGATCGCCGACCACAGTGAGTAGCGCCCGCCCACCCAGTCCCACATGGGGAAGATATTGTCCGGCGCTATGCCAAATGCCTCGGCTGCGGCGACGTTGCTGCTGACGGCAACATAGTGTTTGTGCAGATCGCCCTCGGCACAGCCGCCATCCAGGGTCCACTGGCGCGCGGAGAAGGCGTTTTCCCGGGTCTCCAGGGTGCTGAAGGATTTGGAGGCGACGATAAACAGGGTAGTGGCCGGATGTAAATCCGCCAGCGTATCGGCCAGATCGGCGCCGTCGATATTGGCGGTGAAGTGTACGGTTACCTTACCAGTGTGATAGGCGCCGAGGGCGCGGGTAACCATGCGCGGTCCCAGGTCCGAGCCGCCGATGCCGATATTGACCACGTCGGTGATCGGCTGGTCGCGGTGCCCGCGCCAGTTACCGCTGTGCACCGCGGTCACGAATGTCGCCATTTTCTCCAGGGTGGCGGCCACCTCCCGCTGGCGCGCATCCGCCGCCTGGCCCTGAAAGCGCAGGGCGGTGTGCAGAGCAGGTCGCCCCTCGGTATTGTTGACCGGCTCACCCTGCAGCAGTTGGCCGATAGCGGTGCCGAGGCCGGCTTCATCGGCGAGCGCCAGCAACGGCGCCAGCGTCTCCTGATCGATGTGATTTTTCGAGTAGTCCAGAAACAGGCCGGCCGCCGTCAGGGAATAGTGTCGGGCCCGGTCCGGGTCTTGCCGAAACGCATCCAGCAGTGTCGTTTGATCCCAGAAGTGTTTTCTCGCTTGCAGTGCAGACCAACTGTTGTAGCGTTTGGCCAGTGCGTGTTCAGACATTGTTATCCCTTTGCATAATGTTATCTAAAATGTACGTTGCTGGAGCGCCCTTTACACCTGCGGTGATCCGCCCCGGACCGTCGATAAGACGCTCCGTCCCGCGAGCGGCAGGACAGCTTCGGCATCGTCAAAATTGTTATTGGGGTAATAGTAAAACTGCTAGTAGAGGCGACTGATCGCAAACTTCGCCAAGTCTACCATAGCCCGACTGTGGATGTTGTCAGGCAACTGTGACAATTCGGCGATGGCCCGATCCGCCTCGCGCCTGGCGCGCGCCTGAGTGTAGGCCAGGCCGCCGCTGTTTTTGACGATATCGACAATGGCGGGCAATTGCTCCACGGCCCCCTCGCGAATGGCCCCGGCGATCAGTTGTGCCTCGGCGCGGTCGGCGTGCTGCATCGCGTGGATCAGCGGCAGGGTGGGTTTGCCCTCGGCCAGATCGTCGCCGACATTCTTGCCCAGTGCCTCGGCATCGCCCTGGTAGTCGAGCACGTCGTCAATCAGTTGAAACGCCATGCCGAGATGATAGCCGTAGCGGCGCAACACCGCCCGCAGGGCGCGGTCGGTGTTGTTCGCATCGGCCTGCACCAGCACTGCGGCGGTCTCGCAGGCGGCCTCGAACAGGGCCGCGGTTTTTTTGTGGATAACACTCAGATAGCGGTCCTCCGTTACCGTCGGGTCCTTGGCGTTCACCAGTTGCTGGACTTCTCCCTCGGAAATGGTGTTGGTCGTATCGGCGAGAATGGTCATAATGTCCATATTCCCGATCGCCACCATCATTTGAAACGCCCGCGAATAGAGGAAGTCTCCCACCAGCACGCTCGGGGCGTTGCCCCATTTGGCGTTGGCGGTGGGGCGGCCGCGGCGCAGCGCGGAAATATCCACCACATCGTCGTGCAACAGGGTGGCCGTGTGGATAAACTCGATGACGGCCGCCAACTCCAGATGCCGGCGCCGCCCGTAGCCGAGCGCGTTGGCCGTCAGCAACACCAGCAGCGGCCGCAGCCGCTTGCCGCCGGCTTCCACCAGGTAGTGGCCGATATTTTCCACCAGATCCACATTGGAGTGGAGTTGATCGATAATCAGTTGGTTTACAGCCTGGAAGTCGTTTTCTACTACTTTGTGAAACGGCAGCATAGGAAGCATCGGGGCCTGAATCTGTGCGCGAAGACTAGGGATGCTAGGGGTGGTGGAGACCCCCTGTCAAGGTATTGGATGCCAAAGCGGGCCGCCATTGCGATCCCGACCGGCCCCAAAACTTGCGTCGGCCGGCAGTTTACCGTATGATCTGCGCCCCTTAAACGACGCAAGCTTTGTGGTGGGTCAGGTACCCGTATTAAACGCTTGAAAGCTGGTTGTAACGGTAACTGGGTATAACGGTAACTGAGTATAACGGTAAGTAGCGGTAGCTACGAAGGCCGTCCATAGCGGAATGGTTATGGCGGCAGATGCCGGTTTACCGGGTTTTCGGCTGCTTCGTGTCGTCCAAGTCTAACGCGCAACGCGCGAGTCTGAAGCACTGAAACAGAATAGATGTTGGAGCAAGAGTCTATGTACGCAGTATTTGTCAGCGGTGGCAAGCAGCACCGTGTGGTCGAGGGTGAAACCCTCAAATTGGAAAAGCTTGAAGTGGCGACCGGTGAAACCGTCGATTTCGACAATGTGTTACTGGTAGCCGATGGCGACGATATCAAGATCGGCGCTCCCCAGGTTGCCGGCGCCAAGGTCAGCGCCGAGGTGGTCAGCCACGGCCGCGGCGACAAGGTCAAAATCATCAAGTTCCGTCGCCGCAAGCACTCGATGAAGCGCCAGGGTCATCGCCAGTGGTACACCGAAGTCAAAATTACCGGTATCAGCGCGTAGTCGAAGCGCTGGTGGTCACAGGTAAGTAGTCACAGGTAAAAAGCGTCAGTAGTCGCGTCAGTAGTCAAAAAGGTAAATTAGGAGTTTGAGTTATGGCCCATAAAAAAGCTGGCGGTAGTACCCGCAACGGTCGCGATTCCGAAAGTAAACGCCTCGGCGTAAAGCGCTATGGTGGCCAGCAGGTCATTGCCGGCAATATTATTGTCCGCCAGCGCGGCACCAAGTTTCACGCCGGCGTCAACGTTGGTATCGGCAAGGATCACACCTTGTTTGCCAAAGCTGACGGTGTGGTGAAGTTTGAAGTGAAGGGTCCGAAAAACCGCAAGTTCGTGAGCATCGTTGCCGCGTAAACGCCTGGTTTTTCGGCCGGGGTGGGCCGGGCCGCTGGCGGTTCACCTCACCCTGACCGACTTTTGGAAAAGCCCCGTCACTGCGATGGGGCTTTTTTGTGTCTAACTGCCGGAGGCTCCTGTGAAATTTGTCGATGAAGCGCCCATCTCCGTCGTGGCCGGCCGGGGCGGCAACGGTTGTCTCAGCTTTCGGCGCGAGAAATATATCGCCAAGGGCGGCCCGGACGGTGGCGACGGCGGCGATGGCGGCAGCGTCTACCTGGAGGCCGATGACAGCCTCAACACCCTGGTGGATTATCGCTATCAGCCCCGTTACCGGGCCGCCAGCGGTCAGTCCGGCAGCGGCAGTAATTGCACCGGCGCCAAGGGGGAAGACCTGGTGCTGAAAGTGCCGGTCGGCACCACCGTGATCGACGTCGACACCGGGGAGGTGATGGGCGACATTACCGCCGCCGGCCAGCGCCTGCTGGTGGCCAAGGGCGGTTACCACGGGCTTGGCAATACCCGCTTCAAATCCAGCACCAACCGCGCACCACGCCAGACCACAGCGGGCAAAGAGGGCGAGACCCGGCAGTTGAAACTGGAGCTGAAAGTGCTGGCCGACGTCGGCCTGTTGGGCCTGCCCAACGCCGGTAAGTCAACCTTTATCCGCGCCGTGTCGGCGGCCAGGCCCAAGGTCGCCGATTACCCCTTTACTACATTGGTGCCCAACCTGGGCGTGGTGCAGGTACAAAAGCACCGCAGCTTTGTGGTGGCGGATATACCGGGCCTGATCGAGGGTGCCGCTGAGGGCGCGGGCCTGGGCATTCGGTTTTTGAAACACCTGACCCGCTGTCGGGTTCTGTTGCACCTGGTGGACATGTGCCCCTACGACGGCACCGATCCGGCCCACAATGCCGCCGCCATCGCGCGGGAACTGGAGTGCTTCAGCCCCACGCTGGCGCAGCGCGACCGCTGGTTGCTGCTGAACAAAATCGATCTGTTGCCTGCGGACGAGGTGGAGCAGCGCTGCCGGGACCTGGTCGAGGCACTCGACTGGCACGGCCCGGTGTTTCGCATTGCCGCGATCAACCAAACCGGTACCGCCGAGTTGTGTGGCGCGGTACTGACGCACCTGGAAGCCTGTTGGGAGCGCGATGCCGGCGACCCCGAGGCGGCGCGCGAGGAGGCCGACAAACAGGCACAGATGCAGCGTGAAGCCCGCGACCGTATCGAGCACCTGCGCGCCCGGCACCGGGCGCAAAAAGCCGCGGCTAAAGACGGCGATTCCGGTGATGACTTCCAAGACGACAGCGGTGACGGCGACGTCGACGTGGAATACGCGCCTTAATATATTTCCCCTATACCACTGGCTGACTGGCGATGGCGTTGGGCAAAATTACCGAAATCAAGCAGACACTGCTTGGCGCCCGCCACGAATTCGAGTGTGATCTGTTGGAGTGTTGCGACGGCGGTGCGGCGGTGCTGTATCGACTGCCGAAAGACAACCTGTTACACGGAGTGGCGCTGTCGAAAGGCGATCTGAGCATCGGCTATTTTTGGGAGGCGCGTGCCTACAACGTTTACCATTTTCTCTCTGTCGATGGTCAAACCCGCGCGTTTTACATTAATATCAGCGATCGCACCCGGATTTCCGCACGGTGCATAGTGTGGCGGGACCTGGTGGTGGATATTCTGATTGACGCCGAGGGCAACTGCCGGGTGCTCGATGAAGACGAACTGCCCTGCGATCCGCAGCCGCAGATTGCCGCCACCATTGCCGCTGCCCGCGCTGATATCGTGAACAACCGCGGCGCCCTGCAACAGCAGTGGCGACAACGCTCAGCTCGCTTGGTAAAGCAGTATTCGTTGAGAGAGAGACTATGAGCATACGGCAATCCCTGCAGCAGGCGCGCCGCTGGGTCGTAAAAATCGGCAGCTCTCTGCTCACCAATAACGGCAAGGCCCTCGATCATCGGGCCATTGCCGGTTGGGTCGAGCAGATGGCGCGGCTGCGTCACGACGGCATCGAACTGGTGCTGGTGTCTTCGGGCGCCGTCGCCGCCGGCATGTCGCGACTCGGCTGGCACGAGCGCCCCGACAGCATTCATCGCCTGCAGGCCGCTGCCGCGGTCGGGCAGATGGGGCTGGTGCAGACCTACGAGCAGGCGTTTCAGCGCTTTGATCTGCACACGGCGCAGGTGCTGGTCGATCACGATGACCTGTCCAATCGCCAGCGCTACCTGAACGCCCGCTCCACCCTGCGCACCCTGGTCGGGCTCGGCGTTGTTCCCATCGTCAATGAAAACGACACCGTGGTTACCGATGAAATCCGCTTTGGCGACAACGATACCCTGGGCGCCCTGATCGCCAACCTGATGGAGGCTGAACTCCTGGTGATTCTCACCGACCGGGACGGTATGTACGATGCCGATCCGCGCCGCCATGCCGATGCCCGGATTTTAAGTGAGGCATCCGCACTCGATCGCCGGCTCGATGCCATGGCCGGTGACGGCGGCAGCCTGGGGCGCGGCGGTATGCTGACCAAGGTGCGCGCCGCGCGTTTGGCGGCGCGCTCCGGTGCCCACACCCTGATTGCCGGCGGTCACACCGAGGATGTGTTGCTGCGCATTCGCGCCGGCGACAACCTGGGCACCCTGCTGGTGGCCGAACAGCAGCCGCAGGCGGCGCGCAAACGCTGGCTGGCCGGGCAGTTGCAGATGCGCGGCACCCTGGTGCTGGATGCCGGCGCGGTCGAGGTGCTGCGGGCGCAGGGGCGCAGCCTGCTGCCGGTGGGGGTGAAGCGGGTGGAGGGGCGTTTCTCCCGTGGCGATATGGTGATTTGCCGCGACGAACAGGGCCGCGAAATTGCCCGCGGGCTGGTCAACTACAGCAGTGAAGAAGCGTGTAAAATTATCGGTCAACCCAGTGAGCGCATCGATAAACTGCTGGGCTATAAAGACGACGACGAATTAATCCACCGGGATAACCTGGTGCTGGTTTAGGTGTCCATTCAACGAGCGCGGCAACGGCAGATGAGCGACAGATGAGCAGTATTTTCAAGCCCCATATTACCCGTATGAGCGCCTATGCGCCGCCGCTGGAGGGGCGCAATCCGCAGCAGTTTACCCTGCTGGATTTTAACGAGCGCACCATTCCCGTCAGCGAGCCGATCAAGCAGGCGCTGGTGGATTTTATCCGCGGCGACCGCCTGCAGATGTACCCCTCCTACGGCGATATCACCGAGCGGCTGGCGGACTACTGCGGCGTTGACGCCGGGCAGGTGATGATCACCAACGGCTCGGACCAGGGTATCGACCTGATTGTCCGCGCCGCCGCCGCTGCGGGTGACCACGCGATTATTCCCGGCCCCAGTTTTGCCATGTACACGCAGTGCGCGGCGGTTGAAAATCTGCGCGTGAGCGAACCGGGCTATACCCGCAGCGGCGGTTTTCCCACGGCGGCAGTGCTGGCGTCAATTACCGAGGCGACCCGCCTGATCGTTATCGCCAACCCCAACAATCCCAGCGGCACCCTGGTGGCGCGGGAGGATATCCTGGCGGTCGCGGCGGCGGCACCGCAGGCGGCGGTGCTGGTGGATGAATGTTATTTCGAATACACCCAGGCCACTGTTGCCGACCAACTGGCGGCGCACGAGAATCTCGTGATTACCCGCACCTTTTCCAAAACCTGGGGGCTGCCTTCGGTGCGCTTCGGCTATGTTTTGTCGGCTGCTGACAATATCCGCGCGCTGTTGAATGTGCGCGGCCCTTACGATGTCAACCAACTCGCGATAGTGGCGGCGCAGGCGGCGTTGGACAACCCGGCCTATACCCGGGAGTATGTGCGGGAAGTCATGGAGCAGGCCAAGCCGCTGTTGGAGCAGTACCTCGATACGGCTGGTATCGACTATTGGCCGAGCGGCGCCAATTATTTATGGTTGTTTCCGCAGGATGTAACTGTGTTGAGCGAGCGGCTCAAGGAAGCGGGTATCCTGGTGCGACCCAAAGCCGATGCCGACGGGCGACCGGGTCTGCGGGTCACCATTGGCACGCTTGACCAGACCCGGCAGCTTGTCGAAGTGATGAAGTCCACCGGCTGAATGTCGGGTCCGGAAAGCGGGTGCCGGGAGAGTCGGTTGTTGATCGGGTGATGTGGTAGGGAGAGGACCTTATGTACAGGGTTTATGGCGATATACTGTCCGGCAACTGCTATAAAATCAAGTTGCTGTTGGAGTTGCTGCAGTTGCCCCACGAGTGGGTTCACGTCAGTGTACTGGCGGGCGAAACCCGCACCCCGGACTTTATAAAGATGAACCGCAACGCCAAGATTCCCGTATTGGAAATCGCCGGCCCGGATTACTTGTGCGAGTCCAACGCCATTCTCAATTACCTCGCCGAGGGCACCGACTACCTGCCGGCGCAGGGGCTGGCGCGGGCGCGGGTGTTGCAGTGGCAGTTCTTCGAACAGTACAGCCATGAGCCCTATATCGCCGTCGCGCGTTTTATCAACAGGTTTTTGGGCCTGCCCCCGGAGCGGGCTGAGGAATACGCTGCCAAGCAGGAAGGCGGCCACAAGGCACTGGCAGTGATGGAGCAGCAACTTGGCGAAGCGCCTTATCTGGTGGGCGCCACACCGACCATTGCCGATATCAGTCTGTATGCCTACACCCACGTGGCGCCCGATGGCGGTTTCAGTCTCGACGCCTATCCGCAGATTCGCGCCTGGTTGCAGCGTATTGAGGCGTTGCCCCACTATGTGGGCATAGAATGACTTCTAACCTTCTTATAAATACTGCGGCGGTTTTGCGTAAGTGCTGAAAGCAATGCATTGCGGGGGCCTTTCATGTTTACCGGCGAATAACAATTCGGATGCCGGTTTTGCCATCGTGCCACAACGCCGGCCCGGCAGAGACCCGGTAGCCACCTGAGCCCGCCCGCCGGGCCGTGGTGTGGCAGGCAAAGTGTTTAGAACGGTGAACTATTCGGTAAGGAACAGGTGCGGACTACTGAATAACTTGCGCCCAAAAAATTTACTTGTGGTAACTTCGATGAAAACAGAATAGATCAAGTTATTATGTTACCAGTGTCGCTTACGCCACTCACAACAACCCGGCGCGTTTAATTTCGAGATAACTGTTGGCCAACCGCACCGCCAGTTGCTCGGGCGTGCAGTCGATACTGTAAATACCCCGCGAGACGATTTGCCGCTGGGTCTGGCGGCGGCTTTCGAGGTAGTGTTGCACACCGCTGTAGCGCAATGCGTCCTCGAACGTGTCGACCGGTTCGATACAGGCCCGGTCAAGTGCCTTTTCGCGGATGTTCGCCAACAGCACCAGGTGGCGACTGCGCAACAGGTTCAGTGCCGCCACCAGCTCATCCACATCCTCGTCGCGGGTATTGGTCACCACTATGGCCAGCGACCGCTTGCGCTGGGCGCCCATCATATAAGTGGCGGCAGTAACATAGTCAGAGGCACTGACCCCGGGTTGCAGATCGTAGAGACCGTTGAGTATGGTGTTGACGTGACCGACACCTTTTTGACCGGGAATCCAGCGCAGGTTTTCGCCGAAGCTCAGCACCCCGACACTGTCACCCTGGCGCAGGGCGATATAACTGACCAGTAAAGTGGCATTTAGAGAGTGGTCGAAATGGCTGAGACTGTCGTCCTTGGCACGCATGCGCCGGCCGCTGTCAACCAGCAACAATACCTGTTGATCCCGCTCGTCCTGGTACTCCTTGGAAATCAGGTGGTGGCGCCGCGAGGTGGCTTTCCAGTCCACCTGGCGCAGGCTGTCGCCCTTGCGGTACTCGCGCAACTGATGAAACTCCATGCCCTCGCCGCGGCGGGGTTTCTTTTTTATGCCCAGTTGGCTGGTGTGATTGTCCGTCGCCAATAAGGTGTAAGCGGCAATCGCGGCGAAGTCGGGAAAGACCTTGATCTCGCTCTGGGCCTGCCGGTCACTGCTGCAGATTGTCTGCCATAAACCCCACGGACTCTGCAGCCGCAGCTGCGCCGCACCCAGGCGATCGGGGCCGCGCTCCAGGGCTCGCAACTGATAGTGAGCGCGACTCAGATGCCCGGGCCGCAAGGCGACCGTGCAGGGCAGCGGGGTGGCCTCCATGGTGGTGGTGATGCCGTCGAAAATCTCGATCACCTGCGGTCGCAACGGCCCCTCATGACTGACTGTCAGCTCCACCCGGGTGCTTTTGCCGACCGGCAGGTTGCCCGGCAGTTTGCGCGTTACCGACAGCCGCGGTGGCCGGCGCGCGCGCCAGTAGTCGGCGCCGGCCAGCACGCCGAGCAGTACCAGTGCCGCCAGCCACACTTGCGACTGCTGCTCGAGCCAGTGTGCGGCGGGAAACCAGGCGCCGGCCAGCGCCGATCCGAACGCCAGCACCGCCAGTCCTGACACGAGTGCGAGCAACCGCCGGGCCGGGTAAACGTGGCGCAGTGTCATTGTCGCGGCGCTTCCACCTGCTCGAGTAACTCCGCCAGCGCGCGGTCAGCGCTCACACCTTCGATCTCCAGCTCCGCCGCCAGCAGGATACGGTGGCGCAACACCGGCAACGCCACCGCTTTGATATGATCCGGTGTAACAAAAGCATTGGCTTCCATCAGCGCTTTAGCTTTGGCGGCCGCAACCAGCGCAATGCTGGCGCGCGGGCCGGCGCCGCGGGCGATACCGTTCCAGTCGCGGGTAGCGCGGGCCAGGCGCACGGCGTAACTCAATACCGCCGCATCCACCGTCACAGTGTGCACCAGCTTTTGGATCGCCAGCACCGCCTCGGGTTCGATCAGCCTGCGTACCTGGCCGAGGTTAAAGCCGTCGCTGTCGGCGGCGTCGCAGATTTGCTGCACCAGTATTTCCTCGTCGGCTGCATCCGGGTAGTCGATAAAGATTTTCAACATAAAGCGGTCCAGCTCCGCTTCCGGTAACGGATAGGTGCCCTCCTGTTCAACCGGGTTTTGGGTGGCGAGCACCATAAACGGCTCGCCGGTGGTGAACGATTCGCCCTCAATGGTGATCTGCCGCTCCTGCATCACTTCCAGCAGCGCGGCCTGGGTTTTAGCCGGCGCACGGTTGATTTCATCGGCCAGCAACAGGTGGGTAAATGCCGGTCCCCGCCGCACTTCGAATTGCTGACTTTGCATGTCGAAGATGGCATGTCCGGTGATGTCCGAGGGCATCAGATCGGGCGTAAACTGCACGCGGGAAAAGTCGCCGCCAAAACAGCGGGCCAGGCTGCGCACCAACAGCGTCTTGCCCAGTCCCGGCACACCCTCGACCAGCACATGGCCACCGGCCAGTAGCGCCACCAGCACCTGATCGATGACCGGGTCCTGCCCGACCAGCGCTTTTTTGATCTCCTGGCGCAGGGTGTCGACGGTTTGCGCGCTGCGTTGAATGGGGTCCTCTGTCAGACCGGTGTCAGTCATAGTGGTTACCTGTTGCCATGTCTTGAAGAAATGTCTTGAAGAAATGTCTTGACGAATTAAGTTGAAGAAATGCGTTCATAGACAGTTCCTGATTTTTTGCAGTTGCGCCACCAACTGCTGAAATTCTTGTTCGCCGGTGCCGACCGCTCCCAGCATGGCCCGCTCCAGCAGCGGCAGCGGCAGTGATGTGACCCGCTGCAGGGTCTCCAATTGCGCGCCGGCGGAGAGCTGGGCGTAGCCGCGGTGGCGCCTGCGCAGTTGCTGGTTGATGGTATTGCGCAGGTTTTCAATCAACGTGTGCTGCTGGCGGTGGCGCCACAGAAACGCCGCATTGGCCTGGCTGTGTTCGATAAAGCGCCGGCGATCGAGTTGTGTCTGCACCCTTATCGGGCCAAATCGCACCGGCTGTTTCCACAGCCACAACAACAGGGCGAGGGTGGCAAACAGCATACCGTAGGGTGCCGCCCGCCAGAGCGTCGACCACAGGGAGGGTGCATCCTGATTGATGATAAACCAGGTTTTACTCGTGTCGCCGGCGAACAGCCACAACATATATGCGTGGTCGTGGCAATCGATGTCGGTATTGGTCCAGATGCCGTTGTCGGTGGTAACGGTAATCATGCCTTGTTCCAATTCGAACTGAAGCAACTTAACGCCGAACTGGCTGTTGATCCAGCCGGTGGCCCGATCGCCGCCGTCGACAAATGAATGCCCTCCGTACCAATCCGCCTGCAGGGGCTGCTGCTCGCCGTCGAAAATCACTTCTACCGTTTGGGGGAAACAGCCTGGCTCCGCATCCGGTGTTGCCGCCGGAGCGGGCAGGTCGGTTTCCGCGGCGCTGCGGCCGCGCGCCCGACCCGGATCATTCGGGCGTTGCTCCTGGGGTTCGTCGGCAAGCGCTTCGCGCATGGCGGCCTCGTCTACCAGCGTGATACCCAGGCGTGCCAGTAGCAGGTCCTGCTCGGGGTTGCTGTTGCCGAGGAATTGGTTGCGGGTGGAGACGATCAGGTGGCCGCCGTTTTGCACCCACTGCCAGAGTGTCTCGAGGCGCTCTTCGCCGAGAGTACGATGCGCGTTGATCAGGATCAGGTTGTCAGTGGCGGCGATGGGCGAGGTGTCGGTATGAATCTGATCGAGCAGGGCAAACCCCCGCCTCGATTCCGCCGCCAGCCCGAGGGAGCGGAGAAAGCGCTCGGCCGCCAGCATCGGGTTTTGCCGTGCCGCCTCGGACAAACCCCGGTCGACCTCCTCCTCCTTCCACTCGATGGACCGCCACAGCCAAAAGGCCAGCCCAGCCAGCACGGCGACGGTAACGGTGGCAATTATCCGCCTCACCGGGGCCTGGCCTCGACCGGCGTCTGGGGGATGCATTCGCGCCACTGTTCGCACAGCCGCAGTATCTGTTGGTCGGTAGGTTGCTGGTGACCGTAAGCCAGGGATTGCCAGAGTTGGGTCAGCGCCGCAAAGTAGGCGGCGGTGGCGGCCGGCTCCCGGGCCTGCACCTGCCTGACACATTCGGCCTCGGTGTTGCCGTCTTGAACCGCCAGGCCACGGGCCGTCAGTTGTATCAGTGCGGTCCGATACAGCAATGCCACCGCCTCGCGCGCGCGACCCTGCTGCCACAGCGACAGGGCGGCCGCGGCGGCGTCTGCCGGCGGGTTTGCAGCGCTTGCCGCCGGGTCGAACAGGGTGTCGGGGGCGGCGCCTGATACCGGCGGGGCTGGGCCGCGGTAGCTGAGCTGTGCCAGCCAGCGGCGATAGCGGTAGGCCAGCAGCAGTGCCAGGGCGACCACCAGAGCCCAGATAATGGTTTCGATGCTGTTCGCCAGCCAGGACAGCAGCGCCCTGGCCCAGTCCGGTGCTGTGCCGGTCTCCGCCTGTGGATCGGTGCCGTCGCCGAAGACCGGTGTGTAGACGGTTTCTTTTCGGTGAAAGTCCTCTCCCGCCAGGATTTCTCCGATGCGCTGTTTGGCTGTGGTGCGGTCGAAGACAACGGGTTCACCGTCCGCCTCCGGTTGCGCTTGTGCGACCGGAGGCAGCAGCGCCAAGGCCAGGCTCAATGTGAGGGCGGCTGCAATCGCCAGATGCGGACCGGGGTGTTTACCGGCACTCTGCTCATCACCTTGACTGGCGCTGTGGTCGTTACTTTGTTTGCTATCTTGACCGGTGCTTTGGCCGGTAGTCTGTTCGTTACTTGGCGAGGCGTTTTGCGGGATGCCTTGGCCGGCGCCGGTTTGCAGCGGTTTGGCAGCGGTGCGTTTTTGCAGGATACGGCGAAACGCAATTTCGATATCCCAGCCTTCCAGCTTGATACGGCGGTTGAGGTACAGGGCGAAACCACAGGCGACATAGAACGGCGCCACCAGGGTGATGGCACAGAAGTAAATGGTATTTTGCAGAGCCAGCCACCAGAAGGCTTCCTGCTGCAGTAGCCGGCTGTAGTTGATATCGAACTCGTCCGGTATAAAAAAGTAGATCAACAGGTAGGCCGAGAACGCCAGTATGGTTTCCAGGTGGATGCCGATCACCGTCAGCCAGCCGGCCGGAGCGGCGTCTTCCCGGCGCAGCACCAGGACCCGATGGCGTCGCTCGGCGCCGCTCAATTGTTCCAGTTGCGATACCGGCAGGTCCATAGAGCGCATCGGCGACAAGCGCAGCCAGGTCAGCGGTGCCAGCCAGTGGCGGCGCATGAGTTCGGGACAGGCGCGCAGTGTTTCCAAGGTGCCCGGCAGGTGGCCGAACAAGGCCTGGCTGAGGATATACAGCAGCGGCCGTTCCCACAGGGGTTTCAGCCACCACATAAACAGGGTCGACCACCACAGGTAGATCGGCGGCAGCAGATGCAACAACAGCGTCGGCGGCAGCGCCACCAGCACCCACGCCCTGGTTAACGGCCACCACCAGCGGCGGGCCATCAGGATGCCCAGGTCCACGGCCTCCCAGGGGCTGCGCGGCCGAATTTCCGCCGCCACGCGACTCAGTTTCAAATTTCAGGTTCCACTATCAGGTTCTAATGTCAGGTTCCAACTTCAGTTTCCATAACCACCCCCGCGGCGGGGGCGTCCGGATCGGGTCAGCCAGAGAATCACCAGCAACCACAGCCCGGTGCCGATGGTGTACTTGATCCACACCGGCAGGCTGGCGTCGGCCGACCAGAATGCTTCTATAAACGCGGCTATCACCAGCATAAACACCACGCCATAGATCAGCCTCACTGCCACCTGGCCGGCGCGTTTGAGAGATTCGATACGGCTGAGGTTGCCCGGTGCCAGCAGACTGTAGCCGAGCTTCAGACCGGCGGCGCCGGCGATGACAATGGCGGTGAGTTCAAAGCTGCCATGGCCGATAACGAACGGGAAAAAAGTGTGGTAGTAACCGACGTTGCTCAGGTGGCCGGCGACGCCACCGAGCAACAATCCATTGAACAGCAGAATGACCATCGAGCCCACACCCAGTAGCAGGCCGAAACCGAAGGTGCGAAAAGCGACGCTGATATTGTTCTCGATATAGTAGCCGAACATATAGAGGTTGGTGGCCGCTTCGCGAGCGGCGCCGAATACGGCGTTGTCCGGGTTGTACATTCTTTCGAACCGGTCCACCTGTGCCGGCGGCAGCAGTGAATAGAGCAGGTCCGGCTGCCAGATGACCGCCGCGAAAAACAGCAGCGCCGGGCCGTACAGCAACAGGCTCGACAGCCAGAAGTAGCGCTGTTGCTCGCGTACCAGCCTGGGAAATTCGATCAGCAGAAAGCGCAGCATGCCAAAGCGCATACCGCGCCGGTGCTGGTAAAGCTGGCGGTGCCCGCGCAGTACCAGTTGTTCGAGGCGGTCGACCAGATGGCTGCTGTAACGGCGCTCCCGGGCCAGGGACTGAAAGTGACAAATGCGGCGGTAGAGGCGGCCGAACTGTTCATAGTCGCGCCCCTGCAGGGGCGTTGCGGGTTGCTCCAGTGCCTCGAGCAACTGCTGGAATGCTTGCCAGTCGGCGCTGTAGCGCTGCTCGAACTGTTGCTGTTTCATCGCTGGCCCACCAGTGAGTTGGCCATTTGCCTGATTGCCAGCACCGGGTCCGGGGTGTTGAGCAGCGGCTGCAATACGCCGGCCAGTTCCCGCTGGCGATCCTCGGAGAGCTGGTCGCTGCGCTCGGCGAAGGCGAGCAGCGCTTTCTGTTCATCGGTGCTGAAGTCCGCCGGCACCGGCCGCTTGCCGGTGCAGTTTAGTGCCGGCGCCGGCGGCGCCGGCAATTCGTAGATCACCAGGGTGCCGGCCACCAGGTCGCCGAGTCGTTTGAATTCGCGGTTACAGGTGGCGGCGACCACACCCGCGGCGTAGCCGACGGGCAGAAAATCGGCGGCGCGCAACAGGTTGCGCAGTAGCGAGCCGCCGAGGCTGACCGGCGTGCCGTCGTCGTGTACGACCCGCAGGCCGAGAAGTTTTTTACCCGGTGTCATGCCGTCCCGGCGGACTTCAAAATAGACCGGATAGAACCATTCCAGCATAAAATAGGTGATCAACAGCAGTCCCCAGCCCATCTCACCGGTCCATCGCAAGCCCAGGTAGGAAAGAAAAAAGATCAGTGCGCGGATCAGGAAGTCGACCGTAAATGCCATGATACGCGGCAGGATACTGGCGGGGCGCAGGGGCAGGGCGACGCTTTCCGGTGTTTCAACGGTGTAGAGGGTGTCCAGGGGCGGGGCGGTCAAGGTTGTGTCGGTTGCTTCTGATGCGGCAGGGGGTTTTCCTGCGGGTGCCGTCTTGTGGAATGTCTTGGGTGGCGTTATTGGCGGCATTGTCGGCTCAGGTCTTCCCTGTTGTGCCCGCTGGCACCGGTGAGAACAGTGGGGGTTATATCGGTGGTAACTTCGGGTCATTGTGCCTGAAACCGCCTCGAAATCAACGGCCTGGTATTGGTGGTGGGTGGTTGTGGGTGATGGGTCTGCCGATCTGGTGGGGCGGATCTTTGTGGTGCTTCCGATTGATGGGTTGTTGTGTCCGGCAAGGTAAACAGGGTCAAAAGCGAACTGTTTGTATAGTAACGTCTGCGGCGACACGTTGCGCGATCACGTCGCCACGTTGCGGGGTCCACGTTGTGGGGTCCACGTTGCGGGGTCACGTTGCGGGGTCACGTTGCGGGGTCACGTTGCGGGGTCACGTTGCGGGGTCACGTTGCGGGGTCACGTTGCGGGGTCACGTTGCGGGGTCACGTTGCGGGGTCGCACGTTGCGGGGTCGGGGTGCTTGAATTTTGACCAGGCTTTTTCTGGTCAAAATTCAAGCAC
>NZ_ML660100.1:50552-163134 GCF_007004655.1 Exilibacterium tricleocarpae
GGGGGTGGTTGGTTTGTGTGTTTTTCTCCCGCCAACCCCACCCCCCCCCCCCCCCCCCCCCCCCCGACCCCTTCGAAGGGGACCACTCCCCTCGATAAGGGCCCCTGTAGCCGTTTACTGCGAGCTTTAGTTCTTGCCAGGCAACGGAATCAGCTTGTCCAGGTGGCTTCGTTCGCGGGGAGTGGTTCCATCCTAAGGGGTCAGAGAGCATAAATTTAGGCCAGAAAAAGCCTGGTCAAAATTTATGCTCTCCGACCCCGCACCGTGCCGACCCCGCACCGTGCCGACCCCGCACCGACCCCACACCATGCCGACCCCGCACCGACCCCACACCGTGCCGACCCCGCACTGTGCCGTTCGCGGAGGTGCCAGTCGACAATGCTAGTTATTTAAAGGGGGGGACTGCCATCGACAAGGGCAACTGGGCCCGCTTGCGCCGGTCATTTGCTTGCCGGGCAACGGAGTGGGTTTGCACTGGGCCTTTATCTGGACGGGCAGATCAGTGGGTATGTACCACACTGACTGCCCCAATTTGCAGGTCGCGGGAACAGGCTAACTAGGCGGCCAGGGCTTTGATCTGGGCATTGAGGCGGCCCTTGTGCCGGGCGGCCTTGTTCTTGTGAATAATCCCTTTATCGGCAATACGGTCAATCACCGGTACGGCTGCCGCGTAAGCCGCTTTGGCGGCCTCGGCGTCACCTGCCTCAATGGCGGTTACCACTTTCTTGATATAGGTGCGCACCATGGAGCGCAGGCTGGCGTTGTGCTTGCGGGTCGCCTCGTTTTGACGCGCACGTTTTTTAGCTTGAGGTGAGTTGGCCACCGCGTTGCTCCTGTCTGTCTGGGATT
Organism: Exilibacterium tricleocarpae; assembly: GCF_007004655.1. Lineage (GTDB taxonomy): Bacteria > Pseudomonadota > Gammaproteobacteria > Pseudomonadales > Cellvibrionaceae > Exilibacterium > Exilibacterium tricleocarpae. The sequence continues at coordinate 51,402 of NZ_ML660100.1, forward strand.
TGTCTGTTCGTCATTTCGTCAGGCTGCCGCTTTCAGCAACCTGCCACTTCAAGCCGCCCACATCGGCAACTCGCTGTTATTCCGGTAACTTGCATCCCGGTAACCTGCTGTTTTGCCGTCTCTGCCGCAGCGATCCACTGTTCATTGTGGCAATTCGTTGCGACGCTTTACTACGGCAACTCAACTGCGGCGATTCATTGCGACATCGGCTCTGCGGCAATGCCCGCAGTCTACAGGGCTATCCGAAATTTGGACGCGGTATTATGCCGGTTTCAGCTTGCCTGTCAAGTGATGCTGAGGTGGCACAGGGGTGCCGCCGGATCAGTTATCGGCGGCGGCGGGCAGGTGGATTTCAAATACCACACCGCCGCCGCCGGGTCGATTGTAGGCACCGACCTGGCCGCGGTGAAAGTCGACGATCAGTCTGACAATATGCAGACCCAGCCCGAGATGGGCCGGTTGCTCGCCCTCCTTGTGAGCGGCGGGTTCGCGAATGGATACCAGTGAATCGAATAACTGTCCCTGCATCTGGTCCGGCAGGGGCGGGCCGTCGTTGTCGACGGCGAGCCGCAGTTGCCCGCGCCGGTGCTCGAGGGTAAAGCTGATAACACCCTGCGGGGGGCAGAAATCGGCGGCGTTGTCCACCAGTTTGTCCAGCATTTGCACCAGCAGTTCGGGCGCCCCGCGCAGGCTGAAGTCAGCGCTGTCGGGGCTGGCGTGCCAGGTAAACCGCTGGCGGGGGTAGACATCGGCATAGGCCGATACCACGGCCTCGAGCAACTGTTTCAGATCGAAGGTTTCCAGCTCACTGCTTTCGATACTCTGCTCCACCCGGCTCGCGGCGCTCATGGCGGTGAGAATGGCGGAGAGGCGGCCGGCGCCCTCGCGGGCCCGGCCGGCGAAGGTTTCGGCCGGTGCCGGCAGCGACTCGTGTTCCAGATTGTCGAGGGAGGTGCGCACCACCGCCAGGGGGGTGCGCAGTTCATGGGACAGCTTGCTCGACAGGCTCTTCAGGTAATCGGTGTATTCCGCCAGCCGCCCCAGTAGCTGACCGTAGCTGCGGGTCAGGTCGCCCACTTCGTCGCCGGCGTTGGAATCGGGAAAGGTACCGCGGATTTTGCCGTCCTCGCCGATAGCGGTATCCGCCGCCCGGCTGAGCCGGCGGATGCGAAACGACAGCCAACTGGCATAGGCCAGCAAGCCGAGGCCGGCGACGCCGGTGGCTATCAGCGAATACAGCAGCAGGCGATTGAAGGCGGTGTTGGTCAGGGCCAGCATATTGTCCGTGCTCTGCTCGGCGACGACGCTGCCCAGTGTGCCGCCGGCGCCATCGACGATGGGGACTGCCGCCCGGCCGACCCGGCGGTGCTCATCCTGGTACCACAGCGCCTGCGGCTGTCCGGCCAGGGCCTGCTTGACTTCGGCGGTGACGAACTGCCCGCTGCGCGCGGGGTCGTCCAACTCGGGCAGATCCGTGCGGCCCAGGGCCAGGCGGTAGAGCCAGGTTGCGAAGCCGTGTTGTCGATCGGCGGCGGCGTCCGCCGCGGGCTGCTCCAACTCGCCCGATTGCGCCACCAGCCAGGCGTCGCCGGTGGTCACCGCCAGGCGCAGCCCGCCGGCGGCAAATACGCTGACGGTCTCGGTCAGGTCGGTCCGGCGTCGCACCAGGCGCGGCGGTGTCGACCGATCGGCAAAATTGCTCAGTTGGCGCGGCTGTTCGCCCTCATCCTGATCGACGATAGTCAGGCCCAGGACCCCGTCGGCAAGCGCGAGGGGGAAATGCAATTCCGCCTGATAGCCGCCGATTTTCTCCCGCCAGGCGCCGCGCACCCGGTGTTCCTGGCGCACATGGCCGCTGGCGTTGAGATAGCGGCCGGTCAGGCGTCCCGGGGCGCTGGTACGCAGCACATAGACCCGGTCGGGGCCGAGGTGCAATTGCAGGTGGTCGCCGCTGGCGAGCCGCGCCCGCCCGGGATTGTGGTAGGTTAGCCGCGGGTCGCTGACCTGCAGAAACAGATAGACCCCGCCGTTGAAAACCCCCGCCCGGTAGCGGGCTGAAAATCCGTTCGCTGCGGTCAGGGTTTGCTCGGCGATGGGTTGGTGGCGCCAGTCATCGTCATAGCCGTCGACGATGGCGGCGCCGGGCAGTGGGTGCAGGTAAACCGGTGTGGCCGCGGCCGGCGTTGCCTCGCGCAGGGTGCCGGTGAGGCCGGTGTCGTTGGCGATATGGGCCGCCACGGCGGTGGCGGTGGCCAGCAGGGCTACCGATTGCCCCTGCCGCAGGGCGCCCTCCATTTCCCGAATATACTGGCAGCCGGCCCAGGGCAGGCTCAGGGTCAGCAGGCTGACCAGGATCAACTGGCGTCTAAGGCGCAAGGATCACTCCCGGCTCAGTCATTGCTCACCCAGCGGTAGCCCATACCATAGGCGGTCTGGATGGCGTCGAAGTCGGGGTCGAAGCGGGTGAATTTCTTGCGGATGCGCTTGATATGCGAGGTGATGGTATTGTCGTCGAGCACCACATTGGCGGCGTCCATCAACTGCTGCCGGTTTTTCACATGGCCCGGGTGCCGCGCCAGGGCGTGGACGATCCAGAGCTCCGTTACCGTCAGGTCGATGGGATTGTCGTCCCAGTGTACCGACATGCGATCCAGGTTGAGCGCGAGCTTGCCGCGCTGGACGACCTGTTCACTGGTGGTGGCGGGTTGCCGCAGGGCATCGACGCGCCGGAACAGGGCGGTGATGCGTGCCAGCATATGAACCTGGCCGATATCCTTGGTGAGATAGTCGTCGGCGCCCAGGCGCAGTCCGGAGATCACGTCGAATTCGTCGTCGCGGGCGGTGAGGAAGATAATGGGCAGTTCCGGGGCCATACTGCGCAGTTCGCGACACAGATCGAAGCCGCCCTCCACCTCGTCACCCAGGCCGACGTCGATAATGGCCAGCTCCGGCAGTTGCTGCTGAAAGGCCGCCAGCGCCTCGGGTCGACTGCTGTAGTGGGCGACCTGGTAGCCGTGGCGACTGAGGGCGTCGCAATAGTTCCGGGCGATGCTGATTTCGTCTTCGACAATGGCTATTTGGCGCCCCATGTGTTCGTTCCTGTGGTCGTTCGTTAATGGTGTGGACGGCACTAACAGCACTGCCTTAAGCCGGCTCGGTAAGTGTGCCAAACCCCGGCAAAACACACCCCGGACCGCCAGCCGAGGCCGCAGATTAACCGATCGCTCTCAGTTTGTGCGACCGCGCCACAATTTATCACTTTTTGTCACCACATCACCATCATTGCCCTGCGGGCTGCCCGCTTGTGTTGGTGAAATGGGTGGTGTTGCAGTAACGCTGCTGTGGGCTTGGCCACGACTGCCGTTCGGCGCGGTGTCGACAGGCGGCCGTTATTGCCGTAGCGCGGCGCTCGTCCGGGCTTGCCACTCAATACGGGATCGAGGATCGACAATGAACGATAAAATTAACGTAGCTATTGTATTTGGCGGCCAATCGGCCGAACACAAAGTGTCTCTGCAGTCGGCTTTCAATTTGATTGAAGTTATCGATCGCAGCAAGTACCACCCGTTTCTGCTGGGCATCGACCGCGCCGGCGTCTGGTTTTTGTACCCGGATTTTTACGCGGTGGCCAACCGCCGGCAGCCCGTGCCTCGGGCGACCAAAAACGGCGTGCGGGAAGTGGCACTGGTGCGCAAAAACGGCTGTGTGCAGGTGCTCGATCTGGATACGTTCGACGGGCTCGGCCAGGTGGATGTGATTATGCCGGTGCTGCACGGGCCCAGCGGGGAAGACGGTTGCCTGCAGGGGCTGGCGCAAATGCTCGGCGTCCCCTGTGTGGGCAGCGGGGTGCTGAGTTCGGCGGTGTGTATGGACAAGGATATCTGCAAGCGATTGTTGCAGCACGGGGGTATTGAAGTGGCGGATTACCTGGTGTTGGATCGCGATCACAATGTGGGGTTCGACAAGCTGGTGCGCAAGCTGGGCAGTCCGCTTTACGTCAAGCCGGCCAATATGGGTTCGTCCATCGGTGTGTCGAAAGTTGCCAGCCCCGAGGCGTTGGCCGCAGCCCTGGCCATGGCGTTTCGCTACGACAGCAAAGTGCTGGTGGAGCGGGCCGTACAAGGGCGCGAAATCGAGTGCGCTGTGATCGGCAATGATTACCCGCGGGTGTCGAAGCCGGGCGAGGTGGTGGTCAAGTATGATTATTACTCCTACACCGCAAAATACCTCGACAGCCAGGGCGCCGAACTGAAAGTGCCGGCCGATCTGGATGACCTGACCACCAAAATGATCCAGGAGCTGGCGGCCGATGTCTATACGCTGCTCGGTTGCCAGGGCATGGCGCGGATCGATATGTTTTTGACCGAGGCGGACGAGGTGATTGTCAATGAGGTCAACACGGTGCCCGGTTTTACCCATATCAGTATGTTCCCCAAGCTCTGGCAGGCCGGCGGTATGAATGGCCGTGAATTGCTCGATCACCTGATTCTGTCGGCGGTGGACAACTATTGTTCGCGCGAGGCCATGACTGTCAGGCTCGCCGGTTGCCAATGACCTTTATGGGGCCGGCCTGAAAACCACCTGGATAGGTTGGCGTTTTGAATTTTTCTTGTGCCACACCCCCGCCGGGCCTTACCTTCTGCATACTTTACCTTGTATCGGGAAAACCGTAACAGGCAGTATAAAGTCAGGCTGCTTTGATCTTACACCCTGCACCGGCGCGGCCCGTGCCGGTTGGCACTCCCCTGACTCGCACCGCCAAAAAACGCCAGGGCAACAGGTCGCACCGATCCGGCCGACACGCAATCGTTGCCTAACGTTCACTGATCATGTACAAGTATGGCTGCGCAACTGCGGTGGCGGCTGCGGCAAAGTCCCGGCGGCGTGTTTTCCCGGGGGCTGCATGTGTTTGATCGGATTGAGACGCGCTTCATGGCAACGAGAGACAGCTTTGATTTTTCTTATGCACTGCGGGTGCGCTATTCGGAAATTGACGCCCAGGGCGTGGTGTTCAATGCCCACTACCTCACCTATTTTGATACCGCATTGAACGAGTATATGCGCCACCTGGATATCGATTACCAGGGTATGGTGGAAAAGCTGGGGGTGGATTTTCACCTGGTGAAATCCACTGTCGAATATCTCGGTCCGATTCATTTTGACGAGTTGATTGACATCGCCCTGCGGCCGGTGCGCATTGGCCGCTCGAGCATAACCTGGGAACTGGCCATCTTCAGAAGCGGCGAAAGCGAGTGTCTGACGCGGGGAGAAGTTGTGTGGGTATGTGCTGAAGTCGGCCGCCACCAATCGCATCCCATCCCGGCGGAGTTTGTAGACTTGCTGCCGGCGATATGACACGGCATTAATGAGACAGGATCGCGGGTGCGGCCAATCCGGATAGTGCTTCGTCACACGCCACAGACATCGGGGCAGTGGCCGGGGCCGCAAGTGTAGACATTTTCAATGTCTGCTGGTGCAGAGCAGAATATTCATCGGCCATTCTCCCTGGCGGCAGCTTATAGTTTTTCCGGTTTGTGCCAGACCGCCTGCCATGTCTCGAATTGCGAGGGCTTTATCTGGTAGCGCGCAAAGTTTCCCGCATGGAGCCCCAATACTTCGTGTTCGGCGACTTCTCTAAATCGATCCTGTTCACCGGCTTCGACGTTCTTTCCCGTCCAGGCGGCGATGCGGGCGAATGCCGACCTCTTTCCCAACGGCTCAAGCACGATGGTTTGGACGATTTCGCGCAAGGCGGTGCGGTGCTTCAGGCGGAAAGGATCGGGTTCACCGAGTGATTGCCTGACCGCTGCGTAGCGGGCTGCTGAGCGCTCGTAGGCCCAGATGAAGATGTCCTTGAGCAGATCGATCCGGTTCAGTTCGTACACACCGAGTATCGCTTCGGTGTAGGTTTTGGTCGGAACTTCCGTAAAAGAGAGCGGCGTTAGATTCGTTTTGATCAGTGGTATATTCGCGGCGAGGCGCGAGACACGCTTGTTCACATCATCGAACGGTTGCAGGTACGGCAACTGTACCATGGCGAAGAACGCCTGTTCGAAGGGGTCCGTGATTGCCTCGGCGGTAGCCAGAATTTGATCGAAATACGCCTCGATAAGCTGAGGGACTTCGAGAGGATGGAAAGCCGATTTCTCTATGCCGACCACGATCCGGCGCAGGCGACCGGCCGCTTCCAGGTCCGCCAGCAGGTTGTTTGCCAGCAGCGCATGCAGATTTAGAATGGTGTACCGGTTGAAGCCGATTTCCTCAGCCGAGTCCACAAGAAACTCAATGGCATCCTTGTGGTTCAGGATCATCTGTGTTTCAAGTTGCTTTTTGCCCTCCAACACTTTGCCGAAGTTTATCAGTCGCTTTGTATCGAGCAATGAATAGGTGTTGCCCTCGAGGCGGCTGGAGTTCCATGACAGATCAATGAGCAGCCGGTTCATTATCTGCCTGGCATATGTCCCGGCGGGTTGCTCTGTGGACTGCGGGGTCCCGACCTTCCGCAGGTGCGCACGCTCTCTCTGCGACAAATAGTAAGTGGCGTTGGGCCTGTAGCTGTCGAGGAAGCTGCGCTCATATCCCACCGGTTTTCGGGATAGGACAGGCTTGCGGACGTATTTCTGAACCTCTGCAGCCTGTGTTGAGATGGACACTTCGCCGACCAGCTCTTCCCTGCACACTTCCGGCGCTTTGGTTTCACCCACAGTATAGACGGCAAGCGGAAGATACCTCGCCCAGCGTCTACTGCCTTGTTTAACGAGACGGCCTTCGTCAACCAGGTGCTTGAGACGATACTGAAGGGTACGGCGGGCTATATGCCCTCCCAGTTCATCGTGGATGTTCTGGATGGCAATGCCCTGGGGGTAGGCGGACACCACCGCTTCAATAGCCTGCAAGTCGTGCTTGGGTATGGACTTTGACATATCACCTGATCTTGCGTATAGGAAGATATGCGCAATTAAAGCGCTTTTTTGCGCAATATTCAACCGTTTTATACGCGGATATCAGTTCTATATGCAGTATTTGGCTCTATGCGCAGTTATGCTGGCGCATAGTCGGTAGTTAACCCGGGCCAGGTATTCGCGGTGCAACACCATCAGTCGCTGCGGTACTTGGCAAACCACGCCAGAATATGGTCGACCTTAGTGACCAGTTGACTCGGGCGCTTGGCGATAAAATGCGAGGCGCCGGGAACTTCCACCAGCGCCGTATCTATCTTTCTCAGTTTTAAGGCGTGATACAGTTGCTTGGCCTCCGACAGTGGTGTGCGCAAATCGTCGGTCCCGACCATCACCACAGTCGGCGTTTCGATATTGCCGACCAGTGATATCGGGGAAAACTTCATATAGTTTTGAATGTCTTCCCAGGGTTGGCCGGGATAGCGATAGTCGGCATAGGCGTAGTAGTTGTCGGCCGTTAACGTTTTGCTGAACCAGTTCATCACCGGCTTGACGACCGCCGCCGCCTGAAAGCGATTGTTTTTACCTATGATCCAGGCGGTCATGATACCGCCGGCGCTGCCCCCGGTGACAAACAGCCGATCCGCTGCGGTGACTTTTCTCTCAATCAATACATCCACACCGTCCATCACGTCCTGATAGTCGTCGCCGGGGTAGTTGTTGTAGAGCAGGTTGCCAAATTCTTCACCATAGCCGGTGCTGCCGCGCGGGTTCGGGTAGAACACGACGTAGCCGGCCGCCGCAAAAAGCTGGACTTCAGGTGAAAACCGCTCGCCGTAGTTGGCAATGGGACCGCCGTGATTCTCGACCAGCAGCGGGTAGCGCCGGCCGGGATCGTAATTGGGCGGTGTGACGATCCATCCCTGTATATCGCGGTCATCGATCGAAGACTTGTACCACAGCTCGCTCACTTCACCCAAAGTCCGGTTGGGCAGGAGATCGGCATTGAATGAGGTGATGAGTCTGGGTTTGCGATTGCCTTTCCCCACCACTGCCAGCTCAGCCGGATGGTAAGGTGTGGTGTAGGTGTAGGCGATGCCGCCGGCGTCCGATACAGAAAAAGAGCCGCCGCCGTAGGGCCGGCCAATCGAGGTGCCGCCCAGGTTGCCGGCGACTACGCGATGTTTGCCCGCCAGTGAGGTGTAGCCGATCTTGGTATCGCCCTTGTCGTCGTACTGGAAGTACAGACCTTTGCCGTTTCTGTCCCAGGCCAAACCGGAGACGCTGCGGTCCAGTTTGGTGGGGATTTCCCGCTTGTTGGACCCGTCGGCATCCATCAGGTAGATGTTGTTCACCTGGTAAGCCTGGACCTGGTCGTCATAACCGAGATAGGCGATTTTGCGGCCGTCAGGGGAGACTCTCGGTGTGTTATCCGGTCCTTTGCGGTCCGTGAGAGCCACGGTTTTACCGCCGTCCAGGGGGACACGGTAGATTTCCGAATTTCTATAATCGTATTCCCAATCGGCGTTGCGATTGGCTGAAAAGAGCAGGTGCTTGCCGTCGGCGGACCACTGTGGCGTGCCTTTGTGATGGTATTCGCCGCGGGTAATCTGGCGGGCGGTGCCGCCCTCGGCGGGAATCACAAAAAAGTGATTGAAGCCCGTCTCGAGCCGTCCGCTGCCGTCCGCTTCATACTTGAGGCGGGTCGTGACTCGCGGTGCCTCCGCCCATTGCGCGTCCTTGGGTTTGACGGGCGACTTTACCAGTACCGGTGGCTCATCGGGTGCCAGCATCGAAAACGCCAGTAGCCTGCCGTCCGGCGACCAGTTCAATCCTGTCGGGGAGCGCTCGAGCTGTGTCAGGCGGCTGGTTTTGTCACTGGCGACCCAGTGTAGAAAAATTTCTTTGCCGTGCTCCCCGGCGGCCTTGCTGATAAACGCAATGCGCGTACCGTCGGGCGACCAGCGCGGGCTCGATTCGTTCACATCGCGGTGGGTGAGTTTCATCAGTTGGGTGCCGTCGGTATTTGCGATCCACAACCGCGCCTGCCTGTCGTCCTGCATAATATCCATCGCATTGCGCACAAAGACGACGCGACGTCCGTCCGGAGAGATTTGCGGATCGGAAATCCACTCCAGTTCAAAGACATCCCGATTGGCAAATGGCGGTTTGGAACCGGTCTCAAGAGGTTGACCCAGTGTCTGCTTGCCGGCGAGCGATGCGAGCAAAAAGAAAATGAGTAGGCAAGGTTTCATAGTGGCATCCGCGGTGAAGTTGGAGGGGGGCATTGTGGCGGTTTTTGACCGGGAAATAAAAGATTTTGTCGGCTGCTTATTACAGGCGCGAATCCTGTCGCAGTGCGTCGACCAGAAAATCCATCAGGACTTTCAGCCTCCCCGTCTGGCGCAGGTCCGGGTGGGTCAGCAGCCACAGGGCGCTGCCGCGAATCTCTCGCACCGGAAACAGTTTTTGCAAAGAGGGCTTTTGTTGGTCGTTGGGCAACAACGCCAACCCCAAACCGGCCTCGGCCAGGCTCGAGAGCGTATTGAGCGTGCTGCCGCGGGCAGTGATCTGCTGGGGTTTGAGCTGTTGGCGCAGCCAGGCGTAGGCGGACAGGTGATAGAGCGAGGCGTCCGGCGCGACCCAGCCCAGCCCGCCGGTGTCTTGGATGCACTGTGGGGGCGTTGTCCCGGTGTAGCTGCCGGCAGCGGTGAATACACTCCAGCCCATATCGACCACCTTGCGGCCCACCAGGTACTCCGGCGGCTTGGCGGTTGCCCGCAGTGCGATATCCGCCTCGCGGCGGTTTAAGTCGAGATCGGCATTGCTGACCAGAATCGTTACCTGGATGTCCGGGTAACGGTGATGAAAACGTGCCAGCAGTTGCGGCAGATAGGCGTAAGCCAGGTTTTCAGGTGCCGTCAGGCGCACTTCCCCACGCAGCGTTTTATCGGTGCCCGTCAACTGCCGCTCCAGCGCGTCTGCCTGGGCTTCCATCTGTTGGGCGAAGGGGAGCAGGCTCTCGCCGCTGGCGGTCAACTGGTAGCCGTCGGGCAAACGCTCGAACAGGCGGGTCTGCAGTTGCGTCTCCAACTGGTTCAGGCGCCGGTAGACGGTGCTGTGGTTGACCCGCAGGCTATCGGCGGCACCGGCGAGGGTGCCGGCGCGGACAATGGCGAGGAAGTCCGGGAGTAGATTCCAGTCCATGATTGCAGGCCCTGGGTCATGCGGCTGATTTGCGAATATGCAAAGTGACTTTGCGAATATTGGTCTTATCAGTGCAGAAAAGCAAGTATAAGCTGCGCCTGTCTATTCAATATTGCTTGTCTACTTATCGACTCGGAGGAATTTGTGATGAACGAACAGCGTTTGCAGCAAAGTGGAATTACCCTGTTGCGGGTGAGTCTGGGCATCGTGTTAATTGCCCATAGCGTGTACCTGAAGATGATGGTCTTTACCCTGCCGGGTACCGCGCAGTTTTTTACCAGTCTCGGGCTGCCGGGATTTTTGGCCTATGTGGTGTTTGCACTGGAGGCATTGGGCGGTATTGCGCTGATTCTGGGTGTGCAGGTACGTTGGGTGTCCCTGGCTCTGGTGCCTGTGCTGCTGGGCGCGACCTGGGCCCATCTTCCGGCCGGCTGGCTGTTCAGCAACCCCAACGGCGGTTGGGAGTACCCGGCTTTTCTGACTGTCGCGGCTGTTGCCCAGGCCCTGCTGGGCGACGGTGCCGGGGCGCTGCAGAAGTCTGCCAGTGTCAGGGGGCTACAGCCGGCTTAGGGGCCGGGTGCGGCCGTCGACATGGATGTTTTGACAGCCGCAGTTGCTCCCGATTGGCTGTCTAGCCATTTCAACGGCCCGGGCATTGAGGGCGCTGTCAATCAATGACCGGGTTTGCATTTGGTCTGGTGGTTGAGTGTAAGCACTGCAGCGCCAAAAAAAGCCCGGTAACCAACCGGGCAAGGTTCGCACAGGAGAGGCGGGTGGCGAGCCGGGCGGGCTCGGCTGGCATCAGGAAAGCGGTGATTGCCGCGGGCTATTTGAGTTGTGCAATGCCTGTGGTTTTCGCCGGGTCGAATATCTCGATATCAACGCGTCTTTCCATGGCGTATTGTTCAAAGTCGCCGGTGCCGGCCGTTGACTGGCTGGCGCCAAATGCACGCCTTTCAATCCGCTCCAGTGTAATGCCGCGCACTTCCAGGGCATTTTGTACCGCCAGGGCCCGGTGATCGGCCAGGACATTGTTGTACTCGTCGGTGCCCCGGGGATCGGTGTGCCCGACCAGCCGTACACTAAGGGCGGGGTTGTCGGTGAGAAATTTGGCCAGCGTGGCTACTTTCTGCTTGCCGCGCTCGGTGAGGTTATCGGCGCCGGTGTGGAACAGCACCTGAAATTCCAGGCTGTCCATTGCCAGTGCTTCCAGGTCGGTCACCTGCGTATTGGCGCGGGCCAGTTGCAGGTGCAGCTCGGCGATATGGTCCTCGGCCTCGGCCAGTTTCCAGGAGGTTTTGTCGGCGGTGTCGGCTTTTTCCATTTGCTCGCCCATATAGGCACCACCGAGGGCGCCGAGGATAAACCCTACCGGTCCGCCCAACACGGCGCCGGCCAGGGTAGTGGTAGTGAAAACCGCACCCTGCTTGACGTCGGTGTTGACGGCAAAGCTGGCCGGGGCGGCGAGGGTGCTGGCGACGACTAAACTTGTGATTGCGATGGCTTTTTTCACGATGTGTTTCCTTCTGTTAGCTTGATCGGGTGGTTATCGTCGGTTTGGTTACCGTTGATGTGTATTTAACAGGGGGAAATGGGCATCACTGGGTCAGCGATCGGGCACTGCGGCGATAAATTATGGCGAATTGTGTCAACTTCTACGGAGATTTCGGGTCCAACCCAAAGCTGCCGCCGCTGTGCCACACTGGAAGGTGACGCCGCGGAAATGACTTGAACCGGGAACCCTAGAAGGGATCACTATGAACAGTCACAGTCCAATAAACTATTTGGTTCTGAGTGTGGTTCTCCTGTGCATCGGAGCGGTTGTCGAGCCGTTGCGCGCGCAGGAAAGTCCCGCCCCGGCCCCGGCGAGGGGTATGAGCCAGGCGCAGTTGGAGGCCCTGGTGCGGGAAATGGCGGACACCGCCAGGGGCGGCGGTGGTGTGTTGCAGTTCGAATACGACGGTGTGATTTTGCTGTGTGTGTCAGATGTCGCCAATGACCGCATGCGCATCCTGGCGCCTATCGGCGATTATGATGGCATTACCCCCCAGCAAAAAGATCTCATGCTGGTCGCCAACTTTCACACCGCCCTCGATGCCCGCTATGCCGTCAGCCGGGGCGTTCTATATGCCGCCTTTATCCACCCGCTGTCGACCCTCGATGCCGGGGAGGTGGGTTCTGCCGTGCGGCAGGTGGCTACCCTGATGCAGACCTTTGGCGGAGATTACAGTAGTGGAGCACTCAATTTTCAGGGTCAAGCCCCGACCCGAAAGCCGTCCGGCAAGACACCGTTGTAACCGTTCTCCGTTGAGATGTAACCCATGACCAAACCCGTTTGTTGTTGCTGGGTCTTCTTATTGCTGGGAAGTCTGCCCGCCTGGGGGCACCGTTACGATATTGCCATCGACCCGCGCCTGTCGCTGTTGCAGGTGCGGCTGTGCTTTGACGGCGCGGCGCCCACCAGCCTGACCAGCGGCGACAGACGCGCCGGCACCTATCTGAGCGATGTGTATATCGATAGCCCCGAGCCGGCCGGTCGGGTGTCGGTGCGGCGCGGCCGTATGCGCTTGCAGGATATAGCCGCCGATGCCTGTATTGCCTATAAAGTTTCCTTGCAACAGATAGCGCAGGGCCGCCGCAGCAGTCATATCGGCGACAGTCGGCTGCTGGATATCCGCAGCTGGCTGTGGCGTCCTGAAACGGTTCCGGCATCCACGCAACTGCATTTCAGTATGCCCGCCGGCGTGGAGGTGGCCACACCCTGGCCGCCGCTGCCCGGTCGCAGGCATGGATTTTTGTTGCCCGATACGCCGGCCGACTGGTCCGGGCGCGTGGCGTTTGGCCGGGTCCGCAAAACCTCGGTGAATGTCGCCGGCGCCGAACTCCATATCAGCCTGGTAGGGCCGTTTGACGACCGACAGATCGATGAGGTGCGCACCTGGGTGCGCAAGACCGCTGAGAATATCAGCGGGGTTTACGGCCGTTTTCCCGTTGTCAATGCCGGCGTGCTGGTGATGGCATTGGGGGACCGCTACGGCTCGGGGCCGGTGCCTTGGGCCGAGGTGCAGCGCAGTGGCCGGCCGGAAGCGCACTTCTTTATCAACCAGAATCTGCCGTTGGCGGCGTTTCTGGCCGACTGGACCCCGACCCATGAACTGGCGCATATGCTGCATCCGGCAATTGCGTGGCAATTCAAATGGTTTTACGAGGGCCTGGCGAGCTACTACCAGAATGTCGCCCGTGCCCGCGGCGGTCAACTGAGCCAGCGCCAGGCCTGGCAAAAACTCTATGACGGCTTTGAGCGAGGTTTAAAACAGTCGCGCCAACCGGATCGCCGGGGTTCACCGAAATATATGGAAATGTACTGGCGCGGCGCGGCCGCGGCCCTGCTCGCCGACGTGCGCCTGCGCAAAGAAAGTCACAACCGGCACTCACTGGATTCGGCCCTGTCACAGTTCCAGCAGTGTTGCTTTGCGCCGGTGAAGACCTGGGACGGCTTTGCGTTTTTCCGGCGCCTCGACGAGTTGACCGACAGTCGGGTATTCAGCTCAATATTTGGCAAGTATGCCCGATCGGACGAGTTTCCCGATGTGCTGCCGGTGCTGCGGGATTTGGGAATCCAGGTCAAGCGCGGGCGCGTGCACCTGACCGACGAGAGCGACTGGTTGGCGTTGCGCACGGATCTGATGACCAAACCGGTGGTGGTGGGGGTGCAGCAGTCCGGCGGTTTGTCGTTGCCGGCGGCCGGCGGCCGGTAGTCACCCCTGGTGTTCAATCCGCCCGGCAAGCGCGGTTGCGGCCGGTTTGTTTGGCCCGGTACAGCGCCTGGTCTGCCTGCGCCAACCAGTCGCTGTGGGTGCGGGAGCCGGTGTTGGCGGAGACACCCAGGCTAATGGTGTAACGCATATCCACGCCGCCGTATATGACGCTGGCCGCCGCCGCCCGGCGGCGCAGTCGCTCGCCGAATACCAGTGCCCCCTCGACATTCGTATCGATCAAAATGGCGACGAATTCCTCGCCGCCATAGCGACCTGCAATATCGGTCTCCCGCACTGTGTTGCGCAACAGCGCCGCCGTATGCCGGATCACCTCGTCGCCTGCCTGGTGGCCATGGGTGTCATTGATGTGCTTGAAGTGATCGATGTCGAGCATCACCACCGAACTGGTGGTGCCGGTACGCCCACAACGCTTGAATTCCGTCTGCAGGCACTCCTCCCAAAAGGCCCGGTTGTTAAGCTGCGTGAGCCCGTCGGTGCGGCTTAAGATCTCCAGCTTCGTGTTGGCATTTTTGAGCCGCTTCTTGCTGACCGCGGCATCGGTGAGGTCATAGACGATGACACACACGTGATTGACACTGCCGTCCACCGAGGCCAGCGGAATGATGGTCGTATTTTGGAACATCAATTCCTCGGTGCCGGTAATGGGACGGTAATTGCGAAAGGGAAACACGTGGGGACGTTGCTCCCAGATTGTGAAGGCCCGATTGTTGAGCAGGAAGACGGATTCGACTTTATTTTTGAACCAGTCGCGCGGCAGCTCCGGAAACAGCTCGAAAATCTGCCGGTGGCGCGCGTCTTCCGGTGGAATACCGCTGTGGTTTTCCATAAAGCCGTTCCAGATTTGCACGGTGTAGCGTTTATCCAGAACCACCAGACCCACATCTATATTCTGGAGGATGTCCATCATCCAGTGCAGTTCTTTTAGTTCGATACCTTGGCCTGACATAGGACTCCGTTACTGTTAATTTAATCGAGCAGGTAGGCGATTTTATGGCTCATAATGTCGAGTGATTCTTCGGTAAAAAGAATCAGCAGATCACATTGCACATTGTAGTTTTCGATGGTGTAGGTAATTTCGATAGCCAGTGTCTCCCTCCAGGCGACACCGTCGGTGAGCAGTCCTTCGAGCGGTACGTGCTGCCCGAGCACGGCCGGGTGCCCCAGGCCAAATGGCACATCGAATTGCTCTGCAATACCTTTCAGGCAGGCACCGATCAGAATGCCGGCCACATCCATCAACAGTTCCATTTCTGTCGCTTTATCGATTTTTCCCTCGTACTTCATCAGTCTGGCAATATCGGCAAATGTAAAATCGTGAAAAAAAAGCACCGCCTCGCCGGCGATACCCGAGCCGATAAAGCCTTGGCAAACCGTCGACACCGTGTCGTACTCGGTTGCTTTCAGCGCCATCTGCAGCTCGCTTATTTCAATCATATTGACGTGGGGAATCGGCAGTAACACAAAGACATCCCATACCCGCGCCAGCAGACTTGCGGCCTGTCCCATAGCGACGTTGGCAATTTCGCGATAACAGTCGCGCTGCTCGGGGCTGAGTTTGGCGGGAGGGCGCCGCGTGCCCGCTGGTGGTGGCCGCACCCGCCGGGTATCGCGCCGGCGCTCGGGGGGACGCTGCAGGTGCAGATTGCCAAACAGCTCTGCTATCTTGACGACATCCACAGGTTTTTTGATAAACTCCAGCGCGCCGAGTTGCATCACCCGCCTGCGCGCCTCCGGTTGGATATCGCCGGACACGACTACCACCCGGGTCTCAATACCCTCTGCAGCCAGAGTCTCCAGCACCTTGTAACCGTCCATAACAGGCATATTGAGATCGAGAAACACAAACTCCCCTTTGCCTTCGCGGATGGCGCTGAGCCCTTCGCGACCATTGGCGGCAAACGTAATCTCGACCGGCCAGCTCGCCGGCAGCGATCTGGCCATCTGTCTTCGGGCCATACTGGAGTCGTCGCAGATTAGTACTTTGGTGCTCATACTGCCTGGTATTTGGTGCTCATACTGCCTGGTAATAGATAAATCGCGGTCCGGTGTCAGCAGTTAGTATACGTTATTTCGCCGCACCTTATCACAGATGCCTGGTACCCCGGCGCCGTAGAGTTCTCGATGTTTGTGTGTAATCATGTGGTTGCAGTAGTCAACTGCCGTTTACGTGAATTGATACAAAGAAGGCGACCATGGACCAAACGACACGCCTACCGGAGCGCTCCGGCATCCCTGCGAATGAGGCGGCGCCACGCATCCGGGCCGTTGTATTCTGGCCGCCGTTTGCGCTGTTGGGTGTGGCGGTGGTGTCCAGCTTTTTTAACCTCGAGGGGTTTTTAACAACCACCTCCCGGATTAACGATTGGATTCTGACCCATTTTTCCTGGCTTTTCAGCCTCTCGGCCCTGCTGCTGCTGTTGACTCTGGTGTGGGTCTACTTTTCGCCGATCGCCTCCGTCAGGCTGGGCGGCGAGCAGGCGCAACCTCTGCTGAGCCGCTGGCGTTGGTTTGCGATTACCCTGTGTACGACGATTGCCACCGGCATCCTGTTTTGGGGTACTGCCGAGCCGATGTTTCATTTACACGCGCCGCCGCAGTCCCTAGAGCTTGCCTCCGGCTCGCCGGAAGCGGCGCGCTTTGCACTGTCCACCCTGTTTTTGCATTGGTCTTTTACCCCCTACGCTATCTATACTGTACCGGCGCTGACCTTCGCATTGGTGTACTACAATCTAAACAAGCCGTTTTCACTCGGTTCGGCCCTGAGCCCGGTTCTCGGATCATGGACACAGGGGCGCGGTGGTCAGGTGGTCGATGCCATCGCCCTCTACGCCCTGGTTGCGGGTATGTCAGCCTCGCTCGGCGCCGGTGTGCTGACGTTGTCGGGCGGTCTGGACAATTTGTTCGGGATTGGCTCGGGCCCCTCGACCCGCGCCTTGGTTACGACGTTGATAGTAGCAACCTTTATCATCTCGGCGGTCAGCGGTCTGCACCGGGGAATATCGCGGTTGTCGAATATCAACATCAGGCTGTTTTTCGGTTATTGCCTGTTCGTGTTTTTGTTCGGCCCGACACTGTTTATTCTGGAAGTGGGGGTGGAGAGTTTTGGCGAGTATTTGTCGGAATTCTTTAGCCGAAGTCTGTATACCGGTGCCGCTGCCGCCGACCCCTGGCCAAAATCCTGGACTATTTTCTACTGGGCCAACTGGTTTGCCTGGGCGCCCATTACGGCGATGTTTTTGGGGAAGATTGCCCGCGGTTACACGGTGAGGGAGTTTATTCAGGTCAATATGGTGTTACCGGCCCTGTTTGCCTGTGTGTGGATGTCGGTGTTTGGCGGCACGGCGCTGCAGATGGACATAAGCGAGAACGGTGCCCTGTATCAAGTATTACAGACCAAGGGCGGAGAAGCGGTGATCTATGCCATTTTTGACCGCTTGCCCCTGGCCGGCATCACTGTCGCCGTGTTCGTTTTTATTACTTTTTTGTCCTATGTCACCGCGGCGGATTCCAATACCGAGGCGATGAGTCAACTCTGTACCCGCTCCTCGCCAAATGAGCCCGAACTCAATGAAAGCCGTTCTGTCAGGCTGCGCTTGAAATTTGCCTGGGGTGTTGCCATCGGTATCGTGGCCTGGGTTATGGTCAGCTTTGCCAATATAGATGGTATCAGAATGATGTCCAACCTCGGGGGCCTGCCCGCCATGTTTATTATTCTGATTATCAATTTTGCGCTGATCAAGCTGGTGCGGCAGTTTTCTCACAACAGTTCTCAAAACAGTTCGCAAAATAACTTGTCGCCCCGTCAATAACCGGGCGCAAAAAAGGCCTAACCCCGGTGGGACGGGGTTAGGCAAGGTATCTATTATTGGTTGGCAACTAGGGGGGTGACGGTGGATGCGTCGTGTTGCTCCAATAATAGCTCAGGTTTGCCCTTACAGGCCTTGGCCAGCAGATCGCGTCGTTCCGCGAGCAGCAAACCAATGGATTCGCTGACGGATTCGTCAATTTTAGGTATGTGGTTTTCTATCAGGCTGGTGATATTAGCGGCCAGTTCCAACATTTTGTCGTGATCTTCTGCATCTTTTTTGTTGTCGAACATAGCCCCGTCCCGATCGCATTTCCACACTGCCACAACAGCCATTTTTGCTCTCCTGTCGATATGTATGGATATACAGTATTCGCTTCGCCGCGAAACGTCAACCCCGTTTTGTGCCAAACTGCCAAAAACTGCTAAGGCGTTCGCAAACTCCACCTGTACTGGCGGTCCCTGCATGGGTTTTCCGCCGTCTATATTCGGTTGACTTTTGTCGCTGCCACAAAAAGCATGGTCGCTGCAACAAAAAGTGCATGTAAGTAAACCCACTAAGAGACATTAACTATAAAAAGTGCCGTTTGAATCCTAAATCAGCTTCGGCATCAATCAGATATTGCGGTTTGATCGTGCGGGGTTTAACCGAGGCCTTTGAAGCGCCGGATCGCTTGAGTGTCCGACTGCAGGGACAGCCGTCCGTGCAACAGGTGGAACTGCAGCGGGAGTTGCAAGACTTAAGACGCGGCAGAGCCGGCGTGGTGAGAGGTCTGGCCGCGCCGCCGCCTGTTTTGCCGCCCGACGCCAGCCCCAACCCCGGGTATTGATGCTCCCGGGTTCAGCGTCGCGGTCCCAGGAAAAACCAAAGCAGCAGACCGATTACCGGTAACAGGAGCACCAACAGGATCCACATGACCTTGTGCCCACCGGAGATACTGCTCTGAATGGTCTTGATGATGACGTAGATATTAAGAATAAAGACGATAAAGCCCAGTATACCCGTTACTTCTATAGACATTTTTTTTCTCCTGTGGTGTCTGCATAAGCTTATTGTTGACTTGGATACTACCAAAACAGGCCGTATCTGTCCTTGCTGCGACGCCGGGGTTCAGGTGTCCGCAGGCAGGCGCCTGTGGTTTTCAAGTAGTTCGGCATTTTTTTGATTGGCTTTCCAGACGAAATCGAACAGGTCGCCCACGATGGGAATCGCGCCCACGACCGTGTCAATCAGGATATTCGCCAGCATGCGCCACAGGACTGTTTTGGGCACACCCAGTTTGACTGCCTGATAGAAAATCCAGGCCGACAGGCCGCCGCCGATGGCGTCGCCGACACCCGGGATCAAGCCGATAACCCCGTCGAGCCCGATACGATAGCCGCCTGGCAGGGGAATGCTGCTGTCGAGCAGCCAACTCAGGCTGCCTGGTTTTTTGCCTGCCGCTTGGGTTTTCGCCGCCATAAGCTTCCATAGATTGCGTAGCCGCGACTGACTGTCCCGGCATCCGTGTCCCGGCATCCGGGTAGCGCACCGCCCGGTGAGCGGCGCGCTACCCTTAGTGCGTCAATGCAAACCGGAACTATGCCGGCAGCCTGGTTTAGACGCCAAGACTATTTCACAATGATATTGTTTTCAACATCGGCTACACCGGCGACCTCTCGCGCCAGGGTTTCCGCCCGTGCCCGTTGGGCCGCGGTATCGACAAATCCGCTGAGCTGAACATCACCTTTAAAGGTCTCGACTTCGATGGCAAAGCCGGAAACGTCCGGTGACTTCAGCAGCGAAGTCTTGACCTTGGTGGTTATCACGCTGTCATCCAGGTATTCCCCGGTGCTCTCTTGTGTCGCGCTGCCGGCGCACGCGGCCAACAGGCCGACGAGGATGAGTGATAACAGCAGGGCTGTGGTTTTTCTAACGGTGGTAACCATGATTTCAATCTCCAATTTAGTAATTACGTAGTTTTGCGTATCTTGTTACCCACAAAAAATGTTTATCGGCTTGCAATTTTGTTGAATACCCTGGTGTCTCCCCCAGTCGATCCTTCATGCCAGCCTTAAGGTTTTTCTCATCGTTGTCAAAAACCCAGACAAAAGTCCCGTAGGTCAGTGTGAAACCCGAGGTTGGGTACAGCTTTCCCAGATCGTGCGCGGCAGGGATGCCGCGCTCAAGCCCCCAGCGCCGGACTTGCCTGCAGGGGTTAAGGGGGGACGCCCAATCCGGGTCTGGAAAAGCCGTGCCCAACCTCAAGCGCCCCGGTTCTCAAACAGAGTACTGTTGCAAAACAAATGAGTTGTAAGTAATTACACGCGCTTTGTATCTATTACAGCATGTTTGCCTAGAAAACAAACTGCGCCGACACTGAAAAGATATCCAACTCCGGATCGAAGTTGTCATCGAGTTCATAGCGATCGTATTCCACTCTCAGATCGACATTATCGGTGAGCCTGAACTTTGCGCCGACGCCATAGAAGACGTCGTCGCCGTCAAGTTTGTCGTCGACGCCGATAACGTCTAAATCAAACGGTACTGAACCGCTGATATCAGCTTCCCAGGCGAACCAGCCCAGCTTGCCGAACAGTGAGAAGGATTCCCCCAGCGGCGCCGACAAAACCGCAGCGAGTGAAAAGCCGTCAATATCGGCATCGAGGTCGCTGTCGGTCGCTTCGTCGAAGTTTAAATAGGCCAATTCGACACCCAGGTGCTCAGTAAACTTGCCACCGGCGAATAGCTTGATAACACCCTGTTCGTCCTCGAAATCGGTATCGATATCGTCGTTGTCAAATTCAAACTTGTAGAGACCGTAACCACCCCCGACGTAGAACTCCGGGGCCTCCGCTTGCGCCATCGATGAAGTCAGTACCAACAGACCGGATGCCCACAGTGTTTTCCGAAAGTTATTCACAAATATCACTCCTATTTCAGTTTCATACATGAACTTAAAAATCTGCGAGGGTTCTTTAGCAGGATATATGCCAGCGCAGGATATATGCCAGCGCAGGATATATGCCAGCCGAGAGATCAGTGCGGCGAATGCTGTACGAGTGAACATGCTGGGTGTAGAGGTAATGGCATTTAACCAAGTAAAGGAGTGCCAATTTACCGGCGTTTTTAAAAAAGATTGGTAAAGGTAGTGTAAAGGTCGATAAGCCGTGCAAATCCTTTTAAGTAAGTATTGTTAGGGTGTAGGGGCTTTTAAACCGGTAAGAGCCCTAAAAGGGCTATATAAGCCGGTTGCCCATCGGGCTTTCCCGGTAGTCGGAAAGCGCTGGCAGTATTCAGTTTGTTGGAATTTTTACCGATGGGCTGCAAAAAATACATAAAAAACAGTACTGGTCTACTGACTTTAGCGGGACGCTGTTGGTTGGCATTTTATTTGCTGTTTTAGTTCCCGGCGGACGATGCCGTCAACAGTTGATAGATGCAGTAAGCAACTATTGGCAGATTGTATTGCAATGTATTCGCTACCGAAGCGTTGTGGCCGGTAATGATAGAGGTGGAATAGACTGGTTGTCGTGATTACTGCTGACACAACGCGTTCATTACACAACTTGGCAATCTCTCCAGTAGTTGTGATCTTTAACCCGGCTCAGGCCGGGTTCTTTTTGTGATGCCTGTTAACGGATAGTGATAGCGCGTCACGGTCAACGAACGCTCGTGTGGTCCAATGCCCGCAGGTGGCTGGTAGAGGAGAAGAGACGATAAGCGGTCGCCGTTTATCGGCGGGGATAACCCGGTATGTGCCGCCCGGTGCGCACGGGCTTTTATGCAGGACAGCACACCCCGGGATTGTAGAGTTTTAGTGTATGGATTTGGCGCCGGTGTTCTCAAAGATTTCTTTCACCAGATCGACGTGATTGTCGTGGGCATCGACCATAATTAAGATATTTCCGCTGTCGACTTCATCGGAAACCACTTTAGCCTCGTTTTCAGACAGACCGGCACCGATTAGCCCGCCGGCCAGGCCGCCCACCGCGCCGCCGGCACCTGCTCCCGCCAGTGCGGCGAGAATCGGGCCCGCGGCAACGAGACCGATGCCGGGTGCCGCGACCGCACCGACAGCGGTCAGGCCCGCCGCGATCGCGCCCAGCGTACCGCCGACCGCAGCGCCTGCGGAGGCCCCTTCGGGCGCCTTGGTGTTCACCTCTATATCGAAGTGCTTACCCTTGGACGTTTCGTTAACGATCACGCTGATATCGTCGCGCAGCACGCCTGCCTGATTGGAAAGCTTGTCAACGGCCAGCGCCGCTGCGCTATATTCTTTATACAAACCCAGTACTTGTTTACTCATAGTGTGTTTTCCTTGTGGATGAAATGTTGATTGACGATAGGATCGGGCACTTTACTGCCCGCGGGGAACACTCCCCCTGATAGCAAACATAATAGCCAGCGCTAAACCAAAGACGGCTATGACCCAGGCCATATTGGTAGCCGCACCGACGATGCCGGTAAACCCCAACAACCCTGCCACTATCGCAATGACAAAGAAGATAACAGCCCAAGTGATCATAATATTTCCCTGACAACGGTAATGATAAGCCGCGGTAGAACCCGTATGGCTATGACTGACTATACGATGGTGTTAGCAATACCTATGCCAGATGCCCGGGTGTGTTTTGAAGTTACAGTGACACGCGAAGTTGGTATCGCAGAGGTTGATTTAAACCAACCGAACGGTGGATATGCCGGATCGGATCGGTTGGCAATGCTGTCGGTATGTCTTCAGCGTCGATAGGCTGATGCGCACGTTTGCCTGCCATGACTCATCGAAATCCCATACCCGATCAGGTCTGGGTTATTACAGCTGATACGTGCTGAGGCTGCCACCGGGTCCGGTGGTCACCCGGTTATCCGATGTGTTTTTCCGTTTCCGCCAGGGCGCTTTCGCATACACTCATCCAGCTGCCGGTAAGCAGTTTCGTCATCCACCTGTCCCGATGCTTGTCAATCATATATTTGAGATTGTCCGAACTGCTGGATGTCTTGTGGGGCGTGTTCTTGTGATGCGGGTAGTGAATGGACAGCACTTGATCCAGCATAACGAACTCGTGGCCGGCTTGATGAAGCCGATAGCCGAATTCGACATCCTCCCCTCCCCATGAGGTAAACCACTCATCGAATCCGTTGAGGCGATCGGCGGCGCGTCTCCTCAGCGACACATGCCCGGCCCAGAAGATGATCCAGGGGATCGGGAATCCCGCGATATCGAAATTTCTCATTTTGAAATAATCGTAGCGGCAATCCTGAACCTCGGGAATATCCGTCATTATGTCAAGCGCCTTGTCAACCGTCTGCTGTTGCAACAGTTCCACGATGGTGTCGGACGCACTCAAGGCTACTTCCTCGACGCCATGAGATAATCCCACTATCACCGAATCAAATTTTTCATAGTGTTTAATCAAGTGCGTTTCCAACAATCTCGATCCCGCCAGGATTCCCGAGTCCAATAGCAGTAGAATCTCTTTGGCGGCCGCTGCTATACCGATATTCCGGGCCCTTGATACTCGGAAGCCGTCATCGGGCGTATAGAGATATTTAATATTCGAATGCACCGCCTGGTATTGTTTGACGGCTTCGCCGGTGCTGTCATTGGAGCCGTCATCAACCACTATAATTTCATAGCACTCAGCCGCAAGCGTTTGCTTGAGCAGAGAATCGATGGTGCGCTTTAACAGCTCTACTTTGTTGTAGGTCGGCACTATGACCGATATTCCGTATGATTCGCCCGCTTTATCCATGCTTTGATTTACCATGCTCAGTTCTCCTATCCATTAGCGTCCGGCACCAGACTTAGTGTAAGTTCTGCTGCAACCCCTCAGGTATTGCCCGTCTCTGCGATTTCCAGGGCGCCTGCCACTTCGTCGTCCATAGTCAATCGCTGCAACCCTGTGGATACTCTATACCCCATCACATACAGGCAGGGCACCAGAATCAGTGTCACAGTGGTCGCAAACACTACACCGAAAGAAAGGGAAATCACCATGGGAATCAAAAAACGGGCCTGGATACTCTGCTCGAACAATAGCGGCAGCAGACCGATAAACGTTGTCAGGGACGTAAGTGTTATCGCGCGAAAACGGTCGCTGCCGGCGGCCAGCACTGCCGCGAGCACGGTCTTTCCCTGCCGGTGTAACTGATTGGTACGGTCCAACAGGACTAAATTGTCGTTGATGACTACACCGGCACAGGCGAGAAACCCAAGCTGCGAGATAAAGCTGACCTCATGGCCGAGTAACTTGTGTCCAATCACGGCGCCCATAAAGCCGAAGGGAATCGCGGTGAGCACCAGCAGCGGTTGAAAGTAGGAGCGAAAGGCGATTGCCATCAAGGCATACAGCGCTGCCAGGGCCACCAGCAGGTTAATCAACAACTGTCGATTGGACTGCTGTTGTGTTTTCAGGTTGCCGTCTGTATCCAGTTTGAAACCCTTGTATTCGCGCTGCCAGTTCAGTAACTGCCGTGTTTTCAGGTCGGCGACGATCCGGGTGGGGTCCACACCGTTTTCCACCTCGGCGCTGATGCTGATAGTGCGGCGGCGGTCTATTCTCTGTATCGAGGTAAAGCCCGGAACCAGGCGTATTTCCGCCACCTCTTCCAATGGAACCTGGACGCCGCCGGCCGTGCGCACACGCATTTCAGTGAGTTGATCCAGGCTGCGGCGCTCGGCCTCCGGATAGCGCAGCATCACCCGAACATCTTCCCTGGCGCGCGGAATTCGTTGCACTTCTTCGCCGTGGAAACCCTGGCGCACCTGTCTGGCGATATCCTCAAGGCTGATACCCAACTGGTCGGCGTGCTGTTTCAACGCCAGCTCAACCTCCACCCGGCCCAGGTCCAGGCTGTCGCGCACGTTAAACACACCCGGGTAGGCCGCCAGTGCGGCCGAGACAGCCGCGGCCGCCGCCCGTTGCGTTTCCATATCATTGCCGGGCACATTTATGTTGAGTTGAATATCTGCGCTCTCCTCGTCGAAGGCATAGTTCAGCGAGTACTGCTTGGCTTCCGGCAAGGGGCCAATCAACTCCCGCAAGCGCTCGGCGATTTGGGGGGAGGATATCCTATGCTGCAGTGCGTCGCGCATGCCGATAAAGACACCCACTTTATTGTCGTCAGTGCTGGCGGTAACCTGATGGATAAAGCCGCCTTTGCCGGCGTTCAACTGTAGCAGCATCGGGTCTGTCCGCAGGGCTTCTCCCGCGGTTACGATCTGATGCATGATGCGCCGTGTTTCCCGGTAAGGGGTGCCTTCCGGCAAGGTGACGCTGACACTGACAAAATCTGCCGGAACCGTTGGTTGAAAGCTCTTCGGCAGCGCCTGGTACACCACCACCGATATGAGCAGTGCCATGAAAAATCCCGCCAGAGTTGCTGCATTGTTGTTTAACGCCCGGCGCAAGAGCGGGCGGTAGTAATTATCGGCGACTCGAACCAGACCGCCGCCCAGGGCGGCGCGCAGCTCGGCGAGTTTATTCAGCGCCGCTATGCGGCTCGGCTTTTCAGCGGCCATATTGGCCAGGTGTGCGGGTAGAATAAAGAGCGAGTCGATCAATGAAAACAGCAGGCACAGTATAACCACCACGGCGATGGGGTAGGTGATGCTGGCAAGGGACGGCGGCAGATCGAGCATGGGGGCAAAAAAGATCACGGTGCTCAAAATGGCAAACACCACCGGTTTGCCGACCTGTTTGGCACCGCCGGCCGCCGCCCGGGTGCCGCGCAGTCCGGCCTGGTGCTGCGCATAGATACTTTCACCGATGACGATAGCGTCGTCCACGACAATACCCAGCACCATCAAAAAAGCAAACATCGACAACAGGTTGAGCGACATACCGGCATAGGGCATCAACCAGAAGGCGCCACAAAAAGCCACCACAATGCTCATACATACCCAGATGGCCAGCAGCGGCCGCAGAAACAGCATCAGCACCACAAACACCAGTATCAGGCCGCTGACGGCGTTGTTGCTCAACAGCCGCAACCGGTCGTCGAAGATACTTTTCTTCTCGAAGGTGACTTCAATACCCATGCTCGGCGGCAGCAACTGCCGGGCGCGCTCAAGGTATTGGCGGGCTTCCAGGGTGGCCTGTGCGAGGTTGGGACTATCGGTCAGGTACACTTCATAGGCCAGTGCCCGGCGCCGGTTAAAAATAACCTCGCGCCGCTGCTCGGCAAAGCCATCGCGGATATCGGCTATATCGCTCAATAACAAACGGCTGCCGTCACTGCCGCTGCGCACGACTATGCGAGCGAAGTCCCCGGCACTGTAGGCCTGGTTGCGGGTCTGCACCTGAATATCGCCGCCGTCGGTCTCGATGGTGCCGGCCGGCAGGCTGAGCGATGACCGGCGGATAGCCGCAGCCACCTGATCGAAGCTGAGCTGGTAGCGATCCAGGTTCTCCTCTGATACTTCGATGCTGATTTCGTCGTCCCGCATCCCCGTTATACGCACCGACGCAACATCTTTTTGCTGTGCCAGTTCATCGCTGATCAACTGGCCGTACTCTTTCAGAACTGTCTCGTCCACATCGCCGTGGAGCGCAAAGTACAACAGCACCCGCCGCTGCACCCGGTGGCGCACGAGTGGCCGTTCGGCGGCTGCGGGAAAGGTGTCGACAGCGTCCACCCGGGCCTTGATGTCGTTAAGCAGTTGTTGCCGGTCTGTGCTCTCCAGTGCCTCCAGGGTGACAACGGCATGACCCCGGTGCGAATCCGAGCGCAGCTGCCTGATGCCTTCGATATCGGCGAGTGCCGTCTCGATCCGCATCGTGATCTGCTGCTCGACTTCGCGCGGGCCGGCGCCCGGGTACTCCATGGTGATGTCCACATAATTGGTATTCACCCGCGGCAGCACTTCCTGCTCCAGGCGCTGGGCGCTCAGTATGCCGCCCAGCACGATCGATACCATTAAGAGATTGGCGGCGATAGGATTGGCGATAAACCACTGAATCAGGCGCTCCATAACCTATTCCCCGGCATCCACCAACTGATTGCCGGTCCATGTCCTGGCAACGACTTTCAGTCCGGGCGCCATATAAGCCTGGTGACTTACCACCACGGCGACCCCGCCCAGTTGTCCCGCCTCGATCCAGGCGTAGTCGCGGTCGCGTTGTAACAGCTTTACCCGGGTCGGGACTATCTGCTGTTGCGCGTCCAGGTGGTAAATTTGGTCGCGGTTAAACACTGCCGTTGCCGGCAGGCGCACCAGGTTTTCCAGCCGGCGCCCTTTGATTTCCGCCTCGACAAATAACCCGACGACCAGCGGTGCGTCGGGGTGGTCCGGCCCGTGTTGTGCCATGGAGCGGCGTGCAAAGGGGGCGGCGACCTCCGCTACGGCGTAGTGCAGCCGTGAGCGGGTATCGATACTGGCGTCGGTGCGGGTAATATATCCCTGCCACTGATAGCGCTTGCCACTCACCTGACCCCGCAGCAACACCGGCGGTCCGGGATTATCTGCATCGGCCTGAAAGCCCAGCGGCAGGTCGACCAGCGCCGCCTGTCTATCCGTCAGCGGCAGGCGGACTTGCGCCACGCTGGTGTCGTAAACCGCCGCTACCGGGGTGCCCGGCGTCACATACTGTCCCAGGTCGACAAAGGTCCGGCGCACGCGGCCGGAAAAAGGCACGCTGATACGGGTGCGCTGCAAGTCGAGTTCGGCTTTTTTCAGTGCCGCCCGGGCCGCCTGCAAACGCGCCCGGGCTGTTGCCAGTTGCGGCTTGCGCAGAAACAGTGCGTTAGCCGCTTCGTTGTTCAGATCGCGCCACTCGCCACGGGCCTGGCGGGCGCGCCCCTGTTCGACGGCCAGGCTTTCCTCTGCTGCGGCCAGGTGGGCGCGAGCGCTGTCGCGGGCATACTCGTAGTCACGACTGTCGATATGGATAAGGGCCGCTCCCTCGGTAAAGAACCCCCCGTCGACAAATGAGGCATCCACTGCCACCACCTGGCCGGCAACCTGCGCGACCACATCTATTTTTCGCTTTGGTGCCACGGTGCCCCGACTTCTCACACGGAGACTGTAGCTATCCGGCTTGGCGATAACCACATTCACCAAAGTCTCAGGTCTGGGCGGTGGCGGTACTATGGCGGGCTCCTGGCGCATTGCCAGCAGGCCGCCGGCAGTGGCCAGACCGCCGACCATAATCTGCAACCACAGGGGAAAGTACTGCCGGAATTTCATATTTTCTATCCCCCGAGTGTTGTTGTAAGTGGAACCGATGCACGGTTTGTAACGTCAGTTTTACTGCGCGGTATAGAGTCTCAGGCGTAGCGATCCATGGGATCGACTGCCATTGCCGAGCCCAATTCCCGCGCCCGCAACATCAGTGTCGGCCAGGCGCCCAGCAGTGCCTCAAACTGCTTCACTTCCTCTTTATACCAAGTCAGTATTGGGTTGCGCCGGGTTCTAAGCGTGCGGCCCATCTCCCGGTACATCCCCGGTAAAGTCAAATGCCACGCTGTCATCTGATCGAGATGGTTCTCGACTTGCGCGCGGGTCTCGTCGTAAGCGGCGCCGATCCTATCCCGCAGCGGTTGCAGCCTTATCTCGTGCGCATCGGTGAATACGGACGTGGCCGCCTTTGCCAGCCAGTTGAAAAGACACATGTAAAGCACGTAGTTGACAAGGCGCCGCTGGTAAATGGGTTGGCTCTGCTCAGCTTGCCGATTGTCCAGGTATTGATTGACGATATGGCGGTTGTGCATCACCGGCACTCTACCGGCCCGTCTCAGCAACTCCAGGGAGAAGTAGTCGCTGCCGATGGTGTCGGTTATGTTGGGGACCGGCAGGTGTTGTTGAATATCGCGAAACGCGATATTACAAAGATCGACTCGAAACTTTGCGTGATCTTGCAGGGTAAATTCATCGACCAGGTGGGGCTCGGCCACGCTGTCGAATCTGCGCAGCAGGACATCGCCCGGTATCTCAATACCGTCCGGCACCGTCAGCTTGAGAAGCTTTGCCAGGATGGAACGGGATGCCTGTTTCAGGCCCGACAGATCGACCGATGGCGGGCCGATAAAAGATCCGCCTACTATCCAGTTGGGCTCCAAAGCACGGGCGGGGGGCGGCTGTTCGAGCATCCAGCTCGACTCCAGCTTGTCGCAGAATATATGCGGCAATTCGGCGGCAATCGGGTAAACGGCATCCTGGTCACAACGTTGGTAACGGCTGTCTGAATCTCTGCGGTGCACCGATTGGCAACCGAGCCAATTGGCAAACAAAAACAGGCGATTGGTTGCCGCCCCATACGAGCAGGTCTCCGGCAGGAGTTGCCTGACCAGGGAGGGCTCGGTAGTGATTTGCAATAGCAGCGACACTTGGGTGTTGTTATCCAGATGCGCAACACTGATGCCGTCAGTTCGCGGCAACTTGTTGACAGCGGCCCGATTGGCAGCGAGAGCGCTATCCGTCGAGGTGTCCACAATCAGGACGCTGGCCGCCACCGGGAAGTGCCGCACGGCATACTCGGCTTCTCGATACAGGTCGGTAATGGCATTTGCACAGGCTCTATTGGTCGGCAATGCCATGCACACATGTTTTACCACGGCTGCGCCCCCAACAGCCGTTGCCCCAGCGCTGAGAGCGCCGGGCTGCGATAGCGCTGTTGTTCATGCAGCACGGGGTCTCCCACCAGGGATGCATCCCACGTTGGCGTGGACAGGGTTTGATAGCTCAACAGGCGGTCGGCCAGTACCTTATCGGCGGCATAGACAGCGGGCATCATGGACAGGTACTGCACCGCCCTGATCTGGTGTCGAGTGCGATTTGCCGCAATACCGTGCGGTAGCAAGCCGTTGAAGATCAACAGATCACCCGCTTGCACTTCGGGCACGACAATGGCGTGATGGGCGCTCAACTCGGGGACATAGCGGTCGCGATTATCGGGTTGATGGCTGACCCATTTATCGAACTCCTGGTAAAGGGTCGGGACGCACTGAAAGCCTCCCTGCTGTTGGGAGTTGTCGTTTAATACCAGTATGCCCTGAACCCGTTGCGGCAGTGGCGTCAGTGTCGTGTCGATATCCCAGTGAATGAACGGGTTAATGGCCCGCGTCCCTGTATTCGGCGGGTTGAGATTGATACGATCCAGTGTCACCCAGAGGTCGTGAGTATCCCATATGTCGACGAAGGCATCATAGACCCGTTGCGTTTGCCGGTTTTCCCACAGTGTTCGGTGGTGGTAGCACTCGATCATGCCGATAACGTGGAGGTCTTTGTGCTGTTGTGTTGGAAAATCAGGAAAGTCATTCCACTGCGCCGGATTGTCCGGGTCCAGCCCGGCGAAATCCAGCATGGCATGGTAGGTCGCCAGGGCCTGCCGGCGTGATACCGCCTGTTTTATCACAACGTAGCCCTGGCGTTGCCAAGCGGCAAAATCCGACTCGCTCAATACCCGCAGCGGCAATCGTTTCTTGAGAAAGCGCAACTCCTCTTCACCGTAGTAGGATTCGACATCATAGGTGTCATAGACGCGTTCACCGAGGGAATGTAGTTTTTTCATGGTTGGCTCCAGAACGTTTCCACCATAGGTTCAGCGGTATTGACCTGATTGTGATTGCGCAACATCTGCTCCATGCGCGGCATGGATTCAAACAGATAATCCACCTGTGACTGATAGGCGCCGATGGCCCGCAGTTTTGCCTGAAAGTGACGCTCAGCGATAACCTCACGCCGTGCCTTCAAACCGGTAAACTCCGGCCTGGCGAGCGTATTGACCAGTGAGTACTGCGATTCCCCCTCCCGGTTGGGTCCGAATTCGGGGTCAACATAGGGGTAGTCCGGGTAGTAACGCACGGGATAATCCGCCTGTAGGCGTTGCGCCAACCGATTTACCAGTTGGTGATCAATGTGATTGCCGACCGCTAACGGGGCTATTATTTCGCCGGTGCGATGGCTCTCCAGCAACTGCGCAAGTTGGCGAAACAATTGTTCTATATGAACGTTTTCCCAGGCGGGCAAATCGGC
Source organism: Exilibacterium tricleocarpae (assembly GCF_007004655.1). Lineage (GTDB taxonomy): Bacteria > Pseudomonadota > Gammaproteobacteria > Pseudomonadales > Cellvibrionaceae > Exilibacterium > Exilibacterium tricleocarpae. The sequence continues at coordinate 82,051 of NZ_ML660100.1, forward strand.
AAACAAGGCGGCATAGCTGTTGTGGGCGCACTCGCCGTTCGAGCGATAAATGGCATCCAGGGCATCGAGATAGACGTAGTCGCAGCCCAGCTGCAACATCGCCTGATGATCTTCGAGGCGACGCGCCGCAGCATCTTCGACCGTCAAGTCCATTTCGGCATGAACTTGTTTGGCAAAATCGGTTAGTGAGTCGGCAGACAGATCATAGCGAGTAAAGAAGGTCGCCACGATAACCCGCTTGCCTTGCTCTACCCACTTGTTGATCGATGCGCCGCAGGAGAGCGCCGCATCGTCCAGGTGCGGCGATAGCACCATATGATCGTAGTTCATGCCGGCGCCCCCACAAAATTGTTCACCCACTTGCGGGATCGAAGCCGATGCAGGGAGCCGAACACTTTGACGAGCTCTTCGAGGAACAGAGAAGCAAAGACGATAGGTAGCGGCAGGCCGAGCACGATCCCCAGCAGCGCCACTACCGGCACGCCGATTCCCCATTGGGAAATCAGGTCCTGATACAGGCAGTATCGGTTGTCGCCGCCGGCGCGCAGGACACCGATGATCAGCACGATAGGCAGTGCCCTTACCACTACACCCACAGCGACAATTTTGTAGGCTATGGATGCCATCGATTCCGCCTGTTGCGAAAATCCGTGCAGCCAACCGAGTACAAGCGGCTCCAATGCCAACATCAACAAGGTGACAACTATCGCCGAAGCGATACTGACCAGCGTAGCCAGTCGGCCAAGTTGGTAGACATGCTCCGAGCCCCGGCCTTCACCAATCGCATTGCCGATGACCACGGCAACGGCAGACGCCAGTGCCAGCAACAAGGAGGTGGCGATTGACTCAATCGGGGTCAACAAGCTGATGGTCGCCAGCGCCTCGGTGCTGATATTGCCGAAAATAACCACATAGGCGAATAAGCCGACGGAGTAGGTCGTCATATTTAAAGCGACCGGCCAGGCGAGCTTTACAACCGACCTTATCTCGTTGAACTGCAACAGCGACCTGCCGAATAATTGCAGGACGGCGCCTTTTGCCTTCACGTGGACCGTCAACGCAACGACTTCGACTATCGAGGCGATTACCGTCGCCAGTGCGGCCCCTTTGATACCCAGCGCCGGCGCGCCGAAGTGGCCAAAGATCAGCACATAGTTCAAGACAATATTGACGATCACACCGAGCACGCTGTAGAGGGTTGCCACGTTGGCCAGATGAATAGAGCGCAACGCCGCCGCAAAACACGACACATAGGCGACGCAGGCCAATTGCACGGCGACGATCTTGAGGTAATCGCCACCCTGTGAGATCACCGCCTGATCGACGGTTGCAACGCCGACAATCCACTGCGGCCAGAGTAGGAAGACGGCTACGACCGGCAGGCTGAAACCAACCGTCACCAACATGGTCGCCTGAAAAGCCTGGTTTATGCGCAAGTTTGATCGAGCACCGAAATACTGGGCGATCAGTGTGCCGCCGGCGTTGGCTGTTGCGTAAATAATGAATGTTGCGATCATAAACACCCTGGCCACGACCCCGACAGCAGCGACACTTTCGTCACTTAGCTGGCCCAGCATCAGTACGTCGGTCAATGATTTCGAGGAAAAGAAAACCGACTGAATTGTCAGCGGTACGGCCAGTTTCAGGGTGGTTTTTATAAAACTGGCTCGATCCTTGTTGCTAAGCGCCATGGCCATTTGCTTCCACTGTAGTTTGCTCAAGTTGTTTTAGTTGCCGGATAGCTTCGCCTGCCAGTGTTTGCATCTGCGCGGGGTCGTAACACTGGGTGAAATTCAGTCGCAGCAGTAAGGTTTGCTCAGACTGGACAGCCCTGAAAAAGGGTTTGGTGTGCGCCGCGAGCGCACCGTCGGTGTCGCCGACGGGGATATCGGAAAGATCGATGGCTTCTGCATGCCTACCGGCGATTACATAGTTCAATTCAAGTTGATGAGAAAGCCGCCGGGCTATTTCCTCAGCGTTGTCAGAGTAGCTCTGCATAATACTTTGCAGGGCCTCTTTGCCGCGCATCCTGGCCAGTGCCCTCTCTGCTGCTACGGCCGTGCTCACTATCGAGCTTTCCACTTTCAGCAGTACGTTGTAATAGTTGGTAAACCAGCCGATGGTGTTGCTGAAATCCAGGTCGCCGAAATAATTGCTGGTACGCCCGTGGTGTACCAGGTTGAGCGATAGCGCGCGGGCGCCGCTGACAAGGCAGTAGCTGCGGGCAAGCGCCGCCGCCAGCAGCGCCTGCATCGACAGTTGATGTCGCTCGGCGGCAGTGCGCAGGGGGAGCAGGGGGAGTTCATGGGTCAGGCTGGCAAGGCGAGTATCTTCCCGAGCCGAGACGTCCAGCTTTCCGGTTTCCGTCAGTTCCCATTCCTGGCTGACAATCGGATAAAAGTCTCTCGCCGCATCTCCCCTTTTGAACGCCTGCAAGTAAGCGTTGGCGGCATCATTGAGCGTCGTTTCTACGCTCGGTAGGCGGGGTTGCCGGTTTTTGCACAGAGCTGAAAATATTTCAGCCAACTCGGCGATTAAAACCTGCCAGGATAGATGATCCACCAACAGGTGGTGAGTGCAGATAAACAGCAGGTTTTGCCTGGGGCGGTCAATAGAGGCGACGAGAAACGGCTGCCCGGCAATTGCAATCTGCGCTTGTATACGCCGGCATATCTCTGTGACCTGGTCTTTGTCGTCGTTTTCAAGTGTGAAGTGGCGCCAATACCCGGATACACTTTGGCGATATTTTTTTGACCCGGGCCAGATTGCCCGCAGTTCCTCATGGCGCTGCAGCAAGAACTGCAACGCCTTTTTCAGTTGCTGTTCCGTGATCGCCGGTGGTGTTTCGACCAGTACCGGAGCGTTCCAGTGATTCGGGTCTTTGCGCTGCCTGAACCAGCAGTAATTCGGCATGTTGACCACACCGTGAGGTGCTGTTGTCGCCAGGTTATGGCTTTTCTCTTTCTCAACCAGTTCGATAAACTGTACCAGGCTTTCAGCCTGATAGAAGTGGTTTAGCGAAGCGTTGTAACCCTGCTTGCGCAACATGGACAACGCCATAACGGCCATCAGGCTGTTGCCGCCGTTGTGAAAAAACGATGCCTGTTCATCGAGTTGCTCCACTTCCAGGCAGCGCTGCCAGATTGCGGTAATCGGGTGCGCCGCCTCGACCTCAGGGCGGGAAAGCTGTTCAGATAATGTGTGCTTGCAGACCTTGCCGCTGTTGTTTAAAGGCATCGCATCGATTTGAACAATGCGGCTCGGGATCATATACCCGGGCAGGACCTGGCTCAGTTCGACAGCCAGCGCATCTGTTTTTACAGGCTGTGCTGCGGTCACAAACGCGACCAGCCGAGGGCTACCGCTTGTTTGCACGATAACCGCCGCTTGCGATATACCCGGGACCTGCCCAAGCGCTGCTTCGACATCACCCAGTTCAATGCGGTATCCGTTAATTTTTACCTGGTGGTCATTGCGGCCTTTGAAGATGAAACAATCGCTCTGATCAAACACCGCCAGGTCGCCGGTGCGATAGAGGCGGGTGGCCAGTCGGGAATTGAAGTAAAACTTTTCACGACTTAGTCGCGGGCTGTTGATATAGCCGAGCGCCAGGCATAGCCCGGAAATATGGATTTCCCCCAGTGCACCTGCCGGCGCCGGTCGATCAAAAGGATCGATAAGGTGCAGGCGGCAACCGGTTAGCGCACCGCCGATGGGTTGGATACCCGACTGCCCGACTTGCCGGTGTTCGAGCCGTTGGGCCGCGACCCACACAGTGGCTTCGGTGGGTCCGTACATATTCCACACCGATCGGCTCTGGGTCAGTAACCAGCGGGCCTGTGCCTGTGGCAGCGCCTCGCCGCCGACCAGTAGCGTCGAACCGGTGGGGGCGATGAACGAGAGTGCTTCGAGCATCTTCCAAACCGCCGGGGTGCCTTGCAACAAGGTCGGGCGGTATTGCGCTACCAGGGCGATCACCGCATCCGGATCACTGCTTAGGGTATGTGGTGATAAAACCAGTTGGCCGCCGCAATAGAGCGGCAGAAATATTTCCAGCACGGAGATGTCAAAGCCCACCGTGGTGGCGGCCATCACGCGTGAGATAGCCGCTTCCGGCAATCTGTTTCGGCAGGCGGTCAAGAAATTGCCGATTGCCAAGTGCGAAATACTCACCCCTTTAGGCGCTCCGGTGGTGCCCGACGTAAACAGGGTATAGGCGGTGACGGCAGAGCGCGCGGTGAAAGGTGCCGGCGCGGGTGCTTTAGACGGGTCGATTACCAGCAGGTCGAAAGCGTTGGCCGCCGGCAGGTCAGAGAGAACAACGTTAACCTGCGCGCCTGCCAGCATGGTGGCGATACGTCGCGGCGGTGTATCCGGTGGAATGGGCGTATAAGACAAGCCGGCTTTCCAGCAGCCTATCATACTGGCCACCAGTATGGGTGATCGATCGAGGTAGATTGCAACCGGCTCAGGTCCCGTCACCCCGGCCGTCGATAGTTGTAGCGCCACACTGCTGGCGGTCTCGTCTAACCAGCGATAGCTGAATGTTTTCCCTGTGAAGTGAATCGCGGTTGCCTCTGGTGATCGGTGTAGCTGTTGGGAAAACGCATGGAGAAAAACACAGGTTTTTTTGGCGGCGCCGCCCGTAAAACGCAAGTCGGGAAAATCGGGTTCCATCCCCCTTGTCGAGGACTCGATAGCGCAGGCAAGCTGTCTCACTTGGTCTTCGCACATGAGGCCCTGGCGGACGGCAAGTCGTCCGCTCTCCCCGCGTATTTGAATGCTGATGGGAAACACTGTTGTTGTCGATGTCAAAGTTGTCGATCCAAAGACCACGCCACACTGCGCGCGCGCTGCACTGCTGTTAAATAGGCGCACAGTGGGCGGTGCCTCACGCCAGTTATGCGCGAGGTCCACGACGGCGGAATGGAAGTCAAAGTCTATCCAGATAGGGTTGTCTACGGCTTCGGCAAAGGCCACCTCTGCCTGCCGGCTGCCCTGGTAGCTGGCGAGTACCCGGGCGACAGCTCGCAATAGACCGGGCCGATCGCAGTTGCCCGGGGCCCGGTTGTTAGGCAAAGCCAGCTCAATACTGTGCGCCGGCGCGGTGGTAGTTGCGGTCAACAGCGGCAAAATATCGTCGTGGTGGGAGTAGCGAACCAATCTCAGCTTGTCGGCTTCGGCATTGTGGACGGCGCCAATTGAGGCCTGGGCGGCAGTGAGATACCGGCCAAACGACCGAATGGCAGAGCCTTGCCACAGCGCTTCAAAAAAGCGGATGCGAACCAGTTGGTCCGATAACCGCTCGATCACCAGCGTCGGCCGGCCCGACTCGGTGCTCCAGTGGGTGCCGCCATACAGAAACAGGGTTTGCGGCAACTGATCATACAAGGCCGCCAGTCGTTGTTCGAAAACTTGGGCGGGCAGGTCTTTGCAGAGTTCGAAATGGCTCTCAGACCAGCCGTCTTCGATGGCCAGGTCGCGATGGTAAAGCGACCTCGGCCGTTTTGATACCAGCGTGATTGTGTTCATTTTTTTGTTGATTATTAGTTATTTATGCACTGGACCGATCATAACTACCCGGGGGCATGAACGGTTGCGGGACCACGCCGGCGGCTGGCCCCCCTACAGAAAGTCGCGCGGGTCAGAGCCCGCAGGGAGAGGGCAGTGGTGGCGTCATCTCCGCCACGCTGTCGGTAAATGTCACTTCCGCAGCGCGCAGCGCCGCTACCCGAGCCTCGACTTCGGCGCTGCTCAATTGCTGCCCGACTGCGTGAAACACCCAGTCCACATCCTCTTGGTAACTGCGCAGCGCGTCGGAATCGATGGCGCCCTCGGCGGTGAACCAGAGATTGAAATTGATCGACATGGGAACTTCCGGGGCGACCTTGGCGGAGTGCTCGGCGAACAGACGACCGTCGATGTAATAGCGCAACTGGTGCTTGGTGGCATGCATGGTCAGGGTGTGCCAGCCCTCCAGGGAACCGAAGGTAGTGTCATACTCGTTGACCTTGGTCCAGGGCTCGAGCTGAAACGTCTCCCAGCTGGTAGCCCAGAGCGCGAGTTCGCCCTCCCCCCAGCCGCCGTTGGGCAGGTACTCGAAATCCATTTCGCTGTAGTCCGGATGCATGGGTTCCTCAAGCGGGCTGATAGCGTAAAACGTCTGTATCACCTCGTCGCCATCCGGCCCCTGGCTCGGCGCGTCGCGAAAGTACACCCGCGCGGCGTAGGTGCCGTAGAGGTACTTGCGCGCATGGCAGAACTGGGTGTGCCGGGTGTTGGCGGCGCTGCCGTCGGTAACGCTGGTCAGGCGCACCATACCTTTGCGGGCCCCCGCGGCGGCGGGGTGAAAACTGATGCCGTCCTGCGACCAGGTGGCGCCGACGACGCCCGGGTGGCCGGTCTCGGTGCGCGCGCGCCAGCCGTTGGCCCGGAAAGCGTCGAAGGTGGTGTAGTGGAAGTCGTCGAAAAATATCGCCTCAGGCGTATCGGCAGTGGTCGCATCTGCGCCGGCTGACCATGGGTTGCAGCCCACTGTGGCGCAACTGAGAGAGGACAGTAGCAGACAGGCTTTCATAATCCTTACGAATGACTGTGGCATGGACGGCTCCGGCGGTCGACGGTAATGGGCGCATTGTTGATTGCGAAAGACAACGTTGTCAAGCTAAAAAATTGTTACCTGCCCTCGTCCTGAAGTGCGGGGGAAGCGCCCCTTATATTTTCCCTATAAGTGAAAAAAATTTGCTCTATGATAGAACTTCATTCTGTCTTGTCGCCACCCTGGGGCGCGTATATCAACTCACGCAGTCACTACCCCGGCGTTGAAGCCGTGCGTCAAACTGCCTTCGAGTACCAGGGGTATAGTGACTGTAACTATGATTATTCGCAGCATAGTGACCGTGCGGCAGTAGCAAACCTGGTTGCACACCTGGCGGTGACCCAAGCCGGGAGGAGCGGTTGCAAAGTGGACCGAAGGCGGGGTATAACGACAAAAATAAATAATTAATATTCATCTATATGTTCAAGTCACTGCCATCTCCCACTGCGCTGCGCGCCTTTGAGGCCGCCGTCCGCCTGGGCAGCTTCAAGTCGGCGGCGGCAGAGCTGGTGGTGACGCCGACCGCCATCTCTCACCAGATCCGCGGGTTGGAATCACAGCTCGGTATAGCCCTGTTTGTGCGCCGCACCCGCGCCGTCGAACCCACCGCAGCGGGCGCGCGCCTGGCCGGCGCCGTCAACCGGGGTTTTCTGGCCATAAGCCGGGCGTTGGAGGAACTGGTGGCAGACGCAGCGATACTGACGATAAGTACTACACCGGCTTTCGCCGCGTTGTGGCTGGTGCACCGCATGACCGACTTCCAGTGCCGGTACCCCGGTGTGACCCTTAGGTTTGAGACGGCTACCCAAAGCGTCAACCCGCAGAGAGATAAGCGTGTAGACCTGTTGATCCGCTGCGGTACTGCCGTTTACGACGACCTGGTGCAAACCCCTATCGGCGGTGGGACCATCGGTGCCTATGGTACGCCAAGCTATATCGATGGCCTGGCCGCGGCTGAGCCTATACGTCTGTTCGACACCCGCTGGGAGCAACCGGGGCCTGCCAATATCGATTGGCGCACCTGGCTCGCGCGGGCACCTGCCGCGTTTAACCGGACGCCGGAGATCACCCGCTGCGACCAGGAGCACTACGCCATCAACGCCGCTCTGGCGGGCCGGGGTCTGGTGCTTGCCAGTGCAGTTTTGGTCGAAGAGTTTGTGAAAAATAAGTGGCTGGTACCCTGGCGACCCGATGTCGTTCTGGCCGGTAGCCAATATTGCGCTTACTGTCTGCCGGAGAAGGCGACGCTGAGCAAGGTGCGCAATTTTATGCAGTGGTTACAGGTGCAAGGGTACACACAGAAATAAAAGTCCGGCGCTTTGGCTTTGATAATCGCCCTCAGGGTTTCGACCTTCTCCCGCCTCCAGTCATCCTCGAGCATGTCGATATAATCGGCGGGCGTACTGGCATCGTATTGTATGATTTGGCGCCTCGCAGGACATTCCCCTGTTGTTCTTTAAAAATTTTCATGCTGGCGCACGTGTTCCCAACTGGCGCCATTGTCCAGCGACTCGTAAAAATCCCCCGATGAACCATTGCAGGAGACCATCAGGCGATCTGTCACTTCCGGCACGAAAGAGTAACAATAGGGTTTGGGTAAGCTGTGGCCGGTGTCGGACCAGGATTTTCCACCATCCTCTGTGGCCAGCAACTTGGTATCGACGGATCTTTCCCCTGACCAGGGATTGACATTGGAGAAGGCGACCGCGGCTATGGCCTGACGGTCGTTTTTAAACCAGGGAACGGTGCGCAGACTAAAGCTGCGGCGTTTACCCCTGATGGTCTTATCGCCGACGGCGCAGTTGCCGTCGGCACTTATCTCGCCGCCGCAACGCAGCACGTAAGTCGCTATCTCCTCCCACTGACCTGAGCTTTCAACGTACTTCAAATAACTGGGCCGCCCCGACCACGACCAAAAACTTGCCAGCTTGATCCCCAGTTTGATGGCGCCCGCCTGGACAACGGCTGCGACATCCGGTTTATTCTCCGGGACATAAACCTGCCAGGCGTCACCGCGATAACCGAACACTTCGGGCTTGCTGTTGGTAAACACGGGGTCCTGGCGGGCCGGCAGTGTGCGTACGGTCAGGTAAGTCTCATCGCCGATTGCCGATAAGGTCGCATCGGCAATTTTTCTGGGTCTTTGCGGCGATTTTTTGCGGCTTTTTCCCTCTTCCGGGGCGGGCATGCTGTGCCAGCCCTGCAGTGACGTATAGTGATCGACTGCCTGCCACTGTATTGGGCCGGTGGCGATGTCGGCGCGCATAAGACTCAATTTGGTCCTTTGCCGCGCCAATACACCAATGGTGTTACCGTTGAAGAGCAACTCCTCAATGGCGTAGCTGTGGTCTAGTGATATGTCCCGCCAGTCCGCGCCCGCCGGTTTCCAGAACAGGCGTCCCTCGCCGCCGCCGACCACTATGTCGCCGTTGTTATTCTGCGCAATGGCGTTGAGGTCGAGATTGGTGTCCACCGCATCCAGTTCCCATTCCCCGTCGGCGGTGCGCTTCACAATGACGCCCAGTTTCGCCAAAAAGTAAAGGGAGTCATCCGGCGCCAGGTAGCTGGCATCGTAGGTAACCGGGTTTTGGGCTGCCGATACATACAGCGACTCCCGTTCCTCATCGTAGTCGTCGCTGTCCCAACTGAGGATGTCAGCGGGCTCTACCGGGTAAAACGGGAAGTACTTCGCCAGTACCTCGCCGGGCTCGGACGCCGGCAGGCGCAACAGCATATCCATATATTTATCCTCCTGGGACTTCGGGTAATAAATGATAGTCCCCAAATCCGTTACCTGTCCGGGCCTGACCTCGAAAGTGCCAAAGCGCGCATCGGCGCTGACAAAGCGGCTGTACCAATAGTCGCCGTTGCTGTAAAACGCGCGAATACTGCTGAGTGAATAGCTGCCGGCGGCAACCGGTGCCGAGAACACCGAGCTGCTGTCGACCAGCGGGTAGGGGGCCACTAATCGTTCCGGTTTGATCTGCCTGGACTCGTTGAGGTTCTCCGGCGTAATCGTGAGTTGATTGAATGGCAGGGGATAGGCACTGGCGTTGATGACCCGGGCGACCACGACGCCCTGATCGGCCTGCGGCCGGGTTTGCTCGGATAGGGTCGGCAGCATATTAACCTGTCCGGCGCATCCCCCCAGCAGTAACAGGGCGATGACTGCAAAGGCAGGTGTGGTAATGATACGGGAGCGGGAAGACACCCCTGCCGGCAGTGTCTTTTTTGACAATGCCTCTTTTTGAGAAACCCGTTTTGAAAAGGCCTCTCTCAGTGAAGCCTGTGATAAAAACATTGATAAAACCCCTGATAAAACCCTTTGCATATTTAGTTCCTACTGCTCGGCGCCTATTTTTGTCTATTTTTGTCTATAGGGTTATTAAAACAGTTGCCAACTATCTGCTCAGTATAGTTGTCAGTCAGTTAGTAACCCGTTACCAGCCAATGGCTACCCGGTTGTTTACGACGAAGTTTCGCACAATAGATTTACGCAACAGTCTCGTTGCGTTGCCGTTCGAGCAGAGATATGATACGGCAACTCAACATGCCAAAGGCGGCTGGTAAAGTCAACTGATAGTACTGGCTGGTAAAGTCAACTGATAGTACTGATAGTAGAGCCAACTGAAGTCAACTGGGATCCGCTGGTGGGGTCAACTGGTAGAATCAACTTGTAGAGCCAACTGCCAACGCCTTCTCGTTACTGTTGTGATTACGTCGTTTTTTTGGAAAGCCTTATCAGGCTTTCGTTATATAAACTTGCAGGTTCGTACGGTTTGCACTTATCAAAGCTGGTCTATTTGGCAACCATCTCCGGTTTTTTGCTCCTACCCTTTAAATCCGCGGCCGAGGTAAAGCCGTTTGTGCTCACCGTGCCGGACAGCGCCGCGCCGCTGAGAAAAAACCAGGGCTACTTTTTGATAAACCTGGATATCAGCGGCGCGGCGCCGTCTTTCGAGTTTGTCGGGCTCGATGTCAGGGGACAGGCTTATCTCGAGCCCGGCCAAAAGGCCAAAGTGCGAAAGAATGCCAGGAAAATAGTGGTGGAGTTGAAGCACAAGACCAATGGCTTGTATCTTTTTGCCATACCGGAAGGGCTCTACCAAATCACCTCCATTAAAGCCCCCTATTTCGATTTGCCTTACCTGATGGATACCGAGTACCGGCGCAAGTGGCGCTTCAGTATCAAAAAAGACCGGGTTAATTATGTCGGCAAGCTGTTTATCGATGCGGAGCGAAGTACGCGCCACATCGATGTTAAACTTATCAACCGTATGGCGGCGGACAAAGCGTTGATAGAGAACCGCCTGGGCGCACGCCTGGCAACCACTCCCCTGCGCTCCGGTGCCGGAGTAAGAGATGACTTTTTTGCCGAGTTGATCGGGGAGCAGGGGATTAGATGATACGCCACTGTTTACTGTACCTGGCACTGGCCGGCGCCATTCTCAGCTACCCGGTGCGGGCGGGCGTCGAGGCGAACACTTTTTTTTCGGCACCGGAAATGACCGCGGCCGCACTCAGCCCCGGTGGTAAGTATATCGCCGCTATCACCAACAAACCGGACGGACAGAGACTGGAGCTGATCAACCCGGCCTCGGGCGCGACCAGCACCCTACTGAACCCGGCCGAGTTTACCGAGAGAAACGCCAGTATTCGGGCGATTACCTGGGTGGATGACGGGCATATAGCCGCACATTTCTCCGAGGTGAAAAAAGGTGTCAAAGATCTCCTGGATACCAGGCATGTACAATATTTGCTGGTAGTCAGAGTGCCTGCGACGGCGTCCGCCGACGTCGAGGTTTTCAGGGTTCGCACCAAGGGGTGGCTGGTGCATTCACTGCCGGACCAGGCCGATACGTTTCTCTATGCGAAAAGCGGCCCGTATTCGAAAGTCTACAGGCTCAAGATCAGCAAGCTGGGCAGACATAACCAAAAGTTGAGTAAACTCACGAAAAAGGACGGCGGGCAGTTTACCAAGGCGAATGAGGTCGCTTCAGTCAGGGGCTATGCCACCCGTTGGTTTATCGATCGCCACGGTGCGCCGGCTGCCGTGCTGAGCTACACGGCAAACAGGGATTTAGTGCTCAATGTATTTGACGGCGACGGCGAGCCCAGAGTCTTGCAGACCTGGCGCTATGCAGATTTGAACCAACTGGCCTACGACACATCGGCGCCCCTGCGCAGCCGCACCTTTCCCATCGCGATGGCGGAGAATGACGATACGTTTTACTGCCTGGACTTTGCCGAAGAGGAAGAGCGCACGGTTTACAAGATCAACTATGCCACTGACGAGGAGACACTGGTCTTTGAAACCGCGTCATTTAAAATTATCGACCTTATCCTATTGCCGCCGGACAATACGCTGATCGGCGTCGAAGTGCTGCGCGACGGCGGCATCCACAGTGTCTACCTGGACAGCCAGCTATCGCAGCCGGCCGCCGCGACGACCGCAGCCAGCTTCCAATCATTCGTCAGTCACGACCAGTCGGGTAAGCGGTCGCTGGTATTTAAAGAGGGCCACAGTCAGCCGGGCCGTTATGTATTCAAGAACAATCACACCGGCGAGGAGCGCGTTGTCGGCAGCCACTACCCGCACTTGGCCGAGACACTGGGCAGCCGCCTGGTCGAACAGACCGTCTCGGTGGAGGGGCTGGAGATTCCCTACCTGCTGACCCTGCCGGCGCGGAAAAGCGATCAGCCCTATCCGTTAATCGTCCAGCCCCATGGCGGTCCTATAGGTATTTTTGACCACCGCTATTTTGATTTGGAAACCCAGTTTCTGGCGGCCAACGGCTATGCGGTCTTGAGGGTAAACTTTCGCGGCTCCAGCGGTTATACCGCGGAACTGAAAGAGGCGGGGCGCAAACAGTGGGGCAAACTGATGTTGACGGACATACATCGGGCTGCCCTGCAAGTGGTATCCCGGGCCGATATCGACGGTAGTAATGTCTGTGCATTCGGTATGAGCTACGGCGGCTACGCCGCAACCATGCTGGTGCTTCAGCAACCGGATTTTTATCGTTGTGCAATTACGGTAGCGGGGGTCAGCGACGTGAATCTGTACCTCAACGGGCCGGACATCAATACCCGGCAGGATGCCTGGTTAAAAGAGTATGTCGGCGACACCGAGGCCGAGTATGAAGACCTGAAAGCTGTATCTCCCGTTTACCTGGCGGAGCAGTTGCAGCGGCCGCTGTTGATTATGCACGGCGTCAAAGACGAAATCGTTGATATTGAACACGCTTTCCGGCTGAAACTGATGCTGGAAAAATACCAAAAGCCTTTTACCTGGCATGTATTCCCTGAAGGGGAGCACGGCTTTAGCGGGGTGGGGGAGCAGGCCGAGCTGTTTACCAAAGTCATGCAGTTTTTAGCGCAAAACCTCGGCGACAGGTAACGCGCCACTCAGGCAAGCAGTGTCCGGCGCCGGCAGTCCATTCAACGCTACGATGTCAACGTGCCGATGCCAACGCTCAAAGGTTATAGCTATAACTGATAAACAGCCCCTTGGTGCGGTCCGGCGCGATGGTTTGCCCCGACTCCGGCCGGTAGTCGGCGAAGCGTATTTTTACCTCATGTTTTCTGTGCGGCTTGTAAATCAGGTCCAGGTTGATTTCATCGCCGATAGCTGTGGTATTTTTGGTGGTATAAAAACGGTGCAAGCGCAGATCGATCTGCCACGGCCGCTGGCGCCAGTTGAGACGGATCGAGCGATCGTCCACCCCTTCCACCGGTGTTACATTAAACAGATCGGCCCAGCCCTGGAATTCATGGCGCGAGCCGAGTGGCGTGATAAAGGCTTCGCCACTTTTCTGCCCCAGATACTCGCGCCTCAGGTTCAGCTCCAGGCCGCGGTATTCGAACCCCGCCTCAAGTAAATAGTAGGGAATCCAGGCCGTCACATCCGACGTTTGTTTTTGTTGCCGCGCCAGTTCGACGATGCCGGTATACTGCAGCAACTCGGGCTTATAGCGAAACTTACTGCGCAGCCCCAGGGTGCGGTTGGAATTGGCAACCTGATCGTAGTTATGCACCGCGAAACCGTAGCCGCTCAACTCGACATAGTCCCACTCTTTGACCTTCAGGTGTAAAAAGTGGCCGTCCACCCGGTGATCGCCCCATTGCCCGGCGGGCCGACGTCCGTCGAGTTCATCGAAGCGGATATCCTGCGGATCGAGGCGCGATCCCGCGTCGTCGCCGAAAATTCTGTTGACGTTGTAGACATAGGCGTACGCGAGGCGCGAGCCGGACCACAGTGCCGCGTTGAGGGAAATACCGTCGAAAGTGCGATCGTTTTGCCAGAAGTCGATATCGCCGACAAAGCGCTCGGCGTCGAATTCAATCACCTGCCGGCCCAGGGTCAGGCCGTATTCGTCCCATTGATGGGACAGTAACAACTGATTGATTTCCGTGGCGGGCGTATCCAGCACCAGCGGGTTGTCATTGGCCAGTAGCGCCGTGCTGTGCCGGTTGTCGAGAAACGTCTCGATATGATCCACTTGCAGTAGCGCGCTACTTTGCTCTGTGAATTCATGCGACAGCGTCAGGCGGACTTTGGCCGATAACGATTCGGCGCTGTTTTTCACGACATCGATATTGGCGGAGCGCAGGCGCAGCCCGTAGTCCAGGCTCGTCTCGCCTGCCGCTTCCAGGCAGGGCAGCGAACCCACGGCGACGGCCGCCAGTTTGCAGACGTAGTTCAATATTCCCCCAAGACCCAGGGCCTGTCTACACTCATTGAGTTAGCTTTGCTGGGCCTCTCTCGCCGCTCAGCAAGGCAGAAGGAGCGTGGTTTGGTAGCGCCAAATGAGCGACTGATAACGCTGCTGAGCGGCGAGAGAGGCCCAGCCCTTCGGGTTGGGCCTGAACAGGCGCCACTCGTCGTTGCTCGTCGCTCATTTGATGCTACCAAACCACGCTCCTCTCGCCTAGATTGGCGCCTGTTCAGGCCCAACAGAGCTAACTCAATGAGTGTAGACAGGCCCTAGCAGTCAAGGGCGCTATAGTACGCGATTCTCCGGGACTATTGCCAGTCTTCGGCGTTGCCGTCGTGCAGCGCGGTCAGTCCGGGTTGCTCATCGAGAAAGTCATAGAACTCATCGGGCATGGGGTTTTGGCGCACATCCAGGTAAACCAGTGCCTTCAGCGAAGTGATATCCATGGTCTCGAGTTTGTTATTGAACAGATACAACTTGGTCAAGGCGCCGACATCGGCAAGAGTGATACTGCGCAACCGGTTTGAGTTGGCTTTCACCCTCACCAGCACCGGCATATTGCGCAGCTCGAGGGCGGTCAACCGGTTGTTGAACAGGTAGAGTTCTGCCAGGTTATCGAGGCCTTCCAGATGCACCGCCCGCAGTGAATTTTTAGCGACATTGAGGTGCTTCAATTGCCGCAGGCCCACCAGTTTCAGCTCGGCGAGCCGGTTCTTGTGCAGCGACAGCTTGGTGACATTAGCGAAGGCATCGATGCCCTGCAGGGATTCAATGCCTTTATTGTGGCAGACAATTTCAGTGAAATCGGCGGGCTCAACCCACTGCTGTTTTTGCGCTATCTGCGTCAGGCAGGCGGCGAGCTGCGGGTCCGTCACCGGCAGTTTCGGGTCCGCGGCTGCGAGACAACTGATGAAGGTGCCGAGCAAGATCCCCGTAAAGGCCCTTATAGAGGCTTTCATACAGCTCTTCATACAGCCCCTCATCTGGCTACCCTGATCACAAATGCCGTGGCGACACCCCAGACCCAGTTGAACAGGAGCACGAACGCCGGTGTCAACATACCGAGCCCGGTGCCGGCGATGCCCTTCGACCTGAAATAGGGAAGCACCACGAATAACTGAAAAGCCGTGGGGAACAGGCTCAACACCGTCCCCCGCAACACCCAGCGGGAGCGGTACACCGGCAGGTGAAACAGCAGCCCCCAGAGACCGCCCCAAACCAGCCGCGGGTAGAGCCAGGCGGCGCTCAGTGCCGGGGCTATGGCGACGCCAAACATCGTGGTAAAGCCGATATCGCCGCTAAACCATACGGCCAGACTGTTGGCCAGGGCCCCGAGACAGCCGGCGGCGAAAAAGATCAGGGAACGTCTGAGTGTCATAGTTTTGTTTCACTTTTTTTATGTATGGCAGTCGTTTTTAATGTATTGGTTTGGCAGTATGAGTGCGTTGGGTTGTGCACGGTATTCCGAGTGCTGTATGGCGAGCGTGGTATCACCGCTTGCGTCAACTGGGATTGGTTCCGGGCTCGAATCTAACGCACTCGCCCCGCGCCAGCACGATATCGCTGGGTTCATCCAGTGGTGAACCGCCACTTTCCTCCTCGGTGAGGATCAGGAAAGACGCATCCGTGACCAGCCGCCAGTGTGCATCGGACAGCGCCAACTGGCCGGCGCCGGTGGTCTCCAGTACGGCGATGGAGCGGGTTTCGCCGTCGCTGCGGGAGATGGCCCACAATTGCAGCGCGCGATCCGCCGCCAGCTCCACCTCGCCCCACTGCAGCCACATGGTTTGCGAGTCGCCCGCCGTCAGCGCCGTCAAACGCGCGCCGCCCTCGGCATCGGTCAGCACCGCGACATAATCCGCGGGTTGCGCCGGCGGCCCGCCGCGCTCCCACACCGGTCCCAGCGTCAGCGTAAACAGCAACACCAGCGACAGCGCGCCGCTGAGTCCCCAGGGCAGCCACGCCAGCAGGCCCCGGCGGGCGGGCGTGCTCAGCCGTGGCTCGGGCGCGGCGATCCCGGCGCTGATTTTTTGCCAGGTATCGGCCCTCGGCGCCAGTGTATCTTCGGTATTGTGCAGGCCAAACAATTGCTCTTCCCAGAAGCTGACCTCCCGGCGCAGCGTGGTGCTGGTTTGCAACTGGCGGGCGAATTCGTCCCGCTCGGTACCGCGCAGGGTGCCGGTCACGTATTCGAACGCCTGTGTCCCGGCGTCCTTCATGCGTTCATGGCCAGTTTGCTGTCTAGACATCTTTTTAATCTCTCAACGCCGCGGCGCAACCAGGATTTTACCGTATTGGTGTTGGTGTCGAATTGCGAGGCGATATCCTCTCGTGAGAACCCCTGCAGGTAGGCCAGTTTGAAACTTTCGGCGATCTGCTCGCTGAGGGTATCCAGGCATTCCAGCAGATAGCCGCGTTCCTGGTGCATGATGGCGCAACTCTCCGGGCTGCCGCCGGCGGTGGTAGTGCCCAGGTTTTCGGAATCCAGGTCGTCCAGGTCATAGCCGGGGTCGACCGGGTCCCGGTGTTTCTTTTCGTGGCCCAGTTTATCGATGGCGCGGTATCTGACAATACTGGTCATCCAGGTCAGTGGCTTGGCGATATCGGGGCGGTACTGGGCGGCGTTGTTCCAGATTTGTATAAATGCCTCCTGCAGGACGTCGTTGCTGAGTTCTTCAGAGCCGACGATTTTGAAGGCCACCCGGTTCAGAAAAGCGCTGGTGGTATCGTACAGGCGTTTCAGTGCCGCCTGATCGCGAATCGCGCAGCGGGCGATCAAATCGGTAAGTTCGTCGTTGTCGTACGCCATAAGTCAAAGTTGTCAAAATCGGTGGTTGGCAAGGTTGCCGGCGGCGTTGCGGCTTGTGGAGTGATCCGCCCGGGCGCAGCGCCGTCGCGTTACTGCTACTGCTTATTGTTTACGGGGTCTTGCGTTATTGACTATATACGATCGGTTGCCGCTATAGTTGCACCGATGTCGCAAAAAGTTACCTCTTCTCTCAGTGGAGGAACGGTGGGAAAGAGTACCCTTTGCCGGACCGTCTGGCTAGGGTCCAGTTGGCGGAGAGGTGCTGTTTCCTTATTCCAGAGGCACCACTTCCGGCGGCACGGTGCGGGGACAGGTTTTACCTGTCCCCTTAGTATGGTGCCACTCCCCTCCCTCGAAGGCACCTTTGCAATAGACTGCGATTTCTTCTACCTGTCTGGCCAAGCGGCAATGTTCTTGCGCCACCGTGCCGCCGGGAGAGGTGCTGTTTGAGAGTGGCGTGGTCCCCCTCGAGGGGGACAGGTAAAACCTGTCCCCGCACCGTGCCACCGGAGGCGGTGCCGTTTGAGAGTGGCGTGGTCCCCCTCGAGGGGGACAGGTAAAACCTGTCCCCGCATCGTGCCACCGGAGGCGGTGCCGTTTGAGAGTGGCGTGGTCCCCCTCGAGGGGGACAGGTAAAACCTGTCCCCGCATCGTGCCACCGGAGGCGGTGCCGTTTGAGGGTGGCGTGGTCCCCCTCGAGGGGGACAGGTAAAACCTGTCCCCGCATCGTGCCACCGGAGGCGGTGCCGTTTAAGAGTGGCGTGGTCCCCCTCGAGGGGGACAGGTAAAACCTGTCCCCGCACCGTGCCGCCGGAGGCGCTACCTTTTAAAACGTTGTTTTTCGACAGGCTCAAAGGCCACCGCCGGGCGTTGTTGCAGGTTGTCAGCCGCCGCCTGGGCCTGTTCGATCAGCGGCTGCGGATACACGCCGAAGACCAGCAGAAAGAAGCTCAACAGGCCCATGGCCAGATAACCCGGCACCAGCGACACCGCCGCCGTATCCGCAGTCCCGTGCGCATAGGGTTTAAACAGTGCGGTAATCAATCTCAGGTAGTAGTACAGGCCGATACCGCTGCCGATAATCAACACGCCCAGCAGCGTCCACAAACCGGCGTTGGCGCCGGCGCTGAACAGGTAAAACTTGCCGATAAAGCCCACGGTCAAAGGAATACCCGCCAGCGACAGCAGCGCCAGTGTAAATGCCAGTGTCAGCAGCGGGCGCCGCCAGAACAGCCCGGTCAGGTCCTGCAGCATATCGTTTTCATGGGCATCGTCACACGACAGCATCGCCACCACGCCAAACGCGGCGGCGATGGTCGCCAGATAGGCCGCCAGGTAGACTGCGCAGGCCTCCAGCGCCAGCGCCAGATTGCTGCCCTGCAACGCCAGAAAGGCCACCAGCAGGTAGCCCAGATGGGCGATGGACGAGTAGCCCAACAGTCGCTTGATATTGTCCTGCAGCAGCGCCAGCCAGTTACCCACCAGCATCGACAGGGCGGCGATGATGACGATCACATTGAACAACTGTGTATTATCGAGACTGTTGCTGGACACCACGTAGCGTACAAAGGCGATAAAGATGGCGCCCTTGGACAGGGTCGCGATCACGGCGCTGACCGGCAGCGGCGCACCTTGGTAAACATCCGGTGTCCACAGGTGAAACGGCACCAGTGACAGTTTGAAGCTCAACCCGGCCAGCAACAGTGCCGAGCCGCCGTAAAACACGACGAGGTCGACAGTGCCCGCGGCGGCGTCGGGCTGGCGGATGGCGGCAAAGTGCAACTGGCCGGACTGGGCGTAAATCAGCGCCATGCCGAACAACAGCAGCGCCGAGGCCAGCCCCGACAACACCAGGTATTTCATGCCCGCCTCGATCGAGCGATCGCCGGTGACCGGGTCGCGGGCGTTATAGGCGGCCAGGCAAAACAGTGATACCCCGAGCAGCTCCAGGCCCAGCAGCAGGGTGATGAAATGATCGGCGCTCACCAACACCAGGCAGCCGAGCAGGGCGAACAGCAGCAACAGGTAAAACTCCTCGCGCTGCACCGCCCGCACCTGGAAATAGGGATAGGCGAACAACACGATCGCCAGGCTGGTGACGGTCAGCAGGGCGATGGCAAACAACGCCAGGTTGTCCATAACCATCAGCGTCGTTACGGCGGTCGGGACCTCCCGGGCGGCATAGGGGAGAGTACACAGGGTAACGACCAGCACGGCCGCAGTGGCACCGGCGACGGAGCGGTGGCCGCGGGCAAAGGCGGCGATCAGCATTACCGCGACTGCGCCGGCGCCGAGCGCGATAATCGGCAGCAGTGCGAGCAGTTGTTGCGCCGAGATGTTGGAGGCTGTTTCGTTCATGGTTGTAAATGGTTCCTGTGTTGCTTTGGGTATTGATGTCCTGCCGATTGCGTCTGCCATGTGACCGCTTTGTCGGTTAAAGGCAGGTTCGCAGTACACAGCGGGCGGTGCTATTAGCACAGGGGAGTGGTTCCCCTCGAAGGGGACGCAACTGAAGTTACGTCCCCACACCGTGCCACCGGAGGTGGTGCGGTTTGCGAGTGGCGTGGTCCCCTTCGAAGGGGTCGGGGTGCTTGAATTTTAACCAGAAAAGGTCTGGTCAAAATTCAAGCACCCCGACCCCGCGCCGTGCCGGCTTCAGGCAGCGCCATTCGGCACTGCCATTACTTGTTTTCTAATTCAAGCGCCCGCGCTTCGCTGTGGTTCTTTATTTATCCCGCGCCGCGGGTACTCGTCATCACTGCAATCACCTCCGGCCTTTCTGTCACCGCCCGCCGCCGGCGGTGCCCAGCACCAGGGTGTCGGCACCGCCGCTGGAGAAATCCAACAACACCTGTACCGCCGGTGCGGTCCACTCGAAGGTGGCCTGGGGGAAAAATCCCAGGTAGACCGTGACGGCGATCAGCGCAAAGAAGTAACTCAACTCGCGCCGGTCGGCATCGGTGCAGGAACCGGCCGCCGCAGTGTCGGTATCAGCGCCGCCCGGCGCGCCGTGAAAAACTTTTTGTATCACCAGCAGGGCATAGACCGGTGCCGCGATCATACCCAGCGCGGCAATCACCGCGAACGTCGGCGCACTGCGGAAAGTGCCCAGCAGGATCAGAAACTCGCCGATAAAATTGGCCAGCCCCGGCAACCCCAGCGCCGCCAGGCAGAAAAACAGGGCGATGGCGCCGAGCCGCGGCGAGGTCAACCAGAAACCGCCCATGCGTCGCATATCGCGGGTGTGCAGGCGGTGCTGCAGGCCGCCGGCGAGGGCGAACAGCGCGGCGGAACTCAAACCGTGGGCGAGCATGGTCATCACCGCGCCCTGGTAGGCCTGGGCGTTGGCGGCGAATACGGCCAGGGTAATGAAGCCCATATGGCTGATACTGGAATAGGCCACCAGGCGTTTGACGTCATGTTGAGCGAAGGCCATGGAGGCGCCGTACAACACGCTGATAGTGCCGAGCGTCATGGCCACCGTTGAAAATTGCTGCGCCGCGTCGGGAAACAGCGGCAGCACGAACCGCAACAGTCCGTAGGCACCGGTTTTCAGCAACACGCCGGCGAGGATGACGCTGCCGGCGGTGGGAGCCTGGGTGTGGGCGTCGGGCAGCCAGGTATGAAACGGGAAAGACGGCAGTTTCACGACAAACGCGATAAAGAAACCGATCATCAGCCAGTAGGCCAATTGCGGCGGCAGCGGCGTTTGCAGCAAGTCGAAATAGTTGAACGTCAGTTGGCCGGTGAGATGGTAGTGGGAAAATGCCAGCACCACAATGGCGAGCAACATCAGCAACCCGCTCACCTGGGTGAAGATAAAAAACTTGATCGCCGCATAGGTGCGGTTTTCGTGGCCCCAGATGGCGATGATAAAGTACATGGGAATCAGCATGACTTCCCAGAAAAAGAAAAACAGAAATAAATCCAGGGCGGTGAAAATGCCGACCACGCCGGCCAGGGTCCAGAGCAGGTTGAAGTAGAAAAACCCGGACCGGTGGGTAATTTCTTTCCAGGCCGTGGCGACGGCGATAACGCCGAGAAATACGGTCAGCGCCAGCAACAGCAAACTAAGGCCGTCGATTGCAAACACCAGGCCGATCCCGAAGCGCGGTATCCAGGCCGCCTCGAAGCGCAGCAGCCAGGCGCCGCTGTGATCGGCGCTCGCTGTCGCCAGCACCGCTACCAGCACCAAGCTCAGCACCAGGGCGGCCAGCGCAATCCACTTTGGCCACTGCGGGTTGTATCTTTCACTGGCCCAGCACAGGAGGCCGGCGCCAAAGAGTATTGCTATCAAACCAATCAGTATCATGCCGGTCTCACTCCGCCACCAAAACTGTTTTTTAAAATAATCCGTAACCGAGCAACAGCACTGTACCCAGCGCCAAAGTGGCGGCGTACCAGCGCAGCTTGCCGGTCTGGGTCATGCTGACCAGGAGATGGGCGCCGCGGTTGCTCCAGGCAATAAAGCTGTAAACGGTATCGATCACATCGGCGCTGTTGAACCGGGCGATGCCTTTCCAGGGCGCCACCAACAGCTTGTCGTACAACCAGTCCATGCCCCAGCCGCTGTACCAGAATTCTCGCAGTGGCTTGAGCAGTGGGTTGCGCGCGAGCGTTTGCGGGTCAAACCAGCGCGCGCCGTAACCGGCGTAGGCGAGCAGGATGCCGGCAAACGGCACGGCGATGGTCAGCAGGTCGACGCTGCCGGGCACCGGTGCTGCAATTGTGGCGGGCAGATTGTCGAGTTCCAGGTGGGCGTAGCCGCCGATCAATGCCAGCACGCCGAGAATGGCCAGGGGCACTGCCATGGTGAGACCGCGCTGCTCGGCAGCATCCCGGTGGTGTTCGCTCGGGGGCCCGAAAAAGACGACGAACACCAGCCGAAAACTGTAGAGCGCCGTCATAAAGGCACCGGCCAGGGCCACCAGCCATAAGGTCGGACCGAGCCCCGGCGCGTTCCACGTGGCCAGCATGATGGCGTGCTTGCTGTAGTAACCCGATGTCAGCGGCAGCGCCGCCAGGGCCGCCGAGCCGATCAGAAAACAAATAAACGCCAGCGGCAGTTGCCTGCGCATACCGCCCATTTTGAAAATATCGTGCTCATGGTGCAGGCTGAGAATCACAGTGCCGGCGCCGAGAAACAACAGCGCCTTGAAAAACGCGTGAGTCATCAAATGGAAGATGGCGCCGCTCCAGGCGCCCACCCCGAGGGCGAGAAACATATAGCCGATCTGGCTGACGGTGGAGTAGGCGAGTATGCGTTTGATATCGGTCTGGGTCAGCGCGGTAAAGCCGGCGATCAACGCGGTGGCGGCGCCGATGATCGCCACCAGCGCCAGTGCGTCCGGTGCCAGCATAAAGACCGGATGGGTGCGGGCGATCAGGTAGACGCCGGCGGTGACCATGGTGGCGGCGTGGATCAGGGCGCTGATGGGGGTGGGGCCGGCCATGGCATCGGGCAGCCAGGTTTGCAGCGGCAGTTGCGCGGATTTGCCCACCGCGCCGCCCAGCAGCAACAGCGCTATCGCCGTGGGCAGGGTACCGCCGGTGTCCCACTGGGTCGGTGCCAACGCATTGACCGACTGGATATTGAGATCGCCGAGTTCTTTGAACAACAGGAACAGGCCGATGGCCATGGCGGTATCGCCGACCCGGGTGACGACAAAGGCTTTGCGGGCGCAATAGCCGTTGCGGGGGTTTTGGTACCAGAAGCCGATCAGCAGATAACTGCACAGTCCGACGCCTTCCCAGCCAAGGTAGAGCAGCACCAGGTTGTCGGCCATCACCAATACCAGCATGGCGGCGACAAACAGGTTCATATAGCTGAAGAAGCGGGCGTAGCCGGGGTCCTCCCGCATAAAACCCACGGAGTAGACGTGAATCAAAAAGCCGACGCCGGTAATCACGCCCATCATGGTCAGTGTCAGCGAGTCCAGGTAAAAACCGAATGTCACCGACAGATCGGCCACCTGCAGCCATTGCCACAATGTAATGTTGTAGTCGGGCAGGCCGCTGGCCAGAAACACCTGGCCGATCCAGAGTGTGGCGAGGGCGGACAGGCCGATGGAGCCGGCGCCGATCAGCGCCGTCAGGCGGCGTGGCAGTGGACCGAACCACAGCGGCAGCAGTGTTAGCAGCACAAAGCCCAGCAGAGGAAAGGTTGGTACCAGCCAGAGTTTGTCCACAGTTATCCCACCTTATCTTGTTTAGCGATTAATACAGCTCGGCGGTTAATAAAGGTATTGCCTCGATTAGCACTGCCTTAAGCCGGCACAGCGTGGCGCGGGGTCAGAGCAAAAATTGTTTTTCTAATTTTTGCTCTGACCCGAATGGCACTTGTCTCAGGCGCTGACTTTCGCCTCATGAGCCCACTCTTGCTTCGGGCGCCTACTTTTGGTGGTACATAAACGGATTTGCATCGCTCATTGACCCTCACGCTATCCTTACTGATCTCGATTAAAAATACCGGGGGTAGGGCTACCTCTGGAAGAGGTTTTCAGAAACTCTCGACAGCAGGGATGCTGTCGTGAAGCCCCCAAGGATGGGTTTACGGCGTGTTTCTGAAAACCTCTTCCAGAGGTAGCCCGGTCAATTGGCACGTCTTCGCTTAAGACTAAGTGCCATTCACTTGTCGCCCCTTACTTCGGTCCTTATCAAGAACAGGCGCTGCGCCCCGCACGCAGATTCTTGACCTTCTAGCCCCTCAACTGGCTAAGCACATCCATATCCAATGTTTGATAACGACGGTACAACTGCACCAGCAGCGCCAGGCCCACCGCGACTTCCGCCGCCGCCAGGGTCAGCACCATCAGGAACATAATCTGACCGTCGGCCTGTTCCCAGCGGGCCGCGGCCACCACAAACGCCAGGCCGGCGGCGTTGAGCATGATTTCCAGACTCATCAGCACAAACAAAATATTGCGGCGGATAAGTACGCCGATAAACCCCAGCGAAAACAGCAGAGCCGCCAGTAGTAAACCGTGTTCCATGGGTATATTAAGCATCGGTCTGTTCCGCTGTGCCGGGTTGCCGGCGATCCGGCGGCGGGTCTTCCCGCCCCAGGTGATAAGCCCCCACCAGCCCCGCCAGCAGCAGCATCGAGGCCAGCTCCACAGCCAGCAAATAGGGGCCGTACAATAAGATGCCAACTTCTTTGGGCGTGATATGGGCGTCCAGGTAAACCGTGTCCTGTTGTTGCAGCACATAGACCAACTCCGCCAGCAGCACTGCGCACAACAGCGCCGGCAGGGTCCAGGCCGAAGTGGACAACCACTGCTGCTCCTGGCGCGCGGTGGCCCGGCCGGCGTTGAGCATCATAATGACGAACACAAACAACACCATAATGGCACCGGCGTAGACGATAACCTCCAGGGCGCCGGCCAGGGGCGCACCGATCAGGTAAAAAATCACCGCCACCGACAGCAGCGACACCACCAGGTAGAGCAGCGCGTGCGCGGCGTTGGTTCGGGTAATGGCCAACACGGTACTGATCACCGCCACGGCTGCGGCTATATAAAAAAGTGTTGCGGTCATGGCATTCCCCCAAAAGTTTTTATGGCATCAGGCTCTTAACGTCGATCGGTCGCTCTTCCCGGTAAGCTTCGCCTTTGTCTTTGCCGTGAACGGATTTACCTGCCAGGCGGTAAAAATTGTAGTCGTGGTATTTGCCGGGACCGCTGATCAGCAGGTCTTCTTTTTCATACACCATATTCTGGCGGTTGTATTCGCAGTATTCGAAGTCCGGGGTCAGTTGAATGGCGTAGGTCGGGCAGGCCTCCTCGCACAGACCGCAGACGATGCAGCGGGAAAAATTAATGCGAAACCATTCGGCGTACCAGCGACCGTCGTCGTCCTCGGCTTTCTGCAGCGCGATGCAGTCCACCGGGCAGGCGGCGGCGCACAGGTTGCAGGCCACACAGCGCTCTTCGCCATCGGGGTCGCGGGTCAACACGATGCGGGCGCGGTAGCGCGGCGGCGTGTAGGGTTTCTGTTCCGGGTACTCGACCGTGTCGGCGCGACTGAAGGTGTGCTGGATAACGGTCCAGAGGGTCACCAATTGGCTTTGCACGGCTTTCAGTGCTTCGAGCATGATGTCAACCCTCCTGCACCAGTACGACAGCACCGGTTACCATTAAATTGACCAGTGCCAGCGGCAACATGACTTTCCAGCCGAAGCTCATCAACTGGTCGTAGCGGGGGCGCGGAATGGCGGCGCGCAGCAAGACAAAAAAGCAGATAAAAACGAGAGTCTTGAGGCAAAACCACACCAGCGGCGGCAGCCAGGGGCCGAGCCAACCGCCGAAAAACAGGGTGGTGATAATGGCCGAAATCAGGATCACGCCCAGGTACTCGCCGATAAAGAACAGGCCGAACTTCATGCCGGAATACTCGGTGTGAAAGCCGGCCACTATTTCGTGTTCGGCCTCGGGCAGATCGAACGGCAGCCGGTGGCTCTCGGCAATACCGGCGATAAGAAACACCACAAAACCAAAAAACTGCGGCACGATGTACCAGCCGTTGGCGGCCTGTGCCTGCACGATCTCGCGCATATTGAAACTGCCGGCGAGGATGACCACGCCCATCAGCGCCAGGCCCATAAAGACTTCATAGCTGACGGTTTGCGCCGCCGCCCGCAGGCCGCCGATCAGTGCGTATTTGTTGTTGGAGGAGTAACCCGCCAGCATCACGCTGTAGGCGGCCAGCGAACTCATGGCCAAAAAAAACAGCAGGCCGATATTGAGATCACTGATGCCGATGCCCGGCGCGAAGGGCACCACGGCAAAGGCAAGCAGCATGGTAATCACCACGATGGTGGGCGCGAGGATAAACACGGCGCGGTCGGCGAACGGTGGAATCCAGTCCTCTTTGGTGAAAATCTTGATCATATCGGCGAGCACCTGGCCGATACCCAGGGGCCCGACCCGGTTGGGGCCGAGGCGGTCCTGCCAGATACCGAGCAGGCGCCGCTCCAGCCAGATCAGCACCGCCGCCAGACTCAGCAGCACCACCAGTAAAATGGCGATAACCAGGCCGTTGCCGATCAGGATGTCGAGCCAGGTATCATTCATGGCGCGGCTCCCCCGTTGGCGGCCAGGTCACTGGCAATCACCGCCCTATCGCCAGGTGACGGCGGCGGTTGCCAGTCGAATGCCTTGGTGACTGTTAAGGGGGTGGCCAGGGCCGCCGGCGTCAGACCACCGATGCCCATGGGCAGGCCGATAACACCGGCCGGCAGGGCCGCGGTGATGCGCACGCCCAGGCAAAACTCGAGGCCGGCGGCGCTGAAACTGATGCCGTCGCTGCTGCAAACCTGCAAGCGGGCGGCGTCATCCGGGTGCAGGGCGATATAGTCCCGGGGCCGGCGCGCCTGAATCGGTTCGGCCCGCTGGCTCAACTCTTCGCTGCCGAAGATATGGTAGAGGGGAACGGGTTGCAGCTTATCGCCGGCGGCCCGAAACGCGGGTGGTATCTCGGTAAACCAGGTTGCGGCAGCAGCGGCGGCCGGCTCATCGAGCAGCCGCACGCCGCTGGGGCCGCCCGCCAGTTCGCCGTTGACTTCCTGTTGAAACTTGTGGATCGACTGGTTCGAATTCCAGCCCGGTGCCCAGGTTGAGGGGCGCAGTGCCGGCGGCAGGTGGGTGGGATCGCCTTCCATGGTGAAACCCAGCGCTGACATCGGGTCCGGTGTCTGCTTCGGTTCGCTGACATTGATATGGGCGCGAATCGCGGTGCGGCCGCTGTAGCGGTGCGGCATACGCGGTACCTGTCGCCCCTGCGATCGCGCCTCGGCCGGCGGCGCGGCGGCGACAATCTGTGCCAACAGCGGCTGGCTGGCGGCGCAGGCTTTGGTGACCGCGTCGATTGTTACGTTACCGGCAGCCACTTTCCCGACAGCCACTTTCCCGACAGCCACTTTCCCGACAGTTGCTTTCTCGGTAGCCACTTGCTCGACAGCTACTGTCTCAGCAGATGCTCTATCGGCAGTCACTGCATCGATAGCTGCCCAGGCCCCGGGGTTGGCCGCGGTGAGCCACTGCCAGCCGGCGCGGACGTCGGCGACGCCGGGAAATACAGCGAAGAAACGCTGCGCGCGAGCCTCGCTGTTGACCAGCGTACCCTCGCTTTCGGCGAAGGTGGCGGCGGGCAGCACCCAGTCGGCTTTGGCCGCCGTTGCGGTCCATTGATGATCGATAACGATCAACTCGTCGAGTCGGTCGAGAGCGGCGTCCAGGCGCCGGCTGTCGCAGCGCCGGTACAGATCGTTTTCCAGCACCAGCAGGCGTTTGATCGCACCGTCTTCAACCCCTTCGAGCGTCTGCTCCAAAGTCGCACTGTCGGCGGCGAGCATTGCCGCGCCTAGGCTGTTGCACTCCGCCAGGCACTGGTGCAGCGGGCAGGGCGCATCGAGTTTGCGTGACAGGGACTTGGCGATATTAGCGGCAGCCTCTAATACGGCGGTCGACAAGAGCGCGGTGCCGGTAATCACCAGCGGGCGGTTGGCATGGTTCAGCAGCGCACACACCCGGTCTGCCAGTTCGGTTTCCGCCGCGGTCAGGTCGTTGGGGGCGGGTGCTTCTGAGTTGATACCGTGGGCGATGGCAAAACCGAGGCGGGCGATATCCGCCGGTGCCAGTTGCCGGTTGATGGCCGCGATAGCGTCGAGATCGGTATTGTCGACGGTGAGTTGTATCAGCGGGTTGCGCGACTGTTGCGCCAACTCCTGAACTGCGGCGTCCTGCCAGGCGGGAATCCCCGCCGCGGCGGCCAGATCCCGGGCCCGATTGCGCACCGCCTGACGCACTCGCAGCGCCAGTACCGGCGCGGTGTTAAG
Source organism: Exilibacterium tricleocarpae (assembly GCF_007004655.1). Classification (GTDB taxonomy): domain Bacteria; phylum Pseudomonadota; class Gammaproteobacteria; order Pseudomonadales; family Cellvibrionaceae; genus Exilibacterium; species Exilibacterium tricleocarpae. Next base: position 110,010 of record NZ_ML660100.1, read on the forward strand.
GATATCTTCACCGAGAATTAAAATGGCGTCGGCGGTCTCGATATCCGCCGGCGAGGGAATACCGATATCCGGCTGGCGGTAGTTGGTGACGGCAGTCTGCATAATCTGCTGTTCCGCCGCGCTAAAGCCGCCGCAAAAATGCTGCCGGGCGGCGGTGAGCAGGGCAAAATTATTTTCCAGCGACGTGCGCGGCGAACCGATAACGGCACTGTCGGATCGGGCCAGCAATTCAGCCAGCGCCCGGTGACCCGCGGCGGCCGTGGCCACCTGTGCCGCTTGGCCGGTGGTCTCCTCGCTGCCGCCCTGGCGGCGCATCACCTGGTGCAGGCGCTGGTCGCCGTTGACAAAGCCGTAACCAAAGCGCCCGCGATCGCAGAGAAAATAACCGTTCACGTCATTGTGATAGCGGTTGACGATACGCTTCAGGCGACCGTAACGCTCGCCGGGGCTGGTGTTGCAGCCTACGGCGCAGTGTTGGCAGATGGAGGGCGCACACTGTAGGTCCCACTTGCGGGTGTAGTCCTGGCTGAAGGTTTTGTCGGTAAATACTCCGGTGGGGCAGACCTCCACCAGGTTGCCGCTGAAGGGGTTCTCGAGCGTACCGTCGCAGTGGCGGCCGAAGTAGACGTGGTGGTGTGCACCCAGCATTTGCAGGTCGCTGCCGCCGGCGTAATCCTGGTAGTAGCGCACACACCGGTAGCAGGCGATACAGCGATTCATTTCGTGGTTGATAAAAGGCCCCAGATACTGATTGCGGTGGGTGCGTTTGGTCTGCTCGTAACGGCGAAACGTGTGCCCGCTCATTTCGGTCATATCCTGCAGGTGGCACTCGCCGCCCTCTTCGCACACGGGGCAGTCATGGGGGTGATTGGTCATCAACAGTTCGATAATGCCGGCGCGAAAGTCCCGCGCCTGGGGGTCCGCCACACTAATGCGGGCGCCTTCGCTGGCGGGCGTCATACAGGCCATGACGATGCGGCCGCGGCTATCGTTTTCGTCCTGGTACTGCTTGACCGCGCACTGGCGGCAGGCGCCCACCGAACCCAGGCAAGGGTGCCAGCAAAAGTACGGGAGATCGAGCCCGAGCGACAGGCAGGCGTGCAGCAGGTTGTTGCCCGCCGGCACTTCATACGCTTTGTCGTCTACGATAATTTTGGTCATGGCGCCTTCAACGGTGAGTTTGGTAAATGAGTCTTCAACGGTGAGTTTGGTAAATGAGTCTTCAACGGTGAGTTTGGTAAAGGAGCCTCCAACGGCGAGTCCGGTGGAGCGGTCTGTTCCGTCACGGACTTGCGCCGGGCAGCGGACTGCGCGAGCCGCTGCTCGAACTCGTCGGGGAAATATTTCAGCGCGCTTTCCAACGGCCCCATGGCGCCCGGCGCATGGGCGCAGAAGGTGTTGCCCATATTCAGCATCCAGGTGGCGCGCTTGAGCCAGTCGAGATCGGCGCGGCTGCCGCGGCCGTGTTCGAGGTTGTCCAGCGCTTTTTCCACCCAGGGCAAGCCGTCGCGGCAGGGCGTGCAGAAACCGCAGGACTCCTGGGAAAAGAAATGTTCCAGATTTTTCAGCGCGCCGATAAAGTCCACCTGATCGTCAATGACAATCATAGTGCCGGTACCGAGGCGGCTGCCGAGTTTGCCGATCTCGGTGTAGTCCATCGGGGTGTCCAGGTGTTCGGGCAATAACAGGGGTGTGGAGCCGCCCCCGGGTAGAAACGTTTTCAGTTGATAACCGTCGCACATACCCCCGGCGTGTTCCTCGATCAGTGTTCGCGCCGTGGTCCCCATCGGCAGTTCCCAGCAGCCGGGGTTGTTGACGCGACCGCTGACGCCGTAAAGTTTAGTGCCGGCGTCCCCGGTGAGGCTGAGCTGTTTGAACCAGTCGGCGCCGTGCTCGATGATCGGTGGCAGGTTGCACAGGGTTTCGACATTGTTGACGATGGTGGGCTTGCCCCACAGGCCGCTGACCTGGGGAAAGGGCGGTTTTGCCCGCGGCGTTGCGCGCTTGCCTTCCAGCGAGTTGAGCAGCGCGGTTTCCTCGCCGCAGATATAGCGCCCGGCGCTGGTGTGCACGTGGAGTTCGAAGCTCCAGTCGCCGCCGAGAATATGTTTGCCCAGGTAGCCTTTCTTGCGGCACTCGGCGATGGCGGCGTTGAGCAGTTGCGCCGCCTCCACATACTCGCCGCGGATAAAGATATAGCCGATATCGGCCTGCAGGATATAGCCGCCGACCAGCATACCCTCCACCAGCAGGTGCGGGCAGCCTTCCATCAACAGGCGGTCCTTGAAGGTGCCGGGTTCCATTTCGTCGGCATTGGCGACGATATACTTCGGGCGCGGTGCTTTGTCCCCGTCTTTATCCCCCTTTTTGTCCTTATCCCCCTTGTTGTCCTTATCCATAGGGACGAAACTCCACTTCATGCCGGTGGGAAAACCGGCGCCGCCGCGACCGCGCAACCCCGAATCCTTGAGCAGTTGCAGGCCCTCGGCAGGCGTCATACCGGTAATGACTTTCCTGGCGCCGCTGTAACCGCCGGCATCTTCATACTGCGCCAGGTCGTAGGGCGGGCGCGACAAATCGATATGCCGGGTCAGCGGTCTGGTGATCATGAGTTTTGCTCCGCCGCTGTATCGGCCAGCAGCGCGTCGATGCCCGCCGCTGACAGGTGCGTGTACAATTGCATATTTTTCAGCAGCACCGGTGCCCGGTCACAGGCGCCCTGGCAGGTGACCGGCAGCAGCGTAAATTTGTTGTCGGGGCTGGTCTCGCCGTAGTCGATGCCCAGTCGTTCCTGAATACGGGCTTTCACCTGCTCGCAGCCGAGCATCCAGCAACTGATACCGTCGCACAGCATCAGCATATTTTCCCCCACCGGGCGGCGGAAAATCAGGCTGTAAAACGTTGCCACACCGTCGAGTTGTTCCGCCGACATCTCCAGCAGTTTGGCCACCGCCCGCAGCGACTCGTCGGAGACCCAGCCGCGATATTTCTGCACCACCTTCAGCGCTTCGATGGAGGCGGCCTGGGGGTACTCGTAGTGAGAGACTTCGGCGCGAATCTCGGCAATTTCCGCTTCGCTGAGACTGCTTATCAGTGTCGGTTGCGCGTCTGTCATCGAATAACCTCACTTGGTTTGTCGGTTGTTACCCGGTGCTATCTGTCCACATCCGCCATCACGAAGTCGATACTGGCGATAATCGCGATCAAATCGGCGATAAACAGATCGCGGCTGATCAGCGGAATCATTTGCAAGTGCGGGAAGCTCGGGGTGCGAATCCGGGTCCGGTAACTGCTGGTGCCGCCATCGGACACCAGGTAATAGCTGTTGATTCCCTTGGTGGCTTCAATGCCCACGCAGGCCTCACCGGCGGGGATGACCGGTCCCCAGGTGGTGTTGACGAAGTGTTGGATCAGCGTTTCGATATCGCGCAGGGTGCGCTCTTTCGGCGGCGGCGTGGTGAGCGGATGAAACGCTTTGTAAGGGCCCGCCGGCATATTCTCGAGACACTGCTCGATAATGCGCAGGCTCTGGCGGATTTCCTCGGCGCGCACCGCCGCCCGGTCGTAGCTGTCGCCGCTGGCGCCGACTGGAATTTCAAACTCGAACTGGTCGTAGCCGCTGTAGGGGCGCTGTTTGCGGTAGTCCCACGCGTAGCCGGTTGCGCGCAGGCCGGCGCCGGTGACACCCCAGTCCAGGGCCTCGGCGGTGGAGTAGTCGCCGATGGCCCGGGTGCGCTGTTTGACGATGCTGTTGTCCATCACCATTTTCTGGTAGTGGTCGAGGCGTTTGGGCATCCAGGCGAGCAGTTCGCGGATGGCGATGTCCCAGCCCTTAGGCAGGTCCTGAGCCACGCCGCCGATGCGAAACCAGCCGCTGTGCATGCGCCCGCCGGTGATCGATGAGATGATATCGAACACTTTTTCGCGGTCGATAAACATGTAAAAGACGGGTGAGAGCTGGCCCACATCCTGGGCGAAGGTGCCGTAGAACACCAGGTGGCTGGCGACCCGGTAGAGTTCGCTCAACAGGACTCGAATCACTTGCGCCCGCGGCGGCACCTCAATGCCGGCAAGCTTTTCCACTGTCATTACATAGGGCAGGTTGTTCATACAGCCGCCCAGGTAGTCGACGCGGTCGGTATAGGGGATAAATGTGTGCCAGCTCTGGCGTTCCCCCATTTTTTCGGCGCCGCGGTGGTGATAGCCGATATCCGGCACGGCATCGACGATCTGTTCGCCGTCCAGTTGCAGGGCGATACGAAACACGCCGTGCACACTCGGGTGATTGGGGCCGAGGTTGAGAAACATAAAATCGCTGGTGTCGCGGGTGCGCCGCATACCCCAGGCCTCGGGATCGAAACGCAGCGCCTCCTGCTCGCGCTCCAGCTTTTCCTCCGGCAGGCTGAACGGTTCCATCTCGGTGGCTCGCGCCGGGTGATCCTTGCGCAGCGGATGGCCCTCCCAGGTGGGCGGTGTCAGGATACGGGCGAGAAAGGGATGGCCCGTGAATTCGATGCCGAACATATCCCAGACTTCGCGTTCGTACCAGTTGGCGTTGGGCCAGATATCGCAACAGCTCGGCAGTGTCGCATCGTCGATTGGCAGCGCCACTTTCAGGCGCAGGTCGCGGTTGCGGGAGAAGGACATCAGGTGGTAGACGGCTGTGAAGTCCGCCGGCGGCTGTCCGGCCCGGTGCTGGCGCAGGCGCTCGTCGATGGCGGTGAGGTCCAACAGCATCTCATAGCCCTGGCGTTTGGCGTCGGCCAGGGCGCGGTGGATATGGTCGCGCCCGATCCAGGCCGTGCTGATGCCGTCGGCGGTGTCCTGGGTGCTGACGCCGTCGTCGCCAAAGAGTCCGGTGAACAGCGCTGCCGGTGAGTCAGCGTTTGTTTGTTGCTGTTCGGCCAAGGCCATGATTTTTCCTTTGTTCTAAACTTGCTCCAGCCTGAGTAGCTCTTGCATTGGGTGCCTACTTTCGCCTAACGCGCCTAATTCTGGTGGCGCTTTAGCAACGATGTGCCAACTGACCCGGTCTGCCTCGGGATAGGGCTTTCAGAAACACGCCGTTAACCCCTCCCTGGGGACTCTCTTCGGCATCCGTGCCTCAGAAGGTTTCTGAAAGCCCTATCCCGAGGCAGACCTACCCCCGAAATTTTTAATCGAGATCGCTTAACCTAGTGTGACGGTCCATAGACTATGCAAATCCCCTCGATTACCACCAAATTTAGACGCCTGAAGCGACAGCAGGTGTTCGAAGCGAGCGCCAGTCTGGTCCGGCCTCAAACTTGATCCGGCGGCCGCAGTGTGGTCACCTGCCGGCGCTGTTCACGCAGTTCGTCGCGAAAACAACGGGCGCCGTCCTTGTCCATATGCGCCTGGTAAACACCCTGGTCGCCCACCAGCCACGACAGCGGTCGCCGCTCTTTGCCGATGGCCTCCTGCAGCAGTGTCAAACCCTGCAACAGGGCCTCCGGGCGCGGCGGGCAGCCGGGCACGTAGACGTCTACCGGTAAAAATTTGTCCACCCCCTGCACCACGGAATAAATGTCGTACATGCCGCCGGAGTTGGCGCAGGAGCCCATGGAGATAATCCAGCGCGGCTCCAGTAACTGGTCGTAGAGGCGTTTGACCACCGGCGCCATCTTGCGAAACACGGTGCCGGAGATCACCATCAGATCGGCCTGGCGCGGCGTTGCGCGGATGACCTCGGCACCAAAACGGGCGATATCGTGGCGACTGGTAAACGCGGTGGCCATCTCCACATAGCAACACGACAGGCCGAAGTTAAACGGCCACAGGGAGTTTTTGCGACCCCAGTTGATCATGTCGTCGAGGCGGGCGAATAACATGTTGCGCTTTAGCGCTTCGTCAAAGCTCTGGTCCGCGATCTTGCCCTCGGCATTGGGGCCGCTGGCATTGCCGCCGGCGAGCGGGGCGCCGCCGGGAAGCTGCTGGGCGGGAATTAAATCTTCCGGTTTGGTGAGACTCCAGCGCATTATTGCCGCTCCTGTGTCGATGCCGGCGGTTCGGGTGCAAGGCCGGGGGTGGGCGAGCCGGGTGCCGCTAAGTCGTCTGCAAGGTCGGCCGCACGCCGCTCGCGGCCGCTCAGGCGGCGGCTGTCGCGGCGCCAGTCGAGAGCGCCGAGCTTCCACAGATAGGCGAGACCGGTCAGCAGTATCACGATAAAGATCACCGCCTCGATAAAGCCGGCCATACCCGACTCGCGAAAGCCGATCACCCAGGCGAATAAAAATACCGCCTCCAGGTCGAAGATCACGAAAAAGATCGCCACCAGAAAAAACGGCGCGGAAAAACGCAGTTGCGCATCGCCGACGGATACCACGCCGGATTCGAATGGCTCGCCGGTGGCTTTGTCGCGGCGGCGCTGCCCGAGCAGGTGAGACAGCAGCAGGATCAAGGCTACCAGACCGATAACGGCCAGAAAGTACAGCAGCAAACCCGCCAGGTTTTCAGTATCCCCAGACATAACGCAGTCCCCTGGTTGACAGATGCGGTTAGTGGACTAGGTCACGGTGCTGGTTGCGGCGGGGCGGGGGCCGGTTGGCCCGCTGGTTATGCCCGGGGCCGGGTGGTTTGAGCAACAGTCGCCTGCGCGTCGATCGCCACCCGGCGGGGCCGGTCCCGGTCAGAAGACCAGGTGGAATCGTCTCGCAACATGTCGGTACATCATTCGTCGGACTACTACTCAGATTACTGCTCGGACTACATCTCAGGCTAAAGCTCGAACTACCTCTCGGACTACATCGACCCGGCATATGACTGTCTCCGTTTGGTTACGGAGGTCGTTGCCTTACTGCTGCCCTATTTCGATGTTCCTCTCTATCGCGTCATCGCGTCATCGTCTATCGCGTTACTGCAGCCGCGAGAGGGGTAACCGGAACATCCGGGTAAAGACGTCGGCCTTCGGTTTTGGGTGATCCATCGTATGGATGATTGAACCACTGAACCTCTGTTTTTTTGTATTAAGATGTCAGGCTATAAGCGAGTGACCCTTAATGACTTATTAGTATAGCTGTTTTTGTTAGACATGGTTGGCGGATAGGGTCGGCGCAAGTAAAGGAGAGATGCAGGCGTTTCTGTTTATATAGATTAGAAATATTAAGGTGCCTGCCACCAGCCGCTACAACCATCGGTAAAAGTACCGCGCTTTTTTCATCGGTGCAAGCGTGGCGCTGGTCCCGGCACTCGAGTACACTGCCGGCTGCCGCCAAGCGCCAAGTATAAAGGTAAGGAAAACAAAATCTTGTCTGATGTTCCTAAGCCAGAATCTGCACCGCCGCAGTTGTTGAAGTCCAGTGCGGTCGTGGGCTCGATGACGATGCTGTCGCGGGTGTTGGGCCTCGCGCGCGATATCGTGTTTGCCCGCTTTGTCGGCTCCGAGGCCGGCGCCGACGCGTTCTTTGTCGCCTTTAAGATTCCCAACTTTCTGCGCCGACTGTTTGCGGAGGGCGCTTTTGCCCAGGCGTTTGTGCCGGTGCTGTCGGAATACCGCCAGCGCGGCAACCGCGCTGCGGTCAGGGCGTTGCTGGATCGGGTGGCCGGTTGTCTGGGGCTGACCCTGGTGGGGGTAACGGCACTGGCGGTGCTCGGCGCGCCCGTTCTGACCATGGTCTTTGCCCCGGGTTTTATGGGGCAGGAGGCGAAATTTGCCCTCGCCAGCGAGATGATCCGCATCACCTTCCCCTACCTGCTGTTGATTTCGCTTACCGGCTTTGCCGGCGCTGTGCTCAACAGTTACGACCGTTTTGCGGTGCCGGCGTTTACGCCGGTGTTGTTGAATATTGCGATGATCTGCGCGGCGGTGCTGCTGTCGCCGTATTTCGATCCGCCGGTGTTGGCGCTGGCCTGGGGTGTCTTGACCGCAGGTGTGGTGCAGTTTTTATTTCAATTGCCGTTTCTGCTGCGGCTCGGATTAATGCCCCACCCCAAGGTCGACTGGGGTGATCCGGGGGTACGCAGAATTCTGGCGCTGATGGCACCGGCCATCTTCGGCGTTTCCGTCAGCCAGATCAACCTGCTGCTGGATACGGTTATCGCCTCGTTTTTGCCCACCGGCAGTGTCTCCTGGCTCTATTATTCGGATCGGCTGGCCGAGCTGCCGCTGGGGGTGTTCGGCATCGCCGTGGCGACGGTCATTCTGCCGAGTCTGTCCCGGCATCACGCCGGCGCCGGCGCACAACAGTTTTCCGCCACCCTGGACTGGGCCCTGCGCGTTATTTTGCTGGTTGCGGTGCCGGCGGCACTGGCGCTGATACTGTTGGCCGAACCTATCCTCTACACGCTGTTTCAGTACGGCAAGACCACCGCCCGCGATGTCGCCATGGCGGGTCTCAGCCTGCGCGCCTATGCTCTGGGGCTGGTGGCGTTTATGCTGATCAAGGTTTTGGCACCGGGTTACTTTGCCCGTCAGGATATGAAAACCCCGGTAAAAATCGGCATCGTCGCCATGGTAGCCAATATGGGGCTGAATGTGGCGCTGGTGCTGCCGTTGTATTTCTATTTCAATATCGGTCATGTGGGGCTGGCCCTGGCGACAGCGCTGGCGGCCTATCTCAATGCCGGTTTGCTGTTGCGGGGCTTGTGGCGGCGGGTGTATCAACCCGGGCCGGGTTGGGGCCGGCTGGCGTGGCAGTTCGGCGCCGCCAATGCGGCCATGGCGGCAATGCTGGTGCTGCTGTTACAGCAAGCCGATGGCTGGGATGTTTGGGGCTGGCAGACCAGAGTTGGGTATCTGGCTGGGCTGTGTGTTGCGGGTTTCCTGACCTACACGGTGGCGTTGGCGGTTACAGGTGTCAGGGCAAACGACTTTCGCAAGCGCTAGACGACTCCCGGCATTGCCATCCCGGCGGATTGAACTAGTATTGTGCTAACACCCGAGAATGAATAAAGCGTCCGGCGACACCCCCGGCGAACTTCAATGATTAGCGTAAGCAGCTCTGATACTCGCCTTAACAGCACAACCTCACATATTGTCTTCGCCGTTATTGTGGTGCTGATTTGCAGCCTGCCCACCGGCCTCAATCTCCTCGGTTTCGATTTCGGTGCGCAGACGGCTGCGGCCGTACCCGCGGCGCAACTCGATGGTTTCCTGCAGGTCTTGGCCGGTGCCATGTACCACGCGCTGCTGGAATGGAGTGCCGTCACCATGGCGGTGCTGACGGCGCTGGCTACCTGCCTGCACTATGTCGTGCGGCGTGATATCACCGTGCCGGTTATCGGCATGGCGCTGCTGAGCGCGGGTTTGGTTGATGCTTATCACACGCTGACGACGGCCCGCCTTATCGACGCGCAGATCGATGGCGGCGACATCAGTATTGTGCCCTTTACCTGGGTGATATCGCGCAGTTTTCACGCCGGTATTATGGTCCTCGGTGTTAGCGTCTGTTACTGGATAACGCGCAGTGGCGTCCGGCATTCGCACCCCGGTCGCTTGCACATTCACGGTACTGTGAAGCTGATGGTGATCGGCCTGTTCTTTCTGGTTATTGCCGGTGTGGTTGTCTACCTTGGCGCAGAGAGTGATGTGCTGCCGCGAACCGTGGCGGAGCACACGCTGCTCAGCCGACCACTGGGTGTGGCGCCGCTGGTGTTGTTTGCCGTGGGAGCCTGCCTGTTTTGGCTCTGGTATAAACAGGACCCGACGCTCGCCAGGTTAGCACTGGTGCTGAGTGTACTGCCGGGCATGATTGCCCAATTACATATAGCCTTGGGTTCGCGGGCACTGTTTGACAATCACTTCGCGATAGCCGATTTTCTCGACAACGTATTTTATGGCACAGTGTTTGTCGGCATTTTGACTGACCTGGTGAGTCAGATTGAGGAAAAGTCCCGCCAGCAGATGGATGCGGCGCGCCAGGCCGAAGAGACCTCGGCACGTATTCAGGCCATTCTTAACTCCGCCGCCGAGGCCATCATTACGCTCGATGCCAGGGGCAAAATCCTGTCTTTCAACAAGAGCGCGGTGCGAATCTTCGGCTATAGCGAGGCACAGGTGCGGGGACGCTCGGTAGACCGGTTGCTGCCGGCCAGGTACCGGGAAAAATACGGCGATACCCTGAGCGGTTATATTCGCGCGGGGCGCATCGTAACCGGGCGGGAACTGGAGTTATACGGCGTGCGTGAAAACGGTGACGAAGTGCCGGTGACGCTGTCGGTGTCGGAGGTTGTAGTACCTGGCGGGCGCATATATACCGGTTTTATCCGCGATATCAGCCAGCAAAAGCAGCTCGAAAAAGAGCGCGAAGCGGCACTCGAACAGGCCCAGGCATCGGCCAGAATGAAATCGGAATTCTTAGCCAGTATGAGCCATGAAATCCGCACGCCCATGAATGGAGTGCTCGGCATGTTGAGTCTCCTGCTGCGCGGCGAGCTGTCTGAAAAGCAGGGCCAGTACGCGCGCCTGGCCCGCGCCAGCGCCGAGTCGCTGTTGAGTCTGCTCAATGACATTCTCGACTTTTCCAAAGTCGAAGCGGGCAAACTGGCGCTGGAGATTCTCGAATTTGACCTGCGCAGTCACCTGGAGGCGTGTACCGAGGCCATGGCGCTGCGCACCCAGGCAAAAAAACTGGAGTTGGTGTTGGACGTCACGCAACTGCAGCAGACCATGGTCAGAGGTGATCCCAGTCGCTTGCGGCAGATTTTGACCAACCTGATAGACAACGCCATAAAGTTTACCGAAACCGGTGAAATTGTGGTGCGGGCGACGCTTGAAGATGTCCCGGTAGCGGGAGTTGCGGCAAAAAAAGTGCCCGCGAATGCTGCGGCAGAAAGTCTGCGACTGCGCTGTGCCGTAACCGACACCGGGATCGGTATTCCCCCGGATAAAATGAACAGTCTGTTTGACGCCTTTACGCAAGTGGACGCATCGACCACGCGCCAGTTCGGCGGCAGCGGGCTGGGGCTGGCGATTGTCCACCAATTGTGCGGGCTGATGGGCGGTGACATTCACGTGGCCAGTGAGGTTGGCGGCGGCAGTCGCTTCGAGTTCAGTGTGCTGTTGCAATCGGGCGAGAAAGCGGGGGAAGTGCTGCCGCAGCTCGATATGCGCGGTGCGCGGATTTTGATTGTCGACGACAATGGCGCCAGTCGCGAAGTCCTGCGGCGGCAGTTGAGCCTGTGGGGCGCACAAGTGACCGAGGCGAAGGACGGTTTCGCAGCACTGGGGCAGCTTGAGCAGCAGGTGGCCGCGCCGTTCACTGCGGCTATCGTGGATATGCAGATGCCCGCTATGGACGGCGCGACCCTGGGCGGCAGGATTCGGGCAGATAAACGCTTTGCCGCCTTGCCGCTGATTGGCACGACGGCCGTCGGTGAACAGGGCGATGCCGATGTTTTTGCCGGCCTCGGGTTTGCGGGCTGTATTCCCAAGCCCGTCTCTACCTCGGACTTGCTTGATGCCCTGCACACGGTGCTTGGGAGCAGCCAAACAGTGCGGGTCGCCGATCCGCTGGCGACCCGCCGCCGGCGCAAACCCTGGCGGCGGGCGCAGAGACAGACGGCGCGTATTCTGCTGGTGGAAGACAATGCGATTAACCAGGAGGTGGCGCTGGGTATATTGGACGAAATGGGTTTCAGCGCCGATGTGGCGGGCAATGGTCTGGAGGCGGTGGCGGCGCTGATCGGCGCGCCGTCGGGCGCGCCTTTCCAGTTGATTTTGATGGATTGTCAGATGCCGGAGATGGACGGCTATGCGGCGACGCGCCACATACGCGCGGGCGGTTGCGGCGCCCACAATCGCGATATCACCATTATCGCCATGACCGCAAACGCGATGAAAGGCGATAAAGACAAGTGCCTGGCGGCGGGGATGAATGACTACTTGGCCAAGCCCATCGATGCCGATGCATTACAGGCGTGCCTGCAGCGCTGGCTCGCGGCCCTGGCTGCGGTGGTGCCGCCCGCTGCTACGACAGTGCCCGGTGGTGACAGTCAGCCCGTCTCTTCCCCGGACTTTTCTCCTGACTCTTCCCCTGACACTGCCCCCCTTTGGGACCGGGCCGCCGCGCTGCAGCGCGTCAGGGGTAAGGAAAGCCGGCTGTTGTACCTGATCGGTTCGTTTCTGAGCGAAATGCCGAAGTCTGTGGCGCGCCTGCAGCAGGCGATCGACTGGGGTCACCGCGACGAGATTGCCGCTATCGCCCATGTTATCAACGGTGTTGCCGGCAACCTGAGTGGCCTGCAGGTCAAGGCTGTGGCCGAGCAGATAGAAGCGGCGGCGCGGGCGGCGGATCTGGTCGCCGTCGGGCGGCTGTGGCCGGAGTTTACGGAACAGTTTCAGTTATTGGAGGCGCGCCTCGAACAGGAAGTGCGACAGGTACCGGGCTCCAGGCGCGGTGCAGGTCCGGCCGGGGCGCAGCTCGGCCCCGATTGAGGCTTTTTTCAGTGCAAGCTTTTTCCGCACGAATGCGCCCCAAACTCTCCGAGCGAAGCCCGGCAAGGGCCAGATCAGTCGGTTCAGGTTTTTTCGGCAAACGGCCAACAGCGGATATCATCGGTAGACTGCCACGCGAGCGGCAGACGCCGGCCCGGTCAATCGATGGCGGCAGTCTACCCGGTATTGCGCAACCCCGCTGCGATACCCGCAATCGACACCATCAGCGCCTGCTCGAGAATCGGCGCCTCGCCGTCTTCGAGCTTGCGCAGCCGTCGCATCAGTTCCACCTGGGTGATATGCAGGGGATCGACATAAGGGTTGCGCACATCGATGGAGCGCCGCAGCACTGGAATGTTATGGAGTAATTCCTGGCCGGTAATGGCCTTGAGGGTGTCGATGGCCTGGCGCATACCGGCGCGCAGCTCGGTGCCGAGGTTTTCCAGATCGGCATCCTCGAGCAGGCGCTGTTCATAGTAGGTGGCGACATTCTCATCTGACTTGGCCAGTACCATCTCCTGCATACCCAACAGCATGCCGAAAAAGGCCCAATGCTCCGCCATATCCTGAATCAACGCCAGATTGCCCCGCTCCAGCTGTTGTGCCAGTGCTTTGCCGGTGCCGAGCCAGGCCGGCAGCATCATGCGCATTTGGGTCCAGGCGAAGACCCAGGGAATGGCCCGCAGGCTCTCCACGCCGCCGCTGGGCCGGCGTTTGGCGGGCCGGCTGCCGAGCGACAGGCGCTGCAATTCCAGCTCCGGTGTGACCGAGCGAAAGTAGGCGACAAAGCGCGGTTCGCGGTGCACGATGCGGCGGTATTCCGTCACCGACTCCTCGGCCAGGGTCTGTATTACCTGGCGCCACTCGGGCTTTGGCGGCGGTGGCGGCAACAGCGTCGCCTCCAGTGTGGCGCTGGCGTAGAGTTCCAGATTGCGCAGGGCAATGCCCAGCACACCGAACTTGAATTGGATGACTTCGCCCTGCTCGGTTACCCGCACCGCGCCCTTGATAGTGCCCGGCGGCTGTGACAGCAGGGCGGCGTGAGTGGGGCCGCCGCCGCCGCGGCTGGCGGAACCGCCGCGGCCGTGGAACAGCGTGAGGTGAATGCCGTGACCTTCGCAAACCCGGTTAAGTGCCTCCTGGGCCCGGTACTGCCCCCAGGAGGCGGCGAAAAAGCCGGCGTCCTTGGCCGAGTCGGAGTAGCCGATCATCACCTCCTGGCGCCCGCTGATATCGTCTTTATACCAATCCACCGACAGCAACCGGTCGATGGTGTCGGCGGCGCCATTGAGATCGTCGAGGGTTTCAAATAGCGGGGCGATGCGCTGCGGGTGGCGACAGCCCGCCTCCTGTTGCAGCAGGCGCACCGCCAGCACGTCGGAGGGATGGGTGGCCATAGAGATAATATAAGCACCCAGTGCCGAGGCCGGCTGGTCGGCCAGGGCCTTGAAGGTATCGAGGGTCTCGCGGGTGTCGTCGGAGGCCGGCAGATCGACAGGAATCAGCGGCCGGCGGCTGGCCAGTTCGCGCAGCAGGAAGGCCTGTTTCTCCTCTTCGTTCCAGTCCAGGTAGGTGCCGAGGCCCAGGTATTCAGTGACCTCGTTGATGGCGCGGGCATGGCGGCTCGACTCCTGGCGGATATCGAGCTGCACCAGAGTCAGGCCAAAACAGGCGATACGGCGGATGATATCGGTAAGGGCGCCGGCGGCGATAAAGGCCATGCCGCAGTCGACCAGTGACTGATAGGCCAGCCGCAGCGGCTCCAGCAACTCGGCGTCGTCCAGGTAGATGGGCTTGCCGGCGGCCGTATCGGCAGCGGCGCCCTTCAGGCGCGCCTCCGCCCAGGCACGGGTGTTGGCCAGACGCTCCCTGACTTCGCGCAGCAACTGCCGGTAGGGCTCCGGGTGGTCGCCGACCCGCTGGCGCAGGGCGGCGTTGCACTCGCTGAACGACAGGTCCTCGCGCAGTTCGTGAATATCTCGCAACAGTAAATCCGCCGCCTCCCAGCGCGCCAGCAACAGCACTTCGCGGGTGACGGCGGCGGTGACATTGGGGTTGCCGTCGCGGTCGCCGCCCATCCAGGAGGCGATGCGGATCGGCGCCGCATCCAGCGGCAGCGGCCGACCCGTGTGCACCTGCAACTGCTGATCGAGGTGGCGGCAGAACTGCGGCAGTGCCTTCCACAGGGTTTGCTCGATGGTGGCAAAGCCCCATTTGGCCTCGTCCACCGGGGTGGGTTTGTGGCGGCGTATTTCATCGGTGCGCCAGCTGGCGACAATGCGCCGGCGCAGTTGGTTCAGCAGGGTCTGGCGCTCGTCGGGGGTCAGGTCCGGGCGATCCAGGGACTCGAGCAGGTTATTGATATCCTTGTGCTTGCGCAGCAGGGTGCGGCGGGTCACCTCGGTGGGGTGGGCGGTCAATACCAGTTCCACGCGCATCTCCAGCACGGTTTTGTGGATTTGCTCAGGGGCGATGCCCGCCTGCGCCAGCCGCGGGATCAACTCCGCCAGGGTGCCGGCCTCGGGCGGCGCCTCGCTGTTCATCGAGTAGGCGCGCCGGCGCCGCACGCGGTGGTGTTGCTCGGCGATATTGGCATAGTTGAGGAACTGGGCGAAGGCCCTGGCCACCGGTACCAACTCGGTGTCGGTGAGGCCGCTCATGATTTCCAGCAGCGGTTGCCAGTCGCCGCTCTGGCGCGCAGACTTGGCCAGCGAGCGGATGGTTTCCACCTTATCGTAAATCTCCTCGCCCACCTGATCCCTGATGGTGTCCCCGAGAATTTCGCCCAGGCGTCGCACATCGTCCCGCAAAGGGGCGTGAATATCGCTTGTCATTGCTGCACTCCGAGTGTCTGTAACGGCTGAAGGCCTGGGATTTTACCTTAAATTTCAGTCTGTTCCGTTATTTTTGCCGGGTTTTTAGGTAGGCTTGCCGGGTTTAGCTGGGGTATACTGCCGCCTTTGTTTGTCCGACGCCGTCGGCCCGGGTTTTGACTTGGGTTTTGGCTTGGGTTCAGTCTCGGGTTCAGTCCCAGAGGCGAACCTGCGGTCAAACCTCTGTGCCAGTGTCGAGGACTGCAGCGTGCGGGGCCCCCTGGTTCCGTATTGGATAAGACAGTGATGCCACCCCAGCGAGAGATTATTCGCGGCTTGCACAACCTGCGGCCGCACCACGGAGGCTGCGTTGCCACAATCGGCTCCTTCGACGGCGTTCACCGCGGCCACCAGGTGATTATCGGGCAGGTGACCGACAAGGCGCGGGAGCTGGGCAAACCCTCGGTAGCGGTGGTGTTCGAGCCGCAGCCGACCGAGTATTTTATGCAATCACAGGCGCCGGCGCGGCTGATGCGGTTCCGGGAAAAAGCCGAGGCCCTGTTTGACGCCGGGGTGGAGCGGGTGCTGTGCCTGTATTTCAACGATGCGCTGCGGTTGCTGAGCGGGGCGGAATTTGTCCGTCAAGTGGTCATAGAGCGGCTGCGGCCCGACTATATGGTAGTGGGTGACGATTTCCAGTTTGGCCGCGATCGCACCGGCGGCATCGGGCTGTTGCGCGAGGCCGGTGCCGCACACGGCTTTACCGTGGCGGACACCCACACGTTTGCCATTGACGGCGAGCGGGTCAGCAGCACGCGGATTCGCAAGCTGCTGGCCGCCGGCGACTTTAGGGGCGCCGCGCGCCTGCTCGGCAAACCTTACCGGTTGACCGGGCGGGTGATCCACGGTCGGCAGTTGGGGCGGCAATTGGGCGTGCCGACGGCGAATGTGTTGCTGCACCGCCACCGCTCGCCGCTGCAGGGCGTGTACGCGGTAGAGGTCGCCGTTGCCGGTGATACTGCCGTTCGCTATCGGGGTGTGGCCAACGTGGGTGTGCGGCCGACGGTGGCACACGGCAGTCGCCCGGTGCTGGAGACGCACCTGTTTGATTTTGGCGGCGATTTATACGGCCGGCGGCTCCTTGTGACCTTCAGGCAGAAGCTGCGCGAGGAGCAGCGTTTTGCGTCGGTGGACCTGCTCAAGGACCAGATACACCGCGATATCGAAACGGCCAGAACACTGTTTGAAGCCGGGCTTTAACCGCCGCTTGCGCCGCGGCGGGAGTGACGGATTTAGCGAGCCAACTGAATTAGGGTCAACAGGCCCCAGTTGCCGACATTGATTTTACTGGCACCTACTTTACTGGTAATTACGCAGATTACCGACATTTACACAGGGTAAAACCGACGCACAATGACCGATTACAAGCCGACATTAAATCTCCCCCAGACCGCGTTTGCGATGAAGGCCAATCTGGCCCAGCGCGAACCGGGTATGCTTAAGCAGTGGCAGGAGCGCGATACCTACGGGCAGATCAGGGCGGCGCGGGCGGGTCGCGAAAAGTTTATTCTCCACGACGGGCCGCCCTACGCCAACGGCGAAATCCATCTGGGTCATGCGCTCAACAAGATATTGAAAGACATTATCGTCAAGGCCAAAACCATCAGTGGCTTTGACGCGCCTTATATACCCGGTTGGGACTGCCACGGTTTGCCGATTGAGCACCAGGTAGAGAAAAAAGTCGGCAAAGCCGGCACCAAAGTCGATTTTAAAACCTTTCGCCAGAAGTGCCGCGACTATGCGCTCAAGCAGGTTAACGGCCAGAGGCGGGACTTTATTCGCCTGGGGGTGTTTGGCGACTGGGACAACCCCTACCTCACCATGAATTATCAGTTTGAGGCAGATATCGTCCGGGCCCTCGGCAGGATTGTGGAAAACGGTCACCTGCACAAAGGCTTTAAGCCGGTGTACTGGAGCGTGGTGGGCGGTTCGGCGCTGGCGGAAGCCGAGGTGGAATACCAGGAGAAAACCTCTTTTTCCATCGACGTGCGCTTCCCGGTCGCCGATGAGGCGGCGCTGGCGGCGCGACTGCCGGGGTTGGGAGGCAGCGGTCCGATCTCGGTGGTGATCTGGACGACCACACCCTGGACCCTGCCGTCGAATCAGGCGGTCAGTCTCAACGGCGCTCTCGAATACGTGGTGGTGCAGGTCGCCGGCGAACGCCTGTTGATGGCCGCGGCGCTCTACGAGAGCGTGTTGACACGGGCCGGTCTGGAGGGGGAGGTGGTTGGTCGCGTTGCGGGCAGCGCGCTGGAGCGTTTGCTGTTGCAACATCCTTTTTACGATCTGCAGGTCCCGGTTATTCTCGGCGACCACGTCACCACTGAGGCCGGTACCGGTTGTGTGCACACCGCGCCCGACCACGGTGTGGACGACTTTAACGTCGGGCGCCGCTACGATATCGGCACCCTCAACTATATCGATGACGACGGTGTGTTTCGCGCGGATGTGGAACTGTTTGCCGGCGAGCATGTGTACAAGGTGGATGAGCATATACTGGCTGTATTGGCTGAGCGCGGGGCGCTGTTGCACCGCGATACCATCACCCACAGCTATCCCCACTGCTGGCGCACCAAAACGCCGCTGATCTATCGCGCGACGCCCCAGTGGTTTGTCAGTATGACGAAAAACAACCTGCTCAACGACGTCAAGGCGGCGGTTGAGGGAGTGCAGTGGATGCCCGATTGGGGGCGCGCCCGTATCGACAGTATGCTCGAGTCCAGCCCCGACTGGTGTATCTCCCGCCAGCGCACCTGGGGCGTGCCCATTGCGCTGTTTGTCGACAAAGAAACCCAGGAACTGCACCCGCAGACGGCCGAGTTGATCGAACAGGCTGCCCGGTTGATTGAGGCGCGCGGCATGGATGCCTGGTTTGAACTCGACCCGGCCGAGTTGTTGGGCGAGGCCGCCGAGCGCTACACCAAAGTGACCGATACCCTGGATGTGTGGTTCGAGTCCGGTGTGTCCCACTTTGCGGTGATGAACCGGCGCGAGGAACTGGGCTACCCCGCCGATTTGTACCTGGAGGGCTCCGACCAGCACCGCGGCTGGTTTCAGTCGTCGCTGAAGACGGCGGTGGCCATCAACGGTTGCGCACCCTACAAGGCGGTGTTGACCCACGGCTTTACCATCGACGCCGAGGGGCGCAAGATGTCCAAGTCCCTGGGCAATGTGATTTCGCCGCAGAAGGTGGTCAACGAACTGGGTGCCGATGTGCTGCGGTTGTGGGTTGCGGCGACTGATTTCAGTGCCGAGATGAGTGTCTCGGATGAGATTCTTAAACGCACCGCGGATTCCTACCGGCGCATGCGTAACACTGCGCGCTTTTTCTTGGCCAATCTCAACGGTTTTGATCCGGCGACCGACCTGGTGGCCGCCGCCGATATGCTGGCCCTGGACCGCTGGGCGGTGGACCGCGCGGGCCGCCTGCAGGATGAGATTCGCGCAGCTTATGACAGCTACCAGTTGCACCAGATTTACCAGAAGCTGCACAATTTCTGTGTGTTGGATATGGGCGGGTTTTACCTGGATATCATCAAGGATCGCCAGTACACCACCCGCACCGACAGCCGGGCCCGGCGCTCGGCGCAGACCGCGCTCTACCATATCGTCGAGGCGTTCGCGCGCTGGATAGCGCCCATTCTTAGCTATACCGCCGATGAGCTTTGGGAGCATATTCCCGGTCCCCGCAGCGGACCGGTGTTTGCCGCCGAGTGGTACGACCTGCCGCGCCTGTCCCGGGACCAGGCGATGGGGGCGGACTATTGGCAGTTGGTCGCCGCGGTGAAGGCGGCGGTCAACAAGGTGATTGAAAATAAACGCAATCAAGGTGAACTGGGCAAGACTCTCGAGGTGGACATCACCCTCTATGCCGATACCGAGCTGCGCGAACAATTGCAGGCGCTTGGTGATGAGTTGCGGTTTGTATTGATCAGTTCGCAGGCGCAAGTGGCCGAGCGTGACGGCGCCCATGAAGGGGTGGCGACGGAAATAGACGGGT
The DNA here is from genome assembly GCF_007004655.1 of Exilibacterium tricleocarpae. Lineage (GTDB taxonomy): Bacteria > Pseudomonadota > Gammaproteobacteria > Pseudomonadales > Cellvibrionaceae > Exilibacterium > Exilibacterium tricleocarpae. The sequence goes on from NZ_ML660100.1 coordinate 129,274, forward strand.
TGAGCGTACTTGCCGTGAAATCCGCCGAGCCCAAGTGTGCCCGCTGCTGGCATCACCGCAGCGACGTCGGCGCCAGCAGCGAGCACCCGGACATCTGCGGTCGCTGTGTCGACAATGTTGCGGGGGCTGGGGAACAGCGTTTGTATGCCTGATGGTGAGAGCAGATCGCCGGCTTAATGTTTTCGAACGAGTGTAGGTCTTTATGAGTGTTATCGGTCGTCATGCGCTGTTGTGGTATGCCATCGCTTTGGTTGTGGTGGTCCTGGACCAGTGGAGCAAGGCCTGGATTTCCGCCAATTTTATCTATGGTGAGCCCCGCGTCTTCACCTCGTTTTTCAATTTCACCCGCCTGCACAACACCGGCGCCGCCTTCAGTTTCTTGAGTGAGGCCGGGGGTTGGCAGCGCTGGTTTTTCAGTGTTATCGCATTTGGTGTCAGCGCCGCGATTGTGGTTTGGATCGCGCGGCTGCCCGCCTCCCAGCGCTGGGAGGCGGCGGCACTGGCGCTGGTATTGGGCGGCGCTATCGGCAACCTCTACGACCGTATTGCCCTTGGGTATGTGGTCGATTTTATTGTGTTTCATTACGAGCACTACTACTTTCCCGCTTTTAACGTAGCCGACATGGCCATCTCCACCGGCGCGTTTATGCTGATTGTCGATATGTTGTTTTTTAAGCATGAAACCGAACCGGACCCTGAGTCGGAAACCCAGCCGGAACCTAAACGCGAACCCAAGCACGAAAAGAGTTATGACTGATTGCAATGCCGGCCCGGACACCGTCGGCCCGGGCAAGCAGGTGACCCTGCATTTTGCCATCAAGCTGGAAGACGGCGCGGTGGTGGACTCCACCTTCGATCGCGATCCGGCCACCTTTGTGGTCGGTGACGGCAGCCTGCTGCCGGGTTTCGAGCAGTCGCTGTTCGGCATGACAGGTGGCCAAAAGGACAGCTTTGTTATCAAACCGGAGCAGGGTTTTGGCCAGCCCAACCCCAACAATGTGCAGGAATTGCCCCGGGACCAGTTTGCCGCCGATATGGAGTTGGTGGAGGGGTTGCTGGTGTCGTTTGCCGATGCCCAGCGCGCCGAGCGGCCCGGGGTGGTCACGGCGTTTGACGAGGCGGTGGTCACGGTTGATTTCAATCACCCGCTGGCCGGGCGCGATGTGATTTTCGATGTCGAGGTTATCGGTGTCGAGGATGCTAGCGGAGAGTAGTGAGATGGAAATAAAACTTGCCAACCCGCGCGGCTTTTGCGCCGGCGTGGACCGGGCCATCGATATTGTGAACCGGGCGCTGGATGTGTTCGGGGCGCCGATTTATGTGCGCCATGAGGTGGTCCACAACAAATTTGTCGTGGACAGCCTGCGCGAGCGCGGCGCGGTCTTTGTCGATGAGTTGCACGAAGTGCCGGACGATGTGATTGTTATCTTCAGTGCCCACGGGGTCTCCCAGGCGGTGCGGGCGGATGCCCGGACGCGGGGGCTGCGGGTGTTCGACGCCACTTGTCCGCTGGTGACCAAGGTGCATATGGAGGTGGTGAAGTATTCCCGCGCCGGGACTGAGTGTGTGCTGATCGGTCACCAGGGGCACCCCGAGGTGGAGGGCACCATGGGGCAATACGATACCAGTAATGGCGGTGCTATCTATCTGGTCGAAGATGAACAGGATGTGGCGGCACTGCAGGTGCGCGATCCTAAGCGTCTCAATTATGTGACCCAGACCACATTATCGATGGACGATACTGCTCGGGTTATCGATGCGTTGCGGCGCAAGTTCCCGGCCATTCGCGGGCCCCGCAAGGACGATATCTGCTACGCCACCCAAAACCGCCAGGACGCGGTCAAGCAACTGGCGCTTGAATGTGATCTGGTGCTGGTGGTGGGATCGCCGAACAGCTCCAACTCCAACCGGCTGTGTGAGCTGGCCGAGCGCTGCGGTGCCGAGGCCTACCTGATCGACGGCGCCGCGGATATCGACCGCGGCTGGACTGTCGGTAAAGCGGTGATCGGCGTGACCGCCGGGGCCTCGGCGCCGGAGGTGCTGGTGCAGGAGGTCGTTGACCAGTTGCAGAGCTATGGTTTTCAGTCGCCGAAAGAGCTGGCCGGGCGCGAGGAGAATATCAGCTTTTCGCTGCCGAAAGAGTTGCGCATCACCTAGACCCCACGGTGGCTGTGGGGCCGGTCCGCTTTCCGTTGTGACCGCCCCCACGCCGGGTGCGCCAACCCGCCCTCTGGTATGTCCCTTGAGCGGGCAAAAACCCCCGTTTATCCCTTTCCGAGTGACTCTGGTTAATGCTTGCGTATAGTGCTGATTAGAGTACTCGCAGTGCTTGCACGGGCGGTACTCCCCAGGTAGCCCGACAGATTGGTTTTGTATTGCTTCTATGATGAATAAAAACAAAGGATTTACCCTGATCGAGCTGATGATCGCGCTGGCGATCTTCGGTATTTTGCTGGGGGTGGCGGTGCCGAGCTTCACGGCGCTGATGAACGACAAGAATATGATCAGCCAGATGACCAAGTTGACGGCCGTGATTGCCTACGCCCGCAGCGAGGCGGTGACCCGGTCGGTAGCAGTGGTGGTCTGTAGCAGCACCGACGGCGCTACTTGTGCCGGTAATAACACCTGGGAGCAGGGCTGGATTGTATTTACCGATTTGAATGGCAACGGTGCCCCCGATCTGGGTGGCGGTAACTGTGCTGCCACCGTCGACTGTCTGCTGAATGTACAGGGCGCAATGCCCGCCGGTGTCACCTTGCGGGCCACCGCCGCTTCCATAGTTTACACCCCGACAGGTGATCCCGCTGGTGGTGGCGGCACCGCGTTTCGATTGTGCGGCGCCAGCGCTCAGGCCAACAACGATACCGATTACTCGAGAACCGTGACCATCAGTGCCCCCGGCAGTGCGTCGGTGGTGAAGGGAGCCGCAACATGCCCGTAAGTGTGACAACCCGTATGCGTAAATCGGCACAAGCGGGCGCCGGCCTGATTGAAGTCATGGTTTCCATGTTTATATTGGCGGTGGGGCTGCTCGGTGTGCTGGCTATGCAGGCCAACGGTGTCAAGAGCAACCAGCGGGCTTATTTTTCCACCGAGGCGCAGTTGTTGGCCGGAGATATGGTGGATCGTATTTTTGCTTACAACAGTATTAATCTCGCCACAGACAATGGTGATTACAATGGCATTGATACGAGTGAAGATGATCCAAATAATCAAAATTGCATCGACACTGCGGGCGGCTGTAGCGCCGCGCAGCAGGTCCAATATGATATCTGGGACTGGAGGCGGCAACTGACCTCGCGGCTGCCCGGTGGTGTCGGTACGGTGGCGTTCGATGCAGCCCGAGGTGTCTACACCATTACTGTTATGTGGGATCAGGAGCTGACCGGTGCCGCCGGCACGGGTTGCGGGGGAACGGCAGACGATCTGACTTGTTATCAATTGGAGGTAAGGCTGTGACAGGAGCACCGATGCCCCGACAGTTGCGCAGTCAGCGCGGTGTAGGTCTGGTAGAACTGATGGTATCGATTACCATCGGCCTGGTCATTCTGGCTGGGGTCTTGCAGCTCTATGCCACCTCCATGGAAAACCAGCGCTCCCAGGAAGGGTTTGCCCGCATCCAGGAAAATATGCGCTACCTGCTCAACCGCCTGGAGACTGATATTTCCCAGGCCGGTTTTACCGGTTGTTTTCCGTTTACCAGTGACCGGATTACGGTAACCCTGCAAAACGATGTCGGAGTCGGCATGCTCTATGATTTCAGTAGCTTTATCACCGGCACTAACGACACCAATGACAACGGCGGTTTGTTGAGCGATACGCTGACCATTCGCTATGCCTCGGGCAGGGGGGCGATTCCACTTGCCTCACCCATGGCCAATAGCCTCGCCGATGTTGTTTTGGATACCAACGACCCCGATTACGACTCTCTCGAACAACACGATATTGTTATGGTTTCAGATTGTTCTCGTGCCGCGGTGTTTATGATTACCAATGATCCGGGTGGTGACGGTGCCCTGAAGCACAATACGACAACGCAGGATGGTGATGGGCAAAAAAATGTGACCGAAGACCTGGAAAATCAGTTTGGTTTAGCCGGGGTTGACGGCGGCTCCAGGGCGTTTGTTTATTCCGGTGCGACCGGTGCCCACTCTTATGCGATACGCACCAGCGCCGCCGCCGGTGCCGGTCAGACCTGTGCGACGGCTACACCGCAGTTCTGCGCCATGTTTCGCAACAACGTGGAGCTGGTCGATGGTGTTGAGGATTTTCAGTTGGAATTCGGTTGGCGCACTGCAGCCGGGAATTTGCGTTTCGCCACCGCCGCCGGTGTTGGCGCGGCTAACTGGTCCGAGGTCGATCGGGTGCGGGTGAATTTGACATTTAACTCGGTGCAGCGTTCTCGCGCCAATGACGGTGATGAACTGGTCAGGCGCACGGTGGAGCGGGTGGTTATGATACGCAATCAGTTGCCTGCGATATGAGGAGGTCATTAATGAGCGAGCGATTTGTTGTGCCGCACCGCCAACAAGGGGCGGTATTGGTGGTTTCCCTGGTTATTCTGCTGGTGATGTCGGTGGTTGGCGTGTCCTCGATGGTAAGCACCACGCTGCAGGAGCGGATGGCCGGTAACGCCCGGCAGAAAACCCTCGCCAACTCGGCGGCGGAAACCGCACTGCGAAATGCAGAGGCCTATTTGGTAACCCAGATCACCAGTACGCCCCGGTTAGCGAGATTTGACGGCACCAATGGACTCTATGCGGACTATCAGTTTATTCCGGAAATTATCAACAGAACCCCTGCCACGGGCTCTTTTAAAGATAACGATTTTAACAACTCTGAGAACTGGACCAATGCGAACAGTGTTGCAGTGGCCGATTTGAGTGCAGGTGTAACGGCGCAAAATCCGCGCTATTTTATCGAGTATATGGGACGCGATAAGGGTACAGCCAATAAAGTTGTTGTCGACCCGAATGACCCGACGCCGACGACCTATCCCCACCTATTTCGAGTGGTGGCTATCGGCTGGGCGCAAGACCCCAATATTTACTCTATCTATCAATCCACTTTTAAAACCGGCTCAGGCAAGGACAATTTTGTTTATTAGCGGGTTCTGTCACAACGGCTTGTACTCAGTGAGAGTCTAACTTTGTATTCGGGTAAAAAGTATGAAAAAGAAAGCCACACTAGCTAAAGCCAGCTTACAGTTGTTCATGTCGGCCGGTATCGCTGTTACGGCGAGCGCTGCGCCCGGAAAGCTGGAATTGCAACCCTTGTTTCTGGGCACACAGGTGCAGCCGAATATTATGCTTCTGATGGACGACTCCGGGAGTATGGATTGGGAAGTCTTGCGTGTTGGTGGTGGCGGTGACGGCACACTCAAATTTGTTCCCGATGGGCGTAATAGTGATAACGAGTTCAATTTAAATAGATTGCGTAGGGAGAGAAGGGAGTTGTGTGCGGGCTATAATGTAATGGCTTTTGACCCGACTAAGGTGTACACGCCTTGGGTGGGTGTAGATTCGGCAAAAAGTCCCTATGCTGATTTGACGCTTACAACCGCACGGAGCAATCCTTATTCGACGAATACCAGAAATATCAGCGGACATTTTTATTTTCTGTGGAACGATAGCGACGGGGATGGTAATTTTGATAACGGCGAATGTGGAGAGTTTACAAGTGGCAACAATGGAGGGTTTAGGGTTAGCAACCTTTCCCCGGCACAACAGATAAATTACGCCAATTGGTACAGCTACTACCGCAAGCGCGAGTATGTGGCCAAAAAGGCCCTGTCGGAGATCATAGCGGAGTCCACCTCGCGTATGGGGCTGGCGACCTTGCACAACAACGAAAACGTCGGCACTATCGTGCGTGATATAGACGATATCAATACGATCGGTGCGACTCAGGAAGCGAACGGCAACAATAAAGTTGCCCTGGCGAGAAATCTTTTTCGCATTAACTCTTCAGGTGGCACGCCCTTGCGCAGAAAGTTGGAAGAGGTAGGGAAGTACTTTGAAGTAGGTGTTGATCCCGGCTCAGATTTGTTTGGTTTTACACCCAACCCAACCTCTCCGATACTGAGTTCGACTGAAGGCGGCCAGTGTCAGCAAAACTATACGATACTGATGTCAGACGGTAGATGGAATGGTAGTGCCCCCTCGGTCGGCAACGCCGATGCCAATACCGGTAATCAGTTTGATGGAAAGTCCTACGCGGATACGGTATCCAATACCCTGGCTGATGTGGCCATGTATTACTATAAGCGGGACCTCGCCCCGGGTCTTGCCAATAAAGTCTCCACCATACCCGGAGTGGATGAAAACGATGCGCAGCATATGGTGACCTATACGGTCGCCTTCGGGGTGACCGGTTCGCTGACGGCCAATCCCACCGACAAGGATGCGCCTTTCGCCTGGCCTACCCCTGTTAGCGACGAGGCGAGTACCATCGACGATATGCGGCATGCTGCATGGAACGGTCGCGGTGAGTTTTTAAGCGCTGGGGATGCGGATCAACTTATCGCTCGTTTAAGGCAGGCGATCGGCGGCATAGCCGAGCGCGAAGGCGCCGCGTCTGCCGTTGCCTTCAACTCCACCACGCTGCAGGATGATACGCTGGTGTTCCAGGCGCGTTTCAATTCCGATGGCTGGAACGGGCAGTTGTCGGCTTTTGAATTCGACAGTAAAGGTGTGGGCACGTTGAAATGGGAGGCGGCCAACAGGCTGGATACAAGAGACCTGGCGAACAAGTCTCGCGACATTATTACTTATAACGGTACTGCAGGCGTTCCCTTTAGGTTTCCCGCCGACTACACCGAGCAGCTTGCGGACAAGGTTGTGCCCGGAGAGCTCAATACCCTGCAGGTAAAGGATTTGTTGACAAATGCCGCTGCCGCCGTCGGTGCCGGAGCAGTCGCTGATGAAGCGGAATTTGGCACGAAGATCGTCGACTTTTTAAGAGGTGATCTCACCAATGACGGCACGCTCTTTCGCGACCGGGATACACACCGGCTTGGCGATATCGTCAACTCGAGCCCCGTCTTTGTCGGTGCGCCGAGAGCCCGCTATCCGGATGCTATCGAAGGGACTGAACCGGAGAAAGCCTATAGCAAATATGTGAAAGATAATGCAAGCCGTCCTCAGGTCGTCTACGTTGGAGCCAATGACGGTATGCTGCATGCCTTTGACGCGGAGACCGGTGACGAGTTGATGGGATATATCCCGGGTGCTTTGTTTTCCGACCGCAATGCTGCAGGGTTGCATTATCTCGCCCAACAGGATTATACCCACCGGCCTTATGTGGACGGTTCGCCGGTGGCGGCGGATGTTTTTGTCAATAACAAATGGAGAACCTACGTAGTGGGTGGCTATCGTGCCGGCGGTAAGGGTATTTACGTTATCGATGCCAGCGACCCTAGTGTGATTGGTCAGGCCGAAACAGGTAACAACCCAGATTCGATAGTAAAGTTTGAATTTACCGACCCCAATCTTGGGCATACGTTCAGCCGTCCGGTAATTGCCAGACTGAATAATGACAAGTGGGCGGCGATATTCGGCAATGGATACAACGATGATCCCACTGGGGACGGCAAAGCCAAGCTGTTTATTATTTATCTCGATGGTAGTAACCTCGGAGGCCCTGGCAAGGAGAAACCCTTAGTCATCACGACTGAGGTCGGAAATATGGTGAACACCAGTTGCGCTGATACCAACAGCGATTGTAACGGTTTGTCCTCACCGACAGCGCTCGATATCAACGGCGACGGAAATGTCGACAGGGTTTACGCCGGGGATTTACACGGCAATATGTGGGCTTTTGATTTAAGCGATAAAGATAGCGGTAAGTGGGAGGTTGACTACGGAACCGAGGCCAACCCCAAACCGTTATTTACGGCTTGTACCGGGCCACTGCCCTGTGCCAAGGCTAATCGCCAGCCTATAACTTCGAAACCGACGGTATCTGTTCATCCAAACCAGCGTAGCCAGTCGACAGAGCCCAACCTGTTGGTTTATTTCGGCACGGGCCAATATATTGCGGAAAACGACAGCTTCTCCCGGGCTATCCAGTCTATGTATGGTGTTTGGGACGCAGGTGAAGACAACGCAGGTCTGAATCGCAGCAATTTACAGGAACAGACCATCACTGAAAGGGAAATATCCTTCACTCGTACCACGACAGCTGACAACGGGACCACGTCAACGGAGACCATCACGGCCACTGCGCGTGATCTAAGCACTAATAATGTGACCTATGGCCCCACCGCTGTCAGTGGCAGCGAGCAAGGTTGGTATATAGATTTAAGGGTAACAGGTAAGGACCCGGCGGGAGAGCGAATGGTGGTCGATGTGACCGTCGCCGGTGATTTGGTTTTCTTCAATACCTTGATTCCCGACTCGAGTATCTGCGGCTTTGGTGGCTCGGGCTTTCTGATGTTTACGGATCGCGTAAGCGGAGGTCAACCGGACTTTACGGTTGTCGATCTTGACAATGACGGAGATTTCGATGATACGGCAATTGCCGGTCTGGTTCTGGATGCTATCCCGAGCGCCGGCAGACTGATTGGCGACAAACTCGTTATTTCCGAATCGTCGGGAAAAATTAAATCGATAGACGTGCAACTCGAACCGCAGCGCCGGGGGCGTCGGGCTTCATGGACGAAAATCAGGTAAATCCAGACAGGTTATCCGGAGAGAAAAATGGTGGCTAAACTAAGAGAATTCGCGGTACTTGTGTTTATCCTGGCGACTGCCGTTATACCGTTTGCCCGGGCTGACGAAGTAGCCATGGTGCCGTTCGGGATTGTCGACCGCGTAGATTACGACAAGGAAAATGCGCTGGTTATCGATGACAGGTACTATCGCATGGCTTTGAATATGGTAGTTAAAGACCGCAGAGGCGCAACGGTGACGCGCTTTGCATTGAAGCAGGGTCAAAAGGTGCGATTCAGGGTAATGACCAATGCCGGTGGCACAAGGCAGGTAGATCAGATATGGATACTGCCTGATCGCACCGAGCGGCCGGAAGAAGATTAGACTTAGGGTAAATAATAACCATGACCAGAACAGACTCCCGCGTATATCAATTCGCAAGCGACGGCTTTACGCTTATAGAAGTAATGATTGTTGTCGCCATTATCGGCATTATCGCTGCGATTGCGGTACCGGCCTACACCGAGCAGGCAGCCCGGGGCCGACGCGCCGAGGCCAAGGCGTTTATGCTGGACCTGGCGTCGCGGCAGGAGCGATTTTTTTCTCAGTATGTTTCCTACACCGATGTATTGGGAGATGGTGCCGGCTGTGCCGGGGCGGCCTGTGGGCTGGGGTTAGGTAATGCAGCGGGTCATGATAAAAGTGAGGATGGCCACTACAGCGCGACGATTGTTGTTGGACCCGCTGGTTGTGCGCCGGGTGGCACCAGTTGTCGAACCTATACGATTACCGCCACTGCGGAGACCACCGACGCCAAGTGCGCCACTCTGACACTAACCAGCGCCGGCGTGCGCGGCTCTACCGGCAGCGGCACCGTCGATGATTGCTGGCGCTGAGCCGCTCAGCACTCACCAGTAAGCTCCTTCGCAGAGGCATAGCGCACCCGCCCGGTTTTATGCACGATAAGCTGGCGCCGATAACTGTTTTCTCCACTGGGCGGGCAATAGCTAAAACGACCGTTCTGCGTTCGGGTGACGCCGCTGCTGGTGAACTGTAAATAGGGTTTGCCGCGAAATGCGCGCCAGGTCAGTTTACTGCGCGACTCGAACGTCGGTGATACCCGCAGCACCTCTTCATCGTCGTCGCGCTCGCCATCCTCATCGGTATCCACAAACACCACTATGCCATTGGTCCAGTCCTCACCGCAGGCGAGGTCATCCGAGGCCGGGCACAGAGCGACGGTTTTTCTATGTGCCAGCGCGGTGTATCTGGAAAAATTCAATAAGGCATTTAGTCGATGGCGAGCCATATCGGCTTGGACGGAGCGGTATAGATGGGTCAAGGCAGGTGTTGCCGAAGAGACCAGTATGGCGATAATTGCCAGTGCTAGCAGTAGTTCCAACAACGTAAAACCGCGGAGTTTGGTTACAGTTTCCCTGTTCATGATAAAAATCCTATCCTTGGATTCTTTCTGGATTAAGCCACTACAACCTGCCGTATGGCTGTGACATATTTTGATTGTAGCAAGCTGCTTTTTTCAGAACAACGGTGTCTGAAAGAGGCTTGCGCATCACAGGTGCTCGGGACTCTAGAGAACCTGCGGCCGGCTATATCGATGTTTGTCGAGCATACCGGTGGGCCGAAAAATTAGCACTGTTTTTTGCGGAGCTGTTCCCTCGGCACTACTCTAAAACACATTGGCGTATTGTTCTGCGTTAACACAGTACACGGGGAAAATGCTGAGTCGCTGCTAAGGCTGACATCAGTCGTCCTCAAGCCCCAACTTTTTCAACCGATACCGCAGCGACCGAAAACTGATGCCAAGCGCCTTAGCGGCATTGGTTTTATTCCATTTGGCCCGCTCCAGGGCCTCCAGCAACAGCTCCCTCTCAATGTCCTCCAGATAGTGATCCAGGCTCTCATCCCCCGCTATTGGGCGCGCCTTACTTGCGCCGGATGGCGACGGTGTCGCGTGGCCGTCCATGGCGGGCGACAGTGACAAATCCTTAGCGTCGATCTCATCACCGTCACACAGCGTGTAGGCCCGCTCCAGAATATTTTCAAGCTCGCGCACATTGCCGGGAAAGCGGTAGCCGCGCAGCGTCTCCAGTGCCGCTGCGGACAAATGCACGGCCGGCGCATTGAGTTCCCGCGCCAGGCGCTCGAGAAAAAAATCAGACAGCGGCTCCAGATCCTCGAGCCGATCCCTGAGGCTCGGCACCTTCAGCTCTATGACGTTGATGCGGTAAAACAAATCGTTGCGGAAACGATTGGCAGTGATCTCGGCCAGCAGATCTTTATGGGTGGCGCTGAGAATACGCACGTCCACGCGAATCTCCTCCTGCGCGCCAATCGGTCGCACAGCCTTTTCCTGAATCGCACGCAGGAGTTTAACCTGCATATCCAGCGGCAGGTCCGCCACTTCATCGAGGAACAGAGTGCCGCCGTCGGCTGCCTGGAACAGCCCCTGCTTATCCTGATGGGCCCCGGTAAAACTGCCTTTCTTATGGCCAAAGAACTCACTTTCCATCAGCTCGGTGGGAATCGCACCGCAGTTTACCGGTATAAACGGACCGCTGCCGCGGGGACCTTGGTAGTGGATGCTGCGGGCTACCAGCTCTTTACCGCTGCCCGATTCGCCGCTGATATAGATAGGCGCCTGCGAACGGGCCAGCTTGTCGATTTTCTTTTGCAGCTTTCTGATCTCACCGGAATTGCCGATCAGCAGCGTGGATATTTCGCTTTTTTCCCGACTCGACTGACCCGCTGTCAGTGCACTGCTGACCAGTTTTCTCAAATTTTCCAGGTCCACAGGCTTCGACAAAAAATCAAAAGCGCCTGCTTTCATCGCCTCGATGGCGATATCCATATTGCCGTGGGCGGTAAACACCGCCACCGGCAGTTGCGGCGTGTGCTTTTGGATTTCCTTGACCAATTCGATGCCGTTGCCGTCAGGCAGCTTCAAGTCGGTTAAGCACAGGTGATAGTCGTTGTGCTCCAGGAGCTTTCTCGCCTTTGACAGATTCTCGGCGCAGTGGGCGTCGATCTGCATACGCCCCAGCGTGATTTCCAGCAGTTCGCGAATGTCCGGTTCATCGTCGATAATCAAAGCCAGTGATTGGGTCATGGCGGGCCTAAAAGATGCGTTGGTAGTGGGTGAGATCAATTCTAAAACAGCTCTTGCCGGCTGTGTTCATATAATAGGTCAGCGATGCCTGGTTGGCTTCGCAGAGTTCTTTGGAGATGTACAACCCCAGACCCGAGCCGGTCGCCTCGGTGGTAAAAAACGGCTCGAAGATGTGGGCGATATGCTCCCCGCTGATCCCGGCGCCGTCGTCGACGACTTCGATATACGGCAGGTCGGTGACCTCATCGGTGCCCGCCTTGAGCAGCAGGTGGTGATTGCCGGTATGACTGTGGCTGTGGCGCAAGCCGTTTTCACAGAGGTTGGTCACGACCTGCGTCAACTGGCTGGGGTCCACTTTGGTTTTGATATCGGCCGACTGTAACTCCAGATCGATCGAGACATCCCGATTGCCGGTAAAGTCGTTGAGAAAGCTGTTGAGGTAATCGGCCAGGTTGACGACTTCCGGCTGCGCCGATTTGCGTCGCGACAACTGCAGCACATTTTCAATAATGTGATTGACCCGCTTGGAGTGATTCTGAATGATTTCCGTCATCCGGGTGTCCTTGCCGTCGATAGTCGGCGATTCGCTCAACAGCTGGCTGGCGTGGCTGATAGCGGCCAGCGGGTTGCGCACTTCGTGGGCGATACTGGCGGTCAAGCGCCCCAGTGAGGCGAGCTTGAGCTGTTGCGCCTGCTGGGCCATCAGGCGACTGTCCTCGATAAAGATCAGCGTATCGGCCTGGTCGTGGGGCTCGAGGCGGGAAAAGCTGATGCGCAGTTCGCGACCGCTGCCGTCGATATTGATACCGGCGGAGCGGGTGTGGGGGTAGGCCCGCCAGGTGTTCAACTGCTCTTCGAGGTAGGGAATATCACTGAGGGGGCGCGGCGCATCCAGGTAACTGCTGTCGTGGTGTAGCAATTGGGTGGCAGCCTGGTTGCACAGCACGATGTCGTTGTGCTGATTGACGACGATAATCCCGGTGCGCATCCGCTCGACAATCAGGTGGGTCAGGCGTTGCTGGTGTTCAGCCTGGCGCGATTGCTCCGCCGCCGCCAGGGTGGTGGACTTGATGCGGTTGGCCAGGTAGCGAAATGTCCAGGCGCTGATAAAGAGCAAAATACCGAGTGTACCGGCGGAAAACAGCTCTTTGTTGCTGGAACTGGTGGTGTAGGCGTTGATCACGCTCTGGCCGATAACCATCAGGCTGGCAAGCGCCGCCAGCGCGGTACTGATCTGGCCGGTAATAAAGATGCTGCCGGCGGCGACGCAGACCAGCAGCAGGTAGCCCAGTCCGCTGTCGACGCCGCCGCTGGCATGCATCAACAGGGTGATGGCGCCGATGTCGATGCAAAGCATGGCAAAGATGTGTTCGGTTTTCGGCGCGAACTGGCGTTTCCACAACAGCATCAACGTCAGCAGATTAAATGCCGTATAGGTTACCGACGTGTAGAAAAAAGCCTGCGGATTATGGGTGCCCAACACTTCGGAAAATACACCGGTGCCGTACATCACCCACAACAGGCTGCTGAGCATCAGGCGGTAGTAGGCGTAGACTCCCAGCAGGTCGTAGTTGCTGTAGACCGACGCTATCGGTTGTGATGTCGCCGGCAGGTGGTTGCTTTGCATAGAGCTATAGTAAAAAGAGCTATGTAATCGAAAAAACTATGTAGTAGAAAAAATTATGTAGTAAAAAACCATAGTAGCGAACCGATTTCGGGTCATAACGCCAGCATATAGGTTATCTCAGTGCTCTGGAGGAAGATAGTAGCGCGGGTTAATTTTGCCAAACCGGGACCGATGCGGGAAAATAGCGCGGCCGGCAAACCCGCTGAGCGCAGACCGTTAAACAGAGGCAGATATGTCGACGCTGAAGATTGTAATGGCGCAGGTAAATACGTTGGTAGGGGACATTCCCGGCAACACGGAGTTGGTGCTGAGTGCGGTCCGTCGCGCCTGTGAAGAGCATCGGGCCGATATCGTTGTGTTTCCCGAGCTTACCCTGACCGGTTACCCGCCGGAGGACCTACTGTTGCGACCGAGCCTGGCGCCGCGGGTGCAGCGCGGGTTGGAGCGACTCAAGGCGGCGGCACCGCCCGCTCTGGTGGTGGTGGGTTACCCGCGGGTGGTGGCGGGGCGGGTCTTCAATATGGCGGGCGCGTTTGCCGGCGGTGAACTGCTGGCAGAGTACGCCAAGCAGTGCTTGCCGAACTATCAGGTTTTTGATGAGAAGCGCTATTTTGTCGCCGGCGACAAGCCCTGTGTGCTTGACTGGCAGGGCGTACCGATTGCACTGACCATCTGTGAAGATATCTGGTTTCCCGAGCCCACCCGCCAGGCCCGCCAGGCCGGCGCCCGCCTGATGCTCAACCTCAACTCCTCCCCTTTTCATAGCGGTAAGGTCAAGGAGCGTCTGGACCACCTGGTCGCCAGGACCACCGAAGGCAATATGCCGATCGTCTATGTTAACCAGGTGGGCGGCCAGGACGAATTGGTGTTCGACGGCAGCTCCATGGCCGTCGACGCCCGGGGGGTATTGGCGATGCAGGCACCGGCCTTCGAGGAGGGGCTGTATCCGCTGGCGCTCGAGACCGACGGTCGCGAAGTGAGCCTGCCGCCCCAGACCCTGGCGCCGCAACCCGATCATCTGGGCGCCATCTACCAGGCACTGGTGGTGGGGGTGCGCGACTATGTCGACAAGAACGGTTTCAACGGGGTGGTGTTGGGGTTGTCCGGCGGTATCGATTCGGCGCTGACGCTGGCGGTGGCGGTGGACGCCCTCGGCAAAGAGCGGGTCGAGGCGATCATGATGCCGTTTCGCTACACCTCGCAGTTGAGCCGGGACGATGCCGCGGATGAAGCCGAGCGGCTTGGTGTTGCCTACCGCTCTATCAGTATCGAACCGATGTACGAAGCGTTTATGGGAGCCCTGGAGGAAGTCTTCGAGGGCACCCGGCGCGATACCACCGAGGAGAACCTGCAGGCGCGCTGCCGCGGTGTATTGCTGATGGCGGTTTCCAACAAGAAAGGTTGCCTGGTATTGACCACCGGTAACAAAAGCGAAATGGCGGTCGGTTACTCCACGCTTTACGGCGATATGGCCGGCGGCTTCGATGTGCTGAAAGACGTGCCCAAGGTTTTGGTCTTTGAACTGGCCCGTTACCGCAATACCCTCGGGGCAGTCATTCCGGAGAGCGTGATCGAGCGACCGCCTTCAGCGGAACTGGCACCGGATCAAAAAGACGAGGACAGCCTGCCGCCCTACACCGAGTTGGACCGTATTCTGGAGCTGTATGTTGAGCGCGATTTCAGCGCCGATGCGATAGTGGCGGAGGGGTTTGAGCGCGCTCAGGTCGAGCGCGTGTTGCGCCTGGTGGATATCAACGAATACAAACGCCGGCAGGCGCCGATCGGGGTCAGAATCACCCAGCGCGGTTTTGGCCGCGACCGCCGCTACCCCATCACCAACGGCTGGAAGCTTGGGGACTAGCACCTGTTTTCACTAATTGAGCCGGGGCCTCAATCCACCAGCCCGAATGTCACCCACTTGAGCCAGGAGCCACTCTCCTTTTCTGCCGTCCGGTCCAGGTTTTCGGGTGCTTTCCTGAACTCGGGATTGTAGAGCTCCCGGGTGTCGAAGCCGGGTGGCTCTCTTTTATCAAACAGGCCGAACGTCACTTTACTGATCCAGCTCTCACCCACGGCAACCGCACCGTAATCGTAGTTGAAGACACCGTTTTCCAGTGCCGGATGGTTGGGGTAGTTGGTGTGCAACACTTTGATGGCGGCATCGGACAGTTCCTGCATGCCGAGCAGGTAATAGCCCTGGGCCATCACCGCCAGGGCGTCCGGCACCGCCGGGGTTTGCTGGAAGTTCTCCACCACGAAGCGGCCGCGGTTAGTAGCGGCCAGGTAGGCGCCGCGCCGGAAATAGTAGTTGGCGACGTGAATCTCGGAGCGCGCCAGCAGGTTGCGCAGGTAGATCATGCGCTTTTTGGCATCCGGCGCGTAGCTGCTGTCCGGGTAGCGGGCCAGCAGTTGGGCGAAATGGGCGAAGGATTCGCGGGCCAGGCCGGGGTCCCGCTGGGTCAGATCCGTGGGCACAAACCGCTCGAACAGGCTGTTGCCCTCGGTGAAGGAGGCCAGCCCCTTCATATAATAGGCGTAGTCGACGTTGCGGTGCTGGGGGTGCAGGCGAATAAAGCGGTCGGCTGCTGCGGTCGCCGCTTCGTGCTCGAAGTTTTTGTAGTAGGCGTAAATGAGTTCCAGTTGCGCCTGTTCGGCGTAGGCGCCGAACGGGAAGTTTTCCTCCAGGGCCTGCAGGTTCTGGATCGCAAACTCCCATTGGTTGGCCCGCAGTTGTTTCTGTGCGGCTTCGTAAAAATCCTGTTCCGTGACGCCCTTGGGTTCGCGCGGCTCGTTGCTCGAGCAGGCTCCCAACAGCAGGCTGACGGCGATAACGCCGAGTGAAAAAGCCGATAACATTAACCTTCGCATAAATCTGTGACTCTACCTCTGTATTGTGCCCATCGCTTAATCGGGTATGGCCGCGCGCAAACCGGTTGCGGACTGCCTGTTGGCTGGGAAAGTTGTTTCGTCGATATTCGCGACAAATGCCGACACAATACCGGTGAATACCCAAGCTTGTTGTTATTTTCGCCACCGCTTTGCGGTGCGGGTGGCCAAAGGCGCCTAAAGATAACGACAGTCGCCTGTATAATTAAAGGCGCCTATTTAACCATAGTGGGGGCTGATGACTAAAGCCCTGTTATCATATCAGCGCCTCGGGCGTCAAAGTCCGATGGTTGTGGCGCCGGTCCCGCAGCCACCGGCGGCGATTCGAAGGTAGTCGTTCAGCGCCGGTCAGTCAAAGTATCAGCAAGGTAAATAAGGTATACCCCGCCAATGACCCAGACGATAGAGCAGCACACCCGAGTACCGGAAACCAGTGCCGGTGTGCGTTTGGACCAGGCTGCCGCCGAATTGTTTCCCGACTTCTCCCGCTCCCGGCTGCAGGCCTGGATCAAGGCGGGCGCGCTGCGGGTCAACGGCGCCGCGGCGCGGCCGCGGGACAAACTGCTCGGCGGCGAAGCCCTGTCTCTGTGCGCGCAGCTCCAGCAGCAGGGCGATTGGGAGGCCCAGGATATGGCCCTGGATGTGGTCTACGAGGACGCCGAGCTGCTGGTGGTCAATAAACCCGCCAATCTGGTGGTGCACCCGGCGGCGGGCAACCGCAGCGGCACCCTGTTGAATGCCCTGCTGCACCGGGTGCCGGCCCTCACCGAGCTGCCACGGGCCGGCATTGTCCACCGCCTCGACAAGGACACTACCGGGCTGATGGTGGTCGCCAAGAGCCTGCCGGCCCATACCAGCCTGGTGGCGCAATTGCAGGCCCGCAGCGTCAGCCGGGAGTATGAGGCGGTGGTGCAGGGCGCGTTGACCGGTGGCGGCAACGTTGAAGCGCCGATTGGCAGACACCCCAAACAGCGCAAAAAGATGGCGGTGGTGGCGGGCGGCAAAGCCGCCGTTACCCACTACCGGGTACTGGAGCGTTTTGCCGGGCATACCCATGTCCGACTGCGGTTGGAGACCGGGCGCACCCACCAAATCCGGGTGCATATGGCGCATATCGGCTATCCGCTGGTCGGTGACGCTACCTACGGCGGGCGCCTGAGGTTGCCGAAGCAGGCCAGCGCCGTACTGACAGAGTGTTTGCGTGACTTTCCCCGCCAGGCTTTGCACGCCGCCGGACTCGGGTTGCAGCACCCTGCCAGCGGTGAGTTGCTGCACTGGCGTGCCCCCCGGCCCGATGATTTTGAGCGATTGCTGGCGGTGCTGCACAGTGGTTGAGCCGGCCGGTTGCCACGCGAGGCGAGGACAGCAGCCATGACCGATGCCGATTTGTTGCCCCTGGTCCCCGACTGGCCTGCGCCCGCGTCGGTGCAGGCTCGCATCACTACCCGGGCGGGCGGGTACAGCCGTGTGCCTTACGACAGCAATAATTTAGGTCTTCATGTGGGCGACGATCCGGTGCCAGTGGGTAAAAACCGGGCGGCATTGACGCTCGACTGCGATCTCGAGGCTATTCAGTGGCTGCGGCAAGTGCACGGTACCGATGTGTGTGAGGCGCGGCCGGGGGAGGGGGAGCAGACCGCTGACGGCTGCTTTACCCGCGCCACCGGGCTGGCCTGTAGCGTGTTGACGGCCGACTGTCTGCCGGTGCTGGTCTGCGACCGGCGCGGTACCCAGGTGGCGGCCCTGCACGCCGGCTGGCGTGGCCTGGCGGGCGGTATTATCGCCAGCGGCCTGGCGACTTTCGATACGGCGCCGGCGGGGCTGATGGCCTATCTGGGGCCGGCTATCGGGCCGGCCCATTTCGAAGTGGGCGGTGAAGTGCGGGAGGCGTTTATGGCCGCGGCGCGCAACCCGGCGCAGCGCCGCGCCGCCGCCGCGGCATTCACGCCGGCAAGAGCGCGCCGCGGTCATTACTTTGCCGATCTCTATGCCCTGGCCCGGGCCGAACTCACTGCTCTCGGCGTCGGCGAGGTTTATGGCGGCGGTGACTGCACCTTTGCGCAGTCGCAGCGGTTTTACTCCTATCGCCGCGACGGTATTACCGGTCGTATGGCGAGCCTGGTGTGGTTGAGCGCCGATTGCAGTTGACGCAGGTCAAGCTAATCGAGACGCGATTGTTGAATTTCTCCGCCGCGCCCCCAAATTTCAGGGAGGAAGCCTTTGGAAAAAGTGGGGTAGCCCGTGCGAATCGATCGTTTGACCAACCAACTGCAAATTGCTCTATCAGACGCCCAGTCCCTGGCGGTCGGGCGCGACCACAACCAGCTGGAGCCGGTGCATGTGCTGCTCGCCATGCTCGACCAGCAGGGTGGGACCGTGCGGCCGTTGTTGGCCCAGGCCGGCTTCGATGTCACCGGCCTGCGCAACGAATTGGCCAAGCAGCTCGACAACCTGGCGCGGGTGCAATCGCCCACCGGCGATGTGCATATGTCCGCAGAGACCGGGCGCCTGCTCAATCTCGCCGACAAGCGCGCCCAGGAGGTCGGCGACAAATTTATTTCCAGCGAATCGCTGCTGCTGGCGGCAATGCACGACGGCAACAGCGCATTGGGCAAGCTGCTCAACCAGTTTGGCGACAAACAGCGCCTGGAGTCGGCGGTGGACAAAGTGCGCGGCGGTGAGACGGTGGATGACCCCGATGCCGAGGGCAATCGCCAGGCGCTGGAGAAATACACTATCGACCTGACGGCGCGGGCCGAAGCCGGGAAACTCGATCCGGTGATCGGGCGCGACGATGAAATTCGCCGCACCGTGCAGGTGTTGCAGCGGCGCACCAAGAACAACCCGGTGTTGATTGGCGAGCCGGGGGTCGGCAAGACCGCCATTGTCGAGGGATTGGCCCAACGTATCGTCAACGGCGAGGTGCCCGAGGGCTTGAAGAACAAACAGTTGCTGTCACTCGATCTGGGCTCGCTGTTGGCCGGTGCCAAGTTCCGCGGAGAGTTCGAGGAGCGTTTAAAGGCCGTGCTCAACGAATTGTCGAAGCAGGAAGGCCGCATCATTCTGTTTATCGACGAGTTGCACACCATGGTGGGCGCGGGCAAAGCCGAGGGCGCCATGGATGCGGGCAATATGCTGAAACCGGCGCTTGCCCGGGGCGAGCTGCACTGTGTCGGTGCCACCACGCTGGACGAATACCGCAAATTTATCGAAAAAGATGCCGCGCTGGAGCGGCGTTTTCAAAAAGTACTGGTCGATGAGCCGAGCGAAGAAGATACCATTGCCATCCTGCGCGGCCTCAAAGAGCGCTATGAAGTGCACCACGGTGTCGACATTACCGACTCGGCGATTATCGCTGCGGCCAAGTTGTCCCAGCGTTATATCACTGACCGGCAACTGCCGGACAAGGCCATCGACCTGGTGGATGAGGCGGCCAGCCGTATCCGCATGGAGATCGATTCCAAGCCCGAAGAGATGGATCGCCTCGAGCGGCGCCTGATTCAATTGAAGATTGAGCGCGAGGCGGTCAAGAAGGACACCTCGGAGTCGGCCAAGAAACAGTTGCAACTGCTGGACGACGATATCGAACAGGCGGAGCGCAAATTCGCCGACCTGGAAGAAATCTGGCGCGCCGAGAAGGCGGCGCTGCACGGTTCCCATGAGATCAAAAGCAATCTCGAACAGGTGCGCCTCGACCTGGAAGCGGCGCGCCGCGCCGGCGATCTGGCGCGCATGTCGGAGTTGCAGTACGGCGTTATCCCGGAGCTGGAAAAACAATTGGATATGGCCAGCCAGGCAGAAATGATGGAAATGAAACTGCTGCGCAACAAGGTCACCGATGAAGAAATTGCCGAGGTGGTATCGAAATGGACCGGCATACCGGTGGCCAAGATGCTCGAGGGCGAACGGGAGAAGTTGCTGCGTATGGAGGATGCCTTGCACCGGCGGGTGATCGGCCAGCAGGAGGCGGTGGTCGCCGTGTCCAACGCCGTGCGCCGTTCGCGGGCCGGACTTGCCGACCCCAACCGCCCCAATGGTTCGTTTTTGTTTCTCGGACCCACCGGCGTTGGTAAAACCGAATTGTGCAAAGCCCTGGCGGAATTTCTGTTCGACAGTGAAGACGCTATGGTGCGTATTGATATGTCGGAGTTTATGGAAAAACACTCCGTTGCCCGCCTGATCGGCGCGCCTCCCGGCTATGTCGGTTACGAGGAGGGCGGCTATCTGACCGAGGCGGTGCGGCGCAAACCCTACTCGGTGTTGTTGTTGGATGAAGTGGAAAAGGCCCATGCCGACGTGTTCAATATTCTGCTGCAGGTGCTGGAGGATGGCCGCCTGACCGATGGCCAGGGGCGCACCGTGGACTTTCGCAATACCGTGGTGGTGATGACTTCCAACCTCGGTTCCGATCGCATTCAGGAACTGGCCCAGGATCGCTCGTTCGACACCATCAGTTTCGATAGCGATGAAAACAGTGATACCGCCGCCAACGAGCACCGCCGTGCCGCCATCAAAGAGGCGGTTATGGAGGTGGTTGCCAGTCACTTTCGCCCCGAGTTCGTCAACCGTATCGACGAACTGGTGGTGTTCGATCCGCTGGGCCAGGCACAGATTCGCGGTATAGCGACTATCCAGTTGGATCTGTTGCGCCGGCGCCTGGCGGAGCGCGAACTGAAGCTGGAACTGGATGATGCGGTGATGGACAAGCTGGTGCAGGTGGGTTTTGATCCTGTCTACGGCGCGCGTCCGTTAAAGCGGGCGATACAGCAACAGATCGAAAACCCTCTGGCACAGGATGTGCTGGCCGGGAAGTTTGCGCCCGGCGCCACTGTGGTGGGACGTCTGGATGAACGCGGGCAGCTTGTGTTTACCGGGTAGCCCCCAATGGCAATGCCTTAAGCAAATATGTGCTAATTGACAGGTCTGGTACACTTAATCGAGGTCGACGTGGCTGGATCAGCTATCGATAAACTGATGTAAATACACTTATGCAGTGTTGTTGGGGTAGCTCCTTGCCAGTGTGGCACTGCCCGGCCGCTTGTGTCTGCCGGGCGGTTTCGGGGTTCGCTAGCAGGATTCGTCGATGGCCTGCTGTGATTCTTTAATGCGCTCGCTGTGTTCTTCAGGCGTGAGGTAACGGAATTCGCCTTCAGCTTCCTTGATGCGAACCCGGGCGTTTTGGCGCAGGGTTTCCAGGTTTTTTCTGGCAATATTGCAGCGCTCCGGGTCCCGGTTTTTGGTCGGCTCTGCACGTGCGGTAAGCGGGTCGCCGGCGGCAGGCTGCCGCGGCTGTGCCGGCGCGGTGGCGGAGGCGCTGTCGCCGGCGGGTGTTGAGGCCGTTTTGCCCCGCTTCTTAAACTTCATCACCTTCTCCGAGGGGCGGTTCTTGGGTGGGTGGGCGGTGTAGTTAATTCCGCCGTCGTCGTCCACCCAGCGGTACACCTCACCGGCACTGGCGGTCGCAATGCCAAGACCTGCCAGCATGACTGTCAGGGCGAGGTTTATGATTATTGTAGTCAGCCGTGCCATAAGATTGGATCCCCTGCCTGGATGTCAGCGCCCGAGCCGCAGTGATAACAGTTGGGCGCCATTAACTGTAAACCGCCGTTAACTATAAACGGAAACTGACCGCAAACCCATCCAATTTGCCGCGATTTGCGGCCAAGGTGCCGAAATAGGCTCTAAACCCTTGACATTACTGTACAAATTGACAGAATTATGGGTTCGCTAGATGGCGTGTAGATTTACCGAAAACCGCGGACCCATTCTACCCCCCGATAAGCCAACCGCTTGTCGAACCATCCGGAAGTGCGAAGGTGCGTCCACCGGCGTTACCTGCTCAAGTAGCCTACTCTGTAGATAAACGACCCTACAGTTACCGCCCGGCTCCCAAGTTGCCGTGTGGTTTGCAATAGACGGGTTCCAAAGCCTTCACACTAACCGGCTTGTGTTAGCGGGCTTGTGTTATGGCTTGTCGAAATTGTCCCGAATTGCCTGACAGTAACAGCCCTGACAGTAACAGTAGAGTTGCCTAAAGTAGAGTTACCTAATTAGTCGAGTTGCCTGGTATCAGCGTTGCCTGAAATACAAGGTTACCTAAAATTAGGGTCGTCTGGAGTTGCGCTAAAAGCGCAAGCTACGTGGGAAAGCTTCATTGGAAATATATATAACTGTCCAGCCGGGGCCCTGCCCGGGTTGGGTGGCGTGCGGTTAATAGCCCGCCTATTTTTCGCTGATAGGTCTGGCATATTGCCGCCAATACCCTGAGACTGGTGTGCCGAGATAGCGCTGGCTGCGCTTTCGGAACGCTGGAGGTTTACTTTCACTAGGGGATTCAAGGTGGAAATGCTATCAGGCGGAGATATGGTGATCCGCGCTCTGCAAGACGAAGGTGTTGAATATGTTTTCGGTTACCCCGGCGGGGCCGCACTGCATATATATGACGCTATTTTTCGCAACCAAGCCGTCAAACACATACTGGTGCGCCACGAGCAGGCCGCTACCCACGCCGCTGACGGCTATGCCCGCGCCACCGGCAGGGTCGGCGTGGTGCTGGTTACCTCGGGCCCCGGGGCCACCAATGCCATCACCGGTATCGCCACGGCCTATATGGACTCGATTCCGATGGTGGTGATTTCCGGCCAGGTGCCCACCGACAAGATTGGTGAAGACGCGTTCCAGGAAACGGACATGGTGGGTATTTCACGACCCATCGTCAAACACAGCTTCTTGGTCAAAGACGCCCGCGAAATTCCCCAGACCCTGAAGAAGGCGTTCTACATTGCCGCCACCGGACGCCCGGGTCCGGTTGTGGTGGATATACCCAAGGACGTTACCAATCCGAATGAAAAATTTGAGTATGTCTATCCCGCGAAAATGAAACTGCGTTCCTACACGCCGCCGGGCCGCGGCCACAGCGGCCAGATTAAAAAGGCGGTGCAGTTGCTGCTCGAGGCCAAGCGACCGGTGATTTATGCCGGCGGCGGCGTTATTCAGGGCGAGGGCTCGTCACTGTTGACGGAACTGGCGCAGGCGTTGAATTTTCCCGTGACCAATACGCTGATGGGGCTGGGTTGCTATCCCGCCACCGACCGGCAGTTCTTGGGTATGCTCGGGATGCACGGCACCTTCGAGGCCAACACCGCCATGCATCACAGCGATGTCATCCTGGCGGTGGGGGCCCGTTTCGATGACCGGGTTACCAACACGCCGAGCAAGTTTTGCCCCAGTGCCAAGATCATTCATGTCGATATCGACCCGGCCGCCATTTCCAAAACGGTGCAGGCCGATGTGCCGATTGTCGGCGCGGTTGATCTGGTGCTCGGTGAGATGCTCGAACTGGTCAAGCAGTCCGCCGAACAGCCGGACCAGACGGCGCTGGCGGAGTGGTGGAAGCAGATTGACGACTGGCGCGATCGCCACGGCCTCTACACGCAGCCGCGCTATCGCACCGACGGCGATCAGATTATGCCGCAGGAAGTGATTCGGGCGCTGTACGAGGTGACCGATGGCGAGGCGATAGTGTCCTCGGATGTCGGGCAGCACCAGATGTTTGCCGCCCAGTATTATCCTTTTGACAAGCCGCGCCGCTGGATTAACTCCGGCGGCCTCGGCACCATGGGGTTTGGCCTGCCGGCGGCCATGGGGGCACAGTTTGCGATGCGCGATGCGGTGTCGGTGTGTGTCACCGGCGAGGGCAGTATTCAGATGTGTATTCAGGAGTTGTCCACCTGCACCCAGTACCATCTGCCGGTCAAGATTATCTGTCTCAACAACCAGGCCCTCGGCATGGTGAAGCAGTGGCAGGACCTGCACTACGATGGCCGCTACTCGGAGAGCTTGTACGAAGAGTCGCTGCCGGATTTCGCCAAATTGATGGAAGCCTTTGGCCACGTGGGTATCAAAGTGACCCGGCGCGAAGAGCTGCGGGAGAAGATGCAGGAGTGCTTTAGCGAGAAATACAAAAACCGTGTGGTGTTTATGGATATCTATGTCGACCCCGCCGAGCATGTGTACCCGATGCTGGTGGCGCCCAACGGTTCTATGCGCGATATGTGGCTCAGCAGAACGGAGCGAACCTGACCATGAGAAGAATTATTTCCGTGTTAATGGAAAATGCGCCGGGTGCCCTGTCGCGGGTTGTGGGGCTGTTTTCCCAGCGCGGCTACAATATCGAAAGCCTGACAGTGGCGCCGACGGAGGACGAGACGCTCTCGCGGCTGACGTTGACTACCATCGGCAACAATCACAAGATCGAGCAAATTACCAAGCACCTGAATAAAATTGTCGATGTGGTAAAACTCGTGGATTTAACCGAAGGTGCGCACATCGAGCGCGAATTGATGCTGATCAAAGTGAAGGCAACCGGTTCCCAGCGCGCTGAAGTCAAACGCTGTGTCGATATTTTCCGCGGCCAGATTGTGGATGTGAGCAGTACCGTTTACACCGTGCAGGTAACCGGTACCAGCGACAAGCTGGACGCTTTTGTCGACTCGGTGGGTGAGGCGGTGATCCTCGAGGTGGCTCGCACCGGGGTGTCCGGGATTGCGCGCGGAGAGAAAGTATTGAGTCTTTGATCACTTCCCCGGGTTCTCCATTGAGATCAGCACATACACTGATTTCAAATAGGGGAGCTTCGAACCGGCTGCTGTATCGGTAGGTCTTTTCAAGACACGCAGCAAGTACATCCCTGTAGGCTCTGTGGCGGCATCCCTGCCGCCAAAGGTCTTGAAAAGACCTACCGATACAGCAGCCTTACCAGGGTGCCAAACCGATCTACATACCCTATAATGCACGCCACCCTACCCTCCGAAAAGAAACGTTTCAGAGCACATTGCCCAAGATTTTCTCTGAATATGCTGAATAGTTACTACACTTTTTGACTCGTGTTACTGTGCATCGATGCGGTGGGACCGCTACATGTGCATGGCAAGCGGCGCTCAATTTAATACAACAGACTTATCCTGACGACTCCAGACCGCTTCGGTCGCTTTTAAGTATGCCTCGGTACAACCCAACGCACAGGCAATGGCATGTTTCTGCCAGCTATGCATATTCGTCATAACTTATGCAAACAACGGACTTGGCCAAACACCGTCATCTCAGTATATGCTGGCTGAAAATTATCCCAAATAAAAAAAGCCCGGAACGCTCGGTATCACTGCCGGTGATGAGAATTATCGTCGACCAAAAAATAAGCGTAAAAAAGTGGAGAGCCAATTGATGTTAAGACTCAAAGGTAAGTATCGTTTCGTCTCTGCCGGTTTGGTGCTGCTGTCGGCCAGCGGGCTGACCCAGGCGCAAGGAGAGACCGCGGTACCCGAAGACAGCACAACCGTTGCCGGGGAAGACGACGGACTGCTCGAAGAGATTGAGGTGACGGGCACACGTATCAAACGCGATGCATTCAATTCTCCGACACCGTTGATTGCGATCGACAAAGAGGACATCCTCGACTCCGGGGTCAACGAACTCAGTGAGGTACTCACCGGCAGGCCAGGTGTGACCACCGCGATCAATACCAGTGAATCGCAAAATGATGTACAGACTGCCGGACTCAGTTCCGTGGACTTGAGAGCCCTGGGGGCCAACCGCACGCTGACCCTGATCGACGGGCGTCGCACGGTATCCAACAGCGTCAACGGCCGCCGGGTGAGCCTGAGTACCATTCCCGATGCCTTTGTCGACCGGATTGAAATCATTACCGGTGCGGCCTCTGCCGTATACGGTTCCGACGCCATTGCCGGGGTCATTAACATTATCACCGAGGATGACCTGGAGGGCTTCAGGGTGGGGTTACGTGCGGGCGGGGCCGTTACCGGCGGCGCCGAGGAGAAAACCCTGGACCTCGCTTTTGGCACTGACTTTGACGATGACAGGGGATATTTTCTTATCGCCGGCGAGATCGATACCGACGAGGCGTTGACCGCGCGGGATGTGGGTCGCTATGCGTTTGAGGAAATTGACCTGGACTACGACGACGGTGTCAATGAATTCGACAGCGGCCGGGTGGTGGATGGCTTGACTGGAGACTTACCCGCCAGCCGGTTTTTGCCCGGTGGTGATCTGTTCGGCGTTATCGAGCCGAGGGACCGCTCCCTGGGGACGTTCGGCGGTGTGTTCGACAGCCGGCGTTTTTTTTACGACGACAATAACAACCTGATAACAGAGCAGACCGACCCCAACTTTTCCAATGCGAGGGCGTTCCTTAACGGCAGAGATGGTCTCAACACCCGTCTTTTCAACATTATGACACTGCCCCGTGAAAGACATAATCTCTCGACCAAGGTGAAGTATGCCTTCACTGATCATCTGGAGGCATTCGCGCAACTCTCCTATTCCAATGTGGAAACTGTCTCGAGACGTTTACCTGAATATGCGGCAGACGGAGACGATTCCATCATCATTGACCGGGTTACCGGCGAGGCGGATTTTGTCATTGTCGACCGTATTCCAGAGACCAATCCATTTATACCCATACCCAATAGTGAGCGCGAGCGGAGCGGGAGTGTTATCTGGGATCGGCGTTTGCTGGAGGTGGGTTTCCGGGAAAACAAGGCCAAACGTGAAACGCTGCGTTTCCTTGCCGGCATTGATGGCGACGCACTGTTTGGAACGGACTGGGAGTGGCACGCGTCGCTGGCGTATGGACGCTATGAACAGGAGAACCGGCGCACTAACGAAATCAACTACAACCGGCTCAATTTCGCTCTCGATGCCGAAGTTGATCCCGCCGACCCCGATAACCCGGACCGATTTCGCTGTGCGGATGAGGCGGCCCGTGCCGCCGGCTGCGTGCCGCTGAATCCCTTTGGTATTGGCTCTATATCACAGGCGGCGGCCGATTATGTTCGCGCCAACCTGACGCTGGAGGCCGTCGCCGAGCAGATAAGCGTGGTCGCTTACACCACGGGAGACTTGTTCCAGTTGCCGGCCGGCGCTGTCGGCGGCGCTTTCGGGGTTGAATATCGGGAAGACAGCCAGAAGAGCAAGAATGACCTGGAGAGTCGCTTTGGCGGTACCAGTGGACCCACGGTGCCGAACTCGAATGCCGATATCGATGTGGCCGAAATTTTCGGGGAGGTCAGCGTGCCCCTGCTGGCCGGCGTGACCGGGGCCGAGTACCTCGGGCTCGACGCTTCGGTGCGGGCCGCCGATTATTCTCTCGAGGGTGTGGGTACCATAGGCACCTGGAGTCTCGGGCTCACCTGGCGGCCGATCGAAAGTTTGCTGGTACGGGCCAAGCAGGGCACTGCCGTGCGGGCGCCCGATCTGTCCGAGGCCTTTTCGCTGCCGAGGGGCGACTTCGATGATGTCAGGGATATCTGCACGGGTGTGACGGCGACCAGTGAGGGTGTTGTCGATGAGAACTGTCGCAGTGTCCCCGGTATCCGGGAAGATATCGAAAGCGATGAGAACGAAGAGGGGGTATTCGAAGGTGATGGCAACACGTTCTCCCCAAATGCCGGTAACCCGGAACTCAGCGAGGAGACGGCAGACACCTTGACTGTCGGACTGAGCTACGAGCCGTTCGATTGGCTGGCCGCTTCGGTCGATTTCTACGATATCGAAGTGGAAGATGTTATCAGCGAGATTGAAAACGAGGAGATTTTGCGCCAGTGCTACGAGGATGCCGAAAACTTCGGTCCGGATAATCCCCGCTGTGCCGATATTACCCGCGCGCCCAACGGCCAGCTTGCACAGATCATACAGCGGCAGTTCAACCTCAATAAACTGGAACTCCGGGGCATTGACTACGGCCTGCGAGTCCGCTTCGATCTGCAGGACTGGCAGGTGCCCGGGCGCTTTACCTTGAATGTGAATCACTCCCGCCAGTTGGAGAACCGGCAACTGTCGACCGATGTGGCGGGCGAGGAAGTAGTTACCGAGTTTCTGGGCGAGGTGGGCACACCGCGCGAGCAGTCCTTCGGCTCGCTGACCTGGCGCCATAATGGATTGCGGTTGCGCTGGTCGATTGAATACACCGGACCTGTGATTGATGACCATAGACGCATAGAGGAATACGAGGAACTTGTCGCCGAGCGGCTCGAAGAAGGTGGAGACGAACCCGAGCGGCCCCTGTTTCTGGAATTCGGCAGCTATATCGAGCATGACTTCAGTGTCAGCTACCGCACGGAGATCAGTGATATCGAGACGCGTTTTTACGGCGGTATCAACAATGTGTTTGACAGGGACCCGCTGTTTATCCCCTGCTGTGATGTATTGAGTGGCAGCAGCAGAAATTACAGCGGTGAATACGGCTCGCCCAGGGGCCGCTTCCTGTTTGTCGGCGTCGATATGGAATTCTGATTGCCGTTGCCAATCCCGGCCAGTGCTCGGCCGGCAGTGCGTCCTTCGTGAGCGGCTGCCGGCCTGAATGACACACACGCAGGCAGGCTTAAGTAGCTCATGGAGCCTTGCCTCATCGCCACTGATCTCAAATACAAAGGGATAGGTCTGCCTCGGGGCGGCCGATCAATCGGCACTTGCTCGTTGGGGTAAATGCCATTACACCTCGGCCCACTCATGAGGTCTCGGCTAGGTGTATCTGCCCCCAGAGCGCGCTGAGCAGCGGGCTCTTCAGGCGTTTTTTCAACGCGCAGACCCCGACTTCATACGCCGCCAGTTGCGGTTGATCCGGCAGTACTTTCACCCGCCGCGACAGCGGACTGTTATCGAGCACGATTTTCGGGACCACACCGATACCAAACCCCAGGCTGACCATGCTGACGATGGCCTCGTGACCCGCCACCTGAGCGTAGATGCGAGGGGCAATGCCCTGTTGCTGAAACCAGGCATCGACTCGCTCGCGGATCAAGCCTTCCTCCGACAAGATCATCGGTATGTCTGCCCAGGTTTGCGGCGCGCTGCGACGGCTCGGCAAGCTTGCCGAGGAGTCGCCGGTGCTGGCTGTAATAAAAACCAGGGGTGAAACCGTGACACGGCGAAAATCCAGGTTGTGCGGCAGCTTGTCCGGTCGCGCGGCTATGGCGATATCCTCCAGGCCGGCGGTAACCCGCGATATGGCCAGGGTCGGGTCGCCGGTGTGCAGTTTGATCTCAATCTTCGGGTGGCGCGGGCGGAATTCACTCAGGATATCGTAGAGAAAACTGTAGCTGGCGGTCACCGAGCAGTAGATACTGATCTCACCGCGCAGCTCGCGGCTGTCGTTCAGCAGCGAGTCGCGAAAACTGTCCCACTGCAGCAGTGTATCCCGCGCGTAGTGCTGCAGCCGCCCGCCCGCGTGAGTGAGGGCGACAGTGCGGTTATCGCGCTCGAACAGTGTCACGCCGAGTTCGGCTTCCATCTGTTTGATGGTGCGGCTCAGGGCCGACGGGCTGATATGGCAGGCCTCGCTGCTGCGGCCGAAATGCAGGGTCTCCGAGAGGCTTAGAAACAACTTCAGCGATCGATTGTCCACCGGGGTGTGTGCCTCATGAGTATTGCTAATTTCAAAACATAATATTGCAAATATATCATTTTACGCAACGAGGGCGGTTCGCTAAACTCCTGCTCTCAGTTTTCATCACTCACAGTCAGGGGGTTCAACATGCAGGTCTACTACGATAAGGACTGCGATCTCAGCATTATCCAAAGCAAGAAGGTGGCGGTTATCGGCTATGGTTCCCAGGGCCACGCCCACGCCTGTAATCTCAAGGATTCCGGTGTTGATGTGACCGTCGGCCTGCGCCCCGGTTCTGCCTCCATCGCCAAAGCCGAGGCCCACGGACTGAAAGTATCTGCCGTACCCGAAGCCGTAGCCGGCGCCGATGTGGTGATGGTGCTGACCCCGGATGAGTTCCAGAGTCAGCTTTACCGGGAAGAGATCGAACCCAGCATCAAGTCCGGCGCCACCCTGGCATTTGCCCACGGTTTTGCCATTCACTACAACCAGGTTGTACCCCGCGCCGATCTCGATGTGATTATGATCGCCCCTAAGGCCCCGGGTCATACGGTGCGCAATGAGTTTGTCAAAGGCGGCGGTATCCCGGACCTGATCGCTGTATTCCAGGACGCCTCCGGGCAGGCCAAGCAGGTGGCGCTGTCGTATGCCAGCGGCGTCGGCGGCGGTCGCACCGGTATTATCGAGACGACGTTCAAAGACGAGACTGAAACCGATCTGTTCGGTGAGCAGGCGGTGCTTTGCGGCGGTGCCGTGGAACTGGTCAAAGCCGGTTATGAAACACTGACGGAGGCCGGCTATGCGCCGGAGATGGCCTATTTCGAGTGCCTGCACGAACTGAAGTTGATTGTCGACCTGATGTACGAGGGCGGCATCGCCAATATGAATTACTCTATTTCCAACAATGCGGAGTACGGGGAATACGTGACCGGTCCCGAGATTATCAATGAAGAGTCCCGGGCGGCCATGCGCCGGGCCCTGAAGCGCATCCAGAATGGTGAATACGCCAAGATGTTTATTGCCGAAGGCGCCGCCAATTATCCATCCATGACGGCCTATCGGCGCAACAATGCCGCCCACGGGATCGAGCAGGTAGGTGAAAAATTGCGCGCCATGATGCCCTGGATCGAGTCCAACAAGATTATCGATAAAGCCAAAAACTAGCGAGAGCCGCTCCGCCGGACCGAAAACGCGGCTTTGGCCGCGTTTTTTGTCACCGCCGGGCGAAATGTTTGGTGCCGGTCCGGGGCTCGGCGTATCATTCCCGTCCGGACTGTGAAATCGATGGCTGTATGAACGACAAAGAAAAATCCCACGACAATAATAATATTCACGCGCTGGAAGACCACCGCGAGGACGACGGCCTGTTACCGGTGGACGAGCATGTGGAGGAGGTGTCCGAAAACGGCCAGAAAGTTCGGCGCCGGGGCATTTACCTGCTGCCCAACCTATTTACCACCAGTGCGCTGTTTTCAGGCTTTTATGCCGTTATTGCCGGCATGAATCAGGACTTCGAGGTGGCCGCCATTGCGATCTTTGTCGCCATGGCGCTTGACGGCCTCGACGGCCGCGTCGCCAGGTTGACCAATACCACCAGTGAATTCGGTGTCCAGTACGACAGCCTGTCGGATATGGTGTCGTTTGGCCTGGCCCCGGCGCTGGTGATGTTCAGTTGGGCGCTGGCGCCCCTGGGCAAGCTGGGATGGGCGGCGGCATTTGCGTTTGCCGCCTGCGCGGCGCTGCGCCTGGCCCGCTTTAACACCCAGGTCAAAGTGGTGGATAAGCGCTACTTTATCGGCCTCTCCAGCCCTGCGGCGGCCGCCGTGCTGGCCAGCATTGTCTGGTCCGGTCACGACTGGCAGGTATCGCCGGAGTTTAGCGTGCTGGCGGCCCTGGTAACCCTGGTCGCCGGTTTGCTGATGGTTTCCAATATCAAGTACAGCAGTTTCAAAGGCATTGATTTTAAAGGGCGGGTCCCCTTTGTGGCGATGCTGGCGGTGATTTTTGTGTTCGTGGTGATTACCATTGATCCCCCTCGGGTTTTGCTCGGACTTTCGGTGGTTTACGGCCTCTCCGGGCCGGTGCTTTGGGCCTGGTCCAGGCTGGTGGCGTTGCGGCGCGAAAAAAAGTCGGATGACTGAATCCCGGTCTCCCTGCCGCTACTTCAGCACACGTGCTGACGCTTTCGAGTAGCCAATAAAAATCAATGACTTAGAGTGCATTATTAAGTTTGTTTCGGCATTGTAAACTTTTTTTCACAAATCCCTTGCAGGGATGTAGGGAGTGCGTATAATGCGCGCCTCTTGCGCTGTGAGAGCGACCACCGGAGACTGTGGTCTGAGGGTTTTGAGGCCGGCCGGCAGAGGCGGTTAAAAAACGGGAATGTTGAAGTACATTAACAGTTTACAAGCGCGCAGAGATGCGTATAATTCGCATCCCACGGTTCGGGGCCAGGCAGTCTGGCAGGGCCGTGATCGGCAAAGGCGCAGCCCCTGGCCGAGCTCTTTAACAAGTCATCAAGCAATGCGTGTGGGCGCTTGCGATATGATAAGACGCACAAGATTATCATTTGCAAGTGACCTAACAATTCATTGCTCGGCGTATCATTCCCGTCCGGACTGTGAAATCGATGGCTGTATGAACGACAAAGAAAAATCCCACGACAATAATAATATTCACGCGCTGGAAGACCACCGCGAGGACGACGGCCTGTTACCGGTGGACGAGCATGTGGAGGAGGTGTCCGAAAACGGCCAGAAAGTTCGGCGCCGGGGCATTTACCTGCTGCCCAACCTATTTACCACCAGTGCGCTGTTTTCAGGCTTTTATGCCGTTATTGCCGGCATGAATCAGGACTTCGAGGTGGCCGCCATTGCGATCTTTGTCGCCATGGCGCTTGACGGCCTCGACGGCCGCGTCGCCAGGTTGACCAATACCACCAGTGAATTCGGTGTCCAGTACGACAGCCTGTCGGATATGGTGTCGTTTGGCCTGGCCCCGGCGCTGGTGATGTTCAGTTGGGCGCTGGCGCCCCTGGGCAAGCTGGGATGGGCGGCGGCATTTGCGTTTGCCGCCTGCGCGGCGCTGCGCCTGGCCCGCTTTAACACCCAGGTCAAAGTGGTGGATAAGCGCTACTTTATCGGCCTCTCCAGCCCTGCGGCGGCCGCCGTGCTGGCCAGCATTGTCTGGTCCGGTCACGACTGGCAGGTATCGCCGGAGTTTAGCGTGCTGGCGGCCCTGGTAACCCTGGTCGCCGGTTTGCTGATGGTTTCCAATATCAAGTACAGCAGTTTCAAAGGCATTGATTTTAAAGGGCGGGTCCCCTTTGTGGCGATGCTGGCGGTGATTTTTGTGTTCGTGGTGATTACCATTGATCCCCCTCGGGTTTTGCTCGGACTTTCGGTGGTTTACGGCCTCTCCGGGCCGGTGCTTTGGGCCTGGTCCAGGCTGGTGGCGTTGCGGCGCGAAAAAAAGTCGGATGACTGAATCCCGGTCTCCCTGCCGCTACTTCAGCACACGTGCTGACGCTTTCGAGTAGCCAATAAAAATCAATGACTTAGAGTGCATTATTAAGTTTGTTTCGGCATTGTAAACTTTTTTTCACAAATCCCTTGCAGGGATGTAGGGAGTGCGTATAATGCGCGCCTCTTGCGCTGTGAGAGCGACCACCGGAGACTGTGGTCTGAGGGTTTTGAGGCCGGCCGGCAGAGGCGGTTAAAAAACGGGAATGTTGAAGTACATTAACAGTTTACAAGCGCGCAGAGATGCGTATAATTCGCATCCCACGGTTCGGGGCCAGGCAGTCTGGCAGGGCCGTGATCGGCAAAGGCGCAGCCCCTGGCCGAGCTCTTTAACAAGTCATCAAGCAATGCGTGTGGGCGCTTGCGATATGATAAGACGCACAAGATTATCATTTGCAAGTGACCTAACAATTCATTCGTGATCGCGGGGTTTCGACCCTGAGATTATGGAAGGTAACGACGTTAAGTAACGATTCATGCAAATGAGCCAAGTTTAGGCAGTGCGCTTTCAGCGGTAGCGAAAGTGTCGTCTGTCGAGCACTTTAAACTGAAGAGTTTGATCATGGCTCAGATTGAACGCTGGCGGCAGGCCTAACACATGCAAGTCGAACGCGAAAGTGACTTCGGTCGCGAGTAGAGTGGCGGAC
>NZ_ML660101.1 GCF_007004655.1 Exilibacterium tricleocarpae
AGATGAACACCGATTCCGGAAAAATCGGCAAAGTGTTCACCATGGGCCGGAATGCGTGTTCACGTTGGATCGGATTGGGTGTTCACGATGCGCCGGAATAGCTGTTCGACTTCGGCCGGAATATGCACCTTGCTGATTCAGGGGCTTTTTTGACTTTGTGATAGGTTGATTTAGCCATTTGAAGAATTGACTGAACCTGATCGTTTGTACAACCCCAGCGTTCAAGGATGCGTATTGCCACGACCAGTCCAGTGCCTATAGCTTTAGGAGATGGTGCTTTATGTGCACTTGATATCATGGGTTTGTACCTAGAGATATTTGCTGATCATGTCCTATAGTGGACAAATAGTTGCCACTTGTCTACAAATAGACTTTTATCATGCCTATACATTTGGCTTTTTTAGGGAAAAAAGTCGAATTACTGTGGTAGAAAATGGCAATATCGCTTTGCAATCTTCTAGCGATTCCAGTTCCGGTGCTGTTTTGGGCTTCTGGACCGGCTTGTCACGGGACGGAGAACACTTTACGCGGGTTGCCAACGATAGTTTTTTAACACTGCGTTTCAGATGACACGGAGCTTTGAACACCCTCATACGAATTCACAGACTGAAATGATTTTGGCGTTTTAAACTGATCGCTGTATATCGGTTTCACACTGTTTTTTACGAATACACTCATAGCGACGCCAAGGTCGCGGTGCCCCTCTTTGGAGAATTTGCACCAATAACGCCAGCAAGAAAATAGCGAAGCCAAGCACCGAAAGTGTCAAAAAGATTCCTGCATCTCCATCCTCAAACCAAAGAAAACTTAGATAAGAAGCTATAGCAAAGACAACAACTAACCATAGGGTTTGTTGTAATAGCTCGTCTGTGAAGTGAACTTTAATCCCAATGCTAATCCTGCAATTTGGGCACTTTCCAGCGCTGGTGTACCTCCTCACCTTCACTCTTCTGAACAGTTTGATAACAACCCTGCTCCACAGTAATCGCCACCTTAAATTTACTTCACAATTTGGGCAGTGATAGTTCATTTCTTATCCTAATGTAGTGGGGTCCTTGCCGGTGTGTTTTTGTTGACAAACCTTACCAAACTGGTTTGTAGATATATTTCTTTGCCACGTACAACCATGGTATTACTAAAGCATCTAAAACTACACCCAGACCGTTTGCAAACGCCAGGTCTTTTGCTGCACCCTCAAGCAGACCTTGCTGCCACAAGGGTAAGCCTACGCCCAGTAGCCAAACCAGCTTGTATAAAAGCTGCAACAAAAGAAGTGGCAACATTTTTAATGGGTATAAAAACCCCACTAATGCCAGTAAAGACAATGCAGCCCAAAAGCTTACAGCTACCCCGTAGAATGGCTCCCATGTCTCCGTCGGGATTATGATCTCTTGCCAGGCACTTGGCGCCAAACCGATAAATGTAAGAAGAAACACGATTCGCATTCCATAAAGCCTTACCCTTCCTACTTCATTTTCCATATCTACCTCGAACGTGGTCTTTCAACTAAGTATCCTTCACTTTGGGCAGAGGAGCGCAATCGATTTCCCGTCTAAATAGTTTTTTAGGTATTTCCCAAACCCATAGAAGTGGCTATTTAAGGCGTTCCAATTGACCTTTGCGCTTTACAATATTTTTGTAATCCCACTGTATATTGCGAGACTCGACCAGCCACTTTTTTAGTAGCCTGATGTCAACTTGCTCGACCGATGTATATCTTGCTTCTGCAGCCTTAAAGCTTCCTTCTTTTTTTAGACCATTGGTCTTAAACGATTGACCACTCCAAAATAGCAAGCGGACACAATTTTTCAGCTTACTGTACCCGACTATGGGATTACCTTCTAAAAACCAAACTGGGTGAGCGTGCCAAACTTTATTATCTGCCTCGGGTAGTCCACGTTCTATTTCCTCAGCCAGCAGCTCACAGACTTCCCGATCAGATTCGGCTTGCTTTTCATTGTATTTCTTTGAATCAGGGTGCACGTTTCTACCTCCGGTATCAAGAGTCAGGGTTGGGTGGTACCCGGCACCAAGTTGTCTGATTTTGACGAAATCGGACACGGGTGTTGTTCAGTCTGCCGCAGCAAAATGCGCCATATGGTCTGCGTGTGCTTTCACGAAGGTCGGGCGGGTTGTGGCGCGTGCAACGTATTCACGACAGTTTTGATATTCCGCTAACCCGTCGAACCGATTGACCAGGCGCAGTACATCCGCCATGAGAATGTCGGCAATAGAAAAGGACCCGGCCAGCCATTCACGTCCAGCCAACACTTGCTCCATGTGCTGGAGCCGGGCCTTGAGGAATGCATCCAGGCCCTTCCGTCCCGGCGTGTTTTCAGTGTCACCGGAGAACATGAAAATAGACCAGGGCAGGCTCGCCATCTCGACGGAATTGAGCGCCGCGAATAACCATTTGATAACCTCGTTGCGACCTCGGGGATCGGACGGTAGTAGCGCGTCACCGCGCTCGCCCAAATAAAGCAGGATCGCGCCGCTCTCGAAGATGGAGATATCGCCATCGGTGAGCCATGGCACTTGGCCAAAGGGTTGATGTGAGAAATGCTCTGCGCCCCGATTTCCAAATGGTGTTTTCTCGACACGATAGGGTAACCCGGCCTCTTCAAGGGCCCAGCGCACACGTATATCCCGTACATAGCCCCGCGGTATTTCGGGGACCCAATCGAAGGTCGTGAGAGTCAGATCGCTCATTGAGTGCCTCCTTTTACTAATGACATTATTTAGGTGTTGTTATGGTACAGCGATATAAAAAGGGTTGCCGGTTTAACAACCCTTGCGTCCCGGTGCTAATACTCAAGCGGGCGCATTATCCTAGCGGATAAGCTGGATAAACAGCCCATTGAGGTCCCGCATATGATATGGGGAGAGCCGGCTGGATACCAGCCTTTACCTCATTAGAGGTTGCTCTGCACACCATTTATCAACCGAAATATAGTAGGTTGTAAATTGCCTGAATATGGCAACTTTCCTGTCACTATGACGGCGGCAAAAAAGCACCCTTGCCGCCCGTACTGTATGTTATAAATACCTTCTTACTTTTCAAAAAAATTAAGACCGAACTTAAATATCAGTTGCATCTTTTAACCGGGGTATTCTGAGGATAGCTCTCGTTATTTCTTTAGCTCTGGTATGAATGATAGCTGAGTGAAGTAAACTGTCACGGGAATTCTATTTGAGTTATTATGCGCCACGCGGCAAGAAGACGAGAAACAGGAAGGTACTATGAGTGCGCTTGTATATTATGTAGCTGCCAGCTTAGATGGCTTTATTGCCCACGAAGATGGTTCGTTCGACGGCTTTCAATGGGACGACGAAGTAGTATCAGATTTCTTGGCTGATGTTGAAAATTTTGGAACCGTTTTAATGGGAAGGAAAACTTACGAAGTTGGGTTGAAAGAAGGAAAAACCAGCCCCTATCCGACAATGCGCCAAATACTATTCTCCCGGACAATGGAGAGCAGTCCGGATGAAGCTGTCGAGTTAGTGCAAGGGGATATCGCGCACTTTGTCAGAGAACTAAAAGCGGAAGCAAGTCACCCAATATGGCTCTGCGGCGGCGCAGATATAGCGACTACACTCCTGCAAGCAGGCTTGATTGACAGTGTTGTAGTCAAACTCAATCCTGTGTTGTTCGGTTCAGGCGTTCCGCTAGTCTCAGTAATTAGTGAGCAAGTAGGGCTCAACCTCAAAAAGGCTAAGCAATACAAGTGTGGAATTGTTTTCCTTACGTACAGTACAAATACAGAAAATGAAGCATAACAAGGTATCCCTGTACGCAGCATTTCTCCATTCCGGAAGTCCCTGGCTGCTTCTGCTACCTGAGTTGCGCCTTAAAGGTGAGAATTTATGAAATTAGAACTTAAAGTAATTGTAGCAACTACTATTTTTCTTGTGTCCAGTAATGCACTGTCTGTAAACGGATGGTCGGGACCACATAAAGTTCAAATGATCGATACTTTAGATGTTGCTCAAGGATACAAGTCCTATATTACTCTTGAGG
The DNA here is from genome assembly GCF_007004655.1 of Exilibacterium tricleocarpae. Taxonomy (GTDB): domain Bacteria; phylum Pseudomonadota; class Gammaproteobacteria; order Pseudomonadales; family Cellvibrionaceae; genus Exilibacterium; species Exilibacterium tricleocarpae. The sequence continues at coordinate 4,019 of NZ_ML660101.1, forward strand.
GCTTTGTTAACCCAGGCTGCAATGAAAACAGAATTTTATTGCAATCTTCTGATCCGGATCACTACAAAGAAATGAGCGCCTTAATACTTGCAGCGTTCCATGCCGGCACAAAGGTTGATATTTATCTTAGCTCTAGTTGTGGAGGACAAAGAGTTCGTGCGACGAGACAAGCACAACATACCAATTTAGCATCGCACCAGCACGTTGGCGCTGGACCTCCTTTCTGGCGCTTTGCGCTTACACTACGGCTGCAAATGGCGGCGCTGCATTGACACTAGGAGATAGTTTTGAAAAGACAAATAGTTTTTACGTTATTAATGCTTACCGTATGGAGTTCAGTAAATGCTGCTCAGTGGTCTGGCGAGGTAAAAATCCTTTCAATTTATCCTTCATCAGATCACAATGTGGTGCCATAACGAAAGTGGTCAAAGCGACGCAAAAAACGCACGCTTACTGCCAGTTTCGGGTTTTAGAGGGAGTGCTTAAGAAGCGATTACTCCTTTTAATGATGCTGATGCCCGCTTTTAAATGTCTTGCTCAACCAGATGAGTGGATATGCAGAATCGATTTTGAAAGCCAATGCACTGTATCCAAGGGGTGTGATGCGCTTGGATCTAAAGACGACGGAAATACAAAGCCAGTCGTCGCAGAGTTCGATGCTACCGGCAAATTTTCGTTGTGCATGTACTCAGGATGTTATGAAGGAGAAGGTACCGTACATACGACAGAGCCATTTCTCTCTATTTCAAAAATTAAAGCGAAATGGACGGGAACAGGCGAACACGATACAAATGTTTTTATTGTACTCGATAGGGAAGAAAAGCTTGGTATGTTTAAGGCGGCTAGCTTTATTCAGCCCATAATTTGTGGAGAAATAGCTAATGAGTAACAAATTAATAATTCCAGCCAGCAGGACCTCCGTTCCGGACTTTCAGTCCTCCACCACAGTAGCTGTTAACTGAGTGAGCATCGTGCAATGATGGAGCCTGTCTATAGAGTTGAGGACAAAGGAGCTAACCCCGTTGAGGGATATATCGCATATGACTTTCCCAAGCTCCTATGGAATCTAGGGATGATCACTTCAGCAGTGGTTTTTGCTCCCTTGACCTTCAGCGCAGCCTCTTTTGTTCTTTTCTTGGTCCTAACCTATGTTTTACTACTCATAGGTCATAGTGCGGGCATGCATCGTATGATGATTCACCGGACTTATGAGTGCCACCCGATTGTAGAAAAACTCTTAATCTATATAGGTGTTCTGGTTGGAATGTCAGGCCCTTACGGGATTATAAAGATTCATGACTTAAGGGACTGGGCACAGAGAAACGAAAAATGCCATGACTTCTTCTCCCACAAACGTAGCTACTTTGTGGATATCTGGTGGCAACTTACATCCAAGTTCATGTTTAGGTATCCACCCAGCGTAAATATCGAGGCTAAATATAGCACCGATCACTTTTACCAATGGCTTGAGTCTACTTGGAGATTTCATCAAGTAGGCCTTGCTGCTGTCCTCTATTTTTTTGGCGGTTGGGCATTTGTAGTATGGGGTGTTTTTGTGCGGGTGTCTGTGAGCATTGTTGGCCATTGGTCTGTTACTTATTTTTGTCATAATCCTGGTCCTGGAATTTGGCGCGTTAAAAATACTGCGGTTCAGGCGTCAAACATTCCAGGTCTTGGCGTGATTACCTATGGTGAATGCTGGCATAATAATCATCACGCGTTTCCGGAGTCTGCACGAATCGGTATTGAGCCTGGGCAATGCGATCCCGCATGGCGTTTCATTGAGTGTTTGTCTTTTTTCGGTTTGGCGAAAAATATAGGCAAACCACGGGATTTAGAGTTAAGAGATGACCTGCAGAAAATCAGTTAACAAAGCCAGCCAGAAGGGCAAAAAAGCTGCCACTTCGCTCTGGTTTTTCGACCCTGCTGGCGGCACTGTGCTTTTAGGGAGATTTTAATTTGAAATTTTTAGCTCTTTTGCGTGGCATTAACGTAGGAGGTAAAAATATTATCTCGAAAGAGGAGTTATATCAGTTATTTACAGATCTAGGCTTTGAAAATGTTCGAACATATATCCAAAGCGGCAATATTCTTTTCCGAAGTGGAAAGAAAAGCTCAAAGGAATTAGCAAAAAATATTGAAAAGGCGTTGTCAACACGTTTTTCCTATACTGCGCGCGCAGTGGTTCTGTCTTATGAGCAATACAAATCTGCCGTAGAGTCAGCACCGGAAAACTGGGGCAGCGATAACCAATATAAACACAACGCGCTATTTTTGCTCGGCGATGTCACGCCGAAGAAATTATCTACTGGACTACCTTCACAGAAGCCAGGGATAGAGACCATCGCGCTTGGTAAAAATGTAATCTTTTGGTCTGTGTCAAAAAAGAGCCTCACTAAAACATCGTATATGAAGTTGGCCAAGTTGCAGGTTTATCAAGAAGTAACAATTAGAAATCACAATACAGTCTTTAAATTGTTGCAGTTGTTTGATGAAGTATAGAAAAAGCATAATGAGTTGCTTAAGTTCGTTGCGAGCCTTCAGCTCTCCTCGGGGGCTGCCTGCACCACGTTTCCGCTACCCCAAACCACGACTTCAAACAAACCAAAAAGCAGGGAAATGGGAATGAAGAGAATTTTATATTTTTGTTTATTGAGTATTTTATGTGCTCGCAGTGTTGCGGATACCATTATCACCTTGATACCAGAGTTGTCGCTAAACTCCGACGGCAAAGCCATTATTGTAAATGCTGAGCCGTACTGTAGCGATGCAACCTATATTTATATTGATACGACTACAGATACCGGTAAAACTATGTATTCAATGGCCTTGTCTGCCTACGCCGCCAATAAGGAAATCCATTTTCAAACAGGGTGTACTTGCGGCACAAGCTGTTCGAGCAATCCACAAGTACAGGTATTCAAAATGTGCTCCAAATTGACAGGTTCTCTATGTCGTTAATAAATTTCCTGGCGAGGCCTCGATCATCGTACCGACCTTACCGCTTTTTACGGGCCAGCCGAACCACCGGTCCGGCTGCAGTTTAGCGTTGCGTTATGCGCCAGCCAATCCTGCGCAGTAAGCGATTGACACTGCAACCGGCGAAGTCAAACGATGTTATCCCACTTCAAGCGCTATGGTCCCAGCCGGAAGTGCGGCGTTTTTTGTTCGACGACAGGGATGTATCGTTTGAGTTGGCAGAATCCGTACTCGGCTCCGCCCTTGCGTGTGCGCCATCAGGGTACGGGCTATGGCTGGTTTACCTCGAGAACCAGCCTGAAATACTCGGCTGCGTTGGCTTGATGCCTGCAACGACAGCTGCCGAGTATGAGTCCGGACTTGCGGGGCTGCTGGAGCCAGTAGTTGCGCTTGCAGCGGTGCACTGGCACAAAGGCTATGCTCAGGAGGCTCTCTCCGAAGTTTTGACTTACGCCTTCGACAGATTGCAGCAGCCTTGCTTATGCGCTGTAAACGATGTCCCCAATGTGGCTTCTGAGCGTATGCTTAAGAAACTTGGGTTCGATATCCTTAGCGAAGTTCAGGGCCCTAAATACCGCCTCCGGACTTATCAGCTGCCACATAGTAGCTGGATGGTTTTGAACCACGCATAAATAACGAGGCGCTCATTCAAAAGCTACCCGTTGTCTTAACTCGAGGCTGACTCAGATTTTTTAGTTACCTTACGAGTAGGCGCTAAACCCTACGCCTTGCTGATTTGGGGTACAATTCTTAAGGTTGACACCTAAAAGACGTTTATTTGATAACCCCCAAAGTCTCATCCAAAGACTGCGACAACTTCGCTATCAGTTCATCAATCTGCTCGCGGGTGATAATCAACGGCGGACACATAGCCAGGCTGGTACCGGCCACCGGCCGTACCAGCAAACCGTTTTCCTGGCACTGCAGCGCCGCCCGGTTGATCACATCGGGGCCGTCAAACGGTTTTGCGGATGCTTTGTCGGCCACCAGCTCCACCGCCCCGATCAAACCCTTGCCGCGCACCTCTCCAACCAGCGGATGCTCGGCCAGCTCGGCCAACCGGTTTTGCAAATAAGCGCCGGTGGTCGCGGCGTGTTCAAACAGTTTGTCGCGTTGGTAAATTTCCAGTACCTTTCCAGCTACGGCGCAGGCAACCGGATGTCCGGAGTAAGTATAGCCGTGCCCGAAAACACCGACCTTTGTACTTTGCTCCACCATAGCCTCGTACATATCGCCCCGAATCAAAGCCGCACTGATCGGGTAATAGGCCGACGATAACTGCTTGGCAAAACTCATCATATCGGGCCGCTCGATATGCATACTGTTGCAACCGAAGTCGCTGCCGGTGCGGCCGAAGCCGGTAATGACTTCATCCGCCCAAAACAGAATATCGTATTTGTCGAGAATGGCCCGCACCTTCTCGTAGTAACCCGGCGGCGGCACGATCACGCCGCTGGCACCGGTAATTGGTTCGGCGATAAACGCCGCAATCGTAGCGGGGCCTTCGCGCAGGATAAGCTGCTCCAGGTTGTGAGTGATGCGATCGACAAAAGCGGTTTCGCTTTCACCCTCCAGGCGACCGCGATAGTAGTGCGGGTGATCGGTGCGCAAAATGCCCAGCGCCTCCACCGGCGGATCGAAAAAACTGATATTGACCGGCAGGCTGGTAAGGGAGCCCGCGGCGACGGTAACACCGTGGTAGGCCCGTTCGCGGGTGATGATTTTGCGTTTTTCCGGTTTGCCGATGGCGTTGAAATAATAGCGCAACAGCTTGATTTGGGTATCGTTGGCGTCGGAGCCGGAGTTGCCGAAGAAAACCCTGGCGTTGTCCATAGGTACCATCTGCGCCAGGGTGTCGGACAATTGCATGCCGGCCTCGTGGGTCTTGCCGCCAAACATATGACAGAACGACAGTTTCCGTGTCTGTGTCGCTATGGTTTCAATCAGCTCCTCATTGCCGTAGCCGAGGGAGGTACACCACAGGCCCGCCAGTCCCTCGAGATACTGTTTGCCGCTTTTGTCGTAAACGTAAGCCCCTTCGCCGCGGTCGATGACCAGCTGCTCGGTGGCTTTCAGGTTGGTGATGGGGTAGATAATGGAGGACATAATTGAGCTGCCGGTGGTTGGGCCAATATCAGGATTCTAATCTGTCTCGCAGGTCGAGCTTGTGCAGGCCGCGCCTGTCTGCATCATACTAGAGATTGTTTTTATCACCGCAACCGATATATTTACGCCATAATGGTGATAAAAACTAACCATTTGTGGAGACCTGATCCATGTTACTACCCCGGCGGCAACTCCCTCTGAATGCCCTGCGGGCCTTTGAGACCGCGGCCCGGCACAGCAATCTGCGCAGCGCTGCCCGGGAACTGGGCGTTACCCACGGCGCCGTCAGCCGTCAGGTACGGCAATTGGAGGGGCGGCTGGGGGTGACACTGTTCGAACGCAGCCACAACCGCTTGTCGCTGACGTCGGCGGGTCAGCGGTTGATGCAAACCGTGGGCGAGGCGTTTGACCAGATAGCCAGAAGCACCTTGTACCTGGACCCGGACTCCATGGCCGGCAGTCTGGTGATCGGCTCCACCCCCAGTATCACCCTGGGCTGGCTGCTGCGGGTAATCGGTGAGTTTCACGGCAAATACCCCGAGGTACAACTGGAGCTGCGCAATATCACCCCCGAGGAAAAAAACCTGCCGGCCGCGCTGGATGTCGCCATTTGCTACGGCTTGCCGGAGGCGGGTCCACGGGCGGTATCGGTGCTATTCACCGAGCAGTACTTCCCGGTCTGTAGTCCCGCCCTGATTAGCAGCGGTGAACCGCTGCGGCGGCCTCAGGACTTATTGAAGTATCCACTGCTGGACGATCAGCACAATCACTGGACCCGCTGGTTTGAACATCTGGGGGCGAGCACCCCGAATCCGGTCAAGCGCCTGTTCGTGCAGGAGAGCTACCAGGTGATCAGCGCTGTGCGAGAGGGCTACGGCGTCGGCCTGGTGGATCGCATCGAGGTGGCCCGCGACCTGCGCCAGGGCAACCTGGTTGCCCTGTTCGAGGATCGGGTAGCTGCCCCGCACAGCCATTACCTGGTGCACGACCCGGAGCCGCAGTTGACCCTGCGGGCACGGGTGTTTGTGGAGTTTCTGCACCAGTCGCTGCAGGTATTACTCGCCTAGGGACGATAGTCTGTAACATCTGCGCAGCTCAAGCGTATATGAAAGTAATATGAGCTTGATATTCCGACAGCTGGTCAATCGCCACCAGGACCAGGTCTTTTCGCTGGCGCTGTATATCCTCGGCGACCGTGTAGAGGCCGAAGACGTGGTGCAGGAGACCTATATAAAACTCTGGGAAAACCTCGATCGGGTAGACAGTGACAAGGCAAGGTTCTGGTCTACGAGATTGGCGATAACGCCAACAGCGCCTTAAAAGTGGTGGATCGGGTGACGGAGACCCTGCGCGGTGATCAATGGCAGCCGACTGTCAGTGTTAACGAAGCCAGAGAAAAAGTGCGGATTTTTGTTAAGCAGACTGACGGTTTAGTGGACGGTTTGGTGGTTATGGTGGTGGGTGAGGCCGACAAACACCACGGCGACACTGGTAACGAAGCTGTGTTTGTTAACATTGTGGGTGAAATCGATCCTGCAGAGCTGGGTAGGATCACCAAGAAGCTCAATATAGATGTGGATGTGTGACAGGTAGCAGCGGCTAAAAATCGGTTTTTCGAGAAGACCGGCGGCCTTTGCGATATCGAAGGCCGCCGGTTGTGTTTTGCCCGGGAATCAGTGCACCCAGTGAAAGCGCCGCGCTTTGGCTTCCAGTGCTTTTTGCGTGGCTGCCGGCATGGCGTTGATATCCAGGCGATGGAAAAACAGCGGCTCGATCCTGCGGTTGCCGCTGGCTACTTCGTTCATGTTGGTGACATCGTAGAGGCGCCCGTTGATCATCGTGTGGCTGATCATCTCACTCTGGCGCAGATCGTCCAGCGGGTTGCCGGAAATGATGGCGATATCCGCCAGTTTCCCCACTTCCAGAGAGCCGATATCGCGATCCATACCCAGGGCCTTGGCGCCGTCGGCGGTGGCGCCGCGCAGCGCTTCCCAGGGTGTAAAGCCGCCCTGTTGCATCATCCACATTTCCCAATGGGCCGCCAGGCCCTCGCGCTGGCCGTGGGCGCCGATCAACACCCGCACGCCGGCATCGCGCAGGGTTTTTGCGTACTTCGCCACTTCGATATGGTTGTAGTGATCGTCCGGCGCCTTCTCCCGCCGAATCGAGGCCGGTTCGATAATATAGCGCGGCGCGTAACGCATCAGGCGTTCGTTTTCCCAGACATTGGTGCGGTCATACCAGAAACGCTCGCCGCTGAGGCCGCCGTAAGCGACGACGAACGTGGGATTGTAGGCGGTGTCGGTCTGGCTCCACATCTGGGTCATATCTTTGTAACCCCGCGCCACATTCAGCGAGTGCTCAAGGGTGGTGTGGCCGTCAAACATCATGGTCATGTTTTGATAGAGTTTGCCGCCGCCCTCCGGCACCACCATCAGCCCCAGTTCACGGCCGGCTTTAATAACCTGCTGGCGCTGGTCGCGGCGCGGCTGGTTGTAGCTCTTTACTGATACCGCGCCCATGTCTTTCAAGCGCTGCAGGTGAAATTTTGCATCTTCATAGCTGTCGATAATAGCGGTGTAAGTAGGGAACTTTGCGCCGTAGAGAATGGTGCCGGTGGAGAAAATACGCGGTCCCAGTATTTTACCGGCGCGCTGCATTTCCCCGGCCGCGAAGACCTCGGCGCTGTCATTGGAGGGATCGTGAATGGTGGTGACACCGAAGGCCAGGCTCGACAGGTTGATCCAGTTCTGGCGGGGAATAATCTGCTCGTTGCCCTGGGAGCCGTGGGCGTGGGCATCGATCAATCCGGGAACCAGCGTTTTGCCGCTGACATCGACAATCTCCACAGTATCGGGAATCTCGACATCACCGCGTTTGCCGACACCGGCGATACGATTGCCCCGCACCAGGACCACACCGTTCTCTATGACTTCCTGCATGTTGTCCGCATTGCGCATGGTGACGACGCGGCCCCCCACCAGGGCGATCACCGATTCGGGTTTGTCGGCGCTTTCGACAAACGCCAGATCGATACCCTCTGACACTGGCTCCGGCAATTCTTTCGGCGCCCCCTCCAAAAACGCGAAGGCGTCCTTTAGATCCCGGGTGAACAATCGCGATGCGTGAGACCAGTGCAGCTTATCGCTGTTGCCCGACCAGTGCAGGTACTGGCCGGCGCGGCTGGACACCCGGGTTACCGGCACCCAATCGGATTTGTGGCTGATATCTTCCTGCTTGCCGGTAAACGTGAACGGCGCTACATAGGCGTTGTACTGATAAGTAAAAGCAACCCATTTGCCGTCCGGTGACAATTTGAATTCGGTGACTTTATCGCCCTTGAGGAGTTTGCGCTCATCCTCGCCGCTCAGGTTGACGCTGATCAGTTCCCGTTTGGTGTTAAACGATTCGGGGACAAAGCCAGTGTAGTAAATACGGTCGTTTTCTTTACCGAAATGCGGATTGACGCCGGACTTCAGTACCCGCTCCATCGAACCGCCACCGGCGTTGGCCAGATAGATACCCGGCTCCATGGACCACTCGGGCGACGTCAGGTAGCCGCCGGTAATGCGGCGAAATACCACTTGGCGACCATCGGGTGAGAAGCGCGGCTCGATAAAGTGACCGGGCTCCGTGGTGATGGCTTTACCGTTGCCGCCGCGGGCGTTTACCACCCGTACTGAGCCCAAGGTTGTATCGTTCCAGGTGGTGTAGACGATTTTCCTGCCGTCGCGGGAAAAGCTGGGGTAGAACTCGTCGTGTTCGTTTTGGCTGGTCAGGCGTTTGACTTTGCCGGAGCGGGTATCGCGCAGGTACAGTTTTCCCAGCGCCTGGTACACGATGCGATCGCCGGCAGGGGAGAGGCTGGCCCAGCGAATCATTTTGACGGGAAATTTATCGGCGCCGACGTCTACCGGAAAGCGCACCGCCTGTTGGACCTGTTTTTGCAGTTTAGCGCGAAAGGGAATCGGCGTGAGGTTTTTGCGCTGTACATCCAAGCGGTGAAACTTGCCGGCGGTCCAAAAGACGATGGCTTTGCCGTCGGGGGTCCAGTCAAAGCGCGTATAGTTGCCCTCCGAGCCGAAGGTCTCCTGGTTGTCTCTTTCCATTTCGGTATACAGGCGGCGATCCACGCCCGATTTCAGGTCTTTGACATAGAGCACGGTCTTGGTGTCTTCGCGCTTGAGATAAGCCATGGATCGACCGTCGGGGGAGGGAGTCGGCATGATCGCGCCGCCGCTGCCGCCGATATAGACTTCTTCCTCGCCGGCCACCAGGTCGTGGCGAATAATGTTAAAGATTTCCCGGGTGGCGTTTTTGTTGTATTGCCAGACTCTGCCTGGGGTCACATCCTTGGCGTAATAGAGGTAGCGACCGTCGGGCGAAAAGGCCGGATCGGTAATGTTCTTCTGGGTGAATTCGCCGTGCTCGCGGGCCTTGACCTCGATACCGCTGCCGCCGGCTACATGGTACATCCAGATCTCGCCGGCGGGGATCGAACGGGACGACATAAACCCTTTGGTTACCGCAATATACTGGCCGTCCGGACTCCAGGCCGGGGTGTGAATCAGGGCGGTTTTTGCTTTGGATATCTGGCGCGGATTGCGGCCGTCGGCGTCCATGATCCACAAATTCATGGCGCCGTCGCGGTCGCTCAAAAACGCCAGTTTGCGGCCGTCGGGGCTGAACACCGGCTGCATATGCCAGGCGAAGTCGCTGACCAGCGGCGTGGCCGTGCCGCCCTCGATGGGCAGGGTGAAGATATCGCCGAGCATGTCGAACACCAGGGTTTTGCCGTCGGGGCTGATATCGAGATTCGACCAGGTGCTCTCATCGGTGTCGATGGTGATCGACCGCATCTCCCCCCCGGGTTCGGCGACCGACCAGCGGGGCTTCTGGTCCGCGTTCTCCTCTTTGGGCGTTTCAGCGTTGATGGCAGTAGGGGACAGGCTTATCACCGCGGCGAGGGCGGTGGCAACCAGGGTATTGTTCATCGGCATTACCTCGGGAAAATCGTCGGGGCAGACAGGCGCGCGCGGCCGCCTCCGTGGCTGGTGTTTGGACTAATGATGAGAACTAACAAACAGGACGATTGAAACCGCGCTCACCTTATTTTTTAAAGGCAGGCTCGGGTTCTGTGGCTTTGTGGGCCGGTTCCATTGCCGCCATTTGTCCCTCGATCCACGCTTTTACCGTTTCGGTGATCTCGCGACTGCTGCGGCCGCTGGTGGGGATGGGATCGCCAATGACGACGGTCACCGTGCCGGGATACTTGCGAATACCGAGTTTCGGCCAGCACTCGCCGGCATTATGGGCCACCGGAATCACCGGGACACCGGCGGCGCAGGCAATATCGGCGCCACTGCGGGCGTAGTTACCGGTTTGGCCCGGCGGGATGCGGGTACCCTCGGGAAATACCAGGACGTTGTTACCCTCGGCCAGGCGCTGCTGGCACAGGGCTTTGACCTTTTTCAGCGCTTGGATCGGGCTGCCGCGGTCAATCGGCACCGGCCGCAGCACGGCCAGACCCCAGCCGAAAAACGGGATGCGCAGCAGCTCGCGTTTTAAGATGGTGCTCACCGGCCCGAAGTAGTATTGCAGAAACATGGTTTCCCAGGTGCTCTGGTGCTTGGACAGCACCACATAGGGCCCGGTGTGCCAGTGATTGCCGATAATCCGGTAGCGTATCCCGCAGCAGGCGCTGGCCCACCACACCACAAACCGGTTCCAGATCATTACGATAGCGTAGCGCCGCCGGTAGGGCAGCGGCCAGATCAGCACGCTGATAATGCCGGCAATGGCGCCGGTGGCCAGCCACAGGGTGACAAACAGGTAAGAGCGCAGTAGTTGCATAATCGTCGCCGGCTAGCCCTTGGCGGGTGCCAGGAGTGATATGTCTGCAACTTCCAGGAAGAGCTGCCGCAACTGCTCCAGCAGTGCCAGGCGATTGTCCCGCAGTTGCGGGTCCTCCGCCATCACCATCACCTGATCGAAGAACCGGTCCACCGGATCGCGCAGATCGGCCAGGCTTTCCAACGCCTCGGTATAGCGGCCGTTGGCGAACAGCGGCGCTACGATGTCACCCTTTTGTGCCAGCGCCGCGGCGAGGGCCTGCTCCGCGTCTTCCTGTAACAGGTTGCTCTGCAGCCGGCGGCTGCCGCCGGCGCCCTGTTTGGTGAGGATATTAGAGACCCGTTTGTTGGCGGCGGCCAGGGCCTCGGCCTCGGGTAACTGGCGAAAGCGATCGACCGCCCGCACCCGGTTGTCGATATCCAGGGGCACAGTCAGGCGTTTTGCGCTAACCGCCAGGAAGACCTCGGCGGGAATCTGCGCTTCTTCATACCAGGCGCGAAAGCGCTCCAGCATATAGTCCAGGGCGGTGCTGGTGGTGCTATCCGGGTCCTCGATATTGTCGCCGTAGCCGAGGGCGGCCTGGTGCAGCAATTGCGCCAGGTCCAGGTTCAGTTGTTTTTCCACCAGCAGTCGCAGTACCGCCAGGCTGGCGCGACGCAGGCCGAATGGGTCTTTGGAGCCGGTGGGTTTCTGACCGATGCCGAAAATACCCGCTAAAGTGTCGATGCGATCGGCCAGGGCCAGCACTGTGCCGGTTGTGGTGGCCGGCAGCCCGTCGCCGGCGAACTTGGGCAGGTACTGCTCTTTAAGGGCCAGGGCCACGGCTTCAGGCTCGCCGTCGTTGAGGGCGTAGTAGTAACCGGCCACTCCCTGCATTTTATCGAACTCGCCTACCATGTCGGTGACCAGATCGGCTTTGCACAGTTGCGCCGCGCGTCGCGCCAGGGCGACATCAGCGTCGATCTGCTCGGCTATGGCGGCGGCCAGGGTCTCGATTCTCTCGGTTTTGTCGTACAGGGAACCGAGGCGGGCCTGGAAAACGATGGGTTGCAGGCGTTCGCGTCGTTGTTCCAGGGTGGTTTTCTTATCGGTATCGAAAAAGAAGGCGGCATCGGCCAGGCGCGGTCGAATCACCCTTTCATTGCCGTCGATCACTTGGGCGGGGTCGCGACTTTCGATATTGGCTACCGCGATAAAGTAGGGCAGTAGTTGATCTTCGGCATCCACCAGGTGAAAGTATTTTTGGTGTTCTTTCATGGATGCGATCAGCGCCTCGGGTGGCACCTCCAGAAAACGCTGTTCGAATTGCCCGGTCAGTGCCTGGGGCCACTCTACCAGTGCCGTTACCTCATCCAGCAGCGCTGCGTCTATAACCGCCGTGCCGCCCACCTGTGTCGCTGCGGCCTCCACCTGCTGGCGAATCAAGGCCTGCCGCTCGGTAAAGTCTACCAGTACCCGCCCCGGTGAGCGCAATTGTTCGACGTAATCATCGGGTTTGGCAATAGTCAGGGCCTGATCGCAGTGGAAACGATGGCCGCGGCTGTCGCGACCGGCCTTTAGTCCCAGCGCCTCAGCGTTTACTACTTGATCACCCATCAGCATCAGCAGCCAGTGGACCGGGCGCACGAATTCGGTGCGGTGGGCACCCCAGCGCATGCGCTTGGCAATGGGCAGGGCGGCCAGGGCTGCCTCGACGATGGGGCCCACCAGTGCCATTGCCGCCTCGCCGCCGGCGCTGGCTCGGTGCACAAGTTTGTCCGCTTTGCCGTCGTTTTCCACCACCAGATTCGCTGCATCGATACCGTTTTTGCGGGCGAATGCCTCCGCCGCTTTGGTGACCTTGCCGTCCGTATCGAATGCCACCTTGGCCGGTGGCCCCCAGACCAACACCTCCTTTTGCGGGGTTTGCTGCGCCAGTCTTTCCACCCTCACCGCCAGGCGTCTCGGGGTGGCGTAGCTGTGGGCGCGGGTGTAGGTCAGCCCGGCGTCGGCGAGGCCGGTTTCGATGCCCCTGGTAAAGGCACCGGCCAGGGTTTTGAGTGTCTTGGGAGGTAGTTCCTCGGTGCCGATTTCCACCAGGAAGTCGTTGCTTGTGACTACATTATTATTATCCACGGCTCACTTGTCTCCCTCTGCGGCTGTCAACTCTTGGCGCAGTGCTTCGCTGGCCAGGGGAAAGCCGAGTTTTTGGCGCGCATCGTAATAAGCCTGCGCCACGTCGCGGGCCAGCTTGCGCACGCGCAGGATAAAGCGCTGGCGTTCGGTAACCGAAATGGCGTGGCGGGCATCCAACAGATTGAATGCGTGGGATGCCTTCATCACCATTTCGTAGGCGGGCAGCGGCAGGCTGCTTTTAATCAGGCGCTCGCTTTCACTTTCACAGACATCGAAGGTGCGGAATAGAAAATCCACGTCCGCCTGCTCAAAGTTATAGTGGGACATCTCCACCTCGTTTTGGTGGAATACGTCGCCGTAGGTGACTTTTTCGCCGTTGGGGCCGAGGGTCCAGGTCAGGTCAAAAATGGAGTCCACGCCCTGGAGATACATGGCTATACGTTCCAGCCCGTAGGTGATCTCGCCCGTCACCGGGTAGCACTCCAGGCCGCCGACCTGTTGAAAGTAGGTGAACTGGGTGACTTCCATGCCGTTAAGCCATACCTCCCAGCCGAGACCCCAGGCGCCCAGGGTGGGGGATTCCCAGTTGTCTTCCACGAAGCGGATATCGTGGATGCTTGGGTCCACTCCCAGTTGGCGCAGTGAATCGAGATACAGGGTCTGGATGGCGTCCGGGGAGGGTTTTAACACGACTTGGAACTGATAGTAGTGTTGCAGGCGATTGGGGTTCTCGCCGTAGCGGCCGTCAGTGGGGCGGCGGCAGGGTTGTACATAGGCGCTGTTCCAGGTTTCCGGGCCGATGGCGCGCAGAAATGTGGCCGGGTGGAAGGTGCCGGCGCCCACTTCCATATCCAGTGGCTGCAGAATGACACAGCCGTGCTGTGCCCAGTACTGCTGCAGGGCCAGGATCAGGCCCTGGAAAGTCCCCGCGTCGGGTTGAATGGTTTGTGACACCCTGTTAGTCGCCTCCGGCGTGGTTGGAGCCCGCCTGCATGGCCCGGCCTGTGAACAAAGGGCGCAATTATAGCGCCTGGCCCAGGTCAGCACCACAATCCTGGGCAGGGTTGCGGAGGTGGCCTTGGTGGCCTGAAATGGACGTTTAGTTGCCGGATAAATTCCGTTAAGCTGCGAGTCCTTTCGGTACTGTTTCAGTGTTATTGTTCCGGCTCAGTACAATTGTCCCGGTGTTACCAGGTACAAGCGGCGTTTTATGACAACTATCAAGGGTGTGTTGGCAAAATTCCTGTTGTGGCTGACGGCTTTACTGCCCCTGGCGGTGAATCGGGCGCTGGGATCGCTGCTCGGCCGCGTCAATTATCGGCTGAATACCCAAATGCGGAAAGTGACCGAGGAGAACCTGCGCCTGTGCTTTCCTGATCTCGATGATTCGGCGCGGCGCGAACTTGCCTGCCGCAGCTTGATTGAGACGGGTAAGACCCTTACGGAGGCCGGCGCCATTTGGCACAGGCGTTACGATTGGTTGCAGCGGCGTGTCTTGTCGGTGACGGGGGCCCGGTTTTTGCGTGATGCCATTGCGCTGCAGCGGGGGGTTATAGTGCTGGTACCGCACCTGGGCAATTGGGAAGTGGTGGGGCTGCACCTGTCGGAGTATACCGCGGTGACGTCGCTTTATCAGCCGCCGAAGTTACCGCTGTTGGAAGCTGTGATTCGTCGCGGTCGGCAGCAGTGTGGTGCCACCTTGGTGCCTACTAATCGCAGTGGTGTCAGTGCAGTTTTAAAGGTGTTGCGCCGTGGTGGTGTTACGGCGATTCTGCCGGATCAGGTGCCGGATAGATCCAGTGGTGGGGAGTTTGCCGAGTTTTTTGGTGTGCCGGCGTTGACCATGACGTTGGTCAACAATCTGCTTGGGCGGATTGGGTGTCGGGTGCTTATGGCCTATGCCAAGCGTGTGCCTGGTGGTTTTGACATAGTTTTTCAGCCGGCTCATGAGGATATTTACAGCAGTGATGATTGCATTGCGTTGACAGGTTTGAACCGCAGTGTGGAGCAGTGTGTGAGGGAGATTCCCAGCCAGTATCAATGGGAGTACAAACGCTTCAAAAAACGCCCGCCCAACGAACCCCGGCTCTATCGATTTAAAAACTAATAATTGAGACACCCATATTTAATAGTCGCAAGACATTCATCTTACGATCATGGGTTGGCCAAAATAACAATTGAGACACCCATCTTAAGATCATGGACTGGCCTAACAGTTGAGGAGACAATCAAAGGACAATCAAGACACCCGCCTTACGACTATGGATTAGCAGCTGAAAAGGAACAGAGCGATAATCAGCAAGTTAAAGTGAGAGAGGCACTAAAATCACAAATATGTGGGCGAGCTTTAGGGGGCGTGCGGAGAGTTTGGCCTAGTTACGACTTCTTATTAACATACCGCTAATGCTACTGTAGCGATATTCACAGTGGAAAGTGGCATGTTGGATTAACTGAACAGCAATTGACAGGCCCTCACTCCGGGGGTACGTTGATATCCCAGTTGGTCGGTCGCTTTTTTTAGAGCGTAGATACTGCCGACCAGCCCCTTTAAGCGGCTCTCAAATCGGGTTGCCAGGTAAAGCCAGTGGGTAGGAGCGATATCGAGTCTCGCGAGTATTGGAGGAAAAGTATCAGAGATAAAACCCTTTTTGTCCGCCCGAATACTATGGCCAGTCCAGTCAACAAGAGCCAGATAGTCCGCTAGCTGGTAAGGCAAGCCTTTGGACTTCGGTTCCCGAAAATTTCCCCCAAATGGCAGTAGAGTGCTAGGCTGAGTTGACTGTTGACCTGTTTTTACAGCATCTATTCGAAGCTTGACCGATGTGTGTTTAGACGTCTCGGGTGTTGTTGCTGTTTTTGCCCGGATGGGATTTAGATCTACATAGACCATACAAGCGGTGAGTGCCTTTTCATCTAGCAAGGCCTGTGCGGTGAAACGGGACTCCCAAAACCTTCCGGTGCAGTTGTCCTCTTTGTTTGCTGCTCGGGCTATGGCTTCATTGAGCGTGCGCATAAACCAACTGATATTGCTCAAACGCTGTCGCCAGAGCCCAAGCCGGTGTTCCACGGCCTCCATCTCGAGATCAGACAGCGGTTCCTTATCGAGATACTTTCGGGTTAGCAAAGTTCCCCGATAGAGTTGATGCCAACGCTCACAGACCTCTCGATTGCTCCATTGCGATGCCGCAGCTGTGTCGACATGCAAGACGAGATGATAGTGGTTGGACATGATCGCATAGGCACAAATGTCAATGGCAAAGACTTGGCCGAGGAGCAGTAAGCGCTCTTCAATCCAGCCTCTTCGGTGTTCATAGGATTGCCCGGTGTGTGAGTCTTGGCCACAAAGAAAGGCGCGTCTGACGCAGCGAGAGGTGCAGTGATAGTAAGGAGTGATATCGAGCGATATGATCTGCTTCCTTGGTTTTGGCATGTTGATCGTCCGTAATCAATTAACTGTGCTTTTATACAGTTAATAGGTGTGGCTGTCAATACTTATCGTGGGTGTCTTGTTTAGAATACCTATGGTGGGTGTCTTGTTTAAAATGCCTAAGATAGAAAGTAATTCAAAAAGTCAATTATGGATGCTGAAGATTGGAAAGGTAAGTGCCTGGATTGGGAGTTATCGTGGGTGTCCAGGTTAGAAAGATGGGTGTCTACATTAGAGGATCATGGGTGTCTGAATTGGAGGTGGAGAGAGGTTATCATGGGTGTCTGGATTGGACTTTCATGGGTGTCTGGATTGGAGGGTCTCTGGACTAGAGGTTTTAGCTGCTGGGCCGGCTAGGGCCGCCAGAAAGCAGGAGTGAACAACACCAGCAGCGTAAACACCTCCAGTCGGCCCAACAGCATGGCGAAGCACAACACCCACTTGGCCGTGGCGTTAAGGTCTCCGTAGTGAGCCGCTACCTGACCCAGGCCGGGACCGAGATTGTTGATGCAGGCGCCGACGGCAGAGAACGCGGTAACAAAATCCAGCCCAGTGGCCAACAACATCAAAAACATCACCATAAATGCAATGACATAGACCGAAAAAAATCCCCACACCGCCTCCACCACGCGATCAGAAACAGACTTGCGACCAATCTTGATGGGTATTACCGCATTCGGGTGAATCAATCGGTGAATTTCCCGCAACCCCTGCTTACAAATCAACAACACCCGAATCACCTTCATACCGCCCCCCGTGGAGCCGGCACAACCACCCATAAAAGCAAACAAAAACAACATAAAAGGCAGGAATGTAGGCCAAGCACTGAAGTCAGCCGTGCCAAACCCGGTAGTGGTCAGCAAAGATATCAACTCGAAACTGCCCTGCAGTGCACTTTGGCCAATAGAGTAGGTGCCGGTGAGCGCCAGGTAAACGCTGGTAACTGCAGCACCCAACAAGATGCAGGATGCATAAAAACGAAACTCCGGATCGACAAGGTAATGCCGGATACTGCGGTCCTGCCAACCAAAAAAATGCAGCCCGAAGTTCACCCCGGAAAGCACCATAAACACCATGCAAACCAGCATGATAGTGGCACTGTCAAAGTGCCCGATACTGGCGTCATAGGTGGAAAAACCGCCAATGGCAACGGTGGAAAACGCATGACAGATAGCATCGAATAAACTCATGCCCGCCAGCCAGTAAGCACTTCCACAAGCCAGGGTGAGCCCGAGATAAATAAAGAACAACGCCTTCGCCGTCTCGGTAATACGTGGCGTCAACTTGGTATCCTTAATCGGTCCCGGCGTCTCCGCCCGATACAGTTGCATGCCGCCAATACCGAGCATCGGCAGTATCGCCACCGCAATAACGATAATACCAATCCCTCCCAACCACTGTAGCTGCTGGCGATAATAGAGAATGGCCTTGGGCAGCGAATCCAGACCGGTAATCACCGTGGCGCCGGTGGTGGTGAGACCGGAAAGTGATTCAAAGGCGGCATTGACAAAGGATAAACCAGGGCTGTGAGAAAACATAAACGGCAACGAACCGAACAGCCCCAACACCGACCAGAACAGCGCCGTAATCAAAAAGCCGTCCCGGGTGCGCAGATCCTGCCTGCTGTTGTAAACCGGCAGCCACAACACCAGCCCGGTGGCAAAGGTAATGGCAAACGAGGTCAGAAAGGCGATATGAGTCTGATCCGCAAACCACAGCGATACCAGCATCGGCGGTATCAGCGTCAGGCTGAACAGCATCAGCAGAATGCCCAACACGCGAAAGATGACGGAAAAATGCATGTGCGCCCGTTAAAAAAAAGTAAAGCCGACCTGGAACAGCCGCTCGATATCGCGGGTGTGCTTTTTGTTGATCAGAAACACAATCACATGATCGCCGGTCTCCACCACCACGTCGTCATGGGCGATGATCACGTCGCTGCCCTGGGGGGTCTCACGCACGATCGCGCCAATATTGGCGCCGTCCGGCAGGTCGATCTCCTCGATCGTTTTGCCCACCACCTTGGAGGAGCGCTGATCGCCGTGGGCGATCACTTCGATGGCCTCGGCCGCACCGCGGCGCAGTGAGTGCACGTTGACCATATCACCACGCCTGACGTGAGTCAGCAGGCTGCCGATAGTGGTCTGCTGCGGCGATATCGCGATGTCGATCTCCCCTCCCTGCACCAAATCCACATAAGCGGGATTGTTGATCAGCGTCATGACCTTGCGCGCACCGAGGCGCTTGGCCAGCATAGAGGACATCACGTTTGCTTCGTCGTCGTTGGTGAGCGCCAGAAACACATCGGTGTCCTCGATGTTTTCCTCCAGCAACAGGTCCTGGTCCGAGGCGCTGCCATGCAATACCACACAGCGCTCAAGTTGCTCCGACAGGTATTTGCAGCGCTCGCCGCTGTACTCCATCAACTTGACCGAGTAGCGCGACTCCAGCTCCCGTGTCAGACGCAGACCGATATTGCCGCCACCGGCGATAATGATGCGTTTGTAAGGTCGCTCGAGGCGGCGCAGTTCACTCATCACCGCGCGAATATCGGATTTCGCCGCAATAAAAAACACCTCGTCGTCGACTTCGATAACCGTCGAGCCCTCCGGGGTGATAGCGCGGTCGCGCCGGTAAATGGCGGCCACGCGCGTGTCCACTGAAGGCATATGCTGGCGCAGAAAGCGCAATTCCTGACCCACCAGCGGTCCGCCGTAGTAGGCTTTTACCGCGACCAGCTGCACCTTGCCCTCGGCGAAATCCAGCACCTGCAGTGCGCCGGGATGCTCTATCAGGCGAAAGATGTAACCGGACACCAACTTTTCCGGACTGATCAATACATCGATGGGAATCGACTCGTCCCGAAACAGCCGCGGCTCCGACAGGTAGGCGGTCGAGCGTATCCTGGCGATCTTGGTCGGCGTGCTGAACAGACTGTGGGCAATCTGGCAGGCGACCATATTGATCTCGTCGTTATTGGTGACCGCGATCAACATATCGGCGTCTTCGATACCGGCCTGAATCAGTACTCCCGGGTGCGAGCCCTCCCCCGCAACCACGCCGATATCGATACGGTCGCGCAGCTCGCGCAGGCGCTTCTCCTTACTGTCGACGACAGTAATATCGTTGGCTTCACTGGCGAGGTTTTCCGCCAGGGTTCCCCCCACCTGGCCGGCGCCTAAAATGATAATCTTCATGGTCGTAGCGGACCTTAACGCATCTGGTTATTGTTGTAGACCAGTTTTTTCGGCCGCGCCGGCTTTTTGCAGCCGCGCGTAGTAGAACCCGTCGTGGCCCGCAGCTCGAGGCAGCAACTGGCGACCGAACGGCTGGGCCAGACCCCAGGGTGCATCGATAACGTGGTGACGGGCGCAGCTACAAGCGGATAAAAACTGTTCAATCACCTCGGTATTTTCCGCCGGCATGATCGAACAGGTTGCATAAACCAGCATCCCCCCGGGTGCCAGCAGCGGCCACAGTGCCTGCAGCAGCCGCAGTTGCAATTGCGCAAGCTTAGCAATATCGGCGCTGTTGCGCAGTAATTTGATATCCGGGTGCCTGCGGATAACCCCGGTGGCAGAGCAGGGCGCGTCCAACAGGATGCGATCGAACGGCGGTCCTTGCCACCATTGTTGTGGTTGGGTAGCGTCGCCGCAGATCAGTTCGGCCTGCAACTGCAGGCGTTCGAGATTGTCGCTTACGCGCTGCAGGCGCCGGGCTTCCAGGTCCACACCTACCAGGTGTTCGAGTGCCGGTTCCCGCTCCAGGATATGGCCGGTTTTGCCGCCCGGCGCACAGCAGGCATCCAGTACCCGCTGGCCGGGTTGCAGCAGCAGTAGGCCGGCCGCCAGTTGCGCCGCCTCGTCCTGCACGCTGACCTGCCCGGCCTGAAAGCCCGGCAGTTCATTGACATCTAAGGCCCGTGCCAGGGTTACGCCGCTGTCGCTAAACGGTGTGGGGGTGCAGGCGATGTCTGCATCGCGCAGTTGCTGCTGCAGTTGCGACACAGTAACTCGACGGGTGTTGGCGCGCAGGGTAAACGGCGGATGGTCGTTGTTGGCGGTAAAGATCGCAGCCGCCTGCTGTGGCCAGGCCGCATCGATGGCGTCGATCATCCAGGCGGGGTGAGCCAGGCGGTATTCGGGGTCGTCTGCCAGAGCGGCCATCAAGGCATCGCGTTCGCGCTGAAAACGGCGCAACACCCCGTTGACCAATTTGCTGGCCCAGTCCTTCTTGAGTTGTCGGGTAGCGTTGACACTGGCGCTGATGGCGGCGTGATCCGGGACCCGTGTGTAAATCAACTGGTACAGGCCAATAATCAGGGCGGCCTTGATATCGCTGTCTTTTGCTTTCAGCGGCCGCACCAGGAGCTGCGCCAACAGGCGCTGGAGCTGCGGGTACCAGCGGGCACTGCCGTAGCACAGCTCCTGCACCAGGCCCGCGTTCCTGGTTTCCACCTGATTCACGGCGACCGGCAACACGCTGGCGAGGGAGCGCCCCTGGCGGATGACTTTGGCCAGAGCGCTGGCGGCAGCGGCGCGCGGCTCCATCGGTCAGATTAGCTGCTTGCCGGGAGCGAACAAGTCGGCGTAACCGTTGAGCACCTGAGCTGCGGCAAGCGCTTTTTTACCCGGCAGTTGCAGCCGGGTGAGGCGCAGCGCCTGTTCGCCGCAGGCGACCAGAATGCCCTCTTCGCCAGCGCTCAAGATGGTGCCGGGCAGCGCCTGGTGTGCCGCCTCTACCGGCTGAGCGGCGTGGATACGCAGGCGTTCGGCACCTATCTGCGTATGGCAAATCGGGAACGGGTAAAACGCGCGAATACGCCGATCCAGCTCGTAGGCGGGACGCCGCCAGTCGAGCGCCGCCTCCTCTTTGGTGATCTTGTTGGCGTAACAGGCGAGGCGCTCATCCTGGGCTTCACCGCTGACAGCGCCGCGGCTCAGCAGCGCCAGGGTCTCCATCAATGCCGGTGTGCCCAGCGTAATCAGCCGGTCGTGAAGACTGGCGGCAGTGTCGTCCTCATTGATCGGGCAGGCGGCTTTTAAGAGCATATTGCCGGTATCCAGCCCCGCGTCCATTTGCATGATGGTAATGCCGGTTTCGCTGTCGCCGGCTTCCAGGGCCCGCTGGATTGGCGCCGCGCCGCGCCAGCGCGGCAACAGTGAGGCGTGCACATTGATGCAACCGAGGCGGGGCGTCTCCAGCACCGCCGGCGGCAGCAACAGGCCGTAGGCCACCACTACCAGGATATCGGCCGCCAGCGCCCGCAGCTCCTGCTGGGCGGCGGCTGTTTTGAGCGTGGCGGGTTGGTAGACCGGTAGCTGCTCGGCCTCGGCCAGTTGTTTGACCGGGCCGATGCGCAGCTTTTTGCCGCGTCCGGCGGGGCGATCCGGCCGGGTATAGACCGCCAGCACCTGGTGGTGGCTGGCGACAATGGCCCGCAGGTGGCAGGCGGCAAACTCCGGTGTGCCGGCGAAGACAATACGTAGGGATTGGGTCATCAGGTCGGTTCAGGCCCGCAGTCGCTGTTGCTTTTCCAGCTTTTTGCGAATGCGCTGGCGCTTGATCTGCGACAGGTAGTCGACAAACAGCTTGCCATCCAGATGGTCCTTTTCATGCTGAATACACACCGCCAGCAAGCCGTCGGGTTCGAGCGTAAAAGATTCACCGTTGCGGTCGAGGGCGGTAATGCGGACATGCTGCGGGCGCTCTACTGTCTCGTAGTATCCCGGCACCGACAGGCAACCTTCATCGTACTCGTGCAACTGCTGGTCCAGTACCTCTATTTCCGGATTGATAAATACCAGCGGTTGATTCTTATCCTCGGAGATATCGATAACCACAATTTGCTGGTGTACATTCACCTGGGTTGCCGCCAGGCCGATACCCGGTGCGGCATACATGGTTTCGAACATATCGTCGATCAATGTCCGCACTTTGTCGTCTACCTCAACCACTTTTTTGGCCTTGGTGCGCAGGCGCGGATCGGGAAATTCAAGAATATCTAATATAGCCATGACTAGGGTAAACCGGGCCTTTGTGACAAACTTCTAGTAAAAAGGTAACAACCGCTGCTAACATTATGATCGCACAGCAATTAAGAGGCTGATGCAGGGGTCTCCCCGTAGCCTCTTTGTACGCCCTGCAAACGGAACCAGCACAGGTTCTCCGGGCTATTATAACGGTTATAAGCCCGCGGGCCGAATACAACAGGACCGGTTTCTATGAAAAAAACACTAATAGGCCTGCTCACAGTCGCATTTTTGGCGGTCTCCGCCTGGGCCCAGGAGGCGCGCTTAAAGCCCGACCACCCGGATCGCTACACGGTCGTAAAGGGCGATACGCTGTGGGATATATCGGACAAGTTTTTGCAAAACCCTTGGATGTGGCCGGAAATCTGGCACGTCAATCCCCAAATATCCAACCCGCACCTGATCTACCCCGGCGATACTATCGCCCTGATCTATATCGACGGCAGGCCTTTACTGACAGTGGAGCGGGGTCCCAAACAGTTCAAAATGAGCCCGGGCGACACCAAATTGTCGCCCTCGATTCACGTCCTGCCCCTGGGAGACGCGATTCCCGCCATTCCCCTGGATGAGATCGATAACTTTCTCTCCCGCAGCCGTATTCTCGATGCCGGTCAGTTGGAGGCCGCACCCCACGTGATTGCCGCCGAGGGCGGCCGGCTGGTGGTGGGGGCCGGTGACTTTCTCTATGCCCGTGGCGAGTTTGCCGACGATGTGCCGGTCTACGGAGTCTACCGCCAGGGGGACGTCTATGTGGACCCCGAAACCGAGGAGGTGCTCGGTTATCAGGCGATGGATATCGGCACCGCCAAATACCGCACCCTGGAGGAGGATATTGCCACCCTGACCGTTACCCGCACTACGCAGGAGATTCGTATCCGGGATCGGTTGTTGCCGCATGAAGAGCGCTCCATCGAGTCCACTTTTTTCCCATCGCCGCCGGAGTCAGATATCGAGGGTGTGATTATGGCGGTGGAGGGCGGCGTCAGCCAGGTGGGTAAGCTCGATGTGGTGATATTGAACCGCGGTGACCGCGAGGGCCTGAAGGTGGGTAACGTGCTGGCGGTCTACAAACATGGCGTTCGCGTCAGGGATCGGGTGCGTGGTGATACCGTAACCCTTCCCGATGAACGGGCTGGGCTGCTGATGGTCTTTCGCACTTTCGATAAGATGAGCTTCGGGTTGATTCTGGAGTCCGATCAACCGCTGTCGGTCAGCGATAAAGTGCGCAAACCCTAGCATGGCGACAGGCTGCGATAACAGCGCAGGCAACAGTGGCTATCGCCCGAATCTACTCAGGCACGCCTGCAATCCGGGCGAAACAGTATCAAGGCGCAGTGAAGCATTGTTGACAGGTTCAAGGCCTGTTAACAGTGCTCGAGTGGTAGCTGCTGGGCTGGCTTTGCCTCCCATCGGTGTTGATCGCCCAAGTTGGCGCCCTTTGCGTCGGGGGGTCGCTTCATTAAGTTTGGTGTCTTTTCAGGTGTAACGGAGTCCGCGCAACCAGTGCCAGCAGGCCCTGGCAGAGCCCCGTAACAGGCAATGGAATTGCTGAGCCTTGACAGCCAACTGGCACCCGGCGCGATAATGGGCTGCTGGTAAAGGATTGTTTTTACATTTATTCAGGGACGAATAGTATGGATATTGTCACTCGGGCCGCGCTTACCCTGCTGCGGCTGCCTCAGGTCGGTAGCGCCCGCTACTGGCAATTAGTTGAACGATTCGGTTCGCCGGTTGCGGTCTTGGAGGCACCGAGCGCCGCGCTGGAGCCTTTGGTCGGCGCAGCGGCGCTGGCGCAGTTGGCGGCTTATAAGCGCTGCGCCGCCAGCAGTGAGCTGGGGGCCCGGGTGGATCGGGACCTGGCCAAAATCGGCCGCTTGGACGCAACCGTGCTCACTGCCCATTCTACCCAATACCCGCCGTTGCTACGGGAAATTCACCGACCGCCACCGGTTCTCTACGTCAAGGGTGATGTGGGCTGCCTGGCGTTGCCGCAGCTTGCCGTGGTTGGCAGTCGCAGCCCTTCACCCGGCGGCGTGGACAATGCTCGGGAGTTTGCCCGCTACCTGGCCGCCTCAGGTTTTGCCATTACCAGCGGCCTCGCGCTGGGGGTGGATGCCGCGGCCCATGCCGGCGCGCTGGCGGCGGCCGGCACCACCCTGGCTGTGCTCGGCACCGGTATCGATCTCGTCTACCCGCGCCGCCACCGAACCCTGGCCGAGTCGATCATCGATCACGGCGGCGCCCTGGTCAGTGAGTTTCCCCCGGGAACACCGCCTGATGCCGCCAATTTCCCCCGCCGCAACCGCATTATCAGCGGACTCAGCCTGGGCGTGCTGGTAGTCGAGGCGACGGTCAAGAGTGGATCGCTGATCACTGCTCGGCTCGGATTGCAGCAAAATCGGGAGGTCTTCGCGATCCCCGGCTCGATACACAACCCGGCCAGCCGCGGTTGCCATGCCTTGATCCGCGATGGCGCCACCCTGGTGGAGCAGGCCACCGATATTGTAGAACACCTGCGCGGCCTGCTGGCCTTTCAGCAGCAACAGGTGCCCCCATCTGTAACTGCTTCCATGGTTGAGGAGCCCACTGCACAAGCGCACACAGTGCTCCGCGCAATGGGCTTTGACCCGGTTACCGTGGACGACCTGGCAGCCCGTACGGGAATGTCTGCGAGCGAAGTAACCGCGAACTTACTGTCTCTGGAGTTGGAAGGCTATATTGAGCAGACTGTGCTGGGCTACCAGCGCTCCAGATAGCGGGGGTCAAGTAAAGCGCTGACCTGAAACAGGCCCTCTTCGTTTTTTATGCTATTGATAGTGACGCCCGGATTGGCAGTGCCATTCGTCACGCCCGTATCTTTGACAGAAAATCAAAGGTCACCAGAGGGCCGCTTGGTGCGCGGTTTCGCTTGAGTACAATGCCGACATGAGATAAGTTTTCCCGGATTCTTATGCCATCGATAATCCGGCCGGCCCGTAAGCCTGAGGAACAAACCCCAGGTACAAACCGGGTCGCCGTGTCGGTGGGTTTCATGCCAATTTGTCAATACCGGCTGTGTTTCTACCTGTATGGAAAAACCTCAGAACCCTGCGGTGGATTGGTCGCGCCACCCGAGAATACTCAGGACCGCCGTTGTGCTGCGCAGCGGCGGCGTTGTTGCCTATCCTACCGAGGCGGTGTGGGGGCTCGGTTGTGCGCCGGCCCAGGAGGCGGCGGTACGGCGCCTCCTGGCGTTAAAACAGCGCAGTCCCGACAAGGGATTGATCCTGGTGGCCGCGGATATCGGGCAACTGGAGCCCTATTTGGAGGGACTGTCCACCGGGCAGCGCCAAACCCTGGCCGATACCTGGCCGGGTCCGGTCACCTGGCTGGTCCCCGCCAACGGCCGTGCCGGTAGCTGGATTACCGGCCAGTTCGATACCCTGGCCGTGAGGGTCACCAATCATCCCCTGGTGCAGGGTCTGTGCCGGGCGTTCGATGGCCCGCTGGTCTCCACCTCCGCGAATCCCCAGGGCAGACCCCCGGCCCGGACCGCGCTGGCGGTGCGTCGCTATTTCGGCCAGCAGCTCGATTACATCACCCCGGGGCAGGTCGGTGGGCGAGCCAATCCCTCGGAAATACGTCATCTGGTTTCCGGACAGATCGCCCGACCGGGCTGAGCCGCTGGTGGGCGTGCCGGGGCCGGTTTAGAATAGCCTCCTTAAAATTTTCAGTGCAGAGATCGAGTATGGGTGCGCCGGAGCCGGATAAAGCGGCAGTAAAACACTATTTGCTGCAATTGCAGGACGATATTTGCCAGGGTTTGGCAGCTGAAGACGGCGACGGCCGGTTTGTCGAGGACACCTGGAAGCGGGAGGCCGGCGGCGGTGGGCGCTCGCGGGTGATGGTCGAGGGCGCGGTCATCGAAAAAGGCGGCGTTAACTTTTCCCATGTATTCGGCGAGCAGATGCCGGACTCCGCCACCGCTCATCGCCCGGAGCTGGCGGGCCGCGGCTTTGAGGCCATGGGCGTGTCGCTGGTGATTCATCCTCACAATCCCTATGTGCCCACCAGTCACGCCAATGTGCGGTTTTTTATCGCCGAGAAGGCCGGCGAAGCACCGGTCTGGTGGTTTGGCGGCGGCTACGATCTGACGCCCTACTACGGTAATCGCGACGATTGCGTGGCCTGGCACAGGACTGCGCAACAGGCCTGCGAGCCCTTCGGTGAGTCGATTTATCCGCGCTTCAAGCAATGGTGTGACAACTACTTCTTCCTCAAGCATCGCGGCGAGGCACGGGGCGTGGGTGGACTTTTCTTCGATGACTTCAACGCTCTGGGCTTTAGCCGGTGTTTTGACTTGATGCGCGCTGTGGGCGACAGTTATCTAAAGGCCTATCGGCCCATTATGGCGCGCCGTAAAGACACGCCGTTCGGCGAGCGGGAGCGCCGGTTTCAGCTCTACCGGCGCGGTCGCTATGTGGAATTCAATCTGGTTTATGATCGGGGCACGCTGTTTGGATTGCAAACCGGCGGCCGCACCGAGTCTATCCTGATGTCGCTGCCGCCACTGGTGCGCTGGGAGTACGACTGGCAGCCGCAGCCGGGCAGCCCCGAAGCCGAGTTAACACAGACGTTCCTGCCGCCGCAGGAATGGGTGTAGCGCCGTGGCCGATAAAAGCGATCAGTACGCAGTGTTCGGCAACCCGATCGCCCACTCCAAGTCGCCGCAAATCCACCAGTGGTTTGCCCGCCAAACCCGGCAGTCGATCACCTATACCAGACAGCGGGTCGAAGAGGGGCAGTTTGAGAGCGCGGCAGCCCGGTTTTTTTGCGACGGCGGCCGCGGGCTGAACATTACGGCGCCGCTCAAACTCAATGCCTTTACCTATGCCGACCGGGTAACCGAACGGGCCGAGCGCGCCGGTGCGGTTAATACACTGGCCTTGCAGGACGATGGCAGCGTACTGGGGGACAACACCGATGGTGTCGGTATGGTGACGGATATCACCGCCAACCTGGGTTGGGATGTCAGCGCTAAGCGCGTGCTGATTCTCGGCGCCGGCGGTGCCGTGCGCGGCGTGTTGCAGCCGGTGCTGGAACAGGGGCCTGAGCAGCTATTGATC
Source organism: Exilibacterium tricleocarpae (assembly GCF_007004655.1). Lineage (GTDB taxonomy): Bacteria > Pseudomonadota > Gammaproteobacteria > Pseudomonadales > Cellvibrionaceae > Exilibacterium > Exilibacterium tricleocarpae. The sequence continues at coordinate 31,636 of NZ_ML660101.1, forward strand.
GCCAACCGAACGGTTGCCAAGGCATTGCAACTGTCCCGCAGCTTTCGCGATCTGGGGCGGGTGCAAGTGTGCGGTTTCGAGGATTTGGCGGACCGTCAGTTCGATTTGGTTATCAACGGCACCGCAGCCAGCCTGGCCGGCGATCTGCCACCGCTGCCCGATGATCTTTTGGCAGCAGATGCCCACTGTTACGACATGATGTACGGCGCCGCGCCGACCGTTTTTTTGCGCTGGGCCAGGGCGCGCGGTGCTGTTGGAATCGCTGACGGTTTGGGCATGCTGGTGGGGCAGGCGGCGGAGTCGTTCTATCTATGGCGCGGTGTCAGGCCCGACACTGCGCCAGTAATCCAGTTACTGCGGCAGGAGTTGACCGGCTGAGGGTGTCCTTAGTTTGCGGTAAGCTGGGCGGTGATCCAGGCAAGCAGGTCCTCGTAAACTTGTTGCCGATTGGTTTCATTGAAAATCTCATGGCGCGCCTGCGGATAGAGCTTTAGTGTCACCTGCTGCAGGCCGGCTTTGTTGAGGGTATTTTTTAGCAGCGTCAGGCGTCCGCCTGCACTCACCGGGTCCCGCTCACCGCCGATGATGAAAACCGGCAACTGCGCGGGAATTTTTTTCAGGTTTTGCACCCGCGTGATCTCGATCAGTCCCGCCATCAGATCGACCCACAATTGGTTGGTGCTCAACTGGCCGCAGAGGGGATCATTGATATATTTGTCAACTTGTTGCGGGTCCCGTGACAACCAGTCGAAGTTGGTGCGGTTGGGTTTAAAGGCTTTATTGAAAGCGCCGAATGACAAGAGGTTGATCAATTTGCTGCGCCCGTCGATGCCCTGGCGCCAGGATTCTAACCGGGCGATCAACCGCAGCAGCCTGAACAGCGCGGGGGTGCCGAAGTTGGAGCCCGATAAAATACAGCCGGCCAGTCCGTTGTTGTCGCCGCGTATCAGGTAGGCCTGGCTGACGTAGCTGCCCATACTGTGACCAAGCAGAAACACCGCTTGCGAAGGGAACACCTGTCCGATGTGGCGTTGCACCCGGCCGACATCGTCAACGACTTTTTGCCAGCCGCCGGTGTTGGCAAACAGGCCGATGGTGCCGGTGCCGGCGGTTCTGCCGTGCCCCCGTTGGTCGTGGGCGACCACGGTGTAGCCGTGTGTATTTAGAAACTCGGCCAGCGCACCGTAGCGGCGGCTATGCTCGGAAAGCCCGTGGACGATATGCACCACGGCCTTTGACTGGTCGTGCGGCCGCCAAGTACGCAAGAAGAGTTTGATATTGTCTTCCGAGTCAAGGTAGGTGTCTGTGTAGCTCACTGTTTACACGCTCCGTACGGGATCGATATATAGTGCGTGTACCCTTGGCGGAAAGCAAACGCTAACGCCACCGGCGGCGGTGTCCCGGGGGATGCCTGTGCGAGTCGGTTTTGGTCCCGGCAGGTGCCGGCGCCGCATACTTGCGCGGGCAGGTGTATCCACCGCAAGTCTTCCGGAAACTTTGCCGGCGGCGCGCCGATGCAGAGGTCTTCGGGCCGGGTTTACAGGGTGTGTCTAACTTGTGTTTCTGAAAACCTTCCGGTGGGGCGGTAAACTCACATGGCCTTTCTGCCATGAGTGCCGGACCTGACACTGCCTCGCTTTATGGGGCAGACACCTTTTGATCTTTTGACAAGTATCGGCGAGGCACAGTGTTTTAACCTACCCAACAAGATGTGACCCTGTTGCCGGGCTGTTTGCTCAACTTCCATGGTAGTCCTCGCGCATTGAAACAGGGGAGTTCAAAACATTATGTTTAACTGAATTTTTCCGCGGCATGAGTTGTGAAGCATCAGTGGGCCGCCAGTTGCGACGGCAGGCTGAAGGTAAACGCGGTGCCGCGGTCGGGCGCGCTTTTTACTTGGATCGGCGTGTGATGGAGGTCGAGAATGCGCTTGACGATGGCCAGACCGAGACCGGTGCCGGTGTCCTTGGCACCGAGTCGACTTCCGCGGTAAAAGCGATCGAAAATTTTCGGGATATCGTGGGAGGTGATACCGCAGCCCGAATCGGTAATATGCACGCTAACCTGTTGGTCGTCTTCCTCCAGGAGTACTTTAACCCAGCCGCCCCTGGGGGTGTAGCGCAGGGCGTTCTCGATCAGGTTTTCCAGCACCCGCTGTATCATGGCTATATCGGCGTAGACGCAAAATTCCCCGCTGGGTGGCAATACGCTGAGGCGTATATTGCGACGGGATGCCTGATAGGTGAAGTCCTGGGCCAGGTCCTGCAGCAGTTCCAGTAGGTGAAACTGCTCGATCTTCGGCTGCAGGGAGTTGCTGTCGAGGCGCGACAATTCAAACAGCTCGGCAATCAGTTTGCGCAGGCGCTTGCCGTGTCGCAGCGCTTTTTTGAGATAGGTCAGTTTTTCACTGTCGTTGAGGCTATCGTGTTTGATAATGACCGTTTCGAGATATCCCTGCACGGATACCAGAGGCGTGCGCAGGTCGTGGGAGATATTGGTGATTAACTCGCGGCGGTTGCGGTCCAGTTCCTTGAGCGCGGTGTACTGGTGATTGATGCGGGTGGCCATGGCCTTGAACGCCAGCATCAGGGCATTTATCTCGTCACTGTGTCGGGCATTGCTCAGCGGCGGGTTGAAAGGTTCGGAGAAATCTCCGCGCTGAAACACTTCCACGTAGCGGGTGAGGCGGCGCAGGCGGCGGGTCAGCAGGTGAAAAATGGCAATGCCGGCTAAAAACCCAAACACCACGGCGACGACTATGGCGGTGGAACTGATCGTCAGTACGTAGCTGTCCTGAACCGAAACTGACAGATTGTCGTAGAACTTGCCGCCCAAAATGGTGTAGAGATAACCTTGTAGCTGACCTTGCTCGACGATCGGGGCGGCGGAGAAAACTTTCTGCTTGTCGGGGTTGCGCGGGTCCTGTCCCAACAGCGGCAGGTCGGCGCTGCCGCTGATAAACGCCACAATCGGTGCGAGCTGGACCGTGTCCACCTGCACTGACGCCTCCGGCAGGGCGTGTCCCAATACTTTGCCCGTGGGGTCCAGCAGATAGATTTCGGTGGTGGGGTTGATCACCATGGCGTAGTGGGCCAGGTCTTTGAGTGCTGCCAGGTTGGGTTGGCCGTTTTGCATCAGCGGTTGGTCGGCGGCGATATGTTCGGCGATGTCCAGGTTGAGTCTTTGGGTCAGTTCTTGATGGTACATATCGGTGGCGTAGCGCCCGATACTGAATGCCGTCAAGCCGATGATGCAAAACAGCACGAACAGCACGGCGGACAGTTTGGCCAGCAGTGTGTGGGCCCAGTGCAGGTCGCCGGTGGCGGCGCTCGGTGTTCCCATCGTCATGAGGTCGTCACCATTTTGTAACCCACGCCCCAAACAGTGACGATATAGCCCGGGTGGATCTTTGAGCGCAGGCGGTTGATGTGGGAATTGACGGTGTGTTCGTAACCTTCATGGCCGTAGCCCCAGACCGTATCGAGCAGTTCCGAGCGGCGGAACACTTTGTTGGGGTGCTTGGCGAAATGCAGCAGCAGATCGAATTCCTTGGCGGTGAGCTCCACCGTTTCGCCCGCCTGGCTGACATTGCGGCTGCTGGTATCGATGCTGAGGTCGGCGATTTTGATAACGTCTTTGGCACGGCCGGCCCGGTGCAGATTGCCGAATGCCGAAGCGCGTCGCATTAGGGCCTTTACCCGGGCTATCAGTTCGACCACGCTGAATGGCTTTGACATATAGTCGTCTGCACCTATCTCCAGGCCCAACACCCGGTCCAGTTCGGTGGTTTTGGCGGTCAGCATCAGGATCGGCAGATACTGGTTTTCCGTGCGCAGGCGGCGGCAGATTTCCAAACCGTCGATGCCGGGCAGGCGGATATCCAGCACCAACAGGTCCCAGGGTTCCGCCATGGCGCGCGCCAGGCCCGCCTCGCCATCGCTCTCGTGAACGATTTCCGAGTAAACGTCTCCCAGGTGCAGGCACAGCAGTTCGGCGATATCGGCTTCGTCTTCAATGACCAGAATACGGGCTTCGGTATGGGGCTGGTTCATAATCTGGCGTCGGTGGTTTGGATCAATAAAATCAATGGAGTCACTGCAGGGCTAAAAGTTCGATGTTGTGTGGGCGGTGGCAAGGCGACTGTCGTGCGTGTCCCGATAGTGTCCTTCCAGTCATGAGTGTCCTGTTACGGCCCTTTTTAGAGATACTTCCTGTGGGTGTCTTGGTTGCGATCTCCAGCTATGGCTGTCCTGTTTATGGTTCTGTTTATGGTTTCTTAATGTGGGTGTCCTGATAGCCCCCTCTAAGGTGCCTGTCCTACTAGGCTCTACTAGGCTCTTTCCGGGCTTGCCACGGGTATTTACCATGACTGTCCTGTTAACGAGTCCTGTGGGTATTTACCATGACTGTCCTGTTAACTACGCCATGACTGTCCTGTTAACTGCTCATGTGGGTGTCCTGGCTAAGTGCCTCTAATGTGGGTGTCCTGACTACACCTCTGATGTGGTTACTAATGTGGGTGTCCTGACTACACTGACTACATCCCAACTCTGACTAAGCCTCTTGACTACGCCGCCCTCATTGCATCACCAGCATGGCCGAAAATGCGAGAGCTTATTGTTTACTGTCGGGGCTTGGGAGTTATCACGAAAGTATCACGGGGAGGTAAAATTATTCTCAACTGGCCGGCACTTCGGGTTTAGGCGAGCAGACTTTGCTCATAAGAGGCAATGATTTCCCGGGCGCTGTCGAAAGTGTTTTCCGACACTAAAACCGCCAGGGTGCCGGCCATCGGCAGCTCACCCAGGCCGCCCTGCAAGTATTCACCCTGGATTACACATTCGATACCCTGTTGAGCCAGCATGCCGCGAATCAGGTGGGCCTCGATAGTGTTTTGGGGGTGGTAGACCGGCTTCATTGGACGGGCGTCTCGCTGGCTGTCGGGCTTTGTTTTGATAAACAAAGTAGTGCTTAGGCCGTGGGTATGTCAAATGCTGCGGTTACCGCCACCAACTTCTATGCCGGCGGTGGCGCTCAAAAGGCGTTTTAACATGCCGCTTTATCGATAAAGCTGATCCGCGCCATAGCTCAGCTCCAGACTTTTGCGCTCGCTCGCTTTGAGCCCTTTTACCACCAGTCCATAGGAGCGATCAATCATACGTTCCACTTCGCCGGCGGGAATCTCGCGACCCAGAATGACGGTGTTCCAGTGGCGTTTATTCATATGGTACCCCGGTATGACCGAGGCGAAGATATCTCTAAGCGCCAGGGCCTCTTCGGGATCACATTTCAAGTTCATGCGCGCGTGACCGTCTTGTTCCGCCAGGGTTGCAAACATTTTGTTTTTTACCTTGTAGACGGCGGCCTGCGGGCCAAATGGATAGTCCTCCACGGCCTCGGGCTTACCGAGCAGATAGGTTCTCGCGATTTGGTAATCCATAGTTACGCTCGTCCCCGTTAACGGTCAGTTTGTACCGGCTTTAGTCGGTATTCTCCACTTCCTGTTTTTCCCGCAGATACTCATCATAAGTCTGCTGGTGTCGCGCTAGGCAATCCTGGATTTGCGACTCGGGTAAAAGCTGACATTCGCGACGCTGCCCCGCCTGCAGGCTCTCGTATACCTGGCGATTACTGCAGGCCCACAGACACAGCAATGTAAGGGTGAGGCAAAAGAACTTACTAACTTTCATCGATATCCTCCCGGTAACCCAGAATATCCCCGGGCTGGCAGTTTAGAGTGGCACATATTTTATCCAGCGTAGCAAAACGCACCCCTTTTACCTTGCCGGATTTTAGCAGGGACAGGTTCTGCTCCGTAATGCCTATGGCCTGGGCCAGTTGTTTTGACTTGACTTTGCGCCGCGCCAGCATCACGTCCAGGTTAACGACAATAGTCACGTGAGCCCCCTTTACCGTTGAAGGCCATGGGCAGGCTGGACAAACTGATGGCTTTCAGACCCGGAGTCCGCCGCTCACTCCGCCATCCTGAGCCACTGAGACACGCCGGCAACACCCCAGATACACCGCCGCCCACTCTTCTGCACTTCGAGGTCAGGCGCACCAGTGCTCGAATAAAAGCGCTGATTAACAAATCATGCATTGCATTTTTTTCATGTCAGTGGTTATATTGCAGCAATAAATTACTGTAAAACGATAATAATCCTAAAAGAATGAGTAGTTAAACGCAAGAGAAATACTAGAGAAATGCAAGAGAAACACGACCGGAGAAACAAGCGGACACGTCGACGGGAACGCTGGTCGACAGCCAGTCTTAGCAGCAACCAAGCAGGAGGAAGTTATGAAAACACCAATGACCCATGTAGCCAGATGCGTCGGTATTACCTTAATACTGGCCGGGGCAGGTCCGGCTGGTGCCTTTACCACCCAGGAATTTCTCGCATTATGTGGTGATGCCAAGGAAACCTGCGCCAGCCGCCCCGCGGTGCAATTCTATCTGGGGGGCGCTCTGGATGCCCTGGCAGTGGTGAATGACGCAGCCAAAGAGCAAGATCAGCCCATTTACTGCGTGCCCGAACAGGCGTTGTTCGATATGGGTAAGATCGTGGCCCATGTGGTCAGCGTCAGCCGGCGTTTTGAAAATAAAAATGCCATGACCGGCGTCATCGACTATCTGCGCACCTATGGCGGGTGCCGGCCGGCCCAACGCCCGCAAGGGTGAGTCCTGAAAGGGACGATAATTATGGGTTGCGCAGGTACTCGTCTTTCAACTTCACGTAATTGGCGGCGGAATAGGTGAAAAACTCTCGCTCCCGCGCCGTCAGCGACCTGATTATTTTAGCGGGGCTGCCCATATAAAGGTGCCCGCTTTGCAGTCGCTTGCCCGGTGGCACCAGGGTGCCCGCCCCCAGAACCACATCGTCTTCCACAATGGCGCCGTCCATGACGATGGTGCCTATGCCCACCAGCACCCGACTGCCGATGGCGCACCCGTGCAGAGTGGCCGAGTGGCCAACGGTGACGTCATCGCCGATTTCCAGGGGCCAGCCGTCGGGGTTGAAGGGCCCGGCGTGGGTAATATGTAATACCGAAGTGTCCTGGATGCTGGTGCGGCAACCGATGCGGATGCGATGCATATCGCCGCGCACCACGGCATAGGGCCACACTGAAGAGTCCTGTCCGATTTCCACATCGCCGATCACTAAAGCGGTGGTATCTACAAAGACGCCGTCGGCGAGTTTGGGGGTATGATTTTTATGGGAGCGAATCGAGGAATGGATAGTCATGATAACCGTAAAATGATGGAAAAGCTGGGCGCAGGGTAGCACAAAAATCTGTATCGGTAGAGTCGACCATACCGGCGTGCAGGCAGTGCCTGGGGCTAAAGAGCAGTGATTTTTTTTGCGGTGCGAATAACATCCGGGTCGAATACCACACCGAGTCCCGGCTCTTTAGGAATATCCACATAGCCTTTTTTTGGTTGCAACGACGTACTGGCCGATGTGATCGGTACCTGATCTTTGTTGCCTTTGAATTCTTGATAAGGACCGATATTGGGTACGCAGGAAGCGAACTGTAACATGTACAGAAAGCCTAGCGCTTTACCGGAAATGTGCGGTGTGCAATCGATACCCGCCGAGGCCGCCATACGCCACTTTGATCGAACGGATCAAGCCGTCGAAGAACAGCAAGTCAGGTTGCACAACGGAGAGGACGTCGTGATCCATCAACCACATAAACCGGCGCATACTCGTCTCCACTTCACCGCCGGCTATGGGAATTTGTAAGTGATCGGCAACCACCTGGCGCACCGCTGAGGCCGGCACCGGCGAGTGCGACGACAGAGCCTTAATAAACGTCCGCCTCCCGGGTATACGCTTTCTCCTTGGGCAGTTCGGTGTCAGTCGGGGCGGCGCTCTTATAAACGCTCAACTTTCGGACACTCTCTAAAAAGAGCCCGTTACACCAATCTGCACCGTGCGGCCAAAGTCCTCCACTTGCTCGAACCAGGGTTGGGCCAACCCGGGGAAGAAGCGTATACGTTCCTCTTCGTTGATATTGATGATATCGGTGTAGACGGTGAAATTGTCGTTGATATTGTAACGGATGCCGAGATCCATATAGGTCGCCTCTCTCAGGCTGGTATCCAACTCCGGTGTGCTGGCACCGGCGACGCGGAAAAATACGTCATCCTGGTAAGAGGCTGACATCCTGACTGACATATTGTCGTTTTCCCAGCCGACACTCAGATTGCCCACGTTGTCGGCCTGGCCCACCAATGGCAGCTTGCGGCCCGGACGCAGGTCGCCGTAGTCTGCTTCGCTGTCGACAGTGGTCCAGGCGCCGGAGACAAAAAAGCCGTTGGAGAAGGTCTGCGAATACGAAAGCTCGAGGCCTGATATTTCCGCGTCGCCGGCATTGAGCGATACGTCGGTGGCCGCGTTAAAGCCACCGTCTATCGTGTTATTTTCGTTAAATTCGAAACCGGCAATCCTGACATCCTCACCGAACAAATCCGTCTTCACAAAAAAGTCGTCTATCTCCTTGCGGAAGTAGCCGGCCTGGAGCACGGTATCCTCATTGGGATACCAGGTAAGGTAAATATCCAATTGATTGGAGCGGGCCGGGTCCAGCTCAGCGTTACCCGGGGCCGACAGGGTGCGGCTAAAGGTACCGTCGCCGACGTCTGGCTCTGAGTCCAGTTCGTTTTCATCGGTGGAAATATTGCCGCCGGGCGCCACATCGTCGAAGTCCGGTCGCTGTACGGCTGAGGTCAACGCAAAACGCATGATTAGCTGATCGCTCGGTTCCCAGCGCAGCATCAATCGGGGTAACACATCGGTGTAGTCGGTCTTGCGGCCATCGACGGCGACTTCGAGACTGGTATCCACCAGGTCGGGGACACCGCTCATATCTTGGGCGTCAATCAACTCGTTAAACAGGCCCGCGCCGCTATCGAAGTCGGTCTGCTCGACACGCAGACCGCCGACAAAACGCAAAGTGTCGGAGAAGTTATAGGTTCCCTGTAAATAGAGCGCGTTGACATCTTCCGACATATCAAAGTTGTTGGTCAGGCTCTCGTTGGCCAGCGCGGTTTGCTCCAAAAAAGTGCGGTTGCGTTCAAACAGGCTGTTTAGTTGGTTGATATTGGGCATGAAGCCCAGCCCGGCCGGGCTGCCGCTGAAGTCGCCAATATTTACCAGGTCCACGCCAAGGTCGGCCAAGTCGCCCAGGTTATCGCCGATAATACCCGAGTTCTCTACCTCATCGACGATATTTTCTTCTATATTGGTGCGCGTGCGATCGCGAAATGTTGTCTTCAATCCGAACTTAAGGGCATTGCCGTCAGCAAATTCCCGTTCGAGGTTAAACTGGAATGACAGAATCTCATCTTCATTGACATCCTTGGTGACAGTGAAGGCCTGTAGCGAATAATCACCCGGGTCGAATGGGTCGTCTTCTCCCGCCACCGGGGTTACCTCGGTAATGCGGCCACCACTGGTGCCGCCTTGATAACCGACAATAATGTCGCGGGCACGCCACCTTGGTCGAAACGCGAATTTGTCGTCGCCATCGCGGGTTTTGGACAAACCGGCGCGGTAGTCGACAGTCCAGTTGTCGATACGGTTGACACCCCCGATAGAAAAGACCTCTGTGGTTTCGGTGTTGGAGGTGAAACGAATATCCTTTCTGATATCCGCATCGTCGAGTGTGCCGGTAAAGCGCCCGACTGCCAGCACCTCATCGGTGTCGGTGAGAAGACCCTCATCACCGATGCGGCCGCCGAGATCGTAGCGGTTGCGCCAGCGCACGGTTTCCTGTTCCGTTTCCGCATCGGTTATGCGCAGGTAATACTCGCTGTTGTCATTGGGGCGAAAGTCCAGGTTAAAGGTTACTGCCTGGCGCTCGCGCAGATTGGTGCGAAACACGTCCTCCAATCGGTCCGGTATCAGAAACACCGCATCGCCCGGCTCTGGCACCACGACATTGCCCGCGTCATCGAGTGCAGCGCCGGTAAAGACGTCCTCCGGAGAGGTGTTGAACTGGGTGCGACCGATGTCGCGGTCCTGGGTGGTGGCGGAGACTGCCAGCCCCAATTCGCCGCCGCCGATCTCGAAAATGTCCGTATAAGTGGCGGTGCCCTTAATATTGTTTTCTTTCAAAATAGATTGCTCGGAGGCCTCCAGCCGAAAGCGGAACGAGCGGCCACCGCGATCGAAAGCAGACAGCGTTTTCAGGCTGATGGTTGCGCCGACTGCGTCTCCCTCCATCTCCGGTGTTGGGGTCTTGGTGACTTCCAGCGATTCGAGGATGTCGGAGGAGATGGTGTCGAGGCGCACGCTGCGGCTGGTGCCGCCGGCGTCGGTATCGCCGCCCTCGCCGCCGCCGACTTTGACGCCATCGATCTCGACGTTGGTAAACTCTGCGCGCAGGCCTCTCACTGTGGCAAATCGTCCTTCGCCGGCGTCGCGTTCGATATTGACACCCGGCAGGCGCTGTAGCGATTCGGCGATGTTCTGATCGGGAAATTGACCGATAGCATCGGAGGCGACGACGGTTTTCAGTTCATCGGCGATCCGTTCTTTATTCCGTGCTGACATCAAGCCGGCGCGGTTGCCGATGATCATGACTTCCTCGAGTTCGAGCCAGTCGGCCTGCAAAGTGATATCGCGGACCACCTGCTCATCGCCCATTATAGTGACGGAGAGTTGCTTGGGAGCCGCGCCGAAATAGTCGATGGTCAGTGTGTAGGTTCCGCTTGGCACGTTGTTGAAGCGGTAGCGGCCATCGCTGGCGGACGTGGCTTTGCGGCCCAACTCCTCCAGTTGCACTATGGCGCCTTCGAACGGCAGGTTATCGTCTTCGGTGGTGACACGGCCGACCAGAGTACCTGTGGTGTCGGTTTGGGCAAGCGCCGGCAACTGCCACAACAGCAAGATTACCAAGAAAGGAAGTACGGCGTATTTATCTCTCCAAACGGCAAAAGTTTTCATCGCTTTTTTACCCCTGAGTTGGGTTTTTTATGGTATTTCTGTTAATGCCTCCAACATTGCCTCCAATGGCCTGGCAATCCACTTCATTCTATTCTATATGACCAAATATGTTGAGCTACATGACCAATATAACGGCAAGGTTTAGGCTTGTCAAAGCCTTCAAGGGGTGATCTCAGAGAGTGAAAGAGGCGACTGCCGAGCTTTAACGAACAATTTAAATATATGATAAATATGGATAATCTATGCTTTCAGTACAACTGGTGTTCATAGGGAGGGTTTGGATGCTGCCCTTGCCTATGTGTTGGGGTCAGAAAATCCATTGCTAAAGATAGAAAAAAGTGCGCCATTGGTAAGGTGGCTTCAGCCTTACCAATTAGTGCTACAGTTTGTCCGTTTTAGTTTCTAGGTTGTGGTAGCCCGGTCACTGGTTTGTAGCCGACCGGCAAACCCTGATATCACCCTTATCATCTGACATCCAACCCCCTATCTGGACACCCACGTTTGCCGCTCTATCCCCCGTTGCCAGAGCATTCATCAACCCCCTTATCTGGACACCCACGTTATCCGGACACCCATATTATCGGCACTGTTATCTGGACACCCATACATATCTTCTATGGTGCTCCGCTCCTTACTTGGCCTCTTATAATTTTTGACCCTTTGATGAGGCCACTATTTAGACAGCCATGATTTTCCCTATTTAGACAGCCATGATTTTCCACCCGGCCATTCTGCTACTTGGACACCCACAGATATCAGCCTACCTAACAGGACAGCCATAACTCCTCACCCAGCCAGAGTCGGCTGCCCGGATGGCAATACCCGGACACCTATGTATCATTACGTGAACATCCACTATTCCTTGACTAGACATCTAAATAGCCAGAAGTCTTCGTACCTAACCGGATAGCCGCTAATAACCAGACACCCATTTAAGAGATCATTGTTAACCATGAGTAACCCGTTGTTGGAATTCCATACACTGCCACCTTTTCGCCGTATAGAACCCACCCATGTCGTCCCGGCTATCGAGAAGCTGATAGCAGACAATCTTGAGGAGCTCGAGACGCTGTTAAGTAACCCGGACCAGCCGAACTGGGAGAACCTGGTGGCGCCGCTGGAGGCGGCGGACGATCGATTGAACCGGAACTGGTCCCCCGTCAGCCACATAAATGCCGTGGTGAATAGCGAAGCACTGCGAAAGGCCTACAACCACTGTGTCGTAGTTCTGACCGACTATCACACCAAGCTGGGGCAGCACCAGGGTTTGTACGATGCCTACCGGCAACTTGCCGCCGGCGAGGACTACCCCCACTTGAATAACGCCCAGCGCAAAACGATCGACAACGCCCTGCGTGACTTTAAACTCGCCGGCGTAGCTCTGCCGGCGTCCAAAAAGCAGCGCTTCAGCACTATCAAGAGCCGACTATCAGCACTCTCCAGTCAATTTGCCGACAATGTGTTGGACGCCACCCAGGCCTGGTACAAACAGGTTGTCGAAGTCGATCAGCTGGCCGGCTTGCCCGAGACGGCGCTGGCCGCCGCCCGTCAGGCGGCTGCCGGCAAGTCGCTGCCGGGCTATGTGATCACACTGGAGATGCCCGCTTACATCGCGGTTATGACCCACGCAGACAACCGTGAACTGCGCCGCGAAGTGTACACCGCTTACGTAACCCGTGCCTCCGATCTCGGTGTAACTGCCGACGGCGAATCGACTCCACAGTGGGACAATGCCCCACTGATCGCCGAAACCCTCTCATTGCGGCACGAGTTGGCACAGCTGCTGGGCTTTGGCAACTATGCCGAGTACTCGCTGGCGAAAAAAATGGCTCAGTCTCCCGCTCAGGTGGTGGGTTTTTTAGAAAAACTGGCTGAAAAATCCCATGCTTATGCAGTGGCTGAGCATCAGGAACTAGAGGCTTTTGCACTGGCGCGCGACGGCATCGAGCAGCTCGAGGCATGGGATGTGACCTACTACGGGGAAAAGCTGAGACAGGAAAAATACGCCGTTTCACAAGAGGAACTGCGACCTTATTTTCCAGCGGAGAAAGTCATTGAAGGCATGTTTACGGTGGTGCAAAGGCTGTTCGCCATAGATATTGAAAAACAAACCGAAGTCGATGTGTGGCATCCCGATGTACGTTTCTACCGGGTGGCCCGCGCCGGCGAGACTCTGGCTTATTTTTATCTCGACTTATTTGCCCGCGAAAACAAGCGCGGCGGCGCCTGGATGGACGAGTGCCGGGTTCGCCGCCAGACTGTCGCCGGATTGCAATTGCCGGTGGCATACCTCACCTGTAACTTTACGCCGCCGCTGGAAGACGTTCCCTCGCTGTTGACCCACAATGAAGTGACCACGCTGTTTCACGAATTTGGCCACGGCCTGCATCATATGTTGACACAAGTCGACTGCGCGCCGGTCAGCGGCATCAATGGCGTGGCTTGGGATGCGGTGGAGCTGCCGAGCCAGTTTCTCGAGAATTGGTGCTGGGAAAAGTCTGTGGTTCCACTAATCTCCGGCCATCACCAAACCGGTGAACACCTGCCGCAACACCTGCTGGAAAAAATGCTGGCGGCAAAGAATTTCCAGGCCGGTATGATAATGGTACGCCAGTTGGAGTTTGCGCTGTTTGATTTTCGTCTGCATCTCGATTACGACCCCGGCGCTCCCGGCGAGCCGCAAACTATTCTGGATGAGGTGCGCCGCCAGGTGGCCGTGGTGAAGGCGCCGCCGTTCAACCGCTTCCAAAACAGCTTCAGCCATGTATTTGCCGGGGGTTATGCCGCCGGTTACTACAGCTATAAATGGGCAGAAGTGCTCTCCAGCGATGCGTTTTCGCTGTTTGAGCAGCAAGGGGTATTTGATCGAGCGACGGGGGAGCGCTTTCTGCACGAGATTTTGGCGTGCGGCGGCGCTGAAGATGCCATGCAGCTGTTTATTAACTTTCGCGGCCGTGAACCGCAGTTGGATGCGCTGTTGCGTCACAGCGGCATGACCTGACAGCCGCTATGGGTAAATATACAGGATCGCCAATGGCACTGTTGTGCCATTGGCGCCTAGCGGCTTGGTGCTTGTCCCAGATAAAAACGTCGCGCCTGTCCCATGTAAAAATCTCGCGCCATCGATCAGTGGATGTTTTGCGATTGATATCATGTGAAGCCGCAGTTTTTACAGAAAACGTAATTAACTTGTTCACAACTATGCGATAAAAATTGCCGCTTGAGCGCCGATTTTTGATGGCGTTTATAGTGCTGTATTATGCATCCATGAAGATCATAGCTGCTCTACAGAGAACCTAATCATTGTGCTCGCAGCTGTGCGATTATAGTAGCCGTCTGAGCACCGATTTTTTGATGGAGTTTACAATGTTGTGTTACGCCTTCGTGAAGGTCACAATTGCTTTACAGAAAACCTAATCATTGTGCTCGCAGCTGTGCGATTATAGTAGCCGCCTGAGCACCGATTTTTTGATGGCGTTTACAATGTTGTGTTACGCCCTCGTGAAGGTCACAATTGCTTTACAGAAAACCTAATCATTGTGCTCGCAGCTGTGCGATTATAGTAGCCGCCTGAGCACCGATTTTTTGATGGCGTTTACAATGTTGTGTTACGCCTTCGTGAAGGTCACAGTTGCTTTACAGAAAACTTAATCATTTTTCTCGCAGTTGTGTGATTAAAATAGCCGCCTGAGCACCGATTTTTGATGGTGTATATAATGTTGTATTGTGCACCTGTGAAGGCCGCAGTTGCTGTACAGAAAACTTAAGGGTTTTGTTCGCAGCTATGCGATTAAAATAGTTGCCTGAACGCCGAGCTCTTTGATAATTTCCACAATGTTGTACTATACATCGGTGCAGGCACTTTAAATCCTCCAATCAAATCTGGCGTAAATCGTCGTTACTCTGACATCAACTGACCTCGCCCGGTATCCCCTGCGCCCAAGGGTAATATTTCACAACAACGGTATGATATTTATTACAGCACCTGGCGTCGCCAACGCGTAATTTGTGGGTATGAGTTCCTAAATCGCGAATCGCGGGAACAGTGCCGATTCCCGACAGGTTACCCGACCTCTTCGGGCGCAATGGAGCAGGACGGCACGAGGTCTGAGCAGGGTGTATGCCAATGGAAGTGCCGCGAATCTACCTCCTGGGAAACCTGGAGTTGCGCCGGGGGCAGCGGCGTCTGCCGGACCCGCCCAGCGAGTCCGCTAAATGGCTCCTGGCGGCTGTACTGTTGGCGCAGGGTGGGTTTCTGCACCGTTATCGACTGAGTGCGGAGTTCTGGCCGCAGTTATCGGCGGCCGCCGCGCGGTCGGCGTTTGATCGGGAGTACTGGCGGCTGCGGGAGTACTGCCGTTCTATCGGTCTCAACCCCGATGATTTCTTTTGCAGTGACAGCAACCTGATCGGCCTGGGTGTTAAGGCTCGCCACTGGCTCGATGTGGGCCAGCTCAGGCAGGCCCTGGCAGATACCGCTACCGTGGCTGCGGAGTTGGCCGGCGACGACCTGGTAGCCGCGGCCGCCGCTGCGGTGGCGCTGTATCGCGGTGACCTGTTGCAGCGCTGCTGCGACCCCTGGTGTGTTGCGCAACGCCAGTCACTGCAGATGGGCTTGTTGCACCTGCTGGAATTTTTGATGCGTGCGGCAATGGCCCGGGGTCAGTGGCGCACCGCGCTCGCCCGCGGGCGCCAGGTATTGGCCCGGGATGCCCGGCGTTCCTATATCTATGCTGAACTGGCGCAATGCCAGGCTGCCCTCGACTCGCGGCCGACTCTGGTCGCGGGGCATGCAGCTTAAGGCGGTCCCACCCGCCATCAACGTTTCACCCCTCCTGTTGTTCTTACCGCCGCTGACAGCGGCGGCTTTTTTTTGTCGGCAAAAAAGCATGATCGGGCTATAATTTTCAGTCATTCTGACTAAATTGGATGGCGGGCATGCTCTATCCCAGCCCTGCAGCCGCAGGATGACGTCAGTGGTGAATGTGGCAATGAATGGTGAGAGGTTATGACTTTCAGTAAGCAACCCCGGTTCCTGGCCGGGGCCGTCTGCCCCCGTTGTGCTGCGCAAGACAAACTCCAGGTTTATAACCAGGATGGGCGGGATATGCGCGAATGCGTCGCCTGCGGTTTTAAGGAGCAGATGAATTTTCAACCGGCAGTGCGGGAGCTGGGTACCCGGGTGAACCAGACCGAGGCGAGTATCGAGGCTGAAACCCAGGTGTTGACGTTTTCCCCGGCGGATCAAAAAAAGGATTGATTACCTGCCTTGCTGGGCCCGCCGGCTGTGAAATAGCATCTAGTGACTCAACCTTTGTTGCTTTTGGCCACTAAAGCTGAGGTTGATTGACAAGTCCTTTGCCAGGCAGGGCCAGCGCGCCAACTCTTCCGACCAACCCCGGGATTGGTGAATGTCCACGTAGGCGCGAAATGCCTTGTCTTCAAATACTTTTTCTTTATTCATCAACACTTCGACCGAGTATTGAACGACGTGATCCAGTTCGTTGGCAAAAGGCTCGCCGATCAAATAGTGGACAATGATATTGGAACGAGTCATGTCCATGGGTGCCAGCGGAATCCCACAGCGGCCGATAAAACGGTCGTTGACCTCCTCCATCAGCCGGTGCGCGAGATAAGCTTCATCGAGCATGGCGCCGAGTTCGGTATGTTCGGCGATCAGGTTTGGCGGCTGTATGAAAAAGTCCGCGGCGATATCCAACAGCGTTTGTGCATAGGCATAGATACCGGCTTCTCTGGTCAAATCAGTAATGGCTTCGATGAAGACGGGAACATGCTCGATGTAACTCTCCACGAATTGCACCAGCGCCTCGACCGCATCCTGTTTCGGCAGTTCGATCGCGTTGTGCATTGACGCCACGGCATGACGCAGCGACTTTGCCAGCCGGCCACTGGTTTTTTCCTGCTGGCGCGCGAGCGCTATGGCGTTGCGGATAGTGGTGAGTTGATCGCGCATGGTGTTGGCTGGTGGTTGACCCCACTTTTCAAAGTAAACCATAACCCGGGAAAAACAAAGGCGGGTGTAATAACGTCTTTTTATATTATTGACTATTTCTATACATAGTGGGCGATTCTATATACACGGGCTAAACCGGGCGGAGAAATAATTGTAAATGTTTGTTAAAAGCTGTCCGGGATCAAGGCGCCGGCGTGGCGGAGATGGAAAACCACGAGCGTGTGCGGGTGAGGTAGACGAACAATACCCCCATCGTCAAGCCGCGCGCGCCGTTAAAACACAAAAACGCCAGCCACAACCCGTGGTTGGCCCACGCCTGGCTGAGCCACCACACCGGGATGAACACCGCCAAGCAGGCAAACAGCATACTGTTTTGCATAGCGCCGGTCTGGCCGGCACCGATAAATATGCCGTCGAGCATATAGCTCCAGACGCTGACTAGCGGCAACAGAAGCAACCAGGTGTAGTAACGGTTCAGGGTCTGAATGATGCTGTCGATATCGCTGAACAGGCGGATGAGCGGATGTTCAAAAACATAAAACACGCCGGTAAAGCCCAGGGCAATAATCAATGACCAGAGGGTCGCTGACTTGCATACGCCCATAAATACCGCGAGGTTTTTCTCGCCGGTAGCCTTGCCCACCAGCGCCTCGGCGGCGTGGGCAAAACCGTCCAACCCGTGAGAAACCAGCAGCAGCAACTGCATCATAATGGCGTTGGCCGCCAGAAACTGGTTGCCCATGCGCGCGCCTTGCGCCGTAAAAAATGCAAACGTAAACAACAGGCAGGCAGTGCGCACGAACAACTGCCGGTTGACCCGCAGCAGGTCCCAATAGGAGGCCGGCACCACTAAATCGCGCAGGTCCACCGGTGCCGACAGCTTCACAAGATGCCGCCGGGCACACCACAGTGCCAGCCCCAGACCGCAGTAATCGGCGATGGCGGTGGCCGCGGCGGCACCGTCGCTCTGCCAGCCGAAGCCCATGATGAAAATGAAGTCGAGCACGATATTGATGCTGTTGGTGGCCACCACGACCAGCAGCGGCACCTTGGTATTCTGGCGGCCGATAAACCAACCCATAAGGGCGAAATTTGCCAGTGCCGCCGGCGCGCTGAACAGGCGAATCTGGCAGTAGCTGCGGGCCAGCTCGGCAGCCCCGGCAGCGGGGTCGATCCAGCCAACGGCGAGGGGAATGACAAGGGGTTGCAATGCGATCAACATCACGCCGAGACTCAGGGCCATGACCAGGCTGACCAGCAGCAGCCGTACACAGGCGCGGTCGTCGCCGCGCCCGACCGCCTGTGCCACCAGACTGGTGGTGCCCATGCGCAGGAAACCAAAACCCCACAACAAAAACGTTATAATGGCGGAACCGGCGGCTACCGCAGCCAGAAATACAGCGCTGTCTAGGTGGCCGAGGATTGCAGTGTCTACAATGCCTAGTAGTGGCACCGAGATATTGCTCAGAATCATCGGCCAGGCCAGTGCCAAAACCGCCCGGTTGGGGAGTGTGTTTTTCATGGCGTCGAGACGTCGAATCCGTATTGGAAAATGCCGTTAAAACGGCGACTAAAACACCTATTAAAACAAAGGCTTAACCCAAGAGGTATGCAGCGGTGGCAGTAACAAATTCATTGACTTTTGCAGTTCATTGTGGCCAGCTATGCTCCGTTATGCTTGCGACAATTTGCCGCGGTTTGTTGGTTATAACGCCTGTAAGACAATGTTTTGCCGGTATCCCGCTTAAATTTTGAGCAGGTCGCACTGGTTATATCCAGTGTGAGCGGTATTCTTGTGCTGGAAATTTGTCTGTCAGCTTCGCACAAAGCCCGCGAAAAGTATAAAAACACAGGTGTAACCTGTCTCTGGCGCGCCCGGCATGGGCGGCGGTCGTAGAGTGTCAGGTCGCAGAGTCAGTAGAAAGTCAGTAGAAAGTCAGTTAGAGAATCAGTAGAGAGTCACTAGAAGGTCAATCGACGATCAATCGAGAGAGAACCGAGAACCAACTGAAAGTCAACCGAGAGTCAATCGGAAGGTCTCGAAGCAGATTTCCCGAGAGTAAAAAAACATAATTAGCACATGGAGACGATAGGCGATGTTGAATAGAGCAAAACGGCTGTTCGCCTTACTGCTTGGCCCCGCTGTACTGATTTCGATAAGTGGTCAGTCGCTGGCGGAAGAAGTAGAGCGTTGGGGGCTCAATATGCCCCGCGGGGTGACGCCGGTGAGTCGCGAAGTCTACGATCTGCATATGCTGATCTTCTGGATTTGCGTGGTTATCGGCATCCTGGTGTTTGGGGTCATGTTTTATTCCATGATAGTGCACCGCAAATCCAGGGGTGTAAAACCGGCTAATTTTCACGAAAGTACCAAGTTGGAGATTCTCTGGACTGCCGTACCTTTCCTGATTCTGATGGGCATGGCCTGGCCCGCCACCAATACCCTGATCAAAATATATGATACCTCCGAGTCAGAGGTGGATATCCTGATTACCGGCTACCAGTGGAAATGGAAATACGAATACGTCAATCAGGATGTCAGCTTTTTCAGCAACCTCAGTACACCGGTCGAGCAGATTCGCAACCTGGCACCGAAGGACGAGGAATACCTGCTCGAGGTGGATGAGCCGGTGGTGATTCCGATTAACAAGAAAGTGCGTTTCCTGATTACCGCCAACGACGTTATCCACGCCTGGTGGGTGCCGGACCTGGCGGTAAAAAAAGACGCCATTCCGGGCTATATCAACGAAACCTGGACCTATGTGGAGGAGCCCGGGGTTTACCGCGGCCAGTGTGCCGAGTTATGTGGCAAGGACCACGGCTTTATGCCGATCGTGGTCGAAGCGCTGCCCGAGGCTGAATATGAGCAGTGGCTGGCCGGCAAGCGCCAGGAGGCGGCCAAACTGCGCGAGCTGACCAATCAGACCTTCAGCTTCGATGAACTCTACGAGAAGGGCGAGCAGGTCTACCTGGCGGCGTGTGCCGCCTGCCACCAGGCCAACGGCCAGGGCGTGCCGCCGACCTTCCCGGCCATCGCCGGCAGCGCTTACGCCACCGGCCCGATTGCCAACCATCTCAGCATAATCGTCAACGGCAGCCCCACCAACCCGGCCATGCGCGCTTTTGACGGCGAGCTGAGCGAGGTGGATATCGCCGCGGTGGTGACCTATCAGCGCAATGCGTTCAATAACAATATGGGGGACAGCGTTCAGCCCATTGATATTCTAAAATTCAAGCAAGGTCAGTAGAGGAGGTAGGCAATGGCACACGGTCCCGCAACAGGCTTAAGCCGGTGGATGTTTACCACCAATCACAAAGACATAGGAACCATGTACCTGTGGTTCAGTTTCGCCATGTTCCTGCTTGGCGGCGTATTTGCCCTGGTAATACGCGCCGAACTGTTTGAGCCCGGCCTGCAGATTGTCGAGCCGAATTTCTTTAACCAGATGACCACCATGCACGGCCTGATCATGGTGTTCGGGGCGGTGATGCCCGCGTTTGTCGGGCTCGCCAACTGGATGATCCCGATGATGATCGGCGCGCCGGATATGGCGTTGCCCCGCATGAATAACTGGAGCTTCTGGATTCTACCCTTCGCTTTCGCGATGCTCACCGCCACACTGTTTATGGAAGGCGGCGCCCCTAACTTCGGCTGGACGTTTTATGCGCCACTGTCCACCACTTACGCGCCGCCGAGCGTCACCTTCTTTATCTTTGCCGTCCATATCATGGGCGCCAGTTCCATTATGGGGTCGATCAATATCATCGCCACCATTTTGAATATGCGCGCACCGGGCATGACGCTGATGAAGATGCCGCTGTTCGTGTGGACCTGGTTGATTACCGCCTACCTGCTGATCGCCGTGATGCCGGTGCTGGCCGGGGTGGTCACCATGATGCTGATGGATATCCACTTTGGCACCAGCTTCTTCGATGCCGCCGGCGGCGGTGACCCGGTGCTGTTTCAGCATATATTCTGGTTCTTCGGGCACCCCGAAGTCTACATCATGATTCTGCCGGCGTTTGGTGTGGTCAGTGCCATTATCCCCACCTTCGCCCGCAAACCGCTGTTCGGTTACGCCTCGATGGTCTACGCCACCGCCTCCATCGCCTTTCTCAGCTTTATTGTCTGGGCCCACCATATGTTCACCGTGGGTATGCCACTGGCCGGTGAATTGTTCTTTATGTACGCGACCATGTTGATTGCGGTGCCCACCGGGGTGAAGGTGTTCAATTGGGTGACCACCATGTTCAAGGGTGCGATGACCTTTGAAACGCCGATGTTGTTTTCCATCGCCTTCGTAATCCTGTTTACTATAGGCGGTTTCTCCGGCCTGATGCTGGCCATCGCGCCGGCGGATTTCCAGTATCACGACACCTACTTTGTGGTGGCGCATTTCCACTATGTGCTGGTGCCCGGTGCGATCTTCTCCATTACCGCCGCGGTGTACTACTGGCTGCCGAAGTGGTGCGGCAATATGTACAACGAAACCATGGGCAAGACGCATTTCTGGTTGGCGTTCCTGGGCCTTAACCTGACGTTCTTCCCCATGCACTTTGTCGGCCTGGCGGGCATGCCGCGGCGAATTCCGGACTACTCCCTGCAGTTTGCCGATTTCAATATGATCGCCAGTTGCGGCGCCTTCCTGTTTGGCGCCGCGCAGATACTGTTTTTGTTTAACGTAATCGCCACTATCCGCGGCGGCAAAAAAGCGACCGCCGAAGTGTGGGAAAATCCGGAAGGCCTGGAGTGGACGGTTGCCTCTCCGGCCCCTTATCACACGTTCAGCGTGCCGCCGGACGTGAAATAAATCGAGGCATTGATCGTGAAAAACCTCTTGCCGATCGACCCCACCACCCGTGTCAGTTTAAAACTGGCCGGCGTAGTGGTGGGTATGTTTGCTTTTGCCGTGTGGGTAATGCCGCCCCTGTACGACCTGTTTTGCGAAGTGACCGGCCTCAACGGTAAGACCGGCGGCCAGTACGAGGCGGTGGAAGTCAAAGTGGATACCAGCCGCACGGTCACTGTGCAGTTTGTCGTCACTAAAAATGAGAGCATGCCCTGGGAATTTAAACCCAAAGTCGGCAGCATCAAAGTACACCCCGGTGAAGAAGTGGAAATGAGTTATATGGCCCGCAATCTCACCGGCACCGGTATGGTGGCCCAGGCGATCCCGAGTGTGGTGCCTTTTAAAGCGGCGCAGTATTTCCACAAAACCGAATGTTTTTGTTTTAATCAACAACCGTTGCAGGGCGGCGACAGCGCCGATCTACCCCTGCGGTTTATTGTCGATCAGGATGTGCCGAAGCAGGTGCATACGATCACCCTGTCCTACACGCTGTTCGATGTGACCGAGCAGAAGCGGGACCTTTTGGCCGGCCTGGCCGGCGCTGCTGCCGGGCCCTGAGCGGTGGTGGTGAGGTTTGGCGGTTGCGAGTGGTATCAATGCTTTACAGCCAAGGCTTCGTAGCTGAGGTTTCATAGTTAACGTCGTATAAACAACGTGTATAAATAAAAAGTCTGCAATGATAATTAAGAATTAGACGGGGAATGAAAGATGGCAAGTGAAGGCACCTATTACGTACCTGAGCAGAGTAAGCTACCGATTCTGGCTTCGCTCGGGTTGTTCCTGACCGTATTTGGCGCTGCCAGTTGGTTGAACGGTAATGACAGTGGGCCTACAGTGTTCTTCTGTGGTGGCGTGCTGTTCGCCTATGTGCTGTGGGTCTGGTTCTCGACGGTCATTAGCGAGAACATGGCCGGGCTCAACGACGCCCAGCTAAAGCGTTCCTACGTGTGGGGTATGGGCTGGTTTATCTTCTCCGAAGTGATGTTTTTTGCCGCGTTTTTTGGCGCGCTCTGGTATGTACGCAACCTGGCCCTGCCCTGGCTCGGCGGTGAGGGGGACGGCGCGGCCACCAACGAATTTCTCTGGAAAGGCTTTGAGAATACCTGGCCGCTGATGACCACACCGGACATGGCCGTCAACGGCGATGCCGCCAGAGTGACGGGGCCGGAGCAAAGCATGAGCTTCTCCCAGGTGGACTCCATCTGGACCTGGCTGCCGTTTTGGAACACGGTGATCCTGTTGACCTCGAGTGTTACCGTGCATTTTGCCCATACCGCGCTGAAAAACGCCAAGCGCAGCGCCTTCAATAGCTGGTTGGGGTTGACGGTATTGCTGGGTATTATCTTCCTGGTGTTGCAGGTGTGGGAGTATATCCACGCCTATAACGACCTGGGCCTGACGCTGCAGTCCGGTATCTACGGCACCACGTTTTTTATGCTGACAGGTTTCCATGGCGCCCACGTAACCCTGGGCACCTTTATGCTACTGGTGATGTTTCTGCGCTCGGTCCTTAAGGGTCACTTCAAGCACGACGACTGTTTTGGTTTTGAGTCCGCCAGTTGGTATTGGCACTTTGTCGATGTGGTCTGGGTGGGTCTGTTTATTTTCATTTATATTCTTGGTTGACGGCGTCGGGTTCGGTGGTATCGGGGGCGCTGTTGGTGGCGGGGCCCCGATCCCAGGGGGCCTGGCTGCCCAACTGGCCGGTGTAGATGCCGTAGAAAATACTGAGCATCAGCAGGGCGGCCAGGGTGATGCGGATGCCCAGGGCGTAGAGCGTGCGCCGCGACTGTGACCCCATATCTTTCAGTAAAAACACCAGCGCGCTGCTCAAACTGGCGAGGATAGCCAGAAACAGCACCACGATAATAATTTTCAGCCACATAATCCTGTTGAGTTCCCGCGAGATTTACATGCCAGTTGTATTGTTATGAGAGTTCCCGGTCGCACACAGTTTACGCTTGAGTTCAACTGGAAGATCACCCTGGTGACGGTGCTTTTCCTGCCGGTGCTGATTGGTCTGGGCTTTTGGCAACTCGACCGGGCGGAAGAGAAGCGCCAGATTATCGGGGCGTTCGAGCAGCGCCTGAACCTGCCCCCGGTCGATGTCGACACCCAGGACGATGCTTACGCGCTGCAAAGTCACCAAGCGGTTACTCTAACAGGCAGTTTCAACCAACAGCAATGGTTTCTTTTGGACAATCGCGTGCGCCGCGGCCAGGCGGGGTTCGAGGTGCTGGTGCCTTTTTACACCAGTGAGGGCAAATGGATCATCGTCAACCGCGGCTGGGTCAAGGCCAATGCACTGCGCACCGATCTGCCCGAAGTGGAGTTTCCCGCGGGAGAGGTCACTATCAGGGGGCGCTTACGGTTGGTGCAGGGCGACCTGGTGTTGAGCGACGATGTGGCGGAGGGCGACGGCTGGCCGCGGATCGTGCAGACCGAACGGGTGCTGATACTGAATCGGCTGCTGGAGGATTTCGACCATACACTCTGGCGTTTCAGCGTGCGTATCGACGCCGACGATCCGGCCGCCCTGGAGGCGGGCTGGCCGCTGATCAACACCTCGCCGGCCAAACATATCGGTTATGCCGTGCAGTGGTTTGCGCTGGCGGCGGCGCTGTTGGTGTTGCTGGTATTCGCCAATACCAATCTTTGGGCGGTGCTGTCCAGCCGTGGCGGCAAAACCACCGCCGACCAGGCATAGGGGGGATGACCTTGGCTAAATCGCAGCAGGCTAAATCACCGATGTCCGATGCGCCGGGGTCGACGGCCCCGCCGACTGCCGGTCGCTGGCAGGGCTGGCTGATCATCGGTCTGCTGGTGGCGGGCATGGTACTGGCTTACTTGGTCTTCCCGCGCACCGCCGAGGACCGTCGCCAACTGCTATCGCTGCTGGGGACCAGCAACAAGGGTGAGCTGATGGTGCCGCCGCGGCAAATTCAGGATGTCTCGCTGCAATATGCCGACGGCCGGCCCTGGCAACTGGCCGAGCAGGCCGGCCGCTGGCGTCTGGTGCTGCCGGTAGCGGGGGATTGCAGCGACGGCAACTGCGCGCACCTGCTGTACACCGCGCGCCAGGTCCACACCCGCCTGGCGGAAAAATCCCCCCGGGTCGAGCGCCTGCTGGTGAATGTGGGACCACCGTTTAGCGACGCTTTCCAGCGCCGGTTGCGTGACGAGTATCCGGGTATGAAGCTGCTGCGCGCAGAGCCGGGAGCCCTGGCAGCCCTGTTAGCCGAGGGTGCGGTTAACCCCGGTGAGCGCCTGTATATAATGGACCCGGCCGGCTTTGTGATGATGGCCTATGGGCGCGAGCATCCCGGGGGGGATATGCTGACGGATATCAAGCGCCTGCTGAAATACTCGCGCGAGAACTAGTGCGCGACTGGCTATTCATACCGGCCATTCATTCCGATAACCAAAGACCAAGATTTTTATGCAAACCAAGCCTTTATCCGGATATCGACTGGTACTCCTGGCCATTGTCTGCGCAGCGCTGGTGGTGGTGTTGGGCGCTTTTACCCGCCTGGTACACGCCGGCCTCGGTTGTCCAGACTGGCCCACCTGTTACGGTCATCTGTGGATTCCCACCAGCGCCGCCGATATCGAAGCTGCCAACTTGAAGTTTGCCGACACCCCGGTGGAAACCGATAAGACCTGGCCAGAGCAGCTCCACCGGGCATTTGCCTCCTCCCTGGGGCTGCTGTGCCTGGCACTGGTGGTGGTGGCCGTCAGGCGCCTCTATCGCGAGGGCCTGCAACCGCGCGCCGCCGGTGGCTGGGTGTCGATGGCGGTGTTGCTGGCTTTTCTGGTGGTGGCGACGGTGATTCGCGCCCTGGCCGGCGATGCTGTGGATGTCTATTTATGGCCATTGCTGGCGCTCTATTTTTTAAATATCGCCAGAGTCGGGTGGCAGTATCCGGGTCACGGTCCCCTCAAGCTGCCGTTTTTAATTGGCGGTCTGGTGATATTACAGGGTCTGTTCGGTATGTGGACCGTCACGTTAAAGCTGTGGCCCCAGGTGGTGACGGCGCATCTGCTGGGCGGCTTTACTACCCTCGGTCTGTTGTGGTTGCTGGCGCAGCGCCTGGGGCGCTACCACTGGGCGCTCGGTGGTGGCGTGTTTACGGCGCTCAAGGGCCTGCGGGGTTTAGCGCTGGCTGCCATGGCAGTGGTGTTTATGCAAATTGCCCTGGGGGGCTGGACCAGTGCCAACTATGCCGCCCTGGCCTGTCCGGATCTGCCCACCTGCCAGGGTTACTGGTGGCCGCCGGCGGACTTTACCCGGGGCTTCGATCTGGCCCAGCATGTGGGTCCCAATTACCTGGGCGGTCTGCTGGACAACGAAGCCAGGGTGGCCATTCACATGAGCCACAGGCTCGGCGCGGTGACGGTTTTGTTGGTACTGTCGCTGCTGATCTGGCGCCTGTGGCGTCTGCAGGAGCCCCGGGTTCGCGTAATGGCCGGGGTTATCGGCGGAATATTGGCACTGCAAATTCTTTTGGGCCTCAGCAATATCATATGGGCGTTGCCTTTATCGGTGGCGGTTGCCCATAATGGGGGCGGCGCGCTGCTGCTGCTGGCCCTGGTGACGCTCAACCACCGTATTTTTACCGCCAGCACCGAGCCCGAACCGGGCGCGGTAGTTGAGCCTGCTAACGAGGAGAGATCGGGCTGATGGCCAAAATCGATTCGGATTCCCTGCCGGTACAACCGGCCACCTGGCGCGACTACTACCAACTGTGCAAGCCCGGCGTGGTCGCGCTGATGATTCTCACATCGCTGATCGGCATGTTGCTGGCCACTCCGGGTATTGTGCCCCTCGATATCCTGATTATCGGCAATCTGGGGATCGCCCTGTGCGCCGGTTCCGCCGCAGCGATCAATCACCTGGTGGACCGGCATGTCGACCAGAAAATGGCGCGCACGTTCAACCGGCCGGTGGCCAGGGGACGGGTGGAGCCGATGCAGGCGGCGTTTTTTGCGCTGGTGATCGGTGTGTTGGGTATGGCGCTGTTGATCGTGTTCGTCAATTCGCTTACCGCCTGGTTGACGCTCGCATCGCTGCTCGGTTACGCCGTGGTTTACACGCTGTTTCTAAAGCGCGCCACACCGCAGAATATCGTGATCGGCGGTATCGCCGGCGCGGCGCCGCCGCTGTTGGGGTGGACCGCGGTGACCGGCGAAATCCACGGTCACGGGCTGTTGCTGGTGTTGATTATTTTTGCCTGGACGCCGCCGCATTTTTGGGCCCTGGCCGTGCACCGCAAAGACGAGTATGCCAATGCGGATATTCCCATGTTGCCGGTGACCCACGGTGTGCACTACACCAAGGTTCATATTCTGCTGTATACCCTGATCCTGATTGCGGTAACATTATTGCCGTTTGCCACCGGCATGCTCAACTGGCTGTACCTGCTGGGCGCCGTGGTGCTGGGGGCGGGCTTTCTCTATTGGGCGCTGGTGTTGCTGTTCGGCAGCCAACCCAATGCCGGTATGGATACCTTCAGGTACTCCATCGTTTACCTGATGGCATTGTTTGTCATTATGCTGTTGGACCACTACCTGTTACCTGTGACTCAACCCTTCGACCTGGGCTGATAAAATGACAGATTCGAGTGTGATTACCGCCGCCGCCGATACCCGCAGCCTGGAGGAGGGCCGCCGGCGGGGTGTGCGTTTTACCGTGGTGATACTGGTGGCTTTTATCGCCACCGTGCTGGGCCTGTTTTACAATAAATTCACCTCGCCGAGAGTGCTGTCGGCGACGGATTTGCGTGTCAACGGCGCTTTCGAGTTTGACAAGCCGCGCATCTTTAAAGACTTTCAACTGACCGACCACCGCGGCCAGGCGTTTTCCCTCGCCAACCTCCAGGACAAATGGACACTGATGTTTTTCGGTTTTACCTATTGTCCGGATATCTGTCCCACCACCATGGCGACGCTCAACGAGCTGGTAGGCACTCTCGATGAAAAGATTCTCGACAATACCCAGGTGGTGTTGGTATCGGTGGACCCGGCGCGGGATACCGTAGATAAACTGGCGCAGTATGTCCCTTACTTCAATGAGGACTTTATCGGCCTGACCGGCGAATTCTTGCAGATCAAACGCCTCGCCACCCAGCTCAATATCGCCTTTAACAAGGTCACGCTCGAGGATACCTACACGGTGGACCACAGTGCCAACGTGGTGCTGATCAATCCCAAAGGCCATTACCATGGTTTTTTCAAACCGCCCCTGGATATTGCGCGCCTGAAGCTCACCTATCAATCGATGGTAACGGCTTTCTAAGCGCCTGCGCTCAGGTCGCCGGTTCGGAATACGGTAGTCTCGCAGCACTGTGAAGCGTTTTTTGAGGTTCGCGCCGATAAATAAAACCGCAGTGCCCTGGACTCAGGCGAGAAAACCCTCGGCGCTACCCCGTTACGATAGCGCTGTCCGGCCCGGTGCCTCCCCGGCCCGGATATTGAAAAAGATCGCATAGAGCACCGGCACCACCACCAGCGTCAGCGCGGTGGCAAAGCTCAGCCCGAATACCAGAACCACCGCCATCGACTGGAAGAAGGCGTCGAAAAACAGCGGCACCACACCCAGTACCGTGGTCAGGGCGCCCATCATCACCGGGCGAACCCGACTGGCTGCCGCCTCCACCACGGCCTGGTAGCGCGGCTTGCCCTCGTTGATTTCGAGATCCGTCTGGTCCACAAGCACAATGGCGTTCTTGATCAGCAGGCCAGACAGCGACAATATTCCCAGGATGCCCATAAACTCGAGTGGGAACTGTGTGATCACCAATCCCACCACCACGCCGATCAGCGCCAGTGGCACCACCAGCCAGATCACCAGCGGCTGGCGCACTTTGCCAAATAGAACAAATACGATAAGCACCATTGCCAGCAGGCCCAGCGGCAGGGTCGAGGCGAGGTTGTCATTGGCTTCCTTCGAGTCGCCGTATTCGCCGTCCCACTCCAGTGTGTAGCCATCCGGCAGAGGTATTGCCTCGATGGCCGGGCGGATGCGGCCGTGCAGTTGCGACGCCAGTTCATCGGGATAGGGATCGGATTGCGCCTTGATGGTCCAGACCCGGTCTTCACGCCGCAGCCGGCCGTCGCGCCAGATCGTTTTGAAGCCGTCGGTTACCTGGCCGATAGGAACGGTTTTGCCGGTGCTGGAACTCAGCACCTGGACGTTTTCGATATCGCTGACGCCGACCCGCTCCGCTGCCGGCGCCCGGGCAATTATAGGCAAGAGGTCATTGTCCTCCCGATAGACGCCCACCGAGCGGCCGGAAAAATTGGTCTGCAAGGCAGCCGCCAGATCTTCCCGGGAGACACCGGCCCGGCGCCCGCTGGTCTCTGAGTATACCGGCTCGATCACGCTTACCGGCTGGCGCCAGTTGTCCTTGATCGACAGCGCCCCGCCGTCTTTGATCATGATCGCCTTGGCCTGCTCGGCGAGTTGGCGCAATACCTTGGGATTAGGGCCTTTGAACGTTGCCTCGATTTTCGAACCGCCGCCGGGACCGAGGACAAAACGCCATACCTTGGCCTGCGCATCGGGGTAATTATCGTCTATGTGGCTTTGGATTTGCGGCATCAGCTTATCGATCTGCCGGTAGTCGTCCACCCGGGCGAGAATCTGTGCGTAGGCGCCGTTCGGCGATTCCGGCGGGTAAACCAGCATATAACGCAGCCCGCCGCCGCCAACCGACGTCTTGATCGTGTTGATGCCGTCAAGCTGCCCCACGAAGTCCTCCACCCGTTCGATATCCTGCTGCGTGCGGTGGATGTCAGTGCCCTCGGGCAGCCAGAAATCCACCACTATCTGCGGTGTGGTTGAGGTCGGGAAGAAACCGGACTTTACGAACTGGAAACCCCACAACGATGCCAGGAACACGCCGACGACCACCGCAACGGTCACCACCCGCCGGTTCAATGCGCCGCGCAACAATCCTTTGTAACTGCGGTAAAACGCATTGTCCGCTTGGGCATCACCCGTCGCCTCAGGCGGTGCCTTAAACAGCCAATAGCAAAACAGCGGCGTTAAGGTCACGGCAAACACCCAACTGTACAGCAGCGAAATCAGCACCACCCAAAACAGGTGGCCGGTGTACTCCGCGGTATCCCCCGGCGCAAAGCCGATCGGTGCGAAGGCGATAATGCCCACCAGGGTGCCGCCCAATAGTGGCCATTGGGTTTGACTGACGATTTTTTTGGCGATATCGAGTTTATCCAGGCCGCGTTTTACGCCCACCAAAATCCCCTCGGTGACGACAATCGCATTGTCGACCATCATCCCCAAGGCGATAATCAACGCGCCGAGAGAAATACGGTGCATCGGGATATTGACCAGATTCATGGTCGCGAGTGTGGCAAAAATGGTTAACAACAAAATCCCACCGATCACTATGGCGGATTTCAGCCCCATAAACAGGAACAATGTGACGATGACAATCACCAGCGCGGCGATTACATTTAACAAAAAATCCTGCACCGAGGCATCGACGACCTTGCCTTGGTGATAGTACTCCTGCACCTCAATACCGACGGGCCGGCGGCTGACCGAATCGGCAATTTTCATATCGACGGCGCGCCCGATTTTAGCGATGTTACTACCCAATACCCCCGCTACCCCGAGGGCGATAGCCGGTTGCCGGTTAAAGCGGAACAGCTTCTGCGGCGGTGTCTGATAGCCGCGCCAGACGTGGGCGATATCCCTGAGGTAGGTAATACGACCTTGTTCGGAAGTCGACACCAGCAGGTTTTGTATCGCCGCCACCGAATCGATAGCGCCGGACGGATCGATGATAATGCGCCGATCGTCGATAATGACATCGCCGGCGGCCACCACGGCATTCTGCTGTGCCAGGGTGTCGTAAATCGAGGAGATCGACACACCCAGTGCCGCCGCGTTTTCGCGGGATATCTCCACAAAAATCGCCTCCTGCAACTCACCGCCCAGGCTGACTTTCCCAACCCCGTCCACCTGCAGCAGCTCGCTTTGTAACTGCTTGGCATAGCGGCGCAACTCGGCCGGCGTATAGCCGGCGCCGGTGATCAGGTAGTAAATACCGTAAACATCGCCAAAGTCATCGTTGACTATCGATGTCTCCGCCCCCGGCGGTAACGATTGTTGGGCGTCGGTTACTTTGTTGCGCAGTTTGGTCCAGATCAACTGCAGGTCTGCTTTGGAGGGCGAGAACTCGTACTTGATCTCGACGGTGATTTCGGACACGCCAGCGGCGGAGACCGACTCAATCTTCTTGACTTCCTGCATCTGCTGAATCGCCCGCTCCAGGGGCTCGCTGACCTCCTCGGCCACTTCCAGCGGGCTGGCGCCGGGATACCGGGTGATCACCAGCGCCTGGCGGATGGTGAATTCCGGGTCTTCGAAACGGGGCATATGCTGGTAGGCGGACCAGCCGCCCATGGCGGTGAGAAGAATAACGATAACACTAAGTACTTTATTCCTGATGGTAAATTCAGCGAGATTCATAGGGGCTGTCCTGGCGTTTTTAGTCGCTGTTCTGTTTTTCGGATCCGCGTTGTTGGGTCCGGGCCGTTAGGTCCGGGTGCGCTTTGCGGCTGCGGCTAATCGGTCCAGGCGCGCACGGTCATACCTTCGGCGAGATAAGCTGCGCCCGCGCCGACAATGGTCTCTCCCGGCATCAGGCCCTTTGTGACCGTAACCGTCTCACCAATGCCCTGTTTCAGGGTCACCTCGCGTCTGGCGACGGTCATGGTTTCGCTGTTGAGCACCCACACGTAGTTTGCATCGCCTTCACTCATTACCGCCGGCAGTGGCACGGCTACCCGGTGTCCTTCGCCGCCGGCATTTCTGAGCGTTCTGGACAGTTCCACCGTTGCATTCATACCGGGCAAGATAAGCAGATCTTCCGGCGGCTTGAAGGTAAAGGTGACCGCGTAGGTTTGTGAGGTGGCGTCGGCCACCAGTGACGCTTCCTCAAACATTGCCTCAATCCGTGTCCCCGGTGCTGCTTCCAGCGTGACGTAGGCGATACCGGTATCCTCCTGGGCGGGTACCTGGGAGACAATGCGGGCGGGCAGATTAATTGTCACCTCCAGGCTTTCTACCGCCATCAGTCTGGCTACCAGTTGGCCGGCCTGGATGGTCTGCAGGCGCTGGACCGGTATTTGTGCCAGGGTGCCGGCAAAAGGCGCCTCTATAACGGTGTCGCCAAGGGCTTTTTCAGCGATCTCCAGGTTGGCTTTGGCAATATCGCGCTCCGACAGGCGCTGGTCGAGCATACTCTTGGCCACGGCGCCCTGTTTAGACAGGCGCAAGACTCGCTGGTACTCTTTCTCGGCGTTGTCATACTGGGCTTTGGCCGACGCCGCCTGGTTGCGAAAATCCCGCTGGTCAAGTTTCGCAATCAGTGCGCCTGCTTCGACTTCCTGGGCCTCTTTAACCGGCAGTTCCTGCAGCAGGCCACTCACCTGGAAACTCAAGTCAGTGATCTGATCCGCATCGATTACCCCCGGGAAGCGGGCCGTTTCCTGTCCGCTGGCGCCGGCAAGGGTAATCAGTTTAACCGGACGGACCTGCGCCTCCCGGGACTGCTCTGCCTCTTTGGCACCGCAGGCCATTAGCAGCACCGATGGTGCCACCAGCAAAGCCCAATACAGGAATTTACGCTTTAGCATGTGTGGGTCCTCTATGTACTATCTTACGAGGTAACGTCATTTCGGCGGGTCTGATCGACCACGCTAAATTTATGATTAAAGCTTCGATGACCGAATCGCAGCGGGTATTGTAGTTTGCAACTGATTAAATTACACACTGTTTTTTTGAGGGATTAGTTTGTTGAATCGCTCACCCAACGCTGCCGAAGGTTCTGGTCGTCGCATCGGTTAACTCTCCGGGATCGGTGTGGTGGTCACTTTGGTGCAGGCGTAAGGGGCAGCCGTGCCTGGCCTTATTGGTGACCGCGCAGCCAATCGGTGCGCAGGGGAGTACCAGTCGGCTCTGACACCACTGCGGGTGCCAAAGAAGCAGTTCGAACTACTCTAGAACCAGTTTGCGAGTAGCCAGGGGCTGCGGGCGTCGTGTCAGCCATATTTCCGGTTTCAAATTTTTTACGCGACCATTCGCCAGCAGGAAAACGTCCAGTCGTTTAGTTGCCCAGGAGCGATCCAATGGAATGTAGTAAGTGTAATTGCCGGTAACGGGCTTTATCTGAAGTTCCCAGGTGTTGGCGGGATAGGCCGGTGCCCGGTCCGCCGCTCCGACTGCCCGACCGTCAACCCGCATCCCGGCATAAACGCTTTCATTGCCGACTTCCCCCGGTACCGTCACGGCGAGGTAAGCGGCCGGCGCGATTTCATTTAACACGATGGTCTTGTGCCACGCCTGCGAAAAATCCATGTTTTGAAAATGGCCAAACAAATTGGACGCCCGCCAATGACTGCGAGGCAGGACTCGATTGTTGCGCACGGCGCTGACTTCGGATAACCAGGCCGGCGCTTCCGCCATGCGCAGGTAGCGAACGGGGAAACCCTTCGACGGCATGGCTATCTTCATGGTGGGAGCGGCAACAAAACGCACCTCGGTCCAGCTCTTTAGATCTTCGGATACTTCTGCAATGATACCCTCGCCAACTTTCAAGGGTTGTATCGAGGCTTCGTCACGGCTTTCGAGAATCAGGGAATCGATATTTTCTACCGTGCCCATATCCAGACGCAACGCACCGCCGTTCACTGTTGCATCGGGGTCGACATTCCATAGGTAGGACCAGCGCTGCATGCGGAAAAACGCAGTCCGGGAATCGCCGTCGAACAGGTTGCGATCCCAGACGCCTCGCTTGATAAACGTCGGCTGTTGGAAAAATGCCTCTCTGGCGGCGTTTACCGCCGCTATATTACTGGGGCCGGATCGCTGCAGCGCACGGACTTCCAGCGCATTGTTGTCACTGGAGAAGACACTGGTTTCATACAGCGACTCGGCATCCGCAGGGAGGGCAGTACGCCGGAGGCGGCCGAGACGGCGGTGGGTGGCTTCGTTTAGGGTGGTGCCCGGAAAAACCACTTCCCTCTCGTTCCCCTGCAACAGCTCGCCGGCATCGAGGCCGTCGAGCTGCGCCGATTTGAAACCACGGGTCCCGGTGAGCGAGACTCTGGCAACTTCACCGGGATTACCGGTCAGTAAAATTTCCACCGGTTGGCCGCTTACATGCTTTACCACGTCGTAGTCTGTACCGAGAACCGCCAAGTCCCGGTTTGTCGTCACCCGCACCAAAGCGCTGCGAAAGGGCGCAACAGTAACGGGGACTTTCGCACCGTAAGAAAATTCCCCGACCACCCGTTCGCCCGGGTGCAGCCGGCGCACCTCATAGCTCGATGCCGGCGCCGGCCGCTCCAAACCGATTTCGTCGGACAGCCTGAGTGTGTAGGTAACCGGTTGCCAGGAAAGATTGCGCAGGGTCAGCAGACGCGTCTGCCCATCGCCCCGGGCCACCGCAAAGGGACCGTAGCGGCGCTGCGGCAGGACTTTCCCGTGCACCAGTATGTCGCGGTACTTTCTTGCCAGGTTAAAGAGACGGGCAAGTTTCGGGTACTCGTCATCCCTTAACAACCAGGGGTTGCAGTAAATCTGTGGTGACAAGATAAGTGCGCGATTGAACGCCTGCAGCACCAGTTCGTCGTCCCAATAGTCGAGAGATGCCGAGAAGCAGACGCCGTGATCCTCGGTGAGCCGCGACAGGTTTGGGGGTAACCCGCGTGCCAGAGCGGCGGCACGATGGTGGGGCGCCGGCTGCTGGTTGGCCAGATGCACATCGATATAGGTTTCCTGCCCTTCCCAGAGAAAGGTGGTGGCATGAGGTGTCCCGACTTCGCCGAGGTTTAAACGGTGATTCAGCAGAATAAGGTCGGGGGCGACCTGGCGACACAGTGTCATCATACGTGCAAACGCCTGTTGTTTTTCATCCCGCAATTGTCCTGCCACGGAATCGAATTTAAACAGCGCAAAATTGTAGCGGTCACACAGCTCCACCATCATTCGAATACGCTCGTGTTCTTGTGCAGGCGTGTTGCCAAAACCGTCGGGGCCGCCCCAGACCCCGAGACGAATGCCCAGTTCCTTCGCCTTTCGATAGACGGGGTCAAAGCCGTTTGGGAAGTGCTGTCGAAACCTCTCCGAGGCCGTCGAGCCGTACCAGCGTTTGCCGTCGATAGTGCCGGCATCGAAGGCGTAGATATCCAGTTGCAGTCCATATTCCTGTTTTAGCCAGGCGAAAAAAGCCAGGTTTTCCAGGGTCTGGGCTGCAGTTGCACCCTCGTTGGTATTGTTAATCCAGGAAAAATATTGAGCTTTCGCCGGTGTCTGCTCGCCGGCACCGGCGTAGACCGGCGCCGCGCTCGCAGCCCCGACCGTGTTGTCTGCGACTTCTGTCTCTGTCGCTTTGGCTATTGCGGGTAAAGCGGCGCCCAGGTACAGACCTGCCAGAACGCCGCGCGACCACATCTTGCCAGGTTTACTGCGAGCGCGCACCTCAGAGCGCACTGAAGTCATAGCCGATACTGAGACGCAGAGAGCGGCCTAAAATCGGTCGGCCGTTGGGCGAGGCCGGGTTGCGGGGATCGCCCTCGGTGATACCGTCGGAATCGCTGACGTTGTCCATATGGAGTTGGAAAAAGATACCGGATTCAGCTTGTAACTGTAAACCTAAATCATACTTCTCGTAACTCGGCAAGTCGACTTCATTGTCCAGGTCCCCGAAGCGATCATCGACAAAGGTTGCTGCGGCGTAGAGCGTTCCGTTAAATTCACCGACGGTAAAGTCGTAGCTCGGCTCCAGGCGAAACTGAAAGTCGGGTTGGCGCAACACGGTATTGCCGACATTCGAGGCTATGGTCGATTCGGTGACCTCGGTATCCTGCACCACGCCGCTCAGTGTCACTCTCACCGGACCGAACTCCGTCACGGCATCAATTTCCAGGCCCATCGCCTCGGTTTCGAAGGCCGATGCCGTCGCATTGCCGCCGACAACACTGTCGAACGAATCGTTGGTGTTAAAAAATGCGGTGGCGAACACATCGAACCTTTCAGAGCCGTACTTGACGCCGAGTTCGTACTGGTCGATATCGTTGACTTCCAATTGATTTTCACGAACATTGTCAAAGCTCGGAAACAGGAAACCTTTTGAGTAGCGTGCAAATATACCGGTGTTGTCGTTGACATCCCAGTTGACACCGGCCGTATACGCGATTTGGTCATCCTCGATCTTGGTGTTTATATCGCGGGTACCGTCCGGGAAGCCCTCGCCATCGTTGCTGGTGTCTGCTGAGTAGGTGATCTCGATTTCCTCCCAGCGGATGCCGAGGTCCACGCGCCAGTCGTCGTTGACCTGCCAGGAGTCCGCCAGGTAGAACGCGGTGGTGCGGGCGTCGCCAACGGCGGCTAGACCGAATCCGAAACCGGCATCGCCGCCGGCTGCGGCGATATCGTCGGGCGTTATGGCAGGATCGAGAAAGTCACCGTTTGCCGTGTTGTGTACCGCTACCGGGTTACCCAGGGACCAGAAGTCGTCGACGGAAAAGTCTGACTGGTACAGGCCGAAAGTGACATCATGCTGATCTGCAAAGGTTTTGCTCAGGCTCAAGTCGTTGACGAACGACCTGATCTCCTTGAGGACCACCCAGTGGCCATAGGTTTGAACAAAGTCGTCGTCCGCCAGGGTTTCGCCGCCCTGAGTGGTGACCGGCCCGGCGATTTGGGCGCTCAGTGCCGAAGCCCGGATGGCGCTGCCGGCCGGTACGAAACCGAATGTATTGGCGTCGCCGGTGGTGAGGCCGAGCCGGTCGCGCAATACCCAGCCGTCGCCGAACTCAAACTCGATATCGGCACCGGAGACCGAACCGTCCCAGCCGCGACCGCGGGCAAAATCAAAAACCCGGGTATCGCCGTTGGCGTTTATCTGAATTTCCCGCTGGCGGGTGGCGTTGCCGAGCTGTGAAAACTCGCCTTCGTCGAGACCGGCGTTCAGCGAAAACGGCAGGTACCACTGGCCGTGGTCGTCAGTGACGCGGGTAAATACGTTGATCACGCCACGGTCGAATTCCCGGGTCAGGTTGATAGTGAACTGCTCGCCTTTTTCAGAGGTAAACTCAGCGTCGCGAATACCGGGTGACTGCTGCACATAGCCGCCGATCATATAATAAGTATCCTCGGCGAGCTTGCCGCTCAGCACGCCATCGAAGCGCCGTAAATCATAGTCGGATGTCGTGTACTTGATGCGCCCCTCGGTTTCCTCACCGCCTCGCTTTAGATTGAAGTTTACCGTAAGGCCCGGCTCTCCCTTGCCGAACACCGCGCCGGGTCCGCCGCGCAGGCCTTCAACAGATGCAATGGTCTCGTCGATACGGAAAATGGACGACTGCTCAAAGAACGACAGCGACTCGGTGCCGTAAATTGGCGCGCCGTTGATGGTGAGGGTGACAAACGGGGCATCGCCGCCGCCGGGCAGGCCGCGCACATCAATGTTGGCGCCGGCCACACCACCGGAACTCTCGGCCCAGACGCCGGGTATCGACTTGAACAGGTCGGCGGTGCTCTTCGGTGCAAAGCGTTCGATTTGTTCGGGGTTCAGGGTACTCACGGCGAAAGAGACATCCTGCTTGTTAATGCCTGCACCGCCGGCGGTTCCCACCACGATCACTTCGTCGATGGTCTCGTTCGAGCCACTTTGCTGGGCAATGGCTGCGGCCAGGGGGTTGAGGGTTGCAAGGGTCAATAGGCAGGTTACTGCGCTGTGTCTGGTGGGGGTGATGGGGGCTTTCACTGGTTTCTCTCCTCTCTACTCGCCTACTTTGATGGGCTTGGTATCAGGCTGACCGGCTCGGTTCCGGGCGAGGCCGTTAGATTATGGATGGCACAAAAACCGTCTTTTTATCGAGTCTAATACACGCTGAAATGCATTTCAATGGTATATTGAAATGCATTTCAGTGGTCTTTTACAAGCTTTTTCTGTTGTATTGTTGCAAGGAATGATTTGTACGCCAGGCCGGAAGTGTAATTCGGCCTCCAACGCCAGATGGCCGTTACAACGGCTGCGATCGAAGCTACACTGTCGCCAGATCGAGCAGGAGCAAACAGTGTCACTCAAGCAAACCATCACCATGGGCGATATCGCCGCCCTCGCCAAGGTCTCCAAACCGACCGTGTCCAGGGCTCTCAACGACAGCCCGCTGGTGAACCCCGAGACTAAAAAGCATGTGTTGTCTATCGCGCGCCAGTATGGTTACGCCGTCAACCGCAATGCCCAGAAATTGCGCCACAAAAACACCGATACCATCGGCGTGTCGATAGATTTTGGCTCGCATCGTGAGAACCATATTTCCGATCCCTTTATTCTGGAGTTGCTGGCGGGGGTCTCGGAGGCGCTGGGTAACCTGAACCAGGATTTACTGCTCTGTGCGCCAAGGCATAACGACACCGACTCGCTGTACCATATCTATTCGTCCCGCGGCGCTGATGGTTTTATTTTTCTCGGCCAGGGGCACCGGATGGATATGCTCGATGAATTTGCCTCCACCGGCGCCCCGTTTGTGGTGTGGGGCGCGCCGACAAAAAATACCGACTATTGTGTGGTCGGCAGTGACAACCTGGCCGGCGGACAGATGGCGGGCCGTTATTTTCTGGAACGGGGAAGACGCAATTTTCTCTTTATCGGGGATATATCCCACAGCGAAATTTATTGGCGTTACAAGGGATTGCAGCAAGCTGTCGAGGAGAGTGGAGCGCCGGTTGCGCTCAACCATATCGCGTTGAACAACTTTTCCTATGAATCCGCTTTCGATGCCGCCGATGGCTACCTCAACACCGCCGACTCGCGACCGGATGCGGTATTGGCTTACAGCGACACGGCGGCAATGGCCTTTATTCGCCTGCTGGCCGATCGGGGGCTGAAAGTACCCGAAGATGTTTCCGTGGTGGGTTACAACGATATCCCCGCGGCCAGTTACTTCAGCCCCCGCATTACCACTGTTCGACAGGACACTTATCAGGCCGGCAAGCTGCTGGTGAGCAAACTCATGCAGATTTTGGACAATGAGAATCCAAAATCCGGGACCATTAAGACAGAGCTGATTGTCAGGGATACCTGAGTGTCTGTGTTTTCCGAAACAGATGAAACAGATGGGACGCCTGCAACTTAGCAACTTAGTGGGTGCATTCCAGTTCTGGCTTGTTATCGAGTAAGCTAATTTTTAGTCGCTTAAGTTGCTAAGTTGCTAAGTTGCTAAGTTGCAGGCGTCCCGAATGGCACTGCCTTAAGCAACTATGTGCCAATTGACCGGTCTGGCCCTGGCTGAAGCCTTCAGAAACACGTTGTGAACCCGTCCCTGGGAACTTCACGACAGCATCCCTGCTGTCGAGAGTTTCTGAAGGCTTCAGCCAGGGCCAGACCTCCCTCCAGTACGCTTAACCGTGTCCGATGAGCCTGGAGCGGCGATCGACAAACTGAGGCAAGTACGCTTAAGGCAGTGCCATTCCAGGCGTCCCCAATGGCATGGAAAGGCCTCTTGGGCTGCTGCGAAAGTTGCTCCACTGACCGGCACTATCCTTCATTTCCCGCTCTGGTGCTCTCGCTTGCTGTCTCCAGGGGAGTTTGATGTCTACGCCTTTGAGTGATTGACCATTAATGTAGACTATCTCCGATATCTATTGTTGCGATCAATTTTGTTTTAAACCAATATGCATATTTGAAATATAAAATTAATAAAATCTTAACTAAAACTATATTCATAGTTAATAAGACACCCTGAATAATAGTTGGCGCGCCAATAAACCTCTGAGTTTTATACGAGAAGCCAACGCTATGAAAACCAACTACTGCCATCTGATTATCTACCGAACGCTGCTTGTCCTGGCGGCCGCCGTCCTGCTAAGCGCGTGCAATTCAAGTGATAAGGGCAATACGCGGCAGGCACCGGCGCCGACAGACCCGGGGGCTTCAAACCCCCCCGTCGCCACTTTTACTGTGGGCCTGCTGCCGGATACACAGGGGGGTACCGATACTGATGGGCAGGCACATGTATCCATGCACCCGATGTCCGAGTTGTTGAAGCACCAGGCCGAAGCCGGCGTGGATATGGTGCTGGCCCTCGGCGATCTGACCGATAAAGGTTCGACGGTTGAATTTGCCGAGTGGCGCTCGGTAGCCGATCAATACGCAGAAAGCGGTATCGAGTTTTTGCCGGTGATGGGCAATCATGAAACCAGCTACGCCTATACCTATGAGTGGATTAAAAATATGCGGGATTTCATTCCAGAGGATGCCACGCATATGCCCGGCTATGAGTGGGTAAACTACTATGTGGTGCGCGAAAATGTGCTGATAGTCGGCCTGGCCTACTATAATCTGCCGGTGGCGTTTGAGTGGATCAAAGATGTAGTGGCGCTGCATGAAGAAAAAGTCGAGCATATTGTCGTTGCCAGTCACGACGGTTTGATCGGGGCAAAATACGGGCAGACCCGCGAGCAAATTGTCGACGGCACCAAAGACGACAGTCGGGTCTCAGACGTTCAACCTAAAATCCGCGAGTTTTTTGCCGCACGCGATGTGATCTATGTGCAGGGGCATGAACATCAATATCAGCGCTCGCTGATAAGTGCCAAAACCGCTTTGACCACCTATCCGTCGGGCCATACCCCCCAGGGCGGCAACTACCGCATGGATGTCTATACCCAGATTATGGCCGGCAATGCGTCCTACAAAGGTTATGAGTTTCGCTATGGTGAGCGCGACCTGGTGCAGCTTATTGTCGCGCAGAAGAATGCGACCAAAAGCAACGGTTCGACGCATTACGACGTAAACTCTTCGCTGTTGAGGTTTACCGGCAAACGGGTAGATTATGAGTCTTATTTTTCCGAGCATACGGCGTCCAGTAACGCCCCTGAGGAAGCGTTTGCGGCCGACTGGAAGCTGCTGGACAAGTTCTCCCGCACCACCGATCGCTGTGATACGGTGGTGTACGCCAATTCCATTCTGCCGGAGACCCGTCCGGTCATGGTGTTGCAGCCGGAATATATCACTAACGACTGCCTGGGCGCAGACGGCTCCTATGCCAGCCTGGCGGGCGGCATGAACAATACATTCAACCGCACAGATACGCGCACGCGGGATATGGGTTATCTTCCGGGCTTCAGTCGCGCCGAGACGCTTAACGATCTGGTGCGCCTGAATTATCAGTGGCTCTATCAGCTGCATCAGCGCTGGTCCCCCAATTTGAACAGCGCCGCCCGGGTCGTGCCCGACTATCCCACCGATATCCTGGTCGTGCCCGAAACCACCGTCGATTTAAAGGAGCATGTGACTCTGAGTTGGTTGCCAAAACAGGCTACGGCCTCAGATATTCTTATTGTCAGCGGCACCCAGAATCAGACCGGCATCTATCAGGATGACTACGGTGTGCCCAAAGATATTGAGACTGATTCCGGTTTGGCCCTGTCGCAGTCCGACGGCACTGAAAAGCAACCGGTCGCGCTGCCGGAAACGGCGACTAAAACTTGGGATATCAGCAATGCCGTAGCAGATGCTTACGCGCTTGTTTTTACCGGCCCTGAAAGTCTGGACAGCGCTACGGTAACGCTTGCGCAAAAGGACGGTGACCAGTGGCAACCCCTTTCCCCCGCTGATTGTATTGTGGACGCGCCCTGGTCGAAAGCGTTTCTGGAGACCTCGCCGGCGCGCGCAGCGGGTTGTGAAGCGCATCCGCTGGTCGGTCTCGATAAGGCGTTCGGCAATCGCTGGTGGGCAGTTTTGAATCGGGATATAGAGGTGGCGTTGGTTGCTCGCTAAGGCGAGTAGGGGGTTGTCAGGATTCGTCACCACAGCAACTGGGTTGTGGTGACCTGGCCGGTTGCTCGAGGGGCGGTACTGCCTACCGCGAGCAACCACTGAAGTACTACTTCTCTACACTTCCCAAAGTTCCCCAAAACCTGTATAAACAAATACGCTGCAGTGAGAGTCGAATGTGGCGACTGTTTGCAAGATCGATGCGTATGGTGCTGGTTTTATCGAATCGTGTCGATTTTGTCTATATAGCGGTTGCTTGCTGAGTTCTTTGCTGCCATTAGCACAGGGCTTTGTCTAAGGCTTTGATGTAAAGGGAATTTTCTGCTCCTCGCCAAGCTTCCGGCACTATATTCCCGCTGATCTATCGTCCCGTTGATCTATCGAAGTATACGTCTGCTCCAGGCCCTTAGCGTAATTAACAGGTACACGTTTTCGTAGAGGATTCAATGAGAAAAATGATTCTTGTGCTGTCACTGCTTTGGTCCGTCAATGGGATTGCGGCGGGATACACACCTTGGGCAGTTCCCACCCAAATTGAATATGTCCACGGTGGTATTCTGGTGTCGGGCTCATTTGGCGATATTAATGGATGTGGTGAGAGTGATTTGATTTATATCAGTCCCTCCCCCAATGATCCGGAGGTTTTCAGAACCATGACATCGTTGATCCTGGTCGCGTTTACCTCAAAGAAAGAAGTGCGTTTCTTCACTCGTGAATGTATCGGTGTCAATATGCACTGGTCTGGTACGCCGATCAATGCTGCCCATAACAGCGGCTTCTATATCAGGTGAAGTGCCAGTCCAGAGGCAGATCCGTCAATAGGTGCCTGAAGCGAGTGTCACCAGAGTCAGTGCCTGCGAATAAGAACGGTGGGCTTTGAAATTGCCGGCATGCTTCTATGTCTTAGAAAGGTTTGGGCACGATAACCCTGAGAGGAGTGGCGTATTCCCGCCGGTTTCGGTATTGACCATTTTGGCAAATACATAGCGATGAAATGCATATGCACTTATTGATTTTTCTGATACTAGTGCTTCTTGTGATTCTCTTTTTTTCGAGAACGCAATTCTATGATAAAGATAAAGCGCTTGAGCGCAAACTGCTGAAAATGTGCAACGGCGATCGGGCGTTACTGCAAAGGCTACTGGATCATGAGACCAAAGCCAAACCTGGAATCGACAGGCTTGACGCCGTAAGAGCGGCGGTACGCCGCCTGAAAAGGGACAGGAAATAGCCGAGCCGCTTTAGTAGCGCCGGTCCATTAGCTATAGCGCCATTTATGGCTCGCCCAGCTACATCCGGCAGCGATAAAACAACTGCTATGTCATGGCGCGCCTGGACTTGTCTGTCGGTGTAATTCTGTGTTATAGGTTGTGTCGCAGGCTGCGAGCAACTCGTGGTTGTAGTTCGGGAAGTGTCATTATGGATTTCGCACAGATCGCCAGTTTTTCTCTAGTGGCCTTATTGCTCGTCGTATCGCCGGGTCCGAATGGTGTGCTGATTGCAAAAACAGTGCCGACTTCCGGCAGGGCCGCGGGCTTTGCCAACGTAGCCGGCTTTCTCGTCGCCTTTTATATACATGGAGCCTTATCCATACTGGGCCTATCGGTTATCTTGATGCAGTCAGCGCAGGCGTTTTTGCTTGTCAAAATTATCGGCGCGCTCTACTTGATCTGGATTGGTGTCAAGGCTTTGCTAAGCGCCTGGCAGGGCGACAATACGACCAGATCGACTGTGCCGACCAAGCCGAAGAGATCGTTGTCAAAGGCCTTTGTTGAAGGGTTTTTGACGAATGCGCTGAACCCGAAGGTATCCATGTTCTACATGGCTGCTTTCCCTCAGTTTATCCCGGTTGAAGAGGGCGCCATGATGAACGCCCTGCTGTTGGTTTCTATTCACTCGCTGATGAATATGATTTGGTTTGCATCCCTGGTGATACTTTTCTCCCGGCTTGTGGCGACAGTGAGGAGCGGTTGGTTCCAAAGAGTCTTCAAAGGAATTACGGGGGCGATATTTATCGGTTTTGGCGTCAAGCTCGCGACTTTAAAGGCCAACTAACCTGAGGGGCTGTGAATGACCGCGGGCCTCTTTGAAACGTTTTGGTTAGATTGCAATCGGACAAGTGATTGTGTGAGAGTGGAAGTATTGACAGTGTAGCGGGTGCTTGCCCGGGCGAAAGGTTAATATGGATTGGCCACCCTCGAGGAGATTGAACGATGAACTATAAAGGTGGTTGTCTTTGCGGCGCCCTTCGTTACCAGGCTGAGCGAGTTCCGGTGACGACAGGCTATTGTCACTGTTCCCTGTGCCGAAGGTCTACCGGTGCCCCGGTGGTGGCTTTTGCCTCGTTTCCGATAGACGGCTTTACCTATACCCGCGGTACTCCCAGCATCTATCGCTCATCACCGACGGGGCGCCGTGAGTTTTGTAATCAGTGCGGCACGCAGATCGCCTACAGAGACCTCGATGATCCGGAGACGGTGGATGTCAATTCAGGTACCCTCGATAATATTGAGCATGTCGAGCCCACCCATCATATCTTTACGGCGGACGGTGTGAGGTGGCTGAATTTGGGGGATCACCTGCCGAGGTATCCGCAGGGCGAGCCCGGCAAAGACTGATCGATGGTCGGATAAGATCACCGGCGGTGTGCGGTTTGTTATGAGTATAAAAAAAGCGATAGCAGCCTGGGACGGCAAATCGGCGCAGGATATCGGTGCAATCTATCAGAGCTATGGTCGGGCACCCTCGTTTATTCGTGAGGTGCTGCTGCTTCTGGGCGGGGAGTCGTCGCAGCAGGGTGCCAGTTGGTTACTGAAGAGGTTTTTCGAGGATGGTCGGGAGTTAGACGCCGCCACTGTCAATAAAATCTACGGTTTGCTGCCTAAGTTGGTCGACTGGCAGACGAAGCTGCATATTTTGCAGTGCATACCTTATATGCCTATCGAAAAACGCCAAGCCAAGCGATTGCAGCGATTTTTACAGCAGTGCCTGACCGGCGATAACAAGTTCGTCAGGGCCTGGGCGTATAACGGGTTCTATGAACTTGCGGTGCAACACCACGAGTATGAGGCCCAGGCCCGCGAGTTTTTTGCCATGGCTATGAAAGACGAAGCCGCTTCAGTAAAGGCGAGAATCCGCAATCTGCTGAAAAGGGGTTTTTGAAAAGCCGGGTCTCGGCGATCAACAAGCTTGTATCACCGGTGCTAAAGCAAAGACTTACCCCC
The DNA here is from genome assembly GCF_007004655.1 of Exilibacterium tricleocarpae. GTDB lineage: Bacteria > Pseudomonadota > Gammaproteobacteria > Pseudomonadales > Cellvibrionaceae > Exilibacterium > Exilibacterium tricleocarpae. Next base: position 76,456 of record NZ_ML660101.1, read on the forward strand.
AGTACTCTTAAGCAAGACCGATACGACTGGAGCGGGGATCGATAAATTGATTTAAGCCTCCTTTAGCGCCAGGAATAGGCACCTGAAGCGAGTGCCATTCACACTTGACTAAACAGTGCCATCGCTAATCCGCAATCACCGAATCAAAACACTATCCCTATGCCGGTTGCCTGCGCAGCAGCGTCAACAGAAACAAGCCGCCGGCACTGAGCACCACCGAGGGGCCCGCCGGGGTATCCCAGTAGAAAGAGGCGGCCAGGCCCGTCATAACGGCGACACAACCCAGCAGGCTGGCGCCAACGGCCATCTGCTCCGGTGTCCGGGTCAGGCGGCGGCTGGCGGCGGCGGGAATAATCAGCAGTGCGGTGATCAACAACACCCCCACTACTTTCATGGCGATAGCGATCACCAGCGCCATCAGCAGCATCAGCGCCGTGCGCACCAGGTTCACAGGAATCCCCTCCACCTGCGCCAGTTCCTCGTGGACGGTAATGGCGAGCAGCGGCCGCCACAACAGGATTAACACCAGCAGTACCAGCGCGCTGACGGTGAAAATGGTGATAACGTCGGCGCGACTGGCGGTCAGCAGATCGCCGAACAAATACGCCATCAGATCGACCCGGGTATCGCCAAACAGACTGACACAGATCAGGCCCAGGGCGAGCGTGGAGTGGGACAGAATACCGAGCAGGGTATCCGTGGCGATAAAACGGTTTTGCTGCAGTAACACCAGGATCAATGCCAGCAACAGGCACACCAGCGCCACGGCGATATTCAAATTGATGGCCAGCAGCAAACCTAACGCGACACCCAGCAGTGCCGAGTGGGCCAGTGTGTCTCCAAAGTAAGCCATGCGCCGCCACACGGCAAAAGATCCCAAGGGGCCGGCCACCAGCGCCACCCCGATACCGGCCAGCAACGCGTACCACAGGAAATCAGGCATGCTCGCGATCTCCGTCGCTCTCGACCACGTCGCCGTGGATATCGTGAGAGTGGTCGTGGTGGTGGGTATACACCGCGATACCGGGCCGCGTATCGCGGCCGAACAATTCGAGATAAGCCGGGTGGCTGGTAACCGCCTCCGGGTGACCCTGGCAGCAGACGTGCTGGTTCAGGCATACCACGGTGTCGGTGGCGGCCATCACCAGGTGCAGATCGTGGGATACCATCAGCACGCCGCATTGCAACTGGTCCCGCAACTGCGACAGGGTGGAATAAAATTCCGCCTGACCGGAGACATCCACGCCCTGCACCGGCTCGTCCAGCACCAGCAACTGGGGCCGGCGCAAAATTGCCCGGGCCAGCAGCACGCGCTGGGTTTCGCCGCCGGACAGGCCGCGCATGGGGCTGTCGAGCAGATGGCCGACGCCCACCTGTTGCAGGGCGGTGTCAATCGCCTTCGAGTCGGCCCGCGCGAGGGCCAAAAACCGTTTTACCGAGAGCGGCAGGCTGGGGTCGATATGGATTTGCTGGGGCATATAACCGATCCGCAACCCGGCCTGACGCCAGACCTCGCCACGCTCGGCCCGGATCAGTCCCAGCACCAGCCGCACCAGTGTGGTTTTTCCGGCACCATTGGGGCCGATCAAAGTGACTATCTCCCCGCGCTTGAGTTGTAAATCCGCGTTCTGCAAAATAGCCCGTCCACTGCGCAGCACCGATACGGCCCTGGCATCCACCAACAGTTCAGGCATCGGCATGCTTCCGGCAAGCGGGGCAGCGCCCGACGATTTCCACCGACTGGCTGCTGATGGCAAATCCGGCGGCCGTAGCTGCAGCCTCTATGGCGGGACTGAGATACTGAGTGGGACACTCGGCGGCGATACCGCAATCCAGACAAATCAGGAAGTAGTTGTGATGGTGATGTCCCGGATCGGGGCAGCCGATATAGGCGTTCAGGGAATCGATGCGATGGATCAAGCGGTGTTCGAGCAGAAATTCCAGGGCCCGATAAACTGTTGGCGGCGCTACCCGCCGAGTGTCAGCAGCGGCGAGCATATCGATCAGGGTGTAGGCCCCCAACGGTTTGTGGCTCTGCCACACCAGGGCCAGTACCTGCCGTCGCAGGGGGGTTAGCTTGACCGCTTTGGCCTGGCAGATTTTGGCGGCGGTGGTGATCGCGCCTTCAATACAGCTTTGGTGATCGTGCCGGCGGCAGGCTAGGGGCAGTGTTTCGGACGGGGTTGCAGACATAGTATAGATGGCTCCGTTTTAGACTATGTTATTATATAACGTTTTTTATTAGGCGATATCCGCTGTGGTGATGTTGATGCGGCAAGTTTTGATTCTTCTGACCTTCTGGACCCTGACGGTGGTCACTGGCGGCGCCCGCGCCGAAATCCCGGGCGATTTGCGGGTCCTGGTTTCCATTCAGCCGCTGGCGGCGCTCACCCGGGCCATCCTCGGTGATCTGGGGCAGGTGGATACCCTCCTGCCGCTGTCGGCTTCTCCCCATCACTTTGCGTTGCGAACCTCCGATCTGCGCCGCCTGCGTCAGGCCCATTTAGTCGTATGGATGGGACCGGCATTGGAGCGGCCGCTGCAGAAACCGCTGGCCGCCCGGGGCAAGGATGTAGTGCTGACCCTCGTCGATCTGGAGGGCCTGCACTGGCCTGCCGTGGCGGCGCGCGGTGGTGGTCACCACAGCGGTGATCGTGACCCGCATATCTGGTTGGCACCGCGCAACGGTATTGTCATCACCGAAGCGATAGCTGCGCACCTGATCCGGTTGCGGCCCGACGCCGAGGCGGCATTGCGGCGTCGGGCCGACGGCCTGATCGATGAGCTGGTTCGCCTTGACCAGCGGGTGCGCGAGCGCTTGGCCGCTGTGCGAGACCGGGGCTTTATTACCTATCACGACGGTTACGGACATTTTGTGCAGGCCTATGATCTGCAACAACTGGGTTATGTCACCAAGGTGCCGGATCGCCGCCCGGGAGCCAGGCATCTGGCTGCCATGGAGCAACTCGCCGCTGGCTGCCTGCTGGTGGACTCCGCCTACCAGCACGGCCACGCCGCCGCCATTGCCGCCCGTTGGGGGTTGGCGCTGGTGCCTTTGGAGCCCTTTGGGCGCGAGCGGGATACCTATCCGCAGTTACTCGATCGGCTGGCGGAAAACTTTTATGTCTGCCTTAACATGGCGTCCAAAACCCCTGATGGGGACGGCAATGGGTAGGAATCAGGTGGGGAAATAAAAAGCCCTGCACTGGTATAAGAAAAAGGGAGGAGAGATTGCCAGTGCAGGGAAGAGCGATGAATCTGTGCAGATTATTTCTGCAGTGAAGTTTCAATCATGGCAGCGATGCGCTGCTCCAGTTGCAAATTCACTTTCAATTGAGACTGTTCTGTCTTCTGGTCTAACTCCTTAATGTTCTGCTTACTTGCGTGTGCATTACTTAGTTGAGCAGCCCAGCTGACGCTGGTACCTGTCTCAGCCACTACCGCGGTCATGGTGGGAACCTCGATGGCTGAATAATGGGTACCAACTTGCTCCGCCATGGCGCTTTGAGCGATCAAGGCTAGAGTGAACAGAAAACCAAGCTTTTTCATAATGCGGCCCTCCGTTTAGGCTGGTTGATCCCGACTTACCGGCCTTGGTACCGGTAAATCTCTTGTTCGTACAGTTTTGGAGTGGGCGATAAAACCCTGTTGAAACTTAACGATTCACAATCTTTGGCAAGTCATTTTGATGCTGTTTGATTGTGTTACGCATGGTAACAACAGTGCCTAGATTACACCAGCTTTTTTTCAGAATTATTGCAAAAAAGGTTTAATTTTCGGCAGTTTAGCCGTTTTTCCTCGAAATCCTTGCGGGAATTGTGAATCGGTTCACAAGGTAACACATGGGTAACATGGGGATAATCGGTAATAACCCCTGGAAATTTCATCTTTGTGAAGAAGTTTCGCTTGGTTATAACCAGGTGATGTCAGTGACGCGCCGGACAGCCGGGCTCACCGTGAATTTGGTGTATGCTTGCGGCTTCGATTTTTTCAGGACGTGTTGCAGGCTCTATGACCCAAAAACAACCCCCACTCGTGCTCGTCGATGGCTCCTCCTATCTCTACCGGGCTTTTCACGCACTGCCGCCGCTGACTAACTCCAAGGGCGCTCCCACCGGTGCGGTGAAGGGCGTGATCAATATGGTCCGGCGCCTGCGCAAGGACTACCCGGACAGCCATGCGGCGGTTATCTTTGATGCCAAAGGCAAGACCTTTCGCGACGATATCTACAGCGATTACAAGGCCAACCGGCCACCCATGCCCGATGACCTGCGCAGTCAGGTGCAACCGATCCACGATATTATCCGCGCGATGGGCCTGCCGTTGCTGATTGTCGAGGGGGTCGAGGCCGACGATGTCATCGGCACCCTCGCCCACAACGCCACGGAGCAGGGGCTGGATGTGCTGGTGTCGACGGGAGACAAGGACATGGCACAGCTGGTCAACCGCCATGTGACCCTGGTTAACACCATGAATGACACCACTCTCGATACCGCGGGGGTGGAGGAAAAATTCGGCATCGCACCGAATCTGATTATCGACTTCCTCGCCCTGATGGGGGACAAGGTAGACAATATTCCCGGCGTACCCGGTGTCGGGGAAAAGACCGCCCTGGCACTGTTGCAGAACCTTGGGGGGCTGGACAGCATTTACAGCAATCTGGAAAAGATCCCCGAGCTGACCTTTCGCGGCGCCAAATCGATGCCGGCCAAGCTCGAGGCCCATCGCGAGCAGGCCTATCTGTCATATCGCCTGGCGACCATCAAAACCGATGTCGACCTGGATGTGGGCCCGGCGGACCTGCGCCAAACGACGCCGCAAAAGCAGCAGTTGCTGGAACTGTTCAAGGAACTGGAGTTCAAGACCTGGATTGCTGAGCTGGAGGATGAAGCCGGCCCCGGCGCCGCCGCGGCGGCGGCCGATACACCGCCCGCCGAGTACGACACCGTGTTGACCGAGGCCGAGCTGGACCGCTGGATCGACACCCTGCGCGAGGCGGAGGTGTTCGCCTTCGACACCGAGACCACCAGTCTCGACTATATGCAGGCGCAAATTGTGGGTGTCTCGTTTGCGGTGGAACCGGGGCGTGCGGCCTATGTGCCCTGTGGCCACGATTACCTGGACGCGCCCGAGCAGCTGAGCCGCGAGCAGGTGCTCGAGAAGCTGCGGCCGCTGTTGGAGGACCCGCAGCAGGCCAAGGTGGGACAGAACCTGAAATACGATCGCAGTGTCCTGGCCAACCACGATGTCGATCTGCGCGGCATCGCATTCGACACCATGCTCGAATCCTACGTGCTCGACAGCACCGCCACCCGTCACGATATGGACAGCCTGGCGTTGAAGTACCTGGATCACCAGACCATCCACTATGAGGACATTGCCGGCAAAGGCGCCAAGCAACTCACCTTCAACCAGATAGCATTGGAACAGGCCGCGCCCTATGCCGCCGAGGACGCCGATATCACCCTGCGTCTGCACCGTACCCTGTGGCCGCAATTAGCGGCGGTGGCGCCACTGAAGCGAGTATTTACTGACATCGAGATTCCACTGGTTCCCGTCCTTTCCAGAATCGAGCGGCGGGGGGCGCTGGTGGATGCCGGCCTGCTGGGTGAACAGAGCCGGCAATTGGGCGCACGCCTGGAGGCGCTGGAGCGGGAGGCCCACGATATGGCCGGCGAGGCGTTCAACCTCAGTTCGCCCAAACAGCTCGGCGCTGTCCTGTTCGAAAAACTCAAGCTGCCGGTGCTCAAAAAGACCCCCAAAGGTGCCCCCTCCACAGCGGAGGAGGTCCTGCAGGAGCTGGCGCTGGATTACCCGTTGCCGAAAGTATTGATGGAGTACCGCGGCCTGTCGAAACTGAAAACCACCTACACCGACAAACTGCCGCTGATGATTAATCCCGCCACCGGCCGTATCCACACCTCATACCACCAGGCGGTAGCGGCCACCGGGCGCCTGTCGTCGACCGACCCCAACCTGCAGAACATCCCCATTCGCACCGAGGAGGGGCGCCGTATCCGGCAGGCGTTTGTGGCGCAGCCGGGGTACAAGATAGTCGCAGCGGATTATTCGCAGATCGAGCTGCGCATCATGGCACACCTGTCGCGGGACGAGGGCCTGTTGGATGCCTTTAGCCAGGGTTTGGACGTGCACCGGGCTACTGCGGCGGAGGTCTTCGGCGTGGTGGTGGATGCGGTGACGGCGGAACAGCGGCGCAGTGCCAAAGCCATAAATTTTGGCCTTATCTACGGCATGTCCGCTTTCGGCCTCGGCCGGCAACTGCATTTGGGGCGCAAGCAGGCGCAGGAATACATCGACCGTTATTTCGAGCGCTATCCGGGGGTGCAGGCTTATATGGATAATATCCGTGCGGCGGCGGCCAGCGACGGTTTTGTCGAAACTCTGATGGGCCGGCGCCTGCATTTACCGGAGATCAACGCCCGCAACGGCATGCGCCGCCAGGCCGCCGAGCGCACTGCTATCAACGCGCCCATGCAGGGCACCGCCGCCGATATCATCAAAACGGCGATGATCGCCGTCGACCAGTGGCTGGAGGGCGGCGCCGCTGACGCCCGCATGATTATGCAGGTACACGATGAACTGGTGCTGGAGGTGGCGGAGGCCGAGGTCGAGGCAGTTTGTGAGGCCGTGTGCTCGCGGATGGCACAGGCCGCCAGTCTGGACATACCGCTGGTGGTGGAAGCCGGCATCGGCGACAACTGGGATCAGGCCCATTGAGCAGTGTCTGCGCTCGGCACGAAAAACTGACGCTTAAAACTACAAAGCATTAAAAAAATATATTTTTAAATGATTTGGAACTTTGCCGGGGAGGCCCAGTCAGAACAATTAACATGTCTTGCTCTCCCTTGAAAATGGCGTAAATCGCCACGCTTAGCTTCTCCAAGCATCAGCAAAGCGGCCCTAACTACTTCTGTTAGGGCTTTTTTTTGCGCCGCGATTGGTGCCGGTTCAGGTCTGAGGAACCCACAGGCGGAACTGACGTCTAACCAAACTGCGGCCCTTAGAGGTGAGCCGCTGACGAACTGACTGACCGGTACTTTGCCCCAAGGGTGCCGGCCTTTGACCCGGTAGTTTCCCCAAGACTGCCGGGTTTTTTTATACACCGGGGTTCCGGTTTTTCCGGGTTTTGCTCGCCATGTTTTGCCTTCCAGTGCTTTGATCAGAGAAGATTTTCACGTCGGCTGCACTGAGGTCTCGATCCGGGGGGGGCGCCTAGCCTATGGCCTTTTGGGACCTTCGCCAGCAGGGATGCTGGCGTAGAGTCTACAGGGATGTATTCACGACGTGTCCCGAAAGGCCATAGGCTAGGCGCCCCCCCCGGATCGAGACCGGGTCAGCTAAGGACACCTAAGCCCGTTTCGGGTGAACATCTTTATTTGTTGAAGCACTAGGTTTCGTCCTCTAGCCCCTACTTCTCTAAGTCGTGCCTTAGCCAGTTTGTAAGTGTTTGCTTCAGGGTGTCGATCCCGGTTTTCTTCAGTGCTGAGAACGTCTGCACACTCACCAGGTCATCGACCCGGGCCTCCTGCAGGTGCCGGCGCACCGCCTGCAGTGTATTGGCGGCGGGGCCTCTTTTCAGCTTGTCCGCCTTGGTGAGCAGAATATGCACCGGCATTTCGCCGGCCACCGCCCAGTTGATCATGGTGGTGTCGAACGCCTGCAGCGGGCGGCGGATATCCATCACCAGTACCAGCCCTCTCAAGCACTTGCGCTGCTGCAGATACTCCGACAGGTCCTGTTCCCAGCGGCGCTTCATCGCCAGTGGCACCTTGGCGTAGCCGTAGCCGGGCAGGTCCACCAGGCGCTGGGTATCGGAGAGTGCAAAAAAATTGAGCAACTGGGTGCGGCCCGGCGTTTTGCTGGTCCGGGCCAGCTTGGTGTTATTGGTCAGGGCATTGATGGCGCTGGATTTGCCGGCGTTGGAGCGGCCGGCAAAGGCGACCTCGGCGCCGGTCTCCGGCGGGCATTTGCGGATGTCGGGTGCACTCAGGGTAAAGCGGGCCCGGTTGAAGTCGATGGCAATGGCCGGGTCGGAGGCGGTGTCAGAGGGGTGGCTGGTCATGGGGTCCGGTAAAAATAGTGTGTTATCAGATCGTTAGTATATAATGTCGCGGCTTTGCCGGTCGCACCCGAATGCCCGCGCGCGACGATTGGGCGGCCCGCGCAATAGCCTGCCATAATTGAAAAACTATCTATCGACTCCAGGTCAGACCCGGCCCGATCGAGAAGCGGGTCTACAAGCTATCAGGTGATTACGGATTAGCCAATGAAAAGAGTATTAAAATACGCGTTGATAAGTTTAAGCCTGGCGGCTTTCGCCCAGGGCGCTGCCGCCGGAGATGCCGCGGCGGGAGAAAGCAAGGCGGGCACCTGTGTCGCCTGTCACGGCAGCGACGGCAACAGCCCCGCGCCCAACTTCCCCAAACTGGCTGGTCTGGGCGAGAAGTACCTGTATAAGCAACTGCGTGATATCAAAAGCGGTGCCCGCCCGGTGGTTGAAATGACGGGGCTGTTGGATAATATGTCCGAGCAGGACCTGCGCGATATCGCGGCTTTTTATGACGGCAACGCCATGCAGTTGGCCGGCGCCAAAGACATCAAGGTGCGGCTGGGTTCCGGTGTCGAGACCGACGGTCTGAAATTGGGCGCTCAGGTCTACCGGGCCGGCAACCTGGAAACCGGCGTGCCCGCCTGTACCGGCTGCCACTCTCCCACCGGTATGGGCAATGACCCGGCCGGCTACCCGCGCCTCGGCGGCCAGTATGCCGACTATATCGCCAAGCAACTGCGCGCCTTTCGCGGTGGCGAGCGCACCAATGACGGCGACCAGCAAACCATGCGCCAGGTCGCAGAACATATGACCGATGCGGAAATAACCGCGGTAGCCAACTATATAGCCGGTCTGAATTGAAACTTTGCCCGCCGTCGGCGGGTCTCTAGTTCTAGCATTGCATCCCCCGGAATTTGAGATAAGCGTTTAAGACAGACTTGTGAACTTGGAGTGAATATATGCGTAGCCTAGTGTTATTGCTCGGTTTTATCGTACCCCTACTCGCCTGTGCCCAGGAGGCTCCCAGCAAGTACCAGGAGGGTAAGCACTATATCGCTATCGATGAGCCGGTGCGGACCACCGATCCCACCAGGATCGAGGTGACCGAGGTGTTCTGGTACGGCTGTAGCCACTGCTTTATGTTTGAACCGAAGTTGAAAGAGTGGCTCAAGACCCAGTCAGACGATGTCAAATTCGTTGCGACGCCGGCTATGTGGAACCGCAATATGGAGGTCCACGCGCGGGCTTTCTATACCGCCAAAGCCCTGGGTGTATTGGACAAGGTGCACGAGCCGCTGTTTCGGGCGCTGAATATTGAGAAGAAAAGACTGCTGAACGCCGATGAAGTCGGCGAGCTGTTTGCCGCGCACGGAGTCGACAGAGAGACATTTGACAAGACATTTGAGTCTTTCGGGGTCAACAGCCAAGTCAAGCAGGCTGTCGCCCGAACTCGCGGCTACCAGATCACCGGCACACCGGAAATGGTGGTCAACGGCCAGTACCGGGTCAGTGCCCGCAATGCCGGCGGCCACGATGAAATGCTGAAAGTCGTTGACTATTTGATCGACAAGTTGCGCGCCCAGCGCAGTTAAACGCCCGCCGGGCCCGCTCGAGGCCCGCTCCAGCTCCCGTTCGCGCCGGTATTGATCATCTGTATCAATACCGGTGTCTATAATTGCCTAAACAGCAGCGCGAGCTTAACCCCATGGCTGAACCCGGTGTCAATCCCTGGCGTGACAAATATCTGCGCGCCCTCGAACAACAGGATCGCTACCAGCAACAGGCTGGCCAGCAGCGCGAGCTGCTGACCCGGGCCCTGGCGCGTGTCAGCCTCAGCGCCGACGGCCTGGATAAAGAGCTGGACCGGGTGTTGAAGGGATTGCGCGATGCGCTGCGCCATCAGGTGCCGCAAGCCCAACTACAGCGGTGTCTGGTGCTGGTGGACGACGGCGTCAAAACCTTCGAAACCCAGCGCCGCCAGCGTACTGTGCAGACGGTCAAAGCGCTGGCCCAACTCAGCAAACAATTACAGGGCCTGGCGCTGCCGGCACCGCTGAAGCGCGAACTCAAACAGTTCAGCGGCGGTCTGAAGGCACGCCTGGGTCACCTGCAGGAACTGCCGCCGGCCCTGCAGCAACTGTCTCGCTTACAGGCCGACGCCCTTGCAGCCCTGACCGCCGCGGCACCGCCGAAACCCGGTCTGTGGCAGCGCCTGCGCAGTAGCGGCCCGGCACCCGTGGTGGAAGCCGATGAAGTCGACGAGGGTGAAGTACTCGAGTCGGCTGCGTCCCCCACCCCCGATCCCGCCGGCGCCGCCGACCCTGGCGTTGTCGGCAGAGTCATCGAAGGAGAGTTCGAAGACTTGCCGGAAAACGACTCGCAAGCCCGGTCGGCCGCCGCCGGCGTTGAGGCCGGCGAGGAAACGCGAGGTGTATTTGAACGCCCTCGACACGAACCCGCCTTCTCGCGCATTTCCGACAGAGTGACTGCCGTATTGACGGAGCTGCTCGACAACGTCGAACCCGTGCCCTGCGTGCAGCAGAAAGTCGCCAATGCCAGGCAGCGCATCGATCGCGGCCTCAATTGGTACGAGTTGGTCCCGACCCTGGAAGACGTGCGGGATCTGGTGATGCAGGCCTATCTCGCCGCCAATCAGACGTTCGAGGACTATCTGCAAGCGCTGGATGCGGACCTGTTGGCGGTCTGTGAGGCCCTGGGCATCGCCGTCGACGCCGAGCAGCGGCTGCACCGGGCTGCCGCCGACCTGCAAGACGATGTGCGCGACCAGGTCGCCACGCTGAGCACCTCGCTGACCCAGGCCGGCGACATGGATGCGCTCAAAGCCCAGGTAAACGCCCATGTGCTGTCGATCCAGGCGGCTCTCGACCAGTTCCAAGCGCGCGAGCAGGACCGCCCGCAGGCGCCGGAGCCGCCGCTGGCGGAGCAGTTGAAGGCGTTGATACAGCGTCTCGAAACCGTGGAGACCCAGGCGCAGCAACACAAACAGGACTTTGAGGAACAGCGCCGCCGGGCGCTGCAGGACCCCCTTACAGAGCTGCCTAACCGTGAAGCCTACAATGAAAGGGCTCATATGGAGTTCCAGCGCTGGCGGCGTTACCGCAATCCCCTGAGTCTGGCAGTATGCGATATCGACCGCTTCAAGGTGATCAACGATACCTATGGTCACCAGGCCGGCGATCGGGTGCTCAAGGTGTTGAGCCGGGCACTGGCCAAGCGGCTGCGCGAAGTCGACTTTATCGCCCGCTACGGCGGTGAGGAGTTTGTGGTGCTGCTGCCGGAGACCGGCGCCGCGGATGCCCACCTGCTGCTGGACAAAATTCGCGCCGCCATTGCCCAGACGCCGTTTCGTTTCAAAGAGCAGCCGGTGGAGGTCACCCTCTCCATAGGGGTGGAAGAATTTCGCGATGACGACAGCGTGGAATCCGTGTTTGCACGGGCCGACCGCCTGCTTTATCGAGCCAAGGAGGAGGGGCGCAATCTGTGCCTGGTGGAAGTGCCGGCGGGTTAGGACGCGTCACGCATTTGGGATACCCAAACCACGCTCCTCGCGCGCATCACCGGATTAGCGCTCTTTCGGCCCAACAGAGCCAGCTGAATGCGTGTCAACAGGCCCTAGTGTCGTCCAGGTGGCGCTCTAACCGGGCTGCTGCAAATGCCGCTCAATGCACGCCAGTAACAGACTCTCATCGAGCGGCTTGGTGAGCAGGTCCGTCACACCGGCGCTCAGGATGGCCTCGTGTTCCCCCTTAATGGCGTGGGCGGTCAGAGCGATAATGGGCAGCTTCTGAAACCCGTCCATGGCGCGGATATGCGTGGTGGCCTGTTTGCCGTCCATGCCCGGCAGCGAAATATCCATCAGGACGATATCGAACGGGGTTTCGAGCAACTTGCGAATGCCCTCCTCGGCACAGGCGGCGGGGGTGACCTGGTAGCCCTCGTCCTCCAGAATCCAGGTAACTAACTGACAATTGTCCGGGTTGTCTTCGACGATAAGTATACTGGCGGTCATGGGTGGGCTGCGCCTGGATGACAAGGATTTTCTCAAGTTTAGGAGGATTTGCGGACTTCTGCCGGGGACTGCCGTGACGGTTCCCCGGCGCTCATCCTAACAGACGCCTATTGTTTGCCGAAAAAAAATCCGGTAAAAAGCGCGTAAGATATAACAAAAAGACCGGATAATCGGGCTTACCGCTGATGCCGCTTTTGCCGGGCCGGGATAATCGGCCAACGGCGCACTTGGAAAGTATTACCTGTTAGGGATAGGACGGAATCAGATGGTATCGCCGCTACTCAACGCACCCGCCACAAGTATCAAGCTCGAGTTGCTGCGCCTGCTGGCCAGGCAGGATGTGCTGGGGCCGATTCCGGTATTTATCTCTATGGGCATTATTGCCGCCTTTGTCGCCGGCAAGCTGTCGCCCTGGTACTGGGGTGCCTGGCTCGCCTGGGTGGCCCTGGTGCTGGTGGGGCGTTCGCTGCTGCTGGCCCGCTTGCCGGAGATGGATTATCTCAGCGAGAAACTGCGACTGCGGATTGCAGTCATGCTGAGCGCCCTCAACGGTGTCTCCCACGGCATCTCACTGCTGTTTTTTCCGCTGCTGACCGATATGCAGCAGGCGGTGGTGTCGATGATATTGATGGGCATCAGTTCTATCTCGGTGGTGACCGCCGCCGGCTATATGCCGATCTCGATTGCCTATATCGCACCGACGCTGATGCCCATGGCGCTGCTGTGGGCCTTTAACCCCAATGTCGAAGGCTGGATCGGCGTCTCCATCGCCGTGATGACTCTGTTTTTCTGTCCGGTAATGGTGGTGTTGGCCGGCAGCAGTTTTAAAATGTTTCAGGAGTCGTTTGAAATCCGTAAACGACAGGTGGCCTTGAATCTGCAACTGCAGGAAGCGCTCGACCAGGCCGAGGCGGCGAGCCGGGCGAAAACGCGATTTCTCGCCTCCGCCAGCCACGATCTGCGCCAGCCCATTCACGCGCTGTCACTGTTTTGCGGCGCCCTGGCTAAACGGCCTCTGGACGACGCCAGTCGCGAAATTGCCAAGCACATGGATATCTCGCTGCAGGCGCTGGCCTCGCAGTTGGACTCGCTGCTGGATATCTCCAAGCTTGATGCCGGTGTGGTACAGGTCAACGACCAGGTCTTTAACCTGCGCCTGCTGGCGGAGCGCCTGCAGGAAGAGTTTATGCCGGCGGCGCGCAGCAAGGGGCTGAGCGTGTGGCTGGATTGTCCGGTCGATGCCCATGTCAAAACCGATGAGGTATTACTTGAACGCATTGCGCGCAACCTGTTGTCAAACGCCATAAAATACACGGAGATCGGCAAGGTGGAGCTGGCGCTGGAAATCGAAGCCGGCAACGCCATCCTGACTATCGCCGATACCGGCCGCGGTATTCCTGAAGCCGAACAGGTACGGGTGTTCGAAGAATTCTACCAGTTGGATAATCCCGAGCGGGATCGCTCCAAGGGCCTGGGGTTGGGGCTGGCGATCGTCAGGCGTCTGGTGGACCTGCTCACTGTGCAGTTCGATATGGAGTCTACCGCCGGCGGCGGCACTGTGATCAGCCTGACCATGCCGGTGGTTGAGCCTGTGTCGTGCCGGAAATCGGAACAAGCCGCTGCGACCTTGAGCTGGGAGCATCTGTGCGCCCTGGTAGTGGACGATGAAGTTGAAGTGGGCCTGGGGATGAAAGCCCTGCTGGAAAGTATGCACTGCCGGGTATTGCTGGCGGACGGCACCGAGGCGGCACTGGCGGCGATAAACCGCGTGCGGCCTGATATCATACTGGTAGATTTTCGCCTGCGCGGCACTGACAACGGCATCACCACCGTGCGTGAAGCTCGCAAGGTGCTGCCGGGTATTCCCGCTATCCTGATCAGCGGAGATACAGCGCCGGACCGGCTCCGCGAAGCGGAGGAGGCGGGCATTGAGTTACTGCATAAGCCGGTGCTGGCCGGTGAACTGGAACAGGCCATCGCCCACGCTTGTGGATTGACTGAGCACGAAAATAGGGTTGTGGCCAAGAGGGAACATAAATAATCCGGGGTTTGGATTGGCCCGATAATGCACCGCGGGTTTCGGGCTGCCGGAACTCAGGTGTTTAATATCACTCTGATAAATGGGGAGGGTGGGTTGTTGTGAAGTCGATCCCGGCGCTGACAACGCGGGCAAACTCGTTGTTCCGGTGTCACCTGTAAACTATACAGACTATCCACAGACTAAAAAAGCCATCCATAAACTGTAAAAAGTAGGACTACTATGAACCAATACAACGAAGAGGCGGCACCACCCAGGTTGCCCGGCCCGGCGGTCTACATCGCTGCGGGGATGCTGGTGGTGTTGCTGGTGGGGGTGGGCTTTTACTTCTGGTCCAGCCAGCGTGACCGGGAATCCGAGATCCTCGATACCACTGCGGTAGCGCCGCCGGTGGATACCGCACCCGAGCCGCAAGTCGAGCTTGACTCGCAGCAGGAGACACCGCCGCCGCCCAGCTTTGCCGAGCAGGCCGAAGCCGAGGCGCAGGCGGAACCCCCGGTGGAACTGCCACCGCTAAACAACAGCGACGAGCGGGCGCGGGAATTAGCCGCCGGTCTGTCCCCGAATCTGCCGGACTGGCTGGTGCCCGATGAATTGATTCGCAAATTTGTGCTGGCCGTCAATGTCACCAGTCGCGGTGAGTTATCGCGCAAGTACCCACCCATAGTGCCGCCGAAGCAGGCATTCGTTGCCACCAAGGTTACCGGCAATACCTTTACCATGCCCGCCGCAAGCTACCGGCGCTACGATCCCTATGTAGCGCTACTGGGGGCGATTAACATGCAGGATGTCGCCGTGCTTTACCGCCAGTACTATCCGCTGTTACAGGCGGCGCACGAAGAACTTGCGCAAACCAAGGCGGGTTTCCATGCAACACTGCTGCGGGCGATAGACAATTTGTTGACGGCCCCTGAGATCGACGGTGAACTGCCGCTGGTGAGGACCAGTGTGTTGTATCAGTACGCCGATCCGGATTTGGAAAAACTGCCGGCCACCCACAAATTACTGCTGCGGATGGGTGCGGAGAATACCCGTGAGCTCAAACGCGCACTGCGCGAGTTGAGAACAGCACTGACTCCCTAGGCGCCAAGACTCAAACGCGCATAGCGCAAGCGGAGGAAAGCGCCGGGACTGCAATACAAGCGGCGAAGGCCCTTACACACAGATAAAAAAACCTGTAGCATGGACCGGACATGCAGTCAGGCCCAAGCGCAGGGATGCGGTTGCAAGTGTGGCCCGATTCCCGGCTCCGGTTTTTCAGGCTGTATGGACACACTTTCGGGCGCTTGGCACACAGATGTGTGCCAGAGGTAGCGCCACCCATTCAGACAAGGATGTCTAAAATGCAAAAACTCTCTTTCAGATACCCCTTAACACAGAATATTGCCGCCGGTGTGATTGTTGCGGCAGTGCACCTCGCCTGGTCTGTCGAGGCCGGCGCCGTTATCTACCGTTGGACCGACGCGGACGGCAAACTACACCTGAGCGACGAAAAACCCCGGCACCAGGACTATGGGACGGTAGCGGAAAGTGATTTGCCCCCTGTGCACATGACCCCGGCACCGGTTGTCCGCCCGGCTGAAAAGCCGACGTCCAAGCCGGTAAAGAAGAAAAAAACTGTGCGAAAAAAAACGCTTGACTGCACGCGCTACGAGAAAAAACTGGCCACCATCAAACGCAAACTCTGGTCCGGTTACAAGGAGCCGGGCGGCAATAAATTGCGCGCCCAGCGGCGTGAGTACCGGGCGCTGTTGAGAAACTGCAAAAAGAATTTGTGAGTACCCGGTGCGGGCGCGGCTGCCTCCGGGCGGCGCCCGCTACCTTGACGGTAGGGCAAGTATCCTGCGGTCGGTATTCGGGATCAATCCGGCGCACGGCATCCTCTTGCCCAGGCAATCAGTCTGGCGCTGGGAGGCTTTTGCGCACTGGATAGAATTTTAGACTCATTATCTTCGCGCCAACTGGTTAGTTCGACATCTCGACAATATCCGGGCTAGTGAATCGCGACGGCGTCCAGGCGGGCGAGCTTGTCCGGGTTGCGCACGATATAGATAGCGGTGACCTGGCCAACCGGGTCGTAGGCAAAGGAGATAACGGCGGTAACCGCTTCATCGCGTTTCAGCACGGCGCCGCGGGCGCCGTTGATATCGATCCACTGCCACTGGAGATCGGCCCAGTAGTTGCGCAGACGTTGTGAGACGAAAGCCATAACGCCGGTCTTGCCGTGAATGCTATCGCGTATGGCCGCCACCTTGCCGCCACCGTCGGCGGTGAGCTGTACATCGCTCGCCAGCATGGCACTGAGCCGGCCGGTGCTGCCTTCGGTAATGGCAACTTCAAACGCCGCCAGCAACTCGCTCTGGCGCACCAGTGGTGTCAAATGGCGGGCCTGGTCCCGGCCGATACGGGTTCTGGCCCTGGAGACCAGCTTGCGGCAGGCCGCCTCTTGTATCTCCAGGGTCGCAGCCACTTCGACATAGGGGTGGTCGAATACCTCGTGCAGCAGGTAAGCCGCTCTTTCCTTCGGCGTCAGCCGTTCGAGCATCAGCAGAAAGCCCGTCGTCAGCGACCCGGCAAGGTCCAGCTTGGCTTCCGCTTCGTTGTCGATGGCCGTGTGTATCGGTTCCGGCAGCCAGCTGCCCACATAGTTGACCCGCGCGCGGTGGGTGGCGCGCAGCAGGTCGAGACAGCGGCGGGTGCAGGTGGTGGTCAACCAGGCGCGGGTGTTCTCGACCAGGGTGCGATCGGTGTTGGCCCATTTCAGGAAGGTGTCTTGCACGGCATCCTCGGCGTCCGCCCGTGAACCCAGGATGCGATAGGCCAGGCCCAGCAGATGCGGCCGGGCCTGCTCGAAGCGCTGGGTGTCGTTGGCATCAACCATTTCAGTGCCTCGAAATATTGATACGGTTCCAGAGATTGATCATAGCTACCGTAGCGGTGAGTATACCGATCTCCGGCTCGGAAAAATGGTTCCGCAGGCGCGCCCGCAGTGCGCCCAGATCGACGCCGGCGTCGAGGCTGGTCAGGGCTTCGGTCCAGGCCAGGGCCGCCTGTTCCGGCTCGGTGAAGTCGCCGACCTGATCCCAGACGATGACCCGATCCAGGCGCTCGTCGGTCTCGCCGTCCCGGCGCGCCTCGCGGATATGCATTTTGATACAGAAACCGCAGCGATTGATCTGTGAGGCCCGCAATTGCACCAGGTGATGTATGGTGCGGTCGAAGCCGTGGGTATCCATAGTGTCGTGAATGCCGGCCAGGGACTGGAGGACATCGGGGACTACCTGCTCGTACTTTACTGCTGTAGTGTCACTCATGAGGCGTTTTCCTTTATCTCGTTACATCGAACTTACAATCCAGTGACGATTGGAGAACGCCATTTGTGACCGGAGACTGTTTACAACGGCTCGTTTTTTTCCAACTGTTCGATGATCGGCAGGAATCCCATATCGTACATCTGCGTCATCATTTGCAGTACATCTTTGTCGGTTTTTTCGATACTGCCACCTCTTACAGGCGGTGCGGGATCATACTCCATATCCAGCATGACGCCCTGGGTGTATTTCTCGCCCCATATGTCATTGACGATGGCCAACGACATATCCATGCCGGCGGTGACACCGGCGGATGTCCAGTATTTGCCATCCCGGGTAAAGCGTTCGCCGGTAAAGTCGACGCCATATCTCGTTAACATCTGCTCGGCCCGATACCAGTTGGTCGTTGCCTTGCGGCCTTTGAGCAAGCCTGTCCCGGCGAGAATCCAGCCGCCGCTGCAAACGCTGGCGGTATAGGTGGTCGTTTTGTCGATTTTGCGAATCCAGTCGTGGAGTTCACGGTTGTAGACATTTTTCAGCGTTTCGGCAAAACCACCGGGAATCACCAGGATGTCCAGCGCCTCAACCCGATCGATAGTCGTGTCGGGAACCAGTTCCACTCCTATCACGGTTTTGATATGGCCGGGCTTGGTACTGATGAGTTGGGTTTTAGCGCCCATAATCTGGCCGAGCACATAGCGTGGACCTGTGACATCGAGAATGTTAACGCCGTCGTAAACCAGGATACCGATGGATTTGATGATTGTTTTTGGCGTACCGACAACGGCTTGCATAGCCGCGACGTGGGCATCACGTGGGGCCGGCGGTTGCGAGGCTGACACGTCTTTCGCCTCCGGCACCCCGGCTGCGGTATCGACCGCCAGCGCCAGCATAAATAACAGAACAGGCACTGCCCGAGTGATCAATGAGTGATGTTTCATGTTTGTATCACCTATCTGAGATTGTCTAAAAATAACGATCTAAAATTCAGCACGCACAGATAAATAAGCCGCTCGCGGCTGGCCGGGGCGGACAAATTCGTCATTAAAATACTGGTAGGGGGTGAAATAATCCTCGTCCAATAAATTGACTATCTTCAGAGCCAGACTCACTTGGCTGCCGAGCTGATACTCTGCCTGTAAATCGACCACGGAGTAACTGTCCGACTCCAGTCGATTGGCATCCGTCAACGGCGCCTCGCCGGCATAGGTGACGCCGGCTCCTACCCCAAAGCCTTGCAGAACGCCGTCGACAAAACGGTAGCGGGCGGCAATCCGGCCGCTGGTTTCCGGGACGCGCGCAAGGGAATTGCCAACTTCGAATTGCGCGCCGAAAGATTCGATGGACTTGGTAACTTCCGCATCGGTATAGGCGAGATTGGCCAGCAGTGAAAAGCTTGGATCGGGTTCCCAGATCATATCGACTTCCACCCCCCGGCTTTCCAGTTCGCCGCCTTGAATAGAAAACCCTCGATTGTCGGGATCTGATGTCGGCACGTTGTCCCTGGTGATCTGGTAGGCGGCAAGGGTGCCGGATAAACCGCCAGCGCCGGTATTGAATTTAATACCCAGCTCATAGGCCTCAGAGCCTTCAAGTTGGGGTGGGCGGCTGTTGGCGCCGAAAAACAGAGGCAGCCGCGAGCCGGTGGCGAAGCCGGCGAACAGCGACAACTTGTCAGACAGGCTGTAGGAAACGCCCACTCTAGGGTCCACTTCCCTGAGAGTTTCATCGGCGCTGGGACCGAACCCCTGGTCTTCAACGATCTCATAGTGGCTGTAACGGGCGCTCAGCATAATATGAACCCGCTCGGCCAGGGTGATGTGATCCTGAATATACAGCGCGGCGGTTGCGTATTCGTTATTACCGGTAAAAATACAGCACGCTAAAGCGGGGTCGAAACGCAATGTGTTCTCGCCCGCGGCGTAGTCGAGGGTGCCGACCACATTGCGCGCGGTAAATGAGCCCTCGTACTCAGTCTCATCGAGCGTCATACCTATCAGGAAATTGTGTTCCGCCACACCCCAGGCGAGCTTTGCGGTAACACTGGCATCAACCGTGATTTCTTCAGTATCCACTAACAGACCGCCTGCCGTGTACTCGCCGACGGTTGCGGGTGTACCGGGCGGTGCGCCCGCCGGTGGGCGCAGTACGAGTGGAAGGAGCCAGGTCGCCCACTCGTCGAAGTGGTTGTCAAAATAACGGATGTGGACGTTGCCCGCCCAGGTATCGTTAAAGGTGTGATTCAGGGTGAGATGGACAGATTGATTTTCGATCTCGGTTGGCGGTGCATCCGTTGCGCCGGGAAATTGAAACGCGTCAACGCCGGGCAGGCCGGCAACGGCGCCCGGTAAACCGGTGTACTCCAGTTGCTCAATTTTGGTGTAGAAGCTGCGCAGGATAAGGTCGGTCTTATTGCTCAGTTGCGCAGCGAACGATGGATAAACGGCCACCCGCTCGATATTGCCGTTGTCGATAAAGTCGTCCGACTGCTGCCGCTCGGCGGCAATGCGCAGGCCCATGGTTTCCGTCAGCGGCTGGTTGATATCCAACTGCACCGCGCCGTGGGCGTCGCTGCCTGCCGCGAGCCCGATCTCGTAACGCGCTTCGGGTTTCGGTGTTTTGGTCACCACATTGATCAGACCGCCGACGGGGGCGCCGGTACCGCCGCCGTACAACACCGATGTGGGACCCTTGGCTACTTCGATGCGTTCGACGCCAACCAGGCTCGATGGATCGATGACCGCGGTATCGCCGTAGCCGAGCAGGCCGTCGACAAAGATTTCCGCCTCGAAACCCCGCATCAGTGGGTTGGCGAGCACGGTTTCGGCGGGGTTGTTGGGTACTACACCGGAGACGTTGTAGAGCATCTCGGAGAGGGTTAAACCCTGCTGCTCCCTGATGAGGTCTTCGGTAAGTATCTGTATTGACTGGGATAAATCAATCAGGGGGACATCTGTTTTGGCAACAGTGGCGTGTTCGGCGGCATAGATTGTCGACCTGTCGCCAATGACGGTCATATTTTCGATACGCCAACTGGAGGCATCTTTCTCAGCAGCCGTTAAAGCCGGTGGTAAAACGCCGGTAGATAATACTGACGTTATGAACGTTATGCTTTGCAGATGGCCCATTGGCGTCGCCTCGCCGTGAAAAGGCGCATAAGCTAGCATTAACCCGGTAAGGCGGGAATGCGGTAGATTGCCGCAGCTGTTTTCGAGATGGGAACGTTTACGGGTATGAAGCCCTGGTAAACGGCTTGAACCTTCCTTATTTACATATCAGTATAAGAAAGATCGTTTTAGTGGAAAAAGACATAAAAAGATACATTTTTATAATATATCCTTAGTTTCTATGCTATTTTTGTTTCGTTTATTTCGTTTGTGCTAGTATCCCTCCGTATCCTCCAAGAGCACGAGTAGTCCCTAAACGCTGAGGTCCGCCATGCCCGTTCAAAAAATAGTCCACCTACCTACGCCAGCAGAGGTGGAGCAAGCGAAAGTATCGAGTCGCACCCTCTCAAAGTATACGAATGTCGAGAGGGTCCAACTCTCGCTGCGAGGATGCAACGGTGAGTCCGATGACTTGGTGCTGCCTGGACATGTGTTGCAAATACTTCTGGATGTGCTGTCTGAGATGTCTAAGGGTAATGCCGTCAGCCTAATTCCTCACCATCAAGAGTTGAGTACCCAGGAGGCTGCGAGCCTGTTGAATGTAAGTCGTCCGTTCTTGGTTGGTTTGCTTGAGAAAGGCGAGATTCCTTTTCGGAAAGTGGGTGCTCATAGGAGAGTGCTGCTCAATGATGTACTGGCTTATAAAGAGCGTTGTGATTGCCAACGTGCTGAAGTGCTGGATGAACTGACTGCGTTCTCTCAGGAAAACGACTTGGGGTATTGAGTCAGTGGCGAAGTTTTCGGTAGTTTATGACGCTAATGTATTATATCCCGCTCCGTTGCGGGATTTGCTTATGCGCCTGGCGCTAACCGATTTGTTTAAAGCGCACTGGACCGACGCCATTCACGAAGAGTGGATTGCGGCCCTACTGCGCCAGGGCAAACACACCCGAGAAAAGCTGGAGCATGTTAAAGCGTTGACGGATGCTCATATTCGAGATGCCAAAGTTTATGGTTATGAGGACCTGATAGATAGTTTTAACCTCCCCGACCCTGATGATCACCACGTGTTGGCGGCAGCAATTCGCTGCAGTGCCGATGCAATCGTGACTTTTAATAAAAAGGACTTTCCAGAAGGGACATTATCTCCTTACAGCATTGATATTATTCATCCCGATGATTTTATCTATTATCAAATTGATATGGCGCCTGCAATCTGTTGTAAGGCTATACGCGCTCAACGCCTGGCACTAAAAAATCCGGTAATCGCGGTGGATGATTTTCTTGGAACCCTGCAAAAGCAGCAATTACCCCAAACGGTCTCCAAGCTAAAAGAGTTTGTTGAGTTTCTTTAATCTGGTGCTAAACAAGTGTGTCTCGTGACATTCATACTTTTGTCGGCTCAATCCTTGCGGCGGGCGCACGACTAAATGTCGAAACATAAAAAAGAACGCGGAAAAAGGCTTTAATCACCAAAAACTACCTTACTATTCAAGTGCTTAGGTAATAATTCGGGTCAAAGAAGCAAAATGGCGCACCCGGAGAGATTCGAACTCCCGACCAAGTGGTTCGAAGCCACCTACTCTATCCAGCTGAGCTACGGGTGCGTTGGGGGCGGCCATACTAATAGGTGGGGTGAAGCTGGTCAAGCGCTTCCGCGGGTGGGCGATCGGGAATTGGCGCAGACGCCGCTGCCGGTGGATTATATTATCGCGGTGGAAAACGATAATTGTTTACGCCAGTTGCCGGCGTTGCCCGACACCATTGCCGTTCTGAGTGCGGGACTAAGTCTCAGTTGGATGCAGGCGCCTTGGTTGAGAGAGAAAACCGTTGCGTATTGGGGAGATATGAACACTTGGGGCATGCAAATGCTGGCATGGGCCCGCTCCTGGCAGCCGCAGGTCACGCCGCCAAGCTTTGCTTGGTGGCTGGCAATCCGGACCAGGGGCATTCGCAGAATGGCCCGCCCGAGAGGATTCGAACCTCTGACCTTTGCCTCCGGAGGGCAACGCTCTATCCAGCTGAGCTACGGGCGGGTAGCGGTGAGTTCCAAATGTGTGCCAGCGCCATCCGGCTGCAACAGCAGTGGTCAGCTCTGCCCACTGCCAATGCCCTGCTTACTCGGCCGACACTGAGCCGCAATGATACTTATCTCTACTGCAGGAGTCCATGCTCGCTACAGCTTAAATAACCGCCGCGCAGTCCCACAGCGAAACGCCACAAAGTCCGACAGCAACCGGTCTAATTCTCGGGCACTGCTGACGCCAACTGAGCTGGCTTGCTGCCACTGAGATACCTGCCGAAAAGTCATCCCCCGATATGGATCAACGAGAGAGAAACGCCGTCACGGCCTGAAGGAACGCATCGCGTCCCCTTTCACCGCGGTCGAGGTGCACATGATGTGTCGCGTTAGGGATCGTAATCGCCTCCACCTCGGCGGCGTTGATAAGATGGTTTTGCAGCATGATCATGTCTTCCGGTCGACTCCAGAAGTCGTTCTCGGAACGGATAATCAGAACACGTCCCGTAATAGACGCTGCGTCCCAAAGCTGGCGGCCCAGGGCAAGGTAGAAAGAGTCCTCCATCGCGCCTGAAGGCGCGCGAAAAGAAGGCGGGTTACGGCGCTGCGCGGTAGGGTCCGAAGCGAGCGCGGCTTGCTGGTAGGCCGCGGCGACCTCCGGGTCACGCCATGCAGTCTTATCCTCTACGGGAATTGCGCGATCCCAGGACGGCAGGAGGGAGTCCGCAGTGTTCAGGCGGTAGGTGCCGAAGCGTTCTGTGTTGAAGCGGTTGGGATCGTTGGGGTCGGACATGAAAGTGCCGCGTCCCAGGTGTTCGTGACCTTCATGGGCGCCATAGAGCGCGTTGTAGATAACGACATGATTGACAGCATCCGGGTAGAGGCTTGCGTACATGCCTGCCCAATGCCCGCCTGTGGCCCAGCCGAGCAACGCCACCTCTGACGCGGCTGTCCGTTCCTTCGTCGCCCCCACCACAGCGTGAATATCACGAACCACCTCGTTGGAGTTCACCAGAGGCGCGCCTTGTCGAGCTCCGTCTTGGCCGATACGTGTCGACCCGCCATAGCCGCGCGCATCCATGACAAAGACACGATGCCCGGCTCGCGCCAAGTCGGCGGCGAGTGAACCGCCGTCGACCGGCAGGTCGAACGAGGCCACCCCCGGCACCCGAGCGCCATGGAGGAGGATGACGGGTGGCTTGCCTGCGGCAGCTTGGGCGTCGCTCACCTCGCGGACTTGAAGCTGAATGCCCGGCTCACTTTGGACGTTGAAATCATGACGCTTGATCTCCGCCAGAACAGCACTCATACCAAGTGCCGTAGCAATCGCCGCGACCGAGAGCAATATCTTCATTTTAGGGCTCCTTCATAGTCGAGTTGCAGCAGCGCGCCTGATGCCGGCGCGGCTCCGAGGTCAGCCGCACTCAGGCCAATTCTCGCTGTGGTGACGAACAGATGCCGCCTGTCTTCGGAGAATGCTGAACTTGTGGGCCGCGGAACCGGCAGCCTGATCCTGCGCTCTACCTTGCCGTCTGGGTCTATGCGCAGGATGGCGTAACCGTCGAAGAGGACGCTGAGCAGGAAGCCATCAGCGTCGATGGTCAGGCCGTCCGGCTTTCCTACGGCCGGGTCGATGCTGAAGAACAGTCGCCGGTGACTGAGTTCGCCGGACTCTGGATCGAAATCGTAGGCGTAGATCTCACCCTTGTGCGAATCCGTGAAATAGAAGGTCAGTCCGTCGCGGCTCCATTCGAGGCCATTGGGCAAGTCAAAGCCTTCGTCACAAACATGCCAGGCTCCGTCAGGATCATAGCGGTAGAGAATACCGCTTTCCTTTCGCCGCACAGTGTTCATGAGTCCGGTGAATAGCCGACCTTTGCGATCGTACTTTCCGTCATTGAATCGAAAGCTCGGGCCCGCATGCGGAGCCCGCGCGAAGGCCTCGGCCTTGCCTTCCGGCATCAGCCGGGCGAGATCGCATCCAAGCCCAAGTGTAAGTGCGCCTGATGGATCCTCCGCAAGCGCCCCGACAACTTCCGGAAGGTCCAGTGTCTCGTTACGCCCCGCTGCTGGATCGTAAGCGTGCAGCTTGCGACCCGTGATATCGATCCAGAGCAGCCGTTTGTGTTTCGCACTCCATACCGGGCTCTCCCCGATGGTAGCGTCGATCTCGACCGCTTTGCTAATGTCGGGCGTGACGGTTTTCATCCCCTGGGCTCCGCAACGGCAGGGCCGATGCGATCCCAGCCGGCCGCGACCGCTTCCGGACTGTCGGCCGTCACGGCTCGCAGATCGCGTGGGTAGTCGACGCCCTCCGCTTCGCGCGCCTTCAGCGCATGAAACTGTCCGTTGCTTGCGCGCAGCACCCAGGCGCTGGCGCGGCAGGCCTCCGACACCAGAAAGGCCGCGCCAGGTGCGACCGCATCGCAGCACAGCTCGTCAGGCTCGCCGTCGACGCCCCACATTCGCGTCTTGGCGACCGGAGAGATGGCGTTGACAAGGATGCCGTGGGGCTCGCCTTCGTGTGCGAGTATATTGACGACCCCGATCGTCGCCATCTTGGCCGCGGCATAGGCTGTGAGACCAGCCTGTGCATATTGAGGATAGAGTGCGCGACAGGAGGTGGTCAGAAGAACACGGCCGTAACCCTGCGCTTTCATGGTCGGCCATATCGATTGCGCCAGCCACAGGGGCGTCTCCACACCGAGAGCCATCATCCGGGCCAGAAAATCCGGCTCCAGCTCTTCGATCGTCTGATAGCCGACCCAGCCGGCATTGTGGATGAGGATGTCGAGGCGTCCATGGGTAGACAGGGCGTCCTCGATCAACGCGCCGCAGCCGCTCCGGGTTTCGATCGAGCCACTTGCGGCGCTGGCCTCAAAGCCCTGCGCACGCAGTCGTTCCGCGGCGGCTCTCGCAACGGAGGAGTCGTGACCCGCGCCATTAGTATCGGCGCCGATATCGTGAATGACGACCCGTGCACCACGTTGGGCGAGAAGTTTGGCGTAAGCAAAACCAAGGCCGCGACCGGCCCCGGTCACTATGGCGACGCGATTGTCGAAACGGATCAATTTCATCTCCTCATCAAACTGAGGAGGAGCTTATGCCCTATGTTTTGATCCGTCCAATACCATCTAATAGGCCCTACGATATGCAAAAACTATCGTGAGGCTATTTCTAGAAAGTTCTGTCCAACCGTGCCTGGCGCTTCATCGCGATGACAAAGGAATAGAGTGAAGCTTGAACCCTCGATCGTGAGAGGCCGATAGACAATCTCTCCCGCGCGGAACCCGGTCATACTGGCCGGCACGACCGAGACGCCGATCTCGATAGCGACCAAGGCGAGAACGCCGTGTATCTGGTGGGCCTCTTGGACCACCTGCGGTACGAACCCCTCAGCCGCGCAGAGCTGGACGACCTGGGTGTGGAAACCGCGACCTTCCGCTGCCGGCCACATGACGAAGGGCTCGTCCGCCACGTCGGACAGAGTCACATCCGCCTTGCCCGCAAGCTTATGCGCCGCCGGCAAAGCGATGGCGAAACAATCCTCATCGAATGGGATCATGTTGAGTCCGGCTGCGTCCGGGAGCGGAGGGACGAGCACGGCGACGTCGCTCGTCCCTTCGCGCAACGCCATGACTTGAGCGGCGGTCGTTGCTTCCTTGAGTTCAAGTCGGACATTGGGAAAGCTGCGCCGGAAAGCGCGCACCGTCGTTGCCAGGCGGCCATACATCGCGCTGCCGACATAGCTCACTCGGAGGGTTCCGACCCTCCCGGCCGCCGCATCCCGAGCAGCGGCGACGGCTAAGTCCGCCTGTTCAACAGTCAACCGCGCATGCACGAGCAGAGCCTTTCCGGCAGGCGTCAATCGAATGATTCGGTTGCCGCGTTCCAGCAGTTCGGCGCCGATCTCGTCTTCCAGCCGTCGGACAGTTGCCGTTAGCGGTGGTTGAGACATATTGAGCCGCTTTGCTGCGCGATGGAAATGAAGCTCCTCGGCAACGGCGATGAAATGTCGGAGCTGTCTCAGGTCAATCACTGGTTCCGTCAATCCTTCATCATATCTCTTCACGTTCTATCCAGCTGAGCTGCGGGTGAGTGGCGGTAAGTCGCAACTGCACGCCAGCGCCGTCCGACCGCCCTCGCCGGTCAGCGCTGGACACTGCCAGTGTTAACTTGCCCGGTCGGTGCTGAACCGCAACAATACTGATCTCCACCTGCCGGCGTCCATGTTCGCTACAGCTTAAATACCCGCCGCGCATTCCCACAGAGAAACGCCTCGCGCTGGGTATCGGCCAGGTCCAGTCCGTCCAGGCCGGCGAGGCACTGGGTGGGTGTCAACATGGGCCAGTTGGTGCCGAACATCACCCGCTTGCGGCCGGGGCCCTTGAGAAAGGCCACAAAGTCCGGTGGCAACCGGTGCAGGGCATAGGCTGAAGTGTCGACATGAAAATTGGGAAACTTGACCGTCAGGGAAACCAACTCGTCGACCCAGGGAAAGCCCACATGGCCCCCCACCACCACAAGTTCCGGGAACTCCAGCAGCACGTCCTCCAGGTAGGGAATCGGGCGTCCGGTTTCCGAGCGCCGCAGTGGGCCGGTGTGGCCGATCTGGGTGCAGAAAGGCACCCCGGCGTCGATACAGGCGGCGTAGATCGGGTAGTAGCGCCGATCGTTCGGCGGCAGGTCCCACAGCCAGGGTACCACTCGTACTCCGACAAAGCGCTCGCCGTCCACCCACCTGCGGATGTCCCGCACCGCCTGCATGGGGTTGTGCAGGTCGACCGAGGCGAGTCCTCGAAAACGCTCAGGCGCTGCGTCTATCTGGTCACTCACCTCTTGGTTGGTTATCAGCGCCCCATCGGGTCCGTGCCAGGCCGACAGCAGCGCCAGGTCGATACCGGCGGCATCCATCGCCTGCAGGGTCGAGGCGGGCGTGGGCAGCATGTCGTCTTCATTCTGCCCGGTCCAGCGCAGCAGAGTTGCCAGCCAGGGCGCCTTGGCCATGCGCGGTGTTACGATTTGCGCCCATACGTCAATCGTGTTCATTGTGATGACGGTCTCCGTTTGCAGGCGATCGCGTGGGGTCGCGATGCCGGAAAGCCAACTCTAGCGCTTAGCGGATAAGATTAATACCGGAACGCCGGTATCGTTTTGACTGCGACGCCTGCAAAGCTGCCGCTGTGGGTGTGCCGAAATTTGCGTTCGCGATTGCGCGTCTTTGCCGGTGGTGACTGCCAGCGTTACTGCGCCGATTTCCCCCTTCCTGCTGCCAGGGTCTATGCTTAACCGTGAGCCCGGTGCTTCGCCATATGGCGCCAGGGTCGCGTGGTTTGCGAGATTCGTGAGCGCAGTAGAGCGGCGGCGCCACACCATCGCGCGTCTGACAAGGCATGGCTCCCATTGGTCGTACGGCTTGGGTGGCATCGGTGGAGCGCCGGGCTGTACTTACCGGGGTAAGACCGGTCTGATTCAGGCTGCTATGGTTCAATGCCGCTTGAGTTCAGCTCAGCTTGGGTCCAGCCCGGTCTCGGGGCCAGGCAAACCCGGGCGCAAGGCTAACTTTGTCGCGCTGCGAATTATCGCTATAATGCCGCCTCGGCAAAATCGGTCCCCTGAGTTTGGTTACAGCTGGCGGGCCATCTGCATTAACCTCCCCAGACGCCATGGGCCAATAACGCCAAGGGCTGAGAGCATTAAGAGGAAACCATCGTGAGCCAACTGAAAAATATTGTCAGCCTGCTGGGTGCAGCCGGTCTGGGGCTGGTGCTTGTGGCCGCCGCCTACGCTGCGGATCGCACTGAATCCCTGAAGGAGCGGATCAAGCCCTCAGGTGAATTGTGTATGGCGGGCGATGACTGTGCCGGCGCCGTGGTGGCTGCCGCCCCCGCCGGGCCGCGCTCCGGTGCGCAGGTGTACGATACCTCGTGTACCACCTGTCACGCCGTCGGCGTGTCCGGTGCGCCCAAGCTGGGCGCACCTGAGGATTGGACGGCGCGGCTGGATAAAGGGTTGGATACCCTCTACGCCAACGCCATCAACGGTATCAACGCCATGCCGGCCAAGGGGCTGTGTATGGACTGCTCCGATGACGAGATCAAAGCCTCGGTGGATTACATGTTGGAAAACAGCAAGTAAAGACTCACAACTCCCAGCGGGCAAGGATTGTGGCGGGCTTGCGACTCAGTCAAACATATTCAGCAGCCCGCTGAGGGTCGCCTCGCCCTTTTGCTGATTCTGCTCTGGGGAGTGCTGGCCAAAGCCCTCCCACTCCACTTCCTCTTCCGGCAGTTCCTCCAGAAAGCGGCTGGGCGAGGTCTCGATGACCTCGCCGAACTGCTTGCGCTTACCCGCCAGCGTCAGGGTCAAAGTGCGCTGGGCGCGGGTTATACCCACATAGGTGAGGCGCCGTTCCTCCTCGATATTGTCCTCTTCGATACTGCTGCGATGGGGCAGCAACTCCTCTTCCATGCCGACGATAAAGACGTGGGGAAACTCCAGGCCTTTGGAGGCGTGCAGGGTCATTAACTGCACCTGGTCGGACAGGTCCTCCTCCTCCTGGCGCTCGAGCAGGTCGCGCAACACCAGCTTGGCGATAGCCGCCTCCAGCTGACTGTCGTCGGCGCTGTCCTCGTCGCCGCGCTGCTCCAGCATCTTGCGGATGGATTCCACCAGGTACCAGACATTTTCCATGCGTCTTTCCGCCACCTTGGCGCTGCTGGCGTTCTGGTGTAACCAGCCCTCGTAATCGATATCCTCCACCATTTCCCTTATCGCCTGCACCGCGCAGCCCTGCCGAGCCCGGGTGCCGATACCCCGCAGCCAGGCGGTAAACCGCTGCAGCCGCTCGACACCTTTTTGCGGAATCTGGCTCTGAATGCCTATTTCCCCGCAGGCATCGAACAAGCTGATATGGCGTTCGGTGGCATAGCGGCCAAGCGCCTCCAGCGTGCTGGTGCCGATCTGGCGGCGCGGGGTATTGATGACGCGCAAAAACGCATTGTCGTCGTCCGAATTTACCACCAGGCGCAGGTAGGCCATGATGTCCTTGATCTCGGTACGGGCAAAAAACGAGGTGCCGCCGCTGATGTTGTAGGGAATCTGGTGCTGTTGCAGTTTCAGCTCCAGCAGGCGCGACTGGTGATTGCCGCGGTAGAGCACCGCGAAGTCGCGAAATTTGATCTGCCGGTTCAGGCGCTGGGTCAGTATCTCGGTGGCGACCCGTTCCGCCTCGCCGTCCTCATTGGGGCAGCGGACAACCCGGATCGGTTCGCCAAACGCCATCTCGCTCCAGAGAGTTTTCTCGAACTCGTGGGGGTTATGGGCGATCAGGTGATTGGCGGTCTTCAGCACCCGCTGAGTGGAGCGGTAGTTCTGTTCCAGTTTGATAACATTGAGGTTCGGGAAGTCGTGCCGCAGCAGCGACAGGTTTTCCGGGCGGGCGCCGCGCCAGGCGTAGATCGACTGGTCATCGTCGCCCACCACCGTCAGTGCGCCGCGCGGCCCGATCAACTGTTTCACCAGCAGGTACTGGCTGGAGTTGGTGTCCTGGTATTCGTCGACCAGCAGGTAGCGAATTTTGCGCTGCCAGCGCTCCAGTACCTCCGGATTGTCCTGGAACAATTGCACCGGCGTTAAAATCAGGTCGTCGAAGTCCACCGCATTATAGGCTTTCAGGGCCTGGTTGTAGCGCTGGTAGATCAGGGCTATGGCTTCCTCGCCGCGGCTGGCAGCCCGGCTGGCGGCCCCCGCCGGGGTGGTGAGGTCGTTTTTCCAGTTGGATATCTGGTGCCGCACCCGGTCGAGGTGGTCGGTATCCAGGTCGCCGTCCTTCAGCATCAGCTCTTTCAGCAGGCTGCGGGCGTCCTCGGCGTCGAATATGGAAAACCCCGGCTTGAAGCCGAGCTGTTTGTATTCGCGGCGGATGATAGTGAGACCCAGATTGTGAAAGGTTGAGACGGTCAGGCCCTTGGCGCCCTGGCGGTTGACCAGGCCGGTAACCCGCTCGCGCATTTCCCGGGAGGCCTTGTTGGTAAAGGTGACCGCCGCAATGTGTCGCGCCGCCAGGCCGCACGCCTCAATCAGGTAGGCGATCTTGCGGGTGATGACACTGGTTTTGCCGCTGCCGGCGCCGGCCAGTACCAGGCAGGGGCCGTCGATGTAGCGCACGGCTTCGCGCTGTCGGGGGTTGAGTTGGGTCACGTCGTCTACTCATGTCGGCTACTCAGGTCGGCTACTACAGACGGTTATTGGCAGAATCTTGCGGGCCATAGAAATAGCGGGTCCGCTGAGGTGCAGTCGGGCCGGCGGCGATCAGGCGTTGTAGTAGCCCGGCATTGTAGCAACCCGGCATTGTGATTCAACGTCTACCGATTCACAGCGCCGGACAAATACAGGCAGGCGGAGCTGTGAAATATTTACCTTGGCCCGGCTAAATTGGAATTGCTACAGTTTCAGTGCTAAACGTAAGACATGATTATGGCAACGGGTGCCAGCAGGCAGTCGTACTTCGTTGTGAACTTTTCACCTGGTAATTGTGGCAGGAGGTCTGACACCCTTGCGTCACGGCGCGCACTGTCATGGATACCACAATAAAAATCTTATTCATCAATAACGAACACGCGGAGTATCTGCTGGTGGGCGACCTGCTGCGGCAGGTGCGTCATACGGACTATCGGCTGACCTGGTGCGATCGGCTCGAGTACGCCATGGATGAACTGATGACCGATCAGTACGACGTGGTGCTGCTCGATTATCACTGGGGCAACGGCAATGGCCGCGACCTGCTGGAGGGTGCCCGCACCATGGGTTGCCAGGTGCCGATCCTGGTGATGACCGATGAGATGGAGGCGGAACTCGACCGGCAGATTATCCGCACCGGTGCCTCTGACTACCTGGTCAAGGGCAGTATCGACTCGCAACTGCTGGAGCGCACCCTGCGCTATGCGATCGAGCGCAAGGCGGCGGAGTTGAAACTGGCCAGGCTCGCGCACTACGACATCCTTACCAACGTGCCCAATCGCATCTTGTTCCGCGACCGTCTCGAACACGCACTGCAACTGGCGGAGCGGGGCCAGCGGCCGTTTACCCTGATGTATATGGACCTCGATGACTTTAAGCTGGTTAACGACAGCTATGGTCACGATGTCGGCGATGCCCTGATTCGCGCCTGCGCCGAGCGACTCAGTACCTGTATGCGCAAGAGCGATTCCGTGGCCCGTATCGGCGGCGACGAATTCACCATTCTATTGGAGGCCACCGCCTCCACCACCAGCATCGTTCATATCGCGCAGAAGATAGTGACCGAGATTACCCGGCCCTATTATTTGAGCGGCCAGCAGGTAACCATCGGTTGCAGCCTGGGCATCGCGGTGTACCCGGATGCCGGCCGCGACGCCGACACGTTGCAAAAGCATGCGGATATGGCCATGTATCAGGCGAAGCAGGAGGAGGGCAGCACCTACCGGTTTTTCACCGAAGTGATGAATGAGCAGGCGCGCCGGCAATTGGTTTTGGAAGGCGAGTTGCGGCAGGCGTTGAGCGAGGGTGAATTTGTACTTCACTACCAGCCCCGGATCGATATCGGCAGCGGTAATATGGTGGCGTTGGAGGCGCTGATCCGCTGGTGCCATCCACAGCGGGGGCTGTTGATGCCGGAGGCGTTTCTCGCCACCGCGGAGAGCTCCGGGCTGATTGTTGATATCGGCTATTGGGTGGTGCAGCAGGCCTGTGAGGATTTACGGCGGCTGCGTGCGCTGCAGTCGCCGGCGTTGAATGTGGCGGTGAACCTGTCGCTGCGGCAGTTTACCGACAACAGCCTGGTTACCCGTATCGCCGGCATTCTGGCTGAGACGGGAGTAGACAGCCGCCACCTGGAATTCGAACTCACCGAAACCACGGTGATGGCAAACCTCGACCGGGTCAGTTTGTGTATCCGCGCCCTGGCGCAGATGGGGGTGAATTTTGCTTTGGATGACTTCGGTACCGGGGTTTCGTCGTTTGTTCACCTGCAGCGCATACCCTTGTCCACACTGAAAATTGACCGGCAGTTTATCGATAACATCGACAGCAACGCCAACGACCGCCGTCTGGTGCGGTCCATGATCGCGTTTGCCCACAGTATGGAAAAAAACGTGGTGGCGGTCGGGGTGGAATCAAAGGCCCAACTGAGTTTTTTGCGCCAGTGCCGCTGCGATCAGGTGCAGGGTTTTCATCTTTGTGAGCCTGTGGCGTTTGATGAGTTGGATCGGGTGTTGGCATTGAGAGCCAGTGGTTAACAGTCATTATGGTAAATGTTTGGGGTCAGACCTGAATGGCACTTGGTTAAGCAAAACTGTGCTAATTGACCGGCCTGCCTCTGGAGAGGGCTTTCAGAAACACGTCGTGAACCCGTCCCTGGGGACTTCTCTACAGCATCCCTGCTGTCGAGAGTTTCTGAAAGCCCTCTCCAGAGGCAGACCTACCCGCAGTATTCTTAAGCAAGACCAATACGACTGGGACAGAGATCGGTAAATGGGTGCAAGGTCTCTTAACCAAGTGCCATTCGGGTCAGACCTGAATGGCACTTAGTTAAGTAAAACTGTGCCAGTTGATCGGTCACCGCTCCAGCCACATCGATCTCGATTAATTGTACTGGAGGTAGGTCTGGCCCTGGCTGAAGCCTTCAGAAACTCTCGACAGCAGGGATGCTGTCGTGAAGCTCCCAGGGACGGGTCCACAGCGTGTTTCTGAAGGCTTCAGCCAGGGCCAGACCGGTCAATTAGCACAGTTTTGCTTAAGAAAGTGGGATTCATGTCAGAGTGAAATTAAATAATGTCCAGTGATGGCGGCTCCGGCAGCACCACCATAACCCGCCTAACCCTTCCGGTTTAATCCGTGATAGGTGATTGCCTCGGCCAGGTGCGGTGTCTTCATAACGTCCTCCCCGCCCAGATCGGCAATGGTGCGCGCCACTTTCAGAATGCGATGGTAAACCCGCGCAGAGAAGCCGAGTTTGTTCATGGCCCGATCCAGCAGTTGCTGCTGTTGTCGATCCAACCGGCACAGCTTTTCCACCTCCCGGTTATTCAGTTGCGCATTGGTTTTTTGCTGGCGCTTTATCTGTAGCGATCGACATTGGAAGACCCGTTCGCTCACGACGGCGGTTGTCTCACCGCTATGGGTCGATTGCAATTCACTGTACCGCAACTGTAAAACCGGCACCTGCAAATCGATCCGGTCCAGCAGGGGGCCGGAGAGCTTATCCCGGTAGCGGCGCAACTGATCCGGCGTGCAACTGCAGCGGCCGTCGTTCGCACCTTGATAACCGCAGGGGCAGGGATTCATAGCGGCAATCAACTGGAAGTCGGCCGGAAAGCGCACCTGCGCGCGGGCCCGGGAAATACATATCTCGCCGGACTCCAGCGGCTCGCGCAACACTTCGAGCACCTGGCGCTGGAACTCGGGCAGTTCGTCCAGAAATAGCACCCCCTTGTGGGCCAGGGAGATTTCACCGGGCTTTGGCTGGCTGCCGCCGCCGACCAGGGCCACCGCCGAGGCAGTGTGGTGGGGCGATTGAAATGGCCGCCGCAGCCAGCAGCCGGCGACATCGGCCCCGGCTACCGAATGCACGGCCGCCACCGCCAGCGCCTCGTCGTCGTCGAGGGGCGGCAGCAACCCGGGCAGGCGACTGGCGAGCATGGTTTTGCCGGTGCCGGGCGGACCGTAAAACAGCAGGTTGTGGCCGCCGGCGGCGGCGATTTCCAGTGCGCGTTTGGCCTGCACCTGGCCTTTTACATCGCTTAAGTCCGGGTAATCCGACGTTGTGGATAGCACTGCGGGTTCCGCCCGGGGCAGGGGTTCGCGGGCGCGCAGGTGGGCGCAGACCCGTAGCAGATTGGTGGCAGTAAATACCTGGGTATCGGCACAAAGAGCAGCTTCGGCACCATTGGCCCGGGGCAGCACCAGCATTCTGCCGGCTTTTCCACAGGCGATAGCGCCGGGCAGGCACCCGCGCACGCTGCGCAGGTCGCCGGACAGTGCCAGTTCTCCCAGAAATTCGTAGTCCCGCACTTTCTTGCCGGGCAGTTGATCCGAGGCAATCAAAATACCCAGGGCGATGGCCAGGTCATAGCGACCGCCCTGTTTGGGCAGATCCGCCGGCGCCAGGTTGATAATGATGCGCCGGGCCGGGAAGTCAAAATGGCTGTTGAGCAGTGCACAGCGCACCCGTTCTTTGCTCTCTTTGACGGCCGTTTCGGGCAGGCCGACGATGGAAAGCCCGGGCAGGCCGTTGGAGAGATGGGTTTCCACGGTAACCAGTGGGGCGTCGATGCCGATTTGGGCGCGACTGTAAACGATAGCGAGCGACATAAGCCTTCCTTAGCTTGAAAACAAGAGCTTGAAAAAACAGCTTCCCTGAAAAAACGATCGCGATCCGGCTGTGGCTTCGGGACGCGACTGCGGCCTGTAGTGTAATCCAAATCACGCCCTTTGTTGTAGAGCCCAGCCAACCGCACTCACCCGCCGGCCTGCGGTCTGGGCATGGAGTGCGGTGCCGGCATCACTTCTGTTCCGGCGCCGGCAGCGACGCGATTGTCGCGCTCAGTGTCGTTACCTCTTTCTCCAGTTGCTCTACTTTTTCCCGCGTGCGCAACAGCACTGCGGCCTGCGCATCGAATTCCTCCCTGGTAACCAGGTTCAGTCGGCCCAGTGCCGACTGCAGCAACGCTTGCAGTTCTTTTTGGGGCAGTACGCCACCACGTTGCACCAGGGCCTCGCTCAAGTCCTCGGCGAGATGCTTAAACAGTTGCTTGGGCAGTGGGGGAAACATGACAAAGCCTTTCATCGACGGACTGGGCGAACAATTTTAACGCAATTGGCGCACTTTGTCGGCCGCGCCAGCGCCATGCACCATTTTTGCTCCCGCACCAGCGCGGTGCCGTTGTGGCTGCGCAATTGTGGTGCGCCGGTAGCTCGGTAGCTTCACGTGAGGCGCTCCCAGGTGACCTCGTTTTTCTTTAACTCGTTGTTTTATAAAGCCTAAAGAGAGTTGGCCCGGTCTGTGCTAAATGACATCTACCTTTGACTCAGACAAAGACCGTGCGGGTGTAACAATAACGGAAAACGGCATGGGCAAGGGCTCACAGAGAATCTACTTAGGAGGAAGACAATGAAAAAACTAACTCAACTGGCAGCCGGCATTGCCCTCGTTTCTGGTGCCGCGGTTTCCCAGGCGGTCGAGATCACCGGCAATGTCACCCTGGCCACCGACTATGTGTTCCGCGGTGTTTCCCAGACCAACGAAAAAGGCGCGATTCAAGGTGGTTTTGACGCGGACTTCGGCAATGGTTTTTACCTGGGCACCTGGGCTTCGAATGTAGACTTTGGTTCCGAGGTGACCACCGAGATGGATTTCTACGGCGGCTATGGGTTTGAGCTGTCCGAAAATGTAGCTTTGGATTTCTCCTACATTTACTTCATGTATCCCGGTGATGAAGCAGCATTGAACTACCAGGAGTTTGTGGTTGGTCTGAGTGCTTATGACTTTGAATTCAGCGTAGTTTATTCCGATGAATACTTCGGCGACGGTGGTCCCGATGCTTTTGTTCTCAGTGCGGGCTACTCTTTTTCGCTCAGCGAAGCCACCAGTCTCGATCTGCACGTGGGCTTGACCGAGGCCGATGATGAGGTCGTTGAGGGTGAAGACAATTACATCGATTACTCCATCGGTGTAACCCACAGTGTGGCTGACCTCGACCTGGGCCTGACCTGGTACGGCACTGATATCGACGACTTTGATAACGCCGATGACCGTATTGTTTTTTCGATCTCTAAAAGTCTTTAACGAGTTTTAGAAAAGAGTCGGTAAGGGTTTTAAAAAAGACTTTAACGGCTTACAAAAAAGACTTTAACGGCTTATAAAAAACAGCCCTTAACGGTTTTTAAAAAAAGAACCCTTAATTTTCCCGCACTCCGGTGCGGGCTATAGCAATCCACTAAGGAGTGCATCATGAAACTCGTAACAGCGGTGATCAAGCCATTTAAATTAGATGCTGTGCGCGAATCTTTATCGGAGATAGGTGTACAAGGTATCACTGTCACCGAGGTAAAGGGCTTTGGCCGGCAAAAAGGTCACACTGAACTTTACCGCGGTGCGGAATACGTTGTGGACTTTTTGCCGAAAACACAAATAGAAGTCGCCATCAGTGAGACGCAAGTCGAGAGCGTTGTTGAAGCGATCAGCAAAGCGGCGCACAGCGGAAAAATCGGTGACGGCAAAATTTTCGTTTCCACACTTGAACAAGTTATTCGTATTCGCACCGGCGAGACCGGCGAAGACGCATTATAAAAAAGCTTTTTATTTCCTGGGAGATCTGCTATGGAAAACCAAATTTTCGAATTGCAGTACGCCATAGATACGTTTTACTTTTTGATCTGCGGCGCACTGGTAATGTGGATGGCGGCGGGGTTCGCGATGTTGGAAAGCGGGCTGGTGCGCGCTAAAAACACCACCGAAATCCTGACCAAGAATGTGGCGCTGTTTGCCGTTGCCTGCACCATGTATATGATTTGCGGTTACCACTTCATGTATGACGGCGGCTACTTCCTGTCCGGGGTCACTACCGTGGCCGGTATGGATGACGGGGCTATCGCCCAGGTGCTGGCGGACTCGGCGGAAAACGGTTTTGACGGCGA
Source organism: Exilibacterium tricleocarpae (assembly GCF_007004655.1). Lineage (GTDB taxonomy): Bacteria > Pseudomonadota > Gammaproteobacteria > Pseudomonadales > Cellvibrionaceae > Exilibacterium > Exilibacterium tricleocarpae. Next base: position 113,709 of record NZ_ML660101.1, read on the forward strand.
TTCCGTCTACTCCGGTGCCTCCGACTTTTTCTTCCAGGTGGTATTCGTGGCCACGGCCATGTCGATCGTCTCCGGCGCGGTGGCGGAGCGGATGAAGCTGTGGGCGTTCCTGGCATTTGCCGTGGTCATGACCGGTGTTATCTATCCTGTCGAGGGCGGCTGGACCTGGGGTGGTAAAGAGGTGCCGTTGTTCGGCGCGCTCAACTACAGTGACTACGCCGGTTCCGGTATTGTCCATATGGCCGGTGCCGCCGCCGCCCTGGCAGGGGTTATCCTGCTCGGCGCCCGCAAAGGTAAATACGGTCCCAACGGTGAGGTAAATGCCATTCCCGGTGCTAATCTGCCGCTGGCCACACTCGGTATGTTTATCCTGTGGATGGGGTGGTTTGGTTTCAACGGTGGTTCTACGTTGAAACTCGGCGGTGTGGCTGTGGCCAACGAAGTCGCCAACGTCTTTTTGAACACCAACGCGGCGGCGGCCGGCGGTCTGATTGCGGCGCTGGCCGTGGCCCGCATTATTTTCGGCAAGGCCGATCTGACCATGGCGTTAAACGGTGCCCTGGCCGGTCTGGTGGCGATTACCGCCGAGCCGGCGGACCCCTCGCCCCTGGCGGCGACGCTGATTGGTGCGGTGGGTGGCATCATTGTGGTATTCAGCATCCTGGCACTGGACAAGTTGAAGATCGACGATCCGGTCGGCGCCATCTCCGTGCACGGTGTGGTGGGTTTCTTCGGTGTCATGGTAGTGCCGATTACCGATGGTGATGCGTCTTTCCTCGGTCAGCTTGGCGGCGCCGCGGTGATCTTCTGCTGGGTCTTTGTCACCAGCCTGATTGTCTGGGCTGTGCTGAAGGCGGCGATGGGTATTCGCGTCACCGAAGAGGAGGAATTCGACGGTGTCGATCTGGCCGAATGTGGTATGGAAGCTTACCCTGAGTTCACTACCAAATAAGCGTTTGGCGGCGGGCCGGCTGCGATACCGGCCCCGGTCTCCCGCCCGCCGCCACCGGGCGGGAGCTTTCGTTTACACCCTTGCGCCAGGTCAATTCGCCGGGATGATTTTACCGGTTTTTGCGTGTATGGTATGCCCTCGACAGCGTCACAGTCCGCTACGGATTGTCCTCCGGTGGGGCAAAGATTGAGAAAAAAATTGCGTTTGAGAGTCAAGTTGAAGCGTAATTTAAACGTAACACAGGTGGCGCAAGACCCATTATAAGGAAGCATCTGATGAAATTGATCACGGCTGTAATCAAACCGTTCAAACTCGATGACGTGCGCACCGCTCTGTCAGAGGTGGGTGTGCAGGGTATGACCGTTACCGAAGTCAAGGGCTTCGGCCGGCAAAAGGGGCATACCGAGCTGTATCGCGGCGCGGAGTATGTGGTGGATTTTCTCCCCAAAGTGAAGTTGGAGCTGGCGGTGGATGACGGCATGGTTGAGCAGGCTGTCGAGGCGATCACCAAGTCGGCGCAGACGGGCAAAATCGGTGACGGCAAAATCTTTATTACCGCCATTGAAGAAATTATCCGTATCCGCACCGGCGAGACCGGCAGCGACGCCGTGTGAGCATTCCCGCACTGGCGGGAATGACCGGGTAAAGTCCACCGGGTCTGGCAGACCGGCTTCGCAAGGCCATGCCAAGCCTAAAATGTAACAGGTTTAAAACGTCACTATCTCCTGATCGACGATATGCTGTAGCAGCGGACTCTTGGCGGCGCGCTCAAATGCTGCATCTATGGCGGCGGCGCGCTGCTGGGTGATGGGCCGGTAATTGGGGTGGGAGAAAATATAGAATTCACCCTGGTCCAGCGCCTCCACCACCCGCTTGCCGATAATGTTCACATCGATTCCATTCTCAACTGCCACGGCGGCGCCGCTGGCCATTTTCATTTGCTTTTCCGAGGGCGGCTGATCGGGCGCATAGCGGGCCTGGCGGTTGCGGTGCGACTGGTGAATGCGGGTTTTCACAAAAGCCGGGCACAGCACGGCCACTTTGATCTCGCGTGACTTCAGTTCCTCGCGCCAGGCTTCCGACAGCGCTACCACCGCGTGCTTGGTGGCGGTGTAGGGACCGGCAAACGGGGTGCCGGCCATGCCCGCCATGGAGGCCACATTGATGACCCAACCGCCCTCGCCCTGTTGTTTCAGCAGCGGAATAAAGGTTTGCGCGCCGTACACCACCCCCATCAGGTTGACGTCGATGGTCCAGCGCCAACCGGCCTCATCGGTATGTTCGGCATTGCCGGGAATACCGCCGACGCCGGCGTTGTTGACCAGCATATGCACCTTGCCGAAGTGCGCCAGGGTCTGGCGGGCGACCTCCTGCCACTGGCTCTCCACGGCGACATCCAGAGGTAGGGTCAGGACCGGAATCTGCTCGGCGGACAATTGCTCCTGCGCCACGGCCAGCTGCGCGGTGTCGATATCGGCCAACACCACGTTCATCCCCTGTTGGCCCAGGGCGCGGCCGATGGCCAGGCCGATGCCCTCGGCGCCGCCGCTGATGACGGCGGTTTTTCCTTTATAGTTACTCATGTTTTACCTCAACTCTTGGCTGTTGTGAAAATTGTGCCCGGTGTCAGGTGCCGGCGATTGCATTGATATCGCTGTGTTGTTGCAGCAGCGACCGCAGCATCGCCGGCAGCAGGTCGTCGAAACCGACGCCCTGGTTGAGCTGGCCGGCCAGGTGCAGCGACACCAGGCCGTGGACGGCGGCCCAAAACAGGTGCGCCAGGGTGGCCGGGTCGCCGCGCAGGCAGCCGCGGTCCACCGCCTGCCGGGTGGCGGCGAACAGCATGTTGCCGGTGTGTCCCTGGGCCGCCTCGGTCTGTGGAGGTGCCGGTAACTGGTGTCGGTGCACCACGTATAGCAGGCGGTAGGCGTGGGGGTGCTCGCGGGCGAAACGGATATAGGCGAGTGCCAGGCCCTCCAGGCGTGCCAGCGGATCGAGCTGTGCCGGTACCTGCTCCAGGTACTTGCCCAATTGGCCGAACAGGCGGCTGCGCAGGGCGGCGAAGACGGCGTCTTTGTTGGCGAAGTAGCGATAGGCCATCATCGGGCTGCACTGCATGGCTTTGGCGATACCGCGCATGCTGACGGCATCGTAGTCGGCGTTTTTGTACAGCTCATAGGCCGTGTCGCAAAATTGGTCGCGAAAGCGGTTGATTTGATCTGGACTGAGCGATTTGCGGGCCATCGGGGGATGCTAGGTCATAAAGTTTACGTTGTAAATTAAATATATGATGCCATCGGCCGCATAAATAACCCAGGGTTGGGAGGATCGGCGAGCTAAGATCAAATTAGCCTAAAAATTGTCCTGTGCGGGACTGGCGAAGAAACACTGCTGCGCTATAAATATTCTCGCTCGGCGCGCAAGCTTGCAGCTAAGCGGCGACGCTTGCCGGTAGTGTCTTGTAACCGGCAGAACCAGGCCCGATTTAATTGGTTAGGTGATCGCATGGCAACGAAGAATCCTCCGGCGCGCGATGGTGACGCTGGTGTCGAGAAAGAGTTTTTTGGTAGTAGAGATGACCACGCGGAGGGACGCAGTGTGTCTTCACGTGACCGCTTGCGCGGGCAGTTACAGGATGAGGTTGAAAAGTTTCTCAGCCAGGGCGGCAAGATCGACCGTGTGGACCCTCATGTGACGGCGGACCCGCCGAAAAAGCCGAACAGTAGTTATGGCAGTCGGCCTATTTAGGTTGGCTGGTGCGATGCCTGTCCCAAGGACTTTCCTTTGGCATCTCTCCCGGCGGCACGGTGCGGGGACAGGTTTTACCTGTCCCCCTTGAGCGGGACCACGTACTCTCAAACAGCACTGCTTTCGGTGGCACGGTGCCGCTAAGAGCGCTTACAGTCAGCTTGAAGACAAAAAGAAATCGCAGTAGACCAAACAGGTGGCTCCAGAAAGGGGAGTGGCACCATTCTAGGGGGACGCAACTAAAGTTACGTCCCCGCACCGTGCCGCCGAGAGAGACGCTGTTCGATGTCAGCTACTGCCTGCGGTATTTCGCTGAGACACGCAACCTCGGCATCCGGCCTGCAGCTCGACTCGCGCCAGGGCTCGCCCTCGCGATTCACCCAAATCGTCTGTATACCCAGGGCCGCAGCGCCGAGAATATCGTCCCGCGGACTATCGCCGATATGGATACACTGGCGCGCCTCGACTTGAACGTGCTCGAGCGCGGTCGTGAACGGCACCGGTGACGGCTTGCTGGCATTCAGGGCCTCAGCGCTGTAGTGAAAATCAAAGTAGTTGTCGATACCCAGCCGCCGGGGACAGGCATTGCCGTTGCTGAGGATACCGAGCTGGTAGTGCCGGCCGAGCTGCTCGACCACGCCGAGCGCATGGTCAAAGAAGGTCACCCGGTGGCGAAAGTCCATAAACAGCTCAAATGCCTCATCACTGTGCTGTCGCGCCTCGGCGGCGCTGTAACCGCAGCCCTCCAACAGGTGCGCCAGCGATGAGCGGCGCATAATGCTGATCTGGTGCTTGAATTCAGGGTGTTGTTTCCAATAGGCAACCCGGGCCTCAAACAACGCCTCGGCCGAGTAGGCGCCGGTGAGGGTGGGGCAGTGGTGCTGCAACCAGCCGTACACCGCCTGTTCGGCTTTGCGCAGCACCTCGTCCACATGCCAGAGGGTATTGTCGAGATCGAAGGTTATCAGTTTGACAGCGGTCACTGGGGTGCCTCGGGACGGTTTTCAGGCGGCTCCAGGTTATCTGTTACACCGCCTTCTGCATTGCCGGTACGCCGGGCCCGCGGATGGGCCGCGTCGTAAACCCGGGCCAGGTGCTGGAAATCGAGATGGGTATAGACCTGGGTGGTGCTGATATTGGCGTGGCCGAGCAATTCCTGCACAGCGCGCAGGTCACCGCTCGATTCGAGCATATGGCTGGCGAACGAGTGGCGCAGCATATGCGGATGCACCGGCTGTTCCATGGCCTGGCGTTGACTGATCTGCTGCAGGCGTTGCTGCACGCTGCGCGGCTGCAGGCGGCCGCCACGCCGGCTGACAAACAAGGCCGGTTCGCCGGCGCCGGCCAGCTCTGCACGTGCCCGCAACCAGTCCCGCAGGGCCCGGCAGGCCATTTTACCGACCGGCAGCTGGCGGGTTTTGTTGCCCTTGCCCAGCACCCGCAGGCTGGCGTCGGCCAGGTCGATATCGGCGATATCCAGCGACACCAGTTCCGCCAGTCGCAATCCCGAGGAGTACATCAGCTCCACCACGGCGCGGTCGCGGCAGTCGATAGCACGCTTGCCGGGCAGGCTGACAAACTGGCCGGCCTGATCCACATCCAGGGTCTTGGGCAGGGTTCTGGCACTTTTGGGTGCACGGATGCCGGCGGCAGGATTGGCCTTGAGCCAGCCCCGGCGCAGGCAGAACTCGAAAAAACTGCGCAGCCCCGACAGCCAGCGTTGCAGGCTTTTGCCTCCGAGACCGCGGCGGTGCAGGGTTGCCAGACTCTGGTGCAGGTGAAAAGGCCGGATATCGGCCACGCGCTCAATACCCTGCTCGGCGCAATAGTGGCGCAACTTGTCGATATCGCGCTGATAGGCTGCGGCCGTGCGGGGTGAAAGCTGCCGCTCGGTCACCAGGTAACGCTGGAACGCCAGATTTTCCCGCTGTAACGGCAGCGGTTCGCTCATCGCCGCAACAGTTTCGGCGGCAGCATGCGGTTGAGCACTTCGCCGATATAGCTCAGAAACAGAGTGCCCATGCTGGAGCGATAGTACTTCGGATCGCGGTTGCCGATCGCCAGCAGCCCGAACGCATTGCCGTGAATCAGCGGCACTATGGCGGTGGAACCCACTTGATCAGCGCTGTCGCCAAACAGAAAGCGGCGCTCCGCCGGGCTCATGCTGCCACACATGGCGCGGTTGGTTTTCAGCACCTGGCCGATATGGGCGCGGGCCTCGCCGATACTGACTACCCGCGCCGCCGTCGACGGCAGGCGGGCGGGATCGCCGTAAAACAGCAGGGTGGTGAAGTGAATGTTGAATTCGTTGTCGAAGCTGTAGAACAGGGCATCCACCAGGTCGCCCAGGTCCTGGGCTTCGAGCAGGGCCAGAATCAGGCGTTTGGTTTTCTCAAACAGCTTGTCGTTGTCGCGGGCGTTATCGAGCAGTTTGCTCAGGCGGTGGCGCATATCCATATTGCGTTCGCGCAGCACCGATACCTGTCGCTCCACCAGGGAGATGGCGCCGCCGCTCTCATGGGGCAGGCGCAGGTCGGCGAGCAGTCCGGGATTTTTTACGAAGTAATCGGGATGCTGGCGCAGAAACTCGCTGACCTGCTCTTCGCTCAGGACCGTATCGCGGTCAATGATGGTGTGATCACTCATTAGATCTTTATCTGCCCGTGGAAAACTGTAGTTGCCGGACCGGTCATAGTCACTGCCTGCCCCTCTCCCGGCCAGGCAATGGACAGACTCCCCCCCGGCAGGTTGACCTTTACCTCTGAGTCTAACAGGTCCTGTAGGCGGCCTGCCACTACAGCGGCGCAGGCGCCGGTGCCGCAGGCCAGGGTCTCACCGGCACCGCGCTCGTAGACACGCAGGTTGATTTCGGTGCGTGACAGCACCTGCATAAAACCGGCGTTGACGCGACGGGGAAAATCGGGGTGAGACTCGACCCGGGGGCCCAGTCCCGCCACATCGGCGCTTGCCACATCCTCTACCCGGGTCACCGCGTGAGGGTTGCCCATGGAGACGGCGGCGATGGTCAGGCGAGTCTGGTGGTCCAGGGCAAGGGGGTAGGTGGTGGCCCGCTGCGGGGCCGTGAAGGGCAAGTCGGCCGGTGCCAGGCCCGGTACCCCCATATCGACACTGATCCCACCGTCGGCCCGTACCTGCAACACCATGATGCCGGTGGCGGTCTCCACCGCAATGCGATGCTTGCCGGTCAATTTGCGCTCGCGCACGAATTTGGCAAAGCAGCGGGCGCCGTTGCCGCAGTTCTCCACCTCGGTGCCGTCGCCGTTGTAGATCCGGTAGTGAAAGTCGACCTCGGGGTTGTTCGGCACCTCCACCACCAGCAGTTGATCGCAACCTACGCCGAAACGTCGATCGGCAATTTTGCGCACCTTCTCGCCGGTGAGTTTGATTCGCTGGCTGATGGCGTCGACCACCACGAAGTCGTTGCCGAGGCCTTGCATCTTGGTGAAACGTAGGCGCATAGTCGTCCTTCAGGGTACTTTCTTTATTCCGGCCTTTATTCCGGCCTTTATTCCGGCGCTTTTCGGCGCGTTCAAACCGGCGATTGCGGCAACAACTGTTCCCCGCGCACGAGGTGGTCGAAGTCCTCCCGTACCCGTGCCACGTGGACCTGTTGCCCGTCGATTAACAGCTCCGCGGCACGGCCGCGGCTGTTGTAATTGGAACTCATCGCAAAGCAGTAAGCACCTGCCACCATCATCGCCAGGCAGTCGCCGACCTCAAGATTGAGTTGGCGATCCTTGGCGATGAAGTCACCAGTTTCGCACACGGGGCCGACCAGATCCCAGGTATTTGCGGTGCCGTTGCGGGGTCTTATGGGCTTTACATCCTGCCAGGCCTGATACAGCGCCGGGCGAATATTGTCGTTCATGGCGGCATCGACAATGGCGAAATTGCGCTGCGCCGTTGGTTTCAGATAGATGACGCGGGTCAACAGGACACCGGCAGCGGCGGCAATGGAGCGGCCGGGTTCGAAAACCAACTCTACTTGTCTGTCTCCGAGACGGGCTTTGGCGGCGTTGATATACGTGGCCGGGGAGGGCGGGTCCTCATCCTGGTAAGTGACCCCCAGGCCGCCGCCCAGGTCCAGGTGGCGGATGGCGATGCCGTCCTCGGCCAGGTGATCCAGTAGCGCCAGTATCCGGTCCAGGGCGTCGAGAAACGGCGCCAGCTCGGTCAGTTGTGAACCGATATGAGAATCGATGCCAATGATCTCGAGGCTCGGCAACGCCTGTGCCCGCCGGTAGACGTCGCGGGCCTGATCGATATCCACCCCGAATTTGTTTTCCTTGAGGCCGGTGGAGATATAGGGATGAGTGTTGGCGTCGACATCGGGATTTACCCGCAGCGACACCCTGGCGGTGCGCCCCATCTGCGCCGCCACCTGCGCCAGCACCTCCAGCTCCGCCGCCGATTCTACATTGAAACAGTGCACCCCGGCGCGCAGTGCCTCGGTCATTTCCGCGGCGGTTTTACCCACGCCGGAAAACACCACCCGGGCGGGATCGGCGCCGGCGCGCATTACCCGCTGCAGCTCGCCGCCGGAGACGATATCGAAGCCGGCGCCGAGCTGTGCCAGTACCTGCAGCACCGCCAGGTTGGAATTGGCCTTGACCGCGTAGCAGATCATCCCGGGATGGTCGCCGAGCGCCTCGGCATAGGCCTGGTAAGCGCGGGTCAGGGCGGCCCGGCTGTAGACGTAGGTGGGCGTGCCATGGTCTCTGGCGAGGGCCTCGAGGGGGACGTCCTCGACGTACATCTCACCGTCGCGGTAGTGAAAATCTTGCATGTCGCTCTCGTCCTTCTCGTTCGTGGTTATCAATGGACAGTGTCGCCAGGGGAGTAAACGGGGCCGGCCCGGTGCTACCGGACAGTGGGGGCGGGCGGTTTGACTGTGGGCTTGAGTCGGGCTTCGGTAGGCTCTTCCCTCTCTTTTTCGGTTGAGGGCTCTCGATTGGCTGAGGGCTCTCGATTGGCTGAGGGCTCTCTATTAGCTGAGGGCTCTCGATTGGTCGAAGGCTCCTGACTGCCAGAAGGTTGCGGGTCGGTTGCCGGCTGCGGCAGGTACAGTGGACCTTTTTGACCGCAGCCGACCAGCGCCAACGCCAATAGCAGTGCGGTTGTGGAGGAGAAAATCGGACGGCCCATAGGGTGGTAACCTTGCGTCAAGCCAAAGCGGGCAAGTATAGCGGCTGGCGTGAGGTTCAGGCAATTGCGTCCCGTTGTGGTACAGAGACGCAGACTGGTGCCACTCCCCTTTCTTGAGGCACTCCCGCCCGCGGCACGGTGCGGGGACAGGTTTTACCTGTCCCCCTAGAATGGTGCCACTCCCCTTCCTTCAGGCACCACTTCCGGCGGCACGAAGGGGACCGGCCGGCCCTTGGCACATCCTTGCTACAGTAAACGCAACCCTTATCAAACCGATTGCAGCGAAAGATTCAACTGCATTTCGAGATCGGCCTTAATCCGCAGGTAATGGCTGATCTGCAGCCGGCCCTCCGGGGCCAGTTGCATGCGGCAGTTGGACAGGTCCAGATCGGTGATATGGCAGGGATAGCGCTCATCGTTGCTGCGGCGTGAAAGAATATGCTGGGCCACAGCATCAAACAGGTTTTCACCAAAGTCCAACTCGCTGAATTCCTTTTGATCGCAGTAGATGGTGTAGCAGATCTCGCCCGTATAATTGATATCGGCGATCACCTGCACATTGAAGAAGTTGAGCTTGTTTAAATCGGTGTTGACGCTGCGCCGCTCGCAGTGAGTGGTGCCCTGGGCACCGGACATCAATTCATAAAAGTCTATCGGATAGATACCGAAGCCGTCCTGCAACAGATCGGACTCGACACTCTGGCGGTCGATAACGGCGCGGATAAAGCGGTGCAGCGGCCGCAGCAGGGTCTGGTGATTGAGAAAGGGCGCCCGCATCTGCAGGATCGACCCTTTCTCATCCACCACATAGACATCCGCCTCGGTGTCGTCCAGTTGCCGGTAAAAAATCTGGATGGCAGTGTCATTGGCGAGATCGGCGATGATGCTGAGGGGATTGCCGCGCAGGGCGTAGCGATCCACCATCAACGGACTGTAGCTCGCCTGCGCCTGGCCGAGATGCTCCATCAGGCCTTCATTGTCGTGCAGGTGGCTGATATGGGGCTGGTTGTCGCGAAACTGCAGGCTGTAATAGTCGCCCGACATCTCAAACAGGTAGCGGGTATTGGACGGCCGTGTGCCGCTGTAAAAACAGGCCGCGACATCGCGCAGCAACTCCTCCACCCGCTGGCTGATGGCCACCCCCCGATTGGTGTTCAGGCAGCGAATGGTCAGTTGCGGCAGTGGCCGATTGGAATCCGGCGGGGTCAGGCGCAGGTAGTGCAGCAGGCAGTTCAGCAGCGCGTGATTGCCGAAGTGGTGGGTGCCCACTTCGTTCCAGGAATTCAGGCTGATCAGGTCGATGGTTGAAATCAGGTTTTCCCGCAGGCCGCTGAACCCCAGCGGATCGACGTGGCCGCTGAGCCGGTGGATGCCTTTTTGGTGCAGGTGGTGGTGCGGGTCGGTACCCACGTTGATCAGCAGCAGCAGCGACAGGGAATAGGCCTGGTGCTGAAAACTCTCGTGGGGGACGGGGCTGAGCGGCAGCGGCAGCCAGCGCTGCACCGCCTGCAGGGTTTGCAGCAGAGCACCGGCGGACAGATTGTCCAGCGACGAGGATACCTCACAGCGGGTTTGCTGGGTCAGCACGCCGTTGCAGTGGCACCAGGTGATCAGCTCCACCAGGTCGCGACTCTGCTTGATTGCCTGCTCGGTTTGAAACGGCTGGCCGGAGGGTGCCTCGGCGTAGGCGGTCCAGACGGTGCCGAGCTGGAAGCTGCCGACGACTTCGCGCTTTTCCTCGACAAATGTAATGAAGGGCTCGCTCAAATCCTGAGAGATATGCGGGTTGATCCATTCAACCTTGCCGGCCTTGCGCTCGAAGGCGGCGTGCAGCTTGCGACCGAGGATATTCAGCTCCTCGGCACTGATGGCGGCGTTGATATGGGTCTGGCGCGCGAAATCCACCAGAAACCGGTAGCTGTTGGTGAACTCGTTGACCAGCAACTGGCGCTCTTCCATCACCTGCTGGGCCTTCCATTGCGGGCGCGCGTCGAGCAGGCGCAACTGGTTTGCATCCCATCCCCACTCCTTGACCAGTTTTTCCAGCAGTGACCGCTGCCAGGATTTGGTGCGCCCTGTCAGCGCCTTGGTCAGGGGTTTGTTGACCTTGAAGTAAAAACAGCGGCGCAGCAGCTCCAGTCGCTCGAACTCCTCGCGCGAGGTCAGGTAGGTTTCCAGACGCCGGTACACCATGACGTAGGGGTCCAACTCATTGACATCGGTATGGCCGTCGTAGATAAGCTGTTTGAACGTCAACGACAGCGGTGAGATATCCGGGTGTTCCGCCGCATAGCACTCCAGCAGCATTAATTTCAGCACTGACTTGTAAGGCGACTCGATACCTTTGTAGAGCTGCCAGACGCCGGCGCCGATAAACTCGCCGCCGGGAATGGCCGCTATACTGCCGAAGTCGACTACATCTGCCGCGCGCATAAAGCGTTTGCCGAGCAGTGTTTCGGTGTAGGTGTCGTAGTCCCGCTCGCGGCCGGTGGGATTGAACCACCACAGTGGCGCGCGCCCGGCGATCAACAGACCGGTGCGGTAGAATTCGTCGAGCAGCAGATAGCGCTGGGCGCTGCCGCTGCCCTCGCTGTCGAGACTGGCGAGGTGACCCTTGCGAAAGCGCTCGCAGTCCATCAAAAAGAAATGGGCCTCCAGGCCCAGTTGCGCCGCCCAGCGACTCAGTTGCTGGCACTTGTGATCGAGGTCCGACAGCGCCGCCGCCTCCAGTCCCGGTTTGTGGCACACCCAGATATCCATATCGCTGCTATCGCTGTGAGCGACGGTGCCGACACTGCCCATGATGAACAGCGCCTGTACCTGGCGCTTTTTATGGGGCTCGCGGTGCTGGTGAAAGCTGCGGGCGAGACTGCGGGCCAGTTGCAGCTCCTCGGCCGACGGCGTATAAGCGGCTACGCCGCAGGGCGTCTGGTGGGAAACATAGCCGGGCAGCATCGGGTGATTGGTGTGAAATAGCAGCGGCAGCAAATCCAGAAAGATCTGCTGGCGTTCGGCCAGGGCCGAACGGGTGCGCTCGATACGAGCTTCGTTCAGTGTCAAAAAGCGGGTTCTAATGGCGCTTAAGAGTTTGCGATCGAGTCCTTCGTCGATAGATTCGGTGGAAATCTTTTGCGGCTGCATAATATGAGTATATATCCCGGCCGTGGTTATGCTTTAAACCAAATGCGTTCTACGTTACCAAATTGCCAAACTTTTGTGCATGAACCCCTTTTTTAGCGGCTGTTTTGCAGCCGCTGCGCTGCCTAGCCGGCAGCGATCCGCCTGCGGGCCCGCCCCACTGCCTCGCGCACCTGACTGGGCGCGGTGCCGCCGATATGGTTGCGGGCGGCCACTGAACCCTCAAGGGTCAGCACATCGAACACGTCCGCCTCGATGATAGCGCAGAACTGTTGCAGCTCCTGCAGTGTCATCTCCGCCAAATCTCTACCCTGGTCTATACCGTAAGCCACTGATTTTCCGACAATATCATGTGCATCACGAAAAGGGATTCCGCGTCCCACCAGATAGTCCGCCAGGTCGGTGGCGGTGGCGAAGCCGCGTTTGGCGGCGGCGTACATGGCCTCCCGGTTGGCCTCGATGGCCGGCACCATATCGGCGAAGGCCCGCAGGCAGTCCTTGACCGTGTCGATGGTGTCGAACAGGGGTTCCTTATCTTCCTGGTTGTCTTTGTTGTAGGCCAGGGGCTGGGATTTCATCAGCGTCAGCAGACTGACCAGATGGCCGTTGACCCGCCCGGTCTTGCCCCTTACCAGTTCCGGCACGTCGGGATTCTTCTTTTGCGGCATGATGGAAGAGCCGGTGCAGAAGCGGTCCGGCAGTGCGATGAAATCGAACTGCGCCGAAGCCCACAGCACCAGCTCCTCGCTGGCCCGGGACAGGTGGGTCATCAACAGCGCCGCAAAAGCACAGAACTCGACGCCAAAATCCCGGTCGCTGACCGAGTCGAGGGAATTTTCCGTGGGCGCGGTAAAGCCGAGCAGTTCGGCGGTGTAAGCGCGGTCGATCGGGTAGGTGGTGCCGGCCAGTGCCGCCGCCCCGAGCGGTGACTGATTGAGCCGCTTGCGGCAGTCGGCCAGCCGCCCGGCGTCGCGCTGCAGCATTTCAAACCAGGCCAGCAGATGGTGCCCGAAGGTTACCGGCTGCGCCGTCTGCAGGTGGGTGAAACCGGGCATGATGGTACCGGCTTCCCGCTCCGCCAGGTCCAGCAAACCGGTCAGCAAACGGGTCAGCTCGGCATCGACAGTGTCGATTTCATCGCGCAGATAGAGCCGTATGTCGGTGGCCACCTGGTCGTTGCGGGAGCGGCCGGTGTGAAGTTTTTTCCCGGTTGGGCCGATCCGCTCGGTGAGGGCCGCCTCCACATTCATATGCACATCCTCGAGGCTGACCGACCAGTTGAAGGTGCCGGCCTCGATATCCCCGCGAATGGCCTCGAGCCCGTCGACGATCTCCCGGCACTCGGTTTCGGTGAGCACGCCGACCCGCGCCAGCATCGTGGCATGGGCGATAGAGCCGCTGATATCGTGGTGGTAGAGGCGCTGGTCAAAACCGACGGAGGCGGTAAATCTTTCCACAAAGGCATCGGTGGCTTCGGAAAATCGACCGCCCCAGGGTTTTAACGGTTGTTCGTCTCGGCTCATGTATGACTCGCCCGATTTGCTGAGTTGTTGACACAGGTGACTAACTCTTTTATGAAAGAGTTGCTATTAAGAATAAACAGATGTCCGCCCCGGCTTTGAGCCCGGTGCGGGTGAGGTCGCGCATTATACCTTAACTGCGGGAGGTGCTGCCATTTCTCAACGAATCGGTCCCCGGTCTGACCAACAACCGGGTGAGGTCGCGCCGCCTGGGGATTTCTTACCGAACCTCTGTACCTTGCAGGCGGTGGTTGCGCTGGTATTGGTCGGTGAGTTGCTGGCACTGGCGCTGGTGGTGACCGATGCCGGTCTGCAGCGCTTTGACTGGGTGCAATTGGGCGCTGTGTCGTTTTTGGTGCAGTGGATTGTATTGAGCAGTGCCGCTTTACTGTGTCCTCTGCGGCCTTTTTTGCGGCGCCAACCGCCGGTCCTGGCCGGCAGCCTGAGCTACGGTCTGGTGCTGTTTATCGCATTGGTTTTTCTCGCTGCGGGGCAGTGGATGCTCGCGCCGGGCACTGAAACCCGCTGGTGGGGCCTGCTCGACGGGCTGCTGCTGGCGGCGATTTTTGCCGGTATTGCCCTGCGCTACTTCTACCTGCAACAGCAACTTCACAACCAGCAGCGATCGGAATTGGAGGCCCGGATACAGGCGCTGCAGTCGAGAATCCGGCCGCATTTTTTATTTAACAGCATGAACAGTATTGCCAGCTTGATCGAAACCGAGCCCCGGGTCGCCGAGAAAGTGGTGGAGGACCTGTCCGATCTATTTCGCGCCAGCCTGGCGGAACCCGCCCTGGTGCCCGTTGCCGACGAACTGCAACTGTGTCGACAATACGTGCGCATCGAACAGTTGCGCCTGGGGCCGCGGCTGTCGCTCAACTGGCGTATCGGCGAGTATCCGGCGGGTACGCTGATACCGAGCCTGCTGGTCCAGCCGTTGCTGGAAAACGCGATCTACCACGGCATTCAACCCAGACCCGAGGGCGGTTGCATCGATGTGGAGTTGTCGGTACGGGACCACCGGCTGACGCTCGAAGTGCGCAACCCGCTGCCGGCGCCCGGCAACAGCGGGCGTAAAACGGGCAATCGCGTTGCCCTCGAGAATATTCGCCATCGCCTGGTTTTGCACTTCGGCCCCTCGGCTACCTGTGTGGCGGAACCGCGCGACACCCTGTTTATCACCACCATCAGCTACCCGATTTGATAGTGGCATAAATGTGCATTTGTTCTGAGGTTCCCAAAGAAACTTGAGGTACACTTAGGCAATGGATGTTCTGATAGTTGACGATGAGCCGCTGGCGCGGGATCGGCTGATCCGGATGGTGGAAAAGATCGACCACTGCCGGGTGGTCGCGCAGGCGGGTACCACAGAGCGGGCACTGCAGGCGGTGCGTGAACACGACCCGGATGTCGTGCTGCTCGATGTCCGTATGCCAGGCGCCGACGGCCTGAGTGCGGCGGCCGATCTCGCCGAACTCGACGATCCCCCGGCGATTATCTTCTGCACGGCCTACGATGAATACGCGCTGGACGCCTTTGACACCGAAGCCGTGGGCTACCTGCTCAAACCGGTGAAGCAGGAGCAGTTGGAGACGGCACTGACCCGGGCGCGCAAGCTCAACAAGGTGCAGTTGGCGGTGTTATCACAGCGCCAGACGGGTCGGGAGGATGAGTCGCAACGGTCCCATATCAGCGCGAAAACGCGGCGCGGTGTCGAGTTGATTCCGCTTGATGATGTGCGGTTTTTTATTGCTGACCACAAGTATGTAACGGTCCATCATGTCGGCGGTGAGACGCTGATCGACGATACCCTGAAGGATTTGGAAAACGAGTTCGGCAGTCAATTCGTCCGTGTCCACCGCAACGCCCTGGTTGCGGTGCGGCATATCGAGGGCATGGAGCGGGCCAGCCAGGGGCACTATCAAATACGCCTCAAGGACATTGAGCAGCGGCCGGTGGTGAGCCGCCGCCACGTGGCCAAGCTGCGCGAGCTGATGGCGCAAATCTAGCCCTGTTATTGCAAGAAGGCCTGCGGCCGGTATTCCCGCACCCCGCACAACGGGGGTGACTCTGGTATTATTCATCTCATAACACGCTAATTTCTCCATCACCGAGGTACTTTAAGCGCATGTCGAATAAATTGCGCATCGCCACCCGCAAGAGCGCCCTGGCCCTGTGGCAGGCCAATTATGTCAAAGACGAACTGCTCAACTATCACCGCGATTTGACCGTCGAGCTGGTGCCGCTGGTCAGCCGCGGTGACAAAGTGCTGGACGTGCCGCTGGCCAAGGTGGGTGGCAAAGGGCTTTTTGTAAAGGAGTTGGAACAGGCCCTGTTGGCAGGCACGGCCGATATTGCCGTGCACTCAATGAAGGACGTCCCCATGGCATTTCCCCCCGGCCTGGGCCTGGCGACCATCTGTGCGCGGGAAGACCCCCGCGATGCGTTTGTATCCAACCGCTTTGACACGATTCAGTCACTGCCGCCGGGCAGTGTGGTGGGTACCTCGAGCCTGCGCCGCCAGTGCCAGTTGCTCGAACAGCGCCCGGATCTGGAAGTCAGGTTTTTGCGCGGCAATGTCAATACCCGTCTGCGCAAGCTCGACGACGGTGAATACGACGGGATTATCCTCGCCGCTGCCGGCCTGATCCGCTTGCAACTGCGCCAGCGCATACGTGCCTTTATCGCCCCGGAGATGAGCCTGCCCGCCGGCGGCCAGGGTGCTGTCGGCATTGAGTGTCGCCTCGACGACGCGACCACTCATGCATTGCTAAAACCCCTGCACCACCCCGCGACGGCCGAACAGGTGCTGGCCGAGCGAGCCATGAACCGCCGCCTCGAAGGCGGCTGCCAGGTGCCTATCGGCTGTTTTGCCCAGCACGACGGCGAAGACCTGTGGGTGCGCGGTTTGGTGGGCAGTCCCGACGGCAGCCGGATACTGTGTGACGAAATTCGCGGACCGGCGCAGCAGGCGGAGGCCCTGGGCACGGCACTGGCGGAGCGTTTGCTGAGCGCCGGCGCCGGCGACATTCTCGCTGCGGTCTACCGCGATCAACCCCAATGACCTCGTCGCCCGCAAAGCGTGCCCCCGATCTGACCGGCCTCAGGGTTTGTATAACCCGGCCACAGCAACAGCAGAGCGCCTGGCGGACGGCCCTGGCCGGGGCCGGCGCTGAGACCCTGAGTATTCCATTGTTGGCGATAGAGCCGCTGCGGGATCGCCAGTCGATCGACCGTATTAAGGCATTGGTGATGGACCTCGACCATTATCAGGTGGGCATTTTTGTTAGCCGCAACGCCGTTCACCACGCGCTGGAATGGATCGATCGGTATTGGCCGCAACCGCCGCTCGGTATCGACTATTTCGCCGTGGGCGAGGCCACGGCCCGGGCCCTGCGCGAAGACGGTATTGTCGCCCAGAGCGCGCAGCAGGCCATGAACAGCGAGGCGCTGTTGGCGCTGCCGGTGCTGCAGGCGGTGGCAGACAAAAAAGTGGTTATTTTTCGCGGTCGCGGTGGTCGCCCGTTGTTGGCGGAACAATTGTGCGCGCGCGGTGCGCAGGTGCAGTACTGCGAGCTGTACCAGCGCCGGTTGCCGGCAGAGGCTGCCGCGACCATGGCGCGCAGCGGGTTGGGGCGGCGCGCCGATGTGATTAGTGTGCACAGCGGCGAAACCCTGACTAATCTGGAACAGGTTATCGAAACCAACGGCCAGGTTGTGTTGCGGCATCTGCCGCTGCTGGTACCGGGCCAGCGGGTGGCGGAGCTGGCCCGTGAGTTGGGCTTTGACACGGTGGTGGTGGCGGAAAATGCGACGGATCGGGCGATGCTGGGTGCGTTGAGCGAGTGGCATGCCTCTTCATCAAGTTTGCAGTAAGGAATCAATATGGCAGATAAAGTGCCCGACAAAACTGAAACCGAGCCGCCGGCCGCAGACCCGACAAAGTCCGCTAAGGAGCGGCTCGAGGAGGAGCGTGCCGAACGAGACGAGTCCGCGTCTTTAGCGTCTGCAGCGCCTGAGCAAGAGGAGCCAACCTCAGAAGAACCGAAATCAGACCCGCCGCAGTCGGAGGGGGCAGAGCCAACGGGGTCCAATTCAAAGAGGCCCAATCCAAAAAGATCAGGGCCGGAAGCGCAAAAATCCGAATTGCCAAAGCCCGCCCCAGCCGGTAAGCGAACAGGCCGGGGCCTGTGGCTTTTTGCAGTGTTGACCGTGCTGTTGCTGGCTGCCCTGGCAGGCGCCGGTTACTGGGGCTGGCTCTGGGTTGAACAGGAGCGCGACAAAATGACTGCAGAGCTGGCGCAGCTCGCCGGGCAGATGCAACAGCAGCAGACCCGGTTGCAGGCGCTGCTCACCGGCGCGCAAGAGGAGATACAATCACAGCAACACAACCAGCAACAACAGTCGGCGACGTTGGAGCGGGCTTTGACCACGATGCAGCAGCGCCTGGAAAGCCACAACAAACGCCTGTTGTCGCTGTCGTCCACCGACCGCGACGACTGGCGCCTGGCCGAAGCCGAGTATCTGTTGCAGTTGGCCAACCAGCGTTTGCTGATCGAGAACGACAGCCGCAATGCCGAGCAGTTGCTGGCCGCTGCCGATACCATCCTGTTGGAGTTGCAGGATGTAGACCTGTTTGTGGTGCGCGAAGGTATCAACCGGGACCTGACGGCATTAAAGCTCGCGCCGAAAGTGGACCGCGAAGGTATTTACCTGCGGCTTGCCGCGCTGGCCGGGCAGGTACAAAACCTTGCGGTTATTCCGCCCAATCCCTTTGCTGAACGGGCTGTGCCGGCGGTTGCCGAGGAATCTGCCGCGATGCCTGCGGATAGTAATTGGTTGCAGGCGGTGAAGCGAAATTTTGTCGATGCGTTTGACAAGTTTTCCGACTATATTCGCGTCACTCATCACCGCGAACCCCTGCGCCCGATCCTGCCGCCGGACAGTCAAAGCTATTTGCAACAAAATCTGCGTTTTATGTTGGAGCGGGCGCAACTGGCGCTGATGCGACAGGAGCAGGCTATCTACACCGGCAGTATCCAACAGGCGCGCGATTGGTTGCGGACTCACTACCGACTGGCCAGTGACCGCGACGGTGTCGCCGTGCAGTTTGATAACGAGTTGGCTCAGTTACAGCAGGTACAGGTGGCTCAGGCACTGCCGGATATTTCCCAATCGCTGGAACAGTTGCAGGCCTATATCGAAAAGCTGCATAAACTTGCGCCTGCGCCGTCGCCTACCGGGGAGGGCAGTGAATGAGGACGTTATTTTTTTTCGCCTGTCTGGCACTGCTCGGCGGCGCGGCGTTGTTTTACCTGATGGACAGTCATAGTGGCTACGTGCTGATTGCGCTGGATAACACCAGTGTTGAAATGACGTTCTGGCTGGCGATTCTTTTAGTGCTTGGGATTTTCGCTATCCTTTGGGCGGCGGTGTGGTTGTTGCGAAACAGTACCGGCGTCCTCGCGGCGGGCGCCAACCGGGTGCTTTATGGCCACGTGCGCAGTGTGCAAAAGCGCACCGCGCGGGGGTTGATCGATTTTATGGAAGGCAACTGGAAACAGGCAAAGCGGCATTTGTTGCGCTCGGCCCACAAAGCTGACACCCCGTTGATCAACTATCTCGCCGCCTCCCGCAGCGCTTTTGAATTGGGTGAGAAGGAGGAGGCGCTGGCGTTGTTGCACAAGGCGGAGGAGTCTACGCCGACCAGCGAGCTGGCGGTGGCATTGACCCAGGCGCGTATGCAACTGCTGGCCAAACAGTACGAACAGTGCGTGGCCACGCTGGAGCGGGCGAAGAAAATTTCCCCCAAGCACCCGGTGGTTCTGGAGTTGTTGAAACTGTCTTATACTCAATTGCGCGACTGGAAAGCGCTGCAAAAAATACTGCCCGACCTGCAGCGCCATAAGGTTTACCAACCCGAAGAGATAGAGACCATTGAGCATGATATCTATCTGGCATTGATCAGCGATACCGGCGAGCGGGCAAAACGTCTGTTGGGTGCGGAACGCCTGAAGCTGCTGGAAGAGACCTGGCAGACTCTCCCGAGCCATATGCAAAAACATCCCGGTATGGTGGCGGCCTATGTGGAGCAGCTCAACGCCAATGGTGACGAGGTGGCTGCCGAGAGCCTGTTGCGCCGCACCCTGATTAAGAAGTGGGATGAGAGGTTGGTGCGTTTGTACGGACTGGTAAAAGGTGAGGACGTACAGAAACAGTTGCTGACCGCCGAATCCTGGCTGCAGGACAGCCCCGGCAGCGCCGCGTTGATGTTGGCACTGGGCCGGCTCTGCCTGCGCAATGAACTCTGGGGCAAGGCCCGGGACTATTTTGAAAGCAGCCTGCGACTGCATAAAAATCCGGACACCTTTGCCGAACTGGCCCGCCTGCTGGCGCATTTGGGCGAGCATGAGCGCAGTACTGAGCACTATCAGCAGGGTTTGTTGATGATGACCGATGGTTTGCCGGAGCTGCCGATGCCGCAGACTAAAGGGAATGAACTGCCGCCTGTGGTTTCTGTGCGGTAGATGGATATGTGTCTGGGCTAGCAAAAACGACTAGGTGTTCTGTGTTGATGGCAGGTCAAGCTGGTAAATGGTTACGGCTTGGCGAACAGCTCCGGATAGAGCATTGCTTGAAAGAGTGCTTGAAATCCTCCCGCCAATATCCTCGCGTTAGTGATGAAACAACAAGTAGTTGCCGGTTTCTGTACCCTGCCGATACAAATGTTTGCCCAGACTTAATTGCTGTGGCTCCCAAGCCAGCAAAGCCTGGTCGATGTTATCCGGAAACCTCTTAAGAGCTTCTGCCAATGCGATGGCATTAGCAGCCGCTTTGGCAGTGCTGGCAGCGGTATGCGGGCGGGGAATAAACGCCGCATCACCGAGCAGAATAACACGACCGTTCACCATACGATCGACGGTTAAATCGCGTATCGCTTGCCCGAACGGCTCCGCTGTGGCGTTGACCATGGCGGCAAAGTTGGGCGGCAGAAAAATCTCAGCCTCGCTATACACATGTGCTCGCCATCGCTCAGTCAGTTTGCCTTCCGGTATAGAGAAGCCGCGATAGTTGCCCGCTTTGTCGGTCATAATATCTTTCAGTTGAGCATCACCAGCGACGCGATACCACACCCAATTGTAGTAGCGGTGTCCTTCTCGTGTGTCATTGTTATCGCCCGGTACCAGGTAGCCCAGCATATGCGACCCTTTGTTATTGGCAAACGCAAAATCACCGACTAAGCCGTCGGCGGCTACCGCAGGGATATCCCGCTCGCGGACCAAGCCACGCCAGGCAAGATAACCGGCGTAAGTCGGTTTTGCATCGGGCCAGAGCAATTGGCGGACGGTGGAGCCGTTACCATCGGCACCAATTAACAAATCGCCGCTGGCTTCGCTACCGTCGTCAAATCTGGCATTGACCTGCGCTGTAGTTTTATCTTGCTGAATCGCAATCAGCTTTTTGCCTTTGTGGTAATAAGTATCGCCAAAGGTGTTTTTCATGGTGGTGTAGATCAGGGACCACGAGGTTTGGGTTTGTCGGGCCGGGTGCTGGCTTTGAATGGAGCCATCCGGGTTAAACACTGTGCGATAACTGGAATCGACACCGAGATCGATACTGGCAATATCGATACCGGATCGGCGAAAGACCTCAACCACATCGGGTTGTAACACGATTCCGCCGCCGCGACTGTCCAGATCATGGGTGGAACGCTCGTAGATATGCACATCCCAACCCATACTGCGCAACATATTGCCGGCGAACAGGCCGCCCAGCGAACCGCCGATTACGATGGCTTTGCCAGGTTGGGGTTTTGATTGACTGACTTTGTGTTGTGACATGGTGATCTCCACCAATTTTAGTAGTGGGTTGATGTAATCAGCTGTTAGCGGCTGCCTGCAAAGCGAGCCGCATCCGCTCGGCACTTTCTGCGCCATACAGGTAAGCATCACCGATTTGAATATGGGGCACTCCGCGCACACCTTTATCAATCGCTTCACGCTCAAGCGCAATCAGTTCTTTAGTGCCTTCATCACTGCGCAGAAGCGCTAACACAGCATCGTGGTCCAAACCCACTTTGGCGGCCAAGGTCGCCAGCGCGTCGATATTGCCAATATCGATACCGCTGGAGAAGTAACCTTCAAACATCCGGTCCACCAAGTCGGGCAGTGTTTCTGGAAAATGGCGACCCACAAACCACACTAAACGATGGGCATTGCGGGTGTTCGGTGTCGTCAGTATCTTGTCGTAGTTGAACTCCACCGGGTCCTCCGCCGCAGCCTCGATCGTGCCGGCATCCAACGCCATGGACTTTTCCCAGCTGCCAAATTTCGTGCTGCGGTAGATTTTGCGATTTATGCCCGCTGCCGGCATGGTCGGGTTCAGTTCGTAGGGCTGGTAGCTGACTGACAAAGAGATACCGCTATCTTTAGCCACAGCCCGCAAGCGACGTTCGGCCACAAAGCACCAGGGGCAAATAAAGTCGGACGTGAAGGTGATATTCACGTTGTCTTTGGGTTTATCCATAGAGATTTCCTCATTCGGGTTAGTTCGGTGATTCAGGTCCACAACGGTTCTTTAACCACGAGGGGAAGCTTATAGGGTAATCGTATTGATGATAATATGGCAAAATGGCAAAGTATCTTTGCGTTTTACGCAAAGATACACGGTAAATAGGCGATACACAGACGCCTTCCCTGTCAGAGAGTGTTGAAAACGGAGAAATACATTGGACAAATTGGCAGCAATTGAGGCATTTGTGGCCACCGTTAAAGAGAATGGCTTTTCACCCGCCGCCCGCAAGATGGGGGTGGCGACCTCCAGTGTTACTCGCCTGGTCAACAACCTTGAACGGGAGCTGGGTACAACACTACTAAATCGGTCAACCCGGCGTGTAGTGTTAACGGCGGCCGGCGAAGTATTTTATGAGCAGGCCAGGTATGTCTTGCAGAATTTACATCATGCGGAAGATACTGTTCGCGATTTGGACAGTGCGGCTCGAGGGCGGCTGAGGATATCCATGCCTGTCGCCCTGGGGCGCTTGTGTATCATGCCAATTTTGCATCAGTTGGTGAAAACCTATCCAGATATTACCCTGGATTTGCAGCTGAGCGATGAACCTATCGATATCCAGGCGCATGATATCGATGCTGCCATACGCATTGGTGACTTGCCTTGCGCAGGAACTCTGGTTGCCACACAGTTGTTACCGCAACGGCGGCATATCGTCGGTTCTCCACAGTACCTTAAGCGACGTGGTGTGCCGCAAAAGCCCGCCGACCTGCAACAGCATTCGTGCTTGGCCTATAACTATGGTAGCAGCGTCGATTACTGGCATTTTGCCAAGTCGGATAGATTGGATAGGGTGGAAGATATTCCGTTAAACCCCGTGCTTCGTGCGAATAATTCCGAAGTGCTGCTGGCCGCAGTGAAACAAGACTTAGGGCTTGCGTTACTTCCCGATTGGTTGCTGAAGATCGATATTGATTCGGGGGATGTTGTCGTTGTTCTCAATCAATATATTGCCAATCCACGAAGTATGCAGCCTGCTATTTATATCGTTTATCCGGAAAACCGCAGATCAATGAAGAAGATACGGGTGCTGGTGGATGCTTTGAAAGAAGGTATTTAAGAAGAGGGGTCAGGGGCGCTTATCCATTGAGAGAATGCTTACGATTCTGGTTGCAAAGCGAGTATACCACTGGCCTCGTCGCAAGATTCAAATTGGCGGCGTGAAATACTGAGGAAGCTATGAGTATTACACTGAGATCAATTGGGCTGTTCGGAATACTGCTTTTTGGAATTCTACTCTCTATCACATTTATATCACCCAAAACTATTGAAGAATCGGCAAAGGGATTCGTGAAATACCAGATAGAGAAAGAAGTCCGAGAAAAACAGCAGGCTATACGAGATTCTAGCGTTGCAGGCAAAGCACTGAGTATATCCGAAAAGCTTGGATTAGAGTCTGAACAAATTCGAGAAAACCTGAACAACAACCTGCCACAGAAAATAGCGAGGGTTATTGCCTCTATGTGTGGCTATGATTGTGAGCGAACAAAGGCATTGGCTCAGTCAATTACAACAGGTTATTTAGACCGCCTTAAGAGCATTAAGGTTGCCCAAGATACTCTCGGCGACCTGATAAAAGGGAAGTACATCGAAATAGTTGGTAATTTGAAATTTGAACTTCGTATATTCCTAGGGTTAAACTTCGCGATGTTTCTTATACTTCTGATCGTATCTTTCGCAAAACCGAAAGCTATAGCTCATCTGTTCTTACCTGGAGTACTTTTGGTTCTGGCCACCATATTATCTTCAGCAGTATACCTATATGGCCAAGATTGGTTCTATACCATTTTGTACAATGATTATATGGGTTTTGGGTACTTAGCGTATCTCGTGATTATATTTGGCGTATTAATTGATATTGCACTTAATAAAGCACGGGTTACAACTGAGGTAATAAACGGTATAGCTAACGCCTTCGGATCGGCATTCTCGGTGCTTCCGTGCTAGGCGCATTTAACAAAGCAATCAACCGGACTCCGCATTGCGTGGCTCGCTTCGCTCACCCCCTTACCACGGCGTTGTACGTAAGGAGAGTCATGAACGAAAATTAATTCTCGAACATCATCGGTATGTTGAATCGGGATGAAACTAGGGATGATGAGGCAGTTGTAGAGCCTGTTGTTGAATATTTATCGAAGAAGCCTGATGAAGAAACCTGATGAAGAAACCTTTCAGTTTGAAGAACTTTTGGCTCAAAAACTCCACTCGCTTTATACGAAAGCTCATGCTAGAGAAATAGGTCGGGATACCTATGTAAATGATGATGAATACTTTTCTGTCGATGGTTTCTATATTCAAGGTGCGTCGTTGTTGCCAACGGGAAAGAATTTTTCGAGCACATTTTAAAGAATCCCATGGGATTTCCAAAAGACATGGAATTTGAAGCAGTGTTACATGTTGCACAAGAAGCTTATGAATTGAAGAACAACAAAGAGTGGGAGTATGTATCTCCCACAGATTACGAGATATATAAGAATGTTAATGGCTGGTAGTAAACGTATAACAAGTCGTACAACTCCGATAATTTAAAACGTCGTTTGAAAAAAGCAACGTTTTAAATTATCGGTTTGCTCTGTGTTAAATGTCTATGAGAATACTGATCGAGGGCATCATCATTCTAGGTTCTTTTGCAATATCTATAATTGCTGGATACTTCTTATACACCTTCATCGAAGGTATTCGGTTAGATATATACTGCAAAGAACTTCGTGAAGGTCTAGATTGTTACCAAGAGGGCTGGGTATCTTTTCCTGCTTGGCTGTTTTCTTTGGTTGGTGGGTTTGTGGCAATACTATCTATTACTTTGGTGTACTTGTTTACGCCAAGCACCCGAGTGAGAAGTTCAAAAATAGTTTTTATTGCCGGATCTGTTTTGAATTTCCCGTTTGCTTTTTTAATAGTAGGGCCAATTGCATTTTTAATCATATTATTATCTGGCTTTATCGCTTTACTGGTAGTTCTACATTTAACAAATCAAGGCAGTCGGACGGCTTCGCCGCCCGCGGTGTGAGGCGAAAACACGAATGGGTAGCGCGAAAATGGAAACCGAAGTTATAATCGAGAAAGATGAAGAGAGTGAGCGCCCAATTCCATCGATTTGGCGTCCGATATTTTCACATATCATGGAGGCTTTCGTAGAGAAAGATTACTCTCTCGTGGCGTTCCGGGTGTTTGCCCAGTTCCTCCGGGGACAGAAAAACAGATAAAAGACTATATACAGGATTATGGAGAAGAGCTAATTCTGCTGCCCAGTGAAACTTGGGAGTCATCGGTATATATATGGATGAGGGGGCATTGGGATGTACTAATAGATTTATGGACTGTTAGCGAGGGACGGAGTGATCTGGTGCTTGGTGCAGACGTTACAGAAGGCGAGAACGGTTATATCCTTGAAATTAGCATGGTCTATGTCCCATAAACCATTTAACCTGCGTTCCGGCAAATTAACGCGGCGTTATGCAGAACTAGGAAAGAAATAGTGGATGATATTCCAGAAGATTTTGAACCGATATTTCGAACTAGCCCATACCTTGATTTATTGGGCCCAATTTATAACAAGAAAACTGACAGAGGTTTGGTTATCGGAATTAAAGCTGAAGACAAGCACTGTAATGCTCGAGGGTTGGTTCACGGCGGTGTTTTCAGCAGCCTTGCTGATGTGGCGCTAGGGTACAATGCAGCTTTTCAGGGCAAAGAACCAACTCCTATGGTCACAGCAAGTTTAACCGTCGACTATGCAGGCACTGCTAAACTGGGCGATTGGATTGAGATATATACTGATATCCAAAAAGTAGGAAAAAGTATGGCTTTTGCCAATTGCTATTTTTCTGTTGGCACCAAGCGCATAATAAGAGCAAGCGGTGTCTTTAGTATAATAAATGCATAACGAGTAGCTGCACTCGGGAAAACTACTCGCTATACCCTAGTTTCCGGTGAGCAGAGAGTTACTGACCCGGTAGGTTTTTCTCCTACTGGTGTGAGAGTTGTCCAATTTGATGATGGTCCGACCAATATTCAAGAAGTTGCAAGAATCATATCGCCTCAAAATACTGCGTATAGTAGTCCGAGAGTTGATACTTTGGATGTCACAAACGCAATTTCGAATATCGTATCAAGGGGACATGCAAAGCAGGTCGGACATCAGACGTTTGGTAACGGAGAGTATGGGTGTTTGATTTACGGCTCGTGGCTTGATTTAGTCTGGGAATAAGAATTTTACAGGTTCTAGGCAAGATAGTTAACAAGGCCATCAAATTCGCCCGCACAAAATGCGGGCCGAACGGCTAACAAGTGGCCGCCGTTTATGACGGCCTTAAGTGTGGATGAATTTAGTGTTCAATATAAAAGTACAGAACGATAAAATCTATATCTATGCTAATGATATTGAGTATGTGGTCCCAATGTCTATTAATAGCTGGAGTGAAGTTGATGTTCTTCAGCGTTGGGGGTATGAGCTATATGATTTACTTGATCACTATACATTGAGTTTTTTGCTCACGGGCTTAATCGAGAGTAAAAGTGGTCAGGGTTATATCAGGGCCTTTCGAGCCGTAAGGAATAGAGATAGCGTGCATTTTGATGATGTGTTGGTAGTATCGCATGGAATGTCCGCGGCTGGACACCAATTGAGGCGCTAGAGTATGTATTATCTCCTGCTTCCCAGACTGTTTATGATTACGAATTTAAACTTGGCAATAGGTTACCTGAATTTTCAGTTTCATCAGAAGATTTGTCTTCCTGGCAGTTTGAAGCACTGGAAAAAGAGGTGCCTGAAGACTATGAATCGAGGTACAGATTGTACACAGAAGTAGAAAACACTTAACACTATGCAGCACGTCGGCCACTGCATTGACCGAATTTCCACAAGCCTCACTTCATGGCCGGCATACAAAGGCGTTAGCTACTTAGAATCATGCCAATAGAAAGAATTGGAAAATATCTAGAAACATCTGATTTGGGCTTTACCCATTCCCTAGGAATTGAAACGAACCGGAAAGAAGCCTGTATACGAGAAGTTCAAGAGCGAAGAATACTTGGTGTTTTTGGATGCCCGGTATTTGGTTTTAAACAAGACAACCTGGATTTTTTGCGTGAAATTCCATTCATCGAACAGGTTTGGTTTTGGGAGGTCGCTCTAAAGAATGTAGATGGATTGTATTCGTTAGATGATCTGTCATATTTTGGCATTCATGAAAAACGGCCCGCTATAGACTTTTCAAAATTTAAAAACCTCAGAAAGGCAGTTTGGTACCCTGTTCGCAAGGATTGCGGTTTTGGAGATTTGAATTCTCTTCAAAGTCTTGATGTTTGGAGATTTAAACCGAAAGACAAATCCTACGCAAGTATCGAGTTACCCAAAAGCCTGAAGCAGCTCGATTTCAATTGGTGTAACCCCGCTTCGTTGGAAGGAATGCCAACTCTGAGTGAGCTGGAGGAGCTACAAATCCATTATTGTAGAAATCTTGAATCAATTAATTCTATTTTTGAGTTTGCACCAAATTTGAAAAGGCTTGTGGTAACACGGTGTGCGAACCTAAAAGATTTTGACGTGATTTCTGGTCATGATTGGGAGCACATATATATCAATATCAAAGGTAAAACTGTAGCCAACAAATCAAAGAGGTCGGACGGTGTAAACGCCGCTGGTGTATGAGGCTTTATGGTGCTCTGTCCCATTTTTAACAGCTGTCTCGGTAAAATAAAAATCACTGCCCTCAGCTAATAGTTGGACATTAAGGAATATGCTGTCCTCACGCTTAAACAGATTCGTTCCGGCACCTTCGTTAAAACAAGTGGTATCGACAACACCGGCCGGTTTATGGGGCGTGCCACTCAGAAAGTAAACAGTTACGGCAAGTGTGGTATGCCTGCCGGTGTCTTGAGTACCTCGTCCTTAAGTAAAATCGAGTTTTCTAGACAAGCCACTGCGGGTAATGGGACCTCATACAAGGGCCGGCCACCCGCGTGCGACGACGTGCTTCTGCAGAGCACTCCGCGGGTTGCCGCGATTTGGTTTTAAAGCAGGCCCATCGGTCTCTCTGCCTGGCCGATTCCCACTTGTTTTCTACGCCTGGCCTCTTTACTATTTAGTGCTTAGAAAGACAAACAGGGATTATAGAGATAGATATTGCCTATGGTGAGGGCGGCGGTCAATTAAGCCTCTTATAACCGCAATTTCTTTAGCACGGCGTTGCTGCAACAGTGGGCTGATTTCCTTTAGTACCCACCGTCTATGTTTTTAGTCTGTTTGTAAGTCATGGTTTGACCAGTGATCTTTGGGGGATCTTATGGTTTTTCGCCGCGTAATTACGGCGTTGGTTTCTTTTCTGGCTGTTGGGGCGGCAAGTATTGCCGAGGCCAGCCACTTGAGCGCAGATCGCTATGATGTCTATTACGGCGATATCGACGATAACGGTCAACAGGATATTTATTTTCACGGCAAAGACCGCTTTGTGCTGCTGCATGGGGATATTGTTACCCCCATAAAAATCAATGAACCTAGCTTCGTCGTCTATCAAAACAGCGCCGGCTACAGCGCTCCCCAGGCGTTGACGCTCAGCGATGCCCAACTGGCCCCCCTGACGCTGGCAGTCAACGACGACGACTATTTCCTTGCCGACTTCGATGATGATACCCATCTGGACGCCCTGGTGCGCGGTGCCACCGGCAGTGACCCGGCTTTGATATTGACGGGCACCGCCGGCAGGGCTCTGCCGGTTATCCTGGTTGAATACACTGGTGCCGATGCGCTTGAGCATCACAGCCTGAGCGACCGCAGTCTCACCCTGGCTGTTGCCGACAGCAACAATGACGGCCGTTTGGATATTATCCTGGTCGGCGCCGGCAGCAACGGCGGTGATATCAACTATCTGGCCGACGCCGGCGGTGTGCCGCGCCAGTTTGCCGGTGTTCTGCCGGGGGTTATTCAGGCGGCGCCGGTCCCGGCCGCTGTGCCGAGCGTGGACCAGGCGCTTATTGACGGCTCGGATGACGTGGGTGCTATCGCCGGACAGTTTCGCGTCGATGAGAGCGGTAGTGCCACCTACACCATCCCGATTGCCACGTTGGCCGGCACCGCGGGTGTAGCACCCCAGATCAGCTTAAACTACAGCAGCCAAACGGGTAACGGTCTTTTGGGTAAAGGGTGGAGTCTGGGTGGGCTTTCGGCCATTACCCGCTGCCGCCAGACCTTGCAGCAGGACGGCATGGCGGCACCTATTACCTGGAGTGATGGGGATCGCTTCTGCCTGGACGGCAAACGCCTGCTGCTGACTTCGGCGGGTGCTTACGGGTCGGTCGGCTCAACCTACAAAACCGAAATCGATTCTTTTGCCAAGATCACCGCCATCGGCGGAACGGCGGGAGACCCCGATCACTTCAAAGTGGAGCGCAAAGATGGCTCTGTAAGTTACTACGGCGCTACAGTCGATGCCAGCCTCGACATTGAGGCGGGTACAACCTATAGCTGGGCGTTAAAACAATTTAACGACAGTGTCGGCAACCCGATTGTATTTGACTATCTGAATGATGTTGACGGGCATCGGATCAGCGCCATCTACTACGCTTATGGTCAAACAGTTGCGACGGCGACATATACACCGGCGGGCACTTCCACCACCCGGCTGGTGTTTGACTACGATCTGCAGGATCGACCCGATATTATCGGTGGCTATGTCACCGGTCACAAGCTCACTGTGCGCAAGCGGCTGAAGGCAATTCAATCTGTTAATGAGGGCGTGACAGTTCGGCAGTACAACCTGACCTACGAAAATCTGCCGACCGGCAACGCCGCCAATAAAACCAGTCGCCTGGCCAGTGTGCAGGAATGCCGCACTGGCAACAGCGACTGCCTGCCTGCGATAACCACATTCGATTGGCACACACCGATACCCGGTATTTCATCCGACCCCAGCATGAGCTTTAGAGTGGCCGTCGGCGGCAAGACCCATCTGGCGGGTTTTGAGATGGCGGATATTAACGGCGACGGTAAGTTGGATATGGTCTGGTTGGATAGGTTTGTGCCGACCGGCAGCAACGATCAGGACCATTACCTGAAATACGCGGTGTCCGATGGAACCAGCATGGTGCGGCAGTCTTTTGCCAGTGGTGCCCAGCACTACAAATACGGCGAAAACGCCAATGAAACCATCCTGATGAAGGTGATTGATTACAACGCCGATGGCCGGCAGGATATTATGGTATGGTCGCTGCGGGCCGCCAAATGGGAGCTGTATTTGTCGGTGCCCGATGGGCAGGGAGGTTGGAAACTGTCGCGCAGGTCCGATATCACATTTCCTTTTAATTCTCTGAATATAGCTTTGATAGATATCAATTCGGATGGCTTGATCGACGCTTGGGACGGCACCAATGTGTTTTA
Source organism: Exilibacterium tricleocarpae (assembly GCF_007004655.1). Lineage (GTDB taxonomy): Bacteria > Pseudomonadota > Gammaproteobacteria > Pseudomonadales > Cellvibrionaceae > Exilibacterium > Exilibacterium tricleocarpae. The sequence continues at coordinate 144,181 of NZ_ML660101.1, forward strand.
TCTGCAGAGAGATCCGTCTCAGGCGGCCTCTTCTGCCACGGCCTATCATTTCAGTAGCGCAGAACCTTTGGCTATCGATCCCTCGAACTGGATGTATTTTGATGACGTCAGGCCTGTCAGGGGGGCGGGCGATATTAATGGTGACGGTCGAGAGGATATCCTGTTCTACGGGCAATACCAGGATATTGGTCCAACCGAAGAGCCCATAACAGCATATCTCTATGGGATTCAAGTCAGCACTGTTAATGCCAATGGCGAATTAGAGTATCGCATACTCAATCGGGACACCTTCCCGGACCAATATGATGAGCTCCCAATCGCAGCGTCAGGATATATAGTATTTGGTGACATAAATGCCGACGGTTTGTCTGACGTCTTGAACTTTGATCAACAGCATGGCGAATGGCGCCTGTTCTTGAGCGATGGTGAAACGCTGGTGCCTCAGGGTGCCGTGGTGTCGGCTGCCGGTCTGTCTGCAGCCAGGGAACAGGCCCTGCAGCTAATCGACTATAACCAGGACGGTTACCTCGATGTCGTTTGGCATGACAGGGCACAGAGAAAATTGATGGTACGCCACTGGGACCCGGAGACGGAAAGCCTGGCTACCGCTGTGGATATTCAATGGCACTACAACGGTGTGTCGCTGCCTCTGTACACGAGTCTTGACGCAACAGTACAAAATTTGCTGGTCGACTGGACGGGCGACGGGGTAGTTGATTATGTGCGCTACCAGGATGAAACGTTTACCTTCTACCCCAACACCGGCACCGGTCCGCGCGATATCATCACCACAATCAGCAACGGCTTGGGTGTCGATACCCATATTGAATTTGAGGCACTTAACCAGACTGACCACTACGCCCGAGCCGATATAACGGTAACGGGTTCAGAGGTTTGTTTCCCAAATATCTATGGTCCCGGCAATCTGTGCTACCCGATTTTCAGTAGTGACTACAGCTACTTCAACGATCCGTTTGCCTACCTTCCACCCGATGCGCACTCGCTGCAAGTCGAAGATGTCGCGCCGGTACTGGAGTTCAACGGCCCTGCCTATGTCGTGACCCGGGTAACCAGCAGCGCGCCCACCGCGGCGGACCCCAATGCACAAAGTGCTATCAGCTATGCCTATGCGGAGGCGAAAATACAGGCATCGGGCCGCGGGTTCCTGGGTTTTCGCAAGGTGCGAAGCATCGATGAACAGACCGGCGTGGACACGGTCACCACCTACCGGCAGGACTGGCCGTTTATCGGCTATCCGCTGGAGACCCTGGTGATGACTGGTGCCGGTGAGGTATTGAGTCAAGCGGAAAACACCTGGGCGTTAAAAGGGTTCCAGAACACTTGGGCTGACACAGTTGCAGCCAACGGTAGCGCGGCCTTGGGGGCGCTAAAACCTTATCTCGCCGGCAGTGTAGAGATAACCTATGGCACGGTAACCAATTTGTCACTCCCCGATAAACTGAGTGTCAGTACTACACCTGTGCAAACAGTGGCCACCACTAACACCTACGATGATTATGGTAATCCGGTGACTATCCTGGTCGAAACCAGTGGCGGCGGCGACACCTTCACTAAATTGACCAGCAACGAATACGGCCTGACTCAGTATGATCGCGAGAAGGGGCGTTTAAGCAAAACCTCGGTAGTCAATACCCGCAATGGTATTTCACAACCTGCGCGCGTATCGGCATTTAACTACTACACAACAGGGGCAAAAAAGGGACTGCTCAAAGAAGAGATCATTGAACCCGACAATAATCAGTTCAAGCTGACTACCCGTTACGAATACAACGATTTCGGCAATAAGATCAAAGTGACACAAAGCGGTGCCGGTGTTACAGCGAGGGCCACGGAGTTTATATACGATGCCGGGAATCGCTATATCGACCAGACCAAGAATGCCCTGGGGCAGATTACCGAACAGGTAGTATCGCGCAACAGCTATGGCGCGCCCACCCGGATGCTTGATATCGACGGTATAGCGACCGATATTTACTATTCTGCGTTGGGACGCGAGTACCTGCGTTACTCACCTACCGGCGCTTACACGCAGTCGCTTAGCGCGCTGTGTAACGGCTGCGACAATGTGGCCAATGCCCGTTATAAAGTTACCAGTACCCAAGCCGGTGGCAGCAAGGTCACTACTTATTTCGACGCGCTCGGCCGCGAGGTCCAGTCACGCACCCTTCAATTCGACGGCAGTGTCAGTTATCAGAACACGGAATACGATAGCCTGGGACGGGTAGCGCGGGTATCGCAGCCTTCCAGCAGTGCGACGCCGGGTTACTGGACGGAAAATACTTACGATATCTTGGGCCGTGTAGTGGAGATGACGTTGCCTGATGCTAGTGTCAACACCGTCCACTATAACGGCCTGACGACTATCTATACCAACGATAAGCTGCAGACCAAAACCGAGACAAAAAACATCTATGGTGAGTTGACACAGGTTGTGGATAACCACGCTGGCACGATTGGCTATACCTACTTACCGCAGGGGGAACTGGAACGGGTACAGGTTAGCGCCGGCACAGACGGCACGGCGATCGGTGTGCCGAGTACCATCACCACGACGTTTACCTACGACCTGCTTGGGCGCAAGACGAGTATGTCCGATCCCGACAAAGGTGATTGGGAATACGATTACAATGTTTTTGGCGAACTGATCGAACAGCGCGATGCCAACGGGCAGCGGACTATCCTGACCTACGATCAACTCGGTCGACAGTCGACCCGTGTAGACCGGCGCAGCAACAACAGTATCGAAGGCAGCGCGACCTGGACGTATAACAATGGCACCACGGGTACCGGGCGTGGCCAAGTGGATCAGGTAGCGGACAGTGTCTCGGGTTACGTGAAAGGGATTACCTATGATACCTACGGTCGTGTCAGCGAAACCGTCACCAGCCTGGGCCAGAACGCCGCTGACGGCGTACATTTTGAGAAGGTGACCTACGACCAGTTTGGTCGCACATTCCAGATCTTCGATGCCGCTCGCGATGGCAGCGACTACGACGAGAATGCGATCGAGCACCGTTACAATGCCTATGGTTATCTCAGCGCGGTGGTGGATGCGGCCTATGTGGGGGGTAACCCACGCACCACCTACTACCAGGTGCTGGCCATGGATGCCCGCGTCAATGTCACCGAAGAGAGGCTTGGCAATGGGCATACCACCAGACACAACTTCGATCCCGCTACCGGTCGCCTGACGCGCACCGAAGCCGATCTGTTAAGTGGCCTCAACACGCTCCAGGATGTGACCTATGACTGGGATACGCTGGGCAATCTGACCCGGCGCCACAACCGCAGTGGCACTAAAAATATCGAGGAAACCTTTCTCTATGACGGTCTCAATCGCCTGACGCAGACCCAGGTGACCGGCGGTGATCGCACCACGGTCACTTACGATGCGTTTGGCAATATCGAAACCAAAAACACGTATCGTAGTGACAGCACGCTGAACACTCATGCCAGTGTCGGCACCTACAGCTATGGGGCAGGCACAGCGGGAGACCACGCGGTAACGGGTACGACGATTGGCAACAAGACCTACAGTTACGACAGCAATGGCAATATGACCGGTGACAGTGATGGCCGTTCAATCACCTACAGCACTTTTGATAAGCCGCTGAGTATCAGCAAAGGTAGCCATACGACCCGCTTTCAGTATGGTCCCGATCGGGCTCGCTACAAGCGGGTAGACGATGCCAATGGTGAAGTGACCTCCACACTTTATATCGGCAGTGTCGAGAAGATCACTCGCCCTGATGGTAGCAAAGAGGTTAAACGCTATCTCAATGGGGTGGCTATCATTACCTTGAATTATGAGAGTGATAATCAGTTTTCCAATGCGCAGGAGATGTACCTGTACAAAGACCACCTCGGGTCGATCGATATTATCACCGATAAAGTCGGGTCTATCGTGCAGGAAATGAGCTTCGATGCCTGGGGCAAGCGCCGCGCGGCGGTCGACTGGACGGCGCTGACGGCCGGTGAGTTGGTTCTTTTCCCCCATACCAATACCACCCGAGGGTTTACCGGGCATGAGATGTTGGATGAAGTGGGTCTGGTGCATATGAATGGGCGGATTTATGATCCGCATTTGGGGCGGTTTGTGCAGGCCGATCCGTTTATTGATGGTGTCAGTATTACCCAAGGGTACAATCGTTATTCCTATGTCCATAACAACCCTTTGAATGCTACTGATCCGACGGGTCACTTTGCAGTTACCTTATTTGCCGCCATTGTGTTAGCGGCCGAAGCCGCTGTTTGGTACGTGGCCGGAGCGGCTCTCTTTGCAGCCCAACTTGTAGAATCTCTTGTTCAAGGGGCAAGTTTTGGTGATGCACTTAAAGCTGGTATTATATCCGGCATTTCCGGCGCAGCTTTTTCTGCTATAGATACCTCTGCATGGGATTTTATTGGTGGCAGTGAGCTGCTGACCCAGTCGCTGGCTTTTGGTGTGGTTGGTGGAATTACCAGCACGCTACAGGGAGGTAAGTTTGGTCATGGGTTTATCAGTGCCGGTGTGGGGGGCTGCTCGGAGGTTCCGTAGCCAAAGGAACCAAGCTTGGAGATGCTCTTGGTTCTAGTGGTCGCGTTGTGGCCAAGATTGTGATTGGTGGCACTTTATCAGAGGCGACTGGGGGTAAGTTTGCAAACGGGGCGGCGTATGCGGCATTCAGTGCGATAGCGCAATCGGCCTTCACGTCAAACACAAGACCCGACATTACAGCACCGCAACCGAGGATGGTGGACACTAACGGCGATGGCAGTTTTGATACGGTTGCGTTAGTGAATCCGAATACAGAGGCTGCCAGTGGTCGGCCTTATGTGTTTGTTGAAGAAGTGGGTGGTGAGCAAGGTGGGAGTGTTTTAACGGTTGACAACACGGTGGCCGCACGGCGTGCATTTGATGCGCTACCCAGAAATACAGGTACTCTGTTTTATGCATCCTACTATGACCTTCTGCAAAAGGATAAGGCGAGAGCGTTTAATAGAAATGCGAAGATTGCTTCTGGTGCTGTTGTTGTGGGGGGCTCTGCTATAGCAGGCGTGCCAGCTCTAGGCGGTGCAGTAATTGGAATGACGATGCATACGGTTCCTAGATATTTTAGTGGTCAAGATATATCAGCGGGAGGACTGCTTTTTTCAGGAACTCTAGGGGCTGTAGGTGGTTGGGCAACTAATTCATTAGTATCTGCATCTGGCGGTGGATTAGCAGCGGAGATCGTGTGGCGCACCCGAATATTGAGTGGAAACGTTGCTACAAATCAAATTGCTAACGACATATTTGGGTTTTAGAAGAGATGGCCATAAAGTGATTTTAGAGTGGCTGCCAGTTATAGTTTCCGCCTGTCTTTTTGGACTGGCGACAGCTGTTGTTAAGAGATGTAACTTTGGACCCTTAACAGCATTTACTGTTGGTTTTGTTTTTACTCTGTTTTGTGTGTACTGCGGATATGAGATGTCCGAGAAAACCGTTGAGCCATCAGTACCTGTATTGATCAGTCTGCTAGTGGTCCTCCCTTCTTTTATAGGAGGAATGATGGTGCTGAGTAGCTATCAAAGGGATGAGTGAATTTTGGCCAAGCCAGTGTAAAAAATGGTTAAGATGACGGAAGGATAAAAGGCATGGCGGGGACGGCATGGCGAGGATGGCGAGGACAGGCACATGGCGAGGACAGGCACACGAGTCAGCAAGCGAGTCCGAGTCAGCGAGGACAGGCGCCGCTAAAAAGACTGAGTCAGGAAATTGAGGGGTCAAGTCTTGACTAATAGTATTTAAGCCAGCAACGGGCAACGATTTTCTTTTCCTTTTTCATCAAGGGTTTTAGCTGAGTTATCGTAAGCGATACTGTTGAATTATTACTCTGATAGAAAAAACCTTAAATTTAAGCACTAACTATTAGTTAAGACTTGACCCTTCTCCCTACTTCTCCCTATTTGCCGCCATTGTGTTAGCGGCCGAAGCCGCTGTTTGGTACGTGGCCGGAGCGGCTCTCTTTGCAGCCCAACTTGTAGAATCTCTTGTTCAAGGGGTAAGTTTTGGTGATGCACTTAAAGCTGGTATTATATCCGGCATTTCCGGCGCAGCTTTTTCTGCTATAGGTACCTCTGCATGGGATTTTATTGGTGGCAGTGAGCTGCTGACCCAGTCGCCGGCTTTTGGTGTGGTTGGTGGAATTACCAGCACGCTACAGGGAGGTAAGTTTGGTCATGGGTTTATCAGTGCCGGTGTGGGGGGCTGCTCGGAGGTTCCGTAGCCAAAGGAACCAAGCTTGGAGATGCTCTTGGTTCTAGTGGTCGCGTTGTGGCCAAGATTGTGATTGGTGGCACTTTATCAGAGGCGACTGGGGGTAAGTTTGCAAATGGGGCGGTGACGGCGGCTTTTGCGGCAGTGGTGCAATCGGCGCTCAGTGATGATGGTGAAGCACCGCTTTACACGGATGAAAATGGCGAAGAGTACTTTCTTGATAGTGATGGTAATCGCGCCTACACGGCGGGATATTTTGATGAAAATGGCAATCCCATTTTAGCGATGGAGTGGCCGAGTTTACCGCAAGGCGCGGTTGATTTTGCAGCTGGGTTTGGGGATGGCATTTCGTTTGGGTTAACAGGTTATATTCGCAATAGTCTAAATGTTGACGGAAGCGTTAATTATAACTCTGGATATTACTTTAGTGGTGAGCTATCAAGTTTACCTGTTCTAGGTGGTGCTGGGTTTAAGGGAGGAAAATATCTGGTTGGACCTCGTGGGCCTTTGTTTGGAAATCGGTATTTGCGTAATGGAAAAACTGGCTTTTTTAATAAAGGCTATCGTCGTTTAGGTTGGAGCAGATACGGAGGTAAAGGCAAAAGTGCTTATCACTTTGAATATCGTGTAGGCAATCATGGCAGTAAAAGACCTTGGTCTGTTGTTCCTAGCAAGGATGTAAAAAAATGGCAGGTAATTTACATCATCGCTTTCGAGAATTATTAAATGTTGTTGAAGCTTTTAATGCTTCTTTAGATGAAAATCTGGTTATATGTGAAATTGAAGACAATCCAATATTTATCAACTTTGATTACAAGCCGATCTCTCAATCTGGTTGCAATTTAAACATTACAATTGATAAATGCGTTCCTTGCTTTTTGACTATTAATATAGGTAAGAAAATATTCTATGAAGAATATGAAGGACAAAGGCTACCTAATGCTGATTATTTAAATGAGTTGATGAATAGTGTTTCGCAGGGCTGTGTGACAGAAGAAGAAACATTTTCGCTAGGTAAATGTATTTTGCACAAAGGGCATGTCAAGCTGGATAGCTATGAAGACATTCAAGTTGAAAGAAAGTCAATTTTTGGTTGTATGATGCCTAGTAGAAGTAAAAAATCATACGAATATAAACCTTGGACTTCTGCATAGAGGGAAGCTGTACGTAAGAGGGGCTGGGGACACTGATTCTTTAATAACTTGAAAGCCCCCGGCAATGCGCATTGCCAGGGACTTTGCATTTTGAGAATTGAGGGGTCAAGTCTTGACTAATAGTATTAAGCCAGCAACGGGCAACGATTTTCTTTTCCTTTTTCATCAAGGGTTTTAGCTGAGTTATCGTAAGCGATACTGTTGAATTATTACTCTGATAGAAAAAACCGTAGATTTAAGCTCTAACTATTAGTCAAGACTTGACCCTTCTCGCTACTTGAAGCCGCTGTTTGGTACGTGGCCGGAGCGGCTCTCTTTGCAGCCCAACTTGTAGAATCTCTTGTTCAAGGGGCAAGTTTTGGTGATGCACTTAACGAACAGCGAGGACAGGCACCGCTAAAAAATAACAAGAAGGCGCAGCCAGAATACTCACCAAAGAGAAAGCTGTCTTTTCTTAAAGCGGCGGGGGCTTTTGAGATAGTGTAAAAATTAACCGATGATTAAAAAATGGCTGTAAGTCTATGAAAATATAGCCAACACCATTAGCCTAGGGCACAAATACCCGTCAAGGTGTGCCTTGATAGAAGTTTCAGTAAACGATTTTAAGCGACTTTTTTGCGAGCCCGGGGTTTTCTGAATAGCGCTGTGTGGACTTGTTCAAAGGTTTGGCTATATTGTAGCCAGGTTTTGGGTGGCATTGAAAGCCGCTGTAAAAGCGGCGGTAAGCTATTAGGGATAGACCCTCGCTTGTCACTTCGAATAGCTCGTCCCGTCCAATCAACCAGCTCCAAATAGTCAGTAAGACTAAACGGAACCCCAGGGCATGCCTTGTCCGTGATGCGATCGGAAAAGTGCAGCAGCGGCTTTAAAGGCAAAGCAAAGCGACTAAAAGCGCCCTGCGTTTTCTGTTCTTTAATGGCGTTGGCCAAATCAAATCGCGGCGCTATACGTTCCTGGACGCTTGTGTAGTCGGAGCATTCAGGCATCTTGGTAAGGCCCCCTCGGATTGGATTGAGGTCAACGTAGACCATACAACTCAACAGAGCCTCTTCAGTTAACAACGCTTGGGACTTATAACGAGATTCCCAGAAGTGGCCGGTGCATTGATCTTCTTTATTAGCCTCTCTGGCAATAGGTTCGTTCAAGCACTTCATAAACCAGCTTAAATCGGTCAAGCGTTGGCGCCACACGGCGATGATGTCGGCGATGGTTGCCAATTCGGCAGGTGTCAAAGGCTCGCCGCTTTGATAACGTCGGGCTAGCAAGGGGCCTTTGTACAGGCTGGTCCAGCGTTTAATGACATCAGCATCATGCCAGCACTCGGCTTGCTCTGGATTGAGCTTGACGACGATATGGTAGTGGTTGGACATTACGGCATACGCACAGACGTCAATCGAGAACAGAGAAGATAACAACCGAATGCGGTTGACAATCCATTGGCGGCGGTGTTCGTAGTTTCGATTGGTGTGCTGATCGATGCCACATAAGAAGGTACGCCGGACACAACGGGAAACTACGTGGTAGTAGGGGGTATCTTGAACAGAGACGAGTGCTTTTCGAGGTCGAGTCATCGTTAGGTCCATTAACGATCGAGGAGTAGCGATCTTAGGATAAGAGTGTTAGATTGTCAATTTAGGAGTGCCTGTCCCAGCAAACGCCATTGAGGGCTTGTTCCTCATAGACAGACTGTTATACCGATAAGGAGATTCAATAGTATGAAAAAACATATAATAAAAGTTTTTTTTGTAATGGTTTCTAGTATCACTAGTGCTGCCTCTTTTGATAGAACAGATACTATACAAAGATTAGGGGCAATAGAGTCAAGATCAGACGGAGATTATATTCTCCTCAATGGTTTTACATCGGCAGGTTCGTGTCCTAGAAGTTCTGCTGGTTATGTCATTGCTCGTTTTCGTTCCGGAGAGTTTGGAGCTAGGACTTTTTCTATGGCACTAGCTGCAAAAATTTCAGGTAAAAGAATCAGGCTTGCTGTTGACGATTCTCACAAAAATACCGCAGGCGAGTGTTTTGTTAACTCAATAGAAATCTCTGACTAACAACGGCGTAACAAGCGCATTAACTTCGCGGTCTATGGCCGCCGGACAGCAAAAAGCTGCGCTTTTCACTGCCGGCTATGGAGGCGTTAGGCCTCAAGGAGAGTAGGTTGGATTCCGGTTACGTGTACATATGCAAAATGGTTAAAAACAGATATTGTTTCTGTGCGTATTGTTCAACCTAGAGGGAGGATTTGGCTTGAGATTACACAAGAGGAGCACATTGCCGGATATCTTGTTGATCAGACAATCAAACGCACAGATCTCGGTTTTATTGCTGAAGATTATGATGATAAATACTTCTCGCCAGCAGTTGATATATCTGTAAACGCTGAAAGATTTGTAAATGAATTTGAACCTTATTCAATAATGATGACTACCGATTTATTTCATGAAGAAGGCTGCAATGAAGTTAATGAGCGATTCAATCCTCATCGGGCCTAACAAGAGCTGCTGTCGGAGAAAGTTTCCGCTACGCAACAGCAAGAACAGGCACCGCTAAAAATCAACGCTAGAGGTAAGTATGGATCGAGTACCCTGCAAAAAATGTGGAGCTAAAGCACTGCCTTCGACGATTGAAAAAACTAAGGGCTATTGCATGCCATGTTTTAAAGGCCCAGACAAAAGATCCGAGTTGCAGAAATATGAAGATAAAGCCGTTCGCATGGGGCTTATGAAAGACTCAGACAGGGTAGCTCATTTGCCCGGTTTAGAGACTAAGGAGCTTAACGTATCTGATGAGCTTTTGCCTTTTGGACGTACTTACAAAGATGTTTTGAGGTGCAAAGATGAAGCCGAACCTTACCAACTCTTAAGTAACTTGTCAGCTATCATTATGTATAAAGAACAGAGTCATGGACTGGAGTCTCTCTCTCAAGAAGAGCGATATATTTATGCCGTAGATGGAATGTTGACAGAAGTAAACAATGGTGGATTTTATCAATTCTTTTTTAACAGCACTGGTGAGTTGTCTTATGATTTAGTACCAGCACTTGAGGTAATTGGCTCAACACTATTTAAAACAATAGCGTTAAAAGCAGTTAAGATTTTTGGCGAAATTCCATCTCTAGACGAAGATTCGAGATATTCACACCTTGATAGTATTACAGAAAATGATGAATTACAGCTTTGGGATAAATGCGATAGTGAGTTCTATGATTGTGGCGAGGAAATTGAATCGATGGCCTTAGCTTATGCGCAAATCAATCTCGTCTAACTTTAACAAAAGCATTGTAGCGGGCAAGCCGTTGAAAAGCGCGGCTGGGACGTCATCGCTATCGCTCTTCCGTCTCAGAGCTTTGTGTTAAGTGCCCGTGTCATTCAAAAACCAGGGAAAATATTTTGCAAAACCTTATCGCTGTTATTTTTTTATTGCTCGCGGCAAAAGCATCAGCCCTTGAAATATCCGATTTCAAATTTGGCCATATGTGTGGTATTAATAAAGATGATATGGGGTGGGTCTGCTTTGAGGCAGAGAAAATATATATTACAGGGCAAAGTTTATGCGTGTCGAAAAATGAAGTTCTCAAGTGTACATGGTATGGCTTCTCATTTAATTACACTGGAGCTAAGAAGGGTCAGAAAATTAGGTGTAACCATACACAGTCCAACCCTATTTATGACATTAACCTTGATTCAGCTAGTGAAAAGCCAAGCACAATAGGTAGTTATACTTTTACTCTTGAGAAGGAAGAAGGGCATTTCGTAAATCCTCAATATTCTGTCTTAGGTACTTCTGGTAAGAGTAAGCCGCTTAAAATAGAGCAAAAAACTCATTGTATTAGTGAGGGAAAGAAAGTTTTTGGGTATAAATTTATTTCTATTTATCCATCAAGCAAATAGCAAAAGTGTTGTGTTCGCACGCAAAAAACGCATGCTTGGACAGCTTTTGTGCTGCTCCAGCCTCCCCATGTCCAGGCGTTATAGGCAACCTTTTTTTGTGGTTTTGAATCGAATTAAAAGAAGTGAAAATGGGTAAGTTAAAATTTACAGTATTAGCATTGGCAATGGGGACAACTGCAATACCATCAAAGGCCGATGATCACTCGGTATTAGCTACGGACAATATTGAGTGGGGTCTACTTAACCCTCTCAGAGGCGATGCCAGCCCAAGAGCAGCCGACTTATGGGGAGATCGCACCAAAGGTATAGCAACAGGTATGTTAGTGAAGTTTAAAAAAGGGTTCTCTTCACCACCACATATCCATAACATTACCTACCGCGGCGTAGTAATCGAAGGGTTAATGCATAACGACGATCCCGCGGCAGAGAAAATGTGGCTGCCACCCGGCTCGTTTTGGACTCAACCTGCGGGTGAAAGCCATATCACAGCAGCGGATGGGCCAGATAATCTCATCTACCTAGAAATCGACAGCGGTCCGTACCTCGTTCTTTCTGCAGAAAAGGCGTTTGATAATGGGGAGCGTCCAATAAATTTAGATGAGCGCAATCTGGTTTGGCTCGATGCTAGAGATGTGAAGCAGCTGGAGAAAAGCACCGTACAAATAGCGTACTTATGGGGGAAGCCTCATCTAGCTAATGGCAGCTTTGTCAAACTACCAGCAGGCTTCAAAGGTTCAATCGAAAACGACAATGGGTTAAAAGCTGTAGTAGTGAGAGGTAAAGCTACCCATCAATGGAATAACAACGAAGCGAGAATCGCGCTATCGCCAAGCAGCTTCTTCAGCTCTAAAGCGAAAGGTGAACACAAAATTACTGTTGAGACTGAAATGGTTCTCTACATTAACTCAAATGGCAGGTACGCTGTAGAGCAACCGGTTGCGCCACGACAAGCGCATTAAGTGTACTACGCCCTTTAGGGTTCCGTCCGACGCGCTAGAGCGTACCGCTTATGCACGAGAGAATAGGGACAGGCATTCTCAAAATACCCACCTGAGTTATGCACAGTCGCTTTATCAGCATGGCTGAGATTGTTGAAATAACGTAAAAATCAACTGCGATGTTTAGGAAAATGCCTTAGGATTGGTGAGGAATATCTGGCGCCACTAATTTAACGCGCAAAAACCTTTGAAAACATGTCTTGTTGAGGTTTTCAGAAGGAGATTTTAAACGGTTTTAAAGACAGATCGAAGTGATTAAGCACCCCTTATGTTTTCTGCTCGCCAATGGTGTTGACCAAATCAAATTGCGGCGCTATACGTTCCTTGACACCGGTGTAACCAGAGCATTCATGCGCCTTGGCCAGGCCTGTCTGGATTGGATTGAGGTCAACACAGGCCATGCAAGACAATCATGCTTCCTCAGTTAACAGCACTTATGACCTTTGCCGGGACTCCCGGAAATGGCCGGTTCTCTGGTCCTCTTTGTTGGCTTGCCCGGCAATAGGCTCGTTTAGGCATTTCATAAACCGGCTTAAATCGATGAGGCACTTAAAGGTAACGAGGACAGGTCTCTCTAAAACACCTGTATGTCAATGAGATACAGCATCAAACTGCAGCGGAATACGGTATTGGTTTCAATCCAGTTGATTGGATTCACAGAGCCGGTAAAAACCAGCAATTCTAAATATATTCATCACTTTCAGCTATTTTCAAATACTTTGAAAGCTCTCTATATCTTTTGAGCGGATTTTAAGTATGTTAAGCTCTTTCAACATATTTTAAGTCATGCCCAGCAAACCATCTGCGATAACAATAGAAGCCGAAAAGCTCCTGAAAGTGCGGGAGCCGACCGTCAGACCCCGGATATATGATCGGGAGCTGCGTGCCATAAAACTCGGGCGGGAGTTGCGGATGGCAGTCAAGGATCTGGAGGCTTTTATCAATCAGCACGCGACTTTCGAGCCGAGCTGGCACCAACACTACTGGTATCAACACAAAGAGAGCGGCTGACGTGTGTCAGCCGCGGCGCTGAACAGGATAGGGTGGGAATGCCGCAAGCAAAAATCGATGCAGAGATAAAGACCAGTCCACCCTCAGAATGGCACCATCGATCTTTTGCCGAAGCTCTCGCGGTGTTCGGCTCCAATGCCGAAACCGGCCTGGCCAACGATGACGTGCACCAGCGCCGCTCAAGCTGCGGCCCCAATCGCCTGCCCGAACCACGACGGCAGGGACCGCTGTTGAGGTTTCTGCTGCAATTCCACAACGTCTTAATCTATGTCCTGCTGGCGGCGGCCGGGACCACCGCCGTGCTCGGCCACTGGGTCGACACCGGGGTTATTCTGGCCGTGGTGGTGGTTAACGCCGTTATCGGCTTTGTCCAGGAAGGAAAAGCCGAACAGGCGCTGGCAGCCATTCGCGATATGCTCGCACCCAAGGCCACCGTGGTGCGGGCAGGTCGAAGGCAGACCATCGCCGGTGAGGATATCGTGCCCGGTGATATCGTGATAGTGGAAGCGGGGGACCGGGTGCCGGCCGACCTGCGGCTACTGGAAGTCCGCGGATTGAAGATTCAGGAAGCGGCACTGACCGGGGAATCTGTTGCCGTTGACAAAGCACCCGATGCAGTTTCGCCCTCTGCCCCGCTCGGCGATCGCCAATCCCTGGCTTTCAGCGGCACCATGGTTGCAGCCGGACAGGGCAAGGGTATTGCTGTGGCAACCGGCGCCGCCACCGAACTGGGGCGGGTAAGCGGACTGATCGCCGAGGTGCAGCCCACCACCACACCGCTGATCCGCCAGATGGCGGTATTCGCCAAATGGCTGACGCTGACTATTCTTGCCATCAGCGCGGCAATTTTATTGTTCGGATTGACCCTGGCGGACTATAGTTTTAGTGACTTGTTTATGGCCGTGGTCGGTTTATCGGTGGCCGCTATTCCCGAGGGGCTGCCGGCAATTTTGACGGTGACCCTGGCGATTGGCGTGCAAGGTATGGCGCAGCGGCACGCTATCGTTCGCCGCCTACCGGCGATAGAAGCGCTGGGATCGGTGTCGGTAATCTGCTCGGACAAGACCGGAACCCTGACCAAAAATGAAATGACGGTAGCCTCGGTGGCGACAGCCAAGCGGCTGTTTGCCGTTTCGGGATCGGGCTATGCCCCCCACGGCGGCTTCTTGCTCGACGGCGCTGATATCGCTGCCGCCGACTATCCACTGCTTATCGATCTGTCGCGCGGGGCACTGCTGTGCAGCGAGGCGGAACTTTCCGGTCACGACGAAGAATGGACGGTTATCGGCGACCCGATGGAAGGTGCACTTTTAACCTTGGCGCACAAAGCGGGTCTTGACCCGACCTTCGAACGCCGCGCCAACCCGCAGACCGATGCCATTCCCTTCGACGCCCAGCACCGTTTTATGGCGAGTCTCCACCACGACCATACGGGAGAGGCCGCCATCTATGTAAAAGGGGCCCCTGAGCGGCTGTTGCAGATGTGCGCACACCAGCGCCGGGAGGACCACAGCGACGAGCCCATCGACCTCGACCACTGGCATGCCCAGGCCCACGCCGTGGCTGACCGCGGCCAGCGTGTGCTCGCCATCGCCACAAAGAAAACCCGTGGCGATCACCAGGCGCTCGTGTTCGACGATGTGGAGGACAACCTGACGTTACTGGGGCTCGTCGGCCTGATCGACCCACCACGGGAGGAGGCGGTCGCGGCCGTCGCGCAATGCCGGGCTGCCGGCATTCAAGTCAAGATGATTACCGGCGACCACGCCGGCACGGCTCGGGCCATCGCCCGCCAGCTCGGCTTGGGAAACACCGATACGGTGCTGCAGGGAACCGATATCGACGCTCTCGATGGCGATGCCCTGTGCAGGCAGGCAACGCAGGTCGACGTCTTCGCCCGCACCAGCCCCGAACACAAACTGCGCCTGGTCGAAGCGCTGCAGCACAGCGGCGCGGTGGTCGCCATGACCGGTGACGGTGTCAATGACGCACCGGCGCTCAAGCGGGCCGATATCGGAATCGCTATGGGCCGCAAGGGTACGGAAGCGGCCAAGGAAGCGGCGGAGATCGTGCTGGCCGACGATAACTTCGCCACTATTGCCGCGGCGGTAAACGCCGGTCGGACGGTCTATGACAATCTCAAGAAGGCCATTGTCTTCTTACTGCCGGTCAACGGCGGTGAGTCCCTGAGTCTTATTATCGCGATTTTACTCGGCCTGACCCTGCCGATTACGCCGGTACAGATTCTCTGGGTCAATATGGTCAGCTCCGTGGTGTTGGCTATGACCCTGGCATTCGAGCAATCGGAGCGCGGCGTTATGCAGCGGCCGCCGCGCCGCCCGGACGAGCCTATTCTCTCCCACTTCGTGGTATGGCGCGTCGCCCTGGTCTCAGCGCTTTTCTGCGGCGGGATCTTCGGCAAATTCGCTTTTGCCCAGACCCAGGGGGCCAGTGTGGAGGAGGCGCGAACCATCGCGGTCAATACCCTGGTGGTGATGGAGATTTTCTACCTGTTCTCGGTGCGCTACCTCAACAATCCTTCGCTGACTCTGCGAGGTATCGCCGGCACCCGGCCGGTGCTTATCGCAATCTCGGCAGTTACCGCACTGCAGTTTTTATTTACCTACGCGCCGTTTATGGAAGCGTTTTTCGACACCCGTCCGCTGAGCCTGCAGGAAGGCCTGCAGATCGTCGCCGTTGGGGTAGCGCTGCTGTTGGTTCTGGAATTCGAGAAGCAGATGCGCCACCGGCTGGTGTCGCACTGATCAGGTAATTCAGCACCGGAATTAGCGCACAGAAGCTAGAACAGCTTTCCGCGCCTTTACTTCCTCTCTTTGACCAACCAATTATATAGGCTATTACAATGGCCTATTTGTATGTAAAGTTGAGTTTATATAGCTATTATAGTGGCCAATGTGAGGGCTTGTGATGAAAAAGCAAGCAACGGTAGAGATATTCAGGGAGGGCCACTGGTGGGCGGCCGCCACGATCACGCCTGCGGATTTGGCAGCTGGCCACAATGGCGCTTGCCGAATGGAGTATTTGCTGGATTATGCCTGTGAACATATTGATGATCCACAGGCGGTGAAGGCTGGTGTCAGTTGTCGTTACCCTGTTGATTTCGATCTGCATGATGAGCAAAGCTGGCCTGCTTTTTTGTTGGATATTCTCCCTGGCGGGGCCGGCCGTGCCCACTGGTTGAAGCGATTGGAAATAGCTGATGAAGATGCAGCTGACTGGCCTTTGTTGTTGCGCGGGACGGCTTTTCCTCCGGGCAATTTGCGTATTAGAGAGGCTGTTGATGCCCGGTCAACTGATACAATACCTTCGTTATGAAAATGGCCTGGTGACTTTGACTCCGCTGTTTGATTTTGCTCCCATGTATTTGGACCCTGAAGGTATCCCGCGAGCCTGTCGCCGGGAGGGTGAGCAAGAGGTTGGGGGCTGCCCAGTCTGGGAAAAAGTCATTGCTGCTTTGCCAGGCGGTATTTCCCGGGAGCGACTAAAGGTTGAGCTTACAGCCTTCGCTGGTTTACTGGAGCAATTGCCGGGTATCATGGACAGTGCCCAGGTCGATCGCGAGATTATCACTGCTCGAATGCCTGTGATAGAACAGCATGTTGCGCAGTTAAAAGCGCTGGGTAATTAGCGCGTCTATTCAACGAGGTCGTACGATGAAACCTCCCGAGCATGCTACAGAACTTAAAGCTGAACTAAAGCGTTCTCTTATGGCGGGTGAGTTATCTCTGGGAGAGGCCATACGGCGGATGCGAAAGATTGTAGGTATGAACCAGACTGATTATGCTAACAAAGTGGCGAATGTTGCACCGCGCATTTTGATGGATATCGAAAGGGGGCGTGGCAATCCAACGGTTGAAACTCTGAATAAAATTGGCCGGCCGTTTGGTTATAAAGTTGGTTTTGTTCCTAAAAAGCCCGCGACCGATAAGTAGTGTCGGAGTTTTAGGGACAGTTCACTCAATAGAGATTTACGGAGGCGCTTAAGAATAGGTAGGGTCTGTCTATTACAATTTTGAACACTACCGTTTACACTTCTATCAAGTAACCGGTCATTCCCCCACGGCAGAATAGTTTTGTGTACCGCGCCTTACAATCGACTCAAAGGGCTTTGCACTCCCTGCGCTCCTCGTTTGAGGACATGAGTTTATATTTCAGTAGTCGTCACATCAGTATGGCCCAGTTGCTCCTGAACCGTGCGTATATCTACCCCCGATTGTAGCAGGTGTGTAGCAAAGCAGTGGCGTAACGTATGGCTGCTGGTTTCTTTTGAGATGCCCGCTTTATGCCGAGCGCTGCGGATAAATTTACTGATTCCAGATTCACCGATATCCTTCACTCGTAAACGTGCCAGTTCTACTCTCCTTAGCCCTGAGCCGTACATTAACGCAGCTACTAGCCAGTGAGTTCCTTTCAATTGACTAAGCAGGCGAGTGACTTCGTTCGTAGTGAGCACTACCGGGAGTTTTGGTTCACGCCTGGCGCGACGGAATTGACCAACATCGCCTAGTGGGCGATTGATAATGTTTTTGTATAGAAACACAAGCGAATTAAGGGTAACAGACCGTGTGCCGGGGCGACATGCCGTTTGACTGATAGATATGTCAGGAAAGCTTCTACTTCGCTTTCGCCAAACTCGATGGGGTGGCGCTTATTGTTGAATACAATATATCCCTTGATCCAGTACAGATATACCTTTATTGTTCTACGGCTAAAATGCCTGGCGAGCATGTATTGGTAGATGGATTGAAGGAACGGTGATTTGAGCATGTGGAATTCCTTTTCCGAAAACTGTTTTTATAGACAGTAAGCATTCTGTATTATATGTCAAGCTAAATGCTTAAATTAATTTCTCTGTTACTTAATGCCAAAAAGCCGGATAGTTAGAAGCTTTTATAAATCAATATGTTGCGTGTGCCGAGAGTTCACAAGATATACTAAGCGGGATTCCCGGTAATAATTATTATGAGGACTTGTTCCTCATAAACAGACTGTTATGTTTACCTAGGAATTCAAAATGAGCAAGGTTAGCCAAAAAGATATTGAATCAGAGGGAGTACCGAAGCATATATCTAAAACTGATAGGCTGGCATTGCGTAAGAATTCAAGTCGTTGTCCAG
>NZ_ML660102.1 GCF_007004655.1 Exilibacterium tricleocarpae
AGTGATAGTTCTCACCAAAGACCAAAGGCAATGGAAGATGCCACCAGGGATGTTGACGGTTGTTAAGGACGTAAACTGATACCAGGGAGATCGCTGTGTCAATTATGTCAGGGAATGAACGCTAACGCTCAATCGTCTGCGGCAGTAACCTATGCGTTATGCGAAAGGTATTTTTGACTGCATCGATTTCAGCTATCCTGGCGTACAGCGCTTCAACAATCTCTCCAGTAAGCTGCAAACGTGTACTTAATCTAAAATTCTGCCAATCCATATTGCCCTCACAACCATATGTGAGATAGTGTGAGATAGTGTGAGTTTTGTCAATACTCGTTATTCAAGGATGTCCTATCGGCCGTGCCTCACAATTGGAACTATGGCGGTATCCGGTTCGCGCAGGGTTGGTCTCGATCAGATTTTGGTTAGCTTGCGATCAGTCTAGGGCCCCCAATCCTCAGTGGGTGGGCGCTTGATCTACAGTTCGGTGCAGGTGGGAAGAGGCCGTTCCCACTGGCTGGCACCCCCAACCGGACACAGGGTCTGCAACCAACGCCAATATTGAAGAAAACAAAAAAAGGGGCATTTAAGCCCCTTTTCACCACGCCAGAGTCTGCCTACTCAGCGGAACCCTGCTCGTCGGCTTGCGACGCCTGCTGGTCGCGATTGGCCTCTTTGATGGACAACTTGATGCGCCCGCGCTGGTCCACATCCAGGCACTTCACTTTCACCATATCGCCTTCTTTCAGGTAATCGGTTACCGTATTTACCCGCTCGTCGGCGATTTGCGAAATATGCACCAGGCCGTCTTTGCCGGGCAGGAAGTTGACGAAGGCACCGAAGTCGACGATCCGCACCACTTTACCCTCGTAAATCTCACCGATTTCCGCCTCGGCAGTAATCGCCTCGATACGATCGATGGCGCCCTGCAAAGACTCACCGTCGCTGCCGTACACCTTGATATTGCCGTCGTCGTCGATATCGATGGAGGCGCCGGTCTCATCGGTGATGGAGCGAATGGTGGCACCGCCCTTGCCGATAATGTCGCGAATCTTATCCGGGTGCACCTTGAGCGTCTCAAAACGGGGCGCGTTGTCCGATACCTGTTCCCGCGATTTGCTGATCACCTTGTTCATTTCACCAAGAATGTGCAGGCGCGCACTCAGCGCCTGCTGCAGGGCGATCTCCATGATCTCCTCGGTAATGCCCTCGATCTTGATATCCATTTGCAGCGCAGTAATGCCCTGGTCCGTACCGGCAACTTTGAAGTCCATATCGCCCAGGTGGTCCTCGTCGCCGAGAATATCCGTCAGCACCGCAAAGCCGTTGTCCTCCTTGACCAGCCCCATGGCAATACCGGCCACCGGCGCCCGCAGGGGAACGCCGGCATCCATCATGGCCAGGCTGGAACCGCAGACCGAGGCCATGGAGCTGGAGCCATTGGACTCGGTAATTTCACTGACCACCCGAATGGTGTAAGGGAAAGTCTCCTCAACCGGCAATACCGCCGCCACCCCGCGACGGGCCAGGCGGCCGTGGCCGATTTCACGACGGCCGGTGGCCCCCATGCGACCGCACTCGCCGACCGAATAGGGCGGGAAGTTGTAGTGCAGCATAAAATTGTCGCGCCGCTCGCCCTCCAGTGCATCAATAATCTGCGCATCGCGGGCGGAACCGAGCGTGGCCACTACCAGCGCCTGGGTTTCGCCGCGCGTGAACAGCGCTGAACCGTGAGCCTTGGGCAACACACCGGTCTCCACGGCAATCGGGCGTACGGTCTTGTTGTCGCGCCCGTCGATACGCGGCTCGCCGGCCACCACGCGGGTGCGCACGGTATTTTTCTCCAGCTTGCCGAAAGCACTCTTCACATCGTCGGCGCCGATACCCGCCGCCTCGTCGGCCAGTTGCTCCATCGCCTGGCTGCGCAGCTCACCCAAGCGGTCATAGCGCTGCTTTTTGTCGGTAATGCGGTAAGCCTCACCAATACCTTCCGCAAAACCGTTCGCGACTGCCGCCTTCAACTCCTGGTTTTCCGCCGCCGGCGCCCATTCCCAGGTCGGCTTGCCGGCATCGCGCGCCAGTTCGGTTATCGCCTGTACCACCGCCTGCATTTCCTGGTGGGCGTAGAGCACGGCGCCAAGCATAATATCTTCGGGCAGCTCATTGGCCTGGGACTCCACCATCAACACCGCATCTTTGGTTCCCGCCACGACCATTTCCAGTTCGGAAGTCGCCGTTTCACTGTATTTGGGGTTGAGCAGATAGCCCTGGGCCTCGGTATAGCCGACGCGCGCAGCACCTATGGGACCGTTGAACGGAATACCGGAAACCGCCAGTGCGGCGGAAGTGCCGATCATGGCGGCAATATCGGGGTCGATGTCTTTTTCCGCCGACATCACGGTACAGACCACCTGTACCTCGGCCATATAACCGTTGGGAAACAGCGGTCGGATCGGGCGATCGATCAGGCGCGAGGTGAGCGTTTCTTTTTCACTGGGGCGACCCTCGCGTTTGAAAAATCCGCCGGGAATCTTGCCCGCGGCATAGGTCTTTTCCTGATAGTGGACCGACAGCGGAAAAAAGTCCTGGTCGGCTCTGGCTTCTTTGGCACCCACTACCGTACACAAGACACTGGTTTCGCCGACACTGACCATAACAGCGCCGGTGGCCTGGCGCGCGATCCGACCAGTTTCCAGAGTGACGGTTTGATTGCCGTATTGAAATGATTTAATTACGGGATTCACGAGTTTATCCTTTTGCTTTTTTTAGCGTTGCTTTCTATGTCGTCTTCTATATGATTCTGTAATGCATTATGTCAATGAACAGGTGACTTTCACAGGCACAGTCGCCTCGCGCCAGCCGCCAATGCTCTGGTGCCGCACCGGCGACACCGACCAAATCTCCAAGAGTCTCAAATACCAAATCTCGAAGAGTCTCAAATAAAAGTGCCCGCCGAGGCGGGCACCGCAGGCCGACTTAGCGACGCAGACCCAACTTCTGGATCAGCGCGGCATAGCGACCGGCATCTTTACTTCTCAGGTAATCCAGCAGCTTACGGCGCTGGTTGACCATGCGGATCAACCCCCGGCGGGAGTGGTGATCCTGTTTGTGATCGGCAAAGTGTCCCTGCAATTTGTTGATATTCGCAGTCAACAACGCCACTTGCACTTCCGGAGACCCGGTGTCGCCCTCCTGACGCTGATGATCCTTAACAACAGCCGCTTTTTCTGTAGCACTTAATGCCATAATAATTACCTCATTTAATATGCGGTTAATAGATTCAGCCTTGCCCGCGCATATTTACAGGCACGCTAAGTTCAATCTGCCGGCGCCCATTAACGGCCGCCGCTGACCGAATGCTTTACTGTCAGGCGTTTGGGGGCCAGCCGCCCGTCGTCGGTCACCTCCCCAACGCCTAAAAAATCGCCATCTTCCTGGAAAACGCGCACCATATCACCAACAGCCCCAACGCGATAGACCTGGGTATCCATTACCGGCTGGCCCTGGCGAAAATAAAAGCCAGTGGTCTCCGGCAAGGTGACTTTTTCCAAGTCACTGACCGGCGCATCGACCGGCAACAGGTGGTGATCCAGGGTTTCCGCCCGGCCGTCACCGCGTTCGCCGGACAATTGCTCCAGACTGACCGCCCGGGTTTCGTCAAACGGCCCCGCAGCGACCCGGTGAAGCCTTGCCACATGGGCACCGCAGCCGAGTTCGCGCCCCAGGTCCTCGGCGAGGGTACGCACGTAGGTGCCTTTACTGCAGTGAATCTCCAGGTCCGCCTCGGCCTCGGGCCCGGGGCGAAACGCCAGCAACGTAAGGGCGTAGACGGTTACAGGCCGGGCCTGCCGCTCCACCTCTTTGCCCTCCCGCGCCAGCTTGTACAGCGGTTCGCCCTCGTGCTTGAGGGCGGAGTACATCGAGGGCACCTGTAAGATGTCGCCCTCAAATTGGCCCAGGGCGTTGGCCAAAGCAGCCTCGGTCAGGCCCTCAGTCGGTATCTCCGTCAGCACTTCACCATCGGCATCACCGGTAGTGGTGGTCACGCCGAAGCGAACAGTGGTGCGGTAACGTTTATCCGCCTCCAGCAGATATTGCGAAAACTTGGTCGCCTCGCCGAAACAAAGCGGCAAGACGCCGGTAGCCAAAGGATCGAGGCTACCGGTGTGGCCCGCCTTGGCAGCAAACAACAGCCTTTTTGCCTGCTGCAAGGCGGCGTTGGAAGTCATACCGGCCGCTTTGTTTAATATCAATACCCCGTCAATCGGACGGCCAAAAGCGCGTTTGCGTCGTGCCACTCACTTACCCCTAGACTTCACCGCTAAATCCCATCTTTATCGCTCCCTTGATCCTGTGATCATTCCTTTCACCATACCCTTGCACGCAACCCCTTTAAGTCAAACCGCACCACTTCCCTTATTCAGGGCTTCCGGCGTCTCCAACCAGCCCCTGTTATCCGCACTTGTGTTGCCGTCGCCGGGGTAGCCACAGTGGCGAACTAGGTATCGCCGCGCTCGTCACCGCTGCTCGGCGGCGACTGGTGGGCGCGGTCTTCGGCGACAGCCTTGTCTATCAGGCTCGACAACGCCTGGCCGCGCACCGCCGTTTTGTCGTAGACGAACTGCAAGCGGGGGGTAGTGCGAATATTGAGCTCTTTCGCCAGGTGGCTGCGCAAAAAACCCGCCGCCTTGTTCAGCGCCTCGGCACCTTTTTCACACTCCGCATCGGTATCGCGGCCGACAAAGGTGACATACACTTTCGCCAGCGCCAGATCGCGACTGACTTCCACATCGTTGATATTGACCATACCCACCCGCGGGTCGCGCACTTCAAACTGGATCAGTTGAGCGAGCGCGCGCTGCACGGCATCGGCGACCCGCTCGGTTCGGCTAAATTCTCTCGCCATTTATTGGTTACCTCCCTTTTGCTCCGTTCCCTAAAGCTGGCGGGCAACTTCTTTGACATCGAAGACTTCGATCTGGTCGCCGACCTTGACGTCATAGTTCTTCACACCGATACCACACTCCATACCGTTGCGCACTTCGTTGACGTCGTCTTTGAAACGGCGCAGCGACTCCAGTTCGCCCTCGTAGATGACCACATTATCACGCAACACGCGAATC
The DNA here is from genome assembly GCF_007004655.1 of Exilibacterium tricleocarpae. Taxonomy (GTDB): domain Bacteria; phylum Pseudomonadota; class Gammaproteobacteria; order Pseudomonadales; family Cellvibrionaceae; genus Exilibacterium; species Exilibacterium tricleocarpae. Next base: position 5,118 of record NZ_ML660102.1, read on the forward strand.
GGCTTGCTGCGATAGACAGTGCCCTCGATCACCATACAGCCGGCCACCTGGCCAAACTTGGGCGAGCGGAAGACATCGCGCACATCGGCAATACCGACGATCTCCTCGACCCGCTCCGGCTCCAACATCCCACCCAGCGCCTGTTTCACTTCGTCGAGCAACTGGTAGATGATGCTGTAGTAGCGAATTTCAACCGTTTCCGCTTCCGCCAGCTTGCGCGCCGAAGCGTCGGCACGGACGTTGAACCCCAGCACAATGGCATTCGACGTCAGGGCCAGGTTGATATCATTTTCGGTAATGCCGCCAATGCCGGAGGACACCACCGTCACCTGCACCTCGGCGTTACCGATATCACCCAGTGCCGATTGAATGGCCTCCAGGGAACCCCGCACGTCGGCTTTCAACACCACCGGCAGAACTTTCTGCTCATTTTCGCCGATACCGGCAAACATATTTTCGAGCTTGGCCGCCTGCTGGCGTTGCAGTTTCTCCTGGCGGAACTTCTCCGTGCGGAACTCTGCCACATCGCGCGCTTTGCGTTCATCCGGCACGATCACAAACTCATCGCCGGCCTCCGGCGCCGAATCGAGACCGAGAATTTCCACCGGCGTGGAGGGACCCGCCTGCTGCACCTGCTGGCCGCGCTCATTGGTCATGGCTCGCACCCGCCCGAAGCTCTGGCCGGCCAACAGGATATCGCCGCGGTTGAGAGTGCCCGACTGCACCAAAATGGTCGCCACCACCCCGCGGCCCTTATCGACCCGGGATTCGACCACGACACCTTTTGCCGGTGCGTCCGTCACCGCCGACAGCTCCAACAGCTCCGCCTGCAGCGACACGGCCTCCAGCAGCGCATCAATGCCCTCGCCGGTGTGCGCCGACACGTGGACAAACTGAGTGTCGCCGCCCCAGTCCTCGGGAATGACGTCCTTGGCCGCCAGCTCGTTTTTAACCCGATCGGGATCGGCCGCTTCTTTGTCACATTTATTGATCGCCACAACCAAGGGTACGCCGGCGGCGCGGGAGTGCTGAATCGCCTCCTCAGTCTGCGGCATCACACCGTCGTCGGCCGCCACCACCAGGATGACCACATCGGTGCACTGGGCACCGCGGGCACGCATGGCGGTAAACGCGGCGTGGCCGGGGGTGTCGAGAAAGGTAATCTCGCCCTGCTCGGTCTGCACGCGGTAGGCGCCGATGTGCTGGGTAATGCCGCCGGCCTCGCCCGAGGCGACCTTCGCTTCGCGAATATAATCCAACAGTGAGGTTTTGCCGTGATCGACATGGCCCATAACGGTTACCACCGGTGCGCGGCCGACCTTCTCGCCTTCGGTTTCCAGCGCCTCTTCAAGCGCCTCCTCGACGGCGTTGCCGCTGAGCAACCGGACCCGGTGCCCCATTTCCTCCACCACCAACTGGGCGGTCTCCTGGTCGATGGCTTGATTGATGGTCGCCATGGTGCCGAGTTTCATCAACTGTTTGATAACTTCACCGGCTTTCACGGTCATTCTCTGCGCCAGTTCCGACACCAGAATGGTTTCAGGTATTTCAACTTCGTGCACAATTTTCCCGGTAGGTCTCTTGAAACCGTGTTTGTTTACCGCCAGTTTGAGCGCAGGTCTGCTCACTTTCTTGCGGGTTGCGGTGGGCACTTCATCCTCGACGTAATCATCCTCAATATCGAGCAGCGCCACTTTGCTGGCCTTTTTCGGGCCGGCCTTGCGAGTGGCTTTCTTCGGCCGCGCCTTACCTTCGAGGTCGTCCTCATCGGCGGCCTCATCGTGCTTGACTTTCTTTTTGCCGTGCTTGCCCTTTTCCTCTTCCTGTTTCGCTTTCAGTGCCAGCGCTTCGGCCTCGGCGCGTTGTTGCTCTTCGCTTTTTTCAGGCTCCGGCGCCGCTGCCGGTGCAGCGCTGCGTTGCTTGGCCGCTTCCGCTTCGGCCAGGCGCGCCTGTTCTTCGGCCTCGGCTTTACGGCGCGCCTCCAGCGCCGCCTGGCGTTTGATTTCCGCATCGTCCACCAAAGGCTGGCTGCTGCCCGGCGCCTCGACGACCTCGCGCTGCGCTTCGACAACCTCTTCGGTCAACCCCGGATGGGCGGGCTCGGCCACCTTCAAATCACCAGCATCGCGCTTCACATACGTGCGCTTTTTGCGAACTTCCACATTGACGGTTTTACGGCCGCTGCCACTCCCTGTTTTCAGGGTAGTGGTGGTTTTACGCTTCAGCGTAATCTTCTTCGGTGCCGCCGAATTCTCGCCGTGGCTGGTCTTCAGAAACGTCAGCAACTTTTGCTTTTCCGCATCCGATACCAGCGCCTCGGCCGACTGGTGCGACAAGCCGGCCTCTTTCATTTGTTTCAGCAGCCGCTCAACCGAGGCCCCGACCGACTTGGCGAGTTCGCTTACTGTTACTTCTGCCATTCTATTTCCTCAGTATTTATTCAGGCATTAGTTGCCTTCCTCTTGGGTATCGGCAAACCAGGGCTCGCGCGCCTTCATAATCAGTGCGGCGGCCCTCTCTTCGTCGAGCCCTTCGATATCCAACAATTCGTCTACAGCCTGTTCGGCCAGGTCTTCCATGGTGATAACACCCCGGCTGGACAATAGATACGCCAGATGCTTGTCCATCCCCTCCATGGTCAACAGGTCTTCTGCCGGCTCCGCATTTTCCAGTTGTTCCTCGGAGGCCAGGGCCTGGGTCAGCAGCGCATCCTTGGCGCGGGCGCGCAGCTCTTCGGCGATATCCTCATCGAAGCCCTCGATACCCAGCATCTCCTCCAGCGGCACATAGGCAACTTCCTCAAGCGAGGTAAAGCCCTCGTCGACCAGCACGCCGGCAACGTCTTCATCCACATCCAGCGCCGCCATAAACACCTCGACGTAGTTGCCCGCCTCCTCTTCCTGTTTCGACTGCCATTCGTCCAGCCCCATGACGTTGATATCCCAGCCGCTCAATTCGCAGGCGAGCCGGACATTCTGGCCGCTGCGGCCGATCGCCATGGCGAGGTTGTCTTCGCTGACCGCCACATCCATGGAACCGGCATCCTCATCCACCACGATGGACTCGATTTCCGCCGGCGCCATGGCATTGATCACAAACTGCGCCGGGTTGTCATCCCACAACACGATGTCGATACGCTCATTGCCCAGTTCATTGGAGACCGCCTGCACCCGCGAGCCGCGCATACCCACACAGGCGCCGACCGGATCGATGCGGCCGTCGTTGGTGGAGACGGCAATCTTGGCGCGGGAACCGGGGTCGCGGGCGGCGCCTTTCAGTTCAATCACCTCTTCGGCGATTTCCGGCACCTCTATTTTAAACAACTCGATCAACATCTGCGGGCAGGAGCGGCTCAGGTAGAGCTGCGGGCCGCGGGCCTCCGGTCGCACATCCAACAACAGCGCCCGCACCCGGTCGCCCATACGGAACACTTCGCGGCCGACAAGCTGGTCCCGCGGCAGCAGACCCTCGGCGTTGTTGCCCAGGTCGACAATGATGTTGTCGCGGGTCACTTTCTTGACCGTGCCGCTGATCAGGTCGCCGACCCGATCGCGGTACTCTTCCACCACCTGGGCCCGCTCGGCCTCGCGGACCTTTTGCACGATGACCTGCTTGGCGGTCTGGGCCGCAATGCGGCCGAACTCGACGTTTTCCACCTGCTCCTCGTAGACATCACCGGCCTGCAGTTTGACATCTTTCTCGTGGGCCTCCTCCAGCGTGAACTGGGTACCCAGCGCCGCCAGGGTGTCGTCGTCAACCACCTCCCAGCGCCGAAAAGAATCGTAGTCGCCGGACTTGCGATCGATGACTACGCGAATGTCGGCGTCCTCGTCGTAGCGCTTTTTGGTCGCCGTGGCCAACGCCAGCTCAATCGCCTCGAAAATGACCTCGCGATCGACGCCCTTTTCGTTGGACACTGCATCAGCAACCAGCAAAATTTCTTTGTTCATTCGTGTGCCTCGTTCAACTCCACCCGAACTAGGGCCTGTCTACAGGCCCTAGCGTTCCCCGGCGTTAACAAACCGTTACAGCCGGGGAATGATATTGGCCCTATCAATCGAATCCAACGGCAGCAGATATTCGTGATCATCCACCACCACCACAACTTCATCGCCTTCCACACCGCGCAGGGTGCCGCTGAACTTGCGCCGGCCGTCAAACGGCACCCGCAATTTCACAGTGACCTGCTCGCCGGCATAGCGGGCAAAATGCTCCAGTGTATACAGAGGTCGGTCCACCCCAGGGGAGGAGACTTCCAGGGCATATTCGCCGTGGATGGGGTCCTCCACATCCAATACACTGCTGACCTGGCGACTCACCCGCTCACAATCCTGCAGGGTGACGCCGCCTTCGGCATCGATATACAGCCGCAACGTGGTGTGCTTGCCCTGGGAAAAGTACTCCAACCCCCAAAGTTCGCACTCCAGCGCAGCCACCGTCGGCGCCAGCAACGCCTTTAATTCTTCTTGCTTGGACGCCATAACGCTATCGCCAGGTTGCCCATGACCTGCCTGCAGGCCATATGCAACCACTTGATTTACAAACAAAAAATGGGCACGCAGCCCATTTTCTAACTACCGCCGCAGGCCTCTGCGGCTATTTTGGCAACACGCTTCGGCAACCGGCAAAGCGGCCCAAAAAACCTGTCGCATACGAAAAAGCCCCTTATTAAAGGGGCTTCTCGACAGTGCCTGAAACGGCACAAGAATTCGCTCGCGGGTGGCTGCCAGACATCGATTGACACCGCACTGACATCTGTACTACTCGACACCGCATCGATACCGGAACTTCCGGGAGCAGGGTCGCTGTCCGTAGTGGAGGGAGCCAGTCCTGCCAAGGCGGCGAATTATAGCAAGACTTTACTCGCAAGATCAATGGCCCGGGGCGCGCAACTCTGGCGCCATGGGCGTTGTTGCCGGTTTTTTGGCGGCAATCATCGGGCACCTGCCGAGGCGGTCAAAATCGGCGCTGGTGCTTCCATGATTGTTGGCGCTAGGCGCCCGCTTTGAGTAGCTTCGCGGTTCCTGAACCAAGACGTGCCAATTGACCGGCCTGCTAAACCATCACCACCTTAAGCAGGCCCGGGCAACCGGATCGGGAAACGGTCTCATTGCGCCTCCTGGTTTTGCAGCTTGCGACCAAAGCTCGCCCGCAACCCCAGCAGTTCGCGGTTGTGCGGGTGGCGCTGCAGGGCCTGTCGCGCCACCTCCAGCGCCGCGGCGGTCTGGCCGACGGAGTCCAGCGCAACGCTGTAAACATAGGTATAACGGACGACTTCCGGCGCCCGCTGCGCGGCCTGCTGTAAATGCTGCATCGCCTGCGGTATTTTCTTTTGTCGCACGTACAGCAAGCCCAGGGAATGATGCGCGGCGGCATTGCCGGGGGAGACCCGCAACGCTTTTTGCAACAGAGGCTCGCCCTTGAAGTCACGTTCCTGTTGCCGGTACCAGTCGGCCAGATTGAGCATCGCCGGCACCGACCTGGCATCTATCCTCAACGCGGTTTCAAACGCTGCCGCCGCCCGCTCCCACCGCCCCTGTTGCTGGTACAGGGCACCAAGATTGAGGTGGTTGTCGGCAATATCGGCATTCACCATCAGCGATTCGATATACGCATCCTGCGCCCGACGCAGTTGCGACCGCTGCGCGGCGGACAAGCCGGCCGCGGGTGTGCCGGCCAATACTTTACCCGCCTCTGCCCGCACCCGCGGCGACGGGTCGGCCAGCGCCGGGCCGGCAAACTGAAGCCGCTGCGCCGGCGGCAGCATCGCCAGCGCCCGCAACGCCGACAGCCGCACCAGCGGATCGGTGTCGGCCAACTGCGCCACCGCGGTATCGAGCGATTCTTGGCTCGGATAGTACTGCAACAACTCCACCGCCGTGGCGCGAGCGATAGCGGGCTGATGCCCGGCCCGAGCCAGGCGGATCAACATCGCCTCGGCCCCGGGATCGCCGGCCCTGGCGGCCGCCAGGGTGTGACCAAAATGTTCGCCGCGCAGGCGCGATGCCGGAAACCAGTCCTCAAGGGCCGCCGCGGCCCACTTGGCATCCCGGTCGGTATGGCACTGGTTGCAGGCATTGGGCACACCTAAGGCCACGGATAAATCCGGCCGCGGTACCCGCAGACTGTGGTCGCGCCGGTCATCGATCACCATATACGTGGTCTCCGGCATATGACAGTTGGCACAGGATGCACCACTGCTGCTCACCGGGTGATGGTGATGTTTGGGCGTATCGAACACCGGTGCACTGTGGCACTGGGTGCACACCGCGTTGCCGGGCGCCCGCAACGCCAGGCTGTGCGGCTCATGGCAATTGCTACACGTCACGCCCTGATGAAACATTTTACTTTGAATAAAAGAACCGTAGACATAATTCTCCTCCAACACCTGACCGTCCGGGTGGTAAATACCTTCATCCAACAACTGCAATTGGTGGTGCTGTGGAAACGGCCGGCCGAAAACGTCGTTACTGACGATGGCGCGGCGGCTGTGGCAGTGCGCGCAGATATCGATTTGGGTAACGGTGTCGCGGGCGGCGCCGGCGCTGGTATTGCGGGCTGTGTGCGAACCGGGCACGGCCTGCCAGACAGCGGTGCTGCGCAACGGCAGCAGGCCGCTGTCCGCGCTTTTCCGGTCAGTGCCGGCAGCCCATTGCAGGTGCTTCTCACCGGGCCCATGACAGGCTTCACAAGCCACATCTATTTCGGACCAGGTGGTAGCGAAACGATTCTCAGCCAGGGAAAAGTTTTTTTTCAGATTGGTCGAATGGCACTCTGCACAGCGACTGTTCCAATTGAAGTAGGTGCCGCTCCAATGCAATTCGTCGGTGTGGGCGATAGGTTGCTCGGGCTGGAGGTGAAACCAGCGCTGCCCGCCTTCGGCCCGGGGCCGGCTGTCCCAGGCGACGGCCAGTGCCTGCAGACGACCGCCGGGAAAAGCCACCAGGTATTGCTGCAGGGGCTCGACGCCGAACGTGTAGAGAACCTGGAACTCGTGATCCTCGCCGTTTTCCCCACGCGTTTTGACGAAAAAATCACCGTTGCGGCGATAAAACCGGGTAACCTCGTCGTAATAGGTAAAGCGGGCGTTGTCAAAATTTCCCAGTACGGTTGCCGGCGTTGCTCTGGCCATCGCCAGATCGTGGTGGGAATTGCGCCACAGATCATACTGTTGCCGGTGGCAGCTCGCACACTCGCCGCTGCCCACATAGCCGTCGCCGCTGCGCTGTTGTTGCCCGTGGCACACCACTGCCGCCACGGCGGTTATCATCAATAAAAGCGCGCGAAAAAAAGACATGGTTACCTGGTCGACCGGCGGCACGGTCCCGCAATCTTAACAGGGATTGCGCTGCAGCCAAACGCCGCGCGCGGCGGCAACAGCGGCAGTTTGCAAGCTTGGCAGCCCGGTCAGGGAAATCAACTCTTGGCACCTTTTCCCGTGGCACGGTGTGGGGACGTAACTCCAGTTGCGTCCCCTTAGCATGGTGCCACTCCCCTTTCTTAACGGCACCGCCTCCGGCGGCACGGTGCGGGGACGTAACTCCAGTTGCGTCCCCTGAGAATGGTGCCACTCCCCTTCCTCAAAGCCACCTCTTCCAGTGCCCCACAGCGGGATAAAAATCCCCCCAACACCCTGCCCTCCTTCCCCCATCTTTCCTGTTTGCTAGAATCGCCGTCAGCATGCCCCCTAAGCTTCGACTTCGACACTGCAGCGTCAACCCATCTACTTGGTTAAGGAAAAAGAAAGTCCATGTCACTAAAAACACAGACCCGCGCCCCCTTGGGTCAAAACAGCCCCAGCGCCGACCGGCCCGGCACATTTTACGGCTCCCTGGCCGTATTTACCGCCGGCGGCTTGTTCTGGGCATTTCTGCCGTTGTTTATCGGCCTGCAATCCGAAGCCCTGAATATTTCCAAAGCCGGTGCCGGAGCCTTGGGCTCGGCCTACCTGATCGCCTTTTCCCTGGTTGCCACCACGGCCGTACTTTGGGTACCGCGAAGCAATTGGCGCCACGCACTGCCGGCAGCGGGCGTCATCGTCGTCGCCGGCTTCTATGCCGTCGCGCGCGCCGACAGCTACGCCACGGTGATCGCTGCCTGTATCTTCATCGGTGTCGGCATGGGTATAAAGTGGGCGATCAGCTATCGGATATTTGGCGCTGCCGCCAATCCCGATCGCGCGTTTGGCCTGTCCATTGCCATTTCCTACAGTGCGCTGGCCGTTGTCGTTTTTATACTCGGGCGGTTTGTCATAACACCCTACGGCCTGGGCGGCGCTGCGCTCGCCATTATCGCCACGGTGGCGCTGCTGAGTTTGGGCGCCTTTTGGATACCCGCTAACCTGGCGGCGCCCGCCCCCTCACCGATCGGCGGCATCGATGGCAATATGCCGGTCCCGGTGGCACTGGCGCTGGCGGGTATTTTCCTGGGCGGGTTGGGCATCGCGGCTATCTGGGCATTTGTAGAACGTATCGGTGTGGCAGCGGGTTTTGACGGGGCCCGGATCGGTCCGGTAATTTCCGGTAACCTGCTGGCGATCGGCGGCGGTTCCCTCGCAGCCGCCGCCATCAGTACCCGGATACCCCGCCGCCCGGCACTCGCCGGCGGCTATGCCGTGCTGGCGGGCTCGCTCTGGACCCTGGCCAATATCGACAGTTTCTTTAGCTATGCCGCCGCCGTTACCGCTTTCGGACTCGGCACCGGGTTGGTTCTGCCTTTTCAAATGGCGACCCTGGCCACCGTTGACAGCAGCGGTCGCTTTGTCGTGCTGATTGCCGCCGCCCAGGGTTTCGGTGGGGCGCTGGGCCCCCTGGTGGGCGGCCTGGCGGCAGACAGTGGTGGACGCCAGGCCCTGGTCGCCTGCGGGTTACTGATTTTCCTGGCCAGCTACGGCATGTTCCTGTCGATTCGCTCCCGACCGGTGGCGCGCCCGGTGACCACAGAATAAATGGACACCTTTGAAAAACCTCTCTTAAAAGCACCGCCTCCGGCGGCACGGTGCGGGGACGTAACTTCAGTTGCGTCCCCCTAGAATGGTGCCACTTCCCTACGCTAGAACTACCCCGGGTTAAGGGGACGGAGGGATTATTTTTTATTCCCTCCGTCCCCTTAACTCTTAACCTCCGTCCCCTTAACCTTTCCCTCCGTCCCCTTAACCTTCCCTTAACCTTCATTAAAGACACCACCTCCGGCGGCCCTGACTCCGGCCGGCATGTCCCCGGGCGACCTGAGCGAATCGATCAAGGCGTCGACACACTAAAAAGCGATGGCGTTTCCTCAGATATCAGCTTTTTATCGGCCAGCTACAAAGAGACTTTCATTGAGACAAAGTGCAGTACATATTTTTGAATGCTCCGTAACGGCAAGGGCCGAAAAACCGCCGGCATTTTTCCAGGAAGATATACGCGACCCGTCGTTTTTTTCCACCTGCAAACTGGTCGACCCACACCAGATCGCTGCCAGGTCAAACAGCCAACACAACGTCATTTTTTAACTTACATATATCGCGCGCCAGCAATTTACCGCCCGGCTCACCCGGCAAATAAAATGGGATTCACTTCCGTTTTTTAAAAAATTTTTGCGTTACCGTTGGTCTCGCTATTGAGGCACGACAGTTTTATCCGAAGCTTATAAACAGAAGTTGTTTCGTAACTGCCGGGCAACTGCGGTGATACCGACTTGTTGCACCCGGCAGCCACGAGACAGCTTCTGGAAAACGTCACTACAATCATCTTCAAACCCTGTCGCAGCAAAAGTGTCGCCGCCCGGCAACACTTTACAGAGAGAGTAATAACTTTATGAAAATGCTATCACTCGATAACTGCTATCTACTTACATCAAAAACCGATACCAGGCGTCACGACAAACGCCCGTGGGCATGGCTTTTATGGCTGGTGTTTTTCCCCGGTCTGTGCCATTTCAGTTTCGCCGGTGTCGTCAGTGGCGAGCTGACCCAGTGGCATCCGGTGACGGTCAGTTTCAACGGCCCCGCGGCCAGTGAGACCGACAATAACCCCAACCCATTTTTGGATTATCGCCTGCAAGTAACCTTTACCGGCCCCAGCGGACAGCGCTACAACGTGCCCGGTTTTTTTGACGGCAACGGTAACGGCGGCGGCAGCGGCAACGTCTGGCGGGTTCGCTTTTCACCCGACGAGGCCGGCAACTGGAACTACGCCGCGACGCTGCGCAGTGGCACCAATGTCGCGGTGGAGCTGGCACCAAACGCCGGCAGCGCCGCCAGTCTGGGCGGTGCGACCGGTTCATTCGCGGTCGCCGGCCGGGACCCGGGCGCACCGGGTTTTCTGAAATGGGGCAGGCTCGAATATGTCAACAAGCACTATCTGAAATTCAGAGATGGCGACTATTGGATCAAAGGCGGTGTGGACAGCCCGGAAAATTTTCTCGGTTATAAAGGTTTCGACAACACCGTCAATCAATCCGGGGGGGTCAACACCGCCGGCCTGGAAAACGGCCTGCACCGTTATCTGCCCCACGTCGACGACTGGAATCCGGGCGACCCCGACTTTACCAGCGCAGACACGGGTTTCGATTCCCGGGGTATTATCGGCGCTTTAAATTACCTGAGTTCCGAAAACGTCAACTCCATCTACTTTCTGCCGATGAACCTCGGCGGCGACGGGCGGGAAACCTATCCGTTTGTCGGGCCCGGCAATAACAACTTTGATAAAGCGCACTATGACATCAGCAAATTGAGTCAGTGGAACCAGGTTCTCAACCACGCCCAGGAAAAAGGCATAGCACTGCACTTCGTATTGGCCGAGACGGAAAGCGGCAACGAGAACTGGTTTGACAACGGCAACCTCGGGGTGCAGAGAAAACTGTACTACCGGGAACTTATTGCGCGCTTCAGTTACCTGCTGGCAATCAAATGGAATCTCAGCGAGGAAACAGATTTTTCCGACAACAACCTGCGCGCGTTTGCCGACTATATCGGCGCCCTGGACTGGGCCAATCACCAGATCACCTTCCACACCCACCCCAACCGGCTCAACCAGTACGATCCGCACTTGGGCGATACACGCTTTGACACCACCTCGATTCAATACAACCCCAACAATGCCAACGACTTTGTGGAGACCATGCGCAACCGCTCCCGTAACAATGGTCGCATCTGGGTGATCGATATGGATGAAAACAATCCCGCCTCCGAGGGATTGACCGATACCAATGCCAACGACCTGCGCAAGCGCACGCTCTACGACGTGTATTTCAGCGGCGGCAATATCGAATGGTACTTCGGTTACCACTCGCTGCCGCTGGGCGGCGATGTGCGCACCGAAAACTTCCGCACCCGCCAGGCCATGTATCGCTATATGTGGTACGCGCGCCGTTTTATGCAGGAGCAATTGCCGTTTTGGGATATGCAACCCAACGACGGCCTGCTCAGCGGCGAGAGTGGCGCCTTCGGCGGCGGCCAGGTTTTTCATAAGGCCGGCGAGGTGTATGCGGTCTATCTCCCCGACGCCTCGCCAAGCGGCACCATCAACCTGGCCTCCGGCAGCTATACCAAGCGCTGGTACAACCCCCGCAACGGCCAGTTTCAGGGCGGCGCCACCATCGTTGGCGGCGGCGCCCACGCACTGGGCAGTCCACCCAACTCTGCCGATCAGGACTGGGTGGTATTGCTGCGCGCCGAAGGCGGTGGCGGCAATGAATCACCGACTGCCGTGTTTCTGTCGCCCTCGGCAGGTGAAGTGTTCAGCGTCGGAGACAGTATTCAGGTCGAAGTGGAGGCCGAGGATGCGGACGGCAGCATCGCCAATGTCAGGCTGTTCCTGAACGATACGCTGGTGCGCCAGGAAAACTTCGATCCCTATCGCTGGAATGACCGCGACCAGGACACTGCACTACAGAACCTCGCCGCCGGCAGTTATGAATTGAAAGCTGTGGCCACGGACAACGATGGCGCCAGCACCGAGGCAATCATCACTATTACCGTCGAGGACCCGAATGCCAATAACGCGCCCAGTGTCAGCTTTACCGAACCGGCCAACGGCCAGACCATCGGTGTCGGCGACAGCCTGGTGGTGACGGTAGCGGCGGCCGATACGGACGGCGCCGTTGCCAATGTCAGGCTCTTTATCAACGATGCGTTTGTGCGCCAGGAAAACATTGACCCCTATCGCTGGAACGACAGGAACCAGGACCCCCAGTTGCAGAATCTCGCCGCCGGCAGCTATGAATTGAAGGCCATAGCGACAGACGACTTGGGGAAAAGCAGTGAAACCTCGGTAACCGTCAACGCCAGCGACAACGGCGGCGAACCTGTCACGCTCAGCTTTACACCCACTAACGACGCCTATCTGCAAAACGGCACGCCGTTCAATTCAAATGAGTTGCGGGTAGAGCACAACCGCCGCACCGCCTACTTGAAGTTCGACGTCAGCGGCATCAGCGGTACAGTCACCGACGTCAAACTGGAACTACAGGTCTCCACGGACCCCGGCAACGGCAATATCGCGGTGTTTCGCGGACAGAGTAATAACTGGAGCGAGAGTACCTTAAGCACCGCAACCGCGCCGGCGGCGGGCGCCGAGGTGGGCAACCGAAACGGCACTTGGAGCAGCGGCGTCAGCTATACGCTGGAGATCGATTCGCTGGTGAGCGCCAATGGCGTCGTATCTCTGGTGCTGGATATGGACGCCGGCGGCAACGATGTGGCTTTCAGCGCCCGGGAAGGTGCCGCCCAACCCCGGTTAATTGTGACCTACACGCCTTGACCGAGAGAGCTGCGAGCAGGATTTAGATCAGCATTGCCCTTCCAGACGGTGGGGTAATGCTGAGGCGTATTCGCTGCAGGTGCCGGTTTTTGGCACCCAAGCAGAGTTCTAGAACTCGTTGCCTTTTAGTCTGTCCTTACCAAACCTAGTGCTTCGACCAGTAAATATTTTCTGGTCAAAGCACTAGTTAAAGATACCGGAGGTAGGTCTGCCTCTGGATGGGACCTTCAGAAACTCTCGACAGCAGGGATGCTGTCGTGAAGCCCCCAGGGAAGGGTTTACGGCGTGTTTCTGAAGGTCCCATCCAGAGGCAGACCGGTCAAATGGCACGCCTATGCTTCAGTACCACAAAGCCGGCACTTGCAGCGATAGCCTTGCAGGAAGTGCCAGTCGGCCCGGGATTTCAGGCCTGACGGTGACCTGGTTCTTAGTTTTCACAACCCTGCTTGACAACGTTGTCCAGCACAGGCTATGGTGCACGACAACGTTGTCTTTGGCGACTTATTGCGTTCTTCCAAGCCAGATCGAGGCAGCGTAAATCAACGGATAAATGCAACGCCAGCCGCGGATAGCCGCAAGGGTAATGTCCGCCGACCTTCAGGCTGGCTTCAACTCAATGCTCTCAATTAAGGTAGCGATCGATGAAAAGTCTATGGCGAATATCGGCAATCGCGGCGGCGTATTGCCTGTCGGCGAACGCCTTTGCGGCCAATTGCACCGGGCTCGCGCAGTGGAACAGCTCCACGGCTTACACCGGCGGTATGCAGGTCACCCACAACTGCGCCGCTTACCGGGCCGCCTGGTGGACCCAGGGCAGAGACCCGGAAATGCACTCGGGCCCGGAAAAGGAGTGGCGTTCGCTCGGCCAATGCGATAGCTGCGGTGGTTCCAGTTCTTCCAGCAGCAGCTCTTCGGGTTCCACGTCCTCATCCTCGAGCAGCTCGTCCTCCGGCGGCGGCGCCTGCCCGAGCGGTATTCCCATGTGGGACGCCAACACCGTCTACTGGGGCGGCGACCAGGCGCTTAACAACAATTCTGTCTGTACGGCGCGCTGGTGGACCCGCGGGGAGAACCCGGCCCAGGCCGATGTCTGGAACTGCAGCACCTGCTCCGGTTCGTCTTCCAGTTCATCGTCTACCAGCTCTTCGTCTTCTTCTACCAGTAGCAGTAGCTCCTCCAGTAGCAGCAGTTCCTCGAGTTCATCCAGTTCGAGCTCATCGAGCGGTGGCCAGCGTCGTTATGTCACCTACGCCAGCACCTGGAATACCAGCATCTACGATCTGGATGTCAATAACATTCCCAACTATATCACCAACGTCAACCTGTCCTTTGTGCGGCCCAACACGGCCTACCAGCGCGGCTCCTATGCGTTCGACCAACAGGTGTCCGGTTTTGAATTTGTCGAAGGCGCTACCGGCTTCGGCGGACCGAACCCCTTCACCGCAGAGGAATCCCAGGACCTGATCAATGCCATCGCAGCACTCGAGGCCCGCGGCACGGAAGTCTGGATTTCCGTCGGCGGCTGGTCGTACAGCCAGGGCAGCCAGTGGCAGGGCTTCAGCGCGCCGCGGGTTGTCGACCTGGCGCTCGACCTCGGTGCCTCGGGTATCGATATCGACTGGGAGGCAAGCGGTTCACAGTGCAATAAACAAGATGCCGCTAACTTCAGTTGCACAGACGACCCTGAGATCGAGAATATCCTCGTGACCCTGTACAACGAAATCAACCGTCGCGGTGCCGGCCTCGGCATCTCCATCGCCGGCTGGTCGACAGGTGCTTACTACGTCAAGGGCACGCCGTTCGAAGAGGGCAAGGTGCAGTGGGGCTCACCGTTCGGCGGTACCATGTACAATGTGGTCAAACGCCACGGCGACAAGCTGGACTTTGTCAACCTGATGTCCTACGACGGCGGCAACTACTACGATCCGCGGGAAGGCTTCGCCGCCTACCGGGCAATCTACAACGGCCCCATCAATATGGGCATGGAAATAGCGCCGGAGGGTTCCGGTGGCGCCGTGCTGACCGTAAACGCGCCGCCGGGAATTCAGTGGGATACAGGTTTTCTCACCGGCAGCAATAACGAAGCTTCGGACTACTACAATATCGAAACCATGCTCGGCTATGTGAAAAACGCCGGTCAGCCCGGTGACGGCTTTATGTTGTGGCAGCTCTGGAAGCAGCGCGTGCACCTGCCCGCACCCGCCGGAGCCGCCACTGAAAACTCGGCGGGTCAGTATGTCTGTCGCAATCTGCCGCTGGCGGGAGACTGCAACCAGACGATCCCCTCTCTACCCAAGCTTTGATGCTATCGGCACCTAGAGAGAAACCTTAGCCAGACCTTCAAGCCCCAGCCAGCCTGGGGCTTTTCTGGTTTTTTCAACCGATAAAAAACAGCCGGTGTTGCCAATGGGGTATTCCTACAGCCACAAAAACCCAAGCCAACCGTTTGATCAAACCGCCAGCGACCAGAGCGCAGAGACCTGGATAACCGATCGCGCCTGGGTGTGCGGCTCGGTGGGTGCCGTCAGCGTTATCGTTTGCGCCATCTGGTTCAATGCCACCGAGGCCCTGGCGAAAGGTGTGGTGGTAATGGGTCACCAGCTTACCCAAACGCCCGTGCAGACCCTGTTGAGCGCCCTGCTTATCACCACCGGCGCCATGCTGTTAACGGAAGTGATTCGACTCTACCTGCGCAACCCCCGCAATTTTATCGCCGTTAGCCCGCTGTTGAAATCCGGTCGCTATGTGACGTTTATGGCTACAGCGCTCGGCAATTACCTGGCTTACCTCGGCCTGTTCTGGCTGGTGGTTGTGTTTTTTCAGTGGGCCGGGGAATACGGCTATCAACGCAATGCGCCCTACTACCAGCCCTGGTTCACGTTCCTGGACCTGGCCTTTAGCGCTTACCTCTGGGGCGGCCTGCCCTATGTCTGTCTTACCCGGGCGTTGAAACACGACCCGCAAGCCGACGACAACGACCCGCCGATTCTGGTTGCCAAACTGTTTACCGCTATCAAATCATTTTTGCTGCGGGAGAAAAAAACCGTTACCGCTGCCGAACAACGGCACAAGAAAGCGATCAGGGCCCTGCTCGTCAAGTTGTTCTTCGCCCCGCTGATGACCGTGTTTTTCTTCGACCAGTTTCCGCATCTGGTAAACAATGTCGACTACCTGTTGAACACCATACCCGCGCTGATCGCAGACCAGCGCTATACGCACCAACAGTTCAATACCGATTTTTTCAACCTGTCGATCACACTGATTTTCTCCATCGATATCGCGCTGGCCTGGTGCGGTTATGTGGTGTCTTCACGCTGGGTCGACAACCGGACCCATTCGGCGGAACCCACCTTGCTCGGCTGGGTCGTGTGCTTGTGTTGCTACCCGCCGTTCCAGATGTTTTTGGGGTTGTACTTCGCCGCGCCCGGTGAGCGGGAGGTACTGCGCTTCGACAATCAATGGCTGATCACCGCCTTCACCGGCATGATGGTGCTCAGTTACCTGGTCTATATGGCTTCGACGCTGTGGTTCGGCGTGCGCTTTTCCAACCTGACCCACCGCGGCATTATTCGCACCGGGCCCTACGCGATTGTGCGCCACCCCGCTTACGCCTCGAAAAATTTTGCCTGGTGGTGCGTTATGTTTCCGGCGATACTCTACAATGTGGTTTATACCGGGATTCATATTGCCATTGCCCAAACCCTGGGGTTATTGATCATGACGGGGTTTTATTACTTGAGGGCTACCACCGAGGAACGTCACCTGAGTGCCGACCCGCGCTATCGCAGCTATTGCCAAACGGTAAAATACCGGTTTATTCCGGGTGTGCTTTGACGCGTTGCCCAGTTGCTTTCAGGTACTTTGCCGTTTGGTACAGCGCTTTACCCGGCCACTCCCAACACAAATACCAGCAATACGGCGACCGGTGCGACATAGCGAATCAGAAAATACCAGGCGTTGAACAACAGCCCCCGGCCGAGGCCCAGCTCCGCCGCCGCCACCTGGCGACTGACAAACCAGCCGACAAACACAGCTATCAACAGGCCGCCGAGCGGCAGCAGTATCTGGTTGGAGAAGTAATCCATCACACCGTTTATATCCCTGCCGCCAAGGGTATAGTCCGACAGCAGGTTATAGCCCAAAATACTCAGCACGCTCAGCAGCGCAACGGTAATCAACATGACGATGGCACTGTTGTGTCGGGCAAACCCCTTGTGCTCTTCCAGCCAGCGGGTCAGCGGCTCGATCAGGCCCAGCATGGAGGTTATCGCCGCCACTGACAGCAACAGGAAAAACAGCACACTGACAAGATGCCCGCCGGGCATACCGGCAAAGGCCACCGGCAGAGTCTGAAAAATCAGCCCGGGGCCGCCGGCGGGATCGAGGCCATTATTGAAAACCGCGGGAAAGATCACCAGCCCCGCCAGCAGCGCGACCAGGGTATCGGCAAACACGATCACTACTACGGAGCGCGGAATGGAGACGTCTTTCGGCAGGTAGGCACCATAAGTCATCATTCCCGCCATCGCCACACCGATGGAAAAAAACGCCTGGCCGATGGCCGCCAACACCACCGCCGCATTGATCTTGCTGAAGTCTGCGGTAAACAGGTAATCGATGGCTTCACCAAAACCGCCGACGACCATGTTGTAACCCACCAGGGCGATCATCAAAGCGAACAGTGCCGGCATCATTACGGTTACCGCCCGCTCGATGCCGCTCTGCACACCGGCGTAGATAATAAGGCCGGTGATTATCAGGCTTACCAGCGTCCACGCCAGCAACGTGCCGGGACTGCCGAGCAAAGCCTCAAATGACTGGGCGGCACTGACGACATCGGCACCGGCAAAACCGGTCAGCACCGCCTTGAACAGGTAGTTCAACACCCAACCGGCAATCACACAATAAACGATCAAAACGGTAAAGGCCGCCAGCATATTCATGCCGCCCAGCAGTTGCCAGTGCCGACTGCGCCCCTGCTGCAAAGCCACGTTGCGCATGCTGTTGGCCGGCGACATGCCGCCGCGCCGGCCCAGCAGCAGTTCCGCCATCAGAATAGGCACACCGATGGCAAAGGCGCAAACCAGATAGACCAGCACAAAAGCGCCGCCGCCATTTTCACCGGTGACGTAGGGGAAGCGCCAGATATTACCCAGACCGACGGCGAAACCCACCGATGCCATTAAGAAAGCAAAACGCGAGGTCCAACTTATCCCGCCTTTAACACTACCATCAACCTCCGCAGCGGTGCCCGATCCCAGCATTTTATCTCCTGCGCCCGTTATCATTTTTCAGCCGGCGCCCATCATACACGGGCTTTGCCGCAAAAGTTTACACCAATTTTTTTATAGCAATTTTTAACACAACCTGTAACAACAGTTTTTTACAAAAGCGAGGAAACTACACGGCAAATTCACCCGCAGCGTCGATCAGCCACTGCCACACGTAGCGTGCCTGGGACCGATCCACATAGAGTTCGTAGCGCTCCGCGCCGGTGCGGGTGATCATACCCGCCACCTTGGCAAAACGGGTGACCGTGGTTTCTCCGGGCATAAACTGCCGGCGATGTAAATCCAGGGCGCAGCCTTTGCTCAACAACTCCGCGGCACAGGGCCCGCTGGCGGCAAGCGCCAGGCGGCTGTCACTGATCGGGGTGACAAGCGCCAGCCTGCCGGCCAGCGCCGGGGCAAGCGACTGCGCGACGGCCGGCTCAGCGCCCGCCGCGGTAACCAGCAGCCACTCGTTCGGAGCCAGCCAGTGGCAGCGCAACGCCGGCTTGGAGGATGTTGCATCTTGCACCCCCATGTTGCCCGGCGCCGATAGCGGCATTGCCAGAGCTGCCACCTGTGCGCAGAATGCCGGGTCGGCGCCCGGTCCCTGCAGCCGCAGCATGCCTAAAAAAGGCAGTTCCTCCAAAGTCACACCGTCGTTTTCAAAAAACGCGGCGCGCCCGTTTCGATGACAGTCGGTCAGTGCCGAGGTGGCCGTCAGGCTAACCATTCAAGCGCTCTCCCTTGGCATCGAAATGTGTGGGCGAGACAATTTTCGCGGCTGTAGTATTACCGTCGGCATAGATATAAACCTGCTCCCCGAGACGTTCACGACCGCGGCTGACCAAGCCCAGGCCGATGGATTTTTCCAGCGCCGGGCTCAGACAAGCCGAGGTCAGGTAGCCCTGGGTCGGTGCGGGCACCGCGGGACTGGCGCAGCTCACGACATGTCCGCCCACCGGCAGTGGTAAGCGCGGGTCCACCGCCTCGATACCGACAAACTGCAGACGGTCTTTGCGCGTGTCATTGGCGCGCGCAAGCGAGCGACGGCCGATAAAATCATCCTGCTTCTTGCCGATTGGCACCCCCCAGCCGAGGTCCAGCGGATTGGTGGTACCATCGGTATCGGCGCCGACGTGCAGATAACCTTTTTCCGTGCGCAAGACCATCAGCGACTCCACACCGTAAGGCGTAATATCAAAGGTTTCTCCGGCCGCATAGACGGCCTCCCACAACGCCAGGCCGTAGCGCGCCGGCACGCTGATCTCATAGGACGCCTCACCGGTAAAACTGGCCCGCAGGATGCGCGCCTCGACACCGTTGACCGTGCCGCTGCGAAATTGCATATGCGGGAATGCCGCGGCGTCAAAGTCGATATCGCTGTCGAGTGCCTGCAACACCTGGCGGGCGTTGGGACCGCTGACGGTGACATTGGCCCACTGCGTGGTAACGTTGTTGACCAGCACCTGCAAATCGAGCCACTCGCACTGCAACCACTCTTCCAGCCAGCGGTGGATGCGGGTCGCCCCGCCACTGGTAGTGTGGACCATAAAATGGTCATCGGCCAGGCGCACAAACACACCATCATCGATCACCACACCGTTTTCATTACACATCAGTCCGTAGCGACCGGCGTTCACCTTCAGACTTACCGCGTTGTTGATATAAATGCGATTGAGAAACCTGGCGGCATCGGGGCCCTTGACCTCGATCTTGCCGAGCGGCGAACCGTCGAACATGCCGACACTGCGGCGCACCGCTACCGCCTCGCGCCTGACGGCGGCTTCGAAATCTTCACCGGCGCGCAGGTAACACTGCGGGCGCTGCCAGCCCATATCCTCCATCCAGGCACCCTGCGCCAGGTGCCAACTGTGCGCCGGCAGTTCCAGCCGCGGCGCATAGCTTTCACCCAGGTCGCGACCGACAAAGGTACCGATCGTAGCGGGGTGATAGGGGGGGCGAAACCGGGTAGTGCCGACAGCGGGAATCTTGCGTCCGCTCAGCGCCGCCATCACCGCCAGCGCGTTGACATTGCTGGTTTTGCCCTGGTCCACGCTCATGCCGTTGGTGGTATAGCGCTTGACGTGTTCCACCGAAATAAAGTTTTCACGCCGGGCCAGTTCGATATCGGAAACCTTGACGTCGTACTGAAAATCCAGCCACTGTTTCTCCGTGGCGGCGTTGCCGGTGTACCAATAGGGCTCCAGAGGTGTCTGCGGCCAGTCGTCACAGCTCGGCGCGCTTGGCTCGACATTTGCGCCGGCACCGGCGGCCCGCGCCGCTGCCGCCCCAGAGCGATAGCCCTCTGCAAGGCAGCCCTGCAGTTGAAATTCCCCGTTAGCCGCCCCGGCTACTCTCACAGCCTGGGCACAGCTCGCAGGCACGAAACAGGCGCTGTGTTCATTAAAGTCGAGCGAGCCGCCGGCCTGGGAATAGAGGTGAATGCTCGGTGTCCAACCCCCGGACATGGCGACTACATCACACGCCAGGCTCTCCCTGCTCTCCCCCAGCTGTCCGCCGCCCAGGTGCGCGGCCAAACGCACGGCCCGCACCTGTCGTCGCCCTCGCACCTGTCGTACCATGCGACCGGTCAGCAGCGGTATCTGGCGATCGCGCACGGCCTGCTGGTAGGGCCCGACCGGGTCGCGGCGACTGTCGACAACCGCCACCACCGTCACTCCCAAATCGTGCAGATCGAGTGCGACACGATAGACACTGTCGTTATTGGTCACCAGCACGACCCTGCGACCCGCGGCCACACCGTAGCGGTTGAGATACGTCTGGACCGCCGAGGCCAGCATAATGCCGGGGCGATCATTATCGGCAAACACCAGCGGCCGCTCGATAGCACCGGTAGCGAGCACCACCTGTTTGGCCCGCACCCGCCACAGGCGCTCGCGTGGCTGTTGCAAATCGGCGCCGGGGCCGAGGTGGTTGCAAACCCGCTCCACCCCCACCAGGAAGTTGTGTTCGTAGTAGCCGATCACAGAGGTGCGGGGCAACAAAGTCACCCCTTCCTGGGCGCGCAGTTTTGCCACTGCCTGCGCGATCCAGGCCGTACTCGAACTGCCCCCGATAACCCGGTTTTCACCGAGCAAGCTGCCGCCAAGCTCTTCCTGGTCGTCCATCAGTACCACGCGCAGGCCGCCGGCACCGGCCGCCAGGGCGGCGGCCAAACCGGCCGCGCCGCCGCCGACGATCAACACCTCGCAGTGCAGGTTGCGCTTGTGGTATTGCTGCGCATCGGCGGCGCGCGGCACTTTTCCAAGCCCGGCCAGGCGCCGCACCAGGCCCTCGTAAAAATGCCAACTGGGCCACATCAGGGACTTGTAGTAAAAGGAGGCGGGAAACAGGCGCTGGAACAGGCCCAGCACGCCAAGCATATCGCGCTCGACGCTGGGCCAGGCATTTTGTCCCCTGGCTTTTAAACCTTTGTACAACGGCACCAGTGTGGCGCGGGCGTTGGGTTCACCAAAGCCCTCACCTTCCAACTGCACCAGCGCGTTGGGCTCTTCGCGGCCCGCGCTCAGCAAGCCGCGCGGGCGATGTAACTTGAAGCTGCGGCCGACCCGCCTGACCCCATTTGCCAACAGCGCCGAGGCCAGGGTGTCGCCGGCACACCCGGTGTAGGTTTTGCCGTCAAATGTAAACGTGATCGATTCACTGGTATCAACCCGGTGCCCGGTGCCCAGGCGACGCAACGGATTTTGGGCAGCCTCTCCCTGCACGCGGCTGTTCACGTCATTGTTCATGCCGACACCTCATCAACCGCAACGCCGACACTGTCGGCCGGCACCGCGGCCCCCATCCGGTAAACGGCAAGGATGTTGTGGTTGACGGTATGGCGCGCGACGTTAAACCACTGCCGGCAACCGTAAGTGTGGCACCAGCGTTCCAGGTGCACGCCCTTGGGGTTGATGCGGTCAAACAGGTAAGCGGCCCACTCAGCATCGCTGTTTTGTTGCGGATCCGGCGGGCGTTGAATATGGGCCTCGCCACCGCAGGTGAACTCCTCCTCGTCGCGCCTGCCGCACCACGGGCATTCGATCTGCATCATGATTCGTCTCCTGTTACTGCCCTGTTACTGCCTTAGTGCGCAACACCGGCCGCGGCACCTTCGTCAATCAACGCGCCGGTGACAAACCGGTGCAGGCCAAACGGCTCGATCAACTCGTGGCAGCGATCGTGGGCAATGGTGTAGGCCAGTGTCTCGCCACCGGCGGGAATCGCTTTGAAACCGCCGGTACCCCAACCACTGCTGAGGTATAAACCGGCAATCGGCGTCTTGCCGATCACCGGGCTGCGATCGGGGGAAATGTCGACAATGCCCGCCCATTGGCGCATCAACTTCAGGCGACTCAGGTGTGGAAACAGATGCAGCGTGGCCGCCAGCGTCTCCTCCACAATAGGCAGGTTGCCGCGCTGGCCGTAGGACATGTAGCGGTCGGCGCCGCCACCGATCAGGATCTCACCGCGGTCCGACTGACTCACATAGGTGTGCACCGCCCCCGACAGCACCACACCGTCGAGACAGGGCTTTACCGGTTCGCTGACCATAGCTTGCAGAGGCTGGCTGACAATGGGCAATTTCAACCCCGCCATCGCCCCGAGAACGCTGGTGTGCCCCGCTACGGCGATCGCCACTTTGTCTGCGCGAATATAACCGCAGTTGGTCTCCACCCCCTGAACCTGCTTTGCAGAAGTGCGAATACCCTTAACCTCGCAGTTTTGAATAATATCCACACCCTTGGCATCGGCGGCGCGGGCGTAACCCCAGGCCACCGCATCGTGGCGGGCGACACCGCCGCGATGCTGAATAAAGCCACCCCAGATCGGGTAGCGCGCCGCCGGGGAAGTATCGAGCAGGGGGGTCCGCGCACCTATCTGTTCGGTGGTCAGCATCTGTGCGTCCACACCCTGCAATTGCAGCGAGTTGGACCAGCGCTCCAACATTTCCATATCGTGACGGCTGTGTCCCAGGGTCAGGATCCCGCCCTGACTCAGCATCACGTTGTAATTCAATTCCAGCGCCAGTTTTTCGTAAAGCTTCAGGGAGTGATCAAAAAAAAGTGTGCTTTGCGGATAGAAATAGTTGGAGCGCACCACCGTGGTGTTGCGCCCGGTGTTACCGCCACCGAGCCAGCCTTTCTCCAACACGGCGACATTGGTGATACCGTGTTGGTTGGCCAGGTAATATGCGGTGGCCAGACCGTGACCGCCACCGCCGATAATCACGACATCATAAGAAGCCTTCGGCGCCGGACTGCGCCATGCCTGGGGCCAGTGCCGGTGCCCGCTGAGCGCGTGTTTTGCCAACTGCAGCAGTGAGTACTTTTCCATAGGGTCGCTCTCTGACGGTCTCTGCTTACAGGATAACGGTGCGGTTGCCGTTCATTACGACACGCTCTTCGCAATGCAGCTTCACGGCGCGGGCCAGTGCCGTGGCCTCAATGTCGTGGCCGACATGAACCATCTGCTCGGCCGTCAGGCGATGATCGATCGGTTCGACCTCTTGCACGATGATCGGACCTTCATCCAGGTCGGCGGTGACATAGTGGGCCGTCGCGCCGATCACCTTCACACCGCGATCATGGGCCTGATGATAGGGTTTGGCCCCTTTGAAACCGGGCAGGAAAGAGTGGTGGATATTGATGGCGCGCGGCCCCAGGTGCTCACAGAGTCCGTCGGACAGGATCTGCATATAACGCGCCAGCACCAACAGGTCGACGTCATACTCCGCCAGCAGGCGCAGAATCTGCGCCTCTTGCTGCGGTTTGGTGGCCGGGGTAATGGGCAGATAGTGATAAGGCAGGCCGTAGAACTCCACCACTGCGCGGCAATTTTCGTGGTTGGATATCACACCGACGATGTCGATATCCAAAGCACCGCAACACCATTTGGTCAGCAGTACATTCAGGCAATGGTTGTACTTGGAAACCGCTACCAATACGCGCCGCCGAGCGCTGGCCGAGCGCAGAACATACTCCATACCCAACTCCTGGGCCAGCAGGGCGATAATCTGCTTAAATTCACTCATGGGAACATTCAGCGTCCGGTCGTCAAACACCGTGCGGGAAAAAAACTGTCCGGTATCCGGATCACCATAGTGAGAAATTTCAGTAATAAAAGCGCCGTTGCTATAAAGGGTATTGGAAACGCTGGCCAGTACACCCAACTGATCCCGGCACTTGAAGGTGAGAATATACTGGCTATACGCCGGCGTTACTATGGCGGACATGATGGAAACTACCTTGCTTCAACTACTTTGACTCAGCTACTTACTTTGACCCAGCTACTTACTTTGACCGAGCTACTTACTTTGACCGAGCTACTTTGAAATTACGGTTTAGCTGCCAGGGTTTGCCTGCGGTTCAACCACTTTTTCATATTGAGTAATGCCACGAGTATCGCGATCGTGCTTCGCAGCACATCCTTATTAAGACACAGGGATTATACATAAGTCAACGGGATTATAAGCATCCGCAACACGGGTGCTTCACCGCCGATCCGGCTTTTGGCAAGGCCCACGTTTGCACCGGAAAAAGTGCTTTTTGGCCGATAATTGCCTGCCTGAATAGCGTAGACTCGCCGGGTGGACTCAACTGCATTGGAACTCAATCGTCCTCACCCCTTCGATAGTATCCGCTACACATTTCTGTACAGGTTTTTGATAGAGAGGCAATACCGATGCGGGCATTATGCGGGATAAAGGCGGCAAGCTCGGCGCCGCTTCGCCCTATGTTACCAATGGTCAGGCGCTGGCTTACTGAGGCGGCATCAAGATGGCACGATTGCTGTTACTCAAAGGAAAAAATCATAAAGTTGCCATGAAAGAAACGCTGTGCCACAAATCCGATCTAGCAGAGGCCCGATAGCGGTCTGAGCCCGGCCTACCTTCTCTCTTCGAAAAAGAACTGATAATCTGTTACTGAGTTGTACAGCCAGCAGATTATAAAAATTTTCTTAGTAACAATATTTTTTCTTACTCCCTGTTTTGGATTTCTCGATACGTGAACAGTGTACAGTGGGTAAGGCTCGGCGGGGGTTCGCGATCCCGATCAATCAGGGCGCGTTTAAGCTTGCCTGTCGCCCCGGCGTTTTTAGGCGAGGACTGTTCGAATCCCAATTTTTTTGCAAAGCAAAAAAATGGTTGAGTTCCGCAGCCGCCGGGGCGACAGGCAAGCTTGCGCCCGATCGGGATCGCGAACCCCCGCCGAGCCGCGGTGTGGCAGGTAAAAAATTTAGAACGCCAAACCTTGCCAAAGAATCGCCCAACGAGCTTCTAGTATTACCTAAAAGCACCGACGTACCCTTCCCTACACCGCTAACCCCGCGGCGGCATATGCAATAAAAACCAGCCGATCAGGCGGGTAGTATGGTCGATGACCTCCGGGAAACTGCGAATACCGTGCCCAGCCGTCGGATACTCGGTACAAACCGACTCGACCTCGTTTTCCAGCAGGGCGCGGTGAAATTCCAACGCCTGGGTCGGCGGCGTATTCTGGTCGCGCGCACCAGCCAACAGCAGCGTCGGCGTTTTGACCTGGCCCGCGTGCATGGCCGGGCTGCGGTGGAAATAGTGGTTGTCGGTAGCGTAGGGACTGGCGCCGAGCAACCACTGGTCGCAACTGGGCACCTGGCAGGTAAAATGCTGGCTGTACCAGTTACAAATCGGCGAAATCGGCACCGCGGCGGCAAAGCGCTGGTCCTGGGTAATCAGCCAGGCCGACATAAAGCCGCCGTAACTGATGCCGGTGACGCCGATGCGCTGTGGGTCGGCGATACCGGCATCAACCAGGTAATCGATACCGGCGAGATAATCGCGCGCATCTTCACCGCCCGGGTCGCCCTGTACCTGGCGGGCAAATGCCTGGCCGCGCGTACTGGAACCGCGGGGGTTGGGATACAGTGACGCATAGCCCTTATCGGCCAGCAGTTTACAACCGCGCAAATTGCCCATCCAGCGGTTGCGGCAGGCCCAGATCGGACCGCCGTGAATATCCATAATCAACGGGAACGGGCCTTCACCCGGGGGTTTGACTAACAGGCCATGGATTTCCTGGCCGTCGCCCGCCCGCCAGCGCACCGGCTCGATTGTCGCATCACAAAAACCCTCCGCCCGACTGGCCTCACTGGCGAGTGATAGCGCCACGCGGTAGTCGCCGTCGCGCACCACCACCAGTTCCGGCGCCACGGCATAGGCCTGGGCGATAGCGACAACACCGCCTTCAGCCAGCGGCCATATATAGGGATACCAGGCATTAAAAACGCGGTCCGTACCCGCCCATTGTTCGGTCGCGACACCGGTGGTGACATCGAGGTCGCCTACCACAGTTTCAAACTCGCGGTGACCGGTGTAGGCCAACTCGCGGTCGTTGCGCCACACGGCATGGGTGATATCGACCGCATGGGTATCCACATCGCGGGCCTGACCGGATTGGGCATCGATCAACAACAATCTGCCGCAGACCACCAACCGATCGCTGCACACCGCCTCGATCACGGCGATATGACGGCCGTCCGGCGAACCGGCGGGCATACCGATTTGGTCCTCCGGCGCATAAACAAACCGCTCTTTGCCCGTAGCGACGTCAATGACATACAGCCCGGCGCTATACCATGAGCCTTCGGTGTGTGCAGTGGAAGCCACAGCCAGTACAGTATCACTGCCAAGCCAGGCGCCTTCCCAGGTGTTCAACCCCCTGCGGCTGAGACGCGACACCTCACCGGAGCGCAGATCATAAACGCACAGCCAGCGCCACAGATTATCAGCCGCGCCACTGTCGATCCTCGGTGCCCACGGGGGATGGTCGCCGTCGCGCGACACCGTGGTGGTGCCGCCCTGGGCCCCGGCGAGATCGGCGCCCAGTCCGGCAACCACCAGCAGAATACGACCACTGTCCGGCGACCAGCAGATATGCTCCACCATGCCCTCTATAGCGGGTGTGGCCACCACAGCCCCCAGACCGTCGGCCGAGGTCAGGTAGAGTTGAAAAACGCCCGCCTCAACGCGGTCGGACAAAAACGCCAAGCGGCTGCCATCGGGGGCCCAGCGCGGATAGCTATCACTGTAATGGTCATCGCCATCGCCACCGGTTATGCGAGTGACGGCACCCGTTTGCAGATCGGCGATGCAGGCGCGGGTGCGCGGCGGCGCGGCCATAGTATTGAATACGGTGCCGGTAAAGCCGGCAAAACGACCGCAGGGTGAGGCACAGATATCCACCCCATCGCTGATAAAGTCAGCGCCCGGGTTGTATAGGGCCTGAAAAAAACCTTCCACTTCTTTGTATAACGGCTCGCCGCGCAGGTCGCGCTGCGTGAACTTTGCTCTTTGCATCAGTTAACCCAATAGCGTCCCACCTCTGCCCGCAACATCGCCGATTGTGGGTCTTGCCCGGCATAGGCACTATAGTGACAACCTGCCTAGTCTTCTCGAAGCGATCCGGGGGCAGCAGGCCCTTTGACCTTCAGTTTAACTACGCCGCCACCGAGAGAATGGATGCTTTCGCACTCTTTTTGGGTGGTATCGCACTTTTGCGTCGATGTGCGCTTGGCTGCTCGGCCCCCGAGCCGACTACCGTGCAGACCCCTGACCTTGTAAACAGAAGCTTCAGGGCAAACGCAGCCGGACCAAAGCAGAAGAGGAAAACAACAAGTTATCAAGGTTGATGGCAAGACCTGTGCCGGCGCCCCACCCCAAGGGCTGTCTAATTACCCGCAAGTACCGTTTATTGGGTGGCAATACGTTAGCGAACGTGGCCGATCAGGCATTCACAGGTGCCGACAAACCGGCGGCATTATAGTCCAGGTAGAGGGAGCCCAACTTCTTCAGGCTGCAGCTCATATCGCCAAGGTAGGAGTTCTTCAGGCTTTTGTAATCCGCAATTCCCCGAACGATACTGCTGACGCAATAGTTCAAGCGCTGCATCAGCAGCTTGCGGGGAATCCCCGGCAACGCTTTCGCAAAAAGCTTTTTAAACCGGGCCATTGTCTTGGCGGCGAAACGATTAAGGATTGAACGAACATGCTCACCCCCTTCAGTTTCCATCCGTGCCAGAAAGCGCACGGCATGGTAGCCCCAGGCCTCGTTCTCCACGAGTTGCAAATAGGGTGAGATAAATGCCTGGAGAATATCCCGCACATCGACCTCGGGACCCGCCGCCTCGACATCGGCAAGCGCCTTCTCCCGGGCCTCTTCAAACCAGTCCTGAATATATTCCACCACCGCCTCCACCAACCCCGGCTTACTGCCGAAGTGGTAGTGCAGCGCCGAGTTGTTCTTGGCCCCGGCTTCGCGGTTGATCATGCGCAGGGAAACACCGTCGATACCCTGTTCGGCGAACAATCTTATGGCCGCCAGAATCAGGCGTTGTTTACTTTGGTCTGAGGCGCTTAATGCCTCCATGGACAGGTCCTTTTAACGGTTAGATCTTAACGATTAGATACAAGTTACTAATCAGATACAAGTTACTACAAAGTAATGACTCGACTATTGACAAGTCTCTGGCAGGAAAGTGCGAAGAGATTACTGTGATGCCCTTTACCGGTCTATATTCATTGCGAAACGGCTATTTCAACGCGGCTGTTTTGAAGCCGCTGTTTCAAGGAGTCTATCTTCAAGCAGCTACCTCAAAGCACCTATCTAAAAGCACCTATCTCAAAGCACCTATTCCACAAAGTCTGCTTTACAAGGTTTACTTTATAGCCTGCACGCCAAAACGGCCGTTGCAAAATGCCAGTTTCAAAATCACGACCCTGGCACGCTTTCCCAAAGCGTCGGCTGCAACCTTCACCCCCGAGCTTGTGCGGCAAACTCTAGCCATTTATAAGCCAATATGCAAGCGCCGCAATGTCCGCCAGACAGCCGCACGGACCCTGCAGCTACCGCCGGTCGTCATACTACCGGTGATGCAGGATTTTCCAGATTCCCACCGTCACTAACGGTAGAATCAGCACGGCAATAAACACCAGCGTTAACACACCGTAACCCCGTGCGATCAAATCGACTATACCGATGGTTTGCGCAGCATAAATCGCCAGCCCCAGAAAACCGAGTGAGACCAGCGGTCGGGCAAATCGCGGCAGACGTCTATTGCGCTCGTGGAAGGCGGTGTCAAGTCGCTGGTTTACCGCGTGCAGCATAGCCGTACCGGTTTCCACAAAGGTGCCAAATACAACTACCTGAAAAATCAGCGCCAGCCAGCCGATACCCAGTTCCGCCATCAGCACCGATGCCGGCACCGGCGCGGCACCGATATCCGGGTAGTGCGCCATCATGGTGACAAAAAACAACACGGCCGGAATCACAGCAATGGCACCGGCGATCAAACCGGCACCCAGCGTTTCTCTGCGCGTTGTATGTGTAGATACGGCAAATAACACCGCCGGCAGCACCGCCAAGTTATAGCCGGAATACAGGATACCACTGCCGAGCCAGTCCGCATTTTTTAACGGTTGCTTGTAGGCCTCGACAATATCCCCGCCAAAATGCTGCACAGTGAATATAAAAAGTAACAGGTAAACTCCGTAAAGCAGGACAGACCAGCCCGCCAAAACGCGCTTGATAAGCGCCGAACCGGCAAATGTCAGCAACCCAATCAAACCGATCAGTC
The DNA here is from genome assembly GCF_007004655.1 of Exilibacterium tricleocarpae. Taxonomy (GTDB): domain Bacteria; phylum Pseudomonadota; class Gammaproteobacteria; order Pseudomonadales; family Cellvibrionaceae; genus Exilibacterium; species Exilibacterium tricleocarpae. The sequence goes on from NZ_ML660102.1 coordinate 34,746, forward strand.
CCAGGGTACCGGCAATGGCCGGCACCCCGAAGCTGGCCGCGGTCAACCGGCCCGCGGCGGAACTGATAACCGATAACACCAGCAACAATTGCAGCAGGTAGGCCACTTCAAATACAAACCAGCCCCGGCCCAACAGTTGGCGGCAAAAACTGCGGTAGTCGTAGCTGCGCGTCACCCGCGCCATCTCAAAACCCAGGGCCATGACGACACCAAAGACCAACCCCGACACCAGCAAACCCAGTACCCCGCCGAGCGGCCCGGCGGCAAAAAAGAATTCGACCAGTTCCCGGCCGGTGGCATAACCACCGCCGATCACGACAGATTGAAAAATAAAGCCCGGCAGCAGGTATTTGCGGAAGAAGGGAAGCATCTGGCGCTGATCACCCAAAAAAGAGGGCCTGACAAAGCGAGGGATAAGTCGCTGTGCAGGCCCAAATGACGTCTGTCAGTGAGGTAGTACTAGAAATTGAACGATACGGTCACGCCGTACTCGCGTCCCCTGGCAAGGACTTCCTGCTGGCCGGTGCCGGAATCCGACAAAAGCGCCAACCGATAGGTTTCGTCAAAAACGTTGTCGACATATCCTCTAACGACGATATCCTGCTGCGGGAATACATAAGAGAGGCTGAGGTCCACCACGGTATGTTCCCCACCCTTCACTGTCGATAGATCACCGATACCCAGTTCTTTTTGCGCCTGGAAGCGAGGATCGGACTCCGAGGTAATGGTCGACAGTAGAAAGTTTTGATCGCTTTCGTAAGACACCTCGATTCTGGGAATAAGGATGCCGTTGTCACCCATAGGTACGTTGTACTGTGCAGAAGTAAACAACCGGTATTCAGGCGTTCTCAGCGTTTCGCTGCCTGACAGATCGATAATCCGACCGTCGATGGCGTCTGCCACATTGTCAAACTCATCGTACTCGCCATCGGTCCAGGCTGCCGTCAATGCCACTTGCAATCGTTCGATCGGTTCGGCCACCAGTTCAAGTTCCAGACCGAGGATATCCGCCGACGCATCATTCGAGATAAGGGACTGGAAGCCCGTGGTGGGGTTACCGACGGTTGTCTGCACCTGCAAATTATCGTAATCGTAGTAGAACAGCGTGCTCGCCAGGCGCATGCGGCCCTCCATCAGGGTCATCCGCATACCGGTTTCGTAACTCCACAATTCCTCTTCGTCGTAGGGCGCCTGGAAGGCATCATTGGCACTGCCGCTCGGCGGTGGCGGCGCCAGACCCAATAAGATATTCAAAGGCCCGGTGTCAAGCGCGTTAAAACCGCCGCTCTTAAAGCCTTTTGAAACAGCGGCGTAAAACAGGCGATCTTCATTTGGCAGCCACTCCAACGCAACCCGCGGCGTAAAGGCATCAAAGCTGGCCTCATCCGTAGTTCCGGCGGTCAGCGGTTCATCAAAAAAGGCCACGATATTGTTCACCACATCGCCGACCGTACCACCTTCAAAAGGTAGCTGGGCCAGGGGCCCGGCCAGAAACTCTTCGACCTCATCCCGGTTGGCCACGCTGCGCAGATTATCTGACGTGGTCTGGAAAGTTTTGTCCTCATCGCTGTAGCGCAACCCCAAAGTGGCACGCCATTGATCGGAAATAGTGTAGGTCCCCTGGGCAAATATCGCCCAGGCTTCTGTTTCGATGGTGGAATCAAAGTTGGACTGGCTGTTGGCCAGGACCCCGGAAAAGCCCAACTCACCCAAGCCTACGTCAAAGTTGCGCAGACCACCAAACCGCCCCAGCCCACGAGATGTTTCGTCGTAGTAGAAGGCACCGAGAATCCATTCAAATTTACCGCCGGACGGCGATAAGAGTTGTACTTCCTGCGAGAACGATTCCGAGTCGCTTGGTGTAATGGCGGTAGCTATAGGCGAATTGGTACCGTCGTTGTCGAAAACCCGGGTCGATTCGAAGCGCCGGTAACCGCTGACGGACTTGAAAGTGTAGCCGCCAAAATCCCAGGTAACGGTTGCACCCGCACCCCGGTTCCTGAGTTGCGCATCGCCGGTATCGGCAAAGTCCTGGTTGCTTTCAAAACGGTCGTCAGTCAATACCTGCGGCACCCCGAACAAGGGACCGGCCTCGGCGATATCCCGGGGGCCGATCCAGCTCTTTCTGATGGGCAGTACGCCGAACCCGTTGTCCTCCTCGTAGTCCGCCTGCAACACCACCTCTAGGTTACCGGTGACCTCAAACACAACCGAGCCGTTAAAGGCTTCAGAGTCGACTATTTTCTCCCGAAAAGGAGAGCTGGGGTCGAACACATTCTCGACATAATTTTCCTGTGTCGATCGAACATAGCTGCCTCTCACCCATAGCCTGTCCGCCACCACCGGGCCGCCGGCGGCAATTGCCCCTGTATACTTGTCGTATCTGCCGCCTTCCAGGCGACCGTTGACCCGCCACTCGGAACCGGGCCGGTTGGATATGATATTGATGGCGCCACCGGTGGCGTTGCGACCGTAGAGCGTCCCCTGGGGGCCGCGCAAGACCTCGACCCGCTCGATATCAATAAAGTCCTGGAACGCCACTGCGTGGCGGGACACATAAACGCCGTCACGATAAATAGCGACATTGGGGTCGGCACCGACACCCTGCACACCCGTGCCGATACCGCGAATAAACACCGAGCCGCCGCCGGCTTCGCTGGGTGAAATTTCCAGTCCCGGAACCTGTTCGGTCAGTCCGGTCAAATCACTTATACCCGAGCGCTCTAGCTGTGAGCCGGAAAAGGCACTAATGGCAATCGGAATTTCAAACAGTTCCTGTTCACGTTTCTGCGCCGTCACGACTATCTCGTCCAATAAAGCATCCGGCGTCTCCTGGGAAACAACAGGTAACGACAAGGAGAACGCCGCACAGATCGAACCACCGACCAGCCAAGTATTCGCCTTGCGCACGTCCCGATAACACTGAGTCTTTCTGAACATTACCTTCCCCCGAATAGTTTCTCACTTATTGTTGTAGTACACATAAGTAATACCAGTAACAGATTTATTCATTGGCATACTTTGATTTAAGCTCGATTCTATCTGAGTTTCCACACCGGCAACTGGATAATCGGTACCATATTCAGGGCTATCGTTACTATTGCTTAGCCGCCGTGTAACAAACGGACGGCAAAGGCCTCCCATCTACCAGCGCGAGTTGACCGCCTCTTGTTCGTGCGGACATTGAGGGCAGCGGCGACAGCAGTCCCGATAGTAACTTTTAGTAACGTTAGCACCAATCTGAGTACCTAAACCCCTTGACATTCACTGGCCAATACCAAATCCTTGGCGCAACAGTTTCTTTACTATAAGGATATCTTGTTGGCTGCTAATAACTCTGTCGAAGGGTCTGAAAATACTGCCCGTGGCAATACCAAAAACACCCGTGAAGACTGGCTCGCAGAAGCCAGGAAGGTACTGATCGAAGAGGGTGTCGACCGCGTCAAAATAGATCGACTGGCAAAGAATCTCAAAGTCACCAGAGGCGGGTTTTACTGGTTTTTCAAAAACCGCGAGGATCTTTTAAATTCGCTGCTCGAAGACTGGATGGACAGTAAAAATGACCCGCTGTCGCAGGCCATGCAAACCGCAGGCGACAATCCGCTGGATACCATTATTCAGTTTTGCCTCAACCTGATCATGGAGCACTCCTTTTCTCCGTCATTGGACACTGCCGTGCGCGACTGGTCCCGTAATTCAGGCAATGCAAAAAGGGCGATTGACCTGGTTGATAACCGCCGCATCGAAGCGCTGGCGGATATCTTTAAAAAGCTGAAATACCCTCGGGAAGAAGCTTTTATCAGGGCCAGGATCCTCTATTTTCACCAAGTCGGCTACTACGCCATGGGCTTGCACGAAACACATGAGCAGCGCTTGAAATACCTGCCGCTTTATTTCAAACAACTCACCGGGTTCGACTTGCCGAGAGGAGCGCTCAAGGGTTTTGGCAAAGAAGCGCGCTAGGTGGCAAAGCTTTACCATAGCTCAGTGCCGCCGGCATCGGCCGATTAGTCCAACACAAAGTGGCGCTTAGTTGAGAAGATTGGCACAGTTTATCAAAATTCGTGTGGTGATCCTTACCGATCTCAACTAAAAAAGACGGGGGTAGGTCAGCATCTGGATGGTGCTTTCAGAAACTCTCGACAGCAGGGATGCTGTCGTGACCACCAAAAGTAGGCGCTTTAAGCGAGCCCCCATGGATGGGTTCACGGCGTGTTTCTGAAAGCACCATCCAGATGCTGACCGGATACTTAGCACATATTGGCTTAAGTAAATGCCATCAAGTCCAGTTCCCAATTAAACGGTGCCGAAAAGGCGAAAACCGTTTGAAAAAAGACGCAACTATCGGGCACAACCAATGAATAGTAACGATAGCCCCGTCTTTCGTGCCGATTACTCACTTGACGGCGGCCGCAATACGATAAGTTTAAAGTCGACTTAAAAATTCAGGTAAAACGATTATGACTGGCATTAACAGGCGTGACTTTATCAACCTTTCCGCTATCGGCGCTGTGGCCGGCCTGTCCGGCTGTGTCAGCACAAGTGGGGCCAGCACTGCTGCAAGCACCGGCGCTCTAGCCTCCGCGGGGTGGAAACCGCCCAGTGACCCGGAGCGCCGGCGCCTGGTCGCAATGGCCGAGTTCGGCCGCAAGCAAGGGGTATCGGGTCGCAACGGCGTCGCCGTCTGCACCCATCCGCTGGCCACCAAAGCGGCCACCGATATGTTGCAAATGGGCGGCAATGCCGTCGACGCCATCTGTGCCGCGTCCATGGCACAGGCGGTGGTGGAACCGCATATGACCACCCTGTCGGGCGTTTTCTCCATGCTGTACTACGAGGCGGCGACAGGCCGGCTCTCCTACGTCAACGGCTCGGCAAATGCACCCAAAAAACACCCTATTTTCACCCTGCCGCTGTCCGACCTCGGCCGATTCATAGCAACCGGCGCCCGCACCGGGGCTCTGTGTCCGGTGCCGGGATTCTGGGGTGGGTTTGAGGCGGCACACGACCACCACGGCAGACTCAGCCGCAAAACGGTGATGGCGCCGGCCATTCACTACGCCCGCGACGGCTTTGAAATCCATCCGTTTTTATGGGGCGAGATGTTTGTGGAAAGCGCAGCTCTGGGTGCCGCCAGCCAGGGGCAGGAAATGTACTTTAAAAACCGGCGCCTGCTGAATACGGGAGAAAAACTGATACAGAGCCGCCATGCCGACACGCTGGAGCGGCTGGCGGAGGAAGGCAGCGATTATTTCTACCGCGGCGAATTTGCCCGCAAATACGTGCAGGCGGTACAGGCCGCCGGCGGCTACGTCACCGAAGAAGATATGGCGCAGTGGCAACCCCTGTGGGATCAACCGGTGCGCACCACTTATCGCGACTACGAACTGGTCGCCGCGCCGACGCCGGATTTCGGCGGCCAGGCCCTGGTTGAAATCATGAACATGGTCGAGCATATCGATCTGCAGCGACAGGGGCCGGCATTTGAGTCTCCCGAGACAACGTTTAAACTCATGCAAATCGTCGGGCAGGTTTACACCGATTCCATCCTGGGCCGGCTCACGGGCACGCTGATGCCGGTGGAAAAAGCCATCTCCAAGGAATTTGCCGCCGAGCGCTTCGCCAAGCTCTCGGGACCGCCCAAAGGTCCTTACGATAATTTAGTCGCGCTCCCCCCGGGCTCCAACCACGTCACCGTCGTCGATGGTGAGGGCAATATAGCCACTGTGTTGCACTCGGTGATGTCGATGCCCTATACCACGGGAATTTTCGTGGAGGGTGTCTATGCCTGTGCGGGCCTGATTCACCTGGGTGCGGGGATACCCGGACCGGACCGCCGCATTCACGCCCGCATCTGTCCCAATATGTTCTTTAAAAACGGCAAGCCTGTTTTGGCTTCGGGCTCGCCCAGTGTTTCCCTGACCGAGAACATCGTTCAAAACTCTATCAACATCCTGGATTTCGGTCTCGATATTGAGACCTCAGTACACAAGGCGCGCTTTGGCGGCGCCAATATAGACAACCTGAAAATGCTGATGGTCGAGGCCGATATGGGCGCAAAAACGTTAAGCTATTTGCGCGGAAAAAATGCCGCGATAAAAAGCGTGAATCCCTGGAACTGGACCCACGGCTCCTTTGACGGTATCCATATTGACGCGCAGGGCCTGGCCAGCGCCTGTGGTGATCCGCGTCGCACCGCCCAGGCCTTCGCCGTTTAAGGTTAGATGGTGGGGTGCGGAATGGCACATCCTTACAGCAAATATGTGCTAATTGACCGGTCTGGCTCAGGCTGACGCCTTCAGAAACACGTCGTAAACCCATCCCTGGGGACTTCCCGACAGCATCCCTGCTGTCGAGAGTTTCTGAAGGCGTCAGCCTGAGCCAGACCTCCCGTCAATACGCTTAATCGAGATTGATGTGGCTGGTAAGGCGATCGATAAACTGATGCAAATATGCTTAAGGAAGTGCCATTCGAGGGGTGCGCCTCGGCGCACCCCTCAATTCACCGTTCGGATTTTCCCCGGCAAGCGGCGCAGTCATCGAGACAAACGCACGCCGTATTTTCTCTTACGCCAATAGCCCGGCAATAAATATACCCAGAAAACTGGCAATCACATAGCCGAAGGTACCGCACAACACGCCCGGTGTCACCAGCGTGTTCCAGCCCCTGCCGGCGGCCATGGCCGCTGCGGTCGGTGGACCCGCCACACAGGCATTGGATGCAATAATCACCTCGGCCAGGTCCAACTTACAGAGTTTGCTGGCCACCAGTATCACCACCAGGTGGGAGCTTATGGTAATCAGCGCCAAGAGCGCCACCCACATGGCGGAGTCGATCATCGCGCGGATATCGGCGCCCAGGCCAATCACTACAAAAAATACATACATCAAGAGCATACCGACTTCGAGATGTCCCGTGAGCCTGGCCATGGCGTCGTGAAAGATATTGGCAATAGCGACCGTAATCACGGTAATAAAAAGAATGGCATAGTTGGCAACGCCCAGTAACGTCGCCATCCAGGTGCTTAGCGCGCAGATCACCAGACTCAGCGCCAGGCCGAAGGCGATATGTACCAGATTGATGGTGGCGCCGTCGGCAAAGCCCCCGGTGGCGGTGTGCTCGCCGGCTTCCGCGGCATCGGCGATTTTCGAAGGCAACCACCGGCGCAACACCAACAGGGTTGGCATAACGGCAAGCGCTACCAGATAGAGAGTGCCCATAACGTTATCGGCGGCGGCGCCGGCGGTCAACACCGCTTCATCCACCTCCAACATAGTGCCCACAGCCACAAAATTCATGGAGCCGCCAATATAGGTCGATGCCATCACGCCGGCAAGCTGCGGCGCCCACTCGCCCAGCGGCAGCAGGTAAAAACTCACCACCACGCCGAGCACCGTACCCATCACACCGAACAGATAAGCGGCAAGCATCCCACCGGTTTCGGGAATAACGCGCCTGAGATTAGCTTTGTATAACAGTAAAGGAATGGCGACGGGAACGAGATAGGTAAAGATAGCATTGTAGGTCGGCGCCGACATCGGCACCAGCCCCAGGTTCGACAATATCATGGCCGCGATCATAACCAGGCCGATACCTGATACGCGCTTGCCAAAAGCGGTGGTATCCACCCAAAATCCCAAACCCGCGATGGTAAATAAAACGCCCCAGAGCGCAAAGGTCCAATCCGGCGATATCAACGCTTGCACTTAATCCTCCCGAATCAATTATTGTGATTGATAACCCGGGCCGTATAACACCCGACCCGGTGTCTTGCCGGTATGCTTACCCTGCTCCGCCACCACCACGCCGTTCACCAGCACATAGTCGATACCCGTGGGGGTGCGCAGCGGCTGCTGCCAGGTTGCGTTGTCCTGAATGTTGTCGTAGTCGAAAATAACAACATCTGCATACTTCCCTTGTTTGATCACGCCCCGGTCGCTCAGCCGCATACGCTTAGCGGACAGTGACGTCATCTTGCGGATGGCATCTGCCAAGGTTAAAAGGCCGTCCTCCCTGACGTATTTTGCGATGATACGCGGGAAAGTCCCATAGGCGCGGGGATGCGGCAAACCGATTGCGTCAACTTCTCCCAGTACCTCAGCCGCACCGGCGTCGCTGCCGATCGATACCCAGGGCTGTTGCATAATCGCCTTTACATCGCCCTCCGACATCAAATGGTAGAGTGCATAGGCGCGGTTGGGTAAAGCTTCCAGCATAATATCCCAGGCGGCATCGGCCGGGTCTTTATTGACAAGCTCAGCTATTTCAGTAAAACGCTTGCCATGGTAGTCAGTGTATTTTTCATTGTAAGCGTTGGCGAGGGTAATATTTTGCCATCCGCCGCTGTTGTTAACCATGCGATCTGAGTGCGGGTCGGCGATTTCCGTTTTCAGACGCGACCTGACGTCCGGGTCTCGCAGTAGTTTTACCGCCTCCTCCTCACCCTCTTCCCAGACCCAGCGGGGAACAGTGGCGTCGATACCCGTGCCCCCGGCAGTATAGGGATATTGGTTGGCGGCAATATCGATACCCCGGCTGCGGGCGCGATTGACCAGATCAATCGCCTTGTGTATCTCGGAACCCCAGTGGGGCGCAAAAGCACTTTTGAAATGGTAAATTTCCACCGCAACGGACGCCTGTTCGGCGATGGTGATCATTTCCTCGATAGCGCTGAGCAACTTTTCACTCTCGTCTCGCATATGAGCGGCGTATATACCGCCATACGGCGCTATGGCTCTGCTCATTTCAATCAGTTCGCGGGTAGTCAACAGTGACATTGGCGGGTAAAAAGCGGTGCTGCTCATACCCACCGCGCCGGCTTCCATCGCCAGGCGCATCTGCGCCTGCATGGCCGCTATATCGGCGTCGGTGACGGTGGTGATGTTTTCCGCCAGCACCGCGCTGCGAGCCTGCCAGGCATTGTAGTAGCTGCCGAAATTAATACTGATACCCTGCTCTTCAAGAGTCCGGAAGTAAGCGCGCAGCTCCCCCGCCGGTACGGCGGTGCCACCCTCACCGCCAATAGCCGAGGTTACTCCCATTAACACCTTGTTTTCCGCGCGGCCGTTTTTCAGCAATACCTGCCCGGATTGATCCATCATATCGATCCAACCCGGCGATACATATTTCCCGGTTGCGTCAATCTCGCGGGCGCCGGCGGCGGTGACTGCGCCCACTTTGACAAATCGATCCCCGACTATCGCGACATCGGCTTTTTGGGCGGGATTGCCTAAACCGTCAAGCACCCAACCGTTTCGAATCACAAGATCGTATTCCTCTTCCGGCACCTGACGGCTACAGGCCGGCAGTAATACCATCGAGAAAAGCACGAAAAAAATGTGAACAACATTACTCATGATTAAGCCGGTCTCTGCGGTAAAGGCCTGTCAGTAGTCGTTGCGAACTACCGCCCCGTTTTTCATAACAAAACCAATCTGTTCAATATTCTTCATAGCCGCAATGGGGTTTTTCTCCATAGCGACAATATCGGCCAACTTGCCGACTTTCAAACTGCCCGTCTCCTCAGCCAGCCCCAACAGTTCAGCGCCGTGAATTGTGCCGGCCTGCAATACGTACCAGTTATTCGGGATACGGGTCGCCATGGCGTTAAACTCTCGAATCGCCTGATCCATGGGGAATACCGGGTCGGTGCCCAGCACCATCTTGACGCCGTGTTTGTAAGCCATGTTCACCGATCGGCTGTGTCGCGCCGCCACCAGCTTGGCTTTCTCGAGATTATCGGCCGACACCCCACCTTTACGTCCCATCTCGATAATCCAGTCGATTACATAGAGCGTCGGTATATAATAGGTGCCCTTTTTTGCCATCAGTTTTATCGTCTTTTCCGATACCAGGGTAGCGTGCTCAATACTGTCAAAGCCGGCCTCGACCGCCATCCGTATCGCGGCATCACTGTGGGCATGGGCGGTGATTTTTTTATGGTGCCGATGCGCTTCCTCCGCCATGGCATTGAACTCTGCCTGCGAATAGGTTGAAACCTCCGGGTCGTCGTGTTGACTGATAACCCCCCCGGACGCCATCACTTTGATCCAGTCGGCCCCGTATTTGATTTCCTTGCGGACTGCTTTACGAACCTCATCGACTCCGTCGGCGATAAAACCCAGGGGTTTGTTGACCAGGTCGGGAGCATAGGTGTTCAGATCGCCATGCCCGCCGAGGGCTGAAATAGCGTGCGGGGCAACAAACATGCGCGGGCCGACAAAATCCCCGCGGTTGATGGCGTTGCGCAAGTCAATGCCCGCATAGTGCAGGTCTCCGTCGCCGGGAATTCGAATTGTCGTAAACCCGGAACGCAGCAATATCTGTGCATTTTTCAAACCCCGCAGGGCTTTGTAAGCACTGGACTGGGTGGGAACCGTTTGATCGACAGTGCCGCGGGTTATATCAAAGAAGAGGTGGGCATGAGCATCCATCAGACCAGGTGCACAGTAGCGATCGGACAGATCGATTTTCCCGGCGCCGGCGGGCGTGTCTACCGCCGGACCCATGGCAATAATGCGGTCGTCCCGCACCAGAATACGCTGGTCGCTCAACAGTTTTTCGGCTTCGACGTCCAGGACATAACCACAGTGAATTTCGGTTGTGGCGCCGATGGCTCCCAAGCTCGCAAGGGCCAGTACTGCCCCAACTATTAACAGGCTGAATTTCATCACTTTCGTTTTTACCGGTTGTTAGACAGTCGCGGTTAGAAGGTACGCAGAAAAACTGCGTCACTGCAAATACCTAGAGGGCATTGCGCAGAGCACGTTTTTAACCAGTGTGAAGAGATTATTGTCGGGCTACCGGCCGGATCGTTCTTATTTTCCGGGCTGGCGTTACAAATCCACTCTCGCGTCGCGCGAATCGAATGCCCGATTTCGAAATTCCTTTGGCAGCACGTTAAAATACTGCTTAAAAGCTTTGGTAAAGCTCGAAGGATCCTGATAACCCACCTCGAAAGCCACCTCTGTCACACAGATGCCTTTATCGACCAGCAGCCGCCGGGCTTCCTCCATCCGCAGGCGGATGCAGTAGCCGTACACAGTGCTGTGAAATATCTGCTTAAAGCCCTGGGCCAACTTGCGCCGGTTCAACCCCACGCGCCTGGCCAGCTCATCCAGGGTCAGCGGCGTTCTGAATTCGCGGGACAGGATATCCCGGGCCAACCGCAAATTGGACTGATCCTGCTGGTTTAACGGTATACCTCCGGCATCGCCTTTCCCGTCGGCGCCTTTAAAATCATACAAGGCAAGACACAACAGCTCGATAGACTTTGCCTCGAGGTATCGCGCCTTCAACGCCCCGCGCAGCGGCGTTTTGCAAATGCCGTTAAGAATCGCGCGCTGGTCGGGCGTCAGCGGCATCTGCCAGTGCAGCATGGGCTTTTCAGAATCCAACAGTTCCTTCAGACTCTGCTCCACACCTCCCCTCTGGCCTTCCAGCAGGGTACTGACCAGCAGGCGGGGGAAGGAAAAAGTCATGGTGTGCCAGTTCTCGCCCGCGGACACCACTTGGTGAAGATTCGCACCTTTCGGCAAATAAGTCAGCAGCACTGAAGGCATACGAACATCTGAGGTGCTGCCGTCCGCATGACAATCGGTGCTTTTTCCGGAAAGCCGAAATTGCAGGCGCAGGCAATCGCTGGGTTCAAAGATAGTCTCTATCGGCTTTTTGACTCCGGTGAGATCGATATGCGACTGGATTAAACTCACGCCGGTATTGAAATTTGCGCCGTCGAACCGCGCGTTGACAATGAAATTATCCGGCGACCGGTTCTGTGCCCGCCATACTTCTGCGATACCCGTTCGGTAGCCTGTTACTTCGAACTCGGAAAACTCCGCAATGGAAGCCGCCACATCCCGCGCGTTCAAACTCATTTTATGTAGCTCGATAACGTCAGGCCTCTCATATATTTTAAGTCCAGGCATTACCTACTCTCCTAGATTTTTCTATACGCTAGAATGTTTTTTTGCCGTATTCCTCTAGGTATATTCGCTCTTAAAACAATAGCTTTTCACAAGCTGCCGGATGGATGCATCCGCTCTGTCATATTCTCGTTCAGCTTGTTCGACGCGGATGGAACTTTCCGGCCAGGCTGATATATACATTACTGTATAGTATTCCTGTCGACAGAGTCAAGGCCAATGGTTTGCGGCCTGTTTTGACCGCTGTCGGCCGGCTGAAGCCGGCTTCCACCAGGCTTTATGGATAGGCTGGAGTCCTTGATGGATAGACTGGAGCCCTTGCCATGTCTGGCCTCCCGAGTAATCAAGGGGTTTCAGCAGTGGCCTCTCTGACAGGTAGTCAAGCACCGATTGCCGATCAGGGCCGCAAATCCAACTTGTATAGGGAGGTACCGATTTGGCGACGATTCAGGTTTGAGAAACAGATAGTCAGGGGCCTGGCATATCACCTTTGGGGTCAATAAGCCGATAGAGACGAGATTTCCCCAGTCCCGGGCAGTGCGTTAAATTCGGCTCGGCACCGCTTGGTAAGTTATAGACAGTGGAACGACACGGCCTGGATTGATTCAAATCACGCACGGCACCTGAGCGTGTGATTGCCGCCGGAAAACACTACACAGAGACTCCGCCATAGGCGAGTTTTTCCATTGCCGCCAGTCGGGCTGCGACGTCCTCGTAGCTGTCACTGTTGATCGTGATATGACCGAGCTTGCGCCGCGGTTGTGGAGTCTTGCCGTAGAGCGTCAAAAAACATCGCTCTTCGCTTGCCTGTGCGGCGCTCAGCGTAACGCCGAGTAGATTCAACATCCCGCTGATACCCTGGGGTTGAGTCGAGCCCAGGGGCAGGTCTGTAATCGCCCGCAGATGGTTTTCGAATTGGCTGGTCAACGCGCCTTTGGAGGTCCAATGGCCGCTGTTATGCACCCGCGGAGCTATTTCATTGACAAGTAATCTCTCTCCGACAACAAAACACTCCATGCAAATCAAGCCCACATAATCCGTCTTTACCAGGATATCTTCCAAATACTTTCGGCCCGCAGCCAGCAGCGGTTCAGATACAGAAGGAGCAGGTGCAATCGAGCGCAGTAATGTGCCGTTGCTATGGAGATTCTCTACCGCCGGGTAGAAAACGATATCCCCTCTCACATTGCGCGCGGCAAGGAAGGAAACTTCACGCTCAAATGCGACAAAACCCTCGGCCACCCAAGCGCTTGGAAAATCAATACTGTCAATTACCTCTGTCTCGTTATCAGCCGTAATCCGGTATTGGTTATAACCGTCGTACCCCTCTTCTTCCGACTTCAGAAATATCGGTTTATCCAGTGTTTGCACCGCCTGCTGCAGGTCCGCTGCGGAACTGACACTTTGAAAGGCGGCGAGCGGAATACCCAGCGATTGCAGGCTTAACTTTTCCCGCTTGCGATTTTTGAAAATTTCCAGGGCGTCGGGGTTTGGATGCACTGCGCAGTGTGCCTGCAACTGCCTGAGCAGATCGATATCCACATGCTCTTTTTCTACGGTTATCACATCCGGCTTGCCGAGGTCCTCGTATATTTTTTCGGCCTCACCCCGGCGCACCACAATTCGCCCCAGGCCGTCGACGCAGTCCGTGCTCTCTTTCGCCTCCACCAAAAAACTGAAACACATCCCCATGGGGATGCCGTCCAGGGCCATCATGCGGGCGAGTTGCCCGCTACCGACAATTGCAATGCGCGTGCTCATTCCACTTCCTCGGCTACGGCGTCGGTCTGGGCCCGGCGCCAATCGACCAGACGTTGCTGCAACTCGGGGTCGGACAGCGCCAACATCTGGCTGGCCAACAGCCCGGCGTTATAGGCGCCGGCCTCACCGATCGCCTGGGTCGCCACCGCCACCCCCTTGGGCATCTGCACCATGGACAACAGGCTGTCCATACCTTTCAAATACTTACTCTGTACCGGCACGGCAATCACCGGCAACCAGGTCATCGCTGCAGCCATACCGGCAAGATGCGCCGCACCGCCCGCCCCTGCGATAATCACTTTGGTGCCGTTGGTTTCAGAATCCCGACAAAATGCATACAAGCGCTGCGGCGTGCGATGTGCGGATACGATTGACGTTTCGTAATCGACCGCCAGTGCCTGCAACGGTTTCGTGGCCAATTCCATGGTGGGCCAGTCGGAACGGGAGCCCATGATAATGTGAACCGGTGCCTTGGACATAATTTCAACCTCAATAACAAATCACTAAATAACAAATAGCAAGCCGGCCAGCGCAATAACCGGCAGATCAAGAATACTGCGCAAATGTGTTAAGCAAGGGCCCTTTGCAGCGCTTCAGTGCGCGTTTTGCATAACTGGGTGCCCGGTATCAGCTCGAACAGTCCCAGCCTTTCCAGCGTTTTCTTTGCCTGCTTGGATGGCCCTACGATAAATACCTGCCGCTCCAGTGCAACCGCATCTTTAATGGCATTTTCAATCGCCAGCGACACGGTGGTGTCGATCAGGGGAACGTCACTCAAATCCAATACGATGCAGGCGTATTGATCGAGGCCGGCATGTTCGCGGGCGATCGCCTTTGACACACCGAAAATCATCGGCCCGCTCAGATAGACCAGCAACACGCGGCCGGCGGCCTGGTCGAGCAGTTTTTTCTCTTCATCGGTGAGCGGTACATCGTCATCGGCGTCGCTGATAGCTTTGACGTTTTTCGTCTGCAGCTCGCTGAGTCGCTGGATGGTCAGCACGTTGGCAATAAAGACCCCCAGGCCCACCGCCACGATAAGGTCGACAAAAATCGTCAGCAACATCACGCCGTACATAATCAGTGCGGCATGCCAGGAGACCCGGTGGGCGCGCTTCACGAAACTCCAGTCGAGAATATTGATACCCACCTTCAAGGCGATGCCGGCGAGCACCGCCAGGGGAATATTCTCTGTCAGCTGCGCCGCCCCGAGCACCACCACCAGCAGCACCAGCGCCCGGGTGACGCCCGATAGCGCCGTGCGTGCGCCGGACTGGATATTGACCACCGTGCCCATGGTGGCGCCGGCACCGGGCAAGCCGCCAAACATACCGGATACCAGGTTACCGATTCCCTGGCCGACCAGTTCGCGGTCGGATTTGTGCTCCGAACGGGTCAGGCTGTCGGCTATCAGCGCCGTCAGTAGCGAGTCAATGCAGCCGAGAGTACCGAGAATGATGCCGTCGAGCACCATGGTCGTAATTTGATCGCTGGTAAAGGTCGGCACTGTGATCGCCGGCAGGCCGAGCTGTATTTCGCCGATCCGCCGCACATCCGCCGCGGAGAACAGATACAGTGAAACCAGGGTGCCGATGACCAGCGCGACCAGTTGGGGCGGCACCAGCCGGCCCAGCTTCTGCGGCATAAAAAACAGGATGGCCAGGGTGATAGCGCCCAATATGGCCTCCGTGGGCGCGATGTTCTGCCACAGTTGCGGCAACTGCTCCAGGGTGCCCAACACCCCGCCGGGTGGAGTGGGATGGCCGAGAAAGGGCGCGAGCTGCAAAATAATGAGAATAACGCCGATGCCGGACATAAACCCGGAAATGACGCTGTAGGGCATCAGCGTGATATATTTCCCGAGCTTTAACGCGCCGAGCAAAATCTGAAACACACCCGCTATCATCACCACGGTGAAGGCCATGGCCACACCGTTGTCCGGGTTCTGGGCGATCATTGTGGCCAACACGGCGGTCATGACCACCGTCATGGGTCCGGTGGGCTCGGAGATCAATGTCGACGTACCCCCGAACAGGGCCGCAAACAAGCCCACCAGCACCGCGCCGTACAAACCGGCGGCGGGACCCGCACCCGAGGCCACCCCAAAAGCGAGGGCCAGCGGCAGGGAGACGATGGAGGCGGTCACTCCGCCAAAAATATCCCCCCGCAGGTTGCCGAGGTTAATTGTGTTAAACACACCCATGGGCACACTTGACTATGATTGCCGACAAATCACTGTCTCCAGAAATGGCATCAGATGCTATCTGTAACCGATTGATTTTACAATAATTTTTTGTTTTTTTCGGCACTATTTTCGAGCCCCGGGCGCGCCAAAGCAATAAATGATACAGGTTCGCCGACACAATGGAAGTTTGCCTTTGGCTAACCCGCTCTGCGAGGTCGCCGCAGCGGGGGAGGATACAGTGTTGTTGTTCGCGATTGTAGCCCTAGTAAAACCAGGGTTTTAAGGGGATTCGGGGCCTGCGCCACGAGTAATAAAGAAGTAACACCAGGGCGGGGCCGGCCGTGGTGCAACTGTCTGGTTTTTCACCAATTGGGCCAAACGCCGTGGATAGTTTTGCTCTACCACCATTTTGATTGAGTTCTCGCAAATCTCAATTTGGCGAGGTCCGGCAGTAGCAGGCACTAATGACGCTTGCTTCAAGGGGTTACTTCCGCCTCGAGTGGCCACTTTCATTTAAAGCGCCTACTTTCGCCTAAGGCCCCTACTTGCGCTTAAAGCCCCTACGTTCGGCGGTGGTGGTGATGGTACGCAAGAGGATTTGCGCAGTTTATTGACCCTCCCGCTATTCTTACCAATCTCGATTCAGAAATACCGTGATAGGTCTGCCTCTGGATGGGGCCTTTTTACTAAAGCACCAAAATTAGGCCTCTGAAGCGATTGCCATTAGTAACAAGCACCCGCTTCCACGCGATAACCTGGTGCTCTAAAAATCGTTTATCTCATCCGAGCGAATTGCCGCCTGTCGATCAAAAAAACCGACGGTAAAAGTCCCACAGTAAATGAAATACGCGACCGTAAATCTAAATTTGTTCGACAATAATTAAAACACCACAACGCCTATCAGCCACGATGTCGCCGTGCTACACTTGCTTTTGTAAGTAGAAAACCCCGCCAAAAACTCCGCTAGTTTCGCGTCAAACATCTTCCATTTAAAATTTAGATATTCTTCATCTGAGATTTAGCGCGCCTTCATCGCCGCAACAAACCCTCTTTAGTCGCCGCCTGTATTATTTCTGCAACATTTAGGAATGCCGGTCGTTGCTCGCGGCGGATTTGCATTCCTGACGGTAGAGGTAATCACCTGCGGACGCCGACACAAAATTTGTTTTGTCTCGCAATGACGTCATCTTCGCTTAGAGGCTTTGCAAGCCAACATAAGCTGTGACGACAATTTCGGGAGCGATTGAGTTCAAACAAAGTGCCACGTCCTGGTGCAACTTACCCGCAAGCATCCTGTTGTCGTCCGAGCAAGGCAGCCACACTCAATAAGGACTCAGATTTTCTATGCAAAGTCACCAGACCTCAACCGCACTATCGACCCCTCTGCTCACCGGCCCCCTGCGTGTGCTTCTGTACAGTCACGATTCCTGGGGCCTCGGCCACCTGCGGCGCAGCCTTGCAATCGCCGGCGCTATCACCGGTAAATTCAGCCAGGCAAACGCGCTGGTGGTAACCGGCTCACCTTGTGCAACGCAGTTTCCGTTACCGGCGCGCTGCGATTTGATCAAACTGCCCGCAGTCACCAAAGACACCAACGGCGACTACCAGCCGCGCAGTTTATCGGGACCACTGGAAGGCACGCTGGCATTGCGCAGTCGGATACTGCTCGAGGCATTTCGCGGCTTTGCACCCAATGTGGTGATTATCGACCACCAACTGATCGGCCTGCACGGTGAAGCGTTGCCACTGTTGCGCGAGGCCCACGCCACCGGCGTGCGAACCATCTACGGTATGCGCGATATTCTGGACGAGCCGGTGTCCGTACAACGGTCGTGGAATTCCCAAGCCTGCCGCCAGGCACTGAGCACGCTCTACGATTGCGTGTGCATCTACGGCAATCAAGAGGTCTTTGATTCGCTGCACGAGTACCCGGCGCTGCGACGCCTGGCGAAGCGTTTGGAATTTACCGGCTACGTGGTGCCATCGCGCCACCGCGATCGCCGCAGCCCGATACCCCACCTGCGCAAACAAGTTCTGGTAACCGTCGGCGGCGGTGAAGACGGACGGCAACGCATCGATAAATATCTGGCGGCACTGGCGCTTGCGCCCTGCGATTGGGACAGCCATATCTTTACCGGCCCGCTGATGGAACCGGCGCTGTCGCGCCACTATAAACAGGAGGCGCGCCGCCTCGGCCGCCAGGCCTCGGTACAGGTACATCGTTTTCATGCCAACCTGCCGCGCCTGTTGGACGAGGCGGATGTGGTCGTCAGTATGGCCGGCTACAACAGTTGTGCAGAGATTCTGCAAAGCGGGTGTCGCGGCATTCTGCTGCCGCGCACATTCCCCCGGCGCGAGCAGGCCATTCGCGCCCAGCGGCTGGCAAAACAGGGCTTTGTGGATGCGCTCGAAAACCCCAGCACCAAACGCCTGCGCAAGACGATTGAACGCGCCCTGAACCGGGGCGCGCGCGCTGCGGTCGACGTCAATTTAGATGGTCTCTCGCGCATTTGCGATGTGGTCAGTGAATTGACCGGTGTGTTGCCGCCGGCGCTCTCACCCGATCAGGACAATGCCGCCCCCGTCGTCCACCTGGTTTCGTGAGCGCCGCCATGTCTGATAAATCGACCAAGGCGTCGAAACCCCTGCCGTCGTTACGCAAATTCGCCGTGCGCTTCGCGCCATTGATCGGACGGCAAAAGGCCGTAGTCGGTGGCTCCTTCGCCGCGCTGTTTGGCGAAGTGCTGCTGCGTCTGCTGGAGCCGTGGCCTTTGAAGTTCGTTATCGACAACGTGATTCTGCGCGGGCAAAGCGCGAGCGGGGAGCCCGGCGGCTTGAGCCAAATGGAGCCGATGACGTTACTCACCATCGCGGCAGTCAGTGTCCTCCTGATTGCCGTACTGCGCGCATCGGTGGCGTACCTGGCGACGGTGGGCTTCGCTATCGTCGGCAATCGCGTACTTATCGACGTTCGCAACCAGCTCTACAACCATATCCAGACACTGTCTTTGCGCTTCCACGGTAAAGCCCGCGGCGGCGACCTCATCACCCGCGTAACCGGCGATGTGGGCATGCTCAAGGAAGTGCTGGTCACCGCCTTTATGCCGCTGCTCGGCAATATCGTGGTACTGGCGGGTATGCTGGCGGTTATGGCGTGGCTCAACTGGCAGTTGACGCTGGTGCTGATCGCGATTGCGCCACTGCTGCTGTTCACGGCGTCGCGCAAACACAAGCGGATCACCGAGGTGGCGCGGGAACAGCGCCAGCGCGAGAGCGCTCTGGCCGCCACGGCGGCCGAATCGATCAGCGCCATCAAGACAGTGCAGGCGCTCTCCCTGGCAGACCAGTTTAACGATGCCTTCGGGCGCACCGGCGATCAAGACTTTAACGCCGGTGTGAAGGGCAAGCGGCTGGCGGCGGGACTGGAGCGCACGGTCGATGTGGTGTTGGCCCTGGCTGCCGCCCTGGTGCTCTGGATCGGCACCGTGAACGTACTGGAGGGCAAGCTGACACCCGGTGAAATGCTGGTCTTTCTCGCCTATCTGAAAAGTGCGTTTAAGCCGGTGCGCAACTGGGCCAAGTTCAGTGCCCGCATCGCCAAGGCCGCCGCCGCCGCCGAGCGGGTCGTGGAAATCATGGACCGGGAACCGGAAGTCGCCGACTCGCCCGACGCCCGTCCCATGCCGCGCCCGGCGGGCCATATCGCCCTCGACCAGGTGTCGTTTTGCTATGAAGAGGGCAACACCGTTCTGCACGATCTCACTATCAATATTGCCGCGGGCGAACACTTGGCGGTGATGGGGCCCTCCGGGGCCGGCAAGTCGACGCTGCTGAGTTTATTCCTGCGCCTCTACGATCCGGACGGCGGCCGGCTGCTGGTGGACGGGCAGGACCTGCGCAACTTTACACTGGCGTCATGGCGCAGCCACTTCTCCGTGGTGCTGCAGGATACCCTGTTGTTCGTCGGCACCCTGGCAGACAATATCCGCTACGGTGCCGTCGGCCCGGCAACTGACGAGGACGTGGAGCGGGCCGCCCGCATCGCTAACATTCACGATTTCATCAGCGCTCTGCCCGAGGGTTACGAGACAAAAGTCGGGGAGCGCGGCGTGACCCTGTCCACCGGTCAACGCCAGCGTATTGCCATTGCCCGCGCCGCGATTCGCAACGCGCCGATTCTGATCCTCGATGAACCCCTGGCCGGCCTCGACGCCGATAATGCCCATCAGGTTCACGCAGCGCTACAGCGTCTGGCCGCCGGCCGCACGACCATCCACGTTACCCACGATCTCCGCCACGGCAGCGAGGCCGACCAGGTGCTGTATATCCGACCCGGCCAGCCGATCGAACAAGGCAGCCACAGGGAGTTGTTGTCTCGCGGCGGCGGCTACGCCGCCGCTCATCACCGCGATGTGGACCGCCATAACACGGAGGGAGCAACCCATGCCACATCTGTGTAGGCACACAGCCAGCCTCCTCGCCCGTGACCGGGCCATCGCCGGGTTGCCGCTGCTGTTCGATACCGATGCGCTGGTCGCACACCTGAACAGCGCCGGAGGAAGTCCCCCAATCACTGCCGCAGACCTGACTTATCTGCGCTATAAGCCCGGCACCAACTGCCTGGCCAAATATCGACTGCACACCGCTTCAGGTCCCGTGGACGTGTACGCTAAAGCCTACAGTGACGAGGATGCTGCCGAGAAACTGGCGAAAGACCGGCAACGCCCGGCGGTGGCGGGTCCGCTCGGCTGCGGCCGTTGGTTTTTCGCCGCTCGCAACCTGGTGATCTCAGCGTTTCCCAACGACGCAAAGCTGCGCTATCTGGCGCGCCTTGGCGACCCGACCCGGGTCCGGCAACACCTCACCCGCATCCTCGGCGCCGCAGAGGTCCGGCCTGACGTCGCTTTGCAACCGCTCGCTTATAAACCCGAGCGACGCTATGTCGTCAGAGCCAGTTGGACGGACGACACCGGCGCAACACTCGAGCATGTGATCAAATACGTCACCGCCCAGGAATTTGCCCGGGTGCAACCCCTGCTGCAGTGCCTCGAGGTCCAGCCAATACCGGGCATCCCGCAACTGGCCGGAATGTCGGGTAGGTATCGGGCGCTCGCCTTTGCGTGGCAGCCCGGCACCGGATTGCGCGAGATCACCGCCGCCGCGAATATCGACTACCGCTATCTCGAGGCAACCGGACGGGCGCTGGCATTGTTTCACCGCCAGGCCGCAGCGATTAAAACACTGCCCTGTCGGGACTTCGCCGCCCGCCTCCAGGCCTTGAATGAACAGATGGCTTTTCTACTGCCCTCTCTCGAGACGCGGATGGATACCCTGGTGCGGGAGTTGATCGCCTGGTGGAAAGATCAAAACGAAACCTGCGGCGTTGTCCATGGCGACTTCTACGACAAGCAGGTCGTCGTCACCGGAGAACATGTCAGTATTCTGGATATCGACAGTGTGGAGTCGGGACATCCCACCCGCGATCTGGGGCTGTTTATCGCCCATCTGGAACGCGATGCCATCAGCGGCAATGTCGCTGCGGCAGAAGTCACCAGGCTCGGCGATGCGCTGCTGCGCGGCTACCTCCGCGCCGGTGGGGAGATCGCTATCGACCAACTGCGCGCCTATACCGCATTCGGGCTGGCGCAGTTGGCTCACCACCCGTTTCGCAGCAACGAAACCCACTGGGCTGAAAAAACGGAACGCCTACTTATTCGTGCCACTGCGCTTTTCGACAGCGCCAGGGTCACGGCAATACCACTAGGGGGCAAAGCATCATGACAACTACACAACAGCCGAGAGTTGCCTACGTTCTCAAGGTCTACCCGCGCTTCTCCGAGACATTTATTCTCAATGAGATCCTCGCCCACCAGGAAGTCGGTGAACCCGTCGCGATCTACTCCCTGCGTCGCAGCGACGACCAGCGCTTTCACGAGGGCATAGCGCAGGTGTCCTCACCTGTGACCTATGTGCCGCTAACCAGTGGCAGCAAAGCCACCGCACTGTGGAACGCCCTGCGCCTGGCGCGCAGAGCGGGCCTGAATTTGGATACCGTGCTGGACAGTGAAGAGGATATCGACAGCGGCGACCTGGAGCAGGCACTGTGGCTGGCCGCATCGGTTCGCGAGCGCGGTATAGAACATTTGCACGCACATTTCGGCACCCTGGCCACCGCCGTCGCGCGCCTGGCGGCGCAGCTTGCCGGGATCAGCTACTCGTTCACCGCCCACGCCAAAGACATTTTCCACCAGCAGGTCGACCGGGATGTTTTGCGCCGCAAACTGGCGGACGCGGCAACCGTGGTCACTGTCAGCGAATTCAACGTGCGCTACCTGCAGGACACTTTCGGTCCCGCAGCCGCTTCTCTCAATCTTATTTACAACGGCATCGATCTCGAACAGTTCAAGTTCACGGCGCCGGCCAGCCGCCGCCCGTTGATTTTAGGTATCGGTCGCCTGGTCGAAAAAAAAGGCTTCGAGTATCTGATTGACGCCTGTGCCGAACTGGTGGCACAGGGGCAACAATTCACCTGTGAGATCGCCGGCCCCGGTATTCTGGCCGCTGCCCTGCAGGCGCGGATCGAGGCCCGGCAGTTAAGCGGGTATGTCAAACTGTGCGGTCCGCTGGCGCAATCCGAAGTGCGTGCCAAGCTCTTGCAGGCCAGCGTAATGGCAGCGCCTTGTGTCATATCCGCCGACGACGATCGCGATGGATTGCCGACTATTCTGCTGGAGGCCATGGCGCTCGGCACCCCGTGCGTATCCACGGATGTGACAGGCATTCCCGAAGTGCTGCGCCACAATCAGACCGGCTTGCAAGTGGCGCAGCGCGACGCGCAAGGTTTGGCGGCCGCCTGCGGCAGGTTGATTCACGACAGCGAGCTGCGTCAACGGCTGGCCCGGGCCGCGCGCAGGTTGATTGAGGAAAAATTCGATATCCGCCGCAACAGCGCCGAACTGCGGCAGGTTTTCAGCGCGGCGATGATGACATCGAATCCGGCTGTCGGCCAACAGCTCAACAGCCTGAAGAGGACGGCGTCATGCGCAGAGTAATCTGTTTAAACCAAGACGCCGGAATTGGCCCCGCCCGCGCCAAGGGTGCGGCGGTGCACCTCAATGCCATGCGCGACGCCTTTCGCTTGATCGGGGCAGAGGTGATGGAAATCGATTGCGCGGATCGGGAAGAAGTCGCCCAGCGCATCAAGAAACTGTGTGCCGCAAAGAAGGTCGATCTGATTTATGAGCGTTACGCCCTGGGTCAGCACACCGGCGCCCAAATCGCAACGGCATTAAAGATTCCACTGATACTTGAAGTGAACGCACCGCTGGCCGATGAACAAAAGCAGTGGCGCAAACAGGCCGCATCGGCCGAGGACTCGGACAACGACGCCGTTTTATTTAACGCCGCCACCGCCGTGATCGCCGTCTCCAACCCGGTAGCCGGCTACGCAAAACGGCGGGGCGCGCCCAAGGAATGTATCCATGTTTTCGGCAATGGTATCGACAGTGAGCGCTTTAACCTCGCAATGCGCGAAAAATCCGTGCGCAGCCGACTGAAGCTGGACGAGCACTTCGTCATCGGCTTTCACGGCCGCGAGCGCCCGTGGCACGGTTTCAAACGCCTGGTGCAGGCTTACACCGGCCTGCACGGCGACAACCTGCCGCGCCAGCTCCTCGTTGTGGGAGAAGGCAAATTTGCCGACTTAAAATCTCTGCCGCCATCGAAATACCAGCGCTTCGGCTGGCAACCGCACAGCAAAATGCCCGAGTATGTTGCCGCCTTCGACGCCCTGCCGCTGGCCTACACTGAGGATATACCTTACTACTTTTCGCCACTGAAACTGATGGAGGCCATGGCCTGCGGCGTCGTTCCGGTGGTGCCGGACCTGGGCGATCTCGCCCGGACGGTGTCGCACAATGAAACCGGTTTGGTTTATGCCCCCGACGATGCCGCGGCGCTGGCACAGCACCTGCAATGGCTGATCGACAACCCGCAGGAAAAAGCGCTGATGAGCGAGCGGGCGGCAACCTACGCCTCGCAATTCACTTGGGAGCGAATCGCCCGCTTTGCGCTTGGCTTTGCAAAAAAAACAGCGCCCCGTGCTCCCCGCGTGGCGGCGTCCGGTAAAGCCGGCAAATCCGCTATGCAGCGGGCCCTGCGAGAACTGGAGAAGCGAAACGCCATTAAAACCAGCGATCAGGCACTCGTGCGTGTTGATGTCGGCAAAGATACAACGCTGGATTTCGAAGCCGTGAACGGCCGGGAATCGCGTTGGTTTCGCTACCGTAACAACCACCTGGAAGAACTCTTTCCCGGCGCGGATAATCGCGTGCCACTGGCCAAATCACTGAAGTTTACCGGATCGACCCAGTGGCGCCTGTTAAGCTACCGGCCCGGGAGGCGCCTGGTGATCCTCCATCGCGACGCTGATCACAGTGCCGTTATCAAAGGCTATCGGCAACACAAGTTGGCGGCGGCCATCACCCGCCATCAACTGGCGCGCAGGCTTTTTGCCGGCACGCACCTCCAGGTACCGGCGCTGCTGCATGGGGATGTACCGGAGGCCAGCATGGTCACCGCTTATCACAGCGGCGTAACCCTACCGGTGTCCGGCGACCATGAGCACCTCTATACTCTTATCGGCCAAAGCCTGCGCCGCGTTCAGGATACCTCCGCGGTCGCGCCGGCCGACCTGCATACGGCGGGCGATGAACTCGAAAACCTCAGTAGGCGGGCCCATCGGTTTCGCGCGGCAACCGGCGCCCTGCCACCCGGTTGGGAGTCGGCCTGGCAACGCCTGCAGACCATGTTGGGCTCGCTGCCGGCGAACCACTGCGCGGCGGCCCATCGCGACCTGCATGATCGCCAGTTTATAGTCAATGGGGAGGAGCTGACCCTGCTCGATTTCGACCTCCTGTGTCGAGCCGACGTCACGCTGGATGTTGCCAACCTGCTCGCCCATCTCTCGCTGCGTGCGCTGCAGAAGATCGATAATGCGACGTTTGCCGACGCCCACACCTGCGGTCGCGCGCTGCTGGATGGGCTGGAACGCTATACGGAGGCGGGCTTTTGGCCACGGCTGCGTTTCTACCAGGCGGCAACGTTTTTACGCCTCGCCCTGATCTACGCCCTGCGCCCCCAGTGGGCCGATCTGTCCGGCCACCTGCTGTCGCTGGGGGACCGCTGCCTGAACGACTATGACCGACTGGGCGCCTGACCATGAAATTATTGATGCGTTTGATAGGGCTGCAGTTAGCGTTTTTTTTCTGCCTCGGCGCCGAGGCCGCAGAGTATCGCTCAGACCTGGCTGTGATAGAGCCCGGTCACTGGGTGGAAGTGCGCGGCCGGGCCGATAAGCGCGGCGGTTTTGTCGCCGAGCGGGTTGAGTTGGTGACTCCGCAAAAGTATCAGGAGGTGATAGGTGTCGCCGCCATCTCTGAGCGTGGCGACGACTATATCTCCCTGGCGGGTTTGCAGGTGAAAATTTCCGACAAGACCCGGTTTCGCGATCTGTCGCGCTCGGCGCTGCTGGCGCAGAAAGTGCAAGTGGAGGGTCGCTACCGCGGGCAACGGCGGCTGTCGTCGCGCCAGATCAGCAGCCGCAAAGCCGGCCGCGACCGCCTGCTCGGACGCGTGGATGATATCCAATGGTCGGCAGCAGGCGGCCAACTCACTATGCTGGGTATCAGGGTTACTGTGGCGAACGGCACCACAGTGAGACACGAGATACCGCTGGCAAAAATGGTGCGTGACGATCGGGAAATCATTGGCGGAAGTTTGAACATCGACGACGATGACGACCGCTTCGGCGAGGGCGTGCGCCTCGGCGATAACGCCTCTCTCACCATGCGGCTCGAAAGTCGTGCCACCAGCGAAGACAATTATAATCTCGACCGCGATGACGCCGAGGATCGTCTCGACCAGCAGTTGGGGCTGCGCGCCCGGTTGGAGTTTACGCACTCACCACAAGTCAGATCGCGCCTGGAGATCAAACACCAGCAGTTGTACCGCGACGACGACGAGGACGGGCGCTTCAGTCGGGATGAGACGCAACTGGGGGAAGCCTACGTTCTGGTTCGCGACCTGGCACCCAATCTCGACCTGCAGGTCGGCCGGCAGGATTTCGATGATCCACGGGAGTGGCTGTTCGACGAAAACCTGGACGGCGTGCGGGCTTACTGGAAAGGCGACCGGATCGCCGCCGAGTTGGCACTGGCCAGCACCTTCGAAGGCGGCGATGAGCGCGACCGCGACACCCGCACCGCGATGATCTATTTATCCAACCGGGATCGCCGTCGCCACCTGGCGGGTTATGTGATCGACCGCTATGTCGATCAGACGGAAAGCGAACGCCGCACACACATCGGCGCACGCGCAATCGGCGAATGGCTGCCCGACACAGAAAGCTGGCTGGAGCTGTCCTATATGACCGGCCGGCGCGGCGACCTGGACACCAGCGGCTTCGGCTTCGACCTCGGCGCAACCCTGGAGCTGAACAAATGGGCCAGCATAACGCTGGGCTTCGCCTCCGGCCAGGGCGGTACATCCGATGACAATCACGACTATACCTTTCGCCAGACGGAGCTGCAGGACAACAATGGCAAATTCAATGGCATAACCTCATTCCGTTATTACGGCGAACTGGTGGACCCGGAGCTGAGCAACCTGCGGATTGTAACCGCCGGGCTCGGTTTCAACTTCGACGACCACACCTCGATCGATCTGGTCGGCAACTACTACCGCCAGCACCGCGCCCGCGATGAGTTGACCGATACGGACCTCGACGAGGACCCGAACGGTATCGACAAGGACCTCGGCTGGGAGATCGATGTTATTGTCGGCTGGGAACCGAGACAGCGCTGGGATATTGAGGCCGTAATCGGTTATTTTCACCCGGGAAAAGCCTTTGACGATGCTGATTCGTCAATGCTGTTGAAGTTGCAGGCGCGCTACCGCTACTAGTGCTTCGGCAAGAAATATTTTTACTTCGGTGGCACTTAGGTCCCGAAGGGCTGTGCCTGGATCGAGACCGTGCCGGTTAAAGGACACAAAAAAGCAGTTTGGTGTTCTTGACCGGCACGGTCTCGATGGGGGAATAGCCCTGCGAGACACAGACTAGGCGTCCCCCCGATGAATACATCCGTGTAGGCTTTTCGCCGGCATCCCTGCTGGCGAAAGTCTCGCAGGGCTATTCCCCCATCGAGACCTAAGTGCCACTCTGGTGAAAATACTTTCTGGTCGGTGCACTGGCAGCGGTCTCTAATTGCGTCCGCTGTGCCGGTGGCGCCCTTTGCGGCAGACAGCGCAGATAGCGTTGGCTTGGCTCCCGGGGCCAAAGCGCGAACTCAAGCGCGTTGCGAATACGCAAGCCATGCAACCCGACAGTACTGGACAGAATACTAAGGTCTCTTATTGCAAAAAGTAATTACCAACGTTACCTGCAACAACAGCAACCGGTGTCAAACCTCGGCGCCTGACGAATTGCCAGGCAACAACCGACACTGTGTCTTCGCCAACCTGGCATTTGCTTGCCCAGATGATAGGATCAGCCCTGATAATGTTCTTTCACAAAAAATTTAGGTTACATTCATGTTTTTTGGTGCGAGAGATTTAGCCTGCTTGGGCGACAATTCCAGCTCAACACCTTTTGTTGACTTAAGCGACAGCAGCCCGGGCGGCAACGCGTTTATCAGCAGGTACCGGGCCCCTGTTGGCCCGGCATTTTTATTGATACTCACTTGGTGTATGGTGATACCTGCCTTGACTGCCGCCGGCCGTGACTGCAAGCGCAGTTCACCTTGGCGAGAGTCTCACGCAGCCTTACGGGCATAATCGCCGACGCCTTGCCGGTAACCAGAGCCTACTGACTCATAGACGTTATGATACAACTCTGCACCCACTTCAAGACCAAGCTTATGCTTGCCGCCGGCAGCCTACTGACGTTCATTGTTGTGCTCGCCTGCATTTTTTATTACAGCACCGCCCGCTATCACTATCACCTGGAGCGCACGGAGTTGGCCAACAGTGTGTTATCCAGCTACCTCGCCGTGTCCAATCACACCTATCGAAAGCTCAACTCCATGGGTGAAATCGTGGCGCGCGGAGAAGTGGACGATATGGAGGCGCGCGATGAAAACCAGCGCTCACTGCGCGACGCCTTGTCGAAGGTACGCCGCAATATCGCCGCCGAAGTCGCCTATGTTCGCAACGAAAAAGAAGATGAGGAACTCGACCACCTGGTTAAAATCGAGCGCCTGAGCGAGCATATTATCCTCGGCAGTGATGAGATAAAGCAAGCCATCCAGATGGGCGACAGGGAGCGCGCCCAGCGCGAACTCAGTATGCTTCGCAGCGATTCGGTGGCGGGGAAATTCAACGACCTGATCGACCAGGCATTAGCCGAGGAACAACGTGAGACAGCAGCGACCCAGGCTGAGGCGAACAGACTCGGTGAATTGATCATGATCACCCTGCCCATCACCACCGCCCTGATACTGGGCGTGGTGATGGTGTTGCTGACCCTGGTCTCGCGCGGTGTTACCCACTCCATCGAGGCCCTGAGTGAAGCCGCACAGGCCTATACGTCCGGCGACCTCGACTATCGCATACCCTCGCTGCCGGAGCGGGAGTTCTTCAGCCTGGGGCGCGCGTTCAACAAGATGGCCGAAGAACTCGCCGCGCGACGGGGTGCGGCCCAGCAGTCACGACAATCGCTGGAGGCGCTTATTGAAAACAGAACCAAAGAGCTGCAGGCGTCCAACGCGCAACTGGAAAACCTGGATCGAAGCCGGCGCCAGTTGCTCGCCGATATCAGTCACGAGCTGCGCACCCCGTTGACCGTGATACAAGGTGAATCGGAAATGGCGTTGCGCGGCGCGCCAAAAAGCATCGACGAATACCAGGACACACTCAATCGCGTGCGCGATCAGGCGGTGCACACTACTCGCCTGGTGGAAGACCTCTTGTTTGTTGCCCGAGCAGAAAACGGCAATGCACGCATTGAAAAGAAATCGGTTGCTATCGCCAGCCTATTACGGGATGTTTGTATGGACTTTAGATCGATTGCGGAGAAAAAGCGCATTGAAATTCTCGATTCTTATATAGACGACAAAATAGTTGTTTATGGCGATGCCGGGCGGCTGCGACAGGTCTTTGCCATTTTGATCGACAATGCGATTCGCTACTCCCATACCGGCGGCAGTATATCGGTCGACCTGTCCCTCGCCGAAGACAGCGTCAGGCTGAGTGTCAAAGACGAGGGCATCGGCATGACAGAGGAGGATGCCAGGCAGGCCTTTCACCGCTTTTACCGGGGCGACAATGCCGAGCGACACGCCCAGGGAACGGGGCTCGGCCTGCCCGTGGCGAAAGCCATTATCGAGGCTCACGCCGGCAGTATCGCGCTGCTCGGCAAGCCCGGCGATGGCGCCGAGGCGGTTGTGAAACTGCCGTTCGAGAATAAGTTGAGGTCCATTGCGTGAGAATTCTAGTGGTTGAAGACAATGATCGCATCGCCGACTTCCTGGTGCGCGCGCTCAAGTCCGAGGGTCATACCTGTGTGCGCACAGATGATGGCCGCGATGGCCTGGAGCTGGGCAAGCACGCCGACTTTGATATGATTTTGCTGGATTTAATGCTGCCGGGGCTTTCCGGGCTGGACATTTGCCAGGAGCTGAGAATGCGCGGCATGCTCACGCCGATTATCATGTTGACCGCGATGGACGACATCGAGGATGTGGTTACGGGCCTGAAGATGGGCGCCGATGACTATATTACCAAGCCATTTATTATCGATGAACTATTGGCCCGTATCGAGGCCGTCGGTCGCCGGGGTGCGGTTCCCGCGCCAGACGACGCCAGCCTGAGCGTGGGCGAGGTCGTGATGGATCGCAAGTCGATGCAGGTAACGGTTGCCGGTGAGCGTATCGTGCTTACCGCCAAGGAGCTCGCCGTGCTCGAGCTGCTGATGGCGCATCCCAACCAACTGTTCAGCCGGGAGCGCATTTTGAGCAATGTCTGGGGTATGGATATGGACCCCCTAACCAACGTCGTCGATGTTTATGTCGGCAAGTTGCGGCGCAAAATTCGCCAGGGTGACGGCTCTCCCTTTATCGAAACGGTTCGCGGTATGGGGTATAGAATCAATACCGACTGATGCTGTCACCCGGACCTGCCCGGGCTTTCCCGGTGGCAGCACCTTCAGCCATATCAGCAGGACCCTCTCCACTTCCGGCACAAGTAGCATTGTGACACTTTAAACACCAGTATCTTGAGCGGCAACTGCTTACTGACAGTCCGGCGCCAGGGTTCTCGCCCGCCGTGCCGGCACTGCCGGCGTGCTCACGATTTGCCGTATGGGTTGAGCACGCTATTGTCGATGGCCCGGGGCTAAACTTGCTGAGTCGTGCACGCACAGACAAGTGCCCGTGCATGCACAGGCATGCACCGATACGGGTTGTCACTAGGCTAACCCCGTGGAGTTAGAAAGGGTGTCAAATCCGCCCGGGGCAAGCCTCGCCGGCGGGAAAATAACGCAAACCTGCACTGATCGGGGAATCAATCGTGAAAACCTCCATTGCTATGCTATTGAGCGTCAGTTTTGCTCTCCAGACAACGGCAGCGATCGCGGCCGGCTGTGGTGACCTGGACGTAATATACAACCTGTTCGACATATCGAATGAAGAGATTTTTCACAACGGCGAGGGCACTCCCGGTCCCCGTCGCCTGGTTACCGATCAAACCAGTAATATCGTCAGTTTTTCCACTAAGAGAATTATCCAGGCCAC
Source organism: Exilibacterium tricleocarpae (assembly GCF_007004655.1). GTDB lineage: Bacteria > Pseudomonadota > Gammaproteobacteria > Pseudomonadales > Cellvibrionaceae > Exilibacterium > Exilibacterium tricleocarpae. The sequence continues at coordinate 65,403 of NZ_ML660102.1, forward strand.
GGCAATGGATGTTGACGCCATCACTATCCGCATCGAGAAGCTTTCCGGTTCACGTCTCGGCGGCAAGACAACGCTCGTAGTCTGCACCATTGACGCAGACAAACGCATAGAGAAGCACTGGGAGTTCAGTGTCAAAGGCGGCAAGCGCAATATCGGCGACACCTGGCAGCGCACCTTGAGCAACCTCAAAGACAAGAAAGTCGCCGTGCGACTGGTGGGTAACAGCCCCACCGGTAGCGCCCGCTTCGGCATCAACCTTATCCGTCTCACCGGCGAGGGTCGCCCCTGGCAGCCGGTGCGCAGCGTTCACACCGCTCCCGTGCCGGGCTTTGCCGATGTACATGTACATCAAGCCGCTTCGCTGGCCTATGTGGGCGGCTGGTACTGGGGCGATCATCGCTCGCCGTTTCTGTCACATGCCGCAGCGGCTTGCACCGGTGACAATCACGGCAACCTGTCCGCCCTGGGCCTGCAAAATCTCGAACCGTTTCTCGGCGCCCACGACGGGGAGATATACGGCTACCCCTCATTCAATCACTGGCCCCGATGGAGCGACATCAAACACCAACAGGTCACCCACGCCTGGTTAAAGCAGGCACACGACAATGGTTTGAACCTGATCGTCGCCTCACTGGTTAACAATCAGTGGCTCTCAGCCGCTATGATCGCTTCGGGCAAGCACCAGAACAGCCTGTCTCCGGCCGATATGGAGGCGGTAAAACGGCAAATAATCTCACTGAAAAAAATGTCGGAAGAAAACACTTGGTATAAAATCGTCCGCGATCCCTGGGAGGCGCGCCGGGCTATCGAAGCCGGCAGACTGGCGGTGGTGCTTGCGGTTGAGGTGAGCGACCTGATGCCGCGCAGCGACGGCCCCTGGTTACAACAGTTGCACGATCTGTACGATATGGGAGTGAGAAATATCCAGCTGGCGCACGAGTCAAATTCACTGTTCTCGGGCGCGGCCTATCACCGCGATGCGTTTAAATACAACAGCCGCATCAAGGCCTGGTTCGATCGCGATATAGACTATGCCTCCGGCGGCAACGGTACCAACAACCCGATCGGCTTGACCGCCGCCGGGGTACAGTTACTGCATGAAATGATTCGCTTGAACATGCCTATCGATATCGCCCATCTGCCGCTCAAAACCCAACGCCAGATTTACAACCTGGTTGCCGACCACTATCGCCACTACCCTTTATTTCATTCCCACACCCGTCTTGAAGCGCTGCTGAAAGCCGCAGACAAAAGCGTGCTGAAGGAGCATTTGGTCACCGATGAAGTGTTGAGCTATGTGCGCAAAACCGGCGGACTCTTGGGTCTGCGCACCGGCGAGGAGGCTATGCTCAGCTATAGACAGCCAGGCAAGGGGCAGGTCGTGGCAAACAACTGCGACGGCTCCAGTCGGTCATTCACACAGTTTTATCAGTACGCCGATGACTTGGGCGTCAACCTGGCCTTCGGCTCCGACTTCAACGGCTTTATCACCCAGATGCCGCCGCGTTTTGGCGCCGGAGCTTGCGCGTCGGCGCCAACGGCTAGCGAGCAAAACCGGCAGGCTGCGGCACAGGGTCAGCCCGACGCAACTGCGCCGGGTTATGTGCAAGAGTTTAATGACAAAGGTCTTGCCCATATAGGCTTACTGCCGGGCCTTTTGCACGATATGCAAACACTCGGCGCGGACACCGAAAATATCGGCAATTCTGCAGAAAGCTTTATCCGTATGTGGGAGCGTATTTATGACCCAAATCGTACTGCGCTTCCCTGAACTGACGCTTGCCCGCTTTCCTTACCCGGGGTCTGGCTGACCGTGCCGGACCCACTACGTATAACCTGGTGAACCTGAAACCGTCTTCATATCCTCCTGCCAAGGTCACCGCAAAAGCGGGTTGGCACTGGCTGTGGTATATATACCTTTCTGGCATTTACGACAATTTACAAATTCTATTTTAACGCGTAGCATGATCGCCAACGCTCTCTAACCGGGACCTGAAAAAACATAGGGTCCCGGTAGGGTATTGACACGTATCGTTTTCTTTTGGCACAAAAATAATAAAACTGCCCTCATTAAACGTCATGGGTATAAAAATGGAAAACTTTATTCTCGGCGATCAAAATACCCTAACGTTTTCCACCGAAAGTATAGACAATAAAGAAAAATTTGATTACTGGATAGAAACCGTCTGTAAACAACTTATTTTTGTCGACTGTAAAAGGCACGACAATGAACCTTTTGAAGGAACCCTGCGCACAAACAACCTGAGCAATATTACATTTTCTGAAATGTATACCGTGCCACAAACTTTTTTCAGATCTAAACAACAACTGGCCCAATTGGAGGAAGATTTCCTTATCGCCAGCATTCCCCTTACCTTTAGTGTGGAAAAATCAATTAACCGCAGGCCGATACCATCGGCAAGAGGCGACATCTCAATTTTCGACGGCTCGAGGGAACAATTCCTTTTTGTAAAAGACAGCATAAATGCCTTGATTATTATCATCCCCAAAGCAAGTATCAAACACTACTTGCCTTGTCCCGAAGATTTCGCCGGGCGGGTGATATCAAAAAATACGCCCACAGGGTTTTTAGCCTCTAACTATGTGCGCACCATAGCTTCGCAGATAGGCCGCCTCGACCCGGGTTTGGAATCACCGCTTGGCGATAACCTGTTGCAGCTGTTTGCTCTCGCGCTGGCCAACACGAAGGAAAATGCCAATCAATTCGCTCCGGCTGTAAAATATTCACTCTGCCTACAAATCAAACGATACATAGAAGCAAACCTGCACGACCCCGATTTGTCACCGAAGTCAATAGCAGATGCCCACAAAGTGAGTTTGCGTTATCTCTATAATGTTTTTGAACAAGAGAAATTTACAGTCAGTCGCTTTATCATGATGCGCAGGCTGCAAAGAAGCCGGGATGCCTTGGCCAACCCCGAGAATACACATTTGAGTATTACTGCCATCGCTTTAGATCACGGCTTTAAAGACACATCCCATTTCAGCAGAACCTTCAAAAAAGAGTTTGGCTTTACCGCCAAAGACCTGCGCGAAATAACCTTCCCAAAGCAGCCTGCCCACCCACCACTTAGAAACCGGTTATAGCCACAACATCTGCACTGCATGCTGAGTCAACAACTGATGCACTCAGAATAAATCGCTTTGCCGTAATTTCACTAGTATAGCAATTGCGGTAAAGATCCACTTGATCTGCAACTTTCAGACGCTCGAGGCCATACCAAATTAAAACGATTTGGGTCGCCTGTGTGAGGCCTATCGAAATGCCGCAGCTCACCATAAAACCGCAACACTATTTATTATAACTATACGGGTGATATAACTATGTCTGTTTTCAAATTAAAAATGACAAGTTCTCGACAGACCAAGTCGCTGCTTGCAACCATGGCGCTTGGTGCTTTGCTATTTTCAAGTGAGTCGTTTTCCGAAACGCCGCGAATACCAATAATACCTTGTGAACCTGAAAGGATAGAAAGCGGCGACGGCCGTCTACCCGATTCCATCAACAATTGCGATGAACCCCATGGACCGGGGACACCAACCCGCATAAGCGTACCGTCCTCCAGCTCCAACGGCAGCTTTTCAGTAAGCTGGGGTAGCTCGAGCGGCTACGTGCTGCGCTACGAGTTATCTCAAAACAGGACTGGAACGTCTCTGTGGGGCAATGTATACAGTGGCCGGGCCCTCAGCAAAACAGTGAGCGTCTCTGACGGCTCTTATCGCTATCGGGTGCGCGCCTGTAACAATGTCGGTTGCAGCGGCTTTCGCTACAGCGGCACGGTGACTGTCGCGTCGCGTCCAAGCACACCTTCCTCTATAGACTATGCCAGCTACTCCAACACGGGAGATGTCCGAGTCTCCTGGGGAAACTCTTCCGGTTCCGGCAAAACCTACAAGCTTGAGAAGCGGAAAAACAATGGCGGTTGGACTAGCGCCTATTCAGGTGGTGCCAGGTCGAGCACAGTCACACTCGACAACGGCAACTACCGGTTTCGTGTGAGAGCCTGCAACGCCAATGGCTGTAGCAGCTATCGCTATGGTGATGCAATGATTGCCAACCAGTCTGAGGCGATGGATTTATACAGCCTCTATCCCCACCTTGTTCACGAAGACAACAGAAATGACGCACACGCCAGAACCACCAAGACATTTATCGGTGAGTTTCCCCGGCGCGCATCGGCAGGGAATGCAAACTCCAACCCCGCCGCCCGCCGCAGCGACGCCGATCAGCCGTTCTCCCTCGGCAGCGGTTTTGACTTACTCAACGCGGCTTACGCCAGTCTTTGTTTGGAGATGGACCATCCGGAATTTCGCATTGTCAAGAATCCCTCCTCTAAAGCCGACGAATTCGAAGTCACTTATATTCGTAATACCAGTGAACTGTTCAACAGTTTAGAGGTGACTGACTCAACCAGTATCGATTTTACCTATAAAGGTGTCAGCGCTGGCGTCGACTCTGGTTCTGACCGCGCAGTAAAAAGTCTGGAGGGCACTCACAACGAAGTGTTCGTGGTAAAACTGGTAGAAAACCGCGAAACATGGTCGTTGAACACCCAGCCGGACCCGATCAAGACCGTCCATGTGAACGATTGGTTGGCGCTGGCTAACAAAACAGGTCGAAACGCGTTTCGGCAACGCTGCGGCGATCGATATATTTCCGGTGTAGACCTGGGCGCTCGGCTATTTTTAGTATTTGCCTACGACGCCCGCAGATTTACCACCGAGCAAATCTCATCCTACAATTCGCAAATTAGCGGCGGCTTGCGTGGTGCCATTAACGGCTCTTACTCGAACAGCGAAGTTCAGCAGTTCAAGGGGTTGCTAACCAGCATTAACACATCGGTAACGGCATTCAGCCTCGGCGGTCCGGACAATATCGACAAGCAAATCAACATTCTCAACTTTAACCAAAAAGCCACCGATTTTGTCAACGGCACCAACGAAGGGAACTATCGCGCCCTGAAACAATACTATCGCGACTATCCTCACCCCAGATCGCTGCTGTCTTATAACTACTACGATCTGTTCCACCGTTATGCACCTAACCTGGAGAATGTGCGCCGCTGGAACTACCTGGATGCCGAACGCGAGAGGCGCTGTAAGACGTTGAACGACTACAAGCAAGTTGGAGGCAGTCATATCGATTTAAGTCATTGTGAATCTATAAAACAGGAGATACAAATAGCAAAAGAACAGTGCGGAAGGCCCCAGGATCGCACCTATTGCCTACACCCTGCCGCCTACTATACAGCAGGGGTAGGCAGCGACCCCGACCGACCCGGCGTACTGCCCCAGGTTCAACTTTACAACGAGATGGAACGAAAAATCGACTACCTGGAGCCGCGCTCGGCATCAAACAGTCACTCCAGGAGTGTGACCGGCGGTGTCTGGAATAAAAAATGTATCACCGTCGATGAGGACGTCTGCTTAACGGAAGGTGTAGACACCGACTGTTTTACCGATGTTTACCAGGGCAACGACTTGGGCACAGGCAGAGGGTTCGGTTTGAATATGAAGGAGTATCACTCACCCGGTAGTGGCGGCAGCCAGCGCCACGATACAGTCACACGGGGTGGACTGGCCTGTCTGAACAGCTATGTCAAAGCCTGCACCAAACGCATCGGCGGCAGCAAGGCGCGGATAAGATTCGACCACGAAATCTTCGGCCGCTGTGCGATCAAAAAGCCATTTTCATTGGTAGGGAGTTAAACACTGACATAATAACTATCGACAGGGGGTCTCTTGTTCCGCGCATTTTATAAATGCGCGGTTTTTTTATACTTAGTATATCGTCTCCGCTTTTCTGCCCCGAGCCAGCGAGACATAGTAGCCAGGATGGATCGGAGCCTAACATTGTAAATTCCATGTATTGACAAGCATCACACCACAGCCGATGGCGAGCCCGATAGAGCGGGCGGTAAAGATAAGGCCGCCCTTCAGGCATTTGATTGAGCGCCTGCAGCAAGGGTTCAAGTTCCCGTTCAATTACCTCGGAGGTAATTGTTCCACCTGGCTTTTCATCCTAATCTTCCCGCACTTGGCCCTGCGAACAAATACGCAGCCAATTTAAAGACTAAACGACTCTCGAGCGGAACCAACAAATGAAAAGTCTAAGCTATCAAAGAGTTGTAAGTGCACCGCCGGAAACCGCCTGGCAGGTAATCTCCAGGGTTGGCGTCTATGCAGACTACGCACCTAATATCGACAAATCTGCAGTGCTGTCGGGCAGCGGTGTGGGAATGGTGCGGGAATGTGCCAATAAAGACGGCAGCTGGACAGAGGAGTGCACACAGTGGCGTGAAGGTCAGTCTTATGCATTTGAAGTTCAAACACAGGTCCCGGATTACCCCTATCCCTTCAAGTACTTAAAGGGTGTGTGGTCGGTAATACCACTGGCCGATGGCACGACGAAGATTCAAATGGACTTCAGCCTGGCCTTTAAACGGAAAGCCATGGAGCTTCTTGTGTTCGGGATATTGAAAGCGCAATTTTCCGGCGTTTGCCGCAAACTGCTGGATAACTGGCAGCGTGAAATCGAGTCCGCACATAAGATTTCGGGCGGCCAATACGTCAATCAATAAAGACATAAGGGGCAACTAACCCTGCGCCAACGCCCGGCGCACCTGTTGTTCGATATGCGCCATCGGCAGGACATCGCGGCTGCGATTGAGGATAAAGTCGAGAAACCGCTCGGCGATCAGAGACTGCTGTTTCGACTTCAGGTGCACCACATACCAGTGGGAAAGGATGGGAAACCCCTCGACCCGCAGTTGCACCAGGCCGTCCTCGGCGGCATTGGCAAGCGCGTAGGCGGACAGGATGGTGATACCCATATTCTCCATAACCGCATATTTGATCGCCTCGTTGCTCTCGATCACCATGGTCTTGCCGAGTTTTATCCCCAGCTTGTCAAGATGCTTCTGCACGGCGGTGTGGGTACCCGAGCCCTGCTCGCGCATCAGGAATTTCTGCTCCGCCAAGTCCGCCCAGCACAGCCGCTTGCGCCGGCTGAGGGGGTTCTGCTTCGACGCGATCACCACCAGCGGGTTGGGCAAAAACGGCGTGCACTCGATTTCCGGCTCAGCGGGCGGATCGCTGAATATATACAAGTCGTCCAGGTTCTTATTCAACCGCTCGATAATCTGCGCCCGGTTGCCCACCATAAACGCCACGTCGATATCGGGATAGTCGCGGCAAAAGGGCCCGAGGATACGCGGCAGAAAATACTTGGCAGTGGTAATCACTGAAATTCTCAGCGTCCCGGCGGTAAGTCCCTTGATATCGTTAAGCTTGTCGTCCAGGCGGCGGATGACGGCGAACAGCTCGTGGCCGGTTTCGACGACTTCGCGCCCGGCCTCGGTCAGGTAGAGCTGCTTGCCGATCACCTCGTGCAGCGGCAGGCCGGCGGCCTCGGCCAGCTTGCGAATCTGCACCGAGACGGCAGAATGGCTCAGGTGCAGAGCCTCGGCGGCCCTGGCAATGCTCCGGGTCTCCGCCACCATCATAAAGATCTCCAGTTGTCGCAGCGTGCCGAGCCGCGCCAGCAGGCGTGTATCCATCAGGCCAGCTCCTCCCCTGTAGACTATTAAATATATAACTATAAAAATATACGAATAAGTCAACTATTAAATACTATTATCAACACCAAGTCACGGCTAACATATCGATCAACTGAAACTGACACTGCGCGAGGGCTGAGCGATGAGACCCCATGTTGAACTGATCGACGAACGAGACCTGATGTGGCACGCCGCCGAGCTGCCGCAGGGCGACGGCGAGGCGCGCCAGCGCCACCTGAGCTATGACGAGGAGAACGGCGCCGCCTCCCTGAAAGTCGAGTTTGTGACCGATTGGCAGCGTCCGGCCGGGTTACATGCGGCGCAGACCGAGTGGTTTGTGCTGGAGGGAGAGGTCGAGATCGGTGCCCACCGGCTCGGCAAGGGCGGCTACTGGTGCGCGCCCCAGGGCACCTGGACACCGCAGGTAAAAGCTGCAAAGGACACTAAAATCCTGCTGTTCCGGGAATTCGCCGATGCGCAGTTCACCCCCACTGACCGCAACGGCGCCGGCGTCAAACCTGAGGCCGAACTGATGGTTTGCGATTCCGAGGCGATGCAGTGGTACGACGTCGTCGACCCCGATAACGGCAGCCCCATGGACTTCGAGCGCGGCGGCACGCCGGTGCCGGGGCTGTTTATCAAGCTGCTGTACCGCAATCCGGTCACCGGTTTCTATACCCGCCTGATCAAAGCCAAGCCCGGCTGGCGGGAGCATCCGCTGGCCCATCACCCGGTTTTCGAGGAAGCTTATTGTCTCGACGGCGAATTCGATTACAACTTTGGCACCATGGCGCCGGGCCAGTACTTCTTCCGCCCCGCCGGTGTGCGTCACGGCGATTTTACCGCCGGTGAAAAGGAAGGCTGTACCTGGATACTGCGCTGTGACGGCGACCTGGTTGACTGGTACACCGAGAATGCCAGCGTTGAAATGAAAGGCGATCCGGTCAACTGGGGCGACGACTTCCCGGGCTCCGAGCCGCCGGTGTATATCCAGCCGGTGCGGTCGCGCTCTACCGGCGCCTGGAAAGACCCCTCTTATCAATAATGCCTGGGGCGACAGATGCCAATCAGGAGCGGGAGCCAAAGCCCATGACCGATGCCCTCGGCTGGCGCGCCAAGTTCGGTGTGCTCGGCCCATCCACCAACACGATCGTGCAGCCCGAGTTCGACAATATGCGGGTGCCCGGGGTCACCAACCACTACAGCCGCATCGTGATCGAGAATGCCAGCGCAGTATCGGACGAGACCTTTATCGCCGGTACCATGAAGATTTCAGACAAGACTCTTGAAGCCGTGAAGGGAGTGATGACCTGTGCGCCGGACTATTTGATCATGGGCATGTCGGCGGTAACGTTTTACGGCGGAGCTGAGGGCGCCCAGCGCTGGCGGCAGCGCTATGAAGACGCCAGCGGACTGCGGTTGTCGATTGGCTCGGAAGCCCTGGTCGCCGCTATTGCCGCCTATGGCGGAATCGAGCGCGTGGCGCTGCTGTCGCCCTACTTTCCGGCGGCCAACCGCGAAGTAATCGGTTTTCTCAGTGATCACGGCATCCACACGGTGCGCGACGAGTGCCTGCGCTGCCCCAGTTGGACTGCGATTGCCGAGGTGACTGAACCCACGCTGCGGCAGACCGTGGCGGCGTTGGATGGCGACGATGTGGATGCTATCCTGCAAGTCGGCACCAATCTGTGCATGGTGGAACTTGCCACCGCGCTGGAACGCGAATTGGCTAAACCGGTGATCGCTATCAACGCGGCAACCTACTGGCACGCCTTGCGCCAGTATGGTATCGAAGATCGGCTGCAAGGCTTCGGACGGCTGCTGCAAAGCCACTAAAGCATCTGCCGAACCGGGATAGTCGCCGGAAGCGACGACTCCCGTATACGGCGCAATCACAGCGTAACTGGTCAACCCATAATCTCATAGAAAAACTGTTCTATGCCTGCAGCCGGCGTGCCGTCTGCCGTCGATATGGTAAAATTTGTGCCGTTTGCAGTTGCGCTCCGATAGGGTCGTGCAGCACCGGACATCAGTATTGCCGCTGGTTTATTCAGTGGTACTGGCTACTCCCTGCTCCCCGCTCCCTGCTCCCTGCTCCCTGCTCCCTGCTCCCTGCTCCCTGCTCCCATATTGAACAATGCATCTCTTCGTTGCATGGTTTGTCTCCTCTATGCTCAATAGATAACTTCGCCAAGTACTGAAATTCCAGTGGTGACACTGCAAGCGGATACACTTTAAAGCAGTGAAGGGAAGGGTTGCTGGCAGCGGAGCCTGGATACCATCCCTACCCCCTTTCGACCTGCCGCTTTCATCAACAGTCAACTATGTTTTGTTGCTAATATTGACTCAATATTACACTATCACCAGTAAAGCTTAGCGATATATATTGGCCTCTCCTGAGTGTTATCTGGTAAATACAAGACGTGTCGGAGTGGCCCAAGGGTGTTCCATATCAAACCGCCAGACCCTATACGGTCGATAATTCACGTTATATAAATCGTGTTCTTTCATCATGGGCAAGGCCTTTGCTTCACTGGGTCGGCAACGGGTCCAGGGACCCCATCGATTGCCAAGGCATCCGGATCGTTTGCTAAGGACAGCTATTGACAATTTATTTGTTGCTATTATAGTTATAAAAAATAATTATAGTATCATAACGATGACGAGGAAGAGCCGATGAAAAAGGTACTCCAGTGGGGCGGCGCAGTCGCCCTTTTTCTCACTGCCACAACCACAGACGCTCAAGTCGCACAAGAGCAATTATCCACCACTGTCGATAAATCGAACCAGGCTGGTTGGTGGAAACCCCTTGCCGTGGCCGGTGGGCGCCAATATTTTGCCTTCAATGAGCCGGGGTCAGCGAATAACAACCACCGGGGCGTGGTTGCCGTGAAGGATGCCGGTGTTTGGCAGTACGGTAACCTGAAGACCAGCGGCGGGGGGCTATGGCAACACAACGATGATTTGGGCCACGATCAACCCACTATTGCCATTGATGGCGATGGCTTTATCCATGTGTTTACCGATATGCATAATGACGGCTGGCGCTATTTTAGATCGGCAGCGGCCAATGATGTGTCAGACATTCGGCAAAAATTCGATATCCTGCCCAATGGCGGCTCGTTAACTTATCCGGTGGCAAATACCGCACCTAACGGCGATGTCTACCTGATCATTCGTAATCGTGCCGGCGGGCAAGGTGGCAAGGGCGAGCTGATTCACTGGAATAACGCTGCCAATACCTGGAACCATGTTGCCACCTTTGCCTTTAATCCAAATGACATGGTCTACCCGGATGACCTGGTAGTTGACTCGGCGGGTATTGTTCATTTCATTTTCCAGTGGTCGGCGGGCGGCACTAACCCGATGCGCCACTACGGCAGCTATCTCCAATACAACCCTGCCACGGGTAACTTTAAAACAGCCAATGGTGCAACGGTAAGTACGCCGGTCTCTCTGGCCACCCCGGATTTGTTTTTCCAGGGACTGGAGCCTGGGGAGCAATTTATTCCTCAGCCCAACCCAACGACCAGCGCCGGCAAGGGGATGCAGAGCGCAAAGTTGGCGCTTGACGGCCTCAATAAACCAAGCGTGGTGTATCGGTATCGCACCAGCGGTAGCAGCGGCAGTCGTGACTATGATGTATACCGCATTCGTTGGAATGGCTCGGCGTGGGTCGATAAAGAATTGCTTTTTGATGATACCGACACGATTGCCGCATTGGGGCACACTCACAATGGTAGCAGGGTAAGGGCCTACTACGTGACCGGGGACAAACACCTTCGCGTTGCAGAAAAATCCGCCGGCGTGTGGACCCACTATACACTGAGCAATACGGATAGCATCGAGCGAATTGGTGTGGTGCCTTTCGGCACCGACGACTTGATCTACGCCAGTGCGCCAACGGCAAAGAATGCCAATTCAGGTAATCTCTTTTCAATAGTAGCGGGTGACATATTGACCTCTGTACCCGATCAACCCTGCCTTTCCGGGACACAGTTCGGCACTCGACCGGGAACCTATACCCTGGTAAATGTAGCGCACCAGTTGCTGCTTGAGGCGAGCGCCGCAACGGCAAATTTAACGCTCACGTCTAGCTTGACTGATCGCAGTCGATGGATACTACAAGATGGCAATGCCGATGGTGAGTTCGGCCTGATTAACAGGGCGTTTGATTCGCGCATGGAGGCGAACGGCGCCGTGGCTTCTGTCTCTGTCTCCTATGACAGTTTTTCAGAAGCGCGAATGCGCTGGACATTGTTGGACAGCGATAATGACGGTGCTTTCGGTATCGTTAGCGTAGCCCACAACCCTAACCATCTGCGCGCGAGCACGCCCGGAGCAATTGTAGATCTGGACGCTCCCCCCTATACACCGGAAGAAGTGTGGACCATTTGTCCGCAATAGCTTTAGCCGCCGGGGAGACATTAACTCCCGCCGCCGCAACCAACAACAGGGCCTCTTAACAGGCCCTTGTTTTATAGCTATTCGGGTTAGCTGCTGACAGCCTGTCACAAGGCCGATTTTCAAACTAAAACTGCAGGAGTCGCCGCACCCGATCGCGGACCCCGCCAGAGGCGGAATTCCGCGCCATGGAAACCGCCGTAGCGATCAGGATTCATATGATAAGGAGGCCTTCAATGCCCCAACGGTGAATCTACCTGAGTTCACACTGATGTGCGAATCCGATTCAGGTCGGCCAGTACCTGTGGCTCACTACTGGGGGCAACCTCTGTATCGTGACCTATTCGTTGCGCCGCATCGCGCAAGATCTCCACGATGGAGGTGGTCGATTCAGGCGGAATCCAGCCCGACATGCCGATGGCCGAATGCGGTGGGTCACCCACAGTTACGGCAACCGTATGCTGCTCCGCTTTAACATTTATTCGCACGTAGTGCTGTTCCCGTATTTCGTGCAGAGTCCGCAGCAGGCTGTCGATACCCTCCGGAAAGTTGGGAATATCGCTGTCAGCATATAACTCTGATACATAGTGATCATCGTGCTCTGCCAACAGGGCCAGACCGATGCCGCCTCTCGTGGCCGGATACAGACCGATCCGCCCGAGCGCCTCCACCGACGGCAGTCCCGGGGGAGCATGGTAGAGATAGCTGACGTTATCGCGCCACAGTACGCCCAGTGCAATCACATGGTTATAGCGGCGTAAACTTTCCAAGACAGGCAACGCGCGGTGAATAATTCCTGAGGCAAACAGGCTTTGTGCAGCAAGCACATGCATGCCCGGCCCCGCGGTATATTTTCGGTTGGCTGTCTGTCTGGCGATGCCGAGATAAGCCAGAGTTTTGAGAAGCCTGTTGACTCGGGTTGGCTCAAACCCCAGTCGCCTTGCCAGCTCGCGGCCACCAATGGGCTCCTGTGAAGTAGCCAGTGCCTGCAAAGTTGCGATGCCGTCGATCAGACTCTGGTTGGGCTGGGCGCTCTTTTTTCTCATATCAACCTTTTAGTTGGCAGTTGTTGTGCATCTGCCTGTACTACCTATATTCTTCCTAAATTCTTCATTAACTATGTTTCCGTTAACTATGTTGTCCGTTAACTATATTATCCGTTAACTATATTATCCGTTAACTATATTGTCCGTTAACTGTACTGTTCCGCGTATTTCCACAGTGTATCTGTGGGCTCAATGCCCAACCCCGGCCCTTCGGGAAGGCTGTAGGCTCCGGCTCGGCAGCTCATTTTACCAGATAGCAGTTGCACATTGCGATCAAAAACAGAGTGCTGGTATTCATGCTCGGTCAGGGTTTTCAGTGTAGCAGAAGCATGCAGGCTTGCGGCCATAAAAATACCGACACCGATGGTTGCGTGAGGCGCTACCCGGCAATGAAAGCTCTCCGCCAATCTGGCAATTCTAAGAAACTGCGTTACTCCCGTGTGCCCCATTTCCGGTTGAATAATACTGATTGCACCCGCTTTCAGTCTCGGCATTGCTTCATAGACTGTGCGCCATTCTTCACCCGCGGCGATGGGAGTATTCACCGCTCGGGCAACAGTGGCAAGACCGTCTACATCCTCCGGTTTTACCGGTGCTTCAGCGAAACCAAGCCGGTGGGACTCTAACTGGCGGATCAGTGCAATAGCTTCTGCAGCGCTAAATTTCCAGTGTAGATCCACCATCAGATTGGTATCCGGCCCCAAGGCCTCGCGCAACGCGACCATTTCATTGACTATTCCCTGATGACTGACGACAGCGGCAAATTTAATCGAATTAAAGCCTTTGTCTACCCATGCTTTGGCCAGTGTACAGCGAGCGTCGAGATCGGCTTCCGGCAGTCCGGAGACATAAGCAGGGAGGGTTTCGTGGCGGCGCCCGCCGAGCAACTGATGGAGCGGTTGCTCGCAGATTTTCCCGGCGAGATCCCACAGGGCAATATCGATACCGGCAATGGCATCGAGATAAAAACCGCCAAAGAATCCACGCACCCGCATCATATCGTACAGATCTTCCCAAATGATTTCCGCATCCAGCGGGTTGCGGCCAATAAGGGTCGGGGCAAGCAGATCGGCAATTATTTCGCACACGGCTGCAGGTGCACAGATGCCGTAGGTTTCTCCCCAACCCACTCTGCCGCCGGCGGTGGTGATCTTCACTACCACCGAGCGATCGACAGTAGGGTAAATGGTCTTATTGCCTCGACGTACGATATAACCTCTGGAATTAACAGACTCGCCTGCAGCGAGCGGGCCAAGATAGGGCGTATCGCGCTCGAGCGTAACGATAAACGTTTCAAGGGTGGCAACCGGATCAATCATGGAGTGTTCCCTTATGTTATCTATCGGCTGTTTGGGCAATGTCGGTCAGGTCACCGATAAGGTCAAGCATAGCGGACAGTTCCCGCCTGTCCTGCTTATCAAGCTGTGGGCCGGGAGCTCTCACATAGGTACTGTTAATCAAGCCGCGCGTAAATAGAACAGCTTTTGTCAGGCGCCAGCGAAAAATGGCTTGCATATTAAGCAGTGGCAGCGAACGCTCAAATAAATGCCTTGCCGTATTCACGTCGCCGCACTTGTGCGCGGCAAACAGGGCGGCGTGGATTTCAGTAACCTCACAGGCCGGCATATTGCCGTGAGAACCTCGATTTAACTCATCGATAATATAGCGTCCTCCGGCACCGCCAAACACGCCCTGTAAAGAGGGCAGCCGCTGATCGAGCAGAGCGGTTATGCGTTGCCCCGAAGGTGATGTCTCTTCTTTAATATAAGCGATCTCAGACACCCCTTTAACCAGGTTGGCCACCTCGGCTACCGATAAACCAACACCCATGGGTTTAGGGGCATTTTGCAGCATGATCGGGATGCCGGTTACGCTGCCGACGTTGTGATAAAAGTCTATCATCCTGCCAGGCTGGTCGGCAAAGGCGCCGGGAGTCATAATCATAGCGGCACCGGCGCCGGCGTCGGCACCATTTTGCGCATAAAGGGAAGCATCTTCGGGAGTGCCGGCGCTGGCACCAACTACAAAAGGTATACGCCCGTCAATCCATTTGCCAAGGTTACTCACAAGGTCCAGTCGTTCCGCCTTACTTAACTGATCGTATTCGCTGGCCAGGCCCGGAAACACAACACCATCGGCACCCGCCGCGATAACATATTCCAGAACCGCCCGCATCCCGCTCGGGTCGATCAGTCCAGCGTTATCGAAGACAGTAGGTAAGACGGGGAATACACCAGATATAGAATCGTTTGTTTTCATTCTTCAGTCCAATAACAGTACGGATGCCTCTTGCAACACACAGGTATTCTTGATGAAAGTCTAAACAGAGCGTTTGCCAATATTATATTGCTAATATAGATTCAATTATATTGCTGGTTATGTCAATGATAAAAGTGGCATTTGTCATTAGAAAGTATAAATAGCGTAAATTTATCGAATAAAAACCACTTTCATAGAATTTATAGAGGCAACTCTCACAAAGCTTTTTCTTGACATTGATCCAAATGATGCTTTAATAGATGCAATTAAAAATAAGCCAATGTTAGCTTAAGTGCTACCTGTGCACCTTTAGGGTGGATAGCAACGGCCAAACTACTATAAAAAAGACTGACTGGAGAGAGCCCAATGAGTACTAGGTTTCATAAAACATTACTATCCGCCAGCATCTGTTCTGCTGTGGCACTGGCTTCCGGTGTCACTTTTGCCCAGAACAATGAAGTAAAAGAAGACATGGTACTGGAGGAGATCGTTGTCAGTGGTATTCGCAGCTCACGGCAGGCGGGGCTTTCAAATAAGCGCAACAGCGCACAATTTGTGGATTCTATTGTCTCAGACGATATCGGCAAACTACCGGATGCCAATGTGGCGGAATCATTGGGTCGAATATCCGGTGTACAGATAGATCGCGGAATTGGCGAGGGCAGTGACATTTCTATCCGCGGGCAACGGCAAAATGTAATTCTCTATAACGGCCGCCAGATTTTTGATGCAACGGGGCGCGGCGGCAATGGCCTTGACCAGTTAAACACATCGAGCTATGGGCTTCTCACCCTGGTTCCCTCTGAAATTATTTCCTCCCTTGAAGTGAGTAAACTGGCCGCCGCCAGCGATATCGAAGGTGGCTTGGGCGGCATTGTTAATATCACTACCCGAAAACCTCTCGACACACCGGGTATGCAATTTGTTGGAAGTGTGGCAGGCACCTATGAGGACCTAGCCGATGAAAATGGCCACGAGCTTTTCGCAATGTTCTCCAACACATTTGCGGATGATACGATAGGTGTTTTACTCACTGCGACCAGTTCCTCGAGAGAACTGGCAGAACATGGATTGAATACTTTTTCCGGTTATGGCGTGATTGCAGATAACTCTTCACCCTTATCAGACGCCGATGGTAGTCCGGTCTCAGACGACCCCAATGGCGACGGCGTTTCAGGGCTTTTTCACCTTGACCCCCGCCTGCAACAAATTGCTGAAGAGCGGGAACGTGGTGGGTTTAGTGCTGTTCTGCAGTGGCAGCCCAACGACGATATGGAAGTAGTCTTTGATACCTTCTATTCCCAGCTTGAATCGGATCGGGATCGCCATTGGATAGGGTACTTTGCCGGTTTTGGCCCACATACTGATGTGGTATTTGACAGTAACGAGATTTTGCAGTCAGGTATTGTTACCCGACCTATTCAGACTAACGTTGAATTTGCAGAGGTGGAAGCGGAGATTTTATCATCGGCACTACGTTTTGATTGGCTGGTCACCGACAACCTGACGGTATCATCTGAAGTGTCGGTAACCAACTCTGAATCCAGCTATGATCAGCTTTTCTTCCGTTTGCAGTCCCGCACAGCTACCGACATTACCTACGACTTTAGCCGCGGGGATTTCGGTAACTTTAGCTTTCCCGCAGACCTTACAGATCCGGGCCAGCTCAATCTCGCTATTCTTTTCGATCAGCAGTTTACAGCCGAAACCGACGAGGTGGCATTGAGAAGTGATGTGGAGTGGATGCTGGATGCCGGCGCATTCACATCGTTTGAGTTCGGCTTCAGGTATCAGGAGCTGGAAACAGAAAACGGGCAGATCAGCGTCGATATTCGTCCTAACTTAGCTGCCGACACTGCAGGTTTTGACACTTTCATCACGCTTTTTTCGAACAGTGACTTTTTAAAAGGAGACCTCTCGCAACTGCCTCGGACCTATCTTTCGGCAAGTCGCGCATTTACAGGCTGTGAATCACTTGCTGCTTTTTACACCCCGGAACAACAAGCTCTGTGTGATGAGAAACTCAATCCAACCGGGCCGGGCTCACTACTTAACAGCTATTCTATAGAGGAAGAGTTTACGTCTTTGTACGCCAAGGCCAATTTCGAAAGCAGTATTGGTGATATGGCCGTGTCGGGAAATATCGGTGTTCGCTATTTAGAACGCGACATGACCTCTACCGGCAATCAGCTTGTTGATAGCCCGGCTGGCGGCCTGGTGGTCTCGCCAAATGTATTTGATCGTACCGACGATGAATTCCTGCCTTCGGCGGTGGTTAAAGTAGATGTCAATGACCAGCTAGTGGTAAGGCTTGGTGCCGCGAGAGTCATTGCGTTCCCGAATACCGAGGACCTCAATAACGGCCTGCAGTTGTTTGGGGACTTTCGCGGAGTGGGCGGGAACCCGGACCTGGATCCATTTGATGCAATACAATTGGACGCCTCGGTGGAATACTACTTCGACGAAGGGGCCATTATCTCTTTGGGTGTTTTCGACAAGGACGTTGATACCTTTATCTTTCAGTCCACTCAACAGGAAGACATTGCAGGCTTTCCCCAGCCATTCACGATAGCGAAGAAAGTCAATGGTGACAGCGCCGATGTGAAAGGCCTGGAGCTACTCTATGAACAGCAGTTTACAGCCCTGCCGCAGCCCTTTGACGGACTTGGTATAGTGGCCACTTACTCGTACATTGATAGTGAGACGCCTCTCGAAGATAACAATGGCCGCAAGCTGACACTGCCCGGTTTGTCTGAAAACAATGTGAACCTTATCGTATACTATGAAACGGACACCTTTGGCGTTCGCCTGGCGTACAACTGGAGAGACGAATACCTGCAAGGTGTCGGACCGGCCAATACGGGTATCTTCTTCAATAATTACGCCGATTTATCGGCAACAGTCAACTGGGATATCAACGATCGATACTCCCTGAATTTTGAAGCTCTCAATCTGCTTGACAGCCAGCTGGAAACCTATAACGCCGTTGAAGATGCATTGCGTACCAATGCCGAGTATGGCTCAATCTATAAGTTAACCTTTACAGCACGCTTATAGATGCTCTGATTATCAGGACAAGACTGTTCAAGGCAAGGACCGCCGGGTAAAGTGATCTCTGATATAGGAAAAGCTATGACCTCGACAACCGAATCAGGGCGTCTCCAAGGCGTCGTCGCCGTAGTCACCGGCGCTGCCGGCGGCATTGGCAGCGCGATCTGTGCCCGCTTTCGGGACGAGGGGGCGAGAGTTTCAGCCTGGGACAGGGTCGAACCTGTTGGCGGGGATCAGAACCTTACTTGTGACTTGGCCGATGATGAAACAGTCGGCCTTGCGGCGGCAAAGACAATAAAGACCCTGGGAAACCCCGGTATTGTTTTGCATGCCGCGGCGATCAGCGAACATGCAACAACGCTTGATTCAAGTCCCGGTGCCTTCCAGCATACCTATGATGTGAATGTTGTCGGCGCATTGCGTCTGGTGCAGGCCTTCGCACCCGCAATGCAGGAAAAGCACCAAGGCACCTTTCTATTTATATCTTCGATTAACGGTGCTATGGGTGCTCCGGGGCTGGCAGCTTACGCCAGCACCAAAGGCGCGCTTGATGCCTTTACCCGGACGCTGGCACTGGAACTGGCCGACGATGGTATTCGCGTGAATGCCATAGCACCGGCATCCATAGATACACCATTACTACAGTCTTCCTTCGATCAAAGATCTTCACCGGTTGCCGCGCGCGCAGCCAATATCAAGCGTCATCCTCTCAACCGATTGGGGACCCCTGCGGATGTGGCTAGTCTCGCCCTATTCCTGGCTTCCAATGAGGCAGGATGGATTACGGGTTCTATTTATCCCCTTGACGGAGGGGCGCACATAGCACGACGTTAGATGAATCCCCCCAAACTCGAACAGTAACAGGTAACCGGAAAATATCGTGGCGAAACAGTTTTTTATCGGTATAAATTGGGGGAGCAGCAATTTACGGGCCTATTTACTGGATGAGCAGGGTACCTTGTGTGACTCAACGTCGTCACCTAAAGGGGTCACAAAGCTGGACTACGACAGTATGACCGATACCTTTCTTGAAGTGGTGAATAACTGGCCGTACACCGACAGCGTTTATCTCTCGGGTATGATCGGGTCACCGATGGGCTGGACAGATATTCCTTACAAAGCCTGTCCGGTGGGGCTCAATGAACTAATGAATGCATTGAGCCCTGTTGAGATTGGCGGGCGTTGTGCCGTTATAGTCCCGGGGGTGCGTTGTAGTACGGCTTACGGAGACCCTGAAATCATGCGCGGTGAAGAACTGGAGATTATCGGCATGCTGGCAGTAGCGCCACAGCTCGCCAAAAGTGGGAAAATCGCCGCACTACCGGGCACCCATAGCAAATGGGTGCAGTTGTCGGAGGGCAGGATTGTAGAGTTTTTCACATCCATGGGCTCAGAAGTTTTTGACCGCCTGGCTGAAAAAGGACTATTGAATTCGGTGATGACGGGTGAGGCACATGTCAGCGAGCCTTTTACAAAGGGGGTGCGACGAGGCGCCAGCGGGGCTACCGGTCTCGGACGTTTACTTTTTGGCGTAAGGGCACAGGCGATTGATGGCCGGTTATCTGGCGACGATGCAGCATCCTATGCCCGCGGGCTGTTGATCGGAGCCGAAATTGCAGATGCGAATTCAATTTACTCGATCACGTCGTACCAAGGGTCTATACCCCTGGTGGGCAACGCACCTCTCTGCAAATTGTACGCCGCTGCTCTTGAGCTCTTCGATGTCAGTTCGCACATACTCGACGCCGATAAGATCGCCGGCGCAGGGTATACGGCGCTGCACCGGCAGGCTCTGGTGTGTCGGCAATGAGCAGTGAGCAGAGGAGCGGGGTCGACAGGGCTTTTGCCAAATGTCCAATCGTCGCTATCCTGCGTGGTGTGACGCCTGAGGAGGTTATCGGCATTGGTGATGCGCTATACCGTGCCGGGATTCGCATAGTTGAAATTCCGCTCAATTCACCTCGCCCACTGGAGAGCATCGGCGCGCTGTCTTCACACTTCAATGACCGGATGATAGTGGGCGCCGGAACCGTACTCACAAGCAAGCAAGTCGAAGAGGTGGCCAATGCCGGCGGCCAAGTCTGTGTTTCCCCAAATACCGACGTGAACGTAATTACAAGTGTGATCGCCCATGGCATGGTCCCTATGCCGGGAGTGGGCACGGCTACTGAAGCTTTTGCCGCAGTTTCTGCAGGCGCGCAGTATTTGAAGTTGTTTCCGGCGGGTGCCATTGGTGCAAGTTGGATAAAGGCAGTGCGTGTAGTTCTCCCGGCAGAAGCAAAAGTGCTGGCTGTAGGTGGCGTATCGGCCGCCAATGTCGGCGAGTTTTTCCACGCCGGTTGTCAGGGTCTGGGGGCGGGAACAGAGTTATTTGTACCCGGACGGGCGTCGGGCAAAGTGTATGAAAGCGCCAGGGTGCTTGTAACAGCCGTTAACTCTGTGATGCATCCAGGAGATGCTCGACCAGGTGGTTGTGAAATAAAGCAGTGCGCGGTGACACAGTCAGTGATAGGTGAAAGCCCTTTGTGGAGGCCTGTCTCCAAAGAAGTGGCCTGGGTCGATCCTGTGACAAGCACCCTGTTTCTCTATAACCGGGAGAGCCGCACCGTGCTGGCGAAAAACACCGATAGACCGGTTTCTTCGATCATGGAGAGCGCCGATAACAGGCTTTTTGGTGTTAGCACTGATGTTTTGGTAGAGATCTTTCCGCAAGCGGGCACGTCCAAAACAGTGGCAAAGGTACCTCTAGGCTTTGCCGACTGTCGGTTAAATGATGCGGCGATGGACCCCAAGGGTAGAGTCTGGTGCGGCTCCATGAGCAATGCCCTGTTTGCCGGACAAGGGGAGTTGTTCCGTATCGATCCGGATGGTGAAGTTCACAAACTTAAAGATGGGCTTGGCGTGACTAACGGTTTGGGTTGGAGCCCCGATTTCAAGCAGTTTTATCTGGTGGATACGCTACATCGCACGCTGATTGCCTTCGATTGTGATATTGAGTTGGGGACTATTACAAAGCCACGAGTGGTTACCGATTTTATGGGCGTCCCCGGAAAACCCGACGGGCTGTGTGTTGCCCCCGACGGCGCCATTTGGGTAGCCATGTGGGGCGGCAGTCGCCTTGTTCGGGTGGCACCCCGGGGCGTAATCACACGGGAAGTCATACTGCCAACACCCAATGTCAGCAGTTGCTGCTTTGCTGGCGATAGCAACTCTATCTATGTGTCGACCTCGCGGTTCCGTTTAAGCAACGCAGCGCTCGAAGCATCGCCCTGGTCCGGCTCTTTGCTGGTTATCGACCTTAGTCGGGAACAGCGCGAGAGCGGGGCATCATGACAGCTCTCGATTATGTGGTTCTCGCAGCTTACCTTACGGGCACGCTTTCTGTTGGCCTCTACTTCGCCCGCCGCAACAAAACCACGACCGATATGTTTACTGCCGGCGGCGGTTCCCCGTGGTGGGTGACGGGCCTCAGTAGTTTTATGACAATGTTTTCCGCGGGCACCTTTGTAATCTGGGGCAGTATCGCCTACACCCATGGAATAGTGGCCGTAGCGATCAATATGACCTATGGCATTGCCGCATTGGCGGCGGGATTTCTGGTCGCGGGCAAATGGAATGCTCTCGGTGTAAGGACACCGGCAGAGTATGTCGAGTTGCGATTTGGTCGCTCGGCCCTGCAACTCTACACCTGGACGCTGATCGTGTTTCGTATCGTGACGACGGCAGTGGCGCTCTACGCACTGGCAGTGATCGTCGCCGCTATAATGCCTTTAGCTGAAAGCAGCCCGTTTCGCGACGCCACGACAGGTAATATCTCGATCGTCGCATTGATTATCGTATTTGGTCTGGTGGCTGTCTTTTATACCCTGGTGGGTGGGTTGTGGGCAGTATTGATGACTGATGTGCTCCAGTTTATCATTTTGAATTTGTCTGTGTTATTTATCATTGTTCTGACCTTTCTCAAGATCGATGACTTTGGCGGCCTGCTTGCCTCCGCTCCGGA
This sequence comes from Exilibacterium tricleocarpae, assembly GCF_007004655.1. Classification (GTDB taxonomy): domain Bacteria; phylum Pseudomonadota; class Gammaproteobacteria; order Pseudomonadales; family Cellvibrionaceae; genus Exilibacterium; species Exilibacterium tricleocarpae. The sequence goes on from NZ_ML660102.1 coordinate 87,746, forward strand.
CGGCTTTTTCGATCTGGTCTCCGGCGGTTACACCTACTTCTTTCTGGTTGGATGGTGTCTCTCACAATTCTTTATGATTGGCGCTGAATGGGCATTTGTTCAGCGCTCCCTGAGCGTTAGTTCTCCGGTCGATGCCCGTAAGGCAAACTACTTATTCGGCGCGCTTTACCTGGTTAGCCCCGTTCTGTGGCTGGCACCGCCATTGATGTTCAGGCTCACTCATCCCGGGGTCGACCCGGAGCAGGCTTACATATTAGCGGGACAATGGGTATTGCCGGCCGGTGCGGTCGGCCTGATGGTGGCGGCTATGTTCTCAGCAACCGCCAGTATGATCAGTTCCCAACTCAACGTGTTTGCCAGTGTGTTGACCAATGATGTCTACCGGGAATTTTTTAACCCTTCGGCAAAAGAGCGCACTCTGGTTGTTGCGGGTCGGACATTCACCGGATTGCTTGGGCTTATCCTTGTCGTGCTGGCCATTGCCGTTCCACAACTGGGCGGAGCAGAACGAGTGATTATCTCGCTTTCCAGCTTGGTTGCCGGGCCACTGATGGCGCCTTCTATTTGGGGCCTGCTGGGGCGACGTATAGATGGCAGGGCCGTATGGGCGACCGCACTTATTTGTTTGGGTCTGGGTGTAGTCGTTAAGTTTGGCCTGGGATATCTCAATGCCGTGACGGGTTTTCTTTGGCTGGATGATGTTCACAGTTGGGTTAGCAATAATCCCCAGACTGCGGATATGTTGTTGGGAGTTGTATTGCCAATAATTATCCTGTCGACCGCACACAGTGTTAGTGCCGGAGTTGCCCCCGGATGGGAAAGGATCGGAAGCTGTGCCGAAAGCGTTTTACCTACCCGGCAAAAGAGCCTGAAACCCATCGACACGACACCGGCCCTTGTCGTCGCCATTGCCCTGTTAATCTGTGGCAGCACACTATTACTGTTGATTCCTTTCAATCAGAGTGCCGCACTGCCGTTGGGGATCTTGGGCGCTATAGTCATTGGCATTGGTTTCACTACTCACTTTTTCATCAGACGATCTGCCGGTGAATTTCACAGCCGGTTATCTGGTCAAAGAAACCTGTGAACAGGCCTCCCGCTCCCGCAGCGACCAAAGAATCAAGGCAGCGGATAATCCGCATCGCTGAAGCAACCATGCAATGGCCGTTCAGGCTGTGGAGCTTCGGTGAGGCTATCGCCATGGATGGGCTGTTGCAGGCCGCCTCAACAGTGGGTCGCAGCACCTATCAGGCCTACGTACACGCTTTACTTTTAGCCACAGTTGCTCGAAACATCGGCCGCAATGACAACGATCACCTGGTACCGGCAAGGGCCCTGCTCTGCCTTTATCACCGCCTCGGGGATCAGAGGTTTCTGGATGCCGCGGGAAAAGTGGTGGCATTTCATGAGCACCTTCCAACGACGAAATACGGCGCCCTGTTAGTGCGCGCGCAGCAGCCGGGCTGGGCTCACCAAATATGGGTCGACTCTATGGATATTGTAGGCCCTCTCTACGTTGCCTATGCCAAAGCCACCGGCGAAGATCAATGGCACGAGCGTGCAGTCATGCTAACCCTTGCCTACGCTCGGCACCTGCAGACTGAATCCGGGCTGTTCCTACACGGTTTCGACAACCACGCCGGCCCAAACGGCGGACTGTGGGCGCGGGGACAAGGATGGGCCCTGGCAGGCATGGGAGATGTCCTTGAGAATTCACCTGCATCTACCCGCGGCTACAGTGAACTCCATGAGCGATATCTCAGGCTGGTAGAAGCTGTTGTCACACGCCAACAGCCAAGCGGGTTGTGGAACACTGTCATCGGCGATACGGATACCTATGAGGAGACCACACTCGCCGCCATGTTCGTCACAGAAATGACTTCCCGCCGGGTCGGGGGCGCACCAGTTCGAACTGCGACTGAGAATGCCAGACTGGCGGTGAGGTCTCATGTGACATCCGACGGTCACCTGGAGCTTGTGAGTAGTGCTACCCCCATCGGACAGCACTCGACCTATGCCACCCGCCCATTTGGCTTTTACCCATGGGGACAAGGGGCGCTACTGAATATGGAATGCAGGAGCAGTGACAATGAAGGTTAACTCAGTTGAAACATTCGCGATTGAAGCTAAACCTATAGATAATAAAGGTTACTGGGGGGCTCGCGCCTGGGGCCAGGGCGCACCAACGCGACACCTCTCCGCGGAATACCCCCCCAAAATCCGCCGCACATTTTTGTACTCACCAAATATTGAAACCGTTATTATCCGTATCACAACAGATGAAGGCCTTGTAGGCTGGGGGGAGGCAAAAGCGCCTGTTGCAGCGCGTGTTACCAAAGCGCTGATCGACCAGCTCCTGGCGCCGGTGGTTATCGGTCAAAACCCGTGTGAAACTGTTCGGCTTTGGGAGACCCTGTACGCCGGTATGCGCGTGCGCGGGCATCAATCCGGTTTCTGGCTAGAGGCGATATCGGGAATCGATATCGCCCTGTGGGATATCGCCGGGCAATTTGCCGGGTGGCCGATCCATATCGGGCTTGGCGGGGCATTTAGAAAGCCGGTGCGTGTGTATGCCTCCGGTATTCCGACCCTTCCGGGCAACGCCACAGCCGAGGCTTTTGACGATTTAGCAAACCAAGCGCTTGAGGTAAAAGACAAAGGATTCACCGCACTCAAGATGGCTCTCGGGCGTGATATTCCCGGTGACGTTCAATCAGCGGAGGTAGTGCGCCAGGCTGTCGGACCCGAATTCGACCTCTACGCAGATGCGGCAGGTTCCTACGATGCAGCCCAGGCTATTACCATCGGCAAGGATCTGGAACGTCTTAATTTCGGATTTTTCGAAATGCCCATCCCGCCCGAGAACAAAGACGGCTACGCACGACTTGCAGCTCGGCTCGATATTCCATTGGCTCTGGATTCACTGATGACAAGATTTGAGACTTTGGATTTTCTCAGGCGCGGCGGCCTCCATCTGGTCCAGCCGGATGTGTGCCGGGCAGGTGGAATAACCGAATGCAGACGCATTGCCGAACTCGCAGATGCATTTGGTGTCGCCTATGCTCCGCATTGCAGTATTGGTTCGGCGGTACATTTCGCGGCGTCGGTACATCTCGGCGCCGCTATGCCCAACACGATGACTTGTGAATACTGGATTGGGAACAACCCCCTTGGCAATCGCACCTTGAATAAGCCGCTGGATCTGGAGAATGGCCGCCTCAATGTACCTGGAGGAACCGGCTTAGGCTTAGAAATCAACGCCGAGGCCCTGCTCTCTGCCGCTGTAAAATGCTAACAAACCAGCCCAACAAGCACGCTTCAACCCCGGCTGCGCACGATCTGATAACCCCTGCGGGATAAATACTTAAAGGGTACACTAAATACATGCACCAACCGGGTAAACGGAAATACCAGGAAAATAGTGAGTCCTAAAAACAAATGTACCTTAAATACCCAGGCTTGGTGCGCCACAAAATCGGCAGCACCGGAACGAAAGGTGACAATGTATTGGGCCCAATTGGCCAGTGCCACCATCGAGCTGCCATCCAAATGCTGGGCGGAATAAGGGATAGTTAATAGGCCTAAAATTAGCTGAACATAAAGAATCAGCAAAATCAAAACATCAGAACGCTTGCTGGTGGCGCGTATACGGGGGTCAAACAGGCGACGCTTCAGTAAGATAGTCAACCCGACAAAACAGATAAGACCAAATATTCCCCCTGCAACCATGGCTACCACTTGCTTGGTTCCCGCAGACATAAAGACATGATAGACGGCTTCAGGTGTCAACAAGCCAACCAGATGGCCAAAGAATAATAAGATGATGCCTATATGAAACAAATTGCTCCCTACCCGCATACCTCTCGAGCGCAGCAACTGACTCGAATCGGCTTTCCAGGTGTACTGATCCCGGTCGTAGCGGATTAAACTGCCGACAAAAAATACGGTTAATGCCAGATAAGGGTAGATGCCGAATAGGAACTGATTGATAAACTCGCTCATTGCACACCTCCGACTATTTTAACCGTTTGCTCGCGCCTCTCCGTTGGCAACATTTCCTCAGCGACAGACCGGCAGCCGGCACAATCAGCTTGTTGGGGATCACCATCAAACGCCGCTGCCTCTTCCCATTCCTTGTCCAGTGCGGCCAAACTGGTATCTTCGGCCTGAACAAAGCTGATCGCGGCATCAATAATTTTCTGATCCACCTTGGTCTTGGCCAACGCTTGCAGGCAGTCAAAAACAATATGGTAGTGATTATCCCGCTGCTCGAGCCTGGTGCCTATTGAAACGAGAATATGACTGATCTCACTTAACAACGCTTGCGCCTGGTGATAATCACAAAGCGAGCAGTACTCCAAAAAGAGAGGCAGATAATCAGGTAATTCAGCCTGGTTAATCGTCAATCCTTTAGCGGCATACATTTCGCTGAGGTCTACCATTGCCTGCCCGCGCTCCCGCGAGTCACCGTGGACATGTTCGAACAAATGTAAACAGTGGCCTCGACCCCGGTCAAAGGTGTCTACATAGTGTTCTTGCAGATCATAAATATCCCGCTCGGCATTTTCAGCCAGCCACTGCCGGATACGCTTTAACGGCTTTTTAGCCAACAACCCCTCGCGCACCAGCAAGTCACCCAACGCCGGCCAACAGCCCACTGTCTCGGGTACCGGGTAGGTAAGGAGTAAACCGAGTATTTTAAATGTCTTCATACATCACCTTTTCTTCGGTTGACCACTCATGGTATTGACAAATTTGACCGGTTCGAACAAACCCGTTTTCGTATTGCCACCCGAACAGCCGTTACCAAAACTGAACCCGCAGGAAGAGCGACTTTCAAAAGCAATATCATTGTCAAACGGTGTTTCACCGGCGTATTCCCGGTGGTTAGTGGGAATGACGTAGCGGTCTTCGTAATTCGCGATCGCCATAATCTGATACATATCGTCCAGTGTGGCTTCATCCAACCCGACGCAATCCAATACTTCCAGATCCACAACGCCCTCAACTGTCTTACCACGCATAAAGGCACGCATGGCCAACATTCTCTCCAGGGCGTGCACAACAGGTTCCTCTTGACCTGCAGTGAGCATATTGGCCAGATATTTAACAGGAATTCGCAAGTGGTGCACGTCCGGTATGACACCCTTCTTAGCAATCGCACCCACTTCGACAGCACCTTGAATCGGTGACAACGGCGGGATGTACCAGACCATAGGCAAGGTTCGATACTCCGGGTGTAAGGGAAAGGCCACCTTCCAGTCCATCGCCATTTTATAAACAGGCGAGCGCTGGGCGGCTTCCAGCCAGCTGTCCGGGATGCCATCCTGCTTGGCCCGGGCAATAACCTGAGGGTCGTTGGGATCGAGGAAAATATCCAGCTGTGCTCGATATAAATCCTCTTCCTCAACACTCGCAGCAGCGGCAATTTTATCAGCGTCGTAGAGTAAAACACCCAGGTAGCGAATACGGCCCACACAGGTTTCCGAACAAACCGTGGGGTCACCGGCCTCGATACGCGGGTAACAGAAAGTACATTTTTCCGACTTTCCCGACTCCCAATTAAAATAGATTTTTTTGTAGGGACAGCCGCTGACACACATACGCCAACCGCGGCATTTATCCTGGTCAATCAGCACTATGCCATCTTCTTCACGCTTATAGATAGCCCCACTGGGGCATGAGGCCACGCATGTCGGGTTTAGACAGTGTTCACACAAGCGTGGCAAATACATCATAAATGTGTTTTCAAATTTTCCGTATATGTCTTTTTCGACTTCCTTAAAGTTATAATCGCGACTGCGTTTTGCAAATTCGCCGCCAAGGATTTCCTCCCAATTCGGGCCCGTTTTCGGCTTTTCCACCCGCTCCCCGGTAATGGCTGAATGCGCCCGCGCGGTGGGAGGCGTTTTGACTTCCGGTGCCTTTTGCAAACGCTCGTAGTCATACGTTAACGGTTCATAGTAATCGTCGATTTCCGGCAGATCAGGGTTGGCGAACAGCTTGGCCAGCACCTTTAACTTTCCACCAATTCTCGGCTTTAGTCTGCCGTCTTTATCACGTTCCCAGCCGCCATTCCACCTTGTCTGGTTCTCCCACTCGTTGGGGTAGCCGATACCGGGTTTTGACTCCACATTATTAAACCAGGCGTATTCCAGACCACTGCGGGAAGTCCACACGTTTTTACAGGTCACCGAACAAGTGTGGCAGCCGATACATTTATCCAGATTGAGCACCATGCCGATTTGCGCGCGTATTTTCATTGCGTTTTCCCCCCGTGACTCAAGTTTTCCAACTTACTACCGTCGGGTTCATCCAACCAGTTCACCTGGTCCATTTTCCGCACAACCACAAATTCATCACGGTTGCTTCCCACCGTGCCATAGTAGTTAAACCCATAAGAAAGTTGCGCATAACCGCCAATCATATGTGTAGGCTTAACCACGGTGCGTGTAACAGAGTTGTGAATGCCTCCACGTTTCCCGGTCGTTTCTGCACCCGGGGTGTTGATAATCTTTTCCTGCGCGTGATACATCATGCTCATGCCTTCCGGGACGCGTTGACTGACCACGGCGCGGGCAACAATGGCACCATTGACGTTATAGAGTTCAATCCAATCGTTGTCCTCAACGTCAATTTTTGCTGCATCAATTTCGCTGATCCAGACAATGGGACCACCGCGACTTAAGGTCAGCATCAGCAGGTTTTCAGAATAGGTGCTGTGTATGCCCCATTTTTGGTGGGGCGTAATCCAGTTCAAAGTGACCTGTTTGCGCCCCCGTCCCAATTGATCTTCGACGGGGGCAACGGTTTTGGTATTAATGGGCGGCTTGTACACACAAAGGCTTTCACCGAAGTCCCGCATCCAGCTATGATCCTGGTAAAAGTGCTGGCGCCCGGTCAGGGTTCGCCACGGAATCAGCTCATGGATATTGGTGTAACCGGCATTGTAACTCACACGCTCATCTTCCAGTCCGCTCCAGGTAGGCGAAGAGATGATTTTCCTCGGTTGCGCCTGTAAATCGCGAAAGCGCAATTTCTCATCCTCCTTCGGCCGCGCCAGGTGCGTATGGTCCCGCCCGGTGATTTTACCCAGGGCCTCCCATGCCTTGACGGCGACGTGACCATTGGTCTCCGGTGCCAACGCCAGAATGACTTCAGATGCGTCGATATCTGTTTCAATCTTCGGCAGGTTTTTAGAGACACCGCTGTCTTTTACAGTGGAGTTGAGATCACCCAGCAGTCGCACTTCTTCTTCCGTATTCCAGGCAATGCCTTTGCCACCGTTTCCGACCTTGGTCATCAAGGGTCCGAGTGAGGTAAATTTCTTATAGGTGTCAGGATAATCGCGCACCACCTCCACCAGATTCGGCAGCGTTTTTCCGGGTATGGGTTCACATTCACCTTTTTTCCATTCTTTGACATCAAGGGCCTGGGCCAACTCCGCCGGCGTATCGTGCAAAATGGGGAGAGTAACAATATCCGTCTCAGTGCCCAGGTGGCCTTCGCAAAGCTCGGAGAATTTCTTCGCAATACCTTTATAGGTATCCCAGTCACTGCGGCTCTCCCATGCCGGGTCCACCGCTCGTGATAGCGGGTGAATAAAGGGGTGCATATCCGAGGTGTTGAGATCGTTTTTTTCATACCAGGTGGCGGACGGGAGCACGATATCGGAATAGACACAGGTAGTGGACATACGAAAGTCAAGAGTCACGACAAGATCCAACTTCCCTTCCGGTGCTGCGCCGTGCCAGGCCACCTCCTTGAGCTTTTGGCTGTCCATCTCCTCGCCCAAATCTTTTCCCAACAGGCCATTCTGGGTTCCGAGCAGATGTTTGAGCATATACTCATGCCCCTTACCACTGGACCCCAGAATATTGGAGCGCCAGATAAACAGATTGCGGGGAAAGTTACGTGGGTCATCGGGGTCCTCACAAGAGAACCGCAGGCTATCGTTCTTTAGACGGTCCACAATATAGTCGGCAGACGTCTGCCCCGCTTTCTTTGCCTGCTTTGAGAGCTGCAGTGGATTTTCTTCCAGCTGTGGTGCTGACGGTAACCAGCCCATCCGCTCAGAACGCACATTACAATCAATCAACGAATAGCCACGCCACCTGCTTTTATCTGCCAAGGGCGATAAAATTTCATCTATTTCGAGTTTTTCATAACGCCACTGATTGGAGTGATTATAAAAGAAGGACGTACTGTTCATATGCCGGGGGGGGCGATGCCAGTCAAGGCCAAATGCCAGCGGCTGCCAACCGGTTTGCGGGCGCAGTTTTTCCTGACCGACATAATGCGCCCAGCCACCGCCTGATTTACCGATACAGCCGCACAGCGTCAGTAAATTAATAATGCCACGGTAGATCATATCCATGTGATACCAGTGGTTTACCGCCGCGCCCAATATCACCATGGATTTGCCGCGGGTTTTGTCGGCATTCTCGGCAAATTCCCGCGCCACGGTGATAACTTTGTCCCGTGCGACACCGGTGATTTTTTCCTGCCAGGCCGGCGTATAGGGAATATCATCATCAAAGCTTGCAGCGACGTTATCGCCTCCCAACCCCTGATCTACGCCATAATTGGCCATCATCAAATCAAAAACCGTGGTGACCCTAATATCTCCGGTTGTCGTTTTTACTTTTCTTACCGGTAAGCTTCGATACAGAATACTGTCGTGATGGGTATGCTGAAATATCGCCTGCTCGTTCTCCAGGTTGCCAAAATAGGGAAACGCAACCGGGACCACCTCGTCATGCTTGCCGACCAGTGATTTGCGCGGCCAGATTTCCACCCCGGTAACACAGTTTTTCAGCTCCAGATTCCAGCGACCACTTTTATCCCAGCGAGAGCCAATAGTACCCATCGGCACCACCACTTCGTCGGTATTCTCATCGAGAAGGACGGGTTTCCAGTCCGCGTTTTCTTCTCTGCTCAGACTACCGAGATCAGAGGCGCGTAAGGTTCGCGCCGGGACATAAGCACCATCCTTTTCCTCCAGCATCACCAGAAACGGCATATCCGTATACATTCGCAGGTAATCATCAAAGTACTCGCTCGGGCTGGCGCCCTTGCTTTCCAGATGGAACTCTCTTAGCACCACATGCCCCATCGCCATCGCCAGGGCGGAATCTGTTCCCTGGCGCGGGTTTAGCCAGAGATCGGTAAGCTTGGCGACCTCACTGTAGTCCGGGGTGACAGAGACCGTTTTCGTGCCTTTGTAACGCACTTCGGTAAAAAAGTGCGCATCGGGTGTGCGGGTCTGCGGTACGTTGGAACCCCAAGCCATGATGTATGAGGAGTTGTACCAGTCGGCAGATTCCGGTACATCCGTTTGTTCACCCCAGGTCTGGGGCGAACTCGGCGGCAAATCGCAATACCAATCGTAAAAGCTCATACAGGTACCGCCGATCAATGACAGGTAACGACTCCCGGCGGCATAGGAAACCATCGACATGGCGGGGATGGGCGAGAAGCCAACAATCCGGTCGGGACCATAGTGCTTGGCGGTGTAAACATTGGCGGCGGCTATGATCTCATTCGCCTCCTCCCACTCGACACGCACCATTCCCCCCAGGCCCCGCACTTGCTTGTATTGTTTTGCCTGGTCGAGGTCGGTCACTATGCTTTCCCAGGCGTTTACCGGGTCTGGGTATCGCACTTTCGCCTCGCGCCATAGCCTGATCAGGCGGCTGCGGATCATTGGGTACTTTAAGCGCGCCGCACTGTATAGATACCAGGAGTAGCTCGCGCCCCGCGAGCAGCCTCGCGGTTCGTGATTGGGCAACTCGGCACGCGTGCGCGGATAGTCGGTCTGTTGCGTCTCCCAGGTCACCAGTCCGGCCTTCACATAAATCTTCCAACTGCAGGAGCCGGTACAATTGACGCCGTGTGTCGAGCGCACGACTTTATCGTGTGACCAGCGACCGCGGTAAGCGCGCTCCCAGGAGCGGTTTTCATCGGTCGTAATGCCATGACCGCCGGCGAAAATCTCTGGTGATTTTTTTGAAAAAAAACTGAGTTTATCGAGAAAGTGGCTCATTATTCATTCCTTTCGTCTTAGCGAATACATTTCGTCAAGATCTATTAAGGGTTCTTCACGTAAGCATCTTTACGTAAATAAAACCACCAGTTAATGATAATGCAGACGGTGTAAAACGCAGCGAATCCATACAACGCGTACTCCGGCGTTGCGGCTTTGATTTGTTCCCCAAATACTTTAGGGATATAAAAGGCACCATAGGCGGCTACCGCCGAAGTCCAGCCCAGCACAGGGCCCGCCTGTTCCTTGTTAAACACGGCGGCAATAGTTCGAAAGGTCGAACCGTTGCCAATACCCGTAGCGGTAAACAACAATAGGAACAGGATCAAAAACGGAATAAAGAACTCTTCCGGTGTGGCCGACATATAGGCTTGCCTCATAAAGTAAGCCACACCGAGAGCGCTGAACACCATCACAATCGAAATAATTTGAGTCACCTTGGCGCCGCCCAGTTTATCGGAAATCATGCCCCCCAGCGGTCGAATCAATGCCCCGATAAAGGGACCGGTCCAGGCAAACATCAGCGCACTTGGCCCATTAGGGTTGATGGTATCGTGAGTGAGCACCCCGTCTACCACAAGGTGTTGATAACCAAATACGACTTTGATAGCCAGGGCAAAGGCAGCAGCGTACCCAATAAATGAGCCAAACGTCATGGTGTAGATAATGGTCATGGCCCAGGTGTGTTTATTACTAAAAATTTTGTATTGTCGATTCAAACTCTTGTTAATTTCACCGGGTATCATTTTCAACAGAAACACAGTGCTTATAATAATGAGAGGCAACACAATAATCTTATCGATTTCCCAACCTGAGCCATTGGCTTTTGCGGGCAGTATTAACCATAAACCGAGCGCGGCAGTGCACAGACCGATGGCTAACATAAAGAGAATTTTGGAAAAAGCGCCCAGGGTGAAACCAATATCGGGAGAGACATGCTGATCGCGAATATTATTCATACCGAACCAGCTAAACACGGCAAGAGGAACCAAGAGCAATAACCAGACGAACCCGGCATTGTGAATGTAAGTGGCCGTCCCCGCCTCGATTTTGCCTACCAGGGTCCCACTGCTATTTTGCAGAATCATCGCTTCGCCGCCAAAGATAGCAAAGGTCATCACCAGCGGGACGAGTATCTGCATGGTGGTAACGCCAAAATTACCCAAGCCCGCATTCATTCCCAAAGAATATCCCTGTACTCTTTTCGGGAAAAAGAAACTGATATTCGACATGGACGAGGCAAAATTACCACCGCCAAAGCCGGACAGCAAAGCCAGTAATTGGAACTGCCACAAAGGCGTGTTTATATCCTGCAAAGCCAGCCCCGTTCCGACAGCGGGCAGGATCAGCAAAGCAGTGGTTAAGAAAATGGTATTACGGCCACCGGCGATGCGGATAAAGAATGTACTTGGAATTCGCAGGGTGGCGCCCGACAGACCCGCAATTGCCACCAGGCTAAACAGCTCGGACTTCAAATAGGGGAAGCCGAGGTTCAGCATCTGTACGGTGATAATGCCCCAATACAGCCAGACGGCGAAGCCCACCAGCAAACAGGGTATGGAGATCCATAAGTTACGGTTGGCAATATGCTTACCGGTCGATGCCCACTGCTGTTCATCTTCCGGATTCCAATTATAGAGATCTTTTGCCATAAGTTTTTCCTCTTTGGCTTTCAGGCAATGGTCTTCCGGCTATCAACCTTAAAGTCCGCCGTCTTAGCTATAAGCACTTACCCTCGCTTCTCTGCGTGGGCAACCTGCTCCAGTTCCGGTAAATAGCGTGGTTCCCCAGACCTCAGATCAAGCTTTTTGTCCATCGCGACAACGGCGAAATGCATCCAGACAAGCGCGATGCCCACCAGCACGGTCAGCAGCATAAAGCAGCTCGTCCACACGCCGATCAAGTCATTCATAATGCCGAAGGCAATCGGCAGGACAAAGCCACCCAGGCCACCGATCAGCCCGACAATCCCGCCCACTGAGCCCACATGATCGGGGTAATAAACAGGAATATGTTTATAGACGGCAGCCTTGCCGAGTGACATAAAGAAACCCAGCACCACCGTGAGCAGGACAAACACTTCAAGCGAAATGGTGATATTGAAATGTATCGGACCCTGGATACCGGCAACCGTGTAGTCGGTAGAGGGATAAGACATGATAAAAGTACAAGCTACACTGGCGATAAACGTCCAGTACATAACCTTGCGCGCACCGGCGACGTCCGACAACCAGCCCCCGAACGCCCGAAAAATACTGCCCGGCAAGGCATAACACGCAGCGAGCATACCGGCGGTTTTTAAATCCAGGCCATAAGCACCGACATAATAGCGCGGCAACCACAAGGCCAGCGCCACAAATGCGCCAAACACGAAGAAGTAGTACAGAGAAAAGCGCCAGACCTGGAGGTTCTTCAGGGGCCTCATCTGCTCTTGAAACGACGCGTGTTTTATACCTTGGGCCTTGCGGGCCTGGACCGCGGGATCATTTTTCGTGAAGAGAAAAAATACTATGGCAGTTGTCGCCAGTACGCCGGCATACACCTGGGCGACACCCTGCCACCGCCCATCCATGGCAATCAACAGAAAAGGGGCGCCAAAGTTGGTGACGGCCGCACCGACATTACCCATTCCAAAGATACCCAATGCCGTTCCCTGCCGCTCTTTTTCATACCATTTCGATACGTAGGCAATGCCGACCGCAAAGCTTCCTCCCGCCAGGCCCACACCGAGTGCTGCCACAATAAACATCGCGTAGGTTGAAACCTTGGTCAGCAAAAAGGCGGCGAAGGCTGTCGCCAGCATTTGCAGGGTAAAAACGATACGACCGCCGTATTGATCCGTCCAAATACCTAAAAACAACCGGCTTAGTGAGCCGGTGAGAATCGGCGTTGCTACCAGGATGCCAAACTGGGTGTCACTTAACCCCAAGTCCGCCTTAATCTTTACGCCGATAATGGAGAAAATTGTCCACACGGCAAAACAAACGGTAAAAGCTAAAGTGCTTGCCGTTAATGCCTGAGTTTGCTGGCCAGGTGATACGCCCTTCATCATCGTTTATCCCCCGCTAATTAGCATCGTATTTACAGGGTCAGCATGTCAGGCGGCAGGGGGCAGTAAATTGACTGGAATCAAGAATCGGAAAATAGCGGTAGGCCTTTGAAGCCCTGCGCCTGCCCTCAGCGACATATTCCCCTGTTGCCCGGCATGTTATACTGCCACTACCGTGTCGAGCAGCGCTCCCATTAAAGCTATTAAAATCAAATGGTTACCAATAAAACTATCGGTATTTTCTCAGGCGGGACAAGTGCCCTCAGACCCGTATGTTCAAATAGATTAAGATCACCGGTATTCGCTTAGTAGAACCTGAGCCGGGGCGAACTTTATGAAAGAAGTGTTAACTTTGACTGGCGATATGGTCCATGAGCTGCAAAAAGAACGCGGCTACATGGCTTTATTCTGGGGAAGCGAAGGGGAGGAAGGCTCTAACGAAGTGATGCGCCAGTTTCAGGTCACGGACAAGACCTTGATAAAACTAAAGGAAGCCGCCCAGCGTTGGGAGCAGCAGATAAAAACCATTGACAAACTCAACTACCGAATAAAGAAGATAGAACAGCTCAGCGAACAGCGCTCTACGATTAATGCAGCCGATTCCCCGCCCTACAGCATTATTCATTTTTACACCTACGATATTATTGCCCCCCTGCTGGAGTTTATGGTGGAGATCGCGTTATTTGATCCGCATACGGACTCCTGCAATGTCAGTGCTTATAGCAATTTTATCCAGTGGAAAGAACGCACTGGCAGAGAGCGCGCTACGGGTGTACTCGGGTTTTCACACCGGGCGGCCGATCAAGAGACATTCGTCGAGGAATTAAAAGTACTTGTTGCTGAACAGGAAACCTATAAGGAAACCTTTCTTGCCCTCGCTGATACGGCTCAGCAAGCATGTCTTAACAACGTGCTCAATAGCCGCCAGACACCGGATACCGATGAAACCATTGAGGCAGTACACCGGGCCCTGGGAGATGCTTCGGGAAAGAGTATTAATAAAGAGAAACTCCTCAATAGCATGACAGCGAAATTCTGGTACATGCTGATGACGAAAAAAATTGACGGTATGCATCAGGTTGAGAATCTGCTTATCGACACACTGGCCAAAAGTCGACTATCGGCAAAAGAGGGCGCAGCGTGCCATGGTGTCGAACCGGGCGGCGTCAGTCCCCGAGCCATCGCTTTTCTCAAGACACTGCCTTTTTTCTCCAACTTACAGGATTCGCTGTTCAACCAATTAATTCAATCTGCACACATAAGGGTTTATAAAAAAGGCAAGATTCTGTTTCTGGAAAGGGAGCAACCCACCCGGTTCTATATTATCCTGGAGGGTTGGGTCAAACTCTATAAAGGCACCGCGGCTGGCGAGGAAACCATTCTGCAGATGCTAAGCAGTGGCGATGCGATCGTGGGCTCCGCTGTTTTTTTAAATACGCCCTATCCACTTAGTGCGCAAATAGCCGAACCAGCGACGTTGATCAGTTTTCCCGCCGCTATGGTTCGCCAGTTAATTCGCGATGACAACGAATTCGCTGTTAATATGTTAACCAACTTATCCCACCGCTCGCAATTACTGATACAGCAGGTCGAAATGGTTCGACTCAAATGTACAACGGAACGGGTCGGCTGGTTTTTATTGAAAACGTTAATGAATCAGAGTGAATGCAATAATCGAATCAAGAACAGTATTAAACTACCCTACGATAAAGCTATGATTGCGTCTTATCTGGATATGAAACCCGAAACCTTTTCACGCACGTTAAAACATTTTAAGAATCAAGGCTTTCATATCGAAAATGACACGATTATCTTGCCGAGCAATGACCAGCTCTGCCAGTACTGCGATGTTGATATCGCCTCTGTCTGCACCAGGCACAATACCAAAGACTGCCCCAACCCACACTGTGGTCGATAGCGGCGCCGGCCAAGCCCCTACCCGGATCAGTATATGCAGGGGTTGGCTTGCATTCCCAACAGCAAACCCGGTAAGACGCCGGCCCAATACTCGACACGAAAACACCGCAAGGCTGCATTTAGGGATTGACTAATTTTCTATTATGCATAATATAGCCAAATGGCTATACATTATCAAACAACTCTGGATCGAACCTTCCACGCGCTTGGCGATGGAACGCGCCGGGAAATTCTTTCAACCCTGGCGACCCAAGGGGCCTGTTCCGCCGGCGAATTATGCGCGCCCTTTGCTGCGGCGCAGCCCACCATATCCAAGCATTTGAAGGTGTTGGAACTGGCGGGGCTGGTGCGCCGGGAGGTCAAAGGCCGCACTCACCGCTTCGAACTGGTAACGACACCGATGGACGAAGCCGGGGACTGGATATCCCGCCACCAGCAATTCTGGGAAGGCACATTGGAACGCCTCGAGGCATTCCTGGGCCACAATGACAGTTCCCGAGCGGACACGGAGGACGGCAAATGAGTCTGGCTGCGGCAGCGAAAACAACCCAAACAATAGAGGCTGGACGCCATGATTGATAATTCCCCCCTACCCGTCACTTCAACGCTGACAGGAGCACTCCTCTTCTTTTATCGGGCTTTCGTCCATCATCTCGCAGCACATCATCTGCCTTTGGGCAGGGGCCTGGCTGGTTTACCACTTTTTACGTTAGGAGACTTGTTTTGAAACTCTACGACGCCAATGCAGGCAATGCCAAGCGGGTTCGTATATTCATTGAGGAAAAGGGGATCGAGGTCCCCCGTCAAACAGTGGAGCTCGGTAAAGACACCCGCGCGCCGTGGTTCCGCAACCTCAATTCTCTGGGTGAAGTGCCGGTTTTAGTGTTGGACGATGGGCATGTTATCACGGAAAGCAACGCCATCTGTCGGTATCTCGATATCGCCTTCCCACAAAATCCGCTGATGGGCACCCATGCGCAGGAGCAGGGCCATATAGAAATGTGGAGCCAACGCATCTACCAGCAGATCTTTCTCACCGTCGGCTTGATGGTGCGCCACACTTTACCTCTGTTTGAGGAGGTTATCGAGCAGGTGCCGGCATTTGCTGCAACACAGCGAAGAGCCATGCCCGACAGGTGGAAGTGGCTGGATCAAGAGATGTCAGACGGCAGGCCGTTTATCGCAGGCGATAATTTTACTTTTGCTGACGTGCAGGGAATGACGGCCCTGACCATCGCTGATATTTTCGACCTTGGCGTCCCCGAAGACTGCGCCTATGTCGGTAAATGGGCGAATGGCATGCGTGCACGACCAAGCTGGAATGCATAGCGAACTTTGTACATCCAGCCCGGAACGACAGCGGGCCGTGGATATGGGAAAAGTCCCGTGTGTCATCCGGCACATTGCCTCGATGAAAGTATAAATCCCATCAGGCCCGTTCGCTCCCGATGACACACCGACCGCCTCTAAAGCGCAAATATTTTGCCTGGATTGAGTAAGTTCTTCGGATCCATAGCGCGCTTAAGGCACTTCATCATTGCAATTTCCGCATCGCTGCGGGTGACAGAAAGGTAGTCTTTTTTCTCCAGACCTATACCGTGCTCGGCCGATACAACGCCGCTGTAATCACGCAAAGTACCGTAAACAATCTCTTCGACCGCCGTACGGGTATCGGGCTCGCCATCACCCACCGCTACAACCAGATGTAAATTGCCATCGCCCAAGTGCCCGAAGACAACACACTGACTCTCGGGCCAGCGCCGTTTCAGACTGTCATTGATATCTGCGAGATAGGCTTGCATGTTGTCGAGTGCCAGGCTTATATCAAACAAAAACATCGGATATAAACTAATCAGCGCCTCGACATCCTCGCGAATCGCCCAGAGTGCATCTCTCTCGGTATTAGACTTTGCGACCACGGCATCGGCGATAAGGCCAGCGGCGTAAAAATCTTCCAAAGCGTTCTCAAACAACGCGGCGTCCGTATCGATATCGGAACCCAGGGTCTCTATCAAGACATAAAATGGATACTGATCGGCAAACGGAGGCCGATGCCTGTCGCGGTGGGCCATGACCAGTTGGAAGAAGGAGTCCCACATAAGCTCAAAACCACTCAGGTTACTCCCCAAGCAGTATTTGGCCCGGTGTAACAACGCAATAACCGATTCAAAATCGGGTACCGCCACCAATGCGGTGTTCTGACTGCGCGGCTCGGGAATCAGCCGCAACACCGCGCGGGTAACAACGCCCAGCGTACCTTCGCTGCCGATAAAAAGCTGTTTCAGATCGTAGCCGCTATTGTCCTTTAGCACTTTACCCAAAGATTTGATAACAGTGCCGTCCGCAAGCACAGCTTCGATGCCCAGTACTAACTGCCGCGTCATACCAAAGCGCAATACACGGTTACCACCTGCATTGGTGGCAATATTGCCACCGATGGTGGCAGAGCCCCGGGCCCCCAGGTCCACCGGAAACATAAGCCCGACCTCCGCCGCAGCTTCCTGGACAGACTGCAAGGGTACACCGGCCTGTACCGTCATGGTGTGATTCTTGACATCAACTTCCTCAATACCGGTCATGCGCTCCATCGACAAGCCGATATCGCCGGGCCGGGTGGCACAACCGCCAGCCAAACCGGTAAGCCCGCCCATGGTGACCACAGGGTGATTATGAATATTACAAAGCTTCAGAATCTCGGCAACCTCGGCTGTTGTTTTCGGGCGCACAATGGCCTCTGCCCGGCAGAGATTTCCGCTCATATCGCCAGGGCGTTGCTGCAGATCGGCGCCTGTTATCATCGCCGGGGCGTCGAGTTTTCCCTTTAACTCCTCGATCAGCTGGCTCATAGGACCTGTCCTCCAAATATTAACGTTATCGGGTGCGGGCACCGGTTAGGCGTTACTGTACTTCCTGCGTGAGGACGCAAAACCGTGAGGACGCAAAACCGACAAGCCGCCCACTACGGCTAGTCCATCGCCTGCCGAACCTGAATCCTCAGCATCACAACCGGTTGTAACCAGCGATTTAGAGCCTGTTGTTGTTGCTATTGAGTCCTTTGCTTTGCAATGAGGCTTTACCTGAACAGCCTACACCGCAATTACCGCGACCTGTGTCAAGCAAGTGACAGTTATTGATTGTCAACCTGTAGTCGCTGTTTTACTCTTTCTGTCATCATACTCAGCCACTAGATACCGCAGCGCGTAATTGTTGCAAGGGGGCGCCATTTGCTGGACAAAAACAGTTTCAACTTCAACTGGATTGATGCCCTGCCCGACACGGCCAAACAGGCTGTTGTCAATACAATGACGACACGCACCTTCAGCGACGGCGAATTCGTCTACCTGGCGGGTACCCCGTCGGAGGCGCTCTATCAAGTGGTCGAGGGCCTGGTGCGCCTCACGGTCATGTCGCCCGATGGCAAAGAAATCCTGATGTTTGTTATGCGACCTGGCGATTGTTTCGGGGAAGTCGGCCTGATCGAGGGTACGCCTCGCGCCAACTCCGCCAACGTGCAGGGCAAAACGTGCCTGCGACTTCTGCCCAAGCAAATATTCCGCGCCTTGTCGAAAGACTACCCCTCTATTAATGAACAGCTTCTCCAACTTATGTGCAGGCGCATGCGCCTGACCCTCGAAATGATTGAGGGGGCCGCCCTGTTGAGTTTACGCCAGAAGCTATTGCGGAGGTTGCAGGCGCTGGTCAGCGCCTACGGTGAACCGGCGGGCGACGGCATCGTTATCCGCCCGCGCTTCTCCCAGGAGGAGTTGGGTAAAATGGTGGGAGCCTCCCGGCAGAGTATCAACAAAGAACTGCACGCACTGCAGAGTGAGGGGCTGATACGGCTGGAATCAGGCCTCGTTTACGTCAGTAACCCGGAGAGACTATCAGAGCAGGCTTTTGCTTGACCGTACTCGATAACGAAAATACCGTCCGCATAGGTAAAAGAAACAGTCTGCTCTTTAAGCAACAACCAACATACCCTCTGTAAACGTCGTTGCTATAAACGCCGACTACAACCCCATGGCAGCAGAACCCACAAACCATTGTGACGTCAACTGACAGCACAATGGTAAGGTGAACACCTCATTGGCGATTATTTGCTATTTGCCAAGCAGACCAATCCGTGTTCGCACCCTGTTAATCCGGACCGACGCCACAGGCATTATATACCGGTGTGGCGGGCATCTGGCCTGCCAAAAATTGACCGGGCTTTACGCGCACCTGGCGCATTGACCGGGGCCGGCCGTATAGGCTCATATTTTGACAATTTAGAAAGCGTTGAAAAAAGCAATTTCAGTACAACCAATGCAGCAAGAGTCTATATAGTGCAAACACACAATCCGTTATGATCGACGCGGTAATCGCGATAACAGGCATGAAACCAAAAGGAGATATGGCCATTGGAAACATTTTTCCCCACACTAGATACCCCGCAGCAAGATAAGATGGAATAGACTTTTGACCAGCAGAGTTGTCATCAACACCCTCACCTACACCACCCTGGTTTTCCTACTGGCGGGTTGCCAGGGGAGTCTTATCGACTCCACACCTGACAATCGCACACAGGGTAACACGCATATCTCTCACGTCTGGACTGTTATAAACGACAAGTTTGGTGGAGAAGGCTTTAATTCACAAAAGTGGGCCAATACCAAACGACAGTTTACTTTACAGAACTATCAAACACTTTATGACGAGCATGCGGCAATCGAGTCTATGCTGGAAACCCTTGAAGCCCCCGCTGTCCGTTTGTTAACAGAGGCACAGAAAGCACTTTTCCTGAATGAAGTATCGGGTCAATTACCAATGGGGATTGGACTGATTGAGCTGCTATCTATTGATATCGATGAACACACAAAAGTACTGACTATTGTCACCTGCCTGCCACAGACCGCGGCCGCTAAAGCCGGGCTCAGAAGCGGGGATCAAGTTATAAAAATTAATGGTGTGCCTACAGCAGGACTGTCTCTTGCACAAGCGATGTCAAAATTGAGAGTGGCGCCGGGGTTGGACTTATCTTTGGATATTCTTCGCGACAGTGTCCCTCTCACCTTTTCGGTCCCCGGTGAAGCGGCCCGGAACATTCCATCACCCGTTCGTACCTTTACACAACAGTTTGATGATAAAACGATCGGTTATATTCAATACTTGATCGCTGCCAAAGATTCCGCCATCGATTTCCGCAACGGCCTTTCATCCCTGCTCCGCCAGGGCGCTGACGCACTGGTATTGGACCTGCGCAACAACCCCGGCGGCAGCGTCCCCGACGGCCTCGCGGTTGCCGATCTGTTCCTGGAAAAAGGCGCCCCGATTGCCACGCTCAGAGCAGGTCAAGCGAGAACTGTGCGGGAATACTATGCGACGGATCGGGCCGTCTGGACAGGCCCTACAGCCATTCTGCAAAATGAAGGCTCGGCCAGTGTCGCTGAACTTATCGCCGGCGCCCTGCGCGCCAATAACAAAGCCATAATTGTCGGCCAAAAAAGCTATGGTAAGGGACTCCTCCATACACTAACGCCCTTGGCAAACAATACGGCCTTGATGTTTCCTGTCGGACGTTTAATAACCCCTGACCAGCGGGATATTCTCCATGAAGCGATTATTCCTGACTATCTCGTTCCTCAAACGCCGTCTCCGATCATGAGCAGTCAACAGATGGACGTGGGAACGGCAGTCGACCGACAATATCAGCAAGCGCTGGCTAAAATACTGAAGTGGGATTGAAACCCGCCGATTCTACCTTGATTCGGTAACCAGGGCTTGTCATGACAATGCACACGCTACAAACGCAGCCAGGACCAACCGACCTCAGACCTGCCGAATGGCATTAGGGTAATGAAGTCGGTTATTGCCAAGAAAGGCACTGCAGAGCCCTGCCAACGAGTTTACCTGCCTTGGTTTTCCTTACTCCACCTTGGTAATCCTAAACCAGTTTATATTCCATCCACCCGAAAGCGCATAAATACCAACATTATAGCTACCGGCTGCAAGCGTAACCGTATGGGATACCGTCTCCCAGCTCTGCCAACCGCCGGTGGCAGGTATATCAACTGCCCCTAATACCAGATCGCCGCCGTTGAGATCGAGAGAGAGCCGGGCGCCGTTGATACTGGCAACACGATATTCAACCCGGTAAGAGCCGGTGCTTGGGATGGCAATGTCGTAGTAGCTCATCCAGTCACCCGTATCGATCCAGCCTACATTCTGCCCCTGCCCTGTATCGGTTGTGTTTTCAACGTCCACGCCGGCCATATTACTGTAAGATTCGGCTTGGATAAGCCGGGAAAATGCGCTGCCTTGTTCGATGATGCCGTAGGGCGGCGGCAGGGTCGCACAGGTGTTTATGCCAACGCAGTCAGCATTGTTCTGCCAGCCCCAGCCGGTCTCGATATGCGTGCAGATATTATAGATCGTTCCCCACCAGTTACACCTTTGCGTGGTACTACCGCCACCGGCGGGTTTGTTGCCTTTGACGAAGTCAATGTCCTGTGCACGTAAATCCTGGACATTTTGCAGTACCTGAGCAGGAGATAAAATAGTGTCCTTTTCAAAATAAACCCAATCCACATCCTGGTAGTATTCCCGGTAGTTGGAGTCAGTGAGATAGCCTCGCTTCGTGCAGGACAGGTCGAAGCAATCGTTGCTGAACCAGATTTGGAACATGAGGAACATTGGGTAATCGGGCGTAACCGAACCGCTAAAGCCTGTTTGATGCTGGCCGTCAATAAAGAAATCTATTTGCCCGTCCCTCACTTGCATAACGAGATCGTGCCAGCCCTGCAGAGACCCCGTGGTTCTTGTAACTGCGTGGTTGGACGGATCGCTAAAGTCAACGATACGGTATGTGCCTGACCACATGCTGGGTTCATATGATCCGGTATACCAACCGCCATTTGGCAGGTATTCGAAATCAATTTCACTGTAGGGCTCACTGCCCTCAATGTAGCGCGTTATCCCGAAAAATGCCTGCACGACCGAGTCGCCGTCGGGCCCGACCGATGGGGCGTCAGTAAAGAACATGCGAGCTGCCCAAGTGCCGTTTTTGTATTCCTCTTCCACCCGCGACACTTCGGCTTGTGTAGACTGACCTGAAGTAGCCGCCCTATTCACGATATTGCCGCCGTTGACGTTGGTACCGGCCTTCAAACGCATGGATTTCTTGACCCCGGTGTCAACGAAAGAGATGTTCTGTGTACTCCATCCTCCATTCGATAAGCCAGGGCCGCCAATGTAGTTCC
This sequence comes from Exilibacterium tricleocarpae, assembly GCF_007004655.1. Taxonomy (GTDB): domain Bacteria; phylum Pseudomonadota; class Gammaproteobacteria; order Pseudomonadales; family Cellvibrionaceae; genus Exilibacterium; species Exilibacterium tricleocarpae. The sequence continues at coordinate 109,995 of NZ_ML660102.1, forward strand.
TTATATGCCAGCCGTTGGCAGAGAGTTCACCGGTTGAACTGTAATTGAAATCGTCGAATAGTATTGTTTCTTGAGCCGCTGTTACCGTCGATAATAGCGTCAGTACCAAACTCGCTGATACCAAAAGAACGTGATGTATCGATTTTTCGTCGTTGCGCATAGCACCCATAGCCCCGTTTTTCGAGCAGTGTATTTTTGTAAGTGTTGTTTACTCAATTATTGCTTTTTGCTTCCGGTTAACGCCAGGCAGTATAAATAAATGGGGAGGACGATATAGTAGAACTTATCACAGTATCGCTATGCCGCTGAGCACAGTTGCGGGAATTTCGCCAAGCTGTTCAAGCTTGGGAACTGGCCACCTGAGCCCATGACACTGAAGAGGACTCAAAACCGGCCATCGATGGTAACGCTGAAGAAGACCCCCCTCTCGCGCCGCGTGTCCTCTCGCTGCATCAGGCTGCCGTTGCGGTTATCGGCGTAAACCAGCCGTTGCCACCGCTGGCGTTCATCACCGATATTTCTCGCCGCCAGCCGCAATTTGAAGTCGCTAAAACGCACAGTCTCGATAAACGCATTCCACCGTCCCTGCGTTCGAAAGAAGTTACTTTCGTTGACGAAGTATTCCTCACTTTCCTTATAGCTTTCATAGCCCAACCCCCAGGAAACCCCCGCTTTGCTGAAATCCTGGCGAAAATCCACCTGCACGAGCGGGCTCTCCAATTCGGTCAGCTCCCGGGTCTGTCCGGTAACCGGATCATCAAAACGGGAGTCCACAATATCAGCTTTTATTTCTACCAGGCCCTTGGGGACCAGCGGTTCCAGCGGCAGGTTGCCGCTCAATGCCAGACCGCGTACCCTGGCGCGACCGGCATTGCCAAGAGCCTGGTCACCGGAGGGGAGTACGATCTGCTCGAGAACATCCTTGCGCCACTCCTGGTAGACTTCTACGCTGAAGGCACCTTTTGCGGCAAAACGGCGGTCAAAAGCGAGCCCGGCACGGATATTTCTCTCGGGGCGCAGTTGCGGGTTGCCGGAAAACTGCCGGTCGTTGACCAGGTCAGCGCTGGCGGCAAAATCGCTGAAATCCAACTGTCCCACCGAACGCCGCAGCGTAAAGCGATACTGCGTTTGTTCATCGTCGTTGTAAATCAGCCCCAGGGAAGGCTTCAGATAAAACAACGACTGCGCGTCGTCGCTGTCGCCTGCAACAGATATATGCGAATACTCCGCGGCCAGACCGGTCTCAACCGTCAGGCCATACAATTTCCAGGTCAGGTTGGTGAAAACTTCACCGCGCTGTTCGATCACCTTGGCATAGCTGTCGCGGGTATTTTCCAGGGGCCGCCCGGCGGCATCGGTGGGCCGCAACTTCAACCAGCTTTCCAGGTTGTTATAGGCCAATTCCGCACCGTATTCCTGGCGCAGAATGCCGAGCGGTTCCTGTGCCGGCACCGAGTCTTTCCTGCTGAACGCGGTGCGCAGGACATTTTCGGTTTTATGTTCGTCGAACCGCAATTGCGAGCCGCTTGCAAAAATCGACAGTGGCGCTTCGGTCCGGGAATCCGCATCCACAAACCAGTTCTGCGTATTGTTGAGGTTGATCAGCCGCCACTGCCAGCCGCCCGCCAGCGGCATGCCCCAATCAATACCCAGTTCCCCGGCATAGTATTGACTGTCGCGTTCGTTCCTAAACACGCTATCGGGGCGCCCCTCCGGCATCCGCCGGCTGTAGCCCGCGCGCTGCGTCTCCGGCATATACCGGCTCCACCCCAAGCGGGCATTGACACTGAGTTCGCGGCGCCCGTACCGGCGGCGCGCCTCGCCGGAGAAGAAAACCTCGCCGAGAAAACTGGGGCGGTCTTCGACCTGTGTCCACAGCAATTCGTTATCCCCCGAGCGAGCCGTGATCTCGGCTTCCCGCGGTTGCCGCTCCCACATGGCATCGACTTTCAAGGCCGACTCCCACTGCCCCAGGTGTTGGGACAGTGTCAGCTCACCCTTGGGGTAAACTTCACCATCGGCCGCCCGCTCCACCGTCAGTTGCCACCGCCTGGCGTCTGCCTGCCTGAGCCGGATCACGTTTGCCACGATAGACTGGCCGGCGGCGTCAACGGCGCCGGCCGTGCCCCGCAGCAGGTCAATCCTGCTGACCTGGAGCGCAGGAATGCGCTGCAGGGCGTCCTTTATGCCACCCGATTTCGTGGTGGGCCGGGTGCCGTCGATCAATACATTGCCGGCGCCGGCGCCAAAACCGCGGATATCCTCTTCCTCTTCCAGCACAAACCCGGGGAGCCGCAGGACCATATCCAGCGCGGTTTGCGGCGCGTACTCGGAAAAGAAAGCCGGCAGATAAACCTCCTCGCTGCCGCGCTCAGCGCCAGCCTGGGAACCCTGGGCACGACTCGAATCCGCACCCATCAGCAGTGCCAGGGAAACCGCCGTCATCCCGGCGACCCTACAGGCGCGCCGCCAGGACCACGCCTGCTCCAGCGTTCTCGACATATTCATTGCCGGCTCTCCAATGCCTTGCCCTCTACTGAATCTGGTATTCGAACATCAATCGATAGGTGCGCGGCGATCCGAGCAACAGTTGATTGGCGTAGATAAAACCGGGATCGTCCTGCTGCAAATAGAAGACATCTGCCCAGGGCACATAATCCTCATCAAACAGGTTCTCCACCCGGGCGGAAATGCGGAAGTTGTCGGCTTTCCAGGCGGAGAAGAGGTTTGTCAGGGTGTAGGATTTCAAGGTGACGGTATTGGGGTTATCACCAAAGCGATCATCCACGTGGTGCACCGAGACCCCCACTTCCAGGGGCAGATCGGCAATGTCCTGATAACTCGTCCACAAGGCGGCCGTCCACTGCGGTACGTTCGGAGGTGTGTTGCCGGCAAGACTCTGGAAATTGGCCGAGCGCCGGAACTCGGCATTGGTGTAAGCGGCGTTAGTGCCGACCCGCCACTGTTCCGCCACTCTCATTGTCGTGGAGAACTCAACACCGCGAGAGGCGCGCCCGCCCACATTGGTAGCGCTGTCAAGTGCAAAACGTTCAAAGACATCGTCCCGCTCGATGTCATAGTAAGCCAGCGTCGACTCCGCTTTGCCATCCAGCCAGATGGCTTTGAGGCCCACCTCCCACTGTTTGGCATCGGTTAAATCAAAATTCTGGTTGGCATTGACCAGGAAGACGTTGGAATTGATCGGGTCCTTGGCATTGCTGTACTGGGCATAGCCGACGATATCGGGCGTAAAGTTATAGACCGCGCCGATGCGCCAACTCCACCAGCTGTATTGCCGCGAGAAACCGTTTGCTTCCTCTACGCCCTCGGCATTGAAATTGCGGCGGTCGAGGTCAAGGTTTTCGTGGCGCAGTCCGGTAACCAGGCTCAGTGTGTCGGTGACCTGCAGGGCGTTGCCGAAAAACGCCGCCAGCGTGCTGATATCCGTGGGGCTGATGCCGCGCAACTCTTCCGGGCCGTAGCGACCGGGTTCGGGGTTGAAGGCGTCTACGCCGTCACCCGGCACCTGAGCGACCCCACGCCTGAAGCCCCGGCTCCGTTCAAAATCCATATCGATGGCTTCGAGGCCGGCAACGAAGCGACTCTCCATGCCGCCGAACTGCGAATCGATGTTGACCGTCAGGCGATTGCCGAGCAAATCCTGATCGTGATCCAACAGGAAATAACCGTAGTAGCGTTGAATTTCGCCCACTTGAGTGCAGACATCGACCACCTGCCTGCAGTACGCATAGCCTTCGGCGTTTCTCCACTCGCGATCGGCGCTGAATTGATACAAGGTATTTTTAAGCGTCATGCTGTCATTGAGTTGCCACTGGAAATCCAGGCGCAGGAACAATTGGTCAGAATCGGCGACGGCATCGTCCACGTTGTAGTTTCTAAACCGCATGGCACCGTCAAGCACTTCTCCACGGCCGGTGGAGACGACATCCAGCGGATCACGTGCCACCTCGGCCGGCACCAGCGGTGTGCCGAAGTAACTGCCCACATCATCGCTCAGATAATCCGCGCCGAACTTCAGGGAAATGGCCTCGGTCGGCTGCCAGAGCAGGCTGCCGGTCAGGTTGGTCGATGAGCTATCGGTGCGGTCCACATAACCATCCGTATCGTAACGACTGATATCGACATTAAACCAAGCGTTTTCCCCGAGGCCGCCCTGGCTGCCCAGGCCGAGGTGTCGCGAGTCATAGCGACCGTAGCCCAACAGCAGGTTGGTGCTGCTTTCCATCCCGACTTCAGCACTTCTGGTAATGGCGTTGACGGTTCCCGCCACCGAGCCGATACCGTTGATCACAGAGGCCGGCCCGCGCAGCACCTCGACCCGTTCGAGATTAAACGTATTTTGCGGTCGCATGACCATGGTGCTGGGGCCGATCCACAGGCCGTCGCGCAGCACGGTAATCTGCCCCCGCGTAAAGCCGCGCACCGAGAAAGTCGACGGCGCGGTGGGATGCTCCCCGGTCACGACCCCGGGCAGGCTCTGCACGGCGTCGGAAAGTTTGCTGTAACCCCGCGCCCGCATCACGGAACCATCGATAATCTCAATGGTTGCCGGCGTTTCCAGCGCGGTCAGCCCCAGGCGACTGGCGGTGGATGACTGGTCGTTGAGCCGCAGCGAGCCGATGGGATTACCGATGATAATCATCTCATCCTCCAATCGCTCATCGGCAATAGCATTCTTTGTGGCAGGACTCGCGGCGGCAGCGCCAATGCAAAACCCTGGCAGCGCCAACAAGCACAAAATCATACCCATGTACCTGTTATGACAGCCTGTAAAATTCATGGTGTAACTCCCCTTGAAGTAGTGCTGAACCAATGCCGGGCGTTTAAGCGCCCGGGTTTATTGTGTTTGTGAAAGCAAGTTGGTTTTATCGCTTGCAGTGGTCCCGGTCAGCCAATACAGGCCCGCCGCACTCAGCAGGCCGACGGCGCAGTAAACCAGCCAGGGCAGCATCAACAGTTGCTGGGTTTTGGCGATATCGATCAACAAGCCGCCGATGGCGTTGCCCAATCCGCCGCCAACCGCCAGTCCCAGTGAACTGAAGCCGAGATACGTGCCCAGCGATTTACCGTCAGCCAACGCAGCCGTGATTGTTTGTTGGGTGGGTCGCGTCAACAAAACACCGAGGGTAAAAAACACGACACAGATAAGGAAAGCGTAAAACTGCTCTACAAATCCGATCGCACCGAGACTCAGTGCCATGGTGACCACACCGATCGTCAAAATTTCCCGGGTATCGAATCGACGTTCAGCCAGTTTTACCAGCGGATACTGCAAAGCGACGGTAATGGCGGCGCTGACGGCATACATAATGCCCACGCTTTCCTGAATACCGGACAATTTCTCCGCCCACAGTGGAAAACTGATATTCACCTGCACGGAAGTAAACCAGTACCCGCCCATCAAGCCGGTGAAGAAAACAAAGCGGCGGTCGTGCAATACGCCCTTGAGGTTGGCGGCCGGCGCCTGGGTGGCACCGGGCGTGGTGACGCGGGGAAGAAAGAACAGCGAGATCAGGTAATTCACAAAAAAGCAGGCGGCCGCACCATAACATACCGATTGAAAATCAAACTGCAAAAGTGCAATCCCGATCAGCGGTCCTATAGTCGAAGCGATGCCGCTGACCCAGTTGCTGACCAGGTAATAGTGGCGGCGGTTGGTATCGTCGGTAAGCGCCACTATAGTGGCCTGGTAAGGTGCCTCGAACAAAGCACCTCCGAGCGCCGATATCACCAGGGCCAGGATCAGCAACAGCGGATCACCGGCCCAGGCCAGCGCGGCAAAGCCCAACGCCCTGACCAGCACGCCGGCGCAAATCATGGGTTTGGCACCCAGCTTATCCGACAATAAACCGCCGGCCACTGTCAGCCCCTGTTGGGTCAACTGGCGCACAGCAAGGGCGATGCCCACCGTCGCGGAACTCATGCCAACGTTACTGACAAAATGCACTGCCACCAATGGCATTAACATAGTGAAACCGAGCACCATTAAGAACGTGTAAAACAACAGTGCTCTCAGGCCCTGCCGGTCAGACAGCGCCAGGTGCGGCTGCGCTACCTTCACGGGTTCGCAGCCCGGTACAGATAGATGGCGGTCGGGTCGGCACTGAACTGCGAATAGGGAAAAGGTTCTGCCGAAACAGCACTGACACCTTGCCCCAAAAAACGTGGCACAATGGCACTGCCGGTTTGCGCATAAACCACCAGGGGGATGTTTCGACGTCTGGCGGCCGCCAGGATTTCATCGAAAGAGCCATTGCTCAGGGTCATACCCGTGGCGATAATAAAGTCCGCCTGCTCCAGCACCGGGCGCATATCCCGCTGCACAACCAGCCCGCCGGCAGTGCGCTGCATATTAAAATCACAGGGCAGGCAACGGGCACCGCGCGCCTCGATCGCCTGGACAATAGGGTTGACGACGCCGATCAGCCCTACGGCCTGGTCGGGCTCAATAGCCAGCAGACTGACAATCGCTTTATCGCGCGCTACCGCCCGCGTAAACGGCGTGCCGTAGGGCAGCTCCAGCTCCCGGGCGCGATGGTCATCTCGATGAGGTAATACCACCCCCAAATAGGCATCGAGAGCGGCGACTCTGACGGGCAATCGAGCATCTTCCAGCAACGCGGCCAGCGATTGGCCGACCAACTCACGCGCGGCCACCTGCTCAAGTTGTTCGGCCTCGACGCAGCAGCCGCCGAACACCGCATTTACCCGCAGCAACAGGTAATAGTTGCGATACTTCTGCTCGGTCCCGGGAAACTGCGTGCTCTGATCGATCTCGAAGGCACCCACCACCGGCAGTTCGCGCGGATCGATACCGAAGTGCCGCTGCAGGACACAGTCGATAAGCTGGTCAACGGTTTTGAAAGACTCGGCTGATGCGCTTGCATTGGCGGTCATCGATGAACTCCCTTCGGTGGTGACTGGTCGGCGGCTTCGCTGTACAAGAGACGCAATTCACTCAGTGCCTGTTCAGCGAAACACCGCGCCTGATCGCCTTCGGAGTCCCGGCTGATGACATGCCCCAGGTAGCAGGCATTGTCGATGGGTGCTGCGATTTTCATGTCGCTCACGGCGGCTAGTCGCCAGCGCACGAGATTAGGATTTTGTTGCAGTTTTTCACCACCCTCGAGCGCCTTGAGAACACCTGCCGCGGGCGGCACGAGAAACTTAACGGCGGCGCTGCCGCGACAGTGTTCCAGACCGTCCAGGGCGGGCTGGCGATTCAGCGCCAGGTTGACATGGGTTTCCAGCAGGTCGATTCCCGTGACCAGTTGAATCAGTTCGGCGATAAAGTTACCGCCAGGTCTGGGGTTGATCTCGACCAGACGCGGACCCGCCGGGGTAAGTTTGACCTCTGTGTGACTGATGCCGTGATCGTGACCGACAGCCTCTAACGCCTGGGTGACATAAGTCGTGACCGCCTCGGCCAGCCCTGCTTCCAGGCGGGCGGGAAACATATGGCCGTCCTCAATAAAGTAGGGAAAACCGGTGAGGGACTTGTCGGTGATACCCACGATGGTGGTCTCTCCCTGAAATGTCACCGCCTCGACACTCACCTCATCGCCTTGCATAAATTCTTCCAGCAACCACAGGGCGTCTCGTGCCTGGCCGCGAAAGTTGTGGGTAAATGCCTGCAACTCCGTAAAGCCCTCCCGCAGTTGCGCCTCGCTGTCAATCAGTTTGACAAAAGCACTGGAGGCGAGATCACAGGGCTTGAGAACCAGCGGATAACCAATGCGGTCTGCCGCCGCCACTGTCTCCGTCCAGTCGCTGGTAACCGCAAACTTCGGGTTCTGTATACCGGCGCGCTGTAATGCCTGCCGCACCAGGTGCTTGCGCCGCTCCAGGACCACATTGGACGAGAAGGCCTGGGGCAGGTCGAGTGCCTGCGCTACCTGAGCCACGGTGTCGACGTAGTAATCACAAATGGTCGATACACCATCGAAATGCAGCAGCCGATGCTGGGCCCGCAGTTGTTCGATCAACGCGTCAATATCGTTGGTCTCAAGCGTCAGGATATTTTCCGCGTATTCGAAAATGGGATGCATCTGCGGCGATTTTTTATCGACATAGTGATCTTTGTTGCGGGTAACAAACGTGTAGGTGTGGCCGAGCCGGCGGATAGTGGCGGGAAACAGACGCCCGGTCCCCTCGACCCAGTTCTCAATAATCAGTAAATGCGCCATGTGGATATTCAGCTCCTGTGAATGGTGGCACCCAATCTATCTCAGGCCCTTCCTCTTTTGTTTTTACTTATGTTATAACATAACACTAACAAGATAACCGCTCAACCTCTCATTCTTCACAGGCTGGCGCACAGGCAATCCCAATCATGCTGACGCTTACAGATCAAACCGCTACAGGCGGTGACCCCGGCACTCATATCGGCGTCTGCAGAGGCGCTCTGGGAGAGCTGTATCAGGGCTTGTCAGCACACACTAACGATGAAATCGCCATAGTGTCGTCTTTGATTCCCAAATACAGTTGGGCTTACTTTACGCCGGACAACGGCCCCGAAGCCGGCAACAGAGAGGTGTTACTGGAAACGCCGGGCCGTTGTAAATCCTTTCGCGCTCTGGACATTTACTGCCGATTGAAACGGCGGGCCTGGCCTGCAGGCAGGTGGCGGTTTAAGAGCGATCTACAAGTGGCGCGGGGTATGGCCAGCTCCACGGCGGATATCGTGGCGACGATACGATGCGCGGCGAGTTATTTCCGCCAGCCGGCCAGTACCGGCGACATTATCCAGGTGCTTTCCCAAATTGAACGCTCGGACAGTGTGTTTCTCGATCACCCCGTCCTGTTTTGCAGTTCGCGGCATCGGGTGCTGCGAGAGTTTGAAAAGGTACCGCCGATATATGCGCTGTATATGCACGAGGCAGACAAGGTTGAAACCGAAGGCACCAAGGGCAAGCTGGTGGACTACTACCGGCAACACAAACGCCACTACCTCGACTTGTCCCGGCACATGGAGCAGGCGTTGCGGACAAAAAATATCGCCGAAATATGCAGCGTATCCACCATGAGCTCCGAATTGTCACAGGAAATTTTACCCAAGCAGCACTTTCATGCGGTTTATCGAGCGATGCAGCACTGCAAGGCCGACGGTGTGATCACCGCCCACACAGGGTCGGTAATCGGTTTGCTCTTTCGCCGCCCCCCGGACATACACTGCCTGGCATCGGTCGGCCGGCTTTTTAACGAGTTGGGCGGCCACTGCCAGTACACGGAGATAGGCTAATGATTTTTCCGCACATATCAGATGCACTTAAAACACCGGCCATAGTCCATTTAAGAGACAATTTGTATTTGGCCCGCTTTGAGTCGATGAAAATCTATTCTACGCTCGCCGCGGTAAAAGAGCTGTTGGCGCGCGGACAAATCGGCCCACAGGATACGCTGCTGGACAGTTCCAGCGGCATTTATGCCTACGCCCTGGCCCTGGCCTGCCATAAATACGGACTGCGGTGTCATATCATCGCCTCGAAAACCGTAGACCCCACCTTGAAGTTGCAGTTGGAGTTGATGGGGGCGGTGGTGGAACCCGCGGCCTCGGCACCCAATTTGAAAATGGATCAGCAAAATCGGGTCAAACGTATTGAAGAAATCCTGCGCACCCGTCCCGATGTGCACTGGATGCAGCAGTACCACGACGATATCCACTATCTGGGATATCGGGAATTTGCCGAACTGCTGGCGGGCGATTTTAACACGGAAAAAATTACGCTGGTCGGCGGCGTCGGCTCAGGGTGCTCCACTGGTGCCACAGCCAGCTTTTTGAGAGCCATGAACATCGATACCACACTGCATGGCGTACAACCGTTTGGCAGCGTTACGTTTAACTCGCAACATGTGGACGACCCCGATATCATCATTGCCGGCATCGGCAGCGCCATTCCCTTTAGAAATGTACACTATGACTTATATGATTTCATTCACTGGATTTCGTTTTCACACAGCCGCAGCGGCTCGGTGGAGTTGCTGAAAAACTACGGCGTCTTCGCCGGCTTGTCCGCCGGCTCCTGTCACACGGTAGCTCACTGGTGCCGGCAACTCGATCCGGATCAACCTTGTGTGTTTATAGCTGCGGACCTGGGTTACCGCTATCTGCACGCAGTTTATGAACAATATCGGGAATCGGCGGGCGTCGCCTCGCTCCAGCCGACAATGATTCAGTCGTTCGACGAGATGCACCTGCACTGGTGCTGTATGCACTGGCAACGCAGATGTGATCCGGGTGCGGCGCCGGGTCGCGTCGCGACGGCGATACAAGCAACGGCGCCAGCAGTATGATTGTGTGAGTACCCGACACTATGCCACTGACTCCAAGCGCTGATAACGCGCGCCTGCCCGTCCTGGATATCATGCGGGGCTTTGCCCTGTGCGGTATCATTTTTGCGAACCTGATGAGCTTTACCGGCTTTTACTCGCTGAATCTGTCCGCCATACAACAACTGCCATGGGCAGACAGGATCACCCTGTTCTTGATCGACTGGCTTATAGAGGGGAAATTTTACACGGTTTTCTCAATCCTGTTGGGCGCCGGCTTCGCTTTGCAACTGGCGCGTTATTCCGGTCGCGAAGCCCGGTTTCGCGCCTTTTGGCGCCGGCGTATGCTGGTGCTTATGGCGATCGGCCTGCTCCATATGTTTCTCATCTGGCACGGGGATATCCTGACGCTCTACAGCGTCCTCGGACTGTGCCTGCTGTGGTTTACCGGCCTTGCTGCCAGGCAGCTACTATTTGCTATCGTTATACTGCTGGCCCTGCCGCTCGCCATCCATGGGTTGTTGCTGGTAAGCATCGAACACAGCTTCTGGTCACTGCTCCGTCGCGCCGTCGATGCGCTGAAGCTTCAATTGGGATACAACGACGCGACGCTGCTGGCGCTGCGCACCTCTCCAAACAGTGCCGACGTTTTCTTTGCCAATGTGTTCAGCGCCATCCCGCGCCCGATGGCCTATCTGCAAACCGGTCGCCCCTTCCAGGTGCTGGGACAGTTTTTACTGGGTGTGTACCTGGCGCGGCATTTTCTGCTGGCCGAACGCCCGCCGGCGCTACCGAGTCGCAGCACCGTGCTGCAACTGATGATCGGCGGACTGGTTTTAAGCGCCATCTACGCGGGCATCAAGGCCGCCACCGGCAGCCCATTCACGATAAATGGCCTGGGCCTGTTCCAGGGTGTTGTCTATCATACCGGGGCCACCCTGTTAGCCCTCGGCTATATGGGTATAATCGCCCGGTTGTGTCAAGCGCAAACACGACGGCCGATTCACAAGCTGGCCGTGCTGGGACGCCTGTCCCTGAGTCAATATCTGCTGCAAACGTCGTTATGCGTCTTGCTGTTTTACGGCTATGGCTTGAGCCTGATGGGCCAGGTGCCGTTCGTCGCCATCACCATCTTTGGTGCGGGCATTTTGGCCTTGCAATATTTCTGGGGAAAGTACTGGTTGACCCGCCACGCACAGGGTCCGATGGAGTGGTTGTGGCGCAAGTTGAGCAGGTAGTAACGGGGTAATCCGCGAGCTAAAGCCCTGGGGGTGTCCTGCAGGGCTACTGAACCATTCTCGCACTCTTGTATATATTTAACGAGGGCACAGCTGCTGCTACCGCCGTGGCCATGACAACTGTCAATAGTAAATAAAAAACACTTGCTGACATAATGTTGGACTGAATATACAAACCATAACCGGAGGCTAAATAATCCCCGGCGGCAATCAGACATATATATAGCAATAAAACGCCGACTAAAGTGCTGACCAGAGTGATCAGCAACGCCTCTAACTCTATCAACAGAAACAGGTATGTGGGTGAAGCGCCAATCACTCTGAGAAGTTGAACTTCGCGACTACGCTCCCGAATCGACGCCAACAACATAGCGCTCAGCCCTAATAGGGCCGCGATAAGGATAAGTACCGACACTAAGCGAAGTGTATTCTCCAGCACTTTCATCATTTGCCAAAGCTCCGACAACGCGACGCCGGGCAGTATCGCCAGCATGGGTTCCTTTGCATAATTATTGATATCTCTCTGTACCCGAAACGTAGCCACGCGAGATTTCAGTCCCAGCATAAACGCCGTAACGGTTTTCGGCTTGAGTTCGAGCTGCTCAATCTCATCTGCAGTGATATCACTCCCCGGCACTTTTACACCTTGCCGCCAGTCGATATGGATGGCCTCAATACCTTCCAAACCAACGTGCAGCGTCTGGTCGACGGGTGTTCCTGTGGGCTCTAAAATACCGACGACCGTAAATGGACGGTCATCGTGCAGGCTAAAGCTGGTACTGGCGATACCATGGGACAAAACCAGCTTCTCCCCCAATGAGTAACCGAGCTTTTTGGCCACATCAGAACCTATTACAACATCAAACACGCTGCTGAAGACCCGACCTTTATCAAAGCTCAGGCTGTGCCGATTGCCATAGCTGAAGAACTCGAAATAATCTCGAGTGGTTCCCATCACACGATAGCCTTTATGTGAATCACCAAGCGCAATAGGAATGGCCCATTTGACCTGTGGATTGGAAACAATATCCTCGAAAGATTCCCAGCGAATGTTATTCGTGGGAGAGCCTATGCGAAATACTGAATACAGCAATAGATTGAGGCTGCCCGTTCTGGCACCAACGATAAGATCAACACCGGAAACGGTATTGGCAAAACTATCCTTGGCCTGATAACGGATGTGTTCCACTGCCAATAAAACAAAAATACTGATGGTCATGGCCATCAGCGTGAGAATTGCCGAGCCTTTACGATTAAGCAGACTTTTTACCGCCAGCTTCATAAACATCAGCCGTCTCCGGTTAAACAGTTAATATCGGATAGCGCGTCAATTCGCGTGAAATAGCCAGACAGCGACATATCGTGGCTGACCAATACTAACGTGATATCGTAGGCGGTGACCAACGGCAGCAGTGTGGACATAAAATTATCGCGATTATCTTGATCAAGGGACGAAGTGGGTTCATCTGCTATCAACAACCGAGGTTTATTGATAAGTGCTCGCGCGATTGCTACCCGTTGTTGCTGTCCGAAACTGAGTTTAGTGGCCTGTTTATATCGGGCATCGGGCGATATGTTTAATTTTGTCAAAAGCTCCTCTACCTCATCTTCCCTGGCATTTGCTCTTTGGTGTTTTGAAAACTGCGTGGCTAATAGAACATTTTCCATTGCATTTAAATAGGGGATTAAATTGAACTGCTGAAACACGTAGCCAATCTGATTGGCTCGAAACCGATCACGTTGCCGCTGGTTCATTTTATCCAGGCGCTTACCGAGGATTGACAATTCCCCCCCGGTAGGAGCGACTAAACCGCTGAGAAGATTGAGTAAGGTGGATTTTCCGCCCCCGGAGGGACCATGAATAAATACCTGTTCCCGAGGCTCTACAGTCCAGCTTGGGATATTGAGCACCGGCTTATCCGGCATATCGGGATAGGCAAAATGTACCTTATTAAGACTGATGGTCATAACTTTGCCGGCGGGAGACTCCAGAGGGCAGATTGCAAAACACAAATGTTGCAGTGTATCATTTCGCTCTTAGACTGGAAATCCCTGTCCCTGCCAAGGGTTAAACATGAATACTATGTATCAATTGATCATCGGACTACTGGTGATGATATCCCTGAATGCTTGCGATAACACGGGCCCGCCGGAACAACTCCCGGGTGTAGCTGATCCGGAAGACAACATTCAGGAGGCATTTTTTAAACTGGGTGAGAAAGAAAAACCGATAGCCCACATCGCCGCCGGGAAAAAGCTACCTAAGAGCGCGTTTAAAACAATCGAATGGACTGATCTGATGCCTAAAGAGGACTTGGATGCCCTACTAAATCCGCCTGGCTATGTCACCGATATCGAAGACGGTTCTGTTGAAGAGCAGATCAGCAGTCAAATTCAGAATACCATCGCCGCGGCGAGTGACGACCGCTACCAACAAGCACTCGTATCCACCCGCGTGGTCCCTAAAATGAACGGGCAGGCAATTCGAATCCCCGGCTTTATCGTACCTTTGGAATTTGATGATGAACAGACTATTACCCAGTTCTTTTTAGTACCATTCTTCGGTGCGTGCATTCATTTGCCACCGCCACCACCCAATCAAATAGTCTTTGTCGACTACCCCGAAGGCCTAAAACTTACAGCGTTGTATGACCCGTTTTGGGTTTCCGGCGTTGTGGAAACCTCTTTAACTGAAAATGATATCGCGACAGCAGCATACTCGTTAAAAATGCAGTATTTTGAAGAATATACAGACTAGCAAAACGCAATTACCGGGTAATAATGCTACGAATTTAAATAGAGCCCCCGACATTGCCACTCAGTTTTGGACTACGCATGGGCTAAACTGCGGCAATTCATCCATCGCCTCAACTGAATATACTTCACGGCCAAATAACATTGGATAGTGAAAACGCCTCAGCTCAGCATGAAAATCCCGTACGCACGCAATATAACGCATATGCTGAGTAATGTCCGTCTCGGCTGATTTTGTCAGCCAGCGGTCTACCATTAGAGGCGGTGACAATGCGGACACCCAACCCATCCTGGCGTCTCGCCCGGCAATGCGTTGCGAGAGTGCAGTCGACATAGGCTCTACCTGTTGATCACCCACTTGTTGAAACGCGTAATACCATTTCCACTCAAAAGATCCTTCAATTCCTGCGTAGTCTCGCCATTCGGGGTGGACTTCAAGAAAGCGTGACATAGTCGCTTGCTTGGGAAGATCCCAGGCATCGTTTACGGTTTCCCGTTGCGTTAAAAGTATTTCCCCGCCATTAGGCACCTCAACCCATCGTTCTACAGCGGATTTCCCAACGACAGGCACGAGACTCGTGACCACTAGCCAAGTGCCAAACAAAATAGCTGCTGCGGTAATTCCCTCTATTTTTCGACTGGTAACCACGCGACATATGACCAGCCAGAACAATGCGTGAAGCAATACGGGTGCCAGCACGAGAAAGCCCGAGTAAAACTTCGCGCCGGAAATAAGTAGTGCAATTAAAAACGGTACAATAATAACCAAAAACAAGAGCACTACACGGGCAAACGCACGATCGAACAACACCCCCTTCCCTCTGCGGCTGCTTGCGCATAAGAGTTCATAGCGGGATTCGCGGCGTTCGCGTGCGTCAAGATCGTAGAGCAAACCAATTATTAGAAGCGGTAATAATATGGAGACAAGGTAGTTGAAGTCGAGTTTACCCAGGTAGGCCAGCTCCGGATTACTCTGGTCTGCCTCATAGATCTGGCCCTCGAGTGCGAGCATTTTCACCCGATGTTTCCACGGTAGTTCGTCGCGCAACCCCAAAGCGGCAAAGGCCAATTCGGAGGGCGGGTCGTAAGTGAGGTGAAGCATATAGTAGGCAGCACCACCGGCGTCACCTTGTTGAGGAAGCACATATGCCTGATCTTTTTGCGCCTCACTTTTAAGTGTCGCCAATTGGCTTTCTTGCTGCCTGACTTCATAAAGACCATTCGCCAGCGAGAAGCCTGAGAGCATGAATGCCAATAGTAGCGTCCAACGCACAATGGACTCGGTTAAAGCAAAACGAATTTCTCGGATTAAGTTAGCCATCGTTATTTTTAAACACGCGTTGCATTCCGGTAATACCGAGCCAAGCAGAGCAGATGTACCAGAACAAGAGAATTAGGAGTTGTGGCAGAGAGTCAAGCAAGCGTTCACTCAAACTTCTCGGCTGCCAAGGGAAGTCTTTCAATAGCCGCCAGTTTTCAGAGGACACGCGTGTTCGCTGCTCCGCTCGATCATCGCTTCCACGCCGAATATCATCGGCATAGGACAGTTTTTCGGCATGCAATGAGTTAAGTTTTTGCACGAAGTCGTAACGCAAGGCTTCAGCGTCCCGCAAAAACTGATGATGTTGGGATAGGTCCGTACTTGCCATTGAGAGTGAAAAGGATTTTATTGCAAGTGCCGGTGACAATACATTAAACACTCTTGCCACTTGCGTCTGTTTAGCTTCCTGTGCCATGCGATCGTCAGCGAACTCATTCAACAAGGCCGTTAAATCCTTCTCACTGGCTTGAGCAACAATACCCCGAAAATTAACGGGCAACTCTTCAACCGTCTCCACATTGTATTGCTCCAGCAATTGGCTGCGCAACCTGGAAAATGCAGGGTCATTTGCGTTGTGCCCATCCCCAACATCGCGAAGAGCACTTGTTACTGCCAGGTCGCTTTGTATTTTGCCGTCCAGCGGTATGGCAATGCCGGCAACGGTGGTGCCAAACCTGGGGGCAACTATGCAAAGCAACAGCCAGGTAACCAGCAAAAACGTCAACGATATGGAAGATCGCCGTGACCATGAAGACAAAGCTGTGATTAAGGTGCACCAACAACCGAGATAAATGGCGTAACCGAGAAAAAACAACGCCACAATAGTCAAGCTTTCACCTTGCATAAGCGCAAAAACAAGACTGATTGCCAAGGGTATTAGCGCTATCGCGGCAATGCCGCTTAGTGCGACGGTCTTTCCGAGCCAAAGCTCTGTAGGAGTGACGGAGTTAGTCGCTAACAGATAGGCAGTCCCGCCCTCGCGCTCCCTTGCGACAGAAGCAAAGCCGATAATAATAAGCAACAGTGGCAACAGGACCTGATAAGCAAAAGCGGGGGTGATTTCGGCCAGGGGCCCGGCTTGGGCAGCGGAATAGCGGGGAGAAAAAGCGGCGGAGTTTTGCCTGTGTCCCTCTAGAAACAAGACGGTACCCGTATAAGCATCGACACCGGGATCAACGATCGCAAGCGGTGCCGGCGAACGGAACACATAGTGCCCATAATGAACCATACGGTGCGGATGGCGAGCGGGCTGCTCTTTAAAGGTCTGTTCGGCAGTGGCCTGAAAACTCTCCCGCGCGCCTCGCTCTGTGTCAATGCGCAGGTTTGTACTAATCAAGGAGGCAAGCACAAGGAGTAATGCAACGACACTGGCGATAACACCCAGGCTCGAGCGGCGCCAATAGCACCATTCTGCCGTTGCGACTAATAAGACATTTCGCGTATTCATAGGCGCTGGTGATCGACGAAAATGCGGTGGACTTCTTCAGCCGATATCTCTCCGTTTTTGGAAGCCTCAAAAATACCGACCATGTGCCCGCGCTGTAGTAAGCCGACACGGCGCGCGACGTGACAAGCGCCATAGACGTCGTGCGTCACCATTAGAATTGTCGTGCCTTTCTCTGCCAGAGCAATAAGAATGGCGTTGAACTCGTCGATAGCAACCGGGTCAAGGCCGGAGGTAGGCTCGTCCAGCAGTAATACGGGTGTTTTACGCAGTATGGCCAGAGCGATGGCCACTTTCTGCCGCATGCCCTTTGAATAGTCGGAAAGCCTTTTCGATCTGGCCTCCGCCGCTAAGCTTACTGCATCCAAAGCCTGTTCGATCTCATCGTCTGGACAACTGACACTTGCCAGCGAAAGAAAGTAGTTGAGATTCTCGCGCGCAGAGAGATGCGGGTAGAGACGCGCCGACTCCGGAAGGTATGCCGTTTGCTGATGAACAGTGGCTCTATGCTCGTGAACCACCGCACCATTCAGCGTGACGCTTCCGCTTGACGGGGCAATAAAACCGAGAAAAGTCAACAACGTCGTTGATTTTCCCGCGCCATTACCCCCCAATAAAGCGAACACCTCACCCTTGCCGACATTAAAGCTGACATCGTCGAGCACGCGTTGACCACCTCGTTCGACACATAGCTCTTTCGCTACCAACACAAAGTCTTTCATAGTCACCTAAAGCTCCACACCCAATCAAAAACGTTAAGTCATAGTTGACCGGGATTGCACTCAGTACACACCTAAACCAATCCAGCCGCTACGGTAAATACCTGTTGACAAGCCCCCCTAACTTGGCAGCTTTGCCTGACCTATAGCCCGTTTTACTTCTTTCATTGCTTTTTGTTCAAAGAAAATGTATTTCTGTCAGGGCGTAGCCACTCAGTCCCCTGTTGGGAAGCGCTTACCCAGATTGCGTTGATTGCTTCAATCCCCGGGAACCGATGAAACAGCGCTGTAGACACGGATTTTAGGCTTTCGGCATCTTTACAGACAAAGCGGTAGTGAGCCCTTATTTCACTGTGAGTACTTTCACTGTGAGTACTTTCATTGTGGCCCCTTGAATGATCATGGTGCCCGTGTTGATCACCCGTAACGCCCGCCATATCAACTGTTGTCTCTTCCGGTTCACAGCTCGTGCCGAAAAACGAGAATAACAAGTCTGACGATTCCAATATGGCTTCTGCTTGTTTTACTGCTTGCTTTTCATCCGGTGAGCTGGCGTCGTGCTCGAATCCAACTAAATTTGTTGCGGGGGATTCGAATTGTATTTCCAGGTTCTTATATTCTACCGCCAGGGTTAGCACCGCCGTCCCATGAACATGCGCCTTTTGAGCTTCTGCTGTTGTAATTATCAACACAGAAAATCCTATAAATATCATCGAGCAACGCACCGAGCTTTCCATGGAAGCCGACCCTCATGCCAACGACAGAAACTAGTTGCTAAAGTCCAGAGTTAACAACAAGCGACTTTCTCCAACTGAGACTGCCGGCGAACGATGCACCAAGCCAGCATTTTCGTTACCCTCCCACAGTTCCCCTTTTAACAACGCCACGTCTCCGTTGCTGAGTTTTCGAATGTCGTGCTGGCTTTGAAAGAGGCCAGACTCGCTATCCGCGCCCCCTTCGCCTCGAACCCCGAGCTTTGCACGATCGACTGCCTGGTGGGGCAACCATTGCGTTGCTACGCCTTGATAAGTGGTAACGAGACGGCAAGGCACTCTGTCGACATGGAACCTCGGACACATCGCGCGATCCAATACCGTTAAGCGCAAACCTGCTCGCTGTAGTTCAAACAAACAGCAGAACATATCCACGAGTTCTGCAATATCTTCGCTTAGTTCAGACTGACCGACAGAGCCAAATAGATCACCAATACTTGAACACACACCTTGCGGTGTTACCGTCATAGCAGTTTGGAATGTGCGATTCGACGCTACAAAATCGCTAACGGAGCCTTTAAGCACCGCCGACAGTTCACGCTGCCAAATGACGATATTGGTTTCTTCCCGATAAATATCGGTAAAAACCGCAGGCTCTTTACTTTGCGCTGCATGCCGAAACTTTACAGGCCGACCTGCGCTGGAACCGACGTTGACGTCCCGGGCGGAGCTTGCAGAGATCATACGCTTAGCTCCCTCCCAGGAACAGGGCCGTTCACCACCATCCGGTTAGGTTGACCTTGCAATACTTCCTCGTCGCTTAGCGGGCAATCATCAAGAACACCTGTGATGCCCGCTTGCCCCGAACCTCGACCCATAAACACCGGCTCCCGGCGTATATCGCCAAGGAGCCAAGCCCATTGCTTTGCAATGACGACACTGTGGGCAAGCGCCGACTCAATATTCATTCCGCTTGTATTGTTGCCAACCGCAACGACTTTTTTACTGCGTCGGTGGTTCAAAATACAGCTTGGCACCGGGGTTGTAGCGGCTCCGGGAAAACCTGTAAGCACAGTCACGGGTACCTTTCCGCCAGTGTCGGGTTGCATATACCTATTCTCCGGAGATCCGCTCAGAAACGATATGTTACAACATATCAATAACGGTGAAAACCATACCCCAGCATGTTACCTAGTCGACAATATAAAGGTGACAGATGGCTAGTTTTTGACCAGTTTGAGATTTGGCTGTCGGCGCTGCGGTTCACACTGATCATGGTAGCGCCGGGGTTTCGACCACATTCATCTCTGTCGGGGGTGACTGGCGGGCTGCGGGCGCCAATGCCGATACTTATGTTTTGACAACAAAGTAAGTCCCGGCACCTATCATTAGCCCACCGGTTCCGGCCCTGACAAAACGTCCATAGACAAATCCCCTGGAGGAAGATACAACAGCTTTGGCTGCAAAAGCATAGGCAATTTTGATACCTCCCACAGCGAATAACGTGATAGCGGTGATCGTTACGATATCCGATGTCTCCAGCAACGCCATATCGACGAAAGTCGGAAACAAGCTGGCATAGAACAAGATGGCCTTGATATCACCTAAAGTCAGGGCTAGCCCGGAAACAAAGCTTGCAACCAGACCGCCTTTGGCGGTTTCCGTTTTGCGAGGTCCGGGTAGGGACAGACTGCGAACCAGGCCAATACCGAACCAGATCAGATAGCCGGCCGCGATGTAGCGTATGATGGCAAAGAACGCGCCTGTGGCCTCGGATAGTGCACTTAACCCCAAAATGGCCATCAGCACAAAGATCAAATCACCGGTTACAATTCCCAAGGCTGCTGCGATGCCATTTGGAACATTTCGTGTTGCCGATCTTACAACCACAAGCGCTACACTTGAGCTGGGAATAGCGGCGAGGCCGATCATGATCAATGTCAATACCAAGGTATCATATAAACTCATTTAGCTTTTTCCTTCGTGTCACAGCCGATTGATAACATCTTGGATGACTTTTTCGCAAGCTTATCAGAATTGAGTCGCGCGAGGTAAAAAGGCGACCGAAAGCGTATTGCTCTTTGCTTCCGGTTCTAACGCCAGGCAGTGTAAAGAAATCGGGACGACGACACAGGAGAACTTATCACAGTATCACTATGCCGCCGAACAAAGTTGCGGAAAATCCCCCAGGCTATTCGACAGATGCACGACACAGGAGCACGAAAAACTGCATTTAGGTCGTGCCCCCGTATTAGGCTGCGTTAACAAAATACCGATATCAACGATCAGACAAACGACCCCAGGCGCCAGCGGCCCACTGACCGTCAGATACGCCAAAATTCACATGAACGCCAGCCCCCGCCGTAATCACATCTCGCAAGCGCTTCGCCTCGTAGGCGCTGACGGGTACATCAAAGTGATATCCGGGGAACTCACGACTGCACACCTGAACGCCCTCTTCTATCTCTCCCATTTGAGTGGTTATCGCCCAGTTACCCCCGCTGTCCCGGCAGGCATAGCCCAGCGCGGCGCTGGCCCAACCCAGGGCCATAAATCGTTGGCCCGTGGGTTTAAACACCGCCGTGCGGCCGGGCGCGTAAGGATCGGTGGCATCTGCCGGTCCTATGCTCCAGAGCTGGGCATTAAATACGCCATTGTGGTCGATATCACTGCTGTCGAGCATATCGATCCCAAATGCGTTGACGCCATTTTGTAGTCCAATCAGCGCTTCGAAGGGTGAAATTACATCATTACAAAAGTTATTATTACATTCCTGGGAACGCACTATCGCCCCGCGGTTGAAATGGTCTTCGTATACATTGATAGAGCTGACACCTTTGTTGATCTCCGTATTGACCATAACACTGGTGGCAATGTCGCAGCCGGTTGTGCCATCATCTTTATAAAAGAAGACTCGTTTACCCTGGGCGCGAATCTGCGCAAAGCTCAACGCATCAGGCAGGCTTCGACAGGCACCGCCGGTAAAGACAACGTCTCCCAACCAGCCGATATCGCTCTGTAGCTGGGCATAGCCGCTATTGCTGCCATTAATATCATCCTGGATATAGAAAAACACCACGTCGTTCTGATCAGCACCTTTTAACCAGGTGTCAACCTCCCCCAACATGCGCCGCAGGCTGGCGTCGAAAAGACCGCAATCTACCGAATGACAAACCTTGGCATAGCCATTACCCTCACTCACATCCAGCTCAAAGAAACGCGCACCGACTTCGAGCTGCTCTATCAGCGCACGCCGCTGGTTGGGGCCCGGAATCAGCTGGCCGCCAAAGTACGCCGTACTGTTAAAGGCATTGTGAGCAGCCAATACACTGACTTGATTGATAGGTGCATAGTGACCCACAGCTTCGTTAATATCCAGAGCGGCTTCGGTGGCGTTGGGATTACGTGAGTGTACGCGGAACGAATCGATATTGTCTTCAACCCAGCCGCCGGGGCGCTTTTCCAGGTTGGAGGTAGAGCGTATTAAGGTCGTGCTCCGATGGTTGCCGTCGAAATTTGGGTATTCAAACACTTCGACGCTGGCCTTGCCTACCACCATCAGGGAAGAAGCCTTATTACGCCCAAAGGCCGTGTTATCCAAGTCATTCTCCGCCCGCCCCGCCTCCAGGCACGCCGGTGTTCCGCGAAAGCCGGGATGCTCGAATAGACAGGCAAAGTCATTGCCCCATCGATGCGCCACTTTAAAGGAGCTGATCTCATCATCAAGGCGGTCCATTTTATAGGTGTTGGCCATAACCACAGTGTTGGAGCCGCCATAATTGCTGTGCTGGTAAATGGTGACATACGCATCACCATAGACTTTTATCGACGAGACCCTATCATTGCGACTGGCCCCAATCCAGCCTGTATCACCTATGCCGTAGCACCATTCCTCACCCTGGTAATCGGGGTTTTCATAGAAACAGACTTTATCCTGTGCTCCAGCAAAGGCAGTTAATGTAAAGGTTAAGAGTGATATTAACGACATTTTTCTTTTCATATTGTCATACCCGGTAATAGCATTTTTTTTGAAATCGTGATAGCGGACTTATTTATACACTTACCTGTGAAATTCTGGGCAAATACCTGCATACAGAAAAAATTGTAAGAGAAAATTATGACTCCATAAATAAAAGCGCCTTACTGAAACATATATTCATGGATTTCAGGAGAGCATCGAGGCGGCCTGGTGGTTAGGGCCCTCACTGTCTGTCCAGCCACCCGCGTGACAACCCGGATCAACACAGCGATACAGAGCAGCACTTCTTGATTCGCCATGGGACCCGACGGCCGGACTGCATAACTTGTAAAGACACTAAAACCGAAAAACCCCGCCTTCTCCATCCGCGAGCGACCGTTCATCCTGTCCCGGATGCCGGGCCGCATGTTCGACATAACCCAGGTCAAGTGTGGCCTGAAACGAACGATCTATCGCCTGCCCAGCCCACTCCGCCTGGACCGGTTTAGATTTAAAGGCGGCATACCGGTCATCTTATGGGGCAACAATGAACATCACGCCACTCACAAGGCTGATCCTCCGGCCCGGCAAGCAGGGGGGATGGTTTTAAGGCGGCTGGCTGTATTTTTGTAAGTAGCTGCAACCTTTCTGTTATCCAGTCGTATATCCAATCGTAGTGACATGAAGAACAACTAACATGAGTGCATTGAAAACCCATGGGCGCACGAATCATACCAACAAGAGGATTTACTGTGATAAATAATCGATTAAAAAAGAAAAGCGCCAATCATTGGCTATTGGGAGTTGCCCTTGCGGGTGCTGCTTCTTTAACACAAGCAGAAGTTATTATTGGCAATGACTTGAACAGCGCGGACAGCACTATCGAGGCAATTGCCGAGGCCTATTCCGGCAACCGGGGTACCAATGGTGGAGGGGACCAAAGCTTACAGCTCGGTGATGTGCTTCAAGGCACCGCCGAAGACGACACCATAATCGGTGCCCTGGGTATTGATATCCTTTCCGGTCGCGACGGCGATGACGTTTTGATTGGCGGCACTGAAGATTTTAACCCCTTTAATCGCGACCGCGCTTTTGGGGACGCAGGCGATGACAGCTTTATCTGGGCGCCAGGTGACGGCAATGACTTTTTTAATGGCGGTGAAGGCATTGATGTGTTGTTTATGGCACAGATCGCCGAGACATCAAGCGGTGGTGTAGAAACAGGGCCGGTGTTTACTGTTGACAACAGTGGTGACTTCGATGGTATTTTTCTCAATGAAAAGAATAATCCCCTGGTTAAAGTTGCGGGCCCGGGTTTTTGTGAAATTGTAGAAAAAGATACAAGCAATAGTGATGCGCTCGCAGAACTAGACCTGGATCATCTGGTTAGATTTGTCTTACGCGGTCCTCGCCAGGCATTCAATCTGGCCTTGGAAACCGACCCAGACACAGATCCTGACTTGTTGGATTCAGGTTTACGTATTGCCATACATATGAAAAGTGTTGAGTTTTTAGTCTGTGGCAGTGAGATCGAGGGAGAGAGGCTTATTTTTGATTTACGCCAAGTGCCTGCTCAGCAAGTGGATATCTCTCAGCTGCCGAGCCGCGCTTTGGATATTTTACTGGACTCAGACTCATTCCTTTCCTCTAGCGTTTTGCGTTAAAGATACCTTATATACGAAAAAAATTACTTTGGAGATTTAAAATGAAAATTCGCAAAACATCAAATAGATATGTGCAATACCGTGGTCACCTGATACTTGCAGCTCTACTAGCGGGAATGCTGGCCGGCTGCGGTGGTTCCAGCAACAACAATAACGACAATAACGGTGGCGGGCCCGCCGAGCAACCAACGGCGCGCGCCGTTGTCACAGGCACCGATCTCAACACAGAGGCACACCCCTTATTGTCCCTGAACCCGGGCGGGCCCGGCGGCTCTCCCAATCAAAGCTTGCGAGCGGGGGATGTTTTGGAAGGTGCCGGGGGGGATGACCTCTTGATAGGCGGGTTAGGTGTGGACACTTTCATGGGCAACGAAGGTGATGACATCATGATTGGCGGCACTGAAGACTTCAATTCGAGTGTGGATGGTGATGGCAGGGGCGCTGACAACCGCGACCGCGCGCTTGGTCATGAAGGTGACGATACCTTTATCTGGGCGCCCGGCGACGGCAGTGACTTCTTCGACGGCGGTGAAGGCACTGACGTCGTTATCTTCGGTGTGCTTGGCGAAGCAGCAGATAGCCAGGGCAACACAGAGGGTGCACCTTTCTTTTCCGTTAACCCGCCAAATACAGAGGGTAGCCAGGACTTCGACGGTATCTTTTTGGATGCCGAGAATAACCCTCAGGTAAGGGTGTCTGAATCGCCGGGGTTTTGCAGTCTGGTGGAAAACACCGATGGTATTTTCGAGCAGCTCGATATTGATCATATCGTTCGCTTCAGTTTGAGGGGCATCGCCAACGCCTTTGATGATTCACTGCGCAGTGACGATGATGGTTTACGCGTAGCTGTGACCTTAAGGAACACTGAGTTTCTGGTCTGCACTCAGCGTGAACTCAACGAAACTGACCCGGCGTTAAATATTCAGGTATTGGATATCAGTGGGGCAACGCCGGTGGAAGCAAGCCTTGCCGACTTACCGGAGTATGTACAGGCCTTGATTCTCTGAGACCGCCGGTCATTTAAATTCTATAGGGGCGGACACAGCCCCTTTTTTGCTTCTTATACCACACGCCTTGAGTCCGCTCAGCTTCAAATTGTTTTACCCAACGGGCAATGCGGACGGTATGTGCTCTTATCACTTCCAGGCGATGCACCTCAAACCTAAGGCGGCCCATACCACCGACAAGGCCAGAGCGGTTACCTGGTACGCCCAAAAGGCCTCTATGGGCATTGCAGCTGCCTGCTTGTCGTTGACGATAAGCGATGTCGATTGCTTCGAATCCAGATGTGATATATAGACACCCAAAGACTCCCTAGTGAAACGATTAACAACAGCGGGATCAGGCCGACTCAGTCCATAGTGCTGGCATACGATGGTTAGTTTCGTCCAACTCCCGTATAAACTCAGGCGGCTAAACCGCCACTGCTACAACATCGAGACAGTAAAAGACTGACAGCGAAGAAAAATTCTTGTTGGCATTAAGTTTGCTCTGACTGGTTAAAACCTTTAAGAAAATTTTGGGTTCTAACTCCCGCAAACTGCAACGAGGCAGCGCTATGTCAGACGTCTACATCGGATTTATGGACGAAGAGGTTCGTCCTATTCTGGACGCTTTGTTCACCCAAGGCTGGAACGTCCTGGTGATCGAACGCAATAACATCGAGCCCAACGGGGTCTTGTTCGAGCGTCCCATCGCCGCCTATAGCAAGCCGGTGATGTGGAAGGGTTGGTGCGGTATCAGTGAACGCCCAGACTCAAAGGGTGAGTTTATTACTGTTCATAACACCTACAAAGACAGCGGCAACAAGCTTAATCCGAACCGCAGAACCTGGCTCGATGTATTTCAACAATGCGTGTTTATGAATTTTCTAGAAGTCTACAAAAAACTACCCAGCAGAGTCCTGGAAGAAGAAAACGGTAAACTGGTCAAACGCAAGCTCGGACTACTGCCTTCGCTGTCGATGCTGTACATGGGCACAGCCTCCGGTCGCGACTCAGGCCTGCCTACCAAAATACTGATCCGCTCACCCGAGATGGGCATGCAACCGGGACTTATTCGCACCCAGTTGCGCGGCCTGCTAAAATCCATCAAGCGGGCAAGCCATGCCACTCAGGAAGAGACCAGCATCAAAGAGGCTAATAAACTCAATCTTTGGTGCTACGGTGCCGGCGGGGCTTACCGCCTGCCAACCGATAATCCGGCGGGCGGCCCCGGCAAAGTCTGGGATATCAAGGGCAGTATTTACATCGGCGTCGAACGCGACAAAAGCGCCGAGTCCCGGCGTAAAGCCAAAGGCACCGTCAGTCTCTACACTGGTGAGATCTCCTATTGCTCTGAGTCCACAGAAGAGACTCTCTACACCAGCCCCACCTATTATTTCACCGAGCAGGCCCGTGTCGATGTTCAGAAGATGTTCATAGACTCCGCGACTGCCAACAATCTGTTGACCAGTCAAATTACCCCAATCCAGCAAGACACAGGTGTCGGCACCACTAAACCACCGAATCGCGCAGGTATCAGTATCACCGCCAACACCTTTATCGGTGGCGATATCAAAGAGGCGGCAAAAGTCTATGGGTTAAAGGGTGAGGTCAATATGGAAGACTATCATTTGCTAAAGCTGGTCTATTCGATGAAATCCAGCCAGGAAAAGTTCATCTCCGTCAAAAGCATCGAAAATGAATACCCTATACTCAAAGACGTGCGCATTGTTCGTATTGATGCCGACCCTGCAGAAGTCGTGGCAATCGCTGATGTTAAGTCAGATTCACCCACATATAACGGCTTTAAGGAGGCCAACGAAACCGAGATCAAAGCCTCCAATTACGCCGAAATTATTGGGTGGGGCCTTCAGGGCATGCAATTCGATGTCATCCCGGACTCCATAGACTGGAAAAAAATCGCTACGTTTATTGGCACAAAAGTCAACAAAGAAAATGTCGATAAATATCTGGTTGCCTATAAAGAGAGCAATGGAGATGAGAATGCAAAATATATGAACCCTTTTCTTCTGGAAGCGGCTCAGGACATGTTTCGCGAGGTGGGGGAATGGCTGCAGCAAGTGCAGAAAGAAGACTCCGAGACAGAGCATTATGTGTCTGCCATCAACCGTAACCCTTTTAATATATCCGGACTGGAAACGCCTGCGGAACAAACCGCGAGAATGGACGGTTTATTGAAGGCCTACAACGATCTCAACATGCAATTGAGCCAATTCTGCAACGGCAACAAGGACGCGATTACACGGGAAGCCTGTGAAGGCTTCGTCACCAGTCTCTACTCCTATCTGTCCAAGAGTATTGTCGAACCTGATAGCGACGTCAAAATCTGGGCCCGTGGCGGTTGGGGTGCGGGTAAAGCGCAGCCATCCTTTGTCGAAAACGTCAGTTACAGTGGCTCCACCGTCGATCGTGCTCTCTACAAGTCAACCAATAGCACGGTGCTCAATAAGAATGCAAAAGACGCGGTGGAAAACTACTTTACCTGAAGATCAAAAGCCATGACGACTGACGCTGAAGGTTCAACTCTCGATTACTTCGACTTTCTAAACCTGGTCGATCGCCTCTACCCCGAAGCTGCCGGCGCCGGCATTGATGCAAATTCAGATCGGCAACGCCTCATCGGCTGGGCTGCTGCTGTCAACCTGTTTCAAACCTGTAGCATCAGCGACGGGGTCCCGTCCGCGATCACAGACTTGGAGCCTGGCGACGATCTGTGGCAAAATTCAACCTATCAACATCTACTGGCACTGGTATCGCGACGCTATTCCTCCGCGCCCGATCCGCAAGAGGCCAGATACCGTTTTGACTACGGCCGTGAATACCGGTATCGCACCGCGATCCGTGAAGACCTGCGAAAGCTGTTCCGCCTGATAGAAAATTTCTACCGCCTGAACGCTCGGTTGTTGACTACTACCCCGGTTGAATCCCCAGCCACAGCGCCCGGTGGTGCAACCGCTTCTCAAAAGCTACCGAAGCCACCTACTGTTGAGCCTGTTCCAATTTCAATCCAAAGCGAAGCTTCTCCTTCGATTCCTAAAACCGAGCCTGACGACAGTATCTCTGAACAACAGACACCCCATTCGCCTTCAGCACTTGCCGGCAGTCAAAAGCTATTGACGACTGGCAGCGGCAACTTTGCGCCGGATCAGGTCGAAGTGGAAGCTTTCAAGGCACAGAACAAAGAAAAGGCCGTAGAATATACCGGGGTAAAAAATGGTGTCGACGATATGGAGCAGGCAGTTGACGCGCTGCTACATGATCTTTTTATCGATGAATAATTCATTCTACCCGTGACTGCATGCACTTGTTCGCCTTCAAATTCATCCCACGACTTGCTGCGCGGCTCATCGACATTAATACCATACCGCTTCAGGGTTGCTATGGACTTGGGATGGACGAAGCCGGCAGCTTTGCTACCGGCGCTTCGAGCAATGTACCTGCCTGCGCCGAGCGCATTGATAAGCGCCGCCGCCATGATTGAGCGGCATGAATTGCTCGTACAAAGAACAAGAACATTTTTCATTAGCCGCAACATCCCACCGCTTTCTCGGACGGTACACAGCAACCAGGCCGGCCCTTGGTTTCGGGAGTACAACACGCCCCCTCTTCCGAAACCACGGTATCTGAAAGGAGCTGGACATCCTCCAAGGCCTGATAGGCTTCCCATGCTATGCCTGCGGGATCGGTAACCCATGATTTATCCGAGCGCGCATAGCAGCAGACCGTCTCACCTTCATCAAAGAGCGACATATCCGCATTCTTCAATCTTTTTCTCAATACTTCCAGTTCATGTGCTTCATCGACCTGCAGGCCGAGATGATCGACGCCACGCTTTGCACGGGTCGAAATCGCAAAGTTGATGCGGGGATCATCGAGCGCCCACTTGGCGTAATCGTCCTTGGTTTTTGCAGGCTCAGTACCGAACAGGGCGCTGTAGAACTTGATGCTGTCGTCGAGCTTTTCGACGCCCACGTGAATGTGCATACGCTTCATGGGAATACCTCTCATTTATTTTTTGGCTCACAACAATAATCTGCCAGTTCGATGATCGAGCACCCCTTGCGCTTGTCCTCACGAATACTGGCAAACTCAACGCTGCAACAGTCTTTGATCATAAAACCGATCAAGTCCCGCATCACATCAAAATTGGCGGAATAAATCACCGAACGCCCTTCTTTGCGGGAAGAAAGGATGCCGGCATTGGTGAGGTGGCTTAGATGAAACGACATGGTGTTGTGGGGCGTACCAAGCTCTTCACTGAGCACACCTGCCGCAAGTCCTTCAGTACCTGCCTGCACGAGCAACCGAAACGCTCTCAGGCGGGTTTCCTGTGAAAGCGCATCGAACATGATAATGGCTTCTTGTATATCCATATGTCCAGACTAATGGACATGTTTTAATATGTCAATAGTTATCGACATGTTTATAGGCTGACGGTATTAAGAGAGAGGGACAGTTAGGTGTGACATTGTATGTTAGCCAGCACAACTCGAAGCCATAATGAATAAAGCCGCTCCATCTGGCCCGGCGCTCTAAAAGACTTATCTATGAATGAGGTACACAAAAAAAATAAAAAAAACCACTGAATTTAAGAGCTAGATTGCATTCGTTACACCTTTCAACCTCTTCATTCTTAATTTCAGTCTTCTTATGACCAACAAACTCTAAAGCCGCACCATTTGCACCAACTACTTGGCTGCAACACCGCCAACATCAGAATGCGTAACCCACTCCAAAAACGATATTTCGACCCCGTAAAGGAGACTGATCCTTCACAAAAGAAGTGTGAACAAATGCTAGCTCATTAGTCAGATTAGTGCCGCGAATGTAAATATTCATTGATTTCTCACTGCCTAGACTGAGTCCGTAAGATAAAGTCATGTTAATCAAACCATAACCATCTGTCTTGGTTTCGTAAGAGGCAATTCGGCCCTGATTGAAAGTACGAATATACTCAAGATTTGCTGAAAAAGCGCTCTGCGTCCAGTCGTAACGCGCGCCAAAGCGGCCGGGGGGAGTCCTAGGCAAATTATCGTCTTCCTCTTCCGCCAGATCGGCACGGACATAATCACCAAACACTGTCAAGCGTGATGCTTCATTGAACTGGTAGCTAATCTGGCCGTCTATTCCGGTAAGCTTCGCATCTGCCATCGTATAGAGAAGGTAATTATGGGGTACTCCAGTCTCATTCTCCGTCTCGATCAAGCGGGCAAAGATGTAATCATCGACCTCTTGATAGAACAGCCCGATCTCGAACAGCGTTGAACCGCTTTGTTTACGGAAAGCGAGATCGATAGATTTTGTTGTCTCTACGACATCGGTGACCGGATCACCAAAGGATGGATGCGCACGATGGGCGGTAGCCAAACCAAGCTCATAACTGTTGGTCGCAAGGTTATTTCCATAAGCATAGAGTTCACGAACACTGGGTGCCCGCTCGGACCTGGCAAGGGTGAGTGCTGCGGAATATCCTTCGTCGAAATTCCATGTTGCACCCAGCGACGCGGAAAAGGGGTTATGCTTTGAGTCCGGGTTGTTTTCATGAAAATCCTCAGTGACGAAGTCGATCCACTTAACTCCCATCTGCTGTTCGACTATCGGAAGAATTGCCAAAAACGCTTCAGAAAAATTGTATTGGGGGGTTGGAATAGTAATGTCCCGCCAGTCTTTACGAAAGGCAATTTCCAGATCGACAGGCCCTAAAGACTGTCGCTCAGACAGGAAAAGGCCGTAACTTTCGGTCTCATAGTCAACCGGTTCAACAAAACCCAGCTCAGGATCGCCTTCGTGAGCATCGTTATAGTTGATGCCGTTGAAGATTCCATCTGTATACTGTACACCCAATGTACCGGTAAAGCCCAGTAATGGCTTGTGGGTCAGCTCCAGTCGCGCATCATAGACTTCGTTGGAATAGTTGGAAAAAACCGTATCGCCATCAATTTCCTTATGCCGGTAGTCGGTATAGGAAAGGCGCATGCGGGCGTGAGCGATACCCGGCAGCAGATCGCCATAATCTGCGCGAATATCGACCCGTTCACTACTTAGGTCGATCTGGGCCGTGTGGCTGTCATCAAGACTCACGAATGGATCACGAAAACCGCCGTGGCCCTCACAATGTAGATCCGTTCCATGAGTATGGCAGACAGCATTGATGTGGGAATGGCCAGGTAGACCATATTCACTTTGTTACTCAGTATAGGCCGCGCCAATATACCCTGTTTATCCATGTGCACACCCGGCAAGCCAGCGAGTGTCTCACCAATTCCTCCTTGCCGCCGGTGTACCAGTTCGGCTCCAGACAAGGTCTGAGACAGTAGATTGGTAAAGTCAGGCCTATCAGACTGACCGGAAACTATAAGCTCTTCCATGTTTTCATTTTGTTCTAACTGACTCTCTTCACCAAGAACTGTCTTTTCTGCTAACGCCACATCAGATAGTAACACTACAAATCCGATGATAACGGAGGATACGGATATCTTAAGCTGATGCTTCAATAAATTCATGACAATGATCCATATCCATACACAGGCTTTAGCATAAAAAAGAGATGATATAACATATCTTTAATAAGAAAAAGTATAGGGAGAATAACAGGCATCATCGACCAGTCCACTCGTTCACTGTTTAAACAAGTCAGTATCCCAGCCAGATCGCCATGCAGGTCAATAGATAGGCCATTCTCACCTGCTTAAGAGGCAGGACGATTTTATCAACCCGCCCCGTATATTCGGCGCTGGTCGCTTCGCCATTGAGAACCTTTCGCAGGGCTTGCACTTCCCGCTGATTATTGATCTTCGCAAACCGAGAATCGCTGTAACTATAAAAGCTAAAGCTATGAAAAATATTCCATACTTTCTTCTTAATAAAAACGGCGCAAGGCGCGGCCTGAGCCTCACGGAACACCTCTCGTCCAAAAAACTGTTGCAAGTTGTGGCGTATCATATAACAATGATATGTAATATCATAACCTGCAAGAGCCGATAGGCCAATGACGGAGGACTGCCCACTATTGACCCAAGAAGGGTCTTACTCGATGACAACTCGCTTGGCAGAGTGCCAAAGGTTTCTTGCTGCATTGCTGCTGCCAGCACTAGGGCAGGGTGCGCAACGTACCGGTGCGGAGCCGACCTCGAATGGGTACCGGTCTCGATCGCAGTGCAGGACAGTCGATAAACCCCGCTGTCGATAAACCCCACTAAGGTCTCCGATCGTTTGCTCCTCTAATATAAAGTGCCTCGACCAAGGCCAGAACCTGGACGGTGTTGCTGTTCGCATAGACTAAAACCACATAGGCTAAACTCATGTATATCTCTTTGCTCGCACCGTCCTTTCTTATAGGACTTCTACTCGCTTTGCCTAATGTCGCTGATGCCCAAACGCGTTCTGCCGGCCCGACTTCCGAGACTCAAAGCCAAGAGGGTAGCTTATTTAAGAACGAGACAGTCATTGATGATGAGATTGTCGTCACAGGCACGGCGATCCGAGGGATTGCGCCGCCTGCCACTCCGGTCATGATTTTCGATAAACAAGACATCGCAGACAGCGGTGTCCCCAGCCTATCGGAGTTTCTGCAACGAGTGCCACAGAATACGGGCGGCGGCTCCGCTTCTGAAGAAGGCCGGTCTCTGGGTGCATTTTTCGCAGGATCGGCCATATCGCTTCGCGGTTTTGGTTCGCAGCGTACGTTAACCTTGTTGAACGGCAACCGCATCGCACCTCAGGGCGATGGGGTTTTCGTGGACATCGCATTTATTCCGGCGGCGGCTGTCGAGATGGTGGAAATCGTTCCTGTCGGCGCGTCATCCCTCTACGGTGCTGATGCGGTCGGCGGTGTCGTCAACTTCCGTTTACGAGATGACTATGAAGGGTTCGAAACTCAACTCGTGACAGGCGCAACAACTTCGGGCGACGCGGCCACGACTGTCAACTTTACCCAATCTGCCGCAACAGCGTGGGACACTGGTAATGCACTTATCGTCTACGACTATTTCGATCAGGGGGGCATTCTGGCCGGAGACCGGGATTTTACCGGGCCGGGATTGTCAGAGACTACGCTCGTTCCTGAAATCGAACGCCATAGTGTTGTGACGTCTTTGCGCCAGAATCTCGCAGAACGCACGACGGTGCTTTTCGATGGTTATTTCGTATCGTCAGAAACCGCCCGCCAATCTCAATTTCCTTTCGTCGGTGCTAATCTTCCGTTGGAGGAAAATATCGAGACAGACGCGTTCGGCGGCACGCTGACATTGCAACATCGCCTTGGTGAAACATGGCTGGCGCAGGGCATTGCAACTTATTCGGAAAACGATCTTAATGGTTTTGATATAGATACAAGCACCGGAAAGCCAACGAATATTTTCGGCAATGAGGCGTTTGCCCGGTTTAACCGCACCAGCGTGCTGGAAGCCAAAGCAGACGGCGAACTCTTCGACCTATCCGGGGGCGCCGTCAAGCTCGCCGTGGGGGGACAGTTTCGGGAAGAGCGCTTTGATCGGGACCTTGGAGGAACTTTTCCCGTCTCAAGATATAAGCGAGATGTGCACGCTGCCTATGGTGAGCTCTTCGTGCCGCTGGTAGGGGTGCAGAACCGGCGGCCGGGCGTGGAAAGACTCGAATTAAGCGTATCCGCTCGTTACGAAGATTTCGGCGATGCTGATGAGTCCCTGTCGACGGGCGAAAAAAGCAAGCGCGGCGGATCGACGGACAGCTTTGATCCGCAATTCGGACTCCTTTATGCCCCGTCCCCCGATCTCGCTTTGCGGGCGAGTTATGGTAAATCGTTCACCGTCGCACCCTTGACGACCCTGCGCCAAAATACCCGTTTGACTGCCAGCACGCTCTTGGCGCTTGACGAACCACTTGACGGCGCACCGAATACGCTGACAGTTTCCGGCGTTGATCCCGACCTCGGACCGGAGACCTCGACATACTGGACATTGGGAGCGGACTGGACACCGTCAGGCGTGGAGGGCCTCAGGCTGTCGGTGACCTATTACGATATCGATCTTGAAGACGTCCTCGGACGACCGACCGGCTCTAGAAACCCGTCAAGCCCTTTGATTGCCGACTTTGTCGTTTTGAACCCCACCGTGGCGCAGATTGAGGAGACGGTCGACGCAACCGGACTGACGATCGACGACATCATTGCGTTTGGCAGCGGCGCCACTGCCTTTGCGGAGCGCGGCTTGGCATCGATCGGTGCAATCTACCAGGCATCTACAACGAACTTGTCGCGCCAGTTATACAGAGGCTTCGACCTCATTGCAGACTATGCCACTCAAACAGCTTGGGGCCGGGCCGGAGCGACGGCCAATATCGTATTCATCACGGACTTTGAAGAGCAGACCTCCCCCGGACAACCTGTCGTAGACCGTTTGAGCACACCGTTTCAACCGATCGATCTGCGCGCGCGCCTCGGCGGCTTCCTCGAACGAGGAGCATATCGCGGCAACCTTTTCGTCAACTATACCGATAGCTACGAAGATAACAGGTTCGCGACCGCGCGAGACGTCAGCTCCTTTGTCACGGTCGATGCTTCACTGTCCTACGATTTTAGCGGTCATGGCCAAGTGTCAGACGGACTACGCGTCCAGCTCAGTGTCCAGAACTTCTTCGACCGAGACCCGCCTGAACTGCTCGGGCTTACACAGGAGAACAACAGATTTACTGGTGAGCTGGGCTATGATTTTGTAAACGCCTCAGCGCGGGGCCGGTTCGTCAGCCTGGCGGTGACAAAGTCATGGTAGAGGTGTCCAGTCCAGCGCTCCAAGCTGAGAGCCTGCGCAAGGTTTACGGGCGGACCGTCGCCCTGGAAGGACTCGACTTGACCGTATCCAGCGGGGAAATTGTCTGCCTTCTCGGTGCCAATGGTGCCGGGAAGAGCACCACGATTTCTCTCTTTCTCGGGCTCACCGCTCCGACACAAGGGCGCGCTCTTATCCAAGGCATCGACTCATCGAAGAACCGTCTCAGCGCGACCCGCCATCTTGCCTACATTCCGGAACAGGTTGCGCTCTACCCGCAACTAACAGGGCTTGAGAACCTGCAAACTTTTGTTCGGTTATCGGGCCGGGATCAGAGCCGCTCCGATTTGCTAGCAAAGCTTTTAGCAGCGGGCCTCGACGAGGAAAGCGCACACCATCGCACCCGGACATACTCCAAGGGCATGAGGCAGAAAGTCGGCATCGCAATTGCCCTGGCGCGAAATGTGGACGCTCTGTTACTGGACGAACCCATGTCAGGCTTGGATCCATCCGCTGCAAATGCGTTTGGGCAAAAGCTGACGATGCTCAAGCAGCAAGGGCGCGCTATCCTCATGGTCACGCATGACATCTTCAGAGCCAAGATAATCAGTGATCGGATCGGCATTATGCGCAATGGCCGGTTGCTCGATATATTTCCAACGCGGGAAGTCGAGGCGGCCGACCTCGAGCAAATATATCTGTCTCACATGGCTGAGGGGGCTTCATGACACCCTTACTCGGCATCGCAGCAACGGAAGCCAAGGTCGTTTTCCGAACCGGTTTGCTGCAGCCCCTCTGCCTCAGCTTGGGGTTGCTACTGGTCATATCATCCTGGTTAGGCGCGCAACGCATCGAAACTCTGCAGTCCGAGGTTGAGGCCGCCGGTCTCGCAGACCGGGAAATCTGGATCCATCAAGGAGAGGACAATCCTCACGCGGCAGCGCACTTTTCGCGTTATGCTTTCAAGCCTGTTCCGGCATTGGCTGTGTTCGATGCAGGCGTTCTGGACACATCCGGTGCAGCCATCTGGATGGAGGGTCATTACCAGAATCCGGCTCAGTTCCGATTGGTTGAGGACTCCTCACTCACGAAGATAGGACTGAATTTGACACCGGCAAACGTATTGTCGGCGTTCGGGTCATTGCTTTTGATTCTAACTCTCGCAGCGAGCGTCGCAGGTGAACGCGAGGACAGGACCTTCCGACAGCTGCTTGTCATCGGAGTATCGCCAAGAGCGATCATTTTCGGGAAGACGTTACCGGCGCTCTTGATGGTCTGCCTGATTATTCTGGCATCGGCCCTAATCGTCGCCGTTCCGATGATGATACTGGAGCTTAGACCGATGCCGGATGCCTCCGCCAGACTGTTAATGTTGATCGCAATTTACGGCCTCTTTTTCGTCACCGTCGCGGGAGTAGCTATCGGCGTGTCGAGTCTTCTCAAAGATAGACGTTCCGCCTATGGAACTCTGATTGGCGGCTGGGCGGTAATCGCCGTCATCGGACCGCTTCTCGCCGGTGAATGGGTCGTCACGGTTCATCCCGATCCGGACGGAGCAGCAACCTACCAGCGCGTCGACGATGCCTCCAAGGAGTATTTCCACGATTCCGAGGCCCGCGAAGATGTCTTGCAAGCCGCTCTTGAAACCCATGGTGTGACGGAGAAGGCGGGCTTGCCGTTTCGATACGATGGGTATGAGTTGCAGCATGCCGAAGAAGTCGCGCATCCGAAGTTTGAAGCTATCTATGGCTCGGTTCGCGCAACCTATGCCAACCAAGAACGACTGCTGTCCGTCTTTTCTGCATTCTTGCCGACTCTTGCCCTTGCGGATATCTCTTCCGGACTGGCGGGCACCGACCGGCATCATCACGAACGCTTCGCCGATGCGGCTGAGCAACACAGGCGCAAAATTGTCAAACAGCTCAATGACAGCCTTGCATTCGGCGATCTCGGGCATGAGGGGCGTTACACGGTCGGCCGGGAAGTGTGGGAAACGATACCCGACTTTGATACGGCACCTCCTCGCTTCGTAACGCTCGCCTCCCATTACAGCACATCTTTTGCGATTTTGTGCATCCAGGCCTTCCTGGCCGTTGTGTTTGCGATGGTGGGAATTTCATTGGCTGCGCGGGAAGCGCTGTCGTGATATTTTCGCTTACCACGCTGGAAATAAGACTGTTTATAAAATCTTGGGCGAGTATAGGGCTTGTTGTTGCCATGACCGCTCTGTGCGTCTTCGCCTTGCTATCGGGTAGCGCCAATCATCGGGCCAATATTGAAGGCAAAGCGGAATTCCTCGAGGCCGAGTCTGCAAGGACGACCGCATTTCGTCAGAGCCTGGAAAGACTCGCCACCGGCGA
Organism: Exilibacterium tricleocarpae; assembly: GCF_007004655.1. GTDB lineage: Bacteria > Pseudomonadota > Gammaproteobacteria > Pseudomonadales > Cellvibrionaceae > Exilibacterium > Exilibacterium tricleocarpae. Next base: position 147,203 of record NZ_ML660102.1, read on the forward strand.
AGATGCCTCAAACTTTGAAGGCAGGCCCATGCTTATCCGCGACAGCGCCGTGTTGCCTGAGGCATCTCTCGGCGATTTTGCCATTGGCAGCGATGCTCTCTATCCGAGCCGGGTTACGGTAAGGCTGTGGGAGAACTCGGCAAGCTTGTTCACAAACTATCAGTTCGAGAACCCCACCCTCTTGAATCTCGGTCGGCTCGACGTGACTACCGTCATTGTTGTGATCCTGCCGCTGTTCATGATCGCCATCGCGTTCGACATTCTGGCGACGGATCGCCGCAGTGGACGGATGCGTTTGTTGCTGACATCCGGCGCTGACGCTCGCGTTATTCTATTTATCCGCCTGGCTGTCCGCCATGGCGTTCTCTTGGCATCATTACTTATAGCAACGACTGCAGCCATATGGATCAACACTGGCGATGCATCGCTGGCTGAGCGAATGACAGCCTATTGGCCTTGGCTGACAGGTGTCATCCTGTACGCCGTGTTCTGGTCTGCCGTCACTGGTGCTGTGGCGTGGCGTAATGAGACGAGCGGACAGACGGCTTCCCAACTCATCGCGCTTTGGGCGCTGTTCGTCCTTGTTGTTCCCGCAATCGCTGTTCTTGTCGTGCAAACGCTCTATCCGACACCGTCGCGACTTGCCTATCTGACCGAGGTTAGGGCCACGGCGTCCACCGCCGACGATGGTGCGGACGGCTGGATCGAAGCGTATCAACTCGATAATCCGGATCAGCAAATCGAACAGGACGAGTCCAACACGCCGTATCGGAGTGGTTATTTGAGGACGGTCATGGTTGAGCAAGCTACGGCTCCCATGATTAAGACGTTCGAGGCAACGGAGGACCAACGGCGTTCGACTCTCGAATGGCTGCGGTTTCTGTCCCCGTCTCTCGCGGCCGAAGCCCATCTAACGCAGATGGCAGGACGCGATACGAACCGGTATAGGGCATTTCAACGCCTCGCGAGGCAACAGCTGCATGACTTGTCCGCACGCCTGGGGCCGAAAGTCTTGGCTGGCGAACGCATATCGCTGGTTGAATATGATGCGCTTCCGCGCCTGCAGAGCAGTCTGGATGAACGGTTTTCAAAGAGCGTTGCGCAACCGCGCTCTTTGCTCATCCTTGCACTCTATAGCTTACTGGCAATCGCGCTGGTGGCACTTGCGCTGCGCCGTAAAAGGCTCTCTGTCTTGCGATGAAACGCACTTAATATCGCCCAAAAGCCAACGACTGCAGCCAACAGGCTTACATTAAAGCCAGCAACACCAAAGCACGAGATACTTTTGGTGTATCGGTAGGCTTGCCTGCTGACGACAGTATAGGACGCCGGTGAAGAGTCTGAACCCAGCAGCGCCTAAAAAATAAGTAAAACCAGAAATGATATTGTGGCAACGCATTGCGCTTTTTCTTGTGGGCTAACCGATATAGTGTTCGCCTCTACATTGGGGGCCTTCACATCCGGTGGCCAGAAAGCCGAAAAACCTGGCCGCATCCGTACGCCAGCGGCTGTTCGGCCTCAACCGGAATACGCAGCTGTTGGACCTATCACGAACACAGGGCCACGTGTGCGACGTCACCCTGGTCAGGTGCGGCCTGGAACGGGCGGTCTATCGCCTGTCCGCCTTGGCCCACTGGGATCAATTTATACTTAAAGGCGGCATACTGACCACACTGTAGGCCGACGATGAGCAGGAAGTCGCCGGATATGCCGAGGCAATGGATCTTGTTTTTCAAGCTTGTGGGGACATGCTGATAACAGAAAACCATGTCCGCCAATTGCATCAGGCGCTACTTCGGCATAGCACTAAAGATGAACGACACCGGGGCGGTTACAAAACGCTGCCCAATAATGTCGTTGCAAAAGACGCATCTGGTCGTGAAGTTGGTGTGGTGTTTGAAACGACATCGCCTTTTGATACCCCAAGAGAAATGGAGGCTTTGGTGCATTGGGCCGCAAAAGCTACAGGTGAATCATCCATGCACCCACTCTTGATCATTTCTGTGTTTAAGGTAGTTTTTCTGGCGATTCACCCATTTCAGGATGGAAATGGAAGATTGTCCCGTATATTAACGACATTATTACTTCTTCGTGCAGGTTACGATAGAGTATGTAAGAAAAGCCGTGGTCAAGCTTGTTCGCGAGCCGGCTAAGGCCGAACCCCCGGCAACAACGACGTCCATCAGGCTCGCACTACACTGATAGATCTCTATACTGATGGATCTCCCTGGGGCGGTCCGCGCCCGGCCAGAAGGGGACCGGGTATGCCGCCCGACCCTCAACCTGCAACTGCGTCCGGGTGAAGCTTGGTATCAGACCTCGGCCAGCTCCGGTACGACAATTTCCATTCCCGGGCGCAGCCGGTCGGGGTCCAGATCGGGGTTGTACTGGCGCAGCAGCCAGAGTGGAATGCGGTATTTCTTGTGGGTCAGTTCCCACAGGGAGTCGCCCTCGGCGACCAAATGCCTGCGCGTAGACCGAATGTGCCAGCCCATGAAAAACGACTGCTGCAGGTTCTTCTGATAGGCAATGCGCCGGCGCTCAAACTCTTCCGGGGCCACATGGGAAAAATCGAGCTTCAGCCGCTGCCCGATGACTACCGGGCGACCGTAACGGCGGCCATTGATGCGGCGCAGGTGGCTGGCGCGCAGGTCCAGCCACTCCGCGTAATGTCCCAGCGTTTCAGAGGCCTGCACTTCAATGGTGTGATTGCTGGCTACGGTATAATCGCTGGGGTCGGCCAACAGTTGGATTTCCGCCACCGGCTGATCGCCGGCCATACTGCCGAGCACGGTTTGTTCGGCTTGCGCCGCGCCTGTGTCCGCCGCCGGTGTTTCCGCGTCGGCCAGCTCACCCTGGGCACCGGCGGTCGACACCTTGACCAACCTGACGGGCGGTGTGCTGGCCGACGCCAGTTGCGGCTCCCCTTCCTGGGGCAGCCTGAGCACCTGACCGATACGAATCTGGTAGCGGCGGTTCAACCCGTTCATAGCCACAATATCCCGGATGCTGTGGCCGTAGCGATGCGCGATCTCCGAGACCGTGTCGCCACGTACCACGGTGTGAAAGATATCCGGTGTCTGCTCCTCAAAGCGAAGCTCCTCCGGAATAGCGGCCAGCAGGACGTCGGGCTCACCGTTGACGGCATCACGGGGAACCCGCAGGGTAAACCCTTTGGGAACGCGCTTTTTTCCGCGCCAGATCGGTTCCAGGAGCGCGCGATTGTGGGGCCTCAGGAAATCCGGAGCGACGTCGAACGCGCGTGCAAAGGCACCCACCGGTACATAGGCCGGCATCTCTACTTCTGCGTACTGTACCGGCGAGGCCAGGTCCACGACGCCAAAATACCGCTCCGGGTCGGAGCTGACTTCCAGTGCCGCCAGGAAGGACACATAAAAATTGCGCGAGGCAAAGCCAAAGGCGCGGCCCTTGTAGTTACGAACTATCCGGGCAATGTCCGTAGTGCCGAGCTGCCTGGTGGCACGCCGCATACTGGAGGCGCCGTGGTTGTACGCCGTAAGCGCCAACGGCCAGGTGCCGGTAAGCTGGTAGTTGTGCTCCAGCAACTGCGCCGCAGCCACGGTCGCCGCGAAGGGGTCCATGCGTTCGTCGACCACATAGTCTACCGTGAGGTAACGCCGGCCGGTGGAACGAGTGAACTGCCAGATACCCGCGGCACCCACCCTGGAGTAGGCACTCGGATTGAAGGAGGACTCGACATGAGGCAGTATGGCCAACTCCCACGGCAGCTCCCGCTCCGACAACACCGAATCGATGTAGGTGTTCCATTGTCCCGAACGGGCCAAGCCTCGCCTGAAGCGGTCCGACTGGCCGCGCTGGAAACGCACGCTGCGCGCCGCTTCAAGCAGGCGCTTATTGCCGGTAGCCGGCCCCCAGAGGTCCAATACGCGCTGCTCTTCTGCACTGAGATTGTTGCGATCGCGGGCCAGACGCCGCAGTATTTTCGCGTAGCGGGACCGGGCCGCGCGCATCGCTTTACGGTCGCCGTGGTAGTCACCTTTGAGCGGCAGAGTTTCGTAGACAACGGTTACCTGATCTGCATCGTGAATGAACCCGCTACGGGTGTCCACCTCGGTATACACCCTCACCCAAAAATCGATATCGGGTTGCAACTCGGCAGGTCTGGGGAAATGCGCCTCGGCCAGCGACGCGGTGGACAGCAGTGCCAGCCATAGTCCGGTGAATACAGGCGCGCTTACGCTTACAAAATAGGATTTCATGGTTAATACGAACAATTTAACTTTCCAGCCATGTTATCAAGCATAGACTCAATACGCCCCTGTTTTATCCGCAAGGCGGTCACGACACGCTTCTCGGGGCTGACACGCACTGCATCCAATCCGCACACGGTTTATTGAGAATATCAAGAACTCAGCGTCACACAGGTTCTGAACGAGTATCCTTGAGGGCACCTCAGGGAGCTGGCGACCTTCGCCGAGCGCTCCGACGAATATATTTTCAGCCAGCTGGGAAACGGCCGGCGCTTCGAACTCGAAGCGGGCGAAGTGCCCTGCGAAACCCTATCAAGCAGTACATTTCCAACCCGTCCACATGACCGCAGCAACGCTATGGTCAAGAGACAGGATAGGATGGTAGCGGGGGCCGGCTACCTTTATGTCCTGCTATTTCAGGCAAGTTATCGACACAAGATGCAACGCCGCTTAACTCATAATCGGGTATGGATAAAACGGGTTCTTACTCAGTAACTTCCCTGTTTAGCTTGCCGAAAAAGAAACATATACGCTGCTTCCAGATATTTTGTGGCTCCCTTCCTCCGAAAGCAATATATTTATTGCTTTTTCAAGATATAGAAACTAGTATGTTTCTTTCCTATATTAAGCAACATATGTGTTTCATTATGACGTCGCTATTGGATCAACTCAAGAATCGCCGAATACAGCTGAGACTGAAGCAGCACGATATGCTGCTGCGCATTGGCATCTCGCGCCAGCAATACCAGCGCCTCGAATCCAAAGGCAATCCCAGGCTGGATACGCTGGAACTCATTGCCAAGGGTTTGAACAGTGAACTCCTGCTAGTCCCTCAGGAAAAACTGAATGCTGTAAAAGCGGTGCTGGAAGGCGATGATGTCGATACTCCACCAGTAAAGGCATCCAGTGCTGAAGAGAAAAAGCGCTTATCCGATGACCCTTGGCAAGGCATGTTAGGGGATGACGAATGAGTACGGAAAATAGTGACAAAGTCAGCGTCCTGCAGCTTACACTGCATGGTCGATTAGTTGGCTACCTGGCAGGCTTCAGTAATGGTCGCAACGTCCTGAGTTTTGCCGAGGAATTCATTGCCGACTCTGGCCGTCCCACGTTCAGCTTGATTACCCACCCGAATTTTCCTCGTGCAGAAAAAATCCTGTCCGGGCCGTGGGCAAGGAATCAACGACTCCATCCCATACTATCGAACCTATTACCAGAGGGATCACTACGTGAACTGATCGCACAAGGGCTGAAGGTCCACGTCGATAACGAGTTTCACATTTTCTTGTATCTGGGCGAAGACCTGCCCGGAGCATTAGTTGCCACACCTATGGAACCCGAGGACGTACCTGATAGTGTGCAAATGACACATGGAAGAGCGAAGGCCGTAAAATTCAATAAAGGCAATCAGAGAAGTAAATTTTCTCTAGCAGGCGTTCAGATGAAGTTCTCTATGAAGGAGAAAGACGGACGCTACAACCTGTTAAAGGGAGACGCCTTGGGCGACTGGATTATCAAAACGCCATCCACCAGGCATAAAAACGTACCACTCAATGAATATACCGCCATGTCTCTGGCGGCGATGGTGGGCGTCGATATTCCGGAAGTCAAACTGGTTGATCTGGATAAGCTTGATAATTTACCGCCAATCAACCTGCCTGATGAAAATCAGGCATTCGCCATTAAACGATTTGATCGAAACAAAGATACGCGTGTTCATATGGAGGACTTTGCGCAGATACTGGTGAAATACCCACACGAAAAATATAACGCTGCAAACTACGAGCAAATCGGCCGAGTCATTTACGAATACTCTGGCGATGGCCTGGCCGATGCCCAGCAGCTCGCCCGCCGGTTACTGGTCAACATATTACTCGCCAATGGCGACGCTCACCTGAAGAATTGGAGCCTGCTTTATCAGGATCAGATAACGCCCCGGCTTTCCCCTGCCTATGACATAGTAACAACGAGCGTCTACATCGAAGACGAGAAAAAATACGCGCTCAACCTTGGCAAAAACAAAGCATGGTATGCGGTAACAATAGCTAATTTTCAGTCCTGGGCCGACAGCGCGGGCATTCCGTTGCGGGCGATAAAACCACACCTGAAAGACGTAATGGACAAAGCCCGCTCCATTTGGCCCGATGCTTTGAAAGATCTGCCTATGAATGAGGTACACAAAGAAGGATTAAGAAACCACTGGAATAATCTCCAACCAGACTTCAGAATCAAAACAGGCTGATTTTTATTTCATTATCCAGCCCTTATCTTAACTGTTTTCAATACAGTTTACCTAGGGCCTGTTCACACTAATCAGCCTGTCGGCGATCAGTGAAAAGTTAATGAAAAACCTGAAAACCACATCAAGCTTGTCGAATCGGCTAAAGATTCTTCGGAATCCTTTCAGGCGTCGAAACAG
>NZ_ML660103.1 GCF_007004655.1 Exilibacterium tricleocarpae
TCACCTGTATGTTCGGTATTTTTACATTTCCCCTCTGTATTGGCAGGAGATGTTCAATAATTTTGAATTGTGCTTTCGTGATTTCCATAGGCGCACATTCTATCAAAATTAGTGTGAACAGGCCCTAGCAGTTATTGCTGCTATTGACTGACGGCCGTGCTGTTTTTCTCCAATTTCTGCCACCCTTTCTGGTCCGGCGTTACTTGAAGTGCCTTGCCGATACTCTTTTTATTAAAAAAAGTCCCAGTCAAGAACGATATTTCTTTAAGCAAGACTGTGCCAATTGACCGGTCTGCCGCTGGGTGGAGCTTTCAGAAACACGCCGTAAACCCATCCCTGGGGGCTTCACGACAGCATCCCTGCTGTCGAGAGTTTCTGAAAGCTCCACCCAGCGGCAGACCTACCACCGGTATTTTGATCGAGATCAGTAAAGATAGCGCGGGGCTCGATGAATGGCACAAACTTTGTGAAGGAAGTGCCAATCACTTGTGTACTGATATTACCGTCACTGGGGTGGTAGGTCCTTGTCGAAAGTCGGGGTTATGGGTTCGGGACTTTCTGAGGCATGGATGCCGAAGAAAGCCCCATGGACGGGTTTACGCGTGTCCCGAACCCATAACCCCGGCTTTCGGCAAGGGCCGGCTTCCGAGGCATAAACTTCGCATCAACCAAAAACTAAAGTCCCTCCAAATACATAAGCTGGTGTATTGACCACTAAATCTTCTCACCGAAAAGCAGTTTGGTGTCTTTAAACTGGGCCGGCCTCAATGGGAGAATAGCCCGGTGAGACTCAAGTGCCACCGCGGTGAAAATATTGTCCGGCCAGAGCACTGGTTTCATTTCCGCCGAAAAATCCCGATAATACCGTTTTCGGATAGAGGACAATCTCATGCCGGCTCCACATCCCGTCTGTTAGCCAGAAAATGAAAGCCGTTGATCTGCCTCCCGATTACTATCTATCCAATTTTTTGTCGCTGGTGAATTTCGTTGCAGACCGGTACACGAGTTTGCTGTCCCCGGGGGAAAAAACGTTTTACGACAGTTTCCAGTCCGTCGACCCCGACGCGCAAAAACTCTATGTGCGCTTACTGTCCAGAAAAGGGCAATTATTTCGCCGCAGTAAACTGAGCTACAGCGAAATCGACTCGATAGAAACCGCGGCGCAGATACTGGCCGGTGCCGGCCTGCTGGACATCGACCCGGTTGTCGAACCCGCGGTATTGGTGCCGCTTTTTTCCAAGGCCGAGTTGCTGGCGTTGTGTGTGGAGCGTGGGGAACTAAAAACATTCAGGACCCTGGGGCGGGGCGCTTTGGAAAAGGCGCTGCTGGTACAAGCAGAATCCGTGGGGCTGCGCCTGTCCGGGGCCGACACCGTATACCGGATCAACGGCGAGGAGGCGTTCACGACGTTCAAACTCTGCTACTTCGGCAACCTGCGCCAGGACCTGACCGACTATGTGCTGCGCGACCTCGGGCTGCAGACCTACGAACGCTATTCGCTCGAACAGCGGCATTTACTGTTTCAGTCCCGCGCCCAGATAGAGCGCCACCTCCAGTATTACCGCTGTGCAGAGCAGCTCGATACCGTCATCGGTGCGGACGCCGATACCCTGGTCGACTTCCATGCCGGTTTGCCCGCCAAAGACCGTGCCGACAAAACCCTGAGCCGGCGCCTGGACCGCCTGACCTTGACACTGGCCCGGCAGTTGGAGCGGCTCGATGCCCTGGATCAGGCCGACATGCTCTATCGCGCCTGCGAGCGCCCCCCGGCGCGGGAGCGGCGTGCCCGCCTGGCCGCGAAGCAGGGCCGGCCGGCGGCGGCCCTGGCGTTTTGCCGCGATATACTGGCGGCGCCCCGCAGCGAGGAAGAGCTGACATTTGCCGGCGCCTTCGGTTACCGTATCGCCCGCCGCCACGGCGATGACTGGCCCCAGCCGCCGGCTTACCAGGTGCCCACCAAAACCGTCGTGCTGGCAGCCGGGCCGGCATCGGTGGAATGGGCGGCGGCGGAGTACCTGGCCGCTGAAGGACGCTGCTTCTATGTCGAAAACACACTGTTCAATGGCGTACTCGGCCTGTTTATCTGGGATATTGTGTTTGCACCGGTGGCCGGCGCGTTTTTCAATCCCTTCCAGACGGCGCCCGGGGATTTTTACGAGCCAGACTTTCACATCGCCCGGGCAGAGTTGCTGCAGGCGCGCTTTGAACAGTTGTCCGGCCCGGCGTTTACCGATACCGTAAAGCGCAACTTCCGGCACAAGCGCGGTATTGCCAACCCGCTGGTGGCCTGGCAATACCTGTCGGAGGAACTGATTGATCTCGCCCTGACACGCATTCCCGCCGCCCACTGGGAGAAAATCTTTCGCCGCCAACTGGCCGAGCTGCGCAACAATCGCGCCGGGCTGCCGGACCTGGTGCTATTTCCCCCGGACAGCGGCTATGAGCTGGTGGAAGTAAAAGGGCCGGGGGACCGCCTGCAAAAAAATCAGCTGCGCTGGATGTGTTTCTTTGCTGAACACAACATTGCCCACCGGGTGCTGGCGGTCGAGTGGGGTGACTGTGCCTGATATGCCCGCCGACACCCTGGCGCTGTCGGTCAGGCAGTTGGTGGAGTTTACCTGCCGGCGCGGCGACTTGCTGTCGTCGGCGGCGGCAGGGCCGAGTGCCCAGGAAGGAATCAAGGCACACAGTCGTTTGCAAAAACAACGACCCGCGGAGAGTCTCGCCGAATACCCCGTCGAGGTCACTATCGAGCGCCGCGGGTACCGGCTGCGGCTCGGTGGGCGGCTGGACTTGCTGCATCCGCAGCACACGCCGCCATTGCTGGAAGAGATAAAAACGACCTACAGTCCGCCGGCGGAGCTGGCCGACAGTCAGCGCTTTCTGCACTGGTCGCAGCTTAAGGTCTACGGCTACTGCTATCTTCGGCAACACAACGAGGCGCCTGCCACCCTGGACCTGGGCATGGTTTGGTACGACCTGCTGGCGGATCGGGTGCACCGGCAACAGCAGACTGCCGACCGCGCTGCCCTGGAGGCGTTCTGTCTGCCCCTGATCGACGCCTACCTGGACTGGCACGAGTTGATCGCGCGCCGGCGTGCGCAAATGCTCGACAGCGCCGCCCGGCTGGCGTTTCCGTTTCCGGACTACCGCCGCGGCCAGCGCCAGCTCGCCGTCGCAGTGTTCCGCAGCCTGCGCGACAGCGACAGCTTGCTGGCCGAGGCGCCCACGGGTATTGGCAAGACTGTCAGCAGTGTGTTCCCGGCTGTTAAGGTCATGGGTGAGAAACATATCGATCAAGTAACTTACCTGACCGCCAAGAAACAGGGGCGGGCGGTGGTGGCAGACTGCCTGGCGTTGTTGCGCCGTGGCGGCCTGCAGATGACCGCGCTGGTGTTGCAGGCCAAAAACGATATCTGCGAGTGTCGCAACGGCGGCTGCGAGCGCGATGGCGAGGGCAACTGTCCGCTGCTGCTCGGATTTTACGACCGACTGCCGACGGCGCGGCGGGCACTGCTGGAACAGGACGTTATCGACAGCGCCGCCGTGCGCCGCAGCGCCGCTGAACACCGGCTGTGTCCGTTCGAGTTGTCGTTGCAGTTACTGCCCTGGGTGCAGTTTGTGGTAGCCGATTTCAACTATGTCTTTGATCCGCTGGTGGGTCTCACCTATTTTCGCGATTCCGGGGGCTGGAATAAAGAGTTGCCGCACAATAAGTCTCGCCAGAGCGGCGCCGGCGAGCACCGCATCGGCCTGCTGGTGGACGAGGCCCACAACCTGGTCGAGCGATCGCGGGATATGTACTCGGTGCAGTTTTCCCGCGCTGATGTGCAGCGTATCGCACTGCTGTGTAAATCCTCTCACCCCCGCCTGGAGCGCGCGGTCAAAGGTGTGGCCCGCGCCATCAGTCGCTGGGCGAAGCCGCTGCCGGCCGGCACCTCCGTGACTGCCGAAAAGCCCCAGACCCTGACTCGCGCCGTCGAGAAGGTGAAAGCTGTTATCGACCTGTTGTCGCAACAGGGCGTGCGTTTTCCAGATGCCTTCGGTGAGTGGGTGCCGGAAATCTACCGCTATCTGAAGGTGGATGCGCTGGAGGACACCGTTTATCGCACCGTGACGGAACGGCAGCCGGCGCGCCGGGGTGATATCTGCGTGACCCGCAAGTGCCTGGATGCGAGCCGCTTTTTGACCGATATCTATGCGCGGTTTCATGGCGGTGTGCTGTTTTCCGGCACCTTGCGGCCGGCGTTTTTTTTCCGCCGGGTATTGGGCCTGCAACCGCAGACCGGTTACCTGACCCTGCCGTCGCCGTTTACCCCCGACCAGCAGGGGGTTTTTGTCTGCGAGTACATCGATACCCGCTATAGACACCGCGCTGCCGGGGTGGAGGGGATTGTGCTGTTGATTGCGGCGGCCTGCCAGTCCCGCCGGGGCAACTACCTGGTGTTTTTTCCCTCCTATCAGTACCTCGATCAGGTGTTTGCGGGTTTTGTCGCACGCTACCCCGATACGGCGGTCGTCAGGCAGGCGCCGGCTGCCAGCGACGCGTCCCGGGCCCGGTTTCTGGCTCATTTCGAGGGTGCCGGCGCCACTGTAGGGTTCGCCATCACGGGTGGTATCTACGGCGAGGCGGTGGACTACGTGGGCGATCGGTTGACCGGCGTCATCGCAGTGGGGGTAGGTTTGCCGCAGATTAATCCGCAGCGGCAACTGATCCGGGACTATTACCAGGGCGAAGGACTGGACGGCTTCGACTATGCCTACCGCTACCCGGGTATGACGCGGGTATTGCAGACCGCCGGGCGGGTGATCCGGCGGGAGACCGACCGGGGTATAATCCTGCTGGCGGACCACCGTTTCAGTGAACCCTTTTACCGGCACTTGTTTCCCGGGCACTGGCACCCGCAGCGCTGTCGCGACCAGACGCAGCTCGAGGCGGCACTGGCCGGTTTCTGGTGTGACGACAGCGGCGATGGGAGCCACAACCGCGATTGAATTAATCGCGGCGGGCGGACTCTACAGTGCATGGAAAACCGAAATGGTAAGAACCGGCCGCCGTACACAAACCAGCGGACTGATGCAGTCAGTATGAGCAGATTTTCCCTACCGGACCGCGATTGCTCGACACCCAACCGGTTTGGGGCCGCGGTCCTTGGCGGCTGTTTACTGTGGCTGTGTCAGGCCGCGCTCGCGGTGGCGGCGGTCCAAGGGGACGATCAACAGGAACCCCAGCAGACACCGCCCGCTTACTACCACACGGCGATTGCCGAGATTGAATCCGAGTTCGGACCCTATGCTGCGGACCTGAGTGAGCCGCTGCAAGGACTGGCCGCGACCTTGGCGCAGCAGGGCGATTACCGGGGTGCCGGCAGGGCTTACCGGCGGGCGATTCACCTGACCCGTATCAACGAAGGGCTGTATTCCAGTCGCCAGATTCCCCTGTTACAGGCATTGGTGACGGTGGATCAAAGTGCCGGGCGCTGGGACCGCGCCAACGATGGCTACGGCCACATGACCTGGCTCTATCGCCAGGCGTTCTCCCGCGGTGAGCGTCTGGATTATGCCGGGGGCCTGGGGCGGATCAGTGACTGGCATCTGGCGGTGGTGGGTCTGGACGCGGCGGCCCAACGCCACACTCACCTGCGGCGCGCCAATGAGATCAATCAACTGGCGCTCAGGGCGGCCCAACGGCAGTACGGCAACCTGGACGATCCCCGCCTGGTGCCCGTGCTCTACCGCTTGGCGTTGTCCCACTACTACCTGGCGCTGGCGCTGGCACGGGATGTGAAAGCCAATGCGCTGCTGCGGGAGTCCGATTTGCAGCGGGTTCCGCGCGATCGCAGCGGGCTTTTCGAAAACCGGATCGATACTGATACGGCGGAAGTGAACCGGCACTTGCAGAGTGGGCGCCAGGCGCTACAGCGCATCCAGTCCATTTACGGGCAGTCGTTGCGACCGACCGCGGCGCAGGCTGAGGCTATGACGCTGGTTTACCTGGCCGACTGGGAACTGCTGTCGGCACGGGTCAGAAGCTTTACGCGTTCCACCTATCTGCGCGGCAGTGTGGTGCGGCAGTCGATCAGTTATGGTTCAGTAAAAAAAGCCGTGCAGCAGTACAACGGCGCCCATCGGCAGTTGCTGGCGCTCGGCCTTGAACCGGCGGCGCTGCGCCAATTTTTCAGTCGCCCGGCGGCGCTGCCGGCGCCGGTTTTCTCGCCGCTGCCCGATACGCCCGCCGGCCCGGGTGACAGTGAGTCATCGCCGGGCAGCGCTATGCAATTCGTCAGTTGGGTGCCGGCGTTGCGCGGCGTCAGTTACCCGGGCGCCAGTCTGCTGTTGCCGACCCAGCGGCGACTGGTGCAGGCGACTGCCTCGCTCGATGTCGATGCGCTGGGCAGGGCCGCCCGCATCGAGTTTACCCAGCGCGACGACGGGGTGCGGATACCCTCGCGGGCGCGGGAAGAAATCAAAGCTATTCAGTTCCGCCCCGCCATTGTCGATGAGGCCGCCACCCGCAGCTCGGCGGTTACGCTGCATTATAAGTTTTCAAGCGGCTAAAGCACCCCGCAGATTTTCCTCGTTTGGATAGTGATCGGGGGACGGGCAAAATCCGCGTAATATGACTGTAACAATTACCTCCCTACCATAGCGTATTTACTTATCTGCCACAGCGCGGTGTAGAATACAGTCCTTTGCCCGGCGGGTATTCCGATCACTTCAAGCAGAGCAGTTTTTATGACAAGCAGCGGCAACGCCCGTGAAGCCTTCGGTCTGACGATTCTCAAAAACAACCACAAAGATATTCGGCGCCTGCGGCAAGAGACCGGCGCTGCTGAAATTCACGGCAATAAATTTTGGAAATCCAGCTTTTTGCTGATGGACTACCTGCAGGAGAGCCGCCCCAGGCAACGGTTGAAGATACTGGAAATCGGCTGCGGCTGGGGCCTTGGTGGGATTTTTTGCGCAAAACACTTCGCCGCCCGTGTCACGTCGCTCGATGCCGACGCCTCGGTATTTCCGTACCTGTTGCACCATGCCGATATCAACGGCGTAAAAGTGGAGACCTGGCGCAGCCGTTACGAAAACGTCAGGCGGGTCGACCTGTCCCGGTTTGATATGGTGATCGGGGCGGATATCTGTTTTTGGGATTCCATGGTCGATCCGCTGTTCAATCTGGTGCGGCGGGCACATCAGGCCGGCGTTGGGCGGATCGTGTTGAGCGATCCGGGGCGGCCGACTTTCCGCACCGTGGCGCAGCGCTGCGTCGACAAACTCGAGGCCGATTACCAGGCCTGGCACGTGCCGGCGCCGCACAATACCTCGGGCCTGATCCTGGAGGTATGACCTGCGGTTGTGATTGCTGCGGTCTGACTACTCAGAGCCGGGGCCTCAACCGCGGTAGTCGGCCTCTCGTTTCCAGTCGAAGTGGGAGCGGATAAAATCGCGCAGGCGCGGCTGCACTTCACTGCGAAAACGGCGGCCGTTGAAAACGCCGTAGTGGCCCACCCCCGGCTGCACATAATCAAAGCGTTTGGCGGCGGGAATATTGCCACACAGATCGTGTGCCGCCTGGGTTTGGCCGATGCCGGAAATATCGTCCTTTTCCCCTTCCACCGTCATCAGTGCCACGTCGGTAATGGCGCCGGGCTGCACCAGTTCGCCACGGTGTCGAAACACGCCGCGAGCCAGGTGGTGATCCTGAAACACCTCGCGAATAGTCTGCAGGTAAAACTCCTCGGTGAGGTCCAGCACTGCCAGGTACTCGTCGTAGAACTCGCGGTGTTTTTGAATACTGTCGCAGTCACCCTCCACCAGGTGGTTGAAATAATCTTCGTGGGCCTCCAGATGCGAGCGCGGGTTCATGGTGATAAACCCGCCCAGTTGCAGAAACCCCGGATAGACGCGGCGCATCACACCGGGGTTGGGCCATGGCACACTGTAAATCATATTTTGCTCAAACCAGGCGTAGGAGCGCTCCATGGCCAGCTTGTTAGGCACCGTCGGCGAGCGGCGGGTATCGATGGGCGACCCCATAAACGTCATGGTGGCGGGTCGATTCGGGTCTTGCGCTGCGGCCATCAGAGAGACCGCGGCCAGCACCGGCGGCCCGGGTTGGCAAATGCCGATCACATGGGCCGCGGGTCCGAGGTGATGCAGCATGTCGATAACGTAGTCGACATAGTCGTTGAGATCGAAACGGCCCAACCCCACCGGGACATTGCGGGCATCCTCCCAATCGGTGACATAGACCTCGTGCTCCGGCAGCATTGCCTCCACGGTGCCGCGCAGCAGTGTGGCGTAGTGGCCGGACAGCGGCGCCACCAGCAATACCCGCGGATCGTAGCGCCGGTGTCCGTGGGCGGCCAGCAGATCTTTCTTTTTACGCTTGAAGTGGAGCAGGCGGCAGAAGTCATTTTCCCAAACCACTTTCTCTTTGACCCGCACCGGGTAACCGTTGATGCGGGTCTGGTCTATGCCCCAATCGGGTTTGCCGTAGCGGCGGGTCACAGACAGAAAGAAGTTACTGGTGGCGGCCGAAAAGCGACCTGGTACCGAGTAGGCGGCGGGGTTAAAGGGCAGGCTGAGCAGATTGGCGTTGGTCTTGGCCAACACCCGCAGCGGCCGCACAGCCGCGTGACTGAGTTCATAAAGGTGGTAAAGCATAGGCAATTATCCGGCTATGCCCCAAAATCAAAATGCACCGTTTTGGCGCATGGGCAGTTGGGTCAAGAAGTCAACTGGGACTCCGGTTTATGCTGCACTGCAACAAAACAAGGGTGAGTATGGCAATCTTTGTCGTTGTGCGCAAACCTTTCGTGGGAGGTCTCTCCGCAAGCCCTTATCTGGGGTCTTGGCTACTGCTTTATGGGGCTTCTGTGGGCCTGCTTCGAATTGTACTGTGTCGATGCACGGTTCCAGGCTAGCGGCCATACTCGCAGCGCGCCATTGAGGCTTCACCGGTACCCGGGCTCCAAGGGGCGATCGGCACGGCAGATACAGAGTTTTTTGGTGAACCTTCAATAACCCGCTCGCTGTAAACCAGGTAAACAACGCTGTTACGTTTGGTATCGCAAAACCGCACGACTTGCAGCTTTTTGAAAATGAGCGATCGTCGCTCGCGAAATACGGGTTCGCCATACTCTAAGCTGCCCTGGATAACGATGGGTCCGACTTGGCGACAATCGAGTGAAGCATCCGACGTATCCTCTGCCACGCCGATAGCACCCTTATAGCCACCGGTCTTGGCCCGACTCAGATAACAAGCCACACCCGCTATCTTCGGATCGTCGAAAACTTCGAGCCTGATGGAATCATCAGGCGACAACAGCCTGAATTTAGTGTCCACACTGCCGATCTGCTCGGCCGATAGCACGGTGCTAAACAATAGCAACGCGGCAATTATCACACCGGGTCCAACTGCAATCATACGGTAAACCTCGACAAGCCTCTGATTGATCAAACTATACTGTAGTGGTCAGGTTTAGACTACCAACCTGTTTTATGGCTTGGACTTCGCATGATGCTTGGGGGGAGGCGTATCGGGGTGGGGTGACTATGGGAGATTTTGCCTGGTGTTTACCGACTGGCCTTCAGTGCGTCGTAGGCGGCTTTTACGGCGGCGAAGGTCTCGGCGTTGCCGCCCTTGTCGGGATGCGTGCGCGCTGCCAACTCGCGAAACCGTCGCTGCACCCGCGGCCAGGGTTCGGCGCCTTCGAGGCCGAGGGTGGCGTAAGGGTCGCTGACCGCTTCGGTTTTTTCAAAACGACGCCAAAAACGCTGGAGATAGTCTGCCACTGTATCCGGCGTAGCTGTGTAAAAGTTTGCCAGGTCCAGATAAAAGTCAGCCACCTGCTGCTGTGCCGCGACATTGAGCGTTTTAGTCTCAGCGTCCTCGGCGGCAGCCAGGGAAATCTCGACCGGCGCGATATGGAGCCACAGTTTGCGGGTGGAAAAATGCTGTCGCAGTTCGTACAGGCTGTGTTGCACGATAAAGTGCTTTTGAAACAGGGCCAGCGTGCTGTCGCCGGCCCATGGATAAACCTTCTCCGCCACCAGCAGTTGCACCAGTTCATATTCGGCGCACCGGCGCCGTTGCTCCAGATAGTTCCGTATCAGTCGGCGACAGTGCGCCAGCACCGCTGTAGTCAACGGTTGCTGTGCGCCTGCGGGGGCATGGGTTTGCGTCTCGGGTGGCTCGTAACTATCGATGGTGCCCTCGTTTATTCAGCCAGTTTCTCCAGGTAGTCAACCACAGCACTGCGTTCGACCGTGTGGTTGTCGCGGGCGCCGGCCCGGCGTACCTTGACGATTGCCTGGCGTTGTTCCCGGGCGCCCGCCAGCAGTAACACCGGTACGCGCAGTTGCGTTAAACGGCGAATTTTACGGCCCAGGCTCTCCTCGCCAAACGCGTTTTCGACCCTGAACGCCCGTGTTTCCAGTTCCCGGGACAATTGTTCGACGTAGGATAGCGACTCCCGGTCGACGTTGGCAACCGCCACCTGCACCGGGGCCACCCAAAACGGCAGTGCGCCACCGCTGGCTTCCAACATAATCCCCACCCAGCGCTCCAGCGACCCGAGGATCGCCTGGTGCAAAATGACAGGCGTCTGCTCGGGCGCCGCATCGCGGTAGCGCAGGCCGAATTTTACCGGCAAATTGAAGTCTAGCTGGATGGTGCCGCATTGCCACTGGCGCCCCTGGCCGTCGCTCAGACTCAGCTCCAGCTTGGGGCCGTAGAAGGCGCCTTCGCCGATCTGCGTTTGCGGGGCCAGGCCGGCACCGGCGCTGGCGTCGGCCAGGAGCTGTTCGGCGCGGCGCCACAGGGCTGCGCTGCCAAGGCTCTGTTGCGGTCGGGTCGACAGTTTGACACTCAACTGATCGTAGCCGTAAGCGCGGTAGACCTTTGTTACCCGGTCGAAAAAAGCCCGCACCTCCGCTGTCACATGCTCCCAACTGCAAAACACATGGGCGTCGTCCTGGGTGAACTGGCGCAGTCGCATACAGCCGCTAAGAGCGCCCGAGGCCTCGTTTCTGTGGACCAGGCCAAATTCAAAGAGCCGGTAAGGCAGCTTGCGGTAGCTGTGCACTCCGTGTTTGAACGACATAATATGGGCCGGGCAGGACATGGGTTTGAGGGCGTACTCAGCGGGTTGCGACGCCGCCAGTGCGCCGCCGACAAACATGTTGTCGGCAAACTTGTCCCAGTGGCCGGACTGCTGCCAAAGCTCCCGCTTCAGCAATTGCGGTGTCTTGATTTCATGAAAACCGCCGGCGCGGTAATGCGCGCGGATATGCTGCTCGATGGTGCGATAAAGCTGCCAACCCCTGGGGCGCCAAAACACCATGCCCGGTGCTGCGGCATCGAAGTGAAATAAATCCAGGCGCTTACCGATTTGCCGGTGGTCGCCCTCGATATGACTGGACTGTAACATGATTATGCCTCTTTGGTTTTAACGTTAGCGAGTGCCCGTCGCAAAAACCGGAGGCGTCGATAAAGAAAAACCCTCTGGCTTTCGCTCAGAGGGTTTTCAGTTAACTGGTCAATTCAACCTATCCACTACCCTCCAAACACGGCTCCGGTGGTGGTAGTGGTGGTGAATTGACGAGCTATTGATAAGTTCATAAGGTTTAAAATTTTTTACCGGTAAGCTTAGGAGTTGTTCGTAAGCCTAGTCCATCTATTCGTAAGCCTAAGGCTGTTTGTTTACGAGCTAAAAAGTTATCGCAATACACCGGCCCTGTCAACGGCGCTCGCCGCTGTGTTCGCCGGTTTTTTTCTTTTTCGGCCTGGCGCGGGGTTTGGCCGCGGCGCGCGGGTTCTCCGCCTGCCATTTGCGCAGGTTGAGCGGCCGCCCGGCGACACGGGCTTTTTTCAGTATCGCCAGAATTTCCTTCGGCATGCCCTTGGGCAGGTCCACCGTGGCGTAGCGGTCATGGATGGCAATATGGCCGATATACTGGCTGTCGAGGTCCGCTTCGTTGGCAATACAGCCGACGATATGGCCCGGTTTGGCGCCGTGGTCGCGGCCCACATCGAGCCGGTAGCGGTCCATATCTTTCTCCAGTGGGCGTTCAGCCGGTGCGCGGCGGTTGTCCCCGCCGCGGCCGTCGCCGTCTTCCCGAGTGCGTTTGGGGCGTGCGGGCAGCTCCTTCAGCAGCAACGGTGTTCCATCCTGGGCGATCAGGGCCAGGGCGGCGGCGACGTGCAGGGGATTTAACTGCTGTTCCTCCACCACGTCCTCGATCAGTGGCATAAACTCATCCAGCTGCTCGCTGGTCACCGTCTCGGTAATGCGCTGTTTGAAATCGGCGATCCGTTTCTGGTTGATATCCGCCGTGGAAGGTAGCGACATCGGCGTAATACTTTTATTGGTCGCTTTTTCGATGGCCCGCAGCAGGCGCTTTTCCCGCGGCGCCACAAACAAAATGGCCTCGCCGTTGCGACCGGCCCGCCCGGTGCGCCCAATGCGGTGGATATAGGCTTCGGTGTCATAGGGAATATCGTAGTTGATCACATGGGTGATACGGTCCACATCGAGGCCGCGGGCGGCGACATCGGTGGCCACCAGAATATCGACCTTGCCGGCTTTCAACTGATTCAGCGTTTGCTCGCGCTGGCTCTGGGCGATATCGCCGTTGAGCGGGGCGGCGCCGTAACCCCGGGCCCGCAGCCGTTCCGCCAGTTCCTGGGTGGCGATCTTGGTGCGCACGAAAATGATCACCGCATCGAAGTCCTCGGCCTCCAGGATGCGGGTCAGGGCATCGAGCTTATTGACACCGGTGACCGTCCAATAGCGCTGGGCGATGCGCTCGGTGGTTGCGGTCTTGACCTTGATGGTGATTTCTTCCGGCTCGCGCAGATGCGCTTTGGCGATGCGTTTGATCGCACTCGGCATGGTGGCGGAGAACAGAGCTGTCTGGCGCTGCGCGGGGGTTTGCTCGAGAATCCATTCGACGTCGTCGATAAAGCCCATACGCAGCATTTCATCGGCCTCGTCCAGCACCAGGTGGCGGATACGGGACAGGTCCAGGGTACCGCGGCGCATATGGTCCATCACCCTGCCCGGGGTGCCCACCACCAGTTGGGCGCCGCGGCGCAACTGTTTGATCTGGCCGCGGTAATCGGCGCCGCCATAGATCGGCACCACATGAAAATCGCGCATATGGCTGGCGTAGGACTGGCAGGCTTCGGCCACTTGTATAGCCAGCTCCCGGGTGGGGGCCAGAATCAGGCCCTGGGTGGCCGGGTCGGCGATATCGATCTTCGACAGCAGTGGCAGGGCGAACGCGGCAGTCTTGCCGGTACCGGTCTGCGCCTGGCCCAGCAGGTCGCGGCCCGCCAGCAGCGGCGGGATGGTGCGCGCCTGTATCGGCGAGGGCATTTCATAGCCGATTTTGCGCAGCGCGGGCAGCAGGGCATCGGCGAGGCCGAGCGCGTCGAAGCCAATGGCAACGGTCTCTGTATTGTTCATTTACGGGTCCAAATGGGGCGAGCAAAACGCGGTAATGCAGGCGGGCTGGGTCGCAGTGTAAAAAAGCGGCGGTAGTATACCGCAGGCGGCAGGTTATGTCTGGTTAAATTGAAGCCGTCAGGCCCGGTGTGACGGCCAGTCTTTTGCCGGGCAATTATATTTGGCGCGCTAGAGGGTGGATTTTTCTCTCTTGTACTGTATATTAATACAGTTATTGTAAAGCGCGTTAACTGAAAGCCCGGGAGGAGTTATGAACCGTCTGCGCAAACTGACCATCCTGGCGGATGCGGCGAAGTATGATGCTTCCTGCGCCAGCAGCGGGTCGGTGAAACGGGATTCGAGCGGCGGCAGGGGGGTCGGTTCCACCACCGGCATGGGCATCTGTCACAGCTACGCGCCGGACGGCCGCTGTATCTCGCTGCTGAAACTGTTGCTGACCAACTTTTGTATCTACGAGTGCAGCTACTGTATCAACCGGGCATCCAGCAATGTGCAGCGGGCCCGCTTCAGTGTCGAGGAGGTTGTCGACCTGACTCTGGACTTTTATAAGCGCAACTATATCGAGGGGCTGTTTCTGAGTTCAGGCATTATCCGTTCGGCGGATTACACCATGGAGCAACTGGTACGGGTCGCCCGCTGCTTGCGGGAAACGCATGATTTTCGCGGCTATATTCATTTAAAGACCATTCCCGACGCCAGCCCCGCACTGATCGAGCAGGCCGGTCTCTATGCCGACCGTTTGAGTATCAATATCGAGCTGCCCTCGGTGCATTCGCTGGCGCGTTTCGCGCCGGAAAAAAGTCTGCTGACCATCCGCAAGTCCATGGGACAAGTGCGCGAACATATCGATGAAGCGAAAGAAAGTCGCCACCGGCGGCGCCGGCGACGGGCCGCCGCTTCTACATTTCACTACTCCCCCGCCGGCCAGAGCACGCAAATGATTGTCGGCGCGGACGACTCCACCGACAGCGATATCCTCAGCCTCTCGCACAACCTCTACCGCACTTACGATATGCGCCGCGTCTACTATTCGGCGTTTAGCCCCATTCCCGATGCCGCGCAGACGCTACCGGCCAGGCCGCCGCCGTTGTTGCGGGAACACCGCCTGTATCAGGCCGACTGGCTGTTGCGGTTTTACGGATTCGGTATTGGTGAAATTGTCGAGACCGACCGCTCCGGCACCGGTATGCTGGACCTGGATGTCGACCCGAAGCTCGCCTGGGCGCTGCGTCACCGCGACCTGTTTCCGGTCAATGTCAACCGGGCACCGTTGGAGACATTGTTGCGGGTGCCGGGTATCGGCGCCATCGGTGCGGGGCGGATCGTACAGGCGCGGCAATTCTCCAGCTTGCGCTTTAAAGACCTGGCCAAGTGCGGTTTATCGACCGGGAAAATTGCCCCGTTTGTTGAAACTGCAGATCATCATCCCTCCCTGACGGTGCTGGAAGACCAGGATTTGAAACAGCGCTTTATGCGCGGGGCGTCGCCGCAATTGACGTTATTTAGCTAGACCATGTTTTATACCTGCCGGGCGTCGCGAGGTGAGGGTTGAAGTGCCGCCGGAGTAGTGCTTCGCCGACGTGCTATAACCGGTGCCTAGGCCGGACGTTTCAGGTGCCTGAAAGCGCGTGATATTAATCACCGGTAGCCTTTTAAGGATTTGTATTAAGGGCTTACATCGTCAAGGTTATCGGCAGGACATGTATTGTCGCCAAGGTGTTTACCATGTTTGTTCTCGAGGTTGACAGCTTTGCCCGGTGGCGCCAACAGGCGCGGGAACTGTTGAAGCGGGCGGTGGTGCCGGAGCAGATCGCCTGGCGCCAGGCAGGCCAGGCGGTTTTGGACTTTGGCGCCGGCGCGGGGGATTTCCTGAGCTTGCCGGTTCGAGATGCCAGCCCTAAAGTGCCGCAGCGCTTTTTAGCCCTGGCCGAGGAGGTGGCGTGTTTTGACGACGAGCGGCGCTGGTCCATGCTCTACCGGCTGGCTTGGCGGCTGGTATTTGAGGACCGACGCCTGCTGGATCTGAAAGTGGATGATCAGGTGGCCTGCCTGTATAGAATGCAAAAGTCGGTGGCCCGGGACAAGCATAAAATGAAAGCGTTCGTCAGGTTTCAACGCCTGGAGACCGAATTGGGCAGCGGTGAGCACGCCGCGCATTTTATCGCCTGGTTTGAACCGCAGCACCTTATCCTGCCGGCGCTGGCCCCTTTCTTTGTCAAACGGTTTACCACCATGCGCTGGTCCATTTTGACACCCCGGGCCTGCGCGCATTGGGACCTGCAACAACTGACGTTGACCGCGGGCGCGCAACGGCGGCGCGATACCGGTGATGATATTGAGCAGTTGTGGCTGCAATATTACAAGAGCATTTTCAATCCCGCGCGGTTGAAACTGAAAGCCATGCAGGCGGAAATGCCGAAAAAATACTGGCGCAACTTACCCGAGGCACCGTTGATTGGCGAACTTCAGCGCGATGCCCAACGCCGGGTAGATAAGATGCTCGACGACGGTTACTCGCAGACGCCCGGCAAAGCCGTGCAATCGCAGTATCTGCGCGCCCAGCAGCAGCGCTTGCGTAACAGGTAGAGCCGCCGTGCAAGCGACGCCGGCGCCGATCTTGGTATCCGGGTGGTGTTGAAGCTGCTCAGGCATCATCCACCCACTATCTCTATCAACTACGTCAAATAACGTAGCCCCTTGCGCCATTGAACGAATAGGCGCCACTGCCTCCGTGCTGAATAATGACCGGCGAATTCCAACAATAGAGGGCTGGGCATGCACAATAATAAACACCGTGGTCTGAGGTCCCTGCCGACTTTGGCGGCGAGTGCGGGGTTGGTTTGTCTGTCGATGGTCGCCGGTCCCGTCGCGGCGGGCAAGCGGCTGGACCTGGATGATACCCGCTGGATCAGTGTGGGTGCGGGACTGCGCGCCGCTTACACATCGGTCGAAGACGGCGCGCCGAGCGGCGATGCCCGCAGCAATGATTTCGACGTGCAGAATATGCGCCTCTATTTCAGCGGCCAGCTCCACGAAAATATCAAGTTTACCTTCAATACCGATGAAATCTTTTCCGATGGCCCGGTAGATGTGCTCGATGCCATTGCCCAATTTGAATTCTCCAAAGGGTTCAACCTGTGGGTGGGGCGTATGCTGACCCCGGCCGACCGCATCGAAATGAACGGCCCTTTCTACGGACTTACCTGGAATCAATACACCCAGCCGCTGTATCCGTCCGACCAGGGTGGCGCGGCGGGTACCTATGGCCGCGACGACGGTATTACGCTGTGGGGGGCGGCAGGCAAGTTTCAGTATGCGATCGGTGCGTTCGATGGTGTGCAGGGGTTCGGCAATCACGACGATGAGCTGCTGTTTGCGGGCCGGTTCGCCTACAACTTCCTCAATATGGAGGATAACCCCGCCTATTACACCAGCAGTACCTACTACGGCGGTCTCGGCAATGTGTTGACACTCGGGCTCAGTTTCCAGAGCCAGTCCGGCGCTACCGGCAGTTTTGCCGAATCGGGAGATTTCAGCGGCTATACCGTCGATCTGTTGTCGGAAACCGCTCTGGATAGCGGCGCTGTGGTGACGGTGGAGGCTGAGTATAAAGACTTCGATGCCGACTTCACCCTCGCCACACTGCCGGCCGGCGGTGGCGGATGTTTTTGCCTGTTTGACGGCGATTCCTACTTTGTCACGGCGGCTTATCTGTTTGCACAGGAAACGGGCGTCGGCAAGTTGCAGCCTTATGTGCGGGTAGTGGAAAACAGCCCGACCGACGCCGCTGACAGCGACTTGACCGAGGTCGGGCTGAACTATGTGATATCCGGCCACAACGCGCGTCTCAACTTCAATTACAGCAGTGGCGACGCCAATATCACCGGTTACCCGGGCGCCGACGTCGACAGTTTCTCCTTCGGTGTGCAGTGGCAGATTTAGATATCTTTTTTAGTCGATTATCAGGGGACTTTCTATGAAACCGAACAACTGGGCTATAAAACCGAAGAAACTAGCCACGAAACTGAATAAGCTGGCCTCAAAGATGGCGGTGGCACTATCGAGCTGTCTACTCAGCGTCGTTGTCTGTGCCGCCGACACCATCAAAGTCGGTGTGCTTCACTCGCTGTCGGGCACCATGGCAATCAGTGAGACGACGCTGAAAGACACTGTCTTGATGATGGTGGAGGCGCAAAATAAAAAGGGCGGGCTGCTCGGTAAAAAACTCGAGGCCGTGGTGGTGGACCCGGCTTCCAACTGGCCGTTGTTCGCCGAAAAAACTCGAGAGCTGCTGACCAAGCACCAGGTGGATGTGATTTTCGGTTGCTGGACGTCGGTATCGCGAAAGTCGGTTCTGCCAGTCGTCGAAGAGCTTAACGGCCTGCTGTTTTACCCGGTGCAGTACGAGGGAGAGGAATCCTCGAAAAATGTCTTCTACACCGGCGCGGCGCCCAATCAGCAGGCGATTCCCGCCGTCGACTATTTAAAGCAGGAATTGGAAGTGGAGCGCTGGGTGCTCGCCGGGACCGACTACGTGTACCCGCGCACTACCAATAAAATTCTCGAGGCTTACTTGAAAGCCAGCGGCGTCAGTGAGAAGGACATCATGATCAACTACACGCCTTTCGGGCATTCCGACTGGCAGAGCATTGTTGCCGAGATCAAAAAGTTCGGCGGTGCCGGCAAGAAAACCGCAGTGGTTTCCACCATCAATGGCGATGCCAACGTGCCTTTCTACAAAGAGCTGGGTAACCAGGGTATAGCTGCCGAGGATATCCCCGTGGTGGCCTTTTCGGTAGGTGAGGAGGAGCTGTCGGGCATAGATACCAAGCCCCTGGTCGGCCATCTCGCGGCCTGGAACTACTTTCAAAGTGTCGAGAGTGCTGCCAATGCCGATTTTATCAAACAGTGGAAAGCCTATATCAAGGACGACAAGCGGGTGACCAACGATCCTATGGAGGCGACTTACATCGGTTTCAATTTGTGGGCGGCGGCGGTTGAAAAAGCCGGCACTACCGCAGTGGACACGGTGGCAAAGGCGATGATCGGTATGACGGCGCCGAACCTGACCGGCACCACCGCGGTGATGAACCGCAATCACCATTTGTCCAAACCGGTGTTGATCGGTGAAATCCAGGACGACGGGCAGTTCGAAGTGGTGTGGGAAACCGAGTGGGTGGTACCGGGCGATGCCTGGTCCGATTACCTGCCCGGTTCGCGGGATATCGTGGCCGACTGGGTGGCGCCGATCAAATGCGGCAATTTCAATACCAAAACCGCCAAGTGTTCCGGCCAGAATTACTAGTGCTTTGGCTGATAAAGATTTTCATCCAAAACGGGTGTTGGTTTCCTTAGCTGACACGGTCTCGATCAGGCGCCCCCCTGCTCGAGACCTCAGTGCTAACGATGTGAAATTGTTTTCTGGTCGAAGCACTAATAGCCGTTGATCCGTTCGGCCCCTGTGCGCTTGAAAACGGCGCCCCCGTAAACGATGACCTTGCAAAAGCGAATAATGCAAAAGCAGATTTTACAAAATACCGCCCTATGGGCCATTGTGCTGGTTTTGATCGGTTACGTGTTTTGCCGGCCTGTGTATGGGGAAGGTGAGGCAGTCGAGTTGCCGGCGCTGGCGCAGCAGCTCGCCGGTGTCAAATTAAAGGAATTGCCGAACCTTGTCGGGCAACTGGAGGTGGCGGGTAAAACAGCCGTTGTACCTTTGTTTGAAGCCCTGCTCAACGGCGATTTATATTACCGCAAGGTCGATCGCCTGGTGGTGATCGCGCGCTTGTCGCCGGCTGGTGACTATCAGCTCCGCGATGCCCTGCTGGTAACACCCCTGGGGCGCGCAGAGAAGAAAGCGCTGAAAAAGATAAGAATCAGCAACCGGGTGCGGTCCGGCCTGCGCGACGCTATCGCGCGACTGACGCTGTTCAGCGATGATCCGACGCTGCGGCGCCCGGCGGTAGCAAACCTGTTCAACCGGCTCGACGACGACAGCGTAGCGCTGTTGCAAAGCGCCGCAGCGCGGGAAACCGATACCGATATTCTCGCCACCATCGAGCGGGCGCTGGCCCTGCATACACTGCTGGTCTCGCCCGATATCCCGGCCCAATTGCAGGCCCTGGACAAACTTGACGGCAGTCTCGAACCGGTGGTCCGCAATCGGCTGGCAGCGCTGCTGGAGAGCACAGAGAACACCGGTGCAACCCGGGACCCGGCGGTTATTCGCAAAGCCGCGGCCGTGCTGCACAGTATTCACGCAGACATCGAGTTTTATGAATTTTTAGAGACGCTGTTTTTCGGCTTGAGTCTCGGCTCGGTGTTGCTGCTGGTGGCGACCGGGCTGGCCATCACTTTCGGGGTGATGGGCGTGATCAATATGGCCCACGGCGAGCTGATTATGCTGGGTGCCTATACCACCTACGTTGTGCAACTGCTGATGCCCGACCATATCGGTTACTCGCTGCTGGTAGCGGTACCGGCGGCGTTTTTGGTGTCGGCCGCGACAGGTATTGTTATTGAGCGGTCGGTCATCCGTTTTTTGCACGGCCGGCCGCTGGAAACGCTGCTGGCCACATTCGGCATCAGCCTGCTATTGCAACAAACGGTGCGCAGCGTGTTTTCTCCGCTGAACCGGCAGGTTGAATCGCCGTCCTGGTTGAGCGGCTCGCTGGAGCTAAACGCGGTGTTCTCACTGACTTACAATCGTCTTTATATCCTGGTGTTTGCACTGTTGGTGTTTGTGGCGTTGTTGTTGGTATTGAAGCGAACGTCGCTGGGCCTGCAGGTACGGGCGGTTGCGCAAAACCGGGAGATGGCCAAAGCCATGGGCATTCGCACCGACTGGGTCGACGCGCTCACATTCGGGCTGGGTTCGGGTATTGCCGGCATTGCCGGTGTGGCCTTGAGCCAGTTGACCAATGTTGGCCCCAATCTGGGGCAGGCTTATATTATCGATTCGTTTATGGTGGTTGTTTTCGGCGGCGTGGGCAATTTGTGGGGCACCCTGGTCGGCAGTTTTTCCCTCGGTATCGTCAATAAATTTCTGGAGCCGGCCACCGGCGCGGTACTGGCCAATATTCTGGTATTGGTGTTCATCATCTTGTTTATACAAAAGCGCCCGCGCGGATTGTTTCCGCAGCGGGGGCGGGCGGGGCAGTCGTGATCACCGGCGGCAATATTTTCACAGTCGCTACTCTGCGCGCCCAGACGGCGCTGTTTGTCGCCGTGTTGTTTGGGGTAACCCTGTATGCCTCGGTGTGCAATTTACTCTTACCGCAGGACTCTGTTTTTTACGTCAGTACTTACACCGTCACCTTGATGGGCAAGTACCTGTGTTACGCGCTGCTGGCGCTGGCCGTGGATGTGATCTGGGGCTACTGTGGCATTTTGAGCCTTGGCCACGGCGCGTTTTTTGCGCTTGGCGGCTATGTGATGGGTATGTATTTGATGCGCCAGATCGGCGATCGCGGCGTCTACGGCAATTCGGAGCTGCCGGATTTTATGGTGTTTTTAAACTGGCAGGAGCTGCCCTGGTACTGGTGCGGCCTCGATCACTTCTGGCTTGCCGCGCTGCTGGTGTTGCTGGTGCCGGGGTTGCTCGCGTTTGGGTTTGGTTGGCTGGCATTTCGCTCGCGGGTGGCGGGCGTCTACCTGTCGATTATGACCCAGGCGCTGACCTATGCGCTGATGCTGGCGTTCTTTCGCAATGAAATGGGGTTTGGCGGCAACAACGGTTTGACCGACTTTAAAGATATACTGGGTTTCGATTTGCAGGCCGATACCACCCGCGTGGCCCTGATGTTGTGTTCGGCCCTGGCATTGGGGACGGCCTATCTGGCGAGCCGGCTGATTCTGGCATCGAAGTTTGGACGGGTGATCCTGGCGATTCGCGATGCCGAGGACCGCGCCCGCTTTCTCGGTTTCCGCACCCAGGACTACAAGGTCTGGCTGTTCGTTTACTCCGCACTGCTGGCGGCGCTGGCCGGCGCGCTCTACGTCCCGCAGGTGGGAATTATCAACCCCGGCGAGTTCTCCCCGCTCAACTCTATTGAAGTGGTGGTGTGGGTAGCCGTCGGCGGCCGCGGCACACTTTACGGCGCTGTGGTCGGCGCGCTGTTGGTCAACTACGCCAAGACCCGTTTTACCGGTGTGATGCCGGAAGCCTGGTTGTTTGCCCTCGGGTCACTGTTTGTGCTGGTTACCGTGTGTCTGCCGAAAGGGCTGGCCGGCCTGTTGTCCCGGCTCGGATCGCGGCGGCGTCGATTGGCGGCGGTGGACGCGTGAACGCCACACAACGGCGCCGCGCGCCGCGCATGCTCGAAGACTTGCGGCAACTGCTGCGCCGCGATCAGGTCTGGCCATTTCTGCTGGAACCCGTGCCACCGGCAATCGATGTATCGCATCGGATGATTCTCTATGTCGAAGGCCTGACCGTCAGCTTTGACGGCTTTAAAGCGCTTAACGACCTCAACCTGTATCTGGAGGATGGCGAACTGCGTTGCCTGATCGGGGCCAACGGTGCCGGTAAAACCACCTTGATGGATGTGATCACCGGCAAGACCCGCCCCGATGCCGGCGCGGTGTTTTTCGGCCAGACCCTGAATCTGCTGGAGCGGTCGGAGGCGGACATCGCGGCCCTGGGCGTCGGTCGTAAATTTCAAAAGCCCAGTGTGTTCGAGGCGCAGACGGTATACGCCAATCTTGAATTGGCGATGAAAATGAACAAAGGCATCTGGCCGACACTGCTGGCACGGCTCACCCCCGAACAGCGCGATCGTATCGATCAGGTGCTGGAGATTGTCGGTTTGGACCATCGCCGCGGGCTGGCCGCGGGCGCCCTGTCCCACGGCCAGAAACAGTGGCTGGAAATCGGTATGCTGCTGATTGCCGAACCGCGCCTGTTGTTGATTGACGAACCGGTGGCGGGCATGACTGCCCAGGAGACCGAACGCACGGCGCAGCTATTGACGTCGCTGGCCGGTGAGCACACGGTGGTGGTGGTGGAACACGATATGGAATTTGTCCGCAGTATTGCCAAGACGGTAACGGTGCTGCATCAGGGGGCGGTATTGGCCGAGGGCAGTATGGCGCAGGTGCAGAGCAACCCGGCGGTCGTGGAAGTCTACCTGGGCGACAGCCAATGATTGCCGTCACCGGGCTAAACCAGCGCTACGGCGGCACCCAGATACTCTGGGATGTCGGCCTGGATATCGCGGCCGGCTCGGTGACCTGTATCATGGGTCGCAATGGTGTCGGCAAGACCACGTTACTGAAATGCCTGATGGGCCTGCTGCCGATTGCGTCGGGTCGGGTGCTGTTAAACGGTACCGATTTCACCCGCAAAAGCGCCGCCAGTCGCGCCCGTGCGGGGATTGGTTATGTGCCCCAGGGGCGCGATATTTTTCCGCTGTTGAGCGTGGAGGAAAATCTGCGGGTGGGGCTCGGCGCCCGCCGCGACAAAGCAAAACAGATTCCCGCGCGGATTTTCGAGTTGTTTCCGGTGTTGGACGAGATGCGCCGGCGGCGCGGCGGCGATTTATCCGGTGGCCAGCAGCAGCAACTCGCCATCGGGCGCGCCCTGGTGCTGGAGCCCCGGGTGCTGTTACTCGACGAGCCCAACGAGGGCATACAGCCCAATATCGTCAGGGAAATCGGCGACATTATTCTACAGCTCAATCGGCACGAGGGTTTGACGGTTATACTGGTCGAGCAAAAACTAGCCTTTGCCAAACGGGTCGGCCGGGACTTTCGTCTGCTGGAAAAAGGCAGAGTGGTTGCCGCGGGTCCGATGGACAATCTCAACGATGATCTAATTGCCAAGCACCTGGCGGTGTGATATCGGTATGCAGCCTACACAAGAGGGGAATAGCAATCATGTCGATAAAGGCTTTACACAGGTTACTTTGCTGGCTGGCGCTGTGGCTGCCGGCGGCTAGTGCGCTGGCACATCATACAGACGCTGACAGTTTTCGCCATCCCGGTGCGGCTATCGGCTTCGACGGGGGCTTTTGGTGGTTGCTCGGGGCTGCTGCGCTGGCGCTGCTGTGGTTGATTCGCCACATCTGGCGCCGGCGCCGTGTCGACGGCGGTGGCGATGACCGCGGGCGTTAACATCGCCGGCGGCGAGGCGGTTGGGCAATGTTGGCCGGCGTCGCTGGAGTTGGTACTGACGGCCGCCCCCGCCACGCGCCTGAGTCGCTGTCGTCACCGCGGCCCGCTCTACGTACAAAAACCTTTTTATCCGGAAGGTGCTGACTGGGCGCATATTTACTTATTGCATCCGCCGGGGGGCATTGTCTCCGGCGACAGCCTGGAGATCAGCGTGCAGGCGCAGGCGGGGGCGGGTGCGCTGTTGACCACGCCGGGGGCGGCCAGGGTCTATCGCGCCCGCGCTGCGCCGGCCCTGTCTGAACAGCGCCAAAGCGTCCGCCTGCGGGTCGACGACGGCGCGGCGCTGGAATGGTTGCCGATGGAGACGATCGTTTTCGACGGCGCCCGGGTGCGACTGGATACCCAAATAGAGTTGGCGTCGAAGGGTCGCTGTATAGCCTGGGAAATCACTTGCTTTGGCCTGCCGGCGAGCGGAGAATGGTTCCGCCGTGGTACGTTTACCCAACACTATCAGGTGTCGCGCGACGGGCGTCCACTGTTTGTCGATCATCTGGCGCTGGCGGAAAATCGCGCTCGCTTTTTGGCCGCCAAGGCCGGCATGGGGGGACAGCCGGTGACCGGTTTCCTGTTGGCGGGACCCGTCGACGAGTCGTCGGTGCCACCTGAACAATTACAGGCGTTGCGCCAGGTGCCGGCGGCGCTGGCATTGCCGGACGCCGGTAGTATAACCCTGGTGAACGGATTTTATGTGGGCCGCTATCTCGGCGCCAGTGCCGCCGGTGCGCGGCGCCTGTTTATGGCCTGGTGGCAGTTATTGCGCCCGTTGCTGTTGCGGCGCGATGCCTGCGCCCCGCGCATCTGGTGCACCTGATCGGTGCACACTTTTTTGAGAACAGCTTGATCGTTATTTGACGATAGCAACACTGGCAGGTGAATTCCATGGAACTGTTACCGAGAGAGAAAGACAAGTTGTTGGTGTTTGCCGCCGCCCTGCTGGCCGAGCGGCGCCTTAAGCGGGGCTTGAAACTCAACTATCCGGAAGCTGTGGCCTACCTGACACTGGAAATTATGGAGGGGGCTCGCGACGGCAAATCGGTGGCCGAGTTGATGAGTGACGGGAAGGAGATTCTCAGCGCCGATCAGGTAATGGATGAAGTGCCGGCGCTGATTCCCGAAGTGCAGGTTGAGGCCACGTTTCCCGATGGTACCAAGTTAGTTACGGTGCATAACCCGATTAGCTAGTGAGGTTAGACTGGAGTGGCATTTCTTGAGTAAATTTGTGCTAATTGACCAGATCTGACTCTGGCAGAAGCCTTCAGAAACACGCTGTGAACCCATCCATGGGAGCTTCCCGACAGCATCCCTGCTGTCGAGAGTTTCTGAAGGCTTCCGCCAGAGCCAGATCTTCCTTCAGCACGCTTGATCGAAGTCGGTAGTAGTGGGGCGGTGATCGATAAAATAGTGCAAATACGCTCAAAGAAATGTCATTCGAGCTAGATTGGAATGGTACTTATTTAAGAAGGTTTGCAACAGTTTATTGATTTCTTCCTCAGTCGTGTTTGTCTCGATTAAGAACACTGAGGGTAGGTCTGCCTCGGGTTGGGGCTTTCAGAAACTCTCGACAGCAGGGATGCTGTCGGGAAGTCCCCATGGATGGGTTCACGACGTGTTTCTGAAAGCCCCAACCCGAGGCAGACCGATCAATTGGCACTCCTTTACGAAAGTAAATACTATTTAGATCAAACCGATCAATTGGCACCATGTCCCTTAAAAAGTGACACTCAAGCCCGGCCAACAAAACATAAAAGGAGCAGCGCCCACCATGATTCCCGGAGAAATACTTGTCGGCGCGGGTGATATCCCGTTGAACGAAGGTCTGGACACGCTCAGCCTGCGAGTGGAGAACACCGGCGACCGACCGGTGCAGGTGGGTTCGCATTATCACTTCTACGAGGTCAACCCGGCGCTGCGCTTCGCGCGCGACAAGACGCGGGGATTTCGTCTCAATATTGCTGCCGGCACGGCCGTGCGCTTCGAACCGGGCCAGGATCGCGACGTTGAACTGGTGGCGTTTGGCGGTGCGCGGCGGGTGTACGGTTTTCGCGGCGCGGTGATGGGGCCGCTCGATCCCGGGCCGGTAAACGGGGGAGACGGCGATCATGACTAAACTGGATCGACACACCTATGCCGCCATGTTCGGGCCCACCACCGGTGACCGCGTGCGCCTTGGCGACACCGCCCTGATTATCGAGGTGGAGCAGGACATGACCCGCTACGGCGACGAGGTGAAGTTCGGCGGCGGTAAAGTCATTCGCGACGGTATGGGGCAGAGCCAGCGCAGTTGCGCCGACACCGTCGACACGGTGATCACCAATGCGTTGATACTCGATCACTGGGGTATTGTCAAAGCGGATATCGGCCTCAAGCACGGTCGTATAGCGGCTATCGGTAAAGCGGGCAACCCCGATGTTCAGGACGGTGTCACCATCGCCATAGGTCCGGGCACCGAGGTGATTGCCGGGGAGGGGCAGATTGTTACCGCCGGCGCCGTCGATGCGCATATTCATTTTATCTGCCCCCAGCAGATCGAAGAGGCGCTGATGTCGGGGGTAACCACCATGCTCGGCGGCGGTACCGGGCCGGCGACCGGCACCAATGCCACCACCTGCACGCCGGGGCCGTGGAATATCGGCAAGATGTTACAGGCGACCGACAACCTGCCGATGAACTTCGGCTTCCTGGGCAAGGGCAATGCCAGCCTGCCGGTGGCGCTTGAAGAACAAATGCTCGGCGGCGCTTGCGGCTTAAAACTGCACGAGGACTGGGGTACCACGCCGGCGGCGATCGACAACTGCCTGAATGTCGCCGAACAGTTTGACGTGCAGGTGGCGATCCATACCGACACCCTCAACGAATCGGGCTTTGTCGACGATACCCTGGCGGCGTTCAAGGGGCGCGCCATTCACACCTATCACACCGAGGGCGCCGGCGGCGGCCACGCGCCGGATATCATTAAAGCCTGTGCCGAGCCCAATGTGTTGCCGTCGTCGACCAACCCGACCCGGCCCTACACCCGCAACACGGTGGATGAACACCTGGATATGTTGATGGTCTGCCACCACCTGGATACCACCATTCCCGAGGATGTGGCCTTTGCCGATTCCCGCATTCGCAAAGAGACCATTGCCGCGGAGGATATTTTTCACGACCTCGGCGCCTTCAGTATGATCGCCTCCGACTCCCAGGCCATGGGGCGGGTCGGCGAGGTGATCACCCGCACCTGGCAGACCGCGCACAAGATGAAAACCCAGCGCGGTGCGCTGGCGCAGGACAATGAGCGGATGGATAACTTCCGCGCCCGTCGCTATGTCGCCAAGTACACCATCAACCCGGCGATCACTCACGGTATCGACAGTGAAGTGGGTTCGGTGGAGGTGGGCAAACTGGCCGATCTGGTGCTGTGGAAACCGGCGTTTTTCGGCATCAAACCCGCGCTGATTATCAAAGGCGGGTTTATCGCCGCCGCGCCCATGGGTGACGCCAACGCGTCCATACCCACGCCGCAACCGGTGCATTACCGCCCCATGTTCGGCAGCTTCGGCGAGGCTCCGCGCCAGACTGCGGTGACGTTTAGCTGTGCGGCGGCCATCGACGCGGATATTGGCGCCGCACTGGGTCTGGGCCGGCGCCTGGTGGCGTGTCGCAATACGCGGGCGATTACCAAACACACTATGATTCACAACGCCTGGATGCCGGTCATCACCGTCGACCCGCAGACTTATGAGGTACGGGCCGACGGCCAATTACTGACCTGCGAGCCGGCCGAGCGTCTGCCCCTGGCCCAGTTGTACAGTTTATTTTGAGGACCGCTTCAGGAGACAGTCATGCTGGAAGTGTTTGAACGCCTGGCGCCGGCCGCCGGTATCCCGGTGCACGACAGGCTGATGCTCGATCACCAGCAGCGGGAAAAGGGTCGCTTCAAAGCGACCGCTGCTTCCGGTGAGGAAGTGCGGGTATTTCTCGAGCGCGGTAAAACACTGGCGATCGGCGAGATACTGCGCAGCCGCTGCGGCAAAAACCTGACCGTCGTCGGTGCCGTTGAAACGGTGGCAACCGCATCCAGCCACGACTGGTTGGCGTTTTCCCGCGCCTGCTATCACCTGGGCAACCGCCACGTAAAACTGCAGATCGGGGAGCGCTGGCTGCGCCTCAAACCCGACCATGTATTGCAGGCGATGTTACTGAACCTGGGGTTGCAGGTGATCGAAGAAGACGCTGTTTTCGTCCCCGAGGCGGGTGCCTATGCACATACCGGTAACCACACCCATGCCGGCGGCCATGGCCATGACCATCACCACCACTGACACCGGGCTGCTGCGCCTGCTGCAATTGAGCAGTGCCGCGCTGCCGGTGGGCGGCTACGCGTTTTCCCAGGGACTCGAACAGGCGGTCGAGCGGGGCTGGGTGGACAGCGCCGGGAGCGCCCGGGAATGGCTGTCGGTACAATTGGCAGAATCCCTGGCGCGCGTCGATCTGCCACTGTTACTGCGGCAATGGCATGCGGTGACTACCGGCGACTTGCAGGCCCAGCAGCACTGGAACGCCTATGCCTTGGCCTGTCGGGAAACGGCAGAGCTGCGTTTGACGGACACGGCGATGGGAGAGGCTCTGCGCAAACTGTTGCGTCAGCTCGAGGCGCTGAACCCGGAACCTGCCGTCGAGACAATCAGCTTTGTGACAGCGTTTGCACTGGCCGCCGGGTATTGGGACCTGGAGCGCCGGGCCTGTTGTTGCGGGTTTGCGTGGTCATGGTTGGAAAACCAGGTGGCGGCCGCTACCAAACTGGTGCCGCTCGGGCAAACCAGTGCCCAGAGGATATTAGGCGCGTTGATCGCAGAGGTGCCGCAAGCCATCGACCTGGCGCTGTCGATCGAGGACGGCGAGATCGGCGCATCGCTGCCGGGCGTGGCCATGGCCAGTGCCGGGCATGAGGTGCAGTATTCCCGGTTGTTTCGGTCTTAGGGGGTGCCCTTCGGTCCGGTCACTGACAGATACCGGGGTTAAGGTGTTAGAAACGACACTTCCTTAAGTCGGGACCCTGCGGAGGCAGGCCCAATAGCGCTTACCTGGGCGCCTGCCTTTGGTTCTTAAGTGAAAAAGTGCCAATTGAACGGTCTGCCTCTGGGCAGTGCTTTCAGAAACACGCCGTAAACCCATCCCTGGGGGCTTCACGACAGCATCCCTGCTGTCGAGAGTTTCTGAAAACACTGCCCAGAGGCAGACCTCCCCTCGGTATTCTTAATCCAAATTGCCGAGATTCGAGCCGGCACAATAAGTTGGTGCAAGTCTTCTTAAGTACCACCAAAAGTAGGCGGTCACGTGAGGGCCATTCAGGTCAGATCATGAATTCGAAGTGAAATTACAACAGGACAAACACAATGAAACAAAAGCAAACACTCAGAGTCGGCGTCGGCGGCCCGGTGGGCTCCGGCAAGACAGCCTTACTGAAAGCCCTCTGCACCGCCATGCGCAACCACTACGATATTGCCGTGGTAACCAACGATATCTACACCAAG
Source organism: Exilibacterium tricleocarpae (assembly GCF_007004655.1). Taxonomy (GTDB): domain Bacteria; phylum Pseudomonadota; class Gammaproteobacteria; order Pseudomonadales; family Cellvibrionaceae; genus Exilibacterium; species Exilibacterium tricleocarpae. Next base: position 29,162 of record NZ_ML660103.1, read on the forward strand.
GAAGACGCTAAATTTTTAACTCAACACCAGGCACTCAGCGCCGACCGCATTATGGGCGTCGAAACCGGCGGCTGTCCCCACACCGCCATCCGCGAAGATGCCTCTATGAACCTGGCGGCCATCGAGGCGTTACAGCAGCGCCACGGCGAGCTGGATATCGTCTTCGTCGAAAGCGGCGGCGACAACCTCAGCGCGACCTTCAGTCCCGAACTGTCCGATTTGACGCTCTACGTTATCGATGTCTCCGCCGGCGACAAGATTCCGCGCAAGGGCGGCCCGGGCATTACCAAATCCGATTTGCTGATTATCAACAAGATCGATCTGGCGCCCATGGTGGGTGCCTCACTGGAGGTGATGGATCGCGACGCCACCACCATGCGCGGCGAGCGGCCATTTGTGTTTTCCAATTTGAAGTCGGGTGAGGGTTTGCAGGCCATCATCGACTTTATTATCGAGGAGGGGATGTTGCCGCCGTTATCGGTGGTGGCCTAACACGCGAATGGCGATTGCCGCCGCCGAGGTGCGATTGTCCACCTCCAGCTTGCGGAAAATCTGCTCCAGGTGTTTGTTGACGGTGCGCGGGCTGGTGGATAGTATTTGGCCGATCTCGCGGTTGGTCTTGCCGTTGCCGATCCAGTAGAGCACCTCGGATTCACGGCCGGTGACCGGCAGCGCCTGGCGCAACCGCTCGGCGCCGCTCTCGCCTTGGCCAGCCAAGAGTTCCAACAGCACCTCCGCCCCGCGGGTGTGTTCCACCAGGCGTACCTCCAGTGGTTGTTCGAGACCGGTCAGCGTCAACGCCTGGTTCGGTTGCGGATGGTGTCGCAGCCACCGCAGCAGCTGGGCCGGCAATTGTGTGTGCTGCCAGGTGTCGCCGGCGCCGGCGCGGGCAAACAGTTCCCTGACCTGGGGCGTTGCCCAGAGGGTGTGCCCGGCGCTGTCGATGGTAAACAGGTGGTGGCCGGTATGGTCCAGCGCACACTGGGCGCTGTTGGTCCGGCGCGCATTGTTGAGGTGCACGCGCATACGCGCCATCAGTTCATCCGGGTCGACCGGTTTGGTAAGGTAGTCGACACCGCCGGCATTCAGACCTTTTACAATACTCTCCGTATCGCTCAAACCGGTCATGAAAATAATGGGCACGTCGCACAGATCGGGATTGGCTTTCAAACGCTCACAGGTTTCAAAACCGTCCAGATGGGGCATGATGGCATCGAGCAGGATAATATCCGGTGTGATTTTCCCGGCGATGGTGATGGCCTGCTTGCCTTCGAGCGCCACCAGCACCGTTAACCCGGCGGTTTCCAGCGCGTCGTTGAGCATGCCCAACGTTTCCGGCGAGTCGTCGACCACCAGCACGATAGCCTGGTCGGGGGTGTCGGGTATCACGGCTTTGTCTCCAGCAGTTGGACTATCTTATCGAACTGAATGTGTTGTGCCAGGTGTTGCAGACGATCGATCAGGGCGGGTTCGCCGAGTTGCATATTCTCGATCAGGGCCAGTTGCTCCTTAAAGCCCTTGCGATAGCCGATTTCCGCAAAATCGCGCAATTTCGCGAAGCTCGGGTGGTTGGGCACCCGGATAGCCCCGCCACCGGCCACGGGTACGGGTACGGGGTCGATGCGCAGGGGCCGGCGGTCGTCGTAGGTCCAGGTCAACCTCAGCAAGTCGGCGAGTGTATCCAGTAGGTGTTGCAGTTTAATCGGTTTTACCAGGTAGGCATCGTGATGGGTGCCCGATGCGTCGCTGCCGGGGTCGCCGGCGGCGAGACTGTTGTGGCGTTCCTGGGCATCGGCGGAGATCATCACAACAGGTGCTTTGACGCCCCGTTGCCGCAGTTGTCCGGCCAGGGTTATCCCGCTTATGCCGGGCATGGAGACGTCGATCAGGAACAGGTCGGGCGGGCACTGGCGCAGCAGGTCCAGGCAGGCCTCGGCATCGCAGGCCTCGGTTACCCCGAACCCCAGCGGGGTGAGCAGATCGTTGATCAGGCCGCGGTGAGTGGGTTCGTCATCGACCACTGCGATATTGCGGAGCGGTCCGGCGTAGCCTGTCACCGGGTTTTGTACCGGTGCCGGTATCCGCGGCGCGGCGACCGGTGACAACATCAGCATCAACGTAAAGCGGCTGCCGGTGCCCGGCGTGCTCTCGACGGCGATATCGCCGCCCATGATCTCCGCCAGCAGCCGCACGATCGTCAGGCCCAGGCCGGTGCCGGGAACATGGGGTACCCCGGGCTTGCGCACGCGCTCGAAAGGGTTGAACACACGCTGCAAATCCTCCGCGGCAATGCCCACGCCGGTGTCGGTCACCGTAAACTCCGCGACGTGACTGCGATAGCGGACCGCAAATTCAACGCTGCCCCGACAGGTGTATTTAACGGCATTGGACAGCAGGTTAATCAACACCTGGCGCAAGCGTTTTTCGTCGGCGATGACAAACCTCGGCAGCGCCGGTGCGCCCTGGTTGCCGGTACTGCCGCTGCCGATATTGTCTTTGAAAACGATGGACTTGGCCTGTGCCTGCAGGCGAAACATCTGCACCAGTTGCGCCAGCAATGCGTGCAGGTCGACCTGATCGCGGTGAATGTCCAGGCGGCCGGCTTCGATTTTGGAGATATCCAGCAGTCCCTCGATCAGGTCTGCCAGGTGCTCGCCGCTGCGCCGGATAACGTCGATCGCGTCTCGGCGTGCAGCCGGAATCGCATTGTCGCGGCCGAGCAGTTGGGCGTAGCCGAGAATCGACTGCAACGGTGTGCGCAACTCGTGGCTGATACCGGTCAGGTAACGGCTTTTCGCCTGGTTGGCCGCCTCGGCAAAATCCTTGGCCCGTTGCAGTTCCCGGTCGGTTTTGCGATGCGCCTCTATCTCCCGTACCAACAATCGGTTTTGCCGGTTGGATTCGTCCTGCGCCACCACGCGGCTCTCATGGGCCAGTAAAAACAGCCAGGCCAGCACGCCGGAGACTATCATCAGCACGAAAAACAGCGTCCAGAGCAGGTCCGCCAGCAGGCCGGCAAACGCCTGTTGCTGGGGGTTGATGTGGTAGTAAACCAGCGCCAGCAGCGCACCGTTGAGCAGGCAGATCATACTGAGAATAGCGAGGAAGTGGCCGAGCCGGGAATCGATCGCCGTCACGGCGCGGCGTGGCAGCAGACGCTGCAGAAGCTGCGCGATCTGGTTGGAAAAACGGCCATGGGGTTTACAGCTATCGCGGCAGCGCGCGTCGAGCGAACAACACAGTGAACAGATGGGGCCCCGATAGGCCGGGCACTGACTGATATCTTCCTGCTCGAAATGATTTTCGCAAATACAACACTGCCGGGTGTCGGTATTGTCGCAATCAGGCGCCGGCGACCGCGCGATATAGTAGCGCCCGCCGGTGAGCAGGGCGATCAGCGGCACCATCACAAAGGTGACGGCCAGGGTTATGAAATGGGCTAAAGCCTGAGACGTTGTGCCAAAGGCGCCCAGGTAGCACAGCAGGCCGAGGCCGGAGGCCGCCGCCATCGAACCCACCCCGACCGGGTTGATGTCGTACAGGTGGGCGCGTTTAAACTCGAGCAGCGCCGGACTGAGCCCGAATTTTTTGTTGATCATCAGATCGGCCGACAGCGAGCCGAGCCAACTGATGGCGATGATCGCGAACATGCCGAGAATATTTTCCAGCGCCCGATAGATGCCCAACTCCATCAACAGCAGGGCGATGGCGACATTAAACACCAGCCAGACCACCCGGCCCGGGTGGCTGTGGGTCAGGCGGGAAAAAAAATTCGACCAGGCGATGGAACCCGCATACGCATTGGTGACGTTGATTTTCATCTGCGAAATAATCACCATCACGCCGGCCAGCACCAGGGCCGGGGTGGGGGATTGGGTCATGTAGTTGGTAAGGTAGCTGAAGGCGGTTTGATACATTTGGGTGGGATCGGCGGCAAGTGCCATCGGCATGCCCTGTGTAAACGCCAGATAGGCGAGAAAGGACCCAAACAGCATCTTGACGATACCGATAAAAATCCACCCCGGACCGGCTGCGATCAACGCCGTCCACCAGCGCAGCGGCGCCGTGGTGTCTTTGGGTGGCAGGAAGCGCAGGTAGTCCACCTGTTCACCGATTTGCGCGATCATGGCGAACAGCACCGCCGAAGCCGCACCAAACAGGAGCAGGTCAAAGCCGGCGTGATCACTTTCGGTTCCCCGGTATTGGGTCCAGTCGGCAACGCTGTCGATCTCGGCGTAGACCACGGCGCCGAGCGCCAGGCATTGCAGCAGCAGCCACAACGGCTGGGTGCCGACCTGGAATTTACTGATAAACGTAATACCGTGGGTCACTATCGGGATCACGGCCAGGGCGCAAATGACATAGCCGATGGTCACAGGCAGACCGAACAATGCCTTTAATGCCATGGCCAGGATAGCAGCTTCAATGGCGAAAAAGATAAACGTGAAGGAGGCGTATATCAGCGAGGTAATGGTGGAACCGAGGTAGCCAAAGCCGGCACCGCGGGTTAGCAGGTCGATGTCCAGACCGTGTTTGGCGGCGTGATAGCTGATGGGAAAGCCGACGACAAAAATAACCGCGCCTACAGTAAGCATGGCCACCAGGGCGTTCACAAAACCGTAGTTAAGCGTAATGGCGCCGCCGATGGCCTCCAGGGCGAGAAAAGCCGTGGCGCCGAGCGCCGTAGTCGCCACCTGCCCGGAGCTCCAGCGGCGGGCTTTCTTGGCGGTAAAGCGCAGCGCGTAGTCTTCCAGGGTCTGGTTGGCGACCCACTGATTGTATTGGCGTCTGACCCGAAATATCTGTTGCGCTGCGCGCGTTGTCGTGGTGATCGCTAGCCTCCGGTGTTAACCGCGCCGGCCAGACCACGCCGGTGAAAAAATTTCTATCGAGTTTCCTTTGATAGCCCAATGCAACTTCCGGGCCGTTGCCGTTGGGATTGCACTTCAACGTGTTATTTCCTGGAGCAAAAGATGTTTTTCTGACCAAAAACTGCGCACGTATTGACGGCTTTTCAGGTGCTGTTGTGTCACTGCTGTTGCTTCGGAAAGGCGTGGATTTGAGTTGTGGAGATTTAGAAATGCTATTGAAATCAATCACTTTTATTGCGAGCCGGCGTGTTTAATGGTTTTTGTACCTATGGCATAAGCGTGTTGGTACCACTTTTGCTAAGAAGCGGTTAACTCTGATTTAAAACTTCACAAACTGTAGAGGTGTTAACCATGAAACTGACGAAAAAACTGCCCATTGTTTTCACGTTTTTATTAACCGCCGCCGGCGCTGCGGACGTCTTCGCATCATCGTGCGCCAAACAACGCATGCCCGACGCCCCGGCCATCCCGCCGGGAGAAGCGGCTACGGTACGGGAAATGTATGAAGCGCAGAACCATGTCAAAGCTTATATTAAAAGCGTCGAGAAACATTTGAATTGCGTCGCCAGTTCCTCTTTGTACAACGAGAGACTGGAGCAGGTTCAAAATGTAGCCGCTGCTTACAACCAGGCAGTGCGCGTATTCAAAGCCAAACACGCCAGCTTGTAGCATTCGCCACCGCGGGCTGATGGCGCCGGCGCGGCGGTGTAACAACCGCGCGCGCCGGGCTGTTGCGTTGAGGCGCTGTGCTGCGTCTCTATCCCTGCGGTTCAGACTCCGTCTCCGGGAGATTGTCAATAAACGTCGTCACTTCTGCTGCCGTGCGGCAGGCGGCTTTTAGTTCCGCCAGCACTGCCGTATGCTGATCGCTGCCTGCGACCTGGCCGGTTTTGCGGCTGATTGCCGCACTGGCAAAGGCCAGGGCCGTTGACGAGGACAGGTAGTGGCAACGTTCGTCGCTGCAGGACGGTAACGGAATCGACTCGGCCTTTGGTTTACTTGCATCGAAACTATTGGTAAACACGTGTTCGAATGTCGGTGCGGCGAAGGTGCGTCGGCCCAGATCATAGTTGTCGTTACCCGCCGGATTGTTGTAGGGAATACCTTTCCACTTGCACAGTGTTGCCAGAATCGATGTGTGGTCAAACGGCAGTTCCTGGGCGCAGCCGGCGGGATCGGGTCGAATGACGGTGCTGTTTTCGATATAAGGCGAGATCAATAAAAACGGCACTCTGACGCCGAACCGATCGAAGCCGAAGGTACTCGGGCTGTCGTCCGGCCTGGCCGCGCCGCGTGGTGGCGGGACGTGATCGTAGGTGCCCCCATGCTCGTCGAAATTGACAATCAACAGCGTATTTTTCCATTTCGGGCTGTTGCGTACCGCTTTGTAAATCTTGTGCAGAAATTTCTCGCCCTCCAGCAAACTGGTGGGCGGGTGGTAACTCGACACATCGGTGAGCAATCGCTCCCCGATAAAAACCGGCTCCAGGTAACTCAACGACGGCAGGGTACCGGCGGCGGCATCGGCAAGAAAAGTACCCCCAGTCGGGTCGCCCTCTTCACCGATACCGGCAAAATGGAGGCCGTCTTCTGAAAACTGCTGTAACGGTTTATACATATACCGGGTGTAAGCCTGTTCCCGCAGGGAGCACACCCAGTCGTGTGGGTAGTAGATTTTCCAGGTGGCGCTGTTGGGATGGGTTTTGTTCCACTCTTCAAAGGCGTTGAAAATGGTGGTTTTTGTCTCGAGTGTTTTGCCGCAGGCGCTCAGGTTGTTTATTCGGCCGAGGGAGGTTCCGGCCAGGCTGAAAGCGCGGTTGGGGTTGGTTTGGCTCGGCACTGAGCAAAAGTAGTCATCGGAGACGGCAAACGCTTTGGCGAGGTGGTGGAGCACCGGAACCTCGTGTTTGGTATTGCACTGGAGGATTTCATCCGCACCGGCGTCGCCGCGATGTTGCTGCCAGTTTAGCCAAAACCCCTGCATTTGGTATTGTCTCGGCAAGTCGGTGTTGTGCATAGTGCCGAAAATTTGTCGGGTCACCGGGTCGAACGCTTCTCCCGGGTCTTTCGACGGGGTGCAGCAGTATTGGCCGGAGGCTTTCTCGATACGCTTCCAGGGGCCGGTGTAAGCCGCGGGATTATCGTAAAAGCTGGCACTTGCAGGCAGTTGCGGCAGTGGCGACGGCAGGCCTTGGAAGGGTTTGAAGGGACTTTTGGGTATATAGTTGATCCTGTCATCGGGGCCGTACAAAAAGCCCAGCATATGGTCGAAACCGCGGTTTTCGAACATCACATAGACGACGTGGTGGATGTTTTCCTGCATAAGTTGCAATGCATTGCTGTTAGTCATAACACTATCCTTTTTTAATTATAGTTTTGCCTTTCCAACAACTGCACATCATAAAGGCGATGGTTTTTATATTTCTACTCATCTACTGTTTACGCTGCCGGCATTGAAGGCGCACGCAGCTTTCGGTCACCGGCAGGTGTCAGTGACTCAACGATAGCATGGCTTTGCAACAAAGTATCGAGACTATAGGCGAAGGGCCGGCGGGGATGGGGCGGCGTACTTGAATTAACCCCTGCGGGCTTGAAAGCGAAGACTATATATTCACTCTATATAATCTGTTTTACTCCGGCGTGGGGGCGTAGCACTCGGCCGGTGCCGCTCTGTTGTCAGGGTGAGAGACATTTTAACGTTTTTTAAACGGCGTGAATCCGTCGCCGAGATCGGCGCCAGGCCCGGCCTGCGTTCGCGGCGTTTTTCTCTTGCCGATATTCTTTTGGTCCCGCGCCCGCTGCTTGGGTTTTTTGGCGGTTGTTTTTTTATCGGCTTTCTTTTTCTTGCTGCCCGCAGACTTGCCGGAAGCCTTTACTTTTTTCGGGCCCTTGTAGCTGCCTTCCAATCCCTGAATCTTTCGCGGTTCTAACTTTTGATCCAGGTAGCGCTCGATGCCGGCTTTCAGGTTCCACTCCCGCGCCTCCACCAGCGAGATGGCCAGGCCATGTTCGCCGGCCCGGCCGGTGCGCCCGACGCGGTGGATATAATCGTCACCGCTGCGGGCAAACTCGTAGTTGATCACCAGCTCTACGCCTTTGATATCCAATCCCCGCGCGGCCACATCTGTCGCCACCAAGACATCGATCTGGCCGCGCCGGAACCGATCCAGCATGCGATTGCGTTCGACTTGCTCCATATCCCCGTGCAGCGCGCCGACCCGATGCTGGTGATAAGCCATCAGGCCCCGCAGGCGACTGGCCTGGGTTTTGGTATTGGTAAACACCAGGGCTTTGGCGAACTGTTCGCGGGCCAGCAGCCAGTTGAGCAACTGGTCCTTATGACGTTCACTGTCAGCCAGCACGACCTGGTGACGAATGTGCTCGGCGTCCATACGGGCGCTGTTGAGACTGATTTTGTGCGGGTCGTTTAAAACCTGCGCGGCCATGGCCGCCACCTGTTTGCCGGACAGGGTGGCAGAGAAAAGCAGGGTCTGGCGGTGCTTGCTGCACTGCTTTACCACTGCCAGCACGTCGTCGGCGAATCCCATATCCAGCATGCGGTCGGCCTCGTCGACCACCAGAACTGCCAACTCGTTGAAGTCGGCGTTATTGCGTTGGACATGCTCCAGCAGGCGGCCGGGAGTGGCGATGATAATGTCGGGGTCCTTGCGAAACACGGCGCGCTGGTAGGTGAAGTCGGCGCCACCGGTGATCGCCTCGGCCCGCAATCCGGTACCGGCGGCAAGTTGTTTGGTATGTTTCAGTACCTGCCGGGCGAGTTCACGGGTGGGTGACAGGATCAGTGCCCGCGTGCCGGTGGCCGGGGCGGTGGTGGTCAGCAGCCGGTGCAGTGTCGGCAGCATATAGGCGGCGGTTTTGCCGCTGCCGGTGGCGGCGCTAACCATCATATCGCGCCCGCCGGCAGCGGCGGGTAGGACCTGGCGCTGCACTGGGGTTGGCTGCTCGAAGCCCAGCGCTGCCAGTGCTTTCAATAATCTCGGATCGAGTGCCAGCGTTTCAAACCCGGCGCTCTCCGGGTTGTCGGTGTTGCTGTCGGTAGTACTATCGTTCATGAGCGGCCGCCTTGTCATACTTGCGCCGGTAGTAGTGCAGTGAGGCAAACGCGGCACCGACATAGATCAGGTCGATAGCGACCGCTTTGATAAAAACGTAAGACAGGCCCACGTCGGCACTCCGATTCAGATAAATCAGCACTGCGACATAAACGGCCGCCAGGCAGTGATAAGGATACTTTCTACAGCGCCTCGCCACGATATTGCCGCTGTAGATATCGGGCAGGGCCGCCGGAATGGAGGTGAGAACCTGGTAGCTGGTCAGGCTGTAAATGCCTTGTAAATAGACGGCACTCTCGCTCCGTGACAGGGCAAACAAGGTGGTCGAGATGTTGACGGCAAGCCAGTAGAGTTCCGACAGGATAACCGTCGCCGCCAGTGCCAGCAGAAATACGACAGGCAGCGGGTAGTACCTGGGTCGCCCGGCCAGCAGTGCCGACGCCTTTTTGCCGGAGTCCGGGGTGGCGTAAATATCGGGCTCTTTCAGGTCGGTCATCGAATCGCCACTAGGAATGGCCAGGTACTGTGGCACCATGGCCGCGCGGGATAAGCGCTATCGGCCAATATTCCTGATTGCTACTTTTCATATCTGCACCACTATCCTTCACAGGATGGTTTTTGTTAACCAGCGCTCTTTATAAGCATGGCTACCCTCGGTAGATTTGGCTACCCTTTTTAGATAGGCCGCCCTCGACTCGCGGCGGTATCGGAGCCGCTCAATGGCGCCGGTAACCGTAACGCCGACCAATAGCAATACACGCGAATGTGGATTATTCTTGATTTGGCAAGACGCCACCCCGATAACCGGGGCGGCCAGCCGGCCTATAGTAGCGATGAAACTCAGAAGCAGCAATATCCACAAGCTCAAACAGACGACTTACGATGTGTTGATTGTCGGTGGCGGTATCAACGGGGCCGTCTCCGCCGCCGCGCTGGCGGCCAGGGGGGTCAAGGTCGCGCTTATCGACAAGGCGGATTTTGCCGGCTGCACCAGCTCCAATTCATCGAATCTCGCCTGGGGCGGTATCAAGTATCTCGAGAGCCATGAGTACCTGCTGGTGAACGGGTTGTGCAAAAGCCGCAACCATCTGATGCGAAGTTACCCTTCGACTGTCAGGGAGATTCGCTTTCTCACCAGTATCCAGCGCGGCTTTCGCCTGCCTGCCGCGTTCGTGTTTCTCGGTACCCTGGTCTACTGGGTATTCGGGCGGTTTTTTACCCGACCGCCGCGTTATCTGTCGCGCCGCGCCATCAAACAGAGGGAAGCGGCGGTCAATACCGACCAGGTGGCGGGCGGTTTCGAGTATTCAGACAGCTATCTCTATGACAACGATGCGCGGTTTGTCTATAACTTTATCCGCTCGGCGATGAACTACGGTTGTATTGCGGCGAATTACGTGGAGTCGGTCGCTGCCCGATTCGAGGCGGGCTCGTGGCAGGTCACGGCCCGTGACACTATTTCCGGTGAGACTTTTGACCTGCGCGCCCGCGTCCTGGTCAATGCCTGCGGGCCCTTTGTCGACCGCCACAACGAGATGACCGGCGAGGAGACAGAACATCACCACCTGTTTTCCAAAGGGATACACCTTATCGTTGACCGCATTACTGAAAGCCAGCGGATACTGGCGTTCTTCGCCAGTGACGGCCGCCTGTTTTTCGTTATTCCCATGGGGCCGAAAACCTGCATCGGTACCACCGATACACAAGTCGACAGTCCTGACACCCGGGTGACAGAAGCGGACCGGCAGTTTGTGCTCGACAATGCCAATCGCCTGCTCAACCTGCCCGGACCGCTGACCGCAGGCGACATTATTGCCGAGCGCTGTGGCGTGCGCCCGCTGGCGCAGAAGGGACGGGGCGGCGTGGCCGACTGGATACAGCTCTCGCGCAAACATGCCGTCGACGTCAACGCCGCCACCCGCCATATCAGTATCTTCGGTGGCAAGTTGACCGACTGTCTTAACGTGGGGGAGGAGATCACGGGTATTGTCGAGCGCTTTGGCATTGCCGCGCCTTACCCCCGCCAGCGCTGGTACGGTGAAGCGGATGATTCTGTTAAACAGGAGTTTCTCCACCAGGCGCGCCTGATGGGGTTGGATGCGATGACGCCGGCATCGTCGTCAGAGCCCTTGACCGAGAGATTGTGGCGCCGTTACGGGCGCAGTGCCATCGGTATGCTGGAGACTATCCGGCAGGACCCGGCGGAGGCCGAACTGTTGATTGAAAACGCCGAGTACCTGCGCTGCGAAATTCGCCAGGCGGCCAGATTTGAAATGATCACCAAACTGGAAGATTTTTTGCGGCGGCGTTCAAAGATTGCGCAGGTGGTCAGACACCGGGATATTATTGCGGCGCCGGGCCTGAAAGAAGCCTGTGTGATTCTGTTCGGCGAGCAGGCTGAGGAGAAACTGCAGGAATATATTGATACAACGGGTTGAACCGTACCGGACCCACCAGTGTCGTCTCACCACCTTCAGAAAAATTCCAGCCAATTACTAACAACCGGGAGTGTGTATGAGTAAAAGTCTGTTTTGGAAAATGATGGACGGCGAGCTGCCGCTGCCGGCGGCTGCCCTGACTCTCGGCGCAACTATTACGCATATCTCCCGCGATGAAGGCACGATTACCGTCGAGTTTGAGGGTAAACCGGAATTCGCCAATCCCGTCGGCACTATTCAGGGCGGCTTTTTGGCGGCGATGCTGGATGACACTATGGGGCCGGCTTTGACCGCCACCTTGCCGGCCGGTGAGTTTGCTCCCACGCTGGAGTTGAAAACCAGTTTTTTCGCGCCCGCGACTGTGGGTAAACTGGTAGGCTACGGCAGGGTTGTCGCCAGGGGCGGCAGCGTTTGCTTTCTCGAAGGTGAGTTGAAACAGGGCGATAAGCTGGTGGCCCGGGCCTCAGCCACAGCGATTATCAAGAAAATCAGCCGTTAGCGGGTGAGGCGCGGCTGGCAGGTATGGAGTTGCAGATGCGGGCAGAAGTCAAATATTGCCGTGAGGCCGACGAGTATGTAACAGAAGAGCGCTGCGCGATTTTGGAGGTGGCGAACGATGCCGCAGACCCGGCGCTGTCCATCGCCCGCGCCCGGGTCGAGCCGGGGGTAACGACAGCCTGGCACAAACTCTCCGGCGTTACCGAGCGCTACCTGATCGTGTCCGGTTGCGGCGAGGTCGAGTTGGGAGCGGCGGCACCGGCCGCCGTGGGCCCCGGCGATGTGGTGCGGATTCCGGCGGACACGGCCCAGCGTATCACCAACACCGGGGCGGTGGATTTGGTGTTCTACGCCATCTGCTCGCCGCGTTTCGAGCAGCAGTGTTATATAGCGCTGGAGTAGGGGAGACAGGACACAGTGAGATTGCGCCGTTTCCGCGAGGCTGATCCCGGCGCTGCGGTTGCGCCGGTGCTGCCGGTTGTTGGCGCCGATCTTTTATGACAGCATTCGGGGCTGACGAATGTTCAACCTGGTGTATTTCGACTTATCGCCGCATCACGGATCGTATCTGCATTGCGCACTGAAGGGCTTACCCTGTATTGGCTCGCGCTGGCCTGTTTGCTGCTGCAACTGTTGCCCGCCGAGGCTCGCCTGTGGCTTGAATTGCACCCGGCAACCTGGTGGCAGGGCGAATACTGGCGCCTGCTGACCGGCCACCTGGTGCACGCCGGTTGGTGGCACTGGCTGCTCAACGCCCTGGGCATCGCCGTGTTGCAACAGTTATTGGGGCCTTATCTGGCCGTGCGGCACTGGATGGCTTGTTGCCTGTTCAGTGCGGTATTTGTCAGCGTGGGGTTGGGGTTGATTTCCTCGTTGAGTTACTACCTCGGTTTTTCGGGTCTTCTGCACGCGCTTTTTATTTTCGCCGCGCTGCAGGCGCTTGCCCGCGAAAAAGTTGTCGCGCTCGCCGTGTTGGCCATTGTGCTCGGCAAGGTGGTGTTGGAACAGATCGCCGGCCCGGCCGAATCCAGTGCCCGTTTGATCGGTATTGCGGTGGCGACCGACGCCCACTGGCTGGGAGCGGTTGCCGGATTGTGTTTCTACCTGGCGCGGGCGCTGTGGTCGGGCCCGTTGAAGCTACAATTTCGGTGAGCGGATCACGATCATCTTCTCGACTTGCATATCCTCATAAGTGTAGGGAATCCCACCGACGCCGTGGCCGGACTGCCTGAGTCCGGCAAACGGCATCCAGTCGACCCGAAACGCCGTGTGGTCGTTGACCATGACCGCCGCCGCGGCCAGGTGTCTGCTGGCGTGCATGGCGGTATCGATATCGCTGGTGAAGACCGATGCCTGAAAGGCGACGGGCAGACTGTTGGCCTGTTGCAGGGCCGTGTCGATATCCTCGTAAGCGTAGACGCAGATAACCGGGCCGAAAATTTCCTGGGTACTCACCTTGGCGGTGGCGGGCGGGTTTAATAAAATCGTCGGCGCAAAACTGTGCGCATCGATGCGTTTGCCGCCGCTCAACACTTCGGCGCCGCCGGCTACCGCCTCAGCGACCCACTGTTCGACCCGGTCGACCTCGGCACCGCGGATCAGTGGCCCGACGGTGGTATCGGCGGCGGCGGGATCGCCCACCACTGCAGCCTTTGCTTGTTGCGCGAGCTGATCAGCCAGGGTCCTGGCCACCGCCTGATGGGCAAACACCCGCTGCACCGATACGCAGACCTGGCCGGCGTGATAGAGACCGCCTTTGGCCAGCAGCGGCACAGCGCTGCCCAAATCCGCATCCGGCGCCACAATAACCGGCGCCGCGCCGCCGTGTTCGAGGGCGCAGCGGGTGCCGGGCGCCAGTTTCGAGCGCAGCATCCAACCGATTTTAGCCGAACCGATAAAACTGAAAAAAGCGACTCGGGGATCGGTTACCAACTGCTCCGCCACTCCGTGATCGGTGGTGAGCACGGCCTGACACCAGCCGTCCGGCAGGCCGGCCTCGCGCAACAACTCCAGCAGCGCAAAGCACGACAGCGGTGTGTCCTCCGCCGGTTTGACGATTACCGGGCAGCCACTGGCGATGGCCGGACCGATCTGGTGCACGATCAGGTTGAGCGGGTGATTGAACGCGCTGACCGCCACCACCACCCCGATGGGTTCGCGGGTGGTAAACGCCAGCCGGTTGGCGGAGGCGGGATTGAGTCGCATCGGGATTTCCCTACCGGATTCTGTGCGAATGCACTCAATGCAGTTTTTGATACCGTCAATAGCCCTGTCTACCTCGACACGGGTATCGATCAGGGGCTTGCCACCCTCACTGACGGCGATGGCGGCCAGGTGCTGGGCCCGCTCCGCCATCAATACCGCGGTTTTTTCCAGTATGGCAATGCGTTGGTGGGCGTCCAGCCATTGGTTTTTATCCGCAAACAGCGCACTGGCGATGCTCAGCGCCGTTTCGATGCCGGCGCTGTCCAGTGTCTCCACCCGTCCGACCTCGGCGCCGTCGTAGGGTGATGTGACCGTTACGTTACCGGCAGCGGTGGCGCCGGCGACCGTTACCGCGAATTCCATAGCCTGGCTCCGGGGTGGTGTGTTTGTGAGGGGGATAAGTTTGCCTGAGTATCGGCTGCAGGTATAGCTACAGAAGCAGTGAACTGCCCCAGCGGGGCAGGATGATGACCTGGGTGCCGGCTACCGACTCGGCGGCACCCAGGATAAAGTCCATCTCGACGGTGAAATCGTTGATCAACAGGTTCATGGGTTGCAGCGGTGTGCTGTAGGGCAGGGTGAAGTCGTCCCAGTGGATGGGAATCACCCGGCTGGCGCCGACCGCAGCAACGGTCTCCCGGTAATAGGCTTCACGGTAGGCGGCTGACTGTTTGCTCAAACCACCGATACCCAGGAATACGGTATCGGCCTGAATACCTTGCAACAACCCCGGCACGTAACCGGCGCTGCCCTGAACCAGCAGATTGCCCTCCGGGTGCTCAATCACCACGGCAAAGCTGCCGCCTTCTTTATAGTCGCCCAGGGCGGCCGGGTGTTGGAGCGGCTGTTCAATGGACTTGCCGTGGCCGCTGATGCGCGCGATCAGGCGCGGCATGGGCGCGTGTTTCGACACCAGCAGGGTGACGGTGAAACGGCCGAAGCGCAGCGGTTCGCCGGATCGCGGCACGCGGATTTGATGCTCGGGCAGCCCCCAGCCGCGGCCGATATTGGCGGTCGATTCCGAGCCCACCAGCAGCGCGCCGGTCTGGCGCGCCACTTCGGGTGCATCCATGGCGTGATCGTGGTGGGAGTGGACCGGGATGACGGCGGCCAGGCTGGTGATCCCGGCCTGGCGCAGCGCCCGGGTAATCAATTGTCTGTCCGGTGCCAGGCCGGCGAACAGCAGGGTGCCGAGGTCCGGTCGGGTGAAAAAACCATCTGTCATCAGGGCTGTCTCACCGTCGCTGATCAGCAGGGTGCTGGTGCCGAAGTAAGTCACTTCGAGTTGCGCGCCGGGCGGCGCGGCCGCGGCGCCGTCCCGGTGCGGGGCAAAGTACTCGCGGTAGTGATTCAGGTCGGGGCGTTGTCGCCACTGGTCGGCACTCCAGGCAACGGCTAAAACCAGGGCGGCGGCGAGAGTGATAAGAATGGGTTTTACCATGATCGTGTTAGTTTTCCGCTCTGTAGTTAAAAAATGTAGTTAAAAAATGTAATCAAACACTGTCACCAGCTACAACCGTCACCAGCTACCGGCACTGGCCAGGCCCTGTTCATCTTACCTGTGGCTGCACAGTGTACCGCTCTCCTGCGCTCTGCAGTAGTCGGTCTTGCACTGTCGGACAAACAAAAAAACCGCCGTACCGTGACCGGCCGTATGAGCAGCGCAGGTATACTAAAATAGCGTGCCCGATGGCAACAGAGCGGCCCTGTTGCCGCCGGCTTGCGCGTTGCCGAACGCGCAACTGTGTTGCATTAACGTCGTGTTCGCGGTTACTGTAATTACATATGGATACCCTATTAACATCTGCCATAGCTTTTGCCCTGTCTCAGGTAGTCCTGAGTGGTTTGTTGTTACTCGGCCACAACCGCTGGGCTGTGCAAGAGCGTCTTTACGGCCTGTTGTTGATCGCCATCACCAGTTATCTGCTCTGGCCGGTCACCCGCGATACCCAACTGGTTTTTTTGATGGAGCCGTTGCAAACGGCCGTGCCGGGCTTATTCTGGCTGTTCAGTGCGAGCCTGTTTGACGATCACTTTCGGTTGAAAAAGTGGCAAGTAACGCTGGTGGCCATCACCATCTTGTGCCCGAGCCTGGGGGAATGGCTGCTGCGACGTTATGGCGTAGACTGGCGGCTGGTGCTGGTGGAGCTGCCGCAGTTACTGGAGTTCGTGCTGCTGGGTTTGGCGCTGCTGGTGGTGGCCCGGCACTGGCGGGTGGACCTGATCGAACCGCGGCGGCACCTGCGCCTCTGGTTTTGCGGCCTCAACGGCTGTTATATCCTGGTGTTGATTTTTCTGCGCGAGATAGTGTTTCCCGAATCCGAGCGCCTGGCTTCGCTGCAGTACCTGCCGGTGGGCGGTATTCTGCTTGCCACCAATGCCCTGTTGCTGGAATACAAGTCATCCATCTGGACCCGGTCCACTGCCGAGGTGGTGGCAGCGCCGGCGGTGGCGGTGGAACCCGGTTTTGACGAGGAATCCCCCGAGTTGATCGGCACGCTGTTGAAACTGATGGAGACCGAGGCAGTGTACCGGGAGATGGGCCTGACCATCGGGCAACTGGCCGCGCGGATGAAACTGCCGGAGTATCGGCTGCGCCGCGCCATCAATGCCGGTCTCGGCTATCGCAATTTTAACGACTTTCTCAATCACTACCGCATCCGCGAGGCATCGCGCCGCCTGGGTGACCCGGGACAGGCGGATATCCCGGTGCTGACGATCGCCCTGGACACCGGATTTCGCTCGCTCAGTTCCTTCAATAAGGCGTTCAAGCAGACCTTCAAAGAGACGCCCACGGCTTATCGCCGCAGTCACGCTCAAGGCTGACCGGCGTATACGGCGGCGCATCACCGCGGTAATGCCGACGAATTCCGAACAAGCTGTCGGAATAGTACAAATGCCGACGAATTCTAAGAATGCGTAAGCAATTTGCCTCGAAAGTCCCATAATGCGGCCGAAAACCATCAGCCACGGCCTTGGGCGGGCGGCAGTTACGGAGGGTGAAATATGCCGGGCAGTACCGGAAACCGATTGCGCTTAGTGAAAATGATTGTCCTGATTTGCGGCCTGGGCCCCGCCACGGGATGGGCGCAGAAAGAGGCGCCCGGGGTCGAACAGGTGTTTGCCACCTGCGCGGTCTGCCACGGCCAGCGGGCTGAAGGCAAACGGGCGCTGCAGGCGCCGGGCCTGACGGCGCTGAGTGCGGCGTACATCGCTCGACAACTGCGCAATTTTGCCGCCGGCACGCGCGGCGCGCACCCCGAGGACACCCACGGCGCCCAGATGGCTGCGGCGGTGAGCCAACTCGGAGAGGGTCCGGTGCTGGAGCGGCTGGCGACTTATATCGCCGCGCTGCCGGCGGTGACTCCGGAGGCCACCGTCAGTGGCGATTTGAAGCGCGGCAAGGACTTTTACTCCATGGTCTGCGGCAGTTGTCACGGACCTGCGGCCGAGGGTAATGTTAAGTTGCAGGCACCGGCCCTGGCCGGCACCGACGACTGGTATCTGGTGCGGCAACTTGAGCATTTTCGCGCCGGTATCCGCGGCGGCGAGGGTGCCGATGCCCTGGATGTGCAGATGCGCTCCATGGCGCAGATCCTGCCCGATACGGCGGCGGTGCACAATGTGGTGGCCTATATCCAATCTCTGGTGGTTTCTCCATGAAGCGCTATTACGTGGCCAGAGTCACCGGTAGAGTTAAAACTATCGTGGTTAACACTTTTACAGCCAAAACCCTGGTTTTTAAAACCCTGGTGTTCAACCCCCTCAGTATTGTTAAAACCGTTATTGCCCCAGTGCTGCCCGGTGGCGTTGTCGCCGTCGCCTGGATGTTACCGGTGCTGTCCAGTGCGGCTGCGACAACGGTCGCAGCGCCCGCAGGCGGGCCGGCGGCAGTGCCGGAGCTGGCGCAGCACTGTCCCCCCGGATTTGAATTGCGGGCGGACAACGGCTGTTATCTGCGCAGTTTTTACCGCGACCTGCCGTCGTTGCAAAACGCCGGCGTCGGCGGCCCGCAGACCGGACTGCCGGCGCTGCGCGAGGGTTTTTCGCCGCAGCAGATCGATCTCGGGCGGCTGCTGTTTTTCGACCCGCTGTTGTCGGCCGACCACACGATTGCGTGTGCCAGTTGTCACCAGCCGCACCTGGGGTTTGCCGATGGCCGCGGCCGCAGTGTGGGGATCGGGGGGCAGGTGGTCTCGAGAAGTGCGCCGAGTCTCTGGAACGTGGGCCTGTTGAAGCGTTTTTTCTGGGACGGACGTGCCACCAGTCTCGAACAACAGGCGGTGGGACCGCTGTTCGCTGCCGATGAAATGGGCAACTCGCCGGCGCGTTTGCAAACCGATTTGAATGGAACCCCCGCCTATGTGGCGCTGTTTCGGCAGGTCTTCGACACCGATACCATCGCGCTGGAGCAGGTGTACCTGGCGCTGGCCGCGTTTCAATCCTCGCTGATCTCGCTCAACAGCCGCTACGATCTTTATGCCCAGGGCTTCGAAGAGGCGCTGACGCCGGCGGAAACCGAAGGCATGAATATCTTTCGCTCATTTGTGGCGCGCTGTGCCGAATGTCATACGCCACCGCTGTTTACCAATCAGCAGATCGCGGTGTTGGGTACCCCGGAGCCGGAGGGGTTGACGCTGGATATAGGTGCCGAGGGCCCCAGCGGCGACCCGTCGCAGCGCGGCGGGTTTAAAGTCCCGTCGCTGCGCAATATCACTCTCACGGCGCCTTATATGCACTCCGGCCGTTTCGCCACGCTGCGCGAAGCCGTCGAGTTCTATAACAAAGGCCGCGGGCACGCTGTACCGGAGGGGGAGAAACTGAGCCTGCACTGGCATATCTGGGAGCCCCAACTCGAGGCTCGCGAGTTGGACCGGCTGGTTGATTTTCTCGGCGCCCTGACCGACGAAGGTTTTAAACCGGCCATTCCGGCAGCGGTGCCGTCGGGTTTGCCGGTGCCGGTTTTGAGTCACAGTAAGTCTGAACAACAGTAACAATGCGCAAACTGCAGTAACGAGGTAGGGACAGCAATGAAAAAGATAATCTTAGGTTTTGGTTGTTTGCTTGGGCTACTGGTGGCGGTGACCGTGCCGGCGGCGGAGATCAAAGTGAAAGACGGCGACTCGATTCAGGCCGCCGTGAAAAAGGCGCAGCCGGGTGACACCATTTTGGTGTACCCCGGCACCTACAACGAGAGCGTCTATATCGACAAAGACAGCATCACCGTCAGAGGCGTGATCGAAGAGGGGGAATGGCCGACCCTGGACGGCGAAAAGAAATTGAACGATGCGGTGTTGTACTCCGGTAACAATATCACCATCGAGCAGCTCAAAATCATTCGCTATAAAGGCAATGCGATTATGGGGCAGGCCGGCAACAATTATGTGATTCGTCACAACTGGGTCATCGATACCGGGGTTTACGGTATCTTTCCCCAGTTCGGCGAAAACGGCCTGATTGAATACAATGTGCTCAGTGGTATTGAAGATGCGGCCATCTATGTCGGCATGTGCGATCACGTCGATGTGCGTCACAATGAGGTTTTCAACAACGTGGCTGGTATCGAGATCGAAAATACCCGCCATGCGATTGTGGAAAACAACTATGTCCACAACAACACCGGCGGCATTCTCACCTTTATCACCCCGGGCCTGCCCATCAAGACCACCTATGATGTGATCATTCGCAACAACTTCGTCGTCAACAACAACACGCCCAACTTTGGCGTCGAGGGTTCCCTGGTGTCGAAAGTCCCGGCGGGCACCGGCATCATCGTGATGGCCGGCGATGATGTGGTGATCGAGGGCAATATCATCTCCGGCAACAACACCGCCGGTATCGTGATTACCGACCTGACCTTTGTCACCGATATCGCCAGCGATCCCGACTCGGAGCCGAATCCGGACCGCATCAAGATACTGCGCAACTTCATGGTCAACAACGGCGCCGAGCCGGTGGCGGCGGTGCGGGCGCTGGCGCTGACCCACTTCACCACCAAAGGGCCGGATGTGCTCGCCGACGGCTCGGCCAAAGACAAGGCCCGCGGCAGTTGTATCGTCGACAACAACAGCTACCGCACGTTCGGCTTGCGCCACTGGGGGGAGTGCGATGCGACTGCGACCACCGCCGCGATCCGCAGCCACCGCCTGGACAAACCCGTGCCGGCGCGCAAGATCACCAACGACGCCGATCGGGTTGAAAAACTCTATAACGGCATCTGTGCCGGTTGCCATGCCTACAACGTGCGCATGGTCGGACCGCCCACCCAGGTGATACAGGCCATTCACCGCAATAACCCCCAGGCGATTGCCGACTATATCGCCAAGCCGGTCAAGAAGCGGCCGGACTACCCGGAGATGCCGCCGCAGGATCACCTGTCGGCAGAGATTCGCTTTAAGGTTGCCGAGCATATGCTGAAGCTTGAGAAGTAAGGTGAAATAGAGTCTTACGTAAATGGCATTTCCTTAAGCCAATATTATGCTAATTGACCGGTCTGGCTCTGGCTAAAGCCTTCAGAAACACGGGCTATGCCCGGAGCGAGACCGTGTCGGCTAGGACACCAAAGTCTGTTTTAAGTGAAAACCTTCATTTGTCGAAGCACTAGCTTTAACGAATTACTCTCTGGAGTCATGCCGTCATCAACCGGACTTCAAGGCAATCGCAGAAGTCTCTTTGACATCCTCCATCACCGCATAACTGGTGGATTCATGGACGTCCGGTAAAGTCAGCAGAGTCTCCACCAGAAACTGGTGATACTCCGTCATATCGGCGACCCGGGCCTTGATCAGGTAGTCGAAGTTACCCGATACCAGAAAACACTCCTGCACCTCCGGCACGTTCTGGATCGCCTCCTTGAACTGGCGGAAGATATCCTTGGAGGAGCGCTGCAGGCGAATCTGCACAAAGACCACCAGGCCGGCGTTCAGTTTCTTCGGGTCCAGCACCGTGCTGTAGTTCTTGATAATGCCTTCGCGCTCCATGCGTTTGACCCGCTCCACACAGGGGGAGGTGCTGAGGCCGACCCGCTTGGCCAGCTCCGAGTAGGTGATGCGGGCATCCCGCTGCAATTCCCGCAATATATTGAGATCGATTCTATTGATATGTGTTTTTTCCATGATGCTGTTATATAGAGGTGGATTTTTCTGTTGAGATTTGCATTTTATAGAAAATATACTGCTAGAGGGGAAAAATAAAGAAAAAACACTGTGTCAGCAGCTCTATACTGGCGTCTATTGAATCCGCGATCCAGGAGAGCGACAGCGATGTTGATCGGTGTACCCAAAGAAATCAAAAATCACGAATATCGTATCGGCCTCACCCCTGCCGGGGTGCGCGAACTGGTCGCCAATGGCCACCAGGTGATGGTGGAAACCAAAGGCGGCGAAGGAGTCGGCATCAGCGATGAAGACTACACCCAGGCCGGTGCCAGTATCGCCCCGGATGCCGGGACCGTCTTTGCCCGGGCGGAGATGATCGTCAAGGTTAAAGAACCCCAGCCCCAGGAATGCCGGCAATTGCGCGCCGGCCAAACCCTTTTCACCTACCTGCACCTGGCCCCGGACCCCACCCAGACACAATTGCTGGTGGAATCAGGGGCAACCTGTATTGCCTACGAAACCATTACCGATGAGCGCGGCGGGTTGCCGCTGCTGGCGCCCATGTCCGAAGTGGCCGGGCGCATGTCGGTGCAGGAGGGGGCCCGCTGTCTGGAGAAGGCCGCGGGTGGCTCCGGTGTGCTGCTCGGTGGTGTGCCGGGGGTAGAGCCGGCCAGGGTGCTGGTTATCGGCGGCGGTGTGGTGGGTCTGAATGCGGCGCGTATTGCCGCCGGCATGGGGGCCCGGGTCACTATTCTCGATCGCAATATTAAGCGCCTGAAGGAAATTGATGATCTCTACGGCAGCCAGATAACCACCATCTACTCGACGCTGGACGCCCTGGAAAGGTACCTGGCGGAGGCAGACCTGGTAATTGGCGCCGTGCTGATCCCCGGCGCCGCGGCTCCCAAGCTGGTTAAGAAGTCGATGCTGTCATTGATGAAACCCGGCTCAGTGATGGTCGATGTGGCTATCGATCAGGGCGGCTGTTTTGAAACCAGTCGCGCCACCACTCACCAGGACCCGATTTACACCGTCGACGGCATCATTCACTACTGCGTCGCCAATATGCCCGGCGGGGTCGCCCGCACCGCCACCTTTGCCCTCACCAATGCGACGCTGCCCTATGTATTGGAGCTGGCCAACAAAGGACCCGGCCCGGCGCTACAGGGCAACCGACACCTGCTGAACGGTTTGAATGTCCACGAGGGGCTGGTGACGTGTGAAGGGGTAGCCGTGGCACTGGGCTACGACTATGTCGAGGCCGGCAGCGCACTGGCCAAGCACAAGTTGCAGAAGTCTGCATAGCGTTCACGGCCCGGCGACCACCGCCACGGCCGAGTACAGCTTCAACTGCTGTCGTAATTTTTAATGTCCTCCTAGGGTAAGTTCAGTTTTTTGGACTTACCTTTTTTTTGCAGCGCAGTTTTTTGCAATTCGGCTTTTCGTCCTTCAATCTTCCGTCCCGAATGGCGCTGCCTTAAGCAAATATGTGCTAACTACCTAGCGGCAAACCTACCGCCGATATTCTTAACCAAGATCGATCGGGACGGTGCGGGGGCTGATAAACCGCGCAAATTTGCTTAAGGCAGCGTTATTACTTCCGTCCCTCTTTTCTTTCGCGAATCGGCAGTCCGGTGCCGCCTTTGACCTCCTCAATCACCATGTAGGTGTGGGTCTGCGCCACACCCGGCAAATCCACCAGTTGGCTCAATACCTGGCGGTAGGTTTCCATGCCGGAAATCTGCAACTTGAGCAGATAGTCGAAACCGCCCGCCACCATATGGCACTCCATTACATCCGCAATGTCGACTACCGCCGCACGGAAGTTGTCGAAGACGTCGCCGGTGGTGCGGTCGAGGGTGACCTGGATAAACGCCGCGGTGCCCATGCCCAACAGGGTCGGGTTGAGCTTGGCTGCATAGCCCTCGATATAGCCGTCAGCCTCGAGCCGGCGCACCCGATCCAGGCAGGGGCTGGGGCTCAGGTTGACCTGGCGGGACAACTCCACGTTGGACATGCGGCCGTCGCTTTGCAGGGCGGCCAGTATGGCATAGTCGATTCTATCGAGATCACGGACAGGCATTCTTGTAAAATCCTGAATAATAGATAAAAGACAAAATAATATACGGCAAAATTACCAATAAAGCCAAATAATGCTGTGCCTGAGGACCTATAATTCCCACAATCAAATAGGCTGAATATAGGCACTTGAAATGCTGGTCGAACAAGAAACCCTCACTGTTGCGGCGCCGATCAGGCAGCGTATCCGGGCGCTGTATCGGGCCGATGAATCCGAGCTGTTAACTGACCTGGCGGAGCTGGCCCGGGTGGATGCCGGCGCCACCCGCCAGATAGGTGCCCGGGCCCGACAACTGGCCCAGGGAATTCGCCTGGCGCAGACGGGCAAGGGTGGTCTCGATGCGCTGTTGACGGAGTTCTCCCTGTCGACCGAAGAGGGGATTGTGCTGATGTGTCTGGCCGAGGCGCTGTTACGGGTGCCGGATTCACACAATGTCGACCAGTTGATTCGCGACAAGCTGAGCGCCGGCGACTGGGCGGCCCATCTCGGCAAAAGCGACTCACTGTTTGTCAACGCTTCGGCCTGGGGCCTGTTGCTCACCGGCAAGGTAGTGCAATTGAATCATACCGATGACCAGCGACAACTGACCCTGCTGCACCGCACACTGGGGCGCCTGGGCGAACCGGTGATTCGCCAGGCGGTGCGTTCCGCATTGCGGGTTATGGGCACCCAGTTTGTCCTTGGCACCCGCATTCAAACCGCTATGCAACGGGCCAGGAAACAGGAGGAACTGGGATTTCGCTATTCCTATGACATGCTGGGGGAGGGGGCTCGTACCGAGGCGGACGCGCAGCGCTATCTGCACAGTTATGCCGAGGCCATCGAACATATCGGCCGCGCCGCCGGGGGCCGCGGCCCTGTCGCCAGCCCCGGTATCTCGGTCAAACTGTCCGCCCTGCACCCGCGCTACGAGTTTGGCCAGCGCCGGCGGGTGATGGAAGAACTGGTGCCGCGGCTGAAGCAGTTGGCGTTGTTGGCGAAGGCCTGCGATATCGGGCTGACGGTGGACGCCGAAGAGGCGGACCGGCTCGAGTTGTCGCTGGAGGTCATCGAAGCGGTGTTTACCGATGCGGAGCTGGGTGCCTGGGAAGGGTTCGGGCT
The DNA here is from genome assembly GCF_007004655.1 of Exilibacterium tricleocarpae. Classification (GTDB taxonomy): domain Bacteria; phylum Pseudomonadota; class Gammaproteobacteria; order Pseudomonadales; family Cellvibrionaceae; genus Exilibacterium; species Exilibacterium tricleocarpae. The sequence goes on from NZ_ML660103.1 coordinate 53,525, forward strand.
CGCTATCCAGGCCTATCAGAAACGCGCGGTCGCGGTGGTCGACTGGGCCAGGGAACTGGCCGTCTCGACGGGGCGACGATTGATGGTGCGCCTGGTGAAGGGCGCTTATTGGGATACCGAAATCAAACGGGCCCAGGTGGAGGGTGACAGTGACTATCCCGTATTCACGTCAAAACCCGCCACCGATGTCGCCTACCTGGCCTGCGCCAAAAAACTGTTGGCCTATCGCGATCACCTCTACCCGCAGTTCGCAACTCACAACGCCTACACCGTGGCCGCGATTTTGACTTACGACCGGGAGCGCACCGGTTACGAGTTTCAGCGCCTGCACGGGATGGGCGAAGCGCTGTTTGTGGATGTGATGAAAACCGACAACATTCCCTGCCGCATCTACGCGCCGGTGGGAGAACATGCCGATTTGCTCGCCTACCTGGTACGGCGCCTGCTGGAGAACGGCGCCAACACCTCGTTTGTCAATAATATTGTCGACAAGGCGGTGTCGATCGACTCCCTGTTGGTCGATCCGGTTGCTACGGTGGAGGCCTGGCCTGTCAAACGCAATACGGCCATTCCCCTGCCGGCCGATTTGTATGGCGTGGCACGGCGCAACTCCGCCGGCCTCGACCTGACGGATCCGGTAGCGGTGGCCGCCGCCGCGCAGGGTCTGGATCAATGGTGGCAGGCTAACAAACGCAAGCAGGGACCGTTGCAAGACGCGCCGGTGGCAATTACCAACCCCGCCGATCGCGACCAGCGGGTTGGCAGCCTGCACTACGACATTGCCGCGGACATAGCGCAGAAACTCGAGCGCGCCCACGCTGCGTTTGCGTCCTGGAATCAAACGGATGTGTCGGTACGCGCGACTGTCTTGCAGCGCCTGGCCGACGCTGTCGAGGAACACCGCGATACCTTTATGGGACTGTGTATCAAAGAGGCGGGTAAGACCGCCGATGACGGTGTTGCCGAAGTCCGTGAGGCTGTCGATTTCTGCCGCTATTACGCCGATCAGGCGCTGCAGCAGGTCGATATGCGCAGCGACAGCGGTCGCGGTGTCGTACTCTGCATCAGCCCCTGGAACTTTCCCCTGGCAATTTTTATCGGCCAGGTTGCCGCCGCGCTGGTGACGGGCAATACCGTTGTGGCCAAAGCGGCGGAACAAACCGGACTGATCGCCCTGGCGGTGTTCGAACTGATACAGCGCTGCGGTCTGCCCGCCGGTGTGCTGGAAGTGATCGTGGCGCCGGGGCGGGCGGTGGGCGAGCAGTTGGTACCCGATCCGCGCATTCAGGCGGTGATGTTTACCGGCTCCACCGGGGTGGCCAAGTGGTTGTCGAGCACCCTCGCCGGGCGCGCCGACGGGGGTATTCCCCTGATTGCCGAAACCGGGGGCCAGAATGCGATGCTGGTGGATTCCACTGCGCTGCCGGAACAGGTGGTGGACGACGTCATTCAATCGGCCTTCCACAGCGCCGGGCAGCGTTGCTCCGCGCTGCGGGTGTTGTTTTTACAGGAGGAAATTGCGGACAAGGTCACCAGCATGTTGATCGGGGCTATGGGCGAACTCGCCATCGGCGACCCCGCGGCCCTGGCCACCGACGTGGGGCCGGTGATCGATCAGCGCGCGCTCGAGCGGTTACAGCGTCACACCGAGCGACTCAGCCGTGAGGGCCGGCTGCACTATCGATGCGAATTGCCGGACGCTTGTCAGGCCGGCAGTTTTATTGCGCCGCATTTGTTTGAAATCGACAGCCTGGCGCAATTGCCGGAGGAAGTGTTCGGACCGGTGGTGCATATTATTCGATACCGCGCCGCGCAGCTCGATGAGGTTATCGAGCAGATAAACGGCTGCGGCTTTGGTTTGACGCTCGGGGTACACAGTCGCATTCAGGCGGTGCAGGCAAGAGTTGTCGCTGCCGCGGCCGTCGGCAATGTGTATGTCAACCGCAATATGGTGGGCGCCGTAGTGGGGGTGCAACCCTTTGGTGGCCGGGGCCTGTCCGGCACCGGGCCCAAAGCCGGTGGTCCCCATTATTTGAGCCGGCTGCTGTGCGCCGGGCCGCTGGCGTCGCCGCCGGCTCCTGCCGCAATGCAAGCCGGTGACGATGGCTCCGCGATCAGCCTGGCTGATGCAGCGGCCGTAAAATCGGATAAACCTTCTGTTCAGGCGGCCGATAAAGAACAGTGGCACAGTCTGCCGGTGTGGCAGCGCGCCGCCGTGCTGCGGGATTGGACCCGGCAGTGGGCGACCGCGGCACCGGTGGAACAGGAAACGGCGGGCGTCGCCCGACAGCTGCTGGCCCGGGCTGAAGCGCATTGGGCTACTGAGACGGTGTTGCCGGGACCTACCGGAGAGCTAAACCGCCTGTTCGTCGAGCCCCGCGGTGCACTGGTAGCCTACCTGGATAAGGCTGACCCGCTTGCCGGACTCTTGACGGCTGCGGTGGCGGCGCTGGTTACGGGCAACAGTCTGGTGTGCGTAACCGGCGCCGGCGTTGCGCGCGCGCTGCCGGCGGAATTATTTGCCGCAGTGCCGCAAAGTGTCCCCCTGACCTGGGTGGAAACGGAGGACGCGGCAGCGGACTTGTCTGTCCGCCTGGCACAGGGCAGTGTTATGGGCGTTGTGGTAAGTGCGGGTTCCCAGTGGCACCGGCCGCTGCGACAGGTGCTGGCGGATTGCGACGGCCCGCTGCTGCCGCTGATTGACGAGCCGGTAAGCCGCTTTTACTTACAGCGTTTCGTGCAGGAAAAAACCGTATCCGAGGATACCACGGCGGCCGGCGGCAATGCTTCGCTGATGACGCTCGGGGAATCCCACGAGGCACAACAGCCATTGCGGCAGGCAGTTTAGTCACAGCGGCTGCGAAACTGTGACCGGGTAGTGATTTTTTTTATGAAGGGTTTGCCGGGGCATACGTCTTCGGTAAACATGGGAGTAGATAGTAGGCTGCGCCGCCGCCGGCGGTTTTAGGCCCACACAATCGCAAGACGACGGATGGAGAAGATGTTAACCAAATACCGCGGGCACTATTCGCTGACAACGGTTTCCGAGCAGGGGGAGGTGGACAAGTGTTCCCGCTCGACCGAGTTCGAAGTGGATGAGTTTGAACACCCGGGCGCAAGGCTGCGCCGCATCGCCTATGCGGCGATGGAGAAATACAACGCGCTGGGCGTCAGCATCGGAGACTTCAGAGAGGTCACCTGATGACGCCCGACCCGCGCCAGGGGTCTGGCCCCCGGACCGCGCTGATGCCGCGAGGCGTCTACGTCGAAAAAGCGCCGGCAAAGGCCTGATCGGTCTTCGCCGCCATAATAAAGTCATTCTTGTGGAGCCCCTTGATCTTGTGGGTCCACCAGGTGACCGTTACCTTGCCCCATTCGGTCAGCAGCGCGGGGTGATGGGCCTCACTCTCGGCCAGGGCACCGATCTGATTGGTGAAAGCCAGCGCCCGCTCGAAATTCTCGAACGTAAAAAGCCGCTCTAACTGATCGATTCCGTCCCGGGTCTGCACCGACCAGTCCGGTAGCTGGCCGAGCAACCCCTCCCGTTCGCCCGCTTCCACCCGCGGAGCGCCGGCCCGGCAGGCTTCGCAACTTTGTTGATTGAGGTCCTGCATTGCATTTTCTCCTGGTTAGCTTTTCGTTGGATGACTGAGTCAATACCTGCCCGCCGCTCACCAGGGCCGGCACCAGGCCCGGGGGTGCTTCTCCCGATAGCTGTCGCTGTGCTGCTCGTCGCCCGCCAGATCGACCGGGACGATCTTATGGTTAAGGTGTTTCAGGTTCAGCCCGATACGGACGCGGTATGAGGCCGAAGAGCGAAAGTAGCTGTAGAGTTCCACCACTGTATCTCCAGTTGCCCTGCGTGGGCGGGCCAGTATAGCCTATCGGCGGTTTCTCCGGCAGTGGTGGAACTCGCTATCCGCTTTCAAAGCGTGCCGCGACGAATCTGGTCCAGTTCAATCGACTCGAACAGCGCCTGGAAGTTACCCTCGCCAAAACCCTCGTTCCCCTTGCGCTGAATGATCTCGAAAAAAATCGGACCGATAACATTTTTGGTAAAAATTTGCAGCAGTGTGCCCTGGCCCTCGGTGGGCGCGCCGTCGATCAACACCCGCAGCGCCCGCAGCCGCGCCAGGTCCTCGCCGTGACCCGCCACCCGCTCGTCGACCTTGTCGTAGTAGGTGTCCGGCGTATCCTGGAAATCCACGTGTTGCTGCGACAAGACCTCCACCATGGTGTAGATATCGTCGGTACCGAGGGCAATATGCTGGATACCTTCGCCCTGATACTCGTGCAGGTATTCCTCAATCTGGGACTTTTCGTCGGAGGATTCGTTAATGGGGATGCGAATTTTGCCGCAGGGGCTGGTCATGGCGCGGCTGGTCAGGCCGGTCAGCTTGCCCTCGATATCGAAATAGCGCACTTCGCGGAAGTTGAATATGCGTTCGTAGAAGCCCGCCCAGACATCCATATTGCCGCGATACACGTTGTGGGTCAGGTGATCGATATAGGTGAGCCCGGCATTAAAGGGCGCGGATTTTCCGGTCGACACGAAATCCACGTCATAAATGGTGCTGTCGCCATAGCGGTCGACCAGGTAAATGCGGCTGCCGCCGATGCCCTCGATACAGGGGATATTCAATTCCATCGGACCCGGATCGGTGGTGATAGGCGTGGCGCCCCGCTCGACTGCCTGGCGGTAGGCCGCCGCCGCGTCCTTGACCCGAAAGGCCATGGCGCAGGCGCAGGGGCCGTGAGCCTTGGCAAATTGCTGGGCAAAGCTGTCGGGCTCGGCATTGATAATAAAGTTGACATCGCCCTGCTGGTGGAGGGTGACGTCTTTGCTGCGGTGGCGCGCCACTTCCACAAAACCCAGTTGCTCAAACAGCGAGCGCAGCAACAGTGGTTCCGGGGCGGCGTATTCGACAAACTCAAAACCGTCGGTGTTCAGTGGGTTTTCAAAGAGATCGGCCATGATTTTCTCCTCATTACTCGACCGGCAGAGCGGGGCGGGTACACAGTTTCCCGGCTCTGGCGCCATATTTAGCCCTATACTTGGCAGGTTTTTATAGGTTCAGCCTATTAGTGACCCCAGGACCCTGCGCTCAGGGCTATAATCCTGCTCAGGACTTCACGCTGCTTACCGGGACCTAAGAGCCGGCAAAGCACTAAAAACACTAATCACTAATAAAGGTACTCGCTGTATAAGGTACCAACTAAGAAAGACACCAAGCCGGCTGTAGAAAGCCAGCAAGGTTACAGTTGAAACCAATATTAGTTACATGAGAAACTAATCGCAAGCCCCGGGGGAAAATATGTCTGACCAAGTGATCGATGAGCTGCATTTGGAGCACTTCTTACCGTACCGCCTCTCCATCTTGTCGAACCGGGTCAGCAACGCCATCGCCGCCGATTACGGCGAGCAGTTTGAAGTGACCATGCCGGCGTGGCGGGTGATGGCGATACTGGGGCGCTATCCGGGGCTGGTGGCGGCGGAGCTGGCGGAGCGCACCGCCATGGACAAGGTGGCCATCAGCAGGGCGGTGGCGCTGTTGCTCGAGAAGGGTTATATCACCCGGGATGAACACGGCAGTGACCGGCGTCGCTGGATTCTCAATCTGTCGGCCGCCGGTGAGGCTATCTACCGCCGTATCGTGCCGCTGGCAAAAGCCTACGAGCGGGACCTGATCGGCGGCCTGAGCGAGGCGGAAGTGGCCCTGTTACACGATATTCTCGACCGTATGAACGCCCGCGCCCTGGACTGGCTCGAGCGCGGCCTGGATGCGGAGGTCAGCGCCGGCCGTTAACCGCTTTGGATATTTCTGTGTGGTGGCTGAGGCAATCCAAGGCTGACCGGGGTGCAGCCGCCGGCGTCAGGCGAGCATCTATTCGCAAAGGTATTGACTATGTCCATCACCTACGGTGATTATTTGAAAATCAACGAACTGTTGGATTTACAACAGCCGTTGTCCCCGGGGCCGGAACACGACGAACTCCTGTTTATTGTTATCCATCAGACCTACGAACTCTGGTTCAAGCAGGTCATCCATGAACTCGATCACCTGACGGCGCTGTTCAATGCCGGCGAACGCAATCGCGCCCTGCATACGCTGAAGCGGGTCGATACCATTTTTCGCACGCTCACCCAACAGGTGGATATTCTCGAAACACTGACACCGCTCGAGTTTATGTCGTTTCGCGACCGCCTGCAGTCGGCCAGCGGTTTTCAGTCGGTGCAGTTTCGGGAATTGGAAATGCTGCTGGGGTTGAAAGAGCCGAAGAAGTTCGAGCATCTGCCCGCCGGCAGTGCCGAACGGGCACGGCTTGAACTGCGCTTCGATCGCCCGACGCTGTGGGACGCATTTTTGCGTTTTTTGCACAGCCTGAATTACCGCGTCCCCCAGGCGTCCCTGTCTCGCGATTTGACCCGGAGCGTCGAACCCAGTGCCGAGGTTCAAAAACTGTTGATCGAGGTGTATCGTAAGGACCCGTTAGTAGCCGAGATTTGCGAGGCACTGGTCGACCTGGACACCTCTCTGCAACAGTGGCGCTATCGCCACGTGAAAATGGTGGAGCGTACTATCGGCAGCAAAATCGGCACCGGCGGTTCCGCCGGCGCCGACTATCTCAAAACTACATTGTTCACACCCGTATGGCCGGATTTGTGGCATATCAGGGCGGAGTTCTGATGCAATACGATTTAAATCAATACCGGCAGCACCCCAATCGGCTGGCGCAGCACTACCGGCACTTCAACGTGGCCGAGCGGCTGCTGTTGACCGGGCACTCGCACCAGGCCTGGCCCGACTGCGGCCTGGCCGGACACCAGCAGGCCTGGCTCGATGCGGCCGAGTGGGTGGACGCCAAATGGGAGCGGGCCGCCGCCCGGGCCGCGGATGTCCGGCGGGGCTTTGCCGCGCTGTTGGACGACCGGGACGGGCATATCGCCCTGGGCCAGAATACGTTCGAGTTGGTGTTGCGGTTTCTCTCGGCGCTGGACCTGCGCAAGCGACCGCGGGTGGTGACCAGCGCCAACGAATTTCATACGTTGCGGCGTTTGCTGGGTCGCCTGGAGGAAGAGGGGCTTGAAGTCGTGCGCGTGCCCGCCGAACCCTTCGATAGCTTTATTGAGCGTTTGGCCGGCGAAGTCAACGATGCCACCGCCGCCGTTTTGTGTTCCCACGTTTTTTTCGATTCCGCTATTATCGCCGGTAATTTCTCCCCGGTCGCCGCCGCCTGTGAGCGGGTGGGCTGCGAGCTGTTGATCGATGCCTACCACAGTCTGAACGTGGTGCCCTTTGCCCTGGCGGAACACGGCCTCGAGCGGGCCTTTGTGGTGAGCGGCGGTTACAAATACTGCCAGCTTGGCGAGGGTAATTGCTTTTTGCGTTTTCCCCGCGACTGCACCCTGCGCCCGATCGCCACCGGCTGGTTCGGCGAATTCGAACAACTCGCCGAGGCCGGCGGCGGGCAGACTGCCTACGGCACGGGCCCGGAACGCTTTGCGGGGTCGACCTACGATCCGACCAGCCACTACCGGGCGGCGGAGGTGTTGCAGTTCTTTCGCAACGAGGGCTTGGTGCCGGCGCTGCTGAGACAGATTTCCCAGCACCAGGTGGGGGTATTGGCGGCGGAGTTTGAAGCACTCGATATCGACAGCAGCCTTGTCGATTTGCGCCACCGTGTCGAACTGGACCGGCGGGCAGGATTTCTCGCGTTGAACAGTCCGCAGGCCAAGCGCCTTCACCTGGGGTTGAAGGAGCGGGGTGTGATGACCGACCACCGCGGCGAGATCCTGCGGTTCGGACCCGCACCCTACCTCTCCGATCAGCAACTCACCGAAGCGATGGCCGCGCTGGGGGAAGTCGCTGGCAACCTCGGCAGACGTTGACGTTTTTTCTTCTGTTTATAATGGGTCAGTGAAGTGAATACCATAAAAATACTAACGACCGGCGGTACCATCGATAAAATCTACTTCGATGCCAACAGCGAGTTCCAGGTCGGCGATTCGCCGCTGCACGAATGTCTGTTGGAGGCCAATGTCACCTTCGACTACAGCATCGAATCGGTTCTGAAAAAAGACAGCCTCGAGATCACGGAGGCGGATCGGCAGCAGCTTCGACAGAAAGTCGCGGAGGCGACCGAGAGCCGCATACTGGTGACCCACGGCACCGACACCATGGTCGATACTGCCGTGGCGCTGGCGGGTATTGCCGGCAAAACCATCGTCCTCACCGGCGCCATGCAACCGGCGCGGTTGCGCTTTACCGACGCCATTTTCAACATCGGCTATGCAGTGGCCACCTTGCAGTTGTTGGGTGAGGGGGTCTATATCGCTATGAACGGCCAGGTATTTGATCCCGCCAATGTCAGGAAAAACCTGGCGGGCCAGCGATTTGAACCGGTGCGCCCGGGCTGATTGCCGGCGGGCGGCTCCTGGTGCGAGCGAGAGATCAAGGTTATGGCCATAGAGTTTCCCGAGACGTTTAATCTGGCTGACTACTACCTCAACCGGCGTATTGATGAAGGGATGGGTGCAAAAACCGCCGTGCTGTTCGGGCGCCGCGCCTACAGTTATGCCGAGGTGGCGCAGCGCACCGGGGCGCTGTCGCGCTATCTGCTGGATCTCGGCCTGCGACGCGATGAGCGGGTGTATATCGTGCTGCCGGATTCACCGGCATTTGTGTGGTCGCTGTTTGCAACCTGGAAGGCCGGCGCCGTGGTCGCCATGGGCAATCCGCTGGCGCCCGCCGCCGATCTCGCCTATGTGCTCGATTACATTCACGCGCGGGTGCTGATCACGGTACCGGCGGTGGCCGAGGCGCTGGCGCCGCAACTAAACGAACATCGGGACCTGGACGCGATCTTATTGGTACCTGATGTGGCCACCGGTGAAGATCCTGAAGAGTTGTTGATGTTGACGGCTTCGCTGAGAGAGGCCGCGGAGAGTAGCGGTATACTTGTCGGCACCCTCGCCGCAGCGGTAGCGGAGGGCGAGTCTTCAAGTCACCGGGCGCCGCTGGTACAGCGCGACGACATGGCTTGTTGGCTGTTTACCTCCGGTTCCACCGGGCGTCCCAAGGCCGCCATGCACAGCCATCGGGATTTTGCGTTCAATACCGAAGTTTACGCCAAGGCCACGCTCGGTTACCGGGCCGACGATATCACCGTGAGCGTGCCGCGGTTGTTTTTCGGTTACGCCACCGGCACTAACTTGTTGTTCCCGTTTGCGGTGGGGGCCACCGCGGCACTGTTCTCTGAACCGCCCGAGCCCCAGTCCCTGGCGCGGGCTATCGCCTTGTACCGGCCCTCCATTGTGACCAATGTGCCCACCATGCTGGGCAAGTTGCTGGCGTCGGCCCCCGATCTCGACTGGTCCAGTGTGCGCTTTCAATTGTCCGCCGGGGAGGCGTTGCCGCCGACTTTACTGGCGCGGTTTATGGAACATCACGGCACCGATATTTACGACGGCATCGGTTCGGCGGAAATGTTCCATATCTACTGCACCAATCGACCGGGGGATATCAAACCTGGTTCGCTGGGGCGGGTAGTGGCGGGGTATGAGCTGAAAGTGTTACCCACCGATGCCGAGGGACCGGGAGCTGCCGAAGTGACCCCCGGAGACACCGGCGTGCTCTGGGTGAAAGGCGACAGCGTGGCGCTGGGTTACTACGGCGACCGCGATAAAAGCTGGCGGACTTTTTACGGTCACTGGTGTCGCACGGGGGATTTATTCAGTTGTGACGCCGAGGGATATTTATGGTTTCGCGGTCGCGCCGACGATTTGTTCAAGGTAAATGGTCGCTGGATGGCGCCGCAGGAAGTGGAAGAGTGTCTGTTGCAGCATCCGGCGGTGGCTGCCTGTGCGGTGGTGCCGATACAAATTGACGGCCTGACCAAACCCAAGGCGCTGGTGGTGCGAACCGCCGCCTATGCCGAAGGCGATATCACGACGGAGTTACAACGGCATGTGCGGGATCATATCGCCAGGCACAAGTATCCCCGAGTGGTGGAATATGTTGCCGATTTGCCTAAAAACGATCGCGGCAAACTGGATCGAAAAGCGCTGAAGGCGGGGGCAACGGCGACATGAAAACTGATTTTTGCCTGACCGGTGTCACCACGGAAATGTTCGCCGACTGGGTTGTCGGTGACAAGCCGCTGGTGGTGTTACTGCCGATCGGCTCGGTGGAACCTCACGGACCTCATCTCGGATTACTGACCGACACGATTATTTCCCAGGCGAGTGCAGAGAGAGCGGCCGCGCGGCTCAACGCTCAGGATATTGTCGCCGTGATTGCCCCCGGTATCCCCTATGGTGTTACCGACTGTGCCGCCGGGTTCGCCGGCGCGGTGAGTATCCCCAAGTCGGCGTTAGTGGCTTATATCGAGGCTGTGATAAACGGCTTTCTCGCCAACGGCACGGATCATGTCTGCGTTATCAATAATCATCTCGAGCCCGATCAGTATGCGGCGGCCACCGAAGCGATGACGTCCTTTGGCCAGCGGGCGTCAGTGGCCTGTCCGTTGCAGCGGCGCTGGGCCAGGACCCTGTCCGACGAGTTTAAAAAGGGCGAGTGTCACGCCGGGCGTTATGAGACGGCGATTGTCCTGGCGGCGGACAGCCGGGGCGTGAAGCCGGGTGTGATGGCGGAGTTGCCGGAAGTGCCGGTCAGCCTGTCGGATCAACTGCGGGCGGGTGTCAACACCTTCAAAGAAATGGGCATGGCCCAAGCTTATGCGGGTGCGCCGGCGCTGGCTAGTGTGGAGGAGGGAGAAGCGCTGCTGGACAAATTGGCGGAGATGATCGTTACCGAGGTGCGGGAGGGGTTGTCGCTGCAGCCTTGACCGGTTGACTCTTCTGTTTCGGGGTTGATGGAAATGGCGCGGCTTCGAGCCGGTGCAGTGGGGGTTGATTTTCCGAGCGTGTAAACCCAGTTGGGCTTACAGGCTCGGAGAGTGATCCTCAGACTCGATTGTATATTAAAGTCTCGAGTGGCAATCAGCTATTTCTAAAAAGGTCTTCTATATATTTAAGTGTAATCGGTACGCCCGGGCCGCTCATGATTTCTCCTCCAAACCAAATACCTTGTTTTCCTTGTGCCCTGTGTAGTTTTTCTATCTTATCAAAGTCACCTACTTGAACAAACGGGCTATTCCATTTTACAACTCGCCATCCGTAAGGCTTAACTTGAGAGGGTGATATGTCGAATTTAAACTCTGTCGTGGCTTGATACCATTTGTCGTGAATGAACGTCTCGTCTATTTTTTCACGGTCAATGTCGTTGACCATTGTTAAGGACTGGAACATTGTATCTGCATGAAAGCACTTAAATAGTCCATATTTTGAGCCATCTTTTTTGACCTTGCTCGTTCCTATTTTATGCGGGTTATTATAGTCAAGGTAAATCCCTTTTTCTAAATACTTCAATTTTTCAGATTCCAGGTTACAGAAAGAGGTTAGCACATAATTATGCCTTTCAGATCTTATAGGCGCGACTAAGTCATTTATATAGTGGTACCTGAATTTTTTCAATTGTTGCATGGGTAAAGCCAAGACTACCTCATTAAAACCGGAAAACACCTCATTTTTATCATTGATCACATGATATTGCTCTTTTGCATCAGCATCTTTATCTATATCCACTATGGTCTGATTCAACATAATGTCTGCATTTTCAACATTATCAAGCAGTGATTGTAGGAAAATGTCATACCCGGTAGTCAGCATTAGAAATTTAAAGGGCAAAGCTGTGTGCTTATTTAACAAATCACTCTTGTCAATGAATGATCCCGCCAATTCCAGCAGTCTGTTTTTTGTGAAGAGCTTTTTAAGATAATTATAATTCGTATAACTATTTCTGGACGTAACTACAGAAAGCGCTTCTGCGCCCTCAATAGAGTTTCCAAAAATTGTAGAAAAGTAATCTATGGCCTTCGGATAGGTGGTCAATCCAAGCTGTTTGAAAAGATCATGGAAAGTTTGGTTGCGCTCAAAGCCATCAATGTTTTCTAAATCTATCATATTTGAATATTGATCGATATCAGAAAAATATTTGTAGATCCCTATTGCTTCTTTTAGCAATTGAAATTTTGATACTTTTTCAAAAAAAGGCGGGAGATCAGCTTTCTCGTTGTCTTTCAGGAAATGATAATCCCCTATGTCTTCTAATAACACATCCTTTTGTTTTAACAGATGATTCAAAGGAGAGTATATGCCAGGTTTGCCGAATTGATTGCAGGGGATAAACTTTGTGGTATAGTCCAAATATTGGCCTTTGTATTTCTCTGATGCGGCAAGGCCGCCCAGCTTGTTTGAACTTTCAAATAACACCACCTGGTTGTCTTTTTTTTCAGAAAGTTTGAGCGCAGAAAAGATGCCAAATGGTCCCCCTCCAATGACAGCGATTTTCTTCATAAGTATACCTTTAGGTCAGTGCGGGAGTTTGGTATCCCATTTGCATTCTCTTTGTTTGGCGGATGCCCAAAAACACTAATCACTTCTTTTTCTGTGGGTTCTCGGTAAACCGGTTTGCTATGGTTTTTATAGTACGCTCCGTAAAGAAGCATCGCAGGTCCCAAATTAAGTGGATAAGAGTATCCTAATTTTTTACCAATGCTGTCGACCAGCTTTAAGTAGTTCATAAGGTTTTTGATGTCAGAGATCACTCTTGCTAATTGAGGTTTGAAATCGTTTGTCTTAAAAAATCTCTTTAGCAGTTTCTGCTCTTGTTTCGTTTTTATTTTTACTTCATCATCAGTCATCCTTTTAGATAAGTATATAATGGCATGCTGTACAGCATGGTAACCATTGAGCATGCCCAAGCCTCGGAGGGCTATTGGCCCCATGAAGTACAGGCGAGGAAGTTTTTGATGGATGGAAAATTGGAAGAGGTGCTTGGCTTTTAAAATATCTACCTTTTCACCATTGGCTTTGAACTCCGGGTAATTTGGGGCTACCTCTGTACCAAAGCAAGCTATAATAGCGCTACACGATATTAATTTCTGCGTAGCATCACCCTTCCGCTGGATTACCACTTTATCTTTTTGCAGGGCCACTATTTCGCCCTGGGTAAATGGCACACTCCTTGCCACTTTTACCATGTCGTAATCTACTACTCCCAAATGATAGTCGGCTGCAGATGTTTCTGGATGCACATTGAGCATAAGATCGCTCAACCTTAAAAGACGCATACTGGTTTTAGGGAGAAAACCAAAGGCCAGGTGGCCGATCAGTGCTTTTAGTCTGTCAAATGGTTTTGATCGTCTGCCTTTTTTTCTATGATAGATGCCTTTATCATAGTTATACATCCAGTAAGTTTTCCGAGCCACCCACTCTACCGGAATGTCGTGGGCGACAAGGGTGTTTATAATATCATGGGCCGCTTTCGAGCCGCCTGCCACTACAACCGGACGATTCGATTTCTTTAATTTTTCTAGTGCTGCTTCACTTACATCGTGACTTGTATATATCGATCCCTCAAAATCGCTTGCCCCGGGAATATTTGGGAACTTTCTTGCCTTAAAGCCAAAACCACTTAGCATGACAAACTCGCCATCTTCAGTGTATTTCTCACCTGAGATCGCATTGCGCACGATACAGCGGACCTCTTTTTCAGAAATCTGATGGATTGTTTCCACTTGGCTGTTCAGCCTGATATCATCACCAAGCCCCGTATCGTCAACATACCTTTTCATGTACTCTACTACATCTGATGTCGGGACTCTGTCCAAAGGGTTTGAAACTATATCTTTAGGGAATGGATATCCAACAAACTCAATAGTGCTCGCAGCGGCGTGAGTGGTTAAGTGGCTGTAAGCAATACCTTTCGCCCAGGTTCCACCTATATTGGCGTTTTGATCGAAAATAACAACTTCACAGCCATACCTGTTTTTTAACATGGCTGCTGCCTGTATACCGGACCAGCCAGCCCCAATGATTAGCACTTTCATAAATTCCACTTCAAAAAGAGGGACGCCTGCAACTTAGCAACTCTAAGAGAATAATAGTTGAGTGACTGCATAACACGTCCGGAGAGCCGGCAATTGTCGTGTCTGTTCGGCAGATACCGCTGGATAATTATTTTTGTGCACTAAGTTGCTAAGTTGCAGGCGTCCCACCTAGGGTATCGAGCCTTGTAATCTTCTATAGGTGGCAGTTAGCCGATAAAGATTCCATGTAGGTGGTTATTTGGGAACTCTTATGGCTCGATGGCCACTTGTTTGTAGAACCTAATAGTATTACATCTTGTCAATGGAGAGAGCATATGCCTGATTTCCCAACCCGGACATCCTCCCCACCTCCGCTGTCGAGTCGGGTAAGAGCTGGTAAGCCTTCAAAAACCAAGGGTCATCCGTCGACATCGAAGTCACGAAGAAGGCCGTTAGTCCCAGAAAGGTCAGGCCCTTCCAGCCAGCTCTCCAATGAGCAGGCGAGCGGATACTCACAAACTGCTTTGGGATTGAGGCCCACGACCAATCCACTTGTGTTGACTGAGTCACCGTATGACAAAGAGGCTTTCAATAGATACATACAAACAGGTATGGATGCCAGGTACCGAACCGACGAGGGAAAAAGGGTTATAGAAGAACACAAGGCCAATCCCCAGCAGCATCCCGCGGTTTTCACGCATACAAAGTCTTTCGTGTACCCTCAAACAGAACCTCTGTTACCGTACAGCGATAGACAAAACAAGATTCATATCGATTCTCAGGACAGAGATGAAGCTTGGGCAAGAGCACACCAGCCAGGTGTGGGCACTATGGCAAGAGTTGTGGTGAATCCGCAAGTTAAACCCTATTATGATCCCGAGACAGGGCAAATGGAAGTCGCTACTTTTGATTCTGTGGAGGCTGCAATAGAGAATATTGGAGATGGAGATATCGGTGAGCACCATGAAATGGCACATGTTGCAGAAATCACCAACGGCACTGTGCTTCCGGGAACCATGCGCGGGTCAAAAGGCACAGTGATACCAGCCCGAGAATACACCCCATACCAGTCAGAGGTAAAATTCGCCGAACAAAGTGGACAAGATGCTCGCCCAAGCTACAACACGCCGTTTTCGCCCGAATTTATACAGAGAGAAGAGGATAACTATTCCGGAGAAGACGAATATTTCAGAGCTGATGCAGCCAGTTTCCTGCAACGGACTTGGGACCGTTTTGATGAATGAGTGTAGGAAGCGGGACGCCGATAACCATTAACGGTTTCAAAGTCAATTTACGCATCTTTATTGTCCCGGCCAAACGCTAAATAGCCACACAGATAACACTGATATCGACGGTTACGATATTGACGAGTAAAAACATCTCTGCATATCTTCTCTTTCATAACCGCAAGATGGTAGTTAAGTGTGCATTTTGTGGCCTGGTTCCTACCCGATAGGCCTCAATTGACGGATTATTCGATGAAATCACCGCCAATTTGAGGTCCCAATGAAATACTTTGTCAGCGCCTTTGCCCTTGCGGCCATGCTTAGCACCAGCGCCTGTGGTTATCTGCTCCACCCGGAACGGGTAGGGCAGAAGTCAGGCCGCATCGACCCCACCATTGTCCTGCTCGATGCGGCCGGACTGCTGATCGGTATCCTGCCCGGTGTAGTGGCCTTTGCGGTCGACTTTACCACCGGGGCGATCTACCTGCAGCCGGGGCAAAAATCGGCGATCGAACGGCATACAAGCCGGCCTGGCGATACGAGTGACCTCGAACTGGAACCTGTCGCAAAGGTCGACCTTACCCTCGATAGGCAGCGCATCGCACGGCAGCTTTCGCAACTGCTCGGGCAGCCGGTGGATGCCGATGCTATCGAGTTTTACAGACCCACCGATACCCATGCGGTAGTCATGGCCAGCAGAGGTCCGAACCGCCACCTGCTCTGACGTTTTATGTCACAGTAGGATTTGTCACCGCGGGCCCTCCGCAGGGAGCGCTGCGGTTGGCGGATCCGGCACCCAGGTGGGTCAGCGGTCCGAGTTGCTTACTCTCCCCCTTTCCCGGCATAATCAGCGCCGCTGTCTCAGCACAGGTGCACGAGCTTGAGTGCGGGCGCTGTGGTGGCGGTACCGGGAGTCTCGTGTTGCTACGGGAATTACCCGGAGTGCCATCACCGGTAAAGGATACTAAAGATGTTCAGTGATGAGAAAATACTGGATTCATGGCAAAAAAATGTCCAGCCCTGGACCACCGCCGTCAGGGATAAACAGATACCGAGCCGCAACCTGGTAACCGATGGTGCCATTGTCGATGCGGTGGCCGTCGCCGCGGGTCATACCGCGCTCGATATAGGCTGTGGCGAGGGCTGGCTGGTGCGAGAGCTGGCGGCCCGGGGGCTGTCGGTAACCGGACTCGATGCCGTGGCCGATCTGATTGCCCGGGCACGCCAGTGCAGCGATGAAGACTACCTTGTCCTGTCTTACGAAGCGCTGGCCCGCGAGGGGCTCGATCGGCGTTTCGATCTGGTGGTATGTAATTTTTCATTGTTGGGCGATAAATCGGTAGAAGGTGTCTTTGGCACTGTACCCGCGCTGCTCAATCCGGGCGGCAGCTTTATTGTCCAAACCATTCACCCGCTGGTTGCCTGTGGCGAGTACAGATACGAGGATGGTTGGCGCGAAGGCTCCTGGCAGGGATTCAGCGAGGACTTTACCGATCCGGCTCCCTGGTATTTCCGAACGCTCGAAAGCTGGGTGGCGATGTTCGGCAGGCACAACCTGGTATTGTCAAAGATTGCAGAGCCCCTGCACCCCGAAACCGGTAAGCCGGCGTCAATCCTGTTTACCGCGCAGTTGCGGCCTTGAAAACGCGCCGGCTTTGAAATCCTCCGGGCCTCACCCTTGACACCCCGGTGCTGAAAACCATTGACATTGAAAATATAGGTTGTCGCAAAATACCCCGAGCCGATTCCCCCGTGCCGGCTTTGACACCGACATTGGCACGCCCGGACCGTGCAAAACAATCGGTGCGTTGTTTTATAGCCCTGAAAAATTACCACAATTCCCTTTACTTCCAAAGAGTCTACCCGGTGGTTTAACAGTCACAAATTTGATTTCTATACTCGAGTCGTTTTAGACGTGGTTTCTAATAATCAAAAAATACCGACGCGAGGTGAGAAATGCAAAAATTAAATATCCCCGTAAAAAAATATCCGCTGCTTTTTTCGATCTTGACCGCCGCTGCCCTTACCACAGCGTCGGCCTCCTGGGCAGATACCCCGGCCCGCACCACGGCCGCCGGCGACAGTATTACCATGGCGTTTGCCGCCAACTGCAAGGGCAATGTATTTTTCTGGGAGCTGTTTTGCCTGCTCGGCGGCGATCAGCCCCGGCGCTCCTGGTTTGACGGCAATCGCAGTGAGGTCGACAGCGTACACGACAAATACAAACGCCTGGACCCAGGCATCACCGCCAACAAGAATGCCGCGGCCTCGGGATCGGAACTGCGCGGCGGCGGCAATAATTTTTCCGTTCAAGCCAATAACATCGTTGCCCAGACCAATACCCCGGACCATGTGGAAGTGCTGCTCGGCGGTAACGATATCTGCAACCGCGATTGCACCGACCCCGCCAATTGCGGCGATCCCCTCTACACCGAGGGCCAGTGGCGCAGTTCCGTGCAGGCCGGGCTCGATATTCTGGTGGCCGGCCTGCCCACGGGCTCCACCGTTTACTTCGGCAGCGTGCCGCGGGTGCAGGACCTGCGGGCGGCGGGGCTGGCCAAACAGGCCTCAACCATCAGGGTCAATTGTGAAAGTATCTGGAACACTTTCAATATTTGCGGCATCGCCACCAGCGGCGGCACTGTCAACGGTGAAGGTGTAGCGCAGCGGCTGGCGTCGATTGCCGCAACCCAGCGTCGTTACAATGAAATTCTGCTGGAGGAATCGAACGCCTATAACAGCAACAGTAACGGACGCAACCCCAGAGGCATTGAAGTGGTCGCCGATTATGTGGATGAAACCACACCCTCGACCGGTACCTTTCAGTTCAATAAAGATGATATTGACGGCGGTGACTGCTTCCACCCCAGTGTGCAGGGGCAAAATACGATTGCCGACCTGATGTGGAATGCCAATCCGGATAAGTAACCCTACTGCGGTAACCGGCGAGGTCTGGCCGGTTACCGCCGCTTACTCATCATCAGCTTGAATGTCGTATTGATACACCACCGGCAGGCCCCTGCGCATAACCACCGCCGTCACGCTGTCCTGTGTTCTCAAGGCTTCCCACAGCGGGTTGTGTCCGCTGTGCACCCACTGCTCGTTCACCATCATCAACACGTCGCCGGGTTCCATGCCCAGTAGCTGGTAGAACTCGTCCAGGTCCTGTTGCGAGAGTTTCATCAGGTTGTGGCCTTCGACCACATGCTCGCCCGTTTCAATTTGTTGTTCGAGTTGCAGCTGTTCCATCAGCTTATCGTCCACCCAGCGCCGCGCCAACGGCAGTATGGCGGTCGGGGCCGGCAGCACAGGCGCATCGTCGGCAGTTTCCTCCGGCGGGTTTTCAGCGTCGCTCCCGGCGGGCGCAGCGGTGCTCCGGTCGGTGGCGTAAAGGGATGTATTACCGGATCGCGAGGGGCTGTCGCCAGTATCGGTGACCCAGAGCTTGATCATCTCCAGCTTGCCGCGGTTATCGATGACGATAGCGCCGTGGTCGATCATATACAGTGTTACCTGCTGCATCAGCGTGTCGCCGATGCCAAAAAAATCCGCGCTGTTTTCGCCGATCTCCAGCAGCGCCCGGGACGCCGCCGGATCGTTGTTGACGCTCGAAGCGATCATCTTGATCGGCAGCTCAGAGAGGCCGAGCGCCTGGTGCAGTGTTTTGTTCGGGGTCAACCCCAGCGAAATCAATTCCCTGTCGATAATGTCCCGAAACATCTCCACCGGTTGTGGGCCGCGCAAATAAATACCGTTGACAAAAGAGGTCGGCACGCCCTTGACGCCAAGTCGGCGCGCCAGGGAGCGATCCGCCTCGATGCTGCCCCGGTGGCGCCCCGCGGTTAAGCAGTTGTCGAGGGCGGCGTGATCCATTTGCAGTTGGCCGGCGATATCGAGCACCTTGGCGCGGTCGATATGTGCCACCCGCGCCAGCAAATGGTCCTGATACTGCCACATGGCCTGTTGCTCGCCGGCGCAGCGAACGGCCTCGGCGAGCAGTGGTCCCTGTTTGTGGAAGTGTTGCGGAAAGTCGTAGTAAGCGATATTGACGAGGTCTTCATACTCTTGCAGTAAAGTGAGTAGCGTCGGTTGTAAACGCACGCAGTGGGCGGACTGGTAGCTGCAAAATACCGATAAGGTGACCGCGGCTGCCGCCGAGCCCCGCAGCGAGCGGGTCTTCCCGTCGAGGGTAATACGGGGCCGTTCGGGCGGCGTCAGGTGCAGCGTGGGAGCGATGCGCGAGCCGCGGGTGCCGGCGGTCTCCTCCAGCAACTTTTGCAGGCTCGCCCGCCGCAGTTGATAGATGGATTCCCTGAGATCATAGAGCTGAAACTGGATCGCCGCATCGACTTCTGTCAGCGTAATCAGCCGATCGCCGACGCGGGCGGCAATGTCGTGACCATTGTTGGCCGGGGTTGCCGGAGCCGGGGTAGCCGGCGCAGGCGTATCACTGCAACCGCTGAGCAGTGCCAGCACTGCCACAAAAAACAAAGAGGTGCCCGAGACACGATGGCTGCAAGCGTGACGGTTGTTGCTGCGAAGATTGCGGTGAAACAGGCGGCTGTTGTTCACAGTTTCTCCCCTTAATTATTATTATGACTGGAGTGAGTGTAGAACTGTTTGCGCCGAAGTGCGACCCCGTCCGGTAACCGCTGGGCGCGGGAGGCAGCCTGACCGGGCGCAGCCGTGGGTACGCCGCTCGTTGCGGATAGGGCTTGTGCTTTTTTTGTTGTATGATTTGCAACGTCTCCTCTTTTGCTTGCTAGTGTTAGCGCCGCTCCTGGCGTCCAAGTGAACAACTTATCCACACAAATTATCGGTGATTGCGATCGACTCGCGACACCTGACAGGTAGGTATCTCTTATGGCTATTACTTTGAAAATCAATGGCGCGGAACGCCAGGTCGAGGTGGAACCGGATACGCCACTGTTGTGGGTGATCCGCGATCATCTGCAGCTCACTGGTACCAAATTCGGCTGCGGTATTGCGCAGTGCGGTGCCTGTACCGTACATATGAGCGGCCAGGCCGTGCGTTCGTGTGTCATACCGGTGAGTGCTGCCGCCGGGCAGGAGATCACCACTATCGAAGGGCTGGGGTCAACAACCGCTGCGGCGGTGCAGGAGGCCTGGGAGGCGCTGTCGGTGGTGCAGTGCGGCTACTGCCAGTCGGGGCAGGTGATGTCGGCGACGGCGTTGTTGGAACAAAATGCCAATCCCAGCGATGCGGATATCGATCGATTTATGACGGGCAATATCTGCCGCTGTTCCACCTATGTGCGGATTCGCGCGGCGATTAAGCAGGCCGCGTCACAACTGGCGCAGGAGGCATAGATCATGAATGAGCGACAGCAAACGTCTATCAGCCGGCGGTCTTTTCTGCAAAAAACCGCTGGCGCCGGCGCCGGTCTGACGCTGGCGGTCTATCTCAGTGGCTGCAGTCGGGAGGAACCTGCGTCGACGCCACCGGCTTCGGCGACCGGCGCCGCCACGGCTGTGGAACCGCTGGTGGCCAACGCCTTTGTAAAAATCGGCACCGACAATCGCGTCACTGTGGTGATTAAACATTTGGAAATGGGGCAGGGGGTCTACACCGGCCTGGCCACGCTGGTGGCCGAAGAAATGGATGCCGACTGGGGACAAATCGTCGCCGCAAGCGCACCGGCGGATGCGACGCGTTATGCCAACCTTCACTGGGGCCCGGTACAGGGCACCGGCGGCAGCTCCGCCATTGCCAATGCCTACCTGCAGATGCGTGAGGCCGGTGCGGCGGCGCGGCAGATGCTGATCGGCGCGGCGGCAACCGCCTGGGAGGTACCCGCCGGCGAGATTGAGGTGGCGCGCGGGCAGGTCTCACACCGGCAGTCCGGCCGCCAGGCCAGTTTTGGCGAACTGGCTGAAGCTGCGGTGCGGCAGCCTGTACCTGAAAACGTAACGCTGAAAGACCCCGCCGCGTTCACACTGATCGGCCGCCACCTGTCACGTAAGGATGTGGGCAAGGTCGACGGTAGCGCCATCTTTACCCAGGATATTCAATTGGACGGCATGTTGACCGCGGTCGTGGCGCACCCGCCGGTCTTCGGCGCCCGTCTCAAAGGTTTTGACGACAGCGCTGCCCGCCAGGTCAAAGGTGTCGTCAATGTGGTACAGGTACCCACCGGTGTGGCGGTGCTTGCCGATACTTTCTGGCACGCCAAACGCGGGCGCGATGCCCTGCAATTGGAGTGGGATGACAGCGAGGCTTTCACCCGGAGTTCGGCTGATTTGATGATGCAGTACAAGGAGCTGGCAAAGCAACCCGGTGCCCCGGCGCGGGTGGAGGGTGATGTTGAGAAGGGTTTTGCCGGCGCCGCCAAGGTGCTCGAAGCCAGCTATGAATTCCCGTTTCTGGCCCACGCCACTATGGAGCCGATGAACTGCGTGGCACGGATAACCGGCAAGGGTGCGGAAATCTGGAACGGCTGCCAGCTCCAGACCGGTGATCAGATGGCGGTTGCCGCGGCGCTTGGGTGTCGGCCTGAAGACATCATCATTCACACGCTGCTGGCGGGCGGCAGCTTTGGCCGGCGCGCCAGCGGCGACGCGGACTATGTAATAGAGGCGGTGGAGATCGCCAAGGCCCACGGCCGGGATGTACCGGTGAAGTTGGTCTGGACCCGCGAGGACGATACCCGGGCCGGCTATTTCCGGCCGCTGTATTTTCATCACCTGAAGGCCGGTCTCGACCAGGACGGAAAGGTTGTCGCCTGGCAACACCGTATTGTCGGCCAGTCGATCCTGGATGGAACACCGTTTTCCGGCATGATTCGCGATGGCATCGACCTCTCTTCAGTCGAGGGCGCCCTGCATCTGCCTTACCATATCGACAATTTTTCGCTCGAACTCCACACCGTCGATGTCGGGGTGCCGGTGCTGTGGTGGCGCAGCGTCGGCTCCACCCATACGGCCTATGCAACCGAGACCTTTATCGACGAACTGGCCGCCGCCGCCGGGCGCGACCCGGTGGCGTTCCGTCTGCAGATGTTAGGTGAAGACCCCCGCTACGAAGCCGTGCTGAAGCTGGCCGCCGAGCGCGGTGGCTGGCAGTCGCCGCTGCCGGAGGGACGCGCCAGGGGCTTTGCGGTGCATAAATCTTTCGGTAGCTATGTG
This sequence comes from Exilibacterium tricleocarpae, assembly GCF_007004655.1. Classification (GTDB taxonomy): domain Bacteria; phylum Pseudomonadota; class Gammaproteobacteria; order Pseudomonadales; family Cellvibrionaceae; genus Exilibacterium; species Exilibacterium tricleocarpae. Next base: position 75,829 of record NZ_ML660103.1, read on the forward strand.
GCGCAATTGGCGGAGGTGTCAATTGCGGCGGACGGCGGCTATCGGGTTGATAAGGTAACCTGCGCTGTGGACTGCGGTGTGGCGGTCAACCCCGATGTTATTCGCGCGCAGATGGAGGGGGGTATCGGTTACGGTCTGTCGCCGACGCTGATAAGCGAAACCACGCTGGAGCAAGGCCAGGTGGTGGAAGCCAACTTCGACCGCTACCAGGTGGTGCGCATGGAGCATATGCCGGCAGTGGAGGTACATATCGTGCCATCCGCCGAGGCGCCCACCGGCGTCGGGGAGCCGGGCACGCCGGTGATTGGGCCGGCGGTGGCCAACGCACTATTTGCCGCCAGCGGCAAACCGCGCCACCGCCTGCCGTTGGGAATGAAGGTTTAGGGAAGCTTGGAGACTAACGCTCGACGAAGGCCCGCTCGATCACGTAGTGGGCCTGCTGGCCGTGGCGGGATTCCTGGAATCCCCTCGCGTCCAGGATCGCGCAGGTGTCTTTTAACATACTTGGGCTGCCGCAAATCATGAACCGGTCGTCGGCCGGATTGATTGGCGGCAGTCCCGCCGCCCGGGCCAGTTCGCCGCTTTCGAGGAGGTCGGTGAGGCGGCCCTGATTGCGGAACGGCTCCCGGGTCACCGTGGGGTAGTAGACCAGCTTCTCTCTGACCTCATCGCCAAAGAATTCATTTTGCGGCAGCTCGTTTTCGATATAGGCAGCATACGCCAGTTCGCTGGTGTAGCGCACACCGTGGGTCAACACCACCCGCTCGTAGCGCTCGTAGATCGCGGGGTCTTTGATAATACTCATAAACGGCGCCAGCCCCGTGCCGGTACTGATCAGGTAGAGGTGCCGCCCGGGCAGCAGGTGGTCGGCCACCAAGGTGCCGGTAGGTTTACTGCTCACTAGTATTTGGTCGCCGACAGCCACATTTTGCAGGCGCGAGGTCAGGGGGCCATCGGGCACTTTGATACTGAAAAACTCTAACTCGTCGTCGTAGTTGGCACTGGCGATACTGTAGGCCCGCATCAGCGGCTTGCCCTCCAGTTCCAGTCCCACCATCACAAAGTGGCCGTTTTCAAAACGCAAGCCGGTATTGCGGCTGGTTTTGAAACTGAACAGGGTATCGTTCCAGTGGTGGACACTGATGACGGTTTCTTTGTGCAGGCTGGCCATGGTTCGGTTATATCCTAATAGCTGACTCGAATAAGAGGATGGGTCACGATCTGTACTATACGCTATAACCACAAATCGGCAAAATAGGATATTCCGATTTGCCTTATCTATAAAAACGATTATGCATTTTACCCTGCGTCAATTGCAGATTTTCCTGGCCGCTGCCGACCACGAGAACATTACCCGGGCGGCGCAGTCGCTCGCCATGTCCCAGTCCGCTGCCAGCAGCGCGCTCAAGGAGCTGGAGCAGCAGTTCGATATTCAGTTGTTTGATCGGGTGGGCAAGCGGTTGCAGCTCAACGAATTGGGGCGTTTGATGCGTCCCAGGGCCGAGGCGCTGCTGGCGCGGGCCGCTGAACTGGAGGCGGCGCTGGCGCGCCACGCCGATGCCGGCCCGATCAAGGTGGGTGCCACGATGTCGATTGGCAACTACCTGGCGGTGGGTATCATGGCCGGGTATATGGCCCGCTATCCGGATGCCAAGGTGGAGCTGGCGGTTGCCAATACCGAGTCCATTGTCGCCAAGGTGGCCAATTTCGAGCTGGACCTGGGCTTGATCGAAGGTGAGTTCCAGCACCCGGAGCTGGAGGTCATACCCTGGCGGGACGATGAACTGGTGGTATTCAGTGCGCCGTCGCACCCGCTGGCGCAGCAGCCGGCACTGGCGGATACCGATTTGCTGGCGGTCAAATGGATTCTGCGCGAGCATGGCTCGGGCACCCGCCAGACTTTCGATCGGGCCATGCACGACCTGTTGCCCAATATGCATCTGCTGCTGGAACTCCAACACACGGAAGCGATCAAGCGCGCGGTGGAGGCGGGCCTGGGCGTGGGATGCATTTCGCGCATCACCCTGGAGGTGGCGTTTGCGCGCCGGACGCTGGTGCCGCTGAACGTGCCTGGCCGGGACCTGCGGCGGCGTTTTTATTTTATTCTGCACAAACAAAAGTACCGCAGCGCGGGGATCGATCACTGGCTGCGGTTGTGCCGGGAGATGACGCCTGCGGATAAGCTGATCGATGATCCCCGGTGTGCCCGCTAACGATCCAGTAGACTTGCCAAAAAATTGGTGCATGTTCGCTTAAGTCGGTGAGGCCATTAAGCTGTGAGGGTTAATGTGTGCTGGGAGAACACAGCTTGGACAATATTGCGTTCCAAACTTTTCCTGTGCCACTCCACGGCCCGGCGGGGGTGCGCTGTTCCGATCGGGCGCAAGGTGGCTGTTGCGTGCTGCGAGAAGTCTGCCTGGGTAGTTTAGCGCTCTAAACCTTTTCTGTGCCACTCCACGGCCCGGCGGGGGTGCGCTGTCCCGATCGGGCGCAAGCTTGCCTGTTGTCCCGGCGGCTGCGGAACTCAACCATTTTTTTGCTGCGCAAAAAAATTGGGATTCGAACAGTCCTCGCCTAAAAACGCCGGGACAACAGGCAAGCTTAAACGCGCCCTGATTGATCGGGACAGCGCACCCCCGCCGGGCCTTACCCTCTGCATACTTTATTTTGTATCGAGAAAACCCTAACAGGTAGGACAAAGTCTGTCTTGAGGGACGCCTGCAACTTAGCAACTAACTAAAATTTGCCGCTTTTTGCTAACCCGACGACATGCGCTTAAGTAGCAAAGTTGCAGGCGTCCCTTGTGGCTTGAAAAGTCCTCGCTCAAAAACGCCGGCGCGGCCCGTGCCGGGTGGCACGGATGCTGCCGGGACCACCACCAAAAGCAGGCGCTTTAAGCGAAGGTAGGCGCCCTAGGCGGAAAGCAGGCACCTTAAGTGAAAGTAGGCACCACAAGCGAAAACAGGCGCCTGAAGCGAGTGATATTAATATCTACACCTTTTTGTACAACGTGACCGCTTTGTAATCCCGGACCAGGTCAAAACCGATCGCCAGGCTATCCAGGTAAGCGCTGTTGCGCGCCGGTTCATCGTTGATGGTGTCTATCTGGATATGCTTCAAAGGGCGACTTGCCCGAAACAGCAGATGACGCAGCGCGACGAGGTACTGCGGTAGCTGCGGATCGTCCGGCGCCACCTTGAACGTCAGTTGCCGGCCGTTGCGCTGGGACACCAGTACCAGCTCGGTGCCGCGATACACCAGATGGTTTGAATCCAGCCGTTTCGGCAATTGCTCGCGCAGGCCGCGCAGGGCGCTGCCGCAAAAGGACACAGGGTCCTTGGCGTTGATCCAGTAGACGGCGTCCGCAGGCAATTGTCGTTGCAGCGCGCGCAACGCGGCGTGGGAGACAAACTGCGGGCCGGGGATACCTTCGAAGAAATAGCCCGACACCACCTCCCGGGACAACTCCATCAGGCGCAGCGAGCGAAACACGGCGCGCCACTGAAACAGCGGGTGTTCGTGCAACAGGAGTTCGCGAAACACTATGCCGTAGCGCTCGAGCAGTATCCGCACCCGGTCTTTATTGCGCTCCTGGACTGTGATCAGGTCCGCGTCCGCCGCGGGGTAGTCGAGGCGATACCAGTTGCCGACAAACGGCGAACTCTGCCGCCATTGGGAAAAGGCGCCGCGCTTCAGGGAACGGCGCCCGCCGGCGGACTTCGACCGGCCCGCGAACTGCTCGGCATCAGGGTAGCGAAACCTGGCGTCGATGCCTTTGCGAACCGCCGCAAAACCGTCGTTGGCAACCCGGCCGGCCCAGACCCACTGCCACAGCTTCGGTACCAGACGGGAGCCGGGCAGATCGGTTTTTTGTTGCAGGTGTTGCAGTTCATGGCGACTCAATACATCGGGAAACACCCGCTCCAGTTCGGTGTCCGCCGGCACGTCGCCGTCCTGCAGCAGATCCAGATCGCTGTCGAAACAAAAACCCAGGTGTTCTCTCGGCTGTCCCAGCCAGTGCAAATCCGCCTCCCGCAGAATATGGTCGAGTCGGTTGGGGTCGTAGTCGGGCAGGCGCGCCGGGAGCAGTTCCGTCTCCCACAGTGCGGCCGGCGCGAAGTAACAGGCCTGTCGTTGCAATACCTGGAACAGGCTATCGGTGGCGTCGATTTGAGTCGCAGCGGCATCGATGGGACCGCCCAAGTGTTGCCAGCGGGCCAGAAACAGGGGCAGGGCTTGCAATGGCAAGGGTTTGAAACTGGGGCGGGCGGCCCGTTTGGCCAGATGGAGCAAAATCTCAAAATTGTCGCTGTCGCAGAAGTGGACTGTCTCACTGTCTTCTACGAGTTCGCCGGCCACCAGCACCCCGGCGGTCGCCAGATCGCTCAGGATCACGGATAGGGGACCGTTTTCCAGCCCGAGTTTAGCACCTATGGTTTCGGCATCGAGCGGGCCGTAAAACTGTAGCCAATTGGTCATCATCACCGAGGCCAGTTCGTCGGCATCTTGGGGCCCGGAGGTCACTTCCGGGAGGGTGGTAGTGTCGATAGCTGTGTCCCGGTCAAGTGCCAACACTTGGTAGTTATTGTCGCGGTGGTAAAGGCCCCTGAGCAGCGCCGGCACCCTCTCCCGCGCTACCACCACTGCCGATGCAGCCGAGGCACCCTGCAAGCGCGCCAGCTTCGGTTCGACGGCGCCCAGCAGGGTTTGCGTTATGCCATCCGAATGGTCCGCAGCGATACGGGTCAGCAACTGTTGCCACTCCGGCAACGGAATGGCGACCCGCTCCTTGACCCAGTCCAGCAGGTCGATGTCAGTATCCGGGGCATAGCCCGCGGCCAGGCGCTGGCGCCGCTGCTGGAAATCCGCACACAGCTCTGCGCCGACCCGGGGCCGCAGGGTCGGGTTGAAAATCAAGTCTTGCAACAGGTCGTTGCGCAGATTGGAGACCTTGTCGGCTTTGGCCGAGTCGTCCATATACATGTACTGGTTGACCTGTTCCCAGGCGATATTTCTGGCCATGGGGCTGGGGGTTTTGGCGCGGGTGACGCTCCAGCGGATTTCGCCGCTGTCGAGTTCGAGCAGCAGTTGGCGCAGATGTTCCAGGTCGAATTCATCCTGCAGGCAATCGCGCCAGGTCTCCAGCAGGATGGGAAAGTCCGGATATTTCAGCACTGTGTCGAGCAGCTTTTGGGAGCGCAGGCGGCTGATCCACAGCGGCTGGCGCTGGTTGAACCTGCCCTTGCTGATCAGCAGGGCCCGGCCGGCACACTCGCGAAAACGCGCGCCGAAGAAACCCGATCCCTCCAGTCGCTGGCGCAACAACTGCTCAAGGCGATCGACCGTTACCAGCGTCAGCAGCGATTCGACCGCGACCGCATGCGGCAACTGCAACACCAGGCTTTCGTTGCTGGTGTAGATTTCCAGTTGTTCGCCGTATTGATTGCGCCAGGCCGCTTCCATCGCCATGGCCCAGGGCCGGTTTACCGCCGCGCCCCAACCGGTGTGAATCACCACCTGATTGGCTTCGCCGTAGCCGAGCAGGGAGCTGACGCTTTCGATCAACAGGTGGTGGCGGTGGGGCAGGTCGCAGCCGGTGTGCCGGCGCTGGCGCAGCAGGTAGTCGGTCACCGCCGTGGCGGCTGCCGGCGAGAGGGTGAACTCCTCGAGCAACCGCTCCCGCAAGGTGCCGTCCTGCAGCTCGCGGTTGGCGGTCTCCAGAAATGACGCTATGCGCTCGGAAAAGTAGAAGTTGCGGCTGATACTCTCCGCTTTCCAAAACGGCGGCGGTGTCGGCCCGGGTTTGCCCGGGCGCACGAAGACATCGTTGTGGGTAATTTTTTCGATGCGCCAGTACTGGGTGCCGAGGGTAAATGTCTGGCCGATTTTGGCCTCCCAGACAAATTCCTCATCCAACTCGCCGATGCGGGCCGAACCCTCGGCGTGGCGCAACTGGAAGTAACCCCGATTGGGTATCACGCCGCCGGACAGGTACAGCGACAGCAGCGCGCCCTTGCGCGCCTGAATCGTGTTATCGAGCCGGTCGATACTGACTTTGGCCTGCAGTTCGCGAATCCGGTGATCGGCGTAGCGCCCGGCCAGCATCGTGATCACCAGGTCGAACTGCTCGCGGGTCAACGGATGGTAGACGCTGCCGGCGCGCAGGTGGGCGTAGAGTTGGTCGATATCCCAGGTGGCGGTGCCGGTCATGGAAATGATCACCTGCGCCAGCACGTCCAGCGGACAGGTTATCGGTCGCGTCGGTTCGATGTCTCTGTCCTGCACCGCCCGGGCCAGTACCACCGCCTCCAGAAAATCCTGGGCGTGGGTCGGGTAGATCACGCCCCGGCTGACTTCCCCGACCTGATGCCCGGCGCGGCCGATACGCTGGATGGCAGCCGCCATAGAGCCGGCGGTCTCGATCAGCAGCACCTCGTCGAGGGTGCCGATATCGATCCCCATCTCCAGCGATGCGGTGGCGACTATGGCGGCCAACTCGCCGGCTTTGAGCTTTTGTTCCACCGCCTGGCGAATGGCCCGGGACAGCGAACCGTGATGGGCGTAAGCGAGGGTCTCACCGGCGGCGTGATTGATTTTATGGGTCAGTTTTTCGCACAGGGCGCGATTGTTGACGAAGATCAGGGTCGAGCGGTTGGCGCGGACCCGATCTAACAACTCTTCCGCCAGAGCCTCCCAGAGTTGCTTTTCCGCCGGGCGCTCGGCGATGGCCGCCGGGTAGCGGATAGCGACGCGATAGCGCTTCTCCAGGGTCGATTCGACAATGCTGATAGCGCGGCGCTGGTAGCGTGGCCGGGTGGCGTAGTCGGCCGCATCGGTATCGAGGCGATACCCCGCCACATACCCGGCAATTTCCTCCAGCGGTTTCACGGTGGCCGACAGGGCGATGCGCTGGAACTCGCCGGACAGGGCGACTAAACGCTCCACAGCGGAAAACAGGTAGGCGCCGCGCTTGTTGTCGATCACGGCGTGAACCTCGTCGACAATGACTGTGTCGAGATTGCCCAGCAGCGACAGGCCGCTTTTTGAACTGAGCAGCAGGTTTAGGCTTTCCGGCGTGGTAATCAGGATTTCCGGCGGTCGCCGAATCATCTGGCGGCGCTCGCCGGGTTCGGTATCGCCGCTGCGGGTCTGCACGCGGATACTGGGAAACGCCAACCCCGCGGCGCTGAAACGCCGGCTCAGCTCCTGTAGCGGCCGGCTCAGGTTGTTGCGGATATCGTTGTTCAGCGCCTTCAGCGGCGACACGTAGAGTATACGGGTGTGGCCGCTGTCGAGGTCGCCGGTGATAAAGCGGTTGAGTGCCCACAAAAAGGCGGTCAGCGTCTTGCCGCTGCCGGTCGGGGCACTGATCAGGCAGTGGTGACCGGCGGCGATAGGCGGCCAGGCTTTGGTCTGGATATCCGTCGGGCGGCCCAGTTGTTCGAACCACTGGGTGACAAGTGGGTGAAAATCGGGCAATTCCGGAGTCATTACCGCTGTTCTCCTTGACCTGGCGAGGTGTCCGGTGCGGGGCACAGAGTCGGTATTCTCCCGTTTACTTTGATCTCTATCAATCTCTCGCCCGCTTATTCGATCTATAAAGAACCTTTCAGATCACGCAACCGGAGAGGGAGAGAGGCGGATGTATAAAAACATTCTAACTGCAATCGATATTTCAGCGGAGAGCGAGCAGGTCCTGCAGGCCGCTAAACGGCTGGGCGACGTCTATGGTGCCGAGATTTCGGTCATCCATGTCGCCGATAACCCGAGAACCTTCTACCCCTCGGTTTACGGTGAGATTGCCGGCTACGATTTCACCTTTGACGAACAGACGTTTCGCCAGTCCCTGGTCGAGCGCGTCGCCAAGCTGGCGCAACCGTTCGGTATTGAGAGTGATCACGTCAGTGTTGAATTCGGCAGTGTGACCAATCAGGTGGTCGAGAAAGCCGCAAACCTGGGGACGGATTTGATCGTGCTCGGCAGCCACGGCCGCCACGGGATTCAGTTGTTGCTGGGCTCCACCGCCAATGGTGTGTTGCACCACGCCGAGTGTGATGTTCTGGCCGTCAGAGTCAAAGAAGACAGCTAGCGACAATCCATCCGCGGCGCCGGGTTACGGCGCCGCAGCGGCCTGGCCATTATGGCTGGGTGGCGGTGATCGGTTGTAACATCTTTTCCGGCTTCAAGATATCGTCGAGTGCTTCTGCCGACATAATGCCGTTTTCGAGGATCAGGTCCCGCACCGAGGCCTCAGTTTCTAACGCCTGTTTGGCGAGTTTGCTGGTGAGTTCATAGCCCAGATGCGGCGACAGCGCCGTGATCAGGGCCATGCTGTTATTCATCACCGCCAGGCAGTGATCCGTATTGGCGCTGATGCCGCGGATACAGCGTTCCTCCAGCATATCGATGGCGCGGGTCATCAGTTGTATCGAATCCAGCAGACTGTAAACGATCAGCGGCTCCATGGCGTTGAGCTGCAACTGTCCGGCCTCCGCCGCCATCGACACCGACAGGTCGTTGCCCATCACCCGGTAGGCGACCTGGTTGACCGCTTCGGGGATGACCGGATTGACCTTGCCGGGCATGATCGAGGAACCCGGCTGCACCGGCGGCAAGTTGATCTCGCCGAAGCCGCCGCGCGGCCCGCTGCTGAGCAGGCGCAGGTCGTTACAGAACTTCGACAGCTTGATGGCAATGCGGCGCAGCACGCCCGACAGCATCACAAAGGCGCCGGTATCGGAGGTGGCCTCGATTAAATCGGGAGCCAGCGTAAACGGCATGCCGGCGATGGCGGACAGTTTGGCCACCGCCAGATCGGCATAGCGGGAATCGGTATTGATACCGGTGCCGATGGCGGTGGCGCCCAGGTTGATTTCCCGGCCCAGGACCGCGACTTCGTGCAGGCGACTGATATCTTCCTGCAAGGTGGTGCGGCAGGCGTTGAATTCCTGGCCCAGGGTCATGGGCACGGCATCCTGCAACTGGGTGCGGCCGAGTTTCAGGACACCGGAAAATTCCTCGGCTTTTACCGCCAGCGTCTCGCTGATACGTTCCAGTGCGGAAATCAGCTCCGGGCAGGATAGCTGAATGGCGAGTTTGATCGCTGTCGGGTAGACGTCGTTGGTGGACTGCGACAGGTTGACGTGGTTGTTGGGGTGCAGTTTGTCATAGCTGCCGCGCTCGTGTCCCAGCAACTCCAGGGCGCGGTTGGCGATAACTTCATTGGCGTTCATATTGGTCGAGGTACCGGCGCCGCCCTGCACCATATCCACGAGGAACTGGTCGTGCAGTTGGCCGTCGATAATATCGTCGCAGGCGGCACTGATGGCGTTTACCAGGTCCGGCCCCAGGCCGCCCAGTTCGCCGTTGGCCTGGCAGCAGGCTTTTTTGACCATCGCCAGCGCCACCACCAGACGCGGGTAATGGTGGAGGGGCACGCCGGTAAGCTGGAAATTGTCCCGCGCCCGCAGGGTTTGAATACCGTAGTAGGCATCGGCGTCCACGGTTTTGCTGCCGAGGCTGTCATGTTCGAGTCGGGTAGATACCGCGTTTTCCATTTTCTTGGTTATCTCATCTGGTTACATCAAGGCCGTGCTGCGCGGGCGATTCTAGCACAATGGAGATCGACTGCGGGGTATCAATCCCCTTGACTTAAATTTTGTTATGAAAATAGGTAAACTGTCAGCCCGGGGTTCTTAAAAGTACCTAGACTTGAAGTTAATTGGCTGGATATCGTGGTTAGCCACGGAACTTTAAGCTAGTGCGTGCTAATTCGCCGGTCTGGCTCTGGAGCGGGCTTTCAGAAACACGCCGTAGACCCATCCATGGGGGCTCGCCTAAAGCGCCTACTTTTGGTCACGACAGCATCCCTGCTGTCGAGAGTTTCTGAAAGCCCGCTCCAGAGCCAGACCTACCCCGCGGTGTTCTTAACTGGTGCTTTGACCGGAAAGTATTTTCACTTCGGTGGCACTGAGGTCTCGAGCCGGGCCTAGCCCTTCGGGACCTTCGCCCGCAGGGATGCTGGCGTAGAGCCTACAAGGATGTATGCACGGCGTGTCCCGAAGGGCGAAGCCCCGCGCGAGACCCGGTCGGCGAAGGCCGCCAAAACCCGTTAATTAGGTGAAAACCTTTAATTTGTAAGTACTAGAACCAAAGCGACAAACACCGGTGGCGCAACGGCTCCCTAACCCTGCCGCCTGAGTACGATCCATACAATCCGAAAACACAGGAGCGCAATCTATATGTCCGTCGATAATGTCACCTATGGCGATACCTCTACCGTTACCGGAGGATTGCTGTCTGAAATCCGCGAGGACCAACAGGCCGGTGCACTCAAGGGGGCTCAATTGCTGGCTAAATGCCTGCGGGAAGAGGGCGTCGAGCTGTTGTTTGGTTATCCGGGCGGCGCCAACCTGGAGATTTTCGATGTCCTGCGCCAATACGATATCCGCTGCATCCGCGTCGAGCACGAGCAGGGGGCGGTGCATGCGGCCCAGGGCTATGCCAGGGCCACCGGCCGGGTTGGCGTTTGTCTGGCCACCTCCGGTCCCGGCGCCACCAACCTGGTGACCGGTATCGCCGACGCCAACAGCGATTCGACCCCGATCGTCGCCATCACCGGCAATGTGCCCAGTGGGCTGCTCGGCAAAAACGCGTTCCAGGAAGTGGATATCGTCGGTATCACACAACCCATCACCAAGCGCAGTTACCTGGTGGACCGGGTGCGGCGGATTCCGGAAGTGGTGCGCGAAGCGTTTGCCCTGGCCGGCGGCAACCGGCCCGGGCCGGTGTTGATCGATATCCCCAAAGATATTCAACAACACTATCCCAGGGACCCCGAGGGCAACTATCGCCCGCCGCGTATTCCCGCCGTTATCGAGGCGCCGGAGACGGTGGTGGCGGGGCTCACCGATACGCAACTGCAGGAGTGCGTGCGGCTGATCGCCGAGGCCCGCAGACCGGTGATTTATGCGGGCGGCGGCATTGTCAGCGCCGGTGTCGAGACGGCGTTGCTGGCGCTGGCCGAAAAGTTGGACTGCCCGGTGACCAACACCCTGATGGGTATCGGCTGTTTTCCTCCCGATCACGAACTGGCCCTGCATGTGTTGGGTATGCACGGCAGTAAGTACGCCAACACGGCCATCAATGAGGCCGACCTGGTGCTGGCCCTGGGTGTGCGCTTTGACGATCGGGTGACGGGCAAGGTCAGCGAATTTATCAAACACGGAAAAATTATTCATATCGATGTCGACCGCGACGAGTTGAACAAAAACAAGACGGTGACACTGCCGATTTGTGCGGACCTGGCCGTCGCCCTGGAACAACTGGTGCAGGCGGTGAATCCGGGTGATTTTGCCGAGTGGCGCCGCTATCTCGACCAGTTGCAACAAAGCTATCCGTTCAGCTATAGCGGCGGCACCGGACTCAGGCCGCAGTTTGCCATCGAAACCCTCAGCGATATGACCGCCGGCGAGGCCGTCGTCAGTCTCGGTGTCGGCCAACACCAGATGTGGGCGATGCAGTACTACCGGGCCTGTCGCACCCGCTCGTTTCTCAGCAGTTCGGGCTTCGGCACCATGGGCTATGGCCTGCCGGCGGCCATGGGCGCGAAAATGGGATGCCCGCAACGGCAGGTCATTGATATCGATGGCGACGGCAGTCTCAATATGACCATCCACGAACTCAGCACCTGTCATCGCTACGGTATCGGGGTCAAGGTGGTGGTGATCAATAACCAGTGGCTGGGTATGGTGCGCCAGTGGCAGGACATGATCTACGAGGGCCACCGCGCCCACTCGGCGTTGTCGGCGCCTGACCCGGCGCCGCGCGCCGCTGTCTACCCGGACTTTGTCACCATTGCCGCCGGCTACGGCGTCAAGGCCGAGCGGGTGACCGAGACCGGCGAGTTGGTGGCCGCCTTTGAGCGCATGCTGGCCGACCCCGATGAACCCTACCTGGTGGATATCGTGGTGGAGAGAGAGGAAAACGTGTTTCCCATGATACCCGCCGGTGCCACCTACAAAGACATCATCATGAGCGCCGAGGATTTGGCACGCGTGGGTAAAGATGAGCAGGGTGCTAATATTTAGCATCCTGTCAGGCAGATTATTGTGCCTAACTCGGTTGGGTTGTTGGGGCTCCCAGCCCCTCACCTCTGACCACTTTTACGGCAACGCAATTCTCACCGTTAAACCACCGCCGGGGCTGTTGTGCAGCGACAGCCTGCCGTCGTGGGCCTCGATAATTTCCTGGCACAGCGCCAACCCTAAGCCGGAACCCGAGGGTTTGGTCGAGTAAAACGGCACCAGGGCGCTCTCCATTACGGTCGATGACATGCCCGGCCCGCCATCGGAGACTTCCAGCACGGTGTGCTGCTGCTGGCGCGCAACGGCAAGGCCGATAGCCCCGGGCGGCGAACCCGACTCGTGGGCGTTTTTCAACAGGTTGACCACTACCTGCTGCAACTGCGAGACATCGACCTCCAAGGGCCAATCCGGCACCGGTGTACTCAGCGTAAAGCTGTATTGATCTTTGAGGCTGCGAATCCAAATGTCCCAGTCAATTGGGGATTTCTGCGGCAGCGGCAAACGCGCGAAACCGGCATAACGTTGAATAAAGTGGTGCAGGTGTTTGACGTTTTCCTCAATGCGCTCAAGTACGCCCTTCAACTGCTCGATCTTGCCCGTGTCGGCCAGCACTTTCGAGGAATGGGTCATGGAGGAGATCGGGGCCAGCGAGTTGTTGAGTTCGTGGCTGATAACCCGGATGACTTTTTTCCAGGTGGCGATTTCCTGGCGGTTAATCTGGCGGGTCAGGTCTTTGAACAGGTGCAGGTAGTGGTGCCGGGTGTGGAGGGTAAAGCGTCCGGTCGAATAGTGATAGGTGGTTTTGCCCTGCTCGCTGTCGAGCTGAAACAGGGTTTCGCGGTTGTCGTCCACCGCTTTGGTAAAAGCCTCGGGCAACTGTGCCGCGAGTGCCGGGAAGTGATTGCCCTCCAGCGGGCGGTGTTGCTTAACCAGTTTGCGGGCCGCCAGATTGGCGTAGACAATCACTCCGTGGTCATCGGTCAGCACGACGGCTATGGGCGAGTTCTGCATAACCTTATCGAGCAACAACTCTCGCTGGTAAATACTCTGGCGTTCGTTGCGCAGTTGGTCGAACACCTGGTTGAACAGCCGCGCCATGCGCTGTATTTCCGGCATTTGCGGGGTGGCGATGGAGACGCTGAAGTTTTGGTCTTTGAGGTTGAACAGGGCTATTTCCAGACTGGTAAGGTCCCGGGTGATCACCCGTCCCATCCAAATGGCGGCGCCCAGGGCGACGGCGAGCACTGCGATAAACGCCACCGGCAACAGCGCCGGGCGCCCGGCAAAGTAAGTCAACAGAATAAACGCCAGCAGGCTGGTGCCGAGCGTGATGACCGTCGCGAATACCACCAGGCGGGAGACAAAACTTTTTGTAATTGTCATGCTTCAGGTTTTCTTTTCCAGGCGCCGGTACAGGGCCTGGCGGCTGATGCCCAGTTGGCGCGCGGCCCTGGCGACCACACCGTCGTGGGCGTCCAGCACCTGCTGGATATACTCAAACGACAGGTCGCCCGCGCGAATGTCTCCGCCGCCGTCGCCGGGATCAGCATCGATCAAGCCGAAATCGGCAGCCTGCAACAGCGGCTGTTTGGCGAGCAGACAGGCCCGCTGCACGCTATTGTACAGTTCCCTGACGTTGCCCGGCCAGTTGTGCCGGCGCAGTGCCGCTGTCGCCCGGGTGGAAAGGCGGTAGTCCTTATCGGTGTCGAGGGCGGCGATAAACCGTTCCGCCAGCGGCAAAATATCCTCCCGCCGCTCGCTCAGCGGCGGCACCTTTAACTCCACTACGTTGAGGCGATAGTACAAGTCCTGGCGGAAGCGGCCGGCCGCGATAGCCGCGTCCAGATCCTCGTTGGTGGCGGTGATCACCCGCACGTCCACCCGCTGGGTCACCGAACTGCCGATACGCTCGAATTCGCCGCTCTGGAGCACCCGCAGCAATTTGTGCTGGCCCGCCAAAGGCAGGTTGCCGATTTCGTCCAAAAACAGCGTGCCCCCGTCGGCGGCCTCAAAGCGACCGATACGACGTTTGTCGCTGCCGGTAAAGGCGCCTTTTTCAGCGCCGAACAACTCCGCCTCGAGCAGATCGGCGGGCAGGGCACCGGCATTGACGCGGATAAAAGGCCCCTGGGCGCGGCGCGAATTGGCCTGTACGATTTCGGCGATTTTTTCTTTGCCGGCGCCGTTGGGGCCGGTGATCAGTATCGGCACTTCCGCCGGTGCCACCTGGATCGCCATATCCACCAGCCGGTGCATCAACGGGCTGGCAAAGGTGGTGCCGCACAGGTCGTGCTGCGCTTCCAGTTCCGAGCGCATCTGGTCGTGCACCGACTCTTTCTCGCGCAGGCGGCGGTTTTCCTGCTGCAACTCGGTAATTTCCAACAGGTTGGCGATGCTGACCAGCAGTTTGCCGTCCTCCCAGGGTTTGCCGATATAGTCGGCGGCACCGGCTTTGACCAGCTCCACTGCCATGCCCAGGTTGGTCCAGGCGGTCATCAGGATAATCGGCAGGTCCGGGTTGACGGTACGCAACTGGTAAAACAGTGCCTGGCCATCCTCGCCGGAGGTGGTGTCGGCGTGGAAGTTCATATCCTGGATAACCAGCCGGATATCCTCCCGGGCCACGACTTCCAGGGCTTCCTGCGGGCTGGCCGCGCTGAGGGTGTCGTAGTGATGGATACTGAGCAGTAGTGCCAGTGCTTCGCAAACTGCGGGGTTGTCGTCGACGATTAAAATCACAACGCCGGGCCTGTCGTACAGTGAGTATTCAAAACCGATTCCTTAACTCTGCATTATTTAATCGACCCCGACGCTACCTTTACCGAACTCGGTTAAAAATACCGGGGGTAGGTCTGCCTCTGGGTGGCGCTTTCAAAAACTCTCGACAGCAGGGATGCTGTCGGGAAGTCCCCAAGGATGGGTTCATCGAGGGGACGCCTAGTCCGTGTTTTTGAAAGCGCCACCCAGAGGCAGACCGGTTGATTGGCACCTTTTTGCTAAAGTACCACCACCACCAAAAGAGCACCGGGGTGAGAGTCATTGCCTCATTGCCCTATCGCCGCTCACTATCGGTCAAACACAAAACCCGGCTGCAGTACCTTATCACCAGCGACCGGACCTGTCAGTTGTCACCCGCTCTATACCGTACGGGTCGCCACGGCTGGCGATACGGTTGAAGCGCGCAGTGCCGGAAAGTAAGACGCCGACTGCCCGATCAGCAGTAGCAGCACCACGGTTGCCGCCACATACTCCAGGCCGATACGCGGCAGCTCGTAGCTCTGCATGAGGTACTGATTCAGAGCGATCGCCAGGGCGCAGCCGAGCGCGGCGCCGGCGCCGCTGATAAGACCGTTCTCCAGCAGGAAGTAGCCGAGAATGTCCACCTTCCTGGCGCCCAGCGCCCGCCGCGTGCCGATTTGTTTCTGGCGTCTGGCGACGGTGAAACTCACCAGTCCCGCGGTACCCAGGCCGGTGATCACCACCAGCAGGACGATAACGCATATCAATATAACCAGCATAGCCTGGTCGTCGGCATAGATCCTGTCGCGCATCTCCTTGACGGTGTGAATGCGGGAGATAACCCGGCGGTCGTTCAGCTTCAACAGATCGCGCTCCAGATTCTGTTTTAGTGCGGGAATGGCGTCGGACTCGGCCCGGATCACCAGGCGGGAAAAGAAGTCGTGGTTGTAGACCGGCAACAACCCGGCCATCTCTGCTTCCTCCTCCGAGCCGTGGACCCAATAGCTCTGCAGGCGTTCGACAATACCGATAATCGTATGGGGCTTCTCAGCCACGTACAGCGTTTTGCCCAGGGCGTCGCCGGCCGGAAAATACTTGTCTGCAGTGGCTTTGGACAGAATAATCAACTGTGATTTGATGGTACCGCCGAAGGTGTTGCCAAGAATTTCCTCCACCCGAAAGTCTCTACCCTCGAGCAGGTTCAGGCCGAGCGTATCGAGCAATCGATAGCCGCCGTTATAGATGGCAGCGCTGTAGGGGCAGCCCTCCTCACCCCGGGAGTCGGCCGTATAGCAGATAGTCGAGGTGCTGCCCCCCTGGGCGAGTGGCAGGGAGTTGGTGTGGGTGGCGTTCATGACGCCCGGTTGCTGTAGAAGAAAATCGAGGTCGCGCCGCGCCTGTGCAGCGTAATCGATGTTCTTGCCGAAATACATCACCCGCGCCGTCAGAATTTGCTCCTCCGGCATGCCGGTCGGCCGCGCCATTTTATCGACGCGCTCTTTAATGATAAAGATCGAGTTGCTGACGATGGCCAGTGTCAGCGCGATCTGTAAACTAATGAGAACGGCACCGGCGGGGCTGCGCAGTACACTGCGAAAAATAGGTGCAATAGCCATGGTCATCTCCTTACTGGGCTTTTAAAAATAGCGAGGGTTGGGCAGCGCAGACTCGATACGCCGGATAGGTGCCGGCGATCAGGCTCGAGGCCAGCGAAATGGCCACCGCCGCTGCCACCATGGTGGCATCGAGGTAGGCGATGGTGGCGTACTGTGTGTACAGGCTGCGAATGCCCCACAGCCCCACCATGCTCAACAGCAAACCGGCACCGCCGCCCAGTAGACCGAGCAAACTGACCTCTGTGATGTATTGTTGGAATATCTGCAGTTTGCTGGCCCCGAGCGCACGGCGCACACCGGTTTCGTTCATGCGGCGCAGAAACCTGGCCAGCAACAGGCCCACGGTGTTGACCAGGCAGACCAGCAGGAACATAAAGCTCAAACCCACCATGACCCGGTTGTCGTCTTTGATAACGCGGTTATAGGTGAGCCACTGCTGGACATCGCGAATATGACCGCGTGCCTGGCCGTTTTGAAAACGGCCCAGTTGCTGTTGTTGATCGACATAGCCTGCCAGGTAGTCCCGATAGGCGGCAACCGCCTGCGCGTCCGGCAGCTCCACCCAGTAGACCTGCCAGACAAACTCGGTCTGCAACAGGTCGGCAAACTCGTTGACCGGCTCGGCAGCCCACCCCGAAATATTGCCGTTCGGAAACGATTCCAGTTGCGGTGCCAGGGAGTAGGGAATAAACACCGAGTCGGGCGTGATCGGATAGGCGCCACTGGTGAGATCGTAGTAGCGCGGCAGCGGATTCGAGTCTTCTGTGATACCCACGACCCGGTATTCCGTTTCATTCATCAAGAGTATCTTGCCGACGTTGTTGCCACCGCCGAAGGCGTATTCGTTGACCGACTGATTGATCACGGCAACCCGCGCGGTATCCAGGTCTATGGTCTTATCCCAGGGGCCCCCGTAAACAAAATTGACGCCGAACATCTCGAAAAAATCCCGGTCGGCTACCCGCACAACAAAATCGGCCGACGGCGGCATGTCCTGGCGGTGGCTCTCGAGCGTGAGAGCCATCCTGAACATCGGGGTCTGGCGCAGGGGAATGGTGCTTTCCCGCAGGTTCATGGCGTCCCGGTGGGTTACCTGTATCGGCAGCCCGTCCTCCTCACCCCAGGTTTCCATGTCATTGCCGTAGGCCGCCAGCTGTACGGCAAACAGCCGGCCGCTTTTTTCCTCCGCCGGGTTGTAGGCCATGGCGTGATGCAGCGCCAACATGGTCACGGAAACCGCAATTCCCAGGGCCATGGCCATCAGGATAAGCAGGGTCAGTACGGGGGTTTCACCCAGGCGTTTTAGACCCAGTTTTATGTAGTAACTTAGCATGGTAGTGTTTCCCGTTACGCAGTCTGGTGGATGGATGCCGTTACACTAAGGGCTCTACGGCGGCCGGGGCACTGGAAAAATCCGACACCTGGCCGTCGATAATCTGGATGTTGCGCTGGGAGCGCAGCGCCAGCTCCGGATCGTGGGTGACCATCACGATAGTGGTGCCCTCGCGATTGATACCTTCGAGCAACTCCATGACCTGCCGCGCCATTAACGAATCGAGGTTGCCGGTAGGTTCGTCGGCCAGCAGGAACTTGGGTTCGCCGGCCAGGGCCCGGGCAATGGCCACGCGCTGCTGTTGGCCGCCGGACAATTGCGCCGGCAGGTGGTTGGCCCGCGCCGCCAGGCCCACCCGTTCGAGCGCCTGCATAATGCGCCGGCGGCGCTCTTTGGCAGGGAAGCCGCGATAGCGCAGCGGCACGTCGACGTTATCGAATAAATCGAGGTCGGGTATCAGGTTAAAACTCTGGAAAATAAAACCGATTTTTTGGTTCCTGAGACGCGAGCGATCATTGTCCGACATCTGGCTGACGTCCTGACCGTCGAGTGAGTAGCGACCGGAAGAAAACGGCTCCAATAAGCCCGCAATATTCAGAAAAGTGGTTTTCCCCGAACCTGACGGTCCCGTCACGGTAATAAACTCACCCTCCTCAACCTCCAGATTGAAGTCTCTCAGCGCGTGGGTTTCGATCAGGTCGGTGGTGAATATCTTGTTGATGGATTGCATCTCGAGCATAAGTGGCTCCCAGTAGTCGCAGTAGCTCAGTTAATTTGAATAGCGTGGTGATCTTTAAAGTCACTGACAGAAGAGGTCACTATTTCATCTCCGGCCACCAGGCCCGAGACAATCTCGACCTTGTCCACCGAGCGTGAACCCAGGGTAATGGGCCGGCGCTCGGCAATGCCGTCTTTAATAACGTAGGCGAAGTCACCGGCTTGCAGAAACGGACCCTTTACCACCTGGATAACATCGGGTCTGCTTTCCAACAATACGCGGGCGGAAATACGCTGGTTTTGGCGTATGTTCAAGTTGCTGTCGTCGAGAAACTGCACCCGGGCTTTCACGGTGCTGTTGATGACCTCGGGTGAGACAGAGCGCAATTCGGCCTTGATGTTGGTGGCGCCGATGCGCACTTCCACCGGCATGCCCGGTGCCAGCTCATCGGCGTAGGACTCGGCGATATCCAACTCGCCCTCATAGGCCGAGAGATCCACGATAATCAACAGCGGCTCACTCTCGCTGACGTTACTGTCCTGATCCACCAGCCAGTTGCCCATCATGCCGTTGACGGGCGCCCGCAGGGTCAACTGCCGCAGGCGGCGTTCGAACTCGTCGACCACCAGCTGCTGGCGCTCCACCGATACCTCCCGGGTCTGGTATTCGAACTCGATCATATCCGAGTTGATCTTCTCGGCACGGGCGGCGTTATCCAGTTCCAGCTCCGCGGTGGCGAGGTCGTCTCGCGCTTTCTCGTAGTCGAAGGTGGAGATCACTCTGAGGGCGTAGGAGGACTCGGCCCGTTTCAACTCGCGCCTGGCGGCGGTGCGCCGGACGCTGGCCATATCCACGTCTTTTTTCAAGTTGAGTTTCTCCTGGCGTCCCTGCAGGCGCATGCGCTCCAGTTCAATTTTGGCCGTTTGCAGGTTGGCCTTTTCCTGCTCCAGTTGGCTGATCAACTCGGGGCTCCGCACCCGCGCGACGATATCGCCTTGCGCTACCGGTTCGCCGGGACGTTTGATAAACGTAATCATACCGGTGGCGGAGCTGTACAACGTGGGGGCATTGGTGGCCACCACCCGGCCGGTGGCGTTGATATCGCGAACCAGCGTATCTCTGAAAACCACGGCGGTGCGGATACTGTCCCGCGCGACCGAAACGCTGGTACCGGCCCATTGCAGGGCCAGATAAGTCACCGCTACGCCGGCCAGGGCGACAGTGGCCGCGAGTTTGAGGCGGTTTTTCGGTTTTGGCGCAACGGCCTTGTCCTGGGCGGAAGTGTCTCGAATCATGGTGTTTAATCAACCTGGGCTATAGGGTTTACAGCTACTCAAACGGTGTTTCTTAACGCACTTGCCAAACTGGCTTTTCATGATGTAGACAAAAGCCGTGCCAACTTTCTAATTGTTTGAATTATAAAGAAATACTGGGTTTTAACGGTGTGTGTTGTTGTCCGTTACCGTGTCCGGACAGAACTGTCAGGTGTCCGCGGACACTGTAAAAGAGCGGGTGCCTGTGAGGGGCAGGTGTGGCGGGTGTTTTGCCAGAGCAGGAGCGGCAGTGTGATCGGGCGTCGGGGGATACTCCTCATGCCGGCAGAATGATCGTGCCGAGGGTCGGCAATTTGCCGAAGTGACATAACGGTTTGTATTAGCGACTGCCACAGGGAATGTTTGTGTTCAACCTAAATCGGTGAGCGTTACACGCTTCGTGCTAAAAATACCAGCGGCTGTTTTAGTGAAGAGGTCGTTGCAATAGTAAAGATATCTGACGCCGACAAAAGGCGGCACTGGAAAAATATGCAGACCTTAAAAAAGTGTAAAGCCCGTCTGCCAAAAAGAACTGTTTTTTAACAAAAGTCCCGGTGCTTTTTTTGCGCCGCAGGGTGCCAGCCTCATTTCAATAGACCCCGATCGATGCAACGCTCGCCGCTCAGCTAGGTTAGGCGGAAATTTTCATCGGCGTTCTGGCTGCCGGTCCGCCGGCAACTGGGGATAAGTGATTATCGATCTATGCGGAGGTGTGAAGCCTGAGCGTATTTTTTTGTTCCGGTCTATTACATTTATTAACAGTGTCTTCCTTTCCCAAATCGGTTATTGACACTAATATCTCCGGCAACTCGATAATAGTTAATTTATAAATTAGGCATCAAATTTTTTACTGGGGAACTTCAAAGATACTTGATCTGAAATAATTGTGTTTCAGTCGCGCATCAGCGTTCGCTGTACAGAACGCGAAGGTGTGGTCCACCTATCTCATGACTAATTTTTGTTTTTGCTCCACTCTTATCGGTGGTGTGTTGGTTGTGTTCGTTCGAATGACAGACAGGTGGGTTAATGCAATCCTGTAACACAAGAACCGGAATAGTTGGCCTTTATTGCGAAGTTTCTCGTAAAAATTCCATAGTTGCAGCAATTAACGCAAGCGCCGATTGGTTTATCCAACCTATTCAAGCCTATAGACAACTTCACACGTTAGTGGGATATCAACATGCAAAAGATCGAACAAATGATTCGATTTTCGTCGGATGTGGATGAATACCATGCATTATTAGCCGATGAAGTGATCGGCAATCTGGCGCAAAAGCGGCTGAAAAGCATTCGTGAAGATGGTTACCGCAGAGATCTTTTAGGCAACAGTTTGCGAATCACCCCAAGTATTGCTCCCGATCTTTACAGTATCGTTCAAGACGCCCAGAGTAAACTGGGCCTGGAGGAGAAAAAGATCGAAATATACATTTACAGCAGCCCGGAACCGAATGCCTCCTGCGCCTATCTCGGCGGTGAGCGCGTTATCCTGACGTTTAGCTCCGGTTTGCTCAAAACCATGAACAGAGACGAGCTTAAGTTCGTTGCCGGGCATGAATTGGGCCACTCATTGTTTAAACACAGCGCCCTGCCTTTTCACGGTATTTTGGAAAGTGGTGAACTCAGTGCCGAAAGTGCCATGCGGCTGATGGCTTGGAGTCGCCGCGCTGAGGTGTCGGCAGACCGCGCGGGGCTTTACGTCTGCCAGGACCCCGAGGCGGCCATCAGTTCTTTTTTAAAGCTGTCCTGCGGTGTTTCCTATCCAATTATCAGCTTTGATTTAAGGGAATATTCCAAACAGATTCAGGATCTGGAGGAAATGGCGGACAACCTGGCGGATACCTCACACTGCTACTCCAGCCACCCTTTCAACCCCATCAGGGTGGTGGCGGTCGAGCTGTATTCACGCTCCCGCGACTTTCACCGGCTAACCGGGCAGGGCAGTGGCATGCTGACCATTGATCAGGTAGACGAGGAGATCAATAAAGTACTCAGCTTTATGGAGCCTGTTCCCAAGGATAAAGAAAAAGAGATTATCGATGAGTGCGTATTCTGGGCCGGTGCGTGGATCGCCCATGCCGACGGCGAGTTTGTCGAGGTGGAAGCCGAGAATTTAAAGCAACAAATCGACAGCGCTGTCTTCGCCCGGCACATTGGGTTGCTCGAGCAGGTGGACGATCCCGGCGCACTGGCTCGGGAAAGGTTTTTCAACAGCGTCAAGCCACTGAAGACTCTGCCGGCACCGGATCGCTGTTCAATTGTTCAGCGCCTGGTAGTGGTCGCCCGCGCGGATCAGCGGATGGATGACAAAGAGTTCGACGTTTTAAATACAGTCTGTGACGAGTTAGCGGTAGAGCGGTCTTTTGTTCAACAAATTCTGATGTTTTTGAATTAAGGAAGGTGAATATGGTGGGGAGATTGTTGAGAAGCTTTCTGGCTGATCCGAGACGCTTTGATATTTTCGGACTGCACAGGCTGGGTATTTTTAGAGGAATGATCAAAGGCTGGATAGCAGACGGAGAGCTTAGCCTGAACCCCTATCCGACACCGTTTACTAAAAAGATACTGGCTTTAAGCACGGAGTTGGACTGGAAAATCAATATCCTGTCCGAGGATAATATCGTTATTAACTTCGGGCTGGATGAGGAACGCAGTCAACTGGTTTTTGTGTTTTTGGCCGGTACCATTGCCGATACGCATATCGTGCAGGTCAGTTCGCCGGCGGCCAAACTGAGCGATATCGAAGGGGGGATAAGTCAGGAGCTGGGCAACGAGTTGCTTGAGGACAACGCCCGTGCCACAAACTTCGGCTGGGCCATCGCCACCAGCAAAGACAGCGATCTCCTGGTGGCTACAGCGGACCTGGCTCTGGAAACCATCGATGTGGAAGAGCTGCGTGCGGCGGTGCTCAATGTGGCGATAGTGGCCGATAAGATGGAGGAACGTTTTGGTCTCGATAATTTCTGAAATTGTGCCCGTTGTGTTTGCTCTGTCGTTGAACCCTTTTTGAATCGTTAGTTGAGCTTTTGTCGAATCAGGCTATGGAATTACTATGTCTCAATTTTTAACCAAGATTAAGTCCTATGCGAAAGACCTGCAATGGGACGATTCACTGCAGCAGGTAAGTGAGCGCTTTCTGCGCCTGGGTTTCAATATGGGAGAAGGGCGCACCCAAATGGTTATCATTATTCACTATCCCGATGACGACCAGCAAAACAACGGTGTGATCGAGGTATCCTCCGCCGTGGTAAAAATGGACGGTATGCCGGACGGTAAACTGGGCGCTGAAATGGCGCGGAAACTGTTGCGGGAGAATGCTTCCTACGGTTTTGCCAACTGGGCGATTCAGGATATACCCTCGGAGGGGCGCTATCTGATCGCGACCTCCGGCTGGTTGCTTGACGAACTCGACCTGGATGAATTGAAACTGGCCGTCCATATCGTCGCCAAAATGGCTGACGATATGGAGAAAACGCTCGGTGTCGATAACTTCTAACCGATAACAAGATAGAGCGACAATGAGCGTAAAAACGATTGATAAAGAGTTCTGGTTGGGGCATATATTCACCCTGGTGGCGACCGTGCTGGGTGTTTACCTGGCTGCGAATTCGGGTTTCGAGAAGGCTGTGGAGTTCGATCTTATGCAGCGCGAGCGCGACAGCTACTATATACAGATCGCCCTGTTGAACGAACTCAAAGGCAATGCCGATGCTATAGACAGTTGGCTGGACGAATTCGACCGCGATGAAAATCGGGATGATATGCACTTGCGCAAGGAAAAGTACCGGTTGAATCAGTTTTTCTGGGACACCATCCCCGAGAGTTCGGCGGTGTTTGAAGTGCCTTACCCGCGTATCGGCCAGGTGTCTGAATTCTATGATACTGCCCAGTATCAACTGGATATTCTGTTGTCGGGTAATCCGTTCGAAGCACCGAAAGCAGCGCTGAAACTGCGTGCGCTTACCAAGCAACTGCGCACGGACTTTTTGAGCCGGTTTGAGCAGCAACTCAGCGATCTCAGGCGCGAGATAGAGAGGGGAGGTGTCTCGATTTAGGGGCATAACTGCTGTCTGTGTGCAGATGCTGTTCTCTTTCCAGGTCATGCCGCTTGATTGAATAGTCTCTCCATTGGGCCGCACGCCGGCGGTTAAAACTTCGGCACTTTCACCCAGGGTAGTCGCCGCCGGGATGTCGGCCGTGAGAGGGGGTGGCCAGCAGACCGGTAAGCGGCACTTATAAGTGCTGAGGTGTGAAAGGCATGCTGTCTCTTTGGCGGTCGTGGTAACTGTTGGCCGCTGTTTCGAGCCTGCCGCTGCCTGCCGCCGGCAAACACCGATCGACCGGGTAACCCGCTGCGGGCCGACGGCGGCTATCGCTGCATCCGCAGTTATTGTTTTACCTGTATTTATCGCCTATTATTTATCCGCATACGCTAGTGATAATCCTGCTGCTGAATAATCCAGGGCCGGGTTGGACGTTTTTTAGCAATTCTGCACATCTACTGATCTGTTTTGCGGACAATCTCCGCATAAGGGCGATGATGAGATTGATCGAATTGGCGGTACCGGTGGTAAAAAAGCGCACGGCAGGGCGCGCATGACCCCGTTACCCGATCCCGGTCCCGGTTGGTTGGAGCGGTTGGTCGGGGGCCGGTTGCTTGGAGACCGGTTGAGTTAGAGGAGTAGTAATGATCACGAAAATCATAATAACAGGCGTTTTCGCCCTGGCGTTACTGCACCCGACACAGCAGGCCACAGCGGTCGAGGCGCTGTCGACGCAGGAGCCTGCCGAGCATTGTGTGCACTACTTCGATGACAAAGACGGGAAAGATGCCATTTTCGGCATCCGCCACAGCCGGGGTCTTATCGATGAGCAACAACCGGCCCGGGACGCAGTTTTCTCTACCTTGCGCGCGGAGTATTCCCGCAAGTCTGACACGACGGATGAGCCCGGGCGGTGAGTCGCCGGCCCGCGCTTACGGCGAGAATACTGCTTCTTCTCGTCCTACTGGTTATCGCCTGGCTGCTGTGGTCGGGCCTGTATAAGCCGCTGTTGCTTGCACTCGGCGCATTTTCCTGCCTGATTACCGTTTATCTCGCCCGTCGCATGGGCTACTTCGAGAACGATCTTTTCGCGCTGCGCTTCGGCCCGCGGTTGTTTCATTATTGGGGTTGGCTGGCAAAAGAGGTCGTTCGCTCCAGTATGGAAGTCACCCGTATCGTGCTCGATCCGCGTTTACCCATCAGTCCCCAGGTGGTCGATGTTAAAGCCACTTGCAAGCACCCTGTCAGCCAGGCGTTACTCGGTAATTCCATCACCTTGACGCCGGGCACACTGACTGTCGATCTCCACAATGGTGTTATCAAGGTCCACTGTCTCACGCGCAGTGGCGCCGAGGGTTTGATGGCGGGCGAAATGGATCGGCGTGTCGCGGCACTGGAGGAAAATTGACAGTGTACTACGTTGTTACTATAGCAACCGTACTGACCATGGCCCTGGCGCTGGTGCGGGCATTGCTCGGGCCCAGTATTTACGACCGCCTGCTGGCGGTAAAT
This sequence comes from Exilibacterium tricleocarpae, assembly GCF_007004655.1. GTDB lineage: Bacteria > Pseudomonadota > Gammaproteobacteria > Pseudomonadales > Cellvibrionaceae > Exilibacterium > Exilibacterium tricleocarpae. The sequence continues at coordinate 101,186 of NZ_ML660103.1, forward strand.
ATGTTTGGCACTAAAACCGTGTTGTTGCTGTCGCTGATCGCCTTTCTCTACGGCCGGCCGGACTTTCTCGATCTGGCGCTGGCCTATGCGCTGATCAACTTTATCGGGGTGCTGGCGGTGCTTGAATTCATTCGCCAGCGCACAGCGCGCAACCTGGCCAGAGGGGAGAACGAAGGGTTATGACAATCGACATGCTCATCGATATCGGCAGTTGGGTGCTTTTGTCGCTCGGCGGCTTCTTTGTTTTTGTCGGTGGGGTCGGGGTGCTGCGTATGCCCAATCTGTACACCCGCATGCACGCGGCGAGTGTGACCGACACTATGGGGGCGATCCTGATCATCGTCGGTATCATGTTGCAAGCCGGTGCCTCGCTGGCGACCGTCAAGCTTGCGGCGATCCTGCTGTTTTTACTGCTGACCAGCCCCACTGCCTCGAATGCGCTGGCCAGTGCCGCGCTGCTGGCGGGTTTGCGACCCAGTGAGTCCACAGCGGCGGATACGGAGCGCCACCAGTGAGCGTAGTGTTCAGCGTGTTTATGCTCACCTTGTTGGTGATTACCACCTTTGCCATAGTGCGCACCCGGCATCTTTTCGTGGCCGTGGTCCTCACCGGTATCTTCAGTTTGTTGATAGCGGCAATTTTTTTTCTCCTCGATGCCGCCGATGTGGCGCTTACCGAGGCGGCGATCGGTGCCGGCATAGCCACAGTACTGTTTCTCGGCGCCCTGGCACTGACAGGCGAACACGAGCGCGGCGGCTCCCGCAACCGTTTGCTGAGTTTGGCCGTGGTGGCGGTCATCGCATCGATTCTTATCTACGCGACTTTCGACAACCCGCGTTTCGGCGACCCCCAGGCGCCGGTGCATCAACATGTTTCACCCTGGTATCTCGACGGTACGCGCGAGTATATCGATATTCCCAATGTCGTGACGGCCGTACTCGGCAGCTTCCGCGGCTACGATACCCTGGGTGAAGTCTTTGTGGTGTTTACGGCGGGCATCGGCGTTTTGTTCCTGTTCAGTGCGCAGCCGCGGCGCAGGCGCTCGTCATCACAACCGGCTACCGGGCCTATCGAGGGCGAGGGGCTGCGCCACTACCTGATTCCGCGGGTGGTCGGGCGCATGTTGATCCCGTTTATTCTCCTGTTCGGGCTCTATGTGCAGTTCCACGGTGAGTATGGACCCGGCGGCGGTTTTCAGGCCGGCGCCATTTTTGCCGCCGCGGTGATTCTCTACGCCCTGCTCGAGGGGGAGACGCGGGCGCTGCGGGCTCTGCCGGCGAGTGTGCTCACCGGGCTGATGGCCGGTGGCGCACTGCTCTACAGTGCGGTCGGTGTTGCCGGCATGCTGCTTGGCAGTCATTTTCTCGATTATTCCGTGTTGGCTGCCGATCCCGTCGTCGGCCAGCAAATCGGCATTGTGTTGATTGAAGCCGGTGTGGGTATCACCGTCGCCGGGGTTTTGATCAGCGTGTTCCACGCCTTTGCCGCCCGCGAGAGTGTCTGATGGAACTACTAGGTCTTTACCACTACTGGGTTTTTGCGATTTTGCTGATGACCGGCTTTTACGCCGTTATTGCCAAGTACAATCTGATCAAGAAGTTACTCGGGCTGTCCATATTCCAGTCGGCGGTGTTTCTGCTTTATATCACCATGGGGAAGATCGAGGGGGGCACAGCGCCCATCCTGCAAGCCTATGGCGAAGGTCAATTATTCTCTAATCCGTTGCCGCAAGTGCTGATACTCACCGCCATCGTCGTCGGTATTTCAACCATGGCGCTGGGGCTTGGCGTGGTTGTGCGCATCAAGGAAGAGTACGGCACCATCGAAGAGCACGAGATACGAGAGATCGACCGGCAGTGATCGAATTCAACCACCACTTACCGGCGCTGCAAGTCGTCGTTCCGCTGCTGAGCGCACCACTGGTGATGCTGCTGCGTCCGGCAGGTCTCGCCTGGGCGGCGACCACCGCAGCCAGTGTCTGTGCTTTCGCAATTGCCGTGGCACTGACGCTCGGTGTGCTCGCCGGACATGAATACAGCTACCAGATGGGCAATTGGCCTGCGCCTTACGGCATTGAACTGGGCGTTGATGCATTCACCGCGCTGGTGTTACTGGTAGTCACCGGCGCCTCGACACTGGCGCTGCTGGCCGGGCGCACCAGTGTCGATGCCGAGATCGAGCAGCCGCGACAACCACTTTTTTACACCGCCTGGCTGCTGGCCCTGGCGGGGTTGGTCGGCATGCCGGTGTCGGCGGATGCGTTTAATATCTTCGTTTTCATGGAAATCTCCTCACTGGCGAGCTATATCCTGATTTCCGGCGGCGCCGATCGGCGCGCGCTGCCCGCCGTATTCAAGTATCTGGTGATGGGAACCATCGGCGCGACCTGTTACCTGATCGGCATCGGTTTGATTTATTTGATGACCGGTACCCTGAACCTGGCTGATATGGAACTCAGAATCCACGAGGTTGCCGACAAGCGACCCACGCTGGTGGCCGCCGGTTTTATCACCGTCGGGCTGGCGCTGAAAGCCGCCGTGTTCCCGCTGCATGTGTGGCTGCCCAACGCCTATACCTACGCCCCGAACGCGGTGACGGTTTTTCTCGCCGCCTGCGCGACCAAGGTGGCGTTGTACCTGTTGCTGCGTTTTGACTTCTTTGTGTTTCAGCCCAACCTGGACGGGCACGCTGTGCAGTTTGCGTATTTTCTGATGCCGCTGGCCGTGCTCGCCATTCTGGTGGGGTCCGGGGTCGCCCTGTTCGAACGCAACCTCAAGCGCCTGCTGGCGTATTCGTCCGTCGCCCAGATCGGTTATATCCTGCTCGGCGCGAGTCTTGTCAGCCTGGCCGGGCTCGGCGCCGGCATCCTCCATATCTTCAATCACGCGCTCGCCAAGGGCGCACTGTTTCTGGCGGTTGCCTGTCTGGCGAGCCGCTGTGCGGGGGTGCGCTTCGAGGATATCGCCGGTGTCGCGCAGCGCATGCCCTGGACCATGGGGGCGTTTGTGCTGGCAGGTCTGAGTTTGATCGGCGTACCCGGCACCGCGGGCTTCATCAGTAAGTGGTACCTGATTTCGGCCGCTCTCGGTGAGGGGGTGATCGGCGGCTTACTGGTGGCCGTTATTGTGGTCAGTTCCCTGATGGCGGTTGTGTATATCTGGCGCGTGGTGGAAACGGCTTACTTTGGTATGGATTCGGCGGCCGCGGCGGGGCCGGGGGAAAGTGCTGCCGGGGTGGAAAGTGCCACTGGGGTTGAAAGTGCCACTGGGGTTGAAAGTGCCGCTGAGTTTGAAAGTGCCGCCAAGGTGGAAAGTGCCGCCAAGGTGGAAAGTCCCGCCAAGGTGGAAAGCAACGAGAATACGAACAGCAGCGGGGCGATAAAAAGCATCGGCAAGGTTGACGGCGCCGCAGGCGCGGCGGTGCCCGGTGAAGCACCGGCAATGTTGCTGGCGGTCACCTGGGCGGCGGCACTCGCCAACCTTTACTTCGGTTTGCAGTCCTACCTGCCGGTGGCACTGTCCTCATCCGCCGCCGAATCGCTGCTGAGGTACGTACCTTGAGCGCGCAACACGCCATCCTCGCCGCGCTGGTGTTGCCGCTGGTCGGTGCGCTCGGTATCGCCCTGGCCGCCCGCATCAGCGCCAATCTCCGCGAGGCTGTCACCCTGGCGACGGCGGCGGCGCTGGCGGTCGTGGTCTGGGGACTGTTACCGGAACTCATGGCCGGTGAGCGCCCCGCGCTGCGCCTGGCGGAGATAGTGCCGGGCATCGAGATTGCGCTGCGCGTCGAGCCCCTGGGCATGCTGTTTGCCGCGTTGGCGTCGGGACTCTGGATTATCAATTCCATTTACTCCATCGGTTATATGCGGGGCAACCGTGAAGCGAAGCAAACCCGCTTTTATATCTTCTTCGCCATTGCCATTGCCGCTGCCATGGGCATTGCGTTTGCCGGCAATCTCATTACGCTGTTTCTGTTTTACGAGATATTGACGCTCTCGACCTATCCGCTGGTGTCGCACAAGGGCGATGCCAACACGGTGCGTTCGGCGCGGGTTTACCTCGGTGTCTTATTGACCACCTCGATCGGGCTGTTGTTGCCGGCGATTGTCTGGACTTACTACGTTGCCGGTACCGGCGACTTCGTGGCCGGCGGCATACTGGCCGGCAAGATCGAGGGGCCCGCAATCGGCCTGTTGCTGGGGTTGTTCGTATTCGGTGTCGGTAAAGCCGCCATCATGCCTATGCACCGCTGGCTGCCTGCCGCGATGGTGGCCCCCACGCCGGTGAGCGCATTGCTGCATGCGGTCGCCGTGGTCAAGGCCGGCGTCTTCACTATCGTCAAGATCATCATCTATCTGTTCGGTGTGGATTTCCTGTTTGCGGCGCCGTCGAGCGGCTGGCTTTTATACGCCGCCGCGTTCACGATTATTGCGGCCAGCGTCGTCGCACTGCGACAGCAGAACCTCAAGCGACTGCTTGCCTATTCCACCATCGCCCAGTTGTCTTACGTGGTCATGGCAACCGCGATTCTCAAGCCGCTGGCGGAGATCGGTGCCGCCACCCACATGGTGGCGCACGCATTCGGCAAGATTACCTTGTTCTTTGCGGCCGGGGCGATCTATGTTGCCGCCAAGAAGACCGAACTGCAGCAGTTGCGCGGCATCGGCCGGCGCATGCCCTGGACGATGACCGCGTTTACGATCGGCGCCTTGAGCATGATCGGCGTACCGCCGACCGGCGGCTTCGTCTCGAAGTGGTATATTCTCGCCGGGGCTTTCCAGGCCGATAACTACATCGCCATCGGCACCATTATCGCCAGCACGGTGCTCAATGCCGCTTATTTCCTGCCGATCGTTTATATGGCCTGGTTCTCGCGCGAATCGACACCGCCGCAGCGAGACCATGGCGAGGCGCCGTTTTCGATGGTGTTGGCGCTGACCGTGACCGCGGCGCTGACCATCGCCCTGTTTCTGTTTAACGGACCCGTGCTCGAACTGGAGCGACAACTGGTGGAGGGTACACTGTGACCGAGCCCGTTGAGAAAGATCACTGGTTGGTGAGGCCGACCACTATCCGCTGGTTGTGGCTGGGTTTTATTGCCGTGCTGATCCTCACGGTATTTGCACAGCTGCTGTTTCCGGCCAAAGGCTATTTCGGGGTTGATGGCTGGTTGGGGTTCGGCGCCGTGTTCGGTTTCCTGGCCTGCCTGGCCATGGTGCTGGTGGCCAAAGGGCTTGGTCTGTTTCTAAAGCGCGACCAGGATTACTACCAGCGCCATGACGCGGAGCCCCCGACCGATGACTGAGTTCCTGCCCCCCGCGCTGATTCTGCTCACCGGTGCGCTGTTAATCGGGCCGCTGCGCGGCCACTGGCGCACGGCGGTGGTTTTGGCCGCGCCGCTGGCCACTTTATGGGCGGTTTGGCAAATACCCGACGGTGTGGTTGCCACCGTTACTTTCCTTGACTATCAAATTGAACCGCTCGAGGGCAGCCCACTGCGGCGACTGTTCGCCACTATCTTTGCGCTGATGACATTCACCGGCGGGCTTTACGCGTTCCGCCAGGCCCGTGCCGTGGAGCTTGCCGCCGCTTACGCTTACGCGGCGGGGGCGATCGGCGTCTGTTTCGCGGGCGACCTGATCACCATGTTCCTGTACTGGGAACTGATGGCGCTTTTCTCGACCCTCGTGGTCTGGTGCGGCGGCACGCCGGCGGCGCGCGCGGCGGGTATTCGCTACGCGATCATGCACCTGCTCGGCGGCGTGATTCTCAAAGTCGGCATCGAGGGTGTGGTGGTGCACACGGGCTCGATCGATATCCAGCCGATGCTGGCCACCGACTTTGATACCTGGATGATTCTCACCGGTATTCTGATCAATGCCGCCGCGCCGCCGGTCTCGGCCTGGCTCGCAGACGCCTATCCCGAGGCCAGTCCCACCGGCTCGGTGTTCCTCTCCGCCTTTACCACCAAGACGGCAGTGCTGGCGTTAATCCTGTTGTTCCCCGGCGAGCCCGTGCTGATCGGGGTGGGTTTATTTATGGTGATGTACGGCATTATCTATGCGCTGCTGGAGAACGACGCGCGCCGTATTCTGGCCTATTCGATTGTCAACCAGGTGGGTTTTATGGTCTGTGCCGTCGGTATCGGCACGCAGATGGCGCTGAACGGTGCTGCGGCACATGCGTTTGCCCATATTATCTATAAAGCGCTGCTGTTTATGAGTGCAGGGGTCGTGATTTACCGGACCGGCAAATCCAAGTGTACCGATCTCGGCGGCCTGTTTCGGACCATGCCGGTGACGGCTGTGTGCGGTATCGTGGGCGCGCTGGCAATCTCCGGCTTTCCGATGACTTCGGGCTTTACCACCAAGACCATGATCTCCCAGGCCGCTGCCGATGAAAGCCTGATGACCGTGTATCTGTTGTTGGCGGCAGCTTCGGCGGGGGTTTTCCTGCACGCCGGCATAAAGTTTCCCTGGTTTGTGTTTTTTCAAAAAGACTCGGGACTGCGGCCCAAGGACGCGCCCTGGAATATGGCGGCGGCGATGGGGCTGTTTGCTGCCCTGTGCCTGTTGATCGGTATTTTCCCGGACGTTTTCTATCGCTTTCTGCCCTATACCGTGGACTATGAACCCTATAAGATCGGCAAGGTCGTGTTCTATCTGCAGTTGCTGTTGTTTTCCGGGCTGGCCTTTTTCCTGTTGTTGCCATTGATGCGCCGTACCCTCACCATCAGTCTGGATACCGACTGGCTCTGGCGCGTCATGCTGTACCGGGCGGCGACCGCTGTGCAGGCGGGCCTGAGCGCTCTTGGGGCCGGCTTGCATACACGGCGACTCCAGTGGTTTGCGGCGCTGCGCGACCGTGGCGGGTATCATTTCGGTGCCCTGGCAACCAGGAAGCGCGCGGGTGTCTTCTCGCGCACCTGGTCTATCGGCACCACCGGGCTGTGGATTGCCGTGCTGCTGACTGCTTATTTGCTGGTATACGTGATCTGACACGCGCTATTGTCTTCAATCCGCTCGCCTGCAACGGAGTTAGTTGTGACTGCGAACACGATACAAGTCAGAAGAGCCTCCTTGCACGACCTGCCACAACTGCTTGAATTCGAGCAGGGTGTTATCGCCGTTGAACGTCCATTTGCCAAAAACCTGAAAAGCGGAAAGATTACATACTACGAACTGGAGCAGCTGATTGCAGACCCGAACGCCGAATTACTGGTAGCTGAACTTGAGGGCGCCTTGATCGGTTCCGGTTATGCGGAGATCAGAAAATCCAAGCCGCATTTCAAACATCCGTACTTTTCGTACCTGGGGTTTATGTATGTCGATCCCGGCTACAGAGGAATGGGGGTTAACAAACAGCTGATCGAGGCGTTGATGGCGTGGAGCAAAAGCCGGGGCGTGTATGAAGTCAGTTTAGACGTATACAGCGAAAACGCTGCGGCCATTCGCGCGTATGAAAAAGCGGGTTTTCGCAAAAATCTAGTTCAGATGTGTGTTGAGCTGGAGTAGGGACAGTGCTCGATTAAGCCTGCCGGGTATACGCTATTGACTTGATATCGGTTTTGCCATTGGACAGTGTATAGACTGCACTCCCGGTTCCCCTGTTTCCATACTCCGGCTTTCAGGTCGAGTTTCAATCCAGTCTGTTATTTCATCTTAAAACACTAATTTGTGCATGGACATTAGCGGGGCAGCCTTCGTTTTTTCGGCTCCTGTTGCCGCCCTGTTTTGTTTCGAAATCTGTTTTGGCTCGACAATTGTCAGGACAATCATTGACCTGCGTCAATCATGGCGGAGATCTGTTGCTGTGTCGCTATTAAGTCGCCGGTTTTGCTTGTGTTTGTATTGTCTTGTACCCCGGGATAAGTATAGAGTACCGCGCGTAAGTCCGATCAATAAAGCGAACACGAAATCACTCAACACATACCTGTGAAGGTTTTGTGAAAATTTTCTGGCAGAAAAGTTTCAAATTTGTGACTGACTTTTTATCTTGCTTAGTGTGCTTTTTCAATAAATTATTTCTTAAGTTTTGAAAATTTTCAAAAAAAGCATGGAGTTCTATGTGAAAAAAATCATCAGGTGTTCGACAGCTTTTTTTATAGCGTTAGCTTCTCACATTACTGTGGCCGATCAGCTTGACGAACTTATCGATGCCGGTGCGCAGCGTTTGGGGGAAAACCAACAGGCGCAGGCGACGGTAGGCCGTATTCATGAGCAAACCGATGCCCTTGTCACCGAATACCAGGAGCAGTTAAAGGCCCTCGATGGGCTAAAGGTCTACAACCAATTACTGGCGCTTCAGATAACCGGACAAGAGGAGGAGCGCGCGACCTTGAGTGCCTCCATTGCCAATGCCACGGTGATCGAACGCCAGATAGTACCGCTGCTGTTGAGAATGGTTGATAGTCTGGAAACCTTTATAGGTCTGGATGTGCCGTTTTTATTTGATGAGCGACTGCAGCGCACTCATGCTCTACGTCGTCTTTTACAGCGTCCGGACTTGTCTGTGGCGGAAAAGTGCCGGCGGGTATTTGAAGCTTATCAGATCGAGAACGAGTATGGCCGCACACTGGAATCCTACAAGGGTAAGTTAAACCTGGCCGACAGAACTTATGATGTGGACTACCTGCGTATCGGCCGCATAGCGCTGCTCTATCGCAGCGTTGGCAATGACGAGTTCGGTTACTGGGACCAACAGCAGCGCGACTGGGTGCCGGTGACTGCCAGCCACTACCGGCGAAACATTGACAAAGGTTTAAAAATGGCGCGCCAGGAAATGGCGCCGGATCTATTGACTATTCCCATAACGCCGGTGGAGAGCGTGGTGCAATGAAAATGAAAATTTGGATAGGTGCTCTAGCGTTTTTTGCCACCGCCTGCCTCGCCCAAGCGGAGCGACAGCCGGCTATTTCATTGCAGGAACTGCTGCAGCAAGTTGAGCGCGGAACGGTTGCGGATAAACGTGAAAACGCCGAGCGGCTGGAATTTTTTCGACAGGCTCGCGCCGGCCGCCAGCAACAACTTACGCAGGTCAAGCGGGATGTGCAGGCACAAGAGACCCGCAGTGAACAGCTCGAGCAGACTTTCGAAAACAATGAGCAGGACCTGGCAAACTTACAGCAGCGCCTGGATGAGCGCCTGGGCTCATTGAAAGAGCTGTTTGGCGTATTGCAACAGGTGGCGAGCGATGCCCAGGCCCAGTTTTCCAATTCCGTTACTGAAATCCAGTACCCCGATCGCTCCGAGTATTTGCTGGCGTTTGCTCAGAAGATGGGACAGACGGCGGATTTGCCCTCCATTAAAGAGATTGAGCGGGTCTGGTTTGAACTGCAGCGTGAGATGACCGCTTCCGGCCAGGTAGTAAAAGCAACCATGCCGGTTGTGAAAAAGAATGGTGAGGAGACTACCGCCGAGGTGATTCGGGTCGGGAATTTTAACTTGATTGCGGATGGAAAGTACTATCAGTTTGTACCCGAGACCAGCCGGGTGGTCGAGTATGGACGGCAGCCCCGTGCCCGCTATATGGAGGGCGCCCAAAACATTGCCGATGCCGGCGAGCCTGTGTTTTTCACCATCGACCCGCTGCGCGGACAACTGTTGAGCTTGCTGGTACTGGCGCCAAAGTTAACTGAGCGGGTGGCGCAGGGCGGTGCTATTGGCTATGTCATTATCAGTCTCGGCGTGTTTGGCATTCTGCTTGCCCTTTTTAAACTGGTTGCCCTGTCATTTGTCAATCATAGAATGAATCGACAAAAACAGGACCTGCAGCGTCCGGCGGACAACCCGCTCGGGCGGGTGATCAAAGCCTATCAGAACCTGCCCAGCCGCGATCCGGAACTGGTGGAGTTGAAACTGGGGGAGGCCATCCTGCGCGAGGTGCCGCGGGTCAATCGCGGTATTGCCCTGTTGAAAATCATCGCCGCCGTGGCGCCGCTGATGGGCCTGTTGGGTACTGTGACCGGGATGATTATTACCTTCCAGGCAATCACCCTGTTCGGGGCGGGTGACCCCAAACTGATGGCCGGCGGTATTTCCCAGGCTCTGGTGACAACGGTGCTGGGGCTTTGCGTCGCCATTCCCGTGCTGTTGCTGCACACGCTGGTACAATCCCGCGCCCAGCAGATCAGTGAAGTGCTGGAGCAGGAATCCGTCGCGTTGATTGCCACCGATTGCGAACCCAGTAAAGATTGAGTGCTATCGGAATTATTGCCATGACAAGAATCATTGAAGGCTTTTTTCCGTGGGCGGGGACCATGATCGACCTGGGCGGTAATATCCTGGTGGCCATCGTGGTGATTGCAGCGATAATCTGGTGCTTTATTTTTGAGCGGCTTTACTATCTGTTTTATGTGCATCCTGCCCGCGTGGACGCCGCCCGCCGGCTCTGGCTCCATGACTGTGAGCGAACCCACTGGCTGACCCAACACTGGCGGCAGTTGCTATGTGCGCGACTCTATCGAAATCTTATGCGCAATATCGCTCTGGTGAAAGCGTTGATCAAGCTCTGTCCCCTGTTGGGCCTGCTGGGCACGGTCATGGGGATGTTGGAAGTGTTTGATGCCGTGGCGATTACCGGCTCCAATAATCCGCGCGCTACCGCCTCTGGGGTTTCCAAAGCCACGGTGTCGACGATGGCGGGTATGGTAGTGGCCATCTCGGGGCTGCTGGTGCTGAGCCTGGTGAGCCGCCGCATCGAGACTGAGAAAGGCAGGTTCAATGATTTGTTTTCGATCAGCATCACAACAGAGAGAAAAGAGGCGACTGCGTCATGAAACGGCTTATCAATGCGGCTGGCGGTGAACAGGAAGCCAGTGTCGATATCACCCCCATGCTCGATGTCGTATTTATCATGCTGATTTTCTTTATCGTGACGGCCACCTTTGTCAAAGAATCCGGTATTGAGGTCGACAGGCCCCAGGCTACCACCGCGGTAGTGCAGGAAAAGGCCAATATACTTATCGCCATCGATGCTCAGGACAAGGTGTGGGTCAATCGCAGGGAGGTCGATTTGCGCGCGGTGCGGCCCAATATCGAACGACTGCATGCGGAAAACCCCAAAGGTACGGTGGTCATCCAGGCCGACCGGGATTCCCGCAACGAAGTGTTGGTGAAAGTCATGGACGCCTCGCGTCAGGCCGGTGTCTATGCCATAGCCATAGCGGCACAAGACTGAACAGCGGGGGATGTGCTGTGGATACCAGCGTTCTCGACGATAAACACTATGCCTATCGCCTGCCGCTGGTGGCGGCCGCCGGCGCCGCCTGCGCGCTGTTGTTAACCTGGTTTATGTATGCGTTGATCCAGTCCTCTCACCCCGAGCTGGATGAGAGCGAGCGGGTGCATCTGCTTGATTTCGTGCGGATAAAGAAAGCCGAGCAGTCCGAGCGGGTCGACCGCAAGCCGCAGCGACCGCTGCAGGCCCCAAAACCACCGGCGCCGGCGCTGCGACAGGCGCAAAGCAATACCGATACCGGTGCGTCTTTAACGATTGAGGCGCCTGATGCGAGTCAGCTCACAGCCGGCCTCGGCGGACTTGCGATCGGCGCCGGCGAGGGCGAGTATCTGCCCTTGATAAAGGTCGCGCCGGTGTATCCGCCCAAGGCGATGGCTAAACGCCTGCAGGGTACCTGCGCGGTCTCTTATACGGTGACCAAAAACGGTTCGGTGCGCGATGTCCGCGTCCTGGAAGGTGAGTGTGAACACGATGTCTTCGAACGCCCGTCGATCAAGGCTGCTGAAAAATTTAAATACAAGCCGCGTATTGTCAACGGCGAAGCCGTTGAGGTGCAAGGTGTTCTGAACCGGTTTACCTACGAGCTTATGATAGACGATGAAAGCGTTAAATAGGCAGTGCGAGTCGAATCGACTTCGGTCTCTATCCCGGTGCCATAAAAAGTGGCTCACACACCTGCTGGCAAGCTTTTTGTTGTTTGCCTGTGCCGCCGACAGCTACGCCGACAGGCCCCAGGTTATGCGCGCCAGGGTTATAAAACAATTACAGGAAATTCAAACACTGTTTGAGCAGGAACAATACGCTCAGGTATTGGCGGCAACGACCCGGCTAAAGGACACCGACTTACCTGAATATGAACTTTGGCAAGTACTGACTATCGAGGCTTATACTCACATTAACCTAGCGGCCAACACAGCGGCGATAGCGATATTAAGACAAATACTCACTTATGACGGCCTGCCACAGGAGCTACGCCAGAATACGTTGAATACCCTCGTTCAGCTTTACATGATGGAAGAACAACATTCACTGGCACTGGCGACAGCCGATGAGCTGATTGCCGTCGCCCTGGCTCCGGAGCCCGGCCATGCGATATTCAAAGGGCAGGCGCTTTATTATCTCGAGCGTCACGAACAGGCGCTGGCGGAGATTGACCGGGCGCTGACATTGGCCCGGGACAAAAGCCTGCCGCTGCTCGAACCCTGGTTGCTGTTGAAAAACGCCGCCCTGTTTGAGCTGGACAGAGTGGCAGATATGATTGAAGTGATGCGGCTGCTGTTGACGCTCTATCCCAAAGACCGCTATATCACCAACCTCTCTGCCCTTTATTCCCAACTCGACATGCCGGAGAAACAATTAACCCTGCTGGAGCCCCTTTACGAGCAGGGCGGTTTGAGCCAGGCCTACCACCTCATCAGCCTTGCCAGTTTGTATATGGCATTGGGTACACCTTACAAAGCCGGCAAGGTGTTGCAGCAGTCGCTGGAGGAGGGGCGCATTGAAGCGGACTTTGACAACCTGGACCTGTTGGGTAAAGCCTGGCAATTGGCCGATGAGCGCGCGCGCGCCATCGATGCCTACAATGCCGCCGCTGAGTTGAGTGAGGGCGGCGATATTCTGGTGCGCATCGCTCACTTGCATATCGCCGCCGGCGACTGGCGGCGGGCCGAGGCCAGCCTCGACCGCGCCTTTGCAAAAGGTGATCTCAGCGAGCCCGGTAACGCGCATATTCTTCGCGGCATGGCGCGGTTTAGCCAAAAGAAACTGCCGGCCGCACGTCGCGCGTTTATTCAGGCTGCGAAGTTCAGCGAGGCACAGCTCCACGCTGAACAATGGCTCGGTTACGTCGATGCCGAAATCAAAAGCCGCCGGAGCCTGCCGGCGGTTCTGTAGATGGTCCGGTCCGCCGTGGCGGCACGTAAATCAACATGTTGCTGGTTTCAGTTTGGGTGACAGAGGCTTTTGCACACGCCCGGGAGCGGGCCGCCTGTGGTGATCAGCGACACTGGGGGAGGGCGGTGCAGGCCGCGGGTGGCCCAGCTAGCCCCCGGGGCTGTGCTGCCAACGCTCCGGCAGCCTGCGCGTAACGGCGAAAACCGGCGCAGATGCAGATGAGCTTTACCGCACAGACCGCCCTCCCGCCATTTGCACCGCAACCCCGAAAGTGGTTATGCTCTGTTCCCCTCCGGCGGCGCCCGGCGGTACGGGAACGATAACGATATGGCAACACAGAGACAGCACAAAAAGACCACAACCCGGCCCAACAACACACCACAACAGGGCCACAGCCAGAGCACAACAAGACCACCACAGACCGTCACCAGCACAGGGGGAAACTAAACCATGGTGAGATTTATCAGTAAACATATTCTTACCGGATTAGTGACCATCCTGCCGGTGGTGTTGACGCTGTATCTGCTTTATTGGTTGGCGATTTCGGTGGAGAGTGCGCTCGGCGGTGTGATTCGCTGGGTAATCCCCGAGAGCTTTTACTGGCCCGGCATGGGGCTGGTGGCCGGGCTGGGTGTGATTTTTATGGTAGGGCTGCTGATGCACGCCTACGTGGTGCAGCGCCTGTTTGCCATGGGCGAGCAACTGCTCTACCACGTTCCGATCATTAAAACCGTGTACGGGGGCATTCGGGAATTCTTCGATTACTTTTCCCCGAACCGCAAGCGGGATTTTCAGCAAGTGGTGTCGGTAACCTTCGGCGATACCGGTATGCGGGCAATCGGCTTTGTCACCCAGGCCATGCCGGAACATCTGCCGGGTGATTTCGGCACAGACGGCGACGACAGTGTGCTGGTCTACCTGCCCATGAGTTATATGATCGGCGGCTATGCGGTGCTGGTGCCGCGCAATGCCGTGCGGCCGCTCAATATCAGTATGGAAGAAGCCATGCGTTTTATCCTTTCCGCCGGCATTGCCGGGACCAATGGGACGTCCGCCCGCAGAAACTGATCCGGGTCAATATAGGCAGCGGTAACGGGTGTAGCCTTGAGTAATCCAATGCTCAAAAAAGGTAAGCCGCTATCGCTGCCGAAGCGCCGAAAATAAACTGGATATATCTGCTCCTGCCGTTGCTTTTTATGGCGCTGTGGGGCGCCTATGTGCTGCGCCTGGGACCGGTCGATCCGGTGCGGTCGATATCCTTTACCGAGTTCAGGGGACTGCTGGCGCAGGATGCGGTGCAGGAAATCACCCTGCGCGGCAACCGGGTCGAGGGCAGGCTGGTACAGGCGCGTGTCCTCGGTGATAACGGCCCGGCAGTCACTCGCTTCAGCACGGCATTGCCCGCATTTATCGGGGCGGAGTTTCTCGTCCAGATCGATCGCGAGGACCTGGAGGTGTTCGTCGAACCCGACACCGGTAACAGTGGTGCCACGGTTATCCTGGGGGCCCTGTTGCCCTGGATCGTGCTGTTTGCCATTTACTATTTTGTCTGGCGCCGCCTCGCGCAAAACGGTACCGGCGGTATCGGCAGCAGTGGCGGTGGCCGCGATATTTCCAGGTTTCTAAATCCCAACGCCGACGTGGAGATCAAAACCCCGGACACCACCTTTGCCGATGTCGCGGGGCAAGACAACGCCAAGCGCGAAGTGGCGGAACTGCTGGACTATATTCGCGACCCCGAGCGCTACCGCCGGCTCGGCGCCCAGGTGCCCCACGGCGTGTTGTTGATGGGCGCGCCGGGCACCGGCAAAACCCTGCTGGCCAGAGCTTTGGCGGGCGAGGCCGGCGTACCTTTCTGCGCCCTGTCCGCCTCCGAGTTTATCGAGATGTTTGTCGGTGTCGGCGCCTCGCGGGTGCGGCAGTTGTTCAAGCAGGCGAAAGAAAAAGCCCCCAGCATCGTCTTTATCGACGAGTTGGATGCGGTGGGCCGGGTGCGCGGCGCCGGCCTCGGCGGCGGCCACGACGAACGCGAACAGACGCTGAACCAGATACTGGCGGAGATGGACGGCTTTTCCGGTCACGAGCAGGTGATTGTGCTGGCCGCCACCAATCGCCCGGATGTGCTGGACCCGGCGCTGTTGCGACCCGGGCGTTTCGACCGGCACGTTACGCTCGATCTGCCCGACCGCCAGGCCCGGGCGGCGATACTGGGGATTCATATCAAGGGCAAACCGGTGGCGGCGGATGTCGACCTGGCGCATTTAGCGGCACAAACACCGGGGTTTTCGGGGGCCGACCTGAAAAATCTGGTCAATGAGGCGGCGATGCTGGTGGCGCGGGAGCAGCGCGACCAGATCACCCGGCGCGACTTCGAGCGCATGCGCGACAAAGTGATTCTCGGCACCGAGCGCCACCTGATTATTCTGGCCGACGAACACCGCCGGCTCGCCACCCACGAGGCCGGTCATACCCTGGTGGCGTATTTTCTCCCCGACGCCGATCCGATTTTCAAAGTTTCCATTATTCCCCGCGGTCGCTCTCTGGGGGCCACCCAGCAACTGCCGGCGGAAGACCGGCACAACTATGCCGAGGAGTACCTGCGCGACCGTATCGCAATTCTGCTGGCGGGCCGCGCGGCGGAAAAACTGCTGTTGGGCAGCGTCAGCTCCGGCGCTGACGACGACATTCACCAGGCGACGGTGCTGGCCCGCTCCATGGTGGCGCGCTGGGGCATGTCGGAGACCGTCGGCCCCATGGATTTGCGCGAATCCAGCGAGCACCCGTTTCTCGGCAAGGAGATGGCGCAGGTGCGCGTGCACAGCGAGGCGTCGTCGCAAATGGTGGACGAGGCGGTGCGCGAACTGCTCAGTCGGGCGGAGACCCGCGCGCGGGAGACCCTGACGGCCAATGTGGAAAAGTTAAAGCGGCTGGTAAAAAAACTGGAACAGTGCGAAACGCTGCAACGAGACGACATCATCGCCTGTCTCGGCAAGCGGCCTGGCGTCAACACCAAAGTCAGTCCCTTGCGGCCCAAAGACAACGAGGCGGACTGATCGCCTGCGCCGCTTTTCAGGAAAGCGCGCCCGGTCGAACAGGCCCGCTATTTGAAGTCAGTTAGGTCATTCACTGAAAAGGGGATTCAACCGATGAAGATATTGATTTGCTGCCTGACCATGCTTGTGATGCTGTCCGGCTGCGCTTCCCAAGTGCGCACAGAGTACGATGCCGCCACTGATTTCGGCCCTTACAAGCGCTTTACCTGGGTAGCGCCGGAGGTGCGGGAGATAGATGACCCGATTCTTGACAGCGAGTTGCTAACCGATCGGGTGCGCGCAGCCGTCACTGCCGTATTGACCGAGCGCGGCTTTGCCGAAGTGGCGGCGGGCGCCGAGCCGGGGGCGGACTTTTTTATCACCTACCACACGGCCAGTAAGGAGAAACTCAGGTCCTCGCCGTTCAGTGTCGGGATCGGTTACGGTCACTACTACGGGCGCTGGGGGCATTCGGTGCTGTTTGACGGACCGGACATCCGCTCCTATGAAGAGGGCGTGTTGATTCTCGATGTGATCAACTGCAGCCAGAACAAACTGGTGTGGCGCGGTTGGGACACCTCTTTGGTTAACCAGCGCAACTATTCCGTTACCGCAGTGAGGGAGGCGGTGGAACAAATCCTGGCAGAATTTCCGCCGGGTCGGGTCAACAGGTGACCCAGGTCAATATGGATGCGCCCGACATGCTTATCATAGGCACCTGTCGCAGTTGAGATCAGTTTTGCAGGAGACAGATGGTGGAACACCGCAACGGTTTCAGATTACCCCTCAGGTTTACAGCGCAACTGTGGTGTGGCGGCCGGCAATACGGTAGCTACACAACGCGGGACATCAGCCATGGTGGCCTTTTCATCGAGGATTGCCAGGCGCACCTGAGCAGCGGCGATTTTGTCTCCATTAAACTGACAACCGGCAAACTGAAAACCGGCCCGGCAACCCAGCAGGCCGACATGTTTATTATGCGCGCGCTGGTGGTGCATGTCTGCGACAGCGGCGCCGGCCTGATGTGGGCCGATAGCAACGAATCCTTCTACCGGGTACTCGACAATCTGGCTGACCTGGCCGCCTGATCCCGCCCACTGACGGATTTCTGTACATGCCGGCTTATACGCCACGCTTTGTCAGCAAGCTTACTCGCGATACCCTGGCGTTGATTCTCGCCGGCGGGCGCGGGTCGCGGCTGCAGGAATTGACGCTTTGGCGAGCCAAGCCCGCGGTGCCGTTTGGCGGCAAATATCGCATTATCGATTTCCCCCTGTCCAATTGTGTCAACTCCGATATTCGCCAGGTCGCTGTCCTCACTCAATACAAAGCCCACTCGCTGATCCGCCATATCCAAAAGGGCTGGGGTTTTTTGCGCGGCGAGTTTTCCGAATTTGTGGAATTGCTGCCGGCCCAGCAGCGCATCGAAAGCTCCTGGTATCTCGGCACCGCCAACGCTGTCTATCAGAACCTGGACATCCTGCGCAGTCACGATCCGGAACTGGTGCTGGTGCTGGCGGGAGACCACGTCTACAAAATGGACTATGGCCCCATGCTCGCCTTTCATGTCGAACACGGCGCCGACCTGACAGTGGGCTGTATCGAGGTGCCGGTGGCGGAGGCCGGCGCGTTCGGCGTGATGTCCGTCGCCCCCGACCGGCGCGTGATCAGCTTCAGCGAGAAGCCGGCACAGCCCCAGGGACTGCCGGAAAACCCCGGCATGGCGCTGGCCTCCATGGGTATCTATGTATTCAGCAAAGCGTTTTTAATTGAGCAGTTGATTCGCGATGCCGACAATCCCGACTCCAGTCACGACTTCGGCGGCGATATCATACCCTCGGTGATCGGCCCGCACCGGGTGTTCGCCTATCCGTTTCTGGACGCCGGCAACGGCAAACAGGCCTATTGGCGCGATGTGGGAACAGTGGATTCCTACTGGCGCGCGAATATGGAATTGATCGGCGTGACGCCGGAGTTGAATCTGTACGACAAAGACTGGCCCATCTGGACTTACCAGGAACAGGTGCCGCCGGCGAAGTTTATCTTCAACGACAGCGACCGCCGCGGCGTCTCGGTGGACTCCATGATCGCCGGCGGTTGTATTATTTCCGGCGCCCGTATCGACCATTCGCTGCTGTTCAGCAATGTCCGGGTCGAGGCCCACACCCGGCTCGACAACGCGGTGGTGTTGCCGGATGTCAGTATCGGTCCCAATTGCCATATCAGTCGGGCTGTGATCGATAAGGGCGCGCGTGTGCCGCCCGGCACCGTGATTGGCGCCGACCCCGAGGCCGATGCCAGGCGCTTTCGCCGCACCGCCGCCGGTGTGGTGCTGGTGACATCGGATATGCTGGGCCAGACCCTACACTACGCCCGTTAGCACAGCGGGCGCCGAAAAACGCAATGAGGTGAAATATGCAGGCGTATCCCCATCAATACCGGGTTCAGGCGCTGGCCGAAAGCGAGGGTGACGTCAGGCTCGCCGGCGCCGGGCTGCCGCCACTGGCATCGGCCCCGCCGCCGGAGTTCGGCGGCCCCGGCGATCGCTGGTCGCCGGAAACCCTGCTGGCAGCGGCGGTTGCGGACTGTTTTGTGTTGACATTCAGAGCCATTGCCAGGGCGTCGAAGTTTGCCTGGACATCGCTCGATTGTGAGGTGGAGGGCGTGCTCGACCAGGTCGACGGCAGCACCCGGTTTACCGCGTTCACCCTGACCGTGGCGCTGGCCGCCGATCGATCGGCCGCGGCCGGTCCGGACCTCGACCGCGAAGCGCAAAAAGCGCGAAGGCTGCTGCAAAAAGCCGAGCACAGCTGCCTGATCACCCAATCCCTGCGGGCCGACACCCATCTCGATATCAGCATCGACCTCAACCCCTGAATTGGAACCTCGCTATGGAACCCTCGCTCTTCCCACTGCGCGAACTGCCCCCGGGTCTGGAAGACCTGGCGCTACTGGCCACCGATCTGCGCTGGACCTGGAGCCACGGCGGCGACGCCCTCTGGGAGACTCTGGACCCGCAGGCCTGGAAACTGACTGAAAACCCTTATGTCGTCTTGCAGAATATCAGCCGCGAGCGCCTGCAGGCACTGGCCGAGGACAGCGAGTTCCAACTGCGCCTGCGCCGCCTGATCAGTGCCCGCAACGCCTATTGCGAACAACCCGGCTGGGTGGGGGAAACCTACCCCGAGTCACCGGTGCGGGGGATCGCCTACTTCAGTATGGAATTCGGCCTCGGCGAGGCGTTGCCGCTGTATGCCGGCGGCCTCGGTGTACTGGCCGGTGACTACCTGAAGGCGGCCAGTGACCTGGGGCTGCCCCTGGTCGGTGTAGGGCTGCTGTACCAGGAGGGTTACTTCCGCCAGACGGTGGATACCGACGGCTGGCAGCGCGAGACCTACCACTACAACGACCCCACCAGTATTCCGGTGCGCCCGGTGTCCGGTCGCGACGGCGCCTGGATGCATGTGGATATTCGTCTGCCCTGTCGCGACGTGCGCTTTCGTATCTGGCAGGCGCAGGTTGGCCGGGTGTCGCTCTACCTGCTCGACAGCAATGATCCCCTCAACCAGCCCGGCGATCGCGGCATTACCAGCAAGCTCTACGGCGGTGGCCAGGAGCAGCGCCTGGTGCAGGAAATCGCCCTCGGTATCTGCGGTTGGCGGCTGATTGACGCCCTCGGTCTGGAGGTGGATACCTGCCATCTCAATGAGGGCCACGCCGCTTTCGCCACCATCGAGCGCACCCGGCGCTATATGGAAAAAACCGGGCTCGATTTCTGGGAGGCGCTCTGGGCCACCCGCATCGGCAACGTCTTCACCACCCACACCCCGGTGGCGGCGGGTTTCGACCGTTACGATACCGACTTGCTGCTGCGCTACAGTCGCGAATATGCCGAAAGCCTGGGCGTTGAGCCCGCCGCGCTGGGGGCCCTGGGCCGCAAAGACCCCGACGACCACGACGAACCCTTCAACATGGCCTACCTGGCGATGCGCACCTGCGGTCGCAGCAACGGCGTCAGTCGCCTGCACGGTGAGGTCAGCCGCCGCATCTTCGCCGATCTCTACCCGCGCTGGCCCCGCGCCCAGGTGCCGGTCACCCATATCACCAACGGTATTCATGTGCCCTCGTGGGACTCCCCCTGGGCCGATGCGGAGTGGACCCAGATGGCCGGCAAGGAGCGCTGGCGCAGCGATATCGCCGGGCTCGACACATCGGTGCTGGAGAACGTCAGCGACGCGGCGTTGTGGGTCGTCAACGGCCGCGAGCGCGCCGATCTGGTGGACTATGCCCGCACGCGCCTGGCCCGGCAGCTCGCCCAGCATGACAGCGGCGAGGATTTCAGCGTGGTGTCGGCGCAGATCCTCGATCCCAATGTCCTGACCCTGGGTTTTGCCCGGCGCTTTGCCGCGTACAAGCGCCCGGACCTGTTGCTGCACGATATCGAGCGCTTCACCCGCCTGCTCACCAACCCCGAGCGGCCGGTGCAGATTATCGTCGCCGGCAAGGCGCACCCGGCGGATGAGGCCGGCAAGCGCGCGATTCAGCGCTGGCTGCAGTTTGTGCAGCGACCCGCTGTGCGCGCCCATGCCGTGTTTCTCGAAGATTACGATATCGCCCTGGCGCAGCAGTTGGTGCAGGGCGTGGATGTGTGGATCAACACCCCGCGGCGACCCTGGGAGGCCTGTGGCACCAGCGGTATGAAAGTCCTGGTCAACGGCGGTCTCAACGTCTCGTCGCTGGACGGATGGTGGGCCGAGGCCTACTCCCCGGAGGTGGGCTGGGCGCTCGGTGACGGCAGCGAACACGACGGGCCCGATGACCGGCGCCGGGCCGATGCCGCTGACGCCGAGCGTCTTTATGAGCTGTTGGAACAGGAGGTGGTGCCACTGTTTTACGAGCGCGACAGCGGCGGCGTGCCGCGCCGCTGGATTCAGCGAATGCGCACCAGTATGTCGTCACTGACCCCGCAGTACAGCACCAACCGCATGGTGCGTGAGTATATGGAGAATCTCTACATGCCCGCGGCCGCCGGCCTGGCCGCGCGCACCCGCGAGCGGGGCAAGCTGGCGCGCGAACTGCGCCGCTGGAGCCGCCAGCTCGAGCGACACTGGCACGAAGTGCATATCGGCGATGTCTATACCCGGCAAACCCCCGACGGTTGGATTTTCCAGGTACCGGTGTACCTGGGTGGCGTCGCCCCCGATGCGGTGGATGTGCAGTTGTTTGCCGACGCGCCGGCGCCGGCGCAACAACCGTTTTGTGTCAGTATGCAAAATCGCGCTAATATCGAGGGCGCGTTAAACAGCTACCTCTATACGCTGGCGGTAGAGACCCGGCGCCCGGCCGTCGACTTCACGTCCCGGGTCGTGGCCTATCATGCCGCGGCGCAGGTGCCCGCCGAGAGTGCATTGATCGTCTGGCACAGCGGCGAGGTAAACATTCAATCCATACAGACAGAGACGAGCGAGGATGCGACCGTTGGGAGCGAGCCGTGTTAAATCGAGGGCCACTTAGTGGGGGCTTTGGCGGAGAGTTACCGCGTCGTGCTCGACTGGTTTGCCGCGCATCCCCATATCGTCACCAAAGTCGCGCTGGGCTCCCTGGCGCTGGCGGTGGTATCGCTCGGGTTGTTGGTCGTTGCGGTCTCGCGCATGCCCGCAGATTACTTCGTGGCCGGCACAGTGCCGCGGGCGAGCTGGCGCGACCGCCATCCGCTGCTGCGCCTCGTGCTCAGGGTACTCAAGAGCCTGGCCGGGCTGGTGTTGTTGCTAACCGGGGTGGTGTTGCTGTTTGTGCCCGGCCAGGGGCTGCTGACGATCCTGATAGGGGTCAGTCTGTTGGAATTTCCCGGCAAGCGACGGCTGGAACTGGCCATGGCGCGCGAACGTCATGTGTTGAAGACGATCAACTGGATTCGCGCCCGGGCCAAGCAGCCACCGCTGATTGTTGAGCCGCTGCCTTGAGCCGTACCTATCGCAACTAATGGCACCTCCTTAAGCAGACCTACCTCCAATACCTCGATCGAGATAGGAAAAAATAGCGTGAGAGTCGAATGGCACTTAGTTAAGCGTATCTGCATCAGTCTATCGGTCACCGCTCCAATCACATCGATCTTGATTAAGTGTACCGAAGGTAGTTAAGCAACTATGTGCTAATTGATCGGTCTGGCCCTGGCTGAAGCCTTCAGAAACACGTCGTGAACCCATCCCTGGGGACTTCTCGACAGCATCCCTGCTGTCGAGAGTTTCTGAAGGCTTCAGCCAGGACCAGACCTACGTGCTATTCGCGTGAGAGTCAATAAATTGCACAAATCCGCTTAAGGAAGTGCCGTACCAATCGTATCTAATCTGTCCCTCGCTTGACGAAGATCATCTTACCTTTTGTCAAAGCGGGTATGTTTACGCCTGGCCTCCAGGTTCGAGACTGTTTTGATGCACGGCTACTTCACCAGCTATAGCGATATCATCAGTATTGTCGGTGACATCGTCAGTATCCGTCTGCCTGCGGCCGAGATGGTGCAGCAGCCGATTCGCAATCGCGACCTGGCGATGATCGACCAGGACGGGCAAAAAATATCGCTGGCGCAGATCGTGCGGCTGCAACAGGACGTGGTGTCGCTGCAGGTGTTCGGCGGCTCCAAAGGCCTGTCGAACCGCTGTTCGGTGCGCTTTCTCGGCGAGCCTATGCGGGCGTTTTACTCTACGCATATTCTCGGGCGTATTTTCAACGGCTCCGGCGAGCCGGTCGACACCGGACCGGACCTGTCACTGGAACCGAAGTTTGCCATCAACGGGCCCACCGTCAACCCGGTCAGCCGGGTGCTGGCATCGCGGATGATTCGCACCGATATCCCGATGATCGATGTCTTCAACAGCCTTGTCGAGAGCCAGAAAATCCCGATTTTTTCCGTACCCGGCGAGCCCTACAATGCGCTGCTGGCGCGCATCGGTATCCAGGCCGATGCCGACATCGTCGTCTTCGGCGGTCTCGGTTTGAGCTTCGACGATTTTCATTTTTTCCGCCACGCCTTCGAGCAGGCGGGTGTGCTGTCGCGCACGGTCATGTACATCAATCAATCCTCCGATCCGGTGGTGGAGCGGCTGATGGTCCCCGATATGGCGCTGGCGGTGGCGGAGCGCTTTGCGGTGGAGGAGGGCAAGCGGGTGCTGGTGCTGCTCACCGATATGACCGCCTTTGCCGATGCCATGAAAGAGATCGGCATCAGCATGGAGGCTATCCCCTCCAACCGCGGCTATATGGGTGACCTGTATTCGCAGTTGGCACGGCGCTATGAAAAAGCCTGCGATTTCAAAGGCGCGGGCTCGGTCACCATTCTCTCCGTGACTACTATGCCGAGCGGCGATATCACCCACCCGGTGCCCGACAATACCGGCTATATCACCGAGGGGCAGTTTTACCTCCACGACGGTCAACTGGATCCGTTCGGCTCGCTGTCGCGCTTGAAGCAGCATGTGATCGGCAGCGAGACCCGGGAGGACCACGGCCAGATCATGAACACCATGATTCGCTACTACGCCGAGGGCGTGGACGCCGAGCGCAAGCAGGCGATGGCGTTCGATCTCAGTGATTTCGATAAAAAACTCCTGCACTTTGCCGAGCAGTTTCGCCGGCGTTTTATGGCGCTGGATGTGGCCATGCCGCTGGAGCAGGCGCTCGACGGGTGCTGGAAGTTACTGGCGGAGTGTTTCGATCCCGCCGAGGTGGTGATCAAACAGGAACTCAAAGACAAATACTGGTTGTCGTGAGCGGAATATGGCCAAGCTCTCACTGAACAAAAATGTGTTGAACCGCGAAAAACAGCAGTTGCAAAACTTGCAGCATTACCTGCCGGCGCTGGAATTAAAACGCGAACAGCTAATGGTGCAAAAAAAACACACCGAACAGGCGTTGCAGCGCCTGCGGGGGGAACTCGCCGACTTGCAAAACCAACTGGCTCGCAAACTGCCGATGCTCGAGCGCAGTGCGGCCGCGCTGCAGGGGCTGGTGTCGGTGCGGGCTGTGCACACCGGGCGTGAAAACCTGTTGGGACTGGTGCTGCCGGTGTTCACCGGTGTCGATATCGACACCGCGCTCTACAGTTACTGGGACACCCCGCACTGGGTGGAGACCTATCTGGATTTTGTGCGCCGCGCCATCGAAGCGCGGCTGGCGCTGGCGGTGCTGGAGGAGCGCCAACAGATCATCAGTGCCGCCTTGAAAACCACCACCCAGCGGGTCAACTTGTTCGACAAGGTACTGATTCCCGAAACCCGGGCCAATATCCGCACCATTCGCCTGTTTCTCGACGACCAGGAGCGCGCCGCGGTGGTGCGCGCTAAATTGGCAAAACGCAAAACCGCCGCCCTGGCGGGAGCCGAACCGTGAGCATAGCGGCGCAGATGCGCATGACGCTGCTCGGTCCGCTGGATCAGAAAGCGGCCATTGTCGAGGCGTTGCAGCGCCTCGGGGTCGCCCATTTAATCGCCCCGCCGGGGGCGCACCCCGAAGTGACCGGCACGGCGGCGGGAGTGCGGCGCCTGCGCCAGGCGCGCGATTACCTGCAGGGCGCCACCCACCGGCGGCGCTTGTTTCGGCCCCGCCAACCGGTGGATATCGAGGCGCTGGTCGAGCGGGTACTGGCCAACCGGCGCGCCCGCGGTGAAGTGATCGACCGCATTGAAGCGCTCAAGCAACACTACCGGGCGCTGCGACCCTGGGGCGATTTCCACTACCCGGCGCTCAGCGAACTCGACGGCTACCGGCTCTGGTTTTATCGCCTGCCGCTGCATGAAGTCGATCCGTTTAAAGACCTGCGGCTGCCCTGGGCGCGGGTCAGCACCGATCACCGTTACCAGTACCTGATAGTGATTGCCGAAGACGAAGCGGCGTTGCAGGAGATTCCGTTTCCGCGCTCCCACACCGGCGGCCAGTCGCTCAGCCAAGTGCGTGAGCAACTTGATATACAAGAGGCGCGACTCGAGGAAATTGAAATCGAGCGGGTGACCCTGACCCGCTGGATTTACAGTTTCGACCAGGGACTGGCGGCGCTGGCCGACAGCACCGACCTGCGCGAAGCGCTCGACTGGTGTGAGGGTGACCGGGAATTTTTCAGTTTGCGCTGCTGGGTGCCGGCCGATCGGGTGGAGCAACTGCAACCGCTGCGGGACCTGGGTGCCGCCTGGTCGCTGGAGCCGGCCACCGGAGCCGACAATCCGCCGACCCTGCTGCGCAACCGCCGGCCGTTCGACAGCGGCAGTGATCTGATCGGATTTTTTCAGGTGCCCGGTTATCACAGCCTCGATGCCTCGGCCGCCATGTTTTTGTCTTTCTCGCTGTTTTTCGCCGTGATTCTCGCCGATGCCGGCTATGCGGCGGTGGTCGGTGTGGTGCTGTGGCCGCTGCGCCAGCGGCTGGGGCGACGGCTGCGCCAGTTGGGGGTCGCCATGGTGGCCGCCGGTATCGGCTACGGCGTATTGGTGGGCAGTTATTTTGGTCTGACACCGGCGCCCCAGAGTCTGCCCGGACAGCTGCGGGTGCTCGACATCAACGACTTCGACAGCATGATCAAACTGTCGATAACCGTCGGCGTGTCGCACTTGCTGCTCGCCCACTGCATGCGCTTGTGGCACCTGCGCAGCAGTCTCGCCGCGCTCGGCCCGTTGGGCTGGATGTTAGTGATCAGCGGTGGTTTTTTGGCCTGGTGGATTTACATCGGGGCAGTAACCGGCGAAGCTGCCGTGACGGCAGCCACAGCCGCTGTGGTGTTTGGCGCACTGGGCATTTTGCTGTTCAGCAATCCCGTGGCGGTAACCGACTGGCGCACGCTGCTGCAGCGTCTGGGTGCCGGCTTCACCGGGCTCTACGGGATTTCCCGCGCCTTCAGCGATATTCTCAGTTATATCCGCCTGTTTGCCCTGGGGCTGGCCAGCGCCTCGCTTGCGGTGACGTTTAACCAACTGGCGGCGACTGCGCAACAGACCTGGCCGGGGTACGGCCTGTTGCTGGCGTTTCTGGTGTTGCTGATCGGCCACGGGCTCAATTTTATTCTCGCCATTATGGGCGGCGTGATTCACAGCCTGCGCCTGAACCTGCTCGAGTTCAACAATTGGGCGGTAGAGGGCGAGGGCTACCCGTTTCGTTTTTTCAACAAGCGCGAGGAGTCGTGATGGACGTGGGGATGGAAGTGGTGACGATACAGATGCTTGGCTGGATCGGCATTTTCGCACCGGTGGCACTGGGTGTTGCCGGCAGTTGCATCGGCTGTGCGCGGGTGGGACAGGCTGCCGCCGGCGCCATGTTGGATTGCGACAGCGGCTACGGAAAGTTTATCGGTCTGGCGGCCATGCCCTCCACCCAGGCTATTTTCGGGATTGTGATTATGTTTACCCTGAATCGCGAAATCGAGCCAGAGGCGGCGGCGGGCCTGTTCGCCCTCGGCGTGCTCTCCGGCGCGGCCCTGATGGTCAGCGCCATTTACCAGGGGCGGGCATTGATCGCGGCGGTCAATGCCTCGAAAAACAAACCGGAAATTTTCGGCCTGGTGTTGGCGCCGGCCGCCATTGTCGAGGGCTTCGCCGTGTTCGCTTTCGTTTTTACGCTGGTGCTGAGCGGCTCACTGCCGGGTGCGGGGGGCTGAACCGTGGTGGATACGGAACACGAGGCGCAGCCGGCCAGCCTGCATTCGCGCGGTGTGGAACAGTTGCTGGAACGACTGCGGGAAAAGGGCGTAGCGGCGGGCCGCGCCGAGGCGCAGCGCATTGTCGATGAGGCGCAGCGGCGCGCCGACTGGATGTTGGAACAGGCGCAGGAAGAGGCTCGCAGTGTTCTCGAAGAAGCCGAAAAAGAGGCCGCCTTTGCCCGCGAGGCCGGCCGCGAGGCGCTGGCGCTGGCCGCGCGGGATACGCTGCTGAAATTGAAGGAACAATTGGTCACCCAGTTCAGTGAGAGCTTTCGCCGCAGCGTCAACAACACCCTGGCGCGCAAGGAGCTGCTGGCGGAACTGGTGCTGGAAATTGCCGGGCGGGCGCCGCGCGCCGAGAAACCCAGTACAGTTTATCTGTGTGCTGAGCCCGAGGCTGAGCCTTCTGCCGACAGCGCCAAGTTGCGCCGCGAGCCGCTGCTGACCTTGCTAACTACCGAACTGCAGGGGTTGCTGCGTGAAGGGATCGAGTTGAAAACTCAAGCCGGCAAACACACCGGGGTGAAGTTGACCTTGCACGACAAAGCCGTATCCGTGGACCTCACCGACGGTGTTATCGCCGAGATTCTGCTGTCCTATCTACAGCCGCGGTTTCGCGCCTTATTGGAGGGTGTTGAGTTGGAAGGCGTAAAGTTGGAAGAGAGAGACAAGGACAGCGCGGCACCGGCGCCAGCCCCGGAGACGCCGCCAACGCCGGGTGCCGAGCCGCAATGAGAGATACCGCCGCTAGTGTCAATGACAGTGCCCATACTGCCGATACCACCTATATCGACCTGCTGTTGTCATTGCCTGAGTTGAAAAGCCCGTTTGTAGCCCGGCAGTTACCGATTTCCCGCTGGCAATTGGGAAAACGCCTGGGCCAGTTGTCGCCGGCGCATCGGCGGGTGCTCGACAGCGTCTGCAACGCCATGCAGCGCAGTGTGCCGAGACCGCCGTTCGAACACTTGCCGACCGCGGTTGACCGCGACCTGCCGGGCTCGGGTTTGCAACTGCAGACCTGGTGCGAACAGTGGGGACTGGCGGACCTGTATACCTGCCTGCAAAACCAACTGGACCGCCGTTGTTTGCTGGCCGCATTGCGGCGCCGTCAAGCCGGTGCCGCCGCGCCAACAGTGGGGGCCGGCGCCGGGCTCAGCGCTTGCGTTCGCCAGGTGGTGCAACAGTGGTCGCAGCCCCATTTCCAACTGCAACATCGATTTCCCTGGCTGCCGGCCGTGCGGGAGCTGTTGGAGAGTGGCGACACCGCCGGCCTGGAGCGCTTGCTGGTGCAGCACACCTGGGACGACTACAGCCATTGTTGGGAACGCTGCTGCCGGGTCGGCTACGAGCACAATCTGGCGGCGGTGATCGTCTACGTATTGCGCTGGCAGTTAGTGGACGACTGGCTGGCACAGAGTGCCGAGCGCAGTGCTCAGGTATTTGAAGACACGGTGACGGCGTTGACTGGTGCGATCGCACCTGCGGTAACTAAAGACGCCGGCGGCGATCAAAACCGCGATGCCAATCAAGAGACGCTTTTTCATCAGGACACGGTTTCTCATCCAGAGACTGTTTCTAATCAGGACTTGAGGCGCGGAGGCACACCATGACGAGCGAAACCACGGCACGAGTGGTTGCAGTACGCGACGATGTGATCACCATCCGCAGTGTGCTCGATGACGACGGGATGGTGATTGCACCGCTGGTGAAAAACGAAGTGGTGTATATCTGTCCTGCCACCACCGGTGCGCAGAACCCGGAGCGCCTGAAAGCCGAGGTGTTGCGGATTCGCGGCGATAGCGCCGATGTGCAGGTTTACGAAGATACCGCCGGCGTTGCCGTGGGCGATCCGGTGCAGCAAAGTGGTGAGCTGCTGTCAGTAGAGTTGGGGCCGGGGCTGTTGCGGCAGGTGTTCGACGGCCTGCAGAATCCGCTGCATCGGCTGGAAATCATGAGTGGGCGGTTTCTCGCCCGCGGCGTCGATATCGCCGCCTTGGACCGGGTGCAGAAGTGGGCTTTCAGCCCGCGCTCGCGCATCGGCGAACGACTGCAGGCCGGCGATGTGCTCGGCACTGTGCAGGAGGGGCGCTTTACGCACAAGATCATGGTGCCTTTCGATCTGCCCGGGGAAGTGGAGCTGAGTTGGATTCAGGAGGGAACCTTTACCGTCGATACCGTGATTGCACGCCTGGTCGATGTGGAGGGGCGCAGCCGCGAGGTGCGCATGGTGCAGCGGTGGCCGGTGAAAGTGCCGCTGCCGCACGCCCTGTTTGAACGCCGCCGCTGTACCCGCGAGTACCCCGATGAGCTGCTGACCACCAGTCTGCGGCTGATCGACAGCTTCTTTCCCGTCGCCAAGGGCGGCACCGCCTGTATACCCGGTCCTTTCGGCGCCGGTAAAACCGTGCTGCAGCAATTGATATCCCGCTACTCCGATGTGGATATCGTGATCGTTGTCGCCTGCGGCGAGCGGGCCGGCGAAGTGGTGGAGACCATTACCGAATTCCCGCATCTGCAGGACCCCTACAGCGGTGCCACGCTGATGGATCGCACCATTATTATCTGCAATACCTCGTCGATGCCGGTGGCGGCACGGGAAGCTTCCATTTACACCGGCGTGACCCTCGGCGAGTACTACCGGCAGATGGGCCTGAATGTGTTACTGCTGGCGGACTCCACCTCGCGCTGGGCCCAGGCCATGCGCGAAACCTCCGGTCGGCTGGAGGAAATTCCCGGCGAGGAGGCCTTTCCCGCCTACCTCGAATCGACCATCAAAAATCTCTACGAGCGCGCCGGCGTGATTCGCAACTGCGACGGCAGTCGCGGCACGCTGACCCTGATCGGTACCGTGTCCCCGGCCGGCGGCAACTTTGAAGAGCCTGTCACTCAGGCCACACTCAATACCGTCAAGACGTTTTTGGGATTGAGTTACGACCGCGCCTACAAACGCTTTTACCCGGCGGTGGACCCGCTGGCGTCCTGGTCCCGCTATGTGGAGCAACTGCAACCCTGGCTGCGCGAACATATGGGTGAATCCTGGAGTCAGCGCATTGCCGCTTTGCAGCAGTTGCTGGTACGCGGCGACAGCGTGTTGCGCATGATGCAGGTGACGGGGGAGGAGGGGGTCAGTCTCGACGATTACCTCACTTATCACCAGGCGCTGTTTATCGATATGGTTTACCTGCAACAGGACGCCTACGATCCGGTGGATGTATCGACGCCGCTCGCGCGGCAGCGTGAATCGTTGGATCTGATTGAGGAGGTGTTGTTCAAGCCTTATTCCTTTACCGACAAAAACCCGTTGCGTGATTACTTTACCCGCTTGACCGATTTGTTTCGCAACCTCAATTATTGCCAGTGGCACAGCGACACCTACGAAAACTATCACCGGCAGATTGTGGACCTGATGGCGGCACAACCGCTCGCCGCGACAGCACCGGGTACCGCCGCGAGCGAATCAGTGCCTGTGAGTGCACCGGTTTCGTAGCGGCGTGAAAGCCGGTGCTTCGACCAGAAAATATTTTCACTTCGGAGCCCTTAGGGGACGCCTGGAATGGCACTGCCTTAAGCGTGCTTGCCTCAGTTTGTCGATCGCCGCTCCAGGCTCATCGGACTCGGTTAAGCGTACTGGAGGGAGGTCTGGCCCTGGCTGAAGCCTTCAGAAACTCTCGACAGCAGGGATGCTGTCGTGAAGTTCCCAGGGACGGGTTCATCGAGGGGACGCCCAGTCCGTGTTTCTGAAGGCTTCAGCCAGGGCCAGACCGGTCAATTGGCACATAGTTGCTCAAGGCAGTGCCATTCCAGGCGTCCCTTGAGGGCTGTGCCAGCGAGGCGATAGACGTTTAAGTTGCTAAGTTGCAGGCGTCCCTTGAGGACTTGCAAAACCCGTTTTGGGTGAAAAGGTTTAATGGCCGGAGCACCGGTATGGAGCAGGTTTACGAGATTATTTTTTATGCCAGCCTGGCCGGCGTCTGTATTCCGCTGGGTGGTGCGCTGGCGGGTATCGAGCGTATCCGGCCCCAGTGGCTGGAGCGGGAGCTGCGCCATTTCGTGATTGCCTTCGGCGCCGGTATCCTGGTAGCCGCTGTGGGCCTGGTACTGGTGCCGGAGGGTGCCGCCTATGTCGAGGGCGACGCGCTGCCGGCGCTTTACATCGTACTCGGCGGGGTGCTGTTTTTCTTACTGGAAAGCCGTATGTTGGCGAGGAGAAAGTCTGTCCCGCAACTGTTGGCTATGTTACTGGACTACTTGCCCGAGTCCATTGCGCTCGGCGGCATGTTGGCGCTCGATGCCCGGGCCGCACCGTTGTTGGCGGTACTGATCGGCTTGCAGAACTTGCCGGAGGGTTTCAATTCCTATCGCGAACTACGCGCCAATGCCGGCCTGAAGCCGAGGCAAATTTTACTGTTGATGGGGTGCCTGGCGCTGTTGGGGCCGGTGATGGGGTTGTTGGGCTGGTGGATATTGGCCGACCGGGTTCAGGTTTTGGGCGCGATTATGCTAGTGGCTTCCGGTGGTATACTCTATTTGATTTTCCAGGACATAGCGCCGCAGGCGCGACTCAAACGGCACTGGGCGCCGCCGTTGGGAGCGGTCTGTGGTTTTGGCCTGGCGATGTTCGGACAGCTCTACATTGAAAATCAGCTCTAGTCTTGAGGGACGCCAGTCTTGAGGGACGCCTGCAACTTAGCAACTGACTAAAATCTGCTGCGTTGTGCCAGCCCGGCGGTGGATGCTTAAGTAGCAGAGTTGCAGGCGTCCCTCGCCCGTCCCGCGCCCCTCAGGGACACTGCCGATTTCGGAGACAACAGTATGTCCAACCACAACGCGTCACCGGAATCTGTGTTTACGCCGCGCACCTTTACACTCGACGACGGTGCGAGGGTGACGCTACGGGCGATTCGACCCGAGGATGCCGGTATTGAACAGGCTTTTGTGCGCGGTTTGTCGGCACGCTCAAAACGCCTGCGGTTTTTTTCCAGTCTGGTCGAACTGCCGCCGAAGCTGTTGTATAAGTTCACCCACCCCAATTTCCCCCACGACTGGGCGCTGATCGCCACGATTGAGAAAGATATGGGTGAAAATAGCGAGGACGGACAGGAAGAGGGCGAATACGATAACGGCGAGCAGGAAATCGGTGTCGCCCGTTATGTCGCCACCGCCGAGTCGGACACGGCGGAGTTCGCCGTCACTGTAGCCGATGCCTGGCAGGGCCGTGGCATTGCCACTCGGTTGATGCAGGCACTGATCGAGGTGGCAACCCGCGCGGGGCTGCGATATCTGGAGGGGTTTGTGTTGCGGGAGAACTACCCCATGCGCAAGCTGGCCCGGAAGCTGGATTTCTCGGTGACAGCCGGGTTGAGTGACGACCCTTCGACGGTGCGGGTGGTGAAGACATTGACGTGAGCTGCCGCCACTGGGCGCTGTCCCTCTGATGACAGTGGACTGATGTCGTGGGTATTGGCGCTTTTGCGGTGCATGCGGCTGAAGGGGCAGGTCCAGGGTGGTCACCGGGTGTCGATGCACAGCTTGCTTACGCGCCTGGCTGCTGTGGTAGTATGTGGCGTACCAATCACTTATCGACAGTTGCGCGGGGATGGCAGCGTGCTGAAAATCTCTCAAAAGGTTGCTATTCCCGAGCATGAGATCGAATTCTCGGCCGTTCGGGCGCAGGGGCCCGGCGGCCAAAATGTCAATAAGGTGTCGTCGGCTGTGCACCTGCGCTTCGATATCAAGGCGTCATCGCTGCCTGACTACTACCAGCGCCGATTGTTGAACTTACGAGATCAGCGCATCAGTAAAGACGGTGTCATTGTTATCAAGGGTCAGCGCTATCGCACCCGGGAGAAAAACCGGGATGATGCTGTCGAGCGGTTGCGCGACATGATCAAGGCGGTTGCCATCGCGCCGAAGCCGCGCCGGCCGACCCAGCCGAGCAAAAGCGCGAAGAAAAAGCGACTGGACAGCAAAACCAAACGGGGCAAGACCAAGGCGTTGCGCGGTAAGGTGCCTATGTAATGCTGTGGCAGAGAATAACTAAAACGTGAAAGGTCAGCAGACACCTGAAAAAGGCGAAACCTCTCTATGACAGAACCTTATTTACCGCCAAAATCTGACCTGGAGGACCCCAGGGAATTGAACCTTGGTTTGGGCGTCTATATTGTCGCTGTGATTATCGTTTTGTTGAGCGCCAGTTTGTACTATTGGATGTACTCGGTAACGACGAAGTTTATGGATGTCTTTACCAGTTTCAACACTGAATTGCCTGCTGTGATAGCCGTGCTGGTGGAATATCGGGCGTTGTTTCTGATTTTGGGGTTACTCAGTTTTATGCCGCTATCGTTGCTTTTTTTGCGTCGTCTCAGCTACAAAGTCAAGTCCAGGTTGTTCAAAAGTATAGTTCTCAGCGGTGTCCTGGCTTTTATCGGTACACTGGCGTTTCATTGGGTTCTTTATGAATTGATGATCGATACGGCATAAAGCAGTTAACCGATAGTCTGTGCAATAGGTTTCAGATGCAGTGATAAGGTTTTATTTTACAGCGGTGAAGCTAAAACGAATTTTAAGATTTTCATTTACGCCAAGTTCAATGCTTATAAGGGATACAAAAGAGTATGCCTGTAAAACCTAAAAACGTTGATCAATATCTGGAAAATGGCTGTGGTCGATGCGAGTTTGGTGGTACGCCACAGTGTAAGGTGCGGCCCTGGGTCGAAGAGCTTCGCTCGCTCAGAGAAATACTGCAGGAAACAAAATTAACTTAAGAGTTAAAATGGAGTGCGCCCTGCTATACCTATAACGGTAAAAACATACTGATGCTGGGCGCACTGAAGGGGAGTGTAACAGTTTCATTCTTTCGCGGGGTGCAAATGAAAGACCCTGAAAGTATCCTCGAGAAGCCAGGTGAAAACTCCAGATATGCCCGCTATATTCGGTTCACGGATACACAGACAATTGCTTCACTGAAGCCTGCTATTCTCGGTTATGTCCGGGAAGCGATAGAAATTGAAAAGTCCGGCAAGAAAATGGACGCCGGCAGTGATGCGCCGCTCGATTATCCGCAAGAGCTGATTCAAATGTTTGAAGCGGCCCCCGATTTTGAAGAAGCCTTTTTTGCGCTCACGCCGGGGCGGCAGCGTGGTTATCTGATACATTTTTCCTCGGCTAAACAGTCAAAGACCCGGATCACACGCATTGAAAAGTGTATGCCGAAGATTTTTAGCGGCAAGGGCTGGAGCGAGCGGTGAATCTCGCTTTTATCGGCACGCTGGTGTTTTATTGGGTTCTTTATGAACTGATGATTGAAACGGTCAGAGGAGCCTAGTCAACATACCTCCAGTAAGTGACAACTGTAGGCGCAGCGGTCTTTATTATAACTCATGCTGATTACATATTAGGACGGTAAAAATATAAGGAGTCTTTTGTTTGAATAACAAGCTTTTGTTGTCCAACAAAATAGTATTTCTGAGGGCGCATAATATCTAATGCTATGGGCTGTAATACTTTTTTGTCCAGAGAGAGTAAGTAGCCACTAAAATACTCTATTCCCTGCAATATGTTTTTTTTAGGTATTAACAGATACTTGCCATTTCTTGACCAGATGGGTTTGATGTCGTCGAGGCCGTCTGTGATAAAGTCAGGCGTGGGGTAGTCTGGTATTGGGAATGCTGAATACACTATGTTTTTATCAATGGCAGTGATGTTCACCGAGATTATCTTGTCATTACTTGTCAAAGAAGCGACAAATGTCCTTGCAGGGCCTACTGAAGCCGGGGAACCTCCGCGCAGCGTTTTCATTTTATTTGTTGTTACATCATAGATAGCCAATGGGCCGCCCACTTGATAAGCTGTGCCCTTATTACACGGATGGCGGGACAGCAACCATTGTGTGTGAGTCAATGCTCCTTCGTAACGAAACCACTCCTGCGTGGTTAGACAGTCGGCTCGGTGTTGTTCAGTTTTCGGTGTCGACGAGAGAGGGTCGACCACGAGAGAATCCAAGGCTCCCGCGTGACCTGTAACAACCAATCGGTTATCAGATTCTGACCACTGTTTATTACCTTGTACTGTTAGCGAAGTGTGCTTTTCACTCAGTTCACCGTTTGTATGTATGATATTGAAGTAGATACATTCTGTTCCACACCCTTGTCCAAGAAGTAGTCTTTCATTGTCTAACCATTCGTGTAAAACAATATTGCCGTAGGGTGGCCAGGAGCGTGCTGCCGCGGTAGTTCGGCTGGACCAAAGCCGTGCTTTTTGCTGTGTCTCTATATCTATTATCCAAACCGAATCTGCTTTACTGGTTGAGTGCGTTTCTACAACACTGAGGAACTTCTGGTTTGCGGACCATTTAGCGCTGCGTGGAGCATGGGTAAACCTAAAACAGGCCTGTTTTTTTACCGTTTGTCCCGAAATTATACAAAGCTGGTTGTGCTGAGCTAAGGCAAGACTACTAAAATCATGATTCAAGCCTACGAGTTTACCTTTAGTTCGATATTCGAATGTGATATTCGAATAAGCATGCAGAGGTAATGCGGCGCATAAAATAGAAATTGCGCAGAGTAAAAGTCGGGTCATAGGGGTTGCACTATTTTTAATCGCATTCAACTGTAGTCTACTGATAAGCTATTGCTATTTCAGTTTTCTGCTCTATGAGATTAGAACTTTTTCCATGATTTACCATTAAGGCTTACGAACACCTTACATATTATAGACGTCTCTGGAATAAGACCAAAATGTCTGCTGTCTGTCGACTGATCCCTATTGTCCCCCATGAGAAAATAGCTATCTAAGGAGTTTATCCGTACAGTGTGTTTTTTTCCAAAATAAGACTCGTGAATACTAAAGCTAGCGTCAAACAGGGTCTGACTGTAGAGTAAGTCATTCATGTTATCAGACTTTAACTTTCCTACAAGAGTTTTTTTAGCTTCGATACTATTAATGAATAGCGTTTTATTTAAGTAGACAACGTCATCGCCAGGCAAGGCGATAACGCGTTTGATACCAGTGTTCTGATTTTTATATTTTTCCTGTTTGAATACAACCAGGTCGCCGTAGTGTATCTTCATTTTCTTTTGACACAACACTATATCCCCTGAGTCGAGTGTCGGTTGCATAGATTCAGAGTACACAACGTAGACCTCCACAAGGTGCCAGAGGAGCAATGCGGCGCCAAAGGCCATCACTGATGCTACAGTAGTGGCCTTTTTCAAGGTTGATTACCCAAGTTGTATTATCTTCAAGGTTTACGCCCCCAGAAAAAATTATCTGTTGATGGACCACCACTCCCAGGGCAGGGGTCACCTGGGTCAGTGAGATCACCACCGATATTACCAAGCCTCACTTTGCAGTCACTTCTTTGCGCACAGTAGTTAATGCTGCGCCACTCTTGCGCGCCGGCTGGGTTTCCAGCGGAAGTGTTGACAGATACTGGGTAAACAGCGCCAGTGGTAAATATACCTGATGGGGTGTCGGATGAGGTTATATCTGGAAACCAGCCGTTGAATACAAATATTAGCTCCCATATAAATCCAGATGCATCCAAAGACGCAAAGTCTACATGTCCGTCATTCATTTGTTCATGACTGGCGCCAACTGTTGTTGTGCCACCGTGAATGACGCAACTATAACGTTTATGGTCACTAACAAATTGCGGTTGTGGTCCGCCGGGCGTAGCTGTTCTGCAGGCTCCCACATTCCCTTGCCCTTCAGCTCCTGGGTAGAAGTCACAGCCGTTCATGTTAATATTTGCGCGGTTTCGAATAGCCCAAGCTACAGCAATTCTAGCATTTTGAGGTTCACCTCTAGCCTCGTTATATACAACTTCAGTTGCGTTAACTAACATTGGTGTGATTGATACATTCGATAGTGGTGCCACGATAAAAGTGTTGGCGAGAGGACCCCTTGAATCATCGGCAACTGCCGTGTGAGAAAATGCATAGGCGGGTCTTAATCCCAACAGATTCTTTGGTGGTTTGCTTGATATAGCTACGACTTTGGGTAGATTGCCGACAAATGCGGCTTTACTGAGTTTTTTCCTCAATCGATCAATTTCATTATCGACTTGAGAAGTGTCCATTTTTAGTTGATGCATAATGTGTTGTCGCAATAAAGCAACGTGTCCATATATACCTCTTTGCTCAAGAGTAAACTGGTCCAGTATTTCAAGTGCCTGCTTAGGTTGATCAATATCGAGAAGGTATCTCGCGTACCGATAATAAGCTTCAACACCATCCACTGGATTTCTCATGGCAATTGCTGATTCGAAATGTTGTATAGCTAAACTATCTTTGAAATTAGCTAACCCGTCAGCGTAGTCGATTTTTGCTAGGTATACCCCTTTTTTATCGGCAGTCAGTTCCATGAATCGATTGAAGGTTTCAGTCAAAACTGCCTTTTTTTGTAATTTGACAGCTAACTCTGAAATAGGTCGGGTGTAACGAATTCTCTGCTCTTTGACAGATAGCTCTACGGCCTCTAAATAAAGGTCTAGGATCTGGTTGAGAATTTTTTCTTGGGTAACAGGCCCTTTGCTATATCTTTGTTGGTAGTAATCCAGTAAGAGAGCGAGTTCTACAAGTTTTTTCTCTCGATCCTCAGAGGTAGACGATTTAACCTTTGCGGTCACACTGTTAATATACTTAAGTGCTTCACTTTCTACATCGAAAATTTCCACAATATTGAAATTTTCTTTCTTTATATTAACCTCATTTGATATAATCTTAGCATTGCTTCCGATGCTAACACTTAATGCTAACACGCCAGTGATACAAAAAAGTCGCTGATTTTTATGGTCAAACATTATAGAACCCTCCTTATAGTTTGAAAAATAACTATAGGTATGTCGACTTGGAACCTAGCATTATCTGGAAATATATTCGATGCGAAAGCCCTATATGTTCAAAATATTTTAATCGTTGTGCTTGTCAATAATCGTTAGAAAGTTGTTTTTGTCAACATCCTAGTGAAATTTGGCAAGTGCAGTTTAAGCACAATAACTCTACAGTGGCTGGGAAGGTACACAGGTGATCATGGATAGAGCCTATGAAGGCGATGAGACAAGGCGGTTAGTCTTTGATTTAGTGATGGAGCCGGTTGTACCACCAAACAGCAATCGCCTTTCTCCATGGAAGTACAACCGAGAGATGTATAAGAAAAGAAATGAGGTCGAACGATTATTTCGACGATTAAAAGGCCTCCGAAGAATTTTCAGTCGTTTTGACTGGCTGGATATGATTTTCAGATTTTTACTAATTTTTCACCCATCGCTGACAAGCTAATTAGTGTGAACAGGCCCTAACACAAGCTGATACAAACAGCTGGTGTTACATACACGCTTACAGCATTGTCGTATCCGAGGGAACCCCTAAAAACAGGCGGCCTACCTGCTCCCAAGTGGTCGATCCAACAACCATATGCTGGGTTGCCGTATGCACATCGCGAAAGTAGCGCTGTAATGGAGAAGCTTTATACACAGAGGTACCGCCACCCAGGCGATAGACAACGTCCACCGCCCGGGCACCGCTGTTAGCCGCATGGGATGCGGCCAGGCGAATATCACGCCGGTGTTCCAGTGTCAGCTCTCCCTGTTGTTGCGCCACTTCCCAGGCTTTGGCAACAGTGTCATGCAGGAAAAGCCGGGCGGATCGGTACAGCGCCTCAGCCTCGGCAATATCGCTTTGCACTGTTGCCCGTCCGGCTAAGGTTTTACGCGTTCCATCCGGCGTTTTTTTGCCGGCAAAGCTGACAAGCTCGTCAATAGCCGCTCTTGCGAGACCTAAAATCACCGCGCTTACCCCAATAGAGAGTAAGCCAAAAATAGGAAAAGCATAGAGCGGACGCGGTAAGGGCCTGTCAGTCATAAGATTGACAGAATGCTCGAAGGGTACCAACTGGTTGTGAATGGCGAAGTCTGCGCTACCCGTGCCGCAAAGGCCCGACACATGCCAGTTGTCGAGAAACTCAACTTCTGAGGCGCGCACCAGCATTAGCCGATTCGCCGGCAACCCATTGGCCATCAGCTCCGGCTCACCATTGCAAAGCGTTATACACCCGCCCATCACCCATTCGGCGTTTGTCGCACCCGATCCCCACTGCCACTGTCCGCTGACACGGTAACCGTCCTTTTCAATCAGCGCCCGACCGCGTGGCGCAAACACGCCTGCTGAAATAGTTGTCGACCAGGCTTTCGATGAGGGACCGTAGACAGACGAAGCAACAGCGTTGGGAAGATACGCGGAGACAAGCCCGGCCGTAGCCCCAATAAACACACACCAGGCGGAAGATGCCTCAGCGATAGCCAGAGTTTCAACCACATCGATCAGTGTGATTGGGGAGGCCTCCAGACCGCCATAGTCTGCTGGGACACAAAGCGCATAGAAACCGGCCTCAGCAAATGCGTCAGCGATATCCTGCGGGATTCTGCGCGCGACTTCAATCTCGTCAGCGCGGTCTTTCAACAAGGGTTGAAAATGCCTGGCGCTGGCGACCGGGTCAGGAGGTTTGCAATCATCTTTAGTCATGGCTTATTGACCGGTCCACTGTAAAGGTGCTGTTAAAGGGAGTTCTAGGCGACGATAACGGCCAGTCGACTATAGGTCACATCGCGTATGCTATGAAACACACTTTCATAGCATAAACTCGCCGCTACAGCTACGCCAGTCTCTAATTGCAACTTCAGTCATATTCACCCGGTATCGGCTACGTATTATCTACACCGGTTTTCTGCCAGCCATAGCAGTGGGTAATGTGTGCCTAATTTTTCGGTAACATAACAAGTTCTGATTAACTCCGGCACTTAACCGGCGCGACAAGCGCCGCTAAGCTTCACCGTTGAGTTGGCGCCATCCCTGCGCAAGTCCCGCCATGGCAATGCGGTAGGGCCCCGGCCCGCAACTGATACGGGCGACACCGAGGGTAGCCAGTTCCGTCGGGCTGGGGACGTTTTCGTTCATCATGATATTGACAGGCAGTTTAACCGCTTCACAGAGTTCGCCGATCAGCTCGGCGTCCGCCAGGCCCGGCGCAAACAGACCGCTGGCGCCGGCCTCCGCATAGGCGGCGGCTCGCGCTTTGGCTTCTTCCATCAACTCGGCGTGTTTGTTGGAGTCGCTCTGCTTGAGAAAGAGATCGGTTCTGGCGTTGATAAACAGGGGTATCCCCTGTGCCTGGGCGGTCTCGCGAATCGCGCGCAGTCGATCGCACTGCGCCGCCGTGGCATAGAGACCACTGCCGCCGACAATCTGGTCTTCGAAGTTGATACCGACCGCGCCCGCCTCCAGCACCTGTTTAACATTGGCCGCCACGGCTGCCGGTGCTGCGGCGTAACCGCTTTCAAAATCCACTGTAACCGGCAGCGTCGTGGTCTCGGTGATTCTCGTCACTATCGGCAATACCAGTGCCAGTGGTATCTGTTCGCCATCTGCGTAACCGTGGGCGGCCGCCACCGCCCAGCTGGCGGTCGCTATGGCTTTGGCACCCGCTTTGGCGATCGCCGCGGCACCGCCGGCATCCCAAATATTGTAAAGTGCCAGCGGTTGTCCGGGGTTGTGGAGTTCGGTAAAAGTGCGGGCTTTGGCTGCTTGGTTCATGGTCTCTGGCTCATCTGTCAAATACACCCGCTAACTTACGACCTCATTTCCGCTAATGCAAGGCGGTGCCGGCGATGAGGTCCGGAAGTGGCTGTTGTTAATATCTGGCAGACAGCCGGCAACTGAGCACAACCAGCAACCGGATATAGTCAGCGACTGGCTAGAGTCAGCGGCTGGATAAAATTTCTCTCCAGGCCTCCTTGCACAATAGACCCCGGTGGTGAAAGAAAATAATCTGCGCCATGCGCTGAAACACCGGGTTGCCGAGACAAGCGTTTAGCAGCCAGTTAGGTGGCACAATGTGTCGATTGAGCAGCCGCAGGTAGCGCTTGAACCGGTAATCGGGCAGAGCCTCCTCGATGACCTGGTGCGGCGCTGCACCCTGGTAGTGAATGTAGTCGGCGACCGCCGCACCGAGGCGCTCGCCGATATCGATAGCCGGATGGATACCGCCGGCGGTCAGGGGCGAGACGGTGCCGGCGGCATCGCCGAGCAGGCAGACGCGATCCCCCGCAAACGGCCGCACCACGCCGCCGCAAGGGATAAAACCGCCGCGCTTGCCCAGCACCTTTATGCTGCCGCCAAAATGGCGCTGCAAGTGCAACAGAAATGGCTCCAGGGCAGGGCGCTTTGGATACTGCACGGCCACACCCACCTGTGTGTGGTGAACGCCGTGCAACAACCAGCCGATATACCCCGGCGCATAGCGGGCGTCGAGAAAGACGTGCAGGTAGTCCGGGTCCAGTCGCTCGAATCCCGTTACCACACATTCCGCACCCAGCAAAAAATGTTTATGCGTGCCGAGGTGAAATTGTCGCGCCACCGTGGAGGTGACGCCGTCGGCCCCCACCAGGTAACTGCAGGATGTGTTTTGACGTGTCAACAGCAGGCGCTGCGGGGTCCTGACAATGGCGTCAACTTTTTCACCACAGCGCACCAGACCACCGGCGATTTTTACCTGGCGGGCCATCCAGTCCAGCACGCCGGTGGTATCGGTGGCGAGAAAGTAGTAGTGCTCCGAGTGCAGATCGACACTGTCGAGCCGCGGAGAATAGAGACGAATGCCGTTGATCTTGCGGGTGAGATGAGCGGGGAGACCGAATGACTCGGCAATTTCCTTGACGAATATCCCGGTTGATTGCGTGTAGGCGCCGGGGGTTTGCTTGCGTTCGTATACGACAGTGCGCACGCCTTTCGCCGCCGCGCTGCGGGCGCAGGCCAGGCCGCTGAAGCTGCCGCCCACCACCGCCAGATCGTAGTGTTTCATGGTTCACCTGTATGCTCCTGACGAGCGGGTATTTAACCAGCGGAATCGGGTAAAAAAGGGGCGCAAATATGATGAATTATGGCGGCGTTGAACAAGGTCATCCGCGACCCCGGCATGGCCGCGGCGGCGCGTGTCTCTCAATCGGTTTTGCGATCCAACAGCGCGCAGGTGCTGCGGGCGATAACCCGCTCTTCGTCGGTCGGTATCACCCGTACCGACACGGCGCTGCCGGCGGCGCTGATGATATCGGCATGGGCGGCGTTGGCGGCCTCGTCCAGGCGCACGCCCAGCCACTTGGCGGCCGCACATACCCGCGCCCGCACCTCCGCGCTGTGCTCGCCGATGCCGCCGGTAAACACCAGTGCGTCCAGACCGCCGAGTGCGGCCGCCAGTGAGCCCAGTTCGCGGCCTATTCGATAAATAAACAGCGCCACCGCCTCGGCGGCGCGGGGATCGTCACTGGCGAGCAGGACCCGCATATCGTTGCTGACAGCGGAAACCCCCAGCAGGCCCGAACGGTGGTATAGCAGTTCGTTGACCTCGGCGGCGTTCATGGCCAGGTTCTCCTGCAGGTAGAGCACCACCCCTGGGTCCAGTGCGCCGCAACGGGTGCCCATGGGCAGGCCGTCGAGCGCGGTAAAGCCCATGCTGGTGGCCTGGCTGCGGCCGTCGCGCAGCGCGCACATACTGGCGCCGTTACCCAGGTGGGCGACGATCACCCGCCCGCTGCCGGCGCCGGCTGCCGCCAGCTCGCCGGCGATATAGGTATACGACAGCCCGTGAAAGCCGTAACGCAATACGCCTGCGGCGGTCAGATCCCGAGGCAGGGCAAAGTGGCGAGCCACCGCCGGCTGGGTATGGTGGAAGGCCGTGTCGAAACAGGCGACCTGGGGGATCGCGGGGTTGCGCACGGCGAGGGCGCGAATCGCCGCCAGGTTGTGGGGTTGATGCAGCGGCGCCAGTGGAATTAACGCCGCCAGTTCCTTTAACACACCGGCGTCGATCAGCGCCGGTGCGGTGAAGCTTTGCCCGCCGTGTACCACCCGGTGACCCACCGCGCCCAGGTCGCCGAGACTGCGCTGTTGCTCGAGCCAGTCGAGCAGGTCGGCAAGGGCGCCGGCGTGGGTGTGTTGGGCGCTTGAAGAGGTATCGAGCAACGCCTGCCCGTCGGCGTCGACGGCGAAAAAACGTTGCACACCACCGGCGATGCCCTCGATCTCCCCGCGACAGGCCAGCACCGGATCGGCCCCGGGCGCACGCGAGAAGAGCGCAAACTTAATACTCGACGAGCCGCTGTTCAGGACCAGCAGATTCATACCAGCAGCGCCTCCCGGTGGCGCACCATCAACTTGGCCAGCGCACAGGACGCCAGGCGACTGGTGGTATCGTCGGCGCGGCTGGTCAGGGCGATGGGCGCCCGGGTGCCGAGGACGACACCGGCCCCCTCGGCACCGCCCAGGTATTCCAGTTGTTTGGCCAGCATATTGCCCGATTCCAGATCCGGCACCACCAGAATATCCGCCTGCCCGGCCACCGGGGAGACGATATGTTTGATGCGCGCGGCGGTCGGGGAGACGGCGTTGTCAAACGCCAGCGGTCCGTCCACCAGCCCGCCGGTGATCTGTCCGCGATCGGCCATTTTGCCAAGTGCCGCGGCATCCAGGGTGGATTGAATGCGGGGGTTGACCGTCTCCACCGCCGACAGCACCGCCACTTTCGGCGTGTCTATACCGAGAGCCAGCGCCAGGTCGATGGCGTTTTGGACAATGTCGCGCTTGGCGTCGAGGTCGGGGCGG
The DNA here is from genome assembly GCF_007004655.1 of Exilibacterium tricleocarpae. GTDB lineage: Bacteria > Pseudomonadota > Gammaproteobacteria > Pseudomonadales > Cellvibrionaceae > Exilibacterium > Exilibacterium tricleocarpae. Next base: position 144,678 of record NZ_ML660103.1, read on the forward strand.
ATATTGATCGCGGCATCGGTGATAAACAGCGGTCGGGCATAGTTGGGTACATCGAAGGCAAACACATGGCTGATCCGCCGCTCGGTGCGCAGCCCGGCCACCACCGCCCGCATCAGTTCATCGGTGTGCAGGCTGCCTTTCATCAACGCCGCCACGCGTCCGGCGTGCACCAGCTCCACGGCCTTGGCCGCCGCGGCGTGGCTGTGTTGCACGGGGATGATCTCGCAGTTGTCCAGCGTCACCGCGGCGGCCTCTGCGGCGGCGCGGATTTTCGCCTCCGGTCCGACCAATACCGGCGTGATCAGACCGGCCTGCGAGGCGGCGGCAACACCTACCAGCGACTCCTCGTCAACCGGATGTACGACTGCGGTGGGTATGGGCGGACTGTTGCGGGCGGCGTCCAGCAGGCGCTGCAGGTGGGTGTGGTGTGGCGTAGTGGTTTCATTCACAGTGTCGATTGTCCGTGTGGTGCGGCAACGCACAAAGCGTGGCCCGGTTAACAGGTACCCGGCGAAGTGCGGCAGTGGCCGTTCGGCAGGTTGCAGTAGCTTGGTTCCGCTTGCCGGCGTTTGGTTCCAGTTTATTCAGGGCGGGTTTCACGTTGATGACGCTCCCGGTGCTGGGGCGGGCGCCCGGGGACTGAGACAGACCGACATGGCTGTAGCATAAACAGATTGCAGGACTGGAAGATTGACGGGAGTCAAGAAGAGTCGAGTCTGCGAAGTTCAGTAAAAACCCCAGTTTCACTTTGTTGTTGGCCCAAGGGGTTGTTGGCTTATTGGGTTGTTGCCGAATTTGGCATTGGCAGCGAAGCGCTGATCAACCCCGTCCCTGCCGCGTTGGATTTTCTTGATACCTGTCAATATAACTGCAAGCACAATTGGTTAAGGTGTTGTGTTGATCTCTTGTGAACACTTTCCTGTCGAAAGCACCGCAGTGGTGGTGTCGTGTTCACTGAACGATCTGTTACTGCATAACCTGTTACTGGACAAGCTGGTATCCGATAACTTAATTTTGCTGGACAGTGTATATGCCGGAGTATATGCCGGAAACTTTTTTAATGAATAAAGTTTTTGCACCGGATTAGCCCCTCTTGTTGAAACCACACCACTCGGTTGCCGCTATGAATGTCGCTTTAACACTCTTTCGTTCCTTGGGGCTGGTCGTGCTGCTGCCGGCGCTGTTGGCGGCCTGCTCGGAACCGCCACCCGTCGCAGCGCCGGTCAGACCGGTGAAGACCGTGGTGATTACTGACAGCCACAGTGGCGAAGTGCGCAGTTATCCGGGCAAGATACGCGCCGCCGAGCGGGTCGACCTGGCGTTTCAGGTGCCCGGCCGTTTGATTCATCTGAATGTACACAACGGCCAGGAAATCGAGCGCGATTATATCATCGCCCAACTCGACGGGCGCGACTTCGAAAGCTCTCTGAAAGCGGCGACAGCCACCTTTCAACGCGCCAAGTTAGAGTACCGCCGGGCCCAGGAACTGGTGGCCAAGCAATTGATATCGCAATCGGAATTCGACCGCCAGCGCGCCGAGCGGGATATTGCCGAGGCCGCGGCCGAACAAGCACAAAAAGCTTACGATGATACGTTTCTGCGCGCGCCCTTCGCCGGGGTGGTGGCCAAGCGCTATGTGGAGAACTATGGGGATGTCACTGCCAAACAGCCGATTGTCAGTCTGCAGAACAACGCGCAGCTCGAGGTGGTGGTCAATGTGCCGGAGATTACCGTCCAGCGCTACGAGAAGGAAGAGCACAGAATCGAAGCCGTCGCGCGCTTTGAAACACTGCCCGGCGAAAAGTTCGAGCTGGAGTTGAAGGAGTTTGTCACCGAGGCGGACCCGCAGACCCAGACTTTCGAAATCGTAATGCTGCTCCAGCCCCCTGAAGCTTTCAGTGTCCTGCCTGGTATGAGTGTCTCAGTGGATGTGACGCTGCCGGCTATCGACGGGGCCACCCATTTTCTCTTGCCCGCCGCCGCTGTGTTTGCCGAGCCCACAGGCGGCGATGGACAGTTTGTCTGGGTCATTGAAGAGGACACTATGACCGTCAACCCGGTGCCGGTGGAGGTAGGCAGCCTGCGCGCCGGCGAGATCGAAATTCTCACCGGCGTAGCATTGGGTATGCGGGTGGTGACCGCCGGCGTGCACTACTTGCGCGAGGGCGACAAAGTGCGGCTGCTGGCCGATCGCCCGGAGCATTGAGGCGATGAATATTGCCGAGTACGCCATCGACAGAAAAGTCATCACGGTGGTGATGACCCTGGTGCTGCTGGTGGGCGGCGGCATCAGCTACACCGAACTGTCGCGACTTGAAGACCCGGAGTTCACCATCAAGGAGGCGCTGGTCGTCACCCATTACCCCGGTGCCACACCGCTGGAAGTGGAGCAGGAGGTGACCGATCTGCTGGAGACGGAGATTCAGCGCATGGGGCAGTTAGAGGAAATCGCATCGGTCTCCAAAGCCGGTCTGTCGATCATTACCGTCACTATCAAAGATCAGTATGACAAGTTCACTCTGCCCGGTGTCTGGGAGCAGTTGCGCCGCAAGGTGCACGACGCCCAGCGACAACTGCCGCCGGGGGCCGAGGCGTCCAGGGTGCTCGACGATTTCGGTGATGTCTTCGGTGTCCTGCTGGCGATTACCGGCGATGGCTTCAGCGATAAGGAAATCTACGAATACGCCAAGTTTCTGCGCCGTGAACTGTTGTTGGTGCGCGATGTGGCCAAAGTGGATTTGTGGGGCGTACAACCCGAGGCCATCTATGTGGAATTTTCCCGCGCCCGCCTGGCCCAATTCGGCATCAGCCAGGCCGAGGTCTATGGCAAACTGCGCCAGCAGAATACTGTGGTCGCCGCCGGGCGCCTGCAGGTGGGCGGCGACTATGTGCGGATCGACTCGCCGGTGGGAATCGGCGCGGTGCGCGACATCGAAAACCTGATTCTGCGCGAGGCCGGCGCCGGCGGCGCCAAGTTGATTTACCTGCGCGATGTGGCCCGGGTCAGTCGCGAGTACCTGTCCCCGCCGGCGCAGGTGTTGCGATTTAACGGCGCGCCGGCGGTGAGCCTCGCCATCTCCACGGTCACCGGTGGCAGTGTCACTGAACTCGGCGCCGATGTGGCGGCGCGTCTGGAGACGTTGCGGGCACAGACGCCGGTCGGACTGGAAGTGCATCCGGTGTATATGCAGCCGGAGATCGTCGCTGAGGCGATCGGTACTTTTACCGTCAATCTGATGCAGGCGATTGCCATAGTGATCGTGGTGCTGTTGATCTTTATGGGCCTGCGCGCCGGGTTGATTATCGGCGGTGTGCTGGTGATCACGGTGATCGCCACGTTTATCCTGATGCGCTTAACGGATGTCGCACTCGAGCGGGTCTCCCTCGGTGCTCTGGTTATCGCCCTGGGGATGCTGGTCGACAATGCCATAGTGGTGACCGAGGGTATGCTGGTGCGGATTCAGGCGGGTGTGCGGCGGCTGCAGGCTGCCCGCGAGGCGGTGGGGCAGACGCTGTGGCCGCTGTGCGGGGCCACAGTGATTGCCATACTGGCATTTGCCGCCATCGGCCTGTCGCAGGACGACACCGGTGAATTTTGTCTCAGTCTGTTTCAGGTCATGCTGTTTTCGTTGACCTTGAGTTGGATTATCGCCGTTACCATCACGCCGCTGCTGTGCTACTGGTTACTCCCCGGACCCGCGGCTGAGGGCGCCGCCCCGACGGCGCTGAAGGACGTCTATGGCGGTCCTTTGTTTAGCCGCTACCGGCGCCTGCTCGAAGCTTGTCTGCGGCGGCGTTGGTTGACGCTCGGGGTGATGGCGGCGCTGCTGTCCGCTGCTGTCTATGGTTTTTTCCAGGTGCAGGGCTCTTTCTTTCCGAAGTCGACCATGTCCAAGTTTATGATCCACTACTGGCTGCCGGAGGGAACGGATATTCGCAAAACCTTTGCCGACGTGCAGGTGCTGGAACAGGCGGTTCTCGCCGACGACCG
>NZ_ML660104.1 GCF_007004655.1 Exilibacterium tricleocarpae
ATACTAATGGGCTATTACGCCAGTATTTTCCGAAAGGAACCTACCTTTCAGATTACCCGCAATCGTACCTAAATAAAATTGCCTCTAAGTTAAACAATAGACCAAGAAAAACCTTGGGATATCGATCGCCAGCAGCTATGCTTAACGAGATGTTGCGTTGACCGGTTGAATCCATCGCAGTTATTGATCGAATATTTTCCGCCGCTACCTACTCTCACGCAGGGCTTCTCCGATCACCTCATGAAAAAAATTAAAAAATCTATAAGAAACAATGGTCTGCATTTTATTTCAGTGGCTTCCAACAGCTTGATGTAGGTTTTGTTGCGGCAACTAACAGTAATTTATTACTGCGCCAAAAATGCACACTTGATTTTAGATGTTGGGCACAGATGGTGCGCGAACTAGAGTGTTCAAATTGCAATGAGGGCTAAATTGGTAGCAGATAATACGCCGAAAAGACGAGATTTTTTAGGAATTTATTTTCATTAAATTTTGAAAGCTTGAGATCATTTAGTTGGCTTTATTGTTTAAGTAGATAACTTACAGGTTAATTATAATTATGTGGCCTGTGTGAAGTGTTTTTTTCTAAAGTGGTTGTGCGGTCATTTCGAACTAGTTAGCTGATCACTGATAGATAAGCGGGGTGGGATTGCTGAGGGCAGTGCGTAGTAGACCCCGGGTCGGTGGGGAGAGCGCGGGTTGGAGAGAGTGACGGAGAAGTTACAGAGCCGATAATCTTCAGTTCCGCTCGTCAATCAACCCTTCTTTAATCGCTTTCCACACAGTCCCGGCAATGGTGGTGGTGCCCAATGCTGTCTTGGCCGCCGCCACATGCTTGTTGATAGTATCGGTGCTCAGATGGAGTAAGTCTGCAGCCTGGCGCAGCGTCACATCCTTCTTGGCAAGGGTGTTCAGTAGCCTTAGCGGGCGAGGGTTGATCTTTGCCGCCGTGCTCTTTTTGTTCGCCTCAAAAACTTGCGGAAACTTCTTTATACCCACGCCTTCAATGCTGTTAACCAAGAGGTCCAGGGTCTGCTGGTTATTGGCCACATGCTGCCGGAATATGTCTTCTGCGCGATCTTCCGGGGAGCATATGGAGAGGTACCGCCCCTTCTTGGGCGTGCCGCTGTGGGTAATATAACAGCCTGCATCGCCGGCGCTGATAATCAGCATATAGCGCCCGCCGCGGTTTTCCAGACCGTTTGCAGGCAGGCTGGCGATAAAGTGGTAGAGCATCGAGAGATGGCGCGCCCTGGGATCGTCTGCCGTGGCCTGCAGGATCATGCCGCCGGACTCAAACTTCTCGCCGCCGTGGCTGGACAGTATCATCTTCGGCATCAGCGCCTGGTTGCCCTCATCCCTTTGCAGTACATCCAGGCGCACGAAGCTATATTCGGCGAAGCCCAGGTGCGTCAATATACCGGTCACTTGCCTCGCCATCGCCTCGCGCGTGTCACAGCTGTTCAACAACCGATAGAGCTTGCGCTCCATCTGCAACTGCGCAAATAACGCTTCGTCTTCCTCGTCATTGTCAAAAAATGCACCCAACCGCTCCGCGGGTATAACAGAAGACGGGTAGCGCCAGGTTGACTGCTGGGGGCTGCTCACGGCCTTTAATGACCTGCCGCCGGTGACAGCCTTGGGGCCGAATGCGGGTGATTTCTGTGACATGAATGCTCCTTACTATGAAGCAAGATTAGTCACGAAACCGTGAACGGACAATAGCGAAAATTCAGTTAATCCAACCCGGTCCAATCATAAAAATCTGTGATTGACAGGTTGAAAAATAGCGGGCTGAGGATGGGTTGATGACCAGAATATAGATCTTAGCGTTAATTAAAACTTTTTGCAGCCTAATCAAACTTTATTTCATGTCAAGTATCTCAGGTGTAAGTGATCAGCCCGGTGGTGATGGCGTGTTTTATGGCGGCATTGTTGGTTTTGGCAGACAGGGCCAGTTTGATTGTCCTCAAATTCATTTCAGTTGCTTCAAGCGTCATGCCCAGCTTGTCCGCCACTGCGGGCAGGGGCATATCGCCATTGGCGAGGGTGGCGAGCACCCGGATCGGTTCGGGAATGGTTTTGGCCGCCCTGCTTTCGCCGGGGCCGACGAATAAGTCGGGGAACTTGCAGGTGCCGACATAATCTATCGCCACACACAGGGCGTGGAGCACGTCTTTGCAGGCCGCTACCCGCCGTTGAAACGTGACCGGCCTCACTCCCCGCTGCGACAGCGCCAGCATCACATTGCCGTGGCCGTTGCAGGCTGCGAACGGTATGCAATAGTAGTCGTAGTAGCTAAAGGCCTGGTTCAGCTCGTAGACTCGCTTGTCGATGGGAGTTTGGGTGACATACAGTTGCGACATAAACAGCGGCTTTGTGTTTTCCTTGGCATAGCGCACCATCAGGTCGTGCTCGTAGAACCCTTCTTCCTGGTAAATTTCCAACTGCTTATCCGGGTTGGTGGCGAAGTTTGGGCCCTCCGCCTCGCTGGTATTCATGCGCACGAAAGCAAAGTCTGAGAACGCCAAATTGTTGACGGTGGCGCCGATCTTTTGCCGAAACTCAATAGGGTTGCGGGCCCTTGCAAAGTCGGCGTAGAAATCAGACTCGATATTCGGCCGGTAAGCCATTGTTTTGGGTCCGGGGAAATGTGCGATCACCATCTGCTGTCACCAGTCCAGGGTGGAACCATTAAGCTGCCTTGCTGCCGTCTCGACCGGTACCCTACTGGAGGGGCGGCTGCCGGTTGGGAGTGGAATGCCAGACTTTAACGCTACTATCTATATTCTCGCAAGTTTACCAATTTTCCTCATCTTATTCGGAAAAAAATTTGAAGTGCGTACCATTTTTTACATGAAATTTGCAGCAAGGTGGAAAATATTCGTTTGCTTTTTGCCGTTGCTTCTGGAGTGTCACTTGTATGACAAGAGATGCTTTTAATGGAGCTGAGTTTACATGCGATTGTGTTATCGACCGCTACTACTAACGTTATATATAACAAAGAGAGGCTGCTCTTTTTGTGTGCGTAGAAAGCGTAACGGTTTGTCAGGCACTTCCCTGCGCCTGTTTTCCGGTAAGTACTGAAACTGGCGCTAAAACTCGTAGGTAAAGTCAATGCCCGCTGTGCGCGGATCGCCAAAGGCCTGAGGTACCGCAATCGGTAGGCCGCCAACCGGGAACGCGTAAACCACATACTCTTCGTCAGTCAGGTTTCTACCCCAAAGGGAGACTTTTAAAGCGCCTGCGTGTTCGCCGAAACGAATATCCGCCAGGCTCAGGCGCGCATTGAACAGGGTATAGCCGTCAAGGCGAAAGCCGCCGTGTTGCACGTAGGCGTATTGATCGGTGGAGGTGACATCCAGATGTGCCGTCAGCAGCCCGTAGCTGGCCGGTGCGAAGCTGTAGTCCAGACTCAGGGCGCCGGCATGGGGTGGTGTCTGCGACAGCGAGAAGCGCCGCTCAGCGCCGTCGTCCAGAGGGTTGGGTTGGCGCGGCATATCGCCGTCCAGGTAGGTATAGCTCAACCCCACCGTCAGGCCTTCAAAAGGCACCGCGGTGACCTCCAGTTCGAAACCGTCGACGTCGACGGTTTTTTCGGCATTAATGGTATCCACTATGGTGGGTATATCCGGATCGCTGAAATCCAGGTGCATACCGTCGTATTCCGTGGTGAAAGCGGCGGCATTGATGCGCAGGCGACGGTCGAAGAATTCCGACTTCAGCCCGATCTCAAAGGTTTCCGCTTCCTCGGAATCATAGGGCCGTAAGCTCACGGAGCCGGTATTGACGCCGCCGGTTTTGTAGGCTGTGGACCATTTGGCATAGGTGGAGACATCCTCCGTCCACTGATAGTCGAAGGTTAATGAGTAGTCGGTATTGTCGGTCTCGAGATCGAAGTCATCACGCCCTTCTTCGATGCGTGTGCCAGAGCGCTCGTCCTCGGTGTAGCGCAGGCCGGCGGTAATCTGAAACTCGTCGGTAGCCGACCAGGCGACCTGTCCGTAAACCGCTGTCGACTCGGCGTCGGCGTCGACAAAGCGTGGGGGTACGTCGTCGCCTCTTTGCAAAGAGTCGAAGGTCGTCGGCGGTGTGATGGGCGTCATGGGGGCAAGGCCTTGGGTGCCAAACATATCGAGTGTGAAAAAATTCTGTGTATCTTTTTCTACTTCCTCGTCGAAGTAAAAGACCCCGGCTACCCATTCGATATTATCGTTGGTGCCAATCAACTGAAATTCCTGGGAAAACTGCTCCTGGTCCGTTTCGGAGAAAAGTTTTAGGCCATTGAAGTACAAGGCGCCGGCAAAGTTATTGTTGTTTTCCTCCTCCAGCGTCCGGTAGGCACTGATCGATTTGAATTCCAGTTGTTCCGACAGTGTCCAGCTGACTGTCGCGGCATGTCCCTGCTGTTCAGCGCTAGTGGGGTCGAGGGAGGTCACCGGTGCGCGGGTGCGGGTCATACGCTCGCGTTCACGACTAAACGCGCCGCCGTTGTCCTCGTAAAACTGAAAATAATTCTGCACAGTTTCCACATCCGACAGATCGTAACTGTAGTCGAGTGTAACCGACTCGCTCACCGGCCAGTGCAAACTCAGGCGACCGCCGCTCTTGTCATAAGCGGTATAGTCGGCCTCACCGGGCTGGGTGTTGTTCACCCAGCCGTCGCGCTCGGAGTGAATAAAGTCAATTTTGCTGCGAATACCGGCAAATTCGGGCAGGTCGATACGGGTAACACTGCGGAATTCGTCGAACCTGCCGGCGCCGAAGGTCTGTTTGATACCGAGTTCGCCACTGGGTTTATTGGACACCAGGCTCACCGCGCCGCCCACCGCATTGCGGCCAAACAGTGTGCCCTGGGGTCCACGCAGCACCTCGATCCGCTGCAGATCGGCCAGTTCCATGCCGAGCGCATGGGAGCGCCCGATATAAACCCCGTCCAGATAAATGGCGACAGAGGGATCGCGGGTAACTTCACTGGCATCGGAAGGGCTGTTGCCGCGAATACTGATCACCAGGTTGGATGAGGCAATGCCCAGCGGTTGCACCCGAAACGAGGGGATGGCGCCCTCGCCGAGGTCGCCGAGGCTGTTGATGCCCATGATCTCCAACTGCTGTTGCCCCATTACGGCGATGGAGATAGGTGTATCCTGCAACGATTGTTCGCGCTTCTGTGCGGTGACAATGACCTCTTCCAGTGCGGACTCGTCGGTCGCCTGAGCTATCGCGGTGCCACACAGAGCGGCCAACCCACTCGAGGTGAGCACACCGATAAGGGGGCGCGGCAAGTCGCTTATGCGATAAGGCATAGTGGTTTCTCCCTAATGATTAGGTTATTTGTTATTTAAAACGGGTTGGCAAGGTGAGCAGGCCGCGCACGAAAATTGCTGGCGCCCAGTTTATCTGGTCTTCCGGCGGGCAGGAAATATGAGAGAAGTTTTCCAGCAGCGTTTCCAGTGCAATTTTTATCTGCAGCCTGGCTAACGCTTCCCCAATGCAGATATGGGCCCCGTAACCAAAGGCGAGATGGGTTTTTACATTGGGGCGCGACAACTGGAAGCTGTCGGGATCGGGAAACTGCGCCGGATCGCGGTTGGCGGCCGCCAATAGCGCTATCACATATTCCCCTTCGGGGATGGTGACGCCGGCGATCTCGACGTCGCTGCGGGTTCGGCGCAAGGCCCCGTGCAGCGATGGTGCAAACCGCATGGCCTCCTCGATAAAAGCGGGAATCAGCTCGGGCGATTGGCGCAGCTCAGCCAGCAGTTCGGGCCTGCGGGAAAGCTGGATAATACAGGCGCACAGCATTTGCACCGGCGTCTGGAATCCGGCGGCAACGAAGATTTCCAGCGCGTCGCGCAGCATGCGCCCGGTGAGCTTCTCCCCGTCGATTTCGGCCTGAATCAGTGCGGTAACCAGATCGTTCTCGGGATTTTCGCGCTTGTGCTCAATAATCTTGGTAAACTGCGCCCGATGCTTGCGCAACAGGTATTCATACTCGGCGATAAACTCATCGCTCGGTCTGCGCAGGGTCAGCAGCTCTTCCATTTGCATCCAGCGGCGCATGTCTTTTAAGCCCTGTACATCGCCGGTGCCGATGATGCGGCCCAGGAAACCGCCGACGTAGGGATAGGAAAAATACTCCAGAAAGTCCACCTCGCCCTTTGCCCGCAGAGCGGGAATCAGGTCCTCGGCGGCCTTTTTCATGTGCGGTATCTGCGCGTTGATAACCCGGCCGACAAACGCCTTGTTCACCAGCGCGTGGCGCTGGGTGTGCTCGGGCGGGTCCAGGGTGGCGATAAAGCGATCGCTTTTGCAGTCTTCGCTCAGCCAGTCGGCCTGAAACATGTCGCTGTAGGCCGAGCAGGAGAACAGATCGTGCCGCTTGAGCATAAACCTCACATCTTCAAAGCGGCTGACAGCCCAGAAACGGTTTGGCTCTACCCGGCATACCGGGTAGTGTTCGCGCAACAGTTTATAGTCGGGAAACGGATTAATCAGGTTTTGCTTGCTCAGTAAATCAACTTTATTTTCCGGCGCATATTTTACGGCAACGGTGGACATAGGCGGGACCTCTGCTGTAATCGTTTAGGTATAACTGATCAACCCTAATTTTATCGCTTTTTTTATGGCACCAACTGTCGTCTTGGTGTCTAGTGCTCTTCTCACGGCGGCAATATGCTGGTTTGCGGTGATGGTACTGATACAGAGCTTTTCGGCGACTGCTGACATGGTCATATCGTTATTGGCCAGAGTATTCAGCACCAGCAGCGGTTTGGGATTGATTTTTACCGGTTCGCACTCTTCCCCCACGGAGAACTCGTTCGGAAATTTGGTAGATGTGACGTGATCAATGGCTTCACACAATACATGCAGGGTAGGTTTGTGGCGGGTAATGTTGACTTGAAAATCCAGCGAACTGATGCCCCGTTGCGACACCGTCAGCATGACCTTGGCTTTGCCGCGACAACTCATCATGGGGATGCAGTAATAGTCCAGATAGCCGTAGCTTTGGTTGAGTTCAAAGATTTTCTGGTTGGCGCGGAACAGATCGATATCGTAGGGGGCGTCATAGGCGACGCCGTAGACCTTCGATATGAAAATGGGGCGGATATTCTGCGAGACGTACCGGACCATGAAATCGTGCTCGTAATAGCCCTCCTCGAAGTAAGACTTTACTTGGTCATGGGGGTTGGTCAGCAGGGGGGATTCCAGGTCCGACGGGGCCATTCGCACAAAACCGTAGTCTGAAAACCCTATTTTTCCAATGACTTCCAGTACCTGGTTGTGTAAATCGCGCGGATCCTTGGCTCTTGCCAGCTGGGTACAGAGCCCCAATTGCATCTCGGGAGAGAGATTGGTATCGGTTCTGTTATCGCCGGCAGTGCGCCCGAGCTGGAGTAACAGCTTGTCGCACATGGCGTCCTGGTTATCGCCTGTCAGCGTGAAATCTAATGTTTGGCGGCGATCAGGCATAGGATAAGGCTACGGCAACCACTGGTTATAGACGTCTTATTTAGAGTTACGCTCATGTATATCACGCAAGAAAACCGATTCTCCTCACCCCTGAAGTCAAAAAACCACTGATATATTCAGAATATTTTTTGTGGTGAGAAGTAACGCAGGTTCCCGGGCCAGATCAGACCGTTTAGTAGTGGTGGCAGCTTGCCGTGCGCCGAGGCTAAGGGTCCTCGGTGTCGATAAGCCCCGCCTGCAGTGCTTGCCACAGAGTGCCCGCCAGGGTGTTGGTACCCAGGGTGGCCTTGGCGGCGGCCACGTGCTTGTTGATGGTGTCAGTACTGAGGCAGAGCCGATCGGCGGCCTCGCGCAGGGTGGCGTCGCGTTTGGCCAGGGTGTTTAACAAGCGCAGTGGCCGCGGCGTGATGGTGTTGGCCTGGCCGCGGTTCTGGTGCCGGAACAGGGTCGGGAATTTGCTGGTGCCCACGGCCTCGATGGTCGTGGCCAGCAGGTTGAGGGCGTATTGGTTGTTTTCCACCCGCTGGTGAAAAGCATCGGTGTCCCGGGCCTGGCCCGGTCCGGACATCCACAGGTAGCCATTGGCGCCGGGCCGACCGGTAATGACCAGGTAATAACCGGCCCCCTGCGCGCCGACGATCAGCACAGATTGATGGTTCTTAATCGCCCGCGCGTCTGTCTCCGCAGCGGCCACCCAGTGAAACAGCGCCGACAGGTGGCGATTGCGGGCGTCGGCAATGCCCGCCTGCAGCATCAGGCCGCACCGTTGGGCCACCCGTTCGCTGCAGCTCGACAACAGTTCGGTCGGCATCAGCGCCTCGCTGGCGGCGGGCGTGGCAACCCGGTCGAGGCGCAGGAAAGCGTATTCCGAAAACCCCAGCTGCGCGACTTCCTCCTGCAGTCGCCGGCGCAGCTCGGCCGGGGTGTCGGCGCTGCTGAACTGCCGGTAGAGCTGTCGCTCCCGCTTCAAGCGCGCAAACAGTGCTTCGTCGTTTTCGTCGCTGTCGAACAGCAGGTTGAGTTTGTGGGGTGAAACAATATAGGGCGGCTTGTCGGCCCGGATGGCGTATTGGGGGTCTGTCTCCGGATTGTCCGCTTCCCTGTCCCGGTAGCAGAGCCTGCTCGCAGGCGTGGTTTTGCTCCGCATATATGCTCCTCTCTGGTGGTCGTGTTGGACACGCTTGTTGTTATTGATGCAATTAATGATTGACTGACTTATTCGATAATCCCGGCTATCGGTGCCGATGTTGCCGTCACTGTTGAATTCTCGCGGCAGCCCGCCGGAGCCGTCGCTGTTGGCGCCTGTTTAGTTCTCGCGAATGCGTACTATAGGGCGTGATATGGGCGATTGCAATACCCGCCCTTTGCGGCGCTGAAACGACTCTGGCGCAAATAGGGGTCAAGGCGCGAGAATCATATATACGCCCTACTGGACGTTCAACGCCCGTCCGCTAGGGCGTAAAAGGGAGCCTTCAAATTCCTATAGCAAATACGTCGAGGGTGTATGGATATAAAAAAAGTGACCGGGGATCTGGTGCGGCAAAAACGCGTGGCCAAGGAGTGGACGCAGGAAAAGCTGTCGTCAGAGGCCGGTATCAACAATCGTTTCTTACAAAAAATCGAAGCAGGGCACAGAATGCCATCGCTGTTAACCCTGTTCAAAATCGCCACGGCTTTCGGTGTAGCCCCCGATAAGCTGGTTGCTCCCATCTGGAAAGAGTGGCAAAAAGAGCCTGAAATCCAGCCAAATAGCTAAAGCGTACTATAGGGCGTGGCTATGCCCGCCCTCTTGGACGTATAAATGACCCTGGTATCCAATGTGCTCGATAATAGGGGTCTTTATGGCTATTAGTAAGTCGCTGGGAGAGGCGATCAGGCAAATCCGCGAAGCGAACGGTCAGACGCAGGAACAGGTGTCTGCCGGGGGTGGTATGTCCAATCGGCACTACCAGGATATCGAAGGGGGCAAGATCATGCCCTCTTTGGATATGGTGTTCAAAGTCGCCCGGGGGCTGGGTATGGAAGCCGACAAGTTAATTGCTCCGGTCTGGCAGGCCTGGAAAGTGCAGGGGTGCGATCCGCGCCCCTCGTCCGCAGGCGATTAGGCCGGTCCGACGTGTCCGCTGCGGCGGATTTTCACGATCAGAGCATGCTATACCAGTGGCAGGTGCGGGTTAGCCGTTCCCGGCGAATTACAGGGGTGCGATGTGCATCGCTCACTCGCGAGCGGTCAGGCTGGTCCGATGCGCCCGCTGCGGCGGGTTCTCATAATTAGAAAATGCTACACCACTGGCAGGTGCGGGTTAACAGTGCCCGCCGACCGGCGCTGGCGGTGCCATCGATTCTCGTACTTGCATACGAGGCTGATGGAAATTCACGCCGCCGGTTTTGCTGGTGTGAGTGCGAGCTAACTCTTTATAGTGTTCCGGGCCTCGCGAAGCGCAGCCACCGTTGCGGGATGGTCGGCAAACTGGCCGAAGAATTCCCACCTTTTCTCTATCTCGCGGTAGGCGCGGCTGTGTGCAATATTGGCGTGAAACCATACCTCGAATTCGGCCACATGCTGCGCCAGATTCTGATCAGACCTGACGAGTGTAAACCACTTGATGGCCTCTTGCTCGATAGGCGGTCGCTGCTGAGTCGACATGGTGTTTTCCCGTTTTAGCGTGGCTGTGGGGCACCGGTGCGGGGCTTATTGCCGCCGTCTACTACTAATAACGTGGCGCTGTGCAGATCACTCATCTGTTTTGAGAAAATATATTTTTCTGTCGTCTTTTGCCTTGCAGAAAGGTGTTAACGCCACCCGCGGGTCATCAGCGGGTGGTGTGAAGGGAGAAGGAAAATGGCAGGCGCGACGCCGCGGTGGGCGACTATCCCGCCGGGGTCAGAATCAGGTTGCCCCGGTTGTCGCTGGTCACTCGGATATCAAAGTAGGTGGTCAATGTCTGCACCACTTTTTGGTTGTCACCGGTCTTGAAAACGCCGGTGATTTTAATGGCTTCGAGGCTGTCGTCGCCAAGTAATATCCGTGTCTGCGAATAGCGATTAAGGTCTTCCAGCACCTCGGCCAGCGAATGATCCTCGAACACCAGCCGCCCGGCCTGCCAGGCGGTGGCCTGTTCGAGGTCGACAGTCGCCGCCGCCGAAATACCCCGGCTGCTGGTGGAATAGGCAACCTGTTGTCCCGCATTGAGGGTAACCGTTGCCGGTGGCTGCGCTGGCGGCGGCGCCCGGTCCGGCTGCGCCGGCGTTGGCGCTGCCGCGACGTTCTGCTCTCGGGCCACGGCCACCTTACCTTCCAGCAGCGTCACCAACACCTCGTCGGCGGCGCTCTCACGGGCCACCCGCCTCACCACGAAGACGGTGCCGAGTGCCGTAATCTTGCCGCTGCCGGCAGTCACGACGAACGGCCGCTGTTTGTCGTGGGCGACATCGAAACGCGCCTGGCCCTGTTCCAATACCAGGCGTCGCTGTTGCGGGGAGAAATCGAGGCTCACCCGGGTTTGGGTATCCAGCAGGAGTTTGGAGCCGTCTTCCAGCACGACAGTTTTCTGTTCGCCTAAGCCGGTCTGGTAGACGCCGGGCTCCCAGGGAGCGTCGCCGGTAATATTGGCACCCAGGAAAACGAACATCAAAGAGGCGGCCAGCGCTGCAGACAGCCAGCGTCTGCGACCGCCTCCGCTGCCATCACCCGCACTTTCCGGCTCCGGCGCAGCGGTCGCCACGGGGGTATCCGCGCGGGGTGGGAACTGGTGTACCGACCGGGTATTGAAACGCCGGGCCTGCAGGCGAGCCTCTTCCACCGCCGGAGTGCCGGCAAAGTCGCCGGTCACGCCCCACACCTCTTCCAGTTGGCGATAAGCCCGGCGGTGTGCCAGATTGGCATTGAGCCAGGTTTTATAGGCTTCGCAGTCGCTGTTGGTGCGGGTATCCGAGCGCATCAGGGTAAACCAATACAGCGCCCGCTCCTCAATGTGTGCCTTGTCGCTGCCGTCCTCAGTCCTTGAATTCATACGTGATCTCTGAGTAATTCTTTCATCTGCGCCAAGGCTTTCATCATGTGCTTTTCCACCGCGCTTACGCTCATGTCGCAGTGTTTGGCAATCTGTGTGTAGGTCAGTCCCTCGTAGCGGTGCAGCACGAACACCGCCCGGGCTTTGGGGCTGAGGTCGTTCAGTATCTGCACGTAGCGCTGGTAGATCTCTCTACTGTTGGCATCGCGCTCCGGGGTATGGGGGTCTTCTTTTGCTAGGGATTCATCGTAAACCACGTGTTGGCCTCGCTGACGTACCCGGTCGCGCCGCGAGCGATCGCGCAACACACTCCAGGCAATGGTGTACAGATAGGATTCAGGGTAGGGTTGGTTGGCGTCTATCTCGTCGCGCTTCAACATCTTGTAGAACACCTCCTGGGTCAGCTCCTCGGCGTCCCAGGTATTCTGTGAGCGCTTGCTGAAGAAGCTCAGCAGCATGCTGTGGTACTGATTGAATACGCTCTCCATAGACGCTAGCCCTGTCTTTCAGCAGGTGATCGTTGTCGCTGGCCGGTGTGATGAGATGGATGTCGCCGAACATCTGAATAAACCAAGTATGACAGGGGTGTCATAATCAACAATGGCACAAATCTGTGTTGTGCCTGCTGCAAAGTGTTTAGTATTTGGCGCCAACGGCCAGTTTTAACCGGAAAGTCGGGCAAATCTGCGGTGCGGTGGCTGAGGCCCCCCTTTTTCGGCCCAAAAGCAAGCGTTATTCAAGCCGGTTCAGGGTTTGCTTATCGAGGGCGGGACAGTGCCCCCAATGAGAATCAATCTCGATTATTCACTGTACGGGTAATCCGATTCGACACGGCGGTGAAGCGCTTCCGTTGTAACAAGTATGGCAGTATTTGAACGATCACTACTTTTACTTTACTGCATCCGCCGCCGTTGGGCCCGGATCTTTGATGTGGGTCAGTCGGTCTAGTGACAACGTGTGATCTTTATGCGAAAAGTGGAACACCGATGATGCTGGATATGTGATTCCCGTCAAACCCTTTGGAAAAGTCCTATATCTTTAGAATATTTTGTTGTGCTTATCTGGCGTTGCTTAACCGTTTAATCTAAAAATCCTGCGTCCCACCTTTTCCCGCCAACGCAACGTCAATAGCATAATTCCGCCATATAGAGTCAAATTTAGCGTCATTACAAGGTAAGGTGTGCCATTTCGACTGCTTTTCAAGATATTTGCGGAATATATTATTAGCAGTTTTTTGCCATTGGTATTGCTGGGGCCCCTATATTATAAGGGGCGGGATTAGTTTGTACTAAAGTACGGGTTCAAAAATTGATGGCAGTATACTGCCATGTGTCAAAAGTTTTTAGTATCATTGGTCGCACTGTCGAGTTTCGGTTGTTGGTGATTGCTCTCCTGGCACGTTGTCCATCAGCAAACTGATCCCAGACCCACCACCACCTTATTCAGGTAGCGCGGTGTTTACCGCTGCAACTGTTCGACCGCTATCGGTTCACGGACGTAACCAGAAAGATGCATAGCCCCTGCTTCGAGGAATTCGACGGCTATGTGCGCGGCGGATAATTGTCCGGACCACCGCTGCGAAGCATGCGAGCCGGTTGGCGGAGGGTTTACAAGGCGAAAGAGACCAATAAAAGCCAAGGGTCCTTAGGGTGTAAGGGTCTTAGGGTAACAAATATTGGCTGACAGGTTTGAGTGATAGTTTGGTGACTGTAGTGCAGGGTTGGGAAGTAGGCTGTGCCGTGCTTGCCCACAGTGCGCGCCGACTTCTAAGAAAGACGGACTTTACATTCGGAGACTCAGCCGATGATGAAAAAACTGGACAACGAGAACATAATTAAACGTGTTTATACGAGTATCAAAGAGCGGGTAATTACCTGCAGCTTCCCGCCGGGCGACCGGCTCAATATCGAACAACTCGCAGAGCTTTTACGGGTAAGTCCCACACCGGTACGTGAGAGTCTTAACCGCCTGGTTGCCGAAGAGTTGATATTGATGGTGCCGCGTATGGGCTTTTTTATGAAGAGCCTGGTGGAATCGGAAATCCGCGACCTGTATGAAGTCAACCAGATATTGCTGGACTGGTCGGTATGCGCGGTGAGGAAGGGACATTTGAAGGGCGGTGACGTCGGTTTTCCGGAGATGTCGCTGATCATGGAGAAATTGGTCGAACCCCAGCGTTTGTCGGCCCATTGCGTGGTTCGCTACACCGGCGAACTCTTCTCGCATCTGGCCAGCCATTCCGGCAACAGCGAAGTTGACCTGCGGGTGCGCAATATCAATGACCGATTGCATTATGTGCGTTTGTGCGAATGCGAAATGATGGATAACCCCGCCGAGGTGATCGCGCCGCTCTATCAAATGTATGACGGTGTGTGCTACGAAGACCTGCGACACGGTCTGCGCAGCTATCACGAAGACCGTCTGAGCCTGTTGCGCAGTGTGTTGAAAGCGCGCAGATATTCCCCCCAAGTTGTGGGTGAAGAATTCGGGGTATAGGTTTCCGTGTTTGTGCCGCCGGGGTGACGGTCGCCAGTAGAGTGAACACCCCGGCGGCAAATCTCTCTGTATTTACCCCGTGCCGGCGCCCGCCGAACAGCTTATTTGTCCCGCTGGGTATGAGGTACCTGGTGTAGCTCACGTAAAGATAGGTGTTACCTACTGACGCCTGATCACGGATATTGAGTCTATGCCCACCGCCGAACTCCCTGTCGACTGCCTGCAGCGCTGGTTGCGGGATAATGCCCTGCAAGGGCTGCTTATTCCCAGCAGCGACGAATACCAGAACGAATATGTGCCCGCCTGTGCCAGGCGCCTGCATTGGGCTACGGGTTTTAGCGGTTCGGCCGGCCGTGCCCTGGTCCTGCAGGACAGTGCCGCTCTGTTCGTCGATGGTCGTTATACGGCGCAGGCCCGGCAACAGGTCCCGGTCGGCAGAATCGAGGTGCTGGGCCACCAGCCGGAGGTGCTGGAGCAGTGGCTGGACACCCACCTTGAGCCGGACAGTGTGGTCGGATTCGATCCGCAGTTGCAGACCCTGGCCGAGGTGAAAACCCTGCGCAAGCAACTGTGTGGCGTGAAATCGCGTCTGTCGGCGCTGCCCGCCAATCCCATTGACGAACTCTGGTGCCAGCGACCCGACGCCGTGGCGACCCCGGTGGCCTTGTATCCGCTCGAATATGCCGGCACCAGCAGTGCCGAGAAACGGAGCGGCCTCGGTAATCGCATGGCCGAACTCGGCCTCGATTACTATTTGGCGACGGCGCCGGAGGAGGTGGCCTGGCTGTTGAATATACGGGCTTGGGATCTGGCCACGGTGCCGGTGCCTCTCAGTTATGCGCTCCTGGCGCGCAGCGGCGAGGTGCAGTGGTTTATCGAGGCCGAACGCGTACCGCCGCTGGTGGAATCCGGCGACCATTTTGGCGATGGTGTCGCAGTGCAGCCCCCGGCGGCGGTCGCCAGTGTGTTAGATGGGCTGGGCGCCGGGTCGGTGATCGGCCTGAACCTCAAACGCACCCCCTATTACCTGGCACAACGGATCGACAAACTGGGCGGTTTGATCGACACCGACCTGGTTGAAATGGAAAAAGCCAAAAAGAACCCGCGGGAGATTTACGGGGCGCTTGCCGCCCAGAAACACGATTGCCTGGCGGTGATCAAATTTCTCAGCTGGCTGGAAACCACAGTCGCCGAGCGCAGCCTGACCGAGCTGGATGCGGCCGATAAAATTACCCGTATAAGGCGTGAATGTGCTGCCTTTTTGGGGGTCAGCTTCGAGCCCATCTCCGCCAGCGGACCCAACTCGGCGCTGGCCCATTACCGGGTTAGCGAGCGCACTAACCGGGTGCTCAATGACGAGGCCATTTATCTGATCGATTCCGGCGGCCAGTACTACGGCGGCACCACTGACATCACCCGCACAGTGGCGCTGTATACGCCGAGCCGCCAGCAAAAGCGCGCCTACACACTGGTGTTGAAAGGCCATATCGCTTTGGCGATGTGTCGCTTTCCGGCGGGCACCTCGGGTTCACAACTGGACGTGCTGGCGCGCCAGCACCTGTGGCAGCAGGGGATGGACTACGGCCACGGTACCGGCCACGGGGTCGGCAGTTACCTGAGCGTGCATGAGGGGCCGGCCGCCATCCGCCCCGCCCCCAGTGCCACGCCTCTGTGTGAGGGCATGATTCTCTCCAATGAACCGGGTTATTACGAAGAGGGCAGCTACGGTATCCGTATCGAAAACCTGGTGGTCGTTAAAAAATCGGCGCTCGACGGCTTTCTCGAATTTGACACGATTTCCCATGTGCCCATGGATCATAGACTGCTGGACTTCAGTCTGCTGACTGAACAGGAGAAGGGTTGGTTAAAGCGCTACCACTGCGAAATCAAGACGCGCTTCCCCCCGGAACTCGACGATGTGGAGAAACAGTGGCTCGCCGATGCGATAGAGCCGTTTATCAGCTGTTAGCCGTCAGCTTGTTTTCCGACACCAAGTGATAGGCATCGAAGCCGGCCCGGCGCAGCATATAAGCGCCGAGGGCGCTGCGGCAATCGTTCTCCGGGCCCACGATATAGGTCAACCTGGGTTGCAGCTCTTTCAGTCTTTTGCGCAGATGGGTAATAGGCACATCGATACGGTCGCGTTGGCGGTTGCTGCGTGTTTCCACCGAGAAGCGCACATCCATTTTCTGGATTTGTTTAGCCCCGCTGTCCATCAGCGTCGACACTTTTTGCGTATCGATACTGTTGACCAGCGCGGGCCTGATCAGGCGATCGAACTGCTCCCGCCCCAGGCGCATCAGCATCCCGTGGGTTTTCATAACCACCGTGGCATTTTGCTGGGCCTGCGAGACCAGGCTCTCATCGCCGAAATAGTCGCCGGGCCGCAAATCGATAAACTCGCCTCGTTGCGGTCCAAAGATGTCGAAAATGACGCGCGCTCTACCCTGCTTGAGGATATAAAAATAGTCGCCGCCGGTTTGCGGCGTCACCACGCGCTGGGTGCGGCAGACTTCGACTTCCTCCAACTCGCGCAGCAGTTCGACCGCAGCTCGCGGCGCCAGCGCCCGGCTCAGTGACGAGCGTAAAAACGCCTCTGTCCAGTCCGCCGGCTCTGCGCGACGTTGGTCGCTCAGATCGGCAATACCGTATGCCTCCGGATGGCCGGGCACTACCAGGTTGTCGATCACACCACTTTCCACCATCAGAATTTTGCAGTTGGATTGGGCGCGAATAAAACCGTGGTCGGCCAACAGGTGATTCAGCGGGCGGCGGCATTCGGGTGAGCCCTGGTGAAAGCTCGTTCTCTGCTCGAAAGACAACCGTACCTCGATGGCGCCGCTGACCAGAAAACACTGGTGTTGGGTGGTGTCCCGGGGGCGCAGTACGATATGGCCGGCGGCGACTGTCACCGTCTTGCAGTATTGTTGGACGGTATTCAACTGATTGATCGACAGGCGCTCGAAGGGTGAGAATTTTTGCAGCAGCGATCGGGGGAGGCGCCTGGACATAGTGATACCGTGTACTGAATTGATCTATGAAGTCGGGGATTATCCTACTGGGAGGTATCACCGGCGTCTTAGAACCAGTTCACAGGTTGCTCGGAGTGCTGATAACGTCTAGATATAATGAGAATAAAAAGAGAATGTGCTTATAATCATCGGTACTGATGAATCAGGCGACGGCTAACGGGAGGTTATGATGGATGTGGGGCTGGGGGCGCCGGATTACCGGTTGGCGGTGTGTATCGCCAATCGTCCGCCGGTGATGCCGTTTGCAGCGGTGACTGAAGTGCGGCCTCTGGGACGGGGAGATATCGACGGGATAGTGATGCAGGCCGGCAACCACTGGCGCAAGATTTTTTCGCTATACGCCAAGCTCGGGTTTGCGTTACACGATCAGGGCTTAGCCTGCTGGCAGGACTACCGGGATGATTTTCTGCTCTCGGCGCAATCACAGCAGGCGTTGCTGTTCAGTCCGCCACGACCGGCGGCGCCCGGGGTGAAGATTGTCAGCGGCAAGACCTACGCCGAAGACCTCGGTGTTTTACCGCCGCAGGCATGCCTGCGAGACGGCTTTTTTGTTTCTCCTGAAGCACGTCTTATCGTCGCGCCATACTTCGACTACCGCCAGCTCAGCAATGCGCGGCTGGCGATATTAGTGGAGTTGGTGCGCGACTGCGGCGCCTGACAGGCAAGCCGAGACGGGCCCGCAATCCGGCTTGCCGCCACACCGATTGAGCTGGGCTTATCGAGGCAACCGGCGCGACTTGCAGGCAGCGTAAACGGCGGGATTGTAGTGTTCCGTGTAGCGGCGCACCTGCTGGCGTAAAGGCAGTTCCGCCTCGCTGTGAATCACGTCGCCGGTGCCCTCGAGATATCTGACACCGCACAACTGCTGCGCGGCGGCCTGTTCGGCGGCCGGGATACCCGGTATGGCAACGCCGCGACCGGGAAAGGTCAGCAGGCGAAAATCTCCGCGGCCAATGGCCCGGGCGATATCCTCTTCCACCACCGCTGCGGTTACCCAGGCCAGTGGCTGCGGACTGCCGGCGGACTCGGTCACGGCAGTGGCGCAACCCAGTAGCGTGGCCAAAGCAGCGAAGCCCGCCAGTTGATGGAATACATTCATATCGGTGTCCGTGTCTGCGCTTGCTGCCGGCGCCGGCGCAGTCGGGCCAGGCCCAACAGCGCCAGCAGCTCGAGCCAGCCCGGAGCGCCACCACCCCCGCCGCCGCTGCCACCCCCGTTGCGGTCGCCGCCGCTGCTACCACCTCCGCTGCCGGGATTTGCGGCGCCGACATTCATGGTGGCGGTGCCTATTGCCGTGGCGCCGTTTTGATCGGTTACGGTGTACTGAATCACTTCGGAGCCGGTGAAACCTGCTGCCGGTGTATAGGAGAGCTGATTGCCGACGATGCTGACGGTGCCGGCGCCGCTGTAGTCGAAAGCCGTGAGCGTCAGGCTGTCACCTTCCACATCGGTGTCGTTGGCCAGCACGTCGACCAGAGTTGCACCACTGTCCGGGGTTATCGAGACGGTGTCGGCAGCCGCGACAGGTGGATCGTTGACCGGGCTGACAGTGATTGTCAGTTCGAAAGTGTCGCTGTCGGCAGCGCCGTCATTGACCGTCACCGGCACCGTCAGGTTGCCGTTAAAGTTCGCGGCGGGTATGACCGTCTGGCCCGAGACCTGGTAGTTGTTGCCGGCTTGTATCGTCAGCGTGAAGTCATCCGGATAATCGTTGTCGAGGTCTGTCACCGCGAGATCGCTGAGTTGAACAGTGCGGTTGGAATCTTCGCTGATAGTGATGGCCGTTTGCCCGACAATCAGCGGTACGAACGGCGCAGTGCTGTTGTCGATAGTGAAAGCGCCGCTGTTGACGGCGAAGAAAATATTGTCGCTGCAGCGCACCAGGATTCTGGCCCGATCGGTATCGGCATTGGGCGCCGGCAGCGTATGGGTGCCGTCATTGGGGGTGGCACTTACCAGCGGAAAGTTGAAGCTCTCACCGTCGTCGGTGGACAGGTAGATATCGACATTGTCGCAATTGACCGGTGGCCGATCTGTGTCGGCGACGTCCCAGGTGATCTCGGCCGGCCCCGAGCCGTCCCAGCGCGCGGCCGCCGCCGGTGTGGTCACCCGAAACGGGCCGGCGCTGGTGACCGTTGTGATCTGCATATCGTCGAAGGCGCTGCCGCCGATACTGTTGCGCACAGTGAGGCGAAACCGTAGCGTGCGGTTGGTGGTGGGGTAGGCTTCGCCCAGGCTGGTGGTTTGCCGTACCACATCCTCCAATTGGGGAAAGTAGCGCCGGGGCGACGGCGACGGATAGCGGGAGCGAAAAATGGGTCGCCGGCCATCGTCCACCATGGTGGCGGCGTCGCTGGAGGCGGGGCCCAGATCGTACTGTTCCCAGGTATAAGTGAGTTCGGGGGCAAGGCGGGCGGCGCTGGTGTCTTCGCCGTTGCCTTCGAGTATAAAGGCGGTATTGGCCGGGATGGTGACATCCGCCGGCGCCGTGGCGCGGGGCTGCCTGTTGTCGGCGATCGGCGTGACGGTACCGCAGTTGGCGCCGGAGCCGAAGGTGATGTGATTGGTCATCTGTTCGATGGAGCGCGCGTGAAAATAGTCGTTGCTGACAGACTGGATATTCTCCTCACCGCAAATGCCGGCATAGGCCATGATGGTGGAGCCGCTGCCCGGTTCGTAGGCGTTGTCCGCGCGGCGGTTGCCGCCGCCGCAATTACTGGTGGTGCCGTTAAAGGTATGGGCGGCGCCGAACTGGTGTCCCACTTCGTGGGCGACAAGATCAATATAGAAACTGTTGCCGGTGGGCAGCGTTGAGCCGCTGACGCCGCGGGCCTTCAGGGTGTTGTTGCAAACCGCGCCCAAAAATGCCACGCCGCCGCCGTCGGTGGTGAGCACATGGCCGATATCGAAGTTACTGTTGCCGATGTTTTCCGATAGCACGGTGGAGTTGGTGGTCAGGTCGCTGCTGTTATTATTGTTTGCAAACGGGTCGGAATCGGGGTCGGTAAAAATGATGTTATCGTTGTTGGCGACCAATTCCAGGTTAACGGCGATCTCGCGCTCGAATACGTAGTTGAGGCGATTTACCAGTGTCGCCACCGCCTCCAGGGCCCGGGTCGGGCCGCCGTGAAAGGCGGTGTACTCCCCGGTGGTGCTGACCGCCAGGCGGTAAGTTCTCAGACTGACCGGATCGCCGAACTCTCTGGCGGCGGTGCCGGTCAGCACTTTTGCCGCGACGGGGGCACCCTCCAGCACTTCATCGGCGGGCAGGTTGGCCAGTGGCTGCGCATGTCTTTTGTAGTAACTCAGGTATTGCCGGTTGTTGCCCCGTTGTTCGGGGTCGATAAAAACGGTTTCGCCGTTGTACTGAAACATACCGTGAAAACCCCGGCCGGTCACATCGAAGCGGCCGTGGTTTTGCGGATTGCCAACCTCGTGGCCCTGTAGGGTGACTATCGAGGGATACTTCGCGGCCAATGCCGCGTGCATTACGCTGGCCGGTCGCAGCCGGAAGCTGGCCATAGTGCCGTCGGGCAGCGGCACGGCCAGGGTCAGGTCGGACTTGTCGGTCCGCAATTGTGCCTGCAGCGCGTCGATATCGCCGAGCAGGCGGCGCGCTTCGACGGCCTTGGCGTTGAGCGCCGCCGCTGCCGGGGCGGCGGCTTTGTTTTGCAGGTAGTCCGGCAGGTCCTGCCAGAGACTGTCTGCGGCAACGTGCAACGGCATATAGACGCCGGCGACCAACAGCAGCCGTTGAATTGCTCCCATATCACACCTCTGGTCATAAACGGACAGTTTCACGGGTATTCCGGTCTGCTGTTTGTTGCAGGTGTGCCGGTTACCTCCCTACCAGTTTAGACATTCTCGTCCAGCCGGGAGAATGACTGCCTCACAAATTTCCCGGGTGGCTTGAGACGCCGTTCTTATTTACGGCGACGGCCTGATATCAACAGGGTTCTCTCAATCAGTCGCAATACCCCCGCCGGACACCCCCGGCAGAGCCAGCATCTGCGTACCTGCCCTCTCATAACTGACCGCCGCCATAGTGGCGCCGGCGGCAACCAGGTTGTAGGCACCGCCCCGGAATGCCGTCCAGGCTACCCCCTCGTCAATCTTCCAGGTGTGCGCGGCGCTGCCGTCGGTCAGCCAGACGTTGCCCGTCGCACCGCCTTCAAACAGCAATAGCCAGCCCTTGTAGGCCTGGGCTGTGCGATAGATACCGCCGGCATTCTCTCGCTCCTCGGGACGGACTCGCAACTGGCCGGTAATACCGACTGCGCGACTCAGAGCGTCAAGATCGACCGGACCGGTAGTGGTGGCGAGCAGGGCCAGGCCGTCTTCCAAGTCGTCATCACCGCGGGTGATCACCAGGGTTTGTCCCCGCTCGTCCGTTCCCATATAGCCGACGGACTGAGGTACCGGCAGGTCGAGCGGCACTGTCCAGGCAAGCTCCAGCAATAAATCCAACTCCACCAGTTGCCGCGGTTGATCCGGTCCGCCGACACCCGCACCGAGTAGCAGTACCCGCTCATTACCGGCATCGTCATACCAGACAGCGACATTCGCCTGTGCATCGGGATGGAAGTCGGGCACGGTCTGCGGGCTGCCGAAGAAGTTGGCATCGAGACGTCCGGTTGTCTCATTGGCCCGGAAAATCCAGCTGAGTCTCTGTCCCTGGAAGGGGGGCGTTTTTATGGCGTGGACCTCTCCGCCCGGTTCGACAGTCGTTGCCGTATCCGTCTCTTGCCCCGATGCGGAGATTCGAACAAAACGATTGGATAAGAATAAATAGTCTATCCCCACTATGTCGGCGCGGGGTGAAACCGGTATTAAGCGAACGTGTCCGTTCTCATCGGAGTTAGTTGTTACCTCCCGAGTCTCCAGATTGCTGCCGATACTCCAGACGTGGTAGAAGGGGCCGTCCGCTCTCTGGGAAACAATTGCCATATAGGCCACATTGTCGGTGAACAGGGTTTGAAAAATCGTGCCGGCGGGAATCTGGTCCATCGGGCGCCAGCTCACTCCGGAGTCGGAGAATTCCAGTATTCGCGCGCCGAAATCCGGATGCAGCACCGCCTGCTTGTCCAGCGATGTGTAGGTATCAACAGCATAGGAGCCGGGGTCACCGGATTCCAGCAGAAACTTTTCGCCATTGCCGTAGGTCAGGTAGATACCGGGATTTTCCGCGCGGGGGTCGCCGTATACCAGGTACTCGCGACAGGACAGTGACCAGTGCTGTTCATCGCGATTTTCACCCGGCACCTGTCGGTCGAGTTCGCACCGCTGGGTGCCGCCGACAGCCGTTATCGATACCGTGTCCAGGGGACTGCTGCCAGTGGGGAAACGCACGCTTTCCTGTTGTATCACTATCGGCTCCTGATCGGCGAGCGCCAGCGTAACCGGATAGGGCAAAGCTGCGTCGATGACAATATGATGGGTAACAACGCGTTCGGTGCATTCAATGTTATAAGTGAAAGCAAGGGGTTGGTCGGTGGCGACAAACTCGCCGGCGCAATTTTGCAATGCCGGCATAGCGGTTATCGACGGCTCCACCAGGACACCCGGTCTGGACTCGATCAGCGCCCCGGTGATATCGCCGTCGTAACTGCGATTCTGATCGAACCATTGCACTCCCAGCTCACCCTGCAGGCCGGCAATGGTCACCCGCAACTGCAACGGGTCCGGCTCGGCACAGGTGATGGTCAAGTTGTAGCCGTTGTCCGTTTCGACCAGTTCATAGTCAGAACAGTTTTGATACTGCGGACCGCTATATTCAGGTGCGCCGCCCGCAGGTCCCGGGGCCTCGACGTTGGTGCTGAGTCTATCCGGATTGAGAACGATGGTTTGTCCTTGCCAGGTCACCGTTAATTCGGCAACCAGGCCGGACACGGTTACCTGCAATTCACGATTTTGCGGGCCGGGGTCTACGGGATTGGGATCGGGGTTGCCGGGGTTGGAACTTGATCCGCCGCCACCGCCACACCCCGTGATTGTGAAAAAGAGTAACGAGACAAAAAACGGCAGTATCCTTTTAGCTTGCATGTGCGAGCTCCTGTTTTGACTAAGTTGCTTCCCGTTCGCGCCGAGTATCGCTTGCCAATATTGAGTTGCCGGTCCCCGGTTCGCCTCATTTTCGAGCGGCGATGTTCAGAGGCCGGCTTTGACGCACGTTCAGGGCGGCGTGTTAGAGTTTTCCATCAAGTAATTTCTGGTGCGCTATTTTTCAATGCAGTGTTTCAGCACAATAAAAAAGGGAAAAAGAAAAAGCATCCTAGCATACCCATCGGGCCCCTTCTTGATTGAAGTCACTATTTTGCACCAGGTTTTATATTGAATTTATGTAATGTACGTTACGAAAATTTTCTTTGCTGATCGTTATCTTTTCTGATTGCACAACACGAAATAGAACCATAAAAGCCAAAGTTGGCTGGCATCTCTGGATTCTATAGTGGGATACCCCTCCGTCAGAATAGTGTGATGTGTATATCGATTGTTACGCGCTGGTCGGTTTGGGATAAAACCAAAAAAAGTTCGTGGCGATCGCTGCGCATTCTGACGGCACAACACTGAATGGAACCTGAACGGCTTGGTACAACTGATACGCTTCGAGTCTATTGCGGGAGATAGTTTCGCCAGCACAGTGTGGTGTGCGTGTCAATTGGCAATCGGTAAGTGGCTTCTGGGAAAACTGGATAGTGGCCCCGAAGTGCGAACTTTTATACGAAGCGTTCAACCGGTTAGGTTATGACCCGAACCAGGCCAACCAGGCTGACCAACAACAGGGCGCTGCCCAGAATCCGAAAAAACCGAGAGGTTTCCGCCCTCAGCATATAGTCGTGCAGACGCAGCCCGAGTACGTGACCGACGGCGGCACAGGGTAACAGCCACAGGTGATGCACCCATTGCAGGTCCACCCCGACGTAGATAAAGGCCGCCATTTTGATCGTGACCAGAATGAACCACAACACAAACAGCGTGTCGCGCAACTGGTGCCTGGCGACGTGGTTGGCGAATACCGCTACCACCAGCGGTGCGCCGATCAGCGAGGTGCCACTGATATAGGCGCCCACCATCAGAAACAGGATATCGACAACGCGACTGTTGCTGCGGAAAGGTTTATTGAGAATATAGGATACCGAGTACACCGCGATAATACAGAAAATGATGGCGGTCATAATATCCGCCGGCAGTTTGATCAGGCCGACCACACCCATCAGTTTCGGCACCAGCATTACCGCCAGCGCGAACTTGAGGTAGTGCCAGTCTACCGTGGTGACCCTTTCTGTCGGTGGCATGGCCTGTGCCTTGCGGTGATTCAGGTACACCGTCAAGGAGGAAAACACCAGCAGATGAACCGCGATCAGGGGCAGGTAAACCAGTGGTCGATCGTCCACCAACAGCAAAAAAGGCAGGGAGAGCACATTGCCGCCAAAGCCCAGGCCCGATCGCACAAAGCCGCTCCATATGAAAATGGCGGCGATCAACAGGTATTGAAACCAGAGTAGTTCAGACATAGTGCGTGAGGGCCCAAATGGCTGCCAGCCGGTGGGGCGGCATTATAAGAGAAGCTGCCGGCGGCGTCTCGCGCCGGCGCAGCAAAAAAGCACTGTTCACACTGTGGCGGAGCGGGCATTATTCCCCTTGGGCCCGGCGGCTGCAGTCACCCGCACAACTGTTACGGTAACCATTGCCACCTTAAAAATAGTCACCCAAAAAAAGCAAAAATCATGTTCAAAGAATATACCGAGTACGATGCTACCGGCCTGGCCGGTTTGGTGGCGGGCCGCCAGGTAAGCCCCGCGGAACTGCTGGAAGCTGCCATCGATCGGGCCGAGCGGCTCAATCCCCAGCTCAACGCCATTATTACCCCGATGTACGATGAGGCCCGCCAGCGCCTCGAACAGGCGTTCACCGGTCCTTTTATGGGGGTGCCCTTCCTGTTGAAAGACCTGCTGGCGGCCTATAAGGGGGTGCCGCTCAGCAACGGCAGCGAAGCTTTTCGTCACTATATACCGGACCACGACAGCACCCTGGTAACGCGCTTTAAAGCGGCGGGTTTGAATATTTTCGGTAAAACCAATACGCCGGAATTAGGGTTAATGGGAGTGACCGAGCCCCGCGCCTTCGGCCCGGCGCGCAACCCCTGGAATACCGAGCGCACGCCCGGCGGGTCCAGCGGCGGCAGCGCCGCCGCGGTGGCCGCCGGTATCGTGCCCATGGCCGCCGCCGGCGACGGCGGCGGTTCGATCCGGATTCCCAGTGCCTGTTGCGGTCTGTTCGGTTTCAAGCCCTCCCGCGGTCGCGGTCCCGCCGGGCCCGATTTTGGCGAGGTCTGGGACGGCGCCGCCGTGCAACATGTGATCAGCCGCAGTGTGCGCGACAGCGCTGCGGTTCTCGATGTTACAGATGGCGAGGAGCCCGGCTCCCCTTATCCGTTTGCCGGCGGTCAGGGTGCCTACCTGAGTGCGGCACTGCAGTCGCCGTCGCCGCTGAAAATCGCCTTCGATACCCGTTCGCCCCTGGGCGGGCCGGTAGACGCCGATTGTGTGGCGGCGGTGGAGGATGCCGCCGCGCTGCTGCAGTCACTTGGCCACAGTGTCGAACAGGCGTGCCCGGCTATCGACGGCCGCCGTGTTGCGCACTGTTACCTGACTATGTATATGGGGCATGTGGCCGCCGAACTGGCCACCATGGCCCGTGCCACCGGCGTCTCTGTCAGGCGCCTGCGAGTGGAGGAGACGACCCGCGCGCTGGGCATGTTGGGGCGCGCCCTGTCCGCCGAGACGTTTGTTACCTGCAAATTGGCGTGGAACGGCTTCGCCCGCGAAATGGCGCGTTTCCATCAACAATACGATATTTATCTAACCCCGGTCACCGCGGCGGCGCCGTTACCGGTCGGGTATTTTGAGCCGGGCAGCGGGGAAAAACTGTTTTTGCAACTGGCCAATCGGCTCAACCTGGGAAAATGGTTGCTGAAAAGCGGTGTTGTCGACAAGATGGCGATGCAGGGTCTCGAGAAGCTGCCGTTTACGCAACTGGCCAACCTAACCGGGCAACCGGCGATGTCGGTGCCGCTGTATTGGAATGGAGACAGTTTGCCGATTGGGGTGCAGTTTATCGCACCTATGGGGGCTGAACGGCGGTTGTTGAGCCTGGCCGGGCAGTTGGAGCAGGCGCGCGCCTGGGCACACAGATGGCCGCCGGTCGCCTAGCGCCGATTTGCTGTTTAGCGTCGGTCGGCTGCTGATTTTGGCTAAGGGCCCGCCGGGTTTGAAAGTTTTGGCTGGTTTGCCGCTATAAATAGAGGTGCTTTGAATGCCGGAATATCCCGATATCACTGTCTACCTGGAAGCCTTGGAGCGGCGGATTCTCGGGCGGTCGCTGAATACGGCTACAGTTAATAGCCCCTTCTTGTTGCGGACTGCCGTGCCGCCTTTGGCAGAATTTTTTGACAGGGAAGTGACAGCGCTGGAGCGGATCGGCAAACGTATTGCCATTGGTTTTCGCGGTGAACTGTGGATGGTCTTCCATCTGATGATAGCCGGGCGCCTGCACTGGAAGGTTGCAGGTGCCAAGCCTCCCGGCAAAAGTGCGTTGATCAGCCTGGTCTTTGACAATGGCCTGTTATACCTGACCGAAGCCGGCACCAAAAAGCGCGCCTCGCTGCATCTGGTTAGCGGTGAGGAGAATCTCCGTGCCCTGGACCCCGGGGGTATCAATGTGCTGGCGACGACGGTGTCAGAGTTTTCCGAACGCCTGTGTGCCGCCAATCACACCCTAAAGCGCGCCCTCACCGACCCGCGGATTTTCAGCGGTATCGGCAATGCCTATTCCGATGAAATCCTGCACCGGGCGGGCCTGTCTCCCATCGCCATGACGCAAAAGCTGAGCGATGAGGAAATCGGGCGCCTGCACGCGGCGGTAACTGCCATGTTGGAGCTGTGGACGGACAGGCTGCGCGCGCATTACGGCGATGATTTCCCCGAAAAGGTCACCGCGTTTCGGGACGATATGGCGGCGCATGGGCGTTACGGCCAGCCCTGTCCGGTGTGCGGGACACCTATTCAAAGAATTCGCTATGCCACCAATGAGATCAACTATTGTCCGACCTGCCAGACTGGCGGCAGGGTGTTGGCCGATCGGGGGCTGTCGAGATTGTTGAAGAAGGACTGGCCGCGCTCGGTGGACGAACTGGAGAAGTTGAAACCCCGGTAGAGGGTAAGGCTTTAGAGATTCAAACCGGAGAAGATGGGCGATGAACGTGACCCTTATTCGAAACATAGCCGCCCCGCCCGATGTGGTGTTCAATACCGTTGCTGATATCAGCCAGTATGCAAAGGCAGTCCGACAGATCATCAGGGTGGAATTTTTATCGGAAACCAAAACCGGGGTCGGCACCCGTTTTCGCGAAACCCGGATGCTGGCCGGGCGCGAGGCCGCGACGGAATTGGAAGTCACCGAGTTTTCACCCAACGAGCGGGTGCGCCTGGTGGCCGACAGCCACGGCACTGTTTGGGATACGGTATTTACCGTGACCGCTCAGCAGGGGCAGACCGAGTTGATCGCGGTGATGGAGGGGCGGGCGTATAGATTACTGCCGAAAGTCATGAATTGGCTGATTGGCGGTATGGTTAAAAAAGCCGTGGCCAAAGATATGGATTTAGTGAAAGCGTATTGTGAGAGAGCGGCCGGTTAAACCTTCAACCCGCCTTAACCCCGAACGTCGCACAGTATCTGTGCAGTGCCAAACCTGCGGTGGCACGGTGCGGGGACGGACCTTCAGCTCCGTCCCCTTAGAATGGGACCACTCCCTTGTGTCGAAATTACCTGGTCCCGTATTCTGCACGCTTGTTTTCTATCGCAAAAACAAACCACCGGCGAGACTCTGCGTCTTCACTCAGCGCAAAGTAATAGCTTTAAACTTTCTTATCTCGAAATACAATAAATAAACTGCCTGTACCGCCGGGATAGTGCCCCTGCCGCAGTCACCTTGCCAGATCACAAATACCGTCTATAACTAGTTACTGTAGCCTAGGTTGGGAAAGCTATCACCGGGAACTGACCATTTAAACCGGCATGTCTTACGAGTGGGCATGTTGCATAGAAAGGAACCAGCGTTGTCGGACGGACAGGGTACAGAAGTAATTCGTGTTGCCACCATCGGTATGGATGAAAACGGCAAGTCCAGGATGTCGTTGATCTTCAAGACCCATTACAAAGGCAGATGCGCACTATCTGCTATTGACAATGCCCATGTCTTGCTTGTTGATACTCATGCCAAATCATCGGATGAGTTGACGAAGTTGCAGGAGTTTATCGCAGGCGGTCTGAAAATACCTTATATCATTTTGGGCAAAAAGCTGGATGCCGACCCCGATGCCATATGTGTCGCGCACCCGCCGAAACTGAATCTGTTGTGGGATTGTATCGCCGAGCAGACCGGCAGCCGGATAAAGGACCTGGGAGTGGCACACAGGAACGGTCTGCTCAGAGATTTGAAATCCATTAATCTGAAAACATCGACGAGCCCTAAAGCTGCGGAATCCGCCAGGAGCAGGCAGGCGTCGACCCTTATCCGGGATGCGGAGCTTGGCGGTTTTCAGGGAAATGCGAAGACTTTTTTTCAACCGGACGATTTCCTGTTGGGGCGGCTGCAAAAAACGATTGAGGAGGCGCGCCGGCGGTCCAGTTCCCTGCAACTCAAATGCTGGGACAATCGACGTATTATCGTCTATCCGAAGTCGGGATATGTGCTGTCGGACCTAAAGCCGGCACAGCTTAAAAATCTGGGTCTGGTGCAGATGGTGAATTCGACCACCATCGAAATAACCAGCTTCGATGACAATGCCCTCCATAAACTGTCCGAGTGCGATGTCAACGAAGTCTGGGTGCTGCCGATCGAAGTGCTGTTGTGGAATCTGGCGTTGAGAACTTCCCGCGGGCGCCTGCCCCAGGGAACTTCCCTGACGAAAAGATACCGCTTGCTGCGCTGGCCCAACTTTACCCGTATGGATCAGTTTCCCAATTGTATGAGAATAGCCTCGGCCTGGATAAACAAAGCGGCCACGCTCGGGGAAATTGCCGCCGGCCTGGGTGTGGATGAGAAATATATCAATCTGTTTTACACCGGCGCGCTGGCGATCAATCTTATCGACAACTCGGAGCAGGGCACCGAGCACACGACCAATACAACTATGACGACCAAAAAGCGCACGCTCTTTACCGCTATCCTGAATAATCTCGCCGCCCATCGAAGCAGGTCGAAAGAGCGCCTATGAGTACCCAGAACAAAATTGTTTTTACCGGTGTAGTCGGCGCGGGAAAAACAACGGCGATTACCCACTTAAGCAACATTGCCCCGATCACCACCGAGCAGATCGCTACCGACGAAACGCGCAGTAAGAAAAAGTATACGACCGTAGCCATGGATTACGGCAGCATCCGACTGGATAACGGCGAAGTCCTGCACCTCTACGGCACACCCGGGCAACAGCGGTTCAATTTTGTCTGGGATGTACTGATCGAAGGTTGTATCGGGCTGGTGTTGCTGATGGACCACAGCAACCCCGACCCGCTGCAGGACCTGCGTTTGTTCCTGCGGTCTTTCGAGAAGTTTATCGCCGACCACGCAGCGGTGGTCGGGGTGACCCATATGACATATGCCAGTGGCCCAAAGCTGGACGATTACCATCAGGTATTAAAGGAGTTTGGGTTGAACCTGGCGGTGTTCGAAGTGGATACGCGCAATAAAAACGATGTAGTGATTCTGGTGCAGGCGCTGTTGTACACCCTGGACCCGGGACTGGCAGATACCGAGTTGAATAAGCATGAATGAACACGTACTGGCGCTGAAGGACTATGGTGTGGCTTTCGGAGAGCGGGAGATTCTCCATGCGGTCACTCTCGAGGTGCCGGTGCGCGGCGTGGTGGTGTTGATCGGGCCGGTCGGTACCGGTAAATCCACGCTGCTGCGAACACTGTCGGGTTTCAACGATGCCAGCCCGTCGCTGCGAACCTGGGGCGAGGCCAGCTATCTGGAGGCGCCGCTGAACGGCGCGCAACGGCCGGTCCTGGTGGCGCAGAAGGCCAAGCTGATAATGGCCTCGGTGAAGGAGAATATTGTCTACGGACTGCCCGAGCGCGACAACCTGAACCGGTCCCAGCAGGAAGACGTGGCGGTGCGGTTGCTGCAAATGGCGGGGCTGGCGGATTTGGTGGATAAACTGGACGCCAGCGTAGTCGATCTACCCCTGGGCGTGCAGCGTCATCTGGCGATTCTGCGTGCCGTTGCCGCCAACCCGAAGCTGGTGATGGTTGATGAGCCCACGGCGGACCTCGACGAGGAGTCCTGTCGGCGCCTGCTGGACTACCTGATTAGTGAGGGACAGCGGCGGGCCGTGTTGGTGGTGGTGCACAATCAGAAGCACGCGCGCAAGCTCGGTGGCTACACCGCACTGCTCGCCGGCGGGGTGATGCAGGAAGTCCGTTTGACCGAAGACTTTTTCGCTGACCCGCAGTCGCAGCCGGCCCGGGATTTTGTGCGCAGCGGTTCCTGTTGCGTCCCCTCGGTTGGAGCCGGCGCCGTCGAACCGCTCGAACCGGTGGAAAAGCCGCCGGTCACCGCCGGCAAGGCACCTGTGAGCGGGGGTAAACACCGCTATGTCAGTGATGCTTTCGGGCCCCGTAATTTCCTCTGGCTCAAAGCCGGCCTGCTGGCGGGCACCCCGAAACCCGGCCTCTTTGTCGACCTCGACTATGATTTGAGCGCCTTGCGACGGGTCGGTGTCGAGGTGCTGGTGACGCTCACCGAAACGGCCTTCGATACAGAGGCGCTGGCGGAATATGGCATCGAGAGTATCTGGTTTCCGATAGCGGACATGAGTTGTCCGCAGGTCGATGCGGCGATTGACCTGTGCGACAAAATCGAGGGTTATATAAACGACAAAAAGCCGGTCGCCCTGCACTGTCATGCCGGCATGGGCCGCACCGGTACCATGCTGGCGTCGCAGTTGATCTGGGAGGGTGCGGCCGCGCTGGACGCCCTGGAAGCGGTGCGCCGTATCGAGCCCCGTTGGGTGCAGTCGGAGCAACAGGTGAATTTTTTGGAAAAATTTGCTCAGGCTTTAGAAAACTATGCTAAACCTAATAGGCAGAGATAAATTTATAGTCAACCTCATGCTTAACGAATAAGGAAGTGTAGTATGTCTTTTGAAGCTTTGTTGCAAAAAGCCATGGCGACCATTCCCGATTGTCTGGCCGGTGGCGTGTCCGATATTTCCACAGGTATGCTGTTAGGTGTTAAAACCGTCGATTCCCACCCCGCAGAGGTGCTCGAATTGGTGGCCGCCGCCACGGCCGATCTATATCAGGGTTCCAATGTGCTGTCGATTGAAAACATGTTTAAAAAATCGCGCGGTGTGGAAAGTGACGAACACTACTTCCAGGATATGTTTATCACCAGCACCAATCTCACCCATGTGTTTTTGCGCTCGAAATCCAACCCGGATCACGTCGCCACCTTTGTCTGCAGAAAGACGGCCAATATGGGTATGGTGATGAGTAAAGCCAGGAGTGCGATGCCGGCGATCGAAAAAGCGCTTTGAGTCGGTGCAGAAACTGGAATACTGATGAGATGACTGGTCATGCATTCCCCGGTTGAGCGCGCGTATGGCTGAAAAAAAGAGCAGGGAAACCCTCACCCGGCGAATAGTGTCGATCCTGAAACTTTTGAATACGAAAAGCGATGATATGGAGGCGTCCGCGCTGATTTCGCGAGACGGTATCTGTATCGCTGCGGATTTGCGCCAAGGGGTCAATTCGGATCGCTTGGCCGCCATGTGCGCCACGTTGCTCGGCCTGGCCGACACCGCGGTCAAGGAACTGGAGCGCGGCGCCCTGCAGCAGGTGTTGTTATACGGCAGTGAGGGCATCCTGTTGTTGATTCAGGTCGGCAAAGACCACGTACTGGCACTGGAGGCCAAACCGAGTATCAACGTCGGTATGATTCTCCTGGATGCGCGGAAAACCGCCAAGATGCTGGTGTCCATGGTGCCGCGGCAGAGGTAGACCTTAGCGGCAAACCCGCTGTGCCCAGATATTTTTTCTCTCGAATCCCAAGCCTGCCGTTTTCGTTCCGGGGATGTCCCGATTCCCCGAGAGCGCAAACGGGGTGCTCGACTGCTGGAGCCTTGAGGTCACGTCTTCGAATCCCCGTCTCAGGAGAAAATTTTTCGTTGCGGCTTGCCGCCATTCTCCCGATACGCCGACGGCGACATGCCGGTGTATTGGCGAAAGCGCCGGCCAAAAACCGTCAGCGATTCGTAACCGGTGTCAAAACAGATATCCTGAATGGGGTTTTGCGTGTTGAGCAACAGCTCCTTTGCCATTTCGAGCCGATAGTGTTGCAGGTAACCGCGGGGCGACTCTCCGGTTGCGCGCTTAAAACGCCGGGTGAGATTGCGTTGGCTGATGCCAAAACGCGCAGCCACTTCCGGGATGGTAACCGGCTCGGCGTAGTGTTTTTCGAGCCACTGTTGTACCGCCAGTATCGCGGTGTCCTCGTGCTGTTTGAAATCATCGACATTGATTGACACCCGGTGGTAGTTTCGGCGCGAGCCCATGGCGCAAAAGCGCTCGCACTGCTGGGCAATGGTGGTGCCGCAAAACTGGTTGATCAGGTGAATGTAGATGTCCATGCTGGCGTTTATCGCACTGCTGCAGTACAGCCGGTTTTGCACGGTCAACATCTCCGCTGCCTGCAGGTCGACGCGGGGGTAGCGGCGGCGAAAGTTATCGGCGTAATGCCAGTGGGTGGTAGCGGTGGTGTAATCGAGCAGTCCGGCCTCGGCCATCAGGAAAACACCGGTCAGCTCACCAAAGATAATCGCCCCCTGCCGATGCTGGCCCTGTAACCAGGGGTAGAGAGGGGCGTTGGCGGCCAGGGCCTGGGCGTTTACCTGCGCCATGGTGGGTAAGACCACCGCGTCGTATTGCGCGCTTGCGGCGAGGCCGGTATCCGGCGTGATGGGTATGTCGCCAAGGGTGATGACCGGACGGGTGTCGAGACCGACCATATCCACGGTGACGCCGCAGTGGCCGAAAGTCTTCGCGACGTAAAACATCTCCCGGGGCATGGTGGCGGAACTGCTCCAGGAGCCGTTGGTCACATAGACGGCGATTTTTCGCAAGGCGTCTGTTTTAGGGGCGTCTTTGTTCAAGGCGCCCGCTTCCGCCGGCCACTGCCGGGTGTCTCACTTCCATTTGATGCTGCAGCCGATGCCGGGCACTTGTTCCATATCGATGTGCCCGTGTTCCAGCAACTGATCAACGGCGGAGCGCAGATCGCCGCCGGTAACCGGTTCGCCGCTGCCCGGGCGCGAGGCATCGAACTGGCCGCGGTACACGCACTGCAGTTGCGCGTCGAACAAAAACAGGTCCGGGGTGTGGGCGGCATCATAGGCTCTGGCCACTTGCTGGGATTCGTCGTAGAGATAGGCAAACGGGTAGCGGGCGGCGGCGATCTGCTCCGGGCCGTCTTCGGGGTAATTGTCGGCGTCGTTGGCGGAGATGGCGATGATACCGAGCCCTTTGTCCCGATAGTCCCGGGCAAAGTCGATCAGTCCCTGCTCAATGTGTTTGACATACGGGCAGTGATTGCAGATAAACATAACCAGGGTGGCCCGATCGCCGCGCAGTTCTGTGAGTGTTCGCCAGGTGCCGCTGCTCGGCTCCGGCAGTGAAAAGTCCGGTGCCGCTGTGCCCAGCGGCATCGTGGTCGATGGAGTCAGTGCCATGGATATTACCCTCTGTTACCGATGCATGTCCGACTTTTTGGTGGCCATTTTCTCGTTCGGCATGGGGAAGATATCGCCGTCGCGAACGTGGCTGAGCACCCAGCGCTCGAGGCTGGAGTAAGAGCCGCCGAGCGAGTTATTGGGTATGCCCTGCAGCGTCTGGTACTCGATATTGCTCAGTTGACTGTATTTGAGCAGCGGCCAGGTGCGGGCCCAGAACTGGATACCAAAATTGTCGCCGTAGATTTGCAGGATGTAGTGCTTGTCAAAGTAATCCGAGGACAGATTGACAATCAGCATTTCGAAAAAGCCGGCGGCGGAGTGAATCGCCTGCGCCTGTTCCATCGACAGATCGCTGACGGCGTTTTTCAGGTTGTCCATTTTGCTCACCAGTTCCGGCCCCGACACCCCCGCGGCGTTGAAGACCTGGAGCCCGTCGGCCAGTTCCCGTTCCGCCGCATACAGCAGGTTGATAAACTCCGGGCGCGAGAAGGGATCATAACTGGCAATAAAGTTTACCGTGCGGTCGCGCTTGCGGCTCTCCTCGGTGCGGTGCAGGTAGTTTATGGTCACCGAGCCGGCCAGCAGCGCCGCCAGCAGTATGCTCATGGGGGCCACCAGCACGGCGTAGTCCCGCGAGACCGCCAGGGTGGCGCTCACCATATAGCCCAGGGCGATGCTGAGCACTATCAATACCGGTATCAACACTTTCATCCTGATCATTTTTTATTCTGCCTGAGAGGTGTTTTCTGAGCGAGCCAGTATGGGCGGCCTGTTATGATACCCGATTTGGGATAGGCTCCCACCCCGCAATCTGCGATCCCGGTGCCCGGATTCGAGGTTGCAGAGGGTTCCGATGGCCGGTGCAGGTATCGATTGCCCTGATGGCGCATGTACGATCGGAACCGCACCCCCCCCCCCCCCCGCCGGGCCGTGGAGTGGCACGTAAAAGCTTTAGAACGTTAAACTACCCGGGATATCCTGTCTCAGCCCGCGATAGCCATCAGAAGCAGACCGGTTTCCTGGCACCGTTTTGCGAAAGTCGATGCGATTCGGATTAGACCCGCTGAGGGAAGACGGTTAATGTACGTCAGTAGTATCTATGTAGCACCGAAAGACAGCAGCCCAGCAGTGCCACCGGCGTTTGCGGCACACCCCGCCGCCGATACCCTTGTGCCCCCGGCGGCAAGCTGTCAATCCCACTCAAGGAGTCATGTCACCTATGCATACTGTAACTGTCGCCGCTTTGTTTTCCGGTGAGGTGAGGGTCGGCAGCCCGGTCACCGTCAAGGGCTGGGTACGCACACGGCGCACCTCCAAAGCCGGTATTTCCTTTGTGGCGCTGCACGACGGCTCGTGCTTCGAGCCGATTCAACTGGTGGTCCCCGAGACCCTGGAAAA
Organism: Exilibacterium tricleocarpae; assembly: GCF_007004655.1. GTDB lineage: Bacteria > Pseudomonadota > Gammaproteobacteria > Pseudomonadales > Cellvibrionaceae > Exilibacterium > Exilibacterium tricleocarpae. The sequence goes on from NZ_ML660104.1 coordinate 35,209, forward strand.
CTATGCGACCGAGGTCACCGGCCTCGGTGCCGGCTGTGCGATTATCGCCAGCGGCGAGTTGGTGGAGTCCGAGGGCCAGGGGCAGACCGTCGAAGTGCGGGCCGATCGGATCGAGGTGGTGGGTTGGGTCGACGATCCTGAGTCCTACCCCATCGCCAAGAAACGCCACACCTTCGAGTACCTGCGCACCCAGGCCCATCTGCGGCCGCGCACTAATGCCTTCGGCGCCATTACCCGGTTGCGCAACACCCTGGCCAATGCCATTCACAACTATTTTCACGATCGGGGTTTTTACTGGGTCAATACGCCCATCATTACCGCCAGCGACTGCGAGGGCGCCGGCGAGCTGTTTCGGGTATCGGCATTGGATATGCACAATCTGCCCCGGGACGATAAGGGGCAGCTGGACTACTCGCAGGACTTTTTCGGCGCCGAGAGCTTTCTCACCGTCTCCGGTCAGCTCAACCTGGAGGCCTATTGCCTGGCCATGTCGAAGGTCTACACCTTCGGCCCCACCTTTCGGGCCGAAAATTCCCATACCAGCCGCCACCTAGCAGAGTTTTGGATGGTTGAGCCGGAAATTGCCTTTGCCGATCTGGAGGACAACGCGGCGCTGGCAGAGGACTTTCTCAAGCACTGCTTTCGCACCGTGCTGGAGCAGCGCCAGGACGATATGGCATTTTTCGCCCAGCGGGTGGACAAACAGGCGATCACCCGGTTGGAACAGGTGATTGATGCGGAGTTCGTGCACCTCGATTACGGCGAGGCGATCCGCATCCTGGACAACTGCGGGCAGAAGTTTGAGTTTCCGGTGACCTGGGGAGCGGACCTCGCCTCGGAACACGAGCGCTATTTGAGCGAGCAGCATGTCAAGGGGCCGGTGGTGGTAAAGAATTATCCCAAGGACATCAAGGCGTTTTACATGCGCCTGAACGATGACGGCAACACCGTGGCGGCGATGGATGTGCTGATGCCGGGCATCGGCGAAATCATCGGCGGCAGCCAGCGCGAGGAGCGCCTGGAAGTACTCGATGGGCGCATGACGGCGCCGGGGCTGGCTGATGAGTTGTGGTGGTATCGGGATTTACGCCGCTACGGCACTGTGCCCCATGCGGGGTTCGGGCTTGGGTTCGAGCGGTTGTTGAACTATATCAGCGGGATGGAGAATATCCGCGACGCCATCCCCTATCCGCGCACGCCGGGCAACGCGGCTTTTTAAATCGACATCGCAGCAGGTGTAACTCTCTGCGCAACACTTACCATTTTTAGGGGAAATACAGATATGGGTAAGCTGGCAAAACCACTGTGTTGTTTTTTACTGTGTATCACTGCTGCCACTGCGTCTGCCGACCTCTCCCGCCTCGCCACCGAGGTCGCCGCCATCAAAAGCGGCAACGCTTTTAAACATCCTGACGAGCGTTTAACGGCGCTGTTGGACCTGGTCTACGACTATCAAATGACCGAGTTCCCCGAGCAGGCCACCCGCCACGGCTACCCGGGCCAAAACCACCGCTGGACCGACTACTCGCTGGCGGCGATCGAACGGCGCCAGCGGGAGGTGCGTGAACTGTTGGCCCTGCTCGAGCGCATTCCGATGGCACAACTGAGCCCGGCGGCGCAGTTGGACTACCAGTTATTGCAAAACGAACTGGAGATGAATGTCGCAGCTCAGGCTTTTCCCGATCACCTGCTGCCGCTGAACCAAATGGGCGGCGTACAGCAGCTGGTGGCGCAGGTGTTGGGTTACACCGCCCCGCAAAGCGAGCGCGATTACGAGGATATGCTGAGCCGCCTGCAGCGGGTGCCCGAACTGGTCGACCAACATCTGGCACTGCTGCGGCGGGGCTTGCAGGAAGGTATCACGCCACCGAAGATAACCTTGCGCGATGTGCCGCAGCAGGTGCGCAACCTGTTGGTGAAGGAGCCGCTGAACAGCCCGCTGCTGGCCGCCTTCAAGCAGTACCCCCAGGGTATGTCGGCGCGGCAACAGCGGCAACTGACAGAAAAGGCCCGCCGCGCTTTTGCCGAGCAGGTGACCCCGGCCTATGAAAAACTGCTGCAATTCCTGGAGGACGAGTACCTTCCGGGCGCGCGGGAGCCGGTGGGTCTGTCGGCCCTGCCGAACGGCACCCGGTGGTACGCGCATCGGGCTGCGCGCTCCACCACCACCGAGCTGACACCGCAGCAGATCCACGCTAAGGGTTTGCAGGAAGTTAAGCGCATACGCCGGGCCATGGACGAGATTATCAAACAGACCGGGTTCCGGGGCGACTTTGCCGCTTTTGCGCGTTTTTTGCGCACCGATCCCCAGTTCTACTACGATAGCAAGGAAGAGTTGCTTCGCAGTTACCGCGATATCTCCAAACGCGCCGACCCGGAACTGGTGAAGCTGTTTGGCGTGCTGCCCCGGCTGCCCTACGGGGTGGAGCCGATTCCTGCCTATGCGGAGAAATCCCAGACTACGGCGTACTATCGCCCCGGCTCGCCCGAGGCTGGGCGCGCCGGCGTTTTCTTCGCCAATACCTATAACCTGAAGAGCCGGCCCAAATGGGAAATGGAGGCGCTGAGCCTGCATGAGGCGGTGCCCGGCCATCACCTGCAGATCGCCCTGGCCCAGGAGCAGCAGGGTATGCACCCCTGGCGGCGGCAGTTGCTGCATATCACTGCTTATGTGGAAGGGTGGGGGCTCTACTCCGAGAGCCTCGGCGAGGATATGGGGTTTTATCGCGATCCCTACAGCAAGTTCGGCCAGCTCACCTACGAGATGTGGCGTGCCATCCGCCTGGTGGTGGATACCGGCATGCACCAACTGGGCTGGAGCCGCCAGCGGGCAATCGACTTTTTTATCGCCAACAGCGCCAAGACCGAACACGATATCGCCGTGGAGATCGATCGCTATATCGTCTGGCCGGGCCAGGCATTGGCTTACAAAATAGGCGAATTGAAGATTAAGGAATTGCGCGAATACGCCCAGGGTGAATTGGGTGAGGCCTTTGACATTCGGGCATTTCACGACCTTGTGCTGGAGTCGGGACCGGTGCCGTTGAGTATTCTCGAAGCGCGTGTCAGGGCCTGGGTGGCGTCCGGTTAGGCGCGATTACCGCCTTCGGCCCGTTCCCTGTGTTCCTGGTCGCTTGTCCTTGTTGCCCCGCCCGTCTCATAGTGCCGCGGACCGGGGTATCGCTCAGGCCCGGGCGGCACAGGGGTTGGCAAACTCGGGTCTTTGATACAGCGATCTGTTGATCTCGAAAAACAGCTCCCCGACGCCGTCTCTCAGGTAGCGCAGCGCATTATCCCTGTGAATAAGGTAAGGCGCGCGCGGACCCTGGTAATCGATGGTTTTCCCTACCCGTTCGAAGTGAATACCAAACTGGCGCAGTTGCTGTGCTAGTTGGGGGTCCAGCATGGCCACGCCGTAGTCTGCGTCGCTGGCCATCAGCATCGACAGGGCAGCGAGCAACAGGCTGACCGGGATAACCGGAAAGCGGCCCCGCCGCTGTCGCTGCTCGAGCGTCTGCTGCGGCAGGTTGATTTCCCGGCCTTGATCGCTGTGGCGGCGTCGCAGGCCGGCGACAACGGCAAGCCGGGAAAACTCTGCTACCTGTCCGGGTAAAAATTCATCGGGGTCAAAGCGGTGCCGGTCCAGGGCCGCGGCACAGTGACGTTCGAAAGGCAGCGGCAGTTCCGGTGCCAGCGGGTTTGCCTCTACCAACCTGACGCAACCGACCGGATGCTGGCTGCCTTTGTGGATCAGCAGGCTGTGGCGGGAATGGTTGTCATACTCATCCCTTTCCCTGCCGTCGGGGCAGTTTTCCTCGGCTTCATACCCGAATTCCCGGCAGTACACCTGGTAGCGAATCCTGAACGCCTGTTCCTGCGAGTCCCGGCTGTCGGCCTTACAGACATCGAAATAACGTTGGAAATGTTGGGCGGGGTTCATCGATTCATTTACCTGTTGGCGTTGCGGACCTTGTGATGCAGAGTTTTTCCACCGCCATTCATTGAAAGTAAGATGTCGCTGATCGTGTTGATACACACACCCGGTTATGTTAACAGTGATTACCAAATAGCGGCAGGTGAATAATTCACAAAGGGTCAGGGGCGCAATTACGATTTATCCGTTGACACCGACGCAGTCGTTGTTTTCGACAGCGGCTGGCGCAACCGGCCCGAGACTCCGGCTTGCCTCCCGGGACAGCCACTCGGCCAGTGTGGCGTCGTGGCTTATCGATGCACCCGGACGCTGTTTTGAGATGGGTCCGGGAAGTGTATCTGCAGCCGTCCGCAGCGGCCGGATCGCACGGCGCACAGGGCGTTTTCGCGCCGAAAAGATTTCGCCAAATGGTTATTCAGGTTCGCGTCTTTATGGTTTAATGGCCGCTTCCGGCTGCGGACACGCCGGTAAATGGGGGGTTAATCTTTGATTGGACGGCTGTTTTTGAGGAGCGGTTGAAGGGCGGTATTGTGTGGCCGACACCTGTTACCGGCTCTAACTAACCTGCTACCGACCTTCACAAAAAAGTAAAAAATAATGCAAATGTATCTATTTCATCGCGCCGTTCTTTTTCTGGTTTACTATTAGACGTTTCTGACTCTGGTTGCAATGGCACGTATCTTGGTTATATGCTTTTTCCCGCCAGCCAGTGTTGGCTGGCCGCGCTTACCCGCGTTGCCGCCAGTGGCGGGTCTTGATGTTGCCGGGGTTCGCACGTTGTTAGCATTCTCCTCTGTGATATTGTTCCCCTCAGCACTTTTCTCTTCAGCTCCCTTATCTCCAGCGCCTTATCCCGCGACACCTTGCCCGGAACCGCGGCGACCATGAAAAAAAGTTTTCTAAGCCTCAAGTGGCAAGCCGTCCTGAGTGTCAGCTTTATTCTGGTATTGGGGGTGGGGCTGATCACCTATTTTGGCAAGAACAACCTCGAGCAGACCTATGTCAACCAGCGGGACCGGGTTTTTCAGGACCGGCAAAAGGCGGTAGCCGGCGCGCTGCAAGCGATGCAGTTGCAACTGTTGCAGTTGGCGGGCCATATGCAAGGGCTGGCCGGGGCGACTGAGGAGGGTGTCGGTTCGGCAGATGCGCTGCGCCGCACGCTGGAGTACAACTGGGATCAGTTGAACTTCGAGTGGGATGTCGATGCGATGGTTCTTTACAATACGGTCGGTAGTGTGATCGATGCCTGGGGCGGCGGCGTGCCGGCCCAGGCATTGTCGGCTCAATGGGTCGCCGAAGCCAATCGCGTGGAGGCCCCGGTGACCGAGATCTGGTGCGATAGGTCTTGTTGGCAAACGGTTAGCGTGCCGGTATTTCTCAACACCTCGACCGTGGGTGTGTTATCGCTAACCCGGTCCCTGGCGGGCGCCGTATTACAGTTTCACGATGCGACGCTGGCCGATGTGGGCATCCTGGTGCCGCGCCGCGCCGGCGCTGCTGAACCCCTGGAAAGCATGTGGCCGCTCGGGCACTGGCAACACGACCTGGTTGCGCTGACCGGGGCCCCCTTGACCTACAACGTACTCGAACAGATGTCATCCGGTCTGCCCATCGCCGAGTTGGCGCGCGCCCGGGCGATCCAGGTCTGGGAAAATCGGCATTACGAGATCAGTTTGATTCCATTGGGCCAAACCAGCGACGCCAAGGGTGCGCGCATGGTGGTGTTGGAAGACGTGAGCGCTGATGTTGGGCGCCTGCAGTCGACGCTCGCCGGTTTTTTCCTCGCCGCCATTGCTATTTTGCTGCTGGCCGAAGCGGTGTTGTTATGGTTGCTGTGGCTGCCCATGGTGCGTTTGCAGGTGGTTGCCAAGGCGCTGCCGCTGCTGGCGCAGAGCAACAGGGACATGACCCTGAACCTAACCCAGCTGCGGGGGCCGAGGCTGATTCGCAATGAGATCCACGATTTGTTTGATGCCGCTATTCTGCTCTCGCGCAAGCTGGAGCGGCTTGATTTAACGGTCAAGTCGAGAACCAAGGGATTGAAGCGTCGCAGTCGCGAACTGCTGGAAGAGCGCAATTTTGTTACCACCCTGCTCAACAATGTGCATGTGGTCATTCTCACCCAGGATCGCCACCGGCGCCTGCGGCTGTTGAACACGGAAGGCCAGCGATTGACCGGTGTGGCAAAAAATGGCCTGCAACACGTGCGGTTTACAGACTATATAGAGGATGATCAAAGGGGCGAGATCGAGCGCGGTATCGAGGCCCTGTTTGCGGGCACAGCGTCGCAATTTCACCATGAGAGCGACTTTATCAGTGATTCGGGCAAGCGCCTGCATATGGATTGGTACCATTCGCACCTGCCCAACACCAACGCCGAAGACAGCCTGGTGCTGTCTGTCGGCCTGGACCTGACTGCCCGCAAAATTGCCGAACGCAACCTCGCCTGGCTGGCCGATCACGACCCGCTCACCGAGCTTTTCAACCGCCGGCGGTTCCAGACTGAGTTTGCCCAGGCGTTGAAGAAATACGACCGCTTCAAGCAGCCGGGTGCGCTGGTGTTTTTCGATGTCGATCAATTCAAGACGGTCAACGATGCCAGCGGCCACCCGGCCGGCGACCGCCTGTTGTGTGAGATCGCGGTGAAGCTGGCCCATGCGGTGCGCGATACCGATACGCTGGCGCGCTTGGGCGGAGATGAATTCGCGGTGTTGATGGAGCAGACCAATCGCGACGGCGCCATTGCCCTGGCGAATAAACTGTGCGAGTTGATCAGCGACACCGAGGTGATCGGCAACAAAACACTGCACCGCATAACCATCAGTGTGGGTATCGCCCTGTATCCGGAACATGGCGAATCTGTGGACGAGTTAATGGCCAATGCCGATTTTGCCATGTATAAATCCAAGGCTGAGAGCAATGCCCGGAGCAACTGGCATCTCTACTCGGCTGATGCGCCGGAAAGGTATGAATTGCAGAAACGGGTAGACTGGAAGGCCCGCATCAAGGACGCGCTCGACGACGGACGATTGCTGTTGCACTACCAGCCGATTTTGGATGTGAGCGGCAATTGTATTTCTCACTACGAGTCCCTGGTGCGCATGGTTGACGAACGCGGTGAATTGGTACCGCCCGGTATGTTTATCCAGATTGCCGAGAAAACCGGGCTGATTCATGAGATTGACCGCTACGTGGTCAATATGGCCGTGGCTGCCCTGGACAGCTTCCGCCGCCAGGGCAGGGATATAACATTGTCGGTGAACCTGTCGGCCAAGGCGATTGCCAACAGTGATTTTGTCGCCACGATCGAGGGACTGGTGAAAGCGTACAACATAGACCGTTCGCACCTTATATTCGAACTCACCGAGACCTCGGCGGTGGAGGATATAGTGACGGCGGCGGAGGTTATCGGGCGCTGTTGTAAGCTCGGTTACAAATTTGCCCTCGATGATTTTGGAGTCGGCTTCGCCTCCTGGTTCTACCTGCGGCGACTGCCGGTGGACTATGTGAAAATTGACGGGTCTTTTGTGCGCCATCTGGCAAAAAACTTTGAAGATCGTTTATTCGTCAAGGCGATTAACGATGTGGCGCAGGGATTGGGTAAGAAGACCATTGCCGAATTTGTGGAAGATGAAATAGCTTTGGAACTGTTGACGAAATTTGGTGTGGACTACGCCCAGGGTTATTTCATCGGCAAACCCCAGCCGTCGCTCTTGCCGAGCGATCAGAAGCTTGCCGGTATCGCGCCTGCCGAAGTGATGACAGAGTTAAATACCCAGTAGTTCTTATTTATGAAACCGACGCGGCCTGTTATGCATTCGACCACCGCCCGTTGTCCACTGTGGACGCTCCTTTCACTGTGGATTTCCCGTTCACTGTGGCGTTCTTCCCTGTTGTTGTTATGCCTGCTGTCGGCGCCCGCGATGATACAGGCGGTGGAGCCGGTGTCCGATATCCGCGTGATCGCCCACCGGGATGTGAAAGTGGATTCACTGACCAAAATGAGGCTGCGCTCGATTTTCGGTATGCGAACCCGTACCTGGCCTGAAGGAGAACTTATCCAGGTTTTTGTGCTGACTGACGACGACCCGACCCATGTTCAATTCACTAAAGAGGTGCTGCGTACATTTCCCTATAACCTGCGTCGCATATGGGACAGAAGAGTGTACTCGGGAACCGGACAATCGCCGGTAGTGGTGAATTCCGAGGAGGAAATGCGCGATGTGGTCTCACACACCGAAAACTCGATCGGTTATGTGCGGGACGAATGGGTCGATGCCAGCGTGAAAATACTGGAACTGAAATGACTGCGATCAGAACTTTTATAAGTCTTGCTGCGGGTTTCGCTGCAGTTTTGATGTTGTGCGGCGCCGGTGTGTGCCGGGCGGGGGGCATCGATCTCCCCGACAACCTGCGCGTCCACGGTTTTGCGGCCCAGGGTTTTGTGCAAAGCGACCACAACAACTTTTTTGGGGATAGCGAGGACGGTAGCTGGGATTTTTATGAATTGGGCATCAATGCCCTGTGGCGACCCACCGGCAAGCTGAAACTGGCACTGCAATTGACTATGCGCGAGGCCGGCGCGACAGATGATGGCGACCTGCGTGTTGATTATGGTTTTGTGGACTATACGTTGTTCAGCACCGATGCCGTCAGCGGCGGCGTGCGTTTGGGGCGTGTGGTCAACCCGCTTGGTTTTTACAACGATACACGCGATATTGCGGCGACGCGCCCGAGCATCTTTTTACCGCAGTCGATCTACTTCGATATTCACCGCAACTTCGCCCTGTCCTCCGACGGTGTTCACTTTTATTACGAGCGCGGCGCCGACTCCGGCGACTACCTGTTTCAATTTGGCGTGTTTGAGCCGCGCACCCAGGACCCGGATTTCGAGCCCGCTATTTTCCTCGAGGAGGTGCCGGGTAATCTGGAGGGGGCCACCAGTTGGATGGGACGATTTGTCTACGAGTACGATTTCGGGCGCGTGCGCCTGGGGCTCACCGCCTCCGAGGTGAATGTCGATTACGAGCCCGGTGGGTTCGATCCGCTGGCGGCGGGCGAGTTCCACTTTCGACCCCTGATACTCTCAGTGCAGTACAACGCCGAACGATGGGGGCTGACCACGGAAGTGGCTCGCAGAACGTCACAACTGGATGGTTTCGGCGATTTTGCTGATGCCGAATTTACCGGCACCAACTACTTTATCCAGGGTACTTACCGGCCGCGACCCGGTTGGGAGCTACTGCTGCGCTACGACGAATTGATCTGGGACAACGACGATAAAAACGGCCGCCGGTTCGAGGCGACCAGGGGGTTGCCCCATTATTCGCGGTTTGCCAAGGACTGGACCATCGGCGTGCGCTGGGATATCACCCGCCATGTCATGCTGCGGGCCGAGTGGCATCAGGTAGACGGCACCGCCTGGCTGTCCACGCTGGAAAACCCGGTGCCCCGCGATACCCGCAGGCATTGGGACTTGTTTGCCTTTTCTGCCGCCGTCAGGTTCTGAGTGGCCGCGTTTGGGGCTGCTGTCTAGGACAGTAACTGATCCAGGTCTTCCCTCAGTCCATCTATCTGTGTCTGCATGGATGCCAGTCGCTGCTCCAGCAGTTCCAGCCGCTGCGCCGTCTCGCTGGATGGCGACTGCTCGGGTGGAGCGGCAGGGGTCGCCTCGATCTCACCGCTGAAAAGATGAGCGTAACGCGATTCCCGCCTGCCGGGCTCGCGCGGCAGTTTTGCCACCAGCGCACCGCCACTGCGGTCCATTAAGCCCTGTAATGTCGCTTCCACTTCCTGCACATCGGCGAAGCGACACAAGCGGTTGGTGCGGGTGCGCAGCTCTCCCGGCGTTTGCGGTCCTCGCAGCAACAGCACACAGACAATTCCCCGCTCCTGCGGGGTGAACTGCAGTTCGCTGAACTCGGTGTTGCAAAACCGGTGCTGTAGTTTGGTCACCCGGCTGCCAAAGCCCGACACCTCGGTGACCAGGTGCTTTTTCACCAATTCGTCTACGGTTTGCTGCACGGTGGATTCATCGAGTTCGAGCACCGGCTCGCGATTGCTTTTTTGATTGCAGGCACTTACCAGGCCGTTGAGGGAAAGTGGGTATTGGTCGGGGGTGGTACTTTCCTTTTCCAGCAGAGCGCCGATTACCCGTGTTTCGTAGAGAGTCAGATCTATTGTCATAGGCGTTCTTGTCCGCAGAGATACCGCCGCACGGCGCTTTGCCGGTGGCTGTGGTGGTTGCCGCAGGGTAACCAATCTGCTTGGCTTTGAAAAGAACCGGCCGCGACTCCCGTGTGAGTGGAGCGCTCGAGTACCGCCACCACCATCACCACCACCACCACCAAAAGTAGGCGCCCTAGGCGAAAGTAGGCGCCCGAGGCGAAAGTCGGTATCCGAAGCGAAAGTACGCGCCCTGGGCGAAAGTAGGTGACTTCAGCAGAAGTAAGCGCTTGGAGCGGGCGCCGTTGGCGACAGGTGATTTATTGCCCTTGCCCGCAGTCCGCAGCGGTCACCAGCGCGATGCCGCGCAGGAACGCCTGATCGGCAGCCACCACCTGCGTGGTAATGCCCAGGTGATCAAGTGCGGTGGTGTAGTGTCGGGTCAGGATATCGCTGCCCACAACGATCACGGCATCCGGATCGGGGTACAGGGTAAGGGCGGCAGTCAGTTCGTTGCCGATCAGCAGGCCCGATAGATACGGCGACACCGCAGCACCGGGCAACTGGCCGGTCAGGTGGCGGGCGCGGATGGAAAAAATCTGGTGCAGCAGACCGCCGGCGGATTCCCCGGCGCTAACACCGGCCAGAAAAGCTTCCGGGTCATCGGTGTCGTTCTGGATAATGACGTTGATAGCGCCCTCTTTCCTGAGCAGGCCATAGAGTTCGCCGGTCATAAAGGTGGCAAAGCTGGTCAGGCGGTCGCTGTCGACCTGCACCCATTTGCTGTGGGTGCCGGGCAGGCACACCAGGCCGCTGCCGGTTCCCAAGTGGTCAAGGGCGCCAAATGTCTGCACCTCTTCGCCGCGCATAACATCCGGCGCGCCGGAGGGACTGTAGCCGCTGATGCCGGGCACAATGCGAATATCCGATTCACCGGCCTGGGTGCCCTGTTGGCCGGTGGCCCGGGTCAGCAGGCGCTTGACGTCCGCCAGGCGGGCCGGGCAGGGAATATAAGGGACCTCCTGCCAGCCGCTGCGACTGCCGATCACGCCGCTCATGTAAACGGGGATATGGGGCGTGGCGGCCAACCAGGGTCCGCAGTGCTGTTGCAGCACCTCGGCGTGGCGGCGCGCATGTTGTGATACACCGGCGTTGCTGGTGACACTGTCGAGTACCCGCTGATGGTGGTCGAGCAGATAGGCGCGAAAAGCACTTGAACCCCAATCCACCGCGATCAGCGCGGGGGCGGTCGACTTCATGCGCGGCCACCGTCGATGATCAGCGCGTGCCCGGTAATCATGGCCGACGCCCGGGAGGCCAGAAACAAGGCGGACTGGGCGACATCCTCCGCTGAAATAGTGGTTTTCAGGCTCTGTTGCCGCAGGCACTCCTGCACCGCCGCGGGTGTCGCCCAGAGGCGTTTCTGGCGCTCGGTCATAACCCAGCCCGGCACCAGCGCGTTGACCCGGACATTGTCCGGTCCCAACTCCCGCGCCAGGGCTTTGGTCAGGCCGACGATGCCGGCCTTGGCGGTGACATAGGAAGAGTAACCGGCCAGGCCGAGTACCGAGGCATTGGAGCCGACATTGATAATGCTGCCGCCGCCGCGCCGCTTCATACCCGGCAGTGCCGCCTGGGCGGTAAAGAAGTGAGGGCGCAGATTGGTGTTGAGGGAATCGTCCCACTGCTCGGGTTTAAAATCCGCCAGCGAGTGACGGTCGTCCCGAGCGGCGTTGTTGATCAGCACACCGAGTGGCCCGAGTTCCGCCTCGGCGCGGGCCACCGCCGCCTGCAGGCAGTCGACGTCACGGATATCGCAGTGAATGAACAGGGGTTTGGCGCCGGTGCGCGTTTCGACAGTCTCGCAAAGTTGCTGCGCCGCTTGGTCGGCGATGGATACAAATGCGACTCTGGCGCCCTGGCGGGTGAAGGCATCTACACAGGCGGCGCCGATACCGGCATCGCCACCGGTAATGAAAACGGTGTTGTCCTGCAGGTCGGTGTAGGTTGAATACCACATAGTGTGATTCTCGTACCTCGGGGGCGCCTGTGCATTCTTAGTCGTGCCGCTGCCGCCGCGTTGAATTGTCATATATAGCTGATTAATATAATCATCGCCAGCCGGTTATTGTACAGTAGTATCCAAGCGGTGTTTGGTGCCGGCGCAGAGTTCTAGAAAAATCTAGCTTCTTGTTCTATGCCTATGATTCTGATAGGGAATCCGTCATACTCCTTACCCTTTGCAGGGCTAGTGGGCTAGGGAATATAAAAAGTTGCGCCAGTTTCCACGGGCGACGACAGTGGCTTCGACTTGACCGCGACGACGAGTTGACTATTTCATGGTAGAAAGTAACCGCAGTTTGACCCAAACCATCGTTCAAGACCTGGGGCTGGCCATTGTGTGTGGCACCTACAGCGCCGGCAACCCTTTTCCTATCGAAGCCGAACTCTGCAAGCATTATCAGGTCAGCCGCAGCATTTTGCGCGAAGCGGTGAAGATGCTGACCTCCAAGGGCCTGCTCAACGCGCGCCCGCGCCAGGGCACCTGGGTGGAGCCCGAGCAGAGCTGGAATCTCCTCGACCCGGATGTGTTGCGCTGGCTGTTGGAGCGCAAGTTTTCCCTGAACCTGCTGGCGGAATTTACCGAGGTGCGCCTGGCCATTGAACCCCAGGCTGCGGCCCTTGCGGCCGAGCGCGGCAGTGAGGCGCAAGTGGCGCAGATTCAGCGCGCCATCGAGCGGATGGAGGCGGCCGAGGTGGGCGACGACGATCCGCTGTTGGCGGATATCGCCTTTCATGTTGCAGTGCTGGAGGCCAGCGGCAATCGGTTTTACGCTCGCCTGCAGGACCTTATCGATACGGCGTTGCGGATCAGCATCCGTTTGACCAATCAATTTAAAGGGGTGGCTGTCGCCAGTGTGGCAGACCATCGCAAGGTACTCGACGGCATTCTGGCGCGAGACCCCGAACGGGCCCGGGCAGCTTCCTGCGCGTTGATCAGTGAAGCGATGGAATTGATTCAGAAGGTGCAGTCCGAGAGCGGTAAAACCGGGAAAGGCGAATCGGAAAAAACCGGGCCCTAGCGGGTCCGTTCCCGAAAGCTGCGATATTGGCAGACTCAGTCACAGAAAGCCTGGTTTGGGACGGTGCGGTCCTGGGCGGTTCGCGTGAAGGTGCTGTCCCCAGCGGCACTCGCTTCAGGTGCCTGCTTTCGCTTCGGGCGCCTACTTTTGGTGGGGGTGCTTCTTAAGCGGAGCGTGCCAATTGATAGGTCTGCCTCTGGAGAGGGCTTTCAGAAACACGGACTAGGCGTCCCCTCGATGAACCCGTCCTTGGGGACTTCCCGACAGCATCCCTGCTGTCGAGAGTTTCTGAAAGCCCTCTCCAGAGGCAGACCTACCCACAGTATTCTTAATCAAGACCGATACGACTGGGGCAGGGATCGATAAATTGGCGCAAATCCTCTTGGGTACCACTCCCACCAAAAGCAAGCGCCCGAAGCAAGTACTATTCTGCTCCGATCCCATACCTTGCTATCGGAGGCGGGACTCGAATCCACACCGTGCCAATCAAAGCTATAAAGGTCCGGCCCTGCGCCTATCGGCAAGCCCGGCCGGTCACTGTGCTTTGACTCCCGGCCTGGAAATGTGGTAAAAAGTGGCTGAATAATATGATAAATCAGACATAATAACTGCTCAGCAATCCAAAACGCCGACCGGGCTGAAAACCGGCTACATTAAAGGCGACGATGAAAATAAGATGGCTGGAGTGGCGTTTCCCGCTACAGGTCGCGCGCGGCCGAGCCTGCGGAAAGTCGGGGAGAGATAATGGATTTGCAAGCGGTTCAGGTTGGCGTCTTCGCTTTTATCACAGCGCTTATCGGCTTTGTTACCTATTGGAAGTGTCGCGGCGCCAGACACTCCTCGGACTCCAATAAGGAATACTTTCTCGCCGGCGGCGGACTGAGCTGGATTTTTGTCGCCGGCTCCATCACGCTCACCAACCTCAGCACCGATCAACTGGTCGGCATGAACGGCAACCAGATGGCGCTGCTGGCCTGGTGGGAGTTCGCCGCGGTGGTGGGGCTGATTATTCTGGCCAAGGTGTTTCTGCCGGTTTACTACAAATACAACTGCACCACCACCACCGAGCTGCTGGAAAAACGCTATAAAGACAAACATATCCGCGCGACCATCTCCGTTTTGTTCCTGCTCGGCAATGTCTTTATCTATCTCCCCATCATGCTCTATACCGGCTCGCTGTTTATGCAGTCGATGTTTGGCATAGATACGCCGATCATTATCCTGTCCGCCGTTTTCGCCATCGTCGGCGCCGCCTATGCGGTGTTGGGCGGACTGCGCGCCGTGGCCATTTCCGATACGTTTAGCGGCGTGCTGTTACTGGGTATGGGGATTGTGGTGGTGCTGCTGGCGCTGGCGGCGATAGACTACGACTTCAGCGGTATTCCCGCCGAGCGCCTGACCATGATCGGCGACAATGAGTCGCCGATCCCCTGGCATACCTTATTGACCGGCATGATTTTCATCCAGGCGTTTTACTGGAGCACCAACCAGAATATCACCCAGAGGGCCATGGCCGCGCCCACCCTGCGCGAAGCGCAAAAGGGCGTATTTGCCGCCGCCGCCATCCGCCTGTTGATTGTGCCTGCCATTATCGTGCTGCCGGGTATCGTCTCCTACAAACTTTACGGGGATATTGGTGACGCCGCTTACGGGCGTGTTGTCGGCGACCTGATGCCGACCTGGATGTCCGGCGCTTTTGCCGCCGCGGTGGCGGCGGCCGTGCTGACCAGTTTCAACAGCTTTTTGAATTCGTCGGCTGCGCTTTATGTTTGCGATATTCACGAGAAATATATCAGCCCCAACCCCAATGTGCCGAAGCTGAGCGGTTATATCACCGGTCTGTTTGTGCTGGTCGCACTGCTGCTGGTGCCGGTCTACGACGGAGCAGACAGTATCATCAACCTGGTGCAACAACTGAACGGCCTGCTGAGCATGCCGATTCTGTCCACCTTCGTGGTCGGTCTGGTGTTTCGCAATGTCGATGCGCGCGCCGCTATTATTGCCGTGATTTCCGGTGTTGGTCTGTACGCGTTTTTCTCTTTCGTGTGGATGCCGCTGCACTATATCCACATGATGTTCTTTACCCTGGGTTTCTGTATTTTGACGGCACTCGGCGTCAATCGCGCAGTTTACGGCAAGCGCGCAGAGCTGGTTTGGAAATCTGATAACGCTGATGCGGTACAGCTCGATGCAAAAGGGGGCTGACATGCCTCGACTATAACTTGATGCAGCCACCCGATGTAGATCCCGCTTATCGCCACCTCGTGCCTCCCGGAGAGCACTCCCTTCCGAATTAACGCGCCCTTCCCGGCAGAGCGTCTATACTAAAAAATAAAATAATAGCCCCAGCATAAGGCGGGGCATTGCGTAGTCTGATTGCCCGGTAACAGCCCGGGTCCGATATCACCGAAAACAGTAAAAAGCTTAGCGTCGGACTCAAGGTTTCACCGTGTTTGCGATTGTGGAATCACTGCCGCCCGGTGCGTCTGAACCAAAAATAAATTGCGCCCAGAACCTCTTTACGGTTGACAGTTGCTATGACCAAAATTATATTATTTGTATGATATATACTAATATATATCTTATACATAAGCAGGGTTGCGAAAAGAGCTACTAGATATATCCATAATAAAGATAGAGAGAATAGCTATGTTACTGGACCCGAAGAGTACCCATTTGTGGAAAAGAGACACGCTGGCGGCGGCAGTTGCCGGGGCGGTGGCATTAGCCGGCCTGGCGGGCGTGGCACAGGCTCAGGATGGGGTCATCGAGGAGGTCATGGTTACCGGTATTCGCGGCAGCCTGACCCGTGCCATGGATATCAAACGCGATGCCGACGGCGTCGTCGATTCGATCTCGGCGGAAGACATCGGCAAGTTTCCCGATCTCAACGTGGCGGAATCCCTGCAGCGGGTGACGGGGGTGTCCATCGACCGCAGTGGCGGCGAGGGGCAGGCGGTGACCGTGCGCGGCCTGGGTCCGCAATTTAACACCGTGCTGGTGAACGGTCGTCAACTCGCCACCGACAGCTTCGGCCGCGAGTTCAACTTTGACGTCCTGGCGGCGGACCTGATTACCGGCGCCGATGTCTACAAGAGCACCAGGGCGGAGTTACAGGAAGGCGCTATCGGCGCAACCATCAATATTTCAACGGCCAAGCCTTTTGATAACCCCGGCCTGCAACTGGTCGGCTCTTTCAAAGGTATGTATGAGACACTGTCCGAAGAGACCTCGCCTTCCGGTTCGTTTCTGGTCAGCAACACCTTTGCCGACGATACCGTCGGGGTTTTACTGGCCTACAGCCGCCAGGAGCGCGACGTTCAGATCAATCGCATCGAAACCGCCGGCTGGCGCCCGGGGCAAACCATTTCCAACAATGCCGGCGACAACGACCCCGATACGACAGAGGTCTTGTTTACCAATGCCTACATTCCCCGTAACTGGGACCAGATTGTCGATCAGCAGGAGCGCACCAGGGATAATGCCAGCCTGGTATTTCAATTCGCACCCTCCGATGATGTGACGATTACCCTCGATGGTTTTATTTCCAAGTTTGAAGTGGATTCGCAGGTAACGGACCTGGCCTCCTGGTTTGAGCCCGACCGGGTCGGCGAGGCGACCATCGATCCGGCCACCGGTACTTTGCTGAGTTTTACCCAGGAAGTGGGCTTGAGTGTCAGCAGTGGTGATCCGGCAACTGACTTTGTCTCCCATACGCGTTTTTCCCGCGATGTCAGCAACGACGGCTTTGGTCTCAATGTAGAGTGGCATATTAACGATCAATTGAAAGCCAACTTTGATGCCTCCACCTCCACCGCGGAGAACGACAGAGCCGGGCGCGATCGCTTTAATGTAGTGGGTATCATTAACAGCTACAGTTTCGACGGCACTGGCGGTACGCCGACGGTAAGGCACGATGGTTTTGAGAACGGCCAGCTTCCCGATCCCAGCCTGTCCCGCCTGCACTACAACGAAAAAGGCAACCGATTTTCGGATGAGGATGAAATAACGGAGTATAAAGCCGACTTCGAATACCAGTTCGATCACGAGACGTTCCGCCAGGCCAGTTTCGGTATCTACCGGCAGGAGCGGGAGAAATCCAGTTTTCAGATCTTCGCCAGTCAATGCCAGTTTTGCGGTTACAATACGCCAGCGCCCAACGATATCCTGAATTTCCGGCCGTTTCGGGCCGAGAACTTCTTCGGCGGCCTGATCGATACCTTCTACACCTATGACGGCGATGCCTATGTCCAGTTTCTGGAGGATGAGGGCTTTCCCATCGAGCCGGTGCTGCAGAACAACCGCTATACTATCAACGAAGATATCACCAGTGTGTACGCCGACCTGGTAATGGATTTCGAGGTCCGCGGCATGCCGCTGACCGTCAACGTCGGCGGTCGTTATGCGCAAACCGATATCGATGTGGCGGCGGTGCAGGCGTTTATTTCCGATGTGGTGCCCACCACGGACCTGACCCTGTTTGCCAACCGTTTTGGGCAACCGGTCAATATCTCCGACGGCGGCGACTATTCCGATTTTCTACCCACCCTCAGCGCCAAGCTGGACGTTCGTGATGATATGGTGGTGCGGTTTGCCGCTTACAGCTCGATGACCCGCCCGACCATGTCGGAGTTGTCGCCGGCCACGACCTTCAATGAACCGCGGCGCCAGAACCTGACCGCCCAGGGGGGTAACTCAAACCTCAATCCGTTTACATCGGACAACTGGGACTTGTCCTTCGAGTGGTACTACAACGACGCCAGTGTGTTTTCTGTCGCTTATTTCGAGAAAGAAGTGGATGATTTTATCACTAGTGTTTCGGCGCTGGAAACCTACGCAATGACCGACCGCATGGGTCCGGACTTCAGGTGCGCTTTAGGTTTCGCATTTGGCGATTTGGATAATGATCCCGATACACCCCTGCAAGACCTCTGCGATCCTGCGAATGAGCTTGACCCGGATCGGCCCGGTGTGGATTTGGTGGCTATCACCGACGAGTTGAATGGTGCGGAGGAAGTGTACAGAGTCAACCGACCGCAAAACAGCGAATCGGCGGATATTGATGGCTGGGAAATAGCACTCACCCATGTCTTTGATAACGGTTTTGGTATCGCGGCCAATGCCACCTTCGTCGACAGTAATGTCAGCCTGGGCGCCGATACCACCGAGACTTTTGCGCTGGAGGGGCTGGGTGACTCGCAAAACCTGATCTTGTTCTACGAAGCTGACAACTGGCAGGTGCGTGTCGCTTACAACAACCGCGACGACTTCCTGCGTTTTGTCGACAACACCAACAGGAACTCGGGCGGTACCACCGGCGAGCCGGTCAATACCGAAGAATTCGGCCAGTGGGACATCAGCGGCAGTTACGATATCACCGATAACCTCACCCTCTTCTTCGAGGGTATCAATGTGACCGAGGAAGAACTGGTGCAAACCGGTCGCTTCAAGAACCAGATCTACAATATTGAAGACAACGGTTCCCGTTATGCGATCGGTATCCGGGGTAAATTTTTCTAGGCGTTATCCGGTGTTGCCGCAGTAGCGGGCAATTGCGGGGCGGCTATCAGGCCTCCGGGGCACCGGAAACATACCTCTGCGGCTAATAAAGGCTCGCGTTATTTTCGCGAGCCTTTATTTTATATAGAATATTGCATGCCTGATCCCTAGCCTGGACGGTTTAAAGCCATGCCTGATCCCGTAGAAAAAATTGTCATCGTCGGCGGCGGCACTGCCGGTTGGCTGACTGCCGCGATTGTGGCCGCCCACCACCAGAGCAAACAGCCCGGCGGGTTGCAGGTCACCCTGGTGGAATCCTCGGACATTCCCACGATCGGTGTCGGTGAGGGGACCTGGCCCACCCTGAAAAACACCATGCAACAGATCGGCATCAAGGAAAGTGAGTTCTTCAACAGTTGTCATGCCGCGTTTAAACAGGGGGGCAAATTTGTCGATTGGGTGCATGGCAATGGTGATTTTTACTATCACCCTTTCACCGTACCGCTCGGTTATGGGCGTCTCGACCTGGCCCCCTATATCGAGGATATTGCCAACTATGCGCCGGACGCCAACTTTCAGCACCATGTCTGTGAAGCCGGTCTCGCGCCGAGGACCATGGCCGAGTCGGAGTTCAAAGGTCCTTGTAACTATGCCTACCACCTGGATGCCGGTGCCTTTGCCGATCTTCTCAAGCGGCATTGCAAGGCCAATTTGGGTGTCGAGCATATAGTCGATACAGTGCAAGAGGTGAAGCTGGCGGCAGATGGAGGCATAGGCTCTGTAGTACTTGCCGGGCGAGGTGCGCTGACGGCTGATCTGTATGTCGATTGCACCGGTTTTGCTTCTTTGTTGTTGGGTGACAAGCTGGCGGTACCCTTTGTGAATACCGACGACGTACTATTCAACGATACGGCGCTGGCCATGCAGGTCCCCTACGCAACGGATGACAGTCCGCTGGCCTGTAACACCATAGCGACAGGACAACGCGCGGGTTGGATATGGGATATCGGTTTGACGCATCGCCGCGGTGTTGGCTATGTCTATTCCAGTGACTATATCAGTGATGACGAGGCGGAGAGCGATTTACGCCGGTACCTGGGTGCTGCCGCAGAGGGGCTGAACGCCAGAAAAATCCGATTCAGCTCCGGGCATCGGGCTCAGTACTGGAAGAAAAATTGTGTCGCGGTCGGCTTGGCAGCAGGGTTTGTCGAGCCACTGGAGGCGACGGCCATTATGCTGGTGGAAATATCGGCCCGTTATATCGCCGAAAACCTGCCGCCGGATAACGGCGTAATGCCAATTACCGCCAAGCGATTCAACGCCCAGATGGAGTATCGGTGGCGGCGTATCATCGATTTTCTCAAGTTGCACTATATGTTGAGCCAGAGACCTGAGCCCTACTGGCGGGCTCACCGCCGCGAGGAGACGATACCGGAAAGCCTGCGCGAGGACTTGGCGTTGTGGGCCCACCGCGGGCCCACCAGGGAAGACTTCGACAGCGCTGTGGAGCTGTTTCCCGCGGCCAGTTACCAGTATGTTATTTACGGCATGGGTTTCAAACCTGACTTCACTCGCCAGACCTATTTGTACCGCCGCCAGCAGGAAGCGGAGAAGATTATTCAACGCAATAGACAACTGACGGAGCAAATGTTACAAACGCTACCCCCGCACAGGGAATATATAGAGCAGTGGCTGGCCACTGCCAACAAGTAAAACGGTCGATAATAAAACAGAAGGCAAGCATGGCGGAGTTGGTTGAACTTACGAGCGGTAAACACGGCAAGTTGAAGGTTGTCGACAACTGTGCGGTGGCATTTGCAGCCCGGCAGCATGTTATGAATCTGAGGGTTGCCGAAATCGGTAAGGCGGTCAGCAGCTTTCCGGTATTTTTTACGAAAAACACGCGCACCGGGGACTGGGCGTTGTCAGCCGTCACGAGTTTCGAACAAGGCGTTAACCTTTTTGTGGAAAATGATAAGTGGACGGCGACTTACCAGCCGACAGGGATACAGACTTATCCGCTCTTTTTGATGCGTTCACCAAAAGACAAAAACGGTTACACCGTCGGTATCGATGCGACAAGCCAGGCATTTTCTGAACAGCAGGGCGAAGCGCTGTTTGACGATAGAGGTAAAGCTTCCCTATATCTCAGCAGAGTAACGGTGTTGCTGGAAGCGGATATCAAAAATGATATCCAGACCTACCAGTTTATGCAGAAGCTTGAAGAGCTGAACTTGTTCAAGTCAATTGATATTCAGGTTCACTATGAAGATGGTAGTGTGCAGACGTTGAAAGGTCTCCATACCCTGGACGAGGATAAGCTGCAGTCACTGCAAAACGAGCAGCTATCGGAGCTGAATAAAACGGGTTATCTGATTCCCATGCATGCTGTGTTGATTTCTATCTACCAGTTGAATGCGCTGATCAAGAAGCATAATGTGGTTGAGCGTTTTACGAAAGTTAAAAAAATAAAACTCGAACTCACCAAGGACGCTGCGACTGGTGCGTGAAGCTTGCTCTCGAATTTGGCTGTATAATGATGCTGACATTGTGCCGCAGCGCCGGCCCGGCAGAGACCCGGTAGCGCTCTGAGCCCGGCCGTAAGCTTGCCTGTCGCCCCGCCGGGCCGTGGAGTGGCACATAAAATCTTTAGAACGCTAAACTCTATAGAATGCCTCCTCCGAGACATGTTAACTGCCAGGGCTTATCGAAACTTCACGATAAGGATGTTTGATCTCGCCTGGTTGCACGGCCGGCATCCGTCTAGCCTGATCTGACAATCGACTATTCCCCACAAATAAAATGGATCGACGCAGTAATAGCGTTTACCATAGCGCTTTTTAACCGACTTAATAGAAATCAGCCCAGCGACCCCAATGTTTGATCTCACTGACCTGCTTTTTCTCAGCGTTGTTGTTCTTGCGGCCGCTGCCCTTTGGCGCGCCCAGGGTGTGCGGGAAATCGCCCTGCGCGCCGCCAAGCGTCACTGTGACGAAATGGAGGTGCAGTGGCTGGACGGCAGTGTGGCGCTGCGCAAAGTCGGCCTGGCCCGCAACGCCCGGGGCCGTCTGTGCCTGGCGCGCGCCTATCTGTTTGAGTTCACCTCCACCGGCGATGAGCGCTATTTCGGTAGTGTCGACATGGTGGGGCATCAAGTCCGGACGGTGCAGTTGCAGCCGCACCGCCTACAGTAGCGCAGCCTAACCCGGACAGCGAATATCGGCGGCCGACGCCGCGTCGGGTGTGAGTTTGATGTTGGCGACACGCAGCTTAAGCGCGCCGGCAGTGCTGATCGCAAACGGGGCATTGACCCTGGAAAAATCCGCGCCCCGCTGCGCAAAACACTGCAAATCTATCGACAGGCGACGCCACTGCCCCGCCGGCAGGGCCGCCAGCGGCGCGGTGATATCGAGATCGCCGCCGCACTGGCCGCCGCAGCGCACTGCCGCGAACACCGCCTCACTGGGCGCCCGATCCAGTCGAATATCGAGCTGCAGGGCCGCCTGACTGGCCAGAAAGTTAGATAAGTCCGGACGTTCATGGCCCGCATGCAACGAAATTGTCGTCCTGCCGCGACCGTGCCAGATAAAATCCCGGGCGTCACCCTGAGTATCCTTGTCCGCCTCAGCGATGGCGCCGCCATCGATGCCGCCGCTGGCGCCGGTCAGGTTTTTTTGTTCGCGCCCGTCACTCAGGCCAAACATCCAGGGCGCTGCCGGACGACCGCTAAACAGTGGCAGGGTCGACCCGGCGGCCCGTGCGATCGGAAAGTCATCAGTGATCGGCAGCTTGTCTGCCAGGCGATCCTCGTCATTGACACCGAGGCCATAGCCGTAGGGAAACAGCGGTTCGTAGTCGGCGTCGCCCCGGTTCAGGCGTACCTGGGAGGCCAGTCGCGGCCAGGAGAAAGACAATCGGCCGGTAAAGTCGTGCTGCACCTCGCCACCGGCATCCGTGAAAATAACATCGGCAATGCCGGCGCCCTCGGTGCCCGGCAGCCAGGCGGCGACAAAAGCATCGGAAGCGTTCAGCGCGCGATTCACCCACAGCGGCCGGCCGGAAATAAAAATTGAAACCACCGGAATACCATCGCTTTGCAGTTTTTCCAGCAGCCGGGCGTCGCGGTGTGAATAGGGCTGGTAAGCCGGGGACTGCAAATCACCCTGCCACTCGGCATAGGGATTTTCACCGTAGACGACGATGGCGACATCCGGCCGCTGGCGGTAGGCGCCGTCGACATTGAACTCCACGCTGCCGCCGGCAGCGGTTACCGCCGCGCGGATACCGGTGTAAATTGAGGTGGCGCCGGGGAAATCCGCATTGCGGTTGTCATCGCCCTGCCAGGATATGGACCAGCCGCCGGCCTGCTTGCCGATATTGTCGGCGCCGTCGCCGGCCACCAGCACCCGCGCCTGCGGCCGCAGTGGCAGCAGCCCGTTTTTGTTTTTCAGCAGCACCAGCGACTGCCTGACCGCCCGCCGCGCCAGTGCCCGGTGTGCGGCCGCGCCGACAATGCCGGCGTCGTTAGCCAGTACCCGGGTCGAGGGTTTGCCCCGATCGAACAAACCGGCGCGAAATTTTACCCGCAGAATGCGCCGCACGGCATCGTCGAGGCGGGCTTGGGAAATATCGCCGCGTTTGACCTGCGCCAGTGTGTTGTACCAGAACTCGCGCCAGTCTTCGATCACCATGATCATATCGACACCGGCGTTGATCGCCTGGGGACAACTGGCGTTACTGCAGCCGGGGACCAGGCCGTGGGAGTTCCAGTCGCCGATCACAAAACCGTCGAAACCCAGTTGTTGCTTCAAGACATCGGTGAGCAGGTATTTATGCCCATGCATCCGCTCACCCTGCCAACTGCTGTGAGACGCCATGACCGTTTGCACACCGGCGTCCAGCGCGGCGAAGTAACCGGGGGCGTGTATGTCCCGCAGCACCGCCTCGGTGACGGTGGTGTCGCCGCGGTCGATACCGTTTTCGGTACCGCCGTCTCCCAGGTAGTGCTTGGCGGTGGCGAGCACCCGGGTAGGGTCGAGAAACGACGGGCTGTCGAGCGCACCCTGGAAACCGGCTACCGCGGCGCCGGCCAGGCGCTCGACCAGTTGCGGGTCCTCGGCGTAGCCCTCGTAAGTGCGGCCCCAGCGGTCGTCGCGCACCACCGACAGCGAGGGTGCGAAGGTCCAGTCGAGACCGGTGGCGCGCACCGCACGGGCGGTGACGCGGGCGATGTCGCGCACCAGCGCCGGGTCGCCGGCGGCACCGAGGCCGATGTTATGGGGAAACAGTGTGGCGCCGAAGATCTTGTTGTGTCCGTGGACCGCATCTGTACCCCATAGCATCGGAATGGCGAGTCCGCCGCCGGCGGTGTCCATCGATGCCAGATAAAACGCATCGGCCAGCGCCACCCATTCCGCGACGCTGGCGTAGCGGTTGCCGTTGGCATAGGTGCCGCCGCCGTTCAACACCGAGCCGAGATGGTAGCGCCTGACATCTTCCGGTGTTACAAAACCGATTTCCGCCTGAATTATCTGCCCGACTTTTTGCTCCAGCGTCATTTGCGCCAGCAGTGTATCGACCCGCTTTTCCAGCGCCGGGTCCGGGTCGAGTGGCGGGCGCAGCACCGGCCAGACTGCGCTGTCAGTTGTGCTGCGCTCAAGGTGCGGCTGCTCGCAGCCAGCGGCCAGCAGCGTTAGCGCGACCAGCGCCAGGCCGCGCAAAGTGTATGAAAGTGAGGTGGGTCTGTTAGACATAACGATTCCGATCAAGAGTTAATGGCTGGCGCCGGCCTTACCGGCCGTAACAGGCGTTGGCGCACTTCAGTACGATGGAGAAACGGCGGTACCTTTTTCCTGCACTGGAGCAGAGTCCGAGTGCAGAATCGGGTACCGCCCGAGCCGGGGTGCGGGTTAAAACGTGTATTTAACCCGTACCCCGGCAGTGCGGGGGTTGTTCATAAAACGCAGATTGAGATTGGGCTGCAAAATCGCCTTGGTGGAGACAATCTCGTCGGTAATATTGTTGACGTAACCCTCGACGCGGAAGTTGTGTTCATCATTGCTGTAACCGGCGGTGAGGTTGAACAGGGTGTAACCGTCGACTTTATCGGAAAACCCCAGACCCTGATCGGCGGCGCCGTTGTTGGGCGTCTCGCTCAAAGGCACGGGATTGCCGTCGGCGTCAAACCCCTGGGAGTTAAAAGCCGATAGGAAGTACTCGCTGCGGGTCGTGGACGACAGGGTGAAATCCACCTGGCCGCTCGGCAGCGGGAACTCGCCCCTGACGAACAGGTTCAAGTTTCGCTCTGACGTCAGCGGGACTTTGTTGCCGCTCAGGTCAACGTTGGGATTGGCGCCGAAACCCTGGCGGAAGTCGGTGATGCTGGCACTTTCAAACTCCGCATCCAGCAGCAACAGGCTGCCGCCCAGGGTGAAGTAGTTATTGAGGGCGTAGGTGGTTTCAATTTCGAGCCCGGTAATCTCTACCGTGCCCACATTGACCCGTTGCGCCGAGGTGGGAGGCGGGTCGTCCGGGTCGGCCGGCTGGCCGATGGAGACCAACTGCGTCAGCACATAGTCGTCGTAGTCGTAGAAGAACAGTGAACCGTTGAGGATCAGCGACTCGAACTGGTTTTTTGAACCGATTTCGTACATCACCAGCTTCTCCGGCGCGAACTCATTGGAGATGGCGGTGCCGGTGCCGTCGATAAACGTATCGTTGAAGCCGCCGGATTTGTGCCCGGTGGCGGTGGTCAGGTAGAGCAGGTGGGCGTCGCCGATATCCCACTCGAAGCCGACGCGGTAATCGTTAAAGTCGTCCTTGTAGGAGCCCTCCTGTTGAATGATGGTCTGGCCATTGGGTTGTACGTCTTCCAACGGGCAGTCGGTCGGGTCCGGCGCCACGCAATTGCCGGCCAGATAGTCGTCGAGGTCGTCGTTGGTGCCCCAGGTGACACCCTCGTTCAGCAGCCGTATGGCGCCCGCCAGGTCGTTGCCGTCAGTGGGGGCGGTAAAGCTCGAGCGCCGCCAGGGGTGATATTGGAACCCCGGTGTCGCCCAGCGGGTGGTCAGGGCGTTGCCGGCGCCCCAGCCGCCCTGGCCGAGGACCGCGAAGCCGTAGTTGCCGCCGATGCCGAAGCGCGATTTTTCCTCGCGGGTGTGGCGCAAGCCCACCGCAAGGCGTTTGTCGTCGGCCAGTGCAAAGGTGACTTCGCCGTAATAGGCGGTGGACTCGCCGTCCACATCCGGCATCGCGAATTCGGTGCCCGAGTAGCAACAGAAGCTGTTGTCGGAGGTGCTAAGCAGCGCGGCTTTCTGTTCCTCATCGAAAAAGAAAATCCCGGTGCTCCACTGTATGCTGCCCTCGGCGGCCGATGCCAGGCGGAGCTCGTGGATTTGGGCATCGGATTCGGTCAGCCAGAACTGGCCGCCGAAATTATCGAAGTCACCGATGGCTTCAAGCTGGCCGGGAAAATTCACGCCGTCGTTGGACGCGTTGATCTGTTCGAAATCCAGGTCGCGGGTACTGCCGGTGTATTCCAGGCTGAAGCCGCCGAAATCGTAGGTTACCTGGGCCATAAAGCCTTTATGGGTAGAGTCCAGTTCCCCTTGCCAGCCGCGAAAGATGCCCTCCTGGGCGTCGTCGTCCAGATCGTCCACATCGAAGCCGGCATTGAGCGCATCGAAGTAATTCAGCCCCGGGTAGCCGGTGCCGCCCTCGGTGGTGTGGTCGTAAACCGCATAGACGGTAAGGGCATCGGTGGGCGCCCAAAGCGCCGACAGGCGGCCGGAGAACTCGTCCAGCTCGCCGGCGGGATCGAGGCTCGGCACGGCGCCGGCGTTTTTGTAGTAGGAGTCGCTTTCTCTGGAGAAGATCGCCGCCCGCAGTCCCAGGCTGTCGCCTATCGGCAGATTGACCATGGCCTCGTAAGATGTCAGGTTCTCCGAGCCCGCTTCGGCCGCAATGGCCGCCTCCACCTGTTCCAGTGAGGGTTTGCGGGCAACGATATTGACGGTGCCGCCGACGGCGTTGCGCCCGCGGGTGGTACCCTGCGGGCCTTTGTTTACCTCGACCCGCTCAATGTCGTAGAACATGGCCGAGATGCCGCGGGCGCGCGGCAGGTAGACGCCGTTGAAGTGATTGGCCACTGAGGCGTCGATAAGCTCGGTGTTGTCGGCCGATCCCACACCGCGCACGGTGACGTTGATATTGCCCTCCTGGTTGCTGATGACGGCGCCGGGGATCACGTACTGGAGGTTGGTAAATTCCGCTCCCACGCCGTTGGCTGCGAGGTCGTCCTGGCTGAACGCCTGGGCGGTACCGGCGTAGTCCTGGATACTTTTCTCCCGGCGGTCAACGGTTACCACGATTTCTTCGAGCAGGCCGGCGGCGGCATCGGTGTTGCCGGCGGACTGGGACATGGCACCGGTAGCGGTGAGCCCGGCGCAGGCCGCTGCCACGGCGGCAGCGAGATGTTTTCTCTGTGTGTTGGACATCGGCTTATCTCTCCTTCCTTACCCTGGTTAAGTCTTTATAAGTATCTATATGTAGGTGCTTGGAAAAGATGGGTGACCTGGCTAATCGACCTGGCTAATCGACCTGGCTAATCGATAAGTAGGTCATCGCAAGGTGTCAGCGTCAATCAAATACCGCTAAAGGTCGTCAAAGTTTGCGGGTTTTTTGCAGTTGAACGTTCGAGTACAAGCAATGCGGAAAGTTGAACTTCCCGCGAGCCCTTAGACGCCGGGGGTTTTGCAGTTTTGTTATGAGCAGTGTATCTTTGTTTCCAAATTATTATAAGCTGGTCGCGACGATGTTGATTCCCCGATAAAAACACGGCGGTGGAGTTATCGGGGAGATGCCGGCCTCAAGAGTCTGCCATGGACCTGTTGCTGTTTAACGTTCACGATGTCGTCTTGTTGATGACCGCCTACCAATGCACCCTGTTTGCCTTGTTGCTGGTGGCCATCAAAAGCGACAAACACCTCAGTAACCTGCTGCTGGCGGGTTTTTTGCTAACCCATGCCGCGATTCCCCTGGATATCCTGATCAACTTTGGCGTTGCGTTTCGCGAGTGGGCGACGGCCGTGTCACCAAAGCTGTCTTACTTGTTCGGCTTTGCCTACTGGCTCGAGGGACCGCTGCTGCTGTGGTATACCCGCTCCCTGCTCTACCGGGATTACCGCCTTGGCTATGGTGACCTGGTTTACCTGATCCCTTTCTTTGTGTACCTGGTCTATGAACTCGCCGTCTATTATTGGTCGGCGCCGGCGAGCAAAATCGTGGTGCCTGAGGACTACGGCCAGCAGGACGCCCACTCGACCCTCAACCTGGTGGTGGGCTTTTGCCGTGAGGCTTTGCGGGTGGCGTTTGGCGTGCTGTGTTTTCTGGAGATTCGCAGGGGCCGCCAGTTGTTGAAACACCGGTTTTCGAATATCGAAAAGATCGATTTTTCCTGGTTGAATATTCTCGTTATCGGCTTTTTATTGTTGCGGGTTTGGGCGGTGCTGGTATCGATCGCCATTATCGTGTCGGTCAAATTCGGCGTCAGTATCGACTTTCGGATCATGGGTTTGGTTGAAAACTACACGGTGTTTATTCTGGTCAGCGCGCTGATTTTTTTCAGTTTGAGTTACTCGGCGGTGTTCGAGGGTATCGACGAGAAAGGCGCCCAGGACGGGCACGGCAAAAGCGCCATCGACCCGCAACAGGTGGAGCGGCTCAGTCATTTTATGGAAACCGAAAAACCGTTTCTGAAAAGTGCCCTGACCCTGGAGCAGCTGGCGTCCCAGGCCGCCATGCCGGCGCGGACCTTATCGATGGTCATCAATCGCCACTTCAATAAAAATTTCTTTGAGTTTATCAACCACTATCGCATTGAGGAGACCAAACAGCTGTTGCGCGATCCGCAGCAGCGCGATAAAACCCTGTTGGAGATTATGTTGGCAGTGGGATTTAACAGCAAAGCGACGTTCAACACTTTCTTCAAGAAATTTGAAGGGATGACGCCGAGTCAGTATCGTAAAAAAGTGGCCGGCGAATTCGACTGAAATGCTTACCGGGCTATAAAACACTGTCCAGTAACCGTGCCAGTCGAATGCCGGCCATTTTTATACGTCGTATCACCACCGGGTTGTGACGGGTGAAATAGGTATCGTCGAGCCTTCCGTCTGCGGGCAGTTCGGCGTAGATGGCGCGGGTCAGGGTGAGGGACTCGTCGGCCCAGTTATAGATGTCCGTGTCCGCCCAGGCGACCCGCTGGCGGGCGCTGATGGTGGCGAACAACCCGGCGCCCGCGCTGCGCCAGTTCGGCGTCTGCCGGGCAATCAGGTCCCGGTCCCAGAGTCGGTGGAGATTGGTAGCTGTGCCCAGCAGACTCACCTGTACCCGGTTGCCGCCCAGATCATCGGCGTAAGAGACGTGCAGGGGCTGGTGAATGTCACCCACCAGATGGCCGAGCATCAACAGTGCCTGAGGCCGTGTATTCAGGTACCGCCGATCCGATACGGGGTCGCCGCGCAACACCGCGGTGTAATACACAATGGCTTCGGTAATGCAGGTGGTGTCGCCGCAGGACCGTTTGCGCGGCAATACGGTGGCGTGGCGCGGGAGATTGATATAGTGTTGGGGTTTTAAAAACGCGTACTGCGGCCGGTCGCGAATGCGGTCGGCCCAGGTGCAGCCGTCGGCCAGGGTTTGGTGAGAGGACTGGCGCAGCAGGTCGCTTACCGATTGGCGGGTGGTGGCTTTGATTTCCCGCCAGGCAATATCGCAGATCAACCGGTGCCCCAGTTTTTCGAAAGCATAAGTATTGCCGCTCAACAAAGCCGACATCAACAATGCCGCCAGCCAGGCGGCGGTAAGCGGAATTTGGTGAATCATGGTCTTAGTCTGGGTCTCCCGGTGACAGATGGGTTTGATTTACCGTTTTGGTTTAAACTCTTGCCTTGAGCCCTTGGTCTTAACGAGTGTTCTTAACGAGTGTTCTTGACCAGTGTTCTTAGCCTATGTATACGACCACCACCACAGGGGATTCGTCTGACTGGTTGGAACCATGGTGCCCTCCGCGCGGAGGCAGATGCCGCCTCACTATAGTAGCGTATTGTAGTTGATCACAGGATCAGGTTATCAGTTAAAGATGACGAAACGACGCACACCGCCACTGCAAATGGAATTTTTCGACAGTCACTGTCACTTCGATTTTGAGGTGTTTGAGTCCACCAGGGATAAACTGTGGCGCGATTGCACCGCGGCCGGTATAACCCGGCTGTTGATTCCGGGCGTGGCGCCGGCGCAATGGCCGGCGATGCGGGAGATAGTGGTGCGCTATCCCGGGTTGCTGTGTGCCGTCGGTCTGCACCCCTGGTGGATTGACAAAGTGGCTGGGATTGGGAAATTTCCTGAGACCGAGAAAGGTCACGGGATCGAAAACGCCCCCGGGATTGGGAAAGGCCCGGTGACGGAGCGAGACCCCGGAATCGAGAAAGGTCCAGGGATGGGGCAAGGCACCGGGATTGAGAAAGATTCCCGGGTTAAGAAAGCCGGCGACGCTGAGAAGGTGCCCGCGATTGATACAGCATCGGGTGCTGGTATCGCCGACGTGATCGCCTGCCAGATAGCGGCTGCGCTGGCGGAAGGCGGTGGTGTCGCCGTCGGTGAATGCGGCCTGGATCGACATATCGAAACGCCCCTGGCGCTGCAACAGATTGTTTTCGAGGTGCAGGTGCGTCTGGCCTGCGAGCACCGCTTGCCGTTGGTCGTGCATGTGCGCGGTACACATCAGGAGGTGCTGGCGATATTGCGGCGCCATCGCCCCAAGCGCGGTGGTGTGATTCACGGTTTCAGCGGCAGCCCGGAGTTGGCGTTACAGTACTGGTCTCTGGGATTTTGTATCGGCGTCGGTGGCACGATCACCTATGCGCGCGCCGCCAAGACCCGGCGTGCGGTGGCGCAGTTGCCGGCCGCCGCCCTGTTGTTGGAGACCGATGCGCCGGATATGCCGCTGCACGGTTTTCAGGGGCAGCCCAATACGCCCCTGCGCCTGCCGTTGATTGCCCGGACACTGGCGCAACTGCGGGACCAGCCCCTGGCCGATATCGCCCGCCTGACCACCGATAACGGCTGCCGCCTGTTTGATCTGTAACGGGCCACTCGATACGGATTTAGGCTCGTGCCAGATATCGGTCCACCGCCCGCGCCGCCGCACAGAAGCCGAAGCTGGCCGTGACCATGGTGGCGGCGCCGAGGCCGCCGCCACAGTCGAGGCCGGCACTACCCTGCAGCGCACGCTTGGCGTGGCTGATGCCGCCGGCGGCGTCCGGATACAGTAACTGTTCGGTGGAGTAGACAGCCTCGACGGAAAAAAAGCGCTTGGGGTTGCGGGAGAAATTATACAGGCGCCGCAGATAGTTGCGGGTTTTCGCCAGCAGCGGATCGGTGGTAGTGCGGCTCAGATCACCGCTGGTGATTTGGCGTGGATCGCGCTTGCCGCCGGCGGAGCCCACGGTGACGATCTGCTGCCGGCGGCGCCGGCAGAAGGCGATCAGCGCCGCTTTGACGGCGGCCGCGTCTATGGCGTCGATGACAAGATGGTGCTCGGGCAGGATCAGCTTTTCGAGGTTGTCTCTGCCGAGAAAATCTGCGATTTCAAACACCCTGATCTCGGGATTGATGGCTTTTAGTCGCTCACCCATGACCGTCGTTTTCGGCCGGCCGATGGTCTCTTGCAGGGTGTGCAACTGGCGGTTGGTATTGGTGATACAGATATCGTCGAGATCGATCAGGGTCAGGGAGCCGACACCGGTGCGGGCCAGGGATTCGGCGACCCAGGAGCCCACGCCGCCGATACCGATGACGCAGAAGTGGGCTCGGTGCAGTTGCTCCAGGGCCGTCTGCCCATAGAGGCGGGCGATGCCGCCGAAGCGGTGCCGATAGTTTTCGCTAAGCGGTGTGGTCATGGGTAGCGGGCCCGGTCGACAGTTGAAAGCGGTGGGCAATATTACTCGGACGGCTGCATAAATTTCAATAAGAACCGGGCCCGACCCCTTCACAGCACGGTGGGCCGATCCGCCGGCGGCACGATATGGGGACGTAACTTTAGTTGCGTCCCCCTCGAGAGGGACCACTCCCGGTTAACGAAGGCACTGTGAATCGTTTGCCCCGCCGGGCCTTACCTCCTGCATACTTTACTTTGTATCGAGAAAACCGGAACAGGCAGCATACAGTCCGGGGACTTTGATCTTATACCCTGTACCGGCGCGGCCCGTGCCAGATGGTACTCCCCTGAATCGCACCAAAAAAACGTCGGGGCAACAGGTATGGTATTTGGGGTCGGGGTAAAAATATTTTCAGTAATACCTAAGATCCGTAGTCTTACCCCAAAACACCCGATAGGAAAACACCGTGTAAGCAATAATCGTCGGCACCACGATAACCGCCCCGTAGAGCACAAACTGTAGTGAAACACTGGCGCTGGCGGCTTCCCAAACAGTCATCACCTCAGGCACGACATAGGGGGAAAAACTATAAGCCAGCGCCTGAAAACACAACAGAAAAATCGTCACCGCGGCGGCGAACGGAATCCAGCAGCCGAACTCGTTGTGGTGGGGAAAGTGGCTGAGGTAACGGTCGACCACCACAAACAGAAAACCGCACAGAATGGGAATGGGTAACAACACGATCACCTCCGGCAGGGCAAACCAGCGCTCCCAGATGCGGTCGCTGATCGACAGGTTCACAGCGGTAACGCTCACAATGCCCAGCGCCATCAACCAGGCGCAGCAGCGGGCCCAGCGCCGGGCGCGGTGCTGGAGCTCCCCCTCGGTCTTCATCACCAGCCAGGCGGCACCGATAAAGCAGTAGGCCGCGGCCACGCAGACGGCGCTCAATACGGCAAAGGCGTAGGCCTGCCAGGTATCGGCAAAACCCAGGACATAACGCCCGAGCATGTAACCCTGGGTGGTGGCGGCGATAATGGAACCGGCGTTGAACGCCCAGTCCCAACCGCGTTTGTGATTGCCCGGCGCCTTGGCGCGAAAGTCAAAGGCGACGCCGCGCAGTATCAGGCCCGCCAGCATCAGGGCCGCGGGTAGATACAGATTTTGCAAAATGGTCGAGTGGGCGGCGGGAAAAGCGATAAACAACAAACCCACGGCCAGCACCAGCCAGGTTTCGTTGGCGTCCCAGAACGGACCGATCGAGGCGATCATCACGTCGCGTTGCTCTTCGTCGTTGTGCGGCAGCAGCATGCCCACGCCCAAGTCGTAGCCATCGAGAACCGCGTAGAGAAAAAACGCCAGTCCCATCAGGGCCAGGAACACCAGGGGCAGCCAATAGTCGGGGCCGGTCGGCATGGGGGAGTCCTCCTCAGGTACCGGGTTGGGGGTTTAGCGCCGCATCGGATACCGGTGTCTCCGGCAACTCCTGGTCCAGTTTGACCGCGCGGTTGGCCAGTACAAACAGAGTGCGCACATAGGCGACGATCAATACGCCGTAGAGGCTGAGATACAGCGTCAGCGACACCGCGACATTGGCGGGGGCGACGCTGGTCACGGCATCGGCGGTCAGCAGCAGGTCTTGCACCAGGTAGGGCTGGCGGCCGATCTCCGACACATACCAGCCGGCCAGGGTGGCGATCCAGCCGGAGAAGGTGGTGGCCACCAATCCTTTCAGCATCCAGTCGGGCCAGGTCTTGCGACGCAGCATCAAGATCAGCGCCGTCCACGCCATCACCAGCATCAGCACGCCGATACCCACCATAATGCGAAAGCTCCAGAACACCGGCGCCACCGGCGGGTGCCGGCCCTCGAATTCATTCAGGCCGCGCACCTCGCCGTCCCATTCGTGAGTCAGGATAAGGCTGGCGAGCTTGGGTATTTCCACCGCCCAGCGATTGCTGCGGGTTTCGCTGTCGGGCAGAGCAAAGAGCACCAGCGGTGCGCCGGTCTGGGTTTCCCAGACACCCTCCATGGCGGCGACTTTCGCCGGCTGGTGTTCGAATGTATTGAGACCGTGTAAATCCCCCACCAGAATCTGCACCGGGGTCAGTATCGCGGCCATCCAGATAGCGGTTTTCAGAGCCAGCCGCGGGCCCGGTTTCGGGTCGCCTCGCAACAGCCGGTAGGCGGAGATACCGGCGATCAGGAAAGCCGCGGTCAGGCCCGACGCCAGTAGCATATGCGTCAACCGGTAGGGCAGGGACGGGTTGAAGATAATCGCCCACCAGTCGAGCGGGTAGGCGACGCCGTCGCGCATCTCGAACCCGGTGGGTGTTTGCATCCACGAGTTCAATGCCAGAATCCAAAACGCCGACAGACTGGTGCCTATAGCCACCAGCAGGGTCGCCAGTGTGTGCACGCGGTTGGATACCCGCCCGACACCAAACAGCATAATGCCGAGGAAAGTCGCTTCCAGGAAGAAGGCGGTCAACACTTCATAGCCCAGCAGCGGCCCGGCGATATTACCGACAGTTTCCATGTAGCCGGGCCAGTTGGTGCCGAATTGAAACGACATGGTGATACCGCTCACCACACCCAGCGCAAAGCTCAGGGCGAACACTCTGACCCAGAAGCGATAGGCTCGCATCCAGGCGGGATCGCCGGTCATATTGAAGCGGATTTTGAAAAACAGCAGCACCCAGCACAGTGCCATGGTGATGGTGGGAAATAGTATGTGGAAACTGATATTGGCGCCAAACTGGATGCGCGAAAGTAACAGAGTGTCCATGGTTACTCCTGGAGACGTGGCGGTGGCAAATAGGTCTGAAACCCGCACCGCATTCAGCGGTTGGCCCGTTTGTCACCGGAAGGGTGTCAGGGGTCGTTGGCGCCCTTTTTTCCTCCCATCAATTTGTCTTTCATATCGATGACTTTGCTGACCCCGGAACCGAGTTTGAGCAGGGTGTAGAGCTTATCGGAACTGACGTTTTGCATGTCCGCGCTCCAACTGGTGAGCAGTTCGATCAGATCGTGCATTTCCTGCATGCGCGCCTGGGCATACTGTTCATCCTCGTTGGCAGGGGATTCCAGCAGTACATCGCGCAGCAGCGACAGGGTTGGGTCTATCTCCCGCTTGCGCCGCTCCTCGATCAGGGTGCGGGCGATCTCCCAGATATCCTCCGGGGCGGAGTAGTACTCCTTGCGGTCGCCGGGAATATGCTGCAGGCGGATCAGGCGCCAGGACTGCAGTTCCTTCAGACCCATGCTGACATTGGAGCGGGAAAACCCCAGCGCAGCGGCCATCTGGTCGGCATTGAGCGGTCTTTGCGTCAGTACCAGCAGCGCGTAGATTTGCCCGACAGTGCGGTTAATGCCCCAGCGGCTGCCCATTTCACCGAAGTGCAGTACGAACGATTGGATCATCGGGGTCAGATTCATAAATTTTCTGAATTTTCAAGAATTCCTGAAAATTCTAAAAGAATACGCTGTGATGTCAAGTACTATCTGTCCGGGCGTCCTCGAGATGGGTGTGGCGGTTGGGGCTGGGGGTTGCGTTAAGGGATAAATCGGACTATAGTCCGCGCCGCTCTGTGGAAATCACTTTGCGACTATAGTTTTAACCGTGGTTTTACTGCGGTTTTAGCCATATTTTTTTAAGTATGTTTTAAACCACACTTTCAACGACTCTTTCAACCACAGGAGGCTCAAATGGTTTTAGCAAAAATTATTTTCGTGTTGTTGAGCTTCACTGCCGGCAACACCGCCCGTTAAGTCAGCGGTTTTTTCCTCGACAAGATCGAGAAAGCTCAACAGATAGGTTTGGTTAGAAACTCTGCTGAAGAGTTCAACCCCAGAGCTTCGCTGGGACACCCGGCAACAAAACACAGCGCCGTTTTTATTCACGCAGCCGCCGTTGTTCATGTGCAACTTTTGACGGGTGCGCCGGCGTTACCGCCGACATTACTTCATTAACCGACAGGTGCCGGCGGCACTCGTGTCGTTACCTGTTGGTGAGAGAGGAAAAGGCTATGCCTGTACAAATGGAACTCAATAAAAATGCGCGCGACGGCCACAAACCGGTAAAGATATTTACCCGTGATATCGAGAACTCCGCGCTGACACAACTGAAAAACATTGCCGGCCTGCCCATTGTCCACGGGCATGTGGCGGCCATGCCCGATGTGCACACCGGTATCGGTGCCACCGTCGGTTCGGTGATTCCCACCCGGGAGGCAATTATTCCGGCGGCGGTCGGGGTCGATATCGGCTGTGGGATGAATGCGGTGAGGTTGTCGCTGCGGGCGTCGCAGTTGCCCGACAATCTGCGCGGCGTGCGCGAGGCCATAGAGCGCGCCGTGCCGGTCGGTGCCGGTGCGCACAAAAAGGTTTCCGCCCGTATGGGCAGTTGCCAGCGCCTGGCGCCGGAGTTGAATCACCTGTTTGAAAAGCATCCGGTATTGTTGAAGATGATGCGCCAGCCGCAGGAGACCTGGGTCAGGCAAATGGGAACCCTTGGCAGCGGCAATCATTTTATCGAGGTGTGTATCGATGAAAGTGATTATGTCTGGATTATGCTGCACTCCGGCAGTCGGGGTATCGGCAATGCGATTGGCCGGCACTTTATCCGGTTGGCCCGCAAGGACATGACGCGGCATCAGCAGCAGCTTCCGGATAAGGACTTGGCTTACTTTACCGAAGGCAGCGAGTGTTTTGACGACTACATAGAAGCCGTCGATTGGGCCCAGCGCTACGCCGGGTTGAACCGGCGCGAAATGATGGGGTTGGTAGTGCGGGCCATCGCTTTGCAGTTGCCGCCGTTTACAGCCATCGGCGAAGCCATTAACTGCCATCACAACTATGTGCAGAAAGAGGCGCACTTCGGTGCCGATGTCTACGTTACCCGCAAGGGTGCGATCAGTGCCAGGAAGGGAGAGCTGGGGATTATTCCCGGTAGTATGGGAGCCAAATCCTATATTGTCAGGGGTAAAGGCAATGCCGATGCGCTTTGCAGTTGCGCTCATGGTGCCGGACGGCGCATGAGTCGCAGCGCGGCGCGGCGGCGGTTTAGCCGCCGGGATATGGAGGCCCAGACCCAAGGCGTGGAATGCCGTAAGGACAAGGGTGTGATCGATGAAATTCCCGGTGCTTATAAGGATATTGATCAGGTGATGGAGAACCAGAGAGACCTGGTGGAGGTGGTACATACACTGAAACAGGTGGTCTGTGTAAAAGGCTGACAACTCAGGAGGTTATATGGCCAAGCAAAAAAGACGTAACCCTTATGCCTGTGATCCGATCATGCGCAAGGGCGGGGTTCACGAAAAGACCCACAAGGCGAAGCGCAACGCCGCAAAGCGAGCGATCCGGCAACAGGTTCGCGAGCGGCGCGGCGATGCGCCCGTTTTTTATGCATTATTCGAGGTGGATCGGTTTACCATGGCGATTCTTTGATCCGGGTCTGGAAGGACCGAACGCTGGTCCCGGAGTATTTCGCGGAGCTGAGGCCCACATGCGTTTTCTGGCATTTGAACGAAGTCATGACGCTCATAATACGGTTTATTCCAAGATAGGTGAGAGTAAGTCGTCAGCCAAAGCGGCTGGTCACCGCTCCAGGTTATCGCAAGTTTCAGTAGTGCAGTTCCAGCTCCCTGCCGCATTCTATCCGGATGCACAGCGATTTGGTCCAGGTAAGGCTCACCATCAACTAAGCAGAACACAACAAACCCTACTGGTTGGTTATGTTCGTTTACCGCAACATGTGCGAGTTCTTGTTCGATTGCTCTGGCCCATCGGATTGACTCTGCAACAATAAATGGATGATTGTTTGCAAAGCTAATATGAAGCCCGGCGTTAGTATAAAGCGTGCTTGCTTCGTCATCGATAGCGATTAGCGTTTCCAGCTCATCAGGTTGAGCTTTGCGTAGACCGTATAATTCCATTTTTCCAAACTTCACAAAAATTGAGGTGCTGCCACCTTCGCATAACGACGCCGTAAAGAGTACGCACTTTTTAGTGTGTCCGAATGGATGGCCCAGTTATCCATTAGTCTTTAATTCCTAATGAGCTTGCGAAACAAGACTCTTCCGCGTTTTATCAATTTGCAGCAACGCAGCCTTCTTCTTTTAAAACACGCTTGGTTGATGCTGGTGCATGCGCCAACAGCTCTTTTGGTCTAATGGGTCGTTCAACCAGATTTCCACCGCAATTTGGGCAGACCATCTTTAAAATGTTGTCTGCGCATGTTTTGCAAAAAGTACATTCAAATGTACAGATAACAGCTTCCCTCGACTCTGGAGGGAGGTCTTTATCACAACACTCACAATTTGGCCGTAACTCTAACATGTCTTTCTCCTTCTAGTTACATAACGAGCCTGTAGATTTGCTATTAGTGACAGTGTACTTAACTCAATTTTCATTTTTTATCAAAACAATAGAAGTTACTTTAACTGTCCCCGGAATACGCGCAGAAACTTGTTAAGCGGACTTTCCCCAGGCATCAACCATCAAGTCAAATCCTTGTTGCCAGCCATCTTCACTAGCAGAGATGCTGCCAGGCGGAAGCTCTCGCAACTCGCTCGCTATATCCTCACCGGTTTGC
Organism: Exilibacterium tricleocarpae; assembly: GCF_007004655.1. Lineage (GTDB taxonomy): Bacteria > Pseudomonadota > Gammaproteobacteria > Pseudomonadales > Cellvibrionaceae > Exilibacterium > Exilibacterium tricleocarpae. The sequence goes on from NZ_ML660104.1 coordinate 73,423, forward strand.
ACAAATGTGACGACACAACCAGCTCCTTCTGGAGTAATATCAATGGAAATAATGTCGCTGTTCGGAGAGAATTGTGGCATCCCATACGTATACCGAAGTCGATGAGGTTTCTCGATTTCCAAATACTCGCCGGTCGCCTTGTATAGTGTTTCCCCTTCTTTGCGAGTGATTGTCCAACGACCGCCGACCGACAGATTGATGTCAAACGTTGTATTTTTACCCCACCATATTTGCATCGATTCCGGGTTCGTAAACGCATTGAACACAACCTCTGGTGAGACATCAAATCGACGGAGGATTCGGAGATGGAGCGTTTCGTTGGCTTCGGTCATATCAATACCTTTCTCAATTTTCTGAATTCCGGTGACAGTTTATAATGGCACTTACTTAAGAGGACTCGCACAATTTATCGAATTCCACTCCCACTCTCCCTTGATCGATATTGATTAAAAATACCGAGGGTAGGTCTACCTCTGGATAGGGCTTACAAAGCTCACCCAAAAAGTATGAACTATCCTAACGCGGGCCGAACTGGCTGAGCTATTCAACAGCCTGATAGACCAGTGCGCGAATTTTATCGTGGTCGTCAATCTCTCCGCTGGGCAGTAGCTGCGTCATATAGACCACGAGCATATCCTCTTCGGGGTCTACCCAATAAACTGAATGGTAAGCACCACCCCAGCCATAGCTCTTCAGTGTGCCCGGTCGCGCGAACTGCCCCAGGTCGCCGAGGACCCAAAAACCCAGGCCGAACTTGAGGCCGGGCCCTACCCATTGTTTGTCACTGAGGTGATTGGCGGTCATTAGTTCGACGGTCTTGCGGCTCAATAAGCGTTCATTCTGCAACTCGCCACCGTTGAGCAGCATTTGCAAGAACTGCGCATAGTCAGCCGCTGTCGATACCAGGCCCGCGCCGCCGGAGAAACTTTTACGCGGTCCCTGCAGGTGATGGCCCTGGCCGATAAACGTAGGGTCCGAATTACCGTGGGGATTTGCGGCCCGCTCTATGCCGTTTTCGGTCGCCGCGTAGACTACCGCCAGACGCTCAGCTTTCGCAGGTGGCAGGTAGAAGTGGGTATCGTTCATACCCAACGGCTCGAAAATCTCATCGCGAAAGAACTGGTCGAGCGGCTTGCCGGAAACGACTTCGACAACCGCGCCCAGAATATCGGTATTGTAACCGTAGACGAAAGCCTCGCCGGGTTGTTTGTCCTGCGGCAGCGCGGCGATGCGGGCGATGGTTTCGCGCACGGGCTCATCCCGATTGGAAAAATACCAAGTCGCCAGTCCCGCTTTTTGCCATTTATCTTTAGCCGGCCCATAGCCGTAGCCGATACCGGCCGTATGGCTCAGCAGATCGCGCAGGGTGATGGCGCGATTTGCAGGTACTGTTTTGTAGCCGCCTTTATCGTCGGCTGCGGCGACTGTGGTCTGCGCGAACTCCGGCAGGTATTTTCCCACCGGATCGCCGATTAACAGCTCACCGCGCTCCTGCAACATCATGATGGCGACACTGGTGATGGCTTTTGTCTGTGACGCGATACGAAATATTGCATCTTTTGTCATCGCTGTTTCAGCTTCCTTATCGCGCCAGCCGAATGCCCGAAAGTAAGCCACTTTCCCTTGCCGGGCCACCAGCATCACGCCACCCGGCAGCCGGTTGTCAGTTACATAGGTATCGAGCGATTTGTCCAGGCGCTGCAGGCGCTCGGCGGAGAAGCCCACTTCGTTTGCTGCGACTTCCCGAAGCTTGCGTGCTTCGCCCAGCGACGGCTGCACCAGGCTGGTTGCAACGATGAAAACCAGAACTGTTTTGACGACTGCATTGGACTTAATCATAGGGCTTCCCGGTTGAACGTCAGTGTTCTCGATAAAAGGTGGAGTATAACCACTGCCTTACCGAATTCAACGAATAGCGCTCGCGTCCTAATGGCACCGCCTTAAGCTGACCTCTGCCGGAGGGTGCCACCCAACCCGCTAGCCGCACCACCAACAGTGACTGCGTTACCACAAGAAACATCTCCATCATTTGCCGATTTCTGCGGATTACACCCCCACCAGTTAGCCAAGGGGAGTGGTCCCCTTCCAACATGTCGTACTGATTTAACCGAAGTAAGCGCGCATACAGGTTTTCCGCGACTGGTGCGAGCCTGTCCTGGCAGGCCCATTTTCTTTGGCAAAGTATACCTGTCGATGCATCCAATAGGGCGCTTTTTATGTGTTTCGACATTTTTATCGCTGCAGGACTAAACACTCTCTGCCAGTTCTGGATAACCCACTCAACCTGAGGCAAGCGGGGGCTGTCTTGGCGTGGTTATCAACCTCTATAACCGCCGCGTCGATTTCATATCATGCATCATGCCCCTTCCATGTTGATTTAAGCGACTTTAGCTAGAGAAGGGTAATAGTCATGGCGGTGATTGTAAGTGGGAATGAAGCGGGTTTGCTGGATTCTTCGCTGTCAGTGCTTAATCGCAACGATCGCAGCAAGAACAGTAACCTGGGGCAGGGCGAGCAGATCTACGTCAACGCCGCCAACGGCAACCTGCTGATCCAGCAACAGGATATCTTTTTGCCAAGCTTCGGTGAGGACTTTACCTTCGTTAGGACCTATAACTCACGCGGCACCATCACTAATGAAGAAAGCCGCCTGGATGCGCCCGAACACCAGGTCGACGATCCGCGCTGGCGTTTCTCCACCGGCGTCTTTTTGGAGTGGGCGCGGCCGGATGAAGACGAAAACCCGGCTATCGACGAAAACTATTTCTGGATTACCTACGGCGACGGCAGCAAGTTTGAATACCTCTACGACCAGGACCGGGGGCTGTGGGTCTCCACCGACGGTGCCGGGGCCTACGAGACACTGGAGCTGACTCGCGGCGAACTGGTGCCCGACGACGATGATTGGGACGATAACCGCATCTGGTACACCGTCACCCGCGCCGACCAGACGACTTACTCGTTCGATGCGGTGGGGCGGCTGCGCGAGACCATCGACCCCAACGGCGTCAATATGACTTACGAGTACGGCGGTAACGACCTGCTGTCGCGGGTGCTCGACGACAGCGGTCATATCCTGCGCTTCAGTTATGATTCCGACCGCCTGGTGCGCATTCGCGATGAAAACGATACCACCCTGGTGCAATATGCCTACGACAATGAGGATATCGTCGCAGTAACGGATCGCTTCGGGCATATCACCCGCTACACCTACAACGACGAGGGACTGATTACCAATATCCGACTGCCCGAACAACAGGTGGTCGACGGGCAGACACAGACGTTTGATCGGCGCGAGATCGAACTCAAATACGAGCGTCTGGAATGGGACAGCGGCTCCCAGGATGATATCGACGATACCGACAGCAAGGCCTGGGTGGTGCGCGAGATTATCGATGCCGGGGGTGGCAGCACCACGTTTGAATACAATTTTCAATTCCAGGACGACCCGACAGCGGCGCGGCGCTTCTTTGGCCACTACGACCGCGCCGAGGAAGAGGAGTATCCCGGCAACGGTGTGCCGGAAGACTCTGTGGACCCCTATTCGCATTTCAGCGGCGGCACCACGACCATGGTGGATGCCCTGGGCAATAACCGGGCCTTTTCCAACGATGCGCAGTTCAGCGCCTGGCGCCTCGCCAACGGCTACTACGCCACCTACAGCACCGCCCAGGCGGGCAGCGATCCGAGTTTTCAGGCGCAGGTGGATGCCATCCGCAACGCCCACAGCCTGACCTACAGTTACCGCGCCGACGGTTATCTGACCTCGGTGGTCGACCAACAGGGATTTGAAACCACCTATCAATACGACGGTTCCGATAACCTAATCGCCGTAACCGACCGCAACGGCTACGGTGCAATCACCAGCGACAGCAGTTACTACCGCGAACTCAGGAAAGAGTTGGGGTTTGTCGATGTGGCGGGCAATGGCAAGCTGGTTGCCGAACTCTCTGTTGCGGAGAAGCAGGCGCTGCTCGAGGCCTTTACCAGCCACTTCACCTACGATGACGATGGCAATTTGCTGTCGGCGACCGACAATGCCGATAACCGCACCACGTTTACCTACACCGACTTCAATAAAGTGTCGAGTTCCACCTCAGCGCTGGGCAACGCGCTGGTCACCAGTGACGAACAACAGTACCAGGAGAAACGTATTGCGCTGGGTTATGCAGCGCTGGTGGCAGATTTAAGTGCCGGCGATAGCCAGGCGCTACTCGATTTGCACACAACGTTTTTTGACTATGACGCCGGCCAAAACCTGGTTGAGCGCCGCGACCCGGGTGGCGATATCACCCGCTTCGATTACGACGCCAACGGCAACCAGATTCGTCGCACGGTCTTCCTCGATGCCGCTGACTTGAACGATCCGGCCAAGCAACAGGTAACGGAGTTTACCTACGATGCCTTCGGCAACAATATTCGCACAGTGGATGCCGAAGGCAATATTACCCACAGCGACTTCGACATCTATGGCAACCTGACTCAGTTTATCGATGGCAATGGTGGGGTTACCTCGTTGACCTACGATGCGGATAACCGCCTGCTGTCGGTCACCGACCCGGTGGGCAATACCACCCTCAATACTTACGACGCGGTGGGTAATCGTATCAGTGTGACCGATGCCAACGGCAATACCATTACCCAGGTGTTTGACCGCAACAACAATCTGATTGCCACCCTCGACCCTGTGCAGAACGATCCCGCCCAGGATCGGCTTACGCAATTCGAGTACGACGTGGTGGGCAACCAGACCGCAGTGGTCGATGCCGAGGGGCGTCGCACCGAGTTTGTATTTAATGCGCGCCGGGAGTTGGTCGAAGCCATCTCCGCGGAGGTGGTCGGCGCCGATGGCGCGACGCCGACCAGTTACAGCTCAACGTTTGCCTATGACGGTGAGGGCAACCGGGTTCGCGCCACCAACAACCGCGGTTTTACCACCGAGGTTTTGTATACGCAAAACAATCTGGTTCGCCAGCAGACCGAGCCCAACGGACAGATTACCCGCATCGTTTACGATGCCAACAACAACCAGATTCAAATCACTGCCGGGGTACAGTTGGCGCCGAGTCTGCGGCAGGTGCTGAGTTTCACTTACGACGAAGAGAATCAATTGGTCACGCAGACCGATGCTGAAGGCAATGTCACGCAATTTGCCTATGATGCGCCGGGCAATCGCGTCGCGGTGACCGATGCCAACGGCAATATCACCGAATTTGAGTATGACGGCAATAACCGCCGGGTACGGGAGATTTTTGCCGAGGTGATCGACCCGGTGACGCAGGCGCCGGTGCGCTACACCATCGATCATATCTTTGATGCCAACGGCAATGAAATTGAAACTATCGATGAGAACGGTAGCAGCACCCGCTTTACGTTTGACCAGAGCAATAAACTGTTGGTGGTGGAAGACCCCAACGGTATAAAAACCGTTTTTCAATACGATACCCGCGACAATAGGACTGCCGTTATTATCGGCGCTGATGTGACCGTCACTGAACCACCGCCGCCCCCCGAACCGACCCAGGTTATCCTCAGCTACGACGATTTCGAGAGCGGCCTCGGCAACTATGTCGACGGCGGTGGTGATATGCAACTGTACACCGGCGGCACCTTTGCGCACCAGGGCAACAACGCGGCCAATATACAGGATAACAGTGGTGTCGCCTCCTCGTTCTTCCACGCCGGCAGTTACGACATCACCGGCTTTGCCACGCTGGAGATCGATTTCTGGTACCACGCGGTAAGTATGGAGAACAATGAAGATTTCTTTGTGCAGTTGTGGGACGGCAGCACCTGGCAGACAGTAGCCACTTTTGCCCGCGGCAGAGACTTCGAAAACAATGAGTTCAAGCATGCGCTCGTTACTGTCTCCAGTGATGACTATAACTTTGCCGCTGATGCGCGGGTCCGCTTTATGGCCGATGCCAGCAGCAACGGCGACGACGTATACATCGATGAAATCGAGGTGCGGGCCATTACCGGCAGTGCACCCAATCCCGGTAAAGAGATCACCATCAATAATGTCGATGAGGCACAGATTACCCGCTATATCTACGATCAGTTCAACCAGGTTATCGCCCAGGTAGACGGCGTCGGTAATGCCTTGGCTGAGAGTGACGCTACCCTTTATCAAGATCTGCGCCAGGAGCTGGGATTTGCCGCCCTGGTGGCGGACCTGGCCCCCGCCGACCAGCAGGCGCTGCGCGATCTCTACACCCAGCGGTTTAGCTACGATCGGGTCGGCAACCAGATTGCTGCGACAGACAATCTCGGGCGCACCATCGCTTTTCAGTTTGACGCCCTAAACCGGATTGTCCAGCAGACAGACGCCCTCGGCGGGCAAGCGCAAATACGCTACGACGGCAACGGCAACCGGGTGGCACAGATTGACGAAGAGGGGCGCGTAACGACCTGGGCCTATGACAGTGTCGATGAGGTTGTCAGTATTACCGATCCCCTGGGCGTGGTAACTGCGCGAACCTATGACGATTTTCGCAATTTAACCGCGGAAACCCGAGCATTCGGCACTGTCGAGGATCGCACCAACACCTTCGAATACGATTTGAACAACAGGGTGATCGCCCAGACCGACCCCTTGGCTCACCGCCAAAGCTTTGAATACGATGCCGTGGGTAACCGTGTGCGCGCTGTTGACGGCCGGGGCAATTCTACCCAGTTTCTCTACGACGCCCTGAACCGCAATATCAAGATTATCGATCCGCTCAGTTTCGAGACCACATTTGAATACGATGGTGTGGGCAATAGAATCACTTCGGTTGACAGGCGCGGCGGCATCACACGGTTTAGCTACGACCCGGGCAACCGCCAGATTGAGGCCACCGATGCCGAGGGCCGCGTCGTTACATTCAGTTACGACCAGCGCGGAAATCGTATCGAGCAGCGTACCGCCGCGGGCACGGCAGATGAAGCAATCACGATTTTTGAATACGACGCTGAAAATAATTTGCGTCGTGTTATCGACGCCGAGGGCGGCATTACCGAGGCCGATTATGATCGGGTATACAACACGGTTGTCAGCACGGATGCCAATGGCAATGCCACCACCACCGAGTTTGACGCCCTGAATCGCACGATCCGCATTACCGATGCGGAAAACCAGACCATTCAATTTGTCTATGACGCGGTCGGCAACCGCCTGCAGGAAACCGACCCCCTGGGGCGCATCACGGAACTTGTCTACGATGCCAATGACAGGCTTATTCGCCGCATCGCTGCAGATAGTGTGGAGACGCACTTTGCCTACGACGAGGTGGGCAATCAGATTTCTATAACCCGGGCTGCCAATACCGCCGATGCAGTGACCGAAATCTTTCTCTATGACCTGGATGACCGCCTCATCAGTCAAACGGACGGTGCGGGAAATATCACCACCTTCCTTTACGACGAAAACGACAACCAGACACGGGTCACTGACCCCAATGGCAACACCACCCTGTTTACCCATGATGCCAACAACCAGGTAACACTTATCGAGGACCCGGAAGGTAACCTGGTGCAGTTGGCCTACGACGGCAACGGCAACCGTATTCAGGTCATCGACGGCCGCGGCAACGCCACTACCACCTACTACAATGCCAACGATGAAATCAGTTTGTCCGTCGACGCCGAGGGCTATGCCCGTTCCTTTGCCTACGACAATAACGGCAATGTGATCCGCGAGACTTTGCATATGACAGCGCTCGCGCTGCCGTTGGACCCGGCGCTTGAACCGTCGCCGCCGCTCAGTGCCAATGATCAGACGGTCACACTCGAGTATGATCGCCTGAACCGTATCACCGCCCGTATCGACGCTGAAGGCTTTCGCACGGAGTTTGCTTACGACGCGATAGGCAATCGGTTGGAGTTGCGCCAGTTCCGTGATCTGGCCGGCACCGATATTGCTGTCACCCGCACCTACTTTGACGATGTCAACCGCCGCATAGCCGAGACCAGCGCCGAAGGTTACCTGAGCGAGTTTGGCTACGATGCCGTCGGTAACCTTATTCGCCGGGTTACCTACGAGCAGCGTGTCGCCGCGCCCGGCAGCGCGACACCGACGCCGCAGCCCGGCGATAGCGGGCGCGAGGAAGCGTTTATGTTCGACGCGGTGAACCGACAGGTGCGCAGCGTCAGTGCTTTAGGTGTGAATACAGATTTCGAGTACGACAAGCGGGGCAATCGCACAGCCGTTATTGATGCTGCGGATACCCTCGATCAGCGGCGCACGGAATTTGCCTACGACGGCGCCGATCGACTGACCGACACTATCGACGCCCTGGGCACGGTCACCCGTTTGATACTCGATGGCAACGGTAATGTTATTGAACGTCGCGATGCTTTCGGCACAGGGCAGGAGCGTCTCACGGCTTTCGCTTACGACGGTAACAACAGGCTTATCAGCCAGACCAATGCCATCGGTGTTACCACGTTAATGGTCTACGACGGCAACGGCAACCAGGTCGCCATGACACGGGCGAGCGGTCTGCCTGAGGCGCGCACTGAAACCCGCGAATACGATAAAAACAATCGCCAGATTGCCACAGTAAATGGAGAGGGGGAGCGCGACGAGAGCGAATATGACGGTGCCGGCAATCGCATCCGCCTGATCCAGGCGCCCGGCCTTGCCGAACAACGAGTTACCGTCTTTGAATACGATCGGGACAATCGCCAGACAGCGCAGGTTGACGCCGAAGGTGTGCGCAGTGAATTTCGCTACGATGGGGCCGGCAATCAAATCGAGCTGATCGAAGCTGTTGGTGTGCCGAGTGAAGAGCGCCGTTTTCTCAGGGCTTACGATTTGGATAACCGCCTGGTGCAGGCCACCGACCCCCTGGGCGGTATCAAGGCGTTTGAATACGATGTGTTGGGCAGCCAAATCCGGGTGGTGGACGAGAACGGCGGCGTACAGATCAATGCATTCGACGCTATTGGCCGCCTGCTCAGCAGTCGCAGTGCCGGTGGTATCTTGACGGAAAACGCCTATGATCTGCGCGATAACCTGGTCAGCAGTGCGCTGTCGTTTGTCGATGGCAGCGATCTGCGGGTAACCGTGTTCGACTACGACTTGCTGGATCGCCAGATCACCGTCACCGATGCCAACGGTTACAGCACTGAAATCGCCTACGACGTTTTTGACAATCAGATTCAGGTAACCAGTGGTTTGTACCTGCTATCGGCCGCCGATCCGGATTACGAGGCAGCCAGGGCCGCCCTGGCGTTTCCGCAGACCACGGTCTCCCAGTACGATGCGGTCGACCGCCTGGTGAAGTTCACTGATGCCAGAGGTACGGAAACTGTTTTTGGCTACGACGCCGTGGGCAATCGAACCAGCGTGATCGACGGGGCCAATGTCAGCGGTGACCGGCTGAGTCGTTTTTCCTTTGATCTGGCCAACCGCCTGATCGAGTCCGTAAATCCCGAAGGCGGTATTACGCGCAATCAATACGATGCCCTGGGCCAACTGGTGCAAAAGTCGGTGTTACAAAGTGACGACGGCCTCGGTAATCAGGTCTGGATCGACACGGGTTTTGGCTACGATAACAATGGCCGCGTCGTAGAGCGCGTTGACGGCGAGGGCAATCGTGCTGAATACGAGTACGATGCCGTAGGGAACCAACTGCTGGTGCGGTCGGCGGCGGGCACTGCCGACCAGCGTACAACACGGTTTGAGTACGACCTGAACAACCGCATCACCGCTGAGATCGATGGCGAGGGCAATCGCACTGAGTTCGCCTACGATACGCTTGGCAACCGGATTCGGGTAACCGACCCTCGCGGTTCGATCACCCGGTTTTACTTTGATGCGGACAGCCGGCTGGTCAGCCGGCTCAACGCCGGCGGCTATGTGGTTGAATCCGAGTATGACTCGGCCGGTAACCGTTTGTTGCAAAGGGAGTTTTTCGGCGTTTTTAGCGGTGTTGCCGATGATTTCGTGCCGCCGCAGCCACCCACTTCACCACAGGACAGGGAAACCCGGTTTACCTATGACGGCAACGGGCAGCTGGCGACACGGATCGAGGCCGATGGCGCTGTTTACCAGTTCAGTTACGACGGTGTCGGCAACCTGGCGAAGGAGACCGATTCGCTCGGTCGAGAGACTCTGTTTGCCTATAACCTGACTAACCAGCTTACCGTACTTACGGCGGCCGATGGGGTTGAAACGCACTATGGCTATGACCTGGTAGGTAATAGAACCACTATCATTCGCGCGGCCAATACCGCGGCGGCGGCCGTTGAGACCTTTGATTATGACCTCAATAACCGCCTGGTTCGGGAGGTGGATGGACTCGGCAATACGCGCAGGACCCTGGCTTATGACAAGGCAGACAACCAGCTGGCGGAGACCGACGGTAATGGCAACAGCACGGTGTTTGCTTACGACCTCAACAACCGCCTGGTCGCCTTCAGTGACGCCGAGGGCGGCACAATCACCTATGGCTACGATGGGGTTGGCAACCGCACCGAGATTACCGATCGTAACGGCAACCCCGAGGTCAAGTTTTACAACGATAACAACCAGGTGACTTTCGCGATTGACCGCGCGGGTTATGTCACTGCGTTTGACTACGACGCCAACGGCAATATCGTCACTCAGACATTATATATGCAACCGCTGCCGTTGCCGATCGACCCGTCAGTGGCGCCGGTGCCGGTGATCGGTGGCAGCGACCAGGTTACGCGTTTTGAATACGACCTGTTAAATCGGGTGACGGTCCGTATCGATGCGGAGGGCTTTCGTACAGAATTTGTCTATGATGCCGCCGGCAATAAACTGCAAACTCGGCAGTACCGGGATCTGGCCGGGACGGATATAGCCGTAGGTTACAGTTACTTCGATGCGGTGAACCGGGAAATCGCCCGCCTCAGTGCCGAGGGTTATCTAACGCAGTTTAGCTATGACAGCGAGGGTAACCGTTTGAGTATTGCGGTGTTTGATGAACCTGTCGCTGTGCCCGCTACCGGTCTGCCCGCACCGGTGTCCGGCGATGCCGGACGCCTCGAGCAGTTCAGTTACGACGCGGTGGATCGCCTGGTGCGCAGCACTACGGCCGCCGGGGTAAACACCGACTTCGAGTACGATGCCAGGAGCAATCGCACGGCAACCATAGAGGCGGTCGGGACGGACGACCAGCGCCGCTCAGAATTTGTGTTTGATCTGGCCGACCGTCTGACCGATTCGGTCGATGCCCTGGGCTCGGTTGTTCATTTCACGCTCGACGGCAACGGCAACGTGCTTGAACGACGCGAGGCGTTTGGAACGCCGCAGGAGCGGTTGACGGCCTTTGTCTACGATGGCAACAATCGGGTCGTCAGCGAAACCGATGCGATCGGTACGGTTTCCACGTTTGCCTATGATGCCAACGGCAATGTTGTCAGTGCGACCAAGGCTGCGGGGCTTGCCGAACAGCGCATTGAACTGTTCGAGTACGACCGTAACAACCGCCGCACAGCCGAAGTCAACGGCGAGGGTGAACGCACGGAGTCGGCCTATGACGGCGCCGGCAATCGCATTGGCCTGACCCTTGCCCCGGGGCTTGCCGAACAGCGTATCAACACCTTCGAATTCGATCGTGACAACCGTCTGGTTGCCGCAGTTGACGGCGAAGGTGTGCGCGTTGAGTATCGCTACGATGGTGTTGGCAACAAAGTGGAGACCATTCAGGCGGTCGGCATTGCCGGCGAGCAGCGCCACACATTCTATGCGTATGACCTCGACAATCGCCTGGTTCAGGTCACGGACCCGCTGGGAGGGGTGACCCAATATACCTACGATGTTCTCGGCAACCAGACACAGATTATTGATACCAGGGGCGGTTTGCAGACCAATGTGTTTGACGCTTTGGGAAGACTAGTCTCGAGTTTGTCAGCCGGCGACATACTGACGACCAACAGCTACGACCTGCGCGGTAATATCCTCAGTACCACCCAGTCTTTCGGCGACGGCAGCGATGCCCGCACCAGCCACTACCGTTATGACTTGCTCGATCGTCAAACGGTGATTACCGACCCGGAGGGCTTTAGCACTCTTATCGATTACGATGCTTTCGGCAACCAGACGCGGGTGGATCACGGGCTTTACCTGCCGCAACCCGGCGATGCGGATTATAGTGCCGACAAAGCGGCGCGGGCCTTCCCGCAAGTCAACCGGTTTGCTTTCGATGCCGCCGACCGACTGCTGAGCGTCACTGATGGCGAAGGTAATATCACCACCTACGCCTACGACGCCGTCGGCAATCGAATCCGTCTGACAGAGGCGGCCAATACCGAGCCGCGCATCACCACCTTCAGCTATGATCTCGCCAACCGATTGCTGGAAACCCGGTCCCCCGAGGGCGGGATAAGCCGCAACAGTTACGATGCGGCGGGCAACCGCACGGCAGAGGCGCTGCTGCAAAGCGATGACGGTCTGACACAAGTGTGGATAAACCGCACCTTCGAGTATGACGCCAACGGCCGTTTGGCGGCGGCTACAGACCCTTACGGCGTGCGCACCGAATATGCCTATGACGCCGCCGGTAATCAAACATTGATGAGAGCTGCGGCAGGCACTGGCGATGAACGCATCACGCGTATGGAATACGATCTGAATAATCGTTTGCGTGCGGAGATTGACGCCGAGGAAAACCGCACTGAATTTGAATACGATGCCGCGGGCAATCGCATCAAAGTCACCGATGCCGAAGGCCGGGTCGCGCGGTTTTATTTTGACGGCAGCAACAACCTGGTCGGAATATTGGACGCCGAGAGTTACGTTAACCACTTTGGCTATGACGCTGCCGGCAATCGGGTGAACGAAACCATTTTTATGACGCGGTTTGTCGGTCCGGTTGACGACTTTGTGGCGCCAGCGCCACCTACGGCTGCCGGCGATCGCACCTTTACCTCGACTTTCGATGGCAAGGGGCAAGTGATTGAGCGTATCGAGGCCGATGGCAGCACTACCGGCTTCGAGTACGATGCGGCGGGTAACCTGTTGCGGGAGGTGAAGTTCTCCAACACCGATGCCCCCCGAGAGTTGCTCTATAGCTATGACCTGAATAACCGCCTCGCCACCTTCATCGATGTCGACGGTACTGTCACGGCTTTTGGCTACGACGGCGCTAACAACAGAGTCAGTGAAACCATCACCAACAGCAGCGATCCCAACGCTGTGCGCCTTACGGTTTTTGAATACGATCTGAATAATCGTTTGGTGCGGGAGGTGTTCGATCCCGCGGGTTTGAATCTCGTGCAAACCACCGACTATGATCTGGTCGGCAACGCAGTGGTCAACACCAACCCGAATGGCGACGCAACCCTGACTGAGTACGACCTGAACAACAGGGCCGTTCGCCAGATCGATGCTCTCGGCAACGATACCCTTTTCGCTTACGATGCCGTCGGCAACCAGGTGTCACTGACCGACGCCAACGGCCAGGTTACGGATTTTGTGTACGACGGGAATAACCGGGTGATTCAGCAGATTGCCCCCGCCATTGTGAAGTACACCATAGACGGCGGTTCTGAGAACCTGCGCCCGGCCATTACCCGGGTCTACGACGCGGTCGGCAACGAGGTGCAGGTCACCGACGCCGAGGGCTTTGTCTCTACCCGCTACTTCGACAGCAATGATCGGATCGTCGCCGAGATCAATGGTGACGGCGTGTTGAGGGAGTTTAGCTACAATGCGGCCGGAGAGATAACCGGCGAAACGCTCTATATGACCAGGCTGGCCGGCGCCGCACCCGATCCGCAGACGCGTCCGGCGCCGCCGGCGGGCGAGTCCCGCAGCACTGCCCGGGAATATGATTTAAACGGCAGGTTGACCCGTATTTTGCTGCCGGCGGTTGAGGTCACCACCCTGACCGGCACCGACACCGACAGCCCCACTGCCGTGACCGCAACCGTGCAACCGGAAGAGCGCTTTAGCTATGACGCGTTCGGCAACCAGGTCGAGGCGTTCGATCGCAACGGCAACCGCACGCTGGCCTACTATGACGTCAAAGATCGCCTGGTGGCGCAGGTCGACGCCGAGGGGTACCTGACCGAATTTGATTACGACGCCCAGGACAATGTCGTCGAACAACGGATATACACGCAGCCTTTGGATACGGCTGCGCTGGGCCCCGACAACCGGCCGGCTCCCCCGGGTGGTGAGGTCTACCAGACCAACCGCTCCTATGATACGGCCAGCCGTCTGATCGGGGAGTTGTCGCCGTCGGTGGAGGTTTTCGACCCGGCGACGCTGACCACCACCGAGGAACGGGTACTGACGCAGTTTACCTACGACGGCGTCGGCAACCAGTTGTCGCGGACACTGGCGGCGGGATCGGCCCAGGCGTTTACAGAATATACCTACTACGATGCACTCAACCGCCAGGTCGCTATTATCGACGGCAATCGTGTAGTCAACCTGTTCGGTTACGATGCCAACGGCAACCAGACGCTGGCCAAGCGACTGTTTAACCCGGTGGCGGCCGGTGTCGACCTGGCGACACTTTCCGGCAGCACCAACTTTAACGTCCTGGTCGGTAACAACAGCAACGATCAACAACTCAACCGACTTTACGATGCTTTGAACCGCTTGTCTTCGGAAACGGAGTTGATGGGACCCGGCAGTGGCGACGACCTGGTGCAACAGTTCGGCTATGATGCCAACGGCAATCGCACGCGGGCGGTCGATGCCGACGGCTTTGTCCAGCAGTTCAGCTACGATGGTGTCGGCAACCTGATTAAGTCTGTCAGCCCCGATGCGAGCGGCACCATCTATGATTACGATGCTGCCGGCAACCAGATATTTGCGTTTACCGGTCAACTCGACAGTATTCCGGCGCCGGCGCTGGATACCCGTGTCACCCTGGGCGAGGCGCTGACAGTGGGCTGGGAGCTGCCGGTCGATGCCAGAGTACAGTCTTACGTTGTCTACGACACCGTCAGCCATATCGATCTCGACAGCTACGCCAACCAGACCCCGGTGCTCGGCACCTGGTTCAGTACCAGCGGTTCGGCGGCCATAGCCACCGACGGCCTGAATCCCGGCGACAGTGTTTTCTTTCGTGTCGTCACCCAGGATGCGGCCGGCAGCCTGACCTGGACGGCGGAACAACGGGTGACTATCGCGCCGCGTATTACCGATGTGGCGGTGACTCAAACCGGGCCCGACGCCCTGGATATCGACGTCCGGTTTGACGCCGCTGTGGCGGCGCCGACACTGTTTTTCGGTATGAGCGGCAGCACCGACACGCCGGTTGCTCTGGTGGATCTGGGTGGCGGTAACTTCCGCGCTTCCCTGAACGGGGTCACCAACCCGCAGGAGTTGTTTTATCGCATCAGTTGGGAAGACGGCTCGGGCGCCGCGTTTGTCAGTGAGGAGTTGCCTTTCGAAGCGTTGGGCGATCATGTGGGGATCAGTTCCACCCTCAGTGAAACTGCCGTGGTATCGGGTCCGGATACGTTTTATCAGGTGAATGTCGACACGGTGGTGCCGGCGGGCACGGCGGCGGGGCTGCTCGGCCTGGCGGCAACCTGGCGCGGCATCGACGATCCCGCGATCAGTGGCAGCGCCAGTGTTGAAGGCGTTGACAGCGGGCTCGGCTTTTCCACGTTTGGCCTGGTGCTGGGCAGCGAAAGCCCGCTGCCGGCGGGTAGCTATACCGTTACCCTGCGCGCTGTCGGCGAAACTGAGGATTTGATATTAGATACTTTTGAGGTGACGGTCGGCAGCGGGTTGGTGACCGGTATCGAACGCAGTGCCAGTTGGACCGTGCCCGCCGGCGTCGATGATGCCCAAGTGGTGATTGTCGACGGTGTCAGGGTGGCGGCAAGTCGCGAGGGCGAGCGCCTGGTTGCCGCCCTCGACCTGCCGACGGCGGGAGCGACGCTCGGCTACAGCGCTTTCTACGGCACTGCAGTGGCCGAGAGCCACACCACCTCTGTCACCTCGACGGAGATCACCGAGACCGATGAAAGCACCACCCCGCCGACGGTGACCACACTGGGATTTGATCTGGCGATTGCCGCCGAACTGGCAGCGGCTGAGGCCGCCGCTGTCAACGGCGATCTGCGCCTGGCCTGGCGTGCCGCCGGCAGTGGTACCGAGTTTGCCAACCAGGAGGTCATGGTCGCCGCCGGTTCTACTTACACAGCCACCTTGCCGCTGTTGGAGGCCGGTGCCTACGATCTCAAAATCTTTTATCTCGACAACAACGGCAATGAGGTCATCGTCGACTGGTTGCGCGCCGATACCGCCGTTGCCGACATCACGGTGGAGGGCAATTCTGTTGTCATAACCGCCAGCGAGACCGCGGGTGAAATTACCTTGGCGGCCGATGATACCATTGTCGTCGATCCCGGCCTCTACAGTGGGCCGGTTTCCGGTGCGTTGAACAACCTGGTGCTGGCGCCGGTGGCGACCGGTAACCTCGGCGACAGTATCGCCGTCGATGGTCGCAATGCCGGTTACTTTACCGAAAACCGCTACGATGCGCTCAATAACCGTATTGCCACCAATGCCGAAAACGGCGTTTGGCGAGAGCTGGGTGTCGACGCCAACGGCAATGTGGTCGCGACTTACAGTTTTGGTGAGGAGGGGGCGGCTAATGCTATCGCAACCTTTACCGCCTTTGACGGCCGCAACCGCGAGGTCGCCAGGTTTGCCGCGCCCGCACAGGTCGACGGGCAGGTTGCGCCGCAGCGCGCCGTCACCCGTTTTGTGTACGACGTGCAGGATCGGGTGGTGGCGGAGATCGATCCCCGGGGCGGCACCACCTCCCGCACCTGGAATGCGTTGGGCAGCCAACTGACCGAGACCGATCAACTGTTTAACACCACCACCTTTCGCTACGACCGGCTCGGACGCAACACCGCGGAAATCGACGCACTGGGTAATACCCAATACAAGTTCTACGATACCGTGGGCAATCAAATACAAGTAATCGACGGCGAGGGAAATTCCACCGCCTTTGCCTACGATGTCTTCGGCCGCCGCACGGCCGTTACCAATGCTTTGAATCAAACCGTTACCATGGCGTACGATCAACGGGACCGCTTGGTAGCCGCGACCGACGGTCTCGGGCAGACGACCACATACGCGTACGACGGTCGCGACAATCGAACGGTAACCATAGACGCCAATAACCACCGCACGGAACAGGTTTGGGACGGTCTCGGGCGGGTGGTAGATACGATCACTTTCCAAAACGGCCAGACTGTGCGCGATAGCAGCCAGTATGACGCCTACGGCAACGAGGTGGCCACTATAGATGCCGAGGGCCGCATCACCAGCAATATTTACGGCGCCTTCGGCCGCCTGTTGCAGAGAGTCGACCCGGCCGGCCGCGTCACTTTCTTCGAGTACGATCAGCAGGGCCGCCTTATTCGGGAGTGGAACCCCTCGAGCGGCAAGGATATCAGGAGGAGCTACGACGATGCCGGCCGCCAGTTGACCGTGAACGACCTGGGCACCGGTGTCAGCACCGCCTACCGCTACGATGTGGCCGGCAATCGGCTCAACGAAGTGGTAACCACCCCCGGCAATGCCCACAATCGCAACGTGACCCACGCCTACGACGCCGTCGGCCAGATGGTGCGCTGGGCCGACAGCGTCACCGGTATGCAAACCAATTACGAATGGGATGGCGCCGGCAACCTGCACCGGGCGTTTACCGACCCCGGTTACGACCCGGATGGCGAAGGGCTCGGTGCCGGGACTCTCTTCGTCGACCATGTCTACAGCTATGACGGCAATAACCGCGTTACCCAAATGACCCAGCGCGGTGAGCTCGACATGCAGTACAGCTACGACGCCGCCGGCAACCGGATCATGGTCAACAGCCGGGGTGTGCTTACCGACTACTTCTACGATGCCAATGGCCGGGTGATCCGCGCCGAAAGCGGCGGCAACACCAGTGCCGACTGGCAGTATGACAATGTCGGCAATGTCACCCGGTTTCGCACTTTTGACAGTAACGGCTCGGTCGATAAGGTCATTACCAAACAGTACTTTGAAAACAACCGCAATTTCTTCACCAATGACGACGGCCAGCAGACTACGCTGACGCTGGATAAAAGCGGCCGGGTTACCCGCACCAAACTGGTCGATGACGGCGATACCTTTTATTTCGACCACTTTTACAACGCTGCAGGTTTGGAGACTCGCATCAATGCCCGCGGCAAGGACGTGGGTGGCCGTACGACAAACCGCTACGATGAAAACGATAACCTGGTGGAGACCGATAAAGGTGAGGGTGACAACCAGGATAGTAACGAGATTTTGCACTTCGTCTACAACACCGACAATCAAATTCTTTTTCGCTCCAACGAGACCGGCAAAGACAATGTGGTTCTCGATACGGAATTTGCCTACGCCAACGGCAACCCGGTGGGGCAGACCGGCCAGACTGAAGATGCCGCCAGCGAAACCCTGCTGGATACGGGGCGCTACAATCTTGTGCAGCCGTTGGGCGAGGATTTCCCGGATACCACCGTTACCTCGGTAACCGCAGCCGCGGGTGATACCCTGCAGTCCATTGCGGCGGTAGTCTACGGCAACCCGAGTCTCTGGTTTGTGCTGGCCGAAGCCAACGGCATCCAGCCGGGGGAGGCGCTGCGTGAGGGACAGCGGCTGGTGATCCCCAACACGGTGGAGACCGGGCGCCTGACGGCAGATACCCACGTCGTCTATGACGAGGGCGAAATTATCGGCTCCACCCTGCCGAACCTGAAATCGGACCCGCAGGACGGCGGCTGCGGCGGCTTCCTGGCCATTATCATCATCGTCGTGATTGCCGTGGTTGCCATCATTGCGACGGCCGGTCTGGCGACGGCCTTTTTGGGCGGCGCCGCCGCGGCTGCCTCGGCGTCCCTCGGCGCGCAGGTTGCGGCTTTTGCCCTGGCCGGGGCGATTGTCGGGGCGGCTGCGTCGATAGTGCAGCAGGGGCTTTTTATCGCCCTCAATTACCAGGATGAATTTAGCTGGCGCTCGGTTGCCGCGGGCGCTGTCAGCGGTGCCCTGTCGGGGGCGGCCCAGGGGGTCGCCTTTGCGCAGAGCGTCGGTGCGATCGCCAACCTCCGCTTTGCCAAAGCTGCCGCATCGGCGCTGAAGGTGGCATCGGCGGCCAGTAAGCAACTTATCGAAAACGGTAAGATCACCTCCTGGACCAGTTTGGCGACCGCCGCTCTGGGCTCGACCAACAGCGGCGTCAATGTCGACGGCGCCACTATTGAACTGGCGGGTTTTGTCAGCGATGAAGCCCTGAGTTTTATCACGCCTTGGGTCGAGCTTACCGAGTCGGCGCTTCGCAATAACGGCGAGCTGAGTGCCACCGACTGGACCAATGCCATCAGCAGCACGCTCAGCGCCGCCTATGCCGCCGACGGTAAATCCTTTGGCGGTGACACAGTCTTTGCGAGGCTGGGTCTGGCAGATACGCAGAGCCTGATCAACCTGGCGGCCGGTGGCGCCCTGGCATCGTTCGACAAGGATGCGGGTATCGACTATATCGCCAATGCCATCGGCAATGAGGTGGGTTCATTTATCGGCCGGCAGATCGTTGCCGTTACCGGCCAGGCGGAGCTGACGCGGGAAACCCTGGCCAACGCCCGCCAGCAGAGGGCCGATGCGCGCGCCGCCAGAAACAATACACCGGCGGCCAATGAGCCGATGACGGCGGTGGGTACCGAGGCCGATCCCGATAAATTAACAGCGCCGGCGGCGGCCTCCAGCGATGATATTTCACCCCCGCCGGGCAGCCCCGAGGACACCCCGGTGCTGACCACGCTTGAAGATGCCGACGGCGATCAGGTAACGGACCCCACGTCCATACGGCGCATAGAGCCGGAGGACACTTTCTGGACCATAGCCAAGGGGCAATTCGAGGCCCTGGGGCTGAATCCCACCAATGCGGAGATTCAACGCCAGACACAGATTCTGATGCAGTTGAACCCCGATCTCGACGCGCGCAACCTGCCGCCCGGGGAGGAGTTGATTCTTATCGCGCCGGACTCGGGTATTGACGTGAGCCAGGCGACGGTTGATCGATACGAGACCGATGCCAGCGCCGGCTTGCAGGAGTCTCTCGCCGCCGGGCGGTTGGAGGACAGTATTGTCAGCCGCCTCGACCCGCTCGGTCTCGGCGGGCTGGATGCCGGCGCCGTAGTGCCTCCGACTGAGGTGGCGCTCACCGAGGAAGAGCTGCTGGACCAGGCGTTGCAAAACTTCTTGGCCGAAAAGCAGGCCGAGGTTGATATCTTGACGAGCACGCCACTTGAAGAGCTGAGAGATAATCGCCGCAAAGCGCTTATTCTCACCGAAGAAGAACTCCAGGATTTGAGAGCCGATGTGGAGCGGGGTTTCGATGCCGAGGCTGGTAAGGTCGAGATATCGGGAGAATTCTCCCAGGTTGCCGAAGCGCTGGGTTTTGAACTGACCTCAGTGACTCGGTATCTTCCTTCAGTCGGACCAGGAGCACCGTCGGTGCCCATTGAAGTGCCGGCGCTGTCGCTCGGCGATGCCAATACTTTCCTGGCCGAGTTGGAGGCCTCCTTCGCCTTTGACTTCGAGGACGGTACCCAGCGGCGCTTGGCCTTTATTCCCGAGGGGGTGACGCCTGAAGAAGCCAAACAGGCGGTGCTGTTCGATATCGGCAAGCGAGCTGATGCTCTGCAGGTGGCGTTGATTGTGGATGCCATCGATATCGCTGTGGAGGCCGGGGGCGGACTGATCGATACCACCGTCGCCTTTAACCAATCGACATTCAACACGATACAGGTGCGTCTGGCAGAATCGTCCACCGACGACTTCCTGCGTCGGCAGGAAGCTGAGTTCAGTCGTACGGTTGATCTGCAGGCAGAGTTGTTGGAACAGGTCCGCGAGGGCAGTTTCTTTGAACGATTACAGGCATCATTCGCCCTGAGTGCAATTGGGCAATCTATCGAGGGGCAGGCCACGGGTGTGTTCATCGCCTCGGAGGTAAACCGTATCGACCAGGCGATCGACTTTTCCTTTGACGAGGATGCGCCGGCTGATTTGCGCTCAGATGCGCAGACAGAGTTGATTCTCGAAGGGGCGCTACTGGCTGTCGATATTGCTTCACTGGGTGCCGGTAAGGCCGCGAGCGTCGCTACCAAGGCATTCCGCGCCGCCGAAAATCTGGCGACCGGTGCGCGCCGGACCGTCAGGGGACTGCGTTCAGGTGAACTGGCGTTCAGGCGGTTGCCGGTGTTTATCGACAGGGCAGCCCTGGCCGGCAGGCTCAACAGCGGTCTGCCGCTGGATGCGATCAGACTGCGCAATCCTATTGTACGGACCGCCGACAACGTTTTAACCCCTGCATTGCGGCAAAGTGACGATCTGTTTGATGTTCTGGACAATGTGAATGTGTCCGGACTCACGACGAGGCAGACCGGAGCCTTTGGCGAGGAGATTGCAGAGCGCTTCCTCAGGCAAAATGACTTCACGGATATATTCGCCGTACAAAACAGAAGCAATAACGGCATTGATATTGTCGCCAGAAACAGCGACGGCGTGTTGCAGTTTTTTGAAGTCAAAGCCTCAAAGGTCGGCCAGATTGGTAACTTATCGAGACGACAGCAAAACTTCACCGGTTTTGTCGAGGAGATTCTGACCGACGCCGCCAATAGAACCGGGCGCTATCAGAATATCGATGCGCTCACCCAGCGCAATGCCAGAAGCGCATTGCGGGATTTCCGGGCGACTATCAGTCGCGGGGAGGAAATTTCCGGGTTCGGTATAGGAGTTGATCTAAAGGCACAGCAGTTGCTAATATCTCCCATTAGATAAGTGGCAGCCAGGTGA
The DNA here is from genome assembly GCF_007004655.1 of Exilibacterium tricleocarpae. Taxonomy (GTDB): domain Bacteria; phylum Pseudomonadota; class Gammaproteobacteria; order Pseudomonadales; family Cellvibrionaceae; genus Exilibacterium; species Exilibacterium tricleocarpae. Next base: position 95,216 of record NZ_ML660104.1, read on the forward strand.
CAGTGCGTGAGTATTTCATATGAAGGGCTTTTGCAGTCTGTACGAGAAAATTACCTGCAAACGCCCGCTGAATCAGGTATTTCCATCGCCGAGGAACTCGACTATATCGAGGCCGACTTGGCGCAGGGGCTGGTGTCAACGCTAGGCAATGTCAGCGATTCGCTCGGTTTAATCGCGACTATCAAAGCTGTAGCCGGGATCGGGACTTTGCTGAGGGGCGATAAGAGCGGCTGGGCAGATATAGGCAGCTCTATGTCTTACCGATTATGGAATATCAAGCTGGCCCGGCAAGCTCTGAAAAATGCTATAGCTTTCAATCCCAATAGAAATTTGCCTGAGTTGAGAGTAGAGTTCAGTCCGGCCGCAGGCTTGCTCTTGCACGCCGTATCGCAAGGTGAGGACGCAGCTGCAGGTGAAATGGTCAAAGTGCTTGAGGATATCTTTTTTGATCCGGCGTATCTCAATCGAGAGACTGTCGATAACAGCATTTACGAACGTTTTGCCCTCAATGTTTATTACTTTTTAAAAGGCGGAGATACCCGCAAGACTTTGGCGTTCAATACCGGGAATGTTTATAAAAACCTGCTGGACAGTTTACTGGCACCTGATTTTGATTCGCAATTAGTTGTCGATTTGTGCGACTATCACTGTGACAATATCGAAGACCGTGGAGACCGACGCCCCGAGTTTTGTTCCCGCCCATTTGATCTATTGCCTGTTGAAGTCCTGGCGATCTATCGGATCAGGCGCAATGCCGGCCTGGAGACGCCGGCGGTCGACCATCCTCTACTCAACCCCCTGTTTACGCATATGCCCGATTTGCAGTTTGAAAACGATGAGCTCATCGACAGGATCGAGGCTGCTTATTTGGAAATGCCGGCGGCATAAGTGAGGCGAGTACCCAGGGTGTGCCAATACCGGATATTGGCCTGTGGTACCCGCTTTCGGTGGCACGGCATGTTTCAGGTTTAGCTCTGCGGTGACAGTGCCAACCGTCTGTAGCCGTGCCCCATTTTTGCGACGCTTAAAAGTTAATACCGGCGCGAAGGTAGTAGTAGGCGCCGTTAAATCCGGCTGCCGAGTTCAGCGGATAGATGGCACCCAGGAAGCCCGGCGTGCGGCCGGTCCAGACACTCTCGTCCGCCTGGGGTACCGACCACTCGTCTGGCCGCTCGTCGAACAGGTTTTTTGCGCCCACATTGAGACTGATTGATTCGGTTACCTGATACCCCACCTCTGCATCAACAACGAACAGACTTGGAGTAGTAACCGGCACGCTGGTATCATTAAATACAAATTCAAAGGTTTCATCATAATAATTGCCTCGCAGCATAAAACTCCAATCACCTGACGTGTGTAGTGTGGTCAGCGTCAGTCGGCTTTCTGGCAGCGATTCCTCCAGTTCACGGATACGGGCCTCTGAAATTTCATCACCGGCGGTGATTTCCGTTTCAGTCCAGTTATAGGCCAGAGTAAAGTCCGTATTACCAAGGTCGGACTCCAGCGGCCAGGTAGCAACCAGATCAACACCTTGTGTTTCGGAGCTGAAATCGTTGACAAAGAACTGAACGGAACTGATTGAAGCGGCATTGATAACCCCCGCAGCCTCCAATGCTGAGATATCGGCAGCCGTAATCGTGTCTTCTTTTAATGACAGTCGATCGTCCACTTCGATATTGAAGTAATCGATCGTAAGATCTATTGACCCCAGTGAAAGGACTGTGCCGATGCTAAAGCTCGTGGACTCCTCCGGTTCCAGTTGTTGACCGCCTTTCTGTAAGGCCACCGCACTAGTGGGGGAAACAACGAGTGTGTCGATTAACTGACCATTTTCAAAGCTGGTAGCTGAACGTCGCAGATCGCTCTGTCCCACGGTAGGTGCGCGGAAACCCGTGCTGTAAGCGCCACGTAGAGAAAACGAATCGGTAACATTCAACCGTGTCGCGATTTTGAAATCTGTTGTACTGCCGAAATCATCGAAGTCTTCAAAGCGTAGGGCGACTGACATCAGCCAGTTATCGGTAACATCGGCCTCGGTGTCGATGTAGAGAGCCTGACTGGTGCGCGAGAAACGACCGGCTACATCTGAGGAGAAACCCTGGAAACCGTTGGAACCAATTGAGAAACCCTGCTCTTCAAGGCCGCCAGGGGCCCAGGACTCGGTCTGCCCTGCAATGATTTCAAACTCTTCATCATGAAATTGTGCGCCAAAAGCGATGTTTAAATCGGAAGCCAAACCAATATCAATCGGGTAGGAAAAATCCGCATTAAGCAAACGCTCGGACTGAATCTGTGTGCCAAGACTGAAATTGGTGGGTGTGTTTGGACCGTAAGACGCGTTGAGCGAATTTCGCATTTCATACTGTATCTCACTTTGTCCGAAAGATGCGCTCAGATCATATTTTAAGTTGTCTGACCACTCACCCCGTACTCCGGCCACGAAGCTGGTGTCAATGACTTTACCGCCGAAACGCGGAGTGAAGCCGCCGGGATAAAGCTCGTTGAAAACGAAGCAATCGGGGTCATCCATAGTTTGCTGAAGATCCGCCGGTGCACTTGAACAAGCGCCGGAGCCGTCATCGGTTAGGTCAGCCACCAGCAAGCTCGCGCCGCCGTCATTGGAATAAACGCCACTGCGATTGGTCGGGTTGCGGTAGAAAAAGCTGCCGTCGGTATCGCGCGTGGCATAGTTGCCGAATGCATAGGCCTCACCGTCCACCCCGGTTTCAACAGCGGCATTGAAAAAGACTTTATAGTCCTCGGTTATCTCTGGTGTACCCCACACGACTACCGGGTTGGGAACCGCCTCATTACCGGCGTCGATTAAGGTTTGAGCGCCTGTATCCTGAACGCCGCGGCTGGTGGGCGAGGTGTCTTTTGCCTCAAACGCCAAGGTTGCGAAACCGTTCGTCCCCAAGTGAGTACCGAACAGGCCAGAGATCTGTTTGATGGAACCATCACCCTCAGAATATTCACCCGTGCTGACTTGAATTTTTCGCGCTTCAGGATCGTCGGCCAGTACAAAGTTTATCACTCCGGCAATGGCGTCGGAGCCATATTGTGCCGCCGCACCATCGCGTAGTACTTCGACCTGCCTCATCGCTATGCCGGGTATTGGTGCAAGATCTACACCCTGTGCGCCCTTGTTGATACCGGAGATAAACTCTCCTATAACCGCACCTCGGTGGCGCCGCTTTCCATTGACCAATACCAGTGTGCTGTCGGAAGGTAAGCCGCGTAAGTTTGCGGGTCTAACCAGAGTGCCGGCATCGCTGATAGGTTCACGACCGACATTATAGGAAGGCACAACATTAGTCAGTACATCCAATATGTCTGTACTGCCTTGCGCCTCTAAATCCGCTTGATTCAGTACATCCACAGGAACCGGCGCCTGGGTGGCACTGCGGCCTTCACGTCTGGTACCGACTACGGCTATTTCCTCTATTACGGTGCTTCCCGAGGTGTCCTGATAAGCTATTTCAGTACCATTTTGTGCCAAAACAGGCTGTATGACTGCAGTCGAGCAGCTTGTTGCAACCAGCAGTGCTTGAACGCCGCTTTTTCTTGAAAAGCTCTTCTTGTTTTTCATCTTCTCGCTCCTGTATAAGTATAAAAATAGGAAGTTTTTTAGTGGAGAGTCACCACTAAGTCTTTTATCTGTTTTGTAGCTACCTGTCTTGTTGTTATACACCGTGAGTCACGCCTTTAGACTGTTGTTTGATGGCAACTACAGGCTCGGCAGTTACTAACGACACTATGGCGATAGCCGCACTCGACATAAAAAAGGCCGGAATCAGCTCATACAGTTCAAAAATTCCTCCGCTCAAATTTTTCCAAACCACCACCGTAATACCGCCCACAATAATGCCTGCCAGGGCGCCGTTGCGGTTCATGCGTCTCCAGTAGAGTGAAAAAACGATGGTTGGACCAAAGGCCGCTCCGAACCCCGCCCAGGCGTAGCTGACCATGGTCAACACTTGATTTTCAGGCTCGAGGGCAATGTAGCTTGCGACCAAGGCAATCAACACCACGGCCAGGCGTCCGACTTTCACCAGCTCCCGCTGCGATGCATTTTGGCGAAACAGCGCTCTGTAGAAGTCCTCAGCCAGTGCCGAGGAAGCAACCAGCAGTTGAGAGTCTGCCGTACTCATCACAGCTGCCAGTATTGCCGCCAGTAAAATCCCCGCCACCAACGGATTAAACAGTGCGTCAATCAACAGCATAAACGCCCTTTCACTGTCTTCCAGCGGCTCACCGAAATAAGCAATCGCGACAAACCCACATATCAGGGAGCCCACAAGCGTTAACGTGGCCCAGGCTACCGCCACTCGCCTGGCGGCAGGTATATCTTCCTCAGACCGAATTGCCTTAAAGCGTGCCAGAATATGTGGTTGACCGAAGTAGCCCAAGCCCCAGCCCAAAAGGGAAAAAATCGAAATCGCGCCGATAGACTCCCCGGATGTGCCAGTCCAAAGATCAAGCAACGCAGGATTCTTTGCAGCGACCGTCTCCTGTATAGCAGCCACCCCACCCATAGCCTCAATGGCTGCAACTGGGACAATAACTAAAGCAGCCGACATCAATAGACCTTGAACAACGTCGGTCCATGCGACGGCCAGAAAACCCCCGAAAAGTGTGTAGGACACCACTGCGATAGTTCCCACAATGACGGCCAGACGATAATCGAGTCCGAATACGGTTTCAAACAGCTTGCCGCCGGCCACCAGTCCGGAGCTGGTGTAAAATAAGAAAAAAAACAAAATTATGAGGGCAGAAATAATGCGTAAAAGGCGACTGTTATCCCGAAATCTGTTTTCGAGGTAGTCGGAAATCGTTAAACAGTCTCCCATTTTGTAGCTGTAAATGCGCAATCTGCGAGCGACCACCCTCCAGTTTAGCCAGGTGCCGGTCAACAACCCTAAGGCGATCCAGCCGGCTTCAACACCAGCTACATAGGCATAACCGGGGAGGCCCAATAGTAGCCAGCCGCTCATATCCGAGGCCCCCGCACTCAGTGCCGAGGGCAAGGGTCCAAGGCTGCGCCCGCCGAGAATATAATCCGACATATCTTTGGTGCGGAGATAGGACCACAACCCGATAGCAAACATACCTGCCAGATACAGTGTAAACGTCAGACCAATCGCCCACTGATTTTCAACCATATATGATTACTCACTAAATTTCCGCCTTGCATCCTTGAGCTTGGGGGTTGCTGATTCCCGTGTTGTTGACGCTGTCCAAGGCATCAACATGAAAGTTACCTGTCGCGCCCCATTCTGCCCAGGGGCTTGCCTTGCTGCTCTGCTGGCGCAACCAGTGAATTTCCTGAGCACTGTCCAGTTTGAAGTACACCTGAGCTGCCTGGTGTGGGGATAAACGGATAGATGTGGCTGCTTCGACAATGCCTGGCATCTAGGAGATAGACCAGTTTTTTATCTTGAAAACTGTTCCGGTAAGTGCCAGAGTTATGCTCGACGAGGTTGTATTTCGTATGGCCGAGAAATGTAAAATTTTCCTGCAGCAGCCATTTTAGACATGCCATTGCCTCGGCAACGTCGTCCAGTACGTCTGGTGGTGAAAGCGTAAGTTTCTCTATCAAAGTTTTGGCAATGGTCTTGATGGCTGAGGTATCGTTGGCAATGTCACTATTTGGTCTGCAGGCACCCTGGTTACACAGTTCCTTTAATTCTGAGTAGATATTCTTGATAGCCAGTTGTTCGCTATCCGGGTTTTCCAGGGCTTGTTGGTAAAACATAGTACCTTCCGACTATCATGGGCGGCAGCATACTCAGTGAAAACTATCACATGAGTTAAATGTGACGCCATAGTCCATAATGCGTATAAATGATGCCTTCGCCCACTACTGCATGAATGAAAACCAATTATTATTTAAACGTGTAAAATAAGTTTAGGGCTCTCAGGCTACTCAAGAAAAAGCATTCGGGCTCAACTGAGATGTCTAAGTTCGTTTAGTTTATGTGGCGTATTATGACAAATATATAGAAAAATATATCACTGTAATTGGCGAATCGCCTCGATATATAAATAAAAAAAGTGGGTTTTACAGTGAAAAATTCTGTTGCATCAAAAGTGCCCCACCAAAGGTAACGGAAGATAGCTTTACTTCGTCAGCGACACGGGGATGACATGTGTCGACTTGACTTCCTCCATGACAACATAGGTGTGAGTTTGGCTAATGCCCTCAATGGCGGCTAATTTTCCCCCCAGAAATTTCCGGTAACCAGTCATGTCGGAAATGCGGATTTTAATGAGGTAGTCGAAGCCTCCTGCCACCATACTGCATTCAACCACCTCATCCATCTTCAACATTTTCCGGTTAAATTCGTCCAGATCGGCGGTGGTGGTGTGCTGCAACGACACCTGAATATACGCGACAAGGTTTGAATTCAATTTTTTGGGATTCAGGTGGGCAACATACTTCTCTATATAGTCATTTTTCTCCAGTCGGCGCACGCGCTCCAGGCAGGGGGTAGGGCTCAGGTTAACGCGGCCGGCCAAATCAATATTAGAGATACGGCCCTCTCTTTGTAAGATATCCAGTATCTTGGCATCAATTCGGTCGAGTGTATCGCAGCCTTTCTTCATTATTATTCGCCTTTTTTATGAAATAAACGATATTGATAGCAATCGGTTTCCACGCTCGGGTAATGACTGGCTTCTGACTCTACCCTGTCGGGTTCGGAGTATTTATGTGCCAAGTTAGGGGAATAAACACTTTCGTCCATCCGTTAACAATCAAATTTGCTGGACATCTCACGCGACTTTATGCACGGACGGCCATGCTGCCGGGACACCGCTGCCAACCTGTCGACTGAATTCCGGTCGATGAAGAGGCTTCAGCACGAATTATTTATCACTATGAAATGCTACGAATACCTTAGATTGTACCGAATAAATGCGAAATATAGAAAATAATATTTCACGCAATCCCCTACAATGCGACCTGTTGTCGGGGGAAAAATGCAGGGATTATGTGAATCCTCCAGGCAGGACGATATCATGCCTTTGGGGACCCTGCTGGGTGCCAAATACCCAACGCTCTATGCCAACCGCGCCCAGTTGGAAGGAGATCAATTTCTTGGTATTGGTCGACTTTGATGTAGAGTCCCCCTTTTTACACAAGATATCAAAGTGAATGATACCGAGTTTACTACCATGCTATTCGATGTTCTAAACCCACTAAGGAAAGAGATTCGTTGTAACAGCCATATGGCGGAAGAGCAGATGGTTGAGCAGCTGTTGCAAAACAATCCGCTGCAACCCGCAGCTCGCGAACGCGTCGAGAGTATGGCTCTGGGGTTGGTGGAGCAATGCCGCACTTCCCCTGAAAACCAGGGACTGCTAGACGCATTCCTGCAGGAATACAGCCTATCGACGCAGGAGGGTGTAGCGCTAATGTGCCTGGCTGAGGCGTTGTTACGTGTACCCGACGGTCTAACCGCGGATCGCCTTATCGCCGAGAAGATTCATTCGGGACATTGGTATAGTCACATTGGAAAATCCAGTAATCTGTTTGTCAATGCAGCGACCTGGGGCTTGATGTTAACGGGCCGTGTCGTTGGCATGGATGCCGGTATCACCGAAAACCCGGCTAAGTGGTTGCGGGCACTTGTCAGTCGGCTGGGCGAGCCCGCCGTACGTTTCGGCGTCTTGCAGGCGATGAAGCTCTTAGGGCAGCAGTATGTATTGGGGCGTAATATTGTTGAGGCTATTAAGCGCGGTGCGAAAGAAAATCCCACGGGCACACGCTTTTCATTCGATATGCTGGGCGAGGGTGCCCGTACTTTTGAAGATGCGAAGAAGTACTTTGATGCTTACATGTTAGCTATTCGAGAAATTGGTCAGCGTAACGATGCCGACAATGTTTACGCCGCCAATGGTATCTCTGTCAAGCTAACCGCTCTGCACCCCCGATATGAATTCAGTCACCAGGAATCAGTTTTGGAGGAACTGGTTCCCCTGGTCGCCCGGTTAGCACGGGAAGCGAAGAAGTTTAACATCGGATTCACGATTGACGCAGAGGAGGCGGCTCGCCTGGATATTGGACTTGATGTGTTCCAGGCGTTGGCTGTCGATCCAGCACTTGAGGACTGGGACGGTCTGGGTTTTGTGCTGCAAGCCTATCAGAAAAGGGCATTGAGTGTAATTGACTGGCTTGTTGCTCTCGCCAGAGTCAGTAACCGCCGCCTGATGGTGCGGTTGGTGAAAGGCGCTTACTGGGATGCCGAGATCAAACATGCGCAAGAACTCGGCCTGGTTGATTACCCGGTGTTTACCCGCAAGTCTCACACGGATCTCAGTTATCAGGTCTGTGCCGGTCGTCTACTGGCCGAGAAAGACACTATTTTTCCTCAGTTTGCCACCCACAACGCCTATACTGTGGCCTCGATAATTGAGTTGGCGGGTGTGGGTGGTGATTATGAATTTCAACGTTTGCACGGTATGGGCGATCTGTTGTACGGCCAACTTGGGCCAGTACAGGACAGGCAACCGCCACTGCGTGTGTATGCACCGGTGGGAAGTCACAGTGATCTGCTGCCCTATCTAGTACGTCGTTTACTGGAGAATGGTGCAAACTGCTCTTTCGTCAACCAGTTCCTCAATGCCGATGTGTCGGCCGCGAGTATTATCGGTAACGTTGAAGCTACAATTCATGCCCTACCGGGTTCCCGTCACACCGGGATACCAGTGCCGCGTGATATTTTTACCGCTTTCGGTGAGCTGCGAAAAAGTGCCCGGGGAATTGATCTCGATGACGCCCTCGCCGCCGACAAACTTTGTCAGGCGGCTGGAGAAACCAGGCGCTTTGGCTGGCGGGCCGGTCCGGTAATCAATGGACAAATGTGCACAGGCAAGCTCCAGCCATTGAGCTGTCCGGCTGATACCAGCATCACTGTGGGGCAATACACCAACGCTACAGACCAGGATGTTGCTAATGCACTAACATCTGCCGACATGGCGCAGCCTTCCTGGCAGGCGTTGGGCCCCGATGCGCGCGCGGTGATTTTGGAACGAGCTGCCGACCTGATGGAAGAGCGTATGGCGTTACTGACCGGGTTGATCAGTTATGAGGCCGGTCGCACGCTTGATGATAGTGTTTCAGAGGTGCGCGAGGCGGTTGATTTTTGTCGGTATTATGCGTTACAGATCCGCCGTATTACCGATCAGCCCCCCGATTCATCCAGCCTGGCCCAGGGGCGCGGTGTATTTGTGTGTATTAGCCCCTGGAATTTCCCCCTGGCTATTTTTGTTGGGCAGGTTGTCGCAGCTCTGGCTGCTGGAAATACCGTTATTGCCAAACCGGCCGAACAAACACCAATGGTGGCGGTACAGGCTGTGCTAATTATCCAAGAGGCCGGGGTGCCGGGAGATGTCCTACACCTACTTATCGGTCCTGGCTGGTATCTTGGCCCGCTATTGATGGCCGACCGGCGGGTGGCCGGTGTGGCGTTTACCGGCTCAACTGAAACCGCGCGTCGTATTCAGGACGACCTGGTTACCAGAGGTGGTACCTTGCCGCCGTTAATTGCCGAAACCGGGGGTCAGAACACCATGCTGGTGGACTCCACCGCGCTGCCTGAGCAAGTGGTTGACGATGTGGTGCAGTCGGCCTTTTTGAGTGCCGGACAGCGCTGCTCGGCGCTGCGTGTGCTATTGATTCAGGAAGAGGTGGCGGAGAGTGTCATCAGTATGCTCAGAGGCGCGCTGGAGACGCTGACCGTTGGTGAACCCTGGAGGCTCAGCAGTGATATCGGTCCTGTAATCGATAAAAAGGCACTGCAGATGTTGCGTTGCCATATCGATCGTATGCACGCTGAAGCTATATTTGTCGGCAGCGCAGTCATTCCGGAGGGTTGTCCGGAAGGAAACTACATAGAGCCTCATATATTTGAAATAAACAGTATTTCCCAGTTGGAGGGTGAAGTATTTGGGCCGATTCTACACGTGATGCGTTACCGGGCCTGCGACCTCGATAATGTGTTGACTCAGATAAATGAGACAGGCTTTGGACTCACCCTTGGTATTCACAGTCGTATTAACAGCTTTGCTGACACCGTATTTTCTAAGACCCGTGTGGGTAATACCTACATTAACCGAAACATGGTTGGTGCTGTTGTCGGTGTCAATCCGTTCGGTGGACAGGGGCTATCGGGCACGGGTTATAAAGCCGGCGGTCCACACTACCTTTTACGTTTCACCAACCTTTGGCGGAGTCCTCCCATTGGAGGCGTCGCTGTGAAAGCCGAGCCTTTGACAGCGGAAAGCAGGAGTGCGTTGTTGTTGGCGCAAAAAGCCCAGTGGCATTGGAATGGCCTGACGGGCGAACAACGCGCCACTAAGCTGAACAATGTCTTGACAATCAGTGGTGTAAGTGATTTGACCATCCCCTCCGTACTGTTGCGTTGTGGGGCATTGCTTGAAGAGGCCAGTGCAATGTTTACGGAAACAACTTTGTTGCCGGGACCAACGGGTGAGCGAAACGAGCTATCTTTGCATGGTCGAGGTGTGTTTCTTATTTGTGCCAGTGAGAATAGCTTTAGTTATGCTGTGCAGCATACTATTGCCGCACTCGCTGCCGGAAATGCGGTGTTACTGGTGGCGGAAACTACTGAAGACGCGGCCTGTGTTGAGGTAATAGCAACATGGGTGCACCGCTTTTTGCCGGAGGCGCTTGTTGCGGCGATAACCACTCCATCGCAGTTTATCGCACTGGCAGGCCAAAGTGATATAGCCGGCATTGTTACAAAAAACACCCACGGCATTGCTGCTATTCTCGCCGCGCGAGCTGGGCCGATTATCCCACTGCTCACTGAGCCGGTCTCTGATGGGGTACAATCCTTAGCTCTGTTGCCTTATGCTGTGGAGAAAACCAAAACCAACAACATCGTCGCAACAGGTGGTAACGCCTTATTACTAAATTTAACGGAAACTATCGCTTAGTGTGTTAGTAGTGCTATTTTTAATCGTTATATGAAATCGGTACCTTGGTATGGATTGTACACTTTCAATAAATCAAGAGTCTGTGTCGATGGAGATGCCGTGTGAAAAGAACGACAGGCAGAAATTTTCAGAGGATTGTGGTAGATCATTGGCATTGGAAAGAAACTATCCAGATGTAAGTTGCGATCAAGATCGAGAATTAGAACACGGATTTATCCTCAGCTATAATTGATCCCCGGGCCAGATTTGCCGTTTTTCACAATGAGCGGCGGTTAACCTAGGCTGGAGAATAAGTATCAGTCCGCGGGAGTGCTCTGTTGGTGCTTGATCAAATTGGAGATGATCTGTTTCAGCTTATCAGGGTCAACTGGCTTATGGAGACAATCCTTACCAAACGCATAAATGGCCTCCATGCTGTCACTGCTCGTCTCGCCGGTTATGATGACCGTAGGTATTTCACGCTGCAGTTTGGCATAGAGGGTTTTGACCACTTCCACACCGGTCTTATCATCACCGAGCCAATAATCCGCAATGATAATGTCCGGTACAATTTGCTCCTCTGTGATAGCGCATATGGCTTGCTTTGATGACCCAACTGCCAGGGCCACGCCTCCCCAGGATTCGATCAGCAGTGTCATACTGTCGCGAATGGTGATGTCATCGTCGATTATCAGCGCGACTATGTGTTGACCCAGAGGCAGATTGATTGAGCCGGCGGGTGGTGATAGTGAGTTAGAGGAATGATCGTAGGGAACTTGCAGCGAAAAAACCGCACCCTTTCCGATTTTTGAGCGTAGGTTTATCGAAATATTCAGCAAAGTGGTTAGGCGTTTGACGATAGCCAATCCCAGGCCCAGCCCGGGGTCTTGACCTTGCTCTTGAGTGCGACTCTTCAGTTGATAGAACTCTTGAAAGATATTATCGTGTTCCTCTTCGGGGATGCCTGGGCCTGTATCCCATACTTGTAGTAGCAGGTAGTATTTTCTCGTTCGACCGCACACCAAAACACCACCTTTGTTGGTGTGACGAATGGCGTTTTCTATTAAATTGGTTAAAATACATTCCAGCTTTTGCGGATCGGTAAGTACCGTACAATCTGTTCTGCGAAAAGTCAGGCGTAGCCTCTTTAGTCGCGCTGTGTAGTCATTGTCGTTTTGCAACCTTTCAAAGATTTCACTTATTGCAACATGCTGGATGTTTGCCTGCACGGTGTTGGAGTCAAGTTTTGAAATATCCAACAGCGACTTCAGCAGCGATTCCAAGGTGCGAAAGGCCGATCGACATTTGACCAGGACTTCATCCACTCCAGGTGCTTTGTCATAGAGAATGCGCAGGTAGAAACCCAACGCCTGCAAAGGTTGGCGCAAATCATGGCTGGCAGCCGCGATAAATTCAGACTTGGCCTGGTTGGCTTCTACAACCTTTGTATTACCTTCGACGAGCAGCCTATTGGCTTCGCCGAGTTCGTTCGTTGCACGGTCGAGTGCGAGGGTGCGCTCTCTTACCCGACGCTCCAGATTGACCTTGGCTTCCGTCTGAATACATGTGTTTTCCTGCATTAGCGTTCGCATGCGATGTGCTAAGGCAAATGACAGTAGAACCGCTGCCAGGGTCGATCCAATTTGCACGCCGCGAGCAGTCAGGACGCTAGCCGGGAGTACACCGTGAATCATAAGATCGGTGCTAGTCAGACCCGCCAGCAGGCATAGCCAGGCCAACAAAAAATACCTCGCTTCGATAATGCCTTGGCGCATCGCTATAACTGTGGTCGCTATTGCCATGAAAATTGCGCCAAATGCTAAAACAGACATTGTTTGAAGAGCGAGAGGTGTTACGCCAACCGCCAGCCATATTGCACAGTGCATTAACGTCAAGAAGGAATGGTAAAACATAAGCCTGTTAAGTAACGGAAAAATCACTGCGCCACGCAGAAAATGACGGGTAAACAGAAGTACGCTGGCAATACATAAACCAACCAATAGAAAATTGACCGGGTAGTTGAGGTCGCCGTTGTCGGGCCAGACATACTCATAGGCCAGGCCGTCTAAAACGGCCTGGAACGCCACAAAACTGGCGATACAAAAGCAGTAGTAGAGGTAACTGATGTCGAGTGCGGATAGAAACAGTATCAGGTTATAAAGAAGCAAGGCTGCGATGGCGCCATAACATAAACCGATCCACATTTGTTTATGCGATTCACTGACTGCAAAAACTTCTGGCCGTGAGACAAAAATCGGGACCGATACTAAACCTGTAGTCTTAATCCGCAGATAAATTTTTACGGTTTCTCCTGTATTTAGATTAAGCTCGAAAGTTGGGTTCCGCACACGTATCGACCTGTTTGATATTGGCAGGGAGTCCCCTATCCGTGCATGTGTAACCTCTGAGTCAGACCTGATCACATAAGTATCTATCAGGTCTAATAGCGGGTTCTGTACTTCCAACCACCAATGTTCCTGGTGCGGATGAGCGTTGGTAACAGACAGACGGAACCAGTAGGTCGAGGTACCTATTCCGAAGTTGGCTGCCGACTTTTCAACTCTGGTGAAAACCGGACCTGCCATAGACTTCACATCAGATAGAGTCCAACTGCCAACCTTATCTTCCAGGTATTCAATGTATCCAAGTGTGGCATAGTGATTGTGTGTTTCCGAAACAACCAATGATCCGGGTGTATCGGCGAAAGTCGAATACATAAACCCCAACACGCATAAAATAAACCAGAATGCAGTCGCCCCGCCCCGTACCATGTTGAACCCGTTAAGTGCATATTTACCTAGAGCCATCTAGTTGAATAGGGCGGTTATCATTACTGCTGGCTCCAAATTGGAAATCTGGGTGAGGAATAGTCGCTGCAATGGGTAGCAGCAACTACTTCATGTTAAACGTATCATATAGGACTAAGAGAGGCCATAGTCCAAAAGGCGTATTTAAAAACGCTTATATCCCCCAGGTACAGTAGTGCGCTGTTTAGCGACTCTCTCCATAATTGCAGCATGATGCCAGCGGTATTTATCGGGCCGTCGGTGTATTGTGCGGTCGATTGATCAAATTGGAGACAATCTGCTTCAACTTGTCGGGCGCAACCGGCTTGTGAATAAAGTCTTTACCGAACGAACGAATGGCTTCTATGCTGTCTTTACTCGTTTCACCCGTGATGATGATCGTAGGAATACTTTGCTGTAGCTCGGCATAGAGAGCTTTAACCAGTTCCACTCCACTTTCATTCTCACCTAATTGGTAGTCCGCAATGATAATATCCGGAGTGATTTGCTCTTCGGTGATAACGCGCATGGCTTCGTTGGATGATCCAACGGCCAAGGCCGCTCCTCCCCATGACTCGATTAGCAGTGTCATACTATCGCGAATCGAGGCATCATCATCGATCACCAGTGCCACCATATGGTGATCAATCGACGGATCAGGCGTGTGGATAGGTGGTAATGGTGACTTGGTTACATGACCGTAGGGAACTTGCAGGGAGAATACCACACCCTTGCCCAAGGTCGAGCGCAGACTCATAGGAATACCCAACAGGGTCGCTAGACGCTTGACTATTGCTAATCCCAGACCCAATCCGGGGAGCTGACTTTGGTCTTTGATCCGGTTCTTCAGTTGATAGAACTCCCGAAAGATATTGTCGTGTTCTGCATCGGGGATGCCCGGACCTGTATCCCACACCTGCAGCAACAAGTAGTGTTCGCGTCGGCGACTACATACCAAGATGCCTCCCTCGGTGGTGTAGCGAATAGCGTTATTAATTAAATTGCTCAAGATGCGTTCCAATTGTTGTGTATCGGTGAATACCGTGTACCTGGTGCCCCGAAAGATCAGCCGCAGCCCCTTGAGCCGAGCTGCATAGTCGTTGGCGTTCTTCAATCGTTCAAAAATGTCGTTAATTGCGATATGTTGAAAATTTGCCTGTACGGTGTTGGAATCAAGTTTGGAGATATCCAACAGCGATTTCAGTAGTGATTCCAAGGCGGTAAAAGCTGATCGACACTTTGCCAGTACTTCGTCGACTCCGGGCGACTTGTCATACAGAATGCGCAGGTAAAATCCCAGTGCCTGCAAGGGTTGACGAAGATCGTGACTGGCTGCTGCGATAAATTCAGATTTAGCCTGATTGGCTTCCTCGGCTTTCACATTGCTATCGCGGAGTAGCTTATTCGCTTTGCCGAGTTCACTCATTGCATGGTCGAGTTCGAGAGTGCGTTCTCTTACTCGGCGCTCCAGGTTGATTTTAGCCTCCGTCTGAATACGGGTATTTTCCTGCATTAAAACCCGCATGCGATGCGCCAACCCGAATGATAACAGAACGGACACCAATACGGTGCCAATTTGGATACTGCGGAAGGTAAAGAAATTGGCCGCCACTTTGCCATGGACCATAAGATTGAAACCAATAACACCCAGCAGCAGGCATATCCAGGCAATCAGTAAATATCTCGCCTCTACAATACCGTGGTGCAATGCTATAACGGTTGCCGATATCATTAGGAGCATTACTCCAAATGACAATACGGAGAAAATAATAATCGTTAGAGGTTCTATTTCAACTGCAAACCATACTGAACCGTACAGAAAAACCAGGACGGAGCAAGTGAGTATTACCTGGTTAAGCTTCGGGAAAATCTCCGCTCCGCGTAAAAAGCTACGGGTAAACTGCAATGTCGTGGCAATACATAAACCAATGAGAAAACAGGCAGTGGGTCGGTTGAGCGCGCCGTTGCCGGGCCAGATATGTTCATGGGCCAGACCGTCCAGGACAAACTGAAAAATCCCACAGCTACCGACACAAAGGCAGTAGTAGAAGTAGTTGACATCGCGTGTGGATATGAACAGGATAAGATTGTAGAGCAATAAAGCAAGAATAGTCCCATAACATAAACCAATTAACGCCTGTATGTGAGATTCTTTGACAGCGAAAACTTCAGGTCGTGAAATAAAAATTGGGACTGAAATCACCCCTTTGGTTTCAACTCGCAGGTAGATTTGCGCGACTTCATCCGTGGCCAGATCGAGATTGATAACTGGATTTCGCACGCCTATCGGTCTAGTCGATATAGGAACCAGAGCCCCCGTTTGCGTGTGCGTGCTGACCGTACCGGATTTGAAGATGTAAGCGTCTATCAGATCTAATGCGGGATTGCGTACTTCCAGCCACCACTGTGGTTGTTGGGGATGGGTATTTGTGACTGATAAGCGAAACCAGTAGACTGAGTTGCCAAAGCCGAAATTAGCCGATTGTTCAACATTGGTGAAAAGTGCTTCAGATATGGGACCGACATCTGACAAGGCCAGTTTTCCCGTTTTGTCCTCAAGGTATTCGAGATAACCAAGTGTGTCATAGTGATCGCGCTGTTCCATTAGAACCAGTGGTTTCGCGGCCGCCCCAACGACGGGAAGTAAAAAGCACAAGATGCGCAGGAAGAGCCAGAGCAGAGCACTGCTGCGCAGTGTCGCTTTAATCAACACGATTGTATATGTCAGAAGCCGTCTGACATCATGGCGGAAAACTGTCACTTTATCGTTCATGAATTTGAGCTATCTAATCGAGAGCAAATGCATCAATTGGCTCTTATACCCTGTTGTTGTTCTACCCGTTCCAATACAACACGTTATAATTGATTCGGATCGGCCGCTTTGTGAATAAATGACTTACCGAATGTGCTAGTGCTATCAACGCTGTCAAGACCAGTTTCACCAGTGATGATGATGGTCGTGATTTCCTGCTTCAGTGCCACGTAAAGTCGCTTTGACCAACGGCATCATATTTACTTGCAGGCCTGTAGTCCTAACCGGGCTGCCATCAGTTGCCGTCTCCGATTGCGAGCTTCTTATTGAAACGGTGTATGCTGTCCTGTCCATATACCCTGCTGAGGTTTGATCAAATCGGATATTATCTGTTTCAGTCTGTCAGGATCGATCGGTTTGTGGATAAAGGTTTTACCTGAAGCACGAATGGCATTCACGCTTTCGTCACTGATTTCGCCGGTGATAATGATCGTAGGTATGTCTCGTCCCAGCAACGCGTAGAGAGCTTCGGCCAGTTCCACGCCGGTTTCATTGCCACCCAACGCATAATCCGCAATGATAATATCGGGAACAATTTTTTCCTCGCTGATGATGCCCAATGCCTCGCTGGATGATCCGGTTGCCAGGACTGTTCCGCCCCAAGATTTAATCAACAGGGTCATGCTATCGCGAACGGCGGCATCATCATCGATCACCAGCGCCAGTCGGTGCTGATTTTCTATATTCGGATTACTTTGGTAAGTGGGTGGAGGCAGGGCCATCGCAGCGCGACCATAGGGTATCTGCAAGGAGAAGACTACGCCTTTGCCGACCGTCGAGCGCAGGCTTACAGGAATGTTCAGTAGTGCCGTCAGGCGTCTGACGATTGCCAATCCCAAGCCCAATCCATGGCTTTGGTTTTTGGCATCGCTCCCTATTTGATAAAACTCGCGGAAGATATTTTCGTGCTCGGCTTTGGGAATGCCCGGCCCCGTATCCCAAACCTGCAGTAACAGATGGTGCTTTCTGCCGCGACCACACACCAAAATGCCTCCACTGCTGGTACAGCGAACAGCGTTGTCGATCAAATTGCTCAAGATGCGTTCTAACTGCTGTGAGTCGGTAAACACGGTATAGTGAGCTCCACGAAATTTCAAGCGCAATCCTTTGAGCTGCGCAGCATAGTCGTTGGCATTCTGTAGTCGCTTAAAAATGTCATTGATCGGAATATGCTGTAAATTTGCCTGCACAGTATTAGTGTCCAGTTTGGAGATATCCAATAACGACTTTAACAGTGATTCCAGGGCGTGAAATGCCGCTTTGCATTTAACCAGGATCTCGTCGGTATCGGGCGACCGGTTGTAGAGAATATGGAGGTAAAAGCCCAGTGCCTGCAGAGGTTGGCGCAGATCATGGCTGGCAGCGGCGACAAATCTGGATTTGGCCTGATCGGCTTTCACAGCCTTCACATTGCCGGCGACAAGCTGCCGGTTGACTTTAGCAAGTTCTGCCAGTGCGCGGTCAAGCTCGAGAGTGCGTTGCTGGGCCTTGTGCTCCAGGTGGATCGTGGCTTCGGTCTGAATACGGTTGTTTTCCTGCATCAAGGTGCGCATGCGATGGGCCAGCGCAAACGACAATAGTAGGGCTTCCAGTGCAGAGCCAAGTTGAACACTGCGGACGGTAAAGAAGTTAGCCGGTAGTTTGGCATACAGCATAAGCTGGAAGCTGATTGTTCCTATCAGCAGGCAAGTCCAGGCAAGCAAAAAATACTTCGCCTCTACAACACCGTGGCGCAGGGCTAAAGCCGCACCTAGTATGACGATAAAAAACGCCCCCAATACCGTTGCCGACATAATATGGAAGGCAATGGGGTGTAGTTCCGCCACCACCCAACTTGAACCAAATACCGCCATCGTCAGTACGGCATAAACCAACATAAATTTACTGAGTTTTGGGAAAACCTCAGATCCATAAAGAAAATGGCGGGAAAACTGCAGCATGCTGATAAGGCTTACAGCGACGATTAGATGAGTCTTAGGATAGCTGGGTTCGCCATCGTTGGGCCAGAAGTGAACATAAAGCAAGCCGTCCATAGCTGCCTGTAACACTATATAACTACCGATACAAAAGCAGTAGTAGAGATAATTTATGTCACGTGTAGATAAAAACAGAATGAGGTTGTAGAGGAGTAAGGCGGCTACGAATCCGTAACACAAACCAATCCACAGCCGTCTTTGGGACTCGTTGACGACAAAGAATTCCGGGCGTGAAATAAAAATGGGTGCTGAAACCGCGCCCTTCGACCCTAAGCGCAGGTAGATCTGCGTCGCCTCTCCCGGGTGTAGATCAAACCGCATAACGGGGCTTGGCACACGGATCGCCTTGGATGATACTGCGACTCCATTTCTTATTAACGTATGCTTATCGATTTTGTCAGACCGGATGATATAGACTTCGATCCAGTCCAATACGGTATTACCGACTTCCAGCCACCATTGTGTTTGATGGGGATCGGTGTTAGTGACTGACAGACGAAACCAGTAGGCAGATTTACTTATCCCAAAATCAGCCGCCGGTGTCTCTACTTTTACGAAGGGCATGCCTGTTCCGGGCCCCACCTCTGAGAAACTCAAATCTCCGGCTTTGTCTTCTAGATATTCGATATACCCGAATGCAGTGTAGTAATCGCGCTGTTCAGAAAGAATCAGTGGCTTCGGTGTAGCGGCCGCAGCGACGTCAAAACAGCCCAGAGCCTGCAGACAGAGCCACATCGTTGCGGTGGCCCGCAAAGCCACTTTGACCGCGAAAGCCACATTTACTTGGAGCCATCCAGCCCTGAGTCGGGCAGCTTTCATTCCTTACCTCATTGAGAGTGGGAGTATCAGCCGGTCAGCGCCTCTTGTTGATTATTATTTTCCTTCACACGCGGATCAAGCCTGGCAGCCGTTATCGTTATCGTTATCGTTATCGTTATGGATATCGAATGGACTGTTATCATCTTTAAACCGCAAACTTGGTGCGCAACAGCCGCACCAAGTTTGATAATAATATAGGCACGTAACTTATTGTCTGGCTCCAAAGTGTGAACTGGGACGGCGAAAAAACTGCGCCGACAAATTATATTTTGTTAGTGGAAGCTGTATGGATGAAATTACCACATTAGGGAAATGAACCACTATAGTCCATAACGCGTATTTAAATGGTATTGTTTCCCATGCCATAGTCATAGGTGGCTATAAGCTACATATTATAATTTAAGCAAAGTCGATGGGTGTAGACCCTATAGAAGGGGGGTGTCGTGAAATGTATGGTCGTTGATGATCATGAGCTGTTCAGGTTTGGACTGTGCAGTCTGTTAAAATCTACTGCTAAATGTGACCAGATCTATGAAGCGGAGTCATGTAATGAAGCGGTTAAGATTCTTTCCGGGCATGCATCAGACATTCAATATATATTTTTGGACCTAAACCTGTCGGATAGTCATGGTTGTGACAGTATTCACTATATTAAGCGCGGCTATCCTGAGATCCCGATTGTCATTATCTCGGCCAGCGAGGAAAACTACCTGATTCAAGAGGCCCTGCAAATCGGGGTACGGGGCTACATTACAAAAACCGCAAGTAATGAAGAGGTTGCCGTCGCTGTACAGCGTATCGTGCAGGGTGAGATCTACGTCCATGAATCCGCGCTGAGCGCCAGCAAAACCAGGAAACCGGTGAAGGGCAGCGTTAACCTTACCGATCGGCAAAAGCAGGTACTTAAGCTGATCGACAAGGGTTATACCAATTTCCAGATAGCCTGCCATTTGCATATCTCGGAAAACACGGTGCGCGTGCACGCCTCTTCGATTATCAACGCGCTCAAGGCCGGTAACCGCACCGAGGCCTGTTTTCTCTCGAGAAAACTCGGATTGCTGTAGATATTTCCGACGCTCTGGTTCCAATATGTTCACGATGCCTCGGGCTTTAGAATCCCCGCAAATATTTGGGCCACCTCACCGATATAGTCAGTAGGTATATATTGATCCAACTTGCCCGATTTCCAGAGAGCCCTTGTCAGTGACGTGTCCTCGACAATCGGCTTGTCCCGCTTTGCGGCGATTTCGGCAACCCGGGTGGCGGCCAGCTTCTGTTCTTTAATAGTGATGATCGGCAGGGGCGTTTCTCCGGGTTCGTATTTAAGTCCGATGGCCATATTGTTTGCCACTAGCAACACAGCGATATCCCCGCAACGTTGCAGCAGATCAACGCTGATCATTTCACGCTGAACGTTGACCCGGCGACTTTTTAACAGTGGATCGCCCTGAGTATCCTTTCTATCCCGCTTGAGTTCCTCCTTTGTCATCATTTGGTCCTTAGTAAACTGGTATTTCTGGAACCAGGAGTCGAAAACAGCAGTCAGAATAAAGATGATGATCGCAGCGATGCAAACCAGCATTGTGATGTGATGGGAGAGAACCCGCTTGCAGCTTAAGCCACAATAAGCCGCGTTCAAGATGTCCTCTGCATAGTGATATATAATGAGGTAAAAAACTACAACGAACACGGTGATTTTTACGATGGCCTTCAGCATCTCCACCATATTCCTCAGACTGAATATTCTCTGAAATCCCGCTATGGGATTGATTTTTTGTGGGTCTATTTTTATCTGCTCGGGTGCAAAGAGAAACCCGAACTGCATGACACTTGAAAGTATGACCGCCAGAGCGCTGATCACAACAGAGGGGATCGCAATCATCATAAATACAGTTATCAACTGCTCTGTCACGTATTTAAAGGTTACATATAATGGCTTTTCGGACAGCTCCAGGGTGGTTATCATCAACTCCTCAAGCAGTGACCAGTTGTAATCCCAGAATATCCAGATATAGGCTAACATAGCGATAAGGCTTATTGTAGAAACCACATCTTTACTGCGCGAAACCTGACCTTTCTTACGGGCCTGGCGCAGTTTATGCGGCGTTGGCTGCTCGGTTTTACGGCTTTTGTCTTCGTTGCCACTCATTGAAACATAGCTCCAAGCTCAGAGAAGATGATCGGTATTGCGATGAATTTTTTTCCGAAGTAGTCAATCAGTGTCATGATGTAAATCAACATGATGAAAATGGCCAGGGCTCCCTTGATTGGCAGTGACAGAAAAAAAACATTCAGTTGTGGAACGAATCGATTGATTAGCCCCATAGACAAGTCAATCAAAAAAAGAATCAATACCACAGGTGCTGCCAGAAAAACTGTAAAGTACAGAATAGTGCCGAATGCATGAACGAAGTAGCTGAAATCCCCACTGTTCATA
This sequence comes from Exilibacterium tricleocarpae, assembly GCF_007004655.1. Taxonomy (GTDB): domain Bacteria; phylum Pseudomonadota; class Gammaproteobacteria; order Pseudomonadales; family Cellvibrionaceae; genus Exilibacterium; species Exilibacterium tricleocarpae. The sequence goes on from NZ_ML660104.1 coordinate 116,987, forward strand.
TGTGGAAAGAATGCCGGCACTGGCCAAAACACATAGCTCTGGTAGAGGCTGTCCAACAAAACAAGAAATCCACCAGAGGAGAAAAACAATACGGTAAGTGCCTGAGCCAATAAGGTACCTAGAGGAGATACTCTGCCTCTAAAAAAGGGCGAGATTAATGACGCCATAAAGGCGCCCCTCTGGGTATCAATCAAAAAACCGATGGTTATCGCTGTCCAAAAAGGCAGCGCGATCATAAAGCCGATGAGCAGGCCTATAAAAACCTCCTTGACTATGATGGCCAAGCCGACACCCAGGCTAATCCCTTGACTGGGCAGATCTTCATACACCACTGGAGCGGCGATAAGGCTCAGGGAAATTGCGACGGCGCTGCGTACCGCGGTGGATATAACCGCTTCAGTTAGCGAGGGAAATATCCATAGAATCACCATGATTCTTGGCCAGGACAGTGCCAGAGCCAATAGGGCTGATTCCACTTCTGAGAAGGCGGAAAAAAAGCCGTTCACTACTATACCAGTGCTGTTTTGTTGAACATTTCAACGGCGAATTTATAGAGTTCGTTACCCATCCAACGCGAGGTAAAAATCAGTACTGCAATCGTCGCCAATAACCTGAAGGCGAAAGACAGTGTTTGATCCTGAATTTGGGTTAAACCCTGGAACAGACCTACGATTAAACCGACCAGTGCACCCACACCTACGGTGGGAAGTGATAGCACCATGACCAGAATAAGGGCATGCGAGGTAATAAAAACAATTTCTTCTGAATTCATACGCAACCTTTGGAGATGATCTACTGGTAACTGAGTACCAGCCCGTGCAGCAGTCGAGACCAGCCGTCCACCAGCACGAAGAGCAGTAGTTTAAAAGGCAGTGAAATGACGATCGGCGATACCATTATCATCCCGAGCGCCAGGAGTACGTTAGAAATAATCAAATCGATAATAATAAAAGGCAGGTAAATCAAAAACCCTACTTCGAAAGCACTTTTCAGTTGGCTGGTGGTAAATGCCGGTAATAGCACGATGAAATCCTTTTCGTCGAGCTCTTGGGCATGGTCCTGCGGCCAGATTTTTTCTGCGGCAGTGACAAAAAACAGGCGTTCGCGTTGGCTGGAATGTCGGAACAAAAACTCTCTCAACGGTTGGAAACTGTCTTTCATGGCTACTGCGATTCTAGGATCTTTGAGATTATTCAAGTCAACGTCGTGCTGTTGAAAGATGTTTAAGGCCTGCAAGCCCACCGGGGCCATAATATAGGCAGTTAGAATAAGTGCTAATGCATTCAGCGCTGTAGTGGGCGGGGCCTCTTGTAGCCCCAGAGCACTTTTGACGATATGTATAACTACGATTATCTTCAGAAAGGATGTGGCGACAACACCCAGCACTGTTCCAAGACCGAGCGCTACAATGAGTGTGATGTAGATCGGAAAACCGGGTAGCCTGTCTAGTAGCTCCATTAGCTGTCTCCGCCAAATACCTCTAAAATACGTACACCGATATGTTTGCCGATCTGTATCAGTTCACCTTGTGCGATAACTCTACCGCCCGTGCTGATATTCACCGGCTTATCGGCTAAACGGCCGGTGTCAACCAGGTAGCCAGGTCTAAGCTGCTTAAGCGTTTTCAGGTCGATTGCCTGACTTCCGACTTCAAACAGAACCCTGACCTGCAAATTGTTGAGACTTGATGCGTCTGCTGTTGCATCGCTCACTAGTTCTTCCTTCATTTCAACCTCCAAATCAGTGTTGATAACCAGGTGATTTTCTTTCCAGATGGCGCCCAGCCCATAGTTGGGGGACAGACGTAAACGTACAAGTGTGTCCGACCCAGCAGTTTTTCTTTCGACTACCATAATGTCGCCGGTAGCGATGAGACTCAATTCGGCTGCCGAAAGATGGGATTCACCGACCCCGATACTGGTTTGTATTGGCATATGATCGAGAGTGGCGTCACTTAAGCCACAACCTGCCGGTGGTGTCGAAAGGTCGTTGTTTAGCGCTACCAGAGTATCTAGCATTAGCGGTTTTATTGAATCGGTAAATACACAACAAGCGGAGCAACGACCCACGACCTCGTTGTCCAGTTCAATAAGCGTGCCCTTCTTGCAAAAATTATTTTTGCTCTTCCATAAGTACATCTCTACCAGTTCAAAAGACAGCCCAGTGTAACCTTCAACCTCGGTGAACAAAGTATCCAGGGTGCTTTCCCCCGCTGCGACTCTCAGTGCACTGGGTATATTGCTCAGGCTCTCCGGCGGTATCAGATGGGCTAGCAATATTTGCGCTAACTTTTTGTCCACTGCAACAGAAAGATTTTTTTTATTCGCACTAATATTCAGTACAAGGTACGGACAGAATTTTTTTGGATTGACTATGCGCGGTGATATAACGGAAAAAGTATGGTCCCTAATAACCATCCTAACGGCTGTCAGAGACTTCGCAATCTCGTTGTTAAGGTTGGCATCCATTTTGGTAATATGCGGTAAAATCAGCCTGCGCAAAGCAAGCGATCGTGTGGCAGGCGGGTTTTCCTTAATTTTTTTGTTGGGTAGGGTCATGATTTTAGGCTATTTCGGATCTATTGGTATATGGCGCCAAACCTATAGAAAACGCGGTTTTTAAGTGTGTTGTGACCTATGAAAATAAAAGGTCTATAACCTTTGTTCGATAAAAATACTATCGGCAAAAACAAAGCCTGCCCAGTTGGCATAAGTTATATTAAGTAAGTACTACCACTTTTGATCTAATCTTATCCACTATGGGTTATATCTAAAGTTATAATCCTGACGCTCTATGCCACCACTACTCGGATTCCATTATTATAATGCTCTGTGGAAAAATAGTTTTTAGCCAAACAGCCGGACTATCTCAATGAATTTATCTGCTATTGTCTGGAGTAACAATCTGAGCTTGGGTTTGGAAGAGATGCTGCCTACGGAATTTTCCCAGTCCATTAAAATTTATGAAGCCGCAAATTTTCAGCAGGTTTTTGATTTGCTGGAAAAGCATACCGGAGTGGATATGGTGTTGACAGCACTCTGGCCTACGCAAATACAGATGCTTTATCAAATCCAACAATTGCAGGAGCGCTATCCGGAGGTGGCGCTGGTTGCCATCTTTGATCCGCTATTCCAGGTCTTGAACGAAGGGGGAAGACAGACGGCAACCAGGGCGTTAAACCAGGAAAAGCACGATGCCGAAAGCGTTATTTCACGTATGACGCCGCGCCAGAGGGATGTTCTAAATCTGCTTATTCGAGGTGAACCCAATAAGCAGATAGCGCGAATCCTGGGTTTGTCAGAAAGTACGGTAAAGATTCACTGCATGGCTATTTTCAGGGAACTGGGTGTCAATAATCGAACCCAGGCTGCAGTCCGTGGTGAGGAGATCATAGGGAAGTGCCTCGATTCGCAGGGCGGCACGAATGATTTTGTCCGCTGATACCGTATACGATTGCTCTATGGTCATATGTCTTAAGGTGTATAGCCGGCATTGATGTTAACCGTTAGTATTAAGTGAAATAGCTTTTCTTGTTGAATAACTATGTTTGAGCGCCGTATAGACGAAGGCTTGTGGGTAAAGTTGACTGTGCCGCAGTTTGCGCCGGAGCTGTTCGTCGTTGTCTCCGAAAATCGTGAGTTCCTCAGCCGTTGGCTTCTCTCTATGGAAGGGATAGATAGCTTAGAAGATATGCAGCAGCAGATAAAAGGCGAGCTACAGAAGTTTTCCTATGGCCAGGGTTTACATGAGACTATCTTTTACCGTGACAGAATAATCGGCAGTCTGGGTTATCACTATATCGATTCACTTCAAAATATTGGCCATGTGCGTTATTGGCTGGCCGAGGCCTTTACTGGTAAAGGCATTATGACCCGGTGTCTGAGGGATCTCATCGGAATCGGTTTTGACTACTTCGCCCTCAATAAAGTGCAGGCTGAAGCTGCACCGGAAAATCATACAAGCCGTGCTTTGCTGGAAAGGTCGGGGTTTACCGAAGAAGGGACTATTCGAAGTGTTGAAAAAGTGATGGGGCAATACCTCGATCACACGGTTTACGGCCTGTTGCATTCGGAGCTCTAACGGCTGTCACTACCGCCTGATATTTCCCGTCAAGTCTACCGGTTGCCGGTAATCTCTAAACTCCACCAAGTGTCGAAAGTATTAACCCGTCAGATATATTTTAACTCCACCGGTCGGTTGTTATGCTGCAGTTGTAAGGTGAAGAGGTGATTTTTAATCACGGTTTCCGAAATTAGCGTACCGAGTAAAAGCAGGCGTCCACTTGGCGAGCTAAACAGTAATTAATCAAAGATAGAGGATTGTGTAGATGAAAACAGACGCAGTAAGTCCAAATGTTAACCCCCTGGTTGATAGTGGCGGCAACGGTGAAGGGGTGGCCATGCAAGCCCCAGAGGGAGCGATGGCCGGTTTCACTGACGAAGTGAATAAAGGCGCTGCCCAATCTGAAGGGCAGGCGCCGACCGGTGAAGCCGGTGGCGAAAACTCCGATGCCATGATGCAGGTGCTGCAGAAGCTTATAGAAGTGATTCAGATGTTGGTACAGTCGTTGCTCGGTGGTGGTCAAGATGAAGGCGGTCAAGGCGAAAGTGGTCAAGGCGGTGCTCCCTCGCCGCAAAGCGGTGCTCCCACACCGGGTGGTGCTCCCTCATCAGGTGGCGCTCCCTCGCCAGGTGGTGCCCCCTCTCCAGGTGGTGCCCCCTCACCGGTTGGTAATGCCGCCTCACCACAGAACCACGGCCACGGAGAGACTGACGGCCTCAGTTCACCTGATGCCGCCGCACCTCCTGGCTATCCTGGTGGGGCTGAAGTGGGTTCCCCCGCAGGCGCGGACCCAAGTGGACTGGAGGGTGCCCAGTCGGCTGAAGAGACTGCTACCCCCGGTTCCGCTGAGAACTCCGCACCTGCACCTGCCGACGCACCCTCTCTAGAGGAATCGGCACCGGAAGCGGCTGGGGGAGCTGGCGGCGGTGGCCTGCTGCAGGCAGCCAAGGAGATTATATCGTTACTGCAGAAGCTTATCCAAGAACTGGAGGCCAGCGGTAACGAAGGCGTCACCGCGGCGATGTCAGGAGGCAATGCTGACGACTAAAGTGTTGTTTACACTTTTCATTGTCGTGGAAGTTATTTGACAGCAGGAGTTTGACAGTAGGGTAAGCACCTCTCTTTCCGCCTGATGTGCAGGGCCGCTTGAGTGCCCTGTACAAGGCGGATTTTTTAGTTTCACTTTTCGGGTATTTGTCCATAACCTTGCCATGCTCACAGCGAACGAGCCATCGGCTAAAGTAATAAGCCATCTGCTATATACACTCTGTCTAGTTCGATTGTTATGCTGCGATTGGAGGGTTGGAGCAACGTTGAAGTGCTGCTCTAACACTTTCTTGGTGAAACGAGCGACACACTTTTTGTATTATAGAGGTGACGTTTTTTTGGCCTATCGAATGAAATTTTTAAGACACTTAGTGAGGAAAAAAATATGGCAGATTCAACTTCAACTCCCGGCACAGGCGGACAGACTCAAGCTCTTCTGGATCAAGTTGCTCAGCAACAACAGCAAGGGCTGGCAACAAGCATTGCCTTGAATCAGATGAATCAGTCTTTTGAGACGGCTATGGAAGCGATAGCTCAGCAGAGAACAGCTTTTGAGAAAGTGGTAGACGAAGCTGAGAAAGGGCGCGCTAATATTTCGCAGTCTCAATCCTAATCAATCGCACAGGCTAGTGTTACTGCTTTAGTTTCGGGTAACGCTACCTGTGCTCCGATACCGAATATGGAGGACATTGAAAATGTCAGACGTATCAGTAGCATCGAGTGCGCTGCCACCCGCGGCAAACCTTACCGTGGTGGAGAGAGGGCAACACCAGGCTTCCGCTAGCAGCGAGTTTGAAAGACGTGTGCGCATGAACAGCGGTCAGAGTGCCAAGCCGGCCAGTGCCGAGAGTTCTGCGGCTGCAGGTAGCCGAGCCACGACCGCGCAAGCGTCGGCGACCGCACACAGCCAGGCAACAGCCGCAGAAACACCGGCAGACACCGGTACCGATACCAACAAAACACTGCTTGGTGTGCTGAAGAGCCTGGTTGGGGTGTTGGCCCAGTTGGTCGCTATGCTTGGCGAGCAAGGCAACGCCGGCGGAGGGTCGGGTACTGAAGCGCCTCCAGGCGGTTCTTCGGGCTGTCCGGGTGGCGGTTCACCAGCCGCCGGTCAACCAGGGGGTAGCACACCGCCAGGTTGTACAGGCACGGGGGGGGCATCTAATGATTCCGATGGCGGTGCAGAGTCCGGAGCTGCCAGCAGTAGCAGCATCACAAGCCTATTGGGTAGCCTTACTTCGGTGTTGCAACAGTTAAAGGATGAACTGGCCGGAGGAGAATCATCCGGCGCCGGGCAGCCGGGAGCCACCTGCGGCACGGGTAACATTTCTGCCAATGCCTCAAGTGAGTGTTCAACGGGCGGTGATACTTCGTTGGCGGGGTTACTGCAGTCTCTCCAGTCAAGTCTGCAATCGGCTTTAGAGTCAGGTTTCGGGTCCGCTAACATTGCTAAAGCCGCTGCGGCGCCTTCCACTGAGGCCGGTGAATCACAGGCCGAAGAGGGTACTGATGCCGCTGAGGACGCCCAACAGCAATTGTTGCAGGTAATCAGCCAACTGATAGAGGTGTTGAGTGCCTTGATCAAAGCCCTGAGTGGCGATGGCGGCGGCACCGGTTCCCCGGGTGGCGGCTCCTCTAGCGGCGGTGACACGCCTCCGGCTGGCAGTCGCACCGCTATGGATATAGCCAATGCACATGCGGAAGCCATGGCGACCAGTCTCCAGAATATACCTTCAGTGGAGTCGTACTTCATCGGCAAATAATCGGTATGGGGCTTTCGGCATAGCTTTTCAGCGACTCTTTCCCGCTTTGCCGATTGCCTTTTTTCACTGTTGTCTTTGCATGCGCAGCCTGCGCACAGATAGCCCCCCATGTATTATAACTAAATGAATATAGCGAAAGCTCTATTTCAAGTTAGCGGTATATCCTATAAGTTCTGGTTACCAATTGAGTGGTTTTCTATATGTCGGTTGTTTCAATATCAGGATTCCTTAAAGAGGTAGGCAACATGAAGTACCTATACCTGTCCTTGAAAGCTGTGCAAAGAGTGAAGGCGTTCTTCTTCTTTGTTGCAATCTGCACTTTCAATCTTTTGTTTATATTTTTTTTTGGTGCCACTGCTTCGGCTTCAGAAGTGAAGTGGTCCAGTGAGCCATATTCGCTTTATGCGAAAGGGGACAAGCTCCGTAAAGTGTTAACCGATTTAGCCGCCGGTGAGGGTATTCCGGTGGAAGTCGAAGACTCTATTCAGGATATGATCAGCGTTCGGTTTGAAGAAGTTACCCGGCAGCAGATATTCCATGGCCTGGTGGACGCGTATGGCCTTGCCTGGTATTACGATGGATACAGACTCTATATCGACAGACTGGAAAATACTAAATCCGGCACGATTAAACTCAACAATGTATCCACACTGGTATTCAAACGCTATTTGGAGAAGCTCGGGTTTGCCGGCAGCGAAAAGCGATTTTACTGGCGCACCCTGGACGACAGAGGGCTGATCTACCTATCCGGACCTCAGGCTTTCATAGACCATATCACCGAAATGGCCAGTACCCTGGACGATCGCAGTAAGAGCGTCGACACCATTTATAAATGGGTAGACGAAAAGGGCAGAACCCATATGAGTACCGATGAATCGGAAGCACCTCAGCACTCCGACATTATTGAAATACAGCGCGGTGCTTCGCGCCGGTTGCCTGCGCACACTTCGCACTTGACTGGTGATCAGAGTGGAGAGTCGGCTGCCGCATTAACCTCGGTCAGCCGTCCGGCTACAGTGCTGGACCATCGCTCCAATGCCAGGGATTAACGTCATGGGTCATCAGGCTAGCCAACATCTCCTGAAAATCTTCTCCGGGCCGCATATAGGCGCAGAGTTGTTACTGGATAAGGGTGCCTACGACATTGGTCATAGCGACGACTGCGATATCGTATTGAATGATGAAACTATCGTGGCGAAACATGCGCGTATCGTGATTGACGATGTCGGGCATGCGGTCACGGTAAGCGCCGGGGCCCAGGCCTGGTTGAACGGTTTACCCTTAGGTCCCGACACGCGCGCTGCTTTGGGTCCGTACGAAACAGTGGCTCTCGGCACTACCTATTTGGCAATAGGCAGGCCCGGTGGTGATTGGTCTCAGGTGCGTTTTCCGGGTCTGCTGCCGGTGCAGGCGCAAAATGACGCTGAAGGTGCCCTTGGCGACGGCACGGCGGGAAAATTCAATAAGTTCTTTCGTCAAGCCGGACATGTGTTGAAGCGGTTGCATGAGAGACTTGCCGAAAATATACCTCGGGTTAAGTATAAAAAATATTGGCGTGGATTGGGCGGGATCGCCGTGTTGGTGGTAACCGGTGCCACTGGTGTGCATGTTTACCATGAATACTTGCAGCCGAAGACACCCGAATCAGCCATACCTCCGGCGCACAGAGTCGCGGCAGTTCTCGCCGAGAGTGGCACCTTTACTGGGGTGCGGGCTGCGGCTACCGGGACCGGCGGTGTATTGGTACATGGTTATATTGCCGATGCTGCGCAGCACCGGGCGTTGCGCGAGCTGCTGGAGCCTTTGGATATTAAACTGGATCTATCCGTAAAAAGCGGCGCGGCCCTGGTGGAATCGGCGCAGTCTCTGATCGAAGTGCTGGGGTTTCCGGCGCTGAGAGTGATCTACCAGCCTCACGGGAAGATCGCGGTAGAGGGCTTTGTCACCAATCGCAGCCAGTGGGAAAATGCCAAACTTACACTGTTCAACGATCTTGCCGGACTACAGGCGGTAGACGACAGCGGTATTCAGGATGTGTCGAACCGCCGCGACAGCCTGCGGGCGCGACTAAATGATCAAAACCTTTCGGACCGATTGGTTATTGCTTCGGGTGCAGATGGAACACTGAAGGCGCAAGGCGTCTTGAGCCAGAACGAAAGAAGGCGGTGGCGGACGGCGCTCAAGCAATTCCGCAATGAGTTTGGTGATAACCCCAGTATCGAGACTGCGATTCGCGATACGAGTCAAATGATCAAGGAGCCTATTGTTGGCGTTCGTATCGGTCAGCTACCTTATATTGTCACAGAGGGCGGCGGCAAATATCTACAGGGTGCCGTATTGCCGAGTGGCTACAAGGTAAAAAGCATTTATTCCAACCATATCATCTTTTCCAAAGACGGTGTGGATGCAACTTATCAGCTCGATTAGTGATCGGATAACAAGAATGATCACGTAGGTATGTGACGGCAGTCTACAGGAGATGGCGTAATGAGTGAATCGCTGGCCGACCCAGGCCCTTTTTTTTCCAGTGAGCAACAGCAGATCGTAGAGCCCAAAGATCTGCAGGCCGCTGATGTTGCCGAAGTGGAGCAATTTGAAATCGCTTTGAATACCCTACTGGAGGGCAGTGACAGTGACTTGAATAACACGCCCTCGCCGATCGAGCGCATTCTTGGCGGTGTTGCCAGTCTGACCGAGGACAGGAACCAGGCGTTTTCCCGGATCAGTGGCATGGTAGAAGAGTTCGGCGTCGACAATCTGGAGAATTTGCAGAATGTCGGTGCCCCGACATTGGAACAATCAGTGCAGTTGGCACAGGAGTCCATGCAACACGGCGTCGAAACTACTTTGAAGTTGCATCAGGCGCAGATGGAATTGACTTCATCGATTGAAATGAAATCCTGGATAAGCACCTTGGCCAGGTCGGTGGTTAACCTGGTGAAAAGCGTCGTAGTGCATACGCGTTAAACTCGCACGCCGTTACGAGAGACAGGCCTATGAAAAGTAAATCGGCAGGGGGTTACAAAAGAGTCGGCAGGCGGCTGTGCGACATCGGAGTTGTTTTGATGGCCGTGATTCTAATGTCTGCTTGTAAAAGCGAGTTGTATTCTGAAATCTCGGAAAGAGAAGCTAATGAAATGATGTCCATATTACGCCGCAGTGGCGTAGACACAGATAAGGTTGCCCTGAAAGACGGCCTTTATGCAATTCGAGTGGAGCACGGTCAAATGTCCCGTGCGACGGATATTCTCAGTGCCTACGGTTATCCGCAGGAAAAGTTTCAAAATATGGGCGAGCTGTTCAAAAAAGAGGGGTTGGTGTCTTCGCCACTGGAAGAGCGGGTACGTTACGTTTACGCCCTGTCGCAGAGCCTCTCCGAAACCCTGCTGCAAATCGACGGGGTGATTACAGCCAGGGTCAATATTGTGCTGCCGGAACATGACTCTTTGAGCAGGGATACCAAGCCTTCATCGGCTTCGGTATTTATCAAGTATCATCCGGCATCGAAGCTGGAGGATGCCAAATCCGATATCAAAATGATCATCGAAAAGAGTATCGAAGGGCTCAGCTACGATGAAGTGTCTCTGGTCATGTTGCCCGGTCGGGATATTTCAACCCCTTTTGCTGCCGGGGCTGATGAAGACGGTGCCGGTGCTGCCATAGCTTGGACGGTGCTGGTTTGTGCGCTGGTGGCAGGCCTGTTGTATGTCTATGGTGGTGCCAACAGGCGTGCACCGCCTGCCGGTATTCGACCTGTAGGCTTTCCTGGCGGCGGCAAAAAGCCAGTAGCAAAAGATGGTGAGGAGGACAATACCGATGCGGTTGCCTGAGGATCTTCCAGCGCTGATTGAATTCAATATTTTGCCGGCTCGTTATATGCACGATTCCTGGTTCGACCAGTTTCGGCATGGGCATATGATATATAAGCTACGGGCTTGTCGCCGCACTGAGTACAAACTATCCCATTACATCTTGGAATGCTTGGGGCTGAGCAACAGCTATTGCTTTGATATTCCGCAACCCGTTAGCGCGGTGGTTTTGCTGCCACCTGCCGAACTTGTGCGTATGGTCAGATACTTGGGAGCCTGTGCCAATGTATCCATGCTGCAACGCCTTATCGGCAAAAAGCAGGTGCAATCCATAAAAAACGCCATTGGTGAGGATGCCTATTTATTCGGTATCAAGCGGGCGCCGTATTTGGTGGCGGGGTCGGAAACCCCAAAGCTGAAATCCATTATGGCGAGAAACCTTGGAGATTATATAACGATCTGTGGAATGTGTCTGTTATTTGCAGCTTTTAAGGACAGCAGCTTGGCGCTGAAAAAGCGCCTGTCATTAAAGTTTTCTTACCACTGGATTCAGATGATGTCACAACCTGTATTGCTCAGTGGTGCTTCAGAGACCCATCTATTAATTGAACGAGTGCGTGCGGAGGTTATCAAGTCATGATGGATATAGACCACATTGCTGAAATAAACAGGAGTGATAGATCGATAAAGGAAAAGGTGGAGAAAGCTTCCACTTCGGTGGAACCGGAAGTCTCCGAGGTGGAGAGCACCAAAACCCAGGCCCGCGATGTGATACGCCAGGCCCGGGTGGTATATGAAGCCAAGAAGAAGCGGGGCTTCAAGAACAAGGGTGAGCAGGCCAAGGCGGAGACCCTGGCACAACTGGTGTTAGCACTCGATCATGTCATCAAGTCAATGGACAAAAACGGAAAGTGAGGTGAGTTATGAAGGCAGGTAGCTGTGTTCCCGAATTTGACTTGATGCCAAATCAGAAGATCATTACCGCCGACCAGTATCAGCAATATGAACAGTCGGTAGATCTGATCAATATGGCTTTGCAATATGCCAGTAAAATGGAAGAAAAAGCTCGACAAGCTTATGAGATGCAAGAGGAGTTTGGCTACCAGAGCGGTGTGGAAAAAGCTCAAAGCGAAATGCTGTCGCGCTATATCTTCAATGCAGAGCGGGCGATTACCGGCCTTGAAGAAATCGAAACCGACGTAATTGATATTGTGCTGGCGGCAACCCGGAAGGTGATCGGCGAATTTAGTCAAACCGACAGGGCGAAACGCATAGTGGTGCAGATGTTAAAGGGTGTAAAAGACAAACAAAAATTGACACTCAACGTTGCCGAAGAATCCTTCGCTGCGGTGCGGCAGGCTCTGGCCGATTTTCAACAGGAAGGGACGGTAGTTGATGTCGTCGCTAATGCCAACCTGGTTGCGGATAGCTTTGTGTTGGAAACGCCCACCGGTATTGTAGACGGATCACTGGGTACGCAAATGAATATATTAGAAACCGCGTTGAGGAAAAACTTTCCACCCGGAAAACGCAGCAGACTGGTTGCGGCGTGAAACTAGCGGCCATCATTTAAACGACAATAGTCCTTTCAATGAAAAGAAGAGGCGGATATGTCTACTCGTGCAGATATGACTGCGCCGCTTTGCCAGATCAGTGCGGCAAGTGGCCCACATTATGTGCTTATAACGGTGGCTGGTGTTCTCGATACTTCCGGCAGTGACCGGCTGATAGCCTCTTTAGAGGTAGCACTAAGCGATTCGCGGTTACCACTGCTGCTCGATTTTACGGGTGTCAATAAAACCTGCAGTCGTATATTCAGACACCTTTTAATGCTCCGCCGGCGCTTCGGTGATGTCAAACTCCTCTGTATCTGTAGGCCTCTGTCTCATATGCGGCGACTGATAAATCTAACGGGGCTGGATCGTTTTGTGGATATCTATGATAACCGCGATGCTGCCACAGCTGCGGTTGGTGGTGGCCGAGGAGTTGCCGATCGATGAATTGCCGCTTTGCACCGATAAGGTCCGGACATGAATCTGAAAAAGTCTCAACAATTGCTTGAATCGATAACCAGACGCAAAGATGTAGTCTTGGCGGTTTTCATGATATCGATTATTTTTGTCATGATATTACCGATGCCAACGGGGTTGGTGGACGTCTTTATCGCTTTTAATATCACTATTGCCATTGTGTTGCTGATGTTGAGTATCTACATTGGTTCACCTCTCTCGTTTTCGTCCTTTCCCTCGGTGTTATTGATCGCCACTTTGTTCAGGTTGGCCCTGTCGGTAACCACTACACGCCTGATCTTGCTGCAGGCCGACGCCGGTGAAATCATTACCACTTTCGGCGAGTTTGTTGTCGGTGGTAACGTGATTGTCGGTGTGGTGGTCTTTTCAATCATTACTGTAGTGCAATTTATTGTGGTGACCAAGGGGGCGGAGCGTATTGCCGAAGTGGCGGCGCGTTTCTCACTGGATGCGATGCCCGGCAAGCAGATGAGCATCGATGGCGATATGCGTGCCGGGATTATTGATGCCCAGGAAGCCCGGCGGCGCAGGGGTAACCTGGAAAAAGAGAGCCAGCTCTACGGGTCTCTCGATGGTGCCATGAAGTTTGTCAAGGGTGATGCAATCGCAGGTATCTTCATTATCCTTATCAATATTATCGGCGGTATCAGTGTGGGTACTCTGCAACATGATATGGAACTCGGTGAAGCGTCCAGAATATATGTGATCTTAACCGTGGGCGACGGTTTGGTGAGTCAGATACCTGCGCTGTTTATCGCTATCACCTCGGGTATTATCGTTACCCGGGTCAACTCCGATGAGGCCGGTAACCTGGGAGATGATATCGGCTCACAGGTTTTGGCGGAACCAAAGGCGATGCTGATATGTTCCGCTGCACTGTTGTGCTTCGCCATGATACCGGGCTTTCCGACAGTGACTTTCTTAACCCTGAGTTTGATCACCGTTAGTATCGGCGTGTCGATTCACATACTTAAAAAGAGGATGCGGCAGGATGGAGGTGCTTTTATCAAGGCGTTGTCGGAGGCGAGAGAGGGCAGCGAATCGGTACCTCCCATCAACGAGCTGGCATTGGCGGCCCCCATCGCTGTGGACATAAATCCGCTGCTGCAGACAGTAATTGGGTACCAGGGAATGAACACAGAGTTTGCCAGGCTGCGACACAGTTTGTACATGGAGCTTGGTGTGCCCTTTCCAAGCGCTCAGGTCCGTCCCAAGTTCGGTCTCGAAGAGGGCTGTTACGAGATTTGTCTGCATGAAGTGCCTATGGCACAGGGCGAGCTGCGGGCGGGTCATGTGCTAGCCCAAACTTCTGCAGAGCGTCTGGGTGAACTGGGCATCGCTTTTGTAGAGCAAACGCAGAGTGCGACCGGTGTCGCCGGGCTTTGGGTGGCCGAAGCACGGCAACAGGGGTTGTCAGCCGCAGGAATAGTGGCTTTTAATGGCAACGAGGTACTTGTCAATCATCTATCCACTATTCTGCGGCGCCACGCGGCGGAGTTTTTGGGCACTCAGGAGGCCAGTCAGTTGCTATCCCAGTTAAAGCCCGGGCGCATAGACCTATTGAGGGAATTACAGGGGATTGTACCTCTGCAAACCATTGGTGCGGTGTTGAAATTGGTGGTGGCGGAAAATATTCCCATTCGCAATTTGTCCATGATTTGTGAAGTGCTGCTAATGCACGGCAAGGATGAAAAGGATCCGGCGCTACTGGCCGAGTTGGTTCGAGTCGAACTGCGCCGCCAGATCAGTCATAAGCATGCAGGTGCCGATAAGGTCATTACCGCGCTGCTGTTGGATCGCAGTGTGGAAGACGCTATCCGTGGTGCTATCAGAAAAGGTGAAATGGGTGTTTCCGTGTTACAACTTGATGCGGGTATGAAAAAGAATTTGATCGAGAGATTAAGCGCGGCGCTCAATGTGGCGCGACAAGGGGGGAAGTCTCCTGTTCTGTTGACAGCTCAGGATATACGCCGCTTTGTGCGCGGCTTGATCGAGCCTTCTTTGAGTGGGCTGTCGGTGCTTTCTTTTCAGGAGTTGGCGCCTGAGGTATCAGTGCAAACCGTAGATCAAATTAATTTGTATTAACGGAGCAGTATTTGTGCCTATGTCTGAGTTTAGTTATATCGCCGATATTGCCAGGGAATCGGTCAACCAAAGTTCGACCCTGGCGTTACGGGGACGGGTCAGCCGGGTGTCGGGTACCCTGATAGAGGTGTTGCTGCCGCATGCCAGGGTTGGCGATCTGTGCGTACTGAAGAGCCTCGGCCAGGCATCGGTGATCTGGGCCGAAGTGATCGGATTGTCCCAGGGGGCGGCCGTACTGACCCCGCTGGGAGATATGCGCGGTATTTCAACCGATACCGAAGTTATACCCACCGGCCAGAGTCACCGCGTGCGCGTGGGACCCGCGCTCTTGGGGCGGGTGCTCAATGGCCTTGGTGATCCCCTGGATACTGAAACCAAGGGGCCGCTGGTTGTACAGCAGACCCGGGCGGTCCAGACTGAATCTCCCGATCCGCTGTTACGCCGGCCGATTGACCGGGTCCTGCCGCTCGGTGTCAGGGCAGTGGATGGATTGATGTGTTGCGGCGAGGGGCAGCGCATGGGAATTTTTGCTGCTGCGGGCGTTGGCAAAAGCTCTCTGCTCGCCATGATGGCCCGCTACGCGCAGGCCGATATCAACGTGGTTGTGCTGATCGGTGAGCGCGGTCGCGAAGTGCGCGAATTTATCGATATTCAGCTCGGTGAACAAGGTATGAAAAATACCGTATTGGTGGTGGCAACCGCTGATAGGCCGGCGATGCAGCGGGTGCGTGCCGCTTATGTCGGTACCACCATTGCGGAGTACTTCCGTGATCAAAATAAAAAAGTGCTGTTGTTAATGGATTCTGTGACCCGTTTTGCCCGGGCTCTACGCGAGATCGGCCTGGCGGCGGGCGAGCCGCCGACCCGGCGCGGATTTCCCTCCTCGGTATTTTCCGCTATTCCGAAACTGGTTGAACGGGCCGGGCATTCCGCGGTGGGCTCCATCACCGGATTATACACCGTGTTGGTGGAAGGCGATGATATGAACGAGCCGGTGGCTGATGAAATGCGTTCCATTCTCGACGGGCATATCATCCTGTCGCGCGAGTTGGCCGCGGAAAGTCACTTCCCCGCCATCGATGTGTTGAACAGTCTTAGTCGGGTCATGAACTCGATTGCCTCGCCACAGCACAAGGCGGTAGCGGATCGATTTCGGGGGATTCTGGCAAAATACAACGATATTGAGTTTTTAGTGAGGATGGGGGAATACAAACCCGGTACCGATACCAGTGCCGATGAGGCGCTAGAGAAAATTGACGCGGTAAAAGGCGTACTGCGACAGGGGTTTGACGAGTATTTCTCACTCGATGAAACTCTCGAGGCAATGCGACGGATACTTTAGTTATGTTGAAAATGCTGGAAAGTGTATTAAAGGTGCGCCAGTTACTTGAGGAGAAAGCGATAGCCCGTACATGCGAAATCGAGCGGCAACTTGAACAGACCGTGGCGGTGTGTGAGCAGGCCAGACAGGGGTTGGCCGATTATCGCAGATGGCGGGAAGGTCGCGAAGCGGAATTGTTTAGCCAGTTGAGAACCGGACTTCACTCGGTGTCCTATGTCTCGACATACCGAGACAGTTTGCAGAAGTTGGCTGCAGATGAAGCGGAAATGATTTCAAGTGCGGCCGAACGGGAGCGGCAGGTAGGTGAGATCCAGATGAGGCTCGGAGAGGCCAGGCTCGCTCAGGTGGCGGCGGTGAGATCCAGAGAAAAAATTACCAATATCATCGATCGGGAAAAAGATCAACAGATGGAAATAGACGTTAAGAGTGAGGATGAAGAAAATGATGAGCTTGCTAATCTGGGTTGGTATAGGACCGATAATTTCCTACAGTAAAGTACTTTTAATCTCGACCGGTAAAGCTATTAAGAGAAAGCATAATGTCTGCTAAAGATCTTTCGTCGCGCTATATGATCCAGAGCTATGTGCCGAGGCAGCAGTCTGTTGCCGTAAAAATAAGCAACAGCGGAGACAGGTTCGGACTGGATTCCTTTTTCACGGAAAATATTCCATTTGACAGTGTGACATCCAGAGTAGTGGCCGCCCAGCTTGTGGATACTATTGTTTTCCTGGTTGAGCGGATCCCAAAAAATGCTGAAGAGAAACTGCACATTTATGAGTTTGGTGCGGGTCTGGGGATACTGGCGGGTAACGTGCTGGATATTATGCGGAATTTTCATACAAGTCTTTATGACAGGGTGGTGTTGCATATTTCGGATATATCGGCTTCCAAACTCCATGAATTAGAGCGTTTGCCGGCGTTTGTCGAGCATCGCGATCATGTGATTTTTCAGGTGTGCGATCTGATAACACCGGTTTTCTCCCCTGGCGAAGAACCTTTACTGGTCTATCATTCTTATCTTATGGCTGCCCTGCCAGTAAGACATATTATTATGGTTGAAGGCGCCCCTTATGAGGCATTGATAAAAACCACAGTACCGGCGGACTTGGAGCTTATTGATACCGAATTGGAAGTGCCGCGGCGCCTTGGCGCAATTGATATCAGGAAAAGGTGTGAACAACCCACTGCCAGCCTGTCGCCACTGTTAATGCGCAGATTGTGCCCGTTTATTCGTGAAGAAGTGAAGATGATTCCGGTTTCGGAGTCAGATATGTCCGCCGATGAAAAGGATTTTCTCAGGGAATGGCTTGCCTATACGCAACCCAGGGAAATGAAGTTTTTTAATTTTCATTATCTCGCAGCTGTGAGTACCCTGAATCTGGCCCGTGCACTACCGCCGGGTGCGGGGTATGTCGTTATTGATATCGGAGAAGAAAAACTCATACAGGAGGGCTTGTGTATCGACCTTCTTTCGAGGTACGGACTCTATACTTACTACCCATTCAGTTTTCAACTGCTTGAGTTTTGCGCGAAAAAATCGGGGCTGGATTACAATGTGCAAAATGAGTTTTCCTACTCCAACGGCAACGTGGTCGGTTTCCTGTCCAATACCCGCGACAATGGCGATTATGTCTATCATTTTGACAAGGTTTTCAGAAAGAGTAATCCGGGTTTCTATGACAAAATGCGCGGAAAATTTGAAGCTGTAAATTCGAACGAGGCATTTGATACATTTTGTTGTGCCTGGCCTGAACTGCAAAAATCCTATTTGTTATGGCTGGGGTTTGCCCGCACGATGTTATGCAAGAAGCTCTATGACGCGGCGATCACCTGCCTGGAAAATGCACTGCGGGATTCTCAGGGGCTCTCCCTCACCGCGAAAACCCTGCTGGCGCAAACCTATGAGCACAAGCAAGAACCTAGCCGGGCGATAGCACTATACGAGGATATTTACCGGCACTCACCTTATCACGAACCGACGCTTAGAGCACTGTGCCGCCATTATTTGGGAGAACGTGAATACGACAAAATGATTGGGGTGTTAAAAGCCTGGATCCGATCGACCCGGGAAAATACAGTGGACCGACAGGTGTTGATGCTAATGCGCGCATTAAAGCAGACCGGCGATACTGAGGAACTGAATAAGTGGCTCGGTTGGCTATGATCTCGCACCTATAGATCAATCGCTTTACTACTTTTGATGGATACCTCAAGTCCCACCAAATCTGTATCTTAGGGTATAAATATATCCTGTCAGGGTGCTATCGCGATTAACCGCAATAGCTGCCTGGCGTTACTGTCCGGGAGGTCTCTATGCGTATTTCACCAACGGAAGTCAATGGCATTAATCCCAGTGAGGCGGTACAGGGCCCCAATGCGGTTTTCGAAGCGAGTTCAGCCGTGCAGGAGCGGGCAAGGAGCGGTTTCGAAAACGCGCTAAACGTCTCTGAGGGCGGTACCCAAGAGGGTACCGGGGGCATGGCCCAGCCGCAGCTCGGCGCACAGCTACAGGAATTATTAGAGTTGTTGCAGCAGTTACTGGTGCTGGTGCTGGACCGGTCCAAAGGTGGCGACGCTGGCACCGCCGGTAGCGCTCCCCAGTCGTCTGTTGCCAAACCCGGCGTTGCGGCGCCAGCTGGCAACAATGGAGGTGCGGGGCAGGTGCAGGGCGATACCAGCCCCGGTGAGAATGTGGATCTCGGCTTGAGTAAAGGGCCCGATGGAAAGCTGACCGAGGCTTCGAAACAACGCGTTAATGAGTATATCGCCGATCTTTCGGATCAATCCGGAAATGAAGTTGCTGCCCAGGTATATGAGGCGGAGGATGGTCGCCTGATGACCCAGCTTACTCAGGGCGATCACGACAGCGTCAGGTTCAACGTACCAGGTGGCACTATCTACAATGCACATACTCACCCCGACGGGCCGGCGCACCCCAGCTCCACCGACCTTAACAACCAGATCTCCGGAGCTGAAGACACAGTGGTGGCGACTGACGGCAGGGGTGGCGTGGCGTCTGTAAATCAATACAGCGGGACCTAATCTTTCTTTCTGACCCATAGGAGGCCGCCGTTATGGCCGTTGAAAGCTTGCCTGTAGCTCAAAATACAACCTTGGCTCAATCTGACCCGAACCTCATGGGGCCGGCCGGCGACGGGGGTAGTGCGGCTCTTTCAGAGTCACTGAGACAATCATGGCGCGCAGCGAAAACAACGACCGGCAGGGTGCCGGTCGAGTCCGCCGAACGGGCGAAACGCGAGGCTCGTAAATTGGCTGCCAACGCGGCTGCTGGCCGGGGTGTAACGACCGCGGAGGTTGAGCAGTTGGATCGCCGGGCGTACGAGTTGCAACAGGCGGCCGCACACCTGGAGCACAAAGCAAAGATGGCCGAGAATATAGCCAATATCCTGGGTGATCTGCCTGGTGGTGATACGGCAGAGACTAAAGCCTTACAGCAGTCGCTTCGGGAAGCATCGGTTAACATGAAAGAGGATGCAAAGTCTATCAGACAAGACGTCGAAGAAATAAGAGAGCAGATCTGTGCTGCTCTCGAGATGGCGGTGCGGCAAAGAAATTTAATCAAAAAACAAAATAATTTGAATGCTGAAAGAGCGCTGAAAACACGAGAGAAAGAGAAGGAAGAGGCGGCAATAGAGAATGAGGAAATACGCGAACAGCAACGCCTTGATGCGATGTTTACCGATCGACGTCGAGCAAGTTCACAGGAGAGTCAGGGGCGGCTGGAGCAACGGTTGCATCAGGGTGCCGCACTAGTGGACCATGCGAATGTGAGGCGCTGTCGGGCGGAAGTGCCGATAGCGACTGGTTGTGATTCGATATCCCGTTCAAAGTTGTAAAGTAGCCACCTTTGCAGTCAACCCCATCACTAGATACTTTCCTCTACTCACAACCCAGTACCTCCTCGCCGCGAATCGCCGCCTGGGTGCGATTTGTGACTCCCATTTCCCTGAATATAGCCATACAGTGAATTTTTACAGTGCCTTCGGACAACGCCAGTGCTCGCGCAATCTCTTTATTGGACTTACCGCGCACCAGCAGTGCTAATACATCCCGCTGGCGCGATGTTAACTTAAAGGTGCCGCGCACTTCGGTCGAATCGGTCTGTCCTTCGGTCGTTATCGACGCGGCTTCTTCGGTTGCTTCCTCTGTCCCACCACTGGATTCTATAGGTTTTAGTAACAGGCGCGCACCTGCCTTGGCTGATGCCTGAGACATACCGTCGAATATCGCTACCAGCGTCAGCGTGGGGTAATTTTGCTGCAGTTGCTGGATCTCACAAAGCGCTTGTATGTCGGTTGGCTTCAATGCCGTGATTACCATGTTAATCCGTGCATTGCGTTCCAGGCAGGCTAAGACATCGGCAAATGTCTTTGCCTCGAACACGGCGATTGAATGAGCGAGGTCCTGCGGCAGCAGCTCCTCCAGGCCGATGGTCAGGTGATTGTTCCAGAAGACCGCTGATAGTTCCATTTAGCTTTACTCGTATAAAAGACGATAACAAATCAAGTGCTCTGGTTGTACACGGACTGTTGGGGGCATGGCTGGCTGTCATACAGGTTTATCATTCTAACGATGCACGGCTTATCAAGACATATGCCATGGGTCTTAAAACATTTGCTATGTTGATAATTTACCGGTTAATGTCGCATTGAGTGTTCAGCCAGCAGCGCAGCTTGTGTTCTGTTGGAGACCCCCAGTTCCCTAAAGATCGCCATGCAGTGAATTTTCACGGTACCTTCGGATAGATTCAAGTCGCGCGCGATCTGCTTATTGGATTTCCCATCACTTATGCAGCCAAGCACTTCCTTCTGGCGTGGTGTCAGATGACCTAATTCAGGCTTAGTCATCACCTCGGCTGCGGTGAGCGTGGGCGCCGGCCTGGGCATAGAGTTAAAAAAAGCCAGCAACGCGATCTCCGGATATCGCTGCTGAATCTGCTGGATTTCATGTAACACCTGGATATCGGTGAGTTTCAGCGCCACCAGTACCAGGTCGACCTCGCTGTGACCCTCAAGAAGGTCAATCACTTCCGAGGAATTGCTTGCTTGAATAACATTTACCGCATTTGACAGTTCACTGCCAAGGGTGTCCTGCATCTGGTTTTTCGAAGACGTAAGCCAGAAAATGACCGATAAGCTCATAATGTCTGTCCTCACTGTTACGGTGAGCGTTGAAAAGGGGAGTAAAATCAGTGCTTACGGAATCGAGCACTCATTTCTATGTTACAAAGTCGAATAGCCCTAGCCTGATATCTATCTTATCGGCATAGCTTAAATTTTGACATTATGAATTAAGACTACTACAAAAAGACTAGGTGAAAATTCACTGTTTTCGTTAAAAAATATAGTATCTGTATATCCTATATTATTTTCTACCTGCCATTACGCTACTGATGGATTTTTCACCAGCACGGATTAGTGGGAATCTATCGGCTATGGCTAAAGTCATATGACCTTGGTCAAATGAGCCTTTTGCAAAGCGGTCCTCTGGGCTGTTGTTACAAGAGGGCCGCTTTGCTTTCACCCTAAAGTAATCGAAAACCGATTGAAAGTTTCCTGACAGGTATAAGCCTAAGCCCTGCTGTTAAAAAAATCCTGTGCCAAGGATCAAGGTCAACATAAAGGGTCCCCAAACGAGGGTGTTGGCCGTATTAATAAAACCGTTAGTAATTTCCATATTCTTCCTTCCTCGATTCGTATTCATCGTCAGTAATTTTTTATTTTGTTTTTATAAAATCTAGTAATGTGTGGCGGAAAAAGCTATCTACCGGCATGGATGGCCTCGAATCAGATATGTCGTTGTGGGAGCAGATCGTTTGAGAGGTGGGGCATTAAAGGTAATACCAATGGTGTAATACGTTTAACTAATAGAAATCAGTTCCTGTACCTGTAACATATAACTACACAGTATTTGCAGTGGAGTTTAACTTAGACACCACGCTGATTGATCCAGACATCAGTTAAGGCTTTAAAGTAAAAGGGGAGTACAGATATGGCCGTTGGCAGCGTTAAGAACAACACTCAAGCCCCCCCTGTAAATCCGACCGCAACAGGGGAGGCGCTCGGGCCAGGGGGCGCCAATGCCAATCCCTTAGCCGCAGCAGATGCCTCAGCGCAATGGCAGCAGGCCCATGCTTACCCCCAGGGCACCAATCCCCAGGGCACCAGCCCCCAAGACACCAATCCCCAGGACACCAATCCCCAGGACACCAATCCCCAGGGCACCAATCCCCAGGGCACCAATCCCCAGGGCACCAATCCCCAGGGCACCAATCCCCAGGGCACCAGCCCCCAAGACACCAATCCCCAGGGCACCAACCCCCAGGGCACCAACCCCCAGGGCACCAATCCCCAGGGCACCAGCCCCCAAGACACCAACCCCCAGGGCACCAACCCTCCGGCCGGCTTCCCTCCGCAGGCAGGTGACGCTCCCGGCACATCCGTTGGTGGTCATATACAGCAGGCCCTGGATCGTGCTTCGGGATGGCAACGAGAGTCAAGCGATAGCACCCCCGGCTCTATTGTGCCGCCATCGTTGTTCGGGTCCCGTACCGCGGGTTCGGGGTTGGCGGCCTGGAACCCCAACACGCCACGAAATGAGAATCTACTCGCCAACCAGAACGGCACTGCCCATACCATCCACAATGGCCGGGTCTATGAATGGAACCGGGGCACCCATCAAATGGTGCCCACGGCGGTTACCAACGCCGAGTCTCTAAAATTGGGTACCGATGGTATTGCTTATGTGCGAAAAAATAACGGTGACCTGGAGGGCTTGACCGACAGACCTTACCAGGCACCGGCACCGGCCAGCGATACCGCATCCATTGTCAGCAATGATCAAACACCGGCGACTAAGCCTCAAGGTCCCTTTGTCGGCCAAATCCCGAGTGATGCGAGGGATTTTGCGGTGCAATCGGCGGAACGGGCTTATTATGTGGATAACGGCGGAAAACTCTTCTCGCTGGACAGGTCAGGGACCACCGAGAACGTCGGCGACACCATCGGGCTGCCTACCCAAACTCCCCTCAAATCGGTTGCTGTAGATCGCAATGATCGCCTGTGGTTACTGGATGATAGCGATCAACTCTGGCGCAAAGGCCCGGCGGATTCAGGTGGCTGGGAGCAGCATAAACAACCGGCGATAAACGCGGGTGATAAAATCCAGGGTTTGCGTGTATTAGGTGATGGTTTGCCTGCCGTGGATATGAAGACACAAACGGGTGAGCTGCAGACTCAGCGTCCCTGGGTGAAAAACAATGTGCATACTCCTGACTGGTCCGAGGTGCCATTTCGCTATGAAACCCGACGTCCTATCGATAGCGCTTTTATGCAAAATCGGATACCTCGCACCACCGTTAACGCCGGTGTGTCATTGTTTAATGCAACGACACAGAGGCGCGACAGCAAGCCGATTGCCGATATGTGGCATGGAGGTAAAAGTCATTTTATCCGCAACCCGCGAGGAAAGTATTCTGAGAGTCATCGCCATGTGGTGCCCGATCTGCGTAAAGGGATCGAGCAGGATGTGGCCGCTTTGCGCCAGGCGAATACCCAACTGGCCCCCGAGCACCGGCAAACCTTGAGAAACTCCAATTTAGGTGCAGCGGTGCAAGACCGGACCGCACAATCACTCGACCGTATCAGCCGAGCCCTGGGCCTGGTGGCACCCGGTGGCGGTGAAAACCCAGGCTATCAACAGGGTAAGGAGTTTAAAAAGTACAGCGGCGTTGGGGCGGGGCGTGTGCGTTCCGACAACAATGCCCTGTATCTGGCGCAATCCCGCTACAACAGTGCGCTTGGAGCCGACGCCAATGATCCCGTCAATCGGAGTTTCAATAGCCTGTTGGATAAAGGTGTGTATATACCGACGGGTTCTGAGGAAATTCTGCTGGGGAAAAACGGCCTGCCCAAGACAATAAAAAATACCCTTGAAGTGCCCATGGGCACGATTCTTCGCGGCGCCAATATCCTGCAGCGGGCGGGGCAGGGGCTGGGGTCGATCAACCCCGGTCCGGAAAGTGCGGACACTACGAGAGAGTTGCTGAATAGTGAGGCCAGTACTTTTGCCAACCATGGTCTGAACCAGTGGGCCGATGTCAACTTCAACGATCTCAGGCAGTTGAAGCGGCAGTTGGCTCTTTTTGACCGCTATGCCGGTATGGCCAACAATCCCAACGACCCAATGATGCGGGTACTTAGCCAGAGTGGTGGTATGCAGGGCGATCCCGTTGAGAATTATGTCAGTGTGGCCAATGGTGACATGATGCTGGCAGAGCACCTGCGGCTTTCTAAGAATACCACTCTAGGCATAGGGACCGGCGCGATTTCCAGTCTCTTCTCTCTGGCACCATCGGGCGTCCTCGCGGTCCCGGAGGTATCGCTTGCGCGCACCAAAGGCGCGATGTTGGAGTTTGAAAGAAGAGGCCCGGGGCAGGAGGTCAAATTCATAGGGGACTCGAGGACCGGGGGCAGTTTAGGCGCAGACGTTTACGTGGGTGTGGAGTCGGGAAAATATGGTAACTTTTCGTCTTTTGTGGGGGGGCAGGTGGGAGTGTCCGGCAAGGTCAGCCGCAATCACCGTTTCGAGGGCACCAGTCTATTTCACGATACCGGAACTAACAGCAACACGGGCAATCCGTCGCGCGTAAACCCGGGGGTGGAGCGGATAGGGCAGCTTATGCAAGATAAGAATGCCGACCCCTTGAAGTTTTTGAACTCCGCACAGCTCAATGAGAACGGCCGGAAAAACACCACTGACGCGAGTGTCAACCCACGCGTAGGTGCAGGCCTGTTTTTAACAGTTGACGGACCGTCTTATCCGGATGGACAAGCACAGGCAATTGTCGGTGCGGGCGTTACGGCACAAGCTGATTTTTTACACTACAGGGCAACAGACGGACATGAGGTGGGGCCCAAGGGTGTTGAGGAGCGTTATTCCGGCCGTCAGTTTGACCCCACCGCCGGCGCCGGTCTGAATGCCGGGGTTTTCGGTGCCGGACGTAATGTACACATCGCACCCGCAGAAACCGGCTTTCACCGCACTGCCGCCGGTCTCGATATAGGCGTCGGTCACCAGTTCGACCGCTTTGCCGGAGGCGGACCTCAAACCGGTATCCTGAACAATGTACCGCTCCCGCGTGAAGAGCAAAAGTTCAACCACGAGGGTGTGTTTTGGAAAGACTTCAAAGAATGGGTTGTTCAAGATGTCAGTGATCTGAAAAAACCAGAGAAATTTCCACATATAGCGGAGTTAAGCGCGGCACTCCCGGGGTTTGAACAGACCCTGGATAAACTGATTGCCAACGGCGATCCGATTGTCTTTGACACCGCGCTTAGCGATGAAGCCAAAGACAAAATTGCCAACTACAACCCACAGACCGACGGTGAGTACGGCGAATTTGCCCGGAGGATTGCCAAAGATCCTAAAAATCACTATATCGATGTGTTCGCCCAGTATGGCTTAAAGAGTAGGCAGGATTCCGCCGGCTTTAATATGGGCGTAATGTACAACGACAAAGCCCAATATGCGCAGTTAGTGCTTCCCGGCTGGGTTTTTTTCCACTACCCTCAGGGTACAGGTGCGGATGCACCGAAGCTCCCCTCCGGGATGCCGAAGCCCGCCAGCTTCAGTCTCTCAGGCAACGCCTTCAACGGCCATGAGGTCGCGGAACCCGACTATGGCCGGTTACAGGAGCGTTTCGGTAACCTGGACTCCGCGCGTCTGTCCCGCGAACAGCTCTCCGCTAACTTCGCCCTGGTGCCCGACGGTCGCTCACTGGCGCTGGACGGCCAAGAGGCCGATCAGCGCATTGCCTTGCAAAACGGCCGGCTTGTCTATCGGCCAGGGGCTGAACCCGCTGCCTATCAAAACCTCACCATGGGGGCTGACCCGAGCGCTTTTGTCAATCAGGTGATGGATCAGAGTACGGATTTTGTGCCTCTCCCCCAGGAGATGGTGCGTCAACTGGCCGATACCGATCGCAAATCTGAAGGTTTAGGGCCTCTGTTGCAGGCGATGCACGCGGGGCGCTCCGGCGCCTTGCCGCAGGAGTACACCGCTCAATTGAGCAATGGCGATTTCAATAAGCTGCAGAATTTGGCACAGGACCCGAATACGTCTCGTATTCCCGTGCAGCTTGCTGCTGGCCTTGTGGATCCTCTGAATACTCATACCACGTCGCCCAATGGTTTGGAAAATGCGGTCAGCGTGCGCGAGTTAATGAGCAACTTGGCTGCCAAGCCCGGCGCCGCGAACCAGCTTACCCCCGCCCAGGAGTATATCCTGGGTGAGTTTTTCCCCAATGCAGACGGCGCCCTGGACCGCGATGCCCTGGATCGGGCCGTGGGCAACCCCGAGCGACTGGCCGAGGTGGATAGCTATCTGGCTAGACTCCAGGCGCCCCAGGGTCCGTTCAACGACAACGAAGTGAAGTATCATGTAGATCGGCTGCGAGACAACCCCAATCTGAACCTCACCGATTTACCCCCGGAAACTCAAACGCTACTGAATCGGCATTTTGGTGATAGCCCGCAGACCTATGGTCCCACCAATTTGGACAACGTGATCCACAATGCTGAGTCTTACAACCAGTTTGTCAATGATATGGAAAAGCCTCAACCCGATATCAGCCCGTTGGGAAATCGCAACACCCACAGCTGGCGCGTCTCTGGTCTGACGGCGGCGGCGGGGGTCGGCAATGTTGCCCTGGGCGGAGCGGAAATCAACCGGGCGGTGCAGGGGCTCCAGTCCGATGATCCCGCGGTGAAGGAAGCCTCCGTCCAGGCACTGGGCCTGGTGGGGGGCGCGATGAGCGCCGACGCGATCAGCGCCGGTGCCGGCCTGGTGGATCAACATGTCACTCGCCAGATCACCAGAGCCATTGATGCGGGCGCCGACGCCGGTACCGCCGGCGTCAAAGGGTTGGCCCACCTGAGCAAAGGGATGCGCGCCCTGGGCACGGTCGCCACCGGCGCCACCACGTTACTGGATGCCTACGGCGCCTTCGACAGTTTCGCCAAAGGCTTTCACACCGATGATACGGCGGACAAAATCAACCATTTTGTCAACAGTGGGTTGAGCACCGCCGGTATCGGCATCGGTATCGGCACCGGCGTGGGTTTGGCCACGGGGAGTGCACTCGGCCCCATCGGTCTGGGGGTCGGTCTCGTCCTGGCGGGTATCCAACAGGGCGTCAATGCTGCCCACCAGGTGGATGAACTCGAGGAATACGCCGACCTCGATACCGGGGAAATCTGGGATACCGGCTGGCACCTGTTCTGGGGCAACAAACCCGCCGATCCTATCCAGCAGGAATACGCCACCAATTTCAGTCAGGTGGCCGCTGACCAGGAACTGGCCCAGTTCGGTAAGGATATGCTCAACGACAACCCGAACCTGGGTATGGTCGTCTTGGGCCGCGGCACTGCCGGTTACCAACACCATGACAGCGGTGAGTACACCCCCCACTGGGAAAACCGCTTCAACGGTACCGTCGACCTGCGCGCGGGTGAAGGCTTCGATGCGGCACAATTGGACGGCAACTATGAAGACCGCTACGAGGGTCACGATCAGCGCTGGGCGTCCATTCACAGCGATGAGCAGGTGATGGTGGCCCAACACCCGGAACTCGGCCCCGATGACCGGGTCCTGATCGATACCGGCGAGGGCGATCAAACCGTGTACGGCCGTGAAGACAATCCCAATGACTTTATCGTCCGGGCGGGCAAGAAGGAGTTTATCGGGGGCAACCAGGACGATACCTTCAATATCATGGGCATGCGCGGCGACAGTGGTCGATTGGACGGCGGCGAGGGTGAAGATACCTTGAACCTGAGCCAAATCGAGGAACATGGCGAGAGCACCACCGGTTACACCGTGGATTTGGAGGCGGGCCATATGAATCGGACCCTGACCGACGAGGACGACCGCTCGCGGGAGGACCATCGGTATGATTTGGACAATATCGAACACGCGGTGGGCCACGGAGACATGGCCGATACGTTGATCGGTACCGAGGGCAATAATCGCTTGGATGGTCAGGGCGGCGGAGACACCTACCACGGGGGCGGTGGTGACGATCTGATGATCGTGCGCCCCGGGGACGAGGCCCATGGTGGCCAGGGTAATGATGTCTATAACATCATCGCGGATATGGAGTCAGAACGGATCGATATTCACGAGGAGCGCAGCGACAGCGATGAGAATCTGGTGGTGCTGGATCATGAACTCGACGCTGTGCACGCCTCAGAGCTTGAGGAAAGCGGCCCCTATAGCCACGATCTGGTGACCACCTACGGTGAGGGAGAAGCTGCCGTAGATGTGGCCTATGAGGATTACTATGGCGAAACCACCGACGGTCAACAGTTCCGCAAGAACACCATGAATCGACTCACCGACGATGGGTTTATGCTCATTGAGGCGGGGGAACGCTTGATCGACAGCCCCGAGTCCCATACCGATGAGGCGATGGCCGTGTACTTGCCGGAGGCCGACGGCCGTTCCCTTCACGGCAACCTGCACCTGGATAAGGAGAACGGTGAGGTCTCCATCGGAGAGAGCGGCGATGATGACCGGCGTTCTGTGGATGTCCCGGCGCATGTGGAGGTGGCCCTGATCGGTTCCCATAATGATGACGTGATCAGGGGTGACGATGGCGATGACTATATAGAGGGCGGTGGCGGCAACGATGAGTTGGTGGGCCGCGGTGGCAACAATGGCTATGGTGTGACCCTGTATGACACGAACCGGGAGGTCTACGAGGCCCGCCGGGACAAGGATGAGGCGCTGGCCAGCGAGGGTGTGATCACGCAGGACGAGGATGCCGACGAGCCCCACTGGGCTGTGCCCGACGATTATGAATTTGAGAATGCGACCCAGACAACCGTGATTGATAACAGCGGTGCCAACCAGGGCCATCTGAATATGGGCGGGGTGAACCGTGACGACATTCAGTTTGAACGCGACGGCGATGCCCTGATCATTAGTCCGGACCGTGCAGCATTCGAGGAACGGGAGAAGCAAGCCTACATTGAGGAGCAGCAAGAGGC
>NZ_ML660105.1 GCF_007004655.1 Exilibacterium tricleocarpae
TTCGGTATTTTTACATTTCCCCTCTGTATTGGCAGGAGATGTTCAATAATTTTGAATTGTGCTTTCGTGATTTCCATAGGCGCACATTCTATCAAAATTAGTGTGAACAGGCCCTAGTAAAAACTAAGGCATAACCAAAGCAGCTAGCGAACAGCTATTCCACCGCTATGCGGTTCCATAGCTGCCGCGCTACTGGCGTTATGTGTAGTCGAATATGAATATATTAGCAGCAATAGCCGTAGTATTTGTATTCCTTGTTCTTTATGTGAACATCAAGGTGTCGCAAGATATTGCTCGCTCAAAAGTCTCAACAAAAAATGAGCGTACTCTCTCATATTTACTTGTTTGGTTAATTCCTCTTTTGGGGTACTCTTTGTTCCCAAAAAGGTTCTGCCAAACTTACATACCAAATCTGATGGCACCAGCTTCTTTAGTGGTGGCGGTGGTTCAGATGGTGGGTGCTCCGGAGGCGACTGTGGTTAAACACATAACAAGTGCAGGCAACAACGCCCCTGCGGGGCTGGACCTCCATTCCGCAGCTTCGCTGCTCCAATACGGCCGTTGCTGCAGGCGTTAAGAGGCTCGCGCAGTAGGTGCAATAATTGCAGATTATGGAAGAGAAAATTATTTCGGCAGTAAATGACTTTGCTCACTCGATAAATTCGGAAAGCAAGGTCGTGGCTGATATGTCTGCACTAATTGATGTGACGAATAAATTGCCTCTTTCGAGCTTTGACTACTGGGAACGATTGATTCGTTCAGAATTTTCTTCTGCACTAAGAAATTTAAATCCTCCAAAGTGGAAGGTATGGCCAAAACCTAAGGAATTAGTGACTTGGCTTGACCTAATCAGCTGTGATGGTTACAAGCGCGAAAAAGCTCTGCGAGCTTTGTCAGGGGCGGCTCCGAATACTTTCTTTTTTTCTCTTGCTGTTCGTAGACTCAACGATTGGGTGCCCCAAGTTCGTAAGGCCGCAAGGGAAAAGCTTTCTGAAATAGCAAGATCGACTGATCCTAGATATGTAGTTGAAGCGCTATGTATCGCCCTTTCCAATTGGAACTCGTGGGGCAGGATAGAAGAAGCAGATAAAAAGGTTCTTCTGCAAATTATTTGTGAAGAGGAAATAGCAAAGGCCCTTCGGTCTAAATTAATTTCATCGGCTTCTGGGCCTATGCCATCACTCTTTTCGCAGCTTGGTCGCACGCCGATACTTGATGGAAAAATTGAAGAAATAGCTACTTCTGCAATTCAGCCTTCGGTTCGAGCTAAAGCATACCGTAGCTTATTTGAAGGGCGAATTGTATGGATCGAAGGTCGCAAATGGGAGTGGACGGACATAAGATACTGTGAAGGAAAACTAAAACCCATCGTATCAGAACGAAAATTGAACACTCAGACTCCGCTGCTCGAAATACTTAAAAGATCTTCTGAAGATCGCTCATCTATCGTTAGACGAGTTTCAGCAGAGATTCTGATTCGAGAGCTAGGTAATCTAGGGGATGTGGCTCGGGTGTTAGCTGAACAGTTTGCTTCAGATAAATCTCACCCTGTATCCGAAAGGGGCGAGTTCGCATTAAAGAAACTAAACGAAGCGGAGCGTGCCAATGCCTTTTAACAAGCGCATGTTGGCGGACTTGTTTTCCGCTGCACTCCAAACAAGCCGTAAATGCGGGCGTTAGCACAAAAATGAGAGTCGAATTACTTAGTCTAACTCAAGCGGCACTGATAATTCCAGATAGTACTGGAGTGGTGTATACGAATCAGGTTGGTGGAAGCGAATGTGATTCCCTTGAAATGGAGGGTAGTATTGTACCTATCGAGTACGATATTCCGCTTGATAATCCAAAAGAATCTCTGACCGATAATTTATGTGGCTTATTTCGAGAGGGAAATCCTGGAGTAATTGATCAGGATACCGCTGAAAAGATACAGCGACTACTTAACAACTCTCCATTCACGAGCGACGTTGATATAAACTGGAAAAAATTGGGGGCATCCAAGGAATCTTGGTTGCATGTAAATTTAAGAGGCACTCTTAACGGCACAGTCAAAGGTGTTAGTGCAAATGAGGCAGTTTTAACGTGGCCAAACAGCGACTAAGTGCTAACAAAGTGTTGCACCGGACAAACCGGTGAACGCGGCGTTATATCTTTAGAGGAAGCGAATGAGAAAATTGGTTAGTTCGGGCTCTCATTTAGAAGAGCCAATTGGTTTTTCAAGGGCATGCAGAGTTGGGAATGTAATCTCTGTCTCCGGTACTGCTCCAATAAAAAATGGTAAAACCGCACATGTTGGTGATGTATATGGCCAAACTAAATATTGTTTGGAGTTATCTATCCAAGCTATTGAAGAGGCTGGTGGAAAACTAGGTGATGTAATCAGAACTCGTATTATGCTCACCGACATATCTCGTTGGGAAGAGGCAGCGAAAGCACATGGGGAACTCTTCTCTAAAATCAGGCCGGCATGCACATTTGTTGAGGTTAGCCGCTTCATTGAGTCAAAATGGCTAGTGGAAACGGAAGTTGATTGTGTTTTGGCACAGATATAACAAGCACAGGCACACAGAGCAATTTTCCGCTACGCTCCAAATTACCCGGTGCTGTGGGCGCTATGTGTAATCGAGTATGAAGAGAGAGCAAGCCATCAACGGACTTTTTGTGTGTCCATGCTGTGGATATGCAACATTAGGGGAGATCTGTAATTACGAAATATGTGGGATCTGCTTCTGGGAAGATGATGGCCAGGATGACCTTGAGACAGGTGAATGTTGGGGTGGGCCAAACTATATATCTCTCGAGGAAGGCAGGCTTAATTTTTTAAAAATCGGTGTCAGCGATCCTAAAGACAAACGGTGTGTCCGCAGGCCAAAGGAGAGTGATATCAATTTTAGTAAATACAAAATCAGTAACGGGACTGTAGTGCGTGCAGAAAACACATAACAAGTGCATGTTGTTCGCCCACTTCGTGGGCTGGTACCTCCGCACTGCGTGCTCCGGCCCCAAATGCAGGCGTTAAATTTCACAATGGTGATATTCGCAATTACAAGAGATGGGTTTCAGGAATTAAAATCCATCATAGAAATAAAAAGGTGCCCTGTGTGGGTAGGGGCTGGCGTGCTCACAGATATAGAAATGAGGCAGTTGCGTGAGCTAGGCGTTGATCTAACCAATTTTACATATGAAATAGCTACAGATGACAAAGCAGCTATAGATAGTGCCCTAGAGGATATTGCTCTACATCATCCAGGGCAAAGGGTGTGGGTTGAATGTCAGCCCCAAATTTAACAAGGCGCTGTAGTCGCCGCGAAAAACGCGGCTGGGACCTCCGTTTCGTCGCTTCGCTCCTACACTACGGCCTCTAAGCTTGTCATTATAGGTTTTTATGCAATGCATAGAGTAATACAAATAGCGATTATGCTTTCTCTATCTATTTCGTGTTTTTTTGGAGGAATGTACGTTGGCCTCGGGCAAGGTGCTCTTTATGCATTGGGTCTTGAAGCTCATGGGGCTCGATACCGTATATTTAGCTACGAAAGAGGCGAGTTTCAGGAGGGAGAGTCTAAGGAGGCTGCTGAAGCTACAATTGACTCGAACATCTCTTACTTCGGTCAACATTTAGAGAATCACTGGCTCCTTCACCAGGTTCCGTCTCCTTGGTCGTTGAGTGAGTCGGGAGTTTCATTCATGAAAACAGCGGTAGAATATAGAATCAAAAACCCTCGAAAAAACGACGCAAAGCTACTATCAATTATGGGGCAAGAACCTACCGAACAATATCTGGAGGATAGAATGAATTTGATACGAGAGGAAAATGGTGAGTTATATTTATCTGAAGAAGAGACGATAGAAGTCATAAAGGAGAGCCTGCTGTATATGAAAACGCAGGAGGCTTTCTACCAAAGGGCTCTCGAGTATGTAAAGCAGTTGAATGAAGGCGGTCTATAACAAGCTGCTGCATTTCGTTCCGGCGCTTACAGCGCCTCCACCGGACTCGCCTTCGGCTCGCCGATGAGCAAGGCGTTATGTGTTAGGAGAAAAATAAAAAATGCGAGAATTAAGAACGCCTACGGGAATCGAAGGTGATGATGACTCAACGGAAATGATCCGCATATGGCTGGCTCACGAGGATTTACATGTGTCTCTATTGTTGGGCATGTGGGAAGACGCCGAAGAATGTGAGGTCGATGAAAGAGATGCATGGGGCGAACTACTTGCAGATAGTATCCAGCATATTGCGAATGGCTTAAATCAGAGTCATGGATGGGATAAAGAGCAAACTATCGTTCGCATTACTAATTCATTGCTTAAAAATACTAAGTGTCCCACAGGCGTCGTTACTGGCAGCTACGTTGAAGAGAACACATAACAAGGCTATCAAAGATCGCCAGTAAACTGGCTAGGACCTCCGTTTCGTTGCTTGTTTTGTGCTTTAACGCTACGCTAGAACAAACAAATCAACAAAACTCCGGCCCTTTATAGCGGCGTTATGAATCGTCATGAGCATCAAGAGACTTAAGCATGCAGCACAAAATATCGGCCAAATGTTTTGCGGCTGGGAGCTAATGTTCGACTACAAAACTTTGGCAGAGCTAGAGTCGGGGGTTCTGCATATCGATCTACTCCGTCAGAAATGTAAGCACAACGATAGAGAAAGCCAGAAGAAAGCACTACAACTTTTACGATGACGACTTTAAGGCAACAGCGGTATCGTTAACAGAGATGCCTGGTGTGCAGGCGAATCATGTCGCCGAAGCACTCGATATTCACGAGGTGATGCTATATCGTTGGCGTATGGAAATGCGTCGAGGGCAGATAAAAGTGAAAAAGAAAAATATCCAAATAGACCCTGAAGTTAAGTCCGAGCTAAAGCGCCTGCGGAAGCTGGAGCGCGAGCATAATTTGCTCAAAGAAGAGCATACCCTTTTAAAAAAAGCCATCCAGCACTCTTTGCAACAAAAAGGGAAGTTTTCGAGTTCATCGACCTAAATCGAGCACAACACAAAATCTCTCTGATGTGCCGTGTTTACGATTGAACGACAACGCTCACATAGAATCTTTCTTTCAGGATTTTAAGACAGAAAGTATCAAGGTGAAGGCGTTCAAAACGGTAGAGCAGTTAAGGGGCATAATCATCCAATTTATGCGCTACTACAACTACGAACGATCACATTCTAAGCTCGGGTATATTACACCAGCTGAATTTGAGTGTAGAATGTGTGTTTAACAATACGGTGTGTGCAAAAGCGGGTCAGGTTCCGCACCCCGAAAAACGCGGTGCCTGGACCTCGCAAAAAGCGCTCAGCCTTTGTTGGCGACGTTATGCTTTCTAAAGTAAGGTGGTAATACCATGTCAAAAGAATTAACGAACAACTTTGTAGGTCTATTTTCATCTAGGCTAACTACTCTTGGACATATTCTCGACATTTCTGAACGGTACTTCAATGAAAATGCAGAATCCATATTAGGTTTTGATCTCATTGACGATATGCTTCCTTTTGGCGCGCAAATCGCCTATACATGTGATCAACCATGTAATTTTTCGCTTTGGTGTAGGAATCAGGAATCTAGTAATTTATCTCCTGAACTTGATTCCTTAACAATGGCAAGAGATTTGATTGAAAGAACGAAATCTCAACTCGAAGGGCTGGAGTTAAAGGAGTCAAAGTTTTCAGAAATAAAACGAATAAACATCGGTGGCGATCAATATCTTGAATTAGAAGGAATCAACTACATTCAAGACTTTTTAATCCCAAACTTCTATTTTCATTTGGTCACGGCTTACAACATTATGCGAATGAAAGGAGTTCCTCTGGGTAAAGTAAATTACAATTCGCATTTGGCTCCCTTTATTAGAGCAGCATAACAAGCGTAACCACAGGGAAAAATATTCCGCTACGCTTCAAATTTTCCCGTGTTACAGTCGTTAATTTTTTAGGAGTAAATTGAGAGAATGTATAAAATCATTATAACTGTAATCCTATCTATTTTTATTTCTTCAAACGCTTTAGCAACCCGGGGATATGTAGGTAAGAATCCGATCAGTGGCGTTCATGTTCTTGATAGTTCAGTTTCGTGTGGGCCTAGCAATGGAGCTTGTTTACTCCTTGTATTTGAAGGAGGTGCTTTAGGCTGCAACCCGGAAAGCGGCTCAATCTCCGTATCTCTCAATGAGCCAAACTTTGAGCTAATTCAATCAACGGCTCTTGTCAGTCTAACTTCTAAAAAGAAGTTTCGAACTTATGCGGCAATAGAATCTTGTGGTGATGCAGAAACCCTCAATCCAAATGGGGCCGGTGTATACGACTAAAAAAGCCTTAACAAGTTTGTGTTGAAGGATATTTTGGTCGTCGCTTAAAAACAGCGCCAACCAAAATGCCCCAAAGAAAGACGTTAGGCCGCTAAAGACATCGCTAGCAGTTTAGTTGGAGAAGCAGCAATGAATGTAAGAACAGCCACGGAAGCGGAGTTAGACCTGCTGGCGAGCATTTGGTATGACGGCTGGCAAGATGCTCATGCTCGGATTTTGCCTGCAGAACTCGCCCGGCATCGGACGCTCGAAAGCTTTAGGCACAGACTTCAATCAAACCTTCAGAACGTGCGAGTTGCGGGCTCGCCTGATGAGCCGCTTGGACTCTGCATCACCAGCGATGATGAACTCTATCAACTGTATGTTTCGGCAAGTGCGAGAGGTTCGGGTCTCGCAGCAGCTCTACTCACTGATGCGGAGGAGCGCCTCAGCTCTCTTGGCGTCCAAACTGCTTGGCTCGCGTGTGCGATTGGAAATACGCGGGCCGCAAAATTCTACGAGAAGCACGGCTGGAACCGCGTCGGAAACATGACCAGTCAGTTGCCAACTCCGGATGGAGTGTTTCCCCTCGAAGTATGGCGTTATGAAAAGGGCTTGAATGAGGCACGACGTCCTTCAGTAGGCGTGGCTCACGTCGTCTTGGAAACAAACTCCATGGAGAGGTCTTCCCAGTTCATGCGCACTATCGGTATGCGTCCTATCTTTGATGGGCCTGAGGTGTCGGTCTACGAGATGCGGGGCGGCACACACCTCATCCTGATGCGAAAAGACACAGTCGTAACGGGAGATGCTCCCTTCGACCTGATGGTTGATGATCTTCATGCGACTCACGAAAGATTCAAATCTGTAGGGCTTGCTCCTTCACCCATCGAGGCCCGTCCGGCCATAGATCATGAGATCTTTACTGTCCGCGAACCGACCGGGCATGTCATCACATTCTTCTCTAGCCACGCTTCTGGCAAACCCACATGAACGTTGTGCCTGTCGGCGCCGGGCCTAACAATTCATTCAAGCCGACGCGTTATACTCTAAAAAGCGCCAACGCCATAGGGAAAATCCGGGTTTTTGTGAATTTTTAGGATTATTGCTTAAACCAGTGTCAACATAAAAGAAAGTGGTATTGAAGAACGAGATATTGTAATTCCTGTCGGCGGCAAACCAGAAGAAAATATTATTTAGTCGACCTGAATACCCAACTCCTCCCAAAGCTCATCAACCCGGGCTTTCACCGCACTGTCCATCTCGATAGGTGTCCCCCATTCCCGCTGCGTTTCCCCCGGCCATTTGTTGGTGGCATCCAACCCCATCTTCGAACCCAGGCCGGAGATCGGCGAGGCAAAATCGAGGTAGTCGATCGGTGTACTCTCCACCATCACGGTATCCCGGGCCGGGTCCATACGGGTCGTCATGGCCCAGATAACATCACGCCAGTCGCGGGCGTTGATATCGTCGTCGGTAACGATAACGAACTTGGTATACATAAACTGGCGCAGGAAAGACCAGACCCCCATCATCACGCGTTTGGCGTGACCCGGGTACTGTTTCTTCATGGTGACCACCGCCAGTCGATAGGAGCAACCCTCGGGGGGTAGGTAAAAGTCGACAATCTCAGGAAACTGCTTTTGCAGAATCGGCACGAAAACTTCATTCAGGGCCACACCGAGCACAGCCGGCTCGTCGGGCGGGCGACCGGTATAGGTGCTGTGGTAGATGGGTTGCCGGCGGTGAGTGATCTTTTCCACGGTAAAAACCGGGAAGTGATCGACCTCATTATAGTAGCCGGTATGATCGCCGAAGGGGCCCTCTGCAGCCTTGTCGTCGGGCGCGATATGACCTTCCAACACAAATTCCGCGCTGGCGGGCACCTGCAGGTTATTGCTCAGGCAGTTTGCCACTTCGGTTTTTCCACCGCGCAATAGTCCGGCAAAACCGTACTCTGAGAGGGTATCGGGCACCGGCGTGACGGCGCCGAGAATGGTCGCCGGGTCGGCGCCCAATGCCACCGACACCGGAAAGGGTTCGCCGGGGTGAGCCTCTTGCCACTCGCGAAAGTCCAGAGCGCCGCCGCGGTGGCTGAGCCAGCGCATGATCAAGCGGTTCCTGCCGATCAGTTGCATGCGATAGATGCCCAGGTTTTGCCGCTCTTTCTGGGGGCCGCGAGTGACCACTAATGGCCAGGTAATCAGCGGTCCGGCATCGCCGGGCCAACAGGTCTGGATCGGCAGTCGGTGCAGATCGACCTCGTCGCCACTCAGTACCACTTGCTGGCAGTCGGGTTTGCCAATCAGCTTTGGTCCCATGTTCAATACTTGTTTGAACAGAGGTAATTTGCTCCAGGCATCTTTGAACCCCTTGGGTGGCTCCGGCTCTTTCAGCATCGCCAGCAGTTTGCCCACTTCGCGCAGGGCGGCCACCGAGGTTTCGCCCATACCGAGAGCAACCCGCTCCGGCGTGCCGAATAGGTTGCACAGCACCGGGATATCCGAGCCGACGGGATTTTCAAACAACAGCGCGGGGCCGGCGGCACGCAGGGTGCGGTCGCAGATTTCTGTCATTTCGAGCTTTGGGTCAACGGCGGTGGCGATACGTTTGAGCTCGCCGCGCTGTTCCAGTAGCGCGATAAAGTCGCGCAGATCCTTATATTTCATCTACTGGCTCAGCATACCCCGGGGTTGGCGGATCATTTGCGTTTCATGGACAGGAAAAAATCGTCGTTGGTTTTAAAATCTTTTAGCTTGTCTACCAGAAATTCCGTGGCGGCAACGTCTTCCATATCGTGGAGCAGTTTACGCAGTATCCACACCCGTTGCATTTCATCCTCTTTCATCAACAGGTCTTCCCGGCGGGTGCCGGAGCGGCGAATATTGATGGCGGGGTAGACCCGCTTCTCGGCAATTTTGCGGTCCAGGTGGAGTTCGAGGTTGCCCGTGCCTTTAAACTCCTCGTAAATCACTTCATCCATTTTTGAACCGGTATCGATCAGTGCTGTGGCAACAATAGAGAGACTGCCGCCCTCCTCGATATTGCGCGCCGCACCGAAAAAGCGCTTGGGCCGCTCCAGCGCGTGGGCATCCACACCACCGGTCAATACCTTGCCGGAAGAGGGCACAATTGTGTTGTAGGCGCGGGCAAGTCGGGTGATGGAGTCGAGTAGAATCACCACGTCTTTTTTGTGTTCCACCAGACGCTTGGCTTTTTCGATGACCATCTCCGCCACCTGCACGTGACGCGACGGCGGCTCGTCGAAGGTGGAGGCAACCACCTCACCCCTTACCGAACGCTGCATTTCCGTCACCTCTTCCGGGCGCTCATCGATCAGCAGGACGATCATATGGCATTCCGGATTGTTGCGGATAATCGACTGGGCGATATTCTGCATCATAATGGTCTTGCCGGCTTTCGGCGGCGCCACAATCAAGCCCCTTTGGCCCTTACCGATTGGCGAAACCAGGTCGATGATGCGACCGGTAAGGTCTTCGGTGGAGCCGTTGCCGGCCTGCAGTACCAGGCGGTCGTCCGGGAACAGGGGGGTAAGGTTCTCGAACAGGATTTTGTTGCGGGAGTTTTCGGGTTTGTCAAAGTTGATCTCATTGACTTTCAGCAGCGCGAAATAACGCTCGCCCTCTTTCGGCGGCCGGATTTTACCGGAAATGGTGTCGCCGGTGCGCAGGTTAAAGCGCCGAATCTGACTCGGGGACACGTAAATGTCATCGGGTCCGGCCAGATAGGAGCTGTCAGCGGAGCGCAGAAAACCAAAGCCGTCCTGAAGTATCTCCAGCACACCGTCGCCGTAAATATCCTCGCCGCTCTTGGCATGGCGTTTAAGAATGTTGAAGATGACGTCTTGCTTGCGCGAGCGGGCCAGGTTTTCCAGGCCCATGTCTTTGGCAATTTCAATCAGTTCTTCAATGGGCTTGGTTTTCAGGTCGGTTAAATTCATAGGATTGCTTAGGCGTTATAAATAATTTGGGAATGGTTAGGATTAGCCGACGGGTAGCCGGCCTATTTACACTATTTTTTTGAATTCTTTACTTAGTACTATTGTGGATTAAATCTGCGGTTTCAAGTTACGTCCATGACACTACCATCTGCCAACGGCGCCTTAACTCTCTTACAGTTGTGGCGGTTTACAGCGGTCTTGTTTCTGCAGCTAAGTTTCTTCAACTGTAAGTCGCTTCAACTAAGTTCTTTAACTTATGTTTCGTCAACTGTGCTTCTGCAGTTACCTCTGCAGCCTTTATCAAGCCCTGTTTATTGTTGCCCACTGAAGAAAGCATCTTTATCGGCGTTATCATCTCGTGCCTTACGACCGGACAAACGCTGTGTTTGGCTATAGGCTGTTGAGGATTAATATATCAGGTAGTTTCCAAATGCAGTGTCTGTTTCCGAGTAAGCTGTATCAAGCATAGCTCTAAAATTAAAATAGTCGCTGGAATTCCATATCGCCAGTTAATCACGGCCGTTTAACTGCCCAACGGTCGTCAA
Organism: Exilibacterium tricleocarpae; assembly: GCF_007004655.1. GTDB lineage: Bacteria > Pseudomonadota > Gammaproteobacteria > Pseudomonadales > Cellvibrionaceae > Exilibacterium > Exilibacterium tricleocarpae. The sequence goes on from NZ_ML660105.1 coordinate 10,796, forward strand.
CGACTTTAGGCTATTACTATGTTCGGGCTATTACTATGACTGGTTAGTATATTAGTAGCACCGGGTAAAATAGCGTTCCATCCAACGGATAGCTCTGCCTAAGTTATTAAGGCTACTTAACAGGATTTTGGCTCTGAGGGGTGGCCGAGCTAACTGTGTTAACTGCTCACGGTGTTAACTACTAACTGTATTAACGGCTGTATGTTAACCACTACCCCTAGCTAGCCTGTATGCGTAGCTGTGATTGGGCTCAGGAGAAGGCAGGACAAATTGCGATTTCCGACAGTATAGCGGCAAATAACGGGTAGTGCAAAGGCCACCCAGAATTCTTTGTATCCGTCCCGGGTGGTCCGATAACGGTTCCATCAGAGGCTGTTGTCAATAAATTCGACTAGCTGTGCCTTCGACAGGGCGCCGACTTTCATGGCTTCCATGGAGCCGCCCTTGAACAGCATCAGGGTGGGAATACCGCGAATATTGAACTTGGCCGGGGTTTGCTTATTGCTGTCGACGTCCATTTTGCAGATTTTCATCCTGCCGGCATACTCACCGGACAGATCGTCTAAAACCGGGGCAATCATTTTGCATGGTCCGCACCACTCGGCCCAGAAATCGACCAATACAGGTACCTCCGCTTTGAGTACGTCGTCTTCAAAGCTGGTATCGGATACGTGCACAATTGCATCACTCATAATCTACTATCTCCGCTAATCGGTGGGTGAGCTGCCCGGGTAGGACTAAAAAGGTTGAATACTCCGCCACTGGGTGAGCGCCGGAGCACTGCGCATGATAAGGATTGGCAGGGCCCGGGACAAGTCTTATATGTTATAAGGATAGAGTATCGTCGCGGCTGGCCGGGGGCGTGTAGTCGCTCAGTCGCTGCAACAGCACGGACTGGGCGGGCGGGCCCTCGCCGGTGCTGCCAAGCTGGTACTCGCCGCCCGCGGTCAGCTCCCAGCGCTGGGTATCGGCCTCCAGATAGGTTTCCAGGTCTTCCATCAGGCGGTTGGCCAGGGAGGGTTTTTCGATGGGAAAACAGGTCTCCACGCGCCGGTTGAGGTTGCGCTCCATCAGATCGGCGCTGGCGCAATAGGTGGTGGGTTTGCCGTTTTGGAAGTAGTAGGTTCGCGTGTGCTCCAGGAACCGACCGATTACCGAAAAAACCCGAATATTGTCCGAAACACCGTTGATGCCCGGGCGCAGACAGCACATACCGCGAATAATCAGATCGGTTTTCACGCCCGCCTGAGAGGCCCGGTACAGCGCCTGGATGACTTTGGGCTCCGTGAGGCTGTTGGCCTTGATGATGATCCGCGCCGGCTTGCCGTCCTCGGCAGCTCGGGCCTCCGCCTCAATCAACTTCAGCAGTTGTCGCTTCAGGGTGAATGGGGCGTGCAGTATCTTGGTCATGCGCTCGGTCTTGCCCATTCCGGTCAGCTGGTGAAAAACCTTGTGCACATCTTTGGCCAGGCTCTGGTCGGATGACAACAGTGAGTAGTCTGTGTAGAGGCGGGCGTTGCCGGTGTGGTAGTTACCGGTGCCCAGGTGTACGTAGCGCTTTAGCTGACCCTGCTCGCGCCGCACGATCAGCACCATCTTGGCATGGGTTTTATAGCCCACCACACCGTATACCACCACCGCTCCGGCCTCCTGCAGGCGACTGGCCAGTTCGAGGTTTTCCTCCTCGTCGAAGCGGGCGCGCAGTTCCACCACTGTGGTGACTTCCTTGCCGTTGCGGGCTGCCTCGATCAAGGCGTCCACTATCTGGGAGCGGTTGCCGGTGCGGTACAAGGTCTGTTTGATGGCCACGACATTGATGTCTTTGGCCGCCTGGCGCAGTATTTCCACCACCGGGGTGAAGGACTCGAACGGGTGCAGCAGCAGGTAGTCCCGCCGTGCCAGGGCTTCGAATATGTTGTCTTTGCGACTCAGCCCTTTGGGCATACCCGGTGTAAAGGGCGGGTAGAGCAAATCCGGGCGGTTGACCTGTTCCGGCAGCCCCATTAGTCGTTTCAGGTTGACCGGACCATTCACGCGATAGAGTTCGGCCTCGGTCAACCCCACCTCCTGCAGCAGAAAGTCCGTCAGCGGGCTCGGGCAGTTATCCGCCACCTCCAGGCGCACTGCGGTGCCAAAGCGGCGCGAGTGCAGTTCGCCCCGCAGCGCCCGAGCCAGGTCCTCCACCCCCTCGGTGTCCACATCCAGGTCGGCGTTGCGGGTGATGCGAAACTGGTAACAGCCCTTGACCGTCATGCCGGTAAAAAACTTGTCCACATGGGCGTGGATGGCTGAGGACAGGAACGCGAAGTTATCGCCGGGCTGACACAGCTCATCGGGCAGTCGGATCAGTCGCGGCAGGGAGCGGGGCGCGGGCACAATGGCCAGGCCGGTCTCCCGCCCGAACGCATCCTTGCCCTCCAGTGACACGATAAAGTTCAGGCTTTTGTTGACCAGCCGCGGGAACGGGTGAGCCGGGTCGAGGCCAATGGGACTGATTACCGGGGTCACTTCTTCATCAACGTACTTCTCTACCCACTGGGCCTGTTCTTCGGTCCACTGACGCCGGCGCAGGAAGCGGATATTTTCCTCCGCCAGCGCCGGAATCAATACCTCGTTCAGGGTGGTGTACTGTTGTTGCACCACATCGAGGCAGATGCCGGTGATTTTCTCCAGCACCTCGGTGGGCTGCATACCGTCGGGTCCGGTGGACTCGCGCTGCATCTTGATCCGCTGTTTGAGCCCGGCGACCCGAATTTCGAAGAATTCGTCGAGGTTGGAGCTGAAGATCAGCAGGAATTTCAGCCGCTCCAGCAGCGGGTGGGTCTCGTCCAGCGCCTGGGCCAGCACCCGCTGGTTGAATTGCAGGTGGCTCAGCTCGCGATTGATATAGTAGTCCGGGTTGTCCAGACTGATGCTCTGACTTGGGCTAAGGCTCTGACTTGGGCTGAGGCTCTGACTGGCGGGGCCGTGGCTGCTGAGACTGAGGTCGTTGGGCATGGCAGATCCGATAAAAAGCGGGTGAAGGAGTAAGCTATTACAGACTTATGACGCTACTATGACACTGAGGTTGCATGGCCGGGCAGGAACTTGTCAGACCCAATACCGTCAAACCCGGTCATTCAGAGCGTAAATAGTAGCGCAAAACCCCCTGCTAATGGTTAAGAAAAGAAGAACATTATGACCTTGAAAAAACTGATTGTCCTCGGCGTTGTGGTGGCCGCCATAACCGCTTTTTTTGTCTTTAACGGCCAACAATACCTGTCGCTGGACCAATTCAGGGAATGGGTCACGGAGGAGCCGGTGCTGACGGCGGGCCTGTATTTCGCCATTTACGTGGTGGTCACCGGTCTGTCGCTGCCGGGTGCGGCGATTATGACCCTGATTGGCGGGGCGATTTTCGGCCTCTGGTGGGGGCTGCTGTTGGTTTCGTTTGCCAGCAGTGTGGGGGCTACCCTGGCGTTTGCCGTATCGCGCACTCTGTTGGGCGATTGGGTGCAGGAAAAATTCAGCGCTCAACTGCAAACGATCAATCGGGGCGTTGAGAAAGACGGCGCCTTTTATCTGTTCAGCCTGCGGCTTATCCCCATTATCCCGTTCTTTGTTATCAACCTGGCGTTTGGCCTGACGCCGATTCGCACTTGGACTTTTTACTGGGTAAGTCAGCTCGGTATGCTGGCCGGTACTTTCGTTTATGTGAATGCCGGTGCTGAATTGGGCGCAGTGGAGGAACTCAGCGCCAGTGGCATACTGACGCCGGGTATCATCAGCGCCTTTTTGCTGCTGGCGGCCTTTCCCTTTCTGGCCCGTGCCTTGATGGGCAGGTTGCGCAATTACCAGTTATACAAACCCTACCCCAAGCCGAAATCCTTCGACAACAATATGGTAGTCATCGGCGCCGGCAGTGCCGGTCTGGTCAGCGCCCTGATCGCCGCCACCGTCAAGGCCAAAGTTGTGCTGATTGAGCGGCACCGGATGGGTGGAGACTGCCTGAACACCGGTTGTGTGCCGAGCAAGGCCTTGATTCGCTCCGCCAAAATCAACCACTATATTGAGCGTGCGACCCAATTTGGCCTGCGTGCCGAACGCGGCACAGTGGACTTCGCCGGGGTGATGGAGCGGGTGCAGAAGGTGATCAAAAAGATCGAGCCCCACGACTCGGTCGAGCGCTACACAGAAATGGGCGTGGAGTGTGTGGCCGGTGATGCCAAGGTGCTGTCACCTTATGCGGTGCAGGTCGGGAACCGGGTTATCACCACCCGCAATATTGTGCTGGCCAGCGGTGCCCGCCCGTTTGTGCCGCCGATACCCGGTATCGAGCAGACCGGTTACCTGACATCGGATACGTTGTGGGAATTGCGCGAGCAACCCGAGCGGTTGCTGGTTATGGGCGCCGGGCCTATCGGTTGCGAGCTGGCGCAGTCTTTCAGCCGCCTGGGCACCGGCGTTACTCTGGTGGATATGGCCCCGCGCATTATGCCGCGCGAGGACGAAGACGTGTCCGACTATGTGGCCGCCACTTTTGAGCGTGAGGGTATCGAGGTTCTGGTAGGCCATAAAGCGGTGGGCTTTCGGCGCGAAGGCGAGCGGCAGATTGCCCGTTTCGATCGCGACGGCGTGCCGGTGGACGTGGAGTTCGACCAGCTGCTGGTGGCCGTCGGCCGCAAAGCCAACGTGGAGAATATGGGGTTGGAAGACCTGGGTATAACCACCACGCCGCAGGGGACTCTGGAAGTGGATGAATACCTGCGCACCCGTTACCCCAACATCTATGCCTGCGGCGATCTGACCGGGCCTTATCAATTTACCCATATGGCCGGCCACCAGGCCTGGTACGCGGCGGTCAACGCGCTGTTTGGCCGGTTTAAAAAGTTCAAAGTCGATTACAGTGTTGTGCCCTGGGCGACATTCACCGATCCGGAAGTGGGCCGGGTCGGTCTCAACGAAACCGACGCCCGGCAACAGGGGATCGACTACGAGGTGACGGTGTACGGCATCGATGATCTCGATCGCGCTATTGCCGACGATGAAGATCGCGGTTTTGTGAAGGTACTGACCCGGGCTAGAAGTGATAAAATCCTCGGCGCCACCATCGTTGGGTACCACGCCGCAGAATTGATTGTGGAATTTATCACCGCGATGAAACACGGCATCGGCTTGAATAAAATCCTGGCGACTGTGCATATCTATCCGACGCTTTCCGAGGCCAACAAGTACGCGGCGGGTGTTTGGAAAAAAGCACGCAAGCCCGAAGGATTATTGGGCTGGGTGGAAAAATACCACGCCTGGCAGCGCCGCGGCGGCGCCGGCGTCAATTCGACACAGAGCGAGACCGTAAGATCATGAGTGTGGAAGCAAATGTACAAAGCCGCTACAGCGAAGGGGCGCAGGCGCGTCAGGAAGCGCTGTGTTGCCCGGTCGATTACGATACGCAACTGTTGCAGATGCTGCCGCAGGAAATCATTGACAAGGACTACGGTTGTGGCGATCCGTCAAGGTATGTTCAGGCCGGTGACACAGTGCTGGACCTCGGCAGCGGCGGTGGCAAAATTTGTTATATGGCGGCGCAGATCAGCGGTGCCGGGGGGCGCGTTATCGGTGTGGATATGACCGATGACATGCTGGCCCTGGCGCGCAAGTACCAGCCTGAGATGGCGCGCAAACTGGGCGGCGACCGGGTCGAATTCAAAAAGGGTTACATTCAGGACCTGGCTCTCGATGTAGCCGCCATGGAAGACTTTCTCGCCGCCCGTCCGGTCACTGACGTAAACTCCCTGCAGGCGCTCGAAGCCTGGAAGACCGAACAGCGACAACAGCGTCCGTTGATTGCCGGCGACAGTGTCGATCTGGTGGTTTCCAACTGTGTGCTCAACCTGGTGGCACAGCGGGACCGACAGCAACTGGTCAGTGAAATATTTCGCGTCTTGAAACCGGGCGGCCGGGTGGCGATTTCCGATATTGTCAGTGACGAGGCAGTGCCGTCCCATCTACAGCAGGATGCGGCCCTGTGGAGCGGCTGCATATCCGGTGCTTTCCAGGAGCAAAGCTTTTTGCAGGCGTTTCTCGACGCTGGCTTTGTGGCAGTTGCTTACGACAAATGGGAAGCGCAGGCCTGGCAGGTGGTCGAGGGCATTGAGTTTCGCTCTGTCACCCTGACCGCGGTGAAGCCTGCCCGCGAGCCGCTCAGTGATGCCGGCCAGGCGGTGATTTATCGCGGCCCGTTCAGCGAAGTCTGCGACGATCTGGGCAATGTCTTTCCCAGGGGAGAGCGGATCGCCGTGTCCAAACGCACCTATGAATTACTGCGGCACGCTGTTTTCGCAGAACATTTTATCGGTATTGAACCGGCCACTGCGGTTGATCACGGTTGCTTTTGCAAACCGGCGGGTACCCGGCGCCCGGCGTCAGAGACAAAAGGCGGCGTGCACGCCGGGGGCAGTGCCGGCGGGAGTTGCTGTTGACGTTGTGACGGCTTGATGCCTCGGTGTCCTCAACCGGCCGGTCTCGATCCGGGCATAGCCCTTTGAGACCTTCGCCAGCAGGGATGCTGGCGCAGAACCTACAGGTATGTATCAACGGCGTGTCCCGAGAGGTTATGCCCGGATCGAAACCTAAGTGCCATCGAAGTGAAAATATTTCCCGGTCGAAGCACTAGTACATCGCCTGGGAAGGAGATCTCACCACCCCCAGTTTTTCAAAGGCTTTTTGCAGATCGTCCATAGTGACAGGCTTGCACAGGTAATAGCTCATCCCCGCCTCAAATACCGCTTCGCGATGCTCCTGCATAGCGTGGGCAGTGAGTGCAACTATGGGGGTGGCGGTGAGGCCGGTGGACTGTTCGTACTCGCGAATGCGCCGGGTGGCTTCAAAGCCGTCCATTTCCGGCATCTCGCAGTCCATCAGCACGAGATCAAACGGCTTTTCCGCCTCAATGATGCTGTTCAGCGCATCCAGGCCGTTTTCAACCACCGTCGGCTCGATGTCGAGTTTGCCGAGCAGGCCCTTGATCACCATGCGGTTGACCGCGTTGTCTTCGGCCACCAACAGGCGCAGGTCGGCAAAGGTCGCGTAGGTCTGCGCAGTGTCGATCGTTTCTTTATCGCTGCTCACCGCAGTGCCCAACAGCGTTGCCAGTTCCCGTTTGAGTTGCCTGGGTGAAATGGGTTTGCGCAGCACTTTGTGAATTTTGCGCTCGGCCAGCACATCGCTGCTCAGGGGTACATCAGTGCCGGTCAACATAAACAGGCGCGGTCCGGCAAATCGCGACTGCTGTTGAATGTCCCGCGCCAGACTGAGACCGTCCGTGTCCGGCAACTCGTAGTCGAGGGAAATAAAATCGAAAGGCTGCCGGGTTTGCAGCGAGGCTTCCAGTTTCTCGAAAGCCTCCGCACCGCTGGCGGCCAGCTCTGTCGCCACGCCCCAGCTCTGGCAGTGGTGAGCTAAAACCTCGTTGAGCAGCTGATTGTCCTCGACGATCAGCAGGCGGGTACCGGCCAGTGCCGCGATCACATCTTTGCTGCGCACGCCGGCCGCCGGCAGGGGGGCGTCGCCATCGGCGTGACTCAACGCAAAGCGCGCGGTGAACCAGAAGGTGGAACCCTGGCCGGGTTCACTTTCCACACCGATTTCACCGCCCATCATTTCCGCCAGGCTTTTGCAGATCGCCAGGCCCAGTCCGGTGCCGCCGTATTTGCGCGTGGTGGAGCTGTCGGCCTGGCTAAAGGATTCAAACAAATTTTCCTGTAATTGCGCCGTGATACCAATGCCGCTGTCGCGCACCGAGAACCGGATTAAGGGATGCTCTAGCTCGCTCTGCAGATCGCGGCTCACCGTCAGGGCCACGTAGCCGCTGGTGGTGAACTTAAAGGCATTGCCGAGCAGATTGATGAGAATCTGGCGCAGGCGAGTGGGGTCGCCTTGCAGGTAAAGCGGTGTGGTGGGACTGACGCTGCCGATCAGTTCGATGCGGCGTTTATTGGCCGCGGCGCCGAACAACTGGGTGCAGTCTTCGATCAGGTCCTCGAGATTGAAAGACGCCTGTTCCAGCTCCATTTTGCCGGCTTCTATCTTGGAGTAGTCGAGGATATCGTTGATGATATCGAGCAGGGTTTCGCCCGAGCGGTGGATCACATCGAGGTAATGTTGCTGCGTTTCGTTCAGTGGCGTGTCGCGCAACAGTTCTACCATGCCGATCACACCGTTCATCGGCGTGCGGATTTCGTGACTCATGGTGGCGAGGAACTGGCTCTTGGCCCGGTTGGCGGATTCCGCCGCGGCTTTTTGCCGCCGACTTTCCATTTTTTCTTCTTTTTCTGCCAGCAACGCCATCTCCATGGCGTTGCGCTGTTCGATATCTTCCAACAGCGTCTCGCGCATCTGGTTAAAGCCGTCGACCACATTGTCGAGTTCATCGGGGCTGTCGGGCTCTGACTTGGGTCGTTTTAACCGCAGTGGCGTGGCCAGGTTGTCGAGAGTAAGCTGGCGGGCGTAGTGGGCGATGGTCTCCATGTGTTTGGTCAACAGACTGCGCACCAGCCACAGAATAAACAGCGATACCAACAGTGTTTTTGTGCCCTGCAGTGCGGCGATAAACCAGGCGCGTTCCCACAGCTTGTCGTAAACACCACGCAGGCTGGCGGTGATGACCAGCTTGCCAAGTTCCTGTTCCGGAGTGTTGGCGTCGCTGTAGAGCAGTGGGTATTCCCTGATCAACACGGCGTCTTGTCCTTCCTCCACTTCCATGTTCATGGAACTGGCCATCATGGCTTGCTCCACATTGTTCCAGTCGCGCCAGATCACCGTCACTTGGGCTACATCCTCGACCTCGAGCACGCTTTGGATTTGGACGTTGAGTTGCTCTTCGTCGAAACCCCAGAGGCTTTTGGTAATGCTGGGCAGCGTGCTGATGCGTACCTGGTCGAGGCGTTTTTCCAGCGCGGAGACATCGTCATTGAAACTGACATAGAGCTGCAACAGGATCGCTATCAGGGCGATGATGGAGCTGCTCAACACGATCAACCCCAACAACTTGGTGGCGATGGGGTTCTCGCGGCTGTAGCGAGTCAGGTTCAGCATGAAGGGCGTTCAGTCCCGGTTGCGGCGGTCAGGAGCCCTAATTGTAGCAGTAGCTTTCGCGAATTGCCGATAAATAAAGGCCTGTAGGAATGACGGTCGGATTACAGTCAGACAGGCGCCCGGTGCCGGCGCGGCGGGCCGGTTTATTGGACCGGCGGTATCAGGAGGGCCGCTTATCTGACATAAAGGCTTCCAGCACCGTATTGAGAAAGCGCAGGCCGGTTGCCGTAGTCTGCAACCGCTGCGGGTCCGGCGTCATTAGTCCTCGCTCGTGCAGCCGGCGCAGGGGGTCGGCAATTGCCTCGAGCGCCATACCGGTGCGTTGCGAAAACAGCCGCTGCGACACTCCTTCCGTGAGGCGCAGGGCATTCATCATAAACTCCAGGGGCAGCTCACTGTGAGTGAGCGTCTGGCGGCCCGCGATAAATTGCCTGCCGGTGTAGAGGTAGTGCTGCGGCTGACGGGTTTTGCGCAGTCTTTCCACAGTGCCGTCCGCCCTGGTGACCTTGCTGTGGGCGCCGGCGCCGATACCCAGGTAGTCGCCGAACTCCCAGTAGTTGCGGTTGTGGACAGACTGGCGTGCCGGGCGGGCAAAAGCCGAGACCTCATAGCGGTAAAAACCATTAGCCTGCAACAGCGCTTCGCCCTGTTGTTGGATATCGGCGAGGGTATCGCCGTCGGGCACCTGCGGCGGGCGGCTGTAGAACTCGGTATTGGGCTCGATGGTCAACTGATACCAGGATAAGTGCTCAGGCGCCAGCGCCAGCGCCTGCTCCAGGTCTGCGAGGGACTGTTTGAGCGCCAGTGCCTGTCCCGGGTTCATGTCTGAGTTCAGCCCTGGCCCCGAGTCGAGGTCGGTCAGTACTGCGGTCAGTGCCTGTCCCAGGTTCACTAAGTCAGAGTCAGCAGAGTCGATGCCTGTCCCAGGTTCAGGCCGTGTCCCGGGCTGGCCGGTGCCAGGTTCAGTGGCTGAGTCGGTGCCTGTCCCAGGTTCACCACCAGGTTCAGTGGGCGCCAGCGCCAGCGCCTGCTCCAGGTCTGCAAGGGACTGTTCGAGCGCCAGTGCCCGTCCCGGGCTGGCCGAGTCGGTGCCTGTCCCAGGTTGATCGGTCAGTGCCTGTCCCGGGTTGGCCACCGGGTTGGCCACAGAGTCGATGCCTGTCCCCACGATGCCTGTCCCAGGTTCAGTCCCAGGTTCAGGATCGGTCAGTGCCTGTCCCAGGTTGGCCAGGGTGGCAACCGCAGTGTCCTGGGGCAGTGACGGCAGGCCGTACATCAGGTCGAGGTTGATATTGTCGAAGCCGGCGCGGCGGGCTATATCCACCGCCACCAGCGCTTCGCGGCCCGAGTGAATACGACCCAGGCGGCGCAGTTTCTCATCTTCGAAACTCTGCACACCAAGCGACAGGCGATTGACGCCGGCGGCGCGGAAATCGCTGAATTTGCGTTGCTCAGCCGTGCCCGGATTGGCTTCCAGAGTGATTTCGATGGCCTCGCCGAACCCCACCAGACTCTCGGCCGCCGCCAGAATCTCGCCGATCGCTGCAGCGGAGAACAGGCTGGGCGTGCCGCCGCCGATAAAGATCGACGCCAGCTTGCGGCCGCGGGCCAGGGCCCGGTCTTGCTGTAAATCGTCGCACAGCCTGGCCACATACTCGGCCTCGGGTAACTGCGGCCCCGCCGCGTGGGAGTTGAAGTCGCAGTAGGGACATTTGCGCACGCACCAGGGGATATGGATATAGAGCGACAGCGGTGGCGGTGGCGGTGGCGAGATGGGTGTCACCGCCGGGCGTCGCTGTCGGCTGCCGCTGGTGCCGGGGCTCGAGGGAGTAATTGCGGGCGCTGCTGAAGATGCTGCAGGAGCTGTTGCATGGCGCGGGCGCGGTGACTGAGGGTGTTTTTTACCGAGCTGTCGAGTTCGGCCGAGCTACAGCCGGTTTCAGGGACCCAGAACAGCGGATCGTAACCGAAGCCGTTGGCGCCGCTCGGCGCGCTCAGAATCCGGCCCTCCCAGGTGCCCTGGCAGATGACGGGGGTCGGGTCTTCGCTGTGCCGCAGATAAACCAGCAGGCACTGAAAGCGCGCAGTGCGCTCGCGCTCGGGCACCGAACGCAGGCGCTCCAGCAGCAGGGCGTTATTGTCGGCATCACTGGCGCCGGCGCCGGCAAATCTCGCCGAATAGATACCGGGTGCGCCTTGTAAGGCGTCGACCTCGATACCGGAATCGTCGGCAATAGCGGCATTGCCGCTGTGAGCACAGGCGTTTCTGGCCTTCAGCAGCGCGTTTTCCACGAACGTGAGGCCGGTCTCGGCAATATCCGGCACCGAAAACGCCGCTTGTGGGCGCAGTTCGACAGGGTAATCCGCCAGCAGGTGACGAAACTCCCGCAGCTTGCCGGTGTTGCCGCTGGCCAGGACGATGGTGGGGGCATCAGTTGTCGACATAAAGGGTTTTGGTGAACTTCAGTTGGTAGGGGCGGCGATTGCCCGGCATTTTAACGTCGATGGCGAAATTGAGCACCTCCTCGTTGGTGAAGCGTACCGAGGCGAGATAATACACCGCGTCCTGTTCCTGGATTTCGGAAAACTCCAGTTTTCGCTGTTGTTGCATAAGGTTGGTGGCGGTGCCGCTGATCTGCGCCGGTATGCCGCCCTGCACGCCGTCCTTGACCACGGCGATATTGATCAGGGCACGGTCTTTGCCGCGGGTTATATTGTAGATCCGGGCGATGTCGGGTTTGATGAAACTGCTGTTGTAAACGCTGAAAAACACTTGGTGATCGCCAAACCGTTCAAACGGTTTATCGCCGGCTGCGGCGCTCCCGGCGCCGAGCAGGGCCGCGATAAAAACGACGAGGACGGATAACAACAGTTTATTGTGCTTGTGCATGGGTGGTTCCTCCTGCGATTGGCAGTAGCGGTATGCGCACGGCAGACATGAGTCCGCGGGTCGCCTCCGCGACACTCTTACTTAGTGCGGGAGCCGCCGCCGATGTTCCCCTATTCTCCACCATTGGCGGTGAGGTGGTAAATGGCTGTTTCGCCAAATAAATTTGGACGCCACTGCGCCAGCAGCCGGGCCCGCGGGCGCTCGGTCACCACCTGGCGGTGCAGGATCGTGATATCGAGTTCGCGGCACAATACTTCGAAGTCCTTGAAGGTGCAGAAGTGAATATTGGGTGTGTCATACCACTCGTAAGGCAGGAGGTCCGATACCGGCATGCGCCCGTGCAGCGCCAGGTGCCAGCGGGCTTTCCAGTGGCCGAAGTTGGGAAAGGTGACAATACACTCTTTGCCTACGCGCAGCATGTCCGCCAGCACCCGGTGGGGGAAATGCATGGTTTGAATCGCCTGGGCCATCACCACGGTATCGAAGCTTTTGTCGGCAAAATTGGCCAGGCCCCGATCCAGGTCCTGCTCGATCACGTTGACCCCGCGGGCGATACAGGCGGAGATATGGCCGGGGTCGATTTCCAGGCCGTAGCCCTCCACCTGCTTGGTGGCCGCCAGTGACTGCAGCAGCGAACCGTCGCCGCAGCCCAGATCGAGAATGCGGCTGCCCGGGGCAATCCAGTTGGCCACTTGGTTCAGATCGATGCGCATGGGTCAGGGGGATTCCCGGCAGATATTGAGCATATAGCGGCGGAACACGTCGCTGTAGCGCCGGTTGGGAATGAGGAAGGCGTCGTGGCCGAAGTGAGAGTCGATTTCGGCGTAGCTGACGGCGCGGTTGGCGCCGATCAGGGCATCGACAATTTCCCGCGAGCGCAGCGGGGAGAAACGCCAGTCGGTGGTGAACGCGATGACCAGAAAGCGACAGCGGGCGTGGCGAAAGGCGGCTATCGGGTCGTTATCGTATTCCCGCGCCAGGTCGAAGTAGTCGAGGGCCTTGGTCATCAGCAGGTAAGTGTTGGCGTCGAAGCGCTGGGAGAAGGCGTCGCCCTGATGGCGCAGATAGCTCTCCACCTCGAACTCCACCGGCTCATCGGTGCCGCGCTCGAAGCTGCCGGAGCGCAGCTCGCGGCCGAACTTTTGCCCCATGCCGTCATCGGACAGGTAGGTGATGTGCCCGATCATACGGGCCACGGACAGGCCTTTTTTCGGATAGCTGTCGCGGGCGGCGTAGTCGCCGTCGAAGAAGTGGGGGTCCGATAAAATGGCCTGGCGGGCCGTTTCGTTAAAGGCGATATTCTGGGCCGTCAGCTTCATTGCCGAGGCGATGGCGACACAGTGACGCAGGCGCCCCGGGTATTCGAGGGCCCAGCGCATCGCCTGCATACCGCCGAGGCTGCCGCCGATAACCGCCGCCCACTGCTCGATGCCGAGATGATCGGCCAGAAACACCTGGGTTTCGACCCAGTCCCTGACCCGCAGGTTGGGAAAGTCGGCGCCCCAGGGCTTGCCGGTCTGCGGATTGATGCTGCGCGGGCCGGTGGAGCCGTGGCAGCCGCCGATATTGTTGGGCGACACCACAAAAAAATGATCGGTATCGATGGGCTTGCCCGGGCCGATATAGTTGTCCCACCAGCCGGGTTTTTGGTCCTCCGCAGTGTGAAAGCCGGCGGCGTGATGGTTGCCCGAAAGCGCGTGACAGATCAGCACCGCATTGGTTTTGTCCCGGTTGAGCTGGCCGTAGGTCTCAAACACCAGATCGTAGCCGTCCAACTGTCGCCCGTTGGCGAGCAGCAGGGGCTGGTCGCAGTGCAGCGTTTGCGGCTGCACCAGGCCCACTGAGTCGGGTGGAAATTGTCGCTGCGATTGCTTCACGGTTGTTTGCTGGATGCGGCCGGCCGGTTAAAAACCCGCTAGTCTAAGGATGCCGGCTGGTGCCTGCAAGGGCGGTGTGTCGGCAGCCGGCCCGGGCCGGCTGTTCAGCAGGCCGGCTTTTCATCGGGCCGACTTTTAATCAAGCCGACTTTTAATCAAGCCGACTTGGGGTGTTGAAAGGCGTCGCTGTTTTCGGCGCTGCGTTTGAGCGCGGTTCGCGGCAGCGAGTTCACCTCGTCCAGAATTTTGTCCAGCGTAAACAGGGCGGCCTCCTGGTCGGCGATTTCCGTGCGCATCCGTTGCAGCTGCTGGGGCAGTGTGGGTTTGGTCTGGCTGAGACTGATCAACAACACCATATGCCGTTCCAGCAGTTGTTTCTGCAGTTGCGTGTAGTGGTGATGGCGGGCCAGGGATACGCAGGCCCAGGCGGTAATCTTGTGTTGCAGGTCGCTGTACAGGTCCTGCAGTTGGGCGATCAGGCAATCGATAAAGCGGCCGACGTGGTCATGGCCGGTCGAGAAACCCTCAAACACCGGCAGGCTTTGATCGATTTGCCGCTTCAGCAGCATCAGGCGCTGCTGGTGCTGGGTGACGTCAAAGGCTTTCAGTGACGGCGTCAGGTCATCGTCGATGGGAAATTCGAAACCCAGGGTGCGGGTGTGGATGGTCTCCAGCAGGCTGTCGGCGCGTTTCTTGCGCTGCGACAATTCGTCGAGGTTTTGCGCCTGGATCTGGAAAAAAGCGGTCAAGCTGCGAAACCGCGCCAGCGGCGAGTGGCTCTGTCTGATCTGTTGCTGCAACGCGTTGATCTGTCCCTGCAGCTTTTTCCCCGCCACACACTCATCGAGCTCCTGGCTCATGCGCTCCAACTGCCGCTGACTGGCGCGGAGATTAAGCGACTGGCGCTGCAGTTGGGCGTGAATGCGTTTGGCCTGGCCGCGCTGCTCGGTAATCATCTGCAGTTGGTCGGCGCTGTCGAGGGTGGCCTGCAGGCGTTCCCGCTCGGCATCGCAACTGAACAAGCGCTGCTTGAGGGCGTTGCGCGAGTTTTTCATCACGGCGACCACGTGGGCGAGCATCGGGTCCTGCATCAGCTGTTGCTGATGCTTCTGTACCAGGTTCGCCAACAGCGCCTCGAGGTGATTCCAGTTGCTGCCAACCAGGTGGCCGGCCTCCTGGGCCGCCTTGCCCAACAGGGCCTGTTTCGCCGATAAGGGGCAGACCTGGCCCAGCGGCAGGCGCAGGTCCCGGGCGATTTGTTTGCACAGGGTGTAGGCCTGCTGCCCGAGCTGGGGGCGCTGGTGTGTCTTGCCGCCGCTCTCATTGTCGATCTCGCCGGCGGCATCGTGTTGTTGCGACAGGGTGTCGGCCTTGTTGACCAGGGCGACCGTGGTACACAGAGGACTGTCGGCAAAGACCTGCAGGTGAGTCTGCCACAGTGCCCGGTCGGTTTTACTCAGGCCCTGCTTGGCGTCGACAACAAAGAACAGCGCCTGGGCCCGGGCCAACTGGTGCAGCCCCATTTCCGGCTCGTTGTTGAGGGCGTCCATTCCCGGGGTGTCGATGATCCGCAGCCCCTTGCGCAGCAGCGGGTGGTCGATATTGATCAGGGCGTGGCGCCAGACCGGGATTTCGACCCGGTCGGGGTTATCGGTACAGGTTTGCAGCAGATCGCTGTTATAGCCCAGGGTGTCTGCCTCGCGCCGGGTGACGGTCTTGACCTTGGCTATTCTGGCCATGGCGGCGCGCGCCTGGGCCGGGTCGCGGGGATCGAAATTAAACGTCAGCCAGTGGTGTGGAATACACTTGAAGCGGTCGATGCTCTGGTTGCTGTCGCGGGTCTGGATCGGCAGCAGGCGCACGCAGCTGGGTTGGCTGGGGTCACAGAATATCTCGGTGGTGCAGCGAATACTGCCGCTTGGCTCCGACGGCAGAATCCGCTGGCCGTACTGGCCGAACAAAAGGGTGTTTACCAGTGTGGTCTTGCCGCGCCCGTAGGCGCCCACCACGGCCAGGGTGAAACTGCTGCGCGCCAGGGTCTGCAGTGCCTCATCGATGCAGTACTGCGCCTCCATACCGGAAATGCCGTGGGTGCCAAACCATCCCCGGAACCGGGTCAGCTGCGAGACCAGTTTGTGTTTCCACAAGTCGTAGGCCGCCATCTGGCGGTGCAAAGATGTCACATCCATAGGGCTGAATACAAAAAGTCAAACGGAAATGCCATTGTTGTGCTTTTGTGGTGGTTAATGATACCGATTCGGTCACCCTCGCCTGGAGGGCTTTATAACTTTCAGTTATTTAGCGATTCCTGCGCAATGTGATCCAACCCTCGCCTTACCTGGCCTTTACCTGGGGTCTATCGTCAGTCTCGGGTCAATCGGGCTACCGGATTGGCCCGACAGTTGGGTTTATCTTACGAAGCCGGTTTCCCGGGCTTCCACGACACCCTTCCAAAGCGATGTCTTTCCCGCGTCGTGGCATTATACGCCCGAAGCCGGTGAAGATCCTCGCCATATAGACAGGAAGATTATCCGAATGTCCTGACGACGGACAAGGTCAGCGCCGGCAGCAGCATGTTTTTGGCGATAAACAGCAGCATGCCGCCAATCAGCGGCGAAAAATCCAGCCCCCCCATCGGCGGCAGCAGGCGCCGGATCGGCATCAGCAGCGGCTCCATCAGCTGGCGCAGCAGCAACAGCGCGGGATGGTAGCTCTGCGGTGCCACCCAGCTGGCGATGACCATGATCAGCAGACCCCAAAAGTAGATATCCACCACCACCGCCAGCAGCCTGATCAGCGAATAGAAAATCAACAGCAGAGGCGGCACCATACCCTGACCGCTCATCAGGGTTATCACTATAAAGACCAGGCACTGCAACACCAGGGCCAGCAGCAGACAGGCCAAATCGATACCGAACACCCCCGGCACGACTTTGCGAATCGGCAGCAGCAACGGGTTGGTCAGCTTGACCACCGCCTGCGACAGGGGATTGTAGAAATCGGCGCGCACCAGTTGAAACAAAAACCTCAACAGCACAATCATGATGTAGAGGTAGCTGATGGTCTGCAGCACAAAAACGGATATTTCAGCCAATAAATTCATGCAGTCATTTCCCAGTCTCGGCCCGGGGCCGGTTGATAGTCGTGTTTACTCATCGCCCATTTCTTCAGCCATTGCCACGGCTCGGTCGGCACAGGCCTGCATGGCAGCGGCCACGATACCGCGCAGATCACTGTTCTCAAAGGACTGCACGGCCTGTTCGGTGGTGCCGCCGGGGGAGGTGACGCGGCGGCGCAGCTCCGCCACGCTCTGGTCACTGGCGTGCGCCAGCGTGGCGGCGCCGAGGGCGGTTTGCAGCGTTAGTTGCCGGGCGGCCTCCGGACTCAGTCCCTGTGCGACACCGGCGTCGATCATCGCTTCCATAAACAGAAAAAAATAAGCCGGGCCGCTGCCCGAGACGGCGATGACCGCATCGAGCAGCGCCTCGTTTTCCAGCCAGGTGACCAGGCCCACGGCGCCGAGAATTTCACCGGCGATAGCCCGCTGCGCCGCGCTGGTGGCGGCGTTGGCGAACAGGCCGCTGGCGCCGGCCTGAACCAGGGCCGGTGTATTGGGCATACAGCGTACTATAGCCTGGTCTTCGCCAAGCCAGCGGGACAGGCTCGCCATGGGGATGCCCGCGGCGATGGAAATGATGACCGGATGCTTTGCAAGGTGGGTGCGCAACGGCTCGGCGACCGCTTTCATTACCTGGGGTTTGACCGCCAGCACCACGGCATCGGCCCGGGCCGCGGCGGCATTGTCGGCGCTGGTCTCGATGCCGTAGTTGGCGTGCAGGGTCTCCAGATTGGCTGCCAGGGGGTCACAGGCGATGATATTGGCGGTGGGATAGCCCTTGGTGACCAGGCCGCCGATAATGCTGTTGGCCATATTGCCGGCGCCGATAAACGCCAGTATTGGTTTGTTCACAAATCTGTCCTTATTGTCCTGTTGTATCGCTACCGCTCACGGGTTCCGCGGTCCGAAAATATCCGTGCCGACCCGCACTATGGTCGCGCCGGCGGCGATGGCGGCTTCCAGGTCTGCGGACATACCCATCGAGAGAGTGTCCAGCGGTGCCTGGGGCAACCGCTTTTGCAGGCGCTCCAGCGCAGCGGCGACCTGTTCAAACACCGCCTGCTGTTGGGCCGGCTCTGTGCGCCGTGCGGGAATTGCCATCAGGCCGCGCAGCCGCAACGCCGGCAGCTCGCTCACCTGGGCCGCCAGCGCCTCCAGGTCGCGGTAGTCCACGCCCGCCTTGGTGGCCTCTGCATCGGTATTGATCTGGAGGCAGATATTCAGCGGTCCCCGCGCCGGCGGCCGCTGCTCGCTGAGGCGGCGCGCCACCTTCACCCGGTCGACACTGTGAACCCAGTCAAAGTTCTCGGCAATGGCGCGGGTTTTGTTTGACTGTATGGGGCCGATAAAATGCCATTCAAGGTCCAGGTCGGTAAGCAGCGTTTGTTTTTCCAGAGCCTCCTGCAGGTAATTTTCCCCAAACTGGCGCTGGCCGCAGTCACAGGCCCGGCGAATTGCGCCGGCGCTGCGGGTCTTGCTGACCGCCAGCAGGCAGATTTCCGTCGTCTCTCGTGCCGCAGTGTGTGCAGCCTGTTCAATTCTGGCCGAAACTTTCTTGAGGTTGTCTGCGATCTTGTGCATATACTTGATACACTACGGCTGATTTTGCGGGCGCTGTCGAGTTAAACCCGGGGAATTCTAACCCGGATTGGCGGCCCCGAAGTGCCCTCAGGTGAAAATTGAGGGTGCAAATTGAGGGTGCAAAGTAGCAGATAGTAAAATCATAGGTAGCTGTAGCGAGAATAAGGTAGCTGTATGGATATTACGGAACTCTTGGCATTTAGCGCAAAACAGGGTGCATCTGACTTGCATCTCTCCGCCGGTCTGCCGCCGATGATTCGGGTAGATGGCGATGTGCGCCGCATCAACCTGCCGCCGATGGAGCACAAGCAAGTGCACAGCTTGATCTACGAGATCATGAATGACAAGCAGCGCAAGGACTACGAGGAATTTCTGGAAACCGATTTTTCGTTCGAGGTGCCGGGGGTGGCGCGTTTTCGGGTCAACTCCTTCAACCACAACCGCGGTGCCGGCGCCGTGTTCCGGACCATTCCCTCGAAAGTGCTGACCATGGAAGAGCTGGGCATGGGCCAGGTATTTCGGGATATATCGTCGGTGCCCCGGGGCCTGGTGCTGGTAACCGGACCCACCGGCTCCGGTAAGTCCACTACGCTGGCGGCGATGATGGATTATATTAACGACAATAAATACGAACATATTCTGACCATCGAAGACCCCATCGAATTCGTTCACGAAAGCAAGAAATGCCTGGTAAACCAGCGCGAGGTACACCGCGATACCCACGGTTTTGCCGAGGCGCTGCGCTCGGCGCTGCGGGAAGACCCCGATATCATTCTGGTGGGCGAGATGCGCGACCTGGAGACCATTCGCCTGGCGCTGACGGCGGCGGAGACCGGTCACCTGGTGTTCGGCACCCTGCACACGACCTCGGCGGCGAAGACTATCGACCGGGTCGTGGATGTGTTTCCCGCCAATGAAAAGGCCATGGTGCGCTCGATGCTGTCGGAGTCGCTGCAGGCGGTCATCTCCCAGACACTGATGAAGAAAAACGGCGGCGGTCGCGTCGCCGCTCACGAAATCATGCGCGGCACGCCGGCAATCCGCAACCTGATCCGCGAAGACAAGGTCGCGCAAATGTACTCGGCGATTCAAACCGGTGGCTCGGTCGGCATGCAGACCATGGATCAGTGTCTGATGGACCTGGTGGACCGCCGGGTTATCGCCCGCGATGTGGCTCGTGAAAAGGCCAAGATGCCGGAAAATTTCTAGTGGAGTGATGTGCTGATGGATTTTGATCGTTTGCTGTCTTTAATGGTCGAGAAAGGAGCTTCCGACCTGTTTATCACCGCCGGCGTGCCGCCGTCGATTAAACTGCACGGGCGTGTGGTGCCGGTAACCACCACCCCGCTGTCGCCCGAAAAAGCCCGGGAGACTGTGCTGAGTGTTATGAACGAACGCCAGCGCGTCGAGTTTCTCGAGGAAAAAGAACTGAACTTTGCCATCAGTGCCCGCGGTATCGGCCGTTTTCGCTGCAGCGCATTTTACCAGCGCAACCTGGCGGGCATGGTGTTGCGGCGAATAGAAACCAATATTCCCAAAATCGATGACCTGGGGCTGCCGGAGATCATTAAAGAGCTGGCCATGACCAAGCGCGGCCTGGTGATTTTCGTGGGTGCGACGGGCACCGGTAAGTCGACATCACTGGCGGCGATGATCGGGCATCGCAACCGCAATTCCAAAGGTCACATTATCTCGATCGAGGACCCGATCGAATTTATCCACCAGCACCAGGGTTGTATCATTACCCAGCGCGAGGTGGGCATCGATACGGATTCTTTCGACGTGGCTTTGAAAAACACCCTGCGGCAGGCGCCGGATGTGATTCTTATCGGCGAGGTGCGTACCCGCGAAACCATGGAGCACGCCATTGCCTTCGCCGAAACCGGCCACCTGTGCCTGTGCACCCTGCATGCCAACAACGCCAACCAGGCGCTCGACCGTATTATCCACTTTTTCCCGGCCGATCGTCACAGTCAGTTGTGGATGGATTTGTCGCTCAATCTGAAAGGTATCATCGCCCAGCAGTTGCTGCCCACACCGGACGGCAATGGCCGCCGCGCCTGTCTGGAAGTCATGTTGAACACGCCACTGGCCTCCGACCTGATTCGCAAGGGCCAGGTGCACGAGCTGAAAGAACTGATGAAAAAGTCCACCGAGGTGGGTATGCAGACGTTCGATCAGGCGCTGTACGAGTTGTACGACCGCGGTGAGATCACTTACGAGGACGCCCTGGCCCATGCCGACTCGCCCAACGATCTGCGCCTGATGATCAAGCTGGCCTCGGAATCGGATGCCGAATACCTGTCCCACGCCGCCGACGAGCTGTCGATTCAGGAGGACGAGACCGACAGGAGCCGGCTGTTTTAGCGGTTTAACCAGCTCTCCAAAATCAGGCGCGCCGCGATCGAGTCCACCGGCTCGGCGGCGTAGTTGCCGCGGTGACCGCGACTTGCCGCCACCTCCTTGGCGGCCACGGTGGATAACCGCTCATCCATCATTTCCACCCGGACCCCAAAGCGCCCGTGCAGGCGCTGGCCGAACTTGCGCGCCCGTTGTGTCAGTTCGCTGTCGCTGCCGTCCATATTCAGGGGCAGGCCCACTACCACCAGTGCCGGGCGCCACTCCTCCAGCAGGCGTTGGACGACAGCCCAGTCTGGAATGCCGTCGCGGGCTGGCAGAGGTGCCAGTTCCGTGGCGGTACCGGTCAGCGTCTGGCCCGCGGCCACGCCCAGGCTGCGGGTACCGTAGTCGAAGGCGAGCAGGGTTTGGGTCACCGATTTACGCGTGGCCTGCGGCTGAAGAGATCAGGTTCAAGTCGATACCGAGCTTCGCCGCCGCCGCCGACCAGCGCTGTTCGATGGGGGTGTCGAAGATGATGTGGTGGTCGGCCGCCACCGTCAGCCAGGAATTGGCGGCTATTTCGGCCTCGAGCTGGCCGGCGCCCCAGCCGGCGTAGCCCAGCGCCACCAGCGCCGATGCCGGCCCCCGGTTTTGCGCCAGGGCGGCGATAATATCGCGCGATGCCGTGAGGCTGACCTGGGGCGAAATCTGAATGGTGGACTCGAACTGCGGGCCTGAGGAGTGCAGCACGAAGCCCCGTTCAATATGCACCGGACCGCCGGACAGCACGGTCTGGCGGCCCACCTCGGTATCGTCGGGGAGTTTCAGTTGTTCGAAGATATCGCCCAGGGATAAATTCAGCGGATGGTTGATCACTATGCCCATGGCGCCGTCGGCGGTGTGGTCGCAGATATAAGTGATCGTATGGGCGAAGATGGGGTCGCGCAGGCTCGGCATCGCCACCAGAAAGTGGTTGCGCAGACTGCCCTGGGTTAAGTCGCTCTGCTCGATAGGTGCAGGTTGATCTGGCTTCTGTCCCCCCTTGTGCGTCTCTCTGGTCTTGCTCGTTTCTTTCGCATCTCCCATAGTCGTCTCTCCCATAGCCCTGTACTCCGGCAGACAGTTGACTGGCCACTGTTCTAGTATTGGGGGTGATAGTGGTGAAAACAAGCCCTATATGGCAACCGGAGGCTGTGGCTGACTGACGGTATGGCGTCGGATTGCCGCGTTGTCAGGCCTGGGAGAGCTGACTGAAAATGTGTTAACAGGCTCGAATGGCATTTATCCAGCTTTCTTAAGAGGGTTTGCACCAATTTATCGATCCCTGCTCCAGTCTTATCGGTCTTGGTTTAGAACACTGTGGGTAGGTCTGCCTTTGGAGGAGGCTTTCAGAAACTCTCGACAGCAGGGATGCTGTCGTGAAGTCCCCAGGGATGGGTTCACGACGTGTTTCTGAAAGCCTCCTCCAAAGGCAGGCCGGTTAACTGGCACACTTTCGCATAAGTACCACCACCAAAAGTAGGCGCTTGAGGCGAGTGCTATTCTCAACAGGCTCTAATTGGTGGTGCTGAAGCCTGTGATTTCGAAATGCCAGGTGCGAATGATTTCCAGTTGATCCGCTTCCCGGCGAATTTCCGGGGGGAAGGGAGCAAAAGGTGAGGCCAGATGTACGATTTGCATAGCGGCGTCATCGAGCACCGCATGGCCTGAGGACTGCAGGATTTCCACCTTTTCGATGGTGCCGTTGGGCAGGATCACCGCCGCCAGGCGCAGGTCGCCAAACAGGTTGTTTTGCAGTGCTTCCTGCGGGTAGTTGCGGTTGCCGACAAACTCTACCTTGTTGCTCCACTTGTGCAGATACTCGGCGTCGTAAGAGGCTTTGGTGGCTACCGATGTGATGCGCCGCACCCGCGGTTTTTTGGCGTACTGCTGGCGCTGCTGGTCCAGCTTGGCGCGCAGGCTGGCGATTTCGGCGCTGACCTCGAGCTGCTCCTGTTGGTCGCCCTCGAGCTGCTGCACCTCCTCCTGCAGCTCCGGATCGGGGGCCTCGGTGGTCTGGCGGGCCGTGTCGGCGCTGGTGCTGACCACCTGTGTTTGGCGCTGTACCGGGGTGGTGGCCTGAAGCTGCGGCTCGGGGTTGATGTCGCGAATCTGGGTGTCGGAAATCTGGGCCTGCTGTTCGGTGGTAAGCTGCTCTGCCTGCTCCAGCGTGCCGCTCGCCTCCTGGTTGAGCTGGGCCAGGTAATCGGCTTTGTCCGGCGCCTGTTGCGCCTTGTGGGTGGCCAGGGTGATATTCAGGGTCGGTGCCACCTTGTCGCTTTGATCGGCCGAGAAGCTGATGCCGAGAATCAGCAGGGCGTGAACCGCCAGCGCCACAAACAGGGTAAAGCTGAGGCGATCGGCGCTATCTACCGGTTGCACAGCAGTGGTCGTTAGCACGGGTGGTTCTTTAACTCCCTGTTCTCGTTAATGTTTCTGGCTCGCTCGGGCATGGACCCGATCAGCGCCCCAGTCGCGTTTCTATGGCATCCATCAGCCGGGTGCCGATGGCGGTGTCATAGGCCCGATCAATTTCCCGCACGCAGGTCGGGCTGGTGACATTGATCTCCGTGAGATAGTCGCCGATGACGTCCAGGCCGACAAAGAGTAACCCTTTTGCCCGCAGCGTAGGTGCGACCTGGGACACAATCCAGCGATCCCGCTCCGTCAGGGGCTGGGCCTCGCCACGCCCGCCGGCGGCCAGGTTGCCCCGGGTTTCGCCGGCGGCGGGAATCCGCGCCAGGCAGTAGGGCACCGCCTCGCCGTCGATGACCAGAATACGTTTGTCCCCCTGGGTGATCTCGGGTATGTAGCGCTGCGCCATGATAGTCTCGCGCCCGTGGCGGGTCAGCGTTTCGAGGATCACGCCGATATTCGGGTCGCTCGCCGTGCAGCGGAAGATGCCGCTGCCGCCCATACCGTCCAGCGGTTTGTAAATAACGTCGCGGTGGCTGGCGTGAAACTGGCGCAACTGGGCGTTGTCGCGGCTCACCAGCACCGGTGGACAGCAGTCGGGGAAGCGGGTGGCGAACACCTTCTCATTGCAGTCTCTCAGGCTCTGGGGGTCGTTGACGACCAGCGCCCCCTGGTCCTGGGCCGCTTCCAGCACATAGGTACTGTAGATGTATTCGCTGTCGAAGGGCGGGTCCTTGCGCATCAGGATAATGTCCAGATCGCCGAGCCGGGTGGTCTGTGGCGGTGCCAGTGAAAACCATTTCTCGGCGTTGTCATACACGTCCAGGGCGCTGGTGGCAGCCATGGCGACTCCCTGTTCCAGATAGAGATTCGCCTGCTTCATGTAATGCAACTGCCAACCCTTTTTTTGTGCCGCCAGCAGCAGCGCCAGAGTCGTATCTTTGTGAAAATTGATGGAAGCAATGGGGTCCATCACCACCCCGAGAGAAATACTCATAAATACTGCGTTGCCTTACCGGTGAGCACACTGGTTTTTTGCACGATTGATGCGCTGCAAGCTTACGGCATCGCCGGGCGGTGCTCAATGTCATTTTTGCGCGGATTTGGGCGTTGTGACAGCACGCTTGTCAAACGCCGCAAGCACGCCAATAATGGCGTCCCTATCAGCGTGGAAAAATGCGACTTTACGCACATTAGCCGATTTTCAAAAACAAGAGTTTCTCCTTTTATTCATAAGCTTATAGATTAAACCTGAGAACTGTGTTAAAAAATTAAGCTCCCGCGGATTGTACACATTAAAGACTGTATATAAATGCCGGAAAAGCTAACAAAAAGCGATAAAAGAGACAAAGGTCACTCAGATGGACGTTAAGCTGGAAAGCCTAAAGGTAATGGTGATAGACGATAGTAAAACGATTCGTCGAACCGCCGAAACCTTGCTGAAAAAAGCCGGTTGCACCGTGGTAACGGCAACAGATGGCTTCGATGCTCTAGCAAAGATTGCCGACACCCGACCGGATATCATTTTCGTGGATATCATGATGCCGCGGCTCGACGGGTATCAAACCTGTGCATTGATTAAGAACAACAGTGAATTCAAATCCACCCCCGTGATTATGCTCTCCAGTAAAGACGGCTTGTTTGACAAAGCCAAGGGGCGCATCGTCGGGTCGGACCAGTATCTCACCAAACCGTTTAGTAAAAGCGAGCTGCTCGGCGCCATAGAAGCCCATGTCAAACAGGCTAAGGCATCCTAGGTGGGATTAAACCGTTAACCCCCATAATAACAACTGAAGGTAAGTACGTTTTCGAGGAAACTATGGCTAGAGTACTGATTGTTGATGATTCTCCGACGGAGACCTACAAATTAACCAGTATGCTGGAAAAAAACGGACACGTCGTAATGACGGCCGAAACCGGCGAGGGAGGCGTTGCCCTGGCCAAGAAAGAGCTGCCGGAAGTCGTGCTGATGGATATTGTCATGCCCGGGTTGAACGGCTTTCAGGCTACCCGCCAACTCACCAAGGCGCAGGAAACCGCTGAGATACCGGTCATCATCGTCACCACCAAAGACCAGGAGACGGACCGGGTGTGGGGGTTGCGGCAGGGCGCAAAAGCGTATTTGACCAAGCCCATCGAGGAGAAAGTACTCCTCGATACCATCGCCGATGTGCTGGTGTAGGCGGCAGTTGTCAGTGAACGGCGAGAAAGGGTAATCCATGGCGAAGCAGCAGGCAGCGTTTCAGGCACTGGTTGAGCTGGCACATCGCTCCAGAAGAGCGGCCAAGGGTCTGCCCGCACAGGTGGACATCACCCCGCACTGGAGCGGGGTGGGTTTTTCGCTGCTCGGCATGCACTTCGTCTCTCCCATGGGGGTGGTGTCGGAGATGCTGGAGGTACCCCCGTATACCCGTCTCCCCGGCGTGCAGCCCTGGGTGCGCGGGGTGGCCAATGTGCGCGGGCGCCTGCTGCCGCTGTTTGATCTGGCGGCGTTTTTTGGCGGCCGCCTGCAGACCCACCGCAAATTGCGGCGGGTGTTGATTTTGGAGGCCGGCGGTCTCTACAGCGGTCTGATTGTGGATCGGGTGTTCGGGATGCAGCATTTTCCCGTCGATACCTACACCACGGATTTGAGCGGGATAAATGCGGAACTGAGATCGCTGGTATCGGGGAGCTATGAACTGGATGAGCAGCGCTGGTGGGTATTGAACCCGGCCACACTGGCTGAGAATGCGCGCTTCGTCAACGCGGCTAAGCTATAGGGGCCGGCTGTCGGCCTGCGAGTTGCCCGGGGCGGTGACAGGCCCTGTGGGACAGCGTTGAGTGACACCAACAGAGGATGTTTACAGAAAGTCACGGTGTACAGCGAGAACGGTGTACAGCAAGAAAGGCACGCAGACAGGAAAGTGCACAGGACAGTAAGGTTACACAGTCAGTTGACACAGAGAAGTGGCAGCAGATAGTTGACGCAGGGAGCCGCAAGTGCGGCACAGCCTAGTGTAAAAAGCGTGTAAAAACGGCTGACAAAGGAAAGTGTTTCAGGGACATCAGGGATGAGAATAAAGCGGAATTTCAATAAATGCGAGTGTGGTGTCACCGCTGTTTGTTTGCAATCCAGTCAGGTGTATCGTGCGGAACGCAGTCGTGAATAACTATGCGAGTCGGTGAGCAGCAGAAGCCGCCACTCGTGAATTAGAGTTCGTAAATTGAATTAGGGCTCATAAATTAGAGTAGAACGCAACGTCGGTCAGGAGCGTAGCATGAAAATTGAATCCAGAAACCTTTTCGCCACGATAAGGACGAATCCGACCATGACCCTCTTGGTGGTGGGATTGTTGCTGTGCTTCGTTGCACTGGCGGGCAGTATTTATCTGGTGCAGAGAGACGCCGGTCGCGATCAGCTATATCTGCAGATGGCGTCGGAATTGCGCGCATTGTCCTATCGCGTAACCTCGCTCTCTCGAGACGCCACCTCCGGGGATGAGGCGGCCTTCACCGAGCTGCAGAACGTGATGAACAACATGGACTCCACCTGGGACCGGCTGCGGGCCAGTGACCCCAGCACGCGCAAGGCGCTGGCGGAGGAGTTTGCCGGCTACGAGGGGGTCTGGCAGCGGGTTAAAGAAGACGCCGACAGCATTATCACCAACAAAGACACCATTATCTTTCTGAACGATGTTGCCACCACGCTGAATGAATCGCTTCCGGAGCTGCAGGCCGAGCACAATAACATCGTCGAGATTCTGTTGGAAAACGACGCCCCGGCCGACCAGGTGGCGGTGGCGCAGATGCAGTCCTGGCGCGCCGAGCGGATCGGGCGCAACGTGGACAAAATGCTGCGCGGTGGCGGTGACGCCGGCGAGTCTGCCGACCAGTTCAACCTCGATGCCAACCTGTTTGGAAAGGTTCTGGCCGGTATGCAGGGCGGCGATGCGGCGATGAGTATCTCGCGGGTAACCGACTCCGAGGCCATCGCCAGTTTGAACGAGATCAGTGAGCTGTTCGAGTTTGTAAGCTCGTCGGTGCGGGAAATTTTTGAAGCGTCGCCGGCCCTGTTTAAAGCCCGTCAGGCCGCCAACAACCTGCTCGATGACTCGCCGCTGCTGCTGGAGGCCTTGAGCACCCTCTCCGACCGTATCGCCGCCCAGGCATCCGTGCGCATGCCCAACAACACCATCAGTCTGTTCCTGGCCGGGTTCGCGGTGGTGTTCGGTGTTATTATCGGTTTTATGATGTACGGCAATACCCGCCAGCGCCTGCAGGTTACGGCCGATACCAACGAGCGTAACCAGAACGCAATTTTGCGACTGCTGGACGAACTGGCCGACCTGGCCGACGGTGACCTGACCACCTCCGCCACTGTGACCGAGGACTTCACCGGAGCGATCGCCGACTCCATCAACTACACCATCGACCAACTGCGGGTGCTGGTATCGCGGATCAACGAAACGGCGGTGAACGTATCGGGCGCCGCCCAGGATACCCAGCAGACCGCACTGCACCTGGCGGAAGCTTCTGAGCACCAGGCGCAGGAAATTGCCGGTGCCTCGGCGGCGGTCAACGAAATGGCCGTGACCATCGACCAGGTATCCGCCAACGCCGCCGAGTCTACCGCGGTGGCGGAGCGATCGGTATCGATCGCCAACAACGGCGCCAAGGTGGTACAAAATACCATCAACGGCATGGATACCATCCGCGAGCAGATTCAGGATACCTCGAAGCGGATCAAGCGTCTGGGTGAGTCGTCCCAGGAGATTGGTGACATCGTGAGCCTGATTAACGACATTGCCGACCAGACCAACATTCTCGCCTTGAACGCTGCCATCCAGGCCTCTATGGCCGGTGACGCGGGCCGCGGTTTCGCGGTGGTTGCGGATGAGGTACAGCGGCTGGCGGAAAGATCGGCGGCGGCGACCAAGCAGATCGAGGCGCTGGTAAAAACCATTCAGAACGATACCAACGAGGCGGTGATCTCGATGGAACAAACCACCGCCGAGGTGGTGCGCGGTGCACGCCTGGCACAAGATGCGGGTGTGGCACTGGAGGAGATCGAAAACGTATCGACAAGCCTCGCAGAATTGATTCAGAACATCTCCAACGCCGCCCGCCAGCAGGCGTCGTCGGCGGGCCACATCTCCAACACGATGAACGTGATTCAGGAAATTACCTCACAGACCTCGTCCGGTACCGGCGCCACGGCCACCTCGATCGGTAACCTCGCCGATATGGCACTGGACCTGCGTGAGTCTGTAGCCGGCTTCAAACTGCCGGAAGAAATCGAGCAGACCGGCCACTACGAAGCGGTGTCTGACGACGATGTGCCGGTGATGGACGAAGCGCTGGTGGAAGAACAGGTGGAAGTGCTTGAAGACGCCGTAGATTTGAGTCTCGATGAAGAGTTTACCGCCGATTTGGATGAGGCCGTCGAGCAGAGCGATGAATTGCTGCTGAATTCGGAGCCGGGCCGGGATTCTTCCAAGGCCATCGCTTGAGCACCGGTATCCGGCCCAGCGACACGGGCCGGACCTGTAAGGGGTGCCGGCAGCGGCAATGGCTTAACAGCTTACTCGGTAAACGTCCGGGGTTTGACAATAACTGATGGCGTGGTCACTACAAGCTTTACCGGAGCTTTCCGAGGCGCAGTTTGAGCAGTGGAGTAAGTTGCTGGAGGAGCGTACAGGTATCCAACTGGCGTCGCGTCAGCGGCCGTTCCTGCAAACCCAGATTGCCATGCGCATGCGCGAGGTGGGATACGAGGATTACGGTCGGTACTTCGACGAAGTCGTGAGCGGCGAGCAGAGTGTCATGGAGTGGTCCCGGTTGGTGGACCAGTTGGTGGTAAAGGAGACCAGCTTTTTCCGCCATCGCCCCTCCATTGAATATGTGCGCGATTTGTTGCAGGAGCGCATCAACAATCAGGACCTGTCGCGAAGTTTTGATGTCTGGAGTGTCGGGTGTGCGACCGGGGAAGAGCCTTACTCACTGGCAATGGTGATCAATGATTGCTTTGAGTTGGCGGCGCTCGATCCCTACTACGGTATTACCGCCACCGACATCAGTTTGCTCGCTCTGGGCCAGGCGCGTCAGGGCGATTATACGGTGAGAAAGCTGGAGCAGTTGAAGCCGCAGGAACGCCAGCGCTATTTTCGGGAAACCGAAGGCGGGCACTATCGCATCGACGCAGCGCTGAGGGATCGACTGTGCTTCAGCCAGGGCAACATATTGCAGATTACCGATATGCCCGTGGCAAAAATGGATGTGATTTTTTGCCAGAACCTGTTGGTGTATTTTCGTCGCTGGCGCCGCCGGGAACTGTTGAATGCCTTTGTAGAGAGGCTGAAGCCCGGCGGTGTATTGGTTATTGGTCTCGGTGAAGTCGTCGACTGGGAGCACCAATATGCACAGCGGGTTAGGGATAAGAATATACAGGCGTATATCCGCAGCCGGGCCGATTGAGATGTCGCCGGCGAGCGAATGACGAGAGCATAACGAGGAACCTCCAATATGGGAGAGAATCGCAACTACGCGGCCTTAGACTGGGTGATCGGCGAGATCGGCGAAACGCTGACACAAGCCCGGCAGGCACTTGAAGCTTACGTTGAAGATCAAAATGATTCGACGCGTATCCGCTTTTGCCTGACCCACATCCACCAGGTGCACGGTAGTTTGCAGATGGTGGAGTTTTTTGGGGCGGCGTTGCTGGCCGAAGAAATGGAGAACCTGGCCCAGGCGTTGATGAACAACACCGTCAACAATGAGGCCGAGGCCCAGGAAGTGTTGATGCGGGCGATTTTACAGTTGCCCGTCTATCTCGAGCAGGTGAAAAACACACGCCGGGATCACCCCTCCACAGTATTGCCGCTGCTCAATGACCTGCGCGCCGTGCGCGGCGAGAGTCTGCTGACCGAAACCAAACTGTTTGCGCCCGATCTCAGTGCCGCTCATCGTATAGCCGGTGAGCGCCAGGGTATTACCAAGGATAAGCGCCAGTTTCTGTCGGTCGCCAAAAAGCTGCGGCAGATGTATCAATACGCCGCCGCCGGTGTGATTCGCAATGTCAACCCCGAAGAAAACCTCGCTTATCTGAATAAAGTTTTTGCCCGCCTGTATCAGTTGACCCAGGGTACTGCACGCCAGCCCCTGTGGGACATCGCCCTGGCGCTGGGCGACGGCTTGGCCAACGATGCGGTCGAGGCCAGTGTTTCGGTGAAAAACCTGCTGCGCCAGCTCGATAAAGAAATCAAGGTGCTGGCCCTGAAAGGGTTGCCGAGTCTGGATGAGTTCACCAGTGATGAACTTATCAAGAACATGCTCTACTACATTGCCCGCGCACCGGCCAAAGGCAAGCACCTGGTGCGCGTGAAAAAGCGTTACGGCCTGCAGGAGGCACTGCCGGAAACCGAGGACAAACCGGCCGAACACCAGGAGCTGATGGCGGCGCCGGACCCGGATGCGGTGCGTTCGGTGGTGGCGGCGCTGAAAGATGAGCTCGATGCGATAAAACACGCGCTCGATGTGGTGTTGAGCGGGAGTGATGACGGCCGGCCGCTGGCCGAGGCGCTGCCTATTTTCAAACGTGTCGCCGATACTATGGCCGTAATGGGTATCGGCCAGTTGCGCAAGCAGGTGTTGGCACTGGGCGAAAACCTGCAACAGGCCGCCGAGGAGAACAACATTTCCCAGGACCTGTTGATGCGGGTGGCCGGGGAAATTATTGAAATTGAGCACACGCTGGAGGCACTGGCTGCCGGCACCGGCCAGGGCGGCCGCGGTGCGGTCGAGCGCGATATTCATATCGACCGGGCCCAGGAGTCTGTACTGCGCGAGTCGCGCAATGGTTTGGAGCAGGCGAAAGACGCCATCATCGAATATATTGCGTCGCAGTGGGATTGCGACCACCTGGCCAACGTGCCCAAGTTGCTGGGAGAGATCCGCGGCGGCCTGGAGATGGTGCCGCTGCCGCGTCCGGCGCGTATTCTGGAGGCGTGTGCCAAGTACATCCAGGAACAACTGCTGGAACAAAAAAACACGCCCGAGTGGTCGACGCTCGACACCCTGGCCGATGCCATTGCCAGCGTCGAGTACTATCTGGAGCGGCTCGGCGGTGATCACGAGGAAGACGATGAACTGCTGCTGAGTGTGGCAGAGGAAAGTGTTGAATTACTGGGTTACGCGGTGGTGCCGAGTGTCGCTGCCGCCAAACCCGAAGCGGTGGAGCCCATTGCCGCGGTGACGCCCGAACCTGAATCCGCGCCGCAACCTGCGCCCGAACTCAAGGCGGTGCCGGTTGCGGAGTCGGCGGTCGCGCAGCCTGAGCCGGAGCCTCTGAGCGAGGCCGCGGAGCAGGAGGATGAAGATCACGCCGGTTCCGATATCGACGACGAAATCCTGGAGATATTCGTCGAGGAGGCCGGTGAAGTGCTGGCCACCATCAATGAGTTTTTCCCGGCCTGGATCGACGGCTTTAGCGACGAAGAGGCGTTGACGGAAGTGCGCCGCGCCTTCCACACCCTCAAGGGCAGTGGTCGCATGGTGGAGGCTGTCGATATCGGCGAGCTGGCCTGGGCCATTGAAAATATGCTCAACCGGGTGATTGATGAAACCATCAATCCCAACCAGTATGTCGTCGGGTTGATCGACCGGGTGCGGCAGTTGCTGCCCGCCATGGTCGATGCCTTCAGCCGCAAGTCAAAAAACCCCCATCCGGCGGAAACCGAATTGTATATGGACTGGGGTGCGTCCCTGGCCAAGGGCTACACGCCACCCGCGCTGGCCCAGGAAGTGGATACCCAGGGCGCGGTGGTCGAAGGTTTCACGCCGCTGGCTGCTGAGCCCGCCGCCGAACCGGAACCGGCCCGGCCCGCGTTGGTTAGCGCCGATGCCGAAGAGGACGATGCGGACGAAAAACTGCTGTGGGAAATCTTTGGCTCCGAGGCGGTTACCCACCTGCAAGTGGTAGAGAGCTATATCAGCGATATGCAGCAGGCAGCGCCCCTGTATACGCCGCCGAGCGACGCCATGCAGCGCGCCCTGCACACGCTCAAAGGCAGTGCGCATATGGCCGACGTGGCCCCGATTGCCGAACTCGCGACACCGCTCGAACGTTTTGTCAAAGAGCTGCGCACTTATCAGGTCAATATCGACGAAGATATTTTGCAGCTCCTTAAAGACGGTGTGAGCTACACTCGCGAAGCACTGGCGCAAATCGAGCAGGGCGTAACGGTGCAAATACCGAAACTGCCGCTTTATATCGCCCGTATCGCGGAGCTGAAAGAACTGTCCGTCGGCCACCTGATTCGACAGAAAGAAGCGACCTCTGCCGGTAATAAGAAAGTCGATCCGGGGTTGCTGTCGATCTTTATGGCAGAGGATATGAATCTGCTGCTGGACGCCGACAAGCTGTTACAGCGCTGGCAGCGCAACGGCTTCGACAGCCATGAGCTGCTCAGCCTGGTAACCGAGCTGCAGACATTGGAGAAAGGCGCCGAGCATGCCAACCTGCCGCCCATGGCCCACCTCAGCGCCCACCTGCGCCGGGTTTACGAACTGATCGATACCGATCCGCACTACGAGAACGAGGCGGTTTTCGCGCTGCTGATGAATGGTCACGAGTGTCTGCTGGATATGGTGGACGCGGTCGCGGCGGGCCAGAATTTGCGTGATATTCCCGCCGAGTTGGCGCAGCGGTTCGAGAGTTTGGCCGCCGCGCCGCCCGCTGCCGCCGAGCCCGAATTGCCGGTACTGGAGTCGCAGGAGCTCGAGGAGCCGGCGCTGCAAGAATCCGAAGTGCCGGAGCTGGAATCGGAAGTGCCGGCGTTGCAAGCAGAGGAAGAACTCAAGGCGACCACGCCGGCGTTGGAGCAGTCTGAGTTACCGGAGCTGGAGTCGCACGAGCTCGAGGTGTCGGTGCCGGCAACGGAGGAACCCGAAGCGCCGGCATTGGAGCAGTCTGAGTTACCGGAGCTGGAGTCGGAGGAACTCGAGGTGCCGGCGCTGGCAACGGAAGAACCCGAAGCACTGACATTGGAACAGTCTGAGCTATCAGAGCCGGCGTCAGAAGAACTCGAGGTGCCGGCGCTGGTAACAGAAGAACCCGAAGCGCTGACATTGGAGCAGTCTGAGCTGTCGGAGCCGGCGTCGGAGGAACTCCAGGTGCCGGCACTGGCAACGGAAGAACCCGAAGCACCGATACCAGAGCAGACCGATTTACCGGAGCTGGAGTCGGAAGAACTCGAGGTGCCGGTTCTGGAGGTGGAACCGTTTGAGGCACCGGAGCTGGAGCATGTCGACGAAGTCGAGGTATCAGCGCTGGATTCAGAGGTACCGGCTGACGCGCCGCACGATGAAATCGACACAGGCGACGACGCGCAAACGGCCGCACCGATCTTTGCCGACACGTTTGCCGATACCCTCGACACCGAGTTGGAGGGCGCGGATATCGAGGTGCACGAAACCGCCCAATCCTTTGATGTCGATGTGCCGCTCGAGACGACTACATCTGCCGCCGCAGGTGATGGGCGGGTGCAAGCCGAGGCTGACAGCGAGACCGGTGGCGTCACTATCGACGACGAAGATGGCGATGAAATCGATGTGGAAATTCTGGAAATTTTCACAGAAGAGGCCGACGAGCTGCTGGAGGAAATCGACGAGTCCATTCACGAATGGGAAGAGGACTGGGATAACGCCGGTCCCGTGGAAGAATTGAAGCGCGCGCTGCACACCTTCAAGGGCGGTGCGCGCCTGGCCGGGTTGATGGGTATCGGTGAGCTGGCTCACGAATTTGAAACCTATCTGATTGCCCTGAACGATGGTGGTGACAGTGTCGGTCAGGCGTCCTTCGATCGCATGCACGACTACCAGGATAAGCTGCTTAAGAACACGGAAAAGGTCAAGGCGAAACTGGCCGGGCATCTGCCGGAAGGTTTGCAGGAGGTTATGGTGGCCCAGGCACAGGAAGCGGCCGAGGCACCAGCCACCGAGACAGCGGACAGCGAGACGGCTGCAGCAGACAGCGAAACGGCTGCTGTTCCGGAAGCAGACGTGGAAGACGCGGCCAAGACCGCCGGCAGCGCCGATATTTTGCCCTTTGCGCCCAAACCCAAAGCCGTACCGGCCGTTGCTGCTGCGCCCTCGAGTAGTCCGTCCGTACCGGCGCTGCCGGAGACCAACACACCGGCTGCGGCTTCCGGCGCTTCGCAGATAGCCGCGCGACGCAGCGGACCCCAGGAGATGGTCAAGGTGTCGTCTGAACTGCTCGAAGAGCTGGTTAACCTGGCCGGCGAAACCTCCATCAGCCGGGGCCGGATGGAAGAGCAGGTGAGCGAACTCGGGTTTGCCATCGACGAAATGGAATCGACGATTCAGCGTTTGCAGGAACAATTGCGCCGCCTCGATATTGAAACCGAGGCGCAAATTCTGTTTCGTCAGGAGCAGTTGGCCGAGCACGAGGACTTCGACCCGCTGGAGATGGATCGCTACTCGCAGTTGCAGCACTTGTCGCGAGCCCTGATCGAATCGGCTTCCGACCTTATGGACTTAAAGTCCACCCTGACCGATAAAACCCGCGACACTGAAACCCTGCTGCTGCAACAGGCGCGGATCAATACGGACTTGCAGGAAGGACTGATGCGCTCGCGCATGGTGCCTTTCTCACGCCTGGTGCCGAGGCTGCGGCGTATTGTGCGGCAGGTGGCCGGCGAGGTGGGCAAGCAGGTGACGTTCGAACTCGACAACGTCGAAGGGGAACTGGACCGCTCCGTATTGGAGCGCATGGTGGCGCCGCTCGAGCACATGCTGCGCAACGCGGTCGACCACGGTATCGAGCCGGCCGATGAGCGACTCAAAGCCGGTAAGCCTGAAGCCGGCCGCATTGTGCTGAGTCTCGGGCGCGAGGGCGGCGATGTATTGATTCGTCTGGCCGACGATGGCCAGGGCGTCAATCTGGCGCGGGTGCGGGAGAAGGCTATCGAACGCGGCTTGATGCGGGCCGATGCCAAACTCAGTGACCACGACATCTTACAGTTTATTCTGCACGCCGGTTTCTCCACCGCCGATAAGGTGACCCAGATTTCCGGACGCGGTGTGGGTATGGATGTGGTTAACAGCGAGATCAAACAGCTCGGTGGTTCCGTGTTTATCGACTCGCGGCCGGGAGAGGGGTCGGAGTTTGTGGTGCGGCTGCCGTTCACGGTGTCGGTCAACCGGGCGTTGATGGTTGAGATCGGCGATGACCGTTATGCCATTCCGCTCAATACGATCGAAGGTATCGTGCGGGTCAGTCCGTTCGAACTGGAACACTATTACCAGGATGAGCACGCCCGTTTCGAATATGCCGGCGAGAACTATCAAGTGCGTTACCTCGGTACGCTGCTGGACTCCGAGGCCAGTCCCAAGCTCGAGGGCCAGGCGCTGCCGATGCCGGTAGTGCTGGTGCGCACGGCAGAGAATGCCGTGGCCTTTCAGGTGGACAGCCTGCTCGGCAGCCGCGAGATCGTGGTCAAGAGTCTGGGCCAACAGTTCAGCGCGGTGCTCGGCCTGTCCGGTGCCACGGTGATGGGTGACGGTAGTGTGGTGGTGATTCTGGACCTGCACGCCATGATCCGGCAGCAGGCGGCGCTGGCCAATATCGCCATGCCGGTGCTGCAAAAGGATGCGCCGGTAGAAACCGAAGACGATATGCAGACCGTGATGGTGGTGGATGATTCGGTGACCGTGCGCAAAGTGACATCGCGTTTTCTCGAGCGCGAGGGCTACCATGTCTTTACCGCCAAAGACGGCGCCGATGCACTGCGGTTGCTGCAGGACACTATTCCCGACCTGATGCTCCTGGATATCGAGATGCCGCGAATGGACGGTTTTGAGGTGGCGAAAAATGTGCGCTCCAGCAGCCGCCTGAAACAGATTCCCATCATTATGATTACCTCCCGTACCGGCGAGAAACATCGCGAGCGGGCATTGGCGCTGGGCGTTCAGAGGTATATGGGTAAGCCGTACCAGGAGGATGCATTGCTGGAGAATATTCGCGAACTGATCGGCGCCGAGGCGGATTGACGGAGTGACCGAACCCGCTTCACACCCGTCGCAACGGCTGCGGATCGGCATCCTGGCGGATACCTCGCTGCAGCAACACGCTCTGCGCAGTGTCGTATTGGAATTTGGTTATACGGTGGCGGTGTCACATCTGGTGGCGCAGGTGGCGGAGCCGCAACTGGTCGCTGCAGTGGACGCCTGGATCGTGCACGCCGATCTGGCCAATGCGCAGGCGCAGGAACTCGATAACTGGCTGGGTAATATTGCGGTGCCGGTGATCTTCGGCGAGGGTCCGGTGCCGCCACCGACAGCACAGGACTATGCGGGTTGGGCGCGTCGCCTGCGGGGCAAGCTGCAGCAACTCGCCGGCGCTATTAATCTTGAACAGCGCGCGGCACCGGCGGCTGAACAGCTATGGGTATTGGCGGCCAGCACCGGCGGCCCTAAGGCGGTCGATACATTTTTATGTGCGCTGCCGGCGGGTATGGGTATCAGTTTTATTTACGTGCAGCATATTGGCGCTGAGTTCGATCGAACCCTGGCCCAGGTCACCGGTCGGGGCTCGCACTACCCGGCCAGGGTGGCCGCCCACGGCGAAGTCATTGTCGAGAATACCGTGGTGGTGGTGGCGACCGATAAAGTCGTGGAAATACTGGATAATGGTACTCTGGCGCTGCTCGATGAGCCCTGGCCGGGACCCTACCAGCCGTCGGCAGATCAGGTCATTGCCAATGTGGCGCGTGCCTGTGGCGAGCGCAGCGGCGTAATCGTATTTACCGGTATGGGAGACGATGGTGCTGTGGGGGTGCGGCTGATGCACCAGCAGGGTGGCAGGGCCTGGGTACAGGCGCCGCAGACTTGCACCGTGGCCTCGATGCCGGATGCCGCATTGGCGACCGGCTGTGTCGACTATGTAGGCTCGCCCGAGGCCCTGGCGTTGCAGCTTGCCAGTGTTACCCAGGCTGCGGTCACACTAAAATCGTCCGGCGTTTACAGTGGAAATAGATAATTATTTATGAACTCACGGCCAGCATTGGAAAATCAAACGGTGGAGGAAGTGGCGAGCCTGCTGCTGCCTCTGGAAGATCGGCTGCTGTTGTTACCCACAGTGACGGTGGCGGAGATGGTGCCCTTTCGTCAACCCGAGCCCGAGGCCGATACGCCGGACTGGTATCTCGGCGCATTTAGCTGGCGTGAGCAACCGGTACCGCTATTGAGTTTTGAGGTGCTCAATGGCGAAGCCAGACCCAACCCCAATTCGCGCAGTCGGGTGGCGGTACTCAACCATACCGGTGTCAGTGAAAAGCTGCCTTTCATTGCCATACCCACCCTTGGCATTCCGCGCCTGGCCCGCGTCAATCCGGATGAGATCAGCGTGGTGGAGACCGCCGACAAGAAACCGTTTGAGTTGATGCACGTTTCGATAGCCGGTGAGACCGCGGTGATACCCGATGTCAGCGCTATGGAACAAGCCTATATGGACTTTCGCCGAGGCTGAGTTCGCCGGCCATCCCCCATACTTCCCATCTTGAGTCGGTGGCGTCGCCACTGGTCTTCTATACTTTAGATTTCAGTTAGAGTCTTTTCATACTCTTTCCGCGGTATTTACCGGGCCTGAAACGCTCACTTCTGGTGCTGCCAGACAACGTCAGCGCAGCTATTGAGAGAAAAGGCGAGAACCTCAAAAGCAACACCCGGGTGCTGCTGCCGGACTGTGCTGCCGGGACATGTGCTGCCGGGACAGGCACTGCTGCGGGCTACTGGGACAGGCACCACGGGCTACTGGGCTACTGCAGGGGTTACTGGAGGGGTTACTGGGACAGGCACTGCTGCTACGCACTGCTGCCCTGGGACAGGCACTGCTACCCCGCTCTGCTGCTACTCCTGCATTCTGCTGGGACAGGCACTGCTACCCCCTGCTACCCCTGCTGCTACTCCTGGGGTGCTGCCAGGGACAGGCACTGCTGCTACTCGCCACTGCTCCGGCTGGGACGGACACTACCGCTGCATGCCAGCGCGGCTCTCAAAAGAGTAGAGGCAAAACTTCAGAAGCAACGCTTGGGTATTGGGTATGGTGAACAAGTTAGGGCTGTCAGTTGTATTTTTCGCAACGCTGCTGTTATTTGGCTGCGTTGGCGCCACCAGGACAGACACTACCGCTGCTGAAGAACCCGCGCTTGTTGTCGAAACACGGCCCGAGTCGGCGGCGTTGCCTCCGCAGCAACCTCCACAATCCTCGGCGGTGAGCGATACCACGGGCAGGCGCGCCGCCGTCACCGGTGACCCTCAACCTCATGACAGCCGACAAGCGGTGGAAAACCCGGCCACTGCCTCAACGGGAGCGGAATCCGAAGTGCCGCCAGCGTCCCGTTCCCCAAAGACTATTGACCCGGTCTTTGTCCGCACGCTCAAAGCGAGTTTGCAGCAACAGGGGTTGTTGGCTGCTGAGGGCAGATATCGTTTGGCTATCGAGCGGCTCGATATCGAGCAGCCGCGGTTCGGCCTGGATATGACCGTTGTCGCCCGCGTCGACTATATTCTATTGGACGCCAATACCGGCGCGACGGTTTTTAAAGAGACAGTGGTGGCCAGTCATACGGCAACTGTCAGGGACGCCCTGGCGGGCACGGTCCGGCTGCGGTTGGCCCATGCCGCCGCCACCAGAAGAAATATCGCCGGTCTGGTTGAGAAGCTGTTGGAATTTAACATCGGTGCGGGCGCAGTATCCGTCGACAACTGAGAGGGACAAAGGCGGTTGTAACCCAAGACAATCAACGCCACTGATTTGCCACGGCACAGACGGTGATGTCGTGTTTTATAAAAGTGTCGATCCGGCGACAGTTTTAGCGAGGCGATGCGCTCGCCGCGAGCGTATTTGCCCAGCCTATTTTTCAATTAATCCCATCGCATAATTCTTTGTGCCGATCGCATCATTTACTCGCCGCGGGTTCTGCTACTGTCATCAGGGTTCTCTGGATAATGGCGCTGATATCAGCATGCCCTGCTGGTCGATTTTTTCTACAAACCCGCCGGGCGACAATAAGTAGAGAGGAGTTTACGATGAATCAGAAGAAGTTCGCCCGAGCTGTGCTGTGGCAGGCGATTGCCGGGGTGGTCCTGTGCGCCCCTCCCTCGTTTGCTCAAACCGAAGAAGCAGCGATAGAAGAAGTGCTGGTCACCGGCACCCGCATTCGGCAAAGCCCACTGGATGCCCCGGCGCCGGTGATGAGTCTCGACGCCGACGACCTCAATCGCACCGGGCTCAGCGCCCTGGCCGACAATCTGCAACGCCTGCCCGGGATGGGCTCGGCCCTGAACACCAAGTTCAACAGTTCCGGGAATTTCGGTTCCACCCAGCCCGGTGAAGGTGTCGGTGCCGGCGCCGCGCAGGTCAACCTGCGCCATCTCGATGCCAAGCGCACCCTGGTGCTGGTGGACGGTATTCGCTGGGTCAACGCCGCCTCGGCCACCGGTATTCCCGGCGCGCCGGACCTCAACACGATTCCGCAGAATATCATCGAGCGGGTCGAGATATTGCAGGACGGGGCCTCGGCCATCTACGGTTCCGATGCCATCGGCGGCGTGGTGAACATCATTACCAAGAAGGACTTCGAGGGCCTGGCGTTCGATATCCGGTCGGGCGGTTTTGTTTCCGACAGCGACGGCGAAACCCTCGACGTCTCCGCTACCTTTGGTGCGGTGAGTGAGCGTTCCAGTGTGATGGTATCCGTGGGTTATGTGGACCAGCAGGAAGTGCAGTCCATCGACCGTCCGGAAACCCGCTTCCTGTTCGGGCTCGACAGTTGCATTCCCCTGTGCTCCTCCGCTACGCCCCAGGGGCGCTTCTTTATTAACGATGCCGATAACCTGGCCCGCTTTCCCGACGGCGGTGTGTTTACCATTCGCGATGGCGCCGTGCCTGGCGCCGGTTCGACGGCACTGACACTGGCGGATTTTCGCGATTTTAACAGTCCCGCGGACCGTTTTAATTTTCAGGAACGCAATCTGACGGTTACGCCCAGTGAGCGGTTGAATATTTTCCTGCAGGCGAGATACGACATTACGCCGGATACGACCGCCTATTTACGCGGCCTGTACAACAATCGCGAATCCACCAATCGCGCAGCGCCGGAACCGATATTTATCGGTCCGTTTGCCTCCACCAACGGGCCGCTGGACACTTTAGTCATCGATGCCACTAATCCCTACAACCCGTTCGGCTGTGATATCTCCACCTCCCTGAGAGACGACTTCGATCCCGCCACCGATTGTGAAAACACGGTGTTTATCGCCCGGCGCCCACTGGAGGCGGGCAACCGTGTTTTCGAACAGGATGTAAACACCTGGTATGTGGCGACCGGCCTGGAAGGGCAATTCGACGTGGGAGACAACAACTGGTTCTGGGATGCCAATGTGGTCTTTGCCAAAAATCGCGGCGATCAGATTAAGCGCGGCGGGTTTATCGTCAGCCGTCTGATACAGGCGCTGGGGCCGGTCGACGATTGTGTCGGTGCGGCCAACGGCTGTGTGCCCTTTAATATTTTCGGCGGACAGGGCGACGGCAGCGGCACTATCACTCAGGAAATGCTGGACTTTGTCGGCTTTAACGCCAAGAACGTCAGCGGTCAGGATCTCTTTGATTTCACCGCCAACGTGTCCGGTACGCTGTTTGAACTGCCGGCCGGCCCGCTCGGTTTTGCAGCGGGCGTTGAATTTCGCGACCAGGAGGGTTTCTTCGAACCCGACGCCATAGTGGCGGCCGGTGATTCCAATGGCGTGCCCGCCTTTCCTTCGGAGGGGGAGTTCGACGTAACGGAGGTCTACGGTGAGATTCGTCTACCGCTGCTGCGGGATGCGCCCGGTGCCGATCTGCTGGAAGTTTCCGCTGCCGTGCGCTACACCGATTACGACTTTGCCGATTCTGAAAACACCTGGAAGGTGGGCGTGCTGTGGCGGCCGTTTGACGACCTGTCGTTGCGCGGCTCGGCGTCGACCGGTTTGCGGGCACCCACCATCGGCGAGCTGTTTACCTCCGAGGAGGCAATCGATGAAATCTTTGACGATCCCTGCGCCGGGGACCGCGCTTCCACCGATCCCAATGTCGTCGCCGGTTGTGCTGCGGTAGGCGCCACCGACACTTTTCAACCCAACGAGCAGTTGCGCATTATCGCCCTGGGCAATCCCGATCTCGAACCGGAAACCTCCGATAACTTTACCTTGGGTGCCACCTACGCGCCGTCCTGGGTCGACAACCTGGACTGGGTGGAGGACCTGGTATTCGACCTGAACTGGTATCAGATCGAGCTGGACGACGCTATTCGCGTGCGTGACGCCGGCACCCAGTTGCAACTGTGCCTGGAGGCGACCGGGCGGGTGGCGCTCGGTGACCCCAGCGCCCAGCCCGATGCGGATTTTCTCTGTGACGGCATCCAGCGCAACGCCCTCGGGGCGCTGGCTCGGTTCGAATCGCCGCTGGTCAATATCTCCTCCCTGGAGACATCCGGCGTCGACTTCAGTGTCACCTATCAGAGTCCTCCCACGGATTTCGGCACCTTCGGTGTGAGTTGGGTGGCGAATTTCCTCAATGATTTTGAAGAGGAATTTCCCATCAATGCAGCGGGCACCGAATCGCTTACCGTCGACCGCACCGGCAAGGTCGTGGCCGGCACCCGGGAGCTCGCATTCCCGGAACTGCGCTACAACCTGATCGTCGACTGGTTTATGGATAAATGGTCTGCCAGTGTTACCTTCCGTTATGTCGACGAGGTTGAGGAACGCTGTGCCACCAACGGCAGCCTGGGGGCATTCCCTGAGTCGCTGTGTTCCAAGTTTGTGCCGGGCCTGTTTGACCCTGTCACGGAAACCGGACCGAAAAATGTGATTGACGACCAGTTATATACCGACGTGCGCTTGAGCTGGCAGTCCGATCCGGGCGATTCGGGGTTTACCTTGACCGTCGGCGCCAACAACCTGTTCGATGAGGAGCCGCCCCTGTGTACGTCCTGTGGTTTGAATAACTTCAATGCCACACTGCACGATGTGCCGGGTGTGTTTGGTTATGTGCAGGTGTCTTACCGGAACTGAGGGCGCTAGTCAGGGCAAAAATTACTTTTCATTTTTGCTCTAACCTGACTGATACTCTCAAACGGCACCTCTCCCCGCGGCACGGTGCGGGGACGTAACTTCAGTTGCGTCCCCTTCGAAGGGCACCACGCCACTCTCAAACGGCACCTCTCCCCGCGGCACGGTGCGGGGACGTAACTTCAGTTGCGTCCCCTTCGAAGGGGACCACGCCGCTCTCAAACGGCACCTCTCCCCGCGGCACGGTGCGGGGACGTAACTTCAGTTGCGTCCCCTTCGAAGGGGACCACGCCGCTCTCAAACTGCACCTCTCCCCGCGGCACGGTGCGGGGACGCAACCTCAGTTGCGTCCCCTTCGAAGGGCACCACGCCACTCTCAACCAGCACCTCCCCCCACGGCACAGTGCCGAAATATAACCCCCAATGAATAAAGCGCCAATTTTTCCACATCACTAGATGGTTTGCCCCGCCTGTCCGTCTTGAGTTAACAACAAAAACATTTTCGGCGCCCTGGCGGCAGCCGATATCCCCAGTGGATTTTGGGTGTGCGGCTTTACAGCCGGTTAGGAGAGGGGGTTTTGGCAGACACGACTCACTGTTCGCACAACGGCGCGTTATCAGTTTGCAGTGCATTCTGGCAAGGCATGGTGCATACGGCAGCACAGCCTGCCGATCACACTGTCATCGATTGCTGGCGCTTGTTTGCCGCTCGCAGCAGGCGGCCGGTCATGTTGTTTTCGGGCGGCCGCGAGCACTGCTATTGTGACAAGTTGGCCGCGGCGGAGGACACGCTGCTGTTCTGGTTTGTAATCGACGGTGAGGTGACGCTGTCGCCGGCCAATGCCGGCGCCGTGCGTATGGCC
The DNA here is from genome assembly GCF_007004655.1 of Exilibacterium tricleocarpae. Classification (GTDB taxonomy): domain Bacteria; phylum Pseudomonadota; class Gammaproteobacteria; order Pseudomonadales; family Cellvibrionaceae; genus Exilibacterium; species Exilibacterium tricleocarpae. The sequence goes on from NZ_ML660105.1 coordinate 54,101, forward strand.
AGCCACAGCGCCAGCCTGGTCCGTCTCAATCATTGCTGCGCCGAAGTACAGATCAGCGCAACAGCCAGTACGGTCATTGCGCTGTTGGAAATACCGCACCGGCACCTGTCAGAGCTGCTGACGCCGGACGAGTACGAGCGGTTTGCAGCACAACTGTTTGCCGGTCGTGACGGCGAGTTTACCTGCGACGTGTTGACACAACAAATTACCACCGATATGTACGCTGTGGTGCAAAGCCTGGCGGGCGAATATTTTCCCCCCAGCTTGCGGGATTTTTTTGTCACCAGCCGCGCCGACGAGCTTATCGCCCGCTTTCTAAAAAACCAGTTGTCGCCGGCGTGCGGTGACAACGCCGTCAATCTGCCTGTGGAGTTCACCGACAGAATCCAACAGGCACGGCGGATACTACTGGATAACTATTTCGCCCCACCCACACTCGAGCAGTTGGCCCGCCAGGTAGGCATCAACCGCAACAAGTTATGTCGTGGCTTCAGACAATTGTTTGGGCTGACAGTGTTCGAGTACTGTCACCGCCACCGCATGCAATTGGCGCGCACACTATTGCGCGAAAACAATGTCAGCATCGCCCACGTTGCCGAAGCGACGGGTTACGAACACCCCGGCAACTTTACAGCCGCCTATAAACGCCACTACGGCGAATTGCCCAAGGTGGCGAGACAGCACCGCCGCCTGCAAACCAACTGCTGATCCGGTCCGGTTCCGCCCCGAACACGGGGTGTGACAGCGTCCACAATACTTTCTTGCGCTTTGCTACAGGGTTGCGCCACGCACGGGGTGTGACATCATGTCGCATACCCATTTGCCTGTGGCGGCCTATCATAAACAACCTATAAAAATTTCTGCTCCGCGTCTTGACTGCACAGGCTCCTCTCCCATGAATGACAATCTGCTTATCCCGCTGGCGCTGGCCGTGAGCGCATACAGCGCCGGCGTTGCCGCCCAGGCACAGCTTCCCGAAATCGTTGTGGTCGAAGCGGCTGTCGAGGGACCCGAAGTTACCACAGTATTGCCGGAGGTCAGCGTCGGCGCGGATACGGCGACCCTGTTGCGACGGGTGCCCGGTGCCAATGTTAATAGCAACGGTCCGCTTACCGGTATCGCTCAATACCGTGGCACCTTTGGCAATCGGGTCAGTGTTGTCGTTGACGGTGCCGTACTCGCCAATGGCGGTCCGAACAGCATGGACTCGCCCCTGTCTTATGTCCCCAACGGGCTGCTGCGGGAGCTGCGGGTAACCCGCGGGATAGTGTCCGTCTCCGCCGGGCAGGAGACACTGGGCGGCCATATAGAGGCCAGCATGCGCAACGGCAGCTTCGCCACCGGTGCGGACGTTGACGTGCACAGTGAAATCAGCACCAGTTACAGCGGCCTCAACGACGGTATCAGCGCCAGCGCCCTGGTTTACGGCGCCAACCAGCATCATAAAGTGGCGGTCAGTGCCAGCTACGACAATGGCAACGACAGCCATTACGAAGGCGACAATGTCATTGAAGCCACCGAGTACGACCGCAGCCGCTACAATCTCCACTACGGTTATCAAAACGATACCAGTGAGTTCTCACTGACGCTGGGTCGCAATGAAACCGATGTTAGCGGCACCCCGGCGTTGCCGATGGATATTCTCTATATAGACAGCGATATCGCCACCGCCAATTTTGCCACGGCTTTTGATGAGGTGACTTTTTCGGGCCATCTCAGCTACAGCCACGCCGATCACCTGATGGATAATTTTTCCCTGCGGCAGGCGCCCGCCAGCCCCATGCGGTTTCGCTCAACCCACGCCACCGGACGCACCCTGGACTACGCCCTGCAGGCGAACCTGCCGCTGTTGGCCGGTGAGCTGGCGGTCGGTGTCGATGTCAATGAGTCGATTCACAACGCCGATGTTGCCAATCCCAACAATCCCCTGTTTGCGATCAGAAACTTCAATGATCCCGTGCGCAACACCTACGGCCTGTTTGGTGAATGGGTCATGGAGGATGAGGACCGGACGTTAGAGTTGGGCCTGCGTTTCAACCGCGTCAGCACTGACGCCGACCCGGTTTCTGCCAGCGGCATGATGGGTATGATGGGCAACGGTGCCGATGCGTTGGCGGCGGCCTTCAACAGTGGGGATCGCAGTGAGACTTTCAACAACACCGACTGGGTTGTGAAGTATGCCCAGCGTTTGCGCAAGGGCGTGGGTGTGCACCTCGGTCTTGCGCGCAAGAGCCGGGCGCCGAGTTACCAGGAGCACTACCTGTGGTTGCCTATGCAGAGTACCGGTGGCCTGGCCGACGGCAGAAGCTATATCGGTAACCTGGACCTGGACAGCGAAGTCGCCCACGAGATAAACCTCGGTTTGTCGCTGCGCAGCGAGCGGCTGGTTTTCTCGCCGGAAATCTTCTACCGGGAGATCGACGACTATATACAGGGTACGCCTACCGCCAATGTAACGGCCAACCAGGTCAGCACCATGATGAGCGGCAACCCGGCCTTGCAGTTCAACAACGTCGATGCGGAAATCTACGGTATCGATACGTTTTACCGCTATCAGTTGAGCGATCTGTTACATCTCGAGGGCCACCTCAGCTACGTGAGAGGCAAGCGCACCGATGTCAGCGATAACCTCTACCGCATCGCACCGCTCAATGGACGTATTGGTTTGACCTACCGGAAACCCAGTTACTCTGTAACCCTGGAATCGGAGTTCTATGCCGGGCAATCTGATGTCGCGGCATTTAACAATGAAGAAAAAACTGCCGGTTATGGACTGGTGAATCTGCGCGCTTTCTACGATCTCAATGAACAGGTAACGCTGAGCGGCGGTATCGACAATCTTTTTGACAAGACACACCGCAATCATCTGGCCGGATACAATCGGGTGGCCGGCGGCGATCTGGCGTTGGGAGACCGGTTATACGGCACCGGTATCAATATTTACGGCCGTGTCAGTTACCGCTTTTAATTCTCCTGGTTTTCAATCATTATCGGGTATCCACGGCAAACTGGGCTTTCAAACATGGATACCCTACCTGCGTTGTACCCGTTTGCAGCCGTCAACCGGTTGCTTGTCTGTTTATTGTTACTGCCCCTTTTCTCCGCCTGCCAGGCACCACCGCCACCCGATCCACCAGTTAGTATTACCCGGGTAGTTGTCAGCAGCGGCCTGGCCCGTCCCTGGGATATCGCATTTTTGTCCGAGCGCGAAGCGCTGGTGACAGAAAAGCAGGGCGGTATTAAACGGGTTGACCTGGTTGACGGCAGCCACAACGCCATCACCGGTCTGCCTGATGATCTCGACAATCTCGTGCGCGAGGATGCGCGGGATAATTCCGGGCTGTTTGGTATTGCGCTGGACCCGCAATTCGAGGCTACCGGCTGGGTTTATTTCGCTTACTCGGCGCTGGAAAAATCGAGTGGCACCATAGCGACCGCCACTAAAGTTGTGCGTGCCCGCTTGCAAGACGATGTCCTGGTAGATATGCAGACGCTGGCTGTTGCCGGTCCCTTCTCTGCCGACCGTTTTCACTATGGGGGTGGCCTGGTTTTTGGCCCGGACGGCAAACTCTATATTACCTTCGGCGAGCGCTTTTTAAATGAGGTGGATCAACCGCCGCTGCCGGTCGCCCAGAACAAGGCGGATTTGCGTGGCGCTATTCATCGCATCAATCCAGACGGTTCCCTGCCCGTAGATAATCCCGATTGGGGCGCGGCGCCGGGCACCTACGCCACGGGTATTCGCGCTGCCCAGGGTTTAACCGTTCACCCTGACACCGGTGATATCTGGTTCAGTGAGCACGGTGCCCGTCGCGGCGACGAAATAAACGTACTGGCTCCCGCCGCCAACTACGGTTGGCCGGTTGTTACCGATGGCGCTTATCGCGATGAGAGTTATCGCCCGCCGCAACCCGAAGGTATTACTTTTACGCCGCCGCGGTGGTCCTGGGAAGAGACCGTAGCGCCCACTGGCTTGACGTTTTATACCGGCTCGGAGTTTCCGGCCTGGCGCGGTGATCTGTTTGTGGCCGGGTTGTCGCGGGGGAGCTTGTGGCGGTTGCAGGTTAACGACAGCCGGATAGTCGCCGCAGAGAAATTGTTTACAGAGGACCCGGTCAGGTTGCGGCAGGTAAAACAAGGTTTGGATGGAAAGTTGTATATGCTTACGGATGAATCTGACGGTAGAATTTTGCGGATTGAAAAAGGGTAACAGGTCAGGTCATTGTTCACAACGTTAAGCTCTGAGAAGTCAGGGAGGCACAATGACAAAAAGATCAGATATTATCGATGGTAATAGTGCTATCGGAAGAAAGTACGGACTTATATACACAAAAAGGTGTGGATGGGTTGATCTCGGCCACGCCAATCCTGAAGGAGCCAATCTACTCTGGCAGCAGGTTTTGAAAGAAAAGGATAAAGGGGGAACTAAGTCCGGTTACTTTCGTATCGTTTATAAACAAATGATGGGACGGAAAAACTTACTCAAAGTTGGAGTATTAAAAAAATATGATATCAGAAAAGGCCTAAATGAGGATCAAAAAAAGTCCGTCGCATTGTCAATATTCTTAGACGTCTCGCATGCTTTTGAGGGGATGCAATCAAACTGGCTGTTTCGAAAAATAACTGACAGTGGGTACAGCGCAGAAGATCTCGTATCGAATCTAATAGGCTTTTATCAAGCGGTTTACCCTGGCAAACAATTTATCTCTCTATGTGAGCCGGTTAGTAAATCCGTTGCGCTTGATATCTGGGATAGATATGGTGAAGTTGGATCTAATAAAAATTATTCAACTGTTCCTTACATATACCCGATCCCACCGTCAAAAAGCGGCCCTGTAAGCGTTCAACTACCCAGCGAATTGAACACAATTAAACCAGCTAAACAGGGTGCTTTATTTAAGGAAGTAAATTAGTGAAAAAAGTTATTCTACTCATTTTTATATTTATCGCTTTGCTGTCAGTCGTCGCGTATAGTGCATTATCCGTCTTTTCCGAGAGACGTGAATACGGCAAGCTTAGTTTAGAATACTATCTATTGACTCCCAAAGAATTGTCTAAGATCTCCAACCACTGTGTAGATGATTCTCGATTTATCTACAGTTCGGCAGATGGGCCAAAGCCGGCCATTATACACTTACACTGCTCTTTTGAGCGTAACGAGGTTGATAAATATCTGACTCAAAATGGATTTAGGCAAATATCGCGGAGTCAATTCAAAAAAGGAGCGGTAGAAATAGAGTTTGAGGAAGACGGCAAAAATAAAGTGGTCGTCACAACTGTGTATGAATATCCATAGCTTAGCAAGATTGCCAAAGTGCACTCTCAGCGTCGTGTACTTTTAGCCTAATTTACATCAATTGTCCGTCCTATTGCACCGGCACTACAAAAGTATGAAACCCTATCTGCCTTATGGAGAATCGAAAATGTTAAAAAGCCCCCTCTTGATAGTCAGCCTGTTATTTTTTTCAGGCTATATTTCCGCTGCTCCCGGAGAGCTTATGCCTGTAGCAAAAAAAATAGATAGCATAATGATTCAAGCGGGTGCTGTGAACCCGGAGGCCCTAATTGTAATAGAAGGCGGTGTTCCTGTGACCCATATTCCCAGCGAATGCAACGCGCCCCACAATACGGTTGATTTGACTACAGAGCATGGTAAGAGTGTTTTTTCAATGGCATTAGCGGCGAGATTGGCCGAGAAGCCTGTTAGGCTGGCACTGTCCTGCACCAGTAACGGTGATAGGCCCTTAATAAAGAATATACTGTTGTGAGCTGAAACTACTCCCTCGGGGAAGCTATGAGCAATCTTGACTGACAGCCGGCGCTCAACCGGATGCCTTGCCGGAAGAGCGGTCGCCGTTGCAATCACAACATCCCACAGAAAGAGGGCCATTTGGCCAGTGTGAATAGTCCCTAGGATTGCGGCAGGCTGTCGCGCAAAAAGCGCACAAGATTTTCTCCCATTACTTTGCGGATTTCTGGTTCACTGAACCCCGCCTTTAGCATTTCCTCTGTTATCGCACTCAGTTGCGACGTATCGATCCTGGTGGTGACGGCGCCGTCGAAATCTGAACCCAAAGCGATATGGTCTTCACCAAATGTATCTATGCCGTAGCGTATCGCTTTGACAATACCGGCCGGGCTGCTGTCACAGATTGCCTCGTCCCAGTAACCGACGCCGATAAGGCCGCCGCCTTCGGTTATGCGCTGCATCAGGGCGTCGCTGATATTGCGAGGTGTGTTACACAGGCCCGCAAAGCCGGTGTGGCTGACCACCAGCGCTTGATCCGTGAGCGCCATAACATCGCGGACCACCGCTTCGGAAGAGTGGGACACATCCAGAATAATTCGCTTTTCCACAATGCGCTCGACCACCTGACGGCCGAACGGTGTCAGTCCGGCCTTGTCGATACCGTGCAGTGAGCCACCCAGCTTGTTGTCGAAGAAGTGCTGCAAGCTCATCATCCGAAAACCGTTTTCGAACAATACATCGACATTGTCGATATCACCGTCCAGCGCGTGGGAGCCCTCGGTGCCGAGCACCCCGCCGATCAGTTCTTTCCCCTGTGCCCGCTCAGCCAGCAGTCGCTCCAGATCGGCGCGGGTGCGCAGGATCAGTAACTGTTCCGGTGCCCTTGTCGCCAGCCGCTCAAGTTTTTCCGCCTGGTAAAGTGCCCTGGCGGTGAGACTGTTCCAGGTCGAGGGCGGCCATAGTTGGGCGATGGCCAGCAGGGTAATATTGTCGAGAGCCTGGGCTGCGTTTTCTTCGTAGTTGAGGCCCCGCGGTGACTTGGTCACCGTGGTAAAGAACTGGATCGCCACATTGCCCTGCCGCAGGCGCGGGATATCGACATGACCGTAGTCGGCTTCGTCGAGCAGGTCGCGGTTCCAGAGCAGGGAGTCGGCGTGCATATCGCCGATCACCAGGGTCTCGTGCAATTGCTTTGCCGCCGCCGACACCGGCCAGTCGGACCGGCCTTCCACCCTGTTGGTGGATTCTTCCAACCATGAGGGTGCCAAGGCAAAAAAAAGCACTATCACAATAACAATGGCAGACAGGCCCCAGAACTTTATCGACATATAGCTTTTTCCTCAGATATATCCATACGGCCAGCTCAGTATAACCGCGAGTGCTTCTAGGCTCTGCCCCGGTAAGGCTATACGCGAAGGAAGGTAGTTTAGTGAGGCTAGGCCGCAGTAGTGAGGCAATTCTCACACACACAGTCGAGTTCGAGCTGTGAGGTCATTAACTGGTAACCCGCCGCCACTACATGACTTTTCAGCGCTTCGACGATATTGCGTTGAATGGCGATCTCTTTAACGCGGTGGCAGGCGCGACAAATCAGGAACTGCGCCACCTGATGCTCGTGACTGCAGACAATATGCGAACAGGCGACATATTTGTTTTCCGACGCCAGCTTATGCGCCAATTGCTCCGCCACGAGAAAATCGAGCATTCGATAAACAGACATGGCCGGCATTGATTTTTCCGCCTGTTTATTGTACGCGTCGGCGACCTCATAGGCGGAAAGCGGTACTTCAGAGAGAATAAGCAACTCCAAGATGCGCTTGCGTTTTTCGGTCAATCGACCGCCCGAATGGGAACACATCTCTTCTGCTTTTAAAACTATCTTGTTTAATTCACTTTTTCTCATGGCTGAAATTCCAGTAGATGTTTCTTCCATCCATTTTTTGCCCTGGGAACCGCCTTCTGCCTCATCATATTCCACCGATTCAGGTTCACAGGGTGGGCTACCTGGTACGGGTGTCGTGTCGCCACAGTATATCACTGTCTTACGCTTAACCACCTACCCTCTGTGGATAGAGAGCAGGTTTTATCACTAGATTCATACGTCTTTTGCCGACATCCGGCTTTGCACGGCGGCGCAAAACAAACTGACCACAGCCCCTATGACAAATACCGTGAGAAACATCAGCAGAAACTGGGTGACGGGATTCATAAACAGGGCTTTTTGCTGTTCGAAGGAGGCGATTTGCTGCTCGATCTCGGCCGCCGGCTTACCGCTTTGCTGCACCTGTTCTATGTAGTAATCGTAGTACTGATCCATAAATTCCGGGTGCAGGAATTCAACATAGACCCAGTTGTAGATACCGAACAGCGAGCCGGCGATAGCGCTGATCAGCAGCCCGATCGCCAGGCCTCGACCGAAGCCGACTTTTTGGTCTGGCTGCAGGCGGCGGAATTCGTTGATGGCGATAAAGATAAGCAACAGGGAGAGGATAATGGTGGCGTAGCCGATAATCTCGCCGATGGCAAATGTCTCCGGGCCACCGCCTATCAGCAGATAGGTGATCAAAGGCACGCCGACCATGACCAGACCGGCGATCAGCCCCCACTTAATCGCTATTTGGGACATACCGGCCTCCAGGTTGATTCGGTTGATTTTGTCATTGTAGTAATCTCGCAGGTGATAGGTCACCGCAAGGTTATGAAAAGCCACCAGGGATGTCATCACCCAAATGGGTGATTTGAACTATTTATAATAAATTCAATAGCTTGGCCTCTGCCGCTGCCTGGGTTCGGTTAGTGACCTGCAATTTGGTATAGAGATTTTTAAGGTGCGTTTTGATCGTATTGGGGGACAGCTTCAAAGCCGCCGCCATTTCTTTATTGGTATACCCGTGCGCCAACAGCCGTAAAATCTCCTGTTCCCGCTGCGAGAATTGTTGCAGCAGGGCCGGATCGGGTTCGGGTGTTTCCGTGTGAGGCTTGCCGCCGGGCCTCGGCCAGAGATAGCGGACCGCCAGTGCGCCAATAATCAAAAAACTCAGTGCGGTGATACCGAGATACACGTCCAAGGCGATCCGATGGCTGAAAAACGCGTATTCGAAGCCCTTAAACAGAGCCAAGAGCATAAACAAGAGGAGGCTGTAGCGAAGGATGACAGACTTCATTTGATGTGTGCTCGGCTTCCAGCGGCGTAGATAGAATAAATCATAGCGTTTTTTATAGTCTGAAAATACCTGGTATCGAAACAGCAAAGCTGCGGTGTAAGTGGTAGTCATCTGTTGTGGTTGTGTCGGTGGCGCAGTGCAACTCATTACTCTATTGAGACCGAAGTCGATATGCTAATGTCTGAATATTTAGAAAAACTCGCTGCGTTGAAAAAATATATGAGGCTGAAGTAATGTCGTATAACTACAAAGACCTAAATTATATACGTGAAGCACTTGCGCTTTACGAAAAGCACTTGTGTGACGTTGACATAAACGAGTGTGATGACGACGAAGCCGAAGAACTTCAAGACGACATTCTCTACATGGGACGATTAAGAGCCTTGACAGATCGTCTTATTGATGAATGGGAAAACAAAGGCCCAACGATAACGTTAGTAAAAGACTAAATCATAAGTCTTGATCTGCTTTGCAGTCAGTGAAGTGAGGGGAGCCTACAAGTCCCCCCACAGGTGCTGCAATAGACTAATCGCCACCAGTGGTGCCGTTTCTGTGCGCAGTACTCTCGGGCCTAGTGCCAGCGCTTCAAAACCCTGTGCTTGGGAAGCGCTGATTTCACCGGCGTCCAATCCACCTTCCGGGCCGATTAACAGAGCCACTGATTCAGGTCGGGTGGCGGCACTGAGTCTTTCACCGCCGGCCCGATGGTGAAGAACGAATTTACGCGTTGCTGTGACCTGCGGCAACCAGTCGTGCAGGCTTTGCAGTGGGTCGAGTTCCGGCAATCGATTGCGCTGGCACTGTTCACAGGTGCTGGCGACAATCTGTTGCCAGTGGTGGTGCTTTTTTTCCAGCCGCTCCCCGCTCAGCTTAACCTCGGTGCGCCCGGTGAACAGCGGTGAAATAGAAGCCACGCCCAGTTCGGTGGCTTTCTGCATCACCCAGTCCATACGCTCGCCTTTCGAAATGCCGATACCGAGTGTTATATGCAAAGGTGATTCCCGCTCGATCTCGTTGAAAGCCAGCAGCTCTATATCGACATTGCGCTTGTCGATGGCAGTGATACGCGCGCGGTACTCGCCGCCGCGGCCGTTGAAAACAACTAAATCCCGTCCGACCTGCATTCGCAGTACTTTTACAAGATGGCGTGACGGGCCCTCCGCCAAGCGGAGTTCCCGGGCGTCGTTCAGGTTTTGCGGTGTGTAGATGCGGGGGACACGCATCAATCGTCGCCGGCCAGTCCCAGGTTACGAACGATGGTGGCGGTAGGCTCCGCCTGATTCATGGTATAGAAATGCAGTCCCGGGGCGCCGTTGTCCAGCAGTGTTTCGCACAACTCTGTCACCAGCTCCACGCCCAGGGCCTTTACAGCGTCCTTATCGTCGCCGAAGGACTCCATCCGCTTGCGCAGCCAGCGCGGAATCTCGGCACCGCAGTTGTCGCTGAAGCGGGCCAGGTTTTTAAAGTTGGTGATCGGCATAATGCCCGGGTAGATAGGTTGGGTGATACCCCGTTGTCGGCACTGTTCGAGAAAATAAAAGTAGGCGTCGGGGTTGTAGAAATACTGAGTGATTGCGCTGTTGGCGCCGGCGTCGAACTTACCTTGCAGAAATTCTATGTCGGCGTCGTAACTCTTTGCCTCCGGATGGATTTCCGGGTAGGCAGCCACCTCCAGGTGAAACTGATCATTAAAGTGCCGGCGAATAAACTCCACCAGTTGATTGGCGTAAACCAAATGCGATGCGCCGCCCATGCCGGAGGGCATATCGCCGCGCAGGGCCACGATACGGTCGATTCCCGCCGCCCGATACTCGCTCAGCAACGCTTTGATATCCGCTTCGCTGTCGCCGCCGAAAGACAGGTGCGGTGCTGCCTGCAATCCCTTCTCTTTGATACTGAAGACGGTGCCTTTGGTGTTATCCCGGGTGGAACCGCCGGCGCCGTAGGTGACCGAGAAAAACGCCGGCGCGAACTCGGCGAGACGATCGCAGACATGGGACAGTTTTTCATGACCGGCTGCGGTTTTTGGCGGGAAAAATTCGAAACTCAGGCGCAGGTCTTGTTCGTTACTCATCACCGTTCCGTTTATTGAAGAAGCCGGCCGCAGGCGACCGGCTGAAAACCCATCCGCCGGGGGTGACCCGGTCGGACTCCGGAGCCTCTAAACTCAGTACTTGTAGGTGTCCGGTTTAAAAGGCCCTTCTGCATTGACGTTGATATAGCTGGCCTGGTCCTCGGTCAACTGCGTGACTACGCCGCCGAAACCTTCCACCATATCCCGAGCCACTTCCTCGTCCAGCTTTTTCGGCAACACTTCCACATAGAGGTTGGCGGCTTTCTCTGAAGCGGGCAGATCGGCAAACTTGCGCTCGTAGAGGTACATCTGTGCCAGCACCTGGTTGGCAAAAGAGCCGTCCATAATGCGCGACGGATGGCCGGTGGCGTTACCCAGATTGACCAGGCGACCTTCGGACAACAGGATCAGGTGATCGCCGTCGGCCTGTTCTTTGGCGGCGGCACGATAAATTTTATGCACCTGGGGTTTGACTTCCTCCCAGGTCCAGTTTTCGCGCATATAGGCGGTGTCGATTTCATTGTCGAAGTGACCGATATTGCACACAACGGCGCCGTTTTTCAGGGCTTGCAGCATAGGCGCATCGCACACATTGATATTGCCGGTCGTGGTCACGATCAGGTCGGTGTTCTGCAACAGTGCCTGATTGATATCCTCCGACTTGCCGGTATTAATGCCGCCGTTGTAGGGCGAGACGACTTCAAAACCGTCCATGCAGGCCTGCATGGCGCAGATCGGATCGATTTCCGTCACCTTGACGATCATGCCTTCCTGCCGCAGTGATGCGGCTGAGCCCTTGCCGACATCGCCGTAGCCGATAACCAGCGCTTTTTTGCCCGACAGCAGATGATCCGTGCCGCGCTTGATGGCGTCGTTGAGGCTGTGCCGGCAACCGTATTTATTGTCGTTCTTTGACTTGGTGACCGCGTCGTTGACGTTGATGGCGGGCACTTTCAACTCGCCTTTTTCCATCATTTCCACCAGGCGGTGCACACCGGTGGTGGTCTCCTCGGAGATGCCGTGAATGCGATCGAGCAGGTCCGGATACTTTTCATGGGCGATCTGGGTCAGATCGCCGCCGTCGTCGAGGATCATATTGGCGTCCCAGACGCTGCCGTCTTTGAGAATGGTCTGTTCGATACACCACCAGAATTCCTCCTCGGTTTCACCTTTCCAGGCAAATACCGGGACACCGGCTGCGGCAACGGCCGCCGCGGCGTGGTCCTGGGTGGAAAAAATATTACACGACGACCAGCGCACCTCGGCGCCCAGCTCCACCAGCGTTTCGATCAACACCGCGGTCTGGATGGTCATATGGATACAACCCATGATCTTGGCGCCCGCCAGCGGCTGGGCAGCCTTGTACTTGCGGCGCAGCGCCATCAGTGCCGGCATCTCACCCTCGGCAATTTCGATTTCCTTGCGGCCCCACTCGGCGAGGCTGATATCGGCAACTTTGTAGTCGCTGAAATTTTCCACAACTTTTACGTTAGCAGTCATTGATACTTCTCCGTTTAACAGTGCTTGTGTCGGCAGTGCGCGGTCTCAGAGCGCGGACTTCAACAATTCGGCTTTATCGGTTTTTTCCCAGGTGAACCCGTCGCCCTCGCGGCCAAAGTGGCCGTAGGCGGCGGTGGAGCGATAGATGGGGCGCTTGAGGTCCAGCATCTCGAGCAGGCCGCGCGGGCGCAGGTCGAAATGTTCGCGCACCAGTTCGACAATGCTGTCGTCACTGACCTTGCCGGTGCCGAAAGTGTTGACGGAGATGGACGTGGGTTCCGCCACGCCGATCGCGTAGGAGACCTGGATCTCGCAGCGCTCCGCCAGCCCGGCGGCGACAATATTCTTCGCCACATAACGGCCGGCGTAAGCGGCGGAGCGATCCACCTTGGAGGGGTCCTTGCCGGAAAAGGCGCCGCCGCCGTGGCGGGCCATGCCGCCGTAGGTATCGACGATAATCTTGCGACCTGTCAGGCCGCAGTCGCCGACCGGACCGCCGATAATAAACTGGCCGGTGGGGTTGATATGGTAGCGGGTATCGGCGTGCAGCCATTCCTGCGGCAGGGTGTGCTTGATCACTTCATCCATGACCGCTTCGCGGATATCGGCCTGGGAGACATCGGGGTCGTGCTGGGTCGACAGCACCACGGCGTCGACCGCCACCGGCTTGCCGTTTTGGTAGCGCAGCGTCACCTGGCTTTTGGCATCGGGGCGCAGCCAGGGCAGGACGCCTTTCTTGCGCAGGTAGGCCTGGCGTTCCACCAGGCGGTGGGCGTAGTAGATAGGCGCGGGCATCAGCACATCGGTTTCGTTGGTGGCGTAACCGAACATCAGGCCCTGGTCACCGGCGCCCATGTCTTTGTTTTCACCCTCGTCGACGCCCATGGCGATATCGGAGGACTGCTTGCCGATGGCATTGAGCACGGCACAGGAGGCGCCGTCGAACCCCACGTCGCTGGAGTTGTAACCGATATCGAGAATAACATCGCGGATCAGGTCTTCCAGATCGATATAAGTAGAGGTGCGCACCTCACCGGCCACTATGGCCATGCCGGTCTTTACCAGGGTTTCGACAGCGACCCGGGCATCGGGATCGTCGGCGAGAATGGCATCGAGAATGGCATCGGAAATCTGGTCCGCCATTTTGTCGGGGTGGCCTTCCGAGACTGACTCGGATGTAAATACGGAATACTCTGACATGTTATCTATTCTCCGGGCATATCGCTTGGTGCTAGTTAATAACTGTAGCTGCTTTGAGGTGTTTTACCCATGTAGCGGACCGGCAGCGGTCTCGCTCACCCGGTGGCAGCGCGTTTGAAAAACTGTCGCAACTGAATCTGGAAACCGTTGCGCAGGGCGAAATAGACACTCTGGCCCTCTTCCAATCCGGCGCTGGCGGCCCAGTTGGAAAAATCTTCCGGGTCAAAACCGAGCCACAGGTCGCCGCAGGCGGTCCTGGCCCAGTTCTGGTCGTGGCGACACAAGTCTGTTATCAGTACCGCACCGCCGGGCCGCAACAGCGCATTAATGTCCTGAAACATTGCCGCCGGCGACGGGGTGTGGTGCAGGACCATATTGACCACTACACAATCTGCGGTCACCAACTGGTCACGGCGCGCCTCGCCGGTATCGCCGCAGACAAAGGTGACATTGTCCAACCCCTCCCGGGCGGCCTGGGCCTGGGCCTGCTCGAGCATGGCGGCGGCGTTATCCAGTGCCACCACCTGCTCGAAGCGTGGGGCCAGTACCGCTAAAAACTCCCCTTCACCCGGACCGACCTCCAGGGCGCAGGCGGTGCCTGGCAGTGGTGTTTGGGCCAGCAATTCCTGCACCTGTTCGGCGTAGACGGGAAAGCTGGCAATCAAATCCTGCTGTTCCCGGAATTTGGCGGCGTTTTCCGCAAAAAACTGTTTGGAGGCCGTCGCCCGCTCGGATTGAATATCCGCCAGCCGGGTGCTGATGGATGCCGGCAGCGGCTGCCGGTCAAGTGTCGAGAACAGAACTGTCTGCAGCCGTTCGGTCTCCGCGCCTCTGGCCGGCGCGGCGCGGCGATAAAAAATCGAGTTGCCCTCCCGCCGGGTGGCCACCAGGCCGGCACCGGACAGCACCTTCAGGTGATGGCTCATACCCGATTGCTTCATATCGAAAATCCGGCTGAGTTCCAGCACGCCGTAGGAATCCCGCGCCAGCACCCGCAGTATCTCCAGCCGCAAAGGGTCGCCGGCGGCCTTCAGGTGCCTGGCCAGTTGGGGGTAGGAGTTTTGCCCGGGGCTGTTGTTTTCGACCATATGGCGTGGAGTCTAGCAGGGATTTTCGGGTATATCAAAAAATTTTGATATAGAAGGGGTTGCTATAAATCGCGTTGGTGCTGGCCGATAGGGTGTGTTGCCGGCCGGGTGGTAGCCGCGTCGGCGCACAAATCTGCAATGCCGGTTTGCGGTTTCGGTTTGATCGTTATCAACACCCATGGGGAGTGATATTTGTATGCTGCTGAATATTCCGGGCTCGAGGTCGAGATCACGGCTCGAGGTATTGCGGCAATTGGTATCAACTCACTTATGGTTTCTGCAGGGCAGCAGTCCTGCGGCGCGGGGAGGTGCGATGAAATATATCAATCTTACGACGGACACTATTGATGCCGAGCATATCTGTTGCGCATTCTCGGATAAAAAATGCGCTGCGGGCTATGAGGCAAAAAAGCAGTGGTTGGCAAAGGAGTTTAACAATGAGTATGTGTTTCGGCGTCTCGATGAGCGCGCGAAAGTATTTATAGAGTACGGGCCTGCCGAAAAAGCCTGGACGCCGGTTGCCGCGGCCAACTATATGATGCTCGGTTGTTTTTGGGTGTCCGGCAAGTACAAGCAAAAAGGTCACGGTAAAGCGCTGTTGAAAAGTGCCGTTGACGATGCAAAAAAGCAGGGCAAAGACGGGCTGGTCGCGGTTGTCGGGACGAAGAAATTTCATTTTATGAGCGATACCAAATGGTTGTTGAGGCAGGGTTTTGAGGTCTGTGAGGAATTGTCATCGGGTTTTAGTCTGCTGTCATTGGACTTTAACGATGACGCCGTGCGGCCCGCGTTTAAACGCAGTGTCAAAAAACCTAAACTGCCTCTGACTAAAGGTTGTGTCGTGTATTTCTCGAACCGTTGCCCCTACACCGAGCACTATGTCGACGAGCATTTGACCGAGTCCTGCAAGCGGCGCAAGTTACCCTTGCAAATCGTCAAGATCAAAACCATAAGACAGGCCCAGTCAGCGCCAACGCCGGCGACAATTTTCAGTTTGTTTCTTGACGGGGAGTTCGCTACCACGGATATTAGTGCCTGTATGGATAATCGCTTTGATAAGGTAGTTGGAAAGCGGTAGGTAAACCGCACTGGGGTTGTCATTCATCCCTTTGGTCGCTGCAAGTGCGAATCAAACTTCTCGGTTGCTGTCGCAGAGGGCGGCGGGTATGCTGCGCCGGAGGTTGTTTCCGGTTCTATAGACCGTAACCAATTGTGCTTTCATATGCCGGAAGTGAACGACTTAAAAGCAAAGATGCCGTTTTGTTTTACCCGGGCCGGTCAAGTTGAAGATCTTCGCACAAAGGCTGCTGAAGTACTCGAGAGTTTAAGCAATTAGCCTGTTGAAAAGACCAATATCGGCCTGACAGTGTTATAGTGTACAAACCGCGTTTTTTGGCGGCCGAGGCCGCCCTGGCTAAAAAGCAAGCACTGCGACCTCCAGAAGGGATCCTATGATAGAGTCAATTTTCATTTCCGATAAGCACGGTAAAGAACAACGACCGGTGCAGGCAATAGAAGTAGTTGCCGGCCAGGGCATCATCGGCGATAGGAACTACGGTAAAACAAAGTGGCCGGGACAAAACATTACATTTGTCGAACTGGAAGAAATTAATAATTTTAACCGAGATCACGGCCAGAATATTTCACTGGATGCGACCCGCCGTAACGTTGTTACCAAAGGTGTCGCCCTAAATGCCCTTGTCGGTAAAATATTCTATATCGGCGATGTCAAATTCTTCGGTGTAGAGCTCTGTGAGCCTTGCGCAAAACTTGGCGAGCTTCTCGAAACTCAGACCCTCTCTAAAAAAGCTGCAGTAAAAGCCCTGGTGGGCAAAGGCGGACTGCGAGCCGATGCGCTATCGAACGGGAAGCTGACCGTTGGTATGGCGTTCACCCGGCAGGAAGATATGTGAAAGCTCGAGATGAGGATACGGCAGTACGACGCAAACGATAAAGATGACGTTATTTTGCTCTGGACCCAGTGCGGCCTCATTGTACCGCATAACGACCCGGCGAAAGATATAGACAGAAAACTTAAGGTAGGTAGCGACTTGTTCCTGGTTGGGGTCAACGGGGAAAGTGAAATTGTCGCTACGGTGATGGGCGGCTACGATGGCCACCGGGGCTGGATAAATTATCTGGCCGTTAAGCCCTCGCAGCAGCGCAAAGGCTATGGGCGGTTGATTATGCAGGCCGTTGAGACGCTGATCAGGAACAGGGGCTGCCCTAAAATTAACCTGCAGGTACGCGCCGGCAATCAAGCGGTTATCGCTTTTTACACCGCTATCGGCTATGGCGATGATCATGTGATTGGTTTGGGTAAGCGCCTGGAACACGATGTATAAAATGATCCTGAGAACAGATGCACTCGGGCGGCCGGGTGTCATGCACAGACTCTGCAACGGAGGATGGTCTTATGAAGCCGAGAATCAGTATGATTGCCTTGGCAGTCAGTGACCTGGAGCGCGCCACCGCCTTTTATGCCGGTGGCCTGGGCTTTCCGAAAATGGATGCTCCGCCGGGTGTCGCTTTTTTTAATCTGAATGGTACCTGGCTGGGGCTGTCTGAACGGGCCGCGCTTGCCGCTGACGCCACGGTTTCTGCCGCGGGCAGCGGTTACAACGGCTTTAATCTCGCCCACAATGTAGGGTCAGAGACCCAAGTGGATCAAGTCATTGAACAGGCAATTGCGGCGGGAGCGACGCTGGTAAAGCCGGCGCAAAGAGCTGCCTGGGGCGGCTATCACGGCTACTTCCAAGACCCGGACGGCCACCTTTGGGAAGTGGCATACAACCCGTTTTTTTGGATTGGCCCCGAGGATGACAGTGCCCAAGGTCGTGAGGATACGGCTTGACACCGCAGCGGTAAACGCTGTGCGGGTGTTGGCGGTCCCCCACGCGGCGTTGTTCTCCCCGCCGCTGCCGGCGAAAATAGTCGGTTTACGCCTTTACCCCGACCCTCGGGTAGGCGAAAATGGCGCCCCTTCAAGCTACCCCCTTTGACAGGAGCCCCGAGCAGATGCCATCCCGTACGCAACTCGCTAATGCTATCCGCGCGCTCAGTATGGACGCGGTTCAGAAAGCTAAAAGTGGTCACCCCGGCGCTCCCATGGGGATGGCCGATATCGCCGAAGTGCTCTGGAACGATTTTCTCAAACACAACCCCAAGGACCCCGCCTGGCCCGACCGCGATCGCTTCGTGCTATCCAACGGCCACGGCTCCATGCTGATTTATTCACTGTTGCACCTGACCGGCTATGACCTGCCCATGGGCGAGTTAAAAAACTTTCGCCAGTTACACTCGAAAACCCCGGGGCACCCGGAATACGGCTACGCGCCCGGCGTTGAAACCACCACCGGGCCCCTGGGCCAGGGCATCAGCAACGCCGTGGGTATGGCCATTGCGGAAAAAGTATTGGCCGACCAGTTCAACCGTCCGGGTCATAAAATTGTCGATCACTATACCTATGCCTTTCTCGGCGATGGTTGTCTGATGGAAGGGATTTCCCACGAAGCCTGCTCCCTGGCCGGCACGCTGGGGTTGGGCAAGCTGATTGCGTTTTACGATGACAATGGCATTTCCATTGACGGTGAGGTGGAGGGCTGGTTTACCGACGACACCCCCCAGCGCTTTCTGGCCTACGGCTGGCATGTGGTGCCGGGCGTCGACGGTCACGACAGCGGCGCCATCGCCGAGGCCATAGAACGGGCCAGGGAGGAGACCGGCAGGCCGACCCTGATTTGCTGCAAGACTGTGATCGGTTTCGGCGCACCCAATAAGCAGGGCAAGGAAGACTGTCACGGTTCGCCCCTGGGGGAGGACGAGGTTGCCCTGGCGCGACAGGCACTGGGTTGGGAGCCGGGTCCGTTTGAAATTCCGGAGGCGATTTACGCGGGATGGAATGCCGAGCAAAAAGGGGAGGCCGCCCAGTCCGAGTGGAACGGTCGTCTCGCCGCCTACCGCGAAGCACACCCGGCGCTGGCCGCCGAGTATGAGCGACGGGTAATCAACAATGAGTTGCCGGCGGACTTTGCCGCCAAGGCGGATGCCTATATTCGCGAGCAGCAGGAGAAGATGGAAAAGGTCGCCAGTCGCAAGGCGTCGCAGAATTGCCTCAATGCCTTCGGTCCGCTGTTGCCGGAGTTGTTCGGGGGCTCAGCGGATCTGGCCGGCTCCAACCTCACGCTCTGGTCTGGCGCCAAGGCGATCGACGCGCAGGACAGTGCCGGCAATTACCTCTACTACGGCGTGCGGGAATTCGGCATGAGCGCCATTATGAACGGTATCGCGCTGCACCGCGGCTTTATTAATTACGGCGCCACCTTCCTGATGTTTATGGAATACGCGCGCAACGCGGTGCGCATGGCGGCGTTGATGAAGCAGCAGAGTATTTTCGTCTACACCCACGACTCCATCGGCCTCGGGGAGGATGGCCCGACCCATCAACCGGTGGAGCAGTTGACGGCCCTGCGGGCGACGCCGGGCCTGCACACCTGGCGCCCCTGCGACGCGGTGGAATCGGCGGTGGCCTGGAAAGCGGCGCTTGAGCGCCGCGATGGTCCGTCGGCGCTGGTTTTCAGTCGCCAGGGGCTGGCGCCGCAGGTGCGCAGTGAAGCCCAGTTGGGCGATATAGCCCGCGGCGGTTATATACTCCGGGACTGTGACGGCACGCCGGATATCATCCTGCTCGGCACCGGCTCCGAGGTGGAGCTGGCAGTGGCCGCCGCCGGGCAACTGACGGCCGCGGGTCGCCGGGTGCGGGTGATCTCCATGCCCTGCACCTCGGTCTTTGACGCCCAGGATGCAGCTTATAAGGAGGCGGTACTGCCACTGGCGGTGACCGCCCGGGTGGCGGTCGAGGCGGCCCATGAGGACTTCTGGTACAAGTATGTCGGCCTCGACGGTCGGGTGGTGGGCATGACCACCTTCGGCGAATCCGCGCCCGGTGCCAAGGTTATGGAGCACTTTGGTTTCACGCCGGACAATGTGGTGAGCACGGCGACCGAGCTGTTGGACTAGTCCGGGCATGGCCGGGACACTGGGTCTATATAGGGACAGGCATCGGCTCTGCGGGGGATAGGCGCCGGACTGCCGGAACGCGCCCGGTTGCTTCACTATGAGCAACCAACCGGAAAACAGGGGCGGGCAACCGCGAGACTTATGGGTATTCGAGTAGCAATTAACGGCTATGGCCGCATCGGACGCTGTGTACTGCGAGCGCTCTACGAGCGCAAGCAGGGTATTGCCGGGCCCGCGACCGGCGCGGACGTGGAGGTGGTCGCCATCAATGAGTTGGCCGATTGCAAAACCATTGCCCACCTGACCAAATACGATTCTACCCACGGTCGCTTTCCCGGCGCCGTCAGGGCCGAAAACGATACCCTCTGGATCAATGACGACAGGATTCGGGTCATGCACCGGGAGGACGTCGGTTCCCTGCCCTGGGGTGACCTGGGGGTGGACCTGGTGCTCGAGTGCTCCGGGGCCTTTTCCGACCGCCACAGCGCCGAGCGACACATCGAACAGGGGGCCGGGCGGGTGTTGTTCTCGCAGCCGGCCCAGTCGCAGTCCGATGTCGATGCCACCATTGTCTACGGCGTCAACCAGGCGGAGCTGCAACCCCGGCACCGGATTGTCTCCAATGCCTCCTGTACCACCAACTGTATCGTGCCGGTTGTGAAAACCCTGCATCGGGCCTTCGGTATCGAAAGCGGCGTTATCACCACCATTCACTCGGCCATGAACGACCAGCCGGTGATCGACGCCTACCACCATACCGATCTGCGCAAGACCCGCTCCGTGTTCCAGTCCATTATCCCGGTGGATACCGGTCTGGCGCGGGGTATCGAGCGGTTGCTGCCGGAGCTGACCGGGCGTTTCGAAGCTCAGGCGATGCGGGTGCCCACGGTCAATGTCTCTGCCATGGACATGTCGGTCGTCGTGCGCGAAGACGTTACTGTGGCGCAGGTCAATGCCTGCCTGGCCGCGGCAGCGGGCGTCGACTTCGACGGGGTGCTGGGGTACACCGAGGAGTTACTGGCCTCCTGCGATTTTAACCACGACCGGCGCTCCGGGGTGGTAGACGCCGGGCAGACCCGCGTGGCGGGCAAGCGCCTGGTGAAAGTGTTGACCTGGTTTGATAACGAGTGGGGCTACGCCAACCGCATGCTCGACGTGGTGTCTTACTGGAGTGGTCTGCTCAAATAAGCCGTGACGGGACCGCGCCGGTTGCCAGTCACTGCCCCCGAACAACCTATTTTAAATTCTGTATCAGGAGACCCCGAATGGCTGTAAAACTGATGACCGATCTCGATCTGGCGGGCAAGCGGGTTTTGATTCGCGAAGACCTCAACGTGCCGATCGCCGACGGCGCCGTCAGCTCCGATGCCCGCATCCGCGCGGCCCTGCCGACACTTGAGAAGGCCCTGGCGGCCGGTGCCAGGGTTATTGTGATGTCCCACCTCGGGCGCCCCACCGAAGGCGAGTACGACGCGGCTTTCTCCCTGCAGCCGGTGGCGGCGCATTTGGGTGGTCTGCTCGGACGCACCGTGCGGGTGATCAAAGACTGGCGCGACGGCGTCGAGGTGGGCGCCGGCGAACTGGTGTTGCTGGAGAATGTGCGCTTTAACCCGGGCGAGAAAAAAGACGCCGAGGACCTGGCCCGGGCCTATGCCGGGTTGTGCGATGTGTTTGTTATGGACGCCTTCGGTACTGCGCACCGGGCCCAGGCGTCCACCCACGGCGTCGCCAGGTTTGCGCCGCTGGCCTGTGCCGGTCCGCTGCTGGCGGGCGAGCTCGACGCGCTGCAGCAGGCCCTGGCCAGTCCCGCCCGGCCTCTTGTCGCTATCGTCGGGGGTTCGAAAGTCTCCACCAAGCTGACGGTGCTGGAGACCTTGTCGGAGCAGGTGGACCAACTGATCGTCGGCGGCGGTATTGCCAATACGTTTTTGGCGGCCAGCGGCCGGCCGGTCGGCAAATCCTTGTATGAAGCCGATCTGGTCGACAATGCCCGCGCCCTGATGGCGAAAACCGATATCCCCCTCCCCACCGACGTGGTGGTAGGCCGCGAGTTTTCCCCAGCCGCCGAGGCGGTGCTGAAGCCGGCGGACGCCGTGCAGGACGACGATATGATCTTCGATATAGGCCCGCAGTCGGCAGCGCGTTTGACCGCGATACTGGCGCGGGCCAAAACCATTATCTGGAACGGCCCGGTCGGCGTCTTTGAATTCGACCAGTTTGGCGAGGGCACCCGGGTGCTGGCCGAGGCGATCGCCGCCAGCGACGGCTTTTCCATTGCCGGGGGCGGCGACACGCTCGCGGCGGTGGACAAATATGGGATAGCCGATAAGGTATCCTATATCTCCACCGGCGGTGGCGCCTTTTTGGAGTATGTCGAAGGTAAAACCCTGCCCGCCGTTGCGATACTGGAGCAGCGGGCGGCCGAATAAAGAAAAGGGGCGGGTAAACAGAACCGAGACGGCGCCGGTAAGAGCGCCGCTATCGACGCCCGGCAATATTGCTCGACAGCGTTTTTTGACAGTGTTTTTCGACAACGTTTTTCGACAACGTTTTTCAAAAACGTTGGCTATCAATATTGCCGACAATGTTGATTCACGACAGCAATTAACGACAGCAACTTATAACCGCATAGGACACGAAGGGAAAAATTATGGCTCTGATCAGCTTACGCCAACTGCTGGACCACGCCGCCGAGCACGGCTACGGCGTGCCGGCATTCAACGTCAACAACCTGGAACAGATGCGCGCCATTATGGAGGCCGCCGACCAGACCCGCTCGCCGGTCATCGTGCAGGCCTCGGCCGGTGCGCGCAAGTATGCCGGCGCGCCGTTTTTACGCCACCTGATTCTGGCGGCGATCGAGGAGTTCCCCCATATTCCGGTGGTCATGCACCAGGATCATGGCACCTCGCCGGCGGTGTGCCAGCGCTCCATCCAGTTGGGCTTTTCTTCGGTGATGATGGACGGCTCGCTGCGCGAGGACGGCAAGACGCCGGCCTCCTACGATTACAATGTTGAGGTAAGCCAACTGGCCGTTGCCATGGCGCACGCCTGCGGCGTCTCCGTGGAAGGTGAACTCGGCTGCCTGGGTTCGCTGGAAACCGGCGAGGCGGGCGAGGAGGACGGTGTCGGCGCCGCCGGCAAACTCAGCCACGATCAACTGCTGACCGACCCGGAGGAGGCCGCACAGTTCGTCGCCGCCACCAAGGTGGACGCGCTGGCCATCGCCTGCGGCACCTCCCACGGCGCTTATAAATTTTCCCGCCCGCCCACCGGCGATATCCTGGCGATCGACCGCATCAAGGAAATTCACGCGCGCATTCCCAACACCCATCTGGTCATGCACGGCTCCTCTTCGGTACCGCAAGAGTGGCTGGCGATTATCAACGAATACGGCGGCGAGATGCCGGAAACTTACGGGGTGCCGGTAGAGCAGATTTGCGAGGGCATCAAACACGGTGTGCGCAAGGTCAATATCGACACCGACCTGCGCCTGGCCTCCACCGGCGCCATCCGCCGTTTTATGGCCCACAACCGCAGCGAATTCGATCCGCGCAAATATTTGAAAGAGACGGTCACGGCGATGAAGGATATCTGCGTGGCGCGCTATGAAGCCTTTGGCACAGCGGGTAATGCCGATAAGATCACACCGCTGAGTCTGGAGGCCATGTATAGTCGCTACGACAGCGGGGAGCTGGACCCGCAGGTCAAGTGATGCTGTAGTTGAAATTATAGTTGAGATTATAGTTGAGATTGTAGTTGAAATTATAGTTGGAACTGTATTTGAGACTTTAGCCTAAACGGTAATTGGGGCTATAGTTGAGGTTGTAGCGCGAGATCGAGGCCTTAGCGAAAGAAAATTCTGGTCTGAACCCGCATCGTGCCGGTGTAAGTGAGCGCCATTGAGATCAGAGAAAATAACAGCGGAGTAGCCTGCAGCGATGGAGTTGAAAGCGGCCGTTTTGGAACGTGTGTCTGCAACCATGCCGGCCTTTTCATTTGATGCGGATCAAGGCGATTGGTTGTCCGGGCGCAACGTGCAGGCCTATCTCAATCACTACCAGATCAACTTCTCCAAGTCGCTCGACCGGATCGAACACCGCTTCGGTCGGGTCGAAGTGGGCGGTTATAAGGTCGCCATGCACTACTGGCTTCCCGAACTGGCTCGCGGCACCGTGTTCCTGATCCACGGTTACTTCGACCATGCCGGCGTCTACCACCATATCATCCGCTTTTTGCTGCAGAACCAGTTTGCGGTTGTGATCTGCGACCTGCCGGGCCACGGCCTCAGCAGCGGCCAGCTCGCCTCTATCGATTCCTTTGACGAGTACCGCGAGGCTTTCGCCCAGTGCCTGCAGTTGTGTCGCCCGCAGGTGCCCGGCCCGCATCATATCGTGGCGCAAAGCACCGGCGCAGCGGTGGCGATCAACTATCTGCACAGCCGGGGCGCAGAGGCGTTCAAGCATATCGTGTTATTGGCGCCGCTGGTGCGTTCCTACGGCTGGGCTTATTCCCGCTGGGCCTACGAAGTGTTGAAGTACTTTTGCAAGCGCATCCCCCGCACCTTTGCCATCAACAGCCACAGCCCGGAGTTTATCGATTTCCTGCGCCGCCATGATCCGCTGCAGGCGCGCCACCTGCCGCTGCGCTGGGTGGGTGCGAACAAGCGCTGGATCAGAACCGTGCGCCGGTACAAGCGCAGCGATTGCGCATTCCTGGTCATTCAGGGCGACGACGACACCACGGTCGACTGGCGCTATAACACCCGGCTGATCAAGAAAAAATTTCCCAACAGCCGCCTGCAGATAATTCCCGGCGCCCGACACCAGTTGGTGAACGAGTCCGGGGAGTATCGGATTAAGGTATTTCAGAAACTGTTGCAGTATTTATCGCGGTAGGGATGTTGGCTCGCAGGGCCGGCGTGCCGTTTATGCCGATCGGCTGGTGGAGCGCATTAAACGTTACTGCGGCAAACTGCAACTTAGCCCGAAATTGCGTCCGCTTTGCCGTGTACTGGTTGTCCATCCTGTCGGCATTATCCGGGCCGGCTGTAAGCCTGTCGTTAAAACAACACCCGGCAGCGAATAGTCCCCTCAATATCCCGCAACTGCTTTAGCGCAACCTCGCTGTAATCCCTCTCGATATCCACCACCACATAACCGACCTTATCGTTGGTTTGCAGGTACTGGCTGGCGATATTGATATCGTGGCTGGAAAACACCTGGTTGATCGCCGTCAACACCCCGGGTATGTTTTTGTGTACATGTAACAGCCGGTGCACATTTTCGTGGGTCGGCAGCGCCACCTCGGGGAAGTTCACCGAACTGGTGGTGGTGCCGTTGTCGGAGTACTTCACCAGCTTCTCCGCCACTTCCACCCCGATATTCTCCTGCGCCTCCTGGGTCGAGCCGCCGATATGGGGCGTCAGTATGGCGTTGTCGAAGGCCCGCAGCGGGCTGACGAACTCCTCGGTGTTGCTGCGCGGCTCCACCGGGAATACATCGATGGCGGTACCGCCCAGGTGACCGTCGCCCAGGGCCCGGGCGAGGGCGTCGATATCCACCACAGTGCCGCGGGAGGCGTTGATCAGGATGGCGCCGGGTTTCATCTGGGCGATCTCGGCGGCACCGATCATATTTTTGGTGGCGCCGGTCTCAGGCACGTGCAGGCTGACGATATCGGCGCGATTGAGCAATTCGTTTAAATTGCGCGCCTGCACGGCATTGCCAAGCGGCAGTTTGGTGATGACATCGTAGAACGCGACCTTCATACCCAGGGACTCGGCCAGCACGCTGACCTGGCTGCCGATACTGCCGTAGCCGATAATACCCAGCGTTTTGCCGCGAATCTCATAGGCGCCGGCCGCCGATTTGAGCCAGCCGCCGCGGTGACAGGCCGCGCTTTTCTCCGGGATTCCGCGCAGCAGCAGGATGGCCTCGGCAATAACCAACTCGGCTACGCTGCGGGTGTTGGAGAAAGGCGCATTAAATACGGCAACCCCGTGTTCCTGGGCCGCTTCCAGGTCCACCTGGTTGGTTCCGATGCAGAAACAGCCGGCGGCGATCAGTTTCGGAGCGCTTTCGAATACCCGGCGGGTCAGCTGGGTGCGCGAGCGAATGCCGACAAAATGGGCATCGCTGATTCTCTCGATCAGCTCCGCTTCCGGCAGCGAGGTCTTGAGGTAGTCGATATTGGTGTAACCGTCGGCTTTCAGGGTGTCGACGGCGGACTGGTGCACACCTTCGAGCAGCAAAAAGCGAATCTTGTCTTTGTCGAGGGAAATCTTGGCCATGGAGCGTTGTATACCTTTGTGGCCTACCCCGGGACTGACGGAGGTTCCCGGCGGCGGGTAGGCGGCACTGCTCCGCGGGACCCCAAAAAAGGGGCGCTATGATAGCATAGTCCGCCAGCCAGTTAAGTCCCGGGCAGTCGCTGACTGGTTAAGGCCGATCGGGCGGCATCTAAACCCTGGTCCGGCACCTGCTGCCACTGCTGCTGGTACTGTTTTTGGCGCAAGCTGCCCGAGGGAGTCGCCGGCAGCTTGCACCGAAGGGTTTTTATGCCTGGCGGGGGTGGTCCGGTAGCGATAAAAGCCGCCGCCGGGCGGTAAGTGTGGGGTTCATGTCCGCAGCGGCCCTAGGTTGCGCTTTTGGTCAGCGCTGCCAGGTGCAGTTCCTGGGCGATCGCCACCCGATCCCGGCCCTCCTGTTTGGCTCGATACATGGTCATATCCGCCGCCCGCAGCAGGTCGCTCGACTGATTGTGGGGATTCGGCCGACTGGCGGCCACACCCATGCTGGCGGTCACCGAAATCGACTGGTCGCGGTATTGGAGATTGGCACTGCGCAGGCGCTTGAGGATGCTCTCGGCCATGTCCACGGCGCTGTCGAGGGCGGTGTTGGGCAGCAACAGGGCGAACTCTTCGCCGCCGTAGCGGCAGATAATATCGCTCGGGCGCCGCACGACCTTGGTAAAAATATTGCCAATAAGCTGCAGGGTGTGATCACCGGCCTGGTGGCCGTAGGTGTCGTTGACCTGTTTGAAGTGATCGATGTCCACCATGATCAGTGCCAGTGGTGTGTGTTCCCGCTGGGCACGCTTCCATTCGTTATCGAAATGGGTGTCGAAGTAGCGGCGGTTTTTCAGTCCGGTCAGGGGGTCCTCCAGACTCAGCGATGCCAGCATCCTGTTGGCCTTGGCTATTTCCTGGCGCTGGGCTTTCAGGCGGTCGCGCATTTTCTGGCTGTAGTTGGCGATAATCGCAACCCAGGTGACAATCAGGCTGTAACTGATAAATTCGATTAAGTTGTAACGCCAGTCATAGTCATAGGGGTACTTCAGAAAGTAGGAGAGATTGGCAATGACCATGCCGGCGATGGCGATACAGGGCACCAGGTAGAAACTGTGCCTGATAAAATCAAAAATGCTGTACAGCATCACCATGATACTGACCAGGGCGATAACGCCTTTCAACTCCGGCGCTTCGGTAAAAGCGATCACCACCCAGAAGAAGCCGACCAGAATTTGCTCGGCGGACATGCTGGGATCGCGCAGGCGCAGATTGAAGTTGTAGATAATGGCGGCCAGAAAAAGCCCCTGGATGGCCAGCGCCAGGGCAATATAAGTGACAAGTCGGTGTACGGGCGTGGTGATGACATCCAGTGCCACGGCCATGCCGAGCACACACCAGATCATGACGTAGGTTACGAATCCCAGTATAAACCGCTGCAACCTTAGCTTTTGATTTTTGCTTTGGTTCTCTGTCGGTGCCATGGATACTTGTTACAATGGACTTTTTAAGTGCCAGAGAAATAGGGGTTGGCCGAGCTACTGCCGTATCATATAACGAGTCTTTAACCAGGTATATTAAAGTTATGTCGAGGAGATTGATATTGCGTGCTTTTCGAGGTTTTTCGTTGCGAATTGTGGCGTCGATCATATTGGTGGCCAGTGCCGGGTGTGCCTGGGTTGAGCTGACACCGGGGGCGCGGGATGTTGCTGTGATCAGCG
The DNA here is from genome assembly GCF_007004655.1 of Exilibacterium tricleocarpae. Taxonomy (GTDB): domain Bacteria; phylum Pseudomonadota; class Gammaproteobacteria; order Pseudomonadales; family Cellvibrionaceae; genus Exilibacterium; species Exilibacterium tricleocarpae. The sequence continues at coordinate 81,905 of NZ_ML660105.1, forward strand.
CCGAGGAGGCCGAGGGGTGCAAGCTGGTCGGCAGGACCACCGCCCGCTCGCTCGACAAGGTGGCGTTTGTTTCCCGCAGTGAAAGAAAGCTGGCCGTTGAGCTTGCCACCCTGGCCCGCAACGACGCCGCCGAGATGGGGGGCAATGCGGTGGTGGCGCAATCGGCGATCGAGGACGGGGCCCGGCGTTTTGCCGTTTATTCATGCCCTTGAGCTATTTGAGTTCTTAACATGGGCGTTGCCAAGCCCGGCCGCCGCGCCGTAACACGCAAATTCGATCTTTAGCGGCGGCTATTCCAGGTTATCCGGCATGGCGGTGTGGAGTTGTTCGTTTTTCTCCGCCTTTTGCAAAACGGCCTGCTCCAGGTCGATACCGGTTTTATTCGCCAGCGCCAGTAACAGAAAGAAGGTGTCACTGATTTTGTCGGCGATTTCCGCTTTGCGTTCGGGAATCAGACCCAGGCTCAACGACTCCTCCTCGGTTACCCACTGGTAGTGAGACAGGATGTTGGCGGACGCCACGCAAAGGGCTGACGATAAATTTTTGGGGGTGCGGAACACCTGCCAGTCGTTGTCTTCGCAGAGTTTGTTATATTGGTCGAGTACTTTATCGAGATCCATTTTTTGTCACCGAATCGTTGATCACCGCAGGTGATGCTGTATTTTATCCATGGTTGTGCCGGCTAAACCGGGCTGAAACGACCGTCTTCCATCTCCTTTTGGGTACGCAACCAGCGGACACCCGTATCGATACTTTTATATTCGTAGAAAGGTTGCGCATTGTGCTCCAGCAGTCGCTCTTCTGTGGGCAGAGCAATTATTTCATAGATACCGCCACTTTTCAGGTGTTTTACCTGTTGACCGGGTTTAAACATCAGTGCCTCTGCGATGTGTGTTGCTGTCGTGGCGTCGAGGACAGTTGCGATTGCGCCTGTGTCGAGCCGGTTTTGAAACCCGGGTTGAGGCGAATGGTGCTCGCCCCAGGCGCCTACCCACAGTATTCTTAATCGAGGTCAATAGAACTGGGGCAGAGATCAATAAATTGGCGCAAAACCTCTTAAGTATGACCACCACCAAAAGTAGGCGCCTTAAGCAAGCACCATTCGAGTTGAGACGACATACTCAATCCAAAAACTTTACCACCGCCTGCCGCTCCCGGGAGACGGTCAGGCGGGTGACATCGGGCCGTGAGTAGTGACCGGAAGGATCGAAGTTGTGGCGCTCCTCGAGCACCAGGTTGTGGTCGATATCCGCCACCTGAATCGCTTCGCTACCGACTACCGGCTCGATCACCCAGTCGCCGTTCGGGGCGGCGACGCAGGAGCCGCCATTGGCGTAGTACGCCTGCGGGTTTTCCAGTATCAGGTCCAGGTTGGGGGTGTCCTCGGGAAAGTCCTCCCTGCGCATCAGTCCGCAGGCCGACATCACATAAGAGCGGGATTCCTTGGCGATAAAGCGGGTAATATCGTGGGTATTGTGCTCGCCACCGGGCCAGATAGCCACGTGTAAATCCTCGCCCTGGGCGTAGAGTGCGGCCCGCGGCAGGGGCATCCAGTTCTCCCAACAGTTGAGTCCGCCGACGGTAAACGGACCCACGCGGTGTACGCGCAGGCCGTTGCCGTCGCCGGGCGACCAGGTCAGCCGCTCTTCATAGGTGGGCATCAATTTGCGGTGTACCGAACCTATCTCGCCATCCGCGCTGATATAAACCATAGCGCAATAGAGGCTTTTACCGCCGCGATCGGCGGCGTTCTCGATGCAGCCGACGTAGGCGGCGATACCCAGCGAGCGACAGGTTTGGCAAAGGGGGTCGAGGTGGCCGTCGGCAATCGATACCGCATTGCGCAGATAGTGGGCGTGAATTTGCTTTTGTGCTTTGACGTTGAACTCGGAACCGTTGGTGACCGAGAGCCAGAACGGGTAACCCGGTAACAGCGCCTCGCCGAAAGCGACAAGCTGAGCGTCCATGTGTGCTGCCGCTTCGATGGCGGCGATGATTTTTTCGGTGGTGGCCTCGCGATTGAGCCACACCGGGGCAATTTGAGCAAAAGCAATTTTCAGTTGGTTGGGCAATGTCATTCTATGCGGTCTCTTATTCGGCGGCGACCGGCTGCACCGCGGTGCCGTGTCGCAATGTGGCCGCCTCTGTGTCGTGGAGCGGCTGCTTCCAGGTCAGCGACACCAGCATGGGATTGTGGTCGGAAAATTCTGTTGCCGGCGCGTCGCTGTCAATCGCCGTCAGGCCGCGTACCAGAATGTGGCCGAGCGGCCTGCCGAGAAAGCGCCGGCGCCGGTCTTCGGTAAAGGTGACGGCGGTAAGCGACAGGCGTTGCGCAGCAGCCTCCAACAATGCCAGCCGGCGGCCGTTCCAGGTATTGAAGTCGCCGGCAAAAATAATCGGCCCGCGGTGCTCGGCCAGTACTGCGACGACATCCTGCAACTGGCGCTGGTAATGGGCGACACCGAGACTGAAGTTGACGCCGTGAATATTGGCAACCAGCAGGTGCTGGTTGCTGTTTTCGATGGCAAAGCGGGTAATGGCGGTGGCCTTGGGGGTGCCGAGCCAGGGCTCGAGCGACGCCAGGTTGCAGCGGTCGAGCGGCGCCACCCGGCTCGCCGTGAGCACGCCGGTTTGCTGTGAACCGGTGTGGTAGCCGGGCGCAAAATGCCGGTGCCGGTGGTATGCCAGGGGTTCGGTCAAACCGTTGTCGTTCACCGCCTCCTGGATCAGTAACAGATCCCGGTGCCGGCTCAGCGCCCGCAGTTGTGTTTCCCAGCCGGGTTGCGAACCTTTTTGCAGATTCCAGTTCAGCAGGTTGATACCGCTGGCCAGGCCGTGGTCGGAGCTGGCCGGTGCCTGCCGGAACTGTTGGATACACTGTTGTGCCTGATCCTCGCGAATAGGTTTGACGGGCCCCCAGGCGCTACAGGCGCCAAAGAGCACACAGGCGGAGAGAATGGTTAGGTGTTTGTAGGTGTATTTGCACATGGATGAAACGCTGATCGGCCGGTGCGATGGACTAATATATAGTTGATTGCGCGGGAGTTAAAGGGTTTGCCGGTTGGCAAAAAGTCATACAACAGTGTGTCATGCAAAAGTGAAGCTATCACCGATAAACCCTGAAGTTGTAAGCCTTTAAAAACCGGAAAAGAAGCCTGTAGGTAGATGTGAAGCTCGAGCCTGATCCAACCTCGAGCGCCTCGTTCTTAAACAGCGCTGTGCACAACCCGCAGTCAGCGCGCCAGCGGCTCGGGGTTGCGCAGTTGCCGCAGATAATCGCTGACCGCGCTTTGCAACTGTGCCGTCACCAGGTAATTGACCGGCACCAGAATCAGGGTAATGAAAGTCGCAAACAGAATGCCAAAACCCAGTGACACCGCCATGGGTATCAGGAACTGGGCCTGAGTCGACTTTTCGAACAACAGCGGCATCAGCCCGATAAACGTGGTAATCGAAGTCAGCATAACCGGTCGGAAACGGGCTGCACCGGCATTGAGAATGGCTTTTTGCAGCGACAGGCCCTGTTTGTTTTTATTGATGAAGTCCACCAATACCAGGCTGTCGTTTACCACCACGCCGACCAGCGCCATCATACCGAGCAGGCTCAACAGGGTCAGATCCTTGCCCATAATCAGGTGACCGGCCACTGCACCGATAATACCGAACGGGATCACCGACATCACAATCAGCGGTTGCAGATAGGACTTAAATGGAATGGCCAGCAGACAGTAGATAATGAACAGCACAAACACAATACCCAACCCCAGCGAGCCGAACGACTCGCGCTGCTCTTTCGCCTCGCCCTCGAAACTGTATTTGACATCCGGGTTTTGCGCCAGCAGTTGATCGATATACGTCTGCAAATCCCGTTGCAGCACCACCATATTGGCCTGCTGTTTGTTGACATCGGCGGTCACATTGACGGTGCGGTAGCGGTCGATACGGTAGATGGCAGCCGGGCTTTTGCCGGGTTTGAGCAGTGCCACCTGCTCCAGCGGCACACGCCGGCCGTCGGCGGTTTTGATCCGCAGGTCTTTCAGATTTGCTATCGCCGAGCGCTCCGCTTCCGGGTAGCGCACCATGACCCGAATGTCGTCTCTGCCGCGCTGGATACGCTGCACCTCGGCACCGAAAAAAGCCTGTCGCACCTGGTTGATAATGTCGGCGCGGCTGAGGCCGAGGGCATAGGCTTCGTCCGTCAACTCGAGCTGCAACTCCTCCTTACCGTCGGAGAGGCTGTCGGCGATATCGAAGACATAGGGATAGAGCTGCAAGCGCGCTTTGACCTTATCGGCGATAGCGGACAGGGTGTCGAGGTCGTTGCCGGAAAACTGGATATCGATAGGGTCGGAGACGCGCCCGATTTCGGCGCGAAACGTCAGCGTCTCCACGCCGGGCAAGACGCCGATAAGATCGCGCCACTGGCGGGTCAACTGCGAGCTGGTAATGGTGGAGGTGCGGTCCTCCGGCGCCACCACTTCAAGCCGCACCCGCCCGGTATGGGCGCCGCCGCTGCTGTTGGAGCCGGTGGAGGACTGGATATCGAGAATGATATCGAGGCCGGTGTCCGGATCGCGGTGTTGCGCTTTCAGCCGATAGGCGGCATCGGTAATTCTCTGCACATACGCATCGGTAATGTTGAATGCGGTACCGGTGGGCATGGTCAGGCTGGCGGTGGCGATTTCGCTCTGCACCCGCGGGAAAAATGTAAACCGCAGCCAGCCGTTACTGATCAAGGCGATAATCACCATCAGTATGCCGACAAACATCACCAGGGTCAGGTAGCGGTTGTGCAACGACCAGCGCAGCACCGGTTGGTAAAACCGCAGAATCATTTTTTCGAAGCCGTCGGCAAAGGACTGCTGCCAGCGTTCCAGTCTGCCGGGTTGGCGATCGGGGCGCAGCTTGATGGATTTCAAATGAGCCGGCAACACCAGTTTCGATTCAATCAGTGAAAATAAAAAAATCGGAATCACGACGACAGGAATCTGCGCAAACAACAGGCCGCGCCGTCCCTCCAGGAACGCGATCGGCAGAAACGCCGCGATGGTGGTCAGGATACCGAAAGTCACCGGCACCGCCACCTCCCGGGTGCCCTGGATGGCGGCCTCGAGACCGGATTCGGAGCGCCGCAGGTGGGTGTAGATATTTTCCCCCGTGACAATGGCATCGTCGACGACGATACCGAGCACCAGCAAAAAAGCAAACAGGCTGAATATGTTCAGCGTCACACCGAAAAACGGCATGGCGATAAACGCCCCCATAAAACTCACCGGAATGCCGATAAAAACCCAAAAGGCGATGGTGGGACGCAAGAACAGCGTCAGTAATATCAGCACCAGAATGCCGCCCTGGATCGCGTTCTGGGTCAGGGTCTGCAAACGCTTTTCCACAATCAGCGAGCGATCCCGCCACAGTGACAGTTCAAATCCCTCGGGCATGGTCGCCTGCCGCTCGGCGATATAGTCCTTTACCTTTTTCGCCACCCCGAGGGCGCTCTGATCGCCGACGCGATAGACGTCCACAAAGGCCGCCAGCTTGCCGTTAAAGCGACTGCGAAACGATGACTCCTCGAAACCGTCGTAGACCTGGGCGATATCCTTAAGGCGGATCAGGCTGCCGTCGGGCTGGGTCAGCACGACAATATTGTCGAAGTCATCGCGGCGATAGGCCTGGCCGCTGGCGCGAATTAAGATATCGCCGCCCTCGGTTTTAATATTGCCGGCTGAAACGTCCAGCGAGCTGTTGGCCACCGCCTGGCTGATATCGACCAGCGTCAGGTCGTAGTTGCGCAGGGTGCTCTCCGATACCTCGATCGCTATTTCGTAAGGGCGAACCGAGTCCAGTTCCACCTGGGTGACACCCGGCAAGCGCAGCAGATCGTCGCGAATCTGCTCGGCCTGGTATTTGACCTCCCGCTCGCCGTAAATACTCGCCACGGCGATGCTGATAACTTCTGCGCGACGTATGGCGAGACTGATAACCGGTTTCTCGGCGTTGACCGGAAAGGTGTTGATGGCATCGACCCGGCTTTTGACATCGGCCAGCAGCTCGCGCGGATCGTGGCCGGGCTCCACCTCGATATTGATCGAGGCACTGCCCTCGGAGGAGCGGCTGGTAATCTGTTCGATACCCTCGAGGTCCTGAATGGCTTCCTCGACCCGGATGGCCACCCCCTCTTCGGTCTCCTGGGGCGTGGCGCCGCGCAGTGAAACCGCCACGTTGATGCGCTGGGGATCGAGGGTGGGAAACACCTCCAGCGGGATGCGCTGGGTCAGTGACAACATGCCCAGCGCCAGCAGCGTAATCATCAGCAGATTCGCGGCTACATGATTGCGGGCAAACCAGGCGATCACCGGGAGACCTCCCCGGCTTCGGCGGTATTGGCCGTGTGTGGCACCGGTTCGGCGCCCGGCGGCCGCCGGGTTGCCCGCACCCGGGTGCCGCTGGCGACCTGGCCGAGGGGGGTTAGCACCAGTTGTTCCCCGGCCCGCAGGCCGGCGGCGACAATGGCCTCGGCACGGTTTTGCCAGGCCAGGGTGATATCGCGTCGCTCCAGAATCGACGTCTCGTTGCGCTGCTCCACCACGTAGACATAGCTGCCCTGGTAGATGGCGGTGTTGGGAATGACAATGGCGTTGTCCAGCAACCGCCCCTCTATCGTGGCGGTCACATACTGGCCGATCTTCAAAGGCGTTTGATCGGCCATCGCGGTGCCGAAGGGATCATCGATCTGCGCGATCACATGCAACTGATTGCTGTCGGCGTCGATGGCCCCGGCGGTGCGCACCAGCCGCGCCTGCCAGCGGCTGCCGTCGCCCAGGTTACTGTGGATGCTGACCCGGGGGGCCGTCTGCGGCTGTGTTTGAAAGCGGTCGGCCTCGGGCAGGTTGATATAACTCAATTCGCTGTTCTTCAGCGGCAGCGGTACCTCGACGAAGTCGATAGCGTAGATATCCGCCAACTGGGTGTTTTGGGAGACCACCTGACCCACATCGACGGTCTGCGACAGCACCCGCCCGGAGAAGGGCGCGGTGATCTGGGTGCGCTCGCGGTTGAGGCGGGCCTGGCGCAGCCGTGCCCTGGCGGAGGCCACGTTGGCCTTGGCGGCGGCCACCTGAGGCTTGCGCAGGGCAAAGTCGGTGGCGTTGCTGCCGGTGCGGGCGTCGGCCCACTCGGTGCGCGCCTGTTGGGCGCGGGCCTCCTCCTCGATCAGGGCCACTTCGGCGCTGGCCAGCTCGGCCGCGGCGGTTTCAATGGCAATATCGTAGTCGCGGGGGTCGATGGTGACCAGGTTGTCCCCTTTTTCGAAAAAACCGCCGGCGCGAAAGTGGGGGCTGATGTCGATAATCTGCCCGGCGACCTGCGAGGTCAGTTGGCTTTGGGTGCGGGGCCTGATGGTGCCGAACGACTGTATCTGGATTTGGTAGGCCCGCGGTGTCACCGCCAGGGTTTCCACGGCAATATCGGGTTGTGGCGGCTGTGCCTGCCGCTGGCTGGAGGGCTCGGTCCGGGTAATGGCCCAGGTGGCGAGGATAAAAGCGAGCAGCACTGCCAGTGGCAGGAGTTTTTTTGCGGTATTTCGGTTCAGTAAGGCCGTCATCTATGCATTCTGTGGTTGTAGGGTCTTTCTGTGATTGTAGGAACTCTGTAAGGATGTAGGGTTTTCTCGGCTCGCTGTGTCAATCTCGTTTTTGGTCAATACGCGGTAGCCCGCCGTATACTGCCAATGGCGCCCGACTGTTAACGGTCCCCTGCCGTCACGAAGGTCGCCGGCGTCAATCTTTAAAGACAGCCATTGACGGCATTCGGGCATTCGGCTGAGCTGGCTACGAAGGCAGTCTATTGATTGAATGTGCAGCAATTATGCAAGTCGTCCAGGGTAGCCCCCGCCGCAGGCGGTCTTGGCCGGGCGGGAAGCGCCCTGGCATCCCGATTACTATACGCCTGCCCTGCCGGACAGGATCAGCGGGCGTCCGGGCAGTCATGGCCAGCGATCCATGATACCGGGAAAAGCTGCTAGAATCCCACGCCAATTGCAGCCCCTAAACAGCAGACCCCCCAACTATGCTGAAGTTCGCAGAAGATACCCGCCTGGAACAGATTTCCGAACACCACTGGCGCGGTCGCATCAGCGCCGACTGGAGCATCGCCGGGGTGCCTAACGGCGGCTATATCATGGCCATCGGGGCCAGGGCATTGCAGGCGGCGCTGCCGCATCCACACCCGCTCACCGTCACTGCTTATTATATGGCGCCGGCCGAGCCGGGGCCGGTGGACTGTGAGGTGGAGGTATTGCGGACCGGCGGCTCCTCCTCCCACGGCTGTGTGCGCCTGCTTCAGAACCGGGTGTTGAAAGTGATGATGATCGGTGTTTTTGCCGACTTGACGCAGACCCGGGGCGAGAGCCGCAGTGTCCCCGCCGGGCCGGCCATCCGCCCCTATGACGAGTGTGTACGCCTGCGGATGCCGTTCGACTTTTCTTTTGGCCACCAGGTTTTACAGCGTGTCAACCCGGGCCAGGAGCAGAGCTTTACCGGTCAGCCCGACGGTCGCGGCCAACTGAGCGGCTGGCTCGAACTGGCCGACGGACCCAGCACCGATCCGCTTGCGCTGTTATTGTTTGCCGACGGTTTTCCGCCACCGGTGTTCACCTTCTACGGGCCTACCGGCTGGGTGCCGACCCTGGAACTGACCGTGCAGGTGCGAGGCCTGGCGCAGCCGGGGCCGATTCAGTGCCATTTCGAGACCAATTACCTGACACGCGGGGTGTTGGAGGAGGACGGCTATCTCTGGGACAGTGATGGCCAGCTCGTTGCCATCAGTCGCCAGACCGCCAAATTCCGCCTGCCCAAATAGCGCCGCCGGCTCGAACAGTGCTGGCGGCCTTTCAATTTAAATCCAAAGCGTATTCGCGCAGCAGCTTCATGGGCACTGTCGCCAGCGCTTTGATATGGGTTCGGTTCAAAAATACTTTTGGCGCCATTCCCCGCCGGTGCGCCTCGAGCCAGCGGGCGGCGCACAGGCACCAGCGGTCGCCGGCCTCGAGCCCCGGAAAGCCGAACTCCGGTCGCGGGGTCGAGAGGTCGTTGCCCTGGAAGCGTGAGTACTCCAGAAATTCCCGGCTCACTTCCACGCACACGGTGTGGGAGCCGATGTCCTGACTATTGGTATTGCAGCAACCGTCGCGAAAGAAGCCGGTCATAGGTTCTTCGCTGCAGGACTGCAAGGGCTCGCCAAAGACATTGAGGGATTCATCGATTTCCGTGGTGGTCATAGCTTGCCTCGCAGACTGCTCAGTTTCCGGCTGTTTTAATAATGTAAGTGATGGTGTCGGGGGTTGCCAATCATATAGGATGGCTGAACGGCGGTGTGCGATCCTGATAATGGATACCTGATTAAAGCTTGTACAGGTTAGCAGTCGGGACATACTTTCAAGCGCCACACGGAGATAAAGCCTATGGCGACCAGCACGCCGCCGGCGAACTGCAGCCACCCCGCGGGAACGAAAAAGAGCACCGAGCTGCCTCCGACACCGATCACCATAAACAGCGCCAGCCGTCTAACGTTGCGGCTGATGCAGTGGTTTTCGTCCCAGCGCCGGATCATCGGGCCAAACAGGCGACTGTTGAGCAGCCAGGCGTGCAGGCGCGGTGAAGACCTGGCGAAACACCAGGCGGCCAGCAACACAAAGGGCGTGGTGGGTAACAGTGGCAGCACGGCGCCGATACCGCCCAGCAGCAGAGATAAGAGACCGAACAGCACCCACAGATTCATGGTCTAGCAGCGCTCGGTTGCTCGCAAATACGTTGGCATATAAAACTCACTCGCGGACAACTGTGGATGGCGATATTACCAGCGGCCGCGCGGGATGGATAGCCTCCGGCGATCCAACAGTCTTAAGTAGAGGGACGCCTGCCACTGAGCAACTTAAAGGACATTTGCCGCGTTGTGTAAGTCTGGCGATATAGGCCTAAGTTGCTCAGTGGCAGGCGTCCCTCAAGGCGTAAGCTGATAGTTGTTTCTGTCAACCAATATTCAGGCGTCTTTGGATAAAAAATTTCATAAGACTTCTATGATGTAGGCCGTCACAGGCCGGGTAACAATCAACTGGGATTTTCCACACCCCGTTGTGTCGAATACATTTAGCCTACTTTATCGAAATGTATATCACGTGGTTGTCTTGAAAGCATTGCAGTAAATGCGTCACCCAAAAAAACAGCAATGGCCGTTGCATATTACCCCAACTTTTTTAACAAAATGCGGAAGCTTTCTTTGCGAAATTAACAAAGAAGGGGATGTCTGCAACTTAGCAACTGAATAAAATTTGCTGCGTTATGTAAGCTCGATGACATACGACTAAGTTGCAGGCGTTTCTCAAGACACTGGGATTTAGGAATGCTTAAAGAACAGGCCAGGTAAACGCAGCAGTATAAGGTGAGAGATAGTGTTGGCTTTTGCAACAAAGTGAGGACTACAGTAGATTTTATAGGCTACTCACTTCTGAGGTCCAATTTTATTGGCTCCTATATTGTAAAAATAGGCGTAACAATAACGCCATTGAGGTTTTATAGTTGAGTCTGTTTTCAGACGAAAAAAGTGTTTTGGATTGTTGTATTTTACGTGAATAAGGCGTTGATAAATGCAACTCAAAAGTGAATGTTGAATAGTGAAAAATGATTGAGGAAATCGCAATTTTCCCACTGAAAATTTTCAAGGAGTGAGCGTCATGTCTGTTTCTGTAAAAGTTGGTCTTGTGGTTGCTCTGTTTTTATCTCTCCTGTTTTTTTTGCTCTATACCCCTCAACGTGCTCCCGATGGCGCTGTAAGCCGGAACGGTCTCCCCGATAAGTATTATGCCGAGGGGAAGGCGGTTGCGAGTCTCTCCGGGCGTGCAGAGGAACCACTGCACGCGCCGAAGGTCCACCGGCACAACAGTGCCACCGCTTCCCGGAACGGCACCGCCGCTTCCGATAACAGCGCCGCCACTTCCGGCAAAGCATCCATCGAAAACGACAACCTGCTTGTGCACCGCGAGACCGATCATGCCGGACAAACGACAGTCGCCGTTGAAAACCCTGTGCTCGACCCAACAGCGCAGGCACGTTTGTCCGAGAGTCAAGCGCGCACGTCCAGACAAGCCGTGCGAGACATTCCTGTGACGCGTCAAGAGCACAAGATACCCCCGACGCAGTTTGTCGGGTCCTACACTGCGCGTGCTGCTGAGGCCGGCGAGCCCGCGAAAGTGGACAACGAGTAAATCATTCAGTCGTGAGTCGATCGGCAACGCCCTTGCCGATGTCATCATTGAAAGGAGTTTAAGACGATGGTTAAGTATTTAGTGAAGTCTGTCTGTTGCGGTGCCTGGCTACTGTGGGCCGCCGGTGCGGCCGCCGAGGAAATACGCGATTACTATGCCGAGCCGGGGTTCAATCCCTTCAAGGAGACGATCAATCAACACTTCAACGAGAGCGTTGATCCCTTCTCCGGCACGTTGCAACTCCAGTACACCGATATCCTGGTGCCGGGCAACGGCGGACTGGATATTCGTGTGAATCGCGTCTACACCAGCCTGCAAACCAATGCCTATCCGGTGCGCTCACTGACGGGGTTGGGCTGGTTGATGCATTTTGGCCGTATTGTCACCACCAACCGCCATGCCGACAAATTGTGCAACCAGAGCCTTTGGTCGGTCAGTACACGGGATAACCCGTCTTTGGAACACCCCGATGGTGGCCGGGAAATCCTCGTGCTCAATGCGATCGACAACGACAACACCTTGATCACCCGCAGCAATTGGAAAGCGCAGTGCGACGGCCTTAACCCCGGCATGGTGGTGACCGCGCCCGACGGTACGACCTATACCATGGATCGGTTTGACTACTACCAGGAAGAGCCCAGTTGGTTGACCACGCGCATCGAGGATATTCACGGTAACTGGATTCGCATCGATTATGAGGACAATGCCGCCGGCGAATCCTATATCGTCGCCGTCTATCGCAGTGAGGAAGGCGAGAGCCAGCCGGTGTTGCGTTATGGCTATGACGATGGCGGGGGCGCCTATGCCACGCCCCGGCTGGCCAGTATCGAGGCCAATGGCCAGCGCTGGGAATACGAGTATGCGGATATTCCCGGGTATACCAGGCCCCGCCATCAACTGGTCAGGGTGAGGCGACCGGACGGTAAAACCTGGGAATACGGTTACAACGGGAAAATCGATGATCCGGACCCGACCGATGGGGTGGTCGAAGACGGTCTGGGCAGCTACTCGCTTACACAGGTGAAGTACCCCAACGGTGCCCGCATTGACTACACCTACCAGTATGTGCAGTTTGACAAGGGATCGGCGTTGAGAACGACGGCGATAGAGACAAAAACCGTGTCCGGCGATGATATACCCGGTGGGACCACCACCTACGCGTTTGCGCCGCACAGTGTGCCCTATACCGATGCCGGTGGCGCTGGGTTACGCGTCGATGCGACCACGGTCACCACGCCCCATGCGAAGTATGTCTTTCACCACTATGGCAAAGACTTCATCCAGACAGGGCCCGGGTCCTACCAGTTTATCCTGCCCTCGTTTGTGGGGTTGTTGTACCGCAAGGCCACTTACACCTTGAACGACGTCTTAAAAGAGGTCGTGGTCAAGGCCTGGGGGCAGCGCAAGATCTCGAACGAAAATCTCTTTCACGGCGGTGATCGCAGTTGGTGGATTGAAGAGGAAACGAATTCGCCGGTGTTATTGGGCGAATATATCAGCCTGGACGGCAATGCGGACCTGAGCGGCGCCACCTCTTCACAAGGGGTCAATTACACCGACTATGATGCTTATGGGAATGTGCAAACCATCACGGAGTTTACCAATCTGCAGGGCGTGGCGGACAAAATCACCACGATCGCCTATGTCAATGATACGCAAAACTGGCTGCTCGGTTTGCCGGTGAGCGAAACGATCACTCACGGCAGTCAAGTGTTCACGACGCACCGCACGTACTTTCCCAACACCGATTTACTGAAAGAGGAGGATCGCTACGGTGTGATCACGCAATATACCTACACGCCAGCCGGCGACCTGGCATCCGTCACGGACGCGCGCGGCAATGTGACGCGCTATGGTGACTACAAACGGGGGATTGCCGCCCGAGAGGAGCGACCGGAAGCGGTGCTCCTGACACGGGTGGTCAATGACACCGGCACCCTGGCCTCGGAAACCGATGGGCGCGGGTATACCAAACGCTACGCGTATGATGGTTTAAATCGATTAACCGACATTACCTACCCCATCCACCTGCCGGTCTCCATAAGCTATCCGGGCAATACCCGGCGTCTGACGCGGGGCGCCTATCAGCAAACGGACTTTTTTGACCGGCTGGGACGCCGCATTGAGACCCGGCGGGTCGATACCGTCACCAACGAGACCATCAGTATGACGACGGCCTACGACGCCTCCGGGCGCACGGTGTTTGAATCCTATCCCAATACGCTCGACGGTATTGGGTATCGCTACGATGCGCTCGACCGCCCCCTCCGGAAAACCTATCCGGATGGGAGTTTTGTGAGTTATGGCTATAACGACTTCCTGATGGTTGAAACCAACGAGCGCGGCCATAGCACGCAAACGATTTATCGCACGGTGGGCATTTCAAGCCGGGCACCCTACCTGATTCGCCAGCCAGAGGCGGTGACGACCGTGATTCGGCGCAATATTTTTGATCAAATTACGGAGGTGTTTCAGGGGCAGGAACAAGCCAATGGCGGGCTACTGGGTTTTCCGCGAAACTTCACGTATGACACACGCCTGTTTTTAGTCGCGAAAACGGAACCGGAAATCGGGACCACGACCTATGGTCGAGACGCGGTGGGCAATTTAGTATCGTCAAGCGTTGCCGGCTCGGGGATTACCGCTTACGACTATGATGGCCTCAATCGGGTCACCCGGATCGACTACCCGCCCGGCACGGACGCGGTGGACTACACCTACGATCAAAACGATAACCTGACGAGACTGGTCTCCGGTATCACAGACTGGGCCTACGTCTACGATGCAAACAACAATCTCACTCAAGAGACCTTGATCGTCGGCACACCGACACCTCGCCAGTACGCCCTGCAGTATGGCTATGACGGACGGGATGTGCTGGCGAGCCTGGTCTATCCCGATGGTTTAACCGTCGACTATGCCCCCAATGCCCTGGGACGTGCGACACAGGTCGGGGGCTTTGCGACCAATGTGGTGTTCCACCCCGCCGGACAGGTGAGCGCCTATACCCTCGGCAATGGTGTCCAGGTCTCACAGACCTATGACCGGCGGTTGTTTCCGCAGACCATCGTGGCGGGGCCCCATGTGAATCTCACCTATACCTATGATCCGCGTGGCAATGTCACGACCCTGGTCGATGGTATCGACAGCACGCAAACGGTCTTTATGAATCAGTTCGGTGATTATGACGCCTTAGATCGGCTGCGCGAAGCCCGTGGCCCCTGGGGGCGTACCACGGTGAACTATGATGTGCGTGGCAATATCGTCGCCAAGTCTGACGGGGGCAGTGACAGCGTTCAGTATGGGTATAACAATGAACAGCTTGTCCAGCGGGAGGCCGGCAACACCGGTAGTCTGTTCCGGTACGATGTGTATGGCAATGTCAGGGAGAAAATCGGGTATTTGCGTCAACCCGATGGGTCGTTGATTGCCACGCGTCAAGATATTTATCGGTATGACGATGCCGCTCGGCTGATCGAGAGCGCTAGTGGCGGTGTCAGCAAACGCTACGTCTATGATGGCCACAATCTGCGCGCCTTCAGCCAGACCGGTGAGGGGCAGGACCTGCGATACAGTGTGTATGCCCGTGATGGCCAGTTGTTATTTGAGGAATCGGTCAGTGACTGTACCCGCACCAGTTATATTCGTTTAGGCAGCCTGCTGGTGGCGCGGTCGGACGCTGTGACTCTCCCGCCTGCACGGGGTGCGGCGGCGGATAGCAGGTCGGGTTGTACCGCACCACCGTTGGGGTTTAATCCGGACAAGGCCACCGGTGCTGATGTCGATACCGATGGATTCACGCATCGCCCTGAAACCGATGCCGTTCACCGTCTTATTTCCGCTAACGATCACGCTGCTCTGCTGGGAGATTAATCATGGCTATAGCGATAAAGTCACTGGAAGCCTGTGCTGATGCACGGGCGAATATCACAGTGCAAAAGGGCATTCTTCGACCGTTCGTCTTCTTGCTGTCGCTGTTGATCGGTTGCTTGTTGGTAAGCAGCGCTCACGCCGAGCGCACCACGACCTACTACCATACCGATGCGGTGGGTTCGGTGGTGGCGGCCTCGGATGAAACGGGCGCCCTGCTGTGGCGAAAAAGTTACCGCCCTTACGGTGAGAAGGTGGCCGATGGGGAGGGTAGCCTGCAATCGCTGTCGTTTACGGGTAAGCCCCACGATGAAGCGAGTGGGCTGACGTATATGGGGGCGCGGTATTACGATCCGGAGGTGGGTCGGTTTATGGGGATTGACGCTGTGGGTTTTCAAGATGATAATCCGATCAGTTTCAATCGTTATGCCTATGCGAATAACAATCCCTATAAATACGTAGACCCGGATGGTAACTTACCGTTTCTCGTCCCGTTTGTGGTGATCGTGGCCAAGGAGGTGGCGGCGGAGGGTTTTGAGCGGGCGACGGGGCTGCCGGCGGTGTTTTCGATGAAGGGGGCGGCGAAGTATCTTAGTAAGAGATTTTTGAAGAAGGAAGGGAAGAAGACGGCAAAGGGCGTATGTTGTTTTGTTGCCGGAACCGAAGTGCTGACTAAAGATGGCTATATGGCCATAGAGGATATTGTATTAGATCAGCTGGTTTATTCAAAGGATGTGGACACGGGAGAACAGGATTGGAAACCCGTTACGCAACTGTTTAAGAAGTACCGCAAGGTTTATGATTTAGTAGTTGTTGATGGGTTTGGAGAGGTACAATTAGTAGAAACCACGGATGATCACCCGTTTTATGTGATGGGTCGTAGTTGGGTTGAAACAATTGAGCTGCAGCCCGGTGATCAAATAGAAACGGAGGGGCATGGTTGGGTTGTTGTTCAATCAGTTGGTGATTCGGGTCGACATGACATAACCTACAATCTGGAGGTTGCGGATTATCATACGTATTATGCTACACAGCTTAATTTGTTGGTGCATAATTGTAATGCTGCAAAGAAAGAAAAAGGAAAGTGGGACACTCCGGAAAACTGGGCCAACAATGATCACGCGAAGGTGCGCGATAGACTGCGTAAGGAGAATGAGGGTTTTGAATCGGGCCGTCACAACGAATATCCTGCAGCTATGCGAAAAGAACTCAGACGGATGGCTGATGAGGCTGATGCTCGTGGAGATCTACCTGAGTATGGGCAGAGGCTCCGTGAAATTTCCAAAACCTATCAAAAGCGCGAAGGTGCGGCACATAGAGGGGGCCGATGACTGGCGATAATCAAATGGTTAAGCGAGTACCTGAATCTATTCTACGTGACATTGATAGTGCCCTGGCCATCGACGATATCGTACAAAAAGAGAAAATTTTTGATGCGCTAGTTGAGAGACTGAGTAGCTTGGAGGAGAGTGGAACGAGGGGGGAAGCTGCTTTTCTGATTGGTTATATTTATTATTTGCACCCCAAGAAAAAAGTGTCATCAGAGATAGAAAGTGGGATTCGTCAGAATCTTATGCTGGCCCTGAATGCGACGAAAGATCCTTCGGTAGAGGCACGTTCCAAACTGTATCTGGGGCATCAGTCATACGATAAAGGCGACTACAAGCCTGCTGCCAAGTGGTTTAGGTCTTTAAAGCTGGAATATCTACCAGACTACCTTCGTTTGAAGGCGTTAGAAATGAGGTTGTGTTGTTCTATCCGGAATGAAAACTTAGCCAGCTCACTTGATGAGTTCGATATGTTTGTTGCTCAGGTAAAAACTTTTCCAGTCGAAGATTTGTGGCCTCAAGAACTTGCTCGAACACTTAGGGAAAAACCCTGCAAACTAAATTTATTTGAGGCTCATCGTTTTCAAAAATCTGTGGAGAAATTGGATGATGCTGGGCAGTTTGGTAGATGGTTTTCCGAGATAGCTGAGGAAGTAGAGAACAGGGGACACTGATAACTTAACAACTTAACCAAGGAATAAAGGAGCTCTCGGCAAGTAAAGGATATGCCGAGGTTAGGAAAGCTCCATATAGCAGGTGGATATTATCATGTATTCGGACGCGGCTTAGAGCGTCGTCACACCTTCCAATAAGATGTCGATAAAGGACGAGTTGGTTTAAGTTGTTAAGTTATCAGTGTCCCCTAGCCCGTGTCCCCTAGCCCGCACCTAGCCCGCAAACTTGGCGCGCCATTTATAGAACTGAGCAGAGCTCATACCGTGCTCCCGGCAGAGATCGGGGACGGATACACCGTTCTCATTCTGCTTCAAAATGGCCAGTATCTGGCTATCGCTGTAACGTGACTTTCTCATAGAAAACTCCTCTCCGGTATTTTAATGGAATTTTCTACTTATAACCTCTGCGGATTTTTGGGGGGACTACATTACAACCGCCTTAAACAGACAGATGGCCCATTATTTCGAGGCCGTTACAAATCCATACTGGTCGATGCCAGCGAATATCTGCTCCAGGTAAGTCGCTATATTCATCGCAACCCGGTGGAGGCCCGGAAACCTTTGGTTAACCATCTAGTGTCCTACCCCTGGTCGAGTTATAGCACCTATGTGACGAAGCGAACTTGCCCGGCGTGGCTGTGCCGCGAGCCAATCTACGCGGAAATCGGTGGTACATCAGCGAGGCAGGCCTATCGGGCGTATGTTGAAGAAGGTGTGGATGGAGAAATCCGCGAGTTTTATGGCAAGCCCGGGTTTTCTGTAATACTGGGGTCGAAAGTGTTTAGGGAAGAAGCGTGTGCGAATGCGATAAATGGGGGCCGGGAAGTATCGCGGAAGGGTTTAGTGGAGCCAGTGCCGATTGCAACGGTGTTAGGTGCTGTTTCGACCTACTACGGATGTGAAAAAACATCGATTACTGTTAGCCGGCGCGGCCCTAGGGCGAATATACCGCGCTGGATAGCCATGAAGTTGTGCCAGGACTTCTGTGGCCAACCACTTAGTGAAATCGGAAGGCCTTTGGAGTAGGTCATTACTCGACGGTATCGCAAACAATAGGGCGTCTTAGGGCTCTGTAAATACTATTAGTCAAGATTTGACCCCCTGATCTGATCTGTAAACAGCGCTGTTGTTGCCGCCGAGCCGCGTTCCAGACAGGCGATTGCGGATAATATGTACAAAATTTGAAATTTTTTCAACCTATAGCGCACCGGATTACAAGCGCAACGCCAGACAAAACGAGTCCAGCGCAACGCTTGCATTACGATGAACGCTCAATCAGATAGTTAAAGCCGCGCAAGGCGGGCACGTTTTCGCAGAGTATCTTGACGACGGTCAGTATCGGTGTGGCGAGCAGCGTGCCGGCAATCCCCCAGAGCCAGGTCCAGAATACAACCGCAATGAAGACTGCCGTGGGTGTCAACGACAGGCGATGGCCGACGACGGCAGGAGTAATGACCTGACCTTCCAGCAAGGTGATGACGACGAACACCGCCGGGGCCAGCATGGCGGTGCCCAGGTTGTCGAAGGTTATCAGCCCGACCAGGGCGAGCAATACCGTGACCACCATCGGGCCGATATAGGGTGCAAAGTTCAGTAAACCTGCAATTACCCCCCAAAAGAAAGGGTTGGGTATATCGAGAAGATACAGCGCAAACCCGACCACTATGGAGAGGCAGGCATTGATAATCGAGATAGTGCCCAAATAGACCGACAGTTCCTGGCGCATACTTTTGGAAAGCCTGACCAACATTCGTTTGTTGGACCAGTTGGTGCCCAGTTTGGTCACCTGGCGGAGGAAGTGATCGCCGGAAGCGAGCAGGAAAAATGTCAGCACCACGCAGATCACCAGTGATCCCGAAAACACCGGCAGGTCGTCGGTAATCAGTGACTCCATCCACGATGTCTCCTCGATTTCAACGACGATGGGTGCAGTGCCCTCCGGCAGCGGAAACTGTGCGTCTGCCAGTTGACTGACTTCATCGCCGACCGCCTGCAAATCGCTGAGCGAGCCTTTCACGGCGTAGAGCTTTTTATGCACGAGTCGCAGTTGATCCGGTAATTGATTGACCCAGCGCGCGGCAGGTTCTGCGATGAGGTTGATGGCGAGCACGAAACTCGTCATCAGGATCATCACTACTATGGCCGACGTCAATGCCTGGGGAACATGGTAGCGCTTGGCCCAACGCACAATCGGCGAGAGTAACGAGCTGAGCAGGCAGGCCAGTGTGATCGGGATTAGAATTTCTTGGGCTTGGTGGATAAACAGTCCCACTGCCAGTATTGTCAGTGTGGCCAGCAAGATGACTTTGGATTTCTCCAGTTTCCTGCTGCGCGCCTGACGGTTATAGGCCAGCTCGTCGGGTTTGGCAGCCAGTGTAGTGGCGGCGGGAGCCGGGTTGTCGATGTGGCTACCGGCGCTCTCCGTAATAGGGCGGGACATGAGGTCGCTCCGGGTTGGATGCAGATGTGGGTGGTGAAAGAGCCGCAGAGACGATATAGGCTGCTATTGACCACCGGTTGCCGGGTACACCAGCGCCAGTACATATTTGACCAGACCGAGGGAACTCAACGGCGTCATGCGTAAGTTTTTAGACTGCAGTGACTGCAACACCCCTCCGGCAATAAAGAAACCGGCGATCGTCGGGCCCTCGCCGATCTTTTTTATCAGATGCGCCTTACACCTGGAGGTCGCTAAAGACAGATTGCATCGATCTCGCTGCAAGCGTTGCGCACAGGCCTCGACAGTCTCTACTTGAGTGCGCACGAAAAAAGTTATCATGTTGGCTGCCTCTGCTGAGAAACGGATGTGTTGTTGTTTTCACCGGCTCTATTCAAGGTTCTCGGGAAGCCGATCAGGGCCAAGAGGCGCTGAACCTGAGTCCACAGCCAGGTAATTAAAGCCAGCTGAACGACCACAAACCCGGCAGCTATCGCAGTAACCGGCACGTCACTGGTGTAGGCCCAGTAGGCCAGCGCGGCGTTGAGGGAGACCCAAACCACCAGGATCAGCCCGCTTAGAAACATCGTGGATGCCGCCACCAGCCACAGTGCCCGCATCGATAGCTGCCACTCAGCCTGGGCCAGTTGAGCGGTGCTGGCCAAGCTGTTTTTTGCCTGGCTGGAGATATCCTGCAAACACTCGATCAGCGTCACCTCCTCGGTCTTTGAGGAGGGGGCATGCTCGGGATTGTCTCTTGCCGGCTCATTTTCGTTCATGAGTCAGCGAACGCTAGCGCCGCAGCCAGGCGCTGAAGAGGACGCCGGCGGCAAACGCGAGACCCGCCGTCGCCAGAGGATTCTCTCTCGCCATTTGTCTGGCTTTGGATATGGACTCGTCGAACTGGGTTTTGAGACGCTCTTGATTTTCCCCTAATTTTTCCGCTGAAACGTCCGCTGTTCTGCGGAAACTGCGTTCGGCCGCCGCCGCGCGGTCGGCCGCTTTATCGACGGCTTCATGGGCGCCCTTGCGGGCCCTTTCAGTTACCGGAGATTCTGATGCCGCTGCATCGACCGCGTCATCAGTTGCGTCTGTTTCAAAATTAACGGTAGAGCCGGAATTGGCCATGGTTTTTTCCTCGTCTGTGAGTTTTATCGACCTGCACCAGTAGATCAGCAATTACCGTGCCATTGGTCGGACAGCATTAACGGTTGGCGCCTAAGGTGGTTTTGGTGGCCTGCCCTGGGAAACGCAAATGCACAAGGTCTGTCGTCGGCGTCAGTACCGGTGCCAGTATGTCTCATCGCGCGGCTGCCCGTATTGACCCGGATCATAAATGGTTTTGGCACGAATGCTGCGAAGAAGAAATTTCAGCAAAACAGTGAAGGCGAACCCTGGTGAGAAAACGCAGTGCCGGTTCGCGGCCAATTCCCCGCTTGGGGAATCACTCCTTTGCCCATGGAAACGAGGTAGAACTGATGGCCGGTTACCGGCTGCTTATTATCAATTTGTCAATGAGGAAAACAATGACTAACGGTAGTACCACTGAAGTGAAACACATCGCCGAGATAGTGAAAGTGCTGAATAGCGGTATAGATTTTTATCACGAAGCGCAGGAGGCTGTCGATAACCCGGTTCTTGCAACCGTGTTCGAGTCTATGGTCAATGCGCGCAGGCGCGCGGTACAGCGACTGCAGCCCTATGCGGTGCTCGAGGAGGGCGAGGTTGAGGATGGCAGCTCTTTCAGTGTCGAGGTCCGTAAGCTGTATACCAAAATAATGGCCGCGGTGAAGTCCGACACGGAGCAAACATATATTAGTCAGCTTGAAGAAATAGAAGACAAAACACTGAATGAAGTAAAAACCGCATTGGAGAAGGATCAACCCGTGGCCTGTCGAGCCGCACTATCCGATATCCTTGCCGATATTCAGGAGTGCCACGACAAGATGCTGACTTTGCAAAAAAGCAGGGAATAACGGCGCCGGTCAATCCGGTTCTACCGGCGTGAAGGGCCCGCCTGCAACTGGTGCCTCGGGTGTTGCCCACAGTCGCCGCCGGCTGAGGGTTGTTCAACCCCGGTGGCGCAAATAACCCGGTTGGGGGTTGAAATCAACCGACCACCCCCGCTGCCCGCAACGCGGCAATCTCATCATCGGTATAACCGCAGTCCTTGAGCACCGCTTCAGTATCGGCCCCCAATGGCCGGCCGATACTGCGGTAATCGGGGGCAGATGCGGAAAACTTGATCGGGCTGGCAATTTGCCTGCAGCCGCCCGCATTGCCCGGCACGTCCACAAACATCCCGCGGGCCTGAAAGTGCGGGTGCCGCTCGACTTCATCGAGCCGCAACACCGGTTCGATACAGGCGTCGCAACGGGCGAATATGTCTTTCCACTCGGCGAACGACCGGGTCAGGAAGACGGCCCGGACATCGTCCCGCAATTGTCGCTGCGCCTCGGGACTGGGATCGGCGCTGCGCTCGGCCCACTCGGGTTTGCCGATGGCGGCGAACAACTGTTGAGTAAACTGTGGTT
This sequence comes from Exilibacterium tricleocarpae, assembly GCF_007004655.1. Classification (GTDB taxonomy): domain Bacteria; phylum Pseudomonadota; class Gammaproteobacteria; order Pseudomonadales; family Cellvibrionaceae; genus Exilibacterium; species Exilibacterium tricleocarpae. Next base: position 104,008 of record NZ_ML660105.1, read on the forward strand.
CCAAACTGCCGACAGAGAAATAGCGACCGTCCCGGGTCCGGTGATAGCCGTAAAAAATACCGCCGTTCAACACTTCGGTCGACAGTCCGGGCACGCGGCCGTCGGCCAGGTAACCGGCGCCGAACAGAGTGGTCAGCGCCAGGGCGGCGTCGCTCATACTGATATCGATATGCTGGCCCACGCCGCTGGTCTGGCGCTGTATCACCGCCGCCAGTATGCCCATTACGGCGTGATGGGTGCCGCCGGCGATATCGGCGATCTGCGTGCCGGACAGTACCGGCCCGGTTTCCTCGCGGCCGCTGAAACTGGCCAGGCCGGCCAGCGCCAGGTAGTTGATATCGTGTCCTGCCCGATCCCGCAAAGGGCCGCTCTGGCCGTAGCCGCTCACCGAACAGTAAATCAACTGCGGATTGACGGCGGCCAGGCTGTCGTAGTCGAGGCCGAGACGCGCCATAACGCCGGGGCGAAACTGCTCGATAACGATATCGTAGCTGGCCAGCAGTTTGTGGACGACGGCAATCGCCTCGGGCTGTTTTAAATCCAGTGCCACAGATTTTTTATTGCGGTTGAGCGTGGCGTGGGCGGCCGAGGTCTGCCCGCCGGCGCCGTCGTCGATATAGGGTGGCGTAAAGCGCACCATATCGGGCCGGGTGTGGGCTTCCACGCGCAGCACGTCCGCTCCCATATCGGCCAGCAACTGGGTGGCATAGGGGCCCGGCAGCAGGGTGGTGAAGTCGAGTATTTTCAATCCGTTCAGAGGTTGAGACATAAGTATTACCGGTTGTTACCGATCGAGTGGCGCTGAATTGTTAGAGCATCGCCACCAAAGGTAGGCGCCTGAAGCGAGCACCATTTTGCTCTGGCCCAAGTATACAAATGTAAGGGCGCCGCATCACTCCATTAGCGAGCGGCTGATAATCAGCTTCATAATCTCATTGGTGCCGGCGTAAATACGCTGCACCCGGGAGTCGGCCCAGCCGCGGGCAATCGGATACTCCCACATATAGCCGTAACCGCCGTGCAGCTGCACGCATTCGTCCAGCACCCGGCACTGCAGTTCCGTGGTCAGCAGCTTGGCCTTCGCAGCGGTGGGCACATCGAGTTTACCCTCGCAGTGAAGCTCCAGGCAACGGTCGACGAAGACCCGCGCGGCGGTGACCTCGGTATCCATTTCCGCGAGTTTGAACTGCGTATTCTGAAACGCGGCTATGGGTTTGCCGAAGGCCTTGCGCTCTTTCACATAGTCCAGTGTCTGTGCCAGCGCGCCCTCGGCGGCGGCCACGGCGGCGAGGGCGACCGACAGGCGCTCCTGGGGCAACTCCTGCATCAGGTAAATAAAGCCCTGGCCCTCGGCGCCGATCAGGTTTTCTTTCGGCACCCGCACATCCTGGAAGAACAGTTCCGAGGTGTCCTGTGCTTTCATCCCCACCTTGTCCAGATTCTTGCCCTTGGTAAACCCGGGGCTGTCGGCCTCCACCAAAATCAGGCTGGTGCCCATGGCGCCGGCCTCGGGATCGGTTTTCGCCACCACGATCACCAGGTCGGCCAGCTGACCGTTGGTGATAAAAGTTTTGGAGCCGTTGATAACATAGTGGTCGCCATCGAGCGCGGCGGTGGTTTTGACGCTCTGCAAATCCGAGCCGGTGCCCGGTTCGGTCATGGCGATGGCGGTGATCAGCTCGCCGCTGACACAGCGGGGCAAATACTTTTCTTTTAACAGATCGGTGCCGTAATTCATGATATAGGGCACGGCGATATCGGAGTGCAGGCCCCAGCCGATGCCGGAGAGTCCGGCCCGCGCCACCTCCTCGTCAATGATGGCGTTGTAGCGGAAGTCCACCCCGACACCGCCGTAAGTCTCCGGTACCGTCGGGCAGAGAAACCCCTGGGCGCCGGCTTTCTCCCACAGCGCCCGGTCGACCTGGCCGTCTTTTTCCCACTGGGCGTGGAACGGCGCGGCCTCGGTTTCCAGAAACTTGCGCACAGTGTCGCGAAACAGTTCCTGGTCGGTGTCGAATACAGTTCTTGGAATCATCTTTACTGGTCCTTACTGGCAGTGGTTGACACGCTCGGTCCGGCGGCGGCCGGGTCAGTCGTGATCGCGGTCGTGATCGTGATAAGTCGCGCCCTGTTCGGCTTTTTCGATCAGCGAATCCGGCGGTGTAAAGCGCTCGCCGTAGCGCTGCGCCAGGGTGCGGGCGCGGGCGACGAACTCGCGCGGCCCGTACTGATTGATAAACTGGATGACGCCGCCGGTCCAGGGCGGGTAGCCGATGCCGAAGATGGAACCGATATTGGCATCGCGCACGGCGGTGAGTACCTGCTCATCGAGACAGCGCACACTTTCCAGGGCCTGGATAAACAGCAGACGGTCTTTGATATCCTGCAGCGGTATCTGGGCGTCGGCATTGTAAAATTGTGTCTGCAAACCCGGCCACAGGAATTTTTTACCCTGCTGCGGATATTCGTAGAAACCCTTGCCGGCTGCCTTGCCTGTGCGATCCTGTTCCAACAGGCGGTCGATTACCGCATCGGCGGGGTGGGCGCGGTAGCTCTTGCCCTCGGCTTCCAGGTCTTTGATGGTCTGGTTGCGCACCTTGGCGGCCAGTGACAGGGTCACTTCATCGGTGACGGCCAGGGGGCCGACGGGAAAACCGGCGAGGAAGGCGCCGTTCTCGATGGACGCCGCCGCGATCCCCTCGCTCAACATGGCGATGCCCTCCTGGGTGAAGGTGCCGAAGACGCGGGAGGTAAAAAAGCCGCGACTGTCGTTGACTACGATCGGGGTTTTGGCGATCTGCTGCACAAAGTCATAGGCTTTGGCCAGGGTGGCGGGGTCGGTTTTTGCGCCGCAGATAATCTCCACCAGCGGCATTTTGTCCACCGGTGAGAAAAAGTGCAGGCCGATAAAATTCGCCGGTCGCGCCGAGGCTTCGGCCAGCCCGGTAATCGGCAGCGTCGAGGTATTGGAGGCAAACACGGCGCCGGCATCGAGGTGTGCTTCCGCCTGCGCGGTGACCTCTGCCTTCAGGGCCCGGTCTTCGAAGACGGCCTCGATAATCAGTTCGCAGCCGGCCAGATCGGCTGCGTTGCCGGTGGCTTTGATGCGGTCGAGCACCTGGTCCCGTTGCGCTGCGGTCATGCGGCCGCGGGCCACCCGCTTGTCCAGCAGTTTTGCCGTATAGTCCTTACCTGTTTCGGCCTGTTCGACGCTGACGTCTTTGAGCACCACGTCAATGCCGCGGGTGGCGCAGGCGTGGGCGATGCCGGCTCCCATCATGCCGGCGCCGAGAATGCCTACCTTGTTTACCGTTTGCGCCTCGTAATCCACTGGCCGACTGGCGCCGGCCTTGATCTCATTGAGCTGGTACCAGAAAGTGCCGATCATATTCTTTGCCACCTGACCGGCGGCGAGTTCGGCGAAATAGCGCGATTCGATGCGGATGGCAGTGTCGAAATCCACCTGCAACCCTTCCACCGCGGCACTGAGTATGGCTTCCGGTGCCGGCATCACACCCTTGGTCTTGCTCTTCAGAATGGCAGGTACAATCGGCAACATTTGGGCAAAGGCCGCCTGCTTGGGCGCACCGCCCGGGATTTTGTAGCCCGGTTGGTCCCAGGGTTGCCGGGCCTCGGGATTGGCCTTGATCCAGGCGGCGGCCCGGGCCAGCAGGTCCTTTTCATCTTCGGCCAATTCGTGCAGCAGGCCGCTGTCCAGACCCGGTTGCGGTTTGAACTGCCGGCCCTCGGCCAGGTAGGGCATGGCCGCCTGCAAGCCGAGCAGGCGGGTCATGCGCACCACGCCGCCACCGCCCGGCAGCAGACCCAGGGTCACCTCGGGCAGGCCCAGCGCAATGCGGTTGTCGTTTACGGCGATGCGGTGATGGCAGCTCAGGGCCAGTTCCCAGCCGCCGCCGAGGGCGGCGCCGGCAATGGCGGCCACCACCGGCACCCCCAGCGTCTCGAGGTGTCGCATGCTGGTCTTGGTGGCCTGGGCGCCGGCGAAGAGCTGGCCGGCTGTCTCCGGCGTGACCGCAACCAGAGTGTCCAGGTCGCCGCCGGCGAAGAATGTCTTTTTGGCCGAGCGCAGGATCACACCGATCTTGTGCTTGTCTTCCTGAAGCTGTTGCACGGCCCGCTGCAGGTCGAGGCTGAACTGCTCGTCCATCAGGTTGGCGGAGCCCTGCGGGCGGTCGAGAATCAGGTGAACGATATTATCTGGGTCTTTTTCGTAGCGAATGGATTTCATAGCGGTGTCCGGTAATCATTGCAAACGTTAAATCGGCGTTCCTGGGGGCCTGATAAAGGCAGCGGCTCGATAAAGTTGGCGGCGTGATAACTTTGGTTGCTTAACAGCTATTACAGCCGCTCGATGATAGTGGCTATGCCCATGCCGCCGCCGACGCACAGCGTGGCCATGGCGTAGCGTTGCCGGCGCGCCTCCAGTTCGTTCAGCGCCGTGGCCAGAATCATCGCGCCGGTGGCGCCGAGGGGATGGCCCATGGCGATGGCGCCGCCGTTGACATTGACTTTTTCGTCGGGCACCCGCAGTTCTTTCTGAAAGCGCATCACCACCGAGGCAAAGGCTTCGTTCACTTCGTAGAGATCGATATCGTCGGCGCTGAGGCCGGCGATTTCCAGTGCTTTGTGCGCCGCCGGGGCCGGCCCGGTCAACATGATGGTAGGGTCGGTGCCCACCACTGCCGCTGCCACAATGCGCGCCCGTGGTGTCAGGTTCTCGGTTTTGGCGACCGCCTCATTGCCGATCAGCAGCGCCGCGGCACCATCGACAATACCCGAGGAGTTGCCGGGGGAGTGCACGTGGTCGATGCGCTCGACCCAATGGTATTTTTCCCGCGCCACGCCGTCGAAGCCCATGGCGCCGATATCGGCAAACGAGGGTTTCAGGCCGCCCAGGGTTTCCATGGAGGCGTCGGGGCGCACCAGTTCGTCGCGCTCCAGCACGGTGATACCGTTGCGGTCGCAAACTGGTATCACCGAGGTTTCATAGGCGCCGCGCGCCCAGGCTGCGGCCGCCTTGTGATGGGATTGCATGGCAAAGCGGTCGACATCCTCGCGCGAGTAGCCGTCCAGGGTGGCGATCAAATCGGCGCCGATACCCTGGGGCATAAAGCCGGTGTCGAGGTTGGTTTCCGGGTCCATGGCCATGGGGCCGCCGTCGGAGCCCATGGGCACCCGGGACATGGATTCCACACCGCCGGCCACCACCAACTGTTCCCACCCGGAGCGCACTTTCATCGCCGCCTGGTTGACCGCTTCGAGACCGGAGGCGCAAAAGCGATTCAGGGTGACGCCCGCCACATCGTCCTCCCAGCCGGCCACCATGGCGGCGGTTTTGGCGATATCGGCGCCCTGGTCGCCGACCGCCGATACACAACCCATAACGATATCGTCGACTTTATCGGTGGCCAGGTTGTTGCGCTGCTGCAGGCTCTTCAGAAGGTCGGACAGCAGGGTTATCGGTTTGACCTCGTGCAGGGCGCCGCTGGCTTTGCCGCGACCGCGGGGGGTGCGAATGGCATCGAATATCAAAGCGTCGGTGGTCATGGGTCTTTATCTCTTAAGACTGTCTTACGACGGGTAGAGGAGGAGGGACTGCGGGCGCGCCTGAGCCCCGGTGAGTAAAAATACTTTATCCGAAAGGGTAGGGGAAAGGCTGGGCGGGAAAAATGACCAAAGATGCCAATGGTGGTGATAAAAACTATCACTAGCCCCGATAGTGTTTTTCGCGGTAGCTGCCCGGGGTGGTGCCGGTCCATTTCTTGAAAGCGCGGTTAAATGCGCTGGGTTCGGAGAAGCCCATCAGCTCGGCGATATCGTTGATCGGCGTGTCGAGCCGGGACAGGTGGTAGATGGCCATATCGCGGCGCACACTGTCTTTGATTTCCTGGTAGGCGTTGCCTTCTTCTTTTAAACGCCGGCGCAGGGTCTGGGTGGTCATATGCAGGCGCGCGGCCACGGTTTCGAAGGAGACGCTTTCACTGCTGTCGGCGCGCTGCAGTATATGGCGGATGGTGGCGGTCAGGCTGTTGTCGGTTTTGTACTGGGTTAGCAGGCACTCGGGGGCGTGGGCCAGAAAGTCGGTGAGCGTCTGGGTGTCCTGCGCCACCGGCATTTCCAAAAAGCGCCGGCTGAACACCACACTGTTTTCGCGCTGCTCGAAGTAGTGCCGGCACGGGAACATGCTGTCGAAGTCGGCGGCGTAGGCGGGGGCGGCGAAAGCAAAATTGATCCGCTCCAGCAGCAGCGGTTTGTCGATCATCCAACTGGCCCAGCGAATCCAGATGACAAACAGTGAGACGATGAAAAAGCGGTCGTCCAGTTGCCGCCGGTTGACGGTTCGCACTGCCAGTATCGCCTCCTCGCCGCGCTCGAGCAGGTCGAAGATAATTTCATCGGTGACAACATTGAAATAGCGTCCGCTGCGCAACAGCGTGCGGCGCAGGTTGGGACAGGTAATGGTGGCGTGGCACATAAGGGCGAAGGTGCCGGGTTTCAGCGGCCGCGACAAAAAGCCCGACGCCTCGTCGTCGAGGTGTTGAAAGCTGGCCTTGATAATACGGCCGAAGTCCTCCAGCGGCAGGCGCCGGTCCGGGTTTTCCAACACGGTTGCCGGCACCTGGGCCAGCGCCAGGATAGCGGCCGGGTCTGTGCCCCGGGCAATGGCCCCCTGCAAGTGATCCAGCAGCAGGCTGGCGGGTACGGAGTGGTGTTGATTCATAGCGAAACCATAACACAGCCGCCGCACCAATCCATTTGGTCAATCCGAATGAAAGGAAATGTCATTGAGCATGGCTCGCCGCCTTTCCTAAGCTTGCGGTGCCGGTGTGGCACTTTACCGGCGTGTTCGCGGGGGCGGGAGGCGAGCCAAACGAGTGCCATGACGCGGGGGTGTCACCATGACAAGTTTACGACAGCTGCCACTGGAGCGGTTGTATCACTGGGAGCAGCACGCCGGCGAGCGGATTTATCTGCGCCAGGCGGCGGCGGGTAACTGGCGCGACTACACCTGGGGGCAGGTGGCCGATCAGGTGCGCCGGGTGACAGCGTTTTTGCGGCATCTGGCGTTTGCGCCCGGCAGTCGCGTCGCCATTTACGCCAAAAATTGCGCCGACTGGTTTATCGCCGATTTTTCCATCATGATGAGCGGGCATATCAGCGTGCCGCTGTACGCCACACAAACGGCGGACTCGATGCGCTACGTGCTCGAGCACAGCGACACCCAACTGGTGTTTGTCGGCGCCGCCGACAGTCCGGAAAACCTGCGCCGGGCGCTGCCCGACGGGGTGCATACCCTGGCGATTCAGGGGGCCGCTATCGACTGCGACTTTCAGCTCGCCGACATCCTGGCCCAGTGGCAGCCCATTGCCGACAATCCGCAACCGCCGGGCGATGCTATTTTCACGATTATGTATACCTCCGGCACGACGGGCAATCCGAAAGGCGTGATGCACGATTATCAGACGGTAGCCCACGCGGTGCCCAACATTGTCGAGAGTTTCAACTACACGCCGGCGGATCGTTTTGTCTCCTACCTGCCGCTGTCCCACGCGGCGGAACGCATTGTGGTGGAATTGCAGAGCCTCTACTGCGGCGCCAGCGTTGCCTTCCCGGAAGGCATGGACACGTTTATCGACGATCTGAAGCGGGCCAGGCCGACCTTTTTCTTTTCCGTGCCGCGCCTGTGGGTGAAGTTCAAGGAAGCTATTGAAACCAAGCTGCCGCCGCGGCTGCTGTCGCTGCTGCTGAGCCTGCCCGGCTGTGCCGGCTGGATCAAACGGCGCGTGCGCCGGGAGTTGGGGTTGGAGGCGGCCCGCATTCTGGGCACCGGCTCGGCGCCCACCGCCGAGGAGGTGATGCACTGGTATGCGCGGCTCGGCATGCCGCTGCGTGACGGCTACGGTATGACGGAGAACTTTGCCTACGGCTGTATGTGCGAAGAGGACAAGCAGGTCCCCGGCGCCGTCGGCGTCCCCTTCGACGATGCCCAGGTCATTATCGGCGCGGACGACGAGATCCTGTTTAAAAGCCCGGTGATGATGCGGGGTTATTACCGCGAACCGGAAGAAACGGCGCGGGTACTGCGCGACGGGGTCTATCACACCGGTGATACCGGTTATATCGATGCCGACGGCCAGTTGCACGTCACCGGGCGCCTGAGCGAGGTGTTCAAGACCACCAAGGGGAAGTTTGTCAAACCGACCCGGCTGGAAAACTTCCTCGGCGAGTGTGCGTTGCTCGGGCAGGTTTGTGTCTTCGGTCATGGTCTTGATCAACCCGTGCTGCTGGCCGGTATCGCCGAGGCCGGCCGGTCCCGGCCCCGCCCCGAACTGGAGGCACAGTTGCGCCAGGTGCTGGCGGCGCTCAACGACCGCCTTGAGACCCACGAAGCGGTGCGGCAGATATTTGTGGTGGCCGAGGAGTGGGCGGTGGAGAATCTGCTGCTGACCCCGACTCTGAAACTCAAACGCCGGCAGATCGAGCAGCGCTACCGGCCCTGGGTCGAGCAGCACCTGCACGCCGAGCAGACGGTTATCTGGGAAGTACCGGCTGTGGCCGGCGCCGGCACGGCGGCGGCTTGACTGTAGGCTATTTTTGGGTCATGCGGGGAGGGACGGGAGATCGCGATTGTCGCGGCGAGCAGCAGAGCCGGCGGGTGGGGCTTTATTCCTGGTCCAGATAGTTGCGTCGCAGCCACCAGGGTGCGCTGGAGAAGCAGCGGCTGCGCCTTTCCCCGCTGGATTGCACGGGCTCCTGCTCGTGTTTATCAGAGTCTTCCGAGTCGGGCGGCTCTTTGCGATTGCGTCGCGGGTCTTTAAAGATTCCCGATTCTTCTTTGTGAGGCATATCCGCCAATACTTCCTACCGTTGGTTGGCCTGGGTTACTGGGACGCTACGGTCGTGCGGCCGCTGTGCTAAAAGTCGAATCCTTTAGGTGAATAGCATCGGTTACATCAGAATGGCCGCTGCTGAGTGGAACAAGCGGCGAAAACTGCGGCACTGGCGCGAGTGCAAGCACAGGCCTGCAAACCCAAATCGCGTTACGCCCCTGTGTCTCTCAAACCAGGACCCCAAAAAGGCGCAGCGCCAATTGTACTATATAGCAGACATTGTAGAAGCCGTCCGGGCCAATATAATGACCGGTGCTTTCTCCTCTGTTGCCAACCCGGTTTCTCTGGCGCTGACCGGGCGCCGGACTGACAGCGGCGCTATTCGGCGGCGATCTGTTCCACGCCCGCCTCGGTGCCCAACAGCAGCAGGTCCGCCGGGCGGTGGGCAAACAGGCCGTTGGTGACCACACCGGTAATCTGGTTGATCGCGGTCTCCAGCGCGCGCGGGTCTGTAATGCGCATATTGTGTACGTCGAGGATGACGTTGCCGTTATCTGTCTCACATCCCTGGCGATAGACCGGGTCGCCCCCCAGTTTGACCAGTTCCCGGGCGACGTGGGAGCGGGCCATGGGGATCACCTCCACCGGCAGCGGAAAGCTGCCGAGGCAGTCCACCCACTTGCCGGCGTCGGCGATGCAGATAAATTCCCGGGCGACCGCGGCGATAATCTTTTCCCGGGTCAGCGCGGCGCCACCGCCTTTGATTAACTCCAGCCTGGGGTTGGTCTCGTCGGCACCGTCGACGTAGACGACCACATCGTCGACGCTGTTGAGGTCGTAGACGGGAATGCCGTGGGACTGCAGTCGGGTTGCGGTGGCTTCTGAGCTGGCCACGGTGCCGTCGAAGTGGCCCTTGATCTGCGCCAGGTAGTCGATAAAGAAGCCGGCGGTGGAGCCGGTACCCACCCCGACGATGTCGTGGCGGTCGAGCTTGGGGGCAATATAATCAACGGCGGCGCGGGCCACGGCTTGCTTGAGCGCGTCTGCGGGCATAGTGTTGCCTCGGTCGGGTCCGGGAGGTCTGGCGGTTCGCACGCATTATACGTGCCGGGCGCGGCAAACTGTAGCGGCGGGGGAGATCACCGCCCGCGAATAGCCGCCGGCGCTGCCCGGCGCCTGCCGTTAGGGCGCCTTCCATTAGTGTCCTGCTTGGCCTAGTATGTCGCGCTCGGCCCGCCTCTGGCGGGAATTGGAACCGGCGAAGAGTTTACGGTATGCCCCACTCTTATATCAAACGTATCCTGGATGCGCGCATCTATGATCTCGCGGTGGAGACCCCCCTCGATGAAGCGCACCTGATGTCGCAGCGCACGGCCAACCGTGTGCTGCTCAAGCGTGAGGATTTACAGCCGGTTTTCTCTTTTAAGATTCGCGGTGCTTACAACAAGCTGCTGCAGTTATCGCCGGCGCAGCTCGAACGCGGTGTGATCGCCGCCTCGGCCGGCAACCATGCCCAGGGGTTGGCGCTGTCCGCACAGAAGCTCAATGTCAAGGCGATCATCGTGATGCCGCAAACCACGCCGGCGATCAAGGTGGAGGCGGTGCGGGCCCGGGGTGCCAAGGTGGTGCTGCACGGCGATACCTACGATGAGGCCTTCGCCCAGGCCCACGCGCTGGTGCAAACCAAAGGTTATACCTATATCCACGCCTACGACGATCCGGACGTGATCGCCGGCCAGGGCACTGTGGGCATGGAAATTTTGCGGCAGCACCCGGGGCCCATTCACGCGGTTTTTGTACCGGTCGGCGGTGGCGGGCTCTGTGCCGGTGTTGCGGCCTATATCAAATACGTGAGACCCGACATCAAGGTTTACGCGGTGGAACCTGAGGATGCCGCCTGCCTGCAATTGGCGCTGCAGAAGCAGCGGCGCGCGATCCTGCCCGAGGTGGGGATATTTGCCGATGGTGTGGCGGTGGCGCAGATCGGTAAAGAGACCTTCCGGGTGCTGCGCGATACGGTCGACGGTGTGATTACCGCCAATGCCGATGAGATGTGCGCGGCGATCAAGGATATTTTCGAAGACACCCGCTCCATCGCCGAGCCGGCCGGTGCCCTGGCGCTGGCGGGGTTGAAGAAGTATGTCGAGGACAGCGGCTGTCGCGACGCCACGCTGATCGCCATCGACAGCGGCGCCAACACCAACTTTGACCGCTTGCGCTATATCTCCGAGCGCACCGAGATCGGCGAGAAGCGCGAGGCCATTCTGGCCGTCACCCTGGAGGAAAAGCCCGGCGCCTATAAGAAATTCCTGCGCGATATGGGCAAACGCAGTATCACCGAATTCAATTACCGCTACGCCGACGATAAGGATGCGCACATTTTCGTCGGGGTACAGGTGTCGCCGGACCACAGCGACCGGCGCGAGCTGGTGGCCGGTCTCGAGGCCAAGGGCTATGCGGTAGTGGATATGACAGACAACGAAATGGCCAAACTGCATATTCGCCATATGGTGGGCGGCCATTCTCACCGGGTCAACAATGAACGGGTTTTTCGCTTTGAATTCCCCGAGCGCCCCGGCGCGCTGTTCAACTTCCTGACCCTGTTGGCAGGGCGCTGGAATATCTCCATGTTCCACTACCGCAATCACGGTGCCGCCTACGGGCGGGTGCTGGTGGGTATGCAGGTGGAAAAGTCCCAGCAACATGCGGTGCAGGTGTTCCTCGATGAACTCAACTTCCGCTATTGGGAGGAAACCGACAACGCGGCTTACCGTTTCTTTCTCGGTTGAGGCGCCGGAGGTGAAAGCACCAAAGCGACCCGCCAATGCCCCTGGTGCCCGGTTTTGGTGCTATGGTTGCCGAACAATTATGCCGGCATCCGGGGGCCTGTGATTTTTTGGGCTCGCGGAAGTTAGCTAGCACTCACAATTGTTGTGATCTGCGTCATACTTAGGTCATCTGGTCACGTTACTGGTCTAGTAATAGGTTTGATTGTGCTCCTATACTTGGCATATAGGTGCCATATAGCAAAAGACTTAGTCAGTGGCGCCGAAAATGGTATAAAGCTTGCTCCCCAGCATAAAAACAAATTAAAGCCGGTAAGAGCATTAAGGATCTAGTTATGAAACCCGATATTTTGACACTCGCAGTGCTGATTTTTTGTGTGGGCGTACTGGTGAGTAGTATCGGCCTGTCCGATGCATTTCAATCGGAACCGGCGCCGCCGGCGGCCCTGCAACAGGGTATCGCCACGCGCTAGCTCCGGACACTGGTCGCAGCGCTGAAGGCGATATCGCCGGCAGCGTTCCGACCGGGTTCCCCATCGCACTTTCCCGCACCCTATTTCCCGCTAACTCTTCAACCACTACCGACTGTCTAAAATCGCCAATTTTGATAGCCGTTCGCCGGACTTTGGCGACTGCCAGCGTCTGTCACCGGGGCTGAAGTTGCGCCGGTTTGCGCTTGCCGTGCAGGGGATCAGCCCGCCGTCGGTGGCCACCGCATGCAGGGGAATATCCCAGTGGGCGGTGGCCAGTGCCTCGACCTGCTGGCACTGATGGGCCAGGCCCAGCAGATAGGGTTGTTGTGCGGGCAGGCGCTGCTTGAACGCAAAGGTGCGGTCGTAGTAGCCGCCGCCCATACCGAGTCGGGCGCCGCTGGGATCGAAGGCCACCAGCGGCAGCAAGACCAGGTCGAGGGCCGCCGCGGGCAGGCAGTTGCCGGCGGTGATGGCTGGCTCCGGTATGCCATAGCGATTCGGCCGCAGGCGCGAACCGGGCCGATAGCGGGCAAACCGCAGCCGCCCGTCGGCGCCCCGTGCGAGTGCCGGCAGGTAGCAGCATTTGCCGGCTCGCCAGGCCAATTCCAGTAGCGGTGCGGGGTTGATCTCGCCGTCACTGGCGAGGTAGAACGCGATATGTCGACTGCGCACAAACAGCGGTTGGCGGCGCAGCAGTCGCATCAGGCGACGGGCGGCGAGCGCCTGTTGTTGCGGTGTCAGTTGCCGCCGGCGGGCGCGCATTACACGGCGCAATTGCGATCTGTTCACAGCGTTTTTGCGAGACAAGTGGCTCTCGGGCCAGTAGCCAAGGGGTGAGTTTCTGAGGAATAAGTCGCTGTTTGATAAGTTGCAGAAGGAGAAACTTCACAGAATGAAGTAGCCCCGCAATTGCCGCTGTTAACTTGGCCTTGAACCCGATGGTTCAAGGTGGTGGCCCAAGTGATGTATAAGGCTTTCCGTCGCGCGGACCTGCACACCAACATCAGCAAGGAACCCCCGGGATAAAAATATCGGCTCGAGGACTCGTTAACTGGCAAACAACCCAGGGCGGCGCCATTATAACGTAGATTGGCGGTGGGAAGAATCTTGACGGATGCCGGGAATTAAGCATAGGGCGCTATATATTCGCTTGTATTTGGCCTGCATCGTTAATCTGGCGCCGGCCTCTACCGATCAGCTCAGGTGTTCGAGGGCCTGATCCAGTTTATCGGACAGGCGTTGCAGCAGGTTATCGTCGAGCTCCCGGTGGCCCAGGTCCCGTTTCAGGGCGAGTAGCTCGTGGCACAGGTTGAGCGCCGCCATCACCGCGATGCGTTCCAGCCCGATAACACTACCGCCGGTCTTAATGGCGCGCATACGCTGGTCCAGCTCCCGCGCCGACTGCAGCAGCGCATCGCGCTCGCGCGGCGGGCAGGCGACCTGGTACTCCTTATCGAGTATGTTGACGTAAACCGTTTCAGTGGGGGTGGACACGGTGGCTTCTCCTCAGGGGCCCTGGCCGTCGACGCGCCGGCGTTGCACCCTAAGTTTCCTCTTCAAGACTTTTCAAACGGGTGATCATGGCCTCGACCCGGGTGCGTGCCAGCTCGTTCTTTTCCATTAAGCGAGTGCGCTCGCGCAGCCAATCCGACTCCCGTGTCTTTAGGGACTGATTTTCCTGTAACAGGTGCTCACAGAGAACGACCAGCTTATCCAGTTTGGTTTCCAGAGACTGTTGAAGGTCAAGGGACCCGAAGGCGTGATCTGTCATAGTCTGGTCTGTAATAGTCTAATCAGTAAGCAGTCAGTGCATAAGACACTATATTGCGGCTTCTATAGCCGGTCAACAAATCTTCAGGCTGATTCTAGAAACTATGACCTATACATCGAAAAAATAGGGTATTTTTGGGTTTGGCGATGCGGTTTGGCAGCGCTGTCACAGACCCTTGTTGCGGCGGCCGGCACCGGTCGGAGTGCGGCCTTAATCGTGGTAGGATGCCCGCTATCGCAAGTCGCAGGGAATCCTACTACCATGTCCGACCTCGACCACCTGATGGCGTTCGATGATTTGTGTGATGTGCTGCTGCCCCTGGGCGCCCTCAACAGCCCGGCGGAACTGCACGGTTTGTTGTGCGGCAAACTCAGCGGCGGCGCCCGCCTGGATGGGCAGCGATGGTTGGCGGTGGCCTGGGAGTTTCTCGACCTGGCGGGTGAGGCCGCAGGCGCAGCGGCCATAGCGCTGGAACAGCTCCACGCGGTGACGCTGGCGCAATTACAGGACGACGGCTTCGGGCTGGAGCTGCAACTGCCCGATGACGATACCGAGCTGGAGCAGCGCCTGACCGCGCTGAGCCAGTGGTGTCACGGGTTTCTCAGTGGTTTTGGCAGTGCCGGTATCGACGGCCGCCAGCAGCTCTCGGCCGATGCCTCCGATGCGCTGCGGGATTTCGCCGCCATCGTGCAGATCGGCACCGATGAGGAGGACGATGACGAGGCTGAAGCCCAGTACATGCAATTGGTAGAATATGTACGTATGGCAACCCTGACCCTGTTTATGGAATTTGCCGCTGCCGAGCCGGCGCCGGTCTCTGATCGACAACTGCACTGACAATCACTTTTTACCGGAAAATCCCTATCGCCTATGCGTATCAGCAAGCAAGAATTCAGCCGGCGCCGCAAAGCGCTGATGGACCAGATGGAACCCAACAGCATCGCCATCTTGCCGGCGGCACCGGAGCGGGTGCGCAGTCGCGACACCGAGTACCCCTACCGCCAGGACAGTGATTTTTATTACCTCTCGGGCTTTGGAGAGCCGGAGGCGGTGTTGGTGCTGTTGCCGGAGCGCGAGCACGGCGAATACGTGCTGTTTTGTCGTGAGCGCGACAAAGACAAGGAGGTCTGGGACGGGTATCGGGCCGGCCCCGAAGGCGCCTGTCAGCAATACGGTGCCGACGATGCTTTCCCGATTGACGATATCGACGATATCCTGCCCGGCCTGATCGAGGGCCGCGAGCGCCTTTACTACGCCATGGGTAAAGACGGCGACTTCGATCGGCGGGTAATGGGGTGGGTAAACACCATCCGCGCGCAGGTGCGCACCGGCGCCATGCCGCCGGGTGAGTTTCTCGACCTCGATCATTTTCTACACGATATGCGCCTGTATAAAAGCGCCGCTGAGCTGCGGGTTATGCGCGAGGTGGGAGAAGCTTCCGCCGCGGCCCACCGGCGTGCCATGCAGGCCTGTCGCCCCGGTCTATACGAATACCAGTTGGAGGCTGAGCTGCACTACGGTTTTGCCACGGCCGGCGCCCGCCACCAGGCGTATAACACCATTGTCGGTGGAGGTCCAAACGGTTGCATTTTGCACTATGTGGACAACAGCGCGAAGCTGCGCGACGGCGATCTGGTGCTGATCGATGCCGGCGGTGAACTGGAGCATTACGCCGCCGACATTACCCGCACTTTTCCCGTCAACGGTACTTTCAGTGCTGAACAGAAGGCCCTCTACGAGGTGTGTCTGCGGGCGCAACTGGCCGCCATCGAAGTGATCAAACCGGGCAATCACTGGAATCTGCCCCACGAGGTATCGGTGCGCACCATTACCGAGGGCCTGGTGGAACTGGGCCTGCTGGAGGGCGAGGTGGACGCGCTGATAGAAGCCGAGACCTACAAAACATTTTATATGCACCGCATCGGTCACTGGATCGGTATGGACGTGCACGATGTGGGGGACTATAAAGTGGGGGGCGAATGGCGGGTGCTGGAGCCCGGTATGTGTATGACGGTGGAGCCGGGTATCTATATTTCGCCGCACGAGCAGAGCGTGAGAAAGAAGTGGCGCGGCATCGGTATTCGAATTGAGGATGATGTGGTGGTGACGAAAGACGGCTGTGAAGTGTTGTCTGCCGGCGTGCCGAAAACCGTCGCCGAGATCGAGGCTTTGATGGCACAGGCGGCGACTGGTTAATGTAAAAGCAGCAGGGTAAACAAATACCCCGCTGCAGACCCGGTTTTGCAGGCGCGTTTTTGCCGCCGGTGCCGGCGCGATTGTTTAATATCTATAGCCACTTCCGCTGATGCGTAAGTGGCGGTAAAAACAGGTTTTTTTGCTATGTCCCCAGCGCCGCGCACTGTTCTGGAAGACACCGAAACCGATATCGCTATCGTTGGTGGCGGTATGGTGGGGGCGACGCTGGCGCTGCTGCTTGCCGCTGAACGACACGATTGGCGAGTGACCCTGATCGAAGCCCTGCCGCTTGCCGCCCCGCAACAGCCTCACTACCAACCGAGCTTCGACGCCCGGTCCACCGCCATCGCCGCCGGCAGCGCCGCGGTGCTGGAGGGGCTCGGGGTCTGGTCGATCCTGGCTCAACACGCCACTCCCATCCGGCAGGTGCATGTGTCCGACCGCGGGCACCTCGGCGGTACCCTGATCGACAGCGGCGAGCACGGGTTGGAGGCGCTGGGGTATGTGGTGGAAAATGCCTGGCTGGGTTCAGTGTTGCTGCAACGCCTGGGACAGCAGGACAATATCCGCTGTCTGGCGCCGGCCACGGTAGAGGCCCTGCGTTTTGATCGCCGCGGTGCCGTACTGGATTTGCGTGGTGACGGCGAACCGCAACGCCTGCGCTGCCGCCTGGCGGTTGTCGCCGACGGGGCGCAGTCACCGCTGCGCTCGGCGCTGGGTATCGACGTTACGGTGACCGATTATCATCAGAGCGCGGTGATTGCCAATGTCGCCTTCGAACAGCCCCATGCCGGTGTTGCCTACGAGCGCTTTACCGAGCGGGGCCCGCTGGCGATATTGCCGCTGCAAGGGCCGCGGGACTGCGGTCGCGGTGCCCTGGTCTGGACCCGCCCCAGCGCCCGTGCCGAGGAGATTATGGCACTCGATGAGCGGGAGTTTTTGCAGCGCTTGCAGTCGTGTTTCGGCTTTCGCCTGGGCCGATTCACCCGTGCCGGCCAGCGCCACGCCTACCCCCTGCAATTGATCACGGCTGCGGAGCAGGTGCGTTCGGCACTGGCCGTCATGGGTAACGCGGCGCATTTCCTGCACCCGGTGGCCGGCCAGGGTTTCAACCTGGCACTGCGCGACTGTGCCGCCCTGGCCGAGACACTGTCCGAGGCGCAGGGCCGGGGTCAGGGGCCCGGCGAGTTGTCCGTCTTGCAGACCTATGTCGAGCGGCAGGCGCGGGATCAATTATTGACGACGGGTTTTAGTGATACCATAACCCGGTTGTTTTCCACCTCCCGGTTGCCCGCCGCCGTACTGCGCAACCTCGGTTTTTTCGGTCTCGATCTGCTGCCCCCGGCAAAGGCGTGGCTGGAGCAGCAAACCATGGGACACGCCGGTCGCCGGGCCCGGTTGCGTCACAGCAGTTGATAGTGCGCGTCGGTTGATGGCGCCACTGCGTTTGACAAGTCCATTGTGCTCGATAGTACTATTTCGGCAGGTGGTGCCGCAGTGGCGGATAGTCCCCGGCGCAACCCTTTTTTAACCTTGGTTCGACTTTCACTATGGCCGTAACCGAACACCAGTTTGATATCTTGATTGCCGGCGCCGGTCTGGTGGGTGCATCCCTGGCCTGCGCATTGGCGGGCCACCCGGCCACCGCTCACCTGCGTATCGGTATTGTGGAGGCGGGCGGCGCGCCGGATGTGTTCGCCGGTGATGACTTTGACCCCCGGGTAGTGGCGCTGACCTGCGCATCACAGCGATATTTACAGCGCCTCGGCGCCTGGGAGCTGGTGACCGGCGCCCGGCTGTGTCCTTACACGGATATGCATGTTTGGGATGCCGAAGGTACCGGCGCCATTCATTTCGATGCCCGCGAGGTGCAACAGGATTGCCTGGGCCATATCGTGGAAAACAGTGTGGTGCTGGCGGCGTTGTGGCAGCGTCTCGAGGCGCTGCCGGGCGTCGAGTTGCTGCACCCCGAGAAGGTTAGCGGCGTTGAGCGCCGGGCGCCGGACACGGTGGCGGTCAGCCTCGAATCCGGCCGGGCGCTTGCGGCGGCGCTGTTGGTTGCTGCCGATGGTGCCAATTCCCAAATACGACAATTTGTTGGGTTTAAAACCCGCGAGTGGAATTATGGCCATAAAGCGATAGTGACTACGGTAAAAACTGAGCGGAGTCATCAGTTCACCGCCTGGCAGCGGTTCCTGGACACTGGCCCGCTGGCGTTTTTACCGCTGCAGACCGCCGCCGGCGACGATCACTACTGCTCCATCGTCTGGTCGGCACAGCAGGCGCTGGCCGACGATCTGATGGAACTCGACAGTGACGCGTTCAATGGGCGTCTGGCGCAGGCGTTTGAATATCGACTGGGCGCGGTGACCGACAGCGCCGAGCGTTTTTGCATCCCGCTGCGCCAGCGCCATGCGGTGGACTATGTGCAACCGACGATTGCCCTGGTGGGCGACGCCGCCCATACCATTCACCCGCTGGCCGGACAGGGTGTCAATCTGGGGTTGCTGGATGCGGCGGTGCTGGGCGAGGAGGTGGTGCGGGCTGTGCAGCGGCAAGTCCCGCTGGCGGACTTCTCGGTGTTGCGGCGCTATCAGCGCCGGCGCCAGTCCCACAATCTGGGAATGATGGCGGTGATGGAAGGCTTTAAGCGCCTGTTCGGCACCCGCGCGCTGCCGATCCGCTGGCTGCGCAACCGCGGTATGTCGCGCCTGGATTCGCTGCCGGTGTTGAAAAATGCGGTCGTCAAACAGGCGATGGGGCTTTAGGCAGGATGTCGCGCCTGCTTTGTGTATCTGAGTTTGCAAAAGGAGATAACCATGGCCTGTAGAGGTGTGCACTTTGCGCTTTCGGATCAGCAGTATGAAAAACTCTGCCAACTGGAATCCGATGAGGACGTTATCGATTTTATTCAGGAAGACATAGAGGAGCAGTGGGATAAGGAATGGCTGCGGGAGACGGACAAGGCCTGGGACGCGATGCACCGGTGTTTGACCGACGGCAAGCTGGCGTTCGCCAATGGCAAGCCGCCGCTCAATCGGGTGATTTTAGGCGGCAGGCAACTGCACCGGGGTGATGACTATATCGTCTCCCTGGTGACACCGGCGCAGGTGCAGGAGATCGCCGCAGCGATTGGCGATGTGGATAGGGACTTTATGCGGGCCAGATACTTTCAAATAGACCCGAATGACTACGATGTAGACTTGGATGATGAGGATTTTGAATACACATGGCACTGGTTTGAACGATTGTCGCCGCTCTATGCGAAAGCTGCGGCCGCCGGCCGCGCAGTGGTTTTTACCGTTGATCAGTGAGATATGCATGGACGCTGTTTCATAACTGCCGGGCGCAGCGAGACCTGCAGCAGCGACAATTCTCGATATCATGCTCCCGTTCTTTCCGTAATATCGAGGCGGTGCACCACGGCGATGCCTCTCGCTCGGCGGATTCTGTGGTTATCAGTGTGGCAGACTAAGCAGACAGTTTCATTCCGATACTGTGAATGGACAGGCGATTGTTACTATGACATTCCGTAATATAGTTATTATCGGTTCCTCAGGTGCGATAGGCACGGCCTTTGCCGAACACTATGCTAAAGAGCAAAACTGTTCGATTCATCTACTTTCCCGGTCTGAGACCACGCTTAGCGCAAAAAATATTAAGTTTTACCCGGTTGACTATACCGATGAGTCTTCTTTCAGCGACGCAGCAGGCAGGGCGGCGCAATCAGGTGCTTTTGACCTCGTGGTAGTGGCTACGGGGTTGCTCCACGATGAAACCATGGGGCCGGAAAAAGGGTTGCGTGACTTAACTGCCGTTAATCTGGAAAAAATATTCTTTGTTAATACGATTGTGCCGGCGTTGGCGGGCAAATACTTCTTGCCGAAGCTGCAGCGGAAGCAGCGCGCCGTTTTTGCCGCACTGTCTGCCCGCGTCGGCAGTATCGGTGATAATCGCCTTGGTGGTTGGTACGGTTATCGCGCTTCCAAAGCTGCCCTGAACATGATGATTAAAACTGCGAGCATTGAAATGGCCCGGCGGTATAAAGACGCTATTGTCGTCGGTCTGCACCCGGGAACCGTCGACAGCCGACTGTCCAAGCCGTTTCAGCGAAATGTCCCGGCGCAACAACTCTTTAGTCCACAGCACGCTGTTACCAAACTGGCGGGTGTTATTGAGAATTTGACACCTGCAGACAGTGGCTGTGTCTTTGCGTGGGACGGTCGTAAAGTTCCCTGTTAAGTCATGTAATTACCTGAAAAACCCCCTATTTTGCACGCTGTTTATCAGTTAGTCCGCCTTAGCGTCAGAAAGCGAAGTGTGCGATAAATCCTGTACTTTCCCCCCGTTTTTGGGTATTACAGGAAACTTCTTTCCTACCAAGACGTAGTTTTTTCTTTCGTGTGTTGCTGCAACAACTATGTATGCACTAGGCATTTCAATCCTCTTGCATTAATTAGATGTCGTAAACATAGCAATAAGCCTAAGCGAAAATTAAACCACTTCAAAGTGATCTTCTCGTAACTTTGCCGTACCGTCTTCTTGTATGACCCACAATTCTTTATGAATCACACCGCCAGCTTTATTCATTTTCCAGCCTGACTTCAAAACAGCGCTAGATGAATTAATCACTTCAATTTTTGGCTCAATATAGTCTACTTCACTATACCCTTCGTTAATGAGATTCTGCCAAAATGCCTGAATCGCCTCTCTGCCAGTGAAGGCTCCAAACGGTTCAGCCCGCATACTCGCATTTTTTTCATACTGAATTGCACAGCCCGCGGCATCACCTGCATTAAAAGCAGATTTCCAAGTGGAACTAGCAGCATTTACTGCTTTTAAAACAGCGTCTCTTTGATTTTTTGATGTCATAGAATATCTCCTATATTTGAATAGCACTTAATTGTTTGGGTACTGACCCAGAGTTATACCAAGGGCAGAAAAAGTCTGCCCTTATTAATGTTGTTATTTTCAGGTACTAGGCTAGTTTAACCGCTAGTGTATCGGCCATCATGATATCTGGTGCTTGCGTCAACCACTCATCGGCTTTACCCAGTAAGGCCTTGGCAATATCACCGTTTAAATGGGCTTGGCGACCTTCATCGTCGGCAAAGGTATCAAAAATTCCGAAACGGGTGTCACCTAATTTAAAGGCATACCACGTGATAGTCTTGGCTTCTTGATTAGCTAAAGCGACGGCGCTGTTAAGTAAGGCTTCCAGATCTGCGGCATGCTCTGGCTTCGCTTCAATGATTGCCAAAATAGCCTTGTTGATCGTAGTCATAGGATTATCTCCGGTCGATGAAATGAGTGGCTACTATATTGGTCCGTTGAAAACTCCATTAGTGGCAAAAATGTCATTTAGCGTGCATAATCTGCCAATCTCTGCTTTTTCTGAGCCTAGGGTGTAGAAGAATATGAATCACCACACACTGATTGTCTTGGCTTTTGATCATGCCCTACCGTCTGGTTTGATCGGGCTTGTGGATATGTTAGCTCTAGCTAATATAAGCCAAAAGCATTCGCCAGACTGCAGTAGAAACGGTGCCATTAATCAGTGTATTGAGCCTGATTATTGGCAGCCAAGAGTGCTTACGGCGAGTATGGATGGTCACCCCATCGTTGATGGGCAGGGCAGAGATTTTAAGCCTGATTGTGCCATTCAAGATATTGATCTCTGTGAGGCTGTGTTGATTCCTGGCTTTGTACCGGATAAAAGCGGTTTGCCTCCGCAAGACATAACCACCAATACTTGTCAGAATTGGCTTAAGCGCCAATTTGCTAATGGTGCGATGTTGGGCGGTTCTTGCAGTGGCGCATTTGTATTGGGTGAGGCGGGGTTACTGAATAAGCGGCGTTGCACAACTACTTGGTGGCTATATTACGAACTGATCAGGCGTTTCCCGGAAGCTAATACTGCTTGGGGTAGCCCTTTGGTCCAAGATGGAAATATCGTTACTTCCGGTGGCCCCTTATCTTGGGTTGATATTTGTTTGCGAACTATTCGCGCATTAGCAGGAAGTGAGGTGGCCAATCGTGTAGCAGATTTTGCGGTAGTTGATACCGTCCCTAATTCCCAAAACAAGTATATTCCACAGGGACATTTAATGTCTGCAGATCCATTTTTAATGGAAGCGGAACATAAAATCCGGCAGAACCTAAATCCACCTATAAGCACCGCTCAACTAGCATCTGAATTGGCTGTATCTGAGCGAACGCTGAATCGTCGAATTAAGCAGCTAACGGGTGAAACACCAAAATCGGTGATCGATAGAGTGCGTATAGATATGGCAAAAACCTTGCTACACACCAGCAATCAGCCTATCAACTCTATCGCTATAGAGCTTGGTTATTCTGATGATTCGGTGTTTCGACGCTTGTTTCGCAAACAAGTTGGTATGAGTCCTTCTGAATTTCGTCAGTGGAAAAAGTTATGTTACGAATAAATTATAGTCAGGAAGTAGAGAAATCAGTGTTCTACTTCAGACAAAGTAAATTACTTAACAAGAATGTCAATTTGGCTTCATTGCACTGAGCTTCACAAGGCAGAATAAGTGGGTAGTGGGTCTCAATTTACCCGCTAGCTAAAAGGGTTTAAAGTAAGCGCAAATTAAATAAACTGCCGCCATTGTTCTTTAAAGAAACGATGCCTGCAAGAATTGTTGTTTGGGGTGCAGGCGACGCAATCCCTCGGCAACATTCGAAAACAAACTGTCGATATGCCCTGTGTCGTTATAGACATCGCTAAATAACTCTAAGCTTGCATAGTTTCTTGCCAACAGCACACCGTTTAACTTCGACATGCCGCTGACAATCAGGCCTAAACTCTCGTAAAAGATATTGTTTAACTCTCTGGAGCCGGCGCCCATATAGACTTGAGCGGTTAGGTCCTGGTTTGCTTTTGCCCAGTGTGCTTCGCGACGAAATATTTCGCCATCACCGTAGGCCATTGCAGGGCTTGAAATCATATATTTTTGAAATGGTTTGTCGGGAGAAAATAATGTATAAGCGGCGAAAACCCCCGCTGCAGAGTTGCCGGCCAAAGTAACATCACTGGTTGCGATGGCATACCTGTTACATAACGTGGGCAACAATTCTGTGCTGATAAACTCCAAAAAGCGCGGTGCTCCGCCGATAAAATCCTGCCACTTTTCACCGGGGTTGAGGTTAGCCTCGAGAAAATCAGCTGTCTTTCCGTTGATCAAAAAAATCGATGGGTCTGTGCTGTCTATATGCCCGATTGGCCGAGTGGCGCTCGCGGCGGCGGTATTGTCCGGCCTGAGGATTGTTGAAGATATCGATGCCGGTGTGAGCAGCGGCCTTTTTTACAGGGAACAAATCCATGCTCATTGTATGGCTGTTGATAAGCTTAACTGGCTGCGCGATTGCGTTACAGGTATCGAGTTTAATTAAGGATGATGGTACTCTACAGACCGGTATTGATTTATTGAGCGACGCCTTTACCCAGGCCGGCTGGTTTTCCCGGCGCTTGCAGCGGCGACTGGTGGTTGGGACGCTATATTGCCTGGCGACACCCAAACGCACATTGACGGGAAAGAGCACATTGATGGAAAGAATAGGCACCCCAGGAACCCTGCAACTCTTTCAGCAAGAAGCGCCAATAACATACCTTTTCTCGTCGATGACTACAGGACTGATGTCAGGATACCTTCTGGGACTTTTGAGGGCGGATTATTCCCAAGCTTAGCAACAAATCGCAGAGAGACCACTATGCCTTCCACAAATTCGTTTAATACGCTGAGTACACTGAATGTCAACGGCAGACAGTTTCGCTATTTTGCACTTAATGGCGGCGAGTTAGCCTCTCGCCCCGATATTGCCCGCTTGCCGATGACAACCAAAATTCTACTGGAAAATCTGCTGCGCCATGAAGATGGTGTCAGCTGCAGTCGCGATGATATCGAAGCCCTGGTTGCCAGTGCCGGTTGCGGCAGTGAGCAGGAGATTGCCTATCATCCGGCGCGGGTGCTGATGCAGGATTTCACCGGCGTGCCGGCGGTAGTGGATCTTGCGGCGATGCGTGATGCCCTGGTAAAACGTGGGGTTGATCCGGAGAAAATTAACCCCTTGTCCAAAGTCGATCTGGTGATCGACCACTCGCTCAGTATTGACAAATTTGCCAGTGGTAGTGCCTTTGAGGAAAACGTGGCGATTGAAATGCAGCGCAATCACGAACGCTACCAGTTTTTGAAATGGGGGCAGGGTGCTTTTGACAATTTCAGCGTCGTACCGCCAGGCACGGGTATTTGTCACCAGGTCAACCTGGAATACCTGGCCAAGGTAACCTGGAGTCAGTCCATCGATGGTGAAGCTTACGCCTACCCCGATACCCTGGTGGGTACCGACAGTCATACCACCATGATCAACGGCCTCGGTGTACTGGGTTGGGGTGTCGGGGGTATCGAGGCGGAGGCGGCGATGCTGGGGCAACCGATCTCCATGCTGATTCCGGACGTGGTGGGCTTTGAGTTGAGCGGGCAGTTGCGAGAGGGCATCACCGCCACCGATCTGGTGCTGAGAGTGGTACAGATGCTGCGCAAGCACGGTGTGGTGGGCAAGTTTGTGGAGTTTTACGGGTCCGGATTGGATCAACTGCCACTGGCAGATCGCGCCACCATTGCCAATATGGCGCCGGAGTACGGTGCTACCTGCGGTTTTTTTCCAGTGGACGCGCAAACGATCCGTTATTTGCACTTGAGCGGTCGCGAGCAGGATGAGGTCGAGCTGGTGGAAGCCTACAGTAAAGCCCAGGGTATGTGGCGCGATGAACATTACCAGGTGCCCGATTTTGCCGCTGCCCTGCATTTGGACCTGTCGACAGTGGAACCCAACCTGGCCGGGCCCAAGCGCCCGCAGGATCGGGTGCCGGTGACCGGTTTGAAAACGGCAACGGATGATTTTCTCGGGCTGGCCGGCAAGGCTGAGCTGTTGGATACCGAATATCCGTTAGCGGGCGGGGAATTGGCGGGCGAGGAACTGGCGATGCACCATGGCGATGTCGTCATTGCTGCCATTACGTCCTGCACCAATACGTCAAACCCGGCGGTGATGCTCGCTGCCGGTTTGGTGGCGGAAAAAGCCCTGGCGAAAGGTCTGCAGCGCAAGCCCTGGGTGAAATCCTCATTGGCTCCCGGCTCCAGGGTGGTGACAGACTATTTGCAACAGGCCGGCCTGCAGGAACCCCTGGATACGCTCGGGTTTAACCTGGTCGGTTACGGTTGCACGACCTGTATCGGTAACTCCGGACCACTGCCTCAGGTGGTCGAAGACAACGTTACCGCCAACGACCTGGTTGTCTGCTCGGTGTTGTCGGGTAATCGCAATTTTGAGGGACGTATACATCCATTGGTGCAAGCCAATTGGCTGGCTTCACCGCCGCTGGTGGTCGCCTATGCGCTGGCGGGTACGACACGTATCGACTTAAGCCGCGATGCACTCGGTAAGGACAGTGACGGTCAGCCGGTCTATTTGCGCGATATCTGGCCGACCAATGCGGAAATTACCGACTTGATGCAGATCATCGATAACGCCATGTTTAAAAAAGAATATAGTGAGGTCTTCAAGGGTGACGACACCTGGCGGGCGATTGATAGCGGTAGCAGTGCAACCTATGCGTTTGGCGATGATTCCACTTATATCCAACTGCCGCCCTTTTTTGAAAAACAGTATCGCGGTAAGTCCACAAATATTACAAAGGCGCCGGTGTTGGCATTGTTGGGCGATTCGGTAACCACAGACCACATCTCGCCGGCCGGCGCCATCCCGTCCGATAGTCCGGCGGCACAGTTTCTGCGTGACAAAGGCGTTGCCGATGCGGACTTCAATTCCTATGGTTCCAGGCGGGGCAATCACCAGATTATGATGCGTGGCACCTTCGGCAATATTCGCATTCGCAATGAAATGACGCCCGGGGTCGAGGGTGGGTATACCCGTTTGTGTGGTGAGACTGACCCCATGTTTATTTACGATGCCGCGATGGCCTACCAGTCACGAAATATCGATACCGTAGTGATTGCCGGTAAGGAATACGGCACCGGTTCCAGTCGCGACTGGGCGGCGAAAGGGACGTTACTGCTCGGTGTGCGGGCGGTGATTGTCGAGAGCTTTGAGCGTATTCACCGTTCCAACCTGGTCGGTATGGGGGTGCTGCCGTTGCAGTTTTTGCCGGGAGAAACCAGAAAAACACTGTCTCTTACTGGCGATGAGCAATTTGATATTACCGGGCTGGATGGCCAACTGGTACCCAAACAACAGTTGGCGGCAACAGTTCATTATCCTTCGGGTGAGCAGCGCCGGATAACACTGCAACTGCGCCTGGATACAGCGGTGGAGGTTGAATACTATCGGGCCGGGGGGGTGTTGAGTTATGTGTTGGATCGGATTGTTGCCAATGCCTGATGGGGGCGTGATAACAACCTTCCACGCTGAAAAACAGTCTGGCCATCTGCTGCACCGGCAGGTTAGAGTGTCCTTAATCCGGTTGCGTACCGTTTACACCTCTATCACGTAACCGGTCGTTCCCCTCAGGCAGAAGAGTTGTGTGTGCCGCAACTTACAATTGACTTAAAGGGCTTTGCACTCCCTGTGCTCCTCGTTTGAGGACATGAGTATATTTCAGTCGTCGTTACATCGGTATGGCCCAGTTGCTCCTGAACAGTGCGTATATCTACCCCTGATTGTAGCAGGTGTGTAGCAAAGCAGTGGCGTAACGTATGGCTGCTGATTTCTTTTGAGATACCTGCTTTATACCGAGCGCTGCGAATAAATTTACTAATTCCAGATTCGTCAATATGGTGACGGCGTATAGTATTTGTTCCTGGCTCAAAGCTGCGACGCCCGGAGGGGAACAGATATTGCCAGCCCAACTGGAACGGCGCCGATGGATACTTTGCGGCCAATGCATTGGGCATATACACACCACAGTAATCAGGTAATAGAGAGTCTTCCTTCATCAATCGCTCTACATGGGTGATCTGAAACTTTAAGGGTTCTATTAATTCTTCCGCCAGTGTAACAACCCGATGTTTTCCGCCTTTTCCATTCCATACTCGGATTTGCAGATGGTCTAAATCGATATCCTTTACTCTTAACCGCGCCAGTTCTACTCTCCTTAGCCCTGAGCCGTACATTAACGCGGTTATCAGCCAGTGAGTTCCTTTCAATTGACTAAGCAGGCGAGTGACTTCATCCGTAGTGAGCACGACAGGGAGCTTTGGTTCACGCTTGGCGCGACGGAATTGACTAACATCGCCTAATGGGCGATTGATAATATTTTTGTAAAGAAACACGAGCGAATTAAGGGCAACAGACTGTGTGCCGGGGGCAACATGCCGCTTGACTGATAGGTATGTCAGGAAAGCTTCTACTTCGCTTTCGCCAAACTCAGCGGGGTGGCGCTTACTGTTGAATACAATATATCCCTTGATCCAGTACAGATATGCCTTTATTGTTCTACGGCTATAATGCCTGGCGAGCATGTATTGGTAGATGGATCGAAGGAACGGTGATTTGAGCATGTGGAATTCCTTTTCCGAAAATCTGTTTTTATAGACAGTAAGCATTCTGCATTATATGTCAAGCTAAATGCTAAAATTAATTTCTTTGTTCTTTAATGAATGGCAAGCAGCTGGATGGTTTTAAACTTTTATAAATCAATATGTTACGGCTATTGAGAATTCACGCAATATACTAAATGGGATTCCCGATAATAATTATTATGAGGACTTGTTCCTCATAAACAGACTGTTAGGCGTCCAATGAGCATTGCAATACTTAGATTGTTTGAACCCATTATTCTTGTCGGAATAATGTGCTCTTGCATTCTTGTTATTGAACCTCGACTGTTGGGGTTGTCTTTTCCATGGAATGTTTTCGTTTCTGGCGGGCTATCTTCCAACGGTTGTTTTTAATAAGATAGCATCAGCAAAATGTCCAAATCCTAAATGTACTAAAAATACTTTATTCAAGGAGCACCCATTCCCTAGTATTAGCTCAAATGGCTACGTATGCAAAAGCTGCAAAAAGAAGTTCTATTTTAGTTGGGGAGCAATCAGTGAATAGGCAGGCACCTAACAAAGTGTTCAATTCGTTCGCTATCGCTCACTGGGACGTGCAAAAAACGCACGCCCATTAACACGACGTTATAAGACCAAGGATAGATATAAATGAAAAAATTCATTCTGATTATTTTCACATTAACGATTCTGTCACTACCTACATTTTCAGCAACAGAATTTTATGGAAATGTCAAAGGGTTTTACGTCAATAGTAGCGGTGTGGTACTTGTGACTTTAGACAATGGATCTACTACACCAGAATGTGGGAATAGTTGGCAGTTTACCTTTAGCGTCTCTGACAATGGGGCAAAAGAATGGATTAGTATGCTTCTGACTGCTCGAGCATCGGGGTCTATTATAAAGGTTGGCTATGGGCCAAACCCTTCTGGCTCTTGCTCAGTTCAGTACTTTTATTTTCAAGACTAAATTATAACAAAGGCAGCCAGCGGACAGCTATTCCGACGCTTCCCGACTCCATAGCTGCCTCTGCTACCGGCGTTAAAAAGTACAAAAGAGATCGAGTATGACCCAAGGATATTTTCTTGTTGCGGACATTCTAGGTTTTGGAGAAATAATCTCAAACTTAGAGATAGAAGAACAAGTTGAGAAAATCAATGATTGGCAGGAGCTTATTCGAGCTCTTACTCAAAAGTATCAATTGGTTCGTTTTCAGCTAATATCAGATACTCTTTTTATCGGAATATTCGATGATGTTAACGAACTGGAAAATTTAATTGATTTTTGTAAGGAGCTGCTTTCTAGGGCAATTGTAAAATCAATACCGATTCGTGGAGCAATATCTAAAGGCGAATATATCTGGGGAGAGCATTTAGTTTATGGCAAAGCTGTCATTGCTGCACATAAGCACGAGATGAATCAGAATTGGATAGGTATTTCATTCTTTCCTGAATTTGAAGGCATTGAGTCATTATGGGGTAAGCTGGTTTGCTACCAGATACCAACTAAATCAGGCCAAAATCAGATGGGTGCAGTAATTCGTTGGGATATTCCCTCTTTGGATGACTTAGGGCGATATTTAGTGGAAGGAGGTCTTACAGGTGAGCATAGTAAAATTGACCAGAAGTGGATCTCAAGACTGGAACAAACCATTATGTTCTCCTTATACCTTAAAATAATTGATAATAGTGCCCATGAAGTATCTGAGTTTCACGGATTGGGAACCCCAGTCCACATAATCGAGCAGGCACTTTTAACAAGTGGCTGCATTTGACAGCCTTTACGCAGCTTCGCTGCTCCAAGTCTGCAAATGAGCCAGGTGTTAGACGGAATTTGGTGAGTTGCACCAATTGACCATCTGCTAATTGTCTGAAGCGGACCGTGTTAAAGTTGAGGTAACCTACCGTGTTACTATCAAGCGCCAGACATAGAAGATACAAAGGATACAACGATGGAATTTACGAATTTACGAACTGTTAAAATCACATCATATTTGTTGTTGGCGCTGGCAGTTACGCAGGCGTTTTATACGGCTCTCTACATCGCCGAGGTTAACATCCCACGGCAACTATTATGGGGGTTGGAAGGTTTTCTTTTCACTATTCTCATAGCGTTTGCCGGCGCCGCGATGGTTCAGGCAAAAAACTATCAGGTGGGATGGTCTGCCATTGCGTTCAGTGCGGTACTCAACGTAGTGCAGGTTAGCATTGGTCTCACTATGTTCGGACCATTTCGTGAAGCCGCCAGTCAACTCGACGCACTTGGGCTTGTGGCAGGATCAGTTGTAGCCCTGTCTTTTATGATCTATTACGCAGCAAAGCTCTTGCTAGGTTTTGCTGCGCTCATTTTTGGAATTGCGAAGATGACTGACGGTGCCAAGGCATTGGGCGGCTTGACGGTGCTGGTTGGCGTTGTTGCCATGTTCGCTAATGCGATTTTGATCGTATTTGGGCGTGACGCCTTTCTACCTTCCGCTGTTGCTGGAGGGTCCGGAGCCTTCGCGACCTTGCTTCTGGCCTTCTGCTTGACGAGTGTTGTCCGCGAAGACGAAGAGAGGCTCAAGAAGAGCTTGTGATTCGATCGTACATATTGTGTGAAATTCCGTCTAACAAGCAAAGGCAGTGGATAAACCGCTGCTTTGGGCGTTAGAGTTACAACAAGGAAAAAGTATGGAGCAAATAGTTGCAGCGGTTATAGGAGGGCTTTTGGCGGCAGGAGCAGGAGTTCTACTGCAATCTACGCAAGAAAGGAAACGTATAAAGGGGTTAAAGCAGAGCCTTGTTCGGGCAATACAGGATGATCTAAGTCTAGCAGTTACGCTCTACGACAAAATCATAGATGAGTGGGATAAGAGCCAAATTGTATGGTTTAACACGGTCAATGAACTCTTAGAGTCTCGGTTAACCGTGATCAATAATCGAGATTATTTGGTTCTATTCGACGACGATGATTTCCGTCTTAAAGTATTCAAATACTACAATAAGAGTTTCCAGCAACTATCGACACTTCAGAACTCTCAACAGCAGAAGTACAACATAGAATCCAAGTTCAATGAGATAGTCCGCGATGTAAAAATGAAGGATGCTAGGCTTGGCCATGAGAAGGCAGTCGAAACAGCGATCTCGTTAATGCCGAATGAAAATCAGAATCTAAGGTTCATCAATGCTAGCCTTCCAGAAAATATTGGAAAGATTAAAGACCTCAAGGTTGAGGCAAAGGAAATATTGGCATGTCTTACCGATCTGAAACTCTAACAAAGCCAGCCAGAGGAACCAAAAACCGCCGCTTCGCTCTGGTTTTCGGCCCCTGCTGGCGGCGTTATGTTGCAAAACGAATTTTCGCGTGAGCGATAAAGAATTGGCTGTAAATGTGAATATGGAGGTAAATGTCGACATCTCGTTTGGGTTGGAATCCCAAGTGACTGAGCTAATTGAAACCGTTAAATCTGGCGTAAATCAACTTAAGGAGCTTGCTATGAAAATCACAAACGTTAATTCATGTGTATGGTGCGGAGTGGCGTTCTTGCGAGGCCATGGTGGGACATTCCAACCCTTACGAGAGATGCGGCATTACCAGAAGTATTTGCTGGCCAATAGGAACGTAGAGGGGTTCGAATCCCCTCCCTCGCACCATATTTATAATGCGGCAGTGCTAATGTAACATAACAAGTTGCTGTTGTCGCCACTATCGTGGCTGGGACTGCCTACGCTTCGCTTCGGCAGCCCCAAAGCCAGGCGTTAAATGTACCCAATATGAGAGATCGAGACCTTAGAATAGCGGCTTCTGAAATTGAAAAAATGAAAACGACCAAGAGCTTTGAAGACTTTCGCGAAAGTTGGGAAAACTTTCTGATGCGTCTTGAGAAAGTGTGGGAGGTAAACGAGAGGAAGTATAAAAAGGATCAGAGTTTTCAAAATTGGGTCTCTCCATACAGAAAGCTTAGGAAAAAAGACCCGCTGTTGATTTTTCTTAAGCAAGCAAGAAACGCTGAGATGCACAGCATATCATCGAGCGTCGAAAAACCATTGAAAATTCTAGTTAAAGATACTAGCGGTAGGGGTTTCGCTTTGGATAGTATATCTACAAGGCTAGAAAAAGGCGTTTTCACCATAAATATAGAAACGAGAGACGGGTTTGCGGAGGGTAAGGCAGAGTTAGTGCCTACTAGTCCGGAGGTGATCCGAATAAAGAATCGGGATAAGTGGTACAACCCACCGTGGTCTCACTTAAAGAACCGGATAGATGATCTTCACCCCATTTATATCGCTGAGCTTGGTTTAGCATTTTATGCTGCTTTCGTGGAAGAACTCGGTAGAAAGTACGGTGAAAACATTTAACAAGGCCATCAAATTCGCACGCGAAATGCGCGTGCCGGACGGCCAACAAGTTGGCCGCCGTGTATGGCGGCGTTAGATTAATTTATGAAACTATCTCCTCTTTGTAGAAATGCATACCTTAATTGGATAAGGGTTAGTTCGTGGGGTAATCCCCCCTTTTTTAACTGAGATGGATTCAACCGGTCAACGCAACATACCCTATAATCCAACAATCATAGAGGTATGAGTATATGAAACACCCTAATCCGATGACTGAGCCTAAAAAAGCTGTCATATGGGAAATGTGGCGAAGAGGGGACTCAATGGCAGTGATTTCACAGACGATTGCAAAACCGTCGGCTACCGTCTTCTCCTACCTTCGCTACCACGGAGGGATTGAACCTGCCGAGCGTCATCGCCCACTCAACGGATTATCAATCGAAGAAAGAGAAGTCATATCCAGAGGAATTGCATCAGGAAAAAGCCTAAGATCAATTGCCGCCAGTATAGACCGTAGCCCATCGACGGTTAGCAGAGAGATCAGCAGGAACGGCGGCATACACAAATATCGCGCGGTGGTAGCAGATAATGCGGCTAGAAAGCGAGCAAGGAGGCCAAAATTGCCATTACTTGCTAAGAACCTGAAGCTAAAGCAAGTCGTAACGAGTAAACTCTCAGAAGATTGGTCTCCGGAACAAATTTCAGGCTGGCTTAAAATTCAGTTTCTAAACGATGAGAGTATGCGCGTGTCGCACGAAACAATCTACAAAAGCCTCTTTATTCAAACTCGCGGCCTCTTTCGAAAGGAAATGCGTAATCACTTGCGGACGAAACGTAAATTCCGCCACTCAAAAAATCACAAAGTTTCATCCAGAGGGCAAATAGTTGATGGTGTTTCGATTAGTGAACGTCCTGCAGACGTAGAAGATCGAGCGATTCCAGGGCACTGGGAGGGTGATCTGATTGCCGGTTCAGAAAATAGCTATATTGCCACTGTTGTTGAAAGGGCATCTCGATTCACGGTTCTGGTTAAAGTGAGCGGGAAGAAGACGGATCAGGTTGTTTCTGCACTTTCACGACAGATGTCGAAATTACCCGCCTTATTAAGACAAAGCTTGACTTGGGATAGAGGGACAGAACTGGCCTCTCACGCTAGCTTTACAGTGGAAACAAATATGGACGTATACTTTTGTGACCCAAGCAGTCCGTGGCAGCGGGGCACCAACGAAAATACTAATGGGCTATTACGCCAGTATTTTCCGAAAGGAACCTACCTTTCAGATTACCCGCAATCGTACCTAAATAAAATTGCCTCTAAGTTAAACAATAGACCAAGAAAAACCTTGGGATATCGATC
>NZ_ML660106.1 GCF_007004655.1 Exilibacterium tricleocarpae
CCTAACTGGGACTCCAAGCAGTCCGTAATACCATCGCCGTCTGAGTCCAACTCAGCGGGGAAGGACACATTGTCTGATCCAGCGATCAGCAAGCTACCAAGACGAATATAACTGGTGCGCGTACAGTCGACGATGGACTCCTCAAATAAAAGCTGTCCTGCGCTGGAATATACACTGTACCTGAGATCATAACCTTCGCCGGTCCGGCTTAGTGAACGCAGGTTGTGTCCGTCATAGATGTAGTCTTTTACCACGCCAGCGACTTTACTTTGCATCAGTCTGGAAGCATCATCATAAAGATAGGTATCTCTGTGAACCTCGTTTAAAAATCCTCCCTGGGGAATATACCGCAGTTTTTCTGTAGTATTGCCGTAGATATCATACTGAAAAATATTGCTGGAGCTGTAACCCTCTAAACGGAGTAGCTTTTCATTACTATATATATAGCGAGAGTTACCGCTGTCACTGTTAAACTTTTCCGTTATGTTGCCACGCTCATCGTAACTGACCGTGGTGCGACCCCAACCGCCGCGCACGTCGCGAAGTCGATCTAACGCATCATAGTCATTCACCCGGTTCATATAGACATTCTGCGCACTGTCTATGCCATCGATAATGGCCGACACATTGCCGCTCGGGTCATAGGAGTAGGTGAGATTCACCAGAGAATCCGCGACGATGGTCTCGGGAAAGAGCCGCCTGTCGTAAGTCTGCGATACCTGAACACCGTTATGGAGAGTATAGGCACTCACCTGTCCGGCGGGGTGAAATACCACATCGGTGGCAAAATCACCCACTCTTGTCGCGCGCCCCAGCGCATTTGGCGCATAGTCGACAACCAAACCGTCGGGATAAACAGTAGAGCTTATCGTGTCAAGTCCATCATAGGCGTATTCTAATGTGTAGCTACGCGCTAGCCGTGCATTTATACTAAGCGTTTCCCGCTTTAAATTATTGTTTTCATCGTAGATATACAGCCATTCTGTAATGCCGGAAATGAGCCTGTCTAAATTATCATTCCCGTCGTATTCATAAAGTGTATCATCCGTCTCATCAGGGTAATCGACTTTCTTGAGCCTGTTGAGCCCGTCATATTCATAATAGGTAGTAGCCGATCCCGACACGCTTACTGATTCTAAATTCCCGACCTCATCTCGGCCATAAGTTGTAACACCAATTTCCGGCTCAGTTTTCGACACTAAAAAGAGTCGACTATCGTATTCAAAGTCTCTGGGAAAACCCAAAACACTTCCATTGGACTGTTGCTGCCCTTGAAAGATTTGAATAATTTGATCAAATATATTGCGCCGAATGATCGTCGTAACAGAGTCCGGCTGGCGAATACTGAACAACTCTCGGCTGGAAACACCAACCGTTCGGTAAGTATACCGCGTGATCTTACCCCTCTCGTTTGTCTCAGCCATTAAAAAGTCATCGTAATCAAAACTCACGTAATTGCCGTCCGGATAAGTTCTGCGCATTTGACGACCGAGTGCATCATAGGCATAGCTCATACCCTCGAGTGAATTGGGATAGGATTCAAATACCTTGCGCCCGGATGCGTCATATTCAATCGTCGAGCTAATGGTTTCATTGGTGCCGATGTCAGTGCGCTGAATGCCTATACGACGACCTAACCCATCAAAAGAGTCAATCTGCCGGTAATTCCCTCTCAGTAGACGCCTGGTATTACCGACATAACTTATCGATGCCGGTAGATGTATCGGATAAACAATACCCGTTAGTCGATTGAGGTCGTCATAGGTGTACGCTTTGGTATACCCCCTGCCATCCGTTTCCGATGCAAGAGTACCTGTATCATTAACGACACGCGTTAAAACAACTGACTCCGGACGCTCTTCTCGTGTGGCAATGCCTCTTTTATAAGCTGAATAATTTGTTACATTCCGCCGGGCATCCTCCACCGACGCCAAGTCACCTGCGGTGGTGTAGTTATACTTTGTTACCACGCCGTATTTGTTCTCTTCCTTTAACAAATTGGTGTTGGGAAAATATTCGCGGCTGATCGTTGAAGACTGGCCATTATGGGTTACCCGTTCGCTGACAGGCAGACTGAGAATCCAGTTTTGACGGTCGTTGATATAGGTGACGGCAGTCACTTTTTCCGGAACATCCTGTAAATTGACAAATTCTGTTATCGTCTGCGCGTTACCAAAGGCGTCGTAGTCGGAATAATCGACAGCCTGGGTCGCCGTAACATTATCAATATCGGCATTGCTGTCACGACTGATATAGTGTCCCAGCAATATCGGCGAGTTAGTCTCTTCCTCTATCCACCAACTGCGATCGCCGCCGTGGAAGAGGTTCTCATCTGAAATCTTTCTCTGTCCCCACGCCTTGACCACGACTTCCTTCAGGGTATCGTTCAGTTCATAGGTAGCCTTTCTATACAATAACCCCACGAAAGAAGGTTTGATAAATCGATAGGTGCCGGGTGTAGGCTGTACGAAGTCTTTACCGTAGTGTTGGTATACATACTTTGCGTGCGGCGCGGTTACGGTTGTCGAATCGACGCGCAAAACAGTTCCATCTGCAGCGGTATAAGGCACGCTATGCGGTGCAAACTCATAGGTGGTGGTACCGCTTTGCACACTGCCGCCGGAAACGGATTTCGTGTGTATGGAAGTGGTCCTAAAAGCCGATCCCTTATCAAACTGCACGTACTGGTAGGTATAGTCAATACGTGCACCATTAGGATATTTCACCTGTTTCAGCGAATAGCTACCCAGGCCATCTTCGACGATGCCATCATTAGGGTCCGGATCATCAATTTTGTTATTGTAGCTGTACTCCCACGTTTTGCCGTCGGGCCGCCTGACCTTGACCAGTTGATGGCGAGGGTCTGTGTAGCCGACAATATTCTCATACTCGTACTCCCAACGCTGACCATTGGCTTCAATACTGGTCAGCCGGGGTGTCGCATAAGCGCCGGCACCATCGTCATAGTCATAGCGCAACACCGGCTGGCTATCACCTTCCTCACTGCGATAGACAGCGACAATATAGGATTCGCCCGCAGCATTTTCCTCATAGTCAATTCGAATCCAGTTACCGTGAATATCCTCGATACGTGTAGTGAGCCAACTGGGCTCTTCTTGATAGAAATCATATCTATCCATGGTATAACGCGTACCGTCCGGTGCGGTCACCAGCATACCGGGGTTGACGCTGTCACACTCAGCTTTCCAGTTACTGCGGGTAATCAATGTGCCATCGTTGTCGATAGCGTTTAGCACAAGGAGTTCCCGACCACCGTCGGGTTGCTCTAGCGACGGATTGTCCCGCGTGCTGACGGACCAAAGACCCTGATTGCATAATTTATCCGTATGGCGGTTGGATGTCACAATACGGCCAAAATGCATTAACCATCCCAGCCCCGCCAGTGACCGGACCGGATAAGCATTGGTTTGCAGACTGGTATAGACGCGGTTCACGCGGATATCCATACCACTATTTCCCGGCACTAGAATATCCGTATAGTGGAGTTGCAAGGTGCCGGAAAAAGGGTCTACGGTTTCATTGAAGTTCTGGTTGATTGTTTCTTTGAAAGGGTTAAACCCCGGTTCGGCATAGTAGTCGCGTATTTCTTCAGCGACCGCAGGGTTCCCCCACAATAGCCACAGACCGCACAACACGAAAGTTAACAGGTTCTTCATCATAATCTACCACTCCTTATAAAGTATGAAGCTAACCTTGAAGAAAGCCGTGACCTCTTCGATAAGATCACTGTACAACGATCTATTCTTCCCTCATTTATGCAGGTTTTTTGGATCGATCGACGGAGCATCATAGGACCCGGCAAACTGCGTCGACCGTATCTTGTGACCTTGATGCACCACCGGCATTGTGCGGGCTTCTTTTGCAGACGGTAACGCGTGTTCTCGTGCATCGATAATGTCGTTGGCAAATGCCACTGCTGCGCCCTCTGCACCGTCACTGCCGTTACTCGCCGACAGATCCGACGCCGGCGCCTTTTCATCGGACACCCCCACTGTTTCACTTGGCGCCAACACCTTTGCGTTCGACTCTCTTTTATTTTCGATTGGCACCTTTTCACCGGACAAAGGCGGGCTTTTTTGTGGATGGGTATTTAACACCCTCCATGGTTCCGGCTTAATACTTGAAGCAGTCGCCAGAGGAGGCGGTTGTGAGTCGGAGATGTTGGGGGGCTTGGCGTCAAACCACACTTTCTGAACCGCATAGACCGACAATGCCAAGACAGATAGGAAACCCAAAACAAAAAACACATTTCTTCCAGAAACGGACATTATTCTCCCTCTCGCAAATAGGTTCTACCTCAAAATCTCTTTTCGCTGCTGCAAAAGCTTCCGCATTTGTAAAAATAGATTGGGGTAAAATGCAACAGTCACTGCTATATTTTGGATGACGCATTTACTGTAACGCATTCAAGACGATCACGTCATCTACATTTCGATAAAATAGGCTCAATATATTCGGCACAGCGAGGTGTGGAAAATCTCAGTTGTTTGTTACTCGATTTATAACGACCTATCTGATTAGATAGCCTTATCGATTTTTTCCAAAAATCCCTAAGAATCCGTTGACAAAGACAACTATCAAATTAGAGAAAATAAGAGAAAATCAGTCAACCTAAATCGTTTTACGTCTCGTCTTGAGGGACGCCTGCAACTTAGATATATCGTCGGGCTCACACAACGCAGAAAATTTTTTCCTTGAGTTGCAGGTGTCTCTAATGGCACTGAAGCTCATCTGAGAATCGACAAACCGCACCATGCTTACCAACATGGTCCTGATGTTGAAGGATGGTCTTACCGTCTTTAAATACTTGATGAGTGGTTGAGGCAGTTCTTCATTTATTTTTTCAACAACATGCTGTTATTGTCCGCCATATCGGCCAGATTTTTTCCGTTTGATAACCTGCTTTGTAAAAGTGTTTCCTCCCTTTGTAGCATTAAATTATGCTTTTTTTAAAAGGATTCCCATTTTTTCGTCTTCTTCGGAACTATCATCCAATATCGCCAGAATACAGCCTTTGTCTTTATCTCTAAGTTCTGTGGCATATACACAGTAATCTACCACCTCCTCAAGTGTGTCATCAGCATGGTATGTCGTAACCATATTAATACTATGTTCTGTGCCATGCTCGTCATCATACTGATAAATCAGCTCATCAATGTCGTCGTGCAATTTTTCGGAAAATGTACCAACACACACAAAATATGTAGTTCCTTTATTCAATAGGAATTTAATCAAAGATTCCCAAAAGCTAATAGAGGCTCTACTAACACTCCATGCCGTCAGCAAAACTATGCAAGGCATTAGATTGCTGCCAAGCTCAGTAACCGCAAGTGACTTATTGGCTATAAGTAATGATCGTCCATTAGAACATTTAGTCATCATGAATCTATATCCCCCCGCTTAATCTTTTCAATATTGTTTCTGAATGTTCTAACTTCTGTTTCCAAGTGATTGATTCGGCGCTGTTGCTGTTTTTGGATAACCTCTTTTGGTAGCTTTTCCATTCCAGGTCGAACGCTGGGATTGTCCCTAAACTCTTGCAACTTTTTCTCATGCTTAGAAATTTGTTTTTCTAGCGATCTAATACTTTTTTGTTGTTGCTTAGTTAGCTCTTTTACTCCCTTTGTCGCATCGCCAGCCTTATCCGCAATCGCTTTCATCCCTTTAGTCGATCCTGCCGGCAGATAGGGCACAAAAAGCGCCGCCCCATCGGCCACAAGGTCCTTGCCACCTTCGACAACGAGCTTATCATTGCCAATAATCCAGCCAACCGCTATTTTTCCTATATCATAAGCAACATTCCCTGCATCCCAAAGTGTATCTACCGGCAATCGCCCATCCGGGTCCACATACCGATACGGATTATTATTCCCATACGCATACCGATTAAACAGCTTCGGGTTGCTTTCAAGGTAACCCAAGACCCCAGCCGGGTCTAAGCCCATAAATCGACCCATCTCAGGATCGTAATACCGCGCCCCCATATAGGTCAAGCCACTCACTTCATCGTGGAGCTTGCCCGTAAACGACAGCGATTGCAGGCTACCTTCTCCATCGGTCACTTTCTCACCGTAAGGGCGGTAACTTTTTCGCCACAGCAAGGCGCCCGTTTCATCTGAAGCCGCCACCACCGAACCCAACGCATCGGTGTGGTAATAGGTCGTGGTTCGCTCGGCCTGGGCGCTGCCGACCGGCAAGCAACCGATAAACAGGGACAGTAAGAAGGCGAGCGGTCGAACAACACCCTGTCGCGCTGTCGTATTCGACTGTGCATCAGCACGGGTTTCCAATGACTTTATATCTGTATCCATAACTAATCCCTCAGCGGAGAAACGTGATCGTGAGCAAAAATGAGCGTGTAAACGGTGTGAGCTCCAGGGCGATGCGTGACACTGTGGCGCTCTAATTTAACACCGGCAGCCTTGTCCCGATTCAAGCCCACCGGTGGTGCGACACAACCCGACTTGCCATCTGCACTCCGAGTAGGCGGGGAAGACACAGCCGTCCAGTCACGCCACCAGCAAACTGCATAAGTGAATATAGCTGGTTGCAGGTACAATCGTTGACGCCTTGTGACCTTGATGCATCACCGGCATTGTGCGGACTTCTTTTGCAGACGGTAACGCGTGTTCCCGTGCATCGATAACGTCGCTGCCATAGACCGACAATGCCAAGACAGATAGGAAACCCAAAACAAAAAACACATTTCTTCCAGAAACGGAAATTATTCTCCCTCTCGCAAATAGGTTCTACCTCAAAATCTCTTTTCACTGCTGCAAAAGCTTCCGCATTTGTAAAAATAGATTGGGGTAAAATGCAACAGTCACTGCTATATTTTGGACGGCGCATTTACTGTAACGCATTCAAGACGATCACGTCATCTACATTTCGATAAAATAGGCTCAATATATTCGGCACAGCGAGGTGTGGAAAATCTCAGTTGTTTGTTACTCGATTTATAACGACCTACCTGATAGAAGCCTTATCAATTTTTCCAAATATGCCTAAGAATCCGTTGACAAAAACAACTATCAACTTAGAGAAAATAAGAGAAAGTCAGTTAACCTAAAGCGTTTTACATCTCGCCTTTAGGGACGCCTGCAACTTAGATATATCGTCGGACTTACACAACGCAGCAAATGTACTTTAGTTGCTAAGTTGCAGGCGACCCTCTCCTTAGTTGTAGACGGCTTAAAAATAACTTAACGAAAACAAAAAGATAACGCCCCACCCTTTCAAATCTTGATGGGAGCGCCGCCTCGAGTGGCAGGGTGTGGATGTGGGGACAGGTTTTACCTGTCCCTCTCGGAGGGGACCACTCCTCTGTGCCAGTAGCCCCGCTTACAGGATACTGCGGGGTAGTTCTAGCGCAGGGGAGTGGCGCCATTCCAGGGGGGCGCAACTAAAGTTACGTCCCCACACCGTGCCACCGGTTGGCCATCCTTGAAATATATTGCGCCACCGCAGCCATCGACCTCCATTGACGCCGCTCCACTAGCACAACTATAAGCCGGAAAAAGACACCTTTACTCGCCTACATCATTTCAAGCACCATCAAAAACAACCGGTTGCAGGTGCTATTTTACCCAGTTACACTACCGAAATATCCATATAACAGGCATGCTTGACCGGATACCGACCGGGCAAAAAACCCGCGCACAATAACAAACACAAGAGGTTCCAGGCATGGACGACGTGGGCTTGAGCCGCCTCGACTCGATCATCATCCTGATCTACATTGTCGGCATCATCTGGTACGGCATCCGCAAGGGCAAACAATCCAATTCCGAAGACTACTTTCTCGGCGGCCGCAGTATGACCTGGCCGATCGTGGGCATTTCACTGTTCGCCGCCAATATCGGCAGCAATACCCTTATCGGGCTCAGCTCATCGGCGTTTCAAGGCAATGTCGCCGTCTACAACTACGAGTGGATGGCGGCGGTAATCCTGGTGTTCTTCGCCATCTTCTTCCTGCCGTTTTATCTGCGCTCCAAGGTCTACACCATGCCGGAGTTTCTCGAGCGCCGCTTCGACAGCCGCTGCCGCTACCTGTTTTCCATCATTATGATCGTCGGCAATATCATTATCGATATGGCCTCGGGCCTGTACGCCGGCAACCTGATCCTGAAAATTATTTTCCCCGAGATAGACACCTGGATCATTATTTCCCTGCTGGCACTGAGCGCCGCTGCCTACACCATCCCCGGGGGACTCTCCTCCGCCGTCCACACCGAGGTGCTGCAGGCGCTGCTGCTGGTGGCCGGCTCCTGCCTGCTCACCTGGTTCTGCTTTCGCGAAGTCGGCGGTTGGGAGGGGATGACCAGCGGCCTCGACGCGCTCTTTGCCAGCGGCCAGACCCGACTGCCCGCCGATGAGGTGCTGAGCCTGGTCAAACCCGCCGACCACCCGCAGATGCCCTGGACCGGGCTGTTACTCGGCGTGCCCCTGCTGGGATTTTATTTCTGGGTCAACAACCAGTTTATCGTGCAGCGGGTTTTGTCGGCCAAAGACCTCAACCACGGCCGCTGGGGAGCTCTGTTTGCCGGGCTGTTGAAATTGCCGGTGCTGTTTATCATGGTGATTCCCGGTGCCGTCGCCACGGTGCTTTACACCGATCTGGATATCAGCTTTCTCGGCTACCAAATTCCGGCGGCGACGGGCGGGCAGACACTTTGCACCAGCCTCCACGACTGCCCCAATATGACCTATCCGGTGCTGATCTATAAACTGCTGCCGGTGGGTATTCTGGGCCTGGTGGTGGCCGGCATACTGGCGGCTATGGCCTCCAGTATCTCCGCCACCCTGAACTCGGCCTCGACGCT
This sequence comes from Exilibacterium tricleocarpae, assembly GCF_007004655.1. GTDB lineage: Bacteria > Pseudomonadota > Gammaproteobacteria > Pseudomonadales > Cellvibrionaceae > Exilibacterium > Exilibacterium tricleocarpae. The sequence continues at coordinate 8,844 of NZ_ML660106.1, forward strand.
GATTACCATGGACCTGGTCACTAAACTGCGCCCCGATATCGGCGGTAAAAAACTGGTGCGGGTAGGCCAGATCAACACCCTGGTGCTGGTGATCCTGGCGGCCGCCTGGGCACCGCAGATCGAGCGCTTTTCATCACTGTGGGAATACCTGCAATCGGTGCTGGCCTATATCTCCCCGCCGATTGCGGCGGCCTTCCTGGTGGGCCTTTTTTACAAGCGGGCCAATGCCCGCGGCGCCTTCGCCAGCCTGCTGCTCGGCTACGGTATCTCGATCGCCTTTCTGGTGGTAAAAACCGCCGGCTGGGCGCCGGCCATCACCAATATCCACTTCCTGTTGCAGGTGCCCGCGCTGCTGGTTATCTGTGCGGCCGCCAATATAGTGATCAGCGCCACCGCGCCGGCGCCCGCCGCCGAGGTGGTGGAACACTACACCTGGAAACCGGCGCTCTACCACGCTGAAACTCGAGAATTGGCCGCCCTGCCCTGGTACCAGAACTATCGCGTGCTCTCCATCGGCCTGCTGTTGGTTACCGCCGGCATTGTCGTAACGTTTTGGTGATCTGGGAACCGCCGCGGCTGTAGCGCGGCAGAAGAGGTATGGAGAGGTATTTTGCGGATTAGCTGTCGGCGCCGGGCTTGGGAGAAAAGCCGGACTGAAACGGCAGGTGGGTTACCTTGTCACCGGCCTTGATGTCGCTCACTTTACCCGGCCCTTCCTTTTCCACTTCGTCGATGCGGATGACCGAGTGCATGGGTATGTAGGAGCGCTTTACGGATTCGAATTCGCCTTTCAACTTCTCTTCACCGGGGTCCACGACCAGTTGCGTGCGCTCGCCAAAAACGAACTCCTCCACTTCTATAAAGCCGTACATATCGCTTTGATAGATGGCGCGGGCGTAGACTTCATACACCTGGCCCTGGTTGTAGAAGATAATCTTGTAAATCGGGTTGGCTGCCATATCGGGTTTTGCTCGTCTGGTGTCACGGTTGCGCCTGCGGCGGCAAGTAGCAGGCGGTTTAGCCCGCCGGCGTAGTAAAACGACTTGTAGCTCAAGATGGGGACAATTCCCGCAAATACAACCCCCGTAACCGAGCGTAACCGCGCCGGCCGACCCCGCGGGGTATCGTTTTTGCCGGCCAGTCCCGCTATAATGCTCGGCCCGTTTTAGCTGGTTAGATTTTAAACAAACACCGGCAGTCGGTACCGCCACCACCCGGTTGCCGATTGTCTGTCAGCAGGAACCCTCTATGGCCGCCAAAGGCGCTAAAAAGCTTTTTATCCAGACCCATGGTTGTCAGATGAACGAGTACGACTCCGCCCGCATGCGCGACCTGCTCGGCGAGTCCCACCAGATGGAGGCCACGGACGATCCGGCCGAGGCCGATGTGCTGCTGATCAATACCTGTTCCATCCGCGAAAAGGCCCAGGAGAAACTGTTTCACCAACTGGGGCGCTGGAAACACCTCAAAGAGGCGAAACCCGACCTGCTGATCGGTGTCGGCGGCTGTGTCGCCAGCCAGGAGGGTGCGGCCATCGCCGACCGCGCCCCATACGTCGACCTGATATTCGGCCCGCAAACCCTGCACCGCCTACCCGAAATGATTGAAACGCCAACAGCCGGCGGTGCCGTGGTGGTGGATATCAGCTTCCCGGAAATCGAAAAATTCGACCGCCTGCCGGAGCCGGAGGCGGACGGCGCCAGCGCCTTTGTCTCTGTCATGGAGGGCTGCTCCAAGTACTGTACGTTCTGCGTGGTGCCCTACACCCGGGGCGAAGAGGTCAGCCGCCCGGCGGCCGATGTACTGGCGGAGGTGGCCCATCTCGCCACCCAGGGCGTGCGCGAAATCAATCTGCTGGGGCAGAATGTCAACGCCTACCGCGGCGAGGCGCCCGCCGCCGGCAGAAGCGGCGCGCCGGTGGACCTGGCCGAGTTGATCACCTATGTCGCCGCCATCGACGGTATCGACCGCATCCGCTTTACCACCTCCCATCCGGTGGAGTTTTCCGACAGCCTGATCGAGGTTTACGCCGAGGTGCCGGAGTTGGTCAGCCATCTGCACCTGCCGGTACAGAGCGGTTCCGACCGGATTCTGGCCGCCATGAAGCGCGGCCATACGGTACTCGAGTACAAATCCAAACTGCGGCGCCTGAAGAAAATCCGGCCCGATATGTGCTTTTCATCGGACTTTATCGTCGGCTTTCCCGGCGAGACCGACGCCGACTTCGCCGCCACCATGAAGTTGATCGAGGAGATGGATTTTGATATATCATTCAGCTTTATCTATAGCCGGCGCCCCGGCACCCCCGCCGCCGATCTGGCCGACGAGACGCCGGAGCTGGTGAAAAAGCAACGCCTGCAACGTCTGCAGGCGTGCATCAACCAGCAGGCCCAGCGCATCAGCCGGCAGATGGTGGGCAATACCGAGCGCGTGCTGGTGACCGGTTATTCGAAGAAGGACCCCGGCCAACTGGCCGGCCGCACCGAGAACAACCGGGTAGTCAATTTCCACTGCGACAATGCCGCTTTAATTGGCCGTTTCGCCGACATTCTGATTGCCGAGGCCCTGCCGAACTCCCTGCGCGGCGAGCTGGTGGGATCAGAGCTGGATGGCGAGTAATCTCGAGCCGCTATAAAGGCCCGGCTATTAAGAACCATATAGCTGATTCCTGGGGTTTCCAGCTTCACTTGAATGGGTTAGGCTAGCTCGAAACGGTTGCCGAAAGGACCTAGTTTTACGTATTTTGGACAGTCACACTGCCACTGAACAAGCTGCCACTGAACAAAAGGTAGTAGCTCGACGGGTTACACTCGAACCTGACGACGCGCGTCGATTAGCCAGCCTCTGCGGCCAATTTGACGAACACCTGCGCCAAATAGAGCAGCGTCTGGATATCGAGATTCGCAATCGCGGCAACGATTTCTCCCTGCACGGACCCCCAAACTCCACCCGCGCGGCGGGACGCCTGCTCACATCCCTGTATCGGGAAACCGACAGGGGTGTCGATTTGACGCCGGATGAAGTGCACCTGGCGCTCCAGCAGTTACTGCAAACCCTTATCCAGTCATCACCCCAACCCCGTGTCGAGGCACAGATGGACGATCAAACCCGGGCGGTTGACAGCGGCGACGCCGTCGACGGCAGCGCTGACAGCAGTATCGATACCGATTCCAATATCGAAGAACTCACCCTGATTCGCACCAAGAAATGCACGGTAAAGCCGCGCGGGCTCAACCAGCAGCGTTATGTGCGGGCGGTGCAGACCCAGGACATCAACTTCGGGGTCGGGCCGGCGGGCACCGGCAAAACCTACCTGGCCGTGGCCTGTGCCGTCGAGGCACTGTTAAAAGACGAAGTCGAGCGCATCCTGCTGGTGCGCCCGGCGGTGGAAGCCGGGGAAAAGCTGGGCTTCCTGCCCGGCGACCTGGCGCAAAAAGTGGACCCTTACTTACGCCCGCTCTACGATGCCCTCTATGAAATGCTGGGCTTTGAAACCGTCGACAAGCTGATCGAGCGCAATGTCATCGAAGTCGCACCGCTGGCTTATATGCGCGGCCGCACGCTCAACAATGCCTTTGTGATTCTCGACGAGAGCCAGAACACCACCCGCGAACAAATGAAAATGTTTCTGACCCGCATTGGTTTCGGCTCCACTGCGGTGATCAACGGCGATCCCTCGCAAATTGACCTGCCCCGCGGCCAGGCTTCCGGCCTGCGCCACGCCATGCAGGTCCTGGAACATGTAGCCGGTATCAGTTTTATCTTCTTTACCGCCAAGGATGTCGTACGCCACCCGCTGGTGCAGCGTATTGTCGAAGCCTACGATCAATTCGAACAGGCGCACGACCAAAACCAATGAGCCTCGATATCGATATACAAGTCGCCAGCACCGGCGACCGGGTCCCCGACCCCTCGCAAATCCGCCGCTGGGTAACAGCGACACTGGCGGCGGGCGCCGCGGTGCGGCCGCACGCGCCGACAGAGTTGAGTGTGCGCATTGTCGGCGCGGACGAGAGCCGCCGGCTCAATCGCCAGTACCGCGGCCGGGACAAGCCCACGAATGTGCTGTCATTTCCCGCCGATTTACCCCCGGACCTGCCACTGCCGCTGCTCGGCGACCTGGTGGTCTGCGCGCCGGTGGTGATCGCCGAGGCGCGCGACCAGGGCAAGCCGGTCGAGGCCCACTGGGCCCATATGCTGGTACACGGCACCCTGCATCTGCTCGGCTACGATCACGTTGCGGATGCCGACGCGCTGGTTATGGAGGACCTGGAAACCCGTATCCTGCTGGACCTGCACTATCCGGCGCCCTACGAACTCGACCGGCAGGCAGCCGGGCACTGACCCCAACCTCACCACCGACGCACCAGGAGAACTCTGAAGACCATGAGCGAAGAACCCCCGAGTACCGGCCAGGCCAACGGCAAACAACAGGAAAAGTCGTGGCTCGACCGACTGCTACACGCCTTCACCGGCGAGCCGAAGTCCCGCGAGGAACTGCGGGACATTATCAAAGACGCCGCCGACAACAAGCTGCTGGACCAGGAAGCGCTGAGCATTATCGAAGGGGCATTCGACGTATCCGAACAGCAGGTGCGCGAAATTATGGTGCCGCGCTCGCATATGGTAGTGGTGCGAGTGGACGACCAACCGGAAGCTTTTTTGCCCAAAGTGATCGAATCGGGACACTCGCGTTTCCCGGTGGTCGGCGAATCGGCGGACGATATCAAAGGGATTTTGCTGGCCAAGGACCTCTTGCCACTGATCCTCAACGGCCAACAAGATTTCGTCCTGGAAAGTATTTTACGACCCGCCAATATTATTCCGGAAAGCAAAAGGCTGAATGTGCTGCTGCGGGAATTTCGTGAAAACCGCTACCATATGGCGCTGGTCATTGACGAGTACGGCGGTATCTCCGGCCTGGTCACCATCGAGGATATTCTCGAGGAAATCGTCGGCGAAATCGAGGACGAAACCGACGAAGACGTGGAGGATACCTTTATCCGCCAGGTCTCCGACAACGACTTTATCATCAAGGCACTCACGCCCATCGAAGAGTTCAACCAGCATTTCAGGGCCGACTTCAGCGACGATGAGTTCGACACCATCGGCGGCATCTTAATGCGCGCCTTCGGCCATTTGCCGCAGCGCAATGAAGCCACCGAGGTCAACGGCTACCAGTTTCGCGTACTCTATTCCGACAATCGCCAGATTCATTTACTGCGCCTGACAACGCCGGAACCTCTATCTCACTGAACTCAATGCGAGGCTCGAACTTACGCAATCGAGTTCTGTTGAACGCCGCCCGAGCAGGGTTTTTCCCGCCCAGGCACTAGAGCACCGGCCGCGGCAGACACAGGCAGGCATGGGTGCCAACCACCGCGGCGGCGGCATTTTTCGGGTGGATCGTGAGCGTGCAGCGCATGGATTCAGACAGCGCTTTTACCGCCGCCAGACCCAGTCCGCTACCCTCGGCCGCGCTGTTCTCCTGTTGCAGGGGGCGATACAACGCCGGCAGGCGCCGGGCGTCGATACCGGGACCGGTATCCCAAACCTCGATACAGGCCTCCCCGGCCCGGCGGCGCACACCGAGCACGACCCGGCCCGCCGGGGTATATTTCACCGCATTGGACACCAGGTTACTGACGATGCGCATCACCGTCGTCGGGTTCGCCTCCACCACCACCGAGGTGCCGAGATAGTGGAAGGCGATATTTTTCTTCGCCGCTTCCTTGCCAAAAATGTAGGCGACGTTATCCAGCACATCGGACAATTCAAACCGCTCCGCCACACTGTCGACGGCGGCGTCTTCCCGCAACAGTTCACCCGAACGGCTCAGTTCTCCCTCCAGGGTCTGCTCGACCACCTCATCCAGGTAATCGACGCACTGTTTCATATGCGCAACCTGGCGCTCCTCGAGTGGCTGATCGCCGGCGAGGTTGGCCAGCGACAGCTTGAACGCCGCCAGGGGCTGGCGCATATCGTGGGTGGCCGTGGCGAGGTAGCGTGCCTGTTCGCGCAGGCGTTCAAGCATATTGCCGCGCTGCTTCTCACTCTCCAGCAACCGCGCCGTGACCCGCGCTTTGCTGGCCGACAATTCCGCCTCGCGCACCAGGCTGTGCTGGTAGGCCCTGCGCACCATCGAACTCTGGTCCGCCAGCGCCAGGGCGAACAGGGCGATTTCCACCAGTACCGCCCAGCGCGTCAGCTCATAACCGACCTGCACCGCCATAAAACCGGACAGCCAGTGATTGGCCGTCAACAGCAGTCCCGCCGCAAACAGTATCGACCAGCCGAGCACGTAAAACCTGACTTCCCGATAGCCCTTGATCCAGGAGTAAACGCCAAAACCACAGCACAGCAAACCGCCCGCGAGACTGATCATAAACGCCCATTTTTTTATCACCTGTTGCCAGCCGAAACTGAATATCACCAGTGCCGCCAGGGTCACCCCCATGTGCGCCAGTGCCAGGTAAAACAGCGCGGGAAAACGGCGGCGCAAATCCAGAAACAACACGCCGAACAGCACCGCAAACAGAATGGCTCCGAGCCCCAGGTAAGCCGAGGCCACCGCGTTCCAGCGCGGCGAATCGGGCCACAGGTACTGAAAACTGACGCCCTCCATATGAATAACATAGAGCACCACGGTGGTGACGTAGACAGCGTAGGCGATATAGACAGACGTCGCGCTTTTCAAAGCGTTGAGAAAGCTGTACAACACCATAAAAGCTGCGGCACCGACAAATAACATCAACTGGGCGGTTTCACTGACCGAGCGATAAAAAAAGGCCTGGCGATCGTAAATGTCGATTTTCATCTGCGCGGTGCCCCCGGAGCGGTAGGCGAGCAGCAGGGTTTGCTCAGCGCCGGCATCGGTCACCACGGGAATCACCAGATTTCTGTAGGCAATCAGGCGTTGCCCAAAAGGGGCATCGCGGTGCAGCCGCAGCAGCTCCGCCGGTGCCGCCCCCGCTGCGATCTGACAGACAGTTATCGACTGCCAAAAGGTGGAGTTCAGATCGATAACCCGCTCCTGCGCTACTGCTGAAATATTGCGCAAGTTGATTTTCACCAGTACTTGCGCCGGGGAAAAACCGTAGTCGATCAACCCATCGGTGGGGCTGAACGCAATGGTTTCCAGGCGCTGCGCCGCCTCATCACAACGGAGATCGGTACCCGGGTTAAGCGCGTGGGACAGGTGAGTGACAACGGTCTCAACAAGGGTCTCAACAACAGCCTCACCACCACCCGCATCCGAACCGCTGGCGGCGAACGCAGGCGCCGCCGGTACCAGGACCAGCAGCAAGATCGCGGTGGCCAACGCGGATAACGGGCCGCGGCGCCAGTTCGACTGAAGCCCACAACGCCTGCCAGGCCATTCAGACAACTGCTGGTTAATCCAACACCTCGGCAATATCCGGGCTGGCTGCATACGCTATTGATCTCGTTTGGCTGCATGTTCGCCCGAACCGGCGCGGCTGATTCGGCGTCTTGTTTTTGTGCCTGGATTGATCGAGCGGAACTGAGTATATTGGAAAACCGGTCCCGCCAACAAACCCGCCCATCATGAGCAACACTCTCAACAGTAAAAAAATATCGATTCTGATCGCCGACGATCATCAGGTGGTGCGCGACGGGCTGCGCGCCCGCCTGGAAAAACTCGGGCACTATCAGGTGCTGCCCGATGCCGCCGACGGCATTACCGCACTGGCGTTGTGCCGGCAGCACCGCCCGAATATTGTGCTGCTCGATGCACAGATGCCGGGGATGTCGGGGTTGGATGTCTGCGCTGAAATCAAACGCCGCTGCCCCGCCACCCGCGTGGTTTTTTTCACCGGCCAGACCCAGCGCCAGACGCTGTTGCCCCTGGTCAATGCCGGCGCCGCGGGTGTGTTTCTGAAGTCCGACGATTTCGAGCAGGTACTGCTGGCGTTGCCGGAAATACTGCAGGGCACGGCGACGCTGTCGGCATCGGTGCGGGAACTGGCCGGCAGCGACGACGACAGCGGCCTCACCAAACGCGAGGCCCAGGTGCTGCGACTCATAACCCTCGGCCACACCAATCGCGAAATCGCCGAACTCCTGCACATCAGCGCCAAGACCGTGGACCGGCATCGCACCAACCTGATGAGAAAACTGCAGGTACATTCAGTGTCGGAACTGATGCGACGCTCGTTCGAGTTGGGCCTTATCGACTGAGCTGCGCCGCCAGAGACAGCCCGGGCGGTAATTGCCAACGCTTGGCCAGGTTCCGGAAACACGAAACTCGTGCCGGCGGCTATTCGCCGTTACACTAACGCTTTTTTTGCAGAAGGAAGCAGTAGCCAGTGCACGTCAATCCATCCCTGTCGGGACCGCTCTCCCCGGGCCTGTCTCTGCTCCAACCCGGCTGGCGGGGTCATGTACTGGTATTGCTAGCGGGCCTGGCGCTGCCGCTGTCGCTGGCACCTTTCGATATCTGGCCGCTGAGTCTGGCCTGCCCGGCGCTGCTGGCCTGGACGTTGCAACACCTGGACGGCCGCCAGGCAATGTGGCGCAGTTTCTGGTTCGGCCTGGGCATGTACGGCTCCGGCGCCTCCTGGGTCATCGTCAGTATCAGCGGCTACGGCGGTGCGCCGCTGCCACTGGCGCTGCTGCTGACCGGTATTTTCATCCTGTTTCTGGCCGCGGTCTTCAGCCTGCCGTTCTACCTGCTGGGTCGCTGGCTGCGCGCCGGCCCGGCCAATCTGGTGCTGGGATTCAGCGGCTGCTGGATTCTGGGAGAGTGGCTGCGCAGTTGGCTGTTTACCGGCTTTCCCTGGCTGTATATCGGCTACGCCCATATCGATACCTGGCTGGCGGGCTGGGCCCCGGTGGCGGGCATTTTCGGCGTCGGCCTGGCATGTACGCTGAGCGCAGCCCTGTTGGCCGCTGCAACCGGCCTGCCGCAGCGTCGCGCCCTGCTCTGCCTGGCCCTGATAGCACCGCTGTGGCTGGCGGGGTGGGGCCTGCAAAAACCGCAGTGGACCCAAACCATCGATCGCCCGCTGACCGTGGGCATGGCCCAGGGCAATATTCCCCAGGAATTGAAATGGGCGCCGAGTTTTTTACAACCGACACTGCAACGCTATCGCGATATGAGCGAACCCCTGTGGCAGCACGATTGGGTGGTGTGGCCAGAGGCGGCGGTGCCGCTGCTGTTCCACGATGCCGGCCCCTACCTGGAGGAGATGCACGAAAAGGCGAGCGCTACCGATACGGCGCTGATTACCGGCATTTTATTTGACGATTACTTTCGCCAGGTCAACCCGGAACCGGCCTACTACAACAGCATCATCGGCCTCGGCCAGGGCAGCGGCATTTACCACAAGCGACGCCTGGTACCGTTCGGCGAATACGTGCCGCTGGACCGCTACCTGCGCGGCCTGATCGCCTTTTTCGATCTGCCCACTTCCATTATCGATGCCGGCCCCGACGGACAACCGGGACTGCGGGCGGGCGCCTACCGGCTCGCGCCTTTCATCTGCTATGAAGTAGTGTATCCGGATCTGGTGGCCGCCAGCGCCGCCACCAGCCACGCCCTGATCACCATCAGCAACGATGCCTGGTTTGGCGACTCCATCGGTCCGATTCAACACCTGCAGATGGCGCAGATGCGCGCGCTGGAAACCGGCCGCTACCTTATCCGCGCCACCAACAACGGCGTCAGCGCCATTGTCGACCGCCGCGGGCGCATCCTGCACAGGAGCGAACAGTTCGTGCAACAAACCCTGTCCGGAGAAATCGCCGCGGTGGTGGGCACCACACCGTTTATGCGCTGGGGCAGCGCACCGGTGATCGCGCTGTGCCTGGGCCTGCTGGCGCTCGGCCTGATCGGCGCGCGCCGCTTTAACTCGCCTCCAGCTTATGGAGCTGACTGACGGGAACCATCTCCCCTTCGACCAGGGCCCGGCGCACATCGAGAGCGCCATCAATATTGTTGAGCATGTTGAAGGTATAGCTGTCGAGACCGTCAGCGCCCCACTTGATGTTGAAGCGACCGAACACGCTGCCCGTCGCCGGCGTGTAGATATGGCGAAAAAAAACGCTCCTGGTCACATCGAGCCCCAGTCGCTCAACCAGTTGTGTGAGGTATTGACCGGTATTGTGAGCGATGCCCGAGGCCGTAAAACGGTCCCGGTCCGACATGAAGATAAACAGTTGGCCATCGTAACGCACCAACTTTATATCGATACCCGCCTCATTACCGTACCTGTCGGTGACCACAATAGCAGTCATCTTCGGCAGTAAATTGGTTTTCATTACACACCTGACCCAGTTGTTTGAAATGGATTTTATAAGAATCGAGATGTCCGCAAATTCAACACTCTGGCGTCAAAAGTAACTTTTTTTGCCCGGCGCTGCAGTTTAATTCGTTTTTATGTGCGAACAGGCGACATAGGGCCACAAAAACCAGAGTGAATCAACCGTCTGAGTCACGCTAAATCCTATATTCTGCGGCCGGGGGATAGCCGGGGCGTACGAGTGGGCGCCCGACTTGGGGTGGCGGGGCGAAACCGGCGGGCGTTCAGGCCGGGCTGCGAGTCAACCGCTGGTCAGCCAGGCCTCCAACTGGTGTTCCTGCCAGGTTTGCAGCAGCTCGAGCCCCTCGGTGATGACATCGACATAGACATTGATAATCTGGGTAGCCAACTCGAACAACTGGCGCTGGTCGATGGAGATATGGCCGCCGCTGAGAATGTCCTGCTCCACACTGTTGAGCAAAAACATCAATTTCAGATCGTAGGTTTTGATCATCGGCAGCGAAGCGAGGTGATTTTTGATCGAGGCCGGCATCCGGCCCATCTGCACCCGCAGTTTTTCGTTTTCCGCTTTGGTGCACTGCAACAGGTAGCGCAGCTTGCGATCATTGACATAGTCGCAGGTCCCCTGCACGATCGCGTGCGTGGCCAGCCCTCTGATCTTGGCCACCAGTTCCACCATATCCGGCATTTGTTTGCACGCAAAGACCAGCAGGGCCAACTGTTTGCAAGCGGCATGGCTGTTGAGTTGGGAAGCGGCGGCCTGGCGCGGCACCTGGTCCAGAGTCGACAGATAGTCGGAGATCGGGCGCTCCAGGTGCTTGCCCAATTGCGTCATCAGGTTCAGCAATTGTTCGACAAAATGGCAGTGCAACTCGAAATTGTCGATCACATTGTCATCGCGCCAGTCCGTTTTCAGCGTCGCCCAGGCGTGATAAATCTGTTCCCGCTCGCGCGCGTCCAACAGTGGCGAGGACTGCGCCGCAAACGCATCCAGCACCGCAATCCGGCGATCCACCTGCTGCTGCAGTGCCAGCAGTTCACCTTCGAACAGCTTGTCCCCCGCCAGCACCGCCATACTCAGCCCGCGATGTTTCTGCACCGCTTTGACCAGATGATTGATCTGCTTGATCAGGTGAATGGCATCGAGACGCCGCCGGTAAATAGCACAACAGTCGATAAACTTCGCCGTATCCGCCGGGTCTCGCTCACGGTTGAGGACGGCAACCATCTCATTCATATAAACAGTACACCTCACCGCTTTCATTTATGCGGTCATAATTCATTCAGTTTCAGTGGTCTTTAATTGGGCAAGGTCCATGCCAGCTTGGAGTTTACGCCCAGTCGCGGCCCAAACCCGACGGCGACCGGGCGTAATCGGCACCATTTGAGGGCGGTGGCACCGTTTCGGCACCAATAGCGGCCACCTCTCACAGAACCTCCGCACCCGCCTCACCACACATCTTGCCATTATTCCTCGCAGGCGTTGAGGTTGACTGTCACGGTCAGCGGCACTCGTTTCGGGTTCTACTTTCACTTGCGAGGCCCACTTCCGGTGGTGGCGTGCTCAAGAACAGTCCTTCATTTTGCCACCCCTTCCCTCTGTGGATACCCCGATTAAGGTCTTTTTCAATTGTTGCCCCCTTAATCTCAAAGGGTGACGGAGAGGATGTTCCTTAACAAGCGAATCTATTCAGAGGTTCCGTGGAGTGAGGTCGTAAAACTGACACACTGCAAGCTTCCTCACTGTGCGTAGACTGCCCCAAGAACCACGGTCTTCCAGGTGGCGAAACCAGGCGGAAAGACCCAACGCATAGAACTCAGTGACGACGAGCGTGAACGACTCGCCTTGTTAACTATTTGATATGGCAGTACAATCCGGCGCTATGAAACCGTGCTTTACTAAATTTCTTTGCCTGGTTCTGGTGCTATCAAGCAGCATTTCGGTGTTCGCTCAAGCACAACTGCATCTTGTCCACGGCTCTGAGAATTCAGAAGAGACATTCGGGGATTTGTCGATCGCCTTTCACAAAGCGGTGTTTCCCCACGACAGGTATGACCACACTGATAAAAGCGACGCTGACCATGACGTTGAAGATCACGCCTCACATGGCCACGGAAGCGCCGCTGTAGACTCGCTGAAAGCGTTAGACGTCAATATTTCAAACAAAGACTCAAAAGCACTTGGGGCAGTATCGTTCCTTGCCGATCCGCTCTATCTGATAGATCACATTCCCGACTAATCCGAATCTATACCCGCAATCCGTCCGCTTTGAGCGGATGATTCTCATACATAGATTTGGAGTCTTCCGACATGTTGATGAAATCAACGGTCGCGCTTATGGCGTTGACTGTGGCCGTTTCGGTATGGGCGCGAAATCCGCCCTGCCCGGGGACAACGGCCGGACCTACTGCCATTCAGGCGCAGCCTGATCGCTCACCTTCGATATCCGTCGAGCAGGCGGTTGCATTAGCGCTCAAAAATGATCTTCGAAAAGATGCAGCGCTGGCGGCGGTGACTGCGGCTCGCTCTGAGAACCGGATCGCGTCGTTGCGCCCGCCCGATGAAATCCGATTTCAGACAGAGGATTTCCCACGGTCGGAGAGCCTCAGCGATACTGACCCCCTGGAAGTAACCGGCAGTTATGCCCGCGTCTGGGAACGGGGCGGAAAACGCGAAGCGCGCGCAGCCGTCGCCGCGAGCGGGGTCGATATTGCGAGGGCAGCGGCAGCCGTTTCGTCCAACCAGATCGCCTATGATGTGCGCCGCCTGTACGCCGCAGCGCTGGTCGCATCGGCCCGGCAGGCTGTGGTCTGCATGGAAATTGAGCACGTTAACGCGATCAAAGGCGCGATCGACGAGCGTGTCCGGCGGTCTGCCGATCCCGCCTTAGCGACCGTCCGCGCTACAACAGAGCTGTTGACAGCGCAGTCGGAATTGCGGCTTCACCGAGCACAGCAAAACGCGTTTCTGGAACAACTGTCCAACCTGACCGGGCAAAGTGGGCGCTTCACTCTCGACCGATCTGCGCTCGCGCAAACGGCCGATGTCCGCGCAGTTGACCTGAGTTTTTCATCCTGGCCAGATCTCCTGGCATTGGAGGCCCGACAACGCGAGGCACGCGCCATCAGCAAACTCGAACAAGCGGGCCGCAAAGCTGACATCACCTGGCATGTTGGCATCCGCAACTTTGGGGCATCCGATGACTTCGGCGTGACTACCGGCATCTCTATCCCGTTTGGCATGGGCGCCCGTAGTGATGCGAAGGTGGCCAGGGCACGCGCCAAAGAACAGGCGATCGAAGCCGAAAAGCGTGTGCTTTTGCAGCAGGTAGTTCGCGAAACCACGGCCTTACGTCAAGCCTCAGCGCAAGCCGTCGATATGCTGGCAGCGCTTGATGAGAAGCTCATTCCGGAGGCCGGCGCAGCACTCAAACTTGCCGAAGAAGGTTATCGGCGCGGTGCGCTTTCTTTCCGCGATATTCTCGACGCCCACGAAGTGTTGATCGCGCTGCACAAGCTGCGTGTCGATCACCTCGAAACACTCCTGATGAACGACGCAGCTTTGCAGCGACTAACCGGCGACGTCGCTGCAATGGAGGCACAACCATGAAACACTGTACAACTTACCTTCTCTACAGCCTTATGATCTTTACCGTCGCAATCGGTCTTGTCGGCTGCAGCGCTGATTCGGCGACAACGACTGACACGCCCGAACTGGCTGAGACCGAAGCAATCAAAGGTCCCAATGGCGGACGGCTGCTGTCGGACGGAGATTTCGCCATCGAGGTCACCATCTTTGAAACCGGTGTCGATCCGCAATTTCGTCTCTACGCGTATCAAGACGGCGAACCGCTGTCACCGGACCAGGTTGACCTGACGCTGGAGCTGAAACGCCTGGGCGATCAGGTAGACCGGTTCAAATTCAGCCCGCAAGGGAACTATCTTGTCGGCGATGGGATCGTCACCGAGCCGCATTCCTTCGTCGTCACAATCAACGCCAGATATAACGGCAGGGCAAGCGCCTGGACCTATGACGCCATTGAAGGCCGCACCGAAATTGCCGACGCCCTTGCCAAAGCGGCAGGTATTACAACCGAAATAGCCGGAGCTGCGACAGTCGACATCTCGATCCCGGTCACCGGCAAGATCACTTTCGCACCCGGCGCGACGGCGAAGGTTAAGTCGCCATATACCGCTCGCGTCTTATCGATTACCAAATCCGTAGGCGACAGGGTCGGTAGCGGCGAGACGCTTGCGCTGCTCGAGAATGTTTCGACTTTACAGCCGCTCACCATTACTGCACCGTTCAATGGTGTGGTCATTGAGCGTAACACGAATGTCGGCGATGTCGCGGGCAGCCAGGCGCTGTTTGCGATCGGCGACACCTCGCAAATGGAAGCACGCCTTCACATCTTTCCGAAAGACCGGCAAAAAGTAACACCCGGTCTGGCGGTGAAGATTGAAACACCGATTGGCGACAAAGCCGTACAGACGGAAATCTCCGCGTACATGCCAATGGCGGACCCACTGTCTCAGACACTTATTGCACGCACACCTGTGCCAGCCGACGCTGGGTTTTATCCGGGTATGCGGGTGAATGGCGAAATCGTCGTTGAGACCATAGACGCGCCACTTGCAGTGCGCACGTCAGGTCTGCAGCGCTTTCGCGATTTCACCGTCGTCTTCGCCAGAGTTGATGAAACCTACGAGGTACGCATGCTCGATCTTGGCGCTCGGGATCGTGAATGGGCGGTTGTCCATGGCGGCCTTGAGCCGGGGACGGAGTATGTGACAGCCAACGCCTTCCTGCTTAAAGCCGACGTCGAAAAGTCCGGCGCCGGCCACGATCACTAGGAGGTCGCCACATGCTGGAGCAATTGATCCGACTATCCATACGTCAGCGCTGGACCGTGCTCGCGCTGGTTTTCGTGTTCGCCGCACTTGGCGTCTACAACTTTCAAAAACTCCCCATTGACGCTGTGCCAGATATCACCAATGTCCAGGTGCAGATCAATACCAAGGCGCCAGGCTACTCGCCGCTCGAAACCGAACAGCGTATCACCTTTCCGGTGGAAACCGCGATTTCCGGCCTGCCGGACCTCGACTATACGCGCTCCATCTCCCGCTACGGCCTCAGCCAGGTCACTGTTGTCTTCGATGACGGCTCGGACATTTATCGCGCTCGGCAATTGATATCGGAACGCCTGCAGGCGGTTCGGGGTTCTCTGCCGGCGGGGATTGCGCCCGAACTCGGCCCCATCGCGACCGGACTTGGCGAGATTTACATGTATATTCTCTCCGCCGATGCAAACGCGCGCGATGAGGACGGCCGGCCTTATGACGCCATGGCGCTCAGAACCCTGAATGACTGGGTTGTGCTGCCACAACTGCGCACCGTGGAGGGCGTCACCGAAGTCAACACTGTCGGGGGCTACAAAAAGGAAATCCATATCACGCCCGACCCGATGGCGCTGGTGCGCCTGGGCCTGACCCTGGAAGACGTGCTCGAAGCCGTCGAACGCAACAATCACAATAGCGGCGCCGGTTACATCGAACGCAACGGCGAGCAAAACCTGATCCGTGTCCCCGGGCAGGTGCAGACCCTGGCAGACCTTGAACGCATCGCCGTCGCGGATCGTGGTGCGACCAGCACTCTGCTGCGCGACGTCGCAGAGGTCATTGTCGGCAGGGAACTGCGCACAGGCGCGGCAACCCAGAACGGTGAGGAAATTGTTCTGGGGACGACTTTCATGCTGATCGGCGAAAACAGCCGGGCGGTTTCAATCGCGGTCGATGAGCGCATTGCCGAGATCGCCGCAAGCCTGCCGTCCGGCGTTTCGATTACAACCGTCTACAACCGCACCACGCTGGTCGAGCGGACTATCGCCACGGTCGAGAAGAACCTCGCCGAAGGTGCATTGCTCGTCGTCGTCGTTTTGTTCTTGCTGCTCGGCAATGTCCGCGCCGCGCTGATTACGGCGGCTGTCATTCCCCTCGCCATGCTCCTGACCATTACCGGCATGGTTCAGAACCAGGTGTCGGGCAACCTTATGAGCCTCGGTGCGCTTGATTTCGGCCTGATCGTCGACGGCGCCGTGATCATTGTGGAGAACTGTTTGCGGCGCTTCTCGGATGAGCAAAAACGTCGCGGTCGCCTGCTTACCCGGGATGAGCGGTTCGATATTGCCGCCAGGGCGAGCTGCGAGGTGATCAAGCCCTCGATCTTCGGGGTAATGATCATCACGGTCGTCTATCTGCCGATCTTCGCGCTCTCCGGCATCGAAGGCAAGATGTTCCACCCAATGGCGTTTACGGTTGTGATCGCGCTGACCTCTGCCATGATCCTTTCTCTGACGTTTGTGCCGGCTGCTGTGGCCATATTCGTTACCGGCAAGGTCGAGGAAAGGGAAAGCCGCATCATGCGGGGCGCGTCCCGGGCCTATCGCCCGGTGCTAAGCTTTGCCCTGCGGATGCGTTACGGCGTAATCGCCGCGGCGGTCGTCCTGGTTGGCGTCACCGGCTATGGCGCGACCAGGCTCGGTGCGGAGTTCATTCCGAACCTTGATGAAGGCGATGTCGCGCTGCATGCGCTGCGCATTCCCGGCACCAGTCTCAGCCAGGCGATCGAGATGCAGTCCATGCTGGAGAAAGAACTCGCCAAACTGCCGGAAGTGGAGCGTATCTTCGGCAAGATCGGTACACCCGATGTAGCGACTGATCCGATGCCGCCGAGCGTTGCAGACACCTTCCTCATTATGAAGCCGCGCGCGCAATGGCCGGACCCGCGAAAGCCGCGAAGCGTCCTGCTGGCGGAAATCGAGGCGGCCGCAGAGGCCGTGCCCGGCAGCAAGTATGAAGTTACCCAGCCGATCCAGATGCGCTTCAATGAGCTGATTTCCGGCGTGCGCGCCGATGTGGCGGTGAAGCTCTACGGCGACGACCTCGATCAACTCGCAGCGCTCGCCGAAGCCGTCGAGGCGGTTGTCGCGGGTATCCCCGGTGCGGCCGACGTCCAACGTGAACAGGTGACGGGTCTGCCGATCCTGTCGATCACGCCGAACCGGGAGGCGCTTGCGCGTTATGGTCTGTCGGTCGCCGACATCCAGCGTGTCGCAGGCATATCCCTTGGCGGTGAGACGGTCGGCCAGTTCTTTGAAGGCGACCGCCGCTTCGATATCGTGGTGCGGCTGCCCGAGGACATTCGCTCGGATGTGATGGCGATCGGGCAGATGCTTGTTCCGCTCCCGGAGCACCGTCGCTCGTTGCACGGCCCCCTGTCCGTACCGATATCGGAAGTGGCGGCAATCGACATTGCACCCGGCCCGAACCAGGTCAGCCGCGAGAACGGCAAGCGCAAGATGCTCGTCACCGCCAATGTACGAGATCGCGATCTCGGCTCGTTCATTCGCGATCTCCAGGCGTCGGTCAGATCGCAAGTCGACCTGCCAACCGGCTATTGGATGACCTATGGCGGCACCTTCGAGCAACTCATCTCCGCCGGTCAGCGTTTATCGATCGTCGTGCCGGCAGCACTGCTCCTGATTTTCGGCATTTTGATGATGCTGTTCGGCACGGCGCGCGATGCGGTGGTCGTCTTTACCGGCGTGCCGCTGGCACTGACGGGCGGCGTCGCGGCGCTCGCCTTGAGGGATATGCCGCTGTCGATCTCCGCCGGGGTCGGCTTTATCGCTCTGTCGGGCGTCGCCGTTCTTAACGGCGTCGTCATGCTGACCTTTATCAAGCAGCGCCTGGCCGCCGGGATCGATTTGGAAACGGCGATCCGCACCGGCGCCATGCAGCGCCTGCGGCCGGTTCTGATGACCGCATTGGTGGCGAGCCTCGGCTTTGTCCCGATGGCGTTCAATGTCGGGGCGGGGAGCGAAGTGCAGCGCCCGCTGGCGACGGTCGTCATCGGCGGGATCATTTCGTCAACGCTGCTGACACTGCTCGTCCTGCCGGCGCTCTATCGGATCATCGGCGGTGTCGGGCGTCTAACGATGCCTGCTCCCCGGAGCCCGCTGACCAAAGCGGCGCCGGCGCGGCCGTAGGTGCCGAACATGCTGAGTGTCCTCTCCAGTCGCGCCTGTAGGCGTTTCTTTCTGGCCGGGAGCCTTGCCGCCCTCGTTTCATGGCTGCACAGCGATACTATGCGACTCACCCATGACCACAAGCACTTGTCCGCCGATCATCCGCATCTTCTTGAGGGCCACCCGACGGGCGATTTCACCCACCCCTTCGTGATCGATGATCTGCATCCGCAGTGGCCGCGTTCGTCACATCACGGCACCGATAAGGACTAATTTTATGAAACATCCAGGCCGGGTACTCGGCGTTTTCCTACTCACATCTCTGGCTCTGTGGAGTCAGGCTTTCGCCCATGGCGTCGCCGAGGGCGACAAGGGTTATATCCAGGAGATCACAGGCGTTCATTTCATTGAGTTCATCTATCTCGGCGCCAAGCACATGGTCACCGGCTACGACCATATTTTGTTTTTGCTGGGCGTGATCTTCTTTCTCTACAAGATGAAACATATCGCCATCTATGTCAGTCTGTTTGCGCTCGGCCATTCCACAACGATGCTCGCCGGCGTCTATTTCAATATCGGCATCAACAGCTACATCATTGACGCCATCATCGGACTGTCTGTGGTTTACAAAGCGCTCGACAATCTCGGCGCCTATCAGCGCTGGTTCGGCTTCCAGCCCAATATGAAGCTCGCTACGCTGGTTTTCGGTTTCTTTCATGGCTTCGGCCTGTCGAGCAAAATCCTCGACTATGAGGTGTCTCCCGACGGCCTCTTACCGAACCTGCTCGCCTTCAATATCGGCGTTGAGATCGGCCAGTTACTCGCTCTGGCCGCCATCCTGATCGCAATGGGTTACTGGCGCCGCACACCCAGTTTCCTGAAACACGCTTATACCGCTAACGTCGCTGTGATGTCCGCCGGCTTCATGCTGATCGGCTACCAGTTGACCGGCTATTTCGTGTCTTAAGAGGAATTCGATATGTACAACACTGACCTTCCCGAACGACAAGACCTCCCCACCAGTGCGCAATTGCTGCGCTCTACCCTTATCGCTCTGGGTGTGGCGATCGCCCTGCTCATAACCGCCATTTTGCCGGCAGAATATGGCGTCGACCCAACAGGCATCGGGCGCACACTCGGCCTCACTGAAATGGGCGAGATCAAAGTGCAGCTTGCCGAAGAAGCGGCGAGCGAGGCAGCAGGGCGGGCCGAATTGGTTGAAACAACCGCGCCCCCTGTCACCACCAAAGACATTGAGGCTGCGCCAGTACCGGCAGCAATCGCCCCGGAAGTTGCCGCTGCGGAAACAACCGATGCGGATGCGCCACAATGGACCGACACTGTAAGTTTAACGCTCGAACCCGGCGCGGCCGCCGAGATCAAGCTCATCATGAACAAAGGCGCCACTGCCGACTATGAATGGTCTGTTTCCGCAGGGCACCTCAATTCTGACCTTCATGGCAACGGTACCGAAGGTCAATCTGTCAGCTATCGGAAGGGTCGCGCCGAAACTGTCGATGCAGATGCTCTCACGGCAGCTTTTGACGGGGCCCACGGATGGTTCTGGCGCAACCGCAGTGATGTCGCTGTCGAAGTGACGTTGAAGGTCCGCGGCGACTACACACAGGTCAAGCGTGTACTGTAGCGATCGTCGCTATGTGCTCTCCGTAACGCTTATGCGGCTGGAATAATGAGAGCATAGGGCGATTGTAAATCGTTAAACTGAGCGGCTTTGCAACGTTATTTCCGCAACAGAACAGTAGTTCTAGCGATTTTGATTAACACTACCGGGGGTAAGTCTACCTCCGGAGCTGGCGCCATTGGTCACCGCTCCCGCAGCTTTTCCCGAATCGCCATCAATACCTGACCCAGCATATTCTCGCCGCGCTGGTCTCTGCCGATGCCCCAGTAATGGTCGTAAGCGGAGGTTTCGACCAGCAGCAGGTCACCGGTGTCCAGCAGCGCCTGCTTCACCGCGCTGTTCTGGATACATTTGCTGTACATGGCCCGCGTCATGATTGTGCGGCGTATGGACTTCCAGTCGGCGCGCTTGCGCTTCCACCAGGTGTTGCCGAGTTTGTGGGCCAGCCTGGCATCGATAGCGAGGCGAATTTTTTCACCATAGGCGCGGTCGCGAAATTTATGCGCCTGAAAATAATGCTCGGCAGTGGCCCAGACCGCCTCCTCCAATTGAAAGTCGTGGGGGGAGAAAGTCGACAAGGGATGGCCCGCATCAAAGCGGGAAAAGTGGCAGGCGTTTTCCAGTCTTAAGTCGTGTTCGAACATCGGCGCCCCCTACTGCGACTCCAGCTTGTACACCCAATAGCCCAACTGCTCGTGCAATGCCCTGCGACTCAAGTCGAGGGCGTCGGCGCGCGGCAAAAAAGCCAGCCAGCCGCGGATCGGCGTCCGGGCGAAGTAACCGGTGGGCGCCGGCAGCACCGTCAGCCCGCGCTGGGAAAACACCGCCACCGAGCGCCGCATATGCAGCGCGTGGCTCACCAGGGCAATGCGCTCGATGCCGGCCGCGGCCAGTACCTCGGCGCTGTAAATGGCATTTTCCAGGGTGGTGCGGCTGGCGGGCTCGATCCACTCGACATCGACCCCGAAGTGATCGCGCAGCGACCGCGCCATGATCTCGGCCTGCGCCTCGCGCTCGTGGCCGTACACCCGCCCGCCGCTCACCAGGATCGGCAAGCCGGTCCGGCGCTGCAGGTAAGCCGCGTAACGCACTCGCACCAGGGCCGCCGCGTTCAACAGATCGGCGCCGCCGAACTCCTCGGCCCGCGGGTAGTCACCGCCCCCCAACACCACAATCGCCTGGGCCCCGCGCACCACCTGCTCGGGTGACACCGCCGGATAGGGGCGCTCCAACTGGTGCGCCAGCACCTGCGCCACCCGCGGCAGGGACAGTGCGATCAACAACACCAGCGACACGGCAGCAAGCGCCAGCGACAAGCGCCGGTAGTGCCACCAGCAGGCGAGTGCCAACAATAGCAGCAGCACATTCAACCCGGGGGGTAACGCCAGCGCCTTCAGGATTGCGCGAACTATCATGTCTTCCAACTTTTACCGGCCAGTGCGCACCCTAGCAGAATTGTCGACTTTTCCCTATACCCGACCTAAGCCAGGCCCTATAATTACGGGTTTTCTCATTGACATGCCACCCAGCCGGCGAGGCGTTTTACCCAGGGCCACGAAAAAACGATGGAAGAGCACTACCACCCCGACCGGATCGAAACCGAGGCCCAGACCTACTGGGCGCAAAACCGTAGCTTCGAAGTCAGCGAAGACCCCGCGCGGGAAAAGTTCTACTGCCTGTCCATGTTCCCCTACCCCAGCGGGCGACTGCATATGGGGCATGTGCGCAACTACACCATCTCCGACGTCATCGCCCGCTACCAGCGCATGCTGGGCAAAAACGTCCTGCACCCGATGGGCTGGGACGCCTTCGGCCTGCCGGCGGAAAACGCCGCGATTCAAAACCGCACCGCCCCCGCCAAGTGGACCTACAGCAATATCGAGCATATGAAGTCCCAGCTCAAATCACTGGGCTTCGGCTTTGACTGGCAGCGCGAACTGGCCACCTGCCAACCCGACTACTACCGCTGGGAACAATGGTTTTTTACCCGCCTCTACGAGAAGGGGCTGGTCTATAAAAAAATGGCCACCGTCAACTGGGACCCGGTGGACCAGACCGTGCTGGCCAACGAGCAGGTGATCGACGGCCGCGGCTGGCGCTCCGGCGCCCCGATCGAGCGCAAGGAAATTCCCCAGTGGTTTATCAAAATCACCGCCTACGCCGATGAACTGCTGACCAGCCTCGATGACCTGACCGAGTGGCCGGAGCAGGTTAAGACCATGCAGCGCAACTGGATCGGCAAGAGCCGGGGCATCAATATGCGCTTCGATCTGGCGCCCGGCAAACTCAGCGGGCAGATCGCTGACATCGGCGCCTTCGAGGTGTACACCACCCGGCCCGATACCCTGATGGGCGTCACCTATGTCAGCCTGGCGGTGGAGCACCCGATCAGCCTCGCATTGAGCCGGGACAACCCGGCGCTGGCGGCGTTTATCGAATCCTGCAAAAAACAATCGCTGGCCGAAGCCGATATGGCCACCATGGAAAAGCGGGGCCTGGATACCGGCCTCAAAGCCATCCATCCCATCAGCGGCGCGGAGGTCCCCGTATGGGTAGCCAACTACGTGCTGATGGATTATGGCTCCGGGGCGGTGATGGCGGTGCCGGGACACGACCAGCGCGACTGGGAGTTTGCCCGGGCCCACGACTTACCCATTACCCAGGTCGTCGAGCCGGCCAGCGGCACAGCCTGGGATATCGACGCGGCGCCCTTTCTCGACAAGGGCCGCCTGATCAACTCCGGTGCCTTCGACGGCCTGGATTTCAGGGCCGCTTTCGAAGCGATCGCCAAGGCGCTGTCGGCGGCGGGCAAGGGCGAGATCACGACCAATTTTCGCCTGCGCGACTGGGGGGTATCCCGGCAAAGGTATTGGGGCGCGCCCATTCCCATGTTCAACCTGCCGGACGGCGGCGAGATTCCGGTGCCGGCGGAAAAACTGCCCGTGCTGCTGCCGGAAGATGTCGAGATGGACGGGGTGCACTCACCGCTCAAACAGGACCCCGACTGGCGCCGCTACGCGCTTGATGGGCAGGCGCTGGAGCGGGAGACCGACACCTTCGACACCTTTATGGAGTCGTCGTGGTACTACGCCCGATACACCTGCGCCAACTACGGCGAGGGCATGCTGGAACCGGGTGCGGCCAACTACTGGTTGCCTGTCGACCAATATGTAGGCGGTATTGAACACGCTATTTTACACCTGTTATACGTGCGCTTTTTTCACAAACTGATGCGCGATGAGGGCCTGGTGGGCAGCGACGAGCCGATCAAGCGCCTGCTGTGCCAGGGCATGGTGCTGGCGGAGTCGTTTTTCACGGAGGACGAGCAGGGCAACAGGACCTGGTTCAGCCCGACTGAGGTCGACGTCGAACGCGATGACAAAGGTCGCGCCATCCGCGCCCGGCACATCACTACCGGCACCGTGCTGCAGCTTGGCGGCGTCACCAAGATGTCGAAATCGAAAAACAACGGCATCGATCCCAAAACCGCAGTGGATCACTACGGCGCCGACACCGTGCGGTTGTTTGCCATGTTTGCCGCGCCGCCGGAGCAGACGCTGGAGTGGCACGACGCCGGAGTCGAGGGCGCCAGCCGCTTTTTGCGCAAGCTGTGGAAACTGGTGCACGCTCATCTCGCCGCCGGCGCGCCCGAGGCGCTGCAGGTGCACACGCTGAGCGGGGAACAAAAAGACTTGCGCCGCAAGACCCACGCGACCATTGCCAAAGTCAGCGACGACTTCGACCGCCGGCAACATTTCAACACCGCCATCGCCGCGGTGATGGAGCTGCTCAACGAGGTGAGCCGCCACGCCGATCGCAACAGCGGTCAGGGGTTGGCGGTGGAACGCGAGGCCCTGCAGGCGGCGGTGCAATTACTGGCACCCATAGTGCCGCATATCTGCCATCACCTGTGGTCGGCCCTGGGCAACCGCGACGCCGTTATCGACGCCCGCTGGCCCCAGGTCGATCACGCTGCGCTGGTACAAGCCAGTATTGCGATGGTGGTGCAGATCAACGGCAAGGTGCGGGCCAAAATAGAAGTCGCCGCCGATGCCGCCGAAGCCAGTATTATCGACCAGGCCAAACACAACCCGAATGTGCAAAAGTTTCTGGCCGGCAAAGAGATCAAGATGTGCAAAGTGGTGCCGGGCAAATTAGTCACCTTTGCAGTGAAGTAGCGTTGTTTTCTTTCGCTGAACCATGGTTGGAACACGGTTAAGATGCAAGCCTTTAAACCCATTATGACAACGCTGTTGAAACCACTATTTGTCCTCCTGCTCAGCGCCGCCCTGGCCAGCGGCTGTGGCTGGCGCCTGCGCGGCTCGCTGGCGCTGCCGAGCGACCTGACCGCCGTCCACCTGAGCACCAGGGATACCCACGGTAACCTCGCCACCGATATGCGGCGCCTGTTGCAGTCCAACGATATTGATATCGTCAGCCGGGCGGCGGACAGCCAGTACAGCATCAGTATCGAGGCGGAACGGGATCGGCGCCGCACGGTTTCGGTAGGCAGCGACGCCCTGGCGGCAGAGTACGAACTGAGCATGGAGGCGGACTACCGCATTCTCAGAAGCGACGGCAGCGACGCCGTGACCCCCGCTACCGCAAGGGTAGTGCGCTCTTTTAACTTCGATGTCGATGATGTCACCGGCGGGGCCGAAGAGGAGCGCGTGATCCGCACGGAGATGCGGCGCGAACTGGCCCAGCAAATCATTCGCCGGCTGCTGTTTGCCGCCCAGTCAACCCCCGCCGCCGACAGCACGGCTCCCCAGGACGCGCCCTCGCAGCGGCCCGCCGGATAGCGGCGACCCCCATGACAAAAGTGCGCGCCGACCAGCTCGACAAAGCTCTCGCCAAAGGGCTGAGCCCCATCTATATCGTCAGCGGCGACGAGCCCCTGTTGGTGCAGGAGGCCTGCGACACCATCCGCGCCGCCGCCAGGGCCGCCGGTTTTTGCGAACGGGAACTCTACCACAATGAACCCGGTTTCGACTGGGGGCAGGTTCTGTCCTCGGCCAATAGCCTGTCACTGTTTGCCGAGCGCAAACTGATAGAACTGCGCCTCGGCAATGGTAAGCCGGGCGACAAAGGCGCCAAAGCCCTGTTGGAATACGCCGCCGCACCCGCACCGGACACACTGCTGCTGCTGGCGGCACCGAAACTGGACGGCAGCACCCAGCGCAGCAAGTGGTTCAAGGGTCTGGAGCAAGCCGGCTGCTTCGTACAGATTTGGCCGGTCACGGCACAGCAACTGCCGCGCTGGATCGGCCAGCGCCTGCGCCGGGCCGGGCTCAAGGCCGACAGCCAGGCCCAGGAGGTGCTGGCATCGCGGGTGGAGGGCAATCTGCTCGCCGCCAGCCAGGAAATCGAAAAACTGAAACTGCTGGTCGAGGCAGACGGTTTTGTCACCGCAGAGATGATGTCGACGGTAGTGGCCGACAGCGCCCGCTACGATGTCTTCGGCCTGGTCGACAAAGCATTGCACGGCGATGCCCGCGGCGCCGTCAAAAACCTGCACGGGCTGCGGGGTGAAGGCACCGACGCCACCGTGGTGTTATGGGCGCTGGCGCGGGAAATTCGCACCTTGTCGCAGGTGGCCTACGCCTGCGAACAGGGGCAGAATTTTGACTGGGCGGCGAAAAACGCCGGCGTTTGGGACAAGCGCAAGCCGCTGATAAAAACAGCCTTGCGCCGCTTGAAGTCACCGCTGCTGCAAGTGTTGCTGCGCAAAGCCAACGCCATCGACAAGGCGATCAAAGGCATGCACAACGCCGACCCCTGGGGCGAACTGCTGGATTTGACCCTGAATCTGGCGGGCACGGTGAGCCTGCACCCGCGGGTACAAAAGCTGGCGTTGACCCGAGCTTACAGTTGAGCACCGGCGGTGACCGGGAAATCGTTGGCACCCTCAGCCGCCACAGGCCGGAACAGTGACGACCACCTTCCCCTGATCTGCCTGTTCGACGATATGCGACTTTAGAAGCTCACCCGCCAGTTGCCAGCCCGTGGTGTCGCCGCAGGTGCCGTCCAGCACGAAGCGGCCTGTGAGGATATCCTCGTAGGCATCCAGCCGGATGCGCCAGTTTTGAGCGGCACCGGGCGATAGTCGCACGCCCTCGAGGAAAAAGGTCGCCTTGGCGTCTGGTGCACTGGAGAACGCTGTTAAATCGATCCGGTCCGGCGAGGCGTTTTTCAGTTCCACGATCCGCGGATAGGCGATCTCAGCTTGCCGGCCTCCATCGAAATCGCATGCCGATACGGCGAGGACGAAAACGACGGCCAACAGTGCCGGGGACCACAGTGACCTAGGCATTGAAGCGCACTCGTGCCAGCCAAATAAGGGACTTGACGTCTTGTTCCGAAGCGCTGAGCCGGGAGAAAAAGCCGGGCGGCCTGGGGCCGTGGTAGTACTTCATTAGGTCAATCTCACCACTACCGGGGTAGGAAACACCGCCGGCGTTCAAAGGCCTGGGTTCCTGGGTCACCACAGTGGACGAGCCGCGGTGGCCATAAGAGTATGCGTCGCCGCCGTAGGCGCTCAGGATCTCGTGCCCGATTTCGTGAGCCGCCGTCTCTGAGAACTCCTGGTCGGCAGCGGCGGGCATGATGTAGGCCCAGCCATTGCCGTACTTGATCCATCCGACGTTGTAAACCACCTGCTCCGGCACCAGGTTACCAAAAAGGGAATAGAACCCGCGAACACTGCCGGGGTTACTCGAACGCGCCCAGGCGCCATTGGTGTTGTAGCGGACATCAATGTCGTCCATTGCGTCACGAGTCGCAAAGACCGGATCGACCTGCACCCTGTAGGAGGCACCGCCGACCACAATACGCCGGCTCCAATATCGTTTCAGGCCCAGTTGTAAGAGTCCTTTCAGCGCCTGCAGACTTCGCGTGCGGATATGTTTCTGGCGCCTGACATCGTTGGCCGGAATCCCACGGTAGCGCGGCATGGCCTGGACACCCCGCGGCGGCAGCCCGCCGGCCCCGCTTTGACCGCCATCCTTGACATTGATGCGCAACTCGACGAAGACCGCCTTCCTCGTCCTGTCAATCCTTATGTCGATCCAATCCTGTTCGGCGCACTCGTTACTGAACCGCAGCGTTTTTTTCTTACTTACCCCTCCACCCGTGGCCAGGAACTCGAGGGAAAGGCTCGGCTCTTTGAGAATCCGGGTATCGAGGACCCCGTTGGTACCGAAGCCGTCCCACTGCCACTGGTGCCGCCCGACCGCACGCAGGGGCGCGGGCAGTTGCTCCTGACGGACCAGCCCTGAGCCTGCCATGATCGTTGCAACCAGCGTGTCAACACCACTGTTTCGGATATCGATTTCGAACCCCACGCCGTCGCTATTACCGGTCGTTGCGGATCGAAGCTCTCGATAGTCGGGCACACTGAACGGTGTCAGGATATCTCCGTCCGTATTTCCCGTGAAGGTGACGTCCAGGTCGAACGCCGAGCTGTTCATTTTGCAATACCTGTTTAGGTTGAACAGGCAGCTTAGCGCCGGCCAGCATAGGCCGTCAATGCCATCCATCAGTGCAAGTGCTGCCCCGGCACGCCGACACATACTTGGGAGCAAGGAGGATTTACGCCGGAAATTTGTGCTTAAAAACTTGCTTCCTGTTGCCTACTCGCCAGCCGCCTCTTTTTAACACCTCTTAGCAAAAACAGGAGTCACTTACTGTGAAGTTGCGGGTATTCGTGCCACATTCAGGCCAGTGCATCGACCACTGACCAGAAAGTGTTTTCACTCATGTGGCACTTAAATCTCGATGGGGGAATAGCCCCGCGAGATCGGCTCAGTTAAGGACACATCAAACGGCCAGGCGCCCTTACGCCGGCAACTCCAACTTGACAACATTATTGTTAATGGAAAATGTCCCGCCCTTGAAAAAAGACTCGAGGCGGCCGGCGGGCATCGGCTGCGCGTAGAGAAAGCCCTGTGCCTGGTCGCAACCCTGGCGCCGCAGCCACTCGGCCTGGTTGGTGTCCTCAACGCCTTCCGCCACCACATTGAGCATCATATTGTGAGCCAGACCGATGATAGAACGGGCAATGGAAGCGTCGTTCTGGTCGGTGTAAATGTCGCTGATAAAACTGCGATCGATTTTTAATTTCTGGATCGGAAAACGCTTTAGATAGGCCAGCGACGAGTAGCCGGTGCCGAAGTCGTCGATCGCCAGCGACAGACCCATTTGATTCAACAGATTCAGCATATTGATGGTTTCCCCGGCGTGCTCCATCGCCGAACTCTCGGTGATCTCCAACTCCAGGTACTTGGCCGGCAGCTCGGTCTCGGTGAGAATGTCGGCGATACGTTCGGCAAAACGCTGTTGCCGGAACTGGCGCGCCGACAGGTTTACCGCCACCTTGCCGACATATTTGCCCGCCTGCAGCCAGGTTTTTTGCTGCTGGCAGGCGGCACGCAACACCCACTCACCGAGCGGCACGATCAGGCCGGTCTCCTCGGCGAGGGAAATAAAGTTGATGGGACCGATCAACCCCCGCTCCGGGTGCTGCCAGCGCACCAGGGCCTCCACCCCCATCAGACTGCCGGTTTGCAGATCGATCTGCGGCTGGTAGTACATGCTGAGCTGATCCTGCTCGATGGCGCGGCGCAGATCATTTTCCAACAGCAGGTAATTCACCGCGGTGGCATTCATGCCCCGGGTATAGAACTGGTAATTGTTCTTGCCCGCCTCCTTGGCCTTGTACATGGCAATATCGGCGTGCTTCAACAGCTCATCGGTATTGTCGCC
The DNA here is from genome assembly GCF_007004655.1 of Exilibacterium tricleocarpae. Lineage (GTDB taxonomy): Bacteria > Pseudomonadota > Gammaproteobacteria > Pseudomonadales > Cellvibrionaceae > Exilibacterium > Exilibacterium tricleocarpae. Next base: position 37,559 of record NZ_ML660106.1, read on the forward strand.
GTCCTGCGGATAGACGCTGATGCCGATGCTCACCGTGGTGGTGATTTCATGCCCGTGAATACTGACCGGCCGCGCCAGGGTGGCCAACAGCTTATTGGCGATAAAGGTGACATCGTCGCGGTCGTGGATGCCCTCCAGCACCACCACGAATTCGTCGCCCCCGAGGCGGGCGACGGTGTCCATATCACGAATGCCCTCGTGCAGCCGCTGGGACACCGCCTTCAGCAACAAATCGCCGGCATCGTGTCCGAGGCTGTCGTTAATGTTTTTAAACCGATCCAGGTCCAGCAACATCAGCACCAGCTTGCTGTCGTTGCGCTGGGCCCGGGCCAGACCCTGGCTGATACGGTCGTAGAACAGCGTGCGGTTCGGCAACCCGGTCAGCGCATCGTGAAAGGCGAGGTAATTGAGGCGCGACTGCTGTTCGCGCAAAGCATCCTCAGCCGCTTTGCGCTCGGTGATATCGGTGCAGATGGTGCAGACGCCGAACACCTTGTCCTGCCGGTCACGCAGCGGGAACTTCAGCATTAAATACGTGTGGTAAGTGCCGTCTTTATGCTGCACGGTGAATTCAGACTCGGTGCCCTGGGACGCTTCCTCTAACACCGCGCTGTCGTTCTCCCACAGGATCTCGGCCACTTCGGGGGGATAGACGTCGTGCACGGTTTTGCCGACATAGCCCTCCTCCCCCACATTCAACAGTTGCTTGTAGTGCTCGCTGGCCAGGACGACGTTGCCGTCCAGGTCTTTCACCGATATCAGCGCCGGTGAGTGGAACAGGATGGCATTGAGGTAGGTCTCGCTGGCCCACAGCGCCTGCTCGGCCAGGCGGAATTTTTCGCCCTGCTCTTCATTGCGCCACAGCTCTATGATCTGCCGCACCAGCAGCGCGCTGAACACCCACACCGATTCCAGTTCCTGCACGGCCTGACTCAGTGAGACCGGGCCGGTTTCCGATTCCATATGGAAAACCGCCACCACCCGCCCGTTTTCGACAATCGGGTGCAGGTATAACGCTTTAGTGCCGAGTTGGTACTCGTGGTGTTTTAAAGGGTGAGGACTCGAAAGATCGAGACACTGGGGGGCGGCGGTGGCAAAACAATGCCTGATCAGGTCTACCGGCAAACGGCTGACTTTTTCAATCTCGGTGTCCAGGGCCACGATGTTTTGCGGGTTGCGGTAACTGCCGACCGCCTCGACATACAACTGCCGATCCCGCTCGATCACCAGCACCACGCGGCTGAACGACGGTTTGGTCACCACCAGTCGCACCAGGCGTTCGGCAATCTGTCTGTGATTTAAGTCGGTAAAGAGCCGCTGGTACTTCCTGATTAGCTCTACCGCGCCGTTTTTATTCTGCATGCTAGTCCGGGATAAGTGTTTTGGCGTAGGGCCGGTTCACACTAGTTCAGTTCAAAATGCCAGCAGCCAGTAAGATCGGCAGATATTACCAGAGTGTATAAATAACACACAACCACCTAAGTTAAAGTAATACATTTATTACCTCGACTCTAAAGTCGATTGTACTCACAGGCGCCGGCAGGCTCCCTCAGCCCACCACTTGCCAACATATCAAAGCCACCAGACCGGCGGCGATGAAATTCAGTCCCAGACCCTCGCGCGCCATACGCTTTACGGCAAATCGCCCGCTGCTGAACACTATGGCATTAGGCGCCGTGGCCACCGGTAACATAAACGCGCAACTGGCACTCAGGGCCGCCGGCACCATCAGGAGTACCGGCTCCATACCGGCGCCCAGGGCCGCCGCCGCCAGTATCGGCATCAATAACGTGGTGGTGGCGGTATTGCTGGTGATCTCGGTCAGGAACATCACCCCCAGGCAGATGGTTAGTATCACCAGCAACAGCGGCAGCGTCGTCAGGCCACCCAGCGCCTCGCCGAGGGACTGGCTGATACCGGTCGCCACGAACGCTTTGGCGATGGCGATACCACCGGCAAACAACAACAGCACGCCCCAGTGGATGGTGCTGGCCGTCTCCCAATCCAGCAGCCGGCCGCCGCGCCCGTCGGGAGCGGCAAACAGCACCAGGGCCGCGGCCATGGCCACCGCGGCGTAGTTGGCCTGGGGCAGGCCCAGCCAGGCGGTCCAGCCGCCGAACGGTTCCCGCAGCGTCATCCACGCCAGCGCCGTCAACGCGAAGACCACCAGCACCCGCCGCTCGGCCGGTTGCCAGCGCCCCACCACCGGCAGCTCGATGGGTTCACAATCGCCGAGCCCGCGGGTCAACCACAGGGCCGCGGCCGGCAACAGCAGGATCACCACCGGCATGGCCCAGCCCATCCACTGCATAAAGCCGATTTCCACCCCGGTATTTTCCGTATAGACATTCATCATAATGACATTCGGCGGCGTACCGATCGGCGTGCCCAGGCCGCCGATACTGGCGGCGTAGGCGATACCGAGCAGCAGCGGTACCGCCAGACGCTGGTCGCGGGTCTTCTCCAGTACCGCCAGCGCCACCGGCAGCAGCATCAGGGTGGTAGCGGTGTTGGAAATCCACATGGACAACACGGCAGCGGCCCCCATAAAACCCATGACCAGGTTGCGGCTGTTACTGCCGCCGAATAGATTGACCATCCCGATGGCCAGACGGCGGTGGGCGCCGCTCTTCTCCATCGCCTTGGACAGTATGGCCCCCGCCATCAGCAGCAGAATCAGCGGATTGCCGTAGGCCTGGGCGATCTGCTCGCCATCGAGGACGCCGAGCAGCGGAAACAACCCCAGGGGAATCATGGCGGTGGCCGGAATCGGCACCGGCTCCAGCATCCACCAGACCGCACACCAGAGGGTCATGCCCCCGGCGAGACAGGCCTCGCGCTGCCAGCCGTACTGATCCATCGCCAGCGCCAGCAAAGCCCCGGATACCGGCCCGACCCAGAGCGCTATGGCTCTTATCCTGTCAGGGCGATGATCGTTAATGTCGTTATTATCGTGGTCGTTGGAATTATCGGGCTTATCGTTTTTAGACTTATCGTTTTTAGACTTATCGTTTTTAGACATAGGCTCAGTCATGGGTACGGCGTCAGTGCGGCGGCTCAGCGCTGCCGGTGAATAAACAGCGCCTAATATAACCAAGCCTGCGAGAATGTACACCGTGGCCCGCTCTCATCTACACTGCAGACTGATACTCAAAATACCCAACGGGAAGCACCCATGTCCTCACTGCTAAGCCGCCGCCTGGCGTGTATCGCCCACCGCGGAGCCCACGCCGATGCGCCGGAAAACAGCCTGCCGGCGATCGCCCGCGCCCTGGCGCTGGGGGTCGACGCCATTGAGATAGACGTCTGGCATATCGCCGGCACCCTGCTGGTGACTCACGACCGCCGCCTGGGCAAACAGATACCCGGCAGCGGCAGACTGATCGAACAATCACCGGCGGCGCTGCGGGCGGTGCGGCTGCCCGGCGACATTCAAATACCGACGCTGGAGGAAGTGCTGCAACTGGTCGACGGTCGCGTAACACTGAATATTGAACTCAAAGGCAGCGACTGCGCCGCCGCAACCGCCGCTGCGCTGGCCGCTTTTACAGCCGATAGCGGCGGCTCACTCGAACCCTACATTATTTCCAGTTTCGATCATCGCCAGCTCTTTGACCTCAAGCAACAACTGCCGGCGGTAAAACGCGGGGTTCTGACCGCGGGTATTCCCCTCGACTACGCCGCCTGCTGCGAGGCGATCGACGCCTATAGTTTTCACCCCAGTATCGATTGCATCAGCCGGGCCCTGGTGGATGATGCCCGCAACCGCGGTTTGAAAGTGTGGGTTTACACGGTCAACGCCGTTGATGATATGCAAAACATGGCGGCTATGGGGGTGGACGGGGTGTTTACCGATGAGCCGGCGCTGTTGTTGAAAATAAACCCGGATTGAGGCGGCCGCTCTCCATCCGGGTTAAAGACCTTCCCGGCACTGACAGCGACAAGATCGAGTGCTCTGGTGGCGAACTGGCGCCGGTTACTGTCAACGCCTGTTTTTTTAAAGACACTTTACCTCTTCACTCAACTGTTCCAGCAGTCCGGCCAGAGTCTCCTGCGGCGCCAGGCATCTCTGCCCCACACAAACCAAACCGTGGTTGTGCGGCAACGCCGAAGCGGTGGCGGGATGTAGCGAAGACGCTGGCGGAATTCGGTAACAGGGCACCCGATCGCCAGAGCGCCGCTGAATTTGCCGTTGCCAGTCCGTAAGCGCATCATCGCCCGCCAGCATCACCAGCGGCGGCGCACTGTGCCACTCCGCCAATGCCAGCAACAGGTTGTGATGGGCGTCCGGCTGGCGGTTGATGCTGGCCCAGGCACTCTGCAAGGTGCGCTCGACACAATCGAGATAGCGCGGTTCACCCGCCAGGTGGCCGAGGCGACCGAACACCTTGGCGGCAATACCGTTACCCGAGGGTGTTACATTGTCGTGCAACGGTTTACTGCGGTGGATCAGTTGCTCGTGGTCGTGAGCGGTAAAGAAAAAGCCACCGTGTTCGCCATCCTCGAAGTTGGCCAGCGTCGCCTCCGCCAGGTCGATCAGAAACCGGTAGTCCTCATCGCGCCAGCGCGCCTGTAACAGCTCCAGCAGCGCATCCATAATAAAGACGTAGTCGTCCAGATAGCCTGCGAACCTGGCCTCGCCCTGTTGCCAGGTGGCAAACAGACGGCGCTCGGCCCACAGGTGTCCGCGCACAAAGTCGATCGCCCGTTGCGCCGCCGCCAGGTAATCGTCGTCGCCCAGTACCCGCCCCGCCAGGGCCAGGCCGCGAACCATCAAACCGTTCCAGCCGCAGAGAATTTTATCGTCGAGACCGGGCAGGCTTCTGCGCGCCCGGGCGCGGGCAAGTTTTTCCCGGCCACTCAAAAACAACGCCCGTGCCCGCTCCTCACCCAGACCGCTTGCCGCCACCAGCTCCGGCCAGCTTTGCACGGGATGCAGGTGCCAGCGGCCGGAGACATTGGGCGGTTCAGTCAGGTTGAAAAACAGCTCCAACAGGGCGTACTCCGCGTCTGTTACCAAACCCTTGATGGCGCCGATGGACCACAGATAATAGCCGCCCTCCTCGCCCTCGCTGTCGGCGTCGAGCGCACTGTAAAAGCCGCCTTGCGGTGCCCGCATTTGCAACAGAACCCAGTCGGCCACACCCCGCATCGCCTGTTCATATGAAGGTTCGGCGGTGTCGGCCCAGGCAGCGGCGTAGACACCCAGCAGCAGGCCGTTGTCGTACAACATCTTTTCAAAGTGCGGTACTGACCAATTGGCGTCGGTGGCGTAGCGAAAAAAACCGCCGCCGATCACATCGTATATCCCACCCAGGGCGATAGCGTTCAGACTTAGTATCAAGTGCCGGCGCGCTTCGCCGGCGTGCGCGCTGCCCTCGCGCCGGGCGGCAACCAGCAGGCGCTCCAGGTTGGCCGGCATCGGGAACTTGGGTGCGCCGCCAAAGCCGCCGTTAACCGGGTCCGCCTGTTTGAGCAGCAGCTCGATGCTCTGCTCGAGGGGCGCCGGCGTCAGCGTCTGCGGCTCGCCGGTGTCATCGCGGTGTGCAAGCTTGGCGTAGCTTTTTTTTACCAGCGCTTTCAAATCATCAAGTTCGGTTTTTTGCTGACGGTAAAACTCACTCACCCGCGCCAGCACTTCCTGAAAACTGAACTGCCCGCCGCGGCTGGTTTTGGGAAAGTAAGTGCCGGCCACAAACGGCAGTTGGGTTTGCGGACACAAAAACAGGGTCAGTGGCCAGCCGCCCACCCGATTGGTCAGGAGCTGGTGCGCGGTCTGATAGATATCATCGAGATCGGGGCGCTCTTCCCGGTCGACCTTGATATTGACAAATAACTGATTCATCAACGCCGCCGTGCGGGCGTCTTCAAATGACTCGTGTGCCATAACATGGCACCAGTGGCAGGCGGAATAACCGATCGACAGCAGGATCGGTTTATCCTCGCGGCGGGCGAGGTCCAGGGCCTCTTGATCCCAGGGATGCCAGGCGACGGGATTATCCTTGTGCTGCAACAGGTAGGGACTCGTCTGTACACCCAGACGGTTCGATTGTATCGCCATAAAACCACTGCCTCGCACAGGGAAATTCGGGGATTCAGGCCACTGCCTTAGAGGCCGGCTCATACCATCATACAGGATTGTCTCAACGGCTGGCGAGGTTGTTAAAGCCCGACGAAATGCGATGATATTATCGGGTTCAGCCTGTGCTTATCAGGGAGCGGGAAAGCAGTCAAAGAAGGACCGCATCCATGCGGTCCGGGTCTTGTCATCAAATCACATGGCCAGGTTTCCACCCTGGTCGCCTACTCGGATTTCAGTTTACCCCCATGCGCCTGTCGGCCCGGCGTTTCCCGGTCGATAGCAATCGGCATTGCCGCGGGGTATTTAACCGTCATCTTCGTTCTCGCACTCATCACTCTCCTCTTCACACTCTTCGCCATCGGGGGGCGTGCCGAACTGGTAATAGGCTTTCACCGAAACCTCAAAGTCTTCGCAACTGCGGGCCGGGTATGCGGACTTGTCAAAACTGACCCGAAGCGAACCGGTGTGCGCCCAGGGACTGAAAAACTTGGTGCTCGAACCGGAATCCTGATCGTCCCAGTAAGCGCTCACACTGCCAACATTTACTGTAACCTGCTGGCTGCCGCCCGCGGTACCGTCGCACTCAAAACGCATACTTACTTTTTCCCAATAGCCCCGGTTGGCGATAGCGGGTATCCGCCAGAGTCCGTCGATATCGCCAATCACGCAATCGGATGCACCGTGCCAGCCGACTATCGCCCGACTACCCGATATAACCGGAGTCGGCGGCGCCATAAAACTGTCGCAATTGACATCATCGCCCTCGCCGAAGGGATCGGTAGCCATACTCAAGCCAGACCAGGCCAGCAGCAAACCGGTTAAAAGCATGGACATTCTGTTTTTTTTCGCCGTTGTTTTTTTCATTCTCAGGTCCTCTTTTCACTGTGTTAGGTCCGGGGATTATTGTGGAAAAAAACAGGCTTGTCATGAAAGTTTATTGCTGTATCGCATGCTAAATTCACATAACAAAAGTCTTGTTATGCATAAAAAATTTTCAATAAAATCAACGGCAAAAATCGAAAAAACCAGGACACTGTAAAAGACTGTAAGCGAGACTCAGGCCGAAGGCTGTAAATTAAGCAGACAGCGGATGGCGTCAAACGATCGCCGCCGTTCAAACGGGCTTGTGAGTGGTCGATTCGCTGCCGGGCATCATACCGCACTGGTTTAAAACATCCTGCCACAGGCGCGTATGGCGATCGAGTGCCCGCTCGAAACGTCGCAACACACTGGCATCGTCGTCAAGGCTGAAGCTGGCGCGCCAGTAATCGGCAAAGGCAGCGGGCGGTGGCGCAAAAACTTGTAAGAGCGGTTCGACGACCTGCACCAGTCCGCGAGTACGCTGGTGCAGAGCCGCGAGGTAAGGTTGCACCTGGCCGATATAATATTTATAAAAAACGTTTTGCCAGATTTCTGCGCGTCGATTGGCACGTTGATTAAAACACAGCGGCCCCTGCGCCAGACGGGCGTCGATGGCGAGATTGACAGCGCGCAGATAACTCTCCGCCTGCGCCAGCGAGCGCAGCAAACGGCCACCGTATTTCTCCGAACCTATCACCGCCAGCTCCTGTTCGATGCCCTCGACACCTGTTGCCTGCGCCAGCGGCGCCAGCCGGTTATGCAGACGCCCCAGGCTTTCCAACAACAAATTGGGCCGCACCCGCACCGCTTCGACGTCGACGGATACGGCGGCAACGGAAAAAAACCGATTGAATTCCGCACCGGCAAAGGTAGCATTCCAGGCAACACCCGGCAGGTGTTGCCGCTTGGCGTCGACAGCCTGCTGGAGCTTTTGTTGCAGTTGACTGTCTGCATCGGTTTCGCGCAGCAACTCCAGACACTGGTCAGACAGTCGAATAAACTCGATTTCATAGATCAGGCGCTGGGAAGTTTCCATCACTTTTCCCAGGCCGCTGTTGCGTTTGCCGATCAGGCGCTGCAAGTCGCAGGGAGAGAGCCGAAGATATTCCAATAGATCAATTTTCACTGCCGGTATCGGCGCCGCCAACTGGCGCCTGGAGGGATAGGCGGGAGGGTCGATCGACGCATCGGGGGCTATATCACTACCGGTAATGTTAGACATTCGATAGTGATAGTTTTCGAATAGCGCACCTGAGGAATTACGGTCGCTGCACGCCGTCATGAAAAAAAAGGTCAGCAACAAACAGTAAAACTTCGGCATGATATTGGTTTGCACTTGACTATCTGCAGTGACTAACGGTGGTTCGTAGCACTTGCTCAGGCGTCTACTGTTGGTGGTACTTAAAAAGATTTGCAACTATTTATCGCTCCCCATTCCAGCGCCACCAATCCTGATTAAGAATACCGGGGGTAGGTCTGCCTCAGGGTAGTGCATTCAGAAACTCTCGACAGCAGGGATGCTGTCGGGACCAGAAGCAGGCGCTTTAGGCGAGTCCCCATGGACGGGTTCACGACGTGTTTCTGAATGCACCACCCAGAGGCAGACCAGTCGATTGGCACACCTTCGCTTAAGTGCATCCATCACCATCAACATTGCCAAAAGTAGTCGTTTGAAGCACAAGTAGACGCCTACAACGAATAACATTAGTACAATGGTTAAAATCTAAGACAGCAATTTTTTACCCGTACCCGACCAAGCCAATTTATATTTTACCTGCGCTGGACCAAACCGGTTTCGCATACCCACAACGCTACAAATTCACCGACATTATATCTACGGCCCGACCACGCCAACAGGCACGGCGCACTACCTCCCAGCCCCGGCGCCGATAAAAAGGCGCCCGGTCCGTCGTTACCAGATACAGCCGATCAACCTCCTGGCGGCGGGCATACTCCTGTACAAACCGCACCATGGTGGCCCCGACACCTCGCTGGCGCCAGTCCTCGCGCACAAACAGATTGGCCAGCCAGGGAGTGGCCGCAGGCGCAGTGCGGCGCCGGTACAACACCAGGCTGACCGAGCCGATCACCTCGCCGCCGGCACAGGCAACAAATGTCTGGGGCACGGCCCCGGGGTGAAGATGGTCGCGCAGTTTTTGTTCGTATGCGCGCCGGACCGCAACGCCGCCCGGCTGCCGCTCTTGGCTCTGATGCCATCCGGCGAGCAAAGCGACGGCCTGCGGGTAGCGCCGCAGGGGGGCAATCGACAGCCTAGCTGACTTTTTCTCCATGGGCCTGCTTGTCGGCGTGGTAAGACGAGCGCACCAGCGGTCCGCAGGCGGCACGCTTGAATCCCAGCGCCTCGGCCGCCGCTGTGTACTCTTCGAACTCATCGGGGTGCACATAGCGACTGACAGGCAGATGGTCCCGCGACGGCTGCAAATACTGGCCAATGGTCAGCATATCGATATCGTGCTCGCGCATATCCTCAAGCACTTCAAGGATTTCCTCCTTGGTTTCTCCGAGCCCCACCATCAGGCCGGATTTGGTCAGCACGTCCGGCCTGCGCGACTTATAGTCCTGCAACAACTTCAGCGACCAGCGGTAATTGGCGCCGGGGCGCGCCTGGCGGTAAAGCCGGGGCACAGTTTCCAGGTTGTGATTAAACACATCCGGCGGCTCGCGCTCGAGAATATCCAGAGCCACATCCATGCGCCCGCGAAAATCCGGCGTCAGGATTTCCACCTCCAGATTGGGCGACAGCCGGCGCGCCTCGCGAATGCAGTCGGCAAAATGCTGCGCCCCGCCATCGCGCAGATCGTCGCGGTCGACCGAGGTAATCACCACATAGTTGAGACGCATTTCCGCAATCGCGCCGGCCAGGTGTGCCGGCTCCCCGGCATCCAGCGCATTGGGTTTACCGTGGCCCACATCGCAAAACGGACAGCGGCGGGTGCAGATTTCACCCATAATCATAAAGGTCGCGGTGCCGCCGCTGAAGCACTCGCCCAGATTCGGACAGGAGGCCTCTTCACATACGGTCGCCAGCGAATTTTTGCGCAGGATTTTTTTAATCCGCTCTACCTCCGGCGACACCGGCATCCTGACCCGAATCCAATCCGGCTTGCGCAGCAGGTCCTCTGTGGGTATCACTTTGACGGGGATACGCTCGACTTTATCACCGTCGCGGAGTTTTTCACCGCGCTGGTGACGCCGGGTGCGCTTTACGGGGGACAATTCGGGGGTATTGGACATCGGCGCTGACTCTCGAAGGCACTGCTGGGAAAATCCCGGTCAATCGATACGGATAACCATTTAACGGGTGGCGGTAAACTACCTGCCGGCTAACTAACGGGGCAGATGCAAGCACCGCTCATCCAAGACTATTCTATCCGGAGTTACCTGTCGGAGACCATTCACCGAAAACTGCTCGCCGGAAACTACTCACCGGAAACTACTCACCGGGAGCAACTCACCGGAAGCAACTCACCGGAAGCAACTCACCGGGAACCATCCACCAGGCTCTATCCATCAAGATAGACGCTATCGATATAACCCATGCGGTTAATGAAATGCTCGATAATATACCTCTCCACCTGCATAAAATCGAGTTCTCGATCGATATCGACCATGTCTTTAATCTGGGTCATCTTCATGCCCGCATAACCACAGGGGTTAATCCGCGCAAACGGCGACAGGTCCATATCCACATTTAGACTAAGGCCGTGAAAACTGCAACCGCGCCTGACCCGCAAACCCAAAGAGCCGATCTTGCGCGGTGCCCCGACACTGCCCACATAGACGCCCGGTGCCTGAGCGCGGGCAAACCCGTCGATATCATAGTGCGCCAGGGTATCCACCAACGTCTGCTCCAGCCGGGTAACCAGCTCGCGCACGCCCAGGTGGCGCCGCCGCAGGTCCACCAGCACATAGGCCACCAGTTGCCCGGGACCGTGGTAAGTCACCTGACCGCCGCGGTCGGCCTGAATCACGGGAATCGCACCGGGGGCCAGCAGATGTTCCGCTTTGCCGGCCTGGCCCTGGGTAAACACGGCGGGGTGTTGCAGCAACCACAGCTCGTCGCGGTCATCACTACCGCGACTGTCGGTAAAGTCGAGCATCCGCTGCCAGCAGCGGCGGTAGTCCTGCGAACCCAGGCGCCTTACTAGGAGAGTGTCCGATGCCGTCATTGCCATTGGTACTTAAAACCGATGCTTACAGCACCATTTTCAGTTTGGGATTGGTTTTCAGGTCCTCAAACAGGGCCTGCAACTGGGCCTCACCCTGAGCAGTGATAAAAACGGTAACCGACTGGTAGCGACCGTTGCGACTGTCGCGCACACTGACTTTGTCGCGATCAAAACCGGGCGCGTGGCGTTCGGTGGCGCTCAATACAAAGTCAATAAAGTCACGGCCCGCATCACCCATCACCTTGACCGGATAGTCCGGGCAGGGAAACTCGATTCTCGGCGCCTGCGGGTCGCTCATCGCGCGTCTCCAGCCTCAGTTGAACAATTTAAAGAAAAACAGGCGCACGGCATCCCACAGGCGGGCAAAAAAGCCCCCCTCCTCGATCACTTGCTGGGCCACCAGCGGGATGTCCACCAGCAATTCGTCTTCGAGATGCACCGTTACGTTACCCAACTCCTGCCCCTTTTTCAGCGGCGCCTTGATGACGTCGTCGATAAACATTTCCGCCTTCAGGGTATCCTGGGCGCCGCGGGGAATGGTCAGAAAAACGTCCTCAGCGACGGTCAATTCAACCTCGTCCGCCGTTCCCGCCCAGACCTGGGACCGGTTCAACACATCGCCGGCACTGTATAGCTTGTGGGTCTGGTAATAGCGAAAACCATAGGTCAACAGTTTTTGCGACTCCGCGGCCCGCGCCTCCTCAGACCGCGTACCCATCACTACCGCAATCAGGCGCATACCATTTTTTCGCGCCGACGAAACCAGGCAAAACCCCGCCGCTTCAGTGTGACCGGTTTTCATGCCGTCTACGCTGCTGTCGCGAAACAGCAGCCGGTTGCGGTTGGGTTGGTTGATATCGTTGTAGGCAAAATACCTCTCAGAGTATATCTTGTAGTGCTCGGGGTAGTCATTGATCAACGCCCGGGCCAACAGCGACAGATCCCGGGCGGTGGTAAGGTGGTCCTCGGCCGGCCAGCCGGTGGAATTTTTATAGGTCGTGTTGGTCATGCCCAGTAGCGCCGCCTGCTGGTTCATCACATCCACAAACGCCTCTTCACTGCCGGCCACATGCTCGGCCAGGGCGACGCTGGCATCGTTACCCGATTGAATGATCATACCGCGCAGCAAATCCGCTACCAGGACGTCGGTGCCCTCGCGGATAAACATCTTCGAGCCGCGCATACGCCAGGCCTTGACGCTGATGCGCACCGTTTCGTCCTTGCGCATATTGCCGCCGTAAATTTCCGCCGCTACCAGGTAGCTGGTCATTATCTTGGTCAGGCTTGCCGGCGGCAGGCGCTCGTCGGCATTGTGTTCCACCAGCACCTTGCCGGTGTCGGCATCCACCAACAGGTACCCGGTTGCGGTCAACTGCGGCGGGGCCGGAATAAGCGTCTGGCGCGCCTCGGCGAGGGCGCTGAGCAAGGCGCCGACCCCGAGCAGAAGCAGGCGGCTTTTGAGTCCGGCAAGGTTGCCCATAAACTCATTAAATCGTGTTGGCGTCGGGTTCGCAGACTTGAACATAGGTAAAGGAAAGCGTCTATTGATGTTTGTGTGGATGATGCTTGCGTGTATTGACAACTGACAACTGACAACTGAAAACTGAAAGTGGCGCTAGTTTAACAGGAACTCGGGGGCTCACCTACCCCGCCTGCGCAGGCGTGATCACTCATATACCACGTGGGCCGATACCCGCTGTTGCTGTTGCAGGCGGGTTTTCAACTTGCGCATATAGCCGCTGTCGGTAATCGGCCCGATATGCACCCGGTAGAGAGAATCGCCCGTCGCGCCCCGCTTTACCGTGACCGGCAAGGCGGTGAGTTTGGTCAGCCGCTGGCGCAGTGCCAGCGCCGCAGACTGGGAGCCGAAAGCCCCCGCCTGCAGAAACGGTTGTCTCACGGCATCTGAGGGTATTGCCGCCGCACTACCCGCGAGCTGCGGATCCGCTTCGAGCGCCACCACCTCGACCTTGGCAATACCCTGGTCGACAAAGCCGAGCTTGGCCGCCGCCGCATAGGTCAAATCGATGATGCGATCGCCGTGGAAAGGCCCGCGGTCATTGACACGCACCACGACGCTGCGGCCGTTTTCCAGATTTTTCACCTGCACATAGGACGGGATCGGCAGTGATTTATGGGCGGCGGTCATCGCGTACATATCATAAGTCTCACCGTTGGCAGTGGTTCTGCCGTGAAACTTGGTGCCGTACCAGGAGGCGATACCCGTTTGTCGAAAACCGTGGCTGCTTTTCAGTACATGATAGGTGTTTCCCAATACCGTGTAAGGGCTGCTGTTGCCGGCGCGGGTGCGGCGCTCGACCCGCGGCACCGCGTCTTTCACCCCGGAAACATCCACCGGTTGCGGCGGTCCGCCGTCCTTGGGTTCCGGCTTGGGAACTTGCAGAGGCGCACTGATACAACCGGACAGCGCCAGCACGCCGGCCAGCGCCAATAGGCGGATTGCCCGCGGCAGCGGCGCGGACACGGTCTTGTCTGTTTTCCTATTCAATGATTGCAGCCACTTTTTCAGTCTGTGCTTTCACTCTTATCGCCTCACTGAGCTGATATACCGCCATCGCGTAGAGTCGGCTGCGGTTGTAGCGGGTGATCACATAGAAGTTTTTCAACCCGATCCAGAACTCGGCGCCGTGTTCACCCTGCAGTTTCATAATCGTCGCCGGTTGCTCGGGATCGTGCTCGACGGTTGAACTAAACCCCAACTGCGCCAGTTGCTGCACCGTATGGGTAGGTTTCAGGGATTGATTCACCGGCTCGCGATCATAGTCGCCGCTGATGCGCGCCCGCGCTACCACCGCGGCGTCACTTTGCCAGCCGTGGCGCTTGAAATAATTGGCTACACTGCCGATGGCATCAGTGGTATTGGACCAGATATCGACAAACTTGTCATTGTCGAAATCCACCGCGTAGGCGCGATAGCTGGACGGCATAAACTGCCCGTACCCCATGGCACCGGCGTAGGACCCCTTTAACGCCAGCGGGTCCTGTTGCTGCTCGCGAGTCAACAGCAGGAAGTGCTTCAACTCCCTGGTGAAAAACGGCGACCGTTTGGGGTAATCAAAGGCCAGTGTCGAGAGCGCATCGATGACGCGGTAACTGCCGGTGTTGCGCCCGTAACGGGTCTCCACGCCGATAATCGCCACGACGATCTCCGGCGGCACGCCATAGCTGTCGTGGGCGCGCTCCAGTACCGCGCGATTGTCGCGCCAGAACTGCACACCCTTGTCGATACGCGACGGGGTCAGAAAAATCGCGCGGTAGTCCTTCCAGGGTTTGGTCTTTTCCGCCGGCCGCGCAATGGCATCCAGGATCGCCTGTTTTTTCTGTGCCTGGCCGAAAATTCTGGTGAGGTCGGCGCTGTCGAAGTTGTGCTCTGTCGCCAGCTCTTCGATCAACGCCCGGGCGCGGGGATGATCACCGTAATTTTCCGACGCCGCCACGGCGGAGGAAAAAAACCAACACGCCAATGCCAACATACCCGTTAAACCGCCGCCCCCGGCGCGCGCCACCCGCAAAGACAATAAATAAAACACCAGTACAACTCCCCCCAGTCTGCTCCGTTATTTACCAAACTCCTTACAAATCCCGCTTCAGCCTTTATTGAGTCCCCCGGCGGCGTTCAGTTCCGATCGCCATCAGCAAGCCAAAGCCCATCATCATGGTGACAATCGAGGTGCCGCCGTGGCTGACCAGCGGCAGCGGCACCCCCACTACCGGCAGCATTCCGGCAACCATTCCCATATTGACGAACACGTAGACGAAAAACGTGATGGTCACGCTGCCGGCCAGCAGGCGACTGAACGTATCCTGCGCATTGAAGGCGATCGTCAAACCGCGCACGATGACCCACAGGTAAAGTGCCATCAGCACCAGCACACCGACCAGGCCGAACTCCTCGGCCAGCACCGCGATGATAAAGTCCGTGTGCCCCTCGGGCAAAAAGTCCAGTTGCGACTGGGTGCCGTTGAGCCAGCCCTTGCCGTCGAGGCCGCCGGAGCCGATCGCTGTTTTTGACTGGATAATATTCCAGCCGGCCCCGAGTTTGTCCGCCTCCGGATTCAACAGGGTCAGAATACGCTGCTTCTGGTAATCGCGCAGCACGAACTGCCACATCGGCCAGGAGCCGACCACCAGGGTGCCCAATGCGCCAAACATGTAACCCCAGGGCAGACCGGCGAAAAACAACACGATCAGACCCGATGCGGCAATCAACAGGGAAGTGCCCAAATCCGGTTGCCGCATGATCAGCGCCGTGGGAATCAGGATCAGCATCAGCGTCCAGATCACGTGTTTGAACCGCGGCGGCAGAATGCGTTGCGCCAGGTAGGTGGCCACGGCGATGGGCACCGCCAGCTTGAGTATTTCCGAGGGTTGGAAACGGAAGCCCCCGAGGCTCAGCCAGCGCTGCGCGCCCTTGGCGCCGGTGCCGAAAAACAGCACCAGCACCAGCAGCCCGACACCGCCCAGATACAGCCAGGGGGCCCAGCGCTCCAGCACATGCATGCGCACCTGCGCCACGGTGAACATCATGCAGTAGGCTATGACAAAAAAGACCATCTGGCGCCGCAAATAATAGAGGTTCTGACCGCTGGCACTGTAGAGCACCACTAAGCCATAGCCGGTCAATAGCAGCAACGCCAGCAGTAGCGGCGGGTCGACATGAATACGCCGCCACAGCCCCAGGGGGCGGCGCAGATCGCTGCTGGCCTCGGGCATGCGGCGCAAAAAGTCCTGACCGGCCGGGCTCAATCCTCACCCTCCCGCACGCCCGCCAGTTCCCGGTTTTCCTGCGCCATAAAGGCATCGAACATATTGCGGGCGATAGGCGCTGCCGCGGCGGAACCGCTGCCGGCATTTTCCAGGATCACTGCGACGGCGATGGCCGGCGCTTCGTAGGGCGCAAAACCGACAAACAAGGCGTGGTCACGCTGGCGCTCGGCCACCGCGTCCTCGTCGTAGTCTTCGCCCTGCTTTATGCCCACCACCTGGGCGGTGCCGGTCTTGCCCGCCATAAGATATTTGGCGCCGCGGCCGATGCCCTGGGCCGTGCCGCGGGCGCTGTGCACCACATCTTTCATGGCGTTAAACACGTAGTCCCAGTGGGGGCTGTCAGCCACCGCGCCTTTTACCGCGCCGGGCACCACATCGATACCGTCCACCGCTTTGACCAGCCGCGGCGCCCGCCGCTCGCCGCGGGCGGCCAAGGTTGCCGTCATGGAGGCAAGCTGCAGCGGCGTGGTCAGCACATCGCCCTGGCCGAGGCCGACATTCAGGCTGTCGCCGGGAAACCAGTGCAGGCCGCGCGCACCGCGTTTCCACTGGCGCGACGGCCAGAGTCCGGCGCGCTCGCTGGGAATATCCACCCCGGTGCGCTGGCCGAGGCCGAATTCGCTGCCCACCTGGTGCATCAAATCGATGCCCATGCGGAAGGCGAGATCGTAGTAAAAAGTGTCGCAGGACTGTTGAATCGCCATATGCAAATCCACATGGCTGCCGTGGCCGTCGCGTTTCTTGCGCCAGGTCCAGTCGCGATAGAGCCGCTCTTCACCCTCGAGCTGATAGAAACCCGGATCGTTGATCCCAAATTCGGTATCGATCACCTTGTGCTGCAGGCCGCCCAGACCCAACACCGGTTTGAGGGTGGAACCGGGCGGATACTGCCCCTGCAACGCGCGGTCAAACAGCGGCAGATCGAGGGATTCATTCAACTCCCGGTAGTCTTTGTAACTGATGCCGGTAACAAACAGGTTGGGGTCGTAACTGGGGGTGCTGACCATGGCCAGGATACCGCCGCTGGCCACATCGATCGCCACCAGTGCCCCGCGGTTATCGCCGAGGGCCGCGAAGCCGGCCCGCTGCAACTCGATGTCCAGATGCAGGTTGAGATTTTTTCCGGGCCGGGGACTGGTTTGCTCCAGCACCCGCAGCACCCGCCCGCGGGCATTGGTCTCAACGTTTTGGTAGCCCACCTCACCCAAAAGCACCGATTCATACTGTTTTTCCAGACCGATCTTGCCAATGATGTGGGTGCCGCTGTAGCGGCGATACTGGTCCTCGTCGAAAGCGCTCAATTCGCGGTCGCTGATACGACCCACATAACCGACACTGTGGGCGAGCAGACTGCCGAGCGGATAGTGGCGCACCAGTTGCGCTTCCACCTCGACGCCCTCGAGTCGATACTCGTTGACGGCGATACGGGCGATTTCCTCCTCGTTGAGGCGATAGCGCAGGGGCACCGCCTCAAACGGCCGGCGCCGCTGCTTGAGGCGCTTGGCAAAATTCTCGCGCTCGCCGGGAGAGACTTCCACCAGCGATTGCAGCAACGCCAGGGTGGTATCGAGATCGGCTACCCGCTCCTTGACGATGGAGAGGGTATAGCTGGGCCGGTTATCCGCCAGCAATACGCCGTTGCGATCGTAGATCAAACCCCGGATCGGCGGGATCGACTGCACGTGCACCCGATTGCGATCGGATTGGGTGGCGTAGTCCTGGTGATTGGTTACCTGCAGGTTGTAAAAACGGGCCACCAGCAACAGGGAGAGCCCCATGACCAATGCCGCGGCGACGACTAACCGGTAGGCGAAAATTCGCCCCTCCAGGGAGTGGTCTTTCAGGTGCAGAGGTTCTGGCATAGAGTAAAATATTTATCCCGGATGCGGGGTACCGGGCAGCATCATTTTTGTCAGCGTCCGTTTAATCGGCAAGACTGCGGTTATTTTAGCGACTTTTCAACCAATATGGCGAATATTATGGCGAACTGGTTAACGAACCTTCATTTGGCAAAGCTTTTCGATACAGCTTTCCGATAAACTCTGTTAACCAGGTTTCACAGCGCAGCGCGCCGTTTTTACCGCTTCACTTGTGATAGGGGTGATTTTGCAAAATAGTCCAAGCGCGGTACAACTGCTCGATCAGCAGCACCCGCACCAGCGGATGCGGCAGCGTCAGCGGCGACAGCGACCAACTCATATCCGCCCGCGCCAGGCAGGCCGGCGCCAGGCCGTCGGGCCCGCCAATCAGCAAACTGTAGTTATCTCCCTCCATACGCCAGCCCGCCAACTGCTCTGCCAACTGCGGCGTTGACCAGGCCCGGCCCCGCACGTCCAGGGCGATCACCCGATCCGCGGCCGCCACAGCGGCCAGCATCTGCTCGCCTTCCCGGGCGACCGCCTTGTGCACTGCAGCATTTTTGCCGCGCGTGCCCAACGGCAGCTCCACCAGCTCTACCGCCAGCTCGCGCGGCAGGCGGCGGGCATAGTCCTGGTAGCCCTGGGTCACCCAGGCCGGCATCTTGCCGCCGACGGCGAGGATTCTGATCCGCATCAGTCTTCGGCGCGGTGGCTCGGCTGCATCGACCAGAGCTTCTCAAGCTCATAGAACGTCCGGGTTGCGGGCAACATCACATGCAGCACAGTGTCGCCGAAATCGACCAACACCCATTCCGCCGCCTCCAGCCCCTCTACGCCGATCGGGCGAAACCCTTTTTCCTTGGCCTCGTCCACCACGTTAGAGGCCAGCGACTTGACATGGCGGTTGGAAGTGCCGCTGGCAATCACCAGGGTATCCATCACGTCGGTCAGCTCGCGCACATCGAGGCGCACGATATCCTTGCCTTTGACATCTTCAAGGGCGTCAATAATGGTTTGATTCAATTCACTCGACATAAGACTCTCTTTGCTGATTGCCGGACTGATAAGCGGGGGCGAGCGGCGCGCAGTGGCGCCCGCCCCGGGGTACAGCCCATGTTCACAAATATAGCGCCAGACGGGGTCTGGTAGTAGGTATTGGGGCGAGCTCCCGGCGACTATCTGCCGGCGGATATCCGTGCTCGAGATGGGCAGCAGGCTCAATTGCTCCACCACCACCAGGCCCGCCGCCTGGCTGCGGATCGCCGTGGCAGCGGCCAGGCGCCCGGCGACCAGCGCCGCCACCGGGCCGGTCGCGGGTAATTGCCAGCCGGGGCGGGCGGCGACCACCAGGTGGGCATAGTCGGTCAGTTCGCGCCAGCGGTGCCAGGTATCCAACTGCACCAGGGAGTCCATACCCAGGGTGAGGCACAGGGCCGTCTGCTCACCTAATTCGCGGCGCAGTTCCACCAGGGTGTCGATGGTATAGGAAGGGGTGCGGCGCCGCAGCTCCCGCTCGTCGACCGTCAGTTGGGGACAGTTTTCCACCGCCAGTCGCACCATGGCGGCCCGGTCCCGGCTGCTGCGCGCCGGGGATTGACGATGGGGTGGCAAGTGGCAGGGTACCAGCCGCATCTGATCGAGCTGCAAGTGTTGCTGCAGCTCAAGCGCGATACGCAGGTGGCCGATATGGATTGGATCGAAAGTACCCCCGAAGAGCCCGATTGCGCGGCGCCTAGTCACGGGACCATCCGGGGCATTCACTGGAAGGTCCTTTCTGCCCGTCGCCCAGGCACCCTCCGCGGCATCCATGACAACAGCAAACCCCGCAGCACTGAGGGCAACAGCCGGGGCAAGACAGTGTCCGCTTGCCTGTGTTCGATCCTCGGCGCACGGCGGCACCGTGGTTATAGCAATTCACTGGCGTATATGACCGTCGCCGAAGACAATCCATTTCTGCGATGTCAGCCCCTCAAGGCCGACCGGACCGCGGGCGTGGATCTTATCCGTGGAGATCCCGATTTCAGCGCCCAGGCCGTATTCGAAGCCATCGGCAAAGCGGGTCGAGGCATTGACCATCACGGAGCTGGAATCCACCTCGGCCAGGAAGCGGCGGGCACGACTGTAGTCCTCGGTCACTATGGCGTCGGTGTGCCGGGAGCCATAGCGGTTGATGTGGGCGATGGCCGCCTCCAGGTCCGCTACCACTCTTATGGCCAGCACCGGCGCCAGATATTCCGTCGACCAGTCCGCCGCGGTGGCCTCCGCCACCTGTGGTAAAAGCTCTCGGGTGGCACTGCAACCACGCAGCTCAACACCTTTATCACCATAAGCCTGCACCAGCGGCGGCAGGCACTCAGCGGCCACGGAGGCGGCCACCAGTAGTGTTTCCATGGCGTTGCAGACACCGTAGCGATGGGTCTTGGCGTTCAAGGCAATGGCATGGGCCTTGGCCAAATCGGCGGCATCATCGATATAGACGTGGCAAATACCGTCGAGGTGCTTGATAACCGATACCCTGGCGTCCCGGGCGATACGTTCGATCAGCCCCTTGCCGCCGCGCGGCACAATCACATCCACATACTCCGCCAGCGTTATAAGCTCTCCCACAGCCGCCCGATCGGTGGTCTCCACTACCTGTACGGCATCCGCCGGCAAATTCACCGCCTCCAGGCCCCGGGCGATACAGCCGGCAATAGCGCGGTTGGAGTTTATCGCCTCGCTACCGCCGCGCAGTATGGTGGCATTGCCGGATTTGAGGCACAGGCTCGCCGCATCGATGGTTACATTGGGGCGGGACTCATAAATAATGCCCACCACACCCAGGGGCACCCGCATTTTGCCCACCTGGATACCGCTGGGCCGATAGCGCAGGTCGGTGACCTCACCACAGGGGTCTGGCAGGGCCGCCACCTGGCGCAGTCCCTCAATCATATCGTCGATACGCGCGGGGGTGAGTTCCAGTCGGTCCAGCAGCGCCGGCTCCAGACCATTGGCACGACCGCTCTCGAGGTCCTCGCCATTGGCCTGGCGCAACTGTTCGCGGGTGTTATCCAGTTGTTCGGCGATGGCCGCCAGGGCGTTGTTCTTGGTTTCGGTGGTAGCCGCCGCCATTGTGCTGGAGGCCTGGCGGGCGCGCTGGCCCAGGTCTGCCATATAGGCTTTTACACTCATACTCGGTTCCCGAAAGCGGGTCAAAACGGACAAAAAAGACTGATAAGGGCAGCCATTATAACCGAATTGGGCTAGCGGATGCCCGGCTATATATTCGCAGCAGTGGGGATTGCGGCGGGTCCGGCGCGGGGTCGGGCCGCTGAACCCACACTGTACTACCCCAGATCGGTTGGCAACGACCTAAATAGAGCTAATTCAACATTTCAGCTTTCATTCAGGTTGCGACCGCTATTCTGGCCCCACGATTAACCAATACCCTGTTACACAAGGCAACCTAGACCAGTTAAACGCAATGGAGTTGATATCATGAAGACGTTAATGATCAGTACCCTAGCCGCTATCACCACAGTCCTGGCGACTGCCGCGACACCGGCACTGGCCCGTAACGATGCCCGCTTTGACTACGCCAAGGTTACCAATGTAACCCCGATCTACAAAACCATCGAGCACCGCCGGCCCGAGCGCCAGTGCTGGGTCGAAACCGTCAGCTATGAGCGCCCCCGGGACGGCTACCGCTCCAATACCGGCACTATCGTCGGTGGTATCATCGGCGCGGCCATCGGCAACGAACTGGGCCACAAGAAGCGCAACAAACAGGTGGGCGCAGTGGCCGGCGCGGTACTGGGCGCCTCCATCGGCCGCGATATCAGCAACCGCAAGTCCAACCGCGGCAGTATCACCGAATTTCGCGATGAGGAGCGCTGCGAGGTCCGCCATACCGTCGAATACGAGGAAAAGGTTATCGGTTATGACATCACCTACCGCTACCACGGCATGACCTACCATACCCGTATGGATCGCGACCCCGGCAGGCGCCTCAAGGTAGCCGTCAAGGTCCGCCCGGTCTACTGAGCGACGCAGAACAGGCGCCTTAAAGGCGCCATCGCGGGTCGACAAGCGCGGATACCTGTGAGTTAATTTAGGACCGAAACCCAGGGTCAGAATCGACAGAGTAAGCCGACTATGCGCAACACGACCGCCACCCCCCGCTTTTTAACCCTGGCGCTGGCCCTGCTGCTGGCGCTGGGGGGCCTGGTGGGCCCCACCAGCGCCGCGGCCAAATCCGGTGACTATCTGCGCAAGGACCTGCGCAAGGAACAGCAGGCCATCAGCCAGTCCCGCGCCGCAGCGCTGGTCAAACAGCGCTTTGGCGGCAAAGTACTCAAGGTCCAACGCAAGCAGTCGGGCGATCGCCTGGTCTACCGGGTGAAGTTGCTGCAGGACTCCGGACGTGTCAGGCAAGTAACCGTCGATGCCAGAACCGGCGCCATTATCGGCGGCTGACCCTGGGAAAACACTCCACCAGCCCATCAAAACCAACAAGAAGGAACACTGACGTGCGCTTACTGGTAGTTGAAGACGAAAGCCATATCCGCGAACAGTTGCAGAGCTTTCTGAGCGAGTTGGGCTATGTGGTGGACGCCGCCGCCGACGGCCGCGAGGGCCTCTACTGCGGCGAGGAATACCCCTACGACCTCGCCGTTATCGATATCGGCCTGCCGGAGATCAACGGTATCGACCTGATTAGGCGCCTGCGCGAGTTGGGCAAATCACAGCCGATACTGATCCTGACCGCCCGCGGCAACTGGCAGGACAAGGTGGAGGGTCTGGAGGCCGGCGCCGACGACTACCTGGTAAAACCGTTTCACAACGAGGAGCTGCGGGCGCGGATCAACGCCCTGTTGCGCCGCTCGGCCGGCCACGCCACACCGCAACTGCGTTTCGGTCCCATCTGCCTGGATACCGCCGCCAAAACCGTGCAGATCAACGACGACCTGCTGGAACTGACCGGCTTCGAATACAACACCCTGGAGTACCTGATGCACCGGGCCGGGGAGGTGATCTCGAAAACGGAACTGACCGAGCACCTCTACGACCAGGACTTCGACCGCGACAGCAATGTTATCGAGGTATTTATCGGCCGGCTGCGCAAGAAGCTGGACCCTGGCGGCGATCTCAAACCCATCGCGACAGTGCGCGGCCAGGGTTACCGCTTTACCCTGCCGGCCAGCACCGACCGGACCCCCGAGGTCACTTGAACCGGCACCCCGACCAACGTCCGCCGCCGTGATTCCCCGCTCCCTCGCCGCTCGCCTCACCCTCGCCTCGCTGCTGGTGCTGCCGCTGTTTCTGGGCGCCAGCGGCTATATGCTCGATGCGGCGTTTCACCGCAGCCTCTACGCCGCCGAGGCGGAGCGGCTGAAAACCCATATTTACCTGTTACTGGGCGCCGCGGAAGTGGAGGCCGGCGAGCTGTGGTTCCCGGAACAACTGACAGAACCGCGTTTCTCGCAACTGGGATCGGGCCTTTACGGCTGGGTCGGCAATGCCGAGCGCAAAACGCTGTGGCGTTCAGATTCGGCACAACTGATGCTGCCGCCGGACACAGCAGTGGGCAACGCGCCGGTGCGGGTGGGGGCGGAGCACTTCTATGCCACCGAGCTCAACGGTAAAGCACTGTTTGCTTACTATTACGATGTGTCCTGGGATATCGACGAGGGCAGTCGGGTGTTCCGCTTTGCCACCCTGCACGCCCAGGACCGCCTGCAGGCGGAACTGACCGAATACCGCGCCCAGCTCTGGCGCTGGCTGGGTGCCCTGGTGGTGCTGTTACTGATCACACAAGCGTTGATTTTGCGCTGGGGTCTGCGCCCCCTGCGGCAGCTTGCCGAGGACCTGACGGCGGTGGAATCGGGTGAGACCGAACAGCTTCGAGGCCAGTACCCGAGTGAAATCCAGCCGGTAACCGACAATTTAAACCTGGTGCTGCGCAATGAACAAGCGCAGCGGGAGCGCTACCGCAACACCCTGGCCGATCTGGCCCACAGCCTGAAAACGCCGCTGGCAGTGATTCGCGGCTCTGTCACCGCCAGTCGCGGGCAGTCCCCTGACCCCACGCTGAATGAACAGATCGATCGCATGGACCAGATCGTCAGCCATCAGTTGCAGCGGGCCACCCTCAATTCCCGCACCCTGGTGGCTCGCGCCACGGCGGTGGCGCCGGTGGTCCAGCGCCTCAGCCAGGCGCTGGACAAGGTCTACAGCGCGAAAGGCATCGTCTTCGAAGCCGGCATCGAGGAGGATATCGCGTTTCACGGCGACGAGCGGGATCTGATGGAGGCGCTGGGCAACCTGATCGAAAACGCGTACAAGTATGGCAGATCGCGAGTGCGCTGCAGCGCCTCGCGCCGCGACGGCCAATTGCACCTGTGTATCGAGGACGATGGTGCCGGGGTGCCCGAGGCAAACCGCCAGACCATTTTGCAGCGCGGCGCCCGGGCCGATACGGCAACCCCCGGCCAGGGTATCGGGCTCGCCGTCGCCGTGGACATTATCAGCAGTTACAATGGTAGCATTCGCATAGGGAAGTCGAGTCTGGGCGGTGCCAGCTTCAACCTGATTCTGCCCGGGTTTGAACGATAAAAATCAATAAAAACATTGCCTGGGGTCCGCTATGGAGCTAACTGTCGCAGCGTTGCGCAACGCTGAACGCTTTACCGCACTTTTTACTAAAAAATCTGCTATTGCAAAATCAGCTGCAACAGAGGTGTCTGCCAAAGGGTTGTTTCGAGGCAGATCAACCAAAAGACTATCTGACCAAAGACGGTCAACCAGAAGCCTGTCTGTTAGAAGACTGCCTACCAGAGGTCCATCCACCAAAAGAGTACCTACCAAACAACCGCCGATCAAAGAGACGCCAGCCGGACAGCCTCGCCTTGCCAAGTCAGATGTCAGGACACCGCTTACCAGCGGCTGGCACCTGATCGCCCTGCTGGCCTGGACCTGTACCCTCGCCGGCTGCGACGCCAGACCGCAAACCCGGGCCATCACCGAGATCACCCCGGAGCAGGGCTACCGCTTCTCACAGTTGGCAAAGGGCGAAAAAAACACCGACGAGCTGTTTGTCATAGTGGCGTTTTCCGGCGGCGGCAAGCGCGCCTCGGCCCTCTCTTACGGCGTCCTCGAAAAGCTGCGACAAACCCCGATTCAGTGGCGCGGGCAACAAAAGACCCTGCTCGATGAAGTGGACGTGATTTCCTCTGTGTCCGGTGGCAGCTTTACCGCGGCCTACTACGCTCTGCACCGCGAAGCCATTTTCGACGGCAGCTTTGAGCGCTTTCTGAAACAGGACACCCCCAAAGCGTTGCTGCACGAAACGCTCACCCCGAGCAACTGGCCGAGCCTGGCCAGCGCCGATTACGGCCGCAGCGACCTGGCGTCGAACTACTACGACGATACCCTCTACGGCGGTGCCACCTTCGCCACCCTGACAGAGGCGGCACTGCGGCCCATGATTCTTATCAATGCCACCGATATGAGCAGCGGCAGCCAGTTTACCTTTACCCAGGACTACCTCGACCTGATGTGCGTCGACCTGGGCGCGATCAAACTCGCGCGGGCGGTGGCATCGTCGTCGGCTTTTCCCGGAGCCTTCACCCCCATGACCTACAGCAACCACGCCGATCGCTGCCAGCACCGCAGTCCCAAATGGTGGTCGCAGGCGGAATCCCGGCGCCGCACCAACCCCGACCTGGCCGAGCACGTCGAAGAACTGCACAGTTATACCGCTACTGAAAACGACGTGCTGAAACGCCCGTTCGTGCATTTGATCGACGGCGGCGTCGCGGACAACCTGGGCCTGCGCAACCTGCTGTTTGCCCTCGAAACCAAAGGTTCGGCCAACGCTATCAGAACCTTGATCGACGAACGCAAGATTCGCAAACTGTTGATCCTGGTGGTAAACGCGGCCAACAACCCGCCCAACGAGCGGGACCAGACCGCGAGCATACCCGGCCTGGGCGATCTGCTTACCCAGACAGCGACCATTCCGCTAAATAACTTCACCCGCGACACGCTGGAGCGAATCGATAACTATGTAGACACCGCGCGCCAGCCCGGCGAGGACAACTCGGGGCTCGATGTCTATCTGACGGAAGTTTCGTTCGATCACCTGATGGACGCCGAGGCCCGCAGTTACTTCGACACCATTCCCACCAGTTTCGGTATAGCACCGGAAGCCGTCGATGAACTGATGCAGGTAGCCGGCCAGTTGCTCGACACCGACGGCAACTGGCAGCGGTTGTTGGCACAACTGCAGGCAGAGACTCGAAGCGGTGAAACAGCCGTGAGCGACTAAAAAAGCCTTGGGCACGCCAGGGTCGGGGTCGTCCTTTAGCAAATATGTGCCACCTGATCGGCCTGGCTCTGGCTGAAGCTTTCAGAAACACGCTGTGAACCCGTCCCTGGGAGCTTCCCGACAGCATCCCTGCTGTCGAGAGTTTCTGAAAGCTTCAGCCAGAGCCAGGCCTTACTTCAGTACGCTTAACCAAGGTCGATGCGGTTGGGGCGAGAATCGATAAACTGATGCACATGCGCTTAAGTAAGTGTCATTCGGGACGGGCCCGAATTGCAGGAATCGAATCGACCTCAATTAAGTGTGCTGAAGGTAGGTTTGGTACTGACTGGGGCTTTCAGAAACTCTCGACAGCAGGGATGCTGTCGGGAAGTCCCCACGGATGGGTTCACGACGTGTTTCTGAAAGCCCCAGTCAGTGCCAGACCGATCAATTAGCACATATTTGCTTAAAGAAGCGCCAATCGGGACAAACCCCAACCGTACCTAAGAATCAGTAAAAGCTCCCGGAAGTTTTTACTCTGGCCCCATATTTCATGTAGGCGCCGCATCGGCCAGCGCTTCGCGACCGAAAGGTTGAGTAATCAGCACCAGCTTCGGCAGCAAAGTGAGAGAACCGACAATGGCCGCAAACATCGCCAACCCCGTCAGCAGGCCGAAATAAATAGAGGGAATAAACTCCGACAACGCCAGGATGGAAAAGCCGACGATAATCGTCACCGACGTATAAAACATGGCCCGCCCGATAGACGCGTGGGCCCGGTGCATACACTGCAGATAATCGCCGAGTTCGGCAAACTCACGGCGGAACCGGTGCAAATAGTGAATCGCGTGATCCACACCAATACCCACGGCAATAGCGGCAATGGTGATGGTCATCATATCCAGTGGCACACCCGCCAGCCCCATGCCGCCAAGCACCACACCCGCAGCCAGCATATTGGGAATAATCGCAATCAGGGCAATAGTCGCGGAACGGAACAACACCATAAACATTGCCATAATGCCGAGAAACACACCGCCCAGAGTGACGATCTGGGAGCGAAACAGACTTTCCAGCATATTGTTGTACAACACCAGCATACCGGTGAAGTGAATCTGATCGCTCTTCAAACCGACTTCATCGACCGCATAGCGGCGAATTTTGTCCACCAGTTCCAGGCGCCGCAGATTCGGGTCCGTCTCCCGGGCTCGCAGCGACACCCGGGTCTGATTGATCGATTCGGCCAGGAACGGCGTCAGTAACACATCCTTGACCTCATCCGGCAATTTCTGTCGCACCAGCGCCAGCTCGAAATCGTTCAACTGCCCGCCGTTGATATCCCGCCCCACTTTATAGGCGGTGGCCAGGGACTGGACCTTACCCACCTCCGGCAGACTCTCCAGGTAGTCATGCAGTTGTTCCAACTCCCCCAGCCCCGCCTTGGTAAACCAGTACCTGGCGCCGGGACTCTCGGGGTTCTTTTCCGAAAACGGATCGGTTTCCGAAAACGGGTCTTCCTGGGCCAGTGGCTCGGGCCTCTCGAAGGGGTCCGGTTCGTCGAAGGGGTCCGCCTCGGCAAACGGATCGTCGACATCCCCGAAACCGGCGCCGTTAAACGACGAGCTGAGGTCCTCTATCAACTCGGGGTCCGCATCCAGAATAATATCGAGCGTGGTGGTGCCGCCCAGGCGCTGGTCGATGGCGAGCAGGCCCTGGTAAATCTCCGTGTCTTTGCGGAAGTAGTCAATGAAGCGATTGTCCACTTCCAGTTTGCTGGCACCGTAGAAACTGACCATCGCCGCCAGCAGGCTGATCACCAGCACTGTGTTACCGTGTTTTTCGGTGAACTTCGAAAAGCGCAGGGTCAGCACATGGGACGAGTCGCCGCGGTCGCGGGGTTCGCCTTTGGGCAACAACATCAGGCCTGCCGGCAGCACCACAAAGGCCAGCGCCAGTGCCACCATCAACCCGATACTCATCATCCAGCCGAAATCAATCACCGGCCGGATGTCGCTGACCACCAGCGACGCAAATGCCACCATAGTGGTCAGTGCCGTGTAGAGACAGGGTCGCGCCATAAAGCGCACGGTTTCCATCACCAATCGGCTTTGGGGCCAGTCGGGGTTGGCGGCGTGAAACTCCCGATAGCGGACCACCAGGTGAATGGTGATGGCGAGGGAAATAATCAGCAGCAGCGCCACGAAGTTGGACGAGATCACCGTCAGGCGCCAGTCGACCCAACTGAGGTAGCCCAACATCATGACCACGGCCAATATGCAGATCATCAGCGGCAGGATCACAAAGCGCGGCTGGCGAAAAATAAAAGCCAGGGTGGCAATGATAAAGATGACGATGCCGGTGCCGAAAACAACCAGATCACTGCGAATAAAGTCGATCATATCGGCGGTAATCATGGTGACGCCACCGAGAAAGATTTCGGCTCGGTCCCGATAGTCGTCGACGATCTGACGCACCTGCGCCACCCGCGCGCGGGCGCGCGTATCCGCGGCGGTGCGGTAATCGAGAAACGCCTGGCTCACCCGAGCCAGCTCCTCGGCCTCGGCTTCGGTCAACCCCTGGGTATCGCGCTTTAACCGCAAGCTGTCGCGCTCGCGCACCAGTTCGATAAAGCGGTTGTCGACCGCCAGGTTCAACAGCAACGCCGTGGTCTGCCCGTCGGGGCTGAGCAGCATATCGCGGTAGATGGGACTGGAGAGAAATTCCTGCTTGGCCAGCGCCCGATCGACGCCCGGCGTCAACAGATTGCGCGGCGCGCTGGCAATCTCGGTCAGCGTCTGCCTGGGGCTGTAGAGCAGCGGCACATCCAGCATCGAGTTGGAGCCGACCACACCTTCAACTGCCAGCAGCTCATCGCGCAGCGCTTTCAGCGTCGCGATCGAGGCGTCGGAAAACAGGTCATCCTGCGGCTTGTAGGTGACGACAAGGAAATCGCCACTCTGGTAACGCTTGTTGATCTCGCGAAAATAATCGAGGTCGGCGTCGTGTTCCAGGGTGAGCGAATCGGCCGACGCGTCCAGTTTGAAATTCGGCAGACCCAGCGCCAGTCCCACCGTCAGCAGCAATATGATTGCCAGCGTCAAGCGCGGACGGCCGATCACCATCGCCTGATAAAACTGAGCTAGCCTGTGTAACATCACTTCTCCATGATCGACAGAAAACCCCCAGCACTCACGGCGTGCCGATCGGCGCTTGCGCGCAACTGGAGATTGCCATTACTCTCGAGACTACCATCAAAACTACCCATCTGACCGCAGATGGCGGCAGAAGTGCGACGGTAGACGGGCAGTGGCAGCGGGACTTGCGAGGCCGAAACGCGCGTCTTTGACGGCGTCGGCGGCAGTATCGGCTGTAGCATCATAGGTATAAATCCCTATACATTTGCATTCCGGCTTCCGGGCAGCCGCCTATTATCGGTAAAAAAACACAACAATAAAACCTCCGGTCTAGGTAAAGAAAGTTTAAGGGGTAGTGAAAATGCGTTATTTGTCACCCCAATACCCGGCAAAACTCGCCCCGCCAGGTACCTGGTATCGACGGCTTAAAGCGACAGTAACAACAATAACAATAGCGGCAGTACCAACAATATCACCAACAATATCACCAACAACTTTACCAACAGCTTTACCGACCCGGCCGTTATTTAATGGCAGATTGCTGCCCTGCGGTAGCTGCCGGCTCCCCCTACACCGTTCCTGCATCACTGTAAATATGCAGGCGGCACCAACGCGGTTGATACGCTGAAAGCGACACCCCGGACCTATTGCAATACCGGCACCCTGGTGACAAGCTACTGCAAATTTTGCCAAAACCATTGCCATAGCCCGGAGTTCCCACTGCCGCGGCACTCTGCTGTAACAGCCCAGCACCCACATGCGGTGAAAACAATGCCGCCGCACACTGTCCGCCTATATTTTCATCAATCCGGCATATGGCCGATCGCGGGCACAGCCCGCCCGTCAACTTGACGCCTACAACATAATAGCAAACAACCGTTAATCGCAGCTTAACGGCAGACGGTGACAACAGATCCGATCGACAGTGTTGAGAATGCGCTGCGCGCTTTATAATCCCCGTTACAGTTTCTATAGTTGTAAAAGCTTTGCCACCGGATGCCGTTGCGGGATGTTAAGAATCAAACTGAAAGGCCCGAATACTGATGCCGTCTGGGTGATGGAAAAACACTACGGCATCGGTTGCGATGCCGCCAATCACCTGGTTCTCGACGACAGCAGCATCAGCCCCCATCACGCCAAGTTGATCACCCGCGACAACAAACTGTACCTAAAAGACAATAACAGTCGCGCGGGCAGCTATGTCAATAACCGTCGCGTTACCCGGAAACAAGTGGTCCCCGGCGACCTGATCCGCCTGGGTGAGGTGGAGATAGAAGTACTTGCACCCGAGGAACAGCCGCCGGCACCTGCGGCCGCGTCCCGGGTCGATCAGCCGACCTGGACGCTGGTGTCAGACAGCAGTTGGCTGGCGGGGCAGTCGTTCAGGATAGTGACTTCACCTGTCACTATCGGTCGCGGCAGTGACTGCGATATCACCATCCCCGGTACCCATTTGTCGCGCCAGCATGTGGAAATCAGCAGTCGGGGCAGCCGCCTGCATATACGCGATCTGGCCTCGGCCAACGGCACTTACATCAACGACAACCGTATTCAGGAAGGCGTTGCCGGCGACGGCGATCGCCTGCGCCTGGATGTTTACAGCTTTCGTATCGTCGGGCCCGATACCGATGGGGCAAAAACCCGGGTCAGAACTGCCAGCGGCCAGCCGTCGCGCAGTAGCGCCATGCCGAAAACGCCCGCAGCGGCAAAACAGTGGAAAACGCGTTCAACCTCACCAGGCAACCGCGACGAGCCGCCGCGCCGGGCCGGCCATCAGTTGTTGGCCTGGGTGAGCGCCGGCCTGGTATTGTTGATGATCGCCACCCTGATCTTTCTGTTTGGCATGGTATAGGCCATCCGGCCAGATGCGGGACCGTTGGCCCGGATCGGGCTGTTTAACCCGGTACGGACCACCCGGCACGACACAGGCCGTTAGAATGCCATCACCACCGCGGAGATATTGTCCCGGGCCCGGGACTGCGCCGCGTCAATCAGCCCGGCAGCAATAGCGGCCGGCCTATCAACGCCACCGAGCAACCGTTTCAGCACTGCCGGCGCCAGGCAATTGGAGAGGCCGTCGCTGCAGAACAGATAGATGTCCCCGGCCTCGACACGCCGGGTACTGACGGCAAACTCGAACGGCTCCCGGCGCCCCAGCGACCGCGTCAGGACATGGCGCAGGGGGTGCGCCCGCAGAGCCTGGTCATCCAGTTCACCCCGCGCTGCCAGTTCCGCCACATAGGTATGATCGCGGGTGAGCATGGCCAATTGCCGGCGCCGCAGCCGGTAGCAGCGAGAGTCGCCCGCATGGATCACGCAGAGATAGTCGCCCCAGGCCAGACCCGCCACCAGCGTTGTGCCCATTCTGCCAAACTGCACCTGGCGGCGCTGTTCCCGCTTCAGTTGCCGATTGACACCCTGCCCCGCCGCGCGCAGCGACGTCTGCATCTGCGCTGGCGTCCAGGTGGCCACATCCACGCCGCTGAGCCGCTGCTCGATATCCGCCACAAAGCGCTCGACACAGAGGCTGCTCGCCAGGGCGCCGCCGTTGTATCCACCGATACCGTCAGCCACCACCGCCAGTGCCCACTGCTCAGCCGCCACCCAGTCGATAGCATCCTCATTGTGATCTCTGACGGCGCCGCGGTGGGTACTGCCGGCGAGCTGATAGCGCAAACGCAACCTCCTCAATGTGCGGCCGACCCCCTACAGCGCTATCTCACCGGATCGCCGCGCCTCCCTCAATCCATTGCTTCACTCACCCCATTTGGGCAGCAGGGATTGCTCGATATGCAGTTGGTCCAGCAACCGGGCGACCACAAAATCCACCAGGTCCTCCAGTGTCCTGGGCCGGTTGTAGAACCCGGGGCTGGCGGGCAGCACCACGGCGCCCAACTGCGTCAACTTCAACATGTTCTCCAGATGAACCGCCGAGTAAGGCGCCTCGCGCGGCACCAGCAGCAGTTGCCGGCGCTCTTTCATGGCGACATCGGCGGCCCGTTCGATAAGGTTATTGCTGGCGCCAGAGGCAATGGCTGCCAGGGTGCCGCCGCTGGCCGGGCAGATCACCATGGACGCCGGCGAACTGGAGCCCGAGGCCACCGGGGCAAACCAGTCTTCCCGGCCAAACAGCACTAACTGTCCGGCCCCGGCCCCGTAGCGGGCGCCGAGGTAATCGCGCTGTTGCTCCAGTTGCGCCGGCAGCGACAAATCGGTCTCGGTAGCGATCACCACCTCGGCGGCGCGCGACAGCAACAGGTACACCCGGCAGTCGGCCGCCAACAGGGCCTGCAGCAGGCGCAACCCGTATTGAGCTCCCGATGCACCGGTCATCGCCAGGGTTACGGTACGTGAATACTTCGCCATCAGCCCGCCGCCCCCTTGCGTCCGTTCACCTGTGCCAGGCGCTCTAACAACAGTCGATGCACCCCGCCAAAACCGCCGTTGCTCATCACCACTATGTGCGTGCCGGGGCCGCTCAGCGCCAGGGCGTCCGCCACCAGGGTATCCAGGTCGGTAGCCAGTTTGGCCGGCACCGGGCTGTGATTAACCACCTCGTTTAACCCCCAGTCGGCACCCCGGGGCTGATACCAGAGCACATCATCAGCATCGCTGCAGGCCTGCCCCAACTGGGATTTGTGCAGCCCCAGCCGCATGGTATTGGAGCGCGGTTCGATCAGCGCCAGTATCTTATCCGCACCTACCTTGGCGCGCAGGCCGGCCAGGGTAGTCCTGATGGCGGTCGGGTGGTGGGCGAAATCGTCGTAAACCCGCACCCCCGCAACCTC
Source organism: Exilibacterium tricleocarpae (assembly GCF_007004655.1). Classification (GTDB taxonomy): domain Bacteria; phylum Pseudomonadota; class Gammaproteobacteria; order Pseudomonadales; family Cellvibrionaceae; genus Exilibacterium; species Exilibacterium tricleocarpae. The sequence continues at coordinate 70,548 of NZ_ML660106.1, forward strand.
GCCCAGACATTCCATGCGCCGTTTAACGCCGGCAAACTCGCCCAGTGCCGCAGTCGCCAGCGCCGGCGTCACACCGACGTGGCGGGCGGCGGCAATGGCCGCCAGGCCGTTCATCACACTGTGCTCACCGGTCTGGCCCCAGGTGACGGAACCCGCCTCGCGCCCTTCGAACAGCACGGTAAACCGACTGCCGTCGGGACTGCCGAGCCGCGCCTGCCACTGCGGGCCGGCGGCACCATCGGGCGCCGGCGCCAGTCCCAGGTACTGGCGCGGCGTCCAGCAGCCCTGCTCGAAGACCGCGGCGATCGCCGGGTCTGCGGCCGGGGACAGAATCAGGCCGTTACCCGGCACGGTGCGCACCAGGTGGTGAAACTGTCGCTGGATAGCGGCCAGGTCCGGGAAAATATCGGCGTGATCGAACTCTAAATTGTTGATGACCAGCGTGCGGGGCTGATAGTGGACGAATTTTGAACGCTTATCGAAAAACGCGCTGTCGTATTCATCCGCCTCCACCACAAAAAACGCCGACTCCCCGAGTCGCGCCGACTGGGGAAAGTTATTCGGCACACCGCCGATCAGGTACCCCGGCGCCATTCCGGCATACTCCAAAATCCAGGCCAGCATACTGCTGGTGGTGGTCTTGCCGTGGGTGCCCGCCACCGCCAGCACCCACTTGTCGCGCAGCAGGTGGTCGCGCAGCCACTGCGGGCCGGAGGTATAGGGAATACCGGTATCCAACAGATACTCCAGCGCCGGGTTGCCGCGACTGAGGACATTACCGACCACCACCAGGTCCGGCGCCGGCTGCAACTGCTGCGGATCGTAGCCTTCCGTCAGCGCTATGCCCGCCGCCTGCAACTGGGTGCTCATGGGGGGGTAGACGTTGGCATCGGCGCCGGTGACGCGGTGCCCGAGGGCCTGGGCCAACTGCGCCAGACTGCCCATAAAGGTGCCGCAGATGCCGAGTATATGGATATGCATAAATGTCACTCATCGCCGGTTTCAATTGCCGCGCGCCAGCCGGCCGCACTGTTCGGTGGGCAGCTTATCATGCCTTTTTCACGGTCGAAAATGCAGGCCCTGTCCAAAGCGGCAGCGCGCGCCCGATCCCGCCCCGATAAAATGCAATTGCCACCGCTTTCCAGTATCATTCGCCGCCAGTAAACCGCTATAAAAAAGCAGGTCTCGGCACGGCCATTACGCTGCCTTAACAAGGACCGCCAACAAGGACAATCGGGGACCCTTCAATGACCAAAAAGAATGCCTTTTATGCGCAGTCCGGCGGCGTTACCGCCGTCATCAACGCCAGCGCCTGCGGCGTTATCGAAACCGCCCGCCAGCACAAAACCGCCATCGGCAAGGTCTACGCCGGTAACAACGGCATTATCGGCGCGCTGCGCGAGGAGCTGATCGATACAGGCAAGGAATCGGCCAAGACGATCGCCGCCTTGAAACACACACCGTCGGGTGCATTCGGCTCCTGCCGCTACAAGCTCAAAAGCCTGGAGCAGAACCGGGCCGAGTACGAGCGGTTGATCGATGTCTTCAAAGCCCACAATATCGGCTACTTCTTTTACAACGGCGGCGGCGACTCGGCGGATACCTGCCTGAAGATCTCGCAGTTGTCGCAAACCCTGGACTATCCCCTACAGGCGATTCACGTACCCAAAACCATCGATAATGACCTGCCGCTGACAGACAACTGCCCGGGCTTCGGTTCGGTGGCCAAGTACGTTGCCGTGTCTATCAGGGAGGCCAGTCTGGATGTCGCCTCCATGTGCGACACCTCCACCAAGGTGTTTATCATGGAGGTTATGGGCCGGCACGCGGGCTGGATCGCCGCCGCTGCGGGCCTGGCGGCCGACAGCGAGGCTGACGGACCCCATATCATTTTATTTCCGGAGATTGCCTTTGACCGCGACAAGTTTTTAAAGCGCGTGCAGCGCTGTGTAAAAAAATACGGCTACTGCGCGATCGTCGCCTCGGAGGGCGCGCAATACAAAGACGGCACCTTCCTGGCCGACGCCGGCTCCAAGGACGCCTTCGGCCATACCCAACTGGGCGGTGTGGCGCCCACCCTGGCCACCCTGGTCAAAGACGCCCTGGGGTACAAATATCACTGGGCGGTAGCGGATTACCTGCAGAGAGCGGCCCGCCATATCGCCTCGGGCACCGATGTGGAGCAGGCTTACGCGGTGGGTAAGGCCGCCGTGGAAATGGCGGTGGCCGGCAAGAATGCCGTGATGCCGGCGATAGTGCGCGGCAAGGGCAAGCGCTACACCTGGCGCATAGAGGAAGCACCGCTGGCCAAAGTGGCCAATGTGGAGCGCAAGATGCCGCGCAACTATATCAGCGCCGACGGTTTCGGGATCACCGACAAAGCGCGCCAGTACCTGCAGCCGCTGATCCAGGGGGAGGATTATCCGCCCTATCGACACGGGCTGCCGGTTTATACCCGCTTGAAGAAAGTGCTGGTCCCGCAAAAACTAAAGACGGCCTTTCGGGTATAAAGCTCGGGTTGTAGCACCTAAGTGACAAGGTGCCAACTGATCGGCCTGCCTCTGGGCAGGCCTACCCCCGGTATTTTTAGTCAAGATCGGGTGCCCGCCCATGCCAAGCGACGTTAAACAACTGCTCGAGGACATCAAAACCGAGTACCGCGAGACGGCCCACCTGACCGGCCGCAAGCACCTCAGTGCAGAGGTGGCAGCAGCACTGGCGGCAGTGCCGCGCCACGCGTTCGTACCTGCCGGCGACATTCACCGCGCCTACGACAACTACCCCCTGCCCATTGGCCACCGGCAAACCATCTCCCAGCCTTACATGGTGGCGTTGATGACGGATTTGCTCGATCTGGGTCCGGGCTGCCGGGTCCTGGAAGTAGGCACCGGTTGTGGCTACCAGACGGCGGTTCTGGCGCAACTGGCAGCGCAGGTATACAGCGTCGAGATTATCGAGCCGCTGGCACAGGACGCCGCCGCACGCCTGGCAGCCCAGGGCTATGACAATATCCACCTGCGCCGCGGCGACGGTTATCGGGGCTGGCCGGAGGCTGCCCCGTTTGACGCAATCATGGTCACCGCCTGCGCCCCGGCAATCCCATCGCCGCTGGTGACCCAACTGGCGCCCGGCGGCAGGCTGGTGATTCCGCTGCAACAGGGCGACGAGCAGTGGCTGGTACGGGGGGAACTGGATGCGGAGGAAAAGCTGACAACCACGCGACTGCTGCCGGTCAGGTTTGTGCCCCTGACCCGCTCGGATTAAGCGCCCGCAAGCGCGGCATAGATGTGAAAGTTATCGCCTTTGTTTCGGGAGCTGAACACTAGGGCCCCACAACTCGGCCAGCCGCTGATCCCTGCCGCAACGACTGCGGTAGAACTTGTAGCGCAGCGGATTTTTTTGGTAGTAGTCCTGGTGGTATTCCTCAGCGATGTAAAAAACCCCGGCCTCGGTTATCTCCGTCGCCAGTTCCTGCGTGAACCGACCCGAGGCCACCAGGGCATCTTTGCTGCTCTGCGCGGCGGCCCTCTGCTGTTCATCCCGGTAAAAAATACCCGGGCGGTACTGGCTTCCCTTGTCGCAAAACTGCCCGCGCTTATCCACGGGATCGATATTGCGCCAAAATACCTGCAACAGGGTTTCGTAACTCACTACCTGTGGGTCATACACCACTTTTACCGCTTCAGTATGGCCGGTGCGACCGCGGGTGACCTGCTTGTAAGTGGGGTTGGCGACATGGCCGCCAATATAACCGGAGGTGGTGCTGATCACGCCGGGCAACTTGTCGAACGGCGGCTCCATGCACCAGAAACAGCCGCCGGCAAAAATCGCCTGACGGGTTTCTTGTGCAACTGCCGGTAACGACAGCCCCGCCCACACCAGCAACACTATCCATTTGAATACATACATAATTGACCCACCGCACTGTCTGTAAACGCTACCGCCGCCGGTATCGCCGGGGTATGACTATGACTGTGTCCCCGCGCCGAGGTTCAACGCCCATCGCCACGCGGCAATCGAACAACCAGCCCTTCGTTGCCGCCGGCGCTGGTAGGGATTGCCCCACAGCGCCCGAACCGACCCGTAAGTTCATTGTTGCAGTATCAGGCCCGGTACTCTATAAGGGCGCTATGCGACACAAGACAGACCATACGATCGCCATTGCCTGCATAGCGGCTCTCGCCTTGCTGGTCCTGACAACCGGGTCTCAATGGCACTTGAAAAGCCTGCACCGCCTGGCGCTGGAAGAGTCACTGCAGACGGTGTTGCTGACAACGCAGCAGGCTGTACGCTCCTGGGTGAATGAGGAAAAACGTGCGGCCCAGCTCTGGGCTCGCGACCCCGAATTACTGCGACTCACCGAAGTGCTACTGGACTCTGGCGCAGGTACCCGGGCGCCAATCGACCTGCCCGCAGCCCTGTTCCGCGCCGACCCGCAGCGAGATTTCTCCATTATCGACCCGCGCCACCGGGTCATCGCCGCCTCGAACCCGGCACTGATCGGCACCGCCAGCCTGCTGCCCGGCGACCGGGAGGAAGCCCGCCGGGCCTGGCACGGTGAAACGACCATGACGCCGCCCATCCTCAGCGGCACCGCCGCGCGCCGGCAGGCGTCGCCGCAACCGCTGCCGCTGATGTTCGTCAACACCCCCATCCGCAACGGGCGCAATGACATCATCGCCCTGTTGAGTCTGCACGTGGACCCGCGGCAATACTTCGATCCGCTGCTCAGCCGCGGGCGGGTGAGCGGCGGAGAGACCCTGGCATTCAACCGGTCCGGGTTGCTGTTGAGTGAAAGCCGCTTCGAAAGCCAGTTGCGCGACATAGGCCTGCTGCAACCGCAGCAGCGTTCCGCACTCAATGTGGCGCTGCGCAACCCCGGGGTCGATCTGACCGCTGCGCCGCAGCCACAACCGGACTTTACCCATCTGCCGTTGACCCAAATGGCCGCCAGCGCCATCCAGGGTGGCAGCGATGTCAACACCCGCGGTTACCGCGATTACCGCGGTGTCAACGTCATCGGCGCCTGGCTCTGGGACGACGAGCTGAACTTCGGCCTGGCCACGGAAATCGACTACGACAATGCCTACCTTATCTACACCCGCAATCGCAATCTAACGCTGCTGACCGCACTGTTTTTCGGTGTCATCCTGGCCACACTGCTGTGGCTGCAGGTGCGCAACCAGTACAAGTACCGGGATTTGTCCCATCAGTTGGAGTCCATCCTCAGCAACACCACATCGCTGATCTATATCAAGGACCGCGAGGACCGGCTGCTGTTGGCAAACCGGGCCTTCAACGAGGCGTTCGCCCGCCGCAACGAAACCCTGCTCGGGCAAAACCTGCAGCAGTTGCTGATGCCCGCCAGCGTGCCCCAGTCGGACTACTACGATCAGTTGGTACTGGAGGAGAAGCGCCCGGTCGAGTATGAGCAAACCCTGGCACTGCAAGGCGAGAAACGCGTTTACCTGACCGTCAAATTCCCCATGTGCGATCAAGAGGAACGCACCTACGCCATCGGCGCGGTCTCTACCGACATCACCTCGCGCCGGGAAATCGAAACGGCGCTGGAGGAGCGCGAGCGCTTTCTCGACAGTATGATGGCCAACCTGCCCGGTATGGTTTACCGGCGCCGCGGCGACGACAGCTACGCTATGGTGTACCTCAGCCAGGGCTGCCTGACACTGACGGCATACCCGCCCAAATGTTTTATCAACGAGGAGGTGAGTTTTCTCAGCATCATCCATGCGCAGGACCGCGAACTGGTTATGCAGACCATCAAAGCCAGCCTCGATCAGCACCGCAGTTTTGAAGTGGAGTACCGTATCCGCAGCGCCAACGGCGCCGAAAAATGGGTGTGGGAACGCGGCCGCGGCATCTATGACTACAACGACGACATTGCCTTTATCGAAGGCTTCGTCACCGATATCAGCGATCGCAAGCAGATAGACAAAGAACTGGCAGCCCACCGGCAACACCTGGCGAGTCTGGTCAGAGAGCGCACCCAACAGCTCGATTACGAAAGAATCCGCCTGAACGCGCTGATCGACAACGCCGCCGACGGTATCGTCAACGTCGACGGCAACGGCATCATCACGCTGTTCAGTCCCGCCGCTGAAAAAATCTTCGGTTACAGTATCGACGAGGTCATCGGTAAAAACGTCACACTGCTGATTCCGGATGACCAGCAGGGCGGACACCTGGCCGGTATAGCGCGCAACAGCACCCCCGGCAGCCCGCCGCTGGCGAGCAGAACGCTGCAACTGAAAGCGGTGCACAAAGATGGTCACCACTTCCCCATCGAACTGAGCCTGAGCCAGGCGACCGTCGATCAAGAGGTCATCTTCACCGGTATCATCCGCGATATCACCGAGCGACTCGAACACCAAAAAACACTGGAGGCCACCACCGCCATGGCGGAGGAGGCCAGTCAGACCAAATCCGAGTTTCTGGCCAATATGAGCCACGAAATCCGCACGCCCATGAACGCCATTATCGGTATGACGCAGTTGGCGCTGCAGACCGATCTCAACGACAAGCAGAAGCGCTTCTTAACCGCCGTCAACACCGCGTCCAACAATCTGATGGGCATCATCAATGACATTCTGGATTTCTCGAAAATAGAAGCCGGCAAACTGGACATCGAGGACATCCCGTTCAATCTCAACGATGTCATGGACACAGTGGCGGATATGGCGGCCGCCCGCGCCCAGGAGAAGGGCCTGGAGTTTATTTTCGATATCGCCCGGGATGTACCCCTGCACCTGACCGGTGATGCGCTGCGCCTCAATCAGATTTTTACCAACCTGTGTTCCAACGCAGTCAAGTTCACCGACAGCGGGGAGATTATTCTACAGGCGCGCCGCCTGCGCGGCGATGACCAAAAAGTGATACTCAAATTCTCGGTCACCGATACCGGCATCGGCATCAGCCAGGCCAACCAGAAACACCTGTTCCAGGCCTTCAGCCAGGCGGATGCCACCATTACGCGCAAATACGGCGGCACCGGCCTGGGTCTGTCTATCTGCAAAAAGCTGGTCACCTTGATGGACGGCAGCATCAGCGTCAACAGTGAAGAGGGCAAAGGCAGCCGCTTTTCTTTCGTCCTGTCGTTCGGCCTGGACAGGTCACAACCGGCCGTCGCAACAACCGAGGTCGACGCCGACCTGGCACCGGCCGCCATCCTGGTGGCGGAGTCGCAGCCGGCATCACGGCGCATCCTGCTGGCGCAACTGCAGCGCGCCGGTCTCACCGCCACGGCGGTAGACAAGCCGGCAGAGCTGTTTGATCGCCTGGCGAGCACCGCATCGCGGATCGACCTGTTGTTGCTCAACTGGAAGCTCGACAATACCGGCGGCGGCGATTTGCTCAGGCAAATCAGGGCGGCTAAAGACCTGCAGCAACCCGCTGTGATTACCATGGTCACTCACCACAATCGCGACGAGTTTACCGAATTGGCGCAGGCCTTCGGCATCGGCAGTATGCTGACCAAACCCTTCAACAGCAGCGAGTTTTTTACCGCCTTGAACCGGGCCGCCGCCGGAGAGCGGGCCGGCGCCAGGACGCCGGTGCCGGCGACCCCGGCGGCGAATGCCGGCGCCCTCACCAAGAAGAGAATTCTGGTGGTGGAGGACAACGATATCAACCAGCTGGTCGCCGGCGAAATACTCGAGGACCTGGGCTATGACGTCGATCTGGCCGGCAACGGCGAGGAGGCACTCGAAAAAATCAAACACCATCAATTCGACGCCGTGCTGATGGATGTGCAGATGCCGGTGATGGACGGCTACGCCGCCGCCCGGGAAATACGCAAAACCGCCGGCGGCAAGCACTTGCCGATCATCGCCATGACCGCCAATGCCATGGCCTCCGACAGAGACAAGTGCCTGGTCGCCGGCATGAACGACTTTCTCGGCAAACCGATCAATCTGGAGCGCCTCGGCACGACCTTGCGACACTGGCTGCAGTTGGAGGAGCCCGACAGCGACTCGAGCCAGCCGCCGCCGGCGGCGGATCTGCCCCTGCCCAAACAGGCGCCCGGTTTGAATATCGAGTTGGGATTGATCAACTGCTCTTACAACAAAGCCTTCTATCTCAAACTACTGAACAAATTTACCGGCGACTACAGTCCGCGACTTCACAACGTGCGCGAGCTGATCGATACCGGCAAGCGCCAGGACGCCATTCACATCGTCCACGCGATCAAGGGCGTCTCGGGGAATCTCGGTGCCACCGCGCTCTACGCCTCGGCCCGGTCACTGGAGAGTGCGCTGCGCAGCAATAGCAGCGAGGCGGCGCTGCTTAGCGAGCAATTCGAACAGGTCGACAACGCCATGCGTAATTTGATTGCCACGGTGGCCGGCCTTTAGCCGGACCGGCATGCGACCGTCAGGCCCTCTCCGGCACCTCACTCGGTGGCGGGGTACTGGTGCGCGGCAATCTCACGTTGGCAACACCGTAAGCAATGGCAATCAACGGACACACGTAATTGAAAATCGCATAGGGCGCATAGTGCCAGGTCGCAATACCGAGAGTGGCCGACATAAAGGCGCCGCAGGTATTCCAGGGAATCAACACCGAGGTCAGGGTACCGGCGTCCTCGAGGGTGCGGGACAGGTTGATGGTCTGCAGACCCTGCTCGGCAAATTTCTCCCGCAGCATCCGCCCCGGCAGGATAATCGCCATATACTGGTCGCCGGCCATGGCATTCATACCGAAACAGGTGGCGACGGTGGTCGCGATCAGGGAGGCCGTGCTGCGCACGCCGGCCAGGGTGGCGGTGACGATCTTCTGCAGACTGCCGGTCCTTTCCATGACCCCGCCAAACGCCATCGCGCTGATAATCAGCCAGATGGTGTTCATCATACTGCTCATACCGCCTTTGGAGAGCAGCTCATTGACCACCGCGTTATCGGTGTCAGCCTTATAACCGTCAAACAGGCTGTACCAGACACCTTTCAGAACCTGTAGCGGATAAGCCAGGCTGTCGGCGCCGGCCAGTGTCACTACCGCCGGCTGCTGAAATACGGCGGCAAACAGGCAGCCGACCAGGGAGCCGAAAATCAAGGTGGGAAAAGCCGGTACGCGCAGGTAGGCCATCACCAGCAGGATCACCAGCGGAATCAGCAGATACCAGCCGATGCTGAAATTCTGCTTCAACGCCGCCAGCACCTGCTCGACCTCGACACTGGAACTGCGCGCTTCGACGCCGGCGCCGAGCACCAGAAACGCCACAAACGCCACGGCGATACTGGGCAATGTGGTCCACAGCATATGGCGAATATGCTGGAACAGCTCGTTGCCGGTGATCGCCGCGGCCAGGTTGGTGGTGTCGGACAGCGGCGACAGCTTATCGCCGAAGTAGGCACCTGAAATAATCGCCCCGGCGGTGATCATCGGCGATAGCCCAAGGCCGCCGGCGATGCCCATCAGGCCGATGCCAAGGGTTCCGGCCACGGTCCAGGAACTGCCGATGCTGATACCCACCAGCGCGCAGATAAAACAGGCGGTGGCGTAGAATAAATCGGGTGTGAAAATTTGCAGGCCGTAATAAATCATTGCCGGCACCACACCGGCGAGAATCCAACTGCCGATCAGTGAACCGACCGTCAGCAGAATCAAAATCGCTTTAAACGCGAGACCGATACCGTGCACCATGCCTTCCTGCATCTCGTCCCAACTGGCACCGTTTTTCATTCCCACGGCGGCGGCGAGACAGGCACACAGCAGCAACACGATCTGGTTGGCGCCGTAGGAGGAATCCGCGCCGTACAGCTTTACCGACAGCGCCAGCAACACCACCAGGGTGATCAGGGGAATCAGGGCATCGGTGAGACTGGGAACTGGCGCGGATGACTCGGGCTCGGGCGGCATTGTGACTCTCTATAACAAAACTTTAAAACAGGCCCTGGTAGAGTGTAATCACCATTAAGCATCCAACTTACAGTGATCTGCCCGACCAGGGACGGGGTGGTGCAGGGTGTTTTTCAGCCCCACACTTAAATTTCGCGCCGGAAGTGGGGTGTAGTAGCAAGCGGTCCCAGACGGCAGAGGTTCTCGCTCCGGAAGGCTGAAAAATACCCTGTACCGGCGCGGCCCGTGCCGGGTGGCACTCCCCTATATCGAGGGTTTAACGGAGAGCCAAACCCCCAACCGATATAGCTTCAGCCTCCGGCCGTCCGCTCCGGTCTACTCTTACGACGAACGACGCGGCGATCTCATCAGGTCACCCCAATAGCGGTGCTATCACCAGGCTCACAATGGCCATGACGTTGATAAGAATATTCATCGACGGGCCCGAGGTGTCTTTGAAGGGATCGCCCACCGTATCGCCCACCACGGCCGCCTTGTGCACATCGGAACCCTTGCCGCCCAGGTTGCCTTTCTCGACGTATTTCTTGGCGTTGTCCCAGGCACCGCCGGCATTGGCCATGGTCAGCGCCATCAGTACGCAGGTAATCAGGGCGCCACCGAGCATACCGCCGAGCGCCTGCGGCCCGATACCAAAGCCCACCACCACCGGTGCGGCGACGGCCAGCACGCCCGGCGCCACCATCCGCTTCAGGGCCGCCTGGGTGGCAATATCTACGCAGCGGGCACTGTCGGGTTTGGCGGTACCCTCCATCAATCCGGGAATCTCGCGGAACTGGCGACGAATCTCCTTGATCATATCGAAGGCGGCGTCACCCACCGCGCGCATGGTCAGGGCACTGACCAGAAACGGGAAAATCCCGCCCAAAAACATGCCCATCAACACCAGCGGGTTGCTGATATTCAACGCAAACCCATCCACATGGTGGGAGACGGTTTCGATATAGGCGGCAATGATCGCCAGCGCCGCCAGACCGGCCGCACCGATGGCAAAACCCTTGCCGATGGCGGCGGTGGTGTTGCCCACTTCGTCGAGACCGTCGGTAATGGCCCGGGTTTCCTCGCCCAGCTCCGCCATCTCGGCGATGCCACCGGCATTGTCCGCCACCGGACCATAGGCATCGATCGCCATGGTGATGCCGACAGTGGCCAGCATACCCACGGCGGCGATACCGACACCGTAGACACCGGCCCCTTCAGGCAGGATCACACTGGTGGCAAAGATAATGCCGGCAATGGTCAACACCGGTATCACCACCGATTCCATACCCGTGGCAAGGCCGGAGATCATCACCGTAGCGGGGCCTGTCTCGCCGCCCTCGGCGATCAACCGCACCGGCCGGCCGCCGGTGTAATACTCCGTGACCAATCCGATCGTAATGCCGCCGACCGCGCCACACACCACACACAGCCACACCGCCGGGGTAAGGCCCATGCTCGACACCAGCACCCAGGCGGCGCCGATAAAGATCACAGTGGAGCCGATAGTGCCCATCCGCAGGGCCACGTCCGGCGCCTTCGAGGAAGCCAGGCGCACCAGCACTATGCCGATGATCGAACAGACCAGTCCCAGCGAGGCCAGCGCCAGCGGTGCGAACATCAATTGTTCGCGCGCGCCGCCCAGCGTCGCCACCGCTGCCGCGGCCATGGTCGAGGCAATGGCGATGGTGGCGATCATCGAGCCGCAATAGGATTCAAAGATATCCGATCCCATACCGGCCACATCGCCCACATTGTCGCCGACATTATCGGCGATAACACCGGGGTTGCGCGGGTCGTCCTCGGGAATACCCGCCTCCACCTTGCCCACCAGGTCGGCGCCGACATCGGCGCTCTTGGTGAAAATACCGCCGCCGACACGGGAAAACAGCGCGACGGTCGAAGCGCCCATACCAAAACCGTGAATCGATTCGGCGTGCGCCGGGTCACCGCCGAACAACAGATACAGGGCACCGATACCGAGCAATCCCATCGAGGCCACCGCCAGTCCCATAATGGAACCACCGTAAAAAGCCACACTCAACGCCGAGGCGGCGCCCTCGGTATTGGCCGCCACGGTCGTGCGCACATTGGCTTTGGTGGCAGTATACATACCCACATAGCCGGCGAACGCCGAGCAGAACGCCCCCACCACAAACGCCAGCGGCGTCTGCCAACTCTGAAAACCGACAAACAGGAAAATCGTAATCGCCACCAGGAACATGCCGAGAATCGTATATTCGCGCCGCATAAACACCATGGCGCCGGAGTGGATGGCGTCGGCTATTTCAGCGATCGCACCTTCCCCGGGAGAGTAACGTTTGACAATTTGATAGACGACAAAGGCCGCGAGCAACCCGGCCACCCCGAAAATCGGTGGCAACAGCAGTGGATCCATGATTAACCCCCAAGTTATTGTTAAATAGCGCCGGAGGGCTACAGCAAGCCCGACCTCAAATCCTTATTCGTGTTTCAGGTCGAAGCTATCCTCAAGATATCGCTCGGCTACCCGCCCGATTCTATGCTTATCTTGCAACGACAGTAAACCCCGGTTGTGCGCCTATGTTGGTTATAGTCGGCTATATGTTGTCTGTCACTGCCGGCACCGGTCACCGGCATCGATTGTGTCTGGGGGTGCATATGGTAAAATCGCGCCTCTTTTTATTACCCGCCCAAGTGAGAGTTATGAGTCTAGATCTAGTGGCCCCCGGCAAAAACCCGCCGGAAGACATCAATGTCATCATTGAAATTCCGCTCAACGGTGATCCGATCAAATACGAAGTCGACAAGGATACCGGCGCTATCTTTGTCGACCGCATGCTGGGCACCGCCATGCACTACCCGTGCAACTACGGCTATGTGCCCCACACCCTGTGCGGCGACGGCGACCCGGTGGATGTGCTGGTGGTGATGCCGCTGGCGCTGATACCCGGTTCGGTGGTGAAATGCCGTCCGATCGGGGTGTTGAAGATGACCGACGAATCCGGCGAGGACGCCAAGGTCATCGCCGTGCCGGTGGACAAGGTGACCGCACTTTATGCCCAGGTCGACTCAGTGCGCGACCTGCCGAGCCTGACGCTCGACCAGATCGCCCATTTTTTCGATCACTACAAGGACCTCGAACCCGGCAAGTGGGTGAATATCGATGGCTGGGAGGGGCCGGAAGCGGCGCGGCGGGAAATCACTGAGGCGATAGAGCGCTTCCAGCAGACCGACGACAAACCGCATTTTTAATCCGAAAGACAGGTGTGAATTTGTCAGACCGTTATTAATCCGCCGGGCCTTTCTTAATCCACCAAGCTGAGCCCGCTGGTATCCGGCGGCGGCGGGGGCGATGTTTGCCGCCGGCCGCCGAGCACCGCGCCGGCAGGTGCCAGTTCATATTTGCTGATATCCGGTGCCGCTTTCGGCACCTGCCGTTTTGCCGCCACCGGCAACAGGTCTGCACCGGGCTCCGCCACGTCCAGCTCCGGCAATACTATCTCGACCTCCGGCAGCGACAGCTTCTCGTCCGCCGCCAGCAGCATGGCCCCGGGCTCCGCCAGATCGAAATCGGAAAAATCCCCGGCGACTGGCATGACTTCGGGTTTTTCGCTGGCATCGAGCAGATCGACACCGGACGGACGCAAGCTCAAACCGCTGGTGTCGACTTCCACCTCGACAACCTGCTTTTTCTCCACAGGTTGCAGCAAATCTGCGCCCACCGGCGCCAGTGTCCAACCCGATTCGGCCTCCTGCACCTCGGTTTCCCGCGTTTTCGTCGCCGTTGCGAGCTTGGCCGCCTCGGCCTCGGCACGCGCCTGGGCCTCCAGGCGCTCGGCCAGGGTCACCTTGCGGCGCGGCGCTGCTGCGGGTCGCTGTTTGACAGGTCGGGCAGCGATCTTGCCGGCCGGCACCATATCGACCTGAGCCCCCGCTTTGGTCAGCACTGCCTGATACTTGGCTGCGGTCGCCTGATCCAGATTGCGCTTGAGCGGCACGGCGGCACCGGAAAACAGGCTGTCGATACGCGCCTGGTCGGCTTTGAAAAGCTGCGCCAGCCGTTGCTTGACGGCACCGATCTGGTGGCCGATGACAATATCGCCGCGAAAAACAATATCAAACAGGGGTTCACTCATAGCCATGACAGGTTGCAACTTATTCTCGGTGGATGATAGCACGGTGCCGGCCGGGCTCGTCTAGGAGCCGCTGTACCGGCGCTCGCCGCCGCGGAGCCAGATCAGAGCTTCGCCCCGCTGCAGCAGTATCTGACAAATGTGGCATAGGGTGTCATGAATATAGGTAGGATCAATCAGATATGGCAAATTGGGTTGTGGTAAAGCGAGCCCGCAGTAAAGATATGGCGGTGCTGTTGGCATAGGGGAGTGGCACCATTCTAGGGGGACGCAACTGAAGTTACGTCCCCGCACTGTGCCGCGGGGAGAGGTGCCTCTAGAGAGGGGAGTGGCACCATTCCTAGAGGGACGCAACTGAAGTTACGTCCCCGCACCGTGCCACCGGAAGAGGTATCTGTTGATGGTGGCGGGGCCTCATGGACTAATTGCCGCTTCCTTATATTTGGCTAAGCAAATATAATTGCCCGATGCATGTAAAGTCGGTTGCAGATTTCTTCAAGTCCCTGTCGGAACCGGTCAGGTTGCGTCTTATCAACCTGCTCTCCGCCCACGACGAGCTCTGTGTGTGCGATCTGGTGGATGCCCTGGCCCTGCCGCAAAGCGTAGTGTCACGTCACCTCGCCTATCTGCGCCAGCAGGGACTGCTCAGCACCCGGCGCCAGGGCGTATGGATTTTCTACAAAATCAACGCCGATACAACCTGGCAACAGCAAGTACTGGCACTCTACCGGGATTTCGGGGGCGAATCCGCCGAGCTGGCCGGCGACCTGGAGCGGCTGGGCACCCCCAATAATTGCTGTGACTGAAGCGGCCGGACCAACACCGCAATGCTGTTTTCCACTGCTATCGACAACCATAACTACAGTGGCCGCCATCGGCCCGCAAAGGCGTTGAGCCATAGCCAACTTAAGGAAACATCATGACAGTTCGTATCGGTATCAATGGTTTCGGGCGCATGGGGCGCCTGGCCCTGCGGGCGGCCTGGGACTGGCCTGAATTCACCTTCACGCATATCAACGAAGTTGCCGGCGATGCCGGTACCGCCGCTCATCTGGTCAATTTCGACTCCGTGCACGGCCGCTGGCACCACGAGGCCCGGGCCGGCGACAGCGACCTGCACATCGGCGAGAAGCGCCTGAGCTTTAGCCAACATTCGAGTATTGCCGCGGTGCCCTGGGCGGCCAAGGGGGTGGACCTGGTTCTCGAGTGCAGCGGTCGCTTCAAAACCCGTGAGGCGCTTATCCCCTATCTGGACTGCGGTGTGGCCCGGGTGGTGGTATCGGCCCCCGCCGGCGACGAAATCCCCACCATCGTCATGGGGGTAAACGACCCTATCTATCAACCGGCGCAGCATCCGCTTGTCAGCGCCGCCTCCTGCACCACCAACTGCCTGGCGCCGGTGGTCAAAGTCATCCACGAATCTCTCGGCATCGAGCACGGCTGTATCACCACCATCCACAGTCTGACCAATACCCAGAGCATACTCGACCACCCCCACCGCGACCTGCGCCGCGCCCGCGCCGGCGGCCTGTCCCTGATCCCGACCAGCACCGGCTCCGCCAAGGCAATCGGTGCGATCTTCCCGGCGCTGGCGGGCAAGCTGAACGGCCTCGCGGTCAGGGTGCCGCTGGCCAACGCGTCGCTGACCGATTGCGTCTTCGAGGTCAGTCGCGCCACCTCAGCGCCGGAAGTCAACGAACTGCTGGCGCAGGCAGCTGCGCAAACACTCAAAGGCATTCTCGGTGTCGAGCAGCGCCCGTTGGTCTCGGCCGACTACACCGGCGACCCCCGCTCATCGATCGTAGATGCCCTCTCGACCCTGGTCATAGACGGCACCCAGGTCAAAATCCTGGCGTGGTACGACAACGAAATCGGCTACGTCAACCGCATGCTGGAGCTGGCCAGAAAAGTGGCGCCGGCAGCGCCTTGACAGCGCCGGTGCAGACACTTCACCACTACGCGCTGGTGACCGGCTGCTACTGGGCCTTCACCCTCACCGACGGCGCCCTGCGCATGCTGGTGGTGCTCTACTTCCACCAGTTGGGTTACTCGCCGCTGGCTATCGCCAGCCTGTTTTTGTTCTACGAGTTGTTCGGCGTCGTCACCAACCTGACCGGCGGTTGGCTGGCGGCCCGGGTCGGCCTCAATACCACCATGCACCTGGGTATGGCTCTGCAGATTGCCGCCCTGGCGATGCTGGCGGTGGACAGCCTTTACCTGACGATACCCTATGTGATGGCGGCCCAGGCGCTGTCGGGGATCGCCAAGGACCTCAATAAAATGAGCGCCAAAAGCAGTATCAAAATGCTGGTGCCGGCGGCAGCCCAGGGACGCCTGTACCGTTGGATTGCACTGCTGACCGGCTCCAAGAATGCCCTTAAAGGCATCGGCTTCTTTCTTGGCGCCGCCGCACTGGCGGCGCTGGGCTTCAAGCATGCCCTGCTCGCCATGGCGGCCGTTCTGGCCCTGGCACTGGCGTTGGCCCTGGCGCTGTTGCCAAGGCAGCTGGGTAAATCGCGCCGCAAACCCAAGTTCAAACAACTGTTTTCCAAAAGCCGACCGATAAACCGCCTGTCCGCCACCCGCCTGTTCCTGTTCGGCGCCCGGGATACCTGGTTTGTGGTGGCACTGCCGGTGTACCTGCAAACGGCACTCGGCTGGGAGCACACCCGGGTCGGCGCGCTGCTGGCCCTGTGGATTATCGGCTATGGCGCCGTTCAGGCGCTGGCCCCCGCGATTACCGGACGCGCGGCCGCTCCGCCCGGCCGGGATGCCCTGGTGGGCTGGGGACTGGCCCTGGCCGGCCTGCCTGTGGGCATGGCACTGTCCTTGGCGGCGGGGTTTGACGCGCAGGCGACGCTGATCATCGGACTGGGGCTGTTCGGCGTGCTGTTCGCCGTCAACTCCTCTATCCACTCCTACTTGATTATTGCCTACGCCAGGGCCGACGGCGTCTCCCTGGATGTCGGTTTCTACTACATGGCGAATGCCGCCGGCCGGCTCCTGGGGACTCTGCTGTCGGGCGTGATCTACCAGTACCTGGGGTTGCCGGCCTGCCTGCTGGCAGCGGCGCTGCTGGTGACCGCGGCGGCCCTGCTGTCCCTGCAATTACCCCGCGCCCAGGTGCCGGCCTGAGACCTGGCACCGGTTTCATTAGCGGCGCCGAAATTCTGCATTTTGTAAGCCATATCTCACAACATTTTCATCCATCGTCGACTGGCGAACCCGGAAGGTGCCGTACATACTGTAGTGAACATTGTCTGTCACACTTAGTTAAAGCAGTATCGCACATGGATCATCACCAACAGCTAATGATTGGCAACCAGCGGGTCAACGTTGACGCCATGAGTGCAAAAGTCAAAAAAGACATCGCCTTTTTGCAGGACCGTATCGCGCGTATGCGCCGCCAGCGCGCGCCCAATCAAGTCGTCGTCGAGACTTACGAGTCGATGCTGGCAAGCCGCCAGTCGGTGCTCGCCTGGTTGCAGCAGCACGGCGCCGGAGACGTGTCCGATCGCAAGCCTTACACCGAAGTTCACAAAGACGTTCACAAAAACGTTCACAAGTCCGCCGGTTGACGAGACCTGAAGATGTTCAATAACCCAAACTGTGTCCATCCGTTTTGATACAGGGACGTAATATGATTTCCCAAAACCACAAGATAGTCATCGGCGGCGACAGCCTGGATACCAAGGTGCTGTGCCAAAACCTGAAGCAGGAAGTCCGCGACCTTGAACGCCGCGTCAACATACTGCAGCAGGAGGAACGGCCGAACCTGCACTGTATCAACCACTTTGCCGATCTGTTGCGCCAGCGCCGCACAGTGCTGCGCTGGGTGGAAGAGCGGTCGCGACTCTAACGAGCGCGTTGAAGCGCGAAACCGCCGCGGCACGGTGCGGGGACGTAACTTTAGTTGCGTCCCCTTAGCACGGTGCCACTCCCCTCCCTAGAGGCACCTGTACGGCATACTGCGGTTTTCTTTTGTTGCCTAACGAAGTTTGTCCAGCAACGTTTTGGGCAAGTGGCAATGCCCTTTACGGCACCGTACCACCGGGGGAGGTGTCGGTTGGCGGTGGCAGGGTTCCTTTCGAAGGGGTCAGGTATCGATCGACCACTGCTGGTCCATGGTCAGCGCCGGCTGCTCAGCGGCGGGGCGCCCAAGTACTTTGGCCGGTACCCCCGCCACCGTGGTGTGGGGCGCAACCGACTCCAATACCACACTGCCGGCGCCAATCACGGCACCGTCTCCCACGGTGATATTGCCAAGCACCTTGGCACCGGCGCTGATCAAAACCCCAGCGCCGATTTTGGGATGCCGATCGCCCTCGCTGGAGCCGGTGCCGCCGAGCGTCACCGAGTGCAGCAGCGACACATTATCCCCCACTACCACAGTCTCCCCCATCACCACGCCGGTGGCGTGATCGATCATAATACCGCTGCCAATGCGGGCGCCGGGGTGCAGGTCGACGTCGAACGCCTGGGATATCTGATTCTGAAAAAACAGCGCCAACGACCGGCGCTGCTGCCGCCACAGCCAGTGGGCGACACGATGGGCCTGCAGCGCGTGAAAGCCTTTGAAGTACAAAAACGGCATGGAGAATTTATCGCAGGCCGGATCGCGTTCTTTGTAAGCCTGAATATCGCGCCGCATGGCTTCGGGAATGCGCGCATCGGCCTGCATCGCCTCCTCGAACACCTGCCTGATCAACATCGCCGGCACGGCGGCACTGTCCAACTGATTGGCCAGATGAAAGCTAATGGCCGCCTCGAAGCTGGCGTGATTCAAAATGGCCGCGTGGTAATAACTGGCCAGCACCGGCTCGCTGCGGCTGGCGCCAAGGGCTTCGTCCTTGATCGCCTGCCAGACAAAATCCGTCTCTGTGATCTCACTCATGGTCACCTCACTGCAAACTTCTCACCGCAAATCTGTCACTGCAAACGTCTCACTCCAACCCCAGCAGTGCCGGCAACTCCGCCATCGCGGAGAAACAGGTCACAGCACCCGCCGCCGGCAGCGGAGCCGGGCGCTCCTTGTCGCTGTGATAAGCCAGCACTTGCATCTGCGCCGCCAGTCCGGCCTCGACCCCGGGCAGGGAGTCTTCCACCACCCAGGCCAGTTGCGGATCGACACCCATCTGCGTGGCGGCATGGAGAAATAAATCCGGTGCCGGTTTGCCCCGCTCGACATCCTCGGCACTGTAAATACGACCGGCAAAGTACGACCACAAACCGGTTTTCGTCAAGGTGAGGCGCAGCTTGGCATGGGAGCCACTCGAAGCGACACAAAACGGCACCGCGGCGGCGTGCAGCCGGGCCACAATCTCGACAACACCCGGTATCGCCGTCAGTTGCCGTTCGAATTGACTGAAAGTATCCCGCTGCAGTCCTTCGAGAAAATCCTCCGGCAGCGCTCGCCCCAGTTGCGCCTCGATCAGCCCGACACAGGCGGCCATGGAGCGCCCCCGGTAGCGCCGATCACAGGCCTGCGGGCTGGTGGATAAACCCAGTGCGGTCAGATGCCGGTAAAGCGTTTCATTGGCGATGGTTTCACTGTCGACCAACACGCCGTCACAATCAAAAATCACCAGCATATTCAGCCCTCCCGATCCGGCTCAAAGTTGCCGGATTCCCCGGGGTAAGCCGATTGCGGCACGTGAATAAAACGTTGAAAAATTTCTTCGATATTGGCCAGCACCTCCGCCTTCAAGGCGAGATCGGCCGCCTCAATCGCCGCCGCCACACAGTCGGGCTGCAGCGCTGCCTGAAACTGCCGCGCCAGCGGCGCGAAGCTGAGATGCCAGGGCTCCGGTGCAACACCGCCGCGGTCCGCCCCGTAAGGACGGAAAAAACCCAGGTCCTCACGCCGCAACAAAAACCCGTCCAACCAGGCGTGCAACTCTGCAAAAGGACCGCCGGCGCAAGTCTCCGCCACAGATAGCTGCAACTTATAATCATGCGCTACGGCGGCGGCGTCGTAGATATCCACATCGCACCCCCAGTGGTGGCGCGAGGCGCCGGGCAGCGCCGACCAGCGCAAAATGGCAAACATGCGCCGGGTGTTATCGAGACTCGCAATGTCCAACGGCGCTCCCGCACTGTCCAACACCGGTCGCAAACCCCGCGCCTTGGCGTTCCAGATATGCAGTTGGCGCTCGAAGCTGCGAAAGCCACTCGCCACCTGCAAATCGAAGCCGGCCTGTCGCGCACTTTCTGTGAGGGCGGCCAACGGCCCGAGCAGCTCCCGGTGCACCCGCTGGTCGGATGCCGGCAAACAAATAACATGGGCGTCAATCTGTCCGGTGAGTTCCTGCGTAACGATCATTGCTCCCTCGCGGCTGGCAACCAACATGGGGCCACTAGTGTTGTAAGGTTGCCAATAAAGTTTATTGGACGACAATTTTACACTTTCACGTGTAAACGCTTTGCGGTGGTCGGGCAAGTATGTATTATAACCCGGAGCTATAACTTGCTAAGGCCGGGCAAGCCACGACTCAATAACAATAACGAATATTATGGCGGAAGTATTTTTATGACCAAGGGCCATTGTGAATTGCTCAAATTAAAAAATCTGGGCATGGCATCGGTAAACATTCTGAATGCGGTCGGCGTTCACTCCTACGAGGATCTGCAGGCACTGGGCGCGGTTGAAACCTACCGCCGCATTAGAGGCCGGGGCATCAATGCATCAAAAGTCATGCTCTACGCCCTGCAGGGCGCATTGCTGGATGTGCACTGGAACGAACTGGAGCCGGGACTCAAGGCAAAACTGGTAACGGAAGCGGAAAACCGCAGCCTCACCGACGCCTGAACCTCGAGCATCGACCAGAGCGCGCAGCCAATAGAGCGTAAACCGTCGCCGCGTATTTGGTACACGGGGAGATGGTGCAGTTTAGCTTCCCGTTTGTGACACCGTAGGCCGCATCGACCGCTGTTCGAGGGTATTCTAGGCGCCAACTTTACCCAAAACCGCGCAGGACCATGCATGCATTTACCCGATAAGCAGCAAGACCCGCTTACCGAGCTTACCAACCAGTTACGCAGTCTGACCCCGCAAATCATGGCCGGCCTGGCCCCGGCCGGAACACCCCAGACCCTCGACCACACTGCCGACCTGTTCCGCGGTCAACCGAGCAAGCGGCTATTTCTGCTGCAGGCCGGTGAAGTCCAGAGTCGCCACCAGGACAAGCTGATTTACATCGCCGACGCCGGCGATCTGCTGGGACTCTCCCGCGCCCTGCAGTTGCCCTGCTATACCCTTACTGCAGAGGACCCGATAACGCTGATACCGTTTGAGTGGGATCAGCTTATGATCCATATCAACGGCAGCGCCAAGCGCCAACAGCTTTGGACCTACTACCTGCTGTGTCTGTGCGGCTTTTATCGCCACGGCATGGCCAGCGCCATCCGGCCCCAGTTTCAGCCGGTCACCGGGTTCCAGCAGTTCTCTCCCGGCGATACCATCATTGAGCAGGGTACCGAGGCAGACCTGGTATTCACCATGCTGGAAGGCAGTGCCGATGCCATTCACGATGGTGTCAAGGTAGGCGAAATCAACGCCGAGGAAATCTTCGGCGCCCTGGCGGTCTTTACCCGCCAACCGCGTACGGCCTCAGTGGTAGCCACCGCCGAGTGCAGCGTGATGGCGGTGCGTAAAGAGGATTTCGTCCATCTGGTCGAACACCAGCCCCGCATCTGCGCCGAGCTGATCGAGGAGATGGCCAACAAGATCAACATGCTCAACAATACGGTCACACGCCTGCAGACCGGCTAGTGTTCCATCCAGGACATGGGCTGCTTATCGGTATTTCCCCTTGACATGAGAATGATAATGGTTACTATTTGCATATCGGCCTTGCTCGGGCCGGTAGGAAGAACCTCCCGCAAGAGGCCTCTTCTCCTTTAATATCAGGCTAATCACGGTTATGGCCGCCAACTCGGCGGCCTTTTTTAGTCAATCACCGCCTTTTTCCCCTCCCGCCAACCCAAAGCTGGCAAGGTTAACGCTTCTTTTCACCGCAGCGGATTGAATTTTTACCGATCGCACACATCTTAAGCCCTGTGGCTTTGGCATAGGAGACTACCCACTGATGAGAATCGGCCTGTTTTTGCTGACCAATCTCGCCGTGTTGGCGGTGGCGAGCGTTACCCTGAATCTGCTTGGTGTAGATCACTACCTCCAGGCCAACGGCGTTGACCTGGATTTGGGGAATCTGTTGATCTTCTGCGCCATTTTCGGCTTTAGCGGTTCTCTGATTTCACTGTTTCTGTCTAAAACCCTGGCCAAGATGTCGACCCGCACCGCGATTATCGAGCAGGCGCGCAATGCCGACGAGCGCTGGTTGTTGCAGACAGTGCAGCAACTCTCCCAACAGGCCGGCATCCGCATGCCGGAGGTCGGTATCTTCCCCGCGCAGGAATCCAACGCCTTTGCTACCGGCTGGAACCGCAATGCGGCCCTGGTGGCGGTGAGTGCCGGTCTGCTGCAGCGTTTCAGTCGCGATGAAGTGCGCGCGGTGCTGGCCCACGAGATAGGCCACGTCGCCAACGGTGATATGGTGACACTGTCGCTGTTGCAGGGCGTGATCAATACCTTCGTCATGTTCTTTGCCCGGATTATCGGCCACACCGTTGACCGGGTGGTGTTCAAAAATGAGCGCGGCCACGGCATTGCGTTTTACATCGTGACCTTCATTGCGGAAATGATACTGGCGGTACTCGCGTCGATGATCGTGATGAAGTTTTCCCGCTATCGGGAATTTCGCGCCGACGCCGCCGGCGCCCGTCTCGCCGGCCGCAACGCCATGATCGGCGCCCTGGCGCGCCTGAAAGCCGAAAGCGACGCGCGGGTGCCCAGTTCCCTGCCCGACTCCATGTATGCGTTCGGTATCAGCAGCGGCTTCAAGAAAAACCTGGGTGCGCTGTTTGCCAGTCACCCGCCCCTGGAGCAGCGTATCCAGGCTCTGCAACAGTATTAAAGCCAGCACCGAGGCCACTATGACAAAGACAGGCGGCGACACCGGCAGACCCGGCACCCTGATGCTGCTGTTATGGGCTGTCCTGATGAGCCTGGCCGGCGCCGGCGCCGGCGCCGGGTTTTCCACAGACGATGAAACCAACAATATTCAGGTCTTTAAAGAGGCCAGTCCGTCGGTGGTGTATGTGACCAATGAAACCGTGGTCCGGGACCCCCGCTCGTTCGATTTACACACAGTGCCACGCGGCTCGGGCACCGGCTTCGTGTGGAATGACGGGGGCTATATCGTGACAAATTTCCACGTTATCGAGGGGGCCCGACAGATTACCATCACCCTGCAGGATCGCAGCAGTTGGAAAGCCAAAGTCATGGGCATAGCCCCCGAGAAAGACCTCGCCGTCTTGCACATAGAGGCGCCGGCAGCGACCCTGCAGCCGCTGGCGCTGGGCGATTCCTCGGCCCTGACGGTGGGTAACAAAGTCCTGGCCATCGGCAACCCCTTCGGCCTCGACACCACGCTCACTGTCGGCGTGGTCAGCGCTCTCGGGCGTGAAATCCAGGCGCCCAACAACCGCAAGATTCGCAACGTTATCCAGACCGATGCGGCCATCAACCCCGGCAACTCCGGCGGCCCCCTGCTCAACTCCGAGGCCAAACTTATCGGTGTCAATACCGCTATCTTCAGCCCCTCCGGGGCCAGCGTCGGCATCGGCTTTGCAATTCCGGTGGATACGGTAAAAAAGATAGTGCCGCAACTGATCGCCCACGGCCGCCTGGTGCGGCCGATCCTGGGCATCGAGCTGGCGCCGGAGCAGTGGGCGCGGCGCAACGGTATCAAGGGGGTGCCGATCATGCGGGTGACGCGGGGCCTGCCGGCGCAGAAAGCGGGACTCAGGGGCATCAGGCGCAACGCCTGGGGTGCCGCTGAACTGGGCGATATCATTATCGGCGTCGACACCCATGTGGTGGAAACCTACGACGACCTGCTGACGGCGCTCGAGCGCTACAAACCCGGAGACAGGGTCAGCGTCTCTTTCGTTCGCGACGGCGATATCGACAAGCGCGCCCTCACCCTGGCTGCGCCCTGATTCGCAGTGCCGGACGCCCGTGTGAACGCTGCTGACAAGCCCATCTATCTATGCCGCCAGGACGCCATAGCGGAAGCGAGCGCCAAGGGTTTCGATCTCGGTGACCAGGCTGTTTTCGTAGTCAGACAGGCCGGTCGCTTTTACGCCTATCGCAATCGCTGCCCGCACCTGGGCGTAAGGCTGGAGTGGCTGCCCGATCGCTTTCTGGACAGCGGTAACGAATTGATTATGTGCGCCACCCACGGCGCCCTGTTCGTGATCGAAACCGGTGCCTGTGTTGCGGGCCCCTGTCGCGGCCAGTCGCTGGAACCCGTAACTGTGAGTCTGGCAGACGGCAACCTGTACCTGCAGCCGGCGGCTGGCGGCGGCTAGATTTTTACCTCGAGGCGCCGCTGCAGCACAATTTCCAGTGGCGACAGCGAAGCCCGATAGGCCACCACCTCTACACCCAGGGCCACTGCCTCGCGCAGGGTTTCACCGTAGTGCGGATCGATGGTGTCGGCCGGCTCCACCCAGCGGATGTCCGTGTGTTGCACACAGTAAAGCAGCACGGCCCGATCGCCGCCGGCAACCACCCCCATCAATTCCCGCAAGTGCTTGGTGCCGCGGGCGCTGACGGCATCGGGAAACAGGCCGCGGCCGCCGGTATCCTCCAGGGTCACATTCTTGACCTCCACGTAGCAGCGGGCGCCGGTTTCACCGGCACGCCCCTGCAGCAGGATATCGATCCGGCTGCGCTCGGCCCCATAGGCGACCTCTGTGCGCAGGGTTTCGTAGCCCTGCAACTCAGTGATGACCCCGGTCTCGACAGCCTCGACGACCAGGGCGTTGCTGCGTCCGGTGTTGATCCCCGCCAGGGCGCCCGCCGGCGTGGTGGCTATCTCCCAGGTATAGGGATATTTGCGCTTGGGGTTGGCGGAGGTGGAAAACCAGCAAGGGCTGCCCTCCAGGATGCAGTTTTTCATCGACCCCGTGTTGGGGCAGTGAATCGTGGTCTGCTCGCCGGAGTCCAAGGTCACATCGGCGAGAAAGCGTTTATAGCGTTTTAGCAGCACGGCTTGCTGCAGCGGGGGTGCGAACTTCATGGCAGATGGCGGGGATTCATCAAAATGTTAAAACCGGGATGCTATTGTGCCTTTTTTTTCTATAAAAGGGGCCGCTACTGTTACAAATCGCACTAACCTCCGGTTTTATTTGACAGTTTTTTTGGGACTGTCTTATACCTGTTAATTACTACTAGCGTGCGGGGGGGAGATCTGGTAGGTTGCACGGTTCAAAATTGGGGGGCCTTGAATTCAGGGCGGTAGACCCCATAAAGAGGGCCTATGACAGAAGAAGGCCTGTTACAGAAGAAGGCCTGTGATAGCGGGCTAATGAGTTAGAGGGCCCGTGAGACTGTGGACTCAACAGGTCTAGGGTATATCTAAAGGGTACAGTATATCCGGGTGCTTTATGTTCAGGGCGCCAGGGTATAGGTCAACAGTACCACCGGAAGTATATGACGAGGCGCTAAAACGATGCCGAAAAGTTCGAACACCGCAGAAAGCTTTGCGCTACACGGATTCTCACCCTACAAGGAAGCCAAGGGTGAAGAGTATATGAACGACAAGCAAAAGGAGCATTTCAAGGGTCTGCTTCAGGCTTGGAAAAAAGAGCTGATGGAAGAAGTCGACCGCACCATGAGCCATATGAAAGACGAGGCGGCCAACTTCCCCGACCCGGCGGATCGCGCCAGTCAGGAAGAAGAGTTCAGTCTGGAATTGCGCACCCGCGATCGCGAGCGCAAGCTGATCAAGAAGATCGACAGCACCATGGAACTGATCGAGGCCGACGACTACGGTTACTGTGACGCCTGCGGTGTCGAAATCGGTATCCGCCGACTCGAGGCCCGCCCCACTGCGACACTGTGCGTCGACTGCAAGACCCTCGACGAGATTAAGGAAAAACAGACCACCGGCGGCTGACCGCCCCGGCCGGAGACGGGGCGTCGAGCGCCGCCCCGAACACTTAACCGTCCCGTACATTGAGATGACAAACGCCGGCACCGGCTATATCGGTCGTTTCGCGCCATCCCCCACCGGCCCCCTCCATTTCGGCTCTCTGGTCAGCGCCCTGGCCAGCTTTCTCGACGCCCGTTGCGCCGGCGGCCGCTGGCTGGTGCGGATGGAAGACCTGGACCCGCCGCGGGAACAGCCGGGTGCCGCCGATGCCATCCTGCGCAGCCTGGACGCCCACGGCCTGCACTGGGACGGCGCGGTAAGCTATCAAAGCCTGCGGCAACCTGAATATATCGACTGTCTTGAACGACTCCTCGAGCGCCAATTGGCTTATCCCTGCCGCTGCAGCCGTCGCGACATCGCCGCCATGGGTGGTATTTATGACGAGCGCTGCCGCCGCGGCCTCGAGGGTTTCGGGGGGCCCACTGCCGTGCGTCTCAAAGTGACAGGGCTGCCAACGGCGGAGCCGGGCAGCTCCGCCATCGATTTCGTCGATCTGTTTCAGGGACACCAGCGCCAGGACCTGGGTCGCGAGGTGGGCGATTTTATTATTCGCCGCAAAGACGGGTTGTTTGCCTATCAACTGGCTGTGGTGGTCGACGACATCGACCAGTGTATCACTCATATCATTCGTGGCAGCGATCTGTTGAGTTCCACCCCGCGGCAGATTTTTTTATATCAACTGTTGGATGGGCCGATACCAAAATACGGCCATGTGCCGTTGATCACCAACCGCCGCGGGCAGAAACTCAGCAAGCAGACCGGCGCGGCGGCGCTGGAGGATGATCGCGCCGGTGGCAATATCTACCGGGCGCTGCAGTGCCTGCGACAGTCGGTGCCGGCAGAACTGGAAAGTGCCGATCCGCAGGCACTGTTGGACTGGGGCACACAGCATTGGCAACGGCAGCGAGTGCCGGCGTGTCTTGAGTTGGAAAATCCGAATCATGAACCGAAGGGGCAGGAGTGAGTTAAGGATACTCCCCCGGTGGCACGGTGTGGGGACGTAACTTTAGTTGCGTCCCCCTCGAGAGGGACCACGCCAGTCCCAAGCGGCACCGCTTCCGGCGGCATGGTGTTACAAAAGCATTGTCAATCGCTCAAAACTGGGCTGGAAGGTGAAAGAAAACCGCAGTACACCGGACAGGTGCCTTGAAAGAAGGGGAGTGGCACCATTCTAAGGGGACGCAACTAAAGTTACGTCCCCGCACCGGGCCGCCGGAGGAAGTGCCCTAAGAAAGGGGAGTGGCGCCATTCTAGGGGGACGCAACTGAAGTTACGTCCCCCCACCGTGCCGCCGGAAGAAGGGGCCACCAAAAACAGACTTTTGGATTTTCACACACTTATGTTTTACTTTGCCCCTTTTAACCATGGGTAACCCACAATGAACAGCCAGCGCCCCCTGATGTTCCTGCTGTTGGTGCTCTATGTGTTTTCACCCACGCTGTTTAACTGGATGATCAACCCGGACGGCGCCTGGTACCGACCCTACATCATCTGGATGCTGGTAATTGTCATTGCCTACGTTATTCAAAACCGCAGGCAACGACATGACATTTGAACTGAGCCAGGTCGCTTTTCTCAGTATTGCCTATTTACTCCTGCTGTTCGGCATCGCCTACAGTACCGAGCGCGGCTGGATTCCCGATGCGGTGGTCCAGCACCCGATCACCTATATCCTTTCCCTCGGTATCTTCGCCAGCGCCTGGTCGTTCTACGGCGTGATCGACCTGGCCTTCCAGCACGGCTACGGCGCCCTCGCCTATTACCTCGGCACCGGCGCCCTGTTCCTGTTCGCGCCGGTGGTGCTGGCGCCGCTGGCGGAACTGGCGCGGCGCTACCAAATCCTGACCCTGGCGGACCTCTTGGTGTTTCGCTACCACAGCCAGGCTATCGGCGGTCTGGCGACACTGTGCATGCTGCTGGCAGTACTGCCATTGCTGGCGCTGCAGATACAGGCCGTCGCCGATACCCTGCGGCTGTTGACCGAGGGCGAAACGCCGGCGCCGCTGCAAGATACCTTTACTTTCCGCGAGGCCATGGCACTACTCTACTGTGTAATCCTGGCCCTGTTCACCATCCTGTTCGGCTCCAACCAGGAACACCATCGCGGCCTGATTACCGCCATGGCCTTCGAGTCGCTGGTGAAAGTCTGCGCGCTGTGTATTATCGGCCTGCTTGCGGTCTACGGCGTGTTCGGCGGCCTGGACCAACTGGATGTGTGGTTGAGCCAGAATCCGGAAAACCTCGAGTTACTGTATGACCCCATCCGCAGCACCTCCTCCCACACCCTGCTGCTGGTGTTTATCGCCACCGCCGTGGCCATGCCCCACATCTTCCATATGGCGGTGGTGGAAAACACCGCCAAACATGCCACCGTCACCATAACCTGGGCGTTTCCGTTGTTTCTGTTGTTGATGGCGCTGCCCATTTTCCCGATTCTGTGGGCGGGTTTCGAACTGAATGCGCCCATGGCTACCGAGTATTTCCCCTTGGGAGTACCCATGCTGTTCGGCAGCCCGACGCTGTCGATCATCGCCTTTATCGGCGGGCTGTCCGCCGCCACCGGCGCGCTGGTGGCCATCACCCTGTCGCTGACCACCATGCTGCTCAATCACTGGCTGCTGCCGATTTTTCACTTCGGCGGCAAGTACAATATTTACCAGCAGTTACTGTGGCTGCGACGCTCCCTGATCGCCGCCATCTTCATCGGCGGCTACCTGTTTTACCTGTCGTTGAACAACGAGTACAGCCTGACCAACCTGGCGCTGATGGCCTTTATCGAAACCCTGCAGTTCCTGCCGGGCATACTGGCGGTCATCTACTGGCCGCGCGGCAACCGCCTCGGTGTGATCGTCGGTTTGAGCGCCGGCTCGCTGATTTGGGGCGTGGGCCTGTTGCTGCCGCTGATCACCGGTATGAACGCGCTCTATATTCCCGGCGTCGCCACCCCGATTCCCCTGGGCTTCGAGTATTGGAACGGCATCACACTGCTGTCGCTGAGTGTCAACGTAGCCCTTTTCGTGCTGCTGTCGCTGGCCACCGAGGCCAGTGACGAGGAGCGCTACAGCGCCGAAATTTGCGCCGGCGACGAGTTGAGCCACCCCATGCGCCTGGCACTGGATGTCTACAGCCCGGCGGAATTCCAACAGCGCCTGAGCCAGAGCCTGGGCCACGCCAACGCCCGCGAAGAGGTCGATCGCGCCCTGCGCCAACTGAACCTCAGCGTCAACGAGCGGCGGCCCTATGCCTTGCGGCGCCTGCGCGACCAGCTCGAAATCAACCTGTCGCGACTGATGGGAATCGGGGTCGCGAGCGAAATTCTCGATGACTACATTCCCTATAAAGTGCCCCAGACCCGCGCCACCTCCGATATCAACCTGATTGAAAGCCGTCTGGCGCAATACCGCAATCACCTCACCGGCATGGCGGCCGAACTCAACAACCTCCGACTCTATCACCGCAACACCCTGCAGGAGTTGCCGCTGGCGGTGTGTTCGCTGGGCAAAGACCTGGAAATACTGATGTGGAATCGCGCCATGGAAGAACTCACCGGTATTCCCACCGATGAGGTCATGGGCTCCCACCTGGACAATATCGCCCAACCCTGGGGCACCCTGATCGGCAGCTTTTCCCGCAGCCGCTCCACCCACAGGTACAAACAGCAGGTGCAGTTGAACGCGCACATCCACTGGATCAGCCTGCATAAATCCAGTATTCAGGGGCCGGCGGCACAGAGCACCGAAGACCAGGTAATCCTGCTTGAGGACGTCACTGAAACCCAACTGCTGGAACAGGAACTGGTGCACAGCGAGCGCCTCGCCTCCGTCGGTCGCCTGGCGGCGGGCGTGGCCCACGAAATCGGCAATCCCATTACCGGCATCGACTGCCTGGCGCAAAATCTGCGCTACGAATCGGACTGCGCCGAAGTGCGCGAAACCGCCGATCAGATTCTGTCGCAAACCAGCCGCATCAGCAGGATCGTACAGTCGCTGGTGAGCTTCTCCCACATCGGCAAACAGTCGCCGGAGGATTTTCAACCTGTCAATCTGCAGGCCTGTGTCGACGAAGCCATGCACCTGTTGCGCCTGCAGCGGGATAAGACCCAGGTGCAGTTTCGCAACACCCTGAGCGGCGCGATCACCGTGCGCGGCGACAGCCAGCGCCTGATTCAGGTGTTCGTCAATCTGCTGTCCAACGCCCGCGACGCCAGCCCCGAGGGCGGCGAGGTGGTGGTCAGCGCCAGCCAGCAGGACGAGATCATCGTCATCAGCGTTACCGACGAGGGGTCCGGTATCGCCCCGGAGCATATGGAGCGCATCCTGGAACCGTTTTTCACCACCAAGGAACCGGGCGAGGGCACCGGGCTGGGCCTGTCGATGGTCTACAGCATTATCGAGGACCACGGCGGCCATATAGACATCGAAAGCCCCGCCAATCCCGAAAAGCGCAGTGGCGCCAGGTTCAACATAAAGCTGCCGCGCCAGCCACTGACCCAAATGACCTGATCCGACGCTGCGGAACTGAATTTCCTTATCATTAGCGGTTGAATATGTCGGCAAGGAAGGTAAAACTACGCACAGATGTTCAGAGATATCCGAGTCCTATGAGTCAGATACTAATTGTCGAAGACGAAGTCATCATCCGCACCGCGTTGCGCAAGCTGCTGGAGCGCAACAGGTACCAGGTCAGTGAAGCCGGTTCCGTCAAAGAGGCGATCAATAAGTATACACTCACCAACTTCAGCCTGATTATCAGCGATCTGCGCCTGCCGGGCGCCCCGGGCACCGACCTGATCAAACTGGCGGGCGAGGTGCCGGTGCTGATCATGACCAGTTACGCCAGCCTGCGCTCCGCCGTAGACTCCATGCGCATGGGGGCGGTGGACTATATCGCCAAACCCTTCGATCACGACGAAATGGTGGCCGCGGTCAAACGGGTGATCGGCAAGGCCAACGCCGCCAAAAACAAGCGCCAGTCAAAGACCTCGAGCCACGCCATCAGCGGTATGATCGGCTCCAGCACCGTGATGCAGGAGCTCTACAACCGGATTCACAAAGTCGCGCCGACCCAGGCCACGGTGCTGGTGCACGGGGAGACCGGCACCGGTAAGGAGCTGGTGGCCAGGGCCATTCACGAGGAGAGCCCGCGGGCCGACAAACCGTTGATTTCCGTCAACTGCGCCGCGATTCCCGAAACCCTGATCGAATCGGAATTGTTCGGCCATGAAAAAGGCGCCTTTACCGGCGCCGCCAGCACCCGTGAAGGGCTGGTAGCGGCGGCCGACGGCGGCTCGCTGTTCCTCGATGAGATCGGCGAGCTGCCGCTGGAGGCCCAGGCGCGGCTGCTGCGGGTGCTGCAGGAGGGCGAGGTGAGGCCGATCGGTTCGGTGGAATCCCACAAGGTCAATGTGCGCCTGATCGCCGCCACTCACCGGGACCTGCGCAAGCTGTGCCAGGACGGCCAGTTCCGCGAGGACCTCTTCTACCGTATCAACGTCGTACAGCTTACCCTGCCGCCGCTGCGGGAGCGGGGCAAGGATATCATCGCCCTGGCTGAAGCGCTGCTGGAACGCTACTGCGAACAGCTCGGCAAACCCCTGCTGGGGCTGTCGCCGGAGGCGGTACAGGCGGTAACCACATACACCTGGCCGGGCAACGTCCGGGAGATGGAAAACGCCATCCAGCGGGCGGTGATCCTGTGTGAAGATGACGCCGAAATCAGCCATGAACTGCTGTCTATCGATCTGGACCTGGTCAAGGTGGATATCGACATCACCGACAGCGACCCCTACGCCGCGGCGCGCGGTGGCAACATACCGGTATACAACGGTAGCGAACCCAACGAGGACCTGTCGCTGGAGGACTATTTCCAGCGTTTCGTCCTCGAGCACCAGGATTCCATGAGCGAGACCGAGCTGGCCCGCAAGCTCGGGGTCAGCCGCAAGTGCCTGTGGGAGCGGCGCCAGCGGCTGGGTATCCCGCGCAAAAAGGCCACGGTAACAGCGGTCAAGTAACCCGCCCGCGGTTATTTGAGCAAGTGTTACCTAAGCCGGCGCGAGTAACAGGTTTCGGCACAATAAGTAACGAATAGAAAGTTCCCCAGAAAATCAAATTATGTGTTAAAAAATGTAAATTATTGTTTTGTAAAGAAAAACCACTACTGGCACATAAAGTGCTTACGTAGTTCCCACAATAAAAACAACAAACAATAAAAACAACGCAAAAACAGAAGAATAAAAACAATAAACAATAATAAAAGAAGACAAAAACAGAAAATAACAACAACAAACAATAACAACAGCGTTACAAACTGACTAAAAATACCTTGGAGAGGGTTTGCCAGTAAAGCAAATTGCTTATTGAGCAGGGAAGCACCGCTTAATAACAACTATCTGGATAACAAAAAGAATATTCAACGGGAAAGCCTTGGCTTTCCCGTTTTACTGTCTGAATACAATTCTCCCCTCCTCCCCGCCGTGTTACACTGCGCGACTTTTACCAGCTTTCACAGGTCGCTATCACTAGCCAGGCATTATGTTAAAAAGGCTTTATCACTCTACCAAAAAGCTTTACGACCAGATCAGCAACAGGTCCTCCGGCCGGGACCAGACGGATTACCAGATCATCCCCCGCGACCAGCACAGTATCTCCCGCAAGCATATAAGCGCCAGTGCCCTGAAGGTCATCAAGCGCCTGCACGAAGCCGGCTTCGAGGCCTACCTGGTGGGGGGCGGTGTCCGCGACCTGCTGCTTGGCGGCCACCCCAAGGATTTCGATGTCGCCACCGATGCCACGCCGGAGCAGGTCAAACGCCTGTTTCGCAGTAGCCGTATCATCGGCCGCCGCTTTCGTATCGTGCATGTGCGTTTCGGCCGCGAGATTATCGAAGTCACAACCTTTCGAGCCCATCACGAGGACGCCAGCGGCCACCAGGAGGCGGCCAAAAGCGATCAGGGTATGCTCACCCGGGATAATGTCTACGGCGATATCCAATCGGATGCGGCCAGGCGCGATTTCTCTATCAACGCGCTCTACTACACCCCCAAAGACTTCAGTATTCACGACTACACCGGCGGCATAAACGACATCGAGCAGCGCCTGGTGCGGGTCATCGGCGATCCCGAGACCCGCTACCAGGAAGACCCGGTGCGCATGTTGCGGGCCCTGCGTTTCGCCGCCAAGCTGGATTTCGATATCGCGCCCGACTCTGCGACGCCAATTCGACGGCTCGGTGAACTCCTGCGCCATATACCCCCGGCCAGAATGTTCGAGGAGGTGTTGAAGCTGTTTATGGGCGGTCACGCGGCCGCCACCTTCGAACTGCTGCGGGAATACAATCTGCTCGGCCATCTGTTTCCCGCCACCGACGCCGTTCTGACCGGCGGCGATGAGATCGCCGGCGCCCTGGTACACCAGGCCATGCGCAATACGGATCACCGGATCCAGCGCGGCAAACGGGTGACGCCGGCCTTTATCTATGCCGCCCTGCTGTGGCCGGCCCTGCAGCGCCGGCTTCAGCAAGAGTTTCAACAAGAGTTTCAACAACGTGGCGAACCCAGTGTCGAGGCCCAGCAGCAGGCGATGCAGGCGGTGATCAGCGCCCAGTTGGCGCACACGTCGATTCCCAAGCGGTTTCTGATCACCATGCGGGAAATTTGGGATTTGCAGTGGCGGCTGCCCCGGCGCCAGGGCAAGCGCGCCGAGCGCCTGTTGGAACACCCGCGCTTTCGCGCCGCCTACGATTTCGTACTCCTGCGCGAAGAGGCCGGCGAAGATCTACAGGGACTGGGCGAATGGTGGACCCGCTACCAGGACGGCGACGCCGCGCAACGCAGTAAACTGCAGGAACAACTGGGCGGACGCCGCGCCGGCAAACCGCGCCGGCGCCGGCGCCGGCCGGCCGCTACACCCACCGACCCCGAATGATCGACGACGGCGCCACCGATACCTATATCGCCCTGGGGAGCAATCTGGCCGATCCGCTGCAGCAGGTCACAACTGCCCTGGCGGAGCTGTCGGACCTGGCACAGACGCGACTGCTGGCCAGTTCTCCCTGGTATCGGAGCCGCGCGGTGGGGCCCGGCTCACAGCCCGACTATATCAACGGTGTTGCCCACCTGCGTACCCGCCTCGCGCCCCAGGCGCTGCTGCTGGCGTTGCAGGCCATCGAACAGCAGCACCGGCGGGTGCGTACCCAACACTGGGGCCCGCGCACGCTGGATCTGGACATCCTGCTCTACGGCAGCCAGCAGATACATTCCGACACCCTGCAAATACCACACCCGCGCCTGGCGGAGCGCAATTTCGTGCTCTATCCGCTGGCGGACCTGGGGGGAGACTTAACCCTTCCCAACGGTGTGTCAGTTGAGTCATTATTAGCGAAGTGCGCGGCGGACGGGCTGCGGCGCCTGGACAATTGAACCGGTCGACCGAAAGGGAGCGGATAACGGGC
Organism: Exilibacterium tricleocarpae; assembly: GCF_007004655.1. Lineage (GTDB taxonomy): Bacteria > Pseudomonadota > Gammaproteobacteria > Pseudomonadales > Cellvibrionaceae > Exilibacterium > Exilibacterium tricleocarpae. The sequence goes on from NZ_ML660106.1 coordinate 105,022, forward strand.
ACGGTGAACGGTTATGGTTCATACTGACGCGTAAAGTTCATGTAGGCTGGCGTTTTCGTAGATAAAATGGGGATTTGATGGCTGTGGATTATGGTTTCGACCTGCACTTCGACTTCTCGGGTATCGCGCTACCGCGCTATATTGCCATCGAAGGGCCCATAGGCGTCGGCAAGACCACTCTGGCCAAACACCTCGCCCACACGTTCAACTATGAGACCCTGCTGGAGCAGGCCGAGGCCAATCCGTTCCTGGAGCGCTTCTATACCGACCCGCGCGCCAGCGCCCTGCCCACACAACTGTTCTTCCTGTTCCAGCGCAGCAAACAATTACAGGCGCTGCGCCAGGCCGATATGTTCGCACCGGTGCGGGTGGCGGATTTCCTGCTGGAAAAAGACCCGCTGTTCGCCCAGGTCACGCTCGATGACGACGAGCTGCGCCTTTACAACCAAGTCTACGAACAGATAACGGTGGACGCTCCCACGCCCGATCTGGTGATCTTCCTGCAGGCCCCCATCGATATTCTGTTGGACCGCATCCGCAAGCGCGGGGTGGCGGCAGAACGCCATATCGATGCCGATTACCTGGCGTCGCTCAACGATGCCTACACCCGCTTCTTCCACTACTACGACAGCGCGCCGCTGCTGATCGTCAACGCCACCGAGATCGATCTGGCCGGCAACGCCGAACACTACGCCCAGTTAGTCGAGTATATGTTGACCATTAACAGCGGCCGTCACTACTACAATCCCCATCACAACCAGTCCAGAGGCTAGCCATGCCATACGCTAACGCGTCCGCGGATACGGCGCTCAGTCAGCCGATCACCATCAACACCCTGCGCAAAATGAAAGCCGAGGGCGACAAATTCGTCACCGTGGCGCTCTACGATGCGCCTATGGCGGCCATGGCCCGCAAGAGCGGCGTCGAGGTGCTACTGGTAGGTGACAGTCTCGGTATGACGGTGCTGGGTTACGACAGCACCATTCCCGTGACCATGGAACAGATGATTTACCATGTCGAGGCGGTCAAGCGCGGCAACGACAAATCATTGATTATGGGCGATATGCCGTTTATGACTTACGCCACCACCGAGCAGGCCATGGTCAACGCAACGCGCATTATGCAGGCGGGCGCCCATATGGTGAAAATCGAGGGCGGCGCCTGGCTCGCCGATACCGTGCGCATGCTCGGTGAGCGCGGCATACCGGTGTGCGCACACCTGGGCCTGACACCGCAATCGGTGAATAAATTCGGCGGCTTTCGGGTGCAGGGGCGGGATCAGGCCCAGGCCGAACAAATTCTCGAGGATGCCAAACGGCTGGACCGGGCCGGCGCCGACCTGCTGGTGCTCGAGTGCGTACCCAATGCGCTGGCGGCGGCGATCACCGCCGCCGTGAATATGCCGACCATCGGCATCGGCGCCGGCCGCGATACCGATGCCCAGGTATTGGTGATCAATGATATTCTCGGCCTGACACCGCAGCCGCCGAAATTTTCCAAGAACTTTTTAGTGGAAGCGGAGGACATTCCGGGCGCCCTGCGCAAGTATGTGGCGGATGTGAAAGCCCGAGTGTTTCCGGACGACAGTCATACGTTTGGTTAGCTGAGCGCCCGGCGATGTCCCAACCCACCGGTAACCGGTAATCCCCGACCCGAACGCACTGCCTTGACCAAATGCATGCTATTTAGTGCCCGCCCTTAAACAGACACTTTTGCAAAATCTCATTCTTCAACTTGTTGATAAATAAAGCGGAAGACTATTTTTTCTAATTTTAAAAATTTCACTATTTATGGACAAGCACAGGTTAGTGGTAATTTCAACGTTTCAATTTCAGAATTGCGGCTCGCGGCAAGATGTAGTGTTTTGCATGAACAACGCTTTTTGTTGAAAAAATAAGATACGCCGGGGCTATTTTGATAGGATTTTCCAGACACTACTCGATTCCCCTTTTGAGCGACATGCGTTTTGAGTGACATGCGGCTGTGTCACAGCTCGGTATCGTGCAATATATCAATCAGATTCGACCGGTTTTACTGTAGATCTACACTCCCCGAGAATACCGATAATTTGCGCCCTTAAATTCTTACCCGCTCTGTTGTTGATAGCAACCAAAATAATATATGCCATATAGAGTGCTGAGCCGACTTGACAATATTTTGGCGTGGGCGTAGCTTTGCGAATATTGGACTTGCCTTCCATGTCAGGGACTGGGAGAAAGACAGCATGTTAATCGAGAAATAAGTGTTAACAGTCTTATTCTGTATGCAATCAATACAGGCACAAGCGTAAGAGAATTTCAGCAATACAATCAGCGTGTTTTAGAAATTGTCTTTGAAGCACTTTTAGTGTGAGCCTCCGTTGCGAAGCTTGTTTTAGGCTTGCAAGCGAGCCTGCGTGAATTGCGTTCACGATTTTTGTCAGCGCTCTAAAGGCAAGCATTCCGATACAGCCATGTCGATACAATTGTGAGGGAATAGTTATGAATGAAGGACGACTTGGTTTTTTTACTCAAACCAGTACATTAGTAGTTTTTTCTCTGTTCGCAGTTTTTATTATCGCCTTGATGTATTGGCTGTTAACTTTTTCGAGCCAACCGGAAGATTTGGAAAATAGAAAAATATTGCCAATAACTTCGGCTCCTAAGACGAGCGAGACATCCTCCCTGGAAAAGCCCGTGCCCAAGCGCTCGACACCCAGCTATCGGGAGTCATCGGTAATCGGTAGTTATTCGAAGGATTATCAGCAGTAAACACCGCCTTCCCATTACTAATTACTTTCACAGGGAAAGGTTGAATTGCGCAGATCGCTGTATTTCGAAAGTAATCAGCAAAGCGCATTCTAGCGACAATAGGGACATACTCATGAATTTTTTACTTCGCTTTTTTGTAAGCGCACTCGTTTTCAATTTTTCTTTTATGAGTCTTTTCTCCGCTGCTGAAGAGATTCGGGATTACTATGCTGAACCTGGTATCAACCCTTTTAAGGAAACGCTCAATCAAAATTTTAGCGAAAATATAGACCCTTTTTCCGGAACCTTACAATTGAAGTACACGGATATCACCGTGCCAGGCAATGGAGGCCTGGACATTAACATCAATCGGGTTTATACGAGCATACAGGCAAATGTATATCCAACGCTGAATATCAATGGTTTCGGTTGGGTCATGCATTTTGGCCGAATTGTTGCCTCAAAAAGTAATGCCGACAAGATTTGCGCGCAGCATCTGTTTTCCGTTACAACTGCCGATAACCCATCCCTGGAGTATGCTGATGGTGGTCGCGAACTGCTAGTGCTGAACAGTATCAACAACGACGGCAGCCTGATTACCCGAAGCAATTGGCGTGCCCGTTGTAATGATACCGCCTCGGGAATGATCGTGACCAGCCCGGATGGCACGCGCTATACCATGGATCAATACGATGCTTTTCAGGGCGAGCCAAACTGGTTGACGACGCGTATCGAAGATGTCAACGGCAACTGGATCGCTATTGACTATGCCACTAATGCAGCGGGAATAAGCTACATTACAGAAATTTTTCGCAGCGATGTCGGACCATCCATACCGATCGTTCAATACGAATATACGAATGAAACAACTGCGGCAATCTCGCTGACTGCAATCGTTGCCAATGGGCAGCGCTGGGAGTATGAATATCGGCCCATTCCAGGGTTTTTAAGCGGTGTCTATCAACAGCTAGTGAAGGTTAAGCGTCCCGACGGACAGAGTTGGGTGTATAGTTACAACGGACAAATTGATGATCCGGATCCGGATGACGGGATTGATGAAGACGGCGTGGGTAGTTACTCTTTAAAGAGCGTCAGATACCCCTACGGCGCGGAGATAAACTACACTTACCAGTACGTGGAATTTGACCCGGGTTCACGACTGAAAACTACGTCGATTAAAACGAAAAATACCTCCGGCTCTTCTATACAGGATGGCACCTGGTTATATGAATTTTCTCCGGCCAGTGAGATTTATAGAGACAACCTCTATTACGATGTGACCACCATTACCACGCCGGCGGCTCGATATAAGTATTTTCATTTCGGTAAATCCTTCCATACCGACGCTAACAATTACTTTTATTTTCGCCCGTCTTACGTGGGATCTCAGGCTATAAAAGAGACATATGATCTGTCAGACAGCCTGCTGGAGCGTGTTGAGTATGTTTGGGGTAACCGAAAAATTTCAGAAGAAAATTATTGGCATGGCGCCGGTTACAGGGATTGGTGGATAGAGCATGAAACCAATACGCCGGTGCTGATAGGTCAGTATTACTCACGCGACACCGTTGAGCCCGGCAGCTACCTGCATGCCACGGAGTACTACGACCATGACCAGTATGGCAACCCTGGCCGGGTGCTTGAGAAGTCCAACCTTCAGGGCGACAACAAACAGACGCGTTACACTTACTACAACGATGCCGACAAATGGATCATAGGCCTGGCCGAAGTCGAAGAAATAGCATTGGTAGAAAATGACGGCAGCGGGTCCGCTGATGTTGTCGGAATTATTGACCGAACTTATGACGATAAGGGCCGTTTGCAGAAAGAAGACCGCTTTGGCGTTGCCACACATTACACCTACACGCCTGAAGGTGATATCGCTTCGATAAAAGATGCCCGCGGCAACACAGTTTCTTATTCCAACTATAAGCGCGGTATTGCCCGCCAGGAAACCCATCCTGAATCTGTTATCATCAGTCGGGGTGTAAACAACACCGGTACTGTCGAGTTCGAAACAGATGCTTTAGCACGTACCACCCGGTTTACCTACGACAGCTTAAACCGGCTTAGCGGTATCGATTTCCCGCTTAATGCAGATGCAAGCATTAGTTATCAGACGCAAGGCTCAACTTATAAAAGAATTTTAAATCGCGGTGGTTATCAGCAAACTGAAACGTTTGATGGCTTTGGCCGGTTAATTCAAACGGAGCGAAAAGACGTGAATTTAAATGAGGCGATCACCCTGTCGACTCAGTATGACGCCTTGGGTCGCGCGGTTTTTACATCCTATCCCAACTCAATCTCAGGTGTCAGCTACGAGCATGATAGCCTGGATCGCGTGACACGAGAGCGGCATCCCGACGGGGTTTACCGGCAATATCGATACAACGATACTGAAATGACGCTAATCAATGAGCGCTCTCATGTCACTAAATACGTTTACCGTATGTATGGTGTGGATCAAGGCAAACAAGCTTTACACTACATAGAATCACCAGAGAGCAGCGCGACGATTATAGACCGCAATGTATTCGACCAGCCAACGAGGGTTCTTCAGGGCGAGTTGATTGGCAGTGTGGTCTCAGGTTATGCGCACGAATACCAATATGACAGCCGATTCCTTTTAGTTAGCAAGACTCAGCCCGAGATCGGAACCACAAAGTATGACTACGATGAAGTAGGAAATTTAATCAGGGAAACAGTGGAAGGCGTTCCAGAAACCATCTTCAGATATGACAACCTGAATCGATTGATTTTAACTGACTATCCGGATACTACCCCGGACATCGTGCGCGAGTACTACAAGAACGATCTGCTCAAGAAACTTACAAAAGGCGATATACAGTGGGTCTACGGCTACGATGACAATGACAATTTGCTATCTGAAACAGTGACAATTACCAAGCCACTAAGTCGAAGCTATCAAGTAGCTTATACCTACAACAATCTGGATATTGCCGGCAGTGTCACCTATCCCAGCGGATTGATCGTAGATTATCAACCCGACAATCTCAATCGCCCAACACAGGTTGGTGCTTTTGTCTCAAATCTGCTCTACCACCCCAATGGTCAGCTTAGGGGTTATGACCGTGCCAACGGCGTTGAAACGACGATATCGCTTAATCAACGCCTGTTTCCGCAACGGATCACAAGTACCGCTCTTGTCGACCTTAACTACGACTATGATGAGATAGGTAATATAACATCCATCGTAGATACCATAGACACAGCGCAAAACATAGACATGAGTCGGCCCGGTGATTACGATGGACTGGATCGGCTCAGAGCGGCCAGCGGTCCCTGGGGCGACAGCGTTATGGATTATGATGTGTTTGGCAATATTTCATCCAAGGCAGAGGGTGTAGACAATTTCAGTTACGCCTACTCTTCCCGTCGTCTGGCACAGATGAACGCAGGCGCTAAACGTATTGTGTATGGCTATGACGACTTGGGTAATGCCAATAGAAAAGTTCGTTATGAACAGATAGGCAACCAGGAAATCCCCGTGAGTTATCAGGAACTTTTCTACAGCAAAGCGAACAACCTTTATTATGTCAAGGCCGATGGCGAGGTAAATAAAAGCTTTTCATACGATGGCAATGGGCAGCGCACAATTGTCAGGAATCATGGTAGCTATGATATTCAATACAGTCTCTACAGTCGGGCCGGCCATCTGATTTTTGAAGACAGTATTCTCGACTGTAAAAGCACTGATTATATACGTATCGGAGCCATTCTACTTGCCCGCTCCGACGATAAAACAATGGATCACCTGATAGATACCGATGGCGACGGTATTACTGATTGTCTCGAGACGCAGTTGGGTTTAAACCCGGCAGACAATACCGATGCTGCCGGTGATAAGGACGGTGACGGGCTTTCCAATTTGCGAGAGGTTAATTTAGGCACGTTAATCGCGGTTGCAGATTCCGATGGGGATGGCCTTAGCGACTACGAAGAAATTGAGGTGGAGAGCACAAATCCCTATTTAGGAGACAGCGATCACGATGGCCTGCTGGACGGCATAGAAATAGCCCAAGGCTGGAACCCACTGGTGGCGGGAGAAGGGTTATTGGATACCGATGGCGACGGCTTGATAAACACGCTCGAACAAAACCTTGGCACAGATATCAATAACGCGGATTCTGACAATGACGGCTTGCTGGACGGTTTCGAGGTTCAGTACTGGCTCGATCCGACGACCCCGGGGGAGGAAAATCTGGATACCGATGGTGATGGTATCAGTAATATCGACGAACAGACACTCGGAACATCACCCATTAGTGTCGACACGGATGGCGATGGACTCAGTGACAGTATAGAGGTGCAAAATGGTTGGGACCCGCTGGCGCCCGGAGAAGCCGAGCAGGACCCTGATGCGGATGGCCTGACCAACCTTCAGGAAGTGACACTTGGCACTATTTACAACAACCCGGACAGTGACGGCGATCTTCTGCTTGATGGTTTTGAACACCAATACGGTTTTAATCCCCTGGTTCCAGGAGAGGCGCCCCTGGATACCGACGCCGACCAGTTGTCCAATCTCGAAGAGCAGAGCTTGGGCACAAACCCAAGGGTGGCCGATAGCGACGCCGATAGTCTGTTGGATGGTGAGGAGGTCAATGAATATGGGACCGATCCAGGCCTTGATGATACAGATGGTGACGGGGTCAACGATGGTCGGGAAGTGCTTGAGGATGGTACCGATCCTTTGGATGCGACGGATTTCTACGCCGCTCCCGAACCGGTGACCCTACCCTACGAATTAAGCGATGGGGGTGGTTTTCCCTGGCATATTAATGCGACAGGGGGAGGAAGAGTGTCCTGGCCTGTTAGCAGCTCACGGATGAGTCGACTGAACTATGGGCTGTCGGTAGATGGGGTATCCATGCCAACTGTAGATACGGCGCACACTGAAAACCAGGGGCGTGAAGTCAGTATCGGCACAGTCGATTTCTCCGGCCTTTCAGTGAGTCGGAAAATTTACATCTCCGAGACATCGAACTTCGCCAGATTCCTCGAAGTGCTTCACAACCCCTCAGAGTTAGACTCGATAGCCACTGTCAGAATGTTTTACATCGGCGATCAATACAATGACATAGGTGTGGTAACGACTTCCACCGGGGATGAAAGACTCACACCGGAAGACAATTATGTTATTACCAACATATCAGCGTCAGATGATCCGGGCAGGAGAGGCAGGGTACATGCGTTTTCCGATGCGTATATCAATGTCGTCGAGCCTTCCAGTATTACAGCCAGTGCCACTGTCACCTCAGTTACCTTTGAAGTGGCGATTCCCGCCGGAGAAACACGCATCGTGATGCATTTTGCATCTCGCAATGCCAGTGAAGAAAGTGCCCTGGCTGCGGCAGAGGATTTGATTCATCTCGATGCAGAAAAGCTCTCCGGTATGACCCTCACCGAGAGACGGCAGGTGATTAACTTCGAAGCCTATAACTACCTGGACTCCGATGCCGATGGCCTAAAAGACGCAGACGAGGCTGAATTGGGCACTAATCCGCTGTCAGCAGATACCGACAGTGACGGTTTACTGGACGGATTCGAGGTCAGGTTTGGGTTTAATCCATTAGTGGATGGCGATGCGCCTGTCGATACCGACAGTGACGGCCTCACCAATCTGGAAGAACAGCATGTGGGATCAAATCCGCTGGAGGCAGACAGTGACGGCGACGGATTTCCCGATGGATTTGAAGTTGAAAACGGGCTCGATCCATTGGTCGCCGACAGCAGTGAGGATGACACCGATGGCGACGGATTGACCCTTCTGCATGAAATGAATCTGGGGACCCGACCCGATGCCGCTGACACTGATGGCGATGGGCTTAACGATAGGTTCGAAAGCTACTTTGGCTTTGATCCCCTGACGGTGGGCGAGGCGGCTTTGGACAGCGATGGCGATGGACTGACAAATAGCCAGGAGCACGCCCTGGGTCTTGACCCCAGGGCGCAAGACTCCGACGGCGATAGCTTGTCTGACGGTGATGAGGTTAACATTTACGCATCAGACCCCACTCGCCGTGACACCGATGGTGGAGGTGTGCACGATGGTATAGAAGTGCTTGAAGACGGTACGAACCCGCTGCTGAGCAACGATGACCTTGTTACCACGTCGGCTTTTGAGGGCACATTTGTGTCGCACGATGGTGATGGTTTTGTGCGCAAAGTGGCCACCGATGGTGATTTTAGCGATGACGGTTTTTCGCGAACGCTGTTAGTGCGTGTAGATGGCCGCTGGGGGCAGTCTTTCCCAACCGTAGACCGGTTGTCAGTAAATCGAGATGGTGATGAAGTTACCATAACCCCATTTACCTTAAGGTCGGGACTTATCATGTCACGTAAACTGTACATCCCGAAGACAGATAACTTTGCCAGGGTGATGGATATTTTCCACAATCCCACAGGGTCGAATATCAGGGTACCTGTCGAGCTCAGGTCCGATGGGGCACAGTATCAAAGGCGTGTGGTGGCTACTTCGACTCGAGACCTCGAATTCTCTGTGGAGGATAACTATTTCGTAACTGATACGAGCGAGGCATATCGTCGCACCCAAGACGCTATCTTCTACATGTTCTCTGATGTTCAACCAGGATTGCTGGAACCCATCAGGTTTACGGGTCTGGCCTCATCAAAACCGACGCCTGAATACGAGTTCAGCTTATTTGTTCCTTCGGGGCAGACACGTATTTTAATGCATATACAATCGCACGAACCGGATGCCGAGAGTGCTGTTGCATCGGTCGAAGCACTGGCGGGGCTTAGCGAGGAGATTACAGCCGGTATGTCGCCGCTGGAAAGGGCTCAAGTGGTTAACCTTGAGGCCTACCACCTTCAAGATGCCGACGGAGATGGGATTGTCGATTGGCGGGAAAGGCTTTACGGGTTTGATTTGCTCAATGTTGATTCGGATGGCGATGGTCTTGATGACGGATATGAGGTGGCTGTTGGTCTCAATCCATTAGACCCGGCCGATGCCGGCGGCGATCTGGATGAGGACGGTTTGACCAATGCAGAGGAGTCAGCCTCGGGATCAAGCCTGGTAGCTATCGACTCTGATGGTGATGATCTGACCGATGATCAAGAAGTCAACATCTATGGCACCGACCCGACCACTGCCGACAGCGACGGGGACGGACTCAGTGATGGACAGGAGGTGCAGGCTGGTGGTACCGATCCACTCGATGCGCTCGACCCGGGTTTTACCACTCAGAGCATTACCTTTCCGTATCGTTCGCTAGAGGACGCCACGGGTGCTGGCTGGTTTCTCGATGCCGACGGCAGTATTAGTCGATTGGATCAGAGTGGGTTTAATCAATACGGCCTTGAATTGACGTCGTTCTCTCCTTCATCCTATACGGGCTTGCTGGTAAACAATGGCCGGGAGGTGACGACACCATCGGGAACTTTGGGTGGACTGGATATCACAAGAAGAATTTATGTGCCGGCGGATGGAAACTACGCACGTTATCTGGAGGTACTAACCAACGCCACTTCCGAGGACATATCGACATCGCTAACTGTTCGATCTCATTATTACGGAGGCTATGGCATTATTGGAACATCGTCCGGCGATCTTGTCGCTGACAAGGGGGACAACCATTTTGTGGTTGCTTCGGCCAACGATGATTACTCAACAGCGTATGTTTTTTCGGGCGATGCGCCGGGATTGCTCGAGCCATTTTGGGTAAGGTTTTTGAGTACTGAGAGTCGATATCAATTTAACGTAACCGTACCGGCGGGTGAAACGCGCATCCTGATGCACTTTGCCTCGCGGAACCCAACACGAGCGTCCGGTTTTGCGTCAGCAGAGGCGTTGCTGACACTGGACGAACATCAACTAGCCGGCATTTCGCCTGAAGACAGGTTACGTATATTGAACTTTGATGCTACTGATTTAACCGACAGTGATGGTGATGGGCTAAATGATATCCAGGAAGTTTTTGTCGGTACTGACCCGATGCACGAGGACACTGATGGGGACGGTTTGTCGGATCGCTTTGAAAAGGTGTTTCACCTGAATCCGCTTGTGCCGGGGCAGGCAACAGAGGATGCTGACGGCGACGGGTTGACTAATCTGGATGAGCAAATCGGCGGTACCAGTCCAATCTTCTCGGACACTGATGGCGACACGCTGATAGATTTTGCCGAGTTGAATCAACACGCAACAAACCCCTTGCTGGCGGACACTGATGCCGGTGGCATTGATGACGGTACGGAGGTGCTGGTTGATGGGACTAACCCATTAAACCCTGATGATGATACCCCGGTAGTCAAATTACCCTATATCCTGACTGATGGTGGCGGTTATATATGGGGTATCTCTCCGCAGGGATTTATTGGTTACAGCTCGGCTGGTGCTTATGGGGTGGGGAAGGTTGGGTATCTGTTGTCGGTTAACGGTGCCGGCATTCAGCGTTCTGACGTTGCTCACCTGGAATCCGGTCGCAGGGAAATTCGACTCAATGGCCGGACTATGTCCTCCCTTGAGGTGGTACGCAAAATCTTTGTGCACCCCACCCAGAGTTTTGCACGGTATCTGGAGGTGTTCACCAACAGCACTTCGGCCGATGTGACCGCGACTGTCAACATACACTCGAAACCTGGCTCCGGGACGGCGACTGAAGTAGTGGCCACATCCTCCGGCGATTTACTTCTCACTGAACAGGATACCTATCTCGTCATTGACGACGGCACAGATAGGGGCGGTTCACCGGCTCTCGTTTACGTCTTTTCCTCTGACCAGACCGGTGTCGAGAAGCCTACGCCCTTACATGCCGATGCACCGGGGGGTGATATCGTGGAGTACAGTTTCGACCTGACGGTACCGGCGGGTGAAACGCGCGTCTTGATGCACTTTACCGCCCAGCAAGTTGACCGCCATGCCGCGCAGGCTATCGCGGCGGCGCTGGTAAATCCGACGGAAAGCCAACTGCTCGGCATGTCAGTGTATGAAAAGAGCCGTGTGGTCAATTTTGACCTGAGTGGGTTTTTACCGCAGTACGCCGATGGCGATGGGCTCCCTGATCAACTGGAGCATACCCTTGGCACGAATCTTTTAAATGAAGACACGGATGCCAATGGTCTGCGGGATGACTTCGAGCACCACAACCAACTGAATGCCCTTGTTGCAGGCGGCACACATCTCGACGCCGACAGCGATGGACTCACTAACCTCCAGGAACAGCGCTTGGGCACAAACCCCACGCTCGACGATTCCGACGGCGATGGTCTCTTGGACGGGTTTCAATACCAGCACGGCTTTGATCCAAGAGTGCCGGGGGAAGCGTCGTTGGACAATGATGGCGATGGACGAAGTAATCTGGAGGAACAGCGCCTCGGTACAGACCCCAGGGTTGTCGATGACAGGTCGCCCTCAAGCTGTAGGAAACCCGCGGATGGTGTATTTGACCGTCACTGGCTAACCGGCAACCTGGCGCTCCGTAATGATTTCTTCACATCGTTGGCGGTCGCGGGCCAACCGCATAATGCCAAACGCTCGACAGACCCGGGAAGCGTTGTTTATTCACAGTACTACCACTTGCATTGAACCATCGAGAAAAAGGATACCTCTCCCATGAACATGCTAGCCAACTTACAACAACGCTTGTTGATCCCACATGTTTTAAGCTTGAGTTTGTTACTGCTGTGCCTGGCGGGGCTGCAACCGGCTCTGGCGGAGCGCACGGTCACCTATTTTCACCACGATGCTTTGGGCTCGGTAGTAGCGGCTTCAGATGCCGCCGGCAATTTACTGTGGCGCAAGCGCTATGCGCCTTACGGCAAGCCGCTCGCCGGTAGTAACACGACCGAGCCTAGTGCTTATGCCGGCCATATCCACGACCAGGACATCGGGCTGACTTATATGAAGGCCCGCTACTATGACCCGGAGGCAGGCCGCTTTATGAGCCCGGACCCGGTGGGTTTTGTCGATCACAATCCAATGTCGTTTAATCGCTACTTATACGTCAATAACAACCCGTACAAGTATGTCGACCCTGACGGTGAATTCCTGAACTTTGCGGCCAAGTTCGTGTTGGATGTCGGCGTGAATGTCGCTTTTAACTACGTAACGACCGGCAGCCTGGGTGTAGGATCGGCCGTGAAAGAGTCGGCGATGGGTGTGCTGAACCCGGGCAAGACGGTACAGAAGGTCGCTAAACTCAGCAAGGCGCTAAAGGGCTGCTGCTGTTATGTCGAAGGCACGCCAGTCTATGCCGAGCGGGGTCTGGTGGCGATTGATCAGCTCGCCTTGGGCGATCGTGTGTATGCCCGGGACCCGGTTAGCGGCGAGGTTGAATTGCGGCCCGTTACAGCCCGTTATGTGACAGAGGGCAAGGAAATCTACCGGTTAACCACGGAAGATGCGTGGGGTGGCCGGGAAGTGGTTGCAGTGACAGACAACCATCCTTACTGGGTTATAGACCGGGGCTGGGTGGAGTCAGGGAGTCTTGAGCCGGGTGTGACTCTGGTTAACGATGCGGGTGGGGAAATACAGGTCGTTGGGATTGAAGCTCAGGGTTATGCGGAAGATACCTATAATATCGAGGTTGGTGAGCACCACAATTACTTTGTGGGCGAGCAGCGGGTATTGGTGCATAATTGTAATTGTACGAATGCTACAAAGGGAGCAGGCCGCAAAGGTGCAAGTGGAGAGCTAACCACGACCTCTGGTAATACATTTACGGGCAATAGCACGAGATCATCTCGAACTGGTGGTGATCCGAGAGCGCCGATGAGCGATCAAGTATCGAACGCATTAGATAATGTAAAGAATCCGTCAGGAACGCATGGAGCTTGCTGTGAAATCGATGCTATGAATAAAGCTGCTAATGCAGGCGATACTCTAAGGGGCGCTAGAATGGGACCTGTGAGAGATAACAAGACCGGAGCAATAAAACCTCCTTGCTCTACATGTCGTGACGTAATGGATCAGTTGGGAGTAGACCATTAATGACTGAAAATTCTCGAAAATTAGAAGACCTAGAGGACAAAATTACAGAGTACTTGTCCGAGAATCGTGATACTGCGCATTTCAACTCATTAAAAGGTGTCGTTATCATGCTGGCTATTAATGCATGTGATGATCTGGATCAGGAGCTACGGTCTACCCTGGAAAAGGCTTTAGAATTATGGAGGAACAGTGCCTCTTTTGAAGAAATCAGTGACAATTTAATTGAAAGATGCAGGCAAAATCTTAACAAGGCAATAAAAGAAGCTGGCGCTGACTCTAAGGATGCATGGCTTGCAAGGCTTAACTATACCTCTCTCCATAATACGCCTGAAGATGATGACACTCTACTAACTCTTATTTTAGAATATTCCACTACTAATGATTTAGATATTGATGAGTTATCGAAACTTCTAACTGATCAGTTTCCAGATTTTAATATTTGAGAAAAACCTTGGACTGGTATTGCTAAAATGATTATTTCAAAGTATGGCGTCAATGATGATCCTCTAAACTGGTTTGCACCTCAATCGGCAGATGATTGATCGACGGTTCGATGCAGGTAGACAGAGGCTGCCCCCATCAGCGCCTGTCGCGATACCGACGGGAGTTCTGGGGACAGTTCACTCTCAATAGGGTGATGGCCTAAGCAGGCCACCCCTGCCCCGGCAAGCGACCTTACCGGGGCTTTGTTTTACTACTCGGCGGTTAACACTAAACACCCCTCGGAGACCTTGATGGTGACGGGGGTACCGATGGTAAAGCCGGCCTTGACCAACCACTTTCCTTTCATCTGAGGGAAATTAGGGGACGGAGTGAGGTTCCCCCAATAAAACGGACGATTTTAAAGAGAGGCATATCGCCTTTCGTATTCTTCCGGACTCATGTAGCCCAGAAATGAGTGCCGTCGCTTCCTATTGTAAAAAATTTCTATGTATTCAAACAGGCTTTGCTTGGCCTGGGCTTTAGTGCGATAGTCCTCATGATCAACCAACTCCGTCTTTAGCGTACCGAAGAAACTCTCTGCAACCGCATTGTCCAGGCACTCTCCTTTTCGACTCATGCTGCAAAGCAGTTGGTTGTCCTCCAGGAGTTGCTGATAGGCACCCGAAGCGTAGGTACTGCCTTGATCTGAATGCACAACCACCTCCTTGGCATGGCCTCTGCGCCAGAGTGCCATGGTCAGTGCATCCTGCACCAGAGAGGTATCATTCTTGTCGCTCATCGACCAGCCAATGACACAGCGAGAGAACAAATCAATCACGACAGCCAAGTACAACCAGCCCTGACTCTCTCATCAGCCGCACCGCTTCAAGTTTAAATTCTTTGGCATATGTCTTGTATGACTTTCTTTTTCCGGTCATATGGATACTCCTGAGGCGACATTGTCGCCGATTTAAAGTATCCATTAAACTGGGGCAGGTTCAGAGGGATTAAAAAACAGCCAAAGAGTTGTTTGAAAAATAATCCCTCCGTCCCCTATCGGCCGCACAACTGTTCTTCCTGTTCCAGCGCAGCAAACAATTACAGGCGCTGCGCCAGGCCGATATGTTCGCACCGGTGCGGGTGGCGGATTTCCTGCTGGAAAAAGACCCGCTGTTCGCCCAGGTCACGCTCGATGACGACGAGCTGCGCCTTTACAACCAAGTCTACGAACAGATAACGGTGGACGCTCCCACGCCCGATCTGGTGATCTTCCTGCAGGCCCCCATCGATATTCTGTTGGACCGCATCCGCAAGCGCGGGGTGGCGGCAGAACGCCATATCGATGCCGATTACCTGGCGTCGCTCAACGATGCCTACACCCGCTTCTTCCACTACTACGACAGCGCGCCGCTGCTGATCGTCAACGCCACCGAGATCGATCTGGCCGGCAACGCCGAACACTACGCCCAGTTAGTCGAGTATATGTTGACCATTAACAGCGGCCGTCACTACTACAATCCCCATCACAACCAGTCCAGGGGCTAGCCATGCCATACGCTAACGCGTCCGCGGATACGGCGCTCAGTCAGCCGATCACCATCAACACCCTGCGCAAGATGAAAGCCGAGGGCGACAAATTCGTCACCGTGGCGCTCTACGATGCACCTATGGCGGCCATGGCCCGCAAGAGCGGCGTCGAGGTGCTACTGGTAGGTGACAGTCTCGGTATGACGGTGCTGGGTTACGACAGCACCATTCCCGTGACCATGGAGCAGATGATTTACCATGTCGAGGCGGTCAAGCGCGGCAACAACAAATCATTAATTATGGGCGATATGCCGTTTATGACTTACGCCACCGCCGAGCAGGCGATGGTCAACGCCACACGCATTATGCAGGCGGGCGCCCATATGGTGAAAATCGAGGGCGGCGCCTGGCTCGCCGATACCGTGCGCATGCTCGGTGAGTGCGGCATACCGGTGTGCGCACACCTGGGCCTGACACCGCAATCGGTGAATAAATTCGGCGGCTTTCGGGTGCAGGGGCGGGATCAGGCCCAGGCCGAACAAATTCTCGAGGACGCCAAACTGCTGGACCGGGCCGGCGCCGACCTGCTGGTGCTCGAGTGCGTACCCAACGCACTGGCGGCGAAGGTCACAGCGGCGGTCAGCATGCCCACCATCGGTATCGGCGCCGGCCGCGATACCAACGCCCAGGTGCTGGTGATCAACGACATTCTCGGCCTGACGCCGCAGCCGCCGAAATTTTCGAAGAATTTTTTGGTGGAAGCGGAAGATATCCCGGGCGCCCTGCGCAAGTATGTGGCGGATGTTAAGGCCGGGATGTTTCCGGACGAGAGCCATACGTTTGGTTAGATAAGTGAGCTCAATCAACCACCTGATAACGGGTTGCACGACCCTGACCCAACCGCTCCAATTTCTTCATATCCAGAAGTTTCTTGGTCATAGCCTCAATTGTCCTTGGCGCAAAGCCCAACTCATCGACAGCGGTTTTGCGTGAGAACTCACCCTGCTGTTTTGCCCACTGCCAGAACTGCAACTGTTTCTCAGAGAGTAGATATTCAAACTGATCACTTTCCAGTAAGGCTTGAGCCTCTATCGCCTGCTGATAAAAAATATCAAAAATAAACAGCAACCAAGGCGAAAGGTCTTCTGTATCAGTCTTCCACGTTTTTTGGGTTTTGTTCAAAGCCAGATAATAATCTGCCTTGCTCTTTTCCACCAATTTTTCATGCGAAACCAATGAGGTAAAAGTATACCCCTGTTGTAGCAGCATCAGATTTGTAAGCAGGCGGCTTGTGCGCCCATTCCCATCCTGAAACGGGTGGATGGCCAGATACTCAAAGATAAAATTAGCAATCAGGATAAGCGGATGCTTGAACTTTTCTGCTATCGCCCAACCATACCAACTGACTAATTCCTGCATTTCTTTTTGTGTCAAATGCGGTGGTGTAGGATCGAAGACAACTCCTACCACATTGCCATTGTGATCTTTGGCTTCCACCCGATTAGAGCCAAACTTATACTGCCCCATATGCCGTTGGTCTTTATCACTGAAAGCCAGCATGGTTTGATGCAGGTGTAAAATGCTGGACTCACTGACTGGTATACCCTCGTAACTGTCAAACACGGTTTGCAGTGTCTTCAAATACCCAGCCACTTCCTGCTCATCACGAGTCTTGAATGACTTGATACGCATGGACCTGTAAAGGGCCTCGACCTCATCATCGCTGAGCTTATTGCCCTCAATCCGGTTAGATGCCCCCGTAGAGGTAACAATCACGGATTGTGTTAACCGCTCAATCGTAAGCGGTCATTCGGTGACGCTATTCCGATTGCTGGTCTCACGCAATACACTGGCCTCTACATCAAAGGAGGCACACATGACCCCAACGACAGAACCAAAGAAGTATCGCACGGCAGAGCAATGGC
>NZ_ML660107.1:0-118680 GCF_007004655.1 Exilibacterium tricleocarpae
CTGTTTCGACGCCTGAAAGGATTCCGAAGAATCTTTAGCCGATTCGACAAGCTTGATGTGGTTTTCAGGTTTTTCATTAACTTTTCACTGATCGCCGACAGGCTGATTAGTGTGAACAGGCCCTAGCACAAGCGAAAAAAACCATTGGCAGCATGATTACCCAACTTCCTGCACACGAAGATGTTAAGCCAGGTCTAAAAGCGCTTAGCGAGCACGGATTTCACCTGGTAAGTCTAACCAATTCATCGACTGCTGGTGTCGCAGCTCAATTTAACTATGCAGGTCTTACAAATTTATTCGTCAAGCGATTTAGTGTAGAAGACGTAGAAGCCTTTAAGCCGCATCCCAAGCCCTACCTGATGGTGTTAAAAGAACTGGATATTCAACCGCAGGAGGCATTAATGGTGGCCGCTCATGCCTGGGATTTGGCCGGTGCTAAGGCAGTAGGTTTGCAGACAGCTTTTATTCGAAGACCTGGTACCACGCTCTATCCTAATGCAACCAAACCTGATTACATTGTCAACCACTTGCACGAGTTGGTCGATCAACTAACGAGTAAATGAATAACCTGGCAAATAAAACCGGACACTACAAAACCGGCAAGTCAGAGTTGTATGGCGCACTGTCGCTTCTCCAAAAGTATCAACCGAGCGAGGACTGACCCGACGGAGTGGGGAGCTGAATGAAATATGTCGCGGCCTCAGATCCATTTCTCGAGGGAGCGGCTGCAAATAAAGTTAAACCATTACTTATTTTCTAGAACACTAGTAAATGACTTAAAAAACGGCGCTTTTCCAGTTTGATTGAGCGCATAGTGTTCGAAAACACTATGCGCGGTGCCACCGTCACAGAAGCGATGGAAATCAACCATCACAACTTTGACAGCGATGGGATCTGCGGCCAGAACAACGTCGGTGAGCTGGAGCTGTTTTACCACTAAACTTCAAAAACGCCCTGTCAGCCCGACGGAATAGGTCAGCCCGTACTCCTCGAACTGAAATGTATTGCCCTTGCTGCCCTGGTAAAGCTCCAGGGGGTCATCGGTGAGATTGGACGCTTCCAGGCGCAGGTTGAATGCCTCGGTCAACCGGTAGCTCGCGACCACATCCAACTGGGTGCTGTCCGCCACCCAGATGTCGAAGTTGGGATCAGCGCCAATATCCTCAAGGTACTTGCCCCTTTCGGAGTAACTGATCCGCAAGCTGAGGGGGCCGCTCTCATAACCCAGGTACAGGTTGGCATTGCGGTGCACGGCGCCCGGGAGGCGGAAGGTCTCACCGGGACGTTCTGCAAAATCGAATTCGGTGTCGAGAAAGGTCGCATTGGCACCGATAAGAAAACCGGAAAGCGCCGGGTTCAACAGCTCCATACCCAGTTCTACGTTGGCTTCCAGGCCGAGTATCTCTGCATTGCCGAAATTCATCGGCCGCGTCACCTGGAAGTCCTGGAAGGGCCCTTCGCCGGGTGTGGTGAAGTCAGCCGAGAAATTATCGACGTCTTTGTAGAATATACCTAAGGAAACCAGCGCATTGTTGCCCGGATACCAGTCGAGAAGCAGATCAAAGTTATCGGACTCAAAGGGATCCAGATCCGGGTTGCCGGTTTCGATATCAAAGTCATCGCGGTCGATCTCGAACCGCGGCGAGATATCGCTAAAAGAGGGGCGCGACACGGTCTTCGTGTAGGCGGCGCGGGCCACTACGTCCTCCCGTGGCTCATAGCGTATGTGCAGTGCCGGCAGGACATTGTTGTAATCGTTGCCTACCGAGCGCCGGGCTACCGCTACGTTACCGTCGGCGTCGACTTCGATCTGGTTGCCGTCGGCGGAGTAATCGGTGTGCTCGATCCGCACGCCGGTGATGACGCGCCACAAGCCCAGATCCAGCGTGGCCATCACGTAGCCGGCATAAACGTTCTCGTCGGCGACGAAGTCCTGACCCAGCCGCAACTGGCGATTCTCATCCACATCCTGGGGGCGTTCGCGAAACTGATCGCGGTTACTGAAGAAGAAGTCCAGAAACCGCGAAGCGCTGATGCCCGGACCAAGATCGCCAAGACCATAGCCCGGTGAGTTACTGGTAAACTGCTCGAGTCCGAGATCAGGTACGTCGCGCAGCTCGAACTCATCAACGTCGGAGTCCTTCTTCTTCATGCGCGCATCGACACCTGCTTTCAGGGTCAGGTTTGCATTGCCGAAAGCGTTGGCGCGCTCGGCGTTGAACGAGAAGTTGGTATCGTCATCGTCCACCTCAATGGGTTCTACTACAACACGGTCGAGAACGTAGCCCGTATTCATTCGATGGGAGGTATCCGGCACCCCGGCATTGAAGAACGTCGTCGTCAACTTGCCGTTGCCCATCACGAAATCGGCGTCCAGTGGATCGCCGGTTTTCTCGAAGCGGCCCTCGTATTCGTCCGGCACCGATTCGCGCGTGATGGAGTGGCCAACCTGATAGTCGAAGGTCCAGTCATTACGCAGGTGCTCACCGCGGAAGGAGATTGCAAAAGTGTCCTGCTCCTTGGTGCGGTTGCGGATGCGGCGGCGGAAGCCATCTTCGGCGATGCCTTCGTAGCGACCGCGGCTGCCGTCGAAGGAAACCAGTTCCCCGTCCTCAAGCACAAAAATACTGCGCTGGCGCACTTCTTCGTCGGTAAAACGGCTGAACAGGGCATCGACAAAATAACGGTTGTCGTCATCCGGCCGGTATTCCAGATTGAGGTTGGCCCCCAGGCGCTCGCGGTCGACAAAGTACTTGCGCTGCTGGACCTCAATAGGCGCCAACCTCTCGACACCGCCGACTTCGACGTAGTCGTATTCGGTTTCCAGGTTATCTGATTCGAACTCCCGCCTCTGGTAGTTCGCGCCTACCGCAACGCCCAGGTTGTCCAAACCGCCGGCGATACTGAACACGTTACTGAAATTGAGACCGCCCGCGGGGTTGGTCTCTTCGCCGAGTTCGTTATAGGACAGCTCGGCGCGGTAATCGAAATTGAAGCTGTCATCGCCCCGGCGTGCAAAGGGCGAGCCGGAGCGCACATCAACGGTACCGCCAACGGCATCGCCGGGCATATCCGGTGTCGGCACCTTGTTGATTTCCAGCAGGTCTACCGAACCCGACGGAATGATATCGAGCGGAACAGCGCGTGAACCGTCTTCGGGCGTGCCGATACGCATGCCGTTGATGGTGACATTGCTGAGGCCGGCGCCGACGCCGCGAACACTGACAAACCGGCCCTCGCCCTGATCGCGGGTGATACTGATGCCCGGCAGGCGCTGCAGGTTCTCCGCCACGTTCTGGTCTACAAACTGCCCGATATCATCGGCGGAGACGAATTTGCTGATGCCGTCAGCGGCGCGGTAGCGGTTCAGTGCATCGTTCATCGCAATACGCTGTGAGACCACGAGAACCTCTTCCATTTGCTGCCCCTGCCTGCCGAGGATGATCAACAGGTTTTCTGCGTTATCAGATGTCGGGTCGATGCGTTTGCGTTTTTCCTCGTAACCCACATAAGTCACGCTCAGTTCCACATCCGTGCCATCGACGTTGCGGATCGTAAAGCGTCCCGTGTGGTCGGTGAAGCCAGACTGGGGCGTTCCGGCAACGGTAACGCGGGCCCCGGCAAGCGGTGCCCCCGAAGCGTCGGTGATATAGCCGCGCAGCGTGCTGTCTGCCATGGCAATACCGGCGACCGAGGCGGAGGAAAGCAAAAGAGCAGTGGTGATCAGCGAGCGTCGAAACGGGGGAGTCTGACTCATTGTGTGGCTTCCGATGGAGGGATGTGGCCGAGATAGCGTTTCAGCTCCTCGAGTGTGGTCTTTTCGCCGACAAAGCCGTGGGTCGTCACCCGCCGGTCGGCGGGATCGTTGGATTTGTAGTTGCGAAAGAATGCTTCGATGCCGGCGCGGGCTTCGGCCGGCAAGTCTTTGATGTCGCGCACAGCGCGGTAGAAGGGGTCTACATCGTCTGCCGGTACGGCGATGATCTTGTCGTCTGCCTCGCCGCGGTCACGCATGCGCAGCGAACCGATGGGACGCACCTCAATCAAGGCACCGGGCGCGACCGGCGTGCGTGTGAAAATCAGGATATCGACGGGATCGCCATCCTCGGCGAATATCGACGGCAGCGAGCCGTAGTTAGCCGGATAGGCTGTCGGTGTGGTGAGAAAGCGATCAACCACCACGTGCCCCGTCCGCTTGTCCAGCTCATACTTGGTGAAAGAGCCAGCGGGAATCTCCACCAGCGCGAGCAGGCGCGTCGGGGCGCTGTCAGGTTGCGCGAGGTAGTAGGGATGCGGGAGCGTTGGGATGGCAGCGTCGGGTGTCGCTGAGCCGGGTGCAGTCCAGAGGATTGCACCGAAAATCACTATCAGGGTCGAATATTTCATGACCGGGATGATCATGTGAAGTCATTACAGTCATATGGCGATTTTGTGTCACTTTTATTGTGTTTTAGTGACAACCCAGTGTTGCGGGAGGAATTCACGTGCGTGGTCACGTTAGGTGGGGCACTTGCGGTCCCTATCTGGGAGGGTATCTAGGACAGGCACTCCCGGGGTGGGGACAGATGGATTGTTGATGCCTGTCCTAGCGGATTGGTACTGTTTGATCCCGGTTAATTGGCACACTTTTGCTTAAGGCAGTGCCACTCTAGGCGTCCCCAAGGCATGTCTGGGACACGTGTCTGGTGTCTGGGACAGGCATTCCCAGGATGGAGTCTTTTCGGTTGTGCGCGGTATTTAACCGGTATTTGCTTGCCATTATTGGCGGCGAACAACGAGGAGACTGGGAATGAATCAGAGCATGCGAGAAAAAGTGGCGATTATTACCGGGGCGAGTTCCGGTATCGGGCAGGCCACCGCCGTGGCGTTCGCGATCTAGTCGTCTTTGCACAATGTAAATATAAACAACCCCCGGCAAGGGCCGGGGGCTATGTCACTCAAGTACTACCCGTGCGCTAGCGCATCTACTCTTGATGCCTAATGTAATAATCGTATACATAGGTTTGCGCATAGGCGTCATTACTTTCACCAGGCGCGGTGCCGTTATGTGACTGGGTATAATTACCCAGCTTAAAGTAAGCGCCGGAAAAATTCTCCGTATGCACATAGGGCACCCTCTGGCCGTTGTATTCATACTCGACTTTCCCGTTGGAAGCGATGAACTTCACCGTAAACACCGTGCCCAACTCATAGTTGTCATCGACCAGATAACCGTGCCGGTTATTGCCATCCGTAATCCAGAGCTTGGCATGGGTATCCAATACACCGGGCGTACCGTTGTTATCCCAGTCGCCACCTTCGCCCAGCAGGCCCTCAATGCGGAACACAGTGACATCATCGCCGCCATCGTGAATCTGGCCAACCACCACATGGGGTTTCACCGAGGTTAGGCGCGTCACCTTCTGCTTGATCCACATTTCATGCACGCCCTGGGTATTGCTCCACTTGGCGGCGCTTTTGGAATTTCGGAAATGATAATTTTGCATCATCTCACGTAACTCGCTGCGCGGATTGCTGGAACCACTGGTCGTCGCGCCGCCGTGATTCGCCCTGAACTGCACGGCATAACCATCGGCGTCCTGTACCAGTTTAAACCAGGGGTCTAGTTCATAGGTCAGCAGCTCCGGCGTGTAGATCTCCATCGCATTATTAATCGGCAGGGTGATCTTCCACCATGACAAATCAAGTACCTGTGAGGCGTAACGCATGATTTTAGGTGGCGGCGGTTTGGCCAAATCCTCCGGCGTTGAAATATCGTGGGCGGCAAACATATCAAACAGGGCGTCGCCGCTGCCGGGACCGTATTTTGCGTAGACCAACGCCGGTGAACCGGTGGACACATACGTCACTGATACCTGCTGCCAGCCGCTGCCGTGGTTGGTTGAGGTTTCATACACAGTGTCTGACCCGATATCGTTAATACCGATAGTGCCATGGCCATGGATAAACGCGGTGATTTCATAAACATGCCCCGCTATCGGCTTATAAATCGCCTGTTTGATCAGACCACCGTTGCCTTTAATCCTCAACAGGCGACCGCCATTAGGTGGCTGCGGGTTAGAGGTACCGTTCATAGATACCACACCGGCGCTGTCGTCCTCCAGCCAGCCCCCTTCCGAGGTGCTTAGCTCAAAGCTCGGGTTGATTAACGGCCACAAATCGCTGGCGGGGTTAACACTGGAGATGCGAAGAGTGCTGCTGGCAGTGGCGCTGGTACCCTCGTCATCGGTCACCGTTAACGACACGGTATAGACACCGGTGGCGGTATAGGTTTTTTGCGGAGACACGGCTGTCGATGTGGTGCCGTCACCAAAGTCCCAGGCATAGACTGTGATCACACCGCCGTCCGGATCAGTGGAACCGCTACCGTCGAAGTTAACCACTGTGTCAACCTGCGCACTGGCTGGCCCGGCGATGATCGCAATAGGGTCCTTGCGGTTATCGCTGGCCTCGACAAACTGGGTCGCCGTGGCAATATCACCTTCATCATCGCTTATCGTCAGTGCGACTGTGTAGTTACCTATCACATAGTAAGTGTGGGAGGGCGACTGCACTGTCGATGTGCCGCCATCGCCAAATGTCCACGAATAAGAAATCATACCGCCATCGGGATCAAAAGAACCCGATCCGTCAAAACTAATGGCGCTACCGATAACCGCCATATCCGGGCCGGTAAAACTCGCGACCGGAGGCAAATCGTTCACATCACCACCGACTGAGAGAGCGACTTCGGTTAAACTAATCCAGGAATTCTCACTGTTGCCACGGCCGATAATTCGCACAAAACGCGCCGGCATATCGGGAAAGTCAAAGGTTTGCGGATTTAAACTGGCGCCGGAACTGGTACCTGTAAACATCCGCCGCAACTGCGTAACCGTCGCGCCCATGTGAATTTCAAAATTGGTAGTGCGCTGATTGCCCCGGTAAAACGCGACGTCCAGGGAACGCACAACCTGCAGGGAACCTAGATCAAAAGTGATGTATTGACCGTCGCCGTTGGCGGACCAACGGGTGTTCAGGTTACCGTCCAACACATTAGCCGGCACATTGCCGTCATCGGAACTCGCGCTCGCGGTGACTCCAGCGGGTGGATCAGGTGGGGTAATGCTGGGATTAATCTCCACCTCAGTGATACTGTTCCAGTTATTACTGGTGTTACCATAACCAACGACGCGCACATAGCGGCCCGCGGTATCGGTGACATCAAAGTCTTGCAGGCTCAGGGTCGACCGGGGCTGCGCGCCACTCCACACAGTGGTCCAGGCAGTGGCGTTAGAGGAAACCTGAATATCAACGGTCGCTGTACGTTGATCGCCTCTATGAAAGGCAATGCCCAGATTCGTTACGGTAAATGTCCCACCTAAGTCGTATTCAATCCACTGACCGTTGCCCTCGGCAGACCAACGGGTCGACAGTGAATTATCGAGCGTGTTAGCGGGGACATTGCCATCATTCGCCGATGCCCTGACGGATACCGGCTCAACCGCATAGGCGTCGGAAACAACGGCTACTGCAAAAAAAATCGTAAATCGCTTAATAAGCGATAAAAAAACTCCTTTCATAATCTGATCCCTCATATCCAGAATGAATTTGAGCGACCAATGTGGGAAATCGGCTACAGAGGCTTAGGTCATACCAATAATGACGACCTCAATGTTTAAATTGGACATACCAATATGATCTGTCTTTTAGCAAATGCACCCTCCCATACAACATGGCTACCATTAGTGCCTCTCGACTACAACGTAATAGCGTTGATTAGCTCGGCTAATTATTGTGATTTTAGGATTGAAGGTCCAGATATATTTAGAAAATAGGTGGTTGTCAGCGAAGAAAACCGGCATTGGTAATAACATACTACTCATTGCGCCAGACCAAAAACTATTTATACGTTTTGTATTTTGGTAAAACCAATAATGCTATATTGACAGCTAATGTCCAATTCAGTGTGCTTGCCTTAAGCTCCCGGGCCCAACCATCTGATGACACCCAGCCACTGCCCTGGACATAGGGTTTTGATTGTAGTCTCAGGAGAGGCGCCGATCTGTGCCATTGTTGCTACCCGGCGTCATTGATCCGCTTGCCTTTATGTACAATGAGAATCCCCTAAATCCATCCGACTTGCCACTGCCGTGAATAAGCAGCTACCCGATCATAGAAGCCGGTATAACCAAGGGTAGCTAATGCTTGGTAAAGCGGCAGTTGAAATGGTTTAAGTCTCTCTCCTCACTTTTGTATAAGGTGTCAAATACACCTGAGAACTACGAAGTCGCGTAGTTGTTTAACCATTCTGGCTATGCCTAAATTTGCCTCACTGATTTGATGCCCATCCCAGTCTCGACGGAACTAATTCTCACTACAGGATATAACTATAATGTCTTGCTCGACGCCCCGTTTCTTGCTTTCTTTAACTGCTTTTGTCGTCGGTTTATTCACCACTCAATACGCATTATCCCAATCTGATCCGGTTGGTACTCTCGGAGGTGAGTTAACGGTGGCTAATGGTGTGGCCCACTACTCCATCCCCATTGATGTGGCCCCGGGTCGCGGGGGCATGCAGCCGCAGCTATCGCTGCATTTTTCCGGTGAGGCCGGTAATGGTGTGATGGGTATCGGCTGGAACCTGGGAGGCCTGTCGGTCATCAGCCGCTGTCAGGCTACTTTGGACCAGGATGGTTTCTGGGGTGGAGTAAATTTTGACGCGGATGACCGTTATTGTCTTGATGGTCAGCGCCTGGTGCCCATCAATGGTGATCATGGCGAAGTAGGTGCGGAGTACCGCACCGAAATCGATAGTTTTGCACAGATTATTTCTTACGGCGGCGAAGACTATAATCCCGAATACTGGGTAGTTAAAACCAAGTCTGGTCGAGTGATGACTTACGGAGGTAGTAACGCCTCCCAGCTTTTCCCTAAGGGTACTGTTACATGGTCATTGCGGGAGCAAAACGACACCACGGGTAATAATCCCATCACCTACGCTTATACCGATAATCGAGGTACTCAATATCTCAATCAAGTGGATTATCCCAGTGGCAGTATCTCTTTTGTCTACGAAGAGCGCCCGGATGTCACCACCGCCTACGCCTATGGGCAGCAAGTCTCAATGTCCCGTCGTGTCAGTCAAATTGATATTCAGGGGTTGATTGAGGGTTACTTTTCAGGCCCGGTTGCCGCGCGACCGCTACAGAGCTACCGCCTAACCTATCACGAGGCCGGTGAGGTAGACCGATACTCTCGTATTAAAGCTATCACCGCCTGTGATCCCCAGAACAATTGTCTGCGAGATACCAAATTTACCTGGTCCAGTGCCGGTAATGCCAATGCCTTTCAAAGGGAGTATCACAAAACCATTCGTATCGGTGATTACGACCCCTTTTATCTGCAGGGTGTCCACGATGTCAATGGCGATGGCATTGGCGATATCCTGATGGCGAAGAATAGCAGCAGGGGAATCTGGGTGAGAGCGGCATTAGGTACCCGCGATTCGGTGTCAAACAACTATGTAACCAGCAAACCGGCCAGCGGTAACTACGCCACATCCAGATGGTCAACCCCTCGAGTCGCGGATGTCAATAACGACGGCCTGGCTGATTTGGTTTGGCTGAGTACCCATACAGAAGGTTTACGTGTGGGAGTGAGCCTTTCCAATGGTGATAGATCCTTTGGTTCACTGAGGACTCAGGCGCGTGCCAGCGTCAGTGGCACCACCTGGAAAAGCGCTGGTCTGGAGGATATTAATGGCGACGGTAATCTCGATGCGGTTTGGCATAGCGGTGATGCTTCTGTAAAGAAAATTGCTGTAAGACTGGGATTGGGGAACGGTCAGTTTGACAGCTTAAGGCAAACTACCGTATCACCCGGTGGTAACTACAGTGACTGGAAATTTGCCGGTTTTCACGATACCAATCGCGATGGTTGGTCTGATATGGTCTGGAGACATGCTACTCGCAATACCATTGCGGTGAGCTTGGCCCAGGGAGACAACACCTATGGGGAGCTGATTGAAAGCCAGGTTAATCCACACAATTGGTCTCACAGCGGTTGGAACTTTGTGGGTGTTGGGGATAGCAATGGTGACGGCTTAGAGGACTTAATCTGGCGATACGATGGCAGTGCGGGGCTGCATACCCGCGTGAGTTTATCTCAGGGCAATGGCAGCTATGGCGCTTTCATTTCCACCACCTTAAGCACCAATTCCGCCTGGGGGGACAACAGGGTGGGGTTTAAGGGGCTTGAAGATATCAATGGTGATGGCCTGTCCGATTTAGTGTGGTCACGCCGCAGCTCCGGGCGCGCGCATACTCAGGTGAGTCTGGCAAAAGGTGATGGTACTTATCGACCCACTGTGTTCAGTCGCGATGCAGCGCTGAATAGCAGCAGAACAGTCGTGTTTGCCGGTTTCCACGATATCAATAGCGATGGTCTATTGGATATGGTCTGGGAACACCGCCCCTACGATGACGATGAAAATCACTACCTGGATAAGCGCGGTCGCTTATCTGCCAGTTTTGCCCGCGCCAACGGTACCTATGCAGCGGCTCGCTCGCTCGGCTTAAAAGGTGATCTTAATCGTTGGTCCCACTTCTACGGCGTACAGGATGCCAATAACGATGGTATTGGCGATATTATCTGGCAGCAAAATAACACCCGCAAAAGTCGCCGAGTTGCGATTAACTTCTCCCGCGGCGCCATTTCCCGTTTAACCGGCATTACCGATGCCCAGGACAAGGGTATTGGCATTAATTACAACCCATTGAGTAACCCTGCCGTGTATACCAAAGGCAGCGATGCGGCTTTTCCTTTGGTGGATCAGATAGGCCCCCAGCGAGTGGTCAGCAGTGTCAATGAATACAATGGTATCGATGCTAATGGTCATCGCTTTGTTAAGAAAACCATGTATCACTATGAAGGACTTAAAGCTCATCTACAGGGTCGAGGTAGCTACGGTTACGCCAAAGTGACGGAGTCTTATGTAGAAGGTTTTTATGGCAGTAGCAGCAGTA
This sequence comes from Exilibacterium tricleocarpae, assembly GCF_007004655.1. GTDB lineage: Bacteria > Pseudomonadota > Gammaproteobacteria > Pseudomonadales > Cellvibrionaceae > Exilibacterium > Exilibacterium tricleocarpae. Next base: position 11,007 of record NZ_ML660107.1, read on the forward strand.
GTATGCGTGTTTATAAAAGCCGCTACCTCAACTTTGACCAGCGTGACTTCCCCTGGACTGGGAGAATTCTTGGTGAGGAGGAGCGCTATCGGCCGCAAAGCGAGTATGTGCGAACTTCCCGCAAAGCATTTACCCATGAAGTCAAAGAGACTCACCCGGGTGTTTATCAGATAAACCGCACTCGCGAAGACCATATGAGCTATGAGCCGGGACAATCCCAGTGGTTCCAGCGTCAGGTGGTTATGCGCCGGGATATTGATAACTTTGGCAATGTGGGTCGTATGGATGTTATCAATACGGCCAACAATGAAACCTTCTCAAAGATTACGCTGAATGAATACGCCAATAACGAAGTCCAATGGCATATTGGGCAATTGCAGCGTTCCCGGGTGATCTTCCGCAGCCCCTATGCGGATGATGAAGAGCGCATCACGGCGCATACGTACCACCCAAATACCGGGTTGCGACAAACCACCAGCATCGTCGGCGCAAACAGTGGCGAGAATCTTCGCATTACCGTATTGACGCACGATGATTATGGTCATGTTGTTCGTCAACAAGTGGGTGTGCCAAACGTTGGTGAGCGTACCACGACGCGTTCTTATAATGCTGTTGGCCGTATGACCAGTCAGTGTAATGCACTCGACGAATGTACGACCTACACCTACAACACGAGAGGTCAGGTATCCGAAAAAACTGATCCGGATGGGCTCTACACCATTTGGGATTACGACGGTTTTGGTCGCCAAACCCAGGAAGCGCGTTCCGATGGCGTCTCCACTCACACCCAACGCCGCCTGGCCGGCAGTGGTGAATGTGGCGCTCTCATGCCCGGAGCCTACCACTGTCAGATCACCCGGATTTCCGGCAGCCAACCCGTGACTACTCAGTACGACAGACTTAATCGACCCTTGCGCACCATTAAAGTGGGCTTCGATGGCCGCAAGATCTTTAACGATACCGAGTACAACGCCCGCAGTTTGGTCAGTCGAGTTAGCCACGATTACTACGAAGGTGATCACAAAACCTGGATCAGTACCGAATACGACACCATGGAGCGCACGATTCGCGTCAGCAGACCGGGTCCTCAAGGCACCCGTGTCGATACCACTACCGAGTACGATGGCTTAGTCACCACCGTAGGTCGCGGGCCCGATGCCCTGACCACCACAACCACACACAATGCTTTGGGCCAAAAAGTACGGGTGGAGGAAGAGGAAGGCAGCACCATCGACTATACCTACAACAGCGACGGCAACTTGCTGACTACCCGGGTCAATAGCGATCCGGATACCACCATCACCCTAAGCTATGACGAATATGGTCGTAAGGTGGCGATGGATGATCCCGATATGGGGCTATGGCAATACGCCTACAACGGCTTTGATGAATTAATCCGTCAAACCGATGCCAAGGGTCAAGTCAGTCGCATGGAGTATGACAGCCTGGGGCGACTGGTCCGGCGCGTCGAACCCGAGGGCAGTAGCACCTGGACCTATGGCGGTCTCGATGCCGCTGAGGGCAGCGTGGGTAAACTGCTGCAAGAAAAAACTCGGGGCATTACCAAGGATTATGGCTACGATAGCAAAGGTCGACAAGTATCGGTTACTACCCGAATTACAGATGCCGGCAGCTTTACCACCCGCACGACCTATGACGAGTTCAGTCGTCCCGTGCGTACCGTCTACCCTGGTCAACACCGCTTCAGTACCACCAATGTGTACAACGGCAATGGCTTTCTGTCAGCCGTTAAAGGCTTTCGTTATGCCGCTGAGACGCACAACTACGATCAACTGGCGCCTTTGGTCAGCGCCGCGGTTGCCTTGGCCGATGACTATGCCGCGAAGGCTCAAGCCTTACGGGAGCTGGGTGAAAAATACGAACACCTAAAAACCGCCTATCGACAATTGCAAGACCCAGGCACTTTGACCGCCGACTTGGTTGCGCACCAAAGTATGCTGCAGAGTGAGATTGCCAAAGGCCAGCCGCGGGGAATTCATACAGAGGAACGTACAGTAGCAGAAGGTGCTGTCAGCCTGCCTGGTGGCGCAGTGATTCCTTTTAACAGAACGGAGACCTTGCGCACGGTTGATCTCGACCCGGAATTTATGGGGCACCTGAACAACGCCATTGCAGAGTTGGAAACGGTTACTGCGCTGATCAATACCCAGGTGTCAGATTATGTCAGCATCATGGAACAACTGACGGTACTGGCTGAACAAACCCTGGCCGCCGCCGACAATAACTTTGCCATTGCCACTGCCTTGACGGCTTCCGCCGAGATCTATGGCGATTACCAGAGTGAACAGGATCGCTATACCATTACCTACTGGCGGGCAGCCGATGTAGATGCTGCCGGTCGCATCAGTGCCGAAGTCTACGGCAACGGCATCGTCAATGACTACGCCTACAATCAGGGTAGCGGCCAGTTGGAAAGCATCCACAGCAGCTTGATCAGTATCAATGCCGTTCGCCATCTGGAATATGAGTACGACGCCTACGATAATGTGACCTTGCGTCACGATATGATTAACGATATTCACGAAGAGTTTGACTACGACCGGCTGGAACGTCTGACCTCATCGACGGTGACCAGTGCCCTGTACAACACCACTACCGACCTCAATACCACCCAAAGCCTGACGTATGACGTTTACGGCAACATCACCAGCAAAAGTGATGTGGGTGTTTATATCTACGGTCAGAACGGCGCGGGCATTCATGCGGTGACACGTGCGGGCAATAACACCTATCTATATGACGCCAACGGCAATATGACCAGCGGCGCTGGCCGCAGCATCGAATGGTCCAGCTTCAACAAGCCTACCCGCATCACCCAAAACGGTCGCTCAGTGACCTTCTCCTACGGCGCCGATCGTGCGCGGTACAAAAAGGTCAACCATTTGGGCGACATCACACTGTATCTGGGCCTGGTGGAAAAGCTCGACAAGGCCAACGGCGATACGGAAGAAAAACACTATATCTATGCCGCGGGTCAATTAGTGGCGGAGCGGATTGTCTCCAGCACCGATGGTACGCAAACCCGCTACCTGCATAAAGACGCTATGGGCAGTGTCGATCTGATTACCGACACCTACGCCAATGTGGTTGACCGGCGCAGCTTTGATGCCTGGGGCAAACTCCGGGATTTCCCCTGGAAGTCCACGGCGACCCTTGAAGATCCGCTGTATCTGACTCAGTTGCCTTACACCAATAAGGGCTATACCGGTCACGAGAATGTACAGGAAGTGAATCTGATTCATATGAATGGCCGCATGTACGATGCCACTCTGGCGCGCTTTATCAGTGCCGATGTGATCATCCAGGAACCTCGTGCCAGCCAGAGCTACAACCGTTACAGCTACGTATGGAACAACCCGATGAAGTATACCGACCCCACGGGTCATATTACCGAGACACGGGTGGGCAGAGCGATTTCACGGGCCTGGAATAACTTTAAAAAGGCCGTTAAAAGAACCTGGGATAAAATCAAACGAGCGGTTAGAGGTGACCGTAGACGCAGTGGCGGATCAGGAGGAAGCGGCCATGCTAACCAAGCCGGTGCAACTGCTGTGGACATCACAATCTCGACTCGTGGCCGCGCGGTGACGCCGGTAGGAAGCAGAAATATTTTTACATATTTATTTGAGCCCTATACGTGGGAATATGCGATAGAACAAGAAGACTCCGTTTTTATGCACCAACTCCGCGGTAATAGTAAAGAAGCTTACAGACGGGCAATTATGTGGGGTAATTACAGACTCTACATGAGAGATCAGGGAGGCTATGTAGGCTTTACTGGGGGTGCGGCAGGGGCGGGGCTTGTTCAGTATGGCAAGGGTACAGGTGTTTTTATCGGTAGGGAGAGAGATGGCACTTACGCAGTCTATACGACTAATGAAACGAATCTTAGTATCTCAATTGAGCTTGGCGCTAACATGAGTTGGGGCACAGCTATCTCCAGATTACCGTTGGAGCGTGCGATTGGCGAGGTGACCACAGTATCTGTCGGCGTCGATATTAAGCCTGGTGTGGGGGTTGGCGCTGTTGGTACGGCCGCCTTTAACGAGACTAAAGACGGAGCTTTAGAGTTGGCGGAAGCTGGAGGAGGGTTGAGTGCAGGTATTGGTCTTGCACCTCCTGTTTCTGCAACCGTCGGACTCAATAGAACCGAATTAGATGAGCGTTATGTTATTAAAGAAGGTAATCCGTTTAGATGGTAAGGTATTTATTAGAATGCGCTCTAACAATCTAATCACTCCGCTAAGTGAAGCAGCGAAAAAGATCAAATAAAGCGTGTTTCTTTATGAGAGTGTGCCATAAAAATTAGATATTTTTCTAAAATCATCAATTAAAAAAGAGCAAAGTCATGAAAAAAAATTTACTAACTATCACATTGGTAGCAACCTTGTTTCAATTGCCGGCTTATGCCGGCGCACCAACATGTCACACATCAAGTGGAGTCCCCTATTGCAACTACACCGGCGCAGTAAAAAAGCTGTACATTAACAGTAGCGGCCTGATACTGGTGTATTTTGATACGCTAATGGATCAGGACCAGCCTATCAATGTTGGGATACAGGGTCTTTCTCGATATAACGCGGCCGCTTATCAAATATCTGAAAATACAGATTACGCCAATTACTTGTATTCAACACTACTAACCGCTCAGAGCATGGCAAAGCCGGTAACATTCCAGATGTGGGGCACTCAATCTGGTTATATGAAAGTGACTAAAATTTGGCTAAATCAATAATAGCCCTGTTATTTTCTCGATTCTTATTTTTATGTGTAGACGGTGCGAAATCTACAGGTTATTCATCAAGCCATAGATATGCCAGGGTCAGGGACGTGAGCAGCGATCAAACAGTTTCCTGACTTGCTCCGCTTTAATATTCCACGGCATGCGTTTCTCAATATCCACTACCGACTTGGTATTGTGTACCGACTCAGCGATTGATCGTGGTGCTGGAGTATCTTTTCCTACCGATATTTTTCTTTTCCGTTGCTGGACAGCTACCTTGAGGATTTCTGCCCCACCTTGTTGCGACTGTTTGGCCGCCGACAACACGCCCTCAATGAAACCTACCGAATCGATAAATGCACGCTATGAAAAAAACATCCAACTATTGAGGCATGGCACTCATCATGTTTATCGACAATTTTAGTTTGCTGGGGCATAACAAAAATGCCAATTTTGCCTTGTTACGCGTTGTTTCACCCGATAAATTACAGTGGCACCATATATTACTGGAGAATTGTCATGACTAATGAAGAATCTAAGGTTACCTCTGGTAGCTGCTTTTGTGGTGCCGTTAGGTATGAAGTAAGAGGCCCGCTGCGGGATGTCGTTAATTGCCATTGCGGCCAATGCACCAGGCTAAACGGCAACTTTGGATCGCATTCAAAAGCTTTAAAGTCAAAGATTACCATTATTAGCGACAAAGGTTTAAGCTGGTACACTATATCGGATACCGCACGACGGGGATTTTGCCGGGACTGTGGATCGGGGTTATTCTGGGATCACATTGAGCAGGATGCCATGGGTATCATAGCAGGCTCTCTTGATAGACCGACAAATTTAAAAACCATTGGCCATATTTTTGTTGAGGACAAATCAGATTTTTACGAAATCACAGATGACATTCAGCAATTTAAAGGCTCCTCCAATGGACAACTCGCCGGCGACTATCTGTAGTATGAGACGTAATCAACATAGACCAACCGGCACACCTATTCGGATAAATCCCATACTTGATGTGCAGTAATCGCCAAGAACGCATATAAACAATAGACTAAAGCACAGCCCTCACTGGACAGCCTAAACTATTTTCGGCATAGGCCTTTAACGGCACCAGCAGCTCTGGTAAAGAAGTAAAATAGTGCAAGAGGGAATTACCAATAGACCAACAGGGACGCCTGCAACTTAGCAACTTAGCAACTTAGCAACTTAGCAACTTAGCAACTTAGTGTGTGCATTTCAGTTCTGGCTTGTTAGAGAACCAGTCAATTTTTAATCGCTTAAGTTGCTAAGTTGCAGGCGTCCCTGTTGGTCTTAGGAAAATACCTTAAATGGCCTCCTGATTTTTTAAAGGCCTTTACATCAACACAAGCGCGACTCTATATTGTCTGTCCCGGGAGAAACTGAGTTATGTAGAAATCACTTCGAACTTATTGATTTAAGATTTAATATGCCTTTTTCCGGTGGCACTGCGTAAGAAAATTTGAACGTTTCGATGATTGCTTTCACATCATTTTCTGCACCGGCTGTTTCACATAACTCCCAGGCGCCTCGAAACTTAAACGGTTGGTAATGGAAGTCAACCCAAAGAAAATATCTATCAGTAATTGGCAGAGAATATACCGTATGAGTTTCCTTTCCCACTACATTGTGCAGTAACCACGGAAGACTGTTGATATCCCTGCGATAAAATCGATTGAGGCTGTTCGGGTAACCATAGAATTCATCTATCGGGATATGGCTGGATACGACTGCGGTAGCGTCAGCCTTTTGGTTTTCACAGGCATAGCGTTTGTCGTATTGAGAAGTGATTTCCTGGGCAAGCTGCTGGTAATTAAACATATTACTGGCGCCAGCTTCGCACTTCCTTACCTGGATTGACAGAAGTAAATCGCCGTAACCTTTATCCAGCAGGTTAAAACCCTGGTGATATTTCCAGCTTCTGGAAAATAACTCGATGCTGGCCGAACCACCCCAGTTTGCGGCGTTAAACAGGTCAATACTACGCTGAATCGCTGACTGGGAATCTCGATTTTCGCTATTTGATGCCGGTATTTTTAACGTAAACTGATTTCCCGACAGCTCCAACCGGATATCACTGGCAAGGGTTTTTACGACCGGCAAGCGTTTGTCAACATACTTTGCTAGAAAAAAGAGCATTTAGTAAACTTCTCTACCTTTTACGGCATCCCCGGAAATTAAAGAAACTTGGCTTATTAAAGAACCCTTCTCCAAGCTTTTTGACAGAGGCATCATGGGTTGATTGTATCTCTTTGCTTGGGCGTTGCAAGCCGTGCTGAAGTTTCAGCTCGCGGTCCCGGGAACCACCGTGGGGTAAAGTATGAGGACTCTCTGTGGTCGTGCCATCGGTAACACTTTTGCGCTTGTTGACTGAACGCTTGAATTTTTCTATACCGACTACCCTGCCGCGAGAGCCTTTGAGCAATAGCGTTACTGAGTTTAAGCCGATAATTTGCGCAACCATATCATCCGGAGCATTGTGAACAGTGTATCTGACTCCCATTCTGGTTAAACGGTTATGATTGTGGGCTATATTGATCGCACAGCCGTTGAAAGCCACCGAATGCTTATCGAGGGTGGGGAATTTCGAGCCTTTTCGCTGTTTCCGTTTTTCATATACCCGGACAGCCTCCGCAAATATCACACTGCCTTGGCTGTGAGCCACCCATTTAATCTCATCTCCTTTCTCCTGCGCTCGATCCAATATGTCAACGAACTTTCTGGTGACAGCCGTTGTAATTCCCAGCTTGTCTCTAAAAGACTCCCACGTATCTCCCTTACCTCCCAGCATGTAGTGGGTGGGGTTATGGTATAAGGTGTACTCCTGTATCTCCCCGTAACGTTTTTCCAGGTGGGCGGCCATTAACCAGGCTGCTTTTTGTAAATCGTTACTCTGTCCATTGACAGCTGCATGTTGTGTCTTTACTTCCTGAGTTTTAGGTGGATTATTCACATCAATGGCCCAGGCGCCCTTGGTCTTTTTAATGTGGTACAGCTGAGGCTTCTCTGATTTGTGCTGAGCTATCAAAGCCGCTCCGGCAAGCGCGAAAGAATAAAGGGTTACCGCACCTGAATGCACGCCATATTCAATTTGATACTTACCCTGTAAACCAAGCCTGGTGGCAAATATATCGATTCCATCTCGGCGTTGAAAACTATCCAGAGATCTCGGCAGAGATGAGAGCTTCATTATTGCCTCTTTAACAGTGTCTAATTCCCGTTCACTGCCGACCAGGTACTGCATGGTCAACTCTGCATGAGGGGTAATATAGACATCGTAGCCAGTAGTCTGGTCGGGATCGACCAGGTTGGCATTCTCTCTTTGCACTATCGATGAGTGCCGGCCTTCGAATCGGGGGTCAAGAGCTAGCTGTCGCGCTTCAGACATGTGATTTTATCGGTCGGGAAATAAGCTCTGAGAGTTGCATAGATTTCTATATAGAGCAATCCTTTGATGCTTACATGTTGAGTAAGGTGTCACCGATACGAAAGTTATGCCAACAGCATCTAATCTGGCGTGAAATTTTTTGCTTTTTCGCAACTTCAAATCGTGATCCCTGCGTGGCGTCTCGACCCGTTGCTCGATAAACATCGAGTTGCACCTGAATATCTGCGTAGATTTCTGCATCTTTTCGGTGCTGGTCGAGCTCTTTCTTTATTTTCTCCAACTCTTCTTTTCGCTTTTCTCGAACATCCGGAGGTGATTTTTCAGCCTCATTTAACTTTTGTCGTATTCGTTTGCCTTTTTCGAATATCTATCGGGAATCCTGTCTGGAGGTGACATTTCGTCATACCTCAATTCGGTATCGACCCCGTTTATGTATTTCATCGTACCAGCCTTTATGCTTTCCGAGCCGCACTCATCTCATATTCTATCTATTTGCCTAAGTTCCCTCCATCAGAGAGCCACTTTGATGCCCCCTAGTGTAATAAGTAACTCCGGAGTCATACCAAAACCAGGGCTAGTTTGGTGGTCACGACAGCATCCCTGCTGTCGAGAGTTTCTGAACCCTTTCCAGAGGCAAACTTACCCGCAGTATCCTTAATCAAAACCAATACGATTGGGACAGGGATCGGTAAATTCATGCAAATCCCCTGTAAGTACCACCAAGAGTAAACACCTGAAGCGAGCACCATTCGCGCCATTGACCTCAGTTATATATAACCACCATATCAACTTAATTCGATAGATCGGTTAGTAATAAATAGTGAATTATGGAAATCCGATCCCTATCCGCACAAAAAGGATAGTGTTGTGTCCTTTTGAACGACAGGTTTGAGTATTACCCTATGCAGCTACCGGCATCGATTGCCATATGCCATAGCCGCTAATAAGATCTCACGACTATGCCCGATCAAACACCAGATAAACCATCCGGCGAAATCTTCAAAACCGCGGTCAAAGTGCGGTTCGCCGACTGCGATCCGGCGGGCATTGTCTTCTACCCCCGCTATTTCGAGATGATCAATGGGGTGGTGGAGGACTGGCTGGCACAGGCACTGGACTGGTCGTTCCCCCATATGCTCGGCGAGCGCAATGAAGGCCTGCCGACGGTAAATATCGAATGCCAGTTTATACGCACCTGCCGGATGGGCGATGTGCTGGATTTTGAACTGTCGGTGGCCGCGCTGGGAAAAAGTTCCTGCACGGTCAATATCGCAGCCTTCCACAACACCGCCGCCGTCTTGCGCGGCACCCATGTGCTGGTCTATGTTGCCCACTCAGGACAACACCGCAGTCTGGAAATCCCCCCACCCCTGCGCCGGCGTATGGCGGCATTTATCGCCGCTACACCCGCAGAGGCACAACCATAACTCTGTCAAGAAGAGGGAAAACCTATGTCACCAAGCGATGTCATTGCAGAACTGGCCAGCCTGCTGGTTTCGGGCGGCATCAAAGTCGTCGACCTGACCCGCACGCTCGAACCCGAGACGCCGGTGTTACAGTTGCCGCCGGAGATGGGCTGGGGCGAATCCTGGCCGTTCAGTATGGAAGAGATTTCAAAGTACGATGACCGCGGCCCCGCCTGGTACTGGAACAATATCAAATGCGGCGAACACACAGGCACGCACTTCGACGCTCCCATTCACTGGGTAACCGGCAAAGACCACGAGAACCACGCCACGGATACGCTGCCAGCCGACAGGTTCGTCGCGCCCGCCTTTGTCATCGATGCCGTTGCCGAAGCGGCGGCGGACCCGGACTTTTTAATGAGCGTCGATTTTATTAAAGCCTGGGAAAAGACCCACGGTGAAATCACCCCCGGCGCCTGGGTGCTGTACCGCACCGACTGGTCGAAAAAAACGGATAATGCCGATTACCTCAATATACGCGAAGACGGCGGCCACACACCGGGCTGGGCGCCGGCCACGGTGGAATTCCTGGCCCGCGAACGCAATGTGATCGGCGTCGGTGTCGAAACCGTCGGCACCGATGCCGGTATCGCACCGACCCAGGACCCGATGTTCCCGTGTCACAACTTGATGCACGGCGCCAACAAGTGCGGCCTGGCAAGCCTGTGCAACCTGGACCAGTTGCCGCCGACCGGTGCGCTGCTGATAGCGCCGCCGCTGAAAATCAAGAACGGTTCCGGCAGTCCGGCGCGCGTACTGGCCCTGGTACCCGCACGGAAATACTGAAGTCCTGGCACTAGAGCAATACTACAGAAACCCCAATGCTCTACTTAAAACACTTAAAAGGACAGGCACAATTTATTGAAACACTTAAAAGGACAGGCACAATTTATCGACCCCACACTGCCTCTATCGATCGTGATTAAGACTATCGAGGGCAGACCTGACTCCGGAAGAGTTTTCAGAAACGCTCGACAACAAGGATGTTGTCGAGGATATCGAACCGACACAGTAGCCGCCGGTGCAGCAGCAATCGGCGCACAGGCCCGGAGACGGTAATGGCAGAGAGATCGTTTAAAAAAGAGGTCCAGATACTGCGCAAAGGCGCCGGCGAGCCCCTGCATGTGGAAGGCATTCTCGGGGTCACCAAAGCACTGCTGCAGGCGGGGGTCGCCTATGTCGGAGGCTACCAGGGCGCCCCTATTTCCCATCTGATGGATGTGCTGAACGACGCGCGCGATATTCTCGAAGACCTCGATGTCCACTTTGAATCCAACGGCAGCGAGGCCACGGCGGCGGCAATGCTGGCGGCGTCGGTCAATTATCCCCTGCGCGGCGCGGTGGCCTGGAAGTCCACCGCCGGCACCAACGTCGCCTCCGACGCCCTCGCCAACCTCGCCTCCGGCGGCGTCACCGGCGGCGCACTGGTGATTATCGGTGAGGATTACGGCGAGGGCTCCAGTATCATGCAGGAGCGCACCCACGCCTTTGCCATGAAATCGCAAATGTGGCTGCTGGACCCGCGCCCGGACCTGCCGACAATCACCGACTTTGTCGAAAAAGGTTTTGAACTCTCCGAAGCCAGCCACACGCCGGTGATGCTGGAGCTGCGCATTCGCGCCTGCCATGTGCACGGCAGCTTTGTGGCAAAAGACAACCGGCGCCCGCGCCTGAGCGTCGCCGAGGCGAAAGAGGCGCCGGTGCGCGACACCAGCCGTATAGTGCTGCCGCCGTCGAGCTTTCTGCACGAGAAAGAAAAAATCGAGGCGCGCCTGCCGGCGGCGATCGAGTATATCCGGGAGCAGCGGCTGAACGAATTTGTGGAGGGGGATATTGCCTCGGTCGGCCTGATTCTACAGGGCGGTCTCTACAACACCGTTATCCGCGCACTCAACCTGCTGGGACTGGCCGACAGCTTCGGCACCTGCCGCCTGCCCCTCTACATCATGAATGTCACCTATCCCTATATCGACACCGAAATTATCGATTTCTGCATCGGCAAAGAGGCGGTGCTGTTAATAGAGGAAGGTCAACCGAACTATATCGAACAGGCGATCGGCCATATGCTGCGCCGGGCCGATGTACAAACGCGCCTGTGCGGCAAGGACATGCTGCCGGTCTACGGCGAGTACCACGGCGATGTTTTGAGGCAGGGGATCGGTAAATTTCTCGCCGCCGTGGCGCCGGAATTAATCGCACCGGCATCCGCATCGTCACAGTCGACAGATGCGGTAGCCATCTTCGATCCCGAAGCCACAGCCGCGGCGGCCAATCGCATTCCCCTCAAACAACTGGAGGAGGAGGTACCGCCGCGCCCCGTCGGGTTTTGTGTGGGCTGTCCGGAACGGCCGATCTTCAGCGCCATCAAGCAACTGCAACGGAAAATCGGTGATATCCATATGAGTTGCGATATCGGCTGCCACGTGTTTTCGATTCTGCCGCCTTTTAATCTCGGCAACACCACCATGGGCTACGGCCTGGGTGCGGCCGGCGGCTCGGCGTTTAACCGCAAGGCCGCCAAACGCAATATCAGTGTGATGGGCGACGGCGGCTTCTGGCACAACGGCCTTACCAGCGGTATCGGCAATGCGGTGTTCAATCGCAGTGACGATGTGGTCTTGATCGTCGATAACAACTACTCGGCGGCAACCGGCGGTCAGGACATTTTGTCTTCCAGGGCCGATGTCGACCACCGTTCCACCCAGCATTCGATTGAAAACGCGGTGCGCGGGGTGGGCGTCAACTGGGTGAAAACCGTCGATACCTACGATGTCGCAACGGTGAAAGAGACGCTGCACGAGGCCATGACCACAGCCACGGAAGGCCCCAAGGTGGTGATCGCGCAAAACGAGTGTATGCTGAACAAGCAGCGGCGCGAAAAACCCATAGTGCGCAATCACATTAAAACCGGCAAGCGCGTTGTGCGCACCCGGTTTTTTGTCGACGGCGATACCTGCACCGGCGATCACGCCTGTATTCGCCTGTCGGGCTGCCCCTCGCTGACAGTGAGAGAAAACCCCAACCCGCTCAAGTCGGACCCGGTGGCCTATGTGGACAACGATTGCGTCGGCTGCGGCCTCTGCGGTGAAAACGCCCACACGGCAGTATTGTGCCCGTCCTTTGCCAAGACCGACATTATTTTTAACCCGACGCCCTGGGATCGGCTGCTCGGCAACCTGCGCGGCAAAGTCATCGGGTGGTTGCAAAACCGTATCGATCGGCGTCTGAAAAGATACGCATTTTAATCGCAGTTGCGCCCGGCCTGTACACGCGATTGGCAGCGAAGTTTATGCTGAAATTGGAAGACCATGCTTAAGTCACAGATTCAACCGACCAAAATCGCCATCTCCGCCATGGGCGGACAGGGCGGTGGCGTGCTGGCCGACTGGATTCGCGACCTGGCCACCAGCCAGGGTTATGTGGCCCAGTCGACGTCAGTCCCCGGTGTCGCCCAGCGCACCGGCGCCACCATTTATTACCTGGAAATCTTTCCCGAGACCGAAGTCGAACGGGTCGGCCGGCAGCCGGTGTTGGGGATGACGCCGATCCCCGGCGATGTGGATATTCTGATTGCGGCCGAACTGGTCGAAGCCGGCCGCGCCGTGCAGCGGGGCTTTGTCACGCCGGATAAAACCACGCTGATCGCCACCACCCACCGCGCCTATACCGTGGCCGAAAAGCAGCAACTGGGCAACGGCCTGGCCGACGGCGCCAAGATTCTCGAGGCGGTGCGGCAGGCAGCAAAGTCCTGCGTGGCGTTCGATATGGAGCAACTGGCCCGGGAAAACAGTTCGGTTATCAGCTCGGTGTTATTCGGCGCCCTGGCCGGCACCGGCGCGCTGCCGTTTGCGAGAGACGGATTCGAGGCGGCCATTCGCGCCGGCGGCATCGCCGTGGCCACCAATCTGGCCGCGTTTGACGCCGCCTACCGGCGCGCGCAACAGAACCTGCCCGACCCGACACCGGCGCCCGATGACGAATTGGTCGTTCCCGCTAAAGCGGCCACCGCCGCCGGCCAGCGCCTGCTGGAGCGGGTGCGAAAAAACTTTCCGGAAAATTGCCAGGGTCTGATTTGCGAAGGCATCCGGCAACTTGTCGATTACCAGGATTTTGACTACGCGCAGCTTTATCTCGACCGTCTGGAAAGGGTTTTCGCCAAGGAGAACCCAGCCGCACCCCCTGCCGCTACAGATGCTACAACCTCTGAAAATGCAGTGACCAAAAGTGCAATTGCAAACAGTAAAACTAAAGAAAGTGCGGCTGCGGAAAATACAGTCGCAAACGATTCAAGCCAAAACAGGGATCACCCCAACCGAGGCCCGAGCGGCAATCATCTGCTGACCCGGGCTGTGGCCCGCCACCTCGCCTTGTGGATGGCTTTTCAGGACACCATTCGCGTCGCCGACCAGAAGGTGCGCCGCGAGCGCTTCGAGCGTATACGCCGGGAAGTCAAGGCCGAGGCGGGTCAATTTGTTTATCCGGTGGAGTATCTGCATCCGCGCCTGGAAGAGGTGTGCGACAGCCTGCCGCGCCGGCTCGGTGCTTTTATTCTCGACTCGCCGCGCCTGCGCCGGCGCCTGTCCGGCCTGTTTGCCAAAGGGCGCAGGGTGCACACCGGCAAACTCGGCGGTTACCTGCTGTTGTACACGCTCTCGTGCCTGCGTCGACTGCGCCGGTTTACCTATCGCTATAGCGTAGAGAACGCCGCAATCGAGGCTTGGCTCGAGCGTATCGTCACTACCGCCGCCGACAATTACGCGCTGGCGCTGCGCCTCGCAGAGGCTCAGCGTTTACTCAAAGGTTACGGTGACACTCACGCCCGGGGCCTGACGCGTTTCAATGCCATTATGCAGTTGGTGGAACGCAGTGGTGGGCGGGTCGCCGCCAGCACTGTCGAAGCGCTTTGTCAGGCCGCCCTGGCATCTGAAGACGGCAGCGAATTCGATGCGGCGCTGGCCGCCGCCGCAGGCAGCGACAAAGCTGCCACCAGCGGCGGCGCAGTGCCGCTGGTGAGTCACTGAACGCGTGTTACGGTTAACTCCCCGCGCGCGTTACTTCTTTTTAAACATCAACGTAAAACGGTCGCTGTTGCCGGTTACAGAGCGACGGCCCACTTCGTAGCGCAATTCGTCGTCAGGGCGGTAGTGCAGGTCGGAAAAGTCCACCAGTTCAAAACCGGCCTCCTGGATTTCTTTTATCGTCAGCACCGGATCGATGCGGCGGCGGTTTTCCGGGTTGTCCGGTTCCATATGCCGCTGGGTGTGATCAACCACGCCGTAAATACCGCCTTTTTTCAGCGCGTCATAGGCCAGTTTATTCATCGCGCGGCGGCCGGCTTCGTTGAAGTTGTGGTAGTTGCGGAACGTCAATACCATATCCGCCCGCTTGACGTTAAACCCCGCCACTTTCAGCTCATAAAAGCGCGAGCCCTCCGGGCGATACAATTCGGAACCTTTGCCCGTCACCGTCACTTTCTCAAACCCCGGTTGGGTCAATACATTTTTTTCCACCCGGTCGGTGCCCAGTGCGACAATCAACTCCCCCCGGTCAGCCAATACCGGCGCCAGCAATTTGGTATACCAGCCGCCGCCGGGAATCAGTTCGACGACTTTCATATTGTCGCGCAGGCCGAAAAACGCCAGCGTCTCCACGGGTCTGCGGTTGCGGTCACGCGCCCGCTCCCGCTCTGAGCGCACCTCCGCACTCATGGCCGCCTGCAGTTTTTTCTCAGTCGCCTCATAGTCGGCCTGGACCACACCGGCCTGCATTGCTAAAAACGCTGTCAACAACAAAAGATATTTCATAGTTTTTCCTTAGTAATAAAATGATACTTACGGATGAATGACTCTGTGATAAAAAGGGGAAACAGTACTCGGTTGCAATCACATCGCACGACCCACCATCGAATAGGCTCTCGCGATCAGCTCGACATCGGTGCCGGCCCGGTGGCGGCGGCGACTATCGGCCTCGAACAGGCGCTCCAGACAGGTGAAGAAACGGCTCTCTTGCCCGCTGTCGAGCAAATCCTGTATCGGCAAAATCGCAAAGCACGCAGGTAGCTGCGCGCCGTCGAACAGGACCGAGACCCAGTGGGCGTCCCAGGGTGCCGCGTCGCTGTATACCAGACCATCGGTGGATGCCAGCAGGGCATTGATTTCAGCGGCGACAACACGGGCATCGAGACCCGTCTCAACCAGTTGTTGTCGCGGCAAACCATGCAGAGCCTCAGCATTTTTGCACCAGTGCCGCCACCCGGCCTCGGGCCTTATCAGCCAACTGTGGGTGGCGCCGTTGAGACGCAGGGCGATCTCAATCGGGTAGGAGTCAATATCCAGGCCGCTTGCCTCTACATCTATGAAAATCAGGTTGCTCATAGGAAAAACATATCGCAAAGCCGGGCCGGTTACAGGCGGTGGATACCGGAACATATACCCACAGAGAATATATGACTATCGGCGGGTTACCCGGCTGCAAATAGTAATAGTTTTTTTTAAAATCCGGTAGCGGCTGCCGTTATTTTCACACTAGGGTGCGCGGGCGGCTTTGATAACGACCCGGTTGGACCTTTGCCGGCAGAGCGGGTATGTTATCGAAGCGCGTCGGCCATTGCTGCGATTCAGCCCGGGACAACCGCCATGTTGATAAGAAAAAATACTATATTGTTGACAATCAGCCTGCTGGCGGCTGCAGCCGCGGTGGGCTTTTGGTTTATC
Source organism: Exilibacterium tricleocarpae (assembly GCF_007004655.1). Taxonomy (GTDB): domain Bacteria; phylum Pseudomonadota; class Gammaproteobacteria; order Pseudomonadales; family Cellvibrionaceae; genus Exilibacterium; species Exilibacterium tricleocarpae. The sequence goes on from NZ_ML660107.1 coordinate 27,336, forward strand.
GCCGAACGCCACGGCCCCTACTACGACGCCGGCGACTCAGCCACAGACGGCGCAGTGGCGACGGCGAGCGACCTCGAGGAGGTTTCCGGCGCCGCGCCGCCGGCGGCCTCCGGCGTAGCCCTGCAGACCGATACCCCGATGAGCCTGATCGAGGAAATGTTCGGCGCCGATGACCCGGCCTGGGCCTGGGCCAAGGTGGACCTCGAAGCGGTGCAGCGCCAGTTGCCGGACAACCTGTACTGGGAGCTGTCGGCACCCACCGAGGACCCGTTTATTCTCGACAAACGCGCTCAGACCCGCGCCCACTGGGAGCAGATGTACGGCAAGGTGCTCTCCAACACGGGTACCGAAGCCGAAGTGCGCGATTACTATCAATGGCGCAATCGCCTCTCCACGGACCATGTGGAATTCACCACCCATATGATCGAAAACTACGGGCAAGTGCTGCCGGAGCGGGACTTGCGGTTGCTGGAATTGGCCAGAACTCTGCACCTGGCCCGCCTCGAACAGTTGCCGCGGGATCTCGCCGTCGCGCTCGAACGCCGCGAAGCCCATCAGCAGGCCCGCGACGCCTGGCTGGCGGGCGAGGCGGAATTCAGCGACTCGAGACCTGATAAAAACTGAATCTCGGCGCTGAATATAGACTGAATAGAGGGGCCTATACTGACGGATTTCTGAAATCCACAGGACAGATTGCGGCAAATCTGGTGTTATCGCCAAGCTTTACACGACAACGCGTTGGTTTCGTTCTGGCACTACCGTTTTCGTATGCATCCCGCGCAGTTACAAAAAACAGTTAGATAAAAACAGTGCCAAGCACCAGGGACGGAATCGACCTCAACATAACGGACAAAAAAGGTGGGCGATGATGATGAAACGATTTTTCTGCAGTATAAAAAGTAATAAAAAAGACACCGCAAAAACCGGTACAGGCATACTCACGAAGAGTCTGTTAGCGGCTTTTGTGCCAATATGCTTTTCACCAGCGGCATTTTCAATCGGTATCGAAGATGTTGTCGATGGCGGCAATGACTATGCCTGGGAGAAGGTGGAAATTCCCGGCACCGTTTGCAGCGACGGTTCGCAATACAAATTCTGGGTGCACGATGCGCCGTCCAACAATCTGTTGATCCTGTTTGAAGGCGGCGGCGCCTGCTGGGACTACGAGAGCTGCAGCGGTGCACTGGGTATTCTCGGCGCGGCCAACCCCAACGGTCTGCCGGACGATTACATCACCCAGTTCAAAGCGCGGTTCGTTTCGCCGCTGGTCAATGGCGCCGACCCCGGCCTGCCGTTTCGGCCTAAAAGCCCCATCGCCACCAACGGTTGGGATGTCGTTTACATGCCCTACTGTACGGGCGATGTACATACCGGCAATATGGTCAGGACCTACGAGGACCCCACCGGCGCCAATCCGCCCATCACATTTCGCCATATGGGTTACCACAACACCATCGAGGCGCTGGACTGGCTGGCGGCGCGGTTTCCCTCCATCAATAAACTCCTGGTCACCGGTTTCAGTGCCGGCGGTGTTGCCTCGGCAGCGGGTTATTACTTTGCCAAACGCACGCTGAACCCGACTGCCGGCTATATGCTGAACGACTCCGGGCCGCTGTTCCCGGCGCCCAACGCCAGCTTCAAGTCGCGCCAGTTACACGACACCATTCGGGTGGCCTGGGGGTTGGACGATGTCCTGTCGACGCTGCCGGCCAGCTTTGACATCAATGATTTCGGCAGCGCCACCGCCATGGTGTCGATCGAGTTTCCCAACGACCAACTGGCTTATACCGCCTATTCCAGCGACTTTAACTTCTCGCGCTTTTCCTATGAGCGTTTCTTTCCGGGCAGCACCCAGGCGGACATTCTCGACATGTGGCGCGAAGACCAAGCCAACCTGGTCGGCGAGATGGACCAGCGCGCAAACTTCAGCTATCACATTCCCTGGCAGCGGCCCATCAACGACTCCCATTGCTCGACGATCATCACTTTTGTCGGCAGTCACGTCTGCCCCAGTATCCGCAAGAAACGCTGGTACGAGTACTTTGAGTTTCCGTTTACCCAGTCCTGGAAATGTCCCGAAGGCCTCGACAGCATGGAGGCGTTTCTGGATCGCTGGATTGACGGCAACGAGGTGATACGCGATATAGAACCGGAGAACAATTACAACAACGAAGACCCGGGTATGCAGATTATCAGCGGTCCGATCAACGACGCCCTGTAATCGCCTGTCCATAAACCTTTCCATAAAAAAGGGCCCACACAGTGGGCCTGCTATTTTTCGGAAGCAGTATCTATGAAGCTAAACCCTGCCTGTCGTTTATCACTTGTTATATCAACCCTGCTGCTTATTGCCGCCGGTGCGATCGCCGCCGATACTGCGCCACAACAACCACAGCCGGACTCATCCCCCGCGCATAAAAATCGCCTGATCGGTGTCGGCGAACCCCGCCTGCCGCAACCGTTTACCCGCGAACAGCGGCTGTTGAAAGCGGCCCGTGAGGGCGACCTGCGGACAATAGAGCGAGCCCTGGAACTCGGCGTCGATGTGAATACCAAAGATGAGCTGCAGCGTTCGCCGCTGTTGCTGGCAGCGCGTCACACCGGTTCTGTGGACCTGGTGCGGCACCTGCAGGCACGCGGCGGTGAAATTGACAGTGCCGACGCCGGCGGACGCACACCACTGTCCCACGCGGCGGCCAACGGCAGCCTGGCGCTGATCAAGTACCTGGCCGCTGCCGGTGTGCGTATCGATCACCCGGATAAACGCGGCCGCACGCCGCTCCACTACGCCGCCACCAACAATCATCCCGACACCGCCGCCGCGCTGATCGCAGCGGGCGCCGATGTCAACGCCCGGGATAAATTTCTCGACACCCCCCTGATGTCGGTCTGCGCCAGGGGCCAAACCGACATGATAAAACTGCTGCTCGATCGCGGCGCTGACCCGACCCTGACCGACCAGGAGGGCCGCACGGTCTACACCCGGGCTGTACACAAACCGGGGTGTCGCGAACTGTTGCCGGCACTGAATGCCGGTACCCGGTCGCCGTAAGCCCAGCGATACTGTGACCCCTTCGCAGCAGCCGTACAACCTGCACGACCGATACAGTTTGCACCGCCTCTGTCTGACGGCCGCCGCCGGCGGTGTGCTCTATGCGCTCGGGCACGTCGGCTTCGGCGTGTGGCCGTTGATCTTTATCTTTCTCGTACCCCTGTGGTGTGCCCTCGATAACTCTACAACAGCACACCCCGGCCGCGCCGGCCTGGCGGGGTTCATCTTCGGCCTGGCGGCATTTGGCAGCGGCTTTCCGTGGCTGCTGAAGCTTATCGAGGTCTTTTTCGAGGGCAACCGCCTGTTCGGTATCGCGCTGTGGATTGCCTATGGTGCCTGGTTCGCCTTCGGCTTCTGTGTTTATGCGCTGCTGGTCTGGCGCATGCGCATATTGGGTTGGCCAATGGTGGTGGCGGGCCCGGCGCCGCTGCTGTTGCTGGAATGGTTGCAACCGCAGCTGTTCCCGAGCTTTGCCGGCGCCGCCCTGATTCAAACGCTGCCACTGGCGCAGGTGGCCGATCTCGGCGGGCCGCTGTTGCTCACGGCGCTGGTGGCACTGATCAATGTCTATTGTTACCGGCTGTGGAAACGCCTGCGCGGCGCCGACATGGCGTTGCTGCGGCCCACCCTCGCCACCGGGCTGTTGATCGGCGCCGTTGTGTTTTACGGCCTGGTGCGCATGCACCCGTCGGATACGACAACGGCGGCGCTGCGGGTCGGCGTCATCCAGGCCAACCTGGGAGGGCTGGACAAACGCCGGCTGGCCATCGAGGGACATCGACGCCACCTGCAACAAACCCGGGAGCTGCTCGGCAAAACACCGCTGGATTTGGTGATCTGGCCGGAGACGGCCTATGGGCGCGCGATCAGACGCCCGCTGCCGGTGGACGCGCAGACGATTCGAGAAGATTTACCGGTGCCGCTGCTGTTCGGCGGCACTTCCGTCTGGGAGCAGGACGGTCAACGCCACAGCGCCAACTCGGCGTTCCTGATCACCGCCGCCGGTAAGATTGAGGAGACTTACGACAAGAATCTCCTTATACCCCTGGCGGAATTTGTACCTTTTAGCGACGTGTTGGGCGATGTCGAACGTATTTTCCCCCATACCCAGTCGTTCCGGGCCGGCACCACCACACCGGCTCTGCATCTGGGCAGCACGGCCATAGTCACCCCCATCTGCTACGAAGTCATCGAGCCGGAGTTCGTGCGCGCGATGGTGCGGCGGGCACGCCCGCAACTGCTGGTCACCCTGGCCAGCGACACCTGGTTCGGCGATACCCAGGAACCCTGGATTCACCTCGCCTTTGCCCGCCTGCGAGCGATTGAACACCGGCTGTGGCTGATCCGCTCCACCACCAGCGGCGTCAGTGCGGTAGTCGACCCGAGCGGGCGCGTAATCGCGCAAACCGGACTCTTTACCCGGGAGAATCTGTCCGCCGATGTCTACCCCGGGCACGTGAGCACCGTGTATGCCCAACTCGGACCCTGGCCCGCCTGGCTGGCGCTGATGGCGGTGCTTGTAGCGACAATGTGCCGGTATGCTTACCCCGTAACCCTCTCCCGTGACAGACAGCAAGGTGGGGCTGGTTTGAGGGAATAGCGCCACCATCGGCCCATCGAAAATATAGGTTACAGCAGGGATGCTGTCGAGACCAAAAGTAGGCGCTCTAGGCGAGTCCCCCAGGGACGGGTTCATCGAGGGGGCGCCTGGCCCGTGTTTCTGAAAGCCCCAGTCAGTGTCAGACCGATCAATTAGCACATATTTACTTAAGGCAGTGCCATTCGTTACGCCAGTCAATCAGCAAATACTGACGGATTTCTAAAATACACAGGACACATCGCGACTGCGGTGATGTTATCCATCTGCTTCACGCAAATGATGTCGATTCCGCATCCGGCCCGGTATCGACCCGGGCAGCCGGAATCGACCTATATAAAAACATTCAATAAGAAGGTGAGCGGTTATGAGTAAAAACTTCCCTTATCGGAGCAAAGCCCTTTTGCTTGGCTTGCTGGCGGCGTGGTTAGCGCCGGCGGCATGGTCAGTGGGTATCGAAGATGTTGTTGACGGCGGTAACAACTACGCCTGGGAGAGGGTCGAAATTCCCGGCACTGTCTGCAGCGACGGCTCGCAGTACAAGTTCTGGGTCCACGATTCGCCCGCCAGCAGCGATCTGCTGATTCTGTTCGAGGGCGGCGGTGCCTGTTGGGATTATGAGGGCTGCAGTGGTGCGCTGGGCCTGCTCGGTGCCGCCAACCCCAACGGCCTGGCGGACGACTACATTACCCAGTTTAAAGCCCAGTACGTCTCGCCACTGGTCAACGGCGCCGATCCCGGCCTGCCGACACGCCCGAAAAAAGACATAACCACCAAGGGTTGGGATGTCGTCTACATGCCCTACTGCACCGGCGATGTCCACACCGGGAATTCCGTCCAGGTCTACGAGGACCCGACCGGGGTCAATCCGCCCATCACGTTTCGGCATATGGGCTACCACAACACTATCGAGGCGCTGGACTGGCTGGCGGTACGGTTTCCCTCCATCAACAAACTCCTGGTCACCGGCTTCAGTGCCGGCGGTATCGCCGCGGGGGCCGGTTACTATTTCGCCGAGCGCACGCTGAAACCGAGCGCGGGCTATATGCTCAATGACACCGGACCGCTGTTCCCCGCACCCGACGCCAGCTTCAAATCGCGCCAGTTGCACGAGACCATTCGCGTCGCCTGGGGACTGGACGACGTCTTATCGACCCTGCCGGCCAGCTTTGATATCAACGACTTCGGCAGCGCCACCGACATGATCGCCACAGAGTTCCCCAACGACCAGTTGGCTTACACCGGCTACTCGAGCGACTTCAACTTTTCCCGCTTTTCCTACGAGCGCTTCTTTCCGGGCAGCACCACCGCAGACATTTTGGCTATGTGGCGGGAAGACCAGGCCAACCTGATCGCCGAGATGAACCAGCACGCAAATTTCAGCTACCATATACCCTGGCAGCGGCCCATCAACGATTCCCATTGCTCGACCATTATCACCTTTATCGGCAGTCACTCCTGTCCCAGTATCCGCAAGAAACGCTGGTACGAATACTTCGAGTTTCCCTTTACCCAAACCTGGAAGTGTCCCGACGGCTTCAATAACATGGACGCATTTCTGGCGCGCTGGATTGACGGCAACGAGGTGATACGCGATCTGGAACCGGAAAACAACTACAACAACGAAGACCCGGGTATGCAAATCGTCAGCGGTCCTATTAATGATGCGCTCTAGCAGTTAATGATGCGCTCCGGCCGTTAATGAGCGCTCTGGCAGTTAACGATGGGCCCCGGCAGTTAACAATGCGCTCCATCAGCTAACGACATGCGCCAGTCTTTCCACCGGGTTCAGACTGTGAGCCCGATGGGAAGGCTGGCCAATTTCAGTTGTTACCGCTGCCGGTAGGGTATCTGGCAATAGTCGATGCCGCGCCGGGGCCGCACGCCCCGTTTGGTAAGGTACAGCGCCAGCGAGTTCATGGATAGATCGATATTGCTGGTTGGCCCCAGGTAGACGTGATCGAGCAGCAAATTTCGAGTGCCGTTGCGGGTCAGGTCGAAAGCGTAGTAAGGCACCAGCATGGAGGCGCCCTCGCGAAAGTGAATGGGCTCGTTCTCGCAACTGGCAACCACCGGCGAGACCAGTCGCCACTCCTGCTCCTCTTCAAACGACGGGTGTTTTAAAATGGCGGCAATGCGCAACAGATCGCCTTCAATATCCTCAAACACATCGCGACAGGGTCGCGCGCCGCGACCGCCGCCGGCAGCATCATTGTGCGCCGGCTGCGGCCGGGCTTCCACCGCGTCGACGATCTGTTCGATCAACGCATTCTGGCGGCGCGGTTCGTAGAGACACTTAGCGACCTGGAAAGCCTGGGCTTCGACACACTCGCGAATATGAAACGGATCGAAACCCAAACTCACCCCTTTGCCGTGCACCGCATAGCCCCGCCACTGACTCAGCAAATTGCCGTTGGCACGAAAGGAGGCGCAAAACAACATGGGACCGCTGACAATCCGGTGCGACAGCCACTCGAGCAGGCGATTCAACAAACCGGGGTTGTCGGTACCCGCCGCCATGCGTTCGGTGATATGACTGCGCATTAAATCCAGGGTATGCCTCAGCTCCGCCGAGTCGTTCATATAACGGATATCACTGGCCCGCAGCTCACCGCCGCCGACAATACCCAACAGCCCCGCGAACGAGGTGTAGTGATAGAGGGTGTCTTGTGGGGTGTCGGCAAACAGGCGCTGAGTGATACTCTGAATCATCGCGGTTTCTCGTCACGGTGAGCGGCGCGACGCCCGCCGCTAAAATCACAACTGCGCACTATTGTGAGCGGTGGCACCGGTTATTGCAACCGACCGCCGGCGGCTGTCGCACGCCCGGCACAGGTGCGGGTGCCTGCGCCGCCACCATCGGCAAATTCGAAGTATTCCACAGGAATAATCAGTTTTTCTTTTCATTCACCAATCCCGACAATCGGTCTGAGACGAGGAAACGCAGCTATGAAAGATTTAAATCAAATCATCAAAGGCCTCAGCCAAAGCGGCTTGCTGTCCGGCCTCGCCGGCGGTCTGGCCGGCGGTGCCCTGGGCGGGGCCCTGACCAGCAAGAAAGGCCGGAAAGTCGGCAAATCGGTATTGAAAGTCGGCGCGCTGGCAGCCGTCGGGGGGGTGGCGTGGAAAGCTTACCAGGCCTATTCACAGCGCAATACCGCCGCCCAGTCGCCGGCACCCGCAGGCGCCGACACCCGCATTGACCCCGCCTTCGACACCACCCGCGCTGCCATCCCCCACGAGCGGTTCGTTGCCGCAGCGGCAGACGACCCGGGCAACACCAGCCAGATGCTGCTGTTGCGGGCGATGATCTCGGCGGCCTATGCCGACGGCCATATCGATGCAGCGGAGAAGGAACGTATTTTTGAACAGGTTGAGCAGATGAACCTGTCCACCGCCGACAAGGCGGCTCTGTTTGATGAACTGCGCCATCCGCTGTCGCTCCATGCACTGGTGAAATTGGTTCCCAACGCGGAAACCGGTATCGAGGTTTACGCCGCCGCCACCATGGCGATCGACCAGACCCAACCGGCATCGGCAGGCTATCTCAACCAACTGGCAGCCAACCTGCGATTGCCGGACGAACTGGTCAGGTCCATCCATCAAGAGGTGGAAACTGCCGACTCGGCGGCCTGAAAATCCGCTCGCCAAGCGCAGGGAAATGTAGTTAAGGCAGCGCTATCGCCTGTTACGGGATCGGCGACCGCCGGCATTGGCGCCGCTGCGCTGGCCGTCCCGATGTCCGGCTTTGGCCGGTTTCGACCTCTTGGTGTGCGCCGGGGTGTGCAGAGGACGCGAGGGCGGCAGTGCATGCAGCGGCTCAAAACCGTCAATCGGTTTACGCTGCAGCACCTGTTTGGTCAGACGCTCGATATCCGCGAGCTGTTTGAATTCATCGGCACTGACCAGCGATATCGCCTCCCCACTGGCCCCCGCCCTGCCGGTGCGGCCGATACGGTGGACATAGTCCTCCGGCACCGTGGGTAAATCGAAATTGACCACCTGGGGTAACTGATCGATATCCAGGCCCCGGGCCGCTATATCGGTCGCGACCAGAATACGGATGGCGCCGCTTTTAAACCCGGCCAGCGCCTTGGTTCGCGCGCCCTGACTCTTGTTACCGTGAATCGCCGCCGCTTTGAGCTGGCGGGCCTCGAGGTGGCGGGTCAGGCGATTGGCGCCGTGTTTGGTGCGGGTGAAAACCAGGACCTGATCCCAGCGATTGTCCTGGATCAGTTGGGTAAGCAAGGCCGATTTTTGTTTTTTGTCGACGGGGCAAATCCACTGTTTCACCGTTTTGGCCGCGGCATTGCGCGGGGTCACGGAAATCTCAACCGGGTTGTTCACCAGCCCCTTGGCAAGACCGCGAATGGCGTCGGAGAAGGTCGCCGAAAACATCAGGTTCTGGCGCCGTTCGGGCAACAGCGCGAGAATTCTGCGGATATCGTGGATAAAGCCCATATCCAACATGCGGTCGGCCTCGTCCAACACCAGCACTTCCAATTGCTTGAACTTCACGGCGTTTTGGCCGTGCAGGTCCAACAGCCGGCCCGGCGTCGCCACCAGCACATCGACGCCCTTGCGCAGTTTCAGCATTTGCGGATTGATCTTCACCCCGCCGAAGACCACCGCCGAGCGCAGCGGCAGGTGTTTACCATAGGTCGATACACTGTCTTCGACCTGGGCTGCCAGCTCCCGGGTGGGGGTCAGCACCAGGGCGCGCACCTGATTGGCCCGGGCGCGCTCGCCGCCGGTGAGACGCTCTAAAATGGGGAGCGTAAAACCCGCGGTTTTGCCGGTGCCGGTCTGGGCCGCCGCCATCACGTCTCTGCCCCCGATTACCGCCGGGATAGCCTGGGCCTGAATCGGCGAGGGAGCCTCGTAACCCTGCTCGGCTACGGCATCGAGAATAGGGGCGGATAAGCCCAGGGAGGCAAAACTCATGGAAAGTCTCTCGTTACTGCTGGTTTAGAATGATGCCGTTTAGGGTAGTGCTCTTGCGGCCTGTTTTGCAGGCGCGGCTGTTGAGGTTCGGGCCACTGTGACGGCGGGCGTGCAGCTTACAGGATTCCCGGGCCAAACACCATCAGACGCTTAACTCACCATGCCCGCCATAACGGCGATGCGGGTGATGTCGGCAATGGTGCGCACATTGAGTTTCTGTGATATGCGGCTGCGGTAGGTTTCGACGGTCTTGACGCTGATGCGCAGCCGCTCGGCGATCGCCGGCATGGTATCCCCCCTGGCGATAAACAGTAACACGCTCCTTTCGCGCTGCGACAGCTTGTCGATCATCTCGCGATAGACATGCGCCGTATGCGCCTCCTGCATCCGCCGGTTGAGCCCGTTGATCCGCGCCAACAGCTCATTAAAACTGAATGGTTTGGTCAGGTAATCGTCGGCACCGAGGGAGAGCGCGGCAATCATCGAGTCTTCGCTGGAGCGAGAGGAGACGACGATGATGCCGAGTTTTCCCTCCCGGCGCAGTCCGTCGATAATAGTGATGCCGTCGGCATCGGGGAGATTCAAATCCAACAGCACGATATCCAGCGGCTGCTGCACCCGGTCGAGCAACTCGCGAAACTCGCCCAGCGAACCCGCGGAGGAAACGAGCATATTGCTTTTTTCCAGAAACAGCGTCAGCAGACGACACGTATCTTCATCGTCTTCAACCAATCCAATGTGCAGCATACATCCGCAAAGCTCCCTGAGTTTGACGGTAAAGTTCAGTATAGGAAGCTGTTATTATATAGGGATTTGCACGACAGGGGAGAAGAATATATGGCTAACTGGCGATATATGGCCATTATATTTCTGCTGTCAGTTGCGGCCGCACCGGTATCAGGGACGGCCATCGAAGCGGCGAGCGGCAAGCTCGACTTAAGCCACTGGTCGTTCACACAACACCCGAAATTGGCACTGCGAGGCGAGTGGGCGTTTTACTGGCAGGACTTTATCGCGCCGGCACCAACACAACACAAAACACAGCACCAGGAACAACAGCACATCTATGTTCCAGGCACCTGGAACCATTACGTCTGGGAGGGAAAAGAACTGCCCGGCAATGGCTACGCCAGCTACCGCCTGGTGGTAGAGCTTCCCGCCGAGCGCGAACAACTGGCCCTGTACGTGAAGAGCCTCTATCGCGCAGCGGATATCTGGGTTAACGGCGAACGCTTATTGCGTGTCGGCCGCCCGGCGCGGGAACCGGCCGGTGAAATCCCCCGCGAGGCATTCTATGTCGTCGCGCTGCCCGACGCTGCCAACCGGCTCGATATCGTCGTGCATATATCCAGCTTCCACCATATCGACGGAGGCCTTAACCGCGCCTTTGAACTGGGCACCTATGACACTATCGTGCGCCATGAGCGCAATCGCCAACTGCTGGCCCATGCCGTATTCGGCGCAGCACTGGTACTGGCCTGTATCTTCCTGACGATTTCACTGACGTTCAACCGCAGCGCCGACCGGGTTTACGCCTACGGCGCCGGGCTGAGTTTCAGCTATAGCCTGAGAGTCATGGGGACTGAAAAAATCTGGTTTATATTCAATCCCGCCATTCACGCCGACTGGGCGCTGCGCTTTGAATACTACGGCATGATCCTCACCCAGGTGTTTTACGTGTATGTGATTCGCGGCCTCTACCCGACCTGCACATCCGCACCCGTGTGTCGCCTGCTGGCAGCGCTCGGCGCCGCCAGTGTGGCGTTTATCACGGTGACGCCGGCGGCAGTTTTTGCGTATGTACGCAACCCCTGGGCGATGTCTTTTTTCCTGGTAATCGGCTATGCCTGCTGGGTTACGCTCAAAGCCAACAAAAGACGCCTGCCCGGCGCGCTGCCCATGGCGATTATCGCCTTTGCCAGCCTGCCGATTATGGCCAATGATGTGCTGGCGTTTTTCAATGTCTATCAAGGGGTGCTGTACAACGAACTGGCTTACTTCCTGGTCATGTCGGGTATTGTCGCGGTGTTGATGGGGCGGTTGTCAGGCAGTGCCAACGAAGCCGACAGGCTCGCGGCGGCACTGAGAAAAGCCAACGTCCGCCTGCGGCAAAGAGTGGACGCGCGCACCCGGGAACTGGCGGACAAAGTCGACGAGTTGGACCAACTCAACCGGCAGGCGCAGCTCGACCGGGAAGTGGCGGTGGCCGCCAACCGAAAAAAAACCGAATTCCTGGGCATTATGAGCCACGAGGTACGTACACCGCTGAGCGCTATCCAGGGTGGCCTGCAGTTACTCGAACAGGAACCCCTCAGCGACAACGGCCGGCTCCTGCTCGACAACGCCATCGCCAGCGGTGCGTCGCTGTTGGAGATAGTCAACAACACACTGGATATCGCCCGCATTGAAACCAGCGACCACCACCTGCGGGGAAGGGACTTTTGCTTGTACGACTGGATCGACCAGTTGGCAGGGCTCGCGCGCATTCCCATAGAGGCAAAAGGTCTCGCGTTCATTACCGAGTTCAGCGGTCGGCTGTGTGTCGAAAAAGACACCCTGGTGCACGGGGACAGCCACAGCCTGCGCCAGATATTGATCAATCTGCTGAACAATGCCACCAAGTTCACCCAGCACGGCAGTATAACCCTGCGCATCACACAAACAGAGACCACGCAGGGGACTGCCACTCTCCTGTTTGAGGTTGTGGATTCCGGTATCGGTATCAGCAGCGTTCAGCAGGACAGGATTTTCGAGCGCTTTTTCCAGTCCGATACGTCGTTCACCCGGGAACACTCCGGCACCGGGCTGGGCCTGTCTATTTCCCAGCGCCTGGCAGAGGCCATGGGCGGGGAAATCAAAGTGGACAGCCAGCCGGGGCAAGGCAGCCGGTTTTACCTGACGATAGAGCTGCCTATTGTCGTCAAACCTCATGCGCTACCCGAGACAGAGTTGCCGGCGACGCCGGCAGCGGTTGCCGAACAGCTTCATATTCTGATCGCCGAGGACGACAAGGCCAACCGCGATATCCTCAGGATACTGCTGGAGCGGGCCGGCCACAGCGTTACCGAGACGGCCACCGGCTGTGAAGCCGTAGCCGTGTGCAGACACCAGCGCTTCGACCTCATACTGTTGGATATACGTTTACCGGGCATCGATGGCGTGGCCGCCTGCCGCGCCATACGCAGCCTCAACGACCACCATGTGAACACACCCATAGTGGCGGTGACTGCCAATATCAACAAGACAGATATCCAAGCTTATCTGAGCAGTGGCCTGGACGGCGTGCTGCCGAAACCGGTATCGGCCTCCGCATTGGGCGCTTTGCTGCGCAACAACAGGCCCGGCGGGGAGGGGCCTGCGCCCCGGCAACTCGAATTCGCCACCACCGGCGCCGAAATACTGGATGAGCAAAACCTCGCCACACTGTTGCAGGCCATCGGGCCGGAATCTCTCGCCGAACAGCTACTGAACCTGCAGCAAAGCCTCGAACAGCTTGTCGATGCCCTGACTGCCGCCTGCCGGGCACACGATCTCAGGCAAACCAGAGAAATCGCCCACAAGCTCAAGGGCAACGCCGCTTACCAGGGTAAAAACGCCCTGGCGCTGCTGTGCGATCAGGTCGAACACTATCCGGACACGGCGACCGCCGCCGAGTGGCATCAACTCATCGAACAGATCCGACAGGCCAGCACACTGGCCCAGGATCACCTGTCGCGTTGGATGACAACACATCTGAGTTCGACTTACGCCGAACCCCAACCTCCCTAAACGCCAGTGCGATCGCAGACCTAACCCCGATTTTTTAAGACCAGTTATTAGAGGCCATAAAACCCCAATAGTATTATTTTAATACCATGCAAGAAAAAACTGCCTTCTTGTCAATAAATACTATTGTCCTATCATACCGGTTCCCGTCAATCAGAGAGGATCGTTTGAAAATGGTTAAGGAAAGTTACCAGCGCAGCATATCCGTGGCAGCAACACCGGCCGATGCCTATCAGGCCTTAACTACAGGCTATGAACATTGGTGGACATCAACTCAGGGGAAGTCGTTTAACCAGGTGGGCGACAGGATCAGGTTCACCTTTCCCCCCAATGCCTCCTATTGGACATTCGAAGCAAAAAAATTAACACCTGGCAAACTGGTCGAATTGGAATGTGTGGAGGCCTACCACATTATTGTCGATAAGCCCGAAGCTTCAAAAATTGAATGGTTGGGCACCAGGACAACCTGGGCAATCGAACCAACCGGGAACAAAACCGATATTCATTTTACCCATGAAGGACTGATACCGGCACTGCACTGTTACGACGTATGCAAAGCAGGCTGGGATATGTTTTTTGTCGATAGTTTACAGTCCTACCTCAATACGGGCGCGGGGTCTCCTCACCAAGAGAACACCTAACCCGTGATTGCACCCGTGTGTTTTATGCGGGTTCGCGTACCCATTCACTCCCGGCTTTGCTTGCAAACCCGTTTTGGGCCTGCGCCGTGATTTAAAGCAGAAGAGAAACAGGCTTCATATGATGGCAACAGCAAGGCCGACGACTATACACAAATCGTATTCACCGGAGCGTATTTATGAATCACTCAATTGAAGAACTAATGAAGTATTACGGCGATGGAAATAACTATCCATCCAAAAGCCAATGGAAAACACTGCTTGCTGGTGATTTGAACCGCCCTTTAACCGTTGTGAATTTCTTCAGGCTTCGCCAGCAGGCCGATTTCACAATAATTCAAACACCGATGACCGGCGAACAAGCCTTCGACGAGTATGCGAAAACAAGTGTACCGAAAGTCGCCGCAGTAGGTGGTCACTTTGTTCTAAGGGGCGCGATTGCAGGTGATTTCATCGGTGAAGACGCAAAAAACTGGCATATTGTCGCGATTGGACAATACCCCAGACGGGAAAATTTTATCCGGTTGTTAGAGGACCAGGAGTACAGGGAAGCATTTAGATATCGCCAGGCGGCAGTCGAAAATCAAACGGTGTTTTTTGTCGACGCCATGTAAAAGCATGTCTACCGGGAGGCTTGCGCTCTCTCCAGCCTGCCTCACAATCGAGGAGTCAGTATCCACCATCACCCCGGGGTTGCCCCTCAGGAACTGACGGCATTGAAATGCCGTCAGACATCGCATAGTATTCACACACAAGAAAGTAGTAAAAAGGCGCATGGTATCAATACCCAACCGTGAACCAGCCAACCGTGAAGCAGCCAACCGTGAATGAGAGCAACTCATGCCCACCCGAAAAGAAATGGCCTCCTGTGATGGATTTGAGAGAATCGTGTCGATGATTGCAGGAAAGTGGAAACTCTGGATATTGAGAATCCTTATTTTTTCCGGCACCAAGCGCTTCAACGAATTGCGGCGGGAACTCAAAGGTATCACACAGACGATGCTGACCAGCCAGCTTCGCGCTCTCGAAGCCGATGGCCTGATCACTCGCGAGGTCTTTGCAGAGGTACCACCCCGGGTTGAATATAGCGCGACGCCAAAGGCTCTGGCGTTAGAGAAGTTTTTTGCGGAGATGCATAAGTGGGCGGTCAGCAATGTAACGGAAGACACTAAAGTCACAACCAAGAAGAAAGCAAAAGGCTAAGCAAATCACTCAATGCGTTTCAGTCAAAAATCAAACCGCAAAGTTACCGACACAGAAGTATTGTCCGGCAATTGGCTAAATGCGCCTTGCTGATCTGTGGCAGGGTTTATATATAACACACTCAACTCTACTTTCAGGTCCTCATGCCAGCGCAGCAACGACGTGGTAGCAGTGCCCTCAACGACATGCTCATCATTGTCGAGGTCATATATCCCTCTCAGTTCAAGTGATGAGCGCGAGAAATTCCCCGCTTGCCATAACACACGGGTGATTATGTCGCGGCTGAATGGTCGACTAAAGGCAAGGCTCTCTGCACGACTCACACCGGCCTCACCGGCAAACTCTACAGTGAGGGTTAACTCATCCCGATCACTCAAGATAGTGTAAAAAACCCTGTCAAAACCCACTACATATGAAAGATAGCTATCGAGGGCGGGAATGGGTGTGTCATCGAATTTATAAGGGCTGTGATAGGCCATCTCAAGCTTGAGCGCGACTCCCGTCAAAAAATCCGCAGTACCCGTAAAATCGGGAACCGCCCTGACACCCGCACCTATCATTCGGTTACCGTAGTAGACGGGCGCTAGCGCAGCAGTGTTTAGCTGAGTCACAAATGGGTTGCGATCGGGCCCCTTGGCGGCAACCAATTGAAAGTCGGCGTTGAGAACAGATAAATTAAATGTGCTTTGAAAACGTAGCGCGTAGAAATGCTCCTGTCGATCTGTCGGCTCGACACCGCGCTTCTCATCAAAAGCAAAATCACTACTGCCGAGCCCCAGTCGCTGTCTATCAGGTGCAAACCGCGTGATCTGGAACCTGGGTAAAAAATACACCGCGACTGTAGGTTCGCCCACTATACCGCCGGTCCAGAGCCATCGGCCACGCACGCCCGTTTCGCCGAGCCGCACCGAATCCAAGAGGCTCACCCCCAAATCCCGCCGGTTCAAAATATCCAGAGGATTAAACGTATCGGCAATACCCCAGTTTTCGACGAACTGACCCAACCTGATATCCCAGCTTTCTTGTTCGTAGGTCAAATAGGCTTCAAACAGCTCAAAGCGTTGAAAATTGTCATCAACAACATCGACGAGTAATTGCGGGCGAACATAGCCGGTGACTGTGCCAGCCAGCGAAAATTCAAGCTCAAGTTCAGCCGTCGCTAACATCTGCTCATCATTGAAAAAGCTGTTTCTATCTCTGAGGTACAGCCGCGGTTTAACTTCCAGATAGCCTGAGAACTCGCTCAGTGAAACACCGCCGGAGCCCGCGGGAAAGCTATCACTTGCCGTCCCAACAAGGGTATCCAACACATCATCGACAGCAATCTCTTCGAGATCAGCCCCCTGAGCCGGTAAGCCGTTTATTGTCACAATGGACAAAAAGACAAACAGACAGCGGATGTCGAAGACCTTGAAAGATGAGAAATTCAAAAAGAACCCCCCTATTTCACCAATGCTCGTTTTGTAAATAAGTCTTCTTTTAGGTTCTTTCTTTTTTCCCCGGTTTTTTTGCTGACATATTGAGACAAGTCCACATAATAGTGGTTAAATGACAATATCGTTTTCTTACCTGTTAAGTGGTTGGACATATCGACTTGCAACGGCCGCCAGAACCGGCCGTGAAACTGCTGCCAGCGGCTCGCTATTTTTGTTTTTAAGTGCGTGCCCGATTTGTCAAAATACTCAACTTTTGTTTGATACCAATAGTCTTTAGAGAGATAGAGCACCAGGCGCGAATAGGCGGTGTCCCGATAAGTCGGTTTTGCCTCAATCTTGAAAACGTCGGTCAATTCATTATTTATCTCTATAGCGGCTTCTTCAACAAACCGCCATTCATATTCATCGGGGTCCAGATCGTTGAGGTCCTCATAGGTAAACTCAGAGCCCTGAAAACTCGCTGTGTTGTTAGCGCCCGAGATCCTGCGCACCTTCTTTATAGCGGGTAAATACAGCCAGTTGTCGTCGATGCTTCCGGAGTTCTCATAGTTGAGGGCCGATACACCTTTGATATCCGCCGGTGCAGTAAACTTAATAATCGATTTATCACCTTTACCAAAGCGCTCTAAACTAATACGCCGAAATGCGCGCAGGGTCGACCGGCGGCTCGCATCATACAATCGCATTTCTCCCGAGACCACTTCATCTTTCCAGCCATGCAACACATTGTCCGAATGAACTACCAGTTGTTTTCCGTATACCCGCACGTCTTCCGGGCTAAATACCGGGGCAGTGGTCTGGGCACTGGCTACCGTTACACGTTGCGCCAGACAGATGACAAGCAGTAAAGTTATTCGTAGCAAAAAAAGTTTGAACTTTTCCATGATATTTCCCCGGTTAAGGCGCCGCGACATCACCGACATGCCGCCCGAATGGCGAATTGGCTGCCGCGACAAGGTTCGATGAGGACTCTGCATTCATCAGCGCCAGGGCAGCGGGGGTTACAATAAAATCCGCAAACCATGCGAGTGCGATCATTGAAACAGCCAGAATACCCATAAGATAGTTAGGTGAGAAACTGCTCATCAGCAGGGTGCTAAATCCGACGATCAATACCACAGTCGTGAGCGTTAGCGCATCACCACACTCTCGAAAAGTCTGAGCTAGTGCTTGCTCGGTGGAGCTGCCGGCGTTGATGGCACGGGTATACTTCGTAAAGAAGTGGATAGTGTCGTCAACGCAGACCCCCAGCGCGACCGCAGCGACGACAATAGCGGGGCCATCAATCATAATGTCCAGCCAGCCAAAAATACCGAGAGGAATGACAATGGGTAATACGTTAGGGAGGGCGCTCACCAACCCCAGCTTCCACGAACGAAAGAAAACACCGATCACAATAAGTATGACAACCAGGGCAACTGAAATAGATTTTAAGAAGCTTTCCGCAACGATAACGCCGGTGCGATCCATCAGTGTTTTCTTTCCTGAAATGCTCAGGCTTGCCAGCGGTTCAGGCGAACTCGATCCGGCAACCAACGCCGGGAACTCGTTGTGGGCAATCCTGTTAATTTTTTCAATAGCGGCCTGCTTTTCCTGGGTTGTACAAAGCAGACCTCTTCCCTGCATCCGAAAATGGCGGCGATCGGGGCTCAGTTGGGCGGTCAAGCTTTCGCCGGGACGGGCGCCATTCTCGTACTGAAGGTAGTATTGGGCGGCCAGCGTAGCGGCTGTTTGTGGCGGGGTATAACTATATTCTTCAGAGAATTCATCAAATTTTATCGACGCCTGCTTTGATAAACCAGGAATATCACTTTCATTGACTACCCTGTAGAATTCGGGATTGTCACCATTTTGAACTTGATGGATTTTTCTCAGAATATCCAACGGTGAGGTCAGGTCGGTAATAATCGATAGCTCCGAATCAGGTTTAGCCATTTCTTCTCGTAATCGATGTTCAAAGCGCTCGACTAATTGTAAGAACTCAGGCAAGACGCCGATACGTGTTTTGTCCCAGGCGTCATACCTGATCTGCAGCGCATCCAAGTGGCTCAGTTCCTCGCCCGTTAACGGCCTGATACCTTCGACGCCCCCCGATACGGCAATCCTTCTCGCTTTTAATACTTCGAGTGCCTTTGCTTCTTCCTCTGTAAGACCGACCCTGTCTTCCCGGTCACCAATACTGCTGAAAATTATTTCCAAATCTCCCGTTCCACCCAGGTGATCTTCGATCCAAATCAAATCGAGCAACACCGGATTTTCCTGTTTAAACATTCTGCGTTGGTCCGCATCGACCTTTACAAATAGCAATCCGATACAGGACAGCAAAACGATAAGGCAGGAGCAAAATACGACCGGAATACGCCTGCGAACAATCAGGGATGCCCAGGCCTCAGATAAACTTTTACTCCAGAGACCGCCTCTACCGCTTTTCCGCATGTTCTGGTGAGGAAAGAGCGACAATAAAAGTGGAACAAGTGTCATGGTAAGTAGATAGGCAATTATCGTCCCGGCGGCCATACTCCAACCGAGCTGTTTTACCGGTGTGAGATCGTTGAGGACCAGCGAGCAAAAACCGACAGCCGTAGTGATTGTTGTCAGCAGCACCGGCAGGGCATTTTTCCTGATCACCTCAATGATTAGCTCTGCCTTGTCGTCAATATATCCCCGCATCAGCAACCATGCCGACACCAGGTGAATAGAGTCCGCAACACCAATAGCGGTTATCATATTCGGCATCATGGCAGTCAAATTATTGAAAAGAGTCCCGGTAAAGAAGAGACTGCCGACCGTTCCGAAAATTGAGGCGAACACAACCACCATAGGAATAAAAACCCCCGCCAAACTCCTCGACAAGAGCGCCAGCGCAACGATAATCACAAGAAACATAAGCGGCAAAAATTTTGCATCTGCGGAACCGACTATCTCGAAGTTTCTTTCCAACACAGGCACACCACCCAGCCTGAAAGTGTACGGACTCAGCGGCGATGGTGAAAAGCCGGCGGGCGTACTGATGCCGGCAGATAAATCGGCCACATCAACATAGTCACCATCACCCGACTGACGGTAAACATGGTACTTTTTGATGGTTTCACCCTGCCTGTTTTTAATAAAGTTTTTGGTGGGGTCTAACAATGAATGCGACAAACGACTTTTTTCTGCGCCGGCAGGCAGAGAGGAAACCCAGTTTTCCATATCGCGGTAAGCCCGGGTCTTTACGGAGAGCCCACTCTCAATATTTAGAAAGTGCTCTATCCCTCGCAGCGCACTGCGCTGATACTGAACGGAGTAGAGCTTGTCGACAAGGGCAGAGTTATCGCTAAAGCCTTCGACATTTGGACGTATTATTTGAATTTGAATCGCCGTAGTAGTGGCGGCTTGATCAACAATCGAGTCTAACAGTAAAGCCTCACCCTGAAACTGGTCGAAATCGGCATCATCTCCCAGAAACCGGCGCACCCGAAGCTCGCCGATTTTGTCTGCAGCCCGCCTGGCGCCCAGTACGGCTACCATACGTTCTACCAGATCATCCTCCGTCAAGTCACCGGGCGGCTGTGCAACCAAATCACTAAAGAGCAGGCCTTTTTCCGCACCGTCCCCGGCGGCGACCTCTCCCCAGCGAATCCAGGGACTGTAAGTCAGACTCCTTACGTGCCTGACCCCCGGAACTGTTAGAAATTGCTCAGTTAGTCGTTGGATCGCTGTCAATGATTCAGGACTGAAAACGCCAAACTCGTCCTCTGTGTTTTCGAACGTTACGAGCACGTAATCTTCAGCGATAAACTGCTTCTCAATATCAAAATACGCTTTAACCGTGGCGTCGCCGGTGTCAAACCAGACATCCAGGCTGGGATCAAACATTTGCGGCGCAATGGTGCCGGAGCCGTCAGAGATATCGTCGGTATTCATAACCGATTCGGTGATACCTCCCACATTTTCCATACCGGAAATAAAGATATATATCACCGCTACGACAACAACGAGGGAGCTGAGCCAGCGCCATCGATAGACGGTTTTTGCAAATCTGTAGTCTGGTCCTTGCGATAAATCTCGTGCGGCTGCAATCATTTCAAATGGCTCTTGTTGATGGCGATCGGCCGGTGGCCGATGCCGTTCACATAGACAGATTTGGGAATTATCCACTGTCGAGATGATTTAACAAGAAGGCAGTAAAATCGTATATAGTATTGTTTTTAGTACTGTTGACAGCTCACAACCTTGGAGACTACCCGGCGTGCGCGGACGACAGAGGCCGACAAATCGGGCGCGTGACGACGATGCCGCCGGCAGACAACGCCGCTAACGAAAACGACATCAGGAGTGAGGGGTAAGGCAAAACACCTACTGGTCGGCGCCACCATTAACAGGCCATACCGTCATCATACGGAAACAATGATATGTAACTATCCCTTGGATATAAGACAACATCTAGCCTGTATAGGGGGCGAAAACACCATGGGATTAAGTCTGTGGCAACTCTTGTTGGTTGCCGTTCTGTTTTTGTTATTATTCGGCAGAGGCAAGATTCCCGCCCTGATGACCGATCTGGCTGCCGGCATCAAAAATTTTAAATCCGGCATCAAAGAAGATAGTGCCGCAGTGGAAGACAAAACCCCTGCACCCCCTGCCCCGGCAAAAGAAACTGCAGATACCGCTCAACTCGGCAAACATACTGAATAATTTCACAAACTACTGCGGGCGTAGCCGTGTTCGATATAGGTTGGATAGAGCTGTTGTTTATTGCGGCAATGATGCTGGTGGTTGTCGGGCCCAAGGATATGCCCAAACTGCTGAACATGCTGGGCCGGCTGTTCGGCAGAGCGCGCAGGGTTTACTCGGACTTGTTTCAGGGCATCAGGCAGCTGGAGCAGGAAGTCGATGTTGCCACCCGGGATGCGAGCAACGACCTCAACTGGCACAACCACTTGCCTGAATCCATTCGCGACCTTCCCGACGACTTTGTTCCGGGTACCATGACTGCCGAGCAACACCGCGCGCGCCAGGCTGAATTCGAACGCGCCAGGCAGCAGGCATCAACCCCACCACCGGCCACGCAGCAGCCGGGTGATCAGCGCCGCGACTGAGCGCAACCACCATGACCGACGACAGCGATCTGGACCTATCCAAAGCCCCCCTGCTCAGCCACTTGCTGGAGTTGCGCCGCCGGCTGCTGTTTTGTCTGGTCTTTTTTGTGGTTGCTTTTGGCACCAGCTATCAATTCGCCGAGCAAATTTACGCTTTCCTGCTGCAGCCATTAACCAACGCTTTCAGCGATGCCACCGACAGGCGGATGATTTATACGGGTCTGCACGAGGCTTTCTTCACCTATCTCAAGCTTTCTTTTTTTGCTGCAGTGTTTTTCAGCCTGCCCCTTATTCTGTTACAGTTCTGGCGTTTTATCGCACCAGGGTTGTACCGGTTCGAAAGAACCGCCTTCCTTCCATTAGTATTCGCCACCCCGCTGCTGTTTCTGTGCGGCGCGGCACTGGCTTACTACGGTGTCATGCCGCTCGCCTGGAAGTTCTTCCTGAGCTTTGAAAGCCTGGGGGCAGAGACGGGCCTGGCTGTACAACTGGAAGCACGGGTCAGCGAGTATCTGGGGCTGGTCATCAAACTTATTATCGCGTTCGCGCTCAGCTTCGAGCTGCCGGTGGTCTTGGTGTTGTTGGCCAAGGTGGGAATGGTCACCGCGGACTCCCTCGTCGAGTATCGCAAGCATGCCGCGGTGCTGGCGTTCGTGGTCGCCGCGCTGTTGACACCGCCGGACCTGATTTCGCAAATCACCCTCGGTTTGCCGATTATTGTGCTCTACGAGCTTTCTATTCTTTTTATCCGCCGCAGCAATGCCGACCGGGTTGGACGTGAGCGCTTGCAAACCGCACACCACGGTAAGTAAAAACTCCCTTGAATCTACAACCGGCCACTTAAACAAAACCTTCACGACAAGTTCATATTCCTTATAACTGATTGTCATTCTTTTCTTCTAGTCTCTTCCAACGTCGCATATAGGTGCCCTGACAAACGCGGGCGCACCCTGACACGGCATTCCGTTTTTAGCTGTCATCCATTCTTAATAAACGCTTCTAAATAGGGGTAACAATAATGTTTGATTCGTCAAATGATCCGCAAGAGGCAGGTGTAGAGGTCAAGCCTGTTATCAACCGCCGTGATTTTGTAAAAGGGAGCACGACTGTCGCAGCCAGCAGCGCATTTTTAGCGCTGGCCAGCAAACATGCGGCGGCCGCCAGCCTGCCGTACACCGACGGCTACGGTCCGCTGTCGGTCACGCCCTGCCAGACCACCGGCCTGAACCTGCTGGCATTGCCCGAGGGTTTTGAATACCAGTCCTATGGCTGGACCGGTCAACGCAAAACTGACGGCAATTACAGCCCCACTGATCACGATGGCATGGCGGTAGTGGCCGCCCGCGGCAATACCATTGCCCTGGTACGCAACTATGAACAATCCCAAGGCGAATCCAACAAATCGCATCCCCGCGGCGGCAAGGGCGTTTACAACGATGCGCAACACGGCGGCACCGGCAATCTGTTGTTCGATGTGGTTGAGGGTAAATTCCTCTCTTCCTGGAACAGCCTGGGCGGCACTATTCGAAACTGTGCCGGCGGACCGACGCCCTGGGGCACCTGGCTGTCCTGCGAGGAAACCTTTCACGCCTGGAACCAGGGCCCGCAGGGTTTTAATCACGGCTATGTCTTCGAAGTACCCGGCTTTGGCATCTCGGACGGCAAACCCATCCGCGAAATGGGGCGTTATGCCCACGAGGCCGCGGCCGTCGACCCCGCCACCGGTTATGTCTACCTGACCGAGGACGCCGGCGCGTCGGCTTTTTACAAGTTCGAACCGGCCGGAAAATGGGGCGATATGAAATCCGGCGGCAAGCTCTACGCCATGGTACTGGACGGCACTCCCCGTTACGACACGCGTCGCGGACAGACCGTCAACACGGCCCTGGATGTCACCTGGCAGGAAGTCACAGACCCCGATGCCCAGGCCGAGCGCTGTTACGATCAGGCCTTCGACGCCGCCACTATCGAGCGCGGTGAAGGCTGCTGGTACGACGACGGCAAGGTCTACTTCGTATCGACCTCCGGCGGCGACGCAAACTTAGGGCAGATTTTCTGCTACGACCCGCGCAAAGAAACCTGTACGTTAATTTTCGAATCCAACGACCCCGGTGTCGTCAGTGGTCCCGATAATATCGCTGTCAGCCCGCGCGGTTCGATTTTGATGTGTGAAGACGGCGGCTCGAACCCCAAGCGTCTGGTAGCTCTTACTCAAGAGGGCAACACTTTTACCTTCGCCGAGAACCGCATTGCCCTTGACCAGGGTGACCTCACCACTATCGATGCCGTCTTTCCCGGCACCAAGGACTTTTTCCACGACAGTGTCGGCGACTCGCAGGACGGTTCCAACCGCCGCAGCTTCAGCAGCCGTGAGTGGGCCGGGGCTTGCTTCTACGATCGCTGGCTGTTCGTCAATATACAGTCACCCGGCGTGACCTTCGCCATTACCGGTCCCTGGGAAAATGGTGCGCTTTAAGCGCACCATGATCACCAGCACCACTGTTGCAGCAAAAACAACTCGCGCACTTACCGGCGAGCATTCACTGAAGCGAATTAACGAAAGGTTAACAAAATGACTATGATCACCCGTGTTCTGGCGGCGCTGGCATTCGCCGCCGCCACATCCGTTGCCAATGCCATTCCCACTTTTAGCGGCGATGTCGGCAGCGGCGGTAATTTTTCTGACACTGTCGACAGCGCCGACGGCTGGGTAACCGACAACGCCGTCGACAATGGTGTGGATTTCTGGACCCTCAATATCACCGCACCGGCGTTACTGACTATCGATATTTCATCGATCATTGATTTCGGTATCAGTATTTACCAGGGCATCGTTCAGGACGACCTCGGCTTCGCTTTCGACAACGATGCCGATTTCACCGACCCGTCCACGTTCAACCAGGGCACCTTTGTGGCGGGCACACCGTCTTTCGGCGCCGCGGGCAGCAGCCTGCGCATTTTCCTGGCCAATGCAGGCGACTACACCATTGCCGTGGGCGGCGATGACTTCGGTTTCGGTGGCCCCTACGACTACAAGATGCAGGTAGAGGTGCCCGAACCAGGCGCCCTTTTCCTGCTCCTCTCAGGCGTGCTGGCGCTTGTGCTAAAGCGGCGTATGGGCAGCGCCCGCCACTAGGTTGACCCGATCGACCCAACCCACTCTGTGGGCGCAACGCCCACAGAGCAGCATCGCCTGAAAATCAAGTATTCACTGTCAAACCTGCGCACCGGTTTGGCACAAAGCTCGCAGCGAATTTCAATTCTCCGTAAGCCCTTATAGAACCAATGCGGTGTATGGCCAAAACCACCCCGCTCCACCTTCACCATCGCAACTCAGCCAGTGCGCAATCAATTATGTCGACACCACCTTTGTGCCGACCAGAATCACCTTCCGCACCCCTCCCAGCATATAAGCCGGATCAGGCAAACAGCACTTGCCTAAATTATAAATTGCATCCAATGATAAATTATGGACTTCCAGGGGTTCACTTTTTACACCCAACCTTTAACTAATTGATATATATATAAATTTCTCAGATCCCACAAAGCAAAGACAAATACCCCCCTCCTATATTGAATGCAAAAAATGAAATAAATGGCGTAAAATGGCTGATAAAGTGTTTTTTTGGTATAAATTGGATGCTATTATTTACCGCCACATCCTGCTTTCTGCAAAATTGGATGCAATTTATACCTGTATCAGTTCCAAATAACTATAAAGTCATCTCTGAGGAGACGCAGAATGAGTGGTAAAAGTAAATTAGGAGCATCGATTCTATCGGCTTCCACAGCTCTGGCAGTGCAGCCTCTACTGGCACAAGATGAATTCACTATTGAGGAAATCATCGTTACAGCTCAAAAACGTGAGCAGAACCTGCAATCAACGCCTTTGACGCTGAATGTATTTTCCGGTGAGAAGGTGGAGAAAGCCCAAATAACCAGCGTCCAGGATGTAGCGGCCTCTACACCCGGTCTGTCCATAGATGCCTTTCCCAGAACTCAGCCTCGACCATTTATTCGAGGGGTTGGTTCATCTGACACGGGTGCAGGCGGTGATCAGTCGACGGCGGTGTTTGTCGACGGCGTCTATATGTCTCGTCCGGCTTTTTTGGCCTTCGACAGCTTCGATGTAGAGCGCTTGGAAGTTTTGAAAGGCCCTCAAGGCACTTTGTGGGGCAAGAATGTGGTGGGTGGATTGCTGCACATTATTACGAAAAAACCAACCGATGAATTTGATATCAGGATCCAGGGTACGGGAGGCAACGAAGGTATTCGAAACGGCAATGCCATGATCAACGCACCACTGATCGAAGACAAACTGCTATCGCGTTTGGTGATTAGCTCCAGGCACAACGACGGTTTTGCAAAAAACCTGAATACGGGTAACAAATTGTTTGATGAGCAGAGGCTGTCGGCGCGCACGCACTTCCTGTTGCAGGCGTCCGACGATCTGGAGTTAGGTTTGTCATTCAACTATGCAGACGAGAACAATGGCGGTTCGGCTCGCAATATCCATGACGGCAACGTGGCGGGACTGTCGGCTGATCCGGATGGTGACAACCGTAAAACCCGGGGAGAGATCGATGGTTTTGAGGAGCGCGAGACCTGGGGGGTAACAGTGACCGCGGACTTGTCTACCGAGATAGGTGAGGTGAATATTATCTCCAACCACAAACAGTTGGATTATGCTTTCAATGAAGACTTTGACGGCGATAATATTCTGACGGTGCTGGCGTCATCACTCGCGGAGGGCGATCCTCTACAGATACAGCGCGGGGGCAGTGAGAGCACTGAGTCAAGTTCTTTAGAAGTTCGTTTTGCCTCGAATAGTGACTCCGACCTGTTCTGGCAGCTGGGCGCATACTACGAAGCCGCTGATATCGATCAAGTAGCACTGACCGGGGCTCTCTCGGGCTTGTGCGCTGCTGCCGGTGCGGGTGGTGCTCAAGCCTATGCAACAGGAATTGCGGCGGCGTTTGGTTTCGGTGCAGCAGCGGCCGGATACGGCGCGGGCGTGGCTTCAGGCTGTTCGGCTGGCGATGATTTAACGACACCAGCAACGGTTCAGCGGTTCCACCAAGTAGTGAGCACAGAAAGTCTGGCAATCTTTGGGGAACTGAGTTATGACCTGACTGATATCTATACCCTCACCGGCGGTGTGCGTTACAGCCAGGATGAAAAAGACTATGAAGTTGACTCCCTGGGCTCATTTATGGACGTGCAGCTGACAGCAGCGGGCTCGCCCACTGGTTATGACCGGGTGAGTGCCAGTGACGACTGGGACGCTGTTACCTGGCGAGCAACACTCGACGCCCAATTTACCGAGGATTTATTTGGTTATGCAACCGTCTCCACCGGTTATAAGGCCGGTGGGTTCCAGTCCGGCCCGCTGACTCAGGAGGAGGCGAGGGACAGTTTCGATCCTGAGTTTGTGACTAACTATGAGATAGGTCTGAAAAGCGAGCTGCTGGACGGTCGACTGCGATTAAACGCAACCACTTTCTTTATGCAGCAGGAGGATCTTCAGGTCAGGCAGGTCGAGGGCACGCGCAATGTCACCCAAAATGCCGGTGAGGCTGAAATACGGGGCGTGGAGCTTGAGGCTCTGGCGCTGCTGCTGGGCAACTTCTCAGCGGACTTGAAGTACACCTACCTCGATGCTGAGTTCACCGAGTTCGTTGATGACGGTGATGATTTTAGCGGCAATAGCTTGAGTCGCGCTCCTGAGCACTCGGTGACTGTGAACCTTGCATACACTATCGAAAATCCATTTGGCGCAGGCGGTGAGATGAGCCTGGAAAGTGATTATGCCTGGAATGACGATAGATTCGAGGATAACTCTAACGAGCCGCCCGAGATTATAGATGACTATGGTCTGCTCGATGCCCGTATCGTTTATGAGCTGGCTAATTGGCAGTTGTCGATCTGGGGTAAAAACCTTGAGGACAAGGAATACGAAACCCACTATGTCAATTTTGGTTCTAATTCCTTCGTTGTCTTTGGTGAGCCTCGCACCTTCGGTGTCACAATGACCTGGAACTTCAAGTAGCGGACTAAAGCAACTGTCTATACTCTGCGAGAGACGTACCTCCTATGAGTGAACTTAAAGTATTAACGCCTACGGGAATGATGGGTTACGGCTTTCCCGAGGAAGATCTGCTGAAGGCGCTCGATCATAACCCGGATGTCATGGTTGTGGATTCAGGGTCAATTGACAGTGGGCCTCAGAAGTTGGGAAGCGGTTCCATGACGACACCCGAAGATGCTTACAGGGCTGAGTTTAAAATACTATTAAAGGTCGTTAATGATAAAAAAATTCCTCTCTATATCAGCTCAGCGGGTGGTGCGGGTTCGAACCAGCAAGTTGACAGCTTTCGCAAGATGGTTGAGGAAATCTGTCAGCAAGAGGGATATCAGCTAAGCATTGCCTGTATCTACGCAGATATTTCCAAAGAGCATGTAAGGGAAATGCTCGCGGCAGGTAAAGTTAAGCCCTGTGGAAAATCTGTTCCTGAGTTGACAGAAGATGAGCTGGATTGCACAAAAAATATTGTCGGCCAAATGGGCATTGAGCCCTTTATGAGGGCAATAGAGAGAGACACCCATGTGATTATTGCAGGACGTGCCTATGATCCAGCGCCAATTGCGGCTATTGGCATTTATAAAGGTTTTGATCCTGCGCTCTGTTGGCATATGGGAAAAATTTTAGAGTGTGGTGGGCTTTGTGCCGAGCCGGCATGCCAGGTTATGCTCGGGACCTTACGTGAGGATCACTTTGAGCTTGAGCCCCTTAGCGAGGACTCTTGTTGTACCGAGATATCGGTGGCAGCACATACCCTGTATGAAAAATCACACCCGTATTTATTACCCGGGCCAGGCGGTACGTTGGATCTGTCCGGGTGCCGTTTTGAACAGATTGACAATCGCCGAGTAAAAGTTTCAGGTAGCCAATTTGTAAGGACGCCTTATACTGTCAAGCTTGAAGGAGTGAAGATGACCGGCTATCGGACAACAACGATAGCGGGCGTAAGAGACCCTAATGTGATCGCTGCACTTGACGAAATTGAGACGATGGCACGTTATTTTGTCTTGCAGAATTATCCCCAGTATGAAAACCGTTTCAAAATGCGCTTCCAGGTGTACGGGCGTGATGGCGTCTTGGGTGCGTTGGAACCAGACCTGACCCCCGCGAAAGAAGTGTGTGTAGTTATTGAGGTTTTGGGTGAAACTCAGGATATTGCCACGCACATTTGCGCAAAGGCGAGGGTCGCTCTGTTGCATGCACCCTATGCCGGTCGCATAGCCACGTCAGGTAATTGTGGATTTATGTTGACTCCGCTGGAGATACCCCTTGGGGAAACCTACGAATTCAGTATCTATCATTTAATGGACGTGAGCGACCCCTGTGTTCATTTTCCCGTTAAGTACTTCAATGTTGGCTGAGAGTGGTTAAATGAATACGGTAGAACATGCAAATCTGATGGAGCTGGCCTCTGTCATTCGAAGCAAAAATGCCTCTCCTTTTGAGGTGACTTTTGACATTATATTCAAGAACAAGTCTATCTATGAGGTGGTGAAGAAGAACCAGATATTAAACAAAGAGATACTCGCAGAGCTATATAATGTCTCCCCCGATCATATTCTGGATGTTATCTACTTCGATGCAGCCAATGCGGTGAAGTTTAATATGCCGCGTTCAGCACCTCATGCCAGCTTTGGCGAAACCGATATGCACTCTGCACAGCAGCATGTTCCTTTGCAGGGTCTTGTACTGGAGCTGGAGTCATAGTGACCAGCCGGGAAGCTGCACTGGATAAGCGCCCAGTTAACACAGGCACTATTCTGGCCTACTCCAGCTTGACCATACCTATCACCGCGGTGGGCGTGCCGTTGGGGATCTACTTGCCTCCACTGTACGCGACGGAGCTGGGGCTGGGCCTTGCGACCGTCGGCCTAGTCTTCATGCTCGCCCGGGTATTCGATGTGATTACTGATCCCTTGATGGGGCTTATGGTTGATCGTTTTCCAAGCCGTCTGGGCAGAAGAAAACACTGGATTCTTGTTGGGACTCCAATATTGCTTACCGCGGCTTGGTTCGTATATTTACCGTCACCGGAATCCGGCTCAGTTGTCTATCTAATTTTGTGGTTGTTTGTTCTCTACTTGGGGTTCACGCTGATTGATGTAGCTCATAAATCATGGGGTCCCGATCTGGCAACCACTTATAACGACCGCTCCCGCCTGTTCGGCTGGCGCGAAGCTATGAACATCTGTGGAACTATCGCGGTATTAACGCTACCAGCACTTCTGAGCCATTTTAAAGAGGCCGATGCATATGATAAAGCTGAGATTATGGGGTTGTTCCTGATTGTTTCGCTGCCCATTGCTGTCGCTATTATAGTCCGGTTTGTGCCCGACCGGTTTGGCAAGGCATCAACTGCGCCATCTTTTGATTTAGCGGAAGTCTTTCAGTCGCTTCGAAACAAGGCAATAGTGAGAGTCTTAATCGCCGAATGCTTCATTGCCGTCGGAGTAGGTGCCGCCGGCGCCATGTTTTTGTTTGTTGCCAAGTGGGTATTCAATCTCGAGGACTACGCAAGCCTGGGACTTATCGTATTTTTCTTAAGTGGTTTGATCGCGGTGGCGGGGTGGGTAAAGTTAAGCGCCTTAACGAGTAAGCATATAGCTCTTATTATCGCTTCTTTGTACAGCGCATTGGGAACCATCTTGTATCTCCTGGTTGACAAAGAAGAGTCGCTGGCAGCACTTTTTGGACTCAGTGCCGTTTTGGGGGCCGGTTTTACTGCGCCTCAAGTCTTGGTCCGCTCAATGTTGGCTGACATAGTTGACCAAGAACAACTGCGCTCAGGCCACAACCGCTCGGGGCTGTATTTTTCCATGATGTCGACAGTTTTCAAGCTGGGTGGTGCGATGGCGGTAGGCCTGTCATATTTTGTGCTTGAGCAGGTAGGATTCGATCCGGCGGTGGCGAACTCCCCGAATGCTGTCAATGGACTCTTATTGACCTTTGTGGGCATTCCGTCCTTCATGTCGTTGTTGACGGCTGCCTGTATGTTGAAGTATCCACTGACTAAAGATGTGCATGAGCGTATTCGTGAAGTGCTGTAGCTGCCAATGGAGTTTCGAGCTCTTAACTAATAGGTTAGTTAAAAAGAAAAGTCATTAGCTGTACAAAGGCGTCCAATTTTGCACTTTGCTATTTTCGGGTACAATGGCTGTCGTGCATTCAACTATTACCCTGGGCGAGTTGTTTATGGATACTTTGGGAGCTGAACCTGGCCAGATATTTCCGCCTTTTGACGAGGGTGAGAAGCTTAAAGGATCAGAAAGTTTGACGCAATCCCAAACTGCATTGGCGAGGCTGCGCAATTTGATACTCAGTGCTAAAGTTGAAGCCGGCAGTAAATTGCGAGCAGCCGCATTGGCTGAACAACTGGGGGTTTCCCGAACGCCCATAAGAAATGCGCTGGCGGTACTTGAATCTGAAGGTTTGGTCGATTACTCAAGCAATTGCGGATATACGGCTCGAGAATTCGGATTGCGGGATGTCCTGGATGCTATCGAGGTTCGCGCCGGCTTGGAGGCAATGGGTGTTCGCATACTGGCCGAACGAGGGTTTCCCGAGGAAATGCAGAATTTTGCCTTGCAGCAAGTTAAAGCAGGGCGAGACCTCCTGGAGAGAGGTGAGTGGCCTGCTGAGGCGGAGACCGCCTGGTACAATCATAATTACAATTTTCACCGTACGCTGGTTCTCGCTACAAATAATCGCTATTTGCGCAATACCATTACGGCCACTTTGATTATTCCGACACTGGGTGACAGTTTAAAGGTTTCTGCGTTTGGTATTAAAGGCGACTTTCCCTCACAGGACTTCGAGGGAGTTCCCGGGCATATTTGGGAATCTCAAGTTCACCACGAGCGGTTGCTAAAGGCCATCGGTAATAGCGACGCAGTGCGAGCGCAGAATATTATGCGGGAGCATGTGCTACTGAGTCGAGATAGGGTTGCGGCTGGATTTGAATAGAGCCTGTAAATATCGACATCGGATCAGATGTAGTCAGGAATAGGTTTCGACAAGGTCGTGCAGGCCGAATTGTGGTGGTGATTACACTATTGCCGTGGGCGGCGATGATTTTGGCTTCGACGGCACCTGCGACTATTCGACGGCACCTGCGATTATAAGATGCAGGTGAAGATACCCGAGCCGGGTTCACTGTTGCTGCTCCTGTCCGGCGTGCCCGCGCTCGTGCTGAAACGACGCATGGGCAGGTCCGCCAGTAGTAGGGCGGCCTTCCCAATGCACTCTGCGGGCTCGGCGCCTACAGAGTGACATTTCCCACCAATCGCTATTTGCCGCCGACGTCAGGACACCAGTTTGGCGCAATCCCTGCCGGGCAATTTATCACCGGCCATGATTCTTCGCACTCCGGATACTGTACATCGCTGAAACTGTGACGGAGGTCTCACTTTTGGCACGGTGATTTTCCCGCCAATTACGGTAATGTATAGAGAATAAGAAAACACTGCCTTTATAATTTTGTGATCTAATAATTCAAAAAGGCATTACTGAATGAATGCAGGTATCGGCGCTGCGAAATGTCGAAGTAGCGTTCTTATTGCGGGGGGTTACCTATGTCGACAGTGATGAGTCCATCAACACAGCAGAATCATTCTCCGGGTCTCGCGACCCTGGTAAAAGACCTCGCCCGGGACCTGGTCGGCGAGGGCGGCAATATCCTGGACCTCGGCCCCCCAGCGTCCGGAGCTGCTCGGGCATTTCTCAATCTCAAGTGTAAGTGCCATGTGGAAGACCTGGTGGAATACCTGGAGCAGGTCTCCCGCGATGATCCCGCAGCCAATCAAAAGTTGAATGATCATCTGCTGCCAAAACCCGAGGGGCTTAAATTCGACCTGGTCCTGGGTTGGGATATTTTCAGCTTCCTGGCTTTCGACACCATAGCCTCTCTGATGGCCAGGCTCAGCCCTCACTTTAAACAGGGCACGGTGTTGTACATCCTGGCTTATACCGATACGACGGCCCCCATCAAACCTAAACGCTTCAAAATGCTCGAGGACTTCAGCTGCCGCACAGCGGGTGACGCCTACCGGGTGAACGCCATCAAGCCCCACTCCGGCGCCGAGTTGCTTGAGTATATGCAGGAATTCTCCCTGCGCGGCAAGCTGATTGAGTCAGAGACAATGGCGGACAATATTACCGAGGTATTGTTGACGTTTGACCCGTCTCTATCTCAGTGACACCTGGCGCAGCGCCCCGGCGGCAGCACTGCGAGACTTTTACACCCTGGTGTGTAATGACTTGGTTATAACAATTCATGCAAATCATTTGGATACTTTACGCAGTGATAAAACACGCCCACAAAGCCTCAAGCAACTGCAATGAGAATACAGACCTATAGTCTACCGCGTTAGGGTACAAAGGCTCACCTATGGAGACGCTAAGAACGAGCTGTCCGCCCGGCAGTAAAAAATTCAATCCAGTAATAGACAACCCACTTAGCCGAAACCCGGTAAATCTGAGACGGAGCGGCAGTCAAAACCGTCTCGCTCAAAAAGTAAGCGCCATACTTTCATTACTGCAGCTCCAGAGCGCGATTCAAACTGTTGACTCACACCATCACTTATATTTAAGCTGGGTTTTTCTGCCTGAAGTGACCCTCTAAGCCCTTCATTAACGGGCCAGAACACCATCCTATATGATTGGCAAAAGCGTCAAAAATAGGGTATAAGCAGATCGCTAGAAGCCATTCAAATCCGAACAGTGGTTCCACCTGTTTTTCAGATAGCTGTAAGACTCAAAAATCATACAGAGTGAAAAGTTGTAGTCTCCAGGTAGGTACATCTAGACAGTCAGTCTGTCAAAAACCTGCTGTTAACGTTTAGTAGAGTAATACAACAATATCGCCACTTGTGATCAGCAAAAGGAGCGTAAATTGAAAACTGGAATCACACTACTCACCGCTCTCTTGCTGTGTGCTGTCAAAACGTTTGCCAGTGGGTTTGACAACAACACAATGGTGAAAATAGGAGATTACAATAACAACGGACTAAAAGATTTTTATATTAGACAACAACCAAAAATAATTATTCTGCATGGTGAAATTGCCACTCCCATCATACTACCCACCGCAGTGAAAGACTTTGTCTTGGCGAACAATGGCAACGGCACCTTTACCATTATCGGAGATCTTTCAAATCAAGACAAACAAGCCATAAAGGATTGGCCGCTCTCTTCTGTAGATGTGTTTATAGGTGACTTTAATGTAGATGGCAGTTTTGATTTAAATCTTAGAAACATCTCCACAGATATCGCTGGAGCAATGGATCAGATTATCTACGCAGGCCCAACTAACAATTCGGCACCGATTGGCATTCGGGCGCTAGATACTGAGTTCCAAAATTATTTTAGTCAAGTCTACGAATGGATACTCGACGAAAATTACTTTGAAAATACCGCTATCGAAAATGGTTGGTACGACTACCAGGGCCAACTAAGAACCGGCTGGTGGGGAATTGAATATATTAGCTTTTACTATATATATGGTGACGGCAAACCTTTTTTGGATGACAATGATGACCCAAAAGATCCCGGTAACAGACCGGCATACTGTGAAGATTTCTCAGATTTCTGTCGCTACAATTTAGATCGCGAGATTTGGCAAGTATACGGCACATACCTTTATAATATCAGGGTTATTTTTGATTATAGTCATTTTAACCAAGACGCAAGAAACACCACCACAGTGCTTGGGAGGTTGCTGCAAAGCGACGAAGACCAAGCTAATACTGCGGATGTAGGACAACTTGAAACCACTGCCGAAACGATTTTACAAACCACTATAGAATTGCCTACGCCTGGTGAGGTTGTTGAAATACCAACAGCCATTCCTATTCCTGGCGATTCCGACCGCCCTGATAGATTCAGACGTCCCAAACTTGGGTGGTTGGGTTATTATCTATTTTTGTTGGATCTGGCGGAGTGGGCTAACAAGCGTGCAGCAGAAAACCGCATGGTCTATCATTATACTAATGCAGTAGGTCGACAAAAAATTATTGACTCGGGTGAGATTATAAACCTTAACACTCCAATTGGAGGAGATGTGTATTTTACGTACCTTGCTTATCCCAATAGTGAGGTCGCAATGGAGCTCTTAGCCTTGTGCGGTGCACCTAGAGTTGGTTTTTTTGCTGTTAAGCAAGCGAACATTCCCGACTTAAGTTTATTTACACGTGTCACGCCATTTGATTGTGAAGATGGCACTCACCCTAACGGTGGCGGCTGGGAGGCTACAGCAGCATCACCCGTTAATGCACGTCCTATTCGTTTTATACCGATTGCCGAAAGATTTTAATATGGGAAAATGTAAATTCTTGGTACTTGTCGACTATCAACACGGTGGCTGCGGGTTTATTGTTTATGCAAAGTCCCGGGACGAACTGGAGAAAGCGCTGAAAATACATAGCCCTGATCGAGGCATCATGCTCATCGATAACAATATTGATGAGCATCCATTGGTTAAATACCTTGGTAAAAATATCGATGTGTATGATTTGGACAAACCATCTGGCTTATTGCAAATTTGTATTACACAATCACAGCGCTACTTTTCCGATAGCAAAATAGTTATACCATAGTCCTGACAGGCAGCATGTTTACTTTTCTAAGATACTGAGAGATAAAAGCGGTGTTTAACGCTATCATGAAAAGGAGTCGTGGTGCTTGCTTTTGATCAGTCGGGTCTGTGAGTTTGACTGCCGAGAGTAGAGATGGTGAGGAAAAACGCAATTAAGGGAGGAAAGCGTTGTTCGTCACCGCCTAAAAAGCAAGCATTACGCCCCCTAAAAAAGCGACCACCCTGTACCGGCTTTCGAATCGATCTCCCGCCGGCGGGCATGACCGAGTTCGCGTCCCACCCGTTTTTTGCCAGCCCTGGCAAGTGAATACAAATCACCCTGCTTGAAACGCTCTGCCAACATAAAAAAACCATAGGCATGGGCGACATTGCGGATACCTTCCGGCCCCTGCTCATAGATATAGGCCAGCGCCAAAAGCGGGTAGTATTCATCCTCCTGCATCGCCCTGAGACAGTGCTTCTCCGCCCGCTTGAAGTTCTGCGCGGCGTGCATCAGCCAAAACTCACAAACCCGCAGGTGGCTGGGTTCGATAAAGTCTTTGGCCGACATAAAATAATGTCGCGCCTGTTGCACATCGGCAGCGGTTCGATCGGCATTGTAAAAAAGCCGGCGGGCCAGTGTCAGGGCAGACTCGGGATCATCTCTAATGCTGTCGGCCGACGGTTGCAATTCTCCCTCGACAGGCACTTCGTCGCTGTCGGCCATACTCGGTGCAATCCACACCATAAGCGCTATCGCGATCGCCTGGATAATAGTTGACGCAATCGTTTTCTTGTTATTCTCGACCATTTTATTGCTGCTCGTATCGGTTTATTCTGTTTGTTAAAGAGACGCTTTGTTAAAGAGGCGCTATTGAAACAACTGGAGTTAACAAGAGACAGAAAACCCACAGTATCGACAAAGTTCAAAAGGTTTGGACTTATGACTCTATCGTAACGATTCTAGCGTCCGAACTTTTTTTTCACTATGCAGTAAACGCGATTTTTCCAAGGCATTTTTCTGTAGGACGGCTACTGGATTTTAGCGTTATCGCAATCGCAAATAAGACAGTGGCAGAGCGATCGCCAGCCGACAGCATGCAGTTTGCTGCGTACCGGAGACAACATAGAACGCTCAACAAAGTGTTACGTTTTCTCAAAAGACCCGCACTAATCATCGTATGCTTTAGACATAACTTTTTGATCTGCCCAACCTCGATGCGCTGGGGTTACCATGGACGTTGAACAAACCCGGTGGCAGGGTCAAATTGATGGGTTGAACCAACCCTTCGACAATGAACCGGGTTGGCCGGAGCCCACCGCAGAACCCGTCCCGGCACTGACAATGGCACGTATTCACCGCGATAGTTACAGGGATTTTGGTATCATCCCCTAAACCTCAGTCCAGACGCGGACAGTGAACCAGTCGCCTCGCATCGACGTAACATCTGACCAGCGACTCAATAGCAATCGGACCCGCTTGCGGTAAGGGTACCGGCTTGGGGCTTCAATAATGAAAACAACGCCAGCAACCGTGCGGCCGCTGTTTCTCGCCATGGTACTCCTGATCGGCGCCATGAATTCGATCACCAGCCTTGCAGATCCGCACGACAGCGTCCGGGTCGAGGCACCGATGGCGGCACAGGGCGATATATTCTCCCCCGGCGTGAGAGGGGTACCGGCGACCTATGTGGAAGAAGAGTTTCTGTTGTCCGGCAGCGCCACCCTGTTTACCTACCGCAACAACCCGCCACTGGGTCCCACCGATCTGGTGCCGCAACAGGCAGCCGTGCCCTTTAAAACCCGCGCTATTGTCCGCCGGCCGACACAGCCCCGGCATTTCAACGGCGCCGTTGTCATCGAGTGGTGGAACTCGACCGCGGGCTTCGACACCGCCCCGGTCTGGGACGCCTCCGCCGACTACTTCACCGGTCGCGGTTTTATTTACGTCGGTATTACCAACAGCACCACGGCCATCGATTTTCTGGCCGGCGGCTGCCGCCTGCTGGGTGTGGCGCCACCGGCCTGCGGTACCCGCTACCAAACGCTGTCGCTGCCCGAGAACGGCCTCGCCTATGAGATGGTCAGCCAGATCACCAACCTGCTGAAAAGCCGTGCGGCGGAAAATCCCATTCCCCGCCGCTATACCGTGCGACGCACCTACCACGCCGGGCAGAGCCAGCAGGGCGGATCGGTGGTGACCTATGCCAGCGCCTTTCATATACCGGCCACCGACGGTTATTTTATCCAGGCGGCGGTAAACCCGCGGCCCATCAACTTCGGTATCAATTGCAACGCGCCCGGCGCACCACCTTTCCCCGCCTGTACCCCGGGACTGCAGGGTGCCGATGCCCTGGTGCGCACCGACCTGCCGGTGCCGGTGGTGCAGGCCATTACCGAAACCGACGTGGCGGTGTTGTTCGGCACCAGCGGTCGTCAACCCGACACGCCCACCTACCGTTACTACGAAATGGCGGGGGTGGCGCACCTGACCGCACACAAAAATATCGAGTTGTTGCCGGCGGGCCTGTTGGGACCCGATCCCGTATTTATCGAGGACCTGTGCGCCCGACCTATGAATACCACCGCGGACGGTCCGGTGCTCGGTTCCTATCTACTCAACGCCATGTGGAACAATCTGGAGAACCAGGTGCGCCGCGGACTGCCGCCGCCATCCGGTAAGCTGCTGGACACCCTGGATGAACGCACCATCAACAGAGACACGTTCGGCAACGCCCGCGGCGGCCTGCGCCTGCCCAACCTGGATGTTCCCGTAGCCGGCTATCTGCCCACTAACGCGGTGGCACCGAATCTACCGTCGCCGCTGCAAAACTCGGCACGTCTGGCCTGCACGCTGGCCGGCAGTTTCACACCCTTTGACGAAACGCTGCTGGCGCAGCTCTACCCAAGCCGCCGGCAATTCGCCAAACCCTTCTTCCTGAACACTCTGTCACTGCTGTATCGCCGCTTCCTGCTGCCGGAGGATGCCATCGCACTGCTGCAGGACAACCTTGAGCCCTGACTTATGGAATCTCAGCACATATCCTGTCAGGTCTGTGCAGCGGACCTGTCGGACCTCTGCGGCTGACCCGTCGAACCTCCGCATTGGCGCGACTTTTGCGCCAAACTATGACACAGTCCATAATTGGCGCCACGCTGTAGCGCCAAGCGACCGTGCAACCGTTACATTAACGGCGAACAACGACAGCACAGGTCCGCCGCAAACCCAATAATGTCGCTCGAAACAACATAACCATTCACCGGGAAAGAAAACGTTCGACGTGGCTTCCCTGTCATGCTGACAAACTGAGACAGAAAGGAATGCAACTTTAGATGACAAACCAAGGAGAAAAAACCGCGCTGAGGTTTGCATCCATCGACTGGTTACGCGGGTTTGTGATGATACTCATGGCGCTGGACCACGTCAGGGATTATTTCACTCATACCACCACCGACCCCATGAGCGATCCCAATACCGGCGCCTCGCTATTTGCCACCCGCTGGATCACCCATTTATGCGCACCGGCCTTCGTGTTGCTGTCGGGTATTTCCATCGGCCTGATGGCCAACCGTATGCCTGCGGCGCAACTTAGCGGTTTTCTGCTGACCCGTGGAATCTGGCTGATCTTTCTGGAAATGACGGTGGTGACCTTCGCCTGGGAATTCAATCTGATCAACGATCCCGCCGGTATTATCTTGCAGGTCATCTGGGCCCTGGGGGTGGCCATGATCGCCATGGCGATGCTGATTCACCTGCCGCGCCTGGCGGTGCTGGTCATCGGCCTGCTGGTGATCGTTGCCGGCCCGCAACTCGATACCGTGTTTCCCCCCGCGACCATTCCGGCAACCGATCCGCTGTGGATGGCGCTGCACCGGCAGATATTCTGGCAGCTCGGGGATGCGGTGGTAATCGTCGCCTATCCGGTTTTGAGCTGGGTCGGGGTGATGGCCTGCGGCTATGTGCTGGCAGATATTTTCACCTGGCCGGTCAAGCACCGCCAGCGGTTCCTGATCTACATGGGCTGCGGGCTGCTGATGATCTTTACCGTTTTCCGCGGCCTCAATATCTACGGCGACCCCAACCCCTGGCAGGTGCAGGCGGACTTCGGTCAAACCCTGATGAATTTCCTCAACGTCAGTAAATACCCGGCGTCGATGCTGTTTCTGTCGGTAACCCTGGGGATCAACTTGATGTTGCTGGGCTTTATCGAGACCCGGCGCTCCCCCCTGCACAACGCCGTTGTCACCATTGGGCGGGTGCCGCTGTTCTACTATGTGCTGCATATCTACCTGATTCATATGCTGGCCCTGATAACCGGTGTCGCCACGGGCGGGCAGGTGAGTGATTGGCTGGTAAGCTCGTTCAATAAACCCGCGGGGTTCGGCTACGACCTGTGGGTGACTTACCTGGTCTGGGTTGCCGTAGTGGTCATGCTGTACCCGGCGTGCAAATGGTTTGCCGCCGTCAAGGCGCGCCGGCGGGACTGGTGGCTGTCGTATCTTTAGATTATCCAAACCAACCCACCCGATCGGGTGATTGTTTTTATTCTGCTATTTATCAATATTTGTCGTTGACTATCGAAGAAAACCTTTCTCGCTTTATGTTATGGCATAGAGAGGACATTTTTCTGGTATTGGGAAAACCTCTGTCGAAGGCGGTTTGCATTTCAGCCTTTTAAAAACCACTAAGTATTGCTTCTTTGATATGGCAGGCTCCAGGCATGCACAGGCGCCTGGATTGTGCAATCAGTGCCAGGTCTGGGGAGCTGTCGGCGACCACAACTGTATTGACACGTCCAAAACCTGCTTCAGCTTTGGTGACGATGAGTGGACGTAGCAAGCCTCACTGGCGCAACTCTATCTGCAACAAACCGGCGGCACCCTCATGCAACCGGCCGCTGTGCAATCAACGCCGGTTCATTCAATGCTAAATCCTTGAGCGTGGAAACAATCAATAACTCGAGACAATGGCGCCTACCGGTACATCGGCACACCTTTGCCAGGTAGACACAACTCCCGCGGCAGGACACCATAAAATATCCGATCGGCAGCAGTGCACACGCCTGTTTTTCGAGTCAATGTAACCGGCGATACTGCAAAGGGATCGTCAGCCAGGTTGCACGCAGTTACCAGAGTCTTCTCCGGGTTCTGTCACCCCACTTTGTAAATCATGGAACTAACAAACTTCTCTAAACACCTTACTAAAAAAGATTTTAAACAAACTGTAGAGGAAGATGCATGGACCCGTATAGACCAACATCAGGTTATTACCCCCCATCCAGCAGCAGAACCAGAGCCGGCCACGACAATCGCAGCAGTGGTCCATCACGCTCACAACGTAACCGCCGTCCCAGTTCTCCGGGTTCAGCAAGACCGGAACTGTTAAGGCGTCTATCGTCCCGCACTCAAGCCCCATCCTACCCGACGACAAGCGTCAACCCTTACTATGCTCAAGGGACAGCAACCTCCAGTTACAGAGTAGATCGAGAGATGTTATTTGATAACATGGGGGACCCCAGCACCCAGACTGACTATTACCACGGCACCAGCAGTAGCAGTGCGCAAGATATTATAGAACATGGTTTCGATCCCAGCCGCGCGCAACCGGGCTTGGGCGCCGCTGCTGGTAGCACCTATTTCCAGGAGACGGCACGTGGACGTAGCCATTTCACAACATCTAAACCAGACGCAAAGAATAATGCCCTCACCGTTGCTAACTTCAGGGGCGAAGCACCAGCAACTCTAAAAGTCTCTTACAATGACCAACAAGCAGAGTTTATGAGGATGAGGCGAGACCAGTATATGCCTGACGACTTTTCATGGAGGACGGACAAAAGACTGCCTAAGTCCCATGTCATGACGGCATCGCCGGGTGGAACACCGCCGAGAGATGCACCTCCCCTTTTATCAGCAGGGGGATACGATAGCGATTCCAGTGATGAAGAGTTTGTCGACGCCCAGGGGAGGCCCTTCCGCAGGAGATAAGTGCATATTGGCCTGCATAGACCAATTTCAGCTTATTGCCCCC
Source organism: Exilibacterium tricleocarpae (assembly GCF_007004655.1). Classification (GTDB taxonomy): domain Bacteria; phylum Pseudomonadota; class Gammaproteobacteria; order Pseudomonadales; family Cellvibrionaceae; genus Exilibacterium; species Exilibacterium tricleocarpae. The sequence goes on from NZ_ML660107.1 coordinate 68,732, forward strand.
ATACACAGTAGCAGCCAAACAACCTGGCCGCGGCGGTCGCCCACACGGCAACCGCCGTTCCAGCGCCAGAGACCACTCGAATCGGAGAGAAGGGACAACAAACCTGAGTAAAAAAACCTCGAAAGGCGCCACTGCGCCGCTTTCGAGGTAATGACTATCCGGAGGGTTGTACTTAATTCAGAATGTCGCCCAGATTAATCAACTGGGTTTCACCGCTGTTGTCATCGACACCGTCGTTGTCGTTGACGATCAGGACATCACCGTTTGCCAGCACCGCCGAGCCTTCAATTTTCTCGGCAACCAGGCCGCCGGCAGCAGTCAGGTCGTCCATCAGATCATCGACCAGGGTTTTGCTGACCGTGCTGCCGTCGGCCAGGTCCGTTACATCAAAACGGTAAAGCCTTTTTATGGCGGCATCGGGCCCGCCCTGGTTGTCCCGCTCAATGACCAGGAATTGCCCGTCGCCCAGCGACGTCAGATCGGACAGGCCCACCCAACCGCCGTTTTGCGAGGCCGCCGGCTCCAGCGGGTAAAACAGAAAACGCCAGGTCTCGGCAGTCACATCGTAGATGCCGATACGCGGATTGGCTTCACCGTTCCAGGCACGCTGGAAAGCGACATAGGCACTGCCGTTGTATTCGGCAATACCTTCGAAACCGAAACGCAATTGCACTTGGTTTAATGCGTCGGGCAGCGTCACCACCTCCTCAATCACACCGGTGCGGTCCGTTTTAATAATGAAATTCAAACTGTTGACCGGGCGACCGGCATCGCCGACCGTGCCGGCACCCTCAGAGGCAATCCAAAAGCCGCCGTCGCTGGCAACAGCAATACCCTCGGGATCGAGGTTGACGGTGCCGTCGGCATTGATCAGCGCGTCCAGGTCCGCCTCGTCGAACACGTCAATGCGGGCGGCATCGTCGGCGGCGACGGTGGGATCATCCAGGTCGGCGGCGGCAATACCGGCAAGCACATCATTGGCATCGGTGATAACGGTTTGCGCCGCCAGGCGCGCGGGCCTCCAGTTCAGGTCCAGGGTAAAGATGCGACTGCGCTGGTAGAAACTGTCCTGTACGGTGTAGACAATATTGTCGTCAGTGGCACTCGCCGCCAACCCGGACAGCGCACCCCAGGGTATCGGCGTCTGGTCGGCCCGGTCGACCGAGGCAATGGTGGGATAAGCCGGAACCGCATCGGTATAGGCATAGATATTCAGTACAGAGCGCAGCTTCTTGTCAACGCGGTCATCCTCTTCGCTGGCAGCTACCAGCAGATTGCGCGCCGGGATGGTTTTTACACCCTCGGGGGCGGCGGCGGCCGGCAGAACCTGCTTGAAAACCGGGTTGGCGGGGTCGGCAATATCGTAGACAAAAATCAAACTCGACCGCTCCGACGCGACAAACAGGTAGTGGTCGCTGCCGTAGGCGCCGAAGTCCACATTTTCCGGCTCGTTGCCCTTGTTGCCGGAACGCCCGTCCGGATAGTGCCCAAAGCGCACGGTGTAATGGTCGAGACTGTTGCCGGACTCGTGCACCACATCGCCATCGGTATTGAACACTGTAAACCCGCGGCTGCCGCCGTCGAGATCACCCTCGTCAGCGGTGGCAAACAGCACATTGGAAAGCCAGGTAACACCATCGGGTTCGCGGGGAACCGCATCCAGCGCTTCACTCAGGGAAATCAGCGCCGGGTCTTCCTCAGTGGCGTCGATAGCGGTCAGGTCCACGGTACCGGCACTGAAGTCGTTGACAATACTGCCATCGGCCATATCCACCAGTACGATGTGGTTATTCTCCTGCAGCGTTACCACGGCGATATTGGCGCTGTTGATATCGACGTATTCCGGCTCCGGGTCACCGGCAAACAGATCGGCGATACCGGTCAGAGAAACGGTGGCGGTGGTCCAGTCCGCCGGCGCGCCGGCGAGCGAGACACGCACCAGACTACCGGCCGGCAACTGCGGCGGTGCGCCGTCGCCGAGGTCTTCGTCGCGTTCGTTTTCGATCACCACGGCGGCATAGGCGCCGTCCGGACTGACGGCAATGGCGTCGGGCTGGCCGCCCAGGGCAATCGTCTCGACAATCGTGCGAGTGGCAATATCGACCACCGCCAGTTCGCCGGACACATTGACAAAGTCCGGCGATGTATTGACCGCCGCCAAGGCGTAGTCACCGACTACCGCCACTGACGTGGGCTCCCCGCCCAGCGCCAGTAAACCCATACCCTGCGGACTGGCCGGATCGGTGATATCGACAAAGCCCAACTGCCCTTCCGGGCTGTCGGTGTAAATCAAGGTCAGGCCATCGGTGCTGGCGGCGACGATTTCCGCCGCGGTTTCAGTATCCGTATTACAGTTGGCGTCGAGTTGCCGGCACACGGGGAAAGAGGCGATACGGTTGAAGAATTTTTCCGCACCGGCTGCGCAAACGTAAGACGTTTCGGTCACCTCGTCGGTATCGAGACGACCGTCACCATCGTTATCCACACCCGAGTCGATACGCACACCCCCGTAGAAGCATTGCGCGCTACCGGTAGCCAGATTGGTTTGCACCACCAGACTCGCCGGCCCATCGGCGCCATCCTGACCGTCTTGCCCGTTGCTGCCGTCGCGACCGTCATCGCCGTCACATGCGCTCAGTAACAGTGACGCTGCAATGGCCACCGCCATCCCTTGTTTCCTAAACTGCATCGATCTACCTCCCCACAAACACTCTATATGTTTAAAAACATGACAAACCAATCATGTTCGTGCCTATAGGTGACAGCCGTGTGACCGAGCCATGTCAGATTTATGAACGAATGATTAAGCTAAAGCGGTGACAGTGAGTTTTTGTCGCACGAATCTATTCATATTTCTGTCACGGCATTTTCATAACGCCTTCATACAACACCTTCATAACTTGGCCATTTTTTATCGATGGCAAAATACAGTAGAGGAGATTTACATGAACAAGTGGAAACTAGCGGCGCTGGCGGCCTCCACCAGCCTGGTCCTGGCAGGCTGCGACCTCGATGGCGACGATGGCGACGACGGTTTCAGCAGTCTGGTCAATCAGACTGCGGTAGCCGCCGGCGATAACAATTGTCCCTTCGGCGGCGTGCGTATCGACTCGGGCGTGGACACCGACCGCAGCGGCACCCTTGAAGCCGCGGAAATTACCGAAACAGAATTCGTCTGCACCACGGGCTCATTCGAACTGCAACTGCTGCACTTCGCCGACGTTGACGGCGGCCGCGGTATTATCAATAACGCCACACGCTTCTCCGCGATTGTCGATAAGTTTCGCGACCAGTACGACAACACACTGTTGCTGAGTTCCGGCGACAACTGGATTCCGGGCCCCGAATACAATGTCGCCAGCGACGCCGCGCTCGCCGACGTACTGGGTGTGACCGGCACCGGGCGCGCGCATGTCGCCTATTTAAACGCTTTAGGGGTCCAGGCTGCCGCGCTCGGTAACCACGAGTTCGACCTGGGTACCGAAGCAGTCGCCGGTGTGCTGGCCGCTGAAACCAACGATGGCCAACTCTGGCCCGGCACACAGTTTCCTTACCTTTCGGCCAACCTAGACTTTTCTACCGACCCCGAGCTTGCGGGTCTGATAGGCACCGATGGCGCCGCCAATACAGCACTTGCCAATCAACTGGCGGCGAGCACCGTTATCCATGTAAACGGCCAGCGTATCGGTGTCGTGGGCGCGACCACACCGACCCTCGACAATATCTCCTCGCCCGGCGATATCACCATTGCGCCGGCCGACGCCGGCGATATCGAGGCGCTCGCAGCGCAAATCCAGGCCGATGTCGACGCGCTGACGGCGCGGGGCATCGATAAGATTATTCTGCTGGCCCATATGCAGCAGCTCACTGTAGAGCTAGTGCTGGCGACCTTGTTACGCGATGTCGACATCATTGTCGCCGGCGGTTCCAATACCATTCTCGCCGATGGCAACGATCGGCTGCGCGACGGCGACACCGCCGCCGCAGAGTATCCGGTGCAATTGGCGAGCGCCGCCGGAGAGCCAGTGCTGGTGGTGAACACCGACGGCGACTACACCTACCTGGGGCGCCTGGTGGTTAACTTCGACACCCGCGGTGTGCTGATCACCAGTCTGCTCGACGACAGCGTCAATGGCGCCTACGCCACCGACGAGATGGGCCTGGTGGAAAACGGGTTGGCAATCAGTGACGCCATCGATGAGGTAGCGGCCATCTCCGACGCTCTCAACGGCGCCCTGGCGAGTCGGGCCGGCAACGTGTTGGGCCTGACCTCGGTTTACCTCAACGGCGAGCGCGGTTCGGTGCGCACCGAGGAAACCAATCTCGGCAACCTGAGCGCCCAGGCCAATCTCGAATACGCCCAGGACACTGACAGCAGCGCGGCGATTTCGATTAAAAACGGCGGCGGCATTCGCGCGCCCATCGGGTTTTGCAGCATCCCGCCCGGTGCCACCGGCGAGGATGCGCTGGAGTGCAACCCACCCGCCGGCATACCGGGCATTAACAATCCGGGTGAAATCTCCCAGCTCGATCTCGAGATTGCGCTGAGCTTTAACAACTCCCTCAGCCTGGTGACATTGACCGGCGCCCAGCTCAAGGAGATTCTCGAGCACGGCGTCGCGGCCACGGCCGCCGGCGCCACACCCGGGCAGTTTCCGCAGGTAGCGGGCATCCGCTTCAGTTTCGATCCGAGCCGGACCGCGCAAACCGTGGACGACTCGGTCAGGCCGCCCGTCGTGGCAAGCGCCGGCTCGCGCATTCGCAATCTGGTGGTGCTTGACGATAACGGTGCCGACGCCGGTGGCAGTGAAGTGGTAGTCGTGCAGGACGGCGTGCTCAATCCCGCCGCCGCGGCGCAGACCTTCCGCGTGGTGACACTCGGCTTTATCGCCGGCGGCGGCGACAGATATCCGTTCCCCGCCGATGCCGGCGCCAATGTGGTGGACCTCAGGCAATCGGGCGTGCAAACCGGCTTTGCCACCTTTGCCGACGACGGCACCGAGCAGGATGCACTGGCGGAATACCTGAACGCTAACTTCCCGGCCGATGCCGACGCCGGTACCCCCGCTTACGATGAGGCCGACACCGAGGCAGAGGACGACCGCATTATTCAAAACCTGTCGGTGGTAGCCGCCGACACCGTCTTGGATTGATCTGTCCAGGCGCCTTTAGCCAGACCCCGCCGGGCGGCGGGGTCACTGACGGCTTGGGTTTGATTGCCCCGGTGAGGTAAGCTTAACAGCACCCGAGGCAACCGGACCCAGCCAGTGATGATCAACAAAGTCTACCGTCCCTCGCAACTTCCCTACCTGGAAGGTCGCTACGCACTGGACAGCAACAACTGCTATCGACGTCACAGTCACCCGACATTCTCGCTGGGTGTTGTCGAGCAGGGACGGGGGCGTCACTACCAGGAACACCGCACCCAGCCGATCGGACCGGGGGCGGTAGTTGCCATCAACGCCGATGTCGTCCACAACTGCAACCCCTACGCGAACCAGAACTGGGGCTACCATATGCTCTATATCGAGTGCGACTGGCTGGCGGCGCTGGCGCGGGATATCGGCGCCGCCCATGGCAGCCACCCCTCGAGTGCGCCAATGTGGCAACCGGTGGCCTACGATGCGGACCTCTACCGTGATATTGTTGCGCTCAATTACCAGTTGAGCAGCGGCGCCGACGCGCTGGATACCCAAACCCGATTGGTAGACCTGTTAGGTCGATTGCTTCACAACCAAAACCATCGCCGCGGCCGCCCCGAGCCGCCGGCAAGCCATCCCGCCATAATGCGGGCCCGCGACTACCTGCACGACAACACCCATCGCAGTGTCACCCTGGAGGAACTGGCAGGCATTGCCCAGCTCAGTCCCTACCATCTGATCCGCCGGTTCAAGCGGGAGATCGGTTTGCCGCCCCACGCCTACCAGGTCAATGTAAGGGTCAATAGAGCCAAGCAATTGCTGCGGGAGAAGATGTCAATCGCGGAGGTGGCCGCCGCCACCGGCTTCAGCGACCAAGCCCACCTGCAGCGCAATTTTAAGAGCCACACCGCGATGACACCTGCCCAGTATCGCAACGCTCATTGAAGTCCGCACCGATCCGCCAGACTGCTACGCCCACTACACTAAGCGGCTGCAAACGCAATTTTATTCAATACGCCGGTGGCCGGCCGCCGCTATACTAGGCTCATGAATACAGCACAAAATCATTATCATCTCGCCCAAATCAACGTCGGGCAGCTACTGGCACCGCAAGATGACCCCCGGCTAGCCGAATTCGTCGACAACCTGGATCGCATCAACGCGCTGGCTGAACGGTCACCCGGTTTTATCTGGCGCCTGCAGGATGACAGTGGCAACGCCCTGTCTTACCAGGCGTTCGATGATCCCGAGCTGCTTTCCAACCTGAGCGTGTGGGCTGACGTGCAGTCGCTGCGCAGCTTTGTCTATCACACGCAGCACAAAGCGTTTGTTATGCGTCGCAAAGAGTGGTTCCACTTGCTGGGTAAACCGTATCTGGCACTGTGGTGGATTCCGGCGGGCCATATCCCCACACTGCAGGAAGGCGTGGAAAGATTGAAACTGCTGCGCGAAGCCGGCGCCACACCAAAGGCGTTTAATTTTTCGAAAATATTCTCGCCTGAAGAAGAAATGAGTTAATCAGTGCACAAAAAAGTGTATGAAATTCGACTTCGCCAGAGGGTCCCGACAAAAACATTAACCCTGTTCAAGGCACAATTCTGATTCGTAGGTTTCCGATAGTCTTTTTTTAACTTGCACTATTGGTCGGTTACTCCGGAGAGGGAGAAGCACGCTATCCCGGCCGGTTCACGCCGGGGGTAACTGTGTCAGACCTCTCGATAGCGGTACATCTGCGGCCTGGAGCTGCTTGCCACAACCCCAGTTGAGGGACGCCTGCAACTTAGCAACTTAAGCCCATGTCGTCGGGTTTATACAACGCAGCAAATTTTATTAAGTTGCTAAGTTGCAGGCGTCCCTCGAGGCGCACACTGAAGTCCCGTGTCAGCGGTAGAGTGTAGTAGCAAGCAGTGTCCGACGGCAAAGGTCTTTGTTTCGGAAAGCTGAAAATACCCCGTGCCGAGTGGCGCTGAGCATCCAACAGCAAAACTCAACCACTGGCCTCACCGGCTTTCTCAATTTCATTACCCCGCCCCAACCACCAGAGATACAAAGCAGCCCCGATACCGGCGCTGCCAAGCAGCATACACATCACCATTATCTGGTAGCGCACGGCGATCAGCGGCGATACGCCGCTCAGTATCTGCCCGGTCATCATGCCCGGCAGCGATACCAGTCCTACGGCCAGCAGACTGTTGATCTGCGGCAGCATGGCAGAGTTAAACGCCTGCCGGCGCGCCCCGATATAGACCTCGCCGCGGTCGATTTCAGCACTGAAACGCTCGGCGGCCAGGCTCACCGCGTTCATACCGCTGGCATACACCATTCCCGCCAGCGGAATCAAGGTGCTGGGTAAATGCCAGTCCGCAGTGCCGAGCACCAACCCCATAACCAACGCCAGGTTGAGACTGCCACCACCGCCGATACCCAACAGCGCCGCCTGCCAGTGGCGTTTGCCGCGTTCGGACACAGGGCGCAGTGCTATGGCCGTCGATACCGTAATCATCAACAGCAATACCGCCAGTGACAGGGGCCTGGCATCCTGCGCAAACACATACTGCAAGGCGTAACCCACCAGTAGCAGTTGCAATACCATGCGCGCACTGGCCACAGCCACCTGGCCGGCGCCGCCGAGCCAGCGGGCGTAGATCATCGCCACCACCACCACCGGAATCAGCGCAAAACTCAAGTCAAACAGCGTCAAAGTCTGCAGCGAAGAGCCCATCGGGTTCACCGTCTTTCCACCAAATCGACGGGCACAATGGCGCCCGGGCAGAGCCCTGTCAACCATCGGCGCAGCCGTGCGTTAGGATAGTGAAAGCCACCTTAGCAATCTCTGCGAGCGGGGACCCTCGCCTTATGACATATCTGGCCACTATCGCCGCCAACCGCTTTGGTCTGGGCGCCCGGCCCGGGGAAATAGCCGCCGCTCAAACCGACCCCCGGGGCTGGCTGCTGCGACAAATCGGCAAACCGCCACTCGATCCTAACCAGCCGGGCGCAGCCGCCGCGCTGGCACAACTGGCGCTGTTTCGGCAGGCTAAACAGGCGATAAAAAAAGACGGTAACAAACCCGATACCCCCCCGCGTCGCCCCCTGGCCCGGTCCTTCGCGGCGCAGGTGGGCAACACACTGGAAAGCGCTATCGGCAGCGGTGACAGCCTGGCCTGGCGCCTGCGGGAATTTTTCTCGAATCACTTTAGTGTCAGCAGCCGCGGTGCGGCGCTGCTGGCCCTGGCGCCCACCCTGGAACACGAAGCGATCGCCCCACATGTGTTCGGCAAATTCGAGGACATGCTACTGGCCGTCAGCAGTCACCCGGCGATGCTGGTTTACCTCAACAACGAACGCTCCTTCGGCCCGGATTCGATGATCGGCCGGCGCAACAGGCAACGCGGTCTCAACGAAAACCTGGCCCGGGAAATCCTGGAGTTACACACCCTCGGGGTGAACGGCGGCTACGACCAGCAGGATGTGATCGAACTGGCCCTGGCCATTAGCGGCTGGAGTATTACCCGCCCCCGGGAACCAGAGCCCAGGGGCTTCGTCTTTCGCACCCAGGGCCATCAACCGGGCGCCAGGAGAGTATTGGGCAAGACCTATGCTGAAGCCGGCCTGGCGCAGGGAAAAGCCGTTCTCACGGACCTCGCCCGCCACCCTGCCACCGCCCGTTTTCTGTCGCGTAAACTGGCGCAACACTTTGTCAGCGACAAACCGGCACCGGCGCTGGTCGAACAGATGACGCGGCGCTGGCAGGCCAGCGGCGGCGATCTGGGCGCCGTCATCACCGAACTGATCAACCACCCGGCCGCCTGGGAACCCGAGCCGCAAAAATTCAAGACACCGCGGGAATTCCTTATCTCCGCCTGCCGCGCCACCGGTGCCGCCGGCTGGCAGGCCCGGGAATTGATCGGCGCGCTGGAGCTGCTGGGTCAACGCCCGTTCAATGCCGGCTCACCGGCCGGCTACGGCGACAGCGAGAGCGCCTGGGACGGCGCCGATGCACTGTTGGCACGCATCGACTGGGCGGCCCGCTTCAGCGGTCGCCTGGGGCTGGATGCTGAGCGACTGGCACACAACAGCCTGGGCGCGGCACTGACCCCGGCCACCCGCACCGCCATCGAGCGCGCCGAGAGCCGCACCCAGGGTATCGCCCTGCTGTTGATGAGTCCGGAATTTCAAAGGAGATAAGTGTGAAAAACATCGCCGATTATCCGTCACTGAAAAGGCGCGGCTTCGTGAAACTGGCCGGTAGCGGGCTGGCGCTGTGGCAGTTGCCGGCACTGGGCCTGGCGGCAACCAAAGCGCCGGCCCCGAGGCCGAAAATTGTCTGGCTGTTGTTGCGCGGCGGGCTGGACTCGCTGCACGCAGTGGTGCCGGCATTCGACGCCGGGCTGATGCAGCAGCGCCGCAGCCTGGCAGAGCCCTTGGTCGATAAGTTACTGCCGCTCGAACGCGGTTTCGGTCTGCACCCGGATCTGAAATTCCTGCACGGCCTGTATGTAAAACGCCAACTGGCCCCGGTGGTAGCGGTGGCGACACCCTATCGCTCCCGCTCGCATTTTGAAGGCCAGGATGTGTTGGAAAGCGGGCTCGCCCCGGCTGATCACGACAGCGGCTGGCTCGCCCGCGCCCTGTCGGCCTATCGCGGTGAGGGTCTGGCTATTGCCCGCTCGCTGCCGATCGCGCTGCGCGGAGAAGCGGCGGCAAGCACCTGGTACCCCGACCACCTGCCGGGCGCCGATAGCGACCTCTACGCCCGCCTACTCAAGCTGTATGAAAACGACGTGCGCCTGCACCAACGCCTGCAGGAGGCGCTGGAGACCCGCGCCAAGGTCGGCGATCTCGCCGGCAGACGGCGACCGCGCTTGCAACACCTCGCCAAAGCCTGCGCCACCCTGTTGGCCGCCCCCGGCGGCCCCGACTGCGCCATGCTCGAGATGGGCGGTTGGGACACTCACAACAACCAGCCCGGACGCCTCAGCCAGCAGTTCGGGCAGCTCGATGCCGGGTTACAAATCCTGTGTGAACACCTGGGCCAAACCTGGCAGCAGACCCTGGTGGTGATCGCCACCGAATTCGGCCGCACCGTAAAAAACAACGGCACCCGCGGCACCGACCACGGCACGGCTTCGGCCCTGCTATTGGCCGGCGGGGCGCTGCGCGGCGGCCGGGTACTGGGGGAGTGGCCGGGACTGGGAGAGAAGGATCTTTACGAGGGACGCGACCTGATGCCCACCTCAGATATGCGCGCCTGGACCGCCGCCTTGTTGCAACAACACTGGCAGATTCCACAGACGCAACTGGCAGCGGTCTTCCCCGGAGCCAAGCCGGTGGGCCTGACTCTGACGGAGGGTGTGTTGAAGCCGAAGGTAAAAGTTTAATAGCATGGTATTAATGGGTTTATCGGCTATATCTGTGCAAGTTTTCCCAAGCAAATGGCTTGAAAGGACAAGTAGTGAAAAAACCCCGCACATTGGCTTAGCCGGATTTCCACTGAAGCAAAAACAACTGGCAGCCGCTAAGATCAAAGGTCCTGGTTGCCTCAACACCTTGGTATCACCCTAAAGACCTCAGCGCACTGCACAAATGTTGGGTTAGATATTTTGGATGGACGTTAGTCACAGACACTGTATCACATTGTTGAAAATGACAGAACTGTGTGACGGCGTTTATAAATGCAGTAGTAACTGCGTCCTCATCAAAACTGTGTTGTTCAAAATATAATGATTTGATCTCTAACTGACGACTTTTTCGATGGGCCTTACAATCCATTCGCCCAATAAACTCATCACGATAAAGTAGTGGCAGGCAAAAGTAACCATACCGGCGTTTAGCTGCGGGCACATAACATTCTATCTGATAATCGTAGTGAAACAGCGCTTTGAGCCGTTCGCGCTGGATGACGCTGTTGTCAAATGGCGAAAGAATCAACATCCGGCTGTTCAACCGGGGAAAAGGTCGTTCAAGCGCACCCGTTTGCAATACAAATACTTCGCCGTTGCTCACTCGCACTTGTTCTAAATCTCGCTGCACCAACCTCTCGTTTACCAGGGCTTTAACCGCTTTGCGCAGCTCAGCATTGCGGCGTCGATAGGTCAAGCCTTTGAGTGAAACAAGCCCATGGCAGCGCAACTGTTGGTCTACAATATACGCCGCAAATTCTTCCACGCTGGGCGGTTGTGAATTTATATGGGATGGTAACACCCGCTCGGTTAGATCATACGTTTTTTGGAAACCTTCGCGATCGCTAACCATTAAATCGCCTTCCATATACAACTGTTCGAGTGCCTTTTTGGCAGGCTTCCAGTTCCACCAGCCAGCACGTTTTGCGCCACTAGTTTCTATATCCCGGGATCGTATTGGGCCATCAGAGCGTATGCGGGCCAATAGTTCACGCATAAGCTTCTTATCAGGGGTTCTGTACCAATGGGTTTGGCCGCTTTTAATGGCGTGTTTGTAGGGTAAGGAAAAGCGAAAATCTGCGCTGGGTAGAAAAGCCGCCGCGTGTGCCCAATACTCAAAAATATCTCCATCGAGCAACATCTGATTTGTCATGGCTGGTTCGAACTTAGGCACTCTGGAGTGAAAAACATGATGGTGCGCTCGCTCCACCACCGATATGGTGTCGATTTGCACATAGCCTATATGGTTAATCGCTTTACGTGCGCCCGGCAAACCACGTCCATAGGGCTGGGTCTGCAGCAGACCTTGTGCAGCCAAGGCCAAGCGGCGTAAACGCGCCAGCTCTTTTGGATGTTTAATTTCAATCATGACCATATCTGCCTGATGCTTTGCCCGTCGGAAAATTGTGCGCGGAAAGTTGGCTCGATCCAAATAAGGAAGTTAACGGTTGGTCATTCTCCCCGAAGTTGTTCACTGGCGACTGACTTTACTATTCGGGAAAGATCGCAAGCCGCGGGGGTTAGCGCTGAATGTTCGATTTGAGCGACAAACATCTTTGGCAAACTTGGTAGATCGACGATTTCATTCAGCTTAAGAAATGGTTTTGGCGTTTGATACTCTGTTCTCACAGTCACTCCCAGGCCAGCCGAAATGGCTGCCCAGATACCCGCTAAACTCGGTGTTGTGAGTGCGAAACGCCACAACCGATCAGCTTTTTCAAGTGCCTCTATCGTATGTTTACGAAATTCGCATGGAAAGTTAAAAGCCACTATTGGAACAGGTGCGCCATCTTTTACCAGATCCGGGTCGGCAGGACCTGCCCAAACCATATCCATCTCAGCGATAAGATCGCCACAATCATTGTTGTACTCCGGTGTAAACAGTAGCGCAATATCCAACTGCGCTAATCTGACTTCTTCCGCCAGTGCATAGTTTCGGCCAATATGTGCTTCAACATGGACATTGGGATGTTCTTGCACAAACAGTTGCAGAACACGCGGTAGAATTTGATCTGCAAAATCCTGCGGCATTCCCAGCCGCACAGTGGCTGCATAAGCACTGGCCCCGAGAGAAGCGACCGCCTCATCATTGAGAGCAATCATGCGCTCGGCATAAGTCAATAGCTTTTGACCTGCTTCTGTCGGCACCAGCCTGCTGCCATTGCGTACAAATAATGGGACGCCGGCCTGCTCCTCCAGCTTTTTTAATTGCATACTGATCGCCGACTGCGACCGACCAAGATGTCGAGCTGCGCGGGCAAAGCTTCCATATTTTGCTCCGGCAACCACGGTCCGCAAGGCGTTCAAGTCAAAGGTCGTATTCATACTTCAACAAATCGAAAGTAAAACTTCAATACTATTCATTATGCACAACAACCCCTTTTTGATAAAGTGGAATTATAGGCGGCAAGGCATTTAAATTAGTTCACTACCGTTGTAGCCAAGCGGGTATTTGTCGATCTGGCAATCCGCGCTCATCAAAAATGGCGGCGAGGAGATACAGGGCACACTTTTGCAAAGCCGGGTATTGAGAACACGGATACTAAATCCCGATGAGGAAAATTCTGAAAACACTGGGGGCCCTAAAGTCCCCAAGCTAGTACGTGCGTGCCGGCAAAGCGCGACACAAAAATGGGGACAGAATGACAACACTGACAAACACAGCAAAGGATAGCGCTTTGTTCACGCCTGTTCTGGTAGCAGTATGCATCATTATACTGGTTAGTTTCGCAGTTCGTTCTTCATTCGGCCTTTTTCAGAGTCCAATAGAAGAAGAATTTAGCTGGTTGAGGGCCGATTTTTCCTTCGCTATTGCCATTCAAAATCTCTTTTGGGGAATTGGTCAACCTCTTTTCGGTGCACAGGCAGAAAAGTTCGGTGATCGCAAAGTCATTATCGCTGATACGCGGTTTAGTATATAGTATTTCCAAACTATACAGGACGACCAGTAAGATGGCCCGATTGGAATTTTGGTATGACCTCGCTTCAAACTACTCCTATCTATCGGCAATGCGTATTGATCAGTTGGCGGCAACCGCAAAAGTAGATATCGAATGGAGGCCTTTTCTGCTGGGCCCGGTGTTTAAAGAACAAGGTTGGAATACCTCCCCTTTTAATATCTATCCGGCGAAGGGGGCGTATATGAAGCGCGATATGCAACGTATCGCCGTACAGCGTGGCCTTCGTTTTCAGTTACCAGAGCCTTTCCCTGCCCGGAGTTTGCTTGCAACACGTTTAGCCCTCTTAGAAGAAGCCGATGATTGGACACGAAATTTCTGCAAATCGGTCTTCATTGCCGAATTTGCACTGGGGGAAGATATTTCAAATCCGGATATTTTAAGCAATATTCTGGTAAAACTTGGCGTAGAGACAGCAGAGGCACTTGCCACAGCACAAAGCCCGGCCTTAAAGAAAAGATTAAGGGAACATACCGCCGAGGCGATAAAAAAGGGGGTTTTTGGAGCGCCCAGTTTTATTACAGAAGATGGTGAGCTGTTTTGGGGAGACGATCGGCTGGAGCAGGCCCTGGCCTGGCAAAGCAATCAATCAACTTATTCACTAAAGGAAAAAGAGTAGTGAAAGAACACATTGGCTTTATAGGGCTTGGGAGCATGGGAGAACCCATGGCCACAAACTTAGTGAAAGCGGGGTGCAAGCTTACAGTTTGGAACCGAAGTATTGAAAAATCCGAAAATTTGGCGAAATACGGGGCAAGCGTTGCTCGAGATTCAGATGAAGTGTTCAGCTCTTGCTCAATCATACTCATGATGCTGGCCAACGATCGAGTAATCGACACCATTCTCCACCGCCCTTCAGAGCGTTTTAAACGCCTGGTAAAAAATAAAGTTATAGTCCATATGGGAACCACTTTGCCCAACTATTCCGCAGACCTTGCCAGGGATATCAAAAACGCCGCAGGACATTATCTGGAAGCCCCCGTTTCTGGCTCTCGGCTTCCAGCAGAACAGGGGAAGCTTGTTGCAATGATCGCAGGAGAAAAAAGCCTTCGTATAAAGCTTACCTCGTTGTTGGCTCCAATAACTGCCTCTATTGTTGAATGTGGCGCCGTCCCAAAAGCAATGCAAACAAAGCTGGCTGTAAATACTTATTTAATTGGACTGGTGACATCGCTCACTGAAGCGGTCAACTTCGCAAAACATGCGGGCATCGATATGGATATTTTTAAACAGGTTCTTTGCTCGGGCCCTATGGCTAACGATGTCATGCGGGTTAAGCTTGCAAAGCTATTAACGAAAGACTACCACACCCAGGCCTCAATATCGGATGTCCTGTACAACAATCAACTAATAACAAAATCCGCCAGGCTTATGGGTGCCATCACACCGCTGGCCGACACCAGTGAACTATTGTATAAGCAAGTTGCAATGAACGGATACGGAAGTGATGATATGATAGCAGTCGTTGAAGCTTTTAATAAACAATAAATTGATAGCTAAAGCGAAATATTTCAACACCTGTCCCTGCAGCCAAGATTTATCGCCGATTACGAATGCCTTCACTCCATGACTTAATAGCAAATGAAGCCCGATAATAACGGTGGTGAATATCTAACTTGCAAGTGAATATAGACCTTTTCATGTTATTTGAACCTCGATCTTATTACATAACAGCCCAGTGGGAGGGAAAGAACAGAAGCAAAGCGGGGTTTTACTTCTCCCTGGTTGGCTTTTTATACATTATTAGCAAGATCTAACGACATGAAGACACTATGTGGATCTTCCTTATAATCTGAAAAAGGGGCACAGTACCTGAACCCAAAGCTTTCATAGAGTTTACGAGCCGGATTAAAGAAAGGCATCGAACCAGTCTCCAAGCTTAACCTGCCATAACCCATTAATGTCGCCTCATTCAATATATGCTTTAACAACTTTGAGGCATATCCCCGCCCTCTATGTTTAGTCGACACACGCATGGATTTAATTTCAGCGTGTGTACCGTCCAACCCTTTAAGCGCGCTACAACCAATTAATACGCCTTTTTCCCACGCAGACCAAAATGTGACGCTGGGCTCCTTCAGCCCTTCCAGATCGAGGGCGTGTTTGCTCTCAGGCGGTGACACCGACTTCATATCCTCTATATGCTCATTGAGGAATTCCTCAATTCTGGGATCTGATAAATCGTCTATTTTTATTTCCATCTACATTACCATCCCGAGTATTTTTGATCCATAACACGACGCATACTGGCCGGGGTAAATAGCGCTTGCGGTGGTTCAGTAAATTTTCTGGCGTTTGTACATAGAGCACTACTGAAACAACAGCAATACTCTAAATTGTCTAAGCTGCACGTAATGTTATTTTCTCTGCTGCAATTATCTGCATTGCGCCACCAGCAAAACCTTATCTGTGATTGTTATGGAGTTACCAGTTACGTGGCGCAATGGCCTCTTCAAGATCGAGGTCATATCCGTATGCCTTCAGAATAAACTCTATGTCCATACCTATATTCTCTCTTGCGGCTGTTTCGATCTCGCTCCCTTGCGCCTCAAACTCCAAGGCCAGCCTATTAAACTTTTCTGTTGCAGTGTGAGTTAGTTTGTACACCTCTGCAGGGGAAACGGGTCTCTTCTTCTCGATTTCAAGACAAAGCTCAAGAAGAATACCTCGGCCTTTATCAACTAGATTATTGGGAAAATATCCATCCCGGTACATTTCATCGAGAAATTTATAAGAACTAATTTTCTCGTTAGCAACTCTCACATTAGCGTTATCACACCCTATAAATATAAAGACCAGAGGAATTAAAATTATAAGTCTGTTCATCAGCACTGCCTCACATAACACCCTAATAACCGACAACCGATGCACAGCAGAATATCAAGTTGCGATGTCCGGTCAAGCGACTTGAAGCCGTTTAAGGCCCAACGGGCTATACCATATAATCTTTGCAGCACTTTCTCACTTGATCTAAGTCAGGTTAACTTCGCTTGCCTGCTTACCCGCATGATAGTCGGTGTATAAATAAACGGGTATATCCATTTCACCCAATACGCCCTCAATGACCGGAAGTACATCATCCCAGATCAACCCCCCAACGCCGGTAGCCAGCTTAGGCAAGGCAACGGATTTGAAGTTTTCTTTTTGAATAATTTTCTTTAACGCTTTCAAGCTATCTCGAACATGCTTTAGCGTTGCCTTTCCAGGCCGTGCGCCTTTACCAAAGCCGCCTTCTTGGGTGATCAGGTTCACTACACGTACACTATCCGCACCGCCCCACAACCAGGCAGTTCCCGCTTTGGGGTGGCTCTGGTGACACCAGTGATGAAAGTCTTTGTGCATAGCAGGATACTTCCGGTGGAGCGAGAGTGCCAAACCCTGACTCATCGGATCGTTGGCGGCTATACCATGCGCGATCACCTGCGCCTGGCTAAGCAAGATATCACCTGAAACTTGATAAATCATATATTTTCCTCACAAATAGTCTAAATTTCTATTTTTTAGGCTGAACCCCCCAATCAAAAGCATGCGCCGGTGTGTTCAGCCAAAGGGCATTCTGACTTAAATTGCTATGAACTACGATACTCACCGATAACGTTGATTTTTCCAACTATATTTCTGTTTAATTCATCCAGATCTCGAGCAGGAATCCACCATTCAGTGTGATGCTCGCCACCCACGCACTCAATTTTATACCTACACATAAAGTCTTTATATACTTCAAATTGGGTGACGTAGCCCACACCGAAATCAGTGATATTCCATTGCGTCAATTCAATAGCGTATCTCTCATTTGTTACTGGATAGAATATAGGTTGTTCCGGGAGGCGGGGGGGCCATTCTTTGTATCCAGACTCCACAACTAAATCCAATTCTTTTTGGCCCACAGGCCTATAACAGATTACAGTTTCCATAATTCGTTAAGGCTCATATAGCTGGCAATTCGACTGTTGCTTGCTTTTAGCTATTGAACAAACCATTTCGCCACGCTACTGAAAAATTTTTGAAATATATTCATTGGCACTATTATAAACTTATCAAACACAATTTTTTTGGGTTTATCTAAATTTTTTAGCTGTGAATTCAAAGCCACAAGATCCTCTATTTGTAGTGCGAGGCCGGCTTCATTTGGCTGATACACCGTTCCTATTGGGTAGTATTCCCCCGCCTTTGTTGTCATTTCAATATGTGCACCTAATATAGCGGTTATCTCATGCGCTTTAGAGAATGAAACCAAACGCGCAATACTTTTTTTGTACGCTTGCCAATCTCTAACGTATATATAACCAGGGTAAAGCGTATCCCCGGTAAGCAACCATTTCGTTTTTGAATCGTAAACCGCAATCGCGTCTTCTTGATGGCCCGGCGTTGGAATGATTGTCAGCTTTCGAGCACCCAAATCAATCTGCGCCTCATCATCGGGCCACTTGCTAAAGCCAAAAAAATGCTGCACAGCAGCACCCGTTGGTTCTACCACCGTGATATGAGGTTTCCCCTCAAACTGAGAGTCACCGGCATAGTGGTCGCTATGGCTGTGGGAATGAATAACTAACAGGGCTCTCTCAATTGTCTCTCCTCGTTGTGCATGCTCCCCGATCAATGACTCCACCGTTTTATACAGTGGAAAATCCAATGCACTTTCGGTGGCACCGGTATCCAAAACAAGCGCCTTGTCCTCGCCAAATAATACATAGATAAAAGGCGCTTCAAAGCTAAGGCACTTATTTTGACGAAGTACATAGCTCGAATGGTCGTAACGAAACACTTCAATTGCCGGATCTGCATTTGACTTGCAATCAATGGCGCCATGAATCCATTTCTTTTTATGCAGCACTGACGTCAAAGGTATTGGTTGTTCATTCGAGTTAGCTCTGGCATCCACCGTCGGGACAGTGCTACAACCCCCTAATAAAAGAAAAAAGCCCACCGTCGATAGGATTCTCACTGGTCCCCCTGGAAATAGCTAATGCCCTGCAAACGAGCGCACGAAGCAACGTGGTGCACTTCCCACGGAGGCCGCGCTTTTTGGGGCCATGGAAAACTGAGCAACTTGTATGACTCAATCTCTAAATTTCCCACCTTTTCACAACTCCCGCTTCAACTGTGCAATATACAAGTGCATAAAACCAATGCGGTTGGCAGCCTCACGCCGGGCCGCACCGGTATGCAATGTCTCGGCAATGGGAAATAGTTTTTGGTAAAAGTGATCGATACAGAACTCGCTGTCATCGGGCTGGCGCTGCTCGCAGAAAGGGTCGCTCAGGTGGTAGAGAGGGTTACCCAAAGCGCCCCCAACCAAACAACAGCGGGCCACGCCGATGGCACCCAACGCATCAATGCGGTCGGCATCCTGCACCACCCGGGCCTCAAGTGTCTCGGGGGCGATTCCGGCACTGTGGCTATGGGCCTCGATGGCATGCCGGATCGGTGCCAGCAGCGCATCCTCGCAGCCCAACCGGCGCAGCAAATCCACAGCTGTGGCGGCCGCCTGTTGCGAAGCCGTATTTTTGTCGGGGGCATCCTTGGGCAGGGTGACACAATCGTGCAGCCAGGCGGCCGGTATCACGACGGCCAGATCGGCATGTTCTTGCAGCGCGAATCTTTTAGCATTGCCCACCACCCGCAGGGTGTGGCTGAGGTCGTGGGCCGGATCGGTGGCCGCAAGACCCGACACGAATTCGAACAGGGAGGACTCCAATTGATCCGGTGTTATCACAGCACTACCACATGGCCGGGCGACCTCTACAGTTTAGGCGCCTATCGCTGCGGTGTTAATAGTTAGCTCATTTTTTCGCGCGCTTGCGCTCGGTCTCCGTCAACAGCTTCTTGCGCAGGCGGATGCTCTGCGGGGTCACCTCGACCAGTTCGTCGTCTTCGATAAACTCCAGCGCCTGCTCGAGGGAGTGCCTGATCGGCGGGGTCAGGGTCAGGGCCTCGTCGGTGCCCGAGGCCCGTACATTGGTCAGTTGCTTGCCCTTGGTGGGATTTACCGCAAGATCGTTGTTGCGCGAGTGCAGCCCGACAATCTGGCCCTCGTAGACATCGACCGCGTGACCGACAAACAGCCGGCCCCGGTCCTGCAGGTTAAACAACGAATAAGCCAGGGTCTTACCCTTTACCATGGAGACCAGCACGCCGTTCTGGCGCGAGGTCACCTCGCCCTGTTTGACTTCGCCGTAGTGATCGAAGATGCTGGTCATAATGCCCGAGCCGGAGGTGAGCGTCAGGAAAGTGCCGCGAAAACCGATCAGGCCCCGCGAAGGCACTACGAACTCCAGCTTCACCCGACCCTTACCGTCGGGTTCCATATTGGTCAGTTCTGCTTTGCGCAGCCCCAGCTCTTCCATGACCGCGCCCTGGTGCTGCTCCTCGACGTCGATCACCACCTGCTCGAAGGGTTCCTGAATAACGCCGTCCACTTCTTTCTGGATTACCTCGGGGCGCGACACCCCCATTTCAAACCCCTCCCGGCGCATGGTCTCGATCAGCACCGACAGATGCAGTTCGCCGCGACCGGACACGATAAACTTGTCGGCGCTGTCACCCTGCTCGACCCGCAACGCCACATTGTGAATCAACTCCTGCTCCAGACGCTCCTTGATATTGCGGGAGGTGACGTACTTACCCTCTTTGCCGGCAAACGGTGAGTCGTTGACCTGGAACGTCATACTCACTGTCGGCTCGTCCACCGACAGCGGCGGCAGCGCTTCGACAGCGTCCGGAGCGCACAGCGTATCGGAAATATTGAGCCCCTCGATACCGGTAATACAGACAATATCGCCCGCCTCGGCCCGCTGCACATCCACCCGCTCCAACCCCAGATGCCCCATTACTTGCAACACTTTGCCCTTGCGCTGGCTGCCGTCGGCGCTGGCGATCACGACCTGGGTATTGGGGGCGACACTGCCGCGGGTAACCCGCCCGACACCGATCACCCCCACGTAGCTGCTGTAGTCGAGGGCGCTGATCTGCATCTGAAACGGGCCGTCGCGATCCACCGCCGGCGGCTCGACTTTCTCAGTAATCATCTCGAACAACGGCGTCATATCGGCCGCCAGATGATCGACCTCGAGCCCCGCCACGCCGTTGATTGCCGAGGCAAAAATAATGGGAAAATCCAGTTGTTCGTCGGTAGCGCCCAGGCGGTCGAACAGATCGAACACCTGATCGACCACCCAGTCCGGGCGCGCGCCGGGGCGATCGACTTTGTTGACCACCAGGATCGGATGCAGGCCCTGTTCGAACGCCTTGGCGGTGACAAAACGGGTCTGGGGCATGGGGCCGTCGACGGCGTCCACCAGCAGCAGCACCGAGTCCACCATCGACAGCACCCGCTCGACTTCGCCGCCGAAGTCGGCATGTCCCGGGGTGTCGACGATATTGATATGGAAGTCATTCCACTCGATGGCGGTATTTTTCGCGAGAATGGTAATCCCGCGTTCTTTTTCCTGGTCGTTGGAGTCCATGATGCGCTCGACGCCCTGATCCTTGCGGTCGAGGGTGCCAGACTGTTGCAACAGCTTGTCGACCAGGGTGGTTTTGCCGTGGTCAACATGGGCGATAATGGCGATATTGCGCAGCTTTTCTAACACATCGGGCCTCTCAGGCAGGGGGACACAGGATTTGAGGGCGCGCATTATAGCGTGGCTGTTGTTACGGGGATAGGTACGGGGATAGGTACGGGGATAGACACGGCGATAGGCACGGGATTGTTAAGGGGACAATGGCAGAGATAGTCACAGGTCGACCGCTCGCGAGGCCGCGGAAAAACCTGATTAAGCGCAAGCTTTGAGCGCCACTTCTGGGCTAGAATTGAGCCTGGCGCCTTGGGTTTCTCTCCACAGGCAGGACTGTAGTGGTTTAAAACAACAGCATCAGGGGACAGCGCTATGCGGGACCAACTCAACGATCTCCTCACCAAGCTCAACCGGGAAATCGACGCCCACGATCAACTCGACGACGAGCAGCGCGAACAGTTGCGGGCTCTGTCAAACCATATCGACGCACTGCTTTACGCCGAAGAGCAGCCCGGCGACAGCGAGCACGAACCGATCCAGGAATCCATTGTTATGCTCGAGGACAAGTTTCCCCGGGTCACTGCGCTGCTCAGGGAAGTGCAACAGGTTTTAATCAACATAGGCGTATAGATACAACGTTTTAAACCAGGAGTTTTAAACCAGGGGTAAGCAGGGGTTTGAAAGCAGCGGTTTCAAACCGGAATACAGGCTGCGCAAGCCGTGCACTCACTCAACACAGGCGCCGCAGGGCGCTTTCATGGTCCAACAGCCACTGCTTGATAGGCACACCGCCGGCAAAACCGGTCAACGAGCCATTGCTGCCGATAACCCGGTGACAGGGGATCACCACCGGCAGCCGATTGCGGCCGTTGGCGGCACCCACCGCCCGCACCGCCTTGGGTTTGCCGATACGTTGCGCCAGGGTTTGATAACTGATGGTTTCGCCGTAGGGAATTGCCTGCAACGCCTCCCATACCTGGCGCTGAAATTCCGTACCCAGTAATGCCAGCGGCAGGTCAAACTGCTTGAGTTCCCCCTTGAAGTAAGCGGCCAGTTGTTTTTTGGCCTCACGCAGCGGTTTCTCCTGTTGCTCCCAATCGGCCTGGATCGGCCGCGGGCGCTCGCCGTCCTGGAACTCGACAAAGTGCAACCCGTCATCGCCACCCGCTATCAAAAGGGGTCCGCAAGGGGTTTCGAGGTAGTCGTAGTGCATAAACCTGGCTCCTTAAATAACTATCGTGATCATGGGTCCGCAGGTCCGCAGGTCCGCAGGTCCGCAGGTCCGCAGGTCCGCAGGTCCGCAGGTCCGCAGGTCCGCAGGTCCGCAGGTCCGCAGGTCCACAGCGGCGAGCTTACGCCAGCGTCTGCCACAGGTACATAACTGCATAGGCGCGCCAGGGCCGCCAGGCCTCGGCCCGCTGCGACAACTCCCTGACACCGGCCTGCGGCTCGACTCGCTGCAGCGCTTTCAACAACCCCAGGTCCCCTTCGGGAAACGCGTCCGGCTCACTCAGTCCGCGCATGGCGATATAGTGCGCGGTCCAGGGACCGATGCCCGGCAGGGCCTGCAACTGCGCCAGGCAGGTCGCCAGATCCATGCCGCGCTCCAGTTGCAGATCGCCGGCGGCCATGGCGGCCCCTATCTGCTGCAGCGTGCGGATGCGCCGCCCGGTGATCCCAAGACCATTCAGGTCGGCCTGCGCCAATTGTGAAGGTGTCGGAAACGCATGGGTCAGGCCGACATCACTGGCGGCGTCGGCAGCCAGCGGTTGTCCGCAGCGCTCGACAATACGCGCCGCAAAGGTGCGTGCCGCCTTTACCGAGACCTGCTGTCCCAGCACGGCCCGCACCACCAGTTCAAACGGCTCCCAGGCGCCGGGCAGGCGCAGCCCCGGTACGGCGGCCACAGTCTCTGCCAGCAGCGGGTCCTGTGCCAGCACCTCGGCGACGGCGGCTGGGCTGGCATCCAGGTCGAACAACAGGCGCACCCTGTTCACCACCTGGGTCAACAGCGCACTGTCGATACCCTCTATGGCCAGTTGCAGGCAGTGTTTGCCGGGCACCTGGCTGACGGCGATCGTGCCCAGGCTCGTCCCCACTCTGATCACTCGCCGGTAACTGTCATCATCCACCGATTCCACCCCGGGAATGGCCCGGGTAGTGAAAAAATCCAGCAGTTGCCGCCAGGCATAGGGCGGCCGGTAGTGCAGCAACAGCCGCAAACCAGCCTGCGCCCGCGGGCCGGCCTGGGCACGGCGATAGTCTCCCGGCGTCATCTCAAACGCCCGGCGAAACCCGGTGTTGAATTGGCGCACACTCTTAAAACCCGCCGCCAGTGCCAATTCACCGATCGGCAGCCTGGTTTCGCGCAACAGTTGCCGCGCAAAAGCCAGCCGCTGGGTGGTCGCGACCACTTTCGGCGCCGCGCCCAAATGGCGGGCAAACAGACGTCGCAGGTGCCTGTCGGTAATCCCCAGGCGTTGTGCCAGGGCCTCAGTGGAGTTGTCGTTGAGGGCCCCGGCCCGAATCAGCTTTAAGGCGCGCCTGACGCAGGCTTCAGTGCCACTCCAGGCAGCACTGTCCGGCGCCACCTCGGGGCGGCAGCGCAGGCAGGGACGCAGGCCCGCCGCCGCAGCCGCGGCGGCGGAGTGAAAATACACCACATTGCGGGCCTTGGGGGCCGGCGCCGGACAGATCGGCCGGCAGTAGATACCGGTGGACAACACACCGGTGAAAAAGCGCCCGTCGAAGCGCGGGTCGCGCGACAATCGCGCCCGCTCGTACTGCGCGATCTGGTCGGCGTCGTGGATGGGGGGTTCCGGTGCGGCAGACATAGCGATATCCCTGAAAAATCGGGGTTATCTTACCGCCTGTCCGGGCATAATACTCGCCGTTTCCGGACCTGTTTAGCCGCCTACCGGCGGCGCAATCGCAGCTAGCGTATCAGTTGGCGCGACAGTATCGGCTTGGCAGGTTCGCAGTTTTGGCGGCACACCGGCCGGCGCCCGGCGCTGTCAAAGCCCACGGGTTTGATATGGCCGTAGCGTTGTTGTAGAGAGTTGCGTTGTTGTAGAGAGTTGCGTTGTTGGTGAGAAGCGTTGCGCTGGCGGGCGGCAGCATGCTGTTTGCGCTGGTGGGGATACTTATACTTCTCCGGTATCCGGGGCTTGAGCCGGCAGTGCCCGCCGCTGCAGCGGACCCGCCGCTGGTAGCGCGCCGGCAAATAGCTATAGCTCACCGGTGTATACAACAGCGGCACCTCGGTCGATACCGCGTCGGCTGCCGCCGAACCACCGCCGTCGGGATTCAACAAAATGGCTGTGGGCTGTGACTTGACCTTGGTACGCTGCAACTGCGGGGGGAAATTCTCCAGCCCGTCGCTGGACAGCAGATTGAGTTCGGGCAGCGCCTTCATCTGCTCAACCACCCGGTCGACCGGCGCGGTGTCACTGTAATGGGTGCGTCCTTTCTCATCCACCCATTTGAACACCGGCTGAGCCTGGGCAAGCGCTGCCAGCGCCAGGCCGGCCAACAGTGCAATACCACGTCCAAGCCCCGGACCCGGTGCTATCAAACTTGTGTTTTGCATCGCTTTACCCCCTTGGCGCCGCTACTTAGGATTCTGATCCCGCCGCGCTCTGTGAGTTCAACCGGGGCCGGGTCGCTCAGTCTGAGCCGCTGGGGCCCAGTCGCTTAAGCCACTTCACTTGAGCCGCACAATTTAAACCACACCAGTCAAACCAAATCACTCGCCCAGTAGTGACTGAAACCCGGCCCGCTTAGCTTGTGCCACTGCTCGAGCCAGCACAGCGGTTACAGAGGCCACCCAAACACGCCCCCCTCCTCGCGCTGAATCGCCTTGGTTTTTTGCTCCTTATCCTCCGCTATGCTGAATTGCGCCACTGTGGCGCGCTCACCGCGGGTGAGACAGTTGACGTGGAAAGACTTAGTCACGCCCTTACGATCCCCACTGTCGTACAACTCGGCGATAAAGAAGACCTTGTAGCGCTTGTCCATACTATCAAAACGCGTCGAGTGTGTATCGACAGCCAGCGCCTTGATACGGCTACCCAACTCTGCGCGGGCATATTTTTCGCACTCCACCTGCGCATCCGTCAAGGTCACCGTCTGGTAGCCCAGTCCCGGCTCGTCGCCCGAGGCGGTAGCGCTCGTCAGTGAACCGCTGAAATATAGAGTGGCACCACTGGAGACAAGCAGGATACCGAGCACGGCGGCGACCAGGAAGATCGTTTCAGTTCGCGTTGATTTTGCCATTGGATCTGCTCAGCCTCTAGTTGCCGGCTCCGGGTCGGTATACGCCCACATTATCAAAGCCCTCTTCGCGCAGGTGCGCGGCGTGCAATTGACTCATGACGCCTCTATCACAGTATAGTAAATACTCACGCCGGGTACTGAGGTCGGGAAATACCGTGTTCAGCCGGTAAAACGGCACCTTTTCCACCGCCGCCCCGTCGATCCTGAGCGGCTTGAGTTCTTCTTCGTCAGGATGGCGGATATCGATAACCACGGTATCGCCCCGGCTGCGGGCAGCCAGGTCCGTCACCACCTCGATGTCAACGCCTCTCGAGAGGTCATCGACCACCTGATCGATAGTTTTAATGTTGCGCTGCGCCAGTGCCGCCTCCAATACGGCGAAGTCAAACCTGGACTCCTCCTGCTCGATCCGATCGCGCCGGGCGCGGGTTGTCGGTCTGGCCGAAATAACACCACAGTACTCCGGCATATTGGCAGCAAATTCTTCGGTGCCGATCTGCCGCGCGATGGTGATAATGTCATTTTTGTCGGTGGCTATCAGCGGGCGCAGTACCAGCGTGTCGGTAACGCTGTCGATAACACTGAGGTTGGGCAGCGTCTGGCTCGATACCTGGGCAATCGCCTCACCGGTAACCAGCGCCCCCACCCCCATCTCCCGAGCCATGCGGCTGGCGGCGCGCAGCATCATCCGTTTCAGCACCACCCCCATCTGGGCATTGTCCACCTGCTGTAAGATTTCGCCGACAACGCCCTCGAAAGGTATGGTCACAAATTTCACCCGATGGGAGGCGCCAAACTTGCGCCAGAGGTAGAACGCCACCTCCTTGACCCCGACTTCGTGGGCCCGACCGCCGATATTGAAAAAACAAAAATGGGTGCGAATGCCCCGCTTCATCATCAGGTAGCTGGCGACGGTGGAGTCGAAACCGCCGGACACCAGCGACAGCACCGGCTCCTGGGTACCCAGGGGAAAACCGCCGAGACCGGGCCGCTGGCGCCGCACCACATAGAGCCGGTCGTCGCGAATCTCCAGCCTCACGACAATATCGGGGTTTTTGAGCTTGACGCCCGCGGCCCGGGTCTGCTCCCTGAGACCACCACCGATGTAGCGCTCCACATCGATCGAGGAAAATTCGTGGCGGCCGTTGCGCTTGACCCGCACGGAGAACGTCTTATGCGCCAGCGCCTCCCCCCAGACCGCCATGGTCTTGGCGAGAATATCCTCCATATCCCCCAGTGGATGCACCTCGACCCGGGCAAAATTGGCAATACCCGGGGTGTGAGAAAGAACGTCCTCTACCTGCCCGCAGAGGTCGTTATCGGCCCGCTCGGTACTGATCTCGATTTTCTCCCAGTCCCGCTGCACCCTGATGCCCGGGTCCAGGGGCCGCAGTAAATGGCGCAGATTATCGCGTAACTGTTTAGTGAACCGCCGGCGCACCGGCGCACTTTTGATAGTAATTTCCGGAAATAATTTGACGATGAAGTGCATAAAAAGGTCTGATCTTGTGCTCGTACAGCCCGCCGGGGGATGGCCCCGGGCGGCCCCGGCAGCAAAAACGCCGGGATCGTGAATTAGAGTTGTGCAGTATATTCTCTTCTGCCGGGGGCGCGATTATAATGCACGCTCGCAATTTGCACACAAATTCGACACAGATCTTGCCTGCTCTCCGGTTACAACCTCTGTCTGCTTTTTTTTGGTGCATGCAGCCCTGCAAAGCCCTGTTTTGGTGCGCGCCTTTG
This sequence comes from Exilibacterium tricleocarpae, assembly GCF_007004655.1. Taxonomy (GTDB): domain Bacteria; phylum Pseudomonadota; class Gammaproteobacteria; order Pseudomonadales; family Cellvibrionaceae; genus Exilibacterium; species Exilibacterium tricleocarpae. Next base: position 95,767 of record NZ_ML660107.1, read on the forward strand.
GTGCACCTCGCCGCGGACCGCAGTCGGCAGTTAGCGAAACCCTTGCTTTATCAAGCGAGTTTAGTAAGCACGAGGGCATAGCGGTAAGTGGCACATATTTTGCCCCTACTGATAGCTCTAAGTTGTTAACGCTGAGTTCTGAACACTCTAGATTCAATAACCCATATTTTGTCCCGGCCACTGTGGAGGACCGCAATGTCAGAGAAGACTCTGAACCTGATAAAAGAAAGTGAAGCCCGCTGGGTGGACCTGCGATTTACCGACACCAAGGGTAAGGAGCAGCACGTCTCTATTCCCATCTCTGAAGTCAGCGAGGACTTCTTCGAAGAAGGCAAGATGTTCGATGGCTCTTCCATCGCCGGCTGGAAAGGTATTAACGAATCGGACATGATCCTGATGCCCGACGACAGCACTGCCGTACTCGACCCTTTTACCGACGAGCCGACCGTCATTCTGCGCTGCGACATCGTCGAACCGGCCACCGGCCAGGGCTACGAGCGCGACCCCCGCTCCATCGCCGAACGCGCCGAGGAATACCTGAAGGCCTCGGGTCTGGGCGATGCCGCCTATTTTGGCCCGGAGCCTGAGTTTTTCGTCTTCGACGACATCAAGTGGGGCTCGGATATGTCCGGCGCCTTTTACAAGATCAACTCTGAAGAAGCCGCCTGGGCCTCAGAGCACAGCTTTGACGACGGCAATATGGGTCACCGCCCCGGCGTCAAAGGCGGCTACTTTCCGGTGCCCCCGGTAGACTCCCTGCACGACATCCGCGCCGCCATGTGTGCGGCCATGGAGCAAATGGGGCTGGACGTGGAAGTGCACCACCACGAAGTGGGCACCGCCGGCCAGTGTGAGATCGGGGTCAAGTTCAACACCCTGGTGAAAAAAGCCGACGAGGTGCAAATCCTCAAATATTGCGTCCACAATGTGGCCCATGCCTACGGCAAAACCGCGACGTTTATGCCCAAGCCCCTGGTCGGTGACAACGGCAACGGCATGCACTGCCACCAGTCGTTCTGGAAAGACGGTGAAAACCAGTTCGCCGGCGACGGTTACTCGGGACTGTCGGAAACCGCACTCCACTACGTCGGCGGTATCATCAAGCACGCCAAGGCCATCAATGCGTTTTCCAACGCCTCCACCAACTCCTACAAGCGCCTGATTCCGGGCTTCGAAGCGCCGGTGATGCTGGCCTACTCGGCCCGCAACCGCTCCGCCTCCATTCGCATACCCTACGTCTCGTCACCCAAGGGCAAGCGGATCGAGGTGCGTTTCGGCGATCCCACCGCCAATCCTTACCTGATGTTTGCCGCCATGTTGATGGCCGGTATCGACGGTGTCAAAAACAAGCTTCACCCCGGCGATGCCGCCGACAAGGACCTCTACGACCTGCCGGCAGAGGAAGCGGCGGAAATCCCGCAGGTCTCCGGCAGCCTGCGCGAGGCGCTGGCGGCACTGGATGAGGACCGCGCCTTCCTGACCGCCGGCGGCGTTTTCAGCGACGATATGATCGACGCCTATATCGCGCTGAAAATGGATGAAGTCTATGCGGTAGAGCACACCACTCACCCGATTGAGTTCGACCTGTACTACTCCGTGTAAGCGCCGCTCACCCGGCGACAAAAAACCCGATGCGGCTCCCGCATCGGGTTTTTTATGTCGGGTGGCAACACTGCATCTCTGCGGAACCGGCCGCCGGGCAATGTTTACGCTTTGTCAGGCAAAGTGAAATAAAAGCTCGAACCGACCCCCGGCTCCGACTCCACCTCCATTTCGCCGCCGTGGCGGGTCACGATCTCATGGCACAGGATGATGCCGAGACCCGTGCCTTTTTCGCCTGCCGTGCCGGGGGTGGAGGCATAGTTGTCAATGTCGAACAGCCGCGCCTGCCGGGCGGCCGGGATACCGAGACCTCTATCGCTGACGGCGACGCGCGCGGCAGCGTCGTCTCTTTCACACGCCACGGTTACCTCGCCGCCGCTGCTGGAGAATTTAATGCCGTTGAGCACCAGGTTGTAGAGCAGCGACTGCAACAGCGGCGGATCGGCATAAACCGGTGTGCCCGTTTTTACCAGTGAGCGCAGCGCGACACCTTTTTCCACCGATTGTTGATCCAGCAAGGCGAACACCCGCTCGACGGCGACGTTGAGATCGACGTCCTCAGGGGTGTAAACCATACCGCCAAGCTGAAACCGGGACCAGTCCAGCAGGTTGGCCAACAGGTCGTGGGCCTGGGTGGAAGCGCGGTGCAGGCCATCGACAATCGCGACGATTTTCGCCGGCGCCAAGGTGGCGGCCTGGGCTTGCAGCCGCTCGGTAAAGCCGAGCAACACATTGAACGGGCTCTTCAAATCGTGGGCCAGCAACGAAAAGAAGCGGTCCTTGCGGGCGTTTATATCCTGCATCTGCATGGCGTAGAGGCGCAGCTCAAGCTGACTGACCACCTGTCGCGACAGCGCCTGCAGGGCGCTGTACTGCCCCGGTTCGAAATCGCGGGGCTCGCGGTCAATAACACACAGGGTACCCAGCGCATAGCCGTCACTGGTAATCAAGGGCGCGCCCGCGTAAAAGCGAATGTCCGGTGCCGAGGTGACCAGCGGGTTATCGTGAAACCGTTTGTCTTTGCGGGCATCGGGCACCACAAACACTTCATCATGCAAGATAGCGTGGGTACAAAATGCCACATCCCGATGGGTCTCCTCGGCGTCCAGACCCACTTTCGCTTTAAACCACTGCCGCTCGCCGTCCACCAGGCTGATCAGGGCGATCGGCGTGCCGTAAATATGGGCGGCGATTTCCACCAGATCGTCGTAGGCCGTCTCCGCTTCGGTGTCCAGTATGTTGTAGCGAAGCAGTGCTTCCAGCCGCCGCGGCTCATCCGGCGACATCGGTGCGACGAACATGACACACTCCTTTGGTTTTGCGCGGCGAAAAGTATAGACTTTATCCTCAACTCAACTCCAGCCTGGCTGCGAGTGACCCAACGGAGCTCTCCATGCGTTATTCCATGCGTTATATTGTGCTTGCAGTGCTGTCATGGTTGCCGTTACCCGGCCAGGCACAGGTCTATAAAACCGTAGACGAAAACGGCAATGTGGTCTACACCGACAACCCCAGAGCGGTGGAGGGCGAGCAGCCGAAACCCGTCAAACTGCCCGCCATTAACACGCAACCACCACCTGCGGTGATCCCGCGTACCGGGGCCGGGACGGGCGATGCGGAGGATGAGTCACAACTGCCGACCCGCTACCAATTGTCGGTTAGCAGCCCGACGGACGGTACCTTCGTGCCGCCGGGCCAGCGCGATCTCACCGTCACCGCCACCCTGGAGCCGCCGCTGTCATCGGAACATCGCCTGGAGGTGATGCTCAATGGCAAAACCGTCGCGCAGGAGGCCGCCGCCACCATCACCCTGAAGGAGATCACCCGTGGCAGCCACAGCCTGCAGGTGCGGGTAGTAAACAGACAGGGCAAGGTGCTGGGCATTTCAAAGCCGGTCACGGTCCATGTGCGGCGGGCCACGGTGGCCAAACCTGCCGGTAAGGGCAAAAAGTAGCAACAGCCGCAGCTCTCATCAGCACGCCGCCCGGGAAGCCGCGGCGGGTGGCTCCAAAAGCCAGTAGAGAAAAGTCTCGATTTAATGCACCAACACCATGCATGCACAAAAATGGTGCAGCCGTTTGCACCGCTGCGTAGAATAATCCTCTCCAGATCACAGTTATAGGTCGTCCGGCAGGTTGGTTTGGTTTTTGCAGACTTCCCGCAAGATGCCCGGCCCGATTGGTGCCAGCTTTAATTCCCGAGATTTTACTCTCGAGACCTCGGCACGACTAAACTCGAGACCCCGGAACCCGGCTATGGCCAGCGACGCCAATTTCAAACAGCTTCTCGACAGCCTCAATACCGCCGTGCTGGTGGTCGATGGCGGGCTGTGCCTGCGCCATTTGAACTCGGCGGCGGAGATGTTGCTGGAGGTGAGCAGCGCCCAGGTGACCGGCACCCCGATAGAACGCAGCTTCTACGAATCGGATGCCGCGCTGGAGACACTGCGGGAGGCCGCCGCGGCAATGCGCACCTACACCAAGCGCCGGACCCAGTGGCAACTTCACAACGGCCACACATTGACCGTTGACTACTCGGTGACCCCCATTTCCGACCAGGGCGGCCTGTTGATAGAGGTACAACCACTTGACCGCCTGCTGCGTATAAGTCGGGAAGAGGCCCTCAGTTCGGCCCAGGAAACCACTCGCAACCTGGTGCGCAGCATGGCTCACGAGATCAAGAACCCCCTCGGTGGCATCCGCGGCGCGGCCCAGTTGCTGGCGCGGGAGCTACCCAATCAGGCACTGGAGGAATACACCCGCATTATCATCGACGAGGCCGACCGGCTGCGCAAACTGGTGGACAAAATGCTGGGACCGCGCCAGCCGTTGCAATGGGAGCCGGTAAATGTGCACGAGGTGCTGGAGCGGGTGGCGACGGTCGTAAATGCGGAATGTGCCGGCAACCTGCGCCTGGAACGGGACTACGACCCCAGTATTCCCGACCTGCCGGGCGACAAGGAGCAACTGATACAAGCGGTATTGAATATCGTGCGCAACGCCCTCCAGGCGCTGCGTGAAGCGGACATGCTGGAAGACGGCTGTATTACGCTGCAAACCCGGGTGCAGCGCCAGTTTACCATCGGTCGCCACCACCATCCGCTGGTGGGGCGGATCACCGTTATCGATAACGGCCCGGGCATTCCCGCCAAGTTGGTGAAAGATATTTTCTACCCGATGATCTCCGGCCGCGCCGAGGGCACCGGCCTGGGACTGGCCATTTCGCAACAACTGGTGAATCAGCACTGCGGCCTGATCGAGTGCGAGAGCCGCCCCGGGTGCACAGCGTTTTCTATTTACCTACCCCTGGAACACTTACAATCGGAACAGCAAGATGCATAAGACCAATCGAGTCTGGATTATCGACGACGACCGCTCCATTCGCTGGGTGTTGGAAAAAGCCCTGCAACAGGCCGGTATCGCCACCAACAGTTTCGAAAACGGCGACAGCGCCCTCACCCAATTGTCCCGGGAGCGTCCCGACGCCATTATCAGCGATATCCGCATGCCCGGTATCGATGGCCTGTCGCTGCTGAACAATATCCAGGTGGACCACCCGTCCATGCCGATCATTATCATGACCGCCCACTCGGACCTGGACAGCGCCGTGGCCGCCTACCAGAGCGGCGCCTTCGAGTATCTGCCGAAGCCCTTCGATGTCGATGAAGCGGTAGCCGTGACCCAACGGGCCCTGGCCCATGCCCAGGAGCAGTTGTCGGATGAGACCGACACGGAAATTCCCGATATGGGCACCGAAATTATCGGCGAAGCACCGGCCATGCAGGAGGTTTTTCGAGCCATCGGCCGACTTTCACAATCCAATATCACGGTGTTGATCAACGGCGAATCGGGTACCGGCAAAGAGCTGGTGGCCCAAGCCCTGCATCGCCACAGCCCACGTCGCCAGGGGCCTTTTATCGCCCTCAATATGGCGGCGATTCCCCGCGACCTGATCGAGTCGGAGCTGTTCGGCCATGAGAAAGGCGCCTTTACCGGCGCCGCCGCCCAACGCCAGGGTCGCTTCGAGCAGGCTGACGGCGGCACCCTGTTTCTCGATGAAATCGGCGATATGCCCGCCGAAACCCAGACTCGGCTGCTGCGGGTGCTGGCCGACGGCGAATTCTATCGGGTCGGCGGCCACACGCCGATCAAAGTGGATGTGCGGATTATCGCCGCCACGCACCAGAACCTGGAGACGCTGGTGGAGGATAACCGTTTTCGCGAGGACCTGTTTCACCGCCTCAACGTCATTCGCATCCATATTCCCAAGCTGAGCGACCGCCGCGAGGACATCCCCAAGCTGGCCCAGCACTTTTTCCACAAAGCCGCCAGCGAACTGGGGGTTGAACCCAAGGTGTTGCTACCGGAGACAGAGACCTATCTGTGCAGTCTCGACTGGCCGGGCAATGTGCGCCAGATCGAAAACACCTGCCGCTGGATCACGGTCATGGCCAGCGGCCGCGAAGTACACATAGAGGACTTGCCGCCGGAACTGATGGATGCCAAGGAGGTGAGTGCGCCCTCCGGTGACTGGGACAAGGCCTTGCGCCACTGGGCCGATCAGGCCCTGTCCCGGGGTCAGCGGGATATTCTCTCCGAAGCGGTACCGGTATTTGAACGCGCGCTGATCGAGACCGCCCTCAAGCACACCGCCGGGCGCAAGCGCGACGCCGCCAACCTGTTGGGCTGGGGGCGCAATACCCTGACGCGCAAATTAAAAGAACTCGGTATGTCCGATAACGGCGACGACTAGTTCCCATAACACCCCTCCGGCACTACGCCCCCGGCGACGGCCCCCTAGCCGACATTGATTTAGCCCCCCAAAATCAATACATTAGGCGGTGCCGTCACGGGGTGCGAAAAAGGTCACATTCTACCCGCCCCGCCGATCCGCTCTCATGGTTAAATCGATCCTGTAGTTACATCGATCCTGTAGTTACATCGATCCTGTAGTTACATCGATCCCTGTCGCTAAATCGATCGCTGTAGATGAATCGACCGGTCTGTCAGTCGACAAAGACAACGATAAAGGAGTAATCCGGCTTGAAAACACTGCAACACCTGCTCGATAAAAATCGGGCCTGGGCCGATGCCATAACCGAACAAGACCCCGATTTTTTCTCCAGACTCTCTCGCCAGCAGACCCCCGAGTATTTATGGATCGGCTGCTCCGACAGCCGCGTGCCGGCCAACCAGATTGTCGATCTGCCGCCGGGCGAAGTCTTCGTACACCGCAATATCGCCAATATCGTGGCCCATACCGATTTGAACTGCCTCTCCGTTATTCAGTATGCGGTAGAAGTGTTGAAAGTGAGGCATATTATCGTCTGTGGCCACTATGGCTGCGGCGGTATCAAAACGGCGATGAGCAACGAGGACCACGGGCTTATCGACAACTGGCTGCACCAGGTCAAAGATGTGAGTCGCTTCAATGCCGAGCTTCTGGACGGCGTGCACGAGGATGAAAAAGCCGATCGGCTATGCGAGCTAAATGTCATCGAACAGGTAAAAAATGTCTGTGAGACCACCGTCGTGCAAAACGCCTGGAAAAGCGGCGTCACCCTGTCGGTGCACGGGTGGATTTACAATATTGAGAACGGTATTTTAAAAGCGCTGCAACACAGCAAAAAGTCGTGCGAACAGCTATAGAAGTAAACGGGCATGCCCGACCGCTTTGGTAGCCGCCAATTGAGGAGACACCCTTGCCAATAACCGGAGAATGCTTTTGCGGTGCCGTAAAATATCAAATTAGCGGAAAACTGTATGACGCGAGATCGTGTCATTGCTCCCGGTGCAGAAAGGCGTTCAGCGCCCAGGCATCGGCATATGCCCTGGTGGACCCGGAGCAGTTTACCTGGGTATTCGGACAGGAACTATTGACATCTTATGTGAACACACAGGGTGCGGGAAAACAGTTTTGCAGCCGGTGTGGTTCCATGCTGTGCGGCGTCTATGGTGGGAAAATCCACGGCGTGGCTCTGGGCTGTGTCGACGGCGACCCGGACGTTAGGTTAGAGCGGCATATTTTCGTCGGTTCCAAGGCGAAGTGGGAAACTATTGCTGAGGGTGTTCCGCAGTATCAGGAATTTCCGCCTTAAGAATCCCGGTGTCGCCAATCTATCGACAACATAAACAAGACTTTTAAAAAAGCCTTTAGAGCTCAAGCGGTGTTAGCATACCGATTGTTTCCTGATGATATTGCAAGCGTTTGTAATGGTGTGAGATTTGACCAGCTTGGCGAGCCATTCATTAGCATTGCGACCTGTGCCTACTTGCCTCTCTTCTGTTTCTCTGGCTGAGTAAAATCCGGAAATCACCTGCTCTCTCAATGGTAATCCCATGCCAACCAAATCGCGATAGCTTTGCCTTATAAAACTTTGGTCCGAACGGTTAGGGGTCACCTTACAGATCATTTTATATATAAATTATTACCGCAGCTATCAGCGCAACAGACCTGATCAAGAAGTGGTTAGTGTCAAGCATCAAACTGTTGTATTTGTAACTACAGCCTCTGCAAAAACCTGAGTACGTTAAAAGACATAAATTGCATTACCAACCCTTGCGCTTAACAACAATCAGCATATTTTCCAAATATAGGGTATTGTTACTCTGCTCACAGACAATCACTATAAGACTGACTTCATGTTCGAGAAACGGGTTAGCCTTTGGGGATGCTCAGACAATGGAACTATATCGCCGATTATGTCTTTAAACGGCAGTTGGGCCTGTTTGCCATTATTGGCGGACTGATGTCGACCGTTCACTTTTCAGGCGTTTACTACAGCCACGACACTCCGAAATGGTTTATCTTCGATTGCTTTACATCCCTGTATATTTTCCTGTTTTTCTTTAAAAAACAGCGCGCTCTTAAGCTGTCTCCGCTGAGCGGTTTAGTTTTTACTCTAGTGGTCCTGTCGGTGGCGAGCCTCTGGTGGGCGCCCCATACCGTCGCTGGCCTCGAGTTCATATTACGTCTCTTCAACGCCTCCCTGCTGGCCTACTGCCTGATCAACAGTTTCTCCGGTCGATCGCTCGCGAACTTATTCATTACTACCGCCTTCTGGTCAGCTTTAGTGTTTTGCCTGGTGTTTTTTCTGGAAAGATACGCCCTGCAACGCCCTTACAATGTGGGTACTTTCTCTCCTATCGGATTTATTAACAATGCCGGACATGTGTTTAATATATGGATACCCTGCCTGCTTATCTTCGCATTTCAGCATAGGCACCAGAAGGCACTGTTCTGGTCAGCCATAATTACACTACTTTTGATAGTCAGCATTCTGATGGAGGCAGGCACAAGAGGCACCATTATTGGCTTAACCCTTGGGGAGCTGATAATTTTTGCACTTATTGCCCGCAAAAGCGTTAAGCGAGCTTTGATATTTCTCTCAGTAACTACCTTGATGCTGTTGGGAATCGGCATCTATCAATTTGTTGACACAAACCAAAGTGGGCGTCTAAGTGGCAAAATCGCCGTTTTCAAAAACAGTATCTCCGCAGCCGCCGGGCAGCGCATCCAACTGTTTGAGAATACCGCATCAATGTCCAGAGAGGAGTTCTTTGGCGTAGGCGCAAACAATTTTGAATATATACATCCGAAGTATGCACTTCCAGGCACATCCCAAGCTTCACCCTTTATCAACGAGCGTCAAATACTGAGAACGCCTCACAATATTATTCTCAAGCTATACAGTGAGCTGGGACTTATTGGCGGTTCGGTTTTTGTAGCCTTTCTATCGTATATATTCTTCTCGGCGCTGGCCAATGCTGTGCGCGGAGAATATATAGACAAATGGTTGTTTGTTGCCGTTTTCGCAACCTTGTTCCACTCTCTTTTTAGTGCCGTTTTCTTGACGCCTGCAAGCCTGTTTTTTTCTACGATCTTATTTGCAACTGTTATTCGTCGATCGGGGTTTTCCGGTTTTATAGAGATACCTGTCAGAAAGCCTTTTGCAACAGCCTTTTTACTTATCCCTTTACTTTCCGGACTCCTGTTGTTTTCGGAATATTTCGCATTTCAAGGACGCCAGTATTTTGACAAGGATTTACTGGAAAAATCTTTGGTCCTCAACCCACAAAATGACCGGGCCCTGTACAACCTGTCCCAGGTCGAGCTGCGCCGGCAGCGGGACCTGGAAGCGAGCCTGGAGGCTCTGAACCGGTTTGTGGAGCTATACCCTTACCATATAGCAGGCTTGTTTTCCAAAGCGGAACGGCACTACCAACTCGGCCAGTTGGATCGCGCGCAAAACACCCTGGACAAAGTATTGAACTTTTACCCGAGTTACCAAAAAGCACGCCGGCTACAACATGAAATACAGAAACGAAAACTGCTAGCTCGTAGAACCAGAGGATATTAACCATGGAAAAGAAACGAACCTACCACCTGGCATTTTACTGTGCTTTGCTGCTGTCATTTTTCTGCACCAAAGCAATGTCGCAGGGCGTCGATATTTCCCAGTGTTACCTGGATATTGCCGTGGGCACTACAGTGACCAATACATGGGTGCAGAGCTGCACTTCGGTAAACCGCATAAACAATCAGGACCCTTACAATCCCCGTCCCGTTCCGGCAAAGTATTTCACTTTTCAACTTGACCGGGATGCCGATATCAGGGTATCCATAACCGGTGGCTTCAATCGGCATTTATTCCTGATAGAGGGCCCCACCCCCAATACGACGCCATTGCTGAGCTTCCAGGAAAGTCTTATTGAAACCTGGCTGCCCAGCGGCACCTATACTATCGAAGCGACCAGCACCAGCTTGTCTAACTTTGAATTGGAGCTGGTGTTTAACGACCTGGGTAATCCCGAGTGTGTGCAACCCCTCGAATTGGGCACCAGTATCGCCGATGGCTGGACCCCCAACTGTGAATCCCAACACCGCGATGTCTTCGACCCTTACGGTCCAAATCCGGGCGCGCCCTTCAGGGCGAAATACTTCACCTTCAGCCTGGCCGAGGCGACTGATATCAGCATCGATATCGATTCCACGGTTTCAACTTATCTTTATATACTCGACGGCACCGGCGAATTTGCCCCGCCCATTCAGGAATTCAACGGTAACTATTATGTCACTAACCTCAGCGCGGGCGACTACACCATTGAACTCACCACGGTGAGTCGCTATGCGCCGGGCCAGTTTGTTATAGACGTGCAGCCGCGCGGCCTGCAAACCGTATGTGAAAAGGAACTGGTGCCCAACAGCACAATTGTCGATGAATGGTCGGCGGGATGTCCCATTCTCTCCTGGATGCCCGATCCCAATGACCCTTACGCAGGCATCAATCCGGAACGGGCGAACTACTACACATTTTCATCACAGGAACCCCAGGACTTCAACTTTATCCGCTTGTTTGGGGACTCGGCCGTACTGCTGAATCTTTATGAAGCCGGCAATTTCAACCAGACCATTGCCTCGACACGAACAACCCACGGCTCACCCAGCAACGGTTTTGATATTCGATTGGACCCGGGCAGCTATGCGCTGGAGGTAACGGCTTACGACGAACTGGCTATCGGCCAGTACTCTTTCCGCGCCAATCGTTACAACACCAGTGCCTGCCAATCGAATATCGCCCTGGGAGATACGTTTATCCAGGGGCTAATCGCCGAGGGCTGCGACTCATTGTTCAGGTTCTACAGCGGCAACGGCGATCCCTACGGGCCGCAGCCGGGTAACTATTATGCCAAGCAATTCGCCTTCACTTTGACCGAGCCGAGGATAGTCAGAGCTTTCACATTTCTACAGTCACAGCCCTCCTACCTCTACCTGGCCAAGCAGGAGTCCCCGGCACCGCTGTTGCTCACTGAATCCTTCCCCGAAAATGACTTCGATGTCAGCCGGAGCCAGACTATCGTAAGAGAGCTGGATGCCGGCGATTATCTGCTCGAAATCACAACTCAGTACCCGCAGCGTGAATCGCGCTTCCGGCTTGATTTGGGCCAGTCGACAGTTGCCTGCGACCGTTTTATCAGGCTTTCGCAACCTCGTACAGGCACACTATCGGGTTTTGGGTCAGGGCCATGCTTATCGATGTTTAAAGCGCCCATTTTCAATAATGACCCTTACGGGCCCAATCACGGCTTACAGTATTTTTATGCACAGTCTTACACCTTCGAGGTAGATACCAGCGGCGACTACCAGATCAAGACAACCTCAACCAATCTAGAAAGTCACCTCTTCCTTGTCGAAGGCCCCAATATCTATGGCGACCCGTTGGTAGATCAAGCCCAGGTGCTAAATGGGGAAAACACTGTCAATATCTGGTTGGAGCCGGGTTACTACACCGTCGAAGTCACCAGCAAGGAGGTGCAGGATACCGGCGCTTTTGTACTCAGTGTCACACCGGCTAACCCCTAACAGGTATCGGCGCATTACCTGACACCTGGCCGGCTTTTATGTCGACCGGGCGTCGGGCTGGCACGCCGGGAAAGCGTTGGAAAAGGACCGAAACCGCTCTCCACATTGCATCAGTGAATGTCCATCACCGACACGCCTCAATGATATCCTCCGCCGAACCGGAGTTGGCGCCGTTGCCGGCAATAGTTGTCACTCCCCCAACACCCTGGTTGGTTAACAGGCTGGAGACTGCGCAGGGGTTTTGCAGACCTTTGTGATCAACAAGTGTAAAATCGCCATCGACGGTGATAACGTTCTGCAAGCCATTCAAGGTCAATAACCGGGGGTTTTTAACCAATAGCATATCTGCAGGAAGGGTGGTTAACTCACTTAGTGCGCTGATATCGTTTAACCGGTTATTGTGGCTGACAAGAAGGTAGTCACCTATATCCGCGACCTCATCCATGAACCCCAGATGCTCCAGGCTCGCATTAAATTGAATGTGTACCCAACCTCCTATACGCGTTAGCGCCTGGACAAACACTTCCTGTAAAGAAGAATTCGTCTTCAGTGTCAAATAATCACCTATCTCTGTTAACTGACCCAGCTCTATAGATTCCAAAGCCAGGTTATGGTAAGCGCTGATACCACCGGTCAGTGTGGTGAGGTTCTCGAAGCGCATACTTGTCAATGCTGAGTTGCGGCTGAGGTTGATATTCCCTTCAACGGCGGCGAGCTCCGGCAGGTCTACTGTATGCATGGAGAGATTTCTGACCATTCTGAGCGCTTTGTCGGTGACTCTACTCAAAGAATAATTTAAACCATTGGTCGAATACAGTTCCCTATTTGAGAGAATACTCAAGCCACCTACTTCCCGGAGACCAGAGAGGCCGATTAAATGACCGATGTCACCGGGTATACTCTCCTGAACTATTAACTCGCCAGTAACCTTGCAGTAATTGAAGCTATCCAACTCCGCTTGCGAGGTCAGGGTGACATCACCTTCGTAGACAGCATTGCAGCTCTTACAGTTTTCAACAATCGCAGTCACATTTTTCGTCGAGGCCGTATTATTCTCAACATAAACCGGACCCAGGCCATCGACATTGGTCCAGATGTCGGCCAGACCACAGGCGCTCTCGAGTGCTGTATTGTCTTTTACAAATATCACTTTATCTTCAAAGGCGGAACTGTATCCGGTGTTAGCCAGACCATCCAGGTTTTTCAACGATGGGTTACCGGTAATAATGACTGACCCGAGTAAACTGTTCAGTCGCAATAAGCCGTCCACATTCTGTAAAGCATCGTTATTCTGTATGACAACTCTACCGCCGTGCTTTACCGACTCGAGGTTCGACAGGCCGTCGACGCTGGTTAACGCCTGGTTATTTTGAATAGATAAGCTCCTGCCTCCAATCCGGTTAAGTTCGGACAAACCGTCGAGATTCACTATCTCACCCTCAACGCTTTCCTCGATAATCAAACTGCCTGTAACTTCCGTGTAACGAAAACTGTCTATTTCCGTTTGGGTGCTCAGCCTCAACGAACCTTCAAAGGTTTCAGCCGACAGATGTAAACTCAACAGCACTGCAGTCGTGCCCATTATTAACCTTTTCATAAAAAAACCTGTTTTTAAAGCATTTGATTTGAGCGTAAGATTCTAGATATAAGTTGTGTTGAAATATGTATTATTTTGTAACCACGGGTATTAATCAAAACCTCAACGCATTGTCGAAAAAGTTTACGCCGGAGAAATTTACATCGAGAGTTTTTGCAGAACTTAATATTGGTGACAAAAATTCGCAGCCGGACCGATGAGTCCTCCGGTGACCAACGAGGACTAACAATTTGGCTCTCCATTCCTGCTTTTTAGAATCCGTCTTTAAACAATACATTGCCGCTGCGACACGACCGCGTCCTATTCCCCAGGCGGCGGCATACCTGTAGATGGAATACGGCAGCCTTTTGACAAACCCTTTGTGCCGGAATCTCCGCGGCTTCAGAATATCTTTACCGGTGATGCCACTGCCTTCCCATAAACACACGCTGGTTTGCGTGAGGAGCGAGCGACGCCCGACTGGACGCCGTTCAAGCCTAGACTTACCCCGGCAAGGACTGCAGTTATGTTATCGCCGACCTGATATGCTAATATCAGTTCCCACAGCACACGCTACTCAGACTAGTGTCGGCCCTGAACACTGGCAGCGTTTGCACAAACTGCCAGATGTAGCGAGGCGAGTGATAAGTTGTACAGACAGTATTTTGACACCAATAGGGGTGCTATTTTTCGAAGACAAACCGATTATCAAAGCAACCGAGTGCCACCGCACTAGCTTAGCAATTGTAAAGTAGCTGTGAGTGAAGCCGTTCAGGCGGCCACTTCGAACAGCACCCGGCGAGCGGCTACATATGTTAGTGACTTATTTGGAATCGATCCGGCATATTGTATGGACCTGTGAGGTTCTATAGGGTCAATATGATCTAGGGGGAGTTCATGAAACCATCAACCACAGCGCTTATCTGCTTCACTCTATTTTCACTTTTTGGCTGTACCCATTTATCCGATGCTAACCGCTTATACAGCTCGAGCACAGAAGCCTCTCTTAATAATGACGGATTCGAACGACTTCTCAATAGAGTGGCGGATGACTGGAACCGTGGTGACGCCCGCGCAGCTGCGGATTGTTTTACACCTGACGCCGTTTATATAGAACCACCCGATCGTCAGTTGTATGAAGGCAGACAGGCACTGTTTGAGTTCTTTGGCGGCGAAGAAGGCAGAACCAGCCCGATGACAATAGCCCTTTACTGTAATATGTCACGTTATTTAAAAGAGTTGACTGCAACAACCAACACTCGGTCAACACAGAACCAAGCTGGAGCAGAAAATGCAAAAGTTCGGTCTGGATAGTCTGCGAACGGAGAAGTTAAGCGCCCTGGAACTCGAAATAGTAGAGGAACAGGCCGGCGCCCTCGGCAGGGCCGGAAAGAAACTGCGCATGTCTCTGGAAAGATATGAAAGCGCCCAAAAGAACGGAGCTACTGAGGCAGAGCAGGCCGATTTGATCAACCAAATTTCAAGCTGCGCTTGGGAGTTGCTGCTGCAAAGGGAATTCGTGGGTTTTGTCCAGGGAAATATGACGTGGATTACCAAACACTACAAGATACCGAGGGAAGCTATCCGCAATTTGGGGAAAACCATCAAGCCTGAACAGTAAAGAACTAAAGGAGGCAGATAGACAATAACTGCGAATGTATCAAAACAGCGTGGAAGAACCATTGAAAGTAGACTTGCGGCCGGTAACGAAAGATAACTACGAGAAAGTTTGCGATCTGGAGGTGCTGGAACAGCAGCGAGACTATGTGGCATGCAATATGTGGTCACTGGTTGAATCGATGTTCAACCCTCACTATCAAACACGGGCCATATATCGCGGTTCAGAACCGGTCGGCTTTCTTATGTGGGTAGCTGATGAACCGGAAAAAGTTTCCATCTGGCGGTTTATGGTTGATAAAAATTACCAGCAACAAGGTATTGGACGGCGGGCACTACAACAGGCAATCGATGAGATAAAGCAGACAAAAGCACTACAAAAAATCGAAATCTGTTACGATCCGGCAAACCCGGTAGCCAAAGGCTTCTATGCGAGTTTCGGCTTCACTGAAGTCGGCATGGATGCGGGCGGAGAGGATATGCTGGCTGTGATGCAAATAAAGGGGAGGTTGCATGAGTGATGAAAATCGTAGAGATACGGCACAGGACCTGGAGAGCAGGCGAATAGCCAGAAACTCTTCAAGACAAGCTGAAACCAATAACGCACGCATTGAAGAGCTGGAACGAAAACTAGGCAAGCTGTCTCTCATTACCGAGGCGCTATGGGAGATAGTGGCCAGCGAAGCGAACTACGGCGAACCCGAGCTTTTGCAGAAAATAGAGATGGTAGTGTCGGATCGAGAACAACGCCTTGGTAAAAAGCTGTCTTGTAGTCGCTGTAATATGCTCGTCGCCGCCAGTAAGGAGAAATGCATCTATTGTGGTGCTGCGCTTGCAGACAAAACGAGAAGCTCGCCATTTGACGAATGACCCCAGTGATGACGACGTCAATCTCCGATATCAAAAACCCACAAGTAGGTAGAAAGTTCCAATCCTATCCAAATAATATCCAGGAGGAATTGCTGCTTCTGCGCCAGCTGATATTCGAAACGGCTGCCGAAACCGAGGCAATCGGCCAAGTAGAAGAAACATTGAAGTGGGGAGAACCCAGCTACCTGGCAGACGGCGGCAGCACAATAAGGATCAATTGGAAAGCCGCTAGTCCCCATCAGTACGCCATGTACTTTCACTGCAAAACGAGGCTGGTGGAAACCTTCAGGGAATGCTACCGCGACAAATTCAACTTCGAAGGCAACCGCGCCATTTTGTTCGATGCCGGCCAGGTTATCCCGATTGCCGCCTTGAAACACTGCATTGCCATGTCACTGATGTACCACAAGGTAAAGCACTTGCCGATGCTGGGCGCATAGCCACCTGCCGCGACCAGACAGTCCCGGCGACAGTATCACCACAACTGATATTCGAGATGGGGGACTGTCAGTTGCGGATGGTTTTTGCCGGCGCATCGCTCCTCAGCTCTATCGGAATCAGCCCTTGGTTATCCTCGTGCCAAGGCAACCGACATAGCGTCCCTGGGGCCGGGGTTCACTCAGATTGGCATGGAAATGGACATTCTGTCCGACAGGAGCACAACACGGGCTGTTGACTATACTTACGCCAGGGCATTGCTTACCCTGTATACACCCAAACCAAGTATACGGCAGTGCCCGGACACTGCCTCCGATGGATATTGGCCTTGATGGGAAATTACGCGGGACGCCTGATACTCTTGGTCGGACTCTTTTCAGCATTGCCAATATTGCTGCAGGCGGCAACCGTGTGGGCGGAACCCCAGCCACTGCTGCTGGGACCGACCACCCAGCAGCTCTGGGGTGGCCGGGCAATTCGCTACACCGAAGACCCGGCCGGCGAGCTGACACTCCAGCAGGTGCGGGCGTTGACCGCCAGCGCCTGGCGCAAAAATAACGCACAGGTACCCAGCTTCGGTTTCAGTCATAGCAGCTATTGGTTCAACCTGCGATTGCATAACGACGCCGGGACCGAAACCACCGACTTTGTCCTGCTGTGTGGCTACACGGCGCTGGATGAGGTGGACTTCTACCTGATCGACAGCGGCACCGGCGAGCTGCTGGAGGCGGTACGTACCGGTGATCACCGCCCGTTTCACTCCCGCCCGATAGACCACGCCTCGTTCGCCTTTCCATTTGCGCTTGAGCCGAACCAAGGTGTCGACGTTTTCCTGCGGGTGCGCTCCGAGGGCAATATTGCCGTCCCCCTGTCGGTATGGGAGTCCTCGCAATTCTACAAATATCAAAATGTGTTCTACGCCATCTATGGTGCGGTGGCCGGCGTCATGGCAATTGTCGGTGTTTTTAACCTGTTTATTTTCTTTAGAACCGGCGAACAGCTATTCCTCCGGTTTTCCGCATTTGCCTTGGCCACAGTGCTCCTGTTCACCTCTCAAGCGGGCCTGGGTTTCCAGTTATTGTGGCCCAATGCTGTTTGGTGGAATCAAAAATGCGTCATATTTACCGTTAGCCTCATCATCTGTACACATTTGCTTTTTTCGATCAATTTCCTGGCTCTACGAGGTCGTCAGAAACAGTTATTCAACACGCTGCTGGCGGTGAGTGTAGTGATTTTCCTGAGCGCATTTTTACTACCCTACCAGGTATCATTGCGCGCCGTCCTGGCCTGCGCCATGCTGGCCAGTATACTCAGTATCTCTATCAGTATTTATCTATGGGCGAAGGGCTCCGGCACCGCCAGAATCTACACACTCGCCTGGAGCGCCTTTATACTCGGCACCTTTATCGCCGCCTCTATTCGTTTTGGTATCACTCCTTACAGCATAGTTACCGAGTTCGCCGGACTGTTCGGCGCACTGACAACTGTTATCGTGTTGTCGATGGGCATCGCCGACCGCATTAACAAAGAAAAGCAAGATCGCATCCAGGCGCAGAATCAAGCGATCCAAAACCTGGAGAAGTTCGAAATGCTATTTGAAAATTCCGTCGAAGGCATTTGTATCTCCACGCTCAGCGGCAGGCTCAGCAACGCCAATCCGGCCTTTGTTAGTATGCTCGGCTACACAAGTCTCGACGACATGCTGCAAGCGTTAAAAAATGATGCTTCAAAGATTTACAAAGACCCCGCACAACGCAACGAGTTGATAATCGAACTGCAGGCCCAGGGACGGGTGGTCAACCGTGAACTGGAGCTTGTGCACCGCGATGGCGATTGTTTTTGGGCCTCTATGTCGATGTGGATAGGCAAGCGCCACGAGCACGGCGACCACCTAATCGAAGGCGCCATGGTCGATATTACCGACCGCAAGGAATCAGAGCAGCGCCTGGCGTTCCTCGCCACTCACGATCCGCTCACCAACTTATACAACCGCCGCCTGTTCGAACAGCGCCTGGCGCAGGCACTCGAGGAATCCCACAGTTCGGAGAAAGACTACTGCGTACTTTATATGGACTTGGACCAGTTCAAGGTAGTCAACGATACCTGCGGACACAGTGCCGGCGATATTCTGTTGCGGGAATTGTCCCTGCTGATGATGAAAACCCTCGGTGAACGCGGGATTCTGGCCCGTCTCGGCGGCGACGAATTCGGCGTTATCCTGCAGGAGACCAAGCAGATGCAGGCCGTGAAAATTGCCGAGGAATTTCGAACGCTGATCCAAAACTATCGTTTCAACTTTAACGATCGGGTGTTCAATCTGGGCATCAGCATCGGCGTCGTGGCGCTCACACCGGCCAGCGAGTCTACCGAACAGATTATGATACTGGCGGACACCGCCTGCTACACCGCCAAGGACTCAGGGCGCAACCGCGTTCATGTGTATTCGGCCAATAACGTGGAACTGCAAAAGCGCCGCACTGAGATGGAGTTGGTATCGGCCATCAACCACGCCCTGGAGGCGGATCTTTTCTTTTTAAAGCGACAAGCCATCATCGAAAATAATGACACGGGTGCAGTGTTTGGTTACGAGATTCTCGTCCATATGCATGACGAACAGGGGAATATGGTCACACCCGACATATTTATCCCGGCCGCCGAGCGGTACAACCTCATGCCACAAGTCGACCGCTGGATCATCGAAAACTGTTTCCGCTGGTTGCAGCGTAACCCCCAGGACCTCAAACGCATAAAGCACTGCGCCATCAATATCAGCGGCCATTCACTGGGCGACGAAGATATGCTGGAATTTATATTGAGCAGTTTTCACAAATATCAGATACCGCCGGAAAAAATATGTTTCGAGCTGACCGAGTCGGCCGCAATACACAATCTCTCGCATACCTTGCAGCTGGTCGACGCCTTTCGGGAGCTGGGCTGCCATTTGTCACTGGACGATTTTGGCACAGGTTTTTCCTCCTACAGCTATTTAAAGCACCTGCCGGTGGACTATCTGAAAATAGACGGCGCTTTCATTGCCAATCTGGCCAAAGACCCGGTCGACTACGCCATGGTAAAATCCATCAACGACGTAGCCGCCGCCATGGGTATGAAAACCATTGCCGAATTCGTGGAAAATGACACTATTATCCGGGAGTTGCGCAGGATTGGTGTCGACTATCTACAGGGATACGGCATCGCCAAACCCCAGCTGCTCAACGACTTTAACCAGGAAGATTATTTTCGTGCCGAAGAGCATTGAGCTCCCCCCTCCAACCCTGTCTCCACGCGGTCAATCAGCCTCAATGAGGGCATGGTAACAAATGAACTTTTCGTTCAAACTGATATCGCAATGGTCATATCTAAAAATAAGAGAACTTCGCCATGTTAGATACCGATATGGATGCGCTGCAGGAATTTGCCCTGGTGTTTCTGGAAATCAGCGCCCTGCTGTTGATCTTTACGCTGGGTGTGGGCCTGCTGGTGGTGCTTTACATGTACCTGGCAGACATCACTCAAACGAAACAGGCCATCCGCCGCAACTACCCTGTCATTGGTCGTTTTCGTTACTTCTTTGAACATATCGGTGAGTTCTTCCGGCAGTATTTCTTCGCCCTGGACCGGGAGGAGTTGCCCTTTAACCGGGCACAGCGGTCCTGGGTATACCGCGCTGCCAAAAACATAGACTCTACCGTGGCTTTTGGTTCTACCCGCCCGCTCAATCAACCCGGCGATATTATTTTTCTCAACTGCCTGTTTCCGACGCTGACGGAAGACGCCACGGCACCCCGGGCAGTGACGATCGGCGAGCGCTATGCGCGCCAACCCTATACCACCGAGTCCCTGTTCAATATCTCCGGGATGAGTTTCGGCGCCCTGTCGGTGCCGGCCGTGCAGGCGCTCTCGCGCGGCGCTAAAAAAGCGGGCATCTGGATGAATACCGGTGAAGGGGCACTGTCGCCCTACCACCTGGAGGGCGGTTGCGACCTGGTGTTCCAGATCGGCACGGCCAAGTACGGTGTGCGCGACAGCGAGGGCCGGTTGTGTGACGAGCGCCTGCGCCAGGTGGCAAATCACGCCCAGGTCAAAATGTTCGAGATCAAAATGAGCCAGGGCGCCAAGCCGGGCAAAGGCGGTATCCTGCCCGGCGGCAAGGTTACACCGTTGATCGCCTCGACCCGGGGCATTCCCGAAGGGCAGGACTCCATCAGCCCGAACGGGCACCCGGAGATTCGCTGCCTCGATGACCTGCTGGATATGATCGTTCGCATCCGCGAGGTCACCGGCAAACCTGTGGGCTTCAAGGCCGTTATCGGCGGCTACGGCTGGCTCGATGAACTGTTTACCCTGATTCACCGCCGCGGTCTGCAGGATGCGCCGGATTTCATCACCATCGACAGCGCCGACGGCGGCACCGGCGCGGCGCCGCAGAGCCTGATTGATTTTATGGGACTGCCGATCAAATGCAGCCTGCCGCTGGTGGTGGACAAGTTAATCGAGTACAACCTGCGCGAGCGTATCAAGGTTATCTGCTCCGGCAAGCTGATCAACCCCTCGGACGTGGCCTGGGCCCTGTGTGCAGGCGCGGACTTCGTCACCTCGGCACGGGGTTTTATGTTTGCCTTAGGTTGCATCCAGGCCTTGCAGTGTAATAAAAACACCTGCCCCACCGGCATCACCACCCACGATCCGGACCTGCAGCGAGGGCTCGATCCCACGGACAAGTCTGAACGCGTTTATCACTTTGCCACCAATCTGTCCTACGAGGTGGGCGTTATAGCCCATTCCTGTGGAGTTAAAGAGCCCCGGCAGCTAAAACGCTACCACGCGCAAATTATCAACGAACACGGCATTCCCGAACCCATGGAGGAGCTGTTTCCGGTGCCGGTGCCCAAACCGGAGTACACCGTCGCCACAGAACAGCCGGTGGCGAGAGAATCGCGGGCATGACTATCGACATTGTGGTGGGCCAGGCACTGTTCCTGGGCCTGATGGCAATGACCGGGCTACTGCTGCAACGCCTGCTCAAACTGGACCTGACCCTCGCGTGTCTGCTGGCCGGCATCGGTTATGGCTGGCTGGTGCCGGTGATTGGGTTTGATACCGGCGTGCGCGCCCACACGCTCAAAGACCTGGTGTTTTTCGTGATTCTGCCGGTGCTGATTTTTGAGGCCGCCTGGCATATCAAGCCACACCTGCTCAAACGCTGGTTGATTCCGGCGCTGCTGTTGGCCATTCCCGGTGTACTGATCAGTTGTTTTGTCACCGCCGCCCTGGTGTATTGGGGCATTGGCCATCCGGCCGGCTTTCCCTGGATAGCGGCCCTGCTCACCGGCGCCATCCTGGCGGCCACCGACCCGGTAGCCGTGGTGGCAAAGCTCAAAGCGCTCAAAGCGCCCGAGGACTTGGGCACGCTGATCGAGGGCGAAAGCTTGTTCAATGACGCCTCGGCGGTGGTGCTGTTTGCGGTGGTGCTCGCCCTGGCGACGGGCGCCGGGGCCGAGCGGGAGCAATCGGCGCTGGTGACTTTTTTAGCCACCTTTTTCGGCGGTGCCGTCAGCGGCGCCGTCTGCGGTCTGATCGCCGCCATTGTGGTACTGCTGCTGCGGTCGGTGGCCGCCACCAGCCTGGTCTTGGTGTTCACCGCTTTCGGCAGTTTTTACCTGGCCGAGCACCTGTTGCATGTATCGGGCATTATGGCGGTGATGCTGGCGGCGATAGTGACCCGTTTTTGCCTGCGCGAGCAGACCCATACCTTCCTGGTCGGCGCCGGGATCACCTGGGACTGGCTCGGTATGTTTTTCAATGCGGTGCTGTTTGCGCTCATGGGACTGGTCATTACCTTCGAGATGTTCTCGAGCCAGTGGCTGGCAATCCTGATCGTGATTCCCGCCCTGCTGGTGGGGCGGGCGGTGGCAATAACCGTCGCCAGCCTCCTCAGCAGGCTGCTCGGCAAACCCGTGCCCGGCAACTGGCAAATCACGCTGGTATGGGGTGGGCTGCGCGGCGCTATTGCCATCGCCCTGGCGCTGTCACTGCCGTTGAGCCTGGACTACTGGTGGACCATTCAATCTATGGTTTTCGGACTGGTATTGTTTACCCTGTTGGTGCAGGGCACCACCACCGGACCGCTGATCAGGAAACTGGGGATCGCTTGAGTTGTATTCGATGGCACTAGCTGCCGGCGCCTACTTTCGCTTCAGACATCTACTTTAGTAGCGATAGAACTAAAAAGACATGCTAATTGTTCGGTCTGCCTCCGATGCGGGGTCGTGTGCGATGCGGGGTTGCGATGCGGGGTTGCGATGCGGGGTTGCGATGCGGGGTTGCGATGCGGGGTTGCGATGCGGGGTTGCGATGCGGGGTTGCGATGCGGGGTTGCGATGCGGGGTCGGGGTGCTTGAATTTTAACCAGGCCTTTTCTGGTTAAAATTCAAGCACCCCGACCCCTT
>NZ_ML660107.1:118690-122238 GCF_007004655.1 Exilibacterium tricleocarpae
GGTGGGGTGTGGGGGGGGGGGGTGGGTTTTTTTATTTTAAACCCTGTTTTTTTTTTTAAAAAAAAACCCCCCCCCGACCCCTTCGAAGGGGACCACTCCCCGCTAACGAGGGCACCTCTATCCATTCACTACATACCCACCTACCACAACATCCGTCACAGTAAAAAAAACACACTCACTCAACACACGCCCGCGCCTCGATTTCAGTGCGCACCTCAACACTTTCCCCCTGCTCATTCTCTTTCTCACCGACAACGAAGCAGCGACCCTCCTTGTCACGCAGTAGAATATGTTCGGCTACCGGGCGCGGGGTGTCCCGGTGCGTAACGATTTCCGGTTTGATACTGCTGTAGCGGGAGCCTTGGTCACTATTGCCGTCGATGTAACGGGAACTTTGGTCATCATTGCTACTGCTATACCGGGAACTTTGATCACTGTAGGTGCTCTCATCGCTGTAACTGTAACGGCGACGGGAGTCGCTATAGCGTGTCTGCCGGCTGCTGCTGTAATAGCTCCGCTCTACCCGCCGCGGCGCGTAATCGCGGCCGCGATCGGCATAAGCGTGGTGCAACAGCGAGCCGATAACAATACCGCCGAGCAGATAGCCGGCACGGCGGTCACTGCGATGACGGTGATGGCGGTAATGCCGATGGTGGTACCCGCGACCCTTGTAGTGCCCGCGCGAATAGCCACGAGCGTACCCGCGTTTATACCCGCGATAATGGCCATCAGAATAACCATGGGAATAACCGGAATGGTAACTGTAATAGCGTCCGCCGGCCTGGGCTTCAACGGCGGAACATACGGCAATCAACGTAAAGCAGGTAATAAGGGCAGATTTCATGGACCACCTCCGGGCAACAATCCACCGCCACCCTAGCGCCGGCAACCTGAACCGGTGCTGAATCGACAGCCGCAACCGACTCGCGGGTCAAAGAAAATTACTGACTTTTATGGGGAATTCCCCACAATAGCCGCGGGCGCACAGCCGCTCACGTAAATAGATGGACGCCGGGCAGACCATGACATTGAGAACCAAAACAACTCTGACAGCCACTGTGTTGGCGACCCTGCTGGCGGTATTTGCCCTCGGCCCGCGCCCAGTCCTGACCGGCGCCGCCGAACCACCGCCACTGCCGGCCCAACTCCGGCAGTTGGAGACTTGGCTGGCACAGCAGGAAAACGGTTTTGGCGATATTACCGCGGGCACTGAAAAATCCATTGTCTGGCACAACCCGAACAGTCCCGGGCAGACTGATCTCGCGATCTTGTATATCCACGGCTTTTCCGCCACCCGCCAGGAAATAGCGCCGGTCCCCCAGGCACTGGGTACTTATCTCAACGCCAATGTCTATCTCACCCGCCTGCCCGGCCACGGCCGCGGTTTTGCCCCCATGGGCACGGCCACCGCCAATGACTGGGCGGCGGAGACCCTGGCGGCCTGGGAGGTGGCAAAAAAACTGGGCCGGCGGGTGATTGTTATCTCCACCTCCACCGGCAGCACCCTGTCCACCTGGCTGATGCAGCAACCGGGCGTGCAAACCCAGGCACGGGCGCAGATTTACGTATCGCCCAACTTCGGCGTGCGCAAGACAGGCGCCGGCCTGTTGACCATGCCCTGGGCCAGGCAGATCATCCCGTTGCTTCTGGGGCCGGAAAGCGGCTTCGAACCCCGTAGCGAAACCCACGCGAAATACTGGACCAGCCGCTATCCGGTAGCCGCCCTCTCGCAAATGCAAGCCACTGTAGACTGGGTGGCCGCCAGTGACGTCGGTCAGATCAAAGTACCGACACTCTTTATCTACTCCAATGAAGATCGCGCAGTGGACCCCGCCCGCACCGATCGGGTCCTCGCCGACTGGGGCGGCTATACGGAACGCATGCTGATTCCGGGTCGGCCGGGGGCGAGTAATCATGTGCTGGTCGGCGATATCGTGGCACCGCAAAACAATGAGTCAGTGCTTGCGCGCATCAAGGAATTTCTGGCCAATAGCAGCCGTAACAGACAGTGATTGATTGACTCAACGACTGCGATCGAGCACCTTGACTCGATGTTTAGCCGCGGTCAGCATATATAACCACTCAAATTCGATCAAAGGCTTTGGCTGCCGGGTTTCGGCAGCTCCAGATCGTTAAACCCGAAAACTAAAAATGCATGCCATTCTGATGGCGACATCAATACAGGTTTTTTTCGCAATACGTTAGAAATGGTTCAGACTTCACCCCCTCACTTTGTAATTATCGAAAGGCAGCTTTAGTGGGTATGGGGAAAGGGGTTGCAGACGTTACCTCCGCTACATGAATCGAATCAAAGAATATATTGTTGACTATGAGTTGACAAAAAATGAAAGTTTAAGCTAGCCTCTGTCGAACAAAAATATAATAACAGCATATGTGCCTAAAACAGGCGCCGGTTATTCAGAAAAAGCGTCTTTTCAAAAACTTGCGGCAGTTTTTTTGTAAAAAATTTTAATCAATTCTGAGAAGTAAGTAGCGTATTGGTGCTGTTGAACACGTGGTTTGTGTTTGCCTGTACTGTGTTGAAGAATCCAGTCCCTTCAGGAAGGTATCGGGAAATAACAGAGGAAGCCACTCCCTTCAGGATGCAACAAGAAATAAAAAATTAACTTTTTATGCGATTTTTTAAGTCCTTCCTCTTCTGAATGATAAGTTATAGGCGACGGACCACGCTTTTCGAGTGACAAGGTGGTCCGTTCCCGAATTGCTTAAATGGCGCTCGAAATCTAAAGTCGCTATTAACTGACTAAACTAGCGTGCGAATTTCAGCCGAAAGAGTCCAGAGGAAGGAGGAGTATTAATCCGCCCTACTAAGGATGCAATCGGGTATTCAACAGAACTTGTCGTATTGAACTATACAATTTTACAGTTAACTCTGATTAATGTTGACGCTATCTTTCCACTTCATTAAACAACTATTGGCTTGCCCAAACTATGCAGGAGGCTGTCATGAAGATCGACCTATACTTAAAGCAACCGTTTAAGCAGAATGAACTAATTGCCATGGGATTAATGTTAGACAAGCGCTTTTTAGATACTCCTGCTCACAAAGGCATCTGCCAAGAGCTGTGTTGGAAGTGGCTCAAAAGACTAAGCTCTAAAGCGGCTACCTATGACAGCCCCAAAAAACGCATGGATGCTTTCTGGAAAGAACAAACGCTCTTGAAGGCTATGAGCCGCCACAACACTGCTGCCAATAATGTGCTGATTTATCCTCACACTACCTATACTCTTAATAATGTACAGTGCAACTTTTCATATCGCCGTGATATTCAGTCCCGGTGGCGCATAAAGGGAGGCGGTTTATACTTTTCGTTCAGGTGTCCCAATTACAATAATGAGAAACATTCCATCGCCGCTTACATATTTAGACAGTCCGGTCAGAGACTGCTTGACCCCCTTGTACTAGGGCCTGTTCACACTAATTTTGATAGAATGTGCGCCTATGGAAATCACGAAAGCACAATTCAAAATTATTGAACATCTCCTGCCAATACAGAGGGGAAATGTAAAAATACCGAACATACAGG
>NZ_ML660108.1:0-29840 GCF_007004655.1 Exilibacterium tricleocarpae
TGAACACCGATTCCGGAAAAATCGGCAAAGTGTTCACCATGGGCCGGAATGCGTGTTCACGTTGGATCGGATTGGGTGTTCACGATGCGCCGGAATAGCTGTTCGACTTCGGCCGGAATATGCAGCGGGAAAACAGCATGCCCAGTATGTGCGGCGGACGGAGGCGAGCCTTTGAGTAGGCGCCTCCTCCGACCCGACACTGGTGATTACTCGGCTGGGGTTTTTCTCAGAAGTGAATATCAAAAGGAAGGCTCAAACGGTGCCCGAAAGAGCCTAAATGAAGAGAGTAGTTACTTTGCAGATGAGTCAGTGTACTGCGTCAGGCAAGCAGCAATCGCTGCCCTGGCCCGGTACCGGTGACAACTTGTTGTTTACCCACTTCCCATAGCGGGCGTAAACCCCAATACCCTCCACCAGAGTCAAGGCATTGGGGTGAATGGCGAGAACACGCAAGGCGGCGGTCTGGGCCACATGACCAATCCAGCCCAACAATAAATATTAGCGGTTGATTTTCATCATGACGACTTTTATTCTTCTCTATAATCGGGAGGCTCCAGCGTTAGCAAGAAAATTTTCAAACCTGTCAAAAAACGAAATCAAAAGTTGAAACTGTAACAGGAGAACTTTTTAAGCGATGAAAAATTTACGAGTTAAACATCTGTTGTTCTCACTGGTAATGGCCTGTTGCAGTTCAACACTACTTGCGGACACGACTCTTTTTGAACGCGGACAATCAGCGGCCGATAGCGGTGTTGTTGCAGGTACGAAATTTATTCGGTTAAACCAGCTCGATGCGGTAAAAACACTGTTGGTGTTAGCACCCGTGTTTCCGCAACATATTCTACTTGAGGCCGGTAGTCATAATAACGGCATTACCCTTGTTGATACCAAAGACAATATCGATTTACTGCGCCAGGTTATTTACAATTTAGACCCAAGTGTCGCGGCTGCCCTGGCTACCTCTACAACCCGTGGCTCAAGGCAATTCATTGAGACAACACCCGAGCCGGGCGCACAGGTGTTCAGCGTTACAGGCAGCGACGATACACAGGCGCCCGGCACGGTTCTACCCCAGACCAACAACTTTTATCATATTCAGCAGCGTCTCGACACGATACCCGGAAGTGTCAGTGTTAACATGTTACGGGAGAAGGGTCGGCTGCAGGGCTACAAAATAGTTGCTGGCAGTTTTCCCGATACTTTAGCGCAAGTAGGCTTGCAAACCGATGATATCATTACGGCGATCAACGGCGTTGAGTTCAATAGTATTACCTGTGCCACTGAGATTGCTGCGGCGATAAAGCATAAAACTATTGCACAGCTTAATATCTTGCGCGATGGCAAGACGCATACACTCGCCGTTGACTTGAAGAAAACCGAATAGCCGCAGTAGCACCCACAGTGCCCCGATAAAGGTTTTCTGTCCACTAATAGCGATTTTTCGACTTCACCCCCGAGACTCAAGCGCTCTATCAGCTAGCGGCTGGTATCCCGATCCGTACGTCCCGCTGACGACATCATAATTTTAAGATGTATATAGGCGAGAAACAGCTTGATTTTAGGTCGTTAGCCTATTATTGTCTAGCATTATTTCCCAAGCCAGGTTGGATTGTGACGGGCAGTAAACAACAGCTTTCTAAGGGCGAAGCCCGGCGCGCACTTATTCTGGCTGCGGCGCGTAAGTCATTACTGGCAGATGGCTATGCCAATGTTTCTGTGCGGATGATTGCTTCCTCACTGGGTATATCTGTTGGCAATCTGCAGTACTACTTCCCGACCAAAGACAGTCTTATTCAAGCGGTTATCGCCGACGAAACCGAGAGACCCATCGAGCTTCTGAGCGAGATAAACTGGAGACATGAGAGTGCCGAGCAATGTATTGCAGAAGCCGTGGCATCCATACTTCAATACTACGCCAGCGAAGCCGGGCAGTTTTACGCGATCGCGGAGTTTTTGGCGATGAATGACCCGAGCTACTCCGAGTTGAAAGCACAGGGGTATGCTTATGTGCGGGGCTATGTGAGACAAGTCATCGATATTGTGGCGCCACATCTCGATACTGGCCGACAAGACAATCTGGCACAGGTTCTGGTGGCGTTGATCGATGGTGCTTCTCTGCAGGTGCAGCTTGCAAAGTACGGCGATAAGGGTTTCGATATTGATGCTCTGATAAAAAATGTGGTCGACTCGGTGAGGATTTTGCTGGATCGTTGGGAGTAAGCCAGGCGATTTTATAATACCGGCGACAGTGACAGCCGCCTCTGTTGTTAAGCGTTGTGGTGAGTTTTTACCATTCCCTAGTTACCTTCCCATTTTTCTAATACACATTACTGCAGTTAATCTGGCTCGGTTTTTCGAGTTAAAGAAGCTGGAGTTTTTAAGGTATGGCAAACCTGCCTTACCTGTTTTATCCGCCTTGTGGTCGGGAGTGTGGGTCCATCTGCCCACACTCCCTCCCAGCCTGGTGGATTACGGAGCTTGCACCTCGCCCAAGGACACTCCCGTCCCAGCCGTACCCCCCAGCTTACCGGCATGATCCAGGCCGATAAACTTACCGCCCCCGGTTTGCCACAACGCCGGTTTCAACAAATTGTATTTAGCCTCATCCCAGCTCACCCAATCGTTTTCCAACAAGCCGCCGGTGTCACCGGAATTCGGGTTGATCGCCCAAAAGGTGTGATGTAGCCGCAGCTCCGCAATCTCGTCGCGCAACGCCTCCATCCATTTCTGGTTGTCGCCGCCGTCCATAAAACCGCCCCATTCGCCGATCAACAGCGGTGAAATAAGCTCGTTGTGGATATACAACCAGTTGGGCTCCCAAACCTCGGCGCGCAGGCTGTTGCGGTCAAACTCACTTTCGAACCACGGCTGGCGGAAAACCAGCGGGCCGTAATCGTGGGGCGAGTACATGATCTGGGCCTGGTGGCCGGGCACTTGCACTTCGACGTCGCGCACGCCGCGAAGGTTGCCGCCCCACCAGTTAAAATCGTAACACTGATCGCCCTGACCGGGCACCGGTGACGACTTGTTGTTTACCCACTTACCATAACGGGCGTAAACCTCGATGCCCTCCACCAGAATCAGTACATCGGGGTGGATCGCAAGAATACGCGAGGCGGCGGTCTGGGCCACGTGCTTCCAGTTGTTACTGTCGGTTGAATTGTCCCACTTGGCAAAGTCAGTGCGCTGCGAGGCCGGCTTGCGCGTGCAATAGGACTCCCAGCTTTCATTCGGGTCCTTTTGAATATCGTTGCCGAGGTTGCCGTTGGGAACACCGTGAGGTTCGTTTTGCAGATCGAATGCGATAATGGTGTCGTCGTTTTTATAGCGCTCGGCCAACCACTCCCAGGTATCGTAAAAGTCTGCCACGGTGATATCACCCTTGGCCCACCCCCAATACGTGTGGCCGGAGTTGTTTTGATCGGGATGGTGTACATCGAGCATGACCTTTACGCCACAAGCTTTGGCGACGGCCAGAAACCGATCAAAGATTTCCAGACTGTTTTTTCCCTGTAGCTTCGGATTGGCGGCCAGGTTGACGTTGGTCGGCTTGAACACGCCGGACTTCCATTCCTTTAACAACTCGGTGCCGATGGGCACACGCAGTAAATTAATACCGCGCTCGGCGACGCCTTCCACCAGGTTTTCCAGATTGACACTCCACAGACCGTGGAAGACGCGCTCCGACGTATTGAAGCCAAACCAGTTGGCACCGGTCAACCACACCGCATCACCGCCGGCATCGACAATCTGATTGCCCGAGGTGGTCAACCAATCGTCGCCGCCGGGCAGGGGCGTGGGGTCGACGCCACAGGCCACCACCCCTGGATCATTACCACCGCCACCACCACCACCACCACCACCGCCGCCGCCGCCGCCGTTACCGCCGTCGATCAGCGTCACCGCGGGCGGATTGGTAAAATTGCCGGGCGTGCCCTGGAAACCAAATTCCACACTGCCGCCTACTGGCACCGTGCCGTTCCAGCCGGCGTTATCCACCTCCACGCTCTGGCCGGTTTGGGTGAAGGTCGCATTCCACAGGTTGGCGATGGTGCGGTCAAATTCCCAGGTCAGGCGCCAGTCGGTGACCGGTTCGGCCCCATTGGTGTTGTCGATAACAACTTTGGCGACAAAGCCCTGACCCCAGTCGTCCACCACAGTCATGCTGACTTGCGCGGCCAGCACCGGCTGGGCCAGCAGCGCCAGGGTGGCGATAAACAGTCTTGTTTTCATCATTGGTTGCTCCAAGTGTGAGTGACAGTTGCGGCCGTGCCGCAGCACACACTATTTCACTGGCCGCTGCGGACGTCGTCTGACTGGGCTGCGATTTCGTGTGGATGTGAGACAGGGACGAAAGCCGTACCCGAAAGCGATAGTTGAACTTCACCGGTGGCATGGAAACTGATTTTGCGCAGATGTCCGTTTGCACGACACCAGGGTTTGAGGTGCTATGGATGCAACCCAAACTGGCGCGTTATGGCGTCCTTAGGTTCATGTTTCCGCAAGAAAAGTCCGAGAATCGGCAAAACGGGCGCGAAGTACCAAAATATCTTGTAAATAGTCGAACCGGGCCCGGCCCATCGTCATAGTGAATGAAAACTCCCGGCCATCAGGTATGGGAGATGCTGCAATGCGACAAATCTTCTGTGACGAGGAGAGAGCATGGATAAGTCCCAGTGTTGCCGGTGGTTAGTCGCCGGTGCGGTTATCATGTCGGCGGTTTGCGCCCGGGCCCAGGACGGCAGCGACGGCCCCGGTATAGACAACAGGGCGCGGCCGGCCGGCACCTATCTCAAGTTTGTACCCCTCGGCGGGCGCATGGTGCAGTTCCATCGCGGCTACCTCTATATCATGGGGCAGGGCAAGACGACGCTGTGGGATGTCTCCGATGCCACCGATCCCACCCTGCTCACCTCCCGTGACTACGGCGATAACGGCCACCGCTGGTGGAAGCTGAACACGGACATTTTCTGGCGCGAATACTCGACACCGGAAGTCACCGGCTCGGGTTATCACTTTCTGGACCTGCGCGATATGTTCGATCTCAAACCCTGGACCGACCCGCAGGTACCGGTGCCGATTGCCGCTGGCGGCCAGGGCTTGCAGAAGTGGCAGTTGCTGGAGACCTTTCCCACCGGTACCAACGGCGGCAATGTCCACGACCTGCGCTATGACGACCCGGCGCTCGATCCCGACGCCATCACCGCCACCTTTCCCACCGGCAACGGCGCCGAGGGCAGCCTCCGGTTTCGAATCGGCAACCTGTTGTTTACCACTACCGGCAGCGGTATTGCGGTGCTGGACATCGGTGACCCCAAACAGGTGAATTTTCTCGATTCGGTAACCGGCCCCGGCTTTCAACAGTACACCACCACCTACCATGTCTGGCGTGACAGGGTGGTGTTTTTAAACGGCAATGACGGCAACCTCAACGACAATAATCTGGCCATGATCGACTTCAGCGATCCCACCGATCTGAAGGCCGGGGTCTGGCCCGGCGGCAGCACCGGTCTCAAGGTCGCGGAAATGTCGGCCGGGCGCTATATGTATTTTCAGGATCAGTACGGCTTTACCGGGCAGAACGATCTGGCGGTAAAGATCGATATGGAAACCGGTGAGATCGTGCAGCGCTTCGTCGCGCCGGGCTGGCCCGAAACTTATCTGGATTACCAGTGGATGCCGTTGGGCCCGGTGGTGGTGGGCAGCGGTTCCAACGGCGGTGACGGGCGCACCTTCTTTTACCAGCACCAGGACGGTCCGGATAGCCGCGGTCCCGAAATCGGCTTCCACAGCCCGTTCGCCAATTCCATTAATAATCCGGTGTCGACGGTCATCGGTTTTTCCATTCCGGAAATTATCGACGAGCGCACCGCCAATGACCGCAGCATTCAAATACGCCCGATCGGCGGTGGCGAGCCGATTGAGGGTGACATTACCTGGAACTCCTACCATGTCCTGAACTTTATTCCGAAAGTTTTTTTACAGCCCGATACCACTTATGAAGTCAAATTTGTCGAGGGCGGATTGAAGGATGTCGCCGGCAATGGTATCGGCGAGTACGTTTTCTATTTTTCGACAGGTGCCGAGTTGAACGTCAATGCGCCGCCGGTGGTGGACGCCATCACCTATGGCGGTGAAGCCCCCTTGGTGGCCGGGGAGCCGGTGGTGCTGACGGCGCTGGCCAGTGACCCCGAGGGCGACAGTCTCGAGTACCGGTGGGATTTCGGTGCGGGCAACAGTGCCTGGTCCTCCGCCAACACAGTGACGCACACTTTCGCTGCTGCCGGTCTGCCGCGGATAAATGTGCAGGTGAGAGATGCCCAGGGCGGTATCAGCGGCGCCGGTCGCAATCTGGTGGTGGTAATGAATAGCACCGCCTCCGCGGCCACACACTCCGGTCCGTTGGCTCTCGATGCCGCAGCCGGAAGACTCGCCGTCGTCAATCCGGACAACGACAGCCTGGCACTGATCGATGCCGATACGTTAGAGAAAGTGGCCGAGTACGCTGTCTGTAAAGATCCCGTTTCTGTAACCGTTGCCGTAGCGGGGCAGGCTTGGGTTGCCTGCCGCGATGCCGACCAGATACAGGTATTGGCGCTGGCGGATGGCACCACCCTGGCGCTGCTGGATATGTCCTATGGCGCCAAACCTTACGGTGTAATCGCCAACCCCGTTGCCGATACGGTTTATGTCAGTTTAAGCGGTAGCGGCGAAGTGCGGGCATTCGACGCGCAGAGCTTTGCGCTCCTCGATACACTCGCGCTCGGGCAGGAGGCGCGCGCTATGGCGGTCAGTCCCGACGGCGGTACTTTACTGGTCACGCGGTTTATATCAGTCGGTGATAGTGGTGAGGTGTGGGAAGTCGACTTGCAGAGTTTTAGTCTCACGGGTGTCATCACCCTGGCTGATGACACTGTGACCCCTGACACCGGTTCCGGCGGCAGCGGCCTGCCGAACTATCTCGCCGGCGTAGCTATTGATCCCAGCGGCACACGCGCTATCAGTGTGGGGAAAAAAGACAATGTGGATCGCGGCCTGTTCCTCGGCACCGATCCGCTTACCTTCGAGAGCACGGTGCGCAGTCTGCTGGCGCCGATCAGCCTGACAGACGGTCGCGAGCAATTTGCCGCGCGTATCGATATCGACAACCACGCGCAACCTTCCGCTGTTACTTACAGTCCTCTCGGCAGTCATTTGTTTGTAACCCTGCAGGGCAATAACCGGTTAATCGCGTTGAACCCCGCCGATGGCACTGAGGTGGTGCGGGTGGACACGGGCCTGGCGCCGCAGGGCGTGCTGGTTGATCCGTCGACACAGCGTGTGTTCGTGAAGAATTTTATGGGCCGCAGTGTCAGTGTATTCGACGCCACCGCCATGTTGAATGGCGGTAGCGCGCAGTTGCCGCTGTTGGCGACCGTAGCCACCGTCGCCGCTGAAAAACTGACTGCACAGGTGCTGGCGGGCAAACGGGTCTTTTATAATGCCGCCGATCCGCGTATGGCCCTGGAGGGTTATATAAGCTGCGCAGTGTGCCACGACGATGGCGATCAGGACGGCCGGGTTTGGGATTTTACCGATCGCGGCGAGGGGCTGCGCAATACCATCGCCTTGCGCGGGCGCGCCGGCACCGGCCACGGGCGGGTGCACTGGTCCGCCAACTTCGACGAGATTCAGGACTTTGAACACGATATCCGCGGTCCTTTCGGCGGCCGCGGATTTTTGAGCGATGCGGACTTTGCCGCTGCCGGTGAGCCGCTCGGTGTCGCCAAAGCCGGCCGCTCGCCGGAACTCGATGCGCTGGCTGCCTACCTGGACAGTCTCGATACGTTTGACAAGAGCCCGTATCGCCGCGCCGACGGGGGTCTTACCGACACGGCGCAGGCCGGCAAACAGGTTTTTATCGACGCCGGTTGCGGCAACTGTCACGGCGGCAGTGCCTTTAGTGACAGCGGGCAGGGGTTACGGCACGATGTGGGTACCCTGTCGCCGGCCAGCGGCGCGCGTTTGGGCGAGCCGCTCAGAGGTCTGGATACGCCGACGCTGCGCGATCTCTGGGCCACGGCGCCCTATCTACACGACGGTTCAGCGGCCACACTGGAGGCGTTGCTGGCGACTGCCGGCGGGCATGGTTTTGATTCCCTGACGCCGCTGCAACGGGTGTCTCTGGCGGCTTATCTGCGGCAAATCGACGGCACCGAGGCGGCGCCGGCGGAGCCCGGCTTCAAGCTCACTCTCAGTTCGGTACAGGCCGGCCAGATCACTGTCGGGGAGGCGGTGCCGCTGGCCGTAGACACCAATATTGCCGCGTTGGAGCAGGTGGTCTACTACGCCAATGGCGACCCGGTGGCAACCGGCGCCGGGGTCTCTTTCGAGACCACCTGGACACCGCCCGGCCCCGGCAGCTACCGGCTGCAGGCGCGGGCGGTCTATAACAACGGTAACACCGCCACCCTGTCTGCGGAGACGGTTATCCAGTTCGGCGGCAGCGGCGCCTGCGAGGTGAGCTACACACTCGCCGGCGTCTGGGGTAGCGGCTACCAGGCCGACATCGTGGTGACCAATACCAGTGCGGAGCCGGTTGCGGGTTACGATCTGCAGTGGTCACTGGGTGCCGGCGAACAGTTTGCAGCCGGCTGGAACGCCACGTTTAGCAGTGCCGGTGTCCAGGTTACCGCCAGCAATGCCGCCGGCGCCTGGAATGGCACCCTCGCCCCGGGCGGCGGCACCAGCAGTGTTGGTTTTCGGGTCGATAAGCGCATCGATGCCGATGCGCACCAGCCGGCGGTGTTCACCTTGAACGGCACAGTTTGTACGCGCACGAACTAACGCTGTTCAGAGGAAGCCGTTTTCGGCGCGCTCCATACAGAGCAGGTAAGCGCGGTAGAATCGCTGTGCCGTCGCCGGGGTCCGTCGATAGTCGGCGAGATAGTTACGGGCAAAGTCGGCGGGTATGTCCAGGTGCTCCGGCGGCGACTCCGTGGCAGCCGGCTGACAGTTTTCACGCTGGCAACTTGCCTCGGTTTCAACGACTCCGCGGGCGTAGTAACGGCAGTTTTCGTAGCTTTGCTCCAGGAAATAGTGCTTGATATAAACAACGGCAATACACAGCAATACAATCGAAGATATAACAATCATCAAAGACTTTTCGCCGGTACTTATATTCATAGGTTAACTTGTGAATCTGACGGTGGACTTCAGTCGATACTTGCCAGCGAGTTTTGTTCAACCCGGCTCCATTCCGATCGACTCTGTCCGGGTTGGGCAGGTTGAATTCATTTCGATCCCCATGGATTTTGTCCAAGTTGATCCTGCAGTTAAGTCGGTGTCAGGACTTATCCGCGGCGGTCGACGCAAGCAGTTCCTGGCGGTCTAACGGGAACCCTTCCATATTTCGCTTGCGGTATTCACGCGGTGTCATGCCTTCGGATTTTTTAAAAAAGTTGTTGAAGGTGGCTTTGCTGTTAAAGCCCGCCTTGTACATGATATCCAAAACCGTAGCGTGAGGCTGGCCGTCGGTCAACAGCATCTCCTTGGCGGCGTCAATGCGGTATTTGTTAACAAACTCGAAAAAGTTATAGCCGTAGTGGCGGTTGATAATATGTGACAGGGTGCGCGGTGAGACCGATAGACTGGCGGCGAGCGTATCCAGCGTCAGTGAGGGATCCAGGTAGGGTTTTTCCCGCTGCATCAGCGCCTCCAGCGCCTCCACCTGATCGAGGTTGATATGGGTTCTATGGGGGCCGGCGGTGGTGGAATTGATTCTTTCGATTTCAGAGAATACCGATGGCCTGCTGGAAATGATAATCATAATAACGCCAATCAGCAGGCAGGTAACGTAGTTGGCGGTTAGGCCCATAATGCCGATATTCAGCGCCACTCCGCTTTCCACCGAGTAGAGCACCAGGGCGGCGATCAACAGTGCCCAGCCCCACAGCGTCAGAAAGCCGTACGTCAGAAAATTCAGCCAGGTAAAATCCAGGCCTTCCACAGACGAATAGCGCTTTTTGATTTGGGCGCGGTAGCGATTTAATTCAATCACACAGATAATACCAAAAAAGACCCGCAGAAACTCGCGGGCCAGATTGATATAAAACACTGTGCTGGAGTGTTGCAGCAGATTATTGTCGTCTTGTATTTGCGCTTTCAGATCGCTCGGCAGCAAATGATAGCCGATAAATTGATGGAAAAAATACAACAGGAACGGGGAGAGATACAGCAGGTCCCACCACTCCAGAGAGTAGTTTTTATAGACCAGCGAGCGGATGTACCAAAGTAGCAGCGGCCCCTGCACCCAGTAACCGAACTCGAAGACGTAAAACCAATTGGGGTGACTGCCGATCATCCACTCGCGCATGCCGGCGCCGAAGTTGATCAGCGTATCCAGGGGAATGGCGGCGGTTGCCAAGAGAAAGCCGGCGAGCAGTAAGTTACATTGCAACGGTTGCCGCTGAGTAAAGAACACCAGCACCGAAAACAAGACGCACTGGTAGACGGTTATCAGCAGCACGACATCGTGCGTATTGAATAAAACGAGCTCCATCATCATCGTCAATCAAACATCGTGCCCGTGAGTTTATCTAAATCATACTTTTCTCTGCCAGCTATTATCCTCCGCCAGCTATTATAATAGCTACTTTGAATAAGTCCGGAGAGAATATCAGTGTGGGCTACTCTTATTTTTTGGCTAGTGTTCCACAATCAACTGGGTTTCTCAACATCTATATTAGGCCATAAAAACAACCTTGCAAAAGCACAGGTTTCAAACAGCATGGCAAGCCGCCGCCGTTGAGGCGGTAGCGGCAGGTTTTGCCTTTTTTTTCACAAAAAACGCACTCGAATGGAAAATATTTTCCATTAAATAAATGGGATCGAGGTCACAACCTTTGCGCTGTCTCTCAGCCGCCCTGGAGGTCGTTTTTTTAGCTGGATGAAATATATGACATATAGGCACGAAGAGTAGAATCCCTTCAAGTATTCGATGCTTGCGCAAAGTAGTTTTACAGGCATGAACGTATATCGATACCAAATTGCGCTCCTATGACGACGACTGCCGCCTGCCTTGTTCGCCATAGTAAGTAGCCGGG
Source organism: Exilibacterium tricleocarpae (assembly GCF_007004655.1). Classification (GTDB taxonomy): domain Bacteria; phylum Pseudomonadota; class Gammaproteobacteria; order Pseudomonadales; family Cellvibrionaceae; genus Exilibacterium; species Exilibacterium tricleocarpae. The sequence continues at coordinate 11,085 of NZ_ML660108.1, forward strand.
GTACCCACCTGGCGCAGTCGGTTTGGTGATCGATGCGCCGGGTCGCGTTTTTCGAAAGTGCGATGTGACCTGTCGGATGACTGCAACCATTAAATACAGAGGCAAGACCTATGACTACTTTTACCGAGACGCTGTGCCGGCGCTGGCTGGCACTGGGCGTCGGGTTAGTGACTTTATACGCCCCATGGAGCCATGCTGCGGTGTGCCAGTACCGTGTGGACAACGAGTGGAATAATGGTTTCGTGGCGACTATCAGCATCACCAATGACACCGCCGCAGCTATTGATGGCTGGGAAGTAAATTGGGAGTACAGTGGAGACAACCGGGTCAGCAATGGTTGGAACGCTAATATTTCCGGCGCCAATCCCTATAACGCTACCGGGTTGTCGTGGAACGGCAACATTGGCGCCGGGCAAACCGTCAGCTTTGGCTTCCAGGGCAGCAAGGGGGCTGCCCCGGCCCAGGTACCGGAGGTGACCGGAGCTGTCTGCTCGGGCAACCTGGCGCCGGTCGCTGTGGCCGCTGCCAACCCGCTGCAGGGCGATGCGCCTTTAACTGTGGGGTTTGATGCAAGTGGCTCCTCCGATCCCGATGGCGATGTAAGCGGCCTGACTTTTTCCTGGAGCTTTGGCGATGGCAGCAGCGCCACCGGCGCCCTGGTCAACCATACCTATACCGAGGCGGGCGTTTATACTGCCACCTTGACAGTCAGCGACGGCCAGGCCGACGACACGGCGTCCGTGGTGATTACCGTCAATGGCAATCTTGCGCCGGTGGCTGTCGCGACCGCCAGCACCAGCAATGGGCCGGCGCCGCTGGCGGTGAGCTTTAACGGCTCGGCGTCCAGTGATCCGGATAACGGGCCCGATCCTTTGACTTATCTTTGGCTGTTTGGCGACGGCGAGCAGTCAACGGCTGTTTCCCCCGCTCATACCTTTTCGCAAAATGGTGTTTACACCGTCACCTTGACTGTCAGCGACGGCGAGGCCGAGGATACTGCTACCCTCACTGTCGTGGTCGGCGATACCCCCGTGCGGGTCGACAACCCGTTTCGCGATGTGGACTACTATATCGATCCCCTCTGGTCCGCCAGGGCGGCGGCCGAGCCGGGCGGAGCGGCTATCGCCCAATACAACACCGCGGTGTGGATGGATCGTATCGGTGCCATTACCGACGGTATCGGCTTGCGCGGGCATCTCGATGAAGCGCTGAGCCAGAATGCGGGCATGTTTATGTTTGTGGTCTACGACCTGCCCAATCGCGACTGTGCGGCGCTGGCCTCCAGCGGCGAGCTGCGTATTTCAGAAAACGGCTTCCAGCGTTATCAAGACGAATACATTGCGTCGATTGTCGAGGTAGTCTCCGATCCAAAGTACGCCGGTATTCGCATAGTGGCAATTATTGAGGTCGATTCACTGCCCAACCTGGTCACCAACCTGAGCGTTCCCGACTGCGCCGAAGCGGACGGCCCCGGCGGCTATCGCGACGGTATTCGTCACGCACTCAACCAACTGGCGCCGCTGGAAAACGTCTACCCGTATCTCGATATCGCTCATTCCGGTTGGTTGGGCTGGTCGAGCAACTTTGGGCCGGCGGTGAATCTGATTGCCGACGTGATTGAAAGCACCGATGCCGGCTGGGGCAGTGTGGCCGGCTTTGCCACCAACTCGGCCAACTATACGCCGACGGTGGAGCCGTTTCTGCCCGACCCGAACCTGAGTGTCGCCGGCCTGCCCGTGCGCTCGGCGGATTTTTACGAGTGGAACGACTACTTCGAGGAAAAAGCCTACGCCCAGGACTGGCGCGAGGCGATGATCGCCCGCGGCGCGCCGGCCACCATCGGCATGTTGATCGACACCGGCCGCAACGGTTGGGGCGGCCCCGAGCGGCCGACGCAGGTCAGCACTGCCACCGATATCAACACCTATATCAATGAGTCTCGTGTCGATCGGCGCCTGCACCGGGGCAACTGGTGTAACCAGCCGGGCGGTGTCGGCTTTAAACCCTGGGCGGACCCTTATGAGGGTATCGATGCGTTTGTCTGGATCAAGCCGCAGGGTGAGTCAGACGGTATCAGCGACCCCAACTTCGAGCCCGACCCCAACGACCCGGCCAAGCGGCACGATCCCATGTGCGACCCGACGGCGCCCAGTCGCGACAACCCCGCGGTGACGACCGGTGCGCTGGCCAATGCCCCCCATGCGGGTCGCTGGTTCCCGGAGGCTTTTGCGGTGTTGTTAAACAATGCCTATCCGCCGGCGCAGGACCCGGCCGGACCGCCGCCACCCCCGTTGCCGCCGCGCAGCAATTGCCCGGGACTGGACCCGAATCAGCCTGTGCTGATCGACCAGCCCGGTGTTCGTGTGCCTATCGACCTGGGGTGCCAGGCACCGATACACGTGCAGTTTGGTGAGGCTATTCCGAACAACTTGTATGTGGAGAACACCGGCGATGCGTTTGATGTGACTCTGGAGCACGCCGGCGGCAGCGATAACGCCAGCGGTCATTTCAGCAGTGTGGGTCTTGCCGGTGCCGATCAGGTGAAAGTTATTCGCAACGGTGCGGCGGCTTCTATCGAGCTGCGCTATGACTAGCGTTTGACCGGTACCCCCTTGTCTTGGGGACGCCTGCAACTTAGCAACTGAATGAAGTTCGCCAAACTGTATCTATCCGACGGCGGGTACTTAAGTTGCACAGTTGCAGGTGTCCCTCAAAGCCTTAAGTTGCTAAGTTGCAGGCGTCCCTCTAGGTTAGCGCCAGATCAGTGCGGACTGCCGTGCGACGCGTGAATAAAGTACCTGTCTGTCTGTTCCGGCCGTGGTCATGGTCTCTAGGGATAACGTGCGCGCATCGCCGAGCGTGTCCGCATAAAGGTAGGCGATGCGTCGCCCGTCGAGAGAAAATGCCGGGCGGGTAAACAAGTGGTCGCCCCGGGTTAGTTGCCGGGTGTCGCCGCCGATTGCCGAGAGAAAGATGTGCATACCCCCTTCATAGACTTTGCGGTGAGTGCTTTCGTCATAGTGGTAACGATAGTTGACCAGGGCGGCGTAGAGTAGCTGCTTGCTGTCGCGGGACCAGACCAGCGGGGCCTGAACCTGGGCGCCGGCGGGAGACACTTTGATAGGCGTGGTGTCTGCCAAATGCAGCACCAGCGCCGTCCGGGACCCGCCGGTGCTTAGCGGGTGCTGGATGTAGCTAATCGACTTGCCGTCCGGAGACCACTGCGGCGCGACCACGCGGGTTTTGGTTGCAGCCGGTTGTCCTGTCGGGTTTGATATCGGTGTCGGTGTCGGTGTCGGTGTCGGTGTCGGTGTCGGTGTCGGTGTCGGTGTCGGTGTCGGTGTCGGTGTCGGTGCGATATCGTTATCAGCGTAAAGCAGCCGTCTGATATTCCCCGACGCAACTGTAACGACGCCCAATGCCGAGCGGCCCCCGTGGATTTCTGCGAATACAATCTTTTTGCCGTCGGGAGACCAGGAGTAATCGATGATTTGATCGGCTTTGAGCAACTGCGACCCGCCACTGCCGTCGGGTTTGATACGGTGCAACTCCCAGCCGTTTGCACGGCTGCCCCTGAGGTAGGCAATCCAGTTGCCGTCGGGACTGAACTTGGGGGATGTCTCCCGATCGGGGTGTTTTGTCAGCTGCGTTAGTTTCTTTGTCTGGTGGTCGCGAAAATAGATATCAAAGTTCTCTGACTTGCGCTGCAGGTCAATTTTGATCTGCGGCTCCCGGTTGGAGGCAAACGTTAAATCGCCTCGCTTTGAAATGTCGGGTTCGAGATCGCGCCAGGCATGGTTGTCGGTCAGTTTGTCGACCTCGCCTTTTGCATTAATGGCGTAGATATTGGTTACCGGGCCGACGACTTTGGCATTGAAATAAATGGAAGTGTCGGCTGCGACAGCGACGGTCGTCAGAGAACAGAGTAATAGTTTGATAAACATTTTAGTGGTTTTTGTGCGCATGGCTGACGTCTGTTTTGGCGTATGTGCAGATGGCTTTTAGCGCGCGGCTTAACGCACATAATCTGAAAGATACAATGCTCCATCGCGGCTGTCCATGTCGGTTTTCCAAAAGGTTGTGAACGGCTCGGCACTTCAGTTCTGATGTTGCGCTGGTATGATTGATGCTTTTGATCCAGGTGCCAAGGCTCAGGCAATAGATTGAGCACTTCGGACTCTATTGACGGCGTGATAACAATGAAAAAATATGGGCGAGTGGCGCCACTAGGGTGGCACGGTGTTAACTATCGATTTTCAACAGAACCTGTGGACAGGCGTTTTGTCAGGGGAGGTTCGGTGAATACTGCCGCAATGGTCTGACAGTTAAAAGCCCGCCTCCAGTCCGGAAGTTTTCAGTGTACAAAAGCCGCGCAGTGTGGAGGGCACTCAGGCACTAGATATCAAGTCGGATAATTTCGCCGCTGACTTTCCCTTCGCCGACTGACAGTTTGCCGATCGTTACCGGTAGTTTAAAACGCCGCGGTCCGGCACTGCCCGGATTAAAATAAAGCGTTTTGTCTTTCACTTCATTTTTAGGGCTATGGGAATGCCCGGACACCACCACCGAAAACCGATGCTCTGATGAAACGTCCAGATCTTTCAAATTATGGATGATATAAATCGAGTGACCCAAGATTTCGAGCGTCGCGGTATCCGGGTACGTCTGGGCCCAGGCATCGGTATCGATATTGCCGCGGATAACCGTCAGTGGTGCGATTTGTACCAGCTCGTGCACGATCTCCTCTTTGCCGATATCACCAGCGTGGATAATGGCATCGACGCCCTGCAACGCTTCGATGGCGGCGGGCCTCAGCAATCCGTGGGTGTCGGCGATAACACCTATTGTCTTGAACATTGGATGCCCTCGTGTTTGAAGCCGTCCGGACGACTAGCCTGTGCGGACAAATGCTTGTTCATCAACTGCCGTTCGACACAGAGCGAACCTCCCTTTTGCCTGATCGAAGGATTGTAGCATGGGGCGCTGATAACTTTGTTGTCGATTTGCTCGATCGCATCGTTAAAGAACATATCGTCGTAGTCGATGGAGAAATGGAGTGCTCCCTGAAAATCGGGAGTGGGGGACCTTACTATTAGATAGATACCCGTGGCGTCTTCCTTCGAGCCTGGGGCGGTAATGTGAGTAACAGTTGTGGTCCGAACCTCAAGTAAGCATGGCAGAGTGTTTTTTAATGTTTTGTTCTTTCACTGATTGGCTCAGGATAAATCTTCCGCTGAAAAATCCTGTCGTTTGTGAATTACAGCGAGAACATGGCTGTTCTCGCCTTTGACTTCATACATGAACCGATAGGAATAAATGCGTAGTTCTTGAAGCTACGGCTTACTTACGTTTATTTTGCCGATACTGGACAGCTCGTTTAGTCTGTCGACTTTCTCTCGAATCTTTTGGGCGACTTTCCGGCTCGGTAAAAAGCCGCCGCACATTCAATTCAACACCTTATACCCACGCCCCGCCAGACAGTTCTTCACCACCCGATCCTTCTCCGCAGCCGCTTTACCGGCTCCGCCTGCCGCGCCCGACACCGCGCCGGCCCCCGCACCCCGGGCAGCCGTGCCGGAATCACCAAAGATCGCACCGAAAACGCCCCCGAGCACAGCGCCTGCGGCCGTGCCTTCGGCCACTTTCTCACCGGTATTGACCTCGTCGGCATAGGCTTCACACTCCGAGCGATCCTGCGCGTATTGCGCCATGGAAACACCCTTCCTGTCGATGATAACCCGGTCGCTGGCACAGCCGGCCAGCAGGATAGAGAAGACTCCAAGTAAGGTGACGGCTGCTTTCATAGGTATGCTCCATCGTTGCGCTTCAGGCTGAGAAAATAGAACTCAGTGGATTATGGCGATTTATCCCTGAACGGAAACTGAATGGCAGCGGTCGGTGGGCCGTGCCCCAGCCTATCCAGCCGCGCTGCGCGCCGCGCCATCGAGCAGCGCCAGGCGCTCCTCGATCGACCGCTGTATACCTTCCGGGTCGAGATTGACCGAAGCCAGCAGTTGCGGGTGTTTGCCGTGCTCGATAAAGCTGTCGGGCAGGCCCAGGTTCAGCACCGGCATCACGACTCCAAGCCGGGCCAGGTATTCGTTGACGGCAGAGCCGGCGCCGCCGTGAACGGTGTTTTCCTCCAGGGTGACAAGCAGCTCGTGCTCCGTTGCCATGCGCTCGATCAGCGCTTCGTCCAGGGGTTTGACCCAGCGCATATCGCAGACCGTGGCGTTGAGGGTATCGGCCACCTGCAACGCATTGGCCAGCAGCGTGCCAAAACTCAGAATGGCCAGGCGTTTGCCCTGCCGTTTGACCGTGCCCTCGCCGATCGCCAGGGCAGACATCTCGGCCTGAATGTCGGCGCCCGGCCCGGTACCCCGCGGATAGCGCACGGCGGCCGGCCCCTTGAATTCATAGGCGGTAAAGAGCAGCTGCCGGCATTCGTTTTCGTCGCTGGGGGCGGCGACAATCATATTCGGCACACAGCGCAGGTAGGTGAGGTCAAAACTGCCGGCGTGGGTCGGACCGTCCTCCCCCACCAGTCCGGCGCGGTCGATACCGAAGGTTACATCGAGATTCTGGATGGCGACATCGTGAATCAACTGGTCGTAGGCGCGCTGTAAAAACGTCGAGTAGATGGCCACCACCGGCTTTACCGCTTCGCAGGCCAGGCCCGCCGCCAGGGTCACGGCGTGCTGCTCGGCGATGGCGACATCGTGAAAACGCTCGCTAAAGCGCTCGGCAAACTCCACCATCCCCGACCCTTCGCACATGGCCGGTGTAATTGCCACTAGGCGCTCGTCCGCCGCGGCCATATCGCAGAGCCAGTCGCCAAACACCTGCTGGTATTTGAGCTTTTTGCGGGGCGGCGGGCTGGCGGGTTTCGGTGCCGGCTTGGACGCCGGTTCGATCTTGTTCAGCGCGTGGTAGCCCACCGGGTCCGCCTCGGCGGGCTCGAAACCCTTGCCCTTGCGGGTGATGATATGCAGCAGTTTCGGCCCTTTGATATCGCGCAGGTTGCGCAGGTCGTGAACCAGGCGCTCGAGGTCGTGGCCGTCGATGGCGCCCACGTAGTTGAACCCCAGCTCCTCGAACAGGGTGCCCGGAGACACCATGCCTTTCATATGCTCTTCGGTTTTGCGGGCAATCTCCCAGGCCTGGGGGATTTTCGTCAGCACCCGCTTGCTGCCCTCACGCAGGGAGTTGTAGAACTTGCTGGCCCAAATCTTGGCAAAATAGTTGGCCAGGCCGCCGACGTTGCGGGAAATCGACATATTGTTGTCGTTCAATATCACCAGCATATCGGTCTCGGCATGGGCGGCGTGGTTGAGCGCCTCGAAAGCCATGCCGGCGGTCATGGCACCATCGCCGATGATTGCCACCGTTTTGCGCGGGCAACCGGCCATCTCGCTGCCCATGGCCATGCCCAGCGCGGCACTGATGGACGTGCTGGAATGGCCCACCCCGAAGGTGTCGAACTCGCTTTCACTGCGTTTGGGAAAGCCCGACAGGCCGTGCAACTGGCGCATGCTGGACATGGCGTCGCGGCGGCCGGTGAGAATCTTGTGCGGGTAGGTCTGGTGGCCCACATCCCAGACCAGGCGGTCTTCCGGCGTCTGGTAAATATAGTGCAGAGCCACGGTCAGCTCCACCACCCCCAGACCGGCACCGAAATGCCCCCCGGTCTGGCCCACCGAGTAGAGCATGAACTCTCGCAACTCCCGGGTCACCTGCGGCAACTGCTCCGGCTCCAGCGCACGCAGGTCGGCGGGGCACTGAATACTGTCCAGCAGGGGGGTATCGGGTCGCTGTTGCGGTATTTCTTTGAACATCGAGACTGCCATGTTTCGTCTGCGGGGGTGACCGCCGGGCTGAAAACCAAACAGTGCATTGTATTGCGCTGCGGCGGCCTTGCCTAGTGCCCTGAGCGGTCGTTCTCAGTAAACCAGGCCCCCTGGGCTATAAACAGATAGTGAACACTAGCTACTGCGCTTGACAATATAACGCGCCAGCTCGCGCAGCCGCTGTGCCTGCTCGTCGAAGCCGCAAAGGCTGTCACAGGCTTGTTCACTCAGTGTAGCAGCCCGGCGCCGGGCCTCTTCCAGCCCGAGCAGCGACACGTAAGTAGGTTTGTTCAGGGCCTGGTCCGCCCCCTGGCGCTTGCCGAGGGTAGCGGTGTCGGCCACCACATCGAGAATATCGTCCTGTATCTGGAAGGCCAGTCCCACCGCCCGCGCATAGGCTTCCAGTGCTGTGAGTTGATCACGGGTGGCGACACCCGTGGCCATGGCGCCCATAATCACTCCCGCTTCGATCAGTGCGCCGGTTTTACGGTTGTGCATGTGCTGTAACTGCTCGAGTGAAAGATGCCGGTCGACCGACTCCAGATCCACCGCCTGGCCCGCCACCATACCGGCACCGCCGGCGGCCCGGGCCAGGCGTTGCACCAGGCCCAGGCGGATATCCGCACTCAGCGCTGCCGGTTCGCACAGGGTTTCGAACGCCAGCGCCTGCAGGGCATCGCCCGCCAGTATGGCGGTGGCCTCGTCAAAGGCGATGTGGCTGGTGGGTTTGCCGCGGCGCAGATCGTCGTCATCCATGGCCGGCAAGTCATCGTGTATCAGGCTGTAGGCGTGGATACACTCCAGCGCACAGGCGACGCTGTCAATCGGGCCGACCGCTGCCGGCAGCGGCGCCAGGGCACCGGCAGCGGCGTAGGCGAGCACCGGGCGAATGCGCTTACCGCCATTGAAAACACTGTAGCGCATGGCCTCGTAAAGACGCGCCTGGGGCCCGGCAACGGCGGGTAACAGGTGCTCCAGGGCGCTGTCCACCCGCTGGCGACACTGCCGGGAAAACACCTCGAAGGTCACCTCGACGGTGGCTGTCATCCCACGTCTTCGTCGCTGTCCCCGCTGAAGGGCCGGCTGCGCAGCTCCCCCTGTTCTTCCACCAGGAGCTGCACTTTCTGTTCGGCCTCCGTCAGCCGGGTCTGGCACTCGCGGGTGAGGCCGATACCGGTTTCAAATGCTTTGAGGGATTCCTCCAGGGTCATATCGCCCTGCTCCATCTCGTTGACGAGGGTCTCCAGCTTGCTCAGCGCCTGCTCAAAGTCCACGCCTTTCTTCTTTGCAGTCATGTTGAATCTCAGTCGACGGGTGCAGGCGCCACCCTAACCGAGGGGGCTGCGCCGGTCAATCGGGGGAGTGATTCGGGTCTAATTTATTTGCCACAGCGTCCGATATATCTATAGGCGGCTTGTCCTGATACCTGGCGGGAATACCGCCTTTATCTAAAATAGTAAGACACCGGTCCGAAACCGCCGGCGGAGCCTCGCCGACCTCCCTGTCGCGGCCCGTGTTTTATCGGCGCCTGTGTCAACCAGCTTTATGAGGAGTAGTGTGTGGATTTAGCAACCCTGGTGGGGCTGATTGGGGCCATGGGATTGATTGTCATGACCATGATGCTGAGCGGCGATCTGGGCATGTTCGTCAATCTGCCTTCGCTGGTCATCGTGTTTGGCGGCAGTATCTTTGCGGTGATGGCCAAGTTTGGCCTGGGGCAGTTTCTCAGCGCCCTTAAGGTCGCCGGCAAAAGCTTTACCTCCAAGATTGACGCCCCAGCCGATCTGATCGATGAAATTGTCGAACTCGCCGATGTGGCGCGCAAAGGCGGACTGCTGTCGCTCGAGGGCAAGGAAGTCGGTAACGAATTCCTGCAAAAGGGTATTCAGCTGCTGGTCGACGGCCACGACCCGGATGTGGTGAAAACCTTGTTATCGAAAGACCGCAGCTTGGCCGAGGAGCGTCACAGCAGCGGTTCGGCAATTTTCAGTGGCCTGGCGGGCATGGCGCCGGCCATGGGCATGATCGGTACCCTGATCGGCCTGGTGGCGATGCTCGCCAATATGGACGACCCGAAATCCATCGGCCCGGCCATGGCGGTGGCGCTGCTGACGACCCTGTACGGTGCCGTACTGGCCAACGCGTTTTGCGAGCCGGTCTCCGACAAGCTCAAGCTGCGTGCGGCCGAGGAGGCCATGGTCAAAAACCTGATTATCGATGCGTTGCTGGCCATTCAGGCGGGGCAGAACCCCCGCGTTATCGACTCCATGCTGCGCACCTATTTGCCCGAGGGCAAACGGGCCGCGGCCGATGCGGCGCAGTAGGTGAGCGGCGATGGATGACGAAGAGGTCAAGTGCGAGTGTGAGGCCGGCCTGCCGGCGTGGATGGGCACCTTTGCCGACCTGATGTCGCTGCTGATGTGTTTTTTCGTACTGCTGCTTTCTTTCTCGGAAATGGACGCCATGAAGTTCAAGCGTCTGGCCGGCTCCATGGCACAGGCGTTCGGGGTGCAGAACCAGCTCAAGGTCATGGACCCCCCCAAGGGCACCAGCATTATCGCGCGGGAATTCAGCCCCGGGATTCCCGAGCCGACCCCGATCAACGAAATCTGGCAGATTACCAAAGACCTGAGCCAGAGTTCGCTGGATTTCGATTGCGTCAACCAGTTCGATGTGGAGCAGGGCCAGGTTGAGAAGGAGGCCGGTATCGAGGCCCGCGCCAGAGAGGACTTGAAGGCCAAGCTCGCCGAGATGGTCGAGCAGACCAAGGAGGATGCCACCGAACTGGCCGATAAGTTGTTCGATCAGATCAGCAGTGGTGAAATCGAAATTGAATACAAGGGGCGCCAGATTATAATTCGCATTCGCGAAAAGGGCTCCTTTGTATCCGGCTCGGCGCAATTGGCCGATGACTACTATGACGTGCTCGAAGAAATTCGCGCGGTGCTGGCCGAAAAGCCGGGCCGAATACAGGTGCAGGGTCACACCGATAACATTCCCATTCGCAGTTCGCGCTTCCCCTCGAACTGGGCGCTGTCGTCGGCGCGGGCGGTTACCGTTGCCCACGAGTTGATGAAAGGCCGCCAGATCAATGAGCGCCGCTTTGAGGTGGCGGGCTTCTCCGATACCAGGCCGCTGGTGGCCAATGACTCCTCGACCAACCGTGCCCGCAACCGGCGTGTGGAAATCGTCATCCAGCAGAGTATCGACAGCGAGAATCTCGATCAGGATGATAGGCAACTTTTGAAAGAAGAGGGTGAGGACGTCTTGCGCGAACTCGATTTGGACCCGGATTACCTGTTTGAACTGGACCCGGAAGAAGTGTTTTGACCGGTAGGCGATATGGCTGAAGAACGACGGCGTTTTTTTCGAATCGACGATACTGTGGGCGTCGCTTACCGCCTGTTGAGCGAGGCGGAGCTGGCCGAGCTGGATACTGCGGAGGAACCGCCGCGCGACGTGTTTGCCCTGCTCGCCAAGTTTGACACCCAGCTTGAGCGCGGCATCGGCCAGCTGCGGGTGAAACAGCCGCTGTTGGGCGAGGTGTTGGACGCTCTCAACGGCAAGCTCGATGCGGTTATCAACCAACTGGAAATAGACGACCATCTGGTGCGGCGTTTAGCCCAAAAGATCCAAGAGGTAAACATCAGCGCCTGCGGTATGGGCTTCCTCTGCGACACGGATGTGGCGCCCGAGCAGGCGCTGGACCTGGAGCTGGCGCTGAAACCGGGTAACCTGAACATCCATACCCGGGCCCGGGTGGTGGCCCGCGAACCGCGCGACGGCGGCGGTTATTATCTGCGGGTGGACTTTATCGGTATGAGCGAGGCCGACCAGGAAGTGTTAATTCAACATATCGTCAAACGCCAGGGGAGTATTATCCGTACGGCGCGCGACGGGTAAAGCCGGTCGTGGTCGGCACGTTGCTCCGATCACTCTCGACCATTGAGAAATAGGCGGTCAGCAAGCCAGCGGCATCAGCAGGCCGGGGAGTCAACAACCTGTCGTGGTCGGCATGTTGTTCCGATCACTCCGGGCCCGCGAGTAGATAAGCGGCCAGCGCCAGTTTTTGTGGCTCGCTCAGGCTAACCCGCGGCATCGGCGGTGTCGGAGCGTCAAAAAAGCGGGCCAGGCCGCCGCTGTCGTATCGGGCTTGAAGGTTCACCAGTGGCAGCTCGCGGTGGCAGCTTTGACAATCCTGATCGATATAGAGCTGCCGGCCGGCACTGATTTGCGCCGGTGTAAAGTGTTCTTCAGCGAGTGTACCCCGGGTCTGGTTCGACGTCGCTGCCGGCGCGGCGGCGCTGCCTGCGGAGATGCGATAGATCGCCCCGACGTAGTCATCGCTGACAAAAATTGAGCCGGCCCCGTCCCCGGCGATATCGACCGGTCGCCCGATAACATCGCCATCTTCCTCGAAGCCCCAAAAGAACTGTTGCTCGCTGATACGGCCGTCCTCCGCCCAGTGTAGTGCCACCACTTCATAGCCGTCTTTCTCGGTACGGTTCCAGGAGCCGTGCAGTGCTACCAGGGCGGAGCGGCGGTAGGCGGACGGCAACGTCGGATCGGCTAGAAACGTGATGCCCAATGGTGCGGTGTGAGCGCGAAAGCCATGCCGCGGGGCAATGGCCGTAGCAATTTTATCGGCGTTACCCGCGCCGTAATCCGGATCGGGTATATTGTCGCCATTGGCGTAGGGCCAGCCGTAAAAAAGACCCTGTTCAACGCGATTCAACTCACAGGGTGGAAAGTCGTCCCCCAAAAAGTCGCGGCCGTTGTCGGTGGCGTAGAGGTGGCCGTTCCAGGGTGCCCAGTCGAAGCCGACGGCGTTGCGCAGGCCGCTGGCGTAAATGCTCAGTTCGGAACCGTCCGGGCGAAAGCGCAGCATGGTGGCCCGCTGCGGGTCCTCCTCGATACAGACGTTACAGGTCGAGCCGCTGGTGAGGTAAAACCAGTTGTCCGGACCCAGGCGCAGGGTTTTGGTCCAGTGGTTGCCCTTGTCGCCGAGACCGGTTAGCAGCCGCTCGTAGGCGCCGGTGGTGTTACCGGTGGCGGTATCGAAGCGGACACGGCCGACCGCATCGGATTCGGCGATATACAACCAGTCCTGGTAAAAATCCAAACCGTGGGGCCGGGTCAGGCCCTCGATCAGAATCCGGCTGCCATCGGCCTGGCCATCGCCGTTGCGATCGGCCAATAGCAGCGTGATGCGGCCGGCGCGGGGCTGGCTTACCAGCAGATCACCGTTGGGAGCCAGGCGCAACAGGCGCGCGCCCGGCAGCTGATCGGCGTAAATGCTGTATTGGAACCCCGGCGCCAGCCGCAGCCGCTGCCGGGTGGCTTCCCGATCGAGCTCGGCGCCGATAATCTGGCCCCAGGGAATACTGACCCCGAGGCTGGAGGGAAACAGCAACAGCAGGCCTGCCAAGCCGGCGATCGCCAATAAACACAGCCAGCCGAGCAGTTTTCCGGTGCGAAGCAGAGCGCCCATTGGGAGTCCTCAGTTTGTCAGGTCAGTGCGGGAGTGCAAATAATAGCGGCTGCGGGCGGCCAGTCATAGACATCCGGCGGTTTCGCCACCGCTGCCGGCGGATCGGCTTGTGAGATATATCCTACAAAGAAAAGCGACATCTGCCACTATTCGCGCCAGGCCGGATTCACAATAATAGGCGGTGTCAGGGATGCATGCCCACGGACGGCGGCAAGGATTAAGACGGAGCTATGCCAGATAATACCCAATGGACCACGGGTGCTTTAAAATCCTGTGAGAACGCCGCGGTAGTGGGATGCTATCGCGGTTTTTTACTGTTGACTAATAGGTTCAATCACCTAAGATGGGCGGTGTAGCTCGGTTGACATACAGGTGATCTGCTTTCAAAAGGGTTAGTCCGGACAAGCCCCGGTTGGCTGAATTCGCTGCCTTGGCTAACAAAGTATACGCCAGGTTGCCACCGCACGCAGGGCGGCGGTTGGAAGGCCGACTCATCTCTGCAACCCCCGGCTATTTCAGTACCTTCATTTCCTTGTTTCGAGCCCCGACCGGCAGTGCCGGAAGGTATTCTCACTGTGACCGCGCCACCCGGCTGCACAGACAGCCGACCGCCCCATGGAGTGATGCTCAGCCATGATATCAAGCCCCGATACGCCCACAGATGCGAGAATATTGCGCCTGAACCTGGCGGGGCAGCCTATCGAGTGGCTGCACTGGAAGGAGGCCGTGTGTCTGCACGCCCGCGAACTGGTTTGCTGGAGCCTCGGCGGGATAGTGCGCAAGGTGTACGGGGGCCGCTCGCGGCTATCGGGGTTGCGGACTGCGATAGAGTTGCCGGCCATTATCGCCTGCGGTGGCAGCCGCATGGCCCAGGTGCGCATGGTGCCGCCGCTGACCAATGCGGCCCTGTTTGCCCGGGATGATTACCAGTGTCTTTACTGCGGTAAATATTTCACCGCCGCGGGTCTGTCGCGCGACCATGTGCTGCCTACCAGTCGTGGCGGTAAAGACCGCTGGGTAAATGTGGTGGCTGCCTGTCGCCGCTGCAACCAGCACAAAGGTAATCATCTGTTATCGGAGATCGATATGGAGTTGATTGCCCTGCCCTATCGGCCCAACACCGCTGAGTATCTGGCGCTGATCAATAACAAGCGTATTCGCGGCGACCAAATGGAATTTTTGCGGCCGCAGTTTTCCAGGCACAGTCGCCATAAGGGCTGAGTCAAACGGGTCCCGTCGTATTCCGGCACTTCTTCAATTCAGTGGCACGGTGTGTTCCGGGTTCGATCCTCCGGTGGTACGGTGCCTCATGAAAGGGGAGTGGCACCATTCTAAGGGGACAGGTAAAACCTGTCCCCGCACCGTGCCACTGGAAGTGGTGCCTCAAGAAAGGGGAGTGGCACCATTCTAGGGGGACAGGTAAAACCTGTCCCCGCATCGTGCCGCCGCGGGAGGTGCTACTTGCCATTTTTGCTATTGGCGCAATGTGTTGCCTTTGAGATCTTCTCGATGCTTTTTCTTGATCAAGTCGGGTCCTTGCAGTTTAAGCATTTTTCTCTCTTCGCCTGACCGGTGTTAACTGTTGCCCCAATGTGCTGTGACGCTGTTCATAGACGGGCGGGGCGCATATTTATTCCCCCGGCGTAACTGTTATGCTGCAACGATGATAAGCACACATGCCGCCCGCTTGTGGCTGCTGGCCTCCGTCTTTTATGCGCCCTGGAGCCTGGCGCAGAATCAATGTGCAGAGCAGGCCCGCAGTCGCTACGAGGAGATTTTCTGCGAAGTTAAAGCCAAGGGGGCCGGCGGCAGCTTGCCCCGCCTGGAAGATTTTCGCCGCAACGATGCTCGAGTGCAGGCTCTGCTGCTGCGCCGCCCTGCCGCAAAGTTGGGAATAAAGTTGCCGCAACCGAAGAAACCGGCCAAGCCGAAACGTGTCGCCGCCAAACCCACGGCACCGGCAAAGTCTGCCACAGGCGAGAAAAAAACCAGCACCACAGCACCAAAACAAGTAGCTTCCCCGCGCCGTCCCGAACGCAAGCGGGAGCCGGCCGATGCTTCGCTGGCTGCGACTTGCCGATTGCAACGCACCGTGATTGTCTGCGGTAAGACCCGTTATGAATTGGCGCTAAACCGACAGAACAGCGAACTTGCCAAAGGCGTGCTGTCGGAGCAAAACCAAATGGGGTTAAAGCCTTATCGAGGTAAACCCGGTGATCGGGGCGCGTTGGTGCAACATCTCTCCGGCAGCTATCGGCGCTATATCGAAAAGATGTTGGAAATTGGTCTGGGTGGCGCCACCATGTCGTTTACTAAATTTTTTTACACCCATGAAACCCTGAGCCAACAGGGAGAAGATTTTGCCGCGCGGTTTGAAACCATGTTCAGTTTTCTGAAAAAAGATAAAGCCGGTATGAGCATTAAAGCGAAATACAACGACCGCCTGCCCGAAGAAATAAAGCAATGCAACCCGCTTACCGATCGCCTGATTGTCTGCGCTGCCGGTGAGGACAATTGGGTTTATATGAAATCTTCCCATCGCTAGCGCCGTTTTAACTCAGCGGTAAGTACCTGGCAGGATATCAGGCCTGCGCCTAGCCGACAGGCTATTGCGCAACACCGCAAGTGATTGCAGAAATAAAGCGGCAACCCAAGCAGGCCGCAGTCGAGTCCGACCCCGGCGGCTTGCAGATTGCAGTTGGCGAAATCGGCAAACCTCCATCACCATGGTTGCAAGTGGCGAGATTAAAAATAGGCCAGAATATCAAGATTGCCGCAATGGCAATTTTGGCGGCGTCTGTCACACAAGCTCAGGGGCCCGGTTCTCGAAAATATTAATACAAAAGCGCTGGGTCTATCGATAAATACCGTAGGACAGGCAACGTGAAAGCCATATGCAAAACTGTGACGCCTGTCACGGTTTGAGCCGCTGTATAGCATGCTATGTCTGTCCCGACGGCTGCCCATTGCACACGCAACACGCTGCCTGTGACAAAGCCCGAACTTTAAAGTTGGCCGTAACGCCGGGTATGGCTGATGTTTAGAATGCAAAGGATGCTTCTGTGGCGCAGGTATCGATTTGAAGAAAGACGTTATTGCACTGTTACTGGCGATTGTGAAGGCGAGCGAGGTTGTCTCTTGAAAAAAATACCGCCTTCGAAATGTTGTCAATTTTTTCGGCGTAAAGTTTTCCGGCGTAAAATTTGCCGACGTTTTTTATAATTATCAGAAAATGAATTCCTTTCTTATTCTTTGAAACTTTTCGCTGCTCCCCACCTTGTCTTTGATCGCAAAGATTTCATCTTGGCAGCCTGTCCTGTTTTCTCTCAAAACACTGTTACTGCTACCTGAACTTATTTGAAGAGTGCTGAGAAAAATTCTTGATTGTCCGGCGACGCAAATTAATATGCCCGGCAATTCCAACATGTCATTGGTCATAAGGTGGAGTGAGATAAGTATATGTTTGAGAAATCGATCAGTTTTTATCGTATAGCGAAGTTGTTTTTTCTTTTGGTAGGCACGCTGGTTGTTTTTGGCTGCGGTGGTGGCGGAGGCGGTGGAGTTACCAGCCCCCCTGCGCCTTCTTTGAGTGAAGCGGGAGGGCTCCTGATCTTTCTTGCCAATAATGTTGAGACTGAAATTACTGATCTATATAAGGCGACCGTTGATGCCGATAGTGTCGCAGTTCGCTTGTCTGACAATACCGTGTTGGAAATTGCAGACGCCGCAATTTCACCGGACGGTAACTTTGCCGCCTACAAAGGTCGCCCCGACCCGTTGTCGCCCTGGCAATTATATGTAGTGGATATTCACAATGGCGGTGACTCAGCGTTAGTTTCCATAGCCGGCGGAGAGGTTGTCTCCTATGTATGGTCCGGGGATAGTGAGCGGTTGGCATACTGCGTTAAAGTCGAAGGTGATCCGCGGAGTCTGTATGTCGTAAATCGTGGTGATGAGAAAGGCGGTACGAGGGTCTCCACTCATTTTGTCAGTGATACTTGTGCATGGTGGGGCCCGAATAGCGAATATGTGGTTTATAAGAGTCGAAGTGAAGCGCTTGATCCGTGGGTGCTGTATCTGGCGATCGGGCCTGACTTCGACGTGGTGGAGGATATAAGCTCTGACGATTTATCCGTCGATCAAGTCAGTTGGTCCCCCGATAGTGCTGAACCGAAATTAGCCTACACCGCCGGTGAGCAGCCCGGTGGTTTTGATAGGCTGTATTCGTTTGCTGTCGAGAGCTTTTTTACTCACGAAGTCTCTGGTGATATTTCGGAGGGCTTTGAGGAGATTGCCGGAAGTGTGGCCGACTTCAAGTGGAGCTCCGATGGTAACACGCTGGCTTTTCGAGCTGATTTTGGACAAGAAGGGGCTTACGAGTTGTTTATTGCCGACTTTGAGGGCCAGGACGGTTTCAAGGTCAATCCCGACTTCTTGCCGGTCGAGGAAGAAAATCCGGTGGTAGAGGCCATGACGATCGCTGCGACTGCGGATGCTGGAGCCATGGTTTTCAGCAGTGTAAAACGATACAACTGGGCGCCGAACGGAACTGATATAGCCTACCTGGTTGATCAGGAAGAGGATGGAGTTGATGAGCTCTATGTATTTAAAAGCCCTGCTGATGAACCTGCCAAGGTTTCCGGCGGTCCGGTGCTGACTCAAAAAGGAGAGATCTCCGATGTGCGTGGCTTTGCCTGGATGCCGGATGGCGATGCCCTCGTTTATCGGGCCATTCACGAAGCTGTTGGTGGGGCTGCAACTACGAAATTGTATCGAGTCGATGCCGGTGGTGCCGAAACCAGCCATCTCTCCGATGGCTTGGATCAGGCCCCGCCGGATTTCGAGGGTATTGGCAATGTATGGGACTTTATGGTGTCAGCCGATGGCGCTTTCGTAGCCTATCTAGCTGAGCGGGAGGGAGTGTTTCGATTGTATGCGACTGAGAGTGGCGGTAGCGACCATATGTTGGTCTCCGAAGACCTGGCGCAAAACGATGGCGACGATGGCGGAGATATTGTGGGTGACGTGATTGATTTTCGCTGGCTACCGGAGCCTAACGCCCATCAGTTGGTCTATCTGGCCGATGATGAAGTGGATACGATGTATAAAGTGCATGGGATTGATCTGGGTGAGGACAACAATGAAAGCTTCGATTTGTCCGGTTCGTTGACCGGTGATGACAGGGCTCTTTGTGTGGCGGTTACAGGGGCAGATGGTCGAGCTTGCCAAGTGGGAGAGTTGTAAGTTGTCGGTACTCGTACAGATTTACGCTGATGCCTGGAAAGAAAGATCGGAGTGAGTCTGTACAGGTGCCGTCGGCGGTGGGGGTGGAACCCCTCGAAGGGGTCTCGAAGGGGTCGGGGGGGGTTTTAAGTTTAAAACAGAGTTCAGGGTTGATAAATAAAAAACCCCCACCCC
>NZ_ML660108.1:29850-114449 GCF_007004655.1 Exilibacterium tricleocarpae
TGTGTGGGTTGTCTTTTTTTATCCCTCTTCTTCTTATACTTTAAAACACCACCCCCCCCCCGACCCCGCATTGTGCCAAGCCTGGTTAAAACTCAAGCACCCCGACCCCGCACTGTGCCGCCGCGGGTAGTGTTAACAATAAGCTTTCTGCTTCTGGTGCTCGTTATTGCGGTGCGTTGAGCCGATATTTTCGATAAAGTCCGCGAAATTGATTGTAGGTCAACCCCAGTTGCTTCGCTGTCTCGCCCTGGTGATGCTGGCAGCGTTGCAGCGTTTTCTGTAACAGCTGAACTTCGAAATTCTTCACCGCCTGTTCGAAATCAATCGGGCCCGCGGCTTGCGTTGGCGCTGCGATCGCCTGGTGCTCTCCTTCCCGGCCCTTTCCTTCCACCCCGCCCGCACTTTCCGCAGCGCCCTCAACGTCCGCCGCAAAAGGATCGACAATGATCCGCTCGATCGGCTCCTGCGGGTTGCCCCAGCGATACACCGACCGCTCCACCACATTTTTCAACTCCCGCACATTGCCCGGCCAGGAATAGTCGAGCAGTACGTCCATCGCCTCCCGCGCAAACCCCGGGAACAACTCCCACCCCAGTTCATGGCACATGCGTACGGCGAAGTACTCACTGAGGTCGGCAATGTCTTCGCGCCGCCGTCGCAACGGCGGCAGGTGCACCACATCGAACGCCAGGCGATCGAGCAGATCGTGGCGAAACTTGCCGGCCGCCGCCATCGCCTGCAGGTCGGCGTTGGTGGCGGCGGCGATCCGCACATCGACCTGCAGGGTTTTCTGCCCACCCAGCCGTTCGAACTCGCCGTACTCGATAACCCGCAGTACTTTTTCCTGCACGCGATCGCCTAGGGTACCCAACTCGTCGAGAAACAAAGTGCCGTCCTGGGCCCGCTCGAAGTGGCCGCGGTGCAGCCGGTTGGCCCCGGTGAAAGCGCCGGGCTCATAGCCGAATAGCTCCGATTCCAACAGGCTGTCGGTGTAGGCGGCGCAGTTGATCTTGATAAACGGCTGGTCCCAGCGGGGCGAGAGAAAATGCAGCCGCTCGGCAATCAGCTCCTTGCCGGTACCCCGCTCGCCGATGATCAGCGCAGTACGATTGATGGGGGCGAGCTGCGACACGTGATCGAGCGCCTCGACCCAACTGGGGGACTTGCCGATAATACGTTGTTCAGCCATAGGTTGGTTAACGCCGCCAATTTAGTCAGGTGAAAATTACCACACTTTGTTTTTTCTGACTAATTCTATCTGCCCGAAATAGGCTGATATTATGGAAAATTCAATAAAATCAAGTGGTTGACCTATTTGGCACACTTCCTGATATAACATCCGCGAAACCAACGAAAGTAGTTTGACTGAATAACCAAGGTACGGGAGGGAATCAATGACTAGTCTGGATAAGCACGGACTCATTCACCTGCTGTTGGCCCTGATTTGCTGTGTGTTGGGTGTGGCGCTGGTGGGCCTGGATGCGCTGGCCAGTTTTTTAACGGTGGCGGCAACTTTCGAAAGCCTGATGAGCATCAGCCTTTAACTAAACACTCGCCGCTCAGGCAGTTGTTAAGGAGATTTTAACGATGAGTATATTTTCACGTATGGCCGATATTATTAACTCCAACCTCAATGCGATGTTGGACAAGGCCGAAGACCCGCAAAAGATGATTCGCCTGATTATCCAGGAGATGGAGGAAACCCTGGTCGAGGTGCGCAGCTCCTCCGCCCGCGTCATTGCCGACAAGAAAACAGCCGAACGCCGCCTCGAGCGGGTGCAGGCGGAACTGGGCGACTGGGAAGCCAAGGCCAAGCTGGCAATCAGCAAAGGTCGTGAAGACCTGGCTCGTGCCGCACTGGCGGAAAAGCAGGCCATCGCTGAGGAAATCACCGCGGTGGAGCAGGAGCTGAGCGCGCTGGACGATCACCTGGCGCACCTGAACGACGAAATCAGCCAGTTGCAACAGAAGTTGAACGATGCCAAAGCCAAGCAGAAAGCCATGCTGATGCGGGTCAAAACCGTCAGCAGCCGCCTGAAGGTCAAGCGCCAGGTCCACCGCGAAGCGCTGGACGATGCGTTTTCCAAGTTCGAACACTTCGAGCGGCGGATGGATCATCTCGAAGGTCAGGTGGATGCCATGGACCTGGGGCGCGACGGCAAGCAGGGCCTGGCCACCGAAATTGAAGACCTGGTCAATGACGAAAAGGTCAATGACGAACTGGCCCGGCTCAAGGCGGAGATGTCCGGCAAAGATGCCGGGAAAGACGGTGACGGCAAAGCCTGAGCGGGTCGCGACCCGCCGCATCGGTAGGCGCAACAGCCAATGTCGCGTAAACTGCCGGGAGTCCGTACCATTCGTTTTCATACCCTTTTAGCCCCGGGGTTTGGGGCCAAGGCCCATGGACAGGACCGACAGGCCATGGAATGGACAGGATTGACAAGTTAAGGACCTAGATCATGCTCGACTTTTTATTTGTGCCGACCGTTTTGTTTCTGACTGTGGTCGCCCCTATCTGGATAGTGATGCACTACCGCAGCGCCAACCGGGCCCAACGCGGCCTCAACGATGAGGATCGGCAGACTATCGAAGAGATGCTCGAGGCGGTAGACAAGCTCACCGAACGTATCGAGGCCCTGGAGTCCATACTCGACGACACCCAGCCCAAGTGGCGGGAGGTCAGGGCCCGCACCGCCCAGCAATAGCCCCCTCATTCACCCGAGAGCAACCTTCATTAGAGAGCAAAAACAGGAGAAGACTATGCCCAGGAGACACAGACGCCCGTGGCGCCATCGCCGCCAGCGCATTCGCTCGCGCAGTTATAACGGTTGGGACATGAATCTGTATCGCGACAAACGCCGGGGCAAGATTGCCGGCGTTTGCGCCGGGATCGCCGATCACTTCGATTTCAATCCCTGGGTGATCAGGCTGATATTTATCGGAGGCTTTTTTATCACCGGCACCCTGGCGGTGTTGGCCTATATCGCCGGCTGGGTGCTGCTGAGCCCGCGGCGCGATGATTCGGTGGAGGCCTTCGAATACGACGAGGAGCGCCACAGCTACCAGCGCAAAAATATGTTCAAGTACTCCGACAGTCCCAGTGTGCGCCTGCGCCGCGCGCGCGAGCGCCTGAACAGGGCCCTGCGCCGGGTCGAGGACATGGAGGCCTACGTGACTTCGCGCCAGTACGAACTCAACAAGGCGTTCGCCGCCATAGAAAAATAGCGCCGCGCCAGTGGCGCACCAAACCCCGCCTGGGCCCGGTAAAGTCCGCCGCTGTGAAGCGGATCAACAACTTTTCGCCGGGTAAAGCGTAAAAAGGACACTGTCAAAGCGACCGGGTCGCGCCAGACCGGGTCGCGTCAACAGGTGCCTGGGGTCGCGAAGGGTCGCGAATATAGGATCATGAAATATCTTGCGGGACTGCTGCTAGTGCTCACCGGTTGCGGGGGCGGGGGCTCATCCGACTCAGACCCCGATCCCGGCGCCAATGCCGCGCCGGTGATCGACGATGTGCAGATCAACGTCAACGAAGATGCCGTTGATCTGCTGGAGCTTGAGGCGACCGACGGCGACGGTGACAGCCTGACCTTTGTTATCGACAGCGGCGACACGACGCTGTTTTCCCTGTCCCCGACCGGACGCCTGCGGGTCCGCGAAGGGCAGTCCCTCAATTTTGCCGTCCTTGCCAACCACGAGCTAACCGTCCGTGTTTCCGACCCCGCCGGCGCCTCCGATACGGCGCTGGTCGCCATTCGCGTACTGGACCCCGGCCGGCCGTTTGGCCTGACCCGGCGCCCGCCGGCGCTGGCGCATCAGTTTCCGGTGCGGGCTCCGGTACAGTCGGCGCTGCAACTGGAGCGGGTGCACGGCGGGCTCGATAGCCCTGTCTACTTCGCACAGATTCCCGGTACGGATTTGCATTTGGTTGCACAACAGGGTGGCACCATCCTCTGGTTCGAGCCGGATGAGCTGAGCGCCGGCGGCACGTTTATGACGGTGCCCGATCCGCTGGCGACCGCTTCGGAAGAGGGACTGCTCGGTTTTGCCTTCGATCCCGGGTTTACCCGGAACGGCTATTTTTATCTCCATTACACCCAGCGCTTCGCCACCGGTGACGATTGTGTCAATGAACTGGCGCGCCGCCACAGCGCCTGCTCCGTGGTGGCGCGCTTTCAGTTGCAGCGCGATGGCGATGGCAACTTTATTGCCACCCGCGGCGATCCCGATTCGAAGCAGACGGTGATTACCCAGCGCCAGCCTTTCGCCAACCACAACGGCGGTATGATTGCGTTTGGCGCCGACGGTTTTCTCTATATCGCCCTCGGCGACGGCGGCAGTGGCGGCGATCCCGACGGCTACGCCCGCGAGCGGAACAACCTGCTCGGCAGTGTCTTGCGGCTGGATGTGGACTCACTGCCTTACCGGATACCGCCTGACAATCCCTTTGCCGGCAACGATCAGGGCTGGCGCGAGGAAATCTGGGCTTTTGGCCTGCGCAACCCCTGGCGCTTTTCCTTCGATGCGCCGACCGGTCGCCTGTGGCTCGGCGATGTGGGGCAGCGCAACTGGGAGGAGGTCGATCTGATCGTGGCGGGCGGCAATTACGGTTGGGATTTTTTCGAGGGCAACCACGATTTTGAAGATGTCGACAACGCCCCGGCCGATGTGATCTGGCCGGTGGTGGAATACAGCCACGATGAAGGCTTCTCTATCACCGGCGGCGCCGTCTACCGCGGCAGTCGCCTGCCCGACTGGCGCGGCTGGTATTTCTACGGGGATTTCGTCAGCCGCAAGCTCTGGGCGCTGAATACTGAAACCCTTGAAGGCGACGTCGAAAATGTTGAGGTGATGGATACCGGCGTGAGTATCAGTGCCTTTGGCACTGATACGGCGGGGGAGCTGTATCTGGTCGACTATGGTGGCAATACCGGGGGCGGCGGTATTTGGCGCCTGGTGGAAAGCACCGATCAGAGTAACGGGCAGTTGCCCGGCCGTCTCAGCGAGACGGGATTGTTTACCGAGCTGGCCGGCCTGACGCCGGCACCGGGATTGATTCCCTACACCGTCAACGGCCCGTTCTGGAGTGACGGCGCTGTCAAAACCCGCTGGTTTTCCCTGCCTGGCGTCAGCACCATCGGCTTTAGTGATACGGGTAACTGGACGTTTCCCGTCGGCAGTGTGCTGGTGAAGCAGTTCGATATGCCGCTGGTCGACAATGACCCGACATCGCTGCGGCGTTTGGAAACCCGCGTTTTTGTTCATCACGACAACGGCTGGGCCGGCTATACCTACCGCTGGAACAGCGAGCAGACCGAGGCGCTGCTGATCAATGACGGGGAGAGTGAGGAACTGAGCATTCGCGACAACAGCGGCGGCGTGCGCCTGCAGCGTTACACCTACCCGGGCCGCAGTCTCTGTTTGAGCTGTCACAACGATGTCGCCGGGGCGGTGCTGGGGCTCAGGACGCCGCAGCTCAACGGTGACTTTGATTATGGTGCCGCGGTCGACAACCAACTTCGCACCCTTGACTTTATCGGCTTGTTTGACCGGGCGCTGGCTGCCTCTGAGCAGTACCCGGCCTACCCCGACCCCCGTGATGAAAGTACCGAACTGACCCGGCGCGCCCGCGCTTACCTGGCTATCAACTGCGCGGTTTGTCATCGGCCCGACGGACCGGCGCCCACCGCTATGGACCTGCGTTTCGACACGCCATTGGCAGCCATGAATATTCTGGATGTTGTCCCTGCCGCCGGTGATCTGGGTATCGCCGATGCACGCCTGATCGCCCCTGGTGAGAGGGCGCGCAGCCTGCTCTGGGAGCGGTTGCGCCGCACCGACGCCAGCCGCATGCCGCCGCGGGTCAGCCATCGGGTCGATGCCGTCGCCGTCAGCCTGATCGGCGAGTGGATTGACGGCCTGTAAAGCGGGTCTGATCGCGACCCACCTGTTTCGCTCCAAACACCTGAAGACTTCGCCGGCCTTTTGCGAGCGGGTGCTTTGGACATGCCAAAGCAGTTTGATGGCAACGCTGTGGATTGCGCCGGACCCCAGCGGCGGCTGCGGTTCTGCCCCCGGGAATCGGTGTGGGAGGGAGCCCTCCCAAAGTGGAACTTTGACTTTTTAACCTGGCCCAAATAACAATAATCGCTGACTTGGTGAGGAGAGTGTCGTGGTTAAAGCAGGAGTGGTCCTGGTGCTGGGCATAGCACTGGGAGTGGGTGCGGTGTTGTGGCAGGGAAGTGCCGGCACCGATTCGGTGTCAGCCGGCGCGGCGGCGCCCGCCGCCGGCGCTTCGCTGGTGGCGGCGGCACAGGGCAAGCCGCTCGCCGAGCGGGTGGCGGCGCTGGAGGCGGCGTTGGACCGCAGTGTGGGAACCCAGTTGGACCTGTTTGAGCAGTTGTTGCGCCTGGAGGCCCTGCTGGACGAACAACTGGGTGATCAGACCGGAGTACCGGAAGAGGCCGGCGTCGCTGCGGTAGCGACTTTGCGCGACCGCAACGGCGAAGCGCGCCAACAGCGCGTAGACCGGCCTGCCAGCGCCGCTGAGCGGCGCCGCGAGCGGCTGGTCAGCTACGGTTTCGACGAGGAGACGGCGGCGCGTATTACGGAGCGCGAGGGGGAGTTGCGCATGGATATGATGCGCCAGCGCTACGAGCGCCGCTACGCGGCGATTGAAGGCAGAGAGCCGCCGCCGGCGAACCCGTTAGGCAATTACCACGACCAACTGCGCGAGGAACTCGGTGACGATCAGTACGACCGCTACCTCTACGCCAGCGGCCGCAGCAATCGCGTCAGGGTAAACGGTGTGATTGCCACCTCGCCGGCGGAGCAGGCCGGGCTGCAGCGCGGCGATGTCATTCTCAGCTACGACGGCCAGCGGGTGTTTCGAATGAATGATATCATTCGCCTCAGTCACCAGGGCCAGAAGGGCGAGACGATCAGTCTCGAAATCGAACGGGCCGACGGCGGGCGCGACACCCTGTATCTGCCGCGCGGGCCCCTCGGCATGTGGGGCGGCGGCCGCAAGCGGGTCGATCCCAACGAATGACCGTAACGAATGGCCCTGACGAATGATCCTAACAAATGATACCAACAAGTAGTATTACTGCCGGGGAGCAGTTTTTATGACCTTTGACGAATTTCAGACCTGGCAGATGGTCTTTACCCTCTGCGCCGTCAGTGCGGTGACGGCCTATGCCGTATTGCTGCTGCAGAGTCTTTTTCACGATGTCCGGATCGGCATTGCCGGTCTGTTTGGCGGTCTGGCCTGCGCGGTGCTGTCTGTTATCGCCGACAGTGTTTACCTGTTCGCCGCGGTTATCGTGGGCCTGCTGATTTTCGGGTTTACTGTCTTTGCCGTAATGAACAACATCAAACAGCCGAAGTTTTGGGTGCCGTTGGCGATATTCACACTGACGGCGCCCGGTGCCTATGGGGCCTACTGGTATCTCAACACAGCCACTGCCGCCTCCTGAGGCGGCGACCTGCGCACGGTCAAGCAGGGCAACGAACCACTGGGAGAAAATATGACGCTGACACCTTTCCACCTTGCCATTCAGGTCAGGGATATCGCCGAAGCGCGGGATTTTTACGGCGGCAAACTGCAGTTGCCGGAAGGGCGGTCGACACAGGCGTGGGTCGATTTCAACTTGTTCGGCCACCAGTTGGTCGTGCACCTGAATCCGGCCCTGGGCCGGCACGGAAAGGTCAACCAGTTGGTCAACCCGGTGGATGGGCAGGGCGTTCCCGTGCCGCACTTCGGGGTGGTGTTAAATCTTGCGGATTGGGAGGAACTGTCGCAGCGGGTAGCAGCGTTTATCGGCGAGTTTGTGATAGAGCCCTGCGTGCGCTTCAAGGGACAGCCCGCAGAGCAGGCGACGATGTTTTTTCTCGACCCCTCCGGCAACGCCCTGGAGTTTAAAGCGTTTGCCGATATTGACAGGCAGTTGTTCGATGTCAGTGCTTGAAACGCCTGTGCCTGCACTTGTTCTTACACGTACTATTAATTACAACAGGTGCATCTAATTACAACAGGTGCATTGCGGGCACCCTGTGACCGCTACCACACCACGGTGACTCTATGGGCATAGAGTCCCTTTTCATTGCGGCTGGGTACAAATTTGACTTTTTGATTCGGGCGCACTGACCGGTGTACCTTTCCCTCTATGCTACTGCCGTGGAAAAAATATTTTTCGCCGTCTTGCGAAACCAAAAAGCCGTAGCCAAGATTTAAATTGTAGTATTCAACTGTGCCGAGTTCTTCGACGATATAAGTATCATTCATAATTGCTAGTCAATATCAAAACAATTCTGACCCTTGGGTCCACCGTGCGGCGCCACGCGGCGCGCGTATTATTAACCAACAGCTTTGCGTTTTACAGTGTTTGCACTGCGGTGCTTGGCAGTTAAAGCCGGCGCTCGACTATCTGAGCGACCGCAAAAGCTGCAGGAAATCCGGCAGCAACTGCATGTAAGAGCCGATATGTCCGGCAACACTGGTAGCGTCGAGCTTTGTGTGCAGGACATTGTGTTCGACCCGATCGATCATGTCGTGTAACAACACCCTGGCTCGAATTCTGTTAATGCCAAACTCCGTCAGTGGTGCTATTGCCGGCGTCACCAGCAGCAAAACCAAAAATCCCGACAGCGCCCCGGATGCGGAAACCCACGCAGGTACGCCAAACCACTTGGTCCACAGGGCCGCGAGGAACGACTGCTGGCCGAGGTAGATACCCGTGGCGGCGGTGGCGCCCAGTCCCAGCGCGCTGCCAAATGCGACCTTGTCGCTCAACGAGCGGCCGAGCACGCCGAGGGTGATAAAGACAAACATATCCCTGCCGCCCTCCTGGGACACGGTCAGCCGCGCCAGTGCCTGTTGCAGGCGCTGTTGTGCCTGCTGCGGCGTATATCGCTCCAGCAGCAGGTGCAGCTGTGCCACTGCCGTGGGGTCTATACTGGGGTGTTGCTGAATATGGTCAAGGATATTTTTCTCGAGTTGTGGAATGGCCAACAACTCTTCGACCACAATTTGCATGATTGTGCGTTCTTTACTACTCAGCGGGCGGGCCTCTGACGCGTCTTTTCCCGCCAGGCGCCGACCCAGGTGCCACAGGCTTCTCGGCATATTGGCCAGGTCCCGCGGAATGTCGCGCCGGTGCTGCCAGTGGCGCCGGGCGATAACGGACAGTTTGGCAAAGTGACGCCCGTAGACGTCGTCCACCCGCTGTCTCGCGGCGTCGAAATGGGACCTGGCCAGGTCTTCTAACTGTTGCTGCCAGAGAGCTTCAAGCGTGCTTGGGGACACAGTGTCCATGGTGATATGGCAATGCGATCGGTTGTAAAAAAAAATGACAGCACGACGCGGCGAAAAATGTGAGCTGGTTCGCGTTTTGTCGGTTGCTGGCGCCTATTGCCGGATAACGGCGCCCTGAATTCTACCTTATTCGACCTGCGAGTTGGACGCCGGCATTTCCCGGCACCCGCAACCGCCGAATCGATGGAAACAGGCCGGCTGCATGTAAAAGAATATGACAGTGTGATAACGGCTTTGTGTGAGCCAGTTGGCATTTTTTTTAAGACTGGGTCGCACAAACAAGTGGATGCCTCTCTAAACTCTGACAAACGCTGTATCTAAATCCTCCTGGGCGCTTGTTGCGGCGCCGCGATTCACCTTTAATTCAACCAAGCATGGTTGTTGTGATGTAGAGAGGTTCAAACATGCCGCAGATTGCCAAGTCGATATTTTTGCTTATTTTTCTTAGTTCCATGTTGATCGCCTGTGGCGGCGGCGGTAGCGACGGTGACGGTGGTGAGTCGGAGCCGGAGATTGTGCAGCCCGGCCCTGAGCCGGAACCGGAACCTGAGCCAGAGCCAGAGCCCGAACCCGAGCCGGAACCTGAACCCCAGCCAGAACCCGAGCCGCCGCCCGAACCTGAGCCCGAGCCGGTAACAGCCGACGTCACCTTGTCCTGGACACAGCCTGAAGAGCGCGAAAATGGCGACATCCTGCCAGTGGGTGAGATTGGTGGTTACGAAATTCTTTACAGAAACACCGCTGATGAACTCGACACCTCGATCGTCATCAACGATGCCAGTATCTCTGAATATGTTGTCGAAGACCTGCCTGAAGGTGCCTATGAGTTCAGTATTGCCAGCTTTGATGCGGACGGACTTTACGGTGAATTCTCCCAGCCGTTTACCACCGTTATCAGTGGCGACTAGCTACGGCAGGCAGCTTGCCATTACCGACAGCTTGGTATCACAGGCAACTATGATCCCGGTCGATTGATATCGCAGACGCCCAAGACTACAGTCGACCGGTATTACAGTGATCATGCCGAAATGACAAGGCGCTGCCGCCGCTCCGGCGGCAGGTAAAAATAAAAGCCGTTAACCTCGATTTAACCGTGCAGCATATGCACGGTTTTTTCCAGTTCCTCTTCCTTGTCATCCAAAAACCTGAATGAATTGAAGCCGAGCCGGACCAGGTCTTTATCGTGTAGGCGCTGCTTGCCCAGCACCCGTTGGTCGTTGATAAAGGTACCATTGGTGCTGCCGACGTCTTCGAGAAATATCTCGAAAAATTGCGGGAAGTATTGATTGGGTTCCAGAGTAATGCGGGCATGATTGGCGCTGATGGCGTTGTCCTCGATCTGAATATCGCTATCGGGATGTCTGCCGAGACTGGCCCCGGGGGCTGTCAACGTAAATTTGTGCACGACCACGTTGTCGTTCAGTTGGGCCAGTATAGCCATAGATTACCTCCTGTTTCAGGCTGGGCGCGCCAGCGAGCGTCATAAAAATACAACTGGCTCGAATAATTGCAGCGATGTGTCGCTGCGATTTTCAGTGCCCATGTTAAAGTTTTTTTAGTTTTAAGTCTTGTTAAGTCAAAACCTTTTTGAGTTAAAGTCTTTGCGCCTGCATTTACGAATAATGTCACACATTTCTGCGGCGGTGGCAAAACGCTTGGCCGGATTTTTTTGTAGTGCTTTGTTGATAATGCGGGTGGCGCTGGTCGGCAGGCTGCTGCGCCACTCACGCACGGCTTTATGGTTTTCGTGAATGATCCGGTAAGTGAGGTTGGCGAGGTTGTCGCTCTGGAACGGCAGGCGACCGGTAAGCAGCTGATACATGGTTACACCGAGACTGAAAATATCGGCGCTGCGGCTGACTTTGTCGCCGCGCAGTTGTTCGGGCGACATATACAACGGGCTGCCCATAATATCGCCGGTACGGGTGCGGGAGTTGTCGGTGATACGGGCGATGCCGAAATCGGTGACGGTCACCTGGCTTGACTTGGGGTTGTAAATCACATTGGCGGGTTTGACGTCCCGGTGCACGATTTTTTTGTCGTGGGCGAACTGCAGGGCATCGGCCACCTCTGCCATAATAAAATACACGCGCTCCACCGGCAGCAGCGAAGCGGGGTGGATAAAATCACTGAGCGGTTTGCCCTGCAGGTAGTCCATCGCAATAAAGGCCAGGTCCCGCTCCTCGCCTACATCATAGACGGTGACGATATTGGGGTGACTGAGACGGCCGGCGGCCTCGGCCTCGCGAAAGAAGCGCTCTTTGAGTTCCGGTAGCTGTTTGCTGTTGAACTGTGAGTAGTTCAGCGTTTTGATCGCCACCGGCCGGGCAATTTTCGGGTCGCGACCGAGATAGACCACGCCCATGGCGCCGCGCCCGATCTCTTTTTCGATTTCATAGCGCCCGAGCACCGGTTTGCTCATTTGCGCATCGGTCAACACCAGGGTCTTGGTGAGACCGAGGTTGCCGTTGAGGCTGCCGCTTTCCATCAGTTGCAGGTTGGCGAGTTTGGACAGCTTGTCTTTCACATCGCGAAAGCCCCGCTGGCGTTGTTCGAGGGCCTGGTAAGTTTTCATGGCCTCGCTGTAGAGTCGCTTGCGCTCGAATTGCGCGCCGATATCATACAGCAGGTCGAGCAGTGTCTTGGACGTGGTGGTGGTGGCAATTGCGCCGAGGGCGTCTTCGCTGCGCCCGTCCCGGTAAAACTGCAGCGCCAACTGATATTGCGCCTGATCGGTGCTGGCCTGCAACCGTTGCTGGCGCTTGTTTTGTGTCACCCAACAGGCCATCGCCAGGTGGCCGAGCGTCAGGTAGCCCAGCGGTTCGGTCAACGGCAACCACTGCCACTGGGTAATCTGGAAACCGATTTGTGCCACCAGCATAACCAGGGCAATCAGGCACGACAGCAGTATGCTCACCAACACGCTCAGGCGCGGCACCAGCCAGATAAGGTAAATCGCCAGGGCGAGCAGCAGCAGTTTGTGCAACCAGAAACCCAGGGCGGGCGCGTGAAAGTAGGCCCGGTGCTCCAGCGCCAGCAGGCTGAGGGCGGCTTGGCGCAGGGCCGCATTGCCGCTCTCGCCGATCAGCAGGACTTCGGGGCTGGCGTCAGGTTTAAAATTTTCCAGTGAGAAACTCTCGGGCTGGCGCAGATCGGGAAGCGGGATCATGGCACCCGAGGGCGACAGCGGCAGGCCGATACTGTCAAGGTTAAGCTGGCCGTAACGCTGCCAGTGTGGTTCCAGGCTGTCGGCAAAACGGCTGTAAACCGCCAGTGCGAAACCGGCATGGGTGTCCTGTTCCACCTGCCACAGCAGCGGTTGGTAGAGCCCCGGGCAACTGGCGACCGGGGCCATGGGAACCGCGTTAAGCGCTGCTGCGGTGAGTGCCGGGGGCCGGGGGCGCAGGCCCTGCGGCAGCCATTGAAAGTAGGTCTCCTGGGCGCTGGCGGAGACATTCAGAGGTGCGGGCAAGGTGGCGGCAAAAGGGGCGTGGGCGGTTGGATCACACTGGGCCTGCGGCAGTCCCAGGGTTACGCGATCGCCGTGCAGGCGCCGGTGCAGCAGATCGCGCTGGCGAAAAAAACGGGCCAGTTTGGGTTGCTTGCCGGCTTTCAGGGTGGCGCTCACCGCTTTATACAGCGGGTCGTCTTGCTGCCATACCGGTGCGGCGGGCAACACCAGGCCCACGGTGGTGTCGCGGTTGGCGAGTATCGGCAGTAACTGCCCCATCCACGGCGGCGCGCTGTTGCCCGACAGGCCCGGGCCGTGCACCAATTGGTGGATGACATCGGTCTCGAGTTCCAGCGTGGCCAGGCCGAGGTGCAACGGCGGTGGCGTAATCAGCGTGGTACCGAGGCGAAACAGTGCCCGCTCGTGACCGAGTTGCAGCGGTTGCCACGGCCACAGCAGCAGCCCCAGCGCCACTGCCAGCACCAGAGTGCGCAGGTTTAGCGCCGCGGCAGTGAACTCCCAAAGCCTGGCCATCCACTCCCCTCTGCCGCTATTCCGTGTAATAAACGCCGGGAATCCAGCTTTTTCTTATCTTTTGTGTCCGGTCGAGATTATTGGGCAGTTGCAAAAGATATTCAAATTCATGAGTGCCGATCGTCAGGCGGTCGCCCGCTTGCAGCAGCGCGTGGTTCACTTTCTCGCCGTTGACCCGCAGGCCGTTGGTGCTGCCGAGGTCGGCCACCTCATATCCCGCCCCGGCGGGGCGAATCTCGGCGTGTGCGGAGCTTACGGTACCGTCATCGAGCTGGATATGACAGGTCTTGGCGCGCCCCAGAGTAATGGTTTTTCCCAATTCATATAAGCTTATCGCATTGCCGTTGACCCAGTGGCGCAAAAAGGGCATTGCGGGTTTCCTCCGGCGCAGTGCACAGTGGTTATTATGGGTGTTGTCGATGAACATAATAATAATGTTGTTACACACCTAATTTGAAGTGCCAAATTCACAGTTTGGCACAGAATCTGCCATCGGGAGCTTAGCTGACAGTTTGCGGCTGCTTATCGCTGTCGGCTGCGCTAAGCTGTGCGCTGTCAGTGGCCAGCTTTTTAGTCGAGTTATCATGCGAAGTCAAAACACGGATATTGCGTTTAGCGAAGTCAGTTGGGACAGCCTGAAATCCCTGTGGCCCTATTTGCTTGAATTCAAAGGGCGCATCGTGCTGGCGCTGCTGTGCCTGGTCGGGGCGAAGCTGGCCAGTGTGGGGATGCCGTTTATCCTCAAGCATGTCGTCGATCACCTGGATCAGGAGGCGGCAATCGGGGCGGTGGTGTTGTTGCCGCTGGGGCTGCTGGTGGCCTATGGGCTGGTACGGTTTTGCAATGTGCTGTTTGCGGAGCTGCGCGATACGCTGTTCGGCCGCGTTACCGAACGGGCCATGCGCCGCATTGGCCTGAAGGTGTTTCGCCACCTGCATGCGCTCGATCTGGATTTTCATCTCAACCGCCGCACCGGCGGGCTGTCCCGCGATATCGAACGCGGCACCAACGGTATCAGCTTTCTGCTGCGTTTTATGGTCTTCAATATCGTGCCGACGCTGTTGGAAATCAGTCTGGTGATCGGGGTTTTGCTGTGGAATTACCAGGTTTGGTTTGCGGTCATCACCGCCACCGCCGTGGTGGTTTACATCAGTTATTCCGTGGTTGCGACGGAGTGGCGCACCCAATTTGTGCGGCTCGCCAATACGGCGGAGTCCGAGAGCAGCACTCGCGCCGTCGACAGCCTGCTCAATTATGAGACGGTGAAGTACTTCACCAATGAGGCCCACGAGGCCGGGCACTACGACCGGGAGTTGGCGCAATGGGAGAGTGCGCGGCGCAAGAACCGGCTGTCTCTGTTTGCGTTGAACGGCGGCCAGGCCCTGGTGATCTCCGCCGCCCTGACCGCGGCCATGGTGCTTGCCGCCAGCGATGTGTTGGCCGAGCGCATGACGCTCGGCGACTTTGTGCTGATCAACGCGTTTATGATGCAGATATTTATGCCGCTGAATTTTCTCGGTTTCGTCTACCGCGAGATGAAAGGCTCGCTGGCCAATATCGAGAAAATGTTCGGATTGCTGGAGCACGAGCCCCGGGTCCGGGACTGCGAGGGTGCGCCACCCCTGCGGGTCAACGGCGGTGAAGTTGTATTTGAGGCGGTTGGTTTCGGCTACGGCCCGGATCGCCGTATTTTGCACGATGTGAGTTTCACCGTACCGCCCGGGCACAAAGTGGCCATTGTCGGCAGCAGCGGCGCCGGTAAGTCGACGTTGTTGAAGTTATTGTTTCGCTTTTACAACCTCGACAGCGGGCGCATCCTGATCGATGGGCAGGATATCAGCCGCGTCACCCAGGACTCCCTGCGCAAGGCGATCGGCGTGGTGCCCCAGGATACGGTGTTGTTCAACACCTCCATTTTCGAAAATATCCGCTACGGGCGCATCGACGCCGGTGACGACGAGGTGCGCGAGGCGATTCGCCTGTCCCATCTCGAAGGTTTTATCGGGCAATTGCCGCAGGGGGCTGATACCCGCGTCGGTGAGCGCGGCCTGAAGCTTTCCGGCGGTGAAAAACAACGGGTGGCGATTGCCCGCACGCTGCTTAAACGCCCGCCCATTATCGTGTTTGACGAGGCCACCTCCTCGCTCGACAGTCAGTCTGAACAGAGTATTCTCGAGGCCATCGCCGAGATTGCCCGCGGTCAAACCAGTTTGGTGATTGCCCACCGGCTGTCCACCGTGGTCGATGCCGATACGATTATCGTGCTGGACCAGGGACGCGTTGTGGAACAGGGCAGCCATGCGGCCCTGCTACAGCTCGGGGGCACCTATGCCCGCTTGTGGGACATACAGCAGCGGGAGCGGGGGGCAGTCGCGGTCCCTTTGCCCTGAACGGTACTGTCTTAAGCGAAAGTGTGCCAATTGACCGGTTTGCCGCTCGGTGGGGCTCTCAGAAACACGGACTAGGCGTCCCCTCGATGAACCCGTCCCTGGGGACTCGCTTAAGGCAGTGTCAATCCTGCCGCCCTGACTTCTCGTCCCGAATATCAGCGAACTCAGGGCGCCGCAGCGTTTAAAAACGCCGCGAAGGGTTGCAGTGCCCGGAATACCCGGGTGGTGTGGCCCATAAAGCCGGCGTCTGTTACCTGCTCGTCGTCGAGGTTATGCACTGCAAGAAAGCTTTTGTAGCGCAACAGCTCGATTTCAGGGTGGTCTTTGGCGAAGCCGCGGGGCGCGGTTTTGAGCTTCTCCCCTTCGATGGTGCCGAAGTAGTTCTTAAAACTTTTCTGCGCGATGATTTTCTTGAAGGCGGCGGGGTTGTCACAGATGGCCTGGCGAATGGGGCCGAGCCATGACCCGGGTGGCAGGTAGGCGCCGCCGGCCAGCAGCGAACCACCCGGGGCGATCTTCAGGTAGTAGCCGGCGTGGTTGGCTTCATGGCTGCGACCGCCGGCCAGCAGGTGGGCGCCGAGGCTGGTTTTATAGGGCGTTTTGTCTTTCGAAAAGCGGGTGTCGCGGTAGATGCGGAAAATACACTGGCGCGGCTGCAGGCGGCCGATGTCCGGGTCGAAGCGGGCGATATTGTTGATCAGGCCGCCGATAAACTGCTCGAATGTCGCCGCGACGCTGCGGTAGCGGTCGCGGTTGTCTTCGAACCACGGGCGGTTGTTGTTGATCTGCAGATCGGTCAGGAAGTCGAATACCTCGGCGTCGAGAATGCTCATGGCAACAGCGTCCTGGTGAAGTTGAGGGCGGCGTCGGCGAGTCCCTGCCAGCGGTCTTGTTCCCGGGCCGTCACCACGAACCAGCCGCGCAGCGGTGGTTTGGTTCTGAAAGGGCTCAGGGGGGCGGAGGTTTTCAGGCCTATGGCTTTCGGGTTGAAGTCGGGGCCCAGGCGAAACCCCATAGTGTCGCGGTTTTGAAAAGCGAAGACCTTGCCGTTGCATTTGAGTCCGGGGGAACTCATCATTTTGCCGAGTTGTACGTCCGGATTGTGGGCCACATACCATTGTGCAATGCGTGAAAATTCGTCGTCCGGGGTCACCATTGTTGATCTCCTGATGGGGTCTTATAACCCTTAGACGATTGACGGTATCGAAAATCGACATGGCGGGGGTTTTTTTATTATCACCGTTCAGGGCTGTTTTTTACGGCGGCTTAGGGGCTTTTTGGTGCTTGGGGTTGGTGCCGTCCGCCGGTGGGCGTGGTCCCTTTCAAAGGGGTCGGAGTGCTTGAATTTTGACCAGAGTTTTCTGGTCAAAATTCAAGCACTCCGACCCCGCTCCGTGCCGCTCGAAGAGGTGCCGCTAGTGACCGGTTTTTCCTGGTGGGGCGGGATGGCAATTCCTGGCATGGGTAGGGCGCTGCTGTTCGTAGTGCTGCTGAGGGTTGTTTGCACAGCTCAAGTACCGGGGTTAAAAAAGTCCGCGAGCAGGCGGCCCAGTTCGGCCGGTGCATCCTCCTGCAGGAAATGGCCGCAGTCAGGCAGGGCGGTAAGTTCCGCCCCGGGCAGGTCGGCCTGCAGGCGCGCCATGGTGGCGGCGATATCCGGCAGAATACGATCTTTGGCGCCGTAGATCAGCCGCACCGGCACGCCGATTTGAGGCAATTGCCGGGCGATATAGGTGAATCCGCCGGGATGCATACCGCGGGCTGCCTGCAGCAGCGCCCGGCGCGCCGAGGCGGAGGCAAATGGGGCACAGTAAGGTTTCATTACCACCGGTGTGATAGCCGCCTTGTTCACCACTCCCAGCCGCAGTGTCCACTGCAGGCCGGCGGGGCTGACCAGCCAATGGCGCACCCCGGGGAGCACCGTCGCTAATAGAAAGGCTTTTACTGCCCAGGACACCTTTGGGTACACCAAGGTATTGAGCAGTGCCAGGCGGCTGACTTTTTGCGGGTTTTTGGCCGCCCACATCAATCCCGCCGGGCCGCCGAGATCGTGTACCACCAAGGCGGTACGGGCGATACCCAATTCGGTCAGAAAGGCGTCGATGGCCGCCGTATAGAACTTGAAGCTGTAGGTGCGCCCGAGCGGCTTGCTGGATTCTCCGAAGCCCGGCAGGTCCAGGGCAATGACCCGGTGCGTCGGCGCCAGCCAGGGCATAACGTTGCGCCACAGGTGGGATGAGGTGGGCCAGCCGTGCAGCAACAATAGCGGCTCGCCCGCGCCGCAGGCCAGGTAGTGAAGTTCCAAATCCCCGCAGGTGATTCTATGGCTGACGGGTTGATGGTGAAGGGCGGAGGTCTGGTTATTGTGCATGGGTTTGTGCCTGTTGTTGTCGTATTGATGTCCGTGTTTCTGTTGGTTTCGGGGGGCTTGCTGGGTTGCCCGAAGTCCGGTGGCTCCAGGGCGACTACCGGAGGCGTCGGTGGCAGCCGGAGCATAGTGCGTTACCAGCCGAAATCGGTCTCGCGGCGGCACGGTGCGGGGACATAACTTTAGTTGTGTCCCCCTAGAGTGGTGCCACGTTGTTTCTTTAAACCCCCGCCACCGATTCACTCCGCCTTCCAAAGAATCAATCAACATCACTACGCGTGGGAAGTGGTGGTTTTAATGTGCTCTGTGGCCCCATTCTAGGGGGACACAACTAAAGTTATGTCCCCGCACTGTGCCACTCGAAGAGGTGCCACTAGTCCCGTTATGCACCAACATCACCACCAAAGGTAGACGCCTTAGGCGAAAGTAGGCAGTCACAGCGAGCGTCGTTTGGGCGGATTTATCTATTAGTGACGTATCGTCACTATTGATGGGGGTATAATGACGCTTCGTCACTAATAAAGCAAGTACTTGATACCATCATTCGGGACCCGACTATGCCCAAAGTTGTCACTGCGGAACAATTGATGGAGCGCGAGCAGGTTATTATTGATGCGGCCTGCGACATTATCGGTGAGCTTGGCTTTGCCGGGCTCACTATGGACGCGGTGGTGGCCCGGGTGCCCTATTCCAAGGGCAGTCTCTACAAGCAATTCAACAGCACCCAGGAGCTGTTGCTCGCCATCACCAACAGTGGCGCCGGCAAACTGTTGGCGCTGATGGAGCGGGCCTACCGGTTTGCGGGCGGCACCCGTGAGCGTTACCTGGCGCGCGCCTATGCTTACTTTCTCTACAGCCAGTTATATCCCATACATTTTTTCAGCGAACTGGAGGCCCTGTCACCCATTGTGCGCGAAAAAGCCTCGCGGCAGCGGTTGCGCGAAGGCGACGATCTGCTGCGACAATTCCGCCGCAACGCGGAGCGCTTTGTCCGTGCCGGCGTCGATGCGGGTGACCTGGTGCTGGCACCCGGCGTCAGCGCGGCGGCCGTTGCCGACAGTTCCTGGTCGGCGGAGTTCGGGCTGGCGGCCTATAACCTGATGCATGCGGGTAACCGGGCGCAGGCGAAGGCGCGCAGAGCGGCGCTGGAGGAGAAAATTTTCTGGCATGTCAACGTGTTTCTGGATGGTCTCGATTGGCGGCCGCTGGCGATGGAGCAGGATTACCGGGTTACCTGGACGCGACTTAAGGATGAGCTTTTGGACGCGCAGACTGGTACGCGATAATATCGCTGTCGGCCGACAAGCGATTTCGACTGCGGTTCCGACCTCTTTTTTTTTGAATATACCAGGCTAAGCCGTCAAATCGGCCTTGCTTTTTTTACCGAGTGACACTTTCTCGGTTTACCTGCTTTGCTCCCTTTGCTGGTGCTCTGCAGGCCGTCCGGAACGCCGCGGTTCGGCGTGGGACTTGATCGCCACCCACACTGCAAACAGGATTACCAGCGCCCCTGCCACGGTGGTCAGGCTGGGGATTTCCCGCAGCAGCAGCGCCGCGAAGGCGATGGCGTAGAGCGGTTCGAGGCCGACGATCACACTGGCCAGTTGCGCCTTCACCACCGCCAGCGCTCTGACCAGCAGCGATTGGGGAATGGCGGTAAAGATCACGCCCAGCAGCGCCAGCATGGCTATTTCACCGGCATCGGGCCAGGCGCCGAGCAGGCCGACGAAAGGCAATACGCACAGCGTTGCCGATGTGTGTTGATAAAAGGTAATAAGGAGAAAGTGATTTCTGCGGACCAACTTGCGGTTCATCAGGGTGAACAGCGCCAGCACCCAGCCTGAGGCTACCGCCCAGGCCAGCGCCAGGGTCTGGCTGTCGGTGATATCGAAGTCGGGTACGACCAACAGCAGTCCGGCGAAGACCAGCAGACCGCTGATCATGTCCAGAAGCTTGAGTCGTTCGCCGAATAACAGCGGCTCCATCAAGGTGACGAACACCGGGTAGGTCGAGAAGCCGATGACGCCTATGGCAACTGTGGAGAGTTGAATCGAATAGAAGAAAGCAAACCAGTGCAGCGCCAACACCAGTCCCGATATCAGCAACAGGCCGGCCTCCCGGGTCGACTTGACCGCGCGGCTGATACCGAGCAGGCGCAGTAGCGCGTAGATGGCGACGGCGGTAAACAGCGAGCGGCCGGCGATAATGGTCGCTGGGTTGACGGCCAGGAACTTGCCGAACAGGCCGGTCATACCCAGCAGCAATACGGCGAGATGCAGTTCGAGCAGGCTTGAGCCGGAAAAGCGGTAGCTGCGGATTTTCAAGACGGTGCCTGCCGGCTCGAGTCTGCGGTGCCGGTGTTGTCGGGCACCAGCCAATCGGCCCCGGCACGGGTGGCCGCCACCAGCAGGGCATTTTTGCGGTCGCTGGCGGCGATGCGTTCACCGGCTGTGGCGGCGCTGATTCGCCATACTCGCTGGTGGCGTTGCAGCAGCCGCGCCAGCGCGGTTTCCAGGGGGGTGTCGAGGTACCAGCATTCGTCGAAGCACCCGTCCAGCGCCCGCCAGGGACCGGCCCGGTAGAGTGTGTATAAACCCTCGATAAACACCAGCCGGCAGCCGGCCGGCACGGCGATGGCGTCCGGTACCGGATCGCCCGCCTCGTGGGCAAAGTCCGGCCACATAACGGTGGTGCCGGCGGCGTCGCGCAGTTGTCGGACTTTGTCGGCAAACCCCGGTGCATCAAAAGTCCAGGGTGCGCCGCGGCGGTCCAATGCGTGCTGCGGATCGGGCATTTGTTCGAGCTGTGCCTTGGTCAGGTGAAAGCCGTCCATGCCGAGTGCGGCGGCGCTGCCGGCGCCGAGTTGGTAATTTAACGATGCAGTCCAGTGTGCGGTTAAGGTGCTCTTGCCCGCGCCCGGTGGGCCGGCCAGGGCGATTAGCCTGGGGGAGGGGGTGCGCTTGAGTTGGTGCAATAGGTGTGCAACAGGGTCGTCCAGGTATTGCATGCGGCACTCCGGTTTTTGCGGTGTTCCATGGCCGCTAGATTATAACACCGCTAAATTGTGCGGCTTTGAGGGACGCCTGGAATGGCACTGCTTTAAGCAAAAGTGTGCTAATTGGCCGGTTTACCGCTGGGTGGGGCTTTCAGAAACACATCGTGAACCCATCCCTGGGGATTTCCCGACAGCATCCCTGCTGTCGAGAGTTTCTGAAAGCCCCACCCAGCGGTAAACCTACTTCCGATATTCTTAACCAAGATCGTTAGGGATAGTGTGGAGGTCGATAAACTGCGCAAATTTGCTTAAAGCAGTGCCATTCGGGACGCCTGCAACTTAGCAGTTTAGATCCATATCATCGAGCCGATAAAGCTCAATGAACTTTAATCAGTTGCTAAGTTGCAGGCGTCCCTCGGTTCTTTCTAAATACCGTTTTTCAAGACCTTCACGACGCCACCACCGCGGTAACCAGCAGATTCATACGCGTGGCCACTGCCTCTGCCGCTGCCGCGACAGCCTCAAGACTGGCCAACGGCACCGTGACCGTCACCCGCAGTTCGCCGCGCTCGGTCTGGTCGCCGGCGGCGCTGAGTTCGAGGTCGGGAAAGTCACGCCGCAAGTTCTCCAGCACCGCCGACTCCGCCGCCATTGCCCGCAGGCTCGGCTTGTGGATTTTGCCCACCGCGGTTACCGGCAATGCCTCCATAATGGTGACCTGTTTCGGGCACGCCGGGGGCTCCTCGATACGCTCGGCAATAAACGCCTGCAGGGTGTCGGCGTCCACTTGCCGATCCGAATTGAGTTGCACATAGAGCACCGGCAACTCGCCGGCGTAGGCATCCGGTTTGCCCACCGCGGCGGCCAGCGACACCGCCGGGTGCTGCTCGGCGCAGTGCTCGATGACCGCTGGATCGATATTGTGGCCGCTGCGGATAATCAGGTCCTTGGCGCGCCCGGTTAAAAACAGGTGCCCGTGCTTATCGAGATAACCCAGGTCGCCGCTGTGCAGCCAGCCCCGGGCGTCCAGCGGCGAGGGCTGGCTGCCCAGGTAACCGCCGAACACCTGGGGTCCGCGCACGTAGATTTCCCCCACTTCGCCCGGCTGGCCGGCGGCGCCGTCGATACGGATTTCCGTTACCGGCGGCACCCAGCCGACGCTGCCGCGCACCGGCGTTACCGCAGCATTGGGTACGGTAATTAACCCGGCGGTTTCGGTCATACCGTACATCTGGTGGATCGGCAGACCGGTCACCGCCTGCACTGCATCGATAAGCGACAGTGGCACCGGCGAGCCACCTGCGGCGACCATTTTCAGGCTGCTGATATCGGCGTCCCCGACCGGCACCTGCATCATGGCGGCGACCGAAGTGGGGATGCCGCCGGTAAAGGCGATGCGGTAGTGTTCCACCAGCCGCCAGCAGTGGCTGATCACCTCCGGGTTGCGAAAGCCGCCCAGCGTCGGCAGCAGCATATTGCCTATGGCCGCCAGGGTGCCGAGGCTGCTGACGGTCGAGCCGGCCACATGAAACAGCGGCAGGCCGTTGATAACGACATCGCCCGCTGCGTTGCCGCTGTAGCGGGCCCGGTTACAGCCGGTGGTGACCTGGTTTTTGTGTGTGTGCAATGCCAGCTTTGGAATACCGGTGGTACCGCCGGTATGAAAGTAAGCAGCGACATCGTCCGGGCGCGGGCGCCAGGCATCGGGTAACCCTCCCGCGTCCTGTTCCAGCACGGCCTGATCGTAATGGGGGCGGGTACCGCCGGGATCGGGAAATACGACACTATAGATCTGTTTCAGGCGCGGCAGCTTTGGCGCCACTGCCTGTACTTTTTCCCAGATATCGATAACCGGGTTGGGGCCCAGCGCAAAAATCACCTCGGTGCCGGCGGTGGCCAGCAGACCGGCCAGGGCCGTCTCGCTGAGCAGTGGGTTGACCGGGTTGGCGATGGCGACCGATTCGGCGCCCCACAAAATTGCCTGGGTCTGGGGAATATTCGGCAGCAGCAGGGAAACCACACCGCTGCGATCGTCGAGATGGCTGCGCGCCAGGCGGGCGCTGCGGTTGACGGCGGCAAGCAGCTCTGTGTAGCTGGTGCGGCTGTCGCGAATCTCCGGGGTAATGGCTTCGAGAAAGGTAATGGCCGTACTGTCACCGCCGACCGCGGCGGCCTGCTCGATTAGCTCGTAGACCGTGGTTATCTGATCGAGATGTTGCATCGCGTCTCTCCCCGTGCCTGTCAGCCTGCTGAAAACGTCAGGTTAGCGGGGGGCGTTGTCCTTCACAAGTGCAGTCGCGCAATCGCGTAGTTTGGCCAGGGCCTCGTGCTCGATCTGGCGCACTCGCTCGACGCTGACACCGACCTGTTCGGCGACTTCCCGACAAGTGTAGCTGTCGGGCATCTGGATGCCGTAGCGCATGCGGATAACGGTCTGTTCGCGGCGCGACAGGCGGGCGATATGGCGGTGTATGAGGGTGGCGACGGCGGCGCGGCCGGTTTGGGTTTCGATACTGGCCTGGCCGCCGGCAATGCTCTGGCCGAGGGTGGGAGAGCCCTCCTCGGCCATGGGGCGGTCGAGGGATAAGGTGTGCTCGGCGCTGAGCAGCTCATTGGCGCGATACTTCCGGTCCAGCTTGTCGAATTTGGTTTGCTCCGCCGGCGGCAGTGGCGTGTCCGGTGCCGCCGCCTGTTTTGCCGCCAGGCGTTTCCAG
This sequence comes from Exilibacterium tricleocarpae, assembly GCF_007004655.1. GTDB lineage: Bacteria > Pseudomonadota > Gammaproteobacteria > Pseudomonadales > Cellvibrionaceae > Exilibacterium > Exilibacterium tricleocarpae. The sequence goes on from NZ_ML660108.1 coordinate 53,619, forward strand.
ATGCGCAATTCATCGGCGATATTGGACGGCAGCCTGATAATGCGCCAGCGGTCGCTGACATAGCGGAAGACACGCTGTTGAATCCACCAGTAGGCATAAGTGGAGAAGCGGTAGCCCTTGGTGATATCAAACTTTTCCAGGGCCCGCAGCAGACCCAGATTTCCCTCCTGGATCAGGTCCGTCATGCTGTACAGCGGGCTCCAGTAGCGTTTGCTGATATGGACGGCCAGGCGCAGGTTGGCGTTTACAACCTGCTCCCGGGTGGCTTCGACACGCCGCTGCAGGTGACGCAGGCGCCGCCGCCCGGCCCGATTCAGGCCGCTGTCGGGGTTGCGCAACTGCTCGGTGGCGGCGCGCAGCAAGCCGGCGTGGTCCGCCGGCGAGGGGTCGCCGGGCAGCAATTGGGTCAGGGCTTCAACGTCACTGCTCAGGCGCTGCAGCAAAGCCGCTTCCTCGGCGCTGGAAAGCAGCGGGTATCGGCTTATTTCCCGGAGATAGAGCAGCAGCGGTGCCTCGGTGCGATCCCCGGCCTCGATATCGGACGCCGGCGGTGGCTTGGCAGGTGGACGCAGTTCGGTGACTTCGTCGCGTGAGCCGGCACTGTCGCCGTCGAGATCGGCGAGGGTCAGCTCGTCGTATGGGGCGTCGTCTGCGTCAATGCTGTCGATCAGGGTGTGTATAAAATCGTTCATAGTTAACTACAAACTTAGACAATATGGTGATATTTAAGCATGAGTAGCGTATTATTTGAACTAATGTCGAAATTATGTCTAGCATATATATAGACTTTATAAGTGGCGTATAACTATGAAAAAAGTAAGGCCAAAAAAAGCGGAGTCGAAAAAAATAGGGCCAAAATCCGCGGGCAACCAGGGCAACCAGGGCAACCAGGGCAACCAGGGCAACCAGGGCAACCAGGGCAACCAGGGCAACCAGGGCAACCAGGGCAACCAGGGCAAACCGGCAGAGGCGCCCGGTTACTCCATTGGTGCGGTGACCCGCTATACCGGTTTATCGGCCCATACCCTGCGGGTATGGGAGCGGCGCTACGCCGATTTCTCCATTAGTCGCACGACCAATGGGCGGCGCCTGTATACCGAGGAGGACATCGCCCGTCTCAAGCTGATCAAGAAGCTGCTTGCCACCGGTCACAAGGTCAGCGAGCTACTGCCGCTGGCCATGGCGCAGCTCGAGGAGATGTGCTCCCTGTCGGTGAAAAGTGTGCCCCGGGTCGCAGTGTGGGGCGATTGGCTGCCGGGTGTGATGGAAAGGGACGGACAGGTTTTGTCGGCTCTGGAGATTGTGATCAGCACCGATTCCATCGCCACATTGAACAGTGGTCTCGATGCCGTCAGGGTGGATAGCTTGATTCTGGAGATGGACACTATCGAGCGCAAGAACCTGCGGTTTTTCCGCAATATGCAAAACCATGTGGCGCCGGGCCGGCTGGTGGTGGTGTATCACTATGCGCGCCGGGAGATTATTACCGAGTTGCGCGCCATGCGGGCGCAACTGCTGCGTGCGCCCATCGACACCGGTCAATTGCTGCAGTGTGTGACGGCCGGTGCCGGCGCGCGGGAGAAACGCCGAGCGGAGATCGACGGCATTACATTGGCGGGCGAGGTGTCGCCGCCGCGGTTCAAACGTAAACAGTTGAGTTACCTGAGCAAAATCAGTACGGGGATCGACTGCGAGTGCCCGCAGCATCTGGCGAGCTTGATCCTGTCGTTGTCGGCGTTTGAGCGTTACAGCCAGCAGTGTGAGAGTCGCGATAGCGACGATGCGGCTTTGCACGGCGATATCTATCGTACTACTGCGGGGGTGCGGGCGTTGATGGAGGATATGCTCGGTCGTGTGATTGATGCTGAAGGGATTGAGTTGGATGAGGGTTGAGCGTGGTCGGTGATAGTCCACATCTAAGTACCCATAAATAATGTCTATGGGGCTATAATTTTATTGCGGAGTGTGGCGAATCAACTGTTCTCACTCCACCCCTGAGGGCTCGCGCACGGCTTCCCTGCCGTGCACGGTCTCAGCAGGGGGCGCCCTCAGTTGATTCTTCAGGCTTGCCTTCAGTTTTCTTCTCATGGCTTTTAAAAAGCTTGGAACAAGAAGCTCAGGGGTTAATCGCGAGCGCCCCGATTTCAAACAGGGCGGTATTGCAAAAAAATAGACCACTTCAAACAGTTGCGCGTAGGTAGATGGATTGATCAACGTCTACTTTTTATCTGCGTTGCGAGGCTGCAAACGGGTCTGAAAAACCGCTTTACCATCCACATCCGCCACTACCAGCGCAAGTGTTCCCTGTTTGTCGATCTGGATCTTTCCATAGTTCATCCATCGTCTGGCCCGTTCCCAGGTCTTCACGCTGTCGACTGTCTCCGGACCATAAAAAAACAACCGCTGGGTACCGAACGACGTATCGAAGCGGCGGTTGGGAAACAGGCCGGCGTTAAGTGGCCCGGTAACGGCTTCGTGAACAGTGAACTGCGGTGTATCGGCAAAGGGCTGATAGCGAAATACAGAGGCAAAATGCACATCGGTCGTGATAAACAAAGCGTTGGCGTTAACGGTGCGCAGATGTTTAAGTATAACGGTGAGTTCTCGCTCGAACCCCGTTGCCGATTGCGGGATACCGGTCGCCGTGGGAGCGCTATTGGCGTCGTCGTTGGCCCAACTGTCCCGCCCCAGCTCCGGTGGTGACCCGGTGGGAATCGATATGGGCACGCTCGATACAATCACCTTCCAGGTGGCGTTGGAGTGCTCCAGCCCCTCCAGCAGCCATTGCAACTGTGTTTTGCCGAGCATGCTTTTGTTGCCGTCGCGGGTATCTTTGTCGAGATTGGCATCGCGATACTGGCGGTTGTCCAGCAGGAACAGCTCCAAGTGCCGGCCCCAGCGAATGCGGCGATAGAGCCGATGGGGTGCCGCCGGATCTTCGCGGATTGGGTTGTAATTGAGCAGTGCCTGCAAACCTATCGGCAGCAGTGCGGCACCGGGCGTATAGGGAGCGTCGTCGCGGGTGTCGTGGTGGGGACCGAAATCGTTAACGACCTCATGGTCGTCCCAGACCGCGTAATAGGGCAGTGAGGCAAGCAGTTTACGCAGTCCCGTGTCTTCGCGGTTGTATTTCCAGTGGGCCCAAAAGTTTTCCAGATCGGCTGCCGGTTGAAAGTGGCCGGGTACCTGCCGGTTGCCGTAGCGGCCGGTGGCTGTGCAGATGCCGTCGGCGTAAACCATATCGCCGAGACCGATAAAAAAATCGATGGGCTCGCGGTTGATAGCGTTAAAGATAGGAAAGCCTTCACGTGCGTCCCGGCAGACGTTTTGACCCGCCAGGTCGCCACTCCAGGCGAAGTTTACCGGCACCCGCGCCGCTGCCGGCGGCGCTGTTTTAAAGTGCCCTGCGCTGTAGACCTGCGATCCGTCACTGTCCCGGTCCGCGCTGAACCAGACGCGGTAGCGATAACGCGTGCCGGGCCGGAGTTGGTCGAACAGGATTTTGCCGGTGAAGTCGGTGTCGGCCTCGACGCGGGCGTATCGGCGCAAAATCTTATCGCTCTGTTCGGCGCTGACTGTCGCGTGCATAAACGCGGCGGCGGAGGCCCGCGACCAGATGACGGCGTTGTTTTCAGTGACATCGCCCACGGCCACCCCGTGGCTTGGCAGCCGCTCGGGACTTTTCTGTGCCGCGGCCGGTAGTGGAAGCAGGCACAAGGCTATCGAAAACAGTATCAATATCGGTATTAACGGCAGCTTCAGCTCCGGCTTCAACACCGGTATCAACAGGCGGGCACTTCCACCCATAGTCGCTTCCTTTTGCTTTTTGTGACGTTCCACTGTAGTCAACACAGTTGACAATTACGTGACGGCGTCCCATTGGTGTCGAGGTGTCGCTGCCGGTAGATGCCCAAAGCTAAATATTCTCTATATATCCTGCCAAAACCTGTGTATTGCCCCCATGTAGTAGTAGAGAATAAAACGCAGTCGTGCCGACTGCACCTATATATACGGAGAACCTATGTATGAACGAACTTGTAGAGAGTCTTAGCAAAAAGCAACCGATTATCGGCGGCGGGAATTTTCGCGGTCTGGGGGCGTTTAAGGAACAAATCGATAAAGACTATGTGTTTATCAAGTTTACCGAGCCTCAGGGCAGTCTCGATCTGGCGATTCATCCCGATCCGAAAACGTCTGATTGGGAGAATGCGGACTTTGAAAACGGCACGGGTACCGTGCACCTGGAAGGTGAAGTGGGTCTTAACTACGTCAAGTGCCGCCTGGTGGCCGATGTGAATCTGGAAAATCTCGAGGGGGAAGGCTATCTGGTGCCGCTTGAGGAAATGCCCGAATCTGCAGCCTATGAAGCGGCGCGGGAAAAGTACAGAAATCAAGAACAACCGACGGCTTGACTCTGCGGGGACCAACATGTTTTAAACCCCAAGCCGTTCTAAACCCTGAGCGATTGCAAACTATTCAATTGTCACCGGTATATCGAAAAACCACCTGTTAACGAGGAGCAACACCAATGAATGAATTAGTCGAATTTCTTACCAAACCCCAGCGCGTTATCAACGGTAGTAACAGTAAAGGCGTGCAGGATTTTAAAGACCAGATCGACCGCGGTTACGTATTTGTCAAATTTACGGAAACCAAAGGCGGCACCGATCTGGGCGTGCGTATGGACCCGGACAGTTGCGATATTTCAAAGGCGGATTTTGAAGCCGCAACCGGTAGTGTGCATATTGAGGGCGATCTGGAACTCAATTATGTCAAGGTGCGGTGCAAGGCGGATATCAACTTGGAGAACCTGGAAGGCGAGGGTTACCTGGTGCCGCTGGAAGATGATGAGGAGAGCGCCGCTTAGCGGTGGTTCCGGGTAATATGGTGGTGGCATGGGGTTGGTTTGTGGCACTCTCTGGCATAGGCCAGAGCAAAAATGAAAAGACAATTCTTGCTCTGGCTCGCATGGCACTTGCTTCAAACGCCTACTTCTGGAATTTAAGAGGATTTGCGCCGATTTATCGACCCCTGCTCAGTCGTATCGGACTTGACTAAGAATACTTTGGGTAGGCCTGCCTCTGGAGGGGGCTTTCAGAAACTCTCGACAGCAGGGATGCTGTCGTGAAGTCCCCATGGATGGGTTCACGACGTGTTTCTGAAAGCCCCCTCCAGAGGCAGGCCGGTCAATTAGCACGTCTTTGTTTGACTACCAGAAGTAGGTGTCTAGAGCGAGCGCCATTCTGGTCTGACCCCGTACCGTGCCACTGCGTGCCGCGCTATTCTGGACCGTGCCGCCGCGCATCGCGCTATTCCATATTGTGCCGTGTGTCCGATCATCGGCGTAATGCAAGTCAGACTGCACGGCCCGACTAACCGGGTTGCCAGAGTTCTATCTTATTGCCCTCCGGGTCGATAAACCAACCGAAACGGCCATAGTCGTAGTCTTCTATGCCGCCCACCAGGGTCGCGCCGCCGGCTTCGACCTGCTTGAGGGCTGTGGCCAGGTCGTCGACAATCAGGTTGATCATAAATGGCTTGGTGGAGGGGCTGAAGTAACGACTGTTCTCATCGAACGGCCCCCAGACACTGAAACTGTTGCCGGGTAAGTCCGCGCGGTTAAATTCGACCCCGCCCTGTTCGTTGATGGCCAGGCCCAGGTGGCGCGCATACCACTGGCTGAGCTGTTGCCGGTCCCGGCATTTGAAGAATACTCCGCCTATACCCAGCGCTTTAGCCATACCTTCCCCTGCTACCGAAGTCGGTTGTCAGTGATTCACTGTACCAGTTAGCCGCTGGTTTGGCGACCGCAGAACCGAGTGCGCTAAGCCGCCCGGCGCCAGATAAACGGTCGCTTGTAAGCGTACATATTCAATGCCGACAACATCAACGTCGCGTAACCCAGCTCAAAGAGATAGTAGCCGTCCAGGGCCGATACCTCGCCGTAGCGTTTGACCCCCAACGCCGGCAATAGCACTGAATATAGCAGGGTCTCCAGCAGGGCCACATAAAAAAAGTAGCGCCAGAACACCATGGTGTAGATGGGTTTGTAGTAGGCAAATCCGAACAGCCCCACGGTCGCCACCACCGACACCGCCACATCGAGCGTATCCAGCAGCGTCTGGCCCTCCAACTGGGGCAGGGCGATCATGGCGATAAGCATGGCGCTGGCGTTGAACCAACAGTAAAATTTCCACCAAAATGAGTTGCTGCGCCCGGGATCGCCCTTGTCGAGATCGGAGGTGGGTGGTTTATAGGGGTCCTGGTCCATTGCGATTGTCTCTGCGGTGGCGACCTGTCAAGTTAGCAAACCGGGGCGCCGAATAAAAGCGAGTAAATCACAGTGGGCTATAGCACAATAGGGCGTTTTGCAGGCAGGGAATCCGGAGAATAAGTGATGAACAATGTGGTCAAGGGGGGGCTATTGCTGCTATTGGCGGTGGCGGCGATCGGCCTGGGGTTGCTCGTTACGCGGATCGGCTTTAATACCATCCAGGAGATGCGCCAGTTGGAGCGGGTACCGGCCACCAAGGTCGCTGCCGCATTGGCCGGCGAGGTCAATATCACCGCCCGTGCGGAGGTGGACCAGCCACTGCTCAGCAGTCGTTACAGTCGCACGCCCAGCATTTACTACCGCTATCTCAAGGAAGAAGAAAAGCGCGATAGCGATGGCAAAACCTCCTGGAGCACGGTTATCGATGTGGCCGAGGCAGTGGATTTCTGGCTGGTGGACGACAGCGGCCGCGTGCGGGTGCAGGCCGGCAGCGATGTTAGGGGTATCGACTGGTCAGTGACCCGCAGCCTGCGTCAACACAGCGGCAAATACCGTCACACGGAGTGGCGGGTTGAGCCCGGCAATACGCTGTTTGTCTTTGGATTTGCCCGCCAGGCGCCGGTTGGTCAAGTGAGGGGCGCACCGGGTGAATTGTCTGTGGGGTTCTCCACACCCGGCCATTACAGCCCGATTATCTCTACCTTCGGCCTCGCCCATGAGAGCGCCGGCATGGGTAATTACGGCCTGTTGGCGTTGTGGGGTGGGCTGGCCCTGGTGTCGCTCGGCGTATTCGGCGGCATTTGCGCACTGCGGATTCACCGCCTGCTGGTCTATCTGTCGATACTGACATTGGTGCTGACCCTGGTGCTGGTGCAATTGGCATTGACCATGATGCGCCAGGACCTTACCAACGGTCTGGAACGCTACCAGCGCCAGGCTGCGGCGGCGACCACGCTGTTGGAGCGCCAGTTGCGCGCCGGCGGCCTGTCCTGGCAGGGTTGGGCCGATGCCGGCGACTTTACCGGGCCCGCCTACGCCGCGCTGCCCCCGGCCGAACGCCTGCGTTTGCGTGAGGTGCGTTTAAATCTGGCGGCAGCCCACCAGCGCCTGTTGCAGCACCTGCAGGCGACACCGGAAAAGTGGCTGGTGCCGCTGTGGGATATCACCGCCCCGCCGGCGCCCGCGGCACTGCCGGCCGCCGATCGCGACGAACTGGCCCGGCGCGCTGCGGCCTATCTGCCCACGCGTCTCAGCGGTGCGCTGCTGTGGCTGGCCTTTGGCGGCGGCTTGCTGGCGGCGGTGGTCCTGACCGGGTACGGCTTTCGCCAGGTGCGTTACAAGCGCTTGATCGAAAACATTCCCACCAGTAAAACGTTAGGCGTGAGCTGCGGTCTTGCCGAGGTAAAAGGCAAGGTGGTGCTGCCGCCGGATGGCACGCCCTTGCAGGCGCCTCTCAGTGGCGCCGACTGTACCTGGTATGACTATAAAGTGGAAGAAAAGCGCGGCAGCGGTAAGAACAGCCGCTGGGTAACCTTGGAGGAGCGCACCGAGCAGCGGCGGTTTCACTGTCGCGACGACGAGGGCCGGGTCGGCATCGACCCCAAAGGGGCCGATATCATCAGCCGGCACCGAGTGGTGCGGCGCGAAGGCCGGCTGCGTTACCGAGAGAACAGCCTGCGCCTGGCGGATGCGCTCTATGCTATCGGCTTTGCCGATATCGACCGGCAGCGGCCGGATACCCTGGTGCTGAAGGCCGGCGCCGCGCACGAGCCGTTTATCCTCAGTAACTACGACGAGGCCACGGTCATGCTGCGCAAGGCCCGCTGGGGTATGTTTAGCCTGAATATGGCGTTTGTGGGGTTGTTGCTGGCGCTGTTGATGGGCTTTGGTTACAGCGGCAGCTTCGCCGCCACCGACTTTCTGGCGGCGGCACTGGTCGCCCCCGGCTATATGCTGTTGCTGATGCTGATTTTGCATTACAACGATTTGATTTACCTGCGCGAGCGGGCCCAGCGCAACCTGGCCAATATCCAGGTATCGCTGCGCAAGCGCAAAAACCTGGTGCCCAATCTGGAAAAGCTGTGCCGGCGTTACCTAGCCCATGAGCGCGGTTTGACCGAGATGCTGACGCGGATGCGCACCGCCCACGGCAGTTCACTTGATGACCCGGGGCAGATGCCGTTGTTCCTCAGTGTGCTGCACAGTATCGGCGAGCAATTCAAAGCGACGCTGGAGGACTATCCGGCGCTGCAGGGCAACAAAATTGTCGGCAAACTACTGGCGTCCATCACGCGGCTGGAAAATGAACTCTCGTTACTGCGCGCCGGTTACAACGACGCGGTGGAACTCTACAACGCGAGAATTGCCAGCTTTCCGGACCTGGCATTTGCGCGCCCGTTTCAGTTTACCGCTTTACCTTTCCTGCACGATATATCGCCCGCCGGCGGGTGAGTGATTGAGGTTACTCCGCGATATCGTCGGGGAGTTCCGGATAAGAGGGGATGGTGTCGCTAAGCGGTTGCCAGTCTACCTTGCTGTTGACACAGACATCGGCGACGGGCTTTGCATCGTGAGCGCTGTCGACACAGGCCAGGGCGATGCTCAGGTAGTCACCGCCGTCTTTGGCGAAATTCATCAGCCGCGAACCACAGTGACTGCAGAAGGCGCGAATACCGCCGGTGGAGTCATACTCCCGCAAGTGTTCTTTGCCGCGGATAAAACGCAGCGTCTCGCGCCGGGCAAACGCCTGGGTGGCAAACGCGGCGCCGTGGGATTTTCGACAGCGGCTGCAATGGCAGTTAAAAACCATGCCGGGAATCAACTCGGCTTCGAACTCAATCGCACCGCACACACAACTGCCGTTTATTGAGAGGCTCTTTCGGTCCGCAGCGGCGGTTATAACCTCACATTTCAAAAGTGACATCGATACCCAGCGTCCTCGGGGCGCCAAAAACTTGGGTGATGGCCGTCGGGGGCGGCCCCCCCGGCTGGCCGCCTACCGGCGCGGCGTAAACAATGTATTTCTCGTCGGTGATATTTCTGCCCCAAAGGGACAGGGTAAATCCACCCCTGCTGTTACCCAGTTTGAAGTCCTCGATAGTCAGGCGCGCGTTGAACAATGTGTAGGCATCAAAGCGCTGGAAGCCGAGCGGCAGGTAGGCGTAGCTGTCGGTGGACGTGGCATTGAAATGTGCACTCGCTTTGCCCCAGGGACCCTGCGCAAAGCTGTAGTCCACGGTGACGGCGCCGGCGTGCTTGGGTGTCTGGGTCAGCTTGAAGCTGCTCAGCACGGGTTCGGGGACGGCGTCGGGATCGGTAGCGGGCGGTGGTGTTGCCAGCGGATTGGGTTGCGGCGGCATATCGCCGTCGAGATAGGTGTAACTCAGGCCCAGCACCAGGTCCTGTATCGGGGTTACCGTCAGGTCGAGCTCGAGACCGTCGACGCTGACTTTGCGCCGCGCATTGATGGTTTGAATGACTTCGATATTGCCGGGGTCGGCAAAGTCTATCTGCATGTTCTTGTAATCGGTGGCGAACACCGCGGCGTTAAAGCGCAGGCGCCGGTTCCAGAACTCCGACTTCAGGCCCAGCTCCGAGGTTCTCGCCACCTCCTCATCGTAGGGCTCGAAGCGTGAGGCCCGCAGGCTGACGCCGCCGGCGCGATAGCCGGTGCTGCGTTTGAGGTAGGTGGAGATATTGGGTGTCCAGTGGTAGTCCATGGTGAGTGCAAAATCGAAGTGCTCCCAGTCGTCGGCGAAGTCCTCGAAGACGAACTGCTCGCGGGTGCCGGATTTTCTGTCCTCGGTGTAGCGCAGTCCCAGGGTGAGGTCCAGTTGGTCGTGCAGCAGCGGCGGTGTCCAGGTGGCCTGGCCGTAGGCGGCGTAGGATTCGGAGTCGGCGTCCACCAGGGTTGGCGGCAGCGGCACGCTGTTCAAAATGATACCGCCCGGGCCGCAGGTGGTGAATACATTGGTGGGCAAAATGGGGGTGAGCGGCTCGCCGGTCAGGCAGCCGAACGTGTCGAGCGTGAAAAGGTTCTGCTGCGCGTCCTCGGCCTGTTCTTTGAAGTAATAGAGCCCGGCCAGCCACTCGAGGCGCTCACCGGTGCCGATCAACTGAAATTCCTGGGAAATCTGCTCCTGTTCGATGTCCTCCTGGAATACCAGGCCGTTGAAGTAAAACACACCGGCGTAATTATTGCGGACCGCCTCGTCCAGCTCCCGATAGGCGCTTAGGGACTTGAGGGTAAGCCCGTCGCTAATGTCCCAGGTTGCGGTCAGGGTGTGGGCCTGCTGTTCGGTCACTGTCGGTTCCAGGAACGCGATGGGGAACCGGGTTTCCCGTTGCCGCTGGCGCTCTCTGCCGGTGGGATCGATCAGGCCGATAATACTGTCGTCGTACATTTGCAGGTAGTTCTGTGCTGCCTCCACATCGAAGTAGTCATAGGCGTAGTCCAGCGTAAACGCATCCAGCGGCTGCCAACGCAGGCTGAGGCGGGCGGTGTCCTTATCGTATTCGTTGTAGTCCGCCGCGCCGGGGGCGGTGTTGTCGACCCAGCCGTCGCGTTTCGCGTGGCGGTAGTCGAAGCGGGCGCTGATACCGGCAAATTCCGGCAGGTTGATATGGGTGGCACTGCGAAACTCGTCAAAACGACCCGAGCCGAATACCTGTTTAATGCCCAACTCGCCGGTGGGTGCCTGGGAGATCAGATTGACGGCACCGCCGGTGGCATTGCGCCCGAACAGCGTACCCTGGGGGCCCCTTAACACTTCGATGCGCTCGAGACTGGCCAGGTCCATACCCAGGCCCTGGGCACGGCCGAGGTAGACGCCGTCCAGGTAGATCGCCACCGGGTATTCGCGGGTTATCTGGCCGACGTCGGCAGGGCCGTTACCGCGAATAGCGATATTCAGGGTGGAAGGGGTGTTGGCAAACGGCTGCACGCGCAGTGACGGGATAGCGCCATCGCCCAGCGCGTCGAGGCTGCTGATGCCCTGCACCTCCAGCTGTCTTGCGCCCAGCACCGAGATGGCGATGGGGGCCTCCTGCAACGATTGCTCGCGCTTCTGCGCGGTAACGATGACCTCTTCCAGCGCGTGCGCCCCGCTTGTTTCTTTGTTTGTTCTGTCAGCGCTCACGTCAGCACCTGTTGCCTGCGCGATGGCGGCCAGCAGCAGCGCCGGGGCCAGGGCGATGGGGCCGGGGTGGTTTTGCCTATGCATCCAATGTCTCGCCTTATTCAATGTTTTCATAGTTGTATTCTACCGTCACTGCCGCACATCGCTGTGTCTACTCAACCGCAAATCGAGTAAATCAGGGCACGGGTCTGTGAATTCCCGCCGCTGCGGGGGTGACGGATGGACAATATTAAGAAACCTTTGTCTTTATTTTTGCTTTACTCTTGCCAGTACTTTCGTTATTGAAACCGCAGCGGCAGTTGAGTAACACCGCGGCTTAAAAACGAGTCTATCCAGGGCAGTTCGGCATCGGCCGGGCAACTGACCTCGCTGAAGCGCTGTAAAATAGTTTCCAGCGCAATTTTAAGCTCCAGGCGTGCGAGATTCGAGCCGATGCAGGCGTGTATCCCGTAGCCAAAAGCCATATGTTGTTTGGCGTTTTCGCGTGCGATATCAAAGGTATCGGGATCGGGGAAGTGCTCGGGGTCGCGGTTGGCCGAGGCCACTACCACCAGTACATACTGCCCGGCAGGCAGGGTTACCCCCGACAGTGTTACGCTCTCCATGGTTTTTCTGAGTACGCAGTGCCCCGGCGGGTTAAAGCGCAGCACCTCCTCGAGAAAAGCCGGTATCAGCGCCGGTGCCGAGCGCAGATCGTGCATCAGGCCCGGTTGGCGGGCGAGCTGCATAATCGCGTGGTTGAGGGTCTGGATGGTGGTCTGGAAACCGGCGCCGAGAAATAAATCCAACGACTGGCGCAGCAGGTCGTCGGTAAGCTTCTGCCCGTCCACCTCCGCTTGCACCAGGGCCGTCACCAGGTCGGCGCGGGGGGTTGCCCGCCGGTCCCGGATAATAGAGCGGAAATAGTCGTTCTGTTTGATCAGTACGGCCTCCAGTTCCTCGATATAAGCGTCGTCTGGGCGGGTTGGGGGAATGGTTTCCAGATGGGCGATCCAATCGCTGATTTCTTCCAGGGTCTGGGTTTCTTCGGTGCCGGTGATACGGCCGATGATTTTACCGATATAGGGATAGGAAAAATCCTGCACGAAATCCACCGGCCGCCCGGCATCGGTTTTTTCCTGTATGGCTTCCACCAACTCGCCGGCGCGCTGCTGCATAAGGGGGATCAGCTCGGCCACCACCCGGGTCACAAAGGCCTTGTTGACGATGGCCCGGTGCTTGGTGTGGTCCGGTGGGTCCTCCGCCAGCATAAAGCCGCCGCGGTTGCATTCCTCGCTCAGCCAATCCGGCTGCAGCAGTGGTTTAAAGCCGGAGGACGAGAAAATATCATGGCGCCGCATGGCAAACTGCACATCGTCATAGCGGGTAATAGCGCAGAGCCCGTCGGGCTCCACCCGGCAAACCGGATAGCGGGCGCGCAGGGTGGCATAGGTGGCAAACGGGTCGGCGAGGTGCGCCGCCGAGTTAAAGGCAATGCCGGGACGGGGTGGGGAAGACATGACGGGGCCGCTCCTCGGTCACTGCATAGACGGGCTGAGGTCACAGGGGTTGACGACCTGTTGTGGACTGCAGGCCGCGGGGGACAGGTGTCCCCTAATCGCTCTCGACATTGATAAGACCTTCTTTAATTGCACCGTATATGGCTGCCGCCTGGGTGTTTACCCCCAGGGCCCGTTTGGCGGCGGCGATATGTTTATTGGCGGTATCGATGCTGATGCCGAGTTTGTCTGCTGCTTCCTTCAGGGTCAAGTCCTCCCGCGCCAGTGCGCTCAACAGCAGCAGCGGTCGCGGTGTAATTACGATATCGCGCTGATCGGCGTGGCCGAGAAAGAAGCGCGGAAACTTGGTGGTGCCGATATAATCCACCGCTTCCCCCAATAAATGCAGCACCGGTTTGCACAGATTGGTGCGGCGCTGGAACTCTTCTATCTTCATATCCTTGGAGGTGATGGAAAACAAAACCGGGCCGCCGCCGTTGTGGGCGTGCATGGGAATCAGGTAGGAGTCGTTATAACCAAAGCTCCAGTTGAAGTTGAGTATGTCCCGGTTGCGCTTGTAAGTCTCGGTGAGAAAGGGGGCCTGGTCAATGGACTTGCCGATTTGCGATTGGAACAGTGGGGCCGTATTGCCGCCGGCTACGTAGTCGAGCAGCATATCGTGTTCATAGAAGGCCTCTTCCCGGTAGTTTTTCGGCATTTCCTCCGGCAGTGTGGTGACGGGTCGCTCGACGTCTTCTTTGAGGGCCAGGCGGGCAAAGGAATAGTCGGAAAAGCCCAGCCGATTGACTACACCCAGAATTCGGGTCATAAAATCCGACATATCCTTGGCGGACGTCAGGTCCCGGTAAAAGGCGATCTGATCGATGGTGGCGGCGATGCTGGCGTCGTCTTGTGCTAACTGGGGCTTGGGCATATCCGTCTTTGCGTTATCCCGGGGAGCGCTCGTGGTGGGTCCAGTTGGCTCTGTCATAGTGTTAACCCCTCCAGAGGTATCTACGTCGCCGAACGCGGTATCCTCAGCGGCTACTCCAGTGCACACTTTTTACCATCAGTAACCGGTGCCGGCTACTTCAGTGCGCACTTTGACCTTTTTTACCTTATAAAGAACCATGAATAATACAATTAACGGCACTTAACTGTAAGTGGGAAGACGCAAAAATAGGGCAGAATACTGCTGGCAGCCTCTTTTTTCATGTGGGTCATTATTCCTGTTCACCAGGGTGGCAGCTTTCACGGGAGCGAGATAACCTGGCCGTTTTATGTCATCCCACATCTCGACCTCACTTGTACCCCACTATCCGGGACTCAGGTGGTGGTATCTACTCATGAGGCCTACTGTCATGCAGAAATATAGCCGCGTTAGTATACCTGTTTAGTGTCAAAATTTTCTGTTGTTCCTGTCACAATTTTTGCCACCCCCCGGTCTCCAGGTCCACATGGCTGGTGAGATGGGGTATTCTAATCAATAATTATTACTGTACATGGGCGTAGTTTTGATAGCTGGAACCTTGGGAAGGGGGCAGTAATCCATAGAACCACCATGTCTTAAGAGCTTCTGTTTATGAGAAAACTTGTAGCTCAGTACCGGGGGGCCTTGTTGAGCTTTTTCAACAGGCGTGAGCAGAGCCCCTGGGACGCCGAAGAGTTGACCCAGGAAGTATTTTGCAAAATATTGAAAAGCAGCCACGAACCTGTTGATCCTTATCCGGAATCCTACCTCTACACCGTGGCCTGGAGTGTGCTCAAAGACAAATCGAGACGAGATCGAGTGCGTCTGCGCAATCAGCATGTGAGCTTTGACGAGGCCTACGCCAAAGGGGATCAGGTGTCGCCCGAGCTAACCCTCAGCAGTGATCAGCTTTATGCCCGCTTTCTACAGGCCCTCGACTCTATGAGTCCCAGTGTGAGAACCGTGTTTGTCCTCAATCGCTATGAGGGCTTGAGTTACAGTCAAATTGCCAAGCGCTGCGGCATCAGTGTCAGCGCGGTGGAGAAGCATATGATGAAAGCCCTGGTGCAGCTCAAGCATTTGACCCAGGACCCCTAACCATGGCCGGCGCAAGCCTTTCGCACCTGGCGTCAAAATATCGACGATTGAGGCGTGTGCCGGGTTTTGGTTTGTCTTGCTGCGGTTCGGGCATCGCATCCAAGCCGACAGGGATGACCGCAGGGCCAGGCTCAACACCGACCTCGCCCACCACTGTCACGCTTACCGGGAGATTGAGCGGCTGTGGAGTGTGTTCCAACATGGGGTCAATATTCCAAAAATATGGGGTAGCCCCTTTACTAAAAAGGCTTACAATATCCCTTCATTCAAAGACATCGAATTAGATACCTGGACGTGCTATACGATATCTCTTTTACACCCCCTGTCGCGCTGGCAAAAATAGGGTACTGCGGCTGTCATTTTCGCCCGGAACAGTTTACCGAGTTCGCCTTTGAGCGCTACGGCGTGCATCAACCGGCAACACTCTTTAATGCCGTTGCGAAACGGAAATCAGAATTCCTGGCCGGCCGGTATTGCAGCAGTCGGGCGCTGGTGAATGTGTTCGGCACCGATTCCCGCATCGATATCAATCCGGATCGCAGCCCCAAGTGGCCCCATGGTGTTGTCGGGTCGATCACCCACAGTAAGGATCGCGCCGCGGCGATTGTCGCCAGTGATAAAGAATATATAGGCCTCGGTATCGATTTCGAAAAGCTGATGGCCTTTCCCCAGGCGCAGGAACTTCAGCACCAGATATTGGCGGATCAGGACCTTGAGTGCGAAGAATTGCGGCAGTGTGGCACTGGGTTTTTTATCACGCTGGCCTTCTCGGCCAAAGAGAGTTTGTACAAAGCGCTGTATCCGACAACGCAACAATATATGGAGTTTCAAGACCTCTATATAAAGCGGGTAGGCACCAATGCTGTGACCTTGAGCCTGTTGAAAACGTTGAATTCAAACTGGCAGTGCGGCACTGACTTTGAGATCTTATACGCCAAATATGACGATGAGATCTTCACCATGGCCTGCCTGGAGAATGCATTGCCAGCAGAATCTACGCGGAAAATATCTTAAATATACTTTTTGCTCCATCAATACCCGTCGCTTTACCATCATCCAATCGACTCCCCTATTGTAGGGGATCCAGGCGCCGGCCGCGCCGGTGCAGACCTGGCGAGAGGTGTAGAGCAAGTGATGGAATTGCGGGAAGTTACCAGTTTACTTTCGGAACAGGGTATTCGGCTCTCGGCTGATGGCGGCAGGTTAAGTGCTAAGAAAGATATCGGTAGTATTTCGCCCGGGTTACAAAGCCTGATTCGCGAGCGGGAGCAGGACCTGCTTGATTGGCTTAAGCGCAAGGAGCCGGTGGTACATGAATTTCCGCCCCTGACGGGTAAGGAATTTCCCGCGCTTGCCGCACAGAAGGCGCTGTGGTTTGCGCAAAAAAGTGCCAGGCCCCATTACCTTCACCACGCCCAGGTGAAAATTCATCTAGAGGCCCAGGTCAACCTGCCACTGCTGGTGCGCAGCCTGAATAAGTTGATCGCACGGCGCGAGTCGTTGAGAACCCTCCTGAAAAACACCGGCACCGGTGAGGTTATGCAGGTGGTCAGAGCGCCGTTTGCGGTTGATATTCCGCTGGTGACGGTGGGTAAGAGCGGTGTTGCCAGTATCAGCGAGAACCTGGAGCATATAGCGAAAGAGCATGCCCAGAGCCGCTATGACCTGGCGCGAGGTCCCTTATTTCGCGTCAGCGTTCTGCAGTTTTCGGATCGGGGGGCAGGCAAGTCTGTCGATCGGCAGATTATTCTCTTTTCTTTTCATCGCCTTATTCTCGATGACAGATCCTGGGGGTTTTTGTTACAGGAATGGTTGGCGCTATACAATACCTTTACCGGGGATGCCCTGCTGCCTTTAAGGGTCGTTTCGGTTGACTATGCCGACTACAACATATGGAGGCCCCTGCCCTGGAAGCAGAAGCCTGAGCTTCAAATCAAACGTCGTCCGGTAACGTCCCTGGTATCACTAGAGGAGCGCCATAAGGTTGTGGAGGAGTGGAACCGAACCGAGGTTGCCTTTCTGGAGACGCACTGCGTACAACATCTGTTTGAAGAGCAAGTCAGTAAAACCCCCAATGCTGTGGCTATTTGTTACGACGACCAGGAAGTCAACTATTTTGAATTGAATCGTTTGAGTAACCAGTTGGCGCATTACTTAATTGATTTGGGCGTCAAGCCGGATGTCAGGGTTGGGCTGTGTGTGGAGCCCTCGCTGGATATGCTGGTTGGGTTGTTGGGGATTTTAAAGGCTGGTGGTGCTTACGTGCCTTTGGATGTCGCCGATGGCAAAGAGAGATTAGCGTGCCGCATAAAGTATGCGGATATAAAAACTTTATTGACGTTAAGTGGACTGAAAGGCTTCCTGCCGGAGCAAGGGCCGCAAAACCTCTACCTGGATACCAACACCGAATGGGTTGGTGGCGCCTGGGCAAATAAGAATCCTATCACGCCGATAGAACCCGAGCATATGGCCTACGCCCTGTATTCGCAGTCCGCGGCGGCTGACGACATTGCAGTGGTTATGCCGCATCGAGCATTGGTCAACTTGATTCAATGGCAGGTTGGTGTGTCCCGTTGTACAACAGGATCAAAGACATTATTGCTCAACCCGATAACCTGCGGTATGGGTTTTCAGGAAATTTTTGCCACTTGGTGTAGTGGTGGCTCCTTAGTGTTGGCGCCGAAAAAGCGCAGTGGAAATTATGCGTCGTTGTGGCGGTTTATCCTGCAGGAAAAAATAGAGCGGATATTTTTGGGAGCCAGTACCTTGCAATCGATTTGCGAGGCCAGAGAAGTTGTGTCTGACGACAGTGACAAATTTATGGCGCAGGAGGCATTAAGAGAGGTGATTGCAGGTGGGGCGCCGCTTGCTATTTCGCCGCAAATAAAAAGTTTTTTTTCTCGACTGTCGAAATGCAAATTGATGGGGCAGTATTCTCGACCGGAATTACAGGTTGCCGCATCTTACTTGTTTGAAGCGCCAATCAAAAAGTGGCAGGACGTCCCCATTGTTGGCAGGCCTATTGCCAACGGAAAGATATATATACTCGATAAATTGCTTAGGCCGGTACCGGTGGGTGCGGTGGGTGATCTGTATGTGGGTGGTGCCGGACTGGCGCAGGGTTACTTGGGTCGGGTGAGTTTAACCGAGGCGCGATTTGTGACAAGTCCGTTTGCAAAAGACTCCAATGAGTACCTTTATAAGACCGGGGATAAGGCTAAGTTTTTGCCGGATGGTAGCGTGGAATTGGCAGGTTAGGTCTCCTCTAAATATTCAGCATATAGGCTTTGACCCTTTGGTAGATTCGAAATTAGTATACGTGCTATTAAGAGCTAGAGTCTGTAGTTGTTTTTCTAAAAGATGTGACAGGCAGTGTCTGTAATAGATTGAAAAATTTTACCTAAAAAGGAGACGTCGAAATGTATGACGAAGAGGAAGATACCCGGATTTATGATGTGGTGGTTAATCATGAGGAGCAGTATTCTATCTGGCTGGAGAATAAAGAGCTTCCTTTGGGTTGGGAGAAGGTTGGGGTGACAGGGCCCAAGGATGAGTGCCTGGCTCATATTAACGAAGTTTGGACGGATATGCGGCCTAAGAGTTTGAGGGAGGCTATGGAAAAAGATGTGGAGAGGGTTTCTTAATTAGTGATATTAAGCTTTGATTCATATTTCTTCTTTGCCGCTGTAAATACCCCTTGATATCAGCTCTCTAATACAGAGAATTAATATGATTGTTCTATTCATGTACTAAACCCATGAACTGATTAAATCTGAGTTAAAACGTCACCACTCTTTGTAATAGTGGTAGTTCTACCGTATTTAAAACGGGATAAGTGGCGATTAGATGAGAAAACTAAAAAATTTTTTCTTTTGCCTGAAAAGTATATAAATAGGAGGCTCCATTTTCTATAAGAAGGTCAAAATACAATTAATAGCTATATTATTTGCAAAATTCTAGGGTGGTATAAGTATAAACTTTGACACGTATAGCAGCAGGCTCAACTTTTAAGACCATATAGAGGATATGTCCTCTCATGTATATCCGCTCTACCCTTGATAAGTTTGGCGCACAAAATTCGTAATAATAATACGTTAAACTTATCGATTTTCAATGGCGGTAAAATAAGGCACCATATTAGCTTCTAACGAGAAATATAGATCTCCATTTTACTATCAAATTTATACTTCTTATCCAAGCTGTGAGCAGTTTGCATCAAAATTTTTACATAAATATGAATAATGGTTGTGTCACGCCGAGTATGTAGCACTCTTGCTAAATATCTCTCATATATTGTTAGCAGACAGAAAAAATAGGCCTTATCATTCATGGCTGCTGAATCTTGCTAATGGTAATGAGCTTCTTGAGAACTTTCCCTTATGGGCAGGCGCTAACCGTTCATAGGATGTCTTCATTGAAGTTTCCATGTAATTTTCTCATCGTTAAATCAAATAATATTTCTTTGGTGCCGTTTGTCATGATAAGTCAATACCGTGAGGATGCTTCTAGCTGTTTTGATGGTTACCTTGTTAATGTGTTGACATGGTTTTTCACTATTTAAATCTTCAATTTTCCTAAAGTCATTCGATGACTAAATAAATTGCTACCCTAGAGATTTATCTCATGCGGTTTAGCAGCGATCCTGTTAGCCAATATGACTTTGCCTTTTTGATAGTTCTTCTGCGATAACTGGTTGAGTTACATAATTTTTGAATATATGGAGTAGTTTAGATGAGTGCGCTGGACTTATTGGAAGAATTGGGAAAAAATAATATAAAAATATCTATCGTTAAAAACCGTTTGGATATTACTGCCCCAAGAGGTTATCTCACAAATTCTCTGAAGAACAAACTAAAGTACTATAAAGAAGATATTATTCAAATACTCCTTCTTGAGTCTAAAAAAATTTACCAGTCAATAAAGCCTATCAATAGAAAGGATATTATGAAGTTGTCCTTTCCTCAAAGGCGACTTTGGTTTATTAATCAGTTCGAAAAAAAGTATAGTTATGCATACAACATAGTTTCAGCTTTAAAGCTAAAAGGGACAATAGATATAAAAGCTCTTCAAATCTCCTTTAACAAATTAATAGAACGCCACGAAAGTCTTCGGACTGTGATAGCCGTCTGCGAGGAAGAGGCAGGGCAATCTATAGTGAAGGAGCTAAAGCTAAGTATCCCTATTGTTGAAGTGACAGACGCTTGGGTGCCTTCTTATATAGAAAAAGAAAGTAAGCATGTATTTGATCTGACAAAAGGACCTTTGGTTAGGGTTAGCTTGCTTCGCTTACTACCCAGAGAACATATTCTCTTAGTCAATATGCATCATTTGATATCCGACGGTTGGTCCCTCGGGATATTTTATAAAGAGCTGAGTGAACTCTATAAGTCACATATTAATTCTGAGACGCTTAAACTACAGTCTTTACCTGTCCAGTATGTTGACTTCGCGCATTGGCAGAGAGAAACATCACATCACGATTTACTGTTAAAGGAAATAAGCTACTGGAAAGTCCAGCTGTCGGGTTCTCCCACTTTGTTGCGACTCCCAACTGATTGGCCGAGACCGGCTGAGCAAAGTTATCGCGGTAGCAGCATTCGATTTACACTACCTGCTGAACTTGTCATAGCCATTAGGAAATTTAGTCGCGGTGTGAATGCCACCCCATTTATGACTCTTTTAGCCGCTTTCAATGCTTTATTAGCAAAGTACAGTGGGGACAGTGATATTTGTATTGGAACACCCGTAGCTGGAAGAAGAAGCTCAGAATTAGAGAGTATAATCGGGCTCTTCGTAAATACGCTTGTCATACGCACAAAATTTCATGATCGCCTTGCTGTCAAAGAGCTTGTTGAAAACGTTAGAGACACCTGTCTATCTGCATATGAGAATCAAGCTGTGCCCTTTGAATACTTGCTTGAAGCGTTGGGGGTGAATAGAAGTCTAAGCTATTCTCCTGTATTTCAGGTAATGTTTTCCTTACAGAACACTCCTGAGCCAACCTTGGAGCTTCCTAATGTTTCTGTTCTTCCAGTTGTTAGTGAAAAGTATACATCAAAATTTGATCTAATCATGGATTTGGCCGAAGTTGGAGGAGAAATACAAGGAATTCTAAAATATAAGTCAGGCTTGTTTCGTAAAAGCACTGTTGACCGCATGGTTAGAAGTTTCCGATTGCTGTTAGATAAGATGATTAGTGAGCCTTATCGCTTCGTTGACGAAATTAGCGTGTTAGATAAAAAAGATGAACAGGAAATACTCCTTGATTGGAACTCGACGAAGTTCATACGTCCGAAAGAACTGTGTATTCATGAACTATTTCTTTTGCAAGTTGAAAAAACTCCCAGCTCTATAGCCGTCACTTATGATGAAAGAAGACTAACATACAATGAACTGAATATAAGAAGTAATCAATTGGCTAACCATCTTATAAAGAATGGCGTTGGCCCCGAAGTTAGAGTTGGTCTCTGTATAGAGCGCTCACTGGATATGATTATTGGAATATTGGGTATTATCAAAGCAGGTGCAGCCTATGTTCCAATCGATACAGAATACCCGTCACAAAGAATAGAAAGCCTAATAGAAGATAGTGGCATCTACATCTTACTTGTCCAAAAAAGTCTACAGAAACTACCGGCAAACCTTAAGGCTGTCTCTCATCTGTATATAGACGAAAGTTGGCCGACGATAGCTAGAGAAAGTTGTGCACCTCCTAAAGTTAGTGTACATCCTGAAAACTTGCTTTACGTTATTTATACATCCGGTTCAACAGGTAGGCCGAAGGGTGTAATGGTAACTCATGCTGGCCTGTCTGCACACATTGCTTGGAAGAAACGCGTTTTTGGCTTAAATGCCGAAGATACTATTTTGCAGAAAACGCCTATTGGGTTTGACGTATCAGTTTGGGAATGGTCTGTGCCGTTAGTTACTGGTGCTAACCTACAACTTGCCGCACCTGGCGGGCATCGGGATCCTGCGTACCTGCTTGATTTAATAGAAAGTAAGAGAATTACAGTTGTGCAAGCTGTCCCATCGCTTTTGGGTGAGCTGTTAAGAGAAGCGGATGAAAAGAAAATTCGATCCTTACGATACTTATTCTGTGGCGGCGAACCTCTGTCGCCAGGGTTGTGTAGTAAGTTTAAAGATTTAAATAGCCAAACTTTGATGTATAACTTTTATGGCCCTAGCGAGGCCACGATTGATAGCACATACTGGCTTTTTGACACGTCACAGCAGTCTGAAGTCGTTCCTATAGGTCGACCTGTAGACAACGGGCAGATCTATATCTTGGACAAAAGTCTAAATCCCGTCCCAATTGGTGTCGTGGGAGAAATATATATTGGTGGCGATATTTTGGGGCGCGGGTACGATAATCGACAGGATATAACCGCTCTGAATTTCATCCCTAATCGGTATAGCGAAATCGCTGGTGATCGCCTATATCGAAGTGGCGACTTGGGGCGTTATCTTCTAAACGGGGATGTGGAGTATATAGGTCGTATAGATTATCAAGTGAAGATTCGCGGTTTCCGTATTGAACTTGGCGAGATAGAAAGTGCACTTTTTGAAATTCCGGAAGTGGACAAAGCCGTAGTAGTAGCCCATTGTCGAGATCAAGTGTCTCAAAGCTATTACTTGGCTGCCTATATTGTTTTGAAATCAAAGAGCTCTTGTGATCAAAGTAAATTACGCGATGAACTAAAAAGACTGCTACCTGAATACATGATTCCTTCCTTTTTTATACTTCTTCAAGCTTTACCTTTAACGGAAAACGGCAAGTTGGATAGAAAAGCGCTTCCGGAACCTGATATATCTGAGTTGCCTGATCAAAGCTATGCGGCACCTAGAACGGAGACCGAGCTGGCTTTAGTTGATATATGGTCTGACGTTCTACGAATAAAAACTGAGAATTTGGGGGTTAATACTAATTTTTTCGATCTGGGCGGTGACTCCATCTTGAGTCTCCAAATTATTGCCAGAGCTAGAAATAAAGGTATACAACTAACTCCCCGTCAGATGTTTGAAAATCAAACCATTTCCGAATTGGCGAAAGTCGCAGTGAAAAGTTCTGATGAAATTATAGCTGATCAAGGGTTAGTTTCCGGTGAAGTTGAACTGACCCCGATTCAGCGCCGCTTCTTCGAAAATACTAAATTGGACTTTAATCACTTTAATCAATCTATTCTATTTATAATTTCGGAGAAAATTAGTAAAGAAATACTAGTAACGTTGATAGAAAGTTTAGTATTGCATCATGATGCTCTTAGGCTTAGATTTTTGAAAGAGGGCTCAGGATGGGTACAGTTTTTCAAAGAGTATAAACCAGAAAAGCTTTTGGAAGTATTTGATCTATCCGATCTTCCTATGGTCGAAAAAATAGATCAAATGGAGTCAAAGTGTTCAGCCACTCAAAAGGAACTGAACATAGAAAAAGGTCCCTTGTTGCGGGCGGTGCTATTTACAATGGGGGAGGGAAATCCAGATCGTTTACTTATAGCTGTTCATCACTTAGCCATCGATGGTGTTTCCTGGCGGATTTTACTTGAAGACATTAAAACTGCCTACATGCAGATTTCATCTGGGAGTTCTATAAAATTACCTACCAAGACAACATCATATAAGGCTTGGTCGGAAAAACTCCAAAGTTACAGCCAGTCTGAGCAGCTACTTAAAGAGTGGCACTACTGGAACGATATTTCCAAGTGTGAGTTAACTTCTTTCCCTCAAGACTTTACTATTCAAGATAGTGAAAAAACAGTCGGTTCTGAGGTTATCCATAGAGCTAGCCTAAAATTTGAGGAGACTCAGAAGTTACTGCAGGAAGTGCCGACTGCTTATAGCACGCAGATAAATGAGGTTCTTTTAACTGGGCTGATGATAGCTTTCTACAAATGGTCCGGACAAAATAAGCTGTTAATAGATTTGGAAGGGCATGGACGGGAAGATATCTTTAACGATGTGGATGTCTCTCGCACAGTAGGATGGTTTACATCTGTGTTTCCCGTGGTTTTAGAGCTAAGTTCGTCCTCACATATTGGTTCTTCCTTAAAAGCCGTAAAAGAAAAATTGCGAAGAATTCCAGAGCGAGGGATTGGCTATGGTTTGCTGCGCTACTGCTGTCGTGACCCTGAAGTTGCTAGGGTTATGGAGTTAATGCCGGAAGCAAAAGTAGTATTCAATTATCTTGGACAGTTTGATCAACTGGTTAGTAGAGATGAATTATTCCAATGGGCGCCTGAATCTGTAACTGGGCTTCAAAGCAAAAATCATAGCCGTCGGTATTCACTTGTCATTAACTGTTCTGTAAAAAATGGATGCCTACACCTGCCGATAGCCTACAGTTGCATTGAATATCGGACAGAAACAATAGCTGCGCTAAGTTCATACTTTTTAGAGGCTTTGCGGGCGCTAATACAGCATTGTACAGACTCAAACAGCTACGGTTACACTCCGACCGATTTTCCGGATGTCGAAATTTCGGCGAAAGAGCTGGACGAGATAGTTAAGGATTTAGAGGTCAATTAATGAATACTCACAAGCCACAAATAGAAGATATCTATTCATTGTCTCCAATACAGCAAGGCATGCTTTATCATTCCAGTTTGATGCCTTCTGGTGGATTATATGTGGGGCAATTTGTATTTGAGTTAAATGGAAGAGTTAACTCGCAGGCGTTTCGAGAGGCTTGGTCACGAATATCTGAAAGGCATGCCGTTTTTCGCACTTTTTTCACTAATGTAGATACTGAAAAACCTGTGCAAGTTGTGCTAAAGAAAGCTGACTTTCCTTGGCAGGAAAAAGACTGGCGGAGTATGTCCTCAGCCGAACATTATTCCCGCTTAGAAGAACTTTTGAGTGAAGATAAAAAACAAGGTTTCAACATAAAACAAGCGCCTTTAATGCGGTTATATCTAATCCGTTTGGAGCAGCTAAAATACTGGTTTGTATGGAGTCGACACCATGCTATTTTTGATGGTTGGTCAGGTCCTATCATATACAGAGAGCTGCTTGGTCAATACAAAGCTGTTCTCGATAAAGTCTCTTTCTCACCGCAGATGAATAGGAACTATAAGGATTATATCCGTTGGCTAAGTCGGCAAGACCAGAAAAAGTGTGAGTCATACTGGAAGCAATATCTCACTGGTTTTGATACACCCACTTCATTATTGAAAGACTCTCACGGCAAGCAGCATGGTCAAAATGAGGATAGATCTAAAAAGATTCGATCGCATGTAAGTGGTAGAATAGGTGAAGCTCTGGATGCCATAGTCCGCAGTGAAAGAATAACGTTAAATGTTCTTATGCAAGGGGTATGGGCTATAGTACTAGGCAGTTACAGTCGAGAAAATGACGTAGTGTTCGGTAAAGTAGTATCCGGTCGTCCGTCTGATCTTGAAGGGGTGGAATCAATGGTTGGTCCCTTCATCAATACGGTACCACTAAGGGTGCATATCGACCCTTTAGCCAACTTGCTATCCTGGCTGCGGGCGCTACATGCTTCCCAGATTGATCAAATTCAATATCAGTCGACTCCCTTAGCAGATATTTCCATGTGGAGCGAGATTAGTGGAGGAGCAAGTCTTTTCTATTCAATTTTTGTATTTGAAAATTACCCTGTTGATACAGCACTAGGAGACTCCGTCGACGGTGCTTTTCGTATGTCACTAGTGAAAGCATATGAAAAGACGCACTATCCATTGGCATTGGTGGTAAGTCGTAAAGACGATATTGTAGTTGATTTTGTCTATGATGCTTCCTTATTTAGTAAAGAAACCATAGCACGATTGTCTCGCTGTTTTGGTAAATTGTTAGAACAAACAGCAAAAAATCCCAACAGGCCGTTGAGTGAACTGCCACTAGTTGGGCAAGAAGAGAGGGATCTGGTGGTATACGATTGGAATAATACCCAGAGGGCCTATCCAACAAATCATTGTGTTCATGATTTGTTTCGAAAGCAATCTAGTAAGGTCCCAGACGCAATTGCGGTTAGGTGGGGGAAAAGACAGTTTTCTTATAGAGAACTTGATGAGAAGAGCAATCAGCTAGCGAATTGTCTTGTAGAAAGAAACGCCGGTCCGGAAGCCAAGATAGGTTTGCTAATTGAACGTTCCTACGAGATGATTATAGGACTTCTAGGTATTTTGAAAGCCGGCGCCGCTTATGTCCCAATCGATCCTACTCATCCGAAAAGCCGTATTAACTTTGTCATTAACGATAGTGATTTAAGTCTCCTCGTTACAGAACGAGCTATATCTATAGATAAGTCTGATGGTTGGAAAATTCCATATTTGTGTTCAGATAATAACTGGTCTGTAGTTTCCGGATATCCTATAGAACCCCCAACGGTCGAAATGGACCCGCTAAATTTAGCGTATGTGATTTATACTTCAGGGTCAACCGGAAAGCCAAAAGGAGTTGGTGTTTGTCACCGAAGCTTAATGAAGCTATGCGCTTGGCATCAGCAGGAATTTTCAGTGACTGGCTCCTCTAAAACCACACAGTTAGCAAACATTGGCTTTGATGCGATGGTGTGGGAGATTTGGCCGTATTTGCTCTTAGGTTCCGAAGTATGCATAGTAGATCAACCAATTGTTCTTGAGCCGGACACATTAATTAAAAAAATCGAAAGCGAAAATATAACTCACAGTTTTCTAACAACGGCACTGGCAGAGAGGTTATTGGCAAGGGATTGGAAAAAGAACACATCGCTTCGATATATGTTTACCGGTGGGGATGTCCTCAATTATATTCCAGCGAAAAATACAGGCTATACACTAATTAACAACTATGGTCCAACGGAAGCGACTGTCATTTCGACTTCAGGTGTAGTGCATCCAGGGGATAAGGGCCCTCCTTCTATAGGTCGCCCAATTAGTAACACCACTGTATATGTACTCGATGAGTTATTAAATCCTGTACCTATAGGCTTCGTCGGAGAATTGTATATCTCTGGAGATGGGCTGGCGCGGGCATACGTAAACAGAGCAGATTTAACAGCGGAGTCTTTTTTACCCAATCCATTCAGCAAAACAGGAGGAGAGAGACTATATAAGACTGGCGACCTTGTTAGGTATAGGGATGACGGTGAAATTGAATTTAATGGGCGTATTGATTTTCAGGTTAAGGTGCGCGGGTTCCGAATTGAGCTCGGTGAGATTGAGCGTGTGTTGCTAGATCAGTGTGGTATTTTTGAAGCAGTTGTCTTGCCGGCTTCAATAGAAGGAGATAAAAAGGGTACCTTTCTTACTGCTTACATTGTAGCCGACGAAAGCATCGTTAACAAAAATATACTTCGAAACAGACTCCAAGAAGAGCTTCCGAGCTATATGGTGCCAAGCTTCTTTCTTTTTATGCCCAGATTACCTCTAAACCGCAACGGAAAAGTAGATAGGAAGTGTTTACCGAATCCTACCGATAGTAGCTTTTCTTCAAATGTCGTTGTAGAGCCTAAAACAAAAGGTGAGAAGTTATTAGTTGATATATGTGCGGAAATACTGGCAGTTTCTGTTAAAGATGTAAGTGTGAAAGATAATTTTTTCGATTTGGGAGGGCATTCTCTTCTTGCCGCTAGATTGGTGAATAGACTAAGGGAAGCAATAAATTATGAGATGAATATCGCTGATATTCTGTCTGGAAAAACGATAGAGGATTTGGCGTGTTTGCTTAATATGTCAGAAGCTAAGCCTTCTTTAACTGAGGAGACTCAGCATCCTATTGCACGTGTTAAGCGAGGAGAACATCCGCCGTTGTCATTCGCACAACAAAGGTTATGGTTTTTAAATCAGCTTGAAGAAGGTAGGAGTGTACACTATAACATTCCGCTTTCGATAAGATTGAAAGGAATCCTAAATATTAGTGCCCTTTCTCTTGCGTTTAATAGCATTGTAAAGAGGCATGAAGTTCTTCGTACCACTTTCGAGAATATTGACGGTGAGGCGAAACAAGTAATTAGTACAACCATGAACCTCGATATTGAAGTAATTCACATTGAAGAGCGGAATGTAGAAAGTTACATTAATAATTATTGTCAGCATGTTTTTGATCTATCCAAGAGTCCCTTGATAAAAGTAGTGCTACTTAGTTTGTCATTAAAAGAAAATCTACTATTGCTCAATATGCACCACATCATCTCGGATGGTTGGTCAATGAGTGTCATATATAGAGAACTCTCTTGTTTATATTCTAGCTACTGCCAGAGTAAAAAGCCTTCTTTGGATGAGTTAAAGATACAATACGCAGACTTTTCAGTGTGGCAAAAGAAATGGTTGAAAGATGGGCTGCTCGACCGTCAGGCGGAGTATTGGAAGGAGCAACTAAAAGGCTTGCCTCCTTTGCTCGATTTACCAACCGATAAATCCCGTCCCTCAATCCAGAGCAATGTCGGAAGTAGTTGCAAGTGCGTAGTCTCCAGAGAGCTAACTAGTAGGTTAAAGGAGTTGAGTAATCAGTCTGAAGTTACTCTATTCATGACTTTACTGGCAGTTTTCAATTTACTTCTCGCACGCTATAGCGGTAAGGAGGATATTTTTGTAGGCAGCCCTATAGCTAATAGACAGAGGCCAGAATTGGAGAATTTGATAGGGTTCTTCTCCAATACGCTAGTTTTGAGAAATAAAGTGGATCTAAATTCTAGCTTTCGGCAACTGTTGCAGGTTGTGAAGAAAACAGCTATTGCTGCTTATGAAAACCAAGACATCCCATTTGAAAATCTGGTAGAGATACTAAATCCCGAACGTAGTTTGAGCTATTCACCGCTATTTCAAATTCTGTTTGTATTGCAGAACGCCGAGCAAGAATCACTCTCGCTTACTGGTATCGACGTGGTTTTAGAAGACAGCAAAACTAAAATATCAAAGTTTGATCTTACTTTCGCGTTGACAGAAAAGAATGGAAGCATTCACGGTAAGTTGCAGTATAATGTTGATATCTTCTCAGAAGAAACAGTACAGCGAATACTAAATCATTACATCTATCTTCTGGAAAAGGTTATTGAAAACCCAGAAAGTTTGCTCTTTTCCATTCCATTGCTCGATGGAAAGGAGTTCAGCTGTGTGGTGAATGATTGGAATAGTACTGATGTCAGTAGCTTTATCGATTTAGACGTATGCAGTTTGTTCGAAGTGCAAGCTACGAAGGCATCAGATGTCATTGCGATAGTTGACGGTGAAAAGAGGTTGACTTATGGCGCGCTTAACTACAAAAGTAATATCTTGGCTGATCGACTAAATCGTAAAGGTGTAGTTACTGGTGTTAAAGTTGGCGTTTTAGCAGAAAGGTCTGTTGAGTTTATGGTGTCGATTTTAGGCATCTTTAAGGCGGGTGGTGTCTATATTCCCATAGATCCTGGATACCCTAAAGATCGTATTGACTACATGTTGGAACAAGCCGGAGTATCTATTTTACTACGGGATAGGTGTTATTCAGGTGATGTAGAGCACGATTCTTATAACACTATCTGGTTGGAGGAGATTAGAGACTACAGTATAGAGAGTGAGATGCCCCTGGAAAAGGTACACATAAAAAAATCTTTATCTGACCTGGCATACATAATCTACACGTCTGGTTCTACTGGGCGTCCTAAAGCTATAACTATGCCACACCTGGCACTAACAAACCTTATTCAGTGGCAGAATAAAAATTCTAGCTGTACTGTTGGATCGAGGACTTTGCAGTTTAGTTCGCTAAGCTTCGATGTTTCAGTCCAAGAAGTGTTTTCCACTTTTTGTAGCGGTGGTACATTAGTTTTAACTCAGGAGGAAACCCGCAGAGATCCATTTTCTACGTGGGAGTTAATTTCTTCTATGCGAGTTAATAGGCTATTTATGCCATTCATCGCCTTGCAACAACTAGCTGAGGCTTTCCCCCTTTCAAAAGAATCTAGAGCAAGCTCTTCTGTTAGAGAGATCATAACAGCAGGAGAGCAATTACAGATAACTCCAAATATCCGAACTCTCTTTACTGTTTTAGAGGATTGTAAATTATTTAACCAATATGGCCCCTCTGAAACTCATGTAGCCACTGCGCTTGAGTTAAAAGGCGACCCGAATACTTGGGAATATCTGCCTACTATTGGGCGACCTATAAGTAATATCAAAACTTATATTCTTGATAAATACTTAAATCCAGTGCCGATAGGTGTCTATGGAGAACTCTACATAGCGGGAAACGGTTTAGCTAATGGCTATCTTGGTCAGGATAGTCTTACAAAGGAACGGTTTATTGAGTGTACTTTTACTGACGATATGAATTCACAGCGTCGGCGCTTATATAAAACCGGTGATTTGGTTCGATATCGCTCAGATGGCTCTATCGAGTACAAAGGACGTACAGATAATCAAGTGAAGGTCCGTGGGTTTAGGGTGGAACCTAGTGAAATAGAGCATGTTCTTATCGAGGAAGAGTCAATTCAGGAAGTAGTAGTAATAGACCACCAGCAGGGTGAAAGCTTACGGTCTACAATTTTGGTGGCTTATGTCGTACCAGAAGAAGGTCGAGAGGTGGATAAGCTAGAGTTACGCGATAAATTAAAGTGTGGTTTGCCTGAGTATATGGTCCCCTCTATCTTCGTTACCGTAGAGGCTCTCCCTCTTACCCCGAGTGGGAAAATAGACCGATCATCCCTGCCTCCACCTAACGAAGAAGACTTTTGTAGAGTAGAGCATGCGGTTGCCAGGACTGAAGTAGAGAGAGAGCTTTCTAGAATATGGGCGAATGTCCTGAAGCTACCGGTAGAAAAGATTGGAATTGATGAGAACTTCTTTGATATAGGTGGGCATTCTCTACTTGCTGCTCGGGTCGCCAGTCATATCAGGAAGATTTTTAGTGTAGAAGTACCTATCCGTACCCTGTTTGCCGCCACCACTATCCGAGAACTGGGAGCTGTTGTAGAGGGTTCTATGATCGCGAGTCCCCTGTTGGACAGAGACGAGTACCCTTTGATTTCTCTTGAGCGCGGTGCGTCTTCACCGCTGTCTTTTTCGCAGCAGAGGCTTTGGTTTTTATATCAGTTACAGGGTGATGGGCAGACCCAATACAATTTATCATGGGCTTTAAGACTAACCGGTGTGTTGGATGTTAGTGCCTTGGAGGAAGCCTTCAATTCCTTGATAAAACGCCATGAAAGTTTACGCACCACATTTCACGATATTGATGGAGAGCCAGCGCAGGTTGTGAGTAAATACCTCGAAGTTAATATTCCTGTTATATCTATCTGTGAAAAGGATTCTTCCTCACATATAAGATCTAATACCGCATCAAATTTTAACCTGTCTAACGGACCATTGATAAAGCTAACTCTGCTATTACTATCTGAAGACGATCATATATTGCTAGTTAACATGCATCATATTATTTCTGATGGTTGGTCCATAAGCGTCTTAAACCACGACTTATCTGCCTTATACAAGTCCTATAAGGAACGAAAGAAAGCTGTTCTTGAGCCTTTAAGTATTCAGTATGCTGACTTTGCTATTTGGCAGAAAAAATGGTTGCAAAAAAATGTTCTAGATGAACAGGTAAAATATTGGAAGAAGCAGCTTCAAGGGGCTCCAGCCTTATTGGAAATGCCTACAGATAGGCCTAGACCAGCAACGCAAACCTATAGTGGGGAAAGCTATCGCTTTGAAATAGAAGCTGGATTACTACAAGAAGTCCGTGAACTAAGCAAAAAATCCAGCACAACGATTTTTATGACACTTTTTGCCGGGTTTAATATTCTATTAGCAAAATACAGCGGCCAGAGAGATATTTGTGTTGGAACTACAGTTGCTAATAGGCAGCGTCCGGAGCTTGAAGGGCTTATAGGATTTTTTGTAAATACTTTGGTTCTGCGCACTCTTTTGGATGATGAGGAACATGTGACAGATTTGCTGGCAAAGACGAAGGAAGTGGCACTGTCCGCCTATGCGCATCAGGATTTGCCTTTTGAAAGTCTCATGGAGATACTAAATCCTACACGTAGCTTAAGCCATTCGCCATTGTTTCAGGTTATGTTCAGTTTACAGAATACTGAGCGCAATAGCCTTGTCTTACCTGAAGCTGATGTATCCCCAGTTTTTGGTGGCGTTTACTCTGCGAAGTTCGATTTGTCAATGAGCTTGGTTGAGAAAGGCGACAGTATCATGGGGATCTTGCAGTACAATGTGGCGTTGTTTGACAAGGCGACTGTGCAAAAATTTGTTGAGTACTATAAGAACATATTAAAGGGTATGACTAATAGCCCCCATAAGAAGTTATCGTCTATATCCCTACTTAGTGAAAAAGATAAGAGACATATCATAGAAGATCTGAGCAAAACGACAGTTTATTCACCTGATGATCGCTGCATTCACCAGTTAATTCAGAGGCGAGCTGGCAAATCTCCGGACTCAGTAGCATTGATATACGATGACCGGATATTGACATATGATGAGTTGAATGTCGCTAGCAATCAATTGGCCAATTACCTGCTCAAGAAAGGTGTAGGTCCGGAATCAAAAGTGGGAATTTTTATAGAGCGCTCTTTTGATATGATTATTGGTATATTGGGGGTGGCTAAGGCAGGAGCAGCCTATGTACCAATTGAAGTGGACTACCCTAAGCAGAGAATAGAGTATGTGATTGAAGATAGCAGTGTATACCTGCTAATTACTCAGGAAAATCTGTGCGATATCCTGCCGGTTAACATAAGGACCCCGCGTTTGTGTATAGATAGGGATTGGCCCATTATCGCGGAAGAGCCCATTAGTGCCCCTGACATTTTCGTGAGCCCGGATAACTTACTTTATGTTATCTATACATCTGGATCTACTGGTAAACCAAAAGGAGTTATGATCACTCATGCCAGTCTATCTGCTCATATAGCATGGAAAGAACGTGTTTTTGGTTTTAACAGTGAAGATGTCGTTTTGCATAAAACACCTATTGGCTTCGATGTTTCTGTTTGGGAGTGGTCTGTACCACTAGTTGTTGGTTCCAAACTTCTAATCGCGAAATCGGGCGGCCATCGAGACCCCGAGTACTTGATTGACCTAGTAGCAGAGCAGCAGGTTACAGCTTTTCAAGTTGTTCCATCATTACTGAACGAATTGATAGCAGAAGCGTCAAGAGACCAGATAAAGTCATTGCGCTACCTATTTTGTGGCGGTGAAGAGTTGCCGCCTGCGGTACTTCATAAGTTTAAGAAGCTGCATAGTTCTGCAGTGCTATATAACTTTTATGGCCCAACAGAGGCGACTATTGATAGTACCTATTGGGCTTGCGATCTCTCCCGCCCATTAAGTGTTGTCCCGATAGGTCGACCTGTTGATAATGGAAACATATATATCTTGGACAAGCAATTGAATCCGCTTCCGAACAATGTTGTAGGCGAGATATATGTAGGTGGTAGTATCGTCGGTCGTGGTTACGGCAATCGCCCAGGATTAACGGCAATGAATTTCATTCCCAATCCATACAGCGATACGGCCGGTAATCGATTATATCGGAGTGGTGATTTGGGTAGGTATCTCTCCGACGGGAATATAGAGTATATTGGTCGCATTGATCATCAGGTTAAAATTCGAGGTTTCCGTATTGAGTTAGGTGAAATAGAAAACGTATTGCGAGAAATAGGTGGCGTAGATGAAGTGGCTGTGTCGGCACTGGCGCTTAGGAAAGATAGAAGCGACGAGAACATAGTTGCCTATCTGGTTGTTGATTCCAGTTCTGAGGTTTCGTCCAGTAGTCTAAAGAAACATTTGTTGGCTTCTCTACCTGATTACATGATTCCATCAAAGTTTGTATTTTTAGACCGTTTGCCATTAACACCCAATGGCAAGGTGGACCGCGAAGCCCTACCTAAACCTGATCAAAGTAGTGGCGTGGCTAAAGTAAAACCTCGTAATGAAATCGAACTAAAATTGACTAATATTGTAGAAGACTTATTGGAGTATGACGTCCATAGCATATATGAAAACTTCTTTGATATGGGTGGTCATTCATTGCTTGCTTTGCGACTTTTAGCAATAGTTAAAAAGGAATTTGGTCGAGAGCTGCCTTTGTCCACTTTCTTTAACGATCCAACGATTGCCTATTTGAGTAGTAGATTGCAGGAGAACAATTCGAGTCTCAAAGTCTGGAGACCGATAGTGGCTATTCAACCTGTTGGTACGCGCCTTCCGCTTTTTTGTATTCATGCAGCCGGAGGCTCCGCTTTGTCTTATAGAGACTTGGCGAAGTGCCTTAAAAAATATGACCAGCCGGTTTATGGTCTCCAAGCCAGAGGGCTATTGGAGGGGCAAAGCCCATATGCCTCAATAGAGGAAGCTGCCAAGAATTATATATCAGCTATAAAGAGTGTACAGAAAGAGGGGCCATATCATCTATTGGGATGGTCTGCGGGCGGAACTATTGCCTTTGAAATCGCTCAACAAATGCTGGTATCGGAAAACGATGTAGCCTTCATTGGCTTGCTGGACACTATGATTCGGACATCTTCTCTGAGTTGTGAGATTAAACACCTAAATAAAATAACTCTTTTGTTTCATATCTTGCTGGGAGACCTTACCGTAGATCCCCCAAGTCATATAATTGATGACACGGTAAGTTTAGACGAAGAGAGTCAAGTTGCTTATGTAATTAGACACCTCAACGATAGCGGTATTGAAACCTACTTTACTGTAGGCGAAATGGTAAGAAGGTTACAAGTACTCTCTATGTCCAGTCATTTTGTAGATCATTATAAGCCGAAGAGTTATAAGGGAGAGCTGAATTTCTTCCGTGCCTCAGAACTCTCCGATTTGAGTAAGAAATTTGATATAAACTCATTGGGTAGCTACGACTGGAAGCCTTATGCTAATACAGTAAATGAGTATAAGGTCCCTGGCCACCATGCGGCCTTGATGTTTCCACCAAATGTAGAGCCACTGGCAGCGATTATCATGAATGCCATCAGTAAGTCTGGAGTTGATGGCTAGTTGGATGATACATAGCCTATACTGGCGCTTCTCATGAAGAATGGAATTGGCTGCTATAGTGTACTGTGCGGATTTTACTTCACTTTCTTTGCAACCAGTGGCGTTCTAAATCCATATTGGTCACTGTATTTAAAATCACTTGGTTTTGATACTGTGGAAGTTGCTCAGCTCACAGCCTTTTTAATGGGGGCTAACTTCTTCGCACCGTATTTCTGGGCTTGGATAGCTGACGCGACAGGAAGGTCAATCTATGTAATCAGGCTAACATCAGTACTTTCTCTGCTTTCCTTTTTTGGTGTGCTGATAGACAAAAACTTTTGGTACTTCTCTTTTATTTTGTTTGGCTTTAGTTTTTTTAGAAGCCCTATATTGCCACAACTTCAGGCTAATACGATGGTCTACCTTAGGGAAAACAGAGACCGCTATGGAAATATTCGTTTATGGGGATCTGTGGGCTTTGTTCTTGCAACAATTATTTTAGGTAAGGTATTAGAAAACTACAGTATAAGAATACTCCCTTATGTGGTTTTAGGTTTTCTATTTTTTTCTGTTTTAATATCGTTTTTGTTGCCTAAAAATAATCAGAGCAAAAAAAATACCGAAAGTGGTGATATAGTTAAGGTATTGGTTCAGCCTGTTTTAATAGTATTTATGTTTGTTTCCTTTCTTATGTTTTTTAGTATGGCACCGTATGCAGTTTTTTCCAGTATATATTTGGAAGATAGTGGTTATACGCATAGTGTTATCGGTGCATTTTGGGCATTTGGGATGGTTGCGCAAGTCGGTATTTTTTATGTCATGTTTTTACTCTTGAGATTCTTTACTCTAAAGACATTGCTGATTGCAGCCTTTATTCTCACATCTATAAGATGGTTACTTATTGGCTTCTGCATTGACTATTTCTTCGTGCTGATTTTAGCCCAACTTCTACAAGCAGCTAACATCGGTGTCTATCAAACTGTAGCGGTGCGCATAGTACATATACTGTTTGATGAAGACGTTAGGTACAGAGGGCAGGCCGTATACACCTGTTGTACTGGTGTCGCTGGTGTTGTTGGTATGTTACTTAGTGGGTACTTCTGGAACTTGTTGTCGCCAGAAGCTGTCTTTTCGATTGCCGCGTCCGTCACTCTGCTAGCAACACTGATTGTTTGGATTTGTATGAAAGAAATCGATTCTAACGGGGTTCAAGTATAGATACTTATAAAACTATCAGGTATATCAATAACTGAAGAAAAAGTTTCTAGTTGAATATTTTTTAATAAATATTTCGATTATTACAGTGCAACTCTACTGCTAAAAGCTAACTTAAAATATCTTCTATATATTGTTTGATTGACAGAACTTGGTAGGTCTATCATGCCATCTTTGTCAAAGAGATTTTGAGTATGCCTCTGGAATAAAAGCCAAACGCCCTTCCTTATCAAAAGCGTATATATGACGTTAAAGAATTTAGGATTAAGGTCGGTCAGCCACAATGATACTTTAACGCTATATTTACAGTAAGAAATGCTTTCCGAATCGCAAAACGAAAAGCGATTGGGTATTCCACTACGAGGTTGAAAATTTTCAGGTTTAATCATGAATTTAAATGAAATTATTATATTGCTATCAAAAAATAATATAGAGCTAAAGCTTTTAGATGGAGAAATAGCTTTCCCAGATGATATGAGTCTATTGCCTAAAGAAATTGTTGATCAGGTCTATAAACATCAGGCTGAAATTGCTGACTGGCTAAAGGCGGCCCACTCTATATCTAACTGTATAATTCCATCGGGAAAAGAAATGACTCCAAAAGTTGCGGCCGCTTCTACAGGTCAACAAAGGCTTTGGTACTTAACGAAAGTTGCGGAACCCAATTATGTGTATAACAGTCAACTAGTTGTACCACTTCATGGTAATTTGAATATCGATTTCTTGGAATACAGTATATCCAAAATAGTAGAGCGACACGAATCGCTGCGTACGGTATTCTCACAAACTGATGAAGGGGAGTTAAGACAAGTTGTTATTGAACCCTTTTCTATAAAAGTACCTCTTACGGTTATCGAGGCTAAGGATAAAGGTAATGTTGAAGAATCGCTAAATGAAGAAATAGAATGCTTTTTGCTCAGGGAAAGTAGAAGGGAATATGATTTAGAAAAAGGCCCGCTATTTCGAGTACATGTTCTTCAACTTCCGAAAGAAAAACAGCTGTTTCTTCTATCGTATCACCATATAGTTTTTGACGGTTTATCACTCCGACAGTTGATCAGTGAGGTTAATTGCATATACAGCCATAAATGCGAAGGTACAACCGAAGTTCTTGACGAATTACCCGTTCAATATTCAGACTTTGCCGCCTGGGAACAACAATGGATAAAAAGCCCGGAATTTATGCGGCGACTAAGTTATTGGGAAGGTACACTAAAGGACTTTCCATTGCTAAATTTTCCATACGATAAAGCTAGGCCCACTAAACAGAATTACACGGGTGCCAGGAGGGCTTTTAGGTGGCCGCTGGGATTGACAACTAACATAATGTCGTTGGCGAAAAAAGAAAACGTAACGTTATATACTGTTGTTTTAGCTGCCTACAAAGTATTACTAATGCGCTACTGTCGGCAAGAAAAGTTTTTAGTAGGCACTATTATAGCGAACAGACTACAGCCAGAAATAAAGAATTTAATTGGCTTTTTTGTGGAAACCGTCGTGCTTCCGTCAGACCTTTCCGGACCCAAGACATTCAGACAGCTTTTAAAGGAAGTAAGACTACTTTGTAAAGATATTTTTTATAAAAAATCTGTACCATTTAATAAGTTAGTTGACCTCAGGAGATCGCAAGGTTTTGATGGAGAAATCCCTATTTGTCAAGCGTTGCTGGAGTTTGGTGGTTTGACTTTTGAGGAAGGTAGTTTGGCTGGCCAACCCATAGATCAGCCCTATTTGAATTCAACAGGTATCGCTCGTTTCGACATTATTATTTCGTTAAGGGTTGTGAACGGGCAATTGGAGGGACATATAGATTATAATACTTCTCTTATCCATTCGAAAACAGCTGAACGTTTTCTCAAACATTATCAATCCTTATTTGAAGCAGTTGTAGGTGATCCTGAACAGGATATATCTGTTGTACCTTTCCTGAGTCAGATCGAGGTTAAGCAGTTGTCGGAGGGGTTTAAGCAGCCGCAGAAAAAATATGCGAGCACTCAGACCATCATCGACCGGTTTGAAATGCAAGTTGCGAAGACGCCTGACGCGGTGGCCATAGTCCATGAGGACAGTTCCCTTACCTATGGTAGCCTTAATAAGCGTAGCAACCAACTAGCTCATTATCTAGTCAACCAAGGAGTTAAAGCTGAGTCTAAAGTGGGCTTGCGGATGGCTAGATCGTTGGAAACTATCGTGGGAATTTTAGGTATCTTGAAAGCCGGGGGGGCTTATGTGCCTATAGACCCGCACGTTCCTGCAGAAAGGGCAAAGTATATCTTACAAGACAGTGGCGTTTCGATATTGCTGACTCAGACTAATTTGTTGAACGATGTTGCTCTGGATCATATCCGGAGCTCTATATGCCTTGATAAGGATTGGAAACTCATAGAAAAGTTAGATGATAAAAGCCCGACAATACACTTATACCCAGAAAACTTAGCTTATATTATCTATACATCCGGCTCGACCGGAAAACCAAAAGGTAGTCTGGTCACCCATGCCAATGTGGTCAGGCTCTTTTTAGCAACGGAGAGCTATTACAAGTTTAAACAGAGTGATTCCTGGTCACTTTTCCATTCTTTTGCGTTTGATTTTTCTGTTTGGGAACTATGGGGAGCCTTACTTTATGGCGGTAAAGTTATCGTTGTACCTTATTGGCTTAGCCGAGATGTCAACGCCTTCTGCAAGTTAGTGTACGATCAGCGCGTCACCGTGTTGAGTCAAACACCGTCGGCGTTCAGTCAGTTTATCAGCGCTGATAACTTAAATGACCTTGGATGTGGAAAATCGGCATTGAGATATGTTGTTTTTGGCGGCGAGGCGTTAGACGTATCTACTTTAAAAGAGTGGTTTGAGCGTCACGGTGATAGACAGCCACAATTGGTTAATATGTACGGAATTACAGAAACCACAGTGCATGTCACCTACGGCCCTTTGAGTACTGATAGTCTTAAGCAGTCAGGTAGCCTTATAGGTGAGCACTTGTCTGATTTGCAAACGTACGTTTTGGATAAGCATCTACAAATGATGCCGATTGGTATTCCCGGTGAGCTCTATGTGGGTGGTCAAGGTCTGGCTCGCGGTTACCTCAATCGCCCAATGTTAACCGCGGAGCGCTTTGTTGCGAGCCCTTTTAGTGCTGAGAAAGGGGGGAGGCTGTATAAAACCGGTGATCTGATGAAACGTTTACCGGACGGCAGCCTAGAGTATTTGGGAAGGATAGACCAGCAGGTAAAGATTCGCGGATTTCGGATTGAATTAGGGGAGATTCAAGCGGCTTTAATATCTCAGCCAGGTGTGAGAGATGCAGTTGTGGTGGTAAATAGCATCGGAGAGGAAAGGCGTGATCAGTATCTGACTGCTTACGTAGTGTATGAAAAGGGTGTGGAGATTGATCAAGTAGAACTAAGGGATGGACTTTTAGGATTACTACCTGATTATATGATTCCGTCTTTCTACTCTTTTTTAGAGGCACTTCCTCTTACCTCTAATGGGAAGGTCGATTACCGAGCTTTACCTGCACCTACCGCTCAGACATTGGGGGTTCAAGGTTATATGGCACCCAAAACAGAAATAGAGCATACCCTCGTAACTATATGGGCTGAAGTTTTAGAATTACCAGTTGGAGAAGTGGGAATAAATAGTAGCTTTTTTGAACTAGGCGGACATTCACTTTTAGCAACTCGTATAGCTGCTCGTATAAGAGAGAAATTTGGTGTGATTGTGTCTATTAAAGACATGCTTACAAAAAATACGATAAGTATGTTGTCGATAATTCTTGAGACCAAAATTGAACAGAGTAGACATATTAAAAGTTTGCTTGAAAAAAGCGAAGTTGAGGATTTAACTAGCGTTGAGAAAGTGAGGATATAAAGTGATATGATTTTGATGTAATTGCTAGTTTTCTATGCCGTTGGGGAACAAACTGTAAATCTTACCGGCATCATTCATTTCTTACTTGCAATCTGGATATCCAGGTAAGGCAGTTTTAGTAAGCCGCTTTCGTTCTTGAAGAGCCACTCAGCGTTGGTAAGCTTTCGGAACTGCCGATGCATCGTTTACATATATTCAGCCTATAGTTCTTTTTTCATAATACCTCCAGTATTACTATTGGTTTAAAAGGGGATAGACATTATAAACCAGTTACAGTGAGTCAGCATAAAACCGCTTCTCTTCGAAACAGAGGTGAATGATTAATATGCGGAACACATGGATTGCTGCTGCCGTTAGTTATCAATTTTTTTAGTGCTCGCGCTGAATGTACAATATACTTCGATGGCTATGTCAGCAGTTTTGTTTATTGGCTATTAGGCTAACCTGCATATGAAGAGGTGATGACTCAAAAATTGAATTATTGCTTTTAGAAACGGTATTCCACATGAACATTAGTAGAGAAATGGTTCGATTTGCGAAAAATTTGTACAATAGTAAAAATATCTATTTACAAGTCAGTGAAAAATCAAAGATGCTAATGTTAGATCAGCTTGGTTTGCAGATTGGTTGTGCTGATCTGGAATGGTGTCGTTCTGTATATGAATATACACAGAAGTTTTCAATAGGCGGCTCTTCGACTATTGTATATTATGGAAAAAGAACTACGCCCGAATTAGCAGCGTTTTCAAATAGCACATTTGGTCATGGACAAGATTACGATGACACTTGCTTAAAGGTGCAAACCCACCCTAGTGCGGTGGTGTTACCAGTGGCACTCGCTATTGGAGAAGAAGTGAAGGCTAAAGGATATGAAGTGTTTAAAGCATATATTGCTGGACTTGAAATTGTATTGCGTATTGCGCACTCAGTCTCTCCAGGATGCTTACAGAGAGGACATCATACTCCACAGGCTTGTGGTCCTTACGGAGCCGCAGTTACGGCCGGCCTTCTTTTGGAGTTAACAGAAGACCAGTTGGTGAATGCTATGGGTATTGCAGGCAGCTTTTCCGGAGGGCTAATTGAGTATACTCAGTCTGGAGGTAGTGTAAAAAGAATCCACACCGCTATTCCTACAACTGCGGGAATCAGAGCTGCGTATCTAGCGCAAATGGGACTTACAGGTCCGGAAACTGTCTTAGATGGCAAAAAAGGATTTTGTGCAGTGTATAGCGACACATCTGATGTAAGCAGGCTGCTAAGTAAGATAGGTGAAAAGTTCATTATTGATTATGTAGCAACCAAAAAATATAACTGCTGCTATTTCATACACGCGCCGATGGAGGCGACATTAGAACTAGTGAAAAAGCATAGCATTGACTTAGGAGATATTGTTGAAATAGCTGTCGGTACAAGCCATCATGGAGTAGTTCATGTGGGAAAGATCGTAGAACCCCATGACGAATTAGGTGCTCAGTTTAGTGTGCAGTTTAGTACTGCAATGGCCTTATTGAAAGAGATTCCAGGTATTCATTCTTACACACCTGAAATACTGTATGATTTGAACATATTAAATTTGGCTAGAAGATTTCGGATATATGAAGATGTTACTTGTTCGCAAGAATATCCCGAAAACTGGGGTGCAGTTGTCACCATTCGCACAGACAAAAAGATAGAATATACCAAGCGTGTTCGATTCGCCAAAGGCACCCCTGAAAACCCAATGAATCAGGAAGAATTAGTATCGAAGTTCCGTAGAAATGTGAAAGGGATAATTAGTGACAAACGATGTCAGTCATTGATTGACGCCATTCTGAATATAGAGAATCTGGACTGTATCGGCAATCTAACTGAGAAGATGTCAGCTAGCGCAATATAGATATACTTGCAAAGATTTTCGAAAACATATTAAAAATAATTGTGACTATTGGCCGTTTACTCTGATAGGGGCGCTGCTTAAGAGTAAGCGTTCGTCCTGGCACACAGAGCCCCCTTTAGGGCCCGCCGGCATCAGTAACTTTGTGCAAGAGCAGATAGCTGACTTGCCAACTGACATTTGCCTCCTCAATGGTTGATGTTTTCTGGTTCAACCGGATAGTTCTGTCTGATTGTCCTCTGTTGAACATGTCGATAAACTTGACGCGATCACCCACCTGGATATCGTTTCTACTCAACCCCAGTGTTTCGACACGGTGGAACTTGACCTTGCCTCCGCGCAAATTGATTGCACACAGCGATATATCCCATCGGCGGCCGTCTTCCAGGTCCCTAACCGCGACTCTGGCGTGCAGCTTGATCTGCTCAACCCTCACTTCTTTATTTGACGTCAATTATTTTGACCGCTTCGTGTCAATTATCTTGGTCGGTTGATCCCGTTTAGTTGATGTTAGCTGTCGGCGTGCCCCCTCCTTTTCATTGATACCTTCTTATGATAACTCTGGCCTTTTACGTCCAGGATGTTGAGGTAATCTCTCCGTACTTGGCACGCTACTTGTAAAAAGTGGTTGAACTCGTGCCGGCCTCGAACTGCTTGAGAATTGCCATGATTTGACTGTCAGAATACTTCGATTTTAATGCAGAATCTCCTGCACGTAGTTTTACGAGAAAATTCTACTTTTGACTTCAGCTAATTCTTGACAGGATACCACTCAATATTTCTAATGCTCCCGCTAGCTGAGCGAATTGCTGTGCTTATTCAATCGATGTAGCGCTTTGCTATTTCTCTATAGACTTTAATATAGTCTTAGCTCTATCAATAATAGGTTCATCAATCATTTTCCCATCTAGTGAGAAAGCGCCTGAATGATGATCTGCGACATCTTCTTGGGCAGAAACTACTTTTTTTGCCCACTCAATTTCGCTTAATGTTACAGAGAACACGGTATTCACTATTTCAATCTGATCCGGATGAATGCAAAAAGCACCACTAAAACCTAGTGCACGGCCTTTTTCAATGGACTTTCTATAACTGATCTTGTCTTGGTACTCGGAGATAGAGCCGGGAAACCCTATTGCAAACAAGTTTGCAGCTCTAGCTCCTAGAATAATGGTTTGGCATGCTCCCAATAAACTATATTCTGTGGGGGCACATCCAAGATCTGTTGCTAGATCTTCCGGTCCTAACGCTAATGCCACCATCCGTGGAGAAGATAGAGCTATCCGCGCAGAATTAAGAACCCCCTCTGCTGACTCAAGGGTAGCTATTATTTTAATATTGCCGGCTCTTATATTTCTCTCATATTCTAATTCTGTCACTATTTCATCGATGGTTTCTATATGTTTTGAGTCTCTTACCTTTGGTACTAATATTGCGTCTGTAAAATTAGTTATAGCAGTCTCTAAGTCGTGAATAGCATCTCTGATAGACTGATTAATACGGACAATCGTGGGTTTGTTGTGCTTTTTGCAATGTGTCAATGCTTTAACTAACTGCATACGAGCGTTAACTTTTTCAGGGACTGGAACACTATCTTCCAAATCAAGTATTATCGTATCCGAGCCCCTCGAGTAAGCTTTTTTCCAAAAGGACTTTTTGTGTGTAGGTACAAACAAAAATGACCTATAATTGCAAGTCGGAGACATGTCAAACGTCATATAACCCTTCTTCTCGGAATTTTGGCGATATAGCTATATTGATGCAGTTGCCGTCATTGCTAATTCACCATCAACAGACTTTGCCCATAGATCAATCTCACTCCCTATTTTCTTTCCATGTATTGTAAATGGATGAGTATCAAATAGCGGTCTTATTGCACGAAAAGAGAAATCTGTAACATTAATCCCAGGTAAATTTTCTCGCAGCATATCAAGTAAAAAAGTGGCAACCAGAGGACCATGCACAACAGGACTTGGAAACCCCAATTCTTGATTGCAGTATCTATGGTTATAATGTATTTGATGGCTATTGAAAGTAAGCGCTGAGTAGCGAAAAAGTAAAAATGAA
This sequence comes from Exilibacterium tricleocarpae, assembly GCF_007004655.1. GTDB lineage: Bacteria > Pseudomonadota > Gammaproteobacteria > Pseudomonadales > Cellvibrionaceae > Exilibacterium > Exilibacterium tricleocarpae. Next base: position 97,515 of record NZ_ML660108.1, read on the forward strand.
CTAGGGTAAATTGTTTTTTTCCACTGTGAATCTTTTGGTAATGGGTGTGAGGAGTACGATGAAGAGCCAGAGTTACTGTTTATATAAACAATATCTTGTTCTTCCAACCAGTGACCTCCTCCTTCTCCTTGGATCTCATGTTCTATCGTTACAAATGCTAGGAGAGAGGCGCGACCATTTTTAAATGAAATCTTCTTTACTGTGGATCTTCTTCGGACTTTATCACCGATTACTAATGGTTGATAAAACTTTAACCTGCTACCTGCCCACATACGTCTTGGATAGTTATGCGGTGGAGATATTAACCCTATTTTAGGATGTCCTTCAATACATAGTTCTGACGTTTTACAGATTTGATGAAAAAAAATCCAATGCCAACCATAAGGAAGTGGACTGTTCTTATTGATAGAAAGCCCCTCAATATCGAGTGTCTCCTGTAGCATGCAGACTCTTTCATAAGAAATCATATCGTCCTGTATAGATTCTTTTCCTAGCCAATTATCACGATACTTAACATTTTCTCTATCGAAACTATCAAACTTTTTACTTGCATTAGTCATACGATACTCTGGCCTAATTTTAACATCATTGCTTCACTAGAATAAGATTTATGAATTAAACTCATTACATAAATTCTTGACGCAACTTTTCGGTGTGCTCTCCTAGCTTTGGGACTCGATTGAACCGCCCTGTATCTTGCTCAGTTCTAACGGGAGACGCTATTATTTCCACTTCATCACCACAAGAAGTTTTGACTGGCCAATATCGAATCAATGGATGATTAACTAGGTCCTTAGCGGAATTCACGGAGCCAAAAGCAATGTCTGCTTCAGTCAGTAATTTTTCCATTTCTAATTTGCTATGGCAAGAGAAAGCGGCTTGAATTTCTGTATCAAGTTCTTGGCGGTTTTGGACACGTAGGTAATTACTTGAAAACTTGGTATCACTAGCTAGCTTTGCTTTACTTAGCACTATACCACAAAAACGTTTCCACTCCCTTTCATTTTGCACCGAAATGACGATAGTTTCCTCATCAGCAGTTTTAAATCCTCCGTAGGGTGCTATAGATGGATGCATGAGCCCCATGTTGGTAGGCCATCCCCCATGTGCATATTTTTCATGTAGAATAGGTACGTTCATCCAGTCTGCCACACTATCAAATAGTGATACTTTTACAGAGCTCCCCTGACCTGTTTGAGAGCGAAGTTGAAGAGCTTGTTGGATTCCAATAAGTGCATTGAGTCCCGCTGCTATATCACATATCGACACCCCGATTCTGGCCGGATTACAGGGAAAGCTGCTAGTCGATATAAGCCCGCTTTCCGATTGCACCAATAAATCATAAGCCTTTCTTCCTTCATAAGGGCTACCTTCTCCGTACCCGGTTATATCGCAAGTAACTAATTGTGGAAATCGCTCTCTAAGTGCTGTAGAGCATAAACCTGCTCGTTTCGCCGCTCCTGGCGCTAGGTTTTGTATGAAAACATCCGCTTTCTGTAGCATATTATTTAGTAGTGTAGTATCGGATTTTATATCCAAAACCACTGACTCTTTGCCGCGATTGGTCCACACGAAATAGGATGAGTCACCCTTGGCAGCCTTATCATAGCCTCTGGCAAAATCACCAGAACTTCTCTCTATCTTTATAACTCGAGCTCCTGCATCAGCTAGACGACAGGAACACAATGGTGCGGCTAAGGCCTGCTCAATAGACACGACAAGTAAACCGTCGTATGGCTTTCGAACTACTTTTGATGAATTCAATGGATACCTCTGCTGACTTTGCTATTTGTATTGCATCTGCCGTGTCGTAATGCAGGTGGCAACGATTGCGCAGGAAAGTAAACTTTTAACTTTCAGAGTAATTAAGCTAATCCGATCAGGTTCCTATATACATACCTCTTACAAAGTTCACTTGTTTTTAGCTATACTATGCGTTATTTTAGGTCATATCAAATGATTTGTTTTTATCAATTAAAACAATTTAATTCATTCGAATAATACTATGCGTATCCTTCCTCCATTAGAGACCTTAAGAGTATTTGAGTCTGCCGCATCTCGCCTCAGCTTTAAAATGGCAGCTAAGGAGTTGTGTGTTACACCTTCTGCTGTCAGCCATCAGGTGAGGAAGCTCGAACAGATTTTAAAAACACAACTCTTTCGAAGACACAACCGTAAGATTGAGCTAACCGATGCGGGATCTATCTACCTTGCCAAGTTAAGACTGGCATTGGATGAAATTGAAAAAGCTACCGGTGAAGTTGCTACTTTAGGTAGAGGTAATATCTTGACATTAAGTATGCCGCCAATGCTGATGTTGAGTTGGCTGATGCCTCATGTTTCGAGTTTTTTAGAGCAAAATGAGGAAGTGAATCTACGTTTATTGGATACCTTACGGTATGTAGATTTTGATCAAGAACAAGTTGATGCAGCGATATGGTATGGTTATGGAGACTGGGAAAACCTCAATATAGAGTTTCTGTTTTATGAGGATATGTGTCCTATTTGTAGTCCTCAGTTAGTTAGCAAGGAAGGAGCGCTAAGTGGTCCGGATGACTTGGCGCGTTTTCGCCTCATTCATACTGAAAGGCGCTTGAGTCAATGGAGTACTTATCTGTCAGCAGCTGGATACGAATGTGTGGATACGCAGGGTGGATTAAGATTTTTAAATTCTATCCATTCTTTTAATGCTGCCATTAATGGTCTAGGAGTCGCTTTGGGAAATAGGCAAAGCGTACTGAGTTATGTACAAAAAGGAGAGTTGGTTATACCTTTTGAGCTTTCGGTGAAATTACCACAAAGGCCGGGCTATTATTTTGTTTGTCCCCCTGATAATTTGAAAATTAAGAAGGTGCAAATTGTTAGAACCTGGATTAAGCAGCTTACAAACTCTACATGTTATAAGACACAATAACTTGCTCTTCGCTAGGGCCTGTCTATACTAATCAATGCATCGACAATCAAAGAAAAGTTGATGAAAAACGTAAAAATGACATCGAGTTTATCAAAACGACTGAAGATACTTCGGAAGCCTTTTAGCCGCCGAAATAAACGCTCTACTTCATTTCTTTTCTTGTACATCTCGCTATCATATTCCCAGGATGTTATTCGATTGATCTTTGACGGAACAGCGGGAATCATGCCGATATTCAGTACAGGTTGTCGGGTATCATCACCCTCATGGGCTTATCCATGAGCACATTAACGCCTTCCCAACCGCTATTTTCCGGCGTTTTCAGTAGCTTACGACCCTCCGGTGCATCGCCTGACTGCCGCCGGCGATAAAGCAAATGTCACGGCGGTGCTATCATCGGCGGCTACCCGTTCTTTGGCCCAGCGATTAGCCCTCATGTAAATGCTATACCACTTGCCGAAGTGCTCTAGGAGGCCGCGTCACTTACAGTCGTGCTCGGCTATGTACAGAATGGCGTTAATGACCTGTATATTGGGTATTTTTGCATTACCACGCTGCACAGGCAGTAGGTGATCAATGACTCTGAACTGCGCTTTTGTAGTTTCCATAAGCGGCAGTTTTACCAAAATTAGTGTAGACAGGCCCCAGCACTCCAATCTTTTAGTTGACCCAATGTAACACCAACACCTCCGCAAACAATGACTAAAACCGATTTCTTATCTTTTAAAAAATCACACTTATCATAAACAGCTGATAAACTTGCACCACACGCAGGTTCAACCATTATACGATGATCATCTAAAAAACTATTACATGCTCTGATTGCATCAGTATCATCCACTAAGTGGCTATAAATATTGTGCTCACTCAGTAGCTGATAGGCTCTATTCGCAATTTTCTTTGCTCCAAGTGAAGTAGCAATACTGCTTATGCTTTCAACGCCAATATGCTTGCCTGCCTTAAATGCGGTATGTAAAGACTTAGCGCCGACAGTTTCGATAGCAAGAACCGGAATATCCTCCCATTTGTTTCTCCGCAATCCCTCCACAACTCCACACAATAACCCTCCTCCTCCGACGGACAACACTACAACGTCTGGTTTAACGCCTGCCTCATACACTTCATCAATGACGGACGCATGTCCTTCCCAAATATGTTTATCGTCAAACGGGTGAAGGTAAGCATTCTTTTTGTCAGATAAATCCAGCGCAAAGACGTGAGCTTCGTTCCAACTATCGCCAACTACTCTCACTTTTGCATTTTCATTTTCAATTAAGTCTATCGCTCTTTGATTGGTAGTTCTAGGTACTACCACTGTAACTGGAACACCGAGCCGGCGGCCGGAGTAAGCTACTGCCAGTCCTGCGTTTCCACCAGAAGAAGAAATAAACGCTTTTGCTCCGTTTTCTAGGTAAATTTGACAGGCATGACCAATTCCCCTGATCTTGAAGGAACCTGTTGGCTGTAGGGCTTCCATTTTCAACCAGACCTCACTGGAATCACTCTTGTTTAATAATAAAGATTCTATTAGAGGAGTTTCAATATGCAGCTTATTCATTATTTTTTCCTTTATATACTCAGCAATTCAAGTCCAGTAGATTATTAAAGAGTAAGCGCCAATTATTCAGCGTATCCACTTAACAGGAGTGTACTATTGATTTTTCATCATATTCCATGACAATAAAGCCTCCAGATCCTCAACCGTTTCCGCATAAGGTAGCTTTTTCAAGACTTCCTTCAGATAGTGGTAGGGTTCAAGCCCATTAACCTTGGCTGATTCAATCAAGCTGTAGTGGATCGCGCTGGCTTTGGCACCATTCGGCGTGTCTGCAAAGAGCCACCCCTTTCTTCCGATAACAAAGGGACGGATGGCGTTTTCCGCTGCTGCGTTGCTGATGTTCAGCCGGCCGTCGTCGCAATAGCGAATGAGCTTGGGCCACTGATTTACTCCGTATTGGATGGCAATATGCGTTTTACTGTCTTTGGGGACTTTGCCGATATTTTTGTCCAGCCACTGTTTAATATCGTGCAGCACTGGCTTGCTTCGCGCTTGGCGCTGGCGGTATTTCTCTTCAATGGCCAAGTGTTTTATCTCTCGTTCAATGACGTAGAGCTTATTGATTTTCCCAAGGGCCACATCGTATTTGGCGACTTTATTTTTGCTGCCTGAGCCGGCCGCTTTTTTGGCATCGGTAAATTTTCGACGCAGATGATCAAAGCAGCCGAGCTGTACCCTATTTTCACGTTCGCACACCGCATCATAGCCCGCATAGCCATCGCACTGCAGATAACCTTCGAAGCCTTCGAGCAGGCGTAGCGGCACCTCCTTCCCACGGGAGGGGTTATAGTCAAACAAAATCGATGGCCGATCCGGAGGGCCTCCGCGTGTCACCCACATCCATTTATCGGAAGTCGGTGAGCGATCCGGTTCTTTCAAGACTTTGATGCGGGTTTCGTCAATGTTGAGGTAGTCGTAGGTGAGCTGTTGCTCCCGCATCAGATTAATCAGCGGTTGCAGCTGTAGTGCCAGCTTGATGACCCAGTTGGCCATGCTTGTGCGGGAGATTTCCCCGCCGTAGCGTTGGAGGATTTTCTCCAGCCGATACAGGGGTAAACCGTCGGCGTACTTAGACACAACCACAAATGCCAGCAGGCCAATGCTTGCTACGATTTTCGGCAGCGGGTGTTTGGGGAGCGCGGCGGCCTTGACCTGACGAGAACCTTGCTCGACAAAAACAGCTTTTTCTTGAAGGTACTCAATCACGCGAGCCTTGGCCGGCTCAATATCCAGCTCTTCTTTTACCAGCGTGAAGAAGGTATCAATAGCGCCCGCCTTTTCTTCCTCGCTCAGATTGATATGCACTTGATCGCGAGGCAGGTTCTTGGACAGGCCTTTGCGGCCTTTTTTGCCGCTGCTGTCTGCAACAGGGGCAGGTGCTGCCTCACTGTCTGGTGAGTCATCACAGCACAGCTCAACCTCATCAAACAGCTCACCTTGCGGATTGCTCTTTTCACTACTGCGACCATAGAGCCTGGCGCGCTCCAGACGAAGGTATTCTTCCAGCAGTTCGATGCGCTTTTTCTGCGCTTCGATGACTTCTGATTTTTTGTCGATGACCGCGGATTTATCTTCAAGCAGCAACGACTGGCGACGGATCTCTTGATCCTTTTCCGCCAATAACATCACCGCTTCTTCAACGGTGACTTCGTGTGCTGCCTGTCGTTTATTCATGCGGGTGATTATACCCGATGTTGTCAGGATGACTATCAAAATAGAGATTCATAGTGCAAGGGTTTATGGGGCTTCATCTGCGAGATATCGTAGCCGTCCAACAGCCAATTGAGCTGCTGCCCGGTGAGCGTTATTAGCTCGTCATGTTGCTTGGGCCATTTAAATTTTTCTTCGGCCAAGCTCTTGTAGTAGAGCACAAAGCCGTTGGTTTCCCAAAACAGGCATTTGAGCTTGGTGTGCCGCCGGTTGATAAACACATACAGCCGGCCGTCAAAGGGGTTGTGGCCTATTTCCAACTCGACGATAGCGCCAAGGCCGCGATAGCTTTTACGAAAATCCACCGGCTTACGGTAGAGAAACACCTGCGGCAATGATTCCGGTGGCCGCATAACACGGCTCATTTCAGCACCTTCATCAGTTGCTGAACAATGTGGTGATTGTGCTCGTCGATGCCGCTTAGGCTGATACCGTTTGGCAGCGTTATACTCAGTCCTGGATTTGATACCGGTGAAGCCAGGCTGACAGGCACAAAGACCGATGATGGCTTCGTGGGTTGACGTTTAGGGCCCTCGAGCTTGCGCTTCCAGTACCAAAATTGATGGTTTTTCAGGCCGTGCTGTTGGCAATACGCCTGTTGACTGAGCCCGGATTCCCGTTGTGATTGAAGGTGTTTTTGCCAGACATCAGATTTGGATATTTGGGTTTGATTCATGATTGCCTCCGTTAGTTGAGGCCGCTATTATCTAACCCTGAATTATATTCGGTAGTACGTGGAAAAATTGGCGCTTACATTAAAGAACTCAGACGAGCAATACTATACAACAACAATCGTCAAAATATTGAACTCAGGAAAATAAACTCTACGAGGTTTAATGAGGCGTCTATCTGAATTAGCCCACTTTAATACATGTAGACCAATCGATTGTGTCTTAGCATCTGTGGATTAAGAAGCGTTGATATAGCTTAAAGGAAATTCCAGTTCTTGACTATAAACACCATAAGTTAAAAATATGTGGTAAGGACATCTTTTCAGCATTGTAATCAAATTTTATCCCAGAATCATGCTTTAGCAATAGTGGGCCATCTAAATCGGCAATATCACCTAGTTGTGCTAATACAAAAGAAGGGGCCATGGTTAAAGACGTACCCCCCATTCCACCAACCATCACTTCGACTCCCCTTTTTTTGGCTAGCTCGGCCAGCAGCAATGCTTCTGTCAGTCCACCTGTCTTATCTAACTTTATATTTATACCTTGGTACCGCTTTTCTGCATCGGCAAATTCGCCTCGATGCTGACAAGACTCGTCTGCGTATATTGGTATGGGTGAGTTGTAGCCTTCTAGCTCGCTGTCAGCATTACGTGGCAAAGGTTGCTCAATCATTTCCACTCGCAATTCGACCAATGCTGGCATCACTTCAATTAACTGAGAAAATGTCCAACCTTGATTGGCATCAATAATTAAGCGAGCATCGGGGCGGGCTCTGCGGATGGCTTTCAGTCGCTCAACAGGCTGCTTTCCATCAAGCTTTATCTTTAAGATAGGGTACGCTGACGCATCGGTAGCAGACAATGCCATTAACTCCGGGGTTTCTTCAATACCAATAGTAAAGGCGGTATCTACGCTGGTGGGTTCAATATTGGTGAGTTCCCATATTGTCTGTCCGGCTAGTTTTGCCTCCATGTCCCACAGAGCGCAGTCAATAGCATTTCGCGCGCCACCAGGTGGCATCAAATCAAGTAGTTGAGTTCGGCTGACGCCCCCTTCAATCAAGTGAGCTGCTTGCTCGATTTGCCTGATTAAACTTTCCTTGTTCTCCCCTAGATAGCGGACGCCTCTAGCTTCGCCTCGAGCCTGAATATTGTCAGTAGAGAGTTCTACAACAACGATATCCCAACTGTCATAAGAATGCCCCGTTATCCTGAATGGCTTTTTTAGTTGCCAATTTTCAATATGTAAACTTAAGTTGATTTTTTTTGACATTAATTATTCCACTCATAAGATAGTTTCGTTAACAACACTGTATTTTTTTTTCCTTTTATCGGGTATTATTCACAACCGATACTTTGCGTAGTGATTTTTGGGATGTTCTGGTTACTCCGTTTTAATGCTAGTGCGACTTATGTCGGCAAATATCCTGCATTTTTACAGTAAGACTTTTTTAGGTCGAGCGGGGTAGTTTTTATAGAGTCTCATTATTTGTTTAAATGAATCTCCTGAAAGCTGTTTTGGCAAGGTGGTCCGTCAGTTGCCCAAAGAACCCTGTCTTCTAGGTCCATTATGATAGAGGTGACGGTTAAAGTTCTTTCCTGCTCCTCTAATTGCATATTCTCATGACGGCATATTGAGTAGGGCGAGTTATCGTGGTCGCGTAAGTATGTTTTAAGCTTCTCATGAGTAACTATGCCACCTTCGTTGATTAGCGTTTCCAGTCTAACTGCTCGTCTCTCGGAGCGAGGCGTATTAGGTGACTCTGATATAACAATGCCTGAACTCTCTGGATCACGGAAGTTATTAGCATGGGTTATACAGTTATTGTTGCAAGTCAAGCGCACCACGATATCCGGTGCTGCCTCGAGATTTACAACGTGATCAGGTGACGCGGCTACTAAAAAATTACTGCTACATGACCGTGGTTCATTTGTAATAATACTAACGGCGGAATCGAAATCAATCGATCTAAGTATATTAAAACATCGATAGTGTAGTGGCAGCTTGAAGCGAGTCCAATCATCGTGAACGCTTGTCATACCGTTTATGCCGAGCCCAATGCCGGCAGAATTTAAACCTATCTTACCACCCAAGACACCAGCTTCTGTAAAGGAAAGAATCTCTAGACCACTGTTCTCCTGAATACGAGTTATTGCACCTTTAACTTGAGGTATCCAATCCCAATTTTGTCCTATGGTTAAGTGCCCATTTTGCATGCCGTTAGGTAAAACCGCAAACAATGTGCAGCCATCGGGCTGCGCTTCCATTTCGATAGCCCCTCTTACCCCAAACTGGAAGTAAAAAAGTTCGTAGCGCAAGTTTAGTACACTGATATAATCAAGGGGCTGCCTCGCACCTTCAGATAATCCACGTAAACCCTCCTCGTATTCAGGGCTTTTTCCTTTGATTGCCGTAAGATAACGTCGGCAATGATCAAGCAATTCATCTTTAGAAAGTCCAAATTGCCTGAAAAAACGGGAGAGGTATATCTCTATGTTATGAGCTATTTGGTCTTGCAACAGTGTCCCGTGCTGGAACCCTTGCTCATAGTTATCTCCATTGAGATCAATTACAGGTAAACTCACTATTTCTCCTAAGCATACTGACTGACATTGGCTCACTTGTAGTTGTTGGTTTTTCTTGCATCAAATTAAGCTTTTATCAACGTAAAATTCGCGATGACTGTAGTCGTGATAGTTAATGGGTAGTGTGCTCTGTGAGCCTTATTCCATAAAGTTTATCAAATGAACAACACTAATAGCCTCTATAATACTTTTAATTTTGTTATAAACCGCTCTGTATTTTAGTAATCACGGTAGATACCATATCCACCTCTCTTAAGTTGTGATAACGCTCATAGCGTTATCACAGGAATACTTAAGTGTGAAGGATTAGATACCGTATGAAATACAGTTTGTTTGGCAACCCTTACGTCAGTATCCGTAGCAACATTATTGCCAGTATTGGTATTTGGGTCGCATTTTGGAAAAGCTGCACTGAAGATACTTAGACGAAGACAGTTACCTGCTGCAACTTGGTGCCCGGCAAAACCTAGTGAAATATTTAGCCTCTCAACTTCATTTGGCCTTAACGGTATCTCCCGGTCAAGCCCATGTCGATATCTGGCCCTTATTGCTGAAACTGAGTGATGAAAAGCAACCGACTTTCCGTTAGGGAAAATTTCGGTCAATGTTGCAAACCAATCTGTATCAGGTGCATCACTGGCAGCATACAGTACCAACTTTATATGCCCAAGTATCGTTAGAGGTTCTGTTAGTGGCGCGCTGGTGTATGTAACTACATCAGATCGCACTTCTATACTTCGACGATCCCGCATAGCCTCGGATTCACTGGGTGTGGGCACGTCAGGATCATATATGTAAATGTCCGACGGTGCTAAGCGAGAATGTTTTTCTGGAGGGGTCAAAGTCAGAAACCCTGTATCTGGTAAAGAGTTGGCGTTCCCTTCGCTTTGGAGATACATATTATGTACTTTAACATTTGGTGGCGGAAAAGTCGGGTAATCTTTCCACACATTGGCGTTAGAGTCAGGTGACCCTGTAATATAGACTCTAACGCGATTAGGTTGAAGATCTTTCAGCTTTTCATTACTAGCTTCGTCTTTGAGATAGTGATCGTAAAAAGCCAAACGTAGTGACACGAGATCAACTTGGCCATTTTCTTGCATTTCACGTTCACCATTGCTTTGGCCGTGAGAATGTGCAGCATAAGTCTGTCCATGGTTCCAGGGCCCAACTAAGAGATAACAATCAGGCCGAGCAGGTTGAAGAGATTCTAGTCTTACAAAGAAATCGATAGGGCCACGAGTCATATCATACCAACCATCCGTAAAGAAGGTGGGGATGCTGAGGTTCGACAGGTCATGATCTGAATAGCTTATCGATTGCCAGTACTCACAGTCAGTTGGATTTGCAATTATTTCCTTCCAAGATTCCAGTTTATCCCCTTCTAACACATTGTCGGCTGCTTCGAGTAGCGGGCGTTTGTACATCGCTGGCCCGAGGGTTGGATGCTGATGTATATTTGCATCGCCATAGATAAAATCAAGGCTAGACATGCTTTCTGCATCGAGAACTTTATTCCACTGTAAAAAGTTTCCACGTAGTGGTACCCCGTTAACAAATGGTGAGCATTCTAGAGAATTGCCGACAAAAGCCGTGGGCATTATACATTTTAATGCTCTGGGCTTTGATTTAGCTGCCAGTAGTTGTGTAGTACCTAAATAGGAAGGTCCCTCCATTCCAACACAACCGTTACACCAATACTGTTTTTCTATCCACTCAATGCAGTCGTAGCCGTCATTTATATCGTCAATATAACGGCGGTAGCGCCCTTCAGATTTTCCCTGTCCTCTTGTTAATTGATATACCACAGCATACCCCTCATCCTGATAGCGACTAATTGGGCGCTTATCATTTCTTGAGGGTAGGCTAAAAGGATAGGGCGACCGCATAAGTATAGCCGGGGCAGGCTCCTGCTTGTTGGCGGGCAAGAAGACCTCCGTGTAGAGGCGTACTTTATCTCGCATCGGAACCATATCGAGAAAACTGGGTTTTGTTGGTGTTAGTTCCGGCTCTGGTGGTGGTGAGAATCGCGCTTTTTGCCATTCTTCAAAACGCTCGCTATAGCTCGCTGCCATGATATCCCTACAGTTATAAAGTTCGAACTGGTTTATACTATCAAATGTCCGTTCTATTTTCTCTAGGTTTAGTAAACTATAGAGCGGCTATATTCCCATAGTTAGTTTCTTCGATTGCGGCCTCGAAGAAATTTGAGATTTCAATTGCAACTCTCTTCGCATGCTTGTTGCTAGTCACTATAGAGGTGTGACAGGCATCTCCCATTACTTTGTGCTTACTATGCGTTGATAATTCGGCCAGTTCTTTTTGCAAGCGTAGCCATGTTTCTGTGTAAGAATTTCGATCAATGCCCTCTGGTAAAATATCGAAGTTCAGTGCAGTGATCACTAAGAGGGGAATATCACCCAAACTCCCATACTCCATAATCTGTTGAGCGGAAGTTGTAAATTGCTCGCTTTCTCTTTGAGATGTTAGGTAGGTTTGTGGCCGCTTAGCTATACTCATTAACTGTTGTTTTGCTTCGTCTGGCAATAAAGACAGTGGGCCAGTGTTTAACTTTTTTTCAGTGTTTTGGAGCTGCTTTTTTTTCGCCCTTGAAGTAAAGCCTAGACTAATAAGGAACTGACTTATGTTTCCCAGACCATTCTTAGACTTGTTGGATCTGAAAAAATCCAGTACATCTTCCTCAAACACTCCAGTATCATACTGTCGAGGGTGAGATGCATCCAGTAATACGATGCCAGAGACATCTCGCGGGTGTTTAGCTGCGTAAGCCTGCAGATATATTCCACCCAGAGAATGTCCCACAAAGATATATGGCCCTTTCAAATCAAGTATCTTCTCCGTTCTTCGCAACAGGTTGTGAAGCTCGTTAGCAATATTATTGGCGTCTTTTCGGATATCGGAGTTTTCACTCCAGCCTATCCCGGCTCTATCATAGCTACACACCGTGAAATTTTTCGACAGATTTTCATGTAGCCTATAATACATAGGCGAGGAGCATCCGCGACCACCCTCGATGATAACTGTAGGCAAGTGCTTTATGTGGTTTTGACGTTTTGCCTTAGAGCAATGAATATGTAGTTTATAGCCACCAACGTCAATCAGGTGTCCGGGAGGGGCTTCATATTTGTGTAGTGGATGCTTGTTGAGTCTAGTCATATGGCTTTTCTATCTGTTTTAAGAAGTACTGGCTGATGCACTTGCCTTGCTGGTCTCTATATTCAAACCTTCTTTTCCTCTGTCGGTATCTTTCACTTTTCTATCCGCTCTCTCAGCCAAAGCGTCTAAACGGCGACGTATAATTGCATGCTTTTTCTCTGTAATGGGAGTTAAGGCTATAAATATTAGAGACACTGCAGCAAAGATTGGCGGCAGCCAAGCTATACCTAACTGTAACCCGAAGATACTTTGCTCCGAATGAGCAGTTGCCGTTGCATCAAAACCGTACCATCCGGCAATTGCCAAAGCCAAAGATGACGCTAAAGCGCTGTTGGTTTTAGTTACTAAAGTTTGAAAAGCAAAGTAAGAGCCGCCTATGCCCCTGCCGAACTTCAGCACGCTGTAGTCGACAATATCAGAAAGCATGGATGGAGATAGGATACCAATACACGTAAACGCTAAGGTATTTAGGACTTTTAGTACAATTAGCTCAGTTAGGCTAGCCTCGCCTGGCGCTAAGGTTCCCGTATAGAAAAAAGTTGTAAGTAGTATTATAACAGCCAATGCCCAGGTAGCTTTTTTCCCTATCCAAGTTGCGGATTTATACCAGAGCGGAGCAGAAATTATTCCCACAAAAAATGCCAATAGAAATATTTTTGCGAATTCTTCTCCCATTTCCAAATAGACGTCCACATATATAAAGATCAGGCCGTACCACATTCCAGCGCCGAAGCCGCTGAAGACATATGCGAGGATGAAAATGACATAGGGTTTGTTTTTCGCCAGGGTCTTCAATATCTCGAGTGGAGGTGTTTTTTCCTTATCCAGGTTTGAGGTATATCCGTCTGGGACTGATTTAACGCAGAGAAAAAGTGCTGGCAATAGTAGTGCACCTGCTGCCAGCACTGAGTAACGGAGAGTCTCTGGAGTTATTTCACTGGTCTCGAAAATAGGTAGTAGAGGCAGGACATAAAAGAGCAGTAAGCCGAGGTACCCGGCCATAGTCCGGACACTGTACACGCGCGTTTTTTCTGTCGAATTCTTGACTACTTCACCGGCCCATACGAGGTGTGGAATCTCCATTATGGTCCACGTTAGATAAAAGGCTAAAAACCAAAACATGAAATAGAAAGTTGTTACGTTTTCGGGGGGCACATAGAGAAAGTAGCTTGAGAAAATAAAGGTAATACCGCCGATGAGTATGTAAGGTTTTCTAGTGCCTTTTTGTGCGCGATAGCGATCCGAATAGTAGCCAATTATTGGGTCTGTGATTGCGTTGAAGAGCTTTGCGACTAGTAGAACAGCTGCAATGGTGGTGAGTGAAAGACCGTGGTATTTAGCGTAGATACCTTGCACTACGGCGATCGGTGCGATCAACCAGAACATAGATAAGTGAGGTAAGGAGTAGGCGATGCTCTGGTAGATACTTAAACTTTTCTCACTATCTTTGCTCTTTTCGTGGCTCTTATCGCCGGAGACTTCGGGCTTTTCCATAAAATACCAACTTAATGTTTACGACCGAGCCAGCTCACATTTGCAAGCTGGCGCAAGTTTAAGCGAATTTAGAAAGCAGTCTAAAAGTGGTATCGAATATCCATACCGACTATTCTAGGCGGTACTCTAAATCCCCAACGATCAAAATTTGTAACGACCTCGTCTTCATTGGTGAGATTCGTCCCATAAACCTCGATATCGAATTGTTTAAGGGAAATTCCTGCGCGCAGAGCTAGTTTTACATAATCGCCGGAGTTTTCACGTCTACCAGCTAAGTCTGTTTTGTAGTCTCCCACATAACCCAGATCTGTTCGCAGGAAGGAGGCATACTCACTGAGTTCAAAATTATATTGGACGCCGAGGTTAGCATTGGTTCTAGGCGTATAAAGTAGTCTCTCGCCTTTTGCTCCAATGGTGTCATCCAGTAACTCAGTGTCCGTATAGGATGCTGAGAGATTAAGCAAAAGGTCTTGGCTGGCGAAATAGGTGGTTTCGAACTCCAAACCTTGTGAACGAGCCTCACCACCATTAACTTCAACTGATGTGCCTCGTCCACAAAGTTCTGTAGTACTTCTTATTCGAATAGGTAGGTCTTGCCAGTCTATCCTATAGATGGTTGCATTAATGTTTACTCGGCTATCCAATAACGTTAATTTTGTCCCGAGTTCGAAATTTTTTGTATTGTCGGCCATTATGGCGCCGGGATCGAGAGGTGTATCCGTATTGTCCAGTAAACCATCGCCGTTCACATCACAAATGTTAGCTGATGGAATTGTTTGACCTTTCCCTAAACGAAAGCCCTCTGAGTACTGAGCGTAGATCAGGCTATCTTCATTAGGGGTAAATGCGAGGCTGGCTTTGTAAATGGTGTCCTGTTCACCGGCATCGACGTCAAAAGGAGATGAAGCTAGTCCACCAGAGCTTGTTTCGACGTCGCGTCTATCATAGTCAAACCATCTTCCTCCGAGAGTTAGTTGCCATTGTTCGCTGAGATTATAGTAAACTTCGCCGAACACAGCCTGCTGTTCAAAATCCCTGGAACCTATTACTGTCTGGACATTATCTGGTTCCCCTAGAAAGCCCGGTATAAGTGCGGGATCACTCGTCCATCTTAGTCTGGCATCACGATCGTACTGGAAGTCTTCATAAAATAAGCCGCCGACAAATTGTAGATCTCCTGAGAATTGAGAGGCGAGCCTGATTTCTTGGACAAACCAATCTGACTCATCTTCAATTGTTCCAAATAGAGGCCATGGTGTTGATAGGTCTCTTGAGCGGTTGTGGCCTCTATTTGCCTCTTCTTCTGATTTAGAGGATGAGGATGTTAAGCTAGCCCATCCTAGATCATATTTAACTGTTAGATTGATATATGATTGTTTGTCTTCCGTGAAGTTAGATGGGCCAACCAGGCGAGTGGCGACATAGCCATCTAGCCTAGGGTTTATTGTACCTACTCTGTCGTCTTCATCTACTTTCTGTGTTCCCGCTATGAAGGTCATCTCGAGTTTATCGGATGGCTGCCACAGAAGGCTGGCGCGACCGCCTGTATAAGTAGAGTCACCCAAGTTTTTACCCCGAGTATCAACCGGGGCTCCGAATCTTGCAGAGGCATCCTCGACAGTTTGATCCGTGACCATGTCGACATAGCCGGCATTTTCAAAGTGATATCCAACTAACCTTAGTGCGAGTTCATTTTCAATTAATGGCAGATTAAAAGCGGCCTCGGTTCTGTAGTTGCTGTCACCCGAACCGTCAGTTCGAGACAAACCCGCCTTTAGATTTCCCTCGATTTTTTCCAGGCTTGGCGCAACAGGTATATTGCGCACTGCACCGCTCAATGCCCCACTTCCGTAAAGAGTACCTTGTGGGCCTCGTAAAACTTCAACGCGCTCTATATCAACCAGTTTTATATCCGAGCCCACCTGGCTTGTTGGGTTTCCAAGAGGAATTTCTCCGAGATAGATACTGGAGGTTGGTTGTTGCGCGAAGGAAGTGGCTAGGCCCCTTATAACTAAGATGTTGGAGCCTGCACCAAGGTCGAGCAAGCTTACCCCAGGTACCGTAGGTAGATAGTCCTGCATCCCGACCAAGCTTTTATTTTCAATATCCTCTTTGGTCAGGACGCTGATACTTGAGTCGAGAGACTGTAGATCTTGTGCTCCGCGTTTACTAGCTGTTACTGTAATCTCCTCGAGCACTTTGGACTTTTCTACAAAAGAGGACTTAATTTCAGTAGGTGACGTACTCGTTTGATTGCTATTTATTAACGGCTTTTTTTTAATGGGATTAGCTTGAACTAGGAAAACATTTTCCTTGGTTCTATTAGCTTCCAGCCCAGTCCCCTCTAAAATCTTTTCCAACGCCTCCTCTTCGGTATATTCCCCCGTAAGACCAGCAGTCTTCTTGTTACTAACCACCGCAGCAGCAAACAAAATCTCACTATCACTCTGAACAGCAAACGCTTTCAAAGCCTCCCCGACTTTATCCGTCTGAATATCAAAATACTGCCGTTCGCCTTCAGCCCAGGCTCCACTGGAAGCCGCGCTAACAGCCAAGGCCAACGCCGCAATTTTCATCGGATTTCCACTGCTACGAGTTTTCATTGTTTTTCCCGCCCTCTATATCACGTGGGTGCTTCACTAAAACAGTTTTTAACGGCACCCTTAATTTCTAATTGTAGCAGCGATGGATTCAATCGGTCAACGCAACATACCCTATAATCCAACAATCATAGAGGTATGAGTATATGAAACACCCTAATCCGATGACTGAGCCTAAAAAAGCTGTCATATGGGAAATGTGGCGAAGAGGGGACTCAATGGC
>NZ_ML660109.1 GCF_007004655.1 Exilibacterium tricleocarpae
TGGTGCTCAGGCCGGAGTCCTTAAACTGGTCGACTAAGGTTTGCCATTGCTCTGCCGTGCGATACTTCTTTGGTTCTGTCGTTGGGGTCATGTGTGCCTCCTTTGATGTAGAGGCCAGTGTATTGCGCGAGACCAGCAATCGGAATAGCGTCACCGAATGACCGCTTACCCCACAGATGCTTAACTGAGTGTCCACTTGATCTTGACCACGACACCATCACCCGCATCAGGCCGCGATCTCGGTAGCCTTGGCAAACCAGTCGGCCACTTTTTTATGAGCTGCCGCCGGCAGGTGCAATCCGAGCTTGGAGCGGCGCCAGAGGACGTCCTCAGCACATGTCGCCCATTCAGTGTCTTTCAGATAAGTGAGTTCCGCCTCGTACAAGCCGCCGCCAAAATCCTCGCCCAGGTCCGCCGTATCGGCAGCCTTGCCCAGCAGGCGATCCACCCGCGTTCCGTAAGCCTGCAGCAGGCGCATCAACAGCGGTTGCGGCAACCAGGCATAGCGGGTCGACATCTCGCCGCAGAAGCCATCGAAATCGGCGTTTGGTATATCGCCGCCGGGCAGTGCCATTCTCGCAGTCCAGGGTTTGAGTGAGAATCCGAGCAACGGTTGCAACTCAGACATAACGTGCTCGGCAAGTTTGCGGTAGGTGGTGATTTTCCCGCCGAATACAGACAGCAGCGGTGCGGCGCCGTCCGCCGTGTCGAGGTTGAGCACATAGTCGCGGGTTACCGAGGCGGCATCCTCACTGCCGTCATCGTACAGCGGCCTGACGCCGGAGTAGGTCCCGCGCACATCCGCCGGCACCACCGCGCGCTTGAAATAGTCACTGGCGGCGGCGCAAATATAGCGGGTTTCCTCATCGCTGGCACTGACCGTGTCCAGGTCCCCCTGGTAGGCCACATCAGTGGTGCCGATCAGGGTAAAGTGATCCTGGTACGGAATGGCAAAAATAATCCGCCCGTCCGCATTTTGAAAAATATAAGCGTGGTCGCCGTCAAACAGCTTGTCGACAATGATATGGCTGCCTTTAATCAGGCGCATGCGTTTGTTTTTGGCACTGTGGGGCGAGACCTGGTTTAAGACATCGGCGACCCAGGGGCCCGCGGCATTGACCAGTGCGCGTGTCTTGTAAGTTTTGCGGCTGCCGTCCGCCTGCTGCAGCTCCACGTCCCAGATACCACCGTTTCTGCGGGCACCGGCGCAGGTGGTCCGCGTCAAAATCTCTGCGCCGCGCTCACGGGCGTCCAGCGCATTGAGCACCACCAGCCGGGCGTCATCTACCCAACAGTCCGAGTACTCGAAGCCGCGGGTAAATTCATCTTTTAGGGGCGTGCCGGCCGGATGGCGATTCAGATTCAACCCCTTCGAGGCGGGCAGCACCTTGCGCCCGCCCAGATGATCGTAGAGAAACAGACCCAGGCGCAACAACAGAGCCGGGCGCAGGCCCCGGTGGTGCGGCAGCACAAAGCGCATGGGCTTGATGATATGGGGTGCGGCGGCCAGCAGCGTCTCGCGCTCGATCAGCGCTTTGCGTACCAGACCGAATTCATAGTATTCCAGGTAGCGCAGGCCGCCGTGAATCAGCTTACTGCTGGCGGACGAGGTTGCCGCGGCCAGATCGGCCTTCTCACACAGCAAGACTTTCAGACCGCGCCCGGCCGCATCGCGGGCAATGCCGGTGCCGTTGATACCCCCGCCGATAACGAGAATGTCCAGTGTTTCCGCCATGGGTTTACTCACTTTGCATTAACTGATTGAAGTTGCCGGTCAGCCGTCCTCCGCCAGGGCCGCCGCGGCAGATCGGTCGTCGTAAATCAAATCGATACCCGCCCCGGTGATAGCGGGCATAAACGGCGCCGGCGGCGCCGCGCTGGTAATCAGGGACTGCACATCGCTCAAGTCGCCGAGACGCACCATGGCGCGGCGGCCGAACTTTGATTCGTCGGCGCCCAGCAACACATGGTTGGAACTGTCGATAATGGCTCGTGCGACCTGCACCTCGCGCAGGTCGAAGTCCAGCAGCGACCCGTCGGCGTCGATGCCGCTGATACCGATCACCGCGTAGTCGAGGCGAAACCCGCGAATAAACTCAATGGCCGCGGCACCGATAATGCCGCCGTCGCGATTGCGCACGGTGCCGCCCGCCAGAATGATTTCGAAGCTGGGATTTTCCCGCAGTATCTGGGCGACATTGATATTGTTGGTCACCACCCGCAGGCCCTCATGTCCCACCAGCGCTTTGGCCACTGCTTCGGTGGTGGTACCAATGTTGATAAAAAGAGAGGCATAGTTAGGAATCAAACCCGCCGTCAGAGCGGCGATACGCTGCTTCGCGTCCGGTGACTGGCCCTGCCGATCGGCGTAGGGGGCGTTTTCGACGCTGCTGGGCAGTCCGGCGCCGCCGTGGTAGCGCTGCAGCAGTTTCAGATCGCAGAGCGTATTGATATCCCGGCGGATGGTTTGTGGTGTGACGCCGAAGTGTCTCACCAACTGCTCGGTGGCGACAAAGCCGCCCTGGTGGGCCAGATCGAGAATGGCCTGCTGGCGGGTGGGCAGGTCCTTATCCTGTCTGGCTGCGGCCAATGGGGTGATCTTGCTGTCAGTGTTGTTCACGCGGTTTGTTCCGGCGGGGTACTGTCAATTGGTATAAGGATAGTATGTTCGAAAGCGAAAATAAATAGTTCTAATGCGAACATTTTGTTACAAAAATCGGGTGTCGATAAGCTTTTTTGGCCTGGAGTTCTGACCCTATACCGCTGTGCCGCGCGGGGTGGTGCTTATAGCACAGACGGATGGTTTCGCCGCGCCAGCACAACGAACTGCCGTTCGGGTCGGATTGGTTCAAGAAACAGCAATCTGACTGTGCCGGAATGCAATGTTCGTTTTAGAACAAAGCGTTGACGACGCAGCTGCCGCCGGCGTGGAGGAAGTGGGCCAGGCTGTCGAGCGTTTCTGAAAGCCCCACCCAGTTGGAAAGGGGGCCCTCGCCCCCCCGCAGAAAGCCAGGCGGATGCTGAGCAACAAACCCGGCAGCACCAGCACAATCAACAGACCCTGCCAGGCCTTGACCCCTCGATAGCTATAACGATAAAAAATCGCCAAAGGGTCCGCGAATTTCATAGGTGATACCGAAACCATTGCCACCACCGAACAGCGCGCTGCCACGCTGCGAGCTGAAATACAGACGAGTGCCATCGGGACTGAAGGCCGGGCCTGTGATTTCCGAATCGTCCTGCCCGACAACTTGCAATAACGGCGCAACTTTGCCCTGAGCATCGATCACCACAATTTGCATATCGCCGCCATCTTCAGCAACCAGGACATCACCCCCCGGCGACACGGTAACGTTGTCGACGCCAGTCAGAATGGGATTGGACGAGGTAGCGGCATCGTAAATGACATCGAGGTGATTGAGGTTGGTATCCAGACGCCAAACCTTGTTATCGCCTTTAGTCGTAAAATACACAAAGCCGTTTGCATACCAAATACCTTCGCCACCATCAAAAGCCGTACTTTCCGGTACTTGCTCGCGCGTCGGTGTTTGGAAAATACTGGGCGTGGGGTTGGGCACATCTATCCAACTAACGTATCCCTGGTTGTCGACGGAGGCAACTTGTAAAGTACCCGCATCCAGGTTGAGGTTGCCATCACTGTTTACGCCAGCGGGAATAAACTTATAGAGACGACCATTTCCTTCATCCTCGGTAAGGTAGAGATTTTCGAAGAGCGTATCCACAGCCACGGCTTCGTGCTTAAAATAGCCAAGTGCCGGACGCACCGTCGCCGGCATTTGACCCTGGGGGTCGCATTCAAAAACGCGCCCGAAATCAACCTCCTCACAGGATAGCCAGGTGCCCCATGGCGTCGGGCCACCGGCGCAATTTACGTTCGTATCGCCTAAGATACGATAGGCATCCTCTACGATGCCGTCGTGCGAAAAACGGACCGCAGATGCACCGCCGCCCAAGAAACTGAGTGTTTCGGAATTTGACACATAAATCCAACCGCCGTCGTTGGTGGCAAAAGTCGCGCCACCATCGGGATAAGTGTGCCAGCGATAGCGGGTACGTCGCCACCAACGGTCTTTTTCTAAACGCTGGCCCGCCGCAGCAATCAGGCGCGAAGAGAAACCTATCGGCAGCCGAATACCCAGGCTATCCGGCGCTTGCAGTTCACCTGCACCGGTAAGCGACGCGTTGATGGGGCGGCTCATAGAGAGCAGGCTTGGCCCGATAGCCAATACAGCTAGACCTTTCGAGCCGCTGGTTAGTAATCTTCGTCGCAATGGATTGGGGGGAAGATCGTTTTTCATAATCAATCTCCAGTATTGGATTTTTTTTGGAATGAATCGAGTTGCGACCCGTTACAGTAATGGGTATATGTTTAAAGGAGATTTAACTTTAATGACATTGCTGCTGAGATGAAAGGGAGAGCGGAAAGATGACGTATCCACTGACACCTTAAAGCTTACTTAATATTATCCGCCAATTTTTGATGGGTAACAGAGCGCTGATCAATACCGCCATCTATCCCAGCGCCAGTTAAAGGCTGTGCGGACCCGCCCTGTTTTTTTGTCTCTTAACTAAGGGCAGGGCATATCGGGAGCCGGTACGGCATAAGCCATAGCTGGAAATATGATGAGAATAAGTTTTAAGGTTTTCATCCTGTTGTCCTAAACTTTTTTTCATTTTCTAAAACAGCGCCGCCAACAGTGTAGTTGGCGTCGCCATGTATGAGGCTTTAATGAAGAAGGCTTCAGATACAACTGTGGAGAATGACTATAGCGATCATCTTGAGCGCCGGCGCCGCTCCCGGAATTCGGCCGACATCACTCCAGATGCTTTAGTACATTGGCCGCCGTCACCCGGCTGACACGCACATTGGATTCCACCGTGACGCCGGCAATATGGGGTGTCAGCAACAGACTGGATAAGTCGTCGAAGCGGGCGCCGTCGGCACCGCTGAGCGGCTCCCGCTCGAACACATCCAGCGCGGCACCACCCAGTTCGCCGGCGCGCAGCGCCGCGGCCAGGGCGGCTTCATCGACTATGCCGCCGCGCGCGGCATTGATAAGAATCGCGTCCTTCTTCATAGTTCCGATGGCAGCGGCATCGATCAGGTGGCGGGTCTCATCGGTCAGCGGCACATGCAGACTGACCACGTCCGCCCGGCGCAGCAGGGCGTCCAGTTCGAGGCTTTCGGTATCGTCCCAGGCCGGACTGTCCGGCGCCAGGTAGGGATCGCAGGCGATCACCGACATACCCAGCGCCCGGGCGCGGCGGGCAGTTTCCCGGGCGATGGCCCCATAACCCACCAGGCCCAAACACTGGCCCGCCATCTCTCGGCCGATCAGGGCGGTGCGCGGCCAGTCGCCGGCGGCAACCTGCCGGCTCGACAGCCAGGCGCCGCGCAACAGCATCAGAGCACTGGTGATCACGTACTCGGCCACCGACTGGTCGTTGGCACCGCTGGCGGGGCAGACGGCTATATTGCGGGCCCTGCAGGCGGCGAGGTCGATATTGTCGAGCCCCACACCAAGGCGGCCCACCACGCGCAGATCGGTGGCAGCCGCCAGCAGGGCGCCGCGCACCTCGGTGCGATTGCGCACGATCAACGCGCGGGCATCGCGCACCGCTGCCGCCAGTGCCGCGGGTTTGTCGACCAGCGCCGGATCGAACAGAACGTCGTACTGTGCAAACGCTTCACTGACGGCGGTTGCGTCCATAAATTCGCAAATTACGATATCCGCCAATTTCATTGTCTCCTGTTGCTGTCTGGATGGGCACCCGGCCGTGGTTTGATCAAGGTGTCAGGGTCTGTTCGGGCCCAACAGAGCCAACTCAATTAGTGTGAACAGGCCCTAATCTGCGGGGCAAAGTGCGGTTATCTCCTGATGCAAAGGCGCGGGAATAAAAACGCCGTCGCGGGCGGCGGCGGCCCGGTTTTGCAGGCGGCTGCTGCCCGGCGCGCGCACCCCGGGCTCGCTTTCCAGCGCTGCCATAAATGTGCTCATACGCTCGAGAAAACGGCCGTTGGAACTGATGGCGGGATCGATGGCCAGCACCACCTGGCCCAGGTCGGGGGGATCGCCGTCGCCGTCAAACAGTGACGAGGCCTCGAAACCGAAGTGGCTGCCGGTCAGCGCCGCCGCCAGTATTTCCACCATCATGACCAGGGCTGCGCCCTTGGCGGCGCCGATGGGAAGCATCGATCCCGCCATGGCCGCAGTCGGGTCCGTGGTGGGATTGCCGTCGGCATCCAGCGCCCAGTCCGGCGGAATATCGGTGCCGGCCTTCTGTGCCGCCATGACTTTGCCACGCGCCACCTTGGATAGAGCCAGGTCGATAACCAGCGGTTCCCCGACACCGGTGGGCGCGGCAAAGGCGACGGGATTGGTGCCGAGCATGGGGGTCGTGCCGCCCCAGAATGCCATGGCCTTGGGTGCGTTGCCGTAAACCATGGCCACCAGTCCCCGCTCGGCCAGGCGTTCAGCGTGGGCGCCGGCCTGGCCGAAGTGGTGCGAGCGGTGCACGGCCGCCATGGCCACACCGGTGGTTGGCGCCAGTGCGGCGAGTTCCTCGATGGCCAGATCAATAGCGGGGTAGGCGAAGCCGAGACCGGCATCGATACGCACCGCCGCCGCCGCCACTTTTTCGACCCGCGCCACCGCGTGGCCGTCGACCTTGCCGGTGCGGGTCTGGGCGACGTAGGAGGGAATACGCGAGAGGCCGTGGCCTTTTTGCCCGTCCGCCTCGGCCGCCACCAGGGCGGCGGCGGTGGCCCGGGCGCTGGCCGCGGCGGTGTTATTGGCGAGCAGGGTCCGGTAAGCCAGGGCCTGGGCTTCGGGCAGGGTCAAGTTTACCGCGTCTGTCATCGGCTGTGTTTCCGCATTCGCTGGCCGCGCGCCTAAGCGCTGCGATAGAGCTTGGTCATGACGAATTCCTTATGGCCCAAAGCTTCCGCCGCCGTAAAGCGGCCATTGGCCGTGCGGATAACATTGTCAATCAGTTTATCGCCGGCCTGGTCCATGGTGAGGTCGCGGCGCATCAGTCCCGATACGTCCACGTCGATATGTTCCGACATGGTGCGGATGGTACGCGGGTTCGCGGTAATCTTCACCACCGGCACGATCGGGTTGCCGATAATATTACCCTGTCCGGTGGGAAAAGTGTGCACCACAAAGCCCGCCGCCGCCATCAGCGTCACGCATTCGGCGGCCGCCGAGGAGGTGTCCATAAAATACATGCCGTTGCCCTGGGCCGGCGCTTCGGCGGGCTCGAGCACGTCGATAAATGAAATCTGCTTGCCGATCTTCTCCAGATTGCCCATGGCTTTCTCTTCGATGGTGGACAGACCGCCCTCGATATTGCCTTTGGTCGGCTGGCTTTCCGATAAGTCCGTGGTCTTGTGCGCCTCGATCACCTCGTCCTGGTAGGCCTGGAAGGTGCGCATAAACTTCTCGCCCACCGCCGGCGAGGCGGCGCGGGCCTGGCACAGGTGCTCGGCGCCGGTCAGCTCGGAGGTTTCTCCGAACACACCGCAGATACCCTTGGGAATCAGCTTGTCATACAGGTTGCCCACTGTGGGGTTGGCGCCGATGCCGGACGTGGTGTCGGATTCACCGCACTTGGTCGAGACCCAGAGATCGGCGATGCCGCACTCCTCGCGGCGCAACTCGGTGGCCCAGTGCACATAGTCTTTGGCGGCGCGCGAGGCGGCGGCAATGGTGGCGATATCGCCGTTTTGTTCGATGGCAAAACCGCTGACCGGTTTGCCCGTGGCCGCTATGCCGTCGACCACTTTTTGGGTCCAGCCCGGTTCGATGCCGATCACCACGCAGGCGGCCACATTGGGGTTGGCGCCGGTGCCGATAATGGTGCGAAAGTGCAGGTCGAGATCGGCGCCGAACTGCAGGCGCCCGTAGGAATGGGGCAGTGCCATAGTGCCCTGGATATTATTGGCGACGGCTTCGCAGGCGGCGTTGGAGATATCATCGACCGGTAAAATCGCCACGTAATTGCGCACGCCGACACGGCCGTTCTCGCGGCGAAATCCCCAGAATGAATCGAAATCAGACATATGCTATCCCTCCGCTTACCAGCGTTTTGTTTTTAAGTTGTGGACATGCACGTGTTCGCCGCGCTTGATCGGCTGCACCACGCGGCCGATATCTTCACCGTACTTGATGATACTGTCGCCCTCGGCCAGGTCCGCCAGCGCCACCTTGTGGCCGATCGGCACATCGTCTTTAACGACCAGTTGGTAGTCCGAATTGTCCTCAGTGACGACGCACAGCATTTCGGTACCGGCTGCCAGATGCTCTACCACGACGACGCCGACGTTATCTTTTTTGTCATGTATCAAAAGGTGTGGGTTATCCATTACAATGTCCTGCCATACTGGGTCTGGATGAAAACCAAGGGTCATTGCCCGGCCGTGAGGGGACGATCGGGGACGTGCGCCAGCCCGCGGGCCAGACAAAGCAGTTGAACGCGCCGGCTGATAGCAGCCAGCCTGCCAATAGTTATCAACTGGTAGTTATTC
Organism: Exilibacterium tricleocarpae; assembly: GCF_007004655.1. Classification (GTDB taxonomy): domain Bacteria; phylum Pseudomonadota; class Gammaproteobacteria; order Pseudomonadales; family Cellvibrionaceae; genus Exilibacterium; species Exilibacterium tricleocarpae. Next base: position 8,552 of record NZ_ML660109.1, read on the forward strand.
GGCAGCAGTTATATAGTTCAGGTAATTATACGGCTGTTGTTCAATAAATTGCTCGATAAGTTGTTCAATTAAGCTGTCGAATAAAAGGTGTCGAAAAAAGCAGCCGTGTTTTATTGTCACTGTTGCTAATCATAACTTAGGTCTTATATAAGATACAATATTCGTCTTGTATATTATGACTTTTATAAATCGATAAAATGGAATAAGTCCGGCGTTTGCAATTGAAAATTGCCGGCGCCGGCGCTGTCGGAGAGTGGAAGATGAACGATGCACCCGGATTACAACCGCTGTACCAGCAGGTTTACACCCTGCTGGTCAGGCGCATTGCGGAGGGGGCCTGGCGCCCGGCCGAGGCCCTGCCGAGCGAGCAGATGCTGGCGTCGGAGCTGGGGGTAAGCCAGGGCACCGTGCGCAAGGCGCTGAACGCCATGGTGATGGAAAAGCTGGTGGAGCGACGCCAGGGCAAAGGCACATTCGTGGCCGAGCACACCCAGGAGCGCGCCCTGTTTCAGTTTTTCCGCCTGCGCCGCACGGACGGTACCCGGGTGACGCCGGAAAGCGGCGTCCCCACCATCAAGCGCCGCCTGGCTAAGCCGCAGGAGCGCCACAAGCTCGAACTCGATGACAAGGCGAAAGTGGTGGAAATACGCCGCACACGCCTGATAGACGCCGTGCCGACCGTCGCCGAAACCGTTGTCCTGCCGCTATACCTGTTTCCCGATATCGATGAGATCGGCGACCTGCCCAACACGCTTTATTCCCTATACCAGAGCCGCTACGGCATGAGTGTAGTGGAGGCCGATGAGCAGTTGCGGGTCGATACCGCCAATCGCGAGGACGCCCGTCGGCTGGAAGTGGAGGTGGGTACGCCGCTGCTGCATATCGATCGCATAGCAATCGCGATCGATGGTAAAAAAGTGGAGTGGCGTATCAGCCGCCTGACCACCAATAATGTTGTTTACGCGGTGAGTCTGAGTTAACGCCTGCAGGCCGCCGGGGTCCCCGGTGGCTTTCGACCTGAATTGACATTTATAGAGTCAGTGTGCAAAATGTGGTCTTGTGTCTTATATAAGATATAACGTTTTTATAAGGACACATATAACACATGTAGTTGCATGTGGTTGCATGTGGTTGCGTGTAGTTGCGTGTAGTTGTAAGACATGATGTGTTGCTACGATGCATGATGCCACATGCGCGGTGCATCAAGGCTTAGCCAACGTTAGTCAACGCATAGTCAGTACAGAGTCTGTCCAGTCCAAATCTCACATTCTTCCGGTTGGTTGTTGTTGCGGGCGGAAGCCGTTACCGGGACAGCTTTTGCCAGGTAGGCTTTGATCAGCGGGCAAGTCAGCGGGCAAGATAGATAGTTGTCATTGAAGGAGCAGGATCGCTTTCACGCACAAGCCGGGTAGCTGCCACCAACAAGGTGGCTGTTATAAAAAATGTGGCTGTTATAAACCAGGATAGTTGTTATCGGGTCATTGTTGATCAACTGCAGATATCGAGGAAGCCATGACTGAAACGACATTGATGCGGCAGCAGAACTTTGTCGGCGGGCAGTGGGTGAGTGCCGCGGGTGCTGCGCAAATCGAGGTGATCAACCCGGCCACCGGCGCCCGTATCGGCAGTGTGCCCCGCGGCGGCAGGGCCGAGACCGCCGCCGCCATCGACGCGGCGGCGCGGGCGTTTCCCGCCTGGAGCAAAACCACCGCCCACGAGCGCGCCGCGCTGATGATGAAACTCTACGACGCACTGATGGCCAACCAGGCCGCGCTGGGTCAACTGCTGACTGAGGAAATGGGCAAGCCGCTGGCCGAAGCCAAAGGCGAGATAGCGTTTGGCGCCAACTATATAAAGTGGTTTGCCGAAGAGGCGAAGCGTATTTACGGCGACGTGATACCGACGCCGTGGCCGGGCAAGCGCATCCTGGTGACCAAGCAACCGGTCGGTGTGGTGGGCGCCATCACACCCTGGAACTTCCCCAACTCCATGATTGCCCGCAAACTCGGCGCCGCCCTGGCGGCGGGTTGCACCCTGGTGATCAAACCCGCCTCGCAAACGCCTTACTCCGCGCTGGCCCTCGCGGCTCTGTGTGAGGCGGTGGGGTTGCCGCCGGGCGTGGTCAACGTGATCACCGGCGCGGCCGCCGATATTGCCGCCGAGATGTGCGAAAACCCCAGGTTGCGCAAAATTACGTTTACCGGTTCCACCGCGGTGGGCAAAAAACTCGCCGCCGCTGCCGGTGCCCATATGAAACGGGTGTCGATGGAACTGGGCGGCAACGCGCCGTTTATTGTGTTTGACGATGCCGATCTGGACGCCGCGGTGGCGGGCGCCATGATCTCGAAGTTCCGCAACACCGGCCAGACCTGCGTGTGCGCCAATCGCATCCTGGTGCAGGACGGTGTCTACGACGCCTTCGCCGCCAAGTTGACGGCGGCGGTGGCGGCGCTGCAAGTGGGCAACGGTATGGAGCCCGGCGTAGAGCAGGGACCGCTGATCGATAGCGCCGCGGTGGCCAAGGTGGAGGAACATGTTGCCGATGTCCTCGCCAGAGGCGGCAAGCTGGCGGTCGGCGGCGAGCGCCACCCGCTCGGGCAGGCTTTTTACCAACCGACCGTAATGACTGATGTCGCGCGTGACGCCTTGGTGGCGAGGGAAGAGACATTCGGTCCTCTGGCTCCCCTGTTTCGCTTTAAGACGGAGGCGGAGGCGATCGCCCTGGCCAACGACACCGAGTACGGTCTGGCCTGTTACTTCTACACCCGCGATCTGGGGCGTTCCTGGCGGGTTATGGAGGGCCTGGAGTACGGCCTGGTGGGTATCAACGAAGGTTTGATTTCCACGGAGGTGGCGCCGTTTGGGGGCGTCAAGGACTCCGGCATGGGCACCGAGGGTTCCAAGTACGGTGTTGCCGATTATATCGACATCAAGTACGCCTGTGTGGGCGGTTTGGGACTGTGAAGGAAGCGTCTATGGGCGGTGTCTTTTGTGTCGGCCACGCGGTGCAGGACTTTGTGTTCGCGATGCCGTCCATACCGACCCGGGCGCAGAAACACAGGGCCTCTGACTTTTCCAGTGTCGGCGGCGGACCCGCGGCTACCGCCGCGGTGGTGGTGGCGAAGTTGGGCGGGCACGCGCAATTGGCGGCGCGCTTGGGCGATGACAGTGTTGCCGATCTGATTGTCGCCGAGTTGCAGGGCTATGGTGTGGACTGCGAGCAGGTCCGGCGTTTTCCCGGCCGGCGTTCGTCGGTGTCGTCGGTGGTGGTGGACGCCCGTGGCGAGCGCCTGATCGTCAATTACCTGGACCCGCAGTTGCCGGCCAGCGCCGACTGGTTGCCGGCGCTGCCGGCGGACGCGGCGGCGGTGCTCGCCGATACCCGCTGGCCGGAGGGGGCCGCCGCTATGCTGGCCCGCGCCAAAGCCGCAGGAATACCCGGGGTTTTGGATGCCGATCTGCCGGTACCCCGCGATACGGCGGCGCTGGCGGCGGCTTCGCATATTGCGTTTTCCGCGCCGGGCCTGGCGGACTACGCCGGGCGCGGCGATTATAAGTCCGCTTTGCAGGAGGTGGCGGCCGCCACCGGCGCCTGGTGCTGTGTGACGCTCGGCGCCGGCGGTGTGTTTTATGTGGCGGGGGCGCACAGCGATCACCTGCCGGCCTTTGCCGTGCAGCCGGTGGATACGCTGGGTGCCGGCGATACCTGGCATGGCGCTTTTGCCCTGGCACTGGCCGAGGGGCGGGGCGAAGTCGAGGCGGTTACCTTCGCCAGCGCGGCGGCGGCGCTGAAAGTACAGCGCTTCGGCGGCCGCGACGGGGTGCCGAGCCGGGTCGAAGTGGAGCGGCTTATACGCAGCCGTTGATCATTATCGCCGGGCCGTGCCTGCAACGCGGGCGCGCGCCGGGATAACAGAGTAGTTTTAAGGATTCACCATGACACTTTCAGAGACACTCCCAGCCGGTAAAGTCTGGGGTATGCGCCGGCTGGCGGATCGGCACGGGCGTTTCAAAATGACGGCCGTGGATCAGCGCCCGCCGATTAAAAACCCCATTCGCGAGAAACGCGGCACCGAAGAGGCGCCCTGGGAAGATGTCGCTGGGTTCAAACGGCTGTTGATCGAGGAGTTGCAGGGGGAGTCCTCCGCCATGCTGCTCGACCCCCACGGTGCCTACCCTCGCGGTATTTCCGCTTACAGCCCCGCCAAAGGCCTGATTCTGACGTTGGAGGACTCACTGTTTCAGGAGACGCCGGGCGGGCGCTTGTCCGCCACCATCGACGACTGGTCGGTGGAAAAAATCAAGCGCGTCGGCGCCGATGCGGTGAAAGTGCTGACCTGGTACCGCCCCGATGCCGATCCCGCCGTGTGCCGGGCGCAGCAGGATTTTACTGAAAAAATCGGCGCCGCCTGCGCCCGCTATGATATTCCCTTTGTGTTTGAATTGCTGGTCTATCCTCTCGCCGGCGACAGCGAGCAGACCGGCGACTATAAAGAAATGCGCACCAAGAAACCCGAATTGGTACTCGAGAGTGTGGCGACCTTTGCCGATCCCCGTTTCGGCGTCGATCTGTTTAAACTGGAAAGTCCGCTGGCCGCCGGGGATGTGCCCGGCGTCGGCAACGATGGTTGGGAAGACGCCCAGGCGTGGTTCGACAAACTGGGGGCGACGGCGGGGCGGCCGTGGGTAATGTTGTCGGCCGGCGCCGGCATGGAGGCGTTTGAAAAAGTGCTGACCCATGCCTATGCGGCGGGTGCTTCCGGCTATCTGGCGGGTCGTGCCATCTGGCTGGAGGCGTTCCGGCACTTTCCGGACTGGGATGCTATCCGCAACGCGCTGCGTGACGATGCGGTGGATTATATGCGCGATATCAATCGACTGACCGATACCGAGGCGCTGCCCTGGCATCGCCATTCGTGCTACGGCGGCACAGTCGATGTTGCGCCCGCCGACCAGACTTTCCGCCATCATTACTCAGGCTTTGGAGGCTAAGATGTCGACCTACGGTGTTGTCGCACTGGCGCGACCGACCTTCGATGTCGAGTTCGCCGAGGAAAACAAAAACCGCGCGTTTGCCGCCCTGGATGCGGCGGGTATTGCCACGGTCGGTCCGCGCGAACTGTTGTTTGACGGGCCGGCGGTGGTCGCTGCGGCGCAGGCAATCCAGTCTGCCGCGCGTATCGATCTGCTGTTGATCATCCAGGTGACGTTTACCGATGCCTCCATGACCGTACACCTGGCCCGGGATATCGAGGCGCCGGTGGCGCTGTGGGGTTTGCCGGAGCCGCGCGCCGGCGGACGGCTGCGGTTGAATGCCTATTGCGGTATCAACCTCGCCGCCCATGCCCTGGGCAAGGCCGAAGTGGATTACGGTTGGCTGTATCTGTCTGCAGATGCCGCCGGCATCGAACAGCGGCTGCGGGATTTGTTGCAGCCGCTGCCGCCGCGCGACAGTCGTATCAGCCGCCCGGGCGCTGCGACCGATCCCGCGGCGCAGCGGGTGATGCGGGCGCTGGCGGGTTCCCGTATCGGTGTCGTGGGCCGGCATCCGGACGGTTTCGACACCTGCGCCTACGACGGCCCGGCGCTGCGACGCCTGGCCGGTGTCGAGGTGGAGAGCGTCGAACTGGAGACCTTATTTGCCAGGGCAAAGGCCGCCGATGACGATCGCGTCGCCGCGGTGCGGGCACGGGCGCAGCGGGACCTGGCGGGTCTGGGTGCGGTGGATCAGGCGCAGTTGGACCGGTCGTTGCGGATTTATTGTGCCCTGCAGGATGTGCAGGCCGATACCGGCGCCAGCAGTCTGGCGGTGCGCTGTTGGCCGGAGACCTTTACCGATTATGGCTGCGCCGCCTGCGGGCCGATGGCGATGATGAATGAGGCGGGGGTGCCCTGTGCCTGCGAGGCTGATGTCTACGGGTCGTTGTCGACGCTGATGATGCAGGAGCTGGCGCAGGCGCCGGTGTGGATGGCTGACCTGGTGGATATCGATGCCGGTGACGATACCGCGGTGTTCTGGCACTGCGGCCTGGCGCCTTTGTCCATGTGTGATCCCGAGGCGCAGCCGCAGGCGACTATCCACACCAACCGCAAGATGCCGCTGTTGCACCAGTTTCCCCTGAAGCCGGGGCGGGTGACCCTGGCGCGCCTGTCCCAGGCCAAAAATGTCACCAAGCTGATTATCGGCGGCGCCGAGATGCTGCGCGCGCCCATGGCGTTTACCGGCACTTCCGGCACCCTGCGCTTTGACCGGCCGGCGGCAGCGGTGTGTGCGACGATTATGGACGAAGGGGTTGAGCATCACTACGCCATTGCCTACGGTGATTATCGCGAATCTTTGCGCGCCCTGGCCGCGCAGATGGAGGTGCCGGTGCTGGAGCTGACCTGAATGAACGCTTTCGATCCGCTCTCCCCCAATTGGGGACGCATAGATCAGTTGGCGATTGCGGGCCCCGCCGAGCAGCGCGGGGAGGTGTTGGTGCTGCCTACCAGCGCCGGTCCCCTGACCGTGTCGTTACATGCGTTCGGCGCGCGTTTGCGTTTTGGTGAACGCAGCACCGGTGACTACGGACTGTTGGTGGACGAACCCGTCGCCGCGCCCTTGACGGTTGCCGTCGATACCGGCGTTACTGAAGTGTCCGCTGCCGGTTTTACGCTGCGTATCGAACATCGACCTTTTGCGTTCGAATTGCGGCGCGGCGATAAGCGGGTGCAGTCTTCGCCAACCGATGCTCATTTTGTGCGCCGCTTTCGGTTGCCGCCGGTGGCGCGGCTCGAAGACGGTTGGTTTATGAGCCTCGAACTCGACACCGGCGAGCCGGTATACGGGTTAGGTGAAAAATGGGGCAGGCTGGACAAGAGAGGGCAACTGATCGAATCCTATAACCGCGATGCCCTTGGGGTAAACGGCGAGGCTTCCTACAAAAATACACCCTTTGCCTGGAGCCCCGCCGGCTGGGGGCTGTTGGTTCACACGCCGGCGCCGGTGACCCACGGGGTGGGTTTCGCGCCCTGGTCGCAGCGCGCCTACGGGCTCTATGTAGAGGAGCCGCAACTGGATTTGTTTTTGTTCGCCGGTACCGATGGTGCCGAGATCATCGGCCACTACACCGAGTTGACCGGGCGCGCGCCGGTGCCGCCGCTGTGGAGTCTCGGTGTCATTCTTTCCAAGGCCTACTATGTCGATGCTGAGGAGTTGCTGGACACCGCCAGGCAGGTGCGCGAGCGCGAGATGCCCTGCGACGTGATCACCCTGGACGGGCGCGCCTGGCTGGATACGGACACCCGCTTCGCCTTTGAGTGGGACGCCGCGCGCTACCCGCAACCCAAACAGGTACTCGATGAACTCAAGGCCTTGAACTTCAAAGTCTGTGTCTGGGAATATCCGCTGGTGTCGGTGCAGCATCCGTTGTTTGACGAGATGGCGGCCAAGGGCTGGCTGTTGACCGACAGCGAAACAGGTGCGGCCTACCGCTACCAGTGGGATAGCGAACCCTTCGGCGACGTGTTGACGCCGCTGCCGATATCCGGCCTGGTGGATTTTACTCACCCCGACGCCTATGCTTTTTGGCGCGACCGTCACCAGTCGCTGTTCGAGGTGGGGGTGGATATGATCAAGGCGGACTTCGGCGAACAGGTGGAGGACGACACTATCCAGGCCGCCAACGGTGACCGCGGACGGCAACTGCACAACGCTTATACGTTGCTTTACAACCGCTGCGTGTACGAAGCGGCCGAGCGCTATTGCGGGTCCGGCGCCTTCCTGTTCAGCCGTTCGTCCTGGACCGGTTGCCAGCGCTATCCCTCCCAGTGGGGCGGCGACCCCCAGGCGGACTGGGGCGGCCTGGCCGCCAGCCTGCGCGGCGGCCTGTCCTGGGGGTTGTCGGGCGCGCCGTTTTACGCCACCGATGTCGGTGGTTTCTACGGCGACCAACGCGATGCGGTGCTCTATCTGCGCTGGGCCCAGGCGGCGGTTTTTTCCGCCCATATGCGCCTGCACGGTATCGGGCAGCGGGAGCCCTGGTCGTATACGCATGAAACGTTCGGCGCAGCCGCGGCGGCGGCTGCGATGCAGGCTTTGCAGTTGCGCTATCGGTTGTTGCCTTATTTACAGGAAGTCGTACGGCAGGCCAGTGCCACCGGCCTGCCGTGCCAGCGGGCGATGGCGCTGGCGTTTCCACAGGAGCGCGCCGCCTGGGGATTCGAGGAACAGTTTATGTTTGGCGATAAGATGCTGGTGGCACCCTGCCTGCGCGCCGACGGTGAGGTCGAGGTCTACCTGCCGCGCGGGCAGTGGCGGCGCTTCCCCGACCGGCAGCCGTTTGCCGGCGGGCGCAGTTATCACTTGGCGCTGGCTTTGGAGGAGTACGCGGTTTTTGTGCGAGAGGGGGATCGGGTGCCTTTGGGGCCTGATGTTCTGCATACTGAGGCGTTGGGGGGGCGGGTTAAGGTGGAGCGGTATTGGTGTGCTGGAGATGATACTTCGAACGCCGGGTCATAGAGCGGGAGAGGGGGTTCAAGACCCGCCGTGAACCCATCCCTGGGGGCTCGGCTGCCGCATCCCTGCGGCAGACGGTCTTGAACCCCCTCTCCCGCTCTATGACCCTACCACCGTGCCAATTTTGAATTGAGTTGCTCCGAACGATAAAAACTAAAAGCTGGTATTTGCCGATCAGGCTAAGGGGTAAAAATTGATCGAACTCCTTTATAAACACCTTGTTACCCCACTGGCGACTTTAAATCACACCGTCAGTGTTTATGCGCGTAACCTCGCTGCCATCCTTGTGTTGTTGATGACCTCGGCCGTCTTGATCCAGGTCCTGTTTCGCTATGTGCTAAACGATTCCCTGTCCTGGACGGAAGAGTTCGCCAAAGTGATGATGGTCTGGACCGCATTTCTGGTGGCGCCCTGGGCTTACCGTCGCGGACAGAATGTGTCGATCAATATCTTTTCCGAAGCCATGTCGCGCCCCTATCGGCTGGTCTTGCAGATCGGCCTGAACCTGTTGGTGCTGTGGATAGTTTACGTGCTCTTTATCGAGTCACTGGCCTTTTGGTCGCGCGGCCAATCCATTCAGTCGGCCACTATGGGCATTGAAATGGCGTGGTTCTATTCAGTGGTCCCGTTTGGCTTTAGCGCCCTGTTTCTGGTGGGCTGTGAACTGGTTCTGCGCGACCTGCTGGCGTTGATTGACGGCGGCGACTATCGGGTGCCGGACGCCGAAGGTAATCTAGAGTAATTTAGTAATTTGGGTTCAAAGTCAAAACAATAACGAACAACGACACAGGGGTGCCCTGAATGTCACTGACGTATTTTTGGGTATTTATCTTTCTGCTGTCGGCAGGTATGCCGATTGTATTTGCGCTGCTGATCGGCCCGGGCGTGAGTTTGCTGGTGGACGACCAGGAGATGTTTTTTACCGCGCTGCTGTCGCGGCTCTATAACGGTATCGATTCGTTTCCGTTGATGGCGGTGCCGTTCTTTATCCTGGCCGGCGAACTGATGAATGCCGGCGGTATTACCCGCTCGATCGTGCACTTCAGCCAGGCTATGATCGGCCACTTTCGCGGCGGCCTGGCGCAGATGAATATTCTCTCCTCGGTGTTGTTTGCCGGATTGTCCGGTTCGGCGGTCGCCGATACCTCGGCGCTCGGTAAAATGCTGATCCCCGCCATGGAACAAAACGGTTACTCGCGCCGCTTCGCCGCCGCGGTAACCGCCGCCTCCTCGGTGATCGGCCCGATTATCCCGCCATCGGGGATCATGATTCTGTATGCCTTTATCATGAATGTGTCCGTCGGCGGATTGTTTGCCGCCGGTATTGTGCCCGGCGTTTTGATCTGTATCGGCCTGATGCTGGTAACACGACATCTGGCCAAGACGCGCAACTACCCCGTCGCCGCGGAAAAAGCCACTTGGTCGGAGCGAGGCGCCGTGCTGCGCAGGACAATTTTACCGCTGTTGACCCCGGTGATTTTGCTTGGCGGGATTCTCCTCGGCGTCTTTACCCCCACCGAGGCGGCGGCAGTGGCGGCCTTTTACGCGTTTTTGATTTCCGTGTTGATCACCCGCAGTCTCGGCTGGGAGCAATTGCCCCGAGTCTTCGTCAATGCCACTGTGCAGTCCGGCGTCATTCTGCTGCTGGTGGGGGCGGCGGTCACCTTTGCCTGGATTATCACCGTCTCCGGCATGGCGGAGATCATCGCCGGGGGTATGACGGGCTTGACCGACAACGTTTACCTGCTGCTGTTTCTGGTCAATATCTTTTTGTTTGTGGTCGGTATGTTTCTCGACGCCGGTCCGGCGATTCTGATCCTGGGTCCGGTGCTGGCGCCGATCTTTCTGGACCTCGGGATCGACCCGCTGCATTTTGCGGTGGTGATGTGTGTCAATGTCACTGTCGGTCTGGCCACCCCGCCGATGGGACTGGTGCTGTTTGTGGCGGCGTCGGTGTCGGGGGAAAGGGCGGAGAAAATCGCCTGGGAAATGTTGCCGTTTTTGGCGGTGGAAGTGGTGGTGATTTTCCTGATTACCTATTTTCCGGCGTTGACCCTGACGGTGCCCCGTTGGTTGGGTTTTGTCTAGCACTAAAAAATTATAGCCCGGAAATTTACAGCACCGGCCGGCGCCGATAAAACTGAGAGTGATACCTATGGGAAAGCTGCGATTGATAGTCTTTGGTCTGATCAGTGCCGTCTGCCTGGTCGGCGGTATGGCGACCTCGGTGAGTTCCAGCGAATACACCATTAAAATTGGTCTGCTCGGTTCACCTGACGATGAGGACTACGACGGCTCGCTGGTGTTCAAGGATTATGTGGAAAGCCGCACTAACGGTCGGGTGGCGGTAAAAATTTATATGTCGGGCCAGTTTTGCGGCAACGAAAGGGAGTGTATCGAAGGTCTGCAGAGCGGCATCCTAGAGGTCCATATGACGACCATCGGCGGTTTGGGCAATCTTTTCGGACCCGGCCAGGTATTGGATTTGCCTTATATCTTTCGCGACGACCAGGTTGCCGAGTGTGTCTTTGACGGGCCTATCGTTAAGCAGTTTCGCACAGCGATGTTAAACGCCGATCTGAATATGCGCCTGATGACGGTATCCAATACCGGGGGTTGGCGCAATTTCGCCACCGTTGATAAACAGGTAAGGGTGCCGGCGGATCTGCGCGGGCAAAAAATTCGCACCACCTCGGCCGCCATTCAACAGGAATTGGTTCGCCAACTGGGGGCCAACCCCACGCCGATTGCCTGGTCGGAACTCTACACCGCCATGGCAACCGGTGTGGTGGAGGGTACCAAAAACGGTGTGCAGGACATTATCGGCGCTAAACTGCACGAAAATATTAAATACCTGACACTCGACGGCCACGGTTATATGGGGGCGCTGTGGTGGTTTTCCGAACCGGCCTGGCAGCAGTTGCCGGAAGATATCCGGCGTGTGGTGTTCGAGGGCTTTAACCACCTGAAGACGGTCACCCGCGCGCTGCCGGTGCGCCGGCAGATAGACGCCTACGAACAGTTTAAAGCCGCCGGCGGTACCGTTTACGTGCCGACGCCGGAGGAAAAGGCCAAATTTCGACAGGCCACTGCCGGTATGCGTACCTGGTTTACGGAAAACTACGGCGATACCTGGATGAAAAAACTCGACAGCGCCGTGCAGGCGTGTGAAGCCGAAATCGACAGCGAGTTTATGGAAATAAATAAACCCATCGATGGTCGTTAAGACTGCCGTCGTGGCGACATTTTTGAACAGGATCAGGTATATAGGAGCTTGCTTTATATAAAGAAAATTAATATTGAGTGATGTAAAAAGTAGGTTGCGCCTTTGATGGCGGGTTTCGTGTTACCGGTGATGGTTTGCCTCCACCGCCAGGTTTTTATCGCACTGCAATTTGCGCGCACAGATGTATTTGTGTCTCCTACAGTTAAAGTCTAGGCTCTCTAAAGTAATCTGTCCGCGGTATTTTGAGCGAGGGGGCTGCGTCGATGGGGATCGTTAAACTTATATAAGATATATATTGTATTATATAGATTCATTTGATAATGTTCACGGCTGGTAAAAGCAATTAATAATAGCCCCTATTCCAACTATAACGATATTTCACGGTATTCTTTTGCAGGAAAAGTTGACGATGAATTGAGTGTGAAGTGCAGTGTAAGCTTATAGATCGAGTTTGTGCTGCAAGGTTGCATGGCAAGTCTGTACCAGCTGCATGGAGCACGTGGAAGAATACCGCCGGTGAATAATCAATAACGATATGAAGGTGGGAGGTAATATGTTGGTAGCGAGAATATTTTCCCGGCGGCCGGTGGCCGCGGCACTGGCTGTTGCATCGATGGCGGCCGGCGCACCGGCCCTGGCGCAGAGCGGCGAGTCGTTTCTTCTCGAAGAGATAACGGTTACCGCACAAAAGCGTGAGGAAAAGCTCACCGATGTGCCGGTAGCCGTATCGGTTTTAAACGCCGACCAGATCGATGCCGCTTTCGCCAACAATCTGGAGGGACTGCAAGCGATGGTGCCCTCCGTCAGTTTTCGCAAAGGCAATACCACCCGCAACTCGGCGATCACCGTTCGCGGTATCGGCACTATCTCGTTTAGCACCGCGGCGGAGCCGAGTGTTTCCACCGTTGTCGACGGGGTTGTCCTGGGACGTTCGGGCCAGGCGTTCGCCGATCTCTACGATCTGGAGCGCATCGAAGTGCTGCGCGGACCCCAGGGAACCCTGTTTGGTAAAAACGCCTCTGCCGGCGTCGTCAATATGATAACCAGGAGGCCGGGTGAGGAGTTCTCCGGTTCCATTGAAGCCAGTCTCTTCCAGGACAATGAGTACAGCCTGAAACTCAATGTCTCCGGGCCGCTGACGGAAAACGCACGCGGCAGCCTCACGGTGCTGGACAAAGGCTTTGACGGCTATATCAGGAATGTCTTCAACAACCGCACCACCAACGGGTATGACCGCCAGGGACTGCGCGGCATGCTGGAGATCGATGCCAGCGACGATCTGTCGTTTCTTTTTATCGCTGAAAGTTATGAAGCGGACGATGACTGCTGTACGGATCTGGAGGTTTTGCCGAGCGGCCGCAACCCGAACTCCGAGGCGGCGCCCGACAGCAACGGCGTCGTTGACGGCAATGTCGATCTGGACCTGGACCAGCGCCGTATCGATCACGATCTGGAGACACGCACGCTGGACGAAACCACCGCTTTCTCGGTACAGATCGAGAAAGGTTTCGGGGATTATCAGCTCTCTTCGATCACCGCCTTTCGCGCCTGGGACAACACCGAAATTCGCGAGGGTGATTTTACCTCGATTGGCGGCACTGCCGATACGCCGGTTTTTGACGTGCCGTTTCAGTTGCATGATGTAGGGCCGCAGGAGTGGCGGCAGATTTCGCAGGAACTGCGCCTGGCGTCGCCGCAGGGCGAGATGCTGGAGTACCAGTTGGGTTTGTTTTATTGGAATATCGATTCCGAACGCAATTTCACCCGCGAGGCCAGTTGCCAAAACAATGACGGACAGAACGCCCAAATCCTGGCCGATAACCCCGGGCTGACCTGTAATGCCAACGATATCGTTTCGGCAACCGCTTTTTTCAATACCGAATTTACCAACTATGCGTTATTCGGCCAGGGCACGTTAAACCTCAGCGACAATTTCCGGCTGTTGTTCGGTCTGCGGTTTACCGACGACGAAATCTCATTCAATCACAATCGCCGCAATCTCGATCCGTTCGGCCGCCAGGGTGTGGGTGTGCGCGCGCGTCTGCCAAACAGCCAATTTGCGGACGGCGACACCAATTTTTCCGGTGATACCGACGAGACCAACGTCTCGGGCAAAATAGGTATCCAGTGGGACTTCGGCGACGCCGGTATGGCTTACGGCACCTTTGCGCAAGGTTACAAGGGCCCCGGCTTCAATGTTTTCTATAATATGGCGGCGGTGGACCAACTCGGCATCAGCGAGGAGACCTCGGAGTCTTTCGAAATCGGTTACAAGTACGCCGCCGGTAATCTGGTGGCCAATGTGGCGATCTTTACCACCGATATCGAGGACTTCCAGGCCAACAATGCCGACAATGCCAGCGGCGTGACCATTACCCGGCTCACCAATGCCGGCGATGTGTCGACAGAAGGGGTCGAGGTGGATTTTATCTGGCGGCCGCTGGAAAACCTGCAGCTCTCCGGCGGTATTGCCTCGGTCAAAGCGGAAATTGACGACTTCAGTTGCCCGCTCAATGTCACGGTTGTCTGCGACGCCCGCTCCGGGCTGGACGTCCCCTTTGCACCGGACCTGAAATACTCCCTGATGGCGGAATACATTATTCCCACCGCCAATATGGATATTATTTTGAACGCTTCTTTCGTGCATACGGACGAACAGCAATCCGATTTGCCGGACAACGATGGCATTGTGGACCCGGAGGGACTCTTGCCTGAATATGATATTTTCAACGCCAGTGTCGCCTTCTCGTTCAATGACGACAAGTATCGCATTACGCTGATTGGCAAAAACCTGGGTGATGAAAGTTACGTCACCACCAACAGCGGCGACGGCTTCCGCTTCCAGGTGCCGCGCGATGCCGACCGTTACTTCGGCGTTGCCGCCCGGGCCAGCTTCTGATCGCCCGGCCCGGATCGGCTGCTCGGGGCCGCAGGTTGACTATGCGGGTAGGGGTATTTTATTTGTATTATTAAATATCATATATCTTGCATAAGACCAATGAGTCGAATACTATAGCTCGCGAAGTAAAGTGTTTCTCTTCGTTAAATCTGTGCTTTGTATTCGGTCATTCTACCGAGCGGTCCGGCGGCAATCAGGTCAAACCTGGTCAGCGGCCGGGCCGTTTTTTTGTTTTCTCCGCGTGTTTTTGCTGTTGGCTTTACGAAACCTTTATGCCTGACAATCAATCGCCGCTACCACAGTTTGAGGATCACGACCGCCAACAGGTGAAGTACACCACCTGTTATATGTGTGCCTGTCGCTGCGGCATCAAGGTGACCCTGGAGGGGGAGCAGATACGCTTTATCCAGGGCAACCCCAATCACCCCGTCAACAAGGGCGTGCTCTGTGCCAAGGGTAACGCCGGTGTCATGAAACAAAACTCGCCGGCCAAATTGCGGGCGCCGTTGCTGCGCAAGCCGGGCAGTGAGCGCGGTGCCGGTGAGTTTGACGAGATATCCTGGGAGCGCGCCCTGGATATCCTCACCCGGCGCCTGGCCGCTATTCGCGCCACCGATCCGAAGAAACTGGCGTTTTTTACCGGCCGCGACCAGATGCAGGCGCTTACCGGGCTCTGGGCCAGCCAGTTCGGCACGGTAAACTGGGCCGCCCACGGCGGTTTTTGTTCGGTCAATATGGCGGCGGCCGGTCTCTACACGCTGGGGCATTCGTTCTGGGAGTTCGGTGATCCGGACTGGGAGCACACCCGCTATTTTATGCTCTGGGGTGTGGCGGAGGACCACGCCTCCAACCCGATCAAGCTGGGACTGAAAAAACTCAAAGAGCGCGGCGCCAAATTCGTGGCGATCAATCCGGTGCGCACGGGCTACCAGGCAATTGCCGATGAGTGGATCGCCATCCGGCCGGGCACCGATGCCGCGCTGGCGCTGTCGATGGTGCACGTGCTGCTGCGCCGCCGTCTGGTCGACGAGGCGTTCCTGATTCGGTATACCAACGCGCCGCAGTTGGTGATCACCGCGCCCGGCACCTCGCGCGACGGTCTGATATACCGCGATGCCGACGGCGGTGCGGCGGTTTGGGACCAGACCAGCGGGGCGATTGCCAAGGCGTGCCGCACCGATGTGACGCCGGCGCTGGTGGGCGAGTACACCACGCCGACGGGGGAAAAAGTCAGAACGGTGATGAGCCTGATTCTGGAGAAGTACCTGGACCGGGCCTATGCACCGGAACATGCCGCCGCCGTCTGCGGTGTGGCCGCGGCGGATATCGAACGCATCGCACTGGAAATCGCCCGGGTGGCGTTTGAGGAAACCGTCACCATCGATGTGGCCTGGACGGATTGGGCCGGGCGCAAACACGACCGCTTTGTCGGCCGGCCGGTATCCATGCACGCGATGCGCGGTATCGCCGCTCACTCCAACGGCTTTCAAACCTGCCGCGCGCTGCATTTGCTGCAGGTGCTGCTGGGCACTATTGATTGCCCCGGCGGGCACCTGGCCAAGCCGCCGTATCCCAAACATATTCCGCCGGCGATCAGACCGGCGCAGCAGGTGGCGGCGGATACACCGCTGGCCTCGCCGCCACTGGGTTTTCCGCTGGAGCCCGAAGACCTGGTGCTGGACGCCGGCGGCCAGCCGTTGCGTATCGATAAGGCCTTTTCCTGGGAGGCGCCACTGGCCAATCACGGCCTGCTGCATAGGGTGATCAAAAATGCCGTGCAGGGCGATCCCTATCCGATCGATACGCTGATGTTGTTTATGGCCAATATGGCCTGGAACTCATCGATGAACACCCGCCAGACCATCGAGATGCTGCAGGCTAAAGACGCTGCCGGCAATTATAAGATTCCCTTTATCGTCACCGGCGATGCGTTTCACTCGGAGATGGTCAATCACTCCGATCTGGTCTTGCCCGATACCACTTACCTGGAACGGTTCGATACTATTTCCATGCTCGATCGCCCGATCTCGGAGCCCCACGCCGCCTGCGATGCCATTCGCCAGCCGGTGCTGAACCCTGAGCGCGATGTACGGCCGTGGCAGGAGGTGATGGTGGAGCTGGGGTGGCGGTTAAAGCTGCCGGTGTTTATCGGGGACGACGGGGAACGCCGTTACAGCGGCTACAAAGACTTTATCGTGAATTTTGAAAAAGAACCGGGTATCGGCTTTTTGGCCGGTTATCGCGGCGCGGATGCCGACCAGTCGCTGCGCGGCGAACCCAACCCCGGACAGTGGGAAAAGTATATCGAGAACGAATGCTTTTTCGAGTACCGCCTGGCGCCAAACCAGCGCTATTTTCGCCACGCCAACCTGGATTACCTGCAACTGGCGCAACAGGCCGGCTGGGTCAGTTCCACCGACCAGATTGTTATCGAACTCTACTCGGAAACCCTGCAGAAATTCCGTCTGGCGGGGCAGGGGCTTTACGACGGCCCCTGTCCGCAGCGCGATGTCGATAAACAACGGCTGGCGACCTACTTCGATCCGCTGCCGTTTTATTATCGGCCGCTCGAACAGCAGGCTGTCGATGCGGCGCAATACCCGTTTTACGCCATTACCCAGCGCCCCATGTTTATGTATCACTCCTGGGACTCCCAAAACGCCTGGTTGCGACAGATCGCCGCGGAGAACTTTCTCTACATGAACCGGGCGCGGGCTGAAAGCCTGGGGATCAGTGATCTATCCTGGGTGTGGGTGGCGTCGCACAACGACAGGATCAAGGTGCAGGTCAAACTGATGGAGGGTGTGGCCGCCGATACGGTCTGGACCTGGAATGCCATCGGCAAGCGCAGCGGCGCCTGGGGCCTGCACCCGGATGCCGCAGAATCGCAGCGCGGCTTTTTATTGAATCATTTAATTTCGGAGTCGCTGCCGCGCGGCGAGGGTCGCGAGCGTCTGACCAATTCCGACCCGATCACCGGCCAGGCCGCCTGGTATGACCTGCGGGTGAAGATAACCCCGGTTGCAGCGGGGGACGCGTGCAGTTTGCCGCGTTTTTCCAGCCTCAGACCGCTCCCTAACGACACGCCGCCGCCGGACCGACTGATTGTGACGACCCACGCCAATGTCAATATCAAACGCCCCCCGCCGCCGCGAGCCGGTGCTGCAGTCAAGCGCAAGTAGCCGGCCGGTATTATGAAACTCGGCCTGGTGATTGATCTGGATACCTGTGTCGGCTGTCACGCCTGCGCGACGGCCTGCAAGCAGTGGAATACGTCCGGCACCATCGGGCCCCTGGCGGATGTCGAGCCCTACGGCAAACAACCCTCGGGTACCTGGCTGAACCGGATTCGCACCTATGAGGTGGGCGATACGCCGGCCAGTAAAACGGTGCATATGCCGATGTCCTGCCTGCACTGTGAGGATGCCGCCTGCGTGACCGTATGTCCCACCGGCGCCTCCTACAAACGCGACGAGGACGGCATCGTCCTCGTCGACCAGGACAAATGCATGGGCTGTAACCTCTGTGCCTGGGCCTGTCCCTACGGCGCGCGGGAATTGGATGCGGAGCAGGGCACGATGAAGAAGTGTACGCTTTGCATTGACCGTATCTACGACGAACACCTGCCAGCGGCGGAACGCCAACCGGCCTGTGTTATCACCTGTCCCACCCACTCGCGTCTGTTCGGTGACTTTGACGATCCCGATTCGACAGTGAGCCAGGTGACGCGCGCGCGAGGCGGGCGCGACCTGATGCCTGAACTGGGTTATCGGCCGACCAATAAATACCTGCCACCGCGCAGCGGCAAGGCGGTGGCGGCGGTGAAAAAGAATTCGCTGTTGACGTCGGTGAAAGACTGGGTCAATAAAGTGATTTCACGGTAAACAGCGAGTGCTTCCGGTATGAATCCTGCGTTTTCTGTGTTGATGTTTACGGTCGCTTCCGGGGCCGGCTACGGACTTATGTCACTGTTGGTGCTGGCACAGCTCCTGGGTTTGGCCCCGCCGGCGGGCGGACGCAACCTGTGGATGCCCGCGGGCGTGGCACTGGGCTTGATCACCCTGGGTTTGTGCGCCTCCACTTTGCACCTGGCCAATCCCAAAAACGCCTGGCGGGCATTTGCCTGCTTTCGAACGTCATGGTTGTCCCGCGAGGGTGTGTTGGCCGTCTTGTATTACCCTGCTGCCATGGTTTACCTGGGCGGTTTCTGGGTGTCCGGTACCGTAACGCCCTGGGTGACAGCCTCGGGACTTGCCACCGTGTTCTTGGGTTTGGCGACACTGTTTTGCACCGGCATGATCTACGCGAGCCTGAAGACGATACCCCAGTGGCACCTGCCGCTGACACCGGTCAATTACCTGTTACTGGGCCTGATGTCCGGGGCGGTATTGCTGCTGGCGCTGGTGGGGGACACCTGGTCGGCTGTCCGCCTGCCTTATCTGTGTCTGTTGCTGATCGGCGTTGCCGCACTCGCCAAGCTGGCCTATTTTATTCGTATCGGCAAGCCCTCGGGGTCCAGTATACAGACAGCCACCACGTTCACCCGCGCGCGAGTCAGGTTGTTGGACCAGGGACATACGGCGGATGGTTTTCTCAATAAAGAATTTATTTTCAATCTCGATACCGGGCACCTGGTCGGATTGCGCTCACTCGCTGTGGTTTTGGCTTTTATCGCGCCGTCGACCTTTATCGGCCTGTTTGCGCGGACCGGTCAAGATGCTTTTACTGTCGTGGCGGTGGCCTCCATGCTTGCCGGTTTGCTGCTGGAGCGCTGGTTGTTTTTTGCCGAGGCCCGCCATGTGGTTCGACTGTATCACGGCGACCAGACGGTGTGAGGTGCAGTGCTGCCGGCACCACTGCGCTGCTTGAGCCAAGGGTCCACAGCAACGTTCATTAAACCGGCAACCTGCGCCGACGCTTACCGGGCTTTAGTTTTAACGGTGCGTCTGTGGTCGCGACACCCTCAACCGTTAACTCTGCGACCCCTGGCGGCTGACAGCAGCGCCGCGGCCGAGACAAAGCATAAAGACAGCGTCAGTGCTACGTTGACGGTCGACAGCAACTGCCGGTATTTTTCCGGGGTGATCTGCTGCTCGCCCAGCAGCAGATGCACCAGCATATTTACCAGGCTGATACCGATAAGGTTGCCCGATACACGCGCCAGGTTGATCGTTGCCGAGGCGACCCCGATCTCTCTGGCGTCGACGGCACTCATAACGGCATTGTGATTGGGGGCGGAAAACAGCCCGAAACCAATACCGATACAAAACAGTGAGGCGCTGATATACGCGGGGTCGGTATCGAAGTCCAGCCGGCTCAACAGCGCAAACCCGATGGCTACGCTGACACAGCCGGCGGTGGCGATAATGCGCGGTTCGATACGATCGGACAGCTTGCCGGCCACCGGGGCCAGCAGTGCCATGGCCAGCGCCTGCACCAGGATCACCTGACCGGAATCCAGCGGGCTGAGGCCGCGCACATACTGCAGGTACAGACTCAGCAGGAAAGTCAGGGGATAGGTGCTGGCATACATCAGCAAGGCGCTGCCCAGGGAGCAGGAAAACAGGCGGTTTTCCCTGAACATTTGCACGCGGATCAGCGGTTCGGCGTGCCGGGACTGGTGCCAGATAAACACGCCGAACAACACGAAAGCAAACAGCAGTGTGAGAATATTGGGCAACTGCGGCAGTCCGGTAAGGCCGATCACCAGGGCCAGGGTCCAGCCGGCGAATATCACCGTGCCGACCCAGTCGAAGGGCGAATAACGGTCCCTGCGCCAGTCGCCGGTCAAGAAAACGAAGATAACGATCACCAGCATTGCCGCCAGCGGCACCGGCAGCAGAAAGACCGCGCGCCAGCCGAATATCTCGGTAACCAGGCCCCCGAGGGCGGGTGCGATCGTCAGGCCCACATAGACGGCGGCGGTATTCAGGCCCAGCGGCAGACCCCGCCTGGCGGGGGGAAACACCGAGGTGATAATCGCCATACCGGTGCCGAAAGACATGGCCGAACCGGCGCCTTGGATAAAGCGAAAAAAAAGAATCCATTCAATACTGGCGCTGAAAAATGCGCCCAGCGAGGCGAGGGCGTTGATACACAGCCCCAGGGCAAAGATACGTTTGCGGCCGAAGTTATCCGCCAGTTTACCGAACGGCAGCATCAGTGCGACATTACTGAGCAGGAAGATTGTCGGCAGCCAACTGACCAGCACCGCATCGGCCTGCAGCGCCCTGGCCATAGCGGGAATGGCGACATTGACCGAGGCGATCGACAACGGTGACAGAAACGAGCCCATACAGACTACAAACAGGGCCAGGCTGCGTGTGCGGCGCTCGGTCGATGTCTCGATCAGGGTTGGCTCGGGTGAACTCAAACCGATACAACCGCTTTAGGGAAGATAAATACCAACTGTTTGCTGCGCTCCAGGTTGTGGTGTGTGGCTGTCTTGATGGGAAACCCGCTCAGATTTGCCGCTGTCCGGGGGTGTTTGCGTCTGATTGCCGGTGGGAAGTGTACCGGCTATAGGGTGGGATTGAAAATGTGGTCAGCTCATCGATAGACTTGTGCCAGGGCAAGCCGAAATGAGTTTGCGCCCGGCGCGAATTAAGGCGGTTGTGTCAGCCGATCCGGCCCCTGCCCCGGGCAAGGGCCTCACACCGCAGTGTTAACAAGATTCTTTTGGATTCGCATTAGAACCATAAGGGTAAGTTCAAGGGACCTCAGGAACTGCCGTTCGCAGGGGTGCGGCAGACAAGCTCCAGGTATGAAGCGGAAAACAGCGAAACATCGTTTCGCAAAATACTCCAAATCCAAGCCGTGCCGTTTCGGCACTACTCCACGCCGAAATGGTAACTGGTTACCGATTCAAAAATTTCTCCTGGCAACAGTGTCGTGGTTGGAAAGTGGGGCTGGTTGGGCGCGTCCGGGTAGTGCTGGGTTTCCAGGCACAGCGCTGCCCGGGGCCCGTAGGGGTTGCCGCTTTTGCCAACCATAGAGCGATCGAGAAAATTGCCGCTATAAAACTGGATGCCGGGTTCGCTGGTCCAGACTTCCAGCGTGCGGCCGGACTGCGGTTCCACCACTTTGGCAGCGAGGGCGTAGGGATCGGCCGCCGCCGGTTTGTTGAGCACCCAGTTGTGATCGTAGCCGCTGCCGCGGGCGAGTTGCGGATCGTCGGCGTCGATACGGGCACCGACGGCGGTCAGCGCGCTAAAGTCGAAGGGCGTGCCCCGCACCGGACGCAGTTCGCCGGTGGGGATAATACCGGCATCCACCGGCAGGTAGCTGTCGGCATTGAGCAGCAGGCGGTGTTCGAGGATATCGCCGTTGCCCTCGCCGCGCAGGTTGAAATAGGCATGATTGGTGAGGTTCACCACCGTCGCCTTGTCGGTAGTGGCGCGGAATTCAATGCGCAACGAGTTTTGGTTGGTCAGTCGATAGGTCACTGTCACATCGAGGTTACCCGGGTAGCCCTCCTCGCCGTCCGGGCTGAGGTAGCGCAGGCGCAGACCCGGCCCGGCGGGGTCCGGCAGGGTTTCGGCGCGCCAGACCTTTTTATCGAAGCCGCTGTCGCCGCCGTGCAGGTGGCAGGGCGCCGCCGGCGCGCCGGAATTGGTGGCGAGGGTATAAGTTTGATCCCCGAGACTGAATTTGCCGGCGGCGATGCGGTTGCAGTAACGCCCGACAATACTGCCGAAATAAGGCGACTGAGCCAGGTAGTCGGCGAGTTTGCCGTAACCCAGTACCACATCGGCCAGCGCGCCGGCGCGATCGGGGACCCGCAGTTGCACCAGGGTGGCGCCGTAGTCGGCAATTTTTGCCTGCAGGCCGTTGCGGTTGGTCAGCGTGTAGAGTTTTGTCGCTATGCCTTGCGGTGTGTGGCCGAAATCTTCCACGTCGATGGTCGGTTGCGGATCGGTCATTGGAAAGGCTCTTGTTGTAGGGCTGTTGTTTTGGTTCTACTGTTCCGGTTTTGCTATTTTGGTTTTATTGCTTTGGTTTTACTATCTTGGTTTTACAACCTTGAGTTTACTATCGCGGTTTCGTGAATATCGTTATCGCCGGCCTTTAAAACTCACGGTTTTATCGGTGGCCGTAATGATAGTGAAGTTTTCTATATTTTGCGATTATTTATAGTATTAATAAGACAATATCGATGATAATCTTTTGTTCTGAGGATTGTGGTGGCTGGTACCTGGGTCTGGGGTTTGAGTCCTGAATTTGGGTCTATGGTGTGAATAGTATTTGCTTCGAGCGCCGACTTTTGGTGGTGGTGGTCCTTGAAGGGAAGGGGATTGGCACCAAATTATCAACCCCTATTCTGGTTCTATCGATCCTGATTAAGAATACCGAGGGTAGGTCTGCCTCTGGGTGGGGCTTTCAGAAACTCTCGACAGCAGGGATGCTGTCGTGAAGTCCCCATGGATGGGTTCACGATGTGTTTCTGAAAGCCCCACCCAGAGGCAGACCGGTCGATTGGCACTCATAGGTTTAAGTATCACTACCGCCATCAATATGTAGGCGCCTGAAGCGAGTGTCATTTAGGTATTCGGTCTGGGCTGAGCCTGAATCGAACGAACCGTTCCTGCGGCCGAATGAATAAAAAGTGCGAGGGCAAAATATTGATTAGCCGGTTGACCAGTTCGTTCAGTGAGGTGGTGGTTCAGGCCGATATTGACAGCGGTGCCGGGCCCACCTTGTTGTATTGGGGCGAGCCGTTGGGTGCCCCGGTAGCAGTGGATGCCCTGGCCGATCTCAAACAGCGCCCGGCGCTCAATGCCATGCTGGATATCGTCGAACCGCTCACTTGGGTGCCCGAAGCGGGTGGCGGGTTTTTGGGCACCCCTGGTATCGAGGTACATCGCCACGGGCGCGATTTCGTCACCCAGTTTCAGTTGCGTGAGCAACTGGCCATCGAGCAGGGGTTGCGCTTTGTCTATGCCGACACGGCCGCAGCGCTGACACTGGTGGTGGAACTGGTGCTGGATCGAGCCAGCGGTGTCTTGACCAGCCAGTGCCGGGTGACCAACGAGAGTGAAACGCCCGTGCAGGTGAACTGGCTGGCGGCCGGCGCGCTGGCCCTGCCGGCGGCTTACCGCCAGTGCCTGACCTTTACCGGGCGCTGGTGCAAAGAATTTCAGTCGCGCTGGCAGACGCTGGAAAACGGTATCTGGAGCCAGGAGAGCCGCGCCGGTCGCACCTCCCACGCGAGCTTTCCCGGCCTGATGGTGGGCGCCGAGCGGGTGACCCGGGGACAGGGCGAAGTCTGCGGGTTTCACCTCGGTTGGAGCGGCAACCACCGCATCCTGTGCGAACTGACTCGCGACGGGCGGCGCCAGGTACAAATGGGAGAACTGCTGTTGCCCGGTGAAATAACCCTGGCCCAGGGTGAGAGTTACACCTCGCCCACGCTCTACGCCGCCTGGTCGGGGGCGGGTTTGAACGGCGTCGCGGCCCGCTTTCACGATTACGCCCGCATCAACCTCCTGCCGCGCCGGATTTACGAAAAACCCCGCCCGGTGCACTACAACACCTGGGAGGCAATTTATTTTTACCACTCTATGCCGAAGCTCACCCGGTTGATCGAACGGGCGGCAGCACTTGGCGTGGAGCGGTTTGTGCTCGATGACGGTTGGTTTCCCGAACGCAATGACGAACATGCCGGGCTCGGGGACTGGGAAGTGTGTCCGAAGAAATTCCCCAACGGGTTCGAGGAGTTGGGCGGGATATTGGCGAAAAACGGTCTCGAATTCGGTCTCTGGGTCGAACCGGAGATGGTCAGTGAAAACAGCGAACTGTTTCGCCGGCATCCGGATTGGGTGTTGGGGGTGGCGGGGCGGCAGCAGCCGCTCGGGCGGTATCAATATGTGCTGGATATCGCCAACCCGGCGGTATCGGATTTTCTCTATGAGCGCCTGGTGAAGCTGGTAAAGACCCACTCGATTCGTTACCTCAAATGGGATATGAACCGCGATCTGACCCATCCGGCCGGTCGCGCAGGCACGCCCTCGGTGCACCGCCAGACCCGCGCGCTGTATGAGTTGCTGGCCCGGATTCGAAATGCCTGCCCCGGGCTCGAGATCGAGAATTGCAGCTCCGGTGGCGGCCGTATCGATTTCGGGATTATGCGCTACTGTGATCGTATCTGGTTGTCGGACTGCGTCGATCCGCAGGAGCGTCAATTGATTCAGTACGGTTATTCGCTGTTTTTTCCGCCCGAGGTGATGGGCGCTCATATCGGCGAACAGCTCGCGCACACCACCGGGCGCATGACCTCGGTGGATTATCGCTGCGCCACGGCGCTGGTGGGGCATATGGGTATCGAGGCCGATATCGATCGCCTGCCCGCCGGCGAGGAGGAGGTGATCAAGCGTTACTTTGCGCTCTACAAATCCTACCGCAGCCTGATTGCCAGCGGCCGGAAGCATTACCTCGATACCGGGAGCGAAAACCTGTGCGCTTTTACGCTGGTCTCCCCGGGCCGCGAGTGGGCGCTGTTGAGCGTCAGTCGCCTCGAAACCGACCTGCAGGTGTTGGCCGACCCCGTCAGGCTCTATGGACTGGCCGACGAGGTCGAGTATCGCCTGCGGCTGATCAATCCCGAAGTCGTGGCGGCGGCCGATACCAAGACCTCAATGCTGCTGAGCGAGGGTGCAGACATTCAGTGCGCCGGAATTTTGTTGCGCTGCGCGGGTATCCAGTTGCCGGTGATACGGGCCCAGACCACATTGTTGTTGGATATTCGTGCGGTCGATGCCTGACAAGGCGGTTATTCCGGTCAGGGCCTAATGGCAGTCGCATAAGGCGATTGCCGCTACGGCCAGGACCCAGTCAGTGTCTTTATAAAGGCCGAACAGTTTTTATCGAGAGGTTAATTTTTATTGGCAGGTGTACCTTGATAAATAGATCTCGACAGTTAAACAATGATAGCTAAATAACGAGAGGTAAGTCTGATTGTGAAACTCGGTGTTTGTTACTACCCGGAGCACTGGCCCGAAAGTGAGTGGGAAACCCAGGCCGCGCAGATGGTCGATATGGGAATTGCCTATGTGCGCATCGGCGAATTTGCCTGGAGCCGGCTGGAGCCGCAGCGCGACCGGTTTAGCTGGGAGTGGCTGGATCGGGCCATCGCGGTGCTGGCGGCACACCAGTTACAAGTCGTACTGGGAACCCCCACCGCGACGCCGCCGAAATGGTTGCTCGACGAGTCGCCGGATATTGTGGCGGTGGGTGCGGACGGTCGCCGCCGGGGCTTTGGTTCGCGCCGTCACTACTGTTTTTCCAGCCGCACTTATCGCGCCGAAACCGCGCGCATTGTTACCGCCATGGCGCAACGCTACGGGGGTAACCCGGCCATTGTCGCCTGGCAGACGGACAACGAATTTGGCTGCCACAACACCACGGTCAGCTATTCGGACGAGGCGTTGCGGGCGTTCCGGTTGTGGCTGGAGGAGAAGTACGGCAATGTCGAGACGCTTAACCGGGCCTGGGGCAATGTTTTCTGGAGCATGGAATACTCAAGTTTTGAAGCCGTCGAGGCGCCCAGCGGCACCGTGACTGAAAGCAATCCCTCGCATCGCCTTGACTATCGCCGTTTCGCCTCGGATCAGGTGGCCAGTTACAACCGCCTGCAGGCGGATATCATTCGCCGCTACCACCCCGATGTCGATATCGTGCACAACTTCATGGGCTATTCCACCGGCTTCGATCACCACAAGGTAGGCCGCGATCTGGATATCGCCAGTTGGGACAGTTACCCGCTCGGATTTCTCGAACAGGGCAGGTTCGCCGCTGCGGAGAAGCTGGCGTTTATGCGCCAGGGTCACCCTGACTTTGCCGGGTTTCATCACGATCTGTATCGCGGCTGCTGTAACGGGCGCTGGTGGGTGATGGAGCAGCAGCCGGGGCCGGTCAACTGGGCTCCCAACAATCCCGCGCCCTTGCCGGGGATGGTCAGAACCTGGACCTGGGAGGCCTTTGCCCACGGCGCCGAGGTGGTGTCTTATTTTCGCTGGCGCCAGGCGCCCTTTGCCCAGGAACAGATGCACGCCGGTTTACATCTGCCCAATGGCGAACCGGACGTGGCCGCCTTCGAAGCCGCACAGGTGGCGACCGAGATCGCCGCGCTCGACACCGGTGCCGACCGGCGCAGCAGCGTGGCCCTGGTCTACAGTTATGAAGCGGAGTGGATCGTCGAGATTCAACCGCAGGGTGAAGCGTTGTCCTGTTACCACTGGACCTATGCCTGCTACACCGCCTTGCGGGAACTGGGGTTGGATGTGGATATCGTATCGCCGCAGGCGTCATTGCAAGAGTATCGGATGGTGGTGGTGCCCTGCCTGCCCCATGCCGACGATCGCTTTGTCGCCGAACTGGCCGGACTGACGGTGCCGATACTGTTGGGTATGCGTACCGGCAGCAAGACCGAGTCGTTCCAGATTCCGGGCCAACTGCCGCCCGGCGCGCTGCAAACGCTGATACCGTTGCGTATTGCGCGGGTGGAGAGCCTGCGTCCTGATCACGCTGAAATCCTGACGCTGGACGGTGCCGATTACCGGGCCCATTACTGGCTCGAGTGGGTGGAGACGGCGCTGCCGGCACTGATGTCCACAGCCGCGGGTCGGGGCGTCTGGTTCAAACACACAACAGCTACCCACCCGGGTATTCACTATCTGGCCACTTGGCCGGAGGCGGCGTTGTTGCGCAAAGTCATGCAGGCCATTGCCGTCGAAGCGGGTCTGGCGGTGGAGGAGGTACCGCCGGGGGTGCGGCTGCGCCGCCGCGGCGAGGTGCAGTTCGCGTTTAACTACAATGCCCACCCGGTGACGCTGGCGTCGCGGGAGTATGTGCTCGGCGAAGCCCTTATCCCCGCCGGCGGGGTGGCGGCTTGGAAGGGGAGATGATCCGGCCCGCCCGCGGCGGGTCCGAATCGGGCAAAGTCACCTAGTCTATTGACATAAAAGGGAATAGGTAAAAATCGGCACCCGCATCTGTCGCCGCCTTTAGTGACGTTTACCACCGCTTACAATTCTACTCTACCGCTACCGGCAATCCGGCGGTAGCATTCCCGGGCTGGCCCGTCCGTCTTTTGCCCGGCGCTGGCATCAGGTTAGCCATATGGGACAGGCCGGGATTGCTAACGATTGCCTGCTTGACCACCAGACCCGGCCTCATCACTTTAACAGTCAACTGGTATGCCCGGCGCCGTTTTGGATAAAGCTGTCCTGATAATCGTCTTAAGGAAAGTGGTTTTAAAAGCGGGGCAAGCCTGATCTCAATGGAATATTCGAATTGTCTTAAAGTTGCCTTTTTACTGGCTGTCGTTGCGTTAAGTGCCGGTGGTGGTCATGCCCTGTATGCCGCCGATAAGACGAGTGAGTCCTGGCTTAAACAAGGTAAGGTGCTGCAACGCCAGGGTGATGCGGGTGCGGGAGCCCGCTATTACCGCGAGGCACAAAGTGCCTACCGCAAAGCCCTTAAGCTCGAGCCGGCAAATATACAGGCGGCCAATGGTCTCGCATCTGTGCTTATGCGTTTGGGGAACACTATTGAGGCTGCCGACGTTGTGAAACGAGCCCTGAAAATATCGCCTGACAGCCCTGTGCTTTATGCACGGCTCGCGTATATAGCACGCTATGCCGGTTACCTCGATATTTCCATCCAAGCCTATCGCCGCTCCGAGCGCTTAGATAATTCGCCAAAAAACCGCATTCGTGTGCGTGAACAACTGGCGAAGGCCTACATCTATCAAGGCCAACACAAGGAATCGTTGAGGTTATTTGAAGAGATTGCTGCTCTGTCCAAACAACACGACATAACTGTTAGAGGTAAAACTTTCTTCTATGCCGGACTTTCCCTGCTCTATCTCGATGAACCGGTTCGGGCCCGGACGTATTTTAAGCAAGCTGTCGTCAAAGAAAAAGGATCGCTGTGGGGGCAGTTTGCCGCGGGTTATGAACGGCTCGCCGCAAAAGATAAAAAAGGTGTAAAAGACGTTGCCAACGCCCTCGCGCTTGACACGGCAAATATTGCCGATGGTGAACGGCGTTACCGAATGGTGCACCTGGCGGCAGCCGCTGGAGAGGTTGATGGTGCATTAGAGCATTTTGACAGGGCTGTAGCGGCCGGAAACTTCAATTATCCCTATTTTGCCGATGACCTTCTAACCAGAGCATTGCGCGATTCCCATCGCTTTCAGCGCATTCTTGCACAGGCTGATAAACTGCATAAAAATTTTCCAGCGATTGATTTACCCCAATTAAAGTAGAGAGGAGAGAGTAGTGATAAGTTGGCGTATTGTTGAGAAGGCTTTTTTGCCTGTGGCTTTTGTAAAAAGCCTTTTTGCCTGCAGTCTTGTTGGCAATCGGTCGATATTGAAAAGTGTAACCTCACTGGGCCTGCTGTCGATGGTATTGGCTTGCAGCGGTTTGACTTATGCGGATGAGAATAGAAAGCAAAAATCTCTGTCAAATGACTTTGTCATAGTCATTCACGGTGGCGGTGGCGTTCGCAAGCGTGACCAAATGACAGCGGAGCTTGAAGCCGCCCACCGTGCGGCGTTGAAAGCGTCCCTGCAGGCCGGCTATGACATTCTCGCGGCTGGTGGTGACGGTATTTCGGCTGTGGAAGCGGCGGTGATTGTGCTGGAAGACTCTCCCCTTTTTAATGCCGGGAAAGGCTCCAGCTTTAACCGCGATGGCGTGCATCAGCTGGATGCAGCCATTATGGATGGTCGCACATCTGATGCCGGCGCCGTGGGTGTTGTCCAGAATGTAAAGAATCCGATAACGCTGGCCCGCAAGATTATGGAGGACACCCCGCATGTCATGATGGCCGGCGAAGGGGCGAGAGACTATGCACGCAGTGCCGGTTTGGAGATGGTGGCGCCGCACTACTTCTGGACTGAACGAAAATGGGATTCTCTGCAACGGCGCTTGCAGCAGGGGACAAAATACGGCCGCAAGCCGCGCCAGGCGAGCCTGTCGGGTAGGCCTGCCGATGTCGGGCAATGGGGTACGGTCGGTGCCGTAGCACTGGACAGGCACGGCAACCTGGCGGCGGCGACATCGACTGGAGGTCGTGAGGGTAAGCTCCCCGGCCGTATTGGCGACAGCCCTATTATCGGCGCTGGAACCTATGCTCACAATGGCACGCTTGCTGCTTCGTCCACCGGGCTTGGCGAGTACGTTATTCGTACGGTAAGTACTAAACTGATGTCTGATTTAATGGCCTTTAAAGCCTACTCGGCAGATGACGCCGTGCGCGAGTCAATGCAACGCGTTATTGACCTGGGGGGAGGCGTTGGTGTCATCGCCGTCGATAAAGAGGGCAAGGTTGTTATGCGGTATTCCGGTCGGGGCATGTATCGGGGTTTCGTTCGCCAGGATGGCAAGTTCGTAACAAAAATTTATAAGGACTGATTGTGTTCTTAAGCTGATTTCTACCGAGTGCCTGTTTATTCGGATAAAGAAAACTTGACGCTAAAAAAACGGCGTCGCTGACAGGGGCGGTTTTCAAGTGGTTAACCTATCGGCGCAAATCAGCTTCCGTATAGATAAATATAGGAGTTTCAGCTCCCTAAAACCCAATGGATGCCATGAATAGGTCAGTGAAAAAATGAGCCAGCCCGATTTCGATTTTTTTCGTTCAGGTTTTCCCGCACTGAAAGAAAAAGTGTATCTCTCTATTTGTGACAAGATGATTTTGCACGATGCCGTGCGCGAGAATATTGATGTTTTTCTGGATAAACTGGCGATGGCTTCCGCCAATCGCGTTGATCATGAAGAAAAAGTTTGTAGCGCCAGGGCGAGATTCGCCCGGTTGATGGGTGTTGACGCCGCGACGGTTGCCGCTGTTAAAAACGTCTCCGATGGTATCAATTCCGTGGCCTGGGCAGTGCCGATGGCAGAGGGAGACAATGTGGTCGTGACCGCTGAAGCTGAGCACCCTAACAATGTGTATCCCTGGTTACGGGTGGGGAAAAGAGGTGTTGAAGTACGCATTGTTCCAGCAAAACCCACCGGGGAAATTGATGTCACCGCCATGATCGCGGCGATCGACAAGCGGACCCGTATTGTCAGTTGCGCCTCAGTGACATTTGCGCCTGGTCACAGAACTGATATCGCCAGGCTTGGCGAAGCATGTCGCAAGCGCGATGTGTTTTTGCTGGTGGATGGTGTCCAATCGGCGGGTATTTTAGCGCATGAACTGGTGGACGAAAATATAGATGGTTTTGCGACGTCGACGTCAAAAGGCCTGTTGGGCTTATATGGTTTTGGTTTTCTATATGTCTCGTCGCGATGGATAGAACGCCTGGAGCCAGCCTATTTATCACGGCCGGCGGTGAGTATGGACACTGAAGACCATTCCAGCATGGGCGGTTTTGACTATGTTTTGCAGCCGGATAGCCGCCGTTTTGAGCTGGGCAGTTACAATCTCGCCGGTGCTTATGCTGCCGATAAATCGCTTGAATTGCTATTGGGATTAGGTAAGAAAGTCATAGAGAAGCGGGTGTTGGAGCTGGCAGCCCTGTTACATGACGGGTTGAGTTCGCTTGATCTCAGCCCGGCCGTTCCCCGTCAGGGCGCACGGCAATCGCATATTATTACCGTGGGTGCGCTGGATGCGGGCGGCCATGGCTTTTCAACCGACCCCCATATTACGCAGATATCGGCACGGTTAGCTGAAGACGATGTTATTCATACTGTCAGGCGTGGACAGTTGCGCTTTGCTGTACACGCCTACAACAACGTTTCCGATATCGAGCAGGTATTGTCCTGTGTTAAAACTGCAATAGCATAATGGAGTACTATGACTTCGCAATCTGATAAGCCTGCAGGCCGCTCTCCTCTTCGATACTTCGACATTGTGCGTCTCTACAATGAGAGTTCTCTCGGCGTTAAGATTCTGGTTGGTATGATAATCGGCGGGGTTATCGGTCTACTGCTGGGAGAAAGGGCAACCGCAGTGCGCCCCATTGGCGATCTGTTTATCCGTCTGTTGCTAATGGCTGCTATCCCGCTGGTTTTCTTTAATCTTGCCGCCGGTATTACCAGTTTGAAAAATATCGGCGTACTGAGTCGATTTGGTGTGCGCACTGTGGGCTATTACCTCTGCACCACAACCATGGCACTCGCGTTGGGGCTGTTGATTACGCACTGGTTCAAGCCCGGCGTGGGTATGCAATTGACACAAAGTGTTGATGGAGGCTTTGGCGAGGTTCCGGCAGTTGGCCAGATTGTATTGGATTTATTTCCCGCTAATGTATTTCGGGCTTTTGCCGAGGGAAATGTAGCGCAAGTTGTCGTCTTTTCACTATTTATCGGTATCGCAACTCTGTTGTTGCCAAGTGAACCCCGCGCAAAAATTGAAGACGGTATAAGTGTTGCAGCTCAGCTTTTTAGAAAGCTGGTTGATGTTATCCTGAAATTCGGGCCGATCGGGGTAGGTGCCTTAGCCGCCGTGACTATAGGTGAGCATGGCGAGAAAATTTTTGGTCCGTTGGCAAAGTTTATCGGATCAGTCTGGTTTGCACAGGCTTTAATGGTCTTGTTTTACAGCGTTATATTATTGACAATTTCCCGGCGCAACCCCTTGCGTTGGCTTAAAAAAACATCGTCTTTGTACGCTACAACTGCAGCCACTTGCAGCAGTCTGGCAAGTTTAGTCGTAGCCATGGATATTGCCGAAAAATACCTAAAGATACCCCGCAGTGTTTTCAGCTTTACTTTGCCTCTGGGGGCCCAGCTTAACAAAGACGGCACCTCTATTATGCTGGCGGCCGTACTGTTGTTTACTGCCCAGGCCGCAGGTGTGGAGTTTACCTTAACGGAACAGATTACGATTGTTTTAATCGGACTGTTGTTATCGGAGGGTTCTGGCGGTATTCCCGGTGGTGGGCTGGTTATTGCCTTGATCTTTGTGGAGGCGTTTAATTTACCGGTGGAGGTTGCGGGTATCGTTGCGGGTATCTATCGCCTGATTGATATGGGTAGTACAACGGTGAATGTAATGAGTGATTTGGTTTGGACTACCGTCCTGAGTGATATCGAAAAGCGCAGCGGCAATTCGTAATCTCGGCAATCCGGTTTTTGGTCGGGCGGTCTTCGATAGCACCAGGGCCAAACTCCGGCGGTGGCGTTTGCCGGTGAGTCCGGCACACCGGCGCTAATGGCGCTAGTCGGAGCTAGTGCCATTAGCGATTAAACCCAATGGTTGTTATGCGAATAGAGCAAAATAAAAGCGGCAACGTCGCAGCTTTTATTCCTTGTCCCGCGCACTTTGGCGGGTCTGGATGGGGATGGCGTCACAGAACCATCGGTTATTTCTGGCTCCAGCGGTTGCCCCTGGAGTAGTATTCGTGTGTCGATTAACCGTAAGTCAAGGGCCGGCGAATGCGTGCAACGGTCTCGATCCTCATTCTCACCCTACTGGTCGCCTGTGATGGACATATCTATGTGCGCGGCGGCCTGACCGATGGCGATACCTTTTATCTGCCCAGTTATGTCTATGGGAATCAAGACCCGGTGTTACAGAGCTGGGTCGCCTACAGCCTGAGTCGCAGCGTCTGCCAGCTTGAAGAAGGTGGCGAGAATCCGGCGCGCAATCATTCGTTTGACTGCGAGTTTTCGGCGCGTATGACGCTGATCGAACGCTGGGCGGAACTTGGCAGCCCGGCGACCGGCGGCGATAACCTGCTGTCAGGGGAGTTCGGTGATGCCGCCTATCTCGACACCCTCTCACAGATACGCAGGGGCGGTTTCCTGCGCGAATATATCTGGCACTACCTGCACCGGCGCCAATGGCGCGCGCCGCCCGACCTGCGTGCGCGGGAGTTTGAGCGCTGGCGGCTGGCTGAGCTGGCGGCCGATCATCGACCGCAAACCCGCATTATCGGTTTCTGGGGTTATGGTGATGCCGGTGCCGGTGCCGGTAGCGAAGTGAGCGATCCATAAATCGCCGCTATTCTTTGACTTTCCCTGTAGTATCCCGACACGATTCTGCCCCGCATGCCGGGAACAATCCAATGGGTCTTGCTCAATTGAAAGCTTAATCTCCCAGTTAACTTGACTTTGTTATTATTTTTACCAGAGCTGAATAAGTTATGTGAACTGTCCCCTGAATACCCCCTTTTGTGGCGGGAGAGTGAGGTCAATCGGTATCTAACTGATAATTCAACCCCAAAATTATAATTAGCAGTTGCCAGCGCCTCGATCTTTGCACTATATTTTGCCATCCGTCAATAAAGGGCGGGATAACGGGCGAGGGTGAACAAAGCGATGACGGTAGATACACCTGTCAAAACGGGCGCTAAAAAACGCACGCGACTGGCGCCGGAGAAGCGCCGTGGGCTGATTCTGGACGCCGCGGCCAAAGTGGTTATCGAAGAGGGTGTCTCCGCAGTGTCCATGGAGCGCCTCGGGCGCGATGCCAATATCAGCAAAGCCCTGGTATATAACTATTTTTCCAACCGCAATGAGTTGCTGGCGGCGCTGTTGCAGCGTGAGTTCGACGCCATTCGCGACGTCAATATCGGTATTGCCGAAACCGCCAAGGACTTTGAGGAGATGGTACGGCTTACCACCCGCGCGCGGCTGTTGCGGATTCAGGAAAAAGGTTCGTTGGAGCACCGGCTGATGAGCGAACCGGCGGTACTGGACCTGGTGCGCCAGGTTTACGATGCCGACCGGCAGTTGACCAACCGGTACCTGGTCAAGCAGGTCAGGCACTTGTACGACCTCCCCCTCGAGATCGCCATTATCGTGGTCAATATGTGTAATAGCATGACAAGTGCCGGTTTGCAGTTTGTGATCGACGGTGCGGTGCAATTACAGGCGGTGGAAGACCTGAGTGTGAAAATGACCCTGGCCGCCCTCGACGCCGCCGCCGTGGAACACGGCGGTGCCGATCACGCCGCCAACAAACCTCTGGTAAAATAGCCGGGCGCGGTCGGCCCGAGTATTCACCATCAATACGATTTCGCGCTTTCAGCGCGGCCTCCACCCGCGCAACGGCAGGCCCGACTGCACATATTGCCGGGGCCACTGTCGGGGCTGTCGCTAAAGGTCCGCTCGAGAGGCTTTTACTGAGAAGACGGCAGTAGAAAGCACGATTGCCAAAGGATGAGGCCGGGTACCACAGAACTATCACAATAAAAGGTCATGCACACTATGAGCGAGTATATCTTGGTTATCGACCAGGGAACCTCCAGTACCCGGGCGATTGTCTACGATCGATCTTTTCAGTCCGTTGGCGTGGCACAACAGGAGATAGCCGTCAACTGCCCGCAGGACGGTTGGGTAGAGCAGGACCCCGCCGCTATCCTGGCCACTACCACCGCGGTGTGCCGCCAGGCAGTGGCGCAGGCCGGCGCCGGCGCGACTATCCACAGTGTCGGCATCACGAATCAGCGTGAAACCACGATTGTCTGGGACCGAGCCACGGGTACGGCGATCGGGCCGGCGATTGTGTGGCAGGACCGCCGCACCCAGGCGCACTGCCAGGCGTTGCGGGCGCGCAATGTGGAAGCCCGGGTAACGGCAAAAACCGGGCTGTTACTGGACCCCTATTTCTCCGCCACCAAGATCGCCTGGATACTGGACAATACCCCGGGTGCCCGGGCGCGGGCGGAGCGCGGGGAGCTGGCGTTCGGTACCGTCGACAGTTATCTGCTGTGGCAACTCACCGCCGGCCAGACCCACGCCACCGATGCCACCAATGCCTCGCGTACCCTGTTGTTCAATATCCACGAACAGTGTTGGGACGAAGAGTTACTGCAACTCCTCCAGGTTCCGGCTGCGGTATTGCCGGAGGTCAGGGACACGGTGGCGGACTTCGGCAAAACCAGTGCCGCCGTCTGCGGTTTTTCCGCGCCCATTACCGCGGTTATCGGCGATCAACAGTCGGCGCTGGTGGGGCAGGCGTGCACCCAGACCGGCATGGCCAAGTGCACCTTCGGCACCGGCTGTTTCCTGGTTGCCAACACCGGCAAGGCGGCTGTCGCCAGCCAGCATAAACTGCTCAGCACGGTCGCCTACCGTATCGGCGGCGAGGTCACCTATGGGCTCGAAGGCAGTATTTTTATTGCCGGCTCATTGATCCAATGGCTGCGCGACAATGTGAATTTTATCGTCAGTGCCGCGCAGACCGAAGCCATTGCGGCAAAGATACCTGAAGACAATGGCATCTATTTTGTACCGGCCTTTGCCGGGCTCGGCGCACCCTATTGGGATGCCGATGCGCGGGGCGCCATTCTGGGGTTGCACCGCGGCACCAGTATCGAGGATATCGTCGCTGCCGGCCTGCACGCCGTGGGTTACCAGACCCAGGACCTGCTTACGACCATTAAAAAGGACGGTATCGATTTATCGACCCTGAGAATAGACGGCGGTATGGCCGCCAATCACTGGTTCAACCAGTTTCTGGCCAATATTACCCGGGTCTCCGTGCAGGTGCCCGCCGACACGGAGACCACCGCGCTCGGCGCCGCTTATTTGGCCGGTTTGGCGGCGGGGTGGATCGAATCGCTGGATAGTCTCGGCGAGTATTGGCGAGCGCAGCAGGTGTACACCGCGGAGATGCCGCTCGAGCAACAGCAGAAGCTGTATAAAGGATGGCAGCGGGCGGTGCAGAGTGTGTTGACGGATTCTGCCGGATAGCGCCGTTTTTTAGTTAGCCGGTTTGTGGTGGCGCTTTCTCTGGCTGGCCCGTGGCGGCGGGTTTCGGGATTGGGGTTGAGGGACACGCCGTCAACACCTCCCTGTGGGCTTGGGCGCGGCATCCCTGCCGCGCACAGTCCCTCAACCCCAATCCCGAAACCCACCTTAACCCCACCTCACTAAGCCCGTGTTTCTAAAAGCCTCGCCCGGAGGAGGCTGGCCGATTGAGTGGCACTTCTTTACTTACAGTCTGCCCCGCATTGTACCGCCGAACTAAGAAAGTGTGGATTTGTTAGGGATTTAAAGAATCTGCCTGTAATTTAACTACAAAAAAGAGTACAATCCCCTCGCATAGATCGTCATCCCGGTGTTGTCTCCGGTCTCCGATGTCCTTGATAAGCGCTTGAATTAGTACTACAAATAATAAAATACCTGCCTGCTGTGCAGCTTTATCGCCAACTACAGAGATCGGGATGTACATTTATCCAGCAGGACTATTAAATCAGCATTACGGGAGAGTATTTTGACATTTTGTAGTTTATTTACAGGTGGCTACTACATAAACCCGATACACAGAGATAAAGCCTGGTGACAGAGCCCGCACTGAAATTGACGGCAAGCGAGATAACCCATGACCAAAGAGCCTGATCTTCCCGGCCTGGATATCGTTATTTTCGGCGGTACCGGCGACCTTTCCATACGCAAGCTGATGCCGGCTCTGTATCGGAGCGAGCTGGAGGGCAAGCTGGCTGCCGCTACCCGTATCTTCGCCATCGCCCGCAAATCCCAGGCGGTAGCCGCATTCCAGGCCAAGGTGCGCCAGGGGCTCGAACACTATTTGAACGATGGAGAGTTGTGCGAAAAGCGCTGGCAGGTATTCAAAGACCGCCTGCACCCGGTGTCCCTCGATATCGCCGCCGTCAATGAGCAGTGGGACAGTTTCGCCGACCAGTTGCAGGCCAGTCCCCAGAGCACAGCCGTCTTTTACCTGGCCATCCCGCCATCGCTCTACGGCCAGACCTGCGCCTGCCTGGCGGAGAAGTCGCTGATTTCACCGCAGTCGCGCATCGTGCTGGAAAAACCCATCGGTTACGACCTGGAATCGGCGCAGGCCATCAATGACCAGGTGGCGCAGCACTTTGACGAACATCATATTTACCGCATCGACCACTACCTCGGTAAAGCAACCGTGCAAAACCTGCTGGCGTTGCGGTTCACCAATTTATTGTTCGAGACGCTGTGGGACGGCAAGTCCATCGATCAGGTGCAGATCACGCTGGCGGAAACCGTCGGCCTGGAGGACCGGGTCGAATTTTACGACCGCGCCGGAGCCCTGCGCGACATGGTGCAGAACCACCTGTTACAACTGTTGTGCCTGGTGGCGATGGAGCCGCCGCACAAACTCGATGCGGAGAATATTCGCGCGGAAAAGCTCAAGGTGCTGAAGGCGCTGCGGCCGATAACCGGCGATGATATTCACCGCCTCACAGTGCGCGGCCAATACGGGGAGGGGGAGGTCAACGGCGCGCCGGTGCCGGGTTATCTCACCGAGCTGAGTGCCGAGAGCAAGACCGAGACCTACGCGGCGATTCGCGCCCATATCGATAACTGGCGCTGGGCCGGCGTGCCTTTTTATCTGCGCACCGGCAAACGCCTGCAGGAGCGGTTTGCGGAAATTGTGATTCAGTTCAAGCCGGTAACCCATCTGGCTTATGGCCGCGCCGCGGGCCAATTGCAGCCCAACCGCATGATCATTCGCCTGCAGCCGGACGAGGGTATTCAACTGCAGCTGATGGCGAAAGAACTGCATCGCTATGAGCCGCACCTGAAACCGGTAACGCTCAACCTGGATTTTGCCAACACCTATGAAGGGTTTTCCAGCGATGCCTACAAAAGGTTGTTACTGGATGTAATCGCCGGCGACCAGAGCCTGTTTGCACACCGGCATGAAGTGGAGGAAGCCTGGGGTTGGCTCGACCCTATTTTGGCGGCCTGGCACCACCCCCGCAACACGCCCCACCCTTATCAGGCGGGAAGCTGGGGCCCCGAGCAGGCCGATGCTCTGCTCGAACGCTATGGCCATCACTGGGTGAATCCGGACCCGGCAGACGCGGACCCGAAGGACGCCGGCGCGCGCAGTTAATCGCTCAGGTCGGCCCATCCCGACCTGAACCAGAATCAAAATCAGCAGAAGGTAACTGAATTTGAACCAGAACATACAGCAAATTATGGCAATGGCACCGGTGATTCCGGTGATGGTGATCGACAATCCGGATCACGCGGTACCCCTGGCGCGGGCATTGGTCGAGGGCGGTCTGCCGGTATTGGAGATTACCCTGCGAACCCCGGCGGCACTGGCGGCCATCGAACAGATTCGCGCGGCACTGCCCGAGGCGGTGGTCGGCGCCGGCACCGTTATTACACCAGCCGATATGGATAAGGCCAGTGACGCCGGCGCGGCGTTTATCGTCAGCCCCGGCGCGACCACACGCCTGATCGATGCGGCGGTTGAGCGCGGGGTCAATTTCCTGCCCGGTGTCAGCTCCCCCAGCGAGGCCATGGTGCTGCTGGAAAAAGGCTTTTCCCGTTTGAAGTTTTTTCCGGCGCAGGCGGCCGGTGGTATCCCCATGCTGAAATCGATCTACGGTCCGCTGGCGCAGTTGACGTTCTGCCCCACCGGCGGCATCAACCTGGCCAATGCCGAACAGTATCTGGCGCTGCCCAATGTCGCCTGCGTGGGCGGCTCCTGGATGGCGGCACCGGAGTTGGTGCAACAGGAAAACTGGCAAGAAATAAAAAGCCGTGCCCAAGCGGCGTCGCAGTTGGCGCAATAGCCTGCTCGCAGAGAGAAGCAACACGGGAGGCGTTTTGATTCCTAGTGCTTCGACCAATAAAGATTTTCACTTCGGTGGCACTGAGGGCTCTACCCGGATCGAGTCCGCACTAGCTAAGAGCACCGGAACCTGTTTTAGGTAAAAATCTTTATTGGTCGAAGCACTAGGTAACAGCTTCCGACAACTGACGACTAAACAACGAATGGAAGGTAGTGCAGCATGACAATCAAAGTAGCTATTAACGGGTACGGGCGCATCGGACGCAACGTGCTAAGGGCGCTCTATGAGTCCGACTATCGCGATCGCATTGAAGTTGTCGCCATCAATGATTTGGGCAGCCCGGAACTCAATGCCCATCTGACGCAGTTTGACAGCGTCCACGGACGCTTTCCGCTGGCTGTGGCGGCCGACAACGGCGCGCTCGTAATCGGCGCCGATCGCATTGAAACCCTCGCCGAACGCAATCCTGCAGCGCTGCCCTGGGCAGCGCTGGATGTGGACGTGGTCTATGAGTGTACCGGTTTGTTCACCCATCGCGACAAGGCCGCCGCGCACCTGCAGGCCGGCGCTAAAAAAGTGATTATCTCGGCGCCGGGCAGCGATGTGGACGCCACCGTGGTCTACGGCGTAAACGAGGAGGTACTGACGGCTGCCAGTACGGTGATTTCCAACGCCTCCTGCACCACCAACTGCCTGGCTCCGATTGCCAAGGCGCTGCACGACACCCTCGGCATTGAACAGGGCTCGATGACTACGGTGCACGCCTATACCAACGATCAAAATCTCAGTGACGTGTACCACAAAGATGTTTACCGGGCCCGCTCCGCCACGCAGTCGATGATCCCCACCGCCACCGGCGCCGCCCGCGCCATAGGCCTTGTGTTACCGGAATTAAAAGGTAAGCTTGAAGGCATGGCCGTGCGCGTGCCCACGATTAACGTGTCCCTGGTCGACCTGCATTTTCTGGCCGGTCGCGAAACGTCCGTGGCGGAGGTCAACGCGATCGTCAAGGAGTCAGCCGCCAGTGACGCTTTCAAGGGTGTATTGGCCTACAATGCGTTACCGCTGGTGTCGATTGACTTTAATCACAACCCCGCGTCTTCCACTTTCGATGCCAGCCAGACCATGGTGTCGGGGCGCTGGGTAAAAGTCATGTCCTGGTACGACAACGAGTGGGGTTTCTCCAATCGGATGTTGGACACCACGCTGGCGCTGATGCAGGCGGCATGAACCCTGACGCGACTATGCCATCGGCAGGCCGCGGGCAACCAACAGGTCGAGAGCAACCAGCAAGCCGAGAGAGGAGTTAACACCGGTGAGCACATTTAGACGGACCAAAATTGTCAGCACCCTGGGGCCCGCCACCGAGGACCCGCAGGTGTTGGAGCAGTTGATACTTGCCGGCGTCAATGTGGTGCGGCTGAACTTCTCCCACGGTCACGCCGACGACCACCGGCGCCGTGCGGAAATGGTGCGCAAGCTGTGTGCCAAGCACGGTCGCTATGTGGCGGTGCTGGGCGATTTACAGGGCCCGAAGATCCGTATCGCCCGCTTTGCCGCCGGCAAAGTCGATCTGGTCGCCGGGGCCGCCTTTGCCCTCGATGCGGGCCTGGACAGTAATGCCGGCGACCAGACCCAGGTGGGTATCGATTACAAATGCCTGCCTGCGGATTCCGCCCCCGGCGATTGTTTACTGCTGGATGACGGCCGCCTGGTTCTCAAGGTGGAAAGTGTCGACGGCCAGCGTATCAACTGCCGCGTTGAAGTCGGCGGCACCCTGTCCAACAACAAGGGTATTAACCGCCAGGGCGGCGGTTTGTCGGCGGCCGCCCTGACCGACAAAGACCGGGAAGACATTAAAACGGCGGTGGCTATCGATGTCGATTATCTCGCCGTGTCCTTCCCGCGCTGTGCCGCCGATATCGAACAGACACGCGAGCTGGTGCAACAGGCCGGCGGGCACGCCCGTATCGTTGCCAAGGTGGAGCGGGCCGAAGCCGTCAGCGATGAGGCGACACTGGACAGTATCATCCGCGCTGCCGACGCCGTTATGGTGGCGCGCGGCGACCTCGGGGTGGAGATCGGCGACGCCGCGCTGATGAGCGTGCAGAAGCATATGATTGAGCGGGCCCGCAAACTCAACCGCGGCGTGATCACCGCCACCCAGATGATGGAATCGATGATCACCAGTCCTATGCCGACCCGGGCCGAAGTGTTCGATGTGGCCAACGCCGTGCTCGATGGCACCGATGCCGTAATGTTGTCGGCCGAGACCGCCGCCGGCAGTTACCCGGTGCAGACGGTGGAGGCGATGGCCCGGGTGATACTGGGGGCCGAGCAACACCCCCAGGCGCACAGCTCACCGCTGAAACTGCACGATCGCTTTTCGGAAATTGATGAATGCATCGCCCTGTCGGCAATGTACGCCGCCAATCTGCTCGACGGGGTCAAGGCCATTATTTGTTTGACCGAGACCGGATCGACCCCGTTGTTAATGTCCCGTATCAGTTCGCGGTTGCCGATTTTTGCGTTTTCCCGCCACCCGCAGACACTGCGGCGGGTGGCGCTGTTTCGCGGTGTGCAGACGGTGCCGTTCGACAGCGACGGTATTGCCAGCGAGGATATCAACCAAATGGCGGTCAACGAACTGCAGGCGCTCGGCGTGATCAAAAGCGGCGACCTGATCATTCTGTCCAAAGGCGACTACGTGAATGTTCACGGTGGCACCAATACGATGAAGATAGTCAGGGTCGGGCAGGCGGTAAAATAAGCTGCCGGTTGCGATCACTTCACTGCTTTGGCGGCGGGCCCGGCGGCATTTAGTGGGTTTCTTCGCCGGCCTCGCCCGCTAGGGTATAGGCGTAATAATCTTGCGCCAGGGTGCGGGATTTGTGCCGCCGATCCCTCGATTTGCGGCGTTTCCTGTGATACATATCCACTCGCATTTCCCTGCAGAGATCAAGTTCAACGCGCCTGTCGCGCCCCCTGCGGCGATCGACGAATACTTTGACATCTTTCATAACTGTACTGCTGGCTCACTTACTGCTGTCATGCGTCTTTATAGCTTTAAAGTGTAGACCACGGGGGCGCAGTGGGCAGGGGCAAGAGGTGTAATTACCCGCCAAAGCTAATGCCAATAAGTTATGGGCACCGCCGCTGTGATAACCCGTATATAATGGGGCCGGTCATATTACCCTTGAGGGAGAATCCATGCGCGATCCGGATCGGGGCCCCGGCGTAGTCCAGGCCCGAGTGCAAGCCAAGCTCGGCGACTTTTTCCAGCCGAGCCATCTGCAAGTGATAAACGAAAGCCATATGCACAGCGTGCCGCCGGGCTCAGAGTCCCATTTCAAGGTGGTGCTGGTGGCGGCGGCCTTTGCCGGTCAACGCAAAGTTCAGCGCCACCAGCAGGTATACGCGGTACTGAGTGAGGAGATGCAGGAGGCGATTCACGCCCTGGCGCTGCATACTTATACGCCGGAGGAATGGCGGGACAGGACGGCGGCTCCGGCGTCTCCCCAGTGCCTGGGGGGCAGTAAAGCTGATACCTGAGAAAAACCCGCAAGGGCTGTCCATAAATTAATCGCTTGGGTACAATTGCCCGCTTTCGTTTACCTGAGTCAACCCCATGAGTGATATTGTTGTCGCCGCCCTCTATAAGTTCGTCGCGCTGCCGGATTACCGCGCGCTGCGGCAACCCCTGCTCGATCGCTGCAATGCGCTGGCCGTCAAGGGCAGCCTGCTGCTTGCCAGCGAGGGTATTAACGGCACTGTCGCGGGCTCGCGCGCCGCCATCGACGCACTGGTGGCTTATCTGCGCAGCGACCCGCGCCTG
The DNA here is from genome assembly GCF_007004655.1 of Exilibacterium tricleocarpae. Lineage (GTDB taxonomy): Bacteria > Pseudomonadota > Gammaproteobacteria > Pseudomonadales > Cellvibrionaceae > Exilibacterium > Exilibacterium tricleocarpae. Next base: position 51,499 of record NZ_ML660109.1, read on the forward strand.
GCGGATATCGATCATAAGGAGTCGTTCGACCGGACCCAGCCGTTTCACCGCATGAAGGTAAAGTTAAAAAAAGAAATTGTAACCATGGGGGTGCAGGGGATAGACCCCAATCGGGCTGCCGGTACCTATGTGGCGCCGGCCGACTGGAATAGACTGATCAGTGCCGACGATGTGCTGGTTATCGATACCCGCAACGACTACGAGGTGGCGGTGGGCACGTTTGCCGGGGCCGAGAATCCCAAGACCAAAAGCTTTCGCGAGTTTCCCGCCTATGTTGACGCTCACCTGGATCGCGATCGGCACAAAAAAGTGGCGATGTTCTGCACCGGTGGCATCCGCTGTGAAAAGTCTACCGCCTACCTGAAACAACAGGGTTTTGAACACGTCTACCATTTGCAGGGCGGTATTTTGAAATATCTGGAAGAGGTGCCGCCGGCGCAAAGCCTGTGGCGCGGTGAGTGTTTTGTTTTCGACAATCGCGTCTCGGTGGACCACGATTTGCAAAAGGGTAGTCTCGCGCTCTGTCACGGCTGCCGCAACCCCATCACCGCCGCTGATAAGCGCAGCGATAAATACCTGCCCGGCGTTGCCTGCCCGCAGTGTCACGACCGGCAGACGGAGCGCCAGCGGGCGCGATTCAGTGAGCGACAACGCCAGGTGGAACTGGCGCAGGCTCGCAACCAGACTCATATCGGCGCGCCACCGCCGGCGCGACAACACAAGTAGCAGAAGTTGAGTGCGGCGGGATTGGGCTTGTAACAGGTAGCGTGAGGTTGATGATAAACAGTATGGGGCTGATGATAAGCAGCATGAAATTGAGCGCTGTTGCCGCAGCGGGTAGCAGGCGCCGCTGTCTTTGGCTGCTGGTGTTGGTGTGCTGGCTGCACGGTTGTGTATCCACGCCCGAGGTTGCGTTTCGCGATCCGGCCCTGCGCGAGTGTGCCGGGGTTTACCAGACGCTGAGTCGACAGGTGGAGCTTGCCGGTGTGCGCGATGCCGCCTTCCATCGGCTGGCCGGCTTTCCTTACCTGCGCAGCTCTCGTTTTCTCGGCAGCTTTGCCCCGCAGCTGGACACTGCCGATTACCGGCAGGTGGAGCAATGGCTGCAGCATTTGAATCAACTCGCCGTCGAAGGCCTGTTATTGGAATCGCTGCAACTGCCGCGGCAGTCGCTGTCGCAGGCGGGGTTGCCTGCATCTGCCGGCGAACTCGACGACCGCTTGCGGTCTTGCGGGGCCCTGTTGGTTGCCGATCTCAGTCGACGGCCGGCACCGGTTGCCGCGGTCGTGGCGCGCGCCCGTCCCGCCGATCGCTACCAGGTCTGGAAACGGTGGCTCGGCCTGTATCCGCTTTCCGCGCTGCCGTTTCGGCGCGGCGTGGTCAACGAGCACCGTCATATCCAAAGTCTGGAACAGGCGCACTATCGCAGTGCCGGCGCGTCGCGGCAGCAGCCATTCAACCGCTATGCACCGGCGCCGGGCGGCCCGGTGTCAGAGGCAGTGACGCGCCTGCGCCGTGCAGCCAGAGACAGTTTGGGTATCCCGCGGCTCAGTCCCGCTGACCGGCAACGGTTGCTGGCCGCCTGGGCGCCGGCCTGGCAGGTGGAGGCGCGCGACGACAACGACCGTATCGGCGAGCTTTTCTGGGGCGCTGACGGCGGCATAGGCCTGAACCCGGATCGGCCGAAAGTTTATACATTTGTAACCTTTGGCCGCTACCATGGCGAGGTGACCGTGCAACTCAATTACAGTGTCTGGTTTTCCGGGCGCGAGCCGAATGGGCGTTTTGATTTGCTGGCGGGGCGGCTCGATGGTTTGATCTGGCGCGTGCATTTGTTGCCTTCGGGGCAGGTGCTGGCGGCAGACAGTATCCACAACTGCGGTTGTTGGTATCAACTTTATCCCGCACCGGCTTACCGCGCGGAAGTTGCCAATCGCCTGTACCGGGAGCCGATGTTTATTGGCGCCAGTGGGCATATCGATTTTACCCGCCCGCTGACCCTGACGCTGCAGGCCAATACGCACCTGTTACTGGCGGTCGAAAACCACCGGCGCGTACATGAATCGGCCCGGGTATTACAGGCGATGCCTTACAATGAACTGCGGGCCTTGCCGCTACCCGAGGGCGGGCGGCGCAGTCTGTTTGCCGAGAACGGTCTGGTGCCGGCATCGCGGCGCGCAGAGCGCTGGCTGTTCTGGCCCATGGGGGTCGCCAGCCCCGGCGCCATGCGCATCATCGGTACCCACGCCACCGCGTTTATCGGCCGGCGTCATTTCGATGATCCGGATTTATTAAACCTGTTGCTCCCGGAAAATAATATAGGTAGTGATAGGCAATAAGTGTTAGTGCACGATTACAGTTTATGGTGTAATAGCCGTGTTGTATGACATCAGTCACAGATAGACGAACTTATGGATTTTACCGCCTGGAAAGTTGATCTTTCAGCCTTGAGCGCCAGCCACGAAAGTGGCTTCACGATTCAAATCGAAGGTAACCCCAAAGACCCGTCAAGCGTCAGCCCGGGTCGCTTTCCCCCGACGTTGAACGGTGTCGATCAAGCGCGCCTGTTGCGCCACGGGATGGAGGCGATTGCCAAAGCAGCAGCGGCGGTAAAGACCAAACCCGCCGCCCCCAAGAAGCCGGCCTATGTTCCTCCCGCCAACAAACCCAAGCGACCGGTTCTCTCGCTGAAAAAGAGAGAACAGGCTTAGCCTTAGCTTGGTGTTACATCAGTACCACAATAACCAAGCTAGTGGCGGGTAACGAATTGTCCTCTGATTTGCAGCAGGGTTTTGTGATTGTCGACCAGCTTAAACAGCAGATCAAATTTTTCCGCTGCCACCTGAGTCGACGCATCGCCGGCTTCGTCGGTATAGGTCGCACCTTCCACCAGTGAAGCAAGTTCCACGCTCACCGATGTCATCGCGGCAAAAATCCTGTCCGTGGTTTCCGCATCTTTGAACAGCCTGCCGTAATCCGTATATTTGAGATATTGATCACATTCCGCCAACCACTCCTTGCGCTGCTCGATAAAGCGACCGGTATTGCGCATGCCACCGCGATGTTTACTCTCCAGGTGTTTGAACCTGTAACTCTGCAGGCTTTTCATCGAGGTGGTCATGAACTCGCCGGCGATATCGTTGCAGTACTTGCGTGTCAGGTAGCCGGGAAAATCTACACTGTACTTGGCCTCAGCCAACTGTTTTCGGCACTCCTCGTCACAGGACAGAGCCTGTGGTGTCAATCCGAATAAGAAGAAAAGGCATATAATCTTTTTCATGGTCGCCCGCCTTTTTTATTGTCTGCTGTGTGTAGTTCGTCACACATTTCAGTCTCGATTTAATGGATATTCACATTAGGTGTCAAGGGGTGCCCCGCCGGGCGAAACGAGGTTTGCGTAGGTCCCACGTGGTGTAAGCCGTGGGTCATCAGTCCGGCGCGGGCCTGCTCACGTGCGCCCTTAACTGCGACCGCAGGTAACCGGCGCAAGGAAAAAACCTATAAATCAAGGCCCTAAGGCCAGGGTGTGGCAGGTGGCGGGCGGATCGACAGTTTGCGTCAGGGGTTGCAATTTCTTGTAATAAGTGTTCCCGACTTATATTGCGTTTAGTGCTGAAGGGTTGTTTCTATAGCAAATTAGTCTAGTTTTGTCGCAATTTTTTTTGCCAAAAGTTAGAGGACACTTGGTCTCTATGGGTGATGAGTCCTGGTTTGACACGGGTCGCGCCGGCAGGAGTCGGTACCTATAGTGCAGCCCGGAATAGTTTTTTTCCAGCGGCTTGTATTAGGTTATATAGTCTGCTGATCAGGCCAGGGCTTTGTCGATGAGTGCTGACAGATGTGCCGACAAGGGAAGTTGCAGAGCCGCCTGATGGCCTCGTTCCGACATCTTGTGCCAGGTTTTTTTGATGATATCCACCAGCTTTTCCGGGCTGTGTTTTTTCGCAAAATCCGCTAAATAGTGTTCGAGGAAAACCAGGCACACAACATCTTCCAATAACTGCACTTGCGCGTTGCGTTTTAACTGCTTTTTTTGCAGCAGCGTTTTAACCTGTTCGATGGCGTCGGTATCGTAACCGGCGGCCGCCATGATATCCCCCGTAGTGGCGGCATGAAATCGGGCCAGGTCGGTGCGCCAGCGCTTGTAGCCGGCACGACCGAGCGGGTAATCCTGCCTCGGAATTTTCCATCGCTGAATATGTTGCGCGTGCACTGCGATGCGCACCAGGTCTGATGCCTCGGGTGCGAAGGTGGCCAGCCGGGCGGTCATGCGCTGCGAATACAGGAGCTCCCGGGGCACGTCTCGGCCCTGGTGCAGTTCGGTGTTGGGGTCTTGCTGGTTGGCCTGATCAATCTGTTGAATGACTGCGGTGAAAGCGGCTTGGGTTTCCATGGCGCGGGCAGTTTAAAACCCGATCGGGTTGGCTACTGCCTGCAGTTTGCCGAGTTCGACGATTTCGATTTCTTTCTTATCGACTGTCAGCACGCCCTGTTTCTGAAAGCGGCTCAACACCCGGCTCACCGTCTCCACCGTGAGGCCGAGATAGTTGCCGATATCGGCGCGGGACATGGGCAATCGAAAGGCAGTAGAGGATAACTGGCGGCGCTGGTTGCGACTTGAAATACTCACCAACAGTGCGGCGACCCGCTCTTCGGCGCTGTTTTTGCTCAACAGCGTAATCAACTGCTGATCGGACGTGATCTCTTTGCTCATCAACTGAAAAAAGTGGCGCTGCAGACTTGGGATTTTAATGCTCAGTTCTTCCAGCCGGGTAAACGGAATCTCGCACACCGCTGTGGTCTCCAGGGCGATGGCTGAGTTGGTGTGGCGGTTGGTCGCCAGCCCGTCCATACCGACGATTTCGCCGGGCAGATAAAAACCGGTTACCTGTTCCTGGCCGTCGTTGGTAATGTTGATCGCTTTGACCGTGCCGGAGCGCACGGCAAACACTGAGACAAATTCATCGTTGGCCCGATAGAGGTAGTCGCCTTTTTGCAGCGGGCGGCTGCGCTGGATAATATCGTCCAGCTTGTCGATGTCATCGATGTGCAGGCTGATCGGCAGGCAGATCGAATTCAGTCGGCAATTACCGCAGGAAACCTGTGGATTAGTGTGGCAGCGGGTGTCTGACGCGAATTTATCCATAGTTACACGAGCGGTCTCTTTTAACTGTGGCATGGTACTTCCCTTGTTACTGATTGGTATTTGCCGTTAGCAATAGGCCCGTCAAAAAACGGGCGCAGGTCTCAGGAAATATTTTTCGGGCGTTACTGTTTTGTATAACGTTCACTGGTGTCTGTGCTTGTAGTCTTGTGTTGGTCCAGCAATCCCTCCATAACGAGCGCATCACAAATTGCCCGTAGATGCAGTATGCCTATAGGAGGTAGGTGCATACAGGCGCGATCTTTAAATTGCACCAGAGCGTGAGAACCGCTGCTCAACTCGCTCGCCAGCCGCCGGATGGATTGGCGTAGCAGCGGCATTAAATGCAGTTTGTAGCGCGACTCCATATACGTGATATCCAGGCGATGGTAGCAAAGTAACTGGTCGATAACCAGTCGTAACAGCTGCCCTTGCTCGTCCAGTGAGTAGCTCCCGATCACCGGCGATTCGCCGTTGCCGACCTTGTGGCAGTAGGTTTGCGGGTCCGGTTCGTTGCGCTGATAAGTTCTGCCCAATTGACCATAGGCACCGGGGCCCAAGCCCAGTAAATCGGCGGCATTGCTGGCGTTGTAGTTCAGTAGTGTGCGGCGCAGGCGATAGTGGCGCTGCGCCACCGCGAGTTGATCTTTCGGCAGCACGAAGCAATCGTTGCCGAGCACCCGGTAACCGTTGTTGCGCAGGGCGTTAAACAGCAGCGTAAAGTGATCCTGCAGCTCGCTGCTGTTGGCGCAGGCAGTGGCCAGAGGGTCCCAGTGGTAGTCTTCCAGCGCGTCGCATAGATAGACCCGTTCGAATTGCAGGTGAATGATGGTGTCGATGAGGTGGCGCAACTGGTGGGGTTTTTGCGCGTGGAAGCCATAGACGAGTTTTATTCCAATACTGGCAAAGCCGTAGTCCCGCAGCGCCCGTATGCGCTGGGTCAACACGGGAGCGACATCGTCCAGCTTCGAGGACAGCGCCGCCGGGGGCAGGGTGACCAACAACTGGTTAAACCCCAACCCCTTCAACAGGGCAACCTGTTCCTCTGTGGTCTGAAAGATATCGACCTCGGCGCAATATTCATGGCTGTCACCCGGCAGCAGGCGGAAATGGCTGCCGAGCTGATGCATGGTGGCGGTCAGGTCGCCGAGGCCGAAGTCATTGAACGGGTTGCGCCACATAAGCTGACTGACCGGCCGCTGGCGGAGGTTGTGGGGTTGGCTGGCAATTTCCCGGCCCAGAGCGCCCGCCAGTGCCGGGGGGAGTTCAGCGCCGCGCGCTTGCAGTGGAATATTGATACAGATCGCCAGCGGCGCGATATTCAGTGAACGGTCGCTGTCGGCGGCCCGGGGCGTCGGCCAGGGGGACTGGTTCAGCAGCGCGGGGGAGGGGTAGCTGCCGCTGGCTGCTCGGGTGGCATGACTTTCAAAAGCTGCTGACATGGTTTCCGGAGTATCTTGGGTTTTGGAGTATCTCGGGTTCTGGATTATCTTGGTTCTGGAGTAGCTCGGCTCCGGATGATCGCGGTTCGAGATTATCCCGATTCGAAGCTATCTTGTTATGAAATCCCAGTAGGCGGCTAAAGAGTAAGTCCGGGGCTCTGCGGGAGGCTTGATACAGATCAAACAAGCGCGGAATTGCCCGTTTGCGCAGTGCCGGTCGACCGCAAAGCCGGATCGCGTCTACACTGAAACTCAGAGTCTTCACGGGTTATCACAGGTACAGATATCAACTTTATGCATGCGCGACTGCAAGCCACACTGGCCGACTTTCTCAATGCCGGGTTGGACCCTCAAGCCGTTTCGCCTGTGGCCTTGAGACAGTACCGCACGGTCAATACCTGCGCGGCGATTGTCTGTGTGGCGAGCCTGATTTTTCTCTGGCGGGCCTGGCAGTGGGACATCCTGCCGCGCATGCTGTCGCTGGGATACTGCACCTTGACGGCCGGGGCCGGTCTCTGGATGTTGCGCCGGCGCACAGGTCCGGCATTGGCCGCACACCTCGTTTTGAGCGGTGTCTTCGTCGCCATTTGCCTGGGGGCCTACAGCAGCGGCGGGATTGGCCGGGTGGTGGCCGGCTGGTTCTATATTGTGCCGATGCTGGCCGGGCTGATGCTCGGGGCCCGGGCCTGCTTGCACTGGGGGGTAGCGACAGTGCTGGCGATTGTCGCGCTGCTGGCGCTGGAGAACCTGGCCGGGCCACTGGAAGACATGACGCCGATCCGGTTTCGTCATAGTCAGGATCGATTACAGCAGGTTGTTCAATTAGTTACGATTATACTCATTACACTCAGTTACCTGCGCCAGGTACAGCAGTCGGAGTCGGCCCTGTTGGGTATCATCGAGCGCAACAATGAGGAAATCGCCGCCCGTATCCGGGCCCAGGAGGAGGCCCAGGCCGCCAATCGCAGCAGAAGTGAATTTCTTGCCAGTATGAGTCACGAATTGCGCACCCCCCTCAATGCGATTATCGGCTTCAGCCGCAGACTGGTGCAAAAATTGGAGGCCGGGACTGAGGTCGACCCGCAAAAAACCGATATGGCCCTGGTCAGCATTCACCGCAACGGTCTAATTTTGCTGAATTTTATTAACGACCTGATAGCGATTGCCAGGGCTGAGTCGGGCGGTGTCGTGTTGAATTACGGCAGCGTGGAATTGACCCGGCTGGTGATGCAGGCGCTGGCGCGGGTTGAGGCGCAGGCCCAGGCAGCCGGACTATACCTGCGCAACCAGTGCCCGGCCGATATGGTGATTGAGGCCGATGCGGGTCGACTCAGGCAGGTGTTCGACAACCTGCTCAGCAATGCGGTGAAATATACCGATAGCGGGGGTGTGGTGGTTACCTGTGGCTCCAGCTCCCGTTTTGGCAGCGGCGAGGGAGTGGCGGTTAGCGTGCGCGACAGCGGCTGCGGTATTGCCCCGGAGCAACAGCCCTATCTGTTCGAGAGCCATACCAACATCGAAGCGCCGATGACCCGGGCAGGGGCGTCCAGTGGGCTGGGGCTGGCCCTGAGCCGGCGCTGGGTGCAGCTCCACGGCGGCACTATCGAGGTAGTCAGCGAACTCGGCGAGGGTACAGAATTTATCGTTCATCTGCCGCGCAAAAAAAGCGTCCCGCAGAACCCGCTTTAAGTGCCTCCGGCGCCTGTTGCCAGCGGTCTGTCGGCAGTTTCCCGCCCCGGTTTATGGCAGCGAGGCAAAAAACGCCGGCACCACTTCGGTGGCCGGGCCGTAATCCTGCCGGTCGAATTGCGAGCCGCTCAGCGAGGGCTCCAGGTTCAGTTCGACCGTATGCGCGCCGCAGGCGCTCGCCAGTTGGAAAAAACCGGCGGCGGGATAGACGTTGCCGGAGGTGCCAATGGCCACGAACAGGTCGCAGTTGCTCAACGCCGCCTCGATTTCCTGCATAAACAGCGGCATCTCACCGAACCAGACCACATGGGGGCGCAGCAGGCCGGGCCGGTTACAGCAGGGGCAGGCGCGGGCGCTGTCGATATCTTCCCGGCACGGGTAGAGCCGGCCACTGGCGGCACAGCGCACTTTGAGCAGCTCGCCGTGCATGGCGAGTACGTTTTGGCTGCCGGCCCGTTGGTGCAGGTTGTCGATATTTTGGGTGATGAGGGTGAAGTTGCCGGGAAACGCCCGCTCGAACTCGGCCAGTGCCCGGTGTCCGGCGTTGGGTTGAATATCCCCCAGCAGGTGTTGGCGGCGGGCATTGTAGAAGCGGTGCACCAGGGCGGGGTCGCGTGCAAACGCCGCGGGGGTGGCGACGTCCTCCACCCGGTGGTTTTCCCACAGACCGTCGTTGGCGCGAAAGGTCCGGATACCCGACTCGGCCGAGATACCGGCGCCGGTGAGGACGACGACAGAGCGAAAGCGCCCCATCAGAAATGCCTGATCAGCATGGCATAGCCGCCATCGCCGCCCAGCGTAACCCCGTCCGGCAGTGGCAGTGTGACCCGGTGACCGGAGCCCGGGGCGACCTCGATGGCCTGACCGCGGTTGTTTTCCATATGTTCCACCCGCAGTGGCAGATTGCCCGCCGGGGTAATCAGCTCCAACTCATTACCCTGCTCGAAGCGGTTTTTCACCTCCACTGCCAGGGTGCCGCGGGCCGGGTCGCAACCGATTATCTCACCGACAAACTGTTGTTGCAGGTTGTTCGAGACGCCTTTCTCATAGTTTTGGAACTCGCTCGGCACATGGCGACGATAAAACCCCTCGGTGTAGCCGCGGTTGGCCAGGTGTTCGAGTTGGCCCAGCAGGCGGCGGTCGAACGGCTGCCCCGCGAGGGCGTCGTCGATGGCCCGGCGATAGACCTGAGCGGTGCGGGCGGCGTAGTAGTGAGACTTGGTGCGACCTTCGATTTTCAGTGAATGGATGCCCATCCGCACCAGCCGCTCAACGTGCTGCACGGCGCGCAAGTCCTTGGAGTTCATAATGTAAGTGCCGTGCTCGTCTTCATAGGCGGGCATATACTCGCCGGGCCGGCTTTGCTCCTGCAACAGTACCGGCGCCGGCGGCTCCCAGGTTTGCGGTGCGTCCACGGCAATCAGGTCGCCGGTTTCGGTCTCCCTGGCGGCGTGGGCGTTGTACTGCCAGCGGCAGGAGTTGGTACAGGCGCCCTGGTTGGAGTCCCGGTGGGTCATATAACCCGACAACAGGCAGCGGCCGGAATAGGCGATGCAAAGGGCGCCGTGGACAAACACCTCCAATTCCATCTCCGGGCACTGCTGGCGGATTTCCTCGATTTCGTCGAGCGACAGTTCCCGCGACAGTATCACCCGCGATATGCCCTGCCGGTGCCAGAACCTGACCGTGGCGTAGTTGACGGCATTGGCCTGTACCGACAGGTGCACCGGCATCTCCGGCCAGGTCTCGCGCACCAGCATGATCAGCCCCGGGTCCGACATGATCAGGGCATCGGGCCCCATCTCGATCACCGGCGCCAGGTCCCGCAGATAGGTGCGCACCTTGTCGTTGTGGGGGGAGAGGTTGCTGGCCAGGTAGAATTGCCGGGCGTCGCGGTGGGCCTCCTCGATAGCGGCCGCCAGGTTTTCCAGTTTGTTGAATTCGTTGTTGCGCACCCGCAGGCTGTAGCGCGGCTGGCCCGCGTAAACGGCATCGGCGCCGTAGGCGAAGGCGTAGCGCATACTCTTCAAGGTGCCGGCGGGGGACAGCAGTTCGGTGGTCATGGCCTAAATCTCAGGGGCTTAAAAACGGCGCTATTCTACTGTAGTTTGGCGCGGTTTTCAGGTGCCGCCCAGCGCTTTGCCGGCGCCGGGCCCGCGACTGGTATGGTGGGGCAGTCAATCCTGTGCTATTAAATGATAGACGCCACCGAGTGGTATTGAGCGTCAGTTGGGTAAGGTAGGTTGGCGGACCCGAAAATGGGTTGGTAGCGGTAATATGTCATGGTAATAATAGTCACATGATGGATTTAGAGCGCGAGAATCGGCGTTTGCAGAGCACGGTCAATAATCTGCTGGCGCGAATTGAAGAAAACCATAAAATTCAGCAGCATTATCACGATTTCGAGTTCCAGTTGCTGGCGTGCACCGGTCTGCAGGAGTTACTGCAGCACCTGCTGGTCGATGCCAGACACTATTTCGAGTTGGACGCCGTGAGCCTGGTGCTGCTCGATCGCGATTACAGCCTGCGCGATCTGCTGAGCAAACTGGAGATCCCCCCCTTTGACAACAATCTGCAATTGCGTAACAGCGAGGATTTTTTCAATGTCATGTATCCCCGCCCGCCTGCGGTGAAACTGGGTAGTCTCGATGTGCTGGCCGCCTCGCGCTTGTTTCCGGGGCTGGATCGTCTCGGCAGCGCCGCCTGTCTGCCGCTGGTGCGCCGCGGGCGTTTTATCGGCGGACTGCACTTCGGCAGCCTGTCCAGCAACCGGTTCAGCGCCGACAAGGCGGCGGATTTTGTTTTTCACCTGGCCTCCATTGTGGCCCTGTGTCTCGAAAACTGTATCGGCCGCGAGCACCTGCGCCGCCAGGGGCAGGTGGATATGCTGACGCAGGTTAAAAACCGCCGCAGTTTTACCCTGGAATTTGCCAAGGAACTGGAGCGCGCGGAACGCGGCGGCGATCCGCTGACGTGCATGTTTGTCGATATCGATCATTTTAAGAAAATCAACGATAACTACGGTCACCAGGTTGGCGACCTGTGTTTGAAACGGGTGGCGCAGGCGGTGCACAAGCAACTGCGCAAGACCGACCTGTTGACCCGCTACGGCGGTGAGGAGTTTGTCAGCGTATTGCCGCGCTGTCAGGCGGCGCAGGCCGAGCAGATCGCCGAGCGCATTCGCGCAGCGGTCGCCGAGATGGAAGTCCTCACCGACGATCACCGGCATATCTCCGTGACCGTATCGGTCGGTATGTCGACCTGGCGCCCGCTCGGCGAACGGGCGGCGGACCTCGAGCACCTGGGCAAACAACTGTTGTCACAGGCGGACAAGGCGATGTACGCCGCCAAGCGCGACGGCCGCAACCGGGTATGCAAACTGGCCTTCAGTCAGGTTTGAGTGCCGCCGGTGGCTGCCGGGGTGGATTGGCGGCCGGTGCTCGCTCGGTAAACTGCACCAGGTAGCGCTTCGGCCAGAGTTTCCCGGTGACCCAAAATGCCTGTCGTTGCGGGTCGTAGGCGATGCCGTTGAGCACGTTGTTGTGGTCCGGGGTTACCGTTTTGCGCCGCAGGCGCGACAGGTCCGCCTCCGCCACCACCTGGCCGTCGGTGGGATGAATTTTCAAGATTGTGTCCTGTTGCCAGACATTGGCCCAGATAAAACCATCGGCGTATTCCAACTCGTTGAGCTGATGGCGGGGGCGTTCGCCGTGCAGAATCCGCAGCCGGCGCACCGGTTCGAAAGTGGCCGGATCGCGCCACACCAGTTGCTCGCTGCCGTTGCTCATAATCAGGTGAGTGCCGTCGTGGGTGAGTCCCCACCCCTCGCCGGTGTAGTGGAAGGTGTTTAACACCGTGAAGTCGTCGGGATCGAAAACCAGGGTCCGACCGGCTTTCCAGGTCAGCAGGTAGAGTCGGTTCTGCAGCAGCGTGAGACCTTCGGCAAACAAAGAGCGCGGCAGTCGCTGGGTTCGCACGACGGTGCCGGACTCGAGCTTATAGGCTGCTATCCATGATTTACCGTACAGACCGCTGCTGGCATAGAGCCGATCGCCGGCAATCTCCAGCCCCTGGGTAAAGAGCCCGGGGTTCTGGGCCTGACTGTCGATAACGGTATAGGACAGCGGCGGCGCGGCGGCGGCGCACAGACAGCAGCCCAGCCAGACGCCAAGCAGTGGAAAGCCTCTCGCCATAGTGAATCCTGTGGCAATTTCTGGTTTGAATCGAATGGTATTACGTAGGGTAAAAAAGTGCTATTCGGGCCAGGGTAAGGGTAAGGGCTGTGTATATTGGCAACGGTGCCTCTTCCGGTGGCACCTCCTCCGGTGGCACGGTGCGGGGACGTAACTTCAGTTGCGTCCCCCTAGAATGGTGCCACTCCCTCTCCTAGAGGCACCCGTCCGGTGTACTGCGGTGTTCTTTATCTTTCCAGCGACGTTAGAGGGAGTGACAGATGTCACCTGGCATACCGTGCCGGTGAAAGCAGTGCAATTTGAGGGTGGGGTGGTTCCCCGCACCGTGCCGCGGGAAGTGGTGCAGGTTGAGCGTGGGGTGGTTCCCTTCGAGGGGGACGCAACTGAAGTTACGTCCCCGCACCGTGCCGCGGGAAGTGGCGCAGGTCGGTGGAGCGCGTCGTGGACTAGGCTTGCTCCTCATCGTCGGCGACTTTTTGTCTATCGCGGCTGACGACGTAGTCGATAGCCTGCTTGACGGCGCTCTGGATTTTCTCCTGCATGTTCTGCAGCTCCAGCGGAGACATAAAGAACGTCAGGTCGACATCGTGGCGTACATAGCGCGGCGGCAGTCGGTTGAGGGCGACACAGGCGACATCGGCGAGAAAGTCCAGATCGGTTCGGGATCGCTCGTTGGTGAGGGTGATTTCTTCCAGCACCAGATGCTCGTAATAGTTGTGGACCTGGTCCACCCCTACCCGTGGTTCATGGCGTCGCCGCCCCGCGTTCAACAACATTGGCTCAGTCTCCTGGCTGCTACCCTATGGGTAAGTGTAGTCCCAACCTCAGATTTTGTTGCGAATTAGGTCCCTGATGATAAATCGGGCGGGATGCAGCGCCTGCCGCACCGGGCGGGGCAACGGTGCCGGCTGTGCGGTAATCAGACCGGCCAGCAGCTCGGCGCTGATCGGCGTATAACACAGGCCGCGCGAACCGTGTCCGAGGTTGACGTAGAGCCCCGGCCAGTAGCGCCCGGGGGCGGCGATGTCGGCGCGGGCATTGCGGCGCAGGGGCGCATAGAGATCGAGAAAATCCGCCAGCCGCGGCACCGGCCCCACCACCGGCAGGTAGTCCGGCGTAGCGCAGCGGAAACCGACCCGGCCGGCCAGGGTATGCGGCTCCCGGGCCATCCCGGCGGCGTGTAATGCAGGCGCCACCGCGGCGAAGTTGTCGAGGTTCCGGCGGTGATCTGCCGGGCGCAGGTCGGCGGTTGCCTCCCTTAAATCAAAGGTAGCGCCCAGGCAGTGCTGGCCGCCGGCGGCCGGCGCGATATAACCTTTTCCGCACAGCACCGTGGCCAGCGTCTCGGTGCCGGCGGTCGCCGGCAGGTAGCTGACCTGGCCGCGAATGGCCCGCAGCGGCAGGTAGCGGGTTTGGTCGAACTGGCGTCCGTGGTGGGCGCTGGCGATAACGGCGACCGCGGCGCGTGCCTTTTCATGCCCGCCGCGATCCAGCGCCACCCAGTGCTCGCCGGATCGTTGCAGGCTCTCCACCCGGCAATCGGTGAGCACGGTTATCTTGGGGTGCGCCGCCAATTGCCGGCACACCGCCGCCGGCTTCAGCCAGCCGGCGGCGGGAAAGTAGAGGCCGGGACAGTTGAGCAGGGTGCCCGCCAGGGTGCTGGCCGCCTCTGCCGGCAAGCGGCGTAAAAACCGCCGGTACTCGCCGAATCTGTGGGCCAGGGCCCGGTGCTGATGCTCGACGGTCTCGCTGTAGGCGAGTTGCAGGACACCGCACTGGCGGCCGAGATCGCCGTGGTTTTGCCAAAGCGGCTGGTAGAAAGCCTGGGCATACAACAGAGCGCTGAGGTTGAACTCGCTGAAAGTCTCGCGGGTGTGCGACAGCTTGGCATAGAGCACGCCCTGGGGATTGCCGGAAGCGCCGCCGGCAAGGTGCGGATATTGCTCCAGTAATGTCACCTGCCAGCCGCGTCGGGCCAGTGCGCGGGCGCTGTGGCAGCCGGCCAGGCCGCCGCCGATAACCAGGGCGCTGCGGGCCGCGGCCGCGACCCGGTCGCGGCTGTGGACGACGGGCCAGGCCATGCCCGGGGGGGCTTTGCCGGCGGCGGCCGGCTGCTCAGGTATCGGCAGCGCCCGCGCCCGGAAGCGGGCGCGCAGCATATCGCGCTTGCGCCCGAAACCGGCGACCTTTTCAATATCGAAACCGGCATCCTGCAAACCACGTTTTACCACGCCTGCTGCGGTAAATGTCGCGGCGGTGGTGCCCGGTGCGCTGAGCCTGCCGATGAGGTCGAACAGTGCCGGCGACCACATCTGCGGGTTTTTTGCCGGTGCAAAACCGTCCAGCAGCCAGGCATCGACCGGTGCCGCAGGCTGTTCAACAGCGCGGTGATCAGCGGCCAGCAGTTCGGCCAGTCCCGCCGCCGCATCGTCGATGATCAATGTCAGTGTCACGGGGCCAAAGTGGCGGCGGTGAAAGCCGCGGGTCGGCGCCGGCGGATAGGCGGCCAGCAATTGTTCCGCAAGGGGTTGCAGCGATGGCCAGAGGTGCAGTGCGCGGCTCAGGTCGACGTCGGCGAGGGGGAATTTTTCCACTGAAATAAAATGCAGTTGCCACGATGGCGGTGCGGCCTGCTGCCACAGCATCCAGGCTGCGAGGAAGTTCAGGCCGGTGCCGAAGCCGGTCTCGGCGATGGTGAAGCTGCCGTTTTTCTCGGCCGGCAGGTCGCGCCAGCGCCGGGCCAGGTGGTTGTGGTGCAGGAAGACGTGGCGCGTCTCGGCCAGGCCGTCGGCGCGGGAAAAGTAGACATCGTCGAAATCGGCGGAGACGGGCTGGCCGGCGGCGTCCCATGTTATCCTGGCGCTGGGGTCGCTCAACCAAATTCCTCCAGCACTTGCCGGCACCACTGCTCGATACGTGTGTCGGTCTTATCGAACTCGTTCTCCTCGTCCAGGGCCAGGCCGACGAACCTGTCGCCGGCTGCCGTCAGCGCTTTTGACGCTTCGAACTCGAAGCCGGCAACAGGCCAGTAGCCCACCATCTTTGCGCCCCGGTGCTCGATTTTACTGTGCAGATACCCCATCGCGTCGAGAAACCACTCCGGGTAGCCGATCTGGTCGCCGAGGCCGAACAGGGCGACGCGCCGGCCGCTGAAGTCCACCGTATCGATATCGTCCCAGATATCCTCCCAGTCTTCCTGCAGTTCGCCGTAGTCCCAGGTGGGAATGCCGAAGATCAGGCGCTCGTAAAACGCCGCGCTGATAATGGGTTCGTCGGCGATGTTGAAAAGGTCGACTTTATCGGCGCCGATACAGCGCTGGATTTTTTCCGCCGCCATTTCGGTATAACAGGTCGAGCTGCCGTAAAACAGCCCGATGGGTGCTCGCGTCATGTTTTATACGGCTCCGTCGAATTGCAGTTGCCGCCAGGCCTCGTAGACGATCACGGCGGCGGCGTTGGAAAGATTCATGCTGCGGCTGTGCGGCTGCATAGGGATGCGCAGCACCTGCGGCGGCGGCAGTTGTTGGCGGATGGCGGCGGGCAGGCCACGGGTTTCCGGACCGAACACCAGGTAATCACCGGGGCGGAAATCGACGTCGGTATAGTGGCGGGTGCCTTTGGTGCTGATAGCGTAGACCGTTCCCGGGCCCTGCTGGTCGAGAAACGCCTGCCAGCTTTTGTGCAGGCGGATATCTTTCCATTCACCGTAGTCGAGGCCGGCGCGGCGCAGGCGTTTATCGTCCAGAACGAAGCCCAGGGGCTCGATCAGGTGCAGGTCACAGCCGGTGTTGGCGGCCAGGCGGATAATATTGCCGGTGTTTGGGGGGATTTCCGGTTGAAAAAGTACAACGTTTATCATTCCAGGGTCTGAACGTGTGGTCTGCGAGTGTTAAAAGGTTAGCGATTCCTGCCGGGATACTAAATACAGGTATTGCCTCGCGGTGTCTACCGGTAAGTGTGCGGTTTTAAAGCGTTTGTTGATTGAACAGTGAGGATGTTCGCCTGAGGATATGTCATTGCAGCAGTGGGTAACAGGCGCGCGATAGCCATATGAGTCGTGGGGAAATTCGGCTAGCAGAGACCGGGGCCTGCCTTGCCATGGATTACTCTGGCTAGGGGCTGCTTCTGTCTTGCCCACAAATTCAGGGGGCAGTTCCGGACTACGGCCCCGAGGTTACAGCCGTTGGCGGTGGCGGGCAGCAGGTCTTGCAGTCCGCCGCCACCGGGTGCACCCTTGTGGTGGCGAGGGAGAAGACTATGCCGACATCGACACCAATCCGGGATCACAGCCCGGAGGCTATCTCCGAGCGCCTGGCGCTGGGACCGAATCCGAGTTACCTGAAAGATTTCGTCTACGGTGCTATCGACGGCGCTATCACCACATTTGCGGTGGTATCCGGGGTCGCGGGGGCGGGTCTGGCCGCGGCAGTGATTATCATTCTCGGCCTCGCCAACCTGCTGGCGGACGGTTTCAGCATGGCGGTGAGTAACTACCTTGCCACCCGGGCCGAGGGGCAGTTGCGGGACAAGACCCGCGCCGAGGAGCACTGGGAAATCAGCCACCACCCGGAGGGGGAGCGGGAGGAGATTCGCCAAATCTTTGCCCGCAAGGGGTTCAGTGGCCGGCAGTTGGAGGAGGCGGTGACGATTATCACCGCCGACCGCGAGCGCTGGGTCGACACGATGTTGCAGGAGGAGCACGGCCTCAGCCTGCAACCGCAAGCCGCGCTGCGGGCGGCAGTCACCACCTTTGTGGCCTTTTTCAGCATCGGTGCCCTGCCGCTGCTGACATTCCTGGTCAACTGGCGGGTGCCCGGGACCTTTGCCCATCCCTTTTTCTGGAGCGCGGGGTTGACCGGGATTGCCTTTTTCTGTGTCGGCGCTCTGAAAGGCCGCTTTGTCAATCACCCCTGGTATCGCTCAGGGCTGGAGACTGCAGTTGTCGGCGGCATTGCCGCCGCACTGGCCTACGGGGTTGGGCTGTTGCTGCGCGATCTGGTGGCCTAGCTTGGCGACCGACCGCTAACCGCCGCTAGTTGTGCTCCCGGCTTGGCTCCTGCGCGTGTTGCGGTTCCTCCAGGGCAATATCGATCGCCAACTCGTCGGCGATGGTGTCCAGTTGTTCGGTGAGATCGTCGATATCGACGCTGGTGGGCACCTGCAGGCTGCCGGTGGCGGAAAACAGCGGCTCGCCGGACCAGGGCATACTGGAGTACTCCGTACTCAGGTGCTCCATATTGATCTGGCGACTGCTCAGCGCCTGGGCGATTTCGCGCACGATTCCCGGCCGGTCGTTGCCCAGCGCAGTGAAGGTATAGTGCCGGCACGGCGGCCGGCCGGCGCTGGTACCGGCAGGTTCGGCGACCACTTTAATAGACTGTGTCTGCAAATCATCGAGTGCCCGACGCAACTGCGCCACGTTTTCCTCGCTGGCGCTGACGCGCAGGATGCCGGCAAACTTACCGGCCAGGTGGGACAGTTGGCTCTCCGACCAGTTGCCGCCGTGGGCGGCGATGGTTTGGGCCAGGGTCTCGACAACGCCGGGCTTGTCGTCACTGATTACGGTTAACACCAAATCTTTCGTCATCATGTGGGAATCCAGTAGCAGCCGCTTTTCATCGCAGTATATAGACTCACTGCACACCTCACTACCGGCGCCGCCCGTTATTCTTTACAATCGGAACCTGTTAGTGGCGGGTGGGTCAAACATGCAGGCTTATTTTGGAGCATGGGGTTATTTTGGAGCATGGGGTTATTTTGGAGCATGGGGTTATTTTGGAGAGGGGAACTGGCAATGAAAAGTGTATCTTTTGTCGTCGTGCTGGCGCTGTTGTGCTGGGCGTCGGCGCTGCGGGCCGAGGTCGAGGTCACCAACTATAAGTCAGCGGTCGAGGGCGAGCATCGCACCGCGGCTTACGCCCAGCGTGACGAGTACCGCAATCCCGCTGCCACCTTAGCGTTTTTCGGTGTGGCCCCGGATATGAGTGTGGTGGAGATATGGCCGGGCGGCGGCTGGTACTCGGAGATTCTGGCGCCTCTGCTGCGTGAAAACGGCACCTTCTATGCGGCCCATTTCCCGGTCGAGACCGAGGTCGGCTATTTTCAGCGGGTGCGCAAAAACTACGCGCAGAAGCTGGCCGCTGCGCCGGCCCTTTACGACAAAGTGGTGGTGACGGAGTTTCATCCGCCGAGTGGGGTCAGTGCTGGACCGGCGGGCAAGGTCGACAGGGTGCTGACCTTTCGCAACGTACATAATTGGATGAAGGCGGGCTATGATCAGCGTGCTTTCGACGAGTTTTTTGCGTTGCTCAAGCCCGGCGGAGTACTCGGTGTCGTGGAGCATCGCGCCCGCCCCGGTACCGACAAAGCCGCGATGGGTGCCAGCGGCTACGTTACCGAAGCTTATGTGATTGCCCGGGCGGAGGCGGCCGGCTTTGTGTTGGAGGCCAAAAGTGAAGTCAATGCCAACCCCCGCGACAGCGCCCAGCACCCCCAGGGTGTGTGGACGCTGCCGCCCTCCCTGCGCCTGGGGGAGACCGATCGCGACAAGTATCTGGCGATCGGCGAGAGTGATCGCATGACGCTCAAGTTTCGCAGACCGGCGGACGTCGATAGCCGATGATAAGATGATAAATAGTTACTGGCGCTAATCGCACTTGCTTGAGGCGCCTGCTTTATGGCGGTACTTATTAGGTTAGGATTTGCACCAATTTGTCAGCTTTCACTCTATTTCTGCCGATCTTGACTAAGAATACCGAGGCAGACGGTCAATTGGCGCTTCTTCGCTTAAGCACCGCCATAGGGAAGACGCGTGAAGTGAGTGCTACCGGTTACCGACTCTCGAATTGAGAAACCGCCATGATAGTCCCCCACGAGCAGATATCCCCCGCAGCTCTGCGCGGCTTAATCGAAGAATTTATTACCCGCGAGGGCACCGATTACGGCAGCGAGGAGATGACACTGGCCGCCAAGGTCGAACAGGTAGCGAGTCAGTTGGCGTCGGGTGAAGTCGTGGTTGTTTACGATGCGGCCAGCGAGACCGTCAACCTGATGCCGCGTCGCGACTGGGAAGCGGGGGACTGGGCACAGGTTACAGACAGCTAGTGCTTTGACAGGAAACTATTTTCACTTCGGTTGCACTGAGGTCCCGGATCGAGACCGTGTCAGCTAAGGACACCAAAACCCGTTTTGGGTGAAAATCTTTATCTTTCAAAGCCTTAGTTGTTGGCCGTCAATTTGTTCTCCGTGACTGTCAGTCTGGCAATGGATGCCAGCAGTTCGTCGACGTCCAGGGGTTTGGACACCACATCGTCGATACCCGCCTCGATATACTCCCGGCGCTGTTGCACATTGGCATTGGCGGTGAGGGCGATCACGGGAATACCGGCTTTCACCGGGTCTTTGAACTGGCGGATATGCTGGGTGGCGAGCACACCGTCCATATCCGGCATATGGATGTCCATCAACACGATATCAAAGCTGTGGCGCTGCAGTTTTTCCAGCGCCTGCCGGGCGCTTTCGGCCAGGGTGACCTTATGGCCTTCGTGCTCCAACAAACCGGCTGCCGCCACCCGGTTCAGTTCGATATCGTCCACCAGCAGCACGCGCAGCGAGCGGGCGGTTATGGCGCCGGCTTGCCGGTCGGCTTTGGTCTCGATAACCGGCTCGAGGCTGTAGGGTAATTGCAGCGTAAAGTGAAAATTGCTGCCGACCCCCACCTCGCTGTCGAGCGCCAGTTCGCCGCCCATCAACTCCACCAGTCGCCGGCAGATGCTCAACCCCAGTCCGGTGCCGCCGAAACGGCGGGTAATGGAAGCGTCGGCCTGGGTAAACATATCGAAGACCTTGGCCTGGTCCTCCTTATC
Organism: Exilibacterium tricleocarpae; assembly: GCF_007004655.1. Lineage (GTDB taxonomy): Bacteria > Pseudomonadota > Gammaproteobacteria > Pseudomonadales > Cellvibrionaceae > Exilibacterium > Exilibacterium tricleocarpae. The sequence goes on from NZ_ML660109.1 coordinate 71,831, forward strand.
GATGCCGATGCCGGAATCCTCGACCTCAAAGCGAATGGTCACCGTGGTCCCGGTGCGATGAATTTCTTTTGCGTACAGATTGACCACGCCGCGGTTGGTGAACTTGATCCCATTGCCGATCAGGTTGAGCAGTACCTGGCGCAGGCGATTGGGGTCGCCAATGACCTGGGGCGGCAACTGCTTTTCGATTTTGCTCGACAGGATCAGGCCCTTCTCGGAGGCGCGCGCCGACATCAGGATCACGATACTTTCGAGCACTGAGCGCGGGTCGAAGGCGATCGCCTCCAACTCGATATTCCTGGCTTCCAGTTTTGAGTAGTCGAGCAGGCTGTTGAGCATCGACATCAGGGCGTTGCCGGAGTAGTCCAGCGCTTTTACGTAACTGCGCTGGCGCTCGCTCAAATCACTCCTGGCGATCAGTTTGATCATTGACAGGAGGCCGTTCAACGGCGTGCGGATTTCGTGGCTCATCAGCGCCAGGAAGCCGGACTTGAGCCGATTGGCCTCCTCGGCAACCCGTTTTTCGTCGCGCAGTTGGTTGATGCGATCGGCCAGGGCCATAGACAGCAGCACCATTTCTCCGGCACTCATGGCGGTGAAATGGTGGGGCACCGGATCGTTGTACGGCATTACCCCGAAAATGGCCAGTCCGGTCTGGAAGGTGCCCACTGCCACCAGCGCCTGGCCGCCGATAAGAAAGCGCGCTGCACGGTAGCCCTTGATGATACAGACGGTAGAGACAATGAGCATCATCAGCGTGCCGGGCAGCAGGATAAACCAGAAGGCCAGGAAGATGTAGGCGGGGTGGAAGAAGAAGGCGCCCACGGCAATGGCGATAAGATACACGCCGCAGGCCCAGAACGCATAATAGAACCCTTTGGAAATACTGCGTATATTGAGAAAACTGTTGACAAACAGCAGCGTAAAAATGAGGACGCCTATCTGCGAAAAGGTGGTGATGTAACGGTAGGGGTCCGACCAGCCGAACTGAGACCACAACAGCCCGTAGTAACTGGCCCAGGTCAGGGCCATCAGGCCCGCCACCCAGGTGTACCAGAAGTAGGTAATATCGCGGGTTACGAGAAAAATAAACAGGTTGTATACGGCCATGCCGAGCATGAGTCCGAGCAGTGCGACGACGAAAATCTGGTAGTCGAAGCGCTGGTCGAGGTTGTAGGCCGCCTCTTCGAGATAGATGTAGATGCCGCCTTCGTAGAGATAGGAGTCCAGTCGAATCAGCAACACGGTGGTCTCGTTGGGCGGCAGGTGCACGGCGATGGTGTAACCGAGACCGGCAATCTCACGCTCTTGTGGCGAACTTTGCATGCCGGCGCGGGCAACCTTGGGTTGTGCGTTTCTGTTCGTTTCCCGGGTCGTTGTTCGGGCTGCAGCCTCGGGCAGCGCCAACACTTCGATCAAGTCGGTGCGACCGTGTTGGAAGTTGAGCCGCCAGTCTGCCCGCGGATGCCGGTTGTCGACCTCGAGCACCAGCCAGTAGGTGCCGCCCATGGCGGTGATGGTGCTGTGCGGTTGCTGCAGCAGCTCGCGATAATTGCGCTCGCCGCTGACAAAATCCTCCATCCGCCATTGATGGTTGGGGTCGTGCACGACATGGGCGTTGGTGAAGTTGCTGTAAACGGTGTATTCGGGTTCTTCCGGGTACAGGGTCAGTTGGGCGTCGCCGGCGTGGGCGCCACTCGCCCAGCAGCACAACGCGCCCAGCCAGATGCACAGCCGCAGCCAGTGTCGGCCGGTTCCACCCATGTTAAATGTTCTGTATTGCACTATACTTCAGCGTCGATTAAATTCAGCGTCAATTTATTATCTCTCGAGAGCTTGCTCCAGCACCTGCGTGCCTAATAAAGCAGAAATAGAACAGTTGGTAAAGCGAATTACGTCATGAGTGATGGGATACAACCGCAAGCTCAACACCGTGACTGCGACGGCGGCGATTTTTTGCTGACCGCCGCGGCGGCGCCGGTGCTGGATGCCCGCCTGGTGCTGGCCCACGGCGCCGGCGCCGGCATGGAAAGCGACTTTATGAACGCCATTGCCGAGGCTGTGACGCGGCGGGGTGTGGCGGTTATCCGCTTTGAATTCCCGTACATGGCACAACGGCGCCGCGGCGGTAAACGGCGGCCGCCGGACCGCGCCGACACCTTGCTGAGGGATTGGCGCCGGGTCGTGCAGGCGCTGCGCCCGGGGCCACCGCTGTTTGTCGGCGGCAAGTCGCTGGGCGGGCGCATGGCCAGTATGGTTGCCGACGAACTGGCGGTGGCCGGGCTGGTCTGTCTCGGTTATCCGTTTCACCCGCCGCGCCAACCGCAACGGTTGCGCACCGAACACCTGGCCGGGTTGCACACACCGGCGTTGATCGTGCAGGGCAGCCGCGATCCGTTCGGCAACTGTGACGAGGTGCGCGACTACAGCGACCGCGGTCTGCTGGCCGATCACATCCGCCTGCAGTGGCTGGAGGATGGCGATCACGACTTCAGGCCGCGGGTCAGGTCCGGGTTGTCGCAGGCGGACCATATAGAAACGGCGGCGCAGGCGATAGCAGCCTTCGTGGCTGCTACTCTGGCGACGGCTGCCCCGGGGGGCATGTCCTGAGCGCGGGCGGCGGTACGGTGGGATCAGTTTTCCAACAGCGTGATTTTTTCCTGCTCCATTAACAGCGGATTCAGTTGATTCATCATCTCGCGCCGGGTGTCGCTGTGAAACCAGCGCTGCCAGTCCTGCACCGAACGCCATTTCGACAGGACAAAACGGCGGTTGGGGTGTTGCAGGTCGGCGAAGGTTTCACCGTTGACAAAGCCGGTGGCCTGGTAGGCGAGATGTAGTGTTTTGCGTGCGGTGTCTTCGTAAGTGGACAACATATCGTCGGCGATCTGGCGTTCAATCAGCACGTGGATCATGGGCTAACTCTTAATTGGTGACTTTTAAGTAGTGACTTTTAAGTAGTGACTTTTAAGTAATGACTTCCAGCAGCGATAGCCAGGGTGGTTTGCCAGGTGGTTCGCAACGGCGGCGTTCAGCACCCGCGTTCGAGACCGCCCCTGTCGGGCATGGGTTGCCGATGGTTCAGTTGCGGCTCGAACACTCCCTGCCGGCCTGTATGATAATCCACTCCGCCAGCGCTATCCATTCGTGGATCAGGGTTTTGATTACCACCCGGCGGCCCTGCGCCGAGCTGCCGTTGTGTTCAAGCGAATGCTGGCCCATTTCGGTGAGTGCCGCCACGATCTTGCCGACGGTGCGCGCCTCCAGGCTGACGTGAAAGTGATCGGTGGCTGCGTCATTGCTACCGGGCAGTGGCTTGCCGGCCAGTACATTCTGTACCGCCAGGGCCAGGCCCGGATGCCGCTTGCGCATTAAGCGAAAGGTCAGCTCCAGTGCCCCCCGGCTGAAGATTTCGGGTTTTTTGCGGTTTGTTTCTTTATCGACTTGTGTCAATAGGGTCCCCCGATGCACTGGTGGGTGCAAGTCGGCTCACGCCGGCGGTAGCTGCTTTCCTCGCGTTGACCTTCTCTCCCGTAGATGACAATAATATGCTGCTTATAAGTAGTGTAGCAATGCTTTTGAATTACCGGATTAATTCAGCCACAATGCGAAACTGGTTTGAATATCGAATATTGTTACCCCTGCGATTGGTTATATATGAGCATGGAAGTAGACAAGTCCCTGGACGCTACCGGGCTGTTGTGTCCGGAACCGGTTATGATGCTGCACAATGTGGTCAGGGACGCCGTTTGTGGCGATGTTATCGAGGTGATCGCTACCGACCCCTCCACCACCCGCGATATTCCCAAGTTTTGTGATTTTCTGGGCCATGAGTTGCTGGCGCAAGAGGAGCGCGAGCGCAAGTATTTCTATTACATCCGCAAAGGTTGAAAGTTACAACGGTTGCAGGGCGTAAAGGTTGGAAGGCGTAAAGGTTGGAAGGTGCCAAGGTTGGAAGGATAGGTGCACAGGTAAAGGGAAGCCGGCGGATGGGAACACCGGCCGGCTTTGTTTATCGAGACTCTTTTTTAGTTTTTAGTTTTTAGTTCTTAGTTCTTAGTTCTTAGTTCGCCGCGTTTACTTCGCCGCATTTACGTCGCCGGGTTTTTAGGTACATGTTGCTTTCGTTCTACCGCCGGCGCCTTGCCCCGATTCAGGATTCTTCCACCAGTATCGAGATAGCCGCCAGAGCTTCGGGGTCCTCTGCTTTGATTTTATTGGCGATCTGGTGTTGAAAGAAATAGCGGAACGCCTCCCGGCTCTGGGCCGGATACAGGCAATCGTCACCCGGCAGCACCGGTGTGCTTTCGACTTTTTTCTCATCGGCGAGCATACCGCAAAGCATGCCGTCGAAGTGCAGGCGCCAGCTCACCACCTCGGTCAGGGTCAGGCTCTGGAAACCGTTGTCGGATAATACTGCGTGGGTGCCGATAGTATCGGGGATTTCCTGAATGACATCGCTCGGGCTTTCACATTGGTATTCATAGTATTCGGCGGCTGTTTCCAGCTCGACGATTTTGTGGATAGGCGCATCGTAGAAAACTTCATCAATGCCGGAGTCGTAGTAGCCCTCCCATTGGCCGTTTAACGGGTCCTTGATCTCGGGACAGGCAACGATATCGTCCAGCCAGGGCACCAGTCCCACCACCTCGCCATTGGCCCTCAGGCCCCAGCACAGGACGCGAAGACTGAATAACTTATCGGGGCTGGCCTCGTTGGAATACAGCATTTCCAGGCCGTCGAGTTCGGGAGCGAGTCGAATGAAACGAGTATCGCGGAGCGACGAGTAGGGCTTCCCAGTGAAGAGATCGACCACATTGTCCTTGTTGTGGGTTTGGGTTGAGGTCTTCATAATACCACCTCCTTGCTGCGGCTAAGTACTCAGACATCGTCACTTTGTCTTTGGTTTCAACGGCCTTGGTTGCAATTTTTACCCGACAGTTTTACGCGGCTGACTTTTGCGCAATTGTCTTAAGGAACTGTCTGTATGGAACTATCTGTATGGAACTGTCTTATGCAACTGTCTTGTACGACTTTAGGCTGTTCAAAAATAGCGATATCTGAGTACTCAACGAAGTCTTTTGATACCCAATTTTAAGGCAGTGTTTTAGGGCCGCCTCTATATAAGGTATATGCTCACACCCAAAAGCACAACACTTTGTTTTAAAATTGTGAGCGTTTTTATAACTTGTCCCTATAAACGCGGCGAAAAATCCCTATGAGCACCTATTATTTTGCCTATGGTTCCAATATGAACCCGGCCCGTATGGCGACCAGAGGTATGGGCGTGGTGTCGATCCAGCCCGGCAGGCTGGCCAATCTGCGCCTCAGCTTCAATATGCGGGTGGCAAATGCACCGGGCAATTCCCACGCTAATGTGGTGTACGAGGCGGGTGCAGAGGTGGAAGGCGTGCTTTATCGCCTGACTGACCCGGCGGAAATGGTCAAGATGGACCCTTTTGAAAGCGCCCCCCGATCCTACAGCCGCGATATATTCCCGATCGAAACCCCCGCCGGCACCGTACCCGGTTGGGTGTATATCGGCAACCAGGCGGTGCTGGAGGAGGGGTTGAGGCCTCCCCGTGACTACCTGGAGCACCTGCTGGCCGGGCGGGATTTTCTCAGTGAGCCCTATATTGCGCGACTGGCGCGCACCGCCTGCGCCGGCGAGGAACTGCCGTGATGCCGGGCACGGCCCCGGCCGGGGAACCGACCCGGCGGCACTGGCATTGCGACCACCTTATCGATGTCTTTGAACGGAATTTTCTCGCCAGCCACAATACCCGGCTGGTTAAAAACGGTGTGGAGCCCGTCTATCTGCCGGCCAGGCGGCCGGGAGAGCGTCACCGCATTGTCTTTACCCGCGACTATTTCGCCAGCGCCCTGCACGAGGTGGCGCACTGGTGTATCGCCGGACCGCAGCGCCGGCTGTTGCAGGACTACGGTTACTGGTATCAGCCCGACGGGCGCTCAGCCGAGCAGCAGCGCCGCTTCGAGCAGGTAGAGGTCAAACCGCAGGCCCTGGAGTGGGTCTTCGCCACGGCCGCCGGCTATCGCTTCCGCGTCAGCGCTGACAACCTGAACGGGGGCGCGGCCCCCAGCGCGGACTTTCTGGGCGCCATTTACCGGCAGGTGTTGGCTTACTGCGAGGGCGGTTTACCCGCCCGGGCCGCGGCTTTCACGGGAGCCCTGGCGGCTTTCTATCAGCGCCACCAGCCTTTCGATCCGCTGCATGCGGGACACTATAAATGCGAGGGGCTGACCTGATGGCGGCCGCGTCACCGGTGGGGCGGCCCAGGCCGCCGGCCTGCCTGATCGATGCGTCCATTTATATCTTTCGCTACTATTTTTCTCTGCCCGACAACTGGTTCAGTGAGGCGGAGGGTTATCCCACTGCCGCTGTTTACGGTTACACCACCTTTCTGCTGCAACTGCTGCAACGGCACCGGCCCGAGATTATTGCCGCCTGTTTTGACGAGAGTCTGGGCAGTTGCTTTCGCAATGAAATATACCCCGACTACAAAGCCAGCCGCGCGTTGCCCGATGCGGCTTTGGCCTATCAGTTGGATGCCTGCCGCGAAGTGACGCAACTGCTGGGTATCGCGGCATTTGCCAGCGATACCTACGAGGCGGACGACCTGATCGGCACCCTGGCGCGGCGTCTGCGCCGGCGCCGCGCGCCTGTCGCCATCCTCAGCCGTGACAAGGACCTGGGTCAGCTGCTGCGGCGGGAGGTGGATTTTCTCTGGGACTACGCCAAAGACGAGCGCTGGTACCGCGCCGATATCACCGCCAAATTCGGCGTCGAGCCCGAGCAACTGGTGGATTATCTGGCGCTGGTGGGTGACAGTATCGACGATATTCCCGGCGTGCCCGGCATCGGCGCGAAAACTGCGCGGGCGCTGCTGCAGGCGTGCGGTAACATAGACGCCGTGTTCAAGCGTCACCTGGAATTGCGGGAATTACCGATTCGCGGTGCCGGCACGCTGGCCGCGAAGCTGGCGCAACACCGGGAGCAGATCGAGATGGCGCGCCAACTGGCCACTATTGTCGACGCGGTACCGATGACCACCGACCCGGCCGCACTGGCGTGGCGGGAGCCGGACCTGGCGGCGCTGGAGGCGTTTTATCGGCGCATGGGGTTCGGCGACAGATTGATGCGCAAGACCGCGGCCCTGATCGCCTGACAGGCGCCGGCTAAGCCCTCCCGGGCGGCAGGTCATCGCCCTCGAGCAGGGCCACCGAGCGCAGCGCAATTGGCGACAACTGTGCTTTTTCCGCCGCTGAGCAGCCGATAATCTTCTCTTTCATCGAACGCGCCCAAAACTTCCCCACATGGTTGGCCACCGCCTGCGCTGCCGCTTCGTCGTCGTCGCGATGCTGGTGATTGGCCGAGATCTGGTTGAGCATGCGGATAAGGTGGTCCTGTCTGCTGTTGTCGCTGTTCATTATGGCTGGCTTCAGTTGGTGTAGATAGTGTGACGACCCTGTCTGGCAAACCCTATCAAATGGAGTCCGGATGCGCGGGCGAGTTCCACCGCCAGCGCGGTGGCGGCCGATACCGCGACCAGGGCGGTAATACCGGCGCTAGTGGCCTTTTGTACCATTTCATAGCTGGCCCGGCTCGATACCAGGGCAAAGCCCTGGTGCCGGTCGATGACGGTATTGGCCAGGGCGCCGATCAACTTGTCGAGGGCATTGTGGCGGCCAATGTCCTCGCGAAGCAAGTGTATTTTGCCCTGCATGTCGCACCAGGCGGCACCGTGGCAGGCACCGGTCAGGGCCTGTAGAGGCTGGGCGCCCGCCAGTGTCGCCAGCGCCTGTTGCACGGCGGCAGCGCTGGGCTTGCAGGCAGGGCCGACCGGAATCGGCGCGCGCACCGCCTGTTCCAGCGATTCCGTGCCGCACAGGCCGCAACCGGTGCGGCCGGTGAGATTGCGACGCCGCTGTTTGAGCTGTGCCATACAGGCGGCGCTGATGCGGATATTCACCGCGTGGCCCGGGGGGTGGCGGTGGGCCTCCACAGCGTAGATATCGTCCGTGCTCCTCACTATGCCTTCGCTGAGACTGAACCCGAGCGCCAGGTCCTCCAGGGCATCGGGACTGGCCATCATCACCACATGGGAAATACCGTTGTATACCAGTGCCACTGCTGCTTCCTGCGCCAGTGGCTCGCTCAGCGGCGCTGCGGCAGGCTGCTGTGGGTGCCAGCGCCGCACTGCCGTGCGCCGGTAGGCGGCTGTTGGCGCCGTCCCCTCGCCGGGCTGGCGGGCGGACATCAGGTCTGTTCTCCCACCGTTTGCCGGGCGCGTTGGAAGAGACTTTCCTGCCGCGTCTTGAATGCTTCAAAGCGGCGCTGCCAATGGGAGGGCCGGGAGACCTTTTCCACCTGCACTGCCGTCACTTTATACTCGGGACAGTTGGTGGCCCAATCGGAGTTGTCCGTGGTGATTACATTGGCCCCGCTGTGGGGGTGGTGGAAGGTGGTGTAGACCACGCCCGGTTGCGTGCGCGTGCTGATCCGGGCGCGCATCACGGTGGCGCCGGCACGGCTGCTGATACCGAGCCAGTCGCCGTCGCTGATGCCTCGCTCCTGGGCGTCCTGGGGATGGATGTCGAGGACATCCTCGGCGTGCCATAACTGGTTGGCAGTGCGGCGGGTCTGGGCGCCGACGTTGTACTGGCTGAGTATGCGGCCGGTGGTCAGCAGCAGCGGAAAGCGCCGGCTGGCGCGCTCCTCGGAGGCCACATAGCCGGTGATGGCGAAACGGCCTTTGCCGATCGGGAAATCCTCCGCGTGCATGATCGGCATCCCCTCGGGGTGGTCGTCGTTGCAGGGCCATTGAATACTGCCAAGACGCTCGAGCTTGGCGTAGCTGACGCCCGCGAAACTCGGTGTCAGGCTGGCAATTTCGTCCATGATTTCGGCGGGGTGGCGGTAGTCCATCGGGTAACCGAGGGCGTTGGACAACGCCTGGGTCACCTCCCAGTCCTCCTTGCCTGCCAGCGGCGGCATGACTTTGCGCACCCGGTTGATACGGCGTTCTGCGTTGGTAAAGGTACCGTTCTTCTCGAGAAACGACGCGCCGGGCAGCAGCACGTGGGCAAACTTGGCGGTTTCATTAAGAAAAATATCCTGCACGATCAGGCATTCCAGCGCCGTCAGGGCCGCCTCCACATGCTGGGTATTGGGGTCTGACTGGGCGATATCCTCGCCCTGTACGTACAGGGCCTTGAAGGTTCCCTCGATGGCGGCGTCGAACATATTGGGAATGCGCAGGCCCGGCTCCGGGTCCAGGCTGACCCCCCAGGCCCGCTCGAAGCGGCGCCGCACCGCGGTATCGGCGATATGCTGGTAGCCCGGCAGTTCGTGGGGGAAGGAACCCATATCGCAGGAGCCCTGGACATTGTTCTGGCCGCGCAGCGGATTGATCCCGACCCCGGCGCGACCGATATTACCGGTGGCCATGGCCAGGTTGGCAATGCCCATCACCATAGTGGAGCCCTGGCTGTGCTCGGTAACCCCGAGGCCGTAGTAGATGGCGCCATTGGGTGCGGCGGCATAGCGGCGGGCGGCAGCGCGTACCTGTGCAGCGGCCACGCCGGTGACAGCCGCAGTGGCCTCGGGAGCGTTGTCCGGCGCGAGAATAAAGCGCCGCCAGGACCGGTAAGCATCGGCGTCGCAGCGCCGCTCGATAAAGTCTTTGTCCTCCAGGCCCTCGGCCACCACCACATGGGCCAGGGCGTTGATCAGTGCCACGTTGGTGCCCGGCCGCAACGGCAGGTGCAGCCCGCCGCCGGCGTGGGGGGTGTCGAGCAAATCGATATGGCGGGGGTCGGCGACAATCAACCCGGCACCCTGGCGCAGGCGCCGGCGCAATTGCGAGGCGAACACCGGGTGCGCGTCGGTGGGATTGGCGCCGATAACGACAATAACATCGGCCTGCATCACCGATTCGAAGGTCTGGGTGCCGGCCGATTCGCCGATGGTGGTCTTCAGGCCGTAGCCGGTGGGGGAGTGGCAGACCCGGGCGCAGGTGTCGGTGTTGTTGTTGCCGAATGCCGCGCGGATCAGTTTTTGTACCAGGTAGGTTTCCTCGTTGGTGCAGCGCGAAGAGGTAATGCCGCCGACGCTGTCGCGACCGTAGCGGTGCTGGACGGCCTTGATACGCTCGGCGGCAAAAGCCAGCGCCGTCTCCCAGGAGACGCTGCGCCAGGGTTGTTCAATCGTCTCGCGGATCATCGGTGCGGTGATACGGTCGCGGTGGGTGGCATAGCCGAAAGCGAAGCGGCCCTTGACGCAGGCGTGCCCGCGGTTGGCGCCGCCGTTTTTGTAGGGCACCATGCGGATCAACTGATCGCCCTTCATTTCCGCTTTGAACGAACAGCCGACACCGCAGTAGGCGCAGGTGGTGATGACGCTGTGCTCCGGCTGGCCCTGCTCGATCACACTTTTTTCCATCAGGGTGGCGGTGGGGCAGGTCTGGACGCAGGCGCCACAGGAGACGCAGTCGGAGTCGATAAACGCGTCACCCTGGCCGGCGGCGACTTTGGCGTCGAAGCCGCGGCCCTGAATGGTGAGCGCAAAGGTGCCCTGGACCTCGGCGCAGGCGCGCACGCAGCGTGAGCAGACAATACACTTGCCGGGGTCGAAGGTGAAATAGGGATGGCTGGCATCCGCTTTGGCGTCCAGGTGATTGGCGCCGGCGAAGCCATAGCGCACCTCCCGCAAGCCGACGGCACCGGCCATATCCTGCAGCTCGCAGTCGCCGTTGCTGGGGCAGGTAAGGCAGTCCAGCGGGTGGTCGGAGATATACAGCTCCATCACCTGGCGCCGCAGTCGCGCCAGCTTCGGGTTTTGGGTGGTGACCCGCATGCCTTCGGCTACCGGGGTGGTGCAGGCGGCGGGGTAGCCTTTATGGCCGTCGATCTGCACCGTGCAGAGGCGGCAGGAGCCGAATGCCTGCAGGTTGTCGGATGCGCACAGCCGGGGAATATTGATATCGGCCAGCGCCGCCGCCCGCATGACGGAGGTGCCTGCCGGCACGCTGATCGCCACGCCGTCCACTGCCAGGGTCACGGTAACCGCGGGATCGGGGGCGCGCTGCGCCGGGGCCGGTGTGCCCAAATCCCGCTCGCCGTTGTCGGGGCCGGGGTCAAAATACTCAATCATGGTCGTGTCCCTCGGGTTCGAGTCCGAAGTCGGCGGGAAAGTGATCGATCGCGCTGCGTACCGGGTAGGGGGTCATACCGCCCATGGCGCACAGTGAGGCGTCCGCCAGCGTATCACATAGGTCCCGCAGCAGAGTTAGATCGGCGTCGCGGTCGTCGCCCCGGCAGAGGCGCTCGATTACCTCCACGCCGCGGGTGGAGCCGATGCGACAGGGTGTGCACTTGCCGCAGGATTCCAGCGCGCAGAATTCCATCGCAAAACGGGCCTGGGCCGCCATATCGGCGCTGTCGTCGAAGGCCACGATGCCGCCGTGGCCGAGCAGCGCGCCCAGCGCCGCAAAGGCCTCGTAGTCCAGTGGCGTATCCCATTGCGAGGCCGGCAGATAAGCACCCAGTGGGCCGCCCACCTGCACCGCGCGCATAGCCCTGCCGCTGGCAGTGCCGCCGCCGAAGTGTTGCAGCAGGGTGGACAGGGTGGCCCCGAAGGCCAGCTCCACCAGGCCGCCGCGGGCGATATTGCCCGCCAGCTGGAATGCCATGGTGCCGCTGGAGCGACCGCTGCCATAGGCGGTATAGGCGGCGGCGCCCTCGGCGAGAATAAACGGCACTGCCGCCAGGGTCAGCACATTGTTGATCGCAGTGGGCTGCCCGAACAGGCCGGCGACGGCCGGCAGTGGCGGCTTGGCCCGCACCTCTCCGCGCCTGCCCTCAAGGCTCTCCAGCAGCGCCGTCTCCTCCCCGCAGATATAAGAGCCGGCGCCGAGTCGCACCTCGAGGTGGAAGGTCTTATCGCTGCCGCAGATATTGGCACCCAGATAACGATGTTGCTCGGCCAGGGCGATGGCCCGCTCGAGAATACGATGGGCATTGGGGTATTCCGAGCGCAGGTAGATATAGCCGCGGCTGGCGCCCACCGCCAGCGCGGCGATCAGCATGCCCTCGATCAGCATAAACGGGTCCGCCTCCATCACCAGCCGGTCGGCAAAGCTGCCCGAGTCTCCCTCGTCGGCGTTGCAGACGAGGTACTTGGCGGCAGTCGCTGCCGGATTGAGCGGCGCCTCAAGCACCGTCTGCCATTTTATTCCCGTGGGGAAGGCGGCGCCGCCGCGTCCCCGCAAACCGGCGGCCCGCACCTCGTCGATAATCGTCCGGGGTGACATTGACAGCGCCTTTTGCAGCCCTTTGAAACCCCCGTGTGTCAGGTAGTCATCCAGCGACAGCGGGTCGATAACACCGGCGCGGGCAAAGGTCAGGCGCTGCTGCTCGGCCAGGTAGGGAATGTGTTCGGTCAACCCCTGACACAGCGGGTGGTGCCGGGCGCCGCGCAGCAAACCGGCATCAACCAGGTTATCAATATCGCCTGCGCCGACCGGGCCGTAGGCGACGCGCCCGGCGCCGGCGGTCGCTTCCACCTCGACCAGCGGTTCCAGCCAGAACAGCCCGCGGGAGCCGTTGCGCACGATCTCAACGTTTTCTCCACGGGCCTCGGCCGCGGCGGCCAGCGCGGTGGCCACGGCATCGGCCCCCAGGGCCAGGGCGGTGGTATCGCGGGGCACGTAAATCCTGGCGGTCATCAGCGCACCTCCACCGCGACGCGGGTAAGCGCTTCGACAAGCTGGTCGAAACGCTCGGCGTCCACCCTGCCGAGGATGCTGGAGCCGCTGTGGTTGTCGATGCGCAGCGAGGGCCCGCAGGCACAGTTGCCGAGGCAGTACACCGGTTCCAGTGAAAACTCGCCGTCTGCCGTGGTCTGGTGGTAGTCGAGCCCGAGCACCTGTTTGACGTGTGCTTCCAAAACGCCGGCGCCGCGCGCCTGGCAGGCTTCGGCCCGACACAGGCGCAGCAGATGCCGCCCGGGGGGCCGCTCGCGAAAGTCGTGGTAGAAGCTGATGACGCCATGGATTTCCGCGCGGGTCTGTTTCAGCGCCCTGGCGATGGCGGGCACCGCGGCGGCGGGAACATAACCCAGGCGGGCCTGAATGCCGTGGAGAATGGGCAGCAGGGCGCCGGGTTGGTGTTTGAGGGTGTCGATGACTTCAGTGATCGTGTTGTCGATCTGGTCGGCATCCCGGTTGCCGGCAGAATCGCGATCAGTGCCGGGGGAGTCGCTCATCGGTTGCCGCCTGACGCTGTTTTTCTCGGGCTGTTCTTGAACCTGTTTTTCTCAAGTCATTGTAGAGTTAAAGTAGCCGGGTTTAAAGTGCGCGGCCGGCACCGGCCGCAGGAAACGGTTGCCGCCGGCAACGGGAGATTTGGCCGGCAATTACCCTCTCTGCCAATAGGTGGCAGGCGTGCCCGGGCACCTATTGTAAATATTGCTGTCCGAGAGGGACAGTGCTCGATGATGCTTGCTGAAGCGGGAGCGTGTTATCAAGTGGGTGCAGATCACCTTCGGTGAAGTGCTGTTGGGATCAGCCCTGAGAGAGCCGTTAGCAGCAGGCATCGGTGACCCCGGGCAATCGTTGTTAACTGGCAGGTACTACCGATCGACCGCAGGCGCTATTACTCGCAGTGGTAGAAGCCGCGCGCGGCACCGCACAGCGGACGATCCGGTCGCCGCACTGCGGCAGGCATCTGTGCGTTGTTACACTTTTCCAACAGAATTGGCGTTGAAAAGATTTGCCGGCCGGGGATTTAATTTGTATAACGCCGGCAACACTTAGCGAAGGCCGCTTTACACCAAAGGCAGCTCTCTGCGAAGACAACTCCCAACAATTGTTTTCAACAATGGTTCTCAACAACGGTTCTCAACAACGGTTCTCAACAACGGTTCTTAACAATTGTTCTCAACAACAGTAACACTCGAAGGTAACTCTATGAAAACTACGGTATTTGCTTCTGCGGCGCTGCTGGTCTCGTTGCTGGCCAGCGGCGTCAGCCTGGCGGCCGATGAACTCCATTACAACCTCTATAATTTTACCGCCGAAGCACAGCAGATGGTCGAGAACGACCTGATGCAGGCCACCCTGTCGGCCACTCACGAATCGAATCGCGCCGCCGAGGCGGCCGATACTGTCAATCAGCAGATGCAGTGGGCGTTGAGCCTGGCCAAGAATAAAAAGGCCCTGACCGTCAGCACCGGTCAGTACCATACCTCACCGGTTTACAAAAGCGGCAAGATCGTGGCCTGGCGGGCCTCGCAACAGCTGCATATCGAGACTGAAGAATTCGGCGTGTTAACCGATTTGATCGGCGATCTGCAACAGCGGCTGAAACTCGATGCCATGCAGTTTACGCCCACGCCGGAAACCCGTCGTCGCACCGAAGATGCGCTGTTGGTGAAAGCGCTTGATCAGTTCAAGACGCGAGCCAAAGTCGTGGCGAAAACCATGGCTGCCAGCAACTACGATATTGTCAATCTGGCCATCAATACCGGCGGCTATCACCCGCCGATGCCGCAGATGCGCATGAAGGCGTTTGCCATGAACGAAAGTGTCGCCGACCCTTCAGTGGAGGGCGGCAGCAGCGCCATGACAGTCTCTGTGACGGGGCAAATTCAATTGCGCCATCAATAACAGTGCGGCGGCGATAGCGGGCCGGGTCCGGTGTTGCTCAGGCGCTGGTTGTTATTTTGCGCTTCGCTGCTGTGTGCCGCTGGCGCGGCTGCTGCCGAGGTCGATTTTGCCGCGGTAGAGCAGGCGTTTGCCCGCGCCGATGCCACCCGGTTGCGATCTCAGGTTGCCGAACTGGACGACCGCCCGGCGAGTGCCGGCGAACGCGACAGCCGTTACCTGGTCGCCTACGCGCGCTATCGCCTGGCGGCGACTTATTTGCAGCAGCAGCGACCGGCCAGCGCCAAACCGGTATTGGCTCAGGCTATCGAGCAATTGCGTGAACTGCTGCGCGCTTACCCCGAGTTTGCCGAGGCCATGGTGCTGTTGGCGGCTGTCTACGGCCTGGAAATCTTGCGCAGCCCGGTAAAAGCGGTTTATCTGGCACCGCGCGCCAATCGGTTGATCGATCGCGGCCTGGAACTGGACCCCGGCAATCCCCGCGCCTACCTGATGAAAGGGGTGGTCAAGTTTCAAACCCCTACCCTGTTCGGCGGCAGTGTTGCCGAGGCGCGGGAGTTATTGGAAACCGGTCTGGCCCGGGCGGCCGCCACGACGCGCCCGGCGGCCATAGATTGGGGACTGGTGGATTTGCACCTGTGGCTCGGGCGGGTGGCCGCAGACCAAAACCGGCGCCGGCAAGAACAGGATCACTATGCGGCCGCGCTGTCGATTTCGCCGGACAATCACTGGGTGTTGCAGGCGATGGCGGGGCGGGGATACCGCTACGAGCCGGCCGCTGCCGAGCGTTGAAGCGCTCTGTTCTGATGCCGGCTTGGGCCTGGTCTGTCGCTAAGGTGAGTTAACGGTAGTCACCAAAAAAACGCTGGTGAGGGATGGGCTTTCGGTGCTCGTGGGCGAGTTGAATGCCGATCACGTAAAACAGCGCACGCCAGACGCCGAGTTGTAAAAACTTTCGAGAATCCGTGACGATTTTGTCCGGCAGCATAAACGGTTCGCAGACCTGGGCGAGTTTTTCGCCAAACAACACGTCCTCCATTTGTTGCTCTGCGAAGCCGCCCAATAGCTGAAACAGCGATGCTTTCACGAACATCGCCTGGTCGCCGTAAATAACGCGGGTTTTGCGAAAACGGCAGTTGTGCAGCCAGGAAATCAGGCGCAGCCCCCAGTGTCTGCCGGAAAAGCGGTGGGTAAAACAACCGGCCTCGAAGCCGTGTCGATCTGCCTGTTGCAACAGGTGCTCCAGTCCCTGGTGCGGCAACAGGGTGTCGGCGTGCAGAAACAACAACCACTCGCCGCGGGCCACTTTGGCGGCGGCGTTCATCTGGCTGCCGCGACCGCGTGGCGCCGAGATAACGCGCAACTCGGGCAGCCGGCGCCGGTAGTCGGCGGCTATGGCAAGGGTTGCATCGGTGCTGCCGCCGTCGCAGACAATGACCTCGTTGATGCCATGCTGAGAGCGCAGTGCCGCCAGTGTCGCGGGCAGGGCCTGCTCCTCATCCAGAGTCGGAATAATGATGCTGATCATGGCGGGCGGCGACGCTGGCGGGTGCTGTAAAATAATAGTGTCTCATGCTGGCCCGGCGGCTCCGACATAATAAAATCGCAAATTTAGAACTCGCTGCAACCACTAAGTTCCCGTTTACAAGGCGTCGTGAAAAATGATACCCAGGGTGCGGCGATGGCCGCGGCTGATTGTGGTGACGCCGTGACGCATGCTGGCTCTTGCGTAACCTCGCACCGACGGGCGCGGGCGATCCCGTACCGGAAAAACCAGTATCTGCCCAAAACCGAGCGGCGGGACTTCGCAGCGGCTTTGTCGGCGCGGGCGGTTTTCCACCAGCGTAAACAGGCCGCCGTCGAAGTCCTCACCGGGACGGCTCAATAGAATTACCGCCTGCAGGGGAAAATGCAGGTCTCCGTATAGGTCCCGATGCAGGCAGTTGTAATCGCCGGTGCTGTAATCGAGCAGCAGCGGGGTGGGGCGGGTCTGGCCCTGGCGCCGGCACAGTTCGAGCAATTCGGCGTGGTTGTCCGGCCAGTGCTGTTGCAGTCGCAGTGCTTGCGCCCAGTGATTGGCGAGCGGCGCCAGCTGCTCATACAGCAGGGTGCGCAGCGCCTGCACCAGCGGCGGCAGCGGATAACGAAAGTACTTGTACTCTCCGCTGCCAAACCCGTGGCGGGCCATAACCACGGTGGTGCGGAAGTTGTCGGGGTGATCGTAAAGCGAGGCGAGGCCGGCGCACTCGGCGGCGCTGAGCAGCGGCGGTGTCAGTCCGTAGCCCCGGTGATCGAGGTCCCGCTGCAAAGCTTCCCAGTCGAGTGCCTGCAGTTTTTCAGTGCAACTCACTGCTGTCGCTCCTTAACTGTTTGAGTTCGCCGCGCGCGTGGTCGCGGTGACTGCGCGGCTGCGTTCGGTATCGATCAGCGCCCGCTTGCGCTCTGTGCCCCAGCGGTAGCCGCCAAGCGAACCGTCGCTGCGCAACACCCGGTGGCAGGGGATCAGCAGCGCAATATTGTTGGCGCCACAGGCATTGGCGACGGCGCGCGCGGACTTGGGTGCGCCCATACCCCGGGCCACTTCGGTGTAGCTGGCCACTGCGCCCTCGGGCACGCTCATCAGAAAGCGCCAGACCCGCATCTGAAAAGCGGTGCCGTTTAAATGCAGCGGCGGTGCGGGTGCCGGGCTGCCCCGGTCGAGGTGGTGGTTCAGGGCGTCGATCCACTGGTTGAGGGCGGGGGCGGATTCCGCCGCCGACCGGCTCAAGGTCGCGTTGGGGTATTCGTGCTGCAACGCGGCGGTAAGGGCGGCCTCGCCGGCGCCGAAGTGCACAAAGCAGACCCCGCGATCGGTCGCCGCCATCAACAGATGTCCCAGGGTGGTGGTGCGGATGGCGTAGGCAATGGTCTCGCCTTTGCCGCCATCCCGGTAAGCCGAAGGCGTCATACCCAGGTGCCCGTCGACCTGTTCGTAGATGCGGCTGGTGGAACCGAAGCCGGCCGCGAAGATCGCCTCAGTGACATCGCTACCGTGGCGCAGCGATGTTCTGAATTGGTTCAGGCGCGCCGCGTTCTGGTATTGCTTGGGCGATACGCCGTAAGCGGACTTGAAGCGGCGCTGCAGGTGTGAGGTGCTGAGCTTGAACTCCCGCGCCAGTCGCGCCAGTGACAGCGTCTCATCGACGTGGGTGTCGATAAAGTCGGCCACCGCGGCCATGGCTTCGGACGACTGCCGCTGCGGTTGACATTTTAGGCAGGGCCGCAGGCCGGCGGCGGCTGCCGCGGCGGCCGAGGGATAAAAGCGCACATTTTCCGGTTTCGCCCGCCGCGACGGGCAGGAGGGGCGGCAGTAAACGCCGGTGGTTACGACGCCGAAAAAAAACCGCCCGTCGAAGCTGGCGTCACGATTTTCGAGTGCGCGCCAGCAATCCTTTTCACTGAGGTTGTCGAACATGGTGTCAGGCCTCCGCCCGCAGCGGGTGGCAGTCAAGCCACCGGTGAGTATTGTAAACTAAGTCGGGTCGGGGTGAACTTTAGGGCGGTGGGCCGCTGGCTGCACTCCGTTTCTTGCGTTGTTATTCTTATCCATTTGCCGGCATACAGATTCCGGGAGATAAAACCATCCAGAGGCAGACCTACCTCCGGTATTTTTAATCAAGATCAATAAGTATCGTATAGGGTCGACAGACTGTTCCACCGCCAAAAGTAGGCGCCTTCAGCGAGTGTGATTACGCCAAACCTTCAGCGGGCGACAGACTGACCCTATAGACAAAAGTGGCTGGTTATCACTGCGTTTGTGGACGGCATGGCTGCCGCCCGGGGCGACGGAGATTTTACTCCCGAAAATCCTCATCCATTTCCGCAACCAGATAAACAAAGGCCGCATAGGCCGCAACGTTCTGCGCCAGCTTAGCCGGATCGATTTTGTCCAGTGTGTCGTTCGGCGTGTGGTGCAGATCGAAGTAATCCCAGCCGTTTTGCAACAACGTTACCACCGGTACCCCCGCTTCGCGCACGTATTTCATATCCGGTCCGCCGCTGGCCTCGTTGTTGCCCGGCCCGATACCAAGCGGCAGCAGCACGTCTCCAATAGCCTTGGCAACAGGCAGTTTTGCCTCTGCGATACGGGTGTCAAAGCGCCAGATTTTATCGGCCCCAAAGTCGGACTCGGTGCCGACGATATGGTTTTCCAGTTCGCGGCTATGGGCCTCGGCATAGGCTTTGGCACCGACCAGTCCCACCTCCTCGGCACCGAAATATACCACGCGGATGGTGCGCTTGGGGGCGCGGCGCAGGTTGTCCATGATGACTTTGGCGGCGCCGGTCACAATGCCGACCCCGGCGCCGTCATCCACCGCCCCGGTGCCCTGGTCCCAGGAATCGAGGTGGGCACCGATCAGTACAATTTCATCGGGCCGTTCCCGGCCCGGAATTTCGGCGATCACATTACCCGACGGGGCGCGGGCCTGGGTTTGCGGGGTCAATGTCAGCCGCAACCGCAACGGCTCGTCGCGACTCAGGGCGCGTGCCAACTGGTCCGCATCCGGGGCGGACAAGGCTGCAGAGGGTACGCTTGGCCCGACGCTTGTATCGGTGATTGCCTTCATCTGGCCGGTATGTGCAAAGCGGTGACTGGACGTGCCAACGGAGCGGATTAAAGCGCCCACCGCGCCGGCTTTATGGGCTGCAAAGGCGGTCTCCCGCCGCTTTTGCACCGCCACGCCGTAGCCCGAACCGTCCTGCGTGCGGGTCATGACCTGATCGACAAAGACGATCTTGCCGCGCAAACTGCCTGCGCGCACCGCCTGCAGCGCCGCCAGTGACGGGAAGGAGACCAGGTCGCCCTCCACCCCTTCGGGCGGGGTGGCCACGCTGCCGCCGAGAGTGGTGATATACAGGGGTTGGGGGAAGGGCGAGGTGATTTCCGCCTTCTCGACACCGCGCTGCCACAGGGGCACTTCAAAGGGTTCTATGCGCACATTTTTGAAACCGAGCTGTTTCAATTTCTTCACTGCCCAGTCCCGGGCGCGGGCCTCGGCCTCGGTGCCGGCCAGGCGCGGCCCGATTTCGGTGGTCAGAGACTCGACCAAGTCATAGGCGGTGGTATCCTGCAGGGCCGTCGCCGCCAGTTTTTCAGCGGTTTGCCGCATTTTCGGGGTGACTATCTCAGCCTCGGCGAGACCGGCTGCAGGCATCCAGAGCAGATTACACAGTAAAGCGGCGATAAAAAAGCGCATGATGCATCCTGTCGATAGGTGGGTGGATGGAAAGCGGAATGATTCTATCTAGACGAAGGAGAATTGGAAAGCCGCAGATTAGTACTGTGCCGCATCTAGATACATGCCGCTTGAGAGCTGTGGTCTCTTTGGTCAGTGTTCAGGGCCCCCGCACTGTGTCAATAGACTGGTTGACTTGTCTCTCATGGTTGAGGTGCTGGTTATCGGACCTTAAAACTACCGGGGCAGTATGCGAACTATTGATACTGATCTTTCAATGGTGCCCGGGCGGCTCTGCTCCGAAGCCATCATCATAATCAGGTGAATTATCCGGTAGGACTATACCGGAGGTCGCTACGAATCGTCTTTTTTCCTTGTTATTCTTTTCTCAATAGCCGCTTCGTGTTTCATGCGCGTGTTGTGAATTCGCAATGCCATAGTCACATAGAATCTGTCCTCTTCACTTGCATTGAAATTTTTAAACCAATCTACCCACTCTGTGATATTTTCTCCAAAATTCTTTTTTGTAATGTGATGTAGCTGGTTTATTAAATGGCTTTTATCCTCTTCCAGTTTCTTTTTTGATTCCCTCACATCTGCACATGCCATTATGAGGTCGACAATAAGTTGGGCTACCTGTTCTGATTCGAGGTTTAAGCTCATCAACGGCCGTCGTTATATCCACCGGCATATGGCGGACTTTTTGGCCACCGCAACGAGAACAAGGCTATTCGTTAATCAGACCGGCCCCGGACCACGGCCCTCTCAATCACATCCAGGCGATCCTGCCCCCAGGCCACTGTGGCACCAAATTTAAAGCAGGGCACACCCCACTGTCCGAGGGTAAACAGTTCCGCCAGGTTGGCATCCGCCCAACTGCGCCACTCGTCGCGGTGCAGCAGCGGCTTGGCTTTATCCCAGTCGAGGCCGGTGCGGGCCAAAATGGTTTTCAGGCCGGCATCGGTCTCTGAGCGGATACCGTCGCGGTTGACCGCGCGGGCGTAGTTCAGCAGATAGGGCACCGCTTTACCCGCCGACCTGGCGTACTCAAACAGCGCGTAGCAGCGCTCGGTGCCGGCTCCCAACGGATCGGCGACAAAGCCGTAGTCGATACCGAACTTGCGCGCCTCGCGTTTGGTGTCGAGAAAGATATACCACTTTTTTGCCGGCGGCACCGCCATGCCCCGCATCAACATCGGCAGTACCGGTTTGATTTCCAGTGTGAGCCGGTAATGTGCCGCCAGGGCGACCGCCCGCTCCAGACCCAGATAGGAGTAGGGGCTGCGAATGGAGAAGTAAACCAGCAGCGGCGGTTGCTGTGCGGCGCCCGGTTGCCCGTGGCGACAGAAGTCCCGGTAGGTGCGATCGAAGTCGACCCGCGCGCGTCCGTCCGCCGCCAGCCCCAGGGCGTTGAGGCGCCGCTCCAGATGATCGAGGCGGTCGAGACCCCAGTACCATTCGCCACCGTAATACAACATGGCGCTCATATAGTGGCCGAGTGTCCGGCGTCGTCGTTCGTTGGCACGCAGGCGCTGCGCCAGGACAGCGCTCAACTGACCTGCCGGCACCGCGCCGGACCAGAACGCATGATAGATATTCAGGGCGCGCCCGATAAAGTCCGGTTCCGTCTCCGCCGCGGCCAGCTGCGCCGTGGCAGCGGTTATTGCGGCGGGTGTAAAAGCGGGAGGCCTGGCGGGAAAGGCAAGACCGTATAAGCCCGCCAGGTAAACGCCGTCACGGCAGGCGTTTTGTTCCCATTTTCGGTAGTCGGGAAACATCTCCTGCGCCAGCTCCAGCGTGGTGCAACAGCGCAGCCGGCAGGTGAAGCGCTGTTGCAATTGCGGCAGCACCTGCAACAACAGGTAGCTGTAGGGATCGTCGATACGCAGGAACACCTCCACGCAGTGGGGCTGCCGCCGCAGTCGACGGCGAATTTCATACCCGTATCGCCGGGCCCGCAGTCGCGTGTCACTGCATAAAAAACGTGCTACATATGGGAATAGTTGTTTGCGCATTCAGTCTTCCTGCTTATAAGGGCTACGCATCTAGTGACACCGGTCACAGATACCCACTTCGGTTGCTCAGTTTACTTGCCGGGGGTAAAGGGATAAGTGTAATCTAGGTCAACCGCTGGTCATATATGGCCATTACATCGATAGGCGAGGCACTGATTATTATGCGGGCTTCCTTTGGCACTAGTGACGCGGTGCTGCCGACGTTTTATACGGCGACCCTGGTGCGCTGGCTGATCGACGAGGGCCACACCGAGGCGGCACTGCTCGAGAACACCGGGCTGACTCTGGCATTGCTGGAAAACCCCGACGACTATATTAATTTCCGCCAACACCGGCAGTTGCTGCTCAACGCCCTGCGTTTGAGCGGCGACCGGCATCTCGGGTTGCAGTTTGGCAGGCGTTTGAATCTCACCTCGATGGGTATGATCGGTTATGCCGCCATGAGCCGAGACAGTTTCGTCGAAGCCATAGATACGATTATCACTTACTTCCGTATTCAGGCGCCGCTGGTGGAGATGACGTTTCGCCGCACCGAGCAGGGCGCCTGCATCGTGATGGATGAGACGCTGGACTACGGCGAGATTCGCGAATTTATGTTCGAGAGTTTTCTGGGCGCAGCCGATACGGTATTTGCCTTCCTGTTGAACGATCGGCAGCCGGTGATCCGCGCGCAGGGTTGTCTGCCCCGGGCGGCCGATTGGGACCGGCACGCGCATCTGTTGCGCTTCCCGGTCAGTTTCGACCAGCCGCGCAACGCTCTCGAACTGGATGTGCGCTGCCTCGACCTGCCGCTGCCCACCGCCAACCCCATGGCCGCCAAATCGGCGCAAAAAATCTGTGATGAGCTCCTGGCGCAGGCCGCCGGTCAGAGCGATCTGGCCGGCAAGGTAAGACAGTTGTTACTCGCCCATGTGGGGCGGTTTCCCAACCTGGAGCAGGCGGCGGCACAACTGTTCATTTCACCGCGCACCCTGCGGCGCAAGCTGCAGCAACTGGACACCACCTATCAGACGGTGTTGGACGATACCCGCGAGGGATTGGCGGTGCGCTACCTAACCCAAACCAGAATGTCGGTGCAGCAAATCGCCAGTATGCTCGGCTACACGGATCCCTCAAATTTTGGCCGCGCGTTTCGCAAGTGGACGGGCAAATCGCCGTCTCAGTATCGCGGCTGACGGCGGTATCGCGGTTAACTCAAATATTGACGCTAACTTCGGTATCGGGGTTGACTTTGTCCTTTCCGGTGCGTAAACCGGGCTCATGAAAATCGTAGCCGACGAGAATATTCCACGGGTACAGGCATTTTTTTCCGGTCTGGGCGAGGTGACGACCCGGCCCGGTCGGGCGCTGTGTCAGGCCGACGTCCTCGATGCCGATATATTACTGGTGCGCTCGGTGACCCGGGTGGATCGGGCGCTGCTCGAGGGCAGCCGCGTGGGCTTCGTCGGCAGTTGCACCATCGGTGTCGACCACCTGGACCTCGAGTATCTGCGGGCCGCCGGTATCACTTACGCCAATGCTCCGGGTTGCAATGCCAATGCCGTGGTGGAGTATGTGTTCAGCGCCCTGTCGGCGCTGGGTGTCGACTGGGGTAAAAAGACAGTAGGCATTATTGGGTGCGGTGCGGTCGGTGGGGGACTTTATCGGCGCCTGACTGCACTGGGCGTGGCGTGTCGCTGCTATGACCCGCTGTTACCGGCGACCACGAATCCGGCGCTGACCGACCTCGACACAGTCCTGCAGGCCGATATCATCAGTATGCACACCCCTTTGACCCGCAGCGGACCTTACCCCAGTTATCACCTGTTGGGCGCGCGGGAACTGGCCCGACTCAAACCCGGCACCCTGCTGATCAACGCCGGTCGCGGGGCTGCCCTGGATAATCGGGCACTGCTCGAACGCTTGGTTGCGGGGGCGGAGTTGCAGGTGGTGCTGGATGTCTGGGAGCCCGAGCCGGCGCTGGAGCCGGCTCTCCTGGACCGCATCGCACTGGGAACGCCCCATATCGCCGGTTACAGTATGGACGGCAAGGTACGGGGCACTGAGATGGTGTTCGAAGCGCTGTGCCGGTACCTGGGTACCGTCCCGCCGGTTCCCGTAGCGGCGTCTGATGGTGTCGACCGCCGCCTGCTGATCGATACCGCCGCACCGGCGTTATGGCAGATAGGCGCGGCCGTGCTCCAGGCCTATGATATACGCGAAGACGACCGGCGTTTGCGGCAGGTAGCGGCCCAGCCTGCAACGCTCGGCCAGGGCTTTGATGCGCTGCGCAGGGACTATCCGGTGCGGCGCGAATTCAAGCATTTTTCCGTGTCTGGCGCCGGTTTGCAGGCGCCGGTACGCGAGACACTCACAGCGTTGGGATTCGCAGTGATCGGGTAGCGAACAACCGGGATCATTGCCGGCCTGTGTGTTCGACGGCTGCGCTGTAAATGACCCTGCTCGACAGAACCCTACTCGGCGGGACCGCCTCACCGGGCACGGTCCTGCCGAGTAGGTTTCTGTCCGGAACTGCACGTTGCGGGATTGCATCTTGCGCAACAGCAATTCTTGACGGAATTGTATTTGACGGAACCTATGCCCCACCGACAAAAGAAGAAGTCGCCTGGCATCTAGCCGGCGACTTTGGGCACTACCCCAATGTTAGTGGGAGGGAGAAAGCGGGCTTATCGGTGGCTGTTGCCTAAGCCCTGATTGTTATAGTCAAGTTCTTGTAACGCCTGTTCGACCATGGCGTCGGTGATAGGTACTTCGCGGCCGTTGCTATCGATAACGGCACCGCCGCGGTAATCGGTGCGATCGCCGCCGTCCGGTGCTGTCGCGCGCGGCCGGGTACCTGCATCCCGGTTTGCGTCGGTCATTGCGGTTTACCTCCTGGCGCTTGGCAATAGTAAACCCCGCCAGATGACAGGCCGGTTAAAGCCACCGGGTGAAGCTGTTGGGCCGGTGCGAGCGGGCTCCTTTTTGTCAGAGTGTCTATTCAGTATAGGCGCTATTTCGGTTTACACTGGCGCCTTTTTGCCGGCGCCATTAATTATGTGCGAACGTCTTTTCCGTTTGGGTCTTATTGTCAATCCCCTTGCCGGGGTCGGGGGACCGGCCGGCCTCAAGGGTAGCGACGGTGCCGCCACCGTAGCGGCGGCGCTGCAGGCGGGTGCCAAGCCGCGCGCCGGCGCCCGCGCTGCCCGCGCCCTGGTCGCCATAAAAGACTACCGTGCTCGCATAGCGTTGTTTACCGGCCCCGGCCCGATGGGGGCGGAAGCGGCCATAGCTGCCGGATTTACGCCCCAGGTGGTGGGCAGTGTGCCGCAGGAGGACCGAACCTGCGCCGAGGATACCCGCCGTATAGCGCGCGCGCTGCTCGGGCAAGGTGTCGATTTACTGGTTTTTGTGGGTGGCGACGGTACGGCGCGGGATATCTACAGCGCCATCGGCTGCGGCCCGCCGGCGCTGGGCGTGCCGGCGGGGGTGAAAATGCATTCCGGCGTCTACGCGGTCTCACCCGAGGCGGCGGGCGAGTTGATCAGGCTGATGCTCGAGGCGGACCTGGTGGCCCTGGTGGAGCAGGAGGTGCGCGATATCGATGAGGAGGCTTTTCGCGCCGGGGTCGTCAAGGCCTGCTACTACGGTGAGCTGGCGGTACCCGAAGCCGGCGGCTTCCTGCAACAAGTCAAGCAGGGCGGCCGCGAGGTGGAGGAACTGGTGCTGGCCGATATCGCCGCGGAGATTATCGAGCAGATGCAGGCCGGCACCCTCTACATTATGGGGCCGGGTTCCACCACCCGTGCTGTTATGGAGGAACTCGGCCTGGACAATACCCTGCTCGGCGTCGATGTGGTGCAGGACGGCCGCCTGCTGGCGGCCGATGTCAACGGCCCGCAACTGGAGCAGATATTGGCCGGCCATGACGGCGAGGTAAAGGCGGTGATTACCGCCATCGGCGGACAGGGGCATATTATCGGCCGCGGCAATCAGCAGCTTACCCCGGCAGTGTTGCGCCGGGTCGGCAAGGCCAACCTGGTTGTTATCGCCACCAAGGCCAAGATCAGGGCGCTGCAGGGGCGGCCGCTGCTGGTGGACAGCCACGATCCGCAGTTCGATCGCGAGATGGACGGCTATATCCGGGTGGTGACCGGCTATCGCGATGCCATTCTCTACCCCGTCGGCCATGCCGGCTGAATCCGCCGTGCCCTGGCACCTGCTGGAGGCGGCACTGGCGCCCCTGGCAGAGGATGCCCCGGCGCCGGGTGCCGACAGTCGCCGGCTGCTCCACGGTCGCGGCGGCAAGGTGCCGGGTTGGGAATTTTTATCGCTCGATTACTTTGCGCCGGTGCTGCTGGCGACGCTCTATCAACAGCCCGCCGGAGACCTTGAAGCAGACCTGTGCCGGCGCCTGGCGGAGCTGGCGCCGCTGCGGTCACTACAGGCGGTCGTCATACAGCGACGCTACCGGCCGGGCGCGCCCGCCGATATCGTCTACGGCCGGTTGCCGGAAACCTTGCTGGCGCGCCGCGGCGCCCTGCGGTTTTCCATTCGCCTGGCCGAGCGGCAGAATATCGGTTTCTTTCTGGATATGGAGCCCGGACGGCGGTGGCTGG
Source organism: Exilibacterium tricleocarpae (assembly GCF_007004655.1). GTDB lineage: Bacteria > Pseudomonadota > Gammaproteobacteria > Pseudomonadales > Cellvibrionaceae > Exilibacterium > Exilibacterium tricleocarpae. The sequence continues at coordinate 98,344 of NZ_ML660109.1, forward strand.
AGCAGCGGGTGGCGGGCAAACGCCTGCTCAATCTGTTTGCCTACACCTGTGCTTTCTCGGTAGTGGCGCAGGCTGCCGGGGCGGCGGCGGTGGTAAACGTCGATATGAGCCGAACCGCGCTGACCCGCGGCCGCGATAACCACCGTTTGAATGGACTGTCGCTGGCGGGGGTTGGCTTTATGGCGGCCAACATCATGAAATCCTGGGGGCGTATCCACCGCCGCGGCCCCTTCGATATCGCCGTGATTGATCCGCCTTCCTACCAGCCCGGCAGTTTTGTGGCGGCGAAAGATTATCCGCGGGTTATCCGCCGCGTGCCGCAGTGGCTGCGACCGGGTGGGGAGCTGCTGCTGTGTTTGAACGCACCGGAGATCAGCAGTGCTTGTCTGCGCGACCTCGTGGCTGAGGCATGCCCCGCCTGTCGCTTCGCCGGTCGCCTGCCCGCTCACCCCGACTTCCCGGATCGCGACCCCGAGCGCCAGCTCAAGCTGTTGCACTATCGGTATGAGCCGTGAGGAAATACCGGGACAGACCGGAATGGCACTTAGTTAAGCAGACACGTGCTAATTTACCGGTCTGCCTCTGGAGAGGGCTTTCAGAAACACGGACTAGGCGTCCCCTCGATGAACCCGTCCCTGGGGACTTCCCGACAGCATCCCTGCTGTCGAGAGTTTCTGAAAGCCCTCTCCAGAGGCAGACCTACCCGCAGTATTCTTAAGCAAGTCCAATACGACTGGGACAGATGTCGATAAATTGGTGCAAGTTCTCTTAACTAAGTGCCATTCGGAACAGACCCTAATGGCACTTCCTCAAGCGTATTTACTTAAAGACTAGGGACAGCCCCTACCTCTGCTAGTGTTAATCCAGATCGGTATGGAAAGGGGGGGCTGCAGTGATACGGACGTGGATAATGATAGATAGAAGCTGCATCGGGGGGCGGCGTTAGTTCGCCTCAGCGGTGGTGGCGGGACTCCAGCAACAACTGGTGCACCGTCTGGCGGATCAGCGACGAAGAGCGGCTTTTCAGTGCCTGGCGCAACTGGTTGATATTGTAAGTGATCCCTCGGCCCGGCTCGGCGGCGAGGGCGGCCCGAGTCTCACCCGCATGTTCTCCCGCGCTTTGATCAATACTGCCGTCGGCGACAAAAGTCGCCCGCGTGGATAGCAGGGTGAAGCCCTTGTGGGTGAGGCAGGCCTGGTCCAGCGCCTCCTGGCGGATGGTTTCGCCGTACTGGAGATAGCCGGACTCGGCCAGCCACACCATGGTGCCGAAACAGGCCTGGTGGCGCTCGCTGTGCAGACCGAATTCATCCGGCGCGTCGGGGCCGGCGATATCCTCGACATAGAGAATGCTTTTGCGGGGAAAACAACCGTAGAGCTGCGCCAGTATCTTCGCCACATCTTTGTAAAAGTCTTCAATGTGAATATCGCTCACGGCGGTCTGATCCTGTCGCTGTCAAGCCTGCGGCCCGTCGTTGTTAATTTGTTGTCAATCTTGTTGTCAATCCTGCGAATAGGTGTCGAGGAACTGCGCAAAACGCTCCACAGCGGCGTCCAGTTCGTCGATGCGGGGCAGGAATACCACCCGGAAGTGGTCCGGCTCCGGCCAGTTGAAGGCCGTGCCCTGCACCAGCAGAATTTTTTCCTGTACCAGAAAATCCAACACCAGTTGTTCGTCATTGCGAATCTTGTGGATGTCCAAATCCAGTTTCGGGAACAGATAGATGGCGCCCTTGGGTTTCACACAGGAAACCCCCGGAATGTCGTTGATCTTGTTCCAGGCCAGGTCGCGCTGTTCGCGCAGCCGGCCGCCGGGCAGGATCAGCTCATTGATGCTCTGGTAACCGCCGAGGGCGGTCTGCACCGCGTACATGGCCGGCACATTGGCGCACAGGCGCATGGAGGCCAGCATTTCCACGCCGGACATATAGCCCACGGCGCGCTGCTTGGCGCCGCTGATCACCATCCAACCGGAGCGGAAACCCGCCAGCCGGTAGCTCTTCGACAGGCCGTTGAAGCTGATACAGACCAGGTCCTGGGCGATCCTGGCCATGGGTACGAACTCGGCGTCGTCGTAGAGGATTTTACTGTAGATTTCATCGGCGAAGACGATCAGGTTGGCGCCTCTGGCCAACTCGGCAATCTGTTCCAGCAGCGCCTGGCTGTAGACCGCGCCGGTGGGGTTGTTGGGGTTGATCACCACAATGCCGCGGGTTCTGTCGCTGATTTTACCGGCGATATCCTCGAGATCGGGAAACCAGTCCGCCTGTTCGTCGCAGTGGTAGTGCACCGGCGTGCCGCCGGCGAGCTTGACCGCCGCCGTCCACAGCGGATAGTCGGGGGCCGGGATCAGCACTTCATCGCCGTTGTTGAGCAGCGCCTGCATCGCCATCACGATCAGTTCACTGACGCCGTTGCCGAGAAAGATATCGTCGATCTCCACCTGGGGAATCTGCAACCGCTGGCACTCCTGCATCACCGCTTTGCGGGCGGCGAACAGACCGTGGGACTCGGTATAGCCCTGGGCGTGGCGCAGATTGTAAATGACGTCGAGGATGATTTCGTCGGGCGCCTCAAAGCCGAACGGCGCCGGATTGCCGATATTGAGCTTGAGGATGCGGTGGCCTTCCTCCTCCAGTCGGTGGGCGTGCTCCAGTACCGGGCCGCGGATATCGTAGCAGACGCCGTGTAGCTTATCTGATTTATCAATAGCACTCATTTGCAGTAGTATGCCCCTAGCTGGTACCCGGGACGGCGGGCGCCGAGACCCGGTCGACTGTCGCGGTTCAAGTCGCGGTTCAAGTCGCGGTTCAAAATGGTCGCGGGTTTGAACGTTGCGGGCTTAATCATAGTCGCAGGTAAATTGTCGCGGGTAAAAAGGGTGGAATTATGGCAGATCAACCGTTAAAAGACGACGCCTATTGGCGCGCACGCCTGACCCCGGAGGAGTTTCATATCTGCCGGGAGAAAGGCACCGAGCGGGCGTTTACCGGGGCTTATTGGGACACCAAGACGGCGGGTACCTACCAGTGTCGCTGCTGCGGTGGAGCGCTGTTCTCTTCCGAGACCAAATACGATTCCGGTTCCGGCTGGCCGAGCTTTTACCGCCCGCTTGATCCGGGCAGTATCGAGGAGCACAGCGACTTGAGCCTGGGGATGCAGCGCACCGAGGTGACCTGCCGTCACTGCGGTTGCCACCTCGGCCATGTCTTTGCCGACGGTCCCGCACCCACCGGGCTGCGCTACTGCATCAATTCCGCCTCCCTGCAATTGCGCGAGGCCGATGATGAGCACTGACAACAAGTCCTGGGCCCGCCGGCTGCTGGTGCTGCAGGTTTTTTTACTGGCGGTGCTGGTCATCGCACCGCTCGGCCACAAAGCTGAGTTACTGCCTTTTGCGGCAGCGTTTCTGGGGGCGCTGCTGGCCATGGCACTGGTGTTGATAACCGGGGTGCTGGGGTTCGCCATGTGGCTCTGGGCCTGGGCGAAAAAAGCACCGCAGTTGCGCTTGCAAGCCGGTTGTGCGGCGGTCATCGGGGTGGCGCCGGTGCTGGTCGCCGTGGTGGTGGTGGGCCCGGCGAACTTTGCGGTACCGCCGATTCACGATATTTCCACGGATACGGAAAATCCGCCGCAATACGTCGCGGCCAAACGCGAGCGCTCGCCGGCGGAAAACACGCTGGAGTATCCGGGCGCCGAGGTGGCCAGGCTCCAGCGCCAGGCCTATCCCGAAGTCGGGCCGCTGCTGTCGGAGCTGCCGGTGGAAGCGGCCTTCGAACGCAGCCTTGCGGTGGTGGAGGCGCTCGGTTGGCGGTTGCTCGAGCAGGAACCCGGCAGCGGGCGCATCGAGGCGGTGGAGGAGACGGCATGGTTCGGGTTCAAGGACGATATCATTATCAGGATCAGCGCCGCCGGCACGGGCAGTCGGGTGGATAGCCGATCCGTGTCCCGGGTGGGGAAGAGCGACCTGGGGGCCAATGCGGCGCGGATACTGCGCTTTCAGCGGGCATTTGAGGCGGGGGTTGAGTGAGTGAGGGCGCCTGTTGCCGTATAGCACCCGTCAGCTTGTGGTGCAGGAGGCAATTCCGGCGGTGCTGATTGATGGTGGCCGCCGGCTGCTCGCGCGGAGGTCAATGGTGGGTTAGTCGTAAAGTTTTTTCTTTTTCCAGCTCTCATCCTCGCCGAAATTGTCCCAGGCCTCTGCGGTGGCGCTTTGTTCCTCTTGATGTGTCGATTGCGGTGTTTCCTTGGCCGCCTTGGCTTCCAGTTGTTTGATTACCTGGGCCAGCTTGTCGAGTTTTTGTTGGTGGATGCCGCGGTCGTTGGCGCCCGCCAGCAGCTTGTGGGCCAGGGTATAGTGATGAATCGCCAGCCGGGCCTTGCCGCTTTGCTGGGCCTGTTTGGCGTTGCGGGTGTGGGCATCGACAGAGAGCTGCAGCGTCAGTTGTTTTATCTGGTGGCGATAGAGTTTGGCCTGCTCGGCGCTGATACTGCGGCGAGCTGTGAGCTGGGCGATGAATTTGTCCAGTTCCTGCAGGTAGTGGCGCACCTCTTTTGCCTGTTGTGGGTTTTCCAGGCCCTTCGAGCGGTTCGCTTTGGCGGTGGCCTGAAGCGCCTGCAACTGACTGGCATAGTGCTGCGACTCCTTCAGGAAGGCCGGGGTATCGGGTTCCAGCTTCGACAGCTGTTCGCAGACATCGATCAGGCACTTGTGCAACAGCACTGTCAGTTCCCTGGTCAGGAAGTCCGCCGGGAAGGCGTCGAGCATATGCTTGAAATTGCGCAAACGCACCTTTAACGCGGTCACCAGACGCTGTTTGCTTTTGCGCCGGTGGTTCACAGTCTGGGACATCACGGCATAGCCGACCAGGGCGGCGGCTAAGACGGCGATGGCGGTGGTTATATAGACGACTGACATGCCTTAATGCTAGTGACAAGGTCCAATTCTTGCAAACCGGGTTTGCAACAGGTCGGGGTGCCCGGTCCGGTGAGGTTGTTGTCGGAGGGGGGCTTCAGGCCACAAAATGTCGCTAAGTCATTGTTTCCCAAAAAATTAGAATAAGGGGGGAAAGGTGTTGACAGGGGCCGGTCTGCTCCTTAGAATGCGCCCCACTTCCGGTATTGAGGCTGTTCTGGGTCGATATCGAAAGCTCTGGGTCCCCTTCGTCTAGAGGCCTAGGACACCGCCCTTTCACGGCGGTAACAGGGGTTCGACTCCCCTAGGGGACGCCATTCAGCGGGAATAGCTCAGTTGGTAGAGCACAACCTTGCCAAGGTTGGGGTCGCGAGTTCGAGTCTCGTTTCCCGCTCCAAATATCTTCTTTTAAATCAATCAGTTGTGTTTTCAGGGTAGTCAATTGCCCCACTTTTGCCCCACTTTCATTATCGATGTCCTTTATGGCTTGTGACATAAGGCTTCGCTGAGTGGCATTTTCTCGCTGACGAATCCATTTCGCGTAGGTTTCAAAAAACTCTTGTGAGCTATGGCCGAGTTGTTCAGGCATAGAGGCGGGGACTTGCTGATAGATCTGGCGTAGCAGCAACTACTATCCAAAAGTTAGAAAAAGACTAATCAAGTCGCCGGTGTTAGGCCATCGTTGAATGAGGCCGTTCGGGAGGCGCTTTTAGCGACAGGCCAGCTTCGCTTTGAGGGTGACTGCGTTTGTGCGATAGACCGCGACTGGTTAAGCTGCTGATTTAAGTTCGTTCTCCTCATTACGCAGGCTCGCTTCTCAAGGGACTTTGCCGAAATACAGCTTCCAATTTTTCTACGGCCTACATTGTTATTTCGCTCTTAATGTAAATGCACTCAGTCAAAGGAAGGAATTACTATGAGCGCACCCTGTCAAGATAAATGTGTCGGTCAAGTGATTGGCGCGTCCCTTTCAATTAATGGTATGCCTTGCTTTATGCATCGGGATAAGAATGACGCAAACACCACCGAGCCTTCCCGTTTTCCGATGGGGCGCGTTAAAAAAGAAGTGGAGGGGTTTACACCAGGGTTAGGTTATTTACGTCGCACAGATGTGATTATGGTTTCAGATTCAGACGAACCACCGGGAGAAGGGAATATTGATAAGGTGATTGAGATGAAGTTTGGGAGTGATCAACGAGATGAGAAACAAGACAAAGCATATACTGACGTTGCCGGAGGCATTAAAACAGCGGCCGGGCCAGTTATGGTTACATTATGTTTGATAGCCGCTTTGCGGCCCCGGTGTTCATCAATAAGCGCGACAGCATCTAATTCCTTTGCAAGCGCTAAGGCTCACCTTGGTTGAGAAGTTCGAGTCCTGCTTCAAATTTAATATTAAGTCAATGGGGTGGGGCTTTTGTAGCCAAGGCTGATATCTACCTTGTTGATTCGAGTCCCTGTTAAGTCCAGTCCGATCAAAAGTTTTAATCCTCAACACCCTGCCTGCTGACTAAATTTCTCACTGTCCGTTCATCTCAAAGCCAGCGAAAAAGTTAAACGCAACCCGGGAAACTGCGAGAGTTTTAAAGAGCTCTTATAAGTAGAGAAGTTAATAAATACGCGTATTTCTATCTGCCAATTTGTAGGCAATCAATGAACCGCATTTTAAAGACATTGTTGAAAAATTTAAGTTATTTAAAGAAACAAGGTCACCTGCCTAGCGTTTGGCAGAGATGCTGAAAGGTTGAAGCCCTGAACTGTTGTATTTGCCGAGCCGAGCCGAGTCGCGTGCACGTGCTAGACGGTACTCCCAGCTATCTGAGTAGTAGCCCACGCCAAAATAGAAAACATGTATCTTATAGAAGAATCCGTTCAGGTTGCTGAACAGTTGAAAAAGAGGTTTTGGCTATGTTCAAGTGGCAAAGCGGAACACCTGACAAATCGGGCGCTTACCTTCGATTCAGTCTGATTACTCTGTTCAAAAGTAGGGCCTTTGCCGCCTTTTTATTGTGCAGAATTGCGACTGTTACGCGACTGCCTCTTTGACAGTTCGTCGCTTTAAACGACTTGCATGCGCTAAGTCGGCGCATTGGGAAAATAGGAGATCGACAGTGTGTTTAAAGCTATCACTGTCGGATTAGCGCAATACATTACAGTCGGAAATCGCTCGATCTCGATTTGATTCGGCAAAGAGTAAGTTTGTTCAATAATACAAACTGGCCCAGGTTGTTTTTGGATGAGCGAGTTAAAGCGCTATTTCCATTTAACGTTGAAAGTATAAAAGCCGATAAATTTATCCGGTGTTCATCTTGGTCAAAGTGCTGCCACGATTTCGGTGACAAAAAGTTGTAATAGTAAAAAGTTTCTCGTGCCAATAGAGTGAAAATATACTCGTTTGGTAAAATTTGTTACATGTTTTGTTTTGATGGCGCGTGTTTGCCTTGACGCTATACGTCGTTTAAGTGAATATTGCGAGCAATGCAGAACATGCAGTCACACGGCTTATATCTTCAATCCCGCCAAAAACCAAGGACGCCTGAGACAAATGATCGAAAGGGTTGCAAAAGTGGGAAGGAGGCAAAGGAAATAAAGGACAAAGAGGATAAAGGAAATGGAATAAAAAGCTGTTTTTGAAATAAGAAAACAAAGTAAAGCATTGGCAGCGATCAGAAGTTTTGTAGTTATAATTGTATGCTGTATTTGCAGTGAAAAATATAGTTTCCGCTGTAAGCACAGTTGTAAAAACACGCGTCAAGCTCAAAAAATATCCACAAAAACAGTGGATAATTCTTAGTAAAAAATCTTAGTGTTTAACAGGGCATCTCCACTTTTAAGAGTGATTTTTTAATAAAAAATCCATGTGGTTCGGTTTTTTTATTAAAAAACCTCGTAAAAAAGTTGAGAGTTGTGAAATGCTTTTGAATACAATTCCGCTGTCCTTGAGCTGCGAATTTTTTTAACTGAAAAAGTCGCAGAGTTATATAGCGGTAAATTTTTATGTCGATAGTTCTTCACTATTGAGATTTGTTGATTTTCTTGGATTTTTGTTTGGGGCTTCCTGCCTTTTTTCATCTTGGATTTTTAGTCAAAGGAGTGTTCTTCATGTCACCAGTAGATTGATTTACTTCTAGCTTCAAGCTGCCCGGTAAATAGATAAAGCCCTGTTTTCGGTGGATTTTTCCGCTGCCGGTTATCTGTTGCCGCATGTTTGGTTTGATTGCGGTTTCATTGTGCTGTGCTTATTTTAGAACAACAGGTGCACAATAAATTTCATATGTAGGAAAGATTAACTGCCAAAAATTTACGGAGTGAAATATGATTACAAAAGCCATTCTCGCCATTGCTATTCTAAAAAATGTCGTTCTACAAAGAGCTGCACCGAAAAAAATCGCTGTTGGTGTAATTGCCTTTTTTGTTTCAATTTTCTCGTATGCTGACCAGGGGGTTCAGGAAAGTGAAGCGACGGCGGTAGTCAGAAACTACTTGTATACCGTGTCCAATGTCGCTGGCGATAATTCAATAATCGGCTACCGGGTCAGGGCAAACGGCTCTTTGCGGGAGCTTGCCGGTTCTCCGTTTCCAACAGGTGGTTCCGGAGCCGGAGCGGTTATATTTAATCAAGCGGGGCTGGTAGCCAGTGAGGATGAAAGGTTCCTGTTTGCCGTCAACCCTGGCAGCAACAGTATTTCGGTGATGGAAGTCAGGGGTAATGGGAGCCTGCGACCCTTGATAGGCAGCCCTTTTTCCTCCGGCGGTGTGTTCCCGGTAAGTATAGCTTTGAGAGGTGATCTGCTCTATGTCTCTCACTTGGGGACTGACTTCTCCACCTGTGAGTTTTGTGACATCCGGGGCTTTCGCGTTAATATCAACGGCAGAGCCGTGACGGCCTCACCTTTGCCCGAGGCTACTGTATCTTTCGACGTCAATCCCCCTCGAGTGCCGTTTGCCATCGGTTTCAATCCCGCTGGGGATGTATTGGTTGCAGCGCGTTTTCCATTTTCGCCACAGCCGCCTGAAACCAGCAATATAGATACGTTCCAGGTGGACTCTGTAACCGGACGGTTAACACCTGCCCCGGGTTCGCCCTCTGTCAGCCAGGACCCGCAACCCATTGGTTTTGGCTTTCGACCCACCAACCCAACACAGTTACTGATTTCCAATGTCGTGGCGATCAATGAGCAGCCCGGTTCGATGTCGTCATACCTTATGGCGGAGACAGGTCAAATTGCCCCTATTGTTGATGAATCCTTTCCAAGTGGCGGACAGGAAGCTACTTGTTGGGTGGAGTTTACTTCCAACGGCCGATATGTTTTCGCCACCAATACGTTTAGTGACAGTATAACCACCTACGAAATGGACGAGGCCGGTTTGCTCAGGATAATTGAGGTTGAACCTGTTCCCAACGAAGCGAGCGTCGAAGCCTGGCCGCTTGAGATAGTTATCTCCAATGACGATAGCTATATCTATACGGTCCATGGCCAGGGTGGCTATGTCTCCAGCTACGAGACGACAGACGGCAGGATCGAAGCGCTGCGCAGTCAACCAGGGCCTCTGCCCCCCGGATCGCAGCCATTCGGGCTTGTGTACATGAGCAAATAGTGTAGCGCGCCCGCACTGCGATTTGTGCGGGCTCCTGATATCACCACACGCTTGTGACTTTTCTGGGGTGAGAAAATGTGGGATTTTGTTGGCAATAAAGTAAACGCCGGGTTACCCAACCTTTTATGCTTTCCATTTGCCGGAGGCAGTCCTCTCACGTTCAGACTTTGGCCACCGGCACTGGAGATGAATATTTTCGTCGCCAATCGCCCCGAATCAGAGACTTCGAACTGCACGCTCACAGATATAGCCGCCAGCCAGTTGAATAGCTTGCAGGCCGCTAATTTCAGTTTCGAAAATCAGTACTTTACTTTCGGTCATAGCCTGGGCGCGCTGAACAGCTATGAATTTGCGGTTGAAATACAGCGACGCGGGTTGCCGCCGCCGGCCTGTTCGTTTTTTTCGGGAATGAGTGCGCCACACGTGGCGGATGGAGAAATATTCACCCCGCCGGAGGAAGACAGCGACGAGGGGTTTTTGAGCCTGTTGAAAAAATTCAGGGGAACGCCTGAAAGTGTATTGAATGATCCGGACATGATGAGCTATTTGCTGCCGGGTATAAAGAGCGACTTTAAGCTGCTGTGGGGCTATAAGTTGAGGCACCGAATCCGGTTGCAAAACCCAATTTGTGTCTATTTTTCCGAAAGCGATTCATTGATACCTTGCGATAGCATGGGAGAGTGGGAATTTTACAGTGATGATTGTGCGTTTAGGAAATTTTTTGGGGACCACTTCTATCTACAGTCAAACGCGGCAGACTTTCTCATCGATTTGAGGCATCAGATTACCTCAGGGATCGCCAATGCCCAAGGAGAGGCGCTGCCTGAAAATTAAGCGGTGTATTGAGCGTCTGCCCGCGCGCACAAAAGCTATTTACGAGTCGCCGTATACCGCCTGCAAATGGGACTGTGATTTATGAGTAAGTACATAAAATATAGAAGCTTTAATGACGCCGTTTTGAAGGCGGCCAGCTCCGCGGCGGCCACCGGTAAGGGCGTTGTATTCAGAACATTTGCAGATGAAAAACGATTTGATGACTTTCTCTCTTATCGTGACTTGATAAGCAAAGCTGCCTCGCTTGCCAGCTTAATTAGTCAAGAGCACCGGGCGGGCGAGCGGGCACTGTTGATGTGTCCTACCGGAATAGACTATGTCATTGGTTTCATGGCCAGTCTGTTTTCGGGTATTGTTGTAATACCGGTATATCCGCCCAAAAAATACAGAAATAATTGGGAGAGGCTGAATTCAATCGTTGAAGATGCCGAGCCGAGTCTGCTGTTTACCGTTGGCGGCGATCGCGATTTATATATCGAACACTTTGACCGTTTGGAAAAGCAGGGTATAAAAGTCCTGTTGCTCGATAAGCTCGAGACGAAGCCATTGAATGGCTATGATAGGTTCATCGGCGGCTTGGATGACCTGGCCTACTTGCAGTATACGTCGGGATCAACCAATGCCCCAAAGGGCCTGCGTGTTACCCACCGCAATATACTGCACAATATGGAGGCAACCAGAGAAAGCTTACGATTGCCGAAAGAAAAGATATTCGTTTCCTGGCTCCCTTTCTATCACGATATGGGACTGGTTGGCACCTTGCTGCAGGCGCTCTACTTCTCTGCCGATTATATCTTTATGTCGCCATTTGACTTTGTGAAAAATCCGTTCGAATGGCTCAGGGCAATTTCCGACTATAAGGCAACGATAAGTTGGGCCCCAAATTTTGCCTATGACTTGTGTGTGGATAAAGTTAGCGAAGATCAGGCCGGAAGTCTTGATTTAAGCGCCTGGCGTGTTGCCGCCAATATGGCGGAACCCGTGCGCGGTGATACCTTAAAGCGATTTTCGAATAAATTTTCCGTTTCGGGCTTTTCTCCCGAGAACCTATGCCCGGCTTACGGCATGGCTGAAACCACGCTGACCATCACCGCCTCGCCTGCAAATGACAAGCCAGTGTTTATCGACGTCTCAGCCGAGTCTTTTACACAGGGTAAAGTGGTTTTATATGAAGAAGCATTGCACGGGGGTAAAAAGATCACTTTAGCGGGTTCAGGCAAGGTAGCCGCTGATCAGCGGGTCATTGTCGTGAATCCGGACTCGGGGGAGTTGCTAACCGATAAGCAGGTCGGCGAGATATGGGTATCTGGAGAAAGTGTCACTGACGGATACTACAACAGGGGTAGTTTTGATGCGGGCGCTTTTAATGGTAGCTGTAAGCAATATGACGGCCAAGTATTTCTAAAAACCGGTGATCTTGGTTTTTTTGACAGCGGCGAGTTGTTTGTTACCGGGCGAAAAAAGGATTTGATTATCATCCGTGGCGAAAACCACTACCCGCAGGATGTGGAGTTGACAGTGCAGAAATGCCACTCCTTATTTCGAAAAGGCTGTATCGCGGCGTTTAGGATAGAGGAAAACCAGATTGACAAACTCGTCGTTGTGGCGGAGGTCAGAAAAGCCACTATATCAATGCGCGAGAAAAATTCGTTGATTAGTGCGGCGAAGAGTGCGGTCTTGAAAGAGTACGGCATCAGCTTACACCACCTGGTGTTGCTGCCACCGGGCAGCTATTTGCGAACATCCAGCGGCAAGGTGCAGCGGTCGTTAAGCCATAAAAAATACCTCAATGGCGAACTGACAACAGTCGACGTTGCCGTTGGTAGTAGAGAAACCCTTGTAAACGGGGAGAAGGCAGCCAGTGCCGTTGCTACCGTTGATTGGTTGAAGGCCATGTTGGCGGGGCTTTTGAATATTCCTGTCAATACGTTGAATAGTGATGCCCCCATGGCTGATTTCGGGTTGGATTCGCTGACTGCCACCCAGTTTTCTGAGTTGATCAGTAGACGCCTCGGCAGAACAGTGCCGTTGGAAGTGGCTTACGATTATCCGACGTTGTCCCTTTTAGCTGATTATTTGGCGGAAATCGATACGCCCCGTGGGGATTGCCCGCCTTCTCAATCGGTTGTTGACCTGAACGAAGATACGGCAATTATTGGTATGGCCTGCAGGTTTCCCCGGGCCGAGAGTATAGATCAATTTTGGAAACTGATCCTTGCGGGAGGCGATGGGATTTCCGATATTGGCAAAAGCCGCTGGGCGTTAAATGCCCATGAGTTACAGGGCGAATTTTCTGCTTTGACAAAAGGTGGCTTCCTGAAAGATATTGCCCGGTTTGACTGCGGTTTCTTTTCGATTACGCCCCGTGAAGCTGAGTGTATGGACCCCCAGCAGCGGCTGTTATTGGAACTTTGCCATCAAGCCCTTGAGGATGCAGGGCTCTCGCAAGAGATGGTAAACGGTACCCGGGCCGGGGTCTATATCGGTATCAGCGATGCGGACTACGCCCGCCAACAACTTAAATTGGGTGTCGATAAAGCAAGTTATGCCGGAACCGGCAGCGCCCTCAGTATTGCCGCAAATCGTATTTCTTACTATTGGAACTTGAAAGGGCCCAGTGTTGCGATTGACACGGCATGTTCTTCCTCGCTTGCCGCTTTACACAATGCCTGTAAAGACCTGAGCCTCGGCGAAGTCGATATGGCGATAGTCGGTGCCGTCAATCTACTGGTCAGCCCGGATATATCCACAGTCTATAAAAAAGCGAATATGCTCTCGCCCGACTCGCTGTGTAAAGTTTTCGACGATAACGCCAACGGCTATGTGCGTGGCGAAGGCTGTGGTGTGGTGATATTGAAGCGCAAAAAAGCAGCCGCAAGTGCGGGCGATCCCGTTTATGCACTGATCAAAGGGTCTGCGGTCATGCAGGATGGTAAGAGTAACGGTCTTACTGCGCCGGTTGGTCCCGCGCAAGAGGCGACAATAAGGAGAGCGCTTGCCAAGGCGAAGCTCGCACCTGCCGACTTAACTTACGTTGAGGCCCATGGCACCGGCACGGCACTGGGAGACCCGATTGAAGTCTCGGCACTATCCAGTGTCTTTTGCGCCGATAAAACGCGGAGCACCCCGCTATTGGTCGGTTCAGTTAAAGCGAATATCGGGCACCTGGAAAGTGCGGCCGGCATGGCCGGCCTTATAAAAGTGGCGCTAAGTCTTAAGCATCAACTATTGCCGCCGCAAATTCATCTGCGCAAGCCCAGTACCAAGATTCCCTGGAATCAAAACGGTATCACAGTCGTGCCGACAGAGCCGTTAACCTGGCCTGTTGCGCAGGCGCCCCGGCGAGCCGGAGTCAGTTCGTTTGGCTTTGGCGGCACGCTGGCCCATGCGATCCTGGAACAGGCGCCGCCGCACGAGCGGCCGGCGGCGCAATATCCGCCCCGCGAACCGGCCGTGTTGTGTATCTCCGCAAAAAGTCCCGCCGCCCTGGCGGCGTTGCGCGAGCGCTATCTGACTTTCCTGCAGGAGACACCGGAGCCGGCGATCGGCGATCTCTGCTACACCGCCGCGGTGGGCCGTAGCCATTTTCCCTACCGGCTCGCGGTGACCGGCACGACCGCAGTGCAATTGCATGATGCGTTATCGCAGGCCGAGTTACCGACTGCGCCGGCTTCGTCGCCGAAGGTGGCCTGGCTGTGCAGCGGCCAGGGTTCCCAGTACGCGGGTATGGGCCACCAACTCTATCAACAAGAACCGGTGTTTCGCGCCGAGATCGATCGCTGCGCCGACCTCTTGGCCGATGAACTGGACCTGCCGCTGACCACCCTGCTGTGGGGCGAGGCCGGCGATCGCCTGGACGAGACCTGCTACACCCAAC
>NZ_ML660110.1 GCF_007004655.1 Exilibacterium tricleocarpae
ATGAACACCGATTCCGGAAAAATCGGCAAAGTGTTCACCATGGGCCGGAATGCGTGTTCACGTTGGATCGGATTGGGTGTTCACGATGCGCCGGAATAGCTGTTCGACTTCGGCCGGAATATGCACCCAATTATATAGGTGCGCGAATATCAATCTTGATTTCACCTGAGGATACAACCTCTACTCTCTCAAACGTTGCCTGAGGAGGAGGCTTGTCACAGTACCGGCCGTATACCAACTTATGGGTGATCTGATACAGAGAGTCCGCCAGTTTTACTACGATGTGTTCGGCATCTTGAAAGGGTTTTCGGTTGCTCAGCATACACTCTTTTGCTTGATCAAAACCCGGATATAAACCCTGCAGTTGTTCGGCTTTCCGCAGTCTCCATTTTGGTAAAGGGTTTGTTAAACCTTCTAAACAGCCCAAAGCATCAATCGCAAACCACAATCCTATTTCCGCAGCAAATGCGGCTTGTGAATCATCGCCTTTTGCCAATGCTCCGGCAGCATCCTGCCATAGATTGCGAGTATTTTTTAAATGAGTTATGGCGCCGCCTTGATTCAAATCTTCAGGTTCTACAAGTGGCCAGTCCACAATAGAAAAGGGTGGGTTGTTTAGCGGTATGGCATTTGCCAGTCGGTGTAAGATATTTAGCACATAAGTATTGCCTTCATGGCCTGTCCAGTCTTCGGGAATTTCTTCATTTATATCCACTGATGTGGATAGATTTTCTATATAATCAACACCGAAATACTGGATATCTATGGACCGCCTCAGGTACTGACTGTATTTATGGACGTCAGTTTTGTGAGAATCCGTAAGAACGTAAATATCTATATTTGAGCCGTTGTTAGCGCAACCCTCTGCAAAAGAACCCGTCAGTAATACCCTGTCGGTAAGGGCGTTAAAAGGTGTGCACTCCATCGCACCAACAATTAACTCAGGTGGAACAGGCACTTCTAATTTATCAACAATCAGCGGTGCCTTTTTTCTCCAGTTCGCCTTCCAATTGGAAGTTGAATTTAAATCAAGTTCTTGGGGTATTTTATTGTTCTCTATTTCCTTTCTTATTAGTCTTGTCACATCTCGCTTGATAGACTTCATATTTACTGCGCTATCTGCGATGCCCTTTAGCAAACTATTGTTATACCCCCCTGGCGCCAGGGATATTACCTCCAGAGCTTCGGCCGGCTTGTTTTCAAGAGCCAAGGCTGCCGCTTTCAACTGAACGGCCGTACTATCGTTCTCTCGATAGGTCAATGCGAGGCTTGAAGCTTTGACGGCCTCCCTATAGTTACCCATAAGGATATGCAACCTGGCGAGCTTACATAACGAAAGCCAGTTAGGGTCCAGGGCAACCAAGGTATTGAGGATCGACAGTGGCTCCTCACTATCCCGCGAACGTTTCAAAAGCTCAGATTTATAATGCAGAGCAGCTAATTCATCCTTACCTTCAAATTTCCTTAGACTTCTTTGTATATCTGCTATATCTGTTTTGAGCTTTCCAGACAAATATTCAGCATAGTTGTTGTCTGCCATAATATCTGTATTCATCGTAATCCGCCTCTTCGGTGGCTGGCTTTAACAGAATTTCTTGGAATAAATATGCGACCCTATTCTACTGGTAATGGGAACAAGCGTTGTATAGTGTTGCCTTAACACAGTCATCAATCTATATTGACGAATAGAGATCAATTTTTACATCACCTGACACTACGACTTCTGTGCGTTCAGAAGTCGTGTGAGAAGCCGAGCTTTGACTGTATCGGCCATAAACCAACTTATGTGTAATCTGATACAAAGACTCTGCGAGTAGTAATAATAAGTCTTCAGTATTTTCAAAAAAACTTCGATTGCTTAATAAACGCTCTTTTGCTTGATTGAATGTTGGATATAGCGAGTCTAGTTGGTTGACTTTTTTCAGCCGCCATTTCAGCGAAGGGTTCGTCAATCCTTCCAAACAAGCTAAAGCATCAATCGCACTCCACAGCCCCATTTCCGCGGAGAAGGCGGCCTGGGATTTCTCGCCTTTAGCAAAGGCCCCGGCAGCATCTTGCCATAAACCTCGCACATTCTTTAGATGAGTAATAGCACCACTTTTGTATAGATCTTTAGGTGTTACTAGTGGCCAATCAACCGCAGGAAACGGTGGGTCATTCAGCGGTATGGAATTCGCCAATCGGTGCAAGTACTCCAGCATAACAGTGTAATCCGTATTACCCGGCCACTTTTCGGGAATCTTTTCGTTTACGCCCACTACTACCAGTAGATTCTTCAAATAACCGGTATTAAAATACTTTACGTTAATCGAGCGTTTTAGATGTTTGTTGTATTCATGAATATCTACTTTAAAAAAATCAGTGAGAATATAAATATCGATATCCGAGCCGTCATTAGCGTTCCCTTCAGCAAAAGAGCCGACAAGTAGTAACCTATCGGTAATAGCATTGAAGGGGATGGACTCAAGAGTGCCGATGATGTCTGATATGGGTAGTTCGACGCCTTTGGCTAAATGCCTCTCAAGCACATCATTCCATTCGTTTGAGATTTTTAATGGCTCTTCAAGATCGTACTCCAAAGTAATACTATTTACGTGCTCTTTTATCAATCTACTACAATCGTAGAGTGGTAAATATTCCAGATGCAAAGCATAGTTCTCCATGCTGCGCAACCAAGATTCGTTGGCTCCTCTGGGAACCGACGATAAAAGCTCGAAAGCGTCGTCTTTTCTTTTCTGTAACAGTAAGATAGCCACCTTCACCTGTATGGCCCTGAAATCATTTTCCCGGTAACGTAATGCCAGATCTATTGCTCTCATGGCTTCTTTGTAGTTGTCTACCTGCAAATGAAACTGGGCTAGTTTACATAGTGACAGAAAGTCCGGTTTAAGGGCTACAATAGTGTTAAGTAATGACAACGTATCTTTATTGTCCCATAGGCCAGCGACCGAATCGTATTTAAAATGCAAGCATGATAAATCATCGATATTGTCGCAAGACCCTAATTCATCTACACGGTTTTCCAGGCTTGTTATATTTTCTCTGATTTCGCATATAGTGCTGTATGTGTATTTGTTATTTTTTGGGGTGCAGGTTGCGTTCACGACTATAATCCTTTGTTAAGAGTATCCAGTTCTACCAGCAGCTTATGAAGCTTTTCTACCGCTAGCATGTATATGGATTCGCCGTCGGATTCGGTTGATTTCACTGCATTGCCTACGGCTCCTTCACTATTTAAGTCTTCAATTTTCCAACCGATAGACGTGGGACCTAAATAACGTAAAACCTGATTGGCTTTATCAAATTTTTCCGCTTTAGAGTGGAAATTTTTTATCTGATTTTTTTCAACTAACTTTCCATGGCTTTTTAACATTAATGATGTCTCAATTTGACCACCATGAACACCGTAGCACCGTTCTTTTCTTTCATAACATTCGCATTCTAACGGTATCAAACTGTCCCAATCGCATAATACTGCTGTAATATTCAGCTCAATAGAAAGATCCCGGACTAAACTGGACAGTATATTGTAGTTGCCGCCATGGCCATTTAGAACCAGTAGTTTGTCGAATCCTGAATTTTTTACTGACCTTGCTATATCTCTAAAAACTGAACACAGGGTGGATGAGCCTAGCGATATAGTCCCAGGGTAATTAGCGTGTTCAATACTTTTTCCATATTTTATGGTAGGTAAAACAAGGACATTAAAGTCAATTAAATCGGTTGTTCTTCTGATTATTTCATCGACAATAAAGTGATCGACACCAGTTGGTAAATGAGGGCCATGCTGCTCAGTAGCACCGACAGGAAGTATGACCACCGGTTTCTTTGAGGACAATTCGCTAATTTTAATTGTCGTTAACTCTTCCCAGAAATAGATCATATTCTCTCCGAAAACAGTACTATCTGCTATCTGCCAGAAGGTTCTTATTGATATTCGTTTCTCAAATCTGAATTTTCAGTACAATACTGGACAAATTCAAAGTAATGGCCGTCGGGATCCAAAAAGTATAAACGTTTCCTAGTTTGAATATCGTCAGCATAGTTAGCTGTGTATCCTAGCGACTCCAGTGCATCTTTAATATGTTTTACATCGTTGACTTCAAATCCAAAATGCATATAGAAATCTTTAACATGCGGGTTTTTATAGTAAGGAACCTTCTTATTTGGTGACTGGAATGCAACATAAAACTCATTGTCTCCAAAATGTACCCATTCAAATTCACCATTTGCACCGACCGATGTCGCGCGATGGCGAACTTTGGATTTTGGCCAAACAACCTTTGCCCATTCCAAAGACTTATCAATATCACTGACAGTGATATTTATATGTTCAAGTCTCATAGTTTACTCTCCTCTCCTGGTTAACCAAATTTATGCAAAATAATGCCAATATAGACATCATTAAGCTAATTAGCATCCAAAAAACCACGCCGCCATCAAACCCATAACTATTGATAATAAGACCACTCACATAAATACCAAGACCCGAGACGCATCCTGTGCCTATCGATAAGGCATTATTAAAACCCCTGCTACGTTTAGTGGAAAATCTGTTTAGTAGTGCTGTTTTGGCCGGTTCTATCAACGCCTCGGCAACTGTGAAGACCAGAATGAAACTGATGAGGTAAATTGCGCTTTTTTGATAAAACAAAAACGGAAAGCACGCAAAAAGCAGCAGTACTCCTATACCTAAAACTGTGGATTGATCGTATACTCGATTTAGCTTAATGTAGAGAAATTGTAAAAAGAAAACGAGCAGGCCGTTAATTGATAGCAGTATTGGATACACAGAAAAGTCAAAAATCTTTGCATCGGGCGTATTGAGCGGGATTGTCACATACAAATTATTGTATATCAGAGAGTAACATAACCCTATTCCTATTATTGTTACTACCCCTTTTGGCAACGCCATATGAATTCTTTCGTTTTGGTCAACAGTTGTTGCAGTGGATTTTCCGGAGGGAAAAGTACTTCGGTCGCTAAAGCCTTTCACTATTAGAAAACAAAGAAGAAGGGTCAAGATAGTCACTATGGAAACAACATAAAATAGGTCGCTACCTATAAACACATGCAGCATAGGGGTAAAAAACATGGCCAAGTTGCTTACCGCGTATATAATACTATTGAAAAAGTTAGATTCATGCTGCTCATAGCTTTTGAAAATAAAGTAGACTATTGAGAGATAAATCGCATTTTTTGCTGAAAAAACCAAAAAAATAGTGAGCAAAATAAAATGATAATTTAGGTCAAGAACAACAGTGACGGGGAAAAAAACAAATACTAGGCTAGAGACTAAAAGTATTTTGTAGATGTCATATTTGTCAATGAGTATTCCCAATACGACGGTGCTAGCAGTCCCCAGAAAGTAAATAAGTCCAAAATGACGAGTAATTTCTACGTCGGATACATTGTATATTTCAGAAAGATACCTTGGTGCAAATGGTACTATCATTACATAAATAAAAGTACATACGAAACATATTAGAGTAAAGCTCCACTCTATTTTCGAAAATTTACTTTTACTATATGTGGCCATAAATATTGCTCACCCTACAAGGATTCAGCCAGCCGAAAACCCATAACGTAAATATCGGAACCGTAGTCGCCATGGCGTCGCCTCGTTCGTGACAGGTCTCTAAAGCGTGTAAAGCTACCCCCTCGAGCTATTTGATAGGTTCCAACCTTTTCGACTAAATCATCATTTATAAATTTACCGTCCGGGTAGGGCTTATACAGGTCACTCACATATTCCTCCACGTTGCCTGCTAAGTCCATATGGCCATACGGGCCAACTCCTTTTGGGAAAATTCCGACGGTAGTAGATTGCATTATTCCCGCTTCAATCGTATTGGCATGATCTTTTTGATAGCCATTCCCCCACGGATACTCATATCGCGCCAATCCCGCGGCTGCATGCTCCCATTCGGCTTCGGTAGGCAACCTGAAGTTCCGCCGCGTCTTTTTATTCAACCAGCTAATGTAATTGTTAATTCCGCTAACTGAAACAGAATGTACAGGATGATTAGATTTTTCATTAGGAAAACGCCCGAAGAGCCAGCTACTCGGAATGAAATTAGCCCCCGTTTCTGACAGGAATGTACGATATTCCTGGTTGGTTACACAATACTTTGCCAACCGATAGGTAGGCAGAGTCACTTGATAAGTCGGGCTTTCTTTCTCAATCCAGTCCCTATTTACACCTATGTGTCGAAATTCTCGATAGACTTTATCGACATCTTTTTCCGGTAAGCCCAAGACACATGTTCCCCCATCCACCGTAAGCATTTTGGGATTAAGCACGCTGATTCTCGGGTCTCCTCTTAAAGCCAAAATCGTCCCTGCTACAAATCGCTCCTTAAATACAACTGAAAGGCTTTCCGCAACACTTATCAGACTTTCCGTATCACACGTGATGTAATGTCTATACTCTTCACTTAGATCATCTAACTCAGAGTCACAATAGTCTTCCGTCAACCCCATCGCTTCGCGATGGGAAAGCGTATTAATTGTGCCCTCTATCTTTTCCGTAGGGACAATACCTGTAAGGGAATATTCAGATTTATTTAACATGTTTGGCCACAATCAGTTTTGGTGGACATGGTACAACTCCCCATTGTAGGACGAAGCAATGAAGGCAGCGCCGCCACTATTTATGATGCTTGAAATGCCGGCCGTAGCTTCCCTATGCCAGTAAACCCATTGATCTTCGTCCACTGAATACAAGCCTACATAACCAAAATAGGTGCCAATAGCAATTAGATTTCCCTCTGGGTTGATAGCGATACACTTAATTGAGTGTTTACTGGGAGTATCAATAATCCTTTCCAGCTTTAATTTGTCCCACCTCCTTATAGTTAAGTCACGACTTACGGAGTAGAATCTTCCGTAAACATCGGCACAGCACCCGTTGATAATTTTATCGTGAGCCTGGCGTTTAAAGCCCAGTATCTTGTCCTGTTCACAATCGTATAGTGCGATGGAGTTGTCCGCACATACACTGAACAGTAACCGGCCATGAGAGGCAATACCTTTGATCGCATTGGAGTGTAGTTGCGCGGACCTTATGAATGTTGCGTGGCTATCGTTACAGTTAAAAAATAGGCACTCGCCTGTATACGTCCCTACAGCAAACAACTTTTCTGACTGGTTATCGATGAAGAGGCCGCAATTAAGCGGGGAGTGATGTTGATAATATACCTCTTCGGATATCGCATTGAACACTTCACCGCTTTGGCCACCGGCTAATAAAAGGTCGCCGCTTCGCCTAATAAAATTACAAAGGCTGCCCAATTCCGATATTTTACCGTGTTCGGACAAGACTTTACCGGAATCGCCAACCGTAAACATTTCACCGTTAAACGTTTCCACACTATTTATTCCCTCTGTATCACCAATATGTTCAATGCTCCAATGCCGGGTTTTTAAGTTAAAAGAGGCATATGTATTGCCAAAGGTGACAAAAACTAGAGTAGAGTCATTTAGAAAGGCACATGATCGAGGCCAGACAATAGACGGTAAGGTGGAGTCTATAATGCAGTCCAATCCGCTATCTAAATCGTATTTCCAGATTTTTACTTGTCTGTCATAGCTCAAGCTGACGAGGTAGCCATTGTATCGATCGTAAACCAGGCGTTTGATACCGGCATTGTGGGCTTTTACTTTCGAAACGTCCTCATCTACCAACAGTAAAATTTCACCGAGATCATTACCAGCGAAAATGGTTCCCTCTTTGCTTATTGCGATTGTATCCGTTTCAACATCATCCAGGTCGAAATTTTTAACTATTTCACCCGTGTTGCAGTCCCATATCTTTATAGTGCCGTCGTCTGAAGAGGATATTAGCCTATGGTTTCCGCTGAGCCAGCCAACGGATATTACATCCTTCTTATGCCCCTTGAGTTGGTGTATCAATTGACCGTTGAAATCAAATAACGCCAAACTAGTATCGCGAGAACATGAGGCGATTAGTGGTTCGGATTCATGAAAACATACACCTTCAACATCATCAGAATGATAATTAAATATCCGAAGCAATTTTAAATCAGGAACAGACCAAAGCCGAATGCTGTAATCACTGCTTGAACTTAACGCGTACCTGCCGCACGGACTAATGGAGCATTGATTAACCAAGTGGTCGTGGACTCCTTGTGCAACAGCTACTTTCTTTTCGTCGTCCCATAAAATCAATTTGTTGTCGTATCCCGCAGTCAAAACGTATTTATCATGGGCCGCAATGCCGCTTTGGGGTGAGCTATGTGTAATCATAATGTCCTCTAAAAACTATAAGCAATTTTATGACCTTGTCTTTCCACTTTTGACCTGAGGTAAGACTCGTTATGGGCATTAATATAAGCGCCGGTAGAAAGCCGTTGTACAACTTTTATGCCGTTTACCTCAATTTGCTCGACTTTGTCCGGGTTGTTAGTTATCAGTTTGATCGCGTCAATATCAATCGCACGCAGCATCTGAATCACTACTTTATACTCTCTCAAGTCGTCTTTAAAACCTAACAAGTTATTAGACTCAAAAGTGTCGTAACCGCACTCTTGCAGTTTATAGGTATCAAGCTTGTTATAGAGTCCTATTCCTCTCCCTTCCTGCCTTAAATAAAGCAGTAGCCCACCTTTTTCTGACAGGATTTTCATAGACTCTTTAAGCTGGGGGCCGCAATCGCACTTTTTTGATTGAAAAACATCGCCGGTTAAGCACTCGGAGTGGACTCGCACCAAAGGTGACTTTTCACGATCACCCTCAAATGAAATTAGCAAATGCTCTTTTTGATCAATCAGGCCGTCAAATGTATAGAAGGTTGCTTCACTGTCAATTTCAGCTAGATAAATACCCACAGAATTTCTTATTGTTGCTTTCGGTATTAAACTCATAATTCACTCCTTTACAATATTGACAGTATTCCCAATATTGGTATGACTAATAACCGCAAGTTTACCTGGTGGATGCTCGCGGAATTTAACCAGTGCAAATAGGGCACTTTCCTGGATGATGTCCACTTGATGCGATCTAACCATAGATAATTCATCCACCAAATGGATTTGATAATAGCCCTTTAGTTTATGAACCAAGGATTTAGGTAGCTCATACATCGGTTCTTTAAAGCCATATTGCAAAGTAACCTCAGCCACTTCACCAACGAAAAATCGACTATTGTCAAGAATCACAATGCCCTGTAGGGCAACCACATCATTGTTTTTTACCGGAAAAATCTTAACTCGATCTGTCTCTATCCGCGTTGTTCTGCCTTGGACTACGGCGGTCAATTCCGAAGGTAGAAAATTAATTTCATCTCTTACAATATCGAATACAATCTGCTTTTCTGTGGTACTTATTACTTCAATGAGTGGATCATCACTCTTAACCTTTGTTCCTACAGACACAAATCTTCTAGAGACGATACCGTCAAACTCCACGGCATATGTACTCAAAGACAACTTCCACCGGTATGCCTGGATTTCATCACTATTTTTTATGACCTCTTGTTTAAGCTGCAAAAGCGAGATTATGGAGCTGTCTAAATCCTCCTGACTTGAGGCATTACTGCTGACCAGCTTTTCCAGCCTTTCGACTTTTTTTTTAAAATCTCCTCCTTTCTAGTCAGCACGTCTTTATTCAGCAATAAGTGAGATAATTTATTCCTGATGTAAGAAACATCTGTTTCGATAAGTCTGTCATGCTTCTTAAAATTTCTTCCTACCTCAAAAACGCGGTTGACAACTGATTCACTGCTGGCTTTTATGACTGTTCGATATCTTGGCTGGATCAGGCCGGAGTATCGAATAGACTTTGAGTCCACTATATATCTATGCAACTGATGATCTTCAACGGGTTCAACATCAGCTGATGATATCTCTATTGAAGCTGCCAAAACCGGCAAGCTGAAATACATAATTAGTTTTCGCATAATTTAAAGTCTTTTTGTAGATAAAAGCCACGACAGATGGCAAAAAGAGAAGTGAGAATATCGAACCGAAAAATATTCCACCGATAAGTACCACTGCCAAGCCTCGGTATAGAATTGCCGTCTCATCAAAGTTAATGACCATAGGAATTAACGCAGCAATAGTTGATATAGTTGTTAGCAATATAGGACGAATGCGTTGTTTAACAGATTCATTCATACATCTTTCCACTGTCCAGCTTGTGTGAGTTTTTAAATTTTCCACAAATCCATATGCCAAAATTACGTAGCCGTTCGATACGATGCCGATCATTAGCACGCCGCCAAGGCATGTGATTATATCTACCGATACAGGTAAAAATAAATTTACGAAATTAATGGCAAGCACGGCGCCGAAGAAAGCCGGTATATACCCGATAACCATGATGATGCCGGCTATCATGGAGCGGCATATAACAGTGACCAACAGGATATTAATCAGCAGTATAGTAATATAGGATGCAGCCCAGTTGGACAGTAGCAAATCTACCTTTTTGCTCTCTTCGGACAGTTCGTAGGATACGCTACCGTCAAGTGTTTTTGACTTTTCACTTATGGTTTCTTTAAGGTAATCAATGACCTCGCTTGATGAGTCGTTGGCACCTAAGTACAAAGTCAAACGGAAAGCTTTGGCGCCATTTTTATACATGATGTTTCTCGGTATGCTGACTTTTTCTACCTTTAAGAAATCTCTGATAAAGTAAGTCCGATCATCTATGCTTTTTACAGGTGCTCGCAATATGTCGTCTATCGATAAACACCTCTGCGGTCTGATATAGACATTCCTATGTTTCTGTTGAACGAAAAACTGGTCAACAAAAACACCCTGGCAATTCCCCTTTAGTAGATCTAGCACCTGGCTTTCAGCTACTTTTCTCTTGTCCAATTCGTAAGAGTGAAAAGATACATTGAATATTTCATACACACTGTCTATGTCCGGATATACCCTAAGGTAGAGATTAGGGTATTTCTCTGATACTTTTTTCTGAAGATAATGAACAAAGGGCTTTAAGGACTTGAAATCCTCTCCAATAAGATTTACAGCAACTGACTTCTCTCCTCCATACCTGGCGAGGATATTGGTTTTTATTGCTTTTGAGCGCAGTTCTCTTATGTCTTGTTTAGCAGTATCAGCAAGGTCATCAATGTACGACTCGACTTGATCTGTTTCAGCGCTGCGAAATATAGCGTAACCACCACCGGTCCAGGTTCTTAGAAATACCTGATTGTCAGATGGTAGCGCTGAGTTTCTTTTAAAACTCGATAGATTTTTACTCACTCCTTTCGCATAGTAACTTTCGACTTCCTCGGGTGGAACATTTTGCGGAAATTTTAAATAGACTGTGGCCGTGTTGTTTCCCAGGTAGGGCAAATACTCTATGGCGGGAAACAACAGGGCCACTCCCACGATAATCAGCGGTAAGCTGATTAACCCAAAAAGCGGGCGGCTCATAAAGTAGGACTTGACGAAAACAGCGACTTCAGTTGCTTTTTTCGCAAAACTTCCATGTACAAGGGAATGACGAGTATCTTTCTTAATCAGGGGAAGTAAGAGAATAGGTAGTAGTGAACTGGAGATGATTGCTATGATAAAGGACATTCCTAAATCAGTAAAAACTTTTGACTCCGTTTTACTGGATATCAGAAAGGGGAGAAGTACCAACACCGAAGTGGCTGCAGCCAGGATAATACATAAAATTAGCCCTCGGTTAACCTTGTGTTTTCTCTTTGATAACAAGTGTTCGTTAACGATTATAGCTGGATCGAGTATCACGCCTGTAGCTATAGCCATACCTGTAACGGAGATTATATTGAGCGGAATACCTAAAACTGAATACACTATGAGTATAAGAAAGAACGTAAATGGGATGAAGATGATAGTGTTCAGAGCGTGTATTTTACTTTTATAAAAAAGCAACATAAAGATGACGGTGATTACAAAGCCAATTATCATGCTCTTTATGAGTTGAAATCTTGTTTGATCAATGATTTCGATAGGGCTTAAAAAGTTTCCCAGCTCATAGTCTGTGTTAATCAGAATTCCTTCATTAAATTCCTTTTCCAGTGAATTGAGATGCTGGTAGACGCCATAGATATCCGCATTATCTTCGATAAAAAAGACAATAGGAACAATGTCGCGGCCGTTATAGTAAGCCATGCTGGTCTTATCTGGCAAAACGCTTGCAACTTTGGCAAAGTCGGACATGTTGATAAGTCCTCCACTACCAAAAAACTGTAATGCCATTAAATTTCTTATAGTTCCATCATTTTGCAATCGAAGTGAATAGCGTTTTTCATTGACGACGGTTTCACCCAGAGCTCTGGGACCATAGGCCCTGAGTCTATGTAGGACGGAATCCAGCTCTATACCATAAGCCAGCATTTTGTCGAAATCGATTTGTATCGTTATTATCTTATTTAGACTCTCGCGATTGAGTACATATGCATTTTTGATCCCATTGATTTGCCTTACTTTTGGCACAATATGTTTTTCCACATAATCGTAGGCCTCTGATGCAGAGGTGAGATCTCTTTTTCCCCGGAAGAATACCCAGCCTGTGGATTCTGCTTCATTACCTTCGCTGATGTAAGGAGATTTCACACCATCGGGAAAGTCTGAGATACCACTTAACAGTGCATTCACTTCCTGGCGAGCTTGATTAGCTGTCTCCTGACTAGCGAATTTTAGTTCTGTATATCCGTATCCTGGACTGGCAAATGAAGTGATTTCCTGTATTCCTTTTAGCAGGGTAAGTTTCTCAGATATACGAAACAGTACTTCATCTGCCATTTCTTGACTTGATGAGTTTGGCCAGTAACTTTCTACGGTAATCGTTGCAGTTTTGATATTTGGAATAAGCTGTATGGGTAACGAAAACAGCATGTAAAAGCTCGCCATTAAAGCGCCAAAGGCAAGTAGATAGGTAATAGCTCTTATAGTATATCGTGACTTCATTGGCGATTTAGAGACTACACTTGACCATAAGGGTATAAATCAAAGTCTGTAAGGCCGCATAGCCTTACGTGCGACAGAGATTCCGCGTAAATGAGTAAATGATCCAATGCATACTGAATCGATTCTCTTAATTTCATTTCTTCATCACTATCTGGTTTTTCTCCATTTAGCATGGTATCTGCGTTACGAATAATTACACTGTACGGAATTACACACATGAAATTATTTTTGAAGCCATTTAATTTCAGTTCTAATATGGGTGAAATTCCTCCGAGCCCTGCAGATATCCCTATTAGCAAAACGGGTTTGTTTCCAGTTTCAACACCGTTACACTTTAGCAGGAAGTTTTTTATACTAGGGGTCGCCATGCCGCAGTATTCAGGAGTCATCACCACATATGCGTCTGATGCTTTCAAAATTTCAGAATTAGTATGCCAGGAATTTTTTTCACTCGAGTCATTAGACCAGAAGTCTTCTGACCAAATAGGAACCGGTTGCGCAAACAGGTCAATCAGCTGACAGGTGTGCCCCCGACTTTCTAAACGACTGAGAACATAATTGGCACATTTCAGCGTATTCGACGACTGGCGGTGGCTTCCCGATATGACACAGACATTCATCATCAGCCCACGCTTTGTAGTTTTTCAACTTGAGTGGTAAGTTGATAATTAGAGGATTTCAGTTGTTGGAAACCAACTCCTTCGGAGAAATCCCGGTAAAGTGTCTCATTTAGGTACCAACAACTAATTAGTTCTGGTTCAACTTGGCTAATCGTAAAGGCCATAATGGCATTCCTACAGGAAGCTATTAGAAATGGCTCTCCCTTGTCATTGCGGTAGCAGTCAAGTCCCATTGGATATCCTTCAAGAATATACTGGACGTCAATAACTTCATCAGTTTCAATATCGTAGGTTATCAGTTGGTAGCCATATGTAACGACGTAAAGGTATCGACCATAAATAATCGAATTTTCTGGTGTGTTGATCTGCCATTCTTTGAGAGATTTCTTTACACTAAAATCAAACAAATCAACGATAAATACGGCTAAAAGCGTATTGCTGGAAATAAGTAGTTGGTTATTATCCAGCTCCCGAATACGCTTAAAATTGCCGTAAGTTTCGATCGCGGAAATTTCTTTTAAGTTCTCATCAAGTAAACATAGTTTGGATTTTGTCCTGCCACCCAAGTGGTCTCTAAGCTCTCTCTCACCGTAAACAATGGAACCATCTGGGCAATAGTGGATACACCAGACAGGTTTATTGTTTTTCAACATCTTGATTACAGAGCAAGTGTCTAAATCTACAACGATTATTTCCCCCAACTCCGAACAAAAAGCACAAAATTTTTGACATTTGGATATAGAGATATCCCGCAAAATTCCCTGTGCCGAGTATTCCCACTGTACGTTCCCTTTCCTGTCATAGCGAAGGGCTTTCCCATCACCACAAATACTGACAAATCCGTTTGCTATTGATTTCGTGATTCTCATTCGATGATTTATGCCTTTCGGAACAATCGTGTCTATTTTTGTCAATGTGAGTTCGCGAAATTGGCTGTTGATTTGGAAGATATCTAAATTACCACTCTCCGAAGTTGCTATCGCCTGTTTTCCAGATACGTACAAATCCCAGTAGGCTGCCGTGCCCCCTGTCTTTGATAAAATCTGATAAGTTGAAGTGCTGACAACATATACTTCGCCCGACTCAAGCATAGCGAGCAACTTATCATTACTCATCTTTTTCAAATGATTTACTTGAAATTTGAATTTTCCAATTTTTCCCAAGACGACAGGTGATTCATGATTTTTCAACACATATATATGGTGATCAAAACATGCGACATAAATCATATCTTGATCGTCAGAAAGGACAATTTCTTCAACATCGTCGTTAGTGAATGGGACCCATCCAATAATGCCTTGAGCCTCATTAACTATATGAACACCACCACCTACGTCGCTGGATATCATAAAGCGCTTGTGCTTTGAGTCATAAACCATCGAATGACTCACTCCGCTGTGTAAAGAAGCGATTTTTTTTATCGAAAATTTTTCTAGGTCTAGAATAAATATATTTCCAATTATATCGTTAACATAAAGATATTTTTTGCAGCTGCTTAGCGATAAATGCTCGAGGAAAGCATTTTCAGAAATTTCGATGGACCTATTGAAAGAAAACGTTTTTTTATTTAGGAAGGAAAGGCTTCCGCGGGCGTTGCAAAATATCAGGTATCTGTCTGTCGCAACAATGGCATGGGAGGGAGACGGCACTGGGTGGCTGCCCTCGTTTTCCGGAGAAACATAATGCTGGCTGACAAAAAAGTGCTTTTGAAGCAACTTCTCTTTACATAAGCAGATAACATTGCCAGCCACGTCTCTAACATAGACATGCGCTTCATCAGTGCAAATTCCATGCAGTGTTACACCATTTGAAGGTGGTGTTGATTGCTTTAGCAGCAGCAATTTCTCGTCAAAGCAGTAGACAATACCTTTGTCATCACACATATATAAGTTACTTGAATCATGATCAAAGGCGGCGTTAGTAAATCTGGTTTTCACATTCATATCGCTTTCACCATCCAAGATAATCTGCAGCTACACGAAAAAATAGGCCTGTTTTTTTGGTATCCACAACACGCTGGTTTCCATCGTCTCGACAAAGGGAAGCGAATCAGCGCACTATGTAAAATGCTGAGCTGGATATTTCAATGATGTACGCCCCGCTTAAAAAGCGGGGCGACCATTTACAAATTAATTGAAAATGGGTGGTGCATATACAGCTTTATTGGTAAATGACTTTTTACTCAGATTTACTTTTTTTACTAACATGATGATTCTCCTTTCTGATAATTGATTAGCAGATTGAGGTACAACACTCTGCGTGAAAAACGATAAGTAAAAAGAAAATATATTGCAAGAAAAATATGTTAAGCAAAATCGGGAAAAATATAACTTACTAATAAGTTTGAAAATTTACAGAAAAATAATTTGTAATTATGATTTTTTTGGGGTGATGAAATTTAGATTTTCATGGGTGTTTTTGTTTTTGCAATGTAGAAATTTTAGTTGGGCACATGGTTGATCAGATCGGCTCTTGATCAACAATGGTGCAGAATTAATCTGAGGTGCGATTTTTTATTAGAGAATTGCTACTAGTATTAGAAATCGCTTTGCATGTGGCTGTCACTCATGCTCTTGTCTTTTATTCGAAAATAACCTGTTCCTCATGCCTATTTTGAGTCGAAAAAAGTATATTAATAAGAATCCTGACTTCTAATTATTAGCTTGTCATTATTTCCTTTGGCCCCGAATTGTGTAACAAACTTTGCGAAAACAGCGCAAATTACTGTTGCGATCCGGACATTCAAATACACTGTGGCGCGAGCGAGTTTTCGGCTTTTCCAAACGGCAGGCAGTACTACATCTTGCTCAATGAAAATTCACCAGCAAAATTACTCACAACGTATTGTTTATTTTTTGGCTTCGATTAAAACGAAGTTTTTCGCCCTTTTTTAAAATATTTCCAATTCAGTGTGTTTCCTTAGCCGTCGTTGAGGCCTGCGATTTTAATTGAGTAGTACTTTTGCATATCATATAAAAGCGTAATTTTTCTAATTTTTTAATACAGGATACTGCAAAGCTGCCGGGCACCTATAGCCATCCGCCCCCAGGTGGCGGCAGCGCTGAGAAATTCTGAAAATTTGTGTTTCCGGTTTTCGCATCCTGCCTTTAATCTGGTGACGCCAACACTAGACTTCAATAGGAGCATCCACCTTTCGGATGAGGACCGATTAACAGTAACACCACAGGCTTAAAGCTTTTCTCTCTTCCCTGACAAGATACCATCGCTATTCGCGGTGAAATCACTCAAAGGCCTGCAGGTACTGATTACCCGGAGTACAGCAGGAACCCACGGCCCGGTATAGCGGGTTTAAAGTACCGGGGCTTGTTTTTTAAAAAAACATCTAATGTCAGTTCTATTCTTGCGCAATACCGTGCTTTGTATTGGTGCCTTTCAACAGCGCCGGCGGTGAGTGCCATTAGAGTTTTTTTCATTTTTATTTTGGTGTAAAAGACAACTTTATAATAGCAGCGGATTTATTCTATGAGGGGAAATAGCGGCCTATATTTTTAATATATTATTTCCCCCGGCCGGTCACAAACAGCTTAGATAAGCTAACTGATTGAAAGTTCGGGGGTTCTAGCAATGCAAGTATCAAATTGTGAAAAATTGTTTTCTCAAATAATCACGGGCAAATAGATACACGAATAAGTGGTAGGTTATTTTTTAGCCTGAGGTTGGTATCGATGACAGGATCAGCCAGGGGAATCCGAGTTTGATCAGTGAGTTGACGGTGAGCTGTGTGCCGATCAAAGCCGTGGGTGAGGGTAGGTCATCGACTGATGAGGGCTCGTCTAAAACGCCTACTATAGTTTCAGGCGCCCAGCTTAGCTTCAAGGACCTACTAATTAGTGGTGGTCGCGAAAGCCTCCCTGCTTTCGCGAGTTTCTGAAAGCCCGTCTGGATTTTCAGATTAAGGGAGGGTATCCAGATAGTCGCGATGGCTACTGGAGAACTCGAAGTTATTAAATCTGTCCCAGTTGATGGACCAGGTCATCAGGCCGCGCAGATTAGGATAGCTCTGGCCGGGGTTGTACGATGCACAGTTGACCGCCTTGACAAGACAGTCCAGCGCCCGCTGCACTTCGTTCACCGGTGTAAACCCGCCGCCGGCCAGTCCCGTCGCAGGCAGGCCGATTAATACCTGGTCTTGCCGTAGCGGCGGGAAAAACTTACCGCTGTCGCCGGCAATGGGAAAACCTTTCAGCAGCATATCTACCATTGCCACGTGAAAGTTGGCGACGCCCGGCAGGTAAAACTGGTCGTCCAGACCGGAGATGGGGCCGGAATTATAGTGCTGCACCTGCAAAAACGTCAGCTTGTCGCGCAGTGCGTGAATCAACGGCAGATAGGCGCCGGCGCGGCGGTCGGCACCGGGAGAGATACCGCCGTAAAAACGGTAGCCGAGCTGCACAAAAAAGGTCTCGGGAGCCATAGTTAACAGGAAGTCGGGACCGAAGTGATCACAAATCTGGCGCACCGCGCTGATGGTGTTGACGATCAGCGGTGTGGTCGGGTTACGGAAATCTTCGTCACCGAAGTCGAACGACAGCGAGTGCCCCTCGAAATCGATGTCCATACCGTCAAACCCATAGGTCTCGATAATGTCGATCATGGTGGTGACAAAGTTGTTCCTGGCACTGGCCGTAGTCAATTGCACCTGGCCGTTGGCACCGCCGATGGAAATCAGCACTTTCTGCCCCCGCGCTTTCAGGGCCTGCATACCCGCTCTGAAATCCGCCTCCGTGGTGCTGCCGTCAGGTGTGAACTGCATGACGCCGCTGGTGGGGGAGGTGGGTTCGGCAAAAGAAACATTCACCACGTCGAAGCGCGGTGACACATCCCGCAACGGCATAAAACCGGCATCGTTGGTGAAGTTGTGCCAGTAGCCGTTGATAATACGGCGCGGCAGCGGTCCGGGGCCGGGGCCACCGCCGCCGATGGTGGCAATGGTGGAATCGGTGGTGGACGCCCCGTCGTTATCGGTAACCGTCAAGGTGACGGTGTAGGTGCCGCTGTTGGCGTAGGTGTGGCCGGGGTTGGCGGTGCTGCTGGTGCCGCCGTCGCCAAAGCTCCAACTATAGCCGGCAATGGTGCCGTCGGGGTCGGTGGAGCCGGCACTGCTAAACGCAATGGCGGTGCCGGCCTCTCCCGTGTAGGGACCGTTGGCATTGGCCAGCGGCGCCTTGTTGCTGCCGCCACCGCCGTCGCAGCGACCCACTTCGCGCCAGGCATCTTCCCAGTGCTGGCCGTTGCCGGGCTCGTAGGCCCAGGCGGCACTGGAGGAACACCAGCCGGCGATATTGCAGATAAATTCAACGGTGTCACCGCTGGCGTCGACAAAGTTGGCGACCCGTTGGCCGGCGGTGTAGGCGGTGCCGGCGACATAAGCGGGCAGGCCGGCGCAATTGCCGCTACCGCCGCCGGCGCCGCTAATGGTGGCGGCAGTCGAGGCGGTGGCTGAGGCGCCGTCGTTATCGGTGACGGTCAGGGTCACGGTATAGGTGCCGGCATTATTGTAACTGTGCGAGGGACTGCTGGTGCTGCTGGTATTGCCGTCGCCAAAGTTCCAGCTATAGCCGCTCAAGGTGCCGTCGGGGTCGGTGGAACCGGCACTGCTAAACGTTACAGCGGTGCCGACCTGGCCGGTGTAGGGGCCGTTGGCATTGGCGCTGGGCGGCTGGTTGCCGCCGCCGCCGTCACAGGCACCGAGCAGGGACCACTCCTGATGCGGATTGGAGTGGGTGGCGGGATCGTGATTGCGGGTCCACCAGTTGGCCCGGTAGGCATTGTTGTTGTGTTGAACTTCATGACCGCCCAGGTAAGCGGTGCCGCTGTTCCAGATATCGAGACCGTTGCAGTCTATCGCCAGGCTGTGGCTCGACAGACCGGCACCGATGCTGAATAAAAACAGGCGCAGTTTGTTGTTCATCTTTTTCTCCCTGCTATGTCGGTAAATTGCAGCAAAAGGGTGGTGTTTACCGGTAGCGCAGCTACCGGGTCGGGAAGTTGTCGGGCGGGTTTTGAATCTTATCCCTGACCCACTGGCCCGCGCTTTTCAGGTTGCCGCCGCTCCAGGGGCCGTTGCTGGCGCAGGTGCCGGGCCGAAACACAGCGCCGGAGCGAAAGTCGTCGGAGTAGTTCCAACTGGTCCAACTGATTTTTTTCTGCGCCATCAAATCGATGTAGGCCTGGGCGCTGGCAAAGTCGTTGGCGCCGTCGCCGGTGTAGGTTTGCGAGCCCCACTCGCTGACAAAGATCGGCAGGCGGTCGGCGGCCCAGGCGAGTTCATTGCGATGCACGGCGCCGTGAGAGGCGGCGTAAAAATGAAACGTGTACATCAGGTTGTCGGCGTTGATGGGGTTGTCGACGATATCCCGGGCACTGCGACCTTCGGAGACGCCGAGTGATGCCCAGGCGTGGGTGCCCACCAGCACGACCGCGTCCGGATCGTAGCGGCGGATTACCGGGATGATCTGTTCGGCGTAGCGCTTGATATCGGCCCAGGAGACATTGTTGGGTTCATTGGCAATGTCGTAGATAACGTTGTTGTTACCGTTGTGGGCCTGGGTGATATCGGTAAAGAAGCGCCTGGCGTTGTCCAGGTTGGCATTGGGATCGCCCGGGGTCAGTTGATGCCAGTCCACCAGCGCGTACATGCCGCGGGCGGTGGCCGCATCGATAATGGTGCTGACCTGCGCGGTAAAGCCCTGCGGATCGGTTTCGTAACCGCCTTCCTGTACGTAGAGGGAAATCCGCAGGATATCGGCGCCCCAGTCGTAGGCCAACGCATCCAGGGAACTCTCGGTCACACAGTTGCCCCAGCCGTACCACTGCAGGCCGTGGGTGCTCATCCCGCGCAGTTGAATAGGTTGACCGAACTGGTTGCAGAGTTTATTGCCGCAGACGCGAAGTTGGCCGTTGATAGCAACGGGTGTGGAGCCACCGCCAGCGTCGGAAATCGTGGCGATCGTAGAGTCAGTGGTGGCGGCACCGTCGTTATCGGTGACCGTCAGGGTGACGGTATAGGTGCCGTCGTTGGTGTAGCTGTGACTCGGGTTGGCAGCGCTGCTGGTGCTGCCGTCGCCAAAGCTCCAGCGGTAACCGGTAATGGTGCCGTCGGGATCGGTGGAACCGGCACTGCTAAACGTTACAGCGGTGCCGGCGGTGCCGGAGTAGGGACCATTGGCATTGGCCAGCGGCGCTTTGTTGCTGCCGCCGCCGCCGTCGCAACGGCCCACTTCACGCCAGGCATCTTCCCAGTGGCGGCCATTGCCGGGCTCGTAGGCCCAGGCGGCGCTGGAAGAACACCAGCCGGCGATATTGCAGATAAACTCCACCGTATCGCCGCTGGCGTCGACAAAATTGGCGACCCGCTGGCCGCTGGTGTAGCTGGTGCCGGCGACATAAGTGGGCAGGCCGGCGCAATTGCCGCCGCTGCTGCCGCCATCACCGGTAGTGGTGGCGGCGGTGGAAGCCGTGGCCGAGGCGCCGTCGTTATCGGTGACCGTCAGCGTCACGGTATAGGTACCGGCGTTGCCGTAGCTGTGAGAGGGGTTAGCGGCGCTGCT
Source organism: Exilibacterium tricleocarpae (assembly GCF_007004655.1). Taxonomy (GTDB): domain Bacteria; phylum Pseudomonadota; class Gammaproteobacteria; order Pseudomonadales; family Cellvibrionaceae; genus Exilibacterium; species Exilibacterium tricleocarpae. Next base: position 21,103 of record NZ_ML660110.1, read on the forward strand.
GGTGGCACCGTCACCGAAGTTCCAACTGTATCCGGCGATAGTGCCGTCGGCATCGTTGGAGCTGGCACTGCTAAACGCGATAGCGGCGCCGACCTGGCCGGTGTAGGGGCCATTGGCATTGGCACTGGGTGCCTGGTTGCTACTGCCGCCGCCGTCGCAAGCGCCGAGCAGGGACCACTCCTGATGGGGATTGGAGTGGGTTTCGGGATTGTGGTTGCGGGTCCACCAGTTGGCCCGGTAAGCGTTGTTGTTGTGCTGAACCTGGTGGCCGCCCAGGTAGACGGTGCTGTTGTTCCAGGTATCCAGGCCGTTGCAGACCACGGCGGCGGCGGGGATGGCTTGCAGCGCGATGCTCGCGGCAAAGCCGGTTGCCAGTAATTTATTCATTTTGGAGCTGCCCTCAGTCGGTAAAAGAAAAAACTGGGTGCCCGAAGACACCCTAAGACTCAGCAGAGAGAAATTGTGAACCCCCTTAAAACTAAGGGTTGCGATCTAAGTAGTCGCGATGCGGTGTGGAAAAGGCGCCACCGCTGAAGACATCCCAGTTAATCGACCAGGTCATCAGCCCGCGGAAGTTCGGGTGCGCCTGGGCCGGCCGGTAGCTGCCGCAATTGGCGAGCCTGATCAGGCAGTCGAGGGCCCGGTGTACATCGGCCGCGCTGGTCTGCCCGGAACCGGCGGCGCCGGCGCTGGCGGGCAGGCCGATGGCCACCTGATCGGCCCGCAACCCCGGAAAGAAATTATTGGGGTCGCGGCCGGCGGCAAAACCGGTAATCAGCATATCCGACAACGCGACATGGAAATTAACGGTCGAGCGTTGATGCTCGTTATCGTCCGTACCCGTTATGGAGCCGGTGTTGTAGTGCTGTACGTGCAGCACGGTGAGGTCGTTGCGCAACGCGTGAATCAGCGGCAGGTAAGCGCCCCAGATGCCGGCGAAGTTGGCGTAACCGCCCTGCACATAGGCGGTTTCCGGCGCCATGGTCAAAACAAACCCGGCACCGAAACGGGCTTTGATGGCTCGCGTTGCGTCAATCAGGTTGATAATGGCGGGTGTGCGCGGGTTGGTCACCGTATCTCCCGCGGTCATATTCAACGAGCCGCCCTCGAGATCGATATCCAGACCGTCAAAGCCGTAGTCGGCAATGATATCGCCCAGGCTGCGGATAAAGTTGTCCCGTTCCGCGATGCTGTTGAGCTGTATGTGGGCGTTGGCGCCGCCGATGGAAATCAGGACTTTTTGCCCGCGTGCCTGCAGGGCCTGGACACCGGCGCGGAAACTCGCGACGGACTCTTCAGCGGGCGCAAAAGCCAGGGCGCCGGGCTGACCGAAGCGATCGTTTTCGGCAAACGCCACGCTGACGATATCCCAATCCCGGCTAACCTCTGCCATCGGAATGTAGACGCCGGACTCGTTGATGAAGTTGTGCCAGTAGCCCACCAGCAGGCGGCGCGGCAGTGGGCCGGGTCCGGGGCCGCCACCGCCGATGGTGGCGATGGTAGAGTCGGTGGTGGATGCACCGTCGTCATCGGTAACCGTCAGGGTGACCGTGTAGGTGCCGTCATTGGCATAGCTGTGGCTTGGATCGGCGGCGGCGCTGGTGTTGCCGTCACCAAAACTCCAGCGGTAACCGGCAATAGTGCCGTCGGGATCACTGGAGCCGGCGCTGCTGAAGGCGATGGCGCTGCCGGCGGTGCCGGAGTAAGGCCCGTTGGCATTGGCCAGCGGCGCTTTGTTGCTGCCGCCACCGCCGTCGCAGCGGCCCACTTCGCTCCAGGCATCCTGCCAGTGGCGGCCGTTGCCGGGCTCATAAGCCCAGGCGGCCGGCGAGGAACACCAGCCGGCAATATTGCAGATAAACTCCACCGTATCGCCACTGGCGTCGACAACATTAGCCACCCGTTGGCCGGTAGTGTAGGCGGTGCCGGCGACATAGGTGGGCAGGCCGCCGCAATTGCCGCCGCTGCCGCCGCCGTCGCCGGTAATCGTCGCAGCGGTGGAAGCCGTGGCCGAGGCGCCGTCGTTATCGGTGACGGTCAGCGTCACGGTATAGGTGCCGGCGTTGCTGTAAGTGTGGGAGGGGCTGCCGGCGCTGCTGGTATTGCCGTCGCCGAAGTTCCAACTGTAACCGGTGATAGTGCCGTCGGGATCGCTGGAGCCGGCGCTGCTAAAGGTGATGGCGGTGCCGACCTGGCCTGAATAGGGGCCGTTGGCATTGGCGCCGGGCGCCTGGTTGTTACCGCCGCCGCTACCATCGCAGGCGCCGAGCAGGGACCACTCCTGGTGGGGATTGGAGTGGGTTTCGGGATTGTGATTGCGGGTCCACCAGTTGGCCCGATAGGCGTTGTTGTTGTGCTGGACCTCGTGGCCACCCAGGTAAGTGGCGCTGCTGCTCCAGGTGTCCAGGCCGTCGCAGACCACAGCGGCGCCCGGCATCGCCTGCAGGCCGAGAGTGGCAAGCGCGGCGACTTTGATTAATTGTTTCATTGTCTTGTGTCCTCTGGTTCTCGAACTTTACGTAACCTCGGTTCAGTTTTTATTCGCCCGTTCTCTCAGGTTTAACCACCCCCGCTGTTAATCGACGACGGTCACATCGAAATAGTGCTCGACACATTTCTCGTAGTCGCCGGGTAACAGCGCGTTATAGGATGTTTGGTAGGTCACCAGCTTGCAGGCAAAACTCCTGCCTTGCGGCCGATCCGGATAGTAAGCCCAGTCTTGTTCCCAACTGGTGAGCAGCGCGCCCGCACCGGCGCTGTCAAAACGGCCCATACCTGCGCAGCCGAGTTGCTCGCTGTTGGGAACGGTGATAGTGAGATTGTTGGCGTGGGCCAGGTAATAGGCGATACGGTTGAGAGACTGGGCTGTCTCACCGGGCTTGCCGCACTCGATACCGCCGTTGATGATATGGGTGGTGACGCCAAAGCCGGGCGTCAGTCCGAGCGATAAGTCGTGGGCGTTGGGTTGCCAGGTGCCGTCGATAACATGCAGCATACTCGGCTTCGGCGGTTGCGGGTAAACATAGAAAAAAACCGCCGAGGCGAGATTGAGCCAGGTACGCGCGACCCGGTCGGGATCGTCGAGCAGCACGCGGATATCGCCGAACATCGCCTGGGAAAAGGGGCCGTAGTTGTAGTTATAACTTAACTGCTTGGCGCCGCGGCCGTAGTACTTTTTGAAATTATTTGCGCCGTCCCTGCCGCAGGGCCAGGTCTGCCCCTGCCAGGTGGTGGGCGCGCACTCGGCGTTGTAGCCGCAGCCGGGTGCGCCGTCGCTGCAGCCGAGTTCGCGCAGGTAAAACAGGCCCTGGCGCCATTGCTCGTAAGCGGCACTCGGATTGTGGGCGCCGGTTTCCTGGGCAAAATGGGCGAACATTGTGGCCAGTGACTTGCGACAGATGGCATCGGCATCGCGGCCGTCGTCATAGGCACCGCAGAACGCCGGAAACTTGGCTACCGCCTGCAGAAAGCGACGGTAGTTATAGGATGCGTTGCGTATCGGAAAGGTAAAATCCCACGTCGTGGCATTGACAATACCCTCCACGCGCCGAACATTGTCCGGATTGGTGGCGCGCCCCGGGGCTACTTGTTCCACTGTCTCGTTGCCGCGGGTCACGATAGAATTTTTCACCTGGCGAAACAGCGGGCTGTCGGTCAGATGTGCTTCAACCGCGGCGATATTGGCGCGGCTCATTTGATAGCCGCCGCCGGGATACGGCTGCGGGTTCGGCACCGGATCGGGGTCCGTGCCGGGTTGTGAAATCGTTGCGGTCGTCGAGGCCGATGTGGATGCGCCCCGATCGTCGGTAACCGTCAGGCTGACGGTATAAGTGCCGGCAGTGGTGTAGCGATAGCTGGGGTTGGCATCGTTGCCAGTGGCGCCGTCGCCGAAGTCCCAGCGGTAAGCGGTGATACTGCCGTCGGCATCGCCGGAGCCGGCGCTGCTGAAGTTGATAAGCGCGCCGGTATCGGCGCGGTAGGGGCCATTGGCATTGGCGACGGGGCTCTGGTTACTGCCGCCGCCACCGCTGCAGGTATCGATCCGGCTCCAGGCCAGTTCCCAGTGGGCGCCGTTGCCGGGCTCGTAGGCCCAGGCGCCGCTGGAAGAACACCAACCGGCGATATTACAGATGAATACCTCTGTCTGACCCGATGTCTGCACGATATTTTTCACGCGTTCACCGGCCGCATAGGCGCTGCCGGCGCTGTAAAGCGGTAGGCCGCTGCAATCTGCAGCGCTACCGGTGTTCGACACCAGTGCGGCGGCCGAGCCGAGCACCGCCGCTGCGATAAGGTGATGCATTGCGATAGTTCTCCGCTAAGGTCCTGTGGTCTGGTTGTTTACTGTCTTACAGTGTTACCACTGATGGTCCGATGTGAGTTGTGTGCCGGTGACGCGGGTGCAGCGATACTTTATAGGTAGGCGCCCGCATCTGCTGGTTTTTTACATCACACTCCAGGTTTCTGCTCCAGTTTCGACTACAGGTTTCCAGATAGGCGCGCCGGCAACAAACGCCTGCAGGCAGAGTGGGAACTGGGCCCACTCTGCCTGGGTTTATCGTGAAGTGTGATTAACGGAAACCATCGCTTTTTTATTTGAGACCGTCGCTGATGGCGTTAATCAATTCACCGTTGGTGGTATCGCCGTTGAACTCCCAGAAAAATGCACCACCGAGGTTCTGGCTCTTCACGTAGTTCATTTTTCCACGGATGGTCTCAGGTGTGTCATAGCCCCACCAGGTATTGCCGCAGTGGGCGTAGGCGGTACCGGCAACAGTGCCGGTGGGAGGGCAGCTTCCTTTCAACAGTTTGTAGTCTTGTATGCCTGGTTCCCAGGCTCCCATTGGCACACCCGTGGCCGTGCCACCCGGAGCGCTTTGCGTGACACCACTCCAGCCGCGCCCGTAAAAGCCGATGCCGAGCAGGAGCTTATTCGCCGGTACGCCTTTGCTTTTCAGTACCTGAATCGCGTTGTCGCTATAGAAACCTTCAATGGGAATGCCGGGGAAATTAGTCAGGGGTGAATGTGGCGCTGTCGGCCCCTGGCGGTCCCAGCCACCGAAGAAGTCATAGGTCATGACCATGTAAAAATCGACATATTGGGCGGCAGCGGCATAGTTGGCGGCGTCGAGCTTGGTTTCGCTGGCGGTAATGGCGGCGGTCACCAGTTCATCGTTGCCGAAGCGTGCCCGCAGTGCGCCCATCAGCCTGCCGAAGGCTTCAAAACCACTGCTGTCGCAGGAGAGTCCGCACTCATTGGGGTATTCCCAGTCCATATCAATGCCGTCGAAGACACCATCCCAGCGCGGATCGTGAACCAGGTTGTAGCAGGATTCGGCAAACGCAGTGGGGTTAGCCGCTGCCTGCCCAAAACCACCCGACCAGGTCCAGCCGCCAAACGACCATACCACTTTGATGTTGGGGTACATCTGTTTCAGCTTGCGCAGCTGATTGAAGTTACCGCGCAAAGACCCGTCCCAGGTATCGGCGACACCGTCGACACTTTCCTCGGCGGTGAACGCCTTTTCATAATCGGCGAAAGTGTCGTCGTCGTTTACGCAGCGGCCATTTTTGACATTGCCAAAAGCGTACATGATGTGTGTCAGCTTTTCCGCCGAGCCACTGGTGACGATGTTTTTGACCTTGTAGTTGCGCCCGTAGATGCCCCACTGGGTGAAGTAGCCGATAACTTTTTTATCGCCGCCAGGGCCGGGGGCCGAGACATTGGCAGTGGTTGTGTCTGTTGCCGTCGCTCCTTGATTATCCGTTACCCTCAGCGTCACCGTGTAGTTGCCGGTGCTGGCATAGCTGTGGCTCGGGTTGGCGCTGCTGCTGGTCGAGCCGTCGCCGAAATCCCAGGCGTAGCCGGTAATGCTGCCGTCGGTATCAGCCGAACCCGCGCTGCTGAAGCTGATCGGTACGCCCACAGTGCTGCTGTAGGGGCCGTTGGCCTCGGCGGTGGGTGCCTCATTACCGCCTTCGCCGGTAATCGTCGCCGTGGTCGATGCGGAAGCCGAAGCGTTTTTGTCGTCGGTGACCGTCAGGCTCACGTTGTAGGTGCCGGCGGTGGCGTAGCTGTGGGTCGGGTTTGCGGCGTTGCTGTTGCTGCCGTCGCCGAAACTCCAGCTGTAGCTGACAATGTTACCGTCGGGGTCGTCGGAGCCGGAACTGCTGAAGCTGACGGACTCACCCACCTGGCCGAAATAGGGGCCATTGGCATCTGCCACCGGAGGCTGATTGTTGTTGCCGCCACCGCAGGGGCCCTCCTCACTCCAGGCCTGTTCCCAATGCGCGCCGTTGCCGGGTTCATAGGCCCAGGCGCCGGGCGAGGAGCACCAGCCGGCAATGTTGCAGACAAACACGACGTTTTGTCCCGATGACTGCACAAAATTCACCACCCGATCACCCGCGGCGTAGGCGTTGCCCGCGCTGTAAGTGGGTAAACCGTCGCAGCTGCCGCCGCTGCCGTCCTCGCTGATCGTAACGGTGCTGGATGCCGTACCTGCGGCACCGTCGTTATCGGTGACTGTCAGGGTGACGGCGTAAGAGCCGATGGTGTTGTAAGCGTGAGAGGGGTTGGCGCTGTTGCTGGTGCTGCCGTCGCCGAAATTCCAGCTGTAGCTGGCAATACTGCCGTCGGGGTCGCTGGAGCCGGCGCTGCTGAAGGCAATAGCGGCGCCGACCTGGCCCGAGTAGGGACCGTTGGCATTGGCCGTGGGGGCCTGGTTGCCGCTGCCGCCGCCGTCACAGGCACCGAGCAGTGTCCACTCCTGGTGGGGGTTGGAGCGGGTTTCAGGGTTGTTGTTTTGGGTCCACCAATTGGCCCGGTAGGCGTTGTTGTTATAGGTGACCTGAGCACCGCCACTATAGGCAGTTGTGCTGTCCCAGGTTTCCAGAGTGCTGCAGTCGACGGCGTGGCTGGCGCCTGACACCAGGCTGCCGCCGCACAGAACCGCTGCAATGATTCTTTTTACCATGATTATAAAACCCCGCAAGCTATTGTTTTTAATAGTGTTTGGGCGATCCGGCCAAGTGATCGGGACCGGGTTCAGCTGAGTAGCTTTCCAAACAATGACGCCTTGCCGGCACGCGTTGCCGGCGCGCCGAAAGACCAACTACTGGTTTAATGACTGGCAGCGGGTTGTGCAGGTTTGACCGCATTTGCGGTGAGAAACTGATATGCCCCGAGCGCACTAGCCAGCGCGGACATTCCCCGGATTTCAACCCTAAGTTGCTGATTCAGCCAGCTTGTAAACGTGTCTTATACAAGATAGGACAACGTTGTCAGGCGAATTTAGGTAGATGGGACAACGTTGTCAAGCGCTTTGTCTGCATCAGTCGCCAAAATGGGACGATTTTGGCGTGGTAAGTGGCTGTAGGTCGTGCATTGCCTTTTTTGCGGCAGCTCGGACGCTGACATAACCGTTGGCCGCAGCATGGGTCACGGCTATACTGACGCCCGCCTTGTGGACGGGGCGTACCCCCGAGCGATGCAAAAACTCTCAAGCGTGGTAACTACCTGTATGTCCGATACCTTGAAACAGATTCGCAAACTCTGCCGGCTTATGGTCGATGCCAACCAGGGCGATCATTTTCACGCCCTGGGCATGGTCTTTACCGCCGTCGAGAGAGGCTTCGCCACCATGGAACTGCCCTACAGCGAAGCCATTGTCGGCAACCCGGACACCGGTGTTGTGCACGGCGGTGCGATCACCGCGCTGCTCGATACCTGCTGCGGTTTCGCCGCCAATGCGGCGCTGGATGAACTAGGGCTGTGTCCGACACTGGATTTGCGTATCGACTATATGGGCGTGGCGATCCCGGGGCGCAAGATTTACGCCGAAGCCAGGGTCTACCGCAGCACCCGCCATGTGATCTTTTGCCGGGGCAAGGCCTACCAGGACGACCCCGACAAGCCGGTGGCGTTCTGTGTCGCCAACTTTGCCCGCCTGGACCCCGAGGTGGTGAAAAAGCTCAGTGCCCAGATTGTGCCCTTCCTCGATGCTGTGGAGGACCCGTCATGAAGTCGATAGCGGCGGCGGCCGAACGGGCGCGGGCGGCCGGCGATCTGGCGCCGGTCATCGACGCCATACCCTATGCCGGGCTGCTTGGGATTCAGGCCAGGTATGGGGATGAATTGCTGTTTTGCCTGCCACCCAAGCAAGGCAACGTGGGCAACCCCACACTGCCGGCGCTGCACGGCGGGGCCATCGGTGGTTTTATGGAGCTTGCCGGCTCCCTGCATCTGATTATGACCATGGAAGTGCTGAAGGTGCCAAAGGTGGTGGACTTCTCCATCGACTATGTGCGCGCCGGCCGGGTGCAGGACACCTATGCCGCCTGTCACGTGGTGCGCCAGGGGCGCAAGCTGGTCAATGTGGCGATCCAGGCCTGGCAGGACAACCGGGCCGAACCCATTGCCACGGCGCGAGCGCATTTTTTGTTGGAGTAGTCCTGTTTTTGGGCAGTCCTGTTTTTGGGCCCTCCTGTTTTTGGGCCCTCCTGGGGCGCCGCATGCCGCCGCTCCCGGCCCCTGAGGGGGCGGAAACCGGGTCGAGAGCCGAGTGGCGGGCACAGCGCCAGCCTATATGGTTGAAATCGCCCCGCCAGCCCCCATCTACTCCTGCAACCGGCCGATTACAGCCTTATTGTTCACATGGAGAAATTGTAGGAGTAAGACCCGATGACCGTAGAAGCGCAAAAAGAGACTCGCGGTTTCCAGACCGAAGCCAAGCAACTGCTTCACCTGATGACCCACTCGCTGTATTCCAATAAAGAGATCTTCCTGCGGGAACTGATATCGAACGCCTCCGATGCGGCGGATAAGCTGCGCTTCGAGGCGCTGTCGAACGCCGAACTCTACGAGGATGACCCGGAGCTTAAAATCCGTATCGATTTTGACAAGGACGCCAAAACCGTCACCATCAGTGACAATGGTATCGGCATGTCCCGCGATGAAGTCGTGGAGCATCTGGGCACCATCGCCAAGTCCGGCACCGCGCAGTTTTTGCAGGGCCTCAGTGGTGACCAGAAGAAAGATTCGCATTTGATCGGCCAGTTTGGTGTCGGTTTTTATTCCTCCTTTATTGTTGCCGACCGGGTCGAGGTGTTTTCCCGCCGCGCCGGTGACGCCGCCGAGGAGGGGGTGCACTGGGAATGTAGCGGCGAAGCCGAGTTCAGTGTCGAGACCGTCGAGCAGGCAGCCCGGGGCACCACAGTGGTCCTGCACCTGAAGAGCGACGAGTCGGAATTTGCCGACGGCTGGCGCCTGCGCTCCATTATCAAGAAGTACTCCGATCATATTTCGCTGCCGGTAGTGATGAAGAAAGAGTCCCACGATACGGGTGTCGAAGGTGAAGAGGGAGAGAAAGAAGAGGCGGAGAAAAAGGCACCGGAAGACGAAACCATCAACACCGCCACAGCGCTGTGGACGCGGCCCCGCAATGAGATCAAAGATGAGGAGTACAAAGAGTTTTACAAACATGTCTCCCACGATTTCAGCGACCCCACGCTCTGGAGCCACAACCGGGTAGAGGGCAAGCTCGACTACACCAGCCTGCTGTATATTCCCGCCAAGGCGCCGTTTGATCTCTATAACCGGGATGCCTCCCGCGGCCTCAAGCTCTACGTCCAGCGCACCTTTATCATGGACGATGCCGAGCAGTTTTTGCCGCTGTATCTGCGCTTTGTGAAAGGCGTGGTGGATTCCAATGACCTGTCGCTGAATGTCTCCCGTGAGATTTTGCAAAAAGACCCGAATATCGATTCCATGCGCTCGGCCCTCACCAAGCGGGTGCTGGATATGTTGGAGAAAGTGGCGAAAAACAAGCCGGAGGAATACGCCGAACTCTGGAAAGAGTTTGGACAGGTATTGAAAGAGGGGCCGGCCGAGGACTTTACCAACCGCGAGAAAATCGCCAAATTGCTGCGCTTCTCTTCCACCCATACTGACCAGCCGCAACAGGACCAGACTCTGGTCGGTTATGTGGAGCGGATGAAAGAGGGGCAGGACAAAGTCTATTATGTGGTGGCCGAAAATTTCAATACTGCCAAAAACAGCCCCCACCTCGAGGTGTTCCGCAAGAAGGGCATTGAGGTGCTGCTGTTGAGCGACCGGGTGGACGACTGGCTGGTGGGCCACCTCAACGAGTTTGACGGCAAGCAGTTTCAGGATGTCGGCAAAGGGGCCCTCGACCTGGGCGATATGGATACCGAGGAAGAGAAAAAAGCCCAGGAAGAACTGGCCAAGGAGAACGAGGACCTGGTGGAGCGGGTCAAGAAAGTGCTCGAGGACAAGGTGGAGGAGGTGCGCGTGACCACTCGCCTTACCGACTCCCCGGCCTGTCTGGTAGTGGGGGCAGGGGACATGGGGGCACAGATGCGCCGCATCCTCGAGTCGGCCGGCCAGAGCGTGCCCACCAGCAAGCCCACCCTGGAGCTGAACCCCGAGCATCCGCTGGTGCAGAAGCTGGACCGGGAGCCGGATGAAGACCGGTTTGCCGATATCACCACGGTGTTGTTCGATCAGGCCAACCTGGCCGAGGGCGGGCAGCTGGACGACCCCGGTGCCTATGTGCGGCGGCTCAATAAGCTGTTGCTTGAAATCAGCCAGTAAACCGGCACCCGGGCCCTGAGCCCGGGTTTTTTATGGGTAACTTATGGTCTCTGACTTAACCATCGCAGTACTGGGCGGCGGCAGCTTTGGCACGGCTATCGCCAACATTATCGCCACCAACGGCAACCGGACCTTTCTGTGGATGCGCGATGAGGCCCGCGCGGCGACCTGCCAGCGCAATCGCGAAAATCCGGAATACCTGCCCGGGTACGCGCTACACGACAATTTGCAGGTTACGGCAGACCTGCCGGCGGCACTGCAAGACAGCGATCTGGTCTTTATCTCGGTGCCGAGCAAGTCTTTTCGCCAGGTCACGCGCCAGGCTGCGCCGCTGCTCAAGGCGAACGCCATGGTGGTCAGCACTACCAAGGGTATCGAGCCGGAAACGTTTACGCTGATGAGCGAAATCCTGCGCCAGGAACTGGGCCATCGCCTCACCGGCGTATTGAGCGGTCCGAACTTTGCCAAGGAGATCGTCCAGCAGCAGCAGACGGGCACCGTGGTGGCGAGCAGCCACGCGGCGGTGATCGAGCGGGTCCAGGGCGTACTCAGTTCCAGCGCCTTCCGTGTCTACAGCAATCACGACAGTTTTGGTGTTGAACTCAGTGGGGCACTGAAAAATATCTATGCTATTGTAGCGGGGATGGCGGCGGCGCTCGGTTCTGGCCATAATACCCAGGCCATGCTGATTACCCGGAGCCTGGCCGAGATGGGGCGCTTCGCCGCGCGACTCGGCGCCAACCCCATGACCTTTTTGGGGCTGGCCGGCGTGGGGGACCTGGTGCTGACCTGCACGTCCGACTTGAGCCGCAATTACCGGGTCGGGTTTGCCATCGGCAAAGGCAAAACCCTGGAGCAGGCGGTCGCCGAGGTGGGGCAGGTGGCCGAAGGGGTGAACACGCTGCGGCTGGTAAAGCAAAAAGCGGATCAACTGGATGTCTATATGCCGTTGGTGGACGGTTTGTACAAGGTATTGTTTGAACAGCGAGCCATCTCGGAAGTCGCCCACAGCCTGATGGTGGGCGAGCAAAACACCGATGTTGAATACATCAGTCAATAAGCCATACGGGGTATACGGCAATGGATGACAAGCTCAAGTCCAATATCACTTCCAGCAAACACTGGCTGCGATTTTTATTCATGTTGTTGTTTGCGCTGCTGCTGCAGGTCGCCACGGCGATCATGTGGGTGTTGGTGATACTGCAGTTTCTGTTTGCACTGATCACCGGCAAGGACAACGCTAAACTTCGGGCTTTCGGCAGCTCCCTGTGCATCTATATTTACGAATCGCTGCAGTTTCTGACCTATAACCGCGAAGACAAGCCTTTCCCCTTTGCCGATTGGCCGGAGCCCGAAATCGTTGCCGAGGATGACGAACCCGTTATGCAGAACGACCAACCCGTGCAGCAGGCCGATAAACCCTTACAACAGGCCGACGAACCGGTGTCACAGGCGGGCGGTGAACAACGGGACACAGAGGCGACAGAGGCCAAGGCGCCAAACCCGGCGCCGGCTCGCGATCCGGGCGCACAGTGATTCGCTGGCAGAGTGATCTGGCGGCAATAGAAAGCTGGGGTGATTATACCGCAGCCGGCAACACACAGCGTCGACGCGAATAGTCGATGCGAGTATAAAAGGCGTCTGCAAGTGCTTTGGGGGGTGGTATGGACATCTTTGTGCTGCGACACGGCGAGGCGGAACCCCATGCCGAGCGCGACCACCAGCGGCGCCTGACCCAGCGCGGGGAGGCGGATGTGTTGAACACCCTTCAGCGCGGGTTACCCGAGCTCGAGGGCGTGCAAAAAATTCTGGTGAGCCCCTATACCCGGGCCCAGCAGACCGCCGACATCGCCGCCGACCTGCTGCCGGGTAGAATGCTGATGACCACCGAGACGCTGGTGCCGGGCGGTGATCCGGCCAAGCTGGCCGCGTTGATCGAACAACTGCAACTGGACCGGGTTCTGCTGGTCGGCCACCAGCCGCTGGCGGGGACCTTTACCGACTGGCTGTGTGATCTGGAACCCGGACGCTATCGTATGGGTACTAGCGCATTGGTTTTTATCGAGACACAGTGGGTCGCAGCGGGCTGCGGAACCCTGCGCTGGCTCAAGCAACCAGGCGCCTAAACTGAGGAGTTAGCCGTGCCGAGAGAAATCCATTTCGAGGTGGGCGAGGTGCAGTTTGCCGCCCAGGAGTGGGGTCAACCCGGGCAGATTCCGGTGCTGGCGCTGCACGGTTGGCTCGACAACAGCGCCAGCTTTACGCCGCTGGCGCCGCTACTGGACAATGTTCACCTGCTGGCCCTGGACATGGCCGGCCACGGACAGAGCGGTCACCGGGCCCGCTTCAGTCCCTACAATGTCTGGCAGGATGTGGGCGAGATATTCGCCATTGCCGACCAGATGGGATGGGAAAAATTTGCCCTGATCGGCCACTCCCGCGGCGCTATTGTCAGTATGCTGTCCGCCGGCACCTTTCCCGAACGGATAACCCACCTGGGGTTGATCGACGGACTCTGGCCGCAACCGGTGCTGGCGGCGGATGCGCCTGCGCAACTGGCCCGTTCGATTACCGGGTTGTTGGCCCAACAGACGAAAACACCCGCGGTTTATGCGGATATCGAAGCGGCGGTCAACGCCCGCGCCAACGGCCACTTCGAGCTTAGCCATCAGGCCGCTGCGCTGCTGACCGAGCGCGGCCTGCGGCTGGTGCCCGACGGTTATACCTGGAGCACCGATCCCCAGTTGTTTGTCGCCTCGGCGATGAAACTGACCCAGGCGCATATCGAAGCATTTATTCAACGCATTACGGCGCCGGTCAAGTTGGTGCTGGCCAAGGAGGGCCTGTTGAACAGATTTGAGCAGTACCAGCAGAACCTGGCGGCTTTCCCACATATCGAGGTCGAGGTGCTGCCGGGCGGACACCATTTGCATATGGAAGCTGAATCATTAAAAATTGCCGCATTGTTTAATGATTTGTTGTCACACTGACAGTAATCTACCATTTTAGGAATCAACTGTAGTTATCAACAGTAGTCATCAACAGTAGTTATCAACACTAGCAGTCAACCATAGGAATCAACTTGACCTCAAAAAATCTTTTTCGACTCTGTGTAGCAGTCATGCTTGCCGGTTGCCTGAGCGCAGGCGTGCAGGCAGCTACTACCCTGTCCCTTACCGGTTTTCCCAACGCGCGCACCGTTTTCGACACTGATACCGGCACCGACGATTATCGCCTGGCACTGGGTGCGATGGAAAAGGTCAATAATATCTGGCGGCCAGAGCAGGAACAGAGAGTCGGCGGTCAGTTGCACCGTGAAACGGTGGAAGCGCCGTCCGGTTTTTCGGCTGATGAGGTGTATCAGCACTTCCTAACCCAGTTAGAGGCCATGGATGCCCGTGAATTGTTCAGTTGCCAGGGGCGCCGCTGCGGCAGCAGTAACAGTTGGGCCAATAATCACTTTGGAATAAAACAACTTTACGGCCTGGACCAACACCAGTATTACGGGGCCTTTGAAATCGTCGGTGCCGATCGGCAATTGTATTTCGTCGCTTTGTACACGGTAAGGCGGGGTAACAAGCGGATTTATGGGCATGTGGAGGTGTTGCACAGCCGCACCGGTATCGAGGGCCTGATAGCGGCCAGGCCCGAGGTTATCGGACAGCAACTGTTGCAGCGGGGTTTCTATGTGTTGCCGGGCTTCAGGGTCGGGCAGGGCGGGCTGCAACAGGAAGAACAGCATTTACAGGCCCTGACCGCAGCGCTGCGAAAGCAGCGCCTACTGAGGGTCGCAGTGGTCGGACACGACTACGGTGACGGGGGTGAACAAAGCCGGCAGGAAACGGCATTGGGTTACGCGCGGTATGTCAGGGAACTGTTGATACAGGGCGGCATAGACGAGGCCCGGCTCGAAATCTACGGACTTGGCAGCCTGGCGCCCGACCGTCGGGCTGCGCGCAATCTGCGGGTCGAAATCGTGAGGCTGGATGGTTGAGGGCTCGGGTGCTCGGGTCCGGCGCCGGGTTGCCGCTGGCTCGGTGATAACTAAAGAACCCCGGCGTGTTGCCGGGGCTTTAGAGTTGTCTCAGAGCTGCGGAGATCTGTAGCGCCATAATACAAGCACCTGCGCAAAGACGCTGCGGCCACCCGATCACCGCAACAGCGATAGAAACTCACTGCGAGTGCTGGGATTGTTGCGGAAAGAACCCAGCATGGCAGAGGTTTTCATCATCGAGTCCTGTTTCTCGACGCCGCGCATCATCATACACATATGTTTTGCCTCGATAATGACGCCCACACCGGTCGCTTCTGTCACCTGCTGCAGGGTCTCGGCAATCTGCAGCGTCAGTTGTTCCTGTATCTGCAGGCGCCGGGCGAACATATCAACGATACGCGCGATTTTTGACAGCCCCAGAACCTTGCCGGTGGGAATGTAGGCAACATGCGCTTTGCCGATAAAAGGGAGCAGGTGGTGCTCACACAGGGAATAGAGTTCGATATTTTCGACCAGGATCATCTCACTGGAATCAGAGGGGAACAGGGCGCCGTTGATAACCTCATCAATATTCTGCTGGTAGCCCCGGGTCAGGTATTGCATCGCCTTGGCGGCGCGCTCCGGTGTGTCTGCCAGACCGGGGCGCTCCAGGTCCTCGCCGATAGACGCTATGATGCGCGCAAAGTGCTCTTTCATTACACTGACTCCTCAAACATCCGGCCCCGCTGGGCGGGCAAGGGGTGCTACCCTAAGTGATGATTGCCGGTGGGTAAAGTTTTTTTTACGCAATTGTGACAGATACAGATGACTGCCCGGCACCGGCGGCCTGTTGGGCGGGTTGGCCGGCGCCTGGCCTGCGGTCGGTACAATGCGGCTGTCAGTATATAAGGTAGTCGACAATAGTGGATAACGGTAAGAAGCGGAGAGCGGGAGCGGTGATAGAAAAGCGTGACAGTGTCGTACAGGAATTGCACAGCGTGCGCGATTACATTCGGTGGGGAACCAGCCGTTTTATCGGTGCAGGCCTGCACTTCGGCCATGGCTTCGACAACGCCTGGGATGAAGCCTCTTACCTCGTGCTCCACTGCCTGCATTTGCCCTGGGATATTACCCCCGATGTGTTGGATGCGCGCCTGACGCTGGAGGAGCGCCGGGCGGTGGCGGCGGCGATCGAGCGGCGTGTCGTTGAGCGTATCCCCGCCGCTTATGTCACCGGCGAAGCCTGGTTTGCAGGACTGCGGTTTTATGTCGACCGGCGTGTGTTGGTGCCTCGATCGCCGCTGGCGGAGTTGATCGAACAGGGGTTTCGCCCCTGGTTGAGCGACGGGCCGGCGCGCATTCTCGATCTCTGCACCGGCAGCGGCTGTATCGGCATCGCCTGCGCGGTGGCGTTTCCCGACGCCGATGTCCAGTTGAGCGATATCTCCGCCGAGGCGCTGGCGGTGGCCGCTAAAAATATCGAACTGCATCAGTTGGGCGACCGGGTCAGCTGTCGCCAGTCGGATCTGTTTACGGGGCTGGATAGCACTCGCTATGATCTGATTGTCGCCAACCCGCCTTATGTCGACGCCGCAGACCTGGCCGCCATGCCCGCCGAATACCGGGCCGAGCCGGCGCTGGGGCTTGGTTCCGGCCCCGACGGACTGGATTTTACCCGCCGTCTGCTGCGCGAAGCGCCGGCTCACCTCAACACCGGCGGCCTGCTGGTGGTGGAGGTGGGCAACTCCTGGGCGGCGCTGGAGCAGGCGTATCCGGGGGTGCCCTTTACCTGGGTGGAGTTGCAGCGGGGCGGGCATGGGATTTTTGTACTGAGCGCGGCGCAACTTCGCGACCACGCAGCAGATTTTTCCTAGCTGGCGTATAATGCCCGCCCCCAATAGCAGAGTGATCAGTGGTTAGGACAGTGTATGGCGGGTAACACCTTTGGCAAATTGTTTACTGTGACCAGCTTCGGCGAAAGTCACGGTGCGGCGCTCGGTTGTATCGTCGATGGCTGCCCGCCGGGGTTGCCCCTGGATGCCGCGGACCTGCAGGCGGACCTGGATCGGCGCAAGCCCGGCCAGTCCCGCTATACCACCCAACGCCGCGAGGCCGACCAGGTAAAGATCCTCTCCGGCGTCTTCGAGGGCAAGACCACCGGTACGCCAATCGGCCTGTTGATCGAAAACACCGACCAGCGCTCCAAAGATTACTCGGCCATCAAAGACCAGTTTCGCCCGGCCCATGCCGACTACACCTATATGCAGAAATACGGGGTGCGCGACTACCGCGGCGGTGGTCGGTCTTCCGCCCGCGAGACGGCGATGCGGGTCGCCGCCGGCGCCATTGCCAAGAAGTACCTGCACCGCCAGCTCGGTATTCAGGTGCGCGGTTATTTATCCCAGTTGGGTCCTATCGCCGTGGAGACGGTCGATTGGGACGAAGTGTCCAACAACCCTTTTTTCTGCCCCGATGCCGGCAAGGTCGCCGCCATGGAGGCGTTTATGAAAGACCTGAACAAACAGGGCGATTCCGTGGGCGCAAAAATTACCGTGGTTGCCAGCGGCATGCCCCCCGGTCTTGGCGAGCCGGTCTTCGATCGCCTCGATGCCGATATCGCCCATGCGCTGATGAGTATCAACGCGGTTAAAGGGGTGGAGATTGGCGCCGGCTTTGAGAGCGTGGCGCAATTGGGAACTCAGCACCGCGACGAGATAACGCCGCAGGGCTTCCTGTCCAATCACGCCGGCGGCGTGCTCGGGGGAATTTCCACCGGCCAGGATCTGGTGGCCAACCTCGCCTTGAAACCCACCTCGAGTTTGCGCATTCCCGGGCGCAGTGTCGATGTTCGCGGCCAGCCGGTGGAGGTGGTGACCACCGGGCGCCACGATCCCTGCGTCGGTATCAGGGCCACACCGATTGCCGAGGCCATGCTGGCGCTGGTGTTGATGGATCATGTGTTGCGCCAGCGCGGGCAAAACGCCGAGGTGCAGCACCAGGTGCCCGTGATTCCGCCCGAGGCCGGCACCTAGGCAGACGCAGCGCGCCCATTCCATGTCTGCCCTTCCGTACTGGCGGCTGTCGAGTTTTTACTTTTGCTACTTTGCCGTGGTCGGGACACTGGTTCCCTTTTGGGGCCTGTATCTGCAGGCGCAGGGGTTCAGTCCCCAGGCCATCGGCGGCATCGGCGCTGTGCTGATGGTGACCAAAGTCATCGCGCCCAATATCTGGGGCTGGTTGGCCGATCGCAGTGGCCGGCGCCTGGGTATTATTCGCTGGGGCGGTTTTTGCGCGTGCGTATGTTTTTTGGGCGTGTTTTTGCAGCCCGGTCTTGCCGGTATGCTGATGATCGTCACCGCCTACAGCTTTTTCTGGAATGCCGTGCTGGCGCAGTTCGAAGTGATCACGCTGGGTTATCTCGGTAAGCAGGCCCACCGCTACGGCCAGATTCGCCTGTGGGGGTCGGTCGGTTTTGTCGTGGTGGTGGCTGGGCTCGGCTGGCTATTCGATCACCTGTCAGTTAGTTACCTGCCGTTTTTTGTCCTCACTTTCCTGTTGCTGATTTGGATCTGCAGCCTCACCCTGGCGGAGCCGGCGCGCCCGGCAAGCACAGTGTCCGAGCGCGGCTTTTTACAGATTGTGAAACAGCCGCCGGTGTTGTGTTTTCTTCTGGCGGGTTTTTTTCTCCAGATCAGCCACGGCAGTTACTACACATTTTTCAGCCTCTACCTGGAAGAGTTTGGTTATCGCAGGGTCTCGATCGGTGGCCTGTGGGCGCTGGGGGTGATGGCCGAGATGGCGATATTTTTTGTTATGTACCGATTGATACCGCGCTTTGGTTTGCGCCGCCTGTTTCTGTTCAGTCTGGTGTTGGCGGCACTGCGCTGGTGGTTGGTGACGTATTTTGTAAACTCAGTTGCGCTATTGTTGTTCGCGCAAGTGTTGCACGCGTTTACCTTTGGTGTTGCCCATGCCGTTGCCATAGAATTGGTGAGAATTTTTTTTGGCGCGAAAAACCAAGGGCAGGGCCAGGCGTTATACAGTGCCACCAGTTTTGGCGCCGGTGGCGCGGTGGGTGCGGCGCTGAGCGGAACCCTTTGGGCCGTCAATCCACAACTGCCTTTTGTAATGAGTATTTTTGCAGCGCTGGTGGCCCTGCTTTTCGCATGGTTTGTGGTAATAACTGATAGTTAGCTGTTTTTCACTTTTTTACAAACGCGGCTATATACCGGAATTATTTCATAAACTCGCCTATCTACGAGACAAATTGCTTGATTACGCTGCCAACCCCTTTTATGCTCTTACTTAGGACTTTTAAGTCACTTCTGTGCGCAGGAGACCCGCTGCACTGATCACCTCTGCAAATTCTGCGAATTAAATTAACGTGTGGTTAAGTAAAAGATGAAGCTCATCTCGCTCATAGTTATCATGATGGCGGCTCTGCCCGCTTATGCCGCCAATCGCCAATGTCCACAGGTGGATTGTGATTGTGATGGTGTCGTTGGTGCGGAATGGCAAAAGGAATGTCGTAATCACGAGAAAGCCCTGATTAAGGCCTGTGTGGCCAACAAGGGTAAACCCACCAGCTACTGTCGCGTCCAGGGTTTGGATGCATTTCCCGTTGCGCTCAGCGTCAAACCGAAACGCCACCCCACAGTGGACGAGGCCGGTATCGAGGCATTGCAGGAGCAAATCAAATCCTTCGTCTGGTCTGTGGGACAAGACAGTCATGCCGCCGAGGTACTCGAGAAGCGCGGGGACTACGCCCAGGCATTGAGCCAGTACAAGTCCGAGGAGAAAACCCTCGGCAAAATCCATCAACTGCATCACCAGATTGCGCAGAGCTGGATCGCCCTGCAAAATCCGGAGGAAGCACTTGACTACTGGGAAGACGTCGCGAATTCCGGGCGTAAAAACGAGAAGGGCGGCCTCGCCGATATCAAGGCACTGTGGTCAATCTGGCAGTCCAATCGGGTCGCCAAAGACCAAAAACGCACGGTGCAGTTGCTGGCTATGCGCAGAATGCGCAATCTCGGTAACCAGATGGAGCGATTGGCAGATGCACACAGCCGATCCCAACAGATGGAGAAAGCGGCGGAATATTGGCAGCTTGCCGCTGATATGGCCGAACAACTGGCCGTGTGGAAGCAGCAGGTAAAAGATAAACCTGCCTTCGTGCGTTATTATCGCAATCAGGCTGCCGCTCGTTGGAACAAGGCTGCGCTTTTTTGGCGACAGACAGAGGCGGCCGAGGAACAGGCTGACTTTGCCCGTAACGAAGCTGAGCGAATTTTAAACGGAACGGAACAAAAGTCTATCGCCGATCTTTAGGGCGAGGGACTTTAGGGCGAGGGACTTTAGGGCGAGGGACTTTAGGGAAAGTAGCTTCAGGACGAGCAGGCAAGCAGTGAAAATCTGAAAAGAAAAACAAAGAAAGCCGGCATAGTGCCGGCTTTTTTCTGCCTTGCTTTGCGGTAATGACCGCTAGCAGCTGTTATGCATTAGAAATGCAGTGTTATAGCGGCATAGGGGCCGTCCAGTGTGATGTCCGCTTCCAGATCATCGAGATCGTCCAGCGACAAAGCCATGCGGCGGTAACCCAGCTCAAAACCTACATCGACAACCAGCGACTCATAAGCGTAGGCGACTTTGGCAGAGGCGTCCGACAGGGTGTTGCCGTCGTAGGTGATGATATTGGCGTCGGCACCTACCGAAAACCCGGTGAACGGTAAATCGAATTGCGCTTTGGCGTAAGCCATCGGCAGCACTGCATCGAGGTCCACGGTTTCGCTGCGGTCAGTGTTTTCACTGCGCACCGAGGCCTCGCCGTCGAAGGCGCGCAGGGTCATGCCGAGATCGAGAGTCACCCAGTTGTCGAGAATTTCATAATAAAGCACGACATCGGTATGACTCAGGTCCAGATCGGTAACCACGCTGTCGGTGGCGGTGAAAGTGACATCGTCGAGGGTGAAGTCGCGGGTCAGCGTGGCCGATGCCTCCGACTCGACGTTGGTGTTTTGCAGCTTGATATTCGGCAGCAGCGGCACCGGGTGCTCCAGGGCGACGTAGAAGAAGTTGTTGTCCTCGTCGTCCAGCCCCAATTCGTCCAGATCGATGCTGTCGACCCCGGTGTCACCCCCGTAATCGGCCTGCCAGATACCGACGCCTGCGTAGACACCTAGGATGGTGTCCGCCTGGGCGAGGGGAGCCAGTGCAGCCAGGCAAGTGGCGCTAACTATTTTCTTCATGCGGAGGTTCTCCAATCAGAGTAATAGGCGAGGTCTTAAGCGAGGCCGCTTGGCAGCTCCACCAAACCTGGAATTTTAAGCGACAATCTAAAGTAAATTCTCTAAAACAACTGTTAACCTTATCAACTCTAGACTATTTCCTGTGTCTGTTTTTCGAATTTAACGCCATTATGGGCGGGTGTTGCAACAGGATGCGGGTATTAAGTCTCTTTCAGCAGCCGCAAAAATGCGGTGGCCGCGTTGCTCAGGCTGCGCTCGCGATGGTAGATGCAGCCCAGTTGCCGGGTCAGCCCCGCCAGGTCCAGGGTGGTCAGTTGCCCGTCGATAATGGTGGTGGGCAGCACACTCCAGCCGAGTCCGATCGACACCATCATTTTGATGGTTTCCAGATAGTTGGTGGCCATACTCAGGCGCAGTGGCAACTGTTGCGCATCGAACAGACTTTTGACCAGTGCTGTTGTGTAGGTGGCCGCCTCGGGCAGGATGGCGGGGTAGCGACTGAGATCGGCCAGGGTGACGGCCTCGCACAAGCGCAGCGGGTGATCGGTGGCGCAAACGAAAGCCAGCGGATCAGACCAGATGGTATGGGACAACAGCGCCGATTCGGCGTCGGGCCCGAGGGTGACCACCGCCAGTTCGACCTGTCCCTGCAGCACGGCATCATAGGCTTTTTCCGAATCCAGGAAATCCAGGTCCAGTGTGACCGCCGGGTAGCGCCGGGCAAACCGGCGCAGTACGGCGGGCAGCCGGTGCAGGCCGATATGGTGGCTGGTGGCGAGATGCAGGCGACCGCTGACACTGCCGGCCAGATCGGCGATCAGGCGCCGGGTATCGGCCACCTCCCGCAGAATGTGCTGGGCCCGCGGCAGCAGTGCCCGCCCGGCTTCGGTCAGCGCTGTGCGGCGCCCGATCCGGTCGAACAGGCGGCAGCCCAACTGTTGTTCCAGAGCCGCAATACGCTTGCTGACCGCCGGTTGAGTCAGGTGCAGCTGCTGTGCTGCAGCGGAGAAGGAGGCCTGCTCCGCCACGGCTCGAAACGCCTTGAGGTTTTGAGTGTCCACGGTGCTCACTATAAGTATTCTCAAAAGGAATTAAAACTATAAAAAAGATGAATTTGTTTTATTCATTACCTCGGCATAGACTGGCGCTATTCACAAGACAGGGTGGTGAGCCATGACAGCAAAAACGCTTTACGACAAGCTTTGGGACGCCCATTTCGTCAAGGGTCGGGACGATGGCACGGCGTTACTCTATATCGACCGGCACATCATCCACGAAGTCACGTCGCCGCAAGCCTTTGAGGGTTTGCGACTGGCCGGGCGCCGGCCCTGGCGGGTGGACAGTGTGGTGGCCACGCCCGATCACAACGTGCCCACCACCAGCGCCGAGCGCGCCTCGGGTGTGGCCGGCATCGCCGATGCGGTATCGAAAATCCAGGTGCAGACCCTCGACGACAACTGCGAGGCGTTCGGCATCACTGAGTTTAAGATCAACGACAGCCGCCAGGGCATAGTCCATGTGGTGGGGCCGGAGACCGGCGCCTGCCTGCCGGGCATGACCATTGTCTGCGGCGATTCCCACACTTCCACCAACGGCGCCCTCGGTGCCTTGTCCCACGGTATCGGCACCAGTGAGGTGGAGCATGTGCTGGCGACCCAGTGCCTGGTAACCAAGAAGATGAAGAACATGCAGGTGCGGGTGGAGGGGCAATTGGGGCCCGGGGTAACCCCCAAAGATGTGATTCTGGCGGTTATCGGCGCCATTGGCACCGCCGGAGGCACCGGGCACGCTATTGAATTTGCCGGCCGGGTGTTTAGCGATATGTCGATGGAAGGGCGTATGACCGTGTGTAATATGGCGATTGAGGCCGGTGCCCGGGTCGGTATGGTCGCCTTCGATGACACTACGCTCGCTTATGTCAAAGGCCGACCTTACGCCCCCGCAGGCGACCTGTGGGAGCGGGCGGTGGCATCCTGGCGCGATCTTCACAGTGATCCCGGCGCGGTGTTCGACAAGGCGATCACGCTACAGGGCGAGGACATCAAGCCCCAGGTCAGTTGGGGTACCTCGCCGGAAATGGTGTTGCCGGTGGATGCGCAGATACCGGACCCGGAAAAACAATCCGATCCGGTCAAGCGAGAGGGCTATGCCCGGGCGCTCGAGTATATGGGGCTCAGCGCCGGGCAGGCCATTACCGATATCGGGGTCGACCGGGTGTTTATCGGCTCCTGTACCAATTCCCGTATTGAGGATTTGCGTGCCGCCGCCGAGGTGGTAAGAGGACGGCGCAAAGCCGCGACGGTGAAACAGGTGCTGGTGGTCCCGGGCTCGGGGCAGGTAAAAGCGCAGGCGGAGGCGGAAGGACTGGACCGGGTGTTCCTCGATGCCGATATGGAGTGGCGCGAACCCGGCTGCTCCATGTGCCTGGCCATGAATGCCGACAAACTGGGTGCCGGTGAGCACTGTGCTTCCACCTCGAACCGCAATTTTGAGGGGCGTCAGGGCTATGGCGGCCGCACTCACCTGGTGAGTCCGGCGATGGCGGCGGCAGCGGCCGTAGCGGGACATTTTGTCGATGTCCGCGATTTTGATTGATCTTTGATCCCCGGAGAGTCTCAACCCATGAAAGCATTTACCAAGATTACAGGGCTGGTCGCACCTATGGACCGGGCCAATGTCGATACCGATCTTATTATCCCGAAGCAGTTCCTGAAATCCATCAAACGCTCCGGTTTTGGTCCCAACCTGTTCGACGAGCTGCGCTACCTGGATGAGGGTTACCCCGGGCAGGACGCCAGCCAGCGGCCGGTGAACCCGGAGTTTCCTTTGAATTTCCCCCGCTATAAAGGCGCCTCTGTGCTGCTGACGCGCAAGAACTTCGGTTGCGGGTCGAGCCGCGAGCACGCCCCCTGGGCGCTGGACGATTACGGCTTCCGCTGTGTGATCGCGCCGAGTTTCGCCGATATCTTCCACAACAACTGCTTTAAAAACGGCCTCCTGCCCATTGCCTTGACGGCAGCTGAAGTGGATGAGCTGTTTCAGGCGCTCTACGCCGAGGAGGGCTACCAACTGTCGGTCGATCTGGCGGCGCAGACAGTCACCACACCGCAGGGCAAGCAGTACGCGTTTGAGGTGGACGCCTTTCGCAAGCATTGTCTGTTAAACGGTCTGGACGATATCGGTCTGACCCTGCAGGAGAGCGACGCGATTAAATCCTATGAAGAAAAACGCCGCCGGCAGGCCCCGTGGCTGTTTAATGCGGTATAATCGCCCGCTGATTGGCAAGCGGTAGAAAATCCGGCGGCGGTAACTTCTACCAAAAAGATAACCAGTTTATAAAAAGCGGTCGAGGCCATGGCGTCCTGTCCGTTTTTGTCGTTGTATTTTGTAGAGAATAAGCGTGGTTTGTAGAAAATATCTGTATTAGAAAATAACGATGAATAGAGAAAGCTGATTTAATTATTGGATGAATTTTAAATATTTTTTGCCAACCGATCCGGTCCTTGCCCGGCAACCAGGGGCGAGACACGCCGTCAACCCTTCCCTGGGGGCTCTGCTCGGCATCCATGCCTCACAAGGTCTCGACCCTGGTTACCGGGCAAGAACCTACCAAAGCGACGTTTAACACCCGGGGGCTGAGTATTTACTGATTGTTGCGTTGACCCTTATGGATTAAAGACAGTAGCGAAGCAGCCCTGTTCAGAGTAAACCTCCCCCAAACTGGAGCAACACATTGACCAAAAATATCCTTATCCTCCCGGGCGACGGCATAGGTCCGGAAATCGTGGCTGAAGCCCGCAAAGTCCTGGCGCGTGCCAATGAACTCTACGATCTGCAACTGGCCTTCAGCGAGGACCTGCTCGGCGGCAGCGCCATCGACGCGCACGGCGTGCCGCTGGCCGACGCCACCCTCGAACAGGCGCGCCGGTCCGACGCCATTTTGATGGGTGCCGTCGGTGGCCCGAAATGGGACAATCTCGAGCGCGCGATCCGCCCGGAGCGGGGCCTGCTGAAACTGCGTTCCGAACTGGATTTATTTGCCAATCTGCGCCCCGCGATTCTCTACCCGCAACTGGCCGCCGCCTCGACACTGAAACCGGAGGTGGTCGCCGGTCTGGATATATTGATCGTGCGGGAACTGACCGGTGGTATTTATTTTGGCGAGCCGCGCGGTATCCGTACCCTGGAGAACGGCGAGCGGGAAGGCTTTAACACCTATAGATACGCCGAGCACGAGATCGAGCGTATCGGCCGCAACGCTTTCGAAATGGCCCGCCAGCGCCAGGGCCGCCTGTGTTCGGTAGACAAGGCCAATGTGCTGGAAGCCACCATCCTCTGGCGCGAGGTGATGGACCGGCTGGCGCCGGAGTACCCCGATGTGACTCTCTCCCATATGTATGTCGACAACGCTGCCATGCAACTGGTGCGGGCGCCGAAACAGTTCGATGTGGTGGTCACCGGCAATATGTTTGGCGATATTTTATCCGATGCGGCCGCCATGTTGACCGGCTCCATCGGTATGCTGCCGTCGGCCTCGCTGGATAAAAACCGCCGCGGACTCTACGAGCCCTGCCACGGCTCCGCGCCGGATATTGCCGGCCAGGGTATTGCCAACCCACTGGCGACGATTCTTTCGGGGTCGATGATGCTGCGTTACTCCCTGGATATGGCCGCGGCGGCGGATCGTATCGAGCAGGCAGTCAGCGCGGTGCTGGACCGGGGGCTGCGCACAGGCGATATTTTCACCGATGGCTGTCGCCGGGTGTCCACGGCCGAGATGGGCGATGCGGTGGCGGCGGCGCTGGATAGTGTAGCGTGACAGGAATAGCACTTTCTTAAGCGTATTTGTATCAGTTTATCGATTGCCACCTTAGTTGCATCTATCCCGATTAAGTGTACTGAAGCTCGATTAAGCGTGCTGAAGGTAGGTTTGGCTCTGGCTGAAGCCTTCAGAAACTCTCGACAGCAGGGATGCTGTCGTGACCAAAAGTAGGCGCTTTAGGCGAGTTCCCAGGGACGGGTTCACAACGTGTTTCTGAAGGCTTCAGCCAGAGCCAGGCCGGTCAATTAGCACATATTTGCTTGAGGAAATGCCTCTTGGACGTGACAGCAGTTTAATTGCCGGTAAAATTGCTTGGCTTGGCTTGGCTTGGCTTGGCTTGGCTTGGCTTGGCTTGGCTTGGCGGCCGCGATCGTTCACAAACAGTAGTTATTGAAAGAAATAGGCAATAGTTAAAAAGAGGGCAGGGTCATGCGGGTAGGGTTTGTCGGCTGGCGCGGTATGGTGGGCTCGGTATTGATGGAGCGTATGCTGGCGGAAAATGATTTTGCGGATATTGAGCCGTGCTTCTTCAGCACCTCCAATGTCGGCGGCGAGGGTCCGGCGATCGGGAAACCGATCGAGGCGCTGCAAGATGCCCGCGACATCGAGTCGCTGTTGCCGCTGCAGGCCATTGTCTCCTGCCAGGGCGGCGACTACACCAAAGCGGTATTTCCGGCGCTGCGCAAGGCCGGTTGGCAGGGGTATTGGATCGATGCCGCCTCGACCCTGCGCATGGATGACAGCGCCCTGATCGTGCTCGATCCGGTGAATCTGCCGGTTATCCGGGACGGTATCGCCAGGGGCATCAAGAATTTTATCGGCGGCAATTGCACGGTCAGTTTGATGTTGATGGGCATCGGCGGCCTGTTGCGCGAGCAGTTGGTCGAGTGGGTGTCGGCCATGACCTACCAGGCCGCCAGTGGTGCCGGCGCCCAGAATATGCGTGAGCTGCTGCAGCAGATGGGGGCGATACACGGGGCGGTAACCGATCGCTTGAGTGATCCCGCCGCGGCCATTCTCGATATCGACCGCGATGTTGCCGCGGCGTTGCGTAGTGACGCCTTGCCGCAGGCCCGCTTTGGCGCGCCTCTGGCCGGCAGCTTGTTACCTTACATTGATAGCCAATTGGACAACGGCCAGAGTCGGGAAGAGTGGAAGGGGCAGGTAGAGACCAACAAGATACTCGGTGCCGGCCAGCCGCTGCCGGTCGACGGTATCTGTGTGCGGGTCGGTGCCATGCGCTGCCACAGTCAGGCGTTGACGATTAAACTGAACCGCGATGTGCCGCTGGACGATATCCACTCGCTGCTGGCGGAAGCCAACCCCTGGGCCAAAGTCATCCCCAACACCCGCGCCGACAGCCTTGCCGAACTGACCCCGGCGGCGGTGACCGGCACACTCGAGGTACCGGTGGGGCGCCTGCGTAAAATGGCTATGGGCGGCGAGTACCTGTCGGCTTTCACCGTGGGTGATCAACTGCTGTGGGGCGCGGCCGAACCCCTGCGGCGTATGCTGCGGATATTGATTGAAGAAGCCTGAGCGGCGGGAGCAGATTATGGATAAGCGCTACGATATCGCTTTAGTGGGGGC
Source organism: Exilibacterium tricleocarpae (assembly GCF_007004655.1). GTDB lineage: Bacteria > Pseudomonadota > Gammaproteobacteria > Pseudomonadales > Cellvibrionaceae > Exilibacterium > Exilibacterium tricleocarpae. The sequence goes on from NZ_ML660110.1 coordinate 48,351, forward strand.
TACCGGCGTGGTGGGAGAAACCCTGCTGGAAATCCTGCACCAGCGGCAGTTTCCGGTGGGCACGCTGTATCCGCTGGCCAGCGAACGTTCAGCCGGCGGCAGTGTCATGTTTGGCGGCAAGGCCCACCGGGTACAAAACCTGGCGGATTTTGATTTTTCCCAGGCGCAGATCGGCCTGTTCTCCGCCGGCGCCGGTGTCTCTGCCGAGTATGCGCCGCGAGCGGCGGCGGCCGGCTGTGTCGTGGTGGATAATACCTCCCAGTTTCGCTATGACGACGATATTCCCCTGGTGGTACCGGAAGTCAACGCCGCCGCCCTGTCCGCCTACCGCGAGCGCGGCATTATCGCCAACCCGAATTGTTCTACTATTCAGATGGTGGTGGCGCTAAAGCCGATTTACGATGCCGTCGGTATCGAGCGGATTAACGTCAGCACCTACCAGGCTGTCTCCGGTGCCGGCAAAACCGCTATCGAAGAGCTGGCGGGACAGACGGCTAAGTTGCTCAATGGCCAAGAAGTCGAGCGCAAGGTCTTTTCCAAACAGATTGCGTTTAACTGCATACCTCATATCGATGCGTTTCAGGACAACGGTTACACCCGCGAAGAAATGAAAATGGTGTGGGAAACGCAGAAGATACTCGGCGATTCGCAAGTGAGGGTCAATCCGACTTGCGTGCGCATCCCCGTGTTCTTCGGCCACGCGGAAGCGGTGCATATCGAGACCGGCGATCCGCTCAGCGCCGCCGCTGCCCGTGAACTGCTGCGTGCCGCCCCCGGCGTGGTGGTGATGGATGAGGCCAAAGACGGCGGTTATCCCGCGCCGGTAGAAGATGCGGTCGGACAGGACGGGGTGTTTGTCGGCCGGATTCGGGAGGATATTTCCCACGGTCGTGGCATGAATTTGTGGATTGTGTCAGACAATGTGAGAAAAGGCGCCGCATTGAATAGTGTACAAGTGGCTGAAGAGTTGATAAAAACCTATTTATAATGAATACTTACGGCCATAAGTGAATATATATTCGAGGTTTGGGGCCTAATTCTTGATGTATCAGCCTCCAAGTTGGTTTTCCGGCGGCGACTCTGGTCAGTCGGGCGGCGGGAAACGGGTAGGGATAGTAATCAATTTTGGTAGCCGAAAATTAGTTCCTCAGTAGACATCCCGGGTCCAGGTGCCAGCCACAACCTGCTGATAAAAACAGCAGCCTGTGTGGGTGGCGCGAAGGGGGGCGAGGAGATAATAAAAGGATCATCCTATGTGTGTTCGTAAGCTGGCTTTGGCAGTGGGGTTGGTAGGTGCGCTCGGGGCCCAGATGGCCGCGGCGCTCGGTTTGGGCGAAATCAAGCTCAATTCGACGCTGAACCAGCCTCTCAATGCCGAAATCAAGTTACTGCAAGTCAGAAACCTGACCGAGGAAGAAATCCTGGTGAGCCTGGCCGAGCGGGAGGATTTCGACCGCGCCGGTGTCGAGAGGACATTTTTTCTATCCGACCTGCGTTTCAAAGTCGTGCTCAACCATCCCTCGGGCCCCATCGTTCGGGTGACGACCCGCAAGCCGGTGCGCGAACCCTATCTGAACTTCTTGCTGGAAACCCAGTGGCCCACCGGCCGCTTGCTGCGCGAATATACCGTATTGATGGACCTGCCGGTATTTGCCGATGAGCCGGCCGCGCCGGTGCGGGGTGCGGCCCCACGTCAGCCCGAGCGACCCGCCGCGGCGCCTTCCCAGCCACAACCCGAAGCGCAAACGCCGCCGGTGCGGCGCACTGTGCAGCCTGCACCGGCCCCCCGATCCCAGCCCGGACGCGTAACGCCCAGTCGCAGTGTCGATGTCTACGGACCGGTGGCCCGCAATGATACGCTGTGGGAAATTGCCCTGCGGGTGCGCCCGGATCGCAGTGTCTCGGTGCAGCAGACTATGCTGGCGCTGCAGCGTATGAATCCGGGGGCGTTTATCAATAACAATATCAACCTGCTGCGCAGCGGACAGGTGCTGCGGGTGCCGAGTCTGGAAGAGATTTACTCCATGTCCACCCGGCAGGCGGTAGCGGAGGTGGCCCAACAGAATGCACAGTGGTCCGAAGGCGCCACCGGCGGCGGCGAAGTCACAGGTGCGCCGTTACAGGCCGGCCGTACCAGCTCATCTGCGGCTCCCGCGCAAACTACCGGCCGCGGGCGGGTCAGCCTGGGAGCGCCGGGCGATGCCGAAGGTGCTGACAGCGGCAGGGGTTCCGGCGCCGTGGACGGCGATACAGAGGCGTTGCAAAACGAGCTCGCCATCACCCTCGAAGAACTGGACAAAACCCAGCGCGACAACACTGAACTCACCTCTCGCATCACTGAACTGGAAGCGCAGATCGAGACCATGGAGCGCCTGGTGGACGTCAGCCAGCAGGAGCTGCGTGCCCTGCAGTTGGCCAGTCAGCAGCGGGCCGAAGCCGAAGCGACAGATGCCGCTGAGCCGGGCGAAACGGTACTGACCCCCGCTGAAGGCATCCTTGAAGAGCCCGCTGAGACCGGTGCGCAGGCACCGGCTGCTACACAGACGACAACACCCGAGCCGGCCGCCCAGGCGACTCCGGTAGAACCCAAGCCGGCGGTGGACCCGAAGAAAGTCGTGCGATCGCCGCAGCCGCCGCCGAAGACCTTCGTCGATATCCTGATGGACAATATCATCTGGGTGGGTGCGGGTCTGGCAGCCATTATCATCGGTGCTTTCCTGGCACTGCGCCGGCGTGCCGACGCAAATGCCGAAGACGGGGATATTGACGAGTTCGACCAATTCGACGATCAGGTTTTTGCCGGCGCTGATGAGCCGCTGCCCGAACCGGTGCAGGAACCCGAGGAGCTGGCCGTCGAGGATGTGGCGGAAGCTTATGACGAGCCCGAGCCCACCGAGATTGTCGCACCGGATGACGAGCCGGTAGAGGCCGAGACCAGCGATGTGGTGGGCGAGGCCGATATTTATATTGCCTATGGCAAATTCGATCAGGCCGAGGATATGTTGCGCAAGGTGCTGGTGGACAACCCCGCCCGCACTGATGTCAGGACCAAACTGCTGGAAGTGTTCTCCGAATCCAACCAGCTGCAGAAGTTTGACCAGGAGTACGCCCAGCTACTCACCTATGATGATGCCGCAGCCAATGCACGCGCCGTCGAGCTGCGTAACCAGATTCCGGACGCCGGCGAGTTCAATCCCAATGCGGCGGCCGAGGCACTGGTGGAAGGGGACGATGGCGAGCTGAGCCTGGAGCTGGATCTCGACGACCAGAGCACCGGTGGCGAGACCGCCGACTTTGACGATATCGATCTGGACCTGGACCTGGATACCGATCTCGAGTCCGATAGCCAACTCGATGCCGGCCTGAGCCTCGAGGATGAAACTGCCGACCTGGCCGCCGCGGACGACGGCTTCGACCTGGAGCTGGACCTCAGCGAGGGCACCGACGGCGACGACGCGCTTGCCGGCAGCCTCGAAGACGACAGCACCACCCTGGAACTGGACGATGACCTCGGCGATGCCGATCTGGATCTGGAGCTGGACACCGGCGAATTGAATACCGATCTGGCCGCTGATCTCGATAACCTCGACAACGCCGACCTGGACCTGACCCTGGATGACCTGGCAGAGGACAGTGCCACCGCTGCCGATGACGTAAGCGAAGACCTTGAGCTGGCACTGCCGGAAGCGCAGGACGTTGCAGCGACCGCCGGCGATGACAACCTGGATGATTTCGCCGACGAGTTTGGCGATTCTCTCGATGACGCCCTCGACAGCGACGACTTCGACCTTGACGGTCTGGACGATGTCGATATGGCGGCCCTCGATCAGGAGGTCGACGCCCTGGCAGCCGGCCTCGAGGACGATGATGATATCAAGCCCGGTATCCCCGAGCCGGTCACCGAGTTTGAAGAGCCGGCCGCCGCGGCGCCGGAGCCGGCTTCGCCGGCCGCCAACGACGCCGAGGAGGAAGTCTTTGGCGCAGCGCTGTCCGCCGTGGCCGACAACGGCGGCGACAGTGTCGACCTGGCCGATGAGAATGCCGAACTGGATTTTCTCGCCGATACCGACGAGGCCGCCACCAAGCTGGACCTGGCGCGAGCGTATATCGATATGGGCGATAAGGACGGCGCCAAGGATATCCTCGACGAGGTCGCGGAGGAGGGCAACGATCAACAGCGCCAGGAAGCGCAGGAATTGTTGTCGCGGATGTAAGGCATCGCCGGTTGTGCTGAACGCTGCGGCGACAAATACAGGGCCGGTAGAGCTCAGCGTCGAGTAGCGCGCCCTGAAGCAGGCACTGTGCGGGGCGCCAGGTCCCTTTACCATCAGTACCGTCCACCGAGTATTTGGGGTCCGAGTAAAAACCAAAAGTCCGGTTTTTACTCGGACCCCAAATAGGTTCAAACCGACTGTATTAATCGACCACCTGCTATGATCCAGGGCGACAGACCTTATACCCGCAACGGCGAATTCCTGCCGGGACAGCAGTGGCCGCCGGGCATGACCCGGGTGGCGCTCAGTGTCGAGTACAACGGCGTCCCTTATCACGGCTTTCAGGCCCAGCGTACCGGCGTGGCGACAGTGCAGCGCACGCTCGAGGCGGCCCTGTCAAAGATCGCCGCCGAGGCGATTACCCTGGTCTGTGCCGGGCGCACCGATGCCGCGGTTCATGCCACCAACCAGGTGGTGCACTTCGATACGCTCGCCGAGCGCAGAGACCGCGCCTGGGTATTGGGCACCAATACCCACCTGCCGGATACCATCAGCGTGCGCTGGTCCCGGGTCGTCGAACCGCAGTTCCACGCCCGTTTCAGTGCCCGCTGTCGCACTTACCGCTACCTGATCTACAACGGCGCCGTGCGCACCGCGCTGCAACACGACCAGTTTACCTACTTCCACCGCGCGCTCGATCTCGAGGCCATGCGTGCCGGCGCGGCGACACTGCTCGGCGAGCATGACTTCAGCGCGTTTCGCGCCTCCCAGTGCCAGGCGAAAAATCCGGTGCGCCGTATCGATCGACTCGATATCGCCAGGTTTGGGGACCTGGTGATATTGGAGGTGCGGGCCAATGCTTTTCTGCACCATATGGTGCGCAATATCGCCGGCGTATTGCTGGCGGTGGGGTGCGGCGACTGCCCGCCGGGCTGGGTGGCCGAGGTGCTGGCCAGCCGCGACCGCAACGCCGCCGGCGTGACGGCGCCGGCAGCCGGACTCTACCTGGTGGCCATCGACTATCCGGCCCGCTTCGGGCTGCCGCCGCAGGTGCCCGGGCCCCACTGCCTACCCTTTGCCCTGGGCCGCCTGCCCGGCCTCGAAGGCGGTGGCGACGGTGATTTCCGGGGTGGTGGATAGCAGCAATCGGCGCGCGAATCTGGTAGTATCCGCGCTTTGCCTCAGAGGCTGATTTATGGCTGGCGCCGTCAGGGTCAAGATTTGCGGGATCACCTCTGCGGTGGATGCCGCCGCCGCTGTGGCGGCGGGTGCCGACGCCCTCGGGCTGGTGTTTTGGGAGCCGAGTCCGCGCAGCATAACGCCGGCCCAGGCGCGCGATATTGCCGCCAGTGTCGGACCGTTTACCGCACTGGTTGGCTTGTTTGTCGACCCCGAAAAGGCGTTGGTGGAGCGGGTCCTGGCGGCGGTGCCTCTGCACTTGCTGCAGTTTCACGGCGACGAGCCGCGCGCGTATTGCGAACAATTCCAACGCCCGTATCTAAAGGCGCTGCGCATGCGAGCCGACCTCGAGGTGGAAGCGGCCATGGCCGGCTACGACTCGGCCACCGGTATTTTGCTGGATGCCTATCGCCCGGGTGTTCCCGGCGGCACCGGCGCCACTTTCGACTGGGCCCGAGTACCCCGGGGCAACAGTGAGCGACTGATTCTGGCCGGTGGCCTGACCGCCGCCAACGTGGGTGAGGCCGTCGAGCGGACCCGGCCCTATGCGGTGGACGTCAGCGGCGGCGTGGAGCTGGCGCCCGGGCGTAAAGACCCGCAGAAAGTCGCCGCTTTTATTACTGCCGCGAAGGGAGCCGGCACTGCGGAATAAACCCTAACGGGCTGACACGTTAGTACACTGAGAAGCTTGATCTTCTGAAAACTTTAGTATCCCGACAACATCGAGTGACGGACAAGTGAACAATCCAAAACCAGTACCCGCAATCGACTATCAAAGTGTGCCCGACAACCGCGGCCACTTTGGCCCCTATGGTGGAAAATTCGTTTCCGAGACGCTGATGCCGGCGTTGGAAGAACTGGAAACCATCTATAACCGCCTCAAAGATGATCCGGACTTTATCGCCGAGTTCGATCGCGATCTGGCCCACTATGTCGGCCGTCCGTCGCCGTTGTATTTTGCCGAGCACTGGAGCCGTGAAGTCGGCGGTGCACAGATTTTTCTCAAGCGCGAGGACCTGAATCACACCGGTGCCCACAAGGTCAACAACACCATCGGCCAGGCGCTGTTGGCCAAGCACACCGGCAAGCGCCGGGTCATCGCCGAGACCGGTGCCGGACAGCACGGTGTCGCCAGCGCCACGGTGGCGGCGCGCCTGGGGCTCGAATGCCAGGTCTACATGGGGGCGGAAGACGTCAAACGCCAGGCGTTGAACGTCTACCGCATGAAACTGCTGGGGGCTGAGGTGGTGCCGGTGCAGTCCGGCTCGCGCACCCTGAAAGACGCCATGAACGAGGCCATGCGCGATTGGGTGACCAATGTCGACGACACCTTTTATATTATCGGCACCGTGGCCGGGCCCCATCCCTACCCGCAACTGGTCAGGGATTTTCAGTGCGTTATCGGCCGCGAGGCGCGAGCCCAGTGTCTCGACCTCACCGGGCGCCTGCCCGACGCACTGGTGGCCTGTGTCGGCGGCGGCTCCAATGCTATCGGCCTGTTTCATCCATTCCTGCCTGATCAGACTGTGGCCATGTACGGTGTCGAGGCCGGCGGCCTGGGACTCGACACCGGCAAGCACGCCGCCCCTCTCAGCGATGGTATCCCCGGTGTCCTGCACGGCAACCGCACCTACCTGATGGAAGACGAAGACGGCCAGATTATCGAAACCCATTCGGTGTCGGCGGGACTCGATTACCCCGGCGTGGGTCCCGAGCACGCCTGGTTGAAGGATATGAAACGGGTCGAGTACGTGGCCGTCGACGACGACGAAGCCCTGGCGGCGTTTCGCAAGCTGACGCTGGTGGAGGGCATACTGCCGGCGCTGGAATCGAGTCACGCCCTGGCCTATGCGGAAAAACTGGCCGCGCAAATGCACCGCGACGAGATTATTGTCGTCAACCTGTCCGGACGTGGCGACAAGGATATTCTCACCGTCGCAGCCCTCGACGGCATCGAGGTGTAGTGGCGCCGTCACCCGGCTTCTCAGAAGATAGCGATAAACGGAAACCCATGAACAGAATTACCGAGAGCTTGAGTCGCTTGCGCGCTCAGGGGCGCAAGGCGCTCGTCACCTATATCGTCAGCGGCGATCCCTACCCGGAGGCGAGTCTGCCGGCCATGCACGCACTGGTGGCGGCGGGCGCAGATATTATCGAACTGGGCGTGCCCTTTTCCGATCCCATGGCCGAGGGGCCGGTGATTCAGCGCGGGCACGAGCGCGCGCTGGCGGCCGGTACCAGCCTCAGGTCGACCCTGGCGCTGGTCAGCGCCTTTCGCGAAAGCAACCGCGACACGCCGGTGGTATTGATGGGGTATGCCAATCCCATCGAGCGGATGGGCTATCGGGCCTTTGCCGAGGCGGCGGCAGGGGCAGGGGTGGACGGGGTGCTGACCGTGGACCTGCCCGCCGAAGAGGCGCAAGGCCTCAACTCTGAACTTAAAGCGGCGGGCATCGAAACCATTTTTCTGCTGGCGCCCACCACCGCCCCGGCCCGGGCCGAACGTATTGCTGCGATGGCCAGTGGTTTCCTCTACTATGTGTCCCTGAAGGGGGTGACCGGTGCCGGTCACCTGGATGTGGATGCGGTCAAAGCGAAACTGGCGATGTTGCGCGAACTGACCGATTTGCCGCTGTGCGTGGGCTTTGGCATTAAGGATGCGGCCTCGGCCAAGGCCATCGCGGCCAGCGCCGACGGCGCCGTGGTGGGCAGTTTGCTGGTGGACCATATGGGTGCTGCCGCCGCGGCCGACAGCGAGGCCATCGCCGCCGGTCTGGTGCAACGGGTGGCGCCGATCCGCGCGGCCATCAATGAGATGAATTAGTGTTTGTGCGAGGATAGGATCAATGAGCTGGTTAGATAAAATCGTACCTTCCGTGGTTCGCTCCGATGGCAAGCGCGGCGGCAGCAGCAAGGTCCCGGAAGGACTGTGGAAAAAGTGCGTCAAATGCGCGGCGGTACTGTATCGCCCGGAGCTGGAACGCAATCTCGATGTCTGCCCCAAGTGCGATCACCATATGCGCATCGGCGCCCGCACACGGCTGGATATTTTTCTCGACAGCGACAACCGCGAAGAGCTGGGGCTCGATGTCGAACCTATCGACCGCCTCAAATTCAAAGACGTCAAGCGCTACCGCGACCGCCTCTCCAGCGCGCAGAAGAGCACCGGTGAAAAAGACGCGCTGGTGGCCATGAAAGGCGAGCTGAACGGCCAGCCCATTGTGGCGGTGGCCTTTGAATTTGCGTTTCACGGCGGCTCCATGGGCTACGCCGTCGGGGAAAAATTCACCCGCGCCGCCCAGGTGGCCCTGGAGGAGAGAATACCGCTGGTGTGCTTTGCCGCCACCGGCGGCGCGCGCATGCAGGAAGCGCTGATTTCACTGATGCAGATGGCCAAGACCAGCGCCGTGGTCGAGCGGCTAAAAGCGCAGGGCATTCCTTATATTTCCGTGATGACCGACCCGGTTTACGGCGGCGTCTCCGCCAGCCTGGCGCTGCTCGGCGACATCAATGCTGCCGAGCCCGGTGCCCGCGCCGGTTTTGCCGGGCCCAATATCATTGAGCAGACTATTCGGCAAAAATTGCCGAAAGGGTTTCAGCGCAGTGAGTTTCTTTTGGAGCACGGCGCTATCGATATGATTCTGCATCGCAGAGACATGCGCGAGCGCATCGGTTCGATCCTCGCCAAACTCACCCACCGGCCCGCGGCCTAGCCCACCGACTTTGCGTCCATGAGATTTACGTCGCTGCGGGCGTGGCTCGACTGGCTGGAGCAGTTGCATCCCGCCGCCATCGAGTTGGGCCTCGACCGTATCGGCAAGGTCGCGCAGGCGCTGGGGGTGTTGCAGGTGGCGCCCACCGTCATTACCGTCGCCGGCACCAACGGCAAGGGCTCTTGTGTCGCCGCCATGGAGCAGTTGTTGCTCGATGCCGGTTACCGGGTCGGCGCCTACACCTCACCACACCTGGAACACTACTGCGAGCGCATTCGCGTACAGGGGCAGGCGGTCTCTGAGGCGGCGGTCTGCGCGGCGTTTGCCCGTATCGATGCCGCCCGGGGTGACACCAGCCTGACGTATTTCGAGTTCGGTACCCTCGCCGCCATGGCTATCTTTCTGGCCCAATCCGACACGCTGGATGTGATACTGCTGGAGGTGGGACTGGGCGGGCGTCTCGATGCCGTCAACCTGTGGGATGCGGATGTCGCGGTCATCACTTCTATCGCCCTGGATCACCAGGCTTGGCTCGGCAACGATCGTGAGACAATCGGGCGTGAAAAGGCCGGTGTGCTGCGTGCCGGGCGCCCGGCGATCTGTGCCGATCCGCAGCCGCCGGCCAGTATTGCCGCGGTGGCAGCGGACAAGGGAGCTGAGCTGCTGTCGATCGGTCGCGAGTTTGCCTGTTGGACAGGCACCGGCAGTTTCAGTGGGACAGGCACTGGCAGCCATGGTGACAGCCATGGGACTGGCAGCCATGGGACTGGTGCTGTTGGGACAGGCACTGCTGGTACTGGTGGTGATACGGGCAGTGGGACAGGCACTTACACTGCTGGGACAGGCACTGACACTGGGACAGGCATTGGTGGTGCTGGTGGTGGTGCTGGGACAGGCACTGCGGGCAGTGGGACAGGCACCGGCAATTGGTGTTTCAGTGGTCGCGGGCCGGCGGGCGAGGTCGTTCGCTTCGACGATCTGGCGCTGCCCGGACTGCCGCTGCCGAGTGTGGCCGCCGGGCTCCAGGCCCTGCTCTGCGCGGGTATCGCTTTGCCCGAGGCCCGCGTACGCACAGTCGTACCGCGCCTGTCGCTGCGGGGACGGTTACAGTCGCTCACTTTCCGCGGTATCGACATCCTGCTGGATGTGGCCCACAATCCGGCGGCGGCGGCCTACCTGCAGCGGCAACTGCGGCAGCGGCCGGTACCCGGCGCCACTTACGCGGTGGCGGCCATGATGGCCGACAAAGACCTGGAGGGCACCTTGGGGGCACTGACCGAACAGGTGGCAGCCTGGTTTGTAGGCGGCTTGGCAGGGGTGGCGCGGGCCGCCAGCGCCGCTCAGTTGCAGCAGGCGTTAACTCGTCTGAGCGCCCGGGTCAGCGCCTGTGATACAGTGGCGGAGGCTTTCGACCGGGCCGTGGCGGCTGCCGGGCCGGGCGACCGGGTGCTGGTGATCGGCTCCTTTCTGACCGTGGCGGCGGTATTGGCGCAGTGCCGCAAGGGCGAGGCTTGACAGTCGTTTTTTGAAACGGCTTGTCTAACAAGACTATGAAGACCAATTTTTTGAGATCAAAGGGGTTCGCGTGGACGACGGATTAAAACAACGGCTGGTAGGGGCGCTGGTATTGACAGCGGCTGCCGTCATCTTCCTGCCGGTGCTGTTTAATCGCGAAGTGCGCCGCCCGCTGGACGCTACCAGCCAGATTCCCCCGGCCCCCGGGCTGGTGCCGCTGGAGACCCGGGAGCCGGTGCGCCCCCAGGGCATCGTACCGGCCAAGGACCCCGAGGAAATGTTTCAGCCCAAGGAACCGGAGCCGGAGCGGCCGGTGCAAAAGCGCCTCGATCCCCAGGGTATCCCGGTCAGTTGGGTGGTGCAGGTGGCCAGCTTTACCAGCACGGCGCGCGCCGATAAGTTGCGCGAGCGGCTGCTGGCCGACGGTTACAAAGCCTATACCCGCCAGGTGAACACCGCCAAAGGGCCCGCCGTGCGGGTTTTTGTCGGCCCCAAGATCGACAAAGCCAGCGCCATGGCCGTCAAACAGGAGCTGGACAAGGCCTTGGATGTGGAGACACTGGTGCTGCGATTTCGACCTTGAGGTCGGGTCCTGGCGCTGAAAACCACTGCTGGTCACCGGCGCGATAGCTCTGCTAGAATGCAGCCCCTTCAGAGCGAGTCAGTTGAGCGGCCGCAGAACCTATGAAGTCGAACCTATGAATTGGGCGGACTGGACCATAGTAGCCATTTTGGCTGTCTCCAGCATTATCAGTCTGAAACGGGGCTTCGTGCGCGAGGCGCTGTCGCTGGCTAACTGGGGACTGGCGTTCATTGTCGCCATGACCTTTCGCGACTCCCTGGCGACACTTCTGGCCGACTCCGTGCAAACCCCCTCCGTCCGTGAAATGCTGGCCTTCGGCCTGTTGTTTGCCGCCACCCTGGTGGTGGGCGCCATGGTCAATTACCTGATCGGCGAACTGGTGAAGATAACCGGGCTGTCGGGCACCGACCGGATGTTTGGTATGGTGTTCGGGCTGGCGCGCGGTGTGATCGTGGTGGTGGCGATTTTGATACTGGTACCGGCGGTGGTACCGATTGACCAGGATCTGTGGTGGCGGGAGTCGGCGTTGATTCCGCAGTTTTTACAATTAGAGGACTGGACCCGGCAGATGGCCTCGGCGCTGTCGGACCGCGTTCTCGCACTGATAAATTAATCCCGGTGGATTGAGTTAGAGGCGATTATGTGTGGCATTGTCGGTATTGTCGGTAGGAACGATGTCAATTTAAAGCTCTACGGGGCTTTGACCATGTTGCAGCATCGCGGCCAGGACGCCGCCGGTATTGTCACCTGCGACGACAAAGGTAAGCTGGCGCAGCAAAAGGCCAACGGGCTGGTGCGCGATGTGTTTCGCACCCGCCATATGCAGCGGCTGGTCGGCAATATGGGTATCGGCCATGTGCGTTACCCGACGGCCGGCAGTACCGGTCCCGCGCTGGCGCAGCCGTTTTATGTCAACTCACCCTACGGTATCGCCCTGGCGCATAACGGCAACCTCACCAACCTCGAAGAGGTGGCCGAGCACCTGCACAAATCCGACCTCCGCCATGTCAACACGGATTCCGACTCGGAGGTGTTGCTCAATGTGTTTGCCCACGAGTTGCAGGCGCGCGGCAAGCCGGTGCCCTCCGAAGATGATATCTTCGACGCTATCGCCGCCGTGCACCGGCGCGTGCGCGGTGGCTATGCGGTGGTGGCGTTGATCGCCGGTTACGGCGTGGTGGCGTTTCGCGATCCCCACGGTATCCGGCCGCTGGTGTTCGGCACCCGGGAGAGCAAAAAGAGGGGCATTGAATACATGATCGCCTCCGAGAGTGTGGCGCTGGATGTGCTCGGGTACGAGCTGGTACGCGACGTCGCTCCCGGCGAAGCGGTCTATATTACCGGCGCAGGGCAGTGCCACACCCGCCAGTGTGCCGAGAATCCGTCGCTGTCGCCGTGTATCTTTGAGCATGTTTATTTTGCCCGTCCCGACTCTATTATGGATGGCGTGTCGGTATACAAAGCGCGCCTGCGCCAGGGGGAAAAGCTGGCGGACAAGATACTGCGCGAGCGCCCGGACCACGATATCGATGTCGTGATCCCCATACCCGACAGCAGCCGGGTTGCCGGCCAGGCGCTGGCGCAGCGCCTGGGCGTGAAATTTCGCGAGGGGCTGGTCAAAAACCGTTATATCGGGCGCACATTTATCATGCCCGGGCAACAACAGCGCAAAAAGTCCGTGCGTCAAAAACTCAATGCCATCGGTCTCGAGTTTCAGGGCAAAAACGTCATGTTGGTGGACGACTCGATCGTGCGCGGGACAACCTGCAAGCAGATTATCCAGATGGCCCGGGATGCGGGCGCCGCCAAGGTTTACTTTGCGTCGGCGGCACCGGCCGTCAAGTACCCCAATGTCTATGGTATCGATATGCCGTCGGCCAACGAACTGATTGCCCACGGTCTCGACCACGACGCCATTTGCAAAGAGATCGGCGCCGACTGGCTGTTGTATCAGGACATTGGCGATCTGGTAGCCGCCTCGGCGGAGGGCAATCCGGAAATTCAGACGTTTGAGGCTGCGGTGTTTACTGGTGAGTACATTACCGGTGATGTGGACAAGCGCTTTCTGGACCGCCTCGACGCCGCCCGTAACGACGCCACCAAAGCCCACAAAAACGGTGATGACGGCGATAGTGCGGTTATCGGATTGCACAACGATTCCGTTGAAGTTTCCTGACCGGCGCACAGTCCAGTCGGCACGGTACGGGGTCAGAGCAACAATTGCTTTTTAATTTTTGCTCTCACCCCTCGAGGAGGACCACCTTGCCTCAAATGGCACCTCCTTAGGCGGCATGGTGCGGGGACGTAACGTCAGTTGCGTCCCCTTCGAGGGGTGCCACTCCCCCGTGCCAGTGGCAGCTCCCCAGTGTACCGCGGGTTTATTACTGATCTACAAAACGGTCATATGTTGAGAGAATTGGCAGCTGGTCGAAAGTGGCATTTGCGGTACATAACCATAAAATACTGAGACAACCGGTATGACAGACAACCCCGAAGACCCTCTGGACCAGGCGGATATCGCCACCCTGGCGATTCGCGCGGGACACAGACGCACCCATGAGGGCGAACACGGCGAGGCTATCTTCACCACCTCCAGCTACGTATTCCCATCGGCGGCCGAGGCGGCGGCGCGCTTTGCCGGCGACGCCCCCGGCAATGTCTACTCCCGTTATACCAACCCCACTGTGCGCCTGTTTCAGGAACGTATCGCGGCGCTCGAAGGCGGTGAGGCCGCCGTCGCCACCGCTTCCGGGATGGCGGCCATCCTCAGTACCTGTATGGCATTGTTGAGCGCCGGCGATCACCTGGTCTGCGCGCGCAGCGTGTTCGGTACTACCACTGTGCTGTTTAACAAATACCTGCGCAAATTCGGCGTCGACACCACCTTTGTCGATACTACCGACTACGCCGCCTGGGAGCGCGCCATCACGCCCGCTACCCGGGTGCTGTTTCTGGAAACGCCGTCCAACCCGATTTGCGAGGTCGTGGATATCGCCCGCCTGGCCGAACTCGCCCGCGCGCATAATTGCCTGTTGATCGTGGACAACTGCTTTTGCACACCGGCATTGCAGCAGCCGCTGGCGCTGGGCGCCGATCTGGTGATTCACTCCGCCACCAAATACCTCGATGGCCAGGGCCGCTGTGTCGGCGGTGTGGTGGTGGGCAGCGCCGAACATATGGATGAAGTCACCGGGTTTCTGCGCTCGGCGGGGCCGACCATGAGTCCGTTCAATGCCTGGGTGTTTCTAAAAGGCCTGGAAACATTGCGCCTGCGCATGGATGCCCACTCCGCCGGCGCCATGACCATAGCCGAGTGGCTGTCTGCCCGGCCGGCGATTGAAAAAGTCTACTATGCGGGCCTGCCGTCCCACCCCGGGCATGCACTGGCCCGGCGCCAGCAACGGGCGTTTGGCGGGGTGCTGTCGTTCCAGGTCAAAGGTGACCGGGATGCGGCCTGGCGCTTTATCGACGCCACCCGGCTGATGTCGCTGACAGCCAACCTGGGCGATGCGAAAACCACTATCGTGCATCCGGCCACCACTACCCACAGCCGTCTGTCCGAGCAGGACAAGCAGCGGGCACAGATCACCGATAATCTGATCCGGGTAGCGGTGGGGCTGGAGGCAACTGCCGATCTGATCACAGATTTGCAGCGCGGTATCGATGCACTTTAACGACTTACTCTAAACTTTATTTTGTCACTGGCCGGCAGCTCCCTGGGTGGGGCGCGGCCCAGTCGGAGGATGCAGTGCAGTGGAAATTCTGGTCAGGCGTATTGTCAGCGAAATCGGCAAAGTGTTGTTGGGCAAGGAGCACCAGGTCAAACTCGCCCTGACCTGCCTGTTTGCCAGGGGGCATTTATTGATCGAAGACCTGCCCGGCATGGGTAAGACCACGCTCGCCCACGCGCTCGCCAATGTGCTGGGGCTGCGCTACAACCGCATACAGTTCACCAGTGATTTGTTGCCGGCGGATATCCTGGGCGTATCCGTGTTTGATAAAAATGCCGGCCAGTTCGAATTCCATCCCGGACCGATTTTTACCCAGGTGTTACTGGCTGACGAAATCAACCGCACCACCCCAAAAACCCAGAGCGCGTTACTGGAGGCGATGGAGGAGGGCCAGGTAACGGTGGAAGGGGAGACCCGCGCCCTACCCGACAATTTTTTTGTGATTGCCACCCAAAACCCCGTCACTCAGTCGGGCACCTACCCACTGCCCGAATCCCAACTCGATCGGTTTTTGATGCGCATCGAACTGGGGTACCCCGACCGCGACGCCGAGCGCGCCCTGTTTAAGGGTGAGGACCCGCGCCAGCGGCTGTCGCAGATATCCGCCTGTGTGACGCCGGTGCAATTGGGCGAGTTGCAAAGCGACGTGGAAAACGTACAGGTGGCCGACAGCCTGCTGGATTACCTGCAGCGGCTGGTGGAATACACCCGCGTCTCGAGCGCGTTTTCCTACGGCATATCGCCGCGCGGGGCGCTGGCGCTGCTGCGCTGCGCCAAAACCTGGGCGCTGCTGCACGGGCGCCGGCATGTGATTCCCGAAGACCTGCAGACAGTGATGCCCTCGGTGGTGGCCCACCGGGTGCGGGACGCGGCGGATTACGACGACCAGAGCGGCTATGCGCTGGTGGAGCGCGCGCTGAACGGCGTCGATGTGATCGGCAGCTGAACCCTGTTGGCCAAGCAGGTAACAACGAGGGTGACAACCTAGTTAACAACCCAGTTAAAAACCCAGTTAAAAACGAAGGTAGCGACGACGGTGGCAGTGAAGTACTTTCAACGGCGTTTCTGGCGCTGGGTGCGAAAACGGTTGCCGGCCCAGAGCCCGCAGACGCTCGACCGTTTCAAACTCTTTATTTTCCCGTCGGCGGCGGGCGCCGGATTTCTGGTGGTGACCCTGTTGTTGTGGCTGGTGGGCACCAACTATGAAAACAACCTGGTCATCGGTCTGGCGTTTTTGCTGACCAGTCTGTTTGTCGTGTCGATTCTGCATACCTTCGGCAATCTCTCCGGGGTGACGCTGCGGGCGCTGGACTCGGTGCCGGCGTTCGTCGGTGAAGATGCCGAAGTGACACTGTTGGTCAGTGCCGAAGGCGGCCGCCAGTATGAAAATATCCTGCTGGGCTGGCCCGATGGCAGCACCGTGGCGGCCAATCTGCTCGACAGCCGCGAAACCCGCTGCAAACTGTTTGTACCCACCCGCGAGCGGGGCTGGATGGACCCGGGCCGTCTGTTGGTGGAGACCTATTACCCGCTGGGATTAATGCGCTGCTGGACCTGGCTCGATCTCGATATCCGGGTGCTGGTCTATCCGCGGCCGATCTACGGCGGCAAGGTGCCGCCGGCCGAGGCCGTCGCCGACGACGGCAGCCTGGCCGCCGACCACGGCAGTGAGGACTTTAACGGACTCAAGGCCTACCGGCCCGGAGAGTCGCTGCGCCATATCGCCTGGAAGCACTATGCCCGCGGACAGGGTTTGCACACCAAAGACTTTACCGCCCTTGTCGACCAGCGGCTGTGGCTGGATTGGGAATTCTTTGACCGTTTCGATAAAGAGGGGCGCCTGTCGCGGCTGTGTTACTGGGTGTTGGAAATCAGTAAAACCCAAAACGAGTACGGCCTGCGCCTGCCCGGTGTGGAGATACGCCCGGGCAAGGGGCTCGAACATAAACAGCAGGTGTTGAAGGCCCTGGCGCTGTTTGCACCGCCGGCGCGCGCCGCCAGGCAGGTGGCGGCGTGAAACTGGTTTACCAACTGCCCCGCAACAGCCTGGCCTGGCTGCTGGTGGCCCAGGCGGCCGCCATCGCTCCCCATATACCGCGCCTGCCGGTGTGGCTGGTGGGCGCCTGGCTGTTTGTAGTGGCCTGGCGGGTGCAGGTGTTTCGCGGCGTCTGGGCGTTTCCCGGCGCGCCGGTGAAAGCGCTGCTGGTTATTGTCTGTGGTGCCAGTCTGCTGTTTGGCTACGGGCGCTTTTTCGGACTCGAACCCATGGTGGCACTGTTGCTGGCGGCCTTTGTGCTGAAGCTGCTGGAGATGCACCGGCGTCGCGACGCGCTGGTGGTGATCTACCTGGGCTTTTTCACCTGCTCCACCCAGTTGTTGTTTTCCACTACCATGCCGGCCGCTGTTTATGCGCTGCTGTGTGTGGTGTTGCTGACTGCGGCACTGATCGGACTCAACCAGTCCGAAGGCCATAAGCAGCCCTTGCGCAGCGTGCAACTGGCCGCCAAGCTGGTGCTGCAGTGCCTGCCGATGATGGTGTTACTGTTTCTGGTGCTGCCTCGCCTCGGCGCGCTCTGGTCGGTGCCGATGCAACAAAGTGCCGCTAGTACTGGTGTCAGCGACAGTATGTCGCCGGGCGATATCACCCGGCTTGCCAGAAGCGGCGGCCTGGCGTTTAGGGTTGCCTTCGACGGTGCAGTGCCGCCGCCGTCGCAACGCTATTGGCGGGGGTTGGTGTTTTCCCGATTTGACGGCCGCCGCTGGAGCCAGGCCCGAATTGCCGGGTTTCGCGACGGCCCGGTCCTGGCGACTCCTGACAATCCGCAACCCTGGCAGCGGCTGGTTGAGGTTTCGGGCTCATCGCGGACCTATGAAGTGATTATGGAACCGAGCCATCAACCGTGGCTGTTTGCCCTGGCCACACCCCGCGATTACAGCACCGGTATCAGTCTGACCCGGGATTTTCGTCTCGTATATCGCGAACCGGTGGGCAAGCGCCTGCGCTATCGGGTCACCTCTTACCCCGACTACCGGCTCGAGGCCCAGCCGCTGCCGGACTGGCGCCTGCGCCAGGAGCTGCAACTGCCGGACGATTTCAACCCGCGGGCGCGGCGTCAGGCCCAAGAGTGGTATCGGGACGCGGGCAGTACCGAGGCCTATGTCGAGCGGTTGCTGGACTATTACAACAGTGATTTTACTTATACGCTCGAGCCCCCACCGCTCGGTCGCGACAGCGTGGACGAATTTTTGTGGGGCACCAAGCGGGGCTTCTGTGAGCATTTTGCCGGCAGTTTCGTTTTTATGTTGCGCGCTGCCGGCGTGCCGGCGCGGGTGGTGGTGGGCTATCTGGGCGGAGAGCTGAATCCGTTGGAAGGTTATCTGCAGGTGCGCCAGTATGACGCCCACGCCTGGGCTGAAGTCTGGTTGCGCGGGCGTGGCTGGGTGCGGGTCGATCCCACCGGTGCGGTGGCGCCCGAGCGTATTGAGGCGGACCTGCGTAGCGCCCTGTCGGAACAGGAGTCGCAACTGGTCAGCGGCGTGCTGGCGCTCGACCGCTACCGGGCCATCGCCTGGTTGAATCGATTAAGGTTGCAGTGGGACGCACTTAACTACCGCTGGCACCGGCGTGTGCTGGGCTACGACAGCACTATGCAGGCGGGTCTGTTGCGGCAATTGTTGGGGGAGGTGAGTCCGTTGCGGGTGGCGTTGCTGGTGATCGGGGTTGGCGGTGCCATTCTCGGTTTGATTGCCCTGCGCGTATTGTTAAAAGGGCGCAAACCCCGCCCGAGTCCCGCTACCCGCCAGTATCAGCGGTTTGTGCGGAAGCTGTCCCGCGCCGGTCTGGCCCGCGCGCCGGGAGAGCCGCCGCGGGATTTTGCCCGTCGTGTTGCCACCCGCCGGCCGGACCTCGAGCAGGCAGTATTGGCAATAACCGATCTCTACGAGCGTATCAGCTACGCCGGCCAGGCGGCGCTGGTGCCCGAGTTGCGCCGCAGTGTGGCGCGGTTTACGGCGACTCGCAATCTGTTTCGTTAAGCCTGCGCTCTGTTTCGTCAGTCTCGCGTGCTGTTCTTATTTTTGATCCGCCAAGCTGTGGCATGGTGCGGGGTCGGGGTGCTCGAGTTTTGACCAGGTCTTGCCTGGTCAAAACTCAAGCACCCCGACCCCTTCGAGGAGCCCTTCGAACAATAAGCCTTGCACCAAAAAAGAAGCGTCTCAAAACAGTATGTTCCAATCTAGTGCGATTTTCCGGTGTGAGCGCCATTGCGGTGCATTTTATGGCAGGACAGCGTCGCAATATTTTTTAACTATTTGATTAAAAAAGAAAAAATCTTAGGGCATAAATAGTGCATGGCAGAGCTTTATGGCTTTAAACGCCAAGGGCTACAAAAATAATCCCGCCCGCAGGGTGCAATGGTCGTCAAACATGGCGGTGTTGCACCAAAAAGCACACATTCAGTGCAATAAATGAGTGATTCGGCGTTGCTCACACCGCATCAGCGAGTGCCTGGGCGGACGCCGGCTACTCGCCGAAAATATCATAACCAACTGAAGGACATCTCAAGTGACGATAAAATCTTTGCTGCGGTTACTTTTACCGCTGGGGTTGGCCGCACCGCAACTGGCGCTGGCCGCCGACGGGATCGACGCGGGCAACACCGCCTGGATACTGACGGCCACAGCCTTGGTACTGTTTATGACACTGCCGGGACTGTCGTTGTTTTACGGCGGGCTGGTGCGTTCGAAAAATGTGTTATCTGTGTTGATGCAGTGTTTTGCGATCGCCTGTATCGCCTCGCTGCTGTGGCTGGCCGCGGTGTACAGTCTGAGTTTCGGCGAAGGCAATCGCTGGATCGGCGATTTGAGCAAAGCTTTCTTGGCCGGCATCGGTGAACAGGCTGTGGCGGGGGACATTCCGGAAATTCTGTTCGTTATGTTTCAGCTGACCTTCGCCATTATTACACCGGCGCTGATTGTCGGCGCCTTTGCCGAACGAGTGAAGTTTTCCTCCCTGTTGACTTTCAGCGCCCTGTGGCTGGTGGCGGTGTATGCGCCGATTTGCCACTGGGTCTGGGGCGGCGGCTGGCTCGGTGCCATGGGGTTGTTGGATTTTGCCGGCGGCACGGTCGTACATATTACCGCCGGGGTAGCGGCGCTGGTCGCCGCCGTGGTGATCGGCAACCGCAACGGCTTTCCCACCACTGCCATGCCACCGCATAACATGACCATGACGATAACCGGAGCCGGTATGCTGTGGGTGGGCTGGTTCGGTTTCAATGCCGGCAGTGCCCTGGCGGCCAATGGCGACGCCGCCATGGCCATGCTGGTCACCCATATTTCCGCGGCGGCGGGCTCGCTGGCCTGGATGGTGGTGGAGTGGCTGAAGTTCGGTAAACCCAGCGTCCTGGGCATAGTGACCGGGATGGTGGCGGGCCTGGGCACGATTACGCCGGCCTCCGGTTTTGTCGGTCCGGCCGGCGCTCTGGTTATCGGCTTGAGTGCCGGTTTGGTGTGTTTTTATATGACGCAGTTTATCAAGCGCAAGCTGGTGATTGACGACTCCCTCGATGTGTTTCCGGTGCACGGTGTCGGCGGTGTGTTAGGTACTTTGCTGGCCGGCGTGTTCGCCTCGACGGAGCTGGGTATTTTCAGCGGCCAGGGCTTTGCCGACGGCATCAACAGTATCGGTGAACAGCTCGGTGTACAGGCCATTGGTGTGGTGGCGACGTTTTTCTATACCGCGGTGGTGACCTTTGTGTTGTTGAAACTCACCGGCCTGCTGACCAACGGTATCCGCGTATCGGCAGAGGATGAGACCCAGGGGCTGGACCTGGTGCTACACGAGGAATCAGGTTACAAGTATTAATCAACTTTTTACGTTCCGTTCAAAAGCTGGCTCCACAGGCCAGCTTTTTTGTCTGCGGGTTATGTATTGTGCGGGTGGCCTATTTCCCGGTCATGGCCGTCAGGGGCCGGATTTAGCTATTACATAGACAATTTGTCTGGCCAGGGATCGCAAATGCTTGAACTGCACCAGTCCGACCCTTTTATTGACGATTTATTCATTAGGTGGTATTAATATCGCCCGGTAATGGACTATGTGTCAGTTACTCCGTTGATGATCCACTGGCCTAGGTAGCAGGGAGGTGCGTAAATCTTGCCGCCGACTCCGCCGCTGAAGTGATGTCTGTCGATAAGTGATATCTGCAGGTGAATAAACCCGGGCACCCTGTCGTACGGGGTGGCCGGCTCTCCCGGAAGGGAAGGAATGCTATATGCGCAAAATTGCGATTGGGCTGCTCGCCGCCCTGTCTCTTGGGGCGTGCACCGGATCACCCGAGCCGGCGGAAACTATCTTTCGCGGCATTAATTATGTCGGTGTGTCGGTCAGCGATCTCGATAGGTCCAGTGCTTTCTACGGTGATGTGGCAGACCTGCAGCACGTCGAAGACAGCGCGCTCAGCGATGTGTCGGTGATAGATGCCCTGGCGGGGCGCGAGGGTATCAGGGCGTCGACGCGACTGATGAAAAGCAGCAACGCGCAACTGCGCTTTATGCAGTTTGAAAACCGGTCAGCGGCAGCGAAAGAGGCGTCGAGGATAGAAGTCTATGGGCCGGGCATCGCCCATCTTTGTTTCCAGGTGGCGCAAAAAACCAAGACCTATGAGCGCTTTCTTGCCGCCGGTGCAACGCCGATCGGGGCGCGCGACATGGCCCAGGTAAACCCGGCGCGACCGGTTTACTATGCTTATGTGTACGACGCTGACGAACTGATCGTTGAGATTGAGCACGTGGACATTGCCGCGCTCGAGCTCGATACACCGCCCGAGAATGACTACCGTATCCGGCATATCTCGCTGGCGACACCGGATATCGATCGCGCTGTCTCGTTTTACTCAAGATTGCTGGACCAGAAAAAGCCGCGGCGTGTTGGCAACCTGTTTAGTCTCTCGGGGGACGAGTTCGACAAGGTCTCGGGTCTTCCCGGCACGAAGCTTGAGTTTGCCTGGTTCCAGGTTCGAAATCTGGAGCTGGAAATTATTCAATATCACAGCCATCCCACCGAATTGCCGGCTGAGCCGCGCCCGGTGGATGCCCTGGGCTACAACATGATTGTCTTCGACGTCACCGACCTGGCTGCTGCTCGCGAAAAACTGGTCGCTGCCGGCGGCACCGTTGTCAGCGAGGCCGAGCCGCTGGACGGCGGGCAGGTGCTGTTTGGCCGCGATCCGGACGGCAATCTGTTGGGCTTTCAGGTCGTCACTGCCGACGCCGTTTTCTCGTCACAAAACTTCACCGGTGACGGCACCTGAAAGTAAACGTCGGGAGGTTTGTCCGGTGGTGCCATCGCCAGCGTGGATAGCCTCCCTATCCGGCACTGAAAATCAATAATCTGTTCGTGATGCGATAGCGGTATGCGCAACGCAGCGGAGTGCAGCGGAGTCAAAAAAAGCGCCATGTTTGCTCGCATTGCCCATTGGACCTTTATCGTCTTTTTGTCGTTAGTCGGGCTGTACCTGACGCTGCTCGGTGGCTTTCTCGTTTATAAAGGCGGGAGTCTTTACTACGTCACTGCCGGTATTGCGACACTTGTGGTGGCGATAATGATGGTCCGGCGCAACGTGCTGGCGCCGCGCGTCTATGGCGGTATTATCGCTGTGACGATCGTCTGGGCGCTATTTGAATCTGACCTTTACCTGTTGGCGCTGCTGCCCCGCCTGGCCATGTGGATCGGTCTTGCCCTGTGGTTCCTGACACCCTGGTATCAAGCCACACTAAAAGCGCGTTACGGTGCTGAGGTGCCGGCGACAAAACCCTGGTTCGTGATTCCGGGCCTTGCCGCGCTCGCCGTTTTGCTGATTGCCGCCGGTCAAGGCTATACGCAAAATGGCACCGGCACCGTGCGGCCGATTGCAGAGGCGACCGCGACCGGGGATTGGCGCCACTACGGCAATACCGCGGGCGGCACCCGCTTTGCCGAAATCGATCAGATCAACACCGAGACGGTGGCCAAGCTGAAAGAAGTGTGGCGTTACCGCACCGGTGTTGAAGACGATTTCAAGATGACACCCCTGCAGGTAAATGGCCTGTTGTATATCTGCGGCGCGCGTAACATTTTGATTGCCGTCGACAGTGACAGCGGCGAAGAAGTCTGGCGCCATGATCCGCAGGCAAAACCGCCAGGCACGCATCAGTACGCGCGCACCTGTCGCGGTATCAGCTATCACGAGGCACCGGCCGATTACACAGGGCAATGCCCGAAACGTATTGTTACCGGCACCATCGATGCGCGGCTGATAGCCGTCGATGCCATGACGGGTGAGCGCTGCAGTGATTTCGGTGCTGGCGGCGCCGTTAACCTGCGCAAGGGCATGGGCGAGCACAACGCGAACCAGTATTATGTGACATCGCCGCCGCTGGTTGCCGATGATGTGCTGGTGGTCGGTGGCTTGGTGCTGGATTCCCAGGACCTCGGCATGCCGTCGGGGGTCGTGCGCGCGTTTGACGCCTTGACCGGCAGTTTCGTCTGGGCCTGGGATCTCGGTAATCCCGGCGAGTATGGCGAGCCCGGGCCGGGGGAGGAATACACCCGCGGCACACCCAACGTCTGGTCGGTCATGAGTTACGATGCCGAACTGGACCTTATTTATGCGCCGACCGGCAACGCGCCGCCCGATTACTACGGTGGTGAACGGCGACCCCTCGATGATGAATGGTCTTCATCGGTCGTGGCCATCGATGCCGCGACAGGTGAGCCGCGCTGGAAGTATCAGACCGTGCACCATGATATCTGGGACTATGATGTGCCTGCTCAGCCGGTACTCGTCGATGTCGAGCGCGATGGGGAGCGGGTGCCGTCGGTGGCCGTGCCGACAAAAATGGGTGCTATCTTTTTGCTTGACCGGCGCGACGGAACCCCTGTCTATCCCATTGAGGAGCGCGCCGCTCCCCAAGACCCCGCGGTCGGTGATTATCTTGCGCCGACGCAGCCGTTTTCACCACTGCCCAATTTTCATCCCTATCTGCATGAGAAAGATATGTGGGGCCTGACCCCGCTCGACCAGCTTTTGTGTCGGGTCGAATACAAACTGTTGCGTTACGAGGGATTGTTTACGCCGCCGACACCAGCAGGCAGTCTGCAGTTTCCGGCCAATTTCGGTGGCTTTAACTGGGGCAGCGTTTCTGTGGATGCCGACAACGGTCTATTGGTCGCCGCCCCGATGTTGTTGGCCAACCGGCTTATGCTGGTGACGCCGGAGCAGGTGGCCGCTGCGGGACCGCGTGCCGCCATGCTGCTTGGTGCCGATCACCCCGCCGTGCGGATGGACCCGGATGCGCCGGTGCCGCCGGCGCGCGACCCCGATCCGAACGATCCCTATGATCATGTGCGCATTCGCTACTACGGACTGACGCTGCCGTTTATGTCGCGCTTTGGTACGCAGGTGCCGTGCTTTGAGCCGCCCTGGTCACAGATTGCGGTTATCGATCTCAACACGAATGAACTGCTCTGGCGGCGTCCGGTCGGCAGTATGAAGGACTCGGGGCCATTTGGCCTTCGCAGTGGCTTGCCTTTCCAGGTGGGTGTCGCCATACGGGCCGGGACGCTGACCACCCGCGGTGGCTTGACCTTTATCGCTTCAACCATGGACCGCACGGTGCGCGCTTTTGACCTGCGCACCGGCGCGGTGAAATGGTCCGCTGAGTTACCGGGCAGCGGCCAGGCGACGCCGATGACCTATCTGTCGGAAGCAACCGGCAGGCAACACCTTATCGTCACGGTGCCTAACCCCAGTTGGCGTTACCCCCGGGACCCGAGCACAGGCACCTACACGGATTCCAGGAGTGTTCGCGATGGCAAAGGCGGTTATGTGATTGCCTATGCACTGGAGAGTGAGTGAGTTGTTGTTGACGGAAACCTGGGTCTCTTAAATTACCCGGCACTTCGTCACACCTGATATCGATTTTATTTTATCAAAGCCCAAAAACTTTAGGGCCTAGACTTATAGGTTTCTACTGAAGGCGATAAGCGCAGCCGTAACCGCTACATTTAAGGATTCCACCTCATTGCTCATTGGAATCCTCAGTTTCTTGTCCGCCAGGCTGAAAATGGTATCACTGACACCCTCAGACTCATTTCCCAGGACGTAGACAATCGGGCCCTTTGGTTTGTATTCAAAAAGCGATTCTGTCGCCTGTGATGACAGGGCGCAAACGGAAAACCCATGACCTTTGAAAGCTTGCAGGGCATCTTTTAGCTTTTCACAGGAAAGTATCGGGGCCTTGAACAGAGTTCCTGCACTGGCCTTTATGACCAAAGATGAGGATATGGTCGCGCATCCTTTCTGCGGGATAAGAATGCCATCGATATCGCCCGCGCACGCCGATCTTATGATCATGCCCAGGTTTTGTGGATTGTGAATGCTGCACAGGGCCAACACTCGTGGCGGATGGCCGGGTGCGCTACTATCCCGACGGGGTATTGCTGGCGATTCTTTTTTTAGTCGCAGGTTGGCAATCGGGTGCTGCGCCATTGGCTCGCAAAGTCGTGCGGGCAATTGCTGCAAAAAATCCGCATAGGACTGATAGTGGCGGCAGTGTAGATCGGCGGCCACGCCCTGGTCCTGGCGACTGTTTTTGGAAATCCTCGCCAAGGCCTGGCGGCTGTGGTATACCACTTCGGCGCCCCGCTGCTCGGCCAGCGCCCTGATCTCATCCAGAATGGGAGCCGGCCGATTACTGTCGGCCAGATGTAACCGGTACAACTTGACATCCGGCGTCTGCAGAGCTTCCATAACGGGTTTGCGGCCGTAAACCGTGAGCAGTTGATCAAAAAAACGCTTCTTGGCCAAGTAGGTATCTGAATCCGGTAGATGGGTATCGGAATCCGGTTCTGGAGGCTTCGGCATACTCTGATGTCTCGCTGGGGCGGTTCCATTATAAGGGTGTGTTTATGCGTTGTCTTGCATTTGACCGGCTATGGCCGCGCTGACCGACGGGCAGCGCGACCAGTTGCGCGAACAATTGCTCAATTTGCGCGAGGAGATAACGCGCCTGCTGGCGCTGAGCGATGCCTCCGCCGCCACGGTTACCCTGGACCAGACCAAGGTGGGGCGCCTGTCGCGTATGGATGCCCTGCAGCAACAGGCTATGGCCCGTGCCAATCGCGCCGGCTACCGGCGCCGTCTGACACAGGTTGAGGCGGCGTTGAAGGCTTTTGCGGCGGGGGATTACGGTTACTGCGAGGCCTGCGGCGAGACTATTCCCTACGCGCGTTTGCAGATCAGGCCCGAGAGCGATCTGTGTGTAACCTGTCAGGCAGCGGATGAACAAGACGATTGAACAAGACGATTGAACAAGACGGCTACAGCAAAAACCGGGAACTAAACGACAGAACCAAACGACCACACTAAACAATAGCGTAAGGTAAGGTATGAAAAAAATATGGGTAACGGCTTTGTGCGCAGCGGCGCTGGGACTGGGGGGGTGCGAGCGGCAAAGTGGCCAGGAGCATAGTGGCCAGGAGCATAGTGGCGAGGGGGTCACCGGGTCAGTGCAACCGGAACAGGCGGCGGCGCAACCCCGATCGACGACGGTGCAACTTAACCAGGCGGCGCTGGCTCAATTCGAGCAGGATTTACACCGCCACACGGCGGTGCTGTCGGCGGATGAGTTTGAGGGCAGGGCGCCGGCTACGCCCGGTGGGGAGAAAACCATCAATTACCTGCAACAGGAATTCGCTGCCTTGGGCCTCGAACCGGGCAATGGCGATTCGTATTTCCAGCGCGTGCCGGTGGCGGAGATTACCACCGATCCTACGGCTCAGTTACGCATAAAAGCGGAGGGCTACACGGCGGACCTGGCGTACGGTACCGAGATGGTGGTGTTTACCCAGCAGCAGAAAGAACGTATCGCCATCGAGGACAGTGAGTTGGTGTTTGTCGGCTACGGCATCAATGCGCCGGAGCGGGACTGGAATGACTACGCCGGCATCGACGTTGCCGGCAAAACCGTGGTGATACTTGTCAACGACCCCGGTTTCATCACCCAGGACCCGGCGCATTTCACCGGCAATGCCATGACTTACTACGGTCGCTGGACTTACAAGTACGAGGAAGCGGCTCGCCAGGGCGCGGCGGCGGCCCTGGTTATTCACGACACGGCGCCGGCCGCTTATCCCTGGGAAGTGGTGCCCAACAGTTGGTCGGGCCCGCAGATTCACCTGCAGCGGGCGGACAAAGGTGAGTCGAAGCTGCCGGTCGAGGCCTGGATTCACCTGCAGCCCGCCACCGAATTGTTACGCGCCGCGGGGCTCGACTACGACACCCTCAAGCGCGAGGCGGCGCAGCCGGGTTTCAAGGCGATACCGCTGAACGCCGCAGCATCCTTTAGTTTGCAAAACAGCATCCGCTACGTCGAGTCGCGCAATGTCATTGCCAAGATCAGCGGCAGCGAGCGGGCGGACGAGGTGGTGATCTATATGGCGCACTGGGATCATCTCGGCCGCGACACCAGTCTCGAGGGCGATCAGATCTACAACGGCGCCGTAGACAATGCCACGGGCACCGCGGCATTGCTGGCCCTGGGCCGGGTGTTCAAGGCGGCGCCGCCGCAACGCACGGTGATGTTTATGGCGGTGACGGCGGAAGAGTCCGGCCTGCTCGGCTCCAAGTTCTATGGCGAAAACCCGATATATCCGCACAACAAAACCGTGGGTGCCATCAATATCGATGCCATGGGGTCGATCGGTCCGGTCAGGGATGTGACGGTAATCGGCCATGGTTTTAACCAGTTGCAGGATTACCTCGCGCGACACGCGCAAAAGCAGGGCCGTTATATCGTGCCGGACCAGAACGCGGAAAAGGGTTTCTACTACCGCTCCGACCACTTCAGTCTCGCCAAGCACGGGGTGCCGGCGCTCTATGCGGAAGGGGGTCACGACTCGGTTGCCCACGGCAAGGAGTGGGGTAAACAGCAGCAGGACGACTACACCGCAAACCGCTACCACAAGCCCGGTGATGAATACCACGAGGAGATGGATTTAAGCGGCGCGGCGCAGGACCTGGAACTCTATTTCTATATAGGCAGCGACCTTGCCAATAGCAACGACTGGCCGGGGTGGAATGCGGGGAGTGAATTCAAACTGATCAGGGAGAAGTCGCGAGCCGAGTTGAAGTGATGTAAAGCTGTCGCTGCAGATAAAGTGGTAGCCGGTAAAAATCCTGGCCGACAGCTCTTTTTCATCGTCATCACCAGGGTCGATACCCGGACCAGGGCGGCACTTGTGCCGCCCTGGTCCGTTAACACGATCACTAAAACGCATTGCCGTCAGGCATTGAGAAAACCAATGGGCAATTGGCTGCCGCCGGCGCTGTAGAAATTACGTATATTCGGCAGCACGTCCTGCAACGCCGCCGTGTTGGGCACGCCAAACCAGCGGGCCAGCTCCGCATAGAATTCATCGGTGCTGGTGGTGGGCAACAGCCGCCCGCGGCCGGCATCGATGGAATTGCCGTCGGCACCCCGGGGCTCGCTCAGGTTCGTCGGATAATCGCCGAAAACATGGCCCCCATTGACAGCGCCACCCATAACGATCTGGTTGCCGCCCCAGGCGTGATCGGAACCGCGCCCGTTGCTGGTCAGCGTGCGGCCGAAGTCGGAGGCGGTAAACGTGGTGACCTTGTCACTGATTCCCAGCTCTGTCGTGGCCTGGTAAAAAGCGCCGAGCGCAGCGCTCAGTTGCGATAACAACCCTCTTTGATTGGTCAACAGCTCGTCGTGGTTATCATAGCCGCCCACTGATACAAAGAATGTCTGGCGCTTGGCTCCCAATGTATTGCGCGCACTGATGGTTCTGGCGACCATTTTCAACTGCGCGCCGAGGGCGCTGTTGGGGAACCGTGTGGTGATACTCGCACCGCGGGTCGCGCTGTCGAATGCCGTGGCGGTATCTATGGCATCGCGCCGGTTCCGGGCGTAATTTTGCTTCAGCAGGTTTTGGTAGCTCTGTGCCAGCGCACTGTCGGTGGTGCGGGTGAACAGTTGATTAAAGAAGCTGCTGCCATTGTAGCCCTGCAACCGGACCGAGCCGTTGTTGGATATGACGTAGGGTGTTACCGCTTCACCATTTTGAAAAATGTTAATGGAGTTGAGGGAAATATTCATCGATATCGGGCTGGCCGGATTGACGCTGTTGACAAGATCGGCCAGCCGCCCACCCCAGCCTATCGCCTGCTCCGATTCCGGCACGGATGTTTGCCAGGCCTGCTGCTGGTCGTTGTGTGAAAACAAGCCGCGGGGCAGGGCGATACCGTTGTTGTAATCGCTCAGGGTCGTGGGCCTTACCAGGGTTCCCAGGTTTGCGACAAAAGCCAGCTTGCCGGCGTTATAGAGGTCTTTGACCGCGGCCATATTCGAGTGCAAACCAAAAGGCCGGCCGCGGTTGTCGTTGATGGACTGCAGTTGACCGCGGGGGAGGGCCAGGTCTGTTCTCACATTGGCGTAGTGGTTGTATTCAGTGCTTTCATACGGTGCCAGCATATTAAAAGAGTCGTTCCCGCCGAACAGGAATACACATACCATAGCTCTGTATTCATCGGGGTTTTGTATGCTTGCCGGCGTCAATCCGGCGGCATAAGCGGAATTCATTAATTTTAACTGCAGTATACTGGACAACAGCGGGGTTGCGCCCAGGGCTGCACAACCGCCGAGAAAGCTGCGGCGTGAGAGTGGGTTTGCAGGGGCGGTATGCGATGTTTTCTTTTTCATAGTAAATAACCGTTTAATAAATTGATGACCGGTAACAATGACTCTGGGGCATTGTCCGCCTATTCCATGATCGCAAAGTCGGGTGCCGTTAACAGCGTCAGCAGCATAAGTTCGACGCGGGACTTGGCACTGTTGGTCGAGGCCATAGTCGTTTTGATTTCGTCGACGACAGCGCTGCTGAGCGTGCCATAGCTGAGTAAGAGGTTGAGGCGGTCAATCAACGCGGTGGCATTGACGGCCATGTTTTCCTCCGCGGTCAGGTCAAGTGTGCCGTTTTCCCCCATACCAAAGGTGCGGCCCTGAACCGGGGTGCGCAAAAAGTTACTGAACAAACTCATCATTACCGGTGTGTAGATCTGAAATTCCGGCGCGACTAAATTGTTGTCCTGCAATACACCTACCGGTTGGAAGTCGGGTAGATAGTAATTGAAAACACTGGGCGATTGGTTAATGCCCTGGTTGGTTAGATAGCTTCTGGAGAAAGCGCGAAAACGCCCATCCGGATGGCTGGCCTGGACATTGAAAGCCCGGTATAGGGCGGTAAGTGTCAGCAGGGGTTCGCGCAGCTTACCGCCGGTGGGGTTATTGCCGGTAATGTCGAGCCGATAGTTGCCGTTAGTGTTGCGGGTTTGGGTAATCTGTAGTGTATCCCGCGCTTCCGGGTGCATCAGGATAGTGCGGATCACGGCCTGCATATTGCCGCGGTTGCCCTGGCCATCGTCGCTGAATTGATCGGCAACGGCGTTGATATAGGCGGGAGACGGATTGGAGCTGGTAAACCGCTGAATCAATAACCGCGCGATAAAAGGGGGAACGTTGGGGTGCGCATAAATATTGTCGATGGCGGCGTTGATATCCGCCAAGCCGTCTTGCCCGGCCGGTAGTGCCACACCGTTTAACAACGTCTTTTCGCCTCGGTCATGGTAGTTTTCATACATTTTCATGGGGGCAAACATATTGCGGGGATTTCTTAAAAAGTCATCCCGGCCGTTGCTCGGCGCATAGCTCAACCCGGTAAAGACGCGGGCAAAATTGCGAATAGTCTCGTTGCTGTAGGTTTCTATCCGGCGACCTTCAGTGTCGAGCAGGGGCTCGCCGTTTTGCTGCAGGGCGTAGACGCCGATGGAGAACAGTTGCAGTATCTCCCGCGCATAGTTTTCATCCGGGAAAATCCCCCGGCTGGTATCGCCTTTTTGATTCCGGAGATGGCTTAAGTAGAGGCCCATAGCCGGGCTGAGTGTGACGTCGTACAAAATATCGCGGTAGTTGCCAAACGCGTGTTGCATCAGCAGGTCGGTGTAGCGCGGTATCCCCAACCACTGGCCGTCAAACCGGGCATTGAGCCCCATGCCGAGTTCCGAGATAACCAGTATCTGTACCAATGCCCAGGCCGTGCGCTGGCGCAATTGATCTGTGCCGCGCAGCGTTCGGTTCCACCAGGCATGGTGTTTGTAGTTCTGGATCTGGTAGTTGAGCCCGTCGGTAGTGGGCGGTGCCGAATCTACG
The DNA here is from genome assembly GCF_007004655.1 of Exilibacterium tricleocarpae. Lineage (GTDB taxonomy): Bacteria > Pseudomonadota > Gammaproteobacteria > Pseudomonadales > Cellvibrionaceae > Exilibacterium > Exilibacterium tricleocarpae. The sequence continues at coordinate 79,558 of NZ_ML660110.1, forward strand.
GCGAAGCCATCGTCGGCGATCATATCCCGGGTGAGCTGCTCGTAAGACTCATTGGCGGTGAAAGGCAGGGAAAACTGGTTGTCTATCCATTCGTGCAGCGCATTGTTATCGCCGATTGTCGCCATCCTGGCGGCCAGGTTGTCAATGTCTTCAAGGGTAGGGCCAAAGGTTGCCTGGTGTAAGAACTGTGATGCCTTTATTTTCTTGACGGTAATGTCTATCTGGTTTTCAGGAATATCGCTAAGCTGGGCAAATGCAATAAGGGGAAAAAAGAGAGCAATAAAAAGCACTAAATTACGTGAGGTAGAGCTTGGTGTTGGCCTTTCTACGTTCTGACTAATCTTTCTGCAGAGGGTACTTATCATCATAAAATCCTTATAAGTAAGCGCGTCTGTAAGTGAAGAGTAACTTTTCCTAACGCCAGGTATGAACGGCAAAAACCAGTAAATGCCAACTATTATATGTAGCCGGCGATGTACTATGTTGTGCCGTTGCAGAAAATTATCGCCGGTAAAACTATGAGAAAATAGTTGCTGCGAAAGAAAAGATGTTAAGAATTGTAGTTGCCTTTTTGCTCGATTATCTTTTATAAATATTTTGCTGGAGAAGGGGCGTTTGTTCGTTTTTATAGTTATAGCTGTGAATTCAAAGCGTCTTCAAACTTGTTTGATAGAAAATAACTATATGAAATTTTTAACTTCATGTAAGCGGTGTACAAACTTTTACATAATTACCAAGGCGCTTGATTTAACATCTGACAAAAATAAGAAGTGTGAAGTCTTATTGAATAAATTGGCAGCAAGTGAATCCAATCGTATCCAACACCTACCGACTAAGCTGGGAGTCAGCATGAGAGTTTTTGCGTTACTGATAGCCATCCTTTTTGTGGCGGCGTGTGCCACCACTGAAGGGAGAAAATTCGACGTCGAGTTGGCCAAGTCATTTAAAAAGGGCGAATCAACACTTACCGAGGTGATCGCAAAAATGGGTGAACCGCAGGCGAGAACCCAACTACCCAATGGCGGCGGAGAGAGAATCCAGTATCTCTGGTCGGAAACCACCAACAATCAACTCGGCAGGCTTCCCGGTGTCGCCAGCAATCTGGAAAAGAGTAAAAATAAAACGGAAATTTTCTATTTTACCTTTAACAGTGAAGGTGTGTTGACTGACACTATTTATACGTCGAGTAACAAATAGGTACCCAGAAAAAACGTCACCGAAGCGAGCCTCGGTTGGGCCGAAGTGGCGCTCGCTTTAGGTGCCCACTTCTGACACTTAAGCGAAGACGTGCTAATTGATCGGTCTGCCTCTGGTTGGCACTTTCAGAAACACGTCGTAAACCCTTCCCTGGGGACTTCCCGACAGCATCCCTGCTGTCGAGAGTTTCTGAAAGTGCCAACCAGAGGCAGACCTACCCGCAGTATTCTTCATCAAGACCGACAGGGCGGGTTAAGATCGATAAATTGGATCAAACCCTCTTAAGTGCCAGAGGTGGGCACCTAAAGCGAGTGCCATGCGGTACAGTCGCAAGGTCCACCCTGTTATAAAGCATGTGCTTCCAACTTAGAAAAGCGCTGGCCTATTGACTGATGCCTGCCGGGATTCTAAGAGCGTAGACTTGATGCCTTATGCTATGCCCACTCCCACTATCCCAAGGACACTAGATTTAGCTCAAGTCGCCACCCTGGCGGTGATGATAAAGTTGTGCCGTTGTCTTCTCTGTTGACAAGAGGAAGTTGTATGTCTGCACAAACTGCCATCGACTGGAGCGCTTTGCTGAAGTCCGGCGATCGTATATTTATCGGCTCCAATGCCGCCGTACCCGATGCCCTGATCGGTAACCTGATCGAGCACAGCCGGGATTTAAACGATATCGAAGTCGTGCATATCCTGACCCTGTCGGACCAGATCTGGGCTGACCCGAAGCACAAAAACCTATTTAAAATCAATACGTTGTTTATCGGTGGCGAGGCGGTCCGCACAGCCGTTGCCGAGGGCCGGGCCGACTACACGCCCTGCTTTCTGTCGGAAATCCCCCAGTTGTTCGAGGCCAACCACCTGCCGCTGGATGCCGCCCTGATTATGGTCAGCCCGCCGGACGAATACGGTTACTGTTCGATGGGGGTCTCGGTGGATGTGGTGTCGGCAGCGGCCCAGTCGGCCCGGCATATCATCGCCCAAATCAACCCCCGGATGCCCAGGACCAACGGCCACAGCTTTATCCATATGGATCAGATCAGCGCCTGGATGGAGGCGGAGCAGGCGCTGCCGGTCGTGCCGCCGCCGCAACTGGACCGGGTGACTGAGCGCATTGGCCAGTACGTGTCGCTGCTGATCGAGGACGGCGCCACCTTACAGGTCGGTATCGGCAAAATACCCGAGGCGGTGCTCGGTTATCTGGCCAACCACAAGGACCTCGGGGTGCACAGCGAAATGATTTCAGATGGCGTTATCGACCTGATGGTGAGAGGCGTTATCAACAATCGCAAAAAGACTTTCCACAACGGCAAAACGGTCACGACATTTTGCATCGGCACCCGGCGCTTGTACGATTATGTCGACGGCAACCCGCATATCGAGTTTTTACCGTCCGAGTATGTGAATTCTCCGGTCAATATTTCCCGCAACGAGCGGATGATCTCGATCAACAGCGCCATTGAAGTGGATTTGACCGGGCAGGTGGTGGCCGATTCCATCGGTTACAAATTCTATAGCGGTATCGGCGGCCAGGTGGACTTTATTCGCGGCGCCGCCCTGAGCAAAGGCGGCAAGCCGATTATTGCCCTGCCGTCTACGACCAGGGACGGCAGCGTCTCCCGTATTGTGCCCTATATTACCGAAGGGGCCGGTGTCGTTACCTCGCGCGGTCATGTGCACTATGTCGTTACCGAGTTCGGTATCGCCTCGCTGCAGGGAAAAAGCATCCGCGAGCGGGCCCTGGAGTTGATCAGGGTGGCGCACCCCGATTTCCGGGCGCAGCTGTTGCAGGAGGTCAGAAAACACTTCTGGGTGCCGGGCTACCAGACGGATATGCCGACGTCGGTGCGGGAACTCGGTGATATCGAGCTTAAGAAACTCGATATCCAGAATCGTTCATTTGAGTTGCGGCCGCTGCGTCCCGCCGATGAGCGGCGACTGCAGGAGTTCTTTTATTCGCATACAAAAGAGACGCTGTTGCTGCGCTACAACTATCATCCGAAACAGATGTCGAGGGAGAAATCCTGCACGCTGGTCAGCGTTAACCAGGAGCGGGACCTGGCGCTGTGTATTGTCGACAAAAACGGCCAGACCGAGGTGATCCACGCGGTCGGTCGTTACTATTTGATTGCCGAGAAAAACAGTTGCGAGGTCGCTTTTGTGATTCGTGAAAGCCAGCGGGGTAAAGGCATGGCGAAAAGGCTGCTGGCGGAGATGACGGCCATAGCCCGCTCCCGCGGCATCGCCACCATGTGTGCCTACGTCAGGAAGGACAATAAGCCGATGCTCAGCATTTTCAAGAAGGGTGGCTTTGTCAAACAGCCCCACGACTCCGTTCAGGAAGTCTACCTGGAGCTTGAACTCCAATCCGGGTAAAGCGGGCCTTGTGAGGAATGGCACTTCCTTAAGCAAATGTGTGCTAATTGACCGGTCTGGCTCTGGCTGCAGCCTTCAGAAACACGCCGTAATCCCATCCCTGGGGGCTTCGCGACAGCATCCCTGCTGTCGAGAGTTTCTGAAGGCTGCAGCCAGAGCCAGACCTCTCTTACAGTACGCTTAATCGAGACCGGTTCGATTGGGGCAGAGATCAACAAATTGATGCAAATACGCTTAAGGAATTGCCATTCGGCCTTGTGAGTCTATAGGCTGGCCGGCGCAACTATACGAAACGGCGGGATACTGGCAGAATGAACGGGATCGGCGGGAGGAGTATAAGATGAGTATTGCCATTGTCAGTCATCCCTTTTGTTTGCGGCACGATATGGGGGAGGAGCACCCGGAGCAGCCGGCGCGGCTGACCGCTATCCAGGACCAGCTAATCGCATCGGGCCTTGAGTTTGTCGCCCCGCAAATCGATGCCACCCCCATAGCGCCGGCGCTGTTGAGCCTGGTGCACGAGCAGGCGTATATCGACAGCTTGTATCAGAGATCGCCGGTGGAGGGCCATATCTGGCTCGACGAGGATACGCTGATGATGCCCCATACGCTGGCAGCTGCGCTCTACGCCGCCGGTGCCGCCGTCGATGCGGTGGACCTGGTTGCCGGCGGCAAAATGAAAGCGGCTTTCTGTGCGGTCAGGCCGCCCGGCCACCATGCCGAGCGGGACAAGGCCATGGGGTTTTGTGTGTTTAACAATATCGCCATCGCTGCGGCTTACGCGCAAAAGCATCACGGTTTGCAGCGCGTGGCCATTGTCGATTTCGACGTGCATCACGGCAATGGCACCGAGCATATTTTCAACGATAACCCCGATGTGTTGTTTTGCTCCACCTTTGAACATCCCTTCTATCCGTTTTCCGGACACGACAGTTGCAAGGCGCATATCGTCAACGTACCCCTGGAGGCGGCGGCGACAGGTGCGGCTTTTCGAGAGGCGGTCAGTGCGCACTGGCTGCCGGCGCTGGAGCGCTTCAAACCGGAAATGCTTTTTATCTCGGCCGGTTTCGATGCGCATATCGAAGATGATATGTCCCATATTGGTTTGGTTGAGGCCGACTACCTTTGGGTATCCAGGGCGTTAAAAAAAATCGCCGATCGTTATTGTCAGGGCCGCATCGTCTCTTGCCTGGAGGGTGGCTACGCGCTCAGCGCCCTGGCCCGCAGTGTGGTTGCCCATTTAAAGGGGTTGATGGGGGATTGATAAGTCTGCGCCTCGGCAAGGCGGCGGGCTTGCGGGTTCGGTCAAGGCGGTTGTCATACTTATACGGCAGTCTGGACTTTCTCGGGCGTTGCAAGCCCAGTTGTTTTTCGCCGAAGATGTTGAAGTCCCGGACACTTGATACAGGTCAACTGCGAGCCGCCTGAATCCTATATTTTTCGATATTCCGGCTTTTGCCAACCGAAATTGCAATTTCTCACTTGTCATCTGTTCATTGCCGTTTTAGTATCGGTGGTCACGGACGTTAGGGAAGAGTTGAAACTATGACGGGTGCAGCGCACTGTATAAAACCGGGCAAAGGAGAGCGACCACCACGGACGCTTCCAGTAGCAAAAAAATTCTCAATCACCTTGTCTCATTTCTTTTTTGTCAGTATTCACACGCGCTGTGCGTGTGGGGTTTTGCGGCGGGCCAAGAGCCGGCAGCGATAGTACTACGGCGTTACCAATAGCATTACGATAAATCGCATTACGTATTAGGTCGTTATAAAAGACCAACCAATTTACTGGGGGATTCTATGGCCGTTCGCCGTGCCTTTGCCTGTCTGTTTGGCTGCCTGTCACTATTCTGGGTCACTGCTGCCACCGCCAGCAGTCTTACCTCCGCCCACTACGACGTCTACTACGGCGATCTCGACAGCAACGGCAAGCAGGATATCTTTTTTCACGGTAAAGACCTGATTATTCTGTTGCATGGCGATATTGTCACACCCATCAAAGTGGTTGAGCCGAGCTTCGTGGTCTACCAGACAGCGGCCGGCTACAGCGCACCCCAGGCGCTGAGCCTGACGCCCGCCCAGATTACGGCACTTAGCCGCGCCGGTCACGAGACGGATTACTTTTTTGCCGACTTCGACAATGACAGTCACCGCGATGCGTTGTTGCGCGGCGCCACCGCGGCCGATCCGGCGTTGATTCTGGCCGGTACCGCCGGGCGCGCACTGCCCACCGTGCTGGTGGAATACACCGGCGAGGATGCATTGGAACATCACAACTTAAGCGACCGCAACCTGACACTTGATGTTGTCGACAGCAACGATGACGGCCGCCTGGATATCGTGCTGGTGGGGGCCGGCAGCGGCGGTGGCGATGTTGCTTACCTTGGAGATAGCGGCGGTGTGCCGCGGCAGTTTGCCGGTGTCCTGCCGGCGGTGATTGACGCCGCGCCGCAACCTGCCTTAGCGCCGGCGATCGACCCGTCACTGGTGGATGCATCGGACGCCGTGGGTTTCACCGCCGGGCAGTTTCGGGTCGATGAGTCGGGTAATGCCACCTATGGGATTCCGTTTTTGACCGCGCCGGGCAGTGGCGGGGTGGCGCCGGAGGTGGGGTTGGCTTATTCCAGTCAGGGGGGTAATGGTTTGTTGGGGGCGGGTTGGAACATCAGTGGCCTGTCGAGTATTACCCTTTGCCGGCAGACCATCGAACAGGACGGTCAAAATCAAGCGATCTCCTTTGGCGACAGCAATCGCTTTTGTCTCGACGGCCAGCGCCTGGTGGCGTATCAAGGGGAGAATGGCGCTGACGGCACACTCTATCGCACCGAGATCGATAGCTTCGTGCGCGTCAAATCCGTGGGCCAGCGCGGGCCTGGGCCGGATTACTTTGTGGTGGAGCGCAAAGATGGCTCAGTCAGTTATTACGGCAATCAACCCAATGCCTACCTCGATATCGGTATCGGCACGACACCTTACAAACTGACCTGGATGCAGACCTCACAGACTGACAGCCTTGGCAATACCATCACCTACGCATACACCGGTGATGTCAATGCCGGCGAGATGCTGATTGATCGCATTAGCTACGCCAGCCAAACCGGTGTGCCCGCCACCAATCACCTGCAGTTTCACTACGAATCACGTCCCGATCCGAGTGCAGGTTACTTTGTGCGCCGCAAAGTCGTCCAACAACAACGGCTGACCAGGGTGGATACCTATGGCGCGGAAGTGCCGCTGCGCACCTATCATTTGGGCTACGAAACCAGCACGACGGGCACCAGTCTGCTCGCCTCGGTGCAGGAATGTGTGGCGACGGTGTGCCTACCGCAAACCCGTTTCGATTGGTCACAACCAACGGTCGGGCTTGCCACCAGCGGTCCACTAGCCCGTGACCACCTGGCATCACAATACCGCGGCGGGAAAGCCGGTGACGTCAACGGCGACGGTTTGCCGGACTTGGTGTGGTTGCACGTCGACAATGATAAAACATGGTTTAAGCTGTCTTTATCCGATGGTGCTGGTCTGTTAAAGGTCAACGACTGGAAGCATCGTGCTTTTGGGGAGAAGCGCAGCAGCTTTCATTTGATCGATTACAACGGCGACGGCAAGCAGGACCTTATTTTTGCGGGTGAGGGACGCTGGCGGGTCTTGCTCTCCCAGGGCAATCGTTTTGGCAATGAAATCGACACCGGCGTTCCGGCGACCAACTCCGATACGGCAAAAGTACAGGATATCAATGGCGATGGTTTGCCGGACATCGCCTATGTCGTCGGCAGCGGTACCCACCCGCACAACAGTGTGTTGAAAATCCATTATATGGAGCGTGACCCCAGCGGAGGTTATCGGTTTGCCGCGACGCCGGTGACCCGCGAATTTTCAGTGTCTGCGTCGAATCAGCCCTACTTTTACAACCATCGCCTGTTGGACTTTGGCGACGTGCGCTTAACGGATTTTAACGGCGATGGCGCCACGGATATGGTCGGGAAATTTCTGTTTGACTGTATTGAGCAGGAGATATGCGGCAATAACAAAGAAGAGCGCTTGATCTTGTTGCAGGCTAAAGCAAATGGTGATTACAGGGAATCTGGCAGTTATTCCGCTGATATCACCGAGTTCATAACAGCCGATTTGAATGGCGACGGTTATGCGGATTTCTTATACAAAGAACCAGGCGGACACTGGCGTTATTCCTTATTAGACGGAAGGTGGCACGCTCCCGGCGGCGATCTCACCGATATCAGTGTCGATGCCGATGAACTACAGGTCATCGACTACAATCACGACGGTTTTATGGATTTAATTTATCCCAAAGGCCCAAACGGCAACAAACGCCTGTGGGTACGCCAGTGGAACGGCGACGGTTTCGATGCGGCGTTCAATACCGGCATCCCCGGCGAGACCAGCAACCATATCCATATGTACCTCGACCTGAACGGTGACGGCTATAGCGACCACATGGATATCCGTTACAACCACGAGAACGACTATGTCCAGTATCATTTCAGCCGCGCCATCCGGGTGCCCAACAACAGAATTACCCGCATCACCAACGGCCTTGGCGCCGAAACCGACATCACCTACAAACCCCTGACCGACACCACCGTCTACACCCGCGGCAGCGGCGCCGCTGCCCTCGACTACGGCCGCGGCTCACCGGTCTTCGATATTCAAGGGGCCACCTATGTGGTCAGTCAGGTAGCCAGCAGCGCCCCGACCCAGGCCAATGCCAACGCCAAGGTCAGTATCGACTACCGTTACGCCGCCGCCCGCGCCCAGGCCGGCGGTCGCGGCTTTCTCGGCTTTGAGCGCATCACCACCATCGATAATCAAACCGGCGTGCAAACTGAAACCACCTATCGCCAGGACTTCCCCTTTATCGGCATGGCCGTGCGGACCGAGAAAAAAGACGGCCAAACCGTCATCGGCCTCGCGGAAAACACCCTCGCGCAGCGCAGCACCGCTTTTGGCACCGTCTACCCCTATGTGGAAGTGGCGACCGACAATGCCTACGACCTGGCCGGCACAAAAACGCACAGCATCGTCACCACCACCACCTATGCGGCGGGGGCCGACACCGACTACGGCAATGTCACCCAGGTGTTGATCGACACCCGGGATGGCACCGGTATCAGCCAGGGCACCAAGACCGTCGCCAATACCTATACCAATACCGTCAACGATACCACCTGGCACCTGGGTCGCCTGACCGCGTCTACCGTCACGGCGACACGTACGGGGGGCAATGGGCAAGGCCAGCCCACCTCTGTCACCGAGATGCGTCAGTCCACATTTGCCTACGATGCGGCCACCGGGTTGCTGACCGACGAGCGGATCGAACCCGGCACGCCCTTGCAAGTGCATACCCACTACAAACACGATCAGTTTGGCAACCGCACCGAAGTGCACCGGGCGGCGGCGGGCGAACAGACCCGCATCACCCGGACGACCTATGATGCCAGCGGCCGCTATGCGGTTAGCACCGTGGATGCAGAAGGTAATACGGTGGTCCGCCATGAAAACCACAACGCGTTTGGGTTGCCGGAGAACACCATCGATATCAGTGGTGTCAGTACCTTCACCCGGCACAGCCCCTTCGGCAAACCCTACCAGCAATACCGGGCCACCGGCGCCTACAGCAGCACCCTCAGCGCCTGGTGCAGCGGTGGGGGTTGTCCGGCCGATTTACCGCAGGCGGTCTTCAAGGTGACCAGCGCCGGGGTCGAGTCGGCTGAGACGGTGGAGTACTTCGACAAGCTCGGTCGCCGGCTGCGCCAGGAGACGATCAGTTTTGACCAGGACGGCAGTTATCGGGTGTATGTCGATAGCCGCTACGATACGCTCGGCCGGGTGGCGCAGCAGTCCAATCCTTACCGGGCCGGCGCCACGGCGGTGTGGACGACCTACACCTACGATAGCCTGGGCCGTGTCACCCAGACCGACACCCCGGCCGGCGTGTGCAATATCACTGTGGCCTACAGCGGTCTGAGCGAAACCACCACCGCCTGCGGTCAGGCCAAGACCACAGACAAGAACGTGTTCGGCGAAACCTTGCGGGTGACCGATGCCCTGAACGCCACCCTGCACTATACCTACACCCCGTTTGGTCTGCTGGACGCCGTTGAGACCTGGGACAACACCGACGCGGTGGTCTCGACTACCCGGATGACTTATAACGTTCGCGGTCAAAAGCTGAGCCTCGACGACCCGGACAAAGGCCTGTGGCAGTATACCTATAACGGTTTCGGTGAATTGGCGACCCAGACCGACGCCAAGGGCCAGCAGGTGGTGATGGGCTACGACCGCAACGGCCGCCAGGTGGCGCGGGAAGACCGCGACAGCGCCGGGACGCTGGTCGAGCACACCCGCTGGTATTACGACCGGGATGCCGATTGCGTCGCCACTGAGCCGGGGCAGTTGTTGTCGGTGGTGCGCCGCAAGGGGGCGTTGATCGCGGCGGGCTGCGGGCAGGTCAATACCGGCGACTACCTGCAGCAGATGGCTTACGACGCCTTTGGCCGGGTGACGGAGACCGTCACCGAAGACGACTTCAGTGGCGGCAGCCGGACCTACAGCGAACGGGTGACCTACGACCAGTACGACCGGCCGTTCCAGGTCTTTGACGCCAGCAGCCGGTCCGGCGCACCCCAGGCCTATCAACACGAATACAACGCCTACGGTCATATGACCGGGGTGGTGGACGCGCGGCGCTACAACGGTGTGTCGCTGGAGCGATACTACACCGTGACCCGCTTGACCGAGCGGGGCCAGGCGGCGGAGATTCTCTACGGCAATGGCCTGACCACCACCCGCAGCTATGACGACAACAGCGGGCGCTTGACCGCTATCGACACGGTGTTGTTGCCGGGCGTGGGTCAGCCGCTGCAGGACCTCGATTACACCTGGTTCGACACCGGCAATATGGAGCGTCGTATCGATAAGGGGGCGGGTAAGCACCTGCGGGAGGATTTCACCTACGACGACCTCAATCGGGTGCGCCAGGCCACCTTGTACCGGCATAACGTGTCGCAAGGCGTTCGCGAGACCCAGTATGACAGCAGCGGCAATATCACTTTCAAGACTGGCGTCGGTCACTACCGCTACGGCAATGCTTGCACAGGCCCGGCAGCCGGTCCCCATGCGGTCTGCCAGACCACCGGCACCCAGGCGGCGACCTATCGCTACGACGCCAACGGCAGCTTGACTGACGATACGACCGGGCGGGTGTTGGCGTACACCACGTTTGACAAGCCCCGCCGGATTGAAAAAGACGGTCATACCACGGTGTTCGAGTACGGCCCGGATCGCCGCCGCCTGGCCCGGGTGGACAGCAGTGCGGCAGGGGTGGTGACCACCCGTTACCAGGGTGCGGTGGAGCGGGTGACGCATACCACGGCCGGCGGCGGTTTCGTCAAGGCGTACCTGCGCCGCTCGATCAACGGGGTGGCGATTATCCGGTTGGATCTGGACAGTAATGGTGCGGTCACCCGCGAGCGGGGGCCCGAGTATGTGCACAAGGATGTGTTGGGGTCCACCGATGTGATCAGTGATGCCGTCGGGGCTATCGCGACCGGGGCAGGGGGAACGCCGCAGGTGTTTAGTTTTGATGTCTGGGGCGGGCGGCGCAACGGGTTGAGCTGGGAGGTGCTGGTTGGCCAGTTAAGCAGCCAGGGTTACAGTGTGTATGCGGAACTGACCACCAACCGGGGGTATACCGGGCATGAGATGTTGGATGGGGTGGGTCTGATCCATATGAACGGGCGGGTGTACGACCCGCTGCTGGCGCGGTTTGTCAGTGCCGATCCGGTGATTGATGGGGTGACCAGTACCCAGGGGTACAATCGGTATGCGTATGTGCATAATAACCCCTTGGCGTTTACCGATCCGAGTGGGTTTAGTCGGTGGAATCGGTTTCGGGATCAGATATTGAAGCCGGTGGTGGGCATGGTGGCGGCTTACTTAACCTGGGGAGCAGCGACCGCTGTTGGTGGGTGGGCTACCACCACAGCAACGTTAGCGAATACGACGGTTTCAGTGCTGACGACCGGTGGGGCAATTGCGGCTGGTGCTGTGTCTGGCTTTGTGGGTGGGGCTATTGCGACAGGCACTCTACAGGGCGCGGCTACAGGGGCCTTCAGCGGTGCAGTCTTTGGTGGTATAGGCATCAAGTTTGGTGGTACGGCCGGCCAGGGAGGGACTGCGCACCTTGCTGCACATGCTTTAGCGGGTGGCGTTATTAGCGTAGCCCAAGGTGGGAAATTTGGTCATGGTTTCATTAGTGCGGGGGTGATGAAAGGATTTATGGAGCATGCGAATATTGCTGCCACCAACAGTGCGCTTGGCGAAACAGTGATTATGGGGTTGGTAGGTGGAAGTGTGTCGGCTGTTACTGGCGGGAAGTTTAGAAATGGTTTTATGACGACCGCGTTTCAGTATGCGTTTAATCGGGCTACGCAGGCTGGTGGTGGAGGTGCACAAAAGAAAAATTATTGGGGGAGTCTTGCTATGGCTACACAAGCAGAGATTAATCGGTTGTCAGGGATGAGCTCTGAACAATTTCACGAAGAGTTTTCGTTATTGTGGGGGTTAGACATCCATAAATCAGATAGCTTGAGTATTGATGCAGCGAGGCTGTTGACAATCGCGAGTTTAGAAAAACAATTAGCTATTGCTAACAAAAACATATTAGATCCAACAATCAGTCTACCTAGTGATCAAAGTATTGAAGGAAGTGTATATGATGATTTATCCAAGAGTAACAAATTTTTTGGCGTACTTGGAAGATATCTTGGAAGCTTAGGGACTTATATATCTCTCAAACCAACTCTAGAGAGGTTGCCATCACGAAATTTACAGTACTCGATTGACTATATCTGTACAGGCAGACGCTGCAGAGTTGGGGAGGTTTGGTTTAATGAATAAGAGAATGTCTGCTATAATAACCTTTTTGGTTACGTTAAGTGTGTCTATTTATGCGGCATCCGTTAATAAACAGGATGAAAATTTCTTGTTTATGGATTGCCATTGGAAAATCCCAAAAGGTTTTTCTGTTAATAAAAAAGATTCAAAGTACTATTCAAGGTTAAAAGATGGATTGAAGCATCAATCTATAACGTTCAAAGATGGGCAGTTTGATCAAAGTGAATTGGAGGCTGAGTTTGTAGTCGATGTTAGCAAGTTAACGTACGGAAGACTTTCAATTTATTCGTATCGGTATAAAGATACCAAGGCAAGTGATTTGGGTTTTGAGAGCATAGATTTTAGAGTTACAATTTTTGCTTCACTTGGGAAACATATTAGGCTGGTTAACATTGATGATGAGAGCATAGTGCAGGATATCGCATCTCAGTGTATACCCAAAAGTAGCTGGATGAAAAAATAACAGAAGAATATAACAAGATATACATGAAGCTAGTTTTAGGAGGGCAATAGGGGACACTGATAACTTAATAACTTGGCCAAGAAATAAAAGGCCCGGGTTCTGGGGGTTCTGGGGGTTCTGGGGACAGTTTACCTAACTCGATCAGCCCCGTGATTTGGCCAGTGAAAGACTAACTTTTATACAAGGAGTACCACTATGGCAAGGATGCCGCGATTAGTTGTGCCGGGCTTTCCTCATCATGTAACGCAGCGAGGTAACCGGCGAATGAGAACATTTTTTGCTCAGCAAGACTATCAGTTTTACCTGGATTTGGTCGCTGAGGTTAAAGAAGCTGTTGGTGTTCAGATTTGGGCCTATTGTCTTATGCC
>NZ_ML660111.1 GCF_007004655.1 Exilibacterium tricleocarpae
GAGTGAACGAACCGCTGGTGTTCGGGTTGTGATGCCAATCGCATTGCCCGGTAGCTATGTTCGGACGGGATAACCGCTGAAAGCATCTAAGCGGGAAGCCTCCTTCAAGATAAGATCTCCCTCACCCTTTGAGGGTGCTAAAGGGCCGTGGAAGACCACCACGTTGATAGGCTGGGTGTGGAAGCGTTGTGAGGCGTTGAGCTAACCAGTACTAATGGCCCGTGAGGCTTGACCATATAACTGGAGCGACTGGTTGTGGTGACCGTCGTGACGGGTAGACAGTCGGCACGCGATAGCGAGCAGACTGTGTCAGAGACACAGAGAAGACACTGTGCCGTAGTGAACGGCAGGAAAGCAACTTTACCGACCACCGCCCTTTTTGACGACGGCAATGCACTCCCGCTTGAGACCGCAGGAGGGAGATAAGACTCAAGCCCAGTCAAACCGATTTGCCTGACGACCATAGCGAGTTGGAACCACCTGATCCCATGCCGAACTCAGTAGTGAAATGACTCAGCGCCGATGGTAGTGTGGGGTTTCCCCATGTGAGAGTAGGTCATCGTCAGGCTCTTAAACGCCAAACCCCTGCAGGGAATCCTGCAGGGGTTTTTCGTGTGCACGACCGCCCAGACCGACGCTCACGGGAGCGTACCGGTGGTCCGACACATCGGTGCGCCGGTCGGGTCGTCGTCAGGTTCTGAATCCAAAGCCCCTGCAGGGTCACTTGCCGGGGCTTTTTCGTGGGGGGGGAGCGCCTTCGCTGCGTGCCCGGCTCTCCTGGCCACATAAGGATAACTCCAGGCATGTTTGTCGATCCACCCGGGATACCTAGGCGTATATAAGAGAGCTATTTACACCACAAGTACAAGGGAGACGGTATGGGCGCCCTACGTCTTATTCTGGGAGATCAACTCAGCCACACGATCTCCTGTCTTTCCGACTGTGATAAACAGGCCGATACCATCCTGATATGTGAAGTCTGGGAAGAGGCCACTTATGTCAAACATCACAAGAAAAAGATCGCGTTTATTTTTTCCACAATGCGGCATTTCGCCCAAGAGCTAACCGAAGCCGGCTACCAGGTCGACTATATAAAACTCGACGACCCGGGCAATACCGGATCCTTTACCGGCGAAGTTGAAAGGGCGATCCATCGACACCGACCAGAGCAGGTTGTGGCCACCTTCCCGGGCGAATATCGCGTGTTGGAGGGTATGCATTCATGGCCCGAGCTTTTTCAAATTGACCTTGTGATTCGTGAAGACGAGCGGTTCTTATGCTCGCGGGAAGATTTTGAAAGCTGGGCAGCAGGGCGCAAACAACCGCGCATGGAGTACTTTTACCGGGAAATGCGCAAGCGATACAGTATCTTGATGGATGGCGATTCACCGGCAGGCGACCGCTGGAATTTCGACGCCGAAAACCGTTTGTCTCCCAGCCGCAAACTCGCCGTGCCCACACCCTATCACTGTGAGCCCGATGCTGTTACCCGCGAGGTTATGGCGTTGGTAGAGGACCGTTTTGCCGACCACTTTGGTGATTTATCGCCCTTTGGTTTTGCCGTTACCCGGACCCAGGCTTTCGAATCTTTTGCGCTGTTTGTAAAAGAACGCCTACCGTTTTTTGGCGATTACCAGGATGCAATGCTGCAAGCTGAGCCCTGGATGTATCACGCGCATTGCAGCTTTTACCTGAACTGCGGTTTGCTCGACCCGCTGGAGTGTGTGCGAATTGTAGAGCAGGCCTATCGTGATGGCCAAGCATCCTTAAATGCCGCTGAAGGATTTATCCGGCAGATTATCGGCTGGCGCGAGTATGTGCGGGGAATCTATTGGCTGAAGATGCCGGACTACGCCGAAGAAAACTTTTTCGAAACGCGCCGATCGCTGCCGGCTTTTTTCTGGGACGGCGACACATCCATGAATTGTATGCGCCAGTGTATCGAGGAAACAAAACATAACGCTTATGCCCATCATATCCAGCGGTTGATGGTGATTGGGAATTTTTCATTGCTATGCGGCCTCGATCCCGATGCGGTCAACGAGTGGTATCTCATTGTCTATGCCGACGCCTATGAGTGGGTAGAGCTGCCAAATGTGTCGGGTATGATTTTGTATGCCGACGGTGGGTACCTTGCCAGCAAACCCTATGCCGCCAGTGGCGCTTACATTAATAAGATGTCCAACTACTGTCAAAGCTGCCACTATAACGTAAAGGAAAAAACCGGGCCCCAGGCTTGTCCATTCAACTATCTGTATTGGGACTTTCTGCATCGCAACAGAGAAAAACTTCACCGCAACCCTCGACTTGCCATGATCTATAAAACCCTCGATCGAATGCAGGAGCAAAAGGTAAAAACCCTTCAGCGCGACGCCGATGTATTTCTACGAAGCCTCGGGTGAAAAGCGCTACCGGAAATTCGGGCCGCTGAACTGTATCAACTGGTTCAGTCACGACTCTTACCTATTAAGTCATATGGCGAGTAGCGACACCCACTTGAGCTTTGAATGGAAAAAGTGTCAATTGTCCCGATTTATGACCACTGCTCACGATTTCGAAACCTTTCTCTTTTTGATATTGCTATTAACACTTAGCCTGCTGTATATAATAATAATTTAATATTGTAATACAAGATGACTTATGTAAGAATCGGGCAAATAAAAATTAAGGTCCGGTTGGCTCCTTGTTATACCGGCGTGGCGATGTCATCTGTTGAATGCTCTCCAACTCAACGATGTGATGCTTATCCAATTTGAACGCTAACTTACAGTAGCAGTAGTTCTTCTCACGATGAATTTCATTCTGTCGTGTTCTATACGAGCAGGGTGTCGGCAAAGCGAGACGGAAGATTTTGATGATTCGTTTCAAGCCGACAGGGGCAGTTATCGAGAACAGCCGAACCCGAGTTCGGCGGGTTTTGGGTGAGCACAAGCATCTTAGACTTTCGGTTTTTGCTGCGGATACCCGATGGGGAGGTCTGTTTGCGGAGTCAATAAACTACAAATATTTCTCACGCACTTCAGCTTTACGCCGGTGCAAAAGAGGGTGGCTAAGAGTGCTCGCTTTAGCTGCTCTTCAGGCGCAAGTTAAATGTTTTGCACTGTCGATCGGCACCGGATTTAGCAAATAACTAGTAAGGAGGTGACGGTAAGTTATTGAATAGGGTGTTTTACCTTGATGAAAATAAACGAATAGAAAGGTAAGGAATGGCGATGAAAAATTACAGTAGAGATACAAGCCTCGGCTTCAAACCATTATTGATGTCGATTGCACTGGCTCTGAGCAGTCTGATACTCAGCGTTGCCGCGACCGCGCTAACGGTGACAGCCAGCTCAGACGACGGACACGGTCCCGAGAATACCATTGATGGTGACTTATCACCCGAGTCGAGATGGTCGGCTCAGGGCAACGGTCAGTGGATTCAGTATGACCTCGGTTCCACCAAAGTGCTCGACGACGTAGAGATAGCTTTCTACAAAGGCAACCAGAGAGTCAGTTACTTCGATATTCAAGTCGCACAGACCAGCGGTAACTGGTCAACTGTGTTGTCCGGCGGGGCGAGCAGCGGCGCCACAACGGCATTGCAGCGGTTTGAAGTGGCTGATCAAAGTGTGCGCTATGTCCGTATCGTCGGCTACGGCAACAGTTCCAACAACTGGAACAGTCTCACAGAGGTCGTCCTAAATCTGATCGGAGGAAATCCACCGCCACCGCCTCCACCACCCCCGCCGCCCCCGGGAGGTGGCCTTGATCCGAATCAACCTCCTTCCGGCAACTTTAACCTGAACAAATGGAAACTGACTTTGCCGGTCTCAAAGAGTTACTACTTCGGCTCGGGCGGTTCTTCCGCTGCAGAAATATTGCCCGATGGTGAAGGGTCTTCTGACACCCCAATTAACGACGGTTATACCGACCAGGCGTATTTCTATACCGGTAGTGACGGTGCTATGGTATTCCGAACGCCTTTGTCCGGTGGCGCAACCACCACCAATTCCTCTTATGTGAGATCGGAACTGCGGGAGCTGTATAACTGGCAGGCCGGACAATCCACGTCCACGGCGAACTGGCAGAACGAAGGTACCCATATCCTCGAGGGAACCTGCCGTGTTGCCGAGTACTACTCGGGTGATCCGCAAACCATCGTCGGTCAGATTCACGCGAAGAACTCCAGTAAAGCGCTGGTGAAGTTGCAGTGGGACGGACCCAACAAAAGAGTGCGGGCCATTATCAATGAGGACCCCGACAGCGGCAATCCGTTTAGTCTCAATTTTGAGGAGGTGGGTACTAACCAGTTCAGCTACAAATTGATGGTCGAAGATAACAAAGTCACCATCACCGTGGGAAATACCACACGCTCAGTCACTTTTGGCCAGGGCCGTATGAGTTCGAAGTGGGACAACCATGTGTACTATTTCAAAGCGGGCAGCTACCCGCAGGCCGATAAGGACTCGGGCGGCGTATTTGAAGTGCATTTTTATGATTTAAAAGTGAGCCACTCAAACTGATCGTCAATCGAAGACTCGCCTCAGGGATGAGGCTTTAAGTAATCAATGCAATAGACTTCACTCTTGCAGCGGGTTTCATCATGAGCATTTTCAGATATGAAGACAAGAATTCATTGAGCGCCTGCGTTTTTACGGCACTGCTGGCTATTACCAGCACCGTCGGTTTTGCCGACTCCGCTCCTTATCTTTACGGCACCAAGTACCGGGCAGTACTGGATGATTCAAAGTTGCAGGCGCCTACCAGCGCCACGTTGATCAGACGGGGTGATTTTAACGATCCGGATGCCCATAACAGTTATTTTTATATTCCGGATAGCGGCAATAGGTATATGACTTTTACAGTATCCGGGGCCTCAAAGCGGTCAGAGTTGAGACAGATGGAAGAGTGGTATACGTCCGACCCATCCTGGAACAAATTGATTGGTACCTTGCTGGCTGTCGATCCGTTATCGAGCCAGGTGGACCAATTGACCTTTATGCAGATACATGACTCCGAGAGCTTAAACAAGCCGTTGGTGAGGCTGACATGGCGGCGCTCGCGCAGTGGCAAAAACGACCACAATTGGGCTGTTATCAGAGATTCAGCGGGGTCGAGCAGTGACTATACTTATGTTGATATGGGCCCGCGGTCAGACGCGCCGACAAAGTTTGAGATTAAGGTAAGAAACAACCTGTTGACGATTAAAGTGGACGGTATCACTTTTGTCGATAAACGCGATGTTTCTTATTGGCAGCACTTGAGCAGCTACTTCAAGGCCGGGGTCTATTTGCAGGACAGCGGTACCGGCACGGTACAATTCAAGTCATTGAAATACTATTACCAGTAGCACGGTCAGGCGACGTGTACTTTACCGAGCCTGTGCTTATGACTTTTCATCAGTGACAGGCTCGCCTGGTAAGCGCGCTCCGGATCACCTGCCATAATGGCTTCGTAGATGGCGCGGTGTTCATTGAGACAAACGCCGCCGTCTTTTGAGGAAAACTGGAAAAACCATTTGAAAACGGTCGCCAGTACATTGCCGAACGGTGTATAGAAACTGTTATCGGTTGCAATAAAGATCAAGCGGTGAAATTTTGTGTCGACATCCACCCAGGCATTTTGCTCGAAGTCCTCGGCGATGACACACATCTGCTGGAATATCTCGGTCAGTTCAATGCGCTGTTCCTTAGTTGCATTGGTGGCGGTCAGTGCCGAGGCGTGGGGCTCTATTGCCCGCCGCAGTTCCAGGAACTGTACGTAGATATCCTCGGTCGTTTCCGTACCCTCCATCCAACCGAGCAGTTGCGGATCGAGAAAGTTCCAGTTCGATTTGTTGCAGATACGGGTCCCGACCTTGGGTTTGGACTCCACCATACCTTTGGAACTCAACAGTTTTATGGCCTCGCGCAAAGCGGTCCTGCTGACGCCAAACTGCTCACATAACACCAGCTCCCCGGGGATGATGGACTCCTCCTGCAACTCACCGGAGAGGATTTTGATGGCGATTTCCCTGGCAACCTGAACATTTAGGCTACGGGTCGCGCCGCCAATGGTGTTAAATGTTGTGGACATGTGCAGTTCAGCCATAAATCATACAATATACGCAATTATACCGGTGACGGGTAGATAAAGGGAGGCCCACCTCCCCACCGGGCAAAAATGGGACTCAGGGGGACATCTGGCCACCATTCACGTCCAATATCTGCCCGGTGATATAGCCGCTCAGGGCATGGCAGCCAAAAAACAAAAAGGCCGGCGCCACCTCCTCTATGCGGCCAAATCGCTTCATGGCGATGGTATCGGCAATCTTGGCCTTTAATGCGTCGTCTTTGGCGGCGTGGAAGGCGGTATCTATGGTGCCGGGCGCCACGATATTGAAGCGAATACCGTCGGCGGTGAACTCCTTGACCCAGTTGCGGTGGATATCGTGGAGCCAGGCCTTTGAGGCGGCATAAATCCCCGCACCCACACCGCCGCCCTCACGTGCCGCAATGGAGCCGGTACTGATCACCGAAGTCGTCTCGCCGCTTTCCCGGGCGGCGGCGCGCAGATGGGGGATCGCGTATTTGGTGGTCATCAATACTGACCTGGCGTTCAAATCCATGACCCGATCATAAAATTCGTCATCAATATCTTCGAGGTTGGAGCGTCCGCCCAGACCGCCGGCGTTGTTGATCAGAATATCTATACCGCCGAAGGTAGCGACGAAGTCATCGACAAGCTTCTTGCATTCGCTACTTTTTGTCAGGTCTGCGGGGAAGAAGGCAATCTCTGCGCCCGTCGCTGCCAGCGCCACCAGGGTGTCATCTATCAGAGGGCCGCCACTGCGACCGTTAATGCCGACCCTGGCACCCTGTTCGGCAAATACCCTGGCCGCCGCCAGGCCTATACCGGTGGTTGAACCGGTGATCAAGACGCGTTTTCCTTTCAAGCTGTCAAACATATTCGCTTTCCGCTGGGCTGTGAAGTTAGGAGTTAGTGCTTACTTAATATGTCATACAATAATATATATAAATGGTGATAGCAACGAGAACCTATGACAGGTTGGCCATGGCCAAGCGCCCGAAATTAGCCGGTCTTTGCTAGCAATAATTTGAACCTTCGGAAGGGGCGGTCATTTCCGGCATCGCTGCCAGTGGAATAATGGCGCCGCGGTGCTGGATAACAGCGGCCGCAATCTGGTGACCCAAAACCGCACTGGCCTGCGGATTATGCCCGCCCAGGCGCCCCGCCAGATAGCCGGCGCTGAAGGAATCCCCGGCGGCGTTGGTATCGATGATCAGGTCGCGGGCAATGGGACGCGGCGTGACGCTGTAGCGCTCGCCCCGCCTCTCGATCAGGCAGGGGCCCGCCCCCTGTTTTATCACTGTCTCCTCGATCCCGAGTGCTTGACAGCGTTCGAACGTTTCGGCGCTGGCGCTGTCTCCCCAAAGTTCACGCTCGTCGTCAAATGTCAGGCAGGCGATGCTGGTCGCCGCCAGAATATCCCGGTACCACTGTTGTGCGACAGACTTTTGCTGCCACAGTTTGGGGCGGTAGTTATTGTCGAAGACAACTTTGGCCCCGTTGTTCTTCGCTGCCTGCAGTAAAGCGAGTAGTTTTTTTCTGCCTTCGGGTGGTAAGATGGCCGCCGAAATGCCCGACAGGTAGAGATAATCGAATGTGGTTAATGCGGTGAGAGAGTCGGTACCGCTAAATAACCCGCGCGCCGCTGATTGGTCTCGCCAGTAGTGGAAAGAGCGTTCTCCCGCGACATCCACGTCGACAAAATAAAGTCCGGGGAGTTTGTCCTTCACGCGGCGCACATAGTTGCAGCGGATGCCTTCCTGTTGCCACTGTTCCAGCATGGTCGTCGAAAAGCGATCTTGGCCCAGGGCGGTAACATAGTACACCTGATGGTGGTGCACTGACTTGAGGCGGGCCATATAAAGCGCTGAGTTGAGGGTGTCGCCGGCAAAGCTTCGGTGTAATTTGCCGTCGGGATGCTCTTGCAGTTCCACCATGCACTCGCCGATAAAAGCGATACGCCCACCGTTGTCGGGTTGTCGGGTCATATTGGTATATCGTTGCAGTCCAGCTGTTGTTCAATTTTGTAGTATTGTATTACAAAGAGATCGAGGTGTGAATCCGCATATCTCCGGGCGGGCCGGGGCTAATCTTCCGCCGCTACCGCTGACCAGCGCAGCAAGCCCATGCCGGCCAGTATCATCGCAATTCCCATCAGCAGAAATAACGCGTTTCCGGGGGCGCTCCAGCTAAACGCGCACAGTAAGCCGGTCGCCACGCCCAGCAATGTCAGGAGCTTGCCGAGAAACAGGCCTTGTCGGGGATCGGCCGCTCTTTGCTCGAGTGCGGACAGCGGGCGACGCAGGTTCATGGAAAACCGGGCCAGCTCACTCCCCCGCTGGTTTCGTGCGCGGGCAAACCACAGCCGGGTGAGACAAAAGTACCCGCCGGTAATCAGCGCCTGGGCCGCGATGGTGGTCGCGATTTTCAGATCGATGGATTCACGCGCAGTCAGTGGTTGTTCGCTTAATACTGTTCCCAGCCATTGCACCGAAAAACCAAACTGCATAAACAATGATACTGTCAGGCCGACGAGAACCGTGCTCCAGCCCGCCCAGTCGGGGGTTCGGCGCACGACCACCGCCAGCAATGCAGGAATTGCCAAAGGCATCTGCAGCAGGGCGCCAAACAGCATCATCAGATCGAAAAACCCGATGCCCTCCAAGGTGCTGAAAATGAGCGCCATCAGTGTTGCCAGCAGCCCATTTATCAATGTGGTTGTTTTACCTATGCGCAGCAGCCTGGCCTCGGACGGCTCAGCGTGGCCGTACAGCGGGTAAACATTGCGCACGAATATGCCGGCATTGCGATTTAACGCCGTCGTCATCGGCGCAATGGTGGCCGCTATCATGGCCGCCATAATCAGTCCTAATGTGCCGATGGGCATATAGTGCTCAACGAAATACAGGTAAGCGGC
Organism: Exilibacterium tricleocarpae; assembly: GCF_007004655.1. Taxonomy (GTDB): domain Bacteria; phylum Pseudomonadota; class Gammaproteobacteria; order Pseudomonadales; family Cellvibrionaceae; genus Exilibacterium; species Exilibacterium tricleocarpae. The sequence goes on from NZ_ML660111.1 coordinate 8,969, forward strand.
ATTGCCGGCATTTGCCCCGAGGTTGGGATAGGCCTGTTGCAGCTGGATATTGTCGGCGGCTACAACCCAGGGCGGGATAAACCACAGCACCGGCCCCACCAAAAACAGGAAGCCGGCCAGGCTGGCAGCTCTTTGCGCCTCGGCTTCATTGCGGGTGACCAAAAACCGATAGCAGGTGATCGCGTTGTTGGTGGACAACGACTGTTTAACCAGCATCATCATTGACCAGAACAGAAAAATTGTGGTGATGTTCAAGTCGCTGCCGGCAATGAAGTCAACCGGAAAACGATTGATCAGCTCGGTTGGCCCGCCGGCCTGATAGAGCGCGAAACCGCCGGTCACCATAGTGACCGCCATCAGCATAACGAGCTGTACGACATTGGTTGCCGATACCGTCCACGAGCCGCCGCTGATGGCGATAAACGTCACAATCAGTCCGGTGAAGACAATGGTACCGGTAAGTGATATATCGAACACCGCGGCGGTGAACAGCGCCAGCCCATTGAGCCAGAAAGCGGCGGCTATGGTCGACAGGGGAAATTGCAGCCAGGTAAAGAGTTGCTCTGTCGGCCGGCCGAAGCGCTGGCGTATCACCTGCATGGGTGTTTCGACGCGCAGCTTTCGATAGCGGGCGGCGAAATAACGGGCGGCGATAAAAAAACCTGCGGCATTGCCCCAAAACAATACCAGCACCGCGATGCCGTCCTCAAACGCCTTGCTCGCTGCGCCGGTAAAGGTCCAGGCGGAAAACTGCGTCATAAACGCTGTGCTTCCCGCCATCCACCACACCATGGCTCCCCCGGCGTTGACAAACTGACTGCTGTCAGTGGCGAACTTTCTAAAGCCGAAAGTTGCCGCCAGAATAAAGGTGATATAAGCCGCTAACACGACTCCGTCGATGGTGGACACACGCTATACCTGTTTAAAACTTGGCGCCAATGAGCTGAGCTGCATCAGCGTATGACCAGGTTACCGCTTTCCTCCAGCGAGTAAACTATGGCGCCTTTCTCCACGGAAAAAGCAATTGCGTTGCCGTTTAGTGTAATCGATGTAATGGGCCGCTGTGGCCACTGCAGTTTAAAGCGGGTTTTGCGTTCCACTTCGACGGCGCCGGTATAGCCGGTTTCGCCGTATTCGATCGCCAGGGATACCGGTTCGGTGGTGCGCAGGTAATTCTTGCCCGCATAGTCGATATAAGTGCCTTGCTGTATGGCGAACTGCTGTGTCCCTGCGACGGTCTTGCGTTGCCAGGCGAACGTGGCATCGCTTTCCAAAGCCTCAACTTTTAATTTTTCCCGGCCCGCTTTTTTGAAGAAAATGTCATTGCCATTTGGGCTTTTCACGGTTGCTGCGAGATAGGTCGAAGTCGACAAATCTGATATTTCGGGCGGCGTTTCTCCCTCGCCGAGAGGGTATAGTATTTGAGCGAGCAACGCCTCGCTGGCCTGCTTTTCTATCTTTAGCATCGGCGTTTGCACATAGTCGCTTTTTATATAAGTAGTTTCGCCCTTTTTTATCTCAATCGTGGCATTCGAGTGGAATTGTTGTGTGAGAAGCTGTGCTTCAGGACCATATTCATCGGCGTCATATTGCCAGAAAAATTGTTTCCCTGCGCGCCTCAGCTTTGCCCGCCCGCCGTGAAAGTAGGCGGCAAACCGGCCTTTTTTGCCATCCAGTGTTTTTGCCTCATCGATAACCAGGAAATACTCGTCCTGTATGAAAGCAACGGCGCGTTTTGCATGACCGATCGGCTCGTCCAGATAAAGCCGAAAGGGCGCCGCTTTTTGTTCAAAGTCAAAAAAGGCGGTATTGAGCCTGCTGTCGGACGCCGGTGGCTGGTTTTCCACACTGTCCCCCAGCGGTATATCATTCAGCGTCAGGGTGTTGTGAGCCGGAGCCAACCGGTACCACTGGTAGCGAATATCTTCGCCATAGCTTTTTCTGCTGTAGCCGCTGTCACTGGCCATCATCTGTCCTTTGGCGTAGATGATAAAACTCAGGTGGTCGTGATGGTCGTGATTGTCCGCGTGAGGGACACCGTGAAACAGCAGGAACATTTGCTCCTTATCGTCATCCAGCCATTGATTGCGGAAAATACTCTGGCCGCCGGCCATAAAAATGGTGGGATCGATCGAGGGCGGGCTGCTGCGGACATCCGGGTTGTAAGTGATCAGTTCATACAGTTCTTTCGGGTAGTCCCAGGACGCACCGGTGTAGTTGAAGCCGGTCTTTTTTTCCACCTGATTGAAAGGTTCGAAGTCGGTATTTTCGAACCCCCACTGCAGGATCTCACCGAAAGGTACATCCGGGTTCAGGCGCGACCGGTAAGCCAGATAAGGAGTGGTTACCATTTGCGTCGGTACCGGGCGGATATAGGAATCTTCAATATTCATCATCCAGCCGCGACCGTTGCGGGCAATGAGCCCCCACTCCATCGACGGTAAAAATGTTTCGAACAGATTTACATCGGAGACGTTTTTGTAGTGGTATAGGTAGGGGACGTAGTTGATCCACGAAAATATATAGTACTGCGCGCCCTCACGGTAGATACCATCGGCGCTGAAGTGATAAGCGGTATTGCGGTTGGCTGCTCTATGGGCCTTGGTGAGCCAGTTTTTTGCGTCGGGATGATCAGAGAGCACCAACGCCAGGCTCGCCAGCCCCCAAGCCGGTTTCGAGAGATGGTTGTGGGGACGCTTTGCCCAGGTATCAAGGTCTTTATAAGTGTAGGCAGCTTCTTTGACTAAGCGCCGTCGAATCTCCCGGTCTTCATCGGCGCTGAGAAAAGGCTGAATAAAGTCATAAGCTGCCGCCAGGGTCTGACTCCATACACCGCGATATATCTCATCCACACTTTTATCGATGCCGCTTTTTCTCGGGTCCAGTTGGTAGATAGGGCCGTCGTAGGCCCGCAGTAATGCTTGTTTGGCCCTGTCGAGGTAGTACTGCTTTTGTTTTTTATTCTCTTCAAACAAGAACATAAAGGCATTATAGGCCGCCAGCTGAGTCATATCGCCATAGTACCGGTGGACGGCCTGGTTGCCTTCCTCAAGTTTAACCGGGGGCGGGATAGGTATGGTCAGGTAACGGTGCTCTTTCACCGCCTTCCAGTAGCTGCGCGCGGTTTGGTCTTTTGTAAAGCGGGTCTTTAGTGTATCTATATCGCTTTCTTTAAACCACAGCGATGGGTGTACTTCCCGCTCCGGCAAAATGGCTGTTTCATCAACCTTGAAGCCTGAGTAAGTGGTGTAGTCTGCGCCTGCATAGTCCTTTCCGGCAAAGGACGTGCCACAAGCGAGCAAGCCTGTAAGAATTATTAAACAAGCATAAAGGTTTCCGGTTATCCTGTTGGTGGTTGGGCTTATATATTTCATCTTCGGCATCTTCACCTTCGTCAATTACAAGTTTGTTGTGTGTCGGGCTGCTGCTGTCTGGAGTGAATGACACTTAAGCGAGCAAGTGCCAATTGACCGATCCGCCTCTGGATAGAACTTTCAGAAACACGTTGTAAACTCTTCCCTGGGAACTCGCCTAGGGCGCCTACTGTCGCTTAAGGCGCCTGAAGCGAGCGCCATTGTTATCAGTGGGTTTTTTCTACTGAAAACATATTTTGCCAAGTGTAAGTCTTTCCTGAAAATGTCACGGTGTGCTGCGCCGATGTGTCGGGTTGCGGCTGATTGCTAATCATGACGGTGTAGCAGTTGCTTGCTGTGGTGTGTAGGCGAACAACGGAAGCCGTCTGATCATGCCCGATAACCTCGACGCGACTGATACTGCCGCGGGCATCGGTAGAGGACTCTGTCGCCTCATCGAAGTAGCCGTGAGTTTCATAAGCGGTCGCAAATAACTGGTTCGCCCCCTTTGTTCTGACAATAACGGCAGGTTCGCTGCGTAGATTAAAATCCGGATCGTTGGCACCTGTGCGCGTCATAATAATTTCGCCGCCGCGGGGCACGGCGATTGTAACCGAGTAGTAGCTCTGTCCCATCAGCCAGGAGAGAGAGGCCGAGCCTGGCGTTGCTGCGGTATCGCTGCGGGCCACTTCCCACAGGTGCTGGTAGCCGTTTGCCTGTCCCAGCGGCGCAAGATGTTTGTGGGTCTGATAGGAAAAGTCTGTTTGAATTATTTGTCCATGATAATGAATCGGGTAGTCGTACCGGTGCTCATCGGCGCTCGTTAATCGAAACAGGTCCAGCAACACCGGGCATTCACATTCCTGCAAAGACAGCAGCAAAACGGTGCGCTGCATGTCTACACCGTCATAGTAACCCCCTGCATAGGCGCTCATGCCCTGGCCCGCAGCGTTGTCGGTAATGAAAAAGTGTGGTGTTCCCCAGTTTCTTTCCGCGGCGGCGGTGCTGCCGTCATGCTGGCTTTTTTCATCGACGACAACAGTATTGTGTGCAATCGTCTGCTTACAATAGCTGCTGTTTTCCCGGATATAACGGCCGCCGAATTTAGGCTCGATATTTACCCAGCGCCCGAAACCATAGTCATACAGCACTTCCTGTCCGCGATTAAACCAGCTGAGGTGCAGGCCGTCAAAGTGGCCGTGATCGAGGGCGCTGTGAAGCGTATGATCGCTGCCGTGCTGACCGAACCACAACAGAGCCATATGAGTGTCTCGATGGCGGTCGCTCTGGCGCAGTATGCCAATACCGCCACGGTCACCGGCCGGGCCGTCCCTGAGTAGCACGCTGTCCCAGGTTGTGGCGTGCGAAGGCTGCGCGCTTGCCGCTTTAGCCAGTTCCAGGCCCGCAGCGCTGATCCAAACCGCGTTCTGTTGATTAGCCATCTCTATCAGCTTGGGGTCCTGCGAGTAGCGGCTGTAACAGATGCTGGTCGCTATGAGAACCCCTTCATCCCTGATATTCATAGACCTCGACGCATCATTCAGCGCGGGCAGGGTGCCGTTGGGAAAAGCCGTCGCCATCAGCGCAAAGCTGGTGCGTCTGATAATTTGCTCGTTATAGTTGTAGATATTCAGCTGTGGTTGCCGCCGGGCGATAGCTTCGGCAAATAAAAGCAGTGGCCTGATGGCAAAGCGATGGTAGTAGGGGCCCTCCATATAATAGCCGTCAGCGGAAAACAATTGCGACAATTGTGCTAAGAAGCCGCCACTGGTGCTGTCGCCTTTGAGCCCGTAGATGGCTTTGTCGACAATGGACTGGTCATTGACGGCATAGCCACATAAGCCGACCGCCGCGACAAACCACAGGCCGTGGTTGTGCACGATATCGAAATCGTGTTGATAGGTTTCCGTAAACAGTGAGGCCATTTCCCGCAGCAGGCTATTTTCAATCAGTTGTTTCTGTTCCTCAGTCAATGTCTGTTGGATACAGCTGTACGCGTCCGCCGCATAGAGCAGCCACATACTTTCATTCAGGGTCTGGTGAAACAGGCGCCCGGGCGGGTTGCTGTCGCGACTGGTGTTCAGCGTCAGCGACGGGTATACCTTTGCGTACTGTGTCAGCATTTCGGCGGCATAGTCGCGGTACTGCGGCTTACCCGTAATAAGGAACAGCAGGCCGGCCGAATGCAGGAAAATATAATTCTGCTTGTGGCGATGATGTTCATAGCCGCCGGCTTCACCGTGGCCCGGCACTTCAATGGGGTTGGCCATATATTCAGTCAGCGCTTTGGTCCTTGCCGTAATTGAACGGACCAGTAGAGAGTGCTGTTGTTCGTTTTCACGCTGATCTGAAAGATAGGCCTTAACAGTCGCAGCTTCATCATGGCTCATCAACAGGGGTTGATAGCTGTCTGGATCATAGTTCATCGTCAATTCCGAGGGTTAATTAAGGCCGGTGTTATACACCGGCCACATTATTATCTGTTATGGCAAAGAAGCCTTGCCAGTGGTAAGTGTCGTTTTCCACCTCGACAATATTTTGTGTCTTCGGCGTTACGCCAGGAGCATTGCTGACCATAATGGTCATGTGGATGTCTTTGCCGGTCAATCTGACCACGGAGCCCTGGGCTGTGTGGCCCAGCACCTCAATGCGCTCCAGGGCACCGGTGGCACCCGCGCAGTACTCCGATGCTTCGTCGAAATGCCCGTGGGTTTCAAAAGCGGATGCAAACAGCGTGTCGCCGGCATTTTTTCGAAGTAGCAGGCAGTTTTCCGTGCGCAGGTTGAACTCGGGGTCGTTGGCACCGGTTTGCGCAAAAATCAACTCCGCTGCGGTGCTCGCGGACAGCCAGGTATAGAAGCTTTTGTTCTGCAGCCAGGTGAGCTTTAAGCCGTTTGTAACATCACCTTTAGCCACCTGAAATAAATGTTGGTAGCCATTGTTTGACCCCAGCAGGCTGCGCTGCTCTTTGTCGTAGCTGTAGTCTATATTGGTTTGCATGATCTGGCCGGCGTAATGCAGCACATAGTCGTAGAGATGGGCCTGCCGGCTCGACAGCCTGTAGAGATCGATCAATACGGGAAAATCGAGCTCGGGTAACGATATCAGTAACGCTGTCCTTTGCATGCCAATGTCGCGAAAGTGATGGTTGGCGAACGCGCTCATGGCCTGGGCGTTGCCCTGGCCAATAAAAAAATGGGGCTGGCCGTGCACCTGATCGGCCCGATCGGCTTCGGCATTGTTTTGGCACAGCTGGTCCACCACTACGCAATTGTGTGCAACCGTCTGCCTGGCCCAGGAATGATTCTGGGGCAGATAGCGCCCGCCGAATTTACTTTCCACATTGACCCAGCGGCCAAAGCCATACTCGCGAAGCACTTCCTGGTCGCGGTTGAACAGAGTGATACCGAGCGTATCGAAATGCCCGTGGTCCATGCCGTGCTGGCCATAGTTCATTGTGACCTGGCTGAGGTCGCCCCGCGCGTTTTGCAGGCGCAAGTAGCCTTGGGCACCCCTATTGCCGTCGGGGCCTTCATTCAGTTCGATACTGGGCCAGTGTATGGGCTGCTGCTCTTTTAGAGTGTCGACTTGTTGTGCCAGCGTCTGGGCGCAGGGATGTAACCAGATTCTCCCCTGTCGCTGCGCGACGGCAGTCAGGGTATCACTGTGGCCATAGTGCGAGTAGCCCAGCGCCACGGCGGTCACCACACCCTCGTCCTGTATGTTCATTGTTCTGGAGGCATCATTGAGTGCCGGGAAGTCGCCGTTGGGGTAGGCGGTTGCCAGCAGCGCCTGGATAGTCTTGTGAATCACTCGGTCTTTATAGTTATAAATATCCAGCTCAGGTCTGTGCAGGTGCAGGGCTTCGGCGAATAAGCACAGGGGATGGATCGCGAACCTGTGGTAGTAGGGACCCTCGACGTAGTACCCCGAGGGCGAGAAAAGCCGGCTGATCTGGGCCAGAAAACCACCGCTCTCGCGGTCGCCCGCCTGACCGTCAACGGCCAGGTCAACATACTTTTCTTCTCCCACTGTCAGCGCGCTAATGCCGACGGCTGCGACAGCCCACAAACCGTGGTTGTGTATGCGATCGAAGTCGTGGCGGTAGGTTTCGGTAAAGAGGTGCAGCATCGGGTAGAAAAGCCCCTGCTCTATGGTCTCGCGCTGCTCGCCGGGCAGTGTTTCTTTTATATAGCCATAGCCGAGAGAAGCGAACAGCAACCATATCTGCTCGTTTAAAATCTGGTGAAACAGGCGTCCCGGAGGGTTGGTATTCTTTTGCGGATGGAAGTCCATGTGCAGGTACTGCTTGGCATAGCCGAGTAGCCACTGCCCGGCGAACTCGGCATAGACGGGGTTTTGGGTCAACTGATAGAGCAGGCCGGTGCCTTCTATCAATCTGGCATTTTCTTTGTGCCTATTATGCGCGTAACTTCCCGCCTCACCCTGGCCGGGTATTTGAACGGTTTGCTGCAGATGAGGTTCTAATCGGTTGGACAGCAGCTTTATGCTTCTCGCAATCACTCCCTCACCACGCCCGGCCTGACCGAGATTGTTGAGTCGTTTGGCGGTGGTCAGCGGGAACAGGGTATCATGAGACATCGTCGACATAACCAAATTAGTCAGATTTGTAATATTATAAGGCTAATAAAAGAGCATCCTTACTAAAGTAACACTACCGAGAGATATTTAAAAAAATAAAAAAACATTATTTATCAACTAGATAGCTTTTTTCTCACGGCGCGGTTTTTTTAATATACGTTATCTAAAAATTGCTGTATATTGTATTACAAAAATACATGAAGTGAAACTGATCGACTGATATCTGTTTCGTTGACCGATAGTTTCTAAACCCTGAGCAGGGGAAATGGTATGTCGTTATTTTTCAAAACCGAAGAGCAGCCGTGGGAAGTGGTCGGTGAAGGCATCAAGCGTCAGATAGTCGGCTATACGGACGAGCTCATGGCGGTACACGTATGTTTTGCCAAGGGCGCTGTCGGAGAGTTGCATTCACACGATGAACACGATCAGGTTGCTTTCGTGGCGGCCGGCAGTTTTGAAGTCACTGTAGATGGCGTGACTAAAGTGTTGCGCAAAGGCGATGCTTATACCGCACCTAAAAACGTCTTGCACGGTGCGGTTGCGCTGGAAGATGACAGTGTTTTGATCGATGTGTTTTCTCCCAAGCGCGCTGAATTTCTTTGAACTGCGGCGCTGTTGTGTGTTGCGATAAGACCGCCTTATAAAAAAGCCGCATGCAGGAAATAAGCGCCGAGAGGCTTGGTATCAGTATTACCTTCCGTGAGACCGCTGGTATGGGGTCTCTTTTTTTGATTCGGTTTTAGTCATGAGAGCAACAGCCGCAGAACCGACAAGTTGTTTCCCGGCATCTCCAAGTCTCGGGTTGATTGCCGTTTCGGCGTTGGTTTTTACACTTGCCGGATGTAATAACAGCCGTGCCCCGGCAGATGCTATGTTATCTGGATTGTCCGCCGGCGGTCCGGGATCGGCTTCTCTGTCCGGGCATGCCTGCCCTGGCACCATCACGACTAATGCAGATGAGCTTAACCGCGCATTAAGTGAAGCCGTTGCGGGCAGCGTCATTTGCCTGGCCAACGGTATCTGGAGAGACCTGATTGTCACCGTTGCGCAAAGCGGCAGTCGCTATGATCTGATTACGCTCAGAGCGGAGACGCCCGGAAAGGTATTTATCGAAGGCGAATCGTTGCTCGAGGTCAGGGGAGACTATGTAAAAATAACAGGACTGTATTTCCGCAACGGTCGACCCGCCGACGATAGTGGTGTGATTAAACTGTACGGCGATCATAACCAGCTTACCCAGACCACCATTGACGGCTTTAACGGTAATCGGGATAAGAAATGGGTTTCTCTTTACGGGCAGTATGCAGACGTTAGCTATAATCTCTTCACCGGCAAGACAACCGCCGGTGCCTTGCTGACTGTCTGGCGTGGCGATGACAGGCCGCAGTATCATAAAATACGGCATAACCATTTCAGCAATTACGCCTACGGCGGTGGTGCCAATGGTTGGGAAACCATCAGGCTTGGGACCAGCACACATTCCCAATCTGATTCATATACGCTGATTGAGAATAACCTTTTCGCAGATTGTGACGGTGAAATTGAAATCATTTCCGTCAAGTCAGGTAAGAATACTCTGCGCGGCAATCTGTTTGTTGACAGCAGAGGGCTGCTTACTTTACGTCATGGCAAAGGCAATACCGTTGAAAATAATGTTTTCTTACAGTACGGCAAGGCCGATGGTGGCGGCATACGTTTCTACGATGAAGGCCATGTCATTCGCAACAACTATATGGCGGGCATTCAAACCAGTCTCGATGCGCGCGGGGCCATAGTCGTGCATTCAGGTGTCAACGCGCAGGGCGAAACCGCGGTCCTCAATGCCCAGTGGACGCCGCGCGATGTGCGGGTTGAAAATAATACCATCTACCTGTCTGAACAGAGTTTTGTCTACGGTGGAAAATATAAATACCCGGCCGAGCGCATCAGCTTCAGCGGCAATCTGGTCTATACCGATTTTACGGCACCGATTGTTAGAGCAGACGCTGCGCTGACAGAGGCAAGTTACAGCAGTGAAAAATACTGGGGGGCAGACCTGGGTTTTCCCCCGGTCGAAGGCATAGCCATTGAGGAGTTCTCGCTGGCGCCGGATGGCCAGGGGTTGTATTTGCATGCGACCCTGGGGGCTCAGGCATTGCAGGTATTGAAAGAAAGTGACGTTGGTCCCAGTCAATACTAGTGCTCGAACAATAAGGATTTTCACCTAAATAGGTTTTGGTGTCCTAGCCGACACGGTCTCGATCCGGGTATAGCCCTTCGGGACTCGCCGTGGATACATCCCTGTAGGCTCTACGCCAGCATCCTTGCTGGCGAAGGTCCCGAAGGGCTATACCCGGATCGAGACCTCAGTGCCACCGAAGTGAAAATGTTTGTTGATTGAAGCGCTAGATACTACGGGCCGGTGATGACATAAAGGCTTATCGATGGACTTAAACACCGTTATTATCGTTACCTACTTTTCCTTTCTTATTGGAATCGGTTGGGTATTTCGCAATTTGACCCAAAACACCAGCGATTACTTTCGCGGTGGCGGCAGCATGTTGTGGTGGATGGTCGGCGCATCGGCCTTTATGACGCAGTTCTCGGCCTGGACCTTTACCGGTGCCGCCGGTAAAGCCTATGTGGACGGGCTCTCCGTGGCTGCCATCTTTTTTGCCAACGCCGTCGGCTTTTTGCTCAACTACCTGTATTTTGCCCCGAAGTTCCGCCAGATGCGGGTGGTAACCGTGATTGAAGCGGTGCGGCTGCGGTTCGGCCGCCACAATGAACAGGTGTTTGCCTGGTTTAATATGCCGACCACCTTGATATCGGCGGGTATCTGGTTAAATGGTCTGGCGATTGTAACCTCCTCTATTTTTGACTTCGATATGAATACCACCATTATCGCCACCGGTCTGGTGGTGTTGGTGATGTCGGTCACCGGCGGCGCCTGGGCGGTTATTGCCTCTGATTTTATGCAGATGGTGGTTATCATGGCCGTAACGGTGGTCTGCGCCATTGTCGGGCTGACGAAAGCCGGCGGCATAGTGCCGATCGTGGAGCAGTTCCCCAATGACTTTGTGGCTGGCTCTGATATGAATTACCTCAGTATCCTGGCGGTATGGGCGGTGTTTATCTTTATCAAGCAGATAAGCATTAACAATAATATGCTCTATTCTTACCGTTACCTTGCCGCCAAAGACTCCAACAATGCGCGCAAGGCCGCACTGCTGGCATGCATCTTAATGACGATCGGTCCTGTTATCTGGTTTATTCCGTCCTGGTTTCTGGCCGGCACCGGGGTGGATATTGCTGCTTTACATCCGGAGTGGGGCGACAAGGCGGCCGATGCGGCTTACCTGACGTTTGTTGAATTGTATATGCCCGCCGGCATGGTCGGCCTGCTGATAGCGGCGATGTTTGCCGCGACCATGAGTTCGATGGACTCCGGGCTGAATCGAAACGCCGGTATTTTTGTCAGGAACTTTTATGAGCCGATACTCCGGCAGGGTGCCGGTGAGAAAGAGCTGATGTTTGTGTCCCGCATTGCCTCAACGTGCTTTGGTATCGGCATTATTTTTGTGGCGGTTTTTATCAACTCGCTCAAAGGCGTCAGCTTATTCGATGCGATGATGTATGTGGGTGCGCTCTTGGCTTTTCCAATGACGATACCCGGCTTTCTAGGGTTTTTCATTCGCAAAACGCCGGATTGGGCCGGTTGGTCCACCCTGCTGGTGGGCGCCGCGGTCTCTTACTTTGCCGGTTTCGTGGTGGAGCCCTACCATATTGAGGCGCTGTTCGGCTTGGAACAAGAGCTGACCAGCAGGGAGTGGTCGGAACTGCTGGTCGCTATCGGTCTCACCTGCCACCTGGTGATAACCGGCGGTTATTTCGCTCTGACATCCTTGTTTTATCGCGGTCTGTCTGAGGAGAGAGAGCTTGCGGTCAGTCGTTTCTTTAAAAATATAGACACGCCCCTTGTCAATGAAACGGATACGCAGCACAAGCTGGACAACCGCCAGCGAATACTGCTCGGCAGAATGATTGCGATTTTGGGTCTGTTTGTAACGGCCATGATGGCACTGCCCAACCCGCTGTGGGGGCGGTTAGTCTTCGGCGCTTGCGGCGCGATTATTCTGGTTATTGGTTTTCTGTTGTTTTCGGCGCGAGACCGCAACCTGGACAATCCGGCGGTGGTCCAGCCAGTGAAGCTGAAACCCAGCGCTTAGTTTATGTTTTTGTAAATACCAGGCTACTTTGTATGTCGTAATCATCCGCCAGGCTATTGCAATCCGAGCCATGCGGTTATTCATATCACAGCGGAGGGTGTGAACAATAGCACCACTTAATGATAATCCCTGGACTTGCTGCTAAAGCGTTCAAGCTGGCTGCTGATATCGAACAGCCGATAGGCGATCACATGAATTACGCCGCCGCTCTTGTCCTGTTCCAGCAGGCCATAGATTTTCAAGATTCTGGCCTTTACCAGTTCTTCCATCTGCCGCAACGCGTTTTGCAGCCAGATGATCACATTCATTGAGCCGGTCTCGTCTTCGAGTGTCAGAAATGTCACCCCGGCGGAGGTTTTTGGCCGCTGGCGGTTAATAACGACACCGGCGATATAGAGTTCCGTGCCCGATTGAACCTCACCGAGCAACTCCGCTGCAATGCAATCACTGAGAACCCCCTGGTCTCTGAGGTAAGCCATCGGGTGGTCGTGCAGGCTGAATCCGAGCATGGCATGGTCTTCAAATAAATCTTCAATCCGACTCGGCTCTCTGATTTGATAGCCCTGCGGCGCCTGCGCGGCAAACAGTCCACGGTAGAAATCAAAGCCGGAGGTGTTCCAGCGCTGTTGAAAGCGATGCCCGCCGAGGGGCGCCAGGGCGTTGGCGGAGGCCAGTGTCTCCAGAGTGTCTTTGTCAATGCCGGGAATAGCGAACAAATCCTCAACAGCGGCATATCCCCGCGCCGGCCGGTGGCGGCAGATCAACTCGGCTGCCGGCTCAGACAACCCTTTGATGCTGCGCAAACCGAGCCGCAATACCTCCCCCCGGCGCTCCAGCGTATAGTCCCACTCGCTGCGGTTGATGTCGACGGGCAAGACTGTAACGCCGTGACGCTGGGCGTCCTGGATCAACTGCCAGGGCCGGTAAAACCCCATCGGCTGGCTGTTGAGCAGGGCGCAGAGAAAGGCGGTCGGGTGGTAGTATTTCAGCCAGGCCGACGCGTAGGCCAGCAGGGCAAAACTGGCGGCGTGGGATTCCGGAAAACCGTATTCGCCAAACCCCTCAATCTGCCGGCAGATTCTCTCGACATAGTCCTGGCTGACCCCTTTGCGCAGTAAATTATCGGTCAGTTTTTGCCGCAGTCTGTGCATATGGCCTTCGCGCTTCCAACTCGCCATGGAGCGGCGCAGTTCCTCGGCTTCATCGGGGGTAAAGTCGGCGCCTTTGATCGCCAGGGCAATGACCTGTTCCTGAAAAATGGGCACGCCATAAGTTCGGTTTAAGATGGGTTCGAGTTCTTTCAGGGGCACATCTACACGTTCCTCTCCATGTTTGCGACGCAAATAAGGATGTACCATATCGCCGTGAATGGGACCGGGCCTGACGATGGCCACCTGCACCACCAGGTCATAGTACTTTTCCGGCCTGAGCCGCGGCAGCATATTCATCTGCGCCCGCGACTCAACCTGAAACAAACCGACGGTGTCGGCCTTTTGCAGCATGCCGTAAACCCTGGGGTCGTCCCGTGGGATGCTCGACATGGCAACAGGCTTGCCGCTGGCTGTACTGATATAGGTGAAACACTTGCGCAATGCTGTCAGCATGCCCAGCGCCAGCACATCGACCTTCATCAGTCCGAGCGCTTCCAGGTCTTCTTTGTCCCATTGAATAACGGTGCGATCCGCCATCGCCGCATTCTCAATCGGCACCAGGTCGATCAGCGGCGGCTCGGAAATGACAAACCCGCCGACATGCTGGGAAAGATGGCGGGGGAAGCCGACCAACTCGGTCAGTAATTGTTTGAAGCAATCGAGCATATGATTGTCCAGCGACAGCGCCGGTGTAATGACCTCGTCAACCCAATTGTGTTTATCCCGGTAGCGCCAGCCGTAATTGGCGATCACGTTTTCCAGTTGCAGCATATTGATGCCCAGCGCCTTTGCCAGATCCCGCAGCGCACTTTTGGCTCGGTAGGTAATCACGGTCGCCGCTATGGCGCAGTGATCCCTGCCATATTTCTCGTAGATATATTGAATGACTTCCTCGCGGCGCGCATTTTCAAAATCCACATCGATATCCGGCGGTTCATTGCGGCGCCTGGAAATAAATCGCTCGAACAACAGGCTGACCTCAGTGGGGTCGACCTCCGTGATATGCAGACAGTAGCAGACCACTGAGTTGGCGGCCGAGCCGCGTCCCTGGCAGAGAATGCCCATCTTCCGTGCCTGTTTTACAATGTCGTAAATAGTCAGGAAGTAGTACTCATAGTTCAGCTCGGCGATGATGCCCAGCTCTTTTTCGATTGTGGCTTTGACCTGCTCGGGCACGGTGTCGCCATAGCGTCGACGTGCGCCTTCGTAAGTTGCCTGGCGCAAATAATCCCGGGCGCACAAGCCCGCCGGTACGCAGGTTTTGGGGTACAGGTATTTGATTTCTTCCAGCCTGAAGTGGCAGCGCTCAGCAATGACCAGGCTTTCAAGAATATAAGCCTGCTTATAAATCTTTCGGACGTTCTTTAACGGACGCAGATAGTTTTCCGCGTTTGGCAATAAATGCTGTTTTATCTCGGTAACCGTTCGGTTGAGTCGAATGGCGGTGAGCGTATCCTGTAGCATCTTGCGTTTCGGATCATGCATATGCACATTGTTGCTGCAAACAATAGGCAGCTCGACGTCCCTGGCTATAGTTTCCACCTGGCGCTGGTGGGGTTCGTCGGCGTCGGTCAGTGACAGTTCCACCAGCAGCCAGAAGCGGCCGCGAAAGTGCGCGGTCAGTGCCGGCAGGTAGTCCGGTGCTGCTGTGGCGGGCCGCCACAGCAGGAGCCCGCGCCGGATATATTGCACCAGGTCCCGCGGGTGAAAGACATAATCGCCTTTCGGTGCGGCCTGGCGACAGGCGGAAATCAACCGGCACAGCTCGCTATAGGCCAGTTTGTCTGTCGCCAACACCACAAAGCACTCGTTGCGGTAACGGAATTCGCTGCCGATAATCAGGGAAAAATTCTCGACCGGTTGCTGCTGCAATTGCTGCCAGGCTTTTACCACGCCCGCCACCGAGCACTCGTCGGTAAGTGCCAGGCCCGCATAGCCCGCCGTCATTGCCTGGTGCACCAGTTCCTCGGGATGCGACGCACCCCGCAAAAAGCTGTAGTTGGAAATACAATGCAGCTCGACAAAGCCGGGCTCTGCCCGACTCTGCTTGCGGCTGCCGGCGTCAGGCGAACCAACCATGCTGGTACCAGGTGCCGTCGCTATCGCGAAACAGCCATTGTGTGGTCAGCCCGCTGTCGCCGGCCACATAGTAATCCCTGTGCGCCGCGTTACGGTCCCACCAGCCGCTGGTGAGACGCACCGGCCCCCGCTGGATTATGTAGCGATCGATGGCAACAGGCTGCGGTTGCGGCAGCAGCCACAGCGGGGCAACCAGCGCCGCTGCCGGGCGTTGCGCCTGAGCCGCGGGTTGGCTGGCGCAGATAGTCTGGAATTCCGGTCTGGGGTCGGTGCTGATCTGCAAGAAGTGCACATTGTGTATACCCAGGCGCGCGCTGAGGCGATTGAGCAGTTGGGTCTTTTTCTGATCGCACTCCTGCGATACGTTGTTGAACAAATGAAGGTCCCGGTCATCGAGCGGCTCGAACAGTGCCGCCGACAGTTGCATGGCCGTAATCGGCGCGGCCAGCTCAAGGCGATTGACGGTGCTGTTGAGCATGTACTGCCAGGATTCCGGGCGATTGTCGATATTGGCAAGTTTGATATCCACACAGCTTGGGGCCCGGTGCCGGTGCTGCAATTTCAAGCGCAGCACCTGCGCCGCCAGGCAGCGCTTTTGCAGAAAACGACAGAATTGGCCGACACCCTGTGCCAGGTAGAACCGCAGTGGCTCCAGGCTTTCGAACTCCTGTTCCAGGTCCATATACCAGTGAAAGCGCTCCGCCGCCTTGAAGGGCGGCGGCAACCAGGGTTTGCGACCGCTGATCTGGTCCAGGTAAAGGGTTAACTCGGCATCTACGCGATAACTCAAATCGCCGCTCGGCAGTTGCACCAGGTCCTGCACTGTGGCGAGGCCCAGCTTGGCCAGTCGCAGTTCGGTTTTTGCCTCGATACCGAGTGCTGTGAACGGAATATCGGCCAGTGCCTGTATGAGTTGCTCCTGGTCACAACAGCGGTGCTGCCCGGCCCGCGCCAGCAGCCGCGCCGCCTTGGGTTGCGGCGCCACTGCGATCACGGCGCTGTACCCCATTTGTTGCAATGCCAGCTGCAGTCTGTGCTGAATCTGCGCTACACCCCCCAGCAGCCTTTTCATGGAGGCAATTTCAAGATAAAGACCGTCGGCGGCATCGAGGCCGAGCCAGGCGGAATAGCGCGATGCAATGACGGCCGCCCGCTCCAGCGCCCGCTGTTGCCGGCACGGGTCCCGCGGGGTGACCTGGAGGCCGGGACACAGGCAAAACGCCGTATTCAGCGACATATCGACATCCACGCCGCAGGCTTTGGCGGCGTCGTTTGCATCCTCGATCAGGTGGTTGTGATCCCGAATCAGCGCCACGGGCTCACCGGTGTGAAATTGTGGTAACCAGGTCTCTGCATACAAGTGGGGCAGGTGCGCGTATAGCCAGTTCATGGTGCAGCTATTTATTACCTGACCCGCCCAGTCCGCCCGCTCTGCCTGCGTCACCTGTGCTGGGAGTGCTGCCGGCGGGATAGCGAAATGCGGGACAGCGCTGCAGGGTGAATGGAAAAGGTGCTGCGGGCCACCCCCGGCGCTGTTTCAGAATACGAATTTCAACCCGATCGGTGCTCAATGGTTTTAGTTGCAGCCGCAGGGCACTGGGGGTCTGCTGGTTCTGTCCGCCCGGGCGCTGGTGCCTGAATACGAAGCAGGGCACCTCGTGTTGCGCCGCGCAAATCTGCAACCGCCGTACCTGGGTGCTGCTGGCTTGTTGTGGCCAGCCCAGTACGGCGCTGGCGGCGCCACTTTTCAGTCCCTCCTCAAGGGCCCAGAGGATACCGGTATTTTGGGCCGGCGAGACCACCAGTATGCGTCTGACATCGACACCGGCGGCAGCCAGTGCCGGGGCGTTCAGACGCCAGGGCGGTCCTACCCAGATAATCCACAGTTCCCTTTGGCTGAGCTTTGCCAGGCTTGGCAGCAGCAGGCTCAACTCCCCGATACCATGCTGCGGGTAAAGAATTTCAGTGACCCCGGCGGCTGGCCAGCCGGCGCCCGGCAGGTGCTGGTTCAAGGTGGCAAAGCCGGTGTCAATGGCCGGGGGAGAGCTGTATTGGTGCCGTTGCCAGACCTGGCCGCGGTCAAAGAGTTGGTCGAGCATGGGGCAGTGGATCGGGTCAGTCAATCGGATTAATACTGTATATATAAACAGTGTTCGTGTAAAGTGCAAGTCGCCTCCGGCGCCAATGGCACTCGCTTTTGCCTAAAGCACCTACTTTTGCTGGTGGTGTTGGTGGTGTTGGCGGTGTTTCAGTAAAAAGTGCCAATTGACCGGCCTGCCTCGGGATGGCGCTTTCAGAAACACGGGCTAGGCGCCCCCCCCCTCAACCCGTCCCTGGGGGCTTCACGACAGCATCCCTGCTGTCGAGAGTTTCTGAAAGCGCCATCCCGAGGCAGACCTACCTTCAGTATTTTTAACTAGTAGCCGACCCCATCTCTCTGAGTGTGTAGTCAGGAGAAAGCCTACCGGCCACTGCCGCTCTTGCCGCTGGTACCTGTGTTTACCACTAGCCGTTCGGCGCCTGGGCTTGCCTAAGTCGGGTTTTATTTGTTTAGATGCGCCCTTCGGGCCAGATATGGCCGACACCGGACAGCAACACCGCCGCGAGCGGTGGCGAGAAGTTAATGCGCGACGGCATCCTGACCATAGATTTAGCCTCTATCCAACGCAATTGGCACGCCATGTGCCGCCAGTTAAAACCCGGTACCGAGTGTGGTGCGGTCATCAAGGCCAGCGCCTATGGCCTCGGCAGCGAGCGCGTGGCGCCGAGTCTGTACGCTGCCGGGTGCCGCAGCTTCTTTGTGGCCACCGTCGACGAGGGCGTCAGCGCGCGCGCTTACTTGCCTCGCAACGCCACACTGTACGTGCTCGCCGGTGTTGGCCGCGGCCGTGAAGCCGACTGTCTGAGCCGGGGACTGGTACCGGTTCTATTCACTGTCGAGCAATTGCAACGCTGGCGCGAGCTGGCCGGGTCAGCGCCCTGCGCGATCAAGGTCGATACCGGCATGACGCGGCTGGGTCTCGATCTCGGTGTGTTCGAGCGTCTGTGTGATGAACGGCAGCTATTGCTCGACTGCAACCCGATATTGTTTATGAGTCATCTGGCCTGTGCCGACGAGCCGGAGCACCCGCTGAATAGCCACCAGTTACAGCGGTTTCAGTGGGCACTGGAAAAGATGCGCACGCTATGCCCGGAAATCAGGCTCAGCCTGGCCAACTCCTCCGGCATCTGCCTGGGGGAGGACTGGCAGTTCGATCTGGTGAGGCCCGGTGCCGCGCTCTACGGCGTCAATCCGCAGCCCGGAGCCAGCAGTATTGTCGAGCCGGTGGTCGAGTTGCGCCTGCCGATTATCCAGGTGCGGGATGTTCCCCGTGCCGGTGTCAGCGTCGGCTACAGCGCCACCTATACCCTGGAGCGGCCGGCGCGGTTGGCGGTGGCCCTGGGGGGCTATGCCGACGGTATCCATCGCATTGTCGGCAGTGATGGTTTTGGGATACTGGCGGGTCGGCGGGTGCCGGTGGTCGGCCGTATCTCCATGGACTCGACCATTTTCGACATCACTGAGGTGCCGGTCGAACAGCTGCCCCCGGCCGGGGGCGGTCATATTCAGGTGCTCGGCCCCTCGCTGGATGTGGATGAGGTCAGCGCCAGAGTCGGTGCTCTGGGTTACGAGACCCTTACCAGTCTGGGGGATCGCTATCATCGCCGTTATGTAGAGTAATGGAGTTCACATAACGCCATAATACAACAGCGCCATTTCACGCCGACCGGCCGTAAGCTGTCAACCGCAGGCAAACATCTAAGGTCATTAATGGATATCAACTCACTACTAAAGCTGCTGGCCGACGGCAGGTTTCACTCCGGCGAAGAGCTGGGTGAGGTATTGGGTGTCAGCCGCACCGCGGTGTGGAAGCACCTGCGTAAACTGGAGCCGCTGGGTCTGGTGCTGACCTCGGTGAAGGGGCGGGGTTACTGCCTGGAAGGTGGCCTTGAACTCCTCGATGCCGATGCCATTGATGCCGCCTTGAATCCGGCGGCGCGGGCACTGGCGGTAGAGTTGGATATTCAATCGGTCATCGACTCTACCAATACCCGCGCCCTGGCCCGGGCGGCGGCGGGCAACGCCAGGGGGTATATCTGCCTGGCTGAGCAGCAGACCGCCGGCAAAGGCCGCCGCGGGCGCGCGTGGGTCAGTCCCTTCGGCAGGAATATCTATCTGTCGGTGGTCTGGGGGTTTGATGGCGGCGCGGCCGTGTTGGAGGGCTTGAGCCTGGCGGTCAGCGTTGCAGTGACCCGGGCCCTGCGCGATCTCGCCGCGACGGCCGGTGACGCCGGCACCAGGCTCGACGATATCCGGCTTAAATGGCCCAACGACGTACTGTGGCGGGGGCGCAAACTGGCCGGCATTCTGTTGGAGATGACCGGCGACGTCAGCAGTTTTTGCCAGGTGGTCAGCGGTATCGGTATCAATGTCACCATGCCCGCTGTCGCCGGCGCCGCTATTGATCAGGCCTGGGTGGATATGGAGACTATCGTGGGGCGCTGTTCCCGCAATCAATTGGTGGCGCAGCTTTTAAACCACCTGTTACCCTTGCTGGACGATTTCCAGGCGCGCGGGTTCGCCTGTCTGCGGGAGGAGTGGGAGTCCCTCGACGCCTACCGCAACTGCCAGGTGGAGCTGCGAACGGCTACGGAGTCGGTGCTGGGGGCGGCCTGCGGGGTGACGGAAACCGGGGGGCTGCGGATATTGGTCGACGGCCGCGAGCAGGTTTTCAGTGGCGGTGAGATTTCTCTGAGGCCCACCGCATGAGTGACGGGGTCTTACTGGAGATCGATATGGGTAATACCCGTCTTAAATGGCGCCTGATCGGGCAAGGGCGGCAGTTGTCCGGCGACAGTCATCTGTATCGTGACGCTTGGGTGACACGGGTGGCGCCGGGTGTCGAAGCGCCGGCGCTTATCCGCCTTGCCAGTGTGGCCGGGCCCGAGCGCACTGAGCTGCTGCTGCAGCACTGCCGGCACCGCTGGCAACTGGAGCCCGAAATAGCGGTCACGACCCGCCGCTGTGCGGGGGTAACCAACGCCTACCGGGATCCCTCTGCCATGGGGGTGGATCGCTGGCTGGCGGTGCTTGCAGCCTATCAGCAGTGGCAGCGGGCCTGCCTGATTGTGGATTGCGGCAGCGCGGTTACCCTGGATATGGTAGATAATGAAGGACTGCATTTAGGGGGGTATATTGTCCCGGGTCTGCAGTTGATGCGCCGGGCGCTGTTTCGGGACACCGATGCGGTGAAGGTCGAGGCTGCGGCGGCTGCGTCGCTCGATCCGGCCGACAATACCGCAGATGCGGTCAACCGCGGTCTGCTGTTGATGACGGTCGGCTTTGTCACCGAGGCGTACCGCCGCCTGGTGGCTGAACTGGAAACGCCGGTGACCGTGGTGGTGACCGGTGGCGACGGGGAGCGGGTGGGGGCTTTGCTATCTTCTATAGACGCCCGTATTTGCCCCGACCTGGTACTGGACGGGCTGGCCCTGGCGCTGCCTTGAAACGCTAAGAAACACGAGAGAACAGGGAAACTGGAAAGCTTATGCGTTGGATATTCCTGACATTACTGCTGGCCAACGGTGTAATACTGGCGTGGCAGTTGCTGCGCGATCCCGAGCCCCAGGCGCCCGCCGTTACCGCCAAGCCGGTGGTTGCCGAGCGCGAGGGGGTGGAGTGGCTCACCCTGCTCAGCGAGCTGGAAGGGCAGGCGCTCGC
Source organism: Exilibacterium tricleocarpae (assembly GCF_007004655.1). Lineage (GTDB taxonomy): Bacteria > Pseudomonadota > Gammaproteobacteria > Pseudomonadales > Cellvibrionaceae > Exilibacterium > Exilibacterium tricleocarpae. The sequence continues at coordinate 30,123 of NZ_ML660111.1, forward strand.
CGATATGCTCCGTGAAAAGGGGCGTTTGCAGCTAACGGAGAATACCGGGGCTGTTCAGGGTGAGCCTCTGTGTACCCTGGTGGGGCCCTTTGAGAAGCTGTTGCGCGCCGAGTATTTTATCGAGCGCATGGCGGCCCTGGAGATCGCTGCCGAAATCCAGGATGTGGAGATTCCGGGCGAGGTCGGCTATTGGGTGTATCTGCCCCCGGAAGTATCGCGCAAAGAGGCCCTGCGCCGCTTGCATGAGCTGCAGGCCAAGGGTGTCGACAGTTATGTGATTCCCAAGGGAGAGCTCGCCAACGGTATCTCGTTTGGCATGTTTAGCCAGGAGGCCCTGGCATTGCGGCGTCAGGAGGATATGGTCAATCGGGGTTATGCCGCCGAAATCAAAGAAATGGCTCGCACCTATAAAGAGACCTGGGCGCTGCTGCGCCCGGATCAGGCCGCCAAAATCAGTGAAGAACTGTGGTTTCAGGTGACTGCCGACAACCCCGGCATTGAACGCCGACAAAATTTCTGCCCAACTGTTGCTTCCACTGACAACTTTCAATAGAATCCCGCCTCCACTTAGCAGTGAGCTGTCAACTTCTGCTTGATAAGTGGAGGTGTAAGGCGGACGCAGCTCGCCGAACGCGCGGCCGGGATGGCCGGGCCGGTGGTCGCCAAAGGCAGGTGGCTGCGCCATGGATGGCGGGGAAAATGCCTGATGTAGGGCTGGCGTAGCTCAGTTGGGTGAGGTGAGACCGTTCGCCGGCAGGCGGACGCAGCTCGCCGAACGCGCGGCCGGGATGGCCGGGCCGGTGGTCGCCAAAGGCAGGTGGCTGCGCCATGGATGGCGGGGAAAATGCCTGATGTAGGGCTGGCGTAGCTCAGTTGGTAGAGCAGCTGACTTGTAATCAGCCGGTCGGGGGTTCGACTCCTCTCGCCAGCTCCATTTTTCTCGATCTTTGTGTTGTAACTGCGTGAAATTGTTAGAAAAACCGGTTGACAGCACCCTGGTCGGGGCGGAGAATGTCCGCCACTTTCGCAGGGGTTCCCGAGTGGCCAAAGGGATCAGACTGTAAATCTGACGCGCAAGCTTCGGTGGTTCGAATCCACCCCCCTGCACCATATATATGCAATAGGCCGCTGCCAGTCAGCTACTGGAGGCTGTTTGGCGCTGGAGCCGGCTCAGTGTAAAGCCGATGTGACGGCTTTGGAAATATTGGATCGGTAATTGATTTTGGCCACCAGCTTGGTGGTGATCGACCCGTTGACCGATAGCGACAGACCCCATTTGACAGGTTCGTCTTTGATCCGGGTTCAATGTTGAGGGTGCGAGCGCTGGGAGTCGGGTAAAAGCTCCGCGGGTGCAGATTCTGCGGGTATTTATGCGGGTATAGTTCAATGGTAGAACCTCAGCCTTCCAAGCTGATGATGCGGGTTCGATCCCCGCTACCCGCTCCAGATGATGTGTTAGGCGGCCAGGACGGCCGGGCCGGTGTCGATTGGGGTAGGTGGCTGCGCCAGGATGGCCGGGCCGGTGCTGATTGAGGCAGTTGGTTGCGCCAGGATGGCTGGCACTGAGTAGATTTTGGCTCATATAGCTCAGTCGGTAGAGCACTTCCTTGGTAAGGAAGAGGTCACCGGTTCAAGTCCGGTTATGAGCTCCAGTTTAACCGCGAGGTTTCTTATCCCGCAAGGGAGAGGTATTCCTTGTGGTTTTAGTTGTGTTGTACGTTTTAGGTTGGACTCATGAGATCAAAGATTACATGGGTTCGGAGATTACAGCGAATAACCATGTCTTACTACATGTCCCACTAGAGGAGGCCGCCCGCAATGGCAAAGGAAAAGTTTGAACGTAATAAGCCCCACGTCAATGTGGGCACCATCGGTCACGTCGACCACGGCAAAACCACACTGACCGCGGCGCTGACGCGGGTGTGTGCAGAAGTCTGGGGTGGCGAAGCGGTGGCTTTCGACGGTATCGACAATGCCCCGGAAGAGCGCGAGCGGGGTATCACGATTGCGACCTCCCACGTGGAATACGACTCGCCGGGCCGTCACTACGCCCACGTCGACTGCCCGGGCCACGCCGACTACGTGAAAAACATGATCACCGGTGCCGCGCAGATGGACGGTGCGATCCTGGTGTGCTCGGCGGCAGACGGCCCGATGCCGCAGACCCGCGAGCATATCCTGCTGTCACGGCAGGTGGGCGTGCCCTATATTGTGGTGTTCCTGAACAAGGCGGACATGGTCGACGACGACGAGCTGCTGGAGCTGGTGGAAATGGAAGTGCGGGAGCTGCTGGACCAGTACGAGTTCCCGGGCGACGACACCCCGATCATCACCGGTTCGGCGCTGATGGCGCTGGAAGGCAAAGACGACAACGAGATGGGTACCACGGCGGTGAAGAAGCTGGTGGAAACCCTGGACGAGTATATTCCGGAGCCGGAGCGGGCGGTGGACCAGCCGTTCCTGATGCCGATCGAGGACGTGTTTTCGATCTCCGGTCGCGGCACGGTGGTAACCGGTCGTGTCGAGCGGGGTATTGTGAAGGTGGGCGAGGAGATCGAGATCGTCGGTATCAAAGAGACCACCAAGACCACCTGTACCGGAGTGGAGATGTTCCGCAAGCTGCTGGACGAAGGCCGTGCTGGTGAGAATGTGGGGGTACTGCTGCGCGGCACCAAGCGGGAAGAAGTGGAGCGTGGGCAGGTGCTGGCGCGTCCGGGTTCGATCACGCCGCACACCAAGTTCGAGTCTGAGGTGTATGTGCTGTCGAAGGACGAAGGTGGGCGTCACACGCCGTTTTTCAAAGGCTACCGGCCGCAGTTCTATTTCCGCACCACGGACGTGACCGGTGCCTGCGAATTGCCGGAAGGCACCGAGATGGTGATGCCGGGTGACAATGTGCAGATGGTGGTGACACTGATTGCCCCGATTGCGATGGAAGAGGGTCTGCGGTTTGCGATCCGCGAGGGCGGCCGCACGGTTGGTGCGGGTGTCGTTGCCAAAATCATCGAATAAAACATAACTATCGGTGGCGGGATCGCCCGCCATCGGCTAAAAGTTTAGGCCAGTAGTTCAATTGGTAGAGCACCGGTCTCCAAAACCGGGTGTTGGGGGTTCGAGTCCCTCCTGGCCTGCCAATTTTGTGAGGTAACACCAACCGATGAATGCAAAAGTCGAAGCTCCGAGCTTTCGCTTGGACGGTCTGAAGTGGCTGCTGGTGTTGTTGCTGGTGGCCGCCGGGGTGGTCGGGAATTCCTATTTTTCCGATTTTTCCCTGCTGTACCGGGTGCTGGGGTTGGTGGGTATCGGCTTGGTTGCCGCCTTTGTGGCGGTCAATACAGCCAAAGGCGCCGCGTTGTGGGCGCTGCTTCGTGAAGCGCAGACAGAAGTGCGCAAAGTGGTTTGGCCGTCCCGCCAGGAAACCAATCAAACCACCCTCATTGTGGTAGCGGTGGTTTTATTGATGGCGATATTGCTTTGGCTGCTGGACGCCTTGCTGGGTTGGCTGGCTTCCCTGATTATCGGTTAGAGGTCATCCATGGCTAAACGTTGGTATGTGGTTCACGCTTATTCCGGCTACGAGAAGAAAGTGGCTGCGGCGCTGAAAGAGCGTGTTGAATTACACGATATGCAGGCGCTTTTCGGCGACATCCTGGTGCCTACTGAAGAGGTCATCGAGATGCGCGGCGGCCAGAAGCGCCGCTCCGAGCGCAAGTTCTTTCCGGGCTACGTGCTGGTGCAGATGGAGCTCAACGACGACTCCTGGCACCTGGTAAAGGACACGCCCCGGGTCATGGGGTTTATCGGCGGCAAGGCCGACAAGCCGGCGCCGATCACGGATAAAGAAGCAGAGGCTATACTGCAGCGTGTCGACGATTCAGTTGAGAAGCCCAAGCCCAAGACCATCTTCGAGCCGGGTGAAATGGTACGGGTGATCGACGGGCCGTTTAACGACTTCAACGGCGTTGTCGAGGAAGTGAATTACGAGAAGAGCAAGCTCCGGGTGGCGGTGCTGATCTTCGGTCGCTCCACCCCGGTAGAGCTGGAGTTCGGTCAAGTCGAGAAGGCTTGACGGTCTATATTTTCCGCCTTCTTCTGCCATGCAGCAGAGGAAGGCTTGTGTGTTTTTGAAAGCATGACCTGCCCGTGACGGGCACGGTCTTTAAAAAACGGGGAGCCGGCGACGAACCCTTCCGCCAAGAGGCGGTTCCGAGGCGCTAATACCCAAACTTGGGAGTCATAGACTATGGCAAAGAAAGTTGAAGCTTATATTAAGCTGCAGGTAGCGGCCGGTCAGGCCAACCCCAGTCCGCCGGTAGGGCCGGCCCTGGGTCAGCACGGTGTCAATATCATGGAGTTCTGTAAGGCGTTCAATGCCCAGACTCAGAGCCTGGAGCCGGGTGCGCCGGTGCCGGTGGTGATCAGCGTCTACAGCGACCGCAGCTTCACCTTCACCATGAAAACGCCGCCGGCGTCCTTCCTGCTGAAGAAGGCGGCGGGTATCAAAAGCGGCAGCGGCCGCCCCAACACCGAAAAGGTGGGCAAGGTGAACCGCGCGCAGCTCGAGGAGATCGCGACGGCGAAAATGCCCGATCTGACTGCTGCCGATATGGACGCCGCCGTGCGCACCATCGCCGGCTCCGCCCGCGCCATGGGCGTCGACGTGGAGGGGGTGTGAGATGGCTAAGTTATCCAAGCGCCAGCGCTCGATCAGAGAAAAGGTCGACAGCACCAAGCTCTATGGTATTGACGAGGCTGTAGCCCTGCTGAAAGAACTGTCCACAGTCAAGTTTCCGGAAACTGTCGATGCCTCCATAAACCTGGGTATCGATCCGCGCAAATCCGACCAGGCTGTGCGCGGCGCCACTACACTGCCCCACGGCACCGGTAAAGATGTGCGGGTAGCCGTATTTACCCAGGGCGCCAATGCCGATGCCGCCAAAGAGGCGGGCGCCGACCTGATCGGTATGGAAGACCTGGCCGAGCAGGTAAAAGCCGGCAAGATGGATTTCGATGTGGTGATTGCCGACCCTGCCGCCATGCGCGTGGTGGGGCAGTTGGGCCAGATTCTCGGCCCCCGCGGACTGATGCCGAACCCGAAAACCGGGACGGTGACGCCGGATGTGGCGACCGCTGTGAAAAATGCCAAGGCCGGTCAGGTGCGTTTTCGCGCTGACAAAGGCGGTATTATCCATGGTGGTATCGGCAAGGTATCGTTCGAGCCGAAACTGCTCAAGGAAAATCTTGAAGCGCTGATCAACGATTTGAAAAAAGCCAAGCCGGCCTCGGCCAAGGGTATTTACCTGAAAAAGGTATCCCTGAGCACCACTATGGGCCCGGGCTTGGTCATTGATCAGGCAAGCCTGGAAGTTTAACGGCTTGCCAACAGAACTTTGGGGTCTGCCGCAAAAGCGTGCTTTTGCGACCGGCTGTCAAAGACCGTAGGTGCACGGCGGGCCGGTCCGGCTTGCGCTTAATGAGACTCTCGGGTCGAACCTACGCAGACGGTGTGTCCCAATTCAGTGTTACAGAGCTGGATTTGATCACCGAAACCGCTTTCAACCGAGGCCATTGATCGGCTCCGATTGAAAGTTGAAGTAACGATTAGTTGACACCCTTGCGGCCATTGTGGCGCGCAGGTGAAGCTAATCAAATCCAGGAGAAACCTCGTGGCAATAGGACTCGAAGACAAAAAAGCGATTGTCGCTGACGTTAACGAGACCGCGAGCAACGCTTTGTCATTGGTGATCGCCGACGCGCGCGGTGTGAACGTGACAGACATGACTGCCCTGCGGAAATTGGCCCGTGAGAATAAAGTACACCTTCGTGTGGTTCGCAATACATTGGCGAAGCGCGCTTTCGAAGGGACTGAGTTCGCATGTGTCAACGACGCGCTGGTGGGGCCTTCGCTGTTCGGCTTTTCTATGGAAGACCCGGGCGCGGCGGCACGTCTTTTCAAAGATTTTGCGAAAGATAATGCAAATTTTGAAGTCAAGGCGCTGTCTGTCGGTGGCAAAAAACTTGAGGCTGCGCAAATTGATGCGCTGGCCAAGCTGCCGACGCGGGAACAAGCGTTGGGTATGCTGGCCAACGTTATGCTGGCGCCCGTCACCAAGTTGGTTCGTACTTTCAACGAAGTGCCGACCAAGGTTACTCGCGTAGTTGCGGCTGTTCGCGACCAAAAGCAAGATGCTGCTTAGTTGTTTATCTTTTTGATGAGAAGCGGTTTCGAGAGTTTATTAGTTTTCAATCTTTTATCTGGAGATTTGAGTCATGGCTCTGTCTAAAGACGATATCTTAAATGCAATTGCCGAAATGTCTGTAATGGACGTTGTTGAACTGGTTGAAGCAATGGAAGAGAAGTTTGGCGTTTCCGCCCAGGCTGCTGTCGCCGTTGCTGCTGCCCCTGCCGCCGATGCCGGCGCCGCCGCTGAAGAGAAGACCGAGTTCGATGTGGTTCTGTCCGCAGCCGGTGACAAGAAAGTCAATGTCATCAAGGCTGTTCGCGGTCTCACCGGTCTCGGCCTGAAGGAAGCCAAGGCGCTGGTGGACGAAGCACCTAAGCCGATCAAAGAAGGCGTTACCAAAGAAGAAGCTGAAGAAGCTAAGAAGCAGCTTGAAGAAGCCGGCGCATCTGTCGAAGTTAAGTAACTGACTCTGGTGTTTACCAGCAGGTTTTCACAATAGAGTGATAGTTGACTTCGGTGGCATAGCGCTACTTTTCAAGCCCTTGTTAGTTTTGGGCTAAAGGCTGGTGGGAAAATCCCACTGGCCTTTTTCCGTTTGCGGTCGACGGTAAAAGATCGAAGTGATTGCAGTAAAAATCGCGATGGTATTGTGAAGTAGTGACACGGGTTTAGTAAGAAGTCGGCAGTCGTTGCATAACGGCGGGTGTGGCAAGTTTGTTTAGCGTCGCCACAGCAGTCTGGCAGTTATGAAACAGCTTCTGATGCCCTTGGTTTAATAAGCATGACTTAATAAACCTGGGTTAATAAACTTTCGTTGCTAAATAGTTTTGTTTTACGGAAATTAGATGAAACGCCACCCGCGTTTCTGTGGCTGAGATAGGGCCTTATCCGAACAAGCTGGGGAATACAAATGGCTTACTCATACACTGAGAAAAAACGTATCCGCAAGGACTTCGGCAAACTGCCGACCGTTATGGATGTACCTTTCCTCCTGGCGATTCAGTTGGACTCCTACCGGAAATTTACCCAGGCCGGCACCGCCGCCGATGCCCGTGGCGACCACGGTTTGCACGCGGCTTTCAAGTCTGTGTTTCCGATAGTGAGCTATTCCGGCAGCGCCGCCCTTGAATACGTGAGTTACAACCTGGGTAAGCCTGCATTTGACGTCAACGAATGCCAACTGCGCGGTGTCACCTACGCCGTGCCGTTGCGTGTCAAAGTGCGCCTGATTATTTACGATAAAGAATCTGCCAACAAGTCCATCAAGGACATCAAAGAGCAGGAAGTCTACATGGGCGAGATTCCGCTCATGACCGATAACGGCACCTTCGTGATCAATGGTACCGAGCGGGTGATTGTCTCCCAGCTGCATCGCTCCCCGGGCGTGTTTTTTGATCATGATAAGGGTAAAACCCACTCTTCCGGCAAATTGTTGTATTCCGCCCGCGTCATCCCCTACCGCGGCTCGTGGCTGGACTTTGAGTTTGATCCGAAAGACCTGGTGTTTGTGCGGATCGATCGCCGTCGCAAGCTGCCGGCGACTATTCTGCTGCGCGCCCTGGGTTTCAGCTCGGAAGAAATGCTGGATATGTTCTTTGATACCAGCAGCTTCCACATCAACAGTGACGGTGAATTCACCCTTGAGCTGGTGCCGTCGCGGCTGCGCGGCGATGTGGCCACGTTTGAAATCAAGGACAACGACGGCAATGTCGTGGTCGAAGAGGGCCGCCGTGTCACCGCGCGGCATATTCGCCAACTGGAAAAAGCCGGCGTCAGCGAGCTGGCCGTACCGCGGGAATACATGCTCGGCCGTTCGCTGGCAAAAGACCTGGCCAACACCGAGACCGGCGAGCTGCTGGCGGAGTGTAATACTGAGATTACCGAAGAAATTCTGGACAAGATGGTGGCGGCCCAGATCAAAACGGTCGAGACGCTTTACACCAACGAATTGGATTGCGGTCCGTTTATCTCCGATACGCTGCGTGTCGATCCGGCCCGCACCGAGTTGGAGGCGCTGGTGGAAATTTACCGCATGATGCGCCCCGGCGAGCCGCCCACCAAAGAATCCGCCGAAGCACTGTTTCAAAACCTGTTCTTCAGCCAGGAGCGCTATGATCTTTCCGCTGTCGGCCGTATGAAGTTCAACCGCCGCCTGGGTCGCGAGAGCGAGGGCGGCGAAGGCACGCTGTCGAATGACGATATTGTGGCGGTGCTGCGCACCTTGATTGATATCCGCAACGGCAAGGGCATGGTCGACGATATCGACCACCTCGGCAACCGCCGGGTGCGCTCGGTGGGTGAAATGGCGGAAAACCAGTTCCGTGTCGGCCTGGTCCGGGTAGAGCGGGCGGTGAAAGAGCGCCTGTCCATGGCCGAGTCCGAAGGGCTGATGCCGCAGGATTTGATCAATGCCAAACCGGTGGCGGCGGCGGTCAAGGAGTTTTTCGGCTCCTCCCAGTTGTCGCAGTTTATGGACCAGAACAACCCGCTGTCCGAGGTTACTCACAAGCGCCGGGTATCGGCCCTGGGCCCCGGTGGTCTGACCCGCGAACGCGCCGGCTTTGAAGTGCGCGATGTGCACCCGACGCACTACGGTCGCGTGTGTCCGATCGAAACGCCGGAGGGGCCGAACATCGGCCTGATCAACTCGCTCGCCACCTATGCGCGCACCAACAACTACGGTTTTTTGGAAAGTCCGTACCGGCGTGTCAAAGAAGGCCAGGTCACCGACGATATCGACTATCTGTCGGCGATCAACGAGTCCGAGTATGTGATTGCCCAGGCCTCGGCCACGGTCAATGAAAAAGGCCAGTTGGTGGACGAGTTGGTCTCTGTGCGCCACCAGAACGAATTTACCCTGAAAGCGGCCGAAGACGTGCAGTATATGGACGTGTCGCCGCGCCAGGTGGTCTCTGTGGCTGCCTCGTTGATTCCGTTTCTGGAGCACGATGACGCCAACCGTGCCCTGATGGGCTCCAACATGCAGCGCCAGGCCGTGCCGACGTTGAAGGCGGACAAGCCGCTGGTCGGTACCGGTATGGAGCGCAATGTGGCGCGCGACTCCGGCGTTTGTGTCGTGGCCAAGCGCAGCGGTGCGATCGAGCGGGTCGATGCCGCGCGCATCGTGGTGCGGGTTGACGATCAGGAGGTCGACGCCGGTGATGCCGGTGTGGATATCTACAATCTCACCAAGTACACCCGCTCCAACCAAAACACCTGTATCAACCAGCGCTCCATTGTCAGTGTCGGCGACCAGGTCTCCCGCGGCGATATCCTGGCCGACGGACCCTCGGTCGACCTCGGCGAGCTGGCGCTGGGACAGAACATGCGCATCGCCTTTATGCCCTGGAACGGCTACAACTTCGAGGATTCGATTCTGGTCTCCGAGCGGGTTGTGCAGGAAGACCGTTTCACTACCATTCATATTCAGGAGCTGACCTGTATTGCCCGCGACACCAAGCTCGGCAGCGAGGAAATCAGTGCGGACATTCCCAACGTCGGCGAGGGCGCGCTGTCCAAGCTGGACGAGTCGGGTATCGTTTATATCGGTGCCGAAGTCGGCCCGGGCGATATCCTGGTGGGCAAGGTCACACCGAAAGGTGAAACCCAGTTGACGCCGGAAGAGAAGCTGCTGCGGGCGATTTTCGGTGAAAAGGCGTCCGATGTTAAAGACACCTCCCTGCGGGTGCCCACCAGCACCTTCGGCACCGTTATCGACGTGCAGGTGTTTACCCGCGACGGCTTGGAGAAAGACCAGCGCTCGCTGGAAATCGAGAAGTCCCAGTTGGATCAGGTGCGTAAAGACTTGAACGAAGAGTATCGCATTGTCGAAACTGCCACGTTTGAACGCCTGCGCGCCGCCCTGGTGGGGCAGCCCGCTGCCGGCGGCAAGGGTGTTAAGAAGGGCGATGTTATCTCTGACGAACTGCTCGACAGTCTCGAGGCCGATCAGTGGTTCAAGCTGCGCATGTCCGACGAGGCGCTGAACGAGCAGCTCGAGCGTGCCGAAGAACAGTTGAAAGAGCGCCGCAAGATTCTCGACGAGCGCTTCGAGGACAAAAAGAAAAAACTCGAAACCGGTGACGACCTGGCGCCGGGCGTGTTGAAAATCGTCAAGGTTTACCTGGCGATCAAGCGCCGCATCCAGCCCGGAGACAAAATGGCGGGCCGCCACGGTAACAAGGGGGTTATCTCGGTGATTATGCCGGTCGAGGATATGCCCTATGACGAGAACGGCGAGCCGGTCGATATCGTCCTCAATCCGCTGGGCGTGCCCTCGCGGATGAATGTGGGACAGATTCTCGAAACCCACCTGGGCCTGGCCGCCAAGGGGCTCGGCGTCAAGATCGATGCCATGTTGCGCCAGCAGCGCGAAGTGGCCGAACTGCGACAGTTTTTCGAGGAGATCTACAACAAAACCGGTGACGTCGGTGCCAAAGAGGACCTGCAGTCGTTCAGCGACACCGATGTACTGGAGCTGGCGCGCAACCTCAGCGGTGGTGTGCCCATGGCAACTCCGGTGTTCGACGGTGCCAAGGAGACGGAAATCAAACAACTGCTGGCACTGGCGGAGCTGCCGGAATCCGGTCAGATGTCTCTGTATGACGGCCGTACCGGCGACGCGTTCCAGCGTCCGGTGACCGTCGGTTACATGTACATGCTGAAGCTCAACCACCTGGTGGACGACAAGATGCACGCCCGCTCCACCGGCTCCTACAGCCTGGTCACCCAGCAGCCGCTCGGGGGTAAAGCCCAGTTTGGCGGCCAGCGCTTCGGTGAGATGGAAGTGTGGGCGCTGGAAGCCTACGGTGCCGCTTATACCTTGCAGGAAATGCTCACGGTCAAATCCGACGACGTGGCCGGGCGCACCAAAATGTATAAAAACATCGTCGACGGCGACCACCGTATGGAGCCCGGGATGCCGGAGTCCTTTAACGTACTGGTTAAGGAAATCCGCTCGCTCGGTATCAATATGGAACTGGAGAACGACGCCTGAGCCGTTAGTCGTTACCGGCCGCGCTCGCCTGAGAGCGCGGCTGTTTTGAGATTAGATTCGCTACTTGTTGGAGCCCACGAATAGGAGGCTACCTTGAAAGACTTACTCAACTTATTAAAGTCCCAGGGACAGACCGAGGAATTCGATGCGATTCGCATCGCGCTGGCGTCACCGGAAATGGTGCGTTCATGGTCTTACGGCGAAGTGAAAAAGCCGGAAACCATCAACTACCGCACCTTCAAGCCCGAGCGCGAGGGGCTGTTCTGTGCCAAGATTTTCGGCCCGGTCAAAGACTACGAATGCCTGTGCGGCAAATACAAGCGCATGAAGCACCGCGGCATCATCTGCGAAAAGTGCGGTGTGGAAGTGACTCTGGCCAAGGTGCGCCGCGATCGTATGGGGCATATCGAGCTGGCCAGCCCGGTCGCCCATATCTGGTTTCTGAAGTCGCTGCCGAGCCGTATCGGCCTGCTGTTGGATATGACGCTGCGCAATATAGAGCGGGTGCTGTATTTCGAGTCCTACGTAGTGACCGACCCGGGCATGACCACCCTGGAAAAAAGCCAGTTGCTGACCGACGAGCAGTACTTCGAGGCGATGGAAGAGTTCGGCGACGAGTTCGATGCCAAGATGGGCGCCGAGGCGATCCAGGAGTTGATGCGCGATATCGATCTCGAAGCTGAAATTCAGCACCTGCGCGAGGAAATACCGCAGACCAACTCGGAGACCAAAATCAAGAAGCTGTCCAAGCGGCTGAAGTTGCTCGAAGCTTTCTACAACTCCGGCAACAAGCCCGAGTGGATGGTAATGGAGGCGCTGCCGGTATTGCCGCCGGACCTGCGCCCGCTGGTGCCGCTCGACGGTGGCCGTTTCGCCACCTCCGATCTCAATGATCTGTACCGTCGCGTTATCAACCGCAACAACCGCCTCAAGCGTCTGCTGGACCTGAACGCGCCGGACATTATCGTGCGCAATGAAAAGCGCATGTTGCAGGAATCCGTCGACGCCCTGCTCGACAACGGTCGTCGCGGCCGCGCCATCACCGGTTCCAACAAGCGCCCCCTGAAGTCCCTGGCCGATATGATCAAGGGCAAACAGGGCCGCTTTCGCCAGAACCTGTTGGGCAAGCGGGTCGACTATTCCGGGCGTTCGGTGATCGTTGTGGGTCCGACCCTGAAGCTGCACCAGTGCGGCCTGCCGAAGAAAATGGCGCTGGAACTGTTCAAACCGTTTATCTTCAGCAAGCTGGAGCTGCGCGGGCTGGCCACCACCATCAAGGCGGCCAAGAAAATGGTCGAGCGCGAGGAAGCGGTGGTCTGGGATATTCTCGACGAGGTGATCCGCGAGCACCCGGTATTGCTCAACCGCGCGCCGACGCTGCACCGCCTGGGTATCCAGGCGTTCGAGCCGGTGCTGATCGAGGGCAAGGCGATCCAGCTGCACCCGCTGGTGTGTGCCGCCTACAACGCCGACTTCGACGGTGACCAGATGGCCGTGCACGTGCCGCTGACGCTGGAGGCCCAATTGGAAGCCCGCGCGCTGATGATGTCCACCAACAACATCCTCTCCCCCGCGTCCGGTGAGCCGATTATCGTGCCCTCCCAGGACGTGGTGCTGGGACTCTACTGGATGACCCGCGAGCGCATCAACGCCCGCGGTGAGGGCATGGCGTTTGCCGATACGGAAGAAGTGTCCCGCGCCTACTACGCCAAGCAGGTCGACCTGCAGGCGAAGATCAAGGTGCGCATCGGCGAGGCGAGTGTCGGCGAAGACGGCGAGGAGCAGGTTTCCACGTCGCTGGTCGATACCACTGTCGGGCGCGTCCTGTTATGGGAAATCGTGCCGGCCGGGCTGTCGTTCGAACTGGTCAACCGGCCCATGGTCAAGAAGGCCATTTCCCATATCATCAATGATTGCTACCGCATTGTCGGGCTCAAGGCGACGGTCATCTTTGCCGACCAGTTGATGTACATGGGTTACGACTTCTCCACCAAGTCCGGCTCGTCAATCGGTGTTAACGACTTTGCCATCCCCGACGAAAAGGCCGCCATTATCGGGCGTGCTGAGGCGGATGTGAAAGAAATCGAAAGTCAGTATGCCTCCGGCCTGGTGACCCAGGGGGAAAAATACAACAAGGTGATCGATATCTGGTCGCGCGCCAACGACCTGGTGGCCAAATCCATGATGGAAGGCATCAGCTCCGAAAGCGTCGTCAACCGCGAGGGTGAACAGGAACATCAGGATTCGTTTAACTCCGTGTATATGTATGCCGACTCCGGCGCCCGGGGTTCACCTGCCCAGATTCGCCAGCTTGCCGGTATGCGCGGCCTGATGGCGCGTCCGGACGGCTCGATTATCGAAACGCCGATTACCGCCAACTTCCGCGAAGGCCTGACGGTACTGCAGTACTTTATTTCCACCCACGGTGCCCGCAAGGGCTTGGCCGATACGGCCCTGAAAACCGCCAACTCCGGATACCTCACCCGCCGCCTGGTGGATGTGGCCCAGGACCTGGTGGTGACCGGCGTCGATTGCGGCACCGATGCCGGCCTGACCATGGCGCCGGTGATCGAGGGCGGCGACGTTATCGAATCCCTGGGCGACCGCATTCTCGGCCGCGTGGTGGCGCGCGACGTCTTGCGCCCCGGCAGCGACGAGATACTGGTGCCCGCCGGTACCATGATCGATGAGAAGTGGGTCGATCGCATCGAGGAGATGGGTATCGATGAGGTGTGCGTGCGCTCGCCGATTACCTGTGAGACGCGCCACGGTATCTGTTCTCAGTGCTACGGGCGCGACCTGGCCCGCGGTCATCGCGTCAACAAGGGCGAGGCCATCGGTGTCATTGCGGCCCAGTCCATCGGTGAACCGGGCACCCAGTTGACCATGCGGACCTTCCACATCGGTGGTGCGGCGAGCCGGTCCTCGGCCGCCGACAGTGTCCAGGTGAAGCAGGAAGGTACCGTGCGGTTGCACAATATCAAGGTCGTGACCCGCGAGGACGGCTCGCTGGTAGCGGTCTCCCGCTCCGGTGAATTGGCGGTGGCCGACAGCAGCGGCCGCGAGCGCGAGCGTTACAAGATACCCTACGGTGCGGTGATTTCCGTGCAGGACGGGGCCGAGGTCGACGGCGGCGCCGTGGTGGCCAAGTGGGACCCCCACACCCACCCGATCGTTACCGAAGTGGCCGGTAAGGTGGCCTTCTCCGGTTTTGAGGACGGTCTCTCCGTGCGCCGCCAGACCGATGAGCTCACCGGCCTGACGGCCATTGAGATTCTCGATCCGGCCGAGCGGCCCGCCGCCGGTAAGGACCTCAAGCCGGCGGTGACGCTGGTGGACGGCGACGGCAATGAACTGTGCCTGGCCAATACCAATGTGCCGGCTCACTATATGCTGCCGGCCAAAGCGGTGCTGAGCCTCAATAACGGCGACCATATCGGTATCGGCGACGTCATTGCCCGTATTCCCCAGGAAGGTTCCAAGACCCGCGATATCACCGGTGGTCTGCCGCGGGTGGCGGACCTGTTTGAAGCCCGCAAACCGAAAGAGCCGTCTATCCTGGCGGAAATTACCGGTACCGTCAGCTTCGGTAAAGAAACCAAAGGCAAGCGTCGCCTGGTGATTACTCCCACCGATGGCCAGCCATTGGAGGACGGTTCCACTCACTACGAGTGCCTGATTCCCAAGTATCGCCAGTTGACCGTGTTTGAGGGTGAACAGGTGGCCAAAGGTGAAGTGGTATCCGACGGTCCGAGCAACCCTCACGACATCCTGCGCCTGCAGGGCGTGGAGGCACTGGCCCGTTATATCACCAACGAAATCCAGGATGTGTACCGCTTGCAGGGTGTAAGGATCAACGACAAGCATATCGAGACCATCGTGCGGCAGATGTTGCGCAAGGTCGAGATTACCGCCATGGGTGACTCCACCTTCGTCAAGGGTGAGCAGGTCGAGTACACCCGGGTGCTGGAAGAGAACGAGAAGCTGCGCTCCGAGGACAAGCAGCCGGCTCAGTTCGAGCGCCTGTTGTTGGGTATTACCAAGGCCTCCCTGGCCACCGAGTCCTTTATCTCGGCGGCCTCCTTCCAGGAGACCACCCGTGTGCTTACCGAGGCGGCAGTTACCGGCAAGCAGGACAGCCTGCGCGGCCTGAAGGAGAACGTGGTGGTCGGTCGCCTGATTCCCGCCGGCACCGGCCTGACTTACCACGACGAGCGCCGCAAGGCCCGCGATACCGAGGTGAGTCCCGCCGACAGCGTCAGCGCCGAGGAGGTGGAAGCCGCCCTGACCGAAGCGTTGAAGTCCAGCGCCAGTTAGCGATTGGCCGGTGTGGTGATGCGCCGGCGCCCCCCTCCGTGGGGGTATTGACTGGGGCGGGTGGCGTCATTACAATGCGCCACCCGCTTTTTTCTAAGTGGAAGTCATTTTTATTTTTTGGAGTTATTTTTCATGGCAACGATCAACCAGTTGGTTCGTAAGCCGAGAAAACGTAAAGCAGCCAAGAGCGATGTGCCCGCTTTGCAGGGCAACCCTCAGCGCCGCGGTGTTTGCACCCGTGTCTACACCACCACACCGAAGAAGCCGAACTCGGCCCTGCGCAAGGTTTGCCGGGTGCGCCTGACCAACGGTTTCGAGGTAACGTCCTATATCGGTGGTGAGGGACACAACCTGCAGGAGCACAGTGTGGTGTTGATTCGCGGCGGCCGGGTAAAAGACCTGCCGGGTGTGCGTTATCACACCGTGCGCGGCAGCCTTGACACCTCTGGTGTGAACGATCGCAAACAAGGCCGTTCCAAGTACGGTACCAAGCGGCCCAAGTAACTGAAGTCAAGCAACGGAACAGGTTGCGTGGCCCCGCTGCCGTAGCAAAACGTTTTCGGTGAGAACCGAGTAAGGCTGAGCGCGCTGGTGATGATAGGGTGTTAGTACAGAAACCTATTGTTGGAGCGACGTCTTAGACAACCCTGAAGAGAGGCGAATTAAAATGCCAAGAAGACGCGTAGTCGCCAAACGTGAAGTATTGCCGGATCCCAAGTACGGCAATGTGACATTGGCGAAGTTTATGAACATGGTTATGGTCAGCGGCAAGAAGTCCGTCGCTGAACGCATTGTCTACGGTGCTTTGGATATTGTTAAGGAACGCCTTAACAAGGACCCGCTGGAGGTATTCGACGAAGCGCTGGAGAAGATCGCACCGGTTGTAGAGGTCAAGTCCCGCCGTGTCGGTGGTGCAACCTATCAAGTGCCGGTTGAAGTGCGCCCGGCCCGCCGCACCGCGCTGGCCATGCGCTGGCTGGTGGAGTACTCCCGCAACCGCGGTGAGAAGTCCATGCCGCAGCGACTGGCCGGTGAGCTGATCGACGCCGCCCAGGGCAAGGGGGCAGCGGTTAAAAAGCGCGAAGACGTTCACCGTATGGCTGAGGCCAACAAGGCGTTCTCTCACTATCGTTTTTAAAGGCGCTTTTAATCTCAGTGTTTCTAATGTCAACATAAGGGCAGCAGACTATTTAAAGTAACTGTAAAAACATACGGTAACGAAAGGCAGCTATCATCGCTGCCTTTTAGCGTTTTAGTCAGATCGCCTTTATTTACTCTATTTAAGTTGAATACAGTCGTTCCGGGCAGGCGCCGCCTTGCGGCGCGGCGCCCGGACCAGCAGAACGGGGAATGCAACCGTGGCACGTAAAACACCTATCGCACGCTATCGCAATATCGGTATCGTCGCACACGTAGACGCCGGTAAAACCACCACCACCGAGCGGGTACTTTTTTATACCGGCCTGTCGCATAAAATCGGCGAGGTGCACGACGGTGCCGCCACCATGGACTGGATGGAGCAGGAACAGGAGCGCGGTATCACCATTACCTCCGCGGCCACCACCTGTTTCTGGGCCGGTATGGAGAACCAGTTCGACAAACACCGCATCAATATCATCGATACCCCGGGACACGTCGATTTCACCATCGAGGTGGAGCGTTCCCTGCGGGTGCTGGACGGTGCCGTGGTGGTGCTGTGCGGCTCTTCCGGCGTGCAGCCGCAGACCGAAACCGTCTGGCGTCAGGCCAACAAATACGAAGTGCCGCGCATGGTTTTCGTCAATAAAATGGATCGCGCCGGTGCCGATTTCGATATGGTTGTCGGTCAACTGAAAGAGCGCCTCGGTGCCGTACCGGTACCCCTGCAAATGACGATTGGTGCCGAAGAGGAATTCAAAGGTGTGGTCGACCTGGTAAAAATGAAGGCCATCCTCTGGAATGAAGCCGATCAGGGTATGTCTTTCGACTATGCCGATATTCCCGCCGAGCTGCAGGACAAGTGCGAGGAGATGCGCGAGTACCTGGTCGAGTCCGCCGCTGAGGCCAACGAAGAGCTGATGGAAAAATACCTGGAAGGGGGCGAGTTGACCGAGGAAGAGGTCAAAGCCGGTATTCGCCAGCGTACCCTGGCCAATGAAATCGTGCCGGTGTTGGGCGGCTCAGCCTTTAAAAACAAGGGTGTGCAGGCGGTGTTGGACGCTGTTATCGAATACCTGCCGGCGCCGACCGAAGTGAAAGCGATCGAAGGGATACTGGATGATGGAGAAACCACCGAGGCCCGCGAGGCCGACGACAATGCGCCTTTCGCCGCCCTGGCCTTTAAAATCGCCACCGACCCTTTCGTAGGCACGCTGACGTTCTTCCGGGTTTACTCCGGTACCCTGAGTTCCGGTGACACCATTTACAATTCGGTGAAGGGCAAAAGAGAGCGTGTCGGCCGGATGGTGCAAATGCACTCCAACGACCGCCAGGAAATTAAAGAAGTGCTGGCGGGGGATATCGCCGCCGGTATCGGCCTCAAGGACGTGACCACCGGTGATACCCTTTGCGCCCAAAACAGCGTCATCACCCTGGAGCGCATGGAGTTCCCCGAGCCGGTTATTTCGGTAGCCGTAGAGCCCAAATCCAAGGCCGATCAGGAGAAAATGGGTATCGCTCTGGGTAAGTTGGCTCAGGAAGACCCGTCTTTCCGGGTCAAGACCGACGAGGAAACGGGGCAGACCATTATTTCCGGTATGGGTGAGTTGCACCTGGATATCCTGGTCGACCGCATGCGGCGCGAGTTTAGCGTCGAGGCGAATATCGGCAAGCCCCAGGTGGCATACCGCGAAGCCATTCGCAACACCTCGGAAATCGAAGGCAAGTTCGTGCGCCAGTCCGGTGGTCGTGGTCAATACGGCCATGTCTGGATCAAATTCGAGCCCGCCGAAGACGCGGGCGCTGAAGGCTTGGAGTTTGTCAACGAAATCGTCGGCGGTGTGGTGCCTCGTGAATATATCCCGGCAGTCGAAAAAGGTATCTCCGAGCAGATGCAAAACGGTGTCCTGGCCGGCTACCCGCTGCTGGGGTTGAAGGCGACGCTCTACGATGGCTCTTACCACGATGTTGACTCCAGTGAGATGGCGTTTAAAATCGCTGGCTCCATGGCGACTAAAAAGCTGTCCCAGGAGGGTGGTGCCGTATTGCTTGAACCGCTGATGAAAGTTGAAGTGGTGACGCCTGAAGAGAATATGGGCGATGTGGTGGGTGATCTCAACCGCCGCCGCGGTTTGATTCAGGGGATGGACGAGAATGCGTCCGGTAAAGTTATCAATGCGGAAGTGCCGCTGGCTGAAATGTTTGGTTACGCCACCGACCTGCGTTCCGCAACCCAGGGTCGCGCAACGTTTACCATGGAGTTTGAGCGCTACGGCGAGGCGCCGAACAACATTGCCGAAGAGGTCATTGCGAAAACCAAAACCGGCAAGTGACCGAAGCTCGTAGTTGGTAATTGATAGTTGATGGTGAGCGCCCGCAGGCGGGATTTGCATCGCAGCGGGTAGCCAGCAAGTTAAGTCTGAGGATATGAAAAGTGGCTAAAGAAAAGTTTGAACGCAACAAGCCCCACGTCAATGTGGGCACCATCGGTCACGTCGACCACGGCAAAACCACACTGACCGCGGCGCTGACGCGGGTGTGTGCAGAAGTCTGGGGTGGCGAAGCGGTGGCTTTCGACGGTATCGACAATGCCCCGGAAGAGCGCGAGCGGGGTATCACGATTGCGACCTCCCACGTGGAATACGACTCGCCGGGCCGTCACTACGCCCACGTCGACTGCCCGGGCCACGCCGACTACGTGAAAAACATGATCACCGGTGCCGCGCAGATGGACGGTGCGATCCTGGTGTGCTCGGCGGCAGACGGCCCGATGCCGCAGACCCGCGAGCATATCCTGCTGTCACGGCAGGTGGGCGTGCCCTATATTGTGGTGTTCCTGAACAAGGCGGACATGGTCGACGACGACGAGCTGCTGGAGCTGGTGGAAATGGAAGTGCGGGAGCTGCTGGACCAGTACGAGTTCCCGGGCGACGACACCCCGATCATCACCGGTTCGGCGCTGATGGCGCTGGAAGGCAAAGACGACAACGAGATGGGTACCACGGCGGTGAAGAAGCTGGTGGAAACCCTGGACGAGTATATTCCGGAGCCGGAGCGGGCGGTGGACCAGCCGTTCCTGATGCCGATCGAGGACGTGTTTTCGATCTCCGGTCGCGGCACGGTGGTAACCGGTCGTGTCGAGCGGGGTATTGTGAAGGTGGGCGAGGAGATCGAGATCGTCGGTATCAAAGAGACCACCAAGACCACCTGTACCGGAGTGGAGATGTTCCGCAAGCTGCTGGACGAAGGCCGTGCTGGTGAGAATGTGGGGGTACTGCTGCGCGGCACCAAGCGGGAAGAAGTGGAGCGTGGGCAGGTGCTGGCGCGTCCGGGTTCGATCACGCCGCACACCAAGTTCGAGTCTGAGGTGTATGTGCTGTCGAAGGACGAAGGTGGGCGTCACACGCCGTTTTTCAAAGGCTACCGGCCGCAGTTCTATTTCCGCACCACGGACGTGACCGGTGCCTGCGAATTGCCGGAAGGCACCGAGATGGTGATGCCGGGTGACAATGTGCAGATGGTGGTGACACTGATTGCCCCGATTGCGATGGAAGAGGGTCTGCGGTTTGCGATCCGCGAGGGCGGCCGCACGGTTGGTGCGGGTGTCGTTGCCAAAATCATCGAGTAAGCTCGATCTCAAGCCGTGTCTGGCTGAGGTCTCAAAAAGGGGCTCCCGCGAGGGAGCCCTTTTTTATAAGTGTTTGAAATAACGGGTTTTTTTGGTAGGTTTTCCCTCTCTGTTCCGGGTCGGCACAGAAAGTGCCAGAAGCGCCTAAATAGCCCTTGACACCCTGGGGGCACCCCTTTAGAATTCGGCTTCCGTTTTGACAGGCCCCTTATAAAAAGTGGCCTGGCGGAAGTTCTTTAAAGTATTTGGGAGTTTGGTTCACATGCAGAATCAGCGCATTCGGATTCGCCTGAAAGCCTTTGATCACAAGCTTATCGACGCCTCCACTTTGGAGATCGTCGAAACGGCAAAGCGTACAGGTGCACAAGTCCGTGGCCCGATTCCGCTGCCGACTCGTAAAGAGCGTTTTACGGTATTGATTTCTCCGCATGTGAACAAAGATGCGCGCGATCAATACGAAATTCGTACACATAAGCGTTTGTTGGATATTGTTGAGCCGACTGAAAAGACTGTTGACGCCCTGATGAAGCTGGATTTGGCTGCCGGGGTCGAGGTGCAGATCAGTCTCGGCTAGATTCAGCTGGGTTTCGACTCACTGTTAATGGGTTTCGACTGATTATAGGTTTCGACTAATTAATAGGTATTGAATAGCTAGCAGTATTCGCCGAAGTCCTGGACCCCAGCCCCCGTAAGGCATCCGTCCAGGTGTGTGTAACGCTCTGAAATGGGCGGCCATAGCGGGTAACAGCCCCGTACACTGAGAGGTTAAAGAAAATGACGATTGGCATTGTCGGTCGCAAAAGCGGCATGACCCGCATTTTTACCGACGAAGGTGTTTCCATTCCTGTCTCTGTGATTGAGGTCGAACCCAATCGCATCACCCAGGTTAAGAACGTAGAAACCGACGGCTACAGCTCTGTGCAGGTAACCGTAGGGTCACGTCGTGCCTCCCGTGTTACCAAGCCTGCTGCAGGTCATTTTGCCAAAGCTAACTCAGAAGCCGGTCGCGGCTTGTGGGAGTTGCGCAATGACGGCGGCGAAACCTTTGAAGTCGGCGGCGAGCTGACTGTCGAAGCGTTTGAGGCTGGTCAAAAAATTGATGTTACCGGCACCTCTAAGGGTAAGGGTTTTGCAGGCGGCGTTAAGCGCTGGAATTTCCGCATGCAGGACGCTACTCACGGTAACTCTATATCTCACCGCGCTCCCGGCTCGATTGGCCAGTGTCAAACGCCGGGCCGTGTTTTCAAAGGCAAAAAGATGGCCGGCCACCTCGGTGCTGAACGGGTCACCATTCAGAACCTCGAAGTGGTCAAAGTCGATGCCGAGCGCAACTTACTGTTGGTCAAAGGTGCTATTCCCGGTGCGCCCGGTGGCGATGTCATCGTGCGCCCGGCCGTGAAGGTGCGCAACTGAGCGCGTGCGTAACCGACAGCCTGTCGCAGAGATATAGGGGTTTAGTGGGGAATCGACCATGGAATTGAATATAGCAACACCCGAAGGCGCAAAAGGTACGGTCAGCGTATCGGAAGTCGCGTTCGGTAAAGAGTTCAACCAGGACCTGGTACACCAGGCGGTAGTGGCTTACCTGGCCGGTGGCCGGCAGGGTACCAAGGCCCAGAAAAATCGCGCGGCGGTATCGGGCGGCGGCAAAAAGCCCTGGCGTCAAAAGGGTACCGGTCGCGCTCGTGCCGGCACCATTCGCAGCCCGCTGTGGCGTTCCGGCGGTGTGACCTTTGCGGCGCAACCGCGGGATCACAGCCAGAAGCTGAATAAAAAGATGTATCGCGCCGCGTTGCGCTGCATCCTGTCAGAGTTGAATCGCCAGGAGCGCTTGGTCGTGGTGGAGGCGTTTGACGTCGACGCGCCGAAGACCAAGGGCCTGGTGCAAAAACTGGCGCAGTACGATTTGGCGGAAGCGCTGATTGTTACCGAAGAAGTGAACGAGAATCTCTATCTGGCGGCGCGTAACCTCCACAAGGTGGATGTGCGCGATGTACAGGGTATCGATCCGGTCAGCCTGATTCGCTTCGACAAAGTTGTCATCACTGTTTCTGCTCTTAAGAAACTCGAGGAGATGCTGGGATGAACCAAGAGCGTCTGTTGAAAGTATTGTTGGGTCCGGTGGTCTCTGAGAAATCAGCCACTGCCGGCGATCTGGGCAACCAGGTGGTCTTCAAGGTCCTGAAAGATGCGGCCAAGCCGGAGATCAAGGCAGCGGTGGAAAAGCTCTTTAGCGTCACCGTTGAAGAAGTGCGTGTTCTCAATGTCAAAGGCAAGACCAAGCGCACCCGTCACGGCTTAGGCAAGCGCAGTGACTGGAAGAAAGCTTATGTGCGCTTAGCCGAAGGCCAGGACATTGACTTTGCGGTAGCGGAATAGCAGCCCCGAGAGGGTGTTTTTGGAGAATAAGTTACGATGGCCATTGTAAAACGTAAACCAACCTCTCCCGGTCGCCGCTTTGTCGTAAGCGTCGTTGATCCGGAGTTGCACAAAGGTGCTCCCCACGCGCCGCTGTTGGAGAAGAAGTCGAAGACCGGCGGGCGTAACAGCGCCGGGCGGATCACCACTCGCCATGTCGGTGGCGGCCATAAGCAACACTACCGGGTGATCGATTTCAAACGCAATAAAGATGGTGTGCCGGCCAAAGTCGAGCGCCTCGAGTACGACCCCAACCGCAGCGCCAATATAGCGCTGGTGTGTTATGCCGATGGTGAGCGCCGCTATATCATCGCACCAAAGAAGCTTAGGGCTGGCGACCAGATACTGTCTGGCGATACGGCGCCGATTAAAGTGGGCAACGCCCTGCCGATTCGCAATATTCCGGTCGGTAGCGTGATTCACTGCATTGAGCTGAAGCCGGGCAAGGGCGCGCAGATGGCCCGCTCTGCCGGCACCTCCGCGCAGTTGGTCGCCCGTGAGGGCACCTACGCGACGCTGCGGTTGCGCAGCGGTGAAATGCGTAAGGTGCTGGTCGAGTGCCGGGCCACTCTGGGCGAGGTGTCCAACAGTGAACACAATCTGCGTTCGCTGGGTAAGGCCGGCGCCAAGCGCTGGCGCGGTGTGCGCCCGACAGTGCGCGGTGTCGCCATGAACCCGGTCGACCACCCGCACGGCGGTGGTGAAGGTCGAACCTCCGGCGGTCGTCACCCGGTCAGTCCCTGGGGCACGCCCACCAAGGGTTACAAAACGCGCAAGAACAAGCGCACTGACAAAATGATTATCCGCCGTCGTGGTAAGAAGTAAGCGCGCGGCTTAGAAAGTTTTACAAGACTTTTTTACATAGCTGAATAGCTAGTAGCTGAAAGAGGAAAGAACAGTGCCACGTTCACTGAAGAAGGGTCCGTTTATCGATCTTCACTTGATGGAGAAGGTCGAAACAGCGGCCGAGAAAAATGATCGCCGCCCGATCAAGACCTGGTCGCGTCGCTCCATGATCGTGCCGGACATGGTTGGCCTGACGCTGGCGGTGCACAACGGCCGCCAGCACGTGCCGGTGCTGGTCAATGAAGAGATGGTCGGGCATAAGCTGGGCGAGTTTGCCGCGACCCGCACTTACCGTGGTCACGCAGCAGACAAGAAAGCGAAGAAGCGCTAAGCGCGCCCAGCCAAAACGTCGAGGTTAAACGATGGAAGTAGCAGCTAAATTACGCGGTGCCCAACTGTCAGCGCAAAAAGCGCGGTTGGTGGCCAACCAGATTCGCGGCAAGCACGTGGAAGAGGCGCTGGACATTCTGGCGTTCAGCCCCAAAAAGGGTGCCGCCATCATTAAGAAAGTGCTGGAGTCGGCGATTGCCAACGCCGAGCACAACGAAGGCGCCGACGTAGACGAATTGAAAGTTTCCACGATTTTTGTGGATGAAGGTTTGACAATGAAGCGTATCAAGCCTCGCGCGAAAGGGCGTGCAGACCGCATTTTAAAGCGTTCTTGCCACATTACCGTAAAAGTAGCCGACAGCTAAGAGAACAGGCGTTATGGGTCAGAAAGTACATCCGACAGGCATTCGTCTGGGTATCGTCAAAAAGCATACCTCCACTTGGTATGCCGGTAGCGATGAGTATGCAGACAAGTTATTCACCGATCTGAAAGTGCGCGAGTATATTCAGTCCAAGCTGGCTCATGCATCGGTCAGTCGCGTTGAAATCGAGCGTCCGGCCAACACCGCGCGGGTCACCATTCACACCGCCCGTCCAGGGATTGTGATTGGTAAAAAAGGTGAAGATGTTGAAAGGCTGCGCAGCGAGATCAGCAAGCAGATGGGTGTGCCTGTCCATATCAATATCGAAGAGATTCGCAAGCCTGACCTGGATGCCACACTGGCAGCACAGAGCGTCGCCTCGCAGCTCGAACGCCGTGTCATGTTCCGCCGGGCCATGAAGCGCACCGTGCAAAATGCCATGCGTCAGGGCGCCGAAGGGGTGAAGATTCAGGTCAGTGGCAGGCTCGGCGGCGCTGAGATTGCCCGCACCGAATGGTATCGCGAAGGCCGTGTGCCGCTGCACACCCTGCGCGCTGACATCGATTATGCGACCGCCGAAGCATCGACTACCTACGGCATCATCGGTGTAAAAGTTTGGATTTTTAAAGGCGAAGTTATCGGCGATGTCGAAGAAGCTGAAACTTCATCAAAAAAGGCGCCGTCGAAGAAAGGCGGGCCAAAAAATCCTTCACCTAAAAATACGGGATCAAATTAAGGGGTACGCAACATGTTGCAGCCTAAGCGTACAAAGTTTCGCAAGCAGCAAAAAGGCCGCAATCGCGGTCTTGCTCACCGCGGCTCGAAGGTGAGCTTTGGTGAGTATGCGTTAAAAGCGGTTGGTCGCGGGCGTATTACTGCCCGCCAGATAGAGGCGGCGCGGCGCGCCATGACCCGCCATGTAAAGCGGGGCGGAAAGATCTGGATTCGGGTATTCCCGGACAAGCCGATTACCGAAAAGCCTCTGGAAGTTCGCCAGGGCAAGGGTAAGGGTAACGTGGAATACTGGGTGGCATTGATTCAGCCGGGCAAAGTCCTCTATGAAATGGAGGGGGTCAGCGAAGAGCTTGCACGCGAAGCATTTTCGTTGGCGGCGGCTAAATTGCCGATAACTACTACATTCGTTAAACGTACGGTGATGTGATGAAAGCGCAGGAACTTCGCGAGAAAACTGTTGAAGAGTTGAACACCGAACTGCTCTCTCAACTGGAAGCGCAGTTTAAGCTTCGTATGCAGGCGTCTACTGGTCAGTTGAACCAGACGCACCTGCTCAAGCAAACGCGCCGTGACATTGCCCGAATCAAGTCGGTTCTTGGTGAGAAGCAAAGCCAGGGAAACCAGGAAGAGAACCGGGAACAAGAGAACGCAGGTAACTAACGATGGCTCAGGCAGAAAAACTGATTCGGTCGCTGACTGGCAAAGTCGTTAGCGACAAGATGGATAAAACCGTTACTGTTTTGATCGAGCGTCGCGTTAAGCATCCGATTTACGGCAAGTATGTGAGTAAGTCTTCCAAGCTTAAAGCGCACGACGAACAAAATGAGTGTAAGGTGGGCGACGTGGTGACTATTTCTGAATCCCGTCCCTTGTCCAAGACCAAATCTTGGACCCTGGTGAAAATTGAGGAACGCGCAGCCGAAATATAACACGTGCTAGTGTTATAGGCGGCGCTCCAGAGAGCTTCGGAGACGGACGATGATTCAAACGCAATCCTACTTGGAGGTCGCTGATAACAGCGGTGCTCGCCGGGTAATGTGTATTAAGGTGTTGGGCGGTTCGCATCGTCGCTACGCCCGTGTAGGTGACATTATCAAGGTGACTGTGAAGGAAGCAATTCCTCGCGGTAAGGTCAAAAAAGGGCAGGTGATGAAAGCCGTCGTGGTGCGCACCAAAAAAGGTGTGCGCCGTCAGGACGGTTCCCTGATCAAGTTTGACGATAACGCCGCCGTGCTGCTGAACCAGCAGGACGCCCCGGTGGGAACACGTATATTCGGCCCGGTAACGCGGGAACTGCGTGGCGAAAAGTTTATGAAAATCATTTCTCTGGCACCGGAAGTACTGTAACACTTGTAGTTAAACAACAGTACTTTGGCAACTGGGTAGCCGGAATTGAGGACTGAATGATGCTGAAGATCAAACGTGATGACGAAGTGATTGTGATCGCAGGTCGTGACAAGGGCAAGCGCGGCAAGGTTGTGCGCGTGCTGCCGGATAAACGCCTGATCGTCTCCGGTATACAGATGATTAAGAAACACCAGAAACCCAATCCTCAGATGGGTGTTGCGGGTGGAATTGTGGAGAAAGAGGCGCCGATCCAGGCTTCCAATGTCGCGATCTACAATAGCGCGACCAAGAAGGCGGATCGCGTGGGCTTTAAAATTCTTGAAGACGGGAAGAAGATTCGCATCTTCAAATCCAACGGCGAAGCCGTAGACGCTTGAGTCGAAGTGGCGAGCATAGACAGACGGTAATTTAAGCATGGCTAGGTTGAAAGAACTCTACCGGGACGAGATTGCGCCGAAGCTGAAAGAAGAGCTGGGCCTGAAAAACGTGATGGAAACGCCTCGAATCACCAAGATCACCATAAATATGGGGGTTGGTGAGGCTATCGGCGACAAGAAAGTGCTGGAAAATGCGGTCAGCGATCTCGAGAAAATCGTCGGCCAGAAGGCGATTGTCACCAAAGCGCGCAAGTCGATTGCAGGGTTTAAGGTTCGCGAGGGCTGGCCTATAGGTTGTAAGGCGACCCTGCGCCGGGATCGGATGTACGAGTTTCTGGAGCGTCTGGTATCTATCGCCATTCCGCGTGTGCGCGATTTTCGCGGTATTAATCCCAAGCAGTTCGACGGGCGCGGTAATTTCTCCATGGGTGTGAATGAGCAGATCATTTTCCCGGAGATCGATTACGACAAAGTTGATAAGTTGCGCGGGCTGGATATCTGTATCACCACCAGTGCGCGTACCGACGAAGAGGGCCGTGCGTTGCTAAAAGCCTTCAATTTTCCTTTTAAAAGCTGAGGGCTCACTTTAAAGGCTAAGGTCAGACTATGGCAAAGAAATCCATGATTGCGCGCGAGAAAAAGCGCGCTCGCGTTGTCGCTAAGTACGCCGCCAGACGCGCCGAATTGAAAGCGACCATCGTTAATCCCAACTCTACCGAAGAGGAAGTTTGGGAGGCGCAAACACAGCTTCAGAAGCAGCCGCGCAATGCCAGCTCGTCGCGCAAGCAGCGTCGCTGCCGTTTGACCGGTCGTCCGCACGCCGTTTATCGCAAGTTCGGGCTGTGCCGCAATAAATTACGTGAAGCAGCTATGCGCGGTGATGTGCCGGGCTTGGTTAAGGCTAGCTGGTAAGAGGCTAAATAATTATGAGTATGCAAGATCCGTTAGCAGATATGCTGACTCGTATTCGCAACGCACAGCGCGTTGGCAAGGCTGAAGTGGTAATGCCCTCTTCCAAGCTGAAAGTGAGCGTTGCGCGCGTGCTGCAGGACGAAGGCTACATTTCAGGTTTTAGCGCCGGCGAAGGTGTGAAACCCGAGTTGACAGTGGCGCTGAAGTATTTTGAGGGCAAGCCGGTCATTGCCGAACTCGATCGGGTCAGTCGCCCGGGTTTGCGCAATTATGCGGGTAAAAATGAGCTGCCATCGGTTCGCGGTGGCTTGGGTATTGCCATTGTTTCTACCAGCAAAGGGGTTATGACCGACCGCGCTGCACGCACAGCCGGTATCGGCGGTGAAGTTCTCTGCACGGTCTTTTAATGATTCGCTGTTGTTGATTATAGATAGATGACAACAACAGATATTGAAAATAGACCGTCGGAAACGAACAGTAGCAGTAGTAGAAGCAAAAGGTTAACGGGAAAACGTTATGTCACGAGTTGCAAACAGTCCGGTTGAAGTGCCCGCTGGCGTGGATGTCACCCTGAAGGGGCAGGACATCACAGTCAAAGGCAGCAATGGCACATTGGCGCTGGAAGTTCACGCGCTGGTGGAAGTGAAGCAAGATGATAAAGTGCTCACTTTCGCCGCCCGTGATAGTGTCAAGCAGTCTCGCGCATTGGCGGGTACCACACGCGCACTGGTCAACAATATGGTGATCGGTGTGAGCAAAGGTTTCGAAAAGAAGCTGCAGCTCAATGGTGTTGGTTATCGCGCCAAGGCGTCGGGTAAAACTGTAAACCTGACATTGGGCTTTTCACATCCGGTGGATTACAAGCTGCCGGAGGGCGTAACCGCCGAGAGTCCGAGTCAGACTGAGATCGTACTTAAAAGCGCTGATAAGCAGTTGCTGGGTCAGGTGGCCGCGGAGATCCGCGGCTTCCGGCCGCCTGAGCCCTACAAGGGCAAGGGCGTTCGCTATGCTGACGAATATGTGCGTCGTAAAGAAGCTAAGAAGAAGTAGGGCCTAGGTTATGAGCGTTAAGAAACAAACTCGTTTACGCCGCGCGCGTCGTGCCCGGGCCAAGATCAGTGAGCTGGGCGGCACTCGGTTGAGCATTCACCGCACTCCGCGTCATATCTATGCCCAGGTTATTGCCCCGGAAGGGGACAAGGTGCTGGCCAGCGCCTCGACGCTGGACAAGTCGTTGCGTGACGGTAAAACAGGTAACTCGGAGGCGGCAAAAGCGGTCGGCACCCTGATCGCCGAGCGGGCCAAAGCCGCCGGCGTCAGCGCAGTATCGTTCGATCGCAGTGGTTTTAAATATCACGGTCGTGTAAAAGCGTTGGCAGATGCGGCTCGTGAAGCCGGCTTGGAATTCTAAAGGTTGAGATATGGCTTACAGTAAGAAAGACGAAGGTAACACCGAAGGCCTGCAGGAAAAGCTGGTGCAGGTCAACCGCGTTGCCAAAACCGTAAAGGGTGGTCGTATCTTCGGTTTTACGGCACTGACTGTAGTGGGCGACGGTAACGGCAAGGTCGGCTTCGGTCGCGGCAAGGCCCGCGAAGTGCCCCTGGCCATTCAAAAGGCGATGGAAGCTGCACGGCGTAATATGATGCAGGTGGAACTGAATGGCGACACCATTCAATATCCGACCAAGGGCCGCCACGGTGCTTCCAAGGTATATATGCAACCCGCTTCTCCGGGTACCGGTGTGATCGCCGGTGGTGCCATGCGCGCCGTGCTGGAAATTGCCGGCGTGCAGAATGTACTGGCCAAGTGTTACGGCTCCACCACGCCGGTCAACGTCGTGCGGGCCACCTTCGAAGCCTTGCGGGCAATGGCGTCTCCGGAATCTGTGGCCGCCAAGCGCGGCAAAGCGGTTGAAGAGATTCTGAACTAATTACAACTTAGCGGAAAACGACCATGGCTAAGAAAACAGTTAAAGTGACCCAGGTGAAGAGTATCGCCGGTCGCCTGAAAGCGCACAAAGCCTGTGTGGCAGGTTTGGGGCTGCGCCGTATCGGTCATACCGTCGAGGTGGAAGATACCCCCTCCGTGCGTGGCATGATCAACAAAGTCAATTATCTGGTAAGAGTGGAGGGGGAATAGTGATGGAAGATGAAATGCGTCTGAATACACTGAGCCCCGCTCCGGGCAGAACGCGCGACAGGAAACGCCTGGGCCGCGGGATCGGCAGCGGCGTGGGCAAGACCGGCGGTCGGGGTCACAAAGGTTTGAAGTCCCGCTCCGGCGGCAGTGTCAAGCCCGGCTTCGAGGGCGGCCAGATGCCGCTGCAAAAGCGCCTGCCGAAGTTTGGTTTCAGCTCGCGCATTGGCCGGATCACGGCGGAAGTGCGGTTGCAGGAGTTGAACAAGGTTGAAGGCGAGGTCGTCGATCTGGCGGCATTGAAGGCTGCCGGTGTGATTGGCGGAGCCATCAAGCGCGTCAAGATCTTCCTCTCCGGCGAACTGAAAAAGGCAGTGACTGTCAAAGGCCTGGCAGTGACCAAGGGCGCCAAGGCGGCGATCGAAGCCGCCGGCGGAAAAATCGAAGACTGAGCACGCCAACTGCGGGCGGCCGGTGACTAGAGAGTAAGCTATGGCGACTCCGGGCAATATGCCGTTAGGTAACCAAAAGGGACTGGGTGAACTCTGGGCCCGGCTGCGGTTTCTGTTTTTAGCGATCCTGGTGTACCGCATAGGTACCCATATTCCGGTACCCGGTATTGATCCGGAGCAGGTCGCGAACCTGTTTAACCAGCAACAGGGCACTATCCTGGGGCTGTTTAATATGTTTTCCGGCGGCGCCATGGAGCGCATGAGCATATTGGCCCTGGGTATTATTCCCTATATCTCGGCCTCTATTATCATGCAGTTGATGACCGCCGTGACGCCGTCGCTGGAGCAGTTGAAGAAAGAAGGCGAGAGCGGGCGGCGCAAGATTAATCAGTACACGCGCTATTTAACCGTGGCCCTGGCCTCGGTGCAGGCGGTGGGTATGACCGTCGGCCTGGCGGCCCAGGGGCTGGCTTACGGTAATGAACCCGGCTTCAGCTTCTATTTTGTGGCTGTGGTTTCCCTGGTAACCGGTACCGTCTTTATGATGTGGCTGGGCGAGCAGGTGACCGAGCGCGGCGTCGGCAACGGGATTTCCATGCTGATTTTTGCCGGCATTGTGGCGGGCTTCCCCAGCGCTATCGGGCAGTCGTTTGAGAGCGCCCGCCAGGGCGATCTGCATATCCTGGCCCTGTTGGGAATCGGCATCCTGGCGATTGTACTGACCTGGCTGGTGGTGCGTATCGAACGCGGCCAACGGCGGATTACCGTCAACTACGCCAAGCGCCAGCAGGGGCGCAAGGTGTTTGGCGCACAGAGCAGCCATCTGCCCCTGAAAGTGAATATGGCAGGCGTTATCCCCGCCATCTTCGCCAGCAGCCTGCTGTTATTTCCGGCTTCCATTGCCCAGTGGTTTGGCCAGAGCAGTGAAGGTACCGGTGGGGCGATACTGCAGGAGCTGGCCCTGGCTATAGGTCCGGGACAGCCGTTGAATTTTATTTTGTTTGCGGCGTTGATTATTTTCTTCTGCTTCTTCTATACGGCGTTGATGTTTAACCCCAACGAGGTGGCGGATAATTTGAAGAAGTCCGGTGCTTATATCCCCGGTATCCGTCCGGGCGAGCAGTCGGCCAAGTATATCGATGGCGTGTTGACGCGCCTGACGGTGGTGGGTTCCATCTATATAGCCGCCGTCTGTTTGCTGCCACAGTTTCTGGTAGTGGGGTTTAACGTGCCATTTTATCTGGGCGGCACGTCGCTATTGATCTGCGTGGTCGTGGTTATGGACTTTATGGCCCAAGTGCAGTCGCACCTGATGTCCCATCAGTATGAATCGCTGATGAAGAAGTCGAATTTGAAAGGCTATGGTAGCGGCGTGGCCCGCTAATCGAAGAATTAAGGTAGGTAGATCATGAAAGTGCGCGCTTCAGTGAAGAAAATTTGCCGTAACTGCAAGGTGGTGCGTCGCAAGGGGGTTCTGCGGGTGATCTGCAGTGCCGAGCCGCGTCACAAGCAGCGTCAAGGCTAAGCCCGGAGATTGGTCTATTTAGCGCGATCTAACGGCCCAAAATTGCGGCCAGCGCACAAAAGCCTCTTGACCAGGCGATCAGCCTGGCGCGGCGAGTCTTTTGTGCACTGGCCACAATTTTGGACTCGTTATCTTCGCGCTAAATAGACCAATCTCCGGGCTCTCCGGCCTTTACAAGGAGGCTGGTCCGAAGAGAGTATTAGGGTCGAGTGTTCAACATTTGACCTGCCGGAACCTGAAAAGGGCCGGCGAACAGGGGGCGTTGACTGTCGTCCGGGGGGAAACCTCCGGGCTATTGATTTCTTGTGGCTTTATTGCTACCCTTGCGCGCTTTTGCGTCGGAGGGTGGTGTTTTGCCGCCGTCAACGCTGCAACCTAGCGCTGTAACGACCGATTCCTAACAGGAAACCCACAAGAGGGGTCGGTGTTGCAGCCGGAAATACGTGGAGTAAGTTGAATGGCCCGTATCGCTGGTGTCAATATACCAGACAACAAACACGCCGTTATCTCCCTGACCTATGTTTATGGGATTGGCCGTACCACTGCGAAGCAGATTTGTGCCGCTGTCGGCATAGCGGAGAGCACCAAGATCGGTGAACTTTCCGAGGCGCAGATGGATGCGGTTCGCGCACAAATCACCAAGGTAACTGTTGAAGGTGATTTGCGCCGTGAAGTTTCCATGAATATCAAACGCTTAATGGATTTGGGTTGCAACCGGGGCATCCGTCACCGTCGCAACCTGCCGGTGCGCGGTCAGCGCACCAAAACCAATGCCCGTACCCGCAAGGGTCCGCGCAAGCCCATTAAGAAGTAACCCGGCCTGTATACCAGGTCCCGGTTTAACCCAGGTTAGGAAGAGATTGCTATGGCCAAGCCAAGTAATAAACCCAGTCGCAAGAAGATAAAGAAGACCGTTGTGGATGGCGTTGCCCATGTCCATGCGTCTTTTAACAACACGATCGTCACCATTACAGACCGCCAGGGCAATACCCTGAGTTGGGCCACTGCAGGTGGTTCCGGTTTCCGTGGCTCGCGTAAAAGCACGCCCTTCGCCGCCCAGGTGGCGGCCGAACGCGCCGGCGAGGCGGCCAAGGATTACGGTCTGAAGAACCTGGACGTTGAAGTGAAAGGCCCCGGACCCGGCCGCGAATCCGCCGTGCGGGCGCTGAATAATGCTGGTTATAAAATCACCAATATTACAGACGTCACACCGATTCCCCACAACGGCTGTCGTCCGCCGAAAAAACGTCGCGTATAAGGGAGGCTTTGAACAATGGCACGTTATATTGGACCAACTTGTAAGCTTTCCCGCCGCGAGGGGACGGACCTGTTCCTGAAGAGCGGTGCGCGTCCGCTGGACTCGAAGTGTAAGGCGGAAACCGCGCCCGGTCAGCACGGCCAGCGTCGCGGCCGTCTGTCAGACTACGGTGTGCAACTGCGCGAAAAGCAAAAGGTGCGTCGCACCTACGGTGTACTGGAAAAACAGTTCCGCAGCTACTATAAACAAGCTGCGCGTCGTAAAGGCGCCACCGGTGAAAATCTGCTGCAATTGCTGGAAACCCGCCTCGATAACGTGGTGTACCGCATGGGCTTTGGCGCGACTCGCTCTGAATCCCGTCAATTGGTATCCCACAAGGCGATTCTGGTCAACGGGCAGGCAGTGAATGTGCCCTCGTACCAGGTGCAGCCGGAGGATGTAATTGCCGTTCGCGAGAAGGCCAAAAACCAGCTGCGTATCCAAAATGCGCTGGCGTTGGCGTCCCAACGTGGTGAGGTAGAGTGGGTGGAAGTTAACGCGGACAAAAAAGAAGGTACTTTTAAGCGGGTACCGGATCGCAGTGACTTACCTGCTGACATCAACGAAAACCTCATCGTAGAACTTTACTCGAAGTAATTGAGTGGCTTGAAGTAACTGGCTGGAACTTACGAACAGTAAAGGGATTAACCGCTAACAGGTGTGGCTATGCAGAGTGCTGTAAACGAATTTTTAACCCCGCGTCATATTGACGTTACTGAGATCGGCCTGTCCCATGCGAAAGTGGTGCTGGAGCCGCTGGAGCGAGGCTTTGGCCATACCCTTGGCAATGCGTTGCGCCGTATTTTGCTGTCCTCAATGCCGGGTTGTGCAATTGTGGAAGCCGAGATCGACGGCGTGCTGCACGAGTACAGTGCCATTGAGGGTGTGCAGGAAGATGTGATCGAAATCCTGCTGAATCTGAAAGGTGTGGCGGTGGTTATGCACGGCAAAGACCAGGTCGTGTTAAACCTCAGCAAACGCGGACCGGGCGTGGTGACTGCGGGCGATATTCAGGTTGACCACGATGTGGAAATCAAGAATCCCCAGCATGTTATCGCCAATATCACCGGTGATGTGGATTTGAACATGAAGCTGAGCGTAGCGCGCGGCCGCGGCTATCAGCCGGCGGATGCCCGCCGTAACGATGAGGAAGAAACCCGCGCCATCGGTCGGCTGCAGTTAGATGCCTCGTTCAGTCCGGTCAAGCG
Organism: Exilibacterium tricleocarpae; assembly: GCF_007004655.1. Lineage (GTDB taxonomy): Bacteria > Pseudomonadota > Gammaproteobacteria > Pseudomonadales > Cellvibrionaceae > Exilibacterium > Exilibacterium tricleocarpae. The sequence goes on from NZ_ML660111.1 coordinate 64,332, forward strand.
TCTCGCGTACAACGTAGAGAGTGCCCGTGTTGAACAGCGCACTGACCTCGACAAACTGGTGTTGGATCTGGAAACCAACGGCACCATCGACCCGGAGGAGGCGATTCGTCGCGCCGCCACTATTCTGCAACAGCAATTGGCGGTATTTGTCGACCTCGAAGGTGAGAAAGAGTCAGAGCCGGAGCAGAAAGAAGAAGAGATCGATCCGGTGCTGCTGCGTCCGGTTGATGATTTGGAGCTGACGGTGCGCTCGGCCAACTGTTTGAAGGCCGAAAATATCTACTATATCGGTGATTTGATTCAACGCACCGAGGTGGAGTTGCTGAAGACGCCGAATCTGGGTAAGAAGTCATTGACCGAGATTAAAGACATCCTCGCCTCACGGGGTCTGTCGTTGGGTATGCGTCTCGAAAACTGGCCGCCGGCGAGTTTGCGAAGCGACGATAAAGTTAGTGCTTAATAAATAGCTGTCAGTTCACAGCCTGCAGCGCCCGGCAGACCGCCGTTAAAAAAAAGGTCTGCCAGAGACTGGCGACTGGAAACTGATAGTCGATTTTCATCAGTATTTTGAAGGATTTAGAGTCATGCGTCATCGTCATAGTGGCCGTCAACTGAATCGAAACAGCTCCCATCGCAAAGCCATGTTTCGCAACATGACCGCGTCTTTGGTGGAGCACGAATTGATCAAGACAACGCTGCCCAAAGCCAAGGAGCTGCGCCGCTATGCGGAGCCGCTGATTACTCTGGCCAAGAGCGACAGTGTCGCCAACCGGCGCCTGGCTTTTGCCCGCCTGCGCAGCAAAGAAGCGGTGGGAAAGCTCTTTAGCGAGATCGGGCCGCGTTACGAAAGTCGTCCCGGCGGTTATCTGCGTATTATGAAGTGCGGCTTTCGCAGTGGCGACAAAGCGCCAATGGCCTATGTGGAGCTGGTTGATCGGCCGCAGGTCGAGGTAGAGGAAGTCGACGAGGATTAATCGTTTGCTTCACTTCCGCCGAAGTATCGAAAGTGTAAAAAACGCCGGGGTTTACCCGGCGTTTTTTATGGGAGGTTGCAAATGACCCCGCTTCTGGTATGCAGAAGAAATATCAGCACCTGTTTTGTCACTGCCGGCCGCAGTGAGGCCTGCGATCTATGGCCGCCGTGGTAGCTTGGCCGTTGCGGCAATGTGTCTGGCCACCAACAAAATCGACGGAGTCATAAGCCATTGTCCGGTATGAAAAAAGCCCTTGTCGGTATCCTGTTAGCTGTGGTTGTGGCGGTATATTTTTTAAATGCCTCTTGGCTCGCGCCGCAACAAACCGGAGGGCCGACACTTTACTCCCACCGCGGGGTTTACCAGACCTACAGCAAGAAAGATCTGGGTAAGCTGGACTGCACTGCAACGCGCATTTTTCCGCCGACGCACGGCTATCTGGAAAACACCATTGCGTCTGTTGAGCAGAGCTTGGCGCTCGGTGCCGATGTGATCGAAGTCGATATCAAGCCTACGGTCGACGGTGAAATTGTTGTTTTCCATGATCACACCCTGGACTGTCGCACCGACGGTACGGGAGTTACCCATAAGCAAACGCTTGCTTACCTCAAAAGCCTGGATATTGGTTTTGGCTATACCCACGACGGTGGCAAAACCTTTCCCTTTCGGGGGCAGGGTGTCGGTATGATGCCGACTTTGGCAGAGTTGTATACAGCCTTTCCGGATGCGCAGTTCCTGTTGAATATAAAGAACAGCAATCCCAAGTTCCCAGCTTACCTGGTTCGCTATCTGGGGGAGAAAAGTATACTTCCGGATGCTAAGATTATGGCCTACGGTCGCAAACAAGCGCAGTTGCAAGAAATAAAAGATCTACTGCCTGAGTCAATCGTATTCAGTAAAGAATCGGTGAAGGATTGCATCTATCGCTATATGGCTTTGGGCTGGTCCGGCTATATACCGCAAAGTTGCGATAACACCCTATTGCTTATTCCGACAAACTATACTGCCTTTATCTGGGGCTGGCCGAATCGCTTTATCGACAGAATGACCGCCGTCAATACGACGGTTGTACTGATGAACAAGGATAGCGATGCAGGCACGTTTACGGGTTTTCACACACCGGACCAACTGGCGGTTTTGCCGGCCGGTTACGGTGGTGGAATATGGGTGGAAGGTATTGAGAACATCGGCCCTGCGATCAAAAAAAAGCGATAAAGCAGTCAAGGTGGAGTATAACCATGGATGTATATTCTGAAATCATAGTGGCTGTAGTGGCGGCGATAGCGGGCGTTGGCGGTACTCTTTTGACAGCTAGATACAGGGAGAATATCTCGACGAAAAAAGAGCAGCTACAGTATTTTTACGCGCCCATGGAAATACTGGTGCGTATGAACGCGAAGAGCTATGAGAGATACGGCAAACAAAATGTCTCTGAGCATGACAGGCACTATATCGAAAAATATATCTGGTATCCCAATCATATAAAAACAAAAGAGTTGATTATGAGCCAGAGCCACCACCTGACTGAAATGCCGGAGGAGATATTGGATTTACTCGAGCATATCAATGTCTGGTTGTCGGAATACGAACTGATTCATGTCAAGGGCGAGAAAAAAGGCGCGGTTTTCGCCGGCCCTAAAGGTTTTCCATATCCGACCGGGTCAGATGCGTTTATTTATAATACTGCTGCCAGGCTCAGGAAAGAGTTGAATAGGGGTTAGTTGTCGATCTTAGATTTGGGGCTGACCGGGTCAGAAATAGGTTTCGAGAAACTTTAAAGGGAGGTTTACATCGGAAGCGGGCAGTAGCCGTTATTGTGCCACAGCGCCGGCCCGGCAGCGACCCGGTAGCCATCTGCGCCCGGCCGTAAGCTTGTCAAGGTTGCCGGCGGCTGCGGAACTCGACCATTTTTTTGCTTCGCAAAAAAATCGGGACTCAGACAGTTCTCGCCTAAAAACGCCGGCAACCTTGACAAGCTTAAACACGGCCTGATCGGGCGCAGATGGCTACCGGGTCGCTGCCGGGCCTAACCCCGCACTTCGACAAAAATCTAATTGCATGTTACTTGTCGCTAGCTTATGAGATTATAGAATTAAAGAAAAAATTTTCATAGCAGCGAAATTTTTTCTGACTACCTGTCAGAGATTTCTCGATACATGAAAAGTGCACTGTAGGTAAGGCCCGACGGGGATGCGCGCTCCCGATCAGTCAGGGCGCGTTTAAGCTTGCCTGTCGCCCCGGCGTTTTTAGGCGAGGACTGTTTGAATCCCAATTTTTGCGCAGCAAAAATGGTTGAGTTCCGCAGCCGCCGGGGCGACAGGCAAGCTTGCGACCGATCGGGAGCGCGCATCCCCGTCGGGCCGTGGTGTGGCAGGCAAGAAGTTTAGAACGCCAAGCTATCTACAGCGTCAGCTCCCGGCATATGTTTGCGGTCAATCTCCATTGAAATATCGCCATCATGATATTTATCAGATGCCAATGCACACGAAGTTAGTCACTACTTTCACTCCATGCCTTCCACTGTGGCACAAAGATATCGCCATCTCACAAGCATCAAGCCAAAAACTGTCAGGTCAAATAGCATCACCCCTCCCGCCAGGCCAGTTTCCGCCAGAAAAGCATATCTATTATGCATACGTATGTATAGCCGCTGCGACTATGCATACGTATGTAGTCTATTGTCACTGTTCAATCCCTGGCCGTATTATCGATCCTGAATTAAAACAACTAATTCAATACATAAAAATAGCGGAGAGATTGAGACATGAAGATGAATGCAAACAGGCTGTTTCGTCGCACCAGGCTTGCGACCAGCGTCTCCCTGGTGGTGGCGGCTCTGGGTGTGAATGCCCAGGAATCGGCCTCAGAGGCCGATGACGCCATGTCGGCCGACCTGATCGAGGAAGTCACGGTTTACGGCCTGCGCAGCAGTATCCTCGACTCCGTGCAGGCCAAGCGCAGGGCGGATACTATCGCCGATCTGGTCGATGCCGGTGCTCTGGCATCGTTGCCCGACCAGTCCATCGCCGATGCCCTGGGACGTATACCCGGTGTTACCACCGTGCGCGATTCCGGGCAGTCCTCCCAGTTGAATATCCGCGGCATGAACGGTGACTTTATCCAGACCACCCTCAATGGTCGCGAGCAGGCTTCCACCAGCGGCTATACCGAGAGCACCCGCTGGATGGCCTTTGACCAGTACCCGGCCGAGCTGATCACCCAGGCGGCGGTCTATAAATCGCCCAAGGCTTCCCATCTCGAAGGCGGTGTTGCCGCTACTGTCGAGTTGAAAACGGCCAACCCGCTGGAAGCCGAGAAAGACCATAACTTTGCCGCCAATGCCCGCTACTCCTACAACGATGCGGCCGATGATGTGGGCGCAGACGACACCGGTGAGCGCCTGAGCTTCTCCTACCAGGGTAAATTCCTGGACGGTATGCTGGGTGTCGGTGTGGGCTACTCCCGCCTGGTGCAGCCCAACAACTTCGAGGGCGCGCGGGCCGGTGCCGACTCGAAAAACGGCTACACCAATGCCGACATCAACGGTGACGGTGTTGCGGAAGACCGCGCTCAGTCGTTCCAGTTTCAGGCCGGTACCGGCAACGATACGCGCGACGGCTATCTGGCCACCGTGGTTTTCCAGCCCAACGATACCATCAAGGCCCAGTTCGACTACTTCAAATCGGAATTTGAGTCGGAAGACTTCCGCCACGGCATTACTGTCAGCGGCATGCAGGACGCTGTGGACCCGGCGTTCTATGAGATCCTCAATCCGACGATCAGCGGCGGCGCGGTAACCGGCGCGACCATTGCCATCAACGACCCCAAGAGTCGCAACGATTCATTCCCCTGGTTTGAAACACGCTCTGAAGACCAGTCTACTCAAGCCGACTCAGACAGCTACGGCCTCAATGTGCAATGGCAGCTCAGCGACCGGGCTTCACTGACGTTCGATATTGCCCGCAGTGAAGGCACTAAAACCCGCAAGGATCGCCTCGCCTCCATGCATGCCTATGAATTTGGCGGCACCGCTACGGCGCTGGATGAGGACGGCAACCCTGACGAGCGCGAAATCTATCAGGAGCTGAGCGGTCAGACTTTTACCTACCGCATGAACGGCGACGAGATTCCCACGGCCACTTTTAACACCGATTTCACCGACCTGAACCGGATGCGGTTATCTCGTTACGAGGAATACCCCCATACTTACACCGACGAAATAGACAGCTACCAGGTTGATTTTGCGCTGGATGTAGAGTGGAACTTTGTCTCCTCTATCGAGATGGGGGTACGTTATTCAGAGCGTACTTTTGACTCGCGCCGCGGCACCTTCCTTTACGGTGCCCGCGACGGTCAGTTTAACGTCGTCGGCGCCGACGGCCGCTGGGATCAGTACTGTGCCGACAATCTGTCTCAAATCGACTGTGTGCCGCAAGCACTAAACGGCTTTGTCAGCGTCGGGTCCGTGCAGGGTGCACCGGACCATCTGGTTGCCGACCTGGATGCTCTGGCCAATGCTGTTTTCGGCCCCGGCAACTTTGAGGGGCAGCAGGTATTCAGCCGTGACTGGACATTTGTTGAGTCCGGTGCCCTCGATGAGGACGTGTTTGCCTACTACCTGATGGCTAATATCGACACCGAAATCGCCGGTATCCCGGTGACGGGCAACTTCGGCGTGCGGGTGGTGGAAACCGACGTCAAGGCAAGCGGCGTACAGAACGTTGGTTTTGACGAGGACGGCAATGGTCTCGGCGTGCCGATTACCGATGATGCCGGCGTTACCCGCACCAACTACGACTATGTAAGCTACGGCCCCGAGTACACCGATACCCTGCCGTCGATCAACCTCAACTTCGAACTTAGCGAGCAGGATCAAATCCGCTTTGCCGCCGCCAAGGTGCTGGGCCGCCCGCCGGTCGGTCAGCTTAAGGGCGGCGCCGGCTCCTGGGTGTCAGGCAACGACGGTGATATTTACAATGTGTGGTCCAAAGGTTCCCCTTTCCTCGATCCTTTCCGCGCCACCCAGGCTGAAGTGTCTTACGAGCACTACTTCGACGACGGCGGTGCGGCCACGGTGGCGGTGTTCTGGAAAGATATCGAGACACTGGTGGAAGACGCCAACTTCGGACCCGACGACGAATGGCCCGGTATTAACGTTCCAGACGGCTTTAGCCAGGGTGAGTACCAGACCAAGGTCAACAGTGAAGACGGCGGTTATATCCGCGGTATCGAACTGGCGACCACCAAAACGTTCAGCAACCTGCCCGGTATCTTCGCCGGTCTCGGTTTGACCGCCAGTTATTCTTATACCGAAAGTGAAACGGAAGTATCCGGCGGTGGCCTGTTCTCCGGCGAAACGCTGCCCTTGCCCGGCTTGTCGGAAAATGTCTGGAGCACCACGCTGTTTTGGGATATCGGCAACTTCAGTACCCATTTCAACGTGCGTTACCGCGATGAATATGTATTGAATATGGCGGTACCCGGCAGTTCGACCCCGATCTTCGCCAAGGAGTACACTACGATGGATGCCCAGGCGTCCTACTCCTTCGACAACGGCTTTGATATGGTCTTCCAGGTCAACAACCTGACCGACGAACCGAATATCTCCTCCTTCGGTAACGGCTCGGTGTTGGGCGAGTACCGGGAGTTTGGCCGCCAGTTCTATGTGGGGTTAAACTACAAGTACTAGCCGTCGGTTGAAGTTCGCCCCGGGCGCTGCTGCCCGGGGGGTTAGTGGTAAACGTTACCGGTATAAACCGCTCGCAACACTTCGCTTGCGGGCGGTTTTCTTTTAAGCCACAGGCAATCAGCGGAGACACACCATGCATCCCAAGCAGCGGATAGTCATTTTAGGCGGCGGCACCGCCGGTTGGATGGCGGCCAATCTTATGGCCACCAAGTGGGCGCACCTGGATTTCGACATCACCCTGATAGAGGCGCCCGATATCGGCATTATCGGCGTGGGGGAGGGTTCCACTCCACCACTCAAGGGATTTATGGACACGATCGGCGCGCAGGAATCCGAGTGGATGGCCGATTGTAACGCCACCTACAAAGTGGGTATCAGCTTCAAAAACTGGTCCACTAAACCCGGCTTTAGCCGCTATTTTCATCCCTTCCTTGCCCAGCCCGATGAATTTACCGCGCCGGCGTTTTTTCACAACAGCTTTCTGCGTCGTAAAGGCATCGATCTGGAAGGACACCCCGATCACTTTTTCCTGGCCTCCCACTTGGCCGAGCACAAACTGGCGCCGGTGGTGCCGGAGCACTTTCCGTTCGAAATCAATTACGGCTATCATTTTGATTCGGCGTTGCTGGGCAAATTCCTGGGCCGCAAGGCCGCCACCAAAGGTGTCAAATACCGGCAGGCCAAAGTGGTGGACGTAGCGCTGGATGAGCAGGGCAATATCGCCGGCCTGCACACCGAGCAGGGCGAGACTATCCGGGCCGATCTCTATGTCGACTGTACGGGTTTTCGCGCTCAACTTATCCAGCAGGCGCTGAAGGTGCCGTTCAGAAGTTACGCAGAGAACCTGTTCAACGATGCGGCGGTAGTGCTGCAAACCGAACAGCGTCCCGAGATCGCCTGCCAGACTGTTTCCACGGCGTTGAAATACGGCTGGGCCTGGGCGATCCCGTTGACCAGTCGTATCGGCAACGGCTATGTCTACAGCTCGTCGTTCTGCGATGCGGACCATGCGGAAACGGAATTGCGCGCACACTTGGGGCTGCTCGAAGCGGATGTACAGGCGCGCCATTTGAAAATGAAAGTGGGGCGGGTGGAACAACACTGGGCAAAAAACTGCCTGGCGGTCGGTTTATCCCAGGGCTTTGTCGAGCCGCTGGAAGCCACCGCATTGGATATGGTGCAGGAGACAGTGGCACGCTTTATCGAAGCCTTTGAAAAAGGCGGCTTTACCGATACCCATCGCGATGACTACAACCGGCGTATTAGCAGCCGTTTTGAGGCGGTGCGCGACTACATTGTCTGCCACTACCGGGTGAATTCCCGTACCGATACCGACTACTGGCTTGAAAACGCGCGCAACGAGAAGGTCTCCGCTTCGCTGCGTTCGATATTGCACGCCTGGGTTTCCGGTCAAAATATCACTGATGAACTGCAGCGACAAAAGCTCGATATTTACTTCCCCAATGTCTCGTGGAACTGCCTGCTGGCCGGCTACGGCATTTATCCCACGCAGGCGCAGTTGAAACCCGGCAACGCCCTGGCCAACAAATACAAAACCGCTGATATTCATGAGTTTATTCGCCGCTGCGCCCTGAATTTCAAACCTCACCGGGAGCAGCTTTCCGCATAACTTAGCTATGGACCGCAGGCGTGAAAAGATTGCAGTAAAACAAGGGTGCATGGGAACGATGTGCCAAGGGAAGAGTGAAACAGAGAAACAAGCAAATAATAAAAAAATGAAACAAAAAGACACGCGAACAGTGAAATAGTGAAACAAAGGAACAAGAAGACACGTGAACAATGAAATCATGAAACAAAGGAACAACTGGACAAGAAAGAACAAATGAATCAGGGTGAACCGCACCCATCGGTGCGGCGGCGTCAGCCACCGGACTTCTCACTCGATAGAATTTTAATGATAATGAGGGTTCATCCTTAGGAGTGATCCGTATGAAAACCATAAGTCTACTGTTGTGCCTGACGTTTTTTGCCGCCGGCACCACGCTGGCTGATGCACTAAAGGTCGCCTCGCCCAACGGGGAAATCGTCGTTTCGATCCTGATGCAAGATGGCGCGCCGGCCTACGCTGTAGAGTTTCGCGGCAAGCGGGTGCTGTCACCCTCTAAACTGGGCCTGCGTTTTAAAAAGGCTCCAACCTTTGGCGAGGGGTTTAGCGTCAGCGGCAGTAGCCGCGCCAGTCGTGATGAAACCTGGTCCCAGCCCTGGGGCGAGCGCAAATATGTGCGCGACCACCACAATGAATTGCGGGTGGACTTCAGTCGCGACGGCAAATCCAAACACACCTTTAGCGTCCGCTTTCGCGTGTTCGATGACGGCCTGGGTTTTCGCTATGAAGTGGCGAAACAGCGGGGTATGAAGCAGGTCGATATTGTCGATGAGATCACCGAATTTTCGTTTTCGGATGCGGAGCAAACCACCGCCTGGTGGATTCCCGCCCGCGGCTGGAACCGTTACGAATATATCTACAACACCACCGCGTTGAATGCGGTGGAGCGGGCCCACACGCCGTTTACCCTCAAGCTTCCCGGCGGCACCCATATCAGTATTCACGAAGCCGCCCTGGTCGATTATGCGGCAATGACTCTCGACCAGCGCCGCCCTGGTTGGTTGAAAGCGGACCTGGTACCCTGGTCCGATGGTGTGCGGGTCAAAACCCGCACACCGTTCAAATCCCCCTGGCGTACCCTGCAGATTTCCGCCGATGCGGTTGGGCTGCTCAATTCCGATCTGATTTTGAACTTGAATGAGCCCAACAAACTCGGTGACGTGTCCTGGGTCAAACCCGGCAAGTATGTGGGCATTTGGTGGGGCATGCACGTCGGTGCCAATACCTGGGAGTCGGGAGACAAGCACGGCGCCACCACTGCCGAAACAAAACGGTTTATGGACTTTGCCGCCGCCTATGGTTTTGACGGCGTATTGGTGGAAGGTTGGAATATCGGCTGGGACGGCAGTTGGTTTCACAACGGCGATGTCTTCAGCTTTACCGAATCCTATCCGGACTTCGACCTGCCCGCCGTGGCGGCCTACGGCAAAGCTAAAGGGGTACGGTTGATCGGTCACCACGAAACCTCCGGCAGCGTCACCAACTATCGCCGGCAGATGGACGCGGCCTACGATCTGTACGAAAAGCACGGTGTCACCCAGATCAAAACCGGCTATGTCGCCGACGGCGGCGGTATCAAGCGTATCGACAAGCAAGGCTATCCCCGCTACGAGTGGCACGACGGCCAGTTTATGGTGGGCGAATACCTGCATTCGGTTATCGAGGCGGCCAAACGCCGTATCAGCATCAACACCCACGAGCCGGTCAAGGATACCGGCCTGCGCCGCACCTATCCCAACTGGATTACCCGCGAGGGCGCGCGGGGTCAGGAATTCAATGCCTGGGGTTCGCCGCCCAATCCGCCTGAACATACCGCTATCCTGCCCTACACGCGTATGCTGTCGGGTCCGATGGATTTTACTCCCGGTATTTTCGATCTGGCCTGGGATGGACTGGATGCCGAGAATCGTGTCAAAACCACCTTGGCCAAACAATTAGCGCTCTACGTGGTGCTCTACAGCCCGATTCAAATGGCGGCGGATTTTCCGAAAAATTATAGCGCCCGGCCCGATGCCTTTCAGTTTATTCGGGACGTGCCCGCTGACTGGGAACAGAGCAAAGCCCTGGCCGGCGAGGTGGGAGACTATGTGGCCTTTGCCCGGCAGGAACGCGGCGGCCCCGACTGGTATCTGGGCGCGCTTACCGATGAGCAGGCGCGCCGCCTGACCCTGCGCCTCGATTTTCTGGCGCCCGGGCAGGCCTACACCGCGCAGATATACCGCGACGGTGATAAAGCCGATTGGCTCACCAACCCCTACGATATGGTGATCGAGGAAAAATCGGTGCAGCACGGTGACACCCTGGTGCTGCCGTTGGCCACCAGCGGTGGCGCGGCGGTGCGTTTTAAAGCGTTGCCGTAGCTGAAATTTGCAAAAATTGGTTGCCCGTAAAGAGTGTTTATTGGATTGCAGTTTTGTTAAAGATCGTGGCGAACCAACAGAGGAAGAAGCCTGCTGAGACACGCCGTAAACCCCTCCCTGGGGGCTCGAGCGCGGCATCCCTGCCGCGCACGGTCTCAGCAGGCTTCTTCCTCAGTTGGTTCTTCATCATTACCTTTCGTTTTTTTAATCACTTTTTAAAAAGCTAGACAAGCAGTACAACGGTAAATATGAAGCTCGAGGTTGGGTAGCGCTTTCCCGGACCGTGCGCGGCAGGGATGCCGCGCTCGAGCCCCCAGGGATGGAGCAGGAAACAGCGAAGCACTGCTTCGCCCCGCGGAACGCCAGAAATCTATGATTTCAGGCTGGAACCGCTTGCGGGGGCTAAGGGGGGGCACCTAGTCCGAGTCTGGGAAAGCGCTACCCAACCTCGAGCGCCCCGGTCTTATTAGTGGAACGGTGCTTTAAAAAACTATTTATGGGTAACTAGACGATCTTACAACCCGCGAATTAGGAGGACACCTTGCCCCTGTTCCATCGACAGTCTATTTTAGTCTACTGCAGTCTGCTGTTATTACTGGCGTTTGAAGTTTACGGCCAGGACAGCACCTACACCGGCCACCGCCTGCACGATCGCTCCCTGGTTATCAGCACCACTGATGGCCGGGTGACCCTGACGGCCTATGGCGCCGAGGCCATGGCGGTTTTTTACGAGCGGGATCATCTCAGGCAGTTGCCGTCCTATGCAATCGCGGATACGGCGGTAAAAACGGCCGGCGCCGTGCGCGACCGCGGCGCTGTGCTCGAGTACGCCACCCCCGAACTGCGGGCGGTGATTCGCAAGCGACCGTTTACTATCAGTTTCTACAAAGATCGCGAGCGGCTGCTAGCGGAAGAAACGGGCTTTTTTGCCAAGGATACCATCCGCGGTTTTCGCTTCAGTTTAGGCGCTAATGAAAAGCTGCTCGGCGGCGGCCAGCGGGTATTGGGTATGGATCGCCGGGGTCACCGGTTGCCTTTGTATAACCAGGGCGCCTACGGCTATACCACTGAAGCCAAGCAGATGTATTTCGGGCTGCCGGCGGTGATGTCGAGTAAAAAATACATTCTCCTGTTCGACAACGCCGCCCGCGGTTTTATGGACCTTGGAAAATCCGAAGCCGATGTTTTACAGTTTGAGGCGGTTGGCGGCAGAACCTCCTATATTGTTGTCGCCGGTGATACCTATCCCGAACTGATCGAAAACTACGTCTCGGTTACCGGCAAGCAGCCGCTGCCGCCGCGCTGGGCGTTCGGCAACTATGCCTCCAGGTTTGGCTATCGCAGTGAAGCGCAGGCGCGGGCCACGGTGCAAAAGTTTGCCGACGAAGACTTTCCGCTGGACGCCATTATTTTCGATCTCTATTGGTTTGGTCCCGATATCAAGGGACATATGGGAAACCTGGCCTGGGATAAGAAAGCCTTCCCCACGCCGCAAAAAATGATCGCGGATTTTAAGCGGCGCGGTGTCAATACCATCCTGATCACCGAGCCGTTTGTACTGACCACCTCAAAGCGTTGGGAGGAGGCGGTGGCGGCAAATGCGCTGGCGCTCAATCCCGGCGGCAAGCCGAAGCGGTTCGACTTCTACTTCGGCAATACCGGCCTGATTGACGTCTTCGATCCAAAGGCCGGCGACTGGTTCTGGAGTATCTATCGCGGTTTGATGGAACAGGGGGTTGAGGGCTGGTGGGGCGACCTGGGCGAGCCCGAAGTGCATCCGCCGGATACCTTGCACGCCGCCGGCACCGCCGAGGAAATACACAACGCTTACGGCCACCGCTGGGCCGAGCTGTTGTTTACCCGACACCGGCAGGCCTATCCCGACAAGCGTCCGTTTATTATGATGCGCTCGGGCTTTGCCGGTTCGCAGCGCTACGGCATGGTTCCCTGGACCGGCGATGTGAGCCGCTCCTGGGACGGACTCAAGCCCCAGGTGGAACTTGCGTTGCAGATGGGACTGCTGGGGCTCGGCTATATACACTCCGACCTGGGCGGCTTTGCCGGCGGGGAGACCTTCGATAAGGAGATGTATATTCGCTGGCTACAGTACGGTGTGTTTCAACCGATCTACCGCCCCCATGCCCAGGACAATATCGCACCCGAACCGGTCTTTCACGACCGGGAAACCCGCGACATTCTGCGCGAGTACGTCAAGCTGCGCTATCGGTTGCTACCCTACAACTACACGCTCGCCTACCACAACGCCACCACCGGGCTGCCGCTGATGCGGCCGCTGTTTTTCGAGGACGAGTCCGATCCCGAACTGATGGATTACAAAGACGCGTTTTTATGGGGCGACGCTTTCCTGGTGGCGCCGGTGGTGGACCCGAATCTCGACAGCGTTGCCGTGCGCCTGCCCGCCGGCGTCTGGTTTGATTACTGGACCGGCGCATCCTACCAGGGTGGTGGCGAGGTAGATGTACCGGTTAGTCTGCAAACCATTCCGGTGCTGGTGCGCGCCGGCGCTTTTGTGCCCATGATTGACGCTATCGCCACCACCCGGGACTACTCGAGCCAGCGCCTGGCGCTGCATTACTATGCCCACAGCTCGGTACCGGAAGCGCAGGCAATGATGTACGAAGATGATGGCAAAACCCATGGCGCTATTGAGAAAGGCCTGTTTGAAATTATCGACTTCGCGGCTCGCCAGCGACGCGACAGTATTGAATTCACGCTCGGCAGAACCAGCGGCGGCTACCCCGGTATGCCTGAAGTGCGCGCAATGATGTTGACGGTCCACAACTGGCATGCGCCGGTGCAGCGCGCCTTTCTCGGCGATAAAACGCTGCCCTTTGCCGCTTCCGCCGCGGCGCTTGAATCCACCCCAACCGCCGCCTACCACGATACTGAAGCCGGCCGGCTGTTGTTGAAGTTCGCCTGGGACGGCAAACCCCTCAAGCTGGGGGTGAACTAGTGCTTTGACCAATAAATGTCTTCACCTAAAACGGGTTTTGGTTTCCTTAGCTAACCCGGTCTCGATCAGGGGGGGCGCCTAGCCCACAGCCCTTCGGGACACGGACTAGGCGTCCCCCCGATACATACATCCCTGTAGGCTCTACGCCAGCATCCCTGCTGGCGAAGGTCCCGAAGGGCTGTGGGCTAGGCGCCCCCCCTGATCGAAACCTAAGTGCCACCGAAGTGAAAATATATTCTTGTTGAAGCGCCAACGGGTGAACGCCTTGGCGCTGTGCATACGTATTCATAGTGTTCACACGCGCCAATCGTCATGCATACGATTGTAGCCGTATTGATCTCCCCGGCCCCCAATGCGTAGGATCAGTCGTAAGACCAAGACCGATAAAAGTATCTAATCCCCGATAGCGAACACCTCAAGACTTACACAGATGGAGAGATCGTCATGAGCGCGAACCACCACCAGTGCCCCGTGGCCGCCCGCGGGTACCAGTCGCCGTTTACACCCCGCCTGCTTTCCCTCGCCGTTACGGCAGTGGCTTTAAGTGCCAGTGTGACGGCCCAGGAGCCCTCCATCGAGATGCTGGAGGAAATTATCGTCACCACCGAACGCCGGGAAATGCGTATTCAGGACGTCTCTGCCACAGTGGAGCAATTCAGCGCCAACGATCTCAGGAACCTCGGCGTCAACAATGACTTCAAGAACCTGCAAAATGCGGTTTCGGGTTTGAACATTGCGAAGCAGGAAGGCAAGGTGGAAGTTTACCTGCGCGGTATCGGTTCCTCCGATAGTGACTTTTCTTCCGATCCTTCTGTCGCCACTCACTATAACGGTGTTTATTTGCCGCGTCCGCGTAGCATTGGCCCGATGTTTTTCGATGTCAGTCGGGTGGAAGTGCACAAGGGGCCCCAGGGCACCGTGCGCGGGCGCAATGCCACCGGCGGCTCCATCAATATTATCTCCAACCGGCCCGAACTCGATGAATTTTCCGGCAAGCTGGCAGTGGGCACCGGCGACTTCGACAGCAATACCGCCGAGGTGGTGTTCAATGTGCCCGTGACCGATAACTTTGCCGTGCGCGGCGCGTTTTTCAGTGAACAGCACGACTCTTACCTGACCAATGAATACGGCTCGGGTATTGAGGCGCCGGGCTCCGTTGACGATCAGGCCTGGCGTATTTCGGCGTTGTGGGAAGCCACCGATGCCCTGACGGTGAATCTGATTATCGATGCCTCCGAAAGTGACGGCACCGGCCAGCCCGGCGCGTTTTCGGGGCGGGCGCTGGCGGCCGGCTTCGATATGGACGACCTGGATGATCCCTGGAACCAGTACTTTCTGGCCGAAGGTGAACAGGAAAGTGACCAAACCGGCGTATCCCTGACAGTCCAGTATCAGTTTGAAACCTTTGCCGTCGAGTACAGCGGATCGGTGCGGGACTACGAATTCGACAACCGCAACGGCGGCCGTATCTTCCAGATGGGGCATGTGTTTCCCGGTACCGACAGAGAGGCAAATTTTGTAGAGTTCTTTGCCAATCCGCCCTCCTACCCTGATAACCGCACCAATCTGTTCCCCGACCTGCTCAATGCCCGCGACGCGTTTCGCCAGAACGAAGAGTCCACCAGTCAGGTGCACGAACTGCGCTTTTTCGGGGGTGAGGATTCCTTCCTGCGCTGGTCCACCGGCGTGTTTTATATGCAGGAGGAGTTCGACAATGTCTCCTGGAATGTCAACGACGGTCTGGGTTTTGCCGTGCCCTGTGGCGGCAATGATGTCAGTTGGATCGATCCGCCGCTCCCCGATGACACTATCTGTGCGTTCCAGGATGGCCTCGGCGGTGAAAATCGCAATGATGGTTCTGAAGTGGAATCGATGGCGGTTTATTTCGACGGCACTTTGAATATCTCCGACGCCACCCGCGTCAACTTCGGCGTGCGCTGGACCGACGACACCAAGACGCAGGTGCGCACTAATTTAAAATATCTCCTGATTGCGCCCGGCGAGGCGATCGAGGCATTTACGGGCCGGCCCATTAATCGCGCCACCGATCCGGCCACCACCGGTTTGATTATGGGCGGCAACGGTTTCGCACTGGCGCCGCCCGGGGGGCGCAGCCAGCCGCTGCCGACCGATGTCTGTCCCAACGGCGACTGGTTTGCACCCGGCTGTGGCGGCGATCCCTACAACCTCGAATTTTTCCTCGGCGGTATCGACCGCTTCGGCAACGGCGACAATGTGGATGAGTTTCTGGCACAGTTCGGCGACCAGGTCGATGTGCATATCACCTCAGATTTCTACACCGATACCAACCGCAGTGTGCGGGAGTCCAATGAGTACAGCGCCAGCTTCGTCGACTGGCGTCTCGGCGTCGAGTACGACTTGTCCGACACCCAGCTTTTGTACGCGCAGGTCTCCACCGGTACCCGCTCCGGCGGTGTCAATGATCCGATCATTACGCCCGACGGCGAGCAGGTCAATCGCGAGTGGGGCGAAGAGGAGCTGACCGCTTATGAGGTCGGTTCGAAAAACGAGTTCGATCTCGGTACTACGGCGCTGCGATTGAATGCCGCCTTGTTTTACTATGACTTTAAAGATAAAACCTTGCAGAGCCTGATCAACGTCGGCCTCAATCGCGATTCCGACGGCGACGGTGAAGAGGACACCACCAGTAAGGTATTTGTTGACAACGTCGGCGATGCCGAAGTGCTGGGGCTTGAAGTCGAAAGTTTATGGGCGCTTCCCTATGGGGTCGATTTAAAAGGTAACCTGCTGCTGGCCGACGGCACTTACGAGGATGCCGTGACCGGCGACTCGCGCTTCAGCAACCCGGTGCTGGTGCCGCTCGACGGCAACCAGTTGCCTTACCTGTCGGAAGTCACGTTAAATCTGGCGGTCTCACAAACCATCGAGCTGAACTGGGGCAGTCTACAGTCGTTCGACTGGACGCTCAGTATGAACTACCGCAGTGAATATTTCCTGAGTCCCTATAACGGCAAAGGTTATGCCGATGCCGACGGTGATGGGATCGGCGAGCGTGTGCCCTTAGTGGAAATGGTACCTAATAACAGCTCGCCCACCGCCAGCGGTGGCAACGGCGATGCCAACGGTAACTTTTTCCTCGACGAGGTGGATGCGTTTGCCCAGTTTAACCTCGCTGCCGGGCTGGACTTCGGCACCGACGGCCAGTTCCGTCTCGACGGCTATGTCAATAACATTACTGAAGAGGCTTACTCCGGCAAAGCGTTTATCAACCGGGACGTCAATATTCGCTTTTTAAATAACCCGCGTACCTACGGCTTGCGTTTCTCTGCGGTCTTTTAAATCGCCGCGGCCGCGGGGAAGTTGATTGTGAAAATCAGGCCGGCCGCAAATGGCACTTACCTAAGCGAACATGTGCCAATTGACCGGCCTGCCTCTGGTCGGGGCTTTCAGAAACACGTCGTGAACCCGTCCCTGGGGACTTCCCGACAGCATCCCTGCTGTCGAGAGTTTCTGAAAGCCCCGACCAGAGGCAGACCTACCCCCGGTATTCCTAATCAAAATCAGCAGGAATGGGGAGAGTGTTTTTAAATTGGTGCAAATTCTCTTAAGTACCAGAAGTAGGCTGAGTGCTATTGTTGGCGGTGGTCGCGGGGAGAGTCGATTGTAAAGATTAGGGTAATCTTGGCTGTGAAGGGGAGATCGATTGTGAAGAATTTAGCTTACCTGTGCCTAGGCGCGACTTTGGTGTCCGCTTGTGGCGATGGTTCCGGCGGTGGCGATAACCCTGATATTTCAAGTCCCGGCGCCAGCGCCGGTATCGGTTTCAGGTTTAACGATGCCACCACCAGCGCGGGACTGGATGCCAGCCACGGCTTTGCCGGGCCCGGCGCCTCCATGCCGATGCTTTTCTCCAGCGGTATTGCCGTCAGCGACTACGATAATGACGGCGATCTCGATATCTATTTCGTCAGCGGCAGTGCCGGTGCCAACCGCTTGTTTCAAAACCAGGGCGATACCACCTTTGTCGATATAGGGGACGCTGCCGGTGTTGCCATTGCCGGTGAAAAAGGTTCCGGTCCGGCGTTTGCTGATATCGATGGCGACGGCTTTGTGGATTTATTTGTCGGTGCGATCGATGGCGATCCGGCACATTTGTTTCAAAACAATCGTGACGGCACCTTTACCGAAGTCACTGCCGCCTCCGGGCTCGGCTTTAGCGCCAGTAACCAGGTATCGGCGGCGTTTGGCGATATCGACAACGACGGCCTGCTCGATTTGTTTGTGACTCACTGGGGCAACGACGTGGGCGATGCGGACAGCTCGACGCATTTATGGCGCAATCTTTCCGCCACCCAGCCCTTTCAGTTTACGGACCTGAGCGACAGCAGCGGTTTGTCGGCCATCTACCGTGCTGAACTGGTTGACTATTCCTTTACGCCAAACTTTACCGATATGGACAGCGACGGCGACCAGGATATATTGCTGGCGTCGGACTTCGGCACCAGTAAAGTGTTGCGCAATGACGGCGGCACTACTTTTGTCGACATAACCACCGCGCAGATAAGCGACAAAAACGGTATGGGTGCGGCCGTGGGCGACTATGACAATGACGGCGATCTGGATTGGTTTGTCAGTGCCATCTCTTATATCGAGCCCCCTGCAGGCGCTTTCGGTGTTGCACGGAGTTCGGGTAACCGCCTGTACAACAACGACGGTGCAGGTAATTTTACCGATGTTACCGGCACTGCCGGCGTCTTGCGTGGCGACTGGGGGTGGGGCAGTTGCTTTGCCGATTTTAACAACGATGGTCATCTGGATATCTTTCACGTCAACGGCTGGGTGCAGACCAGTTGGCCGCAGTACGAGCGCACCCGCTCGAAGCTGTTTTTAGCGCGCGGTGACGGCACTTTCGCCAGTGTCGGCGGCGAGGCGGGGATCAGTGATATGGACCAGGGCCGCGGCCTGGTCTGCGCCGATATGGATGCCGATGGTGATATCGATATCCTGGTGGCCAACAACCGACAGCGGTTGCGTTTCTACGATAATCAACTCAACCTCGATAACCACTTTATCAATATCCGGCTTGACGGTACTGCGCCGAACACTGAGGGCGTCGGGGCCAGGATCAGCGTCGAGGCGGCCGGCAGAGTCCAGACCAGGGAAATGCGCCGCAGCAATAATTACACCTCGCAAAACCCGGCCCGGGTCCACTTTGGTTTGGGGGCGGCCACTCAGGTTGACACTGTTACCGTACAGTGGCCAGATGGCGGCAGTACCCGACTCGACAATATAGAGGCTGACCAGCATCTGGTTATTGCCCGGTAGTTTTGATTTTTGCCCTGTCAGCCTGGTTGCTGCAATATGCTGAATTTTGCCATGGGCCCTGTTACGTTAACGACTCTGTACCTGTGCCCGTGGTGAGCCGCCGCAGAGATTAGGAGACGGAAGTGGCTGCCGTCCCCCGCGCCGTTCGATATGATCAAGCATTGACGGCCTTGGCCGTTTTAGCTTTACGCCGCCGCCTGGGCTTGGCCGGCGGCGCCAGCAGGGGTTTGAGAAACTCTCCTGTATGGGACGCGGGATTGTCCGCCACTTCCTCCGGTGTGCCGGTGGCGATAATCTGCCCGCCGCCGCTGCCGCCTTCCGGCCCCAGGTCCACCACCCAGTCGGCGGTCTTGATCACATCGAGATTGTGTTCGATCACCACAATGGTATTGCCGTGGTCGCGCAACCGGTGCAGCACATTCAGCAACTGCTGGATATCGTGAAAGTGCAAACCGGTGGTGGGTTCGTCGAGAATATAGAGCGTCTGGCCGGTGTCGCGCTTGGACAGCTCCCGCGACAGCTTCACCCGCTGCGCCTCACCGCCGGACAGCGTGGTGGCCGCCTGGCCCAGGCGAATATACGACAGGCCCACATCCATTAACGTCTGCAGTTTTTTCGAGACTGCCGGAATGGCATCGAAGAAGGCTCGCGCATCTTCCACCGTCATGTCCAGCACCTCGTGAATATTGCGACCCTTGAATTTCACCTCTAGGGTTTCGCGATTGTAGCGCTTGCCCTTGCACACATCGCAGGGCACATACACATCCGGCAGAAAGTGCATCTCCACCTTCACCACGCCGTCACCCTGGCAGGCCTCGCAGCGGCCGCCCTTGACGTTGAAACTGAAACGGCCCGGTTTATAGCCGCGGGAGCGGGCCTCCTGGGTGCCGGCGAACAGTTCGCGAATGGGCGTAAAAATACCTGTGTAAGTAGCCGGGTTGGAGCGCGGTGTGCGGCCGATAGGGCTCTGGTCGATATCCACGCATTTGTCGAAATGATCCATGCCCTCGATGGCCGTATAGGGCGCCGGTTTCAAAGTGGTGGCACCGTTCAACTCGGTGGCGGCGATGGGGTATAGGGTAGCGTTGATCAGCGTCGACTTGCCGGAGCCGGATACGCCGGTAACACAGGTCATCAGGCCCACGGGAATTTCGAGGTCCACCGACTGTAAATTATTGCCGGTGGCTCCCTCCAGCAGCATCACCCGCTCGTCGTCGAAGGGGACGCGCTGTTCGGGTACCTCGATTTTGATCTTACCGCTCAGGTACTTGCCGGTCAGTGAGGCGGGGTTTTTCATCACCTGCCGCAGCGCGCCCTGAGCCACCACCTCGCCGCCGTGCACACCGGCGCCGGGACCGATATCGATCACGTGGTCGGCGCTGCGGATGGCGTCTTCATCGTGTTCCACCACAATCACCGTATTGCCCAGGTCGCGCAGGTGGGTCAGGGTCTTCAGCAGCCGGTCGTTGTCCCGCTGGTGCAGGCCGATGGAGGGCTCATCGAGAATATACATAACGCCCACCAGGCCGGCGCCTATCTGGCTGGCCAGGCGAATCCGCTGGGCCTCGCCGCCCGAAAGGGTCTCGGCGCTGCGGTTCAAGCTCAAGTAGTTGAGACCTACATCGACCAGGAAGCGGAAGCGATCGCGCAGTTCCTTGAGGATTTTATCGGCGATTTCCGCGCGGGCGCCATCGAAGCCCAGTTGCAGGAAATAGTTATGGGCCTCACCCACCGGCAGGGCGGCGATATCGGGCAGGGTGCGATCGTCCACAAACACATGGCGGGCGTCGCTGCGCAGGCGGGTGCCCTCGCAGTCGGGGCAGGGCTGTGATGACAGGAACTTGGCCAGCTCTTCGCGCACAGTCTGGGATTCAGTGTCGCGATAGCGGCGCTCCATATTCGGCACCACCCCCTCGAAGGTGTGGGTGCGCTGGTACAGGTCGCCGCGGTCATTGACGTAGCTGAAATCGATCTCGTCGCGGCCGGAGCCGTAGAGAATGGCCTGCTTGAATTTCTTGCGCAGTTTCTTCCAGGGCGTATCGACATCGAAGCCGTAGTGGTCCGCCAGCGATGTCAGCATATGGAAGTAGTACACATTGCGCTTGTCCCAGCCGCGGATGGCGCCCTCGGACAGGGAGGCATCGGCGAACTGTACCACCTTCCCCTCGTCAAAATACTGCTTGACCCCCAGGCCGTCGCAGCCGGGACAGGCGCCGGCGGGATTGTTGAAGGAAAACAGCCGCGGCTCCAGTTCAGTAAGTGAGTGGTCACATAGCGGACAGGCATGCTTGGCCGAGAACAGCCGGTCCTCAGCTTTGCCTTCCATAAAGCTGATGGCGGCGATGCCGTCGGTCAGGTGTAGCGCCGTCTCAAACGATTCCGCCAGGCGCAGTTGCAGGTCGTCGCGGACTTTAAAGCGGTCCACCACCACCTCGATGGTGTGCTTTTTCTTCTTGTCCAGTTTTGGTGCATCGTCCAGGTCGACGACTATGCCGTTGATACGGGCGCGGATAAAACCGTCGCGGCGCAGTTGCTCAAAGGTATGTAAGTGTTCACCTTTGCGATCGCGCACCACTGGCGCCAGCAGCATAAGTTTGGTGCCGGCGCGCAGGGCCATAACCTGGTCCACCATTTCGCTCACGGTCTGCGCCTTGAGCGGCTCGCCGTGTACCGGGCAGCGGGGTTCACCGACCCGGGCGAACAGCAGGCGCAGGTAGTCGTAGATTTCGGTAATCGTGCCCACGGTGGAGCGGGGGTTGTGGGAGGTGGACTTCTGTTCGATGGAGATGGCCGGGCTCAGGCCCTCCACATGGTCGACATCGGGCTTCTCCATCATCGACAGGAATTGGCGGGCATAGGTGGACAGGGACTCCACATAGCGGCGCTGGCCCTCGGCGTAGAGGGTGTCGAAGGCGAGGGAGGACTTGCCCGAGCCGGACAGGCCGGTGATGACGATCAGCTTGTCGCGGGGGATATCCAGGTCGATGTTTTTCAGGTTGTGGGTGCGGGCGCCCCTTACGAAAATCGTGTCCACTGCTTACTACCTACGGCCAGAATGAGAAACGGAAGCAAACCGCTAAGTATACGGGGTTTGGGGGGAAAAGGGGCACGGGTAGGGTAAAGAAAGACTAATGAGGTGTGAGTGTTGTGCGGCGAAGGCGGGTTGTCTGGAGAGGGGTCGGGAGGGTGTGCCGCCCTGCTGTTCGGTTTGGGCTAGGCAGTCCGATTGCTGTTGAAATGGGTGCCAGCTAGAGCACGAGAGATGGAGCGCCTCTTCGGTTCATTTTGTTGTAAATCATATAGGTGCCTATATGGCCGTGGCGTGTTGTTGAACTGGTGAAGCTGGGTGACTAGGATGGGAACGTCTGAGGGTTGACGGATGCGATAGAGTGAGTAGCTCAAGCTTTGGAGTGGTTTAACTTTAAGGGTGTGAAAATGAAACCTTACCGACTAATCATATTAGTGTGTGTTCTGTTGGCTATCGCAACTTTCCCCGCGCATTCTGCCACAGATGGAATTGCTTGTACTGGTACTATAAAAACCTTAGGTGTACATGGTACAGATCGGGTAATTCTGCGGCTTACGAGTATGAATATGCCTGTGGAGATATGCAACTTAGGTCAGACAATGGGATCAACTTACCCCATTACGACTGAGCAATGTAAGGTGGTGTATAGCACGCTGTTGGCGGCTTATGCGATGGGCAAGGAATTGAGCGTTCACTTTGATAACGTACAAAATGGTACGTCATGCACAACTTTCGTCCAATGGGAGTTGGCTACTGCTAGATGGGTGCGTTTAGACAATTAAAGTACATATGACTTTATATTCACACTAAGTGAACACTGTTTTCAACAATAACGTAGCTGGCGATGCGAAATAGTAGATATCTGGCCCGGATTTTCGAAAAGGATAGAAAAACAGAGACAAATTCCTGAAAACTAAGGTGGTTACACTCAACAACCAAGGAAACTCTGCCATGACAAAGTGTTACCGGAGTCCCCTTGAGTTTTCACCCCTCAAACATCGCCGAGTTGAAGCGGTTTTTTCCGGCAGCGATATCAACAGCAATGGAGGGATTTCGCTCTTGAGATAGATCGCTTTTTGTCTATTGGTTTAGCTACCAATTTTTTCGGAGAAAAATATGAAGCTTGTGGCTGTAGTGTTGGTTTTTTTATCAGCAACCGTATATGCGGAGTGGTCCAACACATCCGGCAATGTAACCGATGTGTTCTCACACAATGGTTCAGTTCTTATTAAAACCAGTATCGCGGAAGGTCCGTGTTCTGCGGGTGACTTTTGGTGGCCTATTACAGACGATGATTCCCAAATAATGTTCTCGCTAACGCTAACTGCCTTCACAGTGGGAAAGAAGATATCTGTCGTATATGATTCAAATAATCCTGATTGTACATTCGGCCATGCCAAAATTACTCACATTAGATTACAAAATAACTGATGATCAAGGAGAAAGTGGGGGTGCTGTAGGCATCTCAGTAGTAGTAAATTAGTTCAGCATAGACACATTTTTTTGCCGGAGTCTACATGGAGGATCAAACATGCGAGTTCTTTTAGTCAAGCTAAGCTTACTGTTTAGTATATTGGTAGTGTTCATTTGCTCTGATGCTGTTGCCCGCTCTATTGTAAGTCCTAGCAGTTTTTCCAAGCAGGACCGTGTTTTTATAGATCAATTAAGGCTTTGCGTTAAGGTTGCCATTCGACAAGGCTTGACAACAAGTGAAGAGGTAAGTAATCACTGTCGCAAAGAGGTAGATGTTCTAGAAAATGCGGTAACAGAGCTGCCCGGCATAATCATCAGCAATGCACTAAATATAGTCGTGCCTGATTAGGCTTTTGTATAAGTCGATATACAAGCTTTCAGCAGGGGATGAATCTATGAGAATAAAATTATTAGCTTTCCTGTTCTTTATACTAATACCTTTACTGACACACGCTAAGGGTTTTAATGATGAATACGAGGTCTACTCTGGAGACCTTAATGGTGACGGCCTACATGATCTTTATGTCAGGCAAAAGCCGAAAATCATATTGTTACACGGTGATATAATCACCCCCATTCTTATACCGCCGCCTATAGATGATTTCACGTTATTGCAGACACCTGAGAAAACTTTTACTGTCAGCACAAACACTTCAGGTATTGATGTCGCAGACTTGTTGGCAACATCGGTAGAGCTCGTATTGTCCGATTACAACGTTGATGATCATCAAGATATGATCATTAAAAATATCAACTCAGCGCCTAACATAAGCGGTGTCGATGATCAGATTGTTTTTGCTCCAGGCGACTCATCTGTTCTGTCTGTAAAAGCCGTTGATGAAAGCTTCAGAAAGTTTTTCGAAGAAGTCTATCAATGGATTCAAAATCCAAACTACTTTCATGAAAATGCCGATCCGGTTATTGAAAATCAAACTTTTACAAAATTACTGTTTGTCCCGGAGTACTGTGGATTTGCCACTGAAGCCGAGATGGCCGCTTTAGGCCCCCTTGATCCTGTCGAATGGGATTCAGAACCCACTGTCGCCGAAGTTACCCCGCTCCTGCTTGCCGTTTGTACAGCCATTTACGGTACAAATTATAACGTTCATTATGATTTTGTAACCTTCAGGTGGGAGGAATTGGTTCAGGTCGGGTTAGACTACAGCAAGTTTAACCAGGATGCCATCGCGCTAACCGACAATCTCGCGATCGTACAGGCGAACAATGCTATCGACGCACAAACTCAACCAGCAATTGGCATCGCACAAATATTGCAGGGCGTTTTTGGTGTTGAGATTATGGGGGGAGTCTTGGAAAATGGCGAAATACTAGATATCGAAGCAAATATTCCCTCTGGCCTTTTAGGCGAGTTTAGGCTTTATCGGGTGTTGGACTCAATAGGGTCTGTATTGAAAGACATCAGAGAGGATATTAGCCAAGAGGTAGATTTGGTTTTGCTGGAAGCAAGATATCGAACCATCCAGTACTACGGGACGGCAATGGGATATGATGTTGCACCTAGGCTATTGAAAAATTTTCTGGACGGAGATTCTAATGGTGCCCCGATCGACCCCTTCATAATAGATAGTGAGTGGCTGTTGAATCAGCCGTCAGTTCAGAACGCTTTATCTGTGAATCGCGGTGAAAGGCCTAATGAATATGGGGAGTATGATGGTGTTTTCGAAGATGTAACTATCATAGCCGACATGTTGAACCCAGGAGAAAGTATTGCCTACTCGGGAGAGTGGATTATACAGCAGAGAGGGACAGGTGAGTTATGGGTTGCCGCTGGTACTTACACTATACGCACTAGTGGAGAGTTTACAATTTCGAAATCGGAAACTGGAGCAGCCACTGTTAATGGGATGCTAACCCATGAATTTATTGATAGATACGATTGGAATCCCGGGCAAAGTGTAGAGCTGGACGTTTTTGGGTTGCCCGTAGAAATTAGAGATGACGATGCCATCAAATTAAGAGACGCAGGGCGAGCGGCAGACTTTGACATGACCTCAACATGGCAAGAGAGTTATATGACTAGCTTTTGACAATTTATCGTCTAATGATCTTCTGATTAAGTTCGGTTTCAAATGTAGCTCTTTTTATACACAAAAGGACATAGAGAGATTCGTGGAAAAAAGAATTTGTTCAGGGGCTGTCCAAGAAAAATCTTGGTTGACGTTAGTTGATTTTTCCGTGTCTAATCAGAGTGATCTTTCCTTGTGAACAGGTTCCTACTATATGGCTATAAAGAAGACTCTAATAGCAATTACTATTATTTCATTGTTGCTGTGTCTGGGGTATGTGTACATACGTTTCTCAGATAAGACAGTCGGTGCGGGTTTTTCTGAACAGTCTCCCAATGGTAAATATGTCGCTCAAGTGTTTGAAAAAAGGATAATTAGTAAATTCTCAAATAGTCGTCATTGGTCCGAGCTGCGAATTAAAGACAATGAAGGAAACCTGATTTGGCGCGCGACTATAGAGAATGATGACCGGTACTTTCAGTGGCGGGGGGGCGGTGAGATTGTTTGGCAAGAAGATTCGAACAGAGCGATATTTATTTACAAGCAAGGAGAGAACACGATACTGAGATACATGTCTAAAGCAATAGAGTGAACAGGGGACACTAAGTGAACAGGGGACACTAGTGAACAGGTGACACTGATAACTTAACAATTTAGCCAAAGAATAAAAGGGGCTCTCGGCAGTTAAAGGATATGCCAAGGTTGGGAAAGCTCTATATAGCAGGTGGGTTTTACCCTGTGATCGGACGCAGCTTAGGGCGTCGTCACATCTTGCACAAGGATGTCGATAAAGGATGAGTTGTAGGAAATAGGGGAAATAGGGGACACTGACAACTTAACAACTTAACAACTTAACAACTTAACAACTTAACCAAGGAATAAAGAGGCTCTCAGCAGGTAAAGGATATACCGGGGTCAGGAAAGCTCCATATAGCAGGTGGATATTACCATATATTCGGACGCGGCTTAGAGCGTCGTCACATCTTCCAGCAGGATGTCGATAAAGGACGAGTTGGGTTAAGTTGTTAAGTTATCAGTGTCTCCCAGCCGCTAGCCCGGAGGTAATTCCAGATACAGTTCACTCAATAGAGTAATTTTCAGATTGAGGGCCCCTAGCAACTTGTGCATTGGGAAACGCCTGGAGAGGGGAAATAGGGGACACTGATAACTTAACAACTTAACAACTTAACAACTTAACAACTTAACCAAGGAATAAAGAGGCTCTCAGCAGGTAAAGGATATACCGGGGTCAGGAAAGCTCCATATAGCAGGTGGATATTACCATATATTCGGACGCGGCTTAGAGCGTCGTCACATCTTCCAGCAGGATGTCGATAAAGGACGAGTTGGGTTAAGTTGTTAAGTTATCAGTGTCTCCCAGCCGCTAGCCCGGAGGTAATTCCAGATACAGTTCACTCAATAGAGTAATTTTCAGATTGAGGGCCCCTAGCAACTTGTGCATTGGGAAATGCCTGGAGTGCTGAGTAATACTGCGCAACTTAAGCTTGTACCGCTGAACTTGAACGACGCAGGAAATCTTTATCAATTTTAAAATGCAGGCCTCCCAAAGGGTGCTCGGATGGCCGAAACGGTGATAGAGCGATAGTCGAGTTGGAAGTTTGCGGGGCCAACTCCTAGGCGAGGCGCCGCTTACTATCGGCAAATTATAAACAGAGGGTTATTACATGCGAAAAATTATTTTGATGCTGCTTGCAATATCTGTTGCGCAACATGTGTCCGCGGCCACTGTGGGCCCCGGGCATGTTAACGGAGAGATCACCAATCTGACTTCTGTTAAAGCAGGTCTGCTAATTTCGATTGAAAACAGTGTCCCCGAGAACTGCACGAGTGGCAGTTCCTTTATGCTTATAAAGCAGGAGCATTCCGCTATGGTTTCAATGGCGCTCACCGCTTGGACATTGGGGCGTGGTGCTTCTGTCTACACTGATCAGACAGCAACTGGGTATTGCATAGTTAACCAGGTAGATCCAGCAGAATAGTGTGCGGCTTCTTTAAAACACGATGCGAAAGATAATAGAGGGTACCATGAATAGTGCATAATCTGCACTTTGGACTCATTGCCTAAGTGGTCAGTTCCGACCCTTGAGGCGAACGACGGGTATCGATCTGAGGTGACTGAACCCTCCAAAATCTAATAGGTATGTCAAACCAGCGACAGTGTCGCTTCGGGAACACTCCCATGGCTGGGAAGAGAAAGTCATAAGGGTAGCGGATTGCAGACCGTTTTTCCAAATAGAAACGAGGTCTGTCTTCTCTCATTTGCTGATTGTAAATTTTTCTGGAGGAAAGTATGAAGCTGATAGCTGTAGTCGTAGTTCTTTTACCATCGATCGTATACGCGGATTGGTCTAACACATCCGGCGCTGTAACCGATATATTCTCACACAATGGCACAGTTCTTGTTAAAACCGGTATTCCGGAAGGCCCATGCTCCACGGGTGACTTTTGGTGGCCTATTACAGATGATAGCTCTAAAATAATTGTAAACCTCCCGAATATTAGGGGCGATGGATTCAATCGGTCAACGCAACATACCCTATAATCCAACAATCATAGAGGTATGAGTATATGAAACACCCTAATCCGATGACTGAGCCTAAAAAAGCTGTCATATGGGAAATGTGGCGAAGA
>NZ_ML660112.1 GCF_007004655.1 Exilibacterium tricleocarpae
ACGGACTCTTATATTAATGAAATTTACGCTCTTGGAGTGGCTGCGCTTAAGTCGGGGCAACCGTTCTTCAGGGTCCACTTGTTCCCGTTTAAACTAGAGCTTGAAAATTTATCCAAATACCGTTCAAGTCAATGGTATCCATTTTGGGTTAATCTCAAGGAAGGGTATGATTACTTCAACAAACATAAAAGACCTCCTAATGTTGAGGTGTCCGGTGGAAAATATACATTTGGTGTGTAATTCAGTGCTAATCGGGTAAGAGCTGGTATCTAGCCAGCTCTCCCCACACCACCCTGCAAGCGGGTCCGCACAGGGCGGTTCATTTAACTTATCCGTTAGGATAGTGAACCTTGATCCATCCACTCCTCAATGAAAATAATCCTGCTTTCAACAAGTAGTCATTGCTTAATGCTTGCTGGATGCCAGGGGTTTTCGAACTACGCCAAGGGCCTTTACTAGTAAGACCACAGGCCACTGCCGATTGTACCCAGACACCACGCCTGATTAGGTTTCTGACTTTTGTTCTCGGTTTTCTCCATTGACGCCAGTAGCACATCCGTACTCGCCGCCGTATCCAGTTATCGAGATCAACACAGTGTTAGTAAGCATTAGCGATACCGTAGTAATTGATCCAGCCACGCAGATATTGGCTCAGTTTAAACAGTTGGTACGCCATACTCACGCCCCAGTTGCGGTTAGTCAGTCTACGTACCTCTTGTTTAAACTTATCGCGAGAGTTGTTGTGCCATTGGATTTTGCCCCACTTAAACGTAAAGCCTAAGAATTGGCATTGTGAGGTTTTCACCACCTGGCTTTTCTCGGTGTTGACTTTGAGCTTTGAGCGCTTTTCTAGAAAGCATGTAATGCTGTTCAGTACCCGATGCCCTGCTCGCTCGGATTTTACCAGTATGATAAAATCGTCCGCGTATCGGACGAATGGGTGCCCACGGTGTTCGAGTTCTTTATCCAGGTTGTCGAGTAAAATATTTGACAACAAGGGTGAAAGCGGGCCACCTTGGGGCACCCCTAGAGTGCTGGGGTAAGTCTTACTGTTTTCATCGATCTCCGCACGAAGATAACGATCAATCAGTTTCAGCAGGCGCTTATCGTTGATATGGCGAGAGACATGGTGCATCAATATGTCATGGTTTACTCGATCAAAGAATTTTGACAAATCGACATCAACAGCAATACGCCGTTGTTGTTTAATGATTTGTTGCACTTGCTTAACGGCTTGATGCGCACTTCGTTGAGGACGAAAACCAAAGCTGTTTTCTGAAAAGGTAGGGTCTATCATTGGAGACAGTATTTGCACGATGGCTTGTTGTATCACCCGATCAATCACGGTGGGAATACCGAGTTGGCGTTTTCCACCATTGGGCTTGTCGATCTCAACCCGCTTGACCGGTTGAGGACGGTATGTCCCTGCTAGGGTCTGCGTCTTCAGCGTTTGCCAATGACCCTTCGCCCAAGCGGGAAAAGCTTCTACCGTCATGTTATCGATACCCGGTGCTCCTTTGTTAGCGCGCACTTGTTGCCAAGCACGAGCCACATTAGAGGCTGCAAATACCGCGTCGAACAGTTCGAGGTTGAAGGCGTTCGATCCAGCACTACGCTGATCAACGGACGCACCGTTCGGTGCCGTATCGCTATTCAAGTAAGGCATGGTGTTTTCCTTCGGTTAAATGTTCAGGCCTTCGCCCTGTCTCAACCATTACGTTGAGTATTTGGCTACTATGCCGTCTGCTGACTTCTGACAAATCACCGCTACCATTGCTGGCAGAGGCGCTTCTCTGAGGCATATGTGGGTCGCTGCGGATTCGCTCGCCGTAGAGTGCAGCTGCTCAGGGCGCCAAGGGGTTGATTAACCAGCCCCTAGCTGGTATTTTCCGAACGTATGTGAGGGACGCACGTTTGTCAGATCTCCCTGGATAAGCGCATTAACTGTCTCTGCACAACGGCATCATTTACGGTGGCCGGTAGATCACGCGGCTTCGTTGTCTTGTGCCAACTCGCCTTCAGCCTACGCCTCATATGATGTTCTTGTTCATCCGCTCGCAGATTTGCTAGCAGCTTCCTTCAGACCTTTCCTCACGGATTGGCCCTTGCCATTCGCTAGTAGTTATCGTCTAATCACAACATGGTTTTCGACGGTGATCTTTCTACAGGGGACTTTCACCCCATTAGTTAATACCCATGCCGGGCGTACACAAGTTGCTCAAGCATCGCCACAGCAAGCTGTGGCTGGACCTTTGTTCCGGGCCTTCGGCCCTACACTGCGGTCGCTTAGCAAAGCGCTGTGTGTATTTATTGGAATAATCATGAAACAGAATTTTTTAAATTATTTTGATTCTCTATCTAAGTACAATATTTGGATGAATCAAAAAATATACGCAGTTTGCGACTCTCTAAGTGACGGTGTGCGCAAGAAAGACATGGGAGCATTTTT
Source organism: Exilibacterium tricleocarpae (assembly GCF_007004655.1). Taxonomy (GTDB): domain Bacteria; phylum Pseudomonadota; class Gammaproteobacteria; order Pseudomonadales; family Cellvibrionaceae; genus Exilibacterium; species Exilibacterium tricleocarpae. The sequence goes on from NZ_ML660112.1 coordinate 2,450, forward strand.
TGGTTCAATTCACAGAACACTTGACCATATCTTATATGGAGACAAGGCATGGCTTGAACGCCTGAGAGATGGCACTTTCACACCAAGAGATATTAACAAGACTTTGCACGAAGAATGGGAAGCGCTAAAAACTGAACGCTTTGTAGTTGATAAAGAAATAGACGCTTGGGTACAAACATTAACTGACAAGTCATTGGATAGTATATTTACCTTTACTAGCAATGTGGATAAGAAGGAACGCTCCGTTCCTAGAAGAATATTAATTCAGCACTTATTTAATCATCAAACTCATCACAGGGGACAATTGACTACACTGTTAAGTCAGTTAGGCCTTGAGTATGGTTCAACTGATCTTCCGTTTTTACCAGAACTAAATGACTAAAACACTAAATATAAATACATTGGTAATGTTTCTTGTTAGCCTGGCATTAACTTACTTTACCGTCAGCCTAATTGCAACTAGCGAAGGACCTTCAGCATATGGTATAGGGTTTATGTTCGGCCGTGCGATGACTGGTGTTCTAATTCCTTTTGCCATTGTAGGTATACCACTTATCATTTTTCGTCGTGGGAAAAAGAAGTTTACTACAGGGGCTTATATAGTTTGGTGGGTTCTCTTTGTTTTGCTAAGTTTTATGGCTTTGTTTGGTAATATGTTGCCACCAGAGGGTTAAGCCATTAACAAGTTGCTCAAATTCGTTCCGGGCGCAAAAAAGCGCGCCCTCCATCGGACGGCCTACACTACGTTTTGGTTGCCGTTTAGCAAAACGTCAATGCTACTTGACCACCCACTTATGGCAAGAAACCTACTAACAAAGAGAATATTTCTTGCGGTGGCAAATGGCCGAAGTTGGCCGATTGCAGACTGATAGGCAGCTCGTAACGAAGGTCGGCTTGTAGGCGATAACCGGCAGCAAGGCCAAATTACGTTCTATATTTGTAAGGTGCCGTATGAAGTTTGAACTAACTCACCTTAGTCGTCGGCGTTGCGCCGGGCTTGCGCCCATAATCAATACCCAGCCTGTTCATTCTTGATCGCAAGGTGCTGGCATTGATGTCAAGCAACTCGGCCGCACCTCCCGCGCCGTGAATTTGACCGCCGGTGTATCGCAGTGCGTCATATATATGTGCTGTGATAATGTCGTCCAGCGGTGCCGGTTTACTCGATCTCGCGGATGCCCGGTTTAGCGGGTTGTCGTTATCTACCAGCCGATCCAAAACCAGTGTTTTTCCAGACCCCAAGATCAAGGCGCGTTCAATAACATTTTCAAGCTCCCTGACATTGCCTCTCCAACCATAGTTAACGAGTTTTTGCATGGCGCCCGGAGGTAACGGCGGCGGTATGCCAAGCTTCAGGTCTTTGGTTTTTTTGTGGACAAAATATTGGACCAGCGCCGGAATATCACCGGTACGCATCCTTAACGGCGGAATAGTAATTGGGAAAACATTTAGCCGATACCACAGATCTTCCCGAAACCGGCCGTCTCGTACCATCGCCTCCAAATTGCGATGGGTGGCGGCGATAACCCTGATATCAAGCGTTAGTGTAGTGTCGCTGCCTATTCTCTCGATCTCACTGTTTTGCAGTACGCGCAGCAACCGTGTTTGTGCGGATGGGGGTAGCTCACCAATCTCATCTAAAAAAATAGTGCCGGTATTTGCTCGCTCAAAACGTCCTCGCTGTTGCGCCAGTGCACCGGTAAAAGCGCCTTTTTCATGGCCGAATAGTTCACTGTCAATCAGTGTCTCCGGTATTGCACCACAATTCACTTTGACAAAGGGACCCTGGTTGCGCTCAGAGATTTGGTGAATATGACTGGCTATAAGGTCCTTTCCGGTTCCTGTTTCTCCCAGCAACAGCACCGGGCTGTTGTGTACCGCAACTTGTTGTGACGCTCGCATGACATCGGCCAAACCTAAATCGGCACCGATAACAGTTGCCGCTGATTCTTTGTTGAGTTCATGTCGCAGGTAGCGATTGTCATCAGCAAGCAAGTCCTTTAGCTTGCTCACCTGCCGAAATTGCAGGGCGTTTTGAATGGCTATGGCAAATGGGCTTTTCAGTAGTTTAAAGAGTTTTGCATGTTGGTCAGTGTAGCGTCCCTGCCCGGGGACGGTGGCAATAACCGCCCCGATAATTTCTCCATCCAACACTGTATAGGTGCCCAATATGGATACGTCCGTCGGGTGGCCTAAACCTCTCAACATTTGCCCGGACACCGGATCTGCGGCGGGGTGGTTCACGATAAATGCGCCGTCTTCCTGCCCCTGTTCCCGGACTTTTTTAATGACTTTGTCTATTTCTTCAATCGGCACAGATATCAGCCGATCGATGGCTTTCCCCTTATCGATGGTTGCGGTAGCGATCGCCCGAACTACACCGAGCCTGTTACTCCAGGATTCCAGATACATCCGTTCGACCGGTATGTAGTCTGCGATAAAGCGGATGCAGGCATGTAAAGCATCCTCCACATTTAAACAGCGGCAAATCTCCCGGGTTGCCTGGTGGGAGAACTGGTATTCGTTGGTATTCATTGCAATGGGTTGCCCGTACTTATGCGAAATATCGTAATCGCGCACAGTATCACTAAATACCGCAATTAGATATGTGAAATATCGCAAATTTGTGCCATAAATATCGCTTAAGTTATTGTATTTATTGATAAAAAATGGCTGGCACGAGTATTGATCCATCTTTGTTGAAATCAATACAGTTATTGGGATGGGAGCTATTGAAGCGGAGCAGCCAGCGGCGAAACAGGCATATCATCGCGCTGATGGCTCTTTATCGCGCTGATGGCTCTTCATCGCGCTGATGGCTCTGCTCAAGCTGTAGCACTAGTGAGAGAGCTATCGAGTTATAGGGGGAAATAGCAATGAATTTACAGTCTCAATGGCGATGCCCGCAACCGCGCAAAGGTCTGATGGGGGGCTGGGATAGATTTGTCGGTCCGGGCGCAACAGCGGTTGAGAATGCCCTGGCTTTAGTCCCGGCGGTACTTGGCACAATGGCATTAGTTTATTATGCGCATTTTTCCGAACTGGGATGGACACTGGCTCAGTATATCGTCGCTGCCTTACTGGCATTCGATATTATTGCCGGTGTAGCCACGAACGCTACCACCAGTGCCAAGCGCTGGTATCATCGGCCTTCTCAAAAGTGGCACCAGCACATGGGGTTTGTCGTCCTGCACGGGTTGCATGTTTTTCTGGTGGCCTGGCTTTTCAGGGATATGGATATCAGCTTCTTTATTGTGATCTACCTGCTGTTGCTGCTGTCGTCGGCGGCCGTTGTTACCGTGTCGCAACGTGTTCAGCGCAGCGTTGCATTGTTGTTGGTCTGCAACGCACTGTTGATATCGCAATACCTGTTACTGCCCACCCCTGGCTTTGAGTGGTTTATCCCGTTTTTGTTTCTCAAGCTGCTGGTTAGCCACCTGACTTTAGAAGAACCCTACCTGTAGTTACCGCTTGCAGCGACGCTAAGGCCGCCTTGGTGTTCGTTGTCAGGGCAGGGCGCGGCGATACCCGTAACTTACATTACCCCAATAAGCCCCAGCCCACCAATGGGCAACAACAATATCCACTGTGGGAGTTTGGAAAACGTTCGGTGACCGAAAAAATACCAGCCGACTATGATAAATACTATAGAAAAAGTAATAAATGTGAGTGAGATGCCAATTACGACAATGTTCAAATTGAGTAAATTGAAACTGCCGATGTAAGCCAGAACGCCGGAGGCGACAATTAGAGTAACCGACACCATATGCCAACAAGCCAATAAGGTAGCTTTTGGAATATCGGCGAGATCGGCTTTTAAAAAGGGCCTGACCGGATCAACCTGGCCGGCAAAAATATGTATCAGGGAGGTTAACAGGCCCAGTATTCCCGCGCTTAAAACCCATAGATTCATATTGCTTCCTCTTATATTGCCAGTGGATGCAGAGGCCGCCGCTCTTAATGCCGCGCTCTGGATTTTTTGATAATGTGTATCTTACTATCATTCCACAATAATAGGCGCATCGGTTAATTTACGATAAACGCAGCTCAACCAGGGCCCTCATTGATTGATCAAGTGGAGAATCAGCTACGCTGCTGCAGGCATTATAGAGATGTTTGAAAGTTTATTTTGATGTTTTTAAATAGTCCATAATAGAACTTTTTCGCCAGTGGCGTTGACGCGCGTTTTGAAGAGATGAAAACAGTTCTGGAGGAGCCGCTTGGCGGAAGACCGTGATGCCGATAGTCGGCCATCCGCGGGGCGTTGATCAGTTACAGAAGTCGATCAAAAAACAGGGGGTCGATTAATTAAAAAGGCGGCTTAAAAGCGAGATAGCCAAAATAGTGTTTGCAAAAATCTTCAAGCCTAAAATGGATATCCTTGTGTATATCACCATAATCATAAAATGAAAAGCTCATTGTTTGACTGTGTTCGTGTATATTAATACACGATTCCAGCGTGATGTAATGCGTGCCTGTCGGTGACCTTTTGTCCATCTCCTTATGCAGATCGCCATTAGCATTTTTGGCCTGTTTTGCCGCTGTAGTAATCGCGCTGTCGACAAAGAAGATAACTTTCCATTCTCTCCCCCAATAGTTTGAAGCGGCAACAATACTGGCTTTTTGTTTTTTGATAAAAGCCTCATCTCCGGTTAACGCCTCTGTCACGTATTGGGTAGTGGTATAGGCCGAGTTGAGATCAACACCGATAGTGTAGCCGAGATTTTTAAACCACTTGACCATCTCGTAAGGCAAGGTATTGTTCAGCACATTCCAGTTATTGCCTTTTGTTTGTTTCCCCATCGGGAAGAGCGTATGGTTCCAATCGGCAAAAATCGCCAACGTCATCCAATCCAGATAGGGGATATCTTTGTTGACTGGTGCTTGAAAAGCCTTGGATTTTCCCAGGTTTTTTCTGCTTATTCTTTTGGTGTCAATTATGATCGTGTCGCCAAGCTTTCCCGGAATTTCGCCTACTCCTTTTTCATACAGCCCCAGGGCATATTTCGTATAGCCAAGCGGGTTGATTTCGGCAAGGTTATAAAAGAAAGAGGCCACGCCACACAAGTAACTTCCGTCTCCCTGATTTATCGAGCTGGGTGATTCGATACGTTGTTCCAACTGTATTGCGAAATCTTCTAAAGGAAACCATTTGTACAGCTTGTGTGGACACGGGTTTTTTTTATGCCAAGTTTCCAGATACCTCTTTGCTTCTAATTTCGAAGTTACCTGTAACATACCCTTAACTCTCTCGGCGAAGTTGGTTGATAGGGTGGGCTTTATTAGGAGCGCGTTGCCAGATTAAAAATAGTAGCACCGATTTAATCACCGGTGAAGCCGTTTAAGTATATATACTTTTTAGCTGTAGTTAGGGTGAATCCCCCCTTAGTATGCGATACTCCATCGGGATAGTATTGTTGATAAAAACAACTGTTTTGGCATTATTTTGTTGGTCTTGGTGACACATTGAGAGCAGGGGTGACATATTGCTCGTTGAAACTGAGGTTCCAGCTCACCTGGGCGCAAAGTCCGGAGCACCTTCAGCAGTGAATCGATTACCAGAGCCCGCGCCGCGCCGCAGAGAAGGCTATTTAATTAGGTATCAAGGAAGGGGTGATAGGTGCTGCAAAGCACACATTGTGCTTACTTAAGCCGTTCTGTGCTATTGGAAGCATTTTGTCGACAGTATCACGGTTTTTAACAAAGCGTGAGCGCCCGCCGGTTCGTTTTCAGTATCATTTAGTTGGCAGTTGGCTTTACCAGTTTCTTTAGAAGCGAAGCTCTCAAGTCGATTTTCTCTGTTTTTTTTATCAGGTTCGCTACAGGTGCAACTTTTGCGTTGGCTGCGGCGTATGTTCGGGTGCCCCGGATGATGACAGTCATTGCCTAATCTTGGTTGTAAAGACCCGGGAAAGCACCCGTATTCATTAAAACACAGGACGCTATCATGTATTACCTTACCCGATTATCTAAGTACACCCTGTTGCTGTTTGTGTTTGCGCTAGTTGCCTGCGGTGGTGGTGGTGGTGGTGGCGGTGGCGGTGGTGGTCAGCTTCAGCCCGGCGATACCACCGCACCCACGGCGGTGATTCAGTTTCCAACACCAAGCGCTTTAACGGATGGTGAGACGATAACTGTGAGGGGGGGCGCAAGCGATTCGGAAAGTGCTATCGCCTTTGTTCGGGTTAACGGTGTCGATGCACAAAGCGATGATGGTTTTGCCAGTTGGCAGGCCAGGGTGCCCGTGGCTTTTGGCAAAAACACATTGGTTGTCGAGGTGCAGGACAGTGAAGGTAACGGTGATCAAGAGGCAGACAGTGCGCTTGTGATTAGGCAGTCGTCCCCCGTGGTCGCCCCGATCGATGGTGTCCTGGATAGTAATAACAATCGGGTGTTGATGATTGTTCACGATAATAAGACAAATCAAGATGACTCTGCGCTTGTGTCTGTGGATCTGGATAGTGGTCAGCGCACCCTGCTGTCAGGTAGCGGGGACGGGAATGGTGATGGGCTGATTGGCTCTGGCCCGGAATTTGATTTCCCTTTGTCTGTCGCCTTGGGTGCTGCCGATGACTGTGCCGTGATGCTGGATGGCGCAACGGCTTGTGTGTTGGTATTGGATGAGGATTTGGACGCGCTGTTCGCGGTGAACCTGGACACTGGTGAGCGTGTGATTGTGTCGGGTGGCCCTCTCGATGAGGGTGAGGTGATTGGCGCAGGCCCGGAGTTTTTCGTTCCCACCTCTGTCGCGCCGGTCGCCGCCGAAAGCTGTGCTCGGGTACTGGATGATGAGGGCGCAACGGCCTGCGTGTTGGTGGTGGATACCGGCAGTGGTTTGGACGCGCTGTTTGCGGTGAATCTGGGTACGGGTGAGCGTGTGATTGTATCGGGTGGCAATCCCGATGAGGGCACGGAGGTTGGCGCCGGCCCGAAATTTGACGATCCTAACGCTGTTGCGTTGGTTGCTGCTGCTGACTGCGCCCGGATGCTGGATGACGAGGGTGCAACGGCGTGTGCGTTGGTTGTGGATGCGGATTTGGAGGCGCTGTTTGCGGTGAACCTGGACAGTGGCGAGCGTGTGATTGTGTCGGGTAATAGCCTCGGTGAGGGTGCGGAGGTTGGCACCGGCCCGCAATTTATCAATCCTGGATTTGTCGCGCCGGTCGCCGCCGCTGATTGTGCCCAGCTACTGGATGGCGCAACGGCCTGCGCGTTGGTTGCGGATAATGAGTTGGGCGCGCTGTTTGCGGTGAACCTGGAGGGTGGTGAGCGCGTCATTGTATCGGGTAATGACCCCGCCAATGATAATGCGCTAGTCGGTAGCGGCCCGGGTTTCTCGTTACCTTTGTCTGTTTTACTAGATAGAGCCGGCAACCGGGCGTTGATCGTTGATGGTAACTTTGATGCATTGATAGCGGTGGATTTGACCATGGGTCATCGCAGTTTGCTGCCGGACAATCGGCTGGGGGCAGGGCCTGGTTTCTTTCAAGCGGTTTCTGCTGTGAGCGGCTGTGGCCAGTTATTCGGTGCCGCAACAGCCTGCATGTTGGTTGCGGACCGGGAGCTGGGGGCGCTGTTTGCGGTGAATCTGGACACCGGTGAGCGTGTCATTGTGTCGGGTAACAATCCCGATGAGGGCGCAGGGGTTGGCACTGGCCCGGCATTTATCAACCTCAGGTCTGTCGCGCTGGTCGCCGCCGCTGACTGTGTCCGGATGCTGGATGATCAGGGCGCAACGGCCTGTGCGTTGGTAGCGGATAGTCGTTTGGACGCACTGCTTGCGGTGAACCTGGACACGGGTGAGCGTGTGCTTGTGTCGGGTGGCAATCCCGGTGAGGGTGCGGTGGTTGGCACCGGTCCGGACTTTATCACCCCTAGGTCTGTAGCGTTGGCCGCCGCCGCTGATTGTGCCCGGGTGCTGGATGATGAGGAGGCAACGGCCTGTGCGCTGGTGGTGGATACCGGTATTGATTTGGACGCGCTGCTTGCGGTGAACCTGGACACGGGTGAGCGTGTGATTGTGTCGGGTAGCAATCCCGGTGAGGGGGTGGAGGTTGGCACCGGCCCGGAATTTGTCAGCCCCAGGTTTGTCGCGCCGGCCGTCGCCGCTGATTGTGCCCGGATGCTGAATAACGAGGATGCAGCGGCTTGTGCGCTGGTTGTGGATGGAGGTTCGGATGCACTACTTGCGGTAAACCTGGATACTGGTGAGCGTGTGCTGGTGTCAGGCAACCGTCTTGATGAGGGTGCACCGGTTGGTCTCGGCCCGGAATTTATCAGCCCCGTATCGGTCACGCCGGTCGCAGCCGCTGACTGTGCCCGGATAATGGGTGAGGCAACAGCCTGTGCGTTGGTTACGGATTTTGGCACTGGTTTGGGCGTGTTGTTTGCAGTGAACCTGAGCACCGGTGAGCGTGTGATTGTGTCGGGTGGCAATCTCGATGCGGGTGGGCCAGTTGGCACCGGCCCGGTCTTTTTAGATCCGATCTCTGTGATAGTGGACAGTATCAATAACCGTTTACTGGTAGCCGATGAGGTGGCAATAATAGTCCTGGACCTGGCAACGGATAGCCGGGTGTTTATGTCGTGGGGAGGAAATGCGATCTCTGGTTTTTGACGGGTAAGGTCTGAAGCATGCGGCCGTCTCTTTACAGCCTTGATCCAGGGCTGCCGCTATCGCGGCTGGGGCGGTCTATGCTGCGTTTAGTGGATCGAAATCAAAAAGTGGTAACTCCATGTACGGAGTTGGACAGAGAGAGACACAGCACTGCAACCGGACCGGATCATGTGACGGTTAGTGTGCTTCGGCATCAACCCTTTTAAATCGTACCCAATCAACACTGAACAAAGCAGTATTTTTAGGCCCTTTGAATAAAAAAGACAGGTTCTTCACACCTGTAACCTGTCTTTTAAGCGGTGCACTGAACAGTCTCCAGTTATCCCAGTCGCCGGTATCGTCGATAGGCACTTCAGCAAGCAGTTCACCTTCTGAGCCACTCAGACGCAGTTCCAGTGTGCCGCCTAGTGTTTTTGAGGCAACCGAAACTTCCAGGGCGTTGGCTTCGCCGGCGGCAAAGTCCACGCGGTCGTAGTTAACCCAACCACCACTTTGCACTCGGTCCACTATCCATGCAGCGGGCAAGTCGTTATCATTTCGTCTGGATACCTTGACATGTTTATCACTCAGGCGGCTGTAGCGATCTATCTGGATTTTACTCGTGGCCCTGGCAACACCGATGCCGCGTAGGGTGGGTTCAACCCTTTGGATTCGGCCCGCTGAGTCAAAAAACAGGTAATCCGCCCGCATGGAGCGCAGGTGCTGGTTTTTGCTGATCTGGTGGTGGTGGTAGAAAACATACCACTGGTTTTTATATTCAACAATCGAGTGGTGGTTGGTCCACTGCCCGTCGCGCCAACGTTCCATAAAGAGGCCCTGGTACTCAAACGGCCCCAGGGGACTGGTGCCTGTTGCATAAGCGAGTTCCTCAGAGCCGTCGGGCGCATGGGGGAAGGTGAAGTAATAGATGTTGTCGCGTTTAAAAACAAACGGACCCTCTTTGTATTTGGCAGGCAGTTTTTCGATAACCTGCGGTTTTGATGCCAGTTCCAGCATATTATCTTTGAGCCTGGCACCAAACAGTTCCTCGCCGCCGCCCCAATAGATATACGCCTGTTTGTCGTCATCGATAAAGATATTAGGATCGATACCTTTGATACCTTCTACATAAGTTTCCATGACGGTGTAGGGCCCTTCGGGTCGATCGGCCGTCGCCACGCCAATACGGCGAAATGCACTTTTATCCGTCGGGATATTCGGGAAGTAAAAATAGTACTTCCCCCCCTTTTCGATAACATCGGGCGCCCACATACCAAAGCCGTCTTTAACACCCCAGGGCACCTCTGATTGATCGACTATCAGGCCGTGGTCGGTCCAGCGATTGAGGTCCTGCGAAGAGAAGACGTTGTAGCTGGGCATACGGAAGCCGTTATTGCCAAAGCCCTCTTTGCAGGTAATGTCAGTAGAGGGGAAGATATACAACCTGCCGTTGAATACCCTGGCGGTCGGGTCGGCGGTGTACATATGGGTTACCAGGGGGTTGTCCGCTGTAACCGAACTGGTGAATAGTCCGACCACTGCGGCCAGAAGAAATAAAAAAATGGCTTTTGTCATAGTCATCGTATTCGAGCTTACCTGGCCATCAGGCTGATGTTATCGACGAAGGAAATCGCCGGCGAGGGGTTTTCGACTGTCAGATAGAGACTGCTGTTCTCCTTCGAGTTAAATGTTGTCACCAGTGGGGCGAACTCGGTACTGGCAATTCTCTCGCCGGCGAGTACTGTTCCGGAGAGTGTTGTGATCGAGACCCTTGCCCCCGGAGCTGAAGCAGTGTTTTTTCCGTAGAGCGCCAACCGGTAGGTGGTGTTTTGCTTGACAGCGACTTTTTGTCTGGTTTTGCCTTTTGGTGTTAGAGAGAGACCGATCGCCTCGGTATAGCTGGTGGCCGAGAGCATGGCCTGCTCGTTCAGTTGCCAGTCGTGGCTGGCTTTGCTTGACTCAAAGCCCGGGCTTTTGATCAAATTCCCGTCGGCGGCGCGCAACGCATAGCTGCGCACGTAGTCGTAGTAGGCGGTGTTGATGTCGGGGTTATCGAGTTCCTGTTCGGTGGGGTAGGGAGCATGGCCGGCAGGTATAAACTTGGGTTGCCAGTCGTAGGTTTCCGCTACCATGCGCAGTGACATGGGACCGTTGAAGGGTTGGGCGTCCCGCTGGCGCTCCACATCGACTGTGCCGACGTGTTTACCATCAAAATAAAAGTGAAACTTGAAGGGCGACACCCACCAGGCGGCAAAAGTATGAAAGCCATCGGCCAGGGGGACTCCCGCATCGTGTTTATTGCCCTTCGAGATAGTTGTGCCTTGGCGGCACCTGCCGTCTATTGATTCGTAGGGTTTGTAATGGGTGTTGGAGCGCATGACGTTGGACCACGACGGGTGGGGCCAGCCGCCGATGGTTTCCAGGATGTCAAGCTCAATACTGTGGGAACCGGCGCAGCCCTTCTGCTGCCCCTCGGGCGTATCCGAGTGCAGCCAGAAAGTGGTCGACATTTTGGTACGGGACGCCTTCAGGCGCGCGACAAAGTAGCCGTAAACCTGCTGGTGTTTGCCCGCTACCGCGGCACCGGCAGTGGTGTAGGGACCATTTGGAGCCGGGTGGGTGGAGGTTTTTATTTCCAGGTTGCCGTTGCTTACGCCCACGTTTTTGGGCAGGAACTCCGCCGGCGGCCGACCGCGCCAGGTGGGCACGTGATCAAACCACTTGGCGGTATCCAGTGTGGTCCCGTCAAACTCGTCGGACATATTTTCCAGCAGGTGCCAGGTAAAACCCATAGGCGGTGCTGGCGGCGGCGGGCGGTGGCCGGTGCTGTTCGCAGCGGCGGTTGACTGGTATAAAAACAGCAGACAGCACAATACTGGTAAGTGGTTTACCCTGATCATGATCGTTCCACAGATGGTTTGGTATTCAGCGAGAGCCCATCGTGCTTGCTCCAGATGGTACTACTATAATTTTTACTATTGTGAATTTTGCTATTATGATTTTTATCTTTATGACTTTTGCACGGCACTGAGTAAATTGAACAGTGATGCTGATATGTTTGCCATCAATATATTTGAAATCCTATATGTCAACACGGTCTGCCCTAGAGGGAAAGGGTAGGAAAGAGGGGACACTGATTCGTTAATAACTTAAAGTCCCCGGTAAGCCGCTTTACCAGGGGCTTTTTCTTTTTCTCCGGCGTCAAAATCAAGTGCTTAAGTTATTAAGTAATCAGTGTCCCCTTGACCCGTCACCTTGACCCGTCAAATCAAGTGCTTAAGTTATTAAGTAATCAGTGTCCCCTTGACCCGTCGGTGTCCCCTTGACCCGTCGTTACTTTCTGGCGCGGTACTCCAATGGAGGCTTGCCGGTCCAGCTGCGAAAAGCGCGCCGAAAATTACTCAGGTCACTGTAGCCGACCAGGTGAGCAATGTTTTCCAGCGTGAGACTTGAAGTCGTCAGGTACTCAATCGCCAGCTTTTTCCGCACGTCGTTGAGAATTTCCTGATAGGAGGAGCCGACTGCTCTGAGCGCGCGGCGCAGGCTGCTCTCGCTCATATTGAAAGCGGCGGCGACGGCGTTGATCGGCGGATATTCCCCGGGCGTCTGGGCCAGATGAGACCTGACCTTATCGACCATATCGCCGCGGCTGACATCATCGGCCAGCAGCTGTTCGCATTGGCGGATTGCCAGTTGCGTGGCGACCGGATTGCGCAGGGGATGCGGGCGTTCGATATCGACGCGGTGCCAGACGATTTGATTGCGCGGTTGCTCGAACTTCAATGGACAGCGAAAGTGTTCTTCGTAATGGTGCAGGTAGTTGGGGGCCGGATAGGTGAAATGGACTTCCCGGGGCGCCGCCTTTTGGTCCAGGTAGCGGTGCACCATACCGATGACGCCCCCCAGGTCCTCTTCCACCAGAAAGCGTTCCTCGGCACCGGCCTCATACAGCGGCGTCGATTGAAAGCCGAAAAGTGTGCCGTCGCTATGCACCGTATTGTCTGTCAGGCGTGTGGCAGTGCGGTTGTAACGTTGGCCGACAATCAGGGATTCCTTAAGGCTGCCGCAACTGGCCACGGCATAACCCATCAATCCCCAATCAGCGATATTGATTTGTTTGGCAATGGCCAGGCCCAATCCCTCGTCGCCGCTTATCCGATAGGCGTTGCGAATGATCCGTAGTGCATCGCGATAGGACATGCGGGTGTCGAGGTCGGCCAGATCCGACAGCTTGAAATGGGTGCCGTCTACCAGCCCGGCGCTGTCGAGACCCTTATCGTCGAAGACTCTGACGATCAGATTGAACATATAAGTCGGTATGCACTGTCTCTCTATGCTCATCGCGGGTCCGACGGTCGGTTGGGGTGTGCCAGTTTACCCAATCTGACCGAAATTGACCACTGATGCCTTTTGCGGCAATGTCGCCGGCTTTGACAAGCTACTTGTTAGCCTCCAGCGCTGTATCTTCTTTCCACTGTTTGTGCACATTTACGATACGTTTACTGACAGTGTCTTTTGACTGCTTGGCAAATTCAGTGATGAGGACGTTCAGCAGCGCATTGAGTCCGGTATTGCTGTTAAAGGGGCCGGGTGCGGTTGCCGAAGCAAAAAAATGCAGTTGGCTCTGGATTGAAAGCGAGGAGAGAGGGTTATTGGTAATGGCGACCGTGTAGAGGCCCCGGCTGACAGCTTTTTCGTGAATTCTCATCACCCAGTTTTCGTGGCGCTCAAAATCCATGCACAACAGGATATCGTTTGGTTTGGCCTCTACGAAATAGCTGCTAATTCGATGCTCCGAACCCTGTAAAAGGTAGGTGCCGGAACGGGCGATATGCAACAGGTCCCTGAACGTCTGGGCAGCGCCGAGGCATTGGTCGCTGGCAAGAATGAAGACACTGCGGGAGAGATCGCTCAATAACGTGATAACACTTCTCAAGTTGGCTTCACTCAGTTTGGCCAGAGTGGCTTCAACGTTGTGCAGCTCCACAGCCTTGGTGTGTTCGATAACACTGTTGGACTTGTTCTGTTCAATACGGTTGAGCGATGAGGACAAGTATTGAGACAAATCGTCTCTCACTGCGCTTTGTATCCCGCTAAAACCGCTGTAGCCGAGTTTTTCAGCCAATCGAACCACGCTGGGGCCCGAGGTTTCCGCTTTGGCGGCTACGTCAGCTACAGTGCCGAAAGCCACAAACTCCGGTGTTTCGGAAAGTATGGCCGCTATTCTCTTATCTGTGGCAGTCAGCTTTTCATAGCTCTTTTTTAAGGAGGCAAAAACTTTTCCAGTAACAACCATTACAATTTGATCCAAGGTAATAAAGTGCGTAAGGCCGATCCTATCACCGTCCAGAATACTCCGCCATATTATTTTGATGCCAAATTAAGACATAGATGAAAAAGTAAAAATATATTCGAAAAAAAAATGGCGTGTAACGCTCGTTACATTGATGGAGAGCCGTATTGGCGGCAGTGTTGCAGCAGCGACTCGCGTAAGAGTTTACACCGCGCAGGAGTTTTGCAGGTTAATTTTTAGTAAATAATAGTTAAGAATTGCCGATAAAAGTTTATGTTCTTTCCATTAAGAAGTTAGGGCCACTGTGCGTGAATTCAGTAATGGTTTGGATAGGATGTTGGCAGCAGTCGAGTTTTCTGCAACTGAAGTAGTGGCCGCGATACTGGAGTTTGACACTGTGGAGGCGTTGCAGGGAGCGAAGCTTTGACTGCGGATAATTGACTGCATTTTTATGGCGATGGGGTCGGGCAGAAGCGGGTTCAGTAGCTCGCCGCTTTTTACATCGGTCATGAGAGTCATAAAGCTCAATTTTTCTTCCGGGCCGCAGAGATAGAAGGCATGGTTTTGAATATTGTCGCGGAGTTAAAACTGGTATTTTGCGTTGCTGATTTACAATTTTTTACAAGGTAACGCGGATTACGAACTGAAAACTTTATTTGGATCCTGCTCTTTCGAGCCCCTCAAATTTGTAAAGCCCCGCTGAGGCCCTTTCACCAACTTGCCACTCTAACAGGCTCTGACCGAGCATCTCTTTTGACGAGGCACATGAGTTCTTTTCCGCTGGTTACGATCCTCTTTAACACAGCATTAGCGTTGCTGATGGTTTGGCGCTTCGCTGTTCTTTTATGTTGTGGCCGAGATGGTTTCTCCTGGCACCTCCGGCTCGAGCTACTGATGGTGTATTTTGCGATAGTGTTTCTTGTACGGGTATCTTGTCCGGTAGTATGAATGCGCTGGCCATGGTATCGCTGGGCTATATTGCTGGTGTCGGTGCGGCTGTTGTCGCTTCCATCTCGCTGCTGGTTTCGCTCCCGTCCGGTATTGCCACAGCGCGGCTCCGTGCCGGCAGCGTAGAGCCGCCGGTGGCCGGGTTTGCGCGCTGCGGTTTATGACTTTACTGCTGGTGCTTTGGGTGGAACTCACCTGGATCACCAGAGGAGGCTTAGCCGAGTATCCATTGAACTTGATCATCACCTTACATTGAAGGCTATTAGCATGCAGTAATTAATAGTATTTCTTGATTGGTGGAGATGTTCATGCAGAGCGCACTAGACGCCCTGTGTCGGATGCCAGGCTTAGTAAGCGCTCATTAGCAACTGCACAAAAACCACTCTGACTGAAATTGACCACTTTCTGGTTTTTATGGCACTCCTTTTTCCTATATTCTGCGCCTACCATTAGCATTGACAGTCTAAGACCTGGCTCTGGTGTCCCGGTCGTTGATCTGTGATGCCCTCCGGGGGAAGAAGAATAATTTGTCTGCGATAGAGCAAAATGAAGTTTACCTGTAGATGCCCGGCCTGGCAGGCTGCTCCAGCCGGTACAGTTCGCACCGCAACAGTGTCTGTACCTCAACTTCATTGCCGCCAACGCGGTAGCTAAGCAAAGCTTACTGTGCTCAAGCCCTTTTCCAGATTACAACAAGACATCGTCTGGATAAGAGAGGTTGCCATCGCCGTGCAAGCGGTAGTTATTCCGGACGGCGGGCGGGCGAGAGCTTGCCTTTAAAAAGGTTAGGCGCTGTCGGGAAATGGCGTGCCCGCAATAATAAGAGGATACAAAGGTGTCAACTGACACCCGCCCGATACCATGGACAAACTGCCACTAAAAATGAAGCTCATCTATTCGATGGGCAATCTCGGCATTGCGATCGTAACCGTGATGCATATGTTCTACCTGGTGTATTTTTTCTTTCCCCCAAAAGACGCGGGCATACCTTACCTGATCCCCCAGACCAGTCTGTTTATGGGACTGACGCTCCTCGGCCTGATTATGGCGCTCAGCCGTTTAACCGATGCCTTCCTCGACCCCGTTATCGCCAATTTCAGCGATCGGTTAAATCATCGCTTGGGAAAAAGAATCCCAATGATGAGATGGGCCGCCCTGCCGTTCAGCCTGTGTTACCTGCTGGTGTTTTTCGTCCCGGTAAGCGATGGCGTCAGCATCATTAATGTCATCTGGTTGGTGGGTTTTCTGTTACTGAGTGCTGTTTTCTTTACCTCGTATATGATTCCCTTCTACTCGCTGATGGTGGATATTGCGAAGACCAGCCACGACAAAGTGGACCTCGGTACCATCAGCAGCGCTTTCTGGTTTGCGGGGTTTCTGTTCGTGTCTTTTACCCCATCGTTATGGAGTGTGGTCGGTGAAACCTTCGACGTGGAGAGGGTCTGGGCGATCAGAATTACGTTTGCTTTTGTGGCGGTTGTCGGGTTGACCTTTTTGATGGTGCCGGCACTGCTGATCGATGAGCGCAAGTATGCCGACACCTCAGTCGTGAGGGTTCAACACAAAGTGCTGCCGTCGCTGAAAAGAGTGATGAAAAATCGCAGTTTTCGCTACTATCTGGCCGGTAATACCGCCTATACGATGGCAACCTCTATGTTTGAAGTCGGACTGATTTACTACATTACGGTGCTCGCCATGCAGGACCCCGGTTTCCAGGGGCCGTTGACGATGATAATAGGCGCACTTACTTTGGCCTGTTATCCGCTGATCAACAAAATGGCAAAAGGCAGGGGTAAGAGTTATGTGTTGAAGTTAAGCCTGTTTCTGTTTTCCATGACATTCTTGGTCATCTCCACTTTCGGGGCGGTGGATGTCAACATCTATATCCTGTTCGGATTGACAGTCCTGCTTTCGCCGTTCGCCCAGGCCGCATTCGGTATTCTTCCCCATGTTATGACATCCGATTGCGCCGCCTATGACGCCTACAAAACCGGTGAGAACCGCGCCGGCATGTATATCGGTATTAACGGCTTTTTTGCCAAGTTGGGCGGCAGCCTCGGCATGATCATGTTTACCTCATTGCTGCTGTTTGGAAAAGACGTCGGTGACGATATGGGTATTCGCTTTGCCACCCTGTTTGGTGCCGGGATAGCGATCGTGGGCCTGTTGTTTTTATTGCGTTACAACGAAGAAGAAATTCTCAGTTACACCGAGGCACATAAAAAACAGCCTTAATGTCTATGGCAATATCCGGTTGGGGGACGTTTATGGAGTACTTTGAGCAGGTAGTAAAAGTGGCGGATACTTATGTGGCCGAGCACGATGCGCAAAAGCTGAACTGGAGCTGGGGCGAGGCTCTGCTGATGTACAGTCTCAGCCTGTTGGATGACGCCCTCGGCGAGGAAAAATACCTGCCCTTTTACCAGGCCTATGCCGATCATCACCATCGACAGGGTATAGTGGTCGATCAATCCGATACCTGTGCGCCGGTGCTGGTGACCAATGAACTCTATAAAAAAACCGATGATGAGAAGTATCTCGCCATGACGGCCAAAGGCATCGACTATCTCAAGCACGAACCAAGGTTGTTTGAGGACCTGATCAACCACAACGGCCACAGCCACGATTCGAGAGACTATCCAAAGAGTATCTGGGTTGACTCGATTATGATGAGCGGCGTGTTCAGCGCCATTGCCGCAAAGGATTTCGACGACGCCGAGCTGGGCGAATTTGCCCGCACCCAACCCCGGCAGTTTGCCAAATACCTCCAGGACCCGGACAGCAAACTGTTTCACCATTCTTACTGGAAAATCCTCAGCCGGCCTTACCCGCGCAATCTGTTCTGGGGGCGGGGCAACGGCTGGGTGGTGGCGGCGCTGTCGATGTTTCTCAACTATGTCGAGGATGTCAATGCGAGGAGAATCCTGAGAGAGGTGTCCAGTGCATTGTTGGCCTACCAGCGTGCGGACCACTACTTTGACACAGTGGTCAATAAGCCCGGTGACAACTACCGGGAGTCGAGCGCCACGGCCTTGATTGCAGCCGGTTGGCTGAACGCCATGAGTCGCGGCTATCTCAGTATGGAGTATGAAAAGCCGGCGATTAACGGCTTTCGGGCGGTGGTGGAGAATCTGCGGATAGCGGGAGATCGCGCCTATATGACTGAGATCAGTCTCTGGACCATTCCTATGTTTCTGATGCCCTATCGCCTGAAATACGGGCCTTATCCCGGCTACAAATATGTGAAGACGGGCGAGAATATTCCCTACGGGGTGGCGGCCCTAATACTGGCCGGTATTTATTACCGCGATTACATCAATGACAAAAAGACCCAGGGTCAACCCGTATGAGCGATATCGATGTCGATCAGGCATTTTCAGCGACCACCAGTGTCCAGGACTTTAAGCTGAAAAATATCGGCAGCGCACCGGCGGGCTATCCGCAAACGCGCGTCGAAGACAGCTACACCAATGAGGTATTTGCCGAGACTTATGACGAGCGCAAAGCCGCGTTTATCGAGCATGCACTGAACAATCCGGGCTCCGACTCGATCAAGGGCATGTTTTACGAGTTGATACGCCTTCAGCAGCGGCGCGGGCCCGTTCACGAGCAGTTGCTGTTCTCGGCGCTGGGTTATATTGACGATCGTTTAGACTGCGCGGACTTCGTGTTGACGGGTATTGTTCGCCTTTACTACCAGTTTTTGGACAGCGATCTGTTGTCGGATGACTTCCGGGCCAAGGCCAGGCAAACCATATTGGATTTCAAATACTGGCCCGACGAGCCGGGTACGGATTCGATGTGTTACTGGACCGAAAACCACCATATCCTGTTCAGCACCAATGAATACCTTGCCGGGCAACTGTTTCCCGACAGCATCTTTACCAACTCGGGTATGAGCGGCCGTGACAAGCAGGCGCGCGCACTCAAGCGTATCGAGAAATGGTTGGAACTGCGGTTTTTCACCGGTTTTAGCGAATGGTTGTCCAATGTTTACTATGATGAGGATTTGCCGCCGCTGCTGAACCTGCTGGATTTTGCCGGCGACAAGGAGGTTGTCCGGCGCGCCCGGCTGGTCATCGATTTGATGCTGTATGACATGGCGATCAACAGCTACTACGGCTTGTTTGCGTGTACCCATGGCAGGACTTACACCAAGGAGAAGATCAACCCCTATCTCGAGTCCACCACCGATACCGCCAAGTTGCTGTTCGGTATGGGCAGCTTTGCCAACGAAGACAATATGAGTGCGGTGATGTTTGCGTTGAGTGATAACTACGAGTTGCCCAAAGTCATCTTTGATATCGCCACGGATACCGCGCGGGAAGAATGGGTTAGCAGGCAGCGGGTAAGCATAAAATTTCGCGATGCCAAAAAGTGGGGCTACGGCAAATTCGATCTGGAAAGCGCCATGGGGTTGCTGTCATTTGGCGGCTACTGCCACCACCGCACCTTCAACCATATGGCGCTGATGCTCGATGAGTTCCGTTGGTGGGAAAACGGCTTCTTTCTCGAATTCGTGCCGAGTAAGCGATCCATCCAGATCGGCCGGCGGATAGGATTGACGACCCTGGTGGCCTGGTTGCTGCGCAAGGACATATCGCGCAATGTGCTCGATGAAAACAATATCTATACCTACAGAACGCCGGATTATATGCTCAGCACCTCGCAGGCGTTTCGCCCGGGTTACGGCGGCGATCAACAGCATATCTGGCAGGCGACGCTCGACGGTGAGGCCGTGTGCTTTACCACCCATCCGGGCGGCTATGGCTTGCAGGCACCGGAGGCTTACTGGCACGGCAATGGCTTTATGCCGAAGGCGGTACAACACAAAAATGTGGCTTTTATTTTTTACAACGTCACCGTCAAGCGCAGTCTGTTGTTGAAGGAGATTCTGGATTTTACCCACGCCTTTTTCCCCCGCCAGAGATTCGATCGAGTGGTGGAACAGGGCGGTTGGGTGTTTGGTGAAAAGAAGGACGGTTTTATCGCGCTCTATTCAGGCAACGGCTACCGCTGGCAGCAAGAGGGCGAATACAGCGACGCCGAACTGATTGCACCGGGCCGGCGCAATATCTGGGTGGTGGAGATGGGCCGCAGGGCGCAACACGGCAGTTTCGAGATGTTTATCGACAGCATCAGCAGCGCCGATATCGTCGCTGAGGGTTTAAACGTCCGCTATTGTTCACCCTCGCAGGGTCCCATCAGCGCGGGGTGGTCGGCGCCGCTGCGGGTCGAGGGTAAAACCGTCTCCATCAGCGACTACAAGCGTTATGACAATCCGTCCTGTACCGCAGAGTTTGGCACCGCCGAAATCAATATTGCCTATGGGGGCGAAAAGCTGTCATTGAAGTACTGACCTACCTGCCGCCGGTAGCTGGAGACGATCGAAGTGGCAATATCCACAGACAGCGAATAGGTACCCACCGGCGACAAATTCTCAACAACCGCCGCGGCTCTAAACGGGGCAACCGGTTTAAAAAAGGTGCTGGAAGCCGAGACTGCGCAGATGTTTTACACTCATGGCTACGCTTTCAAAAGGCGTTGCGGTAGCCTGTTCGATCGCCATGTAATGGACACCGCCGGCACAGCAGCTATCGATGATGCGGTTAAAATCGAGATTGCCCGCTCCGACTTCACAATCGATTGGCAGCAGCTCGAAAAATTTCCAGCGAATGCGGTAGTCGCGCAGGTGCACGACCTTTACCCGGCCCTGTAGGTCGGCGATCATATCGTGGGGCGTTTTGCCGCCGCGTTGGGTCCAGTAGGTATCCAGCACCAGGCCGAGGTGTTCCGGGGCTGTGTTTTGCAGCAGTAAATCCAGCCCGAGCTGGTCTCCATAGCGGCGGAACTCAAAATCGTGATGGTGAAAACACAGGTTTAAACCCCGCTCGCGATAGTAGCGCCCGAGGCGATCCAGTGCCTCGGCGAAGCGCAGCAGTTTGTCTCGCTTGCTGCCGATAACAGCCGCCGTAGGCAGCACAGAAACGGCCGTGTAGGCGCAGCCAAGGCGGTCGTGAAACTCAAGCACCCAGTCGCGGTTTTTGTCGAGATAGTCATAGGTGATCTGGGTGCTGCCGATATCGATCCCGAAACGCGCCGAGGCCGCGGCTACCGCGTCGATTTCCGCTTCGGTAAAGTTGATGCGAGCCAGCTCCACGGCGTTGAGGCCCGTATCTTTAATGCGCTCGAAGGCTCCCGCAATAGCCTGCGGCGTCTTTATGTATTTGCGAATGGTAAACGTCTGGAGCGAGAACTTTGCTGTCATGGCCAGTACACCGAATATCTGCAGGTAAGCGTTAGATAACTATCGTCAGTCCATCTGCTGATTCAACCGAATCAGGTCCCGGTACCAATAGCCGCTGTCTTTAATGGTTCGCTGTTGGGTCGCGTAGTCGATGTGAATCAGGCCGAAGCGTTTGGCGTACCCCACCGCCCATTCAAAATTGTCCATTAACGTCCAGACAAAGTAACCCTCGATGCGAGCGCCCTCGTCAATGGCTTTTTTCACCTGCGCCAGGTAGGCGTGCAGGTAAGCAATGCGCTTCGGGTCGTTGACACGACCTTCGACCAGGTTGTCGTCGAAAGCGGCGCCGTTTTCGGTTATCAGCACCCTGGGGTTATCGTATTTGTCCTGCAGCCATTTAAGCACCTCGTAAATGGCCGGTGGATGCACCTCCCAGCCCATGGCCGTGTGTTGCACACCGTCTTTGATAAAATCCCCGTCGGCAACACCGGTGCCGCCGACAATCCAGGTGTTGAGAAAGGGCACCAGCCGCGTGTAACGGGCAAATTCCCGCTGGTAGTTATTGACCCCGATAAAGTCGTTGGCGGCGCTGATCAACGTCATATCGCCCGGCTCAATCTTCGGCGCAAAGCGCCCGAAACGGCGGCATAGGTCTTCCGGGTAGTGTCCTTTGAGCAGTGGATCGAGGGTAATGAAGTTCATGAACTCGTTGCCGATCCCGGCGGCGAGGTGATCTTTGTCCCGATCGCTGTGGGGGTGGATGGGTGTCAGGCTGAGTGTTATGCCGACCTGGGCATCGGGGCGGCGCTGGCGAATTTTTTCCAGCGCCAGGCCGTGCGCCAGCAGTTGGTTGTGAATGACGTTCATATGCGTCCAGGGCCGGCGGTGGCCCGGGGCGTGGACGCCAATGACATGGCCGAGGCAACTGTGCTCCCAGGGCTCGTTCATGGTAATCCAGTGCTTGATGCGATCACCGAGGGCATCGGCGACGACAGCCGCGTACTCGGCGAAGTCCAGGGCCGCCTGCCGGTTGAGGAAGCCGCCGTAGCGCCGGTGCAGTTGCAGCGGCATATCCCAGTGAAACAGGGTGGCATACGGCGTAATGCCCGCCTCCAGCAGTTTGTCGGCCAGGCGCCGGTAGAAGTCGATACCTTCGGCGTTCACCCGCCCGGTCCCTTCCGGCAGGATGCGCGACCACGACAGTGAGAAGCGGTAGGCTGTCAACCCGAGTTCGCGCATCAGCGCGACATCTTCGGGATAGCGGTGGTAGTGATCGCAGGCGATATCGCCATTGTGATTGTTCAGTATCTTGCCTTTGCGGTGGCTGAACCGGTCCCAGATACTCGGACCGCGGTTGCCCTCGTTGACCGCCCCCTCGATCTGGTAGGCGGCGGTGGCGGCGCCGAAGATAAAGTCCTTGCCGAACTTGAGTTCTTTCATTGGATCGGTTCCGGTGTAATCAGCCTGGCATGATAATGATTTTTGTACTATGGTACAACAAAAAAGATATGATAAGCCGACACCGTAATGGAGCAGTAAGGGCAGCGAGACAACGCAGGCAATACGTAGCAAAAGGCAAAATAGAAAAAGTAGCGAAATAACCCTCCGGGCAAAGCTCGATTATCTCGCCGACAGGCTCGAATCCCGAACTCGCTACACCGTCTATTGCGGCAGTTGCAACGGTCCGCCATTGTCAATGACCTGCCACAAGCTGGATAGAGGGTGATCAGACGGGTGCTGAAGCGCTATTTGAGCCTATGTTGTGGTCGGCTTGTACCTCTGACCGCTACTGGTTCTTAACCGACTTACTTACAAGGTCCAATACTAAACTCCCGATGCCCCCGACCGGGCCAGCAGCGCCAACTTTGCCTAAGCTCAGATATTTTCCAGCCTTGCTGATAGTGTTTTTTCAATGTGAGGTCATAGCGATACCCACTTACTAAATCATCGTCAGGTATATGATCGGATATGATGATTGCACCATAGGAGTCAAGGTCATCATCGGTTATTTTATTTACAGAAATAATTGCCGACTTTGCATTTTGGTGAGTAAATAGCTCGGACAAAATAATTAGAGCACTATCATTTTGTTGATTTCCGTTAGCCAAGATTTCGTCCAGGGTTTCTCGTGCTTCTTTGTGCCCTACGGTCTCCGTACTTATGACAGGAATTAACAATAAATTTTTATCCGCCACTGGTTTAGAGCATGATGAAACTAAAAAAAATAGACATAAAACGAAACAACCCAATTTCCATTTCATTACAAGAGGTCTCATTATTGTATCCCTTGCATCTTCTCATTTGCCAGGTTGTTGTTTAACCACAAAGAATCTCTCGCTCGTTTTTTCCTCCGGTGAGTCACAGTCCCTAATACTTTGCCAACAAGTATTAAACCTTATTCTAGAGCGTATATGGGCTGTACCGTTATATTCTCAGACAAGCCAGTGCCATTTCGATGCTCTATGTGTCAACGTCCACAACCAGGTCATGGCGTGTTTTGAAAAAAGGCGCTTAATTTGATAAGGGTGCCGAAATTGAAACGCCGGCATCAATAGTCAACAACCTTGTTGATACTCTTGAAAAGGCACTCAAAGCACAGTCAGCCGGGGGTAATGTGCCTGTGCGGGCTTAAGGGTAAACCCCTCGAGGCAGGAACCAAGCGGTTTGTCTCCGCATGGACGCCTTGGTACAGCTGGAGCTTCTCGCCTCAATCACCGGGAGTTTGCTTCCGGATTTTACAGTTTGTTACAACTCTATGACGATCAGTACCTTGGCCGGCGTTTTTCAGCCAGCCAGACGACGCGCGGATTGTCCGGTATTGACTGACATGACTCATTACATGACGAGTTTCACGATTAGCCGGTAATTTGTTTTACTTTACGCCGCGCGCCGATTAGAATTCGCAGACCTGCTTAGTTTTTATAACCAAATGGAATTATAATAATGGAGCTACCCACCTTCTCTGTCGCATCGTTTTCAAGCGTGTTTGCCCCGTTATCGCGCCCGCCATTATCTCATTTGCCGCTATTGCGCCGGGCCTTGTCCTCCCGCTGCAAAGGTGTGGCCGGGGTGTTGCTCTGCAGTTTGGCCGTGCCTGTCTACGCGGTCGCGCCGCAGGCGGTTGACGACGTCCGCAGTATTCCGATTGACAGCAGTATCACACTCAATCTGATCGCCAATGACTTTGACGCTGACGGGGACATCATCTCCATTCAGTCGATTGGCCAGCCGGCCAACGGCAGCGCTGTCTTGAATGCCGATGGCAGTGTTTTATATACCGCGGCGCCGGGTTTTTCCGGTGTTGATACGTTTGTTTACGTGCTGCAGGATGATTCCGACGAGGGATTGACCAGCCAGGGCACCGTCCGCATCGCTGTCAGCGACGGTCGTTTCGAGGGGTTTGCAGGCAACACCAATGATCGCAGTCTGGCGCAGGCACTCAGCAGCGTATGTAACCGGCTGCGGGAACTCGACGATGGACAACTGGGTTCGTCGCAGCGCCAGTTGTTAAACCAGTGTGTCAACCTGGAGGTATTGGCGGTCGGCAGCCCGGAAGCGATCGCCGGCGCCTTGAACCAGATTGCCCCCGAGGAAACCTTGTCGCAGATGCGAGTCGCCGTGGATTCCACCCACGCCCACACCAATGCCGTCACCCAGCGGGTGCAGCAGGTTAAGTCGGCGGGTTTGGGCGCGTCGATACCGGGGTTGGTCGTTAACGGCAAAGACCTGAGCAATGATCTCGCCCTGGGTGGCGGCGCCAGTGCAGATCGTGCCACCGACGGCTCTATCTGGTCGCGGCTGGGGCTGTTTGCCAGCGTGCAGGTTGAAGACGCCGAGCGCGATAAGACCAGGCGGGAAAACGGCTACCAGGCCGATACCAACACCCTCACTGTCGGCAGCGACTATTTTCTCAGCGAGTCGCTGCTGGTCGGCCTCTCGCTCGGTATCAGTGACGGTGAACTCGAATACGAGTCGTCGGACGGTGAACTGGACTCAGAGATCACCACCTTGATCGCCTTCGGCGCTTATTTTTATCAGGACTTCAGTTTCTTTTTACAAGCGGGTTACAGTCAAATGGACTTTGACTCCATGCGACTGATTCGCTACGGCAGTGGTGATCTGGCGGTGGATGAGCGCGCTGTCGGCAGCACCACCGGTATCCAGAGAACACTTAACACCCGGGCCGAGTGGCAGTGGCAAAAGGACGAACTGACGTTGACACCGTTTGTGCGTATGGATTATCTGGAAAGCGATATCAAGGCTTACAGCGAACGCGGTGGCGGCGGCCTGGCAATGGATTTGTCGCAACAGGCCACCAGCCAGTTGACGTTGGCGGCAGGCCTGCAGGGTGCCTATGTACTGAACCAGTCGTGGGGTGTGTTGGTGCCCACCGCCAGTTTCACCTATCTCAGTGAAACCGACTCGGATCGCGATCCGGTGGCGGGGCGGTTTGCGTTCGATACGGATACAAGCAATAGGTTTATGTTGAATAACGACGGTGGCGACACCGCCTTTTACCAAGTGTCTGTCGGTGCTTCTGCGGTGTTTAAACACGGTTGGTCGGGGTTTCTCGAGTACCGCGAGACGCTGGGTTATGAAGATTTGAGTGTATCCCAGTTTCAGATAGGGGTTCGTTATGAGTTGTAGACGCACAGCCGCGGCAAGAGTTTATGTCGCGCTGACAGGCCTGGTGTTGCTGGCGTTGGCAGGGTGTGGCAGTGATAACTCACCCTCTTCGGCGGATCGGCCGGCTGTCGACCCCATAACCGGTGAAGAGCTGGAGTTGTTGCCGCAGGTTTCTGCCGGCGTGCGCCAGTTTGCCGATCCCAATGTGCTGGTGGTGTTGCGCGGGAGTGCGACGCCGGCTGCCGGCGCGACAATTACAGAGGTCATGTGGACCCAGCTCAGCGGCCCCGAGGTAACGATTCCCGACCCGCAGCAACTGCAACCCGCTGTGGTTGTGCCCGATCTGCTGGAGGAGACAGAGCTGACGTTTCTGCTGGGTGTAGAAGACAGCGAGGGTAGAACTAACTCCGCCGTCGCGTTTTTATATGTCAGGCCCCTCGACGTTTTTGCCCGGGCTATCGGCGGCACAGTCGGCGAACAGGAAGAAACCGCAGTCTTCAGTGTCAAGTTGAACGCGCCCCAGACCGCCGACACTGTCGTTAACTACGTTACCCGGGCCGGTACCGCCGAAGAGGGCAGCGATTATGTCGCCACCCAGGGCTCGCTGTTGTTTGCGGCCGGCGAAACGGAAAAGATGGTGTCGGTGCGCCTGATCGACAGCGATCCCGAAGAGGGCAGTGAATACTTCAGCTTGGATATAACGGTAGTATCGGAGGCTAACCCGGCATCGAATTCCGCGGTGATGCTGATTATCAATAATCCCGATGTCATCGTTGATGACGAGATTGCCTTTATCAATCCCGGACCTCTCACCGTTGCCGTGGGCGAGGGGATTGACAACCCGATCGATCCGGACAGTATCGACAGCCCCGGCACCCTGGTATACACCTCCAGCAACCCGACCGTGGCGACGGTAGATCAGCAGGGGCAGGCGACAGCCGTTGCTTTGGGGAGCGCGACGATTACCGCCGCCAAAGCGGGAGGCATGGCCAGCTACGATCTCACGGTTGTGCCCGAAGCGGAATCTCTCACCCTATCCGTTAGCGAGAGCGTTGATGTAGAGATAGGACTGGCGGTGTTTTCCGGCACGGCGACTATCGATTGGGGAGACGGGACCACCGCGGTCGTCAATAATCGTATGCTGGAAGATATCGCCAATACGGGGGGGTTAAGTATCCATCGCTACGGGCAGGCCTTTACCGGTGAGGTTAGGGTAGTCTTTTCCCACGGTTTGAATGCGCTAAAAGGTTGGTACAACGCCGGCGCGGGCTGGCAGTACGATGTTGATGTTTTCATAGACTCCGAGCGCCTCGAAGTGCTGAATCTGTTGGGGACCAACAGCGCCGTCAACGGTGATTTAGCCACCTTCTCCGATAGCCGCGCGCTCAGGGAACTGCGAGTCAATGTCGCCGACGGCAATCTGAGCGGGGAACTGAGCGGGCTTCCAGGCAGTATGACGTTGTTTGAGATAAGCGCTGGACAGGGCGCTATCACCGGTCCGCTTGCGGGTTTACCCAGTGGTATAGTCCGTTTGATTGTCGACGGTTCCAATACCATCTCCGGAGACGTCGGCGATATCCCCGCCTCCATGGAGGATTTCCGGGTTGAAAACGGGGCCAACACCATCAGCGGTGCCGTTGCGCAGATACCTCCGAGTATGAGCAGTTTTACGCTGGGAGGTGAGAACACCCTGGCCGGAAATATACAGGACCTGCCAGTGGGCGTTGTCTCTTTTCGGGTCGCCGGGGAGAACGCTATCGGCGGTGATTTGGGTCTGTTGCAAAACGAACCTGGCATTACCTTTAATATCGACGGTCAAAACGTGATAACGGGGGACGTTGCAAATATTCCCATATCCGTTATCGGTATGTTTCTGGGGGGAAACAATACGCTGTTCGGTGATATCCAGAATTTACGCGCGGCCTTTAACGGCTTTGCCGTCAACGGGCAGAATACCATCTCCGGTGACCTGGGCTTGTTCGACGCAGAGGGACCCGACCTCTCTATCGCGGTAAGAGGAATAAATACCATTGAAGGAATAGTGGCGCGGATACCGCCCAGGATTATCGGGTTGACGCTTGACGGTAACAATACGGTTAGCGGTGGTATTGAGGGTTTACACGCCGACATGGTGATCTTTGATATCGACGGTAACAACAGGATTACGGGCGATCTGGGGTTGCTGCAAAACAGCGCGCTGACCAATCTGTCGATTCGGGGTGACAATGGTATCAATCAACTGACGGACCCGCCGTTATGGGACCCGGTCAATCTCAACCGGTTGATTCTCGATGAGGGTGATTTTGATGCATTCGGGTTTTCGTCCACTCAGGTTGATGACCTGTTGATATTTTTAAACGACCGACTCGGCCCGGCTCCATTTAGTAACTCGCCTATTATTGTGAGGCGGTTTAACGACAGTCCGAGAACCTTTGCCTCAGACGATGCGGTTGCCGGTTTGGAGGCAAAAGGTTATTTCGTAGAGACCAACTTTGAAATCGAGCCCTAGCGCCGACCCGCCAGGCGGGTTGCTTTAGCCCGGATTGCCCATAGGTTCAAAAAGTGCGGCGCGTGCTCTTCGCGCCAATCGATGGGCTCGATATATCGGCAATAGTCGGGCTAGTATTTTAAAAAGCGGGAGTAGGTACCTTTCGGCAGGTTTTTAAAGGTAAGCTGGCCGATATCCGCAGGCCCGTGTCCCGGTGCATCGATAACGACGGCGTGTTTAGCCAGGCCGGTCTCCATAAAACCGCGGCGGAAATGGTTGCGGGATTTCACTACAAATATGTCCATCTTATCCACGGGCACGCCGGCGTGGTCGAGAATGGCGCGCCGCGTTACCTGGTAGCGGGTGGGCGTCAACAGCACCCAGTTGTTGGCGCCAAAAGTAATGGCGACCAGGTCTGAAGGCGTATCGCCACCGATGCGAAACTGCCCAACAAAAGCCACCTTGCCATGAATCTGTACCGGTTTGCCGGCCAGGCTGCCGGTATGGCCGCCGACGGCAATCTTAAGGCTATCGCCGGCGGTGTAGTGACTTTTAATCGTTTCGATAGCCGCTTTATCGGAAATAGTGGCAACCACATAGTTCGAACGCTTACGGGCGATCAGCTCACTGAGAATGTGTGTGGCATCGCCCAGGCGATCTGAAAGGTTTGCTAGTACGACAGGCCCCTGTTCGCGCTGCAAGTATGCCAGGCCCTGCTCAACACCCCTGGCAAGTTTGGGGATATCGTATTCGAACTGCGCCCGGCGCTGGCGAATATAGTCATTCATATCGTCCGCAATACGCGCCGCCAGCTCGCGATTGTCGTTGGTCATCACGAACAGGCTCATACCCATATCGGGTACATCCGCAAAAGGAAAGCCCATGGCCACCGATACATAGGTGTCCAGGTGACGATTCTCCCAGCGCCGGGCCCGCTCCATCATATCCCTGGGCAAACCCTGATGGGTGCCGCCGTAGACGGTGGCGAAAGCTATGTTGGGGCGTCGCGCTTCGATAACCGGATTGTACACTCCCCTCACTTGGCGAATCAGCAGTCTGGCGGCCCGTTCGCCCATCAGGTTAAAGTCGTAGTGGGGAAAACGTTTGACGATAAGAATAATATCCGCATAGTTGGCAAGTTCCGCATCTTCGTTGGCGTGCAGGTCGAGAGTGACGGCGACGGGGATGTCTCCCAGCTGCTGCTTGATACGTCGCACAAATTCGGCCTCGGGGCGGGCGATACCGGAGACCGCCATAGCGCCATGCAACGGCAGGTAGACCGCATTGAGATTCGGGATTTTGCGCAACTGTTCGATAGCGGCGTTGGTATATTTGTCAAACGCCCGCCGGGTAACCCAACTGCCCATACTGCCGCCGAGGGGATCGTGTACGGCGTAGGCGCCGATCACCTCGACATTGTGGTATTCTCCGGCCGCATGGACGAAGCCCCGGGTGCCGGCGCCGCTGTTGAGGACGGCATCTCCGGTGAACGGCTTACCGTAGTATTCAAAGTGCTCAATATCGGTTATGCGCGGGCAAAAGGTGCAGGTCTCCATGGCAAAACTGACAACGCCGATACGTACTTTCTTACTTTTCGATTGATTGCGCTGGCTGTCTGCCGGGGCCATTGTCGATACACACAGCCCGACCAGGGCCAATAGCAAAGCAAATTTTTTCATAGCGTTTCTACCTGGGAAGGATTGAAAACCGCACTTCAGCAGCCCCACAGTTGCACAGGCAAGGCCGACATAACCCCGTTATTTATCACCAGTTTATGCCTGCGATCTCTGGCGAGTAGTGCCGGTGCATCGAGGTCTACATAACTTGCCCGGGTGGCGACAAACATCGCCGGTGCAATACCGAGCGAGGTGCCCAGCATGCAGCCGACCATCACCTGCAGCCCGCCGGAGCTGGCCTCGTGCAGCAGCGCAAGCGCTTCGGTCAAGCCGCCGGTCTTGTCCAGTTTTATGTTGATGATGTCATACTTACCGCGCAGGTAGGCCAACTCCGCACGGGTATGGCAGCTTTCATCGGCCGCCAGCGGCAATGGGCAGCGATAGAAGGCCAACGCCTCGTCTCGGCCTGTGGGCAGGGGTTGTTCGATCACGACTACATTCATGGAGACTAACCGCGGTGCCATTTCCTGCAATAAGTCCATCGACCAACTCTCATTGGCATCGACCAGGAGCTTGGCCTGGGGGGCCTGGGCGTGTACGGCCTCTACACGCTCGAGAACAAGCTTGTCGTTGAGTTTTACTTTAATCAGCGGGTAGCCTCTGAGCGTCACCGCCGCCGCCGCCATTTCGTCGGGGCTTAGCAGACTGATGGTTTGCACTGTATTCACGGTATCGGGCCAGGGCAGCGCAGTCAGTTCGGCGACGGTTTTACCGCTTAACTTTGCCTCCAGATCCCATAGGGCGGCATCCACCGCATTGCGTGCCGCGCCGGCAGCCAGTCGCTGTTGTAGTGCCGTGCGACTCAAGCCGTCACTTAGCTCGGGTACAATTTCGCGCAGTTGTGCAGTGACCGTTGTGCAGGTCTCACCATAGCGTGCTGTCGGTGTCGACTCTCCCCGTCCTACCGCGCCGTCCTGTTCGATACTGACCACAACGACCTGGGTTTCGCTGCGCTGTCCGCGGGCGATAACAAACGGCTTCGCCAGTGGCCAGGTTTCCGTGGCGATAGTGACAGTGCGGGTCATTCCTCTTTGCCGGCCAGACTTTCTGCAAGCGCGCCTGCACCGTGTAATAGCGGGTCGAAGCAGGGCACGGCAAACTGTTCGGATAACGCCGCGCAATGCTTATCGGCGCGCTCGGCGCCGAGCACCCGGCAGTTCAGGGCAATGGCTCCCAGCTTGACGGCCGGATTCGTGAGCCGCGCCAGGTGCAGGTTGGTGTCGATGCAGTCTTTCAAGGTCGGAACTGGAAAGCCCGGCATATCTTTTACCTGCGTTCTCCCCGCCTCATGGCACATAACCAGGATATCGGCCTGTGCGCCGTGCAACAGACCCAGGGAGACACCGGCAAAAGCGGGGTTGAATAAAGACCCCTGTCCCTCGATCACATCCCAGTGCCCGGGATCGGCGGGTGGCGACAGTTGCTCGACTGCACCGGCAATAAAATCCGCAATCACGGCGTCTACAGGAATCCCCCCGCCGGCAATAAAAATACCGGTTTGCCCGGTGGCACGAAAATCAACGTCAAGTCTCTCTTGTTTCATCGCCTTTTCTATGGCGAGCGCCGTGTACATTTTGCCCACGGAGCAATCCGTCCCCACCGTTAGCAGGCGCTTGCCGCTGCGAGGTACGCCTGTCCCGAGCGGCGGGGCAGCAGCGGTGTGGCGAATATCGTGCAGCGATACATTGTGTTTCTGTGCCGCTTGGCGAATCTCTTTGTGATCTGACAGCTTTTGGTGCATACCGCTGGCGATATCCATACCCGCTTCGATGGCCGCTATGATCGGACCCACCCAGGAAGGTTCGAAGTAGCCGCCACCATTTGCCAGCCCCACAATAAATGTCTTCGCACCGGCGCGGGCGCCCTGGGCGGGTGTCATTTTTTTTAAGCCCAGTGACAACTCGCCACCGGTTTCGCCAATACACAGCTCCGGGCGCCAGTGCGCCAGCCCGCGGGCGATTTTAATCGACAAGGGGTTGTCCGAATCGCCGAGAAACAGTAGGTAGGGTGGAGATAGCGCAGCCATAGTGAGACTCTTGTGAAACCGTTCGAAGTTGTTAAGAATACTATTTCTTTTAGCAGAACAAAGATAATGGCTATTTTTGCCACGGGTATTCCTATAGGCTATGACAGAGTTGCCGGTAAACCTGGCAACCTCTCCCCAAGTGGACTGGCGGCCGATATATTCACTTACCTTGACTATGCGCCGGTTAAATCGACTCGAGGTGTGCCAAGGCTTCCGCTGTCGGTTCGGGAGGTTTGCCGCAAGAGTAACTTATGCCGTTCGTTGAGTCGCGACCATAAGCTGGGGCCAGAATTATGAGATTGAGGCATATCGAAGTATTCAATGCTATTTACACCGTGGGCTCGGTAAGCGGTGCGGCAAAGATTCTCAATATAACCCAGCCCACCGTCAGCAAGATACTGAAACATGCCGAAGACCAACTGGGATTCAAGCTCTTCAAGCGAATCCGCGGTCGCCTGGTGCCGACCGATGAAGCCGAAGTGGTCTACCGGGAAACCAAGACCATCAACGACCAGGTCGCCTCGCTGCAAAAAATTGTCAATAACCTGTTAAAGGGCGATAGCGGACAGCTGAAGTTGGCGGCAATTGCGGCGTTGGGCCTGGAGTGCATTCCCAAAGCAGTGCTGGAGTTTCGCCGCCGGCACCCAAACGCGAAGTTTGAAATTCAAACCTGCCATCATGACCACCTGCACGCGACCATCCTCGAGCAGGATAAAGATATTGGTATTGCGTTCAATCCACAAAAGCAACGGGGTTTGGAGGAGGTTTTGCTGGGGACGGGAGAGTTTGTCTGCATTTACGCGGGCGACGAATTTGATGACTACCCCGATAGAATTAAGATTTCCGATATCGGCAATCGCCCCTGTATCGGTATCGAAAACAGCGGTCCGCTTGGCGATCTGCTCAACAGCCTGATCAACGAGTCAAATACGGAATCTGTAACCGATATCGTGGCGCAGACTTACTTCGTTGCCTTGAATTTAGTGGCGATGGGTGGCGGTGTGGCGATAGTGGATGAATTTACGGCCAGGTCCAGCGGCATAGCTAAAGTGAAATACAAGGCGCTGGACCCGCCCTTGGAATTTATGGTCAAGGCAATTTATAAAGACAGTAAACCGTTGTC
Organism: Exilibacterium tricleocarpae; assembly: GCF_007004655.1. Taxonomy (GTDB): domain Bacteria; phylum Pseudomonadota; class Gammaproteobacteria; order Pseudomonadales; family Cellvibrionaceae; genus Exilibacterium; species Exilibacterium tricleocarpae. The sequence continues at coordinate 35,473 of NZ_ML660112.1, forward strand.
AAAACTGGGTATGCATTTTTTGGATTTTTTTAAAAAAGAAATTTTGGACAAGCGTGAGCCGCTTTACTAATACTACCCGGCTGACGGCTCAGCCGAATTGCCGGCCGGGTATTTTAATCAGCGTATGGGCCTGATCTATGCAGCTTGACGAAACTCACACCCGGTGAAGCCGGTGTGGTTGCTGCTCCGTAGCGTTCCGATGCAGAAATTTGAAAAAAGTGTGAAGGGATTCGAGGTAACCAATACGCCGACTTACCGATATTTAGGGGGAGGTTTCGGGCCGAAGTACAAGATGAGGGTATTAACCCCTCCTTATACTCTTGTCGTCTGATTGCCTGGTGAATTCTCGGGGTTACTCCCTAACCCCGAGAATTTATAAGTATCTATCTCTATTAGCTAATATCGATTGGCCTTTATCAGGGCATTAGCGTAAATACCAGGCCATCCGGATTAAATGGAACCGTGAGATCCACTAAAACGCTGAAGATATCGGATGTTTCAATGGACGAGCAAGCAGCGATTGCGGGGAAATTCAACTCATTGTCTCTGACCGACGCTCCTGATGCAGGGTAGCTAACGTTGAACTGTCCGGCAGAGATGGGATTGACGGTATTGTTCTGGACGGTGGCTCGATAGAAGTGTTCAAATTGAGTGTCACCCAAAGGAAGTTGGAAAAGCAAATTAGAACCGGTGACATTAATGCCGACAGGGTCGGTATTGTCACAAGTCGGCACTGGTGCCGTATTAAATCTGGCCAATTTAAAACTCGTGCCAGGGTTGCCTATTTCTTCGTAGCTTCCGCTGGCTAGGATGTTACCATCAGCCTGTAATTCGATTGCAAAAGCAAGTTCAGAGAGCCCCAGATTTCCCTCATTTAATCGCATAAAGGAGTCGTCGAAATTGCCGTTAACATCGAGCCGTGCAATGCCGGCCTGGGTCAAACCATTGACGTTTGTAAAGTAACCACCAACGATTACTTTTCCATCGGGCTGTACCTCAATATCGTAAATACGAGGAACAGGGTTGTTGCTGGAAAATATAGGGTTGAAGTCAGTATCGATATCGCCACTTCGATTTAAGCGTATTACGGTATTTAGCCCAACTAGTATTGTTCCGTCCGTTGTTACCTTAATATCGCCTGTTCCGCGAAAATTTGTGACAGTTGGTGTAAAACTAACAAGTGAACGTGTACCGCCTATACCAAAGTTGGCGTTTAAACTTCCGTCGGGATTAAAACTGCTAATGAAAAAGTCGTTTCCACGCCCCGACCATTTGGCAATATTCCAGGTAACCAATATGGTCCCATCATCCTGTAAAGCTACGCCGTCTGCTCGCACCAAACCTCGGCTGTCTGGTGCGCTTGGACCGCCAACAGTGTTAAAGGTCTGGTCGACACTGCCATCTACGTTCAGGCGTGCGATATTGGCGCGCTCGGTGCCGTTGATTGAACCAAAAAAGCCGACGACTAATATTTTTCCATCTGGCTGTACCGTTAGTCTTTTAATATTGCCTAACCGAGTGCTTCCACCGATAAGCACCTCCCCAACGTTAAAAGATGTGTCAACGCTGCCATCAATATTTAAGCGAACAAAACTCCCTACACCGAAATTACCCTGGACCAAAAGTATCTTGCCATCGGCTTGCAGTTCTACATGATTGAGAGTACTGCCAAGATCACCGATGGAATTAAAGCCGGTGTCGAGCGTGCCGTCTGGGTACAGCCTGACAATTTTCTTGCCAAAAACCTGGTTGGTTTCCGCATTAAGAACATTGCCGGCAATTAAAATTTTGCCGTCTGGCTGCTCAATTATTGCTCGTCCGCCGTCTACCGCGCGATTGAGGTGAAACTGCATATCTATTTTTCCATCTACATTAACTGCCCCGTAACACACATTAACTACCATCAGCCCAAGTACTATTGATACGATCCTCTTGGTGTAATACTGGTACTCCATTCTTATTTCCTCTATGTCTGAACGAAAAGCTTGCTTAAAGTTGATGTTTGCATTAGGGAACTAACTATTGATTAGACCGAGTGGGATGTAGGCCTCAGTTTTTGTAAAGCTTATTTAGTATTAAAAAATAAACTCATAAAAGCAGTAACCGGGAAATCACAAAAAGCGCAGAATCTACCCGTGTTGAGCCATGGAACTACTTATAAAAACCGTGATAGCAAAAACATCCACTCTGCTCAACAGCTCTTTCGCCACGTGCCTATCTAAGTCGCTGGTCAAGCTTAACACTCAAACTAAAATGTATGTGTACAATACAGTGCCTATATGATGCACACAACGTCACTGTGTTAATGGCACAAAAAGGTTCAATCCGGCAACTAAAAATTGCTCCACCTTTCTACTAACTTGCACCTTTATGGAAAGCGAGAAGAGCCTGCTGTCGCAGGAAAAGCGTGTGAAGGTTTACATGCTTTAAAAAAACCTTGTGCTTATAGATATTGTCTTGACCGGCGCAACTACAGTCGGCAATAATGACGTCGGATTGCAGCCGTAAAGAATTTAAGGTTTTCCAGCAGCGGTATAAAATGCCGAGTATCCTTTCTGCATAAACTCAATTGCTCTGGCGGAGTTGAGAGCAATTGAGTGTGCTCCCAGGGTGGTACTGGCGTTAAGACTTCCGATATCGACAACCGTCCCTATATCGGCATCGAAAACAGTGGCCCGCTTGCTGACCTATTTGACAAACTGATCGGTGCGATATGAATAACACTCAGTGGACACGGGGTCCGGCAAAAAGAAATTTTTTTGCCCAGACAATCAAGCCGGTAATTGCCAGTAAGGATAAAACCAGACCCACTATAACGATAATCGGAACCCGCAGGGCACCAAAGCTTTCGCCCGAGTGAATGGACGCATTGATTGCGCCCAATACTTCAATACCGGTGACGCTTTCCGTATGGACCTGATCGATACAATTTGACGAAGCCCACACTCTGATATCGCCATCCTTTTTATCAATATCGCTACCGGTTGAGAGGTAGATAATATGATAAGGCTGCCAGGGTGTAGCGAATTCCGCCTCCAGTAGGGTGGTGTGTGAATGGCTGGCCAAGGCGCGCGCTATTGCAGTGTCAACGGTAACCTCGTCATTGCATGCGCTGTTTTGGAATTGCTCAGCAATAGGCGCCGGAAGACTTGCCGTAGCCGGGCGAATAAACCCCGGGCTCCATTCGGGTTGTGACCAGTAGACGCCGGTCAGGCTCCAGACCAATACCACAAGCGCAAACCAAAAGCCGAAAAAACTGTGGAGGCTGAAACTCTTTCCCAGCAGACTGCCACGTAGTTCCAGTCTTCTTATTTTGCGCCAGACGGACCGGTTGAGCGGCCACCAAAGATAGAGTCCCACAATTGCCAGGCCGGCCATCAACAGACCGAGTGCTGCCACGATAACGGCCCCCGGTCCGCCGCCAAGAAGTTCATAGTGAAAATCGATTAATAAATGGGTCAGTGTGCGATCGAGGTAAAATGCGCCGATAACTTGATCAGTTGCGGCATCAAATGTCACGATTTGAATTTCACCGCCGGCATCGGGTGGGGCAGACAAGCCGTATATCATTTCCACATAGGTGGCGATTTCGGCATCGGCACCCAGATAACCCAAAGGTATAAAGCTTGCTCCCGCTTCCTGTTGGGCGCCGGCAACCAAGACATCGATTTTGACAGGTAAATCGGCTGCCCGCTTTTCCGTCTGTGGAAAAGCACCTGTTTCCAGATGTAACAGCGGCGCCGAGAACGCGATGGCGATTCCGGTAATCGACACTGCCAATATAAAGACCGCTGCTACAGCACCAAGCCATGCATGTAGGGTAGCAAGAGTACGTGTGGCGGATTTGGTCACCACTGCTGTAGGCTCAGCGGTAGCAAAGTGATGCTAGAAGCTCGCTTCAAGTCCAATGCTCACTCTACGGGGGAAGCCGATGCTGGCAAGTGTGCCATCGTCAAAAACAGAAATTTCGTAAAATTCATCCGAGACATTGGTTACGTCTAGAAAAACACGTGTATTACCGATGCTATAACTAGCCTGAAAGTCGGCAGTCCAGTAACTGTCGACGGCGTTAGCGCGAAGATTGGCATCGTCACTGAAATAGCTGTCGCTATAACGACCGAATAGACTGAAGGCTAATTGCGTAATGGGCTTCCAGATAACTCCTGCTACGGCGGTTACCTCGGGTGAACGCTGAAATTCATTGCCGGCAATCAGTGCACCGGCAGTAGAATTGCTGTCGTACTCCGTTTTGGAAATGCCGATCCCGCCTTGCAGGAACCACTGGTCGCTGGCCCGGTAACGGCTGTCAATTTCGATGCCGACCGCACTGGCGTCAGGAACATTGCTGAAGACGTTAGCGAAAAAATCCGGCCCGATTTCAACCAGCGTAGCGATTTGCAAGTCGGAAAAATCGCTGTAGAAGATATTTGAGTTAATCGCCAAGCGGTCGTCCAATAAGCTACCCCTGAAGAAAAGCTCATAGTTCCAGAGCTTTTCCTCCTGGAAAGTTTCCCTTGCAAAAGTATCGAAGTTAAAGGTAAACCCGCCGGCATTAAAGCCGCGTTCAGCCAAGATGCCGACGCGGATATCTCCTGATATATCATAGGCAATTTCAAATTTTGGCAAAAACTCTGAAAAACTCTCATCAAAATCAATGGGGATATCCGGCACAAAACCACCGTCGCGGTTTTGCCGGTCTCGCTGCCAGCGACCACCGGCGGTAAAGTGTAATTGTGAGGTTGCCGACCAAGTGCTTTCGGCAAATACACCGATGCTTTCCCGGTCATCGGTAAATTCACCCACACCCAGGCCAAACCCGGAGAGGTTAAGGCTTTCCCCGCTTTCAGTGCTGGAAATATACACCCCGACCAAACCGGATATCCGGTTGTCGGGTTGATTGATTCTGACAATCGTCTCGTTGGTCAGGTCATCGGAATCGATAGCGGCGTTACCGGTCCCCAGCGGAGCCAGGCGTCTTACATTGACATCTGAAAACGTGGTGACATTACTCAACGACACGGCGTCATTGACTGCATAATTGACATTGAGCACAACGGCATTGGCGCGTGTTTCGAAGACAGAGAAGCCCGGGTTAAAACGCTCTAGCTGGTCGAACGGCTGGTCCACGCTATCGGTTTGCGGTCGAGAGGTGTCCGTGTGGGTGATCGTTAACAGCGCGTCTAACGCCTCAATCGCCCTGGGCCGCAAGCTTAACCTGCCGCGCAGATTGACGGTTTCAGACGTTCGTAGATCGGCGCCGACATCTTCAGTAACACCCAGCGGTTTTACAAAGCTTTCCCGTTCACGAACATCGGCGGAGAATCGATAGGCCAACTGGCCATCACCCATGGGGCCGCTGACTACACCCGACAGTTGGCGGCTGTCGTAATCACCCAGGACCGCGCGCAGTTTTCCCTCCACTGCATCGTGGTTGGGTTTTGCGGTTTCTATATAGACGGCACCGGCGACGGCATTGCGTCCCTGTGTTGTCGTCTGCGGTCCTCTGAAAATTTCAATCCTGTCGATATCCCAGGCTGACTCAGTGGAGTAGACATACTCATTAAATGTCAACTGCCGGCCATCCACTTGAATGGTGGTGCGTGGTTGAGAGCCGCCGAAGAAGCTTTCAAGGCTGGTCAAAACGCCGCTGGTGTTTGCGCCGCGGATAGTTGGACCCTGGTTGCCCTCGCCGCTGGTGGTTACATTGGCGGTTTGTTTAAAGACCTGGTCCAGGGTATCAGGCCCGGCAAATGCGTCTAAGTCCAGGGCTGAGGTTACCACCACGGAGGAGGCGGTCTCCCGTTGACTGCGCGCAACGCGCTCACCGGTTACCACGACATTTTCCAGTATTTCTGTACTCCCGGCTGGGGGAGTCTCCGTGGCGTTAGTCGCAATCGATAACACCATCAGGGTGGTCGGCAGCATATAGCGGCAGATCATGGTCTGTGCCCGGTTGTTTGACGGCGCTCATATTACTGGGCCAGAAAGCGAATGTAAATGATAATAATTATATTTAAGCTTTGAGCTAGTGTCTGCTAACCCTGATGGTTGCAACCAGCCTATTTCCCGTCCGGTATTTGATGCCAGGAAGGTTCGTGGCTTGCTTGATAGGCTGGTCGCGCCTTGATACGGCGGACATAATCCGCCACCTTGGGTGACGGTTGTGACAGCCAGCCGAACTGCACTGAAAAATCCAGGGTGCCGCCGAAGACGATATCTGCCGCACCAAATCGATCTCCCATCACCCAGTCCTCTGTCGGCGTCATCTCTTCGATACTGCTCAGCACGCGTTTGAGGTCTCCCCAGCCGACGGATTGAGCCGGAGTGTGCAGTTTTTCGTTTTGCAGCGTGAACATCGGTTCCAAAGTGTTACCTGAGAAGAACAGGTATCGGTAGTAACGTCCGCGCTCGCTGCCGGTGATGGGTGGTGCCATACCCGCTTGCGGAAACTTGTCAGCGAGATAGGCGCAGATGGCGGCCACTTCGGTAATGACGATGCCATCATCTACCAGGGCAGGAACTTTCTCCATGGGATTAATGGCCTTGAACGTGTCCGCATGATTCTGTCCTGCCATGTAGTCGACGACAATCTGCTCGTGTTCAACATTGAGTTCTCTCAACATCCAGTCGGTGGTGACGGCGCGGCTCATGGGGTGGTAGTAGTGCTTGATCATTGATTGGCTCTCCGGTTGCTCGGATGTTTATGTCATTGAGATCGGCAGGATAACGAACACCTACTGACACCGTGGTGTCAGTAGGTGCAGAGTAGACTATTGTCGGCCTACCGCATTCAGCGGCGATATGCCGTTGTAGTTGTTTGGGAGAAAGAAGAGCGGAAGGTATCATATATGATCTTTTTTTGCCCGAAAAGCGCTAAAATAGATCAAATTTGACACCATTCCATCCGGGTTTTGCCTCCATCAAGGGTCGCGGCCGTTACCGTCGGCGTCGATCAGCGGTAAACAGTGCCGAGTAGCCGCCACAATGGGAATCACGGTATTCACCTCGCCGCTCCTGAGTACTCTGGGTTATTGTTGCGACCCCCTAAACTCCAGCCCATGCCCATCACGCCATCACTGGAAAAATCCAATGACAGTTCCGGCTGCATACCAGGACGCGCTGGTCTGACATTGACAAGTACAGAGTATTGGGCAGCACTATTGATAACTAAACTTGCCCGCGACAGTTCCCACCACTTCGTTTTGAGATGCCGTCACTTGGCTGAAAAGCGCCGATGAAAAAAATGCAACTCCATGAAATTAGGCGGCACACATGACGTACTGTCTCACTGTGCCGTTGCGCTATGAATGACAAGCTAATTGCCTGTTGTGATACGTTCGGCGAGAATGTTTTTGATTGCCTGCTTCACAAGCAGGGCAGTATTAATAAATGGGGTAACCCGGCAGCACATGGCGTTATTTGGCGGCGGAGTAGAACAGTTTAAACGCTGCTCAACAACTACGTAAATGCGTAGTTTTTTATGTCACAACTAAACTTCGTGATGCAGACCGCATATTGCACATCAAAGCTGAGGAATTTATCTCTTACAAGTAGACAAGCCGGGACTTTGACCCAGCTTTCCTTATAGTATAAGAAGAGCAGGAATGCTTAAGACATTATGTACCGATTATTTAGCGGCTCTGCTATTTCCAGTGGTTCTGCGTATTTACATCACTGTTAAAAAACAATTACCGCTCGGCTTTTTTATCCTATGACTCATTCTAAAATATGCTTGTTATGAAAAAGAATATTTTCCTCTCTCTGCGAACCCACTTGCTTGTTCTCTGTTTAGTTGTACTTCAGGGCTGCGGCGGGGGCGGTGGCTCTTCGTCAACTGGAGGAGAAACAATAAACGACCCGCCAACCAACGAACCGCCAACAGACACCACTCCTGATGGCTTTAACTTCGGTGTACAAACTGAAGCTTTACCTGCAACGGATGTTGAATCACTGCCGGCCACTATTACCGGCATCAATGCAGTTACGCCTATCGCTATTACCGGCGGTAGTTATCAGCTCAACGGTGCTGCTTTCACTACTTTGGATGGCGAGGTCAATAATGGTGACAGCTTGGTCGTCAGGGTCACCTCCTCAGATCAGCCTGCAACATCCGTGACAGCGACGGTGACAGTGGGCGGCATAAGGGGTGACTTTGTTGTTACAACCCTGACGGAATTTGATGAAATCCCTGACGGCCTTACCTTTGCGGCTCAAGATAATGTGCAGCCATCGACAGCGATAGATTCACCGGCCGTGGCTGTCAGCGGTATTAATATTCCAGTACCAATTACTATCACTGGCGGTCTTTATCAACTGAATGATGGTTTGTTTACTGCTGATGCGGGTGTGATTAACGATGGTGACTCGCTTGTGGTAAGAGTAACCTCATCGGATCTGCCGGCGACCTCATCGACAGCCACCGTGACAATCGGGCCTGCCGGCAGTTCTGTCAGCGCTGATCTAACCGTGACTACTCTGCCCGTATTCGATACAACACCCGCTGCTTTTTCGTTTGCCGAGCGAGTGGATGTTGAGAGAAATACGACTTTTGAAGCAGAAGAGATTGTGATTAGCGGTATTAATGTACCTGCGCCAATTAGCATTACCGGCGGTGAGTATCGTATAGGAGCGGGAGATTACACCGCCAATGCGGGTACGGTCGTTAACGGTCAAACAGTGACCGTCCTTTTGACATCCTCCGATAGTTTTAATGCTGCCGCCACGGCAAGGTTAACCGTGGGTGATATTAGCGCCGATTTTACTGTTACAACCCTTCCCGATGTAACGGCGCCAACGGCCAGTGTCCTTTTCCCCCCACCAAAATCCCTGACGGAGGCGCGCACGATTGTCGTAAGAGGCAGTGCATCCGACGGTAATGGTTCAGGTGTTGCCCGAGTCACTGTTGACGACATCGCCGCTACGACCGACGATGGCTATGCCACTTGGGAGGTTACTTTGGATTTAGAGCAGGGTAATAATACTCTGGTGGTGGAAACAGTGGATAGTCTTGGCAATGCGAACTCCAGTGCCGCACGAATAGAGATTGAATCCAGTCCTTACTTCTTTAGTTTAAGGAATCTCACGATCGATAGCAGTGGCAATCAGCTCTATGCAATCGACTCTACAAGTCGCCAAGTCGTCCGTGTTAATCTGTCAAGTGGTGCAATCACCAGTATTACTAATCGCTACAACGCTGAAGACCCCGCCCGGGATGGTGTCGGCGTAGCTTTGGCCCTTGATGAGGCGGGTAACCGGGTCTTGTTCTTTAATCGAGACGGACAACTGGTTGCCGCGGACCTTAGTACAGGAGAGCGCACTATCGTTGCCAGTCCATATGATACTTTGGATATGGCATTTGAAGCTTATACCACGAGAGCCGGAAGTCCGGTATCGGCCTCCTTCGATGCTGCTAATAATCGAGTAGTAGCACTGGATACTAATTATGACGCAATATTTGCCGTTGGTCTCAGTAGTGGTGAGACAACGGTTTTATCCAGTAACCTGGATGAGGCGGCGAATCCTTTTGATGGGCCTGTCTCTATGGTGGCGGATGCCGCCAATAATCGTCTATTGGTTGCTGATAATAGAAATGACAATATTGTCTCCGTCGATATATCAACGGGTGCCCGTAGTGTTCTGCTGGACAACGAAGGCGTTGAATCGCCGCTGCAATTTGAGGGGCCGTCGCGTTTGGCTTTTGTGAGTGCGAGCAACACTTTATATATTTATGATGCGTCAGTTTTTGTCAGGCGTATTATCGCCGTTAACCTGTCGGACAATAGCCGCACGATCTTTTCAGAGGGCGGTACTCAAGGGTTTTTCTCATCTCCAAGCTTCATCCATGATGCGGCCAGTAATCGCCTGCTAATGGCTGAGGGAAAGTCCATCAGGACCCTTTCACTGGGTGATAGTACAGAGGCTGAGCTATTGTCCAGCCATTTCCCGGTGCGTGAAAACCCGCTGATTAATGCCTTGAATTTTGCCGTTGACTCCACTAACGATAGCGTCTACGTCCTCGATGGTTATCTAAGGCGCAATCAGGGTAGCCATGTTGGCGCTGCCATTAAGCGTATTGATGTCCTTAACCAGCGCAGAGACTTGTTGGCCGGTGGTTATATTGGTGACTCTTTCACACAGCCTGATGGAGAGCTTTTACCCTTTACCATCAGGAATGGCATTGTTGTTTTGGACAGCAATAATAATCGCCTGTTACTCCCACACTATCCATCCTCGATCATCAGTGTTGATACTGAAAGCGGGGAGCAAGCCGTTTTTGCCGATGGTTTCGACAGTAGTGATCCACTGTTTCCGGATGGGACTGATGTGGTCGTCGATAACGAAAGCAATACCGCTTACTTCGCCAGTACGAGAACGGACTCCATTATTACCATGAACCTCGACACGGGTGAGCGCGGGTTGTTGTCCAGCAATACCTTCCCCGATGCCAGTGACCCGGAGGCCATTCGTTTAGCTAATCCTGCCGGCATTGCATTAGATCGCGCCAATAATCGCCTACTGGTATTGGATGCGTTTACGACCAGTCCGAGAGCAGTGTTGATGTCAGTCAATCTTGACACGGGTGAGCGCAGGGTATTGGCCAGTAGTGATGACAACGCTGGCAGACGCCTGGCGAGAGCTCGAGACCTTGCCTTCGATCCCGAGACCAATACGGCGTATACCATTGGCCAGGCGGGGGGAGATGTCGTACTTGCCATTGATATGGATACCGCGAATATCAGGATTTTGTCCAATAACTTTGCAGATGATCCCTTTAATCGCCTATTTGAGCCAAAAGCTGTGGCATTCGATGCCGCCAACTCGCGGCTGCTGGTTATCGACGGCACTGATCTTGGTGGCATCGCCGGTGCTTCTAATACACTGTTAGCGATTGATCCGGTCAACGGACAGCGCGTTATTCTGAGTCGCTGATTTTTGCACCGCATCGAAGCGCCGGCCGGCCAGCCGCATCGATACCAGATAACAAAGTGCCGCGCAGACAATAGCGTCACAGGCAGGAATGGTGGTGATCACCAATACTTGCTTGGAGCTCAAAGCGGCAACGGCGACCGCCAGTGCCCAGGCGATAAAGGCCGGGATATTGAAAGCCGGCGCGCCATCCAATGCTTGTAGTTGGTAGCGACCGCGGCGCAGCACGAAGAAGTCCACCATATAGATGCCTGCAATGGGCGGCACAGTAATGCCCAGTAACAACAAAAAGTCGACAAAGTGGACCATAACGCCACTCAGTGCCAACACCGTGCCGGCGACACCGGCCGTCACCGTAATGACCCAGTCGCGGGCAAAGGGCAGCGCCTGGGCGATACTCAGGGAGGCGGAGTAGAGGTTGCTGGTGTTGGTGGTCCAGGTGGCGAATATCATAATGATCAGCGCCGGCGTACCCAGGCCGAATTCATACAGCGTGCGCATTAAATCCTTTTCGCCGGTCACCAGTATGGGAATGCCCGCCATCACCAGAATCAACATGGAGAAACTGCCGTAGCTGCCCAGGGCGGCGACAACGCTGTCGCGCGGCCGGCGTGAAAAACGGCTCATATCGGCGACTATGGTAACCCCCACCATAAACGTACCCACCACAGCGGAGATCGCCATGCCCATGCTCGAAAGTCTGCTGTCGCTATTGCCCGGCACCGCGGCCAGTTCGCCCAGTGAGTGGTGTTGCAGCACCGAGTAAATACAGGCAAACAAAGCCGCCAGCATCAGTGGCACCGACAGGCGGCTGAGTTTCTCGATGGCGCGAAAGCCAAACACCGTGGTGACAACCATCAGCACACTGCCGGCGGCAATGAAGCCCGCCAGGGGCCAGTCGATAGCGAACAGCTCAAGCACCGCCCGCTGGCAGGCCTGGCCGAACAGCATGGCGGTGACGCCGTACCAGCCGAACAAGGTGATCGACAAGACCAGGTTGACAACCCGGGCACCGGTTCGGCCGTAGGCGAACTGGGTGATGGCATAAGTCGTCAGCTTGCTTCTGGCGCCGACGGTCATGGTCAGCATGGCGGTAGCCGTCAGTATCAGCCCGCCGCAAAAAATGGCCGTTATGCCCCTGACGGCGCCGAGGCCGTGGATAATTTCCGCCCCCAGTAAAAACGCCGGCAGGGTAATGGCAACGCCGACGATAACCAAGGCGATGCGGACGCCGCCGACCTGTTCATCCGGCGGCACGGCGTGGTTGGCGTGATTGCGGGTTAAGCGTGAGAGTGTCGACATGGGCTGGCTTCGATGGCGACCGGCTCGATCAGGTGCCGAGGGCCGCAAAGGCCTCACGGGTCAAATTGCGGGCCCGATTGCTGGTGACGACGACATTGTCTTCAATGCGCACGCCGCCGAAGGGTATCAGCTTGTCCACCAATGGCCAGTTAATTGCTTCGGCTTGCGTGTGACGCAGCGGTTCGAGCAGGCTTGGAATGAAGTAGGCACCCGGCTCCACCGTGACGACCATATTCTCGGTTAATGTGCGGGTGCAACGCAGCGCCGGGTATTGCGCGGGGGGCGGCCGCAGTTGCCCCTGCCGGCCGCACTGGTGGCCGCCGCGATCGTGAACCTGGACGCCGATCAAATGCCCCAGCCCGTGGGGGCAGAACGCGCTGCTCAAACTTTTTGCCTGTGCTTCATCGACGGAGACCTTGAATACTTCCATATCACAAAGCAACCGGGTCAACATCCCGTGCATGGAGTTATGCAGGTCGACGTAATCGGCACCGGGCAGACAATCCTGCGCCAGGCGCTGCTGGCAGGTTTCGACACCGCTGAGCAGTGCACTGAAATCGCCGTCTACTGTCTGCTCCTGGGCCTGGTAGGTGCGGGTAATGTCGGCGGCGTAACCGGCGTGTCCGGCCCCCGCATCGATCAAAAAAGAACGCATAACGCCTGGTGCGCGCTTGGACAGATGCATATGGTGGAGCACTGCGGCGTGCTCATTCAAGGCGCAGATATTGTTGTAGGGCAGTTCGTTTTCCGTCTGCTTGGTTGCAACCAGATAAGCCTGGTGAATCGCGTATTCCGAATCACCTCGATAAAACGCCTGTTCTGCGGCTCTGTGGCCTTCGACGGCGAGTTGGTTGGCCGCTGCCATGCAGCTTATTTCATAAGCGCTTTTGCCGGCTCTGTGGTAGTCGACGATATGCAGCACGTCGGCGTTGTTGTACTGCGGTGCTGTCAGTGGCAACTCGCCGTCGCCGTTCTCGCCAATTACGGCCGTAGTGGCATCGACTCCCAACTGGCGCTGCAACTGCTGCGCGGTCTGGTAGTAGTCGATCTCGAAAGCCGCGGTGATATCAGCGCCCGGCGGCTCGGCCGGTGAGTGCCAGTAGTCGTCCACCTGCTTCAGCAGCAGCCGTGGCCCGTTTCCTTGAGCCTCGATCAGCAGGTAGGCCTCGGGGTGGTCGAGCAGCGGCAGCCACTCCTTGAAATAGGGATTGACTTTAAACGGGTAGGGCAGGTCATCGAGAAACTGCATGTGCTCGGAACCGGAATGGATAACGATTTTCCGCCAGGGTGTGTTTTCGAATACGGTGCGATAGATCGCCAGCTTGTGGTCGATATGATCGGCATACAGTTTATTCATGGTGGATACTCACGGCGGTGATGGGAATTTCCCGCTGCAGAAAATCGCTGTTTTCCGCCCGGGCATAAATGGTTTCCAGCGTGCTGAAGCCGGCCACCACGGCGCCGCAGACGGCAAAACCCCGGCCGTCGCCGTTGCGCTCGCCGCCGGCATCCAGGCAGGGGCTGTCCTCCATGCAGATAAAAAACGCCCCGTAGGGGCGGTCCTCGGCGAAGCGGGCGGTGGAGAATGCCCAGCGCCGGTGTGTCAGGCCGGTGTCGCTGGTGGGCTCCAGTGGCAACGCCGGCAGTGACCGGGCGGCGCCGACTTTGAGTCCGCCCTGGATGATGCGGATCGGGCCGCCGTTGCCGCGGTGGTCATTAGCCGGTGTGGTAATCCGGTAAATCGTGCTGCCGGCGTAGTGTCCCGCCGCGACAAGCGCCTGAAAGTAGCGGCTGGTAACCGGTGCCCGTTGGGCATTGAGCTCGACGGTAAAATCCCCGCAGCCGGTGGCGAAATGCAGCACGGGGCCGACCCGGTTACGGCTTGTCGCGGTGCTGGCTGTCGAGGTGGTGGGCATTATCGGTGCCTGTTTTTATAGTTCGGTTGCAGTTCGGTGGTGGCTCGGTGTTAAGGAAAAATAGCCGGTGTGCCCACCCACAATACCCGGCATTCCGTATCGCCCAGGTTCATGGCGTTGTGATCGATCTGGGAATTGATATGGATGCTGTCGCCCGCATTCAAATCGAAAACCTCGTCGCCGACGACAATGCGCTTGCTGCCCTGCAACACATAAAAGAAGTCGTCCCCCTCCTGGCGGTGTACCTGGGGCAGTTCGCAGCCCGGCGGAATAATCATCAGCAGGGCCGTCAGTTGCGGGTTGCGCACATCGCCGTCGAGCCGGTAGTAGGTCACCGGCGACTCGATATCGACTTGCACCGGGTCATCGGCCCGGCGCACCAGGCTTTCGATTTTGGGCGGTGACAGGAAGTAGTTGATATCCGTTTCCAGTGCCGCGGCCAACTGCATCAGCGAGACAATGGAGGGCACGGCCTTGCCCCGCTCGGCCTGCGAGACGAACGCCGGCGACAGCTCCGCTTTATCGGCCAGCGCCTTCAGTGTCAGGCCCAATTCCTTGCGCCGCGCCAGCAGCAGGGCGGGAATGGATTTGCCGATGGATTTGGCTTTATCTATTTCGGTTGGCAAAAAATGGCTCCTTAATTTTGAGTCTTATCTCTATTACTGCTCGCTATCTCTCAGTGCGATACTGTTGGCGCATTGAACAGCAACGCTGGGGGTAGGTCCACCCTGGTGCAAGTTTTTCGCTGGCGAGGATGGCGGCGGCCCAAATGGCACTTCCTTAAGTAAAAAATGTGTCAATTGACCGGTTTGCCGCTGGGTGGGGCTGTCAGAAACACGGACTAGGCGTCCCCTCGATGAACCCCCGCAAGCGGGTCCAGCCCAAAGCCAGAGGCTTTGGGCGTTTCGCGGGGCGAAGCAGTGCTTCGCTTTTCCCCGCTCCACCCATGGGGACTCGCCTAAAGCGCCTACTTTCGCCTAGAGCGCCTACTCTTGGTGGTGCCCGACAGCATCCCTGCTGTCGAGAGTTTCTGACAGCCCCACCCAGCGGCAAACCTACCTCCGATATTCTTAACCAAGATCGGCAGGGATAACGTGGGGTCGATAAGCGGCGCAATTTCGTTTAAGGCAGGGATACCGGCGCCCCTCTTGCCCCCTCTAGCTCCCCGCTATGTATACCCGTATCCCCATTATGCGTACCCGTTCTAGCAGGTCCTCGCCCAGCTATCACCAGGGGCGACCTGGCCAGCACCTTGCCAGTTTTGCCCGTATATATCGATCGATTTTCGATACTCCTTGTTAATGTAATCAACCTTATCAAATTTTTTCACTATATCAAATATATTTTACATGAGAATTATATATGCTATGGTAGGTGCCAATGTTGCCTTCGGGCGTGCTGGCCAGCTCAGCAGACCGACAAGCCGCTGAAGTGCGGATCAATGGCAAATCATCGAATGGAAACTACTGGGCGGAGACTACAGGACAGAGACTACTAGACAGTCAGCAGCGCAGCGGGAATCGCGAGCAGTAAACGAGCAGTGAAGGAGCGCCGGCGGCCAGGCCGACCATAGCTATCCGGTCGACTATGGCTGCCAGGCCAACTATCTAATTATTAGAAAAAGATAAACAAGACAAATTAATAACGCATTACAACAACAGTAATTGGAGGGCCCAGATGTCCGTTATTCCCGATCCCCGCAAGCTGCACCGCAGTGTTCTCCATTCGGCCGGTTTTGCCCTGTTGGCCGGCGCGTCCCCCCAACTTATGTCCCAGACACCGGTTCAGCAAGAGTCGCTGGCGCTCGAGGAAGTCGTCGTGACCGCCCGGCGCCGCGACGAAACCGCCCAGGCCAGCCCGGTGGCGGTCACCGCGTTCAATGCCCAGATGCTGGAGCAGGCCGGTATCGAGCGGGTGGAGGACTTTATTCAACTGACCCCCAATGTCACCCTGGCCACATCCCAGGGCATCGGCACCAGCTTCCTGAGTATTCGCGGCCAGACCCAGGTCAGGAACGGCGAGGCGCCGGTGGCGGTGCTGGTGGACGGTGTGCTGCAGTTCAGCGGCATCCAACTGCGCCAGGAAATGTTCGATGTCGAGAGTATCGAGGTGGTCAAGGGCCCCCAGGGGGCCATCTACGGCCGCAACGCCACCGGCGGTGCCATTATTATCAATACCAAAAAGCCCTCCGACGATTTCGAGGGCTATGTCGAGGCGGGCTTTGGCGACGGTGACGAATACTCTGTAGAAACCTCGCTCAGCGGCGCCCTGGTGCCGGATCAACTCTACGGGCGCCTGTCGGCCAAATACATCGATCGCGAGGGTTACCTGCGCAATATCACCCGCAACGAAAAGGATGATCCCTTCGAGGATACCACCCTGCGCGGGCGCCTGATCTGGGAGGCGAGTGAGACACTGTCGCTGGATTTCCGCGCCAATGCCCAGCGCCACCGCGGCCGCGGTATCGGTTTTCAATACCAGGCCGTAGACCTGGCCGACGACGGTATTACCGCCATCGGTTTCGGTACCGGCACAGGACCGATAGACGCCAACAATGTGCTGCCGATTATCTCTAACAACCCCGACCGCGGTGAGCGCGATATGTTTGATCTGGCGCTGAAGATCGATTACGAAACCGACTTCGGCACATTTATCGCCACCAGTGCCTACACCGATATCGAGGAGTGGTCCGACTCCGACCAGTTCCCCTACACCAATGCCCGCAGCTCCGCGGCCCTGTTTGGTTTCGACGGCACCCAGACCGGCTTTTTCGACCTGCAGGCATTCAGTCAGGAGTTTCGCTTCAGCTCGCCCGGCGACCGGGCCCTGCGCTGGGAAATCGGTGCCTACTACCTCGACTGGGAGCGCTTTATTTCCCTGTCCACGGGGGTGGATACCGGCGACGGCATCCGGCGCGTGGAGCGCCGCCCGATTACCGGCCCGATTAACCCCACGGTGTCTTTTCTGGCCGATGACAATGACAACACCGCCTGGGCGGTGTTCGGCCAGCTCAACTGGGACCTGAGCGAGCAGTGGGAAGCCTCGGTGGCCCTGCGCTACGACGAGGAGGAACGCGAGCAGCGCGTCTCGCCGCTGCAGTTTCCCGCCGGTGAGCCGGGCGCCCGCAACAGTGCCACCTACGACAAATGGCAGCCCAAGGTGACACTGCGCTACCTTCCCTCCGACGCCATTTCCTGGTACGGCACCTACGGCGAGGGTTTCCGCAGTGGCCAGTTCAATCAGAACGGCATTTCAGTCACCGCCGCCGAGGCCGGTATCAACGGCGTCACCGATGTGGTGGACCAGGAGGAATCGCAGTCCTATGAAGTGGGCTTCAAGGGGCAGTTTGCCGACAATCGCCTGCGCCTCAACGCCGCGGTTTTTTCCACCGATATCGAAGGCCAGCAGTTCTTTTCCTTTATCGGTGCGATCAGCGCGCAGATTTTGACAACCATTGACGATGTGTCGCTGCGCGGTGCCGAAATTGATGTGCTGTACCGGGCCGCCGAGGGGCTCGACCTCTACGCCGCCTTTGGTTTCACCGACAGCGAGATCGAGGGCTATACGCCCAACCCCGCCGCCGAGGGCAACGACGCACCTTATATCGCCGAGCAGACCTGGAACATTGGTGCCCAGTATATTCTGCCGTGGAATCTCGCCAATACCGAGTTGTTTACCCGCATCGACTTCGAGCGTCGCGGCGAACAGTTCTGGGACGTGGAAAATTCCAGCGCCCGCGACGCGCTGAATCTGCTGAATTTGCGCTTTGGTGTGGAAGATCAGGAGGGGCGCTGGTCGCTGATAGCCTCCGTGGACAATGCCACGGACGAGGAGTACAACAGCGAATGGGTGGTCGGCGGATTTTCCGCGGCGGCGCCGGGCCGTATCTGGGACGTCAAGTACCGCTATAACTTCTAAACCACCAGCATCGGGACCGCTAGCACTATGACTACTTACCGAGTATCGGCCGATATCGGCGGCACATTTACCGATATCGTTATCGAACCGTCCGACGGGCCGGTTTATATTGGCAAGGTCGCCACCACGCCCGACAATCCGGCCAGGGGTGTGATCGACGGCATTCGCGCATCGGTGCCGGATTTATCCGCCGTGGAGTTTTTTGTGCACGGCACCACCGTGGGCTTGAATGCCTTTCTCGAACGCAAGGGCGAGCGGGTCATGTTGATCTGCAGCGCCGGCGCGCGCGACAGCTACACCATTGCCCGCGGTAACCGCCAGACGCTTTACGAAATCGGCTACCAAAAACCCGAGCAACTGGTGCCGCGCCGCGACGTGCACGAAGTCCGCGGCCGCATCGCCTGGGATGGCCGCGAACTCGAAGCGCTGTGTGCCGCCGACTTCGAGCCGATTATCGACAAGGCCCGCGCCGAGGGCATCAATGCCATTGCCGTTTGTTTTCTGCACGCCTACGCCTACCCCGAGCACGAACTGCAGGCGGCGGAGATATTGCGCGCGGCGCTGCCTGAGGTATCCGTATCGCTGTCGCACACCGTGGCCCGGGAGTGGCGGGAGTATGAGCGCGCCTCCTCCACGGTCATGAACGCCTATGTCGCGCCGGTTATGCAGCGCTATTTGCACAGTCTGCAAACCGAACTGGCGGCCGAGCAGGTTGGCGCCACCGTGCATATCATGCAGTCCAGTGGCGGCGTGACCACCGCCGCCAGCGCCAGTCGCCACCCGGTTTTTACCCTGTTGTCAGGTCCTGTTGGCGGCACCATTGCCGGCACCGCGCTGGCCGCCGCCAGCGGTCGCGGTAATCTGCTCTGTGTCGACATGGGAGGCACCTCCTTCGATTTGAGTTTGGTCATCGACGGCAAAGCCAATACCACACTGGAAACGGAACTGGAGGGGCTGCCGCTGTTGATGTCGGTGGTGGATATTCAGACCATCGGCACCGGTGGCGGCTCCATCGCCTGGCTCGACGGCGACGCCGTGCGGGTGGGGCCCCACAGTGCCGGTTCGCAACCGGGGCCGGCCTGCTACGGCCGCGGCGGCCGCCAGCCCACGGTCACCGACGCCAACCTGTTTCTCGGCCGTCTCGGCACGGCTTCGCTGCTGGGCGGCGAGATGAAAATGGACCTGGAGGCTTGCCAGCGCGCCGTGCAGGACCTGGCCGCCGCCGCCGGTATCGAGGCCACGGCGTTTGCCGAGGGCATCCTGGCGATTTCCAATGCCGCCATGGCCGACGCCATGCGTACTATCACCGTCAGCCAGGGTGTGGACCCGCGGGAGTTTACCCTGGTGGCCTTCGGCGGCGCCGGACCCATGGCGGCGGTGTTTCTGGCCGAGGAGTTGGATATCGATGCGGTGATGATTCCGCGGTTCCCCGGTACCTTTTCCGCCTGGGGCATGTTGAAGACCGATCTGCGCCAGGATTTTACCCAGAACTTTTACCAGCCCGCCGAGAATGTGGAAGGCGCCGAGATCGAGGCAATCTTTGCCCGGCTGGCGGGCGAGGGCAGTGCGTCACTGGCAGAGGAGGGGGTGGCCGCCGGCGATATCTCTCACCAGCGCTCGGCCGATATGCGCTACAAAGGCCAGGAATATACCATCAATGTCGCTATTGCACCGGGCGCCGATATCGCCGCGATCAGTGCCGATTTCCACCGCGCCCACGAGCGCCGCTACGGGCACTGCAACGACGCCGCGCCGGTGGAGTTCGTCAACTTGCGCCTGGCCAGTTTCGGCGCGCTGAAGAAATACCGCGACAGCGCCGCGCCGGCGCCGACCGAGGCGGAGCCGGCGCTGATTGCACAGCGCCCGGCGGTATTTGCCGGGCGCCGGTATGAGACACCGGTCTATGCGCGGGCGCGCCTGGCGGCCGACTCGTGCTACCCGGGCCCCGCCATCGTCGAGGAGCAGAGTGCGACCACGGTAGTGCCGCCCGGTTGGCAGCTTGCGCTCGATGCGGGCGGCAACCTGCTTCTCAGCCGCCATCACGCCGAGGGAGAGTCATCATGAGCAGCACCGATCCGATTACCACAGAAATTATTCGCAACGCTTTTATTTCCATCGCCATGGATATGAATGCGGCCCTGATCCGCTCCGCTTTTACGCCGGTCATCTATGAAGGCAAGGACTGTTCGGTGGCGCTGATCGACAAACACGGCGATGTGCTCGGGCAATCGCTGGGCTTGCCCTTGTTTCTCGGCAATCTTGAAATCTGCGTAAAAATCATCGCCGACAAATGGGGTTGGGATTACTTCAAAGAGGGCGATGTGTTCTATATGAATGACTCTTACATGACCGGCACTCACCTCAATGATTCCACCATTATCATGCCGATTTTCTGGCGCGGCGAGCGGGTTGGTTTTGCCGCCTCGCGCGCCCACTGGCTCGATGTGGGCGCCAAGGACCCCGGCAATCCGGTGGACTCCCACGAAATCTACCAGGAGGGCATGCGCTGGGGGCCGACGCGGTTGTATGAGGGCGGTGTTGCCCGCACCGATGTGATCGAGCTGCTGCGCCTGAACAGCCGCTTTGGCGATGCCCTGATCGGCGATATGAATGCCCAGATCGCCGCCGGCCGCACCGGTGAGAAACGCCTGCGCGCACTGTTTGACCGTTTTGGCAAAGAGACTATCGAGGCGGCGCGGGATGAAATTTTCCGCCAGACCGAAGCCCGCGAGCGCGAGACTATTGCCGCGCTGCCCGACGGTGTCTACCGCGCCGAGGGTTGTCTCGACAACAACGGTCTGGATGACGAGGCGGTTGCCGTCAAGCTCGAGCTGCGTGTCGAAGGCGACAGCATCGATGTCGATCTGGCCGGCTCCAGCGAGCAGACCGGCCCGGTCAACTGCGGCATCACCCAGACCATCGCCGCCACCCGCGTCGCTTATAAACTGCTGATCTGCCCGGAGTTGCCGCCGAACGGCGGCTCGTTCCGGCCGCTGCAGGTCAGCGCCCCGGAGGGAAGCATCTTCAACGCGGTGGCGCCCGCCGCCTGCTCCTGGTATTTCTCTTCGCTCGGCCTGTTGATCGACCTGGTGGTAAAAGCGCTGGCCGATGTGATTCCCGAGCGTGCCGCTGCCGCCCATTACGGTGATTCCATGGTGATCAGCCTCTCGGGCAAAGACCCGCGTCACGACGATGAATTTTACCTGATGCTCGAGCCCACCACCGGCGGCTGGGGCGCGTTTGCCGAGGGCGATGGTGCCAATTCACTGATCAACAATGTCAACGGCGGTTTCAAGGACCTGCCGATTGAAATCTTTGAATCCAAATACCCGGTGATGATTCGCGACTACGGCGTGCGTTGCGACTCCGGTGGGCCGGGCAGATTCCGGGGCGGCAACGGCACCTACCGCGAGTATGAACTGTTGACAGATTCCTCCCTCAGCCTCTGGTTTGAGCGCGCCAAAACCACCGCCTGGGGGCTGTTCGGTGGCGATAGCGCGCTCGGGCCGAATGTCGATGTTGCCATCCCCGGACAGCCGCCCGAGTCCTATACCAAGGTCAATGCCAAGGCGGTAGCCAAAGGCACTGTGATTAAAAGCTTTACCGGTGGTGGGGGTGGCTATGGTCCCGCGTTTGAGCGCGAACCCGAGAGGGTGCGTGAAGATGTGTTGGACGGTTATGTGAGCCTCGATGCTGCCCGGGAGGCTTATGGGGTGGTTCTGACCGAGACCTTGGATATTGATATGGCTGCCACGCAGGCCCTGCGTAGTGAGCGCGCCGGCTGACGGTTTGCCCTCTGGGTGGCTCGCCGCCGGTAGACTTATAAAATCGGCTTTCTGCAAGCAGTATCAAATTGCCGGCGGCAGCTTTTGTAAGCGGTAGGAGCAGTTCGCCAACTAGATCGCTGCGGCTGAGCTTGTCGACCTTACCGAGCTGCTCGCCGCAGTGGTGTCTCCGCTACCTGTTTTTAAATGGGGGCGCCGTTGGTAGATGGAGTTGACGTTAGGTGATGGAGTGACCTTGCGGGTAGGTGTGAGATAATGTTTTTCCGGAGCGGGAGAGAGCTTGACTCTATTCGTTAACTGATTGTTTTTTTGTTAAAGTTTCTATTTAAAACCCCTTCGTGTCGCTTTCTGTGTTGCAAGATAGGTCCGCCATTGTGGCCTGCATTGTCTGCTATGTTCTAAATCACTTTTTTATCCGATCAAGCTAGATATTCGAGATACCCACTTTCTGTGGTTGCTCGGGGAACGGTAATATTATCACTGATACAGGCTGATATCTTCCATCTGACGTTTACTATGGGCAACCCCGGGGTGGCCGTGTATAGTGGCCTATTAGCTGCTTACCTTTATGGATTTAGAGAATATGGATGGATAGCACTAACCCTATTCAAATTTATGTGACGGAAGATGGGCAAACGCAGATCGATGTGCGGTTTGAGCAGGATACTGTATGGCTCTCTCAAGCGCAGATGGTTGAATTGTTTGGTAGAGATCAATCGGTTCTATCCCGGCATATTCGTAATGCCGTCAGTGACGGGGAGGTTGCTGAAAAAAGCAATATGCAAAAAATGCATATTGCACATTCTGACAAACCCGTGGCTTTCTATGACTTGGAAGTTATTATTTCTGTTGGATATCGTATCAAATCTGCTCAAGGTGTTCAGTTTCGGCGTTGGGCCACTCAGCGCCTGAAGGAATACCTGGTGCAGGGCTATACCTTAAATCAACAGCGCTTTGACAAGAATGCGGCTGAATTGCAGCAAGCGCTTGGGCTGATTCGCAAAGCAGCGAAATCGTCTGAAATGACTGCTGAGGCGGGCTCCGGTCTGGTTGAAATTGTCAGCCGCTATACGCAAACCTTTCTCTGGTTACAGCGCTATGATGAGGGTTTGTTGGATGAACCTTCCGGCCAGGCGGGTGGCAGCTTGCCTTCGCCTGATGATGCTATGCAGTCTTTGTTAAAACTTAAGCAGTCACTGATTGAGCGCGGTGAGGCGACGGCATTATTCGCCAATCCACGCGATGAAGGTTTGGCCAGTATATTCGGTAATCTCGACCAAACGGTTTTTGGTAAACCGGCATACCCCTCTATTGAAAGCAAGGCTGCTCATCTGCTGTATTTCGTGGTGAAAAACCACCCGTTTTCCGATGGCAACAAGCGCAGTGGTGCGTTTCTGTTTGTGGATTTTCTGAATCGAAATGGACGGCTATTCAACAAGCAGGGCGAGACAGCCATCAATGATACGGGGCTGGCGGCCTTGACATTGCTGGTTGCTGAGTCAGACCCGAAACAAAAGGATACGTTGATTCGGTTGATTATGCATATGCTGGCATCTGAAGTTGATGTCGAGATATGACCTGCTTGGAGGGGCTTGAGTTTTTCACCGATGGATACAGACACCTACAAACTTGCGCATATTGATAGAGCAGAAATTTTATCTGCTGCACGCAAAGCACTAATAGCAGCAGATATGCACTACTATGCCTGGACAGTGCGAGAACAGGAGCACTTTCTGGCTGACTGCAAACTGCTGATGGCTGACTATGCGGAGGTGGAAAAATTGCTGGCAGGAGAAATTGATCGAGCGAATGCTTGGTTAGCCGAAAATCATCAGGATATTCGCGACAGTTTTGATCCCGCGGTGGTTAAGTTGCGGAAAGAACGCAAGGTTATCATATCGCCCTCAGCGTTGGATGATCTAAGCAAAATTGGTGAGGATGACGAGCCACTTAGCACTTAAGTAGGTAATCAGCCGGTGCGTTAGCAGTTAATCGGCTGGTGGTAATCTCAATAAGCAACAGAGGTTTCCTATTCAAGCTTGTTGGTCAGTGCTTCCCGTGCAAGGCTTGGCGGTGTAGTGACTTAGCCAGGGCGGACAGGTAGTCCGATTCCTGTTCGTACGTTTGCGCATAGGGGCATACAGTCATTTGGCCGAATGCGAAGAGCCGTATGAACTCCGCATCGCCGCCCTCAGCCTCTGGTTTGAGCGCGCCAAAACCACCGCTTGAGAATTGTTCGGCGGCGACAGTGCGCGCAGGCTGATTGTCAATGTCGCCGTCCCCGCCCAGCCGCCTGTGTCCTATACCAAGGTCAATGCCAAGACGGTGGCCAAGGGTACCGTGATGAAAAGCTTTACCGGTGGCGGCGGTGGTGGCGGTGGCTACGGGCCCGCGTTTGGGCGCGAACCCGAGCAGGTGCAACGATTCCAGCCAACCATTTAAAGGTCTGGATATTACCGATTTTATAAGCCATAATGTCTTATATTTTGAACAAATAATAGCTTATTGATCAATATATAAGACAATTTTTATGAAAACGCAAGCTACCAGTACATTGCCTAGAGCAGCGCGGCAGGCCTTAGTCAAGCTGGGTGAGGACATTGCTATTGCACGCAAAAAGCGCCGAATATCAACTGTCTCGATGGCCGAGCGCGCCTTTGTCAGTCGGGGCACGCTCTACAAGGTCGAAAAGGGTGATCCCTCGGTTTCAATGGGTATTTATGCGACGGTGCTTTTTATTCTAGGGCTGATCGAAGGTCTCGGAAACGTGGCTGATCGTAGTGCCGACACCTTGGGGTTGGATATTGACGAAGATCGGCTGCCCAAAAAAGTGCAGCCGCGCCGTAAAAGTACCCGCAAGCGGGGGTAATCATGACGGATACTATCGAAATCTACATTGACCATGCCGGTGAGACGCACTTGGTTGGCCTGTGTCGTTATGTTGCCAAACGTTATGGGCAGAGTTCTGTTTTTGAATACGCGGACGAATGGCTCGATCATCCAGGTGCTTTTGCCCTTGATCCGGCAAACCTGCCCTTGGCCCCTGGGCAGATTTACACCACATCAGACAAATCGGCCCTCCCAGGGGCGTTGCGAGATACCGCCCCTGATCGTTGGGGGCAGCAACTGATTAAACGGGCCTTTCGCAAAGCCGGTGAAGAGCGTGTTCTCTCAGAAATTGACTATCTGTTAGCAATTACCGATCAAACCCGAATAGGCGCACTGCGCTACAGGCGTGAAGGCGAAGATAGTTTCGACCATGACATTGGGCATTATCGCATCCCGCCACTGATACAACTGCCGGCCCTGATAAATGCAGCCGATGCTGTTCAGAGCAATGCGGAAACGGCGGAAGATTTAAAGTTGCTTTTGAATGAAGGTTCGCCGCTGGGTGGTGCCCGGCCGAAATCGGCTGTTATGGATAATGACGGCACATTGGCTATCGCCAAATTTCCCAAACCGGATGATGAGCGCAGCATCCCCCATGGCGAGGTGCTGGCAATGACCCTTGCCGCCAAAGTAGGAATAAATGTCTCGAAGGCGAGGTTGCAGGACGTAGCCGGTCGGCCGGTGGCGTTGATCACACGCTTTGACCGCCAGGATGGCCAACGCATCCCATTTTTGTCAGCCATGAGCCTGTTGGGGCTAAATGACGGCGATGAGGCGACCTATACCGATATTGCCGACTGTATACGCATGTACTCAAGCGAGCCAACCGCAGATTTGCACGAACTCTGGCGGCGGATCGTCTTTGGTGTATTGATTGGCAATCTCGATGATCACCTGCGTAACCATGGATTCCTGTATGACAAGGACGATAGGTGGCGGCTGTCACCGGCCTATGACCTGAACCCCGTGCCGTTGATGGAAAAGGCGCGTGAACTGACCACCTGGATTTCAGAAGAAGGCCCAGATGCAGATCTTGATATCGCCCGTAGAGCGGCACCTTACTTTGCGCTAAAGGAGAGCCAGGCTGAAGCAATCATTACTGACGTGACTGATGCCTTGCAGGGGTGGCAGAATACCGCGCGACAACTGGGTATGAGTGCGGCGGATATTGGTGTTTATGCTACAACGATACAAAGTGATGTATAACCGAGGGGGTATACCTTTTATGTTATTTCTATCGGTTAATCACACCATTTTCACAGTCAGTAAAAAATCATGACATTGAAACAACAACTCAACAGCCTTTCCAAGTCGGCGCTTATCGCTGTCATCGCCGATATCTATGGCCGCTATGGGGATATTGACGACTTAATTGAAACTCATGTTGAAAGTCTGGCTGGTCGTGAGTCGCGGGGCGATAACGAAACCTCTGCCGATCCACTTGCGCGGGTCCTGCAACGACAAATTGCCCAACTGACAAATGCAGATGACTTTATTGGCTACCACGGTGCTTATGACTTTTCATGTCGATTGCAAAGCCTGCTGCTGGATATAGAGGCCCTTGCAGAGCACGACCACGTTCAGGCCCTTGAAAGGCTTGAACAGTTACTCAACAGTCAGGACAACTTGCTGAACTACGTTGATGACTCCGATGGTGAAGTCAGCGGTGCATTGCGGGACGGTGTGGACTTATGGCTGAAAATTGCTGCCGACCTGCGCCAAATTCAACCTGACGCCAGAGAATGGGTGAGTGAGGTGCTCTGTTTCTTTGATCATAATGACTATGGCTGTTTCGACAACATTATCCGTCACAGTCGTTTTTTACTTTCTGAACAGGAGCTGAAAAAGCTGGCTTGGCGCTTTGAAACCGACGCCAAAAAGGCCATGGGCGACAAGCGCATTGCAGGCTATAAGCACAAGGCTGCCCATGCCTGCATAGGGCTACATGGCGTAGCTGAAGCGTTGGACGACATGGCACTGTATGAGAAAGGTACGCTAATCACCAGCCCTAAGCCGAACACCTTGCAATTGGAGCAGATGGTTGAATTCGCCCTGGAAATCGATGAATGGGAGCGGGCTGAATACTGGCTACAGCAATCCCAATGGCAAGATGATCAAAAGCGGCACACGAGTCTGCATAACCGTCTATTAGAGCTTCAGGGTAATATTGAGCAGCTTAAGCAAAATCTGTTGCAGGCGTATCAGGACAGCCCCAGCGAATACACCCTGATGGCCTATTGGGAATTTGCCAGCGCCAAAGAGAAGCGCACATTGGCTAAACAGGTACGTACAGTAACAGGCACCTTGCCTGATGGTCAGGGTGCCATCGGCATGCTATTGATTATTGAAGCTTTTGAAGAAGCCGAGCAATACTTGGTTGACCATTACGCTGAATTAGCCGGGACCTGGTACACCACCTTACTGAATTGGCTTGAACAATTCGAAACAGCAGGCTGCAAACTGGCCATCGTTATCTGCTATCGCCTATTGCTGGTTGATCTATTGGATCGTGGGAAAAGTCAGGCTTACCACCACGGGGCGCGCTATTTTCATAAGTTGCTGGCGTTAGACAGTTCTATCAATGACTACCAGGGGTTGGATCGTGCCCAGGATTTTGTTCATCAAATACAACAAAAACACTGGCGCAAGCGCTCCTTTTGGGCGGAGGCTAATTACCCCAATAAACCGATCCAATAGTCAATCGGCCGAGGTTAACTTCCATCTTCTCAAAACAAAGAAGCGCTTCGCTATCGCAGAGCCTTGTACGAGGGCTGGCAGGCACTAGCGCAGCGACCCATCAACACCAATATGGCCGAATCAATCTGTAGCCAGATTAAAGGTGTGGAGATGACTGTGCGTAAAGTGCCGGGTTGGGATAGTTTTTTCTTGCTGAGGAACGTGCAAGTGACGACTTTATGGAAGAGCTTGCTTCCCAGGAACAATCTGAGCGGATAGCATCATTATAGGGGTAAGCCATGTTCAAAGTGGCAGTGGCATCTGACTTACATTTTGAATTTTACGAAGATGATTCCCCATTGCTACAGGCGATGCCTGCTGAATGTGATGTGCTGGTGCTTGCCGGTGATATTGGTGTAGGGAAAGGGGCGATCGAAACGGTAAGGCGTATATCGTCAGTTTTAGATGACACCCGGATCGTATGGATAGCTGGCAATCATGAGTTTTACCGCCGCAGTATTGATGTTGAAACTCAGGCATTTAGACAAGCTTTTACAGATGATGAAAAAATCCACTTCCTGGAGAATGAGTCTGTCGAAATTGATGGCTACCGCTTTTTGGGGTGTACGTTATGGTCTGGGTTTAACTGCCTGGGAAGGGACAAACAAACCTTAGCAGCCCAGGAGGCTCAATCTTCGATCAGCGATTTTTCTGTTATCCGTAATCATGCAGGGACGAAACGTTTTACTGTCAATGACGCTATGCTGAGATTCCACGAAAGCCGTACCTGGCTGGAGGGCCAGTTGGCTGTGGGGGAGCCTGACAAAACAATCGTAGCTACTCACTTTCCACCAAGCCGACTGCTGCGCCATAAAAAAATCCCTGAAAATCTTTTAACGGCGTATTTCAATGCGCAGTGCGATGACTTGATTGAAAAGTACCAGCCCGTGGCTTGGCTTTATGGGCACAACCACTGGTCGGATGAGCTTACCATTGGCCAAACACGAGTGATCAGCAACCAACTGGGTTATCCAGGTGAGCGGGGTGGTATACCGGCATTTGATTCTTTGCAGGCTATGGTTCTTCCCTCATAGAACAGAAAACCTGACCTCAATTACCTCTCAATCAGGCGTATCACCCTCAATTTCCAATAAACATCTTGCTTTTGCTCGGCTGTTCTGGAGCGCTTGTCCCGTGTCCTAGGACTTGAGACAAGTCGACAGAGCCGGGAGCGCCGGTTTAACTGCGATGCGGCGGCGATAGGTTACGCAGGAAGCTATTTGGTTGCTGTAGTAGTCGATGCTGCCGAGAGGATCGTGGATGGGCATCTGATTACGGGGACTAACAATAAGGGCAAGCGACTGAAGTGGTTTAACTTGCAATTGCGCTGGCATGCGGAGCAGCACGAAACCTACTTGGAGCAACACCGTGCTCGACTGCGAACCGTCTAATGTGTGATAAGGGATTTTTGACTGAAGAGGTAGAAGAAACGATGAGGGGCTACGAAATCAAATTGCAGACCCAGAAAAACCGCTTAAAAAATCATTGTCTTAAGCGGTTTTTCATAGCCTTTTGACGTCTATCAAAATGGTGCCCAGGAGAGGACTTGAACCTCCACGGCCTTGCGGCCACTAGCACCTGAAGCTAGCGTGTCTACCAATTTCACCACCTGGGCAGGGGGAATAGCGCGGGTCAGAGCCCGCCAAGGACGCGAATACTAGTGTCCCGTCCCACCCTTGTCAATTCCCTTGATTAGGTTAAATCTACCCCACCCTGTCATAATTCCGGTATAGTCGCCGCCGAAGGCCGTCTGTCCGCCCCTATCCGGGCCCAGTCACAGGCGGCTCCATCCCACACAGGACACAGATTTGAAGAGAAAACGGACCACCGCGAGCCCCCCCAAAAAGGCCGCGAAGCCGCCGGCAAAAGCCGCCAGCCCCGCTAAAAGGGCCATGGACGCGATCAAAAAAGTCGTAAAAGCCGCCAAACGGGGCAAAAAAAGCAACCGCAAAGACCCCCACGCCAAACGCGAGGCAGCAAAATACGACAACCCCATCCCCAGCCGCGAATTTATTCTCGAGGTGCTGGACGCCGCTCCCGGCCCCCTCACCCACGAGGCACTCTGCGAGGTACTGGACCTGCAAGACCCGGAACCCATTGAGGCCCTGCGCCGGCGCCTGATCGCCATGTCGCGCGACGGGCAGCTGATCAGCAACCGCCGCCAGGGCTATATGCCGGTGGACCAGCGGGACCTGATCCGCGGCCGCATCCAGGGCCATAAAGACGGCTTCGGCTTTTTGATCCCCGCCGACGGCGGCGAGGACATCTTTCTCTCCCACCGGCAGATGCGCAAGGTCTTCGACGGCGACGAGGCGGTGGTGCGACTCACCCACGAGGACCAGCGCGGCAAGCTCGAAGGCGCCATTGTCGAGGTGCTGGCCCACCACACCCACCAGGTGGTGGGACGCCTTGTCACCGACCACGATATCCAGTTTGTGCGACCCGACAACGCCCGCCTCGGACACGATATCCTGATCCCCCCCAAACAGCACCGCGACGCCGCCAGCGGGCAGTTCGTGGTGGTCGAGATCACCCAGCAGCCACAGCGCGATAGCTGGCCGGTGGGCCGGGTGCTGGAAGTGCTGGGCGACCATATGGCGCCGGGCATGGAAATCGATGTGGCGATCCGCTCCCACGGGATTCCCCACCTGTGGCCGGCCGATGTGCAGGCCGAAGCCGCCCGCCTGCCGGCGGAAGTGGTGGCCGGCGACAAAAAGAAGCGGATCGACCTGCGCCAACTGCCGCTGGTCACCATCGACGGCGAAGACGCCCGCGACTTCGACGACGCGGTCTACTGCGAGCGCCGCAAAACCGGCGGCTGGCGCCTGCTGGTGGCGATTGCCGATGTGTCCCACTACGTGCAGGTGAACAGTGCGCTGGATCGCGAGGCGCAGGTGCGCGGCAACTCCGTCTATTTTCCCGACCACGTAATCCCGATGTTGCCGGAGGCCCTGTCCAACGGGCTCTGCTCACTCAACCCCGACGTGGACCGGCTGTGCATGGTCTGCGAAATGACTATCAGCAAAAGCGGGCGCATCAGCGGCTATAAATTCTACGAAGGGGTGATGCACTCCCACGCCCGTCTCACCTACACCCAGGTGGGACAGGTGATTGCCGAGCGCGACAACAGCCGCAGCGGCGTGCGCAAACAGTTTCACCACCTGCTGCCGCACCTGGACGAACTGCATAACCTCTACCAGGTGCTGCGCCAGGCCCGCGAACAGCGCGGCGCGATCGATTTTGAAACCACCGAAACCCGCATCGTGTTCGACAAGACGCGCAAGATCGAGCGCATCGTACCTGTGCAACGCAACGACGCCCACAAGCTGATCGAGGAGTGTATGCTCTGCGCCAATGTGTGCGCGGCGCGCTTTCTGGAAAAACACGACCTGCTTGGTTTATACCGGGTGCATGAAGGCCCGGGCGAAGAAAAGCTGAACAATTTGCGCGAGTTTCTCGGCGAACTGGGCCTGAAACTGGGCGGTGGCAGCAAGCCCGCGCCGGGCGACTACCAGACGCTGTTGCAATCCATCAGCGACCGCGCCGACGCCCACCTGATCCAGACGGTGATGTTGCGCAGTCTCAGCCAGGCGGTCTACCAGCCCGAGAACAAAGGTCACTTCGGTCTCGGCTACACCGCCTACACTCACTTCACTTCGCCGATCCGGCGCTATCCCGACCTGCTGACCCACCGGGCGATCCGCCATATCATCCGCTCCCGCAAGTCCACCGATCAGGTGGAGCGCGTGCGCGGTGCCGGCGTGCTGTCGAAAAAAGTCATTTTCCCCTACGGCCCTGAGGATGTGCTGGCGTTCGGCGAGCAGAGTTCCCTGACCGAGAGGCGCGCCGACGATGCCACCCGCGATGTGGTGAGCTGGCTGAAATGTGAATACCTGCAGGACCATGTCGGCGATGTATTCGACGGCGTGATCAGCGCCGTCACCGGTTTCGGCCTGTTTGTCGAACTCAGGGACCTCTATGTGGATGGCCTGGTGCATATTACCAATCTGCCCCACGACTATTATCACTTCGAGGCCGCCCAGCACAGGCTAGTCGGCGATCGCACCCGCAAGGTGTTTCGCCTCGGCGATGAACTGGTGGTGCAGGTGGTGCGGGTGGACCTGGACGAGCGCAAGGTGGACCTCGAACTGGTGGAGCAAAAACCGCGCAAGCGCACAAAGGTTTCCGCCAAGGCGCGGGAGTTGGCGGATGAATATGCTGACCGGCGCCAACCTAAAGCGAAAAAACGAGGCAAGGGCGAGCCGGGTAGACATGAGTCGGACAAAGGTCGGTCGGGTAGACGCGACGCGAGCAAAGGTAAATCGAGCAAAAGCGAAGCAGACAAGCGCGGGCGCAGCGCAGGCGAACGTGATAACAGCGGACGCGGCAAAGGCGCCTCGGGAAAAATTGAACAAGGTGTAGCCGAGCCGGGCAGAAGCAAGTCGAGCACAGGTAAGTCAAGCAAAGCCAAGCAAGGCCAAAGTAAGGCGGGTAGCCAGGGCGGGACCGGCGCCAAGACCAAAGGTGCCAAATCACCCCCCGCCGGCCGGCGCTCCCGCAAATCCCGCACCGACCGCGGGTAAGAACCGGTAACCGTGGCAAATCTCGAAACTCTCTACGGCCTGCACGCGGTGCAGGCGCTGCTGAAGAGCGCCCCGCAGCGAGCCCGGGAGCTGTGGGTGCTGCGCGGCCGCCGCGACCAGCGCCTAGCCAAAATACTGCAGTTGGCCGAATCACACGGCATTCCCCAAAAGGTGGTATCGCGACGCGAATTGGACGCCGCCGCTGCCGACGGCAATCACCAGGGCGTGGCGCTGCGGGCGGAAGTCGGGCAACTGTTTGATGAGCGCTACCTGCTGGCCCTGCTTGAGGAGCCCGCCCGCCCGCCGTTCCTGCTGGTGCTCGACGGCGTTACCGACCCCCATAACCTGGGCGCCTGCCTGCGCTCGGCCGAGGCCGCCGGGGTCGACGCCGTGGTGGTGCCGAAGGACAATTCCGCCGGTATCAATGCCACGGTCCGCAAGGTGGCCTGCGGTGCCGCCGAGGTGCTGCCGCTGATCCCGGTCACCAACCTGTCCCGCACGCTCAAGGCGCTGCAGGCCCGCAGCCTGTGGGTGATGGGCGCCGCCGGCGAGGCGTCGCGCAGTATCTTCGAAACTGACCTCAAAGGCCCCCTGGCACTGGTGCTGGGTGCCGAGGGCAAGGGGCTGCGGCGCCTGACCCGCGAACTCTGCGACGGCCTGGTCAATATCCCCATGGCCGGTACCGTCAGCAGCCTCAATGTGTCCGTCGCCACCGGCATCTGCCTGTTTGAGGCGGTGCGCCAGCGTGCGGCGCCCTGAGGGTAAACCCCTAAGGCCGGCACTTGCACCCTGGCACACAACCCCCGGGGAAAGGTCGGTACTTGTACCCTGGCACACAACCCCCCGGGGAAAGGTCGGTACTTGTACCCTGGCACACAACCCCCCGGGGAAAGGTCGGTACTTGTACCCTGGCACACAACCCCCCGGGGAAAGGCCGGCACTTGCGCCCTGTTACCCAACCCCTCGGGGAAAGCCGGCACTTGCATCCCCGTACGCAACCCCCTAGAATACGCCGCCCGATAAACTTGTTGGTAAACCGTTCGTTTATCGGCAAGCCGTTTATCAATCGGCAAACTGTTTATTGGTAAAACCCGGCCGGGCCTGTCCCCGGTCCTCCTTGCCTCACCGGATTGCCCGCCCCAGCGAGTGGCGGCAGTAGCGGGAGGCTTAACCCGTAAGGAGCTACAATGCGTCATTACGAAATCGTGTTTCTGGTGCACCCGGACCAGAGCGAGCAGGTACCCGGTATGGTGGAGCGCTACAGCGCCGCCATCAAAAACGGCGGTGGCCAGGTTCACCGCCTCGAGGACTGGGGGCGCCGGCAACTGGCTTACTCCATCAACAAGATTCACAAAGCCCACTACATCCTGATGAATGTCGAGTGCGGTGAAGAAGCCCTGGAAGAGTTGACCACTAACTTCCGTTACAACGACGCGGTGCTGCGCAATATCGTGATTCGCAGCGGCGAGCCGGTCACCGAAGAATCCCCGATCATGAAGGCGGAAAAAGAGAGCCGCGAGCGCAAGGCCCGCAGCGATCGTCGCGAGGAGCGCACCGAGCGCGAAACCGCGACCGAGACTGCCGCCAGCCCCGAAGGCGATACAGCGGCCGCACCTGCGGCGCCCGTTGCCGAAGCCGTCGCCGCCGGCGATGATCAAGCCGAACCCGGCGCAGAAAAATCAGGAGAGTAATCCATGGCACGTTTTTTCCGTCGTCGTAAGTTCTGCCGTTTCACCGCCGAAGGGGTCAAGCAGATCGACTATAAAGATCTCGACACCCTCAAGGCCTATGTCTCTGAAACCGGCAAAATCGTACCGAGCCGTATCACCGGTACCAAGGCAAAGTATCAGCGCCAGTTGGCCACCGCCGTCAAGCGGGCCCGTTTCCTGGCGTTGCTGCCTTACACCGACAGCCACGAATAAGGTTTTCGAGCGGATTGCCGGTAACCAGTAACGGGAGTCAATACCAGTGCGCGCGCTAGCCGAATTTATCATGGCCGGGCGTGTGCAGGCGGCTGTGGTCGTACTGCTCGGCAGCTGGCTGCCGTTGATCAGCCCTGCCGCGGTGGCACTGATCACCCTGCGCCGGGGTGCCGGGGACGGGGCGCTGATTTTGCTGTGGGCCCTGCTGCCGCCGCTGAGCGGTTTTTTTGTGGGAAATGTGGGGCCGCTGATGCCCTATGTTTCCCTGGGCGGTTTGCTGACCGTTTACGGCGCCGCTCTGGTGTTGCGCCAGAGCCTGTCCTGGGGTCACTGCCTCACTGCGGTGGTGGCGCTGAGCTGCCTGACGGTATTGTCGGCCGCCTGGCTGATGCCGGATATGGCACAGCAGATGCTGGCGCTGTTCAGGGAGATTCTGGCCTCGCTGATGGCCGGGCAGGAAGAGCTGGCGCTCAGTAACGTGTTTGTCACAGGCTGGCTCGGCAGTATGACGGCGGTGGCCGGGGTGCTGGCATTGTTGCTGGCGCGCTGGTGGCAGGCACTGCTTTACAACCCGGGTGGTTTCCAGGCGGAATTCCACCAACTGCGACTCGATCCGGCACAGGCGCTGGTGTCGCTGGCGGCAACCATGTATTGCCTGGTGCAGGGTGGCGATTACCTGACCTGGCTGGGTGTGTTTGCCGTGCCCTTGTGGCTGGCCGGGGTGGCCCTGGTGCACTTCAGTGTGCGGGTCCGGCAGTTGGGCTGGCCGGTGCTGGTGGTGTTTTACCCGCTGGTGGTGATGCTCAATCCGTTGTCGTTAACGCTGCTATTGTTACTGGCGTTTTCCGATACGTGGATGAATTTTCGCGCGCGGCTGAAGCCGAAGGGTTCCGAATAGCGGAGCCCGGGCGGGCGCCCCGCGCACAGAATGCGAAATGCAAATTACAGAGGATAAACGAGATGGACGTGATTCTGCTCGATAAAGTGGGCAAGCTGGGCACCATCGGTGACAAGGTTGCCGTAAAAGCAGGCTTTGGCCGCAATTATCTTATTCCCCAAGGCAAGGCGATTCCGGCCACTGCCGCCAATCTGGCGGAGTTCGAAGCGCGCCGCTCCGAATTGGAAGCCGCCGCCGCCAAGAAGCTGACCGGTGCCGAGGGTCGCGCCGCGCGCCTCGCAGAGGTGTCCATCACTATCACCGCCAATGCCGGTGACGAGGGCAAGCTGTTCGGTTCCATCGGCACTCGCGATATCGCCGAAGCGGTGACCGCCGCCGGTGTCGAAATCAGCAAGTCCGAGGTGCGCCTGCCGGAAGGTACATTGCGTGAACTGGGTGAGTATGACGTCGACATCCAGTTACACACCGATGTCGTGCAGCCCATCAAGCTGGCAATTGTCGCTGAATAAGACGGCCGGCAACTGACAGCGACCCATAAATCGGGCACCATTGGCAGACCCGGGATATTGCCCGGGCTGATGCCGCGGTGCCCGGTTGGGTATTGGCATCGGGACTTAAGCCTAGTTTTAGCTCAGTTTTAGCTTAGCGATTCACTGAACGGGACCCAACCCCCAGGCCATGTCTGACGCCCACGACTATTTCGATTCCGCGCCCGATATGGGCGAGCCCCCGCCCGGCGAGACCCCCGAGGAAATCAGCCTGCCTCATTCTATTGAGGCGGAGCAGGCCGTGTTGGGGGGCCTGATGCTCGACAGCCAGCGCTTCGATGCGGTGGCCGAGACCGTCGATGCCGACGATTTCTACAGCGGCGTGCACGGACAGATTTACCGCATGATGCTGAAACTGTCCGAGGCCGGCCAGCCCCTGGATGTGATTCCGCTGTCGGAAGAGCTGGACCGCCACGGCGAGTTGGAGCGGGTCGGCGGCCACGCCTACCTGATTGAACTGGCCACCAATACCCCCAGCGCCGCCAACGTCGTCGCCTACGCCAAGATTGTGCGCGAGCGCTCCACGCTGCGCCAGTTGATCGCCGCCGCCAGTGAAATCAGTCGCTCCAGTTTCAATCCGGCGGGACTGGACTCCGACGATCTGCTGCAATTGGCGGAAAAACGCGTCGCGGAAATTGCCGAGGACCGACCTAAGGAAGGCGGCTTTCAAGAGGTCAACGGCCTGCTCAAGGCCACTGTCGAGAAGATCGACGAGCTGTTTCGCTCCGACAGCGATATCACCGGCCTCACCACCGGCCTCGAGGAGCTCGATGGCCGCACGTCCGGCTGGCAGGACGGGGAGCTGATCATCCTGGCGGCGCGTCCCTCCATGGGCAAAACCGCGCTGGCGCTGAACTTCGTCGAGGCGGCTATTATGAGCCAGCCGAAACCGGCGCTGGTGTTCAGCATGGAAATGCCGGCCGGCTCGCTGATTATGCGTATGCTCTCCTCGGTGGGGCGTATCGACCAGGGCAAAATCCGCAATGGCGCCTTGACCGAGGAGGACTGGCCCAAGCTCTCGGCGGCGGTGGGAAAAATGAAAGACAAGCCGCTGTTTATCGACGATACCCCGGGACTTACGCCCCAGGAGGTGCGGGCCCGGGTGCGCCGGGTGGCGCGCGAGCACGGCGATCCCGGGCTGATTATGGTGGACTACCTGCAGTTGATGCAGGTGGCGGGGTCCAGCGAGGGGCGCACCCAGGAGATTTCCGAGATCTCCCGCTCCCTGAAAGCCATTGCCAAGGAGTACGACTGCCCGGTAGTCGCCCTGTCGCAGCTTAACCGCGGGGTCGAACAGCGTCCCAACAAGCGCCCGATGAACTCCGACCTGCGCGAGTCGGGCGCCATTGAGCAGGACGCCGATGTGATTGTGTTTATCTACCGCGACGAGTACTACAACGAGGACAGCCCCGACAAAGGGGTGGCAGAGCTGATTATCGGCAAGCAGCGCAACGGCGAGGTGGGTACCTGCCGGGCGGCTTTTGTCGGTAAATACACCCGTTTCGAAAACCTCGCGCCGGAGTATTTCCAGCAGGAGGGGTATTGAGGTCGCTGGGCTGTGGTGTGTTTTTGAGGGTATCGCTGGAATTCGCAGATACTCGATAAAAACGCAGGAGATCGCAGTAAGCGGATAGCGGTGCCTCATTAACCGGGAGTGGCCCCTCTCGAGGGGGACGCAACTAAAGTTACGTCCCCGCACTGTGCCACCGGAGGATCGGTCTTAAGTCGCACTGTGCCACCAGAGGATCGGTCTTAAGTCGCACTGTGCCACCAGAGGATCAGTTTTAGTCTCACCGTGCCACCGGAAAATCAGCCTCGAAACCCTAATAAACCCTAATGTCTTTGTGTAAGCTATTAGGTTAGGCTTATATGTCTAAGGAAAACCCATCGTGTACATCATTCCTGGCGCTGTGTATTATCGCCGCCACCTGCGCTCAATCGGGAGCGCCTGAGAGCGAGTCGCCATGCAGATTTTCCACCACAGCCAGTCTATCCGCGATGCCCTCGGTGCCGAGCGGTTGGCGGGCAAGCGTATTGGCTTCGTGCCCACCATGGGCAACCTGCACCAGGCGCATATCGAATTGGTAAAAATCGCCCAGGCCAGCTGCGACCTGGTGGTGGTCAGTATTTTCGTCAATCGACTGCAGTTCGGTCTCAATGAGGACTGGGACAAATACCCCCGCACCTACGACGCCGATACCGCCAAGCTGCGCGCGGTGAACTGCGACTACCTGTTCTACCCCGAAGAGAGCGAAATCTATCCCAACGGCATGGCCGAGCAGACCCGGGTGGTGGTGCCCACCATGACCGATGTGCTCTGCGGCGCCAGCCGGCCGGGTCACTTCGAAGGGGTGACCACGGTGGTCAGCAAGCTGTTCAATATCGTGCAGCCCGACGAGGCGGTCTTCGGCATCAAGGACTTCCAGCAGCTGGCGCTGATCCGGCGCATGGTGGAAGACCTGTGCATACCGGTGAAAATTGTCGCCGGCGAGATTTTCCGTGAGTCCGACGGGCTTGCCATGAGCTCCCGCAACAGCTTTATTACAGAACAGGAGCGACCCCGGGCGGCACAGCTCAACCGCAGTCTCAACTGGATTGCCACTGAAGTGCGCGCCGGCAACCGCGGTTTTGCGACCCTGGAGGCAGAGGCCAGGCAACAGATAGAGGCGGCGGGTTTTCGCCCCGATTACATCAACGTCTGCAACAGCAAAACGCTCGAACCGGCGGCCGACGACGACAGCGATATCACTGTGCTCGGCGCCATGTACACCAGCGGCGCACGCCTGATCGACAATGTTTCGATAAACGTTTCGATAGACGTTTCCAGTGCCCCCGGCGGCCAACCCAATCGTGAGGATATGCCATGTTAACCACACTCCTGAAGGGCAAACTGCATATGGCCAGCGTGACCCAGGCGGAACTCTGGTACGACGGTTCCTGCGCCATCGATGCGGATTTGGTCAAACTGGCCGGGCTGCGGGAATTCGAGCAAATCGATATCTACGACGTCAATAACGGCGAGCGCTTTACCACCTATGTGATTCTGGCCGAGGCCGGTTCCGGCACCATCTCCATGAATGGTGCCGCGGCGCGCAAAGTGCAGGTGGGGGACCGGGTCATTATCGCCGCCTACGGGCAGTTCGAGGCCGCCGAGGCGGATGTCTATAAACCCCGCCTGGTCTATCTCAACGCGGACAATTCGGTAGAGCGCACCGCCAATACCATTCCGATCCAGGCGGCTTAACCGGCTGCCGGTGTTCCGATATTGCATCGGCTGGAACGGTATTAATGGCACTTGTTTCAGGCGCCTGCTTTTGGTGGTACTTAAGCGCAGGGTGCCAATTGACCGGCCTGCCTCTGCCCGGGCCTCCAGAAACACACCGTGAACCCGTCCATGGGGGCTCGCCTAAAGGGCCTACTTTCGCTTAAGGCGCCTACTTTTGGTGGTCACGACAGCATCCCTGCTGTCGAGAGTTTCTGAAGGTCCGGGCCAGAGGCAGACCTCCCCGCAGTATTCTTAATCGGACAGTTACAAGGTCCGCACTTGTCGGAGCCACGCAACCAGCGCTGTTGGCCGCGGTTGATTACTGTTACTCTTCAACGCAAGTTGTCAATAACCCATGACTATGGCTGCTCTCAACCGTCTTGGCGCAAAGCGGCTGCTGCCGTACCTGCTGATTCTCCCGGTGCTTAGCCTGCCCGCCTGGGCGACGGAGAAGGTGCTACGTTTCGGTATCAGCGCCACCCATCCGCTGCTGCCGGTAGCGCGTAATCTATTCGAAAACATGTACGCTGAACTCGGCTATACCATCAGCGTTGTCAATATGCCCCACCGGCGCAGCTTCAAAACCGCCAACGACGGGCGCGAACTGGACGGTGTGCTGTTGCAGGTCGAGGAGGTGATGGCGGGGTTTGATAATCTGCTGCGCGTGGAGTCGACGTTTTACGAAGTGGAGTCCTTTGTCTGGAGCCGCGACGCCGGCCTGAAGCTCGATGTGGATGGGTGGGCCAGCATCCGGCCTTACCGCATTGGTATCGACCAGCAGAAACTCTTCGGTATCAGCCGCACCGAAGGCTTCAACAGAATCGTCGCGAAAGACCCGCGACAGTCGATCAAACTACTGGCGGGCGGGCGCGTGGACCTGATTATCATGACCGGGTTCGAAGGGCGCTACTACGGCCGCCGCCAGAGCGAGACCCGCCTGCGACGCCTGGAGCCGGCGCTCTATTCGACGCCGTTGTACCACTACCTGCACCGCCGCCACCGGGAACTCCTGCCCCATATCAGCCGGCAGGTCAGGACACTGAGCGACAGTGGCGAGATCAACCGGATCATCGAACATCATATGGCAGAGCAGGCCGGCGGCCGCTGATCCGCGGCCGCTACCGACTGCGACCAATGTCTAAATCCAAAAGACCCGGCGGGTGGTTCTATTTCTACCTCAACCCGTTATCATGGGTCCTGGCGTCCTGCCAAGCACCAGCTCAGCCGATAAAATAAAGCAAACGGAGTCCTCCCCTATGTCTGCGTCCCCCACCTATCCCGTACCCGAGGGCTTTGCCGAGCAGGCCCATATCGATGCTGCCGCTTACGAGGCGCTCTATCAGCGCTCGATCGCCGAGCCGGAGGCTTTCTGGGCCGAACAGGCCGACGCGTTCCTGACTTGGGATACCCGCTGGGACAAGGTGCGGGAGTTCGATTTCCACAAGGGCTCGGCGCGTTGGTTTGCCGGGGGTAAACTCAATGTTGCCTACAACTGTATCGATCGCCACCTGGCCAGGCGGGGCGATCAGGTAGCCATTATCTGGGAGGGTGATGAGCCCACCGACGACCGCTCGATCACATATCGGGAATTGCACGACGCCGTCTGCCGCCTGGCCAATGTGCTGCGCGAGCGCGGCGTGAAAAAAGGCGATCGTGTCTGTATCTATATGCCGATGATTCCCGAGGCAGCCTACGCGATGCTGGCCTGTGCCCGCATCGGTGCGGTTCACTCGGTGGTGTTTGGCGGCTTCTCACCGGAAGCGCTCAAGGACCGTATTCTCGACTGCGACTGCCAGGTGTTGATTACCGCCGATGAGGGCGTGCGCGGCGGCAAAACCATCCCCCTGAAACACAATGCCGACCGCGCCCTGGCGGCCTGTCCCGACCTGCATACCTGTGTGGTGGTGAAGCGCACCGGCGGCGCTGTGGAGTGGCAGGAAGGGCGCGATGTCTGGTACGGCGAAGCGGTAGCCGCAGCCGCAGCCGACTGCGCGCCGGAATCCATGGATGCTGAGGACCCGCTGTTTATCCTTTACACCTCAGGTTCCACCGGCAAACCCAAAGGTGTGCTGCACACCACTGGCGGTTATCTGCTCCAGACGGCGATGACACACAAGTATGTGTTCGACTACCACGACGGCGATATCTATTGGTGCACCGCCGATGTGGGCTGGGTGACCGGCCACTCCTATATCGTCTACGGCCCCCTGGCCAACGGCGCTATCACCCTGATGTTCGAAGGCGTACCCACTTATCCCACTGCCTCGCGTTGCTGGGATGTGGTGGACAAGCACGGCGTGCAGATTTTCTACACCGCCCCCACCGCCATCCGCGCTCTAATGGGTGCCGGGGATGAGCCGGTAACGGGTACCTCGCGGCAATCGCTGAAGCTGTTGGGAACCGTCGGTGAGCCGATCAACCCCGAGGCCTGGGAGTGGTATTACCGGGTAGTGGGTGACAGCCGCTGCCCGATTGTGGATACCTGGTGGCAGACGGAAACCGGCGGCCATATGCTGACCCCGCTGCCCGGCGCCACCGCGCTCAAGCCGGGCTCGGCCACCCTGCCGTTTTTCGGGGTAGAGCCGGTATTGCTGGACGCCGACGGCGCCGAGATCGAGGGGCCCGGCTCCGGCAACCTGGCCATCAAAGCTTCCTGGCCCAGCCAGATTCGCACGGTTTACGGCGATCACCAGCGCCTTGTCGATACCTATTTCAGCGCTTTCCCGGGCTACTATTTCACCGGTGACGGCGCCCGCCGCGACGAGGATGGCTACTACTGGATTACCGGCCGGGTCGACGATGTGCTTAACGTCTCAGGCCACCGCATGGGCACCGCCGAAGTGGAGAGCGCCCTGGTGTTGCACGAGAAGGTCGCCGAGGCGGCGGTGGTGGGTTATCCCCACGATATCAAGGGGCAGGGCATCTACTGCTATGTCACCCTGATGAGCGGCGAGACGCCGAGCGACGAGTTAAAGCAAGAGCTGGTCGGCATGTGTGTGCGGGAGATCGGCCCTATCGCCAAGCCGGATATTATCCAGTGGGCTCCGGGCCTGCCGAAGACCCGCTCCGGCAAGATCATGCGGCGGATTTTGCGTAAGGTGGCGGCCAATGAGCTGGAAAATCTCGGCGATACCTCGACCCTGGCCGACCCCTCCGTGGTCGACCAGTTAATCGACAGTCGGGCGAATCGCTGAAGCTGCCGATGCGGGGCTGGTACCGCGCGGTTCAGCCGGGTTGCAGCGGCTGGCTGAAGTGGTAGCTGGCGATGTTGAAACCCTCGCGAAAATAAAACTTGTGAGCCCGGTGTCGCTGGGTTCCCGAGTCCAGGTGATAGACCTCACAACGCTCCGCGATCGCCAGTTCCCGCAGCCAGGAGACCAGCGCTTCGCCATGGCCCTCCGACCTGGCGTCGGCAGCGGTGACCAGGTCGTCCACATACAGGTTTTTGCCCATAAACAGGTTGGTGGTGATACGGTAGCCCGCCACCGCCACCACGCGCCGGCCCCGCTCGATAAAGGCCAGGCGATAGCCCTCGGTTTCCATATGGCGAACAGTGCTGACAAAATCGCCGGCCTGCAGGTGGGGTCGCAGTTCCGCCATTACGGCGAAACAGCCTTCGATATCGGTATCGGTGACGGCATGTCTGGGTGGGGCTGTGTGCACGGGTGGGTTCTCCGCTGACTTGTTTGCTTTGGATTTTGCAGAATAACCGACCCTTATGCTTTATGGTAGATGATAGTGGCGTCTGCCGGCCAGGCCTATGGCCTGGGTTCCGGTGCTCGCCTGCGCCCCCTTTTGCTCAAGGCTGGGCTTTCAAAAAACTCCGAGCTAGATTCTTAGATTGGTGAACTGTCCCCAGAACTCCACTTTGATCTACCCTTAAAACCACTACTGCACTTTTCCGATCGCATTACAGACAATGAATATCCTGGCATTTCGTTTAGTCTTACTGACTATTTGGAGCTGGTTGATTGGACAGGGCGAGCGATTCGT
>NZ_ML660113.1 GCF_007004655.1 Exilibacterium tricleocarpae
GAGAAAAATCCTCGGGCAGTTGACCCAAGATGAACACCTGGGTTAAAAATCCGGACGGGTGATGCGTTAGGACATTAGGTGTTCACGTTCGCCCGGAATAGGTGTTCATCTTCGCCGGAATACGCACCCGCCTCCAGCTTTCACAAGGTCGCAAACCTAGGAGTTAGCTTGGCACACGCATGTGATTTTTAGGCGTGGGTTAAGTGAGTTACCAATATTGTCGGCAGGAAATCCAGTCGACATCTGTGACTCCGGGGCAATTCGCTATATTGCTCAGAGTAACCACTGATCTAGCGTAAGGTGCACCACCTTGAACAGCAGGTAAAACGACTTGTCGAGTTTGTATTGTACCGGGAGTAGGGCTCCCCCAATTTTGTCCGCTACCCACTGTAAGAATTGTTTCGAAATATGGCTGCCCTCCTCTCCCAACGGCTTCTCTTTGGATGCCACCCGCCACACCCAGCCCAACATATGGAACACCATAATAATCCTGGCACATCTGACCGGGAGTAAAGGTAGCTACTAATGCATTTGGATTTCCAGGCCTGCGTTGAAGCCAATGATCTAATATGTTCCATGCATTATTATCTTGAAGTACAAGACCATCCACTACGTAGAAGTGTATTGAAACACCTGCGGGAACTGCAAATTGGGGAGGGTTAGCGGGCGGCCCGACAACACGTCCGCCGTGACAGTTAACTAATATTCTTGGCATCTAAAGTTCTCCTAAGTTTAAATCTTCGAAAAGGTGCTGAGTCTGGTCACCCAATGCCTCCATTAGCGGCCGTAGTGTAGATGTCCTTATCAGGAGTTTTTCAGTACTGGTCATCTTATAGCCGCTGCTGTGTGATTAGGTTCTCCACACTCTAATCACAGCAGGCATAGGGGGTTTGCACTCTGGGGCGCAAAATTGAACTCTGGGGAAAGTAGGAGAAAGCGTTCAGGCAGGGCCGCCGTCAAAGTCGAAAGCTGGTCAACTTAGGGGCCTTCTGTCTCAGTGGCAGAAAAAGTGTGAACGTTTACTATCGAATGGAATTTAAAACAGGTGTGTTGATGTTTCGGGCGGCAGGATCGCGGCGCAATAACCCTGACGGCTCACCACCAGAGTGAGTGATGACTTTTATATATTAAAGCCGTGCCCGATCAATAGCATGGTGTTAGAGGACGACGATAGCCGGGCTGTTTGCCATGCACCCCGCTTCGGTCACCCATCCTCTTCCGGGTGATCCAACCAATGCCCCAGTTTGCCTTTCTTGGTCTCCAGGTACTTGGCATTATGGGGATTGCGACCGGTCTGGTGCGGCAGCCTCTCCACCACCTCAATACCCAGCTCCTGCAAGGCGGTGACTTTGCGGGGATTATTGGTCATCAGTTTGAGCGCCTTGATATGGAGGTGCTCGAGCATGGGCCGCAGGATGGAATAGTCCCGCATATCGGCGCCAAAACCCAGTTGCTCGTTGGCCTCTACCGTATCGGCACCCTTGTCCTGCAAATGGTAGGCCTTGATTTTATTCAACAGCCCGATACCACGTCCTTCCTGGCGCAGGTAAAAAATCACCCCCCGCCCTTCGATGGATATCCGGTGCATGGCCGCCTGTAACTGCGCGCCGCAGTCACAGCGCAGGCTGAACAACGCATCGCCCGTCAGACACTCGGAGTGAATACGCGCGAGCACCGGATCGCCGCTGCTCACATCGCCCATGGTCAACACCACATGTTCCTTGTCGGCACCGGTGTCTTCGAAACCATGCATGGAGAAAATACCCCAGGGAGTCGGCAGCTTCGAAGACTCTACATAGCGGATAGTCACAACCACACCCTGTTTACCCGATCGCCGAGCCCGGCGGCGGCGCACCCGATTTCACGATACGTTGTTTGCGGCGTGCTCATAG
This sequence comes from Exilibacterium tricleocarpae, assembly GCF_007004655.1. GTDB lineage: Bacteria > Pseudomonadota > Gammaproteobacteria > Pseudomonadales > Cellvibrionaceae > Exilibacterium > Exilibacterium tricleocarpae. The sequence goes on from NZ_ML660113.1 coordinate 1,893, forward strand.
TTTTGACTCCAATACCAATATGCCACTGTCCTGGCTCATCTCAACACGGGACAGATAGCTGTTACCCAACAATATGACTTCTGGAAAGTCACCAATACTCACGGTGGCCTCCACGTTGCGCACTTCGACCTCGCCAATACGCACGCTGTCCAGCTTCACCAGAAAAGCCTTGGCCAGGCCATTGGCCGTGCTCAGCGTAATCTCCCTACCAATACGATAGTTGATGCCCAGCCGTTTGGCGGTGGGCAGATTCATCGACACACTGGTGGCGCCGGTGTCGACCAAAAACTCAACCGGCTTGCCGTTGATACGCCCGGGCGTTACGTAGTGTCCGCCGCGACCGCTCTGCAGTCGCACGCTGGCTCGCTCCGCCTTCTGAAAGCCGCTGGATATGCGCCGGCTCATTGTCAGCTTGTGGCGCTGCCCGTCTACTTCCACCACCGCAAACTTGCTGTCGGCGGAGACCAGCAGCACGCCCTCGGGACTGCGCCGCCCCTGCTTCAACAATTGCTGCTTGCCATCGATAACCAACAGCGCACTGCCGGCAAACAATCCCTTTACCTCAACCGTGGTAGCCGCCTTGCCGGTGCCTGCGACCAATAACAGAACAACCGCAACCAGCGTCCGCACGCGTGCGCAACCCACAAGTTTATTCACCATGACAAACTTCTCCTTTCCCTGCTTATAAATTCCATCCCCAGGCCAATAACTGCAGGCACAGGAACGCGAATATCCCCGCCAGTACATCATCCACCATAATACCCAGCCCGCCGTGCACGTTCTTATCGAGCCAACTGATGGGCCAGGGTTTGACGATATCGAAAAACCGAAACAACACGAAACCCAACAACAGCCAGACCCATCCGGACGGCGCCAGAAACAGCGTTATCCACAACCCCACCATTTCATCCCAGACGATACCCGGATGATCGTGCACCCCCAATATGGCGGCGCTGCGGTGGCACAGGTAAACACCCGCGGCAAACGTCAGCAGTAACAGCGCCGCATAAGCCATCGGCGACCAATCCTGAATCAACAGGTAAACCGGCACGGCCACCAGTGTGCCGGCGGTCCCCGGCGCCCGTGGAGACAAACCGGCGCCAAAACCAAACGCCAGCCACAACAGCGGGCGGCGCAGCAAGTCGGTAAAACTAAGCGCGGTCATTGCCAAAATGCTGGTAGCCGGGGCGCACCACCGGAAACGCCTCGCCGTCGCGCAGGCAGGTAACGCCTTTGCCGCGCACGATTTCACCGATGGCCGTAGCCTGGAGTTTGCCCTGGTGTAACAGTAACTCGAGACGGTCCAACTTGGCCCGCGGCACGGTAAAACAAAGTTGGTAATCATCACCTCCGGACAGTGCCCAGTTGCGCGACTGGGCGGGTTCGGCAAGCTTCTGCAGCGGCTCCGAGATCGGCAGTTGCTCGACATTGACCACCGCCCCCACGCCGCTGACCTCGCAGATATGCCCCAGGTCTGCCAGCAGACCGTCGGAAACATCGATCGCCGCGCGGGCGATACCGCACAGCAGTTTGCCTTCGCGCACTTTGGGCTCCGGTCGATAAAACCTCGACATAAAGTAGTCAAAAGCCGATTTGCCGACTTCAAATTCCTGTTTGATAATGGCAACCGCAGCGGCACCGTCGCCGAGCGTACCGGTCACAAATACGATATCCCCCACTGCGGCATTACCGCGCAGCAGTGCGTTGGAGCCACTGACCACGCCGTGCACCTGAATACAAATATTCAGCGGGCCGCGGGTGGTGTCGCCGCCAATCAGCGCACAGTCATACTCGTGGGCGACATTGAACAACCCTTTGCTAAAACCCTCCAACCAGCGGCTCTCCGCCTTGGGGATAGTCAGCCCCAGGGTAAACCACAGCGGCGAGGCACCCATCGCGGCCAGGTCACTGAGGTTGACGCGCAGCGCCCGCTCGCCGATCAGTTCCGGATCCGCGTGTTGCGGAAAGTGCACATCCGCCACCAGCGTATCCATCGACATCGCCAGGTGTTTGGATGTCGGCGGTGCCACCAGGGCACAGTCGTCGCCGATACCGAGCGGGGCGCCGAAGGCGCCGGGGCCGCGACAAAAATAGTGTCGAATCAGTTCAAATTCACCGGTTGCCATGGGTAACTGCGATCTCCAACATCATATCCAGGGCTAACTAACTGCTTTTGTCGGCCCGCCTCTCGACGGCGCGAGTCGTCGCGGACGTCTTGTCGAGCACACCATTGATAAACTTGTGACTGTCGGTGGCACCAAACTTTTTCGCCAGCGCCACCGCTTCGTTAATCACCACTTTATAAGGGACATCGAGACGGTGCTGCAATTCGAAAGTGCCGAGGCGCAACAGCGCCCGGGTAATAGGGTCGAGCTCCTCGAGACTGCGCTGCTGTAAAAACGGTGCGAAGGCGCCGTCAATATCGCCCAGGTGTTGCACAATACCGTGCAACAGCTCGTGAAAATAGTCGGTGTCGACTTTGCTCATATCGTTGTCGGTATGGAACTCGGCCTCAATAACATTCAGGGCGGCCTGGGATATCTGCCACTGGTAAATGGCCTGCATGGCGTAGTGGCGGGCCTTGCGCCGTGCCGAGGTTGAAACTGTTGTCATTTAAAAACCTGTATTCGGTATTGGCTAACGAGTACACCAGCGCATCCTAAAGCGGAGGTTTTAGGCTGATATGTCAGCCTATTTTCAATCTAAATCCTCCCGACCAGCGACACCATCTCCAGTGCTGTCTGCGCCGCCTCGACGCCTTTGTTGCCGGCCTTGGTGCCGGATCGCTCGATGGCCTGCTCAATGGAGTCCACCGTCAAGACCCCAAACGTTATCGGAATACCCGCCTGTAGCGATACCTGCGCCAAACCTTTGGTGCACTCGCCGGCCACATAATCGAAGTGAGGCGTGCCGCCGCGGATCACCGCACCGAGCGCGATAATGGCATCGTGCTCGCCCTTGGCGGCAATCTTCTGCGCCGTAATCGGAAATTCAAAGGCGCCGGGTGCGTAATAAATAGTAATGGCGTCGTCACCGATACCGTGGCGGCGCAGCGTGTCGAGCGCACCGTCTTTCAAGTGCTCAACCACAAAACTGTTCCAACGACTGACGATTAACGCGTATTTGCCTTGGGCCGCAGTGAAGTCACCTTCAATAGTCACGATACTCATACTGGTTTCTCTTGTTCGTATTCTCTGATATCCAACCGGCGGGCAGCGCCCGCCTTAAACTTTAAACTATTCGCAATTCAGGTATTCGACCACTTCCAGCTCGAAACCCGAGATGGCACTGAAGCGGAAGGGCGCGCTCATCAAGCGCATTTTGTGAACTTGCAAGTCCCTTAAAATCTGCGCGCCCGTACCCACTTGTTTATAGACCAAATCCTGACTCGGCCGCTGCTGCTTGCCGGATATCATCCAATCGATACTGTCCTCGATTTCTTCGGTACTCTCGTTGTGGCAGATCAACACCACCACACCGTTTTCCTCTTTGGCGACCCGGGCCAGGGCCCGCTGAAACGTCCAGGGTTTGTAGGTCTTGTCGCTCTCGCGTTGAATCGTCAGCACATCGCGCGCGGTATTACCGACATGGACCCGTACCAGCGTCGGTTGATCCCCGCCCACCTTGCCTTTTACCAGGGCGAAGTGGCACTCCTGGCGCGGCTTGTCGAGATAGGTGCGCAAAGTAAACTCGCCAAACTCGGTTCTTACGGCGCGCTCATTGATACATTCCACAGTTTTCTCATTGACGGTGCGATACTGAATCAAATCGGCGATGGTGCCGATTTTCAGATCGTGCTCGCGCGCGAACAGCTCCAGGTCGGGGCGTCGCGCCATGGTACCGTCGGGATTCATAATCTCCACAATGGCCGCCGCCGGCTCGAAGCCCGCCAGTCGCGCCAGGTCGCAGCCCGCCTCGGTATGGCCGGCCCGGCTCAACACACCGCCCGGTTGCGCCATGATCGGAAAGATATGCCCGGGCTGTACCAGGTCTTTGGCACCGGCGTTTTTGGCCACGGCAACGCGAATGGTGCGGGCCCGATCGGCGGCGGAAATGCCGGTGGTCACTCCCTCGGCGGCCTCGATGGAGACGGTGAAATTGGTGGAGTGCTGGGCGCCGTTGTCGCTGACCATAATCGGCAGATCCAGCTGGCGACAGCGATCCTCGGTCAGGGTCAGGCAGATCAGACCGCGGGCATGAGTGGCCATAAAATTGATATCCTCGGCCCGCACCTGATCGGCGGCGATAATCAGGTCACCCTCGTTTTCGCGATCTTCGTCGTCCATCAGGATGACCATCCGACCCTGGCGGATATCGTCGATAAGCTCTTCTACAGTGTTCAATTCCATAACTAACCTTCAACCTGGCGGCCGCTGTCAGCCGCACATCACTAGCGATTGTAAAACCCGTGTTCCGCCAAAAAGCCGGCGCTGATGCCGGCGCCCGCAGCCGCCGCCTTATCCCCCAATAATAATCGCTCCAGGTAGCGGGCAATCACATCGACTTCAAGATTGACGGCGGTGCCCTGCCGGTAGTCGCCCATCACGGTTTGCGCCAGTGTATGGGGCACTATATTGAGCTCAAATTCGGCCCCTTCCACGGCGTTGACCGTCAGGCTGATGCCGTCGACGGTAATCGAGCCCTTGTGCGCGATGTACTTGGCCAACGGCGGCGGCGCCCGCAATCGAAACCGCTCGGAACGCGCATCGGCATGGCGCTCGACCACCTCGCCGACACCGTCGACATGGCCGCTAACGATATGACCACCGAGCCGCGTCTGGGGGGTAAGCGCCTTTTCCAGGTTCACAGCTTGCCCGACTTTCCAATCCGCGACAGTGGTATGGTCGAGCGTTTCCACTGACACATCCGCCCAGTAACCGTCGCCGGGCAGTTCCACTGCGGTCAGGCAGACGCCGTTGGTGGCGATGGAATCGCCTAACTGCACATCGGCCAAATCCAGGCTGCCGGTGCCGATGCGCAGGCGCAGGTCGCCGCCGCGGGGCTGTAGCGCCAGAATTTTGCCGACGGCTTCGATAATCCCCGTAAACATAGCTACCCCTCCGGATCGGGCTTTGCGGTTATGCGCCAGTCCTGGCCGACAGCGCGAATATCGCTGATGCGCAGGGGCAACTGGGCGGCCATGGATTCCAGCGGCAATTCAAACAACGGGCGCGCCGCACTGCCCAGCAGTTTCGGCGCCATATACACGATCAGTTCATCGAGCAGCCCCTGGCGCAGGAAAGCCCCCGCCAGCGTCGCCCCTGCCTCCACCAGTACTTCGTTGCACTGGCGGCGGGCCAGTTCCGCCAGCAGCGCGCGCAGGTCAATCCCCTCGCCACGACGCTCGAACAAGGCGATCTCAGCCCCCGACGCCTCCAGCTCCTCCGCACGCTGTGCCTGGGCGGCAGCGATCAGGACCTTGCCGGGGCCCTGTAAAACTTTGGCTTGCGGCGACAGTCGCAGGGTCGAATCCACCACCACCCGCAGCGGCTGGCGCGCCGCCACCGTTTCGGCGTCGGCTATATTTAATTCTTTCGCACGTACGGTCAGCGCGGCATCATCGCCGGCAACAGTGCCGATGCCGGTCACCACTGCGCAACTGCGGGCGCGCAGGCGCTGCACGTCGCTGCGGGCCTTGGGCCCGGTAACCCACTTGCTCTCGCCGCTGGCCATGGCCGTGCGACCATCGAGACTCATCGCCAGCTTGCAGCACACGTAGGGCAACCCCCTCTCCATCCGTTTGACAAAACCGGGGTTGAGGTCGCGGGCCGAATCCTCCAATAGGGGGCCGGCAACGGCAATACCGGCGCCGCGCAATCGTTCCAGGCCCGCACCGGACACCGCCGGATTGGGGTCTTCCATAGCGTAGACGACACGGGCAACACCGGCGCGGATCAGGGCCTCACTGCAGGGACCGGTTTTACCCGAGTGGCTGCAGGGTTCGAGGGTGACATACGCGGTGGCCCCGGCGGCGGCGGTACCGGCGTTTTGCAGGGCGTTGATTTCGGCGTGCGCACCGCCGGCGCGGCGGTGCCAGCCCTCGGCGATGACCCGACCGTCGCGGCTCAGTACACAGCCGACCCGCGGGTTGGGTGTGGTGGTGTACAAGCCCCGCTCGGCCAGGCGCAAAGCCCTCGCCATCAGGGTGATATCAGTGGGAGTCAGCGCCATGGTTTACGCGGGCGTCTTGGCGCTGGGCTGTTTTTCGAGGCGGTCGATTTCCTGGCGGAACTCATCCAGGTCCTGAAAGCGCCGGTACACCGAGGCAAACCGCACATAGGCCACTTCGTCGAGTTTTTGCAGGTGTTCCATGACTTTTTCACCGATGACCAGTGACTGTAATTCCCGTTCCCCGGTGGCTTGCAGGTAGTGTTTGATTTGCGCGATCGAGGCCTCTATGGCCTCGACGCTGACCGGGCGTTTTTCCAGCGCGCGCAACAGTCCGGCGCGCAGTTTGTTTTCATCGAAGGGTTCGCGGGAACCGTCCTGTTTGATCACCCGCGGCATCAACAGCTCGGCCACTTCATAGGTGGTAAAGCGCTCGTGGCAGGACTGGCACTCGCGCCGCCGCCTGACCTGATCGCCCTCGGCCACCAGCCGCGAGTCGATTACCTTGGTATCCTCGGCGCTGCAAAAAGGACAGTGCATATCAATGGCCCCGACATTTTCAAGAGGGCGCATAGTACCATAGATCGACGGCTCTCAGCTCTCAGCTCTCAGCTCTCAGCTCTCAGCTCTCAGCTCTCAGCTCTCAGCTCTCAGCTCTCAGCTCTCAGCTCTCAGCTCTCAGCTCTCAGCTCTCAGCTCTCAGCTCTCAATCGATGATCCCTTTGAGCACGATGAGGTGTGAACGCTTATTCCCCGTAAACGGGAAACTTCGCACACACCGCCAGCACTTTCGCCTTGACCTCGGCAATCACTCCTTCTGCCTCGTCTTTTTCCAGGGCTTCGAGCACATCGCACATCCAGTGGGTCAGCTCGACGGTCTCCGCCGTGCCGAAGCCACGGGTGGTGATGGCGGGGGTCCCCACCCGCAGCCCCGAGGTAATAAACGGCGAGCGCGGGTCATTCGGCACGGCATTTTTATTGACGGTGATATTGGCCAGCCCCAGCGCTTCGTCGGCGTCTTTGCCGGTGTAGTCCTTGCCGATCAAATCCACCAGCATCAGGTGGTTTTCCGTACCACCGGAAACAATGTTGATACCGCGCTCGATAAAGGTGGCCGCCATGGCCTTGGCATTGTCGACGACCTGCTGCTGGTAGGCTTTGAAGTCATCGCCCATCGCCTCCTTGAAACTCACCGCCTTGGCGGCAATCACGTGCATCAGCGGCCCGCCCTGGCCACCGGGAAATACCGCCGAATTGAGTTTCTTTTCCAGTTCCGGATTGGCCCGGGCCAGGATAATACCGCCGCGGGGACCGCGCAGGGTCTTGTGGGTGGTGGAGGTCACCACATCGGCAAACGGCACCGGATTGGGGTAGATACCGGCCGCCACCAGCCCGGCGACATGGGCCATATCGACGACCAGGTAGGCGCCGACCTGATCGGCGATCTCGCGAAACCGGCCCCAGTCCATGATCTGGGAATAGGCGGAAAAGCCGGCCATCAGCAGCTTCGGCTTGTGTTCCAGGGCCAACTGCCGGACCTGTTCGTAATCCACTTCACCGGTCTGCGGGTTGAGGCCGTACTGCACGGCGTGATAGATCTTGCCGGAGAAATTCACCTTGGCGCCGTGGGTGAGGTGGCCGCCGTCGGCCAGGCTCATGCCGAGCACGGTATCGCCCGGCGCGCACAGCGCCGCGTAGACGGCGGTATTGGCCTGGGAACCGGAGTGCGGTTGCACGTTGGCATAGTCGGCACCAAACAACTGCTTGGCCCGCTCGATCGCCAGCGCCTCCGCCCGATCGACATACTCGCAGCCGCCGTAATAGCGCTTGCCGGGATAGCCCTCGGCGTATTTGTTGGTAAGCTTGGTGCCCTGCGCCGCCATGACCAGGGGGCTGGTGTAGTTTTCGGAAGCAATCAGCTCGATATGTTCTTCCTGGCGGCGATCTTCGTGTTCGATAGCCGACCAAATGTCCGGATCAAAAGCTTCGAGAGTCTGAGATTTATCAAACATCGGTCACCTCTGGCGCAGGTTGGGGGCGCAGGTTGGGGTTTGCAGTGATAGTGTCCACAATCCGCCCCAGGCCGGGCCTGCAACGACAACCGGAAGCGGCGACTGCGGTCTTGAAGGGGCGCGATTGTACACTATCCCGGCGGCGAGGGAGCAGTGTTTTTGGCCCCTCGGCACAAAAGATTTTCATGTTTATCATCAATCGAGTGCACCTCGCAAAAAGGGGCGAGCCAATGACATTTACTTAAGCCAAGGCGTGCCAGTTGACCGGTCCGGCCCTCAGTATTCTTGACTCAAGACCGATAAGACTGGAGCAGGGATCGCTAAATTGGTGCCAATCCTCTCAAGTCCCACCACCACCAAAAGCAGGCGCCTGGAGCGAGTGCCGCAGGGGGTCGATCCACCACAGCTTCCGCTATGGCCTGGAGAACAGCCTCTGAACACTCGAAAAATCCAGCTCGGTGTTGTCCTCGCCTCCCGCATGGGCGTGCAGGCCATACAGACTCCGGGCCAGCGTGCCCATGGGCGTATCCGAGCGGCTGGCCAGGGCCGCCGCCTGCGCCAGGCCCAAATCCTTCTGCATCAGCTTGACCATAAATCCGCCCTGGTAGTCACGACTTGCCGGCGCCCCCGGCATCACCCCGGGGTAAGGATTGTACTTTTCCAGCGACCAGTTGCAGCCGGAGCTCTTTAACATGATATCGGACAGCACCGCCGGGTCCAAACCGTTGTCCACACCCAGTTGCAACGCCTCGGCAGTGCCGATCATATGCACCGCCAGCAGCATGTTGTTGCAAATTTTAGCCACCTGGCCGGCGCCGCTGTCACCGGCGCGCAGCACATTGCTGCCCATGGCGGACAACACCGGCTCGGCGGCCGTGCAGGCCGCTTCGGTGCCGCCGCACATAAATGCCAGGGTACCCGCAGCAGCCGCAGCCACACCGCCGGAGACCGGGGCATCGATGGCCTGAATACCGCGTTGCGCCGCCGCCTCTGCCAGGCGCCGGGAGCTGGCGGCAGCCACGGTGGAACAGTCGATCACCAGCGCTGTGGCGGGCATGCAGTCCAGCAGCGCCGGCTCGCCGTCGATATAGAGATGCTCGACAATCGCCCCGTCGGGCAACATGCTGACGACATAGTCGACACCCTCTACCGCAGCGGCGGCCGTGGCGGCGGGCACACAGCCGGCCGCGTCGGCCTGCGCCAGCGCCGCGGCGGATAAATCAAACGCCCGCACCTCAAAACCGGCTTTTACCAGGTTGGGGGCCATGCCGCCGCCCATATTGCCGAGGCCGACAAATGCGACTTTTTTTGCGGTAGCGTTTGCCATGTCCTCTACTGCCATATCTTCTGCCATAACCGCTCTCCTATCGATCAACTTACTGATCTATCTGCCCTAAGTCCGCCAGCGGGTGGGGGCCGTCCCAGGGAGCCTGGAAAAACGCCGCCACCTCCTGCGCTGAAACAGCCTCCACCCGGTCCGGGCGCCAGCGGGGCGCCCTATCTTTATCGATCAGCAGCGCCCTGACCCCCTCGCGAAAGTGACCGCGGGCGGCGCAATTGACCGACATGATAAATTCCATACGAAAGACATCCGCCAGTGACAGGCCGCTGCCGCGGCGCAACTGTTGCGCCACCAGGTGCGGGGTAATCGGGCACCCTGCAGCCAGCCCCCGAGCCGCTTTGGCAAGCCAGGTATCGTCGCCTTCATAGGCTGTGATACGAGACACCAGGGCGGGCACCTCGTGCTCGGCACAGGTGGCGTTAATCCAGTCCAGATGCGGCTCGAGTTGGCCGTCGGGCTGGCCGGCGAGGTGGGCTGCCTCCATATCCCGCAGCAGTGCGGTGACACTTTCGCGGTCGGTCTGCGCCTCGCCACGCCAGTCGATATCGGCAAGACCGGCCAGCACCTGGTCTTTGCAGGCGTGAGGGAGGAAGCGGTCGCCGAGTCCGACGAACTTGGCGTCGGCGGCGTTAAAAGAGGCGCCGGTAAGGCCGAGAAACAACCCGGTCTGGCCCGGTGCGTGGTTGAGAAACCAGGTGCCGCCCACATCCGGATAGAGGCCGATGGTCACCTCGGGCATGGCCATGCGAGTGGTCTCGGTCACCACCCGATGGCTGGCACCGCTCAACAGGCCCATGCCGCCGCCCATAACGATACCCTGGCCCCAGGCCAGAATCGGTTTGGTATAGGTGTGAATGTGGTAGTCGAGCCGGTATTCGCGGGAGAAAAACTGCAGCGCGTAATCGCTGTCGAGCGCTTCGCCGTAGGCAGCGGAGGCGGCATACAGGGCCACCACATCGCCGCCGGCGCAAAACGCTTTGTCGCCGGCGCCTTGTAGAAACACGCAGGCGATATCGGCATCTCGCTCCCAGGCGCTGAGTCGCGCCTGCAGCAGATCGATCATGGCCAGGCTCAGGGCGTTGAGTGACTTTTCTGCATTCAGCGTGGCAATACCGATTTTATAGTTATTGCCGGCGGGAAGTTCGTTAAACGTGACTGCTGGTTGTGTCAATGTGTTCCCCATCTATCTCTGTTGTTTCTATCCACTCGTCCCCTTAACCTGCACCTCTAGCGGTGGCACGGTGCGGGGACGTAACTTCAGTTGCGTCCCCCTCGAGGGGGACCACTCCCCTGTGCCAATAGCACCGCTTGCAGGATACTGCGGGGCAGTTCTAACGCAGGGGAGTGGCACCATTCTAAGGGGACGCAACTGAAGTTACGTCCCCGCACCGTGCCACCGGAGGCGGTGCCTTTAGAAAGGGGAGTGCCACTCCTCTGGTTGCGGTCGGGCAACAGTGTCTCTAAGCTTAACGAGCTTCTTAAGGGGACGGAGGGAATAAAAAATAATCCCTCCGTCCCCTTAAGCAGTGGCTGGCGCCGCTCAACAGGCCCATACCGCCGCCCATCACGATACCCTGGCCCCAAGCCAGAATCGGTTTGGTGTAGGTGTGAATGTGGTAGTCGAGCCGGTATTCGCGGGAGAAGAACTGCAGCGCGTAATCGTTGCCGAGCGTTTCGCCGTAGGCCGCGGAGGCGGCATACAGGGCCACCACATCGCCGCCGGCGCAAAACGCTTTGTCGCCGGCGCCCTGCAGAAATACGCAGGCAATATCGGCATCTCGCTCCCAGGCGGTGAGTTGTGCCTGCAGCAGATCGATCATGGCCAGGCTCAGGGCATTGAGTGACTTTTCTGCATTCAGCGTGGCAATGCCGATTTTATAGGTACTGCCGGCGGGAAGTTCGTTAAACGTGACTGCTGGTTGTGTCAATGTATTCCCCATCTATCTCTGTTATTTCCATCCGCTCGTCCCCTTAACCTGCACCTCTTGCGGTGGCACGGTGCGGGGTCGGGGTCGGGGGGCCCCACCCCCCATCAACAAAACCACCTACCCATTCCTCCAAACCGGCACCCGCTTCTCCAAAAAGGCACTAACCCCTTCCCGCTGATCCTCGGAGTCCCACAGCTTGACAAACAACTCCCGCTCCTGCGGCAGGGCGCTGGCGAGCGGTTGCCGCCGCGCCGCCATAATCAACTGCTTGCAATAACGCACCGACGTCGGCGACTGGCCGGCGGCCCGTTCAGCCAACTCCAACGCGCGCGCCAGCGCCTGACCGGTCGCCACCACCTCCTGCACCAACCCGATTCGCTCGGCCTGCTCCGCCTTGACCCGCTCGCCGAGCAGGATCATACGCTTGGCCCAGGCCTCCCCCACCAGCCACGGCAACTGCTGGGAGCCCAGGCCGCAGGGCAGCAGCCCCACCGAGGCTTCCGGCAACGCCATCTGCGCCTGCTGTTCGGCGATGCGAAAATCACAGCACAGCGCCGCCTCCAGGCCGCCGCCCATGGCAAAGCCGGTGATGGCGGCAATCGATACGCCACGGTAGTTCGCCAGAGTCTCGAAGGCGCTGCCGAAGCAGTCGGCAAACGCAAACGCCTGCCCCTTGTCGTCGTGATTAAAACGGTTGAGGTCGGCACCGGCGCTGAAAAACTTTTCGCTGTCACTGGCCAGGATCAGCGCGTAGTTATCGGTGTCGTCGTTGAGCTGCTCCACTAAATGCCGGAGATACTGCAGGCTCTCCGGCGTCCAGGTATTGGCCGGCGGATTATTGAAGGTGATGACGGCGGTGTGACCGCGCCGCTCCAGTTTTAATAACTCACTCATTTCAATGCCTCTATCATCCCAATGCCCGTATCATCTAAGCACCTCTATGGCGTCGTCCTGCAACAGTCGCCGGGCGACGATCAGGCGCATCACTTCATTGGTGCCTTCGAGAATCTGGTGCACCCGGGTGTCGCGCACAAAGCGCTCGATCGGGTACTCGCGCAGATAGCCATAACCACCGTGTAACTGCAGCGCCTCATTGCAGACCTGAAACCCGATATCGGTGGCAAACCGCTTGGCCATGGCGCAATAGGTGGTTTTGTCGGGACTGGCGGTGTCCAGCTTGAACGCCGCCAGGCGCACCATCTGCCGCGCCGCCACCAGCTCCGTCGCCATATCGGCAAGCTTGAACTGCAGCGCCTGAAAGCTCGCCAACGGTTTGCCGAACTGGGTGCGCTGCTGCAGATAGCGCTGCGCCAGGCCCAGGGTGGCCTGCGCCGCGCCGAGGGAGCAGGTGGCGATATTGATGCGGCCGCCGTCGAGCCCCTGCATGGCGATCTTAAATCCTTCGCCCTCGGCACCGAGCCGGTGGCTTGCGGGAACGATCGCGTCCGCAAACGTAATCGCCCGGGTGGGCTGACAATTCCAGCCCATTTTAATTTCGTTCTTGCCGTAGACAATGCCTTCCAGGTCAGCGGGAACGGCAAACGCGGTAATGCCGCCGGGGCCGTCGTCGCGGCTGCCGGTGCGCGCCATCACCACCAGCATTTCCGTGCTGCCGGCACCGCTGATAAACATCTTGCTGCCGTTCAGCACATAGCTGTCTGCGCGCCGCGCCGCGCTGGTTTGCAGTGCCCCGGCATCGCTGCCGGCGTTGGGCTCGGTGAGACAATAGGACGCCAGCTTGCGCCCTGCCGTCAGCTCGGCACCCCACTGCGATTTCAGTTCCTCGCCGCCCCAGGTGCCGATCATCCAGGTGGCCATATTGTGGATGGAGATAAAAGCCGCGGTGGCAGTGCAGCCGGCGGCCAGCTCCTCCAGGATCAACGCCGTATCCAGACGCGACAGTTCCATGCCGCCCAGTTCCTGCGGGCAATAGATGCCGCAAAAGCCCAACTCGCCCGCCTTGGCGATAACCTCTTTGGGGAAAAATTTCTCTTCGTCCCAGCGCGCGGCATGGGGTGCCAACTCGCCCTCGGCAAAGGCGCGGGCGGCCGCCTGAAACGCCAGTTGTTCTTCGCTTAGATCAAAATTCATCGCAGGTTAATCGTCATATTGGGGCCGCCCGGAATATCCTCGTCAAACCAGCGCGCGGTAACCGTTTTGGTTTCAGTATAAAAACGCACCGCCTGTTTGCCATAGGCATGCTGGTCGCCAAAAAATGAGCCGCGCCAGCCGGTGAAGGAGAAAAACGGCAGCGGCACCGGCACCGGCACGTTGATGCCCACCTGGCCGACCAGCACCTCGTGTTGGAATTTTCGCGCCGCCGCGCCGCAGGCGGTAAACAACGAGGTGCCGTTGCCCATGGGATTGTCGTTGATCAGCGCCAGCGCCTCGTCGAGACTGTCGACATTCACCACGCACAACACCGGCCCGAAGATTTCATTGCGATAGATTTCCATCGCCGGCGTCACATCGGTAAAGAGGGTGGGACCAACCCAGTTGCCGTCGGGATAGCCCTCCACCGCACAGTGGGAACCGTCGAGCACGCAGTTGGCGCCCTCCTGTTTGCCTTTTTCAATAAATGACAAAATCCGGTCCCGCGCCTGGGGATTGATCTGTGGTCCATAAGCCGCCTGGGGATCGTCCCAGGCGCCGGGACGGATAGTCTGCGCCGCCTGTTTCAGATCGTCGATCCAGGCCTGGGCTTCACCCACCATCACCACCACCGAAATCGCCATGCAGCGCTGGCCGGCGGCACCGAAGCCGGCGCCGACCAGGTTGTTGATCACCTGCTGTTTATTGGCATCGGGCATTACCACCATATGGTTTTTCGCCCCCACCATGCACTGCACCCGCTTCAGGTGATGGGTGCCGGTGCGGTAGATATGCTCGCCGGCAGCGACAGAGCCGACAAAGGAGATGGCCTTCACCTGCGGATGGGTGAGCAGGTTATCCACCTGTTCCCTGTTGCCGTGAACCACCTGCAGCACACCCTTGGGCGCGCCGGCTTCTTCGAACAGTTCCGCCAGCCGGGTCGGCGTCAGCGGGTCCTGCTCCGAGGGCTTGAGTACGAACGTGTTGCCGCAGGCGATGGCGAGGGGAAACATCCACAGCGGGATCATGGCCGGAAAGTTAAACGGCGTGATACCGGCACAGACACCCAGCGGCTGGGTGTAGGAATAGCAGTCGATGGTACGCGCCACATTTTCAACGGTTTCACCCATCAGCAGCGAGGCGATATTGCAGGCGTGCTCCACCACCTCGATACCGCGCCAGACATCGCCTTTGGCATCCTCGAAGGTTTTGCCGGTTTCGCGGCTCAGTATTTCCGCCAGTTCGTCGTGGTGGGCTTTCAACAGATGCTGGTAGCGCAACATCAGGCGCGCCCGCTCCGGCACCGCCACCTCTTTCCACTCGGTGAACGCCGCAGCGGCGGCAGCCACTGCGCGCTCAACTTCGTCGGCGGTGGCGCAGGGCACCTGGCTGATCACTTCCTGGGTGGCCGGATCGGTTACGGGAATAAATCGGGTGGACTCGCTCTCCACCCACTCACCGTTGATGTAGAGGGGGACGGTTTTGCGCAGTTGCACAGACATACTGGACCTCGGCTATTCATCAATCGCTGGGGATCGTGCCATCTAAACACAGGGCGGAGGCCGCCAGGATTGACGAAATTGGCTTTTTGATGGACTATCTTGCTGTTTCCAGAGACATAATCGAGACCAAAGAATTTAAAGATATTGTTTATATTTCAATAAGATATAATGAACATCACCTCAGACTGGCCGCTGCCACCGGACGGAATTCGGTTTTTAATGCCACAACAGCAACTACAGCGGCTGACCCGGCATGCGCTGACCCGCGCCCTCTACCCGATTGCCATGGGCTACTACCCCGTGGCCCAGCACCACCAGATGCGCCGCCGTCAACACGACAACTACCTGCTGATCTACTGCAGCGCCGGTGGCGGCCAGTTGCAGACCGACCATCGGACCGCGCCGGTCAGCGCCGGCGACCTGGTGCTTTTACCCAAGCACAGCCGTCATTTCTACCGCTCCGACGCGCGCAGACCCTGGACGATTTACTGGTTGCACTTCGACGGCGAACTGGCCCGGGCATTCTGCCGACAACTGCAACGTCCGGGCGATGAGCAGGGCAATGAACAGAATAGTAATCAAGACGTCCACCAGACCGATGAGCAAAACGCTCAGCAAAACATTCATCAAAATATCGGCATCCAGCCGCGCCTGATCTCCGCCTTTGGCGAGTTGGCCGAATTGCGCAGCAGCCGCTACCAGTTGCCCAACCTGATTTACGCCTGCCACCAGTTGCAGGCGCTGCTCAGTTACCTGGCGCTGTTGTTGCGCCAGCACGATCTGTCGGCCCACAAAACGCTCGACTGGGCGCGTGTCCAGGCGGCGATGCAGGCACACAAACACGACCACCTTTCCCTCGACACCCTGGCCGCCGAGGTGCAACTGTCAAAGTATCACTTCTCGAAAAAGTTCAAGCAGTTTACCGGACAATCGCCCATCCAGTACTTTATCAATATGAAAATGCAGTACGCCTGCGATCTGCTGGACGCCGGCAACCAGCCGGTCAAACAAGTGGCCATATCACTGGGTTATGAGGATGTTTATTATTTCTCGCGCCTGTTTAAAAAAGTCATCGGGCTGTCACCGGACCAGTATCGTAAAAGTAAGTACCGGTAGAGCCAGTTCGAATTGCGTTTACTTTCGCAAGGAGGTGCTAATTGACCGGTCTGCCCCTGGAAAGGGCTTGCAGAAACACGCCGTAAACCCATCCATGGGGGCTTCGCGACAGCATCCCTGCTGTCGAGAGTTTCTGCAAGCCCTTTCCAGGAGCAGCCCTACCCTCGTTATTTTTAATCAAGACCGGGAAGAATAGAGCAGCGTCAATTAGCACCTCCTTGCAAAAGTAAACGCAATTCGAGTCAAACCAAATAATCGCCGAGCTAAAACACGAGATTCAGAGCACCGCCTGAGCTGCGAATTGTTGGGCCGGCACCGGTTTGCCGAGCAAAAAGCCCTGCACCTCCTCACACCCCAGCGCCCGCACGCATTCGAGTTGCAGGGATGTCTCCACGCCCTCGGCAACGACTTTCAAACCGAGACTGTGGGCCAGCGCAATAATCGCCTGAATGATACGCTTGTCTTCCTGTGACGGCAGACCTTTGACAAACGCCTGGTCGATCTTTATCGCATCGATGGGAAATTTTTTCAGATAATTCAACGACGAATACCCACTGCCGAAATCGTCGATGGCCACCCGCACACCGAGCGACTTGATCGCTTCCAGGACTTCAACCGAGTAGCGGTGGTCCTGCATCAGCGCGCTCTCGGTCAGCTCCAACTCCAGGTGCGTCGGATCGACCCCCGTGCGATCCACTACATCGCGCAGCGTCTGCAAAATATGACCTTCGACAAACTGGCGGGCAGATATATTAACCGCCAGCCGACCGACGCGCTGATGGTGCCGCTCCCAGGTCACCAGTTGCTGGCAGGCGCGCCGCAACACCCAGGCGCCGAGCACTTTGATGGTGCCCGATTCCTCAGCAATATTGATGAAGGCATCCGGCAACACCAGGCCCCGCTCCGGATGCTGCCAGCGCACCAGCGCCTCCACCCCGACCATCGCGCCGGAGCGACTGTCGAGTATAGGTTGATAGTGGAGCTCGAACTGGGTTTGGCGCACGGCCCGGTGCAAAGCATTTTCCAGCTCCATGCGCTCCATGGCCTTGGCGTTCATCGCCTTGGTGTAAAACTGGAAGTTGTTTTTACCCGCTGATTTGGCGTAATACATAGCGGTATCGGCATTTTGCAATAACGTCCGCGGCTCGGCGCCGTCGCTGGGGTAAAAAGCGATGCCGATACTGGTGCTGGTAAACACCTCGCGCCCGCGAATATGAAAGGGTTCGGACAGCAGCCGGCGGATTTTCTCGGCGATATGAGCCGCCGCCGTCACCGCCTGCTGCCGGTCGGCCAATTCACCCAAAATCACGGTGAATTCGTCTCCCCCCATACGCGCCACCGTATCTTCGCTGCGCACACAATCGCGCAGTCGCTGCGCCACCTGACACAGCAGCGCGTCGCCAAGCGCGTGACCGAGGGAGTCGTTGACGGCTTTGAAGCGGTCGAGGTCCAGGAACATCAGCGCGACCCGGGTGCCGGTGCGCTGGGCCCGGCTCAGTGCCCGCGCCAGCCGGTCATTGAACAGACTGCGGTTGGGCAGGCCGCTGAGCGGATCGAAATAGGCGAGGCGCTGGATTTTGACCTGGCTGCTTTTCTTTTCGGTGATATCGGTAAACGTGCTGATGGTGTTAATGATATCGCCTTTCTTGTCCCCGCTCGTCTCCTGCGCGGACGTTTCCCGTCCAGCTGTTTCCCGCAAGACCGTGAGCGCCACCCAGGCCGGAAAACTGTGGCCGTCCCGGTGCCGGCAGCGCAGCTCGCCCTCCCAATAATCGCGGCGTTCGAGATTCTCGGCAATGGTGTGCAGAACATCTTCGGCATAGTGGTCCAGGTCGATCAACTGCGGCGCCCGCCCGAGCGCCTCCTCGGGCGAGAAGCCGGTAATGCGGCTGAAGGCGCGGTTGACCTGCAGAATCTCGCCCCGGCGACCGGTGATATAAATACCGGTGAGGCTGTTCTGGAACACTTTGCTGGCCAGCGCCAGTTCGTCGGCGGCCCGTTTGCGTGCAGTGATGTCGCGACAGATACACAGCAGCCCCAGCACCCGACCGCTGCGGTCCTGCAGGGCGGAGGTATTGATCTCCAGGCACAGCGGCTGGCCGCGCCGGTGCACAATGTCAAACTCCGCCACCGATACCGACAGCCGCCCGCCGCCGCGGCGGCTGCGCACGCGTTGCATCTCGCGACCAAAAAAAGCCGTCACTCGCTCGAGCAGGTCGCCCCCGCAGCGGCGCCGGCCCTGATAAAAACGCCGCAACGCCGGGGCTGAATACCCCAGCACTCGCTCGGCGGACGGGCTAACATAGGTCAGATTGAGATCGGTATCGGTGGTGACAACCAGGTCAGTGAGGTTTTCCGCCAGTTGGCGGAAGTAATCCGCCTCACTCCCCGCGCCGATCTCCGTCTCTGCTGTATCCCCCTCGGACCCTGCCCCCCGCCACGATAGGCTGCCTTTATGACTGAATATCATATTTCGCCACGCGGACCATTTATTCTGGTTCATTCTTAAGTATAGGCAGTTGTCTAGTAACTGTTCGCTATATAGTAAAGGCGTATATAAAACCAGAACTCGATAGCAACGGGCGATATCAGCAGACCCTGGATCCAGCTGCGGGCCGGCGGGCGATGCGAGGCTTCTTAGTGTTTGAATTGGCCACGCAGATTAGGTACCTTGCGCGCATTCACAAAAACAGTCAACCCAGAGGTCGATGCCCAGATGGCACAATACGTCTACAGTATGAATCGCGTCAGTAAGGTGGTGCCACCCAAACGCGAAATTCTCAAGGATATCTCCCTGTCTTTTTTCCCGGGCGCCAAGATCGGTGTGCTCGGGCTCAACGGTGCCGGCAAGTCCACCCTGTTGCGAATCATGGCGGGAGTGGACACCGAATACAACGGCGAGGCCCGCCCCATGCCCGGCATCAAGGTGGGCTACCTGCCCCAGGAGCCGCACCTGGACCCGGATAAGGATGTGCGCGGCAATGTGGAGGACGGCGTGCGCGAGGCCCGCGATGCCCTGACGGAGCTGGACCAGGTCTACGCCGCCTACGCCGAGGAGGGGGCCGACTTCGACGCCCTGGCCAAGCGCCAGGGAGAGCTGGAAGACATTATCCAGGCCTGGGACGCCCACAACCTAGAGCACAAGCTGGAAGTGGCGGCTGACGCCCTGCGCCTGCCGCCCTGGGAGGCGGACGTGAGCAAACTGTCCGGCGGTGAAAAGCGCCGCGTCGCCCTGTGCCGGCTGCTGTTGTCGCGTCCGGATATGCTGCTGCTCGATGAGCCCACCAACCACCTGGACGCCGAGAGTGTGTTCTGGCTGGAGCAGTTCCTGCAGCAGTTCCCGGGTACGGTGGTGGCCATTACCCACGATCGCTATTTCCTCGACAATGCAGCGGGTTGGATTCTGGAGCTGGACCGCGGCCGCGGTATCCCCTACGAGGGCAACTACTCCACCTGGCTCGAAACCAAAGAACAGCGCCTGGAGCAGGAGGCCCGCGCCGAAGCCGCGCACCAGAAGGCCATCAAGGCGGAGCTGGAGTGGGTACGGCAGAACCCGAAGGGACGCCAGGCCAAGAGCAAGGCGCGCCTGGCCCGCTTCGACGAACTGCAATCGCAGGAATTCCAGTCGCGCAACGAGACCAATGAAATCTATATCCCGCCGGGCGATCGCCTCGGCGACAAGGTGATCGAATTTGACAATGTTTGTAAAGGGTTCGGCGGGGAGCAGTTGATCGACAACCTGAGCTTTAGCCTGCCCAAGGGCGCCATCGTCGGTATTATCGGCGGCAACGGCGCCGGCAAGTCGACGCTGTTTCGCATGATCGCCGGCACCGAACAGCCCGACAGCGGTACTATCACCCTCGGCGAGACGGTCAAGGTCGCCTATGTCGAGCAGGGCCGGGAAAATCTGGACGACGATAAGAACGTCTGGGAAGCGATCTCCGGCGGGCAGGATATATTGCGCATCGGCAACTATGAAGTCAGCTCCCGCTCTTATGTCGGGCGCTTCAACTTTAAGGGCGCTGACCAGCAGAAACAAGTGGGCGAGCTGTCCGGCGGTGAGCGGGGTCGCCTGCATCTGGCCAATACGTTAAAGCAGGGCGCCAATGTGTTACTGCTGGACGAACCCTCGAACGACCTGGATATTGAAACCCTGCGCGCGCTGGAGGAAGCGATCCTGAATTTCCCCGGCTGTGCGCTGGTGATTTCCCACGACCGCTGGTTTCTCGATCGTATCGCCACCCATATTCTCGCCTATGAAGGCAATAGTGAGATTGTGTTTTTCGAGGGTAACTATACCGACTACCACGAGGATATGGTGAAGCGCAAAGGCAACGAGGCGCAGCCGCAGCGGATGAAGTACAAGGCGTTGAAGACGTGATCGATTAAAGCCTGCGGATGCCGGGAGGCGCAGTGTCCCCCGGCACGGCAAAGCGTCATAAGAAAGGTGACGGAAAGACTATTGCTTTTCCCCGCCGTCACCTTCGTCGCCGCAATAGCGTATTGGATACAGCCAAGGTTTGGGTATGAGCGGTTTACAGCCGTTTACTGCACCGCCTACTTATAAGCACCTGATGCATAGTGCAACTCATAACTATGGCTGTAGATCTCGAGAATATTGCCGAACGGGTCTTCCATATAAATCATTCGATAAGGCTTTTCACCGGGATAATAATACCGGGGTTTCTCCATTCGTTTCTTTCCCCCCGCAGCGACAATTTTCTCAGCCAGCCCCTCGACATCCGGGTCTTGGACACAGAAGTGAAATACGCCGGTTTTCCAGTACTCAAAATTGTCATCCGGGTTTTGTTGATTCCTGAATTGAAACAACTCGACACCGACTCGATCACCTGTTGATAAATGGGCGATCCTGAATGATTGCCACCCGGGCCCGAAGACATCGGTGCACATCTCACCGACGGCACTGTCATCCTCAACAATCTCGGTGGGCTCCATAATCAGGTACCACCCCAATACGTCGGTATAAAACTTGACTGCGGCCTCCAGGTCCGGCACTGAAATGCCGATATGGGAAAACGTCCGAGGATAGGGTTTGGTCTCTAGCTGCTGGTGTGTCATAGCGATTACTCCGTAGTGTCAATAATAGGTGCAGTGTACATAAACCAAAAAGCAACATAAAATTATCATTATTTATACAAATGATAATACTTTGTTATGATAAATCCTGTCTTCCTCCGTACCTTTATGGACCTGGTGGAAACCAACCATTTCACCCGCACCGCTGAGCGGCTGAACATGACCCAACCGGGCGTCAGCCAGCACATCAAAAAGCTTGAAGCACAGCTTGGCAAACCGTTGCTCAACCGTCATGGAAAAACATTCGACCTCACCACTGCGGGCGAGAGCCTTTATCAATACGGGCTGCGGCAAAGTGCAGCGGAAACTGAGTTGCGCAACAGTATCGCGGAAGACGACAGGCACAGCGGCCCGTGCAGGTTAGCCTGTTCCGGTTCAATGGCCATGCAGCTATACCCGCAATTGCTGGGCCTGCAAAAACAATTCCCAGGGATTACTGTACAGGTTGAGGCAGCGCCTAACTCAACCATTATCGAGCGGGTTCGCACCAACCGGTCCGATATGGGTATCGTCACCCAACCTGTTCGCGACCCCACACTACTGGAAGAACGGTTGGGTGAAGACCCACTTTGCCTGGCACTGCCCGCACAGGCGGATTCAGCGTGGGAATCTCTACTGCACTTGGGGTTTATCAACCATCCCGACGGCCACCACTATGCCATTCAGCTGTTGGAAGCCAATTTCCCGGAAACCTTTCTGGGTATGGACCATATAAGGGAATCCGGCTACGTTAACCAACTGAGCCAAATTCTGCTGCCTGTCTCGATGGGATTGGGGTTTACGGTTATTCCGCACTCCTCGCTGGATGCCTTCCCCTATCCCGCCTTAATCCGCAGCTCCCCGTTAGCCACCCGGGTTGATGAGACAGTTTACCTGGTCACCAAAAAATACCGGGCGCTGCCCTCAAGGTTCAGCCTGATCAGCGAAATCCTCGACGCTCAATGGGATTAGCTTATCTGCCAAAAGTATTGTGATACATTCATCCAAATCCAGTAGTCGATGTATCTAACTTATCAGTCCTGCCCATCTGATAACTACGGAAGAGACGTTATGAATGAAGATATATTAATACCAATAGCGGCTTTTGCCTCTTTTGCTGCAATCGTAATCACCTATTTTGCATACAACAGTAAGCATAAAATCGAGGTACAAAATACCATTCGTAAAGTGCTGGACAAAGGCGACAACCTCACTCCCGAGTTGTTGCAAAAATTAGGCACCTACAATTCACCTAGAGTTATGGATTTACGCAAAGGATTAGCTTTATGCGCCATCGGTGCCGCTGCGTTGTTGGCCGGCGGGGTGGTGGATGAGTTACGCACAGGTATCGCTTTTGGCGTGTTTCCCCTGTTACTCGGAATAGCGTTTTTAACAGTTTGGCGACTAAATCGTTACGATGATTAAGTTTACATAGTTATCATGAGTGATAATGAGCTTATAGCCCGGATCATCAATAACAATGACCACCAGGCATTTGCCGAGCTGATGCGCAACCACCAATCAACCATTCGACATTTTTTGCGGCGCTTAACAGCGGGCAATCATGCGTTGGCTGACGATATTGCACAAGACGTTTTCTTACTGGTGTTTCAAAAACTGGGCGGGTTTCGTGGCCAGGCCAGTTTTAGTACCTGGCTGCATAAAATCGCCTATCGTTGTTTTTTGAGAAACCAACAAAAGGCATATTACCGCCATGAAACAGAAGCGGTGGACAGCGTTTTACTAACCGTTTCGACTCAAGATGTAGAGGCCGATATCACCGTCGAAAGGCTGATGGCTTATTTAGAAACCAATGAACGCGTCTGTCTTACACTATCGTATAGTGTTGGCATGAGCCACAGTGAGATCAGCAACGCAACGAATCTCCCATTGGGTTCTGTGAAATCCTATATTAGTCATGGGAAAAGAAAGTTAGCAGAAAAGGTCAATGCCTCACAAAGGCAATCAAAAAGAGAAAAGATCTATGGACAGAATGCCAGATAATACGCAATTTATTGATGAGTCTCTTTTGCAAACACTACTGCAATACCATACACCGTTGACTGGCCGGGAATTTGCCAATGGTGTTTTGGCGAAAATCCATGCTGCCGAAAAAAAACGGCGCTGCATACTAATAAGCTCGGCACTATTGGGTATTATCATCGCGCTGCTACCAGCGCTGCAGTTGCTGCCAACTATCACATTATTTTTTAATATGTTCAGTTCATCGCCCTACCTTATAACACTGTTTACACTAGGGACTTTAAGTGGGGCAACCTGGTTATTCGTGTCGGCCCTCGATTAGCCTGATTCAAGCCTTAAAGCTGATTTTGTCTGTGCACGGTGACTTATATTAGGTAGCACTATGAGCGGTCTCGGTCGTGCCCACTGTCTTGTGCTGAAGCACCTAATCCTCTCCAACACCGGTGGTGCTGTTATAAACGACAAAATTTAATACATCGCGGCATTTTGTGTATTGCGCTTCTAACGTGGGTCGACCAGAAATTTTCCGAATCTCCTGGTAATTTCATAAGTTGCAATTGCGCAGGCTGTCGCTACATTCACGGAAGAATTGATACCGAGCATGGGTATATGAATGGTTTCGCCTGAGGCATCAAGCAGTTGTTGACCAACACCTTGGTTTTCAGACCCCAGAATCAAGCATATTTTGTCGTCCTGAGTTACCGACAATACTTCAATATCTTTGCTCGCAGTGGTGATTTCCAGGCTTGGTATGCTATAACCTGCTGCCTTCAGGCGCTCAACCACAGCCAGGGCATAAGAAACGGCATAATCGCAGATGTCGTAGGGAATATACTGACCGACAAATAAATAGCCGGTGTAATCAACAAACTGATCAGTCTCACGTCTGCTGAAAGCGCCGGAGTAAAACGCTTCCAACTCAGCAATCCGCCCTGCCAATGTCCAGCTGTAAGAGCGGTAGTTTTTTCGTCCAGCCTGGATCACGAGATCAATTGAGGGTTCTCCCTGTTCAATCGCAGCCGATGCTGTCGATCTTGCCAATTGACGCGTCTGATTTCATTGAACTTGTCGACCCAATCGCTGGCTTGCACATCCCAACATAACCCCTTAATCTGTCCTACCAGGTTGTCGGGCCGTTTCCGACAAAAACAAAAATTGCGACTAACGACAAACACCATGGCTCAACACTTTAAAGTTCCCCATACCCTGATTTTGCTGCTGTCAATGATGGTAGTGGCATATGTGGCTACCTGGCTGGTGCCGCAGGGCTTTTTTGAAACCCTTACCCTTGACAACGGCCGTCAGACTGTGGTGCCCGGCACCTTCACGCTGACGGAAGAACAGATTCGCCTTACGCCGATGGATTTTCTGGTAGCGCTGCCAAGGGCCTTTGCCAATGCCCAGGATGTCATCTTTTTTGTGCTGATAGTGGGCGGGGTGCTGGCCATAGCACGCGCCACGGGCACCATTGATGCATTGATTGGACGCCTGCTGGAACGCTTTGGCCACAAGCCCAATCTGTTGATCTTTATGGTGGTGTTTTGTTTTGCTTTGGCTTCCGGCGCTATCGGTACCGCAGGCGAGTACATCCCCTTTGTACTGATCCTGGTGGGTTTGTGTAAAGCCATGAAACTCGATGCCATGACCGCGGTGGGTATGACCGTTACCGGTTACGGTATCGGTTACGGAGTATCTGCCTTCAACCCGTTCACCGTCATGGTGGCACAAAACATTTCTGAGATCCCTATTTATTCAGGCATTGAACTGCGACTGGCTATATTTATTCCCTTCGTCTTGATTGGCTTTCATCACGTCTGGAGTTATGCCAAGCGAGTATTGGCAGACCCGGCAAACTCGATGACTGCCGACTTGCCCTGCCCGTTGGCTGACATGGAAGAGACCGACTGTCCAAAATTGAATTTTCGCCACAAGCTTATCCTGTTCGGACTGGCCGCCGTGATCGTAATTTCCGTGTGGGGGATTTCACAACAAGGCTGGTATTTGTACGAGTTGGGCGCCGTGTTTATTGCCTGGGGGATCTTTACCGCCATTGTCGGGCGACTGAGCGGCGATACCGCCGCCAACGAATTTATTGTCGGCGTCAAAGATCTGGCCAGTACTGCTGTGCTGATCGGTGTGGCACGGGGTATTGCCCTTATCATGGAAGATGGACAGATCCTGCACTCGCTGGTGCACGGTATGTCACAACCACTCTCTCACCTGGGGGCTGAATTTGCCGCCGTCGGTATGTTCGTGATGCAAACCCTGCTGAATCTGTTTATCCCTTCCGGCAGTGGCCAGGCCTATGTGACCATTCCATTGCTGGCACCAGTGGGCGATTTGATTGGGGTTTATCGCCAGGTGGTGGTGCTGGCCTATCAGTTCGGTGACGGCTTCTCCAATATGATCATCCCCACGAATGCGGTGCTGATGGGTATTATCGGTATGGCCGGTGTGCCCTACCACCTGTGGTTCCGGTTCTGCCTGCCGCTGCTTATCAAACTGATGTTGGCCGCCTCGGTGGTGCTGGTGTTGGCAGTCAGCTTTGATTACGGCGCGAACGTGCAACCCACTGCCGGGCTCGAACAGGAAGCGACACCCTAGCCCCGCTTTGCTGCCACTGTGTGCAAGGCATGGTGGCAGCCTTGAGAGATCCCCCCGGGAATTAATGCCACCGGCTCAGTACAGATGAGTCTCCAGCGGGAAAAAACCTCAGCTAAAATCAAAAAAAATTGCAGAAAACTTTTACTATTAATAAGCATGCCGTCAAAAAAGCCTTTATTTTCAATCCACTAAGAACGATGTCAGCAAGGCGGCAACCACAGAGTGCAAAGAAATAATGCACAATGCTCGCCTTGTCCGAGCCGTTCTCTGTTGTTTAACAAAAAACAATTGACATACAATGTCGATAAGCCACCTGCACTCAGCTTAAGCGCCAACAGCGTCACCTAGCTTCAAACTCGATAAAAAGAGCATGCCCATGCAGAAAGACTTTATGAAAAACCTGGCCCTGCTGTGCAGTTACTACAATTCTGTTTCCGAAGTTTGTCGGCGAACACACATTCACCGCTCTCAATTCAATAAATACCTGAACGGCGAGTCCTTTCCTGCGCGCCACACGCTGCGCAAAATATGCGATTTTTTCGGTGTTGAAGACCACGAAATCTTATCGCCCACCGATCAACTAAAAAAAATCCTGCGGGTTAGCCCACGCAACGCCAGTGAGAATTCCAGCCCGGTTTATGTTGAGCACATCGCCTATCTGCGGCATATCAGCGCCGATATCCTCGCCCGGTATGCGGGCTTTTATTTTGAGTATTACTACTCAATGACCTATCCGGACTCTATACTGCGGGCGTTAGTACATTTGCGTTGGGATGGTGAAGCCGCCTATTTCACGCGGACCGAAAGGCTAACTCGGCAAGGCAGCTCAGAACACAGTTTTAGATGCCGATACAAAGGGATGGCTTTTTACCTTGCCGATCGTTTGTTTTTGCAGGACTATGAGTCGTTGACTCAAAATGAAATATGCCAGACGGTACTTTTCCCCTCCTACAAAAGTAGGACCACCTACTTAACAGGGCTCAAGCTGGGGGTAGCTGCGCAAAGCCGCCGCCCGCCCACATGTACCCGTGTGGTTTACGAATTTTTGGGGCGGGATGTTAATGTTAAACCTGTGCTGAGACGTTGCGGTTTGTTTGACAACGCATCTACAGACATTGCAGCAGATATTAAATCTCTGATTGATAACGCCATTTTACAAGGTGATCGACATTTTTCGGCGCTGGCACTGTAGTGTATGAAACCTTCTCATGCGACGACTTTGTCCTGTCTTAATTCGTCAAAGGGCCGTGATAGCTCTACTTCACCCGCGATTCCCTGGACACTCCATGTTGAATAGTTAGGGAAAACAGCGAGTGGTTTTATTGAACTCCAACGCTCAAGTCATCGTTCATATTATTGCTAAGTCTTTACATAGTGTTGTGACAAGTTCGCCCGGCAACTGATTAGTCCGGCATTTTCCACCGGCGATAACATTAAATCCGCATTCAAAAGGAGTTAAGTAAGCACCATGAAAATATTTGCCGCCGCGCTGGTCCAGGAAACCAATACTTTCTCTCCACTTTCGACAACGTTGGATGATTTCACATTGGTGCGCGAAGTCGATATTGTCGAAGGCAACAGCTCCTTTGATGATATCGAGCCTTTTTCACGCTGGCTGCAACGGGCCTGTGAGCAAGGCTGCGAATTGCTGTTCGGCGGCTGTTTCTTTGCACAGCCTTCCGGCCCTGTTGCGCTGCCTGTTTACGAGGGTTTGCGAAACGAGTTATTAGCCGAATTGGTTGCTGCGGGTGAAGTCGATATTGTTCTGTTATATTTGCATGGGGCAATGGTCGCCTATGGCATTGATGATTGCGAAGGTGATTTTATTCAGCGGGTCAGGACATGCGTCGGTGAGGACACCGTTATCGCCGTTGAAATAGATCTGCATGCCCATCTCACCGATCGAATGCTGGCTTACAGTGACCTGATAATCTCTTTTAAGGAGTACCCCCATATCGACATCGCAGAGCGTGGAGCTGAGCTGTTTGACCATGCCATAAGCGCCGCCAACCGGCGTATCAAGCCGGCGATGGCAGTATTTGATTGCAAGATGATGGGAATGTATCCCACCTCCGCGCCGGTAATGAAACAATTTGTCGATTCACTGACAGAAGCTGAAAACCGGGATAATGTGCTGTCAGTCTCGTTTGTGCACGGCTTTCCTTTTGGGGATGTGGAACAGGCAGGCGCAAAGATGTTGGTGGTAACCAATGATGATCCAGCGGCTGCGAAAGCGCTGGCCGATAAACTTGGCAAGACAGCGTATGCCCATCGGTATGATATTGGTTTTAAGTCACTGCGGATGCAGGACGCCTTAAACCTGGCTTTAACCGCCAGCAAGGCGGCTGCCAGCGGTCCGGTTGTGGTTGCCGACCAATCGGATAATGTCGGTGCAGGCGCGCCGGGAGACGCAACCTACGCACTGGAGTGGCTATTGAATAAAGGAGGAACAAACGCCGCACTGGGCATTTTTTACGACCCGGACGTGGTCGCACAAGCCCTGTTGGCCGGCCCGGGGCAAACGATATCCGTCAATTTGGGCGGTAAGATGGGCAGTTTCTCGGGCAATACGCTTGAACTGGTCGCCGCTGTCAGCGGTATAAAAAGGAACTATAACCACCTCTGGCCGCAACGCGGCAGTGCAGCGGTGAAATATCCTGCGGGTGATGTTATTGCATTGCGCTATAAGAGCATTGATATTATTGTCAGCAGCAAAAGGGTTCAATGCTTTGCGCCGGGCATCTTTGCCGACCTGGGTGTTGATGTTACCGACAAGGATGTATTGATTGTTAAATCTACACAGCACTTTCAAGGAGCTTTTTCAGCGATAGCCAGTCGTATTATCTATATGGCTGCACCGGGAGCCGTATCGCCTGACATCCTAGCAATACCCTATAAAAAAATGCCGACCCAAGACAAATTTCCCTGGAATGAACGCAATGGTTAATCTTCTCACCCCGCCATAAACGCGATGATTAGCTTGTCAGTGCATGAAGTTAGCGAGTAAGATATTGACACTGCTATGCAGGCGACAGCACTGCAGGACCCCGCAGAGGCCGTTGGTACACCAGGATTGTAATAAAATGAGACAGGTTGCTGGTTGGCAATAACTGGTATTCGGTACTGGTTAGCAATTGAGAATGGTTAGTCTGTTATGGCTGAAGAAAAACCCCATAAGTCCCTGGACAAATCCTCCTCTATCACCGAGGCCTTTATCAAACATGAGTCGTTTTTAAAGCGCTACCTGTCCCGTTTTCTGTCTCGAACCCAGGATATCGAAGATGTCGTTCAGGAGACCTATCTCAAGTCCTACATGGCGGAAAAAAAGCGTGAAATTCACTCCCCTAAAGCATTTTTATTTCGTGTTGCCCGCAATGCGGCACTGAAAGAACTGACAAAAAAGTCACGCCAGATCGTCAATTATATTGAGGACAACAATACGCCGGAGCCCATGTCTGATGAGGATTCCGTGGAGGACCTTACTCTGGCAAAGCAAAAACTCGGACTATTTTGTCAGTCCGCCCTGGAAATGACGCCCCGCTGCCGCCGTGTATTTCTGATGGCAAAGGTATACGGTTTTTCCTATAAGGAAATCTCAGCGCAAATGGATATCTCGGTCAGTGCCGTTGAAAAGCAGGTAGCCAAAGGACTGGAGATTTGCAGCAACTATATGGCTCGCATGGAACAGCTTGCCCCAAAAGAGGGCGCAGCGCCCGGGGATGGCACAGAAAAGACGGCGCGCTCCGCAAATACCGCGGTTGTGGAACTGTTCAGGAAAAAAGTGCGGGGCAAAAATGACCCATGACTGATATAGGTGCGCAAAAAATCAATAAAGAGGCCTGCGCCTGGATAGCAAAGCTACATGGTGCGGCACCGTCTCGGCAGGAACGGGAGGATTTGCGTGCCTGGATAGCGCAAAGCTCCGCACACCAGAGCGAAATCCGGCGTGTTGCTAAACTGTGGGGTGAACTCGATGTGCTTACTGAGTTGGCCGTTGCTGTAGAGGCGCCTGCAAAGAAAGCCAGGTGGAATGTTGGGGGTTTATCCCTGTTGCTGCACCACCGAGTGCTTATAGGTGCGGTGGGCTGTGCCGCGTTAGGACTCATGGCTATTCTATTCATACCCTTCAAATCTGCTAACCCGGCCCAGCAAGTCGTGTATACAACGATGGTTGGAGAACAGCAGCTGATTACACTGGACGATGGCTCCACAGTACTGCTCAATACCAACAGCCAGGCAACCGTGGATTACACCTCGGCGGCCAGGACTATTTACCTGGACCGGGGCCAGGCCCATTTTGATGTGACCTCGAATCCGGCTCGTCCCTTTCGTGTATTCGCCGACCGGGGTATGGTTCGTGCTGTCGGCACCGCGTTTTCGGTTTACCTCAAAGGCACATTGATGGAAGTCACCGTTACAGAGGGCGCCGTCGAACTCAGTGCTGTTGATAAACCTGTTGTAGATAGTAAGACTTTGTTTGGAACATCGACTGTTGCCGGGGTGGAAAAACTGGTTGTGGTAAAGGCCGGGCAAAATGTCACCTTCGATCAGCAGGTAAAAGCGATTGAGTCAATGGAAACCGTCGATGCTACGGCCATATCCCGCAAGCTTTCCTGGCGTGAAGGCTTATTGAAATTCTCCGGTGCTCCCTTGCATGATGTTGTCGAGGAGATCAGCCGTTATACCGATATTTCTATTGTCATACTGGATCCCGGTATACGTGATCTACGGATCGGAGGTTTGTTCAGCGTAGGGGAAGTCGAGAAAATGTTTGAGGCGCTGGAATTCAGCTTTGGTGTACGGGTCGATCGCATCAATGAGAATCTCGTTCATCTGGCGGCAGCGACGCCCGATACTCCCTCCCAATAACACGAATAAATTACTGTTAAACTCGGTGTTGACTTCCAATGCAACGCTATCAGCAAACACAGAATAACCATCAGCACCAGCGCCGCTGGTTACGCCACAGACCACTGAAACAGGGCCAACTAGACAGCGCCCCAGGCGTACTTGACTAAAAACACTCCTACCCGTCTAAGCAGGTAGCAAAAGGGGGGATTTGCGATTTTTTATGTTTTCACCTGAGGATTTTTTTCGCTGGAGACTCATCTCTATCGTAAGGCCGCAACGAAGAGCACCTAAAGTGCTCCTGAGCGGGACAATAGTTGGGAAAAAATCGTCACACTTGTTGTTGACAGTTACTGTGCTGGCACTGTGCATGGCAGGGTTGCTTTCGGGCCCGACCAAAGCAGAGCCGGTGCCGGCGTATAAATTTGATATTGCCCGGCAAAGTGTCGAAACGGCGTTGGAGGCGCTGGCAACGCAAGTGGGCGTTCTGCTCTTATTTCCCTACGACCCTGTTCTTTCTGTAGATGCCAATGCCGTGAAGGGTGTGTACAGCGTCAGACAGGCGCTGGATATTCTGCTTCAGGGCACCGGGCTCTCAGGCGACCTTACAGAGGGCGGAGTCATTACGGTTTCGCATGCGCGGTCTGACAGGAACCTGGGGAAACCGATGAACAGCAAGAAAACCAAAAAATCATTTTTTTCCGGTCTCACGGCACTATTTGCAGCAATAGCTGCGGCCAATCAAGCGGCCGGTCAAAATACCGAAAACACTGGCCTGTTAATTGAGGAAATAGTGGTAACCGCGCAGAAGCGGGAACAAAGCCTGCAGGATACCGCGATGAGTGTGAGCGCACTCGGCACAACGGAAATTGAACGTCGCAATCTCGTCAGTATGGACGATTACCTGAGCACCATTCCCGGCGTCAACGTGGCTGCCGAAGGGGTGGGCATTAACCGCATTACTATTCGTGGTGTCAGGGCCAGCGGCAGTGAAGATTCCACGGTTGGGGTCTTCTTTGGCGAAGTACCTTTAAATACCGTTATTAACGGTTCCGCTGTCGATATGAAAATGGTTGACCTCAATCGCGTGGAGATACTGCGTGGCCCACAGGGGACCCTCTTTGGTTCGGGTAGTATGTCCGGCGCTGTGCGCAGCATACCGGAGGCGCCAAATCTCGAAAGACTGGAGGGCTCGCTGGAAGCGGGTTTTTCATCGACCGCAGAAAGCGGCGGTAGCAACAATGAAACTGTTGGCGTGTTGAATCTACCGTTGATTCAAGACAAACTTGCTTTACGCATGGTCGCTTATCGATTTGATAACAGCGGTTTTATCGACAACGTCGCTGCCAGTGATCCCGACGCTATTGCTTTTGCGGAAACGTTTGGTGTCGACCTGATTACCGAGAGCGGTATTGGTAGTTCAGAGTACACCGGCGGCAGGGTCAGTATGCTGTGGAAACCTACCGATGCATTGGCGGTAACATTCATTCAAGCCTGGCAGGAGCTGGAACAGAACGAAGGATTCCAAAACGTCAATCTGGACCTGGATGACTATCAAGCCAAGCCGGTGCAAATTGGCAGCCTCAACGGTGGTGATCAATTCCGCGACGACGAAATTCAGTTAAGCAGCCTGGTAATTGAGTACGACTTTGGCTGGGGGACGCTATTATCGAGCACCAGCAAAACCAGCGGTGGTGGCTTGAAAGCGGTAGATCTTGCCTCCGGTGCATTGGGTCTGGCGCTGGTGCAGGTAACGGATGAGGACCGCGATCTGTTTGCACAGGAGGTGCGCTTTGTTTCTTCCTGGGACAGCCCGTTTCAGCTACTGGCCGGTGTTTACTATGAAGAGGTCGAGCAAGTACTGGATAGCGATGCGCCCTGGTATGGTGATCTGGACGCCATTGGTATTCCGTTTGGCGGCGGGCTTGGTACTGATCCTAATGATGTTTTTCACGAAGACTCGGTATTTACCAATGATCAAACGGCTGTGTTTAGTGAGTTATCCTATCAGTTGAATGAGCAGTTTAAAGTCACGGTTGGCGGCCGCTGGTTTGATTATGAGCGCCGCGAAAACGTGCTTCAAAGTGGGGCCTTGGGCAGCGGTATACGCGAAGATCAGCGAGCCAGTGAAAAAGATATCAGCTTTAAGAGCAATCTCAGCTACACCCCGACTGATGACCTGCTGTTCTATGCGCAATGGGCGCAGGGGTTTCGTATTGGTGCGCCGGTGACACCAGCTCCGGCCGCTACTTGTGATAGATTTGATGCGGCCGGCAACCCCGGCCCGGATGGCTTCCTTGATGGCACTAACATCACGATTGACAATGACTCAGTAGAACCTGATGAGCTGGACAATTATGAACTGGGGGCAAAGTTTTCCCTGTTGAATGAACGGCTGCAAACCCGCTTGGCGCTCTACCGAATTGACTGGACAGGTCTACCTGTCTCTGTACGGGCAACACCCGACTGCGGATTTAGTGTACTGGCCAACGCCGGTGAAGCTCGCATCGAAGGGGTTGAGTTGGAATTGAGTTATTACATTACAGACAACTGGAAGTTTGACCTTGGCCTGTCATCCTCTGAAGCCGAGCTGACTCAAGACAGCTCGCTGGGGGAAAAGGGAACGCGGTTACCCGGCGCACCGGAATTAAATGCCAGCCTCGGTTTGGAGTTTAGCTTTAAGCTTGCCGGCAACGCCGCCTTTGCCCGTGCCAATTATGCCTATGTGGACAAATACCGGGATGACATAGGTGCTCGGTTCACCGAAGCTGGTGGTTATCACAAGCTCGATACCAGAGCCGGGGTTTCACTTAATGCTGTCGATGTATCCCTGTATGCCACCAATCTGCTAAATGAGAATGCGCTGACCAGTGTGGTTGGCGATCCTACTCTTGCCTTTCAAATGCGGCCCCGAACAATCGGGGTTGACGTAAAGTACCTGTTTTAACTTCTCTTAGTCTCTTTTTCTTTTAAACGGTAAATGTTGGTTCGGTTGTTCGGTTTAGGCCGGCGTCCGGACCAAACGTTCACCGTCTAACCCGGGCAGAGCATTGCAGCTTTAGAGAAAGCAGTTGTAATAACGAACCGTAAAACAGTCTCATCACCAATAGAGCGAGTTTTGACATGTGGCACTCTACGGATAGCGGAGAGTATTTATGCTGGCCCAGCCGTTAATTAGCGCCGATTGGAGTTTTGCGCTATGGGCGGTATTAGTGCTGCTGGCAACTTTTGGCTTTTGGGCCGATACCACGAAAGTTGGCAGTAATATTTCCGGGGCCGCAGCGGTGCTTGTTGCGGCGATGATGCTGTCCAATATCGGTATAGTGCCAAAAGAGGCCGCTACCTACAGTGTTGTCTGGTCCTATTTGGTGCCGCTTGCGATACCACTGCTGCTGTTTAAGGCAGATTTGAGAAGGGTGATTGCGGAAACCAAAGGTATGATGGCAGCGTTTTTCCTGGGAGCCACGGGCACGGTAGCAGGCGTGTTAATTGGCTACTTCCTGTTGCCACTGGGGGAACAGGCTGCAGAACTTGTCGGCGTGTTTAGTGCAAGCTATATCGGCGGGTCCATGAACCTGATCGCGGTGACACAAGCGGTCGGGCTGGACCCCTCACTGGCGACGGCCAGCATTGCTGTGGACAACGTGATCATCGTTATCTATCTGGCGCTTTTGGCCACTATGCCATCGCTCGTTATAGTTCAGCGGTGGTTTAGCCATTCGCCTGTGCCTGCACCCGCCAGCCCGGTAGCAGGGGTGGCTGGCGGTGACGTAAATCGACAACAAAAGCCGCAGCCGGCAGTTATGGACCTCAAGCATATCGGACTTGCTCTCGGCTTGTCGTTTACCATTTGTACCTGCGGTAACGCGCTGGCCGCCTACTTTGGTGTGGCCGGTTACAGCATTATGTTTATCACCGCGATCACCATTGTCGTGGCCAATCTGTTTGCCGGACAGCTTAAGAAGCTCAGAGGTGACTACGAGATAGGTTTGTTTTTTATGTACCTGTTCTTCGCCGCTATTGGGATCGGTGCGGATTTGATGTCGATGGTGGACAAGGCCGCCGTTATTAGCGCCCTGGGTATTATCGTCATTGTCTGTCATGCAGTAGTGATTTTCGCAGGTTCCAAGTATTTCAAGCTTGATCTCATGGACGCGGTGATTGCTTCCAATGCCTGTGCCGCCGGCCCCGCCAGCGCGGCAGCCCTCGCCGCCGGTAAAGGACGCACTGATTTGGTGGCACCCGCAGTTCTGTTGGGCGTCTTTGGTTATAGCATCGCCAACTTTATTGGTGTTGGACTTACCGGCTGGCTGGGACACTAAATATTGTACTAACGGATACCGCGATATTAACGGGCGCGGAGACTATTTATGAGAAAAACCATTCAAGCCACGGTGGTCTCCTTATCGTTATTGGCTGCTTTTACTATAGCTGCGGCCAGTGATTTAGCGACTGGTGATACAAAGACCAGTGCTGCAGAAACCAGAGCTACAAGGACAAAACAGGAAAAACCAGGCCTAAGCTCAGAACAAATTGACCAGCTTGTCACTCGTGTCATGGTGACATTTAATGTGCCGGGCGTTGCCGTGGGCATTGTCAAAGACGGCAAGATCGTTCATGCCAAAGGTTACGGCGTGCTGGAGGTCGGTAAAAAAGACAAGGTGAATGCGCAAACCCTGTTTGGCATTGCGTCTACCGGCAAAGCGTTTACCGCAGCGGCTTTGGCCCTTCTCGTGGATGCGGGAAAAATCACGTGGCATAGTAAAGTGATCGATCATATTCCTACCTTCCAGCTTTATGATCCCTGGGTCACCCGGGAGTTCACGGTTAAAGACCTGCTGATTCACAATAGCGGCTTGGGACCGGGGGCGGGAGATTTAATGTTTTGGCCTACCTCCAATTTTTCAAGAGAAGAGATTATAGCCAATATGAAGTATTTAAAACCGGCCGATAGTTTCCGCTCTGCCTATGCTTACAACAACCTGATGTATATTGTCGCCGGCGAAGTAATTGCCGCGGTATCCGGAATATCTTATGAGAACTTTATTGATCAATATATTTTGCAACCACTGGCAATGAACCATTGCGCAGCCAATCGCAGCCATCTGAAAAAACATAACAATGTTGCCGAGCCACATTTGATAAAAAACGGTGCTCCGGTAAAAACCGCCCGTCTCGAAGCCACCGTCTACGATCGGTCGGTGACAGCCGCAGCCGGTGGCATACAGTGCAGTATTCAGAGCATTCTTAAATGGCACGCCATGTTCCTTAACAAAGGACGCCTGCCAAACGGCGATCAATTCCTGTCCGAGCAACAGCAGGAAACTATAATGACACCCCACACATTGGTACCCGTTAAAAAAACCAGACGGGAGTGGTTTGGTACAAACTTTTCAACCTATGGCCTCGGTTGGTCACTGGAGGATTTTCATGGCTATAAACTGGCGTATCATTTTGGTGGCTTAACGGGTATGACCAGCGCCAATGCGATGATTCCCGAGCTAAAGCTCGGGGTCGCCATCTACACCAATCAACAGGCGGGCAATGATAAAACGGCGATCTTATATCCTATCCTGGAAGCATATATCACCGATGACAACACAGATTGGCCGCAGAAGCTCTACACCATGCAGCAAAAAGAAATAGCCGAAGCCGCGGAGACTACCGTGTTTTCAGACCAGCCTGACTACAAGCTGATAGGATCAATTGAACGCTATGCGGACACCTATAAAGACCCCTGGTTCGGCAAGGTTGTGATTTCCTTACCGAATAATAGGAAGGCAAGTCAGGAGTTGTCTTTTAAATCCGACCGCTCAACGGTCTGGCAGGGAAAAATGGTGCCGCTGGCATCAGACTTATTCGTCGTACGCTGGAATGATCGCGCACTGAATGCCGACGCTTATGTGAAATTTTCGATAGACTTTGCAGGCAGGCCGAAAGGTTTCACCATGAAAGCGGTGTCGCCACTTACTGACTTCAGTTTTGACTTTCATGACCTGAATTTTACAAGACTTAACCGTGTAAGGCAGTAACGATAGCAATGAAATCTGCCAAAAACCAAAAAATTTAGTCCGGTTTTTTCCTGTTTTATAAATTAGGACGACTATCCCTCTATCCCCCGATAACTTGCAACCCATGCAGATTAGCGAAGAAATAATGTCACCGGCATTGCCTGCTGCATATCTAAAATGTTTGTGATTGTTGCTAAGCCTGCTATCTCCAACAGGGTATGGCTGCAGCATGCGCCACTGCGGAACAACGTGCAGAAGCAAAGTTGCGGGAGGAAAACGAGGAGGAAATTGAAGCACAGCGCCAGGCTTTACCGGATGCTGTGGCGCGGGCAGAAAAATAGGCTTATCAGGATTAGCGCCCCAACGCCGCAACACTGAGCCGCTCCACAAACCAGCCCAGCGCTTTCCCCTTGTTATTTGCTTTCCACACCAGATGCAGGGGCGAAGCGGTGGTCGGCTGCGCCAACGGTAGAGCCACCAGATCGCCGACGCGCAATTGTCGCTCGATCCGGTGCAGCGGCAGAAAACCGACGCCCAGTCCCTGTACCTGGGCATCGATTTTCTGCTGCACGGTAGGCACCCGCAACACCGCCTGCCGATCGAAAACGCGGCGCGTCAACGGCGGCAACCGGCGCGAGGAATCGCGTACCACCACCGCACGATAGGCCTGCAAATCCGCCGGCTCCAGCGGTCGCCCGAGAGCGATCAACGGGTGCCGGCGCGGCACCACGAACGCCCATTCGACCTGCATGATTTCCCGATAGCGCAATCCCCGGGTATTGGCAGGCGGCTCAGGGGCCGCCAGGGCCAGGTCGGCACGCTCCTCGATCACCGCCTCCCATGAGCCACCCAACACCTCCTCGTAAAGACTGATCTCGATATCGGGCTTGAGGTCATAAAAGGCCTGAATCTGCGGATAGATCACCGCGGTCGGCAAAATCGAATCGACGGCGATAGTGAGACAGGACTCCCAGCCGCTGCCGACCTGCCGGGTGGTCTCCACCAGCCGCTCGGCCGCCGCCAGCAGATCGCGCCCCTGCTCCAGCAGCACCCGCCCGGCCGGCGTCAGCACCGAGCGGCGCCCCTCGCGGCGAAACAGGGTGACATCGAGATCCTGTTCGAGCTTCCGCACCGTATAAGTAACCGCCGACGGCACCCGGTACAGGGCCGCCGCCGCGGCGGCGAAACTACCCTCGCGATCTATGGCATCCAGAACTTCTAGCGCATCCAGGGTCAATCGGGCAGTCATGGCTCGCTCAAACAATTATTCAGACAATTTGAATATAAAGGTCATTTTATTTCGATTTTTGTTTTTTATGCAATGCATATAATGGCTTCAACCAAGCAAATTTTTTGAAGTTTTAGATATCAAAGGCGGTTATATCATGGGCTTACTTGTCAAAGGCGAATGGCACACAGACTGGTATGACACCAGTGCTACCGGCGGCGAATTCGTGCGCCAGGACTCCCAATTCAGACATACCCTCAAGCCCGAGGCCGACGGCGACGGTTTTGTCGCCGAAGCCGGGCGTTACCACTTATTTGTTTCACTGGCCTGCCCCTGGGCCCATCGCACATTGATCCTGCGTAAATTGAAACGGCTGGAAGACGTTATCGGCGTCACTGTGGTCAAGCCCGAGATGCTCGAAAACGGCTGGGAAATCGCCGAGCCCGGACCCATTGCCGATATCCAGTATCTCTACCAGGTCTACACGACCGCCGACCCGCACTACAGCGGCCGGGTTACCGTACCGGTGCTGTGGGATAAGAAAACCGGGACCATTGTCAACAACGAGTCATCTGAAATTATTCGTCTGCTGAACTCGGCATTCAACGACTTCACCGACGTCAAGACCGACTACTACCCGTCGGCGTTGCGCGACGAAATAGACGCTGTCAACGCCACGGTTTACGACAATATCAATAACGGCGTCTACAAAGCGGGCTTCGCCACCACCCAACGCGCTTACGAAAGAGCGTTCGGCAAACTGTTTGCGACGCTCGATGACCTCGAACAGCGCCTGGACCAACGGCGCTACCTTGCCGGCGACCAGGTGACCGAAGCGGACTGGCGCCTGTTTACCACACTGATCCGCTTCGACAGCGTCTACCACGGTCACTTTAAAACCAATCTCCGGCGCATTGAGGATTACCCGAACCTGTCGAACTACCTGCGGGATTTGTATCAGCAACCCGGGGTGGCAGAGACGGTTAATTTCGACCATATCAAAACTCACTACTACTACAGCCACGACACCATCAACCCCACCCGGGTGGTACCCCTCGGGCCGCAGATCGAATATTCCACACCCCACGACCGGGATCGCTTCTAAAGTAGTCGCACTTTTTATCAACCTCACAGGGGAGAGCAGCGCCATGAGCAGCCAGACAGAACAACCGCGTGTCCTGACCAAACTGCAGCCGAGCGTGCCGGCTACCGACGGCGACGGTGTCAGTATTCAACGCAACGTCGCCCACGGCGCACCCCAGACGTTCGATCCGTTCCTGCTGCTGGACGAGATCGCCTCGGACGAAGCTGCGGACTATATCGGCGGCTTTCCCGAACACCCCCACCGCGGCTTCGAAACCGTTACCTATATGCTCGAGGGCACCATGAAACACCGCGACCACCTGGGTAATGAGGGACTGCTGGAGAGCGGCGGCGTGCAGTGGATGACCGCCGGGCGCGGCGTTCTGCACTCCGAAATGCCGCAGCAGGAATCCGGCCGCCTGCACGGTTTCCAGCTCTGGGTGAATCTGCCGGCAGCGCAAAAAATGACGGCGCCGCGTTATCGCGAATACAGCGCTGAGCAGATTCCCGCCATTGGCTTCGGCAGGGGCAACCTGGCCCGGGTGATCGCCGGCACCTTTACCTTTGCCGGGCAAACTGTCGCCGGGCCGGTGCAGGGTGTCAGTACCCAGCCCGACTATATCGACATGAATCTGAACGCCGGCGAGCAAGTCAGCTTACCTGTCGACCGCGGCAAGCGGGTATTAATCTACGTCTATCGCGGCCAACTGGCGATCGGCGCCGACGCCAGGCCCCTGCAACAACAACAGCTCGGCGAGTTGAGCAACGGCAACCGCATCGAATTTACCGCCACCGCCGACAGCGGACTCTTGTTGCTGGCCGGCAACCCCATCGGCGAGCCCGTGGTAAACTGGGGTCCTTTCGTGATGAACACCCGCGAGGAGATCGAACAGGCCATATCGGACTATCGCAATGGCAGGCTGGTCTCAGAAACAAGTCAACCTGCAACAAGTTAGCTCGAACACAAGCTGCTGCGAAAAATTGCCAAACGCGATGTCGATGTCGATGTCGATGTCGATGTCGATGTCGATGTCGATGTCGATGTCGATGTCGATGTCGATGTCGATGTCGATGTCGATGTCGATGTCGATGTCGATGTCGATGTCGATTATTGTCTTGGTCAAACGTCTATAGACTGCAATGCCGGATATTCGCCGGCAATGGGCAATCTTGGAAAACAATACCGTGTGAGGAACAGACCATGACGACGCTTTATGAATGGCCACCGACCCGCTCACAGCGCGCCAGGTGGGTGCTCGAAGAACTGGGGCTCGACTACGAGAGTCACCCCGTCAATCTCATGGAGGGAGACCAGCACGCCGATACCTATCGGGCCATACACCCGCTGGGCGTGGTCCCGGCGCTTGCGACCGACAGTTACACCCTGCTGGAGTCGGCCGCGATCGTGCTGCAACTGATCGATGAAAACCCGCAGACAAACCTGGCGCCCGCGGTGGGAAGTGCCGCGCGCGCCATTTATTACCAGTGGTGCATCTTCGCCTGCGCGGAACTGGACCCCTGCCTGATGATGTATTTCGACAATACCCTGCGCCCGCTCGAAGCCATGCGCCCACCGGGCACCGCCCACGACCCCGGTATCGCCGCCCGCGGGCGCGCAGATTTCGCCAGCCGTGCCGAGATGTTGTCGAAGGTGCTGGACGGGCGCGATTACCTGGTCGGCGGTAGTTTTTCCGGTGCCGATATCATGGTGGGCCACAGTTGCTTCATGGCCACCCATATGGAATTGATCGGTGATTATCCCGTGCTCGAAGGTTACTACCGGCGGCTGGCGCAGCGGCCGGGTCACCGGAAAGCCTACGGCTGAAAGTCATCGAGGGGCAAAACACAACCCAATGCGGCGCACCATCAGGTGTGCTTCTCCAGCGCAGCCAGTCCGCTGCAGACGCGGTTGCGCCCCTGTTCTTTCGCCTGGTACAACCACTTGTCAGCTTCGGCAACCATGCTTTCCCAGTCACCCTCGCAACCGCCCACCATAGCGGTAATGCCGGTGCTGCAGGTAACCGCCGCATAAGGGCTTTTACTGTGCGGCAGTCCCTCTTTAAAGAGTTGTTCCGTGGCCCGCTCACACACGGTTACCGCTTCCTGCAGCGGCGTTTCCGGCAATAGCAACAACAATTCCTCGCCGCCATAGCGGTACAGTCGGTCGGAGCTGCGCACCGATTTTTGTACCACTTTTACCACCGCCTTTAACGCCTCATCACCGGCCTGGTGGCCATAGTGATCGTTGTAATACTTGAAATAGTCGATATCCAGCAGCGCCAGCGCATAGGGGCGCTTGTAGCGCACCGCGTTGATATGGGTAAACTGCACGTCAACTTCCATGGAGCGCCGATTGCCGATACCCAGCAGACCATCCTGCAAAGACAACGCCTTGAGTTCCTCATTGGCCTCAGACAGCTCCCGGGTGCGCTCGCGGATGTGGTGCTCGATAATGTCACGCTGCTTTTCAATCGCATTGAAATGGGCCCGCGTCATATCCGCATAGGAGAGCACCCCCACCAGTTCATCGCGGGCGTTTACCACCGGCAGGTGGCGGATGTTGCGCGCCTGGGTAATCACCAGCGCCTCGTAGAGTGTGGCGTCCTCGTTAATACATACCGGCGGGGAGGACATAAAGTCCGCGACGTAAAAGGTGCGCGTCGGGCACATAACCAACAGTTCCGACAACACCTTGACCATATCCCGCTCGGTGATAATGCCCACTGGCCTGCTGTCGTCGGTGATGACCATGCAGGAGTATACATGCTCGTGCATCATGCGCACGACCTCGTCCAGGCTGGCATCGGCCGGGACACTTTTCACCGATACGGACATCAGCTCGTGAATGTAGACATGCTGCATAGATAACACCATTACTACCGTCGGGCCGGCACCCGACAATGGGGTATTGATTGTACGTTCGGGGGGCCGGCGGCGGTCCGACGGCAACGGCCGTTTTTCCGCCAACCGGTTAAAAATACAGTAGACCCTGAAATCATTTCCTTCAACCCGGTAATCCGCGCAAAGGGCAGGTGTCGATCAACCAAGCGGCGGACCTGCCCGGGAAAAGTATGGGGGATAGCAACAATCAGTGACTGCAACCGGCAGATTGCGCAACCAGAGGATCAGGAGACGCAGCCGACAAGCACTTTGAGCGCAGGCAAAAGGCGCCAAAGCGAAGAGAGGCTGGAAAGCGGAGAGAGGCCGAAAGCGGAGAGTACCCGGAACCCGAAAGGTGCTAAAGTTCAGCGCGACACAGATTCGACTGTGCCCTGACAGCTTCAGGATAGACCAGAGCCCGCCAACCCGCACGGTTAAACGGTCGCCACTCACCGCTGTCCCAGGCCAGGCGATCGGCGATCACATAGAGCACTGCGGGATTGACCCCCATGCCACAGTGACTGCCGTGGACTTCGATATTTTCGCTGTGCCGGCAACCGTTCAACTGCACGCAGGCGCGCCAGGACACCACGCCATCGCCGCGACTGTAGATGGCGCTGGCGGGCACCGGCGGCGCCTGCTCGATCAGCTCGCGCAGCCGTTCCATGTCCTCGAACTCGCTGCGCACCTGGGCATCGGGGTTCAACCGGTCGTATATTTTCCCCACCAAAGGTGCGGCACCATCGGGACCGCCAAACGGGCTGCCGAGTGTAATGACCTGGCGCACCAGCGCCGGGTTGCGGCGTGCCAACTCCCGCGCGTAAATCCCCCCCAGGCTCTGTCCGACGATGCTGACCGCCTGCCCGCTGCGCTCGTGAATATGGCGCAGGCGGTCTTCCACGCCCTGCAAGAGCCGTTGCCGAAAACCGCGGTTCAACCCCTGCGCCCAGGTTTCGGGTCGATAACCCCATTTGCGCAGGTAGCGGCGCAGCACGTAGGTGGAACCGTCAGTGGTGCCAAAGCCGGGAATCACCAGCACCGGCTGGCCGGCCCCCCGGGGCAGGGCCCGCAACAGCGGATTGGTCACCAGCAGCGATCGCATTTCGCCCGCTGCCCGCAGCATTTCCGTGACCCGCAAGACGGGTGAGGGGGGTTTTAAACCAGCAACCTTGTGCATACAGTTACCTCAGTATCGGCCGGCGCAGCTCGCTTTATCATAATTCTCTATCATTATTTTCAATAACACGAGCCAGGTTCATCGTTTTAGACTATTCATGTCGGCCCAGTTAAACACAGTTGGCAGGCCGGCGCAAAGCCTGGCAAGCTAACTGTCGCCCGCAACTGGTGCGGGCTCGGCGGGCCAACTAAACTGTGTTAAGACCACTTGTAAGCACGTTGTTAACCAAGTCTTTAACTTAGGTCCTTAACTTAGGTCCTTAACTTAGGTCTTTAACTTAGGTCTTTAACTACGCCGTTAGCTGCGTGACCAAACAGCGGTTAAGCCCCGGCAGCCCAGCGGGCGTAGTCGTGACCGGGATTTCGAGTGCAGACGAGAGGGCAGATAGTATGGCCACTAATGATCGGGAACGGCGCCTTTTCAGCCGTGTAAACTTCCAGGCCAGGGCCGATTTCCACCAGGGCGCACGCTCCTGGGAGGCGCAAGTGGAGGATGTCTCCCTGCAGGGGCTGATGGCGACCCTGCCCAGCGCCGATCGACCGGCAGCAACAGAAGCCGTGAGGGCGGTGATTCACCTGGCCGATGACACAGTGATTCAAATGAATCTGCGCCTGGCTCACACCAGGGGTGCACAAATGGGTTTTCGCTGCGAAAATATCGACCTTGACAGTATCGGGCACCTGCGCCGGCTGGTGGAACTCAACACCGGCAA
Source organism: Exilibacterium tricleocarpae (assembly GCF_007004655.1). Classification (GTDB taxonomy): domain Bacteria; phylum Pseudomonadota; class Gammaproteobacteria; order Pseudomonadales; family Cellvibrionaceae; genus Exilibacterium; species Exilibacterium tricleocarpae. Next base: position 45,594 of record NZ_ML660113.1, read on the forward strand.
TCCGCGCAACTGCGAACAGGAGCTGGCAATGCTGGCCAGCGGTTAACGGCGGCGTCGGGGTTGGAGACAGACGCGCCACAAACGCTATTCAATTAGGGAAAACTGAACTCAATGACCTCAATCCTGACACCCGGCCGCGACCGGCGTTACTTCCCCAGGGTCGCTTACCGCGCCTACGCGACCCTGGTCACCACCCGCCAGCGCTGGCCGGTCCATATCCTGGATTTATCGTTCAATGGCGCCCTGGCCGCCCTGATCCACCGCCACGACCTGAAAGACGGTGAGGAGCTGATCCTGACCATCGAGCTGGACGATGGCGACAGCATTAAAATGCAGGGCAAGCTCTCCCACCAAAGGGCGCATTTCCTGGGGATCGAGTGCCGCGCCAGCGGTATCGACAACCAGGCGCGGCTGCGGGACCTGCTGGAGAAAAACAAGGAGACCACCGGCGACCCGGAGCGCAGCCTGGACACCATGCTCCACGAGCACGAAGAGAGCTACGACTAGGGCCTCTGTTCACACCGGCACGGGGTTCAGGCGCCTACTGTTGGCAGCGGTGCCTGGCGCCGCTCGGCCGGTATTGTTCAATATCGGTAGCCCCCAGTGAGGGCACGATAAATTCGCTCCCTCTCAAAAACCACCTGAAACAGCATGAACAAGTCTTAGAGCGCATCCAGCGCTTCGCTGAGCTTCTTGACCGCTACTACCTCCATACCGCCGATACCACCCTTGGGGGCGTTGGCAAACGGCACTATCGCCTTTTTAAAACCGTGCTTTGCCGCCTCGCGCAGGCGCTCCTGGCCGCTGGGTACCGGTCGAATTTCACCGGACAAACCCACCTCTCCAAACACCATCAGCTCCCGCGGCAACGGCCGGTCGCGAAAACTCGACACCACTGCCAGCAGCAGCGCCAGATCGGCGCTGGTTTCGACAACTTTGACACCGCCCACCACATTGACGAACACATCCTGATCTCCCACCAGCACCCCGCCGTGGCGGTGCAGGACCGCCAGCAGCATCGCTAACCGGTTTTGGTCCAGACCCACTGTGACCCGTCGCGGATTGCCAAAATGGCTGTCGTCCACCAGCGCCTGGATTTCCACCAGCAAGGGCCGGGTGCCCTCCCATACCACCATGACCACCGAGCCGGACGCCACCTGCTCGCCGCGCTGCAAAAAAATCGACGAGGGATTGGTCACCTCCTTCAGGCCCTGTTCTGTCATGGCAAACACGCCCAGTTCGTTGACGGCACCAAAGCGATTTTTATTGCCGCGCAGGGTGCGAAAGCGGGAGTCGTGCGCCCCGTCCAGCAAAATCGAACAGTCGATAATATGTTCCAGCACCTTGGGTCCCGCCAGGCTGCCGTCTTTGGTGACATGGCCCACCAATAGCAACACGGTACCGGCCTGCTTGGCATAGCGGGTCAGTTGCGCGGCGCTCTCGCGCACCTGGGAGACGCTGCCCGGGGCGGACTGGATATCGGCCATATGCATGACCTGAATGGAATCCACGACCATCGCCTGGGGATTGAGGCGTTGGGCAGTGGCGATAATCGCCTCGACACTGGTTTCGGACAGCATTTTCAGCCGGTCCGCCGGCAACCCCAAACGTTGTGCCCGCATGGCCACCTGTTGCAGCGACTCCTCGCCGGTGACATACAGGGCTTCTTTTTCCGTCGCCAGATGACACAGGGTCTGCAGCAGAAGTGTGGACTTACCAGCCCCCGGGTTGCCGCCGATCAGCACCACCGAGCCCGGCACCAGTCCGCCGCCGAGCACACGGTCAAACTCGACCGTACCCGAGGAAAATCGCGGCAGAGCCTGCAGGTCAATCTCCGCCAGCGTCTGCACCTCGCCGCCACCGGCGCCGGCATATCCAGCAAACGGTTTGGCACGCGCTGTGGCGCCCATTCGTACCTCGCTGAGGCTGTTCCAGGCGCCACACTCGGTGCACTGGCCCTGCCATTTACTGTAGTCCGCCCCGCAGTCGTTGCAGACGTAGGCGGTCTTGCTCTTAGCCACCCTATCCTCACATCAGTCAGTCGCTGGAATCCGCAGTGTCCCCGCCAGGGATTCAATAAGCAAGTCCCGGCTCTCACCCACTGCCCAATGTCTATAATCGGCGTATAGTGAGCACATCTGTGCCCAACGCAGAGTCACGGTGCAATGGTACTTCACTAAGCATATTTGCATCAGTTTATCGGTCACAGCCTCAATCACATCGATCTCTGTTAAGCGTGCTGAAGGTAGGTCCGGCACTGGCTGAAGCCTTAAACAGCAGGGATGCTGTCGGGACCAAAAGTAGGCGCTTTAGGCGAGTCCCCAGGGACGGGTCAACGACGTGTCTCCGAAGGCTTCAGCCAGTGCCAGACCGGTCAGTTAGCGGATATTTGCCTAAGGGAGTGCCGTTGGGGTCACAGTGAGCTATTGAGTAGAAACAGGGGAGGAGACAAGGGTCATGGGATTAACTCGCAAGGGCAAAGCGCCACCGGACACGACCGCGACTCTTGTCAAACCGGCCGAGACGTCTATCAAACACACTCCGACACCCAACCACACTACAGCGTCGAGCGAGCCAACCGCAAAAGCCGTCAGGATATCGGCCGGACCGACCCCAGTCCGACATCCGGTCCCTCTAGAGGCCCGCATCGGCAGTATTCACTTCAATCAACGCCTGGGCCTGGAACGTGAAAAAGAAGCGCGCGTTTTTGGCGGCGGCCGCACCTTCTTCCATATTGAAAACTGGACGCTGATCGGTGTGCTGCTGAAATACGGCCTGCGGCTGTTGGGACTGACGGCGCGCGGCAAGCGCAACGCCCGCGCCATTCGACTCACTCACAACCGGGTCGCCCTGGCGCGACTGCCGGCCGCCTTTGAAGGCTACCGGATATTGCACGTGTCCGACCCCCACCTGGATATGGCTGACGATATCCCCCATGCCCTGATCGAGGCCGTGCGCGGGGTGGACTATGATATCTGCGTTTTTACCGGCGACTTTCGCGGCAAAACCCACGGCGATTTCAGCCGCGCCATCGACGGGCTGCGCCGGGTGCGCACCCATCTCAAACATGAGGTCTATGCCGTGCTGGGCAATCACGACAGTCTGGGTATGGCGCCGGAAATCGAAGCGCTGGGCATTCGCGTGCTGCTCAACGAGCATGTGCAGTTGCGCCGGGGCGGACAGGACGCCGGCCTTTATCTGGCGGGCATCGACGACCCCCATTACTACCGGGCCGACAATTTCGACAAGACCGCCGGCAATATACCCGCCGGGGCCGTCTCGATCCTGCTGGCCCATTCACCCGAAGTCTACCGGCACGCCGCCTTTGCCAATTTCGATCTGATGTTATGCGGTCACACCCACGGCGGTCAGATTTGCCTCCCCGGCGGCCTGCCCCTGCTGCTCAATGCCGACTGTCCGCGTCAGTTCTGCGTCGGCCGCTGGCGCTTTCGGGATATGCAGGGCTACACCTCCACCGGCTCCGGCGCCTGTGTGTTGGACGTGCGATTCAATTGCCCGCCGGAGATTACGCTGCACACACTGCAGCGGAGCTAAAGACAGGGAACCGCTGTTAGAGCCTGATAATGACGCTTGCCTAATCTATTTCGTGTTTCTGAAGGCCCTAGCCAGAGCCAGACCGGTCAATTGGCAAACATTTGCTTAAGGAAGAGCCATTCTTGTCAGAGCCTGATGTAACTAATTCAGTTGGCAGCAGACTGCGCCGGCAGGCTGTCCGACCCGAAGCCGGCCATGCCGGTATTACCCTTCATACGCGCCATGCGCGCCAACTCTGCAGAGTTTCGTCCACTGATCATGCCGGGGAATTTTTCCAACCCCGGAATGTGGAACCTGTGCATACTGATCAGTTCGCGCGCCTCGGCGCGCAGGGGTTCTATATGCTGCGCGAGGACCGCCTCTGCCGTGTCCTGCCAGCGGTCTTCACCGAATCGGCTGAAGATGACATTGATCAGATCGCTGCTTGAGGCACAGCAGACATAATAGGCGCCGACAATCGGGCTGATCTCAAAAATGGTGATATCCACCCCTCGCTGCATCAGCCGGTTGGCGGCGTTTTTCTCTCGCACATCGCGAGTTACCATTCTCAGTATATTCGCCAGCTTGATGACATTGCTGGCACAGCCGATGGTCGCTCTGCTGGCCGCGCCACCGTCCAGGGCCAGCCCGGCCAGTTGCGCGCCGAAGGCGACACCCGAGACGGCCCCGCTGGCGAGTTCGGCGTTTCTTTCGCGGCGCAGGGTTCGAATCATCGCCTCTATGGCCTGGCGCGGCTCCCGCTCGCTCATACTGTGTTCACTGTGGTGGCGCATCGCGTTAATACGCCGATTTTTCAAGCCCGCTTTGACAAGGTTTAACACCGTCGCACCGCCGGTGGTGACTTCCGACAGGAAAGGCACCATAGAGTTGACGAAGTTGCCTAACAAAGCCGGCATCTCCGCCGCCAGGCTCAACCCCACCTCGGCCCGCAACTCCACCGGTACCACTTCTTTAAACACTTTCGCCACCAGTTTTACCGCCGCCTTGAGCACCGCCGCTTCTGCATTGATGCCGTGCAGCGAAACGCCGGCCAGGTTGTCCAGCATATCGTCGTGGTAATGGCTTACCAGGATGATACTGTTGGTCGCCAGGCCCAGGGTATTCGCGGCAGCACCCCATTTGTTATTGCCCAGCTTGCGCTTAAAGCCCGGCTTCCACTCCAGCCGCTTGTTGGCGAACAGCACCCGCAAGTCCTCTCCGGGCGCCCCGCGCAACACAGCCGTGGGGCTGTTGTCGAGCATCCCGAGTTGCTCCAGCAGCTTTTTGATTGCCCCGCTGCGATTGCGAATGCTGCCGCGCCACTTGCCCCGCTTGCTGCTGATCCAGTTGATCAGGGCCGTGCGCACGGCATCCTCCCGGCTTGGACCGGGCGTTTTGCCGTAGCGCTCGATGGCGGCATCCAGTGCTTTCAGTTCCCGGCTGCGCACCGACAGGCGACCGCCATCAGTGGCCGCCAGCCATTGCCTGTGTCCGATGATATCGACCATTTGTCTCACCTCGAATAATGGCTTAATTTTATTCAGCCAAAAGTTAGCGAGTATTCACGCCCGCACCAGGGATCAACCGGGGTTGTGTAAACCGGGGGTCTCACAAACCAGAGGCACAAACCAGGCAGCCATCATAGACAGAGAGGGGTGGCAACTTAATCCGGTAAATACCTCATTTTCTCCAGCGGCTGCCGGCACAGCCACAGCAGCCAGCCCTATGGGTGACCGCGATCAAACTCTCCGTCACAAACTCTCCTAAAAAAAAATGACCCCGGCTGCAACGCTTTGCCGCCACCGGTCGTATATGCCCTAAAACACCTGGATGGAAAACTCATGTTGACGCTCGCTGAAAAATACAATCCAAACTCGATGGCATGGATAACACAGTGCGTAAAAACGACTGCGGTCGCGGTATTGTGCTGGGGAATGGCCGGCTGCGAGGCGCTGTATCCGCTGCCCGGTACCGATCGCGTCGCAACACCGGAGAGTTCGGCGGTTGTCGGACCGCTGCTGGAAGAGACCGAACCGTCGACGGCAGAAAAGATAGAGCAAGCAACCGCGACAGAAAAGAAAGACAAAACAACGGCGAAAAAAACAACAGCGGCAGAGAAAAACACCAACCGCACCGCCACCAGCCACAGGCCGGTGCGACCCGTAAAACCTGCTGTCCGCACGCGCCCTGTCGCTCCGGTCAGTGGCGGCATTGCCGGGAAAATAACCATCCTCGGCAAAGATAACTCGCGGCTCCCCGCCACAGGCATCATCGTGCGCCTGACGCCGACGGACCGCAGCAACACCGATCACAACAGCAAACCACAAACCCATGCCGTTGAAATGAAGAACAAAACCTATATGCCGGGCTACCTGACCGTTAATAAAGGCGACCGCTTGAGTTTCATCAACGACGATAACATTCGGCACAACGTCTTTTCATCGACGGGGAAAAACGCTTTCGACCTCGGCACCTACGGCAGCGGACTCAAACGTGACGTGGCGTTCAATGAAGAAGGTATTGTCAAGGTTTATTGCAATATCCACCCTGGTATGGCGATGTTCGTCGCAGTCGGCAGCGAGGGCCTGTCGACGACAACAGAGGCCGATGGCACCTTTTCCCTGAAGTCGGTACCACCGGGAAACTACACGCTGCACATCTGGCATATTCGCGGCGAAAAGACAACATCTGTCACCATAGCCCGCAACGCAACCACCCGTATCGATACCAAACTGGACACTGCAGATCACAAACCTGTCAAGCACAAGAACAAATTCGGCAAAAGCTATGACAGTCCACGCAAGTACCGGTCCGGATACGGCAACGACGCCTACAGCATCGACGATGAGTATTTCTAATGGCCATAAAAAAATACAACGTCGCCCTCAGCATTCGCACCAAGCTGTTTTTCCTGATACTGGTGGCTTTTAGCCTATTGATTGCCGCGACATCCTGGCGCATCGGCGCACAGGCCAACAAAGTCTCCGCCAGGGTCATTGACCAGTCGCTGCAGCAGTCGAGTATCGTACTGGATACCAAGATTGCCAGCCGCTTCACATCGATCGCAGAGGTCGCCACAGGGATTGCCAAAGACGGCCGCGTTCTACCGTTGGTTTTCGACAGCCAGGCACAGACACTGCAGGACCTGGGCCAGGAATTCAAACGCGTACTGGACTTCGACGTTTTGTTCTTCACCGACGCCCAGGGCGTGGTTCTCGCCCGCTCAGACAGACCCGAGGCCATCGGGCAAAACATGGGGGGCAAAAGCGCACTGTTTAACAGAGCGCTGATCGGGGAACATTCCCACGGCGTCATTGCCAGCCGCGGCCAGCTCCTGCAAATGGTGGTGGTGCCCATCTTCGACAACGTTGCCGTCGACCTGGTGCGGGGCACTGTCGCGCTCGGCTACCAGCTCTCCGGCGAAATCGCCGAGGAAATCCATGCCCTGACGGCCAGTGACATCGGCTTCTTTCTGTTTACCCGCGACGCCGGCAGAAATATAAGCGGCGCCAGCTCTACCTACAACACCAACCCCGATCTCAAAACCGCTTTAGACGCGTTTTTTTCCGTCAACCCCGAGATCTGGGGAAATATCTACAACGACGCCCAGCGTAAAGTCGATCTCCGCCTGCCACTCGGCGATGAGGATTTCCATGCTGTCGTGCACACACTGAGCAATGAAGGCGGTAAACCGCTCGGTTTTTTGATGGCATTACGCTCCCGCACCGAGCTGCTCAAACCATTTCTGGACATTCAACGCACTGTCGTGATTATCGGCCTGGCCTGCTTGTTTATTGCCTGTATTTTTGCCTGGTTCTTTGCTCGCAGGATCAGCCACCCGATTATCGAACTGGTCGCCGTTACCCAAAAGATTCGAGAAGGTGATTATTCGAATATCAAAACCTCAAACATCAAAACCGGATCGACATCGAGTGACGAAGTGGGGCAATTGTATCGCTCGGTGATTAAAATGGGACACGCACTGAAAGAAAAGGCGCAACTGGAAACCTATCTTGCCCAAATCTCCGATGAGTTGGACCTGGAAGAGTCAATCCCGTTGTTGGCAAAGCAAGCGGTACCGCAAGCCGAGCGCCCGCAGCAGGTCGCAGTCGCCGCACCTGTCGCCGGCCGGCCGGTTACCGATGATGGAACGGTTATTAATCTCCGCAACGCAAAAGCCGAATACGACCGGTCGGATATCGGCCCCGGCACCGGTATCGACCGGCGCTACAAAATCACCCGTTTGCTCGGCGCCGGCGCCATGGGCCGTGTGTTTCTGGCCCAGGACATCGAACTGGATGAGAATGTGGCGATTAAAGTGGTCGACAGGGAACTGTTCACACAACAGGAAAGCGTGGACTTCAAGGAAGAGATTCGCCTGGCCCGCCAGGTAACCCATAGAAACATACTGAGAACATTTGACTACGGTAACTGGCGGGAATTTTACTACATCACCATGGAGTATGTTTCCGGCTTCGATTTGGGCCATCTGCTCAATACCAAGGGTGCATTCGATATCAATATCGGCATTATCATGGCCCGCCAGATCTGCTCGGCAATGAATGCAGCCCACGAGCAGGGCATTATTCACCGCGACCTCAAACCGTCTAACATGATGATCAATCGCCAGGGCATTCTAAAAATCATGGACTTCGGGCTGGCAATGAAGGTGGGGCAGAACAACGACAGGAATCCCACTACAGTCGCCGGCACGCCAAGATATATGGCGCCCGAGCAGTTTTACGGCGGCCAACTGGATGAACGTACGGACATCTATGCCATCGGCGCTATTCTCTACGCCATTTTCAATGGCGCGCCGCCGTTTAGCGCCAACGGCTTTAAAGAGCTGGCCAATCTGCATATGACAGCAAAGGTGCCGCGGATAAAAGCGAAGGGCGGGCAATTACCCATCGCCCTGCAAAAAATCATTCACAAGGCGCTGGCCAAAAAACCTGAACATCGCTACAAGTCCGTAAGGCAGATTCTGGACGAGTTGAACGCGGTATCGAGTTCATAACCGGGAGTTAGTGACCTCTCAATAATCAAAATGATACTCTCTGACCACCCGCTCGGTGCCGACCGTGACCCCGGCCTCCATCCGCGGCCGAAACCGCAACTGGCGCAACATTTTGACAATGGCAATACGCGCTCCGGCGCTGTCTTGCGGGTTCAGTTCGAGCACTTCGATATTTTTGGCGCGGCCGTAGCGGGAGACGGTAAAGGACATAGTCGCGTGCCCCCGGGGTGTCGCAGCTGAGAATTCCCGCCCGGGGCGAAACACCGCCGACGCCGGCAACTCGACCGGTGCGCCAAACAGGCGCTGGCGCTGCTCGGCGGCATCGTTCATATCGGCCAGCAACGCAAATGCCTCCGCGTAGGACTGTTGGGCACGGGCGCGCCGCTCAGACCAAAGATACCAGTCCCCCAGCGCTACTTTGGCCTCCACCAGCTCGATAGTGGTGGTTTGGCTTTTCTGCCGCTCAAGCGCCAGAATTCTCTGCAGCAGCTTGCGCCCGCGCCGGTGAATATTGTCCTCCAGCCGTTTGAAGCGCGCCTCCTCGATAGTCCCGGACTCGAGATCGAGACCGTCCCCCTGCCTGAGGTTGACCTGAAACTCCCGCGGCTTTTCGCCTTCGTACTGGGACAGCAGATACTCAGTGCCAAGCAGTCTGTAAAGATGCGGGATCAAGGCCGGGCTGACGGCATTTTGTGCCTCCAGGCGCTGCACCTCTTGCGTGTGTACTGTGTGCATCTCCAACAACCGCAAATACGTATCACCGCCGAGTCCATCGAGATAAGCTTTACGCTGCCAGTCCGAATAAGCGAGGGCGGCCTCGAGCAGCTGCCGGTCACTCTGCCCGGCCTGTAATTTGGTCACCAGGTAGAGATACTGCTGCATTTGATCGGCGCGCGGCAGGTCGCCGGCGCCCAGATGGGTTTCGATCAATTGTCGCAGCAGGGGTATCTGCACCGCCGTGTAGAGGCCCTCGTTGACACGGGTCACATGCACCGCGCGCTTGTAGGCGTCGATGGCTGCGGCATAGTCTCCGCGACTGCGGTAGGCCGCCGCCAGCTCGCGCAGTACCTCAGCCAATTGCGGCGCATAGGCACCGTCGCCCTCGTGCTCCTCGAGCAGGGTTTCATACTGGGCGAGGCGTTGCCTCGAGAGAGGCTCGGGTTGGGGTTCTGGGGCAGCGGCCTGCTCGTGGCGATAGTCAATGCTTCTAACCAGCTTCAGGCCGTAGGGCGTCGGCAGTGGTATCTCGGGGGCGATGGACCCGGTTTCCCGGGCGCCCCAGGCGTCGGTGGCGGTTACCGCCACCAGCACAAGACTCAGCGATAAACCGCGCACCGTCCGCTCCGATCACACCGAGAGGTAAGCATAAGATTTATCCAACCCGGCACAGTTCAGTCGGCGGGATGGGTTTTGCCCAGTTCCCGAATCTGGATGGCGTCGATCCCCGTGCCACTGAGGATATCGGAAATCACCACCACCTTATCAGCACCGGTAAACCCGCTGTCGGCTAACAGTATGGCAAACGCGCCGGCCAGCGTCTTCTCCGGGTCACTGGAAAACGCCAGGCGAAAACTGCGCAGGTTGCGGTTCAGCGTCAACTGCCGGCGCGTGCGGCCATCATTGGTGAACGCCAGGATCGGCACCTCGGGATGACAGTTGGTGACATAGTTGGCCATCAGCCCGCGACGGGTGATGACCACAATACCGCGAGCGTGGAGAGAATCGGCCAGTTCTACAGCGGCCGCCGCAATATGCTGTTTGTCGGTGGTGCGGATCAACTCCCGGGTAAAGCGCAGCCCCGGGGTTTTCTCAGACGCCTGCGCGATCTGGTCCAGGTAGCGCACGCACTTGATCGGGTGTTTGCCCACTGTGGTCTCGCCGGAGAGCATAATCGCGTCGACCTCCTCATAGACCGCGTTGGCCACATCTGTGACTTCGGCGCGGGTGGGAATCGGATTTTCGATCATGGACTCCAGCAGATGGGTCGCCACGATCACCCGTTTGCCCAGAGTGCTGCACAGGCGCACGATATTGCGCTGGATGTTGGGCAGGTCGTGAATGTGGACCTCCACCCCCAGGTCACCCCGGGCCACCATAACGCCATCGGCCTCGCGAATGATATCGGTGACGTTGCGCACGCCTTCCTGGTCTTCGATCTTGGCGATGATTTTTATCTTGCCGGCCCGCTCGCCCAGCAGTTCGCGCAGCTGGCGAATGTCCTGCGCTTCGCGCACAAACGACAGGGCGATAAAATCCACTTGTTGCTCTATGGCAAAAGCGATATCCAGCTTGTCTTTCTCGGTGATGGCCGGCAGATTCACCCGAATGCCGGGCAGGTTGACATGTCGCTTGCTTTTGAGCACACCGCCATCGATGATCCGGCACTGCATCACCCGGTCGTTCTTTTCCAGCACCTCGAGATTGATAAGCCCGTTGTCCACCGTAATGCGCTCGCCCACCCCCACATCTTCGATCAGGTCATCGTAGTGAATCGCAATGGAGGTCTCCTCCACATTCTCAACACTCCGGGCAACGATGGATATGACTTCGCCGGTTTTCAGGTCCAGATCGCTGTGGAGGTCGCCGGTGCGAATTTCAGGTCCCTGGGTGTCCATCATAATGGAAACGGGGCGATTAACTTTTTTATTGAGCGTGCGGATGGCTTTTATCACTTTCGCATGGGAGTCGTGATCGCCGTGAGACATATTGAGTCGCACCACATCGAGCCCGGCTTCGTGAAGCCGGGCCAGCATATCATAGGAACTGGTGGCGGGACCGATGGTGCAGATGATTTTGGTTTTTCGCATAAAGCTGTTTTATTGTCCAACCGTCCTCGGTTTACTCATTCGATGACATCCACCCCCCGCCAGAAGGCCACATAGTCTGTGATCTGTTCCGCAGCCTGTTTCGGTTCAGGGTAAAACCAGGCCGCATCGGGGTTCTGCTTGCCGTTGACGACCACTGTATAGTAACTGGCCGTGCCCTTCCAGCCGCACACTGTCTGGGTGTCCGATAATTGCAAAAACTCCCGGTTCAGAGATTCCGGTGGAAAATAGTGATTGCCCTCCACCACCTCGGTGTCGTCACTTGCGGCTATCACCGCCCCATTCCAGATCGCCCTCATGATATCGTCCCTCTCTATAAAACAAGTGTCTGTAAAACAAGTAACTTTTTAAACCATACGACTGGTTTTCATCCAGGCCGCTACTGGTGTTTACCGCGCTGCCAGCCGAGATCGGTGAGCCACTGCTGCGCAGACGCCTGCGCGCCCTCCTCGAGGGTGGTGGCCATGCTGTCGTTCCAGCGATTCAAGTACCCGAACAGGGCTACGACGCCCAGGATTTCCACGATTTCACCGTCGTCCCAGTGATCGCGCAGGCGCGCCTGAATGTCGGTATCCACCGCATTGGGTACGCCGGCTGCGGCTACGGCAAACTCCAGCGCCGCCCGCTCCGCTTCATTGAACGCCGGATGGGTGCGAAACTCCCACACGTTTTGTAACTGCTCTGTCTCCGCCCCGTAGCGCTCGGCAGCGCGAATGGTATGTGCCTGGCAGTAACGGCAACCCGCCACATGGCTGCAGACGTAGCCGATCAGACGCTTCAGTGCACTGGTCACCCGCCCCTGATTCTCCATGACCGCCACATTGAGCGAGATAAAAGCCTTGGCGATCGCCGGCCGTCGCTGCATGGTCAATACGCTATTCGGGCAAAAGCCCAGGGTTTCGTTGAAAAACTGCGCCAATTCGCGTACTTCATCGTCGGCATCGGGGGCAAGCGGGGTGACCAGCGGCATATACGAACTCCATATTCTGTAGACAACCACCTAACGATAGATAGACAGACATCCGGCTGCCACAACACCAAATATAGACCTATCAGGGTGGGTTATCGGAAATAATTACGCTGCGCATGGGGCAGCGGATCATCAGCCCGCACAGCATAGCATCCCCGTTTACCGGACCATAGCGCTTGGGAGCAGGCGCCAGATGCCTGGCGACAGGCTGGTGGGAGGCGCGGTGACGGTGCGGGTCAGTTGAAAGCAATCCCTTTACTCTGGCCTTCAAACGCAATTTCTATCCGATTGTTTGCCTGGGCAACCCGGTTCCACTGCCCGGCGTTGGCCAGTGACTCCGGCAGCGGGTAGGGAACCAGGGGCTCCAGGTTGCCGCGATTCTCTATGCGCACCCGCAGACTGGGCCCGGCGCCGGCGCGCACGCTGGCCAGGTAATTGCTGAACTCGATGGACTCCCCCAGGTTCTGTTCATTGAGGGTACACTCGGTAAACGGCAGACTGTCGGCGGCAAGCGCCAGCTCGCCGCCGGGGCCTTCAACCACGCAAAACTCCGCCGTGTGGGTAATCAACACCAGGGTTCCGGGCACCTGCGCGGCGTTCAGCACCGGCACCAAGCGCGACAACAGCTCCAGCGCGGTATCGCCCAGCGGGACGTCTGTGAAAGGGACAATATTGCGCCGGTTATTGGCCCAGGCAATGACCTGCAGCAGATCCGCCTCAACGGCGGTGGTAGCGGTCGCGGTGACCCTGGGTTGTTGAATGACGGCCGCCGGGCGACTTTCCTGCAGTGGCGTCAGGCTTTGCAGGCGCTGATTTTGCGCCTGCAAATCGGCAATCACCTGGGTATTGCCATTGAGGACGTAGGCAAACAGGGCCAGCGGCACCGCCAAAATAAAAGCCGGCAGCGCCCAGGTATTGGCAGCGCGCACCGGCGGCGGGTAAACCGGCAGCGGATTGCTATCGCCCTCATCGCCGTCGCCGGCAACGACTCCGGGAGCCAGGACACGGCGTAAATCGGCGCGTATCTGCTGGCGCTGCTCCTCCAATAATTCCCGCAACAATGGCCGCAACCAGCTTATCTCAGCCGAGTGCTCTGCTTCGTGGGCCAGGTTTTCCAACAAATCGAGTTTGCTTTCCGGACCGCCGGCTGTCGCAGCGGCTGCCATCTCGGTGCCGGCCACCGACTCGGCGGCCTTCACCGGTGCTGCGGTCTCGGGCTTGGCGGGCCTGGGGGGGCTGGCGGTCTGCTGTGGTATTCGCTCCCTGCCGTCGGGGCGGCGTTCGCTCCGCGGGCTGGGCGGCGCCGTGGGGACCGGCCTTTCCTCGGCGGCTACCAGACCCAACTGTTGCAACACCTTACCCAACTGGACGGACTTCAATTGCTTGGGCAAGACACCCACCGCACCCAGGGCGCGGGCCTGGCTCACATACATGGCCCCTTCCTTGGAGGTGTACATCATAATCGGAATGGCGGCGGTCTGCGGATCGTTCTTAATTGCCTCGACCGCCTTCAGGCCGTCCATGCCGGGCATGGTGTGGTCCATAAAGATGACATCCGGGCGCTGGGTGCAGAGATAACCCAACGCCTCCTCGGCGGACTCGCTGGTGTCGGCATGCAGGCCATACTCGCGCAGCATTTCCTTGAGCACAAACCGGGCGAGTTTGGAATCGTCGACAATCAGGGCTTTTTTTTTCATTGCGCACGCCTTGGCGTCTGCCTTGCCGCTGGTGACTATAGTGGGTGGAGTATCGCCGAACAGATCAATCGGTAATAAAAACCCAAGCTTATCAAAACCCTGGCGGCCTTTATTGAATCAACTTCAAATTTTCGGCGGCCCGATTCCGGTGCCGCGGCGGCGGTGACTCAACCGGGCGCCTCCACCACATAGACCAGTTGATGCCCGTGGATCAGCGCCTGGAAGCGGCGGCCCTCGTAGCGGAAGGTGAGAAAGGCATCCTCCCGCGGATCGACCTGGTTGAGCGCCTGGCGACTGAAGGAGAGCGTATAGCCCTTGCCCGTGGGCACCACGGCACTGCCCATTTCGATCGGCACAGTGGTAGCGCCGGTCTGTAGCATCACTTCACTGATGGAAACGGCACCGGGGCCGGCGTTGCGAAACTGCACCTTGTACTGGCGCAGGGCCATATGCCTGCCCTGTCGCGGGCTGCCGAGGATTGCCCGCAGGCTGACCGAGGCGCTTTTCCGGTCCAGCAATAGCGTGGAGTCGATGGGGTCGGGCGCGACGGCGGGGGCAAACACCACGGAGCCCCTGTTGTGTGCCGGGCTGACCGGTTGCCGCGCCGGAACCGCCGCCCCCTCATCGCTGCCGGATGATGGCGGCGGCGTTGCAGCGCAGGCATAGAGCAGGGCCAGGCCAGGCAGGCAGAGGCTTTTTATCAGGGTTGAAGGCAGGGCTGGCGCGAGCTTCACGAATTTCCTTTGGGTCTGCATCTGAGATAGGTTCACCAGCGGCGCTGGAGGACCACCACTGGCCGGCTTTAACGGCAAGTTATCACCAATCGCCGCGGCATCCAACTACAACGGTGGGCGAAATCCGCCCGGCTCTACCCGGGCGCCAAAAAAGCCCCGCCGCTCGCGATCAATCCCTGGTTTTTATTGACTGCGACACCTACAATCCCACCCCCTTTCAGTGGTAAAGTTCGTACCCATGACGTCCTCCCTGGTGCCCGAAAAACCGATTCAGGTTTCCCCCTCGCTGGCCTCTACCATCGGGCTTGAGGAGGCAACTATGTTGTCGATTCTCGATGACCTGGCCCAACATCGCCAAAGTCAGTGGCGCGAGGGTTACCAGTGGCTGGAAATCGATCAGACCGGCGTCGCCAAACACATGCCGTTTTGGAACGACTACGATGTCCAGCGCATCAGCCGCAGCCTGCGCGACAAAGGCATACTGCTGCTGGCCTCGGCGCCCTACAGCAGCAGCCGGGTATTGCAGTTCGCCTTTAACGAACGCCAGCAAAGCGCCGCCAAGGCGGCGCCCGCGCCCCGGACACACAATGTCGTGACGCCGGGCGCCAGTCTGATTCCCCCCAACTGGCAGCCCAGCGACGAGACCCTGACGCGTATCGCCCAGCACAATATTCCCGAGGCCTTTGTGCGCGAGCAGTTGCCTGAATTTGTCACCTATTGGCGCGAAAGCGGCGAGAGCCACCGCTCCTGGGGTTCGAAATTCCTGCAGCAGATTGTGCGCAAATGGCGCGAACACGAAACGTTTCTCGGCAGCCGCGACCAGGAGAGCGGTATCGGTGCGCACTGGCGCCCCAGTCACGACGCCCTGGAAGTACTGATTACCCACGCCAATATCAACCGCGCCTTTGTCGAGGACGCCATTCCCGAATTCGTGCTCTACTGGCAGGAACGGGGCGACAAGTCGCGCACCTGGAACAGTAAATTTATCCAACATGTACGGCGCCAGTGGGCGCGCTTCACCTCGGCGCTGGCACACGATACCGAGCCCACCCGCCTGCCCGAGAACTGGCAGCCCGGCAAAGACGTCGACGATATCCTGCGCCTGGCCAATATCGATGCCGACTTCGCGCAGCAACTGCTGCCCGAATTCATCCTGTTCTGGCGCGACAGCAATCAACTGCACACATCCTGGAACACCAAGTTCCTCCAGCATGTCAAATATCACTGGGCCAAGCGCCACGCGCTGACGCCCTACTCACTATCGCCACAGGCCAACGCCCATGCAGGACAGCAACCCCCTGGTTCAACGAGTCGCACAAGAGATCGCTCAATCAGCGAACAACTCACCGACCGGAGCTGGGCCTACTGATACCGGCTCGAAGCACCCGCCCAACGACAGCCAGATTGATACCATCAATCAGGTCTTCGAGCTGTTTCGCATCAATTACCACAACCAGTACTACAGCGCGTTCAGCGATGTGGAAACACTCAATCATGCCAAGCGACTGTGGCTGGAAACCCTGAGCAGGTTCGACACCGGCGTGATACTGGCCGGCGCCAAACGCGCCATCGAAGGCTGCGAGTACCTGCCCACCCTGCACAAGATGATTCGCTGCTGCGAAGGTGAGCCCGGCGCCCACGGCCTGCCCGAAGCCCGCAGCGCTTATGTGGAGGCCTGCCGGGCACCTTCGCCGAAAGCCGGTTATCGCTGGAGCCATCCGGCGGTCTACTACGCAGGGCGCGAAAGCGATTGGTTTTTTCTCGCCAACAATGCTGAAAAGCAGGCCTTTCCGGTATTCGAGCGCCACTACCGGCACTTTTGCGAACGGGTCATCGGCGGTGAGCAACTGGCGCCGCCGGCGGTGCAAGCCCTGCCGCCGCAGGTTGAAACGCCGCTCAGCAAAGAAGAGAACCGCCAGCGTCTTCAAGCCATGCGCGAGAGCCTCGACCTTTGACGGTTGCGGCTGCAAACAGACAACGGCTCGAGCGCTGAAAGTAAACCGCACAGGTAGGCCAGGGAAAGCGAAAACCCACTGACAGCAACAGTAAATAACGACTAGTACGCAGCAACCGGTACATAGCAACTTGTGCTGCGACCAGAAGACATTTTCACTTCGGTGGCACTTAGGTCTCGATCCGGGAATCACCCTTTGGGTTTTGGGACCTTCGCCAGCAGGGATATCTTCATCGGGGCACGCCTAGTCCGCGTCCCGAAGGACGATTCCCGGATAGAGACTGTGCCGGTTAAGGACACCAAAACCCGTTTTGGGTGAAAAGATTTACCGGCCAGAGTATTGGTACGTAACAACAGTGGACACCAACCGGGCAACGGCAACTCGAGCACCAACGGTGAAAAACACAAGCAAGCCAGGGAGCGCGAAAGACGACTGGCAACAACAGCAGACAACCACAGCTAGAGAGAACCCGACTATGTCGAACAACCTTGCCGCCCAGGATTTCCTGGTGCAACGTCAGGCGCTGGATCAAACCCGCTTTGCCACCGCCACCGGCGACCGGCAGGCACTGCAACCCCGCCAGGTTTTGCTGGCGGTGGATCGCTTCGCCTTCACCGCCAATAATATTACCTACGCCATTATGGGCGATGCCCTGTCTTACTGGGCGTTCTTCCCCGCCGAGGAGCCCTGGGGTCGCATCCCAGTGTGGGGCTTTGCCGATGTAGTGGCCTCTGCCAGCGACGATATCAAAGTAGGGGAGCGCATCTACGGCTTCTTCCCGCTTTCCACCCACCTGGTGGTGGAAGTCGGCAAGGTGACGGCGGGCACCTTTACCGACCTGACCCCACACCGCAGCGACCTGCCCGGCGCCTACAACGTTTACCTGCGCTGCAGCAAAGACACATCGGCCCGGATGGAAGACCTGCAGGCCTTGCTGCGGCCGCTGTTTACCACCGCGTTTCTGATCGACGACTTCCTGGCCGACGCTTTTTTGTCCGACAAAACCATGTTCGACGCCGGCCAGGTGATCCTCTCCAGCGCCTCCAGCAAAACGGCATTTGGCACTGCGTTTATGTTGCACAAAAATCGCGACTCCCGCGCCGACTACCAGATAATAGGCCTGACCTCGGCGGCGAACCGGGCCTTTGTCGAGGGGCTCGGCTGTTACGATCGGGTTGTCGACTACGCCGACCTCGCGACCCTGGAACAACGCCCCAGCGCCTATATCGATATGGCCGGCAACGGGGACTTGCGCAGCCGCTTACACCACCACCTGGGCGACGCTATGGTCTACAGCTGCCAGGTCGGTGCCGCCCACTGGGATCAGGCCGTGCCGACCAAGGACTTGCCCGGCGCCAAACCGACGATGTTTTTTGCCCCGACACAACTAAAAAAGCGCAGCGAAGAGTGGGGCGCGGATCAACTACAGGCGCGGATCGCTGCAGCCTGGCAGGTGTTTATCGACGATCTGGCACAGGGTTCGCTGGAGGTGGTGCACAAGTCCGGCCCCGATGCGATCGAGGCGGTCTATCGCGAAACCCTGGCGGGCAAGGCCATACCCGACAAAGGCTACATACTATCGTTTTGAAACGTGTCGCGACGCGGCCACGACACGGTAGGTTGAGCAAGGAGGTACCGAATGAGCAACTTACACGAATTGCATTTCCCCAACGAAAGCGCCGAGTACCGCGCCCACCGCGACGAGCTGCTACGGGCCGAAATGGATCTGCGCCGGCAACTGGAAACCGTCGCCGCCCTGCGGCGCACACTCCCCCTGGGCGGAAAAATCCCCCGCGATTATATCTTCGATCGCATCGACCCCAACGGCGGCGCCCTGCCGGTGCCGCTGTCCGATCTGTTTGCCCCGGGCAAGGCCTCGCTGCTGCTGTACAGCTTTATGTTCGCCCCGGAGTGGGACACTCCGTGCCCGGCCTGTACCTCGATAACAGACGGCTTTAACAGCATCTACCGGCACGTGCGCGATCGGGTCAACTTTGCCGTGGTGGCCAAGGCCCAGCCCGGAAAACTGAAAAAACTGGCGCAGCAGAGAGAGTGGTCGCAACTGCCGTTGTTCTCATCCTATGCCAACAGCTACAACAAGGATTATCACGCACAGCCCGGCGACAACCAGAGCGATCAACAACCGATTCTGAATGTCTTCGTAAAACGCGGGACTGATATCCATCACTTTTGGGCAACCGAGCTGCTGTTCGTGCCCGGCGACGGTCACCCCCGCCATTGTGATCTGGTGTGGCCGCTGTGGAATTTGTTCGATATGACCCCGGAGGGGCGCGGCGACTGGGGGCCGAAGCTTGCGTATTAGGTGCAGGTGACTTGCGGGAAGCCAGGATGGCTCATTAGAGCGTGACTCGATAAAGCGCGACGTGTTAGAGAGTGAATTGCCAATAAGTGATTTGCCGGAATGGTGTCCGGAAAGTGGCTCTTCAGTGGGTCAATTAATGGGAAGGTTTGCTTACCGGAAAGTTACTTATTATTACTTGTCAGAGGGTCAGCGATGAAATGAGTGCACTGCCGGGCTCGCCGCCGTGCCGTAAAAACTGCTACACTTATCCAAATACAACCCTTAATGAAACCATATTATGCAACGCCGTCAACGGCCGTTGCCGACAGGGACTCTCGCAGCGGCGTTAACCCGTCACTGCGGTAAATGTTAACCCGCAACAGCGGTACATCACGTAGAACCATGACGGAAAGCCAGCCAACCTCGACCAAATATCAGTTTGTCGCCTTTTGCATTCTCGGTTACACCTTTGCCACCCTGGCGCTGATTTATGTGGTGATCGAGCATCGACTGCGCCCGCCACCCATCGAGCCACCCACCGTAGTGGTGACACCGGATTTCGCCGCTATCGAATCGGTTTCCGAACGCAAAGCTGCATTTTTCGATTACCTGAATCCTTTAATCGCCGAACAGAACCAACTTCTACAGCAACAGCGGCTGGCCCTGGTGAAGATACAACACAGTCTGCTCAACGACCAGCCACTGACCGCGCCACAGTTACTGCAGTTTGCCGAGCTGCGCCGGCAGTTTGTGATCGACGAGGAACTGTCAAAGGAAGACGCGCTGCAAGAGTTGCTGCTGCGGGTCGACCAGTTGCCGGCGGCCATGGTGTTGGCCCAGGCGGCGATGGAATCGGCCTGGGGCACCTCCCGCTTTGCCCGCCTCGCCAACAATTATTTCGGCCAGTGGTGTTTTAATACCGGTTGCGGGCTGGTGCCGGCGCACAGGCCCGCCGGGGCGCGCCATGAAGTGCGCCGTTTCGAGTCGGTAACAGAGGCGGTCGCCGCTTACTTTCACAATATCAATACCCACCGCGCCTATATCGAGCTGCGCAGCCTGCGCGCGTTGCGGCGGCGCGCCAAGCAGCCGCTGGAGGGGCCGGTGCTGGTGGCGGGACTGGAAAAATACTCGACCAAAGGCAGCGCCTATATCGAGGAGTTGCGGGCGATTATTCGGGTTAATGACTTAACACAGTACAACTGACTCGACGGTAGTCGTCCCTGACGGGCGGCACTACGGCTAGTGGTCCTGGTTTGGCTGAGAGTATTTCGGGGCCGGTCTGCTTCTTCCTGTGAAGTCGAATGTAAAGCCGAAATAGTCAAAAACTGTCACATTGCCAGGGCTTGTTTCACCTAAAGCGCCTGCGCCAAAATGACGGCTTTATAACCGACACCCATCAGGCTGTATAACTCTCTCGTTGTTGCATCCGCTCGTGCCAGTGTGCCAGCGCTGTCGCAGTTGCCGGAATTGGCACCCGCACCCAGCCGGCAAAGTCGACCACCACCGTGGCGGTGATATCGGCGAGTGAGTAGAAGTCCCCGGCCACATAGAGACTCTGTTTCAGCCGCTCGTTCAACGTGTCCATAAATTCGTTGATACGCTCCAGCCCTCGTTGTGCCAGCGCCGGAATCTGCGCGTAGTTAGTGGGTCCGGGCAGCGCCCGATCGGCCAGGCCACTGACCTTGTTTCTAAACGCATCCTGCACCGACAACAGCCCCAGGTACTCGACCCGCGCGTTCCACTGCGCGACCCGGCCCTTTTCCAACGCCGTCGACCCGAGCATTGGCCGGTCGGGAAATGCAGCCTCCAGGTAAGCGGCTATACCCAGGTTCTCAGTGATGATCTCGCCGCTTTCCACCTCCAGGGCGGGAACCAGACCGGCGGGCACCTTGGCCAGATAGGTCGGCGTTAACTGCTCGCCGCCGGCGAGATCGACCTCGATCAATTCGAATTCCAGCCCTTTTTCAGATAAAAGCATGCGCGCACGCCGAGGGCTGGGTGCGGTTTTATTGGAGTAGAGTTTGAGCATAGTTATCTCTCGATAAAATCGGCTGGCGGATATCACGGAGGTCTACATCTGGGCGCTTGCGAAATAAGGCTAATCCTCGGTGACTTTGCTTGGCGACAATAAGACTACCACCAGATCAGCCTTTTTTATAGATTTTCAAATGTTTATACCTTAAGGTAGTGCCATTCTAAGCGTCCCTTTACCTCTGGATGGGTTTGTTTTTCGTTAGCGCATCAGGATTGAAACCTCTTCTGAAGCTAACTGCAGCATAATTCACGACTTGACACACATTTTCCGTTCTCAGTATCTTTCAGAGAAAGCCTGAAATTCGTCAAACTGTGCGATGTTTTCTTCATTAATCAAAGATGCCAAATCTAAAAGTTCATCATCCACTACGCTAGTTTTACGTCTATCAGATAAAAGCTCGATATTGCCAATGGCTAACGTATTGAACCCGTATTTGAGCAACTCACTTTTCACTATACTAGTGTATTCCTCTTCAGAAATTGCCAAAGCTATTACATTAACATATGCACCTTCGGCCCCTTTTAAAATATCGTTTCCCTGTTTAGGAGTCACCTCTGCCAAACCAAGCCAAATCTCTTTCATTCTTAATACTCCTGATTTCTTGGAAAGCCCTTTCCGGGATAAGTATGATGCTCTCTACTTTTTCTTCCCTTCGAATGAAAGTGAGGATCTTCACCTTTGGTAGGAAGTCTCTAAGTGCCTGTCCCCGCTGTTGCCGTAGACATAGGCCCAGTCTGTGATATCGGAGACAAGACTCGTTAGGTTGTCGTTTTGATCGTAGGTGTAGTGTAAAATGGCTTGTAGTTAAGTATTACTATTAGTCAAGACTTGACCCTCTCCCCCATTAGTCAAGACTTGACCCTCTCCCCCATTTTGGCAACCCAAGTTCAGTAGCATGACGAGAGTAGGAATGTTGAAAAGCTCTGCGTTGCGCCTTAGTCATTTCTACCCAAGGAACAGTGTGCCCTATGCGAAGATGCCCTAGAACTTTCGGTACCGCCTTTGTCGCAACTAATTAGACTGGAGGAGTTTATTTCCACATCTCCCCAGTCTCTTTTTCAAATGGCACAGGGATATATTGGGCGGCTATTTCGTCAGGGTGATCAAACTCTTGATTTGAACCTACATATAGCTCTTCAGTTAAATCATGATAACGAAACGCTAAAGCAGTACCATTCACTTCGAACACCCAGTAACGTTCCGTCCCTGAGTGGGTTCGAGATGTATCGCTTTCAACGAAATGTTCTTTTTCTATATGTTTTACTAGTTCCTCATATTTGATTTTGCATCGCCCAAAACAAATCACAGCACCGGTTTTTCCTTGCCAAACTTTTTTAACCATCTTTCTAACCCTAATTCTTAACAATTAACTTTAGTTACCGTACAAGAAATTATGGCTTGATCATTAATCGTCCTAACGTCTGGATTGTGCCCATTACCAGACCAAGTTGGTTTACCAGGTACATGTCCTCTATCCGGCTTGGCTGGCGTAGTAAACTCAAACCCTTTTGCATTAGCAGGTAACGGACCTTCATAGGCCTGAACTTTTGGAATATCGCTTGCAAAGAAGTTTCTTGGTGGATTCCCCTTCAGTTCACCACTCTTCGCAACAGCTTCAATGCTTTCTTTTGAGTCCCCCAGTCGATGGAACACTCGTTCTGATCCCTTTGTAGCGTCCCTACCCTCCTTCCTCAAAAGCTTTTTACTCAGAAACTTCGCCGCTCCTTTCCCCGAAAACAGCGCCGGCATGCCCGTTGCACGTTCGAAGCCTTCCGCCGCCACCTCCTTGGCGACCATCACTACCAGCGGTATGAGAAACGCCGCATTGCCGTCCGGATCTACATATTTATAGGGATTGTTGTTCGCATACGCATAGCGATTAAAACTGACCGGATTATCAGCCTGAAAACCCACCGCGTCAATCCCCATAAACCGACCTATCGCGGGATCATAATACCGGGCACCCATATACGTCAGACCAGTCGCCTCATCGTGAGGTTTACCGGTAAAGGACAACGAATGCAGGCTGCCCTCGCCATCATCGACCTTATCACCGTAGGGACGATAGCTCTTTCGCCATAACAAGGCACCCGTTTCATCCGAAGCCGCCACCACCGAACCCGTCGCATCCGTGTGATAATAAGTGGTGGTTCTCTCGGCATAGGCACTATCTGTGCACAGATAGCCGATAAGAAGTAGCAATAAGATGACCAGTGGTCGGGAAAAACGCTCTATGCCAGCGGATGGCGTCTGCATGCCAAAGTCAGACGCCAGTGTCTTTATAGGCTTGTCCATGGTTAGCACCCCAGCAGAGAAAATGGATCGTTAACAGTGCCAGATCGTTAACAGTCCCTGTCCCCGCTGTTGCCGTAGACATAGGCCCAGTCTGTGATATCGGAGACAAGACTCGTTAGGTTGTCGTTTTGATCGTAGGTGTAGTGTAAAATGGCTTGCAGTTAAGTATTACTATTAGTCAAGACTTGACCCTTTCCCTTCTTTCCCCTTTTAGATTCCTTGCTCGCACCCATTCGGTATATAGTTTTATCTGCTCTCTTTGTAGCAACACACTAAATCAGAGAAATAAAGCTACTCCAACGCCATAGTTTTTTCTTTAACCACGCTCTGGTTGGATTCCAAGAATGCTTCGTAGTCTTCAAGCCAAGGTGTTAGATCTTTTTCTGTTAGCTCTGCCATTTGGGCAGTTGGTCCTTCTGCCACAATCACGTCATTTCCATCGCAGATATCTGCTTCTACAAAATACACCCCATTACGATTAATAACATCCACCGTAATAGAGATTTCATCACCATTCCTATCTTTCATAAAGGTAAGATATGCTCGCAAAGGAAAAGCTGTGTTACTGCTTTTCCCAATATCATGAATGAACTCATTACTAGAGTTGCATACGTACTCAACCAATGAAACAAATAGTGACCGCAATCGTAGCCATAAAAACTGTGTTAAATTCTCGTTCATAATTATTTTTCGCTTACTTTTTAACCTGATCTACAACAGCGTCCATAAGCTCTTGTGTTAAGGGGTGCGTCGTACCACTACCTCTACTGTCTATCCAGCCCTGCATTTGACTCATATCTTTGGGTTTTATCGACACATGCCCAGTTTTAGGGTTATCACAAACTGCGCACAGCTTGTCGAGTTTAGATGTGTCTATAACTTGGTTTTTACCAGGCATAGGATTGACGTTTCCAGACAACCCGCCTGTATCCTTCGGTCGCGGAGTTAAGTTCGTTGGTGTTCCAGAGCCGCCACGGTAAACTAGATTGTCTCCCCCCTTTGTAGCATCCTTACCCTCCTTCTTCAAAAGCTTCTTACTCAGAAACTTCGCCGCCCCTTTCCCCGAAAACAACGCCGGCATGCCCGTCGCACGCTCAAAGCCTTCCGCCGCCACCTCCTTGGCGACCATCACTACCAGCGGTATAAGAAACGCCGCATTGCCATCCGGGTCTACATATTTATAGGGATTGTTGTTCGCATACGCATAGCGATTAAAACTGACCGGATTATCAGCCTGAAAACCCACCGCGTCAATCCCCATAAACCGACCTATCGCGGGATCGTAATACCGGGCACCCATATACGTCAGAC
>NZ_ML660114.1 GCF_007004655.1 Exilibacterium tricleocarpae
ATTGTTCACGGTCTGGATACCACTGACCGAGATCGCGCTGCCGCCCAACACATACTGGCTGCCCGCAGCCAGGGTCAACCCGTTATCGAGGTTATCCAGGGTATCGCCCGTACCACCGACCAGGCTGTCCACGCCGCCAAAACTCACCGTGCTGCCCAGGCTGATGGCCGTGCCGTCCCAGATAAAATTCTCGACGCTCGCGCTCCCCGTCAGGTCGCCGGTGTTACTGACCGAGTCGATGGCCCCGGCCACTTGTAAATTACTCGCACTTAACACCGTAAACGCCCCGGCCACGGGGCCCAGATCGACCCCCGCAGCAGCGGCCGCCCCGCTCAGCGCCAGGCTGTCCGTCCCGCTGTTGCCGCTCAGGTTACCCACATCGGTAAAGTCGACGCCGTCCACCTGTACCCGGGTGCCGTTCCAGTCGAAGCTGTCCCCGGCACTGTTGGCCGTCAGATCCCCGGTGTTGCTGACCGAGTCGATGGCCCCGGCCACCTGTAAGTTGCTGGCGCTCAACACCGTAAACGCCCCAACCCCGGCACCCAGATCAACCCCGGCGGCAGCGGCCGCCCCGCTCAGCGTCAGACTGTCCGTCCCGCTGTTGCCGCTCAGGTTACCCACATCGGTAAAGTCGACGCCGTCCACCTGCACCCGGGTGCCGTTCCAGTCGAAGCTGTCCCCGGCACTGTTCGCCGTCAGATCCCCGGTGTTGCTGACCGAGTCGATGGCCCCGGCCACCGCTAAATTACTCGCGCTCAACACCGTAAACGCCCCAACCCCGGCACCCAGATCAACCCCGGCGGCAGCGGCCGCCCCGCTCAGCGTCAGACTGTCCGTCCCGCTGTTGCCGCTCAGGTTACCCACATCGGTAAAGTCGACGCCGTCCACCTGCACCCGGGTGCCGTTCCAGTCGAAGCTGTCCCCGGCACTGTTCGCCGTCAGATCCCCGGTGTTGCTGACCGAGTCGATAGCCCCGGCCACCGCTAAATTACTCGCACTCAACACCGTAAACGCCCCGGCCACGGGGCCCAGATTGACCCCCGCGGCAGCGGCCGCCCCGCTCAGCGCCAGGCTGTCCGTCCCGCTGTTGCCGCTCAGGTTATCCACGCCGGTAAAGTCGACGCCGTCCACCTGTACCCGGGTGCCGTTCCAGTCGAAGCTGTCCCCGGCACTGTTCGCCGTCAGATCCCCGGTGTTGCTGACCGAGTCGATCTCACCCACGACCTGCAGCGGGCTGGGGGTCAGGACCAAAAACGCACCTGCGGTGGTACCTAAGTTCACACCGACACTGCCGGCCGCGCCGCTCAACGCCAGCATGTCGCCAACACTAGTGCCGCCGGACAGATTGCCCACACCGGTGAAACTAATCCCTTCTACCAGCACGCGGGTACCGTCCCAATCGAAATTCTCCGCGTCAGTGCTGCCGGTGAGGTCGCCGGTATCCTCTACCGATTCGACGCCGGTCACCGCTATATCACCCGCGGCCGTAAAGTTGCCATCCGTGGTGCTGAGCACCACACCGCCACTATTGATGTCCAACACATCAGCAGCGGTGGCACCGCTAAGTGTGTTGGCCCCACTGTTGAGTGCCGCGCCGATAGTGGCGCGACCGGAGAGGTCGCCAATGGCAATCGCGCGGGTGCCGATATTGATGCCAATACTGCCGGCGCCGCTTTCAATGGCTGCGCTGTTGGAGAAATTCACGGAGGTGGACAGCACGTTGCCATCGGTGGTGCTGCCTCTGGTGTCCACTGCAGCGCCGATAGCCACATCGTTGTCAGCTTTCAGGGTGACACTGCCGCCGAGGGTGCCGGCCGAATTAAACGTGGTTATCGTCCCGGCAATACCAATACTGCCGGTACCGGCACCGGTGCCGCCGGCGCTAAAGTCGATCGCGCCGCCACCGGTGGCGACAGAACCGGTCGCGGCAATATCAATATTGCCAGCCGTGGTGGTGAAAACAGCATCACCCCCGTTAGTGGTGAGATCACCCGCTATGGTGATACTGTCTCCGGCGTTAAAAGCCAGTCCCAACCGTCCCACCGACGATGAGATCTGCACACCGGCATCTACCCCAATGGCGCGATCTGCATTCAGGGTTAAGGTCGCGTCACTGCCGGCACTTTTAACAATATCGGCCTTGACGGTAATATTGCCGTTCTGGCTGACGGTGTCATTCTCAGTCTTGACCTCGACGCTGGTGCCGCCGTTCAGCGACGCAACAATTTCCGCCGCGCTGATGCTGGCGGCGCTCACCCCATTGTTAGGGGTCCATACAACAGGGTCACTGGTGGACGAGGTTTGGTCGGTAGTAGCACCGATAGTAATATCGGCCGGATCGATAAGCCATAGGCCGTGGGCACCGGCCGTCGCCGCCGCCGTTACCGAGCCGGATAAATCTACGTAATGTTTACCGGAGGTTTCGACAAAACCGCCGTCACCACCCCAGAGGCCGGCGCTGGCGTCGATGCTGCCGTAAAATCGCGTGGTGTCGTCGGCCCACAGTATCACCCGACCGCCGTCGCCGTTTTCGGTAGCGCGGGCCCACACTTGGGCATCGGCACCGAGGAAACTGACCTGCGCATTGCGCACCTCGGCATTGCCGCCGAGATAATCGCCGCCAATCAATACTTCACCACCGCCAAAAGCACCGGAGGCACTGACAAAAGCGTTATCGAGCAGGCCGACTTTATCGCCGAGCAGTTGGATACGCCCGCCGATACCCTCGGCTGAATCCGCCGTCACCGAACCACTGATAATGGTTCTGTCACCTTCGACCCTGATATCGCCGCCCTTATCATCAGTTGCCGCGGAGACCTTGAGTTCGCCGCTGCTGGCCACATCGCCGCCCAGACCGGTGAGCCGAATTTTACCGCCGCTGGTATCGATACCGGTGGCCTGCACCACGCCGGTGTTATTCACCGCACTGGAGAACAGATCGCTGGACACCTGCGCATCGAGCAGTACGTTACCGGCCTGGATATCGCCGGCATTAAGGACCGCGTCATCGACACCGAGGTCGTTGCTCAGGACTTCACGGGTCACGCGAATACCAATCATGTTGTCGGCGTCAAACGTCAGCACCGCTTCGGAACCGGCATTGAGGCTGACCAGACCGGCACTGATCAAAGAGCCTGTGGCTTCATTGGCGACGCTAGTACCCAGCAGGCCGATACCGCTCGCCGCGCTGATCAGGCCCCGGTTGACCACAAAACCGGCCTCGCCTTCAACCGCGCTGAATTCATAATTACCGGCGAGAAAATCGTCGGGGCTGAGATCGAGACCACTGACCACCAGGCCGCCGGCATTGACCGTGGAGGTTTCGGTGAAAAGCACACCGCGGGTATTCACCAACAACACATGACCATTGGCAACAATGGAGCCGCGGATGGTGCTGGCGTCCTGGCTCAGTATTCTGTTGAGGGCGATGGCGGATGAGCCCGGCTGCAGAAACTGCACCTTTTCATCGACATCGATATTAAAACTCTGCCAGTCCACCGCCAGACGACTCGAGTGCTGGTGAATCTGGGTAAGCTTGTCACCGTAGTTGATAACGCCGCTGCCACCCACCACTTCGCCGCCGGTCGGCCCCGCCTGCACCAGCGCCGCCTGCCCTGCCAGCACCACCGCCGCAAGCAGGGTGTCGAGACTGAAACTGCGCCGCTGCGCCGCTGTGGTTTCCTGCGGCGACGGTGTTGAATATCGGTCTGATCTAGCCATAACTTGTCTCGCTGATAGCGCTAAGTGCGCCTTATGTCAGTCAAAAAAGTGTCAGTCAAAAAACCAGGTGAAGTCGGCAAAGACCTGCACGGACTCGTCCGCCTGATCCAACCTATCATTGGAAACCCGGGCAAAACTCGGCCGGGCAAAACTAAGCTGGCTGCTGAGGCGGTCCATCCACGAGAATTTGAACAACACCCCCCAGCCACCGACGCGACCCCAGACATCACTCTCGCCCTGGGCGATAGCGTTCTGGCTGCCGTAGGCGCCGTCGGCGAACAACGCTACCTGCATCACGTCGTTAAGCCGCAGACCGTTGGCAAATTCCGGATCGATAAAATCGGGCAAGTCCCAGTACCATTCCGCGCCCAGATAAGCGGCGCTGTCGGCGGAAAAGTCCCGCACAGTGAATGCCCTCACGCCTTGCGGACCCCCGAGCACCAATTGCTCGAACGCGGGTAGCGCCGACTCGCTATATTGCAGGCGACTTTTCAATATCAGTCGGGTGGAGACTTCGGTGAAAGGCACGGGCAAGAAAAACAGCGAAGTGGTGTTGAGGGAGAGTTTGTAGAACTCCTCATCGCGGCCCTCTTCGACATCACTGGTAAACTCGCCGTATTGAAGCAACAGGTTGCCGGCATTGAGAATGCGCGATGCTTCCTGAAGCAAGTCGCCGGCGGCGGAAAACTCCAGCCCGCGCACCTCTTCATCCTGGTCAAACTGCTCGATGGCCGATTCCAGGCTACTGTCTTTCTGGGTGAGCCCGAAGCCGAGATTCAGGTTGCGTGCCCGACTGCGTAGCAGATGCCGATTGACGCCTACCCCAAACGTGGTGTTGGTGCCCTCCAGGTTGAGTATTCGCAGTAGATTATCTTTGGGATCGACGACACTGAATTCGTTTCTATCCGCCCACAGGCGCATGCGGGTGCGGGAGTCGAATATCGGGAAGTCGTAGCTGATCTGCGCCAGATCGGATTCTTCCGGTGAAAAGGACTTCAAAAAACCCACGCTCAAGGCATCGCCAAAGCCGAGCGGATTGTAAAGGTCCGCCACCGCATAAACGCGGTCGTCGCCGGTAAACTGCGAACCGTGGTTATCGGCCCGCAACGATAACTGCCAGGCCTGCTCGCGCCTGACATCGATATTGAGCACCGTCTCGCCCACCCCTTCACCAGCTGAGAAGGAGCCATAAACACTCAACCCCGGATAATCGTTGAGCAGGTAAAGACCTTCCTCTACATCACGATTGTTTACCAGGCCGCCAATTTGTCGGGCAAACGGTTCGCGAATCTTTTCCTCGGTATATTTTTTGGCGCCGTTGACCTTAACCGCGCTGTTTACGCCGGCCAGCACCTGGAACTTGATGATCCCGGCATCCACGTCCTGGGCCGGAATTATGGCTCTGGCCAGAAACAGGCCGTTGCGGCGATAGTACTGGGTAATTTCCGCCGCCAGTCTGTTCAGGTCCGCGAGACTCATGCCGCGCTTTGCCCGTTGCTGTTGCAGCAACCCAACCAAGTCGGCGGTCTGTTGCCGGGTCACCTGCTGCGGCATACTGCGCGCGCTCATATCGGCGCCCATCTCGGTCAGCAGGCCGGCTAGTTCCGCAAGCTCCTGTTCGGTGAAACCACCGGCCAGCAGTTGATCCTCTTTCATCTGCCGGCGCCGGTACTGCTCGGCCAGTGCCAGCACGTCTTCGGCAAATATATTTTGTTCGGGAAATTCAGGCAGGTCGACAAACTCGATCTTATTGACCCAAATGCGCACTTCCTCGTCCCGATCACGCACCGGCGGCAGGTCAAAGTTCGGGCTGGGTTCAAGACTGTTTGAGGTGCGATCGCGATACTCGATCTGCAAATCCCGCGGCGACACTTCAGGCGTATCATCGGATTGGGCGTAAACGCCGGGCACTGCTCCCACACCCAGCTTGCACCACAGCAGCAACCACACTGAGCGCTTCACAAGGTCGACCACACACACGCGACGATGCCGCGGTAACACGTTCATGTCACTCACTAAGACCCCCTAACGTTCGACCAACGCGTCAGGGGGGACTCAGCCCCCCGCTTCCCTGCTTGCGCGAAAGTCTAAACCGATAATGCCGTAAACCAGTGGCATAGATACATCGGCCAATTGTTCTTTATATAATGTTGTTGTCGGACTATGAAAACGGTCCGACTTATTGATACCACCTGCGCTAGTTCGAGCAAAGCTTACTGTCGAGCTTATTCAATCTATACGCTATACGACTGATTGAATCTGTCTTGCCAGTTGCCTCCGATGTTTCTGATTATCAATGTTTCTGATTATCAATGTTTCTGATTACCGACAATTACAATTATCGATACTTGTGATTATCAATACTTCCAGGTTGTTTTAAATGTTTCTTTGCAGGCGTACCATACTTCGAAACACCGTCATTACCGCTAACCGCTTTCAATACTTCTCACCAGCCTGAACCCCGTGAAAGCATCGGCCAACCCACCGTGTTCGCGCAGCGACTCGAGTGTGCAGCGACTCATGGGGTCGCGATGATGGCTGCCGGCCGCCGCCAGCTTGCCGTCGCGCAACACCCACTCTTGCACATTGCCGGAATAGTTAACTATGCCATAGCCATTGCGCGCGCCGGTGTTGACCTTCAGCAGCTTAACACCTTTTTCGATACCACCAAATCTGAGGTAACAGTTGCGGTTGGGGTCTTCCCGTTGATCGCTGCCGGCGGCTGCGGCGAGCCACTCCCGATGGCTCGGCAGGCGGTAAGTAAACCCGGTCTGCTCGCTCAGCCACTGCGCAAAGCCCCTGGCGATATCGACACTGATATTGTGTGCCGGCAAACTACTGCTCTTACTATTGACCTCGCACTTACCCGACGCTTGGCAATAGCGGTTAACCTCACCCACCGAAATTTCATATTTCGCTATCGCAAGGGGTGCGGCACCGTCCTGCACCGGTGGTACCACCACCATGATCGGCGCCCTGATACCACTACCGGCTGTTATACCACCACTGTTACCGGCCGCGCCACTCACTATAGGATCTCGACAGGTTTTTCCATTGCCGGGATCGAGGTGCCCGCAATGATCGATCTTGATCGTCGCCAGTTTAGCCTGGGCCGGAAACAGGGCCAGGGCGGCAAGCTTCAGTTTTTCGGCCGCCGCCGGCGCGCGCCGCGCCTGCTGCTCGACACAGGTTGCCAACCCCGCCACCAGTTGCGGCTCCTGCCGGCGATACTGCGCCGGATACTGGGTTTTGAAACTGTTCAGCCGCCGCCGCACAGCGGCACCGAGCTGTAACTGCGGTGAACACCGCAGTGACGACCTTAACCCACTGATCGCCTGTTGGTAAAGCTCCCGGTCTTTTTGCTGTTGTATCTGCGCCTCGAGTTGCCGGCGCTGCTCCGCCAGTCGCTGCTCCTCGTCACGCGCCGCCTGTTGTGCCGCGGCGATAGAATCGGCCACCTCTTGGCGCGCCTGCCCGGCCTCTTCGCTGACCGCAGTCGCCGCCGGCGCCCAGCGTTTCGCCTTGTCCAAGAGACTGGCCGCCTGATCGAGCTGATTTCCCCCTCGCGCTACATCCGCGGCGTTCAGAAAGCGCTCGGCAACCTGCCGCCGGTACCCGGCCACTTCGGCCTGCGCATCAGGTGAAGTGGCTTCAAGCTCCTGCAGCAGGGTGTTGAAATCCGTCTCCCACTGCGGCGAAAGCGTGCTCTGCAGCAGCAGCGTGTCGAGCTTTTCCTGGGTGTGCTGCTGCTGTTGCTGCAACAGGCTGTCCTGTCCCTGCGCCTCCAATTCAAGGCGCAACTGTTCCTCCCGGGCCTGCACCTGCAAATAGGTCACCGCGGCGGCACCGGCCAGCACCACCACGCCGGCCACCAGCCACAGCGGTGAGCGTTGTTTACCAAAGAACTGATCGATAAACTTGCCCACAGTCGCCGTGCGGGTCTCGCGCTCAAACGCCAGCGCGCGCTCCAGCGCCCGCCACTGGCGCCGCGAAATATTCGCCAGGCGGGCGGGCTTGAGGCCTTTGTCACGAGCCGCGTCCGCCGGGAGCTTATCGAACGGGTGGCGCCCGGACAGGACTTCGTAAGCCACACAGCCGAGCGCATAGACGTCGTCGCAGGTGCTGGGCTCGAGGCCCTGCAACATCTGCAGACTGGCATAGGCCGGTGTCAGGGCGCCGAGGCTGCCGGCATCGAACAACGTCTTTTCACCACCGTCCGCACCGCTGTCGAGACGGGATTTGGAAACCGCTCTGGCAATACCAAAGTCAAACACCTTGCCGACGCCGCGATCGGTGACGAAAATATTTCCGGGCTTGAAATCGGAGTGCACGATGTCGTGGGAATGGGCGTACAGTAGGGCGATAGATACATCCCGGATTATTTTTAAGGCGGCGGACTTCTTAATCCCATCGCCTTGCTCGCGGATCAACTCGTCCAACGGTGCCCCTTCCAGGTACTCCATGGTCATGTAGACCAGTTCACCGTCGCGATCGAAGTCGTAGACATTGACAATATTGGGATGCGCGAGTCGCTGCGACTTTCTCGACTCCCGTTGCAGCGAGATAATCGAATCGGGATGGCGGCGGAAGTCTTCGTTGAGCAACTTGATCGCCACATAGGGGTCGCGATCCTTGGCTTCGACTTTGCGTTTATCGAGCGCTTTGTACACCGCGCCCATGCCACCGGCCCCCAGCAATTGCTTGAGCACGAACCGACCTTTGATGGTCTGTTCCCGGGACTCTGATCCCGGTTCTGACTCTGGTTCCGATTCCCGTTGCACAGCAGGCCGCCTCCCGGCCACCACCGTCGCACCATCGTCGGCTTGTCGCGGCATGCCGCGTGCCGGTGAAGTGGGCGCCACACGCGTTTTATCATCGTCGGCGGCGACATCTGCCGGCGTTGCGACACCGGCAGACGGGCGAGCGTCGCTGATACGGGTCGCATCGGGGTCGTCGAGCCGTGAGCCATCCGGGTCAGAGCCCTGATTGACGATACGCGAACCCACGGGAACCCGGGGCCGGTTATCTTTACCTGGCTTTACAGGTACTTTATTGACAGCAGTTTCGACACTGGGTTGTTCCCCGCCATCGCTTCCGGAAGTTGTCAGTTGGCGCTCACTTTCACGCTCGTCATCAGATGCTTTCACTACACGGGGTTTGTCGTCGGAATTCATACTGGGATTGTCCCCCGACAAACTGTTATGATGACCCTGTCGTAAATCTGGGCCAGCTGACTGTGAGGCTGGTGGTGGTGAAGATGCCCACGGCAGTAGGTATCACAGCAGTTATGACAACGAAACCGAAAACAGACACCTAACCGTCCAGGTTCTGGGAAAGTAACATCCATTATTAACGTTTCTCAACTTTTATACCGGGCCTAGACGAACGATTCTATATGACACAATAGGTGCTAACAAGACAAAATAGGGGCGAATTAAAAGCAAGATGTGTCCGGGCTCACAGAGTCGGAACGGAATAAAGAGTTATTCTTTATAACGCAATTGCTTCTAATGGACCAAAGAACTTACTATTAGCGTTACTATCGAAACCAACTACTCTTGCATCGACATGAATGGTTGCATGGCCATTTTCGATTGCTCCCGCGGAGTCCGATCGAAGTGTGAGAGTGGGGTGCGTCAGTATTAACGACACATTAACGACACACCAGATAAAAAACGCAACGGAAATATATCCGGTATGGAATTAGTGTTAACGATTGTTCAGGGCCCCGAGCAGGCAGATATCGGTGAGCCCAGCAAAAAGTTTCGCAGTGATACCGGCGCCACTATCGGTCGCGCCACAGATAACAGTTGGGTGCTGCCCGATCCGGAACGCACCGTCTCTTCCAAGCACGCCGTGCTCGCCTGCGTTAACGGCACCTTCACGATTACGGACCAGAGCACCAACGGCACCTTTATCAACGACGATATCAATGCCATCGGTGCCGGTAACTCGGCGCCGTTGCGCGACGGCGATCTGGTGACTATGGGCCCCTATCGCCTGCAGGTAAAAATAACTGCGGCGGTGCCGATACAGCCGCCGGCGGCAACCGCCAAACCACTGCCGGATGGCTTGGAGTCGGTCGATTTTCTCGATGGCGCCGCCCCACCCCCACCCGCCCAAGCCGCTCAAGCCAACGAAAATGGCGCAGAGGCCGCGGATGAATTCGATAAATGGCTGGAACCGCAGGCGCCCAACGCCGCGCAACCGTGGAACTCGGCGGCGCCCGCCGGCGATCCGCTGCCGGGTTTGCAACCGGTGGAAACCGATCCGTTAGCCGCGCTGGACAAGTCAGCCGGACAGGCACAGCAACGCGATTCCTGGGCCCTTGAAAACACCGACGACGATCCCGACTGGTGGAAAACCAGTTTCTCCGACCATGCACCGGCCAACAGTCATGCCATGCCACCGGTGAATGCACAACCCGATCCCCAGTTGACGCCGCCGGACTCTTGGGAGACGGCGGCACAACAGTCCCCACCCATACCACCGGCACAACCGGCGCCCGACATTACAGCGCCGCAACCGCACCTTGCGGCGCAGGCACCGCAAACCCAGGCAATTCCAGTTACACCTACGGCACCGGCTGCACCAGTTACACCGCCCGCACCGGCTGCACCAGTTACACCGCCCGCACCGACTGCACCAGTTACACCGGTTGCACCAGTTACACCGACTGCACCGGTTGCACCGAAAGCAACTGCGGACAACAGCGGCGATCTGGCACAAAAGCTGGGACTGACAGAGTTGACAGCGGAGCAACAACAGGCACTGGTCGGCGAGGCAGCCGATATACTGCGGGAGTCGGTGCAGCGCCTGATGGGGCTCTTAAGTGCCCGGGCCAGCATTAAAAACGAGTTGCGGGTCGAGCGCACCATGATCCAGGCGACGGAAAACAATCCGCTTAAGTTCTCACCCAACCCGCAGGCAGCTTTAGCGGCGATGTTCGGCGGCGCCGGCGGCGCCTTTGTCTCTCCCAGCGCTGCGGTCAAAGAAGGTTTTGACGATATTTCCGATCACCAGGTGGCCGTGCTGGTCGGCATGAAGGCCGCCTTCGACGCCATGTTGTCGCACTTCGACCCCAAACACCTGGAGCGCCGCCTGGATCGACAGCAAAGTCGCTCGCTGTTGACCAGCAAGAACGCCAGGTTGTGGGAACAATACACCGAGCACTTCCAGCACTTAAAAAGCGATAAAGAGACCAGTTACCAAAAACTGTTCGGTGAGAAGTTTGCCGAGGCCTATGAACTGCAACTGGCCAAACTGAAAGGTTTAAGAAGACTTTGATGACTCCGCCATGCCGGGGCATCTTACAAAAACAGTCTGCAAATAAGGGTTAACACCTAGGGTCTTAACAATGACAACTAAAATGTACGCTAATATTTTCTTGAGAAAAAGTATCACCGCTGCCCTGTTGGCAATCGCGGCTGTGCTACTCGGCGCCTGCTCAACCACCCGCGAGGTGCTGAATCTCGACACCTCGGCGGTGGTGACGATCAAGGCGCGCAACAATATCAACCCGGACCGGGACGGGCGCCCCTCGCCGGTGGCCATAAGAGTTTTCGCCCTCAGCGACGACCGCCAGTTTCGCCGTGAAGATTTTCTGACGCTGTATGAAGACGCGGCCGAACGCCTGGGGCGGGACCTGGTCGACACATTTCAGCTCAAGGCGCTGGCGCCGGGGGAAACGCGGGAGGAAGTACTGGCACTTACGCCCGAGGTAAGTTTTATCGGGTTTATGGCGGAGTACCTGCAGTACGATCACAGCGACGCCGAACCCCTGCTGATTTTGCCACTGACACCGCATAAGAAGAATAAATATGAAATCCAGGCCGAGTGGGTGAAAATTCTCAACGCGAACGAGTGAGCGGCACTCACTGATGATGCGCCTGCCGCCGGTTACCTGTGGATCGATACTTGAATTCACACACGGGCTTGTCCCAGGGTTCAACCGGTCGCGACGCCTGAATGAAACGCACGACCGTATAATTTCATAAAGGGGATTTCACACACCCATGTCTGTCAGCAATAAAGTTATCTGGTCGGAGGGGATGTTCCTGCGCCCCCAGCATTTTCAACAACAGGATCGCTACCTGGAGCGCTACATCGAGGGCCGCACCAACGCGCTCAATGCTTATTTTTCCGGCCTGCAGGCACTCGCCATCGACGCCGAACCCCTGCAGCTCGGAAAGATATCCATCACCGCTGCGCGCGGGGTTTTTCCCGACGGCACACCGTTTAGCATCCCCGATCACGAAAATCTGCCGCCGGTACTGGAAGTGCCGGAAAACACACGGGAGGAAACCGTCTATCTGTGCATCCCCCTGCGCCGGCCGGGATCGCTCGATGTGATTCGCGCTGAAGACAGCCAGCTGCATGCCCACCAGGCGCGCTTTCAGGCCCACAGCCTCGACGCCCGCGACAGTGCCTCCGCGGCGGGGGAGGAAGCACGTATCCAGATCGGCAAGTTGCGCCTGGCCCTGAAACTCGGCACTGACGATCTCAGCGGTTACGCCACCATCGGTGTGGCCAGAATTCGCGAGCGCAACCCGGACAAGCCGGTGGAACTCGACAACAACTACATCCCGCCGCTACTGGACTGTGCAGAGTCACCGGTTCTCAAAGCCTATTTCGAAGAACTGAAGTCCCTCCTCAAGCAGCGCGGTGAAGCCTTGAGCCACCGTTTGAGCGACAGCGGCAGAGCCGGCTCGGCAGAAATTGCCGATTATATGTTGCTGCAGGTTATCAACCGTATCGAACCCCTGGTGGCGCACCTGTCGCAGCAAAAGGGCCTGCATCCGGTTGCGTTTTTTACCGAACTGGTACAAATGGCCGGCGAGCTGGCCACCTTTACCACCGGCGACAAACGGGCGCCGGTGTTTGCGCCCTACCAGCACGACAATCTCGCCGATACGTTCGCCGGTATTTTTGCCGTGCTGCGCCAGTGCTTGAGCATGGTGCTGGAACAGTCGGCTATTGCCATGAAACTGGTGGAGCGCAAATACGGCATCCATGTCGCCGCCATTACCGATCCGAGCCTGGTAACCGACGCCAGTTTCGTGCTGGCCGCCAAGGCGGATATGCAGGGCGATCTGTTGCGCTCGCATATGCCGACCCAAACCAAGGTTGCGCCGGTGGAAAAAATTCGCGATCTGATCAGCGCGCAGTTGCCCGGTGTAAAGCTGCGGCCGCTGCCGGTGGCGCCGCGCCAAATCCCGTATCACGCCGGCTTTACCTACTTCGAGCTGGAGCGCTCCGGGGAAATCTGGAACATGATGAAAAGTTCGGGCGGCTTTGCCATCCACCTGGGCGCGGATTTCCCCAACCTCGAAATGGAACTGTGGGCCATCAGGGATTAGCCAACCGGAACAGCGTAGATGACGAACTCAAAAGACTCCGATAAAACTGTTTTTTCGCCCCCCCCGGCCGCCGCCGGGGGCGACCGAACCGTGATGGTGCCCACCCCCGGCGCCAGAAGGCCGGCGCCCTCCCAGCAGCCAACCGCCGCGGCGGCGCAACCTGCCCCCCAGCCAAGCGTGCCGCCGTCGCTGGCGAGCGAGCCGATTCAACTGCGCCACGGCTTAAACCCGCTGGTGACGCTGGCCTCCACCCTGGTGCTGCTGGCCACCCGGCTGCGCACCACCGTGCAGCATGACGACGTGCCCAATCTGCACCGGCAGGTGGCCCATGAAATCCGCGAGTTTGATCAGCAGGCAAAAAATGCCGGCATTGCGCCGGAGATAGTGCTGTCGGCCTCGTATCTGCTGTGCAGCGTCATCGACGAGATGGTGCTGAACACCCCCTGGGGTGCCAACTCCGGCTGGAGCCAGCGCTCGCTGCTGAGCCTCTATCACCGCGAGACCGGCGGTGGCGAAAAATGTTTCACCATTTTACAGCGCATGCTGGAAGCACCGGCCCAGCAGCTCGACTTCCTGGAACTGTTCTATCTCTGCCTGAGCATCGGCTTCGAGGGGCAGTACCGGCTCGATCCGCGCGGCCAGGCCCAACTGGCACAGATTCAGGATCATTTGTACCAGACCATCGAAAACTACCGCGGCGGCTTCGAACCCGATCTGTCCGGCACCTGGCCCAGCAGCGCTACCCGCAGCAACCGCCTGATTCACTATATCCCGATGTGGGTGGTGGCGAGTTGTGTGCTGGCGCTGCTGTTGCTGGTGTACTCGGGATTTCGTGTCTGGCTTTACCAGTCGACGGCAGAAACCGCCGCGACCATTACCGAACTGCGCACGGGCGACGGCGAGCAGCCACCCGCTGCGGACCGATAACAAACCAGCGCAGCGCAACCTGACGGAGTCATCAATGCGACGGGTGTTAACTCTTTTGACCAACAAATGGGTACTGAGCTTTATCGGTATCCTGGCGCTGTGTGTGCTCATTTTTGTCGGCGCCGACTATGTCAAGTTCGGGGCCGATAACACGCCCCTGTCCACCACCGCCAGGGTGATTGTCATACTGCTGGTGCTGTTCGCCTGGGTGATCTGGCGCCTGGTCAGTTGGGGACTGGAGAAACGCCGTAACAACGAATTGCTCGACGGCATCGAGGAAGCCGAAGCCAATGCGGCCAAAGACCCGGATGAGGAGCGCACCGAGGCGGAACTGGCACAGATCGGCGGGCGCTTTCGCGATGCGCTGGGCACCTTGCGCCAGTCCCGTTTCAAAGCGAAGGGAAATTCCAAAGCCCTCTATCAATTACCCTGGTATATCATTATCGGGCCGCCGGGCTCGGGCAAGACCACGGCGCTGATCAACTCGGGCCTGGATTTTCCGCTGGCCCAGCAGCTCGGGAAGGAATCCCTCGGCGGTATCGGCGGCACGCGCAACTGCGACTGGTGGTTTACCGACGAGGCGGTGTTGATCGACACCGCCGGGCGCTACACCACCCAGGACAGCCACCGGGTGGTGGACAACGCCGCCTGGCACGGCTTTCTCAAACTGCTGAAAAAATATCGCCGCCGGCGTCCCATCAACGGTGCCCTTATCGCCATCAGCGTGCAGGACCTGATGGTGCAGACGGCGGAGCAACGCCAGCACCATGCCAAAACGATTCGCGGCCGCATCGACGAACTGCAGGAAAAGCTCGGCATCCAGTTCCCGATTTATCTGCTGTTCACCAAGGTGGACCTGGTGGCGGGCTTTACCGACTTTTTCGCCAACCTGTCCCAGGCAGAGCGGGAACAGGTCTGGGGCACCACCTTCCCGCTGGAAAAGTTCGATACCAAACGCCTCGAAGAGATGTTCAACCAGCGCTATGACGACATCCTGACCCGGCTCAACCAGCGGCTGCTGTGGCGGGTTCACAACGAGCGCAATATCGAGGCCCGCTCCACCATGCAGGCCTTTCCCAATCGCATGGAGAGCCTGCGCGGCACGCTGGCGGATTTTATCAGTCGCACCTTTGCCGAAAACAGCTACCATCAGGCGCCGATGCTGCGCGGAGTCTACTTCACCAGCGGCACGCAGGAGGGCACACCGATCGATCGTATGATGGCCTCGGTCAGCGCCAACTTCGGTCTGCCGCGGGAGACCGGCCGCCAGCAGAGTAACCTGGGTAAAAGTTTTTTCATCAACCGCTTATTGAAAGACATTATATTTCCGGAATCGGAACTGGTCGGCACCAACCGCAAGCTCGAGCGGCTGGTAACCTGGGGGCGCCGGCTCGGTTTTGGCGCCCTGGCTGTGGCCGGCGTCGCCACCGTGGCAGTCTGGGCCGGCAGTGTGACCCGCAACGAACTCTATATGGGTGAGGTCACTGCCGCTGTCGATCAATACCGTGAAGCCAGCGCCGAGCTGCGCCCGAACGAGTCGAATCCGGTGCAAACGCTGGCGGCGCTGAATCCGCTCCACACCGGCAGTCAGGTCTATGATCAGGACGCCCACCCCTGGCTGCGCGGGCTGGGACTCTACGACGGCAATGTCGACGCCGCCGCAAAAGCACTGTATCAGGAGAAGCTCGGCGCCCACTTTCTGCCGAGTCTGACCAGGTCTATAGAGCGGCAACTGGGCCGTTTGACCGCCGATGACAATCAACTGTTCGAGACGCTGCGCGTCTACCTGATGCTGCATCGACCCGAACACCGCGACCCGGCGGTGATCGCCGCCTGGACCGAGCGCAACTGGCAACAGCAGTTGCCGCGCCAGGCCGACAAGCAGGCACAGTTGCAAACCCACCTCGACAGCCTGCTGGCGCAACCGCTGCCGCCGCTGGCGGAAAACGAGCGGGTGGTACAAAGAGCCCAGCGGGAGCTGCGCCGCATACCGGCCTCACAGCGGCTCTACAAGCAGTTGGAAAGCGCCAACGCCGAGCCCGTCGACCTCTATGGACGTATCGGCGGTGACTCGCAACTGGTGTTCGGCCTCGACCCCGCCAGTGAACTGTTCTCCACCCGTTACCTGTTCACCAAAGAGGGTTTTGACAATGTCGACTACGGCGCAGACTCGCCGTTGATGAATCAATTGGCGGAAAACGACTGGCTCTACGGTGCCGACGACGGCCAGTCCTTCAGCGACGCCGACAAGGAGCAGATCAGCCGGGATATCGAACGGGCCTACCTGAACGAATACAGCCGCTACTGGCGCGGGTTTCTGTCCAACTTCAAAATCGCCAGGTTCAATGACATCCAGGCCGCGCTCGACAGTCTGCAACAACTGTCTGATCCCACCTATTCACCGCTGCTGACAGTGCTCGAGGTGACCACCGAAAACACCCGCCTGCGGCCGGCTCTCGCCGCGGAGCGGCTGGGGGATTCGACCCTGCCTGCAAACCTGCAGGACGCCATTCCCGGCAGCCTGAAACCGACCGCGGTCGACAATGAATTCCGGGAGCTGCATCGACTCGTTACGGCAAGCCAAAATCGGCCGGCACCGATTCAGGAGATTCTCACGTCCATCAACAGTCTGTACGAACTGATGGGCGAGATTGCCGCCTCCGGCAATGCCGACCGGGCCGCCTTCAATATGGCCAAAGGCCGCTACGGCGGTGGCGGCAACGACATTATCAAACAATTGCACCGCAAGGCCATCAACGCGCCGCAGCCGGTCAAAGGCTGGCTCACCGATATTGCCGACAACAGTTGGCGCCTGCTGCTCAACCACACCAAACGGCATGTCAACCGGATGTGGGAAGAAGAGGTCAACAGTGTTTTCCAAAGTGGCCTGGCGCGGCGTTACCCGTTCAATCGCAACAGCAGCAATGACGCATCGGTCAGGGACTTTACCGGTTTCTTCGGCCCCGAGGGCGTGCAAAAGACGTTCGTCGACAGCTATTTGAAAACCTTTGTCGATACCCGCAAGTGGACGACCAAAACACTCGAGGGGGCCGGCCTCTACCTGGACGCCGGCGCGATCGAACAACTGCGGCGGGCGCAACAGATTCGCAACGTGTTTTTCTCCGGCGGCCCGATGACACTGGAGTTCACGCTGCAACAGCGCAAACTCAATCGCGATTTCGAAAAGTTTACTTTCGATCTGGGCCGGCCGGCCCGCAACCTGGATTTTCG
Organism: Exilibacterium tricleocarpae; assembly: GCF_007004655.1. Lineage (GTDB taxonomy): Bacteria > Pseudomonadota > Gammaproteobacteria > Pseudomonadales > Cellvibrionaceae > Exilibacterium > Exilibacterium tricleocarpae. The sequence goes on from NZ_ML660114.1 coordinate 17,238, forward strand.
CCACGGCCCGGCCATTGCGAAGACGACAAAATGGGTAACCGGCGAGCACGACCGCGCGCGTATCGTGGTGCAATACCTGGGCGAAGACGGCAACTCCGATGTGAAAGCAAGTTTCAACGGCACCTGGGCCTGGTTGCGCCTGTTTCAATCGGCGAATTTAAGCAGTGGCCGCGATGCCAGCCGGATCAGTTTCGATCTCGACGGCGGCGACTCCGAGTTTAAACTGACGGCCAAAACCGGTGCCGGGTCTTTTCGGCCCGATATTTTGAGTCGCTATCAACATCCGACCAGCCTGTAGGGTGATTAACCGACAACGGGAAACAAAAGGCAGCAACCGTGGAAAAATGCTCTCATGACGTGAAACAGCGCTCTCATAACGTGAGGAGGTGCTCTTACGACATAGATGGGTGCTCTTACGACATAGAATGGTCCTCTTATGACATAGAGTGGTCCTCTTATGAATAGTACCGCCACAGGACTTTACCGCGCCGGGCTCTACGGCAAGGTGCCGGCGCACGGCGATTTTATCGATCGCGGTCTGCCGGGCAGCTTTATCAACGTGTGGGATGACTGGCTGCAAAGGTCTGTCGCCAGCAGCCGTGAGGTGCTCGGGGAAAGCTGGCTCGACTACTACCTGACCAGTCCGATCTGGCGCTTTGTCCTCGCGCCCGGCGCCGTCGACAACGGCACCCGGGCCGGCGTGCTGCTGCCCAGCGTCGACAGCGTCGGCCGCTATTTTCCGCTGACCATTGCCGCTGCCGTCGACAACAAGGTCAACACCTTCAGCTTCCTTGCCGAACAGGAAGACTGGTTTTCGCAACTGGAAAACGCCGCCCTTGCGGCCCTGCAGGAGTCGCTGCCGGTGGACGAGCTGATGCAAAGACTCGCCGGACTGCCAATGCCCGCCCACAGTGCCAGTCAAACCCTGCACAAATCCGACAGTCTGGTCACGGGAACGGCCGTGGTCGCCACCGGGGAGCCGGCGCTGCCCGCCGGCTGTTACAACCAACTGTTACAACAATTCACCCAGGCCCGTCTCAGTAGTTACAGCCTCTGGTGGTGCAATGGTTCAGACCACATGCAACCGACGCTGTTACTCGCGCCGGGGCTGCCCAATGCCCAGGGCTACACCGCTTTGCTGGACGGGCAGTGGCAACAGTGGGGTTGGATGCTATGAAAAAAGCAGCCCCACGCAGTTGGCCGGCAGGCCTCGGCAGGTTGACTATGACTGGTTCGCCATGACTATGGTATATTTATTTTTTTCAGCTATATTGGCACTCTATTCAAAACGGTTTTACTCATTGACGTGGCCACCCTGGCATGCGGGGTATGAAAGGCAGTTGGAGTAGTTCGGTTAGAGTAATAACTAAAAAAATATACCGTTTTGGTAATGCTAATTACTATAAGAACACACTGGTATTTATTAATTTCTTCATAAGACTGTTAATAAAACCCTTAATGAGACAAGGACGGGAAGAAAAGTATGGCATCTCCCAGCATCATCGATATTGAAGCACTGACACAGCCGATATCAGAAGATCGCCCCCAGGGTGAAGACCTGCGTGGCGACCGGTCTCCCAATTCAGAATATTATGCGATTAAAGACGCTCGCAATAGCGCCCGTGCGGCCGAGCGAGCCAGCATGTTCGACGAGGACAGCAGCAACGACACACTGAGCCAATGGAAACCCATTGCCGAACTCGCACCGCAAATTCTCAGCACCAAAAGCAAAGACCTGGAGATTGCCAGTTGGTATATAGAGGCGCTGGTGCGGCTGCACGGTTTTGCCGGTCTGCGCGACGGCCTGAGCCTGACCGGCGCCCTGGTGGAAAATTTCTGGGATGATCTGTATCCCGAACCCGATGAGGACGGTCTCGAAACCAAAGTCGGTCCGCTTACCGGCCTCAATGGCGACGGTGGTGAAGGCACCCTGCTGGCACCGATTCGCAACGTCGCCCTCACCACCCAGGGGTCACATGGCGACTTCAGCTACTGGCAGTATCAACAGGCCCAGGACGCGGCAAAAATCAGCGACGACGACAAACGCGCGGAGCGCGTCGACACCATCGGCTTCACACTCGAGCAGATCAGCGCGACTGTGGCCAGCGGCGAGGTGAGCTTTTACGTCAACCTGCTGGATGATTTACAACAGTGCACCCAGGTCTACGCCGACCTCAATCAACAGTTGCGCGATCACTGCGGCAACGACTCCCCGCCGAGTTCCGCCATCAAAAACCTACTCGATGAAATCCTGCGTGCGGTGCGCTTCCTGACCAAAGACAGACTCGCCCATCTCGCTGCCAGTGACGATGCGCCGCAGGTTGACACGCCGGATGCCGCAGCAACGGGAGGCGGGGGTCCAGTGGCGGCGGCAGTCGCCGCCGGGCCCATCGCCAATCGGGAACAAGCCCTGCAGCGCCTGCAGGAAGTCGCCACCTATTTTCGCACCTACGAGCCCCACACACCCCTGGCGGCAACCATCGAGCGGGTAGTGACCTGGGGTCGTATGACAGTGTCCGAGTTGATGATGGAGCTGGTGCCCGATGATACCGCTCGCGCCATATTTACCCAACTGACCGGCGTCAAGCTGGACGGCTCGGCCACCGAAAGTTACGTACCGCCGCCGGTGGCGGCACCGGCCAGTGTCGCCACCGGCGAGGCGAGCACCGGCGGCGACACCGAGTGGGACGAAAGTGTAACTGATACTGACAACGGAGGTAGCAGCGATTCGGGATGGTAGAGAGCAGCGCGACAGAATTGAAAAACCAAGTATTGACATTATCGACTTAACGAGGGCTTAGCTATGTCTGAAAGTATCCACGACAAACTGAAAAGAGTGCGCAAACCGCGTGTACATATAACCTATGACGTTGAGACCAACGGGGCTGAGGAGAAAAAAGAGCTGCCTTTTGTGGTCGGCGTTATGGGCGACTACTCGGGCGACAATACCGAGAATAAGAAGTCCGTCAAAGAGCGCAAATTCGTCCAGATAGACCGGGACAATTTCAACGAGGCCATGGGCAAGATCAACCCCAAGTTGCAAATGAAGGTGGAGAACACCCTGGCCGGCGACGACAGTGAAATGTCCGTCAATCTCGACTTCAACTCAATGGATGATTTTGAGCCGCAAAATATCGTCAAAAAAGTGGAACCGTTGAAACAGCTGATGGATGCCCGCAACAAACTGCGTGATCTGCTCAGTAAGGCGGATCGCTCCGAGGAACTGGAGGGCGTGCTGGAAGAAGTCCTGCAGAGCACTGAAAAGATTACTGAACTGGGTAAAGAACTAGGTATTGAAGAAGATAAAGGAGGCGACAAGTAATGAGTACAGAAGCCGAATCCTCAGGCGGCGCAGAAGCGCAAGAGCAATCGGTCAGCCTGCTCGAACAAGCTCTGGGTGCGACCAAGCAGACAGAGCGCGAAGATGCCCAGGACCTGCTGGAGAATCTCACCCAGCAGGTGCTCAAAGGCACAGTGAGCTGGGACCGCAATCTCACCCACACCATCAAGGCGGCAATCGCGTCGATTGACGCCGCCATGTCCAAACAGCTGGCGGCGATCATGCATAATGAAAAGCTGCAGAAACTCGAGGGTTCCTGGCGCGGCCTGAACCACCTGATCATGAACAGCGAAACCGGCACCACGATGAAGATTCGCATGCTCAATATCAGTAAAAAAGAGCTATTCAAGGACTTGGATAAAGCGGTAGAGTTCGATCAGAGCAATATCTTCAAGAAAGTCTACGAAGAAGAATTCGGCACCGCCGGCGGCGAACCCTACGGCGCCATGATCGGCGATTTCGAATTCAACAATCACCCCGATGACATCGATTTGTTGAGCAATATGTCCAATGTCGCGGCCGCGGGTTTCTGTCCCTTTATCTCCGCCGCAGGGCCGGGCATGTTCGGGTTTGACGACTATACCGAACTGTCAAAACCCCGCGACCTGGCGCAGATATTCGACTCCCAGGAGTACATCAAATATCGCAGCTTCCGCGACAGCGAGGATTCACGGTTCGTTTCACTGGTGATGCCGCGCGTGTTATCGCGCATGCCTTACGGCGCCAACACCAAGCCGGTGGAGGAATTCGGGTACGAGGAATTCCCCCAGGACGAGTCGGGCATGTCCACCGCCGTGGAGCACGATCAATACTGCTGGATGAACGCCGCCTATGTGATGGGCACGACCCTGACCAGCGCATTTTCGGAAAACGGCTGGTGTACCGCCATTCGCGGTGCCGAGGGTGGCGGCAAGGTCGAGGGTCTGCCGAGCCATATCTTTAAAAGCGACGACGGCGACACCGACCAGAAGTGCCCCACTGAACTCGGTATCACCGACAGGCGGGAAGCGGAACTCAGCGGTCTGGGCTTTCTGCCTCTATGCCACTACAAAAACACCGACTACTCGGTATTTTTTGGTGCACAGACGACGCAAAAGCCGAAAGTTTATGACGATCCGGATGCGACCTCCAATGCAGCCATTTCCGCGCGCCTGCCCTATATCATGGCCACCAGCCGTATCGCTCACTACCTGAAAGTGATGGGCCGCGACAAGATCGGTTCTTTTATGGAGGCCAAAGATGCCGAGCAATGGTTGAACCGCTGGATTCAGGGCTACACCAACAGCAACGAGGACGCCAGCGCCGAGATGAAAGCCAAATTCCCGCTGGCTGCGGCAACAGTGCAGGTCAAGGAAAATCCCGGCGCACCCGGCTCCTACAGCGCAGTGGCGTATTTGAAACCCTGGCTGCAGATGGAGGAATTGACAACCTCCCTGCGCATGGTAGCCAATATCCCCAGTTCGGGCTGACGGTCGCCGGCCGTCGAGCAGCCGACCGCGGCGGGTGCGCCCGCCGCGGTCTTTCCCTTGTTGTTTCCAGGAAGAGTGAGTACGCGTGTCCGACGAAGGAGTCAATCTGGATGCCTTGTTGGAAGGCACCGACGCACAGTTGAGCGAGGGCGGGGCAACGGGCTTCGACGGCGATCTGATTTCGCGTTTTCTGTCCGAGCCCGATCCGGCGCAGGCCATCGCGCTGTGGATCGAAAACTTCGCCGCTACCGGCACAGTCACGGGACTGTCGACGTCCGCCTGGCTGAGCCGGCAGATTGCCCTGCTTGACGAGTTGGTCAACGAACAGCTCAACTGCATTTTGCACCAGCCCAAGCTGCAACAGCTCGAAAGCGGCTGGCGCGGACTGTGGCGGCTGGCAGATACGGCCAGCCACTACAGCGGCGTCAAGCTCAAGGTGTTGAATATCAGTTGGCGCGAAGTCAGCAAAGATATTGACCGCGCCTCCGACTTTGACCAAAGCCAATTGTTTCAACTGATATACAGCCAGGAGTTCGGCACCGCCGGCGGCGAGCCGTTCGGGGTGCTGCTCGGCGACTACCAGGTAAGCCATCGCCCGTTTGCCGGGCACCCCTACTCGGATATCCCCACTCTGCGCGGGCTGGCGCAGATCGCGGCGGCGGCATTCGCACCGTTTATCTGTGCGGCGACGCCGCAACTGTTCGGGATCGACGATTTCGAAACCCTGGGTCAGCCGATCAACTTTCAAGAGGTTTTCCGGCAACGGGAATACATCCAGTGGCGCAGTCTGCGCGAGTTGGAGGACGCCCGTTTTCTCGGCGTGTGCCTGCCGAGAATCATCATGCGCAAACCCTATACTGCACACCTGGTGTCCTACGGCGGGCTGTTGTTCAATGAGCAGTGCGAGGGCGACTCCGGCAACTATCTATGGGGCAATCCCTGTTACGCCTTTGGCACCGTGCTGATCCGCGAGTTCGGAGAAGTCGGCTGGTTTGCGCATATTCGCGGCGTGCCGCGGGATTACTACGGCGGCGGCCTGGTGACCGGATTTCCGGCCATCGACTATGGTCTGGACAGCCCGGGTACTGCGACTAAAATCCTGACCGAAATGGTCATTACCGATAACAACGAGCGGCAGTTGAGCGAGTTGGGTTTGATGTGCCTGTGTCACTGCTACGACACCGAGTTTGCCGCGTTTCAAAGCTGCCCCTCGGTGCAAAAAGCCAGGCAGTTTCAGGGCAAGGCAGAAACCGCCAACGCCCGTATCAGCGCCATGTTGCAGCAGGTGTTTTGCGCCTCCCGTTTTGCCCACTATATAAAAGTCATGATTCGGGACAAAGTGGGCTCCTTTGCCGGCCCCGGCGATTGTGAGCAGCTGTTGCAGGAGTGGTTCAATCGCTACGCCACCGCCCGCGAAGACCTGAAGTGGGACATGCTGGCCCGCTATCCCCTGCGCTCAGCGCGGGTGCAGGTGCGGGAGCTGCCTGGAAAACCGGGCAGTTACACCAGTATTATCCACCTGAAACCCCACTATATCGTCGATCACCTGGTCTCGGAACTCAAGCTGACCACCGAGCTGGCGCTGTCGGGTTTCGGCACCGGACATTGAGATATGGCTAAAATCGACAAAGACAAAAAGCTGCTCTCGCCGATTCTCGATCGGCTGTTGTACGGCGATCGCTACGGTTCATCGCCGCAGCCGCATCAAGTGCTGCGCCAGTTGCGCGAGAGTGTGCGCCGCGATCTGGAGCATCTGTTTAACACCCGCTATCGCTGTATAGGAGCGCCGCCGGCCTGCGAACATTTGCAGACCTCGCTGATTAATTTCGGCTTGCCGGACCTCTCGACAGTCAATCTGACAGCGCCGCAAAGCCGCGACGAATTTTGCCGGCAGGTGGAGCAGACCATCACCAACTACGAACCGCGTATCAAGTCTGTAAAAGTGATCGGCGTAACAGACGCCGACCCTGAAGACCCGGTTATCCGTTTTCGCATTGAAGCGCTTCTCCATGCCAACCCGGCCCCCGAGGTGATTGTTTTTGACTCGGCACTCAACCCCGTCAACCATACCATTGATGTTTCGGAGATTGCCTAGTGAGCGACAAGCTGTTATTGCACTACGACAAAGAGCTGGCGTTTATCCAACAGTCGGCGGCGGAATTCGCCCGCCGTCACCCCGGCGCGGCCGGTCGCCTGCGGCTCGGAACCGATACCGTCGACGATCCTCTGGTCGGGCGCCTGTTCTCGGGGGTCGCCTATCTGAACGCCCGCATTCAACAAAAGCTGGACGATGAGTTTCCGGAACTGACCGATGCCCTGCTCGAGACCCTCTATCCGCACTATCTGCGCCCGATACCGTCAATGTCAATCGCCCGGTTCGAACCTACACCCGACCTTGACGCCGTGGTTGAGGTACCGAGAAAGACACTGCTCGACACCGAGGCAGTGGAGGGAGAGAGCTGCCGTTTCTCAACCTGTTATCCGGTTGATGTCGCGCCGATCAGTGTCGACAGTGCCGACTTGCTGCCGCGACCCTTTATCGCGCCGGGTTCCACCGATATCAGAGGCGCCGGTGCGGTGTTGCGCCTGCAGCTGAAAACACTGAGCCAGGATGTGCTTTTCTCCGCCCTGGATTTATCCCGATTGCGCTTTTATCTGCGCGGCCAGAGCCAGCACGTCTACCCGCTTTACGATCTGCTGCTGACCAAAACCCTCAAGATCGTACTGGCCCGCTCCGATGCCGACTCGAAACCGGTTTACCTGGAGGCGGGCCATTTGCAACAGGCGGGCTTTGAACCTGCCGACGGTATCCTGCCCTACCCCGACAACGCTTTTATCGGTTATCGCCTGCTGACAGAATTTTTTGTGTTCCCGGAAAAATTCCTGTTTCTTGATCTCATCGATCTGGCCGGCAACCTGCCCGCAGACCTCGGTCGCGAACTGAATATCTATTTCTACCTCACCGACTCGGACAGCGAGCTGGAACATCAAATATCCGCCAAGACGTTCGCCCTGGGCTGCACGCCTGTCGTAAACCTGTTTGAACAAGTCGCCGATCCGATTGCGCTCGACCAAACCCAATACACCTACCCGATCATACCCGATGCACGGCGCTCGACATCGATGGAGATTTACAGCATCAACAACGTCCAGGCTACCGACATGGAGGGCAAGGAATACGAATATACCCCTTTCTATGGGACCGAGCACCGCCACACAGAAAAGAACCACGGTACCTTCTGGTTTCCGCACCGCCGCAATGTCGTGGAAGGCGAACATCTTAATGAGGCGGCAACCGAGGTCGATATCAGCCTGGTGGACTTGAATTTCAATCCGTTCGGTATCAACAACCAGACCCTGCAACTCAAGCTGACCTGTTGCAATCGCAATAGACCGAAGAAACTGCAAAGCGGCGGCGGCAAACCCTTTCTCACCGATGTGAAGGGCGAAGCGCCGGTCAAGCGCATCAGCAGCGTCACCCCTCCCACCGCCACCCTGCGCGCCAATATGAAAGAGCGGGGTTACTGGCGGTTGATTTCACATTTAAATCTCAATCACCTGTCGCTAAGCAGCAGCGATCAGTCACTCGAGGCACTGAAAGAAATTCTGCGCCTCTATGATTTTTTCGATTCGCCAAGCACCCGCAGCACTATAGAGGCCATTCACGGGCTTGCCACCAAGCCCATCACCGCGCCGATCCAAATCGAAGATACCACCGCTCTGTGTCGCGGCACCGAGGTGGAAATCGTCTTCGACCCGGTCATGCTCGCCGGTTCCAGCCCGCTGCTGTTCGCCTCGGTATTGGAGCGGTTTCTGGGCCTTTACTGTTCCATCAACTCATTTACCCGGTTAATCGTCCGCCTGGCGGGCAAAGAGGGAGAGCTCAAGCGATGGCCACCACGCGCCGGCGAAAAAGCATTGCTGTAATTCAGCAGCTTACCGACGAACCCCACCGCTTTGAATTTTTTCAGGCGCTGCGCATTCTCGAGTCTGCGACCCGGCAACAGCAGTCACTCGATCTCGGCTTTGCCCGCCACCCGGTCGGCGGCTGGGTTCCCCCACACCAGGAGTGTGTGCGTTTTCGCATTCGTGAAACCCTCGGTTTTCGCACCGCCAATGTAGTCGCCGTCGAGCCGATTGCGACCCTCGACAGCGGCGATAGCAAGGCGCCCGAGGCGCAGTGGGAAATGATTGTCGGGTTTATGGGGCTGACCGGCAGCCAGGGCGTGCTGCCCTACTATTTCACCGAACTGGTGTTACAGCAGTTGCGGGAAAAAAGCGACGTTTTGAAAGATTTTCTCGATACCATCAATCATCGCAGCATTTCCCTGTTTTATCAGGCATCCCGAAAATACCAGTTACCGGTCAACTACGAGCGCCAGAAGTTGCTCAAACAGCGCGAGCCGGACCTGTTCAGCCACGCGCTCAGCGCCCTGAGCGGGCTCGGCACCGGCCATCTGTCGAACCGCCTGCAGGTTCCCGACGAGGTTATCTACGGCTTCGGTGGTCTCCTGGCCCGCCAGGTGAAGTCCGCCGTCGGCCTGAAGGGGTTGCTGCGGCACTACTTCGGTATCGACGTCACAGTGGAGCAGTTTTGCCCCCAGTGGCAGGAACTGCCGGACGATGTGGTGACCCGCCTGCCCGGTGGCGGCCAGTCCGGCCAGAACAATAAGCTCGGCGTCAATGCACTGCTCGGCTCGCGCTGCAAAAATATTCAAAGCAAGTTCCGTATTCACCTCGAACCCATGAGCTACGAGCGCTTTATGACATTGGCACCGGGCGGGGAAAAAATGCAGGCCATGCAGGGGCTGATTGAGTACTACGCCGGCACCGACCTGGATTACGAAATCAGTGTCACCATTACCGATAGTGAAGTACCCCCGGCCCGCCTCAACAGTAGCGGCCCACCCATGCTGGGCTGGAACAGTCATGTATTTAGTGAAGGCAAGCCGCCAAACCTGGTGGAAATAAAAGTGTCGCAAGGCACCGACGATTTAAACCGACAATTGGATAAAGCCGATCCGATGCAATCAATAACCAGCAAATACGCTGCAAGATAAAAACGTCAAGATAAAAACAGGATAACGCTATGATCAGTATTAACCTCAAGTCCCTCGTCGACAAGATGTCCCCCACACTGCGGGACGCGCTCGAAGGTGCGGCCGGGTTGTGCCTGGCGCAAAACCAGTACAATGTGGAAATAGAACACTGGTTGCTGAAACTGCTGGATAACGCCGACACCGATCTGTACAGCCTGCTGGAAAAGCACGAGATAGACCCCGCGCGCCTGGCCCGGCAGCTGGCGGGCGCCATCGCCAAATTCAAATCCGGCAGCAGCCGTCCGGCGGCGCTGTCGCCGGCGATAGTCGAAGCGGCCAAAACCGCCTGGATGCTGGCGTCGGTGGACTACGGCCACGGCCGTATGACCTCCGGCCACCTGCTGGCCGCACTGCTGCTGGAGGAGCAGTTGCGCCGGGCGCTGCTCGAGACCTGCCCGGAGTTGAAAAACATTGCCCCGGAATCTATTCGCGAAACCGCCCGAGCACTGATCGGCACCACCGGCGAATCCGCCTCCAGCCCCGATATCACTCAGGACGCCGGCGTGGACCCCGACAGCATCAAGCCGAGCAACGCCCCGTCACTGGAAAAGTTCACCATTAATCTCACCGAGCGGGCCAAAAACGGTGAAATTGATCCGGTGCTCGGCCGCGACGAGGAGATTCGCCAATGCATCGATATTCTGACCCGCCGGCGCCAGAACAATCCCATCCTCACCGGTGAGGCCGGTGTCGGGAAAACCGCTGTCGTCGAGGGCTTCGCCCTGCGTATTGCCAACGGCGAGGTGCCCGACCCGCTCAAGGGCGTGGTGGTGCGCACCCTCGACCTGGGACTGCTGCAGGCCGGCGCCAGTGTCAAAGGCGAATTTGAAAATCGCCTCAAGTCCGTAATCGAAGAAGTCAAAGCCTCGCCGGTGCCTATCATCATGTTTATCGATGAAGCGCACACCATGATCGGCGCCGGTGGCAAAGAGGGCCAGGGCGATGCCGCCAACCTGCTGAAACCGGCGCTGGCCCGCGGCGAGCTGCGCACCATCGCCGCCACCACCTGGGCTGAGTATAAAAAATATTTCGAGCGCGACCCGGCGCTGACCCGGCGTTTCCAGGTGGTCAAAGTGGAAGAGCCGAGCGAGGCCAAGGCCATCGAGATGATGCGCGGTATTGCCGGATCGCTGCGCCAGCATCACGGCGTGCGCATTCTCGATGAGGCCATCGTCGCCTCGGTGCATCTGTCCCACCGCTATATTCCCGGCCGCCAGTTGCCGGACAAGTCCGTAAGCCTGCTCGACACTGCCTGCGCACGGGTCGGGCTCAGCCAGACATCGACCCCCGGGGCGATCGAAGACCAGCAACACGATGTTGCACAGTGCCAGGCCACCATTACCCTGCTGGAGCGGGAAAACGCCGCCAGCGGTGAGCACAACGAACGTCTGGCGGCCCTGCAGGCCGAAAAACTGGCGCTGCAGACACAACTGGAAGCGCTGCAACAACAGTGGGACAAAGAGCAGGCATTAATCGGCGAAATCCGCGAGATACACACGCAGATCGATCGCAGCTTTTTACAGGAGCAACAGGAACAACAAGAACAACAGAAATCGCAACAACCAACAGAGCAGCAGCCACAAACTGCCGATGCCGATGCCGATGCCGAACAGGATGACACCGATACCGCTGCCAAGCTGTCGGCAGCGCAACTCGCTGAACTCAAAGACAGATTACAGGTGCTCACCGGCGAGTTGAAAGAACTGCAGGGCCAGACGCCATTGATGCAGGCCAGTGTCGACGAACAGGCGGTCGCCGAGGTAGTGGCCAATTGGACCGGCATCCCGGTGGGCAAAATGGTCAGCGACGAGATCGATGCGGTACGCAACCTGAGCAAGGCGATGGGCACCAGAGTCATCGGCCAGCCCCACGCGCTGGAGGCGGTGGCACAGGCCATCCAGACATCGCGGGCCGGGCTTACCGATCCGCGCAAACCCATCGGCGTGTTCCTGTTCGTGGGTACCAGCGGCGTGGGCAAAACGGAAACGGCCCTGACGCTGGCGGATATTCTCTACGGTGGCGAACAGAATATTACCACCATCAACATGTCGGAATTCAAAGAAGAGCACAAGGTGTCCATGCTGCTCGGCTCCCCGCCCGGTTATGTCGGCTACGGCGAGGGCGGCGTCTTGACCGAGGCGGCGCGGCGCAAGCCCTACTCCGTGATCCTGCTCGACGAAATAGAAAAAGCACACCCCGGCGTGCAGGATATTTTTTACAGCCTGTTCGACAAGGGCACCATCAAAGACGGCGAGGGGCGCGACATCGACTTTAAAAACACCGTCATCATCATGACCTCCAACGCCGGCGAAGATGCCATTCGCGCGGTGTTTCAACAGGTGGAGGAGAAACCGGAACCGGACGTGTTGCTCGACAGTATTCGCCCGCAACTGCTGAAACATTTCAAGCCCGCATTCCTCGGCCGCACCAACCTCATTTCGTACTACCCGCTCGACGATGAGGACATGATGAAGATCAGTGCCATTAATATGCGCCGTATCGAAAAACGCGTTGAGAACCACTACGGCGCCGAGTTCAGCTACGACGAGGACGTGCTGTTGCATATCGTTGCCCGCTGTCAGGAATCCGACACCGGCGCGCGCAATATTGAAAACATCCTCACCCGCACCCTGCTCCCCGAACTGGCCGGCGAGTGCCTGAATAAAATGGCAAAGGAAGAAGCGATCAAGAAAATTCATGTCGGGGTTTCCGAAGAGGGTGTATTCAGTTACCAGTTAAGCTGAGCCTGCAGCCGCCGGCCAAACGCGGCTGCAACCCGTAGAGATCATGTAGGAGTCAATCCATGTCCAGGGCCTCTATCAGTACCGGCGGCATCGACTTTCCCCTGACGGAAAACGAGCCGACCCAGCCACAGCCCACCGATCCCACCACTCCCATGCACCTTGTGGTGCTGGGAGATTTCAGCGGCCGTCGCAGCCGTCTGGCGCAGGGACAGAGTCCGGCAACTCCCAAACCTATCGCCGTCGATAAGGACAATTTCGACGCCGTCTTTGCCGGACTCGACGTACAGCTACACCTGCCGGTGGCGGAACAGCCACTGCAGTTTGCGGCGCTCGACGACCTGCACCCCGATTTTATCTACCAGCGGGTCGGTTTGTTTGACAAGATGCGTATTCTCAAACGCAAGCTGTCGAAAACCGACAAGTTCGCCGAAGCGGCGGCGGAAATCACCGCCTGGGCCAACTACCGCGACGAGTCCGCGGACACCGCCGAGCCGGACCTGGCACTGCCGCAAAACCTGCTTGATGCAGTGCTGCAGCAGCGCGACCTCGACACCCAGTTAGCCGCCGCGCCCGGCGGCGATATCGACCGGTTGATCAAAGATATCGTCAGGCCGTTTGTCGAGACCAAGACCGATCCGCGACAGCCGCAGATGCTGGCCGCCGTCGATGCCGCCACCAGCGACCTGATGCGCAAAATCATGCACCACAGTGAATTCCAACAACTGGAAGCCAGTTGGCGTTGCCTGTATCTGCTGGTACGACGCCTGGAACTGGACAGCCGGCTAAAACTGTTTTTGATCGATATCAGCCGCATGGAAATCCAGGCGGACCTGGAGGCGGCCGAGACGCTGAGCGAGACCCGCTTATATAAACTGCTGGTGACACAACAGCTGACACCGGGGAGCATTCCCTATAGCGTGCTGGTCGGCGACTACCGCATCGCCGATACCGAAGCCGATATCAGCCTGGCCCGGGCCATGGCCGGCATCGCCGGCGCCGCCAACGCCGCCTGGCTCAGCGGCGGCCACGAGCGCCTGGCCGGGTGCGATGCTATCGGCACCGAGGCCGACCCGGACGCCTGGAACTATACACCGGACGCCGCTGTCCGCGACGCCTGGCAGCAGTTTTGCAAGTTGCCCGAAGCCCGGCACCTGGCGCTCGCCGCGCCCCGCTTTATGGTGCGTCTGCCCTACGGCCGGCGCACCAGTACCCTCGAGCACTTCGACTACGAGGAGCTATCGGAACAGGATGAGCACGGCTACTACCTCTGGGGTAACAGTGCTTTTCTTATCGCCCTGTTGTTGGCGCAGAGCTATCGGCAACACGGCTGGGCGCTGCGCCCGGGTCAACTGCAGACAATCGATAACCTGCCCCTGCACGTGCACCAGCACGATGGCGACACCCGGGTGAAACCCTGCGCCGAAGTGCTGCTGACCGACCGCGCCGCGCAACAACTGCAACAGGCGGGCCTGCTGCCGATCAGATCCGTCAAAGACGCGGATGCGGTGGTGGTTCCGCAGTGGTGTGCCGTGGCCAGCGACCGCGCGCCGGTTCGCGGCCGCTGGTCCGACTAGACTGACGCCATGGACAGATATGCCCCGACCTTTGCCAGACGCGCTGTCCCCACCGCCGCCAGTGCAACCACTGCGACTGTGAACTGCCGCCTCAAGCACCGGCCACCATGGCCCACTGCCGGAATTTCGACTGCCGTCAGGCCCCGGACTACAGTGTCATGATTGCCACCGACAACATCGAACCCATCAACGCCAACCGCGTGTCGGCGGACGGCGAGCGGACGCGGCTGGATGTGACGGAGCTATAAACCACCGCCGGCACGCCGGCGCCGGCTGGCAGCCGCAGTTAAGTAGTCGACAACTAACGCTGTCGAAAACCGCCGATAACTGTCAGTAGTCTATCCACCGCCGTGTTGGAGACATCCAGGTGAAACACAAATCTGACTGTCTGACTGTCGAAACTGAGGGCCTGCACATCGTGGTTTTGCAGATAAGCAAGGTAAGCTTGCGCGCTCAGCGGCGGGCGCAATGTGAAGACGACGATATTGGTCTCGACCGGGTACAGTTGTTCGACATAGGGTTGCGCGGCCAGGGCCTCGCCGACCGCCCGTGCGTTGGCGTGGTCTTCGGCCAGGCGCTCGACATGGTGATCGAGGGCATAGAGCCCGGCTGCCGCCAGGTAACCGGCCTGACGCATGCCGCCCCCCATTGCCTTGCGATAGCGGTGAGCGCGCGCTATCTGCGCCTTGGAACCCAGCAGCAACGACCCCGCCGGCGCCCCCAGCCCCTTGGACAGGCAGATGGAAATGGTGTCAAACAGGCAGCCGTGTTGGGGCGGCGACTCGCCGCGGGCCACCAGGGCATTGAAGAGACGGGCGCCGTCGAGGTGCAGCGCCAGGCCGGTATCCTTACAAAGAGCCCTGATACGGCTTAGCTCTGCCAGCGCCCAACAGCCGCCACCGCCCCGGTTGACGGTGTTTTCAACCGCCACCAGCCGGCTCCAAGCATGGTGGGAATCATCGCGCGCGTTGATATTCTGACGCACCTGCGCTGCGTCAAAAAAACCGTTTTGGCCCGCCAGCAGGCGCACCGAGGCGCCCGCGTTGGCGGCTATGCCGCCACCTTCGAACAGGTATATATGCGCCTGCTCACTGCAGATAACCTCGTCGCCGGGCCGGGTATGCACCTTGATGCCGATCTGATTCGTCATAGTGCCCGACGGGCAAAACAGCGCCGCCTCCATACCAAACAAAGCGGCGGCTTTGTCCTGCAACGCGTTAACCGTCGGGTCTTCGCCAAACACATCGTCGCCGACCTGCGCCTGCATCATCGCCTCGAGCAGCGCCGGGGTTGGTCGGGTTACTGTATCGCTTCTGATATCGATCATGGGTGAACACCTCCGGTGATCCGGCCTTTTTCGCTTATCTGCTTTATCTGTGTTGTCTGTCTCGACTATTAGTTAGTCGTCAATATCCTGATAGTCGGGCCTATTCTAATCGATCGGGGTTGCGGGCAGCTACCCGCGAACGCCTGCGCAGGCAGGTCACAGTTGTTAAGCGGTCTGCGCCTGAGGACAGATCGGACAGGCGCCGGTGTATTGCAAAAAAGGACTGCACAATGCAATATACCAAACGCTTTCGCCGCCGGTATGGCATTTCAGACGGTCCGGCCTGTGTCGCCTGGCTGCGGGTTTAGAGTTAACGTTATGATTGATCACGTTACAGTTTCAGTAAGCAATCTCGAAAACAGTAAACGTTTTTACGAAAAGGCGTTTCAACCGCTGGGATATAAAGTGTCATTCGGGGAGACCGGCGTATTCTGGGCGTTCGATATCGGCAAGGGGCTCTTTGAAATTTGCCAAGCCGATACGCAGGCACCACTAACCGGTTTTCATATCGCTTTTCGGGTCGACAATCAGACAAAAGTGCGCGCGTTCTACCAGGCGGCCTTGGCCGCCGGAGCCCGGGACAACGGCGCGCCCGGCCCGCGGCCAGACTACACGGAAAACTACTATGCCTGTTTTATCCTCGATCCCGACGGCCACAATATTGAAGCCGTTTTTGATACCTGGGAAGACTGACGCTTTACGCCGCAGGGCGGTTACTTCGCAACAGCAACGGGCTTTGATAAGGTAAAGGCTCCCCGTATATCACCTTTTTTGAACCCGCGGGCCCGATCTTGCGGATACAGGCGGTTCAGCACCTCCACCACCGGCGTGCTGAGGGTTTCACCATGGCACGCCACACACAAGCCACCGGTCGGGATGGCCTTCATATAGCGGAATTCCGTGTCGGTCATCCGGGTCGCCTCCAGCGTGGCGATATTTTCACCGGCGGCCTTGCGCTGTTCGAATAGTTTTAGTGTTGCCAGCTCCCAGGCGTCGGGGGCGTTGTCCGGATTGCGGGTCTTCAGGGATGTGCGTCCCACCTGCCAACCCCCATCGCCGCGGCGCGCAGCGATTTTCGGTGCCTCAAGCTGGCACAGTTTCACCGCCGGCACAGGACCGCCGGACGCCATGCCCGTCTGCAAAGTGGTTTTTAACTCGGCGGCGAAATGGCTTACCTGCTGGCGGGCCTCTTTCGAGAGAAGATCGACATTGATATCGGCTTGGGCGTTGGCCATCGCCAAGATCAAAAAAACGACAAAGCGCATGAAAACCTCCGGTTGCGGTTGCTGTATATCACTGATGGACAGGCTGACGGAAAGCCGCTGCCCGTACTTTGGCAGTTTTACCGCAGGGTTTATTGACTGAGGTCAAGCATTGGGGTTTGGGCAAGATAATAGTTGTTTACCGAACAGGTGAAAAAACCACCAACGGCTAGCTTGCCGGGCCGGACTACTGCTTACAATTAAAAAGCAAGCACTACGATCCCTATCAAAAATCTGTTTTATTGATCTTCTTCAATCTCAAGAAAAATATCTTGTAAGTCGCCGTTTATTTTTTCCTTTCCATCATCACCAATAGTTAATGTAAAGTCCTCGTCCTGATCATCCAAACAAGTAACTCCATCTAACACACCAAATAAATTCGATATTGTATCAACAGAAACTTGTCTAACTATTTTAAAAAGAGTCTCTCTCTCTTCAGAATTCAACTTTCCATAAAACTGCAAAGCTTCTTTCCAATACTCATCCGAAGCTTGGTCAACACCTGTACTATTGAATAGATCCTTATAAATTTTTACATTTTCATCAAGAATCGACTCTCGAATTTTCTTAACAAAATTTTCTGGCTTCATAGTTGTCACTTCTTAAATGAGGTTGGGTACATTTTTTTATTCAACTTTATCAGCTTCTGCAACTGGCTATTGGGCGCGTCAGGATAAACTCGCCTTAACTCTTTAATGTCACGCGCCAACAGATCACGGGCACTATCAATTCCTTTCGTACTTCGTGAAACAATCCCATTAGGCCCTTTGATCGTATGGCCAACTTTCGGAACTAATATTGACGGACCTGTACTGGGATCATAACCATCGACCAATTTTTTCATTGCTGCTTTTTGGCCTACATGGTGCGCATCTAAATCAGAAACAGTTCCTTTTATTTCGTTGTATGGGCCAACATCAAATTTCCCTGCCCCCTTTGTAGCTTCGTTTTGTTCCGGGACCTCAGGCGCCGGCCCTTTCGGCGGCTCCGACGCCTCGGGCACCTTGCCCTCGGACTGGAACTCCTCAATCTTCGAGCTGCTTTGGCGCGGTTTCTTCCTGCGTTTAGGACGCCGGGCTTTTTTCAACAGCTTGGCCAAATCCCGAAACAGGTTACCTAATTTACTCAGCGGTCTCAATAGCCGCGCCTTGCTGCCCAGACTCGCCACCGCACCAATACCGCCGGTAAAGGCCGCCAGCACCGCCGTCAGGATAATCTCAAACGCCGCGCCGCCGGCAATCTGGGTCCACTCCAGGCTGTGTTGAGCGGCGGCATAGTCGCGGACAAAATCCACCAGCAGCTGCTGGGTCGGCTCGTCCTCCCAGATAAGATTGGCCACTTCATAGGCCTCGGCCAGCATCTCCGGACTGATCTTCAAGGGATCAAAGCCGAGCAACTCCACCGCTTCCCGGTACTCGCGGGCAATCATCTCCTCACCGAACTGCCGCACCCACTGGCCGGGGTCGTCATCGTAAGCGGCCCAGGCGGAGCGGGCCATGCGAGTGAGCCGCTCCTGAATCCTGATTGTTTACGCAGCGGGCGGCGGCACCGGTGTCGACAACGCTGCGGTTCAACACAGTGCGTGATTCGGGTTGGTGGTGGGTATGCATAGCTGTCTCCCTGAGTGGATGAGTTTTCAGGGCGATAGGTTGCCTGGGGCGAAGGCGATAGAAAATAGGCCGATTTAAAGGCGCTTACGGACTATCGGTAACATATCAGTGTCCCTCTATCCCCTCTAATTGAGCTGGATACTGTCTCACCTGTTATTCACACTTCCTTGTTGTATGGAACAAGCGCCGTGTCCGGGTGGAGGGGTTTCACAACAGCAGTAAACTTCAGCCACCGATTAACACTGCCCCTGAATATACAAATCAGGAACTTTGAGTCAACCGCTTCGCTATTTCTTTAGCCCTGGCGCCCCAGTGGGGGTCTGAACAGAAATCACTTATTAATTGATCGCTTTCTGCCTTACGCCCTGCCATATTAAGCAAAATAGCATGTGAGAGCTTTTCTGCTGGCATACTCGGTTTAGCATTAATAGATACATCTAGAACATCAGATGCAGACTCGATTCGATTGAAAAACGGCAAGCAATCCCCAATGAGTAGCGTTTCTAGCTCTTTCCATACAGTTTCGATCTCTTTTTGAGACTGAATATCCCACCATTTATCTCGGCACTTTGGGTCAAACTCTGAAAGTAAATATCCCAGCCGGAATCTAGGATAACAATCCTCTTCTTTTATAAACTGAGGAGCATCTTTACCCCAAAACAGTTGCCAAAGCTCATTCATAAATATACCAATATTAATGGTAAAAGGCTCCGAACCATTCTCTCGCGGTCTTGTTGGCTGAATATCTATTACATGAACAACACCATTTGCTTCTCTGTTCCAAGTCATTCCTTTTTTCTTAAAACCTATTCGTTTAAGAAAAGGAGCAATAAATAGTCGTATAAGTTCTTCTAGCACTGATATACCCTTAATTCACATCGTAAGTTAACAGACGACCTTTCTTGCCCGTTACCCGCTCATAGCGCTTTAGCTGCCGTCGCCCTTCCTTAATACCCGAAGGTGTATTAGGTTTATATTCAATTGGACGTCCACTTGGAGTTAAAGCGTCTGGAATATGCACCCTACCATCAGAATCTACTATGCGAGGCTTGCTTACCCAACCTTGATCACTCTTTGCTTGGACTTTTGCATCGAAAGCCTCGTGAGCAGCGCGACCTCTTGCAGTTGCCGCTGACTCCCCTCCAGCCTCGCTTACGAATTGTCCCTTTTCATTAATAGGTTGACCGGCACTGTTAACTTTTCCTTTCGTAGCTGTGTTTTGTTCCGGGCCCTTCGGCGGCTCCGACGCCTCGGGCACCTTGCCCTCGGACTGGAACTCCTCAATCTTCGAGCTGCTTTGGCGCGGTTTCTTCCTGCGTTTAGGACGCCGGGCTTTTTTCAACAGCTTGGCCAAATCCCGAAACAGGTTACCTAATTTACTCAGCGGTCTCAATAGCCGCGCCTTGCTGCCCAGACTCGCCACCGCACCAATACCGCCGGTAAAGGCCGCCAGCACCGCCGTCAGGATAATCTCAAACGCCGCGCCGCCGGCAATCTGGGTCCACTCCAGGCTGTGTTGAGCGGCGGCATAGTCGCGGACAAAATCCACCAGCAGCTGCTGGGTCGGCTCGTCCTCCCAGATAAGATTGGCCACTTCATAGGCCTCGGCCAGCATCTCCGGACTGATCTTCAAGGGATCAAAGCCGAGCAACTCCACCGCTTCCCGGTGCTCGCGGGCAATCATCTCCTCACCGAACTGCCGCACCCACTGGCCGGGGTCGTCATCGTAAGCGGCCCAGGCGGAGCGGGCCATGCGAGTGAGCCGCTCCTGAATCGATACGACATCGTAGACATCTTTGGCCCAGGTCAACATCGACCAGGCGCTCTCGCCCAGGCCGACGCCGAATTTTTCACCATAGGCGGCGACTTTGCCCAGCGTGTTGCGCTGTTGATATTCGGCCTCAATAGCGGCCGCCTCCTGCCGCTCCTGTTGTAAAATCTGGGCCAACTGAAGTTTTATATCGCGACGCAATTGTTGAACCGCAGCGTTGTCGACACCGGTGCCGCCGCCCACGTCGTAAACAATCAGTTGCCGGGTACAGAGCCGTACAATCAGCGTGTTGATAAGGGGGAAATGGCCGACACCCCGATCCGGCATCGCCCGGCCCAACAATCGGGTCAACGCCTGTTCCGGCAGCGAGCGGAGGAATTGGCGCGCCTTGGCCTGCTCGTTTTCCAGAAAGACCAGCTTGCTGCCGGCGGGGAGGTGCGGGGTACCGCGCGCCACAATTTGATACGCCCTGCCGTCTCGGTTTTTCAGAACTATCGGCAACATAGGGCAAGCGGCGTGTTTTGGTGGCTGGATATCATAACGGCATCAACCCTCAGCCGCCGATTAAGACTGTCGGACACCCCATCACGATAACACCGCCGTGAGCGGTATTATCACCCATTCGCGCCGCGGGCTTGTTGGAGATCAATACCGTGGCGCTGCCCTTGACAATGGTGTCGGGGGGGCCGACGCAAACACAGGAGCTGGTCACTGTGGCCGAGGGCAAATTGGCGATCAATACCGTCGGCCCGCCGGGAGAGACAATCGGTCCGCCCACATGGGGGACGGTGCCGGTCACCATCGGACAGGTGTGCATATCGGTAATACGCGCCGAAGGTTGTCCCATAATCTTTAATCTCCTGTCAATACCTGTTAATCGCCTGCGCGATTCGGGTTAGTGAAACAGCGCTCTGGATGCTTTACGCACGGTCTCACTGATTTCATGGTGCAGGCGTAAAAATACGGTGCGGATCAATATCGCGGTCATCTCCGCGGCGGTAGTGACCGCCATGCCCAGCGCCTGCATAATACGGGTGATCAATCGCACCACCCAGAACGACAGTTCTCCGGCAAAGTCGATGGCGTTGTGCAATAGATACGCCAGCCGGTCTAGTAAGGTAAACACGGTGGAGAAGCCCCCCACCAGAACGATGCCGGCAGCTTTGATGACTTTCCTCACCACGAACAACAGCGAGGCATTGATCAGCTCGATAGAGGAAGTCGTCAGGCCGACCGGCTCGTCCGATTGCAGCCATTGTTCAATGGCCCACTCCATATGCCCGGGCGGGCGCTGGGCCCGCAGCACCCCCCAGTCTTTATTTTTAACCGAACTCAAATACGTTTCCATCATGTGAAACTTCCACGGCGGTAAGACGGATACCGCCGAGGCCAGCAGATAGTCCTGGTTGCTATCGGGTATATGGTAAAAAGGCCAGGTCGGCACAATCGCCACCGGGTCGGTCTGGTGGTTGAGGCGGTATATATTGTCAGCGCCAATACCGGCAGTCGCCTGGCTGGCAAACAATTCCAGCCCCACTCGGGGGCTGCCGAACGTATACAGGTTGACCGTGCCGCTCACCTGGGTGCGCAACCACTCCGCCGTCAATGTAGCCAGTGCTCCGCCCAGGCTGTGGCCAATACAATGGAACGTATGCACCTGCTGGCAGCTGGTCAGAAAAGACTGCAACTCATCAAAAAGGGACTCAAACGTATAATAGAACCCCTGATGAACCAAGCCACCGGTATGAAATCGTTTGACGCCGGCGTTGAGATCAGTAAGGCCGTCGTATAAGCTGGCGGTGCCGCGAATAACGATCAACGCCTGCCCCGGATAGTTTTTTGCACCGAGCGCGCCAAAGCCGAAAGCGCTTTCTTTCTTGATAAACACGAAAGCACCGGATTCTCCGGTAAACGCGGCACTGTCCGAGCTGATGGTGAAATCGTCTTTATATTTATCGGCCAGGTCCTCTCTCACCAGCTCGTCTTCGATACCGTACACTTCATCGGCAAGGGTCGCAGCCAACATCGGACTCAGTGCGTTCATTTCAGTATCCTCGTTACGGTGGCCGGGCTGTTTGTCCGGGTACTTTCAACCCAGGTACTTTCAACCCAGGCACTTTCAACCAAGATGCTTTAATCCCACGTGCACAGGGTTTTGATCGACGCCCGGTAATTCCGGTCAAATCTGGGCTCGTTGGTTAACTCACAGGTAAACTTTAATGGTTTGCCGTTTAACTCCGAGTTCTCTTCGGTACTGCGCTTGGTGGTGAACCACAGCAATACTTCCTCGCCCTGGTGTTCGATCAGCAGTCGCTGGTGGGCCACGAACTCGGCCGGTATCAACTTGACCGCCGAGCGTTGGTACATGGGCTCAAAATGGAAACGTCCATCGGCGTCAGTCGTTGTGCTGTCCTGCTTTTCTTTTTGCCACTTTGCAATACGGCGCACGGTGGCACCGGGCACCGGTTCTCCTCGGTAGGTCACCACACCGGAGACCTCCGAGAACACACAGGCCTTTCCCACATCAAAAATCGACATCGTCGCGCCCTCAACGCTGAACGCCAACAGAGCAGCTGCCAGCAGGATGGTCAAATAGCTGTTTGTGCCAGCCTGGTTCCGCACCATAATCTGCCAGGGGTTGCGCAAATACGCCGCTTACCCGCTCACCTCGCCCCTGCCGCCGTTAGCCAAATCCAGCCCCTGGGTAATATAGCGCTTGAACTTTTCCTCTGCCTGATCGGGGTCTGGCAACACCGCTGCCAGCGACACGCTGCCCGCCACCGCGTGGGCATAGAGGTACGGCGGGGGCGGCACCGCCGGTTCACCGTCCGGCGCCATGCTGCCGGTCGACCAATAGGCGGCAGTCGCCGCCCAGCTCGCCGCACTCTTATGTCCGGTCTTATCGCCTGTCTTCTTTGCAATCTGGCGATTTGCCTCGCTGGGTTCCTTGACCCAGTTTTCCGCCGCCGCCAGCGCTGCGGCCGTATCGCCCGATGCCGCCGCCTCTCCACCGCCGTGCCGCGCCGCCAGGCATGCCCACCATACGGCTTCGCGCTTGGGCAGCGCATGGGCAATCAATTTCACGGCGTCGTTGAAACATTTGTGCTCCGCCAGCGCTTGAATACAGGCTAGCGGCGGCACATCTGCCTGAACGAAAGGTTGGCTCTCCTCTGCCACTTCAAAGTGTTGCAACAGCTCGCCGGCAACTTTCGCTTTTATCTTCGCCAACTCAGACATAGACAGCCTACCATTAGGTTCAAGATTTCACTCTCGGTTTAGTTGATCTTGGCCAGCGAACCCTGCAAGGTCAGGATGCCGCCGGCTTTCAGTTCCGCCATAGCGCTGCCGTTGATTTTCACCATGGTACCGTTAATGGAAACACCGGTGTTGTCTATGGTGATCTTATTGCCGCCGACTTTGAGGTTGATCGCCATTGAGGCCTGGATATTGATATTTTTCGACGACTTCATCGTGATATCGCCGGTCACCTCATCGGTTTGATTGCCGGTTACCTTAATCTCATCGTTGCCTTTTATGGTGTGACTCTGGTTGCCGTCGACGGTGATATCGCGATTGGCCTTTATCTGCAATTCCTGATTGTTCTCGATCATGCCTTTCTGGTCGTTGTGAACCAGGAAGTTGTGGTCTTTTCCGGCTTCCATATAAATTTCTTCAGCACCGCCTTTATCGTCGAATCGCAACTCATTGAAAGCCGAACTCTCGGTTTTGAGACCGCTTTGCGTTTTGGTGTAAGGCGGCGCTTTATTGGTACCGTTGTATACCGCCCCGGTGATCAACGGGCGGTCAGCGTCACCGCCGAGAAATTCCACGATAACATCCTGGCCGACGCGCGGTACAAACACCGAGCCCCAGTTTTTACCGGCGTAAGCCTGTGCCACACGCACCATACAGGAGCTTTGCTGCGTATCCCACATGAACTTTACTTTTACCATGGTCTGGGGATCGGCACCGGCGCTGTCGGTGGCCTTGACCTCTTCCACCACGGCGATATGCGGGCCGTCCATGCGCGCCCGCGACGGCCGCAACGGCGGCCTCAGCGGCACACTGGCCGGCTGGCAGGAAAACCGGTTTGAATAACTGCGGCGCTCGCTTTCCTGCTCAGCACTGTGATAGACAGAGGTGATGAGGTACTTGTCTCTCTCGGTCGCCAGCAGTTCATGATCCAGGGTGAAGCGGCCACCGGCACCAAATGAGCAGCAGTTACTGTCGGCCGTGGCGGTGTCGTACTGGCTTTCGGCCCGCTCGACAAAGACCTTGGCGTGGTCCTTTATGCCATAAGAAGTACCGTGACCGACCAGGTCCTCATCCCGTTTGTAGGGAACATAGCTGCCGTAGTATTCGCGGTTGAGTTTAGCGATGTCCTTCAGTTTGGTTTTGGTGGTCACCACCGAGGGATTATCTTTGCCGGGTTTGGATTCAATGTGATCTGCAAACGAGAATTTACCGGTATGGAAACTGTATTGGCGTTGCCAGGCGCGAATCCGACTCGCGTGGGGCGCGATACCCTCGCTGTCATCGCAAAGTACTTTACTCTCTTCGCAGTCGAAAAACTGTGCATTCTTATCGGCGATCACCAGGGTGTGCTTGCCCTTGGCGTGGGTAAAATAGAAACTGATGCCCTCTTCCGCCAACAGCCGCGTGACAAAGTCATAGTCGGACTCGTGGTATTGGATACAGTAGGCGCGTTTGTCGTATTTGCCGGCCTTGTACTGAAAATCGACACCGTGCTCCTTGAGCACCTTACCGACGACATCGCCGGTGGTCATATTCTGAAAAATGCGGTTCTCACCGGTCAATTCCAAAAACCAAAGCCTCGGCACAATCGACATGTGATAGCGGCGCAAGCCATCCGCATTCATACCGGAGCAATTCAGGTTATTGACCACCCCATGGATATAACGCGGGGCATCCTTGCGATAGTGAATGGATACGGTCACTTCCTGACCGACGATGTCGGTCGGGTCAATATCTTTCTTGTCGGACTGCAATTCGACATTAAACTGATAGAGTTCCGATACACTCTCTTCACCATCTAGCGCTAAGGCAACAAAGACATCCTTACCCGCTGGGGTGTCGATTTGTATCAGCCGTTTTTCCTGGGATAGGGTTGACATAGCGGATTGTCCTAAACACTTGGCTGCGCAATGCCGGCGACAGGTCCCGGACGGGTTAAAATACCGGTACCGTCACCATGAAGCCGTTCTGACGGCGATATCTTAAACGTAAACGCGGGGTGAGTCTGTCAAATGCATCACGAGCTGCTTGTTCTGGCGTGGTAAACGTTCACGGCAAAGACAGCCAGTGAAGCCTTGTTTCGCCGCCAGATAATTATGCTACTAAGTCAGTAGCAGTCATATGCACTACCGGCATACAACTGCTACTTGACATAACCGCCCCCAGATATCAGTGCGGTGTCCCTTTATCCAGGTTGTAACCGACCTTCATGGAACCTTTGTTTTTGTTGGTAGGATCGGCATTACTCAGATCCGCCACAATGTCGGTAAAACTCAACGACAGGGATTCATAGGGAGCGCCACCCGCAGAGGCTTGGACACTGTATGAACTGATCAGGCAATTTGTCAAATTGAACTGCGCGTACTTTTCAATTTTCTTGCCCCCGGTTTTTACCAGATGAACTTCCACCGGCAGACCGACGACACCGCCAAGGGCTTCTTTCAGCAGCGAGCCGGAACTGGCATCCATCTGCTTGGACAAGGTGATCTCGCTGATACTGGGACGAGTGGCTTCGCGATTGGTCGTGTTACCCACCTCCATGGTGATGCCGCGCCCGCAGCCGAATTGAAAAGAATCGACTTCGAAACAATCAGCATAACCTTCCGCGGTGACATTGCCTTTTAACTTACCACCATCGTACTTGACGTAGATAGCCATGATATTTTTCTCCGTTACTGTTTACTTAATGTGTGATGTGTTCGTTACTTCATGTATTCGATCGGCTCACCCAAACCGCTGATTAACCGCCGCGTTTGCGCTTGCATCTGCCCTTAAAACGTTGACCGTTTTGATCAGGTGATACGAATTTAAACAAATAAAATTTTGGAAAAAAAGGGGGTAAAACTCACTTTAATTTTGACTCTGACACTATTTTTCTTGGGGCCGTTTTTTTCACTCTGACACGAGTTTTTCGCTGCCCGTTCACTCTGACACGATTTAATCCGCCTGCGTCAAACCCCCCGCCAGTAGCAAACACCGGCAAATTCGACTCTGGCACGATTTAGTGGCCGAACCGCAGCGCCACCGATACGGCTCGCGGCCGGAGAGCCGCACTCTGACACGATTTACCGGAAAATTTTTAAAAAAATGTGATACCAATCACAGGTAAATACACTGCAAACCCGCCGGATACCGACTTTCGACATAACAGCACCGACGGTCGCGCAGCGCACAGTGTGGTTTTCAGGGTAAAATAGGCGCCGTTCGCCCCCCCCGGAGCCGGTAAGTTATGACAGCGAGTGACGATAAGTCAGACCACAAAGCAGCAATAAAGCCCGCCAGCAGTAATGCGACCCCAGCAGCCTCCCCAGTCAATAGCGCCGACCGGGTGGAAACCGGCGAGGACCCCGGCCGGTCCGACGGCGACGCGACCCTGATCAACCCTCGTCACAACACCGCCAAAGCGGAGCGGACCAGCACCTCAAGTGCCGCAAAAACCGTGATCAACAGCGGCGCCGGCGGGGATAAAACAGCAGGCAATCCAGGTACCGACGCAGGCGAGACCGTGATCAATAGCGGTATCGATACCGACAAGACGGAACTCAACGACAGGGTCCCAACCGGAGCGACGGCCACGGCGCCCTATTCGATCGGCGATACCACCGGCACCGACACCTACAGACCCGGCGCCGAGGGCGTCAAAGTCGGGATCGGCACCGTTATCAAACAGCGCTTCGTCCTGGAGCGCCTGCTGGGCGTGGGCGGTATGGGAGCGGTCTACCGCGCCAAAGACCTGCGCAAGGAGGAGGCCGGCGACGACAGTAGTCGCATCGCACTGAAAATTTTGAGCGACGAGTTCCGCCAACACCCCCAGGCATTTGTCACCCTGCAGCGCGAGGCCAAAAAGACCCAGGCCCTGGCCCACCCCAATATCGTCACTGTCTACGACTTCGACCGCGAGGGTGACCTGGTTTATCTGACCATGGAAGAACTGAAGGGCTGCCAGTTGACCGAGGTGATCAGCGGCGAGGAGGAGGCGCGTTATCCCGAGGACAAACAACGGCTCCACCTGGTCAAGCAGATAGCGGACGGCCTCGCCTACGCCCACAGCAAGGGCTTTGTCCACTCGGATTTAAAGCCGGGCAATGTGATGGTGACCGACGAGGGCGTCGTTAAAATCCTCGATTTCGGTATTGCCCGCGCCGCCCATGAGAAAGCGGCCGACTCCTTTGATGCCGGCGAGTTGGGGGCGCTCACCCCCCGCTATGCCAGCCTCGAGATGATCAACAACGAGCCTCCCCACCCCAGCGACGATATCTATGCCCTCGGCATCATCCTGTGCGAAATACTGGGCGGCCAACACCCCTACCGGGACAAGGATGCCGCCGCCGCGCTGCAGGGCAAGCTGAGCCCGACACTGCCGAAAACCCGCAACCCGCTGCTGCGGGGCTTGCTACGCCAGGCCGTCGCGCTCGAGCGGGACAAGCGCATCGCCTCGGCCGAGATTTTCCTGCGCAAACTGTCATTTGCACAAACCGGACTGCAGCGTATCGCCGCGGTGGCCGGTATTTGTGCAGCCGCACTGATCGGCAACTACGCCTATATTCAGACCATCGAGGATACGGGCGTGCCGTTTGAGTCCCTGCCGATTGAGCAACAGGCGGAGTTCAAAGCCCTGATGGAGCAGGGCCGCGCCGCGCTACAACTCAATATTTTGCAGGATGCGGTGGTCTTTTTCGACCAGGCCTACGCCATTCACGCCACCAACGATGACATTCGCAAGGCGATCGAGAAGATCAACAACGACGTCAACAAGCGATTGGAAAATGCGCAGACCCAGGAACAGCGGGAGTTTTATCAGCAGCAGTTGAAACACTTGCGCGAGTACCCGGCGTTCAGCCAGGCCGGTCAGTTGTAGCACGCTACTTCGACAGGTAGCGGATACCGCGCTCCAGCCCCTCCAGGCTCAGGGGGTACATACGGTCGTCCAGCAGTTGGCGGGTCATATCGATAGTCTGGGTAAACTGCCAGTACTTTTCCGCGGTGGGGTTGAGCCATATCACCTTTTCGTAGGTGTCGGTCAAGCGCTGCATCCACACATAGCCGGGCTCGTCATTCATATGCTCGACGCTGCCGTTCTGGCTGGTTATTTCGTAGGGCGCCATCGAGGCATCGCCGACAAAAATCACTTTGTAATCGCGGCTATAAGTGTGCATTACATCAAACAGATTCGTGGTCTCCGCACCCCGGCGGCGGTTGTCTTTCCACACTTTTTCGTAAATAAAATTGTGAAAATAAAAATACTCCAGATGCTTGAACTCGGTGCGACAGGCGGAAAACAACTCCTCGCAGACACGCACATAGGGGTCCATTGAGCCGCCTACATCGAGAAACAAAAGCACTTTGACGGCATTGTGACGCTCCGGCACCATTTTGATGTCCAGCAGCCCGGCGTTGCGCGCCGTCGAGCTGATGGTGTCGTCCAGGTCCAGTTCCTCAACCGCGCCGGTGCGGGCAAATTTGCGTAACTTGCGCAGGGCGACTTTGATATTGCGGGTGCCCAGCTCCACGGAATCGTCGAGATTTCTGAACTGGCGTTTCTCCCAGACTTTCGCCGCGCTTTTATTGCGGCTCTCGCCGCCGACCCGGATACCCTCGGGGTGATAACCGCTATTGCCAAACGGCGAGGTGCCGCCGGTGCCGATCCATTTACTGCCACCGGCGTGGCGTTTCTTCTGCTCCTGCAGGCGCTTTTTGAATTCTTCAATCAGCTTTTCCAGACCGCCCATGGACTCGATCTTGGCCTTTTCCTCCTCAGTCAGGCTCTTGAGAAATTCGGCGCGAATCCAATCGTCGGGGATCATCGCCTCGATGATGTCATCGAGGCTTTCCAGGTCTTTAAAATAGGCGCCAAAGGCGCGATCGAATTTGTCGAAATGTTTTTCGTCCTTGATAAGGCAGGTGCGCGATAACAGGTAGAAGTCGTCGAGACTGCCAAACGCCAGGCGTTTCTGCATCGCCTCGATCAAGACCAACAGCTCCTTTAAGGAGACCGGCACCTGCGCGTTGCGCAAACCATAGAAAAAATTAACCAGCATGGGGCATAGTTACCGAACAGTTATCTTTACCAGCAGCCATATTCAGCGAGTGCCTGTATTTACCGAACATCCAGATTTACCGACCAGCTAACTTTATCGAACAGTCCTCTCGACTGAGCGGTTAGCGCTTGCCCGCGCCTTCGCGCCGCACCATAAATGCCAGGCGCTCCAACATATGCACATCCTGTTCGTTTTTCAGCAGCGCACCGTACAGCGGCGGAATGGCCTTACTGGCGTCACGGTTTTTCAGTACCGCGTCGGGAATATCGTCCGCCAACAGTAGTTTCAGCCAGTCGATCAACTCTGAGGTAGAGGGTTTTTTCTTCAGGCCCGGCACTTTGCGCACGTCAAAAAATATATCCAGCGCATCGTTGATAAGATCGCGTTTTATATTCGGAAAGTGAACATCGATAATATCGATCATGGTCTCGCGATCGGGGAAACTGATGTAGTGAAAGAAGCAGCGGCGCAGAAACGCATCCGGCAACTCTTTCTCATTATTGGAGGTAATGACGACAATCGGACGCTGCTTAGCTTTGATGGTGGTGCTGGTTTCGTAGACAAAAAATTCCATCTTATCGATCTCCACCAGGAGGTCGTTGGGGAATTCGATGTCGGCCTTATCGATTTCATCGATCAACAGCACCACCTGCTCATCGGACTCAAAGGCCTCCCACAATTTACCTTTTTTAATGTAGTTGGCAATATCGTGAACCTTGTCATCGCCCAACTGCGAATCGCGCAACCGCGATACCGCATCGTACTCATAGAGCCCCTGCTGGGCTTTGGTAGTGGATTTGATGTGCCATTGAATCAGGCGCTTGCCCAGCGATTTAGCCACTTCCTCAGCCAGCATGGTCTTGCCGGTTCCCGGCTCGCCTTTTACCAACAAAGGGCGCTCCAGCGTTACAGCGGCATCCACGGCCATGCGCAGGTCATCCGTGGCAACGTAGCTGTCAGTACCTTCAAATTTCATTCAATACCCCCTTTTTATAAGCTGGAGAATAATAACATACTGAAGATTCAATTTCAGAGGCACAACCACTGCGTCCCTGACTGATCGGTATCAGGATCGCACCATGATGACGATATCCCGCCCCTGCCGGCAGTAGCGCCGGTAGGGCCCGGCAATAAAGTCAGGTTGGGTGTGCGGCTGCGCCGCGACAAACCCGATGCGTCCGTAGAAATCCTGCAAATACCGAAACGGAAAGCAGTAACAGCGATATCCGTGCAGTACCGGCACCAGCGCCTCGAGCAACTGCCGGCCGATGGTTCGGCGCCGCTGTTCAGGCGCGACGCAGAAACTGCGCAGAAACAGGTGATTGTCCACCTGCGGCACCAGGCGCACGGCGGCGAGCATGCGACCCTGCCCGCGGGCCACATACACCAGCTCCCCGCGGCCGGCCTTGGCCGAGTAGCGGCAGTCCCGGTAAAAGCGATTCACCAACGGCAGTTGCAACGGCGGCAACGGCTCGATAACCAAAGTCGGTTCGTCACTCACTGGCGCAACCCGTGGCCGCTGCGACTGGCACAGAAATGGTGCAGAAAAGCCTGGTAGTAGCGATCGAGAGCAAGGGCTTGCGAAGCCTCTGAACCGAGTCGCAACAGGGCCACCGCGACTTCAGCGGTGGCGAGGTGGCCGGCCGGCTGGTGGCGGCGCAGTGAATAGCGACTGCGGAGGTCCGGCGGTAACGACAGGCGCGGCAGGCAGGCCAGGTAGGGCGACTGGCGCAGCATCTTGCGCGCCTCCTGCCAGGTCGCATCCAGTATCACAAATTGCCGGCGCTCGGGTAGCGCCGCCGGCGGAGCTGGCGAGGTCGGTGGGAGGCCGGCCGGAAACACCAGATAGCTGTCCCATTGCGGCTCGGCCAGTGCCTCGAGCAAAGCGCGGGGCGGCTGGCGTCGCGACCAGATATGATAGCGGGACGACTCCAGAGCATTGACGACAAGATGGCCGGTGTTAGTGGGTCGGTCGAGTTCCCGCGGATGCACCAGCAGTTGGAAACGGGCCCGGGTCGCCAGGCTCGGCTGTTGGTCGCACAGGCAGGCATCGGGATGCAAATGACAGCCCCGGCAGAGTTCCGCATGCGCGCGGCGGGCACCTTGCGGATACACGCTAAGAGGCTAACCGCGGACCGGCCGCCGGTTCAATTTTTGTTGTCTTTATACTCGTCGCCGTCGCCATCGTTGTCGTCACCACCGGCGCCATCGCCAGCACCGTCGTCTCCAAAGTCATCCAGTGAGAAGCCGCTATCGTCGAAGTCTTCGTCATCGAGGCCCGTCTCTGCGGCCGCCGCATCCTCACCTTCGTCGCCCAGGCCGTCCAGTATAGACATCCCGTCGCCCACATCAATATCCGCTTCGACGGCCGCATCGGAGGCCAGGTCCAGCTCCCCTGCCAGCAAGCCATCTGCCACACTGGTGTCTGCCTCCGCCGGCGCCGGCTCAGCGGCAGCCACTTCCTCCATTTGCAGTTCCGCCTCGGCTGCCGGTGCCTCGGCATCCGCAGGCGCGGCTTCAGCCGCTGCGGGCTCCGTGGTGTCAGGCTCCGCTGGGGCAACGGCTGCCCGATCGAGTTGCTCCAGGCTCTCATCCCCTCGCCGCCCCCCCATGATCATCCGGTAGGCAAAAAATGCCAGTGCGACAATTAAAAGATTGCCCACGCCAAGACCGACGTAAAGCGGCCACTTAGCCGCTTCTTCAGCCTGCGGTTCGGGTTCGGGTTCGGGTTCGGGAACGGGTTCCGGTTCCGGTTCAGGCTCGGGCTCGGGTTTGGGTTCGAGCTGCGATTCGGGCTCTGACTCAGGTACCGCTTCCGGCCCGGACTCGGTTGCTGTTTCCGGCGCCGGGGAGAAAGGATCATCACCGCCGCCAACTTGAATACTCAAGATGTCCGGCTCGAACTCAAATGCCTGCCCGGCCCCGTCGACACCTAAAACCCGCAGCGCCACCTGATATTCCCCCTCCAGCGCCGGGGTCAGTTGCAACTGCCAGGTGTCGGCCGGCGTCAGTAGCAGGGGTTTAATGGAACTGCGACCCTGCGGGTTCCTGATCCGCGCCGCCACCTTTGTTTGCGCCCGGTCCAGAGTCTGACCGCTGGCGCTGACCGTCACCACATAGACGGCGGTGTTGTCGGCCACCTGTTGCTGCACCGTTACGCTAAACGGCTCGCGCACCGCAACGCGGTGGGAGAACTCCCGCTTGAAGCTCTTACCGTCCACCAGAACTTGCAGATCGTAATCGCCGACGGTATCAAAATAAGCCAAATCAGCGCTGTAAATACCGTCGGCGGGCGGGGGATCGACCGCCAGTGATTGCTGCCAGTCATTGCCGTGCGGCCGCTGACTGACGCTGGCATCGATATCCAGCAGGCGTAAAAACTGGGCCCGGGTAATAGTGTCACCATCCTCCTGCAACAATAGCGATAGCGGCAGACTTTCGCCGCGAAAGATATTGTTGCGCAACGGCCTGACCAGTAAATTTAAGTCGCTGACTACGGTTACCCGGCTGTCCGGGTCCATGTCGGCCTGCACCTGCCATTCCCCCTCGAGCGGGCGCGTGATGGTAATCAGGTCGTAGCCATAGGCGCGGTACCAGTTCATATCAGGCAAGTCTTTGTCGGATCGGTATTGGGTGCGATCCGGTCCCAGCAGTCGGGTGTCGGCGCTGGCGTTCGGCTTACGGAAAATCAGCGCGGTAAATTCCTCCACACTGGAGTCGATAACAAACCGGTTTTCCTCGAGCGGCACCTGTTCCGCCGGTGCCGCCTGGTCGAATGCCTGGAGGAAAATCTTCATCAGGTCATCGGCGGTCTGCGCAACCGCGGCAATACCGTCGGTGCCGAGCGCCAGTTTATTCAACAAATCCTTATCGGCATTATCGGACAGCGCAACGGTGTGCACGGTGTAACCGGCCCGTTGTAGAAGCGGCAGCACATCGTCGGCGATGCGCCGCCACTCAGCCTGGTTTTGCTGCGGATCGCGGGAGATATCCACCATGCCGTCGGTGAGCAAAATCAGGCTGGTGCGGTATTGGGGATTGGGTTTATCGGCGTCGTAGGCGGCCTTTTCCAACGCCTCGCCAATGTTGGTAAACAGGCCCAGCGAACTGATGGACTCAGCTTTGTCGGCGGCATCGGTGCGCCACGCCGGCGATACCGGCCGGTGGGGCACCAGCATATTGACATAGCGGCCAAAGGTCCAAACCCCCGCCTTGCTGCCTTCGGGCAGCAACTGCAGCACCAATTCCAACGCCGGACGGCGTAAGTTCCTGGGGTCGTTTTGCTTCATGCTGCCGGAAATATCGACCAGGACACGCACATCGGCCGGCAGCGGCTGATCGGGCTTGGCCGCCTCCGGCTGGGTCGCAGCGGATACGCTGTAGAGCGAGGAGAAAACAACAGTCGTTGCAGCGAGTAAACGTAGCAGTCTGCGCATAGTTATCCCTGTTCGGCAAAGACCAGTCACACTAGAGGGTATAGCACCGAAAAGGGGACAAATCACGGTGGATAGCTATAAAAATTATAAGAACCGGGTTGGTTCGGGGTCAGAATTGACAGGGATTTCTCAATCGGCGAGTTTTTGGAGGATGCCGGACAACCGCTCCACAGACGCGCCAGGGTCCAAGGTCAGACCAAAACCGCGCCAAATCTTGCAAATAGCACCTCTCCCCGTGGCAGGGTGCGGGGACGTAACTTTAGTTGCGTCCCCTTCGAAGGGGACCATGCCACGCTCAAACAACACATCTCCCCGACCGCACATACTTGCAAAGGGTCTTATCAATCACTCAAAATTTCGCTAAGCAGACGTAGAGAAAACCGCAGTACACCGCATAGGTGCGTTAAGAAAGGGGAGTGGCACCATTCTAGGGGGACGCAACTAAAGTTACGTCCCCGCACCGTGCCACCGGAAAAGGCGCCACCGGAAAAGGTGCCAGTTGGCGGTGGTGCGGTTCCTTTAGGGTTCCTAGCCTACGGAGTCCCCGCACTTTGCTCGGCACTTTCGCGCAACAACGCCTGCCTTTCGTCCTCCTGCACCACCTCGCGCTCGCGCTGTTGCAGGCGCTCCTGGTAGCGGTGCCAGCCCAACTGCGCCAGCACCGACACCAGCACGGCACATAAAAGGGTAACCAGAATCGGCACGCCGGCGCGCAGCATGGCCTCCGGTCCGTAGAAAACGCCTTCGAGCAGGGTAATCACCAGGGCCGGCGCCCACTCGGCTTGCTCGGGACCGCCGTAATAGGGCGTCAACAGTAACACGCCCACCACCACCCTGGAGAAAAAACGCCATTGAAACTGGGGGATACCGAGACTGATGCGCCACCAGCAGACCATCAAACCCACAGCGCCAACGAGGTACACCGCCCAGCCCAATAAATAACCTTGTGAAGTCACCATAGCTACTGTTCTCTTTTTGACTCTTCTCTGCGTCTGCGGCCAACCGACTGCGTTGCGATCGGACAACCACACCGACAGCTCCGCGTCGGCAGCGCAGTTCAGCGATTTAGGGATAAGTTGCCGGTAATCTGCTTCGCATACCTACTCAACCCAGCTCACCACATGCTCCTGCATCCCGTCGGGGTGCACGTGGGTCTCCGACACCACCCGCCCGCGTACCGAGATACCCGCCTCGTGCACGCTTTGCCGCGATCCCGACACCAGATGGTGCCACCATCGCAGCGGCTTTCCCTCTGCAATCAGCCGATAGGCACAGGTGGCCGGCAACCAGTGAAACTGCTCGACATCCTGCGGCCGCAATTGTACACAATCGGGCACCAGACGGGCGCGCTCGGGGTAGCGCCGGCAGCGGCAATCCGCTTCGCCGAGGTAACGACACGCCACCCGCGTGTAGACCACCGCGCCGGTGTCTTCGTCCTCGAGTTTGTGCAGGCAACACTTGCCGCAGCCATCGCACAATGACTCCCACTCAATGGCAGTCATTTCAGCCAGGGGTTTGACCTGCCAAAACGGCGGCGCCATCACCGGCGACCATTCAGCTTGGTGTTATGGGTGTTGATCGTTTGCATATAGTCCTCTCGCGAGGAAGACAATTGCAGATAAAAACCCTGTGTCGCGAGACTGTCAAGCACCACCGCGATGTCGGCGCGGGCGAGTTTTCTCTGCGGCTGTAACACTATTGTCATGGCATGCGCCGGTTTTCCAAACCGCGCCAGCAAGGTGTCGGGGACGCGGGTCAGGCCATCCTCTTGCCTGACATACAGATACATATCGGGCTCGACACTGCTCTTGTAAATATCGCACAACATTTTCATTGCGAGGTCCCTGTGCGTTTGAATTCATTCGCCACCCGCACCAGCTCATCACCGATCACTGTCTTACGCCACCCTTGCAACCTGTCCGGCAGGGTGTATTCGCTGCCGTCCTCCATGCCGGAGCGGACAATGAATTCGAACTCTTTTTTTCGCACCATCACCTCCACCGGCAGGCCCATGGCCTCGGCCCGCTCGAGCGCCGAGGCTTTGAGCGCTTTGAGTAAATCCCCCTGCTGCGGCGGCAGCGGTCCGTTCAAGTGCTGCGGGTAGTTGTCGGGGTCGCCGGTTGTCGCCGCCGCAATCAGTGACAACAGCGTGTCGCCGTGCCGGCGCGCCAGCCGCGGCGGCATTTCGTCAAGCCGCGCCAGTTGTGCCTGGGTCTTGGGCTGGCGGCGCGCCATATCCCAAAGCACCCGGTCCTTTATTAAATGGTTGCGGGGTAAATCTTCACTGCGCGCCTGCTGCTCGCGCCAGCGACTCAGGGACTTTAATACTGCGAGTTCGCGACGGTTCAGTTTCCATGCCGACTTGATGCGGATGTAGTAACTGTCGAGGTCATCCTGCCCGTTGCCGCCGGCCACCAGTTCGCGACTGTCCCGCCGGACCCAATCGAGACGCCCGTTGTCTTCCAATATTGCCACCAACTTGGCGTACAGGACCGGCAGATAGGCCACGTCCAGGGCGGCATATTTCAACTGCGACGGGCTCAGCGGCCGGCGCAGCCAATCGGAACGGGTTTCGCTCTTGGGAATGTCAACCCCCAAAACCGCTTTCAGCAGATTGGCATAACCCACCGAAAAGCCGAATCCCGCAAACGCCGCCGCCAGTTGGGTATCGAAAAGGGGCTCGGGCACCACCCCCAGCAGCCGCGCAAACACTTCCAGGTCTTCCGAGCAGGAGTGCAGCACCTTGGTCACACCCGGGTCAGTCAGCAAAGTCACCAGTGGTTGGAAGTTGTCAATCGCCAGGGGATCGATCAGGTAACAACCGTCGCCGTCACCAATCTGGATCAGGCCCGCCAGCGGGTAAAACGTTTGGCTGCGCATGAATTCCGTGTCCACTGCCAGCGCCGTACACCCGGCCCAGCGCTCGCAGAGCCGGGCCAGGTCGGCATCACTGTCAACCCAGATCGGCGCCGTTGCCAGGGTATCGGTGGTCATGGGTTACAGGGCCTGGCGGCTGGAAAAGGCATGGGCCAGGGTGCCCCCGTCGATATACTCCAACTCGCCGCCCAGGGGCACGCCGTGGGCGATACGCGTCACCGTCACGGCCGCCGCCTTGGCCAACTCGGCAATATAGTGTGCGGTCGCTTCGCCCTCCACCGTGGGGTTGGTGGCCAGGATCAGTTCCTCTATCGATTCATCCGCCAGTAGTTGCACCAGTTGGTCGACGCCGATGTCCGCCGGACCCACCCCGTCTATCGGCGACAGGCGTCCGAGCAACACGAAGTATTTACCCTGGTAACTACCGGCCTGCTCTATTGCCAGTACGTCCGCCGGCGTTTCCACCACACACAACAGCCGCCCGTCGCGCCGGTGATTGGCGCAGATACCGCACAGCGCCTGTTCAGTGAGCGTGCGACAGCGATCGCAGCGACTGACGCCCGCCGCGGCCCGCTCCAGGCTCTGCGCCAGGGTCGCGGCACCTTCGCGATCATGCTCCAACAGATGCAGGGCGATGCGCTGCGCCGACTTGGGACCGACACCCGGCAGGCAACGCAGGGATTGGATTAACTCATCTATTAAAGGACTGAACATAAATTAAAAGATTGAACACAGGGCGGCGGTGAACGGGTTAAAACGGCATTTTGAAGCCGTCGGGCAGATTCAGGCCGGCAGTCAGACCGCCGAGCTTGTCTTTGTTGGCGTCTTCGATACGACGCACAGCGTCATTGACCGCAGCCGCCAGCAAGTCTTCAAGGATTTCCTTGTCCTCGCCCATCAGGCTCGCGTCTATCTGCACCGCTTTGACATCGTGGCGGCCGTTCATAGTCACCTTCACCAGTCCCGCCCCGGATTCGCCCTGCACTTCGGCGTTGGCAAGCTCCTCCTGCATCTTCTGCATATTGTCCTGCATCTGTTTGGCCTGCTTCATCAAATCGCCAAGACCTTTCATGGTTATACCTCGCTGACCTCATCTATCGGCTCGACCGACTCCTCGCGCAGCGTCGCCTGAAACTGCGCCTCCAGTTGCGCCACCAAAGGATCCGCCTTCAGCGCCGCCAGCGCCTGCGCCTGCCGCTCGCGGCGCAGCCGTACCACATTTGCCGCCGGGGTCTCCCCCGCGACCTGTCCCAATTGTATATGCACCTGCACCGGTTCACCGAAGTAGTCACTCAGTAAATCGGCCAGGCGCACGCTGTGTGCCTCGTCGTACAGCGTGCTGTTGGCTTCGTCGAGTACAAAGTGGAAGCCACCGGCATCACGCCCGGCAAGTACGCAGTTGGATACGGTACTTTGCAATATACCGCCGACCCCAAGCCCGCGATAAATTTGCAGCCAGTTGTCCGGTCCGGCCTGTTGCAGCGGGATTTTTGCCGCCGCGGCAGCGACGGACTGCACCGGCGGCGGCCGCTCGGGAGCCGCCGCGGCGGCAGCCTGCGGCGGTTTGATATCGGCTGCCGCTTTGATCAAGCCGGGCTGGTCCAGGGTGGCCATTACTTCGGCCAGCACACCGGAGGCGGGCGGCGTGTTTACTCCTGAGCCCCGCTGCATGGATACCGCCGCGGCAGCAGTTGCCTCGGTTGCGCCGGCGGCTGCCGGCGCCGCCCCGGCGCCGGTCGCCGGTGCGGCCATTTTTGCCGCGGGCTCTGCCGCCGCCATCGCCGCTGCTGCCACCTGTGTCGCCGGCGTTATGGCATCTGTCGCAGGCAAAGTCGCAGCGGGCGCCGGCGCAGGTGTTTCCAAATCGACCGCAGGCGCCCCTGTATCCATCGCAGGTGCTGTTGCCTGCGCCGGGGTATTTGTCGCAGGCTCTCTATTCAGGGCGGATGCCACGGTATCCATCACAGGCACTGTCGCCTGCGCCGCAGATAACGGCGTGTCCATCGCGGGCACGGCATCCGCAGCAGGTGCCATAGTATCCATCGCAGGCCCTGCCGGCGCCGCTGGTACCCCAGTGCCCATCGCGGGCACCGCATCTGCGGCAGGTGCCACAGAATCCGTCACAGGTGCTGTCGCTTGCACCGCGGAGACCATGTCCATCGCGGGCACAACGTCTGCAGCAGATGCCGGGGTAGCGCCAGTTGTGTCCGCCGCGAGCACCGGTGCCTGTGCAGCGGCTGCCGCCACCTCAGATGCGGATGCTCCGGTCTCAACAGTCGCGGCGCCAGTGGACGCCGATTCAATCGGCGCCGGTGCCGGTTGGGGCTTTTTTGCGGCCACCTCCGGGTCATCCGCCGGCGGGGTCCCGTCCGCAGCCTGTCCCTGGGGCAAGCCGCGGGTCGGTATCTCGGCCACACCCTGGGGCTTGAACGCCAGCATTCTCAACAGCACCATTTCAAAACCGCCGCGGGGATCGGGCGCCAGCGCCAGATCGCGCCGCCCGAGCAGGGCAATCTGGTAAAATAGCTGCACATCCTCAGCGGCCAGCGCCTGCGCCAGCTCAAGTACCTGTTGGCGATCGCCGACACTGTTGTCCACCGCCTCCGGCAGTGCCTGGGCGATGGCAATACGGTGCAACACCGCCAGCAGCTCCGCCAGTGCCCCGTGATAGTCCGGGGCGTGTT
Organism: Exilibacterium tricleocarpae; assembly: GCF_007004655.1. Taxonomy (GTDB): domain Bacteria; phylum Pseudomonadota; class Gammaproteobacteria; order Pseudomonadales; family Cellvibrionaceae; genus Exilibacterium; species Exilibacterium tricleocarpae. The sequence continues at coordinate 56,724 of NZ_ML660114.1, forward strand.
CTGACAACCTGGCCACCGCCGCCAGCATTTGCGGACCATCGACAGCAGCCAAAGCCCTGAGAATATCGTAAACCAGCGCCTGGTCGAGCGTGCCGAGCATGGTTCTCACATCGCTCTCCACCACCTTGCCGCTGCCAAACGCAATGGCCTGGTCGGTCAGACTCAACGCATCGCGCATACTGCCATCGGCCGCCCTGCCCAATTGCCACAACGCCGCCTCTTCAAAGGGCACCATCTCCTGCGCCAGCACCTGTTGCAGGTGTTGCACGATACGCTCGGGGTGCATGTTTTTCAGGTTGAACTGCAGGCAGCGGGACAGGATAGTAACCGGCAATTTCTGCGGGTCGGTGGTCGCCAGTAGGAATTTAATATGCGGCGGCGGCTCCTCCAGCGTTTTCAACAGGGCGTTGAAGCTGTGGCTGGAAAGCATATGCACTTCATCGATCAGATAGACTTTGTAGCGGCCCCGGGTGGGCGCATACTGCACGTTTTCGAGCAGCTCCCGGGTATCCTCGACTTTGGTGCGCGAGGCGGCGTCGACCTCGATCAAATCGACAAAACGGCCCTCGCCGATTTCGACACAGGCGCCACACTGGCCGCAGGGCTCGGAACTCACTCCGGCTTCACAGTTCAGACACTTGGCCAAAATCCGGGCTATGGTGGTTTTACCCACCCCGCGTGTGCCGGTAAACAGGTAGGCATGGTGTAGCCGGTCGTGATCCAGCGCGTTGATCAGCGCCTGCAGTACGTGCTCCTGCCCAACCATCTCGCGAAAGACTTTGGGGCGCCATTTGCGGGCTAATACTTGATAGCTCAAAGTGTCGCAGTCCTAAAAATGCCTGGCGTCGCAACCGGGCCTTCGACGGCACCGGTTGCGACTGCAGTAGCAAAAACAGGCTATTGTAGTATCAGTTGCAGTCCCAGCTCAAATCCGTTGCCGCCGGGGCCAGAGCGAGGCAAGGACCCTGCCCGTCCATGGTAACCCGGATGCGGTCAATTAATCGCCACCCAGCAGCGGCGCGCAACCGGCGTCCGCTAAAGCTCGGCCAACACCTGATTCCATTTGAGTTGGTAGGCACTCTTCGTGGTTTCGGCGTTGGCGTGGTCCAGCGCCCTCTGCAGCGCCTCTTCGCCCTTCACCCGCTCCCCCAGTTGCAGGTAGCTCATCCCCAGCAGGAAGTGAAAACGGTGGTCCTGCTGGCTGCCGCTGACCGCCGCGCGGGCATGGCTGACCGCCGCGGCGTAGTCCTTGTCGCGATAGGCCTGTTCGGCCAGGTGATAGCGGTAATAGGGATTGCGGTCGCGCACCTCCTGGGCCCGCCGGCGATAGAGTTCCGCTTTTGCCGGCATATCGCGGTTGACATAAAAACGCTCGAGACTGCTGATGGCAGCCAGATTGCCCTCGTCTTGATGCAGCGCATATAGGAAAGCGGCCTCCGCTTCGCGCTGGTGTCCGTGACGCAGATACAGTGTCCCCAGATTGGACCAGAGAAAACCCGCATCGGGAGCCAGTGTCAGTGCTTTTTTGAAATGGCGAAAAGCCTCATAGGTATCGTTTTCGCCCATATAGTCGGCGGCCAGATTATTGTAGTACTGGGCCTCGGCGTAGCGATCCGAAACGACCCGCTGCCGGTACTCCGGCTCGTAGACCTCCGGGGTGACATCCACTACGACCTGATCGTTGGGGCCGCGCACCACATTGGCATTGATATGCCGGTACAGCACATAGGTCTGCTCGCCCTGCATACCCCAGGTGGGCGGTACATCCACCTCGTTGAAGCGCACCTTGAGACCCACTTCGCGCCCCATGGCCACCAGCAGCGCGGTAAATGAGAGACAGTTGCCCGTGCGCTTTTCGAAGGCCTGCGCCGCCGTCAGTGTCTCTGCGGCACTGTATTCGAAATCCAGCATACCCGGATGGCGCAGGGCATAAATCAGGGCATCGATGCGCGTGGCCCGGCCGCTGTCGCGCGATACGCTGTGGTCGAGAAACGCCCGCATCTCTGCATTGATCGACAGGAAGGGCTGATTGGGCAACTCGATATCGCGGGCGGCCGCGCCCAGCAGCACCTCGCCGCTCAGGATCTGTTGTTTTTGCTCAGCGGGCAGAATAGCAGTACCGGGAAGTTGGGCGCAGCCGGAAATCAGGCACAACAGCCCTATTAACCAGACGCCGCCGCGACGGGCCCGGCCAACCGGAGAAGTGTGTAACATTCCTGGGGAGGTGCTGATCATAGACCCTCTCTTCACGCCCCTGGGGTGTTACAGCATAGCACCGATTTGGGGCTTTTTCTCATGTTCGAGATGGCGCGCCGAACGTTCAGCGACCAATGTCAAGACGGTCTTTAGTCGTTGGTGTTATAATGGCCGGCTTTCTCATTCGTTATTTGGTGATAGACCGGAGACAGTCCAGTGCAACGCGCTTGGCAAACCCCGCAAAACCTCCTGCTGCTGATGTCGCTGGCGATGCCGCTGGCCTTCGCCACCTGGAGCGCCCTGCTCAATAATTTCGTGATCGAGCGGGCCGCTTTTACCGGCGCCGAGATCGGCATCCTGCAGAGCGTGCGGGAAATTCCCGGTTTCCTGGCGTTTACCGCGATTTTCATGTTACTGCTGCTGAAGGAGCAGACCTTCGCGCTGTTGTCGCTGTTGCTGTTGGGTCTGGGCGTGGCCGTCACCGGCTGGTTTCCGAGCGAGTGGGGCCTGTACTGCACGACCTTCCTGATGTCGGTGGGCTTTCACTATTTTGAAACCCTGAAACAATCGCTGTCGCTGCAATGGCTGAGTAAAGAAGAAGCGCCGCAAATGCTGGGGCGTTTTATCTCTGCGGGCGCGCTGGCGTCGCTGGTGGTCTTTGCGCTGCTGTGGCTCAATCAGGCCACTCTGGGTCTGGACTTCGCCGCCATCTATTTGACCGGCGGCGGCATCTGCGTCCTGCTGGTGCTGTTTATGTGGCTGGGATTCCCGCGCTTCAAGGCACCGACACCGCAGCGCAAGCATATCGTGCTGCGCAAGCGCTACTGGCTTTACTACGCCCTGACATTTATGAGCGGCGCCCGCCGGCAGATTTTTGTCGTGTTTGCCGGTTTTATGATGGTGGAAAAATTTGGTTTCACCGTGGCCGACATCGCCAAACTGTATCTGGCCAACCACGTCGTCAACTGGCTGTTTGCCGCCCGCATCGGGGCCTTGGTAGGCCGTATCGGCGAACGCCGGGCACTGGTCATCGAGTATTCGGGACTGGTGCTGGTATTTACGGCCTACGCGCTGGTGGTGATGGGCGTAGTGGAAAGCGCTATGTTCGCCGCCGCGCTGTATATTATCGATCACCTGTTTTTCTCCTTGGCGATCGCCATCAAGACGTATTTCCAAAAAATTGCCGATCCCGCCGATATGGCGGCCACCGCCTCGGTGAGTTTTACCATCAATCATATTGCCGCCGTCGCCATTCCGGCGAGCTTTGGCATCCTGTGGCTGCTGGCGCCGCCGGCGGTGTTTTTACTGGGCGCTGCCATGGCGGCCGTATCGCTGCTGCTGGCCTGCAATATCCCGGCGGCGCCGCAACGGGGCAACGAAGTCATCAAGGGGCGGGTGACACCGGCGCCGGCATAATTTCAGCGGCGCAGCCTGGCGGTAGGCGATAATTGTTCAGACGACGGGCCGGTGGAAACCGGCCTTGCAGGTGTCAGTGCTGAGGAGCACTCGCTTCGGGCTTCCACTTTTTGGTGGTGGTGCTTAAGCGGAGGCGTGCCAATAAACGGTCTGTCTCTGGGCGGGCGCTTTCAGAAACACGTCGTGAACCCATCCCTGGGGACTTCCCGACAGCATCCCTGCTGTCGAGAGTTTCTGAAAGCACCCGCCCAGAGACAGACCTCCCTTCGGTATTCTTAACCAATACCGATAGTACCACGGTGGTAGGTCCTAACCCGGTGTAGGGGTTCGAGACTCTCGACAGCAGGGATGCTGTCGTGACCAACAGTAGGCGCTTTAGGCGAGTTTACAGGGACGTACTTGCAACGTGCCTCGAACCCCTACACCGGGTTAGGACCGAATCGATTGGCACCGACTCGCTCAAGCACCACCACCAAAAAGTGGAAGCCCGAAGGGATAAGGCAACATTGCTTGAGGGAGGTCTAGAGAGACAGCCAAAGACTGAGCCGGATCGAAAACAACGAATCACCCAGTGCAACGGAAAGCTAACCCATTGAACACCAACCAGGACGATAAGGACAAGGGTGGCGGCCCAAGCCAGCCGCACCCCGGCACATGATGTCACCACTACCGTTGCTCCCTTCCGGGCCTGGCGGGGTTCGCAGTTGATCATTGCGGGGGGACCGGAAAGGGCCACCATTGCAAAGCGCGGCGCATTATGCGAAGTTTTCCGGTGCTTTGCAAGCCTGTCGCGGCGGCGCTACGCGACGCTGAGATTGTCGCCATTTGCTTGACTTGCGTCATAGGCATGCCGCTATCGGGGGGGATAGAGTTACCCCAGCACTCACTGACGACGCCGGGAGGTGTGTAATGGAAGGAATAGAAGTCCAGCAACTGCGGCTGCGCGACGTGATGTCCGCCTCACTGGTCTATGTGGACATGCGGGCCACGGTCACCGAGGCGGAAAAACTGATGGCCGCCCACAACGTCCACCATCTGCCAGTCATGGACAACGGCATCCTCGAGTCCATTATCTCCAAGCGGGATATCCGTCACGCCATTTACCCGGACACCCTGTCACTGGAGGCGGCGGACGGCGGCGACAAAGAGGACCTGCTGGTGTCGGATATCTGCCCCATCCAGGCGTTTGTCGCCGACGTCGACGATCCCCTCGCAAAGGTAATCGATATCATGGTCAGCCGGCGCATTGCAGCGGTGATCGTGCTGGCCGAGGGCGAGCTGAGCGGCATCTTCACCGAAGCCGACGGCTGCCGGGTGTTGGCCAGGGTTATGCAATCACTCGCACAGTGATCACGTGATCCACCGCGGCAATACTGTCGATCACAGAATCGTGTGGCGACTGTTCCACATCGATAATATTGTAGGCCACCTGCTCGCGGCTTTTGTTTACCATGTCCAAGACATTGACCTCATTGTCGGCGAGTACTGACAGTACGTGCCCCAACACACCGGACACATTTTCATTGCTGAAGGTAATGCGGCAGCCACCGTTTCTGGCCATGCTGATGGGCGGAAAATTGACCGAATTTTTGATATTGCCGTTGTGCAGAAAGTCCATCAGCTGATCGGCCGCCATGACCGCGCAATTCTCCTCCGCCTCGGCGGTGCTGGCACCGATATGCGGCATGGCGATCACATCGCTGCGGCCGAGTAGACAGGGTTCCGGAAAGTCGCAGATATACTGCCCGAGTTGGCCGGCATCCAGGCTCGCCACTACGGCGGCAGAATCGACGATAGCATCGCGGGCAAAGTTCAGCAGGGTTGCGCCAGGCCTCAACGACTGCAACGTCTCGCGATTGATCATATGCCGGGTGCTCTCCAGCGCCGGCACGTGCAGGGACACATAATCGGCGTGCGCCAGCAGCGATTGCAGATTCTCCATCTTCTGCACCTGACTCGGCAGGCGCCAGGCGGCCTCGACCGACAGGGCCGGATCGAAACCCACGACCTTCATATCCAGCGCCAGCGCCATCTCGGCCACCATCGAGCCGATGGCTCCCAGGCCCACCACCCCGAGGGTCTTGCCGTAGAGTTCCTGCCCGGCAAAACGTTTCTTTTCCTGCTCCAGCAGTTTCGACATGGCGGCGGCGTCGCCGATGTCGGTGAGGGTTTGCACGTAGGACATGCCCTGGGTGATGCCGCGCGAGCCGAGCAGCAACCCGGCAAGCACCAGTTCTTTGACGGCATTGGCGTTGGCCCCCGGCGTATTAAAGGCAACAATGCCGCGCTGGGTATAGGCTTCGATCGGCAGGTTGTTGACGCCGGCGCCGGCCCGCGCCACCGCCCGCAGTGTCTCCGGTATGACTTCGTCGTGCAGTTTGTGGCTGCGCAGTAGATAGGCGATCGGGTGCCCGATCTCGCTGGCCACTTCGTAGCGGTCGCGGGGAAAACGATCCAGACCTTTGACGGAAATCTGGTTGTAGGTTTTGATTTTATACATGTCGGGTCCTCGGGGAAGGGAGGCCAACCGCCCGCAGTAGTCTATCCGCTTACTGCAGATATCCGGCGCTACCGCGGGCTACCGGTCAGCTATTCTTGTTATGCGGTTTTTCTATGCTCATAGGCCCAGGTCAACCACGGCAGCAGCGCCTCTAGGTCCGCGCGTGCCACGGTTGCACCGCACCAGATGCGCAGGCCCGCGGGCGCGTCGCGATAGGCGCCTATGTCGTAGGCCACACCTTCGCGCTCCAGCAACTTCACCATCTGCCTGACCTCGTCCGGTTCGGCATCGAGGCTGAGGCAGACGCTGGTATTGGACCGCTGCGCCGGCTCCACCGCCAGAAACCGTATCCAGTCGTTGGCCGCCACAAAGCTCTCCAGCACGGCGAGGTTATCTCTGGATTTGGCAATGGCCGCTTCAGCGCCACCCAGACCCTGCACCCAGGCCAGCGCGTCCAGGTAGTCGGCGACGCATAACATCGACGGGGTATTAATGGTGGCGCCCTGAAAAATACCTTCGATCAGTTTACCGTTTTTGGTCATGCGGAAAATTTTCGGCAGTGGCCACGGCGGCGTGTAACTTTCCAGGCGCGCCACTGCCCGCGGCCCGAGGATCAGCATCCCGTGGGCACCCTCGCCGCCGAGTACCTTCTGCCAGGAGAAGGTCACCACGTCGAGTTTTTCCCAGGGCAACGCCATGGCGAACACAGCAGAGGTGGCATCGCAGATGGTCAACCCCTCGCGCTGCGCGGCGATCCAGTCCCCGTCGGGCACCTTCACACCCGAGGTGGTGCCGTTCCAGGTAAACACCACGTCGTGCTCGAAATTCACCTGCGCCAGGTCCGGCAGGTGGCCGTACTCTGCCTCCATGACACGGACATCCTGCAATCGCAACTGTTTGGTAATGTCGGTGACCCAGCCGCTGCCAAAGGATTCCCAGGCCAGCACATCCACCGGGCGCGGTCCGAGCAGCGACCACAGCGCCATCTCCACCGCACCGGTATCCGACGCCGGCACCACGCCGACCCGATAGCCGGCGGGCAGCCCCAACAGCTCGGCGGTCTGCTCGCAGGCTTGCCGCAGCGCGGCCTTACCCGGCGCCGAACGGTGGGAGCGCCCAAGCGTGCTCAGTGCCAGTTGGGCGACATCGTAACCGGGCCGTTTGCGGCAGGGGCCGGATGAAAAATTGGGATTCTTGGGTTTCGCCTGGGGTTGCATACCGATCCTCGAAATACTGTTATGCCAGCAGTTTTTATGTTGTGCGAAGACGTTCCCGACGAGCGCACTGCCCTGCCAGGCCGGATTCGCGGCGCGCTATTATGCCAGTATTGCCTAGAATTACATAGCTGACGGCGGGTGTGATGCGGCGGCCATGATGACAATAGACCAGTCTGCCCTTTGGGATATGGGGGATGATGGCGTGGTATTGTTCAGAGTCAATCCTCCGGCGGCACGGTGCGGGGACGTAACTTCAGTTGCGTCCCCCTCGAGGGGGACCACTCCCGGTGAGCAAAGGCACCGCTATCCGTCTACTGCGGTGCGGGGTCTGCGGTGCGGGGTCGGGG
>NZ_ML660115.1:0-53898 GCF_007004655.1 Exilibacterium tricleocarpae
CTGTATGTTCGGTATTTTTACATTTCCCCTCTGTATTGGCAGGAGATGTTCAATAATTTTGAATTGTGCTTTCGTGATTTCCATAGGCGCACATTCTATCAAAATTAGTGTGAACAGGCCCTAGTACTTTATCAAACCTAGTTAATGGGCGTGGATCCTCATAATATCTAAGATTGTCGAAAGCTTCGTCCTCTTTGTTAATTTTTCCAGCCCTGTAAACTGCCACACAATCAAATCTATCTAAGTAAACAACATTTTTTCGCTTAAAGTCCTGCTCTTTGAACTTTACTTGTGCTTGTCGTTTAGTGAGTGGCATATAAACCTCCATTGCAACTAATAAAGTGATTTATACATAAAGAGATTGTATAAAAATCAGTAATTCATACTGATTTCCCAAGTGCTGTTTTTTACAATATTTATTTCTTTTCACTTTCGGTATCGATTTCTAACTCAGTAGATAACGGCTTTTTATATAAAAAAATTCGTGACCATGTGTTCTTCGCCAGTATCTCACCGTCATTTATAAATTTTTCTCTGTTGTGAATCATGCAATATAGCTGCCATTGGCTTTGAACTTTTTGCTTTCTCCTCAAACTAAATCGATTTTTTGTTTTCTTTGAATTACATTTATTCACCTTGATGGGCCATAACATTTGTACATGGCGCATGCTCCTTTATCAATTCTAATATCTGGCACATTTTTTAAGTACCTGATATAAAAGGGGTTTGCTAAAGTTGTTAAATAGCGTCCAAAACAAAACGAGTTTTTCCTGTTATCCAAAATAATAGGGTTCTATTATTTCTCAATGCCTGGCCGATAAACTATTGTTATAAAAACCCTTTTTCTAATTCTCAGAGCGAAAGCCCACAACATTCTAGTATAAAGCGAGCAAAGAATTTAATAATAGCTAAATATTCAGTATATTTGCCGAGCCCAGAGATGGAGGACTACAGCGCCGAGTCCATTTATCGAATCGTTACCTAGGGATATCCGGTTACGGAGTTATAGCATTCGGTCCGAATAACTTACCAGTGGGGTGTAGTAGCAAGCAGTGCCCGACGGCAGAGGTTTCGATTGTGGAAGGTCTAACATACGCACCCCCGGCGTGAACCGGCCCGGATGGCACAGTCCCTATATCTCACCATCAACTGTTGAATGTTTTGTTAGCGGCTGAGGTTTTGGGGCAGTGACAGCGAGTTCTACATCCCGGAAACCATAGAAATCATAACGCCCGCCGCCACCGCCGAACCGATCACGCCGGCGACATTGGGACCCATGGCGTGCATTAGCAGGAAGTTCTGCGGATTGGCTTCCAGACCCACTTTGTTGGAGACCCGCGCCGCCATGGGCACTGCCGAAACCCCGGCGGAACCGATCAACGGGTTGATCGGCGTTTTACTAAAGCGGTTCATCAACTTGGCCATCAACACGCCACAGGCGGTGCCGATACCGAAGGCGACTATGCCCAGGCACAGGATACCCAGGGTTTTCGGGTCCAGGAATTTATCGGCGGCCAGTTTGGAGCCCACCGCCAGGCCGAGGAAAATGGTGGTGATATTGATCAATGCATTTTGCGTGGTATCACTCAGGCGTTCAACCACACCGCACTCGCGCATCAGGTTGCCCAGGCAGAACATACCCAATAGCGGCGCCGCCGTGGGAAGAAACAACGCCACCAGGATCAGCAACACCAACGGAAAGGTAATTTTTTCCCGCTTCGATACCCGCCGCATCTGGGTCATGGTGATGCGGCGCTCTTCCCGGGTGGTCAGGGCCCGCATGATGGGCGGCTGAATCATGGGCACCAACGCCATATAGGAATAAGCAGCCACGGCAATGGCACCGAGCAGTTCCGGTGCCAGCAGACTGGAAACGTAAATGGCTGTGGGACCGTCGGCGCCGCCGATAATGCCGATGGCCGCGGCATCGGCAACGCTGAAATCCATCAGGCCCGCCGCCGACAGGCCGACGGCACCGAGCACGGTGGCAAAAATACCAAACTGCGCCGCCGCCCCCAAAAACAGGGTTTTCGGGTTGGCCAGCAGCGGACCGAAATCGGTCATGGCACCAACCCCCATAAAAATCACCAGCGGCGCCACGCCACTGTCGATCGCCACCCTATAGAAGGTGTAGAGCATGCCATCGCTATGACCCGCCTGCGCCGCTATCTGCAACACCTGGTAGCGGGCGCCGCCGCCGGCATCGGCATAGAGCTGCAGCAGCTCATTGCCGGAGTCAACCGCACCCGCACCCAGCGCCTGGGCAATGGCGGCAAGCACCTCAGGGTCGGCAGCGTAAGCTGCATTTTCAATCGCCGACAGGGCCAGGCCGGCGCCGGGTATATTCGCAAGAATGCAACCGAAGCCGATGGGCACCAGCAACAGCGGCTCGAACCCCTTGCGAATCGCCAGAAACAACAATCCGAACCCGACCAGGATCATGACGAGTTCACCGCCGCTCACCTGGTAGACCCCGGTGTCATGCCATAAATTAAGAACTGTATTCATGGGTTTCCTCCGGCGCCTCAGGCAATGGTCAGCAAGACGTCGCCGACAGCAACGGCATCGCCTTCTTTGACATTGACTGTGCCCACCACGCCATCTCTGGGCGCACTGACTGCGGTTTCCATTTTCATGGCTTCGAGCACCAGCACCGTATCGCCCTCGCTGACCTGTTGGCCGGACGCCACCAGCACCTTGAAAATATTGCCGGCCAGGGGCGCCGGCACCGGCTCGCCGCCAGCGGCCGGTACCCCTGCGCCGCCACTGGCGGCCGCGGCACCACCGACCGGCACGATACCCGTCAGGTCGCCGCCGTCGGCGACGGTCACGGTGTAGCTCTGCCCGGCGACGGTCACGGTGTACACTTCCTCACCCGCGGCAGTGGTGACAACGCCACCCTCCTTGCCGGTGGGAACAGGCTCGAAGGCACTCGGATCGCCGCGGTGTTGCAGAAATTTCAAGCCGATTTGCGGAAACAGCGCATAGGTCAGTACATCGTCAATTTCGTTGTCGCCGGCGGCCAGGGTCACGCCTTTCTCGGTGGCGACCTGCCTTAAATCAGCAGTAATCTTGTCCAGTTCCGGCTCCAGCAAGTCAGCCGGGCGACAGGTAATCGGTTCCGCACCCTCCAGCACCCGCGCCTGCAATTCTTTGTTAACGGGTGCCGGTGTCGCTCCGTATTCACCTTTGAGCACCCCGGCAGTTTCCTTCGAAATGGACTTGTAGCGCTCGCCGGTCATGACATTGATAACCGACTGGGTGCCGACAATTTGCGACGTCGGTGTTACCAGCGGGATGTAACCGAGGTCTTGGCGCACCCGCGGTATTTCCTCGAGCACGGCGGCGAGCTTGTCCTCGGCGCCCTGCTCGCGCAACTGGTTTTCCATATTGGTCAACATCCCGCCCGGCACCTGGGCCACCAGGATGCGCGCATCGACGCCTTTGAGAGCGCCCTCAAATTTGGCGTATTTCTTTCGCACCTCGCGAAAATAATCGGCGATTTCACCCAGCAGGTTGATATCCAGACCGGTGTCGCGCTCCGTGCCTTCCAGGATCGCCACCAGGGTTTCGGTAGGGGTGTGGCCGTAAGTCATCGACATGGAGGAAATCGCCGTGTCGATATTATCCAGCCCCGCTTCCACGCATTTTATGGCGGTGGCGTGGGCGAGCCCGGTGGTGGCGTGGCACTGCATATGGATCGGAATGTTGCAGGACGCTTTCAGCCGCGTGACCAACTCGTAGCCGTCGTAGGGGCGCAGGAGACCGGCCATATCCTTGATGGCGATAGAGTCCGCGCCCATATCTTCTATGCGCTTGCCCTGCTCCACCCAGGTATCGATACTGTGCACCGGACTCAGGGTGTAGGCGATGGTGCCCTGGGCGTGTTTGCCGACGTCTTTTACCGCTTTCAGCGCCGTTTCGATATTGCGCATATCGTTCATGGCATCGAACACACGAAATACATCGATGCCGTTGCGGGCGGCACGCTCGACAAATTTTTCCACCACGTCGTCGGCATAGTGGCGGTAACCGAGAATATTCTGGCCGCGGAATAACATCTGCTGCGGCGTATTCGGCATCGCCTTTTTCAACTCGCGGATACGCTCCCAGGGGTCTTCACCGAGAAACCGGATACAGGCATCAAAGGTCGCGCCACCCCAGGATTCGAGTGACCAGAAGCCAACCCGGTCGAGCTTTTCTGCAATCGGCAGCATATCGTCGATGCGCATGCGGGTCGCGAACAACGATTGGTGCGCGTCGCGAAGTATCACATCGGTAATGCCCAGCGGTTTCTTTTCCTCACTCATGGGTGTTTGCCCCTACTTTCTTCTCGGTATCGCTGCCCGGGCCGGCGGTCCGAACAGGGTAAAACTTCTGGTTAACGGTGCGGATCGCGGTCCGGCGAACTACTTTTTGCCCCGGTGCTGATCTATGGCCGCCTTGATAACGGCCAGCAACTGAGTATCGCCGGCGGGAGAACGGGTGGGAGTTGAACCGGTACCCGGTGCGGCAACCTCGGGTTCCGGCTCACGAAAATAACGCTGTACGATCGCCGACATTAGTGTCATGGCGATCACCAGCAACGTCAGGAACACAAACACCGTGCCCATGCCCAGTAACATCAGATTGACGCCCTGCTGCAGCAGCGTCTCTTGAACAGCGGGGTCTTGCATTTGTTTCGGATCTCCTTTTGACCGAGAAGTTATTCCAACCGGACAGTTATTCCAACCGGGCATAAAGCCGGTGCGCACTTGAAGGCGGCTCGAACTGTAGCTCGAATGCCTTTTGTAGGCAAATAAAACCATTTACTACACAAAAACAGTAGCAATTTTGCCAGTCATTATCTTTGTTTTTCAAGCAGTTAAATTTTCATACACCTGTTTGAACAGCGTTCGCGAGATTTGGTTACAGCAGAAACTACAAGAGCTGGTGGAGCGGCTTTCACCAACCGCCTCTCCAGGCCAGCGACCGGGTCGATTATCGGGTACAATGCGGGCCGGTGTTGAGGACAGCCACTACTTAAGATAGCCGTTATTTACAACGGCCACGAAGGTATTTGCTTCACACTCTTAGCGAGAGCAGGCGCCTGCCATTCACAACCACCACCACTTTTGACAGTCATTACGGCGATAACCGATGCGCATTTTTCTAGCTCCCATGGAGGGCGTTGTTGACCAACATGTCAGGGCGTTGCTGACAGACCTCGGGGGCATCGATGGTTGTGTGACTGAATTTGTGCGCGTCACCGATCATCTGTTGCCGGAAAAGGTATTCCGACGCTATTGCCCGGAGTTACAAACTGATTGCCGAACCCCAAGCGGAACCCCGGTGCGAATCCAGTTGCTGGGAGGCAAACCGGGCCCCATGGCGGCAAACGCCGCCAGGGCGGCAGCACTGGGCGCCGCCACCATCGACCTCAACTTCGGCTGTCCGGCCAAAACGGTTAATAAAAACGACGGCGGCGCCCGTCTGTTACAGCAACCCGAACGGGTTGGCGGGATTGTTGCCGCGGTCCGCAACGCCGTCCCAAAATCTACCCAGGTCACCGCTAAAATCCGTCTCGGCTTCGAGGACAAGTCGCGCTATCTGGACAACGCACTGGCCGTCTTCGAGGCCGGTGCCGATGAATTGGTGGTGCACGCCCGCAGTAAAAAAGACGGTTACCGGCCGCCGGCCTACTGGGAATATATTGGCAGCATTCGCGAAAATATCGCCATCCCGGTTATCGCCAACGGTGAAATCTGGTCGGTGTCGGACTACCGGCGCTGCCGCCAACTCTCGGGCTGCGAGGATGTTATGTTGGGACGCGGGTTGTTGGCCTGCCCCGACCTGGCGCGACAAATAAAGACAGCCGCGGGAACGGCAAACTGCACACCCCTGACCTGGGGGCGGATTTGCCAACTGCTGTTTGATTACTACCTGCAAACCAAGGCGCTGTATCCCGGAAAGTTTTTAGGCAATCGGGTCAAGCAATGGCTCGTCTATTTGCGCCTGCGCTATCCCCAAGCCATCGAATTTTTCGAGGCCATCAAACGTCACCGCGACGCCGCTGCCATAGAGTCCGTTTTTCAGCGGCACTTGCAGGCGTTCCAAACATAGGGGGTCAAGTCTTGACTAATAGTTAGTGCTTAAGTCTAAAACTTTTTCCTATCGGAGTAATTATTTGACAGTATCGCAAACAACAACTCGGCTAAAGTCTCTGGTAAAAAGAACAAGAATATCGTTGCGGACCTAAATACTATTAGTCAAGACTTGACCCCTTAACGCCCCATCGCCTTACCTTCACGCCGGTGATCAGCGCCGCCCAACCAACCACCCTCCACCCGCTGAATAGCGTGCATACCACTGTTCAGGTCCCGCACCTGGATAGTATGCCCCATCGCCTCAAGCCTGGCCCGGTAGTCCTCCATATAAGTCGACTTTTCCAGCGCTGTCTTACCGTTGCGATTGCTGATCTTCGGCATGGCGATAGCCTGCTGAATATCCAGCTTCCAATCGATCACCCCCAACAAAGTCTGGGTGACATAGTTGATGATATTGCTGCCCCCGGGGGAACCGAGAATCAGCGTCGGCCGGCCATCGCGCAACACCATCACCGGCGCCATGGAACTGCGCGGGCGCTTGCCCGGCTCGACCCGGTTGGCCACCGGCTTGCCGTCACGAGTCGGCGACAAGGCAAAGTCCGTCAACTGGTTGTTAAGCAAAAATCCACGGGTCATAACAGTGGAGCCATAGGCCATTTCGATGCTGGATGTCATCGACAGCGCATTGCCGTGGCGGTCGACAATCGACACGTGGCTCGTGCTCGGCAACTCATACACCTCGCCGTCGGCCCGGGCCAGATTTTGCAGTTGTCCCGGTTGCGCCTTGCCCATATCTTTGCTGCGACTGATCAGGCGGCGCCGGTCCGCTATATAGCCGGCATCCATCAAACCGGCGACAGGCACCTCGACAAAATCACTGTCGGCGATATAGCGATCGCGATCGGCGTAAGCCAGGCGCGAGGCCTGAGTAATCAGGTGCAATGTGGAGAGCGCAGGACGCCCGTCAAAGGCCAATTCAAACGGTTCCAAAAGCTTGAGCTGTTGCAGCACCGCGATGCCGCCGGAACTGGGGGGCGCCATGCTGCACACGCTGTAACCGCGATAGGGGGCACAGACCGCCGGGCGCTCCTTGACGCGATAGCCGGCCAAGTCCGCCAACGCCAGGGTTCCCGGCGCAATTTTACTGTTCTTGACCGCAGCGACCATGGCCTCGGCCAGCGGGCCCATGTAGAAAGCATCGACACCCTGCCGGGCGATAAGGCGCAAAGTAGCCGCCAACTCCGGATTCTTTAACAGCTCACCCGCTTTAACAGGCTTGCCGCCGGGGTAAAAATAGTCTTTCGCCGGCGCGAGTTGCTTCAGGCCCGGGTTAAACTCCGCCGCCACCAGCGCCGCAAAGCGAGGCGACACCCGAAAGCCCTCCTCCGAGGCCCGGATGGTATCGTCAAACAGCGCCGACCAGGGCAGTTTACCGTAGCGTTGATGGGCCAGTGACAGTGCTTTCAACACCCCGGGTACACCGACGGAGCGGCCGCCGACCACCGCCTTGATCCAGGGGTCGGGCTTGCCGTTGCGCCCCAAAAACAACGCCGGCGACGCCGCCGCCGGCGCTGTCTCGCGACCATCGTAGGAAATCAGCTTCGAACCGTCGTGATGGAGAATAAAAGCGCCGCCGCCGATCCCCGACGACTGCGGCTCAACTAAAGTCAGCATCGCCTGCACGGCAACGGCGGCATCGATAGCGCTGCCGCCTTTGTGCAGCACGTTGTAGCCCGCCTGCGCCGCCAGCGGATGGGCCGCCACCACCATAAAGTCACGGGCAAATATCGCCTGCTGGCGGGTGGTCCCGGTGCCCTCTTCAGGGTTGTCTCGACCGGCCTGCTGGGCGGGGGCGACAGCGGCAAACCAAAACAGGCAAAAACCGGCCAGTAACCGGGCTGGGATAGGTCTATTTGTCATCGGGTTCAAAAAGCTCACTCCAAAGTCTGTCACGGGTTAATGGCGGTTGTAGTGGGCCGCGTGGCACGGGGGTAATCGACGGCTAGTGTGCATGATTTACCGCCTCGCGGAAAGGCTTGGTCGCCATACCCTGCCAGCGCTTGAAGGCGTGAAAAAAGCGCCAGTCCACCGAGTGCGGCCGGCGCCGGCGGCGCACCGCTCGATAGCTACAGCCGGTGTATAAGCCGGACACTTGACCTAAAATCACTGAGAATCTGTCCGCAGACGCCATAGTAACCCGGTTAATCTCGGAGTACAGTAGCGGACACGGCGGCGTATCGGAGGGCGGATTGAAGGCCCGGTCGAAGACAAAAGTGCAGGAAAAAGCAAAATCCGGAGGGATAATGTGGGGAGTCAAGTTTTGCTGGATGTACTGATTATCGGCGGTGGTTTTGGCGGTCTGGGAATGGCGATAACCCTGAAGCGGGCGGGCATTCAAAATTTCATGCTGCTGGAGCAGGCCCGGAGCCCCGGGGGCTGCTGGCGCGACAACACCTATCCCGGTGCCGCCTGCGATGTGCCCAGCCACCTGTATTCATTTTCCTTTGAGAAAAAACACGACTGGTCGCGCAAATACGCCTCCCAGGCGGAAATTCACGATTACCTGTGCCATTGCGTGAAAAAATACCGGCTGGCGTCCCATATCCGCTTCGGCACCCGGGTGGTCTCGGCAGTGTTTGACGAGCGGAACAACCACTGGCAGGTCGACACCGACAGCGGCGTTTCACTCACCGCCCGGGCACTGATCACCGCTACCGGCCAGTTGAGCCAGCCGGCATATCCGGTCCTGCCGGGACTGGAGCAGTTTCGCGGCACCGCCTTTCATTCCGCCCGCTGGGATCACAACTGTGACCTGGCGGGCAAGCGCGTGGCGATCATCGGCACCGGTGCCAGCGCCATCCAGTTCTTCCCCGAGGTCGCTAAACAGGCCGCCGCGGTCTATCTGTTTCAACGCAGCGCCCCCTATGTCATACCGAAACGCGACCGGCCCTACCCGCGCTGGGAACAAACTCTCTACCGTCGCCTGCCCTGGTTGCAACAGCTCAGTCGCTATTGGCTCTACGCGGTGCACGAGGCGCGTTTTTTGGGTTTCAACAACGCCGTACCGGGGCTGCTGAACTGGGGCCGGCGGGAATTTCGGCGGCTGCTGGCCCGGGATGTCAAAGACGCCGGTACCCGGGCCCGACTGGTACCGGACTACCCGTTGGGGTGCAAACGCATATTGATCTCCAACGACTACTACGCCACGTTCAACCGCGATAATGTCACGCTGGTGACCGACCCGATCAGCGCCGTTGGGGCCGCGCATATCGACACCGCCCAGGGCCGGATCGATACTATCGACGCTATTATTTACGGCACCGGCTTTCAGGCCTCGGCGTTTCTCTCCCCGATACGGGTGACGGGCCTCGACGGGCGCGATCTCAACACCGCCTGGGCCCGGGGCGCGGAGGCCTATCTCGGCATCACCGTGTCGGGTTTTCCCAACCTGTTTATGCTGTACGGGCCCAACACCAATCTTGGGCACAACTCGATTATCTATATGCTGGAGAGCCAATACCGTTATGTGCTCGACGGTGTCAGGCTGCTGCTCAAACAGCCCGAGCGCCGTTTGAATGTCTCTGCCGACATTCAGCGGGGTTTTAATAACCGTATCCAGGAAAAACTTAAACACACCGTCTGGCACCAGGGCTGCACCAGTTGGTATAAAAACGCCGAGGGCAAAAACCTCAATAACTGGCCGGGTTTCACTTTCGTCTACCGCTGGCTGACCCGCAAGCTCGATCGGCGTGACTATATCGGCGATAACCCCTGAGGTCATTGAGTGGCCACGGACCTGGTACCGACTGCTGACTTAAGCCAAAATCATCGGAATCGCCAAAGTCGATGATTCACTGGGATCAACAGGGACGCCTGGAATGGCACTGCCTTAAGCACGTACTAAGTTGCTAAGTTGCAGGCGTCCCGAATGGCACTGCTTTAAGCAAATTTGCGCAGTTTATCGACCTCCACACTATCCCTAACGATCTTGGTTAAGAATATCGGAAGTAGGTTTACCGCTGGGTGGGGCTTTCAGAAACTCTCGACAGCAGGGATGCTGTCGGGAAATCCCCAGGGATGGGTTCACGATGTGTTTCTGAAAGCCCCACCCAGCGGTAAACCGGCCAATTAGCACACTTTTGCTTAAAGCAGTGCCATTCCAGGCGTCCCATATTTAAGAACCCAGCAGGTAGGCTCCCATCGAAATTCAGCCTCCAGGGCCTCAGCCAATAGGGACTCTATACGGCTTGTACGACCTCAAAAGTAATGGCCGGCTTCTACCACTTCAGGGGGACGAACCACAAACGCTGTATACCGGGAGAACCACTCCACTCAATCCAGGTCGATGTGAATCATCACTAACCCTTGACTCAAGCGCATCGCCGACAGGTAAACTTCCCGCAACAAACAGAGCAGCCCGACAATCAATACCAACATCGCGACAATAAAAACACTGGAGATTGGCAGAGACAGATTGATCGCGCGGATATGGCTGTAAAACAACATCACCACCACCACACAGATCAGCAGGGCACAGGCTACACACAGCGTAAACGACCAGTTCAGCAGCCGGCTGCGCTTCTTCAGATAACGCCGCTCCTGCCTCAGAGTCGCCAACAGCGACTCATCCTGGGTCAGGCGATGCTTTTTCTCCAGGATTCTGGCCCGATCCACAATTCTGTTGAGACGGTTGGACACCACACCGAGCAGCGCGGCAATGGCGGTGAGCAGAAAAACAGGCGCCACGGCGGTCTGGATGACCTGCGCAATGGTGATGATATTGAGAACCTGTGAATCCATAAGCTGGGTTTTCGACCTCTACAGTTGGAGCGGCTTGCACGTAAGGGACAACCGGTTGCCACCAATTTACTTAATCCCTGCGCGGGATATACAATGGCGCCTGGAAGCACCAATCTGGCGGGATAGTGCCAACACGGGTGTGGTGGAATGCCCCTGCCGTTTGGGGACAAACCCGGGATAGATCGAGGATCGGTCGCACACGCAGCGAGCGCCAACCAGCCGCGTCGGGACGATCATAGCCTCTTACCGCAGATAGGCTATCATCAAATCACCACAACACATATCCACACATCATGATTGATATAACAAAGACCAAAAAACCAATCGCTCAAAAATCAGCCGCAAAACACCGCCGCATTCAGCCGGGCGTAAGTCTGCTGGGAGCCTTTTGTGTCGCCCTGGCGATCACCCTGGCGCCGCCCAGCCTGGCCGGCAAGCTGTATAAAATTGTCGATGAAAACGGCAAGGTGACTTTCAGTCAGTTCCCGCCGAAGGAAAAAGCCGATACCGATAAAGTCGAAGATATCGCCGTTAAAACCACCGGCAGCGAAAAACTGGCGGTGCAGACCCGGGCCGGCATCCAATACTGTGGCGATATCCGACTGACCGATCGCCGTAACAGCACCGGTACAGACAACACGCTCTACCTCAGCCGCCGGTTGGAAGAGTGGCGGGAGCGGACCCAGCGATATGAAGCGGACCTGGAGCAACTCTCGAACCGGCAGTTCGATCGCAGCACCAACAGCTACGCCAGGCACGAAAGCAGCACCCAGAAGAACAACCGCTATAAGCAATACCAGGCCTCCCACGAGCGGGCACTGCAGAACCTGCGCCAGTACCGCTGCGCCGTCGACTGGGCGGAGGGGCAATTGAAAGGGGACGACGGCAGGGAAGGACTGGCGTCAATTAATAAAGAAGTCGACCGGCTGCGCGGCGTTCACGACCAACTCGAGGCCCAATTGTACAAAAGCTGCGGGCCGGAGCCGCTGTTCGATCCCACCACCGCCCAGGGCAAGGAGAAGACCCGGCGCTGGGAGGCCTGCGCCAAAAACTACAAAACAGATATGCAAAAAGTTCGCAATAAAATTCGCAACGCCTCGGTCAACGCTCGCTATTAGTGAGTCTCAACCGTGAATATCTGCCCCGACAGCGCGTCGGATCGCATTTTCTGATGGCTGCGCCGCTTCAACATAAGCGCCCTTCAGCGGCAGTGAAAGGGTAAAAACTCGCTATCAATATCAGTGCGGTTACTGCCGGCCGCCGCCATACCGGTGGGAATACTGTCATTACCGCAAATCCAGGACACCGGACTTTGCGGTGAGTTCGGCACGTAAACAGGTCGAATGCTGAGCCGCTTGCCGTCCAGGTCATTTCTGATCTTATTGCCGAACTGAAGGTGAAAAGCCCCTTTCTCCAAAACTATCGCGGTTACATAGTTACCGATGATTTTATCCGCCGGGGGAATGCCCGCCGCCTCATTATCAGCGGGAAAAACGCCCGTCGACCGATAGCCTGCCGATATCAAAGGCTGATAGTGCTCGATCAGCTTCAGGCTTTCGCGCATCTGGGTGCGGACAATCGTGCGACTGCTGTCGGGCAGCGCCAGGGTCAGCAAAATGGCCACCACGGCTAACACCACGACCATCTCAATCAGTGTAAATCCCCGGGGTTTTGTCGGCATGACGGGTCCTGGCTGGTGCGGCTTGTGGAGCGACTCAGTATACTGAAAAAAAACGCCCGCCGCTGTCAATCGGCCGCGGCCGTCTTGAGGCTGATCCAGGTGGCCTCGGCGCGGGCGAACAGCTTTCCGGCAGCATCGAACAATGCCGTACCCGCGCGGTGCTTGCGGCCGTCGTGGGCGATGGGCCAACCGGTAACGATCAGCGGTTCGCCCGGTACCACATCCGCCCCGATAACGGCGGCCAGGCGCCCGAGCAGTGCCAGGTCGGCCCGGGCCTGCACGGCAAAGTAACCGGGGCAATCCAGGGCGGCCCAGAGAAATTCCGGCCGCACCATACCGCCCGCGTCAACCAGCGTGGAATCGGGTTGCCAGCATACCGAACAAACCCACCGCAATAAGATAGGGGTAAACCTTGGCCGCAAACTTCAGCGCCGGTAAATAGGGCTCGAGTTGCTGGACCAGACGGCTGACCCTGTCCGGTGGTTGCTGGGCAAGTTGCGGGGTATCACGCAAAAACCTGTCTATTTCCTCGCGCGCCTGGCGCAGCGATCCCCGGCGCGTATTTTTCAGTCGGCTTACGGCCGCTACCCGGTGTCCCTCCTGCAGCAGGCTGATAACCTCATCGGGCATCGCCCCAATCGGCGCGCGGTTATCCGTCAAGGTAGCCTCGATCGAGGTACCCTCCGCCACTGACCCATCCCCTGCGGCAGAAGCCAGCCGGGACCTGCCCATCGGGATTTTGCCCGCCGTAACACTACCGGCTTCAGCCACATCCTCCGGCGGTGCCTCCTTGACTCCCAGCCGGCGGCGCAGGTAAGCGGCCAGGGCATCGGCCAGTTCCCTGCCCTCGATATCTTCGCCGACTTTGAGTTCCGGATAAGTGCGCGCTACCAGATAAAGCGAGAAATAAGCCGTGGCTCTGCCGTCACGGCTGACGCTGCTGGTTTGCTGCACGCGAATGGCGACGGTATCAGCCGCCGGCACCATCCGCCGCAAAACCGACAGGCCAAACAGGCAGCGCTTGGTGAGCACACCCTGCGCCGTCACCGATACCCAGAGCGAACTGAAAGCAAAATACAGGGCCAGGGCCACGCCTCCAACAGCAATCAATGCAAAGGGCGAAGCGAACAGGGCGGCAAACAATAAACCCGCCAGGGAGTGGGAGCCCATGGCGAGAATACCGAGCACCGCCCAGCTAAACCCCACTCCGAACACAGCACTGAAAACGGCACCCAGCCAATGCCGTCCCATCGGGTAGTAAAAGAATTCGCTGTCGCCGTCGCGCCGGTACTGCACCGCGCGCCCCAACCCGGCCTCCTCCAGTGCCCCGTCGGCCAGTGTATCGACGGCGGCCTGCGCCGCCTGTAATCGCCGGCCGGCAGCCTTGGCACTGGTGCTTTTGATAACGCCGCGCGCACGCTCCCTGCCCGCAAATACCGGGATGCGATAGCGACGTTTTAAATCCACCCCGGGCACGTCGGCCGCAAAGGTTACCTGCCAGTAGTGGTAATCACCTTTTGCCGGGGTGCTTGGCGGCAATCCCCCGGGCACATCAAATGCGAAGGTGAGCAGGGTTTTACCGCCCATGGCGTGGCTGTCGGCGATACCCTCATCACACCACTCCACCCGTTCCGTGCGCCGCCTTTCGCTGCTGTGCTGCGATATGTAAACATAGATGCAGGACAACAGTACCTGGACCCTGGCACCGGCCGGCAAACCACCGAAGGTCGCGCGCCCGCCGACCTGGCCGCCGATACAGCCGGGATAGGGGTCCATTTCCAGGGCCACCCGGCCGTAGCGCCTGAGGCCCAGCCACTGGCGCACGGCATCGACGGCAATCACCGCGGTGACCAGCGGCATCAGCATAAACAGCAGGGCACCGGCGTTGAAACGACGCCAGTCGCCGCCCAGGCGACTATTCAGCTCATGGAGCAAAACAGCGCTGATAACTGCGCATACCACCAGCGCCAGCAGCGTCAACCAGAAGTTGCGCGCGGCGGTGGAGTAAAAGCGGTTTTCCCGCCAGGGTTTGTGGGTGCGAAAGTTGTCGCGATTGAACATTTGGGGACCACGCAGCCGGCTTTATTGTCGTTATTGCCAAGCCAGCATACCCCGGCGAAACCGGACTGTGCAATGCCGGGCGGCACGTCGGCACGGGTATGGGCATCGCCGCGATGTTCACAGGTCCTCTCCGTTTATATCGGCACTGGAGACTGGCGAAACTCGCGCAAGGAATTCTGCCGAGCCTTACAATAGATTTTAGCGTAAGCGCCGTGGCATATTTTATGGTAAATGCTATGGCATGTTTTATAAGAGGTTCGGTCTATTAGTCCCTATATAGAAGCTGTGGCTGTAAGCAATGGCACTCGCTTCAGGCGCCTGCTCCCGGCACTTTAACAAAGAGGTGCCAATTGACCGGTCTGCCTCTAGGCGAAAGCAGGGATCTTAAGCAAGTGCAATTAGTAACTGAAAGTAACACCTAAGTAGCCGCTGAATCACAATAGTTATCCGCGTTTTTGCCAGCAATATTGACCAGCATTTTGGATATGCTGTTAAAGCGCCGATCGATCTCCGAGCCGCTGGTGTAAATCTCCATAATCATTTCCATATGATCATTGACCAACTCGGCCAAAAACCGCTCCTGGCCCTGGGTCAGCACCGGTGTGGCAAATGCCCCGTTTAAGCGCCCCAATAATTGATCGATAATTTTCGAGGTCTGACTGTCGCGGTGTTGAAACATACATTCGACCTCGGCCACAGCAGAGTCTATCTCCGCCAGCTCCTCCCTGACCCTGGATAAAACCTCCCGCTCCTTTTGTTTTTCCAATTCGATCACCCCGATCCGATCCTCGACACCTTTGAGAACCCTGGCCACATGATCGCCGGCGTACTCGCCGGCGCCGGCACCGTCGTGGCGGCGATCTTTTACCAGCGTGGAGACCGACTCGCAGGTAAACGCCGTGCGCTTATTAAAGCGGATGATCGGCTCGCGGCCCAGCAGCCGCCCCATCAGCTCCGCCTCGATCGGCGAACAACCGGCCGGATGGGTGGAGAAATTGCGGGTTTCACCGCCGGCGCGAAGCTGGACACTGGCCTCGAGATCCAACGCCCGCAAACAGCGGGTCAGCGCCTCGCCCAAACTCGACAGGTCTTTGCAGCCGAAGATCTCCTCGTAAAAGTTCATGATGGTGCCCAGTTCACCGACGCTGTGGATCGCCGCCGAAGCGGCCTGTTGCGCGGCCTCGATCTGGTGTTGCGCATCCCGGTGAAACTTCAGGCAGGCGGCGACCTTGGCCATCAGTTCCTCCAGCATCACCGGTTTGGTTATATAGTCATAAGCGCCGACCTCATAACCTTTGACAATGTCTTCGAGCGCCGACAGCGCCGATACGAAAATAACCGGCACGGCTTTGCCGAGCTTGTGCTCGCGCAACATCTGGCAGGTTTGGTAACCGCTCACCTCCGGCATCATGACATCGAGCAGGATCAGGTCTGGGGTCTGCGAATTGAACCGTTCCAGCAGGGCCGGACCACTGGACAGCGAGACCACTCGGTAACGGCGCTCCAGTGCCCGCTCAAGCAGACGCAGGTTGGCCGGTTCATCATCGACAACAGCTATTAACGGTAACTCAGTCATCTTTTACATCCGCAAATTGTCATGGGGTGGAAACTTCAGCCGCAGGCAGCGGCAGACCGAAGACACAACCGGCCACCAGGTTTTCGACAGTGATATCGGAGTGCATAAGCTTCGCCAGTTGCCGGCTGATCGAGAGCCCGATACCGACGCCGTCGACAGCGGTGCGCTCGGCTCCCAGGCGATCAAACGGCTTGAACAGTTTGTCCAGCTTATCGGCGGGTATACCCGGCCCCTGGTCGATAACGCGGAACACAACAGCCTCGTCCACTTGTTCGACTTCCAGGGTGATACGACTCGCCGCCGGTGAATACTTGACAGCGTTACTGATCAGATTGACCAGTATTTGTTTGGTCGCCCTGGCGTCGGCGCAGACATACTTCGACGGCACACCGACCACGCGTAAACCAAGTTGCTGGTGTTTTTCCTGCGCCAGGGGCGCAGCCAGCCTCAGACAGTCGTCTGTCACCGCAGACCAGGAGAGCGTGATGTTATTGATGTCCACCTTGCCCGCCTCAATCTTGGTAAAGTCGAGAATATCGTTGATCAGGCTGAACAGGTGGCGTCCCGCCACCTCTATCTCGCCGATCGAGGCCAGTTGCCTGTCGGTAGGCAGATCGACCTCGTCCATCCGCAACAACTGGGCGAAACCGAGTATGCTGTTCAAAGGCGTGCGCAGCTCGTGACTCATGCGCGACAGGAATTCCGTTTTTGCCGCATTGGCCGAGCGGGCTTCGGCAACCACCTGCATGTAACTGGCGGTTCTCTGGTTGACCTGTTCCTCGAGGTTGCGGTTCAACGACTCGAGTTGCAGTTGCGCTTGTTTGCGCAGTGTGATCTCCGCCTCGAGCTGCGCCTGCTGGTCCTCCAGCAACTGTGCTTTGTGCTGCAAGTCCTGGTTCATCAGGCGCAGCGAAGCCAACAGCTCACTGATGGTATTGATATCGCGGTAGCTTCTCAACAGGGTCACCACGGTATTGGTGAAGCGCTGAGAGGTAATATCGATTTTCTCCAGGTAACCGTTGATGTCGTATTGACTCAGGAGGGTGGACTCCGGCGGCGCCCCGGGTTGCCCGGTGGTCAAGAGAATTCGCGTCACCCGGTTACCCCGTGTGTTGCGGATAAACTCGACCAGGTCGAAACCGCTGGTGTCGGACTCCATGACCACATCCACGATCACGATGGCGATATCCGTTGTCTCCGTCAACACCTGTTTGGCCTCGGTCTCGGAATAGGCATCGACGATGTCGATCGGGCGCTCGTCGAAACGACAGCACTCCAGCATCACGCGGATCGCTGCGTGTACATGTTCATCGTCGTCGATGATCAACAGCTTCCAGTTCCGGCTGGTCTCAGCGGCAGGCCCCGGCAACGGCCAGTCGTTTACGGCCGCCGGCACGGCCACACCCCCGTCGGCGGCGCTGTCGGCACAGATATGAACCGGTTTGGTGTAAGACATACCACTGTCCCCCCAGTGATGCAGGTCAGCTGCAGACTCTGTTTAAACCCCCACGGCATCCAACGCGGCCCCGTTGATGAACGGCCGTCGTACTGTCTGGAAAAAAGGCATTGATCAAAAGAATATAGTCGCGAATCGCCAATAGATAAAGTAAGGAGACGCTCATCCTCCGTAGCTGGCAATGACTGCCGCGCGAAGCTCGCCGGCACGGCCGGACAGGGAGGGTGTGCCAGGGTCCGTTGACACTCTTTCAGTTGGCGCTGCCGGGCCTGGCAAAGCGCCAATCTAGGCGCGGGGAGCGGGGTTTGGTAGCATCAACGGGGCCTGCTTTTGGTGCTGGACGGCAGTCCAGCCCCGGCAGAGCTAACTGAAACAGTGTGATCCTGGTATCAACGGGGACCCAAAACCGGCGACAGGGGCGCTATCGCAATGGTCGGGATAGACGAGGGGAGGCTACAGCAGCGCATCGATCGCCTGCGCGGCGATATTATCGACGACCTGCCCGGGCGCCTGGCAGTCATCGACCGGGAGGTCACCGCCCTGCAGCAACTGGCCGCCGCCAATCAGCACAGCGCCGCATTGAAAGCGGCCGAGACCATCGCCTATCTCAGCCACAAGCTGACCGGCTCCCTCAGTATTGTCGGATGGGAGGCGGCCATCGCCGCCGGTGGCGAATTGGCGTGCCGTTGCCGCACCTTGGTTAACCGGCCCGACTCTCTGTGCGACAGTCTGCAAATTTCCCGTGTCACCGACCAATTCGCCACGCTGCGATTAGCCATCGAGGCGCTGGCCGGCGCCGCCGGGCAAGCCTCCGGACCTGACCCCGGTCTCCCCACTGGAGACAGCGAATAGCGACGCCGGCCAGCAAAGTGGATCGGCCCGGACTGCGAAACCGAACGGTCATCAGAGTCGCCTCATTCCTCTTTGCAAATTGATAGCGTAATGCGCGTCTTGGGCCATATCCCTTGCAAATTGGTTCACAGTATCGCCTCCCGATCTCTTCTATGATGCAAAACAACCGCACCCGGGATGACATCTCGCCGCAGCTCTGCCAATAACAAGAACGACTCCCGTCGCGGGAGAGCGTTGAGGAACAGCAATGACCGCCAAGACCAGAGTCAACAAAAAGTTTGAACAGCGTATCGTGCCCACTTGCCTGGGGCGCATCCGCTTGCGGATCATCGGCCAGGGCCAGCCGATGTTCTTCTGGTCGAGTCTGCTGCTGGACGGCAGCATGTGGATTGCCCAGGCGGCCCAATTCAAGCGCAACTATTGCGTGGTGCTGATCGATCCCCCCGGGCAGGGTGGCAGCGACGATATCGAACGCCTGTTCAGCCTCGACGAGTGCGCTTTATGTCTGGCCCAGATCATGGACGCCGTGCGCGTCAAGGCCGGCTATATTATCGGCGACTCCTGGGGCGGTATGGTGGGGGCGACCTTTACCGCACTCTATCCGGAGCGGGTGGCCGGCGCAGTTTTGATGAACTGCAGCGCCTCCCCCGCCACCTTGCGGCAGCGGTTGCTGTTCACCGCCATCGGCTACGCGGTGCGGGTGGTCGGCTTTCGCGGCCCGCTCGTGACCCGGGCTCTGAAAGTACTGGTGGGGCCAACGGTGGAGATAGAATCGCCGAAGATATTGGAAACGTTGCGTTTGAATCTGTCGCGCACCGATAAGCGATCGGCTTACTGGGCGCTGATGAGCATGGTGGTGGGACGGCGTTCGCAACTCGACCTGCTGGCGGCGGTGCGCCGTCCGGTCCTGATGATCGCCGGGGAGGACGACATTATCTTTCCCCCCGACGAAACCCGGGATATGGCCTGCGCCATCCCCGCCTGCGAGTTCCGCGTGATGAAAAACACCGGCCACCTGGCGGCCCTTGAGCGACCCGATCAGATCAATACCATGATTGCCGATTTTATCCGCAATATCACCGCCGAGCGCCAGCGCCGCAAACTCCGGGTGGTGGGCGGACAAAGGAAAAAAACCGGCTAGTTACAGTTACTGTCCCCACAAACCACCCCACCGCGGCACTCGCACTTGAATAAGTGTATAAATATACAGTACTCTAGCCGCCATGAAACTCTACATTGCCGAAAAGCCCAGCCTCGGACGGGCCATCGCCGATGTGCTGCCGCAGCCCCAGCGCCGGGACGACGGCTGCATCTGGCTCGGTAACGGCGACTGCGTTACCTGGTGCATCGGTCACCTGCTGGAGCAGGCGGAACCCGAAGCCTACGATCCGGCATTCAAACGCTGGCAGTTGGAGCACTTGCCCATTGTACCCACCGAATGGCAGCTGCAGCCCAAGCCAAGCACCCGTAAACAGTTGAGCGTACTGCGGAAACTGCTCAAGCAGGCCGACCAGGTAGTGCATGCCGGCGACCCCGACCGCGAAGGTCAACTACTGGTGGACCAGGTCATCAATTATCTGGGCGGCGCCAAGCGCGGGCAACCGCCGGTGTTGCGCTGCCTGATCAGCGACCTCAACCCCGCGGCGGTCAAACGCGCACTGGCGCAATTGCGCAGCAACAGCGAGTTTATCCCCCTGTCCACCTCGGCGCTGGCGCGCAGCCGGGCCGACTGGCTCTACGGCATCAATATGACCAGGGCCTATACCTTGCGCGGTCGCTCGGTGGGTTACCAGGGGTTGCTGTCGGTGGGGCGGGTGCAGACACCGGTGCTGGGACTGGTGGTGCGCCGGGATCATACCATCGAAAACTTTGTGCCCAGAGCCTACTATGAAGTCCTGGCGCTGGTGGCAACAGAGGACGGCCAACAGTTTCGCGCCAAGTGGCGCCCGAGCGAGGCCTGCCGGCCCTATCAGGATGAGGAGGGGCGGGTGTTGGTGAAAGGCCTGGCGGAAAATGTGGTCAAGCGCATTACCGACAAACCCGCCACCGTTACCGAAGTCGATACCAAGACCAAACGCCAAAACCCGCCGCTGCCCTATAATCTCTCGGCCCTGCAGATCGATGCGGCAAAACGCCACGGCATGAGCGCCAAGCAGGTGCTGGATACCTGCCAGGTTTTATATGAGCGACACAAGCTGATTACGTATCCGCGCTCCGATTGCCGCTACCTGCCCGCAGAGCACTACGGCGAGCGTAGCGGGGTGATCGGCGCCATCGCCCACAACACCGCCCTCGAGCCGGGCGCGGGCGCCCTGCCCCAGGCCGCCGAGCGGGCCGACAGCAGTCTGAAAAGTAAGGCCTGGAACAGCGCGCGGGTGGACGCCCATCACGCCATCATCCCGACCCGGAAACACCTCAGCAGCAACACCCTCAACCGGTCGGAGCGCCGGGTTTACGACCTGATCGCACGCCAGTACCTGTGCCAGTTCTACCCGCAATATGTCTATCTGGACACCCGGGTGACGCTGACCATCGAAGGCGGGTTGTTTGTCGCGCGCGCACGCCAGGATCTGGAGCCCGGCTGGAAAGTCCTGTTTAAAACGCCGTCCCGCAACGGCAGTGACCAGGACACAACACCCACCCCCGAATCGGACCATGAACTGTTGCAAGACCGGTTGCCGCCGCTGAAAAAAGGCCAGCCACTGCACTGCCTGCGCGGCGAACTGCTGGAGAAACAGACCCAACCCCCCAAGCCGTTTACCGATGCGACCCTGCTGTCAGCCATGACCGGCATTGCCCGTTTTGTTACCGATCCGGCGCTGCGCCGGGTGCTCAAGGAGACCGATGGCCTGGGCACCGAGGCTACCCGCGCCGGCATCCTGGAGCTGTTATTCAAGCGGGGCTTTCTCACCCGGCGGGGCAAAACCATTCTGTCTACCGAGGCCGGGCGCGGCCTGATCAGCTGCCTGCCGGAGTCGGCCACCACCCCGGATATGACGGCGCGCTGGGAACTGGCGCTCGGCCGGATCAGCAGCCGGGAGGGCAGCTATCAGGGTTTTATGGACCCGTTGCACAGTTCACTGCGGGACCTGATCGAGCAGAGCAAGGCCGAAGTACCGGCCGGATTAAAGGGCATCCCGGTGGCGCGACCCGCTTTCAAACGCTCGCGCAGCGGCGCCAAAGGCAATGCAAGCGGAGCCGGTAACAACAGGGCTGGAACCGGAGTAGGGAATAAAAGAACGGCAAAAAAAGGATTAAAAAGCAAGAGCGTTAAAACCACGGGGGCAAAAACCAGAGGGGCCAAAACCAGGGGGGCGAAAAGCCGACGTTCCACTCCCTGATTGGATCTGTTGGCGCCTGCTGGAAGCTGTTTCAATCACTGTCGAGCGGGAGAGGTGCTTGAGAGGGTGCGCGGATCACCGGTTTGACGGGCAAGGGTGCTGTTTAACACAAACAAACCGGTGATTAGCGCCAGCGGGTTCTGATCAGGCCTTGGCGTTGCGGCGGCGGATACCGATCAATCCCAGCACACCGATACCCAGCAACACCAGGGAATTGGGTTCCGGCACCTCGGCGAATTTTAGATTGAGATCCCAGTGATGGGATGTCATGCAACGGCCGTTATCAACCTGGTCACCACAGGACTGAACCCAGGCGGAGCCACCGAGTTCACCGGCATGCTTGGCATTGGCACCCAGGCCGAACTGGAAGGTATGGTCACCGACGAAGTTGTCGATATCGTATACCACCCCGTCAATATCGATGGTGCCGTCAATACCGGCAAAGAAATCCATTGTCAACGGATCATAGGGCGCACCGCCCTCGCGCTTGTAGTCGCTGGGATCGGCCAATGCATCCTGAAATCCGGTAAACATCAGGTCGATACTGGCAACCCGGTTTTGCGGGTTGACGGCGCTCGCTGCCAGTGTGGCAAACCAGTTGTCACTGTCGGCATCGTCATTGTAGAACGTGAAAGTGCCGTCGATGGAGAAGTAGTTTGCGCAACTGCCGCCGCCGAAGTCCCTGTTGGTCCACAGGCCGTGGGGCGCTCCAGAACAGTTGACGACGGAGGTATCAGAGACAGAATAAACCACCAGTGCCTGTGCGCTTAATGACAGCCCCATGCCGGCGATACATCCCAGCAGTACTTGTTTCCACGTTTTCATAACCTTACCTATACCAATTTACAAATTTATTTTAGGTCCGGGTCAGAAAGCAGGTTTCAAGCCAACTTGTTTTTTTGTTTAAAATCAATATCTTAGGGCAAACATAGTAAACTGTCTGTAAACTATACCGACGGTCACAAGCCCCCCTTGCACGGTGCCTAGTTCGCGGTTGACGATTTGTAAAACGCCGCTTTGAGACACCCAGGCGCCGTGGCGCGGTAACTTTCAACACCGCGAGGCGGTATCTTTAATTAAGGCTGGGGGCGGTATCCCCATAGCGCCAAGCAGCGGCCTTTGCAGCCAACGTAACAAATGCAACAAAGCCGCCATCTGTTGGTCCAACCCTTGTTTTACACAAGACCAATCATTACCTCAGGGGACTACAATGCGAAAACACACCCTTTCCACCGCCTGTTTGTGCCTGGCCCTGCTCGGCACCGCCTGCAGTAAATCGACACCGCCAGCCACTACCGATACCGGACAAGGCGCCACCGCTGAAGCTCTCGACACCACCGCAACAGTCAAAGTCGCCGCGCCCAGAGCCTACACCAGCGTCGAGGACACGGCACTTGGCGTCAATGAAAACGGCAAGGGTCTGGAACCGGGCACGCAGGTAACGGCGGTCACCATCGCCGATATTCACGGCAAGCCCTACCCCATCCAGCAAGCCTGGGCCGAGAAGCCGGCCCTGGTGATCTTCTACCGCGGCGGCTGGTGCCCGTATTGCAATATGCATGTGCGGGACCTCTCCCTCGGCTACCCGCAACTGCAGGCAGCCGGCGTGCAGCCGCTGTTGATCAGCGTCGATGAACCCGACAAGTCGGCAATGGTGGGCGCCCAATACGAAATCCCCTTTCCCGTGCTGAGCGATCCGCAGTTACTCGCACACGAAGCGTTTAACGTCGTCCTGGAGTTAAATGAGGAAACCCTGGCTAAATATAAGGAATACGGTATCGACCTTAAGGCCTGGAGCGGCGAGGGGCACAATAAAATAGCGGTGTCATCGGCGTTTCTGATAGACCAGTCGGGCACCGTGCTGTTTTCCCACGCGCCGAAAGACTATCGGTCCCGACCCAGCGTGGAGCAGCTCGTCGCGGTGGCCGAGGCCAGGTTGGCCGCCCGCTGAGTCAGCGGGCGCCGGCGCAACTATTCGTTGATCAGCTGGCGAAACTGCAGCGCCTCCAGGTGATGCTTGTTGAGCAGCTTGTAAAACTCGGAGCGGTTGCGCCGCGCCAGCTTCGCCGCCCGGGTGACGTTGCCGCAGGTCATGCGCAGCAATTCAATCAGGTACTCGCGTTCAAACTCGTCGCGGGCCTCGGCAAACGGCACCACGCTGTTGTTGTTGACATTGCTGCGCAGGGCCCGCTGCACGAAACTCTCGGTGACCAGCGGCGACTTACACAACACGGCGCACTGCTCCACCACATTGCGCAACTGCCGCACATTGCCGGGCCACTGGGCGCTCATCAGCGTTTTTAACGCCTCCGGCGCAAAACCGCCCGGTGCGCCGGTTTCGGTTTTCATCGAGTTCAGAAAGGTGTTGGCCAGCAGCGGGATGTCCTCGCGCCGGCGCGACAGCGGTGGAATCTCGAGAAAGACCACATTGAGGCGATAGTAGAGGTCCTCGCGAAACCGCCGCTCGGCCACCGCCTCCTCGAGATTCTGGTGGGTGGCGCAGATAATACGCACATCGATGGGAATCGGGTCATTGGCGCCCACCGGACGCACCTCCCGTTCCTCCAACACCCTCAGCAGCTTGGACTGCAGCTCCAGGCTCATATCGCCGATTTCGTCCAGAAACAGCGTGCCGCCGTTGGCGTTTTCAAATAAGCCCTGGCGGTTGGCAGTCGCGCCGGAAAAGGCACCTTTCACATGGCCAAAAAACTCGCTCTCAAACAGCGCCTCGGGAATGGCGGTGCAGTTGACACCGACGAATGCCGCCGCGCTGCGCAGGCTCGCTTTGTGGATAGCCTTGGCCAGCAACTCCTTGCCGGTGCCGCTGTCACATTGAATCAGAATGCTCGCTTCACTGCGCGCCGCCATCTTCGCCTCGGCCAGCAACTTCTCCATTTCCGCGTTGCGGGTGACGATATCCCCGCGCCACTCGGTGCCGCTGCCGCTACTGATTTCGACCCCGCTATCCAGGCTCAATTCGACCGCTTCCTGAATACTGCTGATCAGCGCATCGCCGTTGAACGGTTTGGTCAGAAAAGCGAAGACGCCGTCTTTGGTGGCGGCGACGGCATCGGGAATGGTGCCGTGGGCGGTCAACACAATGACCGGCAACAACGGGAAACGGGACTTGATCGCCTCAAACAGCGCCATACCGTCCATACCGTCCATCTGCAAGTCGGTAACCACCACATGGGGAAGCTGGCGGGACAGGCTGTCGAGTGCTTGCTGGCCGCCGCCGACGGTAGTGACATCGTAATCCGAGCGACGCAAACGAATGGCGATAAGTTTTAACAACCCCTCATCGTCATCCACCACCAGGACTCGCGGTGCATTCATGGTTTCGGCTCCTCGACGCCGTCGATCGGCATCGCTTTTCTCTCGCTGATTTTGCGTTCAATATCCTTGAGCGCATCCAGTTGTTGCTGCAGTTGCAGCCGCTGCTGCTGTTCGGCGCGCAAACTCTCTCGCTGTGCCGCATACTGTTGCAAATCGCGGGCTAAAAACCTGGCCAGGTCTTTGTAGTCGGCCGGGGTGTACAACTCTTGTTCCACCTCGCTCAACAATTGCTGGGCCCGCTTGCGGTTTTCAGCCTTGTGGGCCGCCTGCCCCAACAGATAAGCCAGGCACAGACGCCTGGCGGCGGTCGCCTCGATATGAAGCTTGGCATCCATCATCGCAATTTCGCGCTGTAGCGCCGCACCGGACAGGTTTCCGACGCGCACAAAATAGGCAATAAGCATCGCCAGGTTCTCGTGCGGCACGACCGGACTCTCGCGTTGTACGGGCAGATTCACCTGCGGCAACGGCGGCGGCACGGGATCGGCCGGGCGGCGCGGCCACCATTGACAACCCGCCAGCAACGGCAATACCACAGCCGCAATAACGACAATCCGCACCGCGCTGCTAGCTGGCATAGCTCAGATTTCCCCCCACACTGACAGGCAGAGTCACGCTGAAACGGGCGCCCTGCTCCACATCGACAAGTTCGATTCGACCGCGCAGGCGGGCCACAATTTCCTTCACGATCGCCAGCCCCAGGCCGCTGCCCCGCACCGGTCCAGAGGCGCGCTCGGCACCGCGGTAGAACAGGTCAAAAATCCGCGGCGCGTCCGCCGCCGCCACACCCGGCCCGTAATCCTGAATGATAATTTTCACGTCTTTATCCACTTTTTTTATCTCGAGACGAATAGCGCCCCCCGGCGGTGAAAACTTAATGGCATTGGATAACAGATTGTCGATAACCAGCCTGATTTGGGTCGGATTGGCCGCCATAGCCACCGACTCTATATCACTCTCGATCGTCAGGCCCTTCGCATTCAGCGCCAATCGGTGCGTGTCGGTCACGTTATCCACCAACGCTTGCAAGTCCAACGGTTGAATATCGCCACTCTCGGCAGTCAGCTCATTGAAACGCAGCAGATTTTCGATAAGGTGCTGCAACTGCAGGCTGCTGCTTTTCAACACCCGCACGATTTCACGCTGCTCGCCCGAAACACCCTCAGAGCTGTCCACCAGCAACTCCGCCGCCTCGCGGATGCTGGTCAGAGGCGTTTTCAGCTCGTGGGATATATTGCGCAAAAAAGCCTGCTTCTGTTGCTCGACTTCCAGCAGCTTCTGGCGCAGCCAATTCAGGCGCACACCGAGCGCCTTTAAATCGTGGGGGCCGCTGACCTCGACGCCGACCTTCAAACCACTCTCACCCAACTCGCGCACCGCGGTATCCAACTGGCGAATCGGCCGGGTAATCAATACCACAAACAGGATGCTGAGTACTACCGTTACCGGCAGTGCCAGCGATGCCTGCGCCAACAATTGCTGTTTTAACGTCGTCGCCTCCAGTGACAGCGAATCGGTCTGCCCCACCAACAGGGCGTCAGTTTCTGTGATCAGACTGCGCACCGCTGCGTGCAGCGCTGCGATCAGCGCTTCTGTGTCGGCGCCGGCCGATTGCGTCGACGCCGCGCGCAATGACTCGGACAGCCGTTGCTCATCGGCCACCAGCCGGTCGATTAAGTCCATGCGCACCTGGCCCAGTTCACTTTGTTTGAAACTGTTCAACAAATTTCGAAACTGTTCACTGTTACTTAAATAGACCTCGTGCAGGGCGCTGTCGGCGAGCACCTGAAACTGACTGGCACTGCGTTCCATGGAGGTCAGGTTATCGGCCAGAGCGCGGCTGGCGAGCGTCTCCTGTTTGACCTTGACAATGGCGTCCGTGTTCCTTTGCACCAGTTGATCGACCTGATACAGCGCCGTAAAAATCGCCCATACCAACGGCAGCGCCACAGCGATAAACGCAAACAGAATCAGTTGAACAATCGACAGCGAACGCACAACAGGCATGAGACCTACACACCTTTAGAACTAATT
The DNA here is from genome assembly GCF_007004655.1 of Exilibacterium tricleocarpae. Classification (GTDB taxonomy): domain Bacteria; phylum Pseudomonadota; class Gammaproteobacteria; order Pseudomonadales; family Cellvibrionaceae; genus Exilibacterium; species Exilibacterium tricleocarpae. The sequence goes on from NZ_ML660115.1 coordinate 27,224, forward strand.
TCGGTAGACATTGCGCGATTATAACGCTGCAAGCAATAAAAAAATAAGTCGTCGCCTGGCGGCAACAATAGACCCGGTTCACAACTTTCGAAACTGCCCGGCACAAACATCAGCAACTTGGGGCTTTGCCAGCCACAGCAAGCAATGAGGTCGAATCTTTTATGTTGCTTATCGGCAACAGTTTTTTTGTTTTTGCTACCGGTCATCCTGGCCGGATATGGCTGCAGACCAGTGTTTTCGAGGGTATTTTTTAATTGGCACGGTTCTGGCAACAGCTCCTGTCGAAAGCAAAATATTTAATGCAACACTTAATCAACAAAGACCTGTCAGGAGATTTAAACCATGAAAAAACTTCTCGCACTTATCGCGTTTACGGGGATGTGTGGTTCTGTAATGGCCGGCGACAAGGGTGAAGTACCCGCGTTTACCGATCTGGACAAAGACGCCGACAGCTACATCAGCGCCTCGGAAGCCAAAGCCAGTGACTGGCTGGCGTCCAACTTCTCCAAGGCTGACACCGATGGGGACGGCCGACTGAGCCCGAGCGAATATCTGACGTTGATCAAAATGAGCGACAAAGACCGTTAAGGAGACCCCACCAGGGAGGGTGTTTTACTCTGTTACTCTGCTTGTATCAATGCAACACTTTTTACCGCCTTGTCAACAATGCCCTGCGCAAGGCGGTTTTTTTCTCTTTCGAATCTCACACTGAGCAGCCCTGAGAGTTATAACTGCTGGTTATTTGCAGCAATAGCCCTTATCCCACTCTTGCTAGATGGCATATCGGTGAAGAGGACGGCATCAAGGTGCCGGAATTTTGAGAATTATGCCCTTGTCCATATCTTTTTGCCCGGCCGGTCACTTGTCTTTCTGCCACGGTGACTTCTCATTCCCTATCTGCAGTTGCTCCGGCAGCGAATGCTCGCCGCCCCTGACAGCCGCGCCCAACTGATCAAAGTCAGCCCAGAGCACCCGCACTTGACGAAATGCCCGGCGGTTTTCGCGCCGCTGCAACCAGCGTCGCAGGCGTAGCTTCTCAGCGGCGTCCATATCACCGGCGTCCAGTCTGGCTATCCACCTGCAGGCCTGCTCGATTTCTGCAGACATCAATCCCCCAACAGCATCACTCGAAGGGGCGTAGTATGGCGACCGGACAAGATCAAATATTGTATAAAAATGCGCTTTTCGTCTGGGCTGAATCTGCACGGCATTCGGGCCGCTAAACGTTGCTGTTATCAATAGCAAGCCAAGATCACACCAGACACGACATCACGCGGCGATCTCCATTTAGCATAAATGCATGTAATCGATTGCCACAGCGGCAGGGTGAAAATTCTATAACCGGCGACCGGCTCGGTTAAGAATCGTTAAGAAAACCAGGCATCGATATACAGCGCCAGCGGTAAATGGTTTTATACTGCTGTCCCGTTACCGGCTTTGTACCGATTTACCGGTTTTGTACCAACTGTCTTGTTGTTTACAGTTAGCTGTGTTGCGCGCACTGCCACCGCAAGTTATTTTTCTCTCGACATAAGTTTTGTTTATCGAGCGCAATTCACAAAACTTGTAATTATCACGGCAAGACAACCCGATACCACGATTAAGGGAAACAAAATCATGGGTAGATGGCTATCAACTCTGTTGTTACTCACCGTCACCGGTGGCTTTGCGCAGGCAGCCACTGTCGACAATTTCAGCCTTTTGGACCAACACGGCAAAGCCCACGAGCTGTATTACCTGGCCGATAAAAAGGCGATTGTCATTATGGCGCAGGGCAACGGCTGCCCTATGGTACGCAATGCGTTGCCCGCTTTCGCCGAGATTCGGCAGCAGTATCAAAGTAAGGGCGTAGAGTTTCTCCTGTTAAATGCCAACCTGCAGGACCATCGCGCATCGATATTGAAAGAGGCAAAAGAATTTTCCATTGACCTGCCGATCCTCGTTGACGAGACGCAACTGATCGGCGCAGCGCTGGAACTGACCCGCACGGCCGAAGTGCTGGTTATCGATCCGCGCGACTGGACCATCGCCTATCGCGGCCCGGTGGACGATCGACTCCACTACGAACGCCGGAAGCCGCAAGCCCAGCAACACTACCTGCGCGATGCACTGGATGCCGTGATCGGCGGCAAACCGGTGGCCGTCAGTCGCCGCCACGTAAAGGGCTGTATCATTAACTTTCCCGAACGCGCCAACCAAAACCGGCATCAACAGATCAGTTACAGCAAAACGATCGCACCGCTGTTGATGGAAAAGTGCGTGGCCTGTCATACCCCCGGCGGCATAGGGCCCTGGGCCATGACCGACTACACGATGATTCTCGGGTTTTCGCCCATGATCAGGGAAGTCGTGCGGACCAAACGGATGCCACCGTGGCACGCCGACCCCCATATCCAACAGTTTCGGGAGGACAACAGCCTGTCTGTCGCCGAGACCCGCACCCTGATCCACTGGATCGAGGCCGGCTCTCCCCGCGGGAATGGACCGGACCCACTGGCCGCACTGCAAATGCAGGCCGACAAATGGCAACTGGGTGCGCCGGACCTGGTCCTGAAGCTACCCAGATTCGACGTTCCCGCCACCGGCATTGTGGATTATCAATATCCCTCGGTGCCCAATCCGCTGGACCGCGATGTCTGGGTCAAAGCCGTGGCGGTCAAACCCGGCGACAGAACGGTGTTGCACCACCTTATCGTCGGCTCGGCCCGGGAAAAACCCAAAGAAAACGATTTGGGAGCGGCATTTCGCAACTACCTGGTCACCTATGCCCCGGGTATGGACCCCTACCAGTATCCCGAGAATACCGGCGTGCTGGTGCCAAAGGGCGGCTATTTTTCCTTCCAGTCCCACTACACCACATCCGGTAAGGCAACCAGCGATGAGACTGAAGTCGGGCTCTACTTCTACGACAAACCGCCTGAAAATATGCTGCGCCACTACTCGATCGTAAACTTTTCTCTGCAAATCCCGCCCCATGCCGAAGCCCACGAAGAGGCGGCGTATTTTTATTTTGAAAACGATGCGACTATTTACAGCCTGTTCCCCCACGCGCACTATCGAGGCAAAAGTTCCCTGTTTGAAGTCGTGCACCCGGACGGCACCCGAGACCCGGTGTTATCGGTACCCAGCTACGACTTTAACTGGCAGCGCATGTACACACTGGCGCAGCCTCTGAAAGTGGCCGCCGGCACCAAACTCCTGCACCGAACCACTTACGACAATTCCGCTAAAAACCCCGCCAACCCGGACCCGAGTCTGACGGTAGGCTGGGGGGAGCAGTCCTTTGAGGAAATGCTGTACGGCTCGTTTATGTTTCAATGGGACGGCGAAACGCCGGACAACCCGGTACACAACCGCCGGCGAGTGCGCACGGCCATGGGCTTCGGGTTTCGCGATAAAGATATGAACGGGCGTCTCGAGCCCGACGAGTTGGTCGGCACGGACCACCAGCATATGACTGAAAATTTCGATAAGTTCGACAGCAACAGCGATGGCGGCCTCGATATGGATGAGTACCTCGACGCGCGCCGGCAGAAAGTCAGTGCCAATATCGAAGCCCGATCAGCACGGCAAAACGAACCTTAACCGGCGATAGGCAGGCGTGGGGGTTAACCGCCCTGGTCGGCATATTGCTCCAAACCCAGTTGCCTCAATACTGCCAGCGGCGGCCCCTCAAAGCTGGCCAGTGCCTTGTTGCCCAGGTAACCGATATCGGCCATCCCCTCCTCTGTGGTGTAAAAAGCCGTTGCCGTTAAGTCCCTGACTTTCTCAAAGAATATCGCCGCGGATTGATACGCCGGCTGCGCCGACTGTCTCCATTTGATGTCATCACAGATAGCCGTTACTTGAGCGGGGCTCAATTCGGTAAAGCGCCGCCCATAGCGCCTGCCTGCTTCACTCTGCAGCCATACCAAACCGCCGCGGACCAGGATGAGATCCCGTTTATTGTTTTGGTAAGGCGCACTGACCCATTCATTGATAAAGTCCTGGGCATCCAGGTCTCCCGCGCCCGGAGAGACAGCGTCTGCGGGGATAATGACATTGGCCAACGCTTTCAACGTTGTGAGCTCTGCACCGGTAAGCACCAAATCCCAGTGAATATCGGGGTTGAGCAAATCCGGGTCAAACGGCGTGCGCCGCGGTTGCGACGGCGGCGATACCGGTAACTCAGATTCAGGTCTGGGTGTCACCGCCCCGACAGCGGCAGTCGATGAGTCCGGCGCGCACCCCAACACCGGCACCGCCGCCGCAGTCGTTGCGATGATTTTCAACGCGCCCCTGCGATCAAGCTGTACCGGTTTATCAGTGATTTTATCGGCCATATTAAATATTCCTTTGTTTAAACTGCTCAATCACATAGTCGCTTGTGCGCCAGGCCAACGCCATAATGGTCAGCGTCGGGTTCTTATCGGCATTGGAGACAAACGGCGCGCCGTCAGTAACGAACAGGTTGGGCACCTCCCAAGACTGGCAATGCGCGTTCAAAACGGAGCGATTGGGGTGATTGCCCATCTGGGTGGTGCCGACTTCATGGATGATGGCGCCACCGTTATGGATCGCCTTGGCGCCATCGGTGTGGACTGTCGAGGTTGTTTTGGCACCCATACGCCCGGCGATTTCGGCAAACGTTTTTTGCATATGCACCGCCTGGTTCAACTCGTGGTCGGACCATTGCCAGTGAAACTTCAGGACCGGTATGCCCCACTGGTCGACCACGTCCGGATCGATTTCACAATAGCAGTCCTCGTTGGGAATCATCTCGCCGCGGCCGGAAAAGTACACATGGGACCCGTAGTAGCGCCGGCAGGCCTCCTTGAACGCTTGTCCGTAGGCACCCCCGGTAACCGCTTCCATACCGTTGAACGCGCCCGCACCCGGCATTCGTTTACCGCCGCCAATTTCAATATGATAGCCGCGGGCGAAGTTTAACTTGCCGGCCAACTGCTCCTTGTAGAGCCACCAGGGCATATACATATGCATGCCGTCGGCACCTTCTTCATTGTGCGGCGGCAGGTTTTCCAGGGCGGGAATCTGCGCACTGAGACCGGCGCCGACAGTATCCATCAGGTATTTGCCGACCAGACCGCTGCGATTGGACAGGCCGTCCGGGTGCCGGGCGCTCTTTGAGTTTAAAAATATGCGCGCGGTTTCTGCGGCGCTGGCCGCGACAATGACAGCCCGCGCTGTAGCCCGTTGTTCCAGGCGCGTTGTTTTATCGATATAGATCACACCTGTGGCTTTACCATCGGGCCCCACAGTTACCTCGCGCACCATAGCATCGGTGACAATGTCCAGGTTACCCGTGGCCAGGGCCGGAGGAATCAAAACCGTGGTCGACTGAAAGTTAGCCTTGATAGCGCAACCGCGGCCGCAGCCGGTGGCATAAAAGCAAGCGGCGCGCTCCTGCATGGACTCCCGCGTTACCCGCTGTGCCAGTTCGTTGTGCGGGAACAATTGCGGCGCGATTCGCTCGTGGTCCAGGCGCCGGGTCAAAATGGCCAGGTGTGCCGGTATCACGGGAATACCGAGCGGTTTGCAGGCCTCTTTTATCAGCAATTCATAGGCGCGCGGCTTTGGCGGCGGCAACAGCACGCCGGGGGAGGAATCCGGCGTGTTTTCCAGCCCTTCGTTACTGCCGTAAACGCCGATCAACATCTCTGTTTTATCGTAGTAAGGAGCCAGGTCCTTGTAGGCAATGGGCCAGTCGAAGCCCAAACCGTCGCGGCTGTAGGGCTTAAAATCGTACTCGCCCATCCGCAGCGAGATGCGCCCCCAGTGATTGGTGCGACCGCCGAGCATACGCGCCCGCCACCAGTCCCATCTGCGCCCCGGTTGATCGCTTGCCTGGGTATAGGGTTCACCCGGAACCTGCCAGCCGCCGTCCACTGTGGCATCATAAAATCCGAAGGGCTTCTCCGGTGTGCCCGCACCTCTTAACGGCGCGTCTTTGGGAAGATTGAACATGGGCGTTTCAGTGACGGGATCGTAATCGCGACCGGCTTCCAGCATCAGCACCTTTAAACCCGCCATAGCCAGAACATAGGCAGCCATACCGCCTCCCGCACCGGACCCGACAATCAGGGCATCGTACTCTTTTTTATTGCTCGATGATTGCAAAGAGATATCCTCCACTCTAACGACTCTAATCGGCTAATTCGTTAAAACGAAAATCCTAGTGCTTCGAACAAAAAATATTCCCACTTCGGTGGCACTTAGGTTTCGATCCGGGGGGGGGCGCCTAGCCCATAGCCCTTCGGGGCCGGATCGGTTAAGGACACCAAAACCCGTTTTCAACTCAATCAAGATGCGGCTCATAGCAGGCTGTCACTGCCGGGGGCGTTTACGACTGTTTATAAGCCCTCACCTGCCAACCGGGTTAACAACGCCTGCGTCGCCCGTACTCCTTTATCTTCATCGGCGTCGGGACCCTCGTATTCGATACCGATGTAACCGCGATAGTTATTGTCCCGAACGATCTTGAGCATCCGTCGAAAATCGATGGTGGTTTCATTGCCATTTTCATCAAAGTCAAAACTCTTGGCACTGACACCTTTCGCGAAAGGCATTAGATCTTTCATTCCCTGATAACGGTCATAGTCACCGAAATTGCCGAAGTCCGGCAAAGTCCCGCAGTTTTTCATCGCGACCTGCCGAATCACATGGGCCAGATATTGGCCGTTTGAAGAATATCCACCGTGGTTCTCGACAATAATATTGACAGCGTGGTCTTTCGCAAACTCCGACAATCGGCTCAGCCCCTCGATGGCCGCCAGTTTCCAGTCTGCCACAGAGGACTGGCCAGCCAAATTGACGCGCAGGGAATGGCAACCGAGATAATTTGCCGCGCTCACCCATTTGTAATGACGCTCTACAGCCCGGCTCCTTTCCTTAACGTCGGTGCTGGCCAGGGGGCCTTCCGCATCCACCATGATCAATAGATTCTTTACACCATTATCCTGAGCCCGTTCTTTCATCGCCTGCAGGTAGTTTTTATCCTCGGCCCGATCTTTAAAAAACTGGTTTACATACTCCACAGCATCGATATCAAAGTCCCGCTTCACCTTGGCGGCAAAATCAAGGGGCTTTAATTTGCCGCTGCGAATCTGCCGGTGCAATGACCATTGCGCAACCGATATTTTAAAAAAAGGTTCGCGGCCAGATACTTTTGCCGATGCAGCAAATGCCGGCAACAAAGTGCCGGCCACACTCAGCGTTCCAACCGTTTCGATAAACTGTCTTCTTTTCACCGCGTCACCTCAATGATTAACAAGCGATTAAAGCCTTTTGCTGCTGCCTCTCGTAAACCGGCCGCCGCAGGCGCCATGTGTCAAACAGTTATGAGACAGCTTGCAGGCGTCCTCCACGGCGTTCCCACCACCAAATAGCGGCAAATACCGGCAATAAAAACAGAGGAATGATCGCCACTGACCGAAAAGACGCCACCGAGGCCTGTATCAATACGGCGTCCAGATCGGGCCCGGACAACCGTTCGAATGCCGCCAGTCCGCCGGCGGCTTCGACTTTTGCCTGGTCAAATATACGTCCCATCATCGGTAGCACAAACTGTATTGACATACCGCCGGCAAAACCCAACAACCCCAGGAACAATGCACCGCCGCGACGGAAACGATCGGCGACACAAGCCAGCATGGTCGGCCACATAAAACACACGCCGAGGGCCCATACCGTCGCCGCCAGAAAACCTGTTAACGGTGAACGGGCCAGGCTCAGGCAATACAAACCGATCGCTGCCAGTAAACTGCTGAACCACAAGACGCCGATGGGCGACAGGCGCTCGGCCAGGGCGCCGGCGAAATGCCGCATCACAAACATCAAACTGCTGACGTAGATCAACAAAATGATTCCCTCCATGCCAACCACCCGGGACAGGGTGAGATCTACCCACTGCCCGGGTGCCAATTCCGCCGCGGCGGTCATCCACATGCAAATCCAAAACAGTATAAACAGCGGTTGCTTACCCACTTCTTTGAACATGTCGGCATAACTGATGCCGGCGGCGACCCTTTCAGTAACGGGAAATTCAATCGTCGATACCAGATACACCATAACAACTGCGGGACCGGCGAGAATCAGCAGGTTCAGTTGCCAGGGCAGGCCCATCTTGGCAACGAACACCCCGCATAAACCGCCGACCACGATACCGGCAGGCCACCAGGCGTGCAGCACATTGAGGCGGTGAGTTTTGTTGTCCGGGTCCACCGCCGCCACCATCGGGTTGCTGGCGGCCTCCACTGCGCCCCACCCCAAGCCCGTCAACAACATACCGGCCAACACCAGGGTGGTTACTGTATCGGACACGGGCATCAATGAGGCACTGAGGATCAAAACGCTGCCGAGAATATAGCCAGCGGCGGATAGCAGCAGCATGCGTTTGGCGCCCATTAAATCCACCAGCGCGCTGCCAAACAACAGCGTAAAAGCAAACCCGGTAAACGTCAGGCCCAGTGCTTCACCCACCATGGCGGCAGATCTTGAAACATCGATCAGATCGTAGATATCGGTCTGCAAATCACCGGCGATAGTGGCCCTGACGGCAAAACCCAGACCGATCATAAAGATCGACAAATTGCCAATCAGGAAAAGACGCTTATGGTGCAACGGTTGATTCGACGCCACCATCGTAGACCTCCCTCGCAAATTTATTTTTTTCGTTTTTCCAAGATACTACTACTCTGACCAGTAAATTTTTTCACCCAAAACGGGTCTGGTGTCCTTAACCAGTCCGGTCTCGATCCGGGCATAGCCCTTCGGAACACGCCATGAATACATCCCTGCAGGCTCTGCGCCAGCATCCCTGCTGGCGCAGGTCCCGAAGGGCTATGCCCGGATCGAGACCTAAGTGCCACCGAAGTGAAAATACTTTCTGGTCGGAGCACTATCAATCCGGATTAGCAACTTAACGTGCTTTTGAATACGGATTGCGACGGCGGAATAAAATGCGTGTTTACCCCGCCATAGCGATACTCAAGTACCGAGCCCTAAAATTCTTCTGTTTTTGGCACTGTCAGTCTCACCGCCGGCAAAGTCATCGAAGTCATGCTCGGCGACCCGAATCAGATGATCGGCAATAAACTTCACACCTTCCTCAGCACCCTGTTCGGGATGTTTCAAGCAACACTCCCACTCCAGTATCGCCCAGTTTTCATAGCCGTATTGCGTGAGCTTGCTGAAAATAGCCCGAAAGTCTATTTGCCCGTCACCCAGGGAGCGGAAGCGTCCGGGGCGATCGATCCAGGCGCTGTAGCCGCCGTAGACACCGGCTCTGCCCGACGGCCGAAATTCTGCATCTTTGACATGAAAAGACTTAATCCTGTCATGATAGATATCGATAAATGCCAGATAGTCCAGTTGCTGCAGCAGGAAATGACTCGGGTCATATAAAATATTAACCCGCGGATGATCATTTACCGCTGCTAAAAAACGCTCAAAAGTTACTCCGTCATGCAGGTCTTCTCCCGGGTGGAGTTCATAGCAGATATCGACACCCGCTGCATCGAAGGCGTCGAGAATCGGCAACCACAGCTCTGCCAGCGCCTTAAAGCCGTCTTCGATCAGATTTTCAGGCCGCTTCGGCCAGGGGTAAAAGGTATGCCACAACAAAGCACCGGAGAAGGTGGCATGACTCTTTAAACCCAAAAACGCACTGGCCTGCGCCGCCTTTAACAGCTGCGACCTGGCCCACTGAGCGCGCGCTTTGGCATCGCCCTGGACGGCGCTCGGCGCAAATGCATCCAGCATATCGATATAGGCCGGATGGGCGGCGACCAACTGCCCCTGCAAATGCGTAGACAGCTCGACCAGTTCGACACCCGCGTCTCTGCAGATGCCGATCACTTCTTCACAATAAGCCTGGCTGCTCGAGGCTTTATCGAGATCAAAAATTCGCTTGTCCCAGGTGGGAATCTGCACGCCTTTATAGCCGAGCCCGCCCGCCCAGGCAGTCATCTCGCGCAGTGAAGTCGGCCGTTCCTTAGGCGGTAAGAATTGCGCCAGGAATATTGCCGGTCCCTTTACTCTGGATTGACTCATTTACTCGTTCTCTGACACTGACTGAAACCGTTTTTTGCTTATTGACTAGGTGACCAGATCGCCCAGCCTTACCCAGGTGGAATGATTGCGGCTGCTTTCCAGCACCGCCCGCACAAACAGCATCCCCCTGACGCCTTCATCTATGGAGGCAAAGGACGGATATATCGCCGTTGACCCGTGCTTGATCGCGCGGGCAAAATCCCGATAAATATTGGCAAACGCCTCGATATACCCCTCCGGATGCCCTGCGGGCGTTCGACAATAAGCCCTGGCATCCCGATGGAGGTAATCGCAATTGACGCCGGCTTTGAGAACCTGCGCCGGCTGCCCCCTGCGTTTGAGCACCAATGCATTGGGCGTTTCCTGCCGCCAGGCGAGTGAGCCCAGATCGCAATAGACTGAAATTTGCAAATCATTGCCCTCGCCCGCGCAGATTTGACTCGCCGTCAGAGTACCGCGGGCACCATTGGCCATGCGAAACAGCACGGCGCCGTCATCGTCCAGAACCCGGCCGTCGACGTAAGTGGTTAAATCCGCGCACAGTTCGGTGATATCCACACCTGTTATATGTTCAGCGAGATGATGGGCGTGGGTGCCGATATCGCCGAAACAACCACTTTCACCGGATTTCTGCGGGTCGGTGCGCCACTGCGCCTGGGGGCTGGCACAGGTGTCGCCGGCATCGGCCAGCCAGCCCTGGGGATAGCTGACGGTCACGCGGCGCACGCCCCCCAGTTCTCCCGCCGTGACCATAGCGCGGGCCTGGCGCACCAGGGGATAGGCCGCATAGGTGTGAGTCAAACCAAAGAGTCCGCCGGCGCTGTCCACCTGTTGTTTCAATGCCAGCGTCTCCTCCAGATTGAGCGCCGCAGGTTTATCACAGAGCACGTGAAACCCGCGCCGCAACGCCGCTTCCGCAATGGGAAAATGCAGGTGGTTAGGGGTGACTATGGCAACAAACTGCATACGCTGGTCCGCGGCCAACCCGGCTTCGGTCTCGAGCATGGTTTCATAGTGTGGATAGGTGCGCGACGCTGCCAAGCCAAGCTGCGCACCGGCCCGCCGGCCGCGCTCAGGATCACTGGAGAAGCAACCGGCCACCAGCTCTATCTCGCCGTCCAGGGCGGCGGCCATCCGGTGAATCGCGCCGATAAACGACCCCTCACCGCCGCCGACCATGCCCATGCGCACCTTTTTGTTCATGCAGTATCTCTAGAGTTGAATGCTGAAATCCACGCTCGAAGCCCGGCGCAGGCGTCGGCTGAAGCGACTTTTAAGGATTGCCCTGCCTGTGACAGCGGGATAGGGCATCGCCAAATGTAACCGTTTACAATTGAAAACTCAATACTCAGGTTGAACATTCCGTACCGGTATCGATGCCGCTAAAAGCCGCTGTGATAGTTACTGGTGGTACTGCCTGCAAATGCCTGCTTGGGACCCGTTGTCTTGATATCCGTTGTCTTGATATCCGTTGTCTTGATATCCGTTGTCTTGGTATCCGTTGTCTTGATGCCCGCTGTCTTGATTCTTGGGAGGCCTTGCGCCAGTTTAGCAATCGGCACTCTATCTTCGGCAGTGAGATTCAAATCGTCACCGACAGACAATCCGGCACCAGCAGTGTAGAAAGAATTGATAGAGGCGGTTGTAAAGCGGAAGCCGTATAAACGTGGGAGGATGACACAGACAAGGCCGCGGCCCGAATAGATTACCTGGAACCGCCCACCGGCCGCGTGCTGTCCCGGACCATCAGCGTAAAAGACAGCATAATACGGCTGACTTCCAACGACTCCCCCTTCATCAACCGATACAGCGCGTTCATCGAATGCCGGCCCAATTCCTCCGCCGGCTGGTTGATGGTGGTTAACGGCGGGTTGGTGAAAGAGGCATAGTCGATATTGTCGAAGCCGGCAACGGACATGTCCTCGGGCACCTTTAAGCCCGCATATCTGAACGCATGCATGGCACCGATGGCCATTTCGTCGTTAAAGCAAAATACGGCGGTCGGCGGCGCAACGGCGGCCAGCAGCGCTTTGGCGCCATTGGCGCCGGAGGCCATGCTGAAATCACCGTTGGCGATAAGACCTGCGTCAGCAGCAATACCGGCTTCGGTCAGCACATCCTGAAAACCGGCCATGCGGTCACGCACAATGGGACTGTCCGTCGGGCCGGTTATCACGCCGATACGCCGGTGCCCCAGTTCCACCAGATGCCTGGTCACAGCGCGCCCCGCGGCCCGGTTATCCAATTCCACAACCGGTATCTCACAATCGTCGCTGATACGCTCGCAGGCATTTACCATGGGCACCGATGCAGCGAGAGCGCTGTCCGCCTCGGCAAAAGGGTAGCGACTGTAAAGCTGGATCAGGCCGTCAGCCTGGTTGGTAAGGCCGAGCCGCGCGTAGTCGTGTTCGCGCTCGGGTTTGCCCTGTGTATCACCCAATAAAACGGAATAGCCCTTCTCCTGAGCGGCCTGTTCGATGCCGCGAATAACACGGGAGAAAAAGGGGTTGGCGACATTGGGCACCAGTACCACGACAGCGTGGGATTTACCGGTGCTGAAGTTTCTCGCCAGCAAATTCGGCCGATAACCCGCCTCTTCAATGGCCTTCAAAACTATCTCCCGCGTCTTGGAGGAGACGACATCGGGGTTTTTTAACGTTCTGGAAACTGTTGCTATCGAAACGCCGGCCAAACGGGAAACTTCACGAATATTGCTCATTGGTCATTCGGCTGCCAGGAAAAATATCACTCAAAACAGGGACTGAGGGCACCAATCTTAACCCGACCGCCCCCTACCAGACTAGAAAACCGGTCGACCGAGCCCGCCGCCGCAGCCATTACAGAAACTGATGGAAACAAGCCGGGACAATAGTCACGGCGGGGCTGGCGGTAGTAACCGGTTACAGGCCGATAAATGTACGACTAGCGGCAGACCCCGTCAAGCCTTGCTGCCCCCTTCCACGCGAACAAACAACAGGGCACCCGCAACTTTTTCAGACCGTCCCCGTACATACTATACGGTGGAACGACTGACGGTTCCGGCGCCTGTCACTTAGATTCAACTGCATTGCGCGGTCCACCGATCGGTGCCGCCACAGGCGCCCCCTGTGTAATCCCAGATATCTTCCGGACCGGAGTCGGGAGAAATCCAATCTTTAAGGAGCAATAAACAAATGGTCAAATACCGAAAACGACTGCCGCAACTGCAGGGCGCCCCCTTTATTACCGACAGCGGACTGGAAACCACCCTGATTTTCGAAGAGGGCCTGGACCTGCCTCACTTTGCCGCTTTCCATCTGCTGCAGGATAAAGCCGGCACTGAAACGCTAAGGCAGTATTTTATTCGCCATGCCGGCATTGCGCGGCACCGGCGTGTCGGCTTTATCCTGGAGAGCGTAACCTGGCGGGCAAACCCGGACTGGGGGCACAAACTGGGGTACGGCGAACAGGCACTGGCGACGGCCAACCGCCGGGCCATAGCGTTGCTGACAGAAATCCGCAGGGAAATGGAAACGCCGCAATCCCCGATGGTGATCAGCGGCTGTATCGGCCCGCGCGGGGACGGCTATGACCCGGGTACTGCCATGACGGCAGCGCAGGCCGAGACGTATCACGCAACTCAAATCAAGCTACTTGCCGATACCGCAGCCGATCAGGTTACGGCCATCACCATGACCAATACCCCCGAAGCCATAGGTATCACCCGGGCAGCCCGGGCGGCGAAAATACCTGCAGTCATCTCATTTACCGTAGAAACCGACGGCCGACTGCCCACCGGGCAGCCGCTCGGGGAGGCCATCGAGGCCGTCGATGCGGCCACCGACAAGGGCCCGGCGTACTATATGACCAATTGTGCCCATCCGACCCATTTTCGCGACACTCTGGCAGATCACCGCTGGATGCGGCGGCTGCGCGGCATTCGCGCCAATGCATCGACACGCAGCCATGCAGAACTCGACGCGGCCACCGATCTCGACGCCGGTGATCCGCTTGAACTCGGCAGAGAATATGCCGCGATTCGCCGGCGTTTCCCCTGGGTCAATGTACTGGGGGGCTGCTGCGGTACCGATCACCGCCATATCGAGCAAATCTGCACGGCCTGCCTGGAGGTTACCTCGTAAGTCAACGCTGATCGAAATCTACGACGACCTCCGCACTGACCGGATGGGATTGGCAGGTGAGGATAAACCCCGCCTCGATTTCATCCGGCTCCAGGCCGTGGGTCAAATCCATTTCCACTTCGCCCTTTACCAGTTTCGCCTTACAGGTCGCACAGACGCCGCCCTTACAGGAGTAGGGTAAATCCGCCCCCGCCCCCATAGCCGCATCGAGAATATTTTCACCGTCGGCGCTGACATCCATCCGGATGGTGCGCCCGCCTTTGACCACGCTCACCGCTGAGGTTACACCGGCAAACCGCTCGGCGCGCTGGTGGTGTTTCTCGACGGCCTCGGCAGCGGCGGCAGCGGAGGCGCCAAACAGTTCGTAGTGAATAACGGACTCATCCACCCCTTCGGCTCGCAAGCCCCGCGAAACTTCTGAGATCATGGCCTCGGGGCCGCACAAAAAATAGTGATCGTAACTTTTGATATCGATCAGCCCCGCAGCCTGCAACTGCGCGCCCTTTTTGTTGTTGATACGCCCGGACAACAGATCGGCGCCGTGCTCTTCACGGCTCATAATGTTAATCCACTGAAACCGGTCCAGAAACCGGTTCTTGAGGTCACTCAACGGCTCGCGAAACATCATGGTATTGGTGCGCTGATTACCGTAAATCAGTGTCACCTCACTTTCGGGTTCCTCGAGCAGCGTGGTCTTTATAATCGATAGAATCGGTGTAATACCGCTGCCGGCGGCAATACACAGAAAGCGACGCTGCTCGTGCGGTCGCAGCGGGGTGAAGAAAGTGCCCTGCGGCGGCATCACCTCGATAGTGTCGCCCTGCTTTAAAGCGGTATTGGCAAAGGTCGAAAAGCGCCCGCCTTCGACCCGCCTGATGCCGATACTGAGTCGCCCGTCACCTACGGCGGAGCAGATGGAATAGGAACGTCGTACTTCATCCCCGTCCAGCATCTGCCTCAACGTCAGGTACTGCCCCTGGGTAAACGCGAAGGCCGGGCGCAGAGCGGCGGGAATGTCGAGCACCACTTCGACGGCAGTGTCTGTTTCCGGCAGCACTTCAGCTACCTGCAACTTATAAAACTCACTCATGCTTACTCTCTTGTTTGACGGTTCGCTGGTCGCCGATTCGCGCGTGTCAATTACAGGCACTTAAAATAATCAAAAGGTTCCAGGCACTGGTTACAGCGATAGAGCGCTTTGCAGGCGGTGGAGCCGAACTCGCTGATTAAACCGGTGTCGTCCGAGCCGCATTGGGGACAGGCGACTGTATGGCTTCTCTGCACCGGCGGTGCTATGCCGTAGGCGCGCATCTTTTCGCGCCCGGCGGCGGATATCCAGTCGGTGGTCCAGGCCGGTGCCAGCGTCAACTTGACACTGACCTCGGCAAAGCCCGCCCGCGCCAGCGCCGCCTCTACATCTTCGGTGATGGTCGTCATCGCCGGGCAACCGGAATAGGTCGGGGTAATGGTTACAGTAATGTGCTCACCGGTTCGCTCTATATCCCTCAACACACCCAAATCCCAAATACTGAGCACGGGAATTTCCGGGTCGCAGACCTGGTCCAGGATTTCCCACAACGGGGCGGTGTCCGGGTCCTGGCGGCGCCGGCGGCGCAGCACCTCTTCCGCGGTAACCGCCGGACCGCCACCGGCAGCTGTGAGAGATGTGTCCACAGAGGTATCGACAGATTTATCAGCATTTGTTTGAACAGTTTTTTCAACAACAGGAATAAGTGCCATAGCGATCATCTCACCGGCGCCGCCCGAGCAGGAAGCAGGCTACCACTGCAGACCCGGATAGGCGCGTTGAACAAATTGCAACTCCGCCAGCAAATGGCCGAGATGCTCGGTATGCACACCCTGGCGCCCACCTCCCGGCAAGGTGTAGGGCTGCGGCAACTGCAGCGTGGCGGCATCGATCAGTTCGGTCACCAGCGGCTCCCAGCGCAGCCTGACGGCGGCTCGATCCACCGCCACACCGGTATCCAGCAATTCGCTTTCCAACGGATCCATATGAAACAACTCATCGGTATAGCCCCACAGATCGTCCAGCGCGGTTTGAGTACGCCTGTGGCTTTCTTCGGTACCGTCACCCAGGCGCAGCATCCAATCCCGGGAGCGGCGCAGGTGATAGCGGGATTCCTTCACAGACTTTGCTGCGATCGCCGCCAGTTGGGTGTCGGTCGAGCCGACCAGGGCCTCGAAGAAAAACAGATTGAATGCGTCGACCAGAAACTGGCGTACAGTGGTAAAGGCAAAGTCGCCGCGTGGCAATTCATTGATCAGCAGGTTCTTGAAGTCGCGGCAATCGCGGGTGTAAGCCAGGTCGTCTTCTGTTCGACCGGCACCCTCCAGCTCGGCCGCATAACTCAAGAACATACGCGCGCGGCCGATGTAATCGAGAGAAGTGTTAATGGTGGCGATATCTTCTTCCAGGAACGGGCCGTTGCTGCACCACTCCGACAACCGGTGCCCCAGAATCAACGCATCGTCCCCGAGGCGGGTCGCATATTCAACAATCGTTTGTTTACTCATATTCCCGTCACTGTGGTTTTTATCGGACCGGTCGCGGACCGGATTGCACGCCATGTTGTCGACTTCACATGTTGTTGACTTCCTCCGGCAACACATAGTGAGTGGCATGTCGATAGGGTTTATCGTCCATCGGGTCGTAAAAGCTGTCCCGGTCCCCTTCCTGCGAGGCGACGATATCGGCGGACTTCACCACCCAGATGCTGACCCCTTCACTGCGGCGGGTATAGACATCGCGGGCGTATTCCAGCGCCTGGCGGTGATCCTCGGCATGCAGGCTGCCGACGTGGGTGTGGTCGAGACCGCGCTTGGACCGGATGAACACTTCAAAAAGCGGCATATGCTTCATAGGTTTTCCTCGAGCATGATTATGTAAACGCCTTACTCAATACGTGGAACTCAATACACGTGCACATCGAATACCGCACAAACTAAGCGGCTTCGCGGCCGCGTCTCTTGTCCTCGTAGGCACGCATAGCCTCGCGCACCCAGTCGCCGTCGCGCTCCGCCTTGATATGATGTTGCAAACGCTGGCGATTGCAGGGACCGTTACCTTTGATAACGCGGTAGAATTCTTCCCAATCGATAGCACCGAAGTCGTAATGGCCACGCGCCTCGTTCCAGCGCAGTTTAGGGTCCGGCAGCTCCAGCCCCAGTACTTCGATCTGCGGCACCGTCTGGTCGACGAATTCCTGTCGCAACTGGTCGTTGGATTTGCGCTTGATCTTCCACTTCATCGACTGCGCCGAGTTGGGCGACTCATCGTCATTGGGGCCAAACATCATCAGCGACGGCCACCAGAAACGATTGAGCGCATCCTGCGCCATGGCCTTTTGCTGCGCCGAGCCCTTTGCCAGCGCCAGCATAATTTCGTAACCCTGGCGCTGGTGGAAACTCTCCTCTTTACAGATGCGAATCATGGCCCGCGCATAGGGGCCGTAGGAGGTGCGCTGCAGGGCGACCTGATTGATGATGGCGGCCCCGTCCACCAGCCATCCCACCGCGCCGATATCGGCCCAGGTCAGGGTGGGGTAGTTGAAAATAGAGGAGTACTTTGCCTTGCCCCGGTGCAGCGCCTCGACCAGTTCCTCCCGCGTGGTACCGAGGGTTTCCGCCGCACTGTAGAGGTAGAGGCCGTGCCCGGCCTCGTCCTGCACCTTGGCCAGCAACACTGCCTTGCGGCGCAGACTCGGCGCTCGGGTAATCCAGTTGCCCTCCGGCTGCATGCCGACCACTTCGGAGTGGGCGTGCTGGGATATCTGCCGGATCAGTGTTTTGCGGTAAGCTGCCGGCATCCAGTCTTTGGGCTCGATTTTTTCTTCCGCATCCACGCGCGCCTGAAAGCGCCGCTCCAGGTCCTGCTCTGTCTGTCTCTGTGCCATGCTATTTAGGCTCCCGTGTTGTGCCGGCCAACGGATAAGTCGACACATTATGATACCAATCACACAAAATATTCAATATTTATGTATCACTTCAAGTCAAACTACAATGACCGGTTGATTCACACCAGTCATTAAATCAGATTGCTAGGGTGATCAAACACGCTCAATAACTACAGCGATGCCCTGCCCCACGCCGATACACATGGTGCACAGGCCGTAGCGCCCACCGCTGCACTGCAATTCATACAACGCGGTGGTTACCAGGCGCGCGCCACTCATCCCCAGGGGGTGGCCCAGGGCGATGGCCCCGCCGTTGGGATTGACGCGGACATCGTCATCGGCCACCCCAAGTTCCCGCAGTACCGCCAGGCCCTGGGCGGCAAAGGCCTCATTGAGCTCTATCACATCCATATCGGCCAGTTGCAGTCCGGTCAGCGCCAGTACCCGGGTCACCGCCGGCGCCGGACCTATACCCATGATACGGGGTTCGACCCCTGCGCAGGCCATACCGACAATACGGGCTTTGGGGGTCAGCCCGTGGTGCGCGGCCGCCGCCTCGGAGGCGAGTATCAAGGCACAGGCACCGTCATTCACACCGGAGGCGTTACCCGCAGTCACGGTTCCCTGCTCCCTGAAGGGGGTACCCAGTTTGGCCAGAGCTTCGAGGCTGGTATCGGCGCGCGGGTGTTCGTCGGTATCGACCAGCAGCGGCTCCTGCCGGCGCCGGGGCACGGCTACGGGCGTGATCTCCTGCCGCAACCGCCCCGCCGCCATGGCCGCCGCCGCTTTCTCCTGGCTGCGCAACGCAAACAGGTCTTGATCGCGGCGCTCGACGGCAAACTGTTCGGCAACGTTCTCAGCAGTTTCGGGCATAGAATCGATACCGTATTGAGCCTGCAGCAGTTTGTTGACAAAACGCCAGCCGATCGTGGTATCGAACAGCTCGGCGCGGCGGCTGAAAGCCGTATCCGCTTTTGGCATCACCAGCGGCGCCCGCGACATCGATTCCACCCCGCCGGCAATCATCAGTTGCGCCTCGCCGGTCCTGATGGCGCGGGCGGCACTGCCGACGGCATCCATGCCGGAACCGCACAGGCGGTTTATCGTCGCGCCCGGCACAGTGACCGGCAATCCCGCCAACAGCGCGCACATCCTCGCCACATTGCGGTTGTCTTCCCCGGCCTGGTTGGCACAACCGTAGAACACGTCGGCCACCTGCTCCCAGTCCACTGCGCTGTTGCGATCCATCAGCGCGCGGATCGGCACCGCACCGAGATCATCGGCACGCACCGCCGCCAGGGCGCCGCCATAACGGCCGATGGGCGTGCGCACGGCATCACAGATAAACGCTTCTTTTATCACTGTCATTCTCTACCCCACTGTCTGCGGTTAGACCTGCCCGGCGCCGCCCGGCGGCAATACCCGGCCGCGAATCTCGTAACATTTGCCTCGAAAGTAAGCGACCACCTGTTGCTCAGCACCGAATACCGTGACGTCGTACACGCCGGTGCGGCCGCCGCGGGCACGCTCCTCGGCAACCGCCTCGAGCCGCTCCCCCAGCTTACCGGGGCGCACAAAGTCGATGCTGCAACCCTGGGCCACCGTATTGCGGTCATAGCTGTTGCAGGCAAACGCAAAAGCGCTGTCGGCCAGGGAAAAAATCAACCCGCCGTGGGCAATGGCATGGCCGTTGACCATATCCTCCCGCACCGCCATGGTCAGCCGCGCAAACCCCGGCCCCATATCGATAATTTCCATCCCCAGGGCCCGGGAAGCCTGATCGCGGTCAAACAGATGCCGCGCACAGTCCCAGGCCAGCGCCTTGTCTGCAGTTTCATTCGCCATGGCAATACTCTTTATTTCAACGACCTTTAAAATTCGGCTGCCGCTTCTCCATAAACGCCGCCACGCCCTCGCGGTAGTCTTCAGTCTGGCCGGCACTGCGCATAAATTCTTTTTCCAACTCTAACTGTTCATCGAGGCTGTTGGCGGTGGAGGCGTTGAGGGCGCGCTTGATCAGCGCCAGCCCCCGGGTCGGCGCGCGGGCCAATTGCCGGGCCAGGGTCCGGGCCGTCTCCTGTAGTTTCTCGTCATCGATACACTGCCAGATCATGCCCCACTGCTCGGCCTGCTCGGCGCTGACCTTACCCCCGAGCAACGCCAACCCCTTGGCCCGCGGCATACCCACCAGACGCGGCAGCGCCCAGGTGCCGCCGGAATCCGGAATAACGCCGATGTTGCAGAACGCCTGGACGAATTTCGCCGACCTGGCCGCCAGCACAATATCACACGCCATCGCGATACTGGCACCGGCGCCCGCCGCGACGCCATTGACCGCGCAGACGACCGGCAACTCCAAGCCGTAAAGCGCGCGAATCAGCGGATTGTAGTTTCTTTCCACCGAGTCACCGAGGTCCGGCACCTCGGTATCCGCAGACACACTGCGGTCGCCGAGGTCCTGCCCGGCACAAAATCCCCGCCCCGCCCCGGTCAACAGCAAACAGCGAATCGAAGCATCGGTGCGCACCGTTTTCAGGGCTTCGCGCACCTCCCGATGCATGGCTTCATTGAAGCTGTTGAGGGTTTCCGGGCGGTTGAGGGTCAGGACGGCGGCACCCTCATCGAGGTCGAAGGTAATGGTTTCAAAACGCATGGTCGCTGCTCCGCTGGTCGGCCACAGGCGTGCCGGGGGTCAAAAAAAGATACAAAATACTAGCATAGCGTTTGTTTTTTTGTATCATTTTGTTCGCAATCCGTTTATCGGTTGATCAACAGTAGCGGAGGGAGCTGTCTTGAGTGTCTACAGTATCGATAACCTTACGCCGGTGGTGGACCCCAGCGCCTATGTGCACCCGAGCGCCGTGCTGATCGGCGACGTTATTATCGGCGCGGAGGTCTACATCGGTCCACTGGCCAGCCTGCGCGGCGATATGGGCCGCATCGTGATTGGCCAAGGGGCCAACGTGCAGGACACCTGCGTGGTTCACACCTTTCCCGGTAAAGACTGCACAGTGCACGCCTGCGGGCATATCGGGCACGGGGCGGTCTTGCACGGCTGCGACATCGGCGCCAATTCGCTGGTGGGGATGAATACCGTCATCATGGACGACGCCCGCATCGGCGACGAGTGTATTGTCGGGGCCTGCAGCTTCGTCAAAGCCCGCTTCGCGGCGCCCGCCCGCAGCCTTATCGCCGGCAGCCCGGCAGTGATTCGCCGGCAGGTGAGCGACGCTGAAATTGCCTGGAAAACAAAGGGCACCGAGCAGTACCGGCAACTGGCGCAGCGGTGCCGGGCCGGCCTGCGGGAAACAGAGCCACTGGTCGCCGTCGAGCCCGGCCGGCGGCGGCTGCACGCCGGCGACTACCAGACACTGGCAGACACTCTAAAAAACGGAGAAAACAATAATCATGAACTAAAGTAGATAACAGAAAGCCGGACACAGTATCATTGCCGCCGCAAGGGCAAGACGCAGACTGGGCGTAACACATGAGACGATTTCGCGACTGGAGTATTCGATCAAAACTCGCCTGTATCGCTATAGTGCCGGTGTTGATTTCAGTCGCCCTGCTCTGCATCAGCTTTATGAAGGGCTATCTGGATTTGAAAAACCGGGCCCTCCCCTCGCAGAGAATCGCCCTGGTGATTGCCGACAGGTCCTACTCCTACCTGTCGTGGCTCAGAAAATACGCCGCACAGACCGATGCAGGTACCCTTGCCACACTCGAAGAAACTGAAAAAATGCTGCGGCAATACGTATCTCAATTCGAAAGCTTTATCGAGGACAAATCGGACAGCGAGCGGCAGTCCCCGCGGCAGATGCTTATCGATGTCGGCGATATGCTGGCCGCCGGCCGCCAGGTCATCCAACTCAGTGACAGCAAGGAAGCCGTCATCGAAAACTCCGAGGAGTCCGAAGAGGCATTAATTGACCTATTGGCCCGCCTCACTGCCGAAACCAACCGCTCGGCAGAACAGATACTGGCGATCAACGATACCGCTCGGTTCGCATCAGAGATACTGCCTACCCTGAATGTCATCGCGGAGCTGTCCGCTTTGGGTCACGCCCTGTTGTCCGAAATCCGTGAATACATGTTGCAGCCGAACCCGGAAACCCGTCGCGAAATCATCGAATTCGAACTCGGCCTGCAGCGGGCGTCGCAACGACTGTCGGCCCTGGTGGCACCCGAAAACAACCAGGCCGCAAACACCGCCGGCAGTATCGAAAACATGGTGGCAGAACTTGTCGAGCATTCCAAATCGACCGTCGAGCAACGGGCCAGCACGCAGACACTGCTCGATTATCTCGACGAAAAGGAACAAAAACTGGAAAGCACCATTCTCAACACCGTCGAGCTGGTTGAGAACCAGGTGCGGGACACCCAGGCATACCTGCTGACCATGATGATCGGCACGGCGGCGGCCTGTGCGCTGTTGAGCCTGCTTTGGGGCCTGCTGATGGCGAAATCGATCAGCAGCCCCGTCTTGCACTTGAAAGCGGTGGCGCAGCGGTTCGGCGAGGGCAAATCCGCCGTCACGACGCCCTTGGCTTCCCGCGATGAAATTGGTGCGCTTTCCAGGGCTTTCAGCAACATGATGGAAAGGATCAACAAGGCCAACCAGTCCCTCGAGCAGGAAAAGTCTTATCACTGGAATATCGTCCAGTCGATGCAGGATGCATTGTTCGTGGTCAATCAGGAAGGTCTTATCGAAAGAGTCAATCAGGCAACGCTGGGACTTCTGGACTTCGAAGAGAACCGTATCCTCGGACGGCCGCTGGCGGATTTTATTATCAACGGAAAGGCGGCGACACAAAGAGAGAAACCCCTCAACCCGATCGTCAGCGAGTTGGCCGACGGCGACATCATCGCCAATATAGAGTGTATTGCCATCACCCGGAAAAACCACAGAATACCGGTGTCGCTGTCCGGTGCCGTCATGCATGGCAGCCACGCCGCAGCCGGCAGTGTGGTCTGTGTTATCCACGATCTGTCGGCCCATGTACGCGCCGAGGAACTGGCCGAAGCCCGCGACAAAGCCGAAGCCGCCAACCAGGCAAAAACCACGTTTCTCTCCCGTATGAGCCATGAGCTGCGCACACCGATGAATGCGATTCTCGGTTTCGCCCAGTTGCAGGAAAGAAAATTCACAGCACAAACCCCCGACGCCTCCCGCCGCATCAACCGGCAGATTTTATCCGCCGGCTGGCACCTGCTGAACCTGATCGATGAGCTGTTGGACCTGGTGCAAATAGAGAGAAACACACTCAAACTGTCGGTGGAAACCTGCCATTTGCACAAAGCCGTCAATGAGAGCCTGAACCTGGTACTGGCGCAAAACATCAAGCCCGATATCACTGTCAATTACGAAGAAGTGCCCATCACGGTAATGGCCGACTACACCCGGCTCAAGCAAATTCTGATCAACCTGTTGTCCAACGCCATCAAATACAACCGCGATCGGGGCTCGGTGACCATTCATGCCCGTCCAGTGGAAGAAGACGAGGTCGAAATCAGTATCAGCGATACCGGGGTCGGTATCACACCGGAAAACAGGGAGCGCATTTTCGAACCCTTTACCCGCTTGCAGTATGCCGAAGACAATGAAATTCAGGGCACGGGCATCGGCCTGTCCCTCACTAAATTCCTCGTCGAGCAGATGAACGGCAGCATCCGCATCGATAGCCATATCGGGCACGGCACCGTTTTTATGGTGCGTCTCAAGCGGGGTGAAGCTATTGCCACAGCGGCAACTACCGAGAAAAAATCACCTTCCCGCCTGCTGCCGCTGAACACCGACACCATGACAGTGTTGTACGTGGAGGACAATCCACACAGTGTGGAGTTGATGCAAGCCATCGTCGACGCCATGCCGAATATCGCCCTGTTGACCTCGGCCACTGCGGAAGAAGGCATCGAGCTGGCAAAGCATTTCAAACCGGCTCTGATACTGCTCGATATCAATTTGCCGAACATGGACGGTATCAGCGCGGTCAGGGTGCTGCGGCGGGACCCGGTTTTGCAGCAGACCCGCATCATCGCCTTGAGTGCCGACGCCATGCCCACCCAGATAGAGGAGGCGATGCGGGCCGGTTTCGACCAATACATTACCAAGCCTATCAACGTGGATCAGATTATCGGGCTGTTTGACGACCTGGACCCGGCGGCGGACAACGCCGGCGACTCGGCTGCGGGCTGCCCGCCCGGGTCGGACCAACACCCTAGTTCGACTTGATTTCCACCAGGGTCAGAATATCGTAGAGCGCCACCGGCTCGTCGTTTTGATTGCTGACCTCCACTGCCCAGACCACCACGCCCGTGGCTCGTGCTTCATCGGGACGTTTGTCTTTTTTGACCTTGCGCTTAACGGTAATGGCCACCCGAATCGTGTCGCCGATACCGACCGGCTCGACAAAGCGCAGATTATCCAAACCATAGTTGGCCAGCACCGGACCCACAGAGGGCTCGACGAACATACCGGCCGCCGCGGAAATTACAAAGTAACCGTGGGCGACCCGTTTGCCAAACAGCGAGTCCTGCGCCGCCAGCTCATCGAAGTGGGCGTAGAAGTGATCGCCGGACAGGCAGCCGAAGTTGACGATATCCGCCTCGGTAACCGTGCGGCGGTGCGTGACCAGCGTTTCGCCGATCTGCAGATCGTCAAAGTATTTGCGAAACGGATGCACATCGGTGCTGACCGTGGCGCCGCCGCGATGGTATTCCCCGGTAATGGCCGTCAGCGTCGTCGGCGACCCCTGCAGCGCCGTGCGCTGCATATAGTGCTTGACGGCGCGCAGGCCGCCCAGTTCCTCGCCGCCACCGGCGCGGCCGGGACCGCCGTGCACCAGTGCCGGCAACGGCGAACCGTGGCCGGTGGACTCGGCGGCGCAATCCGCATTGAGAATCAACAGGCGGCCGTGATAGGCCGCCGCCCCCAGCACTATCGCGCGTGCCTCCCCGTTGTCCGGGGTCACCACCGAGCCCACCAGGCTGCCGCGGCCCAGGCGCGCCAGTTCGACAGCGTCTGCGGCTGTCGAATAGGGCATCAAGGTACTGACGGGACCAAACGCTTCGACCGCATGCACCGCCGTCGATGCCAGCGGCTTGTCGCAGCGCAACAGCGTCGGTTGAAAAAACGCACCCTGTTGCGCCGAGGCGTCCAGCACCTCAAACTCGCGGCGGCCGCCGTAAACCACAGCAGCGGAAGCCTGCAGAGTCGCCACCGCCTCCCATACGTCCTCCCGCTGGTCCTTACCTACGAGCGCCCCCATGCGCACCCCCTCCCGGTCGGGGTCACCCACCACGACTTTGTCCAGGCGCCCGGCCAGGGCCTCCTGCACGGCGTCGACATAGTCGGCAGGCACTATGGCGCGGCGAATAGCGGTGCATTTCTGGCCTGCCTTGACCGTCATCTCCTTGGCGACTTCCCTGACATACAGATCGAACTCCGGTGTTCCGGGGGCAGCGGCGCGCCCGAGAATGGCACAATTCAAAGAATCCGCTTCCATATTGAACGGCACGGCATTGTCTACGATGGCCGGATGGGTGCGCAATTGCCGGCCGGTGGCCGCCGAACCGGTAAACGTCACCACATCCTGTTCCGTCACATGATCGAGCAGGTCGCCGGCACTGCCGCAGATCAGTTGGATGGCACCCTCGGGAAACACCCCGGCGTCGATAATCATCCTCACCATCGCCGCGGTGAGGTAACAGGATACCGTCGCCGGCTTTACCACCACCGGCATACCGGCGGCGAGACTGGGGGCCATTTTTTCCAGCATGCCCCAGCAGGGAAAGTTGTAGGCATTGATATGGAGCGCCACACCCGGCTTGGCGGTGAGAATATGGCGGCCGACAAAGCTGCCGGACTTGGACAGGTGCTCCATTTCCCCCTCCACCAGCACGGTATCGTTGGGGAACTCCCGCCGCACCAGGCTCGAGTAGGTAAACAGGGTGCCGGCACCGCCGTCGATATCGATCCAGCTGTCGGTGCGAGTGGCACCGGTCCAGGCGGAGATGCGATACAGCTCTTCTTTCTGTGCCAACAACAATTTGCCCAGCGCTTTCAGGCGCGCCGCGCGCTCGTGAAACGTCAACGCCCGCAGCGCCGGACCGCCGGTGTCGCGGGCATAGTCCAGCACCGCCTTGAAATCGATGCCACGGCTGCCGGCCTCGGCTATGGGCTCGCCGTTCACCGCGTTGACAAGCTGCACCCCCTGGCCCGCACCCTCGACCCATTGGCCCGCCACGTAACTTTGTACTTTCATCGTCCAAGCCTCCCGCTGGGCAGATATGCCCGAGATGTGATACGTAATTTTTGTTTGCAGGGAAGGGTAACGTATCACGTTGAATTAAAGCAAGATTTGCGGGCTATTTGGCTGACGGCTTAACAGCGGAAGCGGACAATTTGTTTTTGGCACCACCTGCGGTGGCACGGTGCGGGGACATAACTTTAGTTGTGTCCCCCTCGAGGGGGGCCACTCCCGGTTAACGAAGGCACCGCTAGCCGTCCCATCCTAAGGGGTCGGGGGGGGGGGGGGGGGGGGGGGGGGGGGGCGAAGCCGCCGAACGACCGAACACCCCCCCCCCCCCC
>NZ_ML660115.1:53908-62559 GCF_007004655.1 Exilibacterium tricleocarpae
TTTGTGTGTTTTTTTTTTTTTTTTTATATTAAACACAAAACAACCCCACCCCCCCCCCCCCCCCCCCGACCCCGGACCCCGCAGCGTGCAGGCGCCTACTGTTGATGACAAACTCTCTTTTACCCCAAACCCCCAAAACGATCGAAATACTCCTGCTGCGGCGGCGGCAAGGTACCCCCTACATGCTGTAACTCCCGCTCGATAAAGTTCAACGCACCGCGGTGGACCAATCGATACAGCTCGGCAGTCAATCCCTGTGCCGCCGCCCCCGCCCAATCCTCAGGCAGCAGCTCCACCGGTAACTCCGTGTCCTTGAGTAAAATACGCCGGTATTCGTGAATCAACAGTGTGCGCAACTGGAAACACTGCTCGTCGGCCAGCGGCGCCGTCGCCAGGGATTCCAACAACGGGCGAAACTGATTGAGAAAATCCCGGTAACGGGCCTCCAGCTCATTGAGTCGCCAGCAGTTATACGCCTGGCGCCGGACAGTGCCGGCCACACAGATTTCGTCAGTGCAGGCGCGCATCACAATCACCTTATCCGCCACTCCCAACTCGCCCAGGGTCTCGGCCAGCGCCTCGTGCTCCCCCCTGGGATAGGCCAGCACTCCCGGCACCAGCGCCCCATAACCCAGCCACAGCAGTTCCTTGCGCAACGCCTCGCGCTGCTCATCCGCCAGTTGCGCCGGCATCACCAAAGTCCACTGATTATCCCAGGTCTCGCTCTGCAGCCCATAGATACGCCGGGCCGCGCGCTGGTAGTGACGCAGGCCAAAATCGGAGAAGCGGTAATAACTGCGCCGCCCCACCTGCTCCGCCTGCAACCATCCCTCCTGAATCAGGCGATACACAGAGGTGCGCACCAGGCGCTGGTTCAGCCCGAAGGGCTCGAGTACCCGAATCACGTCCCCCAGCCACACCTGGTTGCCGTGCTGCGAAATCGAATCGCCAAACAGTGTGACGATCAGCGAGCCGCCGCGCATGGGTTTGCGCCGGCAAAACTGCTGGAGCAGATCGTTCACTGAAGACAGGGCAGACATGGTTCTCGATTGAGGCCGAAACACAAAGACAGCGATTCTAGCAGCTACTGTGGCGGCTGGGTCAATATCGGCAGTGTCAACGTCTGTTTCGGCTGTTTGAGCGAAAACAGTGTATTGACCGACCGAATGCCCTTGACCTGCAACAACCGCCCGGACAGAAAGTGCTCGTAGGCCTCCATATCCCGGGCTGCAATCTTCAACAGGTAATCACACTGCCCGGTCACCGAATGGCATTCGAGAATCTCCGGACACTGCTCGACGGCCTCGATAAACGCCGCCAGCGTGTCGGCATGGTGATTATCGAGACTGATTTCGGCGAACGCGAGTACCTGAATGCCCACCTTTTTCGGGTCCAGCATAGCGACATAATTCTGGATATAGCCTTCGTCCTCGAGTCGCTTCACCCGCCGCCAGCAAGGCGCCGCCGACAGCCCCACCCGCTCCGCCAGCTCCCGATTGGACAGGCGTCCGTCGGTTTGCAGGGTTTCCAAAATGGCACCGTCATAGCGATCCAGAGTCACAAAGCAAGACCTTTTCTTTTTTTGATATGAATAAGAAACAACATTGCCAATACTGTCGATTATTGGTGGATTTAGCAAGTAAATTTCCAGCATTCAAAGCTAAACTTTAATGCATCTCTTTTGCATATCCTTCTACACAACAACGAACGCCCTTTACAGACAGCGAGCGAGAGGAGAACCCCCATGGGCGCATTACCCCAACACGCCCCCGCCGGTAACAGCCGGGACCCTTTTTCTTTCGACTGGAAACACATCAGCTACCTGCTGCATCTGTCCAGAGCCATGGACACGGTAGAAGAGCAGGAGCTGGTACCGGCTAAACTGGTGTTCAACCAGTTTTCCGCCCGCGGTCACGACCTGGCCCAGATTCTGCTCGGCGCCCTGCTCACCCACCCTCACGACGCCGCCAGCGGCTACTACCGCTCGCGGCCCTTTGTGCTGTCGCTGGGGCTGGACCCGGAAACGGCCGTCGCCGCGCCCATGGCCAGGTCCGGCGGCTACAGCGACGGTCGCGATATCGGTGTGGTGTGCAACTACCCCAATATCGAGCGCCGCGGCGCCATGCTGTTTCCCATGTGCGGCGGTGTCGGCGCCCAGTATTCGCCCATTGCCGGCTGGGCCCAGTCTATCGT
Organism: Exilibacterium tricleocarpae; assembly: GCF_007004655.1. Classification (GTDB taxonomy): domain Bacteria; phylum Pseudomonadota; class Gammaproteobacteria; order Pseudomonadales; family Cellvibrionaceae; genus Exilibacterium; species Exilibacterium tricleocarpae. Next base: position 56,102 of record NZ_ML660115.1, read on the forward strand.
CTATCACCGCGAGCAGTTGCGCGACCCCAGCTTCCAGGGGGCGATCGCCGTTTCCATGGGCGGCGACGCCTCCATGTCCACCAGCGGTTTCTGGTCGGCACTCAATATCGCCACCACCAATAAGCTGCCCCAACTGTTTTATATCGAAGACAACGGCTACGGCATTTCGGTACCACAGGAAGTACAGACACCCGGCGGCGACCAGGTGGCAAACCTCAGCGCCTACAAAAACCTGAAAATCATCGACGGCGACGGCACCGACCCGGTCGCCACCCCGGAACTGATACGCGCCGCGGTCAAGCATGTGCGCCAGGGCCAGGGCCCCTGCCTGTTGCGACTGAAAGTACCGCGCCTGTGCGGCCACACATTTCAGGATACCCAGGCCTATAAGCCGGCCGAGCTGATCGAGGCCGAACAGGCCCGCGATCCCCTGCCGAAACTGCGCGACCACCTGCTGCAGACCGGTGTAATGAGCGCCGCCGAGTGGCGACAACTGGAGACCGATGCCGCGGCCGCGGTGACCGCCGCCGTCGCCGCGGCCAAGCGGCGCCCGGAGCCGGACCCGGCCGAGTTGACCCGATACGTCTACGCCGAAACCCGCGCCGACGGCAGTCCCGACCCGCAGTTACGCGGTGGCCTGCACGCCGCCGGCCACCGCTTTCCAAGCGCTACGAACACGCCAAAACCTGAGGGTGCGCGCCTCAATATGCTCACCGCGATTCGCAAAACCCTGGAATTCGAAATGCAGACCAACCCCAAGGTGCTGGTATTCGGCGAGGATGTGGGCCCCAAGGGCGGTGTCCATGGCGCCACCCTCGGCCTGCATGAAAAGTTCGGCGACCGGCGGGTGTTCGATACCAGTCTGTCGGAGGAGGGGATTATCGGCCGCTCTGTCGGTATGGCGCTGGCGGGACTGATGCCGGTGCCGGAAATCCAGTTCCGCAAATACGCCGAACCGGCCGCTGAGCAGTTGAGCGATACCGGCATTATGCGCTGGCGCACCAACAACCAGTTTGCCGCCCCCATGGTGGTGCGTGTGCCGGGGGGCTTTGCCCGCCGCGGCGATCCCTGGCACTCCATGTGCGACGAGGTGGAGTGGGCCCACAAAGTGGGCTGGCAGTTGGCTATGCCTTCCAACGCCGAGGACGCCGTCGGCTTGCTGCGCTTCGCCCTGCGGGACAACAACCCCACCATCTTTTTCGAACACCGCGCGCTGCTGGACGACAGTTGGGCGCGGCGCCGCTATCCGGGAGACGACTATATACTGCCGTTCGGCAAAGCCAATACATTGCTGGCCGGCGACAAACTGACGGTGGTCTGCTGGGGCGCCATGGTGGAACGCTGCCTCAACGCCGCCCGGGCCCTCGGCGAGGGCATCGAAGTCATCGACCTGCGCACCCTGCAACCCTGGGATCGGAACGCTATTCTAACCTCGGTTAAAAAGACCGGCCGCTGCCTGGTCGTGCACGAGGACAACCGGACCGCCGGCTTCGGTGCCGAAATCGCCGCGGTGCTGGCCGAGGCCTGTTTTTTTGATCTGGACGCACCGATCCGGCGCCTGACCATGCCGGATATACCCAGTCCGCACAATCAACATCTGCTGGCGGCCGCGGTGCCGTCGCAGGCGCGCATCGGTGCCGCCATGGAAGACCTGCTGCAAATTTAGCGCCCGGGACAAAAACAAATAAACGGCAACACTTTCACTATCGGTTACCGCTATGCCACAACTTATCGACATCACCCTGCCGGCCGATCAACTGGAGGGCACATCTGCCACACTGTCGTGCTGGCTGGTTGAGCCGGGCCAGCCGGTCAATGCCGGCGATCCCCTGCTGGAGTTGGAAACCGACAAAGTCTCTATGGAAGTCAGCGCTCCCGCCGACGGCGTGCTGGAGACGATACTGGTGAATCCGGGCGAGGCGGTGGAACCGGAGATGATTTTGGGTCGTCTCGCCGAGGCCGGCGCTGAGCGCGCCCCGACCGGCGAACTGGCGGCAACCGGCACTGAGGCTGCCGGAGTCGCGCCGGCGGAGACCGGGCTCGTTGCCACCACCGCGCGAACCGGGGCCGGCGGCAATAACACGCCGGCCCGTATCGAGCCCAACGGCACCACCGTCACGTCCGCTTGCACCGGGGCCAACGGGGGCGGTATGTCGTCCCCTACCGAGCCCGACAGCGCCCGCCACCTGATCGGGCCGGCGGTGCGCCGGCTGGTGCGGGAAAACAATCTCGATATCGACACCATACCGGGCAGTGGACGCGGCGGGCGCGTCACCCGCGACGATGTGTTACGCTTTCTGGCACAGCCAAAACCCATTCCCACATCGGCGCCGGGCAGTGACAATACCGTCGGGGCGCCGGCGAGCCGCAAAATCCCCCACTCCACTATGCGCAAAACCATTGCCAGTCGCATGGTGGAGAGCCTGCTGCACACCGCGCCCCACGTTACCAGCGTCTTTGAAATGGACATGTCGAATGTGATCGAGCACCGCCGCTGGCATAAAAAAGAATACGCCGAGGACGGGGTTAACCTCACCTTTACCGCCTACTTTTTAGCGGCCGCTGCGCGGGCGATAAAAGCGGTGCCGCAGATTAACGCGCGCTACCACGACGACGGGCTGGAGCTGTTCGAGGACGTCAATATCGGCGTCGGCACGGCGTTGGGCGACGCCGGTCTGGTGGTGCCGGTGGTACCGCAGGTGCAGGCCAAAAAGCTCTTTGAAATTGCCCGCCATTTACAGGGACAGACCGAGCGGGCGCGCGCCGGCACCTTGACACCGGCGGAAATGAAAAACGGCACCTTCACGATATCCAATCACGGTGTAGGCGGCAGCCTGTTCGCCACGCCGATCATTATCAACCAGCCTCAGGTGGCCATCCTCGGCATCGGCAAACTGCAAAAGCGGGCTTTGGTTGTGGAGGTGGACGGCGAGGACGTAGTGGCGATAAAACCGATGTGCTATGTGTCGCTGACGATCGATCACCGCGCTGTCGACGCCTTTCAGACCAACAAATTCCTGACTGAATTTGTCGATACTATCGAGAACTGGGGACAGTAGAAAAGCGCTTTTTCCAGTTGTCCGGCGACAGGGGGTATAACGGGGCCTGTTCTAATTTATCGGTCCGGCGGCAATCCTGAGGTAGCACTGAAAGGATGTTTAAGCGAAAACGGTGCCAGTCGATCGGTCTGCCGCTGGGCGATGCTTTCAGAAACATGTCGTGAACCCATCCCTGGGGACGTCACGACAGCATCCCTGCTGTCGAGAGTTTCTGAAAGCATCGCCCAGCGGCAGACCTACCTTCAGTATTCTTAAACCAGGTGCTCAAGTACCAGCGTCACAAGCACTATCAAAAAACCCTACCCAAGGCGGCGGGATACCCCTAAAACAGGTCGTGCCCAACCCGGCGACCGACCGCCATACACCATTTTTCAACCGGCCATCTGCTCCAGCTCCAGCCCTTTGGTTTCGTGCACCACGCGCAACACGAAAAACACCGACACTATGGCACCCAGCGTATAGAGACCGTAGGCGCCGGCCAGACCGATCGACGTCAACAGGATCGGGAAGCTCATGGTAATACCAAAGTTGGAACCCCATTGAAACAGGCCGCTGACCGCCAGGCCGGAACCGCGAATCTGGTTGGGAAACATTTCACCAAGCATCACCCACATCACCGGTCCCCAGGAACTGTTAAAACAAAAAACATAGACATTGGCCGCCGACAGCGCCAGCGTGCCCATGGCATCGGACAGGGTGAGTTTGCCATCCGCTCCCAGTGTCGCCGTCGAGAAAGCCAGCGCCATCACTCCCAGCGACAAGGCCATGCCGACAGAACCTCCCCACAACAGCGGCCGGCGGCCGATTTTATCGATCAGGGACATGGCCAGCAGGCAGGCGGCAATACTGATGGCACCGGATATCACATTGACCAGCAGCGCATCACTTTCGGAAAAACCCACCGATTGCCACAACACCGCACCGTAATAGAACACGACATTGATGCCGACCAACTGCTGAAACGTCGCCAGTCCGATGCCGACCCAGACGATGGAACGCACCCGCCCGCTGTCGCGGTCGATCAAATCCGCCAGGCGCGGGCGGTGGTGATCAGCCGCCAGAGACTTATCGATTTCCACCAGCTTCGCCTGCGCCGCCGCCGCGCCGTAGAGGCGGGTCAGCACCGCGCGGGCACGCTCCGTGCGGCCCGAGGCCACCAGGAAGCGCGGGCTTTCCGGAATAAAAAGCAGGCCGATAAAAAACAGCGCCGCCGGCACCACCTCCACCCAGAACATCCAGCGCCAGGCCTCGAACCCCAGCCAGAATGCCGCGGTAGCGGAACCGGCGAAGCCGGCCAGCAGGTAGTTACTGACAAACGCCATAAACAAACCGAAGATAATGGCAATCTGCTGGACACTGGACAGCCGGCCCCGGTAGCGGGCCGGCGAGACCTCGCTGATATAGGCCGGTGCCATGACGCTGGCCGCCCCCACCGCCAGCCCGCCCAGTATCCGGTAAAACACGAACGCCGCCGAGGTCGCCGCCATACCGGAACCCCAGGCGGAGACCAAAAAGAACAACGCCGCCACGATCAGCAACATACGGCGCCCGAAGCGATCTGCCAGGCGCCCGGCGAAGAAGGCCCCCAGCGCGCAGCCGAGCAACATTGAGGCGACGTTAAAACCGGTGCCGACGCTGTCGGATTGAAACGCGGTGCGCAAGCCATCGACTGTGCCGTTGATCACACCGCTGTCGAAACCGAATAAAAAACCACCGATGGTGGCGACACAGCTAATCAGGATGATAAAGCGCGTGCTGTCTTCACACGCAGTCGCAGAAGAAGTCATTTTCAACTCGCTGTAATGATTATTTTCTCGCAAGTCTGCCTTGCCGCCAGGGTGGTATCAATTACCGAATCTGGTATCACAGCAGCGAAAATTAACACGTCCGGCCACTGCGACGCCAGCGTCACAACCGGTGAGCGGCGGTTTATGTCACTAAAATGGGCGTTTTTGATCATTGTGTTTACAGCCGCCAGGCGCCATGGTGGGTGCGGCTATCGGCGAAAAAGTTGTACCACTATGGCAATTCCCCCTGTATCAAAGCTCTCGTTTCCCGATCTGAACATTCCCGCACCCGGCACGGTTACCGCCGTCGGGCCGGGCGTCATGTGGTTGCGCATGCCCCTGCCTTTCGACCTCAACCATATCAATCTTTATCTTTTAGAGGATCACGACGGTTGGTTTGTGGTCGATACCGGTCTCGGCGGCAACCGGACCCAGGGCCACTGGGAAAGTATTTTCGACCACTGTCTCGCCGGCAAGCCCGTCAAAGGCATTATCGTTACCCACCTGCATCCCGATCACGTCGGCCAGGCCGGTTTTATCAGCGAGCGCTGGCGCGCGCCGCTGTGGATGACCCGCACCGAATACTTCACCGCCCGGGCGCTGTCCAGCGCGCCCTCGGAAGCGAGTCAGTGGCCCGTGCAACAGCATTATCAACGCAGCGGCATCAGCCCGGAGCTGCAGCAACAGGCGGTACAGGCCGAGGGCGGATTTTCCGGTTTTATCTGCCCCCTGCCGCGGGCTTACCGCCGCCTGCAGCACGATGACCGGCTGACCATCAACGGCAATAACTGGCGGGTTATGGTCGGGCGCGGCCATGCGCCGGAGCACGCCTGCCTGTACGCCGAGGAACTGGGTTTGCTGATTTCGGGCGATCAGATCCTGCCCAATATCACCCCCAATATCAGTGTTTATTCCACCGAGCCCGAGGCCAATCCGCTGGCGGATTATCTGGACTCCCTGCAACAGTTCAGGGCGCTTGCCGACAGTACCCTGGTGCTGCCGGCCCACAATCTTCCGTTTTATGGCGTCGGCCACCGCGTGCAGCAACTGATCGATCATCACCGGCAAAAACTCGACACGCTACTGGCCGCTACCGGGAAACCTAAAAGTGCCGCTGAACTGATGCCGGCGCTGTTCAAGCGTGAGTTGAGCCCCCACCAGACCATGTTTGCGCTGGGGGAGTGCCTGGCGCACCTTCATTACCTGATGTATCGGGGGGACCTGCAGCGGGAGCTGGACGATCGGGATATTTATCGCTATCGCAGCACGCGCCCGCAGGCGCAAGCGACGACCGCGGCTGTGCCGGCGTCGGCAACGCCAACCAGGGTTTGATGCGGATGGGGTTCGTTTAGGGTGTTTACATTCGCTTGAAGCGCTACTTTTGATGGCGGTCCTGAAGAGGACCAGCGCCACTCACTCGGCAGTTGGTTGGAAGAACAGCCTCCAGTGGCACCTCTTCCGGCGGCTCGGTGCGGGGTGGCTCGGTGCGGGGTGGCTCGGTGCGGGGTGGCTCGGTGCGGGGTGGCTCGGTGCGGGGTGGCTCGGTGCGGGGTGGCTCGGTGCGGGGTGGCTCGGTGCGGGGTGGCTCGGTGCGGGGTGGCTCGGTGCGGGG
>NZ_ML660116.1 GCF_007004655.1 Exilibacterium tricleocarpae
GCCCTTCGGCGAGACGCTTTCAGCGCCGACAGACGAGATTGGCTATACCGGCCACAAGTTTGATGCTGATCTCGGGTTGAGTTATATGCAGGCCCGATATTATGATCCGGTGATTGGGCGGTTTTATAGTAATGATCCCGTAGGTCCTTTAGGGCACCTAGAAAATGGAAATATACAAGGTTTTAACCGTTACGCTTACGCAAACAATAACCCTTATAAGTACACTGACCCTACCGGTGAAGTTCCTGCTATTCCAATCGCTATTGCTGCTGCTAGAGCCTGTGCGTCCAATGCTGCTTGTAGAGGCGCTGTTGTAAAAGTTACAAAAAACTTAGCAGATAAAGCTCGAAAAGCTAAACAGCGAGAGCGTAGAAATGAACGACGGCAGCGTAATTCAAGAGATAATAACGACCCGAATAAACAGAATCAAACAGGAACTAATAAAGAGCGGTTTGAAGGCAAGCAAAATGCTAAAAAGCAATCGAGCGGTAAAAAAGAGAAAAGCGATAGTAGGCAAGGGAGTGATACCAAAACTCAGCGTGGGCGCAACAATCAAAAGAGAGATGACGGAAAAAAAACAAATGCGACAGAAAAACAGGCAGGCAACAGAGGGAGTCGAGATCCTGATGACAAATTTTAAAGGTATCAGAAATGCCTAAGAGACGTTCTGGTCGAGAAATTCCCAGCTCAAAAAATAAATTTATTGATGATTTTTTGCATAGCATTAAGAAGAGAGGTAAATCTTTAAAACACAAAACCTCATTTATGAGTTGTGATAAAGTTTTTACCGAAGAAGAAGGTGTTAGGCTTGAAAAAGTCGAATTGAAGCTTTCTCCTGGCCATTCAGCTAGTGCTAGTTGTACGCTGGAAATTCATGTATGGGAAGACCGATGGATAAGATTATTATTTTCAGAGTGGAAAGATAACGCTTGGGACTGGTCGTGGAATATTGAAGGTTCAATATTGCCGGTATATGACGGAAAATCAATAATTGAGGCGATTGAATCCACTCTGCTCCAATCATTTGAAATGTCAGCATCAAGCACTAACAGATTTGATCAGGTATGGAGGCCAATATTGGCGAGAGAGCCAGAATTGGTTAGGTAGAGGCCTTGAGTGACGCCTGGGAGAAAAGCAGAAAAGGGAACGGAGTTAGACTTTTTGTCAAGCTATTGAAAAAAGTACAGGGTTACATTGGGTAACATGAACCACCGATCTTGAGGGACGCCTGCAACTTAGCAACTGATTAAAATTTTCTGCGTTGTGTCAGCCTTGCGGTATTGGCTTAAGTTGCACAGTTGCAGGCGTCCCTCAAGGCGCAGGCGTCCCTCAAGGCGGGAAGCAACGCCTGTCTGCCGACCTGCCAACAGAGAAAATTATCTGTAAAACCTTACCCGATTCCACTTCTTAACCAAGCCGGATCAAATGCGGATACATACCCTTTATTCCGTGATATGCTCTCGCACCCTGTGGGCTCCTAAGATCACCTGTCACATAAAACACCATTTAAAGCCGCGAAAACTTCATGCGCCACAACTCAGTTTCTCATTGCTCTCATGTCAACACTTCCTAAAAAAGCGCCAACCAGCTCACCGGATACCATTCGAGCAGTTTGGACCATCATGCATTTGGTACTTTCAACAAGTGTAATAATCAGTCTATTAACGGGCTTTAGAATTGCAGCCCACCACCATGAATTTTTACATTGGTTAAAGCCTGTATTGCCCCAAGGCGACGTATTTTCTCTACATATGCTAGCGGCCAGCATTATGTGCTCTACCGTGCTGGCCTACGTATGTTTGCAGATTTATTGCTATCGAAAAAAAGTCACCTACCGCTTGATAAAACCGTCCAAAACCAAAGTCTGGGATTATCATCGCCCAGTACAAACGTTTGGCCTGACACTATGTGGGCTGGCCGTTGCAACCGGTATATTGATCCATCTTGTTCAAGATACCTTGCCGATTGTAAATCCAATAACATACAAAGCATACCTCGCAATGGGATTGCGTTATGCACACCTGATCGTTGCCGCGTTGTTTATCGCCTATATTTTCATGCATGCGGCCAGCTATTTTGTCCTGGGGGGAATCAGCTTTGTAAAGCGTTTTTTCATACCACAAGTAAAGCAACTTCGCTCCCTCAAGGTACTCATATTCGTCAACGCCTCTCTTGTATGCCTGGGCACCTTCATCGTACTACTGGACTACGGTTTTAATGGCGCACGCTGGTTTGCCCATAAACTGAAAGCTGCCAGAATCGACGACTCACAGTGGATCGAAATTGACGGCGTTGCGAATGACGAAGCCTGGCAAACTGCGAAGAGTATCAAGCTTTTTACCTTTGGTGGCACAGGTTTTTATGAAGGCACCACCGAGATTCAGCTCAAATCCCTGCATAATTCACAAGAGATATACTTCCATGTTACCTGGGAAGACCCCAGTGAAAGCATCGCTCACTTGCCTATTGTAAAAACCGCCAACGGCTGGACAGTCAAACACGACGGATTTCAATATTTCAATGAAACCAAGCACTACGAAGATAAACTGGCCATACTCATCTCCCGCTCCTGCAGCATTGCGGCCGCAGGAACCGCGCATCTCGGGCGAAAACCATTAAGAGCCAAACCTGCGAACTGGCATGGCAAGGGCTACCACTATAGCAAGAGCGCAATCAAACACGATTTGTGGCATTGGAAGGCCGTGCGCACCAACGGCAAAGGCCAGGCGGACGACAACTACATTGGACCGCCAGAACCGTCAACCCTGTTTTCACGCCGCTACACAGCCGGCTATCAACAGGATACCAAGCAAAGTGGCGCCTATATAATGAACTGGCAATTATTCAGGCCAGAGGGCGTGCAGCCAAAAAGATTGCCCAGGGACCATTTATTCAGACCTGAGAGTAAAAGCCAATTGTCACAACCGCCAAGTTATGGGACGTGGTTCGACTACGCGGCATATCGACAGCAACTCGATAATTTCCCGGCCGGCCTGGTAATTCCCTCCGTCCTCTACCGATCAAACCAGTTTGAAGGCGACCGCGGAGACGTGCGCGCCAGGGGTGTCTGGAGTAAAGGCTTTTGGTCGCTCGAGCTGGTGCGTAGAAAAAACACACAATCTGACAATGACGTGGCGGTAACGGATGGCACATGTATTTGGGTTTCAGCATTTGATCACGCCCAGATTGGGCACACTCGCCACTTGCGCCCGATTGAAATTAATTTTTGATGAATCAATTGTGAATATTTTCACACTATGCAAACTAATCTGACAAAAAGGCAAAAGGCACGTCTCAGCGGCGTTTTTGTGGCAGTAGTCATGGTATCGCTATTTTTACTTTGGCAGAATTATTGCGCTTATAAAAATAGTGGCGCCTGTAACGTCTGGAAAGATAAATACGCCCACAAAGACGAGCTTGAAGGAGAGCACATTGACACGGATTTATTGCCCAGATTCACAAAAATTTCAAAGACGGGTGAGAAGATTCATCCCTGGTCGGGACCCTGGGCCTGCGTATGGGACAACGTCAACCGAATCTACTGGGAAGTAAAGACCGATGACGAGACAATCCATGACGGTTACTGGAGTTTTTCATGGATGGTGAACGGTGAAGGTGTAGGCGATATGGGAGACTGCTACATATTGGAGCGCCGATGCGACACCCAGGATCTGATAGCAATCAGCAACCGCGAGCAACATTGCGGCAGAACCCATTGGCGCCTCCCCTCGGCAAAGGAGTTGCGATCCCTCTTATATCGTCCTGACAGGCTGGGAGCGGTGAAGGTAAATTCGGCACTTTTCCCCAATATCAAGCGCGGCGATTACTGGACTGTGGAGAGCACCTCACAAAAAGCAAGAGCTTATAACTTTCTACATAACCATCTGCTGGATCTACCCAAGGCCAATGCGGCCTTTACCATCCTGGTAAGCGAGTAAATGGTCCGGATAGCGCTTTTTCGCAGCATTGAGGTACCCGTACTTACACTCTCAGATACTGGAGTATCTACATTTATGAAAGAACTAAAACCCGGTGTAAAGTCAATTTGCCTACTACTCTTGCTGGGCTGCGCGACAACGGTCTTTAGTGCGACAAAGTACCATCGCCTGACCTGGGATGGTAACGCAAGCAGCGAAGCCGTGGTGGGTTTTTCACCATCGGGCGACAGCCGCTCGCCCTATGTGACGTACGGCACATCGACCGACGAATCCCAGTGGGCTCAGGTCTATGCCGATGTTCAACGAACCTTTTCTTCATCGCTTTCAAGTTATTTTGTCCGTTTAGAGAACTTACCGTCCAACTCCTCGATTTACTATCGGGTATGCGATCAAGACGGGTGCGGCCAGAGATTTTGGTTTAGAACCGCACCGGCCGACAATTCACCCTATACCGTCATAGCCGGTGGGGACACACGCTCCGGTTGGACGACACGCAGGAAAGGTAACCAGTTAGTCGCTAAAATCCGGCCGTTGTTTATCATGCATGGTGGCGACTTTACCAATGCCAACAGCGCCTATGAAATGGGGGAGTTTTTAAAAGACTGGCAACTGACATTTTCTTCCGATCAAATCGACGGCAAGAGTTACAAGCGCATTTACCCGATTGTTCCAACCCACGGCAATCACGAAGACGGCAACTTCTCGACACTGTGCCAGGTCTTTGGCGTCGACTATTATCGTGATGGGAACTGTAACGCGAGAGACACCGTCGGTGCAGTCCAAATTTCACCACTACTGCGGGTGTACACACTGAATTCGCAGTTTCGAAGAAGCGGCTGGTCTTCCTATGCCAACTGGATGAACAACTGGCTGGACGACGATTTGCGAACCGCAGGGACCTCGGTCAACTGGCGGTTCGCCCAATACCACAAGCCGATGTTTCCACACTACTCCGGCAAAAGCGAAGCGGAAATCTTGCATAGCTGGTGGGGAGACATGTTTTACGATCGCAGTGTGAATCTCGTGATTGAATCGGATACGCATATTAATAAAATAACCAAAATTGTTCGCCCTACCAGCAGTTCATTTGCAACAGCGAGCGCCGGCACTGTTTATGCGGGCGAAGGCAGTTGGGGCGCACCGGCACGTTCGGCCAATGATCCGAAATCCTGGACCCAGGACCTGGCAAGCATTCAGCAATTCAAAGTGTTACAAGTGAAAACAGACAAACTACAATTGCGCACAGCCCAGTTCAACAGCTCGGCACAGGCCCTGAGTCGGGCTGAGCGCACTAATGATCCGCTGGCGCTACCGAATGGCGTAGACTGGTGGTCGGCAAATGGCGTGGGGGAGGTTATGCAGTTGGGCCTCGACAGCAGCGCGCGAACCATCGCTTACGGCGATGGTGGTGGAGGTGGTGGCCCTGATGGTGGCTCGGGTACCACGGTAAAACTCAACGCCAATGAAGATACTTTTGTCGCGCAATCACGCCCTTCTTCTAATTACAACGGCAGCAGCGAAGGCTTGCTCGCCGACGGCAGCGACTCTACTTACGGCAGTTTAATGTCGTTGCTTAAATTCGACGTATCGAGCCTGCCCGAGTGTTCCGAGGTCACCGCAGCCACTTTGCGACTGCGTGTAACCAATCGCTCACAAGGGAATTACCTGGTGCACAACAGCACCATCAACTGGAGTGCCGACTCAGCGACATGGACCGCTGTGTCCGGTGCCGATGTCAAAGGTGAGATCGCCGCTGAATTCCTACCATCCTCCACGGGATACCGGAATATCCCATTGAACCAAACCGGTGTAGCAGCGACTAACCACTGGTTAGAGGGCAGCAACAACGGTTTCGTTATCGCCTCGGGCGGCACCGGGGACGGCCTGGATTTTTATTCCAGCGAACAGGGCTACGGACCCGAACTACAGCTCGTCTATAAACAGAGATCGAACTGCAACGGCAACCCGGATGACAACACCAGCACGACAGTTTATCAAGGTTCATTGGAGAACAGCAGCGCTTCCGATGTACAACCCGGCGGGCAGTGGTTTGAGTTCGCTGGCGGAAAGCTGCAGGCAAAACTAAGCGGCCCGATAGATAGCGACTTCGATTTGTACTTTTATCGCTGGAACGGCTCAGCCTGGATCATGGTTGCAAAATCTGAAAGTTCGAACGCCAATGAGGCCATAAATCAAACCGTCGAGCCCGGTTACTATTACTTCCGCGTCTATTCCTACTCCGGCAGCGGCGACTACCATTTCAGTCTGACGAGATAGCCGGCGAAACCAGCAGCCTTGTCAATGAGGCTGCTGCTTCCACGACCCTTGAGTTATCGCACACTAATACAGATAGACACTACCGACGTCATCCGCATCAGTGTTGTCCCGATCGCCGCCAATACCTGTGGCGTTGCTGTCTTCCGAGCTACAGGAATAAGGGTCAAATCTTGACTAATAACATTTAGGTTCGAAACAATATCTTTTTCCATACCAAATCGGCGGTGGGTCTCTTCGAGACGTAGCAGAAGCACTTGACATACCTATCACCGTGAGATGTCCACTTACGACTCTGGTTATGATTTTACGTAGTAATACGCTCTCTAATGTTTCACTCGCAACGAACGAGCCATCTTGGGAACGGCCTGCTTCAAAAAGTAGAGGAAAGAGGAATATATCTCATATTTAAGCAATTACTATTAGTCAAGATTTGACCCCCCACCCCGGCCCCCCCACCCCGGCAGGTGAAAATCCAACAGCACTCTGGTAGCATTGCGACGGCGCAATCTCCCTGTAACGCATTTGAGTTCGTTAGTTTTCACGGTTTTTCGCCACGCCTTAAGACCCTTTTGACACGCTAGCATGACTAACGACACCTTATATGGAGGTTCACAATAATGTTGAAGGTTCTAATCCCTATTCTCACCCTGACACTGGTTGCCTGCTCGCAAGAGCCGGAAACAACAACCACACCGGCACCCGCCGAACCCGCCGCTGCGGCACCGACCGCAACCCCGCCGGCACCAGAGGCCGACCCCCTGGAAGCAACGCTGGCAGCACAAAGCACCGAACACAAGGCCCGATACGCCCACCGCAACCCGCGGGAGACCCTGGAATTTTTCGGTATCGAACCGGGCATGACCGTGGTGGAGGCACTGCCCGGCGGCGGTTGGTATACAAAGATACTCTTGCCCTACCTCGGCACTGAAGGTGCGCTTGCCGGCGTCGATTACGCCCTGGATATGTGGCCGAAGTTCGGCTTCTTCAGCGACGAGCAGTTAGAAGCCAAAAAGACCTGGATTCCCACCTGGACCGCGGACGCCAATACCTGGCGCACGGAAGACAGCGCCGAAGTCAGCGCCTTTGTCTTCGGCTCCATGCCCGAGGACCTCGAGGGCAGCGCCGATGCCGTACTGTTTATTCGCGCCCTACACAACCTGAATCGCTTCGAGAACGACGGCGGCTACCTTACCACCGCCCTCGGCGATGCCTACCGCGCGCTAAAACCCGGCGGCATTGTCGGCGTGGTGCAGCATGAAGCCCCCGCGGAGATGCCCGATGACTGGGCCGACGGCTCTAAAGGCTATCTAAAGCGAGCGAATCTGATCGCCAGCATGGAAGCCGCCGGGTTCGAATATGTGGATTCAAGCGATATCAACGCCAACCCCAACGATCAGCCCACCACCGAGGATGTCGTCTGGCGCCTGCCGCCCATGCTGTTCACCAGCCGCGATAACCCGGAACTGCGGGCACAAATGCAAGCTGTCGGCGAATCCAATCGCATGACACTGAAATTTCGCAAACCCGGTTGATCGCGACAGCCGGTCGCAACCGCGACCGGCTCCTTTGCTGCCCGACAACACCACACATACTTAAGCGCCCCCTTGTTAAGCCCGACAACTTCTCGCAGCTATTCCAGCGCAACCACTCCGACTCAGCTGCCTCAGTACCTCAGTAATGTTATGTCAAACAGCGATTTAGAGAACTCTCCTAAGTCAAATAAGTTATTGAGTGCTGAAGGACGTTTTACCCGAGCAGCCGCCCCTGCCGTGCAAGAATCTGGTTACAGTAAGAAACAACCGGCAGATTCCGACCCGGCGACCCAAGTTTCATCGGCACAATCGACATTGTTGGATCGTGCAACAAGCGCTATTAGACTGCCTGTTCTTCAACAACGATTGCTTCAACACTGACGATTTATTGCAAAAAGCCGCTGGAACAGCGACGGAATTTTAAAATAAATAGGATATATCCGATAAACCCGCCTAGTATCTCGTCCGGTATTCGCTTAATGCCGTTTTGTTGCGTTCCCTTCGAAGCGAGACCGTTCGGTCAGCGAAACCGGCGTTCCCGATGAGAAGAATGCCTGCCACACGTCAACAGTCTTTGCTGTGTAGCAACAGTCTTCACTAGCGGACGGTCCCCGCCAACAACGCATCAAGCAGTAATAAAAAGTCACAATAAAACCAAATTGAGAGATGATATGAACAAAAAACTTCTTAGCGCGTTATTGGTGTACCAACTTTTTGTGGCTGTGCAGTCACATGCCATTTCGGAAAGCGAGGCCGTCGACAGTCTGGCCCAGGGGTGTTATCTGCTCAAATCCCCCGCAACCGGCCGCTACGTCAAACAGTATCATTCCGGCGGCATCGAAAACGACGGCGAGAGCTTTGCGTTTTACGCCACTACGCCAGCAGAGGCTAACCGCTTCTTTTTCAAACCCACCATGTTCAAACACTTTATGCTAACCAACCGGGCCGGCCGCTACCTGGCGTCGCGGCTGCCGGCGGAACCCACCGCCGGCACCGGCCCCGGCAAATTTTCCGAGTGGAAGTTCACCGCCGTTGCCCGGGGCAACGACCAGTTCTACTACCGCCTGCGCGGCTCGGGTCTGGGGCGGGACCTGCGCCACCATTTTGTCACCAACCGCTTCTACTTTTTTGATCTGCTCAATCCGAATAACAATGACAGCGAAGACCTATTTGAACTGGTTCCCGCAACCGACTGCGTCGGTCATCCCGAAATGGAGGTCAACGTCAGCGGCAATACCGACGTTCTAAAAGGCGATATCAACGGCCCCGTGCGCGGTTTTATCGACCCCCACACCCATATCACGTCCTATGAATTTATGGGCGGCAAATTTATGGCCGGCGAGCCCTTCCACCGCTGGGGTGTGGCCTCGGCACTGAGCGACAGCAGCGACATTCACGGACCCTGGGGCGCGCTCGATATCATCGGCAACTTCTACGCGCAGAACGATGCCAACTTCCGCTACGACACCCGCGGTTGGCCGGAATTTCCCTACTGGCCCACGCACACCGATCAAAGCCATATGGGCTACTACTACCGATGGATCGAGCGGGCTTATTTGGGCGGCCTGCGTATCATGGTCTCCCATGTAGTGGAGAACAAGGTGTTGTGCACAATCCAGTCCACCGTCAACCCCGCCAGCTGGATCAACCCCAACAGTTGCGAAACCATGGATAGCGTGCGCCTGCAATTGCAGCGGCTGCGCGAGATGCAGGACTATATCGACGCCCAGGCCGGCGGTCCCGGCGCTGGTTTTTTCCGCCTGGTATCATCGCCGCAGCAGGCCCGGGCAGTGATCGCCGACGGTAAACTGGCGGTGGTTATCGGCGTCGAGGCGTCTGAAATTTTCGATTGCGGCATCCAGACCACCTGTACCCGCCAGAGCATCGAAAACCAATTGCAGGAACTTTATGCTGCGGGCGTGCGCAGTATTTTCCCCGCCCATAAGTTCGACAACCAGCTCTCCGGTTCCCGCGTCGAGGATGGCCTGATCAACGCCGGACAGTTTTTCAGCGCCGGCTATTTCTTCGACACCGAACAGTGCGACGACCATACCCGCGGCGCGCATATGACATCGGGTTTCCCGGTAGTCGGTGAAATCCCCGTGCTCGGCGATATCGTCAACGGCATTCTCGGCAACCCCGAGTACGACGGGACCATCAAACACTGCAATCAACAGGGCCTGTCGGAGCTGGGGGTATACCTGGTCAACCGGATGATCGATATGGGCATGATTATCGAACTCGATCACGCCAGCACCAAGGCGGCCGACCAGATCATGGAGATCGTCGAAGCGCGCAACTACAGCGGTATCGTATCCGCCCACAGTTGGATGGACAGGGCGCCGGACGGCAGCCTGCACAACAACACCGTGCGCCTGGCACAAGCCGGCGGCTTTATCACACCCTACAACTGGGAAACCCCCAGGATCGCCGGCGACATCGGCGAGTACCTGGACCTGGTCGAAACAACGCCCTATCTCAACGGTGTCAGCTTCGCCACGGATATGAGCGGTCTCGGCACCCAGGCCGGACCCCGCGCCGACGCCGCGGAAAATCCGCTCAACTATCCTTTCACCACCGAGTTCGGGCTGGTTTTCGACAAGCAGAAATCCGGCAATCGTATTATCGACTACAACACCGAGGGCGTGGCCCACTTCGGCATGGTAGCCGATCACCTGCAGGACATTCGGGAACAGGCACCGGCACGTATCTATGAAGCCGTCATGAATTCGGCCGAGGCCTATCTGCAAATGTGGGAGCGGGCCGGGGCAAATACCGATACCGATTACTATGATCCGCTGGAGCTGGAAGTACGGATCGTCAATCGCGCCACCGGCAAGTGCCTGGATATCCCCGGCACTGACAACGGCGTCGTGGACGGTCAGCGGGTAAATCAATGGGACTGCGCCCACCAGGCAGCCGACCAGCGCTGGATTTTCGACAAAGCCAACGGCATGCTGCGCAACAGCGTCAATCCAAACCTGTGCCTGGATGCCCGCGCGCCATCCAACGGTAGCGATGTCAGCCTGCGCACCTGTGAAGACAGCGATAACTCCCGCTGGGTTTACGACGGCTACGTACTGCGCAGTAAAAACAATACCAACTACACGCTCGATGCCGGCACCAATACCCGCAATGGCGATCGGGCCCTGATGTGGTGGAACCACGGCGGTCACAACCAGGACTGGGAACTGCGCGCCGAGCGGGAAGCCTATGTGTGGACCAGCTTCCGCACTCACATGGGTAGCGGCTGTCTGGAGGTCGAGGGCGGCAACCTCACCAACGGCACCCACCTGAAACTCGGTCGTTGCGACAACACCGACAAGCAGAGCTGGTTCTACGAACCCGGCAGCGGCCTGTTACGCAGCGCCCTCGGTTCCAATAAGTGTATGGATATACCGAGCTTCAATACCGCAAACGATACCGATATCGTTCTCTGGGACTGCAACCATGGCGCCAATCAGCAGTGGAGTCTCGACAACGGGGTTTTCCGTTCGCGATTCGACCCGAATAAAGTCATAGACGCAAACAGCGGCTCTCACGGTGCCGATATCTCGGTCTGGGACTATCACGGCGGCGATAATCAGCGCTGGCGCGCAGTTTTGCACTGACGCAGGTTTTCAATCAGGTATTATCGAGGGACTGGCTTAGCCAGTCCCCGAACCTTATCATCAGGGGCAGTATTCGCAGGTAGTATCCACTATGCCTCCCGCCAGTTACCGCTGCCGGCAGCACCAACCAATCCTTATGCGGTGCTGTTACCCGCGTCCCAGTCGATACGGCTCGCTGCCGTTGCTGATGCTGATGCTGATGCTGATATGGTTGCGGTCGCTCGCGCTGCCATACATACGCGCCGTGCCGTTGTGATCCGAACTCCAGGGATAGAGGTAATACCAGTGAGTTTGCAGTTGGTCGTAATTATCCAGTGAATCCTTATCTATCACAATTTCCCAGCGTTCCGCCTGTGTTTGGCTGGCACCTAGAACAACACCCAATACAAGACATAACAGAAATCTATGCCATTTTCGGTATCGCATTTTCTGTCTCCTCGAATTGAGTCGCCACTGATGGCGTAAGGCCATTGACGCCGGCGACGCTTATCGGGGGAGTAGTCTACAGCCCTCGGACAAGGTTGTCAGAATTCACACTTCTGCGGAAATACTCGAATCACCGATGCCGCGCAGTCTCCAGATACCAGACGATCGGCCGCTAAGGAACTGGTACCACCGGCGGCCGCTGCCGGTAGATAGCATTCACCGCAGCCGGGCGCCTTGCCCGTATGTTACTTCAACAGTTGTGCGTACAGGCCGGTGACTTCGTTCATGCCTCGCAACATCGCATCAGTGGTACCGGTGACCACCTGGACCAGGCGTTTGCTCGACAGGCTCATAACCCCGTCAAACCCCTTGACGGCGTACCTGAGCTGCCCTTTCACCCGGTCCAGCCGGCTCCGTATCTGCTCGGTATTGACCGGGCTCTCGTAAAGGTAATCGAGCATAGTCCCGTACTCGGCCAAGTCTGCAGCAAGCGCCGACTTACTCGTATCGACATTGATCCCCCAATGACTGGCGAGGAAGTTCTTGGCAATACGCTGCGACAGCATGCGCTGGCGGCCGGCAACGTTGATCAACTCCGCCTTGGTGGTACCGGACAGGACCTGCAGTTTTCCCACATAAGCGTGGGCGGCAGCCAGTAACGTGTCACTGCGCTCAATCAACAGGGCCGCGCTTTCTTTGCTGACCTCGCCCAACGCCAGGGTTTTGTACGGCAGCCACAATTGCTCTACCGCATCCAACTCCCCGCGCACCGCAGCGCCGGGAGCAAACTGCTGCAGGGCAGCGTGATTGCGATCAAATTCATTGATGCTGCGGTTGAGCACCTTGGCACCACGACCGGACTGCGGTTGTAAGCCCATCAACAAATACGACTGCGCAATGCGCTGCGACAACATGCGTTGGCGTCCGGCTATATTGATGGCATCTCCCATGGTGATGGCGGGGTCCTGGACCCGGGCGGCACCCGCCGCCGCCAGCCCCAGCGCGGCGCTCAGCAGTAACGTCAATAGTCGAGTTATCATAGCGGAACTGTCCTCATAATGTTCATACACCCACACCTCGTAAAAGCCGGTTGCCCGGCCAGTCTTTTTTCACAAACCCGTTTCAGCACTTCTATCTTTGCGATGCTGTTTTCACATCGCAGCTTCGAGTAACAACTGCGATTCCTGGTAACGCCTTTATCAGCCTTCTATCAGCCTTCTATCAGTCTTTTGCAATTCTTTTGCCACCAGTCCACGGCATAAGTTTGTAATGACCCGAAGCCGCGCAACTGCGGGCAGGGTAGCGATACCGCGCAATCGCCGCCGCCCCCGATCGACCCAATACAGTGCGACGACCGTGCATCAGGGCATTAAAATAGCGCAACAGTCATCACATTCCCGCCCCGTTTGCGCCCGACTGCCGCCGCATCCGGTCTCCGCGCCCAGTCACAGGGCGGCGGCGCACAAAACCTCATTTGGCATCATTCAGCTTATGTTCATTTCCGCGGGCATACATTACTCGCCACTAAAGCCATTCCCGGTTGCGGGAGCGGCATGACTCTTCGGGCGATGCGGGGGCCTGGGCAATGCAGAGCATTCGTTTGCGTTACTTGACACTGTGTGTGATTTGTTTGGCACTGCTATCAGGGAACAGCCATGCCACCGAGCGCACACTGCTCAAAAGCAGCACTCTGCAACGCTGGATAACCACGGACCTACTCTCCTACCTCACCTTCGAATTCAACAATCACCCGCGCTTCAAAGGGCAAAAACTCGCGGTAAAAGCCGAAGGGGGCGACCGCCTGGCAGCAGCCCTGCACGATACCTTGCAGGACCGGTTGTTGAATGTCAGCGGCCTGCAATTGGTTTCCACATCCGCCCGCAGTAATTTCAATCCCACCGGCCCCAACAGTATCGACGACCTGACCTGCAACACTGCGCACGGTGCAGATTACTACCTGCGCCTCAGCGTCACGAACCTGGGCACCTCGAAAACTGAAGTGCGACTGCTGATCGAGGACGCCGCCAGCGGCGCTGCGGTGACAGGCTTTGGGAAACAATGGCAGGGGCGGTTGTCGCGCCACGAGCGGCGCCTGCAGCGGCAAAAACACAGCGCCCGGACACCGCTGGGCACCACCGACCAGCCCTACAGAGCCAGCCAGCCCGAATTGGCGGCACGGCACCTGGCGCTTCATATTGCCTGCGGCCTGCGACCCGAGGTCGGCACTGTGACGGCTATTTACTGGCAGGCGCCCGCGGTCTCCTCGATCAGTTTCGATAACACCCTGACAATCGCCAGACACTACCTGCACAGCTTCCGGGAGTTTACTTTGGCGCAACAACCGCAACAGGCCGACGTCACGCTGCAGCCCCAGGAGGCGCCGCTCGGACCCGGCCTGCACCAGCTTTGGCTCACCGGTGTAGCCGCCAACTCGAACACCCCGCTGCCCGGTGTCAATGCTGTGGCTTATATGGCGATAGAGGACCGCGCGGCCGGCGTGCTGCATCGCCGCCGGATCGAGCAGCCGGGAGAACTGACAGCCGGCATCCTGCCGCCGGCCATCGAGCCGGCACCGCCAACAATTACCACACCGCGCAGCGACCAGCCAAACAGTGATCCCCTGGATGCCCTACAGGTCAATGTCGTGGAGGTGGAACAAAAAACCCGCCGCGGGCAGCGCGCCGATCTCTACTTCACGTTGCGCATTCGCAATCAGTCGGACTGGCCCATCGCCTATTCGTTTACGCTCTCGGGCGGTCACTTCGACCGTTGCCGTCCCTACAACCGCGACTACCGTCACGAAAAGTTCGGCACCCTGCGCGAGACCATCGGCCCCGGTGAGACACAGGTGGAGGAACTGGTGATCCGCGACCTGCAACACAATCCCGGTCGCCTGTCCTCGCGCCACAAATGTGCCGGCGTGGTGGACCTCGACGGCTTCGAGAAATTCGCGTTGCGCGGCAACAAAGTTATCGACTATGTCAACTGGTCTCTCTAGACCCGGACACACTGTGGAGACAAGTCCCATGACACAGCTACTCGGTTTTGCAACAGGTTTTCTGATGTCGGTCGGTGTGGTTTTGTATGTTACCGGCGAGGCGCCCTGGCGCGATACGGTGTGTAAAGTGATGCCGGGGTGCGAGGCGGGTGCCGATACGGCCACAGCGCAACCGGAATCTGGCGCCATACCGAACCCCGGCGACAAATCCGGGCCCGTCGTCAAACCCAAACCTGTT
The DNA here is from genome assembly GCF_007004655.1 of Exilibacterium tricleocarpae. GTDB lineage: Bacteria > Pseudomonadota > Gammaproteobacteria > Pseudomonadales > Cellvibrionaceae > Exilibacterium > Exilibacterium tricleocarpae. The sequence goes on from NZ_ML660116.1 coordinate 15,021, forward strand.
GTCAAATCCGAGGCTGTTGCCAAACCGGAAACCAAAGCCAACCCAGAAACCAGAGCCAAGCCGGAGACCGAAGTCAAACCCCTCGTCAAATCGATGGCGAAAGCCGAACCGGCGACAAAATCGGTGAAAGATACCGCTGCGGCGACATCCCCCCAGGCAGCAAAGAAAGTAAAGCCGCTGCACCGGCCGGAAACAATCGTACCCCAGGAAAAAGCGCTGGTAACCGTGCCGACAGCACCGGCGCCAAAAATCTGGGATGCGCAAAGCGCGGCAACACCCGCCGGCGTATTGGCACCGCCGATCACCGGGCCCGAAACAACCGATCCGATACCGGCGGTTGCGCGAGCCGCGGCTGTGAACCAGGGTAATCAACAACACATCTTTTGGCCGGCGTTCAACAACGCAGTCTCCGCCTCCGGCTTTGCGGAGCTGATCAACGAGAAAACCGGTCTCGATATCGCCGTAATCAAAGAGAGGCCGGGAAACTATGCCGTGGCAATTGCCTACGAGAATTTGCCGCAACTGCAGCAAAATCTCGACCTGATCGAGTTGGCAGTCGGAGTAAAGCCTCTGCAAGGTAGGCTGCCATGAAAACTTATCACGCGGTATTACTGGTGTTGCTCGCCGTGGCGCAGCCGGCCCTGGCGCTTATCGACAACAGGGAACTGACCCGGGCCTGGCGCGACTACCAGAACCACTCGGCCGGCGCCGAACCGAACGCCGAGTTTCCCTATCAACGCTGTTTCGAACGGGCCGGTGCCGCCCACGATCTGCCGGTCACACTGCTGTTGGCCGTGGCGCGGGCGGAAAGTGATTTCGATCCGCGGGCGCGGTCGCACAAGAACGCGCTCGGGCTAATGCAGATTCGCTGGCCCATTACGGCAAAAGACCTGGGCATTTATCGCAAACGCGACCTCTATCAACCCTGCACCAATGTGGAGGCCGGCGCGCGCTATCTGCGGCGTCTGCTCGACCGCTACCACGGCGACCTGCACCTGGCATTGGCAGCCTATAACTACGGCCCCGGTCGCATCAGTGCGCAAAAGGTCCCCGACGGCGCCCGCTGGTACAGCAGTTATGTGTATCGGCACCTGCGCTATGTCTTGGGCAAATCCGACAACGCCTCCAAGGCGCCGGGCGCCCGGCAGCACAAACAGCGCTATCTCGACGAACGCAAGCAGGTCGTCATGACGTTTCACCAGGCTTACCTCGCCAGAAATCTGCTCGAGTACCTGGAGGAGGCGTCTCCCGATTCCCGCTTCGAGTGGTTCCGGGCACCGCTCGGGCGCCATCAGGTAGTGATTCTCTATCGCGGCCCGAAAGAACACACCCGGGCTCTGGCGACGGTTCGCGGGCTGGGTATTCCGGTGGAGCGAAGATGACGTTTTTTAAATTTCTATACAGGGATTTTTCCATGCAATCTGTTGACACAAAGGGTGGCAATCATGAGTAAACGAAAAGTGGTAGGTGTTCTGGGCAGGGCCGCGGTGGTGGCCTTGATTGTCGGCCAGGGGTCGGCCTGGGCCATGCAGCAAAGAGGTGCTGACGGCCGCCCGCAAATCAACCTGTTTCCCACCTCGGTGGTGGAAAGCCTCAGCGAGGCCTCCCAGGCTGCCAAGGATATGGAAACGGATATGTACGAAGTGGTTGCCGAGTTGGAAAAACAAAAAGAGGTCTACGACCGCACCCAGTGCCAGGGCAGCACGGACAAGGGCTGCACCCAGTTGCGCCGCAATATTCGCCAGGCCTACAAAGATATGCTGGATGTAATGAAGGAGCGCATACCCACCATGCGCGCCACGCTCAATAACACCTCCGATATGATGGGCACCCGCATTCGCTCGGAACTCGGCCGCAAGATGACGCCGGGCGACGTGCAGCGCACCCTGGCCGGACGCGCCACCAAAAGCGGCCTGCCCAGTGTGTCCAGTCGCCCCTCGGCCCGGCAGGGCAAGCTGAGCAAGATGTTCTCGCGCTACTACGACCTGGTCAGGCGCGGCGACAAGCAGGGCCAGGCCCTGCCGGTACTGGCGTCACAGATTTATATCGATTCCATGGAGTCCCTGGATTACCTGGACCTGATCGAGGCGGAAATCGGCTCGCAGAGCACGGAGCTGGTGTTGGAACTGGAATGGGGTGAACTCACCGACCAGCTCACCACCACCGTCGGCGAAGTGAAAACCCTGTTGTGGGGAGAGGGCGAGACGGCGGAAGACATTCTGGACGTGGGCCTCGCCGAAGAAACGGTGGAAGAAAGCTACAGCGACCTTTTAGTAGACTAGCGGGAGAAACGAGATGAACAAACTCAATCGACAGACAATCGTTGCGGGGATAAAAACCTGGCGCCTGTGGATTATCGCCGGGGCATTGCTGGCAGTCGGCGGCTGTGCCTCGCAGTCCAACAGCGTTGCACTGTGCCAGATCAATCCCACCAATAACGTCGACCAAGCCTTTGCGCAAGTATCCGACAAGTTGACGTCGAACGCTTGTCACTACTACTTCGACGACTATGTGCAAACGCTGTTGACAGTGGCGAAAGGATCCCCCGGCGGCGACAACCGGGAGCGGTTTGCCAACCTGATTCGCAGCAGTATCGATCGCGGCGTGATCTCGCAGCGCCAGGGCCAGGAAATCTTCGGCCAGTACTTCGACACGGAGTTCTACACCATCAAGGTCATGCAGCGTAACAATTGCGCCTCCATGCAAAACAAACCGGCGATCTACGCCAGCATGCGCCGCGAATTGACTATGAAGAAACAGGGACTGCTGGATATCGCCAACGATCCGCAGGGCTTCAGGCGCGCCCAGAACCACTATGAAAATATGCAGCATGTGTTCGACGCTGTCGCCCTGGCCTGCGGCCGTGAAGTTTAACGGAGTTCGCGGTCATGGCACGCCATAGCGTCACCTTCGCCAAAGGCGCTTTTTCCGGCGTCTTTACCGGCGCCGCGCTGTGCCTGGTATTACTGTACGCGCTCAATGCCACCGGCGTGGTGATCCTGGCGGTGCCGGCGCTGCCCGGCGTCACCGAGCTGCTCAACGCCGTCTACGCCAACCTGCAGGAGTCGCTGCTGTTTTTTATCGGCGTGCTGGTGTTGTATGTGGTGAAGCTGCGCGAGCTGCGCCGCCAACTCGCCGCGCCGCAACCGGACCTGCAACGGGTAATCAGCGCGGAAAACGCCACCGATCTCTGCGCCAACCTGTTTTTCGGCATCGGCGTGATCTGGACGGCGATCGGCATGCGCGGCGCACTGGTGGCGGCCCTGAGCCACCCGGTGGCCGCCGCCGCGGAGGGCGCCTTTGCCATCCTGCAACGCCTGGTGGACGGCGGTATTCTGCTGGCGTTGAGCACGACCATCTTCGGCGGGGTCGGCGGCTACCTGATGCGGGCCTGGAAAACACTGTCCCTGGGCGGCGCCCTGCACGCATTCTATCTGCACGAGAACCGGCGCCAGGGCGAGGATATTCACGCTGCCCTGCTGAGAATTGAGCAACGGCTGGCGCAATATCAGGAACCGGAACCGGCGCCGCATTCGGCACTGCAGCCACACCCCCAACCACACACAGGACCCCACCCGCAGCCAAGCCCCGAATTCCATTCGCAACAACAGCCTGTAACCCGTACGGCAGCGACTTCTAAAACAGAGGACACCCGCTAACATGTCCGTATTTGGCCACTATTTTCCCAATCGCCACAACGACAGCGCAGAGTTGGAAACGCTGCAAACCGACGTTATGCGCTTTCTGGCGATTATCGCCCTGTGTCTGGCCGCAATTTTCTCGCTGGTGCAGACAGTCTCCATAGCGCCGGTAAAGGATAAACTCCCGCTGGTAAACCGGGACACTCTCTCCCAACAGATCGACCAGTTGATCCAGCGCAAACTCGCCCTGGCCGAAGAACTGGCAGCCATGCAGGAACAACTGCGGAAGACTCGCGAGAGCACCGCGGAGGCGGCCAAAACACTGCAGACCGCCGGTGCCAGTGTCAACGACCTGCGCCGTCAGTTGCACGCCGTGCAGAGCGAGTTGGGCCGGTCCGGCAGACGCCTGGAAACGATGAAAAACGCCACCACCCAGCAAAAACAGACCCTGTCGGCACTGCGCCAGCAGGTGGTTACCGAAACCTTTCGCCTGGACCAGATAACAGCCAAGCTCCCGCGCTCCCGCCCGGCCAGTCCGCCGCAGCCACCCGCCGCCGCTACAGACAATGCCCGCAAGAGCACAACCAATACCAGCCGGGGGCTAACCCTGGGCTTCGCCTCGGTCGACGCACTGCGCCAGTTGATTCGCCGGGGCGACGTCGTTTTTTACGCCCGCGCCGGCAATGCCTTCTGGCGCCTGAACCGGGTTGTCCCTGCGGCCTACCGTAAATCCCCGCCGCCGCGGGCCTACTACGAAATGGTCGGCGTCACGATTCCGCCGGAGTTTGTCACAGCCTTTCACAAAGTCGTGGCCAGCGGCGCCAGCGGCAACCGCTGGGGCGTCACCCTGGCACCGGCGATCAAACGGCAGTTGGACAGCATTCTGGCGCAGGCCACGGACGGTGAGATTGTGATCCGGGCCGACGGCCAGGTGCAGGCGCCTCATTCATCGGGGGTTCAGTTTTGATGCCCTACTATCACAGACTGATTCCCCATCAAGCACTGGACAAACGCACGACAGATGAAAAGAGGTGCACGATGAAATACTTCCATTGGTTTTCAAGGGCATGGTTTTCAAGGACGCGGTTTTCAAGGGCGCGGTTTTCAAAGACGTGGTTTTCAGGTCTGGCCCTGCTGATCGTCGCCGGCGGCGCACTGGCGCAAAACGGCGACGATTTCCGCACCCAACCCGCAAGACACGGCGCAGGTGATACCTATGTGTACGCCGAGGTAGTCAACGTGGAGCCGATTTATGCCCTGGCATCCCCACCCCCGGCAGCAGAGGGCATCTGGCTGGCCGGTACTTGCGGCACCATCGGCACCCGCTGCCGGCCCGAGCGCCACACCGACAGCGCAGTACCTTTGGAATATCGGGTAACTTACAGTTTTCGCGGTCGGGAGTTTCAGACCCGCCTCGACCACGACCCGGGCCAATGGATACGCATTACCTATTCACCCACTCGCTACTGGCGGATGTAGAGAACCGCACTCGCCGGCTAGCCGCAACAGTCCGAGGAGATCAGATGACCGAGGCAATCGCTGCGGTACACAGAAAGCGCATCTTTGAAAACTTTTCCATCGACCTCTCTCGCCGGCGGGTATTTTGCGGTCACCGTGAGGTCGACCTTACCGCCTGTGAATACAAGATACTCGAATACCTGACCGGGCATCCGGGCCAGGTGGTGTCCAAAGAAGAACTGATCGATTTTCTCTACAGCGACAAACCCGGTCGCCCGAGTAACCTGGTGGAGGTTTTTATCTGCCGCCTGCGGCGCAAGCTGGACCCGTCGGGTGAGCATAACCCGGTAGTGACGGTGCGCGGGCGCGGGTATCGTATTGGGTAACGTCAACAGGCCGGCGGTACTTGCTCGCTGATCGACGGCTACCCGCAATGAGCAAGCCGGCAAACTGATTCTCGATGTCACCGGCGGCAAGCGGGCAGCGGCGCTCGATTTCGTGCGGCGGGTCATACTCGCCTATATCATCGGCAACGATGATCTACATTTGAAGAATCTCAGCGTCCAGCGCTTGCCCGGCAACACCGGACGTTACTAAGATAAGCTGACGCCGAATTATGACTGTCTGTTTTGCGAAGCCCTCAAAACAGATACGGCCGGGGTGACAGGCATGGGATTGCTGGCCCTCGGCCTGCTCCATGACCCTGACGACGGCGGTGAATACTTTACTGAAGCCTTCAAGCACTACGGCTACTACACCGGCCAGGATTTTGTCGTGCTCGGCAGTCGGCTGGGTTTACCGGAGAAACCCATTCGGGCGTTTATCCGGAAACTGGCCATCGACCAAAAGAAAATAACCGATACCATCAATCACAGCTATATGCCGGATGACATGAAGGGGCGGGCTATCCAGATGGTTAAAGATCGCATGCAGGCACTGCAGCTTTTGGGTCCGGAGGCCAGTTGATCGACCCGACGGGGCAGTCTGGCGCCAAAGCGATTAAATGCCGTGCAAACCCGGATCACTCCAATACTGATGTTATTGCTGCTCGGCGCGAGCCTGCACGCTGGAGGCGCCACCAATATGCGTCGCCAGAAAACGCTCCAGGGCGGTAAACACAATCAACTCATGGGCCTCGTTGGTGTGCCAGTGCTCACCGTCTTCCAGTTCTATGTACTCCACCGGCTTTTTCAGTTTTTTGAGTCTTTTATACATTTTGCGCGAGTGAATAGCAGGCACCACCGTATCTTTTTCACCGGCAATCAACAACACCGGCGCTTTTATACGCTTTGCCAGATGATAGGGAGAGGCATCTTCCGAATCTTTGCGATCATTCACGATTGCTCGAGGGACTGAGGAAAACACCCGGTCCCGCCCGTCATCGATCATACGCTTCAAGTTAAGTACGCCGTTAATACTGACCGCACAGCGATACAGGTTCGGCGTTTTCGCCACCCCCATGGCAGCGGCATAACCGCCGAAGCTGGCGCCGATAATACAAATGCGGTCGGGGTCGGCAACACCGCGATCAATCACCCACTTGACCCCATCGGTGATATCGTCCTGAATAGCATGACCCCATTGGCCGTAGCCGGCTTCCTGGTGTTCGATACCAAATCCGGTAGAGCCCCTGAACTGGGGCTGTAACACCGCGTAACCACGATTAGCCAGAAACTGCACGTAGTTATCCCACCCCCATTCGTCGCGGCTCCAGGGACCACCATGGGGGTAGACCACCAGCGGCAGGTTTTGCTCTTCCCGACCGACAGGCAGCGTCAAGTAGGCGGGAATCTCCAGCCCGTCCCGCGCCGTGTAGGTGATGCGCGTCATCGGGGCAAATTGCATACCCACCAGCTCCGGACGCTCGGATGCAAGGAATTCCAGCGCGTTACGATTCAAATCAAGCCGGTAGTAATCCGGTGGAGTCACGTCGGAATAGGTGCGGACAATGTAGGTTTTTTTTGCCCGGTCATGTGAAACAATGTCCACCTTCACGTCCGGCAAAGCATTTTTTAACAACTTCAGAACCTTTTTACGGCGGGTATCGACAAAAGGCCCCACCACCTCGCGCGCAGTCAGGTCGTAGCGGAAAATTTTCGCAACGGTGTTTTCATCCTTCGCCAGATTGACACTGCTTACCAAGAGAATATTGGGGTCCTGCTTATCAAAGCGGATGGGCATCAAGCGGTCGTGATGATAATGATCGATTCTCTGCAAAACCTCCCACTGAGCCTCCTCGGTTTCGCGGTAGTAAACGGTCTCTCGCAGCCCTCTGTTGGTAGGGCGTTTAACACCGACCCGCACTACGCCCCGACTATCCACTATCCAGTTGTGGATTCCCTTTTTGTTTTTCACCACACGGCGGCTCTTGCCGGTATTTACATTGACCAGGTCCACTTCCGGCGCCGCCCATAAGGTCGGTGAATTATCCAGTGCAGCCAGAATATGATCCGGGTCGTGCTCAAGCCAGTCCACGACAGTGGCGTGTTGGCGATAATACCCCCGTAAATTGGTGGTCATTGGCAACACTTTCATGGATTTGCCCTTGCGGCTCGCAGTGACCAGTCGGCTCAGACTCCACAGCGAACCTCGTGATTTTACATTGGAGCGAATACTCACTATCAAGCGCTCATCATTGGCCCAGTCGTACCAACTGAAGAAAAATTCGCCGATGCTGAAAGGCACCGGGTCCTCTTTGGTTCGATCGGTTTCGGTATACAACTTTTGCACCACCATCAGGGGCCTGCCGTCCAGCGTCAGGGTGACGGCGATACGTTTGCCATTTGGGGAGATCATCGGGTCTTTGAAACGAGGCAACTCGGCAAAGCGCTGCAGGGGAACCTCTTCCGCGCCCCTGGCGTTTGAGGCCAGCAGCAGGCTGAAGGCAATCAACAGTGTCCAGATAAGATTCATAGTAGCGCCACGTATCCAGGGTTATCGGCGGGATAGTAGACAAGTGGACGACCAACGGTGCAAGACCTCTTCCATTGCGTGCTACAGGGCCCCGTGGGATCGAAATGGTAACCCAAGTCGGTCAGTCAATACCACCACTGGCCAAACGGCAACGAATCAAAGCCGAAAAAAAAGCCCCCGCACCGAAATGCGAAGGCTTTTACTATCATCGCGACCGAGCCGCTGCTAGTTGGCTTCCAGACTGACCCCTGAGTAAGCCGCGTAACCGTACAAGCCGATATGCCAGGTACCGGCCTGGGGATTGGCAATACTGCAGGTTTCGTTATTGCCGTTTCGATAGGGGCGACAATTGTAAGCACTCAACGTCGGCGCTGCACCGGCGCGCACATACAGATCGGCATCGCCGCTACCACCGGCTATAGAGACCTCGAGTGCGGTACTGCCCGGGGCTACCTCGATGGTATAGCGGGTCCAGGAAAATCGCGCTCCGGACAGGTCGGTCTCACTGATACCGCCACCGCCGCCCTCGGTAAAACTGCCCACCAGGCTGACGCCGGAGAAGGTACTGTAAGCCCGCACCATGACGTAATAGGTCCCTGCCCGGGCCGATGAAATATCGCAGGTCTCGTTGTTGCCGCTGACAAAGGGACGGCAGTCATAGCTGCCGGTAGTGGGCGCCGAACCGAACTTCACATACAGGTCCGCATCACCGCTGCCGCCACTGAGTTGGAACGACAGATCGCCGGCACCGGCAGGCACCTCCAGGGTGAAAAACAGTTCAGTCCCGGTACTGCCGGACAACCCCGTCTCTACCACACCGTTTTCCAACACACCATCGGGCGTGCCACCGCCGCCGCCATTAGCTGCATCGACTGCAGCCGCCGCGTCGACAATACCGGCACCGCACTGGCTGCAGGTAGCGGGAAAACTGCGCGCGCTGCTTTTGAGAATGGACTCGACGGCATCGGGCGTAATACCCGGCTGCACCGCATAGAGCAGCGCCGCGGCGCCCGCCACATGGGGAGTCGCCATACTGGTACCCTGGAAAAAGGCATAGCTTTCACTGCCGGGGCCGGTAGTGCCGCTGTTGAGCGTGGACAGCACACCGTTGGCAGCCGCGAATCTGGTGTCGCCACCGGGCGCGGCCACATCCACGACACTGCCGAAGTTCGAGTACCAGGCTTTGCCGCCACTGCGATCGACGGAGGCGACGGTGACCACGCCGGCGCAGTTGGCCGGGGTGGCATTGGCGGCGTTGGCATTGGAGTTGCCGGCCGCCACCACCACGGTCGCGCCGAGGCTGCGGGCGGTGTTGATAGCCGCCTGCTGGGTGGCGCCACAACTGCCGCCACCGCCGAGTGAGAGATTGAGCACCTGGGCCGGGTTGGCGTTGGCAGGCACACCACTCACACTGCCGCCGGCAGCCCAGATCATGGCATCGGAAATATCCGAGAGCAGGCCGCCACAGCGGCCCAGCGCGCGAATCGGCACCACCTTGGCTTTATAGGCGACACCGGCGATGCCGACACCGTTATTGGTGACTGCCGCGATGGTGCCGGCGACGTGGGTACCGTGCCAGCTGCTGTTGCGGGCGGGCTCACCGGCGCCGCAGGCGCCCGCCGGCTCCCAATCGCCGGGATCACGAGCGTCGGCATCGCGCCCGCCGCCGTCCTGGGCCACGGTAGTGTCGGAAATCATATCGTAGCCGGGCAGTAGATTGGCATTTAAATCCGAATGCGGGCGATAGCCGGTGTCGATAACCGCCACCACCACACCCTCACCCTGGGTCACGTCCCAGGCGGCGGGCAGATTGAGACCGCCGGCGTTTTCAAAGTAATGCCACTGCTCGCTGTAGCGCGGGTCCGAGGGAATCGCCATGGGCCTGAGCATAATATCCCGCTCGGCATATTCCACATTGGGGTCGGCCATCAACTTGGCGATAACATCATCCACTTCTGCACCGGTCAACTGCCGTTTGAGTTTGACCAGATGCGCACCCGTGGCCAGTTTACGCATATGTTTGAGGCCGGCACCGGCCAACTGTTCGGCGCGATCGAGCGACGCCTGCGACAGCGTTGCGGACAAACTTTCCGGCGCGGTATTTTTATACTTGACGATAATGCGATCGGTAATCGCGGCTGCGGCCGCCGGTACCGGACTGGCGGCGGCGGTCGAATCCAGTTGTACGGCCTGCACCGACACTGACGTTGCCGACAATGCGACAGCGCCGCCGAGCACTAGCTTTTTTAATAAACCCACAGGCAGGGAGTTGTTTTTCATGGTGTTTTTTCTCCATTTTTTATAATCGTTTTACTTTGACGAAATATTTATATTTTTAGTTGACTGATTGGTTCCTCCGTCGGTTAGCGGGTAAATTGTCGCGTGTATTATTTTTTTGGCCGCGACTGCATTTGTGGGACAAAACTGTAACGAAGCTATCACCGTTCACCTCAAAAAACTTTTCACAAGAAAACAAAAAAAATTTCCAAAAGATAATTTTTTAAAAATAGTTAACAATTTTTTCGGTCGCACATATTTTTTAATCGACGCCTCCTTCAACAACATGAGTTCAAAAAAGACAAAAAGTATGTATAACGCGGCACAAAACGTTTTCTATTTTCTACAAAAATTATGGGCGCCATAAAACTTCATGCGTTTTTAAAGGCGAGACATCTTCATGAAAGCGTGAGACTTGCAGTGTTTTACGCCGCCAGTCTTTTGCCAAAGCGTGTGCAATTTCAAAGTTATTCACGGAAAAACAACTTGCGAAAATACGTAATTGCGCTACCCCTGAGCCACAGGTGGCAAAGACACGTTCCCTCACCGCCTGATTTGGCCGTCGAGCCCACCGCGGCAGGTGACGGCGCCACCACCTGCTCAGGTGACGCTAACGATGACCGGCTCGAGAAATGGAGACACCTGGCCCGACGGCGGCCCGCCTCCATAAGGCCGCCGACCAGTCAAATATGGCCAACGCGGTCACCAGAGGTCCACGGGTGGGACAATCCGGGCACAAACCAAAGCGGCTTGGCAGCTGAGACCACATGCGAGCAATAACGATAAGAAAGTATTACAATAGCCGCTCCCATTCAGAGGTACACGGTATCTACCCATGTCTCACCACTTCAATCAGGATGAAAACGACTACAGAGGCCCAGAACGCCGTTTCTACCAGCGACGCCAATTGAAAGACCGGCGCCAGTCCATTCGCTTTGAGTTGCTAAACGGCGATCGGCGTCAAAACAACGGCCGGCGGGGGCCTGACCTGGATCACTGGCGGCAATACGAAATATAAGGTCGCATCTGCCAAACGCCCGTGCCATGAGGGCGAGAGTGCCGTTTTTATCAAAAAATGGGACGATCTTTGCATTCTTGACGCCCCAATGACTGTATTATCCACCGGTAACTAACGTCGTACCCTGCGCCCAGAACTATAATATAGACTTAACGACTAGAGTCTTGATGGTTGCAAAGAGATCACCGACACTGGGCAATTCGGTTCAGTCAGTACCCCCAAAGGGCACAACAGTACGAACAACAGTACGAACAACAGTACGAACAACAGTACGAATAGTATTACCCTGACAAGGGCGGAACCTCGACAGTCAATCAGGAATAGCGCCCCGGACTAATACGGGGTCAATGTAATGAGTGAGGATACGGGTTTGCCGGTACCTGAGAGCGTCAAAGAACTGCTGAGCACGCGCAACGTCGCCTACAGCCTATCGCCCGCACCGAGGGACGGGGGCACTGAGCGGGTTTGGCACCAACACCATCTGCGCAGTCTCGGCGCGGCCAAATCACAGATTCTGCAGGACGAGCAGGGCCAGGTGCTGGTATTGATCCCGGCCGACTGCCTGCTGGACCTGAACGTGGTCAACCGCCGCCTGGGCCGTGACCTGCGCGCCATACCGACCGGCCAGTTGCGCCGTTTTATCGATGAGCACCAGTTGGAGTCGGTACCGGCGGTGCCCAATATGGCCGGTCTGCCCACGCTCGTGGATCGCCGCCTGCTGAAGCGCGACGACCTGCTGCTCGACTCCGGCTTCGGGGACCAGTTGCTGCGGCTCAAACAGGCCGATTTCCAGCAGATTCTCTCCGATGTCAATGTCAGCGACATTACCGTGCCCCTGGCCCAGTTGGAAACCGACACCTCCGGTCTCGATGACCATACCCAGGTGCAAAACGCTGTCCATAAATTCACCGGTATGCGCATCAAGCAGCGGCTGGAGGAAACACTGGAGTTACCGCCGCTGCCCAAGTCCGCCAATCGCATCATCAAGCTGCGGGTCGATCGCAATGCCGATGTCAGCGACCTGGCGGAAATCGTGGAGATGGATCCGAGCCTGGCCGCCCAGGTTATCAGTTGGGCCTCCTCCCCCTATTACTCGACACCGGGCAAGATCAAGTCACTGCACGACGCTATCGTGCGGGTGCTGGGCTTCGATATGGTGCTCAACCTGTCGCTGGGTCTGGCGATGGGCAAAACCCTCAAGCTGCCTGAAGACCTGCCCCAGGGCACCACGCCCTACTGGCAAATGGCGGTCTATACCGCCACCACAGTGGAGGGACTGGTGGGCGCCATTCCCCGCGCTCACCGGCCCAGTTTCGGACTGGCCTACCTGTCCGGCCTGTTGAGTAACTTCGGCTACCTGGTGCTGGCTGAGGTGTTCCCGCCCTATTTCAACGTGATCAACCGCTACACCGAGGCCAACCCCCACGTACAGCACGAGATGATCGACCGCCATATTCTCGGTATCACCCGCGAACAGTTGGCGAGTTGCCTGACCGAGCTGTGGAGTGTGCCGCCGGAAATCGTCACCGCCCTGCGCCACCAGAACACCCCGGAATACGACGGCGATCATCATGAATATGCCAAACTGGTGCATGTCGCCCAGTTGCTGTTGAGCCAGCGCGGCTTCGGCAGCGGCCCCTCGACAGAAGTGCCCGTGCACCTCTACGAGCAACTGAATTTGCAGCCCGACGCCGCCGCTGCGGTGCTCGACGACGTGATGAAATCACTGGACGAACTGGACGGTATCGCCAGACAACTGGGCGGCTGAGCGGCACCCGCCACTACGGCCGGGGTCGCGTCCGCCCCCGGTCGCCGGGATTCCCCGTCGTCCCCGCCGGCACTACTTTTACCTCGCCATACTTCATCATTTTTCCTCACCCGATGGTCACTTTTGCAGGGGATACTTATATAGTATTCAACCTCAATTCCCTTGATCAGGAACAGCAATGCGACCCCATCGACTTTTGCGTGCAAGCGGCTGCCGGCCGGATATCTGGCTAGGACTCTGGCTCGGCATCTGCAACGCAACAGCCGCCGCGCCCGCGTTTGATTCGGCCGCCCGCCCCACCGACAAAGCCCTGAAAATCCTGCGTATCACCCCGGCCGGCGACGATGTCAAAGCGGGCCGGCAGGTGGTGTTTCAGTTCGACCGCCCGGTGGTGCCGATCGGCAGGATGGAGCGCGATGCCGCCGCTATTCCCATCAGCATTGCCCCCGCACTGGCCTGCGAGTGGCGCTGGCTCAACACCAGCGCCCTGGCCTGCCAGCTGCGCGAGGAGCACAAAATGCGCCTGGCCACCCGCTACCGCATCGAGGTGGCACCCGGTATTACCGCCACCACCGGCGCCCGTCTGAGCGAAAAGATCACCCATACCTTTACCACAGCGCGGCCGAAGATCACCTATACCCGTTTCTTTAACTGGTTGTCACCGGGCACACCTCTGATCCAGGTCACCTTCAACCAACCGGTCACGAAAACCTCCGTGGAGCAGGCCCTGGCCATCAAAACCGATGCCAGCGTCCGAAAAGCCCGCGTACCCGTGCTGGCATTTCCCGACGATCTGCCGCGCACCCAACCCTGGTGGGCGACCGGCAGCGACCTTGAGCAGCAGCGGGTGAACGATCGACCGACCCAACTGGCGGGCGACAGCGCCCGCAAGGTATGGCTGGTGGAACCGCGCCAGGAACTGCCCCTCGACCGGGCGGCGCGCCTGGAGGTGGCGCCGGGGCTGGTATCCAGCGAAGGCAGCGAAGCGGGTATCGAACAGCGCACGGTGGTGAGCTTTCACACTTATCCGGAGTTTGCCGTGATCGGCCTGCGCTGCACCTTACGGGGTCAGCGCCGGGCCAGTGACCTGCTGCTGGGCGATTTGCAGCCGGACCGGCAGGACAAGCGCTGCGCGCCCCTGAGCGCCGTGGCTTTGATTTTCTCGGCGCCGGTGCTGAACTCCAGCGTGAAGAATCACATCCGTTTCAAGCCGGCGCTGGACGGCGGCCGCAAGGACTACGACCCCTGGCAAAACACCCATGACTGGACCCGCCTGACTTCGGCCCACCGCGCCAACCGGCACTACTACGTCTGGCTGCCGGAACTCCTGCAGGCCCACCGGCAGTATGCGGTCAACATCGACCGCCAGTCCTTCACCGATGAATTCGGACGCACTTTGCCCGCGCCCGCCGACTTTACTTTTTTTACCTCCCACCGCGAACCCGGCCTGCGCCTGCGCCATCGCCAGGCGGTGCTGGAAAAAGATATCGACAGCGAGGTGCCGCTCTATGTCACCAACCTGGACAAAGTCACTGTGACCTATGACAGGCTCGACGCCGCTGCCGCTGCCAGCGGCCTGGTGCGGGAGCTACCGGTAGAGAAAGCCCAGAATATCGCCTACGCCACCCCGCTGGGTGTGCGGACACTGCTCGGCGGCAACAGCGGTATGATTTACGGTCGCCTGCGCCCCGATCCCACACCGCCGGACTGGCGCGAGGACACCGAAATCCTGGCCCAGGTAACGCCCTACCAGGTCCACGCCAAAATGGGACACTTTAACTCACTGCTCTGGGTCACCGACTTTGCCGCCGGCCAACCGGTGCCGGCGGCCAGGGTCTCGCTGCTGAAAGGCAGCTACCAGGACCTGGCCGGCCTGGAAGAACTGGGCATTGAGGCCACCACCGACGGGCGGGGACTGGCAACACTGCCGGGGCTGGCGCAGCTGGACCCCGAACTCGAGTTTATCTACGGCGGCTACCGCGCCAACCAACCCGGTTTTTTCGCCCGGGTTGAAAGCGAAGGAGAGATCGCCGTCATTCCCATCAACCACCACTTTGCGGTGCGCGGCGGCGGTGTTTATTCCCACCTGCGGAAACGCCGCGGGCACAGCCACGCCTGGGGCACTACCGCGCAGGGGGTCTACAAACTGGGCGATACCATAGATTTCAAGCTCTACCTGAGAGACCAGAGCAATACCCAATGGGTAGCGCCGCCACCGGCGGGTTACAACCTGCGGGTGCTCGATCCGCAGCAGAAAGTGGTCTACGAAAAAAAGGCCATCAGCCTCAATGCCTTCGGCGCCTTTGACGACACCTTCAAGGTGCCGGAACAGGGAGCCGTGGGCTGGTATCGGTTTGAGCTGGCACCGGTCGAGCAACCGGCCAACCGCTGGGACCGTATTGCCTGGGAGCCGATGACGGTACTGGTCAGCGATTTCACCCCCTCACCGTTTAAGGTCAAAGCGGAACTCAACGGTGAGCGATTTGCCACCGGCGAGCAGGTGGCGGTAACCTCTCTGGCCACCCTGCATGCCGGCGGACCCTTTGCGGCGGCGGAAATTCGCCTCACTGCCAGGCTGCGGCCGAAAACGTTTACCAGTGCCAGTCCGCTCGCCAGGGGTTTCAGTTTCGGCGCCGGCGAGCAGCGCAGCAGCGACCAGGTGACACTGCTCGATGTGCGTGGCCAACTCGACGATCTCGGCCAGCACGAAGATAGTTTTACCCTGCCGGAAACCGAGATTTACTACGGCACTGTGGCGGTGGAAGCGGCGGTGAAAGACGAGCGCGGCAAGTTCGTCGCCGCTGCCGCCAGCGCCGACTACGCCGGCCGCACCCGCTTCGTCGGCTTGAAAAATACCCGCTGGCTCTACCAGCAGGGTAAGACCGCAAACCTGCAAACACTGGTGGTGGACGCCGCCGGCAACCCCGCGCCTGGAATCGAGGTTACAGTCGCCATCAGCCACCGCGATTACAAGGCCGCCCGGGTTAAGGGGCCCGGCAACGCCTACATCACCAAAAATATCATGAGTTGGGTGGAGGAGACCCGGTGCCGGGCAACCAGCACGAAAACGGCTGCCACCTGTAAATTCAAACCCGAGCGCGCCGGCTACTACCAGTTTGTCGCGCGTATCACCGACACCGAGGGCAAGACCCACAGCACCACCCTGCACGGCTGGGTCACCGGCCGCGGCGCCGTGGTGTGGGACCAGTCCGACGACGCCACCCTGCCGCTGGTCCCCGAGCAAAACGCCTACACTGTCGGCGACACCGCCCGCTATTTAATCAAAAACCCGTTTCCCGGCACCCGGGCACTGGTGACCGTGGAACGCTACGGCGTGCTGGACAGTTGGATCGAAACCCTGGACACCAGCACACCGGTCATCGAGGTGCCGATCAAACCCGATTATCTGCCGGGGTTTTATCTGTCAGTGGTGGCCCTCTCACCGCGGGTTGCCAAACCCCTGGGGCCCGACCGGGTCGACCTGGGCAAACCCGCCTTTCGCATGGGCTATGTGCAAACCCGCGTCAGCGATCCGTACAAAGAGTTGGCGGTCAGCATTAAAACCGATCGCACCACTTACAAACCGCGCGACAGGGTCAAGGCCACCCTGCGGGTGAAGCCCAAAGCCGGTGACAACCGCGAGCCCTACGAAATCGCCGTGGCGGTGGTGGACGAGGCGGTGCTCGCCCTCAATCGCCAGGGCAGGAGTTACTACGATCCGTACGCGGGCTTTAACCGCCTCGACTCCCTCGATGTCAACAACTACAGCCTCTTGAGCCGTCTGGTAGGACGGCAGAAGTTCGAGAAAAAAGGCGCCAATCCGGGCGGCGACGGCGGCTCCGGTTACGGGCAATTGCGCAGCCTGTTCAAATTCGTCAGCTATTGGAATCCCGCCATCAAACCGGATAAGCGCGGCCGCGCCAGTATCGAATTCGAGGTGCCGGACAATCTCACCGGTTGGCGTATCCTCGCCTTTGCCGTCACCCCCAGCGATCGCATGGGACTCGGCGACGCCAACTTCAAAGTCAACCGCCCCACCGAAATCCGCCCGGTGATGCCCAACCAGGTCACCGAGGGCGACAGCTTCAACGCCGGCTTCTCGGTGATGAATCGCACCGACAAGGCGCGCACGCTCAGTATCGATATCCGCGCCAGTGGGCCACTGGACACCGCCGCCAAAGCGACGATTAACCGGCGGGTGCAAGTGGCGCCGTTTAAACGCGTCAACGTCTGGCTGCCGGTGCAGACCGAGGGGAGCGGACAACTGCGTTTTGTCGCCCGCGGCGGCGACCGCCGCGACCGCGACGCCGTGGAACACCAGGTGCCGGTACACCCGCGGCGCTCGCTGGAAACCGCCACCACCTACGGCACCACCACGGCCGCCCGGGTTAGCGAGGAGATTCAGATACCCGAGGGCATCTATCCGGACGTGGGCAGTATCAGCGCCGTGCTCTCGCCCACGGTGATCGGCACTCTCGACGGCGCTTTCGACTACCTGAAAGACTACCCGCACCTGTGCTGGGAACAGCGCCTGACCAAGGCGGTGGCGGCGGGCGCCTATATCGAACTGGCCACTTATCTCGACGATAAAGTGGCCTGGGCGGAACCCGGCGACGACATCCGGGAGACGCTCACCGCGGCGACCAACTTCCAGGCGCCCAACGGCGGTATGACGTACTGGGTTCCCTCCAACCGCCATGTCAGTCCCTATCTGTCCGCCTATACCGCGCTGGCGTTCAACTGGCTGCGGCGCAACAACTTCGAGGTGCCGGCGCAGGTGGAGGCGCGCCTGCATACCTATCTGTTGCGGCTGCTGCGCCGCGATGAGTTGCCGTCGTTTTACAGCCAGGGCATGGCGTCCTCGGTGCGCGCCGTGGCCCTGGCGGCCCTGGCACAGAGCGGCAAGATCGGCACCGCCGACATCCAGCGCTACCGGCGCCATCTGCCGGAAATGAACCTGTTCGGCAAGGCGCATTTTCTGCAGGCGGCGCTGCAAACCGAACCGCTGGATAAGGATATTGTCAGCGACACCGTCAACACCCTGCTTGGCCAGGCCAGCCAGAGCGGCGGCAAATTCCAGTTCAACGAAGCCTGGGACGACAGCTACAAGTACCTGCTGGCCACGCCCCTGCGCGCCAACTGCGCCATTCTCTCGAGTTTCCTGCGGCCGGGTATCGACGCCGATATCGCCGCCCGTATCGGTGATATTCCCTTTAAGCTGGTGCGCAGCATTACCCAGAGCCGCGGCGCCCGCAGCCACTGGGAAAACACCCAGGAAAACATGTTCTGCCTCAACGCCCTGATCGATTACGCGAAAATTTACGAGAGTACAGACCCGGCTATGAACATCGCCGTCAACCTCGGCGCGACGCGCCTCGGCGAGGCGATTTTTACCCGCCCCACCGATGCACCGGTCACCCTGACCCGGCCACTGTCGGTCCACTCACCGGGTGAAGCCACCACCATGACCATCGATCGTGAGGGCGACGGCCGTCTCTACTACGCCGCGCGTATCGCCTACGATCTGCAGGTCGATAACGCCGCGCGCATTAACGCCGGCATTGAGGTGCGGCGCGAGTACTCGGTGGAACGCGACGGCGAGTTTGTACTGCTACAAGGTCCTACTCAAAAACGTCCCATGCAGATACGGCGCGGCGAGTTGGTCAAGGTGGATTTGTTTGTGTCGGTGCCCACTGCCCGGCACTTTGTCACGCTCTACGATCCCGTGCCCGGTGGCCTGGAACCGGTCAATACCGATTTGGCCACCGCCTCCGGCGTCGATGCGGACAAAGGCAGTTTTCAAGCGGCGGCGGGCTCCTGGTTTTTCACCGTTGCCGATTGGTCTTACTACGGCCGCTATTTTTGGAGTTTTTACCACAGGGAACTGCGCCACGATTCAGCGCGCTTCTACGCCGATTATCTGCCGGCGGGGAACTATGCGCTGTCCTACACCGCCCAGGCCATAGCCACCGGCGAGTTTTCCGTGATGCCGCTGCACGCCGAAGAGATGTACGACCCGGATATTTACGGCAAGGGGCTGCCGGCACTGCTCGAGGTGAAGGACGAGGTGCAGCAATAGTGACCGGCGGCGCCCGCAGTTACCGTTGCATCGCGCTGGGGGCGCTGGCGGTCCTGGGCTTGGGCCTCGGTCTTGGGCTCACGCTTGCCACCTCCCGGTCACTGCAGCCGCTGCCGGACAGCTTCGAGCACTTGTTCGACCACGCGGCCAGACATACCTTTCTGGATCGCCACGGACAGCCGCTGAACATCACCTATCAAAACCGCTGGAATCTCAACGACCGGGTCTATCTGCATCAGGTACCGGAGTTTCTGCAAAACGCGTTTATCGTGTCGGAAGACAAACGCTTTTTCGCCCACCGCGGGGTCGACTGGATCGCCCGCGCCCATGCGCTGGTGCAAAACCTGCTGGCCGGCGATATTGTCCGCGGCGCCAGCACCCTGTCCGAACAGGTGGTGCGTATGCTGCACCCGCGCCCGCGCACGCCCTGGTCGCGGTGGCTGGAAGGCTTCGAGGCGGCGCAACTGGAGCGGCGTTTCAGCAAACTGGATATCTTCGAGTTTTATTTGAACCAGGTCCCCTACGGCGCCAATCGCCGCGGTATCGCGCAGGCTGCGGCCCATTATTTCGACCGCGATATCAGCACCCTCAGCGAACGCGAAATGCTGGCACTGGCGGTGTTGGTGCGCGCGCCCCGCTGGCTCGATCCGCAGCGGCGCGCGGCGCATCTCGACAGCGCCATCGCCGACCTGGCCGCCCGCACGGGCACCGCGGCGATCGAGCGGCAACCACTGCAACCGGCCAGCGGCCAGTTCGGTCACAATCTCGAACACTTCCTGCAATTTGCCAGCACCCGTGTGGATGCGCCGCGCGGGCAGCCGGTCGACACCACCGTCGATATCGAGCTGCAGCAAAAAGTCCAGCGCATACTCGACACGCGCCTGCAAAACCT
This sequence comes from Exilibacterium tricleocarpae, assembly GCF_007004655.1. Lineage (GTDB taxonomy): Bacteria > Pseudomonadota > Gammaproteobacteria > Pseudomonadales > Cellvibrionaceae > Exilibacterium > Exilibacterium tricleocarpae. The sequence continues at coordinate 35,067 of NZ_ML660116.1, forward strand.
GGCTCCCCGGCACGTGCAAAACGGCGCCGCCTTAGTGGTCGACCACCACCGCAACCAGGTGATTGCCTGGGCGGTCGGCCACGCCGGACGCGACGACATGCCCTACAATCAACTCAATGCAGTAGTGGTACGGCGCCAACCCGGCTCGGCGCTGAAGCCGCTGTTGTATGCGGCCGCGCTGGCGCGCGGTTGGACCGCGGCCACGATGCTGGAAGACATGCCCCTGGAAGAGGGTGTCGGCCCCGGCATGCACACCTATCACAACTACAGCCGCATCCACTACGGCCCGGTCTCGCTGCGCGAGGCACTGGGCAACTCGCTGAATATTCCCGCAGTGCGCACAGTGCAATACTTAGGTGCCCAGCACTTTCTCGATTTTCTGCACCGCTTCGGGTTTACCAGCCTGGCAGGTCACCCCAATGTCTATGGCGACGGGCTGGCCCTCGGCAACGGCGAGGTGACCCTGTTTGAACTGGTGCAGGCCTATGCGGTGCTGGCGCGCATGGGTGACTTCAAACCGCTGACACTGCTGGAACACCGACACCGGCAGACCCGCGGCAGGCGGGTCCTGTCGGAGGATGTCGCCAGCCTGATCGCCGATATCCTGTCCGACCCGGGCGCGCGGGAAAAAGAATTCGGCCGCGATTCGATTCTCAATTTTCCCTACCAGACCGCGGTCAAAACCGGCACCTCCAGCGACTATCGCGACGCCTGGGCCATCGGCTACAACGACCGCTACACTGTCGGTGTCTGGATTGGCAATCTCGATTACTCGGCCATGCACAAAGTCACCGGCGCCACCGGACCCGCCCAGGTGCTGCGCTCGGTGGTTAACGAATTGAACCGCAACCGCGATGTGAGACCGCTTTATTTCAGCGAGAAACTGGTTAAAAAGTCGGTGTGTGTCGCCACCGGCGCACCGGCACAGGAAGATTGCCGCACCCGCGAAGAATGGTTTGTGCCCGGCACCTCTGCGCAGCCGGCGGCCACCACCGCAGTAACCCTGCGCCTGCGCAAACCCAGCCCGGGGCTGCTGCTGGCCATGGACCCGCGTATTCCCGACAGCCACGAATACTTTGAATTCGCCGTTACCGAAGCCGACGATATTCGCCGGGTCGACTGGTTTGTCAACGATACGCTGGTCGCCACCACTGCCGGCCCCCGCTATGCCTGGCCGCTGCGGCGCGGCCAATTTACGGCGCGCGCCGAGGTGATAACCGGGGCTGGCGCCGAACCGGTGAAAACCGCGGCGGTCAGCTACCGGGTTCACTGAGTCCGCGTGCTCGTCAGGTTGGCGTCTAAAAAATTCAACCGCTATGCAACTCATACTCACTGCTGCCATCCGCCCATCCAGCCTCCCAACTGGCGGTAAGCACCTCGTTGGTAAAATGATGGCTGTCGAAAGGCTTGCGGTTGAAACCCTGGCGGAAGCCTTCTTGGTAGGCTTGCTCAATATCCACCTCCCACTCTTTGCGCAGGCTAAACCAAGCACGCAGTTTTCCAAGCAGCCTGCTCGCCCAACCATTAACCTGATTGAGTGTCAGGTAAGCCGCAGGCACCAGTATCAAGCTGATAAAGGTCGCAAAGAGCACGCCAAAAGAAAGCGACACCGCCATCGGTATTAAGAACTGTGCCTGTACGCTGGTTTCAAGAATGATTGGCATTAACCCGACAAATGTGGTTAACGACGTCAAAATAATCGGCCGGAATTTGGCTACACCCGCGTCCCTGATCGCATCGACGAGCGGCACCCCCTCGCGGCGCTTAACGTTGATAAAATCAACCAGCACCAGATTGTCGTTAATGACAATGCCACTTACTGCGATAACGCCTACAAACGACCATAGCGTAATATCCACACCGGTAATCCAATGGCCCAGCAATGATCCGATGACACCGAAAGGTATGGCGTACATCACCATTAAAGGCTGTGAGTATGAACCGAACAAAACCGCCATTAGTAAATACATAATAATCAGGGCAAACAGATAGCTTTTTCCCATCATGTGAAAAAATTCCTGGGTGGTTTTTTGTTTTCCGGTGATACCCCAGCGGATGTCAGGGTACTTAAGCGCCAGGTCTTTGAGTACGGACTGCTCCAGTTCCGTCATCACCTTTGCCACCGAAGCTTCATTATTGTCCACAAATGCGGTGACGGTAACGACCCTTTTGCGATCAATTCTCTTAATCGTCGGAGCACCCGTACCATCCTCTATTTCAGCAACGTGTAATAACGGTGTCGTAGAACCATCGGCAAGCCGAATATGCATATTTTCCAAATGCCACAGAGAATCCCGCGCTCTATCGGGATAACGCACCATCACCTTGACCTCGTCCTCGTTACGGTAGAAGCTCTGCACTTCAATGCCGTGAAACGCCTGCTGCACCTGCTGGCCCACGTCACTTAGTGTCAATCCCAGATCACGGGCGGCCGGGCGCATTTGTATAGCAACCTGCTTGCGACCAGACTGTAGTGAGTCCCGAATTTCGTAGACGCCGCGATACTCAATGAGCTGCTTTTTGACGTCTTCAGTCACTGATTTCAATGTGCTTAGGCTGGCGCCATAAAAATTAATGGCGAAATCGGGAACCGGGCTATTTAGGTTGGACTCAAAACGCAACTCCAGTGCTCCCTGAATGTCGCCAACTTTTTCACGCCAACGTGAAAGCACTGCTTTTCCATTAACCTTGCGGTTTTTACTGGCGACAAACTCAATAGACACATTGCCTCTGTGTTCCTGGTTTTGCGAATCGGCATTAGATACCTTTTGTCTCGGCGCGACGACGGCCAGCACCTGGCCGATTTGTGGTGTTCCAACTTCCTGTTCAAGCTCTTTTGATAACTGCAAAGCGGCTTGCTCAATTCTGTCCACCGCTTTGCGCGTTACTCCGCTCGGTGTACCTTCTGAAAAAGCCACTGAAGCAACTGCAACGTCGCCTTCTATCTCCGAAAACAGGACCATTTTCAACCAGCCACCTGACAGCAGCGAACCAGCAACGATAAAAACAGCGATAAAAGCCAGCAGCGAAGCGAGGTTCCAGCGTAAAATAAACGACAGAAACGGCCGATAAAAACGCTCGATAAAGCGCTCGAGACCGCGTGCAAACTTTTGTTGAAAACCGGATTGATGGTCTCTTTCAGTGATGCTGCTTTGCGCTAAATGGGCAGGCAATATCAGTAGTGACTCAACCAGGGAAAATACCAGCGTTGAGATCACGACAATGGGAATCACCTGCATCAGTTTACCCTCGGGCCCCGGTAGATATAACAAAGGAACAAAGGCAATGATCGTCGTCAACACCGCAAAAACTATCGGTTTTGATACATTCTTTACACCGGCGACGGAAGCGGCAACACCAATCAGCCCTTGCCGTTGCTGTGAATAAATACTTTCGCCAACAATAATGGCATCATCCACTACGATTCCCAATACCAAAATGAAGGCAAACAACGAAATAACATTGATGGAGCCACCCATAACAGGCAATAACCAAAAAGCGCCCATAAAGGCGATGGGGATACCAACGCTTACCCAGAGCGATATTCGCCAGTGCAAAAAGAGCATCAGGGCTACAAACAGTAGCGCCAGACCCTGTGCTGCATTGGTAAGCAGTAGACTGATGCGACTGGCGAAGTGCTTGGAGTCGTCCTGCCAAATATAGAGGGAAATTCCCGGCGGGATATAACTGGTCGGTTGCGCTACATATTCCTTTACCACCTCCGCCACATCTACAATATTTTGCTTGCCAACGCGATAGACTTCGAGCGAAACCGCCGGCTCTCCGTTGAAAGTCGCGCGCGTATTACCGTATTGGAAGCCATCTACCACTACGGCCAAATCTGACAAGCGCAGTCGGCCGCCATCGGGCTTGGCACGTAAAATAATAGAGTCGAATCCGTCAGTGGTTTCTACTTTACCCTCTGTCTGCAACAGCACATCACCCGATGCTGTATTTAAGGTGCCTCCCGGCATATTTTGCGAGGTGTCCCTGACAATGGAGGCCACCTCTGCCAGGCTTAAACCGTACTGCTGTAGCGAGGACTCCGAGACCTGAACCGAGACTTCATAGGGTCTGACGTTTTCCAAATCCACCACAGATACCAGCGGGTTAGTGAGTAAATCATCGCGAATGCGTGTCGCTATTTTTTTTAACACCCACTCTTCTGTCTCGCCGCTGATCACCAGCGTAGCGACGCGGTTTCGAACTTTCAGCTCTTTCACAACAGGCCGCTGCACTTCTGGCGGAAAACCACTGATACCACCCACCCGTGACTTTACCTCTTCGAGCATCACCCGGGTGTCATAACCAAAATCGACATCCAGTTGTACCGAACAATTGCCTTTACTGGCATGACTAATCAGGTCCACCATGCCTTCGATATCGTAAACAGCGGACTCAATACGCTTACAAACTGCCTCTTCCACTTCAAAGGGCGAAGCGCCCGGATAAGCGGCTTGAATCGCTATGCGTTCGAGGGACACATTGGGGATCAACTCTTTACGGGTATCGGGAATAGACAGATATCCCATTACCAGAATAAAGATCATCAGCACATTTGCTGCAACTGAATTATGAGCGAACCATGTAAGCAATCGATTCATACCAAATAAATTCTGAATCCCTTCAGACTTGCTAATGCAGAGAAAATGATTGACTGGACTGACGGCCTTCCTCCAAAGTCCCTCCAGCTTCCTCGCCAATACGCACTTCCATGCCGTTAACCACATAGTCCAGCGCGGTAATCACTATCTGTTCACCGTCGCTCAGGCCACGATCAACATATATCATTTCCGGCCCGCGATAAACTACATTGACCTGTTTAGCATGCAGGCGGTTTTTCTCGTCCACCGTCCAGACTTTATTGCCGCCGTGGAGTGCCTGTCGGGGAACTTCATAGACCGCATCAAAGTGCCTGCCTTGTATCTCGGCTTCGACAAACAGGCCGGGCTCCAGCGGTGGACGCTCCGGGTCTTGGAGACTCCTTTGGTAAGGTCGGCCTATTTCACCAACCAGGTACATTATCTGGTTTTCGTCCAGTCCGCCTTCTGCGTATTCTATTTTTCCCTGCCAGGTATACTTGCTGCCGCCAAAAAATCCGGAGACTTTCAACTGTGGTAGATTTTGCCGTAGAGAGTTATTCTCCGCGGCATCGCTTCGGGTTTCGTCACTATTGTCCAAATCGTGATCGGGGCTCGGGGCGGGGGCAATACTGTCTGAATAAAACCAGGGCAAATCAATCAACTTGAGCTGTTTGTTTGACACCGGGAGCCTTATTATCGCCATATCCAGGGCATAGATATCAGCCACCAGTGCCCCGGCGTTGATATATTGTCCCACGTTTATGTCGCTGACTTTTACCCGACCGGTAAAAGGCGCTTTGAGCTGTGTATTGGCCAGTTGCAGTTGAGCCACCTGAAGATCCGCCTTAGCGGCTGCAAGTTTGGCTTTTGCCTCGTTTAATTGAGGAATATGTAGCGCATAGGCCGAGGCGTTACGCTTGGCGCCTCTACGCGCGACCTTGGCGGTGGCAGTGGCTTTCTCCAGAAATAGCTCCGCGCTGGCAACTGCACTTTGTGCCTTAGTCACTTCAAGCTCGTAGCGAGAGGCGTCGATTTGCAATAGCAGTTCACCTTCTTTGAACACGCCGCCGTTTTTTAGGTTGACGGAAACATAGGTAGCCTTGCCTTCAACCTCAGCAATGAGATTAATCTGGGTTTTTGGTTGTACCGTACCGCGGCTGAATACCGGGATTCTTCTCGCCACCTGATTAACCTGCACCACCTCTATCAGGGGAGTGCGTTGGATGACCGGTTGTTTCACCGCCGCAGGGGCCATTTCTATCAGCGCCCAACCAGCGAGGATGCCGGCTGCCAATATGCTGCCTGCAACAAAAAACTGGAGCTTGCCGATCTTATGTTCCGGCTCAGCCTGTGATTCATTGGCGTATTTTTTGTCGGATTCCCCGGGCCCCGCTGTCGGGTTACGTCCATTGATCCCCGTGACTGCCCATTTCAGCAGCTTGGCAAAGCCGAGAAACAGTTTGACCACGTTACCTAAGGCCGTGTTGGTTTGCAGAACACCGCTATCGTCATATAGCTTCTCCCGGCCGTGCTTTTTCTTGTTGCCGGAAGTTTTCCTTCTTGCCGCCAACAGCTTTTTTCTCAATGCTTGTCGCGCTTCGGGCGTCAGTTGCTTCGGATCGCGCTTCCCGATGGTGCCGCTAGTTTTGATTTGATTTTGGCGCTGCCCATGCGTGCGAAGTTCAGCGCGCCCTGCATGGCCCGGTTCGGCTTGGGAGCTGCGCTTTGATCCTGTTCTGTGGTTGACAGTGCCACGGCTGGTAGCATGTGCTTTATCAGTCGTTTTTTTCATAGTCTACTTAGCGTCTGTCAACAGGCCCTGGCTGACCATGCAATACCTGCTAACAGATCGGGTTACTGAGTATCGAGAGCCTTCTCGCGATCAGTCGGACTTATCTGTACCACTTTCCTGCCTGCACTACTTTCCGGTAAAAGATACCTTTTCCACTGCGCTAAACAACGGCGGGTAAGCGCAATGTCGTCACAGATACTAGGGTGTAGTTTGATGCCAAGCGATAAACGGTCATACCACACGAGTATACCCGTGGATACAGGATAATTCCGTGTTCCAATTCCGCAGGCAACCCACATTTCATTGAGGTTTTTTTTGGGATTTTCCGCATCGGGTAATGGCCAGCTACCTAAAAAGCTAAATGAGCCGGCATAAAACTGGCGCTTGCTGATATATTGGTAGACCCACTTGACGCCAGACTTGCCTATCAGTTTGCCGATATTACCTAAGTACCAGTTAACCCAGTACGCCTTGGCTTTTAGTTGCTCTTTTACTCTTTCTTGCAACTTGCGCGGTTCTATACGATTGGTCACACACAGGTTAATGGAGGAGGAATAGTTAAACATATCCGTGTTAAAATCCAGTGGCCCCCGCAAATTGACAGGGTACAACCAATAGTAGTGTTGTTCGCCGTCAATGAGTAGTTCCGCAACCGCGCGGTTGAGCGCCCAGAGTATATAGTGGCTAAAGGTAACCCTGTTTTTTCTGGCAAGCTTTTTAACAATAGCGGTCTCCTCTTCTGTCAGAAAGTCATAGGCGATTTCTCCGTCGACAGAGCTGTCAATATCCCGCGGGTATTTCCACTTTATCGTCTTCTTGGCGATAGGCTTTGGTTGCTTGAACATCAAGCCTAAAAAACGCCAAAACGATGGCACTGCCGTTTCCGTCGACTGAGGCAAGTTGCGCGATGGATACCCGGCACTGCGCATGGTGGTCGCCATACCACCCAATCCGTCCATTTTGCTGTGGGGAAAGGTTTTCCAGTGAGTCTGGGCAGTGGCTAAATCCAACCGGGCTACACGCATCGCATCACTGATGCCAAATTCCCTCCTCGCCTCGAACCACATGGCAATGTAGTCACGCTGTCTGGCAGCAGAATTTTCCTTATCTATATTCTCTCTCATGGCAACTTTCTTTAAGCCTTACCAGACCGCGCTTGATATCGTTCGGTTACAATGATGCAGATTTGCTACAGACGCGCTACTTCAATATACAGGGGCCTGCTTTTATCGAGCTGTTTGCCGGGGTCATCTCCATAGCTCACCAGAAAATGCCTGCTGCGCAGCGACTCTTTTCTGTAGTCACGGTAAGCATCGTGAAGGGGGTCCTGATCGTATAAGCCACTGACGATGACGCCATCGGGTTTATTGACATAACCGTTATAAACATATCGCAACAGCGCGCGAAAGATGTCTACTTGATTTTCCTTGACCAAAATACTGTGTAGTAAAACGTAGTCAAGTGTTTCACCGGGTCTGGGTAACTGTATCCCCCCAAAGCACCTCGAATAGCCGTTGTTAAAGTAGCGTAGCCAACGCATTTTTCCTTTGTAGGCCAAGAAACGTGTTTGTTTGAACTCTTTTTGATTCCAGGTGCCGCAGATACCTACCAGGTCTTTGTTGTCAAAGGCTAAAAAATAGTCTTCTATAGAAAGATTTTTATAATAAGCATTACCTTCGACCATTGCCGAGAAATCATAATGGGGGTATAGCTGTTTTTTGGGGGCTTCGCCTTCAAAAAAAGTTTGCATCTGCTGCAAGTCACCGGATCCGGCCTGACGAATGGTGAGACCCATATCTAAAGCGGGCTTGCTACTTTTGATGTATATCATATGAGTATTAATCTCACCGAAAGGATGGTAGGCGGGCATACCAGCCCGACTACTGCCAATCGTTGACAGCGAGGCGTGATTGTCGGAGAGTATCACGGTCTGCATCCATTCACGCTCGCCAAGGCGCTTTTTGACTTGGTTGGCGATACGCAACAAGCCCCTTGAGCCTCGATAATCGCTGTGTATTCTTAAATCATTTGCGTATCGTATACGCCGTTTTTTGCCGTTGACGTAAACCGGTCGGGTACCTATGCTGAAAGCGCCAGCCAGGCGCTGCTTTTTAGTATCGCAATAGAGCCAGACTTCCGGCGAAGAGGTGACAACCTGAGTACCATCAAAGAAATTCGCTCCTCGCTCGAAGTTAATCACCATATCACTTCCTTGGGGCGTGGCGTCAACCAAGCCTTTTAGCAGCGCAACGTCAGTGGTTGTAGCGAGGCGTAAGTCGAAGTTGGCCATCACGACTATGCTATTTTTGCTGTCGGTTGACGGATCGGCTCGACTGATGCGGAGTCAGAATCAAACTCATCGGGCAATTGATCATCCCAGCACACCAACGGCTCTACCTTAATGTTCCCTATAACCATTCCCCGTCGCCGGCACCGTTCCTGGTAGAGTTCCCACGCATTTTCGGTAACCACACACTGGGCCGGACCAAGCTGAGTCAGATCTCGCGCTAACTTGTAGTGAAAATGTTGACTCAGGCCTTCCTCAAGCATCGCGGCAACTCTATCCCTCTCATCGGACCCGCGAGAAGTGCCTTCACAGAGCAGCAGATAAAAGGGGGGCCGGTTTGATGCAGCCGGTATAGCTACCAGACTAATAGGCTTAAACGCCTGAGACTGCGGCTCAACCTGGCTGAGTAATTGAGCGGCGAGTTCATTACTCATTTTTTCGCCTACCATATCTGTCCCGTCCATGCGCCCTAAAAATTCAAAGCAGGGACACTCATTCATAAAATCTACAACCTGCATTTTATCTTTCATGGCGTAACGCATCAGGCCGCTGCCCGTTGTCAAGAGAGGCTTGACGATCTGGTTCTTTCTAAGTTGCCAGGCGCTATAGATGTTATTGTCTTGTAAATCCATGAATTCATAAAAGTGACTATTTACCGCAAGCGGATACTTTCCGGAAAAAGGAATTGTGATAACGCCCTCTGTCGCCCACAGCCCTTTGCCTTGGAAATCTGGCCGTTGAAACAATCCTCGAAGTTGTTTTGCCCAACGCGCCGACGTCGAGGTATCCCATGAACTCACCAGGGCGAGATTGGGCCAGAGTGCAGCAACAAATTCCGGATCGGGCTTGCCATTCCACGCCGCTAATAGCTGTGCAGCCCGACTCGATTTAGGTGGACCCATTGCCTGTAGCTCACCGGCGAAGTGATTCCACTCCCCTGTGGCGAGGGTTTCGGCAACTGCATTGCGATAGCGGCCCATATTTTCCAACAGATTAATGGCAAACGTCGGACTCCAGACAGAAATCATTGACAGTGAGCGATCTGCCGCCAAATAGCACAGCGTTGAAAATAGCGACTGTTCGGAGGTATTGGTTTGTGACACCTCATCGGTCACCGCCATGATGGCCGACATAAACAAGCGCTTCCATAACGGCAATAGCTTCATATCATCGTTCACATTGCCGCTTATTTGCTTGCGCAGTGAGGTGGGAACCCAGGATAAAGACCAGTAATGGCTGCCTTTACTGATACCCGGGTAACGACAATACATATCCCACATCCAGGGTGAAATCGCCGCATCAAGCTCGTCGAGAAACACGTTTGTATAAGGTATCCACTTAATAGCGGAGGTCGAGCCGCTGGTCGGCTGGTAACGGTCGCACTGGGCATTGGTAACTGCCGTAAGCCCGGTGCTGCGCTGCCGTTCAATACAAGAGGACCAGTCGCTGTAGTCGGTGACCGGGACCTGATCTCTGAAGCTCTGTAGTGAATCAACTGTATGCAGATGGTACCGTTGTGCGATCTCTGTCGCTTGGGAAAAATGCAGAATTGACTTTAAACGGCCTTGCTGTGTCGCTTCAAGTTGTTGTGTGCCTCTTATGAATTTCCTACAACCGTTGTAACTGGCAAGTTTTGCAAGTTTATGGGCAATTTTGCTGGTCTGATGATTAAGCATCACTTACTTCTCTGTATCAAGGTGCTTAAATTATGTCGCCGCCACCTCTTTTCCAGCCGGCACTTGCGTATTGACATCGGCCTTCTTCACCGACTTGCCTTTGCACAGCTTGAGAAAATAGGCGGCAAATAACTTAAAGGAGACCTCTCCGGCACAAGGCAACTCTACACCTTTGTGCCACTCAGGGTTCTTTTCGACAAAGAAGTCGATTTTCGCGTGTTTGGAGCGCATTTCATCAGTGATCTCTGCAACATTTTCCTTTAGCCTTTGGCTATCTTCGCCGAACTCCAGAAGCATTTTTTCTTTATTAAAGGACTTCTCAAACAATGTTTCACAGTAATTTCTAACGACCAACTCCAGATTTTTGCACTGACTTTTAGATTTTTTGTCAACAGGCGTATCGACTCTTGGATAATACGACAAGAAATTGTTTGCCAGCAGCAAATAGGTTTTATATCCCTTGGAGATTAGCAACCAATAGATGGGAGTCACTGGGTTGGATAGCTTTAAACCAAAAAGGTAAGTTGAAAACCTTTTATGCAATGAACGATCCCCCCAATATTGACGTTCAAGTATTGTGTCACCACTGAATACGCCGATAGACTTGCGGCCGCCGAGATTCATTTCAAATGTTTTTAACGTGCTAAACCCAACTATTCTTTTTGTCGTCTTTTCCATAAGGATGATTACGCCGTCTTTCGCAATCATATCTTGAATAAATACATCTTGTTCAACACAGTTGTAATATTTTATAAATACTGCATACATACCCAAAACTTGTTGCAGCGAGAGTTTTTCGATTAATACATATTTGGCTTCAAGACTGCTTTGCTGTTTTGCCATTGGTAGTACCTTCGCTAATTTCCTGTGATGCTGTTGACTCGAAACGACACCGGAGCATGACCCGAGTTTCAATTGAAACGAAATTTGGTGACAAAAAAATAAGATTAGTTGGCTTGGAAACGAAGTTTTCTTGAGTTGAAAAATATAGACGGAGTGTGCGCAAGGCATTGGATTGCGAAAAGGTTTAAAGGGGTCACCAAGAGGTCTTTAGCGGTCATGGTTTTGTTCAAAATCACGTTTTGTGATTGGCCTAGCAATACCGGTGCGCAGCAAACCGCATTCTCTGGAAATTGCGAAAATGGCTGCATTATGATATTCCACAACAGTGATACGATACTGGCGATGTGCTGTGGTAGACGTTTTTCTGAAGCCGAAGCAGCGGCATAGCATAAGTCGGGCTGAAACACCAAAAATACTACCGTATTTCATAATATGTTCTGTCCAAAGCTTCGGATAGATCCGAAAAATTTCACTATGTTTAGAAAAGGTATTGTGTAAACACAATATGAAAACAGGCCCTTTAGAGTTTGATTCTCCAACCATTCCTATCCTTTATGCTGCAAAATTGGTCACACTGGTTGAGGAGGAGGGCTGCAAAGTTGATGTCATTTTAAAGGACTGTGACATTAAACGCCGCTCTTTTCTTGAGCCGGAATCTAAAGTTACAACGTCTCAATTAAAAAAACTTATCCTGAAACTACAGAAAGTTTCAAACAATGAATTTCTTGCACTGGATTTAGGCAGTCACCTGAATTTTTCCTCCCATGGTCTCTCGTGCCCGAATGCGTTTCAGGGTTTGAGTATAGGGTTCATTCTCTCCGCCGGCATTGAGTATCTCAAGATTCGCTTTCCGCCGGTGAAGCTTGAACTGGATGTTACCGAAAAGTATGCCGCTATCACTATCGACGTTGTCAGGGCACTGGATGTTATCCGGATTTTTATCATCGAAGTGATTCTAAGCAGCTTTAAGCTAATGTGTGATAGATACATACAAATAGAAGAGATTGTGCTGGATTACCCTATGCCTACTTATGCCGGCAACAAGTATAACGAGAGGTTTACTACGAATATCCGTTACGATTGTGACTCGACACAAATACGATTTGAGAAAAAGTCGCTCGAGCGGCTTTATGTGCCAATTGGCCAGAAACATGAAAAGCCGGTCGGTAAACACAGTCCATCCGGGCATATTGTAAACCAGATCAGAGCAATGGTTGGTCGCGAGAAAGATGTGTTTATAAGCTTAGAACAGGTCTCCGATAAACTGGATTTGTCACCGAGAACCTGCCGGCGTCAACTCAATGCCCATGGATACTCTTTCAAACAACTGCGGGACGAAGTACTTTACTCCAAAGCCCTTCGGTATTTGCAGGAAACCGATATGCCGATGGAAGACATTGCGTTTAGTCTGGGCTACAGCGACAAAGCCAATTTTCGCAGGGCATTTCGTCGCTGGTCTGGCAAGCCGCCGAGTGCGTTTCGGAAATCAACCAAAGCTGAGGCGACCTAGCGTCAATAGGACCTGGCTCTTACCTAATACCGATATATCGGTGAACCTTCATTTTGTAAGTTGTTCGGATGCTTGTGCGGATAGTTTTTAAGAGGTGATAATGAGATTTATACTGGTTACAGCCGGCAGCTTTGGTGATGTTGTACCTTTTGTCAATATTGGCGCAGAACTGCAACGCCGGGGGCATGAGGTTAAAATTGTTGCCAGTGGCTATTTCCAGGCGCTATGTGATAGAAACGCATTGACGCTGTGTGCTTATTCAAACAAAGAAGACTACCAAAATGTTTTAGACGATCCCCGATTAGTCGATGGCCGCAAAAGTGCAAAAACCTTCGCACAGAAAGTCCTCCTGCCCGCAATTCGCCCGGTTTATGAGATTATCTTGCAGCACTATATTCCCGGCGAAACAGTCCTCTTGTCCACGGGTTTTTGTTTCGGCGCCCGCATAGCTTCTGAAAAATTCAATATCCCCCTAGCTACTGTTAAATTGGCACCCGTTCAGTTTCGATCCCTTAGCGACTTGCCTAAACACCCTTTATTTAAAAGCTGGCTGCCCGACTGGTGGCCCCGCAGTATATGGTATCTCTACGACAAGCTGATGGTCGATCCACTTATTAAATCCGCGATTAATGAAGTTAGGAGCAGCATTGGCCTATCGCCGGCACACCGCATACTGCATAAATGGTATGAATCTCCCGAGAAGGTGTTCGGCCTCGTGCCGGAGTGGTTTATGAGAATGGATAAGCACTGGCCGGCACACAGCGAACTGGTTGGATTTCCATTGCCTGCGCTAAATCAGCAGGTTTTGGACAGTGATATAGAATCTTTTTTAGACCGCCACCCCAATCCGATGATATTTACCGGAGGCACTGCTAATAAAAAGGCAAAGTCTTTTTTTTATGAGGCAGTTACAATCGCAGAACAGCTGGAAAAGCCTGCTATACTGCTCACGTTACACAAGGATATGTTACCGAAAACCCTGCCGGCATACGTAAGACATGTAGATTTTTCGCCCTTGGGTGTACTACTTGCCCGAGCCTCTATTTTGATACACCCGGGCGGTATCGGCACAATTAGCGAAGCGATAAGGGCTGGAATACCGCAGGTTATTGTACCCGTGGCCAATGATCAGTTTGATAACGGCAATCGAATAGAAGCGTTTGGACTAGGCGTCTGTATCAAACGCAAACACTTTCTGGCAGACGCTATGGTGCCAAAAGTAAAAACCGCCCTGCAGTCATTGGAAATAAGAAACCTTTGTGCTCACCGCAGCCGTATGTTGCAAAGCAATAACCTCGTATATATAGGTGATCGCATCGAAGCTTATGTTAAGAACATAGAATGCATCGCAAAATGTGCCGACTCTCCTGACGCCGGCGATGCAACGTCTGCGACCATTGCGGCAGCTAATTGAAATACAGTGCCTGTTCATGGCTTATCACCACCTATCGCCAAGAGAGATAAAATGCAATCAATACCCTACCTAAAACGGAAGTTGACGCCGGTGGAACGCTACTATGTCTGCTTTGACAGTTTTGATAAACCCAGGCATTCACCTTGCATGAACCAGATGACAATTGAAGGGGAGGGTCAGTTCTGTGAACAGGCTTGGAGGGATGCAGTCGCCATTGCCTCCAAGGCAAACAGTTCCAGCCGACTGCGGATGGTCGGAAAATTAGGGATGACGCGGTGGGTGGTTCAAGGCGACACCGCACCGATAAGAGTTATCGACGGCTCGCAGTGGAATGGGCTTGGCAGCGATGGTTGCCACTTCGAACCATGCGGAAGATTAATGATAAAGCCAATAGAAAACGTTTAAATAATGGCCGCTTTCGCTTCAATGACCTGATATCCAACCTCGGGTTGTTACCCCTGGACAGCTATGCGGGCGGTGGTTTTACAGCAAAGACCTGCTTCTTTATACCGGCCGAGGAGAGCGCCATACCGATGTTTTTCACCTTGGCCGGCTCTGCCCAGGGTGTGGATCTTGCGCTGCGAATGCCTGCAAGTTTAGCGACTGAAAACCGTGCGGCGCAGGCTCTGGATTTCGTGGCTGATTTTGTCAGGTGTAGCCAGTCCGGTCGAGCCAGTCAGATACCGTAGTGCTCGCACTTCTCTATAGCTTCTCGCCATCTACATCGTCGATCACCCCTTCAATAGCCTGGATATCATCCATGATGCCGCGGGCGGCATCCATGGCATCCATGCGCCCGATATTCTCTGTTATGGCGTCTTGTAGCGCATCCCGTGCCTCATCAAATTTTCCCTCCTCTTGCAATCTGTCAGACTCCTCTAAGGCGTCCTCATAGGCCTGCTCGTGTTGCTGCACCTGGTCGCGCAGGTCTTGCAAACTTTCCTCCAGGCCATCAAGCACCGTCTCCGCCTCATCCAAGAAGTCGTTAATAGCCTGGGCTGCGGCAAAACCGGCATCGGCATCCCCGCCATCCGCCTCGCTGCCGTCTTCACCGAGATCACTGTCGGAGGGTTCTGACAGCCCCCTGCCACGGTCACCTTCACCCCCCTCGCCCGAGGCGGCAAGCCCGGTCGGGTCTTTGAGAGACACAGGATTATTGAATCCATACGTGTAGCGATTAAGCCCAACGCCATCCGCCAGGGGGGCTGACGGGTCCGCCGATATAAAGCGGGCCAGCACCGGGTCGTAATACCGCGTATTTAACAACATCGACCCGCCCCCCTGCGGACGCTCGCCGATAAAGCGGTGGGACTCCATTGTTTCGCCAGCCAACACCGTGTTAAATCCATAGACATCCAGCACCAGAATCAGCGCAAGTATACGCATCTGTTTTAATCCTTGATTGAGTAGTGTTAGACAGGGAACTGTAGGGCTTGCCGGTGGCTACGTCGTCTCACTCGATCGAGAAAAACACCCTATTTCCGGTTTTTTTGACACAGTTGACACACTGGCCTGTATTTCATTTCACCGAAGTAAACCTGTTGCCCTTCGCGCCAGTCAGAAAATACTTTCACCTCGGTGGCACTTAGGTCTCAATCCGGGCATAGTCCTTCGGGACCTTCGCCAGCAAGGATGCAGGCGCAGAGCCTACAGGGGTGGAGCGGGCATCAGCGAAGCACTGCTTCGCTCCGCGGAACGACCGAAATCCATGATTTCGGGCCGGGCCCGCTTGCGGGTATAAATCGGGGGGCGCCTAGCCCGTGTCCCGAAGGACTATGCCCGGGTTGAGAGCGGGCTGGTTAAGGGAACCAAAACCCGTTTTGAGGTAAAAGATTTACTGGTCAGAGCACTAGACTCCAACATAGCGTAATATTGCCCAAAAGATGAGAGGACTCCCCATGTTGAACGTGAATCCACCGGCCGACTCGGTACTGGACCTGATTGGCAACACCCCGATGGTGCGGGTCAACCGCCTGGATACCGGTCCCTGCGCACTCTACCTGAAACTGGAAAGCCAAAACCCCGGCGGCTCCATCAAAGACCGTATCGGCCTGTCCATGATCAATGCCGCCGAAGCCGAGGGCCTGATCAAACCGGGCGGCACCCTGGTAGAGGCGACCGCCGGCAACACCGGCCTGGGGCTGGCCCTGGTGGCCTACCAAAAAGGCTACAAGCTGAAGCTGGTCATCCCCGATAAGATGAGCCGCGACAAAATCATGCACCTGCAGGCCATGGGGGTGGAAGTGGTGCTCACCCGCTCCGACGTCGGCAAGGGCCACCCGGAGTACTACCAGGATATGGCCGAGCGCATCGCCGCAGAAACCCCCAACGCTTTCTTTATCAACCAGTTCGGCAATCCGGCCAACGTACTGGCGCATGAAACCACCACCGGCCCGGAAATCTGGGCACAGATGCAAGCCGATGTGGACGCCTTTGTGGCCGGCGTGGGCTCCGGCGGCACCGTGACCGGCAACGGTCGCTTCCTGAAACAGAAGAACCCGGACATCGATATCATTCTCGCCGACCCCGAGGGTTCGGTACTGGCCGAGGCGGTGGCGACCGGCACTCCCGCCAAAGAGGTGGGCAGTTGGGTGGTGGAGGGCATCGGCGAAGACTTCGTGCCGGATATTCTCGACCTGTCACTGGTGGACAAAGCCTACAGCATTCCCGATCGCGAAGCGCTGGCGGTGGTGCGCGAACTGCTGTTGAAAGAGGGTATTCTCGCCGGCACCAGCTCCGGCACCCTGATTGCCGCAGCGCTGCGCTACTGCCGCGCCCAGACCACCCCCAAGCGGGTAGTGACCTTTGTCTGCGACACCGGCAATAAATATCTCTCCAAGGCCTACAACGACTATTGGATGAAAGATCACGGCTTTCTGCAAAAGGAAACGTTCGGCGACCTGCGGGACTTTATCTCTCACCACTACGCCAGTCACGACGTTGTCACTTTACGCCCCAACGACACACTGATGGCCGCCTACGGCAAAATGAAACTCTACGAAGTTTCGCAATTGCCGGTGGTCGCGGAGGACGGCAGACTGGCCGGTATTCTCGACGAGACCGATGTGCTGCTGGCGGTAAAGTCGCAGGAGGATCACTTCGGCGACCCGGTGGCGGGCACCATGAGCCAAAACCTGAAAACCGTACCGCCCACGGCCAAACTGGACGACTTGATTCCGCTGTTCGACAAGGGCATGGTACCGATTATCGCCGACGACCAACAATTCTACGGTCTGATCACCCGCATCGATGTCATCAACCACCTGCGCGAAGAGCTGGGCCATTAATCCCTGAGGAACCACCATGTCAGACAGCAGTAAGCGGCGCGGTTTCGCCACCCGCGCCATCCACGCGGGCCAGGCCCCGGACCCGTCCACCGGCGCCATCATGACCCCCATTTATGCCACCTCCACCTACGTGCAGGACAGTCCCGGCGTGCACAAGGGGTATGAATATTCCCGCTCTCACAACCCGACCCGCTTCGCCTACGAACGCTGTCTTGCCGATCTGGAAAACGGCGTCGCCGGCTTTGCCTTCGCCTCGGGTCTGGCGGCGGAGAACACCGCGCTCGATTTACTCGCCAGCCATTTGCCCCCGCACCGAAACCAGGTGATCGCCATGGACGATCTCTACGGCGGCACCTACCGGTTGTTTAAACAAGTGCGGGAGAAAAACTCGAACCTGACGTTTGAGTTTGTCGACCTGAGCCAACCCGACAAGCTGGCAGCGGCCATTACCGACAACACCGGTATGATCTGGGTGGAATCGCCCACCAATCCGTTGCTGAAGCTGGCGGACTTGGCGGCCGTTGCGGAACTTGCCAGGCCGCGGGGTATCTTGACGCTGTGCGACAACACTTTCGCCTCGCCCTACTTCCAGCGGCCTCTGGATCACGGCTTCGATCTGGTGCTGCACTCCGCCACCAAGTATCTCAACGGCCACTCCGATATGGTCGGCGGCGCCCTGGTGACGGCCGATGCGGCACTGGCGGAACAGCTCGCGTTCCTGCAAAACGCCACCGGTGCCGTGGCCGGTCCGTTCGACAGTTTTATGGTGCTGCGCAGCCTGAAAACCCTGCCGCTGCGCATGCAGCGCCACGCCGAAAATGCCTTGGCGCTGGCGCAATGGCTCGAATCCCATCCGCAAGTGGAAAAGGTGATTTACCCCGGGCTGCCCAGCCATCCGCAGCACAACCTGGCGCGGCGGCAGATGAGCGGCTTTTCGGGTATGGTGACGCTGCTGCTGAAGGGCGGCTTGGACACCTCGCGGGCCTTTCTCGAAAAGCTGGAGCTGTTCGCCCTGGCCGAGAGCCTCGGCGGTGTCGAAAGCCTGGTGGACCACCCCGCCATTATGACCCACGCCTCAGTTCCCGAGGCCCAGCGCCGGGCCCTGGGGATTATGGACAACCTGGTGCGCTTGAGCGTCGGGGTGGAAGACCTGGAGGATTTGCGCCGGGACCTGGCCCAGGCGTTAGGTTAAAGGTCTGGGGCGTCCCCTTTTCACGTTATTGCCGGACGGCACTGCGCGGTCGCGGCTGTTATTTGCAACTAGAACCGGGTATCGCACCCGGCCAATACCACCGGCGGAAGCTACTGATATGAATCCGATATTTCGCACTGCCACCGCTGCCGACAAGGCCGCACTGATGGATTTGATGCCGCGGCTGGCAGACTTCGACGTGCCCGCCCACCGCAACCCTAAAGACCTCTGGCGCGGCGACGCCGACATGCTGGCAGCGCATCTGGCGGGGACGAGAGACGATTGCTTTTGTCGCCTGGCCACTGACAGCAACGGCCAGCTATTGGGTTTTATCCTGGTCAGCCTCTGCGAAGAGCTGCTGAGCCATGAGCCCAGCGCTCACGTCGAGGCGCTGGCCGTGACCCGCGATGCCCAGGGCCGCGGTATCGGCCGGCAGTTGCTGGAAGACGCCGAGCGTTGCGCGCAGGAGCGAGGCGCGCTGAGCATGTCACTGCATGTCTTCGGCAACAATACCCGCGCCCGCGGGCTCTACGCGCGCCAGGGCTATGACGAAGAGCTGATCCGCTGCAGTAAGCCGCTGGAGTAATCCCGGCGCCACTCAGGCAAATTTCGGCAGCCGTAAATCCCAGATAATTGCCGCGCCGCGCAGCCCCAGGGCACAGCCCATCGCCACCAGCAGCGCGGTGGTCTCGGCAATGCCCAGGCTGTGCAAACCGAGGTAGACAAGAGCCCCCAGGGCACAGGCGGTGACGTAGATCTCCGGCCCCAGCAACACCGGGTTTTGATTGAGAATGACATCGCGCAGCAGCGAACCAAACGTGGGGGTGATCACGCCCATGGTAACGGCAACGATCGGCGGCACCCCGAGGCTGAGGGCCTTGGCGGTGCCGGCCACACAAAACAGCGCCATGCCGACCGCATCCATCCATACCAGCAAACTGTGCCTGGCGGCGATAAAGCGGTTGAAGAAGTAAGTGGCTACGGACCCCAGCAGACAGCCCCACAGATACAGCGTATCGCCGATCCAGAACACAGGGGCGTCCAGAATAAGGTCACGCAGGGTGCCGCCGCCAATACCGGTGACCGTGCCGATCAACATAAACGAGACGATATCCAGGTTGCGCTCGGCCGCTGCCAGGGCACCGCTGATGGCGAAGACCAGGCCCGCCGACAGGCCCACCAGGTACATAAGTTGTTCTATTGCCAACGACTGAAATTCCCCCGTCTTTGTCGCCGCTGTCCCGATGCGGTTAGCGCCCTATATCCATTGCGCCCATGATACCGCTTACTCAAGCACAATTTATCGGCCCCCGTATTTCTATGGAACTTGATTAAGAATACCGGGGGTAGGTCTGCCGCTGGGTGGGGCTCTCAGAAACTCTCGACAGCAGGGATGCTGTCGAGACCAACAGTAGGCGCTTTAGGCGAGTCCCCAGGGAGGGGTTCACGACGTGTTTCTGAGAGCCCCACCCAGCGGCAGGCCGTTCAATTGGCACCGTCTCTACTTAGGCGCCTCTCTTTAGTGCGCGCTATTCCATCCTCAAAAGCACAGCGTAAATTAAATATCTTGTTCTCTCTCCGGCGCATCGGCGGCGATAATTTCAGTTGTCACCTGCTGCACCACTTTTACCCGCCCCGCCTGCACCAGGGCGTCGCGCAGGACATACTCGATCTGCGCATTGACGCTGCGCAGCTCATCGTCGGCCCAGCGTTGCATAGCCGCCAGCACATCGGCGTGAATTCGCAAAGGATAGGCTTTTTTTGCCACCGTTGAATACCCGAAGCTGTTTAGTTGTATAGCGTTCCCGCATTTACAACCGGTTGTGTGTTTTGGTCGCCGCAGAGCACCACCATCAGGTTGCTGACCATCGCCGCCTTGCGCTCCTCGTCCAGTTCAACCACGTTTTGCTGCTTCAACTTCTCCAGCGCCAGTTCCACCATACCCACGGCGCCCTCGACGATCTTATGCCGGGCCGCCACTATGGCGCCGGCCTGCTGCCGCTGCAGCATGGCCTGGGCGATTTCCGGGGCGTAGGCGAGGTGACTGATGCGCGCCTCGATCACATCGACGCCGGCCTTGTCGAGGCGGGCCCGGATTTCCTTACGGGCCAGTTCGGCAATATCCTTGGCGTTGCCGCGCAGGCAAATCTCCTCGGCCTCGTGATTGTCGTAGGGGTAGCGGGTAGCGAGATTGCGGATGGCGGCCTCACTCTGGATGGTGACGAATTCCTCGTAGTCATCCACCTCGAATACCGCCTCGGCGGTATCCACCACCCGCCACACCACCACGGCGGCAATCTCAATGGGATTGCCGTTCTTGTCGTTGACCTTGAGCTTGCCGCTCTCGAAATTGCGCACCCGCAGCGATACTTTGGTTTTACTGTACAGCGGATTGGCCCAGCGCAGACCGGCGCTGCGGTCGGTGCCGGCATACTTGCCGAACAATTGCATCACCTTGCCCTGGTTGGGGTGCACCATATACAACCCGAACCAGCAGATAAGCACAATGATGGTCACTACGACGGCGACCAGGTTCCAAAACGCCGGCATGGTCACAATTGCCCATACTGAAGCCACCTGCAGTACCAACAGCACAACAATCATGCTGTAGCCAGAGGTGCTGGAAGCCTTTTTTTCTTTTATCATGACGGATCTCCTTTGCATCTCAATGATATCAATTTGATATCATTGAGATGCATTCAAGCATACTGCGACAAAAAAGGCAATAACAGGAGCGGCATGATGCAAGAGAGGCAGATGAGAGGGCGGGCAGACAAAGAAACCGGCACAGTCGCAGAAAAGAAAACCGCAAAGTGAACGCCCATAAAAAAAGCAAGGCCCCTGGCCTTGCTTTCGATATTCTGCGCGTACGCGGGAATACAGTGGGCGATCCACCCGGATCAACCCGCCCCTAACAATCCCGGGGCCAATCCTTATCTTTCTAAAGGTACGATCTTATAACGGTACGATATTTTCCGCTTGCGGGCCCTTTTGGCCTTGGGTAACGGTGAACTGGACCTTTTGGCCTTCGGCCAAGGTTTTGAAACCGCTGCCTTGGATGGCGCTGAAGTGGGCGAATACGTCAGGACCATTTTCCTGCTCAATGAAACCGAAGCCTTTGCTGTCGTTGAACCATTTAACGGTTCCAGTAGTAGTGTCAGACATAGTTATATCCATTCAAATCAATAGTCAGATAGCCTCTCGCGAGACCGGTTTTAGCTGAGAAGAGTTGGGATTACTTATGAAGAACTAGGACGATGTACTACATATGGAACGTCGTAATGGTAGAACATAAATATAGGCCGTACTTTCTAGCTGCGACTATTGTTATACCCAGCGGCTATAAAGTCAAAGCCTGATTGCACTTTTCAAATTTATTTCATCGCTGCATTCGGGTAACCACCCCAAAATTGCCGCCGGTAAGTACGGTGAGTGAGCGTTTGCCAGGGCCCGGAGCCGCTAACCGCCGGGTGTATAGCCGTGCCAGCCGCCGGCAGCCAACAAAGTCCATCCCGGCCACCACAGGCGACGGGCGATACGCCCAGCCGGTGAGCCGTGGGCAATATTCGGCTCCGTCAGCCGAGCCGGCGGGCGGCCGCTTTGCACTCGCGCCTGCGATTGGCCCGGAGTATCCGCACTACAGATGAGGGAAATACCAGGCAATGCCGACCGACCCGGTAAGGTAAACGGACACCACGGGCCCGCCCCCAGGCAGTTTGCAGCAACGGCAAAATAGGGTGTATGGCCCCCTGAAAACACTTAGAATCGGCGGGCAGATATTCTCTCGATAAACCCGCCAGACAGAGGCATCTATGGTCCGTTTGTTACTCGCGCTCCTCAGTATCAGTTTTCTTTCTCCGATCTACGCCAGTACAGCATCCATTGCGGATTTCACCCGCGACATGATCCATCGACCCGGATTATTTGATCTCTACTATCACCGGACCACCGGCAAGGTCTATCTTACGGTCCGCGACACGCGCCAGCCGTTCCTGTTTCAAAGCAGTCTTCCCCAGGGCGTGGGTTCCAACGATATCGGCCTCGACCGCGGGCAACTGGGCGAGACCCGCCTGGTGCGCTTTGAACACTACGGCGACAAAGTACTGCTCAAACAACTCAACACCCGTTTTCGCGCCGGCAGTGGCAACCCGGCCGAGCGCACCAGCGTCGATGAGGCATTTGCCGATTCGGTGATCGCCGGCCTGCCGGTAGTGGCGCAGGGCGGTGAGCAGTTGCTGGTGGACTACACCGATTTCCTGTTGTCGGATATTCACCGCATCGCCGATCGCCTGACGAAGACCAAACAGGGCACCTACAAGCCCGACCCGCAGCGCAGCGGCGTGCACCTGCCGCGCACCAAGGCGTTTCCGGACAACACGGAACTGGAGGCCCTGGTAACCTTCGCCGGCACCAAACCCGGCGCCTACGTCAAGCAGGTGACACCGCAGCCGCAAAGCATTTCCGTGCATCTGCACCACTCGCTGATTCGACTCCCGGACGACGGCTACCAGCCCCGGCGCTTCCATCCCTACTCGGGATTCTGGAGTCTGGAACACCTCGATTACGCGGTACCCATCGAAGCACCGATGGCACAGCGCTTTATTCCCCGCCACCGGTTGCAAAAGCGCAATCCGCAGGCCGAGCGCAGCGATCCAGTCGAACCTATTGTCTATTACCTGGACCCCGGTCTGCCGCCTGCCATCAAACAGGCCCTGCGCGACGGTGCCCTGTGGTGGGATGCCGCGTTTGCCGCTATCGGTTACAACAACGCCTTTCAAGTTCGGGACCTGCCTGCCGACGCCGATCCCATGGATGTCCGTTACAACGTTATCCAGTGGGTACATCGGGCCACCCGCGGCTGGTCCTACGGCACCTCGGTGGTCGATCCCCGCACCGGCGAAATTATCAAGGGCCACGTCACCCTGGGCTCGCTGCGGGTGCGCCACGACTATTTGATTGCCCTGGGTTTGACCAGTCCGTTCAGCGGTGAAAATACGGTTACCGAGACGCAGAAACAGATGGCGCTGGCACGTATTCGCCAGCTATCGGCCCACGAGGTCGGCCACACGCTGGGTATCGCCCATAACTTCGCCGCCAGTGAAAACGAGCGCGCCTCCGTGATGGACTATCCACACCCATTACTCAGCCTGCAAAACGGTCGCGTTTCGCTACAAAATGCCTACGCGAGCGGAACCGGCGCCTGGGACAACTACGTTATCGCCTACGGCTATCAGGACTACCCCGACGCCGAGCGGGAACAGGCCGGCCTGCTGGCGTTGATGCAACAGGCCCGCGACAGCGGCCTGGCCTACCAGTCCGACCCGGATGCAAGGGGCGCCGGCGCCGCCAACTCACAGGGGCACCTGTGGGACAACGGCGCCGATCCCCTGGCAGAGCTGCAACGCCTGTTCGATATCCGCCGGGTGGCGCTGGCGAACTTCGGTATCAACAGCATTCCGGCGGGCACGCCGCTGGCCAATCTGGAAGAAAGTCTTGCGCCTATCTATTTACTGCACCGCTACCAGGCCGAGGCCGTGGCCAAGCTGGTCGGCGGCGTAACTTACCAATACGAACTCAAAGGCGATTATCCGTCTCCGCAGGGGATACAGGTGGTAGCCCCGGAGCGACAGCTACAGGCGGTCGACGCCCTGATCAGCATTGTCTCGCCGGAGTTCCTGGCCATACCGGAGCCGCTGCAGCAGTTGATCGTGCCCAAGGCCTACGGCGACAAGCGCACCCGGGAGAGTTTTCACAGTCGCAGCGGCATTACGTTCGATCCGGTCAGCGCCGGCGAGGCGGCGGCCGGCCATGCCCTGTCGCTGCTGTTGCAACCGCAGCGGTTGAACCGGGTGGCACAGCAACACAGTGTCGACGCCGCGCAACCGGGCGTGGCGATATTGGTAGAGCGATTGTTGGAGCAAACGCTGAAAAGTGGTGGCGGCAGAAAGTCACCGGCCCACCCGCTGAAATACCGTCTCGACCACGTCGTGCTGAACGCCCTGGTGCAGTTACTCGAGCGCAACACACTGGCCCCGGAAGTAAAAGCGGCGGTGTACTACCGGTTGATGCAACTGCCGCGCTGGCTGAAAAAAGATTCGAGAAACCCACAAAAGGCGGCCATGGCACAACAGCTCGAAATTTACTTTGAGAGCGGCAAGTGGAAAGGTGAATTCGAGGTATTGAAGTTGCCGCCGGGGTCGCCGATTTAGAAAACGACCGCCGCCAAGCCATTCACCCGGATACCACACCGGTGCGACATAAACTGGTGCAGTATCCAAACAGGTTAGATGAATGATGCAATCCCCTTTGGAAGACAGGCGGTAAAAACGCGTTAGCCCCTATCAGCGGTATGCATCAATGCCAGGAGGGAAGCTGACCTGTTTAGGCAGCCTCCTCCTCTGCTGCAACAGCGTCCTCATACTGGCTGGCCAGACTGCCGGTGCCGGCTAAAGCTGTGGCCCCCGCCTCTCCAGAGACCGGGGCTCCCTCAGCCGGCGCCTGCTCGCTGTTCTCCTCACCCGTCTGCTGCTCCTCCTTCAACTCAACGTGACTGTAATCCTCCTCTGCCGGGGGCGCCTGCTCGATGGTCTGACCGGTGTCCGTCACCTGCACACCCTCACCGTCATAGCGCAGGTCAAACACCTGGCCACTGTCGTCCACCATCGCAAACGGAGTGGCCTCTGCCTCATAAA
>NZ_ML660117.1 GCF_007004655.1 Exilibacterium tricleocarpae
TTTTTGGGTTGGGGGGTTGGTTTTTTTTTTTTTTACCCGGGTTTTTTGTTTTTAAAATTCAAGCACCCCGACCCCTTCAAGAGGGACCACTCCCAGTGAACGAAGGCACCACTATCCGCTTACTCCGATCCTACCTACCGATCTTCCTCCCGCTGGAAGAGGTGCCTCAAGAAAGGGCAGTGGCACCATTCTAAGGGGACAGGTAAAACCTGTCCCCACACCTTGCCACCGCAAGTGGTGCCACCCGTAGCCAAGGTACGAAACTGCACGGCATTCCCCGGCGCGAACCATTTTCGTGGATTGGATGAACCAACAAAGCGTCTCGGTATCCTACAATTATCGATAGTGACTAAACCACCGTCTTGAGCACCTGCGAGCTTATGCCCCCATCCAAACAGACAGTCAACACCGCCGGTTCCCGCTCTTACTGCCGGCAGGGGCTGACGCTGCTCGGTTTGTGCCTGCTGGTGAGCGCCTGCGGCGGGGGTGGCGGTGGCGGCAGTGACAACGACACCAACAGCAATGGCAGCGCCAGCGGCCTGGCCGGCTTCCCCGACGGCTTTAGTGTGACTGTATCCGATGCCCCCGGCACCGGCTTTAACGACCCCACACCCGCCGCACCGGTCGGCGGCAACACGGCCGACAGCGTCGGCGCGCAACGCCTGGCGGTGATCAGCGAAGCGACCCGTATCTGGGCCGCGGTGCTGGATATCCGCGTCGATGTCGCCCTCGATATCAGCTTCGAGGCCCTCGAATGCGACAACACATCCGCCGTGGTGGGCGTGGCCAGCCCGGTGTCGGTGTTCCGCAATTTCCGCGGCGCCCCCAAAAACGACACCTGGTATGTATCGGCCCTGGCCAACACCCTGGCCGGTGTCGACCTGGGCCCCGATGAACGGGACATCGAGGCGGTTTTTAACGGCAGCCTGGGCACCCCCGGCTGTCTGGGCGGCGCGAATTTCTACTACGGTTTCGACCGCAATGCCGGCTTCAACCAGATCGACCTGCTGCATATCGTACTGCACGAACTCGGACACGGACTCGGTTTTATCTCCCTGATCGATATCAATACGGGCGGGCTCTTGAACGGCTTCAACGACACCTTTACCGATAATTTGCGCGATGCCGGTTTTGTCCCCTACAGCGCGCTCAGCAACAGCCAGCGCCAGGCCGCAATTACCTCGCAGACCGTCTGGGGCGGCGCCGCGGTCAGCGCCGGCATCGACACCCTGGATTTCGGCGCCGTCAGCGCCGGCGCGGTGACGGCAGTCCCCATGTTCACCCCCGCTACGTTGGACGAGGGCTCGTCTCTAAGTCATTGGGCCGGGACCCTGGCACCTGAGGAACTGATGGAGCCCAACACGCCGCAGTTGGGTGTGCGGCTGCTTTCGGCGCTGGATATCGGCTCGATGTTGGATATGGCCTGGCCCCTGCGGGACGCCGACCAGGACGGCGACGGCCTCAGCAACGAGTGGGAAGTCCTGAACGGTACCAACCCGCGGGTTGCCGATGCCGATCAGGACGGCGATGGCGACACGCTCAGCAATGCCCAGGAACTGGGCTTCGGTACCGCCGCCAACCGGGCGGACAGCGACGGCGACCAGATCGACGACGCCACCGAGCTGCACCGCTACAACACCGATCCCATCAAGGCCGATACGGATGGCGACGGTGTGCCGGATAACCTGGAGCGCTACTCCTCCGGCGGCGCAGCGGGTTTGTAGTGCTCGATAACCAGACCGCCGTCGGGCTGGCGCCGGGCCACCGGCGCACCGCCGAAACGCCCCCGTAAATTGACCTTCTCACCGCCGCCGGCAACCGGTTCCGCAACCAGGCCCGCGTGACTGTGGGTGAGGATATCGCTGATTTTTTTTACCGGCGCATGATCTACCGGCGCATGATCGCCGGTTGCCGCCGGAGGTGCCGGCATCACTGCACCAGCGGTGGCTGGTGTCGATACGCCGGCGTCCGGCGCCGGCGGCTGCGCGGCGCCAGGTGACCCCGCTTCGGTGGCCGGCGGCTGCGACGCAACTATACCAGTGGCTGTGGCGGACGCCGGCGCGGCACCCGGGTGACGATCGCCCCGGTCGACTCGACCCACCAACAGCACCACAGTCAGAGCGGCAATACCAGCCAGCACTAGCGCCAGCCACAACCCGCTAGGCCTCGGATTCGCTGCCATTGCACCTCCCCGCCGCTTCCCAGCAGTCTATTTGCCACAGCATAAATGCCCGCGCCTGTTGCATGGCTTCGGCGCCAACCACTTTTCTCGCCATAACCATACCCTGCACCTGGGCCAGCAAAAAGGCCGCGCCGGCATCGATATCGTAATCGGCTGGCAGTTGGCCCCGCTCCCGCGCCGCCGCCAGTACCGCCGCCAGGCCGGCCTGCAACTGCCCGAGGGTCTCACGCACATAGTCCCGCGCCAGAGCGTCCACCGCGCCGCCCTCCAGCGCTGTGTTCTGGAGCAGGCAGCCCAGCTCCCCAAAACCGGGCGTCAACAGCCGCTCGCCCAGAGTATCGAGGTAGTCGCGCAGACAAACCAGCCCCCGGGCGGGCGCCTGCAACGGCTCGATGGAGGCCTCGAACACCTGCCGGCGATAGCGCTGCAGAGCCTGTTGGAATAGTGTCCTCTTGTCACCAAAGGTGTTGTAGATACTGAATCGGTTGATCCCCAGCCCCGCCACCAGATCGGCCAGTGAGGTGGCGGCATAGCCCTTGCGCCAAAACAGCAGCATGGCAGTGTGTAGTTTCTCCTCCGGCTCGAAGGCAATCGGGCGGGGCATGGCTGGTATCTCCGGTGACCCGTGGCTGGGTGTGGCATTATAGCGCGTATTTGACCAATCGGTTGGATAACCCTATGATAACTAACCGGTCGTTCCGGTGCCAAATCCAAGCCGCCGCGCCCAGAGGATATTCACTATGATCGATCTTTACACATCCCCCACGCCTAATGGCTGGAAAGCCTCTGTGACTTTGGAGGAACTGCAAGTCCCTTACACGGTGATTCCGGTCAGTCTCAGTGACGGCGAGCAGAAGTCACCCCAGTATCTGGCGCTGAACCCCAACGGCCGCATTCCCACCATTGTCGATCGGGACAACGGCGACTTCGCCGTGTTTGAGTCCGGCGCCATTTTGCTCTACCTGGCGGAAAAAACCGGACGGCTGCTGCCGGCCGACGCCAAGGGGCGCTCGCAGGTGACGCAGTGGCTGATGTTTCAGATGGGCGGAGTGGGCCCGATGATGGGCCAGGCGAATGTGTTCTACCGCTACTTCCCGGAAAAAATTCAGGCGGCCATCGACCGCTATCAAAAAGAGTCAAGGCGACTGTTTGAGGTGCTCAATACCCGCCTGGAACACAATGAGTACCTGGCCGGCGACTACAGCATCGCCGATATCGCCAACTGGTGTTGGGTGCGCACCTACGCCTGGTCGGGGGTGGCGGTGGACGACCTGCCCCACCTGCAGCGCTGGATTGACGCTATCGCAGCGCGGCCGGCGGCCATCAAGGGGATTGAAATACCCGGCAAAATCGATGTGGATACAGAGACCTTTGTCAAAGGCGCCCGCAAAATGCTGGTATAGTGCCGCCTGGATACGACGCTGTATCGCGCCACCCACCAGCAGCGCCGTAAGCCCGGTGTCAACGGCGCCGCCAGGCGCGGTGACCAGCCAAGCTCTCAGCCCCGGGCACGGCATCAATAAAGCAGTGTATAAACCTTGCGCTGGTACTCCACCGCCAGCGGGTCCCCTTTGCCCAGGGTGGCAAGTATGTCCATATAAGCCGTCCTGGCGGCCCCATCCTTAAAGCCGATATTTTTGCGCAGGATCGCCAGCAGCGTCTCCAGCGCTTCGCGCTGGTGACCGTTTTGGCTGTATTGCACTCCCAATTGATAGGCCAGTTCAAGATTTTCCGGGTCTTCTTTGAACTGCTGCTCCAGCGCCTCGACTTCCGGCGATCGGGACGCTTCCTGCTTGAGAGTCAGTTGCGCTTTCAGCTGCTGGTACTGGGCGTCCTGATCGGCGAGCTTGATGGTATCGAGCACGGCTTGCGCCTCTTCACAGCGATTCAGCTCCAATAAACATTCGGCATAGGCAAGCGCGATATCGGCCTGTTGCCCGGAGTCTTCCAGCGCCTGTTTGAGCAGCGGCAAGGCCGTGCCGAACTGTGTCTCAGCCATCAAGGTGCGGGCCTGCGCCAACGCCAGGTCCCAGGCATTGGGTAAATACTTTTCCAACATTTCCCGCACTGCCGACTCCGGCTGCGCGCCCATAAAGCCGTCCACCGGCTGGCCATCCTTCAGCAGCATCACCGTGGGCAGGCTGCGCACCCCGAACTGGGCGGCCAGCATCTGCTGCTCATCGGCATTGACTTTCGCCAGCACCAGTTGGTCCTGATATTCACCTGCCAGCTTCTCCAGCACCGGCATCAGCGATTTGCAGGGTGCGCACCAGTCCGCCCAAAAATCCACCATCACCAACTGCTGGTGCGATCCGTCAATCAGGACTTGCTGGGCGTTTTCCTGGGTTATTTCAACAATATTGGAACTCATGCATTCACTCCACTGACCGGCGGGCACTACGTTGCTCTATTAATTGGGGTCAACGGGAAAATTGCAAGTGGCGGCCGGTCAGGGGTTACCGGCGCGGTTGTGATCCGGTTTTTTGGCCTGGCGCAGGGCGTTATCGGCGCGCCTCAGCAGCGCCTGCACACTGGTGTCGCCGCCGTTGATTTCCACCACACCAATATTCAGCGCCAGTGGCGGACTGGGCAACTGGTCGATGCTGCGGGCGGCGCTGCGAATGCGCTGCAAGAAGACCTCGGCGGCCACCAAGTCGGTATCGGGTATCAACAGCCCGAACTCCTCCCCGCCGAGGCGCCCGAAGATATCCGCCTGGCGCACCATATCGCGCGCGACACTGGCAAACTTTATCAGGGTCGCGTCCCTCTCCAAATAGCCGTATTGGTCGTTGATGGCCTTGAGGTGATCGATCTCCAAAATGGCCAGGCACAGCGGCCGTGGGCTTCTCAACCAGCGCGCAAACTCCTGCGCGCACAGTTCCATAAACCGGCGGCGATTGTGGACACCGGTCAGCGGGTCGGTAACCGCCTCGACCTCGAGCCGGCGCCGTGCCAGGATTTCTTCGGTGACATCGATGGCAGTGCCGCGGAAGCCGGCGAAATCGCCGTTGTCACGCCAGCGCGGCACACCGGTGAGGCGGTAGAAACGCACGCTGTCCTCACGCTGGCGATATTCCATCAGCAGGTCGCGAAAGGCGTTGCGCCTGAGCACATAGCGCCGGGCTTTGCGCAACACGGCGGCCGGCACGGCAACCCGGGTATCTTTGAACAGGCTGTTGATGGAGCGACCGATCACCGTCTCCGGCGCCAGTCCGGTCACCTCGAAAAACGCCGGCGATAAATGCGTGAAGCAGTATTCCCGGTTGAACTCCCAGAACCAATCGGCGGCGGAGCGGGCAAAATCCCGCAACTGGTCTCCCTGCTGCGCCAGTTGATTCGATGCCTGCAGCGCCTCCTCGGCAGACCGCGCCAGGGCGGCGATTTCATCCCGACCATGTACCGGCAATTCACAGTTGCCGCCAGCGGCCGGGTTCGCAGTCAGCGCCGCACGAATAACTGCCAGCCGCTCGATGACCCGCCGCCCCGTATACCACCAGCCCCCTATCAGCGCCAGCAGCAGCGCCCCGGCAGCGAGTATCCAACTGATCCAAACCCAGACCCGGTGTTGGCGGGCGACGCGCTCAAATTTGTAGCGGCTTTGGCTATAAATGTATTCCTGGACCGCCGTGGTCAACCCGGTGAGTTCGCGCAAGTCCGCCAACATCTGCCGGTACATATCTGTCAACGCCGCCGAGTCGGACGCTGTCGGCTCTACCCCGCGGCGCTCGGCCCCGAGGTGGGAGGAGCGCAATTGAAACACCAGGTTCGCGCTGGCCAGCACATTCTGGGTGGCGCGGTAGAGTCTGATACTGTCGACCGAGGGCTCACCGCGAACCAGCTCAAAGGTGGTCTGATTCAGCCGCTCGACATGGGCCACCAGGCGGTCGAACAATTCCTCGAGCGTGGCAAATTGGACCGTGCGCAGCAGGCGAACCCCGGTGGTTTCGAGCCGCTCTGCCTCGACCAGGAGCGCATTGGCATAGTCGATACGGACCAGGTCACGGCTGAACAATTCCTCAGTCGCCGCAGCGTAGCGCGCGTGGAAAAACCACGCCAGGGCGCTATTCAGCAAAACCACCAGCACCAGGGACAACAGTGCCAGCGCAATTCGGGTTCTCAAACTGTGGCCAAACACGTTGAATCGATGTCCTTTTTGGCTAGCGGTTCCATATTTCACGAAAAACCCGCCGGTAGTTGACGTCGGGATCAAACACATTGCGCTCACCGCCATGTCGATCGATGTTGGCGCGGTCCACCAGGTAAACCGGCAGGGTATATCCGTCCGGCGACTCGCCGGCAAACAGCCGGTTCAGTTCATCGACCAGAATCCACCCCTGCAACCACAGCGGCTCGGGTATGGTCGCAACCTGGAAGCTGTTCAGGCGAATGCGCAAATAGGCAGAGCGGCTGCCGTCGCCGGCCGAGACGTTCTGAATCTGGTCGCGGGCACCGCCTTTCAGGGCCAGCACCGGCGCGATGGCATCGTAGTAAAGGTCGTTGATGGCGAGGGAGTGGGTCCAGCGCCGGCCAAAGCGGCGCAGCAGGTCATCGGCCACCGCGCGCCCGGCAAAGGCGATCTCCGCCAGCGATATATCCTCCACCGCCAGCAAGTCGCAGTGCTCGCACCGGCGAATGATGGCGGCCAGCAGGTCGGCTTTGCGCCGGGCGATGTCAAATCTGCCATCGGTAAAAATCACCACGCCGGTGGGCTGCCCCGGTGTGCTGTTGACAACCACCGACGCCGCCAGGCGGGCCACCGCCAGATTGTCGGTGGTCACATTCATGGCCACGGGGGTGCCGCTGATAGGGCCGGGATCGGGACCCACGTGCCAGCCGACAACGGGAATCTGCAAACGCTGAAATTGCCTGAGGCAGGACAGGTTGCTGCGGGCATCGACACCGGCCGTCACTAAACCATCCGGCTGCAACGACAGCAGCCGGCGACAGGTGTCAACGTCCGCCAGATCGGCCCCGTGTAAATCGACAACATCCAGCTGCCAGCCGATGGCTTTGACCGCCTCCCTGACCCCCTCGGCCACGCCCAGGATACCGCCGTTGCGAAAATCCTGCGCCAGGTAGAGGATACGCTTGCCCGGGGCGGCGGCGGGACCGCTGCGCGGCCCGCGCCACTGCCTGTCGATCTGGCGGGCATCGACGAGGTCTGCGCGGGACAATGGCGCCGTCTCCGCCGGCGCGTAGGGGGAGGCAACAAGGCCGATAGTCAACAGGACCCTGTAGAGAATACGCGTTGTTATCTTTAATGGTGTCATCTAGACAGTGCGTTTATCCATGGCGCCGACCGCCTTCACCTGAAGTTAAGCACGAAGTGCTGCGTTTGACCATCAACACAACGCCCGGCGATGCATATAGGCTCAACTGCAGGACGAATCTCCCGCCGCAGTTTTTGCCACAGCCCCATGGCGACCGGCACGACACCGACGCCACCCGAAACGGATCGACAGGTGGGTTCAAAGAAATGTCAAACGGATATTGGACCGGACGACAGGCCGGCGCTGCGCCACAACCGATATTGCACGACAGCTGTCACAATACGGGGAAAGAATATGGCGGTGAGGGAGGGATTCGAACCCTCGAAGCCTTTCGACTTACACACTTTCCAGGCGTGCTCCTTCGACCACTCGGACACCTCACCAGCTTGTTCTGTACGACTGCTATCGCGGTTGCCGCTGACATTTTCATTACCGCCAAAGCGTCAGGCGCCGGCACCAGGTATCGATCGATTAAATGGGCCCCGCGAAAGCGGCGCTAACTGTACACAAGTGGTGGGGCAAACGCAACGCCCGGCGGCGGGCACTCCCCTGGAGGCCGGGTTTCGCGAGGCCCCTGATCTCAGGGGTCGCCCCAGTGGCTGAAAAAGTCGGTTACCGCCAAATCGGGTAACGGCCGCTGTGTGCCCACGGGTGTACCCAGATAAACAAAGCCGACGATCTTGTCGCCCTCCTCCAGACCCAGGCCCTGAGCCACCAGTGGGTCATAAGCCATGGAGCCGGTGCGCCAATAGGCACCCACACCCTGGGCATAGGCCGCATTGATCATATTCTGGACAGCAGCGCCGGCCGACAGCAGTTGCTCCAATTCCGGCACCTTCGGATGGGGCCGGCACCGCGCTACCGCCACCAGTACCATGGGCGCGCGCAGGGGTTTATCTGCCACCCGCTGCTTCTGCGCCGCCTCAACGGCGGGGTTGTCGGCCTCCAGCGCCGCCACAAACAACCGCCCGAGCGCATGCCGGGCCTCCCCTTCGATCACCAAAAACCGCCAGGGACGCATATTGGCGTGATCCGCCGCCCGCAAGGCGGCTGCAAAAATAGCCTCAAGCGCTTGTCCCCGGGGTGCCGGGGCGGTCAGCCGCGGACTCGAAACCCGTTGTTGCAATGCCGTCAAGGCATCCATCGTCATAACACCACCCCCATCTTTCGGTTACCGTTCGAATGCCATCGACCGGACACTGAAATGCCGGACGCATCTCCTCCAGCAGCCCATTATCAATAGCATAAAAGCCCGATCGCGCCGGATCATAGGGGCGTTTACTTTTTCGATCAACCTATATTCGCATCTGTCGCACATTTAGACCATACTCGAAATACAGTGGAAAATACCCTGGAATTACCGGGGTTTCTGGTCACACCACAGTGGCAGCCACAACCGGAACAGAGTGAGAGTTCCACACTATGCAGGTGTCCAACGTCGTTGTATTTACGGTGGTAGAGGTTTTTCTTCTGCTCGCGGCCGCGTGCGTTTTACTGCTGGTACGCGCCCGTAATCTCAAACAGATGACCGCCTCCCTGCAACAGCAAGTAAAGCAACTGACAGACGACTTGCGCGCGACTGATTCCGCCCCACAACACCCCCTGCCCGGCAGCTATCGGCAGACCATTGACGAACAGTTGTCACTGACCCGGCACTACCACCGGGGGCTCAATGCCGATCAGGATATCGCCCTCGACCTGAATCCCGAAACACCGCTGCCGCGCCAGATAGCGGCCCTGCGTCACGCCTTCCTGATTGCCGAAAAAGAAGCCCTGCATTCAAGCGCAAACACGGCACCGAGTTGGCCGGTGCTGGAAACCAAACTGCAACAGCTTATTCAGTTCTACACAACAGCGCCCAACACCGGCATCTTAAAAGCGGGCGGCGGCCAGGAAATCGAGCGCATGGCAACTGTCATGGCCATGGTTAAGCGGTTTACCGCCGCGAGTGAGGCGATGCTGCAGGCCTTAGTGACCCTGAAGCAACAAACCGCGTTGCAACCAGACCCAAAGACACCGGGCGGCGGCAGTAGCGCCGATATCGCCGGGACGGAGAAAACACAGGCGCAGTTGCGCTCTTTACAGCAACAGCAGACCGACCTTGAAGCAGCGTATGTGGCACTGTGCAAGCGGTCATGCACATCGGATAAGGGCCTGTAACATGGACAAAAATTGCAAAAACGCGTCTAATACCCATTTTGACCGATTGTCCAACAATGAGAGAATCGGACCCCGAGCCGGGTCGCCGCCGACAGCCGACCCGTCTTATTCAAAAAAACAAAGTCGTTGATATACTAACTTTTTGCCAGTTCTCATGCATGGATAACGAATCGTCAGGTAAGCATAAAAAAAGCACCCGAGTTGTATCGCCACTTTACTTTCGCGTGATACTCATCCTCACCGGCGCCGGTGCCCTGGCCGAGGCCCTGAGTTGGGCCCAACTCAACGCCGGCGCCGCCGCCCTGTGTGTGCTGATGGTAGTTTACACAGTAGCCACGTTGCTGGCGGAAAAAAACGTCGCCGGCGAGCGGATCGAAAAACTGAAAGCCTGGATGGGAAGCGCCGATGCAGGCTTGATCGGTGCGGCGCTGGCAGCAACCGCGTTCAGCCCCCTGCCCTGCATCCTGCTGGTCATCTGCCTGCAGTTTCACGCGCTGCTAAACGGCGGTATGCGACGCTGGGCGCGAGATACGTTAGGCCTGGCAGTCGGCGCCGGGGCGGGCGTATTGATCCAACCTCCGGCCTGGCCGTTGGCCTGGCAGTGGGAATTCAACGCCGTCAGTCTGACCGGGGCGGTGATCTATTTTGTTACCTACGGTCTGTTCCTGTTCGAACGCACCACCGCCCTCAGCCGCCAAAACCAACAACTGCAAAACGAGCAGCACAAATATAAATTGCGGGCCTACAAGCTGTCGCGCTACCTGCCACCGCCGGTCTGGAACGCCGTCAACAAAGGCGACGACAAGGCACTGAAAACCTGCCGCAAACGCCTCACGGTGTTTTTCTCCGATATCAAAGGTTTCAGTCGTTTATCTGAAGAGCTGGAAGCCGAAACCCTTACGGATATCCTCAATACCTACCTCACCGAAATGGCAAAGATCGCCACCCATCATGGCGGTACAATCGACAAATTTATCGGCGATGCCATTATGATTACCTTCGGCGACGGCTCCAACAAGGGCGTAAAAGCCGATGCGCTGGACTGCCTGGCGATGGCCATCGCTATGAAAAAGCGCATGAAGGTGCTGCAACAACAGTGGTACAACCAGGGCGTCGGCAAGCCCTTGCGCATTCGCATGGGCATCAATACCGGCTACTGCACTGTCGGCACCTTCGGTACCAACCACCACCTGGACTACACCGTGCTCGGTACCCACGTCAATCTGGCCAGCCGTCTGGAATCCGCGGCGGAGCCGGGGGAGATACTGATTTCCTACGAAACCTGGTCGCTGGTGAAGGACGTGATTATGTGCCGCGATAAAGGCAATATTCTGGTGAAGGGCTTTAGCTACCCGGTTAAGGTTTACCAGGTGGCCGATTTCCGCAAAGACCTGGGCAAGGAGCAGAGTTATTTCGAGGACAACGCGGAGGGCTTTAACCTCCACCTCGATCTGGAGAAGGTGCGCAATTACGACAAGGAGAGAGTCATCGAATCACTGGAGACCGCCGCCGACAAACTGCGGGAAAAAGTCATTACTTAGGATCGGTCCGAATGGCGGCCCTACTGCCTGACCAGGCGAAAATCCTCCGGTTCACCGCTCTCGTTGCTGCGATAGGGATTGATATCCACCCCGCCGCGCCGGGTATAACGTGCATAAACCGTGAGTTTCTGCGGTTGGCAGCGAGCAGAAATATCCATGAAGATGCGCTCCACACAGTGTTCGTGAAAATCCTGCTGCGAGCGAAAAGAAATAATGTATTTCAGTAAACCCTCGCGATCGATGGCGGCGCCCTGGTATTCGATATAGATGCTGGCCCAGTCAGGCTGCCCGGTGACCGGACAATTGGTTTTCAGCAGGTCGCTGTTGAGGGACTCGTGAACAAAATAGTCGGGCCGATCGCACCTCAGCAGTTCGGGGTTGGGCTGGTAGTCCTGCACCTCGACATCGAGTTGGTCCAGGTTTTCACCCGTGTAGTGCCCGAGACCGCGCTGCAATGCCTGCGCCAGCGGCGTGACCTGGACGATAACGGGGGCGCCCGCCGCCACCGAAAGATCGCTCTCCAGCGTGCTGATCACATCCCTGACGGAATCGAACCGGGTCTGATTGAGCGAGTTCAGGTAGAGCTTAAAGGATTTGGATTCAATAATGGACGGACTCTGGCAGGGAATCCGAAACTCGCCGATCGCTACCTGGGGCTTGCCTTTTTTATCGAGCCAGGACATCTCATAGGCTGTCCATATATCCATGCCGACAAAAGGCAGGGGGTCGCCCTCGATACCCAGCAGTTTTCTGGATTCCTGCCGCGTTATGGGGAACAACAACGACGGTGTGTACTGGGTCACATAATCGGTCTGCTTGCCCAGCTTACTCGAAAGCAAATCATCAGCCATAACAAACTGTCTCGTCCATTGCCAAGTGGGTGTGGTGAGGACCTACGTTTTACACTTTTTTTGAAAAGAGCGCCTGTAAACCCGGACCAACGGCTGTTTCAGGCCCGCAGACGTTTACCACTGTCCAGCAAATGCAGGCTGTAGCTGAACAAAATGACCACGACAATCGCGACCCCGACAAACGCAAAGGTCACATCAATATCGGAGATGCCGAGGATACCGTAACGGAAGGCATTGACCATATACAACACCGGATTCAACATCGACACACCACGCCAGAATTCCGACAACAGGGAGATCGAGTAAAAAACGCCTCCCAAATAGGTCAGCGGCGTCAATACAAAGGTCGGAACAATGGATATGTCATCAAAAGAATTGGCGTACACGGCATTAACAAAACCGGCCAGGGAAAACAGCACCGAGGTCAACAGTACCACCGAGATAACAATCGGCAAGCTGTAAATCTGCAAATCCGTAAAAAACAATGACATACAGGTAACAATCAGCCCCACGGTCATACCCCGCGCCACGCCGCCGCAGACATACCCCAGCAAAATCACATAGTTGGGGGTGGGAGAAACCAGTATTTCCTCAACACTGCGTTGAAACTTGGCACTGTAAAACGATGAGACCACGTTGGAATAGGAGTTGGTGATAACCGACATCATGATCAGGCCCGGCACCACAAACTCCATGTAACTGAAGCCATCCATACTGCCGATGCGCGAGCCGATCAGGGAGCCGAAAATCACAAAATACAGCGACATGGTGATCGCCGGCGGCAGCAGCGTTTGCATCCAGATACGCATAAAACGGTGGACTTCCTTGCGAATGATGGTACTGAATGCCACCCATTGTGCTGATAGATTCACGACATCACCCGCTTACTCTCAGTCGCGGCCGTCGCCTGGTGTTGGT
Source organism: Exilibacterium tricleocarpae (assembly GCF_007004655.1). Taxonomy (GTDB): domain Bacteria; phylum Pseudomonadota; class Gammaproteobacteria; order Pseudomonadales; family Cellvibrionaceae; genus Exilibacterium; species Exilibacterium tricleocarpae. The sequence continues at coordinate 12,923 of NZ_ML660117.1, forward strand.
CGATAAGATTGACGAACAATTCCTCTAACCGATTGGCTTTGTTGCGCATACTGATCACATGAATATCGATAGACGACAGACCGGCAAACAATTCGTTGAGTGACTGCCCTTTATCGACTTCCACCTCGAGACAGTGATCATCGACCACCACCGTTTCATACCCCGCCACCTTAGGACAACTGGCGATGGGCTCGCGCGTGTCGAGAATAAAGGTTTCGCGATTCAATGTTTTAAGCAGAGATTTGACGCTGGTGTTCTCCACAATCTGCCCGCGGTCGATGATCGCCACATTCCGGCACAGGCTCTCGGCCTCTTCCAGATAGTGGGTGGTCAGAATAATGGTGGTGCCACTGGCGTTGATTTCCTGTAAGAACGCCCACATCGAGCGCCGCAGCTCGATATCGACACCGGCGGTAGGTTCGTCGAGGATCAACAGCCGCGGCTCGTGCACCAGCGCCCGGGCGATCATCAGCCGCCGTTTCATACCACCGGACAACATGCGGGCGGCATCGGCGCGCTTTTCCCACAACCCGAGCTGTTTCAGGTATTTCTCCGCCCGCTGCCCGGCCAACTCCCGTGGCAGACCGTAGTAACCGGCCTGATTGATGACAATATCCTGCACCCGTTCAAATTGGTTGAAGTTAAACTCCTGCGGGACCACCCCGAGCTGCTGTTTCGCGCCGGATTGATCCCTGTCGATGTCTTTGCCGAAGATACTTACCGCGCCACTGGTTTTTTTAACCAGGGAGCAGATAACACCGATGGTGGTTGATTTACCGGCGCCGTTGGGGCCGAGCAGGGCGAAGAAGTCGCCCGGCTCAACCTCGAGGCTGATCCCTTTAAGGGCTTCAAAGCCCGGGCCCGAAGTACCGGCATAGGTCTTGCGCAGATTCGAAATGGTTAATGCCGATGTCGTCATAGAGCTGTCACGATCAATAAGGTCCTAAAAAAACTACGATCCCGCAATCAGGTGCTGCCAGCAGGCCCCCAATAACCGGACCGCCTGCCGCGGGGGCCCTATTCAACCCCGCCGGGACCAATAATGCAACCACCTCGACACTCGCATACAATAGCCACCACTAATCCCCCGCTCGGCACTCTGTCATGACGACATCCTATCAACTCCATCATCGACAACTCCTGGAAACCCTGGTGACCGCCCTGCAGCAGCAACCGCCGTTCTTGCAGGGCAGCAACAGCACTGAGGACAGCGAATTTATCCAACGGGCTACCGAGCTGCTTAAATTTTCGCCAGGCACCCCGGATTACCTCTATGAGGGCCAATGGCTGATTTGTCGGATCGTCGCCGGCTATCCCCATATAACCCCACTTGTTCCACGGGATTTATTCTGGTTCTTCGGGGGAGATTGCTTGCACTTCATGCCCGATGAGGAAATACAAAAATACCAGACACTGGATGAGCGCCGGGCCGCCGCTGAGGACAGCGACCAGCCGTTCAACTACGCCGAGGAGAGAGCCCGGTTGTTTGGTTTGCACTAGTCAACCGCAGCCTGGCGACAATGCTTTACTCTTTGTATTTCAATGTGTTAACGCTGCCATACCGGTCGGAGAAAGGGGCAAAGAGAGTAAACGGAACGGCGGTAATGGCGCTACCGCCGCCTCTCCCGGCGGCATGGTGCGGGGTCGGCACGGTGCGGGGTCGCGGCACGGTGCGGGGTCGCACGGTGCGGGGTCGCACGGTGCGGGGTCGCACGGTGCGGGGTCGCACGGTGCGGGGTCGCACGGTGCGGGGTCGCACGGTGCGGGGTCGCACGGTGCGGGGTCGGAGTGCTTGAATTTTGACCAGGCTTTTTCTGGTCTAAATTCAAGCACTCCGACCCCCTCGAGGGGTTCCACGTTCACCAACAATGGCACCTATACCACTTGACTCCGACTTCACTTTCTAAGCAACGAAGTGAATTTACGATGGTGGCTTCGTTGGTGGGGAGTGGTCCCATCCCAAGGGGTCGGGGTGCTTGCATCCCAAGGGGTCGGGGTGCTTGCATCCCAAGGGGTCGGGGTGCTTGCATCCCAAGGGGTCGGGGTGCTTGCATCCCAAGGGGTCGGGGTGCTTGCATCCCAAGGGGTCGGGGTGCGATAATAGAAAGGGTGGGGGTGTGTCTTTTTCTATACACCCAACACCCAGCCTCACAAAACCACCCCCCCCCCGACCCCAAACCGCACGACCCCAAACCGCAGTGTCCCCCTTTTCCACTTTTCGCCTTTCTGCCTAGTAGTAGTTAGTAGTTGCGACTTTACGCCAGCACCCGGAAACGCTGTTTTCAACAATCAATGGGTTCGCTATAGTGCATTGAAAACTCGCAAGAGCCTGACCTCCGCCGCCATCTGTGTCCTGAGATCCGGGGCATTCCTGTATAAACGAACGGAGGCCGGTATTCCAGCCCCAGCCTTTAAAAAAACGGAGACACATAATGTCACTCTATGAAAAACTGGGTGGAGAGCCCGCCATCAAAGCCGTGGTTGAAAAGTTTTACGAAAAAGTCCTGGTCGATACGCGCATATGCCATCTTTTCGACAATACCGATATGGAAAGACAACTCGAGAAACAAAAAGCGTTCCTGACGCTCGCTTTTGGCGGACCCAATAACTACACAGGCAAAGACCTCAGAGAAGCGCACAAGCATCTGGACCTGAGCGATATGCATTTTGACGCCGTCAGCGAGTGCCTGCAGGCAACGCTCGAGGAAGTCGATGCGGGCGAGCGGGAAAAAGGTGAAGTGATGGCAATCGTAAAGAGTGTCAGACCCCATGTTTTAAACCGCTAAGGCAGTCACACAACAAGACCGACCGCACTTCACCGTGGTTTTGCGCGCAAAGGACCCGCTGCAAACCAAACACAAGTCAGGGACGCGTTTTCGGCCAAAATACTTTAAAAATCTGCGGGCCAACCGGTTTTTCCGCCGGCCCGCCGCTCAACCTCCTACACCACTACCAAAATAGTCCCGCCAACTATCGTAGCATGTATCTGGTACCCATCTAACCGACAAAAACCTGGACCGACGACGAAAACGTTTGCCACCGACTGCGCCTGGCCATCAAAAATAAATTTTCGTTCAAGAAAGTCCGCCGCAGCGACATCTTATTCTACTACCAGGGAAGCTTTGTCAATAAGCAAAGCGCTTGCGATGCCCTAATCGGTGAAGTATCCGTGGCGCGCCTCTCTTTATTTGTTTATTCATTACTGTTTAACAAAAAATCCACCCGCAGCAAAGATACCCGATGACACTGTATACACTCGACAAAATTGATAAACGGCGGTGATACATCCTTAAAATGCCCGTAAACTATAGACCTCGAGTATAGACAAATAACCAACATGCATTTAACCTGCGACTCTTATTCCGAATCGCGACTACAAACGAACGTTCAAGTGTCATGTTGTAGGTATGGCATTTCAGTTTCGTGTTTATAGCGCCCTATAAACCCATAACGACATAAACACACAACGACAGAGTCTCCATATGTCTACATCGACGGATGACATTACAGCCCTGTTAAAAACCAGTGGCAAGGACCGAAACGAAGCACTGGGAAAAGTCTATGCGGCGGTTTACCAAGAACTAAAACAGATTGCCCGCAAACAACTACAAGGCAGCTGGTCGGTCGACACTATCTCCACCACCGCCCTGGTCAATGAAGCTTATCTGAAGCTGATCAGGCCGCAGCAGCTCGAGGTAAAAGACAAAGCACACTTTTTCGCTCTTGCCGCCACTGCAATGCGGCAAATCATCATTAACTACGCCGAGCAAAAGCAGGCACAGAAACGCGGCGGCGATTGGTTTCAGGTCACCTACAACGAAACGCTGATGCAATCACATCGCAACGCCGAAGAGTTAATTGCGGTGAGCGAAGCTCTGGAAGAAGTACGCGCGCTCGATGACAAGCTTGCCCAAATTATAGAATTGCGCTTTTTTGCCGGTATGACCGAAACGGAGATTTCGGAAGTATTCGGCGTTAACGAGCGCACGGTGCGACGCAACTGGAAAAAGGCGAAGGCCCTGCTGGTACGGGTGCTCAGGCAACCTGCGTAACAGCGGCCCGTATAACCATGACACTATCAAAAGAAAGATGGAAGACCATCGAATCGGTGCTCGATCGCGTTCTCGATCAACCTGTCGAAAACCAGACCGAGTATTTGCGCTCGCTGTGCGCAGGAGATGAAGACTTGTTCAGTGAAGTCAAGGCGCTACTGGATGCGGAACAAAACGCCCCGGACTATATAGAGCAGCCCGCCGCCGACTTCGCCCAGCCTTTGCTGCAGGAATATTTGGACTACACCCACCCACCGGCAGCGCAACCCAATTTCGACGATATGCATATCGGCCCTTATCACCTGTGCGAAGAAATAGGTCGCGGCGGCATGGGAGTGGTGTATCGCGCCGAGCGGAGGCAGGGAGAGTTCGAACAGCAAGTCGCCATCAAACTGTTGTGGAGCGGACATAAAAGCGATATGGCACTGGACCGCTTCAAGCAGGAGCAGCAACTGCTGGCTTCGTTGACACATCCCAGCATCGCCCAGCTCTACGACGGTGGTCTGACCGAAGAGGGTCACCCGTACTTCGTTATGGAGTATGTTGCCGGGGAGCCGCTGGACCGCTACTGCGATCGGCGGGAACTGGATGTCGACGATACCCTGCGACTCTTGCTGCGCGTGGCAGATGTGATCAGTTTTGCTCACAAGCACCTGATTGTGCACCGGGATATTAAATCTTCCAATATTTTTGTGACAGAACAAGGCCACATAAAACTACTTGACTTTGGCATTGCGAAACTCTTAGACACCCAACAGGATACGAACCTGACCCGAACCGGCGAGCAGCTCTTGACGCCGGGTTGCGCCGCGCCGGAGCAGTTGCAAAACGGCAATATCACCATTGCTACTGACATTTATCAATTGGGTTTGGTGACTTACTATCTGCTGAGCGGCAGACAACCGTACCAGGATCGGGCCAAGTCGCTGGCCGAATTGATCCGGATGATTTGCGAGGAAGAACCGAGTCCGCCAAGTGTCGCGATAACCAGCCCCGATATCTATACGTCGAAAACCGGAGATAAGCCAGCGAGACAGCTTTGTTTTGCAGAACCCAAAAAGCGACGCAAGAAACTTGAGGGCGACTTGGATGCCATCGTTCTGAAGATGCTCAAGCATCTGCCCGATGAGCGCTACCCATCGGTGGAAGCGTTAAGGGCCGATATCATTGCCTACTTCGACAACCGCCCCGTCACGGCCCAGAAGCAAAGCCTGGCCTATCAAAGTAAGAAATATCTGCGCCGCCACTGGCGCCCGGTTTCGGTGGTCTCGGTATTCTTCGCCCTGCTCGGCACCTATGCCACGACAATGACTTATCAAGCCAATGAGATTCGCATGGCACTGGAAAAAAGCCAGATAGAGCAGAACAAGTCGCAGCGGGTATCGGATTTTCTGGTCAATATCTTTAAGGCGGCAGACCCCAATGTAGCCGGTTTGGAGACCATCACCGCCAAGGCCCTGCTGGACCAGGGGCAGGACAGAATTGTCACAGAGCTGAATAATATCCCCGAAGTCCAGGCATATATGCTGACACTGATCGGCGAAATCTATTTCAGTCAGGGCAATCTGGCGGACAGTACCAGGCTGCTTGAGGAAGCATTGCAACGACGACGTGAACTGGAAGGACCTGAAAGCCTCGGGCTCGCCACCACACTCACCCAACTGGCGTTTTCCTATCAATATGCAGGCCGTGGTACGGAAGCCAAAGCCTTACTGGAGGAAAGTCTATCCATATACCATCATTCACGAGAAACCGAAAGCGTCGAATATGCGGAGACACTCTCCCTTTACGGCTACTTGTTTTACGAACAGGGCAATTACGAAAGCGCTATCAAACACCTCCAGCGAGCCATTGCGATTCTGGAACCGATTGACAACGGTCAGCACGAGGAGCTGGCCTCAGCCCTGAATGATCTGGCTGTGATTCAGCATTTTCGCGGCGACTTCACCGCCGCCCGGGAAAATATGAGGCGAGCCATCGGTATTCATCGGGCCGTATTGGGCGAGGAGCACTCCTACTACAGCCTCTATGTAAGGAACTTTGCCACCATGCTCACCGACATGGAGGTTTTTGATGAGGCACAGGCGCTCGCCGAGCAAGCCTTAAAAATGCAGGAGAAAATTCTCGACAAGCGCCACCTGTACATTACTTACAGCTTGAAAACACTGGGGGTTTTGGCTTATCGACGAGGGGAGTTGGCAGATGCGGAGCGCTATTTGCGCAACACCGTCGATCTACAGGCCGAGTCCGCTCAACCGGCGCCACTGGTACAGGCCGATAACCATCTGTGGCTCGGGGCCGTATTGCAGGACGGTGGCCACCATCTGGAAGCGGACCGCCATTACACCAAGATGATAGAGCTATTTCGACAACATACAGAAAGCGGCGAAATCATCGGCAGAGCCTTGTGTCAAATAGCCTCTTTAGCGCTGGCACAGGGGCAACTGCAGAAAGCACGGACGGTGTACGAGGAAGCCTTGCGCATTATGCCGGCCGGCAATATACGTTTTACATTGGCCCAGGTGGGATACGCCCAGGTACTCCTGGAGCTGAACGATCATAATGCGGCGGAGCAACTGCTAAGATCGGCCCTGGAATTGCGCTCGGCACGCTACCCGTCACAGCACAGTATGATCGCCGAAACTCAGGTGCTGTTGGGGCTGGCAACCAGTATCAAGGGAGACAAAAGTGAGGCCGAACGGCACCTGACGCAGGGCTTGGCAGTCTTGAATCAAAACCCTCTGTTCAACTATGGGACGCGCAAGCAACTGCTTACTCTCGGTCGCACCACACTTTCAACACTCGCCAGATAAGGCGCCGCAGCTCCCCGCCTGCGGCGCCACTGCCCTGTGCGACACCGATGCCGGCCGGGACATCACCCGAGCCGGCCTATGGACGATCCGACCTAGGGTGACACCACATCATCAATGACCACCGGCTCCGGACAAGAGAGGTTGACATGCCCGGCACCTTGCGGCCCACCTTTGTATACATTACAGGCGACTGCCTGCACTAACTTGTTGACGCCCAAGCCATCTGTCGAGGGATAGGGTACCACCGAGGCATTGCGCGTGATTGGACAACTGTCCAGCCCATCGTCAGTAACCACGGCGATGACTTTACTCGGTAGAGCAGGATCGGGCGTACAGAAGTGCATAACATTTTTCGGAAAACACATACCGCCGCTGACATAGCGCTTGGTGCCCTCGGGACAAGGTGCCATGGACACAGGCAAAATGGGGCTGTCGGTCGATATCGCCTTTGCCAGCGCAAACGTCATACACTGTTCGGGCAAACCAACCGCCCTGAGAGAGCCCGGGGCACAGGCCAGCGCATTGGCGGACCAGCTCAACCTGGGCGGCCTCGGCGTGCAGTTTGTGGCTCCCGGCAGGCGCCGATCATCGGCCCCGCATGTAAAAGAAGGCAGGCGAAGTTGTGCTTTTTTCTCCCCGTTTTCTCCCTCGGTCAGGGCGAGCGTCAGATGCTGCGCAATACAAAAACGCCCGTCCTCTGTCTCATCATAACCGCTTTTGCACTCGCCAAAACTGGCATCTAAAAGGTATTTATGAGTATCCGGATCAATATTGATACGTATTGAATCTGCGCCGACACAGAAATTCGTGCCTCGTGGGCGCACGAGGTTGCCCCAACATTCACCTGCGCCGTCAGCGGGATATACCGGACTCGTAACGGCTTGGGCAATACAAACATCGTCAAGCTCAGGCCAATGAGAGGCGCGGTAACCCGCCGGGCAGCTATCCACACTTTTGATATCTCCCGGGCCCTTTGCGGCCCAGGCAAGAGCTGAAAGCAACCCCATACTGATGGCCAGCACACTAAAAAAACGTAGTGAAAAATGTAATAACGGTAGATGTAGCGAATAATATCTCATCAAAATAATAATCCCCCAAAAAAGTTTCGTGCAAATTCCGCACGTCACGCTTTTAACAGAATCGAGAGAGAAAACAGGACACCTGGTGCAAAAATAATTCATAAGTCACTAAAGGCACCCTCTTGCATCCTCCCTCATACCGTCGCAACTATGACGTATCGCACGAACAAATAAAGTAAAATGCTGCCAGCTCCGCGTATGCATTATTCACCAATCCGGTATCGACAGCCCAATGCCTACCCTGGCATTCAGAGCGGCGCCTCCAATTCATCCGCATAGTTCACTAACTCATCGGCATTGCTCACACCATCGCCGTCCACATCCCCCTCAGGATCGAGCCACTGCGCAAGCTCCCCGGCACTCAGCGCGCTTAGCATGCCCTGCCCCTGTTCGATATACAAGCGCACCAGGTAGCGAGCCAGGGGATGGTCGTCCAGCGGTCGCCCTGCACCAGGGCAGCGGTAGCCTGCGCGGTAGCGGCCGGGGAGCAGGCGGGCACTGCCGTATCGGCGAAGATTTCATTGACCTGCGCCGCAAAGGATTCAAGCACCGCACCCAGCGGTCGAGCACACCCTCGGAGTTCAGCACCGGCTTGTTAGGTATTATCAAAGCATTGAGAAAATGCCGATACGACGCCGTGAGGGGTACCACAACGCCGCTAACAGGACTCATCCTCAATCACGCCTTGCTTCGCCGCCGACCACAATGTTCCGGCAATGGTCTTGGTGCCCAAAGCCGACTTAGCCGCCGCCATATGCTTGTCGACAGTATTCGTACTCAGGCACAAGATATCGGCCGCCTCCCGCAGGCTCACATCCCGGTGTGCTATCGTATTGAGCAAGCGCTTTGGTCGGGCCGTCAGCTTGCGTCTACCCGAATTTTCCGCGTCACGCAAAATAGCCGGAAGCGTCTCCTTGGCAGCCGCCTCTACGACTCCGGCGAGTATATCCAGTGGGTGCAGCTCGTTTATCTGCGGCGTTGTTTTCTCGACGTCCCGACCCGCATTCCCACACAGGTCAACCGAAACCCGACCTCTGAGCGCCGGCACACCACAGGGTGCCAGGTAGTAGCGTGCCCCCCCCGCGTCGGCAATCATCAAATACCGCTCTTTGCCGGCACCCGTCAATTCGTTGTCTACACGGAGGCTGGCTATAAAAAGATACAGCATGGATAGATGGCGATTGCGTAAACTGTCGGCAACAGCCTGGAACATTACCGAGCCGCATTGACCGGCCTGTCCTCCGTAGCTTGTCAGCAAAATCCTCGAGATCAGGGCGGTCCTGCCGCTGGGATTGTCAGCGCTGGACAGCCCTATAAAGGAGTAGTCTGAGTAACCCAGGCGCTTGATAATGCGCGTAACACCGGCGGCAAACGCTGCGGCCGTTTTATAGCGACTGAGACTGCGAGAAAAGCTGCGTTCTAATTTTCGTTGTGAGAACGGCTGGTCGTCAGTTTCGTTATTATCAGACATCAGGCTGGGTCACCCCATTAAACCAGACCAGAGGGTCGGTCATCGCAAGTGGCGAACCGGGCTGAGAGTCGGCCTTAGGCGAGACTGTAGCGGCGTGCTTCCCTGTGCCGTATCTTTATCTTCCCGCCTGCCGTACAACCCGTTGCATCTGTTTTTCCTATATACCTTCCGATTGGAGCCTATAGGCCGTAATGGCTGTGAATACAAAAACCCTGCCAGTTTTGCACAGGATTGGCTGCCACCCATTACAAATAGCCTGGGTCTCCTATGCGTTCAACAGCTCTAAACAATACACCGCATCGTGCAAAGGTCCGCGCCAAACAGCTTCCCTCGATCAGTGTAGAGACCTCGAACTCAGGCCGTTACCACATTTCCAGGGAAAAAGTTCATAAATACCTGGGTTCTCCGAAATATCGGCATGGCATATAGGATATCAAGCAGGTATAACCTTGTATTCGCTATCAGCTCCCGGTCAGCCCGGAGACCGAGAAACCCGGTTCCCTGAGTATGGCAACACCAACAGCAAACCGAATACTAAAGGTGTGTTATTGGATAACCGCTTGTGTCATTACCACCAGTAAGACGTTGTGGGCGAATACAGCAGCCGGTGTGCCCGCAGACCACTACCTGTTTGATTCGCTGCAGCCGCCCTCCATTAACGTCCGCAAAATTTTCAAAGACACCAAAGGCTTTATCTGGCTGGGGTCAGCCAGCGGACTGGCACGGTTCGATGGCTATGACTTTCGGGACTATACTTATGATGCAGCAGCCGCATTACGCCTTTCCAACCTTTATGTCGAGGACATTGTCGAGGACCCTTTCCAGAGGCTTTGGATAGCGACACATAACGGCTTGAATCGACTCGACCTCAAAACCGAAAAAATCACCCACTATTTCCACAGCAGCAAAAGTCAGGGGACTATAGGCGACAATCACATCAATTCCCTTCTGCTGGATAAAAAGCGCCTCCTGGTCACAACCGTCCGCGGGCTCGATGCCATCGACCTCCAGTCCGGTGCAATCAACAATGTGTTGCAAGGCTATAACATTACGCAGGTCTACAAGGGAGCGGGCGATAGTTTATGGCTCGGTACCCGCGAAAACGGTTTACTGCATTACCGTGAGCACACCGGACAACTCAAACACTATACGTTCTCGACGGAAAAGCTGGGTTCAGCCAACGAAATTACCGCTATCGTATCCCTCGACGACCACTTGTGGCTATTGACGGGCGGGGGATTGATTAAATTTAACCCTCGCACCCAACGATCGATTAAGCAGGCAACCGTTTTGCAGGACAAGCAACTCACCGATATCACTATCGACAAAAATCACCATTTCTGGATAACGACAAGAGGCCACGGGCTCTATCGATACTTCCCCGGGGATGGAACCGTGCAGCAGTTTAACGCTTACCCAAACAGCGACAACAGCCTGGGTTCCAATAATCTTGCCACGCTATTTTTTGATGCGGCAGAAAATCGCCTTTGGATCGGTCACTACTCAGTGAATAGTATCGATTTATCGCTGCCGGTTTTTATGATCCGACACCACTTACCGAATAGGGTCGTTTGGGGGGCTAACCTCAGCAATAACAACCAGTTCTTAATCAGCACAGCGGGCGGCCTCAGCATCTACCATACCCAAAGCGCAAGCCACGAAAACCACACCGGCATCAAACCGGTTTTTGATGCGGTAGGGACGGACAACAAAGTCTGGATGACCAGTTCGACCGGGTTTTTCATGCTGGACAGAGAGACCGGACAAATCACCAACCTTACCTCGGCGGTAGAGCCGCTGAGAGAAAAGTCGACTAAGAACCTGAGTTACGCAATGGCGCTCAATCCACAGGAATTCCTGCTGTCCTCACGCTACGGTTTAATAAAATGGAATACTCACTCACAACAGGCAGCGCTCTATCAAACCGGTCCGTCGCCACAACAAAGGCGCGATAGCGATACCACCAATATCCACCTCTACAAGGGGACGGTTATTGTCGGCACCGCAAAGGGACTATACTACTTGACAGAGACAGGGGTATTGGCCCAGTACAACCTCGAGACACACACTACCCCTCTTGACGACGCCGTTATTTTTACCGCCGCGGCAGACGACAATCATGTTCTCTGGGTAGGGTCCAGTCAGGGCCTGTTCAAACTGAAAGACCGCCGAATCGTCGCTCATTATACAAGCCGTCACGGGCTGTCTAACAATAAAGTCTATGATATCGCCATCAGGGGCAATCGGCTTTGGGCCGGCGGCGAAAAAGGCCTGGCGGCTTTCCGCATCGGCGACCGGGAGTTCAATCAAATCCAACTTGACAGCGATCTCTTTACCATTGGCATTAATACCTGTAGACGCCCGGCGGCCGACAGTCGGTATCTGTACTTCTGCACCCCGGAAGGCCTGCTCTATTTTGCCCCGGATATACTGGCCAAAACCATTGACCCGCTTACCACCCGCATTACCGGCTTGCGCCTGTTTAACCGACCTGTAGCGCCCGGCTCGAAAGCCCTGCCGCAGGCGATCGAAACCACCGATCAGTTAACTCTCGATTACCGCCAAAATATGTTGAGCTTTGAATTCTCCGCGCTAAATTACTCAAACACCAATCATTTATACGCCTACCAAATGCTGGGGGTCACCCAAAACCAGGCGTGGATTTCAACCAACGCACAAAACCGTGTGGCAACCTTTACCCTGCAAAAGCCCGGAAACTACACCTTCAGAGTCAAGGCCGGCTGGTCGGAGCAGGACTGGAGCCCCGAGATCACCGAACTTAAAATCACTGTTTTACCACCCTGGTGGCAAACTCGCTGGGCTTCCGTATCTTATATTCTGCTGTTGCTGAGTATAGTCTTTAGTTTTTACAAACTGCGCACCCGCACTCTGCGACTACGTGCCGCTGAGTTGGAAAAGCAGGTGTATCAACGCACCGAGGAAGTGACACGCCGGAAAGACCAGTTACAGCGCCGCAATAAAAAAATCAGCCGGCAAAAACAGACCATTGAACATTTGTTGGCAACAAAGAATGAATTATTTGCCAATATTTCTCACGAACTGCGTACCCCGCTGACCCTGATCCGCGGCCCGATTAGCCGTGCGATCGAAAACCTGAACACAGCGGCGGAAAAGAATGCGCTGCGAATCGCCGAACGCAACACCGATCGGCTAACCGCGCTGGTGGAGCAGTTACTGATGCTATCTCGCCTGCAGCAGTTTGATGATGTACAAAAACCGCGACTGCAAAGGCAGTCGGTGAGCGATATTACTGATCAACTGTGCCAATCCTTTCAGAGTATCGCCGACTCACAAAGGCTGGATTTTGATTACCATATCCAAACCAATATCCACACGCTGGCATGCGATCAGGCGCTCGAAGAGATGATCGTCAACTTACTCGCCAATGCCTTCAAATACACACCCGGCGGCAATAGCATAACAGCTACCCTCAGCCGCCAGGGCAAGACGGCAACCATCAGCGTGAAAGATACCGGCGTCGGGATACCCCATGATCAATTGGGCTCCATCTTTGAGCGCTTTGCCCGTCTGCCTCGCGGGTCTGGTCAGAGTGTCGAAGGCGTGGGTCTGGGGCTGGCCCTGGTAAAACAACTGGTCGATCTGCATTGCTGGCAGCTTCATGTGGAGAGTGAACCGGGGGTTGGCAGCGAATTTCAGGTCCATCTACCGGTGACCGAAATACCCGCACCGCCGCCGCTATCGACACCGACAACACTGGCACCGGAAATCCAACAGCAGATCGATTACCTGGGTCGGGTATTTACCCACCGGAATGACACCACACGGTCTCCCAATAAACCCTCTCCCGCCAGCGGCGCCAAACGGCGGTTGCTGATTATCGATGATACACCGGATATGCTGTGCTATTTGGCAGAGCTTTTACAGCAAGACTTTAGTTGCGAATGCGCCGAAAGCGGCGCAACCGGTATCACCATGGCTAACCAACACCCGCCCGACCTTGTTATCTGCGATGTTATGATGCCGGGTTTGTCCGGATTTGATGTGTTGGATCAATTGCGCGAAAATCTCCTCACTGCGCATATCCCGGTGCTTATGCTAACGGCTAAAGGCGACAAAGAGAGCCGGTTAACCGGTCTGAACAAACTGGCCGACGACTATATCACCAAACCCTTCGACGGTAACGAGCTGAGAGCACGCCTTCACGCTATGTGGTCGTTGCAAAGGCGACGGCAGGAATCACTGAAAGAGCAGTTATTGGAGCAACAGCCTGTATCCACCGGCAGCCGTCCCATGGCTGGCCTCACCCCCAGGGACAGGGTCTTTATCGAGAAATGGGAAACGGCAATAGAAGACAACTATACGGATATCAACACCACTGTTGAAAAGCTGGCGCGTTGTCTACATATCAGTCCAGGCCATTTACTGGATAAACTGAAAGCTCTGATCGGCAAAGGTCCAAAAGAATTTCTAAATGAGTACCGTATTAATAAGGCTAAGCATCTGCTGTTAACCGCTCCACTCAGCATCGCCGATATTGCCGAAGCGGTGGGTTTTAAGAACCATCGCCACTTCAGCACGTCCTTTAAAAGAATAACGCGGACTACACCGACAGCTTACCGCAAGAGGCATTCCACAACGGTTGCCAGAGATTGCCGCCAACGCCCAAAACCCTCTTGAACGGTCGACGGCAATTGGTCGATCAACAACGACGGGCCTGTTTTGAAAACAGGCCCTTTAATGGCACCTACTTAAGAGGGTTGCGCCGGTTTATTGATGCCTGCGCCAGTCCTACTGGTCTTGATTGAGAACACTGTGGGCAGGTCCGCCACTGCTGAGGCCGGCGAACTACAGCATGCCAAAATTATCGTCGTCGGGAAAACCAAGGCCACTGGGCCCCCGGCCCGAGGCAGGTACCTTGGGCAGCGGCGCGGGCGAAGGGGGGAGCGGCGGAGCACTCCCCGTAGAAAACATCGCTGCGGGCGGTGTCCAGGAGTCGCCTGATGATAAATCCGGCAGTGGCGGCGGCGTCCAGGAAGCGCCCGAACCCGCCATTGCCGGCGGCGTCCAGGAAGCGCCTGAACCTGCCATTGCCGGCGGCGTCCAGGAAGCGCCTGAACCTGCCATTGCCGGCGGTGTCCAGGAAGCGCCTGAACCTGCCATTGCCGGCGGTGTCCAGGAAGCGCTGGAGCCTGGCGGCGGTAAAGAGCCAGGTGTAGGACCGGTGCCCGTAAGAGCAGGAAGGCCGGCCGCCTCCCTGACTGCGTTCGTCTGCTTGAGATTTTCCACACCGAAATTACTTTTCAGGAAGGACTCCCTGCACATTTCATCGATATCGCCGGCAAGTGACTTCATATACCTCAGCATCGCCCATGCGGCGATAAAGCTACCTGTCCTTCCCTGGCCGAAACCACAATAAACCAGCGTTGCCCCTCGCCTGCTGAAAAGTTCAATAACGTTGGCTGCTTTTTGTAGCTGCGCCGGTGCCGGCGCTGCGAAATCCACTACTTTGAAATGAAAGAAGCCGATACCGGCCTTTCCCAGTCGACGCTTCCCATTATCGTCCATTCTGCAGTGATTCGCGCTGATAATGCAGCCAATTCTTTGCTGCTTAAACTGCTGTACATCAATCTCGGTGACGGAATGTTCTTTGTCTCCCGACATATAATTGGGCTGACTGCCCCTTGCGAGTTTACCATCGAGAACGTATTGGAAGTTTCCACAACACGCGAGTTTACCTGCAGACCGGATATACTTTTTTAAACCGTACAAATTGCCAGCCACCGAGATACTCCTGAAGTTTTGGTTTATTACTATCCGGGCGATCAAAACCTGTTTGTTTGAGGCGTCGTCGTGATTACTGGTTCTGCATTCGTGTTTCACGCCAGTTGGGCGTGAGCTTCTGTTACGCCACCAAGGTCATATACAGTTGCAGAGCAGACAGACCACCGAAGCTCCGGTTGAGCCAAATCGGACGTTATTTGACTATACGATTTTCATATAAAAAGGTTGCAGATCATGTTGACCGATATTCCAGTGCCATTCTCCGGTTAGAAATGGCCATTTTCACAGCGTTGTAGAATCGGCGATCACGCACAGCGCCATTGGACAATCTATTATAGAAACCTTTTTAACTTATTGATTTTAATATATTTTTTGGATTTACCAGATCCAAATAGGCGGCAAACTCCGAATGCCGGACACTGTTCAGATGCGCGCATCAGCTCTATAACTTAAATTTGAGAAAAACTGTTGTTCCCTCACCGGGCAGACTCTCGGCCCAAATGGCGCCGCCGTGTCGGGCCATAATTTTCTTGCAGATTGCCAGCCCCAGCCCGGTTCCCTCATACTCCCTACGGCCATGCAATCGTTGAAACAATTCAAAAATCTGATCGCTGTACTGTTGCTCAAAGCCAATGCCGTTATCGACGATTTTATAAATCCGGTATCGTCCGGTCTCTTCAGCAATGGAAATTTCGACTTTTGGTGTTACGCCCTCGCGAGAAAATTTCAAGGAGTTCTGTATTAGATTCTGCAGTAACCGGTAAACCTGTGACCGGTCCGCCCTGATAGCAGATAAGTCGCGTACAGATATTTCCGCCCTCTTCTCCTGCACAAGAACATTGAGATCAGAAACGACCTCATTGACTAAAGAAGCCAGCTCGAAGGTTTCGAGGCTTTTCGTCGCCCGGTTGATGCGGGAAAAACTTAACAAGTCCTTGATAAGCAATTGCATTCTGTTGGCGGCGGCGATCATCCTGTCGAGATAGTTTTTTAAGGTCGGATCATCATAAGATTCCACCAAGGTCTGTATGCGGCTGCCAAAAGACTGAATTTTCCTCAAAGGCTCCTGCAGATCATGGGAAGCAACGTAAGCAAACTGTTCCAATTGCTGGTTAGAGGCTTCTGCTTCCGAGAGGGCCCTTTTCAACGCTCTTTGTGCTTTTTTTCTGACGGCCATCTGCTCTTCGAGCTCTGTGGTTCTCTCTCTAACTTTTTGCTCCAGAGTTTGGTTGATTTCTTTGAGCTTTTCACTATGCAGCAAGACATAGTTAATAACAATGTTTCGAAGCTTCAAAGCACTGATAGTCTCGACATCTGACCAGGGTAAAGACTTGTTGCGAACTTGTTCTTGCCATAATTTAAAAGAGCTTCGAGGCATTAAACGGTGGCTGCCGTCATCCACAAACTCGATGACTTTCTCCGGTTTTCCACCCCAGTTTTTCGTTTGTATCAGCTCGCGCCTGAACCAGATGATATAATGCTGTTCTTTCACTGATATAGGTAGTATCAACACCCCGCTGGCGTACTCACTCAGTGTATCGAATACCGGGTCCTCAGCACTCAGTTGGTCGGAGTGAAAAATGGTATCGCTAATCTCTATTCGAGAATGAAACCAAGTGAAAACCTTTTCGATATCGCTTTGCGCCGGTGTATCGCCAAACGTATCAATCTCACCATTCAATCGCCAGGCCATTCCCGAGGCATTGAAAAGCGCGATAGTTTTATCCGCTGCTTTTCTCAATCCCTCCAGGAAGTGTTGTTCTTGTGACAGGCATTCGGTGACGGACGCCAGCATCGTCTGTGCCCTGGCCTCCAATAGGCTTCGCTGTTCCCGCGACCTTACAGCCACCAGATGAGAAAGCGTAAGCCCCAAGTAAGCGGCGTTTTCACGCACTCGAAAAGGTACCAGGTGAGGCCCGTAATGATGACACGCGATCAGGCCCCAGAGACGATTACCGACGGTGATGCTGATCGACATCGACGCGCACACACCCATGTTACGCAAGTATTGCCGGTGTATCGGTGAGACGCTGCGCAGCGTACTGCTGCCGAGATCGACATCTTCGTCATTCGGGTGTAAAGGCACAGGCTCGGCATCAGTATCAACCAACAGACGCAGCCTGTTCTTCAAATAAAGTGCGCGGGCTTGAGCCGGAATATCCGACTCTGGGAAGTGTTGCTTGAGAAAGGAGTTGAGTTCGGCTTTTTTCGCCTCGGCAATCACCTCACCGTTATAATCTTTATCAAACTGATAAACCATGACCCTGTCAAAGCCGGTGATTTCACGCACTTCCTCAGCGACATAATCGAATATCTCATTGATCGACTGCAGGTTAATCACTGTGTTAAGAAAGTTTTGAGTTCGATGATATTGAGCCTCAAAGAAGACTCCGATATGGGGGTCAGAGGCTTCCATGTCCATAATAATATACTGTTGGCTATCACTGACTATGACATCAAAATACTTCTTGTGCTCACCTTCCCCCAGAACTACCTGGGTTGGATTGATTTTATGCAAGGTATGATTAGTGGCATGGTGGCTAAGCGTTTTGAAGAGTTCGTCATCAAATAGCTCTGCAAGACTTTTCCCAAGTAACTGATCAAATTCCATACCAAACAACACCGCAGCATTCCTGCTGGCATGCCTGACCGTTAATTGCTCAGGTGTTAAAGCTAACAAATAACCGTGAGGTTGAATCAAACCCGGTATATGGATGGGCTCCTCGGCACAATTGTCCAGGGTGACACCTGCTTGAGCTTGAATTGAATCACTGTCGGTAGGCATTTTATGATCCGATCGGTTAAGAGTAAAACGAGCAGAATAACATACCCGGCCTTGTATCAATGGCCACAGCAGGTGGCGCGGCTATCGGGACAACCAGGCCTGCTAGGCAGGGCAAGAGCACTTTAGGCGAACAAACATCGCCTTAAAAAACCTAAATGTGGTTTCTGCTCCGGACAGGACGGCTCGCTGTTGCTGCGGGTTGTCGCGGGCATAACCATTGAGGACCTCGAGGAACTCGCGCCACTTTTCTCCGCGGGCGCCGCCGTAGCTTTGGAAAAAATGTGGACACCCCGCAGCGACATTGAGCCAGGGCAGCGCTTTCAGTCGCTGCGCAATCACCTTCCCCCCAAGCGTTGATCCCTCCGCCACATACATAGCGCCCAGTGCCGCCGCTTGACCTTGCAACTGTATACCGGGACAGCTTTCACCAGCCAGCGATACCGGCTCGCTGTCACAGTTGAGCGCCACCAAATCCTGCTGCAACCACGACAGCTTGCTTCGGTCTTTCATAAGCTGTCGGGTCAGTGGATACAGCTCAAATTGTTCTTGCAACTGACTGTGTATGTGATAGAACCTCTGCAGGATATGGCAATATCTGCCGGCACACAGTGTGGGATCAAATAACAGCCTGCCTATCCTGCGCTCTACCTGGGTGTGGGCAAGGTGAGTGTGTTCTTTTATAACCTTGGCAATCATCTCATTAGTTGTAACTAAAACCTGGATGTATAGTGGTGAGATGGTAGGGTATAAAGTTTCTAGAATCAAGCCACTGAAAACGGTAGGTGTTGCCGATTGTAAAAATTACAAACTGTCGAAAGACCCGCTCGTGGTCGCTCTTTCACTGCCTTTCACCAGGCAGCATAACCGGTCAGATTCCATCGGCTTGCTTATCAGTCGCAAAATCGGCCAGCGGCTTTTGCTATATAGCCTAGGTCGAGGCATATAGCCTCTATCTTTGATAAAAACCTGAACGATAAGTAAAACTTTTCTGGTATAAAAGTTGCGGTGGCTGGGGCGGATACAAATAAGACCAATGCGCTGACGGGCCGCCCTCTGGGGGGTACCAAAGATGACTCTGGTTTTGCCCCCCACGACAAGAGCGACGCGGAAATCAAACGCTTCTGCCAAGCGTTTATGACCCAACTGCGCCGCCATATCGGTCCCGACCGGGATAAAATTGATCCAAGACAAGCCGATGGGGCGCTTCACTCAAACAAACTAGTGCTTCGACCAGAAAAGAATTTCACTTTGGTGGCACTTAGGTCTCAATCCGGGCCGACCAAGGATACCAAGACCTGTTTTGGAGTGAAAAGATTTACTGATCAGACCACTAGGTATACATATTACCGACTGCTGATTATTTCGCTTAGCGACTTACGCGGACTGGGCTTATCTTTTTCCCTCAGTTCATCGGGCAAGGCTTCCGGGCTATCAGCTACGCCTATCACAAAACCGCAGATCACCTGATACGCATCGTCAATACCAAAGTACTTCGCAACCTGTTGATGATCAATACCACCCATACCGTGGGTATATAACCCCATGGATCGCGCCTGCACTGTTAAACTCATCCACGCAGCCCCACAATCAAAGGCAGCGTAATCATTGCGCTCATTGTTACGGCTAAAGGCGATTTTCGAAGCGATAAAGCCGATCAGAGAGGCGCTTTTAGCCCAGCGCCTGTTGGCCGGCACCAATAAACTCAAGCAATCGGAAAAGTTTTGAGGGTTGGAAAGATAAAAACGCCAGGGCTGCTCATTATAGCAAGACGGCGCCACCCGGGCGGCCTCCAGCAGTGTGTCTACATCTTCTTCACTGATAGTGTACTGCTTAAACGACCTTGGAGACCAACGCCTGGCCAGTAATGGATGCAGCTCTCTGGCAACTTTACGATCGCTAAAATCCGGCGCTATTTCATCAGGGTAGTGCATATTCCACTCCGTAATAGAACTGAAAAACTCTAGGCTACACAGGTTGCGTTGAATTTACTCTTACAGGCGTAACCATAGACCTGGTACCCACCTGGTATCTCGAGGTCGTGGCCTTTGCCATATGGCTTTCCGCTTGTATTTCTTACAGACAACACATAAAAAACGCAAGCGAGATTCTACCTTCCGCCTGTCCGAAAACTATATGGGTCTTGCAAAGCAGGGAGAATGATGAAAAAACTCCGATTAAGAAACCGCTTAGCACCAATCGTATGATCCCCTTCACTTATCGTGCCAGGTGTCATTTATCGTGCCAGGTATCGGATTAACTGCTCTACAACACGCCGGACCTATCAGCGTTCCAGTTGAAGAACTCAATTTTTCTTCACTCCCCTTCAGCTTCTCCATTAAAGAATAAGATTCGGTCGAAATCGGCCATAGTGGCATAAAAATAGCTACAAATACTCTGTCAGGGTACACCGGTAACCGAGGGTGTGCTGGAAACCAACATAGCAAAAATTTGGAGTGAGAAATACTTATGACTAAGAAGAGACTTTCCAGTCATGTTAAAACGGCAACAGCTCTCCTTGCCTGTCTGACCGCCTCGAGCGTCGCTATCAGCGGGGAGAAGGGGAAACACGCAATCCAGGACGGAGAAAAACGCAACGCCAAGGAGTATTGGCAGGAGTTCAAACAGGATAGCGAGCAAAATTGGGAAGACACCAAAAGTGCTTTTCGGGATGGCTGGATCGAAGGTAAGCTGGAAACAGCCCTTATTGTCAATCGTCACTTAGATGCCTTTGATATCGATATATCGGTTGACAACAATGAGGCAAGACTGTCGGGAAGTGTCGAGTCAGACACCCATAAAGAACTGGCAACGAATATTGCCCTTGGTATCGAGGGTATAGACTCGGTGGACAACCGACTCAAAGTGGAAAAGAGTACAGAAAAGAAAGTCAAGCGCCCAGATCAATCAAGGCGCAGTTTCTCTCAGTATATGGAAGATATTTCAACAACAGCAGAAATAAAGGGTGAGCTGTTGGCATCCTCCAACGTCAGTGGTCTCGATGTGAATGTAGATACTTACAGGAACAAAGTGATCTTATCCGGTCGCGTTGAAACAACAGCAGAGAAAGCATTGGCAGAAGCAATCGCAGTGCGCAATAAGGAAGTTGAGGATGTTGTCAACAATCTAAAGGTTGCTCAGAAATAGCAGAGTCTATAGATAAGCGAGCCGGCTTCAACCAGCTCGCTCTCATCTGTCTTATAAGAAATTGCCGGTTTTGACTGAAAGCACACTTAGCCAATGTCAAAGCCGGCGACTTCTTCACCATACACTTCAATACCAGCGTCAGCATATCTGAGCCCCCTTATGAAAGTAACAATATATCTGCGCCGACTATGGTTTGAAACTCACAGTTTAACCCGGTAGCCTCCCGGGCTAAACCAATGGCAACTGCAGCACTTAAGCAGCGCTTCGACGCCTGCTTCTCAAGCCTAAGCCGAGCAGCACAAACAGCCCACCAACACAAGCCGCTGCCGGAAGCAAAGAGGCCGAATCCGGCAGGCGGTCTCTGCCAGCGCCAGCCATTACCACCCTGTTCTCCGCCGGAGTAGGATTACGATTGCTCTGTCTGACGCGATCCGCCAGCCCCTGATTTCGGGTTTTTTGGTTGCGGATTTTACGAGCGGGCTTTTCCCTTGCTGCAATATCGAAATCCAAGATTACCGTGTCACCGATATTTAGATCGCCGAAATCCGGCTCACCATAAAAATATGGGCCGTATACGTAGGAGTCCAGCTCGTACTCAATTTCCGTGTCTCGACTGAGGCGAAAAGTTTCAATAGTATCGACACGGGACGCCATCTGGTCACCAGCCTCCAGTACACGAACCTGAAGTTGTTGACGGCTTTGGTCCATGCCAATAATCTCGCCTCGCAGTTGATCGTTTTCCAGCGCCAACCCTAGTAATGGTAAACAAATAGTCAAAAAAAACGTAAATATACTTATAACCGAGTGTCTCATAATAATTCTCCTAAAAATTTTTAAAAGGAAAAATCTTTTTACAGTTAATAGCACTGTGCCACCTAACCACCAGTCTCAGTCACAGGCAGCAGCCGTGCTTGCACGATGTATCGCTCCGGAGCTTTACCAACGAAGTAAAAGGGATAGCAGGTGATAAGAGTCAGCGTAGTCGCCTGGGTAGGATTGAGAACCGATACGTCTTCCGGTTTTACAATTGCAAGTCGGTTTACACTAAAAGTCCGAATCGTATTCCCCACCTGCAATAAGAACCGGTCGCCAACCACCAAATCCTTTAAAAACCGGAAAGGACCGTCTCTATGGGAAGTAACGGCGATATTGCCGTTACCGAGCAACGGACTGGAATCCAACAGATGCCCCGCTCCAAGCGTCATAGAGACTTCGTTGACGCCGGCAAAAACCGGAATGACTTTGGTTTGAGAGGGAACATGCAAAATTCCAGACCTGACCGGAGCCATCCCGCTGTCGACCAATTTTTGATAAGCGAGCTTTCTACTGACTGACCAGAGTGACTGGTCTTGTTGCCCACCCGCTTGACTTTCCTGCCGGTTTTTCGCCGCCGGCACAGACCATACAGTGCCAACGTCCAAGGTCTGTGCAGCGGCAGCCACCTCACTGGCACCATAATCCTGTTCACTAGCGGCAGTCGATGTGAAAAAAAACTGGCCTACTACCGCTAAACCGTAGGGCGCAATCAGCACAACAGACAGAAACCAGCAACAGCATTCGACGACGGCTAATGCACGTGGTGGCCGTGAGTCAGGTTTGATGTTAGGCAATATGCTCACCCTTGTCGATCACATTTCTTGCCGATGTTACACGATATATCTGCACCGACTTTCAAGCTAAATTTTCGGCTTTCGACCTACAAGAGCGAAAACAATAGCCAAAACAACTCCCACAACAAACAAGATCCAGGCAATATTCGTTGCCGCACCGGCGATTCCTGAAAAACCTAGAACAGCAGCAACCAAACCAACGATTAAAAAGATCAGAGCCCAATGTAACATAGCGATATCCTCCAAGAGGGTTAGAAGTATTTAGAGATTGCACACCCGGGTTAACGCAAGGTCTGTACCAAAGTTAATTCTTAGGAATTATTGCCGGCGGATTTCGTAAACTGCCATTGGTAAAAGCAGGCTCATCAGAAGATTAACCCCCTAGTCCTGCCGCAGGCACATTAGGCAGGCATAATGATCACTATAGGATGATGCCGATATTCCGCAGGGTTATTAACAGGCAGGAAAAGACAGCAGGCCAAGCCACTTCGATTAATACAAGGACTTTGTAAATTGGTTGCTTTTTGAAAAACTTGCAATGGTTTCGGGCTGTTACAGCGGTACCCGCGGCGAGGAAAGTGCCGTTCAACTTGGTGTATTGAAGTCCACCTCACTCAAAATGGAGGTTAAGACCTCCGCAGTGATTGGTTTTAAAACACTCCTCTCAACGCCCATTGCCGCCGCCTTGGAGAAATCCACCTCGGCACCGCTGATAACGACAATTCTTATCGCACTGTCCAGAGCGGTCAATTGCGCACAGAGTTGATAACCGTCGTCTTCCCCCAGGTGCAGGTCAACCAGAGCCAAGTCAATCTTTTCAGCGCCGGCAATAGCGAGTGCCGCTGATGCTGAGTTGGCGATAGTCGCCCGATGTCCCAAGCGGGTCAACCACTCAGCCAATACCTGCGCGGCATCCCCATCGTCATCGACAACCAATACCTGCATGGTTTGTCGGGCTTTTGGCTCCGACCTGGTCTCCCCCTCGGACAGGCGCGCCAAATGGGTAGCCAGACAGTGATATAGGCGGGCCCGAGTCACCGGCTTACTGAGATAGTCACTGAATCCTGCCTCCCTGAGACTATCGTTATCCCCTTTTATATGCCCGGCAGTCAGCGCAACAATGGGGCTGCTAAAGCCTGTTTGACGCAGGTTAACAGTAGCGTCAAGGCCGCCCATCACAGGCATATGGATATCCATTAAAACAACGGCAAAATGCCGGCCGCGCTGTTCCGCCTGAGCGACTGCCTGCAGCGCTTCGCGTCCGTTCTTGGCGTAGACGACATCTAGGCCGGTAGTCTCGATAAATTGACCAATCAGTTGGCGAATATCGCGCAAGTCATCGACGATCAATACACTGCCGGAGAACCGCGGTACGACTACTTTTTCTGTAGTCGCGTCCAATTCACCATCGAAAGTAAGGGCTTGTAGACGGCTGCTATCGATATTGCCGGGATTTATAGAGAAAGTGAACTCACTGCCCTGCCCCATACGGCTCTGCAACCACAGGTCACCACCGAGGAACGTCACCAAGTGCTTGCTGATTGCCAAACCGAGACCCGCGCCCGCTCGCGGCTGGACCCGCCCCTGGGTAGAGCGAAAAAAAGGGAGGAAAACCCTCTCTCTGTCGGCGGGTGCAATGCCCATGCCGGTGTCTTTAACACTAAACTGCAAAAGGCAGTGGTCTGCATTGTCAATCCAGTCCACGCTCAGCCTAACGCCACCGCGATCGGTGAATTTAACGGCATTGCCGATCAAATTAAGCAGCACTTGACGCAATCGCATCGGATCGGAGACGATGGTCAGGGGAACCATGTTTGGCGGTTCCAAATGGAAGGTCAGATTTTTCTCTGCAGCCTGGCTGTGGCCCAATGCATATATGTCGGCAAGAAAGGCCGCAAGCTCAATCGGTTGTTTCTCTAGCGCCAACTGCCCGACATCCAGCCTGGATAAGTCCAACATATCATTGAACAACCCCAGCAGGTGTTTACCATTGCGATCAATGATACGAAGTCTATCGCTCAACTCGCTGCTATCGATAGATTGAGCGCTATAAACCTGAGCTAAGAGTAATTCGGTAAAACCCAATATCGCCGATAAAGGAGACCTTAACTCGTGGCTTAAGTAGGCAAGAAACTCACTTTTTGCCCGGCTCTGGGCTTCGGCCTTCAGTTGCTCCATACGCGCCATCTCGACTTCTTTGCGTCCTAAAGCATAACGTATGGCACGTTCCAAAGTCTGCGCAGTCAGATTTTCTTTGGTCAAAAAATCTGCCGCACCAGCTCTTAGGGCCCGATTATCGACTTCATTGACATGAATACCGGATAAAAATATTATCGGACCGGTGAAGCTCAGGGCTTTAGCACGCTTCAGCAGCTCGATACCGTCTCTGGCTCCCAGCCGGTAGTCCATCAAACACAGGTCATGGGTGTTTGATTTTAACTGCGCTTCACCGTCGGCAAAATCCGTGGCGTAGTCGAGCTGAAAGCGATGACGGCCAATATCGTCTAATAACGCCCGGATAATCAGCACATCATCTTCGTCGTCGTCAACCATCAACAACTTGATGGGTGGCATAGCCAAGCCTAACTCGCCAACTCGTCAACAGCGGCTTTTAACCGCTCCAGTTCAACCGAGCATTGCCGGCATTGACGCACGATAACTGCAAACAGCTCTTCCAGCTTTTCTTTATCATAGCTATCGGTGTGCAAGATCAAGCTACCCAACTCAGCATTCATGGCGATGTTATTCAGTGGATTGCGCAGATCGTGGATTAGGGTGTTAATTGCATCACTCACGGCAGTATCGGCCCAATCACTAGTTCCGGACATAGGTATTAAGTTTGTTATAAAGCGTTTTTAGACTGATGCCCAGTGTGTCAGCCGCTTTTCTTTTGTCACCTTGAAAGTGCTCCAGGGTTTTTTCGATCAGCTCCTGCTCCACATCGCTCACAGTTTTGCCCACCCAGCCGCTCGCCGGCGACGACTCAGCGGCCGCCTCAACTCGCGAAAATGGCGAGGATAACTGCTCAGGTAGCTGGATTTTACCCGTGGCGGGATCAGCCATAATATAGGCCCGGTGCACGAGATGACGTAATTCTCGCACATTGCCAGGCCAACTGTACTGTTGAATACGGAGTAAATCTACATCGCTTACGCCAATATGAGTATGATGAACCTCATTAAAATCAGCCAGAAAGTGCCTGACCAGCAGCGGTATATCCTCCCTGCGTTCTCGCAGGGGGGGAATTTGGATGGGAAATACGGCCAAGCGATAATACAAGTCTTCACGCAGGCAATTGTCACTGGCAATGTCGGCTTCTTTACGATTGGTGGCAGATATCACGCGACAGTGGATGTCGGTTTGGGTCGTTGCCCCCAGGCGAGTAATCTTTTGCGTTTCCAGCGCACGCAGCAAATTAGGCTGTAAATCAATGGGCATTTCCGTGATTTCATCGAGGAACAAGGTGCCATTTTTAGCCAGTTCAAAGACACCGGCTTTACGATGCGTCGCACCGGTGAAAGCACCCTTCTCATGGCCAAACAATTCACTGCCAATCAGGTCGCGGGCAAAGGCACCACAATTGGTAGCCACAAAGGGGGTGTCCGGCGCGCAGGCATTGTGGATAGCCGCGGCAACCACCTCTTTCCCAACCCCACTCTCTCCCATCAACATCACATTGGCATGGGCGGCGGCAACCCGCTCAATCATCGTATACAGCGCCTTCATGCAATCCGACTCTCCCACCAAACAGCCGAAATGCAGGGTGGTACCTGCGGCGTCAGTGTTTCTCGCATCCCTATTGGCCGCCAGGAAAGACTGTAGCGCCTCCAGCTCTAACGGCTTGATAAAATAGGTGATGTTGGGGCCGTGCAAGGTCATACCGATAGACTTAACCGACGGATGCCCTGTGATTATGGCGATCTGGGTGTCTTCCCGCTGCGACGGCAGCGCTTCAACCACATTGAAACCACTGCCATCGGGTAGAAACAAATCCAAAATAAGATGAGTAAAACGCCGCTCAACGACCAGCGCTCGGGCCTCACTGACGCTGGCTGCGGTTTGCACTTGATGTCCCAACCTGTCTAATAACTCAGCAGCGGCCTGAACAAAAGCGTTGTCATCATCAACTAATAGTATTGATGCCACTGTTTATTGGCTCCATTTGTCGCTATTGCTTGTATGCCCTTGCGTCCCTGGTTTGTGTAAAACTTCCAAAGTTCTGCAGAAAGTGCCCTACTGCCGTAAGATTACCTTGTCAGCACTGCAGTTTCTATCCAATATTTTTTAATCAGGGCAAAGATATCAACCAATTCATCAAAGGTAGAGGGCTTGGTGAAAAATGTATTGCCGCCCTGCTGATACGTTAGAAGGATATCTTCATCGGAGCTGGAGGTGGTGAAGACAATCACCGGGATGTGCTTGTAGCTTTCTGTGCCTTTAATCTCCCTGAGCGTCTGCCGGCCGTCTTTGCGCGGCATATTTAAATCCAACAGAATAATAGCCGGATTTTGCACCGAACACGCCAGTAAGCTGAGCAGCTCCTGGCCGTCGCTGGCAAAACGAACATCCTTTTCCCGAACCCCGTTTTGGACCAAGGCATCTTTCATTAACATCTGGTCGTCTGGATCATCCTCGGCTATTATCAATTGTGGCTTGGGAACGACATCTGCGGAAAGTGATAGGCTCATAGTAAGCTGCTCCCAGGCAGCGCGTAATGGTCTTGTAGGCTTAAGTACCCGGCTAACACTGGTATTAATTTTGCAATTTACCCGACCGAGCTAGGTTTTATCATGTTCCGGGTCATACCACTGGCAGTTATTTGCTGCCTAACCCACTATCAAGCTGGTAACCGCAAGATCGATAAGTGCCAAGGTTTACAGTAGCGGGACGGTAATAGCAAGGGATATCAAAGGTCCATCTATCTTTACGGCCGGCATATTAGCTTACTAATATGGAATTTGCAACATTAGCTTGGTAATATTTAAACTGATGATGATGAAAACACCCGGAGCCATCAAAGAGAGAATCGCTTATATTCGCGACAGGCTGTGTCTTTCGCAACTGGAATTCGCAGAAGAGGTAGGTATTACCCAGGGCGCCCTGTCCCAGCTTGAGTCGGGGAAGTCCAAGCTGTCGCTGGATACGATCAGGAAGATTAGCCATACCTACTCGGTCAACTGCAACTGGCTGATCAACGGTGACGGGGATATGTTGATGAAAGAAGAGTCACCAGGAGTTGATGTGTCGGTTGCAAATAGCCATGAAGAGGGCCTGATCCCCTTGATTAACGAAGAGGCCCGGGCAGGTTATATCGAGCGGTGTCAGGATTTGGAGTTTATCAGTACACTGGACGTTTACAAGATTCCGGGGTACGAGGTGGGCAATTACCGCCTGTTCGAGATCGAAGGTGACAGTATGCTGCCGACAATTCATCCGCGAGAGATTGTCGTCGCTGAGAAAGTGGAAACCACAGAGAATCTCGAAAATGGAACATTGTGTATTGTCATAGCCGAAGATGGCATTGTCGCCAAGCGCGCTTACCAGGACGAACTGGACATGTCGCTTCTTATCCTGAAAAGCGACAATGCAGACTTCAAAACCTATACCCTCAAGTTGGATGAGGTTATTGAGATTTGGGAAATTAAGGCAAAAATTACCAATGTCTTTGCCCAGGAACAACTGATCAGCGCCGCGAGAATGGAAACATTGGAGTCCGATATTCAGGAACTCAAGCAGAAGATGAGTGAAGTCTACAAAAACACCCAGCCTGTGAAGGACTAGTCCCGGCAATACTCTACCAGCCCCTATTGGAGAGGGCTTGTAAGGGGTATGCTGTGTCGCACAATGGTCTAAGCAGAGGCGGAACAATACGGCGCTATCCAGAGATGAATAGCGCCGCAGGGCCTGCGCAGCCAGTGACTAGTTTGCTACCCTAAAAACATTCCTTGCGATTTCATTTTGGCCAATATCGGTGTTCCTGACGATTATGTGAGACAGTCGGGTATTTTCAATGTCCTGGAGGGTATTGCCTGTAAACACACGTTGATACCAGAATCTGTCTCCGTCGCGCAGGCGGGTAAACTGGTCCTTGATGATCGCATGGAACAGTTCGCCGACAAGCCCGCCTTGAACATGACGCTCAGCCAAACCACCTACCCACAGGTCTACATCGTCCACACTGTTATAGACCATTCTGAGCTTTCTCTTGGTAGCCCCGGTAGCGTTCATCTCATTGAAGCTGTTCACACGCGGCAAACCCATCGCTTCCCGGGCATCATTGTATCTCGGCAGACCATGATCGCGGCCTCGCTGGATATTCAAACTCGCCAGGTCAAAACCGCCGGCGCCGGGAGGTCCGAACAGGAAATTGCGGACATCGTCAACTATCTGTACATCGATATCCATCGCACGCTGGGCCGCGAGGCCGCGCAAAACAGGTTCGAGCCCACCCTCTCGAACCAGTCTATCGGGCGTAAAAAATGAATCCCGTAAAGCCAGATGGCCATCAGCTATTTCATTGCCGAGAGAATCCAACCGCAATAAAAAAGGATTCAGCATAGAGTGGCCAAGACGGAAAGCGGCGGTGGAAAACTCTGTGGAAATATTAGGGTCCACAGCCTCGTTATACACTGTGTAAGGTGCCAGGTCATTGTTGCGCCCCAACAATACCGGTAAAAACTCCTTATAAGTGATAACCTGCATAAACGCCCCGACGAGCTGCCTGGCTATCTCATACGCCTCGTTGCCGAATATACCACTGGCATTAAACTGATCGACCAGCCTGTTGTGTTCACGAACAAAAAGGGTATGCATGGTCATCAGGCCAACTTGTTCATTGGCCCGCAGATCACCGGCAATAAAGAAGTCAGCGGGAGAACCCGACACGTTAGGCCCTAAATCATTGGGAATGCCATTTTCGTTGAAAGGCAATAGGTTGCCCTCACTTGTCTTCAGCCGTCCCGT
The DNA here is from genome assembly GCF_007004655.1 of Exilibacterium tricleocarpae. Lineage (GTDB taxonomy): Bacteria > Pseudomonadota > Gammaproteobacteria > Pseudomonadales > Cellvibrionaceae > Exilibacterium > Exilibacterium tricleocarpae. The sequence continues at coordinate 42,603 of NZ_ML660117.1, forward strand.
GCCATCAAGTGTTCGCAGCGCAAAAGCCCGTGCAGCGGTAGAACCATAGACACTCGATGCGTCTACCCAGGCGGTGATACTGTTGATTTGCTCCCTCGGGTTACCCGCGCCCGTGCCGGTCTGTTCATTAAACAGTGATCGACTAAAAGAAATTTGTACATTACCGGTATTCAAGGGATCGAATGCGAGATCGCCAAGCGGAATAAAAACCGGCGCACTTTCTCCCGATTCATCAGCAGGCGTTAAATCCAGGTCATGATCGATAAACTGGCCCCACTGCCATAAAAACGCGCTGGCCCGGCGCCGGTTCTCCCGAACCGTATCTTCATTCATCACATAATTGCTGATTATACGCGGACTGCTCAAAGTTGCACCGGCCATAGAGGAAACCCCGTCTCCGTAGGTATTCGGTGCCAGACGCTTTAAATCACTGTCGATCGCACCGGCAGAGGGATTGCTCAAATTATTAAAACTGCCGTTAAAGGTGCGGTATTCACTCGTCACCTCAAAAAGATTCAAGTTGCTGAAAGATCGGGAGTCAAAGGCTTTTTCATCAAAAAACTCATAACCCTCAATATCCAACTCTGCCGACCCCAAAGACGCCTGACTAAAAGAAAAGCCAAGTAAAACACAAAACCAAAATACCTTTTTCATTACCTATCTCCTAATGGTTTAACATGATTGTTGCTTTCTCGTTACAACTACTCTCCTACTGTTTACACGAACAAAACCGCTCTTTACCACTCCACAGGCCAGAGCGATGTTACGCATGGTTTAGAAACCAATAAACTCAAAAAAAGATGAAAACGCAGTTTATGACTGCAAAAAAACTATAAAGATATCATCAGCAATATTTCAATATCGGCCGTTAAAGCAGCTATTTTACTGAGCACTTTTTGTCTAGCCTTCGGCAATAGATGCCTTCCTTTGCAGTAGAAACTTCCCGCCCTATAGAAATCTCGGCATGGACCCTGATAAGCCATCCAAAGTTACCTGGGCTTACATTTTCGACATATCCCACCAGGTAGCTTCGATTTTGTGGCCATCGAGATCCCGCACAAAACAGCCGTAGTAAGCATCTCCATAATCGGCCCTCGGGCCGGGCTCTCCCTGGCCCTGCGCGCCTGCCGCAATCGCAGCTTCATAGAACTTGTGAACCATGTCCCTGCCCTGTGCATCGAACGCGATATGAGTGCCGTTGCCTACCGTTGCATCTTCACCATCGGCCGGTGTCTGAACCCAAAAAATCGGCAAGCCATCTCTGCCATATGCCGCTGCCCCCGGATACTCCATTGTCTTCTCAAACCCCAGGGATGCCATTACACGATCATAGAAAGCGGTGGCTTTCTCAAAATTATTGGTACCAATAGAAACATGAGAAATTACGGGGCGTTCGCTCTGTGACATAATCACCTCCAAATAGCGGTTCTACTTAACCAAACGAAAAAAGTTTCTTGTCAAAGTTCGTTACTCGCGGTTTCCCCTTATTTTCCTCTACCTCTATCCCCTCCTCGAGCAGGGAGCGCTGTTGCTCTTTAACACCGCCGGGAAACTGACTGATAAGGCTGCCATCCTTTTTAATCAGGCGCCAATAGCATAACTTCTCTTCATCCTTTATAGCCATTTTAATGGACTTCATAGTGCCCGCCGGACAAGCCACATCCACCTTATTCACTCGTGCCAGCTTGTCCCGCAACGCCTCGATTGAGGCCAGTTTTCCCCGTGGTATTTTATTCACGTACCTGACTACGGTTTTTACCGATGGCTTCACCATTTTGCCGGAGCCCCCGAAAAATTTTTCCATGGTCTTTGGTATTTTCAAAATTTCATCAGACACTCTAATGGCCCTCTTTTAAGAAAAAATTATATTTCATCTGCCAAACTATCAGATACTAACAAGCCGGCGAAATCAGTCAACAAACATCGGAAAAATAACGCATAGAACCGAAGATTCTTGCGCCATCTATTACGCTGTTTCCAAAACACTTTCATCTTTTTTAAATGTCGATATTACCGCCGCAAGAAGATTCGAATCTTTTGATATCACATAATCTTCCAAAAACATGACATCAATTCCAGAGGTGTAAAACACAGCTAACGCATCTTCAACGGAATGGATAATAGGTTTACCCATCACGTTAAAACTGGTGTTTAACACCAGCGGAATTCCCGTAATTCGGTAGAACTCACGTATCAACTCGTAGTAGTCGACATTCCACTCTCTTTTCACGCTTTGTAAGCGTCCGGTGCCATCGGCATGGACAACGGCAGGCACCAGGTCGACAACGCTGTCTTTGAAACGCAGGGTCCGCTCCATATAGGGCGTTTCCTGATAGTTCTCGAAGTATTCGTCGCCGTGCTCGGCGAGAATCGACGGTGCAAAAGGTCTGAACTCTTCCCTGAATTTCACCCTGGCATTGATTTCGTCTTTCATTTGCGGATTTCGCGGATCGGCGAGGATCGAGCGGTTACCCAGCGCCCTTGGGCCGAACTCAGCCCGCCCCTGCCCCCACCCGATAATCTTCCCCTTCGCCAGCAGTCTGGCTGCTATAACAGGCGCCTCACCCGCTTGTAGCTGCGTAAGCCCGGCAATCTTGCCGTGCCTCTCAAGATTACTCAGTGTTTCCCTGCGAAACGTCGAACCCAGGTATGCAGAAAGTACTTTAGTTTCTTTCTTGTAATGCTCATGGTCCTCAATATAGGCAAGGAAAGCCGCTCCCAGCGCATTGCCGTCATCCGCCGGGGCCGAGGGCACATATACCTGCTTGAACGGCGTATGTTCGATAATTTTCCCGGCGTAGGAAGAGTTCAACGCACAACCTCCCGCCAATACCAGATTATCGCAGAAGTCGAGTTGGTGAAGGTTGGACAGCAATTCGCTTACCCACTCTGCAAATACCTGCTGGCCTGTATAGGCGACATCAGCGACATCTTCGGCCGGCTGCCCGGGTTTTCTCATTCTGGACATAATCTTCAAATAGTTGTCACGGCTGTTTTCTGTATACCTCAAGCTAAACCCGTCAACCACCATATAATTGCGCATTAGCTGATACAGCTCTTCGTCCATTTGACCATAAGCCGCCAGCCCCATAACCTTCCACTCCTCACCTTTCCACCCGTCAAAGCCACAGAGCTGGCAGAGTGTCAGCCCATAAAACAGCCCCAGACTCGCGAACCCATCCAATGGCGCCCTCCGGGCTTTTACCGGTTCGATGATATTCCCCTCGCATTTATAAGCCCCTGTCGCCGTAGCCTCGCCTAATCCGTCTATGACCAGGCATAAAGCACGGTCATAGTGGCTGCTAAAATACCCATTGGCGGCATGGGTCAAGTGGTGGTCATAACTACGGGAACTCATATGCCATTTTGGGCTGCCCTCAACGTAGCTCTTTATGTTGTTTGCCGCGTCCTTGATACTGGGCAGAAAAAGATCGATAAAGCCCTTGTAAGCCAGGTATCGCTGCTGCCAGACAGAGGGATAAGCGGTATTGTTATTCATCTCCACTTTGATTTTCGCAGCCTCCAACTCGAGGGCACTTACCGCCGTATCACTCCAGGTTTTTGCAACGACCAGTTCGGCGCCCGGCTCACAATAGTCGTCTATCAGGCTTCTTATTCTCAGAAAGTCATCGGCAGGACAGCAAAAAGCTCTTTTGTTTTGCATGTAACGCTCCGCGGCCTCCGCGAATACCACCTCGCCTTCGCTGTTGATAATCGCTATGGCATTGTCATGGCCAGTAACACTCAAGCCTATATAATTTCTAAAAATTTTCATAACACTACCCTAATTAACTTAAAGATTTTTGTAGTACTGACCCGGCCGAATACGTCGTGAAGCATACGACTTTGACGAGAAGGTTAAAACGGCACTTCAGCACTCAAGCGACAGAATTCGCAATAAATAGCAACCCGCCGCAGTCTTTGCCCTGTATCTAAAGTCTTTATGTTCAACCGCACACCAAAAAACCGGGAAACTGGCCTCATTATAAAAACAGAAATAGACCCTGAATTTAGAAAAATCAAAATCATCAAACCTGACGTCCAACTCCTTGCCGAAACCAAGGTAGCCAAATTCAAATTGCGTTCCCGGGTCTGCTGCAGGCAAGAATATTCTTTTTAAAAGGTCTTGCTTTAAATACCTCCTGTACTTAAGCAACCTTATAGGGAAAAGGTTTAATCTCCTATAGAAAGCATAGTTATCCATTGACATCTTGGAGTAAAATTCATTGTTGTCATGATCCAGCCTCCTAGCCGGCAAAGCTCTATCACTGTCTAGTGTCAAGACGGGCGAGTCGAGGTCACCTGTGCTTTCATACAATCTCACCACCACTCTGTACGCACCGGGAGACAAAGTCACATTAACTCGCTTGGTTCTGGTCCGGGTCGAGATCCCGCTCCATACCGGCTGCTTTGTAGAAACATCAATGACAGACAAATTCCACAGGTCTGAAAAGCGAGACAGGCTTGCGGTTTCTATCCCCAATTTTTCTTTCACTGAAAAAACAGGACTCGCGATAATGACGGCGTGCACATTCCACCTTGGTGCGCTGACCATTAAAAAAGGCAGCAGCTTCTGGTTTTTCTTTAACTGCGAACCACTTATCACCAACCATGCATCATCTGCCTGAAGACTGCCGGCATAATTCTGTTTTATTTTCTTTACCTCTCTTGCTCTAAAAATCATAGAGATAAAGATTTCGCAGGCATCCACAAGTAGCTCACCGGCACCAACTTTATCAGAAGATCTCGTCACTGAGGGTTGTATTGGGATATGCTCCGCTTTTAAAGCCATTACACTACAACCTCCAGCTTGTCATTGGTGTTCTCAAAGTTTTTGCCGCCTGACTCCCTTTGCAAAATCTCCAGCAAGGATTGCGCCAAAAGCTGAGGGCTCTCTATGTGAAGATTGTGTTCGCCCGGCAACATTCTTACGTCTAGACCTTTCGCATGCTCTTTAAGGGACGACAGAACAGCCTCCTTGGCTCTGCTTCGCTCACCGAAGAAAAAGTGCAACCGCTGTTGCCTGCTTAAGCTTGAAACGACCGACCGATACTCCTCCACCCCAAAACCGGCGGAGTTTATCGCTCTTGTTGTAACCCCGGGATTTATCGACCAAACATATTTGCCATTTTGCTGTCTCTTACACAGCCTGCCGGCAAGAGCGGCGGCAAAGTTACCATCGATACCTTGGTAGGAATTTTTCAGTCTATCCGCAGCCTCTTCAACGGAATCAAATTCGGTGCCGTAAGCTGAATCTCCAACTGTTTGCAGATAGTGTTCTAAGAAGTCCAAAGGAGAACGCCCGTCATCTTTCGGAACAAAGCTTTCGACCAATAAAGTGCTTTCAATCCACTCGGGCAGACTGTATGCCACCAGACAGGCAATCAGGGAACCGAAGGAATGCCCCACTAAAGACACCGGCTGCCCCACGTATTGCGTAACAATATGATTTACATCTGCGACAAAATCCACCAGGTGTAAACTGCCCGACCATTCTGACCTCGCATGCCCTCTGAGGTCCGGCGCAACAACACGATAATCGTTGCCGGCAAGTTGTTGCGCGACTTTATCCCAGACCATACCCTGCTCGAGAATACCGTGTAGGAGCACGACCGGTCGGGCGTTTTTGTCTCCCCATTCACAAACGCAAAGGGGTGTACCCTTATAAAGGATAACCTTTTCCCGCATGGCAAAAGCGTTATCTTTTTTCTTGTAAACTACTTTTTCCTTTTCACAGGTATACCCGGTGCGCTGCGCCAATAGAAAAGTGGTTTTATCGAGAACCCTTGGCAATTCAATATTTTTCCAGGCATTAGCCAACTCGGCGTCAATCACTTTTCGCTTATCGAAATTAGGATCACCAACTGACAGTAAATTACTGTGAATACCATCTGTCATGCGTCCTTCTGCAAAAGGCTCCAACAACGACTGCTCAAAAGGTATATCGAGAAATTCACATAGTTTTACCAGCTCATCAATTGGGTTGTTTACAAGTTTTTCGTAGTTGACCAGATGCAGCCTTTCCTCTAATGCGTTTTCCTCCATAAATTCAATAATGTTTCGATTAGAGATGGTCCAACTCTTTTCCGCAATCTCATAAGGCGTCTCTGCCGCAGCACCAGACAGAATCGAGGCGAACTTGTCCATGCGGATTCTGACAAAAGACTCAATAACAGAGTAAGGGTGGCGCACAAGGTGTATATATTTCGGTTTTCTGAAAAGAGTCTCTGCCCGGCGCAGAACCTGTTTACTGACAGCATAGGTTGGCGATTTGTCGACTAACGTCTTCTCCCCTATCGACTGTATAATTTCTTGGTAAATACTTCTGATGGTGCACTTCTCTGCAATCAACTTCTCGATATAGTGACCACTCGCCTCTGCGTCCATAAGATACAGCTCCATAAAAGCTCTCTGCAAGCCGCTTTGCAAACTGGCTTCTAACTGAGAGTTTCTCTGAGTGATATCGTGATACGGCAGCAGGTGCAGCTCGGGCGGTGCAAACAGATGAGAATGTCCAGCTAACATGGCACGCAGCAAAGTCGAACCGGCCCTCGGGCTCGACAACAGGAAGATGGAACTGGGGAGTTTCTCTTCGTTTTCGTCCTCGTCCGGGCCACGCGCACCGGCAATCCCCTTGATAGAAAAATCTATAGCTCTACCGGTATCCATATCGTTAAAGTCCAGGTTAATTTCCCTGGCGATATGCTGTGACAGTTTTTCAATAGTTGAATTGGTGTAAAATTCCCTGGGAAAAAATGCAATATCAAATATCTTTTGCACCGCATTGGCCAGGTCCATTACCACGAGAGAATCAAAGCCTTTCTCGAGCAGGTCCTCATCGATTAGGAGGCTATCAGACTCGTCACCGAGCAGGTCAACAATAATTGTCCTGAGCTTTTCTCTGATTTTAACAACGACCTCTTTTTCATCCAGACCCTTTATTTTTTCTTTGAAAGACACAGACTCTCCCTCATCAGGGGAGTCTCCCACTGCCTCGAGATTCTCAGTGTCTATTAGAGGGGCTGCCATGCTTTTGACCAGCGGTGAAGAAACAGACCTCACGTATTTCTCAAAATCAATACTGACAATATCGATAACCGGCTCGGCATAATCCGTTACAATTGCCTCAAAGTAGTGCGAGCCGACATCGGCATCCAACATGCCTACGCCCCTTTTTTCCAGCCGCAGTTTATCTTGACGGCTCAGCTTGTCAGCCATACCAACGGCCCATGCGCCCCAATTAATTGTGGTAGAGGCCAGGCCTGCCGATCGCCGGTATCTGCTTAGTTGTTCAAGAAAGCTATTGGCGCACGCGTAGTTGCCCTGACCGGGAGAGCCAAAAGTCGCTGCAACCGACGAAAATAGTACAAAAAAACTCAGCTCCAAGTCCTTGCTCAACCTATGTAGATTCCATGCGCCCTGGACTTTGGCAGGGAAGACGCTGTAGAAGTCTTCTCGACGCTGTTGACTGGTAACACCATCTTTCAGAATACCGGCAGTATGAACGATACCTTTTACGGGGAGGCTACTCTCTCGAATGGAATCGAAAAATAACGCCACTTGCTTGTAGTCAGCAATATCCAGTCGCACATACTCAACGGGAGAAAGACGCTCTAATTCGGACAATTTCTGTTGTTTACTCTGGTCGAGTTCGCTTCTGCCGATCAGAAAAATTTTCCCCACAGGCCCTGAGGCTAAAGTCCTCGCAACCGAGTAACCGAGAGACCCCAGTCCGCCGGTTACAATGTAGGCAGCCTCGTCGCTTACAAATCGGTTTGATTTTTCGGGTCTCGATGGTAGATCAACAGAAGACAGTACTTGTCTAAAAACCTGACCATTTCTTATCGTGACGGTATTAACTCCGGGGTTTGAAATAACCCGAAAAAGCAGCGCAATGTCTCGCTGTGAATACACCTGCGAGATGTCGCAGACAGAACCGAATATATCCGGGTGCTCGTGGGCGATAGTTTTACCCAGACCACCAACAGTGGCCAAACCGGTACTGCCGCTCGCGGACGCAGGGCTGTACTGCCCCCGGGTGACAATATGCAACTTCGTATTCTCCGCCCGCTCCGTGCTCTCCAGGACAGATTTTAATACACAGATTGTCCGGTCAATAAATATCCGGGTGTCATTGATGGCGCTGTCTATCCCATCCGCATCCTGCCCAACTTTATCAACCAGGTCGGATTCTAAAACCAATAAAGCGCTATACGTGCGATTTGGAGCTACAGCGCCGAGTTTGTCGGTTAGTCGTTCAATTGTTCTAAATTCGTCGTCACAGGCGGGAAAATCCTCGATACAGAGTATCTCTACTTCGCCGCCGAGCTCAGTAAATACACTTCCAAGCTGCGCAATGAAGTCACTTTTTTCAAAGCAGACAACCGTATAAAGAGGGCCACCAGTTTGCGTCTCCTTGCTCAGACCGAAATCCAGCTCGACCCATGCCGACTTATAGATTTTCACCGCAGTCTTATTTCCGGAGACCGGTCTACCCAAACTCGGATGATAGAAAGAATCCAGGCCCTTTATCCGGTAGTCTTTGCCCTGGAACGGATAGGTCGGCACACTGATACGCCGGCAGCCGCGCCCGGCATAGTACGCCGCCCAGTCCGGTTGGCCGCCCGCCGCGTAGTACCCCGCCACCGCCTCACCCAGGCTTGTGCCCGCATCGTGACCGCGCACCAGACTCGGCAACCAGGCCCGCGCCGCCACACCGCAAGCCCGCCCCATCCCCACCAGCGTATGGCTCGGACCCAACTCCAGATACACATCCGCCCCCGCCGCCGACAACGCCGCCATCCCCGCCGCAAAGTCCACCGGCGCCTGCACATGGCG
>NZ_ML660118.1 GCF_007004655.1 Exilibacterium tricleocarpae
CTCTGCTACTCTAACAAAACGATAGTGCTAACTTGAGAGAATATTCTGGCTGCAACTCCTCGTTGTTTTTTTAACGGTGCCTGTCCTCGCCGTCTCTCTATTAACGGTGCCTGTCCTCGCCGTCCTCGCCCGGTGCCTGTCCCCGCTGCCGTTTCCAACGGTGCCTGTCCCCGCTGCCCCCCGCTGCCGTTTCCCCGCTGCCGTTTAATAGCTTAAGTTGCCAAGCTGCAGGTTGTTGTGCAGTTAAAGCTACTCTAATGAGTGAGTTGTCCCCGGAATTTCAGCTCACTGTTTCCCCTCGCTGTTTCCTCGCTGTTGATTACTTCTTTTCAAGAAAAAAAATCCAGTATATAGAAAACCCGGTAAGCAGCCCCATTCTATTAAAAAGGGTACCCACCAATAATCGTTAAAACCTTCCAAAGGAGATACAATAAATGCCAATGCCCCAACTACCCCACCTGCAAGGGGTATCCAGCTACTTACGTCTCTGCTAACGATTCTTTTAAAAACTGTTGACCAGTTAATTATGAATATCCAAAGAAAGATAAACAATAATAACAGAGATAAACCCCATCTAATGATTTCCATTGAAGACTCCAAAATTAAGGCACATATTTTCTTTGGCCAAACAGCCCCTTGATGTAACCATCTACACCCCAGCCTTTAGGCCACTGGAGAGACTCTCGAGGAACTGTAAAGGTTTTTCCTGACCCCGGTCCTGCAAATCTGTTGCCCAATCCAGGTTGCCATTTTCCGGACCAAAAATAATTCCACAGGTTTGCGTTGCCTTTCATTACCCAGTCACCTGATTGGAGGCCAGGTCGTCCCCATCGGGATACATTAACAAAAGTACTTTTAGTGGCCTGAACACCTTTTATAATTCCACTTGCTAGAGGACCACCACCTAAAGTAGTTAAGGTGCTAACTGCAGTACCATCAGTCCATAAAACAGAGAAGAAAAGACCAGTGCTCGCAATCGGATTATCCGTAAAGCCTCCGCCGGCAGCGACTAATCTATCAGCCCAATATTGAGCTGAGCTATCCCCAGCACTAGTACCTGGTAAATAACTGCCCCAGGTCCTGTTCTTTCTTGCATCTCGATTATCGTCACTATCATACCCCGACGCGTCATCACTCGCATCAACCCCAGTATCAACCCGCGCATCAACCGTCGCTGCACTCCTCAACCAAAACCCCGGATGAATAATCCCTGCAACGCTATCGATCGATCTACTGGCATTAGTGTAATTGTAAAGTTTTACCCCCAACTGAGACCAGCCCGACCCCGCATTTTTCACATCACTCTTAAATTTGTAACCCACAACATCAACTTGCTCCAATATCTTAGAGGCATAGCCCGTCGGGTCAACAAAGCTCAACGGATTATTGAACACATAGGCATAGCGGTTATAACTCTGACTGTTCAGCGGCGCCTGCACCAGCGGGTCCGGGCTTAGAAAACGGCCCAACTGCGGATCATACACCCGCCCATTCATATGGATCAGACCGACACCATCCAGGTGCTCGTGATTGGTAAAACCCCGCGCGGCATCATCAGGCTGGTAGGTGTCGTCAAGGCTGCCGTTCCACGTCGGGTAGCGCCGCTCGCCCCAGGGGGAGAAGGGTCAAGTCTTGACTAATAGTTAGCGCTTAAATTTAAGGTTTTTCCATCAGAGTAATAATTCAACAGTATCGCTTACGATAACTCAGCTAAAATCCTTGATGAAAAAGGAAAAGAAAATCGTTGCCCGTTGCTGGCTTAAATACTATTAGTTAAGACTTGACCCTTCAATTCCTCAATTCGTGCAAGGCTGGGCTTTCAAAAAACTCCGAGCTAGATTCTTAGATTGGTGAACTGTCCCCAGAACTCCCCCAAGACTTGACCCCTCAATTCTCTGTTCTTCCCACTGTTCTTTGATGTCCTGTTAAGGCTGTTCGGTAGTGTTCAAATTATCTGAGACGCAACCGTAATTTCGCTAACTTTTAGTATCGACTACTGCTCAATAATTTCATCGGGAGAAGCATCTTCTAAATCCGGCCTGATAATCACTCCTTTCTGATCTTGTTTAATAAACCCATCTAACTCTTCAGAATAGATCCAGCCATCATCAATAATTTCCGCAATTGGTTCATCAATATAGTACTTCTGGTTTAATTTTCCTTTGTATCCAGATAGTGCGCTAAGCTGCCTAATTTTATTTTCATCATCGAAAAGAATACAAACGCTACCATCCATTACATAAGCAAGCTTCTGCCCACTAATACTCTTAACAGATCGCCTGTCAATAGCTATGTCTTCAAGAGTTTGGCCAATTTTTATTCCTGCCAAACCAACACCTGGTACTATTTCACCACTAATTTCCATTATCACCTGTAACCTCCACCTCCGTTTACTTTGCCGCGGGAACATTTCCAAGCCGGAAATATGGAATCCTAAAAGTGCCAATTGAACTACCAGATACTTTCCAGTAAACGGAGAAGGGTCAAGTCTTGACTAATAGCTAGTAATTAAATTTAAGGTTTTTTCTATCAGAGTAATAATTCAACAGTACCACTTACGATAACTCAGCTAAAATCCTTGATGAAAAAGGAAAAGAAAATCGTTGCCCGTTGCTGGCTTAAATACTATTAGTCAAGACTTGACCCCTCAATCCCTGACCCCTCAATCCTCAATCTAGGCTATCACCCTATTAAGTGAACTGTCCCCAGAACTCGGTCCCCAGAACTCCTATTAAGTGAACTGTCCCCAGAACTCGCACAATTATTTATCGGGGGGATTACCTCCCCTGGTTGCCCTAAGATCTCATACAAAGACTATTAGAACTAACGACAAAAAGAAGAAAAGAAAAGCGCTTATCATAAATTTCCTACAACGATCGCCTTTAGTAGTTAGTTCTTCGTTTCCATATTCTCTGTACTTTTTTTTCATGAGTCCATCAAATAACGATGTAGTTTTATTAATACCTCCTAAAGTAAACACAGTTTTTACATCTACTCTACCCAAACCATTCGATGAAACCTTTGACAAACAGATTGAATACATCAGCAAATAATAAAAATACCCTAAAACTGAAGAAACCAACATAACAGCAGATAAAAAAAATAAAATCACACCTAGGTCACTATAATTCATCTTCTCTGTTCTCTTCGTCTAGCCGCGGCCGCGGCCCCAGGGTTTCCTTGCATGCTCGACTGGCTACCTTGACGGCCCGCTACACCGCTCCCAGAAATACCAACACCAGCCCCAACCGAAAGTGCCCATTGTCGTCCCGTTTCACTTGCAATTACAGTTACCCCCAGCGCGGGGCCAATACCTAGAGTAAAACCCACCTTTGTAACAACTTGATTATCGTTAAAGGAGCCACTCTTTGATAGAGTAAAGTCGATTGTGGCCGTTGCGGAGACACCAAGAACGCCTCCGGCCCCACCATAAACCTTACTATTGCCATCAATATCCGTGGGGTCAAGAATTGCTTGGCCCTTTATACCAGCGCCAACCCCAAGAACTCCAGAAGCGGTTACAGTTACATTATTATCCAAATAGTTTTTAATCGGGTCTATAAATCTCTTTTTCGCACCGTGACCATCGTCACTATCATACCCCGACGCGTCATCACTCGCATCAACCCCAGTATCAACCCGCGCATCAACCGTCGCTGCACGACCCAACCAAAACCCCGGATGAATAATCCCTGCAACGCTACCCATCGATCTATTGAAATTAGTGTAATTGTAAAGTTTTACCCCCGACCGGAACCAGCCCGATCCCGCATTTTTCACTTTACTCTCAAATTGGTAACCAACCACATCAACCTGCTCCAATATCTTAGAGGCATAACCCGTCGGGTCGACAAAGCTCAACGGATTATTGAACACATAGCTATAGCGGTTATAACTCTGGCTGTTCAGCGGCGCTTGCACCAGCGGGTCCGGGCTTAAAAAACGGCCCAACTGTGGATCATACACCCGCCCATTCATATGAATCAGGCTCACGCTATCCAGGTGCTCATGACCGGTAAAACCCCGCGCGGCATCATCAGGCTGGTATCCTTCGTCGAGGCTGCCGTTCCAAATTTGGTATCGCCGCTCGCCCCAGGGGCCGTTGGCCAGCCATTCCACGTCATTGGCATGGGTGGCCTGCTCACCGGATTTGGCGACCAGCGACCCCAGATGGTCACGGTGCTTGTAACGATATTCACCGCTACCGGCGCTACCGATGTACAAGGCAAAATCACCGAGATAATGGACCTGCCGGGTTATGCCACTCTTGGTAATAACTTCATAACGGCCCAGACTGGCATAGATGGTTGTGCGGCCTGCGCTGTCACTGTGCTTAACGCGGTTTTTCGTGGGCCCATAGACAACGTCTGACCATTTCTCCGACCCCGGGCTAGTGTCGCTAATACGCGAAGGCTTGTCAAAAGCCGTATAGGCGACGGACTTGACCGTTTGCGCGCCGGCCTTGGCCGCGATCATATTGCCGTTGGCATCGTAGGTATACTGCAAGTGATTGGCGCTGGTCACCGCGTGAGGACCCGCGCCATTCTGACCGTAACGATAGACGCCTGCCACACCGGTCTTCTGCGTGATATTCCCCAAGGCATCGTAGGTAAAGTCGCTGCTTGACGCCGAACAACTCCCCGCGCGCGAGGCCGTCAACCGATTGAGATTGTCGTAACAAAAATGTTGGGTCAGCGCGTGTTTGTGATCGGAGCGTTGCTTCAGATTCCCCAAGGCATCAAACTGATAACCGTGATCCTGAATGGTAAAGAGGCCTTTGTGCGCCTGGATAGCTTGAAGGCGACCATCAATCGCCTCAAAGTGCTGATCGGTGACCACCCCGTTGCCCAGGGTGAACCGGGTCAGGTTGCCCCGTGCATCGGCGGTATTGGCCACCCACAGCACTTGACCGTCACCACCCGCTCTCACCGTGTGCCGGAAGCCGTGATCATTATAGTCCTCAATCGTCCGGTATCCGCTGGGGTAGGTCATACCGGTGGGGCGGCTAAAGCCGTCGTAGTGCCATTGGAACGTAAAGGCTTGGCCGTCAATCGCCGTCTGCTGGCGATCGAGCTGGGACAGTGCCGTGTAGGTGTAGTGCTCAGCATACGAGGAACCATCGGTATTAAAACCCACCAAGGACCCCAACAACCCCTTACCATGAGGCTTGTTATCGTAAGTCCAGACATGGGTGCGCGTTGCGACACCGGCAGCCGTCGCATTGTCGACCCTTTGGGTGACGCGACCGCGCTTGTCGTAGTGGTATCGGGTGACCTGGTTTTTGGCATCGGTCTCTGAGGCCAACAGGCCCAGGGCGTTATAGGTGTAAACGCGCACGCCCGTATTCGGATCATCTAATCTGATTTTACGGCCCAGGCGGTCGTAGCCGATAGTAACGGTAGTGTCAGCGTTGCCGTCGACGGTTGTCGAGGTGAGATCGCCAAAGGGCGAGTAACGATAGGTCACGGCCGTCCCCGCAGCATCCCGGCTCAGCACAACCAGATTGCCACCGGTAAGCTGTTGCACACTGGCCTGCCCCAGGCGATTGGTCGTGGTGATCTGGGTGCCATTGTAGTCAATCGTTTCTGTGGTCGTGTCGGCAAAGGTGGTTGTCGTGAGCCGGCGCAACACATCGTATGCATACCGTGTGTCGACACTGGGCGTGGCGAAAAAGGGCGCCGTGCGCATCGATAACTGCCCCTGTGGGTTGTAGTCACGGCGTGTATACACAAAAGCACCCGCGAGGTTTCTCGAGCGCGTGCCCACTTCTCTGCCTTCGGCGTCCAGATAGGTGCGCACCGCGGACTGTCCGGTGGTTTTCAGTTGCACGTAAGAGGCTGCCGTCCCACTGTAAGCAAAACACCCCAGACATGCCCGGAAACCATATTCCGTCAGGGTGCCATCGGGGTGGATTATAAAATCCACCCGGCCGAGATTGTCGTACACCGTATCGGTCACCAGGCCATTGGCGTCGGTGTGTTTGAGGGGCAGACCGAATTTGGCGGCGTATTGGGTGGTTTGTGTCAGCCCTGCGGGATCGGTCTGCACGACCGTTCGCACACCGCCGGCGTCATAGGTTTCGTCGACGCGCGTGACGGTCGAGGTAAACCCCAAGCCGGGCCCGGCACCGGCGCCCCAGCTCTGCGTGGTGCGGTTTACAGTGCCGTACGGGTTATAGTTATATTGGGTTTTCAGCCGCAGCGGACTGTTCGTGCTGTCATCCGGTTCAGACACACGCTCTGAAAGCTGGCCCAGCGTGTTGTAACGGAACGCCACGGTGCGTACCTCTGAAGCCAGGCTGCCGGGGTGACCGATCCACCCCTGCGTACGTTGACGCTGAACCAAACCTTGCACCCACCGGTTGGTGGTGTCGATACCGGTAATATCAGAATACGTCGTATCGACAGCCGAGATAAACGCCTGCCCGTCGACGGTATCGCAAAACACTTGACGGGAGAACAGGGGTACACCATAAGCACTGACATCCCTATCGCTCGATGAACCCGCGAGGGTCGTCACCACGGCGGTGCTGACCGGTGAACAGGCAAAGCTGGTGGTGGTGAAATTCTTGGTCGTCTGACTGCCTTTGGTGCCCACCAAGTCCCACGACTGCTCATGGGTTTCCAGCAGGTAGGGAAAATAGTGCGGGCTCTTATGACCGGCATCGATATCATCGCGATAGAGGCGCACCTTCCACTGAAAGCGTTTATCACTCAACAGGCGCAAGGTGTTTCCCGACTGGGTGCTGTCCGTGGCATAGACCAACGTCCGGTGGGGGTAGCCCATCAGTGCATAGGCCTCATCGACCCGTTGATGGTAGTGGTTGACGGTTTTGCGCACCGCACCGGTGCTGTCCGTATCGGTCACTGCCACCGTATCGAACCCGAGCGCTCCCCAGCCGCTGTCATCGCGCCGATGGTTGTGATAGTGATAACTCAGGCTTTTGCGATCGCCGGCTGAACGGGTGTCGACGACCGCTTCCACGATAAGGCGCGGCGTGGGCACGGGCAGCCTCGCTGCGTCCTCTTCTTCCTCATTCCCTTCATACCCTTCGCCGGCATGGGTAAATGAAGAGGTCGTCCGGGTGGCCGCCGTTACCGTGTAATGCGTACTGGTGGTCATCGGCCCATACTGCACGGACACCTTGTCCCCCAGGCCATCGACCACCCCGCGCAGGCGTTTTCGGGTGACGGTATTCACTGTCCGTCCCGAACCGGTGTGGCCGATGTTGGACAGGTCTGTGATGCCGTCGTGGTTAAAGTCCGCGAGTATGGGTTTCTCGCGTGCGTCGGCAAGCCAGTTTGCCGGCGGTAAGAATCCCTGTCCCCCGGCCTGGGGCCCGGCGCAGGTGGACAATTCGACCCAGGTGTCGTATCGCCCATTGCCTTTTTTCGGGCCGAATGTGACCAGGTCAGCACACTTATCGTCATTCAGGTGGGCAAAGACCCGTCTGGGGCTCAGCCCCCCATTCTGAGCGTTTGCCTGCCATGACTGCCAGGGCGTAAAGCGCTCGCCCGTAGACAGGGCGACAAAGCCTGGTTCATTGCCGCCCAGGGTATGGTAGACATCGGTCAGGCCGTCACCATTGACGTCACCAACACGCAGGTGGTGGCTGTTATCCGCGATGCTGCCCCAGACGCCGCTTGAGACAAAACCTTGTCCGGTATTGATCAGCACGTCGAGATGACAAGTCGACGCCGTGGTATTGGGGTAGCGACAAATCAGCAGATCCGTGAGCCCATCGCCGTTAAAATCACCAAAGTGACGCGGGGAGTCACTGAGCTTGACAAAGTAGTTGGTAAGATTGTCTAACCATAGGCTGATGGGTTCGAACCCGCTGCCTGTATTGATTTTGACATACCATTTAGAAGCTGCCGGGTTCTGATGATCAATTTTATAGTAGTGCAGGTCGGGCAAACCGTCGTTGTTGATATCGCGCAGAAACCGCCTGGCCGTAAACAGCCAACCGGATGAGAGTTCACTGAGGCCATCGGCCCAGGTTTCCGCGACAAACCCATTGCCCGTGGAGCGGTAGACAACGACCCTGTAAGTCGGTGCAAACTCATTGAAATCGAAGCTCACCAGATCGTCCCTGCCATCCAGATTTACATCATAGACGCGAGAGGGGACGGGGTAACTGTGGTCAAAACGGACATCCGGAAACGCACTGTCGCTGTCTCTGGGGTCTATGGCAGTGACGGAGAGCGTCAAATCCCCGTTAACGCTATCTACGTCGGTACTGAAGTACTCCAACAGGCCGTCGCCATCAAAATCGCCCGTCCGCGCGGGAAAGCGGTTATGCGCGGTCCCGGTGTCCATGCCAAACGTGGCCGACTCACTGTCATTCCACTCGAAGCGCAAGGGTTCAACACACTGGGCGCCATAGCCGTAGCACAGGTCGATCTGTGCCAGGTGGCTGGTGCTCAGCGGGTCCTCAAACAGTTTGCCAAAGTAACGCTGGCCATAGCGCTGGTAATGCAGTGTGTAGGTAGTGAGGTTGACACCGCCGGCGCGGGTCTCGATGGTTTTCAACCGCTGGGGCACGTAGTAGCGGGCACCGCCGCGATAGGTCTCCAGCACATCGTCCCGGTCTTCATAGGTAAACAACACCGCGTTATCCGTACCGGTTGCCAAATCGTTTCGGGTGTAATGGATGGCCTGAATACGATGAATCCCTTGGGCGGCGTCGTGGAAATACGTATAGGTCAGGTAATTCCCCGCCATATCCTGCCGGCGATTGAGAGACCAGGTTAAGGGCTGCGCCTGGTTATCGTAGCGCACGGCATCGCTGGTGGCGCCGTAGGTCAAAACCTCCCCATTGGGGTATTCAACGGTCCATGAAGCCGGAGCTTTTGCCGTACCGCCCAGGCGGGTAATACGGGCAAAGTCATCCGCCTCGGTGCGGTATTCACCGCTGGCGATTTCAACCAGCCGTTCGCCATCCAGGCAGAAGCGGTAATCGTCACCGGAATTGATACCACTGATGGCCTTATCCCGGGCAACGCTCGCCTTGCAGCGCGTAATGGCGGACAGACCGCCGATCCGCCAGCCCCAGCCGAGCAACCCGTTTTTGCGGTTGCTGCGGTAGGTCAAACTCAGGTTGGGCTGCATGCCATTGATACCCGGCGCGATCACCAGGGGCAGGCGATAGCGGAAGCTGCCGGTTTCGCTGACGGTGTATTCGCCCTTGAGCAGGCCGTTGTACTCAGGTTCAGCCATCAGGTCATTGGCGGGGTCGATTTCGCCCGTGCCCGGACCGCCGACAAAGACCGACACCAGGCCGGAGGTTTGATAAGGACCACAGTGGGTGACACTGCCCTGGACGTTACAGGCGCGTACCCGGAAGATATAGTTGCCGTTGCCCAGACCGCTCACCGTCTTGGCGGTGCCACTGCCGGCGTAGACAAGCCCCCATTGGCTGCCGTTGGTCTGCTGGTACAGTTCATAGCGGTCCAGAGGGGCGCTGATACTTGCCCAAGAGACAGGGAACGTCCCGTTATCATCGCTCGGCGGTACATCAATGCGCGCGGGTGCGCCGGGTCTGATGGCCGTGGTGCTGACGGTCGACGTCTTATAGGCACTGCAGGTGGTCAGGGTGCTTTCGACATTACAGGCACGGACCCGGTAGCGATAGTCGCCATCGGCCAAGCCGCTGACGCTGCTTGTCCTCGCGGTGCCGGCGTAGACCGGCAACCAGCCGCCGCCACCCGCTTGCTGAAACAACTCATAGCGATCCACCGCGCCGCTGGCGCTGCCCCAGGCGACCGTATAGCGACCGCTGTCACTGGTCGCGGGCACGGTTATCGACGCCGGCACACCGGGCGTGATCGCCACTACCGTTTGCGCGGGGTTTGAAAACGCACTCCACCCTTGGGCATTTTGCGCGCGCACCCGGTATTGATAAGTACCGTCCCCGGGTACCGTATCGGTAAAACTGCGGGCAGCGCCAAGATAGACACGTGACCATGCCCCTTGTGCTCGGCGCTCGAGTTCATACCGGGTGACATTGGGGCCGGTGCTGGCCGACCAGGTCAGGGCAATACTGTTGGAAACGTGGGTGGCACTCAGCGAGGGCGGGGTCATTGGCGGTGGAATACTGGGGATATCCACAACCACAGTGTGCGAACCTTCCAAGTTGTCGATAACGTCACACTCTTCCCATACACAGATGGTCCAGCGCGTCCAGTGATCGTAGCGATAGGTGCCGTTGTTTCTACCGGTTATCTGCAGCGTTTGGCCGGGTGGGTAGAAAAAGTTTTTAACGAAAACACCGTTTTTGAATTCGCTGATCTTGTACATTTGATTTGGGCTGAAATGCAGCGTGTAATTGCCGTCGTTATCCGTGGCCGGACCGCTGATGGCCCAGGACTGGAGAGGCAACAACACGGTGATCAGCAGTGGCAGTAAAGGTTTTATGATTCTTTCCATGTTGGGCCCCTTTTATTCCATGTGGCCGATTGATTTACCCTTCCGGGAACCGTTCCTTCACGCAGGTATTATCAGTTGCTGACAACAACCGTTAGTGACGTTTTTGAAAGGCTATCAGGTTATTTGAACGACTGGCTTCCTTGCAATTTCCTGGCATTTCAATATCCTTATTCTTTTCAGATTTTTTTGCGTGTTATTGAGTCGGGATTTTTTAATCCCGTTGCAGGTGCTAGTGACGAGACAGCAATCCTAGCAGGTTTAGCAAACAGAAAAGTGTCATATAGGATTATTTTAACCTGTAAGTCGTCGGCGCAGTGCTGTCTTTAGTATGAAGCAACGTTTGCTTGCGCCGGAGTTTTTGATTTTTCCAAAAAATAAACGTTTGTCCTGTCACACTCGCAGTCCGTTATCGCAACGTAAACCGCCCGATAGAAAAATTCAACATCCAAAATCCTATATTGTTTGATACTTTCATATCTCCCTTTCATGCTGAACCGGAAAAAATAGCGCTCTAGAATAAAACAATCCGCCGCAAAAAATCCGCATCCCAATGATCGATAAAGATAAGAGCATTACGGCGGTGAGCACCTGGTCCATCGATGTAATACATACCAAAAGAGAAGTATGTCAGCCTACATGCAGTAAAGATAGGTAAAAACATTCCTTATATACCGAAGCATAGGTACCTTTGAGGGGGACCACTCCCCCGTGCCAATAGCACCGCTTGCAGGATACTGCGGGGTGGTTCTAACGCAGGGGAGTGGCACCATTCTAGGGGGACGCAACTAAAGTTACGTCCCCGCAGCATGCCGCCGGAAGAGGTGCCCTTAGAATGGTGCCACCGGTCAGTTGAGGGGGACAGTCTCTAATGTCACTTCCCTAAGCGTATATGCACCGCTTTATCGGTCGCCGCCCAGTCACATCGATCTCGATATAGTATCGCCCCCGGCTTCCCTGGTAAGATGCGCGGCGGTCAGTTGCCCGAATTGATATATCCATGAACCAGACCCAAAACCCCGCCGTCGACTGGGACTACCCCGCGCCCCACGTCTTCGAACTGACGGTGTCAGCGGCCGATATCGACGGTCTCAACCACGCCAACAACGCTGAATATGTGCGCTGGTGCGAGCGGGCCGCCTGGTCCCATTCCGAACGGTTGGGTCTGTCGCTGCACGACTACAAGCGGCTCGATCGGGCCATGGCGATCCGCCACGCCGAATTCGACTATCTCGCCGCCGCGCTGGAAGGTGATACCCTGCGGGTTGCCACCTGGCTGACCGGGACCGACAATAAGCTCAGCCTGGAGCGGCGTTTTCAACTGGTGCGGGCCGGTGACGCGCTAACCCTGATGCGGGGTCGCTGGTCATTGGTCTGCATCCAGATCAGCAGCGGCCGCCCGCGGCGCCTGCCGGCCGAATTTCTGGCCGCTTACGGCGCGGCAGTAGTGGCGACGGACGCGCTTTGACTGTGTTGACCCGGTAACTGTGAGGTAGCCTGTGTCCGATAACGACAACGACAGCTTTGCCCAGGCCATGGGCGATGTAGAGCCGCTGCGCACCGACAAGCGGGTGACCCTGAAAGCCGATGACAAAGCGGCCAAGGTGGGGCTGGAACACCGCCGCCAGGCCGCCGAGGCCCTGCCGGCGGCGGACGAAAATGCACTGGCGGGCGATTTTATCGAGCCGGTGGCGCCGCTGGATATACTGTCTTACCGCCAACCGGGCGTGCAGCACGGCGTGTTTCGCAACCTGCGGCTGGGCAAGTACGCAATCGATGCGCGGCTGGATTTGCACCGCATGAGTGTCGAACGGGCCCGCGATGCGGTTTACCAGTTTGTCCGCGACTGTCTCGAACACGATATTCGCTGTGTCCTGATCACCCATGGCAAGGGGCTGATGCGGCAGCCGCAGCCGGCCCTGTTAAAGAGCTGTGTGGCCCATTGGCTGCCCCAGTTGCCCCAGGTATTGGCCTTTCACTCCGCCCAGCCCCGGCACGGCGGCGCCGGCGCCACCTACGTGCTGCTGCGCAAAAGCGATCGCCAGCGCCAGGAGAACAAGGAGCGCCATGCCGCTCGTCGCAAGGTTTGAGTTGGCCGCGGGCGGTCGCCGCCTTACCGGGGGTGTTGCAACGGTGATTTTGGCCACTTCTGAGCAGGTAAGTAAGCTATTACAAACTTGCGCCTAAATCCTTATCCGGTAGTATTTGCCCCTGCAAAAAACGGCAGCTCCGGGGGAGAGACTGTGATATGGCTACTGGTCCGTTTTTGGACGCCGTGGGGGAGGTTCTGCCCACCCATCAGGCCTCCGAGACACACCCTGCCTACCGGCTGCTGAGCGAGATAGAGCTGATTCAGCTCGTTGTCGATCGCAGCGTCGGCCCGCATTCCCGTACCATGGTGAGCACGGCGGGCTATTCCGATCGCGCCTTTATCCTACAGACCGCCGCCCATAACCAATTGATTCACGAGGATATTCCGCCGGGCAGTTTCGTGATGATCGACCCCCGGGTTGAGATCGCCGAGCATCAGATAGTCGCCTATGCGCTGCCGGATCAGAACAGCATCGCCCTGGGTATTCGCGACGCCGGTTGGGAAGGCTATTTTCTCTCGTTTGGAGGCCGGGCCGTCCATATCACCAGCAAGCGCTGCATTCCTCTGTGGCCGGCGGTTGCCGTTGTCGGCTACGATTTGTGATCGACGCGCCGTCCCTGCCCGGCCTGCGCCCTGTCGAAATCCCCGGCCCGGTTTTAACACCCACCCGCTGAAATACCACCGCAGTTGAAGAAGGTTGATAGGGAAATTAAGATGACGGACCTGCCTGCAAAACCCCGGTTATTGCCATCGGATACCGCCAACAGTGTTAATGCGCTGGATCACGGACATGAATGACACCCTAAAAATACTGCTGGTTGAGGACGACGACGGCGACTATTTTTTTACCAAGTCGGTGTTGGAAGAAGCCTACGGGGATAAATGCAGCATCGACTGGAAAAACAACATCGGCTCGGCTTTGCAGGCCACGCAGGACGAGCACTATGACGTCTTTCTGTTCAGTCTCAATGTGGGCGCAGAAAATGGGATTGACTTGACGCGCCAGGTTCAATCCCAGGGCAGCGAGACGCCGGTGGTGCTGTTGACCGGCACCGGCGGCGCCGGGGTTGAGGCCGAAGCGCGACAGGCCGGCGCGTCAGAGTTTTTGGCCAAACAACACCTGTCTGCGCCGCTGATCGAGCGCACTATCCGCTATGCCGTCGAGCAGAAAAAAGACGAGCAGGCGCTGAGACGATTGGCTCACTACGATCCACTGACCGGGCTGGCCAACCGCACCCTGTTCAACCTGCGCCTGAGCGAGGGTATTGCCACCGCCAAACGCCTGCGCGAATCCATTGCCTTGCTGGTGTTGGATTTGGATCATTTCAAAAAAGTTAACGACACCTTCGGCCACCCCGTCGGCGACAAACTGCTACAGGCGGTGGCCGCACGGGTCAGCGACTGTGTGCGCGAAACCGACACGGTTGCGCGTCTGGGCGGCGACGAGTTTGCCGTTATCGCCACGCACCTGGGCCGGCGCGACAACGCCGCGGTGGTCGCCAATAAAGTCATCCGCGGGGTCGCCCGGGTGAGCCAGGTGGACGACCAGGTGCTGTCGACCAGTGCCAGTGTCGGTATCGCTTTCTTTCCCGAAGACGCCTATGACGTCGATGATCTGCTGAAGCGGGCGGACCTGGCGCTGTATCAGGCCAAGGACGCCGGCCGCGGGGTGTACCGGTTTTACGATTCCGACCTGGATAAAAAAACCCGGGCCGTCAGTCGACTGCAGGCACAGATGTTCAAATCCATCCAGAAAAAACACTTCGTGCTCCACTACCAGCCCATTGTCGAGACCGAAACCTCGAAGTTGGTGGGGGTGGAGGCGCTGGTGCGCTGGGAGCACCCCGGCCAGGGCCTGGTCGGCCCGCGAACGTTTATCCCGATCGCCGAGTCGAGTGGCCTGATCATCGTGCTCGGCGAGTGGATTCTCAAGCAGGCCTGCCGGCAGTTGAAGGAGTACCAGGACAGCGGGCTGGAGCATTTGTCGGTATCGGTGAATATCTCGGCCGTGCAATTCAACCACGAAAAACTGTTTGAGCACGTGGCCGCGGCCATCGACCAAAGCGGCATACTGCCATCGCAGCTGGAGCTGGAGATCACCGAGAGCACGCTAATGTCGACGGCGACCCAGGTGAATGAAACACTGCAGAAACTCAGCGAACTGGGGGTGAAGTTATGCGTCGATGACTTCGGCACCGGCTATTCCTCCCTGGCCTACCTGAAACGCTTTCCGCTCAATCGTTTGAAAATTGATCGCAGTTTTATTCAGGAAGTGCTGAGAAACCAGGACGATGCCGCCATTACCCGGGCCATTATCACTATGGCCAAGGCCCTGCGGCTGGAAGTGGTGGCCGAAGGTGTCGAGACCGATCAGCAGTTTGCCTTTTTGCGCAACCACGGCTGTGAAACGGTGCAGGGCTTCTTTGTCAGCCGTCCTATGCCCGGAGAGAAACTGCTCCAGTGGCACCAGCGTTACTGCGCCAGTCACGACCCGGCGGGCGCTGATTAACCCGCTTATTCCTGCAACCCCCTGCGCCCCTGTGGATCGGGGTAGCGTCTGCAACGACCCGCGGCGCCTTTACCGTGCCTACTGCCTATACTTAGAGATTGGCAGGCCGATAGATGCCGGCCGGCCAGGTGAAGGTGTGGTTACCGCCATGATCCGGGCATTTGAGCTACAGTTATCGAAGGGCCGGTGGTTGGCAAACCGCCGCCAACTATACCCCGACGGTGCCACAGCTAGGGTCGGTCGTGTATTTCCCGACCTGAAAGCGGCCTGGATGCGGCGCCCTGGTCTATCAGCCCGGGCTGCCTGTTATTGGGCTGGCCACCGAGCCGCAATTGGCGCGTGACCGGGGCAGATGGCAGGTGTGGCCAGGCCGGTATTCGATAAACAACGCAGGATTTGCTTATGCAGTCGCTTATGAACCTGATAATCGCACCCGCGCGCAATCTGATGAGAAACCTGGGCAACGGGCAAAAGTTCCTGTTGATCACCCTGGTGTTCCTGCTGCCGATCTCCGTTTCCCAGTTCCTGCTGCTGGAACAATATAATCGCGCCATCGCCACGTTGGAGGCAGAGCAGGAAGGTCTGCAACACCTGCGTGCCAGCCGTGAACTCATCTTCGACGTCAATGCGGCGCTGCTGGCCGGGCGCAAGCTGCCGGCCGATTTCAACGATATCTCAGGGACGCCGCTCAGCCGCAGCAAGGTGGTGGCTGCCACCCGAGCCCAACTGCTGAGCGGGTTGCGCAGCAACAGCCAACAGATCTACGAGCTGTTGGGGTTTTACCAGCGCTCGCTGGCGGACTATAGCGGGCTGAACCTCGATCAGGACCTCGTCACCAACCGCCTGGTGCGACTGTATGCCGATTTGTTGCGCGGTCTGATGGCGGAGGTTACCCAGGTGGGCAGCACCGCTGCCGATATTGCCGAGGAGGGGCGGTTTGTGCCGAGGACGTTTATCGCCTTGTCCAACGCTGTCGAGTTGTCCCGGAGCAAGTTGCGGGGCGCCGATATTTATGTCGGCGAGACCCTCGACCTCGACGCCGGGGCCGGCGATCGCCTGACAGATTCCTGGCAGTCTTTTAGCGGTGCCATGGCGGCGCTGCTGAACCGGGTGAAGGATCAAATGCTCGACCCCGAGGTGATTGAAATCAACCGCGCCCAGGTGCACAGCGCCTGGCGGGGAGCCAGTACGGCAGCAGCGTCTTTTGTCGGCCAGTTGGAGCCGGTGCTCGACGAACGGATTGCCGCGCGCCTGCAACAGTATCGTTACCAGCGGTCGCTATCTCTGTTGGCATTGTCGTTCGGTTTATTGCTGGCCGCCGTGCTGTTTGCCGGATTCTATACGGCGGTTAGAGGTAGCACTGAAACAGTCAGTCAGGCGATGGAGCGGTTGGCGGACGGCAACCTTAACCAGCGGGTAGCGGTTGCCGGACACGATGAATGGGCGGCCATGGGCGGCAAGATCAATGCCATGGCGGTGTCGCTGGAGGAGTTGGTTGGCGGTGTCAATGAGTCGGCTACGGTGCTGTTTGATACCTTGTCCGGGGTCAGGGACGTGGCGCAGAATGCCCGCCAGGGGGCCCAGTCCCAAACCTGCGATACGGAAAACCTGCAGGCCACCATCAACAACCTGCACGCCTCGTCACAGGGCATCCGCCAGCAACTGGCCGATACGGTGAGCGCCGCCGACGGCGCCCGGGCGACCGCCGAGGAGGGGCGTGATTCGCTGGCGGAACTGGAGTCAGTGATGACGCGCCTGAGAAATGCGTTGACTGGGGCGCAGGCCTCGATCGGGCAACTGGTGGAGGGTACCCGCAATATCGGCGATATCTCCAGCGCTATCAACGAGATCGCAGAGCAGACCAATTTGCTGGCTTTGAATGCAGCCATTGAAGCGGCCCGCGCCGGCGACCAGGGTCGCGGCTTTGCAGTGGTGGCCGACGAGGTGAGAACCTTGGCTCTAAAGACCCAGGAGCAGACAGAAAAGATCAAGGCCACGCTCAGCGCTATCGAGGAAGCGTCCATCGTCAGCGAGCGCAGCATGGGGGAGACCGGTACGCAGATGGAGGCGAGTTA
Source organism: Exilibacterium tricleocarpae (assembly GCF_007004655.1). Classification (GTDB taxonomy): domain Bacteria; phylum Pseudomonadota; class Gammaproteobacteria; order Pseudomonadales; family Cellvibrionaceae; genus Exilibacterium; species Exilibacterium tricleocarpae. The sequence goes on from NZ_ML660118.1 coordinate 17,102, forward strand.
TGAAAAAGTCGGCATGGTTACCACCACGCTCAACCGCCTGGGGGAGCTGATCGACGAAGTTCACAGTGCCGGCAATGTCATTACCGGCTCCACCCGCGAACAGCAGGAGCTGCTCGAAGAGATGGTTACTATGTCCAATCATATCCGCGAGATAACCGACAGGGCTTATCAGGGGGCTGAGGTTACCGGCGAATCTGTGGAACAGATCGCTGCGGTGGCTTCGCAGCTAACGGAAGAGATTGCCCGTTTTAAAGTGACGCAGCGCCGGGCTTAATGGCCGGACATGCCCGGAGCCCCGGTGGCCGATAACAATCTCACGGCTTGTTGCGTGTTCGGATGATCTTTACCGGCGCCAGTTGAGAGTGCTTTAACCGCCGTGTCGAGGTCCTTCCGGGCACTGGCGTAAAGGTTGGACTGCAACTTTAACCTGGCGCGCAGATAGTGCGCGTAGCCCACATCCGCGCTTTTTTGATGCGACCTGGCCAGCCGTGTCGCTGTGTGCAGGAAATCATCTACATACTGTTTTGCCACTCCTTTATCGTCTGAATCCAGCGCAGTAATTGCAGCCTCGCGCAATGTCTGGCTCAGTAAAAAACCGGCTTTCTGTTCAGGGTATCCCATAGACTCAAGCAGGGCTCCGGCTGCCTGCAAGGCTGTGTGAAAGTGTCCCTGTTGGCGCAAGAGCACCACCCGGGCCAGGGCGATTCTATCGAGTGGGCGGCGGTTGACTATGGGGCTTGCCTGATAGACCGTCTCGGCGGCGCGAAGATTATCCTCCGCCTCTGAATACTTACCCTGATAAGAAAGTATTTTTCCAATATTGAATTGATGGTGGGCGACCTGTAGCGTATCCCCCTGGCGGCGCACCTTGCCGATATTTTCCCGATACAGTGCCAGGGCTTCATCAAATCTGTGCAAACGCATTAACCCGTCGGCGTAGCGGGTGACAAATTTGTCGGGTAACTGGTTCTCCCCGCCGGTGCTTTGGAGACGTTCGAGGACCTGGCGGCGCACCTCGACAGAGGCGAGGATTTCGCCCATCGTATCCATAAGTATGGCCCGGTTCTGCCTCTCGATCTGATAGCCGATGGTTGAGTCGCGGCCGCTTTTTTCCATCAGTTCCAACAATTGATCGTTGGTTGTCAGCACTTCGGTTTGGAGGCCGAGACTGTAGAGTATCAGGGTTTTTCTGTTAAGCAGGGAAAAGTGCAGTTCACCCGGCGCGGAGGCGAGTTCGCTGGAAGCGCTCAGCGCTTTATCTATTACGGCAAGTGCACCTCGTGGGTCGCCCTCGCTCACCAGCAGGCGTGCACGGGCATGATCGCAGGTTAGCCGGTTGTTAATCGACGTCAATGGCAGTCCGGTCTGTATTGATATGGCGTCTTTATAGTGTCTTTTTGCGAACTCGGGGTCGATGCGAAACATTCGGTTCGCGCGGGCGCACAGGATCGTGCTGACAAGTTCCCAATCATCTTGTTGCCGCGCCACGTTTTCCGCTTTTTGCAATATGTCTGCCGCCCGCTTCGTATTCGCCAGCGAATAATATGACTGGGAAAATTCATACAGCATATGCCCGATATAGCGTGGCCTCGACTCGAACTGCCGCTCCAGCATCGAGACCCCGCGATCGAGTAATTCTGCCAGCGTCAGCGCTGTTCCCGCAGGTCCGATCTCTTCGAGCAGCAGCCTGAGGAAGTCGTTGGAGGCCTGGACGTGTTGTTGCTGGTAGCGGGCCAAGTCCCGTTGCCGTTGCGCTTCGTGCATTTGCAAGATAGAAAACAGCGTCGAAAAACACAGAGAAAGTATCGCCGCGGCGGCAATCGATGCCAGGGTGCGGTGGCGGTGGATAAATCTTCCCGCGTGGTAAAGTGGACTGTAGGGCCGGGCTTGAATGGGGAAGCCGTTTAGGTAGCGTTTGATGTCATCTGCGAGATACCTGACCGATGTGTAACGCGATTCAGGCCTGGTGTCTATCGCCTTTGTGAGGATTGTGGCGATATCTCCCCGCAGTGTCTTGCGTCGATCACGGGAGCCGGTTACTGTCTCGGATTTCGCGGGCCGGTTGTGAAGACCGGTATGCTGAAGGTTTGCCGCCGAAGTGCCGTTTGCATAAGGTTTGCTGCCGGTTAGCAGCTCGTAGAGGACAACGCCGAGGGAATACACATCGGTGGTGATATTAACTGTTTTGCCCTGTAACATTTCGGGGCTCGCGTATCCCGGAGTCATAGGGCAAGACGACGCCTGGGTGAGTTCAACACCAGGCTTGCCGGTTGCGAGTATTTTGGCGATGCCGAAATCCAATAACTTTACAGTGTTGTTTTCATCGACCAGTATATTGCTTGGTTTAAGATCGCGGTGAACGACCAGGTGACTATGGGCGTACTGAACGGCCTCGCACACATTTAGAAACAGGTAAAGTATTTGCTTTGACGTCATTTTTTTGAGGCGGCAGTATTTGTCTATAGAGGTGCCGTTTATGTAATCCATGACAAAGTAAGGCGTGCCGCAGTCTGTGACACCTCCATCGACGAAACGCGCGATATTTTCATGGTTTAGCTGTGCGAGGATTTGTCGCTCAGACATAAATCGGTAGCGGGAAATGGGGTCATCGGCGCCGAGCGGTAAGACTTTCAGCGCCGCGCGCTTGGTGTACTGGTGATCCGCCCGCTCCGCCAGGTATACGCTGCCCATGCCGCCGCGTCCGAGTAAAGCGAGAAGTTTCCAGGGGCCTACCTGCTTTAGACCGGGGAGCCCGGTGTTTTCCTGGTTTGTTTTGAGTGCGTCGAGTCGTTGTAAAAAATGCTCAAAGTAGCCGGCGCAATCCCCGGCTGCCGACAGCAACGCCTCGACCTCGCGCCTGAGGTCATTGTCCGCGCCGCAGGCCCGTGCGAGAAACTCTGCCCGCTGTTGAGGTGGGAGCGCCAGTGCCCGGTGAAATATCGAGTCTACTTGTGGTTGGCCGATTATCATTGCCGGGGCCTGTGTCCAATGCCTGTAGATTGGGCACTAAATGGAAGTGCCTGTCTGCTCGGGTACAAGATTCCCGCCAGGGTGTTTTTGCTGTTGCAGGCGCAGTTCTCTATGCAGCCAGGCGCTTAGCAGGCTCCAGTCGCGCTTTACCGTCGATTTGGAAACCTGCAGGGAGTTGGCTGTCTCTTCAATACTCATGCCGCCAAAAACGCGACATTCCACAATTTGGCAATAGCGCGTGTTTTTATCTTCGATTCTCTTTAATAACCGATCGATATAAAGCAACTCATCAAGCGTTGTGCCGCGATTTTCTGCAATAAGGTTGTCGTCGAACTCTGCCTGGTCGGTGTTGGTGAGACGCTTTTCCGCGCTGCTGCGCTCGGCGTAATTGACCAGAACCTGGCGCATGATTTTTGCGGCGGTTGCGAAGAAGTGGGTCCGACTTTTGTAGCTGCCCTTTACCGAGTTCAGCTTCAGGTAGGCTTCGTGTATGAGTGCGGTGGTGTTTAGGGTGTTGTTCCCCGACCAGCCGCGCCTTTGGCAGTGTGCAATCTTGCGCAACTCCCGGTAGATGTATTCAGACAAATCGTGAGAGACGACCTGACCGCTCTCCAGGTGGCTTTGGCGATGAGCATTTAGTCTCTGAGTGATATTTTCTTCGTCCATGAGAAGGTGCCGTTTGGCGGATAAGCTTAGGTCGATGTGATTATCTCGATGGCGCCTGACGAAGTCAACGAGCTGTGAATAAATCACAGGGCGACGGTGGGATAACTCACACGTAGGTAAGTGTAATCCGATATTCGCTGGTGATTCACCCGCAGAGCAAACTTTTTGAGCCAAAATGATCGCCTAATCTGTAAGTACTGGTAACGGCTCGATGTGGCTTCGGGAAGCTCCGGTTGCCGTTCGAGCCCGGGTTGATTGAGCAGGGCATAGGTTTCCACTTTAGTTATTGCAGGAGTGCAATTATGAATACAGCTGTTAAAAGATGTTTTTTACGCCTGGGAGTCGCTTGTCTAACGATCTTATCGCTTTCGGCTTACGCTGAATCCACGCAGGTGGCGCAAGTGGGAGCTTATGGCGCAGACGGTAAGATAGAGTTGCTGTCGGATCGGTTTTTGAAGGAATTTCCAAACGGCAGGCCGATTGCAGAGATAAGCGTTGTCAACGTGGGCGGTTACCTGCACCTTTCGCGCAAGGGCTTCGCCGGTGAGCAGGGCTGTCGCGTGGAGCGAATTCAATTGGTGGATGCCCAGCGCACCCCGCTGGTGGCGGGCTCCGACCCGGCCGAGGGCGGGGGGGCTTTTATTATTTCCGCGTATCCCACCGAACTGATCGGTTGCAAAGATGATGGCTGCCATGCCTTGAGAAACGTCCCGCCCTGGCCCCAGAGTGCGATATGCGATAACACTGAGGCAAGCGACGGCAAGTGTGCCTGTCATATCAATCGCGGTTTTGGCATTGAGATTATCCGAGACGGGTTATTCTGCCTGGACCTACGTGAAATCATGATTTCAAACCTGCTGTACTGGATGAAAGCACCCTGGGTCAGTGACGAAACCATTTACGAATAATTACCTGTCCTCAGGTGAAAAGTTAAGGGTGGCTGGAGGAAAAAGAAAATGCGAAATACAGTGTTGACGCTTATGGCACTGGCGGCGTCGTTGCCCGCCTACGCCTGTCTCAAAAACGGTGCGCTGGATACTTGCCAGTATCCGCCGCTCAACGATGACAACGGTCTGGTGGCGCAGTTTACCGGTATCAATGACGAATCCGCGGCGCCGGTGGCGGGCGCGGCTGTCAATCTACATCGGGTTACTTTGACAGGTGCGGATAGCAGATGCGCAGACGGCTCGCCGGCGGTGATGTATGTGCGCAACGCCACCGGTGCGGTCAATCAAAGTCGCTGGTTGATTGTCCTGGAGGGTGGCGGCACCGGATTTGACCCCAACAATACATTGGACCAGGCGATGTGGAACCGCTGGACCGGCGCCGGCCCGACGCCACTGCTCAACTGGCTGCAAAAAAGCAGCACGGATTGGCTTACGGCCGGCGGCGCTATCGGCCGTGACGGCCAGCCTGATTTGCCTTTGGAAGTGGTAGTGGGAGGGATTTTAAACGGCGCCGCCAGTAGTTTTAGTGGCTGGAATGCCGTCTATGTCAACTACTGCAGCAGCGACGGCTGGATGGGACAGCAGGCGGGTGTGGAAATGCCGGGTGCCGGGACCTGGGTGGAGGGCGGTGATGTGTGGGAGGGGTTCAAGATGGACTTTCACGGTCACGATATCATCGCCGACGTGCTGGCCATGCTTGACGACCCCGCCAGTTGGTCGGCCGATCAGAACCCCGAGTATCAAATGCCCGATATCAGCGATGCGAAAATCGTGTTTGTGGCGGGCGAATCCGCCGGCGGTAACGGCGTGATGGAAAACCTTGATTTTATCGCCGACACCCTGACCGCGATCAATCCCGGGGTGCAGGTGTCCGGTTCCGTTGGGGCGAGTCACAAACCGACGATAGCAACGCCCGCCGACAGTTGGTGGCTGGACGGTAACGGTAACCTGACAGATGACATCGAGGAGGGCATGATCAGTCGCTGGGCTCAGGTGTTGCAGGTCAACGGCTTTGTCGACCAGTCCTGCCTTGGCGCGGGAGGTACTTACGAGTGCACTTTACTGCCCTTGCTGCTGCCATCGATTACCACCGGCGTGCATGTCAAGCAGGATATGTCCGACCCTCTGGTATCCAGTCCCTATGCGGTTTTGCCGCCGCTGCCGCCGCCGTTTCCACTCAATCCCTATCAGGACGGTATCATCACCGACTATACCGATTGGATTGCGACCGGGGTGGCGGCATTTTTCGCCCCGAACTGTGGTGTACACGCCTCTTTGACGGGGCCGGCCTATTTCAGTGATGTCCTGCAGCAGCGCGAATTTACCGGTGGCGTTATCGGTGCCATTGTCTACGACACGGTGTCCTATGATGAAGCCTTGCTCCGTTTTGTCGCTCCGGGTCTGGCGCCGGTACAGATTCACCACGGTTTGACAGGCACGACGCTCGGTGGCAACGACTATGTGTGGGTAAGCCCTCCAGGCTGCTAAACGATCGCCGGTCTGCCGCTGTCAACTCAATCAACCCCATGGGGCCGCCGGCTGTCAGCCGCGGCCTCATTTTTATGCAGTTGCGGATAACTGTATTTTAGGCGTTGGTGCATGCTGCCGACTGACCGTAAACTCGATTGAAGGTGAACATATGCAGTGAAAGGAACCGTATAACGCCGTTACCTAGTCTGTCGCAGCGGGTGTTCGATATCTTCTTCTGATGTCGCAGGACTGCTACTGTAAACCTTGGGTTCTGTACCGGACAACCATCTTTGCAGCACACCGATTAAGGTTTGCTGTTTGATTGGCTTGGTAATATAGTCGTCCATACCCGCGGCGTAGCATTTTTCGTCATCGCCTTTCATCGCGTGAGCGGTGAAGGCGACGATCGGCACGTTTTGAATTTCTCCACCCGCCTCCAATTCGCGAATGGCTTTGGTGGCTTCGATACCATCCATCTCCGGCATATTGTAATCCATAAAGATCAAATCGAATTGCTCTTGCTTTACCAGGTTGACAGCTTTCAGACCGTTCTCGGCGGGTGTGACCTGACAGCCCAGTTTCTCCAACATTGCCGTAGCTACCATCTGGTTGACCGGATTGTCTTCGGCCAGCAGAATTTTCTTTCCACCGAAGTCCAGCTTGTCAGTATCGGCTTTGTTACTTTGCTTGCTGGCTTCGCGCAATGAATGGCGGGTGATCAAATTGGCTGGGGAGGTATCTTTCATCATAGACATCGCAGAGAGCGCAAGAATAATATCATTGCCGCTCGTTGGTTTTGTTAAAAATCCAGAGAAGCCTGCTTCCTGCATCCGTTGATTATCTCCACGACTGGGTGCCGACGAAATCATCAACAGGGACATAGCGCTCGTGATGGCTTCACTTTTTATCGATATTGCCAGGTCCACGCCGTCAAGGCCTGGCATCATATAATCGAATACACCCAATTTATAGGGCTTGCCCGCCATCGCAGCCTTTCTAATCATCTTCAACCCTTCATCGCCCGAGGATGCGATATCGATCTTCATGCCTTGCGCAAGCATATGTTCGGCGGCAATATCCTGGGCGACCTTGTTGTCATCCACGATAATGGCCTTGATACCGGACAAGTCCGCAGAGAGGTTGAGGGGCTGGCGTTTGTCGGCGCTTTCATCAACTTCAAGCTGAAAGGTGAACCAGAAAGTCGAGCCCTTTCCGAGGACGCTTTCAACGCCGATGTCGCCACCCATTATTCCCGTCAATTCCTGGCAAATGGAAAGGCCTAAGCCTGTGCCACCAAACTTGCGAGTGGTTGAACCGTCGGCTTGACTAAATTTATGAAAGATATGTTCGCGTTTATCTTCCGGTATTCCAACGCCAGTATCTTCTACTGAAGCCCGAAACCTGACAAGACCCGCTTTCTCTTCTTCAGTTTTTACACTTATCAGAATGTGACCACTTTCTGTAAATTTCAAAGCGTTGCCGGCCAGATTGAGGAAGATTTGTCGCACCCGCCCCGGGTCGCCCAGTATATGACAGGGCATATCCGGTGCAAACCGGAGCAGCACCTCCAAGCCTTTTTCCTGCGCTTTAACGGCAATCAGCTCAGCGACCTCCTCGACCAATACCTGCAGATTAAAAGGGATTGTCTCAAGGTCCATTTTACCAGCTTCTATTTTAGAAAAATCCAGGATTTCATTGACAATCGCCAACAAATGCTCGGCAGAGCTTTTTGTCGTGTGGGCGTAAGTTTCCTGCTGGCTGGTCAGTTGCGTTTCAAGTAACAGGTTTGTCATGCCAATGATACCGTTCATCGGCGTTCGTACTTCGTGAGACATATTGGCCAGAAATTCGGATTTGAGTTTGTTGGCTTCCTCAGCTTTCTCCCTGGCTACTTGTAACTCAAGCGTTTGTATTTCCAGGTCTTGCGAATACTTGAGAAGCTGGGCCTCCACTTGCTTTTTTTCCGTTATATCCGCAATTGTGCCGATCATTCGCCTGGGATTTTCGGTGCTGTCCCGAACAGCAGTTCCCTTGCCATGAAACCAGCGATATTCACCGGATTTAGTGCGCAAACGGTATTCGGTATCAAAAGGGATGTCGCGGTCCAGGTGTTTTTTGATTTCTCTCTTTACATGTGCCGTATCATCTTTGTGTAAGAGCAAGAGAAAATTTTCCTGGCTTGCTTCAATCTCATGATCATCGTAACCCAGGAGCTTCTTATGTTGCGGTGACCAGTACACCTCGTCTTTATCGATGTCAGGCCAATCCCAGATACCCTCATTCGTGCCTTCCACAACCAGCTTGAAACGCTCCTGGCTTAGCTGCAATTCAGAAGTGCGTTCATCGACACGTTGTTCGAGTAGTTTTTTGGCTTTTTCGATCTCATGGGATGCAGTTATTAGTCGATACCATATTACAAAGACCGTAGCCAGCAGCACTATAGCCAAGGCGAACATCATTACCTGGAAGATGTAATCAATCCTCTGTAGGACATCGAAATAGGTGTTGTAATTAGCTTGCAGATCATTGAGATGTTCGAGGTAATCCGGCTTGCTGATTTCTGTCACCAGGTTCTGGATAATTCCAGTCTGGCCGACAATGATGTCGAGATGACTCATGAGACTTCTGCTGAGTTTTTGGGCGCCGGGATAGCGTTCTCCGATTTTTTGAAGGGCTTTGGAATTTTCTTGAATTTTTAGCATTAAGCCGTCTTCGTTTTTTAGCAGAAAAGCCGATGTGTCATATAACAACTGTTCAATATTAACAATCTCTTTTTCTGTGCCTGGTATTTTCTCAAGTGTCGTATGGAGTTCATCCAGCAGCACAGGAAAGCTGTTTTGGGAATTGCGCAACGTTGCGTTAAAAGCTTTGAATCGTTCAATATTTTCCTGGCGATAGATAAAGGACTCTTTATAGGCTGCCAGATTTTTTCTTATAGCTTGCTCAATAACGGGAAGCTCTCTATGGGATGGGTGCAGGGTTGCAGAAAACCAATCGCTCTCTAATGAGTGAACGCCGGTTTTTTCAAGTGCGGTTATAATATCGGCTATTTTCTTCCCTGAATCAACTACAGGGTCATAGTTTTCCAGTAGCCCGTTTCTGAGTTTTAGAATGTCTTGCGATAGTAATATGTCGTACTGCTTAACCTGATTAATTTTATCGACCGCCTTAAAATACTCCTCGCGGTTTTCAACTTCTGATGCTAAGAAAAGCATTGTTATCAGTGATAAGGGCACAAGGACTGCCACAATTCTTATTTTTCTTGCATGTTTACTTCGCATTGAGCTTTTTTCCTTTATACTCGCCGGTTAAAGTCTCAAGAAATTCTATAATAGCTGTGATCTCTTCCCGGTTTAATTCACGACCGAGCTGATACCTGGCCATGATTTTTACAGCATCTTCCAGTGTCTGGGCAGAGCCGTCATGAAAATAGGGTGCCGTTACCTCGACATTGCGAAGCGAGGGAACTTTAAAGACATACTTGTCCCAATCCTTTCCTGTAACGTTGTACCTGCCGAGGTCTGCCGTGGTAACCGGGGAGCCTCGGTCCTTGAAGTAATCTCCTACAACGCCAAATGTCTGATACATATTGCCGCCGATGTTTTGACCTTGGTGGCAGGAAGTACAGCCAAACGATTTAAAGTAATCGTAACCTTTCATCGCTCGGGATGAAATCGCATCCTCAGCACCGAGTAGGTACCGATCAAACGGCGAGTTTGGCGTGTTCAACGAGCGTTCAAATGTGGCGATGGCATCCTTTACATGTGCTTTTGTCGGCGGGGATTGATAAATTTTATGAAACCGCCTGATATATTCTTCGTTGTTGGAGAGCTTTCGTAAAATGGACGTCCAGTTGCTGGCCATTTCGTCCGGGTTGTGAATCGGCCCTTCTATTTGCTCTTCCAGCGTTTTTGCCCTGCCGTCCCAGAAAAAAACAAAATGATTGCCCACATTGAAAACCGTCGGCGCGTTGGTAGCACCGGGTTTGCCGGAGACACCGAGGGAATATCTCAACCCGTCGGTGCCACCATGTTTCAGGTCGTGGCAGGATGCGCAGGCAATGCGATTATTTTTTGACAGCTGCGGGTCGTGAAAGAGTTTCTCTCCCAATGCCACTTTTTGCTTGTCAAATGTCGCATTCGGAGCAATTGGATCGATGGGCTCAGTGCTTTGCCCCAGAGCAACACTGTTTGAAAGCAAAAAACACACTATCAGTAAAACCCAAGAGCGAAAGTGAGTATTACAGGAAAATAGATGTCTTTTCCTTACAGCCAAACTCATCATGGTTGTCTATCTTACCAGTCTAAATCGGGAGGTGATTTTTGCTTATGAAAATCTCATTTAATAGATTTCTGTGCTATATCAGTGGGTTTGCGCGCTGCCCGGTTACGTATTCAGAATAGCACCTGTCCCTGGGAAATCGATTTTTCGACGTTTACCGGGGGTTAAACGGTTCACGTTAATGGCGTTACCGGGAGAAAATGACCAAAACCGGCGGCCCTGCACGTTATTGGGCGAGGTCGCGACTGCCTGCGGGACAGGTGCTTTCGTACATCCCCGGCCGCGGTTCTATGATCAGGTGTGGTACCGTTTTGCAGATGGCGAGGGGGACCGGTGCCGAGTTGTAGCGGCGGCCTCAATCGGTCGGGGTCGCAGCCTGTGCCTGTTCACGAGCAAATTCCATGGATATTTCGATATGCCCGGTGTGTGCGTCGACTTGTTCCGTTATCGGCTTAAAGCCGCATTTCAGATAGAAATCTACACTGTTGACGTTTTCTTTGTAGACATTGAGCTGTAGCTTGCGGCGGGCATCTTTCGCCTTTCGCATCAGGCTTTTACCGATGCCGCCACCCTGGGCGTTGGGGGCGACGAAAATTGCCGCCAGGGTGTCTTCATACAGTGATGCGAAGCCTTTTACTTCACCGTTTTCCTCATACACATAGGTTTCCGATGCCGGGATATAGACCTCGCGCATTTCTGCCACTTTTGATCGCCAGAAGTCTGCGGCGACAAAGTCGTGGGCTTTGATCGAGGCGTTCAGCCAGATATCGATCACCGCTTCCATATCGGTAGGTTTAAAACTTCGAATCATGATGTCTCCTGGAGGTTCTGCATGGTTGATTGTGTCGGGTGTTGGGGCGCGCGGGATGCAGGCGCAATCAGCCGAGGTTTTGCGCCGGCCATGAATAGAGCCTATTGCCAGGCCGGCGCCACTGGGAAAAAAGCCGCCTGGCAGTTATCGCCGTGGTCAGGCCTTCGACGTTTATCGGTGGATCAGGAAGCTTGATGTCAGGCTGTCTTACTGTCGACCACCTTGTGGTATTGCCCGGCTGCTATTTTAAACAACAGACCTGGAAACCATTTTTTAACCCACAATGCGTGCATTTCAATACCCTTGCCGACAGCAATTTCAGGCTTGCCTTTGTGAAAGCCGCGCATAATAACCTGCGCGCATTCGGTCACATCCATGCCGCCGGCAATAAACTTATCCATACGGCCGAACCGCGTGCCGTCACCGCTGAGGGCGTTTTCAGATATCGGCGTGCGGATAAAACCGGGTGTAATAGTGGTTACCTTGATTCCCAAATGGGTGACCTCGGCGCGCAGCGAATCGAAAAACCCCATAACGGCGTGTTTGGCGGCGCAGTAACCGGTGCGCAACGGGGCGCCCACTTTGCCGGCTATTGAGGCGGTGGCGGCGATATGGCCGCTGCGCTGTTCCACCATAATGGGGAGCACCGCCCGGGTCAGGGCGATCTGACCAAAGACGTCCACCTCAAACAGGGTCCGGTAGGTTTGCAGCTCAGTTTCCAGACAGGTCGAACGCTGTGAAATGCCGGCATTGTTGATCAGCATATCGATCCGCCCGCCGAAAGCGCGGGCGGCACTGACTTTGTCTTCCATAGCGGCCGTATCGGTAATATCGAGAGGCAATACGAACAGGTCGCGGGAATCGCCGCCGTTTGCGACGCATTGTTCCTTGACCTCGTGCAACGCCGTTTCGCGCCGGGCGGAAAGGATCAGTCGGGCGCCCTCGGCGGCGAAGGCCTGTGCCAGTGCCGCGCCGATACCGGATGAGGCGCCGGTAATCCAGATGATTTGTCCCTTGAACATAGTGCGGCTCCTCACCGTGGGAAAAGATTAGGTCGCAGCGCCGGCGTTAGCAGGCCGGCGGCCAGGGTGGCGAGAGCGGCGAATGCACACGCTGGGAGGTACCGGCGGCCGATAAACCCGCTGCGCCCCGGATAATATAATTATCTTCGATGGGTTTCAAAGCGTCGCGGGTTCAGGTATCTGTGGCGGGAGTGCCATGCGGGCCGCCGGACTCCTCGCCTGTCCGCGACGGACGTTGAAACGCCGGCGGGTTCTCAGGCGCCCATGGCCCGGGCCGCTTTGGAACCGTTGCTGCGTCCGAGCGCACGTGAAATAAAGTCGCCGGCGGCAATCAATCGCTTCAGGTCGACGCCGTGCTCGATGCCCAGGCCGTTGAGCATATAGACCAGGTCTTCGCTGGCGACATTGCCGGAGGCGCCTTTGGCATAGGGACAGCCGCCGAGGCCGGCAACGGCGCTGTCGACCACTTTCACGCCCATCTGTAGGGCGGCAAAAATATTGACCAGCGCCTGGCCGTAGGTGTCGTGCATATGCACAGCCAGCTTCTCCACAGGCACCTGTTCAGCCACCGCCTCCAGCATGGCGGTCACCGCCGCCGGCGTGCCGACGCCGATGGTGTCGCCCAGGGAAATTTCATAACAGCCCATCTGCACCAGTTCCCGCGCCACCTCGGCGACCTTGGCGGCGCTGACTGCGCCCTCGTAAGGACAGCCCACCACACAGGATATATAACCGCGCACCGGCAGCTTGTGTTCGGCGGCCGCGACCAGCACCGGCGCGAAGCGCTCCAGACTGGCGCTGATCGAGCAGTTGATATTTTTCTGGCTGAACGTCTCGGAGGCGGCGCCAAATACGGCCACTTCATTGGCGCCCGCGGCCAGCGCCCGTTCGAAGCCTTTCAGATTCGGGGTCAGGGCCGCATAGGTTACTGCCGGGCGCCGTTGCAACGTCTGGAAGACCTCATCGCTGCCGGCCATCTGCGGCACCCATCGCGGATTGACAAAGCTGCCGGCCTCGACGTAGGTCAGGCCCGCGTCCACCAATTGTTCGACCAGCGCCACCTTGGTGGCGACATCGATGGATTGCGCTTCGTTTTGCAGGCCGTCGCGGGGCGCCACCTCGACAATGCGTACCTGTTGTGGGAGTGATTGGTTCATCGTATTTCAGCCGTTGGCTCTCATTCGTCGACGGTGGCCTTGAAGTCCACCAGGGTTGCACCGCCGTCCACCAGTTGCCCCGGTTGGAAGTAAAATTCTACCACCTCACCGGCGCCGGGTGCGCGGATAGTGTGCTCCATTTTCATCGCCTCCAGCACCAGCAGCGGATCGTCTTTTTCGACCCGGCTGCCGGCGGCCGCCAGCAGCGTGACAATGGTGCCGTTCATCGGCGCGGTCAAGCCGCCGCCGTCGCCTTGCTCCACGTCCTCGCCATAATCCGGCGTCACGCGCTTGAACTGCAGCGCGCGGTCCTGGGTGTAAAGGGTGAAACTGTCGTCGTGGGGCGCTACCGTGGCGCGGGTCTGGTAGCCGTCGATAGTGACCCGCAGGGTGTTGCCCTGCAGTGAGCCCTCGGCGTGGTAGGTGCCGCCGCCACAGCGGATCAGATAGCGATTGCCGGCGCCGGTAGCGAGTTGTTCCACTGCGATGTCGTGTTGCTGCTCGTGCAGCGACAGACTGAAACGGTGCAGGTGTGCCTCGTTCAGGCGCCAGGCATCGGTGGCATGCCAGGGCGACCAGGGATCGGTGGAGGCGCGGGCGTTGCGGGCGGCGCTTTGCGCCTGTTCCAGCACCAGGTAGACAGCGGCCAGCGGCAGGTCCCGGCCCAGGTCGTACCGGCTGTCGTGAAAGATAACCGCGTGGTGCTTTTCAATAAAGCCGGTGTCGAGTTCAGCGTCGCGAAACGGCGGGCAGGTGGCCAGGTTGTAGAGGAAATCGAGATTGGTGGTCAGGCCGCCGATCCGATACTCCTGCAGCGCCTTGGCCAGTCGTTGCCGGGCCCGGTCGCGGTCTTCGTCCCATACCACCAGCTTGGCGATCATCGGATCGTAGTAAACACTGACCTCGTCGCCCTGGCGCACACCGGAATCGATACGCACATGCGGACTGCTGTCGGGCGGCTGTAAAAACAGCAGCGGGCCGGTGACCGGCAGAAAATCGTTGTGGGGGTCTTCGGCGTAAACCCGGGCCTCGAACGCGTGGCCGTGAATGCGCAACTGGTCCTGGGCTAACGGCAGGGTTTCTCCCGCTGCCACGCGCAGCTGCCACGCCACCAGGTCCTGCCCGGTGATCATTTCGGTGATCGGGTGTTCGACCTGCAGTCGCGTATTCATTTCCATGAAATAGAAAGCGCCGTCGCGATCGAGCAAAAACTCCACTGTACCGGCACCCTCATAGTCGATGGCCCGGGCGGCGCGCACGGCGGCTTCACCCATGGCGGCGCGCAGCTCTTGTGACAGACCGGGTGCCGGAGCCTCTTCAATGACCTTTTGGTGGCGTCGCTGAATCGAGCAGTCGCGCTCGAACAGGTAGACCGCGTTGCCGTGCCGGTCGCAAAACACCTGGATTTCCACATGACGCGGTTGGGTCAGGTATTTCTCCACCAGCATTTCATCGTTGCCGAAACTGTTGGCGGCCTCGCGCTTCGCCGCCGCCAGCGCGGCCTCGAACTCGCCCGCCTCCCAGACCTGGCGCATACCCTTGCCGCCGCCGCCGGCAGTGGCTTTGAGCAGCACCGGGTAGCCCATGGTATCGGCGTGTTGACGCAACACCGCGGCGGCCTGGTCGGCGCCGTGATAACCCGGTACCAGCGGCACCTTGGCTGCAGCCATGATAGTTTTGGCCGCGGCCTTGGAGCCCATAGCTTCGATGGCCGGCGCCGGCGGCCCGATAAACACCAGGCTCTGTGCTTTACAGGCACGGGAAAAGTCGGCGTTTTCCGATAGAAACCCGTAACCGGGGTGGATCGCCTCGGCGCCGGTCTGTTTGGCTGCTGCCAGTATTTTAGATGCCTGTAAGTAAGACTCCCTTGAGGGCGCCGGCCCGATATGCACAGCCTCGTCCGCCATATCGACATGCAGGGCCCGGCGGTCGGCATCGGAATAGACCGCCACGGTGCGAATACCCAGGTCGCGGGCCGTGCGGATGATACGGCAGGCAATCTCGCCGCGGTTGGCAATCAGTATTTTTGTAAACATGGCTCGGTTTATGGCCTCTCGCTGCGAATAATTAGGCGCGGTAATTGGGTTTGCGTTTTTCCAGAAAAGCCTGCAGCCCCTCCTGGCCCTGGGCGGAAACACGGATGCGGGCGATGCGCTCGCTGGTGTCGGCGATCAACGACTCTGTGATCGGGCGGTCGCCGATATCGGCTATTAGCTGTTTTGCCGCGACTATCGCGGCGGGACTGTTGGCGAGTATGTGCTCCAGCCACTGGTCGATCACCGGATCGAGTTGCGCCGCCTCCACCGCTTCACTCACCAGGCCCAGGCCGGCGGCAGTGGCGGCACTGAATCTTTCGGCGGTGATGAAATAGCGCCGCGCCGCCCGCGCGCCCATGGCCGCGATAACATAGGGGCTGATGGTGGCCGGTATCAGGCCGATCTTCACTTCGCTCAGGCAGAAGCTGGCGCTCCGGCTGGCCACCGCCATATCGCAGCAGCCCACCAAGCCCACGGCGCCGCCGAAAGCGGCGCCCTGGACGCGGGCGATGGTGGGTTTGGGCAGTGTGTTGAGGGTGTTCAGCATCTGTGCCAGGGCATCGGCGTCGCGGCGGTTTTCCTCATAGGAGTAGCCGGCCATGCGCTGCATCCAGGCCAGATCGGCGCCGGCGGAAAAGCTTTTGCCCGTGGCCGCCAGTACTACCGCCCGCACCTGCTTGTCTGCCGCCGCCGCTTCGAAACGGCGGGTCAGCAGGGCGATCACGGCGTCGTCAAAGGCATTGTGTTTGTCCGCCCGATTGAGCGTAATGGTCGCCACGCCGCGGGCGTCGATATCCATTAACACAGTGGTTTCGCTCATGCTGCTCTCCGCAAAGATGTAGTCGGGAAAAGTTACATTCGGAAAACGCCGAAGCGGGTTTCCTCGAGTGGCCGGTTCAAACTGGCGGAGATCGCCAGTCCCAGCACGTCGCGGGTGTCCGCCGGATCGATAACCCCGTCGTCCCACAGCCGCGCCGAGGCGTAGTAGGGGTGACCCTGGTGTTCGTAGGTATCGACAATCGGTTGTTTGAACCGGGTTTCTTCGGCCTCGCTCCACTTCTCGCCGCGAGCTTCAAACTGATCCCGCTTCACCTGCGCCAGTACGCCGGCGGCCTGCTCGCCGCCCATCACCGAAATACGTGCGTTCGGCCACATAAACAAAAAGCGCGGATCATAGGCGCGCCCGCACATGCCGTAGTTGCCGGCGCCGAAGGAGCCGCCGATCAACACGGTAAACTTGGGCACCCGGGCACAGGCCACCGCGGTCACCATTTTGGCGCCGTGTTTGGCGATGCCTTCCGCCTCGTACTGCCGGCCCACCATAAAGCCGGTAATATTCTGCAGGAACACCAGCGGTATTTTGCGCTGTGCGCACAGTTCGATAAAGTGCGCGCCTTTTTGCGCCGACTCGCCGAACAGGATGCCGTTGTTGGCGACTACGCCCACCGGGTAGCCGAAGATACGGGCGAATCCGCAGACCAGGGTGGTGCCGAACAGGGCTTTGAATTCGTCAAACTCGGAGGCGTCGACCACGCGCGCGATAATTTCCCGCACATCGTAGGGCTGGCGGGTATCTTTCGGTACCACGCCGTAGATTTCCTCGCTTTTGTAGCGCGGCGGTTGCGGCGTCGCCAGATCGCAGTGAACCGGTTTGACCCGGTTGAGGCGGGCAATCGACTGGCGTGCCAGCTTCAGGGCATGGTGATCGTTTTGCGCATAGTGGTCCGCCACGCCGGAGGTGCGGCAGTGCACATCAGCGCCGCCGAGTTCTTCCGCCGTGACGATCTCGCCGGTGGCGGCTTTTACCAGCGGCGGTCCGCCGAGAAAAATGGTGCCCTGTTCGCGCACGATAATGGACTCGTCGGCCATTGCCGGCACATAGGCGCCGCCGGCGGTGCAGGAGCCCATAACCACGGCGATCTGCGGAATATTTTGTGCGGAGAGGTTGGCTTGATTGAAAAAGATACGGCCAAAGTGTTCGCGATCGGGAAACACCTCGTCCTGGCGCGGCAGGTTGGCGCCGCCGGAGTCCACCAGGTAGATACAGGGCAGGTGATTTTGTTCGGCGATGGCCTGTGCACGCAGGTGTTTTTTGACGGTCAGCGGGTAATAGGAGCCGCCCTTCACCGTGGCGTCGTTGGCGACCACCATGCACTCCTGGCCCGCTACCCGACCGATGCCGGCGATCACGCCTGCTGCCGGCACATAGTCGTCGTAGACGTCCCAGGCTGCCAGTTGCGATAACTCCAGAAACGCCGAGCCGGGATCGAGCAGCGCATCGATGCGTGCGCGGGGCAGCAGCTTGCCGCGGCCGGTGTGTTTGGCCTGGGCTTTGTCACCGCCGCCCTGTTTGATCTGTGCCAGTTTATCCTTGAGGTCGTCCACCTGTGCGCGCATATGTTCGGCATTGGCGGTGAAATCGCTGCTTTGCGGGTTTACTTTGCTTTTCAACTGAGCCATCGGCACTTAGGAAAAGGGGACGGAGGGATTTAATTTTGGCCGGCCGAGCCGGCCAAAATTAAATCCCTCCGTCCCCTTTTTCGTTCCTCCTGTTTATTTTATTTGGTTTCGTTAAACAGCTCGCGGCCGATCAACATGCGCCTCACCTCGGAGGTTCCCGCGCCTATCTCGTAGAGCTTGGCATCGCGCAGCAGGCGCCCGGCCGGATATTCATTGATATAACCATTGCCCCCCAGCGCCTGGATTGCCTGCAGTGCCATCTGGGTGGCTTTTTCCGCGGTGTAGAGAATCACCGCGGCGGCGTCCTTGCGGCTTTCCTCACCCCGGTCACAGGCTTTTGCCACGGCGTAAAGGTAGGCGCGGCTGGCGTTGAGATCGGTATACATATCGGCCACTTTGCCCTGCATCAGCTGGAACTCGCCGATGCTCTGGCCGAATTGCTTGCGGTCGTGCAGGTAGGGTACCACCAGGTCGAGACAGGCCTGCATAATCCCCACCGGGCCGCCGGACAGTACTGTGCGCTCGTAGTCGAGCCCGCTCATCAGCACTCTGGCGCCGCGGTTCTCCTCCCCGAGAATATTTTCCACCGGCACCTGGCAGTCCTCGAACACCAACTCGCAGGTATTGGAGCCGCGCATGCCCAACTTGTCGAGTTTCTGGGCGCGGGAGAAACCGGGGAAATCGTGTTCTACCAGGAACGCGGTAATGCCGCGTGAACCCGCCTCGGGATCGGTTTTGGCATAGATCACATAGGTGTGGGCGTCGGGGCCGTTGGTGATCCACATTTTATTGCCGTTGAGCAGGTAGTGGTCGCCGTTTTTGCGGGCGTGCAGTTTCATGCTGACCACATCGGAGCCGGCGTTGGGTTCGGACATGGCCAGGGCGCCGATATGCTCGCCGGAGCAGAGTTTCGGCAGGTACCTGAGCTTTTGCGCCGGGGTGCCGTTTTTGCGTATCTGGTTAACGCAGAGATTGGAGTGAGCGCCGTAGGAGAGTCCTACCGAGGCGGAGGCGCGGGAGATTTCCTCCATCGCCACCACATGGGCCAGGTAACCCATATTGCTGCCGCCGTATTCTTCTTCGACGGTGACACCGAGTAACCCCATAGCGCCAAACTTGCGCCACATGTCCATGGGGAAGACGTTGTCGGCGTCGATGGCGGCGGCGCGCGGGGCCAACTCGGCCTGGGCGAAGTTATAGACGCTGTCGCGCAGCATATCGATATCTTCGCCGAGGTCGAAGTTGAGGGTGGGGTAGGCGGTATTCATACAGTTTCCTCCAGCGCCTGCAGGCAGCGCGTTTCCGATTCTTCCAGGTCGGCCATCATTAGCTCGATGTCCAGCAGTTGTTGTTGCAGCAGCATTTTGCGCTGGCGGATTTTGCTGAGCAGGGAGTTGAGTTGTTCGGTGTTACTGCCGCCGGGGTGATACATATCGATGATTTCGCGGCTCTCCTGCAGTGACAGCCCCAGGCGCTTGCCGCGCAGGATCAGCTTCAGCCGGGTGCGGTCACTGTTGGAGTATATCCGGGTCTGACCCCGTCGCCGGGGGGCTAGCAGTCCCTTGTCCTCATAGAACCGGATAGCCCGGGTGGTGATATCGAACTCCCGGGACAGGTCGGAGATGCTGTAGGTGGTACTCATGGCGGTGGTTGCAGTCCCGGCGGTGGCATGATGAGGGGGTCATGATAGACAAGGTTGACGTTTACGTAAAGGTTAGGGGTGCCATTCTTGCGTAGGGGTGCCTTCTGGTGGCACGGTGGTGTCCTTGAGGGAGGGGAGTGGCACCATGCTAGGGGGACGCAACTGAAGTTACGTCCCCGCACCGTGCCACCGGAGGTGGTGCCCCAAAAAAGAGGAGTGGCAACCATGCTAGGAGTCGAAAGGGGTCGGGG
>NZ_ML660119.1 GCF_007004655.1 Exilibacterium tricleocarpae
GTTGGGGGGGGGGGGTTTTTTTTTTCTTACACCCCTACACCTTTTTAAAAAAAACCCCCCCCCCCGACCCCTTCGACCCCGCACCGCGCCTGAATCAGTCAGATCGAATGTGAATCCATACAGGTGATAAATGACGACAGATTAGGTGTGCAAAACTCCGCTTAACAACCTTTTTCGAGCAACGGTTTTTCACAAACACTTGCCCGGCAAATACCCGCTCAAAGAAAAGGATTGACCGCCTTTTCTCGCTCCGCGGCCAGGGCCAGCACTTCGCGCCGGCGGGCGTTATCCAGCGAACCCCACTCACTGATTTCCCTGCCGGTGCGAAAACAACCAACACAAATATCCCTGTCGTCGAGGGCGCAGATCGAGACGCAGGGGGAAGCCACCGGTGTTTCCGCAGCAGACATGGGTTACAGCTCCACAGCTTCGAGTTCAGCGTTGTATTCGTACAGGTGGTCGACATAAACCTGCGCATTAGCTTTTAACAGCGCCGCCGTCTCGGCATCCAACTGCCGTTTGACCTTACCCGGACTGCCCACCACCAGCGAATTATCGGGAATATCGGCGCCCTCGGTAACCAGGGCATTGGCACCGATAATACAGTTTTTACCGATGCGGGCGTGGTTCAACACCACGGCATTGATACCAATCAGGGTATTGTCGCCGACCTGGCAGCCGTGCAACATGGCCTGGTGACCGACAATCACCCCCTGTCCCAGGGTCAGGGGCAGGCCCGGGTCGGTGTGTAACACGGCCCCGTCCTGCACGTTGGTGCGCGCCCCGAGCGTAATGGTGGCACAGTCTCCCCTGATCACGGCGTTGAACCAGACACTGGTTTCATGCTCCAGCACCACATCACCGATGACCGTGGCGTTGGCGGCAATAAAATGGGCTTCGCCGCGCAGTTGCGGCACCTTGTCGCCCAGTCTGTATATCATAAGCCCTGCTCCCGCGGGTCGGCGCCGGTAGACGGCGATAAAAAACGTTGCGATTATGCCGGCAAGCGCCGGACCAGGCAAAGGGAAAAACAACGGGACAGGTCAGCCGAACACCCGTACCGGCGCCGGATTATCCACCTCGATGCCGGCCTGGTACACCTGGTTCAAAAATGTCACCAGCACACCGGCGGTAAAGCCCCAGATTTCAAAGCCGTCAAAATGATAGGCGGGTGCCCAAAACTCGCGATCCTGGAGGCGGTAGAGGTCGGTCCTCACGCGCTGATCCCGCAGCAGGAAACTCACCGGCACACTGAACACCGCATCGAGTTCGTCGGGGCTCGGAATCAGCTGAATGTCCTCTGGAACGATACCGACAAAGGGCGTGACTTTGACCCCGCGCCCGGTGCGCCGCGCTTTCAACGGCGCCAGCACCTCCACCCGCTCCGGCCTCAGGCCGATTTCCTCATGGCTTTCACGCAGCGCAGTCGCCAGCAGGTGGTCATCCTCCGGGTCCCATTTGCCGCCGGGAAACGACACTTCACCACTGTGGGTCGACAGGTGTTCAGCGCGTTTGGTCAGCAGGATATGCGGGTCGCTGTCATTGTCGGTCAGGGCAACCAATACGGCAGCCTGGTTGGTAAACGGTCCCGGGTCTCCGGTTATCGCGGCCAACTTGTCGGCCCCTTCCTGTAGATTGGTCCTCAACTTCTCTAGCATTAGTTACCTTGATCAGTCCGGTCAGTCACCCGGGTCTATCAGTCTGTAGCCGAATTGCTCGACCCGCTCTCAAAACTACTCCAATATAACGGCGGGGTCCACGCTCATTGTTTAAGTTTGCGTGCTGGTGCGAAAAAAAGTTGCTTAAAAAAATTCCGAGCTTTCGCTCGCAACCCGTTGCTCTACATCCAGTTTTCTATTTCACTAAAGCCGCTGTATAAGCCTTATGCCAATACAGTATAAGAATTCCTATACACTGTGATATTGGGCTCTGATAGTATGATTTTCGTACAAATTATCCATGTTTTTGACCAAAGGGTGGATGGTGTTGTGAGTCGACGGCGGGGGGCCGGGCGGCTAAGCAGTAGCAACACAATCCGGAGGGCGTTATGAAGCAGTCTAGATTGCCGGCGTTTGATGTTCTGGTAAACCTCGCAAAGCGGGACCCCGAAGCATTGGAGCGGTTGCGTAGAAAAGAAATCGAATCGGTCATTACCAATGCGCCGCCGCATCTCCAGCGGCGCCTGCGGGGGTTGCAATTCCAAATCGATTCGCAGATCCAAATCCACGCTTCGCCGCTCGGCGCGTGCATCAAAATTTCGGAAATGATGCACGAGTCGTTTACCCACCTGCGCTGTGTGCTCAACGAGTTGACCGACCAGCAGCAGCCGCCGCTGGCGATAGTGGGCAACGCCGCGCCGGCCGAGGTCATACCGCTGCGCCGGGACCTGAGCGCCGACTGACAGGGGTCTCACCGCAGGGCCACGAGTCAGACAATACCTCCCGCAAGCCGGTGGTTATGTTTATACTAAGGCTCACATCCCATGAAGAGCCGATCGATGAAGTATTGCGCCAACTGCGGCAACCCCGTCGCCCTCAGGGTACCGGAAGGCGATGATCGCCAGCGCCACGTCTGCGACCACTGCGATACCGTGCACTACCAGAACCCCCGCATCATCACCGGCTGCCTGCCGGTCTACGAGGATCGGGTGCTGCTGTGCAAGCGGGCGATCGAGCCGCGCTACGGCCTCTGGACGTTGCCGGCGGGTTTTATGGAAAACGGCGAAACCACCGAACAGGGGGCCCTGCGCGAATCCTGGGAAGAGGCTCGCGCGACTATTGATATCAGCGGCTTGTATACCCTGTTCAACCTGCCGCAGATCAACCAGGTCTACCTGTTTTACCGCGGCCACCTGACTAACCTGGACTTTGGCCCGGGCCTCGAATCGCTGGAAGTGGAACTGTTCACGGAGCAGCAGATTCCCTGGGATGAACTGGCCTTTCCGGTGGTCAACAAGACATTGACCCACTACTTTTCCGATCGCCGCGAGAATCACTACCCGATCCGCAGCGAGGATTTAATCCGGCGTCGCTAGCGACCAGACATCGTAGGCCGGCTCCTCGTAAGGGTGGGACCGGCGCAGAGCCGCCACGGCGGCACTCACTTTATCTGCGGCGCACACCATTTCCACTTTGAATTCAGCAACGATTTCCACTTCCCCGCGGCGACCGATAAACGGCTCACTACCGGCCAGCGGCCGAAATTGCCCCTGACCCGGCGTTTGCCAGGCACAGCAATCGTAGTTGCCGATACGCCCTGCCCCCGCGTCAAACAGCGCCTGCTTAACCATCTCCAGATGGCTTTCGGGCACATAAAAACAGAGCTTGTACATAGGCTTCAATTCTCCCAGTAGTCAAATGCCAGCGCCGCCCCGCCCCGGGGTGCCCGCACGCCGGGCAGCTGCGCCAGACAGTGTTCCCTCGCCTGACTTAAAAAATCCCGCACATAAGCGGTGGTGACGGACTCCTCGCGAACCGCCGCATAGAGCGTCGGCCACACACCGGTTGCACCGGCAGATTTTACCGCGATCAACGCCTTGGCCCGATACTCTTCCAACACCCAATTGGGCAGCGCACAGACGCCGCGACCACTGGCCGCCAACTGCACAGCCATCAGCGTCAGCTCGGCGGTGCGCAGCGCCCGCGGTTCCACCGCCGCCGGGCGCAGAAACCGGGTAAACACATCCAGTCGATCGCGGTCGACCGGGTAGGTGATCAGGGTTTCCTCCGCCAGGTCCTGCGGTTCGATAAAGGCGCGTCCGGCCAGGCGGTGGTCGGCGGCTAAAGCAAGTTGCATTTCATAGCTGAACAATGGCAAATACACCACGCTTTTCAGCGCTACCGGATCGGCGGTGATCACCAGATCCACCTCCTCGGCCGCCAGCGCCGGCAGTGGATCGAAGGTAAAACCCCCGGCAAAGTCCAGCTCCACCGCCGGCCATTGCCCGCGAAATCTCTCGATGGTGGGCAACAGCCAGTTAAAGCAGCTGTGGCACTCGATCGCCATAAACAGGCGCCCCGCTTCCCCGTGTACCAACTGATTGAGTTCCCGCTCGGCATCCGCCACCAGCGCCAGCACCCGGTCGGCAAGACTCAACAGGCGCTTGCCCGCCTGGGTAAACCTGAGCGGCCGGCTCTTGCGGACAAACAGGGAAGCGCCGATCCGCCCCTCCAGCTCCTTGATCTGGTGCGACAGCGCCGACTGGGTCAGGCAGACCCGCTCGGCGGCATCCACCAGGCTGCCGGTTTCCCGCAGCGCGGCCAGGGTTTTCAAATGACGCAGTTCCAGTAGATGACTCATGGGCACCGTTTTTTATTAGTTCAATTCAATTTCATGCTGAAAATTATCAGTTTGATTCATTAATGACAAGTCCGGAAACTAGGCAGGATCTTCACAAGCACCCACAAATACACACAAACAGGATGGCAAGATGACAGTTACCCACAGCCTCGGCTTTCCGCGCATCGGCGCCCAACGGGAACTCAAGCGCGCGCTCGAGCAATACTGGCAGGGTGATATCACCCGTGCCAAACTGCTGGACTGCGGGCGCCGGCTACGCCAGCGACACTGGCGGCAACAGGCCGACGCCGGCATCAACTACCTGCCGGTCGGCGACTTCGCCTGGTACGACCAGGTACTGACCCTGTCGGCCACGCTGGGCAATATTCCGGCCCGCCATCGCGATGCCGGCGGCCGCATCGATATCGACACCCTGTTTCGCATGGCGCGCGGCCGGGCCCCCTCCGGCGCCACCACCAGTGCCTGCGAAATGACGAAATGGTTCGATACCAATTACCACTACATAGTGCCTGAATTCGAGCCGGATCAACGCTTCCACATTGCCTACGAACAACTGTTTGATGAAGTGGCCGAGGCCCTGGCACTGGAGCATACCGTCAAGCCGGTGCTGTTGGGCCCGCTGAGCTATTTATGGCTGGGCAAGAGCCACGGCGACCCGTTCGACAAACTCCAACTCCTGCCAGCACTGACCGACGCCTACCGGCAGCTATTGCAACGACTGGCGGAACTGGGCGCGGAGTGGGTGCAGATCGACGAGCCGATTTTGGCACTGGACCTGCCGGCCGACTGGCGCCAGGCGTTCGAAGCTGCCTACAACCGACTGCAACAACCGGGTTTGAAACTGTTGCTGGCAACCTACTTTGGCGCCCTGGGCGATAACCTGGGCACGGCGGTGCAACTGCCGGTAGCCGGCCTGCATATCGATCTGGTAAGCGCACCGGAGCAGTTAACGCCGGTACTGGATCGCCTGCCGGTACACAAGGTGCTCTCGGTGGGGATCGTCGACGGCCGCAATATCTGGCGCACCGACCTGGACCAGGCGCTGGCGCAGCTGCGACCCGCCGCCGAACGGCTGGGCGAGCGGCTGTGGCTGGCGCCGTCGTGCTCGCTGTTGCACGTGCCGGTCAGCCTCGGCGCCGAGGCAGCGCTGGATTGGGAAATCAAACAATGGCTGGCGTTTGCCGAGGAAAAACTGGCGGAGGTCAGCGGCCTGGCGCGAGCGCTGGACGGCGATGCATCGGGCACTCAGCAGGCGTTATTCGCCGACAGTCGCCTGGCTCTGGAATCGCGGGCGGGCTCGAAACGGGTCCACAACCCCGAGGTCGAAAGTCGGCTGGCCGGGGTCACTGCGACGCACCGGCAGCGCCGCAGCCCTTTCCCCGCCCGTCATCGCCTGCAACAGGAACATCTGCGACTGCCGCTGTTTCCCACCACTACCATCGGCTCCTTTCCGCAGACACCGGCGATCCGGCAAGCCAGGGCGGCGTTTAAAAAGGGACTGCTGGAGGCGGCCGACTACCGAAACCAGATGGAGGCGGAGATAGCCGTCGCGGTAAATCAACAAGAGGACTTGGGTCTGGATGTGCTGGTGCACGGTGAGGCCGAGCGCAATGATATGGTGGAGTACTTTGGCGAGCAGCTCAGCGGCTTCGCTTTCACAGAAAACGGCTGGGTGCAGAGCTACGGGTCCCGCTGTGTCAAACCGCCCATTATCTACGGCGATGTCAGCCGGCCGGCCGCTATGACCGTCGACTGGAGTCGCTACGCACAATCGCTGACGGACAAACCGGTAAAAGGTATGTTGACCGGCCCCATTACCATGCTGTGCTGGTCTTTTGTCAGAGCGGACCAACCGTTAAAAGACACCGCCGACCAATTGGCCCTGGCCATCCGCGATGAGGTGCGCGATCTGGAGCGCGCCGGTATTCGCGTGGTGCAGATCGACGAGCCGGCGCTCAGGGAGGGGCTGCCGCTGCGTCGCGCCCAATGGCAGGCGTACCTGGACTGGGCGGTGGACAGTTTTCGGCTGGCATCGTGCGGCGCCGAAGACGCCACCCAGATTCACACCCATATGTGTTATGCCGAGTTCAACGACATTATCGATGCCATTGCCCAGCTTGACGCCGATGTGATCACCATCGAAACCTCGCGTTCGAATATGGAGTTGCTGGCGGCTTTCGAGGACTTCCAATACCCCAATGATATCGGCCCGGGAGTCTATGATATCCACTCCCCTAACCAACCCGAAGTGGACTGGATGGTGGGGCTGCTGAAAAAGGCTACCCAACGCATCCCCCACCGGCAATTGTGGGTAAACCCGGACTGCGGCTTGAAAACCCGCAGTTGGGAGGAGACCCGACCGGCACTGGCGGCCATGGTCACCGCGGCCCGGCAGTTGCGCGAAGCCTATGCGGATGCATAAGGGTGCTGCGCTTGTCCCCCAATAATTAAGGACAGGGAGTTACGGGTAGGGAGTTACGGGCAGGGAGTTACAGGTAGGGAGTTACAGGTAGGGAGTCACTGACGGAAGTAATTACAGGCTGCCAGCTACGGAACATCAGGCACGCGTGTTTTATCACTGGCCGATGCAGTCGGGCCAGCGGCAGCGGCCGGGAATATGACCTGGACGCGCTGCGTAAACACGCTTGTCCACGACAGTGAAGTCAGTGCTTTGCACGCAGCCCGGGTTGCGCCGGCCGATTCAGTCTGCCGGCGCGTAACAACTGCGCAACTTAGGTGCTTCGGATCGCCATAGGCTGGTATACTAGCGCAGCTTTATCCGCCACTGGCAGCGATCCGATTGTATGCACTTATTTGTCGATAACCTCACCAATGTAGACTTCAGTTATCTCTGCCCGGAGCGCGGCCTGCTGGGCGAAACCTGGCTGGCCCACGTGCAGATGGACGGCAAGCTCGACGAGCAGGGGATGGTGTGCGATTTCGGCGAGGTGAAAAAAGTGACGCGCCTGTGGCTGGATGCGGAGGTCGACCACCGCCTGCTGGTGCCGGCAGACGCCGATAACCTGACCCTCACCGAAACCGGTGACCAACTGCAACTGGTGTGGCGCTTCGGCGACGGCCTCAGCTTGCAGTGCCGGTCGCCGCGCCAGGCCATCTGCCTGGTTGAAGCGCCGGTGATCACGCCCGCCAATCTGGCCCGCTGGAGCGTCGCCCAACTGGCGCCGCAGTTTCCCCGTTCCGTCGCCCGATTGCAGGTCGGTTTCAGCGAGGAAAACATCGACGGACCTTTCTATCACTACAGCCACGGTCTGAAAAAACACGCCGGCAATTGCCAGCGCATCGCCCACGGCCACCGCTCCCGCATCGACATCTGGCAAAACGGCCGCCCTGCCCCGGCACTGGAACACCAGTGGGCCGAGCGCTGGCAGGATATCTATATCGGCACCCGCGAGGACCTGATCGCGGCGCCGGAGCTGGACGGCGTGCCCTGCTACCAGTTCAGCTACGCGGCGCAACAGGGAGACTTCGAACTGATCCTGCCCCAGGCCTGTTGTTATCTGATCGACACCGACAGCACGGTGGAATATATCGCCAGCCATATCGCCGCCACCTTGAAACTGCAACACCCTAATACTGTTATCAAAGTGAAAGCTTACGAGGGTTTGGGCAAGGGCGCGATCGCCGAGCACTAGCCTTTAGGCACTAGGGCTTCGACAAATAAAGATTTTTACCCACAGACCTCAGTGCAACCGACGTGAAAACATTTTCTGGCCAAAGCATTAGTAACTGGCACTAAGGCGGCAGATAGCCACCAACGGCCTGCACCGGCGTCAATTCCCCCACCGGACTTACCCAGGCGGCCAGTCCATAACTACCGCCGGGGTCTCGCTGCGGCAGTGTGCCCGTCCACGCCTCGCCGGCGGGTCGCCGCGACAACCCCAGCACCGCAAAGTCGTGTGTCAGGCGCCGCCCGCGATTTTCACCGCGCTTTATATCGGTTTTTAAGTCCATGCCCAGGAGTGCGACATACAATTCCAGGGGACGCGCGGCGACACCATCGGCGCGAGTAAATTGGGCGCGATAACGATTATCGGTTACCGTCACGGCCAACACGCCCACCGGCGCGGGCTCGGCTTGCGGCAACGGCCGCCGCTGAAACCAACCGCGCCACTCGCGCCCGCCGACCACAAAGCCGGGTGTATAAACACTTTTCACACCGCCGCTGCGCCGGTACCGGCGCTGGCGTTCACTGAAGCGACTGTCCGCCAGTTGATCGCGCCAGCCCAGGTAATTCCAGTAATCCACATGGAAAGCCACGGGCACTATCTCGGTCCACAGCCCGGGCGCCCGCCGCAACTGCGACAGCCATTTGTCCGCCGGCGGGCAACTGCTGCAACCCTCCGAGGTGTAAAGCTCGAGTAACTGCACCCGCGCCGCCGGGCTGGTGAGCACAGTCTGCGCCAGGCTCGATTGTGCCGGCCACAATGTTAGACAAACCGTCAGCCAAGCCGGCAGCCAAAGTAAGTCAATGCGCATGATCTTCGTGTCCTCTGTTTCACCTGCTGGCCATTTTCAAACAGGTGCCTGCCAGTTGTTCTCATATTGCGATGACCGATTGTGCCGCTACTGTCACTGATACGCGCTTCAGGCACCCCGGGGCGAAAGCAGGCGCCTGCAGCAAGTACCACTAATTACCGTCAGTACAAAACCCGAAATCACTAACCCCTTATCCTACAGTTCCACAAAGGTTGACTCCTCACAAAACCTTAAACTTTTCATAAAAGCTTAAATGATGCCCGCTATAGTGCACCCAACGTAAAACGCTTACCCTATCGGTGCCACGTGTTGCAACTGCGCTACATTCAAAGGCTTGCCAACGCTCTGTTACTGAACACACCACTCACACCTGCACCAATATCAGGCAACAACAAAAAAAGAAATCGCAAACTGTGGTCACCGTCACGATTAAGCGCAAATTGCGACGACAGCGCTCCCGCAAAAATTCTGCATTCAGGTTCATTACGACGTCAAAATCCTATTTCCTGTTTTTGGTGCGCGGGTTTTTCACGCCTCCCGCAAAATAGGCCTCTTTTTTGCGTAGCACTTCCATACGGAGTCAGTGGTGAAGGGTATTAGCGAGTAACGTATTTTAAATTTCAATTTGTTGGAGGTTGATCTAATGGGCAGAGTTGCACTCGTAACGGGCGGCATCCGCGGAATCGGCGAGTCCGTTTCCATAAAGTTAACAGCAAAAGGCTATAAGGTCGTTGCCAACTACTGTAATAACGACCAGGCCGCACAACAGTTCACTGCGAGAACCGGCATATCGTCATTAAAATTCGATGTCGCCGACAAGGCCGCCGTCGAGGCCGGGATTGCTTCAGTCGAAGCGGATTTCGGACCCGTGGATATTTTAATTAATAACGCGGGTATTACCCGCGACAGCACGCTGCACAAGATGTCGCCGGAGCAGTGGAGTGCGGTCATCGACACTAACCTCACGTCCTGCTACAACACCTGCGGCGCCGTTATCGACGGCATGCGCGAACGCCGCTTTGGTCGCATCGTCAATATCAGCTCTATCAACGGCCAGGCGGGTCAGTACGGGCAGGTTAACTACGCCGCCGCCAAGGCCGGACTGATTGGTTTTTCCAAAGCGCTGGCGCTGGAGGGCGCCTCTCGCGGCATCACCGTAAACACCATTGCCCCGGGTTATGTGGATACGGATATGGTCAGGGCCGTGCCGGCAAACGTGCTGGAGAAAATCATCGCCACCATTCCCGCCGGGCGCCTGGGAACGCCGGACGATATCGCCCGCGCGGTGTTGTTCTTGATCGATGACGAGGCCAGTTTTATCACCGGCTCGACCATCTCGGTAAACGGCGGGCAGCATATGTATTGACAGCACACCGCTAGTGACACAAAAAAGCCCGGCAAATTGACTTGCCGGGCTTTTTTGTGCGTTGCAACTTTTTCATAGGTTGCAAACGCTTTAGCGTCGCCCCCGGCAGATGTTATCTGCCGGGGGTTGAAACTACTTGGCGCTTTTGGCCGGAGTGGCAACCGGTTTGACTTCAGTGACAGCGCCCTTCATGACGTCGCCCATTTTCTCCTGCGCTTCGGTCATGACCGAGTACACATCCTTGGTAACACTGACCATTTTTTCCTGGACACCTTCCATGTAATTTTTTTGCGCCTGGTAGACGCCGGCAATATCCTTCTGCGCCACCACATCCTTGGCATAGGTAACGCCGTCGTTCATCACGCCCGTCAACAGTGTGGATTGCTTGTCCACCAGTTGTTCCATCGCCTTGACGTTTAACGCCATGATTTCGCTCATCGGCTTGAAAGCACTCTGAGTCTGCTCAACAAACTTCTCAAACATAGGATCATCTCCATTTCAGGTAAATTATGCTGCGCTGCACAATACGACTGGAGTGAAGGTTAATACATCTCTTGTGTAGGTTTCAATCTTATTTTGCTGCTTTGCAGCATAAATATTAGACCAATTTCAGATAAGTATCCGCCAGTTTATTACTCGGACTTTTCCCCGCCTTTCGGGGCGTCGAGATCGCCCCACTCCCGCCACATTTTCATATTCTTTTCCATAATCTGGTTAAACAGCCCGAGCGGACTGGCGTCGACCAGGTCCTTCATCATGCCCTGCAACGTATCCTGGCGTTCCAGGAACACGGCCATACTCTGCTCCAGATACTGCCGCATAAAAAGCTGCATATCGGTGTCGTAGTAGCGGATCAGTTGCTTGAGAACGCTGTTGGTGAGCAGCGACTGCTGGTCGTTGCTCTCCTGCTCACTGATAATCTGCAACAGGATACTCTTGGTCAGATCGGCACCGGACTTGGAATCGACCACGGTAAACTCGGCGTGGTCGGTTACCAGCTTTTTAATGTAATCCAGGTTAACGTACTGACTGCTCGACGTATCATATAGGCGGCGGTTGGGGTATTTCTTGATAAGTACCACTCGGGCTCTCGCACGGCTGCTGTCGGGATAGCGCAGTATAACCAGATTAATGTGAAAGCCGGAGTTATTTGTCGAACCGGCGGCTCAAGCCGCAGCGGCGGTTTCCAGGCGCACTTTTACGTAGCGGCCGGGAGCATCCTCCAGGGCCGGAAACCGCTTTGATCCCACCGGTTTGGCATCCACCAGTGCGCCGCGATATTGCGCCATCCAGTCGAGCCAGTCCAGCCACCAACTCCCCTCGCGCTGCTCGGCATCCTGTCGCCACTGCTGCGCAGTCTCCGGCAACACCTCGTTGACCCAATGCGGGTACTTACCCCCCGGCGCCGGATTGACCACCCCGGCCACATGGCCGGAACCGGCCAGCACAAACCGCACGGGGCCGCGCAAATGCCGGCTGCTGCGATAAGCCGCCGGCCACAACACAATATGATCGGCGGCGGTGGCCAGGCTGTAGGCAGGCGTGTCAATCAGGCCGAGATCGATGGGCACGCCGGCGACACTGATGCCTCCAGGTTCGATCAGCCTGTTGTTCACATACATATTTTCCAGGTAATACAGGTAGGCGTTTTGCGGAATATTGGTGGAATCGCCATTCCAGTAGAGAATGTCGAACGGCACCGAGTCCTTGCCCTTGAGATAATTGTCGACGAAGTAAGTCCAGAACAGATTGTTCTCGCGCAGCAGACTGAAACTCAATGCCAGTAAACGGCCGTCAAAGTATCCCTTGTTTTCCGTGTACTGCTTGATCAGTGGCAGCGAATGCTCGGAGATATAGTTGCCGACCTCACCCGGCTCGGAGAAATCAAACAGCGTGGTCAACAGCGTCAGGGCCTGAATCCTGTCATCGCCACGGGCACGCAAATACGCCTGGGACACACCCAGCAGCGTGCCGCCCACACAGTAGCCCACGGCATTGACCTGCGGCCGGCCGGTAATTTGCTCCACAGTGTCGAGCGCCGCCACCACACCTTCAAGCACATAGTCGTCAAAGGTTTTCTGCGCCAGCGTCGCATCCGGGTTGACCCAGGACACCAAAAACACCGTGAACCCCTGATCCACCAGCCAGCGTATCCAGGATTTTTTCCGATCGAGATCGAGAATGTAATACTTGTTGATAAACGGCGGCACAATCAGCAGTGGTGTCTGGTAAACCTTATCGGTGGCAGGCGCATATTGAATAAGCTGCATCAACTCGTTCTCGAAGATGACCTTGCCGGGGGTAACGGCCAGGTCGACGCCGACTTTAAAGGCATCCATATCCACCTGATTGATCTTCAGTCCCTCCAGCGGGCTGGATTCCAGGTCTTTGATAAAATTGTCGAGCCCCTTGGCCAGGCTGTCGCCCTTGGTTTCCAAAATTTCCTTGCAGACTTCCGGGTTGGTCAGGATATAGTTGCTCGGCGACAGGGAGTTGACATACTGGCGGGTAAAAAACTTGATCTGGTCGGCGGTCTTTTCATCTTCATACTCAATACCGTCAACGACCTGCTGCATAAAATCCGCATTGAGCAGATAGGCTTGTTTGATATAACTAAAAAAAGGGTTTTCGCGCCACTCGGGCGCACGGAAGCGATTGTCGCCTCGCGGTTCATCGATAACAGACTCAAGGTCACCGCCCATCATTGCCTTTATGGTGCACTGCCACAGATTGAGCTGTTTCTCCATAAACTGCATCTGCTGCTGCAGCAGGCTGGCGGGTTCCACCTTGGCCCCCTGCGCCAGCAGAGCGATCATGCGCTCGCTGTCGAGCAGGGAATTGCTCTCGACCCGCTGGCCGGACAACAGCCTTTGCAGCAGGTCGCCCGCCGCTTCGCCGAATACGCTGGCCACCTTATCCAGGTGCTGCATCAACGCTATCTGCTCACTGGAATCCATATTTACACACCGTCATCAATAATATCGCCTCATTTGCAGGCGGGTCGCCGGCTCCGTGCGACAGCACTCGTCACCAGCGCTGTGGCAGCGGTAACGGCGCTATTAGCGAGCGCCAACACCCTCTTTGTTTTCGGTACTGCAGGAATCCTGCCAACAACAATCGGTTCCTTACATTGTCAAGGCACGATTCGCCCGACGATGGTAATAATCCTTTACGGATGGCACGCTAATGCCGCAGTGCGATAGCGGACAACAGTGGGGCGCGCTCCCGGCACCTCGCTTTGCTTCGCGAGGTGAATTCATTGGCATCAGGTTGTCCTGCTGTGAGTACCAACCCGGGTGCCCGTTGTTTTAACACGGATAAAGTAACGGCACGCCGTGACACAATTGTGAATAACGCAGAAAAACGCACCAAATATGGACACCCTCTAAAAACGATGCGTCATAACGGCTCGCAACCGTAAGCGACGAGTAGGGCCAGGTGCCGCAGTCGTAAAACGTCGGGGTAAACGGGTATACCGATGTTAACGTAAAGCACAGTGCCAACCCAGATACCGGCGTTAACTTACAGGTCGATATTTTCTTGCAGACCGGTAGCCGGCGACCGGGCGGTATCGACTGATAAATTGTACGGCGTACAAACTACGAGATGCCGGCAATCAACGACGACCACTCACCAGCGGCGTTTAGATACTCACAACGGACGAGCAGATACGACTGCAGTCAGGCAATACAAAAGCAGCCTAAGCAGCAATGGTGACAGGCGGTCACACGTGTACAAACACCGTCAAAAACCGACAGCCGGCTACATCGATAACCCACATTATTCGCCTTCCAGATTTGCCAGTGACTTGAGGTCCTTGGCGTGATCGGTCAGCTCAAAAAAAGCGGCAGGTGAGATATTTAACGCCCGGGCAATCTTCCATATCGTTGTCAACGTCGGGTTTCTTTCGCCCCGCTCTATTCCACCCATGTAGGTCCTGTGCACTCCAGCCTGGTCTGCAAAAACTTCTTGGGAGAAGCCTTTTTTCTCCCTCAATTCCCTTACCATCTGGCCAAATTTTAAACAGTCTAGATGCTTTGGCATGTTTCCTTTGACTCTCTCTTTATAACCGCTGAGAATCATTTAACGTCCCTCCCCAGTCTACATACTATAAGTATCAATTCGATTCTCGAATGTCAGCCGAAGAAAATTCTTCTTTCGAAAACCGTTTGGCACCCACCTAGACCTTATAAATTAAACGCAGGTACATCGCATTTTACGAAGCAAAGTAATATAAAAAAAAATATTGCCTCAATTCAGCCGACAATTTAATCGATCATCTGTAAAGCTGCGACCCGCACCCATTATACCGGCAGCAAACGAAAAGCTGTGGCAGCGCTGCAACTTTTTTAGCGCTGAGGTTTTTATCTGTATACAAACCGCCGGTGCAAAGATTCGCCCGCGCCACAGCTCAAGATAAAAACTGCGGCGGTTTCGGTTTGCCGTCACCCTGTATTTTATTTTTGGTTAATGCATAAATCCGTTTTATACAAGAGCCCATCACGCCATTTTTTTGTCATATCGTGCCGGCTAAAACGCACCCCGGCGTCGCGCCCGAAGCTGTGCAGATGTGTGGGAACCCTCCCAGGCCGACAACGGCCCACACCAGCAGGAGTTGACGCGCGCGCACCTCCCTGTTTTTATTCTAGTCCAGAATTCAAAAGATGCCTGGCGACAACGCCGCGGTGACAGGAAAAACTCAAACCATGATCAAAGGCATTTTGCTGGCGGCGGGACAGGCGCGCCGCTTCGGCAGTCAAAAGCTGCTCGCCCGCCTGGCCGACGGGGTGCCGGTGGGATTGAAAGCGGCCGCTGCGGTGGCCGGCGCCGTCGATACCCTGACCATCGTTATCCGCGCCGGAGACGGCGAGGTCAAAAAAATGTATACCGACGCCGGCTTCACCTGCCTCGACAGCGCGGCGGCCAACGCCGGCATGGGCGCCAGCCTTAGCGCGGGCATTGACGCCAACCGGGACGCGTCGGCCTGGCTTGTGGCCCTGGCGGATATGCCGTTTATTCGCCCCGAGACAACGGCGGCAGTAGCCGCAGCGCTGCGCCGCGGCCAGCCGATCGCACAACCCCGATGGCAAGGGCGTGCCGGCCATCCGGTCGGTTTTCACAATACCTATCTCGAGGAACTGCTGGCACTGAGCGGCGATCGCGGCGCTCGCGAGATCCTGCGCCGGCATCGGCAGTCGATACATTGGGTGGAAGTCGATGATAAAGGCGTACTGATGGATGTGGATACCCCCGCCGACCTGCCGGCGGGACTACTCTGAATCAGCGGCGATCAATACCTTACCGTGCCGCAGCGCCACCAGTTCGGCGACAATGGCAACGGCAATTTCCGCCGGCGTTTTGCTGCCGATATCCAGACCCACGGGGCCGTGCAGGCGCTGTAACTGTTGGGGGGAAAAACCGAAATGCTCCGCCAGGCGCTGCCGGCGCTTGCTGTTAGTTCGCACTGAACCCAGCGCCCCGACATAAAACGCCGGCGACTGCAATGCCTCCAGCAGCGCCATATCGTCGAGCCGCGGGTCGTGAGTGAGGGCCACGATCGCGGTGCGCTCATCGGCATCCATCGCCGTGACAGCATCGTCCGGCATACCGGGCATCCAGCGGGTGTGGCTGAGGTTCCAGCCGCGGGTGTATTCGGGGCGCGGATCGCACACCGACACCTGGTAACCCAGCGCCTGTGCCATCTCCGCCAAATAGCGTGAGGGCTCTGCGGCGCCGATAATCAGCAGTCGCCACACCGGACCGAGCAGCAATTTCAGAAAACCGTTATCGAGCCTGGTCTCATCGCCGCGGCCGGCGGGACCGAGTTCTACGCTGCCGCTGGACAACGCCAGCGTCCGGCACACCGACTCGCGCCGTTCCAATACCGCCACCACCTGACGCCAGTGCGCCAACTGCGGCGCCATGGGTTCCAGCACCAGCTCCAGCGTGCCGCCGCAGGGTAAACCGTAGCGCTCGGACTGTTCGGCGGTGCCGCCGTAGCTGACGACCTCGGGCGCCTCCACAGGTGCGGCGGCCAGCCTGGCCAGCAAATCCTCTTCGATACAGCCGCCGGACACCGAACCGTAAAACTGACCGTCATCGGCAACGGCCAGCATGGCGCCCGGCGGGCGCGGCGAGGAACCCCAGGTGCGGGTTACCGTTGCCAGGGTTACCCGACACCCCGACTCGAGAGTCTTCAGCGCCTGCTGCAACACCGCCAATTGGGAATAATTCATAGGGGGGTCCGTAAAAATCAGTCAGTGCAAACCGGCCTGCTGCCAGCCGATGCTGCCGCAGGGGATCGAAACAATGCCACAAACATCTGTGTTTTCAGACGCGCAGCCTAGTTCCTATCGGCAGCTTGCGCAAGCGCTGGCCGGTGGCGGCATACACCGCATTGGCAAGCGCCGGCGCGAGCGGCGGGGTCGACGGTTCGCCGACCCCGCCCGGCGCCGCGTCGCTGTCGACGATATGCACCTCTATCTCCGGACAGTCATTTATACGCACCATTTCGTAATCGTGAAAATTACCTTGTTTTACAGCGCCCTGGTCGATATCGATAGCGCCGTAAAGGGCCGCGGTCAAGCCAAACACAATGCCGCTTTCCATCTGTGCTTTGACGATATCGGGGTTGACCACCAGGCCGCAATCGACGGCGCACACCACCCGGTGTACCCGCAACTCGGCGTCCCCGGTCACCGACACCTCCACCACTTGGGCCACATAACTGCCAAACGAGTAGTGCACGGCAAGTCCCTGGTGACGCCCTTTCGCCGCCCGCCCCCAGCCGGCTTTTTGCGCCGCCAGCTCGAGTACCTGGCGGTGCCTGGGCGCAGCGGCCAGCAGGGTCCGGCGATAGCTGAGCGGGTCGACCCGCGCCGCCTGCGCCAGTTCGTCGACGAAACTTTCCACGGCAAATGCCGTATGTGAGTGTCCTACCGAGCGCCAGTAACCGATGGGAATACCGGGGTTGAAGTGTCGATACTCGATCGCCAGGTTATCGATGGCGTAGGCCATATCACTGGCACCCTCGACGGCGCCCTCAGATACCATCAGGGACTCCATCAGGTAGCGGGCGCCGCCGAGCACCGCATCGCGCAACCCGCCCGGAATCCAACTGGGGACCAAAGCCGGGCCCAGTTCTTCTGCCGCCTCACCCTCCAGACTCGGGGAGACGATGCGCTGGCGCCAGGCCGTCGGTTTGCCTGCCGCACTCAGACCCGCCTCGAGTCGGTGATAGGCCATGGGGCGGTAAAAGTCGTGCTGCATATCGTCTTCCCGCGACCACACCACCTTCACCGGCCGGCGCAGATGATCGGACAGCTCTACCGCCTCCACCACAAAGTCGATCGCCGCGCGCCGGCCGAAGCCGCCACCCAGAAATGTGGTGTGAACCCGCACCTGGTCTCTGGGAATACCGGTGATCCCTGCCACTGCACCGGGGATCAGGCCCTGCGCCTGCGTCGGTGCCCAGACGTCGCAACCCGCCTCCGTCACCGAGGCCGTGCAGTTCATCGGCTCCATGGTGGCGTGGGCGAGATAGGGCAGCTCGTACTCGGCCGACAGGCGTGTGGCCGCCGCCTCCAGCCCCCGCTCTACGTCACCTTCTTCGCGGGCGGTTTTACCCGATCTGCGACCCAGGCGTTTGGCTTCAGCGCTGATCTCGGCACTGCTCATACTGGCGGCGTCATCAAAATTCCAGCGCACCGCCAGTTGTTCCGCTCCCTGGCGGGCAGGCCAGTAACCATCCGCCACCACCGCGACACCGCTGTCTATCTCAAGCACATGCAGCACGCCCGGCAATGCCCGGGTCTTGCCGGCGTCATAACTCTCGACCCGCCCGCCAAAGCGCGGGCAGCGCACGACACAGGCCACCAGCGCGCCCGCCACTTCCGTGTCTATACCGAACTGCGCCGCACCGGTAACTTTCACATCGGCGTCGAGCCGGCGGTCGTATTTGCCGATCAGCTTAAAATCCCGCTTGTCTTTCAAAGTCACCACCTCCGGCACGGGTAACCCCGCCGCCACGGCGGCAAAATCGCCGTAGGGGGCCGAACGGCCGGAGGCGCGGTGGTGAATCAGCCCGTCGCCGGCCCGCAACTCCGTGACATCCACCTGCCACTCGAAGGCGGCGGCGGCCAGCAGCAGTTCGCGGGCGGCGGCGCCCATTTGCCGGATCAACTCCCAGCCGGCGCGAAGACTGGTGCTGCCGCCGGTGGCCTGCATATTGAAAATCGTGTTCTTGTAGACATCGTCCACCGGTGCCATCCGCAGTTGCAGTTGCGCCGGGTCTATCTCCAGCTCTTCGGCAATCAGCACCGGCAGGCCGGTGGTCACCCCCTGCCCCATTTCCGATTTGTCCAGGTAAAACACCAGCTCATTGGCAGGTGTTATATGCAGCCAGGCGTTGAGTTGGGCACTGTTATCGGCGGGAGATTGTTGGGTCTTATATGGCTGTGACCGACTGGCGGAACAACCGGTGGTGGCGGCCAACACCAGGCCACCGCCGGCGGCGGCCCCGGTCTTGAGAAAATTGCGACGCGAAGTGATGAGCGTGTTCATGACAGCGACTCCCGTTCAACCGGCTGCACAGTCCCTGACTGCGACGCCTGCCCCGGCCGCGACTTCCGCACGGGCTGCGATACCGGTACCGCCTGCGACACCTGCCCTGACCGTGACCCCGGCACTGACTGTGGCACCGGACGAGCCGCCTGCTCAACCGCATCCGGCACCTTGACTTCGACGAAGTTGGTAAAATCCGCACCGGTGTCATTACCCGCATCGCGCTCACCCGGGGCGGCCAGTAACTGCGCAGCCCGGTGGATGGCTTTGCGAATCCGCGGATAGGTACCGCACCGGCAGAGGTTACCCGTCATGGCGGTGTCGATATCGCCGTCACTGGGGCTCGGCTTTTCCGCCAGCAGCGCGGCGGCCGCCATCAACTGGCCGGACTGGCAGTACCCGCACTGGGGCACACTGTATTCGAGCCAGGCGTGGCGCAGCGATGTCATGGCGTCACTGTCACCCATCCCCTCAATCGTGGTGACGGACTTGCCTGCCACTGCCGCTATCGGCATCACACAGCTGCGCACCGGCGTACCGTCCAGGTGCACGGTACAGGCACCACAGAGCCCCTTGCCGCAGCCGAACTTGGTGCCGGTAATTTTCAAGTGATCGCGAATAACCCAGAGCAGCGGCATATCCGGCGCCACATCGATATCCCGGCGCTCGCCGTTGAACAGAAAATTGATCATGGTTCCACTCCAAGGAGGAAAGAAGTCGGCCCGAAGCTGCCACACACAACCATGCCCGCCAGCGACCTGCACCTATGAGACACCCGATTACTATGAAACACCCGCCTGCTCACATGAAACGCCCGCCCGTAGCCGACCTCTCTCGAAGGTAGGACAGCAACTCGAAATAGTACATTTGTCCAATCTTATTAACAAGCCTGCTCCGACGCGATCAGTGGCGACGGATTTTCTGCGGTTTCATTTGTCATCCAGCGTCTCTACCCCTATTATCCGCAGCTGTCCTTTATCGACCGCGACAACAGCTGTAGTGAACGCCATCTCCACAACCCTGTGCAACGAGATTCCGTCTTGAATTCCCAAACCTTTGCCAAAGGTCAGCGCTGGATCAGCAACACCGAGTCAGAACTGGGTCTGGGTGTCGTTCAGGAGCACCTGAACCGGCGCATTACCCTTTATTTTCCTGCCAATGACGAGACCCGCACCTACGCCGACAACAATGCCCCCCTGACCCGGGTGGCATACCGCGCCGGCGAGCAAATCCAGTATGGCGGCGGCCGCTCACTGACTGTCATTGAGGTCATGGAAAACAACGGCTGTCTTATCTACGCAGGCGTGGCGGCGGCCGGTTCACCCGCGCCCGGGACAGATGCCGAGCAAATCACCGAGCAAATCATAGTCCCGGAAACTGAACTGGACAGCGATGTCCCCTTCGGCGGTCCCAAAGAGCGGTTGCTGGCCGGCCAGATAGACAGTGGCCGGCGCTTCCAATTGCGCCGCCAGACCCTCGAGCACCTGGCACGCCTGCATCACTCCCCCGCCGCCGGCCTGCTCGGCGCGCGCGTAGAGCTGCTGCCGCACCAACTCTACATCGCCGCCGAAGTGGCCGCACGCCACGCGCCGCGAGTGTTGCTGGCGGACGAGGTGGGCCTCGGTAAAACCATCGAAGCGGGCCTGATCCTGCACCAGCAACTGCTCAGCGGACGCGCCCGCCGCGCCCTGGTCACAGTCCCGGACAGCCTGGTACACCAGTGGCTGGTGGAAATGCTGCGGCGGTTTAACCTGCCTTTCACACTGCTCGATGCCGCGCGCTGCGACGACCTGGCCAGCAGCGGCATCGATAATCCGTTTGACAGCGCCCAGTTGGTATTGTGCAGTCTTTCATTATTAGTCAACGTGCCGGCGCGCCTGGAGCAGGCGTTGCAGGCGCAGTGGGATCTGTTGGTCGTGGACGAAGCTCACCACTTGGTATGGTCTGAGCAGCAGGCCAGCCCTGCCTACACCGCCGTTGAGGCGCTGGCGCGACAGGCGGCGGGTCTGTTACTGCTGACGGCGACACCGGAACAATTGGGCATGGAGAGCCACTTCGCGCGCCTGCGCCTGCTGGACCCGGCCCGCTATCACGACTTCGATCACTTCCGCGCCGAACAGGCCAAATACCAGCCGGTTAACGATCTGGTGCAAAAGCTGCTGTCCGCCGAGGCGCCGCAATTGTTCGCCGCGGGCACACCCCTGCGGGCCGAACTCCAACACTACCTGGGCGACGCGGCGGCAAAGCGCCTGCTGGAGGCACTGGCCGGCGGCTCAGCCGCCGCCGCGGAGGCCGTCGCCGACGCCACCCAGGTGTTACTGGATCGCCACGGCACCGGCCGGGTACTGTTTCGCAACACCCGCGCCGCCGTCGCCGGTTTTCCCGAGCGCCGCCTGCAACCGCACCCGCTGGCGGCGCCGGACGCGTTCACCGCAGCCGCCCCGACGGCAATCGCCGAGCGGCTGCACCCGGAGTATACGCTGGGACCGAACTGGCCCCGGCAGGACTCCCGGGTCTCCTGGCTGGCACAGTGGCTGAAAGCCATTCGTCCCGCCAAGGTGTTGTTGATCTGTGCCGAGGCGGAGACCGCCCTCGACCTGGAGGAGCATCTGCGCCTGCGGGTAGGTGTGCGCTCGGCGGTGTTCCACGAGGGCTTGAGTCTGCTGGAGCGAGACCGGGCCGCAGCCTACTTCGCCGATGATATCGACGGCGCACAGATTCTGGTGTGCTCGGAAATCGGCAGCGAGGGCCGCAACTTTCAGTTCGCTCACCATATGGTGATGTTCGACCTGCCGCGCAACCCGGATCTGCTGGAACAGCGCATCGGGCGCCTGGATCGTATAGGCCAGACCGAAACCGTCCAAATTCATGTACCCTATTACCGGGACACGGCCCAGGAACGCCTGCTGCGGTGGTATCGCGACGGCATCGATGGTTTCCGGCGCGCCTGCCCGGCCGGCCCGGCTATCGCCGAGCGCTTTGCCGGGCAGTTGGATCAATGTCTGAGTGAAGATGACAGCGCGGCCATGACGGCGCTGATCGACGCCACCCGCGCGTTCACCGACACCACGCTGGCGGCACTGCAGGCCGGTCGCGACCGCCTGCTGGAACTCAATGCCTGCAACCCCCGCCGGGCACGGCAGATCATTGAGGAACTGCAGCAGGCCGAAGCCGTCGAGGCGCTGTCTCACTATATGGAGCAGGTACTGGATGAGTTTGGTGTGGAGCAGGAACATCACAGCGACAGCGCCACGGTGCTGCGGCCCGGAGATCATATGGTAGTGCACAAGTTCCCGGGCCTGCCGGACGACGGCCTGACCGCCACCTGCGATCGCCGCACCGCACTCAGCCGCGAGGATATGGTGTTCCTGAGCTGGGAGCACCCCATGGTCAGCGGCGCCATGGACCTGGTGCTCAGCGCCGACTTCGGCAACACCGCCTTCTGCACGCTCAAGTTGCCGCCACTGGCACCGGGCACGCTGCTGGTGGAGGCGATTTTTGTACTACACAGTACCGCCCCCCGCGCCCTGCAACTGCAGCGGTTCCTGCCGGCGGCGCTTACCCGGGTTGTGCTGGACAGCCACAACAACGACCTCAGCAACGTCATCAGCGACCATCACCTGGATCAGCTCGGCGAAGCGGTCCCCAAAAAAGTGGCGCGCAACCTGGTCAACCACGCGCGCGCCGAAATTGCCGAACTTGTGCAACAGGCCGAGGACCGGGCACGGGCCCAGCAGAGCCGCATGCTGGCCGATGCGGTGGCGTCCATGCAGCGCCGTCAACAACAGGAATTGGAGCGCCTGCAGGCACTCGCGGCGGTCAACCCGAATATCCGGCGCGCGGAAATCGAGCATATAGAGACCAGTACCCGGGAACTTGAAGTTCACCTGAACAACGCCAGAATAAAACTGGAAGCACTGCGCGTTGCGGTGGCAACCTAGGACCTGTTTACAGGTCCTGAGTGTCCAGCCCGAACCTCCAGCCCTAACCAGGGAAATCACATGTACATATTTTCCGTAACCGCCAAGACCCGCCACGATATCGAGGGCTTCAGCAAAGGACAGGAAGTGCCGTTTATCGTCTACATCAACTTCAAGGACCTGTATGGTGCGGAGAAGCTCTGCCAGATTTTTGTGATCAAAGAGGGGTTTTACGACGTCGTGATCGAGAAGCGTAAACTGATCACCGAGAAAAGCCTGCAGGACCAGAGTCTGGTCGAAAAAGACAAGGCGCTGCAGGAGGCGCTGAAAACCGGCTATACCATCCAACTGTTTTCCCGCCACTGACACCCCCGCCATGACGTCGCCGGCAGCGCGCTTCGAACTGCACCTCGATATCGACAGCGCGGGTATGAAACCGGCGCCGTATCTGGCCGA
The DNA here is from genome assembly GCF_007004655.1 of Exilibacterium tricleocarpae. GTDB lineage: Bacteria > Pseudomonadota > Gammaproteobacteria > Pseudomonadales > Cellvibrionaceae > Exilibacterium > Exilibacterium tricleocarpae. Next base: position 23,101 of record NZ_ML660119.1, read on the forward strand.
CGCCGGCGGCCTGTCGATACAACAGGTCAAACAGGCCATGCAAAAAGGCGCCGTCTGGCTGGCCCGCCACGGCAAGCCCCAGCGCCTGCGGCGCGCCGGCAAAGTACTCAAAGCCGGGGACCGCTTGCATTTCTATTACGACGCCGAGATTCTGGCAGCCGAACCACCGGCGGCCCGGCTGATCGCCGATGAGGACGCTTACAGTGTCTGGTTCAAACCCGGCAGCATGCCGGTGCAGGGGTCCCGCTGGGGCGATCACTGCACCATTACCCGCTGGGCCGAACAACATCTGCACCCAGAGCGCAACGCCTATATCGTGCACCGCCTGGACCGAGCCGCCAGCGGTCTGTTGCTGCTCGCCCATCACAAGCAAGTAGCCGCGGCACTGGCGGCGCTGTTCCAGGCACGCGCTGTGGAAAAGCACTACCGGGCACTGGTGGAGGGTGAATTTCCCGGCGCGTCGCCTCGACAGGAGGCACTACAGGAGACCACAGAGGAAATAACACTGGATACGCCGATTGACGGCCGTGAAGCTATCAGCCGGGTGCGACGCCTGGCATTTGATCCGGTGCGCTGCCGCTCGCTGTTGGCGGTGAATATAGAAACAGGCCGCAAGCATCAAATCAGGCGTCACCTCGCCGATCGCGGTTTCCCCATTGTCGGCGATCGTCTCTACGGCAACACCACCGACGACGAAGACCTGCAGCTAAGCGCCTGTCGTCTTGCCTTTCAATGTCCGGTCAGCGGCGTGCAGAAAAGTTTTGTACTGCCGGCGGACTGATACCGCCACCGGTCCGATGCCAGGGCTCGAGAAAACCCCACGCGGGTCGACTCGAGCCAATCGAGAGCCTGTTAACCGATCCTAGTGCTTCGACCAATGAAGATTTTCACGTCGGTTGCACTGAGGTTTCGAGCCGGGCATAGCCCTTCTGGACCTTCGCCAGCAGGGTTGCTGGCGTAAAGCCTACCAGGATGTATTTATCGGGGGGGCGCCCAGCCCGTGTCCCGAAGGGCTATGCCCGGCTCGAGACCGTGTCGGCTGGGGCAACAAAACCCATTTTGGGTGTAAATCCTTATTGGTCGAAGCACTAGGCCGCATCCAATGCCGCTGTCATTTCCACCACCGCTTTTTTACCGTCGCCAAATACCATCAGCGTGTTCTCTTTGGTGAACAGCGGATTCGGCAGGCCGGCAAAGCCGTGGCTGAGACTGCGCTTGATAACAATCACGGTTTTCGCCTTGTCGACATTGAGTATCGGCATGCCGTAAATCGGGCTGCCCTTGTCTTCGCGGGCCATGGGGTTGGTCACGTCGTTGGCACCGATCACAATGGCAACATCGGTCTGCTCGAAGGTGGGGTTGATGCGGTCCATTTCCACCAGCTTCTCATAGGGGACCTCCGCCTCCGCCAGCAGTACGTTCATATGCCCCGGCATGCGACCGGCAACCGGATGGATGGCGTACTCCACTTCGATATCGCGCTTCTCCATCGCCGCCATCAGTTCGCGCACCGCGTGCTGCGCCTGTGACAACGCCATGCCAAAACCCGGCACGATAACCACCCGGCGAGCGGTTTCCAGCACCATGGCCACCTCGTCGGCGGTGGCACTTTTGATCTTGCCCGCATAGTATTCGTCGGCATCGACACTTTCACCAACCTCGCCCATCACACCAAACAACACATTGGTGAGCGAGCGGTTCATCGCCACACACATGATCTTGGTCAGGATCAATCCGGACGTGCCCACCAGGGAGCCGGCGATGATCAGCACGGTGTTGCCCATGATAAAGCCCGCCGCCGCCGCGGCAATACCGGAATAGGAATTCAGCAGGGCAATCACCACCGGCATATCGGCCCCGCCAATGGGCAGCACCAGTGTCAGCCCCAGCACCGCTGCCACCGCCACGGTAAGCCAGAACAATGGCGTATTGCCCGGGTTGGCTATCAGCATCGCCAGGCCCGCCAGGCTCGCCAAAAACAACACGCCGTTCAGGTATCGCATGCCGGCAAAGCCCAGCGGTTTACCGGGAATGATTTCCTGCAGTTTGGCAAACGCCACCAGGCTGCCGGTCAAGGTCACTGCGCCGATAATGACGGTCACGGCCACAAAAAATACCGCCAGCACCGCTATTGCGCCGGTACCGAAGTCGGCGCGCTCCAGACTTTGCAGATAACTGGCCGCCGCCAACCCCAGCGAGGCACCGCCACCGGAGCCGTTCAGCAGCGCCACCATCTGCGGCATGGCCGTCATCTTCACCTTGAGCGCCATAACGGCGCCGATCACACCGCCGACAACCAGGCCAGCCACAATGAAGTCATAGGTCAGAATACTGCGATCCAGCAGTGTCACCACCACGGCAATCAACATACCGGTGGCCGACAACATATTGCCGCGCACCGCCGTTTTAGGTCGGGTCAGCCCCTTGATACCGAGAATAAACAGCACCGCCGCCAGCAGATAGGCCAGGTTTACGATCGTGATATTCATGGCTTACGACTTCCTCTTAAACATGGCCAGCATCCGATTGGTTACCAGGTAACCGCCGACGACATTGAGTGTCGCCATGGTCACTGCGATAAACCCCAGCGCGTGCACCAGCGTGGAAGACGTATCCGCACCCGCGGCCAGTATTGCGCCGACAATAGTGATACCGGAGATGGCATTGGCCCCTGCCATCAAGGGAGTGTGCAAAGTCGGCGGCACTTTGGTAATCAGCTCGACCCCGAGAAACAACGCCAGGACGAACAGGGAAAACAGAAACAGAATCGTATCCATCAGCTTATTCCTTTACAGTATCTGCGACAGTACCTGCGCTGACACCCGGCGCCGGCTCGCTGCCAAGGGCGGTACGGATACGCGCGTTGATGATATCCCGGCCGTGAGTCACCACCGCCTCGCGAATGATGTCGTCCTCAAAATCCAGCCGCAGCTCACCCTGTTCGAGGATCAGCTTCAGCAGCGTTTCCATATTTTTGCCGTACATTTGGCTGGCGTGGTAAGCGTGGCGCGCCGGAATATTTTCCGGGCCGAGGATTTTTACACCTTCAGCAATTACCGTCTGATTGAGCTGGGTGAGTTCGCAGTTGCCACCCCGCTCGGCCGCGATATCGACTATGACGGCGCCGGGCTTCATCGCTTTCACCATCTCGGCGGTAATCAGAATCGGTGACTTGGCACCGGGTACGGCCGCCGTGGTAATAACGATATCCTGCTGCGCCAAGACCGCCGTCATCAACTCGCGCTGGCGCCGCAGAAAGTCCTCCCCCTGCGCTTTGGCGTAGCCGCCCTTGTCTTCGCTGGTATCCGTCTCCAGTTCCAGTTCGATAGGCTTGGCACCGACGGAGAGAATCTGCTCGCGCGCCGCCGGGCGCACATCGTAAGCCTCGACGATGGCACCGAGCCGCTTCGCCGTGGCACAGGCCTGCAGCCCGGCCACACCGGCCCCCATGATAAAGACCCGCGCCGCGGTAAGCGTGCCCGCCGCGGTCATCAACATGGGCAAAATACGCGGCGCATCGACCGCCCCCATCAACACCGCGTGGTACCCGGCCAGCGTCGCCATGGACGACAGCACGTCCATGCTCTGGGCGCGACTGATGCGCGGAATCAACTCCAGACTGAGTGAGGAGACGCCGCGTTCGGCAAGCTCTTTAGCGGCTGCCGGATTGGCCAGGGGATCGGTCATACCGATGATCAACTGACCGGCGCGCAGGCGTTCCAGATCGGCGTCGGCCGACACGGTATTGGCACCGAAGGACTGCACCTGCAACACAATATCGGCCCGCGCAAACAGGTCGTCACGACTGGCAGCAAGCGCCGCCCCGGCATCGATATAGTCCTGGTCGGCGTAGCCTGCCGATCGGCCGGCACCACTCTCAATTAAAAAATCAACCGGCGAGTCAGCCCAGGGTTGAAGATTCGCCGGAATCATCGCAACGCGCGTTTCACCCGGTCTCGTCTCACAAGGAATTCCGATTATCACGTGCGGCTCCTGTTTTCGTTCAATGGTGGCACCGTAAATCAGGGCCTGGAAATTATCGGTAGCTGCCGGCAGCAAACGAGAATTCGACAAACGGTTGTGCTGGCAACCGGCGCGCTGGTTGCGTTGCGCCCGGCTCCAGCGTGTCAACTGCTATTGCATAAACTGTTATTGCACAAACTTATAGTGCGTCGAGTTCTACCGCATTGGGCTCAGGGGCGACAACAGTACCAACAACTTCCGCAAAGTGCACAATTAAAATTTTTAATAGCACCCTATTAATTTGCCTTATCGTAGCCCGTATACCCCGCCGCAACTGACTTCCAACCCCTTGAGAACGGGCCTGCGAGCCGGCGGGAGCGTTACCTTAACCGCAAACCGGCAGTTTGGCTACGGCTTTTTCGCTCTGTAAAAGGACTACAAACTGTCACCGGGAGATAGTTAATCTTGAAACTATTTTTTTATCTGAATATCGAATAGTGGCTATAAGTCTGGTGAATCTAACGTTTACCGCTGCGGCGACCCTGTCTCGCGCCGGCGCGCCTGGACAGTTTTTTATCGGCCGGTATTAATTGTTGTTCACCGTCGCCGATCAATTCCGTCCGCTTCATTTTTATCAGGGCCTGGCGCAGGTAGGCCCAGTTTTTCGGGTCGTGGTAGCGCAAAAATGCTTTGTGCAAACGGCGCTGTTCGGACTTTTTAGGGATGTAGATTTTTTTACTTTTATAACTCACTTTGCGCAACGGGTCGCGCCCGGAATAGTACATGGCGGTCGCCAGTGACATCGGCGAGGGATAAAACGTCTGTACCTGATCGGCGCGATATTTATTGCGCTTCAACCACAGTGACAAGTTCAACATATCCTCGTCTTCGCAACCCGGATGAGCGGCAATAAAGTAGGGAATCAGATATTGCTTTTTGCCGGCCTCGCGGGAAAATTTGTCAAACATCTTTTTGAATGTTTCATAGGTCTCGATACCGGGCTTCATCATTTTCGCCAGCGGTGCGGCTTCGGTGTGCTCGGGAGCGATTTTCAAATAACCGCCGACATGGTGTGTCACCAGTTCCCTGACATATTCCGGATCGCGCACGGCCAGGTCGTAACGCAGACCGGAGGCAATGGCGATGCGTTTGATGCCGGGAATACGCCGCGCCTGCCGGTAGAGTTCGGTGGTGTGTTTGTGGCTGGTCTCCAGGTTTTTGCAGATGGTCGGAAACACACAGGAAAGGCGGCGACAACTGGCTTCGATGTCGCGGTCCTTGCAGTGCAGTCGATACATATTGGCGGTGGGTCCGCCGAGATCGGAGATAGCGCCGGTAAAACCCGGCACCTGATCGCGAATCTGTTCGATTTCCCGCAGCACGGAGTCCTGGGAGCGGCTCTGGATAATACGCCCCTCGTGCTCGGTAATCGAACAAAAAGTACAACCGCCGAAACACCCCCGCATTATATTGACGGAGGTCTTGATCATTTCGTAGGCCGGAATTTTCGCATCACCGTAACGCGGGTGGGGGCGCCGCTGGTACGGCAGGTCAAAGACGCCGTCCAGTTCGGGGGTAGCCAGCGGCACCGGCGGCGGATTTACCCAAAGTTCCCGCCCACCGTGGGCCTGCACCAGCGCACGGGCGTTGTGGGGGTTGGACTCCTGGTGCAACACCCGCGAGGCGTGGGCGTAGAGGGCCGGGTCGTTGCGGACTTTTTCATAGGATGGCAGGCGAATGGCCGTGCGTGCCGCATCCAGTGCCGTGCGACCCTGCAACGGCATCGGCACTATCCGTACGGGCTCTACTTCATCGGCAGTGGCGTCGCGGTGTTCCGCACAGACGGCGGCGGGCTCGCGATAGGCGTAGGGACTGGGTATATCATCGATATGCTTGGGCCAGTCGATACGGGTCGAATCGATCTCGGTCCAGCCCGCCGGCAACGCCGCCCGTATCACAGCAGTGCCGCGCACATCGGTGATATCCGCCACCGACTCGCCCCGGGCGAGCCGCTGCGCCACCACCGCGATGGCCCGTTCGGCATTGCCGTACAGCAACAGGTCGGCGGTGGCGTCCACCAGAATGGAGCGGCGCACGGCGTCGCTCCAGTAATCATACTGGGCAATACGTCGCAGACTCGCCTCGATGCCCCCGATCACCACCGGCACCTGTGTGTAGGCCTCTTTGCAGCGCTGGCTGTAGACAATAACTGATCTGTCCGGGCGCTTGCCGGGTTCGCCACCGGGCGTATAGGCATCATCACTGCGCGTGCGCAGATCGGCGGTGTAGCGGTTGATCATCGAGTCCATATTGCCGCCGGTAACGCCAAAAAACAGATTGGGCGCGCCCAGGGCCTTAAAATCATCGACCGCGCGCCAATCCGGCTGGGCAATGATACCGACACGAAACCCCTGGGCCTCCAAAAAGCGCCCGATCACCGCCATCCCGAAGCTCGGGTGATCGACATAGGCATCACCGGTGACAATAATGATGTCGCAACTGTCCCAGCCAAGCTGTTCCATCTCGGCCCGGGACATGGGCAGGTAGGGCGCCGGGCCGAAGCACTCGGCCCAGTATTTTGGGTAGGAAAACAGGTCGGGGGCGCTAACAGGCATAGGAAACCGGGCTTTGGGCTATGAGAAATGACAGTTGAACCCGGCATTTTCCCAAAAAACCCGGCCCAGGCATAGAAAAAGCTGCCGCCCGGCCGACCGCGCGTCAGATGGCGGCGTATACGATCTCCACCCATTTGTCCGGCTGCAAAAAGCCGCTGCCCCACTCAGCATCAAAAGCGGCGGTGGGCTTGGCCGCCACCACCTCCTGTGCCGACTTGCCCGCGTCTTTCATGCCTTTGATACGCTGGTAAACACTCTTCAGCATATCGTGATAGGCCTGCAACTCAGCCTTGTTACTGACCGGGCCGTGACCGGGAATAATCCGGGTGCGGTCGTCGATGCGGGCCAGCATCCGGGCCACACCGTCGATAACGCCGGCCATGGCACCGCCGCTGCTGGCATCGATAAATGGATAGAAACCATTGAAATAGAGATCGCCGGTGTGTACTACATTAGCCTCGGTAAAGTAGATGACTGAATCACCATCGGTATGGGCGCTGGCTACATGCTCGACCCGGAGTGTGTCACCATTCCAGTGAAAGGTAATACCGTCGGCAAACGTAATGACCGGCAGCGCTGCGGCCGGGGCAGGTTGCGCCACCATTTTAAATGCCTTCACCTCACCGCCACTGGCCAGCCGCGCCCGCACATTGTCATGGGCCACAATGGTCGCCCCGAGCTTGCCGAAGTTCTCATTGCCACCGGTGTGGTCGCCGTGCCAGTGGGTGTTGATCAAAAAGCGGATCGGCTGGTCGGACAGCTTCGCCACCGCCGCGCGGATCGCATCACTCATGGGCGCATACTGATCGTCGATCATAAAGACCCCGTCTGTGCCCACGGAAACACCGATATTGCCGCCTCGCCCCTGCAGCATATAGACGCCGTCGGTGACCGGCACCGTGGTGATCTTGGGCTCCTGGGCGACAACCGTTGCACTGTACCCACTGCTGATAAACAGTGCGCCGACAACACATAAAAACCTGCTGAAACTGTAAATGGTACCCGGTTTGCTTTTCACGTTAACTCCTCTTTTATTCCAAAAACGGATAAACCGGCTACCCGGTGCCGGCCACTTCATTTAACACTCGGTCACATATTTAACATACAATCCCATACGGTGCAGTCGAAAAACTACACGGGTTTTAGCAAACCGAGCTAATGTGTTAGCCTTGGAACCAACGGCCGGTAAGGGCCCGACATCGCGGTTATCTGCAGCCAGAACTGTAACTGACATGACCGCCATACAAAATAATATGCGAATCCGGATATGCAACCACTACCAAAGCCACTGCCCCATAAAAATAGTTTTTGTATTTAATGGAAAACATTGACCCACCGCCCTACCGATATCATATCAACATCGAGGGACTGACCGATATCGGCAGCGTCCGCGACGAAAATGAAGATTTCTTTATCTATCACAAAGACGATCAGTTGCCGTTTGCCTATATGATTGTCGCCGACGGCATGGGGGGCTACTCCGGCGGTGCCCTGGCCAGCCGGACCGCCGCGGAGGTTATCGATTTCGAGCTGCGGTCGCTGCTTAGCCCCAGCTTCGCCGGGTTGACGAAAGACCGGCAACTGCAAAATATCCGCGCCGGTATCGACACCAGTATCAGCCTCGCCAACGAGGCAATACTATCGAAAAAAAACACCGCGCCGCACCTCGCGCATATGGGCACCACCGCCGTGCTTGCCGTCATCTGGCAGGACCAGGTGTTTATCGCCAACGTCGGCGACTCCCGCGCCTATCTCTGGCGCAACCGCCAATTGACTCGTTGCAGCAAGGACCACTCGCTGGTGCAGGAACTTATCGACAGCGGCGCCATCAGTGCCGCCGAGGCGCGCCAGCACCAGCATCGCAACCAGCTCACCCGGGCGCTGGGCGTGCAGCGGGCCGTGGCGGCCGATATTCACCAACAGACATTGGGCAGCAGTTGCCTGTTGTTGCTGTGCTCCGACGGTCTTACCGAATACCTCGATGACGATACTTTCGCCCGTGAGTTGAGCGCCGGCCTGCCCGCCCGCGAGCACTGCTACCGCCTGGTCGAATACGCCAACCAACAGGGCGGTAAAGACAATATCACCCTGGTCATCGCCGAATACAGCGTCAGTCTCTGACCACGGCCGGCACCCGGAAGCGGGCGCCGGCGGCACTCACAGCTCGAACTCGTCGATATCCTCGCGCTGATCCTCGGGCAGGGTCAGGGCGTCCTCCTCGACACTGTAAGGTGTCAAGGCGGTAAAAATCGCCGGGTCCAACAACTCGATATTGTCGATATTGCTCTGCACGGCGCTGCGCACCGCCGAGGAGGCCAGCGTCTCGGTTCCCGATGGCAGGCGTGTGCCCTCGGAAATGAATACCCGCGGGCCGGGACGCGAGAACAGCGGATTGACGAACTGCAGGCCGCGAACTTCGACCTGCCCGGGCGCATTGATGGAAAACGGCGTCACCGGTGTGCCCACATCGCCAAACAGCGCGGTCAGCACCACATTGCCGGCGCTGATGTTAACCCCAGACTCTGCGTTGTCGGCGACCCGCAAACTCCCCTCTGCGCTGGTCAGGGTGACAGTGCCGGCGGTACCGGAAGTATCGATCTTATTGACGTTGATATCCCCAGGGGCCGAGACGGTGATATTGCCGCCCTGGGTAATCAGCGAGTCAATCGAGAGCCCATTACTATCGGTAAGCGTAATCGATCCGGCCCCGGCCAGATTGGCGGTGATGGTATCGAGGTCCCCGTTGAGTGCGATGCTGCCGTTGATATCTGACAACGTCAGGGCACTGATAGCCACCTGGCCGGTGACACCCGCAGCACCGCTGATTGACACCGGCGAACTGCCGTAAGCCAGGGTTACCGAGCCGAGTTGCATCGTTTGATCAGCCCGCAACCCGGCGGCAAAATCCGTCTCCACAGCCACCGCACCGGTGTTGTCTTCCAGCCGCTCGAAACCGCTGAAGCTGTCGCTGCCCAGTGCAAAACCGGTGTTCTCTCGATCGACGGCACCGCCGAGCAGCGTCCAGGTGCGGGATTCACCGGTGGCGATCAGCGTGTCCTGCCCGGTGCCGCCGGCAAAGCCTGTCATACCGGTGAAACTGACCGCCGTCGCTCCCGGCGCGCTGGTGCTGACGGTGCCGGTACCCGGCGCGGGGGTGGTCCACATCAGCGATTGATTGGAGCCGGTCAGGGTCGCCTGCGCACTGCTGTCACCGATCAGGCTTTCCATGCCTGCAAAGCGATAGTTGTTAACCGTGACCGTACCGGCAGCGACACCGTTATCACTCACGGCGCTGAGCGTCCAACTGCCCGGCCCGCTGAGGCTGTCGCTGCCGGCGCCGCCGTCGAGGGTGCCGTTGATCACAGTCGCATCGATAACAAACGTATCGTCGCCGAGGCCGCCCTCAATATCGGTGATCGATCCACCGGTAAGCTGGAAGTTGTCTATACCGGTGCCGCCGATCAGAGTGTCCATATTGGCAAAGGTAAAGTCACCCACCGAACCACTGCCGGCGCCGGTCACCTCCCAGTTGTTGTCCGTATCGCGCCCGGCGAGGGTATCGGCACCGTCCTGCCCGTCGATAGTGCCGCTCACAGTAGCTCCGCCAAGGTTGAACCGGTCTGCGCCGCCGCCACCGCGCACTTCACTTATACTGCCATCGGCGAGATCAAAGGTATCGACGCCCGCGCCACCCTGCAAGATTTCCATACTGCTGAAATTATTGTCACCGACCCTGCCGCCGCCACCGGCGGTAGTCAATACCCAGTCAGTACCGACCGCCGGACCGGTTACTGTATCGATTCCGGTTTCACCGACGACCATAATGGTGGCGCCGCCCATAATAAAGTTGTCGTTGCCGCCGCCGCCACGGGCAACGGTGACTGTGCTGCCACTGAGCAGGTTGAAGGTATCGTCACCGGCACCGCCCTGTAATTGTTCGACATTGCTGAAATCAACACCATCGACGCTGTTGCCGTTGACGGCGTCCACCACCCAGGTCAAACCCGCCGGCGAACCCGTAATGGTATCGATGCCGTCACCTCCGTCGAGGCTGCCGACAGCAGCACCCGCCAGCAGAAAGGCATCGGCGCCGCCACCGCCACCGACGCTGCCTATGGACCCGGAGGACAGTACAAAGCTGTCGACACCGGCGCCACCGCGCAGGTTGTCGATACCGCTGAAAGTTACGGCAACAGCGCCCGCATCGGCATTGGCCAGTCGGCCACTGCCGGCACCGTCAACTGTCCAGTTGGTATTGACATCCGCGCCGGTCAGGGTGCCGCCGGCGCCCACGATGGACTCCATATCAGCAAAGGCAATGCCGCCAACCGTACCATTTGCCCCATTGACGGCATCGAGCACAGCCAGCAGCCAGTTACCGGCGGCGTTGATTTCGTCCCTGCCCGCTTCACCGCTCACCGATCCGTTCACCGCCGCGCCGTTCAGGAAAATCTGGTCGTCGCCACCGCCGCCGCGAACATTGCCGATGCTGCCCGACGCGAGGGTGAACTTATCGACGGCACTACCGCCTTGCAGGGTTTCAATATTGGCGAAGCTCGCGCCGTCCACGGTACCGCTGTTGGTACCGTTTACGAACCAGTCGGTAGCGTTATTGGTGCCGATCAGGGTGTCGACGCCGGCGCCGCCGTCCAGGTTCGTAAAGGTGGCCGCGCCGAGACGGATTTCATCGGCACCGGCGCCGGCGTCAATAGCGCCGATGCTGCCGGCGGTCAGGCGAAACACATCGGTGCCGGCGCCGCCTTGCAGCGACTCGATGCCGGTGAAGCCACTGCCGTCAATAGTGCCCGCCCCGGCACCCGTTACCTCCCAGTTCGCCGCGGCCGTCGAGGTGACCGTGTCCCTGCCTGCGCCCGCCCCGCCGTCAACGGACCGAGGCAAACCGGCAAAGACAAAATTATCATCGCCGGTGCCGCCGCGCAGTGTTTGCAGACCGGACAATTCCAGCACGCCGGTACCACCAGCCGTCAACTGTACCGTGGTGGTGGTATCGAGTGTCCAGGTGAGATTCTGGTCCGAGCCGGTCAGGGTGGCGTTGGCAGCACCCACCAACTGTTCGATATTACTGAACGCCGTGCTGTCGACCGTACCGGCGGCTTCCCCGGCGGCTGTCAGGCTGCTCAGGAGCCAGTCGCCGTTGCCGGTCAACTGGTCGCGCCCGGCACCGCCGTCAATCAGTGTCACACCCTGGTAGGTGATGTTATTGACTGTGACCTGCCCAGGTGCGGCCAGACTGAAAACGTCGCCGCCGCCGCTCCCGAGTATATCGCCCGCCCCGATCACCGTTTCGATCCCGTTGACAATCACGGCATTGTTACCGGCGGTAAAACCGTCGGCAGTCAGCGTGAGACCGGCATTGTTACCGACACCGTTCACATTGGTGTTATCCAGGGTATCCGTACCGCCGCCATTGATCCGGGCCACATCAAAAAATGTCACCGCAGTGTGGGTGTCAACCGTCACCTGGTCGAGACTTGAGAGCACGAAGGTCTCACCGAATCCATCGTTGCCGGTGATGGTCCCGGTCCCGGTAACATTCTCAATATTTTCCACAAAGAGGTTGTCGCTGCCGGCGAGGAAGGTCTGGTTTTCACCAAGGATGACACCGGCGCCGTTCAGTTCGAGACTGTCGCCGTTGGCGCCGTTACCAAAACCGTCGAGTCGACGGGTGCCACTGAAAACCGTACCGCCGGCGCCGCCGAACCGAATTGAGTTGGGGCCGATCAGTTCGAAGATATCGTCGCCGTCGGTGCCGACAACGGTATCCGAAGCGGCGACATCCACGGTTTCAATATCGATAAACTCGACACCCTCGATAACAAAGTTGCCGGCTGCGTTGAACGTCGGATTACCTTGAACGGTATTGGTGAGGTTGTCTCCGCTGACCTGGCCGAGTGCGTCCACGACATCGGTACCGTCGAAGATAACGCCGGCGGCAACCACTCTGTTGGCGGCGACGATATCAAAGCTGTCATCACCGGCTGTGCCCACCAGTGAAACGACATTACTCACTGTTTCGATGCCGCCTGTCACGGTTAGGCCCGCCGTCGTAAACCCTCCCGCTGTATCGGTCAATTGCACACCGGCGCCAGTCGTCGCCAGACTATCGTCTCCCCCGCCGCCGGCCAGATCACCCACACCCGTGAAGCGCGCCGCTGTGCCGCCCGCCCCGTCATCCAGGTCTATACCGCTGCCATCCCAGGTAAAGCTCTCGTTCACCGCATCGCTGCCGGTCAGGTCACCGGTGTTGGCCACCGTCTCGATACCGCCGCTCACCGACAGTCCCGCGGTCGTAAACGCCCCCAGGGTATTGCCCAACTGCACCCCGGCACCGGTCGCCGCCAGGCTGTCGGCCCCGCTCGCGCCGCCGGCCAGGTCACCCACACCCGTGAAGCGCACCGCTGTGCCGCCCAGCCCGTCACCCAGGTCTATGCCGCTGCCATCCCAGGTAAAGCTTTCGTTCACGACATCGCTGCCGGTCAGGTCGCCGGTGTTGCTGACCGAATCGATGCCACCTGTTACCGTCAGCCCATCTGCATCGAACGCCCCCAGCGTATCGGCCAACTGCACGCCGCCACCGGTACTGGCCAGGGTGTCGCCTCCGCCGGAGCCACCATTCAGAGCCCCCACTTCGGTAAAGTCGATATTGCTCACCCGCACCCGGGTGCCATTCCAGTCGAAGTTATCTGCATTGTTGCTCCCGGTCAGATCACCGGTGTTACTGACCGACTCCATACCCCCGGTCACCTGCAAATTGCTCGCACTCAACACGGTAAAGGCGCCCACCGCGCTGCCCAAATCGACCCCGGCGGCAGCGGCCGCCCCGCTCAACGCCAGGCTGTCTCCTGTGCCACCACCGCCATTCAGGGTGATCACGCCCAGGAAATCCAACGCCCCGACACCGAGCTGGGTACCGTCCCAACTAAAACTTTCATCGGCGCCGCTGCCGGTCAGGCTGCCGGTATTGCTGACCTGCGCAATATTGCTCACGCTGCTGACCGCACCGCCAGCCGCCGAGAAGGTCGTCGCGCTCAGCAGCGTCAACGCACCCGCATCGTTGATCAGGGTGTTAGCCGCACCGGTGTTGCCATCGAGGG
>NZ_ML660120.1 GCF_007004655.1 Exilibacterium tricleocarpae
GATGAACACCGATTCCGGAAAAATCGGCAAAGTGTTCACCATGGGCCGGAATGCGTGTTCACGTTGGATCGGATTGGGTGTTCACGATGCGCCGGAATAGCTGTTCGACTTCGGCCGGAATATGCAGAAATTCGTTATGATGAAGTTGTTAAACACTTTCCGCCAGAAGCAATGCTTAATCGTGCAAAGATTGTAAATAGCTGGTGTAACAAATATAAGAGGCAATTGATTCGTGCGGGCAATTCCTAACCAAGATATCAAAATCGCTTCACTTCGTTATACTGGGCCTCCCTATCGGTCGGCCTTTTATATGGGCGTTAGGCAAATACCCATTTTATACGCCTGTCATATATAGCAAAAAAAGGTGAGACAGATATTCGGTTGGCTAGCTACTATGACTTCTCATTTGGAGGTTTAGGTATATGGGATGGTCAAAACGAATGAATTTGGCAGTTGATTACATTGAGGAAAACCTAAATAGTGTTATTACGCTTGAAGATGTCGCCAAAATTGCATGTTGCTCAAAATATCATTTTCATAGGGTGTTCTTTTCCTGCTTTAACGTTACGTTTGCCGAGTATGTAAGAAGGAGAAGGCTCACTTTAGCAGCAGCGGATCTTGTGAGTGAGAAGGGGAGGGTTGTTGATATTGCTTTGGAGTATGGATACGGCTCACCTAATGCCTTTACACGAGCATTCCGAAATGTACACGGCATTAACCCCAGTGACGTTCTTTCATCTCGAGCAAAGCTGACCGCATATAACCGAGTCTTCTTTCCCTTAGAAAAAACAGGTGTAGAAAAAATGGATTATAAGATAGTAAAAAGACCTTCGTTTAAGGTTATTGGCAAAAGCAAAAATTTCACATTTGACGATTTTGTCAAAAATGGCTCAAGGTATTGGAAAGGCTATGTAACCTCAGATAGCTACAAGAAACTCTATCAACTTACTAACGGAAAACCCGGTCCTTTAACAGGCGCGCCTTTACTTTCAGTATACCTCCCAAAAGAAAATAGCAAGAAAGATGAAATGACAGATGTGCTTGGTTTGGAAGTGCCATCCGACATGGATACTGGTAAACATAAAGTTCATACTGTTCCGGCAGCCACTTACGCTGAATTTGATTGTACTTATAAAACCGCAATGAAGACCAATCGGTATATCTATAGAGAATGGTTTTCTTCTGTTGGTTATGAGCGAGATGGAAATAAACCTGATATCGCAGCCTATTTTCCAATAGCCTTTAGGCCCATGGGCGAAATGGGAGTGCGTTGGTGGATTCCAGTAGTAAAGAAAAAGTAGTGCAATTCCAAAAGTTGTCTAAAAATGGCTGCAAAGGACAAGCCGCTGAATGCGGCGTTGAGGCTTAGTGAAGATGTTATCGATTGGTATAAAACAATGGCTGATGAAGAGGGCGCTCCCTATCAAAGCCTTATTAACCTCCACCTACGGGATTGTGTAGCAAAACACAGAAAAATTAATATTAGCTGGTAAAAGAGGCCCTAACAAACAGGCAGGGCCATGCGGAAAAGCGCGCCTGCCGTAAGCGTCATAATTTTTGATCGGATTGTGGAGTTAATTTTGAATATATGGAAGAAGTTAATTTTTCTAAGCATCTTACTTTTTGCAAGATGCTTAGAAGCAGAAGGCAAAAACCACCTAAATCGAGTGTGTGTTAGTGGCGTTTGTACTCAGGCTGAAATCTATATGGGTGAGAAGCTCACTGAAACACCGGTATTAGTTGTGTCTTTACATGGTGACTCCCCATTCTCAAGGCCTTCTTATCACTACCGTTTCGCAAAAAGAATCTCTCTTGAGAGCAAAAATGTGATTGCGGTGGGCATATTGAGACCGGGCTATACTGGATGTTTCGTCACCAATTGACCTGGTGAACGCAGTAGCCTCTGAAACGAAAATCTCAATCTATATTGGCAGAAACGACAACACCACTAAGCCCTATTTGTCCAACCAATATCATAGTGCATTAATTAAAGCAGGAAAAAAATCGAAGCTATTTACAATAGATGGAAATCATGAAATATTCCAAAGTGAGCCTGTTGTACAGGGTGTCATAAACGCGGTAAAGAGTTATAACAAAGAGATCCAGCCGACGCGAAAAGCGCGCGACTGATTTGGGCGCTGGCAAGCATAGGTTAGCTAGGGCCTGTTCAGGCCCAGCAGAGCTAACTCAATTAGTGTTAACAGGCCCTAGGACATGAACACAGAAAGCATAAATACTATCAAGCAAGTATTGTTTAATAGAGAAGCAGTGCTTTCGATGATATTGCCGGCATTGATTTATGGTCTGACCTACTGGTATTTCGATTTGGTTGAAGCTGTTGTAGCATCGGGTATCTACGCGATTGTAGCCAGCTTTTTTTTGAAGTCAACAAAATACGTTGCATTCATATTCGCATTATTTGGTCTAATTGAACTCTGTATTATTTGGTTGATTCCCGATAGCTGGTTGTTAGAAACACTGTTTATAAAATCTTTGATTGGCGCACTTCAAGTAGCCATCATATTTATATTGTTTTCACTGTTCAAGGAGCCCATCCCTAAACTGTTTGCAGAAGCTGGATCGCCTGAATTGAGGGATTGGGATTTTAGTTCCACTAAGACTTGCCTAAATATATGGCAAAGTTTGTCATACATATGGGTATCGGTTTACTTTTTTAAGGCATTGATATTAATAAGTTTCTATCCGGTAGACGCAGATACACTAGTAACACTTAACCTATTGCTGGGATGGCCCCTGCACGTTGGGTTAATTGTATTTTCTGTATTTTACATTAGAAATAAGTTTGCAAGTTATGACACACAGACTTAGAGTTTTCCAGTGGGTTATGTTTTGAACCGGATCTGCCTGTTTTCAACACCCTCCTACAAACTAACTGCCGTCTTTCAGGGTATTTACTGCCCTCCCGAGCACGCTGGAATCGTCAACGGAAAATCATAGTCATGACTGCCCTCGGTAAACCGGCAGCCGAAATCCGGATCGGCGACGATCTGTGGATCGAGTATATTGTCCCCGGCGGGTCTGCTGCCGTGCTCCACCCAGTCCACCAAGTCTGACATACCCCGGCTCAACTCTTCGGGCGTAAACGTACAGTGCCCGAAGTCCCTGATCGCCCGCTGTACCAGCAGATGGGAACGCCCGTATCGGGCTACGCGCCTGGCGTATATCTGCTGCATATGAAAAGGCACAAACAGATCGCCCAGCGTATGCAGGCTCAGCACCGGCATGCGGATATTGCCGCGAATTTTGGGAATACTGCGCAGCCGCAAGCCACGCTGATATTTTTTGCGACCCTCGTCCTCAATACGCAAGACCGAGTCGTTCAGCCGCTGCTCTTCGGGCGACAGGCTCGGATCGCCGTCCAGTTGATAAATGCTGTCGGTCGTGTCCACCACTACCCGCCGGGAATCCTCCGGGGTGCCGTCGCCATCTGCGAGACCCAGCACAAAATCCCGATTCACGCCGTTCCAGAAAATAAAGCCCTGGTCGAAGGTGGGTCTGGCTCCGCCGGTCAAAAACCGGGTGGCCTGTTTTAAACTTTCCCCCGCCTGGTTCAAGGTAAAGGGAAAGCTGTCTGGGAATAATTCCAACTGCGCCCTGATTTCCGGTATGACCGCGGTGGCGTAGTCCGCCGGTGGTGGAAACTCGGCCTCGATATCCGCCAGGGACTGGGCCACCAGGCTGAAATCGAAAAAATAGTCAAACAGATCCAGGTCTCCCATCACGCCGCATATACTCAGGGCACCGTTGTAACGCCAGGGCCAGCGCTCTATAACCACACCGGTGATATGCCCGCCCATGGAGGCGCCACTCATATAAACCCTGTGTGGCTTCGCCACCAGCCGGCGAAAGGCGAGACGCAGGCGGTGGCTGTCCAGCGCCGCCTGGCCCACTTCGTAGTTATTGCGGGAGAAACTCGAGGCGGCCCAGGCGAAGCCGTTGGCCAACAGCCAGGCGCGCAGCGGGTGATTGTCCACGGTCAATTCAAGGCCGTCGCCGCGAAAGCCGTGGGCCCACATAACCAGGTCACCGTTCCAGGCGTCGGGTACTTCGATACGGTAGCCGGCACCGCGGATAACACCCCACAACTGCCGGGCCGGCAGATCGGGGAGAGCTGTAAACGGGAGTTTGGTTGTGTCCACGAAGTAAGGAGGTATATCCCGGCTCGCACGCCAGTTGTGGTCGGCATTGACGCTGAGCGAAGAAATGCCAAGCCACGCAATGGTGATGATAGCGAGTAACGGTTGTCTGCTGAGAGTAGTCATTGAATTCACCCTGATAATTTTTATAGACGGCGATTACAACGGTAAGAAACCCGGCGACAACTATCTTGACAGAAAGCACTTTATTTCAGGATAGTTGTCGCGAGGACGGGTATAGGGGGTGTAAGAAAAGTGTAGGCGCAAAAGCCGCATTGTCAATAAAACAGGCTCCGGTAGCGGGCGCAGTAAAATACAGGTACGACTATCGACCGGCTATTGTATTGGCGGGTGCGAATTTTTAATAATTCGCTTTCTGGTTTAATCCGTATTTAAAATAGGCAAGGATAGTGTCCGCGCAAGACAACACAGATGCGGCCATTGGCTAGCTATTGCATTAGCGGGTGTAAATTTTTAATAATCCGCTGTCAGTTTTAGTCCGTGTTGCGGGGCCAGAACAGGCTGCGCAGCCAGTCCGACCAGGTATTGCCGGCGAGCAAAAAGCGATCCAGCTCATCCTGGTTTTCGAAGTAGTGGTCGCTGTCGACAAACATCGCCTCGCGCTTCAGCATGCGCCGGTGGGGATCGATGCGCTTGACGATACGCACCGGATTACCCGCCACGACAACGTTGGCCGGCACGTCCCGGGTAACGACCGAACCGGCGCCCACCACACTGTTTTCACCAATGGTAACGCCCTTGCCGACTTTCACCCCGTGGCCGAGCCAGACATTGTCTTCCAGCCTCACCGGGCTGGTGCAGCGAAACGGGCGGGTGCGGTTGTAGATGCCGTGCCAGTCGCTGTCGGAGATATAACAGTTGGCGGCGAACATGCAGTTGTTGCCGATCACAATTTCCTTGCCCGCCGTGATGTGGGTGCCGGGCGAAATCAGGCAGTAGTCGCCTATCTCGAGCCGGCCCTGCATTTGCTTGCTGCGCCAGGTGGTCAGTTTTACCTTGTTGTCCGGCGCGCTGATAATATGGATACAGTCGCCGGCGTGAATCTGGTGGCCGAACACATCGATATGACGCGGATTGAGGATATGCGGCCGGCGGCCGAGAGAGTCGAAGTGAGACCGGAAAAAATGCTCGACATAAAACTGGTTGTAGCGATTGAGAAATTTTTTTACCAGGTAAGGGCGATGCTCTTCGCGCACGATAAATACCTTTTGTAGCTATTGTTTTTAACGGTCACAGTCGCTATGGTTGCCGGCACTGTGTGCTCGAGCGCATGTTTCTTTAATCGACTGATTCAATTCCCGCACCGCAGGTGTTTGCATGGCTGTTTCTCTCCCCATTGATATCGATAGCGTAAAAGGTTTTTTGGCTGCTGACGAGGGCGAGGCCCTGTTTGAGATGGCGCTGCAGGCCTCGACGCTGGCACCCTGTCTCGAAATCGGCAGCTACTGCGGCAAGTCGACGGTTTATCTGGGCTGCGCCTGCCGGCAGAACAACAGTGTCCTCTACGCTCTCGATCATCATCGCGGTTCGGAGGAACACCAGTTGGGCGAACAATATCACGATCCCGAACTTTACGATGCCGGTGTAAAGGCCATGGACAGTTTTCCCGTCTTCCGGGACACGCTGGCACGGGCCGGGCTCGACGATACGGTGGTGCCGCTGGTGACTTCATCGTCGGTGGCGTCGCGACACTGGGCGACGCCGCTCGGCATGGTGTTTATCGACGGTGGCCACAGCGAGGCGGCGGCGCAGACAGACTACCGCTGCTGGGCCGGCCATGTGGTGCGCGGCGGTATTCTCGCCATTCACGATATCTTTCCCGATCCCGCCGACGGCGGTCAGGCGCCCTACCATATCTGGCAACTGGCGCGGGCGTCGGGCCTGTTTGAACACTTACCGACGGTGAATACCCTCGGCCTCTTCCGGCGCCGGTAGCGGCTCCGGGGCGACCAGGCGGCTTCGGGTAAACAGTCGGGCGGCGCCGGTGTGTTCGGTCAAGGCATCGGCGGCCAGCAGGATGGCGCCGGCGGTCCAGGTGGTTTTTTCCTCCGGCCAGATAGCGCTGTCGGGAAACACATAGCCGGTCCAGTAACCGCCGTCGCGATCCAGAAACTGGTGCAGCCAACTGTAGACGTTGACCGCACTGGCGTGATCGCCCGCCGCCAGCAGCGCCAGCGTCAGTTCACAGGATTCAGCCACGGTCACCCAGGGCTCGTCGCTGACACAGCGGCAACCGAGTTCGGGCTCCACAAATACAGACCACCTGGCGGCAAGACGCTGGCGGGCTTCAACCCCCTCGATTACACCGGCCAGCACCGGATAAAACCAGTCCATCGAATAGCGCGCCTTGCTCTCCCAGGTGCGATCAAAACACTCCGGGTGATGGCGCAGTGTGTGGCCCAGCCGGCGCCGCGCCGCCACCCAGCGGGCGCCGTCTTCTCCCAGGGTGTGAGCGATATTGATGGCGCATTCGAGGCTTTTATAAATCGATGAGCAACCGGTTACCAGGGCGTCGCGTTTGGGGCTGTTGTCGGCATTGACTGCCCAGTGGATTTCGCCGCTGGGGGTCTGGAAATCCAGCACGAAGTCGATGGCTTTTTCCACCATCGGGTAAAAGCGAGTGAGGAAGTCCAGGTCCCGGGTGATTAAAAAATGGTGCCAGATGCCGGTGGCGGCATAGGCGATAAAATTGGTTTCGCGCTGTTCGCGGCTGCTCGGCTCGTTGCCCTGATAGTTGGCCCACCAACTGCCATCCGCCAGTTGTTGCCGGTAGAGCCAGTGATAAGCCCGTTCGGCGGCTTCGATCTCGCCGCCGATGGCCAGGCCCATGGCGGCCTCCACATGATCCCAGGGGTCGGTTTTACCGCCGGTGAACCAGGGGATGGCGCCGTCGGCCAGTTGCACCCCGAGAATATAGTCCACGGTGCCGCGCAGCAGTTTTTCCGGGAACAGTCCCTTGGGCAGCATAACTTTTGAAGCGCTTAATCCTTTCACAGTGAGACATCCCGTTTAAAGTACATAACGACGCTTTTCCCCATCAGTGGATTCAGGCACCGGTCGAGCCAGCGGGTGATACGGGGTTTTTGCATCAGATCCCAAACCAGGAAGCGGTGGTACTGGCGCACCAGAAAGGCATTGTCCCGGCCCCAAAACAGACACTTCAACCACCAGAAGGGCACGTGCAGGGCGTGGGCCCAGTGGCGGGCATAGCGGCGCAGACCGTGATTTTCTACATCCCGGCGCAGGCCGGCGGCGTTGAAAATGCGAATGTGGCCGCCCTCCACCCGGTGGTAGGCTTCGCTCAAGGCCCAGCAGACGCGCTCGGGCCAGGCCCGCGGCACGCTGATGGCGAGCAGTCCGTCGGGTTTCAGCACCCGGTCGATTTCCCGCAGCATGCCGCGGTAGTCGGGAATGTGCTCCAGCACTTCAGCGCATACCACCCGGTCAAAACTGTTGTCGGCAAACGGCAAGCGCAGGCCGTCGGCGACGGCCAGGCTCAGGCGTTTGCGCGGATTGTCGGGTTCGTCAAATTCACGAAATCGCTGTGCCGCGGTGGTCAGGTCGCGGTGACTGAGGTCGACGCCGTAAACGTCGATCGCCTCGTGCAGCATATAAGCGCCGAGACTGTGGCGGCCCTCGCCGCAACCGAGGTCGAGCAGGCGTTGGTGCGGCTGCATTTTCAGACGGGAAAAATCCACGGTCTGCATGGTTCAGGCGACTCCCGTGGTTTCGCGCAGGCGCGCCGCCGCGCGGTCGGGGGCCTGTTTTTCGATAACGCTGTGATAGTAGCGACTGAGCTGCTGGGCGGCGACACGCCAGCAAAATCGCTCCAGTATGCGCCGGCGCCCGGCGGCACCGAGGTAACGGCGGCGTTCGGGATCGTCCAACAATTGGCGCAGAGCATCCGCCAGCGCCGCGCTGTCACCGGCCCTGACCACCACACCGGCATCGCCCACGACCTCGGGCAGCGCGCCGCCGTCGCTGGAGATGACCGGCACTGCGCAGGCCATGGCTTCGCCTGCCGGCAGCCCGAAGCCCTCATAGAGCGAGGGTGACACGGCGATGCTGGCGCTGGCGTAGTAGTCGACCATCGCTTCGGTGGAAATGCCGCTGACAAACTGCACCGCCCGATTGAGGCCGAGTTTATCCAGCAGGCGGCGGGTTTGACCCTTGGGGTCCAACTTGCCGATAACCAGCAGCGTCAGGTCGGGGTAGTGGGGTCGCAGTTGGGCGATGGCTTCCAACAGGTAGCGCAGGCCCTTCAACGGCTGATCCGCCGAGGCGGTGGTCATGATACGCATCGGCTGGCGGGTGATATGCGGGCGCGGGGCGAAGGTGTCGGTGTCGATACCATTGTAAATCAGGTCTACGGCATCGGTGGGCCGGCCAAACGCGGTGGCGATGTCCGCCTGCGACTGGGCCGATACCGTAATCACATGTTGCAGTTTGCGCACAACTTTGCGCTGCATGCGCAGGAACGAATGCCAGCGCCTGACCAGCAGTCGGTGTTGCCAGGTGGGCGCCGCCTGTAAGGCCAGCTCGCGGTCGCGGGTAATGGGGTGGTGCAGGGTGGCCACCGTCGGCAGGCCCCGTTGTTGCAGTGTCAACAGGCCGTAGCACAGGCTTTGGTTGTCGTGCACGAGGTCGTAGCGGTGGCCGTGTTGGCGCAGGTATTTCACCGCCCGCCGGCCGAAGGTGTAGGGCTCGGCGAAACCGCCGGTGAGCATGGTGAACCATTCGAAGGTGTCGGAAAACGACCGCAGGTGACGCCAGCGCAGGGCGGTGACATGGTTGTCCGCCTCGAACAGATTCAGGCTCGGCAATTTGATCAGGCCGACCCGGGGGTCGAGCTCAGGGTAGGGGGGGCCCGATAACACATCTACCTGATGTCCCGCCTCCACCAGCGCTTTGCTCAGATACTTCAGATAAATACCCTGGCCGCCGACATGGGGGTGGCTGCGATAGCCGAGCAGGCAGATGCGCAACGGGGTTACCGGGTAAGTCGTATCGGGGGTGGGTGGGTCAATGGTCGATAAGGAGGCCTGGGCGGTCATGGGATAATGGCGTCTTTCCGGCTATGCAGTTATCTGGTCAGTCGTTGTTAGTGTTGTGGCCCGGCAGACAGCGTGTGGGAATGGAGCGTGGTTGGACAGTTTCTGCGGCCTGGACACCTGCGGTTGGCACCATTCTGACCGGGGCTTTTCCAACTGCCTTTCCACAATCGTCAAGCTACTGCGGCGTCGCTGAAATGCGCGGGTAAGCCGTTTGTTGGCGGCGAATACTGGTGCTATTTAGCGAAACATACCGCTTATCAGCGCAACGTATCGTGCGCGCCGCCACGCCGGCAGTCAGGAAACAGCTGCTGTAAAAAGCTGCAACCGGGCAAAAATTGCCGTGCAGTCTGACACACCCTATAATTTGCCCTCAATTCCCTGGTAAGTAATGGCCCTGTTTGAGGCGCCGACGCCACTCATCTGACAACTGATATTGCCCTATGCCTCCCGACACCCGGCCCCTTGCCGAAGACTCTCAAAACGGTGCCTTCGGCCGGTTGCTGCGTTTTTGGCGCAATGTCAGGGGCCACAGCCAGGCGCAGCTGGCGCATATGCTGGAGACACCCTCGCGTCATGTCAGCTTTCTGGAAACCGGGCGCTCCAATCCCAGTCGCGGTATGATCGGGCGCCTGGCCGCGGTGCTGGGCCTGAACGAGCGCGAGACCAATGTGTTGCTGGTGGCGGCGGGACTGCTGCCGGAGACCGAGGAAATTGATCTGGACGACGACCGTCACCACCACCTGCGCCGTCACCTGGGGCTGTTGTTGCAGAAGCAGGACCCCTATCCGGGCATCGTGGTGGATCGCTGTGGCGAGATCAAAATGTGCAACCGCGCCTGGATACTCTTGGTGCAGGCCTATCTCGGCGGCATCAGGCCACCGGCGCGGACCAACCTGTTCCATCTGTATTTTTCCGACGAGGGCTTGCGCCAGCGCATCCGCCATTGGGAGCGGCTCGCCTGTATTCTGCTGTTAAAGGTCCAGGAGCAGCAGTTGCTCACCGGCGACAGCCGGCTGGCGGAGTTGATGGAGTGGCTGCAGGCCTACCCCGGTGTGCCGGCGGACTGGGCGACCCGGGCCCAGGGTACCGATGTCGGCTCGAGCTATGAAATTCATCTGCATCTGGAGAACATTACCTCCCACAGTCTGACGGTGATTTCCAATCTGGAGCCCTCGCCGGATTTTTCCGCGCCCCAGGTCTTTATTCACAACTACTTCCCCCAGGATGCCGCCACCGAGAAATTGTGGCTGTCGTTTTACAACGACAACGAGCTGCAACACCCCTTGTTGTATTATTAGATTAATTTGTTAGGTATTAAGGTTTTACAGAATCTTATGGTTCTATTAAATGCCATTCGCCCTGT
Source organism: Exilibacterium tricleocarpae (assembly GCF_007004655.1). Classification (GTDB taxonomy): domain Bacteria; phylum Pseudomonadota; class Gammaproteobacteria; order Pseudomonadales; family Cellvibrionaceae; genus Exilibacterium; species Exilibacterium tricleocarpae. The sequence continues at coordinate 10,596 of NZ_ML660120.1, forward strand.
ATAATCCTGCGGAAATTCCTATGTGGACAACCTAAACAAGCGGGAATGCCCATGTCAGGGTCGAACTTACAGCGAGTGACAGCGCGGCCGGACGCCGCCGAGCAGGCGTTGATTATCGAAGTTTCCGGTCCGTTCAACCTCGATGTGCACCGGGATTTCCGCCGCGCCTATGAAAGCCAGGGCCAGCGCTTTGCGCGCTATACCGTGAACCTTAAACAATGTACCGCCGTCGACAGCACCGGGCTCGGCATGCTGCTGCTGTTGCGGGATTATTCGCAATTGGAAAAAGACGATCTGTTGATCACCCACTGCTCCCGCGATGTGCGCATGGTGCTGCGCTATGCCAGCTTCGACCAGCTCTTCACCATACATTCGGCCTAGGCAATAAGTGCTTTCACGATTATTGCTGTGGCATCCGGTCAGTGCCTGCCCCGCAAATAACGCGCTATCAGAGCTTTGTGTGCGGGACGGGACGCCCGCTGGGGGAGCGCGACGCAGATAGCGGCAACGGCGACTGGCACCGGGGTTGGCCACACCTTATAATTCGCGCTCTGTTAAAGTAGCCTTCGGAGATAACCATGGCGGATCGCACGGCCACAGTGAGTCGCGATACCCTGGAAACCCAGATCAGTGTCGGTGTCAATCTGGATGGGCAGGGCAGTGCCCGGTTGGATGCCGGCGTGCCCTTCCTGGAGCATATGCTGGACCAGATCGCCCGCCACGGGCTGATCGACCTCGATATTCGCTGCCAGGGCGACACGCATATAGACGATCACCATACGGTTGAGGATATCGGTATTACGCTGGGCCAGGCGCTGGCGGCGGCCGTCGGCGATAAAAAAGGTATTCGCCGCTACGGGCACGCCTATGTGCCGCTCGATGAGGCGCTGTCGCGGGTGGTGGTGGACTTTTCCGGCCGTCCGGGTCTGGTGATGGAGGTGCCTTTTACGCAAAAGCGGGTGGGTGATTTTGATACCGAATTATTTTGGGAATTTTTCCAGGGCTTCGTCAATCATGCCCAGGTGACATTGCATATCGACTGCCTGCGCGGACACAACGTGCACCACCAGATTGAAACGGTGTTTAAAGCGTTTGGCCGCGCCCTGCGCATGGCTCTGGAGAGAGACCCGCGCATGGGCGATATCCTGCCCTCAACGAAAGGTTCGCTCTGACATTATGACGACCCCAACCGGAGCCGGCGGCAGCGACAGTATCGCCGTGATCGACTATGGCATGGGCAACCTGCACTCGGTGGCCAGCGCACTGGCTCATGTCGCCCCCCGGGCGCGGGTGCGTATTACCGCCGAGCGCGATGAGATTGCCGCCGCCGACCGCATCATTTTCCCCGGTGTCGGCGCCATCAGGGACTGCATGGGTGAAATTCGCCGGCTCGGTTTCGACACCGCGGTCGGTGATGCCGTGGCGGCGGGTAAACCGATACTGGCCATCTGTGTCGGTTTACAGGCGCTGATGCAGCACAGTGAAGAAAATGGCGGCGTCGATTGCCTCGGCATACTGCCCGGGCGGGTGCGCTTTTTCGGCCGCGATCTGCGCGCCGCCGACGGCCGGCACCTGAAGGTGCCGCATATGGGCTGGAACCAGGTGGAGCAGACACTGGACCACCCGCTCTGGCACGGTATTGCCCAGCACAGTCGCTTCTACTTCGTTCACAGCTACTATGTCGAGGCCGGTGACGCGTCGCAGGTGGCGGGGCGCTGCCACTATCATTGTGACTTTGCCGCGGCGCTCGCCCGCGACAATCTCTTCGCCGTGCAGTTTCACCCGGAGAAAAGCCACACCGCCGGCCTGCAGCTTTTGCAGAACTTCACCACCTGGCAGGGTCAGTGTTAATTCGGGCTGCGCCGGCACCCCAATAGATTGAAGGTATTCCTATGCTAGTCATTCCCGCTATCGACCTGAAAGACGGTCAGTGTGTGCGCTTGCAGCAGGGCGATATGGACGCCTCCACGGTATTTTCCGACGACCCGGTGGCGATGGCGAAACGCTGGGTCGACGCCGGCGCCCGCCGCCTGCACCTGGTGGACCTCAACGGCGCCTTCGAGGGGCGACCGGTCAACGGTGAAGTGGTGACCGCCATCGCCCGTGCCTACCCCGAGCTGCCGATTCAGATCGGCGGCGGTATTCGCAGCGCCGATACCATCGAGCACTACCTGCAAGCCGGTGTGCAGTACCTGATTATCGGTACCAAGGCGGTGAAGGAGCCGGCCTTTGTGAGTCGTATGTGTCGCGAGTTCAAAGGCCATATCATTGTCGGACTGGATGCAAAAAACGGCCTGGTGGCAACCGACGGCTGGGCCGAGGTCTCTGAGATGCGGGCTGCGGACCTGGCCGGGCAGTTTGCCGCCGACGGCGTCGAGGCCATCGTCTACACCGATATAGCCCGCGACGGCATGATGCAGGGTGTCAATGTGGAAGCCACTGTGGCGCTGGCGCAGGTGGCGCCGGTTCCGGTTATCGCCTCCGGCGGTATCACCAACCTGGACGATATCAGGGCGCTCAAGGCGCAGGCACATCGGGGCATTTGCGGCGCGATTACCGGCCGGGCAATTTATGAGGGTACCCTGGACCTGGGCGAGGCCCAGCGCTATTGCGATGGGTAGCTGGTGATAGGTAAACGGTAGCGGCTAAATACCGTTTAAGCGGCGGGGTTCGAGTTGAGCGTGCCAGCTGCATTTGGATCAGCGAGGTGATCTTATGGCGTTGGCAAAACGCATTATTCCCTGTCTCGATGTCGACCGGGGCAGGGTTGTCAAAGGCGTGCAGTTTGTCGATATTCGCGATGCCGGCGACCCGGTGGAAGTGGCGCAGCGCTACAACGAGCAGGGCGCCGATGAAATCACGTTCCTGGATATTACCGCCAGCCACGAAGAGCGCGACACCACGGTGCACACGGTGGAAAAGATCGCCAGCGAGGTGTTTATTCCGCTGACCGTGGGTGGCGGTATCCGCACCCTGGAGGATATCCGGCGGCTGCTCAACGCCGGTGCCGACAAGGTCAGTATCAATTCCGCCGCCGTCAAAGAGCCGGAGTTCGTAAAGGCCGCCGCGGATCGCTTTGGCGCTCAGTGCATTGTTGTTGCCATAGATGCCAAGCAGGTCAGCGGACCCGAGTCAGCGCCGCGCTGGGAGATTTTCACCCATGGCGGCCGCCAGCCCACGGGTATCGACGCGGTGGCCTGGGCGGCGCGTATGGCCGATTACGGCGCCGGCGAGATACTGCTGACCAGCATGGATCGGGACGGTACCAAAAACGGCTTCGATCTGGGGGTGACCCGCGCCGTCAGCGATGCGGTACCGGTGCCGGTGATCGCTTCCGGTGGGGTGGGTAATCTACAGCATCTGGTGGACGGTATTATCGACGGCAGGGCCGATGCCGTCCTGGCGGCGAGCATCTTTCACTTTGGTGAATACTCAGTTCCCCAGGCCAAGCACTATATGCGTGAGCGGGGAGTGGAGGTGCGGCTGTAGGGTGCGTGCGCGCCCCCGTGGGCTGTCGGGGGAGCTGTGCGGGGCTGCTGTCAGGCTGCTCGCTTACCGTATTGCTCGAGGGTGGCGATCATGCTGGGTCCGGCGGACAGAATGAAGTCTACAAACTCTTCGGCGCCGGCCTCGGCCGCTACCCGGCTGTCAAATGGACCGATATCGACACCTTCGCGAGTGGTGTAGTACCAGTAGCTGTTTTTTTGAAAAACCCGTTCATTCCGTACCGGAACTTCGCCATATTCGCCAGAACGATTACTTGTCATGATATCGACCTACCCTAATTACTGTGTTCAATCTTTCCATTGATTTTTCGTTTGTATCTCAAACTAACTATAGACGCCAAAAATTAAACCGCAACTATTGACGCGCCATCGGGACTCTCAAATGACGCGTACAACAATAACATCCACAACAGCGGCGTCTACAACACGAAGCCAGAACCATACCGCCGGTATTGCTCAAGCGTAAAGCCATCCTTACCTCGAATAACGCCGCCATTTTTATGCTTTTTGGCGGCAAAGTAAACAAAAAACTGATGGAAGGCGTTCGGTGGGGCGGCACCGAAGTCAACGATAGTGGCGTATTTTAATGACCGGAGCCTCATTCCGGGTCGGGCGAGGCGGCGCCAGCAGGGCGGAAACAGGCACCAGTTCGACGCCGTGTTGTTGCAGACTCACCAATTCGCGCGCCAGCACATCAAGCGTCTCGGTATAGGGGTGACCGATAGCCAGCGCTTGCCCATTGGCTTTGGCGATGGTGATAAGCCGGGCAAATTGCGCGCTGATATAAGTGATATCGCGTTGATTATCGAGAAAAACATCCCGCTGCAGGCTGGGCAGGCGGTGGTCACGGGCGATATCGAAGGCGCGGCTGGCGGCGCTGGTGCGGCTGTCGACGAAATAGAGCCGGCGCTGCTTGAGAGTCAGCATCAACCAGTCCATGGGTTCGGTCGCCTGGGTGAGGCGGCTGCCCATATGGTTGTTGACGCCGCTGATATAGGGCACAGCAGCGAGATTGGCCGCCAGGGTTGCGGTGAAGGTGCTGCGGTCCATCTGGTCCGTCAGGGCGCCGGTGTCGAGAGGCAGGTCCTGCAGACTGCTCATCGGGGCGTGCAACATGATCTCTTTGCCGTGGCTGTGGCCCTCTTGTGCCAGGCTTGCCCCGTTGGGGCTGTGGGGCAGGACCGCCAGTGTCAATTGGGCCGGAAACCTGGCCGCCCGCAGGCCGGTGCCGAGGTGGTAGCCAATATCGTCGATGATAATGGCGATGCGTGCCGCCGTCGCCGGGCAGGACGTTGACAGGAGTGCGGCAAATGCGATGCCGAGCCACCGGCGCCGGAGGCTCGAGGGCGCCGGCAAGATGAGGTTTACTGCTCTTCCGCCGCGCGGGCCACCTTGGTACCGGGTTGCTGCTGCTGGGCGAAAATATGCAGACCTTTCAATAGGTTGAGCGCTTCAAACAGCTGGTTGTCGCGATCAAGCAACTCACCATTGTTGCGCTGGGCCGCTTCGCGGTCCTTCGATTTGCTCTCCTCGCCGCCATTGGCATTGTCCAGATGACCGGAAAGGTCCGCCTCAGTCAGGCGATTGCGCGGGCGGATAGCGGTGACCCGGGCCCGCTCCACGATGATATCGGGCACTATGCCCTGGGCCTGGATGGAACGGCCGTTAGGGGTGAAGTAAAGGGCGGTGGTGAGTTTTATGGCGCGCTCGTCACTGATGGGAATAACCGTTTGAACTGAGCCCTTGCCGAAACTCTCCGTGCCCATAATGACCGCCCGGCGGTGGTCCTGCAGGGCGCCGGCGACAATTTCCGAAGCCGAAGCCGAGCCGTCATTGATCAGCACTACCAAAGGCAGGCCGTCGGTTTCATCGCCGGGCTTGGCGCTGTATTGCAGATCGGCATTGGCTATGCGCCCCTCGGTGTAGACAACCAGGCCCTCCTCCAGGAAGGCGTCGGTCACTTCCACTGAGGCCTGCAGCACACCGCCCGGGTTGTTGCGCAGATCGAGAATCAGACCCTTGAGTTCGCGGTCCTGTTCCTGCAGATCGTGAATGGCGTTGACCAGGTCGCTACCGGTACCCAATTGGAACTGAGCCACCCGCACATAGCCGTAACCCGGCTCGAGAATTCGCGCGCGCACGCTTTTGACCTTGATAATGTCGCGGGTAATGGTGAGGTCGAAAGGCTGGTCGATACCCTCGCGAACAATGGTGACGATAATATCGCTGCCCTTGGGGCCGCGCATTTCCTTGATCGCCTCGCTCATGCTCATGCCCTTAACGGACTTGTCCCCGAGTTTGATAATCAGGTCCCCCGCCTCCACGCCGGCCCGCCGCGCCGGGGTATCGTCGATGGGAGAGATGACCTTGACGAAACCGTTTTCCATGCCGACTTCAATACCCAGGCCGCCAAATTCGCCTTTGGTATTAACCTGCAGGTCGTCGTAGGAGACGGCATCGAGGTAAGAGGAATGGGGGTCGAGTTCCGACAGCATTCCCTTGATGGCATATTCCAGCAGGGTGGCGTCGGTCACCTCCTCGACATAGCCATTGCGAATATGATCGTAGACTTTGGTGAAGATACGCAGGTCGTTCAGAGGCAGTTGGCCCTCGGGCTGGTCGAGGGCCTCCGCGGCGTGGCTCAGCGGTGACGCGGCGGCCAGCACCAGCGCAGTGGCGGCCAGAGAGTGGGTGATACGGCGCAAGGGCATACGAGACTCCTGAAACGACGCTGTCGACCTCGACCCGGGCTATCCGGGACCGGGCTTTTTGAGACCGGATTTTGGGGGACAGTCACAGCAAATTTATACTACTCGACACCCATTGTAGACCGGTGGGCGGGGCAATAATTCGCATCGGATCGCAAATTAACTCGCCCGGGGCACCGGTTGCCGCACGAGGTGGGATCAGGCGCTAGGCAAGTAGCTGATGTAGCGTTCATGTAACCACTGTTGGCGGTCCGGATCAAGGCCTGCGAAGCGGTTGTGCGCCGCTAGCGCTGGCGCCAGCTTTTCATGGCGTCCAGGCGAAATTGTCGGCCCCGGTATTCGAGCACCACGCCCGCGGGCAGAATTTCACGTACCGTCAGCCCGCCGCCGACATTGTTGCCCTCGTAGCGCATGGAGCCGTTGAGGATCACGAAGCCGGTACCGCCGTTCTCAGAGTAGACATGGGCACTGTAATCGATATCCGGCACCTGGCCGCGAAATGACCAGGGTAAGTCCGCGAGGTAGGGAATGTCGGCGGCATTCGCCGCGTTATCGGCGCCTCCCGCCGGTATTGGGGGCGCGCTGGCGGCACGACTGGCAAGGGTGTCTGCGCCTGTCGCCATCGATCCGGTCGCGGCTGTCGTGTCCGCCGTAGTCGCCGCGCCCCGGTGCCGGGCGGGGGGGTTGGCAGTGTCCGGTTGCAGCGCCCGCTGCGCCGGCGCTGCGGTTGCCTCCGGCGCCGGTATGTCGACGCCGGGCAGCAATCGGTAGCCGGCAAAGGCGACGATCGCCACCAGTACGACCAGGCTCGGAATCAGCAACAGCCAGTTGGCGCCGGACCTGGCGTCGTTCCCGGTCGGTGCCAACTGCAGACTCGGGGCATCCAGTTGCTGCCGGCGCTCCTGTTCGGACTTGTTCAGAGCGTCCAAGATATAAGACATCGCTAGGGCCTGTTAACACTATTTGAGTTAGCTCTGCTGGACCTCTCTTGCCGCTCAGCAAGGCAGAAGGAGCGTAGTTTCATCCCAAATGAGCGACTGATAACGCCGCTGAGCGGCAAGAGAGGTCCAGCCCTCCGGGTTGGGCCTGAAGCGGCGCCACTCGTCGTTGCTCGTCGCTCATTTGATGCTACCAAACCACACTCCTCGCGCCTAGATTGGCGCCGCTTCAGGCCCAACAGAGCCAGCTCAAATAGTGTTAACAGGCCCTAGCCTTTTTCGTTGCTGCCATTGTGCGCGAGCGCACGCTTATCGAGTGTTTTATCAATACCCAGCTGGTCGTTGAGCTTCAGCAGGGTTTTTATTCCGACAATGCCGTCGGCGTCGATATTGTTACGCCGTTGAAACTGCTTGACCCGCTCCGACAGATGGCTGTCGAATTCTTCCCCCGACCAGACCCCGACGCCGCCGTCCATGCGTGCAAACGTGATCGCCAGCCACTCCACCGTGGAACTGCTGTCGCCCAAGCTGATGGGACGCCGGAAGTCCTCCGGCGGGCGCCAGATAAACAGAAACTCGCCGTCCCAGCTCTCGCCCAGGCTGGTCAGCGGCAGCAGGGCCGACTCGCCGTCAAAACTGATATTGGCCCGGGATCGCTCGATGCCGACCAGGGCCGCGTACTGGGTTTCCTCTGTATCCCGCGACCTCAGCGCCAGCACGGCCGGGCGGTTGATTTCGCGAAATTCGCGCCAGCTTTTTACCGTCTGGCGCTCGCAGCGCCAGCCCCGGGCGACGATGTCAGCACAGGGCGCCTGGGCCGGGTACTGGGCCACCCCCAGCGCCAGCAACAGTTGATTGAGCGCTTCTTCTTCGCTGGTGTACAGATAGGTCGCCGGGTCGGTGTCGATAGTGGCTACCGCGGGGGAGGGGGGCAGAGTCACGGCAACCGGTGCCGGGGTTGCGGGGCTCGACGGCGTCGCGTTAGCCGCCGTGGATGCTGGTGGCGGTGCTGACGGTGACGCCATCTGCGGCTCTGGTCTGGCGTTTGACCTTGGCTCCGGCCCCGGCTCAAATCCCGATCCCGCTATCGGCTCTGCCGGTGCGCTTGCCGCCACCGGCGGCGCGGCGGGTGTCGCGGTCAGCGGCCACTGCCACCAGGCGAGCCCGGCGATACCGACTATCAGCACACAGGCTGCCGCCACCGGCAACAGCAGGGGTTTGATCTCCACCTTGTCCGGGTCCTTGCCCATCACCTCGAGCGCGGCCTGCTTCAAGGTGCCGCGGTCCACCACAGTTTTACCCTGGGAGTAGGTGCCGAGCAGCATGCGGTCACACAGCACGTTGATAATACGGGGGATGCCGCCGCTGATGCTGTATATGCTTTTGATGATACCCAGTGAAAACGGTTGCTGGTTGGCCGGCAGGCCCGCCACCCGCAGGCGATGGGCGATATAGGCCTCAGTCTCGGCGAGGTTGAGGGGGTCGATATGAAAACGGGCGGTGATGCGCTGGGCCAACTGCCGCAGTGAGGGCTTGGCCAGCAGTGCCTGGAGTTCCGGCTGGCCGACGAAAATGATCTGCAGCAGCTTTTTGGTATTGGTCTCGAGGTTTGTCAGCAGGCGAATAGTCTCCAGCACTTCGTATTGCAGGTGCTGCGCCTCGTCGATAAGCAGGACAGTGTTGCGGCCTTTGGCGTGATTTTCCAGCAGAAACTGGTAGAGCCGCTCGTTCAGTTCTTTCAGGCTGCTGCTGCCGTCGGTGTCGATACCCAGCTCTTCGCACAGGGTGGCCAGCAGCTCGGCGGCGTCCAGGTAGGGGTTGAGGATAAAGGCTACATCGGTGTTGTCCGGCAACTGCTCCAGCAGGCAGCGGCTGACGGTGGTTTTGCCGGTGCCCACCTCGCCGGTCAGCAACACGAAGCCGCCGCCGACCCCGACCCCGTAGAGCAGGTGCGCCAGGGCTTCCCGGTGGCGCTCGCTCATAAACAGGTAACGCGGGTTTGGCGCAATGGAAAACGGCGGTTCCTGCAGACCAAAGTAGCGACAGTACATAGTGGGACCGCTAAGGTGAATCTATGGCCCGATATTATGCATCAACCGGGTCTGAAAGCCACGCCTAATCAGCCCCTGCACCAGTTGGCCGGGTTGGTGGGCTTGCCCCGGTGGCGAATCTCGAAATACAGGCCCGCCCGGGTCAGGCCGCCGCTCGCGCCGACATTGGCGATGGTCTCGCCGGCCTCGACCCAGTCGCCGGTGTCTTTGTAGAGAGCCTGATTGTGAGCGTAGAGGCTCATGTAGTCACCGCCGTGGTCGATAATCAGCAACAGCCCGTGACCGCGCAGGTAGTCGGAGAACACCACCCGGCCGTGGTGAATCGCCGCCACCGCGGTGCCGGCGCTGGCCCTGATCATCACCCCGTCCCATTTCATTTTGCCGGCGGCGCGGGTGCTGCCGAAGGTGTGGGCGAGGCGGCCGCGGGCGGGCCAGGCCAGTTTACCGCGCAGGCTGGCGAACGGGGTATCCTGCCCGGGCAGACTGAGGCCGGCCAGGGTATCGGTAACTTGGCGCAACACCTGTTCCAGCTCGGCGCGGTCGCGGGCGAGTTTTTTCAGGTTGGCGTCTTTATCGGTGATGGTGGCGTTGAGTTTGGCGAGGGTGCGTTGCCGCTCGGTCTGGCGGTCGGTCAACTGGCGGTGGCGCTGTTCGAGTGTGTTGCGTTGTTTTGCCAACTGCTCAGTTTTGTCTTTAATGCGCGGCTCGATCTGGTTCAGCTCGGCGATGGTGTCCAGGTAGGTGTCGATTTTATCGGCGCGGGCGTCGAGGAAATAATCGTAGTACTTTAACATGCGCGCCACCCGGGCCGGGTCTTCCTGGTTGAGCAGCAATTTCAGGTTGCCCTGCCGGCCCAGCCGGTAGGAGGCGTTGACCTGTTGGGCGATCTGGTGTTGCTGTTGACGCTGATCGCCGCGCAGTTGGTCGCGTTGATCGTTGAGTTGGTGCAGTTGCGCGTCCTGCTCTTTGAGTTCGCCTTTGATGCGTTCAATTTTCTTGATCAATTCGCCAATGTCGGTTTCCGATTGCTGCAGGTTGTTTTGCAGTTCATCGCGGGAGTCTTTCACCGAACGCAGCTCGCGCTGTAGTTGCTCGATGGCGTCTTGCAGCGATTTCAGTTTGGTCTGGTACTCGGTTTCACTGATCTGTTGTGCCAGGGCAGTAGAGGCGCAGAGCAGGGCGACGGCAAGCACCAGGTAGCGCCGCCCCGCTGTGGTGAGCTTGGCAGTAGCGCGGTGGAATGCGCGCAAGACTTGCTGCTGGACGATCTTTTTCATGTGGCCTGATCAACTCGGTCCGGTTTTTGCGGCAGGGTTAGGGTAGCGTCGTCGGGCGAAAGTAAACCCGGAAGCAACATACCCGGGCGGCCTTTTTTTGGCAAGTGTGCGCCTCAGTCGTCCAGTTTGACCAGGCTGGTGCCGGTCATGGGCGCCGGTTGCGACAGTCCCATCAGCGCCAGCATGGTGGGCGCTACATCGGCCAGGCTGCCGCCGTCGGTCATGCTGAGCGAGCGTTTGCCGACGTAGACAAACGGTACCGGCAAGGTGGTGTGCTGGGTGTGGGGCTGGCCCGATTCGGCATCGAACATCTCTTCCACGTTGCCGTGATCGGCGGTCACCAGTGCCTCGCCGCCGACTTTCTCGAGCGCGGCGAAGACCCGTCCCAGGCACTGGTCCACCACTTCAACGGCCGCCACCGAGGCGTCGAAAACGCCGGTGTGGCCGACCTGATCGCAGTTGGCATAGTTACAGATGATGGCGTCATAGGTGCCGCTCTCAATCGCCTCGACCAGTTTGTCGGTCACCTCGACGGCGCTCATCGCCGGTTGCTGGTCGTAGGTTTCCACCTTGGGTGAAGGCACCAGAATGCGATCTTCCCCGTCATAAAGTGCCTCCTGCCCGCCGCTGAAAAAGAAAGTCACGTGGGCATACTTCTCGGTCTCGGCGATGCGCAACTGGGTTTTACCCTGTTTGGCCAGGTATTCGCCGAGGGAGTCGACCAGGGCCTGGGGCGGGTAGGCACAAGGGGTATCGATATCCGCGGCGTATTCCGTGGTCATGACAAAATCCGCCAGGTGCGGGCGCTGGTCGCGCTCGAGGCCGTCGAACGTCTCCTCCACGAACGCGCGGGTCAACTGCCGCGCTCGATCGGGGCGGAAATTCATAAAAATAATGCTGTCGCCGTCGCGCACCCGGGCATCACCGGCGCTGTCGATAACGGTGGGTTTGACGAACTCGTCGTTTTCGTCCCGCTCGTAAGCGGCCTGTAAGGCCTGTAACGCCGTGTCGCTGTGATAATCGGCTGCGCCTTTGGTGAGCAGATCGTAGGCGGCCTGTACCCGATCCCAGCGCTGGTCGCGATCCATGGCGTAGAAGCGGCCCATCACAGTTGCCACCTTGCCCACGCCCAGGGCCGCCAGCTTGTCCTCCAGTTTCGCCAGTGAGGCCTCGGCACTGCGCGGCGGTGTATCGCGACCGTCTAGGAAGGCGTGCACATAAACGGTCTTGGCGCCGCGCCGGGCGGCCAGCTCCAGGATCGCGAGAATATGGTCTTCGTGGCTGTGCACGCCCCCCGGCGACAGCAGCCCGAAAATATGCAGGGCGCCACCGTTGTCTATCGCCTTGTCGACGGCGGCGCTGTAGGCCGGGTTGGAGAAAAACTCGCCGTCGCTGATGGCCTTGTTGATACGGGTGTAATTTTGGTACACGACCCGCCCCGCGCCCAGGGTCATATGGCCCACCTCGGAGTTGCCCATCTGGCCCTCCGGCAGGCCCACCGCCATGCCCGAGGTGTGGATCAGGGTGCTCGGCCGGCGCTGCCAGATGCTATCCCAGACCGGTGTGTCGGCGGCTTTGATGGCGTTGTAGTCGGCACTGTCGGAGTGGCCGAAGCCGTCCAGTACCAGGAGGGCCAGAGGTCTGTTGGTCGTCGTCATGTGAATCTGCCTGAATATCGTTAAAGCCTGCCGGGAACAGAACCCGTCGCTAACCCTGTTGCCTGTCTGCGGGGCACTGTCTATCGGCGCTATCTATCATCGGGCTATCGGCACCAGCTACCGTCGGGCTATGGCACTATCTATCATCGGGACCCCGCTGGAGTACCTGAGCGCACAGGGTGGTGGATTGCGCCGGCCGAAGAGTGGCAGAGTTTACCGGCTTAGTCCCGAGAACTCTACGGCTGTGCGGTTAAGCAACCGTATCCCTATGGTGTATACTGCGGCGCTTTCGTTAATTCCCGTGCCGGCGCAGTGGCGGTGCGGGTTATGGCAGGTCATGGCAAAAGGAAACCCAGGGGCGTGGAGTTTTTTGTATTTATCAGTGAGCAATGGTTACTCGTCAGTGTGTTGCTGGTGTTGATCTATGTGTTTACCTGGCGGGAAAAACAAAAAGGCGGCAAGGGGGTGTCGGCCCAGGAGGCGACCCGCATGCTCAACAGCGACAGCGCAGTCCTGGTCGACGTGCGCGAGGCGGCTGACTTCAAGGCCGGGCATATCGTCGATGCCGTCAATATTCCCCACAACAAGCTGGCTGAGCGGTTTGTCGAGTTGGAACCGCACCGGGAAAAGGTGGTCGTACTGGTCGATAAAATGGGCCAGCACGTGGGCAATGCCGGGCGCGCGTTGCGCGAGAAGGGCTTCGATGTGCGGCGTCTGGACGGCGGTATGGCGGAATGGCAGAACCAGAACCTGCCGGTGGTCAAAAAGTGACGCCGGGGGACCTTGCAGCCAGCCCGCGCCGGCGGCGCTGAAACCGGTCCAACGTTATTGCTGAATGTGCGGCCACTGTTTTAATTTACCCTGAGGTTCCCATGTCCGAGAAAGTCGTATCCGAGAAAGTCGCGCCCGAGAAGGCTGCGTCTGAAGACGTGGTGCCCGAGAAGGTGACGGCTGATCACATGGCGTCTGAGAAAGTAGTGATTTACACCACGCGCTTTTGCCCCTACTGCATCCGCGCCAAATACTTATTGGACGGCAAGGGTGTCGGGTATCGGGAAATACAGGTGGATTTCAATCCCCAACTGCGACGCGAGATGATGGCCAAGAGCGGGCGCCGCACCGTGCCGCAAATCTGGATCGGCGACACCCACGTGGGTGGCTGCGACGAATTGCTGGCGCTGGAGCGGCGCGGGCAACTCGACAGCCTGTTGACAGCTTGACCGATGGCCCGATGGCCCGGAAAGATTAGTTGGCGCACGGCGGTTGAATTCCGATCCGCTGCCCCCATACCTAGCCCTGGCACTGGGAAGGCATCTGCAGGCAAGCCTCTATAAAGCCTCCACTGAGATGTAACGAAACAAGATCATACAACTTCGTTAACCCAAGTTAACCCAAAATAAAATGACATGAGCAGGCAGAATAATTATGGCTGATGAAAACAGCACCGAAGCGGCAGCAGGTGATCAACAACAGGGGCAACAGCAGTTTGCCATGCAGCGGATTTATCTGAAGGATTTGTCTTTCGAAGCGCCCATGGGTGTGGAAGCTTTCAAAAAGCAGTGGAAACCCCAGGTCAACCAGGAACTCAACACCAAGACCAATCGGGTCGACGACGACAACTATGAAGTGGTGCTGACACTGACGATCACCGCCAAGATCGACGAGGAGACCGCCTTCCTCACCGAAATACAACAGGCCGGCCTGTTTCTGGTCAAGGGCATAGAGGGCCAGCAACTGGCACAGGTGCTCAACACCATGTGCCCGCAGATACTGTTTCCCTACGCCCGTGAAGCGGTCGACAACATCGTCACCAAGGGCAGTTTCCCTCCGCTGATGTTGCCGCCGATTAACTTCGATGCGCTGTTTGCCCAGGCCATGGCGCAGGCCAAGGCCAATGCGGGTGATGGCGAGCAGCCCACGGTCAACTAAGACTCGGGCACCGGGGGGCTCTCCGGTGTCGTTTGTTATTGCAATTCTTTACTGCAAGTAGTGCTTCAGTCCGAAAAACACCGGCATGCTGACGGCGACGGTCAGCAGGGTATTGCGGCTGAAGTAAGCCACCGTGACCGCCGTCAGCGCCGCCCACAGATAGATGTTGTCCACTCTCAGGTCAAGCTGCTGCCCGCGGGCAAACACAATCGGCGCGGTAATGGCGGTCAGCACCGCCGGGGCCGAGTAGCCCAGAAACCGCTGGGCGGCGTTGTTCAGGCGAATGGGTACCCGCGGCTCGAGAAATGCATAGCGGGTTGCAAATGTCACCGCTGCCATCAGCAACAGGGTCAACCAGATCGTCACGATGTTTTCCCCGTTGTCAGGAAGCCCACCGTCATGGCACCGAGGGCGGCGATGATGATTCCCCCCTCGATCTGCTGCACCTCGCAGAGCACCGCCAGCACCGCCGCCGTCGCCACGGTAGCCAATACGGCCAGGTTTTTGACCATCGGAACCACAATAGCGATAAAGGTGGCGGCGATGGCAAAGTCCAGCCCCAGGGTGTTGAGGTCGGGAATCATACGCCCGGCGATCAGGCCGAAAAAAGTCGTGATATTCCAGACCAGGTAAAAAGTAAAACCGACACCGAACGCATACCAGCGATTGAAGCCGCCGGCGCCCGGCGCCGGTTGGCTGGTCAGGGCGAACAGCTCGTCGGTCAACAGAAAGCCCAGCGCCAGACGCCAGCGTTTCGGTTGCCGGGCCAGGTGCTGGCGGTAGATCATCGAGTAGAGCAGGTGGCGGGAACTGATAAAAAACGTGGTCAGCAAAATACTGCCGAGCCCAGCGCCGGCTTTGATCAGACCCATGCCCACCAGTTGCGCGGCGCCGGCAAAGACCAGCAGCGACATCGCCTGTCCCTGGACCGGCGACAACCCCGACTCTATGGCCAGCGAGCCGGTCAACAAGCCCCAGGGGACCACCGCCACACACAGCGGCAGGGCCGCTACCGCGCCCCGCGAAAACGGTTGGATACGGGGCGCGCGGGTGTCCGGCCCGACCTTCGATGGGGTATCAGTGGATGGCATAGGCCCCTCGGTTACAGATGCATTGGGATGTCCGGGCCTCAGGCGCTCAGGCGCTCAGGCGCCGCTGCCGGTGTTGCAGGGCGTACTGTCCCGGCGTGGTGCCCAGCGCTTTTTTGAAGTGCCGGTGCATATGGCTCTGGTCGTGAAAGCCGGCTTCCACCGCGGCGGCGGCGAGGGATTTACGCTGGCGTATCAGCGTTTTGGCAAACCGCAGCCGCGCCTGTATCTGGTAGGCGTGGGGCGGCAGGCCGAAATACTGTTTGAACTGTCGCACCAGGTGGTAGGGGCTGAGCCCCGCCAGTGCGGACAGTTCGGTCAGTGACGTATCGGCGGCGGGGTGTTCGTCCAAAAACGCCTTCGCCAGTTGCAGCCGTGGCGGCGCCAGCACCACCGGCGCCGGGTCGCCGCGGCTGCGGGCGTGGCGCAGCACCAGTTGCGCCAGCAGGGTATAGACCATCGATTCGCGCTGCAGCCGATTGGTGGAGGTCTCCAGGGTCCTGATCAACATATCGAGCTGCCAGGCCAGCGCCGGGTCCTGCACTACCGGTTCGGGAAAGTAGGGGGTGCCTGCCAGGCGCTGTGGCTGTTCGCTCAAAACAGCGTCCATCTGCTCGGGCAGCGGATACATGGCGCGGTAGGCCCAGCCGCCCGCGGAGGCGGCACAGCCGCTGTGAATCTCATCGGCATTGACCAGAATAATGCTGTTGCGCGGGGCGATATGGTTGCCGCCGGTGCGGTAAAACTGCTGGGCGCCGGATTCGATCACGCCGATGGTATACCCCTCGTGGCTGTGGCGGGAGAATGTCTGGCGGCGGTAGTCGGCCTGTAATAGTTCCAGTCCGCCCAGCTCTGCCGCGTACCTGTAGGTTGCCTTCTCTGTCACTGTCAGTTTCCTAGCTGTCTTTTCTCTTTTGCATCCGGGGCAGTTGCCAGCATACCAAGCATATCCGTTATCGCCGAAAAGTTTTGTACAAAATTGCCCGATTGGCGGGGCTGGTCCCGATGCCCTGCCGGCAGGCCGTGTTGAAATGCGGCGGCTTCGGGTCCATTATCGGGCCTGCGGCCATTCATTTTGCGAGAATCTGCGTCATGACATCAGCGGTACGCGCCATCCCCGGTGAATCCGGCTGGCCGATTATCGGCCACAGCCTGCGCTATATAAAAAACTGCAACCAGCTCTATGATGAGATGTATGCGAAGTATGGCGCGGTTTACTACAACGATTTTCTAATGATCCGCAATATTCACCTGTTCAGCCCGGCCGGCAATGAGTTTGTGCTGCTGGATCGCGAGGGTAATTTTTCCAGCCGGCTGGCCTGGAACATACCGCTGGAGAAACTGTTTCCCAACGGGCTGATGCTGCGCGACGGGGAGGATCACAAGTTTCACCGGCGCCTGATGGCCGCACCTTTCAAGCGTGCGGCGCTGGCGGCCTATGTCGATGCCATGAATCCGGATATCGACAGCGTGACCACGATCTGGGGTCGGCGCGCCGATTTTTTGTTTTATCCCGCCATCAAGCAGTTGACCCTCGGCCTGGCGGCGAAAATCTTCCTTGGCGAAACCCTGGCCAGTGATGCCGATACCGTCAACCAGGCGTTTGTCGACCTGGTCGCCGCGTCACTGGTATTGGTGCGCTACCCGCTGCCGGGCACACCTTACCAGCGCGGTCTGCGTGGCCGGCGTCTGTTGGAGACTTACTTTCGAGCACGGATTCCCGGTAAAAGGCAGTCGCCTGACAGCGATATGTTTGCTGAGATCTGCCGCGCCCAAACGGAGAGCGGCGAGAGCTTCAGCGCTGAGGATATTGTCGATCATATGATATTCCTGATGATGGCGGCCCACGATACCACCACCAGTTCCCTGTCCAGTGTGTGCTACGCGCTGGCGCAGAATCCCGAGTGGCAGGCGCGGATTCGCGCCGATATTGACCGCCTGGGCGGGGATCGCCTGCATTATGACGATATGGATGAATTTACCGCTGCCGGGCTGGTGTTGAAAGAGGCACTGCGGTTGTATCCGCCCCTGCCGACGATCCCGCGTGCGGCTGTGCGCGACTGTCACTTTGACGACTACCGGATAGAGAAGGGTTCGATTGTCACTGTCAGTCCTTACTTTACCCATCGCCTGCCGGAGATTTGGACTCGCCCCGATGAGTTTGATCCCGAGCGGTTCGGCAAGGCGCGGGCGGAGCATAATCGACACCGGTTCGCCTGGATACCCTTTGGTGGCGGCGCGCACAAGTGTCTGGGGCTGAACTTTGCCGAGTTGCAGGTGAAGCTGGTGTTGTTTTACCTGCTCAGAAAGTATGAATTGGCGGTGGTACCCGGTTATAAGATGCCCTATCGGCCCTCGCCGATCGGCAGGCCCGGCGATGGTCTGCCGTTGATTCTGAAGCCTTTATCGTGAGTTTTTTGCGGGAGCAAGCCACATCTTTACTGGATACGTTACTCGAAAAACGTCCCCTTTTTGTTTCGGTCTATGCGTCAAGGTAATCAAGACCCATAATGTCGTTCTCTGTCGCTCCATACTCCTTTAACACTTCATTTAACCAAATTTGGAAAATGCCTGCTTTTACTTCATATTCTCCTCTATTAGGATCAAAAGCTAGGGCCTGTTCACACTAATCAGCCTGTCGGCGATCAGTGAAAAGTTAATGAAAAACCTGAAAACCACATCAAGCTTGTCGAATCGGCTAAAGATTCTTCGGAATCCTTTCAGGCGTCGAAACAGG
>NZ_ML660121.1 GCF_007004655.1 Exilibacterium tricleocarpae
AGAAACTCGAACTTACTGCCATCGCCATAGGTAATCCAGAAGGTGTTTTCCTCAATCCCCGGGTTTTCGTCTTCCTCCGGGCGCTGCCATTCGATAAAGACGCCAGTGGAAAAGTACCAACCGGGCTTATCGACCTGATGCTCGGGCGCATCCAGACGGCTCTCCTCGTTGGTGATGGTGCCGCGGGAGTTATAGGTTCTGGAAAAGGTGAAATCCTCGCCAAAACTGGGCAGAAAGATGTCTTGTTGCTGTATCAGCAGATTGCCGTTGGCGGCGTTAACATAGAGTTGCTTGCCGTGCCCCGGGTCCTTACCGTGACTGCGGTCGTTACGGTTGAGTAACGTCCAGGATGAGTCCAACAAGCCCGCTTCATTCCCACCTATGATCACCGCCATTATCGTTGCCTCTTTTCTATAACAGGACAGGTCGCGTATCTCATTAACGCTGCCGGAGCCGCATGGCATCGCCTTTATCACGAGTGAAAAAGACGCCATACCGGGGCACTTCGGCCACATCTGGCTGCAGGGGTTATCCAGCTATAGTCGGAAACGTTTAGTGTCGGAGGAGAAGATAAATCGAGGCAGCTTAAGGTAAGACAGTGCCGGGTGACAGCCTTGGTGCACTGGGTAGGAAACCCGGCCAAAGGCCGGGTAAACCAAGTGGTCTATGCGGGTGTCGCCTTACCAGTCATGGCGACACCGATTTCTTCCCGCCGGCTACAGGTGCGCCGGACTGTGGGTAGTAAGAAGCGGCGGACTATTGGTAGTAGCGGACATAGTCGACATACATGCGCTGTGGAAACTGGCTCGATCCGTTCGGACTGCCGGGCCAATTACCGCCAACCGCAAAATTCAGCAGCAGGAAAAACGTATTTTGAAATTCACTGGTGCCGTTAATACCGCCTGCAATGTTAGCAACATGGTAGAGATTGCCGTCGAGATACCAGCGGATCTCGTTGGCGTCGCGCTCTACAGCGTAGACATGGTAACCCGTGACATTGGCGCCGGTTGAACCGCCGTAGTTTGCGTAATTATTATTGTGATCCTGCCAGTGCATGGTGCCGTGAATGGAACCATCGTTATTGATGTGCTCCATAATATCGATTTCACCGCATGCCGGCCAACCGACGGTGCCGAAGTTGCTGCCCAACATCCAGAACGCCGGCCACCCGCCCTGGGTTTGGGTCATTCTGATACGCGCTTCGATGCGCCCGAAACCGAACTCTTTTTTGCCCCGTGAAATCATCCGCGTAGAGGTGTACTGACAGGCACCATACCAGCAGTTGTAACCGCCCTCCCGGCGCGCCTCGATCACCAGCACATTGCTGCCAGCCGCTCCGTCGTATTGGATCGATGCGTTGTTGCCATTGGTGTAGTACTGAAGCTCGTTGTTACCCCAGCCACCGCCACCGGTTTCAAACGTCCAGGTATTAAAATCGATAAAGTCGAATTCATCACTCCAGGTAGCACCACCACCGCCACCACCGCTGGTAGGACGCACGATCATGGACGTGAACTTGTCGTTAAAACCTTCATTAACCAGACAGTCATCGTTACCGGTCCTGACCAACGAAGCGCCCTGGAAGTTATCGTGTTCGAAGAGAACGGCTTCATAACCCGGCGCCACGCGGATAGACGAGGCATCGTTATCGACAAACCCAAGCCCCCTCAATGCACCGAGCGTATAGCTGCCCGCACCCACGGAAACTGACCAGCCCGTGTAATTGCAGTGCTGATACACAGTTGCCACACCGCCACCACCACCGCCGCCACCATTGGAGGTGACCTCAATCCAGTTCAGGTTCCAGCCCGAGGTTGCCGCGTAAACACCAAGATTGTAGGTCCCGGCGTTTACGGTGGCGTTTAAGGTGACAGTCTGCCAATTTTGCCAACCGCCGGTATTCGGAATATTGACGGTACCCAATACCAGGGAGCCGCCATTAAGATCAACAGAGGCTGAAGTACCGCTGTTGGGGCTGGCCACCCGCAACTTGATCGTGTAACTGCCGGTGGTCGGAAAATTAATACCGTTGTAAGCCAACCACTCAGTCGCCTCTATCCAACCCACATTGTACCCGCCACCGCTGTCGCTTGTGGCTTCGATATCGACCGCGTCACCGCGATAGGCGCCACCGGCATTGCCGGGCGTCGTATCGTAAAATGCGCTGTAGTCTTCAGCCTGGATGACTGCTGCCTGTGACGCATAAGAGGCCGACAGCAACACAAGCGCCGGTGCTGTTCGTAAAAAAAGTGCTTTAATGAATTTCATAGTTAATTCATACCTGTTTATTTACCCTAATAAATACACTGGTGTCATCTGCGTAACAAATACGCTCCGTGCTGCATGCATAAATCCGGTGAAATGATGTTACCAGTGCCCCAAGATACCCCTCGCCAGAGCGCGGCTGCGAGCGGAAATAAGTGTCTTCACTCATGCAGGCGAAGACAAATGTGGTGCTGGCGGCGGCCGGCCCGGTAGCCGGGCGGCGGCGCTGTCGGGCTGCCCGATAAGCGATAACCGCTAACCAAAGCCATCGTCACCCAAACAGGCGGATGGCAGCCGATAATGCTCCTCGAACTCCGAAACGAGCCTCCGGCGACGCCGGGCTCGATATTAGCGCCCGCATCGAGCGCGCTACTGCACAGAACTCCATCGTTAACCCTCTGGCTGACGAGCCGGCGTTGGGTTTAACTCACTAATAAGAAGGAACTTCAGTCTTCGCGCCAACAGACTGGCTGGCTGGTTTTATATAGGACGCCAGATAACTATTGTGCTCCGGCAGACCCGCCACTGTGCGGTCGACATTCGACTTGATATGCTGGAGGAAGTCCACCAACTCCCGCTCCGTCATGGTGTCGACCAACGGGTGATAACGCTGCGGCTCAAGGCCCTGCCCGAGCATGACCTGCTGCCAGGAATCAACAAAAAGTTCGTTACCCTCGCGATACACGTGGCCTGTCTTCTCAAAAATATCAACTTTATTTTTGAGTGTTTCCGGTATCTCCATGGCGCGGCAATGGCGCCAAAAAGCGCTATCCGCCCGGTCGGTAACCTTGTAATGCAAAATGATAAAATCACGAATCCGCTCAATATCGAAGTCAGCCTGTCGATTAAACTCGTCCACTTCGGCCTGGCTGATGCCGGCAGCGGGGAACATCCGTAAAAAACGCACGATATTTTGTTGAATCAAGTGAATACTGGTGGATTCCAGGGGTTCGAGAAAACCGCTGGAAAGACCAACGGCCAAACAGTTTTTAAACCACTGTTTGCGCCTGCGACCGGCGTGGAACTTAATTGACAACGGCTCAGTCAGGGTTTCTCCTTCGACATTCTCCAACAGCATCGCCCGCGCCGAGGCATCGTCCAGATACCGACTGCAGTACACCAGGCCATTGCCCACCCGGTGCTGCAGCGGTATACGCCACTGCCAGCCCGACTCCCGGGCTATGGAGCGGGTATAGGGGACAGGCTCCCGGACAGTATTGGTTTGGACCGCTATCGCGCTGTCACAGGGCAGCCAGTGTGACCAGGATTCAAACCCCGCATGTAAAGCCTGCTCGATAAGCAAAGCGCGCATACCGGTGCAATCAATAAAAAAATCGCCCTCAACCACCTCGCCGGAGGTGAGTGTCAATGACTCAATAAACCCTGTTTCGGTGTCGGTTACGACCTTATCGATTTTACCTTCAAGGCGTTTCGCCCCGTATTTTTCGCTGAATTTCCGCAGGAATCCGGCATAAAGGGAAGCATCGATATGGAAGGCATAATTGAGTCCGTTACTAGGCAGATGACCAAACTTCAAAGACTCCGCGGCACGGCGTTCCAGGCAGTAATCGCCAAAGCCACTGCTTACCCCCAGCTCTCTGCCTTTCATCCAAAAATGCTGGAAGCCGCAGGCCCAGCAGTCTTTCCCCGTGGTCCCGAAAGCGTGCATATAGTCTTCGCCAATATCACGCCAATTCTCAAACTGGATACCAAGCTTGTAGGTACCCTGGGTGGCCGCCAGAAATTCCGGTTCTTTGATATCAAGCAACCGGTTAAAAAACACCAGCGTGGGGATGGTTGCCTCCCCGACGCCGATAGTGGCAATCGCATCCGATTCAACCAGTGTGATATCGAGGTTTTTTCCCATCAACTTTGCCATCGCAGCGGCCGTCATCCAACCGGCTGTACCGCCTCCTGCAATCACCACTTTTTTTATCGGCCCATCTCTCATTCGACCACCTGCTGTCAGGTTTTCAACTAGGGTTTCAACTAGGGTTTCAACTAGGGTTTCAACTAGGGTTTCAACTAGGGTTTCAACTACGGTTTCAACTACCTGTTTAAATTATTTCGAAGCATCGCCCGCAATTGTCGGCTCTTGTCGGCGTCCGGCTCTCCTAAAACACCCAGTGCTGCAGCGGGAATATGTGCCAGCGCCTCCGGCGATTCATTAAAAACATAATGCTCAAAGATACCTTTCCATGCCCTTTTTTGGGCCGCCGGCAAATTACGCAACGCCATAACCCCGTGCAACAACGCATCGGCCGGCGTGCCGGTAAAGGCGGCTGTGCTTCGCCACCAATAGTTAATAAGCACATTAAAATTTTCCAGTGCTTCTACGTGATGCCACCACATACTGGGCAGAAACAACGCGTCCCCCGGTTGCAACTCGGCAATCAGGGCATGTTCCAGGGCCGCCGAAAACCGCGGAAAACGCTGTCTGTCAGGTTGATGAAAATCAACCAGGCTAATCGGCTGCCCGGCCGGTGTCACATCCAGCGGTCCGACATACAAGTTCGGAAGCTGTTCCGGTGGAAACAACGTAAAGCGCCGGCGGCCGGCCACTACGCAGGCGATGTTGTCGGGGAAATCATAGTGTGCCGCGATTCTGCTCCGGTTACCCAACCATATCGACACCAGGGGGTTCAAGTGTTGCAGTGCAAGATCATTAGACGACCGGAAACCTGGCAGGCAGTTATCCACGGCGGTTGAACCTACATAAAGATGATCGGCTGGTTCCGGCGTAGTATCCAACTCGTCTAAAATCGCTGCCAACGAACTGTTGGTCCGCGTGAAATTAAAACCGGTCAGTGTCTCATCATAGAAAAAACGGCCCTTATGCTCGGCCGCTCCGCGCAGGGCCAGGACCTGCGCGTCTCGATAAAACCGGAGTAAATAGTCCTTGGCTGCGGCAGGGTTTTGCGAGCCGGCATGCACAAATGGCCAATCGGCTACCAGACCTTTGAGCAACAAGGGTTCAGTGGCACAGAGTATATCGGCGGGAATCGCGTTAGCGCTAACCCCCTCCACAATATCCACCCGCTTGTCAATGGCTAACATACCTACGTGAACTCAATAATGTGAACTCAATAATGTGAACTCAATAATGTGAACTCAATAAAAAGTGCCCGGCGGTTACAACCGGGCATTTCGTTTATCAATAAGCCGGCGGATATTGGACATAGATGCCAGCACCATATATATGGCCTGCAAAATTCCCCGCCGATGAAAATCGATCAACACCTCACCGTCCAATTCAGCCAGGCGTTCCTCGTGGATTGTGTGAAATCCATCCAGCCCCAGTTTGGCGCCGTTGTTGAGGGTCACATTAAGCGTAAACGGTTCCAACAACTGCTGACTCACCAGAGCATCAGTGAATGCCTTGACTGCGGCCTGACCCTGGTCGATCGCCTGCAGCACAGATGCCATGCGTTCCGTATAGGGGGTGTTGCCGCCGTGAGGTAGAAACAACGCCTCCCCCTCTGTTGTGCTGATGTGGGGATCGTCGAGGTCTATGGACATTACCTGACTTCTCTGTTCACCCGGGCGTTGCTGAAAGCCGATCAGGAACGGACCCCGCTGAATCATCAATGGAATGTAGGAAGCATCCCAGCCCTGCTCACTCAAATAAAGGTTTTCACCCTGCTCAAAGCCAAACATGACCATTGGCATAAACTTATCGGTTTCGCCAGAGCAATGAAAAAAAATCGGATAATCCGCCTGCAGGCTGCGAAATTCCGAGGGTATTGCCAGCGTGCACATTTGATTGTCGCCCCACTCGACACCGTGCCGGGTAATGACCCGGAGATGCTGGTGATCGACGTTATTTAACAGTGCATGGTTTGCCATCCCGCCTCCCAATAAACCTGACCGTCGCCGGTCTCTCTAACACCAGTCAGCTACGCCGGGCCTGTAGGCCCGAAGCACTTTGTGCCTGAACGTCACCGCAAATATGCTGGAGCAACGCCCGGTTTGACGGCAGAGCATGTAAGTACTTTTGCACCGATATGGCATTGGCCCGCATCACTCTCAATGCGTGGGGTTGCTCTTCGGTGTATCGATGCAATTGCCGCAAGTGCGAATTAAACCCCATACCGTACAATATGTATTGATAGCTGGCAGCGGGGAATACTTCCTCCGCCTGGATAAAGTCCAGCCGCGACGGCACTTGATAACGCCACAGTGACAAGAGTTCCTGCAGGGAGTCCGGCACGGTCGACATATCAATATTGTCTTTCCAATAAGCGCCATCACGGCGCTGGGAAAGTACATAGTGCAGCTTCAAAAAGTTAATAACCCGATCCGCCCGGTATCGAAATCGCGCATTAAACCGCTTTGCGGTGATGTCCATCAGGGCACGGTTAGCCGGAAAATCGTCTCGAATCATCGCCGCGGCGAGTTCGACCAATGCCAGGGCAGAGGCTTCCAGGGGTTCGATAAAACCGGCGGCCATGCCGATGGCGACACAGTTTTTATGCCAGAACTCAGCCCGGTAGCCCGGATTAAAATGAATTTTCCTGACAGCCACTGAGTCTGCGCCTGCGGCACCCAATGACGGCTCAAGATAGGCCCGCAAATCCTGCTCCGCCTGTTCGTCACTCGTATAGGCACTGGCGTAAACATGGCCGACACCACGCCGACTTTGCAGGCCAATATCCCAAATCCAGCCGGCTCGCTGGGCAGTAGAGTGGGTGGTCGATGCCACCGGCGCATCCGGGTCACCGTAGGGCACTTGTGCCGCCAGGGCGCAATCATTAAACAAAACGCCCTGTTTGCTTACAAAGGGCACTTGAAAATGGTTACCAAGCAGTAAGGCAGCGCTGCCGGAGCAATCGACAAACAGATCACCGCTCAACTGACCGCTCTGCGCCGTTGAGAGTGAGGCAATATCACCATTGTCACTTGAATTAACGCCGGTCACATGGTCAAGTACATGGCGGACACCGAGCCGGTCGATACAATGCCGTTTTAGGAATTCGCCGAACTTGCCCGCATCCAGGTGATAGCCGTAGTTCAATACCGCGGCGAACTCCGGTGTCGATAGCTGTTTGGGTGCGAGGCCGTGTTCACAGACTTGGGGCTGAGCGCACATGGCATCGGCAAATTTTTGCTCAGCCTGTAGAGATTGCCAGAAATACACACGGTTCAATTCCAAAAAACCATTTGGCATTGAAAACGGATGGTAGTAGCTGTCGCTGTCCTGCCCGGTGGTCCAGCGGATAAATTTGGAACCCTGTTTAAATGACGCGTCACATTGGCGGATAAAATCCAACTCCGACGCCCCGATACGCCGCAATGTATCGCGCATGGTTGGCCAGGTGCCTTCTCCAACGCCAACGGTGGCCACCTGGGGCGACTCGATCAGTGTGACAGCAATGCCGTCGGGTTCACCGCCATATTCCGCAGCGATAACGCCTGC
The DNA here is from genome assembly GCF_007004655.1 of Exilibacterium tricleocarpae. Classification (GTDB taxonomy): domain Bacteria; phylum Pseudomonadota; class Gammaproteobacteria; order Pseudomonadales; family Cellvibrionaceae; genus Exilibacterium; species Exilibacterium tricleocarpae. The sequence goes on from NZ_ML660121.1 coordinate 7,682, forward strand.
CGTCAACCAGCCTGCGGTACCGCCGCCGACAATAACAACGGTTTTCACTTGATTATCCATAGGCGGGCAACCTGTCTCTCAACATGCCTCTGTCACAGCCGATGCTTAAGGCAAGTACTATATCCGGCTTTGCAATGGGGTTCTACGTAAGACTCCTCAAAAAACTACTCCGCCATGCGAAAACTAAAATCCTGGAAAATCAAACAGCCGTTTCGGGACGGCTACCAAAAAAAGCTCATAGTTGTATAGCGCCTGCTGTGGGGTTTTAAGGGGAACAGTGCCAACTGACCCGGCCCTTGCCGGGTGTGGGGGTTCGAGACACGCCGTACACCCATCCCTGGGGGCTCTGCTTCGGCATCCATGCCTCAGAAGGTCTCGAACCCCCACACCCGGCAAGGGCCTACCACTGTAGTTCTAACAATGTTTGTAAAACTTACTGAAGGTAGGCCGATCGCTTTGCAAGGCTTTCAGAAACCTTCTGAGGCATGGATGCCGAAGCAGAGCCCCCAGGGATGGGTGTACGGCGTGTTTCTGAAAGCCTTGCAAAGCGGTCGGCCGGCAAATTAGCACTCCCTTTAAAAACCCACAGCAGTAGCCCAAACGACAGACACTCAATCCCCAGTTTTACATTAAAAGTTATAACGCACCCCAAGATTAAATCGAGCACCGCTCTGAATCGCGGCAATCACCATATTTTCATGCCGGCCGTAAAGCCGTCGGGTTTCATCGGTTACATTGATGCCCTCGACAAACACAGAAAGTTTATCATCGATCTGGTAGCTCGCATTCACATCCCATTGGCCGTAGTCCTCCGTGTAGACCGGGTTGCGCTCGCCGTTGCCATCGATGGTCGCGTTCAGGAAATCATCACGCCAGTTATACGCTATTCGAACCTGAATACCATGTTTGTCATAGAAAGCGACAAGGTTGTAGGAATCACTCAACCCGACCAGGGGTATTTGGTTCCCCACCCCCTCGCCTTTATTGGTATCAAAATTATCGTACTCGATATCACCGTCAACCGTGGTGAAATTGACAATAGCGCCAAAGCCGGAGTCCCCAAACATATGTTGAAGCGCCACCTCGAAACCATCGATTTCAGCAGTGGTGGCATTGACGGGCGTGATCAGCCTGAACACAGCAGATCGATCACCCAACGCCGCATCGCCCACTACCGGGGCGCCGTACAGGCCCTCCATATAAGCGCGCACCTGTTCGGGATCGTCGGTGCCCAGATCTGCCACCGCCTGCTCCCACCGGGGGCCCTGGGCAGGGTGAGCCAGATCAAATGTCGTTTCCTCCACAGAGGTTTCGCCAATGAAGTTTTTAACCCGTTTAGCGTAAAAACCTACGGACAGATAACTGCCCTGGGCATAGTACCACTCACCCGAGAGGTCGAGATTTGTCGACTCGAACGGGTCCAGGTCGGGATTGCCCCGATTACCGGTTCCGCCATTAAATCTCACCAACTCGTTAATGGTCTCCCCACCTTGTATATGATTATAAAGTGGTCGCGTCATGGTTTTACTGGCGGATATCCGACCGACTATATCCTCAGTAAACTCAATATCAAAATCGATATTCGGCAGCCAATTATTGTAGCCACCAGTGAGCTGCGTGAAACCGGTCCGTGTCGATTGCGCCCTGAACTCATTATCGGCCACCCAGGCGATGGAGTCATAAATCGGCACCAGCGCTTTGGATGTCACATCGGTATCTTCGTAGCGCAAACCTACGGTCAGTTGCATCGGCATAGCCCATTGTTCCCAGGCCAGGTTAACCTGAGCATAGGCCGCCCTCTGTTCCTCCAGCGCAGTCCGGTCAGTGGTAAAATCCGACGAGGCACACAACCTGACGCCACATGAGCTGATGTCTTCACCGTTGGCGGTCGCCACGGCGGCAATCGCATCGAGCATACCGTCAAAACTTGCCTCGTAGTAATAGGGTTCCAAGGCCGGGTTGGACGATCCGGACAATCGATCAAACTTTGAACCTAGATTTCTTCTGACAAACAGGCTGTCATCATAGTCCTCAGGCACACCATAGCCACCCCAGGTGTCACGCTGGGCATTGGCAAAAGCGGAGCGGTTTTCTGAATCCAACATTGCCAGTCCAAAATCGATACTCTTGACAACCCCCGTATCGAAACTAAACACGCCGTCGATTTTTGTCTGTTCAATATCGTGTTTCATAAAGCTGTTGCGAAAGCTGGTGCCGGAGGTTAGAAACTCCGACGGCGTCAACCCCAGACCGTCGATATACTGGAAGGTGACAACCGGCAACTCGCGGCTGTAGTCAACCGTGGTTGCACCGCGGTTAAATTGCACGCCGGTCACTACGTTGTTGGAGCCGCGGTCGTCCTTGGCGCCGTTCTCAGCATCTGAATTATGGTAGTCAAACACCAGGGTCAGTCGGTCGGTGGCGGCCCACTCGACGTTCAGTCCGATAGAGTTATTTTCATTAACGGTACCCCAATCGCCTGCGCTCATGGTGATATCCGCGCCGGTGCCATCGGTGTAGATCACCGGTGCAACCACGGAGCCGTTACCCGTACCGGGCGTAAACTCGCCCGACTGGGGTACACCGTTGAACCAGGCACCCAGGGAATGAAACCGCTGCTCTACATCCTGCTCGGAGTAGGTGTAATCCAGGGTCGCCTCAATGGTCTGCATGGGCGCCCACTGGAAGGTCAGTTGCGCATTGGTGCGCTCGCGTTGGATTTGATTAAACGCATAGCCGATATTGCGCGGAACCGCGTAAATATCGCCTTCCTGGGGCGCATTGACAAAGTCGGGGTTGTCCGGCGCCACTGAACCCCAGTCGCCCTGGCCGGCGGGAATGGTGTACCACCCCCCCGGGGTTTCGGCCTGGTTAAAACCGCTGTCGCGCTCTGAATAACTGGCGGTTAACGCGACACCGATAGTGTCCTCGGCGAAAGTCCGGCTGAAGATACCGGAAACTTCCGGTGTCCAGTCAGAGCCGGACTCGTTAGAGGTGTCGTGCATCGCTTTAACGCCGATATTGGCAATCAAATCGGGGGTGTCGAGCGGCCGTGCCGTCTTGATGTTAATCACCGAACCGATACCACCGGTCGATAGGGATGCTTTACCGGACTTATAGATTTCAACCGCCCTGACACTTTCTGCAGCGAGGTTGGCAAAATCAAACGAACGCGCCGCCGATGCCGTGGTACCTTCAATATTCGCGGCGGGCATCTGGCGACCATTGAGCGTCACCACATTGTAGTCGGGACCAAAGCCACGCACCGTCACCCGACTGCCCTCGCCGTTCTGGCGGTCGATGGACACGCCGGTTATCCGCTGTAGGGATTCCGCCAGATTGGTATCGGGCATCTTGCCGATTTCTTCTGCTGAAATAGCGTCCACCACACCGGTGGCATCGCGTTTGATATCCATGGAGCGTTCGAGACTCGCGCGGATACCGGTCACAACAACCTCTTCCAGATCGCCGTAGTTGTCGCTTTGCGCGACAGCCGGGAAGATGGGCATAGCCCCAAACACAATCGGCCCAAGTACCGTTGAGATGGTGGCTGCGAGGTGGTTTTTTTTGAATGATTTATTTTCCATATCTCGAACCCAAGTTACTCTGATTATTATTCAGCCGGCTGACCCGGATGTAAGCGCTTACAAATTTATCAAAAAAAACGCACGGAAAGCAAATGCACCAAATGTAAGCGCTTACAAAATATCAAGGTTCCCTCAGTTCAGTCAAGCAAAGCCGGCTATTTTTCTAAAATGTGGAACGGCGTCACCCGTTCGTTACCATTCTACTCATTGCGTTACCGCTACAGTGCTCACCTCAGTTTTCCCGGCTCCATAAATGGCGTTAGCTGGCGCGAAAATAACGAACCTGAAACTGTGCCCCGCAGGCAAGAATTTCACGGCGTAAGGGTGCGCTTGATCCCGGGGGTCCGGTCAAAAATCAGTGCCGATCAACCCGCGCCTGGCTTCGAAGCATTAAGCCTTAAAGCACTAATCGGAATAAACGCTCGGCTCCTAATACCGATAGAATATTCCGGGCCGCCACCGTTGCAGGCATCTCTTTCTACCCGCCGGCAAAGCCTGTAATGCCGGCAGTAAGGGCGATACCAAGTGCCCGGCCGTGTCCGGGGTAATGGCAGCCGCAGAGGGTCACTGCGGTTTAGCGTCGAAACTGCTGAACCGAATCCCGGGCGACGAGTTCGGGCTCAAAGATATTGGTGGCGACAAGACGCTGATTCTTATAAACATGCTTTAATACCCAGCGCGCTGCCATCTGCGCCATCTCGCGCACCGGATAGTTGATCGTGCTTAGCTTGGGGTATAGATAGCGGGCATAAACCAGGTTGTCGAAACCGACGACCGAAAGGTCTTCAGGGATCGAGAGACCGGCGTCCCTTGCCGAGGTCATCGCCCCGGCAGCCATCTCGTCGTTACCGCAAACAACCGCAGAAAACGTATTTCGCAACCCCAGCAGTTCGGTCATGCCGCGGAAACCGCCCTCCTCCCGATAATCGCCCTCGCAGTGCAGCTTGGTATTGAATTTAACGCCGTATTCCGCCAGCGCACGCTTGTGGCCGGACAGGCGATCCTGGGTATCACCCTTCCACAATGGCCCCGATATATAGGCGATTTTTCGATGGCCCTGTTCCAATAAGTAACGGGCGGCAAGGTAGCCGCCCTCTTCGTTATTCAAACTCACACAGTTTTTGGTAATCTTGGCAATTTTGCGACCGAGCACAACGATGGGCGTATCCCGTTTCGCCAGCTCGACCAGGTAGCGGTCCGGTACCGACTCCACCCATAAAATCAGCGCGTCACAGCGGCGGGTGAGTAAAAACTCTATGGATTCGGCTTCTTTCTCAGCGTTACTGTGCCCCGCGGCGATGATGGCGTGAATATCAAATTTGCGCAGTTCTGCCTCTACCGCGCTCATCATCGAGCCGTAAAAAGGGCCGTGCAGTTCAGAAATCAGCACACCCACACTGCTCGAGCGGTTGGACGCCAGCCCCTTGGCGATGGCGCTGGGCCGATAACCGAGCTGCTCCATGGCATTGACCACTTTTTGCCGGGTTTTATCGCTGACATTGGCATTTTTGTTCATGACCCGCGACACTGTCGCCAGCGAAACACCAGCCAACTCTGATACATCGTAAATAGTTGTCATATAACGTCTATTGTTCCCGCTCTCAGTAACCAACTTCCTTATATGGGCAGCCGTTTCACAACCGTCGAACCACAGCGGCGCCACTGCCACCCGCCTCACTACACCCCGCAATTGTGCAACAGTCCGGCATAGAACCCGGACCCGGTGCCAAACCTTATGCAAACCGTCCTGCGGATTTGAGTTCGAGCTGCAGTTGCTCGACCCGCTCCCTATTCAGCTTGTAGCCCTTCATTACTGCGGCCACCAGCAATGATGCCGCCGCCGGCCACAGCGTGAATGAGAGTAATATGCCCTCCCGTGTCGCCGCGCTCTGTACAACGTCTGCCTGGTAATCATAGTAAGCCAGCAACCAACCGGCAATCGCACCCCCGATGGCCAGCCCCAGTTTAATGAAAAAAACCACGGAAGAATACACCATACCGGTGATGCGGATACCGGTTTTCCAGTGGCCGTAGTCCACGGTATCGGCCATCTTCGCCCACAACAACGGTGTGGCCATTTGCAAAAACAGGCACCAGATAAAATACAGTGCGAAAGCCGCTACTAACTGATCACCGTCGATAAAATAGCCCAGTACACAAATCGCGGCGGCAATGACCTGTAGACTGATATAGGCTTTTACCTTACACACCCGTTTGGCCAGGGGCTGCGCCAGCGCGCAGCCGATAATATTGCCCACCATGCCCAGTGTGACAAACGCCGTTACCAGATCTTCACGCTCCAGATAGTACTTCACGTAGTAAATAGCCAGGGTACTGCGAATCACCATACCGGTCAGTAAAATCAACGCCGCCGCACACAGTATGCGCCACTGATCATTCCTCCACAGCGATGCCAGGTCAGCACGGATACTGGTTTGTTGGGCCGGCGGCGGCGTTAGACGCTCACGGGTGCCGGCAAAACACAGAAGGAACAGGATCACCCCCATCACACTCATCGCTGTGATGGTGTACTGATAACCCAAGGCGCGATCGCCCTGCCCGAAAAAGTCCACCAGCGGCAGCGTGCAGGCAGTCACCAGTAAACCGCCCAGCATGCCGAAAACGAATCGATACGACTGCACCGACACCCGCTCCTCGGCCCTGGCGGTCAGCACCCCGCCGAGGGCGGAATAGGGAATATTGATAGCCGTATAAGCCAGCATCAGCAGGCTGTAGGTCACAAAGGCGTAGATCACCTTGCCCCGCTCCGACAGGTCGGGGGTGGTAAAAGCCAGCACGCTAATCAGGCCAAAAGGCAGGGCCAGCCACAGGAGATAGGGACGAAACTTTCCCCAACGGGTTTCCGTGCGATCGGCGATCCCGCCCATCAGCGGGTCGGTTACAGCATCGAAAATACGCACCACCAGAAACATGGTGCCGACGATTGCCGGCGATATACCAAAAATATCGGTGTAGAAGTATGTCAGGAACAACATCACCGTTTGAAAAATAATATTGCTGGCGGTATCGCCCAACCCATAGGCGACCTTTTCTCGGATCGACAGCATATTGTCCCCATTTAACCTGCTTATTCTTGTGAAAACACGACCCCCACCCGCCAGTAATTGCGACCACTAGGGTTTGCCACCACCAAGCCTATAACAGTTGACCTTTTACAAACAAAACTTTAATCTGAATGTAAGCGCTTTCAGAAAGAAAAGCAACCCTGCACGACAAAGGTCTATACTGTTACAAAAAGATGAACGTTGCGAAAAAACATCACAGTCGCATATGACCAGGAAAACAAAAAGAAAGATGAAGTTATCAGTTCCAACCTCTTCACCCCTACAGTCGCGGGATTTTATCTACGGTGTTGCCACCTCCGCATTCCAGATTGAGGGTGCCAGCGACCGGCGCCTGCCCTGTATATGGGACACATTCTGCGTTCAACCCGGCGCCATCAGCGATGGCTCCGACGGCCGGATTGCCTGTGATCACTACCACCGCTGGGAACAGGATTTAGACCTGATCGCCTCTCTGCATGTGGATGCCTATCGTTTTTCCGTATCCTGGCCTCGCGTTATGGATAAAGACGGCAACCCGAACCAGGTGGGGATCGATTTCTACCTGCGGCTGCTCGATGGCCTGGCGGCGCGAAACATTAAAGCCTTTGTAACACTCTACCATTGGGATCTGCCGCAATATCTGGAAGACGAAGGCGGCTGGCTCAATCGCGAAACAGCGTTTAAATTTCGCGACTATGCCGATATGGTCAGTCGCGCCTTTGGTGACCGTGTCTATTCCTATGCAACCCTGAACGAGCCGTTCTGCAGCGCTTATTTGGGCTATGAAAAAGGCATTCACGCACCCGGCATCAGTGATCTCGCCGGAGGCCGCCGCGCCTCCCATCATCTCTTGTTGGCGCATGGTTTGGCACTGAAGGTGCTGAACAAAAACAGCCCCGACAGTCTCAATGGCCTGGTGCTCAATATGAGTCCGACCTACCCCTTGTCCGGGTCAGCCGAGGATCGGCAAGCGGCTGTACTCGCCGACGATATGCTGTTCAACTGGTACGCGCAGCCGGTACTTGCCGGCACCTACCCGGCGGCTGCGCTTGCGCATCTGCCGCCGGAGGCTCAGCCGCCGGTGGAGCCGGGGGACATGGAATTGATTGCACAACCCATGGATTACCTGGGGTTGAACTATTACACCCGCGCTGTCTTTCAAGCTGACCCGGTCCAGGGTTTTGTCGAGTCGCCCCCAAATGGTGTGCCCGTCACCGATATGGGCTGGGAAGTCTGCCCGCAGGCGCTAACGGATCTTTTAGTCGGCTTAAATAACCGCTATGAGCTGCCTCCCCTGTTTATTACAGAAAACGGTGCAGCTGTGGTCGACGAGAAGATCAACGGCGAGATTAACGATGTCGATCGGCTGAACTACTACCAGGATCACCTGAATGCCGTGCACGATGCCATTTTGCAGGCCGTTGACATCAAGGGCTATTTTGCCTGGAGCCTGCTGGATAACTTCGAGTGGGCACTGGGCCATGAAAAGCGCTTTGGCATCACCTATGTGGACTACGCCACCCAGGAGCGAACGCTAAAAGCCAGCGGCCATGCGTATGCGGAGTTTATCAATAAACGAGTGGCGGGCAACTGATGCGTTGTCGGTATGGCGAGCGTTGTTCAGTTATCGGCGGGCTTGGCAGGCCGCAGAATTTCGCGCATTAATGCTTCAGCCTGGTCGCGATAAAACGGCCAGTTCAAATAATTGCCCTGGGTGATAACAATGACCGCGTCCAGGTCCGGAAACACATTGATGTACTGTCCACCATCACCTTCGAAACTGACGTAACGGCGGCCGTTTATTTCGCGCAACCACAGATAATAACCGTAAGGTGCGGCGGGCTTATTGACCTGGTTTTTCGTCATCGCCTCGATCCAGGCGGCGGGCACTATTTGTTGCTGCCGCCGCCACTGCCCCTTATTCAGCACCAGTTGCCCTATCTTATACATGTCAGCCGGGCGTAAATACAGGCGCGCAGCACCCTCGGGCGTGCCGTCCGGCTGGGTGTCCCACCGGTAGTGTCGAATCCCCAGCGGCTTGAAGAAATACCGATCCGCCCACTGCGCCAACGGCTGCTGCAATGCCGACTGCAGCAGCGTCAATAACAGGTTCGGCAAGGCACTGTTGTAACACCAGGTCTGCCCCACGCCCAAATTCTCACGCGCTAAAACGACGCGGGAGAAATTCTGCGAGCGCCAGAGCTCGGCAAGATCCGTCGCCGACCACTCATCCCAACGAAACCCCGCCTGCATGGTCAACAGGTGTTGCAACCTCAACTCTTGCGCCCAGGCAGCGTCGCGATAGGTCGCGCCATCAGGCAACAACGGCAAGACCTGTTGCCGGCTGTCCATGCCTAACTGATCCAACGCGATACCGGTCAGTAAGGCTGTCAAACCTTTGGTGACGGAAGCGACATAGTGAAGATCGTCCCGCGTCCAGTCTTGTTCCGGCCCGGCAATTCGCGTTACACCGGCTTCAAAGTCGATACCATCGCTGTTGCCGCGGAAGTAGGCCTCCGCCAGCAACCGCCCTCGATATCCAACCAGCAAACTGTGTATTTCACGGTAGCGCCGCTGAGACCCGGGACCACTCAGGTTGGCCACCAGCGCAGCGAGCTTTCGCTTGTCGACAAGAGTGCCAGTCTCAACGGACGGGGAATTTGCCCTGCAGGTATCCAGCAACCCAAGGCCCGCGATCAGGGCCAGCAACTGACAAAGTATTCTAGTGCTTCGACCGGCAAATAATTTCACTTTGGTGGCACTTAGGTCTCAATCCGGGCTGGCTAAGGACACCAAGACCCGTTTTGGAGTGAAAAGACTTACAGGTCAGAGTACTAGTTGGCGCACACACGACAAAAGCGGCACCGCAGAGGTGCCGCAATAAACCAATAGCAAGCATTATAAACTGTTGAGAAACGCCAGCAGCGCAGCGCGATCACCTGCCGATAACTGTTCATAGGCCTGCTTGGACGCTTCACCTTCGCCACCGTGCCAGCGAATCGCTTCGTCGATGGAGCGGGCCCGGCCATCGTGCAGGTAACTGTGATGGGGCGTGCAATACTCACGACCATCGAGGCCAAAGGCATCCCAACCGCGGTTGCCCGCCACGCCACCGGTGACACAGGCAGCCAGGCCCAGGCCCCACAACGGCGCCGTGCGCCATTCGGCACCGGAGGCCTCACCTTCGCCCAAGTTATCAGCAAGGCCCGGCCCCATATCGTGCAATAGCAGATCGGTATAAGGGTGAATGGTTTGATTGCGCAGCTCCGCCAGGGGGTGGAAGGCACTGGTTTGATGCGTCTCGGTATGGCAACCGACACAACCGATATTGCGGAATATCGACTTGCCCTGAATCACCTGGGGATCGTTGTAGTCACGCTGCGGGCGCACACCGAGCAGCGACACATACTTCACCAGATTATCCAGGTGTTCATCCCCCAACTCAGTACCGGCACTGCCGCAATCGGTCTGGTTGGCGCCGCAATCCGGATTGGGCAGTACTGAAGTCATCACGCCCATATCGGTGTTAAATGCCGCTGCAATCTGATGTTTGACGCTGCTGGCTGCCGCTTTGTAACCAAAGCGTCCAAGACGGGTATCACCGGTTACCGGATCGATGACTTTTTGTACCCTGCCGGATATGCCGTCACCATCGGCATCGTTCTCATCGGCCAGCGCGAGAATCGCCTCTTCAGGGATTGCCTCCAGCAACCCCATACCGTTGAGCTGGGGAGCGATGCGCGCAGAGAAAGTATCGGGTGTGACACCGGTGAACTGGTAGTTGGGTTTACGCAGGCCGTTTTCTTCGGAGAAAAATGCAATCGAAGGCGTGCCTTCACTGACGGCACCGGCGTTGGCGCCCGGTTGTAATACGCGTCCCAGATCCGGATGCGGATTGCCATTGGCATCGCCCACTTTAAACACCCAGCGATCCAGCGGCTCTCCCAGCCCGGCAACCGGTGCCCGACCGTTGCGTTCATGACAACTGGCACACCGCTCGTTTACATAGCGTGGGCCCGCCAGACCGGCCATGCCTGGAAACACACCGTTCTCGGCATTTTCATCATGGCTGCCATCTAAAAACGAGGTGTGGTGAACCCGGCGGCCGAGTACAAAAGGCTGGCCGTTATCGTGACCGAGGTTGGTCGCCATCTGTTGGAAGTGGCCATCTGGCTCGGCGGTCATCTGTACATGCAAGGTGGTATCCCCCCCCAGGCGCGCGTGTGCCGGTACGGGAATACTGTCGCGCTGAAACCTGTTGCCCGGTGTAAACACGACCTTATCGGTAACATCCCAGGGCACCAGACCTTCACCGACAATATACAGATAGGTGGTGCCATAGTAGTTGGCACGGCCACGCGCGAGGGTAGCGCCATCGAGGAACTGGCTTATTTCGAACTCGAGCTTATCACCAATCTGGATGGGGCGGTTGGCGCGGCAGTTCCAGCTTTCCTCTTTCCAGTAACGGGTCAAACTCTCCCTGTTCATTACACCGTTGCCGCAGTACTGGGCAAGCGTGTGCTCGCCCATATACCACCAGCGGTTTTCCGCCTCAGTGTCACTCAGTTTATTTTGGGTGACCACATTCATGCGAATACTGCTGCCGCCTTTGGCCACATAATCCACAATTTCAATACCGGCGGTGCGATCTTCCCAATAAAAAGTCAGGTAGTGATCGTAGGCCTGAAAGTGGTTTTCTTTTGCGTGGCGGTCGCGGGCGCGGTCGGCGATGCGCGTCACCAACGCATCGCCACGATCAAACACAATGACATCTTCCAGAGGGGTCTGAGCGTCGAACAAGGGCACAATACTGCCCAGGTCCCCGCCGATGGCGGCGCTCCACCAGACACCACCCAGTCCCTGGCCGTTAGTATCGCCGACAGCGTTATCACCCGCATAAAAATACAGTGGCCGCCCTTCGAAGGCCGCTTGCCTGGCACCATCGTTGCGAGTAATGACAGACAGCCCAGCCACCCCGGTGGCGCCGGCATCAGTCACCAGTAGCGGCGGCCAATTGACGGCACAACCGTCATTGCAATTGCTGCCTGCACCCGGGTCATTGTCATAGACATAAAGCGTAAAGCCCGGCCTGGCGGAATCTACGCCACCGACAAGCAGGCCGTTCACGCTGGCAACTTCGCTCAATACCGGTTCAACGACAACCGGGCAGCCGGTGCTGTACACCGGGGTACCGGCAGGCGTACCGGGACAGGCGTCGCGGTCGTCCGGCACACCATCGTTGTCGGCATCGCCCACCGGGTTGGTCGTATCACCCACAGTGTAATTTTCGATATCGCTATCCACTGCGCCACCGAGCCCGGCGTCCCAGTAAGTGAAACTGAATGACAACACGTCACCGGTATTCAAGCCGGTCAGCACCAGGGTGTTGACACCGTCGGCCTGGGTCATGGTCACATTTTGCTGGATGCCGCCATTGACGGTGTAGTGCACTATCGCCCAGTCCGGCACATTGACATAGAAGGTTACCGTATCGCCGGACTGGATCATGCCGTGAAGGCCACTCATAACCGCACAGCCGTCGGCGTCAACGCTGACACCCGCGGGCGTCCCCGGGCATTGATCCTGCGCATCGGGTACACCATCGCCGTCGGCATCCGGCGCGGGTCCGGCAGTGACGGTGAACTTCACCCAATCGATGTTCACCTCCGGCCCATCGAAGCGGATCTTAAGCGTGTGCGTGCCGGTGCCGACAGCGGCCTGACCGATACTTTGCGTTTCCCAGCTCTGCCAACCACCGGTGGCGACTGCACTGCCGCCGATCACCACATCATTGAGTAACAGTGTGTAGCTGCCCGCACCGGTCGCAGAGGCAACACGCGCGCTGACATCATAAGTGGCCCCGACCAACTCCACATCGTATTCCAGCCATTCACCGGTGGCGGTCCAGCCAACGTTATAGCCAGTACTGGCACCACCGTCGAACGCCACTTCAATATCCACGTCGTCGTTGCGGTAGGCACCGCCCGCATTGCCGGGGGTGGTATCGGCAAAGCGCTGGTAATCCTCCGCCTCAACCTGCACATCCACCGGCTGGGGCGCCGCCAGGGGACAGCCCTGCGCGTCCACCGTCACGCCGGCCGGGGTACCGGGACATTGATCCACGGCGTCGACCACACCATCGGCATCGCTGTCCGCCGCTGTGGAACCGCCACCCTCCCAGCGCACATCATCGATGGCCATCGCAAACGCCGTGGTCGGCAAGGCGCCGTCGACACTGGCAATATTGAACAGGCCCGCCATGGATTGTAGTGCAATTAACGTCCCGCGCAGGTCGGCCACAGGTATTGAGACCTCCGTCCACTCGCCATTGCGCACCATACCGTAAGTCGATTGATAGGCCGGAAAAGTCAACCAGTTTTCATTGGTATAGGTATCGGTAACACCCACTTTGAAAGCAACATCGGCAGGAATTTTGATTTTAAATTTCAAAAAGCCGTCGGCGAAGTTACTCATATCCCGGGGCTGGCGGGATTGAATACCACCGCCGAACCACTGATTAGGTGCAAAATAATCCCAGGCGATCACCTCACTGCCCTCGGCCGGTGCCAGGGTACCGGCCCTGACCGAGTTCTGGTTCCAGATGTAAATATCTGAACTGGTGCCGGCCTGCAACTTGTTGGTCGTGGGCGTAGTGTCGGTAAATACACCAAAGGTACCGGACTCTTTCTGGGATGTGCCGCCGGTAAACACCCGCCCCAGGCCATTGATTTGGTATACGCGCACATAGTCGACATACATTTTAGCCGGCAGCGGTGCTGTCACCTGATTGCCGGCCGACGCATCGGTAAAATTACCGCCCACCGCCAGGTTCAACAATAAGTAAAACGGCGCCTGAAACTCGGATAGCTCCGCTCCGGTAATATCGATGGGCGCATCGTACATATCGTACTCGACACCGTTATCGACCACAGTAAAACGCAAAGCAGTATCGGTCCAATAAGTGCGATAGGTAACAAAGCGATTACTCAAAGGCTGGCCGGCCAGATAGGCATTGTCGGTTTGCCAGGCACTCATCGCCGCGCAGCTGGGATTGCCCTCGACGCAGGCATCACTCGAGTAGAAAATCGCATTGGATCCCACATAGCTGTTGATATCGGCACCGGGGAAACCGGCGGCGGCCCGCGACTGTGCCCGATGCCCCATTTCCATCATGTCGATTTCGCCCTTCGCGGGCCAGCTCGCGGTGCTGGTGCCCAGCATCCAAGCCGCCGGCCAGAGTCCAATACCCACTTCGGGCACGCGGATGCGCACTTCAATCATGCCGTAATGTACGGCCAACTTATTTTCAGAATCGATCTTGCCGGAGGTGAACTCACTGCCATCAAACGCCTCGCGCCGGGCTTCAAGCACCAGCGCGCTATTCCCCGGTTCGCCGGGCACCGCCGCTATGGCGACATTGCCGCCCCGGTAGTTCTGCAGCTCCTGATTTCCCCACCCGCAGAGGTTGGGACCAAACTGACACCCATTGCCTTCGATAATATTCCAGCGACCGGACTCGAGAGAATCAAAGTTTTCTTCAAATAACAGGCTGCCGATCACCGGATTGGTGATATCGGCGAGAACAGGCTTTATTGAACCGAATAACAACCCGGCAAAAACACCCACTGTCACATACAGCCTGCACAGCGCTTTTTTATCAGTGTTCATCATTGCACCTTCTTATATCTATCTTGTTTTAATTTTAGGGTCTTTTGACGCAAAAGGTCTCAATACCGGTTTAGCGTCAGCAGGGGCTTGGGTGTATCGAGTGCTTCTGCAATAGCGTTTTCACAGATTGGTTTACGCGACCTTGCCTTGCAGTACTGGCACGGCAAGACGCCGGAGCCCGGTAAAAAAAGAATCCCGGCAAAGCCGCCGGCAATAAAATTCACCAACGCCATCGATAGCGGTGATGCAGTTACCCCACCATGAGAGGGTTATTTGTCAGCCTATGTAAGCGCTTACATAAGATAGCGAATTTATATATACTCGTCAATACGCCGGTAAACACCGCTAGAGCACTGAATAAGAAAGCGTGAAGTGCAGAGACGCTGGGTCGAGAAAATAAACGGCAAAACAACAGTTTAAATATTTTTCAGAACGACCGGGCCCTATAAAAAAATTGCGGTGCACATGCCCGGCCAAAAAAAAGCCAACTGCCTGCCGAGGAGCCAACATAAGATGACACACCTTCGCACTGCCCTGTTCCTTGGGCTTCTGCTGACGATCCTGCACGGCTGCAGCGCACCGCCTCCCTCGGGCATCGATCAACCCGCGGCTGTCGCCGGCAACCTGGAACGTTGGCCCCAGTTGGCCGCAAGACCGGCAGACCCCGCTATCGAACGGCGGATTCAGGCGCTGCTGGCAGGCATGACATTGGAGCAGAAAGTCGGTCAACTCATGCAACCGGAAATCCGCCACGTCAGCAATGACGATGTGCGCCGGTATTATCTGGGGTCGGTGCTCAACGGTGGCGGCTCATTCCCGCAGCGCAACAAACACGCCAGCCTCGACGATTGGTTGAGCCTGGCCGATGGTTTTTATCACGCCTCCATGTCGGTCGATGCCGATGTCAAGATTCCCATCGTTTGGGGTACCGACGCCGTTCACGGCCACAACAATGTCATCGGTGCAACACTCTTCCCCCACAACATAGCACTGGGGGCCATTGACAACCCCGCCCTGATCGAAGCGATCGGCGCCGCCACGGCGCGCGAAATGGCAGCCACCGGAATCAGTTGGAGTTTCGCGCCCACGGTCGCGGTGGCCCGGGATGATCGCTGGGGGCGAACCTACGAGTCCTACAGCGAAGCACCCGCACTGGTGGGCCGCTATGCTCGCGCGCAGGTACTGGGTCTGCAGGGCCGGCGGGACAACGGCACCTTTATGGGGGAAGGACGGGTGATTGCCACTGCCAAACACTTTATCGGCGACGGCGGCACCGCCGGCGGCGAAGACCGCGGCGATACCCGTCTCACAGAAGAGGAACTGATCCGTATTCACGCACAGGGTTATTTCCGTGCTATCGAGGCCGGCGTGCAGGTCGTGATGGCGTCTTTCACCAGTTGGAATGGCGATAAACTGCATGGCCATCGCTATCTGTTGACCGACGTGTTGAAGAACCGCCTCGGCTTTGACGGCTTTGTGGTGGGCGACTGGGCGGGACACCAGTTTGTGCCGGGTTGTACCGTCACCCGCTGCCCTGCTGCCATTAATGCGGGGCTGGATATGTTTATGGCACCGGACGATAACTGGCGCGAGCTCTATACCAACACGCTGGCGGATGTAAAAGCGGGGCGTATCAGTATGGCCCGGTTGGACGACGCCAACGCCCGTATCTTGCGGGTCAAACTGCGGGCCGGTTTGTTTGAAAAGGGGGCGCCCTCAAGCTACCCGCTGGCGGCTCGCCAAGACATTGTCGGCCACCCGGAACATCGCGAGCTTGCCCGCCAGGCCGTGCGTGAATCCCTGGTGCTGCTGAAAAACCGCGGGCAACTTCTACCGCTGTCGCCCAAGGCCCATGTGCTGGTGGCCGGCAACGGGGCACACAATATCGGCAAACAAAGCGGCGGCTGGAGCATTACCTGGCAAGGCACCGGCAATACCAATGCCGACTTCCCCGGCGCAACATCCGTTTACGACGGTATCAAAGCCCAGGTGGAGGCTGCCGGCGGCAGGGTATCGCTGAGTGAAAACGGCGACTACAGCGAAAAACCGGACCTTGCGATCGTCGTTTACGGTGAAGACCCCTATGCCGAAATGCAGGGCGACACCAGTCATCTGGGTTATCACAATGCAGACGACCTGGCGCTGCTGCGAAAACTGCGGGACGCGGGCATCAAGGTGGTCAGCCTGTTTGTTACCGGCCGGCCGCTGGCGATCAATCCCTACCTGAACGCCAGCGATGCCTTTGTCGTTATCTGGCTACCCGGCACTGAGGGTAAAGCCGTCGCCGAACCCCTGTTCACGAAACCGAATGGCGACGTACAGGCTGCGTTCACCGGCCGCCTGAGTTTTTCCTGGCCGCAATTTGCCGACCAGGCACCGCTGAACCTGGATGACCCCCTGGCTCAGCCCCTGTTCGCCTATGGCTATGGTCTTGCCAACGGCGACACTGACACCCTGCCCGCAGCGCTACCCGAACCAACGGCGGGAACCCTGGCCGCAACACCGGGACCCCTGACCATTTTTCATCGCCGCACCCTTTCTCCCTGGCGTCTGGACCTGGCAGCGAAGGGGGAACAACCCGGCACAATGTCCACCAACAGCCTGACTGTGGGCGCCATCAATGCCCAGACCCGGGACCGTTTTATGCAAGAAGACACCCTGGAAATCACCTGGACCGGGCCGGCACAAGCCGGTTTTTATCATCCAAGTCAAATCAATCTGAGCGATTTCGCCGGCGGCTCACTGGTCTTTGAAGCGCGGTTAAAGAATGCCGCTGATATCCAGGTGGGGTTGAGTTGCCAAAACACCTGCCGGTCCACCCACCTGAGCGAGTTCGTCAATCCCGGGGTGGAAACCTGGCAGTCGGTGCGGATTCCATTGGCCTGTCTCAGTGACGATCTGCAGGCGGTAGCGTCGCCCATGCAACTGTCCGGTCGGCAAGGGGCTGAGATAGCCCTGTACAACCTGCGAATCGAACGGGGAAATCAAACCTGCCCTAACCCGAGTGACACACCTCTGAGCAATGATGTGTTAATTAACCGGTCTGCACCCTATAACCTAAACAACGGCGCTGGAAAACCGGCGCTGCGATAATAACAATACCGGAGTCAGCACCATGAAAAAAACGTTATTGATCAGCACTCTGATGATCGGCCTCGGCGGCTGTGATAGCGACAGCGACAGCGGCACCGCCGGCAACAACCCACCGCCGGCCACACCAACGGAGTCCGGCTGGGAGCTGGTGTGGAGCGATGAATTCGACGGCACTGCGATCGACACCGGCAACTGGAGCCACGAGGTCAATTGCGCCGGCGGCGGCAACAACGAACTACAGTGCTACACCGCCCGCACCGACAACAGTTTTGTCGAGGACGGTGCATTGCATATTGTGGCAAGGGAAGAAAGTTATACCGGCCCGGCATTGCACGATGACGACCCGGACTACGATGCCGATGACATCTCTGCCAATCGCAATTACACCTCGGCGCGATTGCGCAGTAAAAATAAAGGCGACTGGACCTACGGCCGCCTCGAGATCGCAGCCAAACTCCCCCAAGGCCAGGGTATCTGGCCCGCCGTCTGGATGCTGCCTACTGAATGGCGCTATGGCGGCTGGCCTCTCAGCGGTGAAATCGACATTGTCGAGGCCGTTAATACCAACGCTGCCGGCGGCAACCGCGTGCATGGTACACTACACTATGGACGCTATTGGCCCGCAAACAATTACAGCGGCACTGACTTCGAACCCGATACCAACGTCTGGGAGGCGTTTCATCAATATGCCGTGGAATGGGAGCGCGATGAAATCCGCTGGTATGTGGATGGAGTGCACTACGCCACCCAACGCCCGGCGACCGATACCGACGTTGGCTGGTTTACGTATTTCTGGCAGGATCAAGACGGGGGGTTCAACTTTGGCGAGCGCGGTGCGCCTTTTGACGAAGCGTTTCACCTGTTGTTGAATCTCGCCATCGGTGGCAACTGGCCGGGCTCGCCCGACGCCGACACCCAGTTCCCACAGACCCTGGAAATAGACTACGTCAGGGTTTACCGCTGCAGCGCCGGTAACGACGACGGCAGCGGCTGTGCCTCCAATGTAGATAGCGATATCACGGCTATCGGCAGCCAGCGCCCGCAAACAACGGCTTTTAGCTTGTACCAGAATGGTTTGCAGAATCTGTCCCTGCCCCACGCCGGCACCGATATCAGCCAACCGCTGGACATTGGTTTCTACGACGCGGGCCAGGCCGGCAGGGTTGTGGTAGATGCGGCACTTGCCGACGCCGGAAATACTGTCTGGCAGATTACGTTCAACGGACCCGGCAACAGCTTTATCAACGTTGCGGAAAGTGCGGTCCCGAATGCCGAGCGGGGGCTCAAACTATTAGATATGACACGATACGGCGAACTGCGTTTCGACCTTAAAGTGCTCAGCGCCGATCCGGACACACAGTTAACGGTAAAGCTCGATAGCGGCTGGCCTAATTTGCGTCAGTACACCCTGGCACTGCCGGAGCCTGGCAATTGGCGCGAAGTCTCAGTTCCGTTTGACCGCATGCAGGCCAACCCCATCGAAGCAGGCAATGTCGACTTTGACAGCGTGCTCAACCCCTTCGTTATTGAAGCGAGTGGCGCGGCGCAAATTCAGTTGAACAATATTCGCATTGTCTGCCTGATGGACTGCGCTCTCGCTCCCATCGCCACCGATCCGGCCGCGGTGATCAGCGACAGCTTCACGCTTTACGATGACGGCACCTCTGCCCTGTTCGCACCGGGCCTTGGCCTGTGGGAGGAAACTCCGGGGCATGTACAGATCAGCGAGATAGATGCCACCGAAGTCGCCCGCGGCCGGGTTATCGATGCCCGCTTCACGTCGCCCTCCGGCAACGGCTTGATGTTTATTCAATCCGGCACCAACACCAAAGACCTCAGTGCTTTTGCCGATACCGGTTTACTCCGCTTCGATGTAAAAGTGCTGGACTACAACCAGGCATCGGAACTGATTCTAAAAGTGGACTGCGTTCACCCCTGCTCCTCAGGCGACTATAGCCTGGGCGCGCCGGGTGCAGGCAACTGGGAAACCGTGGATGTCGCCGTCAGCGATCTGGTGGCGGGCGGGCTCGACCTCGGTAAAGTCAATACACCGTTCGTGCTGTTTCCGACCTGGGGGGCACAAGGCGACGTGCACTTACAGATCGACAATATCAGATGGCTGCTGCCTTAAGCGGCGGCTCTCTTCGAGGCAGCCGAAATTCCCGATCTTTACTTGATCGTATAACTGCCTGAGCGGCTCACCGCAAAGCCCTCCGCTGCTGCTGAAAGCGTCCACCTCAGACTATGAAGGTTATCTCAGTTCAGCAGCAGGTCGATAGTTACCCCACCCTGTCCCCAATACATCAGCGAATCAATACTCTGGCAGGCAATAGTGGAGTCGCACAGCGCTCGTGAGAACCCTATAGACCGCCTCAAGCACCGGTGCCCCTTATCAAAATACCCGGGCGACAGCTCTAAACCCTTTGCACGATACCCGGATACCCTCTGCAGCATCGGTCATAACATCGGGTTGGCGCCTTTATCATCTTTGATAGATATCCT
This sequence comes from Exilibacterium tricleocarpae, assembly GCF_007004655.1. GTDB lineage: Bacteria > Pseudomonadota > Gammaproteobacteria > Pseudomonadales > Cellvibrionaceae > Exilibacterium > Exilibacterium tricleocarpae. Next base: position 27,597 of record NZ_ML660121.1, read on the forward strand.
GATTCCACAGATCGTCGGGGACTGATAAACGCGGGCAAACATTGATAGGGGGAATGTGATGGCAGTCATCGTCAGTGGGCACGAATCCGGAATCTTGGATTCATCGTGGACCTTGTTAAATCGCAACGATCGTAGTCACAGCCAGAATCCGGGGCACGGGAAGCAACTCTATGTTAACGCCGCCAACGGCAATCTGCTGATACAGCAACAAGACATCTTTCTGCCCAGTTTTGGTGAGGATTTCACCTTTTCCAGGACTTACAACTCCCGCGGCACCATCACCAACGAGGAGAGCCGTCTGGATGCGCCCGAGCATCAGGTCGATAAGCCCGGCTGGTACTTTTCCACTGGCGTCTTTATCGAATGGCAGCGCCCGGAGGAAGACGAAAACCCGGGGATTGAGGAAAACACCTTCTGGATTACCTATGGCGATGGCAGTAAGTTCGAGTTTCT
>NZ_ML660122.1 GCF_007004655.1 Exilibacterium tricleocarpae
CCTTGCCGGACCCGGATGCGCACGCGTTGCAGGCGGAAACTTATGAAGCGCCGGTGGGCGAGATAGAGCAGGTGCTGGCGGATATCTGGCAGGCGTTGCTGGGTGTGGCGCGGGTCGGCCGGCGCGACAACTTCTACCAACTGGGCGGGCACTCGCTGCTTGCCATTCGCCTGGTGGCTGCGGTGCAACAGCGCCTCGGCCGGGCGCTGAGCATTCGGGAAGTTTTTGAGCACCCGGTGCTAAAGGACTTGAGCCACCAGTTGAACGCCGCGCATTTTATTACCCGGGAACCGATTGCAGCGGTGGCCAGAGACAAGCCGTTGCCGCTGTCCTGGGCGCAGCAACGCCTGTGGTTTTTGGCGCAACTGGACGGCGCCGGGGAGGCCTACCATCTGCCGGTGGCGCTGCGTCTGTGTGGACCTTTGGCGGTGCCTGCGTTGGAGGCGACACTGGCCACCATTGTCGCGCGTCACGAAGTGTTGCGCACTGTATTTACCCAAACGCACGGCGAGGCACGACAGGTGATTCGCCCGACCGCCGATTTTGTCCTGGCCCATCGGGATCTGAGTCACCTGGAAGAGGAGGCCCGGGAACGGTCGGTGAAAGCGCAGGCGCAAGAGGCGGCGGCAGCCGCTTTCGATCTCAAGCACGGACCGCTGTTGCGCGGATGCCTGTTGCGTTTATCGCCGCGCGAACATGTGTTGTTGCTGACTCTGCACCATATCGTCGCCGACGCCTGGTCGATGCAGGTGCTGGCCCGTGAAATCAACACACTGTACCTGGCTTATCGAGCCGGTGCCGCCGATCCCCTGCCGCCGCTGCCAATCCACTATGCGGACTACGCGGTGTGGCAGCGGCGCTGGCTGGCGGGCAGCGCACGGGAGCGGCAGGAAGCTTATTGGCAAAAGCATTTACAAGATGCGCCGGCGCTGCTGGAGCTGCCCGTCGACCGCGCGCGCCCGGCGCAGCAGAGTTACCGCGGCGACAGCATTGCGGTAACTCTGGCGCACGATACCGTCGCGCGCATAAAAGCACTGGCGCAGGCACAGGGTCTGACGCTGCATATGGTGTTGTATACGGCCTGGGTCCTGGTGTTGTCGCGATTGAGCGGTCAGGACCGGATCGTGGTGGGCACGCCGGTGGCCAATCGCCAGCGCCCCGAACTGGAAGGGTTGATCGGGTTTTTCGTCAACACCCTGCCGCTGTGCGCCGACCTGAGCGACAACCCCGGCGTTGCCGAACTGTTGCAGCGGGTCAAAGCCCTGAGCCTGGCGGGCTACGCCCATCAGGATGTGCCGTTTGAGCGCATAGTGGAAGTGGTGCAGCCGGTGCGGAGCATGAGTCACAGTCCTGTCTTCCAGGTGCTGTTTAACCTCGAACCCGATGTCGATAACGCGCTCGAACTGCCCGAGCTACAGGTGCGGACGCTGGCGGGTCACTACACCAATGCGCAATTTGATCTCAGCCTGTCGCTGCGCGACGGCGCCGCCGGTATCACGGGGCGACTGGAGTATGCCACAGCCTTGTTCGAGCGGGAGACAGTCGAGCGCTGGGTAACTTATTTCCTGCAGGCGCTGGACAACCTGGGCACCGATTTGCAACAGCCGGTTCACACGCTGGAGATTTTACCGCAGGCTGAGCGCGAACGGCTGTCGGCCCCGGGCCGGCAAGTGCAGCCGGCCAATTCACATCGGCTGCTGCACGAACTGTTCGAAGCGCAAGTTGCGGCTAACCCCAACGCTGTGGCGCTGGTATATGAGGGCGACCGGCTGAGTTACACACAACTGAACCGCCGTGCCAACCAACTGGCCCACCACCTGATCGAGCGCGGCGTAGCCCCCGAGACCTTGGTGGGCATCTGCATGGAGCCTGCGCCGGCGGTGGTGATCGGCATACTGGCAGTGTTGAAAGCCGGCGGTGCCTATGTGCCGCTGGACCCGGCCAGTCCCGAAGCGCGGCTGGCTTTCCAGTTAGACGATGCCAAGCTGAGTATTATCTTAACGGACAGTGCATCCCTGCCGGCGCTCTCAGGCGCCGCCGGCGAGGTGTTGTGTCTGGATGACGAAAGCCTGCAAAAGGCGCTGGCAGACAGACCACCGCATAGTCCTGTTGTCGAATTGCAGGCGGACAGTCTCGCCTATGTCATTTATACCTCCGGCTCCACGGGCTGGCCCAAAGGCGTGCTGGTGGAGCACCGCAACGTCTGCCGGCTGTTTCGCGCCACCGAGTCGAATTTTGATTTCAAGGAAACGGATGTCTGGACTCTGTTCCATTCCTTCGCGTTTGATTTCTCGGTCTGGGAACTGTGGGGCGCGCTGTTACACGGCGGCCGTCTGGTGCTGGTGCCGAAAATGGTGGCCCGTTCCGCACCGGAGTTTTATACCCTGTTGGCCCGCGAGCGGGTGACCGTGCTCAACCAGACACCGAGTGCGTTTAACCCGTTAATGGAGGTTGAGCAGGACGATGATGCACCGGCCCTGAGCCTGCGTTACATCATCTTTGGCGGCGAGGCGCTCAACCCGTCAATGCTGGCGCCCTGGGTGCGCCGCCATGGCGACTCGGTACAGTTGATCAATATGTACGGGATCACCGAGACCACCGTGCATGTCACCTGGCGCCCGCTGGCGGCGGCAGACATCCTGCAGGCGAGCGGCCTCAGTGTGATGGGACGGCCGCTGGCGGATTTGTCGGTACTGCTGTTGACGGCACACGGAGCATTGGCCCCGCCCGGTGCAGTGGGTGAGATCTACGTCGGCGGCGCCGGCCTGGCGCGCGGCTACCTGCAGCGCGCAGACCTGACGCGCGAGCGATTTATCGCCCATCCGTTTAGCCCCGGTGAGCGCCTGTACCGAACCGGAGACCTGGCGCGCTACAGTCGCGACGGCGAACTGGTGTACCTGGGGCGCAGCGACCAGCAGATCAAACTGCGGGGTTTTCGTATCGAACTGGGCGAGATCGAAACGCAGCTCGCCGCGCATCCCGATGTGGCGGCAGCCGTTGTCGAGTTGCGCGAGAGCAGCGCCGGCAACCCGCAGCTTGCGGCTTATGTGACCGCGCCGGACGGCGGGGCACCGTCGTTGCCGGTGTTGCGGCAATATCTGCACAACCGCCTGCCGGAGTATATGCTGCCTTCGGCGCTGGTGGTGCTGGCAGCGTTGCCGCTGACCGCCAACGGTAAAGTTGACCGCAAGGCCCTGCCGGCGCCGGACAACCGTGGCGTGTCGAGCCCGTCTTATGCGCCGCCGCTGGGAGAGACAGAACAGATACTGGCCGCGATCTGGAAAGCGTTGCTGGGTATCGAGCGGGTGGGGCGGTGGGACAACTTCTTTGAACTGGGCGGCCACTCGCTACTGGCCATTCGCCTGTTGTCAATGGTGCAGGAGCGCCTTGGCCGGGCGCTGAGCATTCGCGCGCTGTTCGAAAATCCCGGCCTGGCGGCGCTGGCGCATCGGCTCGATGCGGCACACTTCGTTACCCCGGAGCCGATAGTGCCGGCCGATCGGGACCGGCCGCTGCCCCTGTCCTGGTCACAGCAGCGGTTGTGGTTTATCGCGCAACTTGAAGGCGCCGGTCAGGCCTACCACCTGCCGGCGGCGCTGCATCTGCGCGGGGTGCTGTCAGTGGCGGCGCTGGAGCGGACGCTGGCCACCCTGATTGCCCGCCACGAAGTGTTGCGCACCGTATTCAATGAACAACAGGGTGAACCCTGTCAGGAAATTCGCCCGCCCGGCGACTTTGAGTTGCCGCAGGAAGACTTGAGCGAACTGTCGCCGGCGGCCCGGCGGCAGGCGGTGGATACCCGGGCGCGGGCGGAGTTGGCGTCGCCGTTCGATCTGCGCGCCGGCCCGCTGTTTCGCGCCCGCTTGTTGCGGCTGGGAGCGCGCGAGCATGTGCTGCTGGTCACCATGCATCATATTGTTTCCGACGCCTGGTCCATGGGGGTACTGGTCGATGAGTTCAACCAACTCTATCGGGCCTACCAGGCAGACAAGCCCGATCCCCTGCCGCCGCAGTTCATTCAGTATGCAGACTACGCCGTCTGGCAGCGGCGCTGGCTGGTTGGGGCGGAGTTGGAACGCCAGGAAGCCTACTGGCAGTCGCATTTAGACGGCGCGCCGCCACTGCTGTCGCTGCCCACCGACCGGCCGCGCCCGGCGCGGCAGAGTTACCGCGGCGACAGTGTCGCCATCACACTGTCGCCGGTGGTGAGCGAGCGGTTGCGGGCGCTGGCCAGTGCCGAGGGCCTGACCCTGCATATGGTGTTGTTTACCGCCTGGGTGATAGTGCTGGCGCGCCTGAGCGGTCAGGAGCAGATTGTAGTGGGCACGCCGGTGGCCAACCGCCAGCGTCGCGAACTGGAAGGCCTGCTCGGGTTTTTTGTCAACACCCTGCCGTTGCGCGCCGACCTCAGCGGTGAGCCCACCGTCAGGGAGTTGTTGCTGCGGGTAAAAGAATTGAGCCTGGCGGGTTACGCCCACCAGGATGTGCCGTTTGAGCGCATGGTGGAAATTCTGCAACCGGCCAGAACGATGAGCCACAGTCCGTTGTTCCAGGTGTTTTTCAACCTCGATAACGACACTGGAAAAGCGGTTGAACTGGCGGGCCTGCAGGTAACCGCTGCCGATACCCGGGTCGCGATTGCCAAGTTTGATCTGCTGCTGTCGCTACAGGACCGGGGTACCGATATCAGCGGCCAGTTAGACTTTGCGGCGGACCTGTTTTACCGCGCGACCATCGAGCGCTGGGCAGGTTATTTTACCCGCCTGGTGGAGACGCTGGCGGATGCCTGCGAGCAACCCGTCCAGCAGGTGGATATATTGCCGGCGGGCGAGCGCCGCCGGTTGCTGGGTGACTGCGGTCCGACTGAAGTCACCGATCGCGCCGCAGGGCTGATTCATAAGCTGTTCGAAAAACAGGTCGAGCACAACCCGCAAGCGCTTGCGGTGCTCGATCGCGAGCGGCGTCTGACGTTCGCCGAACTCAACAGCGACGCCAACCGCCTCGCCCATGAACTGATCGCGCGCGGTGTGGGACCGGATACCCGCGTGGGTATCTATATGACGCGCGCCGCGGAACTGGTGACAGGCATTCTGGGCATATTGAAAGCGGGTGCGGCCTATGTCCCCCTTGAACCCGGCGCCCCGGCGGCGCGGTTGAGTTTTCAGATACAGGATGCGGGACTGGATATCGTGCTGACGCAACAGGCGCTGGCGTCCGCAGCACCGCTGGCCTCCACCCGGGCGCTGTGTCTGGATGACGGCGCCGTGCGGGATCGGTTGGCGAAACGATCCGCCGCCAATCCCGCCGTCGAAGCAGTCGGGCTCAATAGCGGGCACCTGGCCTACGTGATTTATACATCGGGCTCCACCGGCCATCCGAAAGGTGTTGAAGTCGTTCACAGCGGTGTCGTGAATTATCTGCACCACACCACCAAAAATTACTTTCCCACTGCCGCCGGCGCGGTGGTCAATACAGCGTTGAGTTTCGATGCCACGGTCACCAGTCTGCTGGGCCCGCTGGCGGCGGGCAAATATGTGCGGCTGCTCGAACCGGACAGTTTCGAAAACGAGATTGCGGCGCTGCAAACGCTGCTCGCAAGCGCTGTGGACGTGCTGGTGTTTAAAATGACACCGGTACATTTACAGGCACTGTTGCAAAACTTTGGCGATACGGACTGTGTTAGCCGACTGCCTCACCAGCTCGTGATTGGCGGTGAGCAGCTTCACCGGTCACTGGTCAGCGCCTGGAAACGGCGGTTATTGCCGAACGCCACTTTTATCAATGAATACGGCCCCACCGAAACCGTGGTGGGGTGCGCGACTTTTACCCTGGCCGGGCCGGCCGATTTGCCGGATGACACCGCGTCCGTTCCCATCGGCAGACCCATCGCCAATACGCAGCTTTACGTGGTCGACAACTATTTGCATATCGTTCCCACAGGCGTGGTGGGAGAATTGTTGATCGGCGGTGCCGGTCTGGCGCGGGGTTATCTGCAGCAGGCGCAACTGACAGCGGATAAATTTATTGTCGACCCGTTTGCAAAAGCGCCCGCCCGGCTGGTTTACCGAACAGGGGATCTGGTGCGCCGGCGCGGCGACGGCAACCTGGAGTTTATCGGGCGTACCGATAACCAGGTAAAACTGCGCGGCTTCAGAATCGAACTGGGCGAGATCGAGTCGCAGTTGGCCGCGCTGCCGCCGGTGAGAGAAGCGGCCGTGGTGCTGCACCGTGAAGTGAGTAGCGATGACGGCGGGGGCAGGGCGAGCCTGGTCGCCTACGCCAGTGTCAGCGATGAAGGTGAATTTCAGGCGCAGGCCATACGTGAACAGCTCGCGGCAAACCTGCCGGAATATATGCTGCCCAGTCAGTTTATCCTGCTGCCGTCGCTGCCGCTTACCGTCAATGGCAAAGTCGACCGCCAGGCGCTTCCAGCGCCCGCGGTTGCCTGTCCGTCCACGGCGGAGCGGGAACCGCCGCGCGGTGAAACCGAGCGGGTACTGGTCGATATCTGGCAGCGCCTGTTGCAACGGGAGTCGGTTGGCCGCAGTGACGACTTCTATGCCCTCGGCGGACACTCCCTGTTGGGCTTGCGTCTGGTCGCCGAGGTGCAGCAGCGCCTGGCGAAGCCGCTGAGTATCCGCGAGCTGTTTGAACACCCGCGCCTGCGGGACCTGGCGCAACGGCTGGATGCCGCTGACTTTGTCACTCAGGCGCCTGTCACGCCGGCCGCCGGATGCCATCCGATCCCCTTGTCGTGGGCGCAGCAGCGCCTGTGGTTTATCGCCCAGTTGGATGAGGCGCAGCCGGCGTACCATATTCCCGTGGCTTTGCGGCTGCGCGGCGAGTTATCCGTGGCCGCTTTGCGCGCAGCGCTCGACGGTGTCCTGGCGCGGCATGAGATACTGAGAACGGTGTTCGAACAACATCGGGGAGAACCCCGCCAGGTGGTGCTGCCGGCACCGGCGTTTGACTTGCTGTCGGTGGATCTGACCGCGCTGCCGGCCGCCGCGCGGCAGCGGGCGGTAACCGATGAAACCGCGAAGGAAGCCGCGCGGCCGTTTGACCTCAGCCGGGGCCCGCTGATTCGCGGTCGCCTGTTGCAGGTGCAGGCGAGTGAATACGCCCTGTTGATCACTATGCACCATATCGTCTCGGACGCCTGGTCGCTGGATATATTGATCAACGACATCAATATCCTTTATCGCGCCCACCTCGCCGGTGCCGCCGATCCCCTGCCGCCGCTGCCGGTGCAGTATGGGGACTATGCGGTTTGGCAGCGCGAGCACTTGTCGGGCGCGCAGATGGAGGCCCAGGCCGCTTATTGGCAGGCGCATTTGCAGGGCGCGCCGGCGTTGTTGGCGTTGCCCACCGACCGACCGCGACCGGCATCGCAGAGCTATCGGGGCGACGTGCTGGAGGTGGCGCTGCCCCAATCGTCGGTGGAGGCTGCCAGAGCTTTGGCGACTGAGGCGGGGTTGACCCTGCACATGTTTTTCCAGACCGCCTGGGTCATTCTGTTGTCCCGCCTGAGCGGCCAGGACCAGGTTGTGGTGGGCACCCCGGTGGCCAATCGACAGCGGCTGGAGCTGCAGAGTCTGGTCGGCTTTTTTGTCAACACCCTGGCGCTGCGAATTGATCTGAGCGGCAATCCCGGCGTCGGCGAACTGCTGGCGCGGGTAAAAGCGGCGAACCTGGCCGGTTATGCCCGCCAGGATGTGCCGTTTGAACAGGTCGTCGAGCTGGTGCAACCGCTCAGGAGCGCGAGCCACAGCCCGCTGTTTCAGGTGTTGTTCAATTTTGATTACGCCTTTGATAACACGCTGGCGCTGGCGGATGTGAAAGTGTCCGCGCTGGAGAAAAAACAGACCAGTGTACAGTTCGACCTGAGCCTGTCGTTGAAAGACGGTGCGGCGGGTATTGCCGGCACCCTGGAATACGCCACCGACCTGTTCGACCGCGCCACCGTCGAGCGCTGGATGGTTTACTACACCCGGCTCGTCGATGCGTTGGTGGCGAACCCGCAGGCCTCGATCGCGCAGTTGGCGATATTGCCGGCCGCCGAGCGCCGCCTGTTATTGACCCGGGGTGACCGCGGCGAGGCTGCCGGCGGCGACGCGGTGTCGATTCACGGGTTGTTCGAAACCCGTGCCCGCCGGCACCCCGGCGCCGTCGCCGCCGAGCAGGGCGAGGCGCAACTGACCTACGCAACGCTTAACGCCCGCGCCAATCAACTGGCGCACTATCTATTGAGTCGCGCCGTCGAACCCGGCGAGCTGGTCGGTTTATACCTGCCGCGCTCACTGGACTTTTTGGTTGCTATGCTCGGCATTTTGAAAGCGGGTGCGGCCTACGTGGTGCTGGATACCGATCAGCCGCCGGCGCGCCTGCAACAGATTCGCCGCAGCGCCGACCTGCGCCTGCTTGTCAGTTGCACGACCCTGGCGCAGGGCGACTTTGCCGATGGCCTTTGTCTCGACGACACCGAGCTGCAGGCCGGTTTGGCAGCGGCGCCCACCGACAATCCGAACCTGCCGATCGCCGCCGACAGCCCGGCCTACGCCTATTTCACCTCGGGTTCCAGCGGGCGGCCGAAAGGCGCGCTCAACAGTCACCGGGGGGTTGTCAGCACCATGCTGGCGATGGCCGACGAACTGGCGCTGACACCGGCGGACCGGGTCCTGCAGTTTGCCGCGCTGGGTTTTGACGTGGTGGTGGAGGAAATCTATCCGGCCTGGTTTGCGGGGGCGACTGTGGTGCTGCGCGAGAGCGACGCACTTCTGGACGCGGCCGGTCTGCAGGCGCTCCTGGCGCGCCGCCGGATCACGGTGTGCGAACTGATGAGCGGTTACTGGAGTCTGTGGCTGGCGTATCTGGAGCAACAGGGGCAGCGCCCGCCGGCCGGTCTGCGGGCAGTGCTGCTCGGCGGCGACCGGGTGGCGGTGAAGGATTACCGGCGCTTTCAGTCGTTCGGGGTGGCGGTGCTCGGCGTCTTTGGTTTGACGGAGACAGGCTGTACCTCGCTGGTGTATCGGCCCGGCGCGGTGGCGCCGGGCGAGGGTTACCTGCCGGCCGGGCGACCGCTGGCGAACACGCGGGTGTACGTACTGGATGCCGGTGGCCAGCCGGTGCCGGTGGGTGTTGCGGGCGAATTGTATATCGGCGGCGCCGGTGTCGGGTTGGGCTATGTGGGCGAGCCGCAGTTGAGTCGGGAGCGGTTTATTGCCGACCCTTTTGACACTGAACTTTCTGTCTCTGAAACTTCTGTCTCTGAATCCTCTGTTTCTGAATCCTCTGTTTCTGAATCCTCTGTTTCTGAATCTTCTGTTTCTGAATCTTCTGTTTCTGAATCTTCCGCGCCCGAATTCCTTGCTCCCGAACCGGCGCGCCTGTTTAAAACCGGCGACCGGGTGCGCTGGTTGCCGGACGCCGCCGGCGCTCCCGACACTATCGAGTTTCTGGGCCGGCTCGACCAGCAGATCAAACTGCGCGGTTTCCGTATCGAGTTGGGCGATATCGAAGCCCACCTGCTGGCTCATGCGGCGGTGCGCGAAGCGGTGGTGGTGCAGCACAAAACCGGTGCCGACGGCGCGCGTTTGGTGGCCTATGTCACCCTGGAGGCGACGACAGTTACCGCGGCATCGCTGCGCGATCACCTCAAGGCTTCGCTATCGGATTATATGATTCCGGCTGCATTTATCGTGATGCAATCCCTGCCGCTGACCGGGCACGGAAAAATCGATCGCAGTGCTTTGCCGGAACCGGACGCCGGGCAACTGGCGGCGCGGGAGTACCAGGCGCCCCAGGGTGAGACGGAGGTTGCACTGGCGGCCATCTGGCAGGATTTGTTAGCGCTCGAAACGGTGGGCCGGCAGGATGACTTTTTCGAACTGGGCGGGCACTCGCTGCTCATTATGCAGTTGATCAACGCGATAGATTTCAAGTTTGGCGTTCAGATACCGCTCGGGGTTTTATATCAAAAATCCGGTTTTATCGAGGCCGCGGAAATCATTGATATTTATCTATACCGGATTGCCGCACAGGAAACCCTTGGCGGCGCCGCCGGTGAACTAGAAGAAGGTATTATTTAATGGCAGTGGAAAACATAATCGCCGAGGCACTGAAAGCGGGCGTGCTGATTTATGTAAAAGGAAATGAACTGGCTTTTAAAGTAAAAAAAGGCAGCTTCCCCGCTTCTATAAAAAATAAACTGAAAGAAAATAAAAGCGCAATCATCGACTATCTGATCAATGCCGAATTAGAACAAAATGCCGCGCAAAAAAATACGGTCGAGTTAAAACCCCGTGACAGTTCCGCCCCTATCCCGTTGTCCTATGCCCAGCAGCGACTGTGGTTTTTGGACCAGATGGAAGGCGCCAACGCGGCTTACCATATTCCGGCGGCTTTCAAACTGGAGGGCGATCTGTCGGTCGCGGCCCTGACGGCGAGCTTACAGGAGATAGTTGCGCGCCACGAAGTGCTGCGCACCGTATTTGATGAGCAAGAGGGTGAGCCCCGGCAAGTGGTGTTGCCGGCCGGAGAATTTTCCCTGCCGCAAACCGACCTGAGTCAGTTAACACCGGTGGCGCAAAAAAACGCGCTGCAGCAAGCTGTCGAGACAGAGGCGGCGCTGCCGTTTACTCTGCATAAAGGCCCGCTGTTGCGCGGCCGGCTGTTAAAGCTCGCGCCGGCAGTGCATGTCTTTCTGGTTACCATGCACCATATTATTGCCGATGCCTGGTCCATGGGTGTGCTGGTGCGTGAGTTTAATCTTCTTTACGAGGCTTATCGCAGTGGTAAGCACTGCCGGTTGCCGCCGCTGCAGATTCAGTATGCCGACTTTGCCATCTGGCAGCGCCAATGGTTGACGGGAGAGTTTCTGGCGCGGCAGGAAGCCTATTGGCAGGCCCATCTACAGGGCGCGCCCGCCCTGTTGGAGTTGCCCGCTGATCGGCCGCGACCGCCGCTGCAGAGTTACCGCGGCGACACCATCGACGTGGTATTGGGGCAGCGTCTGAGCGAGCGTGTGAAAGCGCTGGCGCAGGCCGAAGGCCTGACGCTGCATATGGTGCTGTATGCCGCCTGGGCTATTTTGTTGTCACGCCTGAGCGGCCAGGAGCAGGTTGTGGTGGGCACGCCGGTGGCCGGGCGCCAGCGCCGAGAGTTGGAAGGGCTGATTGGTTTTTTTGTCAATACGCTGGCCCTGCGCGCCGATCTCAGCGGCAACCCCACGGTCAAGGCCCTGCTGGGGCGGGTGAAAGCCGCCAACCTCGCCGCCTATGCCCACCAGGATATACCCTTTGAGCGGGTCGTCGAAGTGGTGCAGCCGGTCAGGAGTATGAGCCATAGCCCGCTGTTTCAAGTGTTGTTCAGTCTCGATCACCGCGCCGGTGATACGTTAGAGCTGACCGGTTTGCGCCTGAGCGCCGTCGAGGCGAAAACAGCGGTGGCCCAATTCGATCTCAGTCTTGCCCTGGAAGACAGCGCGGCGGGTATCGCCGGCGGACTGGAATACGCCACCGACCTGTTTGACCGCGCCACCGTCGAGCGCTGGATGGTTTACTACACCCGGCTCGTCGATGCGTTGGTGGCGAACCCGCAGGCCTCGATCGCGCAGTTGGCGATATTGCCGGCCGCCGAGCGCCGCCTGTTATTGACCCGGGGTGACCGCGGCGAGGCTGCCGGCGGCGACGCGGTGTCGATTCACGGGTTGTTCGAAACCCGTGCCCGCCGGCACCCCGGCGCCGTCGCCGCCGAGCAGGGCGAGGCGCAACTGACCTACGCAACGCTTAACGCCCGCGCCAATCAACTGGCGCACTATCTATTGAGTCGCGCCGTCGAACCCGGCGAGCTGGTCGGTTTATACCTGCCGCGCTCACTGGACTTTTTGGTTGCTATGCTCGGCATTTTGAAAGCGGGTGCGGCCTACGTGGTGCTGGATACCGATCAGCCGCCGGCGCGCCTGCAACAGATTCGCCGCAGCGCCGACCTGCGCCTGCTTGTCAGTTGCACGACCCTGGCGCAGGGCGACTTTGCCGATGGCCTTTGTCTCGACGACACCGAGCTGCAGGCCGGTTTGGCAGCGGCGCCCACCGACAATCCGAACCTGCCGATCGCCGCCGACAGCCCGGCCTACGCCTATTTCACCTCGGGTTCCAGCGGGCGGCCGAAAGGCGCGCTCAACAGTCACCGGGGGGTTGTCAGCACCATGCTGGCGATGGCCGACGAACTGGCGCTGACACCGGCGGACCGGGTCCTGCAGTTTGCCGCGCTGGGTTTTGACGTGGTGGTGGAGGAAATCTATCCGGCCTGGTTTGCGGGGGCGACTGTGGTGCTGCGCGAGAGCGACGCACTTCTGGACGCGGCCGGTCTGCAGGCGCTCCTGGCGCGCCGCCGGATCACGGTGTGCGAACTGATGAGCGGTTACTGGAGTCTGTGGCTGGCGTATCTGGAGCAACAGGGGCAGCGCCCGCCGGCCGGTCTGCGGGCAGTGCTGCTCGGCGGCGACCGGGTGGCGGTGAAGGATTACCGGCGCTTTCAGTCGTTCGGGGTGGCGGTGCTCGGCGTCTTTGGTTTGACGGAGACAGGCTGTACCTCGCTGGTGTATCGGCCCGGCGCGGTGGCGCCGGGCGAGGGTTACCTGCCGGCCGGGCGACCGCTGGCGAACACGCGGGTGTACGTACTGGATGCCGGTGGCCAGCCGGTGCCGGTGGGTGTTGCGGGCGAATTGTATATCGGCGGCGCCGGTGTCGGGTTGGGCTATGTGGGCGAGCCGCAGTTGAGTCGGGAGCGGTTTATTGCCGACCCTTTTGACACTGAACTTTCTGTCTCTGAAACTTCTGTCTCTGAATCCTCTGTTTCTGAATCCTCTGTTTCTGAATCCTCTGTTTCTGAATCTTCTGTTTCTGAATCTTCTGTTTCTGAATCTTCCGCGCCCGAATTCCTTGCTCCCGAACCGGCGCGCCTGTTTAAAACCGGCGACCGGGTGCGCTGGTTGCCCGATGCTACCGGCGCTCCTGACACTATCGAGTTTCTGGGCCGGCTCGACCAGCAGATCAAGCTGCGCGGTTTCCGTATCGAGTTGGGCGATATCGAAGCCCATCTGCTGGCTCATGCGGCGGTGCGCGAAGCGGCGGTGGCGCAATATAAAACCGGCGCCGATGACGGTTGTTTGATTGCCTACGTAGTGGTGGCAGAGGAATATCCGCAACTCGACAAAGAACAGTTGCGCAGTTTTTTACGGACACAGTTGGCGGATTATATGATGCCGCTGGACTTTATCGCCCTGGACGCAATGCCGCTGACGGCCAGTGGCAAAATCGATCGCAAAGCCCTGCCACTGCCCGACTTGGCCGAACTGTCAAACCGGCAGTATGAAGCTCCGGCAACGGCGACAGAAACAGCGCTGGCGGCGATCTGGCAAACACTGCTGGGCGTCGAAACCGTGGGGCGGCGGGACAATTTCTTTGCCTTGGGCGGCCACTCGCTGCTGGCCATTCGTCTGTTGTCGATGGTGCAACATCGACTCGGGCGGGCCCTGAATATCCGCGCGCTGTTTGAAAATCCTGGCCTTGCCGAGCTGGCACAACAACTCGATACGGCTCAAGCCGTTACCTTGCAGCCGATAACAGCGGCCGACCGGCAGCAACCCATTCCCCTTTCCTGGGCGCAGCAGCGGCTGTGGTTTATCGCCCAGCTTGAGGGCGCCAACCAGGCCTACCACCTGCCGGCGGCGTTGCGCCTGAGCGGCGCCCTGTCGGTGCCGGCGCTGGAGCGGACACTGACCACGCTGGTTGCGCGCCACGAAGTGCTGCGCACTGTCTTTATCGAAGTCCAGGGAGAACCGCGCCAGGCTATTCGCCCGCCGGCCGCTTTTATCCTGCCGCTGGAAGACTTGAGCGAGTTGGCGGAGGCAGCTCGGCAACAGGCCGTCAATACTTGCGCCCGCGCAGAGTTGGAGACGCCTTTTGATTTGCGCACCGGGCCATTATTTCGCGCGCGGCTGTTGCGCCTGGCGCCGCGCGAGCACGTGCTGCTGGTCACCATGCATCATATTGTTTCCGATGCCTGGTCCATGGGTGTGCTGGTCGATGAGTTTAACCAACTCTACCGCGCCTACCTGGCGGGCGGGCCCGATCCCCTGCCGCCGCAGCCAATTCAGTACGCGGACTATGCCGTCTGGCAGCGGCGCTGGCTGGCGGGTGAAGTGCTGGAGCGGCAGGAAACCTATTGGCAAAACCATTTACAGGAGGCGCCGGCACTGCTGGCGTTGCCCACCGACCGGCCGCGGCCGGCACAGCAGAGCTACCGCGGCGACAGCGTTGTGGTAACACTGGCAGCGCCGCTCAGTGAACGCCTGCGCACCCTGGCCAACACTGAAGGATTAACCTTGCATATGGTGTTGTTGGCCGCCTGGGTGATAGTGCTGGCGCGCCTGAGCGGACAGCAGCGAATTGTGGTGGGCACGCCGGTGGCCAACCGCCAGCGCCACGAACTTGAAAGCTTGATCGGTTTTTTCGTCAATACGCTGCCGCTGTGCACGGACCTCAGTGGTAAGCCCACGGTCAGGGAATTGCTCGGGCGGGTAAAGGCGTTGAGTTTGGCCGGCTATGCTCACCAGGACGTGCCGTTTGAGCGCATGGTGGAAATTCTGCAGCCGGCCAGAAGCATGGGGCATAGCCCGCTGTTTCAGGTATTGTTCGATCTCGATCATGAGTCGAACAATACCGCTCTCGAGTTGGCGGGACTGCAGTTGGGGGCCGACGCTGTGGAAACCGCCGGTTTCAGCGCGCGCTTCGATCTCAGTCTGTCGCTGGTGGACGGCGCCGCGGGCATCGCCGGCAGTCTCGATTACGCGACGGACCTGTTTGACCGTTCGACCATAGAGCGTTGGGTGATGTATTTTTCCCGCACACTCGAAGCGCTGGTGGCAGACCTCGAGCAACCGTTTTATAGCCTGGAAATTATCCCGGACAACGAACGACAGCAATTGCTGCTCGACGGCCGCCATCCTGACGGTGCCAGAACCGCCGGTGCAGCAACAGCGGATTTAGTGCACGCACTGTTCGAGGCTCAGGTGCGTAAACACGGTGCGGCCCCCGCCGTGATTTACGAAGAACACACCCTCAGCTACCGGCAGCTAAACCGGCGCGCCAACCGGCTGGCCCGTTACCTGATGGC
>NZ_ML660123.1 GCF_007004655.1 Exilibacterium tricleocarpae
CTCGGGCAGTTGACCCAAGATGAACACCTGGGTTAAAAATCCGGACGGGTGATGCGTTAGGACATTAGGTGTTCACGTTCGCCCGGAATAGGTGTTCATCTTCGCCGGAATACGCAATTTCATTTGGCGATACGGGGACGGTCTTCCTTTCTTCCTTGCCTATAGCTCAAATTCATGTCTTATCCTAAACCACTATATTCAGTTGCGCCGTGAGTAGAGGCCGACACAGAGGGTAGCGTTTTGACAATCCTTCTGGCTTACCCTGTTATGTGAACTCCTGAACACCTCGTTTCCGGTCACTGCCCAATATCTGAACAATATCGAACAATGTAAAACACACTTGACACATGTTATTCCGCTGTGTAAATTCAGCTTTACATTTGGACAAGGGAGGTTGACTCGTGAGAAATTCAAGTTCAAACCCAAGCGAGTACTCTGCTCGTGAAATAAAATCGTCGATAGGCGTAACGTATTGGTCATTGGCAATGGCGCTTGCAATCGTATTGGGCTGCGCCGCTGCCGTATTCATTCCGGTTCAAAAGCTGCTAGTCGGTATTCTTGCATTGTCTATCTATCTTGGAATTAGCTTTGGAGCGATTACAGCCCATATACGCTGGCTCAAAGCCTTAGATGAAATGCAGCGAAAAATCCAGTTAGAGTCCATGGCAATAACTTTAGGTGCGCTATGGATTGCGTTCGGAAGTCTATTGATACTAAATGCAGCGAAGATAATTTATATTGATCAATTAGTAGTAGCATTGTTAGCGGTACTTGCCGGCTTGGTGTGGAATCTAGGAATTTTAGTCGGCAAACTAAAGCTCCGATGAAAAACCGTCTAAAAGTACTGCGTGCCGAACGAGACTGGACCCAGGCCGACTTAGCTAGCCAACTGGAAGTTTCCCGACAAACAATCAACGCTATAGAGAAAGGTAAATTTGACCCCAGTTTACCTTTAGCTTTTAAGGCCGCCAAATTATTTGGTTTGTCCATAGAAGACATTTTTCAGTATGATGCAGAGTAGGGAATTCACATAACGCCGCGAGCATAGGCGAGCGCTTGCGCGAGTCCAGCTGCACAAAGTGCAGCGATTTTGACTTGCTTTGTTATAATTGTTCAAACTTAGCCTGCAACGACTTCAAGTCCTTTATCCCCAATACCGAGGGGATCGACCCTTGGTCCTCAAGCGGGACAAAAATCATCATAGACTTACCCTCCATGCACATTTCGTAAAGCATATTCATCGAACGCAAACGGAGGGCCTCGGGATTCCCCTTCTACCTGGCTGCGGCTTCAACTATTGATTGTGCAGCTTCATGAACAGACAATGGCAACACGTCAGCCTGCCAATCTTCAGACAGTGACTCGACGAAGCACAAAGAATCGCTTCAATCTGATACTTTTCTCTAGCGTCATGCTTATCGACTTGTATGATGCTGGAATAGAAGCCAAAACTTCCATCTTGCCTAAGAGTAGTCAGGAATCGTTTCAATTAACTCTCGAAAGCCATAACGCCTGTGTATGGAGCAGACTGGAGCAAAACGTAGAGCCGCCCCAACACGCGCCTTCTGCGTGCGGACATGAAACCATTGTTATGAGTTATTCTTACGATAGTGCATGAAACCATACGCATATAATAACCCAGCTAAAAACCAGATAAAGCCAGATAAAGCCAGAAATTAAACTAAAAGTGCTAACCATTTCCGGAAAAACAAGTGATAGAGGAATTGTACTTAAACCACGAAGAATACATAAAACTGCAATAGCGAGTAGTGCGAGATAGGTAAGTGGTATTTTTTTTATCGTGCCTGCACCCGATAAGGCAAAGAGACTGCATAAAATGAATAGACTAGAAACTATTAAGGTTGAAACAGGCGCAATCCACGTGCCTGATTTGGCTGATTCAATGAGTGCTGGTGGAGCCATTTGAGCTTCGAAACACTCAGGACCAAAGAATATACACGAGGCATGCGCAATAGCTGTAGCTAATGCTATCAAACCACCGAGAAGTAGCGAGATTTTTCCTCTATTGCTCATATCCGCCTTGACTCATAACGCCAAGCTAAGCCGAGCACGACTTTTGTGCGTCGGTTTGAGCTTTTTGTCATATGTTCAGCTGTTAGTTTTTCCATCGGTCTTACATAAATTCTCAATTAAATTTAGCGTCCATTGCATTTTAGATACATCAGACACCGGGCCGTCGAACATCCTAGGACTTTGGTGGTTCCAACTTCCATCCATGAACTTGTGTCAAATACGACTACCCAATTACCCTTAGTATATTCTACGGATGGACGCTTTACCTTCCAGCTATTATTTCCCAAAAACTCTTTGAATGACATATTTTATAAAGCTTTTCTTCAAGTACACCTAACGCTTTGCTTCAGAAGGTGGCGTAGGCCGTCTCAGCTACGAAGCAACGAACAACACCGCCTTGTTAAGCACTGCCTATTACCACAACTAAAGTAACTATGGCTAAACAGAAAAGCACATTTATCAATGCGTAAGAAATAGGCAGAAACGAACTCACCCTATAAGTATTGACTATTACTAGTGAATAGCCGTTTTCTTTTGCTACAGCTTCTAACGCTGAACATACCCTAGAAAGATTTAGGTAATGTCCTCTCAAAAAAATTGCCTGAACAATCGCGAAAGACCCAAAAGCAAAACTGGCGCTTAGTTTCGATATGAAAGCATTGTTTAAAATAAATGATTGCGCATGCTCAGCTGTAAGCAACCAGCCAATTATTAGAGTGAATGCAGCAATAGTCCGGAACTCCAATTCTGGAAATGCTTTGTACAGATCTCTTGCCTGGTTTTCCAATATTTCGAACTCTTTCATGCAGATTCCTAATTTTGCCTAACACTTACAGCAAGCGCGCCGATTTTTGGCGTCGCTTTTCCTGTATTTTTATGCACGCTTTTCATGAGATTAAACGACATCTCACCCCCTTAAAACGGGAAGGCTATCGCTCGACCAACTTCAGTGTTTGGTATAACACCGATACAGATAATTTGCGTAATTATGTAGATAGGAACACTCCACTTTAGTACTGGATGAACACTTCCAAAGATTATGCGATCTATGATCACTGGGGCCAGCAACAATGCGTATGTAGACAACAGAGTCACAGCCATGCCATCTACAGGCACTATTGGTAAAAATGCAACGCGAGTTACCGAAGCCGATATCATACTCAGAGAAGCCATGACCATAAAACGCTTATGAAAGTGGAGTTTCTTTCTGAATACGATACCTAATGTGTAAAAGGCAACGAAACTTAGCAGTGTGTGTAATATGGCCCACACAAAACTTGTCCGAGAAGCTAAATAACCAGCACTCCAGGTGCTATCGTAGCCTTTCATAACACCTAACAACATATCTATACCGCTAAATATGAGGGCGCCCACCAGGAGAAGGCTTATATACCCCAACTTTTTGTGCAAGGCGACATTTCTAGCGGAAGATAGATGAGATTGAACAGCAAACAGAATGTACCAACCTAAATACAATATTCCATGTGCTATGAATTGAGCCGAAACAAAGGTCGTCGAGCTGGAAATCTCGCCATAATGGGGGATCAACGTTACAAATATGAAGACAAGCAGTATAAGAGAGAATTTTCCATAGATAGACCGGGAAGAAAAACTTAAATCTAAGGCTGGCTGCCCTATTGTAATCGACGGCCTGGTATTATTTTGGTTCATTTCTATTATCCTTTGTATATCGTTATCCACCTAATGGTGAGTGGCAATAGATTTCGACACACAAAGCCGCCAACAGCGGCCGAGCGTAGCGAGGTCCAGCGCACGCAGTACGCGATGTTGCTTGGCATTGTTATCCTTTAGTCGTGGATACGCACCCAACCAAATCTCATCCGGTTTCCGGTACAACCTTCGGTATTAATTGTAACTTTCTTGTCTGCCGTATAGACGGCCAGTAACAACGAGAACTTTCTATTTATAATATCGTCAGTTGAAGCTACCATGAAAAACCGTACTCTTAAAGTCCGATATGAAAATTACGACTAAACTCTTACAGGTAAAAGCTGTTACTGCGTGCTACCACCAGTAGCGTTTGTGCTGATCAA
Source organism: Exilibacterium tricleocarpae (assembly GCF_007004655.1). Classification (GTDB taxonomy): domain Bacteria; phylum Pseudomonadota; class Gammaproteobacteria; order Pseudomonadales; family Cellvibrionaceae; genus Exilibacterium; species Exilibacterium tricleocarpae. The sequence continues at coordinate 4,089 of NZ_ML660123.1, forward strand.
TGGTTGGTGGCTTGAAAAAATTGACTTCGATATTAGCAAAAGCCGTTAATGTGAGGTTAAAAGAGAATCTGCTGTCTCTAACAGTCTAGCCACCTTAAGCGCACTCGGGTTTCACCGCAATGTGAATTGCTACGATTCCCAATGACAGACGCTCGTATTTTACTTTTTCAAAGCCTATTGATTCAATTTCAGTTTTTAGATCTTCTGCACTAGGAAAATCTCTGACCCCGTGAAGCAAGTACTTATAGGCTGAAGAATCGCCGCCTGTCGCTACCCACCCGATAAAGGGCATGCAAAGAGCCATATAAAACAAGTATAAATTATGCAACCAGTTAAAGGGTATATTTGAAGCCTCTAAGGATACAAACCTACCACCCGGTTTAAGAACTCTAAACGCCTCCTGCATTGCTTTTTCTCTATCGCATATCTTCAAACCAAGTGAAATTGAGTAAACGTCTATGCTAGATGAATCTATTTCATTTATAGAGTGTGCATTGATTCTTTCAAATCGAATGTTTTCTCGGTAGTCATCTATTTTTCTCTCAGCAATTGAAAGCATTTTTCTGCAAATATCTGAAACTATAACTTTTTGATTTGACAATAGTTTTTTCTTTTGCAGTAGTTTTAATACAATATCTCCAGTTCCAGAAGCGACATCTAGCAAATTGTCCCAGGGTTCTTCCGAGACTAAGTCTGATACCCTGCGTTTCCAGATTCTGTGAATTCCCAGGCTAAACAAATCACAGAGTAAATCATATCTTGATGCGATTCTTTCGAATACATCGTCTCTGGTGTTTTCAAATTCAGCTGCGTTCTTCAATTTTTGGTGCCTAATGTCTGTCTAAGGGGAAGCCGAAGCGCATTGCAGGCTGTCCCGCGGCGGGCCGTAGGCCCGGAGTGAAAATGAGCAAGTTGTTATAGGGCCGGTTACTCACTGATTGGTTTACCGTTTTCCCGAAACTTGTTTACTTTGCCCCACCAATTTTTTGACTCTGGTAGTAAATAGGGCCCAATTGACGCGACATTGCTCTCACCTTGAAGCCCTTCAAGTAAACCAATTGTGGCAGCTTCTTTCACACAGGGGGGCTACCTCGGGGATGGATTGGTTCAGAGGAGACAACATCTTCTTCAGCACAGCGGCTTTGCGTTCAGCTGAATATCTGGGCATTGGGTTCTCCAACCCGCCCCCTGTCCATATTTTCATGGATTCAGCTGAGGCGACAGGTATCCTGACACAGGGAGCATAAACCACATAGATACACAAATTAAAACAGGTAAATACTCGCGAAACGAGAAATTGGATAAGCAATCGCCGCACCGATTACCAACCACTCGACCAGGTAAAGCGGGATTTCCACTTCTATGGCATATGCCGCCACTATCAATGGGTAGATGGTAAGAAATAAAAATACGCTTTTGCGGTTTCAATTATTGTTCTTTCATACGCATAACGCTTTAATCACATGCTCGTCGCGTGTATCGTCTTGTTAATGCCGGTCCTTAGACTGGTTAAGAATAAACTGAATATCATCTGCATAGCCAACATCCTTCCTTCTTAGGGGTTCATTGTCAAAGTCTGGTGTGAGAAGCTTTATATATTTACTACAGAAATCCATTTTCTTGCTACGGTATAAAAACAATATGTAACCGCTTCCTAATGTTATCTCTCCAGAATCGTCAAACGTTAATTCTATTACCCCATTTAACTTGCCTTTGAAGGCTCTTGCTATTTCAAACTTGAATTTAATATGTTGGTCATGAGTTTGGTTTTTAAGAAGTTCGCCACCTAGCACTTTACCTGCTACCACATCGGTTGCCAAATGCCAGTGCAAATCCACATCAAAGCTATTGCCAGACTCAGGACATTCCCAAGCTATAGTGGAATTCGAAAAAAATAAAATTATTGTCGTGAAAATTATACGTATCATAAGTGCCTTAGCGCCTGTAGCATGGACCAATTTGAAACGTAACGTGAAATTGCTCCATGTGGTTACATTTGTTATGAGTTGCCGCCAAAATCATCTGATTCCATTTCGTCTTGAACTCTTCCAGCCAATTTTTTATAGATCTTGACTTTCTATTTATTGATACAGCCGAGAATAAAGCAATCGCAGGAGTGATAAGGCAAAAACCTAAACCTGCCTACCATAGCCATGAAAGAATTGGTTTAAAACTGACAACAGCCCAAATAATCGAAAAGCCAATGACCCAACGAAAAAACCAAATTATTAAACGTTTTTTAGAAAAATGTCTATTAGACAACTCTACGTCATCCAACTTTTCTAAGTCAAACTCAATTTCTTCGCTTTTCACAATAATTTCTGGTTACTCACAACGCCGGTAGCAGGAGTAGCTATGGAGCCGCGAAGCGGCGGAACAGCTGCCCGCTGACTGCCCTGGTTACAGCTGCGACGTCTAGCTGTACGTAAAGACTGCGCTACCTGAGCGACAACGAACGGCCACAGCCGATTAAAACACTAGCAAGCATACCACACTTGCCGTTATGATTTTCTCCCTGAGTGGCACGCTCACTAAACCGGTCGGCGTTGACGATGCCACTTGTTTTAACGAAAGCACCGGAACGAAGCTGCTAAGGATGAAAACAGCTCCTACCTTGATACTGGACTGCCAAGCAGTGGCAATAACTTTCTATTTTTAAGGTTACTGATTAAACGCCTGGGCAGGCACCATAACGCTGAGAGCAGGGGAAGCTGGAACGCAGTGTAAGCTTTCCCGGTGCGGAGCCTTCTTGTCGTCACGATTTGTTAGGCACTTTTGTAGATTTAGGGTACATAAACCATGACAATATCAATGGTGTAGCCATTTTCACTTTCTGAAACCCGTGCGCGAAGTACCAAATCACTACGTCCCTCACCGGCAGTCCATAGATCGATAAGTACGTCCCAGTGATTGCCCATCCATATATACACTGAAGATTTCCACGTTTCTTTAGGTAGCGGAATTAATTCCTCCCCGTAATCTTCGATGTTCTCTTTAATATATTTGGCTGTTTCATTTGAGATGGAAGAAATACCTGTAATTTTATAGGAAAGAGAATAGTCTTTTTTCACGAAGGCATCTACAATACTGGAAAACACCGGACGCCATACAGTAGGAATTGGGCGCTCGTTTTCCTCATCCTTTTCGACAATAACTTCGATTTCAGCCATCGTAGCTTCTACTCACATTTCCGACTAACGCCAAGAGCAAGCGCGCGGTAAGGCGTCGCTTTGCCTTTTTAAGCGCTGAACTCTGAAACAGCACTCTAATTAATGCATCTTGCAACGACATTTGACCACCAGCCAGCTCTGCTGGCGATTGTGCCTTGTCTTGTTATAGCTTTTCATATGAATCAGCTATCTGTATCATACTGCTCCGCGTATATCAGTTCTACCTTCAAGCGGCTAAAAAACGATTCCATTGGTGCGTTATCCCAACAATTTCCTTTTCGGCTCATGCTCGGCCGGCCACCTTTTCTCTTTAGATAATCAATAGACTTCTGAGAGCGATACTGAACGCCTCTGTCGGAATGGATAGTTAGGCCTAGCTCTATGTCTCGGCGCTCGAACGCCATCGACAGCGCATCTGTCACGAGCTCTTCGGTCATTGATGAGTCGAGTGCCCACCCCACAATACTGCGTGAATAGAGATCCATCACTGTCGCTAAATGTAACCAGTGATCCTCAACCCAGATATAAGTAATATCCGTGGTCCATTTTTCATTTGGCTTATTCGCACCAAACTCTCGCCACAGTAAATTATCCGACACGTTGTGCATTGTGAGCGCACGACCACCGTAGCTGAATGCCTGGCCGTTACGGGCTTTTAACCCCTGCTTTTGTGGGATGTCGGCTACTGTATTGAGCGAACACGGTATACCCCGCACCGTTAGCTCCATTGCAATCCGGGGGGCGCCATAACGCGCTTTAAAGGTCGAGAATGTTTTCATCACTTGAGCCTCTATCTGCTCCCGCCAACACGCTCGTTGGCTCTTAGGCCGATCCAGCCACCGGTAGTACCCCGATCGCGACACGCTTAAGGTACGGCACATCATCGCGATCGAATACTGATCTTTCTGTTCTCGAGTTAATGCGTACTTTACTCTTGGTGGTTAGCAAAGCACGCAGCTGCCTTTCTTACGAATTCCAGCTCCTTCTCAAGAGCGGCTTTTTCACGTTTTAACTTGCGTATTTCTTCACTTTCTTTCTTGGAGTAATCCACACCATCCATTGTGTTGAACTGTTTGCCCGATAAGCAATTATACTGACATCGCCAATTGTAGATTTGCTGCGGACTCACTCCCAACTCCTTGGCAATAGATGCCGTGGTATTGCCTTCTTTCCCTGCTCGCTTAACGGCTTCGCGGCGAAATTCTTCTGTGTAGGCTTGTCTATTCTTACGTGCCATCTTGAGCACCTCTATATAGATAAGTCTAACTATACAGGGTGCCTACTTGTTTTGGGTAACACGGAAATATAACGATAAGCTTTGAGGCGGTGGAGCGATAGCATAGTCGTCCCAGCCGCGCTTTTTGCGATGACAACAGCGTCTTGTTAGGAATTTTGCATCAAAGTTTGGCCACATGCTACACATAGCGTGGCTTTAGGAGTGCGAAATAATTTGCCACAGCTTTTGCACTTTGGCCCATAGTCACTACGCCGCAAATAGAACATTACGTCGTAACCCATATTTTTGAACCCTGTTAGCTCTTCGAACTTTGCAACTGCTTCTGGACTGCAATTAGCCCTTGCGGTAGGTATATCACAGCCATGCTTTGCACGATAAGCCTTAATTTTTTCAATTGTATCGGAGAGAAACGGACTGAGTTGTTCCCACTCTTCTTCATTTAGCATGGGTAGCTCTTTATCTACCCTCCAGCAATATTCTACGTTCATGATTGGGATGCTTAGCGCCTGTAGCTGCGGTCAATTTGTAGCGTAGCGGGAAATTGATCCGCCAGCCGACACTTGTTAAGTTTTGACCATGAGAGCATTTTCATCGGTCGATTTATCCTTATCTTCTGTAAATCCCAGCTTTTCATATAAGGATACCGCCGCCTGATTAGTTCGATATACGTTCAAGGTAATCATATCCCCGCTTTCTTTAGCAATTGAGACCAGTGCATTGCATAGCTCAAATCCATATCCTTTCCCTCTACTGTCGGGGCTAGTGATAATTCTTGCAAGATGATTACTACCTTCAGTTTTTTTAATCACTTGACCAAATGCCATAATTTTTTCCTTTACCTTGTAAACGTAAGAGTTATCTGTCCGAAAGCTAATCTCTTCAATAAGAGCTTCTAGTCTAATTGGGTAACTGACAGATGGCCCACCCCAAAATCGACAGTCCTGCTTGGTCTCTATCCAAGACACCACTTCTTCTAAATTTTTCTCTGTTGCATGGTATATCTTCATAGAAATTTAACGCTTTAGTAATATGCAGAAAAAAGCGTAGCTTTTTGAAGTCATATTGACCCACTCGTTGGGAGCTGAACTCAAAAGAAAGCCTCCACTTGTCTGATAACAGTTTCCGCTGACATATCGAAGCCGGACATATTCTTACCACTAAGGTTTACACCAACCACTCTATCCTTATTCTTTAGTATTGGAACCAGAATTTCTTTAAAAGACTTCCAGGACATTTCCCTTGGTGAATACTCGGATAGTAATTCGGGGTTCAATTTTTTAAGCTTTAAGATCCGTGATTCAGATGACCAGAGAGGAAATGAGACTCGATCCCCACCAATATCGAATTCGAGGGAAGTTCCGTCAGAGTTTTCGGCAAACCATAAAGACTTATTTGAAGATACCTCTTCATAGAATTTGTTTGCCTGTGTTCCTGCGCTACTCATATAGGGACTCCTAACGCTTTGCGAAGGGGCGAAATGCGCAGCATTTTGTCCCGCTTGCGCAACTTGTTACATGCTTTATGCCCATGTGACATCACCAGGTAGTTTAAAACTGCTGTACTCAAGGTGCAAAACCCGGCGCTGAGATGGTCTTGATGCCTTACTAGATGAATGCAGTATATGCGGACGCATGACCAACGCAGACCTAGCCAAAGCTTCACAAACTACGGGCTTATGATTCTCTACATACGTTTGGATCGTCTCATGATCCAAGACTCCTAGTTGGTGGCTTTTTGGAAGCACCTTTAGGCAGCCGTTTTCTTTACTTGTACTATCGAGATGGATTCTAAACGTTACCATTTGATTGAGAACCTCCACTGGAGGTTGGACGTGATGAATTCCATCTTTAGTACTCCATGGTTCCCAATTTTCTTTTTCGAATTTTTCCGACACTGTTACTGTTCTGTCTTGGTGCCATGTTACAAACCAGTTATTCTCTTCTGTTTTGTTGAATAACATTGCTCGAACCAAACTAGCTGAATCGGGTAAGTAGCTTTTAGCTAAAACTTTTAGCTTCTCTGATTCCGCAAGCTTTCGTATAGAAGAAAATTTCTTCTCAGCATTGCGGATGCCGCCAGTCTTTGCTGGTGGCTCAATGGCTTCAATCTCGTCATATATGGATTTGAGCTGACCAGGAGACAACACTTCATCCACCATTTCATATCCATCTTCTAATTTTGGCATAGAGCTTGAACCTTGGTTGGCATGTAACGTCCGCATTTGCGGACTCCTCGTTATGTTGAGGTGTCCGTTCTAACGGGTGAAGTTCAGCATCCGCCCGCCTTTGCTTGTTATGTTTTGATTGACTTCTTTGCAACCACAAAATAGCTAGAAGCATCTTTATATATCTCTTCAGATTCAAGTGTTTGAAACCCACCAACCGCAAGTAAGCTTTCTACGTCGGAGCTAGTAATCCTTCTTATAGGAATTGGAATTAGACCAAGCTTACACAGCACGCTCACGAACTGGATTTGCAAGCTCACTAGAAATGACATCCTTTGACGCAAACAAGGTGTTACAGAGATAAATAGACCATTTGGCTTTAGTAATTCTTTAACTCTGAGTATTACATCCTGTGGATTAGGGACTGTATGCAACATATTAAATGCAAGAATGACATCAAATGTTTCATTTGAGTATTTACTATCAAATATATCACCTTGCTCAAAGCTTACGTTCTCGATGTTCGCTACCGCAGCTTTTTCCCTAGCTATCTCAATCATATTCGATGATATATCAATTGCTTGAACTTCTTTGACTAGGGCAGAAAACTGACAAGCTGCAGTTCCAGTACCACAGCCATAATCGAGAACCCTATCGCTATCGTTTAGAAATCTCTTAGTGTTTTCTCTGGATCTACTATGGATATACTCAAATCGCTCTTCGGTTTTGTCATAGTTCTTGGATGCCCCATCCCAAAACTCTTCAGATTTACTCATTTTCTATGCCTTAACCTGGGAGAAACATAACGCCGCGGTAAGCTGCGGCTATGTAGTTGATTGGTGTTGCGCTAGCGTAGCTAAAGCGCATAAGCCAAGCAACGGAATAGCCGTCAGGCTTGACCGCTTTGTTATATCTTGACCTTCAAGGCCTCTCTGAATTTCTTAGCATTCTCGCAATCGGGATTTATAAATGGAGCCCCCTTCTCAATAAACGGAAGCCATTGCCAATCTTCAGCTCCCACACAACCTAGGCGACTAGATGAGCAAACGAACTCTTTAAAGTCTTTTGCCAAAGGGACTCCATGGCCCTCACCATCATCATGGCTTAAGTAAACGACTTGCTCTTGACCTGGAATTGAGAGATCAATCGCTAAGTAGTCTCCATTTCCAACTTCATGGAAAGCGAGCTTGTGATGCCACACCAAATCGTATGGATCTTCTTTATTTGGAAAAACCTCATCTCGCCAGCCGTTTTTGTCCTCGTTGAATTGAGCAATCCAATCTAACGACCAATGCCTTTCCCCGCAGAATATTTGAGATAGCTCACCTTGAAACTCGAAGTCGTCTGGCATAAACCACCTGAACTCCACTTTCTTTGAGAAGCCAAGTAACACCTCCTTTAACTTCAAAGGAAGATCAAACCCTAGCTTTACTTCAAGTGTTTTAACTTCATCTTCGGTAGCAGGAACGTCATAGGACAGTACTTGAACCTCTCCTCCCATATTTCTTACAGCTTCTGCAAATATCTTCCAGTTTTCTATAACTTCGCTATATTCCATAATTCACCTGTGAGGCATAACGCCGCTATAAAGGGCCGGAGTTTTGTTGCTTGGTTTGTGCTAGCGTAGCGTTAAAGCACAAACCAAGCAACGAAACGGAGGTCCTAGCCAGTTTACTGGCGATCTTTGTTAGCCTTGTTAGGGTTTTTCTCCGTTTATGATACCCCTAAGCTGACTAATATATTCTGCTTCGTTGTATCTTGGTAATTCTCCCGAAGCATCGCACGAACCCACATAACCTGACTCGTTATCAGTGAATATCACGTATGCCCTGGCGGTTGTAAGCAGAATCCCGCAATCACTGCTACCAATACCTGTTTTTATTATTTCTGTTTCTTTTACTTTTCCCTTAAGAACCGTTTCGACTTTTATAACACCCTCAATATACGGCCACTCTTTATCAACTGCTGGGTCTAGGTCCACTAGTTTTGTTGAAATCAATACACCGACAAATATTACCTCAGAATCCCTTACATGTTGCTCCAGGGGAACATGGAGACACGAACAGGCAGAACTAACGCCAGGCAATAGTAGAAATAGGGAAATTAAATATTTATACATTTTTTTCTCATTGAACTCTAACGCTCAAAGCAGCGGCCGCAGTGTAGGCGCGAAGCGCCGGAACGGAGGTCCAGCCCCGCAGGGGCGATGCTGGCTTTACTTGTTAAGAGTTTCTTCGTATTCATGCGAATTCGCCACGCCCTTAGGTAAAATTACATATTGACCGGAAGTAAAACCAATTCTTATTGGTTGGCCTTTTGCTTCTGGATTCCAGCCATTTTTTTGATGCAAATTCTACTACTTCAGAGACTGTCTTGGGTCGTATTTCTACATCCCAGGGCAAAATATCTAGATGCAAAGCAGTGCCATTTATATTAGGTTTGTAAATTGCGGCATGCTCAGCGTATAGCGCATCTCCACGAATACACCATTCGTACTCTTGTTTTGCAACAACTATCTTCCGTTTCGGGGTATGTGTCATGCCCTACTCTTAACGCCTCAAACAGCGGGCGGCGAACCCGTCCGACTTCTAGGTAGGAGCCGCCCTTACGGGCGACGCCCCCTGCAGACCCGGACGTGAGCCTTCACTCATCCGGTTCCTCGGTGATTGGAGTATCGGCACAACTCCAATGTATGACCATGTACC
>NZ_ML660124.1 GCF_007004655.1 Exilibacterium tricleocarpae
ACAGTGATTGCCATACTGGCATTTGCCGCCATCGGCCTGTCGCAGGACGACACCGGTGAATTTTGTCTCAGTCTGTTTCAGGTCATGCTGTTTTCGTTGACCTTGAGTTGGATTATCGCCGTTACCATCACGCCGCTGCTGTGCTACTGGTTACTCCCCGGACCCGCGGCTGAGGGCGCCGCCCCGACGGCGCTGAAGGACGTCTATGGCGGTCCGTTGTTTAGCCGCTACCGGCGCCTGCTCGAAGCTTGTCTGCGGCGGCGTTGGTTGACGCTCGGGGTGATGGCGGCGCTGCTGGCGGCTGCTGTCTATGGTTTTTTCCAGGTGCAGGGCTCTTTTTTTCCGAAGTCGACCATGTCCAAGTTTATGATCCACTACTGGCTGCCGGAGGGAACGGATATTCGCAAAACCTTTGCCGACGTGCAGGTGCTGGAACAGGCGGTTCTCGCCGACGACCGCGTCGACTCGGTGGCCAGTTTTATCGGCGCGGGTGCGCCGCGTTTTATCCTCACTTACTCGCCGGAGAAGACCAATGACAGCTATGCTTTTTTGTTGGTCAGTGTCAATGACTATCGTGAGATAGACTCGCTGATGGACACTTTCCGCGTGTATCTGGCGGAGCACTTTCCCGATGCCGAACCCAAGTTGCAGCGTTTCAATCTCGGCCCCAGTCCCGACTCCTCGTTTGAAGTGCGGATCAGCGGTCCCGACCCGCAGGTGTTGCGCACACTGTCCGAGCGGGTCAAGGTATTGTTGTACGCATCACAGGCGGTGGAAATTCGCGATGACTGGCGCCAGCGGGTGAAAGTGGTGCGCCCGCTCTATGCTGAGCGCCAGGCGCAGTTTGCCGGTGTCGACCGCACCGACTTGAATGAAGCGCTACAGACCAATTTCAGCGGCCTGCTGGTGGGTGTGTACCGGGAGAACGACGAGCTGATTCCTATTTATTCCCGCGCGCCCGCGGCGGAGCGCCTGGATGCCTCACAGATCGGCAATGTGCAGGTGTGGAGTCCGGTACTGCAATCGGCGATCCAGATTCGCCAGGTGGTATCGGGGTTCTCCACCGGTTGGGAGGATGCGCAAATTCACCGCTTCGATCGCAAGCGCGCCATTACCGTCGGTGCCGAGCCGCCGCCGGGACAGTTACCGAGCGAGTTGTTCGAGCGCCTGCGGCCAGCCATCGAAACGCTGTCGTTGCCGTTGGGGTACAGTATCGCCTGGGGCGGTGAACACGATGCCGCTACCGATGCGCAGAAGGGCCTGGCCGCCGGTATTCCCGTCGCCATGGGCCTGATGGTGTTGATCACCGTGGTATTGTTCAATTCACTGCGCCATCCGTTGATTATCTGGTTGACGGTGCCGCTGGCGTTTATCGGTGTCAGCGCCGGTCTGCTGGCCAGCGGCGAACCCTTTGGTTTTATGCCGTTACTGGGGTTTCTCAGTTTGTCGGGGATGTTGATCAAAAATGCGATTGTGTTGATCGATCAGATAAACCTGACCCGGGCGCAGGTGGACGATGCTTGGGAGGCGGTGATCGAGGCGTCGGTGTCGCGCTGCCGCCCGGTGTTGATGGCGGCGGGGACTACAGTGCTCGGTATGTTGCCGCTGTTGCGGGATGATTTTTTTGTCGGTATGGCGGTGACGATTATGGCGGGGTTATCGTTTGCCAGTGTGTTGACGCTGGTGGTGGTGCCGGTGTTGTATACGGTGGTTTTTAATATTTGTCGCCCGCAGGCTGGGTGATTCTTATGAGGATTCAAGCATCTGGTTGATTCGAAACGCAAGCCAGATCCGGTCCGAAAGCGTTTCAAGCTCACACCTATCAGTCGGCTGTTGCACGGCGGTGTCGTATCCGTTCGAACAGGACGCGGATGAATCGTTGTAAAAGTTTTAAAAAAATATTCCGCCTATATTTGCTTGACTCTCGTATTAGAGTTATGGGTAAACTTTGCCGCTCCCTGGTGATTTTCCGTCTGGCCAAAAAACGATGACAGGCCCCGGCAATGTCGATGGATTTATAAGTATAAAACAGAGGAAGAGCTGTTATGGAAAATTCTGTTTTTTTTGCTTCTTGGGTTGCAGTTATTTTTTTCTTCTATCTTGCCTGGCGATTGTATTTAGCAACTGATGTGGTGTGGCGATCTATGTCGTCGGGCCGCTCTCACTATTGGTCAGCCGTCATACTGTTGTCTTGTGCAACACCGGCATGGGCCACGCTTTCTGGGGCACACTTAAAGCCTACGTCGATCCATCTTGATAATACGGATACATTCCAAGAGCGGGCTAATGGCAAGACCTGGCCACTTATGCTTTACGGTAATGACATCTACCGCGTGACAGCCTGTGGTTTACCGGACTGTTCGGCGTTTTCTGCGACCCAAGCGACTATGGCGACGACTTCAACAGCAGATATCACCAGCACTAACGGCAGCTACTCGATAACCTGGGGCGGCAATGCCCATCAGGTAGCTCTCGAGGAGAAAGTGGGGAGTGGTGGCACCTGGACACAACTGGAGTATGCACAAGGTTATCAAGAATATACCAGAAACTTTAGTAACAAGGCCAATGGCCAGTATTTTTACCGGACCCATCTGCAGTTCGGCTTCCCTATTAACCAGTCGTTCTATACGGACCCCATCGAGGTCATTGTCGCTGTAGTGCCCAGTATGCCGTCGTCGCTCACTATATCGCCTTCCACGAGTTACAACGGCAGCCATACCGTCTCTTGGGGGGCCTCTACCGGTATAGTTAGTCACTACCAACTGGAGCAAAAAATCGGCAGCGGCGCTTTCACGACACAATATACCGGCGGTGGGACCAGCCGGGTATTCAGCGGTCTGGGCGTCAATAGTTACGCCTACCGGGTGCGCGCCTGCCACACCGTATCGAGTTTTACCGCCTGTTCCGACTGGCGTTCCTCGGCTGTCGTCACCGTTTCCCAACCGGCAGCGCCGACCCTTACCACGCCGGCGGTGGATGCCGACGGCGTCTATACGGTTACCTGGACGGCCTCGACCGGTGCCGCCAGCTACACACTACAGCGCCGGTTTAACAATAGTGGTTGGAGTACCCTACAGAACAACGGCAATACAGCCTGGTCTGAGCAGGGCCTGGCCAACGGTCAATACGATTATCGGGTCCGTGCCTGCAGTAGTCTCGGATGTTCTGCCTATTCGGCCATTAAGGAGACTTACGTGGGGCAGGGGGACCTGCCGCCGGCCCCTCCACCGGCACCGGTGTTGGCACAGGCGCCGGCACTCACTGACCCCGCGGTAGTGGCTTCCGACCAGGTGGGCACCAGCACGGGAAATTTCCGGGTCGATGAAAGCGGAGCCGCAACCTATCATATGCCGATTGTCGCGGCGGCAGGCACCGCGGGAGTCGTACCGGAGATTGCCTTGAATTATTCGAGTCAGGCGGGCAATGGTTTGCTGGGTAAAGGGTGGATGATTGGAGGCTTGTCTGCCGTCACCCGCTGCCGGCAGACACTGCAACACGAAGGCCAGGCACAACCACTGCGGTGGGACGGCGATGACCGTTTCTGCCTGGACGGGCAGCGGTTGATGGCGGTGTCGGGGAGCTATGGTGCCCCCGATTCAGTGTATCGCACCGAAATCGATACTCAGTCGGTCGTCACTGCGCGAGGGGGGAGTGCCGGGCACCCGGACTATTTCGTCGTTGAGCACAAAGATGGCTCTGTAGCTTACTACGGCAACACACCCGGGGGTAGCTTTGCCGATGCCAAGCAGAACAATGGTGCCGGTCAGACTCTGGCCTGGTCGATAAAACGCCGGCAGGATAGTGTTGGCAACGCCATCTGGTTTTTCTACGCCAACGATGTCGCCGGCCAGCGTATCAGCGAAGTTCGTTACGCCTACGGCGCAAATGCCGGGCCTGCCAACTACGGTGCGCGGATTGTCTTTGACTATGAAAACCGTCCCGATACCATTCGCGGCTATGTCGCCGGTCACGCGTTTACTACCGCTCGTCGTCTCAATACCATCACCAGCTACAACCTTGGCACGGTTATCCGCACTTACCAACTCGGTTACGAAGCGACTAACAGTGTCAATTCCACCAGTCGCTTGAACAGTGTGCAGGAGTGTCTCGGCAGTACCTGTTTGCCCGCCACGGTATTTAGCTGGCCGGCTCATCAGTTTGGTTTTAGCCAGACCGCCAGTGGGTCGATCACCATGAGTCGTCAGTTTGATCGCACGGTTGCTTCTTACAATCATGCGGATATTAACGGTGACGGTAATATGGACCTGGTGTGGTTGGAGCCCGATTACGACGGTAACAGGATCAGCGACCAATATTTCCGCTTCGCCTTGTCAAACGGTACATCGTTTGAGCCGGACCAACAGTTTTATGCCAATGGTGCCAATGTTACAGAAGCGTTTAAGTGGCATATCATCGACTATAACGGTGACGGACGCGATGATGTGATCGTCTTCGACAACCAAAAATGGATGGTTTTTTTGTCAACCCCGCAAGCGGATGGCAGTTGGAGACTGGGTACCGTGCCAATCAATACGCCGTTGACCAGTGAGGAAACGGTGTTTATGGACGCCAACTCTGACGGCTTGGTCGATGCGGTGTATATTGCCAACGGCAATCTGTATATCCGGTATCTGGAACACGACCCGAGCGAGGTTGAGACCAGTAGCCGCTACTACGCTTTTGGTCCACAACGCACATTGGTTAGTGATTTACTGGCCACCTACGGCCCGGGTATTTACAGCATTACAGGTGGTTTTGAATTCAATGGTGACGGTGTCAGTGATCTGTGGTTGCAATCGAATTTTTCCTTCGGCCTTCCCGGTGCCGGGGGGACCATCCTTAGCTATTACGCGCTGACACTGGATGGCACCGTGTCAGCGCCGCAAACGTATTTCCAATATACCACTCAAGGCTCTGACCCCGCGATGCTCAGTGTCCGCCCCGTCGACCTTAACGGAGATGGGTTGAGCGACCTGTTTTATGACGGTTATGAAAATGGTGGGCAGAGTAATAACACCTGGTACTATCGTATCAACACCGGTGCGGGCTTTGGTCCTGCACAGAGCTTCGGTGTGTTACCCAGCTACAGAAAAGCGCAACTGCAGTTTGCTGATCACAACGGCGATGGTGCTACCGATGTCTTCTGGTTGGACACCGAGAGTGACAATGTGTGGATGCGCCCCTGGAACGGCGCCGGCTTTGATGCTGCCATTAGTATGCATGATACCTCCGTGTCTATCTCGCCGGCCTATCGCTTTGTCGACCTCAATGGCGATGGTCGTTTGGACAAGACGTCGTTGGTGAATGACCGATTAGTTACTTTTCTTGGGCATAGTGCTCAGGCGGATAAAATTGAAAGCATCACCAACGGATTGGGCAATCGGTTGGAAATTCACTACGGATCGCTGGCACAGACCACTCACTATGATCGCCTGACGGTATCGACCAGCCAGATTTGCGATGAGATAACGATTTTTAATCAAGTCATACCCTACTGCTACACCAGTCCCGCGCCGTTTTATCAGGCCTTAAACGGCCCCTGGGATTTACCGGCCGGCAGTCAGACATTGGGGAAAACCTCGCCGGTCCTGGAATTGATGGCGCCTGTTTATGTGGTGACTCAGGTGGCGGGCTCTGCGCCTGTGCCGGGTAACACCCAGGCACAAAGTCATATCGATTACTACTACGGGGAAGCTAAACTTCAGGCCGGCGGCCGCGGGATTTTGGGTTTCCATCGACTTCGTTCCGTGGACAGGCAGACAGGAGTGGAGACCACGACCACTTATCGGCAGGACTTTCCTTTTACCGGCCGCCCTGAGAACACTCAGGTCCGCAGTGCCGAGGGCCATCTGTTGAGTGAGGTCAACAACACCTGGGAATTAGAAAACTGGAATAACGGCAACCCTCCGGCTCCCTACCAGCTTTTCTTGGCAGAAAGTGTTGAGGAAACCTATAGTCTGGTGAACAACGGCGCAACACCCGGTGATATTTTCCGAAAAATCGTCACTACCTATATTTACGATGATTACAACGGTGACGGTGTTGCTGACAGTAATGCGTTGTATGGCAACCCCACCGATATTGTAGTGCAACACTATGATGCCGGTAATGCACTGGTATCCACGCAAACCACAGAAAACGATTACGGCGCATCGGATTGGGACAAACGCTTCGGTCGTTTGAGCTACACCGAGGTGACGACGGTGAGAGGGAGTCTGAGTACCACGCGCCGCTCGGCGTTCACCTATTACGGGGGCGGCATTCACGAGGGACTGCTGAGAACTGAGGTTATAGAACCCGGCGATCCGGCTTATGCTCTCACGACAACCTACGAGTACGACAGCTTCGGCAATAAAACAAAATCCACCCAGAGCGGTGCCAATGTGGCCAACCGTGTCAGTGTGGCCGTTTTTGACAGTCGAGGTCGGCATAGAGACCAGGTGACCAACGTTTATGGACAGGTCACTGAGCAGATATTGGCCAGGAACAGTTTTGGCCAGCCGACTATCGTGACCGATATCAATGGTGTGGAAACCCATATCACTTATGGCGCCCTGGGACGCCAATACTTTGAGGCGGGCGAGACGGGCAATTACCGCCAGACTCTGTGGAGTCTATGCGATTTCACCTGCCCCAGCGATGCGGTGTATTTGACCACAACGGTCGAGGCGGGTGGCAGGCAAAGCCGGATGTACTTTGACCGCTTGGCCCGCAGGGTACGGGTCAGTACCCTGCAATTTGACGGAACTTGGGGGCATATCGATACGGAATATGACAATCTCGGTCGAGTAAAGCGTCAATCTGAACCGCACAGTGGTGTTGCAAACTATTGGACAGTGTTCGGTTACGACCTGCTGGGGCGCGTCATTCGAACGGATTTGCCCGATGCTGCCAATCCGGTGACAGTCAGCTACGCCGGCTTGACGACCGTCACGACCAACCCGCTTGGGCAGACAAAAACCGATATCAAAAATGTCTTGGGCGAGTTGGTGTCTGTGTATGATCATCTCGGTGGACAGATCAGCTTCGATTATGATGCGGTTGGCAATGTATTGACGACCACCAACCACGGTGGTCCGGGCGACCCTCACACCATTATGATTACCACGACTTACGATAAGCTGAGTCGAAAAGTCGGCATGAATGATCCGGATAAAGGGCAGTGGAGTTACCAATACAATGTATTTGGTGAGTTGATAGCACAGACCGACGCTAAAAATCAGACCCGTACAATGACCTACGATCAGTTGGGCCGTCTGGTAAATCGTGTCGATAAACGAGCTGACAACAGTGTGGAAAGCAATAGCACCTGGACCTATAACAATGCCACCACCGGCGGCGCCCTGGGGGCTCTGTTGGGTGTCGAGGACAGTGTCAGTGGCTATATAGAGATGATCGGTTACGACGGTTTCGGCCGTCTCGACGACACCGTGAAACAGTTTGCAGCGAATGACGCCCACTACGAAAAGATCACCTACGATGAATACGGCCGCATATTCCAGGAGTTCGACGCGGCCGGTGATGGCACTTGGCAGAACCATGCAGTCGAGCATAAGTACAACGTTTACGGCTACCTCAATGCAGTAGTGGATGCTGTTATCTCCGGCGGCCAACCGAAAACGCAATACTACATCGTGCAGTCGATGGACCTGCGGGGCAATGTCACTGAATATATGTCCGGCAACGGGATTACCCGCACGGCAAGTTACGACCCTGCCGGCGGTCGCTTGATCGGTCTGAAAGCTGATCGGTTGCTGGGGGGGAATGTGCAGGATCACACCTACTCGTGGGACGATATCGGTAACCTGATCAATCGGCACGATCAAAGCGGTGCAAAAAATGTCAATGAGAGTTTCCAGTACGATGGCTTAAACCGTTTGACGCGCTCACAGGTTGCGGGGCAAGCTGCGAAAACCGTCAGCTATAACAGTCTGGGCAATATTGTGTTTAAGACCGGCGTGGGTGCCTATACGTATGGAGCCGGCAGCGCCGGACCGCACGCTGTTACCTCCACCGGTGACGGGGTCGGCTATAGCTATGACGCCAATGGTAATATGACCAGTGACTCCGCCGTGGGTGATTTTGGCGGCAGGACCATCACCTATACCACCTTCGATAAGCCCGCGACCATTAGCAAAGGCGGCCATACGACGGCCTTTACCTATGGGCCGAGTCGCGCGCGCTACCTGCGTGTGGATACCGACAGCAATGGCACGACGACGACGCGGTATATCGGCAGGGTCGAGAAAATTACCCGCCCAAATGGTACTCGGGAAGTCAAAAGATACCTCCCTGGCGATGTGTTGATTACATTGTATCGCGACAGCAGCGGCTTTCAGACCGGGAGAGCCACACACTATATTTATAAAGATCACCTTGGGTCTGTCGATGTGATCACTGATGCGGTCGGTGCTGTTGGCAAAACCATGAGTTTTGATGCCTGGGGCCAGCGACGGGCGGCGGTTGACTGGGAAGATTTGACTACCACCAGTCTTCTCAACTTTGATCACAGTATCACCACCCGGGGCTACACCGGCCATGAGATGCTTGACGAGTCGGGCCTGATTCATATGAACGGGCGTATCTACGATCCGCGGTTGGGGCGGTTTGTACAGGCAGATACTGTTATTCAGTTCCCGGATATGACACAGTCTTATAACCGTTATAGCTATGTGTTGAACAACCCGACCAAATACACGGACCCCAGCGGGCACATCATACCGCTTATTGTCGGGATCGCCGCTTATGCGGCCGGCGCTAACTTGGCGGTCGCGGCGCTGTGGGTAGGTATTGCCTCGTTTGCCCAGACGCTGATGCAGGGGGGAAGTCTGCGCCAGGCGTTAACGGCGGGCGTCTCGGCCTTTGCTATGAGCTATATCGGTGGTAATCTACTGCCGCCGGGGACGACGCCGGGATTTACCGAGGTAGTGGCGATGGGCACCTTGGGCGGGGTTACGTCAGCGCTGCAGGGCGGTAAGTTCGGTCACGGCTTTGTCAGTGCGGGGTTGGGTAGCACACTGGGCGGCCAGTTGGGGAATAGTCTTGGCAAGTCCATTGGCAACCAGTTTGTAGGCCGGCTGATTGGTGCGGCGGTAATGGGTGGCACAGTGTCGACGGTGACGGGTGGGAAGTTTGCAAATGGGGCGGCGTATGCGGCTTTTGCGGCGGCGCTGCAAGGACTATCAACCACCGACGATCCCCCAGATGTTCCTCCATCCGATAATAAGCGGAGACAGTTATCACCGTTATCCGAAGAACAAATAGAAGAGATTGATAGAAGACTCGATATCGTTAGAAAAGACCTATTGAACAAGAGCTTTGGATCAGGAGAGGATGGAACGAAAGCAGCTGCACTTGCCTTGGATCAAAGTGAAGTTTTGACATCTATCTCTGAAGACTTTGGCGTTGAGCCATGGGCTGTCGTTTCAGGAGATAATTCCACAATCAGCGCTATTGGATCTGCATATAAGCCAGGACATGCTTATGGCTCCACAAGAGCGCTTTTGTTGTCACCGAAGAGTCATACTATATGGCACCGTCATCCGTCAGGGCATTCTTTACACAATGGCGATTTAGCAACAGCTATTGCCAGCCGTCCAAGGTACAATGTTTTTGCCTCGGGTTCTGATAGGCTCCAAGGTGTTTTTATAAAGACAGACACTGCTCCTTATAAAATCCATACCTATATGGATGGGCGGTGGAGAAATGATATTGATATTTACAGGCCGAGGTGATAGTGAGTATTAAAATCCTTAGATTTATTTTTTGGTCTTCGCTTACGCCGTATGCGTTAGCATTAGATTGTGTTAGAACTGACTTTGACATCAGAAACTTTTCTGATGCATTAATCGTAGTAGCAGATGTAGTTACGGTTGGAAGAACGAAAAAGCAAGTTGCTAATTTACTGATTGATAAAGGATGCAATAGCGATTCATCTTTATGTGATTCTAAAAAATTTGACTTTGATGATTTTTACCAGCGATATGCCCTAATAGAGCCCAACTATCGGGTTAAGGTCAAAAAATCTTTAAAAGGTCAGATTAAAAAGGGTGCTGTGCTAGATTTGCCCGAACATGCGTATCCAGCTTTGCATATAGATACAAGCTATCTTCTATTCTTGTATAAAACTGAGTCAAGTGTGAAAGGAGAGTACTATGTCAATCCGTGTTTTGTCTCAGGTTTAGGAAGAAAGAGCTTACCGGATTTCTATTATTTTAACCAATCAGCAGAAGAAATAATTGATGAGATCAAGGACTCACAGTAAGTCTATCTCGATTTGACGCACCGCAATAGCAAGAGACAGCAAGAAAACAAGCAAATAGCAAGAAGCAAATAGCAAGGACAGGCACAATAGCAACACAATAGCAAGGACAGGCACCGCTAGCAAGCAACAAATAGCAAGAAATAGCAATAAATAGCAAGGACAGGCACCGCTAAAAAGACAATAGCAAAATAGCAAGGAAAAAAACAATAGAAAGGAATAGCAAGGACAGGCACCGCTAAAAAAACGAGAGCACGCAGCCAAAATACTCGCCAAAGACAAAGCTGTCTTTTATTAAGGCGGCAGGAGTTTTTGAGATAATGAAAAAATTAAGTGATGATTAGAAAATGGCTGTAAGTCTACGAAAATATAGCCAACACCATCAGCCTAGAACACAAATACCCGTCAAAGTATACCTTGATAGAAGTTTCAAGAAATGATTTTAAGCGACTTTTTTGCGAGCCCGGGTTTTTCTGAATAGCGCCGTGTGGATTTGTTCAAAGGTTTGGCTATGTTGCAGCCAGGTTTTGGGTGACATTGAAAGACGCTGTAAAAGCGGCGGTAAGCTATCAGGGATAGATCCTCGCTTGCCACTTCGAATAGCGCGTCCAGTCCAATCAACCAGCTCTAAATAGCCAGCAAGACTAAATGGAATCCCAGGGTATACGCCGTCTGTGATGCTATCGGAGAAGTGTAGCAGCGGCTTTAAAGGCAAATCAAAGCGATTAAAAGCACTCTGCGCTTTCTGTTCTTTAATGGCGCTGGCCAAATCAAATCGCGGCGCTATACGTTCCTGGACGCTGGTGTAATCAGAGCACTCAGGCACCTTGGTAAGGCCCCCTCGGATTGGATTGAGGTCAACGTAGACCATACAACTTAACAGGGCCTCTTCAGTTAACAACGCTTGAGACTTATAACGAGATTCCCAGAAGTGGCCGGTGCACTGATCTTCTTTATTGGCCTCTCTGGCAATAGGTTCGTTTAAGCACTTCATAAACCAGCTTAAGTCGGTTAAACGTTGGCGCCACACAGTGATGATGTCGGCGATAGTCGCCAATTCGGCAGGCGCCAAAGGCTCGCCGCTTTGATAACGTCGGACTAGCAAGGGGCCTTTGTAGAGGCTGGTCCAGCGTTCAACGACATCATCATCATGCCAGCATTCGGCTTGTTCTGGATCTAGCTTGACGACGATATGGTAGTGATTGGACATCACGGCATAGGCACAGACGTCAATCGAGAACAGAGAAGACAACAACCGAATGCGGTTGACAATCCATTGACGGCGATGCTCGTAGTTTCGGTTGGTGTGCTGATCGATGCCACATAGGAAGGTGCGCCGGACACAGCGGGAAACCACGTGGTAGTAGGGCGTATTTTGAACAGAGACGAGTGCTTTCCGAGGTCGAGTCATCGTTAGATCCATTAACGATTGAGGAGTAGCGATCTTAGGATAAGGGTGTGAGATTGTCAATTTAGAGTTTAAGAGAATTCAGGAGTGCCTGTCCCAGCAAACGGTCCTGTCCCAGCAAACGGTCCAACGAGCAAACGCCATGTCCCAGAACGCCAGGGGTGCCTGTCCCAGCAAAGCGCTACAGTGATTGCCATACTGGCATTTGCCGCCATCGGCCTGTCGCAGGACGACACCGGTGAATTTTGTCTCAGTCTGTTTCAGGTCATGCTGTTTTCGTTGACCTTGAGTTGGATTATCGCCGTTACCATCACGCCGCTGCTGTGCTACTGGTTACTCCCCGGACCCGCGGCTGAGGGCGCCGCCCCGACGGCGCTGAAGGACGTCTATGGCGGTCCGTTGTTTAGCCGCTACCGGCGCCTGCTCGAAGCTTGTCTGCGGCGGCGTTGGTTGACGCTCGGGGTGATGGCGGCGCTGCTGGCGGCTGCTGTCTATGGTTTTTTCCAGGTGCAGGGCTCTTTTTTTCCGAAGTCGACCATGTCCAAGTTTATGATCCACTACTGGCTGCCGGAGGGAACGGATATTCGCAAAACCTTTGCCGACGTGCAGGTGCTGGAACAGGCGGTTCTCGCCGACGACCG
>NZ_ML660125.1 GCF_007004655.1 Exilibacterium tricleocarpae
TTATATTAATGAAATTTACGCTCTTGGAGTGGCTGCGCTTAAGTCGGGGCAACCGTTCTTCAGGGTCCACTTGTTCCCGTTTAAACTAGAGCTTGAAAATTTATCCAAATACCGTTCAAATCAATGGTATCCATTTTGGGTTAATCTCAAGGAAGGGTATGATTACTTCAACAAACATAAAAGGCCTCCTAATGTTGAGGTGTCCGGTGGAAAATATACATTTGGTGCGTAATTCAGTGCTAACAAATTTAGGCAATCGGACAAATAACTCCGCCTTCGGCTCCATTATTTGCCGTTGCTAAAAGCGTTATGGTGCTCGGCCATGAGTTTTTCATGGTCAGTGGTAAGTAAAAAGTATTGCTACTTATCGAGAATTCGGCATCAAACAACGTAATAAATTTTATGTTAGTAGTTTCGTTCCTGATGCCCTCGTTAAAGTCAGTAGTAACGGCCACATCATCACTACCGGCATGGTGTGCCACTAAGCAAAATGAAAGGTGGCGGTAGGTGTGGTATTCTTGCGGTCACATTAACCGAGTGGTGGCTTCGCTCTCGCTACGCAAACACACTTCGTCGCTAAAGCAAACGTCGCTACTATAACCAATGTATGTTGCGGACATTTTGGTGTTTGCTTGAAAAACAGCAAACACCAAAATGCCCCAAGTACAAGCGTTAAGTGTCTGTATGGATGATCGAGCATTTACAAAAATCATAGAGTTTCTGGAAAAAGTGCCAGCGATTACCGGTACTATCGGAAAGGGTTCGGGTGATGATGGTTGTTGGTGGGTAAAGTTTACTATCGACATCAACCATGAATTTGCATGGCATACTGTTCAAGAGTTTGGGCATGTTCTTAACTACATGTCTCTCGATGAGCGGCTTCCAACAACATTTCAGCCTGTGTCCCCACCCCCATATATGAATGGTGGCCCTGATGAGTACTTGTCGTGGGTAATAGAGTGCCACGACCCGGAGTTCAAGCCAGGCACGTGCGCTGAGTGGCTTACAGGTCGTTTGCCAAACCCAGTAGAGGATCACGAGCAATGGGCAATAGAGTAAAACACTTAACAAGTTGCTCAAGTACACTCCGGGCCTTTGGCCCTCCGCGGGACGGCGCACAGCGCCGCCCCTTAGCAAGGCGTTATAGCGCTCTACTCAAGCTTTTAAATGGGCAAAGTTGCAGACTGAAGATCACTGCCAGTAACTGGCCGTCCGGCATCAAGGAATATGCTTACTTCCATTCCATCAGTTCCGGCCCGGTGCCTTCGATAAAAACTGTGGTATCGACAACACCCAACAGTTTACGGGGCGCGCAACTAGCAGGTTTGCGGTGCTAGCATGTGTGGTATTCTTGCTTTCACATTTATCAGGCTGTGGCTTCGCTGGCGCTGCGCATCGCACGTTGTAGCGACAGCAACCGTCGCAGCCATAACCAAGGCCGCCAACGGGCAGCTAGTCCGCCGCTTCGCGGCTCCATAGCTGCCCCTGCTACCGACGTCATACACGAAGGTCACGATGAATGATTAGCGCAAAGGACTTTAAAGCACAGTGGGAGGCAGAGGAAGAGTTTGAGCTTGTGGTAGCGAAAGCTGACTGCCCTCGACTTACTAGTTTGCCCGCAGAGTTGCAAAAGTTCTTGTTGGAGGCTGGGTTGCCCGATGCGGCAGCCCCATTTCTGTCTTTTGACGTTATAGAACGGCATGGGCTAACGGAAATATCTGAGGTTTGGGGTAGCCCCGATGACTATTCAGAAAGCGAAAAAGAACGCTTATCTAGGTATTTTATAATCGGGTCGGACGGTAGTGGTAACCCTCTGGCAATAGATACTGATAGTAACTTCGAGATAGTGCATCTTGACCACGACAATTGGTTTCAAACTGTTACTATTCTAAATAGCAGCCTATTTCATTTGGCCGAATTCTTGTTGTTAGTGCGGGATATGGTGTCTAAAGCTCACAATGAACTAAGTGAGACCGAGCTAGAGGAAGAGATTCCGGCTCGGTATAAGGGTGAGCTTTTCACACGAATGAAGTTCGCTGATAAAAAGGCGTGGAGATCAGGAGGTTATTGGGAAACAGAAGTGGATATGCTATGAGACACGAAGTGTATAACAAAACGTTCAACTTCACTCCGGCGGCAAGCGGCCTCCGTCGGACAGACAAAAGCACGCTTCGCATTGTCTGCCGGTTAACTTGGCTTTAGATTTCAAGGCATACTGATGAGTGAAGAACTGGAATCTATTAAGGAAACCGCAAAAGCAACTCAAGAAGTAGCTAAGACCGCTTCAAAAGCCATTGACGCAGGCCGAGAAATGGGAGGGTTCGTATCGAGATTTATATCGGGTCCTTTGGAGCAAGGCGTAGGTATTATAGAAGACAAATTGAAGTATATTCGGTGGGAGAGACAGCAAAGACTTATAAGACGTGCAGAAGAATTTTTAAAAAACAAAGGGCTGCCAAATCCTGATAACCCGATTCCTCTTAAAAATGCAGTGCCATTACTAGAATATGCGACATTAGAAGAAGATGATGATCTCCAGGATCTATGGGCTTATCTTTTAGTAAATGGTTCAAACATATCCACAGGCATAAATATCGAGCGATCATTTATTGAAATTCTTTCGCAAATATCTTCTCTTGAGGCGCGGATTTTGAAGGCGGTTTACGCTTTACCATTCGAAGAAACAAGGCATGCGGGTGTTGTGACACAGCATCTCCCTGAATATGCACTTGCGGCAGAAGAAAAACCAGAAACACCTTATGAAGAACCAAGTCATGAAGTAAAAATGGGGCTGGCTAATCTTGCTCGTATCAGTTGCTTAAAGTTATCATTAACGTGGGGTGGTGGAGAGATATTCACTCAAATTAACCCCACTCTAATTGGCAAAGAGTTTGTTTTGGCATGTTCTTCGTAGAGAAAAACCTAAAAAATTGCGTAAGCGGGACAAAGTGCTGCGCACTTCGTCCCTTCGCAAGGCGTTAGGCCGTGTAGAGTAATAGGCAACAATGGAAAAACAAAAAAGTACAATCAGGCAGCGTGCCGACGAAATTAAGGATCATCGATGCAAGAATTTGATTGCTGTCATCGAAGAACCGAATGATATAAAAAACATTGGTACGATTATCCGCAATGTAAATGCTCTTGGCGTTGAAAAGACTTACATCGTCGATAGTCGAAAAGCACTGCCAGATGATTGGCAAGAAATGAGAGAACGGAAGTCGCTGAGTAAAACATCAGTTTCTGCTATTAAATGGAGTTTTGTCAAACGTTTTGACAGCACTGAAGAGTGTTTGGGGCATTTAGAAAAAAACAGGTTTATTTCTGTGGTCACTTCGCCCCACGTTAAAGGTAAAGAAAATTGTATTCTGCATGAAACAGACTATACGAAATTCACTAGGCTAGCGGTTTGGTTCGGAAATGAATCGCGAGGTATTAGTGATCTCGCAGTCGAACGAAGTCAATTTTGCGTTTCCATACCAATGTTCGGAATGATTGAAAGCCTTAATCTTGGTACCACGAGCGGCATTGTGCTTTATGAAATAACGAAACAAAGGCGCGCTTATCAGCTCAAGTACAAGCGTGCCAATCGAGGGCCTAACAAATCAATCAACTTCGTGCCCGCGGCGCCGGACAGCTAAAAGCGTGGCTTCGTCACATCGCTGCCGGTTACTGAGGCGTTAGGCATCACCGAGATAGACGAAGTTTAGGAGAATTATGTTCGATCACGTCGTATTTGGAGTCAGCGATTATGCAGCGAGCAAGGCTTTTTTCCTCAAGGCGCTCGAACCGCTCGGTGTAGCTATAGTTTCGGAGGGTCCGCTTGGAGTTGAATTTTGTTGTTCTGACAGCAATGCGTCACTGTGCATCCGTAGAGTCGAGGAGGCGGCGACGCATTTACACTTAGCCTTCAAGGCCGTTAATCGTGGGCAAGTCGAAAACTTCTACAAGGCGGCTATTGAGGCGGGAGCTAAGGACAATGGTGCACCTGGTCTTCGCCCGCAGTACCACTCAAACTATTATGCTGCTTTCGTCATTGGTCCGGATGGGCACAACATTGAAGTGGTTTGTCATGAACCCGAGGTCTAACAAGCGACTGTGATGTCAAGCGGCAAGCTTGATATCACTTTCTCCCCAGTTAGTCCCATCTCTCATCATCGCATTAAGAATAACAATCATCTTTCTCATACAGGCCGTTAGTCCCACCTTTTTATGCTTTCCTCGAGCAACCAACCCTTTATAGAACGATCGAATCATTGGGTTGTGAATGGTTGACGACATGGTGGCCATATACAGTACGGTTCGGATCGTCGCTCTGCCGCCTTTGATCCGCCGCTTACCGCGTGCGAGCCCACTGTCATGGTTAAAGGGTGCAACGCCCACAAGGGCTGCAATCTGCTTTGGGTTAAGCTCGCCGAGTTCCGGTAGCTCGGCAAGCAATGTTACGGCAAGCTGCTTGCCGACACCCGGCACCGACTCAAGCCGCTCGCGCCGCTCTTGCCATCGCACTTCGGAGGCCACCGCTTTATCGAGCTTTACATCAATTCGCTCAACCTCCTTCTCTAAAAACTTGAGGTGACGTTGATACTCAGCCCGAAACCGATCCGGCATGATCTTGATGCGATTGAGTTCCATGGTGCGCATTTCCATCAGTTGGCGGCGCCTAACCAGTAAGTCTTTGATATATCTCTGTATTTTCGACTCTGGTGGCCGTAATGCCGGTTTCATAATGGCAGCAAATTCAGCAATGAGCATGGCATCAACCTTATCCGTTTTAACCAGTTTGCCTGCTGCGCCAGCGTAACGACGCACATTGACTGGGTTAACAATAACGGCTGGCAATCCTCGCTCAATGGCCAGCTCGAAAAGTAGTCGTTCGTGACGACCAGTGGCCTCCATGACGATACGTTCAAGCTTGAAGCGAGACACCTTTCCAAGCCAGCACTTGATCGCGGTAGGCGTATTGTCAATCTGCCAATAGCGATCCCGCTCGTGACAATAAATATCCAATGTGTGCTTACTAACATCCACACCGATGTTGACCCACTTTGTAGCGTTAATGCTCATTGCGATTGATCCTCATCCTTGCTACATTCGGGCTCGAGGCCTATTCGACTGTTCGAGTTTTACAATAGGGTCGGTGTGATGCCACACGCTTGTTAACGGGCTAGGTTTCACCTGCGCCTACTAGGCAACGAGCTATCACACCGGTAACTTGCTGCAACAAGTTACGGGCCTCAACTTAACAGAAAACAGGGGAATTGAACCATACAAGTAAAGGCAGTCGGAAAACCAAAGCTACGCTTTGTTTTCCTCTGCTTTAAGCGTTAGCTTTCATAACATAGAAAAGGAGAAATATGATGGTAAATTTAGATGATTTGTATATCTATGATGTGAACGAATTTGCAACAAATTTGTATCGCATGGGAAATTCCACTTGGCCAGCCTTCACAGAAGAACGTGCTAAGTCAGATGTTGTGATACAGAAAGTTAACGGTGTAGATGTTGTTGTGGCCAATGGAAATGGTTTTTCGGCGTTCAACTATTTAACTCCGATCATGAAACGTCCGAAAAAGAAAATTTGGAAAATCAAAAAGGGCGCAACAATCCCAGATGGTTTAAAATTAGTCAAAGATCTTCGTCCTGGTCATGAGGGTCATTACATGATCGCACCCGAGAAGAACATGCCGCTCAAGAAATACCTAGGATTGCTTGAAGAGTTGGGGATGGATAGAACTAGAGTACAAATGCTCACACAAGCGGAGTTGCAAAATGCCTGATAGTACTATTTTAGTAAATGAGTTTAATATCATTTGGGAGGCGCTCAATCATTATGAAAAGTATCTCGAAAATATGTCTGCGAGTGCCCCTAACGAAGATGAAGAGTTGCTTTATGATGAAAAGTTGCAAGATTTAGAAAATACCAAAAAAGCAATTCAGTATGCAGCTTTAAATTCATACGGTTTAGAGTTAAAAGCTGAAAGCTAACAAAAACATGCAGAAGGACGTTTTGCTCCGTGGTTCAATTGTGCGCTCGCTACGCTCACTGTTGCACAATTGCTCCACTCCACAAAACGCCTCTGATGTTGGCGTTATATGTCGATGAAATCCATAGATTGGAGATTTAAATGAAATTAATTCTATTTATCGCTTTACTAATTTTATCGAATGTATCACTAGCAGGTAGCTGGTCGGGTTGGGGTAAAGTGACTGAGCTTCAAACGTATGCAGCAAATACATTCCGGTTTAAGACCTCTGCTCCACATATAGACGCCAATAACGGTACTCCGTGTGGTAGTGGTTGGTACAGAGTAAGTGATTTTACAGGTTTCCAGAAAGAGCAAGTTTCCATGCTACTTGCGGCATATGCTGCGGGGAAAGATATTAGGGTAAATGTTAGTGGTTGCGGGGGCTATAACAATGCGGATACAGAAGCAAATTATTTCCACCTTCGCGAGTAGCATATAACAAGTCAATCCAGCCGACCGCTAAAGCGTCGGCTGATTGAAGCGTTAGGCCCTGCAAGGTTAACCTTCAGTGAAAAATACATTAGTCATCACTTTAATTTTGATTGCTTCTACCTTTGCTCATGCGGAAGTCTTTTCCTGTAGAGTCGATGGAAGGGTTGTTTTTACTGATGACCGCAAAAAATGTGGATCTGAGGTTTCTAGCGTTGACCTCAATTTAAAAGAAGATAAGCGGGCAAACTACCGGTACCCAGAAAGAAAATATGAGGATAGGAGCGGAGCTTATTCAATCTTTATTGAATCCCCTGAAAGCCCTAAAGATAAACAAAGGTTAAATCGAGCGGTGAACAGGTTAAACAAAGCTTTAGATCTGATTTTTAAAAAGATCCCGATCTCTAGTCATAGTTATCTAAAGGATGCCGATTTTTATATAATGATTGGTCCTAAAGCAAAGCTTGGGGGAGAGAAGAGCGGATTAAGGTATTTCCCAAAGAGTGGAGACTCTAAGCTACTGATCGGTGACAGGCGCTGGACTCACTCGATCGTGATATATAACGTAGAGAATTTTCTCTGGCTTCCTGACCTTTGGGTTAATAAAAGCGTAATGCATGAGCTGGCTCACGCTTGGCACTATGAGGATTGGCCTACAAATTATCCTGTACTAAGAGACGCATGGATGTCGTCTAGGCAAAATAGCCTTTATCTAGCGCAAGAAGACGTAAAGGGTAGAATACTAAAGCCTGCATATGCGTCAAAAAACGAAAAAGAATACTTTTCTGAGCTATCTGCAATATATTTTGTTGGTGGGAATTATTACCCCTTTGATAGAATTGAACTTAAAAAATATGATCCAACGGGTTACTCAATGGTTGAGCTTGTATGGGGGCTATGAGCCTAACAACAAATAAGGATATGTCGCGGTGCGCCACGAAGCGCATAACCTCTTGCAGTTGAAAGTACCGCATCAAAAGTGCCGACTCAGCACATTGATTACCGAGTCTTGGGTCATTAAAGGTAACGATAATGATCAAGCGTAGATAGGGTAGTTTGCAGGCCAAAAGCGTAAGCCTAAGCGATTAAGCCCCGAAAAATCCATTATCGAGATGGTCGATAGTATCGCGACGCTAGAAGACAACATCATCACAAGCAAGAATGAGCAGTTTGTGTTGGCATCTCCGGGGTCGTAGCGCTTGGTATGTAAACAAAGAGGTTATGTGAACGTGGGAGGTCCTGATTGCTCTCTACATGGATGAGAGTATCGGCAATTCCAAGTGTAAAAGCGAGGAGGCTGAAATGGTTATCGGGAAGTCAGACGGGCCATAGTGTGCGCTGGGCAGCGCATTAATCAGGAGGGTTAAAGTCCCTCTGGTGCTTGGATAAGGGGCGCTATATCCAAAAGCGGGAGTAATGTCTCGCTGGCCGAGATCACGGTTTTATGAAGTGAACTTGGAGGACAGGGTGTCCATCGTGAGGTGGAATCCGAAGGGTTTGAGGAGAAACACCGGGCCGTAATCGAAGAGGCGACTCTACAGATGAACCGGTCGGCCAAAGATGGGGAAAGGTCGAGCCTGCACTATGGAGGCGAAGGCGTTCTTATCCACCTATCGAACCAAGGTGTGTGCGGATGGCACGGTGTGGAAGATTAATGCGTGACCCCAGGAGGACTCATAGAATTTCCGGTTGGCACTGGAATAAGTAAGCCTATAAGTGAACGCGAAATGGCAAGCGATGTTCTATGAGTAGTCGGACGACTGAATAGTACTTCAAGCCTTGCGAAAGTAAGGCGACCTCGATCAGCGGCAGCAGAGTGTGCTGGGGAAGTCAGTCGGCAAGGTTGTTGGACGAATACTGTGAAACTAATGAGTAAGGTTTATGGCAAGGACAAGTTCCTTCAGTGAAAAATCCCTAGGCAATAGACCGAGGAGATTAGTGCATTGGCTGAATCCGACAGGAGAAAAGAAGGTCCACTCATTGGTGGATAAAGTGTACAAGTTGAAAAAACCTAGCGTTAGCTTGGGAAAAAGTGAGACGAAATAAAGGAGCGGGTGGTATTGATGGGCAAAGCGTTGCAGATTTCGAGAACGACCTAGTTGGGAATCTCAAGAAACTGCACGAAGAGCTGCGCACACAAACGTATCAACCACAACCGGTAAAGCGTCAATTGATTCCCAAGAGTGGACAGCCAGGAAAGTTTCGCCCGCTCGGCATACCTAATGTTTACGACAGGGTATGTCAGCAAGCGATATTGAATCGGCTGGAACCTATCTTCGAACCGACATTTGATGATGCCAACTTTGGATATCGGCGAGGAAGATCAACTAAGGATGCGATGCGAAAGATCTGGTGTGAACTGGAGCAAGGCCATGAATGGGTGGTAGACGCTGACCTGAAAGATTTCTTTGGATCAGCGGATCACGAAAAGATCATGCAACTGCTCAACCAGCGAGTATCTGATGGACGTGTATTGAGCCTTATAGAATCAATGATGAAAGTTGGTTACCTAGATGGAAAACAGATACACCAGACAAACCGAGGAGTTCCCCAAGGGGGGGTAATTTCCCCGTTGATAAGCAACATCCTGTTAACGCCGTTTGATCGAGAAATGCGCCGCAAGGGGTATCGATTGACGAGGTTCGCAGATGATTGGCTAGTGACGTGTCGCACGCGGGCGGAAGCCCAAGCGGTACTGAACGTTGCGAAGCAAGTTCTAGAAAAGTTGGGTGTGGTACTGAATGAGGAAAAGACTCGAATAGTTCATGTAAGAAATGGCTTCGAGTTTTTAGGCTATAAGGTCAAGCGCGGACAGCGGCCGTTTAAGCTAGCTGCGCACAAGATCAAAAGCAAAGCCCGTCAGGGCTCACTTTATGTCTATCCTCGACAGAAATCCATTGACCGCTTTAAGGAACAAATCAGACAGCGGACGAGTCGGAAAGCGCCCGTTTCAACGGCGGTGCTAATCCAACAACTCAATCCGGTCATACGAGGCTGGGGTAACTATTACAGGAAAGCCCATGTCAGAAAGTTATTCAACCAGCTCGATCGTTGGATTGTCAGGCGCTTATGGTCACATCGTCATAAGAAATGGCGAAACACTGGCTGGAAATCGGTGCCGAGATCAAGACTTTACGGAGTGCTGGGGCTTGTGAACTTGGTCCATTTAATACCTTCTTTGAATCGGCGAAAGGTCGCGACCTTGTGAAAGCTGGATGCGGGAAAACTGCACGTCCAGTTTGTGCGGCGGACGGAGGCCAGCCAATGATCGGCGCCTCCTCCGACCCGACAGTCGGAGAACGGGAAAGCCGTTTACAGGGCGAAGGAGTTTGCGGTAATGACACATCCATGACAGGACAACCCGCACCGGACAATGTAGGGCCGGAGTCGATCGGGATAACCTCCCTCATGGATATAGCAAACAAAGCACGTTCCCACCCGAAGCACCGTTTTCAAAACCTCTATCGACTGTTGAACCTGCTGAATTTAGAGCAGGCCTGGCATCGATTGAACAAGAACGCGAGTGCGGGTATTGATAAGGTGACTGCACAGGACTATGGGACAGACCTGTACGAGAATCTTCGCAATCTTGAACAACGATTGAAAGACAAGCGCTATCGCTGCAAAGGCATTCGCCGTACTTTCATTCCCAAGTCAAACGGTAAGCAAAGACCGCTCGGCATACCTGCGCTGGAAGATAAAATCGTCCAGCAAGCGGTAGCCGATATTCTGAAGTCTATCTTCGAAGCAGACTTTTTGGCGTGCAGTTTTGCTTATCGACCGGCACGGGGAGCTGGTGACGCAGTTGCTAGCCTGTCGGCCAACCTCCAGTGGGGGCCGTTTGGTTATGTTGTGGAGAGCGACATCA
>NZ_ML660126.1 GCF_007004655.1 Exilibacterium tricleocarpae
TGAAAAATCATACTCTTTTTTCATGACTCTTCACCTCGATAGTGGCGCTGTTCATTTTTGGTAGCTTTGCGTGCTGAAATGATGCGTAAGACTTCATTATCATCTCCACGCTCACAATGAACTACAATTAGAATACGGGAAAGGTTGCTCATACCAAGCAGGATGAACCTTTCTTCTTCGTTTGGAGTTTCATCATAGAATTGGACGGCGAGATCATCGTAGAACGCAGACTTAGCCTCCTCAAATGAAACACCATGCTTCTTGAGGTTGGACTTTGCCTTAGCTTGATCCCATTCGAATTTAACCATATGTACATTGTATGTACATCCCAAAAGATGTCAAGAGCCTTAACGTCGCCAACACCAGTGGCGAATTGCTTGCTGTTTTTCAAGCAAGCAATTTGACATCTGCGTGCTTGGCCTTGTTAGGCTGGGCGGCCATAGGTCATACTCCGTTTCTTTAGCTGCTTTTTCATTTTCTTGATGCCGGCAGCACGCCCTTTGTTTGCAGATAATGCTTCAAGGCGTGAGATGCCTTGCTCAAGATCATGCTTTAGCCGTACTTGCTCTTTAGCTGATTCTTCCCGGCCCCGCCACAGTCTCTGCCTCTCGCTCTCTCTCAGTTTTATCCATGCCTTGATATTTCGTTTTGGGGGCACAGGAATTTGATAGCCGATATTATGACAAGGCTTATTGCACTTGGCGCAGTTTACTTCTTTATCGTAAGGCCGTGGTCTTCTATAAGCTTCTCTACAGTCGAAGCACAGCCATGAATCATTACTCATATCTTTGTGAGCCTAACAGCTAATTATAAAGACTAAGGCTTTATAACACTTTGGCCTTATAACACGAGAAGCTAATTTCATTGATTTGACTTAGAGCCCCATGCCACAAGGGTTTCAGAGGAATTCGGTATTTTTGTTCTCTGACTAAACAAGTCACTGGCCAACTGCGTCCCCAATTCCATCTGGCCCGTTGAATATAACTGATGTGGTTGGTAAATCAATAGCTTAGGGAGCATTATCATGTGTTATAAAGCCATAGGTTTCTGAAAAAGGTGACATATCACCGATGTCTGCTCCTAGGCGATTTCTGCCCTACACTAAAGGCCCTCAAATAAAAGATTCTCTCGAAACCCAATGTCTCCTTTGAGAGACCTCCGGCCTTTAAAAAGAATCTCGCACCAACTTCTGCTTCGGCTCACCTCCTGCCTAATAGGATTCTATCATGTGACCGGCAGTTCTTCGATGGACACCGGCCACTGGGGTCAGACCTGGCCGGACAGTGTCTGTCAGATCAGATGTCATATATTACAATTGATGTTGAAAAGCAATATGGAACAAGCTGCGTTTTTCTGTCAAATCAGATTTTGGCGGCACTAATTTTATGGAGTCTGTGTTTGAGGGAATTACCAAGGCACAGTTCAAAGTCATTGAAAATTTATTTCTTTTACGATGGGTTGAGAGACGCCTGCAACTTAGCGGCTTATAGCTTGAGAAATTTCTGGAACTCAGAATAACACTGTGCGATGCCTGCAACTACGCGACTTAAGTCTATATCGCTGAGCTAGCTCAACGCAAAAGAATTTGATCAAATACTAGGTTGCAGGCGTCCCTCAGTAAGCCTTTCTCCGTCACCTTTTACGGTGTTCAAGCAGATCAGGATATGTACCGTTCAGCCATATGTGAAGCCCAGTCCAAAGTTGCTCTGCGTGGTTGATACACTCGGCTACCGTATTGTCAGCGATCAGATCACCGGAATAGTCGGCAACATTACGTTGCTTGCGCAGTGCATCAAGTACGATCATTAATTGCCTGTCCAACCCCATCGTTTTGGGCAATGACTGGATCATTGTTTGGTGGTGACCTGGTTTACTTGTGAGAGTTCTGTAACCACTGGCTTGAAGAGCAGCATTAGCCATCTGCATAATGGCTTTGTAAGCGGCATCAAAACGGTTTTCGTTGCTAATAACCTAAATCTTTGCATCTTCAATGTTGCGTCTAGCGGCTTCTATTAGCCGCTCGATTGTAAGCGGGTCAGGTTCGACACGCTCCAGGCTCGTCCCGAGCAGATTATCCAAGGTCATTAATATCTCCTATTACCTTGATGACAGGCTTTTTCAGTACTTCGCGAATAAACGCTGAATTTTCTTTTCTGGCGGTTTGCCATTCCCTGACGCTGTAGAGTTTGGGGTTAATTTCCCGGCCCAATACATCTTGTGCTGGATGGAGCGCTTTCACCGTATCTGAGAAGCCCGCGTCACCCACAATCAGTAAATCGATATCGCTATTGCTGGCGGCTTTACCGCTGGCAATGGAGCCAAAAACCATGGCGACATCAATGCTAGTTTTCAGAGGCGCCAAAGCATCTGCCAGCACATCTGCCACGCCAGAAGTTTTGCGCAGAATACTGGTGAGCTCCTCAAAAATCAAACAGTCACGATTGGCTTGGTAGCTTACCTGATTGCCCCGGCTGGTTTTTTTAACACCTCAGCATCGGCCAATTTACTTAACTCTTTGTGCAGAGTGCCGGGAACAGTCCCGGTAAGCCGTGCGATTTCTCTGACATGATAGGCTTGATCAGGCCGCAGCAGTAGCAAACATAATACGCGCCTTCGGTACTCTTTGAATAATATGTTGGTTAAGGGGGAACAGGGGACACTGATAACTTAACAACTTTAAGGGGGAACAGGGGACACTGATAACTTAACAACTTAACCAAAGAATAAAGGAGCTCTCGGCAGGTAAAGGATATACCGAGGTTAGGAAAGCTCCATATAGCAGGTGGATATTACCATGTATTCGGACGCGGCTTAGAGCGTCGTCACATCTTCCAACAGGATGTCGATAAAGGACGAGTTGGGTTAAGTTGTTAAGTTATCAGTGTCCCCTAGCCCAAAGGACGAGTTGGGTTAAGTTGTTAAGTTATCAGTGTCCCCTAGCCCACGCGCCCTGAGCCGTTTGAGGCAAAAGTACTGCAAAGCCTGGTTGCCGATGTATTGCTCGAGCGGGAGCAGGTGGAGTCGATAAGCCAATATGGGCTGGAGCATCTAACTGTCAATGTCCTTTCTGTCAAGCGCACACTTGTCGAAAAATGTCTCTCCCGGTTGACTTGATATGAATCATATAGGTGGCATTATAGTCGTAGCGCGCCATTGCACTCGTGGCATCGGGCTATTAGGATGAAGCCCCAGGGGTTGATGGATGCGATGGAGCGAGTAACCCGAGCTTTGGAATGTGGTTTTGTCAAAGAACGGCCTGGGCCTGCACCAATAATAAATGCCCGTGATAGTCAGTTAACAGACTGTTGACTGTTACAAGCGTTTTTCCTGTTTTGTTTATTGCTCCGTTGCCCCGGTGCCTGCCGCTATTTGCTGGCTGAATTGTGCGTTTCTGTGGGGAGGGATGTATGTCGCTGCGCCGTTTTTGGATTGGGGTTGTTGCAGGGTTGGGTTTATGGGCCGGGGCGGCCGCTTACGCCGATGAGTTTAGCCCGGTTAACTACGATGTCTATTTCGGCGATATAAACGGGGACGGCTGTGATGACTTCTATCTCAAAGCCAAACCCCTGCTGGTGCTATTGCATGGGGATATTGTTACGCCAATCGAAACGCCCCCGAATGTCGCCAGCCTGCAGGTTCTGCGCGGCGAAAATGGTTACGGTTACTGTCTCGATACCTATAGCATCAGTGTCAATGAAACCCTGGATACCACGGGCCTGTTGCTGGGCGCCTACAACTACTTTACCGGCGACTTTAACGGTGACGGCTACACCGATGCATTGCTGCAAGCCCCCAGCAGCAACGGTTACAACAGCCTGACGTTGGCCGGCAACGCCGCCGGACAGGTGCCCAGTGTATTACAGATATTTTCCAACGATCTCGGCTCACCGGAGATCGGTGCCGATCAGGTGGCCATTACCGTCAGGGATCACAATAACGACGGTCGCGACGATATCATTTTGCGCCAGGCAGGGTATAACGACCTGGCATTGCTGGCCACCGCCGGCGGCCCTCAAAATGGCTTTTTGCTGACGGGTCAGGAGATATACCCCACCCAACAAGACAGTTCCACTGTGGTAGGCGCCATCGCGGCGCAGCACGAAGTCGGTATCGATGGCAGCGCTAATTACAGTATACCCATCTATGCGCCGCCCGGTATCGGTGGTCTGCAGCCGTCCCTGGCGCTCGCCTATAACAGCAATGCCGGCAACGGCATGGCCGGTGTTGGGTTCGATATCAGTGGCCTGTCGGCTATTCATCGATGCGCCACTACGCTTGAGCGCGATACATTTTTGGATGGGGTTGATTTTGACAACAACGATCAATTCTGTCTGGATGGCCAGCGGCTGGTAGCGGTCAATGGGGTTTATGGTGCGGATGGGACTGAGTACCGCCTTGAACATGATCCTAATACCCGGATTTTTTCCTATGGGTCTGAAGGCACGGCGATGGACATTCAGGGTTTGTTCCCAACGATCGCACACAATCCGCAGAGGTTTACGGTATGGAGCCAGGCTGGGCAGATTGTCGAGTATGGCCACAACAATCAATCACGCAGTACTAAAGTCATTAGTTTTCGTTCATGCCCTACGGGATTTCTCCCGTTTGGCGAAAAGTGCAGAAGGTTTATCCGCTTTGATCCTCAACTTAATCCATATTACGAATATGCCGACCTAATCTACACACCGGAAAACCGCACCTACGAATGGGCGACTAGTAAAATCGAAGACCGTTTCGGCAATAAAATGGTCTTTAGCTACTACGACGATGACGCCAACGGTGAACACTTTATCACACGCATTGACTACAGTCATGATAACGGGGGCTCTGCACAACATTCCCTTCGGTTTACTTACCAGGCTCGCCCGGACCAGTCCTCGGGCTTTTTTGCCGGCTCGACCACCAGGCAGACTAAAAGGCTGGTTGGTATAAGCAGCTATGTAGCCAGTAGAGAAGTCCGCAGCCTCAACTTGAAGTACGGCCGCGATGGTATGAATAGCATCACCGGAGATTCCCGTCTCCAGAGTGTGCAGGAGTGCGCCGATTCCCAGTGCACGCCGGCGACATTGTTCAGTTGGGACATCGGCGAACCAGGTTTTGCCGCCGGCTCAGTCAATACCGGTAATACCAACCAGGGATGGGATAACACTTTGCTGGTTATGGATGTCAACGGTGATGGGCGCGACGATCTGGTGCATCCCCACGGCAGTTGGCGGATTATGCTGAGCAATGGTCGCACGATGGAATCCGATGTTGTTTCTGTGCCCCATACCGGGCAGGCTTATGCTCAGGTCATCCGTTACAATAATGACAACAAAGACGATATCCTTTATCCCGGTAGCGATGGCAACTGGCACGTTTACATCGCTAAAACCACCGCCTCCAGCCAACATGTTTTTACGCATAATCCTCTCACCGGACAGCCACTACCAAACCCGGTGACCGTCACCATCCCCGGAGGTGTGGGATTCGACAGTGTTTCCACGGGAATACCTGCTACGGGTTATGCGTCTGCAAAGCTACTGGATATTAACGGCGATGGCCGGATGGATTTATTCTATCGCAAAGACGGGTATAACTATATAAGACTTATGACAGACAGCGGTTTTGGCCCGGAGCGATCTTCCGGCGTTGAGGTCGTTAATCTTGACTTGCTGATACCGATGGATATCAATGGCGATGGATTGACCGACCTTCTACAGAGACAGACGTCTTCCAGTGGGAAGTGGACCATATGGTTGTCGAGAGGAGATAATGGGTTCCAAACCGCCTTCCGTACCCCCACTACCACCAGCTTCTCAACATCGGGTCACACCAATTCCCCCCGCCTTATAGACTTTAACGCCGATGGTCTCACCGATGTCCTGCTTACCTACAATAATCGCTGGTATGTCATGTTGAACACCGGCGGCAATTTCCAGCCACCTTTTGAAGCGGCTGTCGCCGGTAGCAGTTGGCGTGAGGCGCTCACCCACGATTACAATGGCGATGGCCGCACGGATATTCTCTACCGCCACGCCGACGCGACCTGGCATGTCTATGTGTCGGACGGTTATCAGTTCAAGGATTACAGCACCGGCATTCCCGCCACCGGCTATCAGTATCGGCCACAGTTACTGGACATTACCGGTAACGGCATGCAGGACCTGATGTATGTATCGGGCAGCACCTGGCACACCCGCTTGCGCAAAGGCAAGCGACCGGACTACCTGACCGAAGTGCGCAACGGCATGGGTGTGGTGACTCGTTTTGACTACACGGTGATGACCGACACCACCATCCAGGATTTCTACGATCCTGGTCCCGAGGTGGATTATCCGCTGCGCAATATCAACAATGCTTCTTATCTGGTATCGAAAGTAGAGCAGAGCGATGGCGCCGGTGGCTTTAATAGTTCCAGCTATTACTACAAACAAATGCTCGTGCATATGCGCGGCTTGGGCAGTCTCGGCTTTAAAGAGGTGAAGGCCGTCAGCAACGATACCGGTATAGAGACCGTTTCAACGTTTAGTCACGATTATGCGAACCAGAAGCAAGGCGCTTTGGAGCAAATCACCACCACAGCATCCAATGCGACGGTATTGAGCGACACGGTAAACGAATGGCAGGTAAACACCATCGGCACCGGTGACGGCCGCCATTATCAGCGCCAACTCACAAAGACCACGGTCACCAAGCGCGATTTAAACGGCGCCTTCCTGCACAAGGAGATTAACGATTACAGCAACTATGACGATTACAATAATGTCAGAAACATCAACAGCAGGATTTACGACGACAGTAATACGCTGTTGCGCACTACGACTACTGAAAGTACCTACAGCAACAACGAAACGACCTGGTTGCTGGGCCTGCTGACGTCGACCACCAAGACGGTAAACGTGCCCGGTAAGCCTCTCATCAAACGCAAGTCATCATTTGACTATGATACGACGACAGGTCGAAAAACGGCAGATAAGGTTCTCCGCCCGCAAGCCGCCGGCGAACCCGAAATTGTTTTGCACGAAATCCAGTACGGGAAGGATGAGTCCGGCGCAGTACAGGTCGACAACTTTGGTCGCAACCTCGCAGTGACTGTCACCGGACCGGATTTCAGTTCACGCACTAACAGCCTGGCCTACGATGCATCCGGCCGGTATGTGGCCACGCAAACCAATGCGGCCAACCACGCTTCCAGCGCGACTTACTACCCGGATACCCATATCAATGCGGGCCTATTGCAGGTATCCACCGATGCCAACGGCCTGACGACCCGCTTTACCTATGATAAATTCGGACGCCGCAAAACGGCGACGGCCTTGGCCGATACGGCCAATGCTGTTACCACCACCACGGAGTTTGTCTGGTGTAATTCGAGTAACCCCGATTGTCCCAGCGTGGGCAGTGGGCAAGCTCAGACCGCGGAGTATTATATCCGCACCCGGTCGACAGATGGCAGCGAGTCGATGGTGTATATCGACAAGCTGGGCCGCGAGGTCCGCAAAGCCGCTCGCAGCTTGGACGGCAGTTGGGCTTATATCGATTACGAGTTCGATGCCCGGGGCCGCAATGTCCGGGTCAGCGAACCCTATTTCAAAGGCGGTTCGCCGCTGTGGAACGCTGTTGACCTCTACGACGATCTCGACCGTCCGCTGAAAAGCACCGACGCCAACAATCGCACTGATGAAGTAGAATTCAACGGATTGGTAGTAACCGCCAAAAACAATGTGTTGGATAATGCGCAACTGTTGACAACGGGCCAACAAAAGATCGAGTGGCGCAATCCCTTGGGGCATGTGATCAAAGTTGTAGACAACGACAACCAGGCCATTGAATACACCTACGATGCAGTGGGTAATGTGACCACCGTTGATGTGCTGGCGGCCACCCCGGCGGACATTACCCAGGGCATGGCCAACCCTGCGCAGTACACTAACACCACCATCACCTACGATGTGCTGGGCCGCAAGGAAACACTGGACGATCCCGATAAGGGTTTGTGGCGGTATTATTACAATGGCCTCGGGCAGTTGATCGCGCAGCGCAATGCGCGGGGAGAGGTCACCTGCACGGCCTACGATAAGTTGGGCCGACCGGTCAAACGTATCGACAATTACCAGGGGGGCTTGCCGGCACAGGTTGGTGACAACGCCCAAGCTCACCAGCAGTGCGCCGGGGATGCCGCCAACCCCGAGACGGCCACCTGGACATACGACACCGCCACCGGCGCGGGTAAAGGCCAGCTTCACCGGGTCTCTGGAAGCCAGGGTTATGAGGAAGTTTTCCTCTACGATAGTTTCAGCCGCAATACCCGGCTGACCAAAACCGTCAACGGCAGCAGTTACGTTGTGGATACGGCCTACGACAACCGCAACCGGGTGGAGAGCGTCAAGTACCCGGGCGCCAGCAATCGGTTGGAAATCAAACATATATACAATAACTTTGGCTTCCTCACAGCCGTGCGAAACGCGGCCAATGACGCGAATTACTATACCGTGGATGCCATGGACGCCCGCGGCAATATCGTGGGCGAGACATTTGGCAACAATGTGGAAACCTTGAAAAGTTACCAAAACGCCACCGGTTATCTGACCAGTATTAAATCCCAGACAGCGTTAGGCAACGGGGATATTCAAGACCTGGCCTTCAATTTCGATAAGATTGGCAATCTGGTGTATCGTCAGGACTCGCGTGAGGGACTTCGGGAAGACTCCCGCTACGATGCGCTTAACCGTCTGGTCAATGTCGAAACAGATATGGATGTTAGCGACCCGCTGATTGCCAAGACCACCACAGCGGTCACCTACGATACGCTGGG
This sequence comes from Exilibacterium tricleocarpae, assembly GCF_007004655.1. Taxonomy (GTDB): domain Bacteria; phylum Pseudomonadota; class Gammaproteobacteria; order Pseudomonadales; family Cellvibrionaceae; genus Exilibacterium; species Exilibacterium tricleocarpae. The sequence goes on from NZ_ML660126.1 coordinate 8,798, forward strand.
CAATATCCGCAGCAAAACCGGTGTGGGCACTTATAAATATGGGCGCCAGTGTGGGATCGCCTATGGTCCCCACGCGGTCTGTGAAATCAGCGGCAGCAAAAACGCCGTGTATAGCTACGATGCCAACGGCAATATGACCGGTGGTGACGGCCGCAGTATCAGCTACACCTACTTCGACAAACCGGCGCAGATTATCAAGGGTACGACCACCACCGCGATCAGTTATGGTCCCGATCGCAGCCGTTACTTCCGCCGGGATACGGTGGCCGGTAAGGTCACGGACTATACCTATATTGGCGGCTTGTACGAAAAGGTTGATTTCAAAGACAACGGCGCCACGATCAATAAGACAGAAGAGCGCCACTACATTGGTGGTTTTGCCGTGGTCACGATCGAAAACCGCGACGCGGCGAGTGCCGGCAGTCGTGTGACCCGTTATCTGCACAAGGATCATCTCGGCTCGGTCACGACTATTACCGACGAGTCCGGCCTGATCGCTGAGGAGTTCAGTTTTGATCCCTGGGGTAAACGGCGGGCGCCGAGCCTGGCGCAGTTGGAGAGTCTGTTGGGGAGCTGGGAAACATTGACGACGGCCCAGCGGCGCAACCAGACGATCGATGCGGTGCTGCTGGGTTCGGCGGTGACCCACAGAGGCTTTACCGGCCATGAACAGATGGACCCGGTGGGGCTGATTCATATGAACGGGCGGGTTTATGATGCGGAGATTGGGCGATTTCTGAGTGCCGATCCATTTGTGCGGGATATCACCAATCTGCAGGCGTTGAATCGGTACAGTTATGTAGAAAATAACCCCTTGAGTTATACTGATCCGTCCGGGTATTTTCTGAAGAAATTGTTCAAGAAAATTGCCAACGTTGTGCGAGACGTCGTACGGGAGTGGCGGAGATTTCTAAAAAGGGTGGTGCGGGCCCAAGGGCGGTTGTTTGGGCGGATACCGGGTCCGATACGGGATGTGTTGGTTGCGGTGGCGTGTGGTGGTCAACCGCTGTGTTACGCGGCGATGCAGGCCCGTATCTCGATGAGTGTGGCTTATGCGAATGGCGGTACGATCAAACAGTCGCTTAAGGCGGGTGCGGTTGCGTTTGTGAGTTCATACCATGAGGCTACGCGGATTGGTATACCGAGCAAGTGGGGGGATGTGACCGGTAAAAAGTTGGCGTTTGATGCGACGGTGAAGGCGGTTGGGGGTGATAGTCGCGGGGCGGATGATACGGAGCCGAATCCGAGTTCGTTTGATCGGGTTTTGGGGTGGGTGTTGAAGGCGGCTACGGAGAAGGCTGAGGCGGTTGAAGAGGGTGCACAAAAGGGGCAAGCTGCTCTTGATCTAATTAGTAAGCACAAAAATACAATCATAAGTGCTGCTCGTGCTAGGGGAGTAAATCCACAGCATGTGGCTAG
>NZ_ML660127.1 GCF_007004655.1 Exilibacterium tricleocarpae
ACATTGGAGACCATTGCCACCGCCGGCGCGCAATAGGTCACGCTCTCGGCCACGCGACGAAACGCCGCCAGCATCGGTGCCATCAACGGCGAGTGAAACGCCCGCTTGACCGCTAACCCTTGCACCCGGTGTCCATCGGCTGCCAAACGGGCCATCACCCGCTCAACGGCCGCCGGTGCGCCCGACACCACCGTATTGTGCGGGCCGTTGTATGCGGCGATGGCGATCTCTGTTGCCGGCTCGTCCGCCAGCGCTTCGCGCACCACCGCCACGTCAGCCAATACCGCCGCCATCCGGCCCGCCGGTGTCTGCGCCTGCATCAGCCGCCCGCGCGCGGCAATCAGCCGCAGGCCATCGGCCAAGCTGAACACCCCGGCCAGGCACGCCGCCACATATTCACCTACGCTGTGGCCCAACAGCAGCGCCGGCTCCACACCCCACGCCCGCCACTGCTGTGCCAGGCTGTAGGAAAACGCAAATAATGCCGGTTGGGTATAACAGGTCTCGTCCAGGCGATCGCCGGCCTCGCCCCACAGCAGGGTGGTCAGCGGCAGGTCCAGTTCATCGGCCAAGAGGTCGGCGCAGCGATCGATCTCGGCGCGAAACACCGGTTCCTGTTGATAGAGTTGTTTCCCCATGCCCGCATACTGGGAACCCTGGCCGCTGCACAGCCAGGCCACCTTCGGCGGCGAGGCCGGCGCAGTCGGTAACTCGGCCTGCGATAACGCATCATGCAATTGCACTGCGGTCGTGCCGGTCACCGCAAGCCGGTAGGGAAAATGGCTGCGGCCCGTCGCGGCGGTGTAGCAGAGATCGCCGACCGCCGGCTCCGGTGTCTCCTGCAGGAAAGCCGGTGTCTCCTGCAGGAAAGTCAGATAGCGCTCGCGCAACGCCGCCAGGGCGGCGGGACTTTTTGCGGAGATACACAACACGGCCGGTTCGCGGGGCGGATGTTGTGCTGCCGGCCGCTCGCGCGGCGGTGCTTCTTCCAGAATCACATGGGCATTGGTACCGCTGAAACCAAACGAACTGACACCGGCCAGGCGCTGTTCGGCGTCCCAGGGTGTGGTGCTGCGCGGAATGCGCAGGCGTTGCGCATCCAGCGGGATATGGGGATTCACCGCCTGCAGGTGCAAATGGGCAGGAATCTGGCGATGCTCAAGCGCCAGCGCCACTTTGATCAGCCCGGCCACACCGGCGGCGGATTCGGCGTGACCGATATTGGTTTTTACCGAGCCGAGCCACAAGGGCTCGCGGCGATCCTCACCGTACACGGCGTCGAGCGCCTGCACTTCGATCGGGTCGCCCAAAGGCGTCCCGGTACCGTGCGCTTCGACATAGGATACCGCCACCGGACTGACGCGGGCTTTGGCCAGCGCCGCGCGAATCACCGCCTGCTGCGAGGGGCCGTTGGGCGCGGTCAAGCCCTGGCTGCGCCCGTCCTGGTTGACGGCGCTGCCGCGAATCACGGCGCGAATGGGATCGCCGTCGGCCAAGGCCCGGGACAGGCGCTTGAGCACCAGCATGCCGCAGCCCTCCGAGCGCACGTAACCGTCGGCGGCGGCATCGAATGTTTTGCACAGACCTTCCGGTGACAGCATGCCGGCCTGCGACAATGAAATGCTGTTGGTTGGGTGGAGCAATAAATTTACACCGCCCACTAAAGCCTGTTCGGCCTCGCCGTGCAGTATCGCCTGACACCCCTGGTGAACGGCCACCAGGGATGAAGAGCAAGCGGTATCAATCGACAAACTGGGCCCCTCGAGACCCAGCACATAGGAAATCCGACCCGATGCCGTACTTAACGCATTCCCGGTGGCCAGGTAAGGCCCCATTTCCTCATGCCCCTGCTGTTGCCATAAAAAGGCATAATCGCCGGCCATCAGGCCGACATAAACCGCAGTCCTGCTACCGGCAAAATCTTTCGGGGAGTAACCGGCGTCTTCAATTGCCGCCCAACTGTTTTCCAACAGAAACCGCTGTTGCGGGTCCAGATATTTAGCCTCAATGGGTGACAGGCCAAAGAAGTCCGCGTCAAAGCGCTGCACGCCGTTTAACAAACCGGCAAAGTTAAGATAAGTTTTACCGGCTGTCTGCGGTTCGGCAGCAAAATACCGGGTTTTGCTCCAGCGCTTGTTTTCCAGCGGCTCGACACCACATTCGCCCTGCTCCAGCAGGCGCCAGTACTTCCCGATATCGGAGGCCGCACCGGGAAAGTTACAGGCGATCCCAATAATGGCGATATCATCGGTATCACCGCTCAGCCCAGCAACGGACTCCCGCCGCTCATCCACAGGGGACACTTCAGTGGCGAGCTGACTGGAGAGCTTTGAAATTGAGGGATAATCGAACAGTAAAGAGACGGGATGCGCTTTCGACACCAGTCTATTGATGGCATTGCGCAGTTCCAGCGCCATCAGGGAGTCCAGCCCGATTTCCTGCAGGGGCCGGTCGGGGTCCAGCTCATCGTTTTCATCCAACCCCATTACGTCACGAACGATAGCCGTTATTTTTTCCTTCAGCCTCTCTTTTAGCTGCGGCGCACTCAGCTTGGCAAACTCAACCGCTAATACCGTATCGGGAGAAACATCGCCCTCCTGGATAAACGCTTTGAGAAAATGGCGCTTTGATTCCAGCGAGTTAACATTGATAAAATCACCAAAATTTTCCCAGTTCACCGGCGCAACGATACCCCTATGTGACTGGCTCTTTAACAGGTACTCAAGTGCCTCGATACCGTAGTCCGGTTTAATCGGCAGGAAGATCTGGTTGCGGCTTAAATTCTGCCGGGCTTCTTTCGATACCGCCATGCCCGCTTCCGACCAGGCTCCCCAGTTAATCGATAAGAATGTCTGGTGCTGCGCATTGCGCAAAAAACCCAAGGCATCCACAAAAGCATTGGCGGCAACATAGTTAACCTGCCCCGCCGTACCGACAATGGAGGCAATAGATGAAAAAGCGACGAAAAAATCCAGTTCGTTTTTCAATTCCACAGCAAGCCTGTGGAGGTTCCATAAACCCTGGGTCTTCGGCCGCGTCACTTTTTGCAAGCGCGCAAAGGTTTGCGTAGCGATAGTGCCGTCGTCTAAAACGCCGGCGGCATGAATAATACCTTTTAGCTCTCGATCGTTTTCCTGCAGCTTTGCGATAAACTCACGCACACATGCGGGCGTGCTGATATCGGACTTGATAATAGCAATCTCAGCGTCTGGATAAGTATCGATTAAGCAATCCGTTTCAGCGTTCGATTGTCCTGTTCTGCTGCTTAGCCATAGATATTTGGCGCCTCTTTTCAGTAACCACTCCGCAGCCTTCAAACCCAAGGCGCCGGCGCCGCCCACCACCAGGTATTGTCCATTCGGGTCCATGGCGGTCGGCGTTTGCTGCCAACACTGTTTTGAAAGATTCTGGCGGGCGAGAGCAGGCAACAGCACCGACTCGCCCCGCAGCGCTACGCATTCACCCGGGAGACTGCGACACAGCGACCACCCCAACTGCTCGCCCGCCGCCTCGACAGAACCGCCGGCCAGATCCACACTGACACTGTGCAACTCCGGGTGCTCCGTCGCAATCACTTTCGCCATCCCCACCACCGGCGCCTGACTGACCGAAACCGCCGCATCCGCTGCCACTCCCTGCGCACCCCGGGTCACGATATACAGCGGCGCGCTCGCCTCCCGGACCGCCGGGCGCTGCAACAACGCCTGCACCAGGTGCAGCAGACCGCCGCAACTCAGCGCTTCATCCGCCTGCAAACGCTCGCCGTCGAGTTGATCGTTCGCCGTGCAGTCCAGCGCCCAGGCGTAGACAATACCGGCGTATGGCGGCCGCTCGGCCAGCAGCCGCTCAAACGCCGCCGGCTGCGTCGGATCGATATCGCCGCCGGCCATCACACAATCGGCAACCAGCCCTTGTTGGCCCAAAGCATCGACACCATGGGCCGCAATCCCCCCGCGGTCGCACAACACCAGCCAACGACCCTGTACCGCCCGCTCCGCGTGTGCCGCCTGCGGCTGCCAGTCCACCCGGTAAAACCAGTCGGCCACCACATCGGCAGGCGCCAGTTCCGCTTCCACCGTGTGGCCTTTCAGCCAGTGCTTTTTGCCCTGGAACGGATAGGTCGGCACACTGATACGCTGATAGCCGCGCCCGGCATAGTACGCCGCCCAGTCCGGTTGGCCGCCCGCCGCGTAGTACCCCGCCACCGCCTCACTCAAGCTTGCACCCGCATCGCTACCGCGCACCAGACTCGGCAACCAGGCCCGCGCCTCCACACCGCAAGCCCGCCCCATCCCCACCAGCGTATGGCTCGGGCCCAACTCCAGATACACATCCGCCCCCGCCGCCGACAACGCCGCCATCCCCGCCGCAAAGTCCACCGGCGCCTGCACATGGCGTACCCAGTACTCCGCTTCACACAGCGCCCGGGTTTCCAATTGGCCGCTGACATTGGAGACCATCGCCACCGCCGGCGCGCGATAGGTCACGCTCTCGGCCACGCGACGAAACGCCGCCAGCATCGGTGCCATCAACGGCGAGTGAAACGCCCGCTTGACTGCCAGCGCCTGCACCCGGTGTCCGTCGGCTTCCAAACAGGCCATCACCCGCTCAACGGCCGCCGGTGCGCCCGACACCACCGTGTTGTGCGGGCCGTTGTACGCGGCGATGGCGATCTCTGTTGCCGGCTCGTCCGCCAACGCTTCGCGCACCACCGCCACGTCAGCCAATACCGCCGCCATCCGGCCCGCCGGTGTCTGCGCCTGCATCAGCCGCCCGCGCGCGGCAATCAGCCGCAGGCCATCGGCCAGGCTGAACACCCCGGCCAGGCACGCCGCCACATATTCACCCACGCTATGGCCCAACAGCAGCGCCGGCTCCACACCCCACGCCCGCCACTGCTGTGCCAGGCTGTAGGAAAACGCAAATAATGCCGGTTGGGTGTAGCAGGTCTCGTCCAGGCGATCGCCGGCCTCGCCCCACAGCAGGGTGGTCAGCGGCAGGTCCAGTTCATCGGCCAAGAGGTCGGCGCAGCGATCGATCTCGGCGCGAAACACCGGTTCCTGTTGATAGAGTTGTTTCCCCATGCCCGCATACTGGGAACCCTGGCCGCTGCACAGCCACGCGACTTTCAACGACGAGGCCGGCGCAGTCGGTAACTCGGCCTGCGACAAGGCTTCACGCAGTTGTGTCGCTGTCGTGCCGGTCACCGCGAGCCGGTAGGGAAAATGGCTGCGGCCCACCGCGGCGGTGTAGCAGAGATCGCCGATCGCCGGCTCCGGTGTCTCCTGCAGGAAAGTCAGATAGCGCTCGCGCAACGCCGCCAGGGCGGCGGGATTTTTTGCGGAGATACACAACACGGCCGGTTCGCGGGGCGGATGTTGTGCTGCCAGCCGCTCGCGCGGCGGTGCTTCTTCCAGAATCACATGGGCATTGGTACCGCTGAAACCAAACGAACTGACACCGGCCAGGCGCTGTTCGGCGTCCCAGGGTGTGATGCTGCGCGGAATGCGCAGGCGTTGCGCATCCAGCGGGATATGGGGATTCACCGCCTGCAGGTGCAAATGGGCGGGAATCTGGCGATGCTCAAGCGCCAGCGCCACTTTGATCAGCCCGGCCACACCAGCGGCGGATTCGGCGTGACCGATATTGGTTTTTACCGAGCCGAGCCACAAGGGCTCGCGGCGTTCCCCACCGTACACGGCGTCGAGCGCCTGCACTTCGATCGGGTCGCCCAAAGGCGTCCCGGTACCGTGCGCTTCGACATAGGATACCGCCGCCGGACTGACGCGGGCTTTGGCCAGCGCCGCGCGGATCACCGCCTGCTGCGAGGGGCCGTTGGGCGCGGTCAAGCCCTGGCTGCGCCCGTCCTGGTTGACGGCGCTGCCGCGAATCACGGCGCGAATGGGATCGCCGTCGGCCAACGCTTGGGACAGGCGCTTGAGTACCAGCATGCCGCAGCCCTCCGAGCGCACGTAACCGTCGGCGGCGGCATCGAATGTTTTGCACAGACCTTCCGGTGACAGCATGTTCGCCTTGCATTCGGCAATAGTTGTGGCCGGCGAAACAATGGCATTAACGCCACCGACAAGCGCAATCGAAGACTCTCCCTGCCTTAAACTCATCACCGCCAGATGTATCGCGGTCAGTGACGACGAACACGCCGTATCGAGTGACACACACGGTCCTTTCAAACCCAGCTGGTATGAAATTCGGCCCGACAGCACACTGCTGATATTGCCCGAACTTAAATAACCACCGATCTCATCGATAGCACCCAGCGATAACTGCAACTCGACATAGTCGCGGTTCATGGCACCGACAAAAACCCCGGTGTCGCTGCCTAACAGGCCGGCGGGATCAATACCGGCGGACTCCAGCGCCCGCCAGGTGGTTTGCAGTAAAATCCTTTGCTGCGGGTCCATATTGTCGGCTTCGCGGGGGGCTATGCCGAAAAACTCCGCATCGAACAGGTCGATGCCGTCGATCAATCCCGCGCGCGAGGTATACATCCTGCCGCGGTCGCCGCGATTGGGGCTGTAAAACTGATTCATATTCCAGCGTCTGTTACCCATCTCACCAATGGCATCAATACCACTTTTCAGGCCTTCCCAGTATTCCTCTACCCCGTTCATACCGGCTGGAAACACGCAGGCCATGCCGACGATTGCCACAGCTTCCTGGTGGGCGCTTTCCAACTCGCGAACCCGGCTTTTCAATTTCTTTATCTGCACTACCGCATCGGCCAACAAGTTGTTTTGGCGTGCATCGCCACGCTTATCGTTCATGATCAGTTCCCTAACGACTGTATATCGGCAAGTTCTTCCGCCAAAATCCTGCTCAGGTCAGCATCAGAAAGGTGCTGGAGCGAGTCTTCGTCCCAGTTTTCCGTCGCGCTCTCAGCCTCGCTTACCGTTGTACCCGTTTTACCGTCATTCTCTTTGAGAAAATAGCGCTTGAATATAAAGCGACTCGCTTCAGAAATTGTCGGGTAATCGAAAAAAAGCGATGCCGGCAGCCTGATATCCAGCGACGCTGCAATCTTTCTCTGCAACTCCAGCGCCATAACAGAATCCATACCCAACTCCTGTAAAGTCTGGCTTTCACTGAGCGGGAAAGTACTGTCCAGTTTCATTACCTCGGTGACGATACGCTTTATTGCCTGGCTCAATTGCCGCTCATTATCGATTGATGGACCCGAGTTCGGCTCGCTCACGCCTGTTGCAACCACATTGTCTTCATACTTGTTAAAAACTCCCTCAAACATCCGCGGCACTAAGTTTTTATCCGCCTTGAATCGTTCATCAAACCTGGCAGCAATAAAAACACTGCCAGACTCACTGCCGGCAACATGATTGAGGACATTAAAGGCATAATCGACATCTACAGGCAAAACCCCAAATCTATCTCTAAAGTTTTCCAATACACCCTCTTTGCGGGCCATACCTTTGTTTTCCCAGGGACCCCAGTTAATGGATTTCAAATGCAGGCTGTCGTAGCCTTGCGTACAGGCAAGCATATTGAGGAAACCATTCGCCATCGCATAATTCGCCTGGCCTGGCGTGCCCACCAATGAGGATATGGAGGAGTAAGAGATAAAGAACCTGAGGTTCACTCCTTTGAGAGCATGAATTAAATTTATCGCTCCACGACACTTTGCTGTAAAGGGCTGCTCGAAGTCATCCCACTTGGCATTGGCTATTAAGCCGTCTGTCAATATACCTGCCGCGTGAACAACACCGCTTATGGAACCATGCTTTTCAACCAGGCCGCTTACAGCATTCTCGACTTCGTCTCTAGAGCGAATATCACAGGCGACTGTTATGATCTCACAACCCTTTTCCTCTAATTTAGAGATCACTTTTTGCTTATTTGCGTCAGTCTCTGTTCTCTGTAGCAGGGCGACTTTTTTTGCACCACGGCCAAGCAGCCACTGCGCGGTGACAACACCCAGATCACCAGTGCCGCCGGTTACGATAAACAACTCATTTGGTAAAAAACGATCAACTGGCGGCGAATGTATATTCTCGGCGAATAAGTCAGGCTCAAAAACACAGCTATCACGGATTGCCAGCGCCGAATGCAAGTATCCAGAAGTACTTTGCGCATGATGCTGCAGCAGATAATAGAGCGTTTTTACAAACACTGGTTCAGCCCGACCGAGGTCCGCATTGCAACACGACTCGGGCAAATCGACCTGAGCGGCTCTGAACCATGTGTACTCCTGGTTGAGGCCATTGACCAAACCGCTAACAAACCCCGGCTGTGGATTATCAGTTAACAGACCTTTATCGTAAGTCACCCCCTGTTTTGTTACAAAAACAAGAGAAACATACCAACCCGCTGAATCCGAAAGACGACTTAATCCACGGATAAAATGAAACAGGCATTTTGGACCGCGCATCAAAAAGTCGCCGGCTGCAAAACTATCGGCACCTTTTCCCATAACGCCATCCGGCAAACACCAGGTGTTTACTACACATCGCAAAGAACTTACACGATCTTTTAACTGTCCGACCAGGGTATCCCAGTGCTCACCCCGATAGATATCCAGGTGAACTTCACCGTCACTGCACAGAAATTGTTCGGAATAATAGATAACAAGAACATCAGAAAACACCGAGTTCAGGGATTTCAATAATTCACTCTTCTCACCGGTATTGGCAAACAGCAAGCATAGACCGTCAATTTTTCCTGGCCCGACATTGAGATTGTTGGGGAAACTCAGCTTACGCCACTCAATGCTGAAAGCGTCAGACATACCATGGACAATGTCGCTCTTCATCAGGGTGTTATCCGAGACCCTACTGATCGATACACCCTGCAGGCTTAAAAGGTCGTCTCCCCCCGCAGAGGTCAGACGCATATCGGTCTCTTGGTATCCTTTGGAGTGCGGATCACTGGCCCTGCCACGGCATTCAACAGCCGGCGCCAGTTCCCGATTAAATAGCTGCGGGTGAATTTCACAACGCTCAACCGCAAAGGGCACGTACAGGGCCGATAAGCTATCATCAGATTTATGCCGTGCGAGCACCTGACAAAAAACTGCAGATTGCAATATCCCATCTATTAATAGATGCAGCGCGCCCGGATCACCAACGACAATAGGGCTGGCACTATTTACTGTTGCCCGAAATCCGGCAGCGGATGTCGATAGGGATGCCAGCGAGAGGTAGTCGCCATCGACATTCAGCCCCGCACGTCCCAGTATCTCGTATACTTCACGCTCGCCATAGTCGGTCACTCCTGCCCCATTGAAGGGGCTGGAAACATCGGGCGATTTCTTTCCGTCATTGACTTTGTGATAAAGCTTGTCGATCCGGAAGAATTCGTCCCATTCATTTTGTCCTGTTTGGGCAAAGGCTTTTAGCGTTGCAAAGCCGTGCTGTTGCTGTAACTGAAATTGCACAACCAGATCTAAATCGTCCAACAACAAAGGTCGTTTAAACAAGGTGTTCTCAGCAACCAGCAGGTTGTCACCGGTAGCTATATCGTGAGTCAATCGATAGAAGCAAAGCGACTGACTCAATAGAAAAGCGCCAGGACAAACGGGAAGGTCGTAGACTTTATGATTGGTTAAGCCATAGCGAACCAAATCGGCCACTCTGAATTCCTGGATTTTCATAGCCGGCGCAATCGTCAAGAAGCCTGCCGCCGGCGATCTGCTGGCATTAACGTCTGGATGTCTCATCTCAAACCAATAGTCTTTGCCCTGGAACGGATAGGTCGGCACACTGATACGCCGGCAGCCGCGCCCGGCGTAATGCGCCGCCCAGTCCGGCTGGCCGCCCGCCGCGTAGTACCCCGCCACCGCCTCACTCAAGCTTGCACCCGCATCGCTACCGCGCACCAGACTCGGCAACCAGGCCCGCGCCTCCACACCGCAAGCCCGCCCCATCCCCACCAGCGTATGGCTCGGACCCAACTCCAGATACACATCCGCCCCCGCCGCCGACAACGCCGCCATCCCCGCCGCAAAGTCCACCGGCGCCTGCACATGGCG
>NZ_ML660128.1 GCF_007004655.1 Exilibacterium tricleocarpae
ACGCCTGAAAGGATTCCGAAGAATCTTTAGCCGATTCGACAAGCTTGATGTGGTTTTCAGGTTTTTCATTAACTTTTCACTGATCGCCGACAGGCTGATTAGTGTGAACAGGCCCTAGGGAGTTACGGGTCAAAATGCTGGGGCATTACCGCTACTTTGCAGTTAAAGGTAATGGTCATCGTCTTTATCGCTACCACTCAATGGTGGTAGAGTTGTGGTTTAAGTGGTTAAACCGACGGAGTCAGCGTCGGAGTTACAACTGGGCTGGGTTTAAGCAGCTGCTGGAGGTTATGCGTCTGCCACACCCGTCATCGGTACAGCCAAAACAGTATAAGGTGACCTGGTTGTTTGAAAAGGGGGCTGCCCATGCACGGTAGCAACGTTATTACTGAGGAGCCCGGTGCGGTAGTTCCGCACGCCGGGATCTGTGTGGGGGCGTCCGGGTAACTGGGCGTTCTACCACGACGGTGTCCTTCTCTACTCTCAATAAAATGCTGGCCATCCATGATTCCCGCGCGCAAATAGCGGCCGATCAGTTTCAGTAAGCGTTTGTCCTTCACGTTACCGCTCAGGAGCGTCATCAACAGATCGTGATTCAGGCGATCGAAAAATTTGGAGATCAACATCGACAGCAAAACGCCGCCCTTCCTTGATAATACGCTGCACTTGTTTAACTGCCTGATGCCCATTACGCCCCGGACGAAAGCCGAAGCTGTTGTCCGAAAACCCAGGCTCGAAGATCGGCATAAGCACCTGGGAGATCGCTTGCTGGATAACCCGATCTTTGATCGAACGAGTGATCATATCCTTGGATACGGGCACGCCAGCAGGGCAATCGTAAATGCCCCACCGTCACGAAGATGCTGATGCAATACCAGAGAATAATACCGTAAGACAAGCAATAGATGCTGTTTTTTGTAAACCCACACCCTGTCGTAAGACTACCTACAATCTAATGGCAATCAACTATGAAAACAGGCATATAGAGAAAATATATGATGGCTGTAAAAACACTTAAGTACGGGGATCGCTTTTACTTATCCACAATAGTAGCGACATACATTTCCGCACGCCCCGGTCCGGCACCGGTAAAGCCTTGTCCCCCTCCTATCAGTATCCGTGTTTCCGTACCACTGAAACAAATAGGGCCAAATTGACGCCCAGCTCTATCAATAACCGTGTAATTGACACCATCGTCCGTCGATCGCCACAAATAGCCCGCGTTTTGTGACACACAATAAATGGCCGTCGAATTTTCAATGAAACGTCGCACTTTCGTCTCGGTGGCAATAACGTTCGCCGCTTCAAATACGAGTGTCCAGCTAGCGCCATTGTTGGTGGATCGATACACGCGCCCATTGTTGTTTGTGGTCGCCAGCAAGGTGCCCTGGGAGGTCTTATGGACTGCTTGCCACACATCTCCTGCGGCCCCCACAGTTGAAAGGCTGCTCCAGTTAGCTCCCCCGTCAGTCGTCTGGTACACGACAGGTGCTAATGTACCCCCCTGGTCGTGACAAAAAGCCAGCCATATCCCGGACGCACCGGTCCCGCTTATATACTCAACCCACCAAATGTTGTTGTGGCCCGTCGCCACAGCAATGGGAGAACCGAATGTGGCGCCGCTATCTGTAGAGATAAAAACAGTGGCGGTGTTCCCAACCTGCCGTGCCGATCCTACAATAACGCGGCTGCCTCCTGACTTCTGGTCACCTTCGAGTGCCCCCGATAACAATCCCGTCTCCGCGGGCGCCGTACTGCGGGTAAAGGTGACCGCAGACCAGCTATCGCCGCCGTCCGTTGTCCTGACCAGCATATCATCGCCGTTGGCAGGATCGCTGAGAAGGGCCAGCACGGTATTGTTCACATAGGGGCTTGCGGTGTTATCGGTATTATCGTTAACAACCACAAAGTCCCTCACACCTTTGCTTAAGGTGGCAAAAATGGGTGCCCAACTGGAGCCGGCATTTACCGTCTCAAAAATAGTGCTGACCTTATTTGTGTCGGAGTCGACCGCACAAAACCACATATCTTTCCCCAGATGGACTGAAAGCGCAAAAACCTGCCTAAAAGCGTCGTTTCGGGCAATTGTCACAATCACGTCTCGAGTTCCCAAGCTCAAGCCCCCCCGTCGGATTGACCCACCGGGCCGAGAGCAGGTTGTTACTCACTGGATCTGCCGCATACAATACCATTCCATCCGTAGAACCGTGAATACGCTGAGAGACATGAATACGATCCAGCAAATTCAGGCCATTGAGCGCAACAGTAAAGGTTCCTGACGAAGAATGTGGCCCGACACTTCCCCCGGGAGACCACTCGAAATTAGGAAATGTGTAAGGCGCTTCGCCAAATACCCATGTTGACACTAGTGTCCCAACAGTTTGTTGCTGAAGTTCTTGCATTGCCTCCCCCACTCCGTGTCAAAGTACCAGTAGCTCCAGGCGCTACTCCAGGATATTCGAAAAGTGGACATTGCCACCACCAAATGTATCGATCCAGGTTGTAGTGGTCAAACTCAAATGGACACTCAACTACGCCACTTTGGGTAAAACCACAGCTTCATAATCGTTTGGACTTTGATAACCCAGGTACACCGCGCCCGCTTCATTGGCGCTGTTATCGCCCTGATACCCGCCGATACTGGTAACCTCACTGTCCTCGCCGCTCGCGCCCACCGCCAGCGTGTTGCCATCGCCGCTCAGGCTGACCGCACTACCAAAGTAATCCATCGCACCGGCATTGCTGGCCTTAATATACGCCTGCTGCGACCAGGTGCTGCCATCGTGATTGAACACTAAACCCCGGTAAGTTTACGGTCATAATTACAATCCGGAACAAGGCCTACCTAATCCCAGAAGACATGTTCAATTTTATAGTGTGCTGATTTGTAAGGTAAAAGTTTGCTGAAGGCGCACATTAACAAACAATTGTTGTGCTTTGACAAAAAAGAATACAAAGGGTGCAATGTGCATATTTACCGAATCAACTTTCCTGCTTAGTATTAGCCGCATTATATAAAACAAAGGCGCCAGTAGGGAATATGATTCCAAAACTTTGTGGTCACCCATGTTGTTCCGCCAGGCGATTACAGATATCACCCACTCCGAGATTTGCAGGCCTCAAACTCAAGCCCAGTATGACTGTTAACGCCAGCATACTGGCGGGTAAGAGAACCGTGCTGCAATACATCCTAAAACTCATTAATCGCGCTTATCAGGGTGCGCTCTCTGAACGCTGACCATTGGGGTATAGCTGATGACAACGCTAGCTGTTGAATCTGGTTTACAAGCGAAAGCGCAAAGTCGTTTTTAATGTCGTCGTAGCAGCACGCACGTATTAGGGTCAGTTTTTTACTCATGTTTAAACTAGGGTATCGGTCATGAATTATCACTTAGAAACGTCTGCTGGGGAAGCCAGCGTACGGTATGAGCTCAGTTCGTCTCAGGCGTTGGTCGTGCAAGCCAGGGCCGGGGAGCAATACCGCGTTGTTTCCAGCCATGGGGAGCTCCCCGATAATGTCGTGGCAATCCGAACAGATACTGATCTTGAGGTTCGCCTGGATAACGGCATTAATCTGATTATCGAAGACTACTATGTGGTGTGCCGCAATAACTTTTGCGGCATCAGCCTCTCCGAAGAGGGTGTGCCACTGAGTGCGAATGAAGAAGCCGACAAGCCTTTCTCAGGCGACAATATGATTGTGTACAGTCATGGTTCGTTGCAAGGCATAGTATTGCTCGACCTATTGGGGGCCGGTTTTGTTCATGAGCCACAAGACCAAACAACGCAACTGGATCCTTCAAAGGTAGACGATACAACTGACGATATACCTACGGGTGAAGGTGGGAGTATAAGCGCCTTAGGCATGATGAGCTTAGCTGGGGCAGGGCTGGGTTTGATTGCCGCTTCTGCGTCATCAGAGGGGGATTCTCCTGCGCCACGTAGTAATAGAGAAGCGCCTGTCTTTACGTCGGGCTCGGGCGAAGCGGTGGTTGAGGTTAGCGTCAACGAGGGCGAGACTGCCGTCTATACGGCCGAAGCCACGGATGCCGATGGTGGTATTCTTTTTTACAGTCTGAGCGGCCCCGATGCAGCGCTATTTACTATCGATGCGAATACCGGTGAGGTCAGCTTTATTGATGCCCCTGATTTTGAGAGCCTCGGGAGTAACCATACCTATGACATCATCGTCATCGCCAGGCGTAGCGATGGCTTTAGCGCAAGCCAGAACGTCACTATCAGCGTGAGTGATGTGAACGAGGGGCCGGCCTTTACCTCGGACACAACGGCTATTGTCGACGAGAACCAGACGGCCGCCTACACCGCTGAGGTCACGGATCCTGATGGTGACACGCTGACCTACACCTACAGTCTGAGCGGCACCGATACAGCGCTATTTACTATAGGTGCGAATACCGGTGAGGTCACCTTTATCGACGCCCCCGACTATGAGGCGCTGGGGAGTAACCACCCCTATGAGATAACCATCACCGCCACGGACAGCGAGGACCTTAGTACAAGCCAGAACGTCACTATCAGCGTGAGCGATGTGAACGAGGGGCCGATCTTTACGTCGGGCACAACGACTATTGTCGACGAGAACCAGACGGTCGCCTACACGGCTGTGGTTAGGGATACCGACGGTGACGCGCTGACCTACACCTACAGGCTGGATGGCACCGACGCAGCATTATTTAACATTGACGAAAACACGGGTGTGGTGTCTTTTAGGAACGCGCCCGATTATGAAAACCCAGGTGATGCCGATAGTAATAATGTCTATGACATAACCGTCACCGCTACAGACAGCGACAGCCTCGATGTAAGCCAGAACGTCACTATTAGCGTGAGCAACGTGAACGATCCGGTCTTCACCTCGGGCAGTACGGCGACGGTCGACGAAAACCAGACGGCCGCCTACACCGCTGAGGCCGGGGTTCCTGGTGGTGTCATACTGACCTACAGTCTGGGCGGCACCGATGCAGCGCTATTTAACCTGGATGCGAATAGCGGTGAGCTCACCTTTAAAGAGGCCCCCGACTATGAGAATCTCGGGAGTAACCATCCCTATAACATAACCATCACCGCCACGGGTAGCAATGGCCTTAGTTCAAGCCAGGACGTCACTATTAGCGTGAGCAACGTGAACGAAAGGGTAGAGCTCTCCGCAGATCAATTGCATGCCAATGAGCTTGGTTTTGCAATCAATGGCCTCGACGGTGTTGATTACGGTAGTCGTACTGTCGTCAGTAGTGCCGGTGATTTCAATGGTGATGGTCTCGATGACCTGATTATTGGCGCACCTTCCAGTCCCTTAGGCGCACCTCTCCCTCCCGGCAGCGACCAGGACGCCCCGGCCGTGTTCGCCGCCGGCGCCGTCTATGTGGTCTATGGCAGAGCCGATGGCAGGACTGTCGAGCTGTCTGACATTGCAATCAATAATGACAACAGTTTAGGCATTGCTATCAATGGCATGGTAACGCGCCGCCTATTTGGCGGGGACGTCAGCCATGGCGATGTCAATGGCGATGGTTTTGATGACATAGTTATTGGCACAGACCCCATCGCGAGTCCCTCTCCCACGGACACTTATGTGGTCTACGGTGGAAGCCAACTCTCGAACGTTGACATCTCCGATATCGAGAATGGCCGAAATGATTTGGGCTTTATGGTCACAAGCAGCCTCAGCACTGATCCCGCCCATAGGTTCGGGCATCACGCGGCTGGCTGGGCGGTTAGCGCGGAAGGGGATATCAATGGCGATGGCTTTGATGACGTCTATATTGGTACCAACGGGAATAACGACATGTATGTGGTCTATGGTGGGAGCGATCTTTCCAACATTGAGACCAATCAGATCGTAAATTGGGATGCTGATGGCATTGTAATCCATGGTGAGTCTTCCAATGGAAGGGAAAGCAAGATCGTCGGCGACGTCAATGGTGACGGCATTGATGATATGATTTTTTCTGAACCTTGGGTGCCGAGGGTGGTGGGGGACCCAATCGACTCTCCCCGCGCCGGTTATGTGGTATTTGGTGTTAGGGATTTTACTGGTCTGGATTTCGACGACGTCAAGGCCGACGAGATTGCAGCCGGCAAGGGCGGCTTTGTAATCCACGGTTTACGAAACTTATATGACCACCGAGACGGCCGCTATGAGG
Organism: Exilibacterium tricleocarpae; assembly: GCF_007004655.1. Lineage (GTDB taxonomy): Bacteria > Pseudomonadota > Gammaproteobacteria > Pseudomonadales > Cellvibrionaceae > Exilibacterium > Exilibacterium tricleocarpae. Next base: position 6,165 of record NZ_ML660128.1, read on the forward strand.
TCGACAGTGCCGGTGATGTCAACGGTGACGGCTTTGATGATCTGATCATTTCCGATAGGGAGGCAAACAATCCTGACAGTACCGAAAGTGGCGTAAGCTATGTGATCTTTGGCGGCAGTAGTCTCCATCTCTCGCCTGTTAAGCTCGCTGATATTGAACAGGGTATCGGCGGATTTGCCATCCGTGGCGCCGGTGTGAATGATTGGAGTGGCTATCAAGTCAGCACGGCCGGTGACATTAACGGCGACGGTCTGGCAGACCTGCTTGTAGGCACCTTTCACCAGAGCAAGGAACACGGAAACAGTTATGTGGTTTTTGGCAAGACCGATACAGATACCGTTGAACTTGCTGATGTTGAACGGGGTATTGGCGGCTTTGTCATCGCCGCCACCGAGACCCATGATGCGCGTATCCTTAGTTTAAATGATGCCGGTGATCTCAATGGCGATGGTTTTGATGACATACTTGCTTACACATTCGTCCCCGATTTCTCCGGCGTCGCCGCCTATGTGGTCTATGGTGGTGAGAACGTCAATGCCAATGCCATAGTCGGTACTTCAGACAGTGAAACTCTGGTAGGCAGTAGCGATGCCGATCAGATTATCGGGGGACGAGGCGACGATACCCTGATGGGTAACGGCGGCGCCGATGTGCTACGCGGCGGTGCAGGTAACGACATACTGGCCATCAGCGACACTTCTTTTGCGCTTCTGGACGGCGGCAACGGTAAAGACACCCTGCGCTTTGACACCGCGATGGCGCTGGATTTAACCGAGCTCAGCGACAATCGGATCACCGACGTGGAAGCAATCGACTTACGCAATGACGGTGGAAATAGCAGTCTCACCCTGGGCTTGAGTGATGTGCTCAACCTAAGTGATAGCAGCACCAGTAGCGATACCCTTAGGATATACGGCTCGGATGGTGACGAGGTGATATTTATTGAGCGAGGCGCCAACCAATGGGTCTCTGAGAATGGTTCGAATACTTGGGAGTATAGATTCGGAGACGACGTGTTGGCCAGTGTACTCATCGACAGCGATGTGGATGTTTCTACCTCTACCCCTCTCTAAGGCTTGTCGGTTATTTTGTTGGGCAGAAACAGCTGTATGATCGCCGTAGATTGGAGCATAGAGCGCGACAACAGCCTGAGCTTTTTCGCTCAGGCTGCGAAAATACTTTTTGTTGGAAGCGATGCCGGTTTCAACAGCGAGCTCTCGGGACTGTTCGAAAACAGGGGTTACAGCGTAGATAGCTGCATTAATGGAGAAGAATGCTTGAATCTTATATCCACTCAGCATTATCAGCTGATTATTTTGGACATCACACTGCCTGAAATTGATGGGTTCTCGCTACTTGGCATTCTGCGCAAATCGATTCAAAAACCGGTCATCATGCTGATGAACAACGGGGCAGAGGAGGAGAGGATCAAGGGCTTCTATCATGGTGCGGACGATTGTTTGACAAAGCCATTTAATACGACTGAACTGTTGCTGCGTGTCTGGGCTTTGTTAAGACGCTGTCGCGCTGGCTCTGAAACTACCAATAGCGTCTTCCAGTTACAACTGGATGGTCTCAATCTCGATAAGACCAATAAGTCTACATCAGTGCATGGCAAGATTGTCGGGCTTACCCCCACTGAATTTCGCTTGCTTTGGGTGTTGCTACAGTATAGAGGCGATGTATTAAAGAAAGCTTTTTTGTATCAGGCCGTGCTTAATAAAACGCGCGGTCGCTATGATCGTAGTCTGGATGTACATTTAGGTCGCGTCAGGAAAAAGCTTAGCGCAGCGGGCTGGAACGGTGATCGCTTAAGAACGATTCATGGTGAAGGATATTGTTTGGATTGAGTCGCTTGTCAGTAGCGATACTCTTACCATATATGGATCGGAGGGTGACACCGCGAGATTGAGCAATAGTAGTAATGGTCAACCTGGTCAATGGGTAGAGGTAGTTGGTTCCGAAGCGGATACCTGGGAGTTTAGGCTCGGAGGTGTAGGAGGCGAGGTGCTGGCCAGTGTAATCATTGACGACAGCATACAGATATAGAGCGCAACCTGACCTTACAGTCTGTAACCGCCTAGGAGCAGACATCATTGATATGTCACCTTTTTCAGAAACCTATGGCTTTATAACATATGGTAATGCTCTCTAAGCTATTGATTTACCAGTCACATCAGTTATATTCAACGGGCCAGATGGAATTGGGGATGCAGTCGGCCAGTGACTTGTTTAGCCAGAGAACAAAATACCGAATTCCTCTGAAACCCTTGTGACATGGAGCTCTAAGTCAAATCAATGAAATTTGCTTCTCGTGTTATAGGGCCAAAGTGTTATAAAGTCTTAGTCTTTATAATTCGCTGTTAGGTGAATTAATTATGAGCTATCTTCAATTGGCCTATTTTCATTTAGGAACGGTATTTCCAGCCTTTCTGATCGGTACCTACTTACTTGCCAATCGTAAGGGAACGCCAGGGCACAAATTACTTGGCAAAATTTATATGTTACTAATGCTAGTTACCGCACTTGTGACCCTGTTCATGTCAGCGGAGGTTGGGCCTACTCTTTTTGGGCATTTTGGTTTCATTCACCTGCTAAGTTTTCTGGTGCTTTATTCTGTTCCTGCAGCGTATTTCGCCGCACGCGATGGAAATATCAAAAAACATAGGGCAAATATGGTTGGTTTATATGTCGGTGGAATTCTTATTGCTGGTACTTTTACGTTTCTGCCAGGCCGGTTGTTACATGGTTGGTTTATTGCGTAATTTATCACCTAACAAGGCGCTGTTGTCGGACAAATTTTCCGCTACGCTCCAAATTTGCTGCAAAGCGCAGCGTTAGCACTCATTCGTAATGCGATTATTTTACACAATTTTATTATTCCTACTGTCGAGCTCTGTTTTTGCCAAAACCGTTCAAATACGCGGTTTTGACCTAGAGGTAGGCGAAGAATGGAAACATGAAGAAACAGTTGTAGGCACTAGAATATATGTGCCTAGCTCCAAAGATGAAATTGAATTTAGCCCATTCCTAATGCCGGAAGGTGCAACAATTGAAGTAGTAATTAAAGAGAGTGAGAAACACTTATACTATAAAGTCGGTATTTTTATTGCTTCGGATACCGAGCCAAAATTCGATCAATTTAGTGGTAAATATACAAAATCGTGGCTGGCGTACAGTAAAAACGTTGTTATGCACGTAAAATATAGTTCTTACAATGAAATTAGCGATAGCCATATTTCGAATGTTAAAAACATTCTTAGCAAAATTAACTGGGCAAAGCCCTAACAAAGCGCTGTTGTCGCCGCAAAGGGCGCGGCTGGGACGGCCTACACTCTGTTTCGGCCGCCCCAAAGCTTGTCGTTAGCACTACTGGTATCGAGCACCAAATGAGCATGCTACAACAAATCATCATCCTGCTAGCGATATTTATAAGCCCCCAGGTTTTCGCAACGAACATACCTAGTAGCGCTAGAGCAGAGAGATCTATTGCGAGTGTTGAAGCAGATTTAAGGAAAGGTCTATCCGGCAAAGGTCTTGAGTATGGCTCTCCAATATTCATTCGTATATTTAAAGACCCCGGAGTTCTTGAAGTCTGGATTGAGTCCGATAATGGGGCTGTCGTAAATTTTAAAAATTACGACATTTGTACATTTTCAGGGAATCTTGGCCCTAAACTGAAAGAGGGAGATAATCAGAGCCCAGAAGGCTTTTATTTCGTGAATTCTGGCCGACTCAAC
>NZ_ML660129.1 GCF_007004655.1 Exilibacterium tricleocarpae
TGCCAGCGCCTGCACCCGGTGTCCATCGGCTGCCAAACGGGCCATCACCCGCTCAACGGCCGCCGGTGCGCCCGACACCACCGTATTGTGCGGGCCGTTGTACGCGGCGATGGCGATCTCTGTTGCCGGCTCGTCCGCCAACGCTTCGCGCACCACCGCCACGTCAGCCAATACCGCCGCCATCCGGCCCGCCGGTGTCTGCGCCTGCATCAGCCGCCCGCGCGCGGCAATCAGCCGCAGGCCATCGGCCAGGCTGAACACCCCGGCCAGGCACGCCGCCACATATTCACCCACGCTGTGGCCCAACAGCAGCGCCGGCTCCACACCCCACGCCCGCCACTGCTGTGCCAGGCTGTAGGAAAACGCAAATAATGCCGGTTGGGTATAACAGGTCTCGTCCAGGCGATCGCCGGCCTCACCCCACAGCAGGGTGGTCAGCGGCAGGTCCAGTTCGTCGGCCAAGAGGTCGGCGCAGCGATCGATCTCGGCGCGAAACACCGGTTCCTGTTGATAGAGTTGTTTCCCCATGCCCGCATACTGGGAACCCTGGCCGCTGCACAGCCACGCGACTTTCAACGACGAGGCCGGCGCAGTCGGTAACTCGGCCTGCGATAACGCATCATGCAATTGCACTGCGGTCGTGCCGGTCACCGCGAGCCGGTAGGGAAAATGGCTGCGGCCCGTCTCGGCGGTGTAGCAGAGATCGCCGATCGCCGGCTCCGGTGTCTCCTGCAGGAAAGTCAGATAGCGCTCGCGCAACGCCGCCAGGGCGGCGGGACTTTTTGCGGAGACACACAACACGGCCGGTTCGCGGGGCGGATATTGCGCCGCCGGCCGCTCGCGCGGCGGCGCCTGTTCCAGGATCGCATGGGCCAGCGTGCCGCCAAAGCCAAAAGAACTGATACCTGCGCGGCAAGGGCGATCGCCGGACCAATCCACAGTTTTGGTAACGACTTCGAGGCAAGAACTGTCCCAGTCAAAGCGCGAGGTTGGTTGCGAAAAATGAATATTGGGCGGAATTTGACAATATTTGAACGAAAGCAAGACCTTCACTAACCCCGCCAAGCCCGCCGCCGCTTCGAGATGCCCTATATTCGATTTAACGGAACCCAACCACAAAGGTTTCTTGCGGTCGGCAAAAACCGCTTGTAAAGCATCCAACTCTATCGGGTCGCCCAGGGCTGTGCCCGTTCCATGGGCCTCGATATAATCAATATCATCTTGGCCCAGGGAGGCTTGCTTAAGTGCGAGGTTGATCAGTGCCTGCTGTGCCAGCCCGTTGGGCACCGACAAACCACTGCTGGCACCATCGTGTTTCACAACAGAGGAAACCAGGTGCGCTAATACCGGGTCACCTTGAGCCTGCGCATCAGCAGTTCGCCGCAACACCACAACAACACAGCCCTCTCCCCTCCCATAACCATCAGCGTCTTCATCAAACGATTTACTCACTCCCACGGGGGACAGTGCATGGGCGCTGTCCATAATTTCCGTCATTGCCGGTAGTAAAATCAGGTTAACGCCGGCCACGACAGCCAAATCGCATTCGTACCGCTGTAAGCTCTGCTCAGCCAAATGTAGGGCGACTAACGAAGACGAGCAGTTGGTATCCAAACCGATAGACGGACCGTTAAAGTCAAAGCTGTGGGATATTCTCCCCGCTGCCACGCCCATGCTGTTGCCGAGTGGGGTGAAAGCGCTTAGTGACTGCGTTGCCTGCATACTCGCGTGCAGATAGTCCTGATTCATCATGCCTACGAAGACCCCCACCTTACCGCCACGCAGGGATTCCGGATCGATACCGGCGTCCTCCAGTGCTCGCCAAGTCTCCTGCAAGAGCAAGCGGTGCTGGGGGTCCATGCTAACGGCTTCTACGGCAGGTATATTGAAAAACCCCGCATCAAATCGATAGGCATTTTCAATAAAGGCAGCATGACTGACCTGGGTGTCGGCAGCCTCGGCCGAGGTATCCAAATCCACTTTCCAGCGGTCGGCGGGTACCGGCCCCGCACAATTGGCGCCGGTCTGCAGCAGCCTCCAAAACGTTTGCCAGCTATCGCCGCCATTCGGCATGGAGCAGCTCATACCGATAATAGAGGTAGTGACCTGATTGCTTTTTAACGCTTGGTTCTCACTCTTTAATGCTTTTATTCGCACTAAAGCCCTGTTCAATAGTGCTTCGTATTTCTGTTCATCAGCGAACGAAGCCGTTGTTTTATCAGTCATGACCAGCTCTCCAGTTCGCTCTCCAACTCGCGGGCAACGCTGTCAATTGTTCGGGTTTTGGGTAGGTTAGCGGTATCGTTGCTCTCTACGGCTGCCTCATGCGGGGCACTGTCAGCTCTTTTACCGTCTACAGTACCCGACAGATACTTGGCCAACTTTTCAACCTTGGGATAATTGAAGATCACCGAGGAACTGACTTTCACCTTTAACTGCAATTCCAGTGTCTTCCTGAATTCCAGCACCATCAGGGAGTCCATTCCCATATCGAAAAAGCCTGAATCTTTTTCTTTTACGCTATCGACATCCATTCGCAAAATCCCGGCTACGGTCGTGTAGAGAAATTCTGAGATCAAATCTAGCGCACTATCCCTATTGGCAAGCGCAAGCTGGTCAGTCAACAGACCGGTGTCTTTGGTGACGACTCCCCCTTCATTGAGATGGGAAAAAATAGGCCTGTCCGCTTTCGGCAGACTGGCCAGTAGCTTGTTTGTATCTATATCCGCCACAATAGTTTTGCCGGGACTGGCCTCCATTAGCTCAAAGAGCATTGCCAGGGCCCGCTCCGCACCAATGCCCCTGACCCCCTTGCCAGCCAATCGCTCCCTGTGACTCTCTGACAGACGTGCAGCCATACCCGCTTCCAGCCAGGGGCCCCAGTTGACAGATAGCATACGGATATCGCTCCTTTTAAACATATCGCTCAAGGCATCCAAAAAACCGTTGGCTGCGGCGTAAGCGCCCTGACCCGGCGCGCCTATGGCGGAGGCGAGCGAGGAGAAACAAATCAAATTGCGCACTGCCGGCAATTGGTCGAGCAACCTTATCAAGGATGAGCACTTCACAGATGTCTGGCGCATAACGGATGCTTTCGATATATTTTCAAAAAGTGCATCGTCGAGATATCCGGCCAGGTGAAATAGACTGTCGACTTCACTTTTCTGCGTACCGAGAGTTTTCAGAAAACGGTTTATCGACTTCTGACAAGACAGGTCAACCGTGTGATAAGTCGCTGTAACGCCGAGGTCGTTAATCTGCTTAAGAAGCTGGGTGACGGCAAGATCAGGCTTCCTCTTTCCCAAAAGTATTAAAGCGCTCGCCTTCTCCACGCTGGCCAGCCACAGGGCTAACTGCCGGCCGATAGCGCCCGACGCGCCGGTAACTATGCAGTTTTTTACAGCAGTTTTACTTATCGGGCCTGCGGCTCCGGATGGCCACTCGGCCGCCGAGACAACCGTTTCAACCTTGCGCGTCAGCAACTGGCGGTTTCTGTAAATGAACTCCGCCTCCGGCCTGCTTAACGCAACCCCCAGCGCTTCGGCTGTACTTTTACCGAAGCGGTATTGGTCTTCAGCCAGAATAACCTTACACCCGATCGTTTCATGCTCCTGGCGAAAACACCTGAGCGCAGCCACCAGCATCTGATTGAGAACGGCGTAGTCACTGCGCGATGAATCCAGCAGTGCCAAGAAGCAAACCTGGTACCCTGAGCGCTCTTTTGCAACAAAATATTGACATAGCTCAAACAGCGCGCAAAGCTCGTAAAAACTGTCCCATGGATCTTCCGAACTCAACGTCCTTCCCGGTATTACCCAGGTGAACGACAATGTAGAACCAGGTTCCTTCTCTTGCAGCAGCTTATCTATAGACTCCGGTAAATGGTCACCCCCCCGGGCGCTAGCTGAATAAGCAGTAGCATCCTCACCGGGTTCAACCGCCACGCCGTCAGTCAGACACTGCGACTGTGCGATATAGTGACTTAGGCCATTGCCCGTCTCATTCCCATCAACTTTGGAGTGAATCACTAGCCAATGATCCCGATCAACCAGCGTCGCTTCTCGCTGGCTGCCCGGCTGCTCGACAGGGATCGGGCGCCACGCCTCTCGATACACAAGTGGACCAACGCCGAGACTCCGCTCAATACTCAGGCTGCTAATCGCGCGCAATGCAAAGCCCTCTATACTTATACAGAGCTGATTTTTTTCGTTGTATATTTCCAGGTCGGCTAACACGGATTGACTGGCGCTTGCAATCGTTTCGCCCGGTAAAATGCTGGCTTTACACCAAAAAAATTCATTTTTTCGGCTGGACTGGTGGAACCTGAGAGATTTAAGGCTAAAGGGAATCAGTATTTTTTCTTTGCCGAAATCCAGTTCAGGCCAGCTCCCAACCACTTGCAGCAGTGAATCAAGGACACCGGGGTTAATCTCCCAAGCACCTATCTCGGCGGCGGTTGCCGGCTGCAGGACCTTTCTGACTATTACGTTTCCACGTTGCCAACCATCGCTGACATATTTAAAACGCGGCCCTAAAGTATAGCCCTTCTCTGAAAAGCCCTGATAAAATTCATTCCCAGGGCTCGACATAGCAAAGTCTTTTTCAATACTCTCCAGATCCAAATCGATATCAGCACTGCTTTTTTTGTCCTCTCGGAAAGTGATTTTTCCGCAACAGTGCTCAATATAGAACTCTTCATCAGTGCCTCTGCTCTTGAAAAACACCGCCGCATCAGCACTATCCCTCGCACTGACATCAACAATAAACTCTCTCTCCTCACTATCATTCAATACAAGCGCTTGTTTAAACTCGAAATTATCCAGATAAAAACTTTCCACCGGTTGGTTACTGTTAATTATTTCGCAGATTAATGACATATAGAATGAGGCGGGCACAACGATATGACCAAACAGCCGGTGATCATCCAATAGTTGGGGCATTTTTCCGCTGATAGTAAACTGGTAAGTCTCGCCGGCGGCCCCTGCGTCCGTCCTTAAGATGCGCAGGCCACCAACATCGAGATAGGCGGCACTTTTTTTCGAGTTGAAAACCGGCCCACCATCCAGCCAGTGCCTTTTTCGGTGGTAAGGGTATGTGGGACAAGTGACAGTCTTACAGCCCTGGTCGTAAAGCTCTTGCCAGTTTATCTCAAAACCCTCCACATACAGTTTTCCCAACCAGGCCAGGATCGACTTTGAGTCCGCCAAGCTCGAAATATCCACACAACCTTGGTCGCCGGCAGCCTGGGCACCATCTAACTGTTTTTGGCTGTCTGTGATACTGTCGAAAAATCTCTTCCCAACAGTTAGATTTTGCCCTTCAGGGTGCTTCTCAAAGTAGGCTAACGAAACGCGATCCTGCAGCCGAAAGCTGATTAGGCTTTCAGTGTCCAAATCCGGCTTTAGCAGAACATCCAGAATCCGGGCCGCATCGACGTCACAGATAACGCTTATCGCCGACAACTGGGCGGAGCCATAAGCAGCAACCCTTTTATCTCCCAGTCCCGGCACCACAGTGTACAACCACCGCAGCAGGGTGGCTTGCAGTAGAAACTGGACAGCCACTTTGACGTCTGCAGCAACATCCATACCCCTCTCAATCAACAGTTGAGACAACATCCGGTAATCACTAAAACCTAACCGGGAAAAGTTTGCACTATGTCCCTGCAAAAAGTATTTGAACGATGAAAAGTGATTAACCAAATCCAGCACCTGAATCAGGCCGCTGAGACTTAACTCCGTCAACTTAACATATGGCTTAACGGAATTTTTATGATTCTCAACGTCCGATGCTATAAGCCCCACCGCTTTCTGTAAGGATTTCGCCATTTCACTATGACTGCAACCTACCGCAGAGATACGACAGGAGTAGTGATTTTTTCTGAAATTCGTTGTGTAACAAATCTGGCTTAGATCAAGCTTGGCGCCATCACCTTGCAAAAAGTCAATATAGTTTTCAGCTAACGCTTTTAAAGAATCTTCATTTTTCGCACTCAAGGCGATAATGTTGTCAATTTCTTTTTTACCACTTTCATAGTGATGAGATTTATCGACCCACTCCTCCAGTACAACATGGGCATTAATACCGCTAAAACCAAAAGAGCTAACCGCACACGCTCGCTTTTTTTCACCCGCATCCCAACGGCCGGTTTCTTTCGGAATACAAATGTCTTCACCTGCCAAGGTCACATTGGGGTTGCGGGTGAAAAAATTGGGTTGTACAGGGATGGTCTTATTGCGCAGGCAGAGCACCAGCTTTACCAATCCGGCGATACCGGCGGCCGCTTCTGCATGGCCGATATTGGCCTTTACCGAACCGACATAAAGCGCTTTTTTCCGCCCCACCTTGCCATAAACGCCATTTATCGCATGCAATTCTATCGGGTCTCCCAGCGCTGTGCCGGTGCCATGGGCCTCAACCAGGTCGATATCCTCAGGTTTTAGTCCGGCATCCCGCAGCGCGGCTTCGATAGCCACTTGTTGCGCCTTTTGGCTGGGTGCGGTAATACTGGCGCTCCTGCCGTTGTGGGACATCGAAGAGCCTCGAATAACGGCAAGGACATTGTCTCTGTTTTCTAGAGCGCGCGTCAGCTTTTTCAAGATCAGGATGCCGCAACCTTCCGCTCTTACATAACCATCGGCGGCTGCGTCGAAGGTGTGACAACGGCCGCTGGGCGACAGCATCTTTGCGTTTGCCAGTGCGGTAAAATTGGCCGGGTCGAGCAGGATATTGACACCGCCGGCGACCGCCACCGCGCATTCATCGTTCCTGAGACTTTTTATTGCCGTGTGAACAGCGACGAGTGAGGAAGAACAGGCCGTATCAATAGCCATTGCCGGACCATGAGTTCCAAGCAAATAGGCCACCCGGCCGGGAACCATATTGAGCACATTCCCTGAAGCGATATAACCTGTATCTTCCTTTTTTGCATACTGGCGACAAAACTGCATGTATTCATTGGCCGCAACACCGAGGAAAATGCCATAGTTTTTTCCCTTGCACTCGGAGCTGGCGATACCGGCGTTTTCCAGGGCGGTCCACACTTCTTCCAGCACAACACGCTGCTGGGGGTCCATAGTTTCAGCTTCCCGCGGCGATATGCCAAAAAAGTCCGCGTCGAAATAATCTACATTATCGATAAGCCCGGCACTCATGGTATAGCTTTTGTTTACATCACCTTCACCGCCGATATAACGGTCAACATCCCAGCGCTGGTACGGATAGTCGTTTATTGCGATAGAACCGCTGTCAACCAGTTCCCAGAACGCCTCAGGTGAATTTGCAAACCCTGGAAAACGACAGGACATGCCGATAATTGCTATATCCTTGCCCTGTTCCTCTGAAGCGGCCGCACTCCGGGTCACTCCCATATCTTTTGAGTACTCGTAGAGCATAGCGACAAGCTGCTTTTTTGACAGTTTCTCCAATCGTTGAATAATATCGCTCATCGATAAAACTCCTTTAAAAACCTTAATGCGGCCGTTAAATAAAAATCAGTCAAATCCGGTGCTATACTTTTATCTAATGTCTTTCGAACCAGCGCATAATCATCTCATAGTGCTGCGACCAGAAAATACTTTCACCTCGGTGGCACTTAGGTCTCGATCCGGGTCGATTACGGACACCAAACCCGTTTGGGTGAAAAGATTTACTGGTCAGAGTACTAGTTACCACTAAGCACATTCTCAACTTCGGTTTCATTCATTTTTTCGACTTTAGCCAGAGCTTCCATAAATGAAGGCGGCGCCGGCGCATCGGATTGATCACTCTCGTCGACCAAACCGCTTATCAGAAATTCACTCATTTCGTTTATCGTGGGGCAATCAAAAACAATCGTCGCGGCTATTTTTTTGGAGAACTGCTTTTCCAGTATGCCTTTCAGGTGAATCGCCAGTATTGAATCGATACCCGCCTCCCGCAAGGGTGCGTCGCCCTTGATCTGTGCTTGCGAGTCCATCTCCAACAGCTCGACACAGATCGCGGTCAAATACGCTCTCACATAGTTTCGCGCTGCATCGGCGTCCATGGCGGCAATCCGCGCCGCTACGGTTTCGCTCTGTTCAGGCGTCGCAGTCAAAGCGCCCTCCCGCTCCCCGGCACGCAAAAGCCTAAATAGGGGTCGCGCGCCGTGTGGATCAAAAACTGGGATAAACTTGGACCAGTCGACAGATAAAGCGATGGAGCGGCCCGGGTTGTGGGCTAAGATATGTTCCAGCGCTTGGATACCCTTAGCCATCGAAATAGGATTCAGGCCCATAGATTCCGCTTTCTCGGCGTAGTGCCCGGCCGCCATGCCGGCGTCTCCCCAGGGGCCCCACTGAATGGCATGGCCGCAGAGTTTTTTGCTTCTGCGCCAATCCACCAACGCATTGGCACACTCGTTAGCCGCCGCGTAGTGCGCCATCCCGGCCGCACCCCAAACCGCGGCAATCGATGAAAAGACCACAAACAATTCAAGCTGATGAACGCCGGCTGTCGTCAAGGCCTGATGCAGGCGCCAACACCCCAACATCTTGGCAGCGGATACGGCGCGAAACCCGGCCAGATTCATAGCGGCGACGGCAGTCGGCCGGTTGCTTCCCGCGAGGTGAAAAACACCTCGAATAGGGCGGTCCGCCACCCACTTGTCCAGTAGCGCCTGCGCCGCACTATCCTGCAGGTCCACGACCCCGACCGAAATATCAATACCTTCGGCAATCCAGGTATTAATTTGGTCTCGAGCCGTGAGCTGCGCTTTCGACAAAGTGTCTAAGGATGGATCTAAGATATCGGTGCGGGCAATCAAGACTATCGACTCCGCCCCCTGCTCGATAAGCCACTGGGCGACGGCCATACCAAGCGCACCGGTACCGCCGGTAATCAGGTAACATCCCGTGGACTTGATCAACACCGGCTTTGCGTCTGGGTCAGAGGCCAGTTTTTGCATAGAGGGCACCAACACCGACTCGCCCCGCAGCGCTACGCAGTCACCCGGCAGCCTGCGACACAGCGACCACCCCAACTGCTCGCCTGCCGCCTCGACAGAACCGCCGGCCAGGTCCACACTGACACTGTGCAACTCCGGGTGCTCCGTCGCAATCACTTTCGCCATCCCCACCACCGGCGCCTGACTGACCGAAACCGCCGCACCCGCCTCCACTCCTTGCGCATCCCGGGTCACAATATACAGCGGCGCGCTCGCCTCCCGGGCCGCCGGGCGCTGCAACAACGCCTGCACCAGGTGCAGCAGGCCGCCGCAACTCAGCGCTTCATCCGCCTGCAAACGCTCGCCGTCGAGTTGATCGTTCGCCGTGCAGTCCAGCGCCCAGGCGTAGACAATACCGGCGTATGGCGGCCGCTCGGCCAGCAGCCGTTCAAACGCCGCCGGCTGCGTCGGATCGATATCGCCGCCGGCCATCACACAATCGGCAACCAGCCCTTGTTGGCCCAAAGCATCGACACCATGGGCCGCAATCCCCCCGCAGTCGCACAACACCAGCCAACGACCCTGCACCGCCCGCTCCGCGTGTGCCGCCTGCGGCTGCCAGTCCACCCGGTAAAACCAGTCGGCCACCACATCGGCAGGCGCCAGTTCCGCTTCCACCGTGTGGCCTTTCAGCCAGTGCTTTTTGCCCTGGAACGGATAGGTCGGCACACTGATACGCTGGCAGCCGCGCCCGGCATAGTACGCCGCCCAGTCCGGCTGGCCGCCCGCCGCGTAGTACCCCGCCACCGCCTCACTCAAGCTTGCACCCGCATCGCTACCGCGCACCAGACTCGGCAACCAGGCCCGCGCCTCCACACCGC
>NZ_ML660130.1 GCF_007004655.1 Exilibacterium tricleocarpae
AAGGGTGGGTCCGCCTATGGCGACGTTTATCCGTGTGGCCGGAAATTGCGCCTGTTACCGAATAGGAGAATATTGTCCATTCGATCCTGTTATGACAGTCATAATCCACTTCGATAAAGTCCCAGCGACCGCTCCCGGGTGGGATGAAGGTCCAGGTTTCTGTGTGACGATAATAATCGGGGGGATCGTTGCGCTGGTTGCTAATACCGACCGGGCCGATAATCAAATGATCCGGATACAGGTCGCTGGTTTGTGGTGCCGGAATGGTTACTGCGTGGACTTCTGTAGCTGCTAGCAGGAAGGTCACGACAAAAAGCCGTGAGGCAAAGCGTTTACTAGTGGATTCAGATATAGAAAAAACCTTACTCCATATCTTGATTTTCCTGATTTGAAATTCCATGTTCGTTCTCCCTATCGGTTTTCTAAAAAGGCCAACGATTCAACCTGACCATTTAGTAATACGATCGATTCCAATTCCTTAACAGTGCTTAGAGATAAAGTCTAAAGCACTCTATGACTGATTTTATAGCGCGCAAAAAAAAGGTGGTCTGCGCAACGGTTCTTATTAGCGTTACCTGCCCTCTTACATTTGAGAAATTTATTTCGTTATCAATATACTCACTTCACCAACGGCAACCTCTCACCCATAAGGCTGCCACGCCACATGCGATCCCCATCGATAAACAGCAGCTCGCCATATTGACCCTTCTTCATACTGGCATCTATAGCAACTATCATACCCCGGTGTCGGGTCTCTATGGTTTTCTGTGAGGTATGGCCGACAATAATGTGACTGACCTGAAAGTGCTCCAGCTGTTCTTCCACATCATCTGTGCTTGCCCCATCGGTCCTGAAGTACCCCCTATACCAGACAGGGCCGTTTCTACCGTAGATATAGTTTGCGATGCCTTCTCTCGACTTTTCCAGTTCGTCTTCCACCAGGTGATCTGTAAAGACTGTGTTGATCGAAATCAGTGGATCTGCCATTTCCAGCAGCGAGGGGGAGATGCCGCCATGTACAAACAGCTTCTTGTTCAGCTTGATGGCGGCCGGCTTGCTGCGCAACCAGGTACCCAGCACAGTGTCTGCCCTAAACAGGCTGGCAAAGGGACGCTCCAGCAACTCCGCCACCTGGTGATACTTTTTGTGCGCGTAACGCAGGTCATTGTTTAAAACCATCACTTCGTGATTGCCAAGCAAGATATGCACATGACCACCTGCCACCCTGGCTTGTTGTTCAAGGCGATATAAAAACCAAAGCGCTTCTGTGACTTTGTCGCCACGGTTGAAGATATCCCCGGCAACCATAAAATGGCCTCTACCGAATGCCCAATTGCCCCCGGTGTCAACGATCCCGTTGTTGACCAGTAACTTTATCATCAAGTCAAACTGGCCATGTATATCACTTATCGCCGCGATCGGAAAATCCCCGTTGTACTCCAGTTCTTGCGGGGCTGGATTGAGACTGTTGATTTCGGCTGACAGGCCACATTGCGAAAACGTTTTTGGCAACGCGGAAACGACGTCGTGCTCTCGCTTGACCTGCCCGTCGCAGAGCCAGACTGCCTCGAGTTTATTGTTAGTAAAAGAAATATAAGGACCGTCGTTGATACCGGCGGGTGCGGCGCTGAGTCTAGCCGTCGCCAGTGCAGCGCAAATAAGTGCCAACCAAATACTTGGTGATTTCCCGATAATGCTCATAGTTATCCGTCGTATTAAGGAAATAAAAGGTCCTTCCTCTCCAAAATTGAGAGGAAGGACCACCACCGCAGGCGAACTACACCTCAGTACCTGAATCTCGCACCCATATACATAAACCGGCCCACCCCACCACCGTATCGGCTGTGGAAGTTACCCGTGCCGTCCACATCGATATCGCCGTCATTGGGCACGAAGGGCCCCTGTTCGTCGAATACGTTATTGACGCCGCCGTACAACCTGATATTGGTATCGCCGACCTCCAACGTTTTGGAAACAGACAGGTTATGGGTGACATGTGAGCCGTAGTTCAGGAATTTGGGCCGCTCCGGATTCAGCACGGCATTCGGGTCCCCGCTATCAATCAGCTCTTGATTCTCCGCAAACGCTTCTTCGAGATCATCCACTCTGTTCCCGCGGCTGTCGACCACCGGGCCCAGGTATTTGGCTCTCCAGCGCACACGCCAATCGTCGTAACGCCAGGTGAGCGATGCCGATGCCTTGTCCTCAAACGTGCCCTCTCCCAATAGACCATTGAGATCATTGGTTTCCTCACCGTCATTACCCTCAAAGGTCTCTGTATGCTCAATGACATGGTTGTAGTCAGTCTTGAGCGTCAGGCTACCGTAATTGTCGAAATCGTATTGGTATTGCAACGCAACATCATAACCGCGAGATTCAAGCTTTCCGATGTTGAATACCCGTTGCAGAATTTCGACAATATTGCCGTCTGAGTCACGGGTGATATCATCGCAAAACGGGTTGGGATCGCCCAGTGTGATCGAGGAGTTATAGCACTGATTGATAATATCTTCGTTGCTGATTTGCTCGATCGCATCGTCGATAGTGATGTCGTAGTAGTCGATGGCGAGCTTGAATCCCTGCAGAAAATCGGGCGCCAGGACAAATCCCACCGTATAGGTATCGGCAGTCTCCTCTTCCAACTCGGGGTTGCCGGTGTTGGGCGAGTAACGGTTATTCTCGTCTTCGAAAGTGCCGCCATCAGCTATAACGGCGGCAATTGCCGGCTCCAGGCGACAGTTGGCGTGACCGGGATCGTCGGAGTTCGCTGTCGTGTCATCGCAGATATCATCAAAGGAGTCGAAATCTCCGCGGGGCGGAGACAATAGCTCGGTGATATTCGGTGCCCGTTGTGCCCGGGCATAGTTCGCCCGTATTATGTAACCGGGCGATGGCTCCCAGGTCAGGCCCAGCCGGTAGCTCGCCATCAGATCAATATTGCGAATATTGTATTCGGCCAGACGCAGTGACGTCTCGGCGGTAATATCACCCAGGTACTCGGCATTGGTCAGCAAGGGGACGGCGGCTTCACCAAACACCTCCCACACTTCCATCTCGCCGTCGAAGCTGGGCACCACGTTAAACGTGACACCGCCGAACCGCTGTTCCCTGTTCGTGCGAAGTTTTTGGGTATCCCGGCGGTACTCGAAGCCGACAACCGCCGCCACCGGCCCGGTCGGCAGTTCAAATAAGTCTCCGGCCATATACCCGAGTACATTGACCTGCTCGATATTCGTGGTGATTGTCGGGTTGGCGCGAATCCAGTCGGCCATTTCCGGCGTGATTGAACCAATGCCGAAGATATTCAAGGGCACGCAGCCCTCGGCGCGGGCGGCAGGATCAGCGCATTGAATAGTAACGCCGTCATCAGCAAACTCGGCATCCAGCGCTTGTGCTACACGGATGGTATTCAATTCGTTTAAACGCAATTGCGTTTGTTGAAACTTGCCGTAGCCGATGGAGAGGTCCCAGTCCCAAGTCCCGTCGAACAGCTCTCCCTGTAAACCTGCCCAGGTGCGGATAGTCTCCCGCTCATTATCGGTTGTGACGTTGCCTACTTCAAAAAACCGCCTGTCCCAATTGATGCCATCGCCGTCGGCAGCCGCCGCTATCTCCGCAGGCACGAAAGGGTTATCCGGGGAGATTTCTCCCGGCTCCACCTCGTCCGGCTCGCCTGTCTCCGGGTCGAGCACCAACGCCCCGGAATTCTCAGCCTCATCTTCGGGAGATTTGACATTAATGGATTCATTCAAACTGTACTGAATCTGGAAGTTGGCCCTGAGGCTGTCGGTGATGTCGTAGTTGACTTTGAAGGCACTGGCAAAGCGATCATTGGGGATCTTAAGCCGGTCGAAGATATCGCTGTGGAGACCGTCGCGTTCCTCCATCCAGTCGGACTGCAGACCATCCTCATTGAAGTAAAAACCGCTGTTACTGCCGTCCTCCAGGAATACCCCACCGGCGGTGCCGTCACTGCGATCGCGCCAGTCAGCGGGACTGATATCGCGCATACAGACATCGCCGTTCTCCGTCTGCATGGCGTTGCACATAAGGTCGGTGTCGTATTCATAGTTGGCTTCCAATTGGGCCCGCTTGCGGTCTGTCCGCTCAATGCCGAACTGCCGATCCCAGGTGGTACTGAAAAAGGCATAACCACGGCCGTCGTGGAATTGGCTGCCGAAGCTAAGGTCCAGGGTGAATTCATCGCCGGCGCCCTCATCGGTAGTGCCGCCGCGCATCTCAAATTCAAAACCTTCCTTATCTTGCTCGGTAATGATATTGACAACACCGGCGATGGCATCAGAGCCGTAGATCGCTGAGGCCCCGCCGCTGATAACCTCGACCTGGGCCACCATACCGCTGGGAATGGTGCTCAGGCTGACATAGTTACCGCTATAGCTGTTGGAGACCACACGGCGTCCGTCGATCAAGGTCAGCGTGCGATCCGTACCCAGGTTGCGCAGGTTGATCGTGGACAGGCCGGTGTTCTGCACACTGGACTGTGTGTTGGTATTACTGCTCACCTCGGCTATTGCCGGCAGTTGATCGACCAGAATCTCGGCCAACGAGCCCAGACCCGAGTCCTGGATCTCTTCGGCGTCCATGGTCACCAGGGGGGTGACCGTGTTAAAACTGTCGCGGCGCAGGCGGGAGCCGGTCACCAGGATCTCATCCAACTCCTCGGCAGCGGTGTCGGTTTGCGCCTGGGCATTGACCTGCAGCCCGGGAACGCCGGCGATAATAGCCGCTTGAACGGCTATGGTAAGCAGATTCTTTTTCATCATTTCCCCTATTATGTCGTGTAGCTCTCGATGTCTGTGGCTCTGATTTTTGGGTTTTGTAATCGATGTACTTATCGCGGGCACAGGTTGTGCCCAGGCACGGCTTTGCAGGAGGCGATGAGTTATTAGTGGGATTGGCAGCCTGTCTTATTACCGCGCCCCCATAAAAGTTAACTTGGCGCGCTAATGCAACCTGCTGTAGCTCTATTTTCTATCTATTTATTCTCTATTGTGAAAACTGCTTTTAGATCAATAGGTTAAATTTCAGATAGGGCGCTTTAAGAAGTGACCGGTGCAAAATCCACGGGCTGGAGCAGGAAGGGTAATGATGAATAATACGTCTTTTTTACCCCGTAGAGAGGCGTAATTTATGGAACCGACTCCCCCATAAACACCACACCCCAACCGCAAAAGCGATCCAGAGGAAACTGGCAGGCATGGATCAAACAGGGGCGAAGGCATGGTCTGGGTCAATAAATGCTCTGTCTGTATTAAAGTACTAACTTTCATACATTCAGCTACTGGTAGCGCCGTTTGGCCAATGGCCGGGTAGGCGGTCGATCTGGTAGACGGTCGAGCATGACGGGGCTCGGCTTTTGTCACAGTCAGCACGGTGGAGAACTCTGGCGTAGAGAGTTGTCTCAGTCAGTCAACTGGTTGCCGGGTGGATTGACGCGGCGTAGTGCGTCTTTATAGTTCAGGGGACAGTTCACCTAATTCTAGGTTTTGGCCCCGGCTTTCTTTTCTTTAGCTTTCGCCCCGTTAAAGCCTCCAAATAGTCAACAAACGCTTTGTTACCGATAGGCAGCCCCGTTCTCACGAGGCTGATCGAGTTAAGTAGACTGTTCCAAGAACCCCAATAGGCCCAAATCTGAACACCTACATCTTGCTTAACCTCGCCGACCAAATCCAGATAAAACTGGTAATCTTGTTGTGTAAAAAATGTTTTCATCCGCCGGTTACCACGCTGTGTGACATAATGCGGAAACCCCGGTACGACCAATCGTGGCATCCTGGCCATGATAGTACTCCCTGTATAAAAAGCCAATCTGTCACTGACCAGAACACGAGAATGATCCAGTTAAGTAAACTGTCACCGGAACCCGGGGTAAATAAAGCCATGCGACCAGCCCGAAGGCCCTGCCCTAACTGAACTGGCTAAGAACTGCGGACTCAACCCCACAGCCAGGGGTAAGCCGAAGCGACACCCCTGGCAGGCAGGGTTTTCGGGCGGGGAGGCGTAGCGCAGCGAAGCCGGGGGAGGACTGCCCGGAGCCGCGCCTTTGGCGGCGGAGGCGAACGGACGGTTTGCACTGGCCGCTGGCACGGTGCGAGCGTGGCGGGCTTGTTGCCATTTTTCTTGCAACAAGCATGACATGCGGATAGGTGGGTAGAGTCTCAGAAGATAGCGGTAATGTCCCGGTCTCCTGGCAACACTCTCACTAAAATAAGCCTGGATTCGGTAACAGTGTAATACAGGTTATAGCGGTCAACCGGGAAGCTTTTCAGCCCTTCCGCCAACTCTGGTCGATCTGGCCCAAGGTCGGGGAACTCGGCCAGTGTTTGGGCTTTTGTTTGTAGTTTATCCAGGTAGCGGTCAGCGTTGATGGGCTGGTCTTCTGCAATGTACAACCAGATGTCCAACAGGTCGTCTTCCGCCTCGGGCGAGATTTCCAGCTCCAGCATCAGTTGCTATTCCCGGCTAACGTAGTGCGGCCTTTGGCCTTGATGGCTTCCATATCCAGAGGCTTGCTGCCTTCTCGCTCCAGTGAGTCCAAGCCCTTGTTAATGTCTTGTCTCAGAGCCTCCAGGCGGACAGCCTGCATGGCGTCCCGCTCTTCCATCAACCGCAGGGCTTCACGCATCACTTCACTGACAGAGTTATACATACCAGTCGCCACCTTGGCTTTTACGTAATTTTCCAGTTCCGATGTCAACGATACATTCATGGCTATACCTCGTTTTTTGGGCCAGACTATGCCCGTATTGTAACCATTTATGCTAAAGATTGTCATTTTTCGTTATCGTTTTCGGCTTCCAGTGCCGCCAGCAACTCCTCTTCCGTAACCTCTTCGTCCTGCCTGTTTGGTCGCACTGCCCGCTTCGCAGGGTGTGTCACGTTATAAATCTGCTTGAGCTTCACAATCGATACATGGGTGTAAATCTCCGTGGTGGCCAGATGGGCGTGTCCCAACATCTGCTGGATAAAGCGGATATCCGCGCCGTTATCCAGCATCAAGGTCGCCACCGTGTGCCGGAACAGGTGGCAGGAACCTGTCTTACCGATATCGCCCTGCTTGATGTATTTCGCCACCAGGCGGCTCAGGCGATCCGGGGTCAACGGCAAGCCGTTCGACTCGATAAAGACCTGCTGGCTGTCCGGCTCCACCACAAAGCCCGGGCGGGTATCTTCGAGGTAGGTTTGCAGCCACTCGATAGCTCGCTCGCCAATCGGGACAAAGCGGTCTTTCTTGCCTTTTCCCTGGCGTACTGCCAACACGCCTTGACTCGCGTTGAGATCGGCCTTTTGCAGGTTGACACACTCCATCCGGCGGATGCCGGTACTGTAGAGCACTTCCAGGATCGTCCTGTCGCGCAGGCCTTCCGGGGTTAAGGTATTGGGTTGCGACAAGATAATGTCCACTTCTTCCGGGCTGAGGGTGGCTTTGGGTAGTCGCCGTTCCATCTTCGGCAGTTCCAATTGACTGGCCGGGTTGTACAGTAATGCCCCAACCGTGGCTTTCGTTCCGGCCGTGAACCACTTAAAGGATTCCGGTCCAAAGTAATAGGCCACCGCAATCGCCACCACCGGCTTCAACACCTGATCCCGAAACCGATTCCACCGACTAAACCCACTCGGATCGGTAAACGCCAAGGGGTTATTATGCACATACGCATACCGATTGTACCCCTGGGTACTGGTCACCCCGTCAATCACCGGATCGGCACTGACAAACCGCGCCAGCAGCGGGGAATTCCGGGACAGGGAATTCCGGGACAGCTTACTTAACTCTAGGTTTTGGCCCTGGCTTTCTTTTCTTTAGCTTTCGCCCCGTTAAAGCCTCCAAATAGTCAACAAACGCGTCGTCGCCGATAGGCCGTCCTGTTCGGGCATGCTGCCTTATCGCCGTTAAGTCCGCTGCCTTTTCTTCGACTGA
>NZ_ML660131.1 GCF_007004655.1 Exilibacterium tricleocarpae
ACGCCTGAAAGGATTCCGAAGAATCTTTAGCCGATTCGACAAGCTTGATGTGGTTTTCAGGTTTTTCATTAACTTTTCACTGATCGCCGACAGGCTGATTAGTGTGAACAGGCCCTAGGCACATAAATTCCTTTTACATTCGGCTGTCCATGAACGTTGCAACCATCCACATATAGCTCTACAGTCTTTCCAGCCATATACGCTCCTAAAATAGTACTATATTTGGCTTTCTGTGACATCTCATTGTCTGATGAATGTCCCCCAACAATAAACTTTGATGCATTAGAGCATTGATCTACATTGGTCCAGTTTCCGTAAATTTCAAATATGCCGCTACCACCTAATGATGAGAACCTTACAACTTCAAAAGGTCCCGTGTAGCCACCCGAAACCACGACAGTGGAATATAGACCTATAAACATAAGTAAAGCCAAGTGCCTTTTCACGATAATTATTCCTCCAACTTCTGATTATTTCTCCCTAACTTCATCGGGAGATGCATAACGTTTGTGTATGAGGCGAGCCGCCAGGCGAGTCCTGCACGTGAAACGTGCGAACATAACACACTTGTTATGCTCTACCTATACACAGCCATGGTTTCATTGCTTTGAGTTCCATCCGCATTTGACCAGCGTAGACAAATATTAAATACCTGCTGTTTAATATTTATTGGGAAACTTGCCGCAATATCATAATACTCCCCAGGTCTCAGTAACTGATATGGTGTTTTATTCTCTAAACTCTTCTGAACAATTGGGTTGCTTTCATTTTCTTCTGTTAAAGAAAAATAAATATTCGTTGCATCAGATATACCATTATTCATAATCACAAAACTACTTGCGTGATTTTCTGGGTAGTGCTCTATTTCAGCCACTAAACTTGTTTTATTTTTTTGAGATTTAACTTCATCCATCTCGGCAAGTTGCCGACGACTAACTTCTGCATGGAGGCGCTCATACTCCATCAATTTCTTCGCTTGTTTTCGAGTACGAATTAACGAAATAGTTGATATTACAACCGCCAATACTGAGATCAAAGTTGTGATTATTTCGAAATTGTTCATCCAGTTCCTCCATGAGCATAACGCCTTTATAACCGGCGCAGCTTTGCTGCGTCCGGCGCCGTAGGCGCGTAATTAATAGCCTTGTTATGCATTTACCGTGAATCCTGCTATTGGTGTTGCCTGGTGATACTTTATCTGCCAGTCATCTGGGATATTTATCCATACAGATGCACGTTTGGCATGGCGAGTAAAACTACCATTCGGATGTAGGTGAGCTGACTTATAGACTAAAAGTTTAGCGCCTGGTGATAAATCGTGGCACTCAAAGTCTTGTGACCAAACTGTATAGTTAGGACGAGTCTCTTGAGATAGCTCGGAAATAATAGCTGCGTAATCGTAAGTTGAGCCTGAATATCCAATTTCGATGAAATCTGGATGAAGTAGCTTACGGAGCATATTCATATCGCCCTCACCTCAAATTGGTGAAGAGAAGTTTCCATCTCTATCAGTTGATCCAACTTTCTCTCCGAAATGCGTAACGTTTGCATTTGGGGCATTTAGGAGTTTGCTGCTTTTCAAGCAAACTCCTAAATGTCCACAACATGCACTGGTTAAGGATGTGACACTAACTGTTGCTACGAAGTTCTTTACGTAGCGCGAGCGGAGTCACAACCTGATTCGTGAGACGGCAAGAATACCATACTCGACGTTACCTTTCATTTTGCTTAGTGGCACACCACGCCCATTGCAATGAATTTTACCGTGACACCTTTTTTAACTAGGGCACCAGGAGCAAAACTGCTCAACGATAAACTTGTACACAACTCGATGCCGAATTACCCAACGGTAGCAATAACGTTTTTACCTTTTGACTCACCACAAAAAATATTAGCAGAGCACCTTAACGACGCGGTAATGGGCCGCAACGGAGTTGGTTGTTTTGTGCTATTAAAGCACAAAACAACCGACGGAGTAGAGGTCCAAGCAGCTTTAGCTGTTGAGCATTGACCGCTTTGTTAAGCATCATCACCTGGCACACCACACACCTTTCTAAATTTAAATCTAAACGAAAACGCAGCGGGATGATGCCACTTCTCAGGGTTTTCATTTAAAATGTTTTATATAGATTGCTGTGATCTGATTCACTCTATATTCTGCTAAACAGATAGCTAATTTAGGTTGATTTACCGTTCTAATGAGTTCCTCAGTAAGCAACCCGTCTATTACGCCAGTTACCCACACTACTCTATCTCTTGCATTTAGATCTAAAAATTCATTCGCAGTTAGAGCTATGCATTCGCCTGACATAAGAGATATGAATAATAATATTTTCAGAATACATTTCATATGATGTCCTGATGCTTAACGCCCGCATTTGCGGCTGATTTTGGAGCGCAGCGGAAAACCAGTCCGACAACAAGCGTTTGTTATGTTAGTCTGAACCACTTGGTTTTGTTAGCAATTTCTTCAATAGATGGTTCACTCTCGTCTTCATCTACAACCCCCAACAGAACTGCTTCTGACACGCTAATAAAATCAAAATTTTTCTCTGATGACTTTGAAAGAATCGTAACACTAGCCCCATCAATTTCTTTGAGTATTAGTTTTTTAAAATTAATTGCTTTCTGGCATGAAGCATTAGAAATTGAATCGTGGACTATCAAGAAGTCAATATCACGATAATGCTTCGTTGACGCAAAATATGAACCGAACCCATATATCACCATCGCTTAATGTTAAATCCAGCCATTTTCTTTGAATTCCTCCCTCTCATATTTAGTGAGATATTCCCAATAATTGGGCATGTTAAGCGCAGCCATAAAACCACCAATATCATAAACTCCCACTTGTTCACTCATACAGTGGCGTTTTACGTCAAAAGTGTATCCACACCAGTTGGAGCTTATTATAATCGCATCTAATTCGCCCAACTCTTGGCAGCTCTCAATATATTCGGCAACGTCAAAAGAATAACATTCGCAAATAAATGCCTTTATTGTCGTTCCATCTGAACGCTCGATATCATAGAGGCTGGCGTTGATCTTTCTGATCGAATTTACCTTGCTGTGCTCGCGCATCCTTCGTTCAAAAAAATTGTAGTTTCCGTAGTAACTCATCCACGGAAACTCATTATTATGTGCAGGCATACTATTTTCCTAAAACAAGCTTTTCAAATTCCACTGGGAAGCTAACCACTGCCTGATAAGGTATCTCGTCATTTACCCACTTTTCATAGCTTTCCACGTGAGATAAAAATTTACTTATGATTCGCTGCTCGTTACGGGGAAACAAGCCTCTATTTTCTGCCAGTAACTTCACTGCCTCACGGTTATTCGGAACAATTGTTGAGAGCCTAGATGATGTCCATAGTGCATAAATTGCGTCACTATTCGGATTTTTTTGGGCATTTTCGGACAAAGGACCGTATTGTTGCCAAGCTTGGTGATTCTCGGCTAGGAGGATTGAAAGTTGATCTTTCATCTGATCTAATTCCTCGATCTTTATGCCATCTAATCGATTCGCAACTGTTGTTTCGTGCTCAATTTTCATTTCGTGGAGCAATTCTACTGTGAAGCGCTCTTGGTTCTCGATTTTATCAATCAAAGTATGGTGGGTAGGGCAGAGTAGAATTAGGTTCTCATAACTATCCCTTTCTTTACTTGATTGGTTCTCGTCATAACGATTGGAGCCGGGTTTATTCCCTTTTATATGTGCCATTTCACCCAACGTATATGGCGCATATTCAGCTGCTTCCGCCACTGTCAACCTAACATCACACGAAGAAAACGAGCAACGACCGGCAGCATTTGACCAAAGTAGCTTTATTGATTTTTCGGATATCGCCACAAGCTCTCCACGGATGATGGAGTGAAAACATAACGCCCGTAACACAGGAAAATATGAAGCGTAGCGGAATATTTTTCCGTGTGGTTACGCTTGTTATGCATGTTTAATTTTGGCGTAAATTTATACGTTCAATTACTGGCCTTGATGTACCCCAAATAGCAGATGAACAACCATCAGAATGACCACCAATTGTCTTGCCTGAGGCTAGAGCTGTCAAAATAATACTAAACCTTTGTTGACTTGCTGCCGTTTCATCAACTTTAAGCAAGTATGGAGAACCCGCTGAACAGCCAAGGTTTCCGGGGTCTGGACTAAAAGAAACTGCTACCCAGTCTCTATGATGAAGAATGTTGGTAACTTTTGCATCCCAAGACCAAGCAATGCTACTAGTGAGTATTAGTATTGAAAAAAGAAATATTTTTTTCATTTGTCTAGATTTCCTTAATTATGCATAACGTTGTGCTTTGGGGCCGGAATGCAGGTGCAAAGCGCCGAAATGGAGGTCCCAAAGAGCACCTTGTTAGAGGCTTAGCCTTTTTTTATGTATAAATATGAATCCGTAGATTCATCCATTGTTGCATAACCACCAAAACAACCTTTAGTACTAAGTTTTACGGTGGTTTGGCTGGCTTCTGCGGCCAAGGCAATACTAAGCCACCGATCAATTTGTGGGTGGTTCCCTGGGACATCGAATCTCGGGTGCTCGCACCCCGGTTCGGGTATCGCAGTGTCTAATACAACGAACAATCGCCCATCTCCGTATATTCCAGTTCTAAGTACTTTCGCTTCAAGCTGCACAGCAAAAGTTGAAAGTGAAGACGTGGCAACAAAAAACACTAATATTATTTTTAAAATGACTTTCACTTATTTTCCCTCTAACGCTTTGCTAAGAGGCGCGCGTTAGCGCGTCCTGTGGAGGCCCGAAGGGCCGGAGCGAACTTGAGCAACTTGTTAAGTGTTTGCACACAACTTCGCATAGATTACCTGTTGCCCTGCTTCAGAAGCACTTTCAAAACGCTCGAAAAGCCCAAAAAAATAGAGTCGTTCGTTCATGGTCATGCCACCGATGCCTGATATTGCCTCAGCTTTGAAACTAGACCAGAGCTTATAAAGATGATTGTGAGCTTCTTCGTTGGCTATCCAAGAATTGCCAAAGTACCTTTCAATTGAATCAGCTAGCTCTACCGCATTCGTATTATCAGACTTCCATTTACTCAGATGCGAGATTAGACGGGCAACTACTTCATCGCTTGAATATTTTCTCGCCTCTTCAATATATTCGTCGTAATTCATTTTGGACACTTAACGCCGGGCTAAAGTGCCGCTGTAAGCGGTCACATTTGAGCCCTTTGTTAAGCCATTCTCTGGTAATGGTGAAAATCTTGAATTTTTTTTAGCTCATCTTTTTCTGATTGCTGCACTTTGTATAAATCCCAACGCACTTGTAGATTAAGCCAAAAATCAGCAGAGACGTTGAAAAAACGAGCAAGACGCAACGCTGTACTTGGAGTAACTCCACGCCTTTGATTAACCAGCTCATTAACCCGCTGGTAAGGTACATGGATGGCATCAGCCAGTTCACGCTGAGTGATCTCCATTGGAGTTAGAAATTCTTCAAGCAACATTTCACCTGGATGAGTCGGAATTCTTTTAGTAGGAATGCGAACCATAATGTCACCTCTAGTGATAATCTGTAATTTCTACCTCAAAAGGGCCGCTATCTCCCCACTTGAAGCAAATACGATACTGTTGGTTAATACGGATACTATATTGACCGTTACGATTCCCTGACAAAGCTTCAAGTCGGTTACCAGGAGGGATTTTTAGCTCATCTAGAGCTATCACTGAATCGAGCTGGTCAAGCTTTCTGGTAGCGACTGGCCAGAGGGCTTGAGGACAAGCCTTTCTAGCTGATTTTGAAGCAATGCCATTAAATATATCTTCAGTGGCTTTGTCTTTGAACGATTCGATCATTGGCACACGATAGCACGGATATCATGCTATGACAAGAACAGCTTAACGCTTTGCTAAACGGCAGCCGAAACGCAGTGTAGGCTGTCCGGTGGAGGGCGCGTTCTTTGCGCCCGGAACGAATTTCAGCAACTTGTTATAAGCTTTTCTCTAAGTACCATGACTTGCTTTCCTTAGAGCTAACTAAAAGGTATGCAACCACAAACATGACCAACTCTAAAACATCGAAAAGCTGAGCTATACCAAGGCCAAACTCCGAAATATCCCACGCTACCGAGGCAAGCATTATAGCCCCGACGAGAATAAGAGTTAGCTTTATATCCTCACCACGAAATAGGTCCCAGATTATCCAAGCAATTATAAACGTCCAGATAACATTAATGCCGAGCGTAAATGGGTCACTGAAACTAATCTCTTCAAACTCAAGCCCGTCAAAGTAGACTGCCATCAAGGTAGAAATACATGAAATCACTAAGGCAATTGCTGCTTTTTTAATATCGGAAGGCAAAAAATATCTCCATTATGGCTGGCTTATAACGCATCAATAACCGGCAGCTGCAACGGAACGAAGCGCAGTGTGAGCTGTCCGGCGCCAAAGGCGCGAAGTTGATTGATTTGTTAGGCATCACTTGTCTAACCATAATTCGGCCTCAGTGGCGGTCGGAAAAAAACGTACGCACGAATGAAATCGGTGGTCACGAGCGAGTTCCGTAACACGTGGTCCAAAGTCATGGTTTCTCGGGAGTACGATGGCGACCTTAAAGCTGTAGTTTACAAACTTCTGAAATATGGCTCCCGCCAACCCATTGCTGAGATCGAAAAAATCAGGATGAAGATCGTCTACTTGTAGTATGCACGCAGGTAAACCGCTCACCATTATGTCGAGAGCATCTTGCTCAGAATGCAGTTGTAAGTTTGCATCTTTGGCTAGTATGGAGGTCATGTAGATATCACTGTGACGCCTAACGCTCAAAGCAGCGGCCGCAGTGTAGGCGCGAAGCGCCGGAACGGAGGTCCAGCCCCGCAGGGGCGATGCTGGCTTTACTTGTTAAGAGTTTCTTCGTATTCATGCGAATTCGCCACGCCCTTAGGTAAAATTACATATTGACCGAAAGTAAAACCAATTCTTAATGGTTGGCCTTTTGCTTCTGGATTCCAGCTATTTTTTAATGCAAATTCTACTACTTCAGAGATTGTCTTGGGTCGTATTTCTACATCCCAGGGCAAAATATCTAGATGCAAAGCAGTGCCATTTATATTAGGTTTGTAAATTGCGGCATGCTCAGCGTATAGCGCATCTCCACGAATACACCATTCGTACTCTTGTTTTGCAACAACTATCTTCCGTTTCTGGGTATGTGTCATGCCCTACTCTTAACGCTAGGCTAAACGGCAGGCGAAGCAACGCGTAGCCTGTCCGGTGGAAGCCACGCTTTTTGTGGCCGGAACGTATTTGAGCGCTTTGTTATGTTTGGGATTATCTAACATGCTCGTTTCCACAACCATGACAAAAAATTCCTTTTTTCCCACGCCAAACTCGATTTGTATTACACCTTCCGCACTTCAACTCTTTTGCCAAAACAGCGCCACATGA
>NZ_ML660132.1 GCF_007004655.1 Exilibacterium tricleocarpae
TGATAGTTCTCACCAAAGACCAAAGGCAATGGAAGATGCCACCAGGGATGTTGACGGTTGTTAAGGACGTAAACTGATACCAGGGAGATCGCTGTGTCAATTATGTCAGGGAATGAACGCTAACTCTGTGGGGGACGTGGCGGCCTTATAATCCGGGTAGTTTGTGAAAGATTTACTGCTGTATGTCTAATCCGGGAGTTTCTTCCATAGTGCAGTCATTCAGGGTGTCGGGATATAAAAACGGGTGGCTTGCAACGAGGCGGAAAGACGCTTTAAACCGCCAGACTGCCTTGCCTTGTCAGTTTTGTATGCTACTATGTGTGCGCTTATGTGTAAGCGGAGGTGTAAATATGGCTACAAATCTATCAATTGACACTAATCTGCTCGATGAAGCCTTAAAAATCAGTGGCCTACCCACCAAAAAAGACACTGTAAATCAAGCGCTTACCGAATTTGTGCAACGTCGAAAGCAACGTGAAGTCACATCGCTGTTTGGTCATTTACCCCAAGACGCAGACTACGACTACAAGAAAAGACGAAAATGAGTGGCATACTTGTAGACACCTGCATCTGGTCCCTGGCCCTGCGGGGTAGTACTTCTCGAGAGACCTCCGTGGCCGAACGGCTAACCCAACTCATTGATGACAATCGAGTGAAAATCATTGGCTCCATTAGACAAGAGCTGCTGTCCGGCTACACAGATAAAAACAGCTACGAAAAATTACGTCAAAAGCTAACATACTTCCCAAACGAGCCTATATTAGATTCTGATTATGAAGCTGCTGCAGAATATTCAAATTTTTGCCGCTCGAAAAGCATCCAGGGTTCCCACATCGATTTTCTAATTTGCGCTGTCGCAGTGAGAACTAAATTCAAAATCTATACAACCGATAAGGATTTTAATCACTACTCCAAGCATCTTCCGATAGCACTCTTCGGTAAAAACTAAGGCCGTCATTTGGAGCAACTTTGGAGCTGATTTTTTGTGCTACTCAAGCACAAAACGAAGCGCCGGAAAAGTTGTCCCTAAGATGACTTTGTTAAGGAAGTTTTACCTTGTATATTTTTTGGCTAACTCTTCGTAGCTTGGCTGACCACAATCTTTTGACCATTTAGACTTATATAGGGCTGCAAGGGCGGACTCCAACGCGATATACTGTGTTGACAACTCTCCACAATCATCGACTTCATCATCAGCAGAGCTAGGATTATCTATTACCTGTTTTAATTGTTTTATTTCTTTATCGGTAAGCTCGATTAATAGCGCAATTTGAATTAATGATAGTTCCATAATTTTAGCTCTCCGCAATTAATTCTTTGGTAATCTCATCTAGGAGCATACAAAATTTAGTGACAGGCATATTCCAATGAGGTCTGATAGAATAATGTGTGGCATTATGGGTTTTATTATATGAATCTTTTGTTATTACAAGCCCCTTTGGTAATTTTACGCCTTTAGGTATTCTATAGTAATCCCATCGCTTAACCGGGACACCCAAAACATCATGGTCGTTTTTCTACAGCCTCAACGTCATGGTAAGGGGCGGCCGAAGCAACGCGCAGACTGTCCCGCGCAGGCCGCGCTTTTGCAGCCGGAGTGAACTTGACCACCTTGTTATATTTATCTAAATTGGGCCGCCTTTTTTTCAATTAGTTTTTTAGCCAACTTTATAATTTGCTGTCTATTTTTACCATGAACTGCCTTCATTGTATATTCCTCTGGGCTTTGTACCTCGGCCATATGATCTTTGGCGCTAGGAATAGACGATGCCCCGATTGCTGTAAGAGCAAACTCCAGCTGGAATAACTCACCCTTTGAAAGGCCTTGTTTCATTTGGCTTAAGCTTTTTTCATAAGATTCTATAGTGCTTGAATCTATGGCAACTCTATCTGTACAACTAACCACTAAAATAGTTAGTAATATAGTCAATAGATAACGAACCATCTTCTCTCCCTAAACATAGTCGTGGTAGAACGCCCAGTTACTCGGACTCCCACACACAGAACCCGGCACTCGGTACTACCGCACCAGGCTCCTCAGCAATAATATTGCTACCGTGCAAGGCAGCCCTCTTTTCAAACAATCAGATTATACTAAATCGTTTATCGTCCAACGATTCTGGTTTGGGTAAGCGCATGACTTCAAGCAGCTGCTTATACTCCGCCCAAGTGTAACTCCGGCGTTGGTTTCGCCGATGAAACCACTTACAAAACAACTCTATCACCAGTGAGTAGTAACGCCAAAGGCTCTGACCATTACCTTTTAATACAAAGTAACGATAGTGTCTCAGCATCTTTACCTGCAGTTATCCGGCGATCTGATACAGCCGCTTGTATCGTGACATCCTTCCCATTCTTTCAGCGTTCGAGTGCAAGCACTTGTTATACAGTGCTCTGGTTAGATGATTGAACGAGTGATCGGAATCCGCCATACGCCATCCGTTCAGCATCAAAGATCGGCCTCGATGTATTAGTCAGTGGCTTGATCAAATCCGTCATCCTTGGATCGGCTGCGACTCTTTTATTTGCAAGATCACGCGCCTCACGAGATTCGAATGCGATCCATCCAAAGATGACGACCTCATCCTCTTTTGTGTTCGCGACATCAGTGAAAGATCGGGTGCCCTCCAAATTTGAATTGTCACCAACATATTCTGAGTAATCGAGTGCACCATGTTCCTTCCAAATCTCCGCAACCTTTTCAACGACTTCTCTATACGTCTGCAGCTGGTCGCGTGGCACTGGGAGAACGAACCCGTCGATATAGTGTGTCACGTCATCCTCCAATCTTGTTACTGAATTTTGTGTTCAAGCCACATAACGCCGGCGACACAGGCCCAATTAAAGTTGGCGAAGCGGACGCAATTAAAGCTGGCTCAGCTTCGCCAACTTTGATTGCGTCCGCGTGCTCGCCTTTGTTATGGCATAATGCCACGACTTGGCTCTGAAACAAATAGGAGTACTCTTACCTTATAGAGCGTGATAACTCCCACAAGCGGGCAAAGACCCACCCCAGAACTATTGCGGTTTTTTTGTGCCTGAATTCCGGCCATTGTGCAATGCTTCCAATATTGAATATGTAGCCCTTTCGAATCGATTCGTCGTACATACAAAACTTCCGCTATAATTATTTGCAATAGCTCTCTCTGCTTTTTGTAAAAGTCCTCCACATACATCGAGCAGATCCCGTATATCGTTGGGTATAATTCCGTATTTTTTATATAAATCCTCAGGATTTGTATCAATATCTTTATGTGCAATAATTTTGGAGCGAATTATTTTTATATTTGACACAAGGTTGAAGTACTGCCTCAACTTTTCGTCAAACTCGTTTGATATGCATCCAAAGCCTTCTCGTGAAAGCAGTTGCTTTAGTTTTCTTATGCTTGCGGCCCTTTCATCAGAGTCAAACAAGCTGGCTGCTTCAATAAACATTAACTTATAATTGCCGCTATTAGCTGCATGAAAGAAGTCGACATACCGCCGATCATTCATATCGCCATAGTAGGTTTCTAAAGCCTTTCCTTTCCCTCTTAGCGTAAACCAAATCTGATAATGCGCTGTAGCGGCAGTATGGCTAGCCACAACCCTATCGAAACAGCTTTTAAGTTCTTGTGACATGGTTATCTATGATGAATTCAGTCGTGGCAGAACGCCCAGTTACCCGGACACCCCCACACCTATCCCGGCATGCGGTACTACCGCACCGGGTTCCTCAGTCATAACTTGGCTACCGTGCATGGGCAGCCCCCTGTTCGAACAACCAGGTCACCTTGTACTGCTTTGACTGTAACGATGACGGATGTGGCAGTCGCATAACCTCCAGCAGCGGCTTAAACCCAGCCCTGTTGTAGCTTCGACGCTGACTCCGTCGATTTAACCACTTAAACAACAACTCTACCACCATTGAGTGGTAACGATAAAGACGATGACCATTACCTTTGACTGCGACGTAGCGGTAATGACCCAGCATTTTGACCCGTAGCTCCTTAGCCAGATGATACAGTCGCTTTTGGCGGGATTGTTTAATCCACGCCTTCAACGACTGGTGCAGTGACTTCAGCTTGTCTAGGGCTGCGCGACGTAGCACTCGCGGCTTACCATCCAAACCCCATCAGGTGGGGCGCCTCCAACTTAGCAACTAGTCCACGAGAACTAATTACCAACTGTGTTCTCTGAGTGGGTACGATAACTATTGGGGCACCGGCTTGTTATGAAAACACCTAATTTTCAACCGCTTAAGTTGCTAAGCTGCAGGCGTCTCAGGGGATTGACAGCTCATAAAAAAGTGGCCGACTGGTTTGCCAAGGCTATCGAAATCGCGGCCTGATGCGGTAGCATCCACCTGCTTCTGCCTGTTGTGTAGCAGTGCGTTCTACTTCTCAACAATAGTTTCAAATCCGCCAAATATCATTCGCTTGCCATCAAAAGGCACCGCATCTGGCCCCATGCTCTTCATGCGAGGATCTTCCATCGCACCCTGCATGCCGGTATCTCTTACTTCCTTTGAAGGCCAGGTTATCCATGAAAACACTACCGTTTCTTTGTCTGTGCACTTTACCGCCATTGGAAACGAGGTTATTTTGCCTTCCGGCACATCGTTGCCCCAGTTCTCGACGACTGAGACAGCTCCGTGAGCTTTAAACACAACCGCCGCTTCCTCAGCAAGCTTTATATATGTCTCTTTTTCTGCTGTAGGCACTGCTATTACATATCCATCTACGTATGACATTTGTTATTCTCCACTTTTTGTTAAGTTGCTGATACAAAGACTTTTCCTTTATGTGTAGTGCTTAGCTGTATAACGTCGGCGGCAAGAGCAGCTTTTCCCCCGCCGGCTTTCGTAATGGCTGCAACCTACCGTTGTACCGTTTATCGACAAGTCCGGCAGAGAACAGTCAGGTAGGACTATCCGGTTGAACCAGAAAATAGCGACCATGGAGGGGGCAGATGTCAGTTGGGGAGTCAGCTATCCGCTCTTGCACAAAGTAATTGATGACGGCGAGCCCTAATGCGTGCTCTGTGAGCCAGCTCGAACGCTTACGTTCGGTAGTGTTCAAGCATTATTCTTCATCTGTATCCTTACCGAAAATATGCAACTTTGCTCCACCCGATGCATTGAGTTTAAGCTGTTCAAGATCTTGTTCAACCTCATGTAACAAATTGCTAATTAACATAATATCATCTTGTATTTCCGAGAACTCGTCTTCACTAATATTTTCATCGTCTTCATTAATTTTTTTGAGATGTTTGAGGTAAACTTTTAATGAACTTCGTATGTAATGCTTATCACGATAAGAGAATTCCATAACACATCCTCAATTACTAAATTCTTTTTATGAATCTGGCAAATAACTTAAGCTTACTCAAAAAATCCTCTACTGTCATATCTATTCTAGGTTGAATTGAGTAATGGAAGAGACCTTGCTTATTCGCACTTATTTTCTTTTCTATGATTAAAGCTGGATCTAGTTTTTTATCTTCATGATTCGCGTTTAAAATACAATGCCAACGATCATTTTTTCCCATCTTTCTTGTCTCAAGAGGGCCATCAAACAGAGATACACCTCCAGATAATGCCATAACATAAACTTTCCCATTTTCAACATAAGTAATAATTTCATTGGTTTTCTCAATATATTCTCCTAGGGCCTGTTCACACTAATCAGCCTGTCGGCGATCAGTGAAAAGTTAATGAAAAACCTGAAAACCACATCAAGCTTGTCGAATCGGCTAAAGATTCTTCGGAATCCTTTCAGGCGTCGAAACA
>NZ_ML660133.1:2500-5455 GCF_007004655.1 Exilibacterium tricleocarpae
TTGAAAAACGCTATCAACATTGTAAGTCGCACACAAGCAGTCGTTTGAGTTATATGGTCAAGCGACGAAGTGCATACGGTGGATGCCTTGGCAGCTGGAGGCGATGAAGGACGTAGGAGCCTGCGAAAAGGTGAGGGGAGCCGGCAAACATGCATTGATCCTCACATGTCCGAATGGGGAAACCCACCTACTGTCAGGTAGGTATCTGCACCTGAATCCATAGGGTGTAGAGGCGAACCCGGGGAACTGAAACATCTAAGTACCCGGAGGAACAGAAATCAACCGAGATTCCCTGAGTAGCGGCGAGCGAAAGGGGACTAGCCCTTAAGCAGCTTACGTTTTAGTGGAACCGTCTGGAAAGTCGGGCGATACCGGGTGATAGCCCCGTACACGAAAAGGCGTAGGGTGTGAAATCGAGTAGGTCGGGACACGTGTTATCTTGACTGAATGTGGGGGGACCATCCTCCAAGGCTAAATACTCCCAGCTGACCGATAGTGAACCAGTACCGTGAGGGAAAGGCGAAAAGAACCCCTGTGAGGGGAGTGAAAGAGATCCTGAAACCGTATGCATACAAGCAGTGGGAGCAGACTTGTTCTGTGACCGCGTACCTTTTGTATAATGGGTCAGCGACTTACTGTCAGTAGCAAGGTTAACCGTGTAGGGGAGCCGTAGGGAAACCGAGTCTGAATAGGGCGATTGAGTTGCTGGCAGTAGACCCGAAACCGAGCGATCTATCCATGGCCAGGGTGAAGGTTAGGTAACACTGACTGGAGGCCCGAACCCACTTATGTTGAAAAATGAGGGGATGAGCTGTGGATCGGAGTGAAAGGCTAATCAAGCTCGGAGATAGCTGGTTCTCCCCGAAAACTATTTAGGTAGTGCGTCATGTCTCACCATTGGGGGTAGAGCACTGTTTGGGCTAGGGGGTCATCCCGACTTACCAACCCCATGCAAACTCCGAATACCGATGAGTGCAATCATGGCAGACAGACGGCGGGTGCTAACGTCCGTCGTCGAGAGGGAAACAACCCAGACCGCCAGCTAAGGTCCCTAATATCCATTAAGTGGGAAACGATGTGGGAAGGCTCAGACAGCTAGGAGGTTGGCTTAGAAGCAGCCATCCTTTAAAGAAAGCGTAATAGCTCACTAGTCGAGTCGGCCTGCGCGGAAGATGTAACGGGGCTAAATGGATAACCGAAGCTGCGGCTGCTGTTTTCGAACAGCAGGGTAGGGGAGCGTTCTGTAAGCGGTTGAAGGTGGGCTGAGAGGCCTGCTGGACGTATCAGAAGTGCGAATGCTGACATGAGTAACGATAAGGGGGGTGAAAAACCTCCCCGCCGGAAGACCAAGGGTTCCTGTCCAACGCTAATCGGGACAGGGTTAGTCGGCCCCTAAGGCGAGGCCGAAAGGCGTAGTCGATGGGAAACAGGTTAATAGTCCTGTACCGCTTATTACTGCGATGGAGGGACGGAGAAGGCTAGGCCAGCGCGGCGTTGGTTGTCCGCGTTTAAGCGTGTAGGCTGAGAACTTAGGCAAATCCGGGTTCTTAAGGCTGAGACGTGATGACGAGCTTCTTTTTGATAAGAAGCGAAGTGGTTGGTGCCCGGCTTCCAAGAAAATCTTCTAAGCTTCAGGTAATAAGCGACCGTACTCCAAACCGACACAGGTGGTCAGGTAGAGAATACCAAGGCGCTTGAGAGAACTCGGGTGAAGGAACTAGGCAAAATAGTACCGTAACTTCGGGAGAAGGTACGCCGGTTTTGGTGATGGGGCTTGCCCCCTCAGCTGAGGCCGGTCGAAGTGACCAGGTGGCTGCGACTGTTTATTAAAAACATAGCACTCTGCAAACACGTAAGTGGACGTATAGGGTGTGACGCCTGCCCGGTGCCGGAAGGTTAATTGATGGGGTTAGCTTCGGCGAAGCTCTTGATCGAAGCCCCGGTAAACGGCGGCCGTAACTATAACGGTCCTAAGGTAGCGAAATTCCTTGTCGGGTAAGTTCCGACCTGCACGAATGGCGTAACGATGGCCACGCTGTCTCCACCCGAGACTCAGTGAAATTGAACTCGCAGTTAAGATGCTGTGTTCCCGCGGCTAGACGGAAAGACCCCGTGAACCTTTACTACAGCTTGACACTGAACTCTGAGCCTATTTGTGTAGGATAGGTGGGAGGCTTTGAAGCGTTGACGCTAGTCAGCGTGGAGCCGTCCTTGAAATACCACCCTGGTATGTTTGGGGTTCTAACGCCGATCCGTTATCCGGATCGCGGACAGTGTCTGGTGGGTAGTTTGACTGGGGCGGTCTCCTCCCAAAGAGTAACGGAGGAGCACGAAGGTACCCTCAGCATGGTCGGAAATCATGCATTGAGTGCAAAGGCATAAGGGTGCTTGACTGAGAGACAGACACGTCGATCAGGTACGAAAGTAGGTCTTAGTGATCCGGTGGTTCTGTATGGAAGGGCCATCGCTCAACGGATAAAAGGTACTCCGGGGATAACAGGCTGATACCGCCCAAGAGTTCACATCGACGGCGGTGTTTGGCACCTCGATGTCGGCTCATCACATCCTGGGGCTGAAGCCGGTCCCAAGGGTATGGCTGTTCGCCATTTAAAGTGGTACGCGAGCTGGGTTTAGAACGTCGTGAGACAGTTCGGTCCCTATCTGCCGTGGGCGTTGGAGATTTGAGAAGAGTTGCTCCTAGTACGAGAGGACCGGAGTGAACGAACCGCTGGTGTTCGGGTTGTGATGCCAATCGCATTGCCCGGTAGCTATGTTCGGACGGGATAACCGCTGAAAGCATCTAAGCGGGAAGCCTCCTTCAAGATAAGATCTCCCTCACCCCTTGAGGGTGCTAAAGGGCCGTGGAAGACCACCACGTTGATAGGCTGGGTGTGGAAGCGTTGTGAGGCGTTGAGCTAACCAGTACTAATGGCCCGTGAGGCTTGACCATATAAC
>NZ_ML660134.1 GCF_007004655.1 Exilibacterium tricleocarpae
GCTACGAGGGTCACGATCAGCGCTGGGCGTCCATTCACAGCGATGAGCAGGTGATGGTGGCCCAACACCCGGAACTCGGCCCCGATGACCGGGTCCTGATCGATACCGGCGAGGGCGATCAAACCGTTTACGGCCGTGAAGACAATCCCAATGACTTTATTGTACGGGGGGGCGAGAAAGAGTTTATCGGGGGCCACAAAGACGACACCTTCACGGTCCTGAGCGAGCATACCGCCTCCTCGGGCCGGTTTGACGGCGGCGAGGGTGAGGACACCCTCAACGTCAGTCAAGCCGGCGACCTTCACGAGGATGCCACCGGTTACACCGTGGATCTCGAGGCTGGCTATCTGGCGCAGAACCTGACCGACGGGGACGGCAATCGCGAAGCGGACAGGTTGTATGACCTGGAGCATATCGAGCACGCGGTGGGCCACGGAGACATGGCCGATACGTTGATTGGTACCGACGGCAACAACCGCCTGGACGGTCAGGGCGGCGGAGACACCTACCACGGGGGTGAGGGTGACGATCTGATGGTCGTGCGCCCTGGCGACGAGGCCCATGGTGGCCAGGGTAACGATGTCTATAACATCATCGCCGATATGGAGTCAGAACGGATCGATATCCACGAGGCACGCAGCGACGACGATAAGAATCTGGTGGTGCTGGATCATGAACTCGACGCTGTGCACGCCTCAGAGCTTGAGGAAAGCGGCCCCTACAGCCACGATCTGGTGACTACCTACGGCGACGACAAGGAAGCGCAGGCAGTGGCCTATAACGATTACTACCGCGAAACCACCGACGGGCAGTACTTCCGTACCAACACCATGAATCGACTCACCGACGACGGGTTTATGCTCATCGAGGGCGGGGAACGCCTGATCGACAGCCCCGAGTCCCATACCGATGAGGCGATGGCTGTGTACTTGCCGGAGGCCGACGGCCGTTCCCTTCACGGCAGCCTGCACCTGGACAAGGAGAGCGGTGAGGTCTCCATCGGAGAGGACGGCGATGATGACCGGCGTTCTGTGGATGTCCCGGCGCATGTGGAGGTGGCCCCCGTCGGCTCCCACAATGATGACGTGATCAGGGGTGACGATGGCGATGACTATCTCGAGGGCGGTGGCGGCAACGATGAGTTGGTGGGCCGCGGTGGCAACAATGGCTATGACGTGACCCTGTATGACCCGAACCGGGAGGTCTACGAGGCCCGCCGGGACAAGGATGAGGCGCTGGCCAGCGAGGGTGTGATCACGCAGGACGAGGATGCCGACGAGCCCCACTGGGATGTGCCCGACGATTATGAATTTGAAAATACGACCCAGACAACCGTGATTGATAACAGTGGTGCCAACCAGGGCCATCTGAATATGGGCGGGGTGAACCGTGACGACATTCAGTTTGAACGCGACGGCGATGCCCTGATCATTAGTCCGGACCGTGCAGCATTCGAGGAACGGGAGAAGCAAGCCTGAGCAGCAAGAGGCGGCGCGGGAGCGGGCCGTGACTGAGGAAATGCTCGAGACACTATTGCCGTTTAACCCAATGCTGAAGTTGTTCAGTCCAGAGGGACCTGAGGGCACGGTTGAGGAGCTACAACAAACCCCGGCGTCGGCTTTCTTGAGTGAGGAGGAGGCGTTGGAGGACTGGCGCTACCAAGACGACGACACCTGGACGGAGGTGCGGGTCGAGGGTTTTTATGAGGCAGAGGCCACTCCGTTTGCGATGGTGGACGACAGTGGCCAGGTGTTTGACCTGCGCTATGACGGTGAGGGTGTGCAGGTGACGGACACCGGTCAGACCATCGAGCAGGCGCCCCCGGCTGAGGAGGATTACAGTCACGTTGAGTTGAAGGAGGAGCAGCAGACTGGTGAGGAGAGCAGTGAGCAGGCTCCGGCTGAGGGAGCCCCGGTCTCTGGAGAGGCGGGGGCCACAGCTTTAGCCGGCACCGGCAGTCTGGCCAGCCAGTATGAGGACGCTGTTGCAGCAAAGGAGGAGGCTGCCTAAAGGGGTGTCGCTATTTTGGGACAGAGTAGTAGACAAGAAATAGAGGCAATTGATCAGGAGAGAGAAGAGGATGAATACCGTCAACCCGAGTGACTCAATCAGGAATGGCTACCTGGAGGTTTACCATGATCGATTGGAACGCGCTAACAACACCCAGGACCCTGCATTAAAGCAACACTTCCAAACTGAATTAGCCGCGATACAGCAGACGCTTGATGCGCTGGGAGGACAGGGCGGCCAAAGCCCGGTGCCGGGTGGAGGGCCTCAGGCGCCCGGCCAGGTTCCCCCGAGCGGAGCAAGTGCGGGTCCGAGCGATGGGCAGGGTGATGGCCTTGGAGGTGGCGATGCTGGAGGCGTCGACCCGGGACCTCAAGGCCCTGGCGATGGTGAGTATGACGCAATAGTAGAAAAATATGCGCAACAGTATGGTATTGACTCCGCTGTTATGAAAAGTCTAATGGCCAAGGAAAGTCAGGGTGATACCAACGCCGTGTCCTCGGCGGGAGCCGTAGGATTGCTCCAGCTTAAACCCGCAACGGCTTCCGAGATGGCAGGCCGCCAGATTTCGGCCGAGGCGCTTAAGCAAGACCCGGAACTGAATATCCAACTCGGTACTGCATACCTGGCCAGGATGATTGATGAAAAAGGCAGTTTGGAAGATGCGCTTGGCGCCTACAATCAAGGCCCGAATGCCGACTGGCGCTCCAGCGCGGAAGGTCGGGATTATGTAAAGTCCATCATGGAATCCTTGCAAACGGGTCAGCTTCCAAGCTGGGGTTGATGCATACCGCTGATAAGGGGTAACGCGCTTTCACTGCCTGCCCTGGTGAACCTTGCATGGCCGGGTGAGGTTACTCCGGCTTTAACGCCGCCTATTCCTGGATTTTTCCGTCTAGCTATTTATTAAGCCTTAGGACATTCGACATATTGTGTGGGGTGCCCGCCTTACCTATTCTGTCCCTCCAGTCATTACCAGACTACTTCAACTTACAGCACAAATGGCATTTTAATATTCAATCGGGCTATTTTTACAACATAGGAGCAGGCACATGGCAGACAGAATACGGAATGAGCCAAACACCTCATCGACAGGGTCAGGTTCGAGTTCGCCTGCCCAAGCGAGTACCCCTGATCCGGAGTCTGTAGCCCAATGGCAACAAGCCAGCGAAAATACCTCGCAACAGAGCAGTGATGTCGACTCTTCGGACGAGGGCTTCACATTATCGGTAGTCTCGGACATACAGGAGCAAGAACAAGAGGCTCTGGCAGGACCCAGCCAGGAGCCCGCTGCCAGTGCGTTAAATAATGACAACGAGGCCGACACGGAAATTCGGATGAGCGAGCTTCTGGAGGCTGACCGGGAAAGGCATTTGGCCATTATGGGAGATCTCCGCTCAGTGATTATGGATATAGCAGATGGAGACGAGTCAGTCCGTGAGATAGCCCAGAGGCTGAACCAGTCGGCTATGAGACATGAGGAGGCGCTGCAGGAATTCATTAACCGTGAGGGAAATGATGGGAGGACACCTGATAATTTTCGTTATAGAGGTAGAGATTTGATGCTTGCGGGCCATGAGCTGGAAGTAGACACCGATAGGTCGCTCAACATGACGGACTTTAGAAACCAGATCAGAGAGGCCCGCCCAAGGGGTGCTCGCAACGCTAATTCTGTGGAGTTGGAGGTATACCGGCGACAGCTACAGAACATCTCAGCATATATCGATATTTTCAGGGGTGGCATCAGCCTACCCGCTGATATCCGTGCAGAAGTCGACGATATGATGCATCGCTTTGAGCAGGATGTTTCGGGACCTTTCGTGCGGCTTATTGAGCTCACAACCGAGAGGGATAACTCAATACGTCAGCTTAGGTCAGCAACGTTCAATGCACTTCAGCACTCTATGCGATTTAGCACGTTGGATATGAATCGCGCCTTCGACCTGGGTAAATGGCAGGGACGTATCCAGGATGCCCCGCAGGCAGGTGACCTTTATCAAGAGCTGGAGATGCATCGGGGGGCGATACAGGAGGTTAGGGATGCTACTGCTTATATGGGCGAGAACTTTGGTTTATCGGATGAGGTTTATCATCTTGCCCTGGACCTGGCAAATACAGCGGAGTTTCATCGAGGACAGGCTTCTCGCTACACAGAAGAACGCACGGGTGCAAGTGGTGACATGTATAATAGAATAGAACATCACCTGGCAGAGATTGATAATCTGCGAAATTTTATATCGAATCAGTTAGAGCTTTCTCTTTCAGCGGATTCGTCACCACCAGACAACGACGCGTGGAACCTGTTCAATATTGGGGAATTTATGCTTCGTAACAGCGACAGTGTTGATACCCACCTTGACCCCAACCGGCATTTGGCCGCGATACGGCAGATGCACAACTATGTTGCGTTTATAGCTGACAACCCTGTTGCACCTGATAACCTCCGCCGGGAGGCCATCAATATATTGAACTCGGAAAGAGGAATACAAGGTGAGATTCCAGGCCGGCTTCTAGCGCATGAACAGGCACTTGATGCACCTGTAAACAGTGTGCAGCCCCTGCCTGATGATTTTTATGAAACAACATTGAATCTCGGTGAAAGAATAAATCATTTGCAAGATAATTTTCAACGCCACTTAGGTGGAGAGCCATATCT
Source organism: Exilibacterium tricleocarpae (assembly GCF_007004655.1). Taxonomy (GTDB): domain Bacteria; phylum Pseudomonadota; class Gammaproteobacteria; order Pseudomonadales; family Cellvibrionaceae; genus Exilibacterium; species Exilibacterium tricleocarpae. The sequence continues at coordinate 4,664 of NZ_ML660134.1, forward strand.
ACCCGTATACCGTGCAGATTCTGAGGACCCGCCACCCCTCCCCCCTTATACCCGTTCGGATTTGCCGTCTTACAGTCCACCCCCTTCCTATACCGAAACTGAGTCTTCCCCTTTGGATGATGCACCGCGTAGTAGGTCAGGCTCGAATGAGTACCCGGAATCCTCTAATCAGGCCGATAGATCGTCTCCCACTGAGGCACCAGTTGAGCCCAGCCACCGACCTGGCCCTTCAGACACGCATGATATTGGCACATCGCCCCACGCAGAGGAGGGTCGCGTCTCCCAGGGGGATGCAGCGGATACCGGTGTAGACGGTGCGGGTAATAACAACCCTCGCATCATGCGTGTAGAGATTGATCCGGAAATCACCTCGCGCGGGGTACAACAAGGGGTATTGGACTTGAATGCCCGCAAGTCTGGCGAGAAGAAGCCGGGTCAAAGTGGTACTGACCCTGTGTTGCCGGTACCGCCGCCGGCGTATCCGGAGGCTCTGGCGGTGCCGCCCGCTTATACGG
>NZ_ML660135.1 GCF_007004655.1 Exilibacterium tricleocarpae
GGTTATGCTTCTCTATGGTTGATATTCTTTGCTTTTTCGATCAATAAGATCAGTCAGGTGAAGGGAATATAAGGAGGAATAGGGGACACAGGGGAATAGGGGACACTGATAACTTAATGTGGAGTTCTGAGTTCTGTGTAGCCAGGGGACACTGATAACTTAATAACTTGGCCGAGAAGTAAAAGGACTTTTAGCGGGTAAAGGATATGCCGAGATTAGGCCGGCTGCATTTAGCAGGTGGATATTACCATGTTATAGGACGCGGCTTAGAGCGTCGCTACATCTTTAAACAGGATGTCGATAAAGAAGATTTCCTGGAGCGCTTGGGGCGGGCTTTGGATCAGGTTCGAGCGCAATGCTTAGCCTGGGCTGTGATGTCAAACCACTACCATTTGTTGATTCGGGTGGGTGCCGAGCCTTTAAGTAAATTGATGGCGCCTTTGTTAGGCGGTTATGCGGGCAGTTATAATCGCCGTTATCACAGAAGCGGCTATGTTTTTCAGAACCGCTACCAATCGATTCTCTGTGATGCTGATAATTATTTACTGGAACTGGTGCGGTATATTCACCTTCGAGGATAGGGGACACTGATAACTTAATAACCTGAATCCGTGATTTCGATTGCCTAGGAGTTCTGGGGACAGTTCACTCAATAGAGCAATTTTAGCTGGACCCCCATGATAAGCCCCGGCAAGCGACCTTGCCGAGGCTTTGTTTTACTACTCGGCGGTTAACACCAAACACCCCTTGGAGACCTGGATGTAACCAGGGGACACTGATAACTTAATAACTTGGCCGAGAAGTAAAAGGACTTTTAGCGGGTAAAGGATATGCCGAGATTAAGCCGGCTGCATTTAGCAGGTGGATATTACCATGTTATAGGACGCGGCTTAGAGCGTCGCTACATCTTTAAACAGGATGTCGATAAAGAAGATTTCCTGGAGCGCTTGGGGCGGGCTTTGGATCAGGTTCGTGCGCAATGCTTAGCCTGGAGCAAATAGGGGACAGACCACATTTTTTCGTTTTTCTTTTGTTAAAGCATGCAGATATAGAGTATTTAACGGTATATAAAGGAGAAACTTATGCCAAGGAGGGCAAGAGTCAGTGTAAAAGGGATTCCTCATTATATTAGAAACGTGGTCTGTCCCTTTTTCCTAAAGCAGAAAGCGACGTCGAATGAATCAAATTCCACTGAGGAACGTTTATGACTAATAAAGTATTGCTGGCAGTTTTTATGGGGTTGTTTTCGCTAGTGCCTTTGGCAGACACGGTTGAACAAGGGCCATTTACAGTGTCGAAAATTAGATTGGGGGAGGGTGGTTTGCATGTGGCTTTAGATCCCGCTCCAGCGGGTTGTGGGGGTGGAGCGCAATACAGTATGCATCTAAAATTGGAACCTAATGTCGAGACCTACCATAAGGAAATGATCTCGGGCCTGCTCGCCGCATACACCACGGGAAGTAAATTGTCTCATATATGGTTTAGCAATGGGGGGACTTGTAGCAATAATCACATATTAAACCTGTATATGTTTCAGCTTGTAGCACAATAGTTGAGTATGAACAGGGGACACTGATAGCTTAACAATTTAACCAAAGAATAAAAGGGGCTCTCGGCAGTTAAAGGATATGCCAAGGTTGGGAAGGCTCTATATAGCAGGTGGGTTTTACCCTGTGATCGGACGCAGCTTAGGGCGTCGTCACATCTTGCACAAGGATGTCGATAAAGGATGAGTTGGGTTAAGTTGTTGAGTTATCAGTGTCCCCTAGCCCCTGATACGGGATGTGTTGGTTGCGGTGGCGTGTGGTGGTCAACCGCTGTGTTACGCGGCGATGCAGGCCCGTATCTCGATGAGTGTGGCTTATGCGAATGGTGGTACGATCAAACAGTCGCTGAAGGCGGGTGCGGTTGCGTTTGTGAGTTCATACCATGAGGCTACGCGGATTGGTATACCGAGCAAGTGGGGGGATGTGACTGGTAAGAAGTTGGCGTTTGATGCGACGGTGAAGGTGGTTGGGGGTGATAGTCGCGGGGCGGATGATACGGAGCCGAATCCGAGTTCGTTTGATCGGGCTTTGGGGTGGGTGTTGAAGGCGGCTACGGAGAAGGCGGAGGCGGTTGAAGAGGGTGCACAAAAGGCGCAGCTCTCTCAAAGGGAGAATAATTATACACAAATTTCTATAGGCGTTAACGCCACACTCCAAGCAGGTATTCCTCAACTTGCCTTGTTAGGTGGCGGTGGAGGTGGTGGTACTTCCATTGGTCTTTCAATACCCGATAATCTTTTAGACTTTGGCAAGTATCAAGCTTTTATACAATTTCAAGCCAACGGATTTGCTGGAGCAGGCATCTTTGCTGGCGTTGGAGTCACAGGCAGTATATCAAGGTCGGAAATACCCATTTCTGGCGGCACATCTACAGGTATTATTACTGAAGGGAACGCTGGATGGGGCTTGGCTGGTGGAGTAAGTTTTACTGCTGATGGTAGTGTGATAAATGCTGGTGATTGGATGAATCCTGTACATAGTTTTAGTGGTACATTGACACCGAAAGCCGGAATTGGATTTGGTGCTGCTGCTGGTGTTGGGCAGTATACATCGACTATTTTTGCCACTCCTATATACGGGAAGTAACTGGTCATGTGGATAACGGAACGACTAAAATCAAATGTATACTATTACCGTGCGATGAAAATATCAGTTTTTTCTATTGTCAGTGGGCTGTTTTTTTTTCTCTTAATTTGGATTGGTATATGGTTGCAAGAAGAGTGGATTAGAAATGGAGGAATGATCTTGTTTGCTGTGGCGATGGTGACGGCTTTCGTTTGTTATCTCTTCATGTTAGGGTTTTTGCTGTTTTTCTTGATTAAGAAGGTAAAGAAATGACCCTTACGGGAGTTCCGAGGGCAAAGGGACTGGGGGACTGTAACCAGGGGACACTGATAACTTAATAACTTGGCCGAGAAGTAAAAGGACTTTTAGCGGGTAAAGGATATGCCGAGATTAGGAAGGCTGCATATAGTGGGTGGATGTTATCATGTGATCGGACGCGGTTTAGAGCGTCGTTACATCTTTAAACAGGATGTCGATAAAGAAGATTTCCTGGAGCGCTTGGGGCGGGCTTTGGATCAGGTTCGAGCGCAATGCTTAGCCTGGGCTGTGATGTCAAACCACTACCATTTGTTGATTCGGGTGGGTGCCGAGCCTTTAAGTAAATTGATGGCGCCTTTGTTAGGCGGTTATGCGGGCAGTTATAATCGCCGTTATCACAGAAGCGGCTATGTTTTTCAGAACCGCTACCAATCGATTCTCTGTGATGCTGACAATTATTTACTGGAACTGGTGCGGTATATTCACCTTAATCCATTAAAGGCTAAGATCGTCGAGTCGCTATCGGCTCTTGATCACTACCGATGGACGGGACATTCAGGAATGCTGGGCAGGCATCGGCAGCCCTGGCAGGAAGTTAATGCGTTGTTGGGCCTGTTTGGCGAACGATTGAGCACAGCCAGACGTCGATATCACCAGTTTATGGAGGAAGGGCTGCAAGCTGGCGGCACACCGGATTTATCAGGTGGTGGGCTTATCCGCAGTTACGGGGGATGGGAGTTGGCGACTTCTGCTCGAAAAGAGCACACGTTGCGCATAGGGGACGAGCGTATATTGGGTGATCGCGACTTTGTGGAACGAGCCTTGCGGGAGGATGAAATACACCTTGAAAAAAGCGTAGTGAGAAAGCGTCAGTGCATCGACCTGGAAACACTGATAAGTTGGGTGTGCAAGTATGTCGAGGTAGAGTCGGAGCAGTTGATGCAAAAAGGACGTTCAAATGCATTGTCTCTGGCGAAAGCCCTAATATGCTTTTGGGGTGTTCGAGAGTTGAGGTTAACAACCCGACAACTTGGCGACAGGCTTGGTGTAAGCCCGGCCGCGGTGTCAAAGTCCTCAAAAAGAGGTAGGGACTATTGTTTAAAGCATAATATCGACATAAAGGATATCGAATAATATAGCTGTATGAGTTGGGTTAAGTTGTTAAGTTATCAGTGTCCCCTAGAGCCATCACCGACGAGTCCGGCCTGATCGCCGAGGAGTTCAGCTTTGATCCCTGGGGTAAACGGCGGGCGCCGAGCCTGGGGCTTTTGGAGAATCTGTTGGGGAGCTGGGAGACACTGACGACGGCCCAGCGACGCAACCAGACGATCGATGCGGTACTGCTGGGTTCGGCGGTGACCAACAGAGGCTTTACCGGCCATGAACAGATGGACCCGGTGGCTTTGATCCATATGAACGGGCGGGTCTATGATGCGGAGATTGGACGATTCCTGAGTGCCGATCCGTTTGTGCGAGATATCACCAATCTGCAGGCGTTGAATCGATACAGTTATGTAGAAAATAACCCGTTGAGCTATACTGATCCGTCCGGGTATTTCCTGAAGAAACTGTTCAAAAAAATCGCCAGCGTTGTGCGAGACGTCGTACGGGAGTGGCGGAGATTTCTAAAAAGGGTGGTGCGGGCCCAGGGGCGGTTGTTTGGGCGGATACCGGGCCCGATACGGGATGTGTTGGTTGCGGTGGCGTGTGGTGGTCAACCGCTGTGTTACGCGGCGATGCAGGCCCGTATCTCGATGAGTGTGGCTTATGCGAATGGTGGTACGATCAAACAGTCGCTTAAGGCGGGTGCGGTTGCGTTTGTGAGTTCATACCATGAGGCTACGCGGATTGGTATACCGAGCAAGTGGGGAGATGTGGCCGGTAAGAAGTTGGCGTTTGATGCGACGGTGAAGGCGGTTGGGGGTGATAGTCGCGGGGCGGATGATACGGAGCCGAATCCGAGTTCGTTTGATCGGGTTTTGGGGTGGGTGTTGAAGGCGGCTACGGAGAAGGCGGAGGCGGTTGAAGAGGGTGCACAAAAGGGGCAAGCTGCTCTTGATCTAATTAGTAAGCACAAAAATACAATCATAAGTGCTGCTCGTGCTAGGGGAGTAAATCCACAGCATGTGGCTAG
>NZ_ML660136.1 GCF_007004655.1 Exilibacterium tricleocarpae
ATAAAACCGCCCAATCACCGGATCATAATATCGGGCCTGCATATAACTCAACCCGAGATCAGCATCAAACTTGTGGCCGGTATAGCCAATCTCGTCTGTCGGCGCTGAAAGCGTCTCGCCGAAGGGCTTGTAATGCTGCAGGGAACTGCCCGTCTCGCGGAACACCCCCTCCTTGGCTATCAGCTTCGGCCCCAGGAAGATGTAGTTGACGCCATCCCCCTCGCCCGTGGTGCCATTGACACCGGTTTCACGGTACAGCAGTCGCCCCGCCTGCGAGTACATCGAGTAGCTGATACCGCGGCTGTCCGTTTGTTTGACCCGGCGGTTATGCCCGTCATAGCGGTAGGTGTTCGTGCCTGAGTCTACCAGTTGGTTGGCATGATTAAAACTGAAAGGACGATGACTGTTGTGGGTCACATTGCCGCGATCATCATAGCTAAAATAGGCATAGCTGCGCGCCTGGCTACCCGTGCCCAAGACACCGGTTAAGCGGTTTTTAGCCGTGTCGTAGGTGTAGGTCAGGTTCGCGCCTTTACTGCTGTAGGTCTGGATATTGCCCAGGGGGTCGTAGCTGATCGCACTGGACCCTATTCCACTGCCACCGGTGGTGCTCGTCAGCCTGTCCAGGCCGTCATAACTCAGGTTGCTCAGGCTGAACGCACTGTCGCGGTGATTGATCAGGCTGGTGACGTTCTGGTTCTGATCGTAGCCATACTGCAAATCCATCATCTTGGTGCCGCTACCCAACTGGTCGCGGATGCGCTCGGGCAGCCGGTTCACAGTCTGCGTGGCCGTATGCGTGACACCGTTGCCGAAGGTAAAACCGCTTAACAGACCATTGGCGTGATACCGCGCATTTGTTGCATAGCGTTTATCGATGGCCGTGCCAAGATAAGACTGCGCACTTTCGGCCTGCCCCAGCGCATTGACACTGAATTCAATCACTTTGCCGTTGGGATATGACTGGTAAATCTGGTGTTGCAGACTGTTATAGCCATACCCCAGCTCCAGGGTTTTGGTGTATCCGCTTTCAGTAATCCGCAAGGCCTCGTTTACGAGCAAATCCTGGTTGTTATAGCTGTACACATGACTGACATCGCCGGCCGTCAAGCGGGTCAGGTTACCGTTTTCGTCATACCCATAGCTGACATCGGCGGTGCTGTCGGGATAGAGAATGGCGCTTCTCTCGCCCAGATTATTGTAGGTGAAAGCCACTTTCTTGGCGGCCTCAACACTGCCGGTATCACAGCCGGTGGTCGAGCCGGCGGCACCCTCTGCAAACCAGGCCAACTGCCGGCGCGCATTGTAGGCATAGGCAGTATTGCCCGTTTCGGGACGGTGAACCTTGCACAGTTGCTGTAAGTGATCGTAGTAGCGGTGTTCGGTAATGCCGCCCTGGGTAATGCTGACAACCTGGTTTAATGGATTGTACCGAATATTGGTAGTCACCCCCTCCGGCGCACTGATGTTCAGAGCGCTCGCTGTCGCCGGGGCGCCATAGGCCAGGTACTGGGTGGTGGTGATATTCAGGTTGGGGTCGGTGACCTGTACCCGGTTATTCGCCAGATAGCTGAACGCCGTCACGGCATTATCGGTATTACGCGTGACTGTTTTCTGGCGACCCAGACCGTCGTAGACCGTTTCGGTACCCGCGGCAGCGGCGACTGACTCGCTGGCAAAAGCGGTAAACGTTGGCCTGTTAAGGTGGTCAAAAACTGCTCGGCTATACCGCGCCGTAGCCGCGTCACTGATATCCATTTCACGGGTAAACACCGGGCGCAGTAAGGTGTCGTGGTACAGGCGCTTTTCGTAGTTACCCCGGCGGATGGTCTGCTTGAACATCCCGGGGACAACACCGCTGCCGCTGATACCATCACCCGCCGTCGCGACCGTTTCATAGGAAATAGTGGTATCGGCTACCGATGATTCCACAGGATCGATCTTTGTAAGCCGTCCCATAGCATCGTATTCATAGTTGACCCCATTGCCCTTAAAATCTGTCGTGCTTTGCAGCCAACCGTGGTCATTGATACTCAGCAATGTCCTGATGGTGTTGGTCGTACTGTCATTGGCCGTGCTGCAACCATTCGTGGTGGCACACGGCAGGGTGATCTTCTGCGCACGTCCCAGCTTGTAATTATCGAATACTTCATACCGGCTGGTACCGTTGTAGACCATTTTCCGCAGATTGCCATCGGGGTGGTATTCACCGGCCCTGGTTTGCCAAATGCCCATGATCCTGACTTCATGGGGTAATGACTTGTAACTACTGGTCGGCGCGTGGTAAGTGTCTTCACGGAAGGTGATTAAGTCAGACGGACTCGTACCCACTTTGCTGATCCCAGGTAGCGTGAGCAACCAGTGGGTGGAATCGTTGTAAAACGCCCACTGACTGTAGCGTCTGTCGGTCGAGTAGCTGTTATACTCCGATTTTTCCTGGGCAACGTCATAGAGGTCGAAGTTGAGATACTCGGTGGTGTAAGTATCGCCCGCTTGGTCAATCTCCACCTTGGTCAGCTTCGGTATCTGTACGTCGAGGTCCCGATTTGATCGGTTGCGTGATACCGGATTGCCGAATTTGTTGCCCTCTTTATAATAATGGCGTACCTGCTTTAGCAATGCCCCCGTTGTATCGTAGTACTCCTTGGCTTCAATCTTATTCTCGAGCGGACTCAACACATTGCGGTTAATATAATATTTGACAGAACTGGCATCCGGCTGAGCAATGGTTATGGTTTTTGAGTTTCTGGGGTTGACGTTGGCGGGAACCGGCAGGGGTAGATCTATAAACGAATTGTGGGGGCTGGTGTCGGTACCGTAGAATCCGTCTTTCTCAGAATAGGCATAGTGCCAAACCTGGTTGCTGAATCCTGCCCCGCGCAGTGTTTTACGAACCAGGCTATAACTCAGGAAACAACGGCCGATTGGAGCCCTCGCAGTACCGTGGTAAGGGCTGACGATATAAATCCTTTCTACGTTTACGCGTCCATTTTCAATCAGATCGAAATCAAACGTACCCACCGTTCCGTCCGGATGCGTGACCGTCATGGTCGGCGAAAACGTCTCGGTCCCATCGCACTCGCCCGCCTCTGGATCACGCCTGCTTTTGGATTGAAACAGGTCATAGTGCCATTGCCTGCCGTCGGGGCGTTCGACTACTAGGTTTTTTCTGTCATTAACGGTGGATCGGGTATACGTCCAGACTCTGCCATTACTCGTCATTGTCTTCACAGCACCGCTGTGGGTGATGGTGATCCGTCGACCATCATTGGCCACTATCAAACGCAGTAGGCCGCTACTCGTATAATAGTAATTAACGTCGTTGCCGAATCGGTCTTCCACCCTGCTAGCCAACAACAATGCCCTGCGCTTGCTATAACCCGTATCGAGCGCTCTCACGTCGTTTTCGTTGAGGGATTGCTGGTGATAAACATCAAAGAAGTAGGTTATGCCTTCCGGAGACGTGGCCTTGAATCCCTCGGCAGCACCCGAGGTATAGCAACTCAGTCGCCATTTGTCCTTGGTCACGAACCGGTAAGCCGCTTGATCTAAACCAAGGTTTGCCGGGGAAGAGTTATAGAGTAACTTCCCATCGGTTTTTCCGGGCACAATGAGTTTTGGCCCCGGCGTATAATATTCTGAGGAGATAGTGGTGTATTCATCCCTATCGAACAGTATATTGAAGTATTTGGCCCGTATGGATTTCGGCTTTTGAGTGCCGGAACAGTAGTTGCCGGTGGCCCATCCGTTTGGCCGACTGTCGAAGCCAGGCCTTGTCAGATAGTCGAGTTCGATTCTCGGCAGTTCCTCCTTCCAACCCCGATAGTGGGGCGTTTGGATTGCAAAAGAGGTGCGATAGGCCACTTCCAGTGCCGAATTGCCGGGCAGGTCGCCATCGATCCGCTCAAACCTGATAGCGCCGGTTGTCAAGTCAAAATTCTCACCCATCAAATCGGGACTGTGGGGCGAAAGCGCGTAGTTAGCCGATGCCTGGGTGATAAAGCGATTCTTCAAGTCCAGTTCGTAAACGCCCTCATCGCCATAAAGATCGGCGACAAACAGGCTCGCCATCAACAGCAGCAGTGGTCTCAATATCGATGTCATCGTTCGGTTCATTTGTTTGCGAAACATTACCTGCATCATTGCTCAATCTCTCCCTGTTCGTTGGACTCTGCCACCGGAGAGCCCAGTAAATCCGTATGAATATAAATCACTCTCGAGCCTACCGCCGGCGGCGCTGTGGGCACACTCACCGAGCTGGAAGTCCGCCAGCCGCCGTATTTATAGATACCGTGCGATCCCGCCGATGCACGCACGCGGTATCTGTAGGTGCTGCCCTGGTTGCGGTTGGTGAGTGTTTTTGTGCGCGACGTGCCTGTATAGACATTGGCATAGGCGCCGCCGTTTCTGCTTTCCTCGAGTTGATAGTCGTGAATGTTACCGCCAGGGGCACCCCAGGACACGACAATACGGCCAGTACTGTCGGGCGTGTTGGTGTTGATAGATGCAGGGATGCCCGGTGCCAGTATTCGATAAAATAGCGTGACATAAAAATCATATTCGATACAGCCCACATCAATTTCTTCCTCTTCATCGCTATCCGGATCGTCTACAGGAACCGGCTCCTCGTCCATCTCGTTTTCATGTGTAACCAACACGTTACCTGTAATACCAGCCGGGAAAGGGTGGGTCCGCCTATGGCGACGTTTATCCGTGTGGCCGGAAATTGCGCCTGTTACCGAATAGGAGAATATTGTCCATTCGATCCTGTTATGACAGTCATAATCCACTTCGATAAAGTCCCAGCG
>NZ_ML660137.1 GCF_007004655.1 Exilibacterium tricleocarpae
AGATGCTGAAACAGCGAATCGATGACAAAGCATTGCTGGCATTGATCAATCAATGGTTGAAAGCCAAGGTACATAGGCCTGATGGCAAAGCGGTAAAACCTCTTGCGGGTACTCCGCAAGGGGGTGTTATCTCGCCCATCCTGGCAAATATCTATCTGCATTTTGCTCTTGATCTGTGGTTTGAGCGCAAGATCAAACCTAAGCTCAGAGGAAAATCTTTTCTGCTGAGATATGCTGATGATTATGTGCTGGCTTTCCAGCACTATCGTGATGCCAAAGCTGTCTATGGCTCAATGCCGGCACGACTGAGAAAATTCGGTTTGAATCTTGCCGAAGAGAAGACCACCATGGTTCGTTTCTCCCGTTTTTGGCCCAGCCAACGGCGGAGGCTCAAATTCTTAGGGTTTGAGTTCTATTGGTGGCCGGGTTTGGATGGCAAGCCGCGAGTGCTACGTCGCACAGCCCTAGGCAAGCTGAAGTCACTGCGCCAGTCGTTGAAGGAGTGGATTAAACAATCCCGCCAAAAGCGACTGTATCAGCTGGCTAGGGAGTTACGGGTTAAAATGCTGGGGCATTACCGCTACTTCGCAGTTAAAGGTAATGGTCATCGTCTTTATCGCTACCACTCAATGGTGGTAGAGTTGTTGTTTAAGTGGTTAAACCGACGGAGTCAGCGTCGGAGTTACAACTGGGCTGGGTTTAAGCAGCTGCTGGAGGTTATGCGTCTGCCACATCCGTCATCGGTACGGCCAAAACAGTATAAGGTGACCTGGTTGTTTGAAAAGGGGGCTGCCCATGCACGGTAGCAACGTTATTACTGAGGAGCCCGGTGCGGTAGTTCCGCACGCCGGGATCTGTGTGGGGGCGTCCGGGTAACTGGGCGTTCTACCACGACTGGTGCTCGGCCATGAGTTTTTCATGGTCAGTGGTAAACAAAAAGATATCGCTACTTATTGGCAACTCGGCATCAAAGAATGTGCAAGATTCTGTTTTCAGTAGTCTCGTTCCTGGTGCCTTCATTAACGTAAGCCGTCATGGCTCTACCATCGCCACTGGCGTGGTGTGCCAATAAGTGCGTTTACGGTGTCCGCCGGTGTGGTATGCTTGCGGTTTCATTAATCCGATTGTGGCTCCGCACCGTGCGTTGTAGCCTGTGTGCCAGTCGCAGCCATAACCAGGGCTTAAAGCAAGGGCCCCTCGGGCCGGGACGCGCCAAAAGCGGCGCGCCCCTTAAGCAATCCTTAAGGCTCTTGACATCTTTTGGTTTGTACATACAATGTACATATGCTTAAATTCGAATGGGATCAAGCTAAGGCAAAGTCCAACCTCAAGAAGCATGGTGTTTCATTTGAGGAGGCTAAGTCTGTGTTCTATGATGATCTCGCCGTCCAATTCTATGATGAAACTCCAAACGAAGAAGAAAGGTTCATCCTGCTTGGTATGAGCAACCTTTCCCGTATTCTAGTTGTAGTTCATTGTGAGCGTGGAGATGATAATGAAGTCTTACGCATCATTTCAGCACGCAAAGCTACCAAAAATGAACAGCGCCACTATCGAGGTGAAGAGTCATGAAAAAAGAGTATGATTTTTCAAAAATGAAATCCCGTAAGAATCCTTATGCGTCTAAATTGAAGAAGCCTGTCACAATTCGACTCAGCGAAGATGTAATTGAATATTTTAAAGAAATGTCCGAAGAGTCAGGAATCCCTTATCAAAGCCTGATAAATCTCTATCTACGCGATTGTGCTAATCATCATCGTAAAGTTGACGTTCAGTGGCAGCCCTAAACCTTAACAAATTGCAGCAGTTCGCCCCTTCGGGGCTGGACGCTCGTACCTCGCGCCGCTGTGCAAGGCGTTAGTGCGTCAAGGAAGCTTGGTGCATCTGGCAGGGTGGGAGTCCCTGTAGGGTAAGGCCTAACCAGCCACCCTTAGCGAGTGTTGCGCGTAGTGCGGAGCGTTGGGAGAGAGAATACTCTCCAGTCAGCAGTTTTTTTTACTGCTATCAACGGCCGAACAAGCTATGTGAAGCGTGCACAGCGAACAATAGATGCCGTAGGGGAGCCGTGTCCCGGAAGCACTGGTATCGCTCCGAAAGTCAGTTTCGTCTGACGATATTTGTAGGCGGAGTCAGCGTCGAAGCTGCAATTGGGCCGGGTTTAAGCCGCTGCTGTAGGTTATGCGACTGCCACACCCATCATCGGTATAGCCAAAGCAGTACAAGGTGACCCGGTTATTCGAAAAAGGGGGCTGCCCATGCATGGTCGCAAAGTTATTACTGAGGAGCCCCGTGCGGTAGTTCCGCGCGCCGGGCCTGTATGGGGGCGTCCGGGTAACTGGGCGTTCTACCACGACTAGCTAAAGAGAGTTATGGATTACTTACCACTATTTAGAATGCCAAAACCGATGAAAATCACGGGAAGATCATCGAGTATTACTAATTCATTTATTAACTCAATTATTCCTGTAATTGAGCCTACGAATGAGCAAGTAAAGAGTGCACTGGCAATTCTAGGTATGGACCACGATAGCTTTCAATGCTCTTACTGTGGTTCGATTGTATCTGAATGGGATCATCTGAGGCCGCTGGTTCTAAATAAAAAGCCAACCGGGTACATTTCTGAAATTCATAACTTGGTACCAGCTTGTGGAAAATGTAATCAATCCAAAGGAAATAGGCCTTGGGCGAAATGGATGGTAAGTGATGCCAAGCTGTCCCCAAAGTCGCGTGGCGTACGAGACCTTGAGCAACGCATGGAACGCTTAGCTGCCTATGAAAAATGGGAGAAACCCACAGTTGTAGATTTTGAGGCCGTTGTAGGCAAAGAGAAATGGGCTAAGCACTGGGCTAATTGGGCGTTAGTACAAGATACAATGCGTCAGGCGCAAGCTTTGGCGGCTGAAATTAACAAAAAGATAGCTGATTCATATGAAAAGCTATAACAAGACAAGGCACAATCGCCAGCAGAGCTGGCTGGTGGTCAAATGTCGTTGCAAGATGCATTAATTAGCGTGCTGTTTCAGAGTTCAGCGCTTAAAAAGGCAAGGCGACGCGTTACCGCGCGCTTGCTCATGGCGTTAGTCGGAAATGTGGGTGGAAGCTACAATGGCGGAAATCGAAGTTGTTGTCGAAAAAGATGAGGAAAACGAGCGCCCAGTTCCTACTGTATGGCGTCCAATGTTTTCCAGTATTGTAGATGCCTTAGTGAAAAAAGATTATTCTCTTTCTTATAAAATTACAGGTATTTCTTCCATTTCAAATGAAACAGCTAAATATATTAAGGAGAACATCGAAGATTACGGAGAGGAATTAATTCAGCTACCTAAAGAAACGTGGAAATCTTCAGTGTATATATGGATGGGCAATCACTGGGACGTACTTATCGATCTATGGACCGCCGGTGAGGGACGTAGTGATTTGGTACTTCGCGCACGGGTTTCAGAAAGTGAAAATGGCTACACCATTGATATTGTCATGGTTTATGTGCCCTAAATCTGCAAAAGTGTCTAACAAATCGTGGCTCGTGCCGAGATAAATCCGAAGTCTTGGGATGAATTTTATAAATTCGGAAATTGATTAATGTTACCCAGGAGGTGCAGGTAATTGAATTCACTCCAGTCCTCCCACAACCAAAGCTTAGCCAGCAGGTTAGTAGTGAAGCCCGGGTGCGACCAAGGTAACGAGGTGTGCGGAGCAAGGGTGGAACGAGAGTGTAGGCCATTTATTGATCCCCGAAATATTGTAGAGTGGCGGTCATTGGATAATCATCGACGGATGGGAAAGCTGACGGCTTGCTTTGTACCGGAAAGCAGCAGTCTCAGTAACGTTATGGCAAGTTGCTGCGACACCGCCGGGGTCTGAGAACATGGC
>NZ_ML660138.1 GCF_007004655.1 Exilibacterium tricleocarpae
TTATGAGGCAGAGGCCACTCCGTTTGCGATGGTGGACGACAGTGGCCAGGTGTTTGACCTGCGCTATGACGGTGAGGGTGTGCAGGTGACGGACACCGGTCAGACCATCGAGCAGGCGCTCCCGGCAGAGGAGGATTACAGTCACGTTGAGTTGAAGGAGGAGCAGCAGACGGGTGAGGAGAACAGCGAGCAGGCGCCGGCTGAGAGAGCCCCGGTCTCTGGAGAGGCGGGGGCCACAGCTTTAGCCGGCACCGGCAGTCTGGCCAGCCAGTATGAGGACGCTGTTGCAGCAGAGGAGGAGGCTGCCTAAACAGGTCAGCTTCCCTCCTGGCATTGATGCATACCGCTGCTAGGGGCTAACGCGTTTTTACTTCTTGTCCCTATGAACCCTGGAAATTTTAACCAGCTGCGCGAGGTCGCCCCAGTTTTTGCACCACTCATTTCTGCATTTTTCCCTCTATCTATTTATTAAGCCTTAGTGCACCTGGCATATTGTGTGGCGTGCTTGCCTTATCTATTCTGCCCCTCCTGTCACCGCCAGGCTATTTCAGCATGCGGCACAGTTTTCATATTCCAGCTCAACTGAGTTTTTGTAAAGCACAGGAGTAAAAAAATGGTAGGTAGAATTGAAGGAAGTTATGGTGCTCCATCAAGAGACTTAAGTTCGAGAGCGAATCCTCAAACAAATACACCGAATCCCGGACAGTTAGCCCAATGGCAGCGAGCAGGTGCGGGTTCCTTGGGAGAAAGTAGTAATACTGCCAGTAGTAGTCGGTCCCCGCGGCAAGGTATATCTGCAGATCTCCCCAGGCCGGCGTCTCAGCAGGCAAATACGACACATCAGCCTGCTCTGGATAACCCATTCAACATAAGTCAGTTTAGGGCTGATGTGGCCAAAGTCGACCAACAAGGTAACCTGCACCGTAAGCAAGCGCTGTATTTAGACAGGTTGGATTCTATTGCAAAATACAGTGGCGGTATCGCAGCCAATAAGTATGCACCCAAGGAATTTGCGGAAAGAGCCAGAAATTTACAACAGTTGGCCAATGCCCAAAGAGACGGGCTGCTGGCGGAGCTTCAATCCCGAATAAACCGAGGACAAGAGATACCTCCGGCGCTGGCAAATCGTCTTGATCGTGCCTCAGAGCATCTCCTTGGCAGAGCTGACCGTATGCACGACACTTGGAATCAGATTCAGGTAACCCCCGGTTTTGGAAAAGGCAAAAAGCCTATGAGGTTTGTCCAGGCCGTGCTCGGTAAGTCTTTAAACCGTGTGAATACACTTGAATCCATCTTGGGCCAGTTTGCCGAGAAAGAATTTCGCGCGAGTGTTGACCAGGCACGGCAGATGGGGGACCGTTCAATGGAGGCCCATTTGAGAGAGGTGCAACATGCCCATCATGTCGCTACCCAGACATCAAGGGACGATGGTTATTCTAAAGCAATACGTGGTAGTGGTGATATTTTGCGTAAGCGGGCCATGCAGCACTTGGATCGGGTCAATAGTCACACGCATAGTGGGAGTTACACGGGAGAACTACCCGAGGCGCTGCAAGCTAAAGGGTCGAGTTTGGTTGACGAAGTCCAGATATTACAACAGAATCCTCCGAAGTTATTCAACAGTACAGAATTTGAAAACCGTGTCCGGCATATTCGCTATAAAGGCACACCTATTGAGGAGATGCACTATACGCTGGATGCAATGAAGTATCTGGAGAAGCACACTCGTAATATGGCGGAGAATCCGAGTGTATCCGACGATGTCCGTCAGATGGTCCAAGGCTTACAAAAACGTGTTAAGTCATTTAGCCAAGATGCTGATAGTCCACTACAGAAGTTTCAGTATCGAATCTTTACCGAAGGCGGAGAGGTGACAAGCCGATACCCTGATTTTTTCGAAGAAAAGAATGGGCTTGGTAATGAAGTTGAAAAAATCCTTTCTAGCGCCAGTCGAAAAAACATATGGACTAGGTTCGATGCCGGAAATTTGGAAAAGGATATAGATAAAGCTCGCAGTAATAATGACTCTGCTAAAGAGAATAGACTGTATGGAAATGCATTAAGAAATGTTGAATTATATGTTGATCGTGTCGCCGCAGATGGATTTGCGCCTGACGATGTTTTGACTAGTGTCCACTCTTTAAGAGATTCTCTGCCCGAACATAGAAATGCTTTAGACAGATATTTAAGTCTACCTCCTGATGCACCGCCTGAACAACGTAATTCAGCAAGGAACGATATTTACAACCGGACGGTAGGTTTGCTAAAAGACGCCGAAAGCCAGCAAAAAAGATGGGAACCATTAAATCCTAATCACTATTATAAGCGTATGGGTGAAGCTAACGCACATAGATCGAGATCATCTCCGCTTTTTTTAGATAATCACTATCAGCCACCGGCCGAGGTGGCCGCCACAACACTGCGTGCTGTTATGCGGCAAGCCAGTAGTAATCTAGCTGGTGGTTATAAAGCGCTTGATTCTGCATCTATAAGGCAGGAGGCATTTCATGCTTTACACGAAAGCACAAGAGATTTTACTGACTTGGTAGATGCCTGGACAGCCAGAGATGATCTGCACATGAAAGCGCGAGCACTCCTGCAAGACGCCGCTTATCTGGGCCGTATTTCCCGCAATGATGGAGAGCCCTTGTTTAATGTTGGTCAATTTAGGGAAAAAACTCAAAATGCTATTGCTAAGGGTAGTGCCGGTTATATTAGTGGAAAACCTGCTTCAGATCTGACAAAGGCACAATTAGACGCAATACGGGATATTGCATCTTATGCGAGACTTGCTACTAATGCCCCTGACACACCACAACCAGTGGTAAGGCAAGCCCAGGATTTGCTCAACGGTATTGAGCATAATGACAGGGGCGATCGGATGACGGGTCGTCTGCTACCGCTTGAAGACTATATCAATACTCTTCTTCGGCGTAGTAAGCAACGTGTCGGCAGGAGCGTTGATGTCGCAAAAACTGAAAGTGACAAAATAGCTATGCTGGGTGAAAACGCTAATGCCTTGAAAGATTTGTACCCATATGCACTGACGCAGCAACGGCGTTATCAGGATGCATTGGGTCTCGAAGAAGCCGTATCGGGACGGGGTGAAACAGGACTACAAGACGCCAAACGCCGATATCCCCATGCAGTGAACTTACACTCTCAATATGAAAGTGCCGTATTGAGTGATAATCAGGGAGGGATTCCAACATTCGAGACGCCAGTAATTTACTCAACGGGCCTTCCCCCTTATGCAGAGGCGCAGGCCCCTGGTTATAATACCCTTTATTCCGTCCCCCCACCGTCTTATGCCCAGGTAGAGTCCTCAAACCAGGCTGGTGGATCGTCTCTCACTGAGGCACCAGCAGAGTCCAGCCACCAACCTGGCCCCTCAGACACGCACAATGTTGGCACGGCGCCCCAAGTAGAGGAGGGGCGTGCCTTCCGAGGTCACTCAGTGCAGCCTGAGTCACATTCTACTCCAGGCTCCCCGGCAGAATCCTGGGCTTCAGCACAACAGTATCTCGACCAGTTTCCCGGTGAATCCAATTCCGAGTCCCCAGTAGCACCCGGTCGCGTCCCCCAGGGGGACTCAGCGGATGCCGGTGTAGACGGTGTGGGTAATAACAACCCTCTCATCATGCGTGTAGAGATTGATCCGGAAATCACCTCGCGCGGGGTGCAACAAGGGGTATCGGACTTGAATGCCCGCAAGTCTGGCGAGAAGAAGCCGGGTCAAAGTGGTACTGACCCTGTGTTGCCGGTACCGCCGCCGGCGTATCCGGAGGCTCTGGCGGTGCCGCCCGCTTATACGG
>NZ_ML660139.1 GCF_007004655.1 Exilibacterium tricleocarpae
GTGGTAAAAGACTACATCTATGACGGACACAACCTGCGTTCACTAAGCCGGACCGGCGAAGGTTATGATCTCAGGTACAGTGTATATTCCAGCGCAGGACAGCTTTTATTTGAGGAGTCCATCGTCGACTGTACGCGCACCAGTTATATTCGTCTTGGTAGCTTGCTGATCGCTGGATCAGACAATGTGTCCTTCCCCGCTGAGTTGGACTCAGACGGCGATGGTATTACGGACTGCTTGGAGTCCCAGTTAGGACTTAACCCTAATGAAGCGGCTGACGCCGATGCGGATTTAGACGGCGATGGATTAAGCAATCGTCTGGAGATCGACAACGGAAGCGATATTGCCCTGCAGGATAGCGATGGTGATGGTATATCGGATGGCGATGAGGTCGCCGCGGGTACCAATCCGAATCACATGGACACAGATAACGATGGCATTGACGATGCATTAGAGGTGGCTACCCCAGGGCTGAACCCATTGGTTGCCGACACGGATCACGACGGTGTGGTGGATGGAAACGAATTGCATGCAGGACTGGACCCGCTCGATCCCGCTGATGGGAAATTGGATTATGACGGCGACGGTTTTAGTAATCGACAGGAAAGTTTAGCGGGTTCGGACCTTATTAGTCGTGTATCTACACCCACTCTCGGCACAGTGTTATGGCGTTATCAAACCGGAGCGTCAATAGAAGCCAATGCAATAGTAGGTCCGGATGGGGTTATTTATGTGGCATCTCGCGACGATCAACTACATGCCGTCTATCCGGACGGAACGACAAAATGGGCATACAGTACCGGTGGCGATATCTCCTCGGCGCCCGCGCTGGCACCTGACGGTACTGTTTATGTCGGTTCAGATGATAGAAAACTGCACGCGGTCAATCCTGATGGCTTCGGCGAATGGTTCTTTTTAACAAATGGGGATATCACCGGATCGCCGGCCATCGGTAATGATGGCACCGTTTACTTTGGCTCAGCCAACAAGTTTATGTATGCGGTAAGACCCGATGGCAGCCTGAAGTGGAGTTATGATGCGGGAGATTCAATTGCCTATTCATCGCCCGCTATGGGACCGGATGGCACGCTTTACTTTACCTCCGGTGACGGGTATCTCCATGCAGTCGGCTCGAACGGCGCCAGAAAGTGGCGCTTTTATGTGGGGGAGGGAGGCACCTCTCCGGCTATAGGATTGGGTGGCGTGATTTACTTAACAGCCGGGACTGGCTACCTCTATGCTATAAACCCGACCGGTGGTTTGAAATGGTCTTATGAGATGAGTCGAAGCCAGACTCGCTACCGATCGCCAGTGGTCGGCCGGGATGGCACAGTGTATATCGGCAACCAGGACCGCAGTGTTATGGCTGTAGATACAGAAGGTAACCTACTATGGACGTACCAGGCCAATGGCTCCACCTATACGCCTTCGATCGGCGCTGACGGCACTGTGTACATAGCTGCCCATGATGGTGAGGTGTATGCGCTGGACTCATTCGGTCAGTTAAATTGGTCTTATAATACCGGCCACAGTTTACTCTCAGCGCCCATGTTGGATAGCGATGGCACCCTCTACGTTACCTCTTTGAATGGACAATTGTATGCCTTGGTAGGAGATTCCGGTGGCTTGGCTGACGCACCCTGGCCGGTATTTCAACACGATGTATATGGATCGGGTAATCAATGCCGAACCGCCGAGGGCGTTGTCGATCTATCCGCCGACGCGGATGGTGACGGTATCCCTGATTGCACCGAGATAGTCAATGGGTTCAATCCAAATGACAGTGCAGATGCGGCACAAGACAGTGATGGCGATGGTTTAACGAATCTGGAGGAATATCAAAACAGTTCAAACTATTTCGATAGCGACTCGGACGGAGATGGGTATAGTGATGGTGACGAGGTCAATACATATGGCACTGATCCCAATGACAAGGATACTGACGCTGATGGATTAACCGACGGCTATGAGATATCCCAAGGACTCAATCCCCTGGACTCTGCCGAAGGCCTCTTAGATACGGATGGTGACGGTTTTAGTAATCGGCAGGAAGGGTTTACGGAATACGACCCGCTGGACGTCAATTCGACACCCCCGCGCGGCGCGCTACAGTGGACTTACAGTGTGCCACGGGACTTCGGGGCAGATCCCACTCTCGGCCTGGATGGCACCATATATGCTGGTTACAACTTTCGACTTTCGAGTTTTCGCTCAGGTTATCTTCAAGCAATCAAGCCCGACGGCAGTCTGATATGGTCAAGGAGCCATCCTGATTATGTATTATCGATAGCAATCGACGTTAATGGTGTAGCTTATTACAACACTGCCGATAACAATCTCAATGCTGTCGATGCTGATAAGACTCTGTTATGGCAATTTAACACGGGCAGTGAATTGGGGGCACCTGCCCTGGGGCGTAACGGTCATGTGTATGTTTTATCCAGGGATGGCACTTTTTACGCCTTAAACAGCAGCAACGGCGATGTTCTCTGGACCTATGAAACAGGGGGCTTTAGCAGGTTGCAACCGATAGTTGGCGCAGACGACACAGTTTATGTTTCAGCTGATAAGAAGCTTTACGCACTTAGTGCCACAGGAACGATAAGGTGGACCTACTACGGTGGTTCCGAATATAGATCGCCGCTGGCTATCGGATTGGACGGTACGATTTACCAGGGATATGGTCATGGTCTTCATGCCATCAACTCTGATGGGAGTCGCAAGTGGCTTTATGCTACAAGGGATTTTTTCAATACTGCTCCGGTGGTGGCAGCCGATGGAACTGTGTATGCCGCCGACAACCGTAGCTTTTATGCATTGAGCCCCACTAACGGGTCCTTGAAGTGGTCCAGTCGCTACAGTGGCAAGTCTCCTACCATAAGCAGAAATGGAACCCTATATTTTTTTTCGGATTCTACCTTTTATGCCGTGGATTCGAATGATAACAGGCAATGGTCTTATCGTGCGCCTGACTCCATTAGCTCCTCACCACTGATTGATACCGATGGCACAATCTATCTGACGGCCGGCAAAGACCTGATAGCCCTAGCTGACAACGCAGGAGGCCTGGGGAATACCCCGTGGAGTATAGCTGGCCACGACACAGGGCGCTCGGGTCATCAGTGTCGGGGTGAGCAGGGCCATTACAGTAACACGGCAGACAATGATGGTGACGGTATTACGGACTGTTACGAGTTTATCAGTGGTCTCGACCCAGACGATGGCAGTGATGCCAATCTGGATATAGATGCGGATGGTCTGACCAATAAAGAAGAATACCAGCTTCGCACGCATCCCAGAGTGAGCGATTTTGACGGAGACGGTTTAATTGATGGTGCTGAAGTAAACACCTATTTTACCAATCCACGTTCATCGGATACAGATCGTGATGGGATGGATGATGCCAGCGAAATCACCTACGGTTTTGATCCTCTCAGTGCATCCGATGGATTGCTCGACTTGGATAGTGATGGTTATAGCAATTGGCAGGAGGTTGCGGCAGGAACAGACCCCGAATCTGCACAAAGCTA
>NZ_ML660140.1 GCF_007004655.1 Exilibacterium tricleocarpae
GCAGTTATAATCGCCGTTATCACAGAAGCGGCTATGTTTTTCAGAACCGCTACCAATCGATTCTCTGTGATGCTGACAATTATTTACTGGAACTGGTGCGGTATATTCACCTTAATCCATTAAAGGCCAAGATCGTCGAGTCGCTATCGGCTCTTGATCACTACCGATGGACGGGACATTCAGGAATGCTGGGCAGGCACCGGCAGCCCTGGCAGGAAGTTAATGCATTGTTGGGCCTGTTTGGCGAACGATTGAGCACAGCCAGACGTCGATATCACCAGTTTATGGAGGAAGGGCTGCAAGCCGGCGGCACACCGGATTTATCAGGTGGTGGGCTTATCCGCAGTTATGGGGGATGGGAGTTGGCGACTTCTGCTCGAAAAGAGCACACGTTGCGCATAGGGGACGAGCGTATATTGGGTGATAGCGACTTTGTGGAACGAGCCTTGCGGGAGGATGAAATACACTTTGAAAAAAGCGTAGTGAGAAAGCGTCAGGGCATCGACCTGGAAACACTGATAAGTTGGGTGTGCAAGTATGTCGAGGTAGAGTCGGAGCAGTTGATGCAAAAAGGACGTTCAAATGCATTGTCTCTGGCGAAAGCCCTAATATGCTTTTGGGGTGTTCGAGAGTTGAGGTTAACAACCCGACAACTTGGCGACAGGCTTGGTGTAAGCCCGGCCGCGGTGTCAAAGTCCTCAAAAAGAGGTAGGGACTATTGTTTAAAGCATAATATCGACATAAAGGATATCGAATGATACATCTGTGTGAGTTGGGTTAAGTTGTTAAGTTATCAGTGTCCCCTAGCGCCCCTAGCGCCGGTGCAAAAGGATGGCTGCCGAGTACCGATGGCTTGTGCTGGTAGTACTGCAAACGATGGTAGTGTTGCGTCTGGAACGGGAGCCTTAGTTGGTTTTACAGGGTTTGTGTTGTCGGATGCTGATTTGGGTAGGATAGGCATCACGTCTAAAAATAATCTGAAATACTCCATAATGGGGTGGGGTGGCAATCAGTATGTTGTTATGCACAAGGTGGCTGATCTAGCGCAAGGGCTTACACCTCTAGCCTTTGGTCTAGAGTCTTACGGCAATTTTACTGCATGGAATACCGGTGGAAGTAATGCTAAATTCGCAATAGATCAAACAATGACTACCGTTGGTTTGCGTTTTCCATTAATTGGGGCGAGTTATACATTGGCGCCAGTAGTAGGTCCTAGAGTTTTAGATGCAGCAATTAAAGCAGGACCTCAGCCCAGTATTTCTCCTCCTGGTCGATACGATGATCTCCGCCAAGCCATAGACAATATGTACCAATAAATTAGTTAGTAGAGCCACATCTTAAGATGTGGCTGGATGGTTTCCAGCTTTATGAATAGGCCACGAGTGATAATTAGCTACCCTTTTTTGTTTTATAGTCTGTACAAGTTCAGTTCGTGCAAATGGGGCGGAAGTAGAAGTATGCCGCATGTTTGGGCTGTATCGATACTTTGTGTATTTGTTTCTTTTCTTTCTATGTCAATAGATATGGAGCTTAGAAAGAATGGCCTTCCATCAATGTTAGGGTTTGATCTATTCCCCTTTTTGCCACTGCCATTAAGAGACGTCTGGCCTTTTTTAATAATAGTACTCTTGAATTTCTACTTCTTTTTTCAAGGTAAGAGGTGGGAGAATTATGTGGAAAGATTTGATGAGCTACCAACTGGGGTTGCAAATATAAGCCATTTGGTTTCTGGGGCGTTAATAAGTTTATTATTTATCATTCATATAATGCAGATTTTAACTTTTCCAGAAAATCTAAAAGGCTGAGATGTCCCCTTGTACCGTCCACAAGGGTGTGGGGTGAGCAAGGATAGGGGACACTGATAACTTTATAAGGGACTGGGGACACTGATAACTTAATAACCTGAATTGAGTTAGTTCAGACCAGATCGTACATTCCCTCTTGAAAAAGAGAGGGTTACCGGTTTTGATTGAAGGTGACTAAACCGTAAATCAAACAAAACCAAGAGGTAACCCTCATGCTTCATAGTAACGAACGTATTATCAAACACAAGGTCGGATTGCTGAATTTAGCGGATGAATTAGGCAATATCTCCAAAGCCTGCAAAGTCATGGGTGTATCCCGAGACACCTTTTATCGCTATAAAGAAGCGGTGGACGAAGGTGGGATCGATGCCCTGTTAGACAAAAATCGCCGCGTACCCAACGTTAAGAATCGGGTAGAGCCTGCGGTAGAAAGCGCCGTGATTGCCTATGCTGTCGAGCAGCCGGCCCATGGCCAGGTTCGCGTCTCCAATGAACTGCGTAAACGAGGTGTGTTTGTCTCTCCCAGCGGGGTACGCAGTATCTGGCTACGCCATGATTTGGCTAACTTCAAATTGCGGCTGAAAGCACTGGAGGCTAAAGTGGCAGAGGAAGGTCTTATCCTCACCGAAGCTCAGGTGCAGGCCCTGGAGCGCAAGAAGCTTGATGACGAGGCATGTGGCGAAATTGAGACGGCCCACCCCGGGTACCTGGGGTCACAGGACACCTTCTATGTTGGCACCTTCAAAGGGGTTGGTAGGGTTTATCAGCAAACGTATGTCGATACTTACGCCAAGGTCGCTCACTGCAAGCTGTATACGACCAAAACGCCGATTACGGCCGCAGACCTACTCAATGACCGGGTATTGCCCTTCTATACAGCGCAGTCGCTGCCCGTGCTGAGAATACTCACTGATCGCGGTACCGAGTATTGCGGCAAAGTCGAACAGCATGACTATCAGCTTTATCTAGCCCTCAACGACATTGAACACACTCGAACCAAGGCCAGGCATCCACAGACTAACGGTATCTGTGAACGTTTCCATAAAACGATTCTACAAGAGTTTTACCAGCCGGGATTGCGGCGAAAAGTCTATCAATCGCTGGAGGAACTACAAACAGACCTGGACGAATGGCTCGATTGCATATTCCGGCCGAAGTCGAACAGCTATTCCGGCGCATCGTGAACACCCAATCCGATCCAACGTGAACACGCATTCCGGCCCATGGTGAACACTTTGCCGATTTTTCCGGAATCGGTGTTCATCT
>NZ_ML660141.1 GCF_007004655.1 Exilibacterium tricleocarpae
GTTAGCGTTCATTCCCTGACATAATTGACACAGCGATCTCCCTGGTATCAGTTTACGTCCTTAACAACCGTCAACATCCCTGGTGGCATCTTCCATTGCCTTTGGTCTTTGGTGAGAACTATCACTGTTTTCCGATTAATTTTGATAACGATGCCAAACTCTGTACTGCCTTCTTTATTTGCGAAGCGAACCTGATTGCCCACACATAGCGTTTTCATAACATCCTGGTCTTGCTTTGCGCGTAGATAATCTATTCGCTCGCAAATGACTTCGTTGAGATCCAATAGCTGATCCAGGGTCATGTCTTCAATGCGCATAGTGACTCCTCTGAGGGGCGTCCAGTTGGCAAAGGGGTGTACTTCGGTCCAACACAGACTTCATAGGATTGCCGGCGTATCGTTCTCGCCATACTCGTGGCGTTAGCTCCGTGACTCGGCTTGACGGATGTATCGCAACCCTCTGCAGTACATCAGTCAGGTAAGCATGAGGATTAACGCCCTGCAGTTTGCAGGTGCTAATCAAGCTTTGGATAATACCCACGTGTTCAGCCCCTAGCTCTGTCCAGCAAAAAAGCCAGTTGCGCCGCCCGAGTGGAACGGGTCGGATCTCCCGCTCCAGGTGATTGGTGTCCATGGGCAAGTCAGGGTCTTCCAAGAAAACTCTCAACGCTTGCTCGCGATTTAGTGCGTATCTTAAGGCTTTGCTCAACGGGTGTGTGGGTGTCAACTCGACTCTATGGCACTGCGCTGTGCACCAGGCAAAGAACTCATCGACTACTGGCTTGCTGCTGTTCAGTCGACACTGTCGTTTGTCTTCACTCTGAAGGCTTTGTATGCGGATATGCTTTTCAACCTGATACAGGCGTGCAATCATTTCCAGGGCTTCGCTGACAGCCTCCGGATCACTCTCTTCAGCCTCTATGAGTTTACGTCGAGTATGCACCCAGCATTGCGCATGAGTGACGCCCTCACTCTGCTGGGCATATCGAGCATAGGCAGCATAGCCATCGGTGAGCAATGTACCCTCGAACGATTTTCCGATCACTTGCTCAATGTGTTTTCGCGCCCGGCTGTTACTGAAGGTAAAGACCACTTCATGATCGTCACCATAGATCGGCCAAAAATACGCCTGTTGCATTTTGCCTTTGTGTTTCTTTCCCGCTTTTATCGGCGTTTCGTCCATCGCCAAGATCTTACTGTGCAATACATGCTGCAATTGCGCCTCAACGACAGGGCGAAGCAGCTCAATCGAGCGCCTTATCCAGTTGGTCAGTGTCGATCTCGCCAGCGTTACTCCCGCTTGCGCCATACGCTGATGTTGACGGTGAAGTGGCAGATGGTAGCAGAACTTGTCGACAAGAAGCCCAACCAAAACACTCACGTCAGCGATACTGCCGTCGAATACCTGATCAGGCATTGCAGTGGTCACCAACGCAGACGAATTCCCACCAGTAGTCAAAGCATCTTTACGCTTGAATACAGGGATTTCGTATTGCAATACCACATAGCTCGCTGGGCGTTGAGCCAACTTGTGACTGACCTTGGTATCAATCACTTCGTACTGATCGGCGTCATCGCCGCTGAGCTCCGGCGGGGTAACTTTTACAATCTCAACGGGCACATCTTCGCTGAAACGTAAACCTGCATCAGTGGCACAATCACCCGGACGCCGCTTCTTGGCTTTCCCTCTCAGATAGCTGACCCGAACCTTATCCTCCGCCACAGGTTTGGTTTTCACCGTGCTGCCAAGCAGGCTACCTTGATGCGGGTTTTCGACGGAGCGCTTTTCTGACTTTTGTCCGAACACCTGGCGTTCGAACCAGGCGACTCTCTGCTTGAGTCGCCCATTTTCCTCGCGCAGCTGCGCTAGCTCCGACGCTATGCTCGGTGGCAGGTTCTGAGCATTCTTGGCAGCTGAAACCGTGTTTTCCATGGCGAGAATTATACCTGACAATCACTTACTTCGGGTGTGAATAACGCTTATATTGTCGTATTCTCTTAACCTCGATTCCGTCCAGCAATAATCGTAGCTGGGCCCAATCGATCTGGCGTTTTCCTTGAGCTGATGTGCGAAAGTTAAACTGCCCCTGCTCGAGGCGCTTACACCAAATGCAGTAACCGGAATCGTCGAAGTAAAGAATCTTCATATGCGTTTTTCGCTTGTTAATGAAGACGAATAGTTGGCCGCTTAGAGGGTTTTCCTGTAGCTGCTTGGACACCAGCGCGCTGAGGCCGTCATAGCTTTTTCTCATATCGACAGGACTTGTACACAGCCAGATACAAACATTGGGTTCAGGCAGAAACACAGCTCTGACTCAGACACAATTCAACGCCATTGCCCAGCTTGAGGATAATATCCCATCGCCGCTGTCCTGGTCGATCAAGCGACCCTAAATCAATAAACTGGGGCGTCGAACCGAGAGATTTAGGTTGATCAGTATCGGGGGTTGATAGTCTGCGCCGCCAGTTGCAAAAGTTCGCGTATCCGATGCCGTGGTTAGCGCAGAACTTCTTGGTGCTCAGGCCGGAGTCCTTAAACTGGTCGACTAAGGTTTGCCATTGCTCTGCCGTGCGATACTTCTTTGGTTCTGTCGTTGGGGTCATGTGTGCCTCCTTTGATGTAGAGGCCAGTGTATTGCG
>NZ_ML660142.1 GCF_007004655.1 Exilibacterium tricleocarpae
TGCGTATTCCGGCGAAGATGAACACCTATTCCGGGCGAACGTGAACACCTAATGTCCTAACGCATCACCCGTCCGGATTTTTAACCCAGGTGTTCATCTTGGGTCAACTGCCCGAGGATTTTTCTCATCGATTCGCCCTTGAGCTGAAGGCGATGAGCGTTGTGCATCAACCTGTCCAGAATGGCATCAGCCAGCGTGTTGTCGCCGATACTGGCGTACCACTCATCTGTGGGCAGCTGGCTGATCATCAGGGTCGATGTCAGGCCGTGACGGTCGTCCATAATCTCCATCAGATCGTTTCTCTGAGCCGCTTTTAGCGGCTCCAGCCCCCAGTCATCGATGATGAGTAGTCGCAGCTTGGCCAGTTGCTTGAGCTGCTTGTGGTAGGTGCCGTCAGCCTTGGCCTGCGTCAGTTCCAACAGCAACCGAGACAGGCGGTAATAGCGCGTGCTGTAGCCATGCAAACAGGCACTGTGCCCCAAGGCGCAGGCCAGGTAAGTCTTACCACTGCCGCAGGGGCCTGTGAGCAGCAGGTTCTGTCCCCGGGCAATCCAATCGCCACTGGCCAGCCGAGCCACCTGTGAAGCGGTGATATTGCGTGGATGTTGGTAATCGATCTCCTGCACACTGGCCCTCAGTTTAAAGTGAGCCTGACGGATCAGGCGGTCTTGTTTGCGCTGATCACGGCTCAGATTCTCTTGCTCAACCAGCAGGGCGAGACGTTCAATGAAGGGAAGCCCTTCATACGTGCCCACCTGTTCAATCTGTGTTTGTAGCGCCGTAGCCATACCGCCTAACTTGAGTTGACGCAGTTGCGCAATGATTTGAGTGTTCATGTCGGGGTCCTTGTTCAGTGAAAGTGGTGTGGGCCACGGATATTGTCGTGGTCTTGAGGCAGCTCAACGGCCAGATCAAGCTGTTGTGGCAAGCGGTCACGGTTACTGTTGAGAATGGCCTTGATCTGTTTAAGCCGCAGGAGTCCATCCCGGTTGGCGATTGCGCAGGCGGCCTCAACGCGCTCGACGGGATAATCACGGCTGAGGTTGAGCAGCCCCAGGCAAACGCGATAGGCCTGTTCGGGATGCGCCTTGCTGGACAACTGTCGGCTGACCCACCTCAGAGTTTCCCGGCCAATAGCGTTGGCCCAGGTCTTCAACCGACCCGGTGACCACTGCTGGTGCTTGCGGTGGCGCTTGGGCATATGCGCCGCTTCAGTGGTGACACCTGGACTGCGCTTACGCACGTGTGAAGCGACCTGATGGCCACGGAAGTACACGGTTACCAAGGTGTCACCGGCGTGCAGTTCCAGACGCTCACCGACGTACTGATGGGGTACGGAGTAGTGATGCTTGCGATACTGGACGTGGTAATCGATATTGACCTTCACAGACTTGATGTCGACAAACTGGTAGGCGTGTTTCGGTAACGGTTTGAGGGCGGGTTTATCCAGCTGTTCAAAAGCCTGTTGACGATTGCCGGCGAGCTGTTTGAAGGGACGCTGGTTTAGCGCATCGAGTAGCGTGCGAATGCACTGGTTGAGTTCAGCCAGCGAGAAAAAACTATGACGGCGTAAGCGCGCTAAAATCCAGCGCTCAACAATCTGTACCGCGACTTCAGCCTTGCTCTTGTCTTTAGGTTTGTAGGGGCGAGCAGGCATGAGCGCTACGTGATAATGCGACGCAAGTTGTTGATAACTCGGGTTGAGATCGGGATCGTAGCGGCAGGCTTGACTGACGCCGCTGCGTAAATTGTCGGGCACGATCATCTCCGGGCAACCCTGGAAGAACGCCAGCATGCGCACATGGCTACTGAGCCAGTCAGGCAGCGATTGCGTCAGGGTTGCCTCAGCGTAGGTATAGTTGGACGCGCCGAGGACGCCGACAAAAATCTCTGCGTCAACCACCTCGCCCGTCGTCGCGTTGATGATGGGCACGGTCTGTCCACAGTAGTCGACGAAACACTTCTCACCGGCTTTGTGGTGTTGGCGCATTGAGCGCTTCTGCTTCTGGCACCACTGGCGGTAGAGGTCACAGAATTGGGAGTAGCTGTAACAGCGGTTCGGGTACTGCTGTGTGTACTCCTCCCACAGCAGTTGCTTGGTCATGCCCTTGCGTTTCAGTTCCTGGTGCACCTCAGACCAGTTGGGTACATGGAAGCGAGTCGACACGGTGGTGTCGGCCTTGGGATAAAACAGCTTGGCTAACGCGCTGTCATCAAGCGCATCGGGCAAGGGCCAAGTCAGCCCCAGTTGTTGCGCTTTGGCCAGGAGCTTCTGGATGGCTCCGACACTGACTTTAGTGCTGGATTGAATCTGTCGCATTGACAGGCCGCCAGCGAGCCGTAAGCGGAGAATTTCACGTAGTTGTCGCATGGTTGTCCTCTTGGCTGCCATTGTCTTCTCCCAAAAAGGAGGAAGATTAGCAAAAAAGTAGAAAAAACAATGCGTTAGGAGGGATTCCGGAACAACGTGAACAGCTATTCCGGGAAGATGAACACCGATTCCGGAAAAATCGGCAAAGTGTTCACCATGGGCCGGAATGCGTGTTCACGTTGGATCGGATTGGGTGTTCACGATGCGCCGGAATAGCTGTTCGACTTCGGCCGGAATATGCA
>NZ_ML660143.1 GCF_007004655.1 Exilibacterium tricleocarpae
GTTCGGTATTTTTACATTTCCCCTCTGTATTGGCAGGAGATGTTCAATAATTTTGAATTGTGCTTTCGTGATTTCCATAGGCGCACATTCTATCAAAATTAGTGTGAACAGGCCCTAGCCAGCTGATACAGTCGCTTTTGGCGGGATTGTTTAATCCACTCCGTCAACGACTGACGCAGTGACTTCAGCTTGCCTAGGGCAGTGCGACGTAGCACTCGCGGCTTGCCATCCAAACCCGGCCACCAATAGAACTCAAACCCTAAGAATTTCAGCCTCCGCCGTTGGCTGGGCCAAAAACGGGAGAAACGAACCATGGTGGTCTTCTCTTCGGCAAGATTCAAACCGAATTTTCTCAGTCGTGCCGGCAATGAGCCATAGACAGCTTTGGCATCACGATAGTGCTGGAAGGCCAGCACATAATCATCAGCATATCTCAGCAGAAAAGATTTTCCTCTGAGCTTAGGTTTGATCTTGCGCTCAAACCACAGATCAAGAGCAAAATGCAGATAGATATTTGCCAGGATGGGTGAGATTACACCCCCTTGCGGAGTACCCGCAAGAGGTTTTACCGCTTTGCCATCAGGCCTATGTACCTTGGCTTTCAACCATTGATTGATCAATGCCAGCAATGCTTTGTCATCGATTCGCTGTTTCAGCATCTCCAGCAGCCAGTCATGGTTGACGTCATCAAAGAACCCTCTGATGTCGCTCTCCACAACATAACCAAACGGCCCCCACTGGAGGTTGGCCGACAGGCTAGCAACTGCGTCACCAGCTCCCCGTGCCGGTCGATAAGCAAAACTGCACGCCAAAAAGTCTACTTCGAAGATAGACTTCAGAATATCGGCTACCGCTTGCTGGACGATTTTATCTTCCAGCGCAGGTATGCCGAGCGGTCTTTGCTTACCGTTTGACTTGGGAATGAAAGTACGGCGAATGCCTTTGCAGCGATAGCGCTTGTCTTTCAATCGTTGTTCAAGATTGCGAAGATTCGCGTACAGGTCTGTCCCATAGTCCTGTGCGGTCACCTTATCAATACCCGCACTCGCGTTCTTGTTCAATCGATGCCAGACCTGCACTACATTCGGCAGGTTCAACAGTCGATAGAGGTTTTGAAAACGGTGCTTCGGGTGGGAACGTGCTTTGTTTGCTATATCCATGAGGGAGGTTATCCCGATCGACTCCGGCCCTACATTGTCCGGTGCGGGTTGTCCTGTCATGGATGTGTCATTACCGCAAACTCCTTCGCCCTGTAAACGGCTTTCCCGTTCTCCGACTACTGTGGGTTTGTCCGACTTCCTAGCAGCCATCGCTGGTCTCATTCTTCATTTGACGTCCCTACCACTGTCCTTATGGAGCCTATCTAGGATCTCTCAAGTTCCTGATACATCTCTCAATACATGCCGCGACTTGATAACTCCGCCGCCTCTTCACAACCAAACCATTAACGGCTGATCCATATTGACTTCGATCGCGTTACAAATCTCGTCAGACGAAACTGCCTTTCGGAGCGATACCAGTGCTTCAGGGACACGGTTCCCCTACGGCCTATATTGTTCGCTGTGTATGCTTCACATAGCTTGTTCGCCCGTTGATAGCAGTAAAAAACTGCTGACTGGAGAGTATTCTCTCTCCCGATGCTCCGCACTACGCGCAACACTCGCTAAGGGTGGCTGGTTAGGCCTTACCCTACAGGGACTCCCACCCTGCCAGATGCACCAAGCTTCCTTGACGCACTAACGCCTTGCTAATTTGCAGCTATAAGTGGCGGCCTGCTTGTTAGGCCGACGCTTATAGCTGTCAAATTGAGCCACTGGTTAAGCTTTATTGCAGAATTACATTCAAATCTTTTAACCAATGGCCTTGCAAAGTACTACAAGTGGTACCAGTAGTTTGATTAGGAATTGTAACCGAAACTGGTTTTGAAGAAATATAGGCTGCCAAAACCATTGATGATCCCGCACTTGTTTCAGTACACAACCAATTGTTGGTCGTTTTATCAGTTCTATAAGCTAAATGTTTAACGCCTGATGCATCAGCACAATCTGAGCTATTTGCCATTACAATAGCTACAAGACCGCCACACTCGACGCTGTCAGCCACGGCCTGTGCAGATAGAGTTACTAGAAGCAGGAAAATTAAATTGCTTACATATTTCATAAAACACTCCATTAAATGGTGAAAATAGATTCTTTTATTATCTAGCTAGAAAACGCCTAACGCCAAGCTTTGCGGCAAATTTGGAGCGCAGCGGAAAATTTGTCCGACAACAGCTCATTGTTACATCCCGGCTAGTGGCACACCAATTTGGGGATAAGCTAGCTCTTTTATGTAGTCCATAATCAAGCTTGTATCTAGCTCTACAAATAGCTCAATTCTTTTCTTGAGTTCACCAGCAACTCTATTTGCCACTTCGATATTAATATCAGAGTCATCCTGTTCGTCGTCTGGCACATTGTCATGTATCAAGACACATAGAGTAGCAAGCAGCATTGACCTTTTTGAAGCTAAGGTGTTGTTTGAATCTAGAAACTCTAATAGAAGCTCAATGTTATTTGCCTCT
>NZ_ML660144.1 GCF_007004655.1 Exilibacterium tricleocarpae
GCTCGTGCCGAGATAAATCCGAAGTCTTGGGATGAATTTTATAAATTCGGAAATTGATTAATGTTACCCAGGAGGTGCAGGTAATTGAATTCACTCCAGTCCTCCCACAACCAAAGCTTAGCCAGCAGGTTAGTAGTGAAGCCCGGGTGCGACCAAGGTAACGAGGTGTGCGGAGCAAGGGTGGAACGAGAGTGTAGGCCATTTATTGAGCCCCGAAATATTGTAGAGTGGTGGTCATTGGATAATCATCGACGGATGGGAAAGCTGACGGCTTGCTTTGTACCGGAAAGCAGCAGTCTCAGTAACGTTATGGCAAGTTGCTGCGACACCGCCGGGGTCTGAGAACATGGCATGCGCTTACAGGGGTAGCTCGGGAACTCGGGAGCTCCGACTTTGTCCTGACTCAAGTAACCGGCGTCGGTGTGCCGGATTATAAATGCACCAGGCTTCATGAGGCAATTTACTGCGCCTAGTGAAGAGTCCAAATCGGAAGCACGAATAAGCAGTAAAGAGATATCAGGTATTGGGGGCCGATAGCGAGAGTGAAGAAACCCAAGAAGCAAACTCGGAAGTCTTAGCAGATCATAGTACCGGTGATCGGGATTTATTTTACCGATCGGGAAGGTGGGGAACGATTACCCTGAGGACCCACTGTAGGGAAGGTGAAGCCGGGTGTGACGCGTTGATGAACTGAACGACAGGAGATACTTTGGGATCACTAACTGTCTCACTAAAACTTCGTCAACTGAGAATGCAAGCCAGGGAACACCCTGAGAGGGTGTTTACCACGCTACACCATCTGATTGACGTTGACTTTCTGCGAGAAGCCTACTACCAGACCAATAAACAGGCGGCGGCAGGTGTGGACGGGGTTACAGTTGCGGAATACGCGGCAAACCTCGACAACAATCTGGCAGATCTCTATCGCCGTTACCGAGAGGGGAGCTACGTAGCCCCTTTCGTCAAACGTGTTTGGATAGAGAAAGAGGACAAAAGTCAGCGACCAATCGGTATCCCTACGCTGGAAGACAAGATATTGCAAAGAGCTGTTGCGATACTTCTGGGCGCCATCTACGAAATCGACTTCTACGATTTCTCCTATGGCTTTCGGGAAAAGCGCAGCGCGCACGATGCAATCAAAGCGTTGAGGGATGGTTGTTTCCGGGAGAAAGCTAGCGTTATCATTGATGCGGACATCAGCAAGTTTTTCGATACGATGCCGCATGATCGCATCCGGGAAATGCTCAGGTTGCGCATCAACGACGGGAAAATCATGTGCCTTATCGGCAAATGGTTAAAGGCGGGGGTGGTCGAGAAGGACAACATCCGCTACCCGGTCTGTGGTTCGCCTCAGGGTGGATCGATCAGCCCCATGATAGCGAATATTTTTCTCCATCATGCTCTGGACGAGTGGTATGTGAAGCAAGTGCGGCCGCGGTTGGCCCGTCGCAGCTTTCTGATAAGGTTCGCTGATGACTTTGTGCTGGGCTGTGAAGACGAAGCGGACGGTGAGCGCCTGATGAAGGTGCTGCCGAAGCGCTTCGAGAAGTACGGGCTTCGTATTCACCCTGACAAGAGTAAAATGATATGCTTCCAATGGCCAAGTAAATACTCAGCCAAGAGTGGGAATGGCACATTCGACTTTCTCGGATTTACCCACTACTGGGGCAAGTCACGAAACGGAAACTGGGTGATCAAGCGGCAGACGATGAGGAAACGCCAGGCTCGCGCCATGCGTAACCTCTATACATACTGCCGCAGCAGCAAACATGACCCGATCAAGGAGCAGTACCAACGGCTGTGTTCCAAGCTTTATGGATTGTACAACTACTATGGGGTTCGGGGTAATTACCGGGCTCTGTGGATGTTGTACCAGCACGTGCGGGACTGCTGGCGGCGCTGGTTAGGCCGACGTACAAGAGATGGGTATATTAGCTGGGAGAAGTTCGAAAAGTTTCTGGCGGTATGGAAACTTCCAAGACCCAGGATAACCAAAATGGTGTAGATGGGTTTGTCGGGTACATGGTCATACATTGGAGTTGTGCCGATACTCCAATCACCGAGGAACCGGATGAGTGAAGGCTCACGTCCGGGTCTGCAGGGGGCGTCGCCCGTAAGGGCGGCTCCTACCTAGAA
>NZ_ML660145.1 GCF_007004655.1 Exilibacterium tricleocarpae
TGCCTTGCAGAGGCAAATAACATTGAGCTTCTATTAGAGTTTCTAGATTCAAACAACACCTTAGCTTCAAAAAGGTCAATGCTGCTTGCTACTCTATGTGTCTTGATACATGACAATGTGCCAGACGGCGAACAGAATGACTCTGATATTAATATCGAAGTGGCAAATAGAGTTTCTGGTGAACTCAAGAAAAGAATTGAGCTATTTGTAGAGCTAGATACAAGCTTGATTATGGACTACATAAAAGAGCTAGCTTACCCCCAAATTGGTGTGCCACTAGCTGGCATGTAACAATGAGCTGTTGTCGGACAAATTTTCCGCTGCGCTCCAAATTTGCCGCAAAGCTTGGCGTTATGTGTAATCATCTATGACACCAGATATATATAAAATTGAATTAATTGGAAGTGGTAGCTTGTCGGTAATGGCTAAGCCGGTTTCTGGTGAGTGGATAGATGATGAGTTCGCTGGTATTGCGAATTCGGGTATAGATAGAATCGTGTCTTTATTGGAACCGAATGAAGAAATTGAAGTAGGTCTTAGCGAAGAGAAGCTATGTGCTGAGAAATACGGAATGGAATTTGTTTCTTTCCCTATTAAAGATCGTGGGCTGCCTAATTCCATACAAGAGTATTTAGCATTTACTAAACGGCTATATCAGGAAACAGCAGGTGGGTTAAATACCGTAGTACACTGCAGGGCAGGAATCGGACGAACTGGCATTATTGCAGCAGGCGTTCTTTTGCATTGCGGTTTTGAACCCGAAGAGGCCATTGAGCATATATCGAAACAACGTGGTGTTCGTATCCCTGATACAGAGGAACAAATTGAGTGGGTCAATCAAAGCCATGCCCAACACATAACAAATTGCTCCACCTGACACATACTGCTACGCTCGTTTTTGTGTATGTCGCTGGCGCTCCATTTTCACACAAAAACGCTCTCCGCAGTATGTGCAGGTGAGCAAGGCGTTAACAGGCAGGATATAAATACTTGCAAATATTCAAGTGTCACTATAGTATCACTTTATGAAAATTGCATTAGTTACCACGTTAAAGCGTCAGGCCACAAAAATCCTCGCGGATCTACATGCGTCTAAAGAGCCTGTGCTCATTACAGAGCACGGCCAGCCTTCAGCCTATTTGGTTGATGTAGAAGATTATGAAATGATGCAAGATCGTATGGCGTTATTGGAGGGACTGGCAAAGGGAGAGGCTGCCTTCTCGGAGGGGCGAGTTGTTTCTCATGTTCAAGCCAAGGAACGAATGAGTAAATGGCTCAAATAATTTGGACGGAACCTGCTCTTAACGAATTAAATGAGATTGCTGAATTTATCGCATTAGATAAGTTTACTGCCGCACAAAACTTGGTCCAACCTGTTTTCGACCGTGTTGATCAGCTCAAGGGGCAACCTAAGTCCGGTCGTAAGCCACCAGAACTTTCTCGAAACTCAATTTATAGAGAGGTCGTTGTTGGTCCGTGTAGAGTTTTTTATCGCACTGAAAAATCTAAGATCATAATTATTCATGTTATGCGCAGTGAGCGCATTTTGCGTAAGTATATTTTGGAAGAGCGTGCTAAAGTCAGCAGTTAACAAGCAAAGGCAGCCGACGCATAAATGCGCGGCTGCTTTAGGCGTTAAATGCTACTCGACCGCCCGCTTATGGCAAGAAACCTATTAACAAAGAGAATATTTCTTGCGGTGGCGAATGACCAAAGTTAGGCGAAAGCTGCCCTTCAAAAGTCTCGATCTGACCAGGCACTGTCTGCATGGTCAAATCCCAACTAATACACATCAATTACTGTGCAACCTCATGTGGGTAGTCTTTGCATAACCGAATGTACATTCAGGGTTATTTGAATCATATACCACAGATATCTTCTTTCCTGCTGTAAAAGCAGTAAGGGCCAATGAAAACATTATGTAAACTTCCCGCTTTTAGGTACGATGGATTCAATCGGTCAACGCAACATACCCTATAATCCAACAATCATAGAGGTATGAGTATATGAAACACCCTAATCCGATGACTGAGCCTAAAAAAGCTGTCATATGGGAAATGTGGCGAAGAG
>NZ_ML660146.1 GCF_007004655.1 Exilibacterium tricleocarpae
GGTATTCTGCACCGGCGATCGATGAAGATGGCAATATCTACATTGGCACGGATAACGCCAGTTTGTATAGAGTGTATCCCGATGGCAGGGTCAAATGGTCATTCAAGGCAGGCGGTGGTATTGATTCCTCCCCCGCGATTGATGCAGATGGAGTAATTTATATTGGTTCTGATGACAATAACCTATACGCTGTCAATCCCGACGGCAGTGTAAAGTGGTCTTATGCGACTGGGGGACCTGTTTTATCATCGCCGGCGCTGGGCAGTGATGGGACAATATATATTGGATCAACTGACCATAATATTTATGCATTAAACCCTGACGGTACGCTTAAATGGTCGTATTCGACAGGGGCAGATATTTCATCTTCAGCAGCAGTTGCTGTTGATGGTACTATCTATATCGGGTCGGACGACAATAGTCTCTATGCGCTTAGCCCCGATGGTAATTTAAAATGGCAGTATACTACGGGTGACAGAATCTCATATTCTTCACCTGCATTGGACGATTCGGGTAATGTCTACATTGGCTCGATGGATTCGAATCTCTATGCGATAGATGCGAACGGCAACTTGATATGGTCGTTTGCTACGGGGGGCGGTATTCACTCTTCTCCCGTGATTGACCAAGCAAATGTCATTTATGTTACATCCCGAGATGGCATGTTGTATGCGGTCAATTCTGTTGGAGGTTTTATATGGTCTTTTGACATCGGCAGTAACTTCCCTCTAACTCCCGCTGTTGCCAAAGATGGCACTATTTACATAGGTTCTCTTTGGGTCAGAGGGAAATTTTATGCCCTTAATGCCGATGGTAGTCTGAAATGGTCTTACGATTCAGAGGAGACGTTTTATAGCCCGATTGTTGCTCCTGACGGTTCTGTATATGTCGGCACTAGCAATGGTGTCATTTATGCGTTTGCAGATAATGCCGGCGGTTTAGCCGACAGTCCCTGGCCGACCTTCGGGCGCGATAAACAACGCACCGGCAACCAGCTTGATTTAGCTGCTCTTGCACCCGCGCAAAGTGTTCATTCTCCGCTCAATAACGTCTCTCCGGTAGCCATCGAGCATTCCGTAGGGGCTAATTTTTATACAAGGCTGCTTGATATAACGATCAATTCCGCAAACGCGAGTAGTAAAAAGCAAGAAATACCTTTGCGGCCGATGGAGGTTGATGCTGCTGCCGCCGGTATTTCTGTTCGGGGAGCAATGTTACCTATCATCGATTTGCCCGCTGCACCCAGCGCCGGTATGGCAAATTTTGTCGGGCAGGTTTTTCAAGGTGACGGAGTGCCAACCGCGGCATATAGATACAATCCCCGAATGTGTGTCAGCGGCACTGTGAACGTGCTCGCCAATGCTGTCGGTCTGTGGGCTCAGTACAGTCCACCGATGGCCGCATGGCAAAGTTCTATTACTGATAACGATCCATTTTCTCTGCTGGGGTACTAACCATGGACAAGCCTATAAAGACACTGGCGTCTGACTTTAGCATGCAGACGCCATCCGCTGGCATAGAGCGTTTTTCCCGACCACTGGTCATCTTATTGCTACTTCTTATCGGCTATCTGTGCACAGATAGTGCCTATGCCGAGAGAACCACCACTTATTATCACACGGATGCGACGGGTTCGGTGGTGGCGGCTTCGGATGAAACGGGTGCCTTGTTATGGCGAAAGAGCTATCGTCCCTACGGTGATAAGGTCGATGATGGCGAGGGCAGCCTGCATTCGTTGTCGTTTACCGGTAAACCTCACGATGAGGCGACTGGTCTGACGTATATGGGTGCCCGGTATTACGATCCCGCGATAGGTCGGTTTATGGGGATTGACGCGGTGGGTTTTCAGGCTGATAATCCGGTCAGTTTTAATCGCTATGCGTATGCGAACAACAATCC
>NZ_ML660147.1 GCF_007004655.1 Exilibacterium tricleocarpae
TGCACGCACTGTTCGAGGCTCAGGTGCGTAAACACGGTGCGGCCCCCGCCGTGATTTACGAAGAACACACCCTCAGCTACCGGCAGCTAAACCGGCGCGCCAACCGGCTGGCCCGTTACCTGATGGCCCGCGGCGTCGGGCCCGACACCCCGGTGGGGCTGTGTATGACGCGCTCCCCGGAAATGCTTGTCGCCATCCTGGCGATCCTTAAAGCCGGCGGCGCCTATGTGCCCCTGGACCCCCAGGCACCGCCCGCGCGCCTGGCCGCCCTGCTCGACGACACGGGCATGGCGATAGTGTTGACGCAAGGGCACTTACAGGTGTCGACCGGACTGCCCGAGACGCTCGCCCTGTGTGTGGACGATGACCACCTGCAGCAGACCCTGGCCGATTATCCGTGTACCAATCTGAGCAAAGCCGACAAAGCCCGGCGCGGCCAGCGCGGCGACAACCTCGCCTATATCATTTACACCTCCGGCTCCACCGGCACACCCAAGGGCGTGATGATCGAACACCGCGCCGCGGTGAATTACGCCGTGCAGATAGCGCAGCGGTATTTTCAGGGCGAGGTGGACGGCAGTATCGTCAGTTCCCCGCTGGCGTTCGACCTGGCGCTGACCGGCGTGCTGCCGCCGCTGGTGGCCGGCAAGTCGCTGCACCTGCTGCCCCAGGACGACAATGAAATCCTGCATCTCTACCGGCTGTTGCAGGCGCCGGCTGCCGATACGCCGGCGGTCTTGCCGTCCGAGGTTTCAAAGTCCGAGGTTTCAAAGTCCGAGGCATTGACATCCCAAACGGTAAAACCCGACGTAGTAAAACCGCAAGCCATAAAGCCCAAGGTAGTAAAACTGACGCCGTCGCATCTCGATGCCCTGGGGCAGTTACACGGGGATAAGGGTGTACTGAGTGAAGTCGCCCACCGGGTAATTGTCGGCGGCGAAGCATTACCAGGTCGCCAGGCCCGCGCGCTGGCGCAGTGGCTGCCCAACGGTCTGTATGTCAACCATTACGGTCCCACCGAGACGACTATCGGTTGTGTGACCTGCGATTTCGAGCGCGATACGGCGGCGCTGGCGGACTGGGTCTCGGTGCCGATCGGCCGGCCGCTGCCCCGGGTTGAAGTTTATGTGGTGGACCGCTTCGGGCAGTTGGCAGCGCCGGGTGTGGTGGGCGAGTTGTGGGTGGGCGGTGCCGGGGTGGCGCGCGGCTACTGGCAGCGCGCGGCCTTGAGCGAGGCCAGGTTTATCCGCAACCCGTTCAGCGACGATCCGCACAGTCGGGTGTACCGCACCGGCGATCGGGTCCGGTGGCTGGCCGACGGCACGCTGGCGTTTGTGGGGCGGGTGGACCAGCAGGTGAAGCTGCGCGGCTTTCGTATCGAGCCGGGTGAAATCGAGTCGCAGTTGCTGGCGCTGCCGGCGGTGAACCAGGCGGCGGTGGTGTTGCACGGCGGTGCGGGGCCGTGCGCAGAAGAGAAGGGCGAGGGACGCCTGATCGCCTATGTGAGTTTATTGCGCCCGGATGCGCTGACGGCGGCGGCCTTGCGTGAAACGCTGGCGGCGCACCTGCCGGCCTATATGATGCCGTCGCAATTTGTGATCATGGCCTCGCTGCCGTTGACGGCAAATAACAAAGTGGACCGCAGTGCCTTGCCGGACCCGGATGCGCACGCGTTGCAGGCGGAAACTTATGAAGCGCCGGTGGGCGAGATAGAGCAGGTGCTGGCGGATATCTGGCAGGCGTTGCTGGGTGTGGCGCGGGTCGGCCGGCGCGA
>NZ_ML660148.1 GCF_007004655.1 Exilibacterium tricleocarpae
CCAGCGAAATCACCTACGGTTTTGATCCTCTCAGTGCATCCGATGGATTGCTCGACTTGGATAGTGATGGTTATAGCAATTGGCAGGAGGTTGCGGCAGGAACAGACCCCGAATCTGCACAAAGCTATCCTGGCAATGGTACCCTTCTGTGGGAGTTACCCACCTTTGATAATGCATTTAAGCGACCGGCAGTGGATGTGAACGGCGATATCTACTTCGGTTCCGAGGACGGTAGCTTATATGCCTTGGACCGGGTTGGTAATTTAAAGTGGGTTTACTCGCTCGGGGGAGACATTGAAAGTATACCTGCTGTAGCGGAAGATGGCACAATCTACTTTAGTGGTATCGGTAGTGCGGCAGACAGTCGAACCCAGCTTTATGCATTAAATTCCGATGGGTCTTTACAATGGGTGTCTGGCGGAGAGTTTGCGCCTGGCTCGCCGGCAATAGGTGCTGATGGTACTGTGTATGTTGGGGCTGTTGCCGGTAATCTCTATGCCTTAAACCCTGATAGCTCTCTCAAGTGGACGGCTACAACTGGCCGTATTTCTGCTGATGTTAAGCCTTTGATTGCCGCCGATGGCACAATCTATATAAGCGATAATGAAGGTTTATTCTATGCATTTGATTCTGATGGTCGGCTAAAGTGGTCTCGTCTCCTGACAGGAGGAAAATCCATAGCGGTTGGTAAAGATGGTACAGTTTTCTTGGGGGGAAGCTCTTTATTTGGAAGCTCTTTATATGCTGTATCTCCGGCGGGCACTGTCAAATGGTCCAGTGACTTTGGGGACGGTTTTCGCTCGTCTATTGCGTTAGGAGAAGATGGAACTGTTTATATCGGCGATTCTCAGAAGCTCTATGCAATCAGTGCACAGGGTATCCTAATGTGGTCTTATGATCCCGGTCCTTATGGTATTCCACCATCACCTGTTATTGGTGCTGACGGAAATATCTATATAAGTGCCAAAGGCACTCATGCACTGAGCCCGGAGGGCGCTTTGCTATGGTCGATAGGCGAAGGCGAGTCTTCGCCCATTATCGGGTCCGACGGAACCCTCTATATGGGCGATTACCGCACCTTTAGCGCAGTGATCACTGGCTCAGGAGGTTTAGCCAGAACCCCCTGGCCGGTAGGTGGGCACGATATTTATGGCTCAGGTGATCAGTGTCGCAGCAAAAGCGGCTACTACAGCCGGACCCAGGATACCGATGGGGACGGCGCCATTGATTGTTGGGAATTCGTGTACGGGCTCGATCCCCTGAACCCGAATGACGGGATTTTAGACCCCGATGGTGACGGGCTGTCAAATTTTGAGGAGATTCTGGCATTGACAGACAACCTTAAAGCTGACACCGACGGTGACGGGCTAAGTGATGGTGATGAAATAAATATTCACAACACCGGCCCGACAGAAAAAGACAGTGACCATGATGGTTTAAACGATGGCTACGAGATTGCACAAGGACTCGATCCTCTTGTGGGTGGGGAAGTGCTACTGGACAGTGATGGCGATGGCTTCAGCGATCGGCAGGAATTGCAAACTGGTTTCGATGCCATAGATCCACTCTCCACCCCCAGTGCCGGGATGTTGCAATGGGTATCCGTAACCGATAGAAGAATTAGGTATTCTGCACCGGCGATCGATGAAGATGGCAATATCTACATTGGCACGGATAACGCCAGTTTGTATAGAGTGTATCCCGATGGCAGGGTCAAATGGTCATTCAAGGCAGGCGGTGGTATTGATTC
>NZ_ML660149.1 GCF_007004655.1 Exilibacterium tricleocarpae
CCATTGCTCTGCCGTGCGATACTTCTTTGGTTCTGTCGTTGGGGTCATGTGTGCCTCCTTTGATGTAGAGGCCAGTGTATTGCGTGAGACCAGCAATCGGAATAGCGTCACCGAATGACCGCTTACTTATTTCTAACAGTATCGGCACTGGTTACACTAGATATTTGCCCAATAAGAAAAAGGCTAAATATTAAAAAGTGTTTTTTGTTCATTGTTGATGTCCTTAAGTTTTAAAATCTATAACGCCGCCATAACCGGCAGCCAGAGCGCAGCGTAGGCTGTCCGGCGCCGATAGGCGCGAAGTTAATGGCCTTGTTAAATGTTTTTGCACCAAACATCTAGCGCTCCTTTTGTATACAAACCTGAGCCCTCGGAGTAGATTCCATTTACCACCTGGCTCAAATTGGTTAAATTCAGCTCGCAGGCAAACGGTAGCTTATTGTGAGCCTGACTGATTGCTGATATTCGAATTTGACCCGCTTGTTCATCAAACCATGAATAGAACACCATTTTCAGATCACGGCTCTTTCGCTGGTAAAGGTCAGCGCAGCCAATTAGGAACTCTTGGACTGACTCTTTGCCCCATTCTTTGAGCAAACCTTCATTGAAGCCAAAAGAAACCATATTTGATCGCGCCTCCTCGTTGATATCTTCTGAGACAGTCATCTCGGTTTCTTCTTCTAGCTCTTCGAGCCATTTATTCAATGTGGTATGCATCTTCTCTGACATTTAACGCCGGTAGCAGAGGCAGCTATGGAGCCGCGAAGCGGCGGAATAGCTGTCCGCTGGCTATTTTGGTTATGTTTATTTTATATAGATACCTGTTATTTTTGGCGTATCCCAAACTGGACAACCATCTGTAACAAACAGTTTAACTTCCTTACCAGCCATAAAGGCTGATAAAAGCATGCTAAATGTTCGTTCATCTCGTGCAGATGAAATGTCGAATAGAAATTTATCAATCACAGTACAGCTAGTTGGATTGTTTGGAAAATTACCAGTAATTACTATATCTACCACTCCAGGTGGCTGCTGATTCAATTCGGCGATTTGTCCGTATCCAGTCCACCCAGCAGCCATTACCGAAAATGGGAGAAAGAGTGGCGTAAAACAAAAAACTATCTTTTTAAAACGGTGCATTGAATCTCCTTTTTACAGTAACATAACGCCCAAAGCAGGGGCGGCTGCGTAGCAGACGTCCCGCCCGAAGGGCTTTACTGCCTTTGATTGTTAGATTATTCACTGCTCGGCGGCACTCCATACCACATACCAAACCGGCCAGTAACCTTTGTATATTCAAGTATTTCACTAAAACTAATAGAGTAATACTCAGCTGCTTTTTCCAGATATTCGCGATCTAATTTACCACTGTAGCGCCCAACGATATCCATTTTCAGATCATGGGCACTTACTTCTCTACGAGAATATCTTGAACAAGCGCGAACAAATTTATAAAACCTGCGCTTATCTAAAGGATGACCAGAGTGCCACGGTAATCCCCCCGATAAATAATTGAGATGGATTCAACCGGTCAACGCAACATCTCGTTAAGCATAGCTGCTGGTGATCGATATCCCAAGGTTTTTCTTGGTCTATTGTTTAACTTAGAGGCAATTTTATTTAGGTACGATTGCGGGTAATCTGAAAGGTAGGTTCCTTTCGGAAAATACTGGCGTAATAGCCCATTAGTAT
>NZ_ML660150.1 GCF_007004655.1 Exilibacterium tricleocarpae
CTCCAAGGGTTGAGTCGGCCAGAATTCACGAAATAAAAGCCTTCTGGGCTCTGATTATCTCCCTCTTTCAGTTTAGGGCCAAGATTCCCTGAAAATGTACAAATGTCGTAATTTTTAAAATTTACGAAAGCCCCATTATCGGACTCGATCCAGACTTCAAGAACTCCGGGGTCTTTAAATATACGAATGAATATTGGAGAGCCATACTCAAGACCTTTGCCGGATAGACCTTTCCTTAAAACT
Organism: Exilibacterium tricleocarpae; assembly: GCF_007004655.1. Classification (GTDB taxonomy): domain Bacteria; phylum Pseudomonadota; class Gammaproteobacteria; order Pseudomonadales; family Cellvibrionaceae; genus Exilibacterium; species Exilibacterium tricleocarpae. The sequence continues at coordinate 244 of NZ_ML660150.1, forward strand.
GCTTCAACACTCGCAATAGATCTCTCTGCTCTAGCGCTACTAGGTATATCCGTTGCGAAAACCTGGGGGCTTATAAATATCGCTAGCAGGATGATGATTTGTTGTAGCATGCTCATTTGGTGCTCGATACCAGTAGTGCTAACGCTAAGCTAAACGGCAGGCGAAGCAACGCGTAGCCTGTCCGGTGGAGGCCACGCTTTTTGTGGCCGGAACGTATTTGAGCGCTTTGTTATGTTTGAGATTATCTAACATGCTCGTTTCCACAACCATGACAAAAAATTCCTTTTTTCCCACGCCAAACTCGATTTGTATTACACCTTCCGCACTTCAACTCTTTTGCCAAAACAGCGCCACATGAAAAACATTGATTCTTGTAACGAGTACCTTTACCAATTTTACCCAATTTTTCTTTGCAAACTGGACAACGACTTGAATTCTTACGCAATGCCAGCCTATCAGTTTTAGATATATGCTTCGGTACTCCCTCTGATTCAATATCTTTTTGGCTAACCTTGCTCATTTTGAATTCCTAGGTAAACATAACGCCCGCCAGAAGCTGACGGAGTGGAGGTGTTTTTATTTATGCTAGCGTAAGCGTACAGCATAAATAAAAACACCGGAACGGAGGTCAGTTTGCTGGCATTGTTATAACGGCAGCGGTACCAAGCTTTTAACCACACTTTGTGGAGCGCTAGCGGAACCGATATCTAAAGAATGCACCGTTTCGGACGAATGCACTACCCCAGAAACAGCCACCAATTTAATAAGTGCAGCCTCACGAAAAGTACACTGAAGCTATAACGGGCCACTAACTATATTATGGCACCAGGAAAGAAACTGCCGAGATACAAAATAGCACTTTCCTTAATGCCGCGATTCTTTCTACGAAGTACGTTTAAGTACGAACTTCAATTTACAAACCTTCAGGACATTGCCTTATAACGCAGAGTGCAGCGGCAGGCCACGCTAGTGGACTGTCGCGACTGCCACGTATTGTTATAGATTAGTTGTACGCATTAAACCAATCTGCTTGGATATGGAATGCGCCACAATTAGTACTTATATGTATATTAGTTTTTTTGCCCGAACTCAATAGTAAAAGAAGCATACTATATTGCTCTTTGAAAAACGGAGCATCTTTATTTAGCTCAATATAAGTTGTATTGCAATTATTTGGATTATTAATAGTTTCAACTGGTTCATATTTGAATGACACTAATGAACCTTGATTGACAAATACCTCAGTGATTGTTTTATTTCTGTTAGCGTTCATTCCCTGACATAATTGACACAGCGATCTCCCTGGTATCAGTTTACGTCCTTAACAACCGTCAACATCCCTGGTGGCATCTTCCATTGCCTTTGGTCTTTGGTGAGAACTATCACTG
>NZ_ML660151.1 GCF_007004655.1 Exilibacterium tricleocarpae
TTACCCGCAATCGTACCTAAATAAAATTGCCTCTAAGTTAAACAATAGACCAAGAAAAACCTTGGGATATCGATCGCCAGCAGCTATGCTTAACGAGATGTTGCGTTGACCGGTTGAATCCATCGCATCCACATTTAGAGTTCTCCCGCGTAGACTATGCCTACGAGGAGAACGACCCATGAAAAAATCACGGTATTCAGAAACCCAGATCGTCAAGATTGTGAAGGAAGTTGAGGGAGGCAGGAGAGTCAAGGAAGTCTGCCGGGAATATGGGGTATCCGACGCCACATACTATAATTGGAAGGCCAAGTATGGGGGGATGGAAGCGTCGGATATCAAGCGGCTGAAGGAGCTGGAGGAGGAAAACCGGCGGCTAAAGCAGATGTATGCCGAGCTTAGCCTGGACCACAAGGTACTCAAGGATATCGTGGAAAAAAGCTGTAAAGCCGGCAATTCGCCGTGAATTGGTTGACTATGCAAGGGAGGTCCACTGCTTTAGCCTCCGCAGAGCCTGCCGGGTTGTTGGCATCAGTGATTCGGTCTACCGGTATAACCCGGATACGGATAGAGACAAGCCTGTTATCCTGGCCCTCCAGGGGGCAGTAGAACGGTACCCGGCGCACGGGTTCGGTAAACTGTTCAAGATTCTGCGGCGCTGGGGTCATGGGTGGAACCATAAGCGTGTCTATCGGATCTACCGAGAGTTAGGTCTGAGCAAGCGGCGCAGAGGCAAGAAGCGGCTGCCTAGCCGGCATCCACAACCCCTGTGTGTGCCTACCGAGGCCAACTACTGCTGGTCGATGGACTTTATGAGCGACAGTCTGTTCTGCGGCCGACGCTTTCGTACCTTCAACGCTGTTGATGACTTTAACCGCGAGGCGTTGGCGATTGAGATTGACCTCAATCTACCAGCCCCTCGCGTTATCCGAGTACTGGAGAGGCTAGTCGCTTGGCGTGGGCTACCAAAGAAGCTGCGGATGGACAACGGGCCGGAATTTGTCTCAGCCACTTTGGCTGATTGGGCCGAGGAGTACGGGGTTGAATTGGAGTTCATTAAACCAGGAAAGCCAACCCAGAATTCATTTGTTGAACGCTTTAATCGAACATGCCGCGATGAAGTACTCAACATGTATGTATTTAGCACGCTAGCGGAAGTCAGAGACATCACGGAACGCTGGCCACGTGAATACAACGATGAACGGCCACACGACTCCCTCGGTGACCTGACGCCCTGGGAGTATCTGGCTAAACGTAACTCGCTGGAAAACTCTAAGTCTGGGTGTGATGGATTCAACCGGTCAACGCAACATCTCGTTAAGCATAGCTGCTGGCGATCGATATCCCAAGGTTTTTCTTGGTCTATTGTTTAACTTAGAGGCAATTTTATTTAGGTACGATTGCGGGTAATCT
>NZ_ML660152.1 GCF_007004655.1 Exilibacterium tricleocarpae
AGAAAAGGCAGCGGACTTAACGGCGATAAGGCAGCATGCCCGAACAGGACGGCCTATCGGCGACGACGCGTTTGTTGACTATTTGGAGGCTTTAACGGGGCGAAAGCTAAAGAAAAGAAGGCCAGGGCCAAAACCTAGAGTTAAGTAAGCTGTCCCCGTAATTCCCAGACCACCGGCACCCAGGCGGCGACCTATCGCTACGACGCCAACGGCAGCTTGACTGACGATACGACCGGGCGGGTGTTGGCGTATACCACGTTTGACAAGCCCCGCCGGATTGAAAAAGACGGTCATACCACGGTGTTCGAGTACGGCCCGGATCGCCGCCGCCTGGCCCGGGTGGACAGCAGTGCGGCAGGGGTGGTGACCACCCGTTACCAGGGTGCGGTGGAGCGGGTGACGCATACCACGGCCGGCGGCGGTTTCGTCAAGGCGTACCTGCGCCGCTCGATCAACGGGGTGGCGATTATCCGGTTGGACCTGCAGGGGTTCCGGGGACAGTTTACCTAACTCGATCAGCCTCGTGATTTGGTCATGCGGGTTGAGCCGATCTGCGTAACGGGAAATGCTGACAGGTCAATTAAGCAGCCAGGATTACAGTGTGTACCCGGAGCTGACCGCCAACCGGAGTTATACGGGGCATGAGATGCTCCGAGCTTAAATTCCCTGGTATAAGTCTTGTCTGACCCTCTTTCTCCGGCCACAGGGATACTCCTGGGATGACATTGTCGCCGATATAAAGTCTCCGTGAAACTGAGGGATGCTCAAACACTCCCTAAATTACAAGATGAGAGGAAATGCAAATGTATAAAATCGCAAACTACGCCCTGCTCTTGATGATGCCGCTATGCTGCCAGGCCGGGAAAGTGACCTCAAAAATAACACATCTCGCCGCTGCAACGGTCCAGTATGGAACCTTGACACTGGAGACACCGGCTTCGACAAAACCCACATGTGCCGATGAGTATACGATTATGTCCTTTGATAAAACCACCAGCCACGGGCGAGACATGTATTCCATGGCGTTGGCAGCATTGACTGCCCAACTGCGATTGAGTGTAACTTATAGCGACACTGAGTGCGGACTATATGGCACCAGAGCCGTGGTTACCCGCTTGGATATCTATGCCAGGTAGCCTTCGCGGGTTCTGGGGACAGTTTGTTTAACTCGATCAGCCCCGTGATTTGGTCAGTGAAAGACTAACTTTTATACAAGGAGTACTACCATGGCAAGGATGCCGCGATTAGTTGTGCCGGGTTTTCCTCATCATTTAACGCAGCGAGGTAACCGGCGAATGAGAACATTTTTTGCTCAGCAAGACTATCAGTTTTACCTGGATTTGGTCGCTGAGGTTAAAGAAGCTGTTGGTGTTCAGATTTGGGCCTATTGT
>NZ_ML660153.1 GCF_007004655.1 Exilibacterium tricleocarpae
AGAAAAATCCTCGGGCAGTTGACCCAAGATGAACACCTGGGTTAAAAATCCGGACGGGTGATGCGTTAGGACATTAGGTGTTCACGTTCGCCCGGAATAGGTGTTCATCTTCGCCGGAATACGCACGCGCCTTGTTGGTTTTGGTGGAAGGTTTGATGCGCCGCCGGACAATGGACTTATTAATGGCGAGCGATGCTTGCTGGTAATCCGCCCAGGTTAAACACAGGAGTTCGCCGGTCCTGGCCCCGGTTTCAAAGGCGAGGGTAAAGAACACCTTGGCTTGACCTTGCAGGGCGTTGAGAATCGCCGCCTTTTCTTTTGCGGTAAACGGGTTCAGCGGCGGCTTTTGATGTTTGGTGTTGCGAAAGTTAGCGGCTGGGTTGTACTCGATCCACAGGTCATCGACCGCTTGGGCAAACACCTGGCGCAATGGCACAATGCAGTTTTTGCGTGTCTTGCCGCTGGGCCAGTCAATGGCGTTGTCGATGCGTTTTAGGTCTCTAAACTTAATCGCATCAACCGGGATTGGTGCCAATGCCGGTAGCCAGTATTTATTCAGTGCGTGGCGGTAGCTCAATACGGTGGAATGCGCCGCGTCCAGGTTTTTCAAATAGTCTTCGGCTAACTCAAAAAAGGTCGGTGCATTCTGTTCATGGGCTTCCAGCCCAAGGCGTAACCGATCTATCCGTTGTTGTCGCAGCTTGGCGGCATAGGCAAGATTGGTCTTGTTGGGTTTTTTGGCAACGGTTTCAAAGTACCGCCTGCCTTTGTACTGGTAACTGATTTCGATATGGTTGCCGTGGGGCCTAACCCCTGTTGGATAATCCATTCGTCGACGGCCCTCGGGTTAATCAGGGTGGTGCGACCGATCACACTGTAGTGAACCCCTTTGATCCACCAGCGATCAATCCAGCCCCTGACGGTTGATTCAGGGATGCCGCTTTGCTGGCAGTATTTGCGTTTGGTGATATGGAAAACCATGGTCAAGCCCGCCTTAACGTTACGCAGGACTCAACAATACGCCGTCCATAGCCCGCACTCAGCTATTTGCATATTCCGGCCGAAGTCGAACAGCTATTCCGGCGCATCGTGAACACCCAATCCGATCCAACGTGAACACGCATTCCGGCCCATGGTGAACACTTTGCCGATTTTTCCGGAATCGGTGTTCATC
>NZ_ML660154.1 GCF_007004655.1 Exilibacterium tricleocarpae
AAGTTGGCGTTTGATGCGACGGTGAAGGCGGTTGGGGGTGATAGTCGCGGGGCGGATGATACGGAGCCGAATCCGAGTTCGTTTGATCGGGTTTTGGGGTGGGTGTTGAAGGCGGCTACGGAGAAGGCGGAGGCGGTTGAAGAGGGTGCACAAAAGGGGCAAGCTGCTCTTGATCTAATTAGTAAGCACAAAAATACAATCATAAGTGCTGCTCGTGCTAGGGGAGTAAATCCACAGCATGTGGCTAGCATCATATTCCAAGAAAAGTACCACGGCAATTGGGCTAGCCTAAAAAATGGACCTGCTTGGGTCATGATTACAGCCGGAGCCAATGATGCCAGTGTTGGTTTGGCAGAAATGGACATAAATACTGCCGCGAGGCTTTTAGATGTAGATGTTTCCATGATGAGTAGAGCTACAAGAAACCAAATAATAAAGCTTTTGGCAAATGATCAATCTGCTATATCTTTAATTGCACTAAATGTTGCTAGCTTCCAGACAAGACTGGGGCGGCCGGTTACTCTACAGGAAGCCACCTATGGTCATAATGCTGGTATAGATGCTTTAGCTAGAGATTTGCCTATCAATCAAGGCTCTCCTATAGCTAGAAGGTCATGGGGGCATCAAGGTGCGATTTCGGATGCTTTAAGGTAGTGGTGGTTAATGTGAAATATTTTAGACCTATAATTATTTTTTTAGCGTTGCTTCAAGTGCTATTAAGTTTTTTATTTTATAAATTCGGTAGTCTTTATTTCTTCCTTGATGAACGATCTGAGGTGATGCCTGTTAGTAGTTTAGTTAGCCAAGGTGGTGGAGAGGACTTGTTGATTGGTGCTGGGTGCTTTCTGTTTTTTATCTTGAGCTTTTTTAATTTTATTCGCTTAAAATTTGAAGTGGTTTTTTTTGACTTTTTTATTTTATTTATCGCTTTGGCTGTACAGGCTGTTTCTTTAGTGATGATTGAAGTGGCTTCTTTCTCAATAAGTATTGCTCAAGTAAATGGCTGGATATTGATAGCGTGGTTTATTGGTTATGCTTCTCTATGGTTGATATTCTTTGCTTTTTCGATCAATAAGATCAGTCAGGTGAAGGGAATATAAGGAGGAATAGGGGACACAGGGGAATAGGGGACACTGATAACTTAATG
>NZ_ML660155.1 GCF_007004655.1 Exilibacterium tricleocarpae
TTATTACCCAGGGCATCGACCATGACCGTCGTGCCGCCGGCAAAATGCGAATAGGGATCAACGGCATCTTCCGCAACACCGTTACCCGGGTACTCCTCCTGCTCAGCACGGTCGTAGTGGCCAAAGAAACGCCGGGAATCAGTGGGGTCATCGACGAAAGTAAAGTCGTAGTCAAATGTTGTGCTGCCGCCGCCGGCGTCAATAATTTCCCGCACTACCCAGGCCTGGCTGTCGGCATCGTCGATATCGTCGGCCGAACCGCTGTCCCACTCCAGGCGCTCGTACTTGAGCTCGATTTCCCGCCGTTCGAAGGTCTGGGTCTGCCCGTCGACGACCTGCTCCTCCGGCAGGCGGATATGGGTTATCAGCCCCTCGTCGTTGTAGGTGTAGCGGGTTTCATGCCCAAATCGATCGGTGACCCTGATAATTTCCTCGTTGTTGTAGGCATATTGAACCAGGGTCGTGTTGTTCTCATCTCTGATGCGAACCAGGCGATCGGAATCGTAACTGAAACGCAGTACATGGCCGTCGTCATCGAAAACCCGCGACAACAGCTTATTACCGCCGTACTGGTAGGTCATGGATACGCCATTGGGGTCAATGGTCTCGCGCAGGCGGCCCACCGCATCGAAAGAATATTGCGTTTGATCGGCCCGGGTGACGGTGTACCAGATACGATTGTCATCAAAATCGTCGTCATCCGGCACCAGTTGTCCCCGGGTCAGTTCCAGCGTCTCATAGGCGCCGGCCCCATCGGTGGATACCCACAGGTCGCGGTCGCTGTCGTAGAGAAACTCGAACTTACTGCCATCGCCATAGGTAATCCAGAAGGTGTTTTCCTCAATCCCCGGGTTTTCGTCTTCCTCCGGGCGCTGCCATTCGATAAAGACGCCAGTGGAAAAGTACCAACCGGGCTTATCGACCTGATGCTCGGGCGCATCCAGACGGCTCTCCTCGTTGGTGATGGTGCCGCGGGAGTTGTAAGTCCTGGAAAAGGTGAAATCCTCACCAAAACTGGGCAGAAAGATGTCTTGTTGCTGTATCAGCAGATTGCCGTTGGCGGCGTTAACATAGAGTTGCTT
>NZ_ML660156.1 GCF_007004655.1 Exilibacterium tricleocarpae
GGACTTGAATGCCCGCAAGTCTGGCGAGAAGAAGCCGGGTCAAAGTGGTACTGACCCTGTGTTGCCGGTACCGCCGCCGGCGTATCCGGAGGCTCTGGCGGTGCCGCCCGCTTATACGGAAGGGCCGGCGACGCTACCGGGCTACTCGGCTTCAGACACTCCCGCCGCCGGGATGCCCCAAACGGCCCCGCAAAGCTCCCACTGGGGGCAAAGCGGTGCGGCCACTGGCTTGACGGCAGCAGCAGGGGTCGGCAACCTGGCCCTGGGCGGAGCGGAAATCAACCGGGCGGTGCAGGGGCTCCAGTCCCATGATCCCGCGGTGCGCGACGCCTCCGCCCAGGCACTGGGCCTGGTGGGGGGCGCGATGGGCGCCGACGCGATCAGCGCCGGTGCCGGTTTGGTGGATCAACATCTTACGCGCCAGGTGACCAGAGCCATTGACGCGGGCGCCGACCTCGGTACCGGCGGCGTCAAAGGGTTGGCCCAACTGAGCAAAGGGGTGCGCACCCTGGGCTCGCTCGCTACCGGCGCCACCACGTTACTGGATGCCTACGGCGCCGTCGACAGTTTCGTCAGAGCCGGGCACACCGATGATACGGCGGACAAAACCAACCATCTTGTCAACGGTGGGTTGAGCACCGCCGGTATCGGCATCGGTATCGGCACCGGCGTGGGTTTGGCCACGGGGAGTGCGCTCGGCCCCATCGGTCTGGGGGTCGGTCTCGTCCTGGCGGGTATCCAACAGGGCGTCAATGCTGCCCACCAGGTGGATGAACTCAAGGAATACGCCGAGCTGGATGGTTGGGAAACCCTGGATACCGGCTGGCACCTGTTCTGGGGCAACAAACCCGCCGATCCTATCCAGCAGGAATACGCCACCAATGTCAGTCAGGTGGCCGCTGACCAGGAACTGGCCCAGTTCGGTAAGGATATGCTCAACGACAACCCGAACCTGGGTATGGTCGTCTTGGGCCGCGGCACTGCCGGTTACCAACACCATGACAGCGGTGA
>NZ_ML660157.1 GCF_007004655.1 Exilibacterium tricleocarpae
TTGAACGGTATTTGGATAAATTTTCAAGCTCTAGTTTAAACGGGAACAAGTGGACCCTGAAGAACGGTTGCCCCGACTTAAGCGCAGCCACTCCAAGAGCGTAAATTTCATTAATATAAGAGTCCGTCATGGCATAGCACCCAATGGATACACAGTCACCATGAACCATTAGAGCACTCCCGGTGCGGCCATGATAGCGATCGTATTGGTTCGGATAACCTAGATTGAAAGACAGATGAAATCTACTCCAAGGGTTGAGTCGGCCAGAATTCACGAAATAAAAGCCTTCTGGGCTCTGATTATCTCCCTCTTTCAGTTTAGGGCCAAGATTCCCTGAAAATGTACAAATGTCGTAATTTTTAAAATTTACGACAGCCCCATTATCGGACTCAATCCAGACTTCAAGAACTCCGGGGTCTTTAAATATACGAATGAATATTGGAGAGCCATACTCAAGACCTTTGCCGGATAGACCTTTCCTTAAAACTGCTTCAACACTCGCAATAGATCTCTCTGCTCTAGCGCTACTAGGTATATCCGTTGCGAAAACCTGGGGGCTTATAAATATCGCTAGCAGGATGATGATTTGTTGTAGCATGCTCATTTGGTGCTCGATACCAGTAGTGCTAACG
>NZ_ML660158.1 GCF_007004655.1 Exilibacterium tricleocarpae
GGCGTTACATGCCTTAAGATTATGAGTAACCTTTACAGTCAATACAAAGTTTGTAGTTTGTGCGGTCACGAAGATCAAAGAGGAATATCTGCTGAGATAGCTGCATTCGAAGAGCGGCGTAAATGGACAGAAGCTTGCTCGAAATGTGGGAATCAAGAAGTTTCAAGTAGTGGTGTTGCTCTTCCTGAACTCACAAAAGAGCTTATGGAAATCTGGTCAAGAGATGACTCTTTGTCCTTCTATGAGCAAGACGAGGATATCTGCCTTGCAGAGGCAAATAACATTGAGCTTCTATTAGAGTTTCTAGATTCAAACAACACCTTAGCTTCAAAAAGGTCAATGCTGCTTGCTACTCTATGTGTCTTGATACATGACAATGTGCCAGACGACGAACAGGATGACTCTGATATTAATATCGAAGTGGCAAATAGAGTTGCTGGTGAACTCAAGAAAAGAATTGAGCTATTTGTAGAGCTAGATACAAGCTTGATTATGGACTACATAAAAGAGCTAGCTTATCCCCAAATTGGTGTGCCACTAGCCGGGATGTAACAATGAGCTGTTGTCGGACAAATTTTCCGCTGCGCTCCAAATTTGCCGCAAAGCTTGGCGTTA
>NZ_ML660159.1 GCF_007004655.1 Exilibacterium tricleocarpae
CTTTGATCTACCCTTAAAACCACTACTGCACTTTTCCGATCGCATTACAGACAATGAATATCCTGGCATTTCGTTTAGTCTTACTGACTATTTGGAGCTGGTTGATTGGACAGGGCGAGCGATTCGTAGTGACAAACGAGGGTCTATACCCATTAGCTTATCGCCGCTCTTAAAACGTTTTTCAATGCCGACAGAAGCCTGGCTGCAAAGTAGCCAAACATTTGAACAAGTCCATACGGCGCAATTAAGAAAAATTCGGCTGTGTAAAGGACTCGCTTAAAAACGTTTTCAGAGAATTCTATCAAGACGTACCGCCTTGACGGGTATTTGCGTCTTAAATCAATGGTGCCGGCTATTTTTCCACAGATTCAAAGTCATCTTCTAACCATCGCGGTTAATTTTTATACGCCCCCTCTGCTACTCTAACAAAACGATAGTGCTAACTTGAGAGAATATTCTGGCTGCAACTCCTCGTTGTTTTTTTAACGGTGCCTGTCCTCGCCGTCTCTCTATTAACGGTGCCTGTCCTCGCCGTCCTC